>JAXGYC010000041.1:0-1547 GCA_040772485.1 Sedimentisphaerales bacterium | reverse complement strand
TTCGTGACGTCGCCTTCCAGATTCGGCGAGGCGAGATCGTCGGCATGGCCGGCCTGGTCGGCGCCGGACGCACCGAGATCGCCCGGGCCATCTTCGGCGTGGACGCCAGGACTTCGGGCCGCGTCGTACTGGAGGGCCGGGAATTGAACATCACCTGCCCCGCCGACGCCATCGCCAGCGGGATCGCCCTGCTGACCGAAGACCGAAAGCGAACAGGTCTGTGCCTGCAACTGCCTTGTAGCTGGAACATCACGCTGCCCAACCTCGCCCAGATCGGGATGAAATCCCTGATCCGTCCGGCGCAGGAGCACCGGATCGCGGCCGAGGCGGGGGCGCGCATGGCGGTCAAGTGGGCCGGGCCCGAGGCCCCGACCGATTCCCTCTCGGGCGGCAATCAGCAGAAGCTGCTCATCGCCCGGTGGCTGCTGGCCCATTCGACGTTCATGATCTTCGACGAGCCGACGCGCGGCATCGACGTCGGAGCGAAGGCCGAGGTCTACGGCCTGCTCAACCGCCTCGCCGAACAGGGCAAGGCCCTGCTGTTCATCTCGTCGGAGTTGCCCGAGCTGTTCGGCATCGCCGACCGGATTCTCGTGATGCGGCGGGGAAAGCTCGTCGGAAACCTCGTGACGAAACAGACGACACCCGAAGAAGTCATGCACCTGGCGGCCGTCGAGGAGAATTGAATGAGCAAGTTCGTCAGACAACTGCTGCCCTTTGCCACCCTGGCGATCATCGTCGCGGCGCTGGCGGCGCTGGAGCCGGACACATTCCTGACCACGGAGAACTTCCTCAACGTGCTGAGCCGCTCCAGTGTCAACGGGATCATCGCGATGGGCATGACCGCGGTCATCATCTCCGGCGGCATCGATCTGTCCGTCGGCTCAATGCTGGCGCTGGCGGGTATGGTCGGCGCGGGCGTCATGCTCAAGGCCGGCGGTCCTGACGCAGGCGCCGCCGCGATGGTCCTCGGAACGCTCGTCGGCATCGGTGCCGGGTTTCTGTGCGGCCTGCTCAACGGCGTCCTGATCACCAAGCTCAAGCTGCCCCCCTTCATCGTGACCCTCGGAACCATGAGCGCCTTCCGAGGCCTCTCGTACATCATCAACAACAGCAAGATGTACGATGTCCCAACGTACACGTTTCTCGGCCAGAGCCATCTGTTCGGCGTCCCCGTCAGCGTGCTGATCCTGGCGCTCGTGGTGTTGTTCGGCTTCTTCGTGCTGCGGTACACGCCGCTGGGCCGGTACACGTACGCCATCGGCTCGAACCGCGAGGCGGCGTTCCACGCGGGCGTCAACGTGGACCGCAACCTGATCGCTATCTACAGCATGATGGGACTGTTCGTCGGACTGGCCGCGATGATCCAGGCCAGCCGGACGATCTCCGCCCAGCCGACTGCGGGCATCAGCCTGGAACTCGATATCATCGCGGCGGTTGTCATCGGAGGCGCCAGCCTCGCGGGCGGACGCGGCACCGTCGTCGGAACCATCGTCGGAACACTGCTGATCAGCTTCCTGCGCAACGGGTGCACCCTGTTGGGCATC
>JAXGYC010000040.1:0-2367 GCA_040772485.1 Sedimentisphaerales bacterium | reverse complement strand
CATCCACGGCATTCGTCCGTGGCACGTGATCCGCGAAGGCAACATCTGGTTCACCAGAGCCAAAGACGACGACACCGTCTACGCCTTCCTGACCAGACTGCCGGACTGGAAACGCGGCGACCGCAAGGAATTCGTGCTCCGCAGTGTCAGGGCGACCGCCGAGACGACCGTCAGCGTACTGGGCCAGACCGGCCGCGTGCTGGAGTACAATATCAACGCCCGGCCCGAGGCCCGCTGGAGCCAGGAGGCCGATGGCCTGCACGTATCCGTCGTCCGCGCCCAGCGAATCTACAACGATTCGAAGTGGCCCAACCCCATCGTGCTGCGAATCACCGACGTCAAAGTCAAGCTATAGCGCGCTGCCCACGACCTGCGGCGAAACTACTCAGGGTGTCGCTCGTAGTGTGCTCGTAAGAGCATCCTGTTTGTAGAAGATATGGAACGACCGGCTCTCGGGGTTTATGGTCGATAAGGACCATAGGCCCGGGCGGATCGGTGCCGCCCGATGTCGCGGGTTACTGTCCGGCGACAGCAGAGCCGCAGATGAATTCTCATTCATAAGGAGAACCGGTCGTGAGCAACAGTATAACGCACGTGGCGATGGACACCCACAAGAAAGAGCATGCGGTCGCGGTGGCCTACCCGGATACGGGCGAGCTGGAAGTCTTCACCGTCAAGAACACCGTCCGCGACGTCACCAAAATGGTCAAGAAGATTCAGCGAAAGGCCCCCAACGAGGTGCGGTTCTGCTACGAGGCGGGCGTCTGCGGGTTTACGTTGAAGCGGCGAATCGAGGGCTTGGGCAGTGCGTGCAGCGTGATCGCCCCCTCGCTGGTGCCCGTCAAGAAAGGCGATCGAGTCAAGACGGACCGCCGGGATGCGTGCAAGCTGCTGGGGCAGTTTATCGCCGGCCAGTTGACGGAGGTCCATCCGCCCAGCGTCGAACAGGAAGCGGCACGCGAGATCACCCGCTGTCGCCAGGCGGCCCAGGAGAACCTCAAACGCATCCGCCATCAACTGGTCAAATTGCTCAGCCGGCACGGCTATATCTACACCCCGGGTCGTCATTGGACGGCCCGGCACGGGCAGTGGCTGCGGTCGCTGGAATTCGATTCGACGGACCTGGCGGATGTTTTCGCCTGGCACCTCAGCGAACTGGAGCATTGTCAGCAGCGTCTGGCGACGCTGGACAAAGAGGTGGCGGCGTTGGCCTCGCGTCCGGAGTATGAGGGGGTCGTGGGACGTCTGCGATGCCTGCGTGGCATCGATACGCTGACGGCGGTGACGCTGGTGACGGAACTGTTTGAATTCGGTCGGTTCGCTTCGCCGCGGAAGCTGATGGCCTTCCTGGGTCTGGTTCCCTCGGAGCACTCCAGCGGCGAGAATCGTCGTCCGGGCAGCCTTACGAAGACCGGCAACGGGCGGGTGCGTCGGCTCCTGGTCGAGAGCGCCTGGCATCACCGTCACGGCGTCTTCGTGGGCCTGACGCTCCGGCGGCGTCGGGCCGATCAGCCGGTATGGGCCATCGAGATGGCCGATCGGGCGATGGCGCGATTGCACCAACGTTATCGCCGGCTGCTGGCGCGAGGCAAGAGTCCGAACGTCGTGGTGGTGGCGGTGGCGCGGGAGTTGGCAGGCTTTATCTGGGCCCTGTTGCGTGGCGATCCGAGTGAGGCGTTGCCCGCGCGCGAATGAAGGGAACAAGAGATTGGATCCGGGCGACCGGATCGGCCTTCTGTGATGAGACCGCCGAGGGGTCCGGAAGGGGGTTTTTCTCATGGCCTCAATTTCTGGCGAAGGCCATGAGAAAAACTGATCCGCGGATCGGAACAAGAGAAGCAAACAAGATATGGAGAATCCAGACGCCCGAGGGGCAGGCACGAGAAGAGCGACAGGCGGCGCACACTAAGTGAGCAGCGACCCGGTCCTGTATTCACGCTCGTAGAACGCCTCGCTCTCGACGAAGAATCTCACTGTCGGCTCTGGCCCGCCTGCGGCGGGTCAATCCACGTATATCAGACTGATGCCTCGTCGAAGCCGCCTGCCCCTGGCCGTCTTCAACCGAATCCTGTGAGCTAAGACCCCAAAAAACGTCAACGAACCCATTGACAATGGTCGTTCCATATCAGTGTGCCCGTAAGGGCATACTGTCCCGTCGCGAGCATAACGCCTTACGGCGTCACTACGAACACGTCTACCGGCTTGGGTATCGCGCCTGCAGGGCGGTCAACTCGGCGCGGGTGATCGGGATCATGCTACAGCAGATGTACCATCTGTCCTGCTCGATCAGGCGGATCACCTCGGGGCCTTCGGTGGGCCTGGCCTGGCCATCGCAGACTACCGCCAGCGACATCACACGTCTCATGC
>JAXGYC010000039.1:0-2393 GCA_040772485.1 Sedimentisphaerales bacterium | reverse complement strand
ATGATCGCGTTGGCGCGGGGCCTGTCCTGCACGCGGTCGTCGGCCACCAGCAGCGTGTCCGGATGGCGGGCTACGATCGCCCAGAGGTGGCAAAAGTCCGCGGCGCGATCCGGCTGGAACGCAACCCGCCAGAAATCGTCATCCGGCGTCTGAACGCCGAGCAGGTCCCACATGATCCGCGTGATGCTGCGTCGGCTTGCCGGTCGTGGGCGAAACAGCATGGAGATTCCGCTCATCACCCGTTACGCGTCCACGGCCTCAGACGGCTGATCTCGCAGAACTTGCAGGGCCTTGGCGAACAGCAGCTTGACCGCCTCATCGTCTAGGAGCCTGTCGGAGAACTCTGGTTTTCTCAGTGATTCGGGGTGGCATTTGTCGACGGAGACGGTATGTTCGGGGCATGATGAATCAACGACGCTTCAAGCCGTATGAGCCGAACCAACTGTTGCTGCTGCCGCCGGACATGAGGGACTGGCTGCCGGAAGGCCACCCGGTCTACTTCATGATGGAGGTAGTCGGGCAGTTGGACCTGGGGGCCATCTACCGCCGCTACGACAACAGCCGGGGCGGCCAGCCGCCGTTCGATCCGACGATGATGGTGAGCCTGCTGCTGTACGCCTACTGCGTCGGCCTGCCCAGTTCGCGCAAGATCGAGAAGGCCACCTACGAGCAACTTCCCTTCCGGGTGCTCACCGCCGATCAGCATCCCGACCACGACACGATCGCTGAGTTTCGCAAACGCCACCTGCAGGCCCTGGCTGGCCTGTTCGTGCAGGTGCTGGAACTGTGCCGCAAGGTCGGTCTGGTCAAGCTCGGGCACGTGAGTCTCGACGGTACCAAGGTGCAGGCCAACGCCTCCAAACACAAGGCGATGAGCTACGGCCGCATGGAGAAGAAGGCCGCCGAGCTGGAGGCCGAGGTGGCGGCGTTGCTCGCCGAGGCCCAGCGGGTCGATGACGAGGAGGATCGCCGCTGGGGCAAGGGCCGACGCGGGGAGGAACTGCCCAAAGAGCTTCGATTCAAGCAGGTCCGGCTCAAGACGATCAAGGAGGCGATGGCGGAACTGGAACAGGAGGCCAGAGAAGAGGCGCAGGCCCATCGCGAGCAGATTCGCCAGAAGGAAGAGGCCCTGGAGAAGGAGGGCAGGAAACGGCGGGGCAAAAAGCCCAAAGAGCCCTCGGCGAAACCCGATCCGAAGGCCCAGCGTAACTTCACGGATCCGGAGTCGCGGATCATGAAGGACAGCGCCAGTAAGTCCTTCCAGCAGGCCTACAACTGCCAGGCGGCGGTGGATGCCGAGGCGCAGGTGATCGTGGCCGCCGAGGTGACTCAGGAGCCCAACGATAAGCGGCAGGTCGAGCCGATGATGGAGGCGGTGAAGAAGAACACCGGTGGCGGCAAGCCCAACAAGGCCAGCATGGATGCGGGATTCTGCAGCGACGGCAATCTCGAGTACCTGGAAGAGGAACGGATTGACGCCTATGTGGCCACCGCCCAGGACAGGCACGGCGAGGTGCCGCAGGGACCGCCGCGGGGACGGATCCCCAGGGGGCTGAGCAGGACGCAGCGGATGGCCCGTAAGCTGCGGACAAAGAAGGGCCGGGAGACGTACGCCCAACGCAAGGTGATTGTCGAGCCGGTGTTCGGCCAGATCAAGGAGGTGCGGGGCTTTCGGCGGTTCCTGCTGCGCGGTCTGGCGAATGTGGCGGGCGAGTGGGCCCTGATCTGCCTGACGCACAACCTCCTGAAGCTCTTTGGCAGTGGCTGGATGCCCGGTTCGGCGTAAAAGGGCGCCGCGCGCCGTCGCTAACAGGCCCCATCCCGGCCGTCCCGGCAAGGACCGCGTTCCGTCACAGCAAACTTGCACAATGCCGGAGTGCACAAGAGAAGGAGTCTGTCCTGCAACACCTGTAAGTCAGCTCGTACTCCGACAGGCTCCTAGCAACAGGACCACTTCGGAGCTTGGCTTGTTCAGCAATTCTGAAAGTTTCCATCGCATTGAACCGGGACTCCTAAGGCATTCTTATCTAATGGATGATCTTGCCTTTCTCTGGATCATAGGGTATCCGGAGCGTACCTGGCTGCAATTTCATGGCATTGCCCGTCAGGGGGCAATGAAAGGTGTCAGGAATCATTTCTTGATCTTGTTGTCAACGCGAAAGGCATCTCCCATGACACGATCCGTCGGTTTCCCTGGTCGCTCATCGCGGCGATTCGATCATCGTGTGAACCCTGCAAATCCTGTCCAATGTTCATTATCCTCTTTGCTGGAGCGGCAGTCAAGCGGCTTGCGATAGATCGTGGTCCCATCGTCCACATAGGCCCGACTGGTGCGGCCATGGGCTGACGGGCGGGCCCGCATCTTCAGGTCATGCCCACGCAAGCGTGGGCAT
>JAXGYC010000038.1:0-4130 GCA_040772485.1 Sedimentisphaerales bacterium | reverse complement strand
GCCTTCCAGGCGAATCGCTCCCGGTACTCCGTGTCGGCTGCCAACACTCGGGCAGCCGGGCCGCAGCCATTCCGGTACTACCTCAGGGAATCCGGTCGCATCCGGCCCTGCCTGATCGTTGTGGCGGCAAGGTCATGCTACGATAACCGTTTGGCGGTGACCCCTGCATTCCTTTCTGAAAAGGATGGAAATCGATGCTGAATTGGAAGCACTGTGCCGCTTCGATCCTGATGACAGCCAACGGATTCATGGCCATGGCCAGCCGCGCGGCGGAACAACCGCCTCGGGCCCCGGCGCCGCCCAAGGTATTCCTGGAGACCGGCATCGCCTCAACGCCAGTGACTGGCCAAACGATCGAGGTCGGCCCCGGGGGCGATTTTCAGGCGGCTCTGAACAAGGCCCAGCCGGGCGATGAAATTGTGCTGCAAGCCGGCAGCACCTACACGGGCAACTTCATCCTGCCGGTCAAGGAGGGCGGGGAGGACCGCGGAAAATGGATCACCATCCGCAGCTCGAATATGGCCGGGCTGCCGAAGGAAGGAGTGCGGATGAGTCCGAAGGATGCGGCCGCCATGCCCAAGATCGTCGCCCCGAACGCCAATCCGGCCATCAGCACGGCGCTGCGGGCGGGCTACTACCGTTTGATCGGCCTCGAAATCACGGTTGCGCCGACCGTGAAGACTTCCTGGGCCATCGTCCGTCTGGGACAGGGCGCACCCGAGCAGACCACGCTGGACGCGGTCGCGCACCACGTGATCCTCGATCGTGTGTACATCCACGGCGACCCGCAGCACGACTGTTTCCGAACCAGAGCCAGCAGACGCAACGGTTTCTGATCCGGAACAATCTGTTCGAGCGCGTCGAGCGTACCGGCTTCATGATCACTTGGGGCTCGGACGATATCGAGGTCGACCACAACACGTTCGTGCCCACGAACTACTTGTCGTTCGTCATGTCTGGCTTGAAAGGGCACGACACCGCGGGCAAGGTCGAGGGCATCCCCTGCCAGCGCTTCAAGCTGACCAACAACATCTTCGGGTTCGGCCGATACGGGGTGGGTGTCGACGGCGGGCAGAACACCTTCGCCGAGGCGTTCCCCAACGGGATTGTCGCGAAGAACCTGCTGGTAGGTCACGGCGAAGGTCGGGCTGAGCATCTCCGGAAGAACAAGACGTTGGCCGACGGCTTCCTGGTCGAGCCGAAGCACGTCGGCACCACTCCAGAAGACGACGCCGATTGGTCGGCGGTGGGATTTGCCAATTTCGCCAGCGGTGATTATCGACTGACGTCGACCAGCAAATATCGCACGGCCGGCACCGACGGCAAACCCCTGGGCGCCGACATCGAGGCGATCGAGGCGGCCGGGAAGAAAGGGCGCTAGGGGAAGTCGACGCGGTAGGTCAGCGTGAAACCGCTGCGTGACTACTTGTTGGCCGTGGGAAGCGGCGACGGATGCGGAAAGCAGAGACCGCTCTCCCGCTGGTCCTGGCTGTGCCCGCAGCCGACCGGAGGGCGGATTCCTCGATGGCAGGTTTCGGCGGCACTTTCGGCACGGCTGACAAGTGAGCCGTGCCACACCGAACAGGGCCACGTCCGTCAAGCCGACGGTCAAGCCGTCACGCTGAGATTCTTGCCTTGCCACCGGCAGCGTGAAACAGTGGATTGGGCTCAATCTCCAGGGTGCGATCCGACCCCAAGAAGTGCACATCCAGGAATTCGAAGAACCCGGTTAAGCCGAGCAGGCACCCGTAGGGAATCGGTGCATCAGTGAATCCCACCGCTGCCGGCCACATCAGCGTGGTGGCACCGTCGAAGATTTCCAGCCGCAAGAGGGCGAATCGCACGCGGTAGTCGCTCCCCTTCCACCGATGGTTCATCTGGTGGACGAAGCTCACGGGCCCAAGCGGTCGGAGAAGCCCTTGCTGGACAACCGTCACATCGCAGCCGGGGTCGGCAAATGCATCGCCCACGAGCACGCTTCTCGACGCCGGCGCTGGTGCGATCACGCGCAGGGGAATGATTGGCCGGTAGCGAAGCAATGGGGCACCAAGCGGCGCGAGGCTCGGGGCAATCCTCACGTTACGAAATGCGCGATATGGGACTCGAATCATCACTGGAGTTCAATTCCTACGGCGGTTGCGTCCTCGATGTGGACGCGGTCAAAGACGACTTTGCTGAGATCCGCCCCACCGGCCACGAGCGCCGCCTGGAGGTCGTCCAGGTCATCGCTAGTCTGGACAATCTCCCAGCCGTTCACGTTGTGTTCCATCGCGACGAACTTGCCCGCATACCGCTCCAGGACATCCGGGCCAACGTTCTCCCAGAACTGCTGGTACGACTGTACGTCCACTTCGTCCGAGGCCGCCACACGAGATGCCAAATCTGTCGTCATCATTCACCTCCGCCGAATAGCGAGCTGGCTGTTCCGCTCAGCTCTGCCGCGCCACAACCGGTATTGTACATCGGCAACTCGTGTTCGGCGACCGGCCAACGCTTGGTCAGTCAGCGGACCTATACCGCCCTCGATCATCTGCGCCGCTGATGAAAGTGCCATCGGGACTGGGGCCTATGGACCAATGGCCCGGTACAACGCATAATTCAATGGTCGCCTTCTACCACTAGTCACGACCGCACCAGGCCAAAGACAACGAGCTGCTGGTGCCAGCCGAGGACACGAAGAAGGCCGACGATCCGGAAGTGGTCCGGCTTTCCGAAGTCCGCTGCAAGAAGCGACTGGGCCGGCGGCTCAGGCACTACTACCGCAGGGCGGCTTGAATCGCGGATTGCCGCGCGGAACAATCGGTCCTGCTCGGCCGTCGTCCATCCCCACGGCATGGCAACGGCCAGGTTGTTCCCGCCACGAGACGCACGTCAAACACGGCACTGAAACCGCACCGCCAGCTCGGGAGGACCACAGCATGGAAACCACCGAACGCATCGTCGAAGCCTACGTTCGATACGTCGAGGGATGGGCGACGATTCCAAACATCCGCTGCGACGGGCAAATGGAGATCGATCTACTCGCAATCAATCCAGTCACCCTCGAACGCTACCACATCGAGAGCGGCGTCTCCGTTTCCGGGTCGTACAGCAAACTCACGAACCACCCGTACAGCCCCGAAGCGCTCAAGCAGCGAGTGAAACAGGCCGGGCAGCGGCGAACGCTCGGCTATTTTCGCGATCGGAAGTTCGGCGATCCGCACGTCATCAGCAAGCTGAGCGACTACGGCTTCAAGGACGGCAACTATCGCAAGGTCGTTGTCACATGGGGCTGGTACGCCGGGGTCGACGAAGCCGCCAGACGCGATGGAATCGAGCTTTGGGATTTCCGGGATCTCATCCACAAAGTCGCGCAGCGATTCACCGACGACCGCACGTATTTCGGCGACGACACGCTCAGGACACTGCATCTGTTCGCCCGAGCCAGATCCGAGAGGGGTGAGGAACGGCTTGACGCCTGAATCGCTTCGAGCCAGCCAGCTTCAGTTCTCGCCGAACGAACCGGTCGCCCGCCCTCGTGCGATCATTCCGGACTCGAACCAAACCTCGCCTTGAGCGTGCGTCCCGTCACCGAGTTCCGAACGGCAAGCAACGAATCGTCGGACTTCTCCGGCATGCGAGAGTTTCCCCAGGCGAAAGGAGAGGAGATGATGACGATTGGACGATGCGGATTCCGCTTGTTGCTGGCTTGCTCCTTCTGGTGCGCTTTCGATGGCAGCTTTCGCGCCGCGGTTCATGCCGAGACGCGTACGGCCGCTGCCTTGACACCGGAAGCCGTCTGGGCAGCGATCGACGCGGCCCAAGACGGCGATACCGTCCAACTCCCCGCCGGCACGGCCGTCTGGTCGAAGGGTTGGAACAGCGGCCGTGGGGCCAAGATGAAGGCCATCACCATTCAAGGAGCGGGCATCGACAAGACCATCATTGGTGACGATCGGGCCCAGCCCGACGCGGCCCCGTTCTTCTTGCTGGGAGTGGAAGGCAAGCCCTTCCGTATCACGGGCATCACCCTCGACGGAACAGGATACCGCAACGCGGGGAACTGGGGCGGGCTGATGACCATCCGCGGAACCTGCAAGAACTTCCGCATCGACCACTGCAAGTTCAAGAACTGCGATCACATGCTCGAA
>JAXGYC010000037.1:0-6146 GCA_040772485.1 Sedimentisphaerales bacterium | reverse complement strand
CGGTCGACAGAACCACGCCGTCTTTGAGTTCAACGGCACGAAAGGCGGTTTCATCGACACATTTGCCGAGATGAACACGCCGCAAGACCTTCTGTGGGTCGGTGACAAGCTGTTGGTGGTCTACAGCGGCAACGGTGGCGGCATCGCGCAGTACAATGCCGATGGCTCGTTCGAGAAGCAGGTCCTCAATGATGGTATGGGCGGCGGCCCCCACTTCATCAGCCTGGGGACCGTCAACGGGGTGACCTACGCCGTCGGTTACAGCGGCAACGGTGTGTACCGGGTGGAAAGCCCCGGCATGATCATGAAAGTGACACCCGACAGCGGATTAGGGTCCTTGTACCGTCCGGCCCGAATGCTCGTTCTAAAGTAGAATCGGTTGTGACAGGCGTGCAGGAAAGGGATTCATGATGGATGATGCCTCTTGGCCAATGATGCAGCCGCGAGTTGATGAAGCAGGCATCGTGCGAGAAGGCATGCGTGAGCGTAAGAGATAGGGCCTGGCTCGGTTTCACCTGGGGCGGGGTTTTGCCTATCGCCCGGAACTGGGCCAGGCCGTACCAAGAGCGGGCCGACATGGATGGTCGTTATGAACGGATACAGTCAGAGAACTCCTCTGTGAAGGTGTTGGACTAAACCGCTTCGCGGTAGGATGACGTTTCGTTAGCCTGGCTCCGTAGTCACGCTCGTTTTTCTTCCGTAGAGGTTCTTGGATATGCTCCCTGTCAGATGCCCCGCAGGCGGGTGTCACGGATTATTGTCCTTAGGCAAGGAGCGTTACCATGAAAGACCTCAAAGACCGCATGATGGAAGACATGAAGCTCAGGAGCCTGGCGCCGGGGACCCAAAGAGGGTATCTGGACGCCATCACAGCGTTAGCGGAGCACTACCACCGCCGGCCCGACCAATTGAGCCAGGAGCAGATTCGAGACTACCTGCTCTATCTGATCGAGACCCGCAAGTTCGCCAAGAGCACGTTCAAGATTCATCTGTCGGCCTTGAAGTTCTTGTATCGACGGACCCTGGAGCGGCCTTGGCCAGTGCTGGAGTTGCCGCGCATCAAGACCGAGAAGAAGCTGCCGGTGGTGCTCAGTCGAGAGGAAGTCTGGTCGGTGCTGGATCGGGTTCGCCGGCCCCAGGCCCGCATGAGCTTGATCCTGATGTACACCTGTGGTCTGCGGGTTTCCGAGGCTCTGCATCTTCGCATCCAGGACATTGACAGCCAGCGGATGGTCGTGTGGGTTCGCAACGGCAAGGGCGACAAGGATCGTTCCGTCCCGTTGCCCCAGCAGACGTTGGCCCAACTGCGCGCCTACTGGACCCAGCGCCGGCCGGCGACGTGGCTGTTTCCCACGAAGACCGGCGCCACCACGATTCGCAGCGGCGAGGTGCGACGTTGTCTGAAGGCGGCGCTCTGGGAGACCGCCATTCGTAAGAACGTCGGTTGCCACACCCTGCGGCATTCCTACGCAACGCATCTGCTGGAAGCCGGTGTCCATCTGCGCGCCACTCAAGCATTGCTCGGGCACCGGAGTCTCAAGACCACATTCATCTATATGCACCTGACCCAGAGCACCATGGCGGATGTCCAGGCCCAGGTCAACAAGGTAATGACACGCGGCTGAGATTCGGTTGAACCGCCGTGATCGAAGTGGCCGATGTGTTGCGGCGATACGGCCCGGCCTATCTCGAGCAGTTCGGCGATAAGATGCCCGCCAGTCACCGGCGGGCCTTCGAGGACATCCAGCGATGCCGCACGGCCGCCTTGGGCGGTCATCTGTACGAATGCAACGCATGCGGTCGTCAGCATTACTCCTACCACTCCTGCCGCAACCGCAGTTGCCCCAAGTGCCATGCCGGCGACACCCAGACCTGGCTGCAGCAGCGGCAGGCGGAACTGCTGCCGGTGCCGTATTACCATGTGATCTTCACGCTCCCCCAGGAGCTCAGAGGCGTTGCGCGCCTCCACCAGAAGAAGCTCTATGCTCTGCTCATGCAGTCGGCGGCTCACGCTCTTTTGAAGCTGACGGCCGACCCTCATTATGTCGGGGGCCTGGTGGGAATCATGGCCGTTCTGCATACCTGGGGTTCGAATCTGGCGTATCATCCGCACGTGCACTGCCTAGTGACCGGTGGAGGCGTATCGGCAGATGGACAGCAGTGGCGGCCGGCCCGAGCCGACTATCTGGTTCCGGTCAAGGCGTTATCCAAGCTCTTTCGCGGCATGCTCCTCGACCAGATCCGACGGCGGTTGCCCGAGATCCAGTTGCCGTCGTCCTTGGGGCACAAAGACTGGGTGGTTCACTGCAAACCGGCCGTCCAGGGCACGGAGAAAGTCCTGGAGTATCTCGGCCGCTACATCCATCGAATCGCCATCACCAACAGCCGCATTCTCTCGATCGACGACGGCAAAGTGACCTTTCGCTACCGGGACTCCCGCACGGCGGCAACGAAGACCATGACGCTCGATGCCAACGAGTTTATTCGGCGTTTCCTCCAGCACGTTTTACCAAGCGGGGTCCACAAGGTGCGTTACTACGGCCTCTGGAGTCCTTCCCACCGGGACCGTCTGCACACTTGGCAAGATCGATTCGCCAAGCCGTCGCCCGATGAACAACAGCCATCGCGACCCGATCCGCCTGTCGAGACGCCACCGCCGCCACAGACACACCTCTGTCCCTACTGCAAGACCGGCACGCTCATCTGGATCCGACGGCTGCCGGCCCAACGGAGGGCACCCCCGTGATGCCGCTTGGTTGCACCATCTTCCGCATTCCGCCAGATCCCACTCACAGGGCTTTGCCCAGCGAGGCGGCACTGGTTCGCCCCAACTCTACGAATACGCTTGATCGCCCCCGTCGATCACACCCCATGTGCCATCAATCGTTGCAACTGATTGCCAGATTCCTCTCTCTGAAGCTCGTGTCTAACCCGCATTTCTCACCAGGAACATACAACAAAACCGTCTCGACCGCGTGAGTGATGCTGAATCCGGCACCTTACGCATTCTGGTGGAGACGGTTTATGGAAACACAGTGTAGCCAGCAGACGTTCACATTTCAACCCCTCGGTCGGCGAGACGTTGTCGCTCGCTTTGATGGGGGACGCGTCACCTGCGACGGCGGCGGGGTCCTGTTGCGGCAGATCGAGGAACGGTTCGGCTTCATCGAGCGCTTTGCCGCCTGCTTCAGGGACCACCGCGATCCGGAGTTGGTCGAGCACTCGGTGACCGATTTGCTCAAGCAGCGGCTGTTCGGTCTGTGCCTGGGGTATGAGGACCTCAACGATCACGATTGGCTGCGGCATGATGCGATGCTGGCGGTGCTGGTCGGCAAAGAGGAACCCGAGGGCCACAACCGACGGCAGCGGCGGGACCGGGGCAAGGCCCTGGCCGGCAAGAGCACCTTGAACCGACTCGAACTGACACCGGTCGGTTCGAACGGGAGCCATCGCTACAAGAAGATCGCCGCCCATCTGCACCAGATCCATGATTTCCTCATAGAGGCGTTCCTACTCCAGCACCCGACACCGCCGTCGCGGATCGTGCTGGACCTCGATGCCACCGACGATCCGATCCACGGCCACCAACGGGGTCGGTTCTTCCACGGCTACTATGACGAGTACTGCTTTCTGCCGCTGTACGTGTTCTGGGACGATCATCCGCTGCTGGCCCTGCTGCGTCCTTCGGATCTCGATGTGACCGCCGGAGCCCTCAAGCATGTCGCGCGGATCGTGGCGCGGATTCGTCAAGTCTGGCCCGAGGTGCCGATCGTGCTGCGGGGCGACAGCGGGTTCTGCCGGGAGCATCTGATGCGCTGGTGCGAAGAGCACGCGGTAGGCTACGTGTTCGGATTGTCGAAAAACAAGCGGCTGTTACGGATCCTGGGTAAAGAGTTGCACGAGGCCAAGGCGCAGTTCGAACGGACCGGCCAGTCCGCGCGGGTGTTCCAGGACTTCACGTATCGCACGCGGAAGAGTTGGTCCTGTGCCCGGCGGGTGATCGGCAAGGCCGAGCACCTGGCCAAAGAATCCAATCCCCGCTTCGTGGTCACGTCGTTGTCGGCCGAAGCGTTCGACACCGCATCGCTGTACGAGCAGCAGTACTGCGGCCGAGGCGATATGGAGAACCGGATCAAGGAGCAGCAGTTGTTCCTATTCGCCGACCGCACGAGTTGCCAGACGTTGCGTGCCAATCAATTGCGCCTGGCGTTCTCGACGGTGGCGTACATCCTGCTGCGGGCGCTGCGCGAGTTCGGACTCCAAGGCACGCCGCTGGAGAGTGCCCAGGTCGATACGATTCGTCTGCGGCTGCTGAAGATCGGAGCCGTGGTGCGCGTGACCGTTCGCAAGGTCTGGATCGCGTTGTCCGACGCCTATCCGTGGCAGGACGTGTTTGCCCGGGTCTACGAACAACTGACGGCTTGGCACAGACCTCTGCCGATGTGGGACAGCGGATAGCGACTCGTCCGAGTCTCTCACGCGTCCACCACCGTCCGAGACGTCTGCCATGAGATCAGACGACGCTCGGCGAACGCCCTGACCAGGGGTTTTCGCCGACCCGATCCGCCACTCCAGCTGTCAGATGGCCGTCCAACCGCCGATCCCGCCCTCTCCATCGTCCTTCAGCACCCGTCCCCACCGCCGGTCCCCGCCCCAGAGCCTCTGCCGGCGACAAATCCAGCCTGCGGTGAGAAATGCGGGCTAGTGCTCCGTTACTCCTCGAGTGAGGGATAGAGTCTCTTGAGCTTCGTTCTGGCATCTGCCGTGGTGAATTGCCAGTTGACTTTCGTCTTGGCTGTGTCACGACGTTTCTCCCAGATGCGCGTCTGTCGCCGCAGGGCCTCGATGTTGTCGATGCGTTGCGACAGGCACTGCCGGCCCAGGATGCCCAGTTCGATCTCCGCCATGTCCAGCCAACTGCCGTGCTTGGGCGTGTAGTGCCACTCAAACCGGGCCACCAGTCGCTGGGCTTCAGCCGGCGCGAACGTCTCATACAGCGAGGCCGGTGAGTGCGTGTTGAGGTTGTCCTGCACCAACACGATGATCTCCGCCTCCGAGTACACCTCGTCCGAGAGTTTGCGGAGCCCTTGGGCATAATCCTTCTTTGTCCGCCGCTCCGTCACTTCCACATCCCGCTGACCTGCCAAGGGTTCAAAGATCATGAAGAGATTGGCCACACCGTTACGAACGTACTCACAGTCGTAGCGAGCCACCTGACTTGGGGCCGCCGGAACGGGGCGGCGGACCTCGCCGATCAGTTGTTTGCTGGTCTCGTCCAAGCACACGACCGGGCGCTTGGGGTCATACGCCCGCTTGTACACCTCCAGCACGTCCTCCATCTTCCAGACAAACTCGGCATTGGCCTGCGGCGGAATGCACCACTGCTTGCTCAACCAAGGCTTGATCTCGTTTTTTTCAGCGTCCGACGCACCGTCTGGTACGAAATCGCATCGACGTACTCCAACTGCACCATCCGGTCCGCCAGCAACTGCAACGTCCAGCGGCTGCGACCTTCCGGGGGCTTCTGGCAGGCCAAGGCCACCAGATGGGCTTCGCCGTCCCCGTCGAGCTTCCGCACATACACGCGGCGTGGCCGCCGGCGCTCCAATGCCGCGTCCAGGCCCTCTTCCACGAACTCCTTGCGTACCCGTTCGACCGTCGCGCGACCCACCTCCAACGCCTCGGCGATGCTCTCGTCGTTCCAGCCGGGACCGCCGGGCGGGGCATCGGCCTTCAGCAGAATCCGGGCGTGCATCAGCTTGCGAGCGGCCGCCTTGCCACGCGAAAGCATCTCCTGCAACGTCTATCGTTCCTCGTCAGTCAGCGTTACGATATACTTCTTCTTCATGGCAGATCTCCTTACTTGGGGCCAACTATCCCATCGGCAAAGAGACCCGAGATTGTGCATCAAATCAGAAGTAACGGAGCACTAGTTGGTTGCAGTTGAAGATTACGTTGGCCGGTGCTCCCCCGAGCGTCTTTCTCTGCGGGAAGACATCCCAGAGAAGCTCTCCGATTCCTACCACCACAGGCACCTTGTTTCTCAAATCGCCTCCCATAGCACTGCCGCCCTTACGAGAAGGATATCCAAAGGACCAATCGTGTTGGTCCCATATGCATAGTGCAGTTGGCTCATTGTCCTTGAA
>JAXGYC010000036.1:0-6485 GCA_040772485.1 Sedimentisphaerales bacterium | reverse complement strand
GACACGCTGCGAAGCGTCCTGTCTCCACTGGACGCACTGGAAGTCGAGCCATGTCCGGAGGAGCTGGCCGCCAGAACGGTTCTGCGTCTGAAGGAGGTTTCGCAAGCCGCCTTGCAGCCGGACCGGGCCGAAGAGCTGCTCCCGGTCGGACAGATCGGCCTCTCGACGATCCGGATTCCCTTCTGGAGGAACTGGGGGGATATCGCCGCGGTGGCGGCGGTCCTGGTCCTGACGGTCGGGGTCCTGTTGCCGACGCTGAGTTTTGCCAGGCAGCAGTATTGGCAATCTCGATGCCAGACCAATCTGGGCGCGGTTCAGGAGGGAATGGTCAGGTACGCCGGCGACCACAACGGGCAGCTTCCCAGCGTACCCGTGGAGGCGGGTGCCCCCTGGTATAAAGTTGGCTACCAAGGTCCTGAGAACCATTCCAACACGCGTCGCGGCTGGCAGCTCGTCAGGGAGAGGTATGTGTCCCCGGAGAAGTTCCTCTGTCCGGCTAGGCCCATCGACGGCAAGGTTTCCTTCGAGAATCTGAAGGTGGAAGACTACAGCGACTTCCCCGAGCGCAGCTTCATCTCTTTCAGCATTCGAATCGGTTGTCCGCAATCGAGAGAGACCAACTCCGGGACGCGCAGGGTGCTCATGGCCGACCAGAATCCCCTCGCCGAAAGGCTCCCGGCGGACTATTCTGCGGAGTTCCGGCTGCGCGTGGATGAAGAGTTCCTGAGGGCAAACAGCCGGAATCACGGCGGACGCGGACAGAATGTCGCGTTCAGTGATGGCAGCATTCAATTCCTTCGGCAGCGGCACACCAGTTTCTCCGAGGATGATATTTTCATGCCGGCGGAGATCACCGACGGTTGCGAGATGCGCGGCTGCGAACGGCCCTGCTCCGAGAAAGACGCGTTCGTCGCTCCCTGAGCGGCAGGATGGGATGCGGATCGAGCCACAGGGGAGGGTGTCACATATCCCGGCGGCGCTCGTTTTCCAGGCAGATTCGCGCGTTTCGCTGGAGCCGCTCTCGCCCGGTCCTGCGGATGGGGGAATCGGCGAATCGGGTCTCGAACGATTCGGGGCTCAACTCAAGCAGTTCCTCCAGATTCAGTCGCACGTTCTCGTGGTGAAAGCGGAATCTCCCGTTGGCGCGGATTGGTGCGGCGTGCTGATGGGGACATACCAGGACGCAGGCGTCGCAGCCGAAGACCCTGTCACCGGTCTTTGCGGCCATCTCCGGCGGAACGTCCCCTCTGTGTTCGATGGTCAGGTAGCTGATGCATTTGCGGGCGTCGAACGTGCCCTCCGCCCCAAGTGCGCCGGTGGGGCAGGCTCGGACGCAGCGGTCGCAGGCGGCACACGATCCGGGTCTTGCCCGGTCCGGTTCAAGCTCGACGGTGGTCACCAGTTCCCCCAGGAAGACCTGAGGCCCGAGCGCTGGGTGGATCAGCATGTGATTGGTTCCGACAAAGCCCAGACCTGCGCGGACCGCCAGGGCCCGTTCGGCCAGCGGGACCGAGTCCACGCAGGCTTTGAATCGGTGTCTCCGGTCCGTCCGCGCGCGAAGGAAATCCGCCAGCTCGAACAGCAGCGATTTCATGAATTCGTGATAGTCTTCATACCAGGCGTATTGGGCCACAGCCCCTGTTCGCTGCGGATGCTGCGGGGGGGCGGGTAAACTGTCCGGCTTGTAGTTCAGCGCCACAACGATCACCGACTGCGCCCCGTCCAGCAGGGCCGCCGGATGGATGCGTTTCTCGACGTTGCGATGCATGTACTGCATCCGGCCGGCGTGACCGGTCCGCAGCCACGTCTGAAGTCGTGCGACGTCTGTGTCGGTGATCGGCGACGCGTCGGTGATTCCCACGGCATCGAATCCGAGCGCGAGCACCCGATCCTTAATCTCCTGTTCGAGGGTCATGGGCGCCATTATACTACGACTCGATCAGAGTTCGACACGACGGACAGGAATCGGAGGTCG
The DNA here is from genome assembly GCA_040772485.1 of Sedimentisphaerales bacterium. Lineage (GTDB taxonomy): Bacteria > Planctomycetota > Phycisphaerae > Sedimentisphaerales > Anaerobacaceae > Anaerobaca. The sequence goes on along the minus strand of JAXGYC010000036.1, from coordinate 4,510 downwards.
TTTATGAAGAACAGCAGCGGAATATCGGCAGGTACGATCGGAGTGATCCTGGTGTGTCTTGCGTCTTCGGTGTGGGCCGACGCCATCGTGACGTGGGACTTCACGCAGGGGACGCAGGGGTGGATCGGAAACAGCTTCGTTACGGACCTGGCCGCCGGCTCCGACGGCCTGGCATTCGTCTCGACCGGGATCGACCCATGGATCGAGGGGCCGGCGGTGGACCTGCCCGGGGGGACCATGACGCGCGTCACCGTGACGATGAAGTCCGACGCCGACGCCGGTGGCGAGCTTTTCTACGGTCGGCATTTCGAGGCGGGCCGCTCCGTCCGGTTCATGGTGACTAACGATGGGCAATGGCATGACTATGCGCTGATGATCCGTGAACCGCTCGGACCGGGCACGCGATTTCGTCTCGACCCGGCTACAGGGCCGGGTTCGATCGTGGTCCGTTCCATTCGAGTGGAATCTCTGGCCGCCGTAGCTCAACCGCCGCTGAAGAAGCCGCAACGCCTCGATGAGGCCCGGGCGGACCTGGCGGTGATTCAATCCGGCGATCTGTCTTTACGGCACTCGCCCGAGCGGTGGGGTGACTTTCTGATCGACTGCGGTGGTGTCGAAATGGCGGCCGGGCACGCGTCAGAGATCGTCGGGATCATGCTCGATGGGCAGCCCCACTGGCTCGATCTCTCGGCCGCTCGGTCTTCCTGCAAGGTGACATCCGGTGCGCTGGTATGCGTCGCGAGTCTGACCGATCCCGCAGGCGGCCAATGGCGACTGACGAGGCGGGTCTCGCCGGGGCGAGTCCCCGGAACGCTCGTGGCAGACACAGAATTCGCGACCGACCACGACCGCGAAGTCGTCTACCTGCCGTGGCTGACCCTGTTCCCGGGACTCGACACCTTCGGCCCTCGCAAGACCCAGGGGCTTCTGGCGGGCCTGGAATACCTTGAGGATGAGCCGAGCAGCAGCGAGGCGGACATCACGACCCCCGAGCACGTCCGCCGCGTGCCCGATCCCGTCAAGATCACGTTTCCGCTGATGGCCGTCGCTCACGAGGATCGCTACATCGGACTGATCTGGGAGCCGTCGGACCTGGCAGCGCCCGTCTTCGACTCGCCCGATACGATCTACGGCAGCGGCGCCCACGTGATGGCGCTGACCGCGCCGGCGGTGGGGGACCTTCGCTTCGAGAACGACCTGGCGGCGCACACGCCGTTCCGACTCCTCGCGGATCGGCCGGTCCGGTCGCGCGCCATAATCATCGCCGGAGAAGGGCAAACGATTATCCCTGCCGTCGAGAAATACGTTCAGATTCGAGGGTTCCTGCCCGTCCCCGTGTTCGAGGGCGGATTCGACGCCGCCGTGACCTTGCTGTCGCATGGCTGGCTCGATTCGGCGATCAACGAAGGCGGCCTGTTCCGCCACGCGGTCTGGGGAAGTGCCTTTGGGGCCCAGCCCGCCTGCGATGCGCCCGTGTATATGGACTGGCTCGCACGTCACTGCGGCGACGCCGATCTGGCTGTGCGGCTGAACGATGGTCGGGACCTGGCGCTGAGCAAGCTGCCGGCCGGACAGCCCTACTGGGGTACGGTTTCCCACGTGCGGACCCCGACGCCGGCGCTGGTTCTGGGCGATGTGGAGGTTTACGTCCGGTCCAGGCAGTCCGAAGCCGTCGCCTTGCTCGAGAATTTCGATGCGCAGGGGATCAAGCACTATCAGCCGGGCAAGGTGGACTATTCCAGGGGACACTTCACGTACCACGCCAACGGTTTGGCCGCGTCCGATGTCACTCAGATTCTCGAAGCGGCGACCCTGTCGGCCGACTCGTCGCTCATCGAGCAGGGTCTGGCCCTGCTGGACAAGCAGACGGACCTGTATGCCGGCACGGTCCCGCGCGGGGCGCAGACCTGGGAAGTGCCTCTGCACACGCCGGACATTCTCGCCTCCGCCTACATGGTCAAGGCCTACACGCTCGGTTTCGTCCTTTCGGGCAGGCCCGACTATCTCGAACAGGCCCGATACTGGGCTTGGACGGGCGTTCCGTTTGTCTACCTGGCGAACCCGACAAAGGGCGAGGTGGGTCCCTATGCGACGATCGCGGTCCTGGGCGCGACGAACTGGAAGGCGCCGATCTGGTTCGGCCAGCCGGTTCAGTGGTGCGGCCTGGTCTACGGTTCGGCGCTGCATCAGCTCGCTCAGTATGACTCGTCCGGACCCTGGCGGATGCTCGCCAAGGCCATCACCGCCACGGGCCTCCAGATGACTTGGCCGCAGAGCGACGAGAAGCGCCAGGGCCTGCTGCCCGACTTTTTCCACCTCCGGGCGCAGATCAGCGATGGGCCCGCCATCAATCCCGGCACGGTCCAGGCGCATCTGGCCGAGCTGTTCGGGCAGGGCCAGCTCTACGACGTCCGCAGGGTAGAGGGGCGGAACTGGTTCATCCACGCGCCGTGCGAGATCGACGAATTGCAGCAGTCAAATGCGATGGTGAGCTTCGAGGCCGCCGGCTGGGGCGACGCCGCTTTCACCGTTCTGATCTCCGGCGTCCCAAACGAGCCTTCCGGCGTGATGGTCCGCCGCACCGATGGTGGCGCAGGCGAAACCACGAGGCATTTCAGCCGCGAGAAAAAGCTGCTGACCCTCACCCTGTCCGGGCCATCCGAAATCCAATTGCGCTGGTGAGACTCCCCTGCTGGAGATAGCCTTTGCCTTGCGATGTCCGCTGCTGGTGTGCGGCCCGATCTGCAGGGTGCTGTTGACCGCGAGTGATCTTTCGTGTACAGTACGCGGGCTGTGAAACAAGACGAGAACGAAATCCCGTCGTGGAAGGGCGGTGTGTGCAAGATGCACCGGCGGGACTTGTCAGAACGATGCCAAGGCCTTTCGGAACTGGAACCGAAGGGCTTTTCTTTTATGGATCGGCAGGTCAAGGCGATGCAAGGCTGTGAGCAGGGGCTATGACACGGGTTGAAGAACTTGAACGGAGGGCCCCCTCCCAGGCCGCGGCGGCCGGCGGGATGCACGAGCTGCTGGCGATCGCGCTGCCGATGGTGATCTCGCACGCCTGCGACACGGTCATGATGTTCACCGACCGCCTCTTCCTGTCGAAGCTGGGTCCGGAACAGATGAACGCCTCGATGGCCGGCGGGTTGACCTGCTACGTGCTGATGACGTTCTTTCTGGGATTGACGGGCTACTCGACGGCGCTGGTGGCCCAGTATCTCGGCGCCGGCCGCAAGGACCGCTGCGCGACGGCGACCACGCAGGCAATGCTGATCGCCCTGACCGCCTATCCGCTGATCCTGCTGGCCCGTCCGCTCGTGCATCTGGCGTTTGCCAGGATGGGGATTTCCGCCGGGCAACTCGCCCCGCAGATCGAATACTTCGACATCGTGATCTATGCGACTGTGATTGGCCTGCTGCGCAACTGCCTGAGCAGCTTCTTCTCGGGCATCGGGCGAACGCGCATCGTCATGGTCAGCGCCGTCACGGCGATGCTGGCCAACGTGGGAATGAATTACATCTTGATCTTCGGCAGGCTCGGCTTTCCCGCTCTGGGCGTTCGCGGCGCCGCGTACGGCACGGTCATCGGGGGTGTCTTCGGGCTGGGGGTTCTTCTGACCGCCTATCTCAGCGGCCGGACACGCCGGACATTCCGCGTGTGGCACTCGCTGCGGTTCGACCGGGACGCCATGGCCAAGCTGCTGCGTTTCGGCTATCCGGCCGGCGTCGAGATGTTTCTGAACCTCATGGCCTTCAACGCCATGATCGTCGCCTTCCACGCCCACAGTCCGGCCACCGCCACCGCCGTGACGGTCATGTTCAACTGGGATATGGTCTCGTTCGTCCCGCTGATCGGCATTCAGATCGGTGTCATGAGCCTCGTCGGACGATACATGGGCGCCGGCCAGCCCGACATCGCCCACCGTGCCGCCATGTCCGGACTCAAATGCGGATCGCTCTACTCGCTCATCATCCTCATTCTCTTCGTCGGCTTCCCGAAAGACCTGGTCGCCACGTTCCGCCCGGAGCAGGCGGATGCGATCTTCCACGCCGCCGCACCGATAGCGGTCCGCATGATTCGGATCGCATCGATCTATGTGATGCTCGAAGCGGCTCTCGTGGTCTTCAGCGGAACCCTTCGCGGTGCAGGCGACACCGTCTGGGCGATGTGCGTCTCGGTGGCGCTCCACTGGCTGATGTTGGGAATCCTGATCGTTATCCTCTACGTGCTGAGACTCTCGCCGGAGGCCGCCTGGACGGGAGTCGTGCTGTCGTTCCTATCGTTCTCGTTTGTGTTCTACCACCGCTACCGCGGCGGGAAATGGCGGACGATCCGCATGGTCCGCACCCAGGCCGAGCTGCTCGCCACCGACCACGACCACGATTTCCACGAGCCCCGCGACCTGTAGAGTCACACGGCAAGCACAAGCTCAAGACTCAACACGATCCACTCAGAGCTCCGTCCCCACGGCTTCCCACCACAGACGCGGATAGTCCTTCCCGTGGT
>JAXGYC010000035.1:0-19178 GCA_040772485.1 Sedimentisphaerales bacterium | reverse complement strand
TGCTGGCACGCCGCAACCCCATCCCCCGGAGGCGCAGGCGGATAGCGGAGGTGTAACCATCGTATAGGCAACTGCCCCTGACATGATGCCACCGCTGGGGCCGAAAAGGGTCTGTTCGGTAGCGGCACCACTGCGGTTTCGGCGTTGGGAAGGTCCGTTAACGCGATTCTAATAGTCCCTTGACTTAGAGGGCCGACTTTTGGTAAAATAGGAAAAGAACCTGGGCTGGGCTTAGTGTATCCAGCCCTCGAAATGGCGGTGTTAGTGGAGGATATCTTGCCGGGGGTACGTGGGGTCTCTCGTTACTTGTGGTAGGAGGAACCGCGCCGGCTTGGGATACAGGCAGCCGGAGCGGAGGCTCCCGAGCGCAGCAACGCCCATTGGATTGGTAAGAAACACCAGCATGACAACAGGCCAGACAACGGGAAAGACACAGGACTGCGTTCTTCCGGCTGCGGGAAAGAACAAGGCTCCGGCGCCGACGGCAAAGAAAAGCGGCGATCGCATGCTGGCGTGCCGCTACGAGTTGAAGTACCTCATCAGTGATGCGAAAGCGGCGGCGATCGAACTCTACGTGCGGCAGTTTCTGGAATACGACCGGTACTCCAAGCTGCAACGCGGCGGGATGTACCCGATCGTCAGCCTGTATTGTGATTCGCCGGACATGCAGTTGTGCCGGGAAACGCTGACCGGCCAGAAAAACCGTTTCAAGCTTCGGATTCGAAGCTATACGGATGAGCCGGAGTATCCCCGCTTCTTCGAGATCAAGAGGCGGATCAACCGGGTCATCATGAAGAGCCGGGCCCGGGTCATGGATGAGGATGTCAAGCCTCTGCTGGCGGGGCGACCATTGCCGCCGCGCGGGTATACGACGGACGAAACGGCGTTGAACCAGTTTCAGCTCTACGCCATGACCATCAACGCCGGGCCTCGCGTGCTGATCCGCTACATGAGGCAGGCCTTTGAGAGCACCTCCGAGAATCGGGTGAGAGTGACGTTCGACCGGGAGCTGTGCTACAAGGTCACAGACGCGCCGCTGGTTCGCCTGGGGGCTTCCGGCTGGCAGCGCAACGCCCTGACCGAAGGGCATGCAATACTGGAAATCAAGTTCACGGGAACGTTTCCCGCGTGGCTGATCCGCCTGGCGGAGCTGTTCGAGCTCGACGCCCGATCGGTGTCGAAGTATGCGACGTCAATCGAACAGGCCTGCGCGCTGGGATTTTGCGCTCCTGTGGTGAGGAACGGGTGGCATGGATAGACTGTGGCAACTGATGGAAGAGACGCCGATGGGCGGTCCGTTCAACCCGCAGAGCGTCCTGCTGAGCCTGCTGCTGGCGTTCGTGCTCGGGCAGGTGATCGCGTGGGTATACTACGCCACACACAGCGGCCTGTCCTACTCCCGTTCGTACGTGCAATCGCTGATCGTGATCACGGTGGTGGTCGCCATGGTCATGGCGGTCATCGGCAACAACATCATCACGGCGGTCGGCCTGATGGGCGCGCTGGCCATCATCCGTTTTCGCAACGTCCTGAAGGACACGCGCGACATCTCGTTCATTTTCTGTTCGCTGGTGGTCGGCATGGCGGCCGGCTCGCACCGGTATGCGACGGCCATTATCGGGACGGTCGTGCTGTGCCTGATCATCCTCTATCTGTACTTTGCGGACTTTGGCGCCCATGAGCCGCACAACGGATTCCTGCGATTCAGCCTGCGCGGATCGATTGGGCCGGACCATCCGATCACGACGGTTCTACGCCGCTTCTGCGGGAACTACACGCTGATTTCCGTGCAGGACTCCGGTTTCGGCGGACCGGCCGACTATGCGTATCAGTTGATGATTCGCAATGCCGCCCGGAATGAGGAATTGATCTCGGAACTCGAGCGCGTCGAGGGAATCGAAAACATCAGTCTGACCATGCAGGAGCAACTGCTCGAGGTTTAGCGGCGACATGAAGACGAAACGCTCCGGAAACGATCATCTCCGCAAACGCTATCTGTTGCGGCACGTTCTGCCGGCCACCGTGTGGCTGACGGCGGTCGGCGCCGTGGTCTGGCTGTTCTATCAGCGGGCCGAACGCTTCGAAGTCGTCGGGATCGCCCAAGGCCAGGTCCGCCAGATCGCCATGAACTGCACCGGGAGAATCCGCAGCATTTCCGTCGACCTGTTCGAGCCGGTCAAGGCGGGCCAGACGCTGGCGATCGTCGATACGCTCCTGGACAACGAGCAGACGCTCGAAGCGGACCTGAGAGCGCAGTTGGCCGTCGCGGCCGCCGAAGCGGAGCATCTGGCATCGCTGCTGATTCCCACACAGGATCAGTTGGAAACCGACATGGCGGGCCTGAAGATCGACCGAGCCGACAACGAACGGAGATTTGCGGCCGACGTCGAGAATGTACGACTGCGCATTCTCGAGTTGCAGGCGACCACCGCGTTCGACCGGGGGACTTTGGATGACCTGGGCATAGAGGTGAAGATCCTGGAGGATCTGCTGAGCAAGGAGGCAATTGCCCCCTACGAGGTGCAGAAAGCGAGAATCCAGTACGAGACCCTCGAGAGCAAAGTACGGGAAAACGAGCAACTGCTGGAGCAGGCGCGGGAAGACCTGCGAAAGGCCGAGGAACGGCGTGACCAGTTCTCGCAGCAGGGTCTGCCGGAGCCGAGCGTCGATCACGCCCTGGAGGCGATTCGCAAGGAGGTCACGGTCCAGGAGGAACTGATGAAGGGCTTGCTGGCCCAATTGACGGCTCTGGAAACGCGCCGTAATGTGGAGCTCACGTCTCCGATTGACGGCGTGGTGATTGCCGTTCACGGGCGGGCCAACGACGCTCTCCAGCAGAGGCCGGGCGAGCAGACGGTGCGGCGTGCCGGAGAGGTGATTCCGGCCGGCGAACCGATCCTGGCCGTGGCGGAGACCGAACCGACCGAGATCGTTGCCTATGTCAATGAGGCCCAACTGCGGCTTCTGAAAGACCGGATGACGGTCAAATTGGTCAAGGCCAGAGAGCCCGCGCAGATCGCAGAGTCGCAAGTGCTGCGCATCGGCCCGGTCATTGAGTTGATGCCGCAGCGTCTGTGGGTCAATCCAAACGTCCCCCAGTGGGGACGGCCCGTGCTGATCGGCATCCCTGCGGGTCTGTCGGTGGTCTCGGGCGAGGTCGTCGGCATCAGCGGGCTGTAACGCCCGTGCAGTCCTCTTGTCGGCGCCGGCGGGCGCCTTCGACAGGGTAAAGGCGGATGTAGCAGTGACAATCGCATCGCACAACCGAAATTGGAGGGCACGAAGCATTCCGTGCATCGCATGTCTCGTTCTCCTGGTCGGTTGCGGTCCGAAGAGCTACAAACACGACGCCGATGAGAAGGTCTATGGCTTTGTGGACAGCCGATGGGAGCCCGAATTCGGGCCTCAGGCGAACTACCGGATCACGGGCGCCACTCCCTCACCCAACGACATCGACATCGACCAGGTCGAGCAGATCGAGAAGAGCGTCTCGGAGACAGGGACTCTCACGATTCCCCAGGCGGCGACCATCGCCCTGGCACGCAATCGTGACTACCATCTCCAGAAAGAGTTGCTGTACACGATGACGCTCGACATGCGTCTGATCCGTCATTCCTACGAGACGCAGCTGTTCGGGGGCGGGACGGCTTTGTACTCGAACGACGGCACGAACGAGCGTGTGGTTGTGGAGCCGAATCTCGGCTTCAACCGCCTTCTGGCGACAGGAACGGCCGTCGGAACCACGGTCGGCGCGCGATGGGCGGATATCCTCATCGGGCTGGGAAGGCACGGCTGGACGGGCACGTTCGGCGCCAGTGTGGTTCAGCCTCTCTTGCGGGGCAGCGACCCGCGCGTCGTCCGAGAGCCGTTGACCCAGGCGGAGCGCAGCGCCTTGTACCAGATCCGCACCGTGTGCCGTTTCCGGAAGCTGACCATCGTGTCCGTCGTCATCCTGTACCACGAGGCCCTGGAATTGCGGGACATGGCGGAGAACGCGGCGGTTCATGTCGAGTCTCTTCAGAGGCTGGAGACGCGGGTCGTGCCCCTGGTGGAGGCCGGACGCCTGCCGAGGGAGGAATTGGCCCAGGTCCGCCAGGAGATCCTGCGCGCGCAGGACGCCCAGATTCTGGCGCAGAAGGAATACGAGCGATGGCTCGACCTGCTGAAGATCACGATGGGCGTGCCGCCCACCATGGAATTCGATCTGGATGCCCAGGTCTTCGAGAGCTGGAAGACCCACGGGATTCCTTGCCCCGACATCTCGCTGAAGGAAGCCGTCGAGACGGCACTGATTCAGCGGCTCGATCTGAGCAACAGCGCCGATGCCGTCATCGACGCCCAGCGAGCCGTCTACGTCGCCAAGGACGCTCTGCGTCCCGGCTTGAACATCTTCGCCAGTGCCGAGACGCGCACGGACGGTGAGCGGAATGTGGCGGCGGGCGCCACCCTCGATCTGCCGCTCGACCGTGTGGCCGAGCAGGATTTGTACGCCAGAGCACTGGTCACGCTGAATCAGCGGCTGCGGGAGTACGACCTGACGGCCGACACCATCCGCATGGAGGTTCGCGAGGCCCATCGCAAGCTGCTGGAAGCCGCGCAGCGGTATCAGGTCCTGTCCGAAGGGGTGCGTCTGGCGGAGCGACGCGTGGAAGACACGTTCGAATTGCTCTCCTACGCCCGGGTGAGCAGCCGGCGGGTGCTCACGGCGCTGGAGCACCTGTACGATGCCCGGAACGAGGCGGCGGACGCGCTGACGGACTATGCAAACGCTACGCTGAACTTCTACCGGGATACGGAAGTCCTGGAGGTGCGGCCGGATGGGATGTGGGAACTGCGGCCGGGAGCGGTTGCCCTGACGCAAGCCGGACTACCTGTGAACGAGTGACCGCGCGGCCGGAACGCGCGACCAGACAAAAGGGATATCGCAACGGCGGTCGCACAGGGCGACACGCCCCGTGTTGATTTACGAATTGAGGACAAGGAAAGGGTGGAATCATGAGTTACAGCAGAGTGACGGCAGCCGTGGTCGGGCTGGTCCTGATGTCGGCAACCGCCTGGGGGGCGGACGTGATCCTGAACGAGTACAACGCGGTGGACAGCCTTGAGTTTTTCAACGGCGGCGACTCCGCGTCCGATCTCGACGGCGGCAGAGCCTCCGACAGCTACTTCGGACGTGTCCAAGGCAACGGAGGAGACTGGTTCGAACTCGTCGTGATCAAGGATCATCTCGACATGCGGGGCTGGCATCTCGACCTGCTCGAAGGCGGCATGCTGGATGAGACGCTCGACCTGACCCAGAACGCGATCTGGTCGGACCTTCGCAGCGGAACGATCATCACGGTGGCCGAGGATGTGCCGAGTGATATCAGCTACAACCCCGAGGCCGGCGACTGGTGGATCAACGTACAGGCCAAGGACGGCGCCGACGGTTTGTACATTGAGGCCTCGTCGTTCCCGGTCGGCAGCGGCAACTGGCAGTTGCGGATTCGCAATGCGGCTGGGGCGATCGCGTTCGGTCCGGCCGGGGAAGGCATCAGCCCGGCCAGCGGCGTCGGCGACGTCGAAGTCTTCCGCCTGGAAGAGGATCCCGACGCCACCATTACGCCATTCTCCAACGACTATGACGATGGCTCCGATTTCAGCACGTTCGGTGCTCCGAATCGATGGGGTTCCCAGGACCTGGCGGACCTGCGCGTGGTCGAGCCGGCGGTGGCATCGATGTCACTGATCGATCCCAACGGGGGCGAGTCTCTGGTCGCGGGCACCGTGACGTCGATTCAGTGGGAAAGCGACGGGGCGATCGAGCAAGTCCTGATCGAGTTCTCGTTCGATGGAGGCGCCAGTTGGATGGCGGTCTTCCCGGCCAACGTCGGCAACAGCGGCCTCTACGAGTGGATGGTCCCGCCGGTGGATTCGGAGCAGTGCCTGGTCCGCGTGTCCAGCGCCACGCAGTTCTCAGTCTACGACACCAGCGACGAGGCGTTTGCGATCATCCCTGCGGAGGCGCCCGAGCCGTAGGGCCCGGCAGTGTGTCCTATGACCTTCCTGCTGGGCGTGCCTTGCGCTCGCAGGCTCGTAGCCTTCATGGCATCCAGCGTCTGGCTGCCACGCGGCGCGTATCAGTCGCGTCAGTGGCGGCGTGGCGGACTGTTCCTGCGCCGCCGGCTTTCGCCCTGCCTTCCGACACTTGGCAAGTTTCGCTACAAACGGCTGGCCAAATGCGGTATAGTACCTCGTTCGGCCGGCAGGGGGCCGGACGGCTGCGCCTGCGGCGGGCCGGGATGTGTGCGGCTACGCCGAAACGCGGCAGAGCTGGAGTCTCAGAAAGGTTGCTGGATTGATGGGTACGACAGAAGGCACGTACGATTTTGGACGGATCGAACGCAAGTGGCAGGCGTACTGGGATGAGCACAAGAGCTTCAGGGCGGTCGACTGTGACGCCTCGAAGCCGAAATACTACGTTCTGGACATGTTCCCCTATCCGAGCGGGCAGGGGCTGCACGTGGGCCATCCGGAGGGGTACACCGCAACGGACATTGTGGCTCGCTACAAGCGGATGAAGGGCTTCAATGTCCTGCACCCGTTCGGGTGGGACGCGTTCGGTCTGCCCGCCGAGCAGCACGCGATCAAGACCGGGACCCACCCCGAGGAGACCACCAACCAGAACATCGCCAATATGAAGCGGCAGACCAAGGCGCTCGGGTTCAGCTACGACTGGGACCGGGAAATCGCCACGACGGACCCGGAGTATTACCACTGGACGCAGTGGATCTTCCTGAAGTTGTTCAACTGCTTCTTCGATGAGGGCCAGCAGAAGGCCCGGCCGATCGAGGAACTGCCGATTCCCGAGGGGCTCAGCGAAGACCAGAGATGCCGGTATATCGACGAGCGCCGGCTGGCGTACCAGGCGGACGTGCCCGTGAACTGGTGTCCGGCGCTGGGGACGGTTCTGGCCAACGAGGAAGTCGTCGGCGGCGTCAGCGAACGGGGGGGCCACCCGGTGATTCGCAGGCCGATGCGGCAGTGGATGCTGCGCATCACCAGATACGCCGAGCGACTGCTCGACGATCTGAAGGAGGTCGATTGGTCCGAGTCGATCAAGAAGCTCCAGGTGGACTGGATCGGGCGCAGCGTCGGCGCGGAGGTCTGTTTCCGGATCGACGGACGCGACGACAACCTGTGGGTCTTCACGACCCGGCCGGATACGCTCTTCGGGGCGACCTACATGGTGGTGGCGCCGGAGCATCCGCTGGTGGATGCGATTGCCGCTGACGGGCAAAGAGCGGCGGTCAAGGCCTACTGCGAAGCGGCCGCACGAAAGAGCGACCTGGACCGCACCGATCTGGCCAAGGACAAGACGGGCGTGTTCACCGGCGCGTATGCGGTCAATCCGGTCAACGAGACGAGGATTCCGATCTGGATCAGCGACTATGTGTTGATCAGCTACGGGACCGGCGCCATCATGGCGGTGCCCGCGCACGACGACCGGGACTTCGAGTTCGCCACGAAGTTCGAACTGCCGATCATCCAGGTGGTGCAGCCGCCGAGCCGCGAAGACGCCGAGCGGGTCGCGCGGGGCGAGCTGTGCTTCACCGGAGATGGCACGGCCATCCACAGCGGGCCGTTCGACGGACTGCCGACGCGGGAATTCAAAGAGAAGATCACCGCCTGGCTGGCCGAACGAGGTCTGGGCAAACGGGCGGTCAACTACAAGCTGCGCGACTGGCTGTTCAGCCGGCAGCGGTACTGGGGCGAGCCATTCCCGATCCTGCACCTGCCGGACGGGCAGATCACGGGCCTTGCGGAGAGCGATCTGCCGTTGCGCCTGCCCGATCTGGACGACTACAAGCCGCTGGGGACGGGCGAGCCGCCGCTGGCCAAGGCGACGGATTGGGTCGATGTCACGCTGCCCGACGGTCGCACCGCCCGGCGGGAGACGAACACGATGCCCCAGTGGGCGGGGAGCTGCTGGTATTACCTGCGCTATCTTGACCCGCGCAACTCCGAGCGCGGCTGGGACCCGGCGAAAGAGAGATACTGGATGCCGGTCGATCTGTATATCGGCGGCGCCGAGCACGCGGTGCTGCACCTGCTCTACTCGCGCTTCTGGCACAAATTCCTCTACGACCTCGGTTACGTCACCACGAAGGAGCCGTTCAAGAAGCTGGTCAACCAGGGGATGATCCTGGGCGAAGACGGGCAGAAGATGAGCAAGTCGCGCGGCAACGTGGTGAACCCTGACCAGGTCGTGACAGACTACGGCGCCGATTCGATGCGGCTGTATGAGATGTTCATGGGGCCGCTGGAGGCGATGAAGCCGTGGAGCATGCAGGGTGTGCAGGGCGTGCACCGATTCCTCCAGAAGACCTGGCGGCTGGTCGTCGAGGAGGAGACGGGCCGGCTTTCGCCGAGCGTCCAGGCGGCGGCGCCCGACGAGGAAACGTTGCGGCTGCTGCACCAGACGATCAAGAAGGTGGGCGACGACATCGAATCGTTCGGCTTCAACACCGCGATCAGTGCGATGATGATCCTCGTCAATCACTTGGGGAGACTTCCGGTGCGTCCGAAGTCGGTGCTGGAATCGCTGGTGCTGGTGCTGGCGCCCTTTGCGCCGCACATTGCCGAGGAACTCTGGCAGCGGCTGGGACACGCCCAAAGCCTGGCCTATGAACCTTGGCCGACGTACGAGAAAGACCTCATCAAAGACAGTCAGATCGAGTTGGCGGTTCAGGTCAACGGCAAGATCAGAGACCGCATCGTCGTCCCGGCGGAGGCCGGGGACGAGGACATCAAGGCCAAGGCCCTCGGCTGTGACCGCGTCGTCGAAGCCCTGGCAGGCAAGACCCCGAAGAAGGTCATCGTCATCAAGTCGCGCCTGGTCAATATCGTGGTCTGATCGCCTTCGAGGAGCGCGATGTACCTGGAGATCGAAGCGAAACTGAGGGTGCCTTCGTTCGAATGCGTCGAGGAACGCCTGCGATCGCAGGGCGCCTCGTTCGTTTCGGAGACGGTCCAGACCGATTCCTACTTCGACACTCCCGACGCGGAGTTGACGCGCACGGATCAGTGTCTTCGGCTGCGGGTGGAAACGACCGGGGCCGGCGAGCGTCTGGTTCTGACGTACAAGGGGCCTAAGCAGGTCGACGACTTCAAGAAACGCCGGGAAGTGAACCTCGATGTCGCCGACGCGCAGGCGGCCGAAGCCCTGCTGGAGGCGCTGGGATACCGGCGGGCTCTGGCGTTCAACAAGAGACGCCGGGAGTGGACGCTGAAGGAGTGCTTGATTGCGCTGGACACGCTGCCGCTGATCGGCACGTTCGTCGAGATCGAAGGTCCCGATTCGCGGGTCATCCAGAGCGTGCAGAAGGCGCTGGCGTTGACGGATGCTTCTCACGTTGCCGACAGTTATGCGTCGCTGATCGATGCGGCGTTGTCTCGGCTGAAATCGACGCGGAGGGAGGTGTTTCTGTGAGGCAGCGGTCCGGGCCGGTATGAAGCCATCCGAAGGCTACATTCAGTACATCGTCAATCCCAAGTCGGGCGCCAGCAGCGGCAAGTTCACCTGCCGACGCTTCCATCGCTATCTGACGGACCGCCGGTACGAGGTGCGCGCGGGCACGACTACGTCACTCGAGCACGCCTGCGAACTGGCGACGGACGCCGCGGTCGATCCGGACTGCGCTCTGGTGGTGGTCGCCGGCGGCGATGGGACGGTCCGGGAGGTGGCCCATGGCCTGGAGGGCAGCGTCAAACCGCTGCTGATCGTTCCGTGCGGCACGGAAAACCTCCTGGCCAACGAACTCGGTTTCGACGGACGCCTGGGGACCCTCGTCCGCGCGTTTGAGGGTGGCGTCACGCGTCCGCTCGACGTGGGCACGGCCAACGGCAGGTGCTTCGCTTCCATCGTCGGTTTCGGGTTCGACGGGGACGTCGTCGATCTGGTCAGCCGGCACCGCACCGGACACATCAATCAATTCGACTATGTGTATCCTCTTTGGCGGACCTTCTGGAACCACCGGTTCGAGCCGGTGACGGTGGTGGTGGACGGGCAGGAGGTCTTCGACGGGCCGGGCATGGTGTTCGTGGGCAACATCTCACGATATGCGATCGGGCTTCAGATCCTGCGCCATGCGGATTTCGGCGACGGCCTGTTGGACGTCTGCATCTACCGCTGCGCCGGTCGAGTTCACCTGGTCAAGCACTCGGTGCTGACGGTGCTGAAACGCCACGCAAGCTGCCGCGACGTGATCTATCGGCAGGGCAGGCACATTGCGATCAGCTCACCGGCCGGCGGATTCAGGACGGAGATGGACGGCGACCCTGGCCCCTCGCTGCCCGTACACATCGAGGTGGTGCCGGGAGCGGTGCAGTGCATGGTTCCGCCGGGTGCCAAGCCGGCGGGCATTCGCAGCCGCATTGCCAGACCGTTCCGCTGAGGACATGATCTTGCCAGGCCCCGCGCCGACGGATATCATGCGGCCGAACGCAAAGCTCTATGGGTGGAAGTTTCAGATGAAGTTCGACATTGGAAATATCCGGGTCGGTCTGGATGCGCCGTTGTTCGTGATGGCCGGGCCGTGTGTGATTGAGAGTCTGGAAGGGTGTCTCGAAATCGCCGAGCGGCTCGTGCAGATCTCGCACCGTACCGGCGTGGGCATTGTCTTCAAAGCGAGCTTTGACAAGGCCAACCGCAGCAGCATATCGAGCTTTCGCGGGCCGGGACTGGAAGAGGGCCTGCGGATTCTGGAGCAGGTGCGCACGGCGAGCGGTCTGCCGGTTATGACCGACGTGCACGAGCCCGGGCAGGCGGCGGCGGTAGGCGCTGCGGTGGACTGCGTGCAGGTTCCGGCGTTTCTGTGTCGCCAGACCGATTTGCTCTGTGCCTGCGCCGAAACGGGCAAGCCGGTCAACGTCAAGAAGGGCCAGTTCCTCTCGCCCGATGAGATGGCCAACGTGGCCGAGAAGATTCGCGCCTGCCGGAATGACCGCATCCTGTTGACCGAGCGGGGGACGTTTTTCGGGTACAACCGCCTGGTCAACGATATGACCGCCATCGAGGGCATGAAGCGCTTCGGTTGTCCCGTCGTTTTCGACGCCACACACAGCACCCAGCAGCCCGGCGGATTGGGCAGCGCCAGCGGAGGCCGGCGCGAGATGGCGCCGATTCTGGCGCGGGCGGCCGTGGCGGCCGGCGCCAACGGCCTGTTTCTCGAAGTCCACCCCACGCCGGACAAGGCCAAGTCGGATGCCGCCTCCATCCTGCCTTTGGACTGGCTGGAGGGCCTGATCCGCGTCTGTTCGGGCATCCACAGGATTCTCCATGACTGAGCCAGACGTCAACCCGGTCGGCTATATCTATGGCCCCGTCCCCTCCCGCCGCCTCGGGCGCAGTCTGGGCATCGATATCGTGCCTGCCAAGATCTGCACGCTGGATTGCGTCTACTGCCAGATCGGAAGAACCACGGAAAAGAGCACGGTCCGCCGGAAGTTTTTCGACGTGCAGGCGGTGCTCGACGAGCTTAAGAGCAAGCTCGCCGCCGGCATCGAGGCAGACTACGTCACGATCGGCGGGTCGGGCGAACCCACCCTGAACTCGCAACTGGGCTGCCTGATCGACGGCATTCGCGACATAACGAGCATCCCCGTGGCGATCATCACCAACGGCACCTTGCTTTACCGCCCGGACGTTCGGGCCGAATGCACCAAGGCCGACCTCGTTATCCCGTCGCTGGATGCGGCGGATGCCGAGACCTTCCAGCGAGTGAACCGTCCGGCCCCTGATATCAGCATTGAAAAGCTGGTTTCGGGCCTGGTCCAGTTTCGCCAGGAATTCCATGGGCAGATCTGGCTGGAGGTTTTTCTCGTGGAGGGGGTCAATACCAGCCCGGATGAAGTGGAGAAGATCAGGCAACATGTAGAGCGCATCCGGCCGGATCGGGTCCAGCTTAACAGTGCTGTGCGCCCGGCTGCCGAGCCTGGAATCGAGGCGATTGCCCGCGAACGTCTGGAGGCCATTGCCCGACAGATCGGGGGCCACTGCGAGGTGGTGGGGGCCGCCCCGGAGGCCCGTACCGACCGGCACATGTTGCGCACCTGCGCGGACGTCTTATCAATGCTGAAACGACGGCCGTGTTCTCTCGAAGACATCTGTGCGGGGATTGGGATCACTCGTAACGAGGCGGTCAAGCACATCACCCAACTGCGGTCAGAGAACGCGATCCTCTCGGAACGCCAGGGCGGCGTCACCTACTACTGCACGCGGCCGGACTGACGGAAACGCTCCCCGCCGGCGCCCTTCGGCGCTCATGTCGGAATGCTCCTCCTGCGGCACGGGATACGGAATGCCCGATATTCACGCGCAGTTTTTGTAAAGAGCGACAGGCAATTGGCCGATAAATGTGTGTGGCGTCTCAGAAAGGTCCGATGAACCGGACGTAACGGTCGGGGCCTTGGAGGGGCGGTCGGGCGGCGTCAGGTCCGATCCGGCTGAGACGCGGCGGAACGAGGTGCTCGGTATGAAGCGTTTGCAGCGGCAACTGGTGCTGAACAAAGGGTCCGAGAAGTTCATCTTTCGGTACGAGCAGGGACGGGAGGACGAGCTCCTCGACGCCTTGATCGACCAGGTGAAAGACCATCGGACTGGTTTCGACTGGTTCGATGCGGCGGTCCTCAGTTTCAAATTGAGCCAGATGCTGATCGGCAGGGCCGAGGGGCTCCTCGCGGCGGATGACTCCGATGTCACCAGAGTGCATTGAATCGAACGGCACGCTCTTGTGTAGAGAACGTGTTCGCAGGAATAGGACGGGAACAAATAGGTGATCGATGATGCCGATAGATGAAGTGGGCAGGTGGACTATGCAAGATGGCAACGCGATAGTCGAGCAGTTTCTGAACTATCTCAAGTTCGAAAAGCGGTTCTCGGAACACACTGCGAAGTGCTATGGTGCCGACCTCGCGCAGTTCGGGGATTTTCTGTTGCAGACCTGCGACGGGGACGCTTCCCACGAGGAGACCGGCTCGTTGGAGCCGCATCAAGGGGGCGCCGCCACGGCGGTCGCCGTGCAGACCGAGCAGAGCGTCGACCAACTCCTGCTGGCCGCCGATGTCAACGAGGCGCGATCCTATCTGGCCCACCTCAACGACAAGGCGTACTCGAAGGCGACGATTGCCCGGAAGCTGGCGACGCTGCGAAGCTTCTACAAGTATCTCGTCAAGACGAACCGGCGCAGCTCGAATCCGCTGACGGCGGTCCGCACTCCGAAGCAGGACAAGAAGCTCCCTCGCTTCCTCGAGTACGAAGAGATCAAGCGCCTGCTGGAGACCCCGCCGACCGAGACATGGCTGGGCGCCCGGGACCGGGCGATCCTCGAGACGTTGTACAGCACGGGCATCCGCGTCAGTGAGTTGGTCGCGCTGAACATGGAGGACGTCGATTTCCTCGGCGAGATCATCCACATTCGCGGGAAAGGCAAGAAGGAGCGGATTGCCCCGATCAGTTCATCGGCGCTCCAGGCGATTCAGCACTACATGGAGTTCCGCAACAAACGGGCCCAGAGCAATTCGCACTTCGACACGAAGGTGCTGTTCGTCAACAAGCACGGGCAGCGTCTGAGCACCCGCAGCGTGCGCCGTAAGATGGACAAGTACCTGAAGATGGCGGGTCTGGATCCGAACATCAGTCCGCACACGTTGCGGCACAGCTTTGCGACGCACATGCTCAACAACGGCGCGGACCTGCGGAGCGTCCAGGAACTGCTGGGCCATCAGTCGCTTTCGACGACGCAGGTGTACACGCACCTGACCACGCGGAAGCTCAAAGAGGTCTACGACCACGCCCATCCGCGCGACGAATTCGGCAAGGACGCGTATGCCCCTTATGAGGAGCAGCACGAATAGCCGCAGGGCGACGAGCCAACGTGGCGAGGGACGCGATTGAGGCCGCGTCGTTCGACACGGCTATCGGTCATCGGGAAGAATAAGCAGGGCCGCTCATCGGGCGGCCCTTTCCTTGCGCTATGTCGGGACAGTGGCGCCGGCGGTGTATTCGGGGACGAGGTTCTTGATTGCGGCGGCGATGGCGTCGTGATCCTGATGCGGCTGGGAGGCGAGCGTGACAAGATGGTCGATACCCGTTCGCAGGCGATCGCGGTCCATCGGGATGTTGCGCCAGACGCTGATTTTGGGGTGGCGCGTCCGCTGCATGTCTTCGCCCTCGATGCGCAGCTCCTCGAAGAGCTTCTCGCCGGGGCGCAGGCCGGTGAACACGATGTCGATGTCCAGGCCCGGCCGGAACCCGCTGAGGGTAATCAGCTCCTTGGCCAAGTCGACGATCTTGACCGGATCGCCCATGTCGAGGACGAAGATCTCGCCGCCCTGGCCCATGCCGGCCGCCTGGAGCACCAGTTGGCTGGCCTCTGGAATCGTCATGAAGTAACGTTTCATCTCCGGGTGCGTCACCGTGACGGGCCCGCCTTCGGTGATCTGCTTGCGGAAGATCGGCACGACGGAACCTTCCGAGGCCAGCACGTTGCCAAACCGCACGGTGATGAAGTACGTCCTGCTCGTACGGCTCAGGTCCTGGACGTACATCTCCGCAAGGCGCTTCGAGGAGCCCATGATGCTTGTCGGATTGACCGCCTTGTCCGTGCTGATCATGACGAAGTGGGTTGCTCCGTGCCGGTCGGAGGCGTCCGCGACGACCTTCGTGCCGACCACGTTGTTCTTGATGGCTTCGCCGGGATTGAGCTCCATCAGAGGGACGTGCTTGTGCGCGGCCGCGTGGATAACCACGGCCGGCTGATACTGTTCGAAGATCGCTTCCACCCGGCAGCGGTCCGTGATGTTGCAGACGATCGGTTCGGTCGCGACGTGCGGGAACGCCTTGCGCAAATCGCGTTCCACGTAGAACAGCGGGTTCTCCGCCTGTTCGACGAGCAGCAGGCGAGCGGGTCGGAACTGGCAGATCTGCCGGCACATCTCCGAGCCGATGGAGCCGCCGGCCCCGGTGACGAGAATGGTCTTGTCCCGGGCGAAGGCCTCGATCATGTCAAGATCGAGGTGAACCACTTCACGCCCAAGCAGGTCGTTGATGTCCACGTCGCGAATCTGGCTGACGCGCAGCTTGCCCGAGGCGATGTCGGTGATGGAAGGCACCGTGCGGAACCGGACCTTGGCGCCCTCGCAGACCTGGATCACCCGCCGGAGCTGGCGGTGGGTCGCCGAAGGCATCGCGATGGCGATCTCTTCGATGTTTCGCTCCTGGCAGATGCGCGGCAACTGGTCCACCGTTCCGAGTACGGGGATTCCGTGGATGCGGGTTCCCTGTTTGAGGGGGTCGTCATCGATGAATCCGATCACGTCGTATTGCACGACGCGCATGCGGAGGATCTCTCGGAGCAGGCCTTCGCCGGCGTTGCCCGCGCCGACGATCAGAAACCGTTTCAGGAGGCGGCCTTCGGTGGTCCGGAATTCCTCATGGTAGAGCCGGATGAGCATTCTCAGACCGGCCGGCAGAAGAATGGTCCCGAACAGATCGGCCATGAAGACGCCTTGGCTGACCGCGGCGATGCCCAGGGGCAGTGCTTGGCGGATGACAGGAATCTGGAGCAGTACGGCAAACCAGATGGTGACGATGACCAGTGTGCTGACCAGGGCGGCCCGGAGAATGCCGAGGAGGTCTGCGATGCTGACGTAGCGCCACCAGCCACGATACTGCTGGAAGAGCCCGAAGATGGGCAGTTTGATCGCCAGGGACAACAGCAGGAAGAAGGGATACTGCTCAACAAACCACTGGCGGCTGAACTGCATGTTGTTGGCGACCAGGAAGGCGAAGATCAGCGAGATCGCGAAGGCCGCGATATGGGCCAGGATGATCAGCGGTTTGCGGATCGTCAGGAGCAGGCTCGGAGCCTGGGCCGGAGAGCCGGACCTTGCCTCGTTCCGGCCTTCTATGGGTCTGTCTGTTCCTGGCTCAGGCATATTTTCCCCAGCGCCGTTCCGACGTTCTCTGTGGCTCCGCGAGACCCGTTGGGCCAACCATTGGCGGTCCGCGAGCGACCGTGACTTTATCATCGGCACAATGGAGGGGGCGGTTCAGTCCTCGCGAGGCCCGACGGTTGCCACAAGGGACGCGGGAGAAACACCGCCTGCCGTTATTCGGACGTTTCCGGCGTCTGGCGGGAGTCCTCTTCTTCCTGGGCCGGCGACGGGCGGCTCTTGGCGAACGAGAGTGGTTCGGCTGCCATGTCGTCCGAGCTGGGGTAGATCTCTTCCAACGCCGTTTTGTCCACCCGGTTTCGCATCAGGGCGTAGATGATGGTATTGGCAGAGAAGTAGAAGCTGATGACGTACGACACCATCAGACCGACCACGATCAGGACCCACATGTAGATGAGAAAGGCCGCCGCCGATTCCCACCAGCCCTGGGGCTGAGCGGCCGTCCGGCCCAGCAGATCGGTGAAATCGGGCTGCGCCCAGATGGCCGTCAGGTTCTTGTTGCCGTTCCAGACGCCGATCCGCAGGAAGAAATGCGTGATCCACAGCAGCAGGAAGGAGAAGAAGCGGACAAACTCATAGCAGATCGCCCCGTAGACGGCGGCAGTCACCGTGTAGAAGCCCATTCGCCAGGGCCTGGCGTACACGTAGCTGAACGAGCGGCTCATCGCATCGAAGCAATCGGAGTCCTCGTAGGCAATCGTCGGAAACAGCAGGTTGAATCCCGCCAGGGCGCCGATGGCGATGATGGCAATGAAGGCCGCTGGTAGAAGCGCCAAAGGAAGAAACAAGCCGATGCAGAGCGGCCCGACGTACTTGATGTTGCCGATCACCCCCAGCAGAACGATGAAGAGTCCGATCAGGGCCATCAGAGCGACGGGTGCGACGGGCGCCGCGAGGAAGCTGTAGAATTTCCGACGTCCGAATCGCACCGCCTCCACCAGCCCAGGCTTCTCACCCTGCGCGAACTGGAGGGCGGCGATTCGACAGATCGACCCGCCGGCCAACGCCATCACGGCCAGTGTCACCGCGAACAGGATGACGCTGTAGACGGGATGATAGGTGAACGCCCACAACAGGGCGGCGAAGCACGCCACGATGTCTCCAAAGATGCCCAGGCTGTCGCGACGGGGGATGCCGAGCACCGCCGAGTGGAACCGCTTGGCGCCGAAATGCCACAGGGTGATGAACACG
Organism: Sedimentisphaerales bacterium; assembly: GCA_040772485.1. Classification (GTDB taxonomy): domain Bacteria; phylum Planctomycetota; class Phycisphaerae; order Sedimentisphaerales; family Anaerobacaceae; genus Anaerobaca. The sequence goes on along the minus strand of JAXGYC010000035.1, from coordinate 1,991 downwards.
CCGGTCCGTTCGCCCGTTTCGTCGAACAGGCGGATGTGCTCGTCCACCTGGGGCGATCCGGAAACGTACTCATCGAGTTCCGTCATGCCGTTGGGGGCCACGACGACCGGTTTGCTGATGTCCATCACCCGGCCGGTCAGGCAGACGGTCGCCAAGGCCAGAAAGGCCAGAGCCAGCTTCGTCGGCTGAATGGCCATGCGAAACGCCTGGAAAATTCGCGGAAACAGAAAGCTCCCCAGAGGCAGCACCGGCTCTTTGTCCTCGCGCATCTTGCTTCCTTTCAAAAGCTCGGTCTCACAGCGCCTTTGTACGACGGAATATGGTGCTTCCCCATCATCTTACCGGCTCACACCGGCAGTGTCCATACGATTTCGCCTGGGGACGGCGCCGTCAGGACGATGCCTCGCCGCTTGACATCGCATCTTCCGATTCCTCGTCGGGTCGGGCGGGGATGCGATAGTCGGCGTCCAGCCAGGCGTTCAGGTCAACCAGCTTGCACCGCTCCGAGCAAAACGGAAAGAACCTGGGTCGGCCGGCGGCTCCCGCAGTCGGGACGCGTAACAGGCGTTTGCACGTCGGGCAGGCAATACGAGCTTCCGTCAAGGGATGTCCCACATCGGTGTGTTGTTGCTGTTCCATGGGCAAGCACTTCCAAGTGCGCTCGGTCGAGGGGAGTCAGTCGGTGAGCGACGCCAAGTCTTCCGACGCGTCCGCCCGCGCTTTCGGGTCACCCGAGGCCGGTCCATCCGTGTGACACGGCGGACTCACAGCTCTCCTTCGACGCGACCCTCTTCGACCATCCTGGCATACTCGACGCAGTACCGGGCCCAGGGTTGAGCCTCCAGACGCGCCCGGGGAATGGGCTCGCCTGTTCCCTCGCAGATGCCGTAGGTCCCCTGGGCGATCCGTTCCAGGGCGGCATCGATCTCATGCAGGATTCTCCGCTCGCTGTCCATCAGGCCGAGCGCGAACTCCTGCTCGTAGTTGTCGGTGCCCAGATCGGCCATGTGGATGGGCATGCTGGACAGGTCCCCGCTGGCGTCGAGTCGCGATTTCTTCAGGGTCTCTCCCTCGATCTCGAAAACGTTCTGAAAGATCTCTCTCCTCTTGCGGAGGAGCAATTCCTTGAAGTACTCGAGATCGGTGGCGCTGAGAGGCCCTGCCTTCTTACGGCTGCGCACGACTTTCTTCTTCGGCGTTTTCTTGCGTTCTTGGGCCACTTCTGCGTCTACCTTTCATCTGGGGTAAAGGCACAGTACCTATAGAAAAGTCAATTATACCACATACGCTTAGCGAGGCAAAGCCTCATTTTCGGTCAGCGGCCGAATCGGTTGTCCAGTCCGGTGGCCCCAGCGGGGTGGGGTGCGCGTAAAATGTTTCTATGTAATGGCTTATGGTTGTTCTCGGAGGTAGGCAAGACTCTGAAGCTACCGGGAAACGGCGCGGTCTGCGTCCTTGGCCAGTTTCCCAAGAGGCAGTAAAACGTTCTCGATACCGACAGGCGTCGAGAAAACGCGGACCCCGAAGACGTTCTCAATCGCTTCACGGCTCAGGACCTCGCTCGTCGTGCCTGTGCGGTACTGGCCCACCGGCTCGGACGAGTGGTCGGTTCGCCCAGTGCCGGGCGCGGCCGAGCATGGTTGCAGCAGGAGCGCCTGGTCGCAGTACTGGGCCGCCAGGTTGATGTCGTGCGTGATCGCGATGATCGTCCTGCCCCTTGCCCGTTGGACGGACTTGAGCAGGTCGTAGATCGCCACCTGATGCTTCAGGTCCAGGAAGCTGGTGGGTTCATCGAGCAGGAGGATCGGCGTATCTTGCGCCAGGGCGCGGGCGATGAAGACCCGTTGGCGCTCGCCGCCGCTCAGGTCGGCCAGCGGACGCGAGGCGAATGCCGCCGTGTCGGTCATGGCGAGCGCATCGGCCACTATGCGGCGGTCCTCCTGACGTTCGAACCCTGACTGGCTGAAGTGGGGGGTTCTGGCCATGAGGAC
>JAXGYC010000034.1:0-19457 GCA_040772485.1 Sedimentisphaerales bacterium | reverse complement strand
CATTGCTGGCGACGATCATATGGCACCTGCCGCAATACGCGCTGGCGGCGGGCATGACCGAGGACATGATCAAGGTCGTTGCGCGCTGGGAACCCGCGTCGTCGGAGGGACGGACTGCGCTGCTGCTGGCGATCGGTGTGGCGATCCTGGCGATCTCGACCGTCGTGGTCTGGTCCTACAGTTCCGGACGGGCGGGGGTGCGCTTCTACGAGCGGACCTTGAAGGGCCTGGTCTGCATGATCATGCTGGCGTTTCTCGTGGTGATCGTCCGGCGTGCGATCGACGGCGGCGTGGATTGGGCCGGCGTGTTCAGAGGCTTCCTGCCTCTGTACGTTCCCACCGATGCACGCGGCGTTTCCATCGTGATGGCGGCTTTCAGCGCTTCGACTGGGATCAATGCGACGTTCCTCTTCCCGTACACGCTGCTGGCCCGTGGCTGGGGCCGGGAGCACCGAGGGCTTTCCCGTTTCGATCTGCTCATCGGCATGATGCTGCCGTTCTGCATCGCCACGTCGCTGATGGTCATTGCGACCGCCTGCACGATCTACGATCCGACGCAGTTCGCGTCCGGGTCCACCAGCCTGTCCCCGGTGGCGGCGGCCGCCATGCTCGAATCGGCGGGCCTGAACGCGTTCTTCTCGCGTATCGTCTTCGGCATCGGGATCATCGCGATGGCGATGAGCTCCATCACCATGCACATGCTCGTCAGCGGTTTTGCCGTCTGCGAAATCTTCGGCGTCGAGCCGGGGAGCTGGCGTTACCGGCTGGCCTGTCTGCTTCCCGCTCCGGGCATGGCGGGCGTGGTGCTCTGGAGATACCTGGGGCCCTGGGTGGCGGTGCCCACCTCGGCCATCTGCGGGCTCATGCTGCCGATCGCGTTCATCGGCTTCTTCATTCTCAACAACAGCCGGGCCTATCTGGGCGAGGACAAGCCGCGCGGGCCCAAGGCGTTGATCTGGAACATCGCCATGATTGTCTCTATCGTCGTCAGCTTGGCCAGCATTGTGTACTACCTCGCATCGCTGGTTTGAACGTTCATCCTTTCTCGGGACCGGAGCCGGCCCACAGGGCTTCGATGTGGTCGCGGATGGGCTTGCCGCGATACATTCTCCGCAAATACCGTTGCGCCTTCAGTCCCTTTGCTTCGAGCATCTCTACTGCGCGGACGTGATCGCTGGGGACATCCACGAACACGCGCTGACCGGCGCAGCGGTTCATCGCATCGGCCAGCAGGATCGGGCCCGCCGGGGCCGTCGCGATGCAGGGGCCGATCTGCGTGGCGTTGGCGCCGGGGCGCGACGTGACGAATCCTTCGAGACGGCCGGCGATGCGCACAACGCGCATGGATTGCGGGGCGTCATCGAACAGACGCGACAGCAGTCTGGCGCGATTCGTGCCGGTCATGCGGAGGTTCAACTCGCTCACCTCCGCAAGCATCGTCTCAGTCGCCTGCTCCGTGTGACATTCGACGTCGCTGTAAGACGCGATGCCGTCATATCGAGTCAGCGAATACTCCGGCTGAAAGCCGAGCTTCTCGTAGACCAGCTGTCCCGCGGGCGTCGCATCCAGGCGAATCGTCTCGATGCCTTTGGCGTCGAGGAAAGCCAGGGCATGCCGCAGCAGCGCCGAACCGACACCCTGGCGACGGGCTTCGACGTCCACCAGGACCATCGCGATCCAGGCCACCGAATCGAAGATGCACGTCGTAGTCGTCCCGACCGCGGTCCCGTCCACTTCGGCGACGAAGCAGCCCTCGCCGCTCAGGTCCAGGAACCGCCGCCAGTCGGCTTCCGTCTGGTTCCACTGCGCCTGGCGGCTCAGACGCAGCCCCAGCGCCAGGTCCGCCGCCGTCATCCGTCGTATCCGTATCATGCCCCACAGTCTACCACATCTCGGCATGAACGTCGCCACGCCGCCGGACGTAGAGGCAGGTGCATGACCTGGTGTCCCACGAGACGGGTGGCAGCGCTGCGAAGCGTGCATCTTGATCGCGGGCGGAAGGAAATGTTAGGATGAGAACGGTTGTGGCCCGGACGGCATTCCGGGGTTGGGGGTGTGCGTTCGGGGGATTGCATCTTGAGTGAGGGTAAGACCATGAGGACGTTGCGATATGCGGCAGTAATACTGACGGTTGGGTTTTCTGTGGGCGTCGCGGGAGCGATGTGGATGCGGCCGCAGTATCTTCCGGTCGAGCGGCTGATCGCCAACGCGACCGCCTACATTGCTGAGGAGCCCAACGATCCGGCGGGCTACTACACCCTGGCGCGGATTCACTACCTGGCGTTTGCGAACAAAGCCTTTCTGGTGGGGGCATTCAACGAACAGACTCCGCCTTCCGTGATTGAGTACTGGTGGTGGGAGGACTATCTCGGCGCCGCGCGGTACGCCGAGGCGATGCGCATCGCGCTGGACGAGTACGGAGTGGGCTCGGCGGCGGACCTTCCCGCCGGGCAGGTCGACGCGTTCTGGTCCCGGGTCAGTCAGATCCAGACCGATCTCGAACGGGAAGGCTGGCGGCCCGAGCAGCCGACGACCGACCAGCTCATCGGCCACGCCGGGGCGGCCCAGTGGAACTTCTACCGGGCCGCGGCGCTCGATCCGAACAACGCGCTGTACGTCCTGGGGCAGGCCAGTCTGGGCGAGCAGTATCTGGAGTTCTTCGCCCAGGCCGGTGGCGCGTTGATGCCGGCCGGCCTCAAGGCGATCCTGCTGAACGCCGTCAGGCAGACCTACCTGCTGGCCTACGATCTGTCGATCCGGGCGGACCTGGAGCTGGATCGTCTGCCCATCGAAGGGCTGCGCGGGATCATCAGCTACGAGGCCGGCAGCGCCTTCGTGCGTCTCTGGGAGAGGGAAAAGGACGTTCCCAAGGACGTGCAGGACAGGCTCACGGCGATCAAGGCCAATCTCGCGAAGTTCGAGGCCTTGCCGATCGGCGCGATCACGCCGATTGTGTTCAGCCTGGAGGCACACTGCTCGCTGGCGGACCTGCTGGACCCTGCGACGGTCGTGTCGTTCGACCTGGACGGCGACGGCCGCGCGGAGAAGCGCCCGTGGGTCAAACCGACGACAGGTTTCCTGGTTTGGGATTCCGGTCGGACCGGCCGGATCACCTCGGGACGCCAGATGTTCGGCTCGGTGACATGGTGGATGCTCTTCAAAGACGGCTACCGCGCGATGGATGTGCTCGACGATAACCGCAACGGCCGGCTGGACTTGGGTGAGATGGAAGGCCTGTCGGTCTGGTTCGATCGAAACGGCAACGGCCTCTCCGATTCGGGCGAGGTGGTCCCGGTTTCCCGCCTGGGAATCAGGGCCATCGCGACGCGGCCGGACGGTCTGGACGGGGCATCGCCGATGTGTGCGGCCGGGCTGACGCTCGAAGACGGCCGGGTCCTCCCGACCTACGACTGGATCGCCCCGCCCGCGACGCCCACTCTGGCCCGATAGCGTGCGAGCCGGAATATCTCAGGAATTGCTCGCTTCCGCGTGTAACCGGCCCGCCGGGGCGGACTACCTTCACTGTGTGGGTCATGGGCGGGCAGATTCTGTGCCCATGCTGACCCGGCCGCTGCAAATCTGAGACAGGCAAAGGAGATTGAGCATGTTCCGATCGTCGATCCTGGCCGTGATGGGGGCGGCAGTCTGTGTAGCCCTGACGGGGGCGGGCCGTCTGGCCGCCCAGGAGGGCATTTCCCTGGCGATCAACGAGATTGTCGCCTCCAACGGAGCGGTCGGCCAGGATCCCCAGGGCCAGTACGACGACTGGATCGAGATCTACAACTACGGAGACACGCCGGTCGACCTGGCGGGCATGTACCTGACCGACAATCCGGATGAGCCTGCGATATGGCAGGTGCCCGCCGGCATCCCGGCCTTGACGACCGTGCCGCCGCAGGGATACGTGGTGATCTGGGCTGACGGCGATACATCCGACGGCGGGTTGCACGCGAGTTTCAAGCTCGCTGCCGCCGGCGAGTTCGTCGGCCTGTTTGCCGCCGACGGCGGGACCCTGATCGATGGCGTGAGCTTTCCGGCGCTGGTGACCGACCTTTCGTATGGTCGCTGCCCCGACGGCCTGGGGCAGTGGCAGTTCTTCGCTGAGCCGACGCCCGGCGCCGCGAACGAAGGGGCCTACGAGGGGCTCGTCGAGCCTATCGAATTCAGCCACAGGCGCGGCTTCCACGATGAGGCGTTCACCGTTACCCTGAGCACGCCGACGCCGGAGACGACGATCTATTACACGCTGGACGCAGAGGATCCGGGGCAGCCTGGGGGACGCGGCCTCTCGGGTCTGATCTACAAGGGACCGATCGAAATTCGCCGGACCGCCTGTCTGCGGGCCATCGCCAGGAGGGACGGATGGAAGCCTTCGCCCATCGGCACGCAGACTTATATCTTCGTTGCGGATGTGGTGATTCAGTCGCCCAGCGGCCAGAGTCCGGGGACGGGCTGGCCCTCGCCCGCCGCGTCATCCGGCGGCTTCCCGGGCGGTGGCTGGTTTCCTGGCGGCGGCATGGGCGGGGGGCAGGTCATCGACTACGGCATGGACCCCGAGGTGGTCAACGACCCCAGGTACAAGGACCTCGTGGACGATGCGCTGCTGTCACTGCCGTCGATCTCGCTGGTGATGCCCCTGGCCAACCTGTTCCATGCGAGCACCGGGATCTATGTCAATGCCTTGCAGGACGGCATCGCTTGGGAGCGCCCGGTTTCCGTGGAGCTGATCTATCCGGATGGAACCGACGGGTTCCAGATCGACGCGGGCCTGCGGATTCGCGGCGGCTTCGGCCGGCAGGGCGACAACGCCAAGCACGGGTTCCGCCTGTTCTTCCGGGCCGAGTACGGCGCCGCCAGGCTCAAGTACCCGCTGTTCGAGGACGAAGGCGTCGATGAATTCGAGAAGGTGGACCTGCGGGCCGAGCAGAACTACTCCTGGGCCTTCAAGGGCAGCATGGGCGACGACAACGGCGGCAAGAACAGCCTGCTGCGGGACGTGTTCAGCCGCGACTTGCAGGGCTCCACGGGCCAGCCTTACACGAGGAGCCGATACTACCACCTGTATCTCAACGGCCAGTATTGGGGCATCTACCAGACCCAGGAGCGCTCCGAGGCGCGCTACGCGACGTCGTATTTCGGGGGCGATGTGGAGGACTACGACGTGGCCAAGGTCGACGCCGGCCCGGGCGCGCCCTACACGATCCACACCACGGACGGAAATCTGGATGCGTACAATCGCCTTTGGCAGGCGGCCTCGAAAGGCTTCGGCACCGATGCGGCGTATTACCAGGTTCAGGGGCTCAATCCCGACGGCACGCCCAACCCGGCCTACGAGCGGCTCGTCGACGTGGACAATCTCATCGACTACATGATCTGCACGTTCTACGTCGGCGATCTCGACGCGCCGATCTCGAGCTTCCTCCAGAACAGCCGCCCGAACAACTTCTACGCCGTCTACAACCGCACCAATCCCGACGGCTTCAAGTTCTTCCGGCACGACTGCGAGCACACGATGTTCAACGTCAACGAGAATCGCACAGGCCCCTACAGCGCCGGCCAGCAGTCGCAGTACTTCAACCCACAATGGCTGCACCAGCAGCTTGTCGCGCACCGCGAGTACAAGATGCGATTCGCCGACCGCGTCTACCAGCACTTCTTCAACGATGGCGTCATGACACCGTCGGTCGCCGCCAGCCTGCTGACCGCCCGCAAGGACACCATCGACCTGGCGATCATCGCTGAGTCCGCCCGCTGGGGCGACGCGAAGGTCACCAAGCCCCGCACCAAAGACGACGACTGGCTGCCCCAGGTGCGTTTCCTGCTCAACGACTACCTTCCGAAGCGCACCGACATCGTCCTGGCCCAGTTCAAGACCAAAGGCTGGTATCCGAGCGTCGAGGCTCCGGCCTTCAACCAGCACGGCGGGGCGGTCGACCACGGCTTTGACCTTGTGATGGCGGCGCCGGCCGGCGATATCCACTACACCCTCGACGGCAGCGATCCCCGCCTGCCGGGCGGCGCGGTCAACGCCGGCGCGATCGCGTACGCCGGGCCTATCGCCCTGACGGAGTCGACCCGGGTCCGCGCCCGTGCCCTGCAAGGCGGCGTCTGGAGCGCCGTCCACGATGCGACCTTCGCGGTCGGCCCGGTGGCCGGGGGCCTGCGCATCAGTGAGATCATGTATCACCCGATGGACACGGGCGACGCCGACGATCCCGGCGCCGAGTACGTGGAGTTGACCAACGTCGCCGAAGAGACGATCAACCTCCACCTCGTCCGCTTCACAAATGGAATCGACTTCGTTTTCCCGAGCTTCGAGCTGGCGCCGGGGGCACGCTGCCTGGTTGTGGACGACATCGGCGCCTTCGAGGCCAGGTACGGGCCGGGACTGCCCATCGCGGGCCAATACGCCGGCAAGCTGGCCAACGCCGGGGAGACGATCGAACTGGTCGACGCGACGGGAATGGTTATTCACCGCTTCAGCTATGCGGACGACTGGTACGACGTGACCGATGGCGGAGGTTTCTCCCTGACGATGGTCGACGTGATGGACCCCGATCCGGCGGTGTGGTCATTGCAGGAAGCCTGGCAGGCGAGCAGCATGATGGATGGCTCGCCGGGCGCGGATGATCCCGGCCTTCCAGGCCGCCCCTGAGGCGGAATGCGGAGACTCGATCCCTATTCGGTCTTCCGGAGGGGGCAGGTCCAAAGATAGACCAAGTGCTCTTCGTGGTCTTCCCGGCTGGTCATGCGGACCGTCTGGTCGGGCTCGAAATCCCCGATCCCGAAGTTGTGTGAGACGATGCGGGCTCCCGGCGGCAACTGCTCCAGTTGCGGTATGAGCCGGCGGTTCAGCTCCGTCCCGAGATAGATGGTCACCACGGTGGCGGCGCGCAGGTCCACCTTCAGAACGTCCTTCTGCTCGACGGTGACGCGATCGGCCAGCCCCTCGCGGTCGGCGTTGGCTCGCGCCTCGGCCACACGCAGACGGTCCAGGTCGAATCCGACCGCCCGGCACCCATAGTTCTTCGCGGCCGCGATGAGGATCCGACCGTCGCCGCAGCCCAGATCGTAGACCACGTCCTCCGGTCCCACACGCGCCAGTTCGAGCATCCGCGCGACGACGTCATGAGGCGTCACCACGTACTCGACGAAGATGACGGGAGCAGGGGGGCTCTGCTCCAACGCGCGGGGCAGGCCATGAGGCTCATCCAGGGGCTCGTGACGCTTGCTGGCAGGGTCTGCGGTCTCAGAGTCAGGCAGGCCAATCGGAGGGCTCTGGCTACAGCCGGTCAGCAATAGGCCCACGGCAAGCAGACTTCCAAAGCAGATTCTGGCGAGCGTCTCTTGCACAGGGATCCTTCGATGTTCCCCCGAGGTGCGACGAGTCAGGCAGATTTCTTCTTCTCGGCCTTCGTCGTTTTGGGTTCGGTCGAGGCGGTCTTGGCTTCCGTCTTGGCCTCTTTCTTGTCGCCGCTCTTGGCGCTGGTCCCCCCGGTCTCCTTCTCGGCGGCCTTTTTGTAGCTGTCGCTGCGATAGTCAGTCTGATAGAAGCCTGAGCCTTTGAAGATGATTCCCGCGCCGGTGCCGATCAACCTTCGCAGCGCCGGCTTCTTGCACTCCGGACACTTGCGAAGGGGCTTGGCCGTGATGCTCTGGAATTCCTCAAATTCGTGTCCGCAACTGTCGCATGCGTATTCATATGTTGGCATGGTCGCTACTCCGTGTCGGTGCTCTCAAAATCGTTGGTGGCCTCCCGATGGGCCTCGGAATCCGGTTCCTCCGTTGCTTCGCCGGACGGTTCCTCCTGCGCCGGAGCCTCCGTGCATGCCAGCTTGTTGACGACAACCTTGCTGGGCCGAATGACGCGCCCGTTCAGCTTGTAGCCCTTCTGAAACTCCTCCAGGATGACGTTGTCCGGACGCTGGGGGTCTTCCCGGCGCATCATCGCTTCGTGAATGCTCGGGTCGAACGGCTCGCCGAGGGCCCCGGTGACCTCCACGCCGTGCGAGCGGAGAACATCGAGCATCTGGTCGTAGACCATCCGGACGCCCTGGAGAACGACGTCGACGTTCTCGGCGGCCTTCGCCTTGTCGAGCGTGTGTTCGAAGTTGTCCAGGACCGGCAGCAGCGTCTTGAGAAGATGCTCTTTCTCGTAGGCGACCGACTCGGCGACCTGCCGGGTCATGCGCTTCTGGAAATTGGCGTAGTCGGCGCTGACCCGCTGGAGCTTGCCGAGCAAGTCATCGCGCTCGGCCTGCGTCTGTTCCAGTTGCTTCTGGACCGCGTCGAGTTCTTCGGGCGTCGTCCTGGCGTTCTCGTCGTTGGGTTTGGCCTTCTTGTCTTTCATCCGTGGTTCCCGAAATGTCGCTTGAGTTTTTCAAAGAAACCCTGTGACTTGGGGGACACGTCGATGTTTTCCGTCTTGGCGAATTCGCGCAGGAGCTCTTCCTGTCGGGCGTTCAAGTGGGCCGGCGTCTCGACCGTGACCTGAACCAGTTGGTCGCCCATGCGTCCGGATCGCATGTCGGGCAGTCCCTGCCCTCGGATGCGGAAGAGGCTGCCGTACTGCGTCCCCGGCGGGATCTTGAGCTGCTTGGTCCCGTCGAGGCTGGGCACGTCGATCGTCGCGCCCAACGCCGCCTGGGTCATGCTGATCGGGACGACCGCGATGAGGTTGTTGCCGTCGCGCTCCAGGAACTCGTGGGCCTTGATGCGGACGTAGCAGTACAGGTCGCCGTGCGGACCGCCGCCCTGGCCGGGCTCGCCCTCGCCCGCGACGCGGATGCCCTGGCCCTCGTGCACGCCCGCGGGAATCTTGATCGTGACGGTGCGCTTGCGCGGCACGTGCCCGCTGCCCTTGCACTTCGGGCAGGGCTTGGTGATGATCTGCCCGGAGCCCTGGCATTGCGGACAGGTGGAGACCATCTGGAAGAAGCCGCCGCCTTTGGCGACCTGCCCGGAGCCGCCGCACACCGTGCATCGGCTCGGCTGGCTGCCCCGCGCGGCGCCGCTTCCGTCGCATTCGGAGCAGCGATCCTGTCGCGTAAACTCGATCGTCTTCTCCGCCCCCTGCGCGATCTCGTTCAGCGTCAGCTCCACACCCGTTTCCAGGTCGTACCCGCGCGTCGGGCCGCTGCGGCGGCTGGCCCGGCGGCGCCCCCCGGGACCGCCGAACATGCCGCCGAAGAAATCCTCGAACCCGAACATGCTGAAGATGTCCTCGACGTTCATGCGCGAGAAGTCGTGCATGCTCGCCCCGCGGAGCCCTTCGTGACCGAACTGGTCGTACTGCTTGCGCTTCTCCGCGTCGCTGAGGACCTCGTAGGCCTCGGCGCACTCCTTGAACTTCGCCTCGGCTTCCTTGTCGCCCGGGTTCTTGTCCGGGTGATACTTGATCGCCAGGCGACGGTAAGCGCGTTTGATCTCGTCGGCCGAGGCGTTCTTCTCGACGCCCAGGACGGTGTAGTAGTCGCGTTTGGCCATAGGTATTCTGCCCGGCGTCGTGGCTCATTTCCCGTAGGGCCTGCCCTTGGGTCTCTCACGTCCTCTTGGTCCCTATGGACCTGAAGGACCTAAGAGACCCAAGGGAGCCACGGGCCGGGATCTTAGTTATCGAACGGAACCGGCGACCGGTTCGGCGTCCTCATCCTTCAGCTCGGTGACCAGGACGTTGGTGGTCAGCATCAGGCCGGCCACGGACGCGGCCATCTCCAGCGCGGTTCGGGCGACCTTGGCCGGATCGACAATCCCGGCCTTGACCATATCGACGAACTCGCCCGTGTTGGCGTTGTAGCCGACGTTTTTATCCTTCTCCAGCTTCTCGAGCAACTGGGCCACCACCACGTCACCGTGCTCGCCGGCGTTGTCGACGATCTGCGCCGTCGGCGTCTTGAGGGCGCCGATCACGATGTCAAAGCCGGTCTTCTCGTCGCCTTTGGCTTTGGCCCTGGCCTTTTCGACCTCCTTGATCGCCTTGAGGAAGGTGACGCCGCCGCCGGGGATGATGCCTTCGGCCGTGGCCGCTCGCGTCGCGTGCAGCGCGTCGTCGAGCAGGTCCTTGCGCTCCTTCATTTCGGTCTCGGTGGCCGCGCCTGCTTTGATGACCGCAACGCCGCCGGTGAGTTTCGCCAGACGCTCCTGGAGCTTCTCGCGATCGTAATCGCTGGTGGTCTTCTCGATCTGGCCGCGAATCTGGTCGCAGCGGGCCTGGATGTCCTTCTTCTTGCCGGCGCCTTCAATGATCGTCGTGTTGTCCTTGGTGACGACGATCTTCTTGGCCTGGCCGAGCTGGGACAGTTCGACGTGTTCGAGCTTGAGCCCGAGGTCTTCGCTGATGACCTGTCCGCCCGTCACGACGGCGATGTCCTGGAGCATGGCCTTGCGGCGGTCACCGAACCCGGGCGCCTTGACCGCGCAGACCTTCAGAACCCCTTGCAGCCGGTTGATGACCAGCGCCGCCAGGGCTTCGCCCTCGACCTCTTCGCTGATGACCAGCAGCGGCTTGCCCATGTGGGCCATCTTCTCCAGCAGCGGGATGAACTCGCGGACGTTGGAGATCTTCTTCTCGTGCAGCAGGATGTAGGCGTCCTCCATCACCGCTTCGAGCGTGTCGGGGTTGGTCATGAAGTACGGCGAGATGTACCCGCGGTCGAACTGCATGCCCTCGACCACCGTCAGCTCGTTCTCCATGCCCTTGCCTTCTTCGACCTCGATCACGCCTTCCTTGCCGACCGCGTCGATCGCCTTGGCGAGAATCTCGCCGACTTGCGCATCGTTGTTGGCGCTGATCGTCGCGACCTTGGCGATGTCGTTGTGGCCCTTGACGGGCACGCTGACGTCGGAGATGAATTTGCTGGCAGCCGCGGTCGCCTTGCTGATGCCGCGGTACAGGGCCATCGGATTGGCGCCGGCCGTCACGTGCTTGAGCCCTTCGAGATAGATGGCCTCCGCCAGGACGATCGACGTGGTGGTCCCATCGCCGACGACGTCACTGGTCTTGCTGGCCACTTCGTTGACCATCTTGGCGCCCATGTTCTTGAACGGCTGGGGCAGCTCGATCTCCTTGCTGACCGAGACTCCGTCTTTGGTCACCTTGGGCGAGCCCCAGCTCTTGTGCAGCACGACGTTTCGACCGGTCGGTCCGAGCGTCACCTTGACGGCGGCGGCCAGCTCTTTCAAGCCGTCGCGCAGCTCGGCCCGTGCGGCGTCGTCAAACATCAGTTGTTTTGCCATGGTTTGTCTTCCTCTATCAGTTTGTTTCTCCCGGCGGGCCGGGAGGGGCTGCTCCTGTCCGTTACGTGCTACTTCTCGACGATGCCCAGCAGATCGCTCTCGCGCAGGATCACGTACTTCTGCCCGTCGATCTCGATGTCGTTGCCCATGTACTTGCCGTAGATGACTTCGTCGTTCTTCTTGACCGACATGGAGGCGCGTTTGCCGTCCTCCTGAATCTTGCCCGGGCCGGTCCACACGACTTTGCCGATCTGGGGTTTCTCTTTGGCGGTATCGGGCAGGAAGATGCCACCGGCGGTCTTGTCCTGGGCCTCCAACGGCTTGATCACCACTCTGTCATCCAATGGTCTGAGCTTCATATCCAGTTACTCCTTCACCAACAAGTGTTTCTACTTTTGCTGAGGTTCTATTTGGCGTTGACCGTCAGCACGACGACACTGACGACCGCATCGGGCGCCTCGCCCGGCAGCGTGACCGTGACCTGATTGTCCGTGCACGTCACCGGCAGCGCTTTGTTCTTCTTGTCCGCCAGCAGGTGGGCCTTGGCGGCGCCCGCGTTCGGCAGCTTCACCGACAGCTTCCCGTCGCCGGGCCATTCGGTCACGTGCAGGTAGAGCGTCTCGCCCTTGGCGGTGCAGTATCCCCACTCGGGCTTGCCGATGGGGCTGGCGGTCGTGCCGTAGATGCTCTCGCTGTTGACCGCCATCCACTGGCCCATCGCTTCGAGCCGCTCGACGCTGGCCTGCGGGATCAGGCCTTCAGGGGTTGGTCCGACGTTGAGCAGGAAGTTGCCGCCCTTGCTGGCGGTTTCCACGAGCGTGCGGATCAGCTCGGCGCTGGACTTCCAGTTCTCGTCGTAGGACTTGAAGCCCCACGTGTCGTTCATGGTCATGCAGGTCTCCCAATCCACGCCGGGAAGCCCGGTCGCCGGAACCTGCTGCTCGGGTGTCCCGAAGTCGCCGGCATACTCGCCGTCGCCTTTGTTGAGACCTTCCATCCCCTGGCGGCCCTTGCCCACCCGATTGTTGATGATCAGGTCGGGTTGCAGCTCACGCAGCCAGGCGTAAAGCGCCTTGCCTTCGGGCTCGGTCCAGTCCTTGATCCACTCCCCGTCGAACCAGAGCACGCCGAGCGGACCGTAGTTGGCCAGCAGCTCCGCCAGTTGTGGTTTCATGTAGGTCTCGACGTACCGGTCGAAGTTCGGATTCGAGCGGCTCGTGTCGTTGTAGTTCGGGAAGAACGGCGCCTGGGCATCGGGGTGGTGCCAGTCCATGATCGAATGGTAGAAGCACAGCTTGATCTTGTGCTTCTTGCAGGCCTTCGCCAACTCGGCGAGGATGTCCCGCTTGAACGGCGTGGCATTCATCACGTCGTAGTCCGTCATCTTCGAGTCCCACAGACAGAAGCCGTCGTGGTGCTTGCTCGTGATCACGATGTACTTCATGCCGGCGTTCTTCGCCAGACGCACCCACTCCTCGGCATCGTAGCCGATCGGATTGAAGCGAGTGGCGAACTTCTCGTATTCCCCGACGGGGATCTGGGCGCTGTTCATGATCCATTCGCCGGTCCCGTCGACGCGTTTGCCCTGGTAGGTTCCCGCCGGGACTGCGTACAGGCCCCAGTGCACAAACAGGCCGAACCGCGCGTCGCGCCACCACTCCATACGCTCGTCGTCGGTCAGGACCTTGTTCTTCGACGGGCTGAGACTCAAGTCTCTGTCGCACCCGCCGACGAGAATCGTCACCACCAGACCCAACGCGGCCAGACGCGTGATCGCGGTTTGGCTGAAAAGTCTGTCGATCATCTGTTTCACTCCTTTGAGCACCGTGCTTACGTTTCGACGCTCCGACAGCGGGCGGCTACATCATGTCGCCCATACCACCCATGCCACCCATGCCGCCCATGCCGCCCATGCCAGGGCCGCCGCCGGCAGGCATCTCGTCCTTGTCCTTGGGCTTCTCGGTGACGAGGCAGT
Organism: Sedimentisphaerales bacterium; assembly: GCA_040772485.1. Classification (GTDB taxonomy): domain Bacteria; phylum Planctomycetota; class Phycisphaerae; order Sedimentisphaerales; family Anaerobacaceae; genus Anaerobaca. The sequence continues at coordinate 6,247 of JAXGYC010000034.1, read as the reverse complement.
CGGTCGTCAGCAGCAGGCCGGCGATGCTCGCGGCGTTTTGCAGCGCGATTCGCGTGACCTTGGCCGGGTCGATGACGCCCGCCTTGACGAGGTCTTCGTACGTGTCGGTGTCCGCGTTGTATCCGAAACCGTCCTTGCCCTCGGCGACCTTGCTGACCACCAGATTGGGTGTGGCGCCGGCGTTGTACGCGATGTAGTAGCAGGGCATTCGCATGGCCTTGGCGAGGATCTCGGCGCCGGTCTTCTCGTCGCCTTTGAGCTTCAGGCTGGTCACCGCGTCGATGCAGCGGATCAGGGCCACGCCGCCGCCGGGGACGATGCCTTCTTCGATGGCCGCGCGCGTGGCATGCAGCGCGTCCTCGATGCGGGCCTTCTTTTCCTTCATCTCGGCCTCGGTGGCCGCGCCGACGTTGATCTGGGCGACGCCGCCGGTGAGTTTGGCGAGCCGCTCCTGGAGCTTCTCACGGTCGTAGTCGCTGGTGGTGATTTCGATCTCGTCTTTGATCTGCTTGATGCGGCCGTTGATCGCATTCTGCGTGCCGGCGCCCTCGACGATGATCGTGTTGTCGTTGTCGATTGTCACCTTCTTGGCCTGGCCGAGCTGCGAGAGGCTCACGTTGTCCAGGTCGATGCCCAGGTCCTTGAAGATGGCCTCGGCGCCGGTCAGCACCGCGATGTCCTGGAGCATGGCCTTGCGGCGGTCGCCGTAGCCGGGAGCCTTCACGGCCGCCACCTTCAGAACGCCCTTGAGCTTGTTGACCACCAGCGTCGCCAGCACTTCGCTCTCGACGTCCTCGGCGATCACCAGCAGCGGACGCTTGGTCTGGGAGATCTTCTCCAGCAGCGGAATGAGCTTGGCGATGCTGCCGATCTTCTCCTCGTGGACCAGGATGTACGGCTTCTCCAGTTCGCAGACCATCTTGTCCGGATCGGTCACGAAGTGCGGCGACATGTACCCGCGGTCAAACTGCATGCCCTCGACGAACTCGACCGTCGTCTCGAAACCCTTGCCGCTCTCGACAGTGATCACGCCGTCACGACCCACCCGCTGGAAGGCGTCGGCCATGATCTTGCCGATCTCGCGGTCGTTGTTGGCCGAGACGGAGGCGATGTTGACGATGTCGTCGGTCTTGCCGATGTCCACGGGCCTGGCCAGCGTCTTGAGCTTGGCGGTGGCGGCCTTGGCGCCCTCTTCCATGCCGCGTTTCAGAGCCATCGCGTCGGCCCCGGCCGCCAGGTTCTTGAACGCTTCTTTGAAAAGGGCCTCGGTCAGCACGGTCGCGGTGGTGGTGCCGTCGCCGGCGATCTTGGAAGTCTTGCTGGCGGCTTCCTTTACGAGCTTGGCGCCGAGGTTCTCGGCCTTGTTGCTCAGCTCGATCTCCTCGGCGACGGTCACGCCGTCCTTCGTCACGTTCGGGCCGCCCCAGCTCTTGTCGAGCACAGCGTTGCGCCCGCGAGGGCCCAGCGTCGCCTTCACCGCCTTGGCCAGCTTCTCCACCCCGGCCAGCAGGCTCGCTCGTGCCTCCGCGTTGAACGCCAAATCTTTCACTGCCATAATTGCGTGCCTCCTTAATTTGCATGCGTCATAAACGTGTTCAGGCCATAGTTGCGGCGTAAATGCCACCTACCGTGCAAAAGATATACCAACAGCCCGACGCGTCAGCCGTCAATTTCGGACCCGCTCCGTAAGTTCTTTCTCGCGAATCTGTTAAGCGCGTTCCGAATCGCATTCAGGCCCGAGAACATCCCGCATCCGCCTGTTACAGATGCCAATTCCGGCAGGACCCCCACCCCGCCGCACGCCAACTTGACAGCCGCAAACCGTCGCCCGTCGCTCGTGGCTGGCCGCCACGGCGTGAATGCGTAGAAGCGTAGAAGCGTAGAAGCGTGGACGGGTGAATCCGGACTCCCTCCGGCCTGCGGCCTACAGTCTCCCGTCTCGCGGCGCTCCCCTCGACTCCGCTCGGAGCAGGCTTCGCTGGTCGCTACGGCGTGAATGCGTATAAGCGTAGATGTATAAATGGGTTGCGTCAGACGCGGTAGGGTGTGCACCGCACATCGCTTCGTTTGGGCCCGCGTCGCGTATCGCTCGTAGTGGGCTCGTAAGAGCCTATCACTCCGGACAGTCCTTGGTTTCGATCCCGGCGCTCCGGGACGGATCTCGGATTTGTTTCTGCGTCTCATGTTCTTGTCTGGAAACGAGTTATGCTGAAATCGCAGGTCGATCCAGTTCTCCGGCCCGGAAGAGCCGGAACTTCCTGCGGGAAAACACCGTAACGAAATAGGAGTATCGTGGACTGAAAGGCATAGGAACCAGCCAGCTCAGCAGCGGGCCATCCGGCCGAAGCGGCCGGAAACCACGAAACTGGCCAAGGGGCGCGCGCGTCTCTATTGGGGAGCGTTTTCATTCCCACCCCCTTGGCCAGCCTTTTGCCCCGGCCGCAGTTGTCCGACGAAGGTGTGGTGCGTCGCTCGTCGGTTGCCGCTGGAGAGAATGGGGTCTTTTTCGGGTGGGACCGTAACGAAACAGGCCCAGGCGAGACCCTGTTCCGGCACAGACCCAGGATTCGGGATGACCGCGCTTCTCGGCGGCCAATCCTCACATGGCGAAAAGCGGTTGCGATCGTGGTTCTGCTTTGATACACTTGGGGTGCGAAGTGGAGGTAAACTCAGTGGTATAAGCAGGTTGTGGAGGGATGTCCCATGCATGCGGTCGCTGCGACGCCGAATGTGCAGTGTCTATGGGTCTTAGCGGTCGGTCTGGTCATTTCCAGTGCTGGTCGTGGTACCGAATTTGCCGGCGGAACGGGCGATCCCTGCAACCCGTATAAGATCGTCTCCGTCGAACAGCTTACCGCCATCGGCACGGACGCGGACCTGCTCCAGAAGCACTTTGCTTTGGTGGCAGACATCGATCTGGCCCCCGATCTTCCGGGCGGACAGGTATTCATCTCGCCGGTGATCGGCGAGCTGTCGGGGAGTTTCGATGGCAGAGGGCACATCATCCGGCATCTGACCATTCATAGCGATGCCGCTGCTGGCTGCGGCCTTCTGGCAGGGGTCAATGAGGGGGCCTGGGTCCGCAATCTCGGCTTGGAGGAGGTGGACATTGCGATCAAGGGAAGATCGTCCTTTCTCGGCGGGCTGGCCGGCGAGAACCGGGGGTTGATCCTTGGTTGCTATGTGACCGGTTCGGTTGCCACGGGGGACGGCAGTGCCGTGGTCGGTGGCCTCGTGGGTTACGCCCGTGGTGATACGGTCGCCTGCTATTCTGCAGTTCACGTGTCGACCGGCGACGCATGCACATACGTTGGCAGTTTGGCCGGAAACCTTGATTGCGGGACTATCTCCAGCTGCTATGCCAGTGGCCCGGTCACGACCGGCAGCGGCTGCAAGTACGTCGGTCCTCTGGCTGGTTCCCTCTCCTCGTTCGGCGGGACCATCAGTCTGAGCTTCTGGGACAACGAGCTGGTGAACGTATCGGGAAGCTCGGGAGGTAGAGGTCTGCCGACAAAGCAGATGCAGGCGATCGAGACGTACCTGGATGCCGGCTGGGACTTCGCGGGAGAACGGGCCAACGGCCTGGCTGAACTGTGGACGATGCCGCCGGAGGGCGGGTATCCGCAACTGGCGGCCTTTTCGGCTGACCATGAAAGCCACGAACTGTCTGGCGGCGGGACGCCGGACGATCCTTACCTCATCTACACCCCCGAGGATTTGGGGGCGATGTGGCACGCGGATTGGCAAGCCTGCTTTGCGCTGGCCGGTGACGTCGATCTGGGAGGAATAATCTGGCGGAGCGCGCCCGTTCCACGTCTGTTGGGTACGTTCGATGGGGCGGGCTTCGTGGTTTCTGATCTCCGGGTCCATGGCGGCGCAAACCTGGGGCTGTTCGGTTTCGTGGGACTGGAGGCGGTGGTGACGGACCTGACACTGGAGCGGGTCGATGTGGTTACCGCATACGGTGCAAAGTGTGTAGCGGGCCTGGCCGCTCGGAGCGAAGGGCGTGTTGTCAACTGCCACGTGACAGGGCCCGTGTCTGGGAAGGACGGAAGTGAGTGTCTTGGGGGGCTGGTCGGTGAGAACTACGGCGTTATCATGGATTGCTCGGCCGTGGGCACGCTTAACGGGTATGGCGGGTATCGGATGGGCGGCCTGGTGGGTGCGAACGAGGGCCGGATCATCCGCAGTCATGCCGACGTGGAGGTGAGCGGGGCGGACAACCGATGGGTCGGCGGTCTTGCGGGGGAAAAATGACTTCGCGACGATCAGCTGCTGCTACGCGACAGGGAATGTCTCGGGAGGGGGCCACGCGTGGGAATACGGGGGCTTGGTTGGTGGGGCCAGTGGTGTCATCTCCGAGTGCTATGCGACCGGCGACGTCTCGGCCACCAGCCGGGGCGACGGGGTCGGCGGTCTGGTCGGAGGCACGTGCTGGGGGTGTCGAATAACGAATTGCTATGCGGCCGGCGACGTTAGTGGTGGAAATGGAAGCGACGATCTGGGCGGTTTGTTGGGATATAACTGGGTCAGCTCCATTGCAGATTGCTACGCGCTCGGTCGTGTATCTTCGGGTGCCGGGTCAAGGTACGTCGGCGGCCTGGTGGGAGTGAACACGGCCAGCAGCGTGGTGAATTGTCTGTGGGACATTGAAACCAGCGGGATGTCGGAAAGCGCCGCCGGCACGGGCCTGTCGTCGACGGAGATGCAGGACATCCAGACGTACCTGAGGGGTGGTTGGGACCTGGTGGGGGAGCGTCGCAATGGAACATGCGAGTCATGGTATATGTCCGCAGCGGGAGGCTACCCAATGCTGTCGGCGTTTGTCGATGGAGTACAACGCTCGGTGTTGGTCGGCCAGGGCACGGCGGAGGAGCCATACCAGATCAGTTCGCCCGAGGATCTCGGCGCGATGGCACATTACGACCCGTCGGCCGCCTACGAATTGGTCGCGGACCTTGACCTCTCCGACATCGTGTGGTCGGTCGCGCCCATTCAAGATTTGGACGGGACGTTCGACGGGGGCGGCCACGTGATTTCGAACCTGACGGTCTGCGGGGGACAGAATCTGGGGCTGTTCGGTGCCCTGGGTGAAGGGGCGGAGGTGACGCGTCTTGGGATTCAGGACGCGACCATCACTGGAGGTGACTACGCCTCCATTCTCGGGGTCCTGGCGGGCAGTAGCGAGGGGCGCGTCACCCGCTGCTTCGTGACCGGGCACCTTTCGGCGGGAGGGGACGGCGAATACCTTGGGGGCTTCATGGGGAGAAATCGCGGTAAGATTCAGGACTGCAGTGCCGACACCGTCGTCACCGCTGGCCCTGGCGGTGAGCGGCTGGGGGGCTTCGTCGGCATCATGTGGGGGCTGATCGCCAACTGCCGGGCGACGGGCGACGTCTGTGCCGCCGACAGAAGTTGTTCGGCGGGAGGGTTCGTAGGGAACATCCAGAGTGGAACGATCGCCGACTGCTACGCGACGGGGGCGGTTCTGGGCGGCTGGGATGTCAATGACGTCGGCGGTTTCGCGGGGAGCACTTATGACGGCGTCGTTGACACATGCTATTCGACCGGAAATGTCTCCGTTGGGCAAGAGAGCCAGCGCGTTGGGGGTTTCCTCGGTGTCAATAGCGGTGGCACGTTCTCCCATTGCCTGTGGGACGTGCAGGCCAGTGGCATGGCTTTCAGCGCCACCGGGAAAGGTCTGACCACGGTCGAGATGATGGACCCCGAAGTTCTGGGCCTGAACGGCTGGGGGGGCGATCCCAACTGGGTGCTTGATCCGGGTAACGACTATCCTCGCCTGGCCGGGGAAGGCACAATCGGGCAGATCATACCGGAGCCGGTGATTGACTGGTTCGAGGGCGACGGTACAGAGGAGAACCCCTACTTGGTGGAGACCGCCGGCCAACTCGCTTTGATTGGCACGGCCACATATCTGTGGGACAAGTGTTTCGTCCTGGGGGCCAACCTGGACCTTGCGGGCGTGACTGTCCCTCGCATCGGGACAGGCCAGGGCTCCGAGTTCGTCGGCCGGTTTGACGGCAGGGGACATGTTCTACGCAACCTCACCCTGGACGTGGGCGAGGCCGGCGTATCCTGTCTCGGGCTGTTTGGCTACATAGGCTCAGGCGGCTGGGTCGGCCATCTGGGTCTCGAAGATGTGGCTGTCGAAGGTTCCCACGATTCTGGGCCGTTGGCCGGCATCAACTGGGGCACCATCACGCATTGCTATGCACGTGGTTCCGTG
>JAXGYC010000033.1:0-19871 GCA_040772485.1 Sedimentisphaerales bacterium | reverse complement strand
GACGCTGTCTTCACCGATGGACAGTGGCATCACGTGGGCTTTGTCTGGGATGGCACACACCGGACTCTCTATTTGGATGAAGTCCCTGTAGCGGAGGACGCGGTTCCAAAGCTGGTGGGTGGCGACGGCGGCCTGCTGCTAGGCTGTGGGGCTAACAGCGCGCCTGAAACGTTCTGGGCTGGCCTGATCGACGACGTCCGTATCTACAAGCGGGCCGTGAAGCCTTGAAGAGAGCACGGCCGCGAAAAGCGGGCCGCGCACAAGGTAAAGGAATCAAAGGTGTCCGGTACTCTTTCCAGGGCGAGGGTAGAACCGCAGAGGCGGGGGCGGCCGAAGGCCGCGTATCTCGTATCTCGTGGTCCGTGTCTCGTCGCTCTTGGCTCGCAAGCCGTGAAAGCGTGGAGGCGGCAGCGGTGCCGACGCGGGGGCGCTGGTTTACAGGAATCGGTCGGCGAAGGGCTTGGGGCGCAGGATTTGGACGTCGGCGAAGCCGGAGACGGCCAGGAGGTGGCGGTCTCCGCTGACGATGATGGGCGCCTTTGCCGCCACGGCGCAGGCGAGGAAGATGTCATCGTCGGGGTCATCGCAGACGGGCTTTGGTAGCGGTGCGGCCTGGACGAGGTGCGACCGGACGGCCACGAGGTCGAGCAGCGGTAGGATGTCGATGCCTTTGTGTGTCCGGCTCAGGCGGGCCGCAACCTCTCGATACTCCGCCAGGATTTCCGGGCAGACCACCAGCCGAATCGCTCCATCGCGCCAGGCCTGGAGGATCTGATAGGGCGGCCCGGTGAAGAAGATGGCGGACATCAGCACGTTGGTGTCGAGTACGATCTTCATCGCCGCTTCCGCACGGCCGAGACCGCCGACGCGACGGCGGAACGCGTCAGGCCCGCCGCTTTCGCCTGCGTTCGGGCCTTCTTGACGAGGCGGCCGAAGTCGCGCATGGAGGGTGGGCGAACCATCTTCAGGATCACGACGTCATCCTCGCCCAGAACGATGAACTGGGACCCCGCGTCGAGCCCGAGCCGGCGGCGAACGTCCTCCGGAATGACGACCTGGCCCTTCGACGACATCCTGGTGGTGGATACCGATCCCATGAGACGCTCCTTTCTGCATGTCTTACCAGTAAGATCATAGCAAAGGGTCGACGAGATGTCAAACAGGCTTTTCCGACCTGGGGGCTTCACAGATGATAGGCGATAGGACAGACGGGAGGCGGGGGGCGCTGCGTCGGAGCGTAGAAGCGTAGATGGGTAGATGCGTGGATGCGGCGGGGGTTCAGGCGGGGGGCCAGCGGCGCAGGCCGGAGATGCTGGCGAAGTGCGCATCGAAGGTGGCGACGACGGCGCCGGTTTCGAGGGCTTGCGCGGCGATCCACACATCGTTCAGCGGCAGCGGGGTGCCCGCCCGTTTGAGAGCGTGTTTGACCTCGGCGAAGATACCGGATGGGCCAAAGCCCATCCTACGGCCCATCGTGGGGCCGTTGTCGCCCTTGGCCTCTGGCGGGCCGCCGGCGGGAGGCGAAAAAATTCCGGCGGAAGGGCAGATTTTTTGGTTGACGGGATGGTCTAATTTGTTCACTATAGACAGAAAGATGGTTGTCAGTTGTCAGTTGTCAGTTTTCAGTTTTCAGTTTTCAGTTTTCAGTTGTCAGTTTTCAGTTGTCGGTTGTCAGTTGGAGGTTGGCGAGGCGCGGGCTGGGGATCGCGGATCACGCGAAGCGGGTAGAAGGGTAGATGAGTAGAAGCGTAAATGCGGGAAATAGCTCGGATGAGATCGGATTGCGGAATGCGGAGCACGCATCTACCCATCAACGGTTCTACGCTTCTACCGCGAGTCCCGAGCGACGAGCGACGAGCGACGAATTGCGGAGGTTATGATGGACAAGCGGTGTTGTGCGAATTGCGTGTATGCGACGAAGCCGACGAGCCGGTGGCTGCGGGTGATTCTGACTCGGTTTCCGGGTCTGTGGCTGTGCTTCAACCACGTGGCGTCGCCGGGGGTGATGACGGAGGTCTGCGCGGGCGGGGTCTGCCGGAATTACCGGCCGCGGCGGTGGCCCAAGGGCCGGCGGGAAGCGCCGCCGGAACCGGCCAGCGACGATGTCCGCTACATCCCCCTGACGCGAGGCAGGTACGCGATTGTGGACGCGGACGACTTCGAGGAGCTGAGCAAGTACAAATGGACACTGCTGCGCAGCGGCAAGGTCGAATACGCGTGCCGGCGGGAGAAGGGCAGGCACATCGTGATGCACCGGGTCATCATGAACGCCCCGGACGACATGGTGGTCGACCACATCGACGGCAACGGGCTGAACAACCGCAAGAGCAATCTGCGGATCTGCACGAAGGCGCAGAACAGCTACAACAGCCGGCCGCGCGGCGGCACCTCGCAGTATGTGGGCGTGATGTACCACAAGCGCGACCGCAAATACCAGGCCGCGATCGGCTTTAACGGCCATACGATTCACATCGGCGAGTTCGACGACCCGGTCGCGGCGGCCAAGGCGCGGGACCGCAAGGCGATGGAGCTTCAGGGCGAGTTCGCGTACCTGAACTTCCCCGAGCTACGCGAGACGGCCAAACGGATCGTCTCGCTGGCCGGCCGGATCACCCTGCGCAGCCGGGCGTCCGGGACCCTGTCGCGACATCGGACGACGGCGGCCTGACGCCGGCACGAGGCGGGCCGGGCGCGCCGGAAAGAAATTTTCGATTCTCGCGGATTTTTGCGTCCACATTCCGCCCCCGTCACACGCTACCCAAATGGCCAAGGGGCGCGCGCGTCTCTATTGGGGAGCGTTTTCATTCCCACCCCCTTGGCCGCTTTTCCTGCTATCCGATGTACACGCCGCCATTCAGGGCGGGGCACCGAGTCGGCCCGCCCGCCCGAGGAGGGAGACTGGGGACCGCTGATGTCCTTGGTTTGCATTCATGTACCACGGGGTCGAAGGAGGATTTGCGGATATTCTATGCAAATCGCGACGGATTTCATGCGTCAGATGAGAATAGAGTGCGGAAACGACATCGACGGCCGTGGCGTTGAACTTGGGAGCCGATGAGTGGATGGGGACGCCGAGAGACTTGTCATTGACGGCGCCTGCCGTGGCAGCCAGCAGGCGTGGCGGGAGTTGTTCGACTGGCATTTCGATGCGGTGTACCGGTTCTGCCTGACGCTGACGGGCGGCCGGCGCGACCAGGCGGAAGAGGTCTCCCAACAGGTGTTCGTCGTCGCGGCCCGGCGTGTCCGCCGTTTCCGGCCGGACCAGGCGAGCTTTCGCGCCTGGCTCTTTGGAATCGCCCAGAATCGCCACTTGACCCTCGTCGCCAGGGAACGCCGACGCCGCGTCCGTGAGGCATTGCCGCGGCAGGAGGAGGACGGGTCGGAGGGAGGAGCCGAGCCACAGATGGTGGTTCACGAAGTCCTGGCCCGGCTGCCGTTCGAGTACCGCCGCGTTCTCGAAGAGAAGTATCTCCAGCGGCTGACTCTGAAGGAAATGGCCGAGGCCCACGGCCGAAGTATCGAGGCGATCGAGTCCCTTCTGCGGAGGGCGAGGGACCGATTCGCCCCGATTTATGAATCGATGCAAGACGAAAGGTAGCAGGGGGTCGCAACATGAAGAACCGCGACATCGACGATCTTCTCGAACGAGCCTTTTCGGGCAGTCCACCCGGCCAGGCGTTCCGCGCGCGAGTGCTTCTCGAATCCACGGCGGCGCTGGCCCGCGTCCGGCAGAGTCACAGTCGATGGCGTCTCGCTGCCCTCAGCGCCGCGGCCGTCTTCATTGCGGTCGCATCGTTCCTTCTCGGCCGCTCTTCAGTGACGTCGCGTGGCCCGTTGCCCGCAAGTGGGCCGGGTGTGGTGATTGAAGGCGGGGCGGTCTCGGTGCCGGCTGAATTATTGACGTGGCTGAAGGCGGCCCGGCTCTTCGAGCAGTTGGGTATGGAGGATCGAGTGGCCCTGGCGTACGACCGCGCCGGGCGACTGATGCCACGCGACGATGTGGGGGGAATTGGCGATGCGGAACCGGCGGTTGCTCAGCGATCCAGGAATCTGCTGGACGCCGTGGCAGCACTTCCGGATTCGCCACGGAAAGGGGAGGACGCGGGAGCCGATGCGACGGCTTCGACGCCCTCGGAACGGCAGCGCGCCGGTGTGCAGACGATCCTGGCGCAATCTCTGGGAGACTGAATCATGCGAGGACGAGATGGCAGAATGATACGAGTTTTGTGTGTGAGTGTCCTGCTACTGCCGGCATTGATGGCCGTGGGGGGCGAGCCGACGTCGGATATACTGACGCGGGTTCGAAGTGTGGACGACCCGGAACTCGGCGAGTTGATTCGGGCTGCGATGGAGAGCTACCATTCGCGCTATGCCCAAGGCCGCCCGGAGGATATGTGGGCGATCACACGGGCTGTATCGGAGGCCTACGCGAGGATTAAACTGCTGGACCGCCAGATCGAGCAGCTCGAGACGAGGTTGACACAACTGGCGGGGCCGGAGGAATTGAGGCAGGAGATGGTTTTGGCCGCCGCTGAACTGGAATCGAAACGCGCGATCGCACTGGCGGGCCTGCGAGAGGTCATGGGCATCACGCCCCGTTATGCGTTCGAGACCCGAGAAGTGGACGATCTCAGCACGTGGCTGCACCTGGTCGTGCTCGATCAGGGTGTGCATGCGCTCGATACTCTCAAGGGTTTTTCCGAATACTGGGCCAATTGTCGCTGGGATTCACTCGGCGTGCTGACGGGGGAGGAGACGTTGACCTACATTCGCAAGCAGTTGACGGACAGGCGGCGGAGGCCCATACGATTTGACCTGTACTATGATCCCCCCAATCGGAGTGTCGCGGAAGACCTGCGTCGCAAGATCATGGCGCTGGCCATGGAGACGAACGCGCAGATGGAGGTTGAGCTTCATATCGAAGCGATCACGTGGAGGGGGACGGGGGAGGCGTCCTTTTTTGTGAGGGACGGTCAGATCCGGACCTTCTATCCGGCGCCTGTGAGGCGTCCGGACGGGCTCGATAAGAAGACCCTCGTGACGGGACGGGTCGAGCCCGATGACCTCGCTCAGCACATCCTGTGGCGCCTCACGATGCCGAAGAACGTCCCGTTGAAATTCCGCATCGAGTATGACCGGGCCGGTGTCGGTCAGGCCCAGCGTGTTGCCAACGAAATCCGGCGCATCGCCGAGCGTTTGAAGATTGATGGACTTGTGGATGTGAACTCCGTGCTGGTGGACCCCATACCGGAAGCGATCTTTCTGGGGCCGTGGCGGGCGGTGACACCGGGTGAGATTCAGGAGGTTGCGATCCGCCCGGAGAGCAAGACTGAACTGCTCATGAGGAAGTGGTCGGATCGCGACGCACCCATGACCAAGGTCGCGGCGCCGTGGACACTGGCGACCAGGTACATATTCATCGAAACTGGGATGCGGGAAATGTACCGGGGAGAGATCGACGGCGCAGGCCGTCTGGTCCTCGACCGCGGACAAATCTACCCCCAGGGCAGTTGGCATGATGAGGGCGGCGCGCCGATGGTCTTCGAGAGGATCGATCAGAGCCAGACATCCCGGTAAGACGGCAGGCTGATGATTTCATCCGCGTCATGGGCGACCGCTGCGGAGTGTTTCTCCTGCCGTTTTTTCAGCCTGACGAACCGGTGAATCCTACAGAAAGGAGAGGGACCATGAAGAAATGCGCATTGGTACTGAGCGTCCTGATTCTCTGGCAGGGGTCGGTCGTGCCGGCGGCCGATATCATCGTGGTCTCGGAGAACATCGACCGAGACCTGGACGGCGTCGCCGACGACCAGGGGTTGATCGACTGGCTGGTGGCGGAAGGGCATTCCGTGGACATCCGCCGCAACGCGTGGGAGGACCTGGATTCGCAGCGCATCGCGGAGTTGAATGCGGCCGACCTGGTCATCGTCAGCCGCCTGACCGACAGCGCCCTCTACAGCGATGGCTACGAGCCGACACAATGGAATTCGGTGACGAGTCCGGTGCTGTTGATGAGCCCCTACTTCGCTCGCGACATCCGCTGGAACTGGGTCCGTTCCGAGGCGGTCCCCAGCGACACCGCCTACACCCACGTCGAGGCGCTCGACCCGGATCATCCCATCTTTCGCGATGTCGAACTGATGCCCCTCCATCGAGGCAGTCCCGCCAACATCGTCGAGGTTGTCGACCCGACCATCGGCACCGGGTTGACCTCGTTCATCGGCACGATGGACATGGGCAACGGCCACCTGATCGCCAAGACGTTAGGCGCCGAGCTGGGCTGGATCGCCGAGTGGGATGCCGGCGTGGAGTTCTACGACGGCGCCGGCCAATTCGCCGCAGGCACACGCATGCTCTTCTGCGCCGGCACACAGCGCGTGGACGATTCCCGCCGGGCCGAATTCAACCTGACGCCCGAGGGCCGGCAGATGCTGCGCAACGCCATCCGTTATCTGCTCGGCGGCGCCAACATCATCCTGGTCACGCAAGGCATCGACTGGAATCTCGATGGCCTGCGAGATGACCATGCGTGGGAGACGCTGCTCCTTGCGGATGGACATTCCGTGGACGTCCGGCCGGACTATTGGCTCAGCCTGAGTGCCGAGAAGATCGCCGAGTTGAACGCCGCCGACCTGATTGTCATCAGCCGCATCTGCTGGAGCGAATACTACGACGATGGCGACGAACCAACGCTATGGAACTCACTGACGACACCACTGCTGCTGCTGAACCCTTACTTTGCGCGAAACATTCGATGGGAATGGGTCAATACCGAGGCGACGAGCAACGATACGACGGAGGTCTACCTCGAAGCGGTCAGGCCGTGGCATCCGATCTTCAGCAATGTGGAAATGATCTCGCTCGATCCCTATGGCTGGGAGGATTCCATCGCCATCGTCGAAATGATCGATCCGAGTGTAGGCTCGGGGATCACCTCCTTCATTGGAGGCACCTGGATGGGCAATGGACGCCTGATCGCCAGGCCGGTGTCACTGGACATGGGCTGGATCGCCGAATGGGACGCGGGAGTGGAGTTCTACGAAGGCGCGGGCCAGTACGCGGGCGGCAAGCGCATGTTGTTCTCGGGCGGCACGCAGGAGATTCAGTACATCGATCCCGTCACGTGGATGCAGATGACCACTACGCAGGGCGAGCTGAACCTCACGCCCGAAGGGCTCCAGGTCTTCCGCAATGCGGTGGCCTATCTCCTGGCCGAGTGATCGGGCTGAGCCGGCCGATGGCATCGGATTGCCCGGGAGCCGCTTCCGCTTACGGGCGGCTCGGGATTCGGCTCTGGGCGTATGATACGGGGCTTGTCCGAAGACTCTTCGCCGGCATCAGGAGTCAGACGCACGCGATTGGGCTTGATCCGCCTTGTTGCCGCCGCTACGATATGGGTGAGATGTCTTTCGCGAAACGGCGGTAAAGCGGGCACCAGAGCGTGTGGAGGACCTGGCGGACATGGGACGAAGGAAGCGGCGAATCCTGATTGGCGGCGGTGTCGTTGTGTTTCTGGGCATCCTGTGCCTGCTGACCCCGTACACGCGCAGGCACTACACGTGTCTTCAATGCCGGCTCTACAAGACCGTAGAGACGTATTGGGGCATCCAGAAGGTGACCGAGACGCCCAACGAGTGCTCCCGGTGGTATCTGGCGGCGCATCCGGGACACGAACACGACTGGAAGAAGTCCACGTGCACGTTTGAGTGGCAGGCGTTCGCCCGGCGCTGGTCCTGCGGGTCGGGACATCCTGTCTTTCACGTCATTCCGGAGGTCCAGAAGATGTACCTGTCCGCCTCCACGGGCGAGCAGGCCGAAGCGTGGTTTGCCCTGCTAGAATCGAAGGACCGCGAGGACCACCAGAAGGCGCTCGATCTGGCGTATGAGCCGTACTGGCGGTGGTCGGGCGGGTCGAAGAAGCGGGCCGCGGGCGGCGCCGGGGCGCCTTCAGGTGTCGCGGCTGGCGTCGATCCAAACGAGACGTGCGTGGTGATGGAGATTCTGGACCGTCCCGCGTTTCAGGAGGCGATGCCGGTGGCGCAGGCGACATCGCTGGAGCAGTATCGACAGATTCGCGACAGATATGTCGCCGGCGATCCGGCGTGGCGGGCGGGTTCGGCGTTCACATACCGCGTGAAAGAAGGGGACGAGTGGCGAAACTACTGGCTGGCCCTGGTTTCGTTCGACCGCGCGCGGGCGACGATCGCGGAGCTGACGCAATTCCAGAGCAAGGGCTGGGACTGGGTTGCGGCGTATCAGGTGGACCGCAGTGGCGAGATCGATGCGGACTTCGGCGTCGAGCGAATCGTGGCCGAGCGGGCGAGAGTGATTGGCGGCGTGCGGTACGGGATGCGCGTGAACGACGTGATCGGGCGCAAAGGGCGGCACTTCAAAATCGAGTTCCATGCCGAAGCCGGTTCGGCCAAGCTGGTTTACGACGACGTCGCGGTCAGCGTCCGACAGTGGCACGCTGGAAGCGATGCCGGCCGCGTCGTCGCCGTCGAGCCGGTGACGGACGAATTCGCAACCGAGATGAAAGACGTTCCGTATGAAGACGAGAAGTGACCGAAGCCAGACTGCGGAGTCGTCGATTCCCAGGGAGGCAAACGATGGCCGGCCGCGAGAAGCCTCCATTCGTTCCCAGCGGCGGTGGTCCCGCCTGCTTGTGGCGGGGGCAATCGCCATCGCGGCCGGTTACGGCATCCTGGCTCTCTATGTCCCCAGGCTTGCGGCGGCCTGGAATGAAGCGGGCGTCGATCTGACGGTGACGCAGCGATGGCTGGTGCGATGCAGCGAACTGGCGCGTCAGAGCGGGGTCGTCGTGTTGCTTGTGTTCTTGGGTCTGCTGGGCGCACTCGTGTGGCGGACCGTCCACGTCGCCCGTTAGGCTGTGCCGCGCAAGCGCAGATTCTCGTCACGTCCGACGACGAGATCGTCGCATCCTATGAGGCGGGCGGCGACGGCGTTGCGGCGTTCAGCAGTTCCCTCTCCTTCTCGATGATCGGACGCAGGTCGCGGGCCAATCCGTACGTCAGGTCGTCAAGCTGCGACCGGCTCAGAGGGCGCCCTTCGGCGCGCCGTCTGGCCAGGAAGGCCTCGAAATCCGCGGGGGTCATGTACCGGACGTACTCGGGCAGCGCATTCGGGTCGCTCCCTCGATAGCGCAGAGGCGGCGCATCACGAATGACGCGGTTGTACGTTTGTTCCGTCGCGGCCGGGAGGGGGGTGTAGACCGCCAGCGGCTCGGCATAGACGCGGCTCTCACAGCGCCATGCTGCGGCGGCTAGATCAAAGGCCAGCAGAAACCCGACCCACAAGACGACAACCATGACGGCGAACATGCGATGGTACCGACCGAAGACCAGCGCCCGCCGGCCGGCCCCGAGCCAAAGCAGCAGGCAGAAGACCAGCCACGTGACGAAGACGCCAACATGCTCGGACCATCCCGCGAACGTCCGCGTCCAGAGGAACCGGCTGTTGGCGATCAGCAGCAGGACAGCGCCATTGACTACGAGGAGCCCGAACCCGATCACCCACCGCCTCCGCTGAGGTGGATGAATCATGCCGGCGACCCTCGCCAGAGCGCACGCATAGAAGAGCCAGGGGAACAGGATTATGAACCAGAGCATACCCGACAGGGACGGCAGGAACAATCTACTCTGTGGCGCTCGGTAGAACGTCAGGAACGCCAACAGACAGACCAGAATCGCCAGACCGCACCCGATGGCGCTGAACGGTCTGGGCTCCAGCGAGACGCGTGACGTGCCACGCCATCGATGGTAGAGAGTATGCAGGAAGCCGCCTATCAGTATGGCCCATGAGAGCACCGACAGGAAAATCTTCTCGATTCGCCGGCCGTCCGAGTCCCAAGGCCAATGTCGATAATCACGGGCGATGGCTTGGCTCAGTCTCAGGCGGGCCTGCCAGGCTTCAGTTTCGGTCAGATCCAATTCCCGGAGCCTCGTTTCTTCGACGTCCTTAGCCAGTTCGGCGGCGCTCTGCAGTGAATCCACGTCGCAGGCGCTCTCCGTGGCGCGCTCGGCGATGCGCGCCATCGAGTCGATCTGGCGACGATAGGCGTCTTGACGGGCACGGTCGACGGCATGTTCTATCGAGTCGGTCGGACTGCGCAGCGACGCGAGATGCACGATCTCGCTATAGGATAGAGTGGTAGTGCCCACGCGCATATCTCGATAGAACGGCCAGATCATGGGTCGATCGAATTGGCCCAGATGGGCCATCTCGGCCAGGCGATCCACGCGTGGTTTGTACTGGACGTAAGGCAGAGTCAATCGAGGCAGATCGTGTCCCAACGCGAATTCGTGCAAGGCTTCGTCAGGATGTTCCTCTCCAGGAGGTGTTCTCAGGAGGACCCAGCCTCGCAGATACCGATAGTAGGCGTTGTTCGGGTCCATCGTCCGGAGCCGATCCACCATCGCCAGGGCTTCCTCCGACTGGTTGGGCTCACTCCATACTGTCGCTTCGGCCAACCGGGACAGGAGATGCTGGTTCTCGGGATACTTCTGCACCAGTGGGCGAAGCGCCTCGGGCACATCCTCTAACAGACGCGTGTTGAGGTGGTATCGAAGAATGTCACCCGCCTCAGGATCTAACGCCACGAGGCGGTCGGGCAGGACCCACGTGACGTGCCCCTCGGCGTCGATGATGAACATGTTCCGCAGACCTCGCAACGCACCCATGATATGCGGCATCTCGTACACGGTGGCGGCAATCAGTAACGCAAGGATCGCCGCCCACGTCAGGTCTGTTCGTTTCATCCTGGCCTCCGCACTGGATGCTTCGCTCCCACTCCAGGTGACTTCGCTTCTTGTCCGCGTGGCTACAAGACGTCCCACGCGTCCCGACCGGTCCCATTATGCCCCAAGTCCCGGCCGAAAGCAAGCGACAAAGGCCGGGGTCGCTTCATGGGTGCGTCCAGGTACCCTGACGTGTGGGTGGCAGCCTCAAGCCCGCAGGGCTTGGGGATGGTTCGATGCATGTGCGACCTTCTGCGATCGTCTCGGCAGGCAGGTCCACCATTCCCAAACGTCCGCTGCGCTACCGTTTGAGGCTGCCACACCCATGCCATGGTCTTTTCACACACACGGAGGATCTCAGACAAACAGTCTGCGGCGGCTTCAGTCCTTCGGCTCTGCCTGTCTGGTGCGCCGGGATTCTTCTTGGCAGATGCGCCAGAGGTTTCGCAGGTTGCGGTTGTGGCCGTTGTAGAGCCAGTGGCCGGGCGGGGGCTCCAGATAGGTGCGGAACTCTCTTGATTGCGCCAGACGCTGCGACGCCTGCTCCAGGGTCAGGCCCTCGCGCTGGGCGGCCCGGACGCCTGCCAGCAGCTTCTGGTAGTAGTCGCGGATCGGGATGAGGTCCTTCTTCTGTAGCGGCGTGCTGTGCGACGGGACGATGCGGCGGATCGGCACCTCCGGAGCGATGAATTCGTCGAGCACCGCCAGGAATCGCTGCACGTCCTCCATCTGCGACTGCTCGCCGATCTCGGGCAGGTGGTCCCGCTGGTAGGCGATCGCGCCGGTGACCAGCAGCTTCTCCTGCGGGATGTAGACCACGATGTCGGAGGGGCTGTGTCCCTTGCCATAGAAGACCAGCTCCAGCGTGACGTCGCCGAGGTCCAGCGTGTGGCGGTCGGCGAACGTCAGCGTGGGCCGGACGATCTCGTAGCCTTCCTGCATGTCCTGCATGAACAGTTCCCAGAACCGGGTCTCGCCGCGAATCATGCGGGCGTACGCGCGATTGCCTCCGAACTGGCGCATGTTGTCTTGCAGGGTCTGGAGGGTGCGTGCGGCGTTGTCGAGGGTCTGACGCTTGCGGACGGGGTCGGTCTGCCTGTCGATGAGCCACTGCATGTCGTCGGGCAGGTTCGCATGGCCGACGACCACGGCGTCCTTGAACAGGCAATTGCCGCCGGCGTGGTGCATGTGCGCGTGCGTGTTGATGACGTACGCCCAGTCGTGGCGTCCGAACTCGCGCTCGATCCGCTCCTTGATCGGCGCCATGATCCGCGGCGACATCTCCGTGTCGATGATCGCCAGGCCCTTCTGCGTCTGGATCGCAGTCAGGTTGCACCGCCCGGTCCCGATCCAGTAGGCCAGGAGCACGCGGTCGCTGAGCCGCTCGAGGCGGACATACTGGTTCGCGTCACGCCGCGCGCCGGCCAGGAGCAGCGGCAGCAGCAGGCCGATAGAAAGTGTTTTGACCATTCTGGACCTCCCAGCATGTTTCCAACAGGCGTTCCCGGTTGCATCGCACCACAGACGCTGTCCGGATAGACGGGGTCCGTCCGCCCGCGTTACAGGAATCCGTTCGCTGTGTGTCCGTAAGGACATAGAGCCTTCCATCAGCGACTTTGGCGCCGAGCGGTCCGAACCCGGGCGAGGGGATGGCGTATGCAGACGGGAACGGCTAACATGGTGTGAGGCCCAATAGGGCCCCATGATTCGATATGACCGGATTCTGGACAACTGGCGAAAGGACGATTGATGAAAACGCAGATCGGCATAATCCTATTGTCTCTGGCGGTTTTAGCAGGTTGCGGCAAGAAGGACGACGGCACACAGGCGAACCAGAACCCGGGGCAAACCCCTTCGGCGCCTACGGTATCGGCGCCGGAGACAACCGCTGAGATGGGTTCACAAGCCGCTCAGACGGTGATGGCCGCCGTTCCCACCAAACTCGGGGACGTGGCCTACCCGCTGACCGGACTGACCTGGGTCAAGGGCTCTCCCGTGACGATCGCGCCGGGCAAGGTGTATGTCGTGGAGTTCTGGGCGACGTGGTGCCCGCCGTGCCGCAAGAGCATTCCCCATTTGACCGAGCTGGCGAAGAAGTACGCCGATCGTGTGGTGTTCGTCGGCGTCTCGGATGAGGACGTCGCCACGGTCAAGCCGTTCGTGGCCAACCAGGGCGATCAGATGGACTACAACGTGGCGGTTGACACCGCGGGCAAGGTCATCAACGGCTACATGGCGGCCTTCGGCCAGGGCGGCATTCCCACCGCCTTCATCGTCGACGCCGCCGGCAAAGTCGTCTGGCTTGGCCATCCCATGGATAATCTGGACGAGGTGCTCGACAAGGTCCTGGCCGGCACGTACACCGTTCCCGGCTGATCGTTTCGAGGCGAACAGCCCCGCCCAACAACTCCTGAATCCAACGCGCAGCACGCTCCGCGTCACGACCTGTCTGTGGGACGCACGGGACGATCGGGCAAGAGAGAGACTCTGTAGTCTCAAGCGGGTCATTACCGGACGCTGGTCGGCGCGAGAGCTATGCCCGCGTCCGGACGCGTTCTGCGCCGCAGGAGGCGATGGCTGGTGTTGTGACTTCTGTCACGTCGGTTGTCGATCGAAGAACGCGATTTCCCTTATCGGCGCAAGTGATTTGCTGCCGCAAAAATGGAATATGCACTTGTGGGGACGCCTGTTTAATACCGATAGTATAATAGGTTGTCGGTTGCGAGAAAGGCCGCCTGGAGGAGGTGGGTCACGGACCCTGCGGATTGCGGCCTGCGCGACCGCCGGGCGAATGTCACATATCGGACCTTATCACCGACGTGGCACGTGCCCTTGGCATTCTGCGTCATAGGGATTGGGATTGCACAGTTATGAATCGGAGGCGAGCGGCGATTGCGGCTCTGTTCATGGCGGCCTGGACGGTCGCCCCGGCAGCGGTGCAGGCGGCTGCGGCCGAGCAGGGCGTCCTGGCGGAGAAGAAGCTCGTGCTCCGTGCCGTCGCGCCCGACGGCATTTCCCTGTCCGGCGCGAAGATCGGCACAGGACTGAACGTCTTCGAAGACAGCCAGGGCCATCCCCCGCAGACGATCGTGATGTGGCTGCGCGGGCAGAAGCGCTCCTGGCCCTTTGTTTCCGACGCACAGGGACAGATCACGCTGACCGGCGAAGATGCGGATCACCGGAATTTCTACGCGCTCTATGAGTCCCGTGGATGGGCCGGCTACAAACAGGTGCTCGAAGGCAGCACGGGCAGCCGGGTGGACATTCGCCTGGAGCCGGCCTGTCGCGTGTACGGGCAGTTGACCAGTCGGGCCTTCGATCGATTGGGCTATCCGCTGTCGAAAACCGTGGCCTTCCTGTACGACTCGCGCGAGCGGCTGCTGATGTACTTCGTCTCGGAGCGGGGACGGTACGAGTTCCTGCTGCCGAGCGGCCGGTATGAGCTGGAGTGCGTGGGCGAGGGACCGGCCGGCATCGAGACGCAGCGCCTGCGTTGGGAATTGCAGCTCGCGACCGATCAGCGCGAGTTGGACGGAGGGGTGATCGATCTGGCGCCGACGAAGCTGGCCGAGCTGTACGGGCAGGCGGCGCCGCCCCTGGAGGGAATCGTCGAATGGAGAGGCCAGCCGCCGCTCGAATTGCTGCGTCTGCGCGGGAACGTCGTGGTCCTGGTCTTCTGGGGCAGTTGGAGTCGTCCATGCCTGCAGACCATGCCGCAACTGATGGAGCTGCACGACATGTACGCCGAGCAGGGGGTCGTCATCATCGGCGTACATGACAACTCCGTCGCGACGGTGGCGGAACTGGACGCCAAGCTGGTCGAAGCGCATCAACTCTACTGGGGTCGGCGGGACCTGCCGTTCCCGGTTGGCCTCGACCGGGGCCCCAACTGGGGAGACCTGCACGATGCGTATGGCGTCGATCAGTGGCCGACCACGGTCGTGATCGATCCCAACGGCAACGTCGCCGGCAAGTTCAGCCCCTGGGGCGCGCTCCAGGCCGAGTTGCCCCGGCTCCTCGGGCAGCAGTAGAGCCGCAAGACGGGTCCTTGCCCGGCGCGTTTGCTACAGCCGCAACCATTGCGCGGCGTTCCGCCCCCGGATCCTCTCCTTGTCCGCGTCGGTGGCGTCCAGCACTTCCAGCTTCAGCAGGGCGGGGTCGGGGTAGTTGAAGGGCATGCCGGTTCCGAAGACGACGCGGTCGGCGCCGAGGTCGGCGATCAGTTGCCCCAGTTCGTTGGCCATCACCGCGCTGAGTCGGGACAGCTCGATGACGTAGTTGGCCGGCAGGCCGCTGTCCTTTCGGCCCAGGGGCGACCCAGTGTAGCCGGCGCCGTTGAGTAGCACGAAGCGCGCTTCTGGATGGGCCTTCACCAGCCCGACAATTTCCGCCAGGGGTATGTCGGGAACGTTCAGCAGCCAGCTTCTCTGGCGGTTGTCCTCCACGCGAAGCGGAATCGAGATGACCATGCCTCGGTCGGTTGCGGCAGTCACAAGCTCCCCACAATGCGGACCGCAGAGCGTGTAGTTGTGCCACTTGGGATAGAGACGCAGGCCCGTCATGCCGAAATCCTCGTGGCATGTCTTCAGGTCATCCCGCCAGCCGGCATAGAACGGATTGATGACGGCAAAGGGAATCAACCGGTCGCGATGGCTCTGGATCTCGGCGGCCAGCTCCTCATTGCCCGCCTGGGCGTTGCGGTAGGTGATGGCCGCGGCGCTGGAGACGACCGCCTTGTCGATTCGCCTGGCGTCCATCAGGGCGAGCAGCGACTCAGAGGTGTTGTGCCGCAGCCGACGGAACGCAAAATGGCCGAGGTAGGCATTCACATCCACGATCATGATTTCCGCCTCCCCAACAACCTTTGCATGTTCCCGCCCAGGACCTTCTCTTTGTCCTGCCTGCTCAGGTCGGCCGCGCGGATCTTACCGACGCCGGCGGTCATGGACGAGTCGCAGCCGAACAAGACCCGGTCTGCGCCTACCACGGATACGGCCATCTCGACAGAGCCTTCGTCGGTCACACTGCCGCTGGTGTCGAGGAAGAGGTTCGGCGCGTGTCGTGCGGCCTTGACCGCCCACTCCCAGTCGCCGCCGCCGGTGATGTGGGCGCAGATGAGCATGGCCTCGGGATAGCGTCGGGCGAGTTCCGCAAGATGCCCGGCGTCGGACATCTGCGGCTGGTCCTCCACGAAGTAGTGCGAATGACTCGCGTGGTGCAGGATCGGCACGCCCAGCTCGATCGCCAGCTCCACGATGGGGAAGACGACCGGGTCGGTGCAGGTGTGCTCGTTGTAGAGTTTGACGCCCATGAATCCACGGTCTGCCACACACCGGCGGATTTCCTCCAGCGCCTCGCGGCCATAGCCCGGGTTGACGTAACAGTAGCCCAGCACCCGGCCGGGAAACCGGCGCATCCCGTCGGCTGTCCACTGATTGCACTCGCGAAAGCCGTCGGGGGTTGCCGGCCGCCGGGGCGTGAGAATCGAGCAGCCCAATTGATCGATCCCCAGCTTGTCGGCCGCATCGATGAGCTTGCGGTCATCCGCCTCCCAGGTCGAACGGCTGTGATGCGTCAGGTGCGCGTGACAGTCGATGACCTTGCCTGCGCCGAGCGGGCCGCCCGATGCGCTGTGGACAGGCTGCCCGGCGGCCTGACTTGCCGAGGCCGGCGCCGGCATCGCCATCGCGATGGTCACCGCGGCGGAATTCTTCAGCAGCGCTCGTCGCGACATGCGCTGCGGATTTGCCTGCGCACCTCGCGTCATCTGGGGGACGGTCATCTTCTTCTACCTCCGGTCCAGGTCATGTCCTGTTCGAGCAACCGGTCCTATGATAACGGCCTCCCGCAGGACCGCAAGCCGCGACGGCCTTCCGCCATCCGCTTGTTCGACAAGCTCATCGTGCCTCGATCCAGCCGCACCGCCCGGCCGGTATTCTCCTGATGATTGTCGAAAGGCCTGGCCCCGGGTCTGTTCCGAGTATGCCTATAGAGCGGCAAGCCCGGAAGCGCGGCACGCCAGGCAGACACGTAGACCGACACCTTACCGTCCGAATCATTCTTGCAGGCGCCAACCCGAAGGGTCGGCGGTCAGGGCGGTGTGGCCCTGATGGCGGCGGTACAAGTCGTGCATCTCTTCGATCGTGTCGAAGTACCCGACGATGTGGGCGGCGCTGAACGATTGGCCGGGGCGGGTCGGGCGGCCATGGATCTCCTCAATCATGACGATGATCCCCCCGGGCCGCTGGCTGCACCAGGCTTCGTAGACCACCGACGGCTCCAAGGTCATGCCGGCCAGCCAGGGTCCATCCCTGCCCGTCGCACCGTCGCGCAAGCGGTAGGCTCGGATGAAGTGCTCTGGACAGGGGTGTGTATCGCGGCGATAGCCGAACTTCTCATCGGGCGGAAAGGGGGTGAAGAACTCGTCCGCCGGAATGCGCAGTCCCCGAGAATCGTTCAGATAACTGAGGTAAACTTCGCTGAACGTATCGCCGCCCTGGTGGCGGATGCAGCCCGGTGTATCGTTGCGCAGAAACATCTCGTTTGACTCGTTGACGGTATCGATCCGGTCCATCAACAGGAAGTAGCGGACGCCTCGAGGAAAGACGATCAGTTGCGTCCAAAGCGAGCCGGGCCGCCGGCCGGGCGCGGCATACTCGAAGCGATAGGTGGTCTTGACGGCGACGAAGTCCTTGCCGCGGAGGATCTCCGGCTGGACGGGTTTCATCCGATGGCAGAGCTGAGGTCCCTCGACCATGCGCTTGCGATGGCTGGTGCCGTGAGCCATGCGCGCGTATTCTCGCCGGGCCGGATCGCTCTCGTTCGTGTACCAGGTGTACCGGCCGACGCCGTGGCCGTCCGGGGCGATGACCTGGTCGCTCCAGGCCTCGTCGCTGCCTGCCTCCATCAGCCAGTCAACGACCATGAGACCATCACCGACCTCGCGGAATCCGGTGGCTTTGTCGAGGAACGAGCCTTTTTCGATACCGGTCATCCAGTGCTTGGGGTCCTTTTTCGGGATGGCGGCGGCCAGCAGGTCGGTTTCGATCTCGATCCGAGTGTCGCTTTCGATGACGCGGACCCACGGACGACCATCCGCCGGATTGCCGCCAGCCGCTGCGGCGCCGGTCATCGCGGCCAGCAGGCATATCAGGGAAAAGTCGACGCAGACGGGGCTCTTGCGAGGGACGGTCATACAGCGCACTCCATGTCTGGTGCCATCATCGGCCGATCGTTGCAGGCGACGGACTGTCCGCACACTACCGGAACGGTCGATGGCTGTCAACTGCACACGCGGATGGTGGGGCAATCGTCGACGACGCGTTACACACCGAGTTCGCATGGGGGATGAACGTGAGAAAGGTCACCACGACTCATCCCGATCCGCATGCTCTCTTGCCAGCATCAACACCTCTTCCCTGCGATCTCAGTTGGGGGCCCGTACCCGTTGAGGTGGTACGGGCCCTCAACTCGTATGCCTCTACGGCATCAATCGTGCGGCTGATTCGAGCTTGCGACCTCGTTCGAGAACGCGTAATGGTGCCACGAATCGCCCGTCACGAGAGCGTCGAATGTGAAACTCATTTCGGTCCCGGTGGCGGTGTACGTATACGTAATGAGCTGTCCGTTGCCGGAGCCGGCGCCGTTCTGATCGATGCGTGTCGGACTGCGTGGATTGTCGCCGGGGGTGATATCCGTGAATCGCCCTCCGGCCCCGCCGTACCCGACCGTGTAGAACGTCGTGATATATAGAGTGCCGGGCGCCAGGCCGGTCAGGGTGAGCACGGGATGGTTGTTGTCCTGGTCGCCGTAGAAGAATCCCCTCACCAGGGCCGCGCCGTCACCGGTGACGTTGACCGGGTTGCTGGTGTCGAAGACGTTTGTCGCCGGCCCGCTCAACGTCCAGTTCGTCCCGGAGCGATCCGTATCGCGCTCGAAATAGACGCCGTTGCCCGCCAGGAACGGTTCGCCGTCGGTTCCCTCGCCGCTGAATTTTCCGGTGTGCGTATAGACCTTGTCGCTGCTGATCCTCGAATCTTCATCGCCGGTCCACGGATAGACGGAAAAAGCGCCCGCCGCAGATGTCGTGGAGCCGAGCTGGATATCGTCGAAGTAGACCACGCCCGTGCCGCCCGTTGTCCCGATGCGATCGAAGCCGATGCTCAGCTCCGTGACACTGCGAAGGTTTACAGCCAGATCGGCCAGGTTGATGCTCCACGGACGCCACAGCGTCTGTTTCAGGTCGTCCGCGTCGCCGTCGTATGGAACCTTGGCGCCGTCGATCTTCACGTACATCTGCTGGGCCGCGTTGTCGGGGTCGCCATAGAAGTGCAGTGTCAGGGCCTCAACGCCATGCTGCGTCCAGTCCTGACCGACCTGTAGATCGGCGACATTCACAGTCGTCTCCGAATAGGTGGCGGCGGTGTTGTCATAGTACAGAGGCATGGACTGGCGGCCACTTCGGACGATGGCCTGCTCGGCAAACGGAGCCTCCAGGTGGCCGACCGTCGAGCCGGTCTCGTTGACCCAGCCGTCGACCCAGGTGTCGAAGATCGTTTCGCCGGCGTCGATGTTGTCCGTATAGCTCTCGAAATCGTCGACGACGATGTACTCCTGCGTGGTGAAGCTCCAGATCGCGCCGTCCCACGACTCGTCCTGCTGCATCGCGTTGACCTGCCAGTAGTACGTGGTGGCCAGATTCAGCGCGCCGGGGGCATAGGTGTTGCCGCTGACAGCGCCGGCCGGCGCCAGCGCCTCGGCGTCGGTGCCGAGATACACTTCGTGCGAAACCGCGTCGCGACCGCCGCGCCAGCTCAGAGCGCTCTGGACGTCCACGTCCACGGCGCCGTCGGCCGGTTGCGGCTCTCTGGCCTGGACGGGAATGTAGAAGAAGCGGACTTCACTGAGTCCGAACTGACCCATGACGCCCCAGCCGCTGTTGACGCTCAGGCGGATGAATCTTGCGGCGACGCCCTGCAGATCGACGACGGTGTTGGCCGCGTAGTCCCCCTTTGCGGTCGCTTGCGCGAACTCCACGTCACCGAGAGCGGTCCAGTCGGCCCCGTTCTGGGAACACTCGATCGTGACGTCTTTGAGCCCGAAGCCGAGCACCGG
>JAXGYC010000032.1:0-21931 GCA_040772485.1 Sedimentisphaerales bacterium | reverse complement strand
GTACTGGATGTAGAGGGTCTCGCCGGCCGGGATCGTGGTCAGCCACATCTGGGTGCTGTCGGTCGAGGCCTGATCGTTGGCGTTGATGCCCGAGCCGTCCACGGTCCGCTGCGGCGTGGCCACCGCGTCCATCGGCCCGTTGCTCGTGGCGATGATGTTGGCGATCGCATAGGCAAACGGCTCGCTGGTGAAGCTCCAGACCTCGCCTTTGTAGATCGTGTTGTCGGGCGCAGCGTTGACCTCATCGATGCGCCAGTAGTAGGTCGTCTCGAAATCGAGCACGCCCGCCGGATCGTAACTGGTCCCGGCCTGCCCCTGGCTGACGAGCACGCCCATCGGGTTGCTCCGGCTGGCGGCGTTGACGTCATCGAACGAGGTTCCGAAGTACACGTCGTGCGTCGCCGCAAACTCCCCCGCCGTCCAGCTCAGCACCACGTCGCGAGGAACGTCCGTGGCTTCGTCCTCAGGGCTGGGGCTCTGCGCCAGCGACTGGTCCGCCAGACCGCTCATGATCTTGACGACTTCGCTGTCGCCAAGCGGCTTGTGGTAGACCTGCACGTCATCGATCATGCCGTTCCAGTACTCGCCACCGTTCCATTGGCCGATGTGTGTGTTTCCGCTAGCGCCTTTGTAAGGCGTGGCCGCTGCCTGGGCTATCATCTCACCGTTGAGGTAAATGCGTCGGTTCTGGTTCTCAAAATCGTACCAGAGCGCGACATGATACCAGTTACCCACCTGCAACACCCCGGCGGGCGAATCCAGGTCATTGCTGTAGAATCCCATGCGAATGGTGCCGCCGGCGATACATCGAATGTGCAGACTCAGGTCCGTCGTACTGCTCTGGGTCTGCGAGAAGAAGATGTGGTCGCTGGTGGTTTGCCCCGGATTGATCCACATGGCGATCGTGAAGCTCTGATCATTGAATGCGATGTGGGGAGCATCCACAAACGCGTTGGATCCATTGAGCTCCAGCGCCATCCCGAGCACACCGGCCACCCACGTGGCGCCACCCTGGACGGTACCGTCGTTGCCGTTGCCGCTGCCATCGGCGGCAACGGTCCCGGCGCCTTCATCAAGAGGCCACCAAGCAACGAGAGTGGGGTCGAGTCCGGCGAAAGCCGACCAGGCTGGACCAAAAATGAGAATGCAAAGAAGCACGAGAAATGATCGCTTCAACATGACAAATCCTCCTTCAGACAGAGTGAATCCTGTGAATCGCTCTCGGCCACACACCAAGAACACTCTCTCTCCTCAACATGTCAGGGAATCCTCCTTCCCCGCACGCGGGCGCCGGCATGACCGGCTCAAGCATCTTCCCTCGCAGAGAAGACGGTTTGGAGTATCCTCCCGCTCACCTCCTTCCCGGAAAAAGTCTGTCAGAGCGCGCAGCGACGGCGCGGGACGATCAGCCGTGTAGTGGATGCGCTTCGGCGTGCAGTAACATTCCCGGCCATATCCGCTCCTCGGCAGACTTAAAACCTTGCGTTTCTAAGGCCAAATGTGAATGCCAACTACAATACCCTTCTCCTTCTTTATATCAGATCGGCAGGCCGCAATTCAACAACAATCCGACCGCAATCGACGGGCGGACAGCCCAAATGCCTGCCGGGGCAGGGTCGGCCGGGCGGCCCCCTACCCCTCGTCGAACATCTTCTTGTCGCGCAGGATGTGGTGGTAGTGCTGGGCGAAGCGGTGGGCCTCGTCGCGAACGTACTGGAGCAGCTTGCGGACGGGCGAATGCGCCGCCAGCTTCAAGGGCTGCGACTGGCCCTGGATGTAGATATCCTCTTCGCGCTTGGCGATCGAGGCCATCTTCGTATGGGGCGGCTCCACATCCGCGTGCCCCTCCGCCCGACACTGGGCGAGCATCGCGTGGAAGGCCCCCTCCGCGGCGTGAAGGTGCCCCAGCCCCCCGTCGATCAGAATCAGATCGGGCCATAGCTCTTCGCCCCGCAGGGCGTACTTGTACCGCCGCCGGACCACCTCGCCGATCATGGCGTAGTCGTCGATCCCGGCCACGGTTTTGATCTTGAACCGTCGGTACCCGCTCTTGAAGGGCCGGCCGTCGATGAACTTCACCAGCGAGCCGACCGCCTCCTGTCCGCTGAGGTTGGCGATATCGATCCCCTCGATGATGCGGACCTGATCCGGGCTCTGGAGGATATCCCGCAATTTGACCAGAGCTTCGGTCGGATCGACGGCGAACACCTCCGGCTGCACGTGCTCGTCGGGCGTGCCCCGGTCGTCCAGGGCCTCGATCAGGCGGATGCGATCGCGGAACAGCGCCGCTTTCTCGTACTCCAGCTTGTTCGAGGCCTCCTCCATCTGCTCGCGCAGCCACCGCAGCACCGTGGAGCGCTTTGACCGCAGGAAGCGGATGAAATCCTGAACCACCTTTCGGTAGTCGGCCTTGTCGATCCGGGCGCCGCACGGCGCGGTGCACTGCTTGATGCTGTAGAGCAGACATGGACGAAAGAACCGCCGCTTCGGATCGTCCTCACGGATTTCCAGGCTGCACGTGCGAAATCGGAAGATCTTCTGCAACTCCACGAGCACGGCGCGCAGGTCCTTGACGTTGGCGAACGGGCCGAACAGCCGCGTTCCCCTTGCCTGGGGCTTCCGAGTGATGTAAACGCCGGGGAAGTCCTCTCGCGTGGTAATCTCCAGATAAGGAAACGTCTTGTCGTCGGTCAGATCGGTGTTGTACGGCGGGCGGACATCCTTGATCAGCCGAGCCTCTTTGAGCATGGCGTCGACTTCGTTCTCGGTTCCGAGGAAGTCCACCGTGCAGACCTTGGCGGCCATCTCGACGATCTTCGGTCCGCGGGAAGCCGCCAAGTCGCTGCCCGGCTGAAAGTAACTCGCGACGCGCGACCGCAGGCTCTTGGCCTTGCCGATATAGAGGACAACGTCGTCGGCGCCTTTCAGGAAATACACCCCGGGGGTGGTGGGCAGTTCCTTGATCCGCGTGCGAATCCGTTCGAGCCTTTCCTTCTCAGCGCTGCCCATCGTCTGTTGCTCTTCCTTGCACGATTCGTCCTCCACCTGCACGCAACGGGCATCATTGTAACGCTACGGGCCACCAGGTAAAGAAGTTTGCCGAGCGCGGACCGATGCGATCGATCCGCAAGACACATCAGACAGGCGCATCATTATCGGTCTATCGCAACGCGTCGCCCTTGCCGTGCTGTGCGATGACGCGCAGTCGGTCACAGAATCGGAGCAGGCATGTAACATGCGATCCGTTAGTTCTCAAGCTCACACGCGAGACTGCATTTGCAGCCGTCAGGAAGGGTTTCGATGACGTGCTCGCGGGCGATTGAAGTGTATGGAAAACAGCATTCCGGCGGGAGATTCGCGTGTGTGGGAATCTCGTCTTCGTCACGCAGGGCCAAGCCTCTGGCAGGCAATGTCACTGTCCGAAAATTTTCCGGTCGAACCGCATGCCGTAGATCACGCAATCGCAAGGGTTAAGAGCAAACTCCGTCGCGCCGAGGCAAAAATTTCCGCGCTTTGCCCTTTACACTTAACACGATCCTCATTAAGTTGCCGATATCTGATTCATGGCTGTTCCAACAATACCTTGTTTAGATCCCGTCCACGCACGCTATATGTTGTGGTCGTTGTTTTTTCGCATGGAGGCGCTGAATGTCCTACAGATTTGACCCGGAAAACCCTTTCAAAGACGAACGCAAGCGAGCCAGGAAAGGTTCCGCGTCCCAGGATGCGAAAGGCTTGAAGATAGAGACGCACTTCTCGACGCCGGAAGTACACCCGTTCGAAGAGATCACCTGGGAGACCCGCTCGGCCAAGATTTCCAGCGATAGCGGCCAGGCGATCTTCGAGCAGGACGACATTGAGGTGCCCGCCTCATGGAGCCAGTTGGCGACGAAGGTGGTATCGAGTAAATACTTCTACGGAGATGCGGAAGCGGGCCAGCGGGAGAACTCCGTCAAGCAACTGGTTCACCGCGTCTGCCGTACTATTGCCGATCGCGGCCTGAAGGACGGCTATTTCACCACCGAACAGCAGGCGGACACCTACTACCACGAGTTGACCTGGCTGTGCGTCAACCAGTACGGGGCCTTCAACTCGCCCGTCTGGTTCAACGTCGGCCTGTATGACGTCTATGGCATCGCCGGCAGCAAGCACAATTACCACTGGGACCCCGGCAAGCAGACCGCGGTGCCCTGCGAGAACAGCTACGAATACCCTCAGGCCTCTGCCTGTTTCATCCAGTCCGTCAAGGACTCGATGGAAGACATCATGCGTCTGGCCACCAGCGAGGCGATGCTGTTCAAGCACGGATCGGGCACCGGAACCGACTTATCAACACTGAGAAGCAGCAAAGAGAAGCTCTCCGGCGGGGGCAAGCCGTCCGGCCCCTTGAGCTTCATGCGGGTCTATGACCAGATCGCGGCGGTGATCAAGTCCGGCGGCAAGACCCGCCGCGCCGCCAAGATGCAGTCGCTCAAGGTCGACCACCCCGACATCAAGGAATTCATCACCTGCAAGACGATCGAGGAACAGAAGGCCTGGACGCTCATCGAGGCCGGCTACAGCGGCGAGTACAACAGCGAAGCCTATGACAGCGTCATGTTCCAGAACTCCAACCTGTCCGTCCGTGTGACCGACGAGTTCCTGCAGGCTGCAGAGAAGGATGACGTCTGGATCACCCACGCGGTTACTTCCGGCGAAAAGCTGGGCGAGCATTCCGCCCGCGAACTGATGCAACTGATCGCCGAAGGCACCCGCATCTGCGGCGACCCGGGCGTCCAGTACCACAGCACGATCAACCGCTGGCACACCTGTCCGAACTCCGGGGCCATCAACGCCTCCAACCCGTGCAGCGAGTACATGTTCGTCGACGACTCGGCCTGCAACCTGGCCTCGCTGAACCTGATGAAATTCCGCA
The DNA here is from genome assembly GCA_040772485.1 of Sedimentisphaerales bacterium. Lineage (GTDB taxonomy): Bacteria > Planctomycetota > Phycisphaerae > Sedimentisphaerales > Anaerobacaceae > Anaerobaca. The sequence goes on along the minus strand of JAXGYC010000032.1, from coordinate 17,016 downwards.
AGGAAGACGGCACCTTCGACGTCGACGCGTTCAAAAAGGCGGTCCGCCTGTTCATCATCGCCCAGGAGATCCTGGTCGACAACGGCAGCTACCCGGACCGGGCAATCACGATCAACAGCCATCGGTTCCGGCCGCTGGGCCTGGGTTTCGCGAACCTCGGCTCGCTGGTGATGAGCCTGGCGATGCCCTACGATTCGGACCAGGCCCGTTCGCTGGCCTCCGCGATCAGCGCGATCATGACGGGCACAGCCTACGCCGTCAGCGCTGAGATCGCCGAACTGAAGGGGGCGTTCGTCGAGTTCGAGAAGAACAAGGACCCCATGCTGAAGGTCATCAACATGCACCGCCAGCATGCCTACGACATCCCCGAGACGCATTGCCCCGACTACCTGCGAAACGCCGCCAAAGACGCCTGGGACCAGGCGCTCGACGCCGGCAGCAAGGTGGGCTTCCGCAACGCCCAGACGACGGTCCTGGCGCCGACCGGGACGATCGGCTTCCTGATGGACTGCGACACGACAGGGATCGAGCCGGACATCGCCCTGGTCAAGTACAAGCTCCTGGCCGGTGGCGGCATGCTCAAGCTGGTCAACCGGACCGTCCCCATGGCCCTCGAACGGCTGGGCTACACCCCGGACGACATCCAGGCCATCTGCGATTACATCGACGAGCACGAGACCATCGAGAACTCACCGAAGCTCATTGAGGACCATCTGCCCGTCTTCGACTGCGCCTTCAAGCCAAGAAACGGCAAGCGCTTCATCAAGTACCAGGCCCACCTGAAGATGATGGCCGCGGTGCAGCCGTTCATCTCCGGCGCAATCAGCAAGACGATCAACATGCCCAAGGAGAGCACGACCGAAGAGATCATGGCCGCGTACGTGGAAGGCTGGAAGCTGGGCCTCAAGGCGGTGGCGATCTATCGCGACGGTTCGAAGCGTCTCCAGCCGGTATCGACCGACAAACACAAGGAGGAGAAGGCCAAAGCCGTGGTCGAAGCCGCTCCGGCCCGCCCGTTCCGCAGGCGGCTGCCCGATACGCGCCAGAGCATCACGCACAAGTTCTCCGTTGCCGGACACGAAGGCTACCTGACGGTGGGGCTATACGAGGACGGTCAGCCTGGTGAGATGTTCATCACTATGGCCAAGGAGGGCAGCACCGTCGGTGGCCTTATGGACGTGATCGGCACCTGCACGTCGATGGCGTTGCAGTACGGCGTGCCTCTGATCACCCTGGTGGACAAGTTCCGCCACGCCCGGTTCGAGCCCTCGGGGATGACCTCAAACCGCGACATCCCGTTCGCCAAGAGCCTGATCGACTACATCTTCTGCTGGCTGGGCTGCCAGTTCATCCCGGGCTACGCGGACAAGAACCTGCCCAACCGCTCGGGCGCCGTTGGCGCCGAGAGCAAGACGACTACGACCGCCCGCGAGCTGGTGGAAAAGACCAAGGACCTGGCGCACAAGATCGCTGAGGCCAAGGCCGCCGGAAACGGCGCCAAGAAGAAAACCGGGCGGGACAACGGCTCCAAACCTGTGCCCGCCGGACGAGATGTCAAGGCCGGGCCCGTCATCCACACCGACCGTCTGACCGAGCCGGCCGCCGGGAGGATCAGCGCCCTCGTCGGCTCGACTTTGCCCGCACCCGAAGGCCCCCTGGAATCCGAAGCCGTTGTCATGCAACAGTTTAGCTCTCAGTTCGCCCATTTCGGCGACGACGCCCCCGCCTGCGACATCTGTGGCGCGATCACCGTACGCAACGGAACCTGCTACAAGTGCTTCAACTGCGGCAACTCCATGGGCTGCTCATAAGTCGATAATTGACAATTGATTATTGATGATTTGCCCGGGCGGATGACCTCGCGTCGTCCGCCCGCTTTTCTTCTGCACCCGTCCGGAGCAGACGAACGGCTTGCCAGGCCCTCCCGACTGCGGTAAGATGAAGGGTATGATCGACGCGGAAGACATTGTTGGGGGCGAATGGGCTGAGTGGTATCGGCTCACACCTCTGCAGCGATGGCACCTCAGCGGCCAGCTATGGGAGCACTACCTGCAAATCGGAGGTTCGCTTGACCCCGAGCCGGATACGGAAAGTCCTTTCCACGATGGCCGACCACCGGGTCCGTGCCCTGCTGATGGGCGGCCAGGCATGCGTGTTCTACGGCGCAGCGGAGTTTAGCCGCGACACCGACCTGCTGATTCTGGCCGACCCCGCCAACCTGGCGCGACTGAAGGCGGCTCTTCAGGACCTGCAGGCAGAGCGCATCGCAGTTCCCCCTCTATCTCTCGACTGTCTCCAGCGGGGCCACGTCGTTCATTTCCGTTGTCATCATCCCGAAGCGGACGGTATGCGGGTGGACGTCATGTCCTCTTTGCGCGGCGTGGACGGGTATGACGCCCTCTGGGGCCGACGGACAACGTTGACTGATGTGGACGGAACCATGTATGAACTGCTCGCCTTGCCGGACCTGGTTCGAGCCAAGAAGACCCAGCGAAGCAAGGATTGGCCCATGCTCCAGCGCCTCCTGGAGGCTCACTACCTACAACACCATGCAGACGCCACACCTGAGCAGCAGCGTTTCTGGCTGCTCGAACTGCGCACCCCTGAACTGCTGACCGAGGCGGCTCAGCAGTGGCCGGAACTGGCTGGACAGCTTGCCGGGCAGAGGCCCCTGCTGCGCCTGGCCCAATCTGACCGGGCGGAGGCGTTGCGAGAGGCCTTGTCGGCGGAGGAATGGGGCGAGCGGGAACAGGATCGCGTCTACTGGCGGCCACTGAAAGCTGAACTGGAGCACCTGCGTCACGCCATGCGCAGCGACAGCAAGACAACCGGGGAGTCCCAGTAGCTCAGCGGAAGAGCCTCAGACCCCCTGCCGCAACTTCAGGCCACATGCCCCGACGCACCTGGAGACAGGAACCGGCCAGTCCACGGCCGAGATCCGGTCAAAATCCGGAAAATTCCGGGCAAAATCGTTTGACAGGGGGTCGGCGTTTGCTAAAATGCACAGTTTCTAATCCGGAAACAGCATAGAGAGTCCGACTATGAAGAGCTTCATGGCCAAGAAGAACGAAGTAGAGCAGAAATGGCTCCTGGTGGACGCCGAGGACGCCGTTCTCGGGCGGATGGCCGCCAAGATCGCGCCGATTCTGATGGGCAAAACCAAGCCGACCTACACCCCGCACGTGGACGTGGGCGACTACGTCATCGTCGTCAACGCCGACAAGGTGAAGGTCACCGGCAGGAAGGCCGAACAGATCGTATACGACTGGTACACCTACTACCCCGGCGGTCGCAAGGTTGCCAGTTTCGCCGAGATGATGAAGAAGAAGCCCGAGAGGGTGATCGAGCTGGCGGTCCGAAGGATGCTGCCGAAGAGCACGATGGGCCGCAACATGCTCAAGAAGCTGAAGATCTACCGCGGCCCGGACCATCAGCACCAGGCCCAACAACCCGAGAAGATCGAACTGTTCTAAGCGGAACTTTGAACCATGACCGAGAATCGACCCGAAAACGTGACCGTCGAAGCCAAGCCCGAGGCCAAACAGCCGGCCGCCAAACCCGTCCTGGGCCCCGGCAACAAGAGCAAAGAGAAGTACGGCTACTGGTGGGGCACCGGCCGAAGAAAGACCTCGATTGCTCGCGTTCGGATTCGGCCCGGCAGCGGCAAGCTTATCGTCAACAAGAAAGAGCTGGACAGCTTCTTCTCGCGGGAGCAGGACCGCAAGGCGGTGGTGGCGCCGCTGAAGAGCGTTCATGCCGAAAAGGCGTTTGACATCTTCATTAACGTCAAGGGTGGCGGCACGACCGGCCAGGCGGGCGCGGCCCTGCTGGGCGTGGCCCGGGCGCTGAGAAGCTACGATGAGAACTACGTTCAGGCCCTGCGCGACGGCGGGCACCTGACGCGTGATCCGCGAATGGTCGAGAGGAAAAAGCCCGGCCAATCCGGTGCACGGCGGAGGTTCCAGTTCTCCAAGCGTTAGAAGCCACCATCGATTCATCGCTTACGACAGCCGCCGAGAGACGATCTTGGCGGCTTTTTTTGTAGGGCGAGCCGTCCTCGCCCGTCACCAGGACCGTCGTGCTCGAGGGCACGACTTGCAGGAGAAGACGTATGATTCGAGTCGCCATCATCGGTGCCAGCGGATACACCGGCGCCGAGAGCATCCGCATCCTGTTCCGGCACAGCCAGGCCGAGTTGACCTACCTGACCGCCCTTCCCGAGGAGTGCGGACCGGTGGAAGAGGTTTTTCCGGAGTTTCGCGGCCGTTGCGGGCTGGCCATCGAGCCGCTGGACCTCGACAAGCTGTCGCAATCGGCAGATGTGGCGCTGTGTTGCCTGCCGCACAAGGTCTCGATGGGGTTTGTGCCCAAACTGCTCGATGCCGGCGTCAAGGTGATCGATTTCAGCGCCGACTACCGCATCAAGGACGTGAGCGTCTACGAGAAGTACTACCAGAAGCACACCGACACCGCCAATCTCGCCAAGGCGGTCTACGGTCTGCCCGAGTTGTTCCGCCAGCAGATCAAGGGCACCAACCTGGTCGCCAACCCGGGCTGCTTCCCCACGGGCGCGATGCTGGCGATGGCCCCCCTGCTGAAAGAAGGGCTCATCGAGACCGATTCGGTGATCGTCAGCTCGGTCACGGGCGCCTCCGGGGCAGGCAAGAACCCGTCGAGCAAGTTCCACTTCCCAAACATGAACGAGAACCTTTTCCCCTACGGGGTCGGGACGCATCGGCACATGCCGGAGATGGAGCAGATCGCGGGTGAGGTGGCCGGGACCGGCGTGCAGATCCTGTTCCAGCCGCACGTGGGACCGTTCGACCGGGGCATCCTGTCGAGCGTCTACGGCCATCCGGCCAAGGGCCTCAAGAACGAGCAGTTGCTGCCGCTTTATAACGACTTCTACAAGGCCGAGCCGTTCGTCCGCGTCTGCAAGACCCCGCCGGCGGTCAAGGACGTCGCCGGCACAAACTACTGCCACGTGTTTCCCGTGCTGGTCAAGGGTCAGCTCGCGATGTTCTCGGCGATCGACAACCTCGTCAAAGGGGCCTCGGGCCAGGCGGTCCAGAACATGAACATCCTGTTCGATTTCGACGAAGTCATGGGGCTGAAATAGTAACGGTGTGAAGGGTCTGAAGGGTGCGAAGAGTGTGAAGAGTGTGAAGAGTGGAACGCTTACAGTCGCGACGTGTCAGTTTGCGGTCGGTGCGTCGATCGAGGAGAACGCCGAGAACATCTGCGGCTTTCTGCACCGAGCGAAGGAGGCTCGCGCCGAGATCGTCCACTTCTCCGAATGCGCCTTGAGCGGCTACGCCGGCACGGACTTCGACACCCTCGACGGTTACGATTCGCCGCTGTTGCGCCAGGAGACACGGAAGATCATGGCCCTGGCGGAGCGCCTGGGGCTCTGGGTCGTGCTGGGCAGCACGCATCCGCTGACCGAGCCGCACAAGCCCCACAACTGCCTGTACCTGATCGACGCGAAGGGCCGGATCGCCGACCGCTACGACAAGCGGTTCGGCACGCCGGGCGACCTGGAGCATTACACGCCGGGTGATCGGTTCGTCACGTTCGCGCTCAACGGCGTCAAGTGCGCGCTGTTGATCTGCTTCGACCTGCGCTTCCCCGAGCTGTATCGCGAGTTGTACAAGCTCGGCGTGCAGTGCGTCTTCCAGTCGTTCTACAACGCCCGCCAGGAAGGCCCGAGCGTGCACACCCACATCATGCGACAGACGATGCAGTGCCACGCCGCGACGAACTTCCTCTGGGTGAGCATGGCCAACTCCAGCGCGTATTACAGTCCCTACCCCTCGTGCTTCATTCAGCCCGACGGTGTGATCGCCGGCCAACTGCCCGACAACGAGCCGGGAATGCTCGTGAGCACCGTGGACCTGACGCGGGAGTTCTACGACCCGATGAAGGACTTCCGCGATCTGGCCGTCGCCGGCCGCCTCACCAACGGCCCCGGCCCCCTCGACGACCCCCGATCCAGGAACACCCGGGAACTCTGAAGTCGCACTGCCTCAGTGTACGAAAACGATTGCTCGAACATGGTGCCTGGGAATATCATTGGCGTATGAGACAAGCAGATTCAAGAACTAAGAGCTTTATTGAAAAGGTTCGCGCCAAGTATAGAATCACCCAGGCCATCCTCTTCGGCAGCCGCGCACGGGGAGACTACCTGGCCGATAGTGACTACGACATTGTTCTGGTCTCGCCGGACTTCCAGGGCATCTTCTTCAGCCAGCGATCAGCCTTGATGTACGACTTCTGGACGCACTGGCCGCTCGACATCGAACCACTCTGCTACACGCCCGAGGAGTTCGAGAAGAAGAAGACGCAGATCGGCATCGTCAGCGAGGCCCTCAGGGAGGGTGTGGCTCTATAGGAACGCGACGATGATTCAACCCACGTCCGAATACGATGAGTTCTGTAGAAGGCAGATGGCCGACGACACACTCTCCTACGAGCAGGCGCGACGAATCTATGAGTCGCTGCACCAGGAGGCTCTGGCCCTGGGAGCTATCAGTTCGGCCAACATCTGGGACGATTTCGAAGTGGACTTGCGCGTCGCCAAGGCAGTGAACGGAATGCGGCTGTGATAACCTCCCTGATCAAGAGAATCGCCAGACAATTGGACGTCGGCCGCATTCCCTACATGATCATTGGTGGGCAGGCGGTTCTGCTCTACGGGCGTCCCCGCCTGACGCGGGATATCGATGTTACTCTCGGCGTGGATACCGATCAGTACGTCCGGATCGAGCACTTGTGCAGAGACCTGAACTTGCGGCCTCTGCTGGTGGACTCGCGCGATTTCACAATAAGGACCAAGGTACTCCCGGCGGAAGATCCAGAGTCCAGGATCAGGGTGGATTTCATCTTCTCCGTCACGCCGTACGAGACGCAGGCTATGGAGCGGACCAACAGAGTGTTTCTGGACGATTGCGTCGTCAGATTCGCTTCGTGCGAGGACGTCATTATCCACAAGATGGTGGCCGCCAGGCCCATCGATCTGGAAGACGTGCGACACATGATAGCCAGGAACAAGGAGGAACTCGACCTGTCCTATCTCAGACACTGGCTCACCGAGTTCGGCAGCCTGCCCGAACACACAACCGTCCTGGCCGATTTCGAGAAGCTGCTGGAGCAGTGACACGGTCGAGTCGAAGGCCTTTTCACCGTTTTTTGATTTCACAGTCGCATTGACGAGGTCAGCATGAAGAACAACAGCATTACGGGCCCGAAGGGGTTTATGGCGGCGGGGGTCAAGTGCGGGATCAAGGTTTCGGGCAAGCCGGATATGGCGCTGCTGGTCTGTCCGGCGGGAGCGACGGGCGCGGCGGTGTTCACGACGAACAGGATCACCTCGGCGGCGGTCGAGGTCTCCCGCGAGCACACCCGCAGCTCGAAGATCTACGCGGTCGTGGTCAACTCCGGCTGCGCCAACGCCTGCACGGGCAAGCTCGGCCTGGCCAACGCCCGCAAGATGTGCGAGCTGACTGCGGCTGAGGTAGGGACCAAGCTGGATCAGGTGCTCGTCGCCTCGACGGGCGTGATCGGGCATCAGTTGCCCATGGAGAAGGTGACGGATGGGATCACCCGCGCCGCTGCCGCCCTGTCGGACTCGCCAAGGGCGGGCTTGGCCTTTGCCCACGCGATCATGACCACGGACACGAAATGCAAACGGGCGTTCCGCCAGATCATGCTGTCCCGCAAGCAGGTGCGGATCGCCGGGACGGTCAAAGGAGCCGGGATGATCGGGCCCAACATGGCGACCACCCTGCTGTTTGTCACGACCGACGCCGCCATCAGCAAGCCGTTGCTGAACAAGGCCTTCACGGAAGCCGTCGGCAGTTCGCTCAACCGGCTCACCGTGGACGGCCATCAGAGCACCAACGACACGGGAGTCCTTCTCGCCTCGGGCCAGGCGGGCAACCCGCGAATCACGAATCGATCGCGCGACTACGAGCGATTCTCGGCGGCCCTGACCGACCTGTGCACCGACCTGGTCCGGCAGATGGCCCTGGACGCCGAAGGGGCCACCCGGATGTTCAAGGTGGTCATCAAGGGCGCTGCCACGCAGGCGGACGCGGTGAAGGCGGCTCGCGCGATCGCCGATTACCCCCTCTTCAAGTGCGCCGTCCACGGCGGAGACCCGAACTGGGGTCGCATCATCTGCGCCGTCGGTTCCTCCGGTGTGGCGCTCGACCCTCGTCGGCTCTCCTGCAAGCTGGACGACCTCTACGTGTTCCGAAACGGGACGCCGACCAGCTTCGACGTCAGGAAGGCGGCTCGGATCATCTCTCAGCGGGAGCACACGATCACCGTGGACCTGGGCGTCGGACGGGCCGGCGACTTCTACTACGGCTGCGACCTCAGCGCTGGATACGTCCATATCAACGCCGATTATCACACGTAGAATGTGAAACGGCGTAAAGACGAGGACGTCTGCCACTGGACAACTTGGAAAAAGGCGACATTGTCAAGAGCCAATCTGCGCCGGAGGGCTCCGAACCGCGCGATTTCTGCTGTCCCTGGCCCAAAAAGAGTTGAAATGCGACTGCCTTTCTGTACACTGTCTGAGATTTTGTGCCGGTCGTGTGCGCCAAACGAGGTCTATTCGAAAGGAGCTTAGCAGTGAGTGCGCTGAAGAGAATTGTGGGGTTATCGGTGCCGGTCCTGGCCCTCAGTGCGGTGGCCAGCGCCGCCGAGGCCACCGGAGCCGTCGAGGCCACCTCGGCCTTGCAGACACCATGGAGCTGGTGGATTTCACCAATCGCCGCGGTATGTGCTCTGGGGTTTGCCGTCTACTTCTACAAGAAGATGATCGGGGCGCCGGCGGGCACGGACAGGATGATCGAGATCGCGCAGTACGTGCGCGAAGGGGCCTACGCCTACCTGTTCCGCCAGTACAGCGTGGTGACCATCGTGTTCGTCGTGCTGCTGGCGATCTTCGCCTTCCTGGCCTACAAGGGCGTGCAGAACCCCTTCGTACCGGTGGCCTTCCTGACCGGCGGGTTCTTCAGCGGCCTGTGCGGCTTTCTTGGCATGAAGACGGCGACCGCCGCTTCCTCGCGAACGGCCCAGGGCGCCAGCGTGAGCCTTAACAGCGGCTTGCAGGTCGCCTTTCGCTCCGGCGCCGTCATGGGCCTGGTCGTGGTCGGCTTCGGTCTGCTGGACATCTCGCTGTGGTACATCATCCTGAACTGGGTCGTATACAGTGAGGAGCACATGCGGACCGGCCTGACGCTCTTCGGTCTGCAACTGGTGCCGGCCAACATGGACGCCGGGCACAAGCTCGTGGAAATCACGACCACGATGATCACCTTCGGCATGGGCGCCTCGACGCAGGCCCTGTTCGCCCGCGTCGGCGGCGGCATCTACACCAAGGCCGCGGACGTCGGCGCTGACCTGGTCGGCAAAGTGGAAGCCGGCATTCCGGAAGACGACCCGCGCAACCCGGCGACCATCGCCGACAACGTCGGCGACAACGTCGGTGACGTCGCCGGTATGGGCGCCGATCTTTACGAGAGCTATTGCGGCTCGATCCTTGCGACCGCCGCCCTCGGCGCCGCCCTGCCGCTGGCGGCCGTCGAGGCCAGCGGCATGAGCCCGATCAAGGCCGTCCTGGCCCCCATGCTGGTCGCGGGACTCGGGATCATCCTGTCTATCGTCGGCATGTTCATGGTCCGCTGCAGGGAAGACGCCAGCCAGAAGAATCTGCTCCGGGCTCTGTTGTTCGGGACGCTCGGCAGCTCCGTCCTGATTCTGGTGGTGATCGCGGTCCTGGCGATGACCGACTGGATCAGTTGGGGCATCTTCGGCTCGGTGGTTTCGGGTCTGGTCGCTGGCGTGCTGATCGGGCAGTTCACCGAATACTACACCTCCGACGAGTACAAACCGACCAAGGGTATCGCCGACCAGGCGAGGATGGGTCCGGCGACGACGATCATCGACGGCTTCGCCAACGGCATGTACTCCGCCGGTCTGCCGGTCGTCACGATCGTGATCGGCATCCTGTGCGCTTACGGCTTCGCCGGCGGCTTCACCAACGTCGCGATGGGTCTCTACGGCATCGGCTTCGCTGCCGTCGGCATGCTCTCGACGCTCGGCATCACCCTGGCCACCGACGCCTACGGCCCGATCGCGGACAACGCGGGCGGCAATGCCGAGATGGCCGGCCTCGGACCGGAGGTTCGCAAGCGGACCGACGCCCTCGACTCGCTCGGCAACACGACCGCCGCGACCGGAAAGGGCTTCGCCATCGGCTCGGCCGCTCTGACTGCCATGGCCCTGCTGGCCGCGTACATCGAAGAGGTACGGATCTGGATCGGCCGTCTGGCATCCGAGACGGAGAGCGGCCTGTACCAGGTCGGAAAAGTGGTCTTCTACCGGGGCGCCGAGGCGGGTGCGGATGTCAAGGCCGCATTCGGTACGCTTCAGGAAGAGGGACTCAGAATGGTCGGTACGACAAGCGCAACCATGGCCGACTTCGTCAACGCCTACGACCTGACGATCATGAATCCCAAGCTGATCGGCGGCCTGTTCATCGGCGGCATGATGGCGTTCGTCTTCTGCGCGATGACCATGAAAGCCGTCGGCCGGGCCGCCGGCGCGATGGTCGAAGAAGTCCGCCGGCAGTTCAAGGATATCCCGGGCATCATGGAAGGCACGGGAAAGCCGGACTATGCTCGTTGCGTGGCGATCTCCACCAAGGGCGCCCAGCGAGAGATGATCCTGCCCTCGCTGCTGGCGATCATTGTGCCGGTGGCGGTCGGTCTGCTCATGGGTGTCTCGGGCGTTATGGGCCTGCTGGCCGGTGGTCTGAGCACCGGCTTCGTCCTGGCCATCACGCTCAACAACGCCGGCGGCGCCTGGGACAATGCCAAGAAGTACATCGAAAAGGGCGCCCACGGCGGCAAGAAGCTCCCGGATGGAACGAAGAACCCGGTCCACGGCGCTGCAGTTATCGGCGACACCGTGGGCGATCCGTTCAAGGACACCTCCGGTCCCAGCCTGAACATCCTGATCAAGCTGATGACCATGGTCAGCGTGGTGTTCTCCGGCGTAATCGTCAAGTTCGCTCCGAGTATCAGTCAATGGCTGCACCTGGGCAACCAGTAGCCTCGGAACCGTTGCGCCGGGCCACGCGACGTGGTTGACGCAACCAGGCATTCCAAGTAAGCTGAAAGGGTGGCCGCTTTGGCCACCCTTTTTGTTTTATGACCGGGAGTTTGAGGATTGAAGAAAGCAAAAGACAGTAACGCCAAAGACTTTGCGCTGGCCGCCGCCAGGCTGGCCGACGCCAACCATTGCACCGATATCACGGTCCTGGACCTGCGGGGCGCCTCTCCGGCGACGGACTACTTCGTGATCGCCACGGGAACCAGCGACCGGCAGATGCGCACCGTGGCCGACGAGATCTCCGAGGCCGGGCGGGGCTTGGGTTTTGCACGCTTCGGTCGGGCCGGATACGAACAGGGACGCTGGATCCTGCTCGACTTCGTCACCGTCGTGGTCCATCTGTTCGACAGCGAGTATCGCGACTACTACGATCTCGAGCTGCTCTGGGGCGACGCGAAGAGAATTGAATATTGATGATTGGCGATTGATTATTGATGAAGACCGTCATTGACGTTCTGGAAGAGAGGATCGGCGCGGCGATGGCGGCCGTCGCCGGAACCGATGACTGCGCCGCGATTGTGCGCCCTACCGCCGACGCAAGGTTTGGAGACTATCAGGCCAACGGGGTCATGGCCTTGGCCAAGCGGCTCAAGACCAACCCGCGCAAGCTCGCCGAACAGGTGGTCGAGCGGCTTGATGTCTCCGATGTGTGCGAGACGCCCGAGATCGCCGGACCCGGCTTTATCAACCTGAGGCTGAAACCCGACTGCGTCGCGCAGCAACTGCTCCGCATCAACGCCGACGGCTCCGGCCGCCTCGGCGTCGAGCCGGCCGCCAAACCCAGGAACACCGTCGTCGACTTCTCCAGTCCCAACATCGCCAAGGAGATGCACGTCGGACACCTGCGCAGCACGATCCTCGGGGACGCCATCTGCCGCGTGCTCGAATTCCTCGGCCACCCGGTCATTCGACAAAACCACATCGGCGACTGGGGCACCCAGTTCGGCCGCGTCATCCTCGGCCTGTGGCACATGTGCATGGCCGACAAGCATGGCGAACCGCTCTACTATCGAACCGAACTCGACGAACTCCGACGCGTTGCAGGATCGAGCGAGGACCTGAGATCGCTCTGCACGCGAATACGTGACCGTCACGAAAACGACTGGAGCGACGACCCTACCGGCGAGCAACGTTTCGCACCGTTCCTGGAAGGACTGGGCAAGCGAGACGTCGAAGGGTTGTGGGAGCAATTCCTGTGCGTCTACCAGTACGTCAATGCCCTGGAAGACGCTCTCGCGGGAATGGGCCTGACCATCCGCACGATTAACCGGGGGCAGGAAGAGGCGATCCCCTATGAATCGCTGTCCCGGCGGATCACCTTCATGTTGCAGGAAGGTGGGACGACAAACGAGCAGGAGCGCGATGCCTGGCAGTTCATCCGAAAGCTCACGTTGGAGCACTGCGGCGGCATCTACGAGAAGCTGGGCGTCCGACTGGCCGACGCCGACGTTCGCGGAGAGAGTTTCTACAACGACAAGCTGCCGGCGGTCGTCGGCGATCTGCAAGCGTCCGGGCTGGCGGCCGAGTCGGACGGCGCGGCGTGTGTATTCCCGCCGGGGTTCAAGAACAAGGAGGGCCAGCCCCTGCCCTTCATCATCCGGAAATCCGACGGCGCATTCCTCTACGCGACGACGGACTTGGCAGCGCTGCGATACCGAGTCAACGAGCTGAAGGCCGACCGAGTCGTCTACGTGACCGACGCCCGGCAGATTCAGCACTTTCAGATGCTCTTTGCCGTGGCCGACATGGCCGGCTGGGACCGGCGGGACGGCGAGAAGGTCGAACTGGTTCACGTGACATTCGGCAGCGTCCTGGGGGAGGACGGCCGGCCGCTCAAGACGCGTTCCGGCGAGAACGTCAAGCTCAAGGAACTGCTCGACGAGGCCGTCGAGCGGGCCAAGGCGGTCGTCGAAGAGAAGAACCCCGACCTGCCGCCCGACAGGAAGGCCGAGATCGCCACGGCCGTCGGGATCGGCGCCGTCAAGTACGCCGACTACGCGAACAATCGCACCAGCGACTACGTCTTCAGCTTCGACAAGATGCTGGCGATGGACGGCAACACCGCGCCGTACATGCAGTACGCCTACGCCCGCATCAAGTCCATCGAGCGCAAGGCCGAGAGCAAGGGCGTCCATATCCAGGAGGAATTGCACAATATCGCCTCGCTCGACCTGAGCGAGCCGAGCGAACTGGACTTGGGCAAACACCTGGCCCGCTACGGCGAGGCCATCGAGTCGGCGGCGGCGGACTATCGGCCCAACTACCTGACGGCGTATTTGTACGAACTGGCACAAAAATTCAGCGCCTTCTACACGAACTGCCCTGTACTCGATGCGCCGCGTGAGAAAAGGCCGACGAGGCTGCTGCTGTGCGACCTGACCGCCCGAACGATTCGGCACGGTCTCAGCGAGCTGCTGGGCATCGCGGTCGTCGACCAGATGTGAGGGAACGCCATGAGAGTTGTGCAGAAGGAATTCCGGGTCGGCACGCACAGCCGCAGCGAGATGATCGATATCACCGCCCAAGTCCAATCCATCGTCCGCGACTCGGGGATTGCCAGCGGCCAGGTCGTCGTCTTCTGCCCGCATACGACCGCCGCGATCACGATCAACGAGAACGCCGATCCGGCCGTCCCGCACGATATCCTCTTGACGCTCAATGAGTTGCTGCCGCACGATCGCAGCGGGTATCGCCACAGCGAGGGCAATTCGGACGCCCACTGCGCCAGTTCGCTCGTCGGGGTCAGCGAACAGGTGCTCCTGTACAACGGACGTCTGACGCTCGGGACCTGGCAGGGTATCTTCTTCTGCGAGTTCGACGGCCCGCGCAACAGGAAGGTCGTCGTGCAGGTTTGTGGGGAGTGATTTTCACGCTGGTGCCGAATGCGAAACCGGGCAATTCTCTGTCTGCCACGGGCTCGAAAGGCGCATAAAAATGGCGAGGTGGTGGTTCCGGCTGGGGGGGAGACCGGTGGACCACGCTGCCTCGCCGAGGTTTATTAGCTTTGGCATACCGCCCAATTCTACAACGTCAAAGAGCGAGTATAATGCTTCCAACCGACCTGTCAAACACTATTCGCGAAAACCAAGCACCTATCAGGGTGATATAGCCACCCCATTTCACTCCATTGAATAACACGATTATACCTCGTTTAACACCTCCCTGCAAGACAAAAAACTACGATTTTCTCATTTTCCTGCACGCGGACCGGTATTTGGGCATCACGCTAAATCCCGTTGCGACAATGTGTTGCGACCCTCGCCCGCGACGGAGTCGATTCGGCGGTCATCCGTCGAGCCGGGCGGACGTCAAAGAGCTGTTGAATCGGCCGGAATGCGGCCGTCGAATGCCCGCCGAACTGATCCAGCCCGCGCAGGCATCGCTTGCAGCCGTCCGGCTCCGGCCTCCCAATTATAGCGTAACACTATCCAATATAACTGCAAACGGACTCGTCGCGCCGGTCGCCCCGGCCCGCACGATGCGAGCCGGGCCGGGCTTGGCAAAATGCGCCCCATTTTTCGGCTGACGACTTGTCGGGCACGCCAGGAATCCATAAACTAACATGCTCAGTGAATGCCTTGTTCTGAACGAAGATGAAGATTTCTCCTTTCATCCGCGATTGTTACAGATGACGAAACTCGCAGAGAGAATTGAGCGTGTCAGAGAGACGATCGCCTCGGCGTGCGCGCGGTCGCGCCGGGAGGTGGAGGACGTCCGACTGGTGATTGTGACCAAATCCGCCGGCATCGAGGAAATCGAAGAAGTCGTCCGGCTTGGCTTCGACCACCTGGGGGAGAACCGCGTGCTCCAACTGAAGAAGGTAGCGGGCCAGGTGGCCGAGTTCCTCCAGCAACACGCCGATGACAGCACGATGCCGAAGACCGTGCACTGGCACATGATCGGACACCTTCAGCGCAACAAGGTTCGGCAGGTGCTGCCCACGGCCTCCCTGATCCACTCGGTGGACACGCTGCGCCTGGCCGAAGAGATCAATGGCGCTGCCAACAAGCTCGGCCTGCGTCCGCGAGTGCTGCTCCAGGTCAACACGTCGAACGAGCCGCAGAAGTACGGCGTGCCCGTCGGGGCCGCCACGCACCTGGCCGAGCAGATCGAGACCCTGCCCAACCTCCAGCTCATCGGCCTGATGACCATGGCCCCCCTGACCCGCGACCAGGACGTGATCCGAACCTGCTTTGCCCGGGCCCATGAGCTGTTCTGCGAGATGCGAGGAGAGAAGATCGTCGGCCCGCAGTTCACCGAACTGAGCATGGGCATGAGTTCCGACTACGAGATCGCCGTCGAGGAGGGCGCGACCATTCTGCGCATCGGCTCGGCGATCTTCGCGGGCTCGTAGCGTGCCCGTGAGGACATGCCGAGAGGGCAGTCCGCCGAGGGCGGATCACTACAACCGGCCAGCCTTCCAAAAGATCAGAGAAAAAGCCGGAAAACTGCCAAAGTCGCCCTCGCTTCGAGACGACACTACCGTAGCGAACACAACCCGCACGGACGGGGTGTTGCGCTTTTCGCTGCATGACAGAAGGCGACCACTATGGGCAAAACACGAGCAGGAAGCGGTGTCGAAGCACCCATCAGCTTCACCGACGTCATTTTTCTGTCCGATAAACCTCAGCTCCCCCTCGAAGTCAGGCGGTTATTTCGGCACAAGAAGCTGTCCTTTCGCCTGCTGCCTCTGGAAGGCTACCGCCAGGTCCACCTTCGTCCCGACCTCGTGGGCACGGTGATCATCGACGCTGAGGGCATCGATGCCTCGCAGGACCAGCGACTGGGCCGAATCATGGAGACCCTCGAACGGGACAACCTCGGCATCATCCTGCTGACCCAGCGCATCAAACGGGCGGTCCGCAGCTTCTCGCTGATGCCGTCCGACAGCAGCTTCTCCATGACCGGCAAGTTCCCGTCCATCTCGCTCGACGCCCTGTGGGCGCGGATCAGCGTCAACCTCGCGGACCGCAAGAAGCAGGAATCGGGAATCGCGGTCAAACCGGCGCCGACCCTCAGCGCCGCCCAGCGGTTTGCGACGAGCAAATCCGATGACGCCTCGGGCGAATCGGAGCCTCGCACCGACAACCTCACCGAGCAGTTGCGACTGGCCGGAATGGTCCAGCGCGATTTCCTGCCGGCCCATCTGCCCAACAGCGACGCGGCACAGTGGGCGGTCACGTTCATCCCTGCCGAGTGGGTTTCCGGCGACATCTACGACGTGGCGCGAATCGACGAGCAGCACATCGGCTTCTACATCGCCGATGCGGTCGGCCACGCCATGCCCGCCGCCCTGCTGACAATCTTCATCAAGCAGGCGATGGTGTTGCGCGAGACCATCGACAAGAGCTATCGCATCTTCTCGCCGACGGAGGTCATCACCAACCTCAATCTTAAGATGCTCGGCCAGAAGCTGTCCGGCTATCAGTTCGCAACGTGCTGCTACGGCCTGCTCAACGTCAAGACGCGACAACTGAGCTTCGCGCGGGCGGGCCATCCCTATCCGATCCTGTTCCGCAAAGGCCACGAGCCGCAGCAGTTGGAAACACGCGGCGCTCTGCTCGGCGTATTCGACAACGCCGAGTTCACGCAGAGTTCCGTCCAGCTCCAGTCCGGAGACCGCCTGCTGCTCTACTCCGACGGCGCCGAAGCCCTGGTCGGCCAGCTCATCGACAACGCCGGCTTCCAGTTCACCGAGGAGCTGCTTGCGCTGCGCGACGCCCCGATCCGCCAGATCGTCGATCGCTTGACCGATTTGCAGAGCCAGCGCCAGATCACGCCGGAAGAGGTCGACGACTTCACTCTCGTCGGCCTCCAAATCCCCTGACT
>JAXGYC010000031.1:0-24262 GCA_040772485.1 Sedimentisphaerales bacterium | reverse complement strand
ACGGACGGTCGCACGCTGAAGGTCCTCGCTGACGTGAGGATAGGCCAGAGCCAGAGTCAACAGCGTCTCTGTCGGATCGGCGAAGATGCGATACGCTTCTCTCGGGTGCTTGCCGGGTGGAAAGACCAGGGGTTGCCACCGCTGGGAGACAAGCTCCTGTACACCGGACGCAAGCCGGCCCTTCAGGCCCTCCGGTCCGTCTTCATCAGCGACGTTGATCGCAGGAATTTCCCAGATGAACCTATCCAATTCGCCGTCGCTGATCCGGCCGACCCGTTCGCCTGCCTGCTCGCTCTGCGGCGCCGCCCGCGGGCCTGGGACGGCCCCTGGCAAAGCCTCCACCACGTGCCGAAGGCGAGGCATTTGGAGTATGTCCCAATCCCAGGGCAAATCCTTGACCTTGTCCCACTCGGAATCGGTCAATTGAGCGGAAGGACTGTCCGACTTCCTGCTGGCGTCGCCTTTGGCGTTCATGCGGAAGGCGATGACCGCGGCGCCGGCACTGATCTCATGCGTGGGGATGTAATAGAAGCTATCGCCGGCCACGGACACCGCCGTGTCAATGACCGATCCCCCTCCGTAGACCGCCGTGCCGCGAGCGAGCCATTCCTTGCCCAGGGGGAGAGTCTGGCCGCGCAGGAGCATCGCCCAGAGGCCGACCGCCTCGCCCGGCTGCGGCTCGTGCACACCCCGACAGAACGGCTCTTCATAGCCTTGCAGCGTGTCGAGGTCCATCGCGTTGACGTTGTCCTGGTGCGCGTTGATGAGCACGCGGCCCGCAACGGTAAGCTGACATTGCTCGTCGTGAACCAGCAGAAGACTATCGTGCCAGCCGTACGTGCGCGATTGATCCATGATCGGGGTGATGTGCCCGGTCTTCGTGTCGAGATAGCCCACATTCAAGAAAGGCGAATAGTGCTCGTAGCGACTCCGCAGCAGCGCCTGGAACTTGACCACGACTCTGCCGTCGGGCGCGACCAACGGCGGCGCGCCGGTGCCGTTCATGCTCTCGGCGTAGACGATGGGCGTGACGAACTTCTGCCGGCCCGTGTTGGGGTCCAGAACGAAGAATGTCTGATAGGCGGGTTCGGATGTCAGATGCTTGCGGATGTGGTCCAACTGCGCTTCGTAGCTGCCGGGCTCGGCCATCCTCCTGAAGTTGGCCTCGCGCAGTCGCTCGTTCTCTTCCTTGTTGTGCCTCCAGCTTGCGAAGTCGCCGAACACGTTTTTGACCATATCCATCAGAACAGGCTCAAACGAATCGAGGGACAGGGTCGGCGTCACGGTCACCATCACAGAGCCGTCGGGCGCGACCACCGGGTGGTATCCACGAAAGCTCACGCCGGGCAATTTCGGGCTTCGCCACCGCCGCGTTCCGTCGGACAGATCGAAGGCGTAGACGTGCATATCTTCGCTCGCGATGTAGACGCGGTTTTGTTTCGCATCGAGCGCGGGACTCGACAGAAGCGGACCCCCTGTTGTCGCTTTCCATCGTACGTCTCCCGTCTTGACGTCGATGGCGTAGAGACTCCCGTCACGGCTGCCGACGAGAACCGAATTGCCCCGGATCAACGGGGCATTCCAGACCGCGGCGTCCGTCCGGATGGACCAGGTGAGCGTGCCTCTATTGGCATCAAGTCCGTAGACTCTGCCATCCGCACAGCCGAAGACGACCACGCTGCCGCCGGCGGCGCAGGTGTGCAGAATGGCTTGAGGCGCAGTGCAAGTCCACACGTCTCGGCCTGTCTCGGCGTCCATCGCATGCAGAACACCCTTCATCGTGCCGACGAACACCTTGCCTGCGGAGACAATCGGCTGCACGCCGGACATCAGACCTTCGTCGGGAAACAGCCGATACCACTTTCGCGCGAAAGGCGGGCGAATCTCACTGGCCATGCTTCCCGACCGCGCCGGATCGTGTGCCAGCATGGGCCAGTCGCCCGATGCCGACACCGTCCCGGCAAACACCGCCAACAGCAAACCGGCGCCGCCCACGATGACTCGAAGCCGAGCGACCAGGTTGCCTGTAGGAATCGCCATGCCGTCCACCTCGAACGCAAGCCCCCGCCGAGAAGGGCATTCGTGAGCTACTCGATCAGATAGGGCTGCTCGGGCAACTCACGCACCCATATGTTGCGGAAGCTGATCGGGTTGCCGTGATCCTGAAGGCCGATCGGCCCGTCGCCGTGGGGAGTATACCTGGCCTTGGTCTTGTGCGACGTCGTCCCCTCGATCTCGAGGTTGTTGTGAACGCAGACGCCGTTATGGAATACAGTGATGCGGGCCTTGCGCACCACGTTGCCTTTTTCGTCGAACAGCGGACGCAGGAACGCGATGTCGTAGCTCTGCCACTGGCCGGGCGCCCGGCAGGCGTTGACCATCGGCGGATGCGAGCCATAGATCGCCCCCGCCTGGCCATCGGCATAGGTCTTGTTCGTCGCGTAATCGTCGTCGGTGTACGAGTCGAGCACCTGCACCTCGTAGCGGCCCATGAAGAAAACACCGCTGTTGCTGCGGTTCTGGTCGGTTACCCGAGCCGGCACCCCTTCAGGCGTCTTCCACTCGATGTGCAACTGGCAACTGCCGAACGATCTCTTCGTCTGAATGCTGCCGCCCTTCCGCGTGACGGTCATGGCATCCCCCACGATCTCCCAAGTCGCAGGACTGCCATTGCCCTTCTGCCACTGGGAAAGATCGGCGCCGTCGAACAGGATGATGGCATCAGATGGAGGCTGTCCGAATTGCGCCGCCGGTGTCACGACAGGAGGTCTCGGGCGGTTCCTGTCGTGAACGGCGTATCTGGTAACCTCCGCAACCGCATAGGCTCCCGCCGCAACGATCAGCACCGCGGCGAACAGACCCATCCATGGTTTCTTGACGGCGGGTGTGCTTTTCATGGTGTTTTCCTCTGACATGGATGTGTTGTCGGCCCGTTTTTGGCCGCTCGTGCTACGAACGCTCGCAGATGACCTGCTCAATCGCCGAGGCCACGATGTAGTCGGGCAGTTTCTGAAGCGTGGGTCCGGCGGCGTAGCCGGCGACAATGCTGCGATCGGGAAAGGCCCCTGCCTGGTGGATGAGCTCGTCGGCGAGCTCGTGCAGCAGCTCATCAGACATATCGTCCGGCGCGTTAGAAACGAGGGCCCGGGCGGCCGCGACAAGGTCCTCGAACTCGCGGCGGCTGTCGTACCAGTTGATCTGGAACTCCAGATCGGCCGCCTGACGGCTCGCGGGACGATCGAACGTGTACTGAATCCCGATGGGATTGTACATCTCCATCCGCTCGTCGACAAAGGCCAGGCACGCCTCACGGTAAGCCTGCACCTTGTGTGCCTCCATCGGCCCCAGTTCTTGTCGCTCGATTTCGGCCGGCAATGCCACCTCGATCCACGCATCCAGCCGAACGCGGTTTGCCGTCATCCGCTCGTAGAGCCGCTCATAGTACGCCTTCAACAGGAGCCGCGCGAAATGCCTCTGGCCCATGATCCCGTCTCCGCGCCTCTGGCGCCCTTTCGCGCATCGGGTGAGATCCTGCGACAGGCAAAGGACCAGGGCGCTTCTGGGACACCTTCCCTGCCGCGTCAGCGCCTGGGCAGAAGGCTCTGGACTTTTTCCAGGAGGACATCCGGCTTGACCGGCTTGTCCAGGAACGCCTCGACCGGCAGCCACGCCTGGTCGCCAGCATTGGCTTTGAAATCCAGCCCGGTCTTGTCCTTCACGGCAGTCAGCATGAGGATCGGGATGTCCTTGTACTGCGCATTGCCCTTGAGATCCCGCGCCAATTCGAAGCCTTCCTGGCGGGTTCGCATCATGACGTCGAGGATGATCAGGTCAGGCCGGCTCTCCTGGATCCGATTCATGCCTTCGCTGCCGTCGGCGGCGCTGCGGACCTCGTAGCCCTTGTTCTCCAAAACCACGCTCATCGCCTCGGTAATATCGGGATCATCGTCGATAATCAGAATCCTGCCCTGTCCCATTTCGTCTCCTTCGTCCATTGCAGGTCAACCTGCACCTTTCTCAAGTTCGGATCGGATCTCGGCAAGATAACACTCAACCCTGTCGAGCAGAACGCCGCTCAAACCCTGCCGGACCTCGACAACCTGTGGCTGAATGCCGAGAATGACAACCTGCTCCGGCGCCTGGCCCAACTGCTCGGCCAGCGCCAGAATCCGCAGAAGGTCCGCCTCATGAAGCGACTGGTGGGCGAGGACCTTCGTGCTGCGAACCTCGTCGGGCGTAAAACGCCGGATCGTCCCCGGCGCTTCGTCCATGTACGCGCAATCGACAAACACCGCCTTGCGGCGCCCATCGATCAGGTGCAACACCGCCATGCCGCCGGTGCCCGCGTCAATGAAATCGACCGACGGGTACCGGGCGGCCTCCTGCGCGAGCCGCGCTACCAGATCGGTCGCTATCCCTTCGTCGGCCATGAGCGGATTGCCCAGACCGAGCACCACGATCGGCTTCTTCATCGCCTCGGAGCTACCTGACGAACTCCACGTTCAGCATGTGCGTCGAGCATGAAATGCACGGATCGTACGAACGCACCAGCATTTCGAGTTTCAGACGGACCGCGTCCTCGCCTTCATCCAGAATCTCCGGCACGAACTTCTCGAAGTCCTTCTGGATGGCGGCATGGTTCTGGTTCGTCGGAATACAAATATCGGCGCCGACGCAGTTGCCCTTGCGGTCGAACTCGTACTGATGGAACAGAATACCGCGAGGCGCCTCGACGCAGCCGCTGGCCTTGCCCGCCTTCGGCGAGGTCTTCACATTCTCCGGCTTGATCCCTTTGGTCAACAGCTCATCGATCATCGCAAGGCTGGTCTCGACCACGTGCACCGCCTCGACAATCTGGGCAACACTGTTCATGAAGGGGTTACAGCAGCCCTGAGTGAGCCCGAACATCTTCGCGACGTCTTTGGCCAGCGGCGACAACAACGGAGCATTGTTGTTGAACCGGGCCAGCGCGCCGACGGTGTACGAATCACGGTGCCACTTGGTCCACTTGGCGGTCGATTGATCGTTGACGTACTCATTGGCCACGCTCTGCCAGTCATGGATCGAAACGGCCCCGTCGTAGTCGGTGGAGGTGATGTCGCCGTGGTAGAACGTATACGTGGGCGGATTATCCTGCTTGAGCGAGACATACTCGGTTTCGCGCGTGAAGTTGGGGAGGTTGCCGGCCACGGAAAGCACCGCTGCGGCAACCGCCTTCAGATCGCCCACACAGTTCTTCAGCCTCTCCAGGAGTTCCCGAAGCTCCTTCTCGGTCGGGAACTTCGTCAGGCCGCCCGGCTTGAGCGTCACCGGGTGTGTCGTCCGCCCGGCAATCAGGTCCGACCACTCGTTCGCCAGACGGTGCAGGCGAATCACCGCCATCACCGCATCCGGCGCCTTGGCCGCCAGCGGCACCACCGACGGCAGACCGAACAGATCGGGCGCCACCAGGTAGCCGACGTGCAGCACGTGGCTCTGCAACTGCTCGGAATAGTGCATCAGGATACGAACCTTGTCGGCCTGCTCGGAGACCTTGATGCCCAGCGCATTCTCGACGGCCTTGGTAGAGGCCAGCGAGTGCGTGATCGAGCAGATCCCACAAATGCGGCTGACGATCGTCTGGATGTCTTCATAGCTGCGGCCCCGCACCATCGCCTCGAAGAACCGTGGCGCTTCCGGAACCTGCCACTCGACCTTCTCGACCTTGCCGTTGGTGGCATTGACCACGATGTTGCCATGTCCCTCGACACGCGTCACATGGTGTACGTTTATGTTCACTGTCTTAGCCATAGATCGTCGGCTCCTGTCTGCTTCCAAAGAGAACCATTTTGGTCTTGAGGTGATCCACGGTCAGGCCGAACTTGTCGATGACCTCCTTGGCGGCATCGACATTCGGATTGCTGGTGTAGCCCCGGCAACCGAAACAACGGAACCCGTTTGACGGGCAACGGGCGCCGCATCCGGCGCGGATGATCGGTCCGAGGCAGACCTGGCCGTACTGCCACAGGCACGGGTTGCCTTTGGCCTTGCACTCGACGCAAACCGGGTAATCCGGGATCTCCGGCGTTTTACCCAGCAGCAGACAGCGCACGATGTACGTGAATTCCTTGCGGTCGATCGGGCAGCCGTGAACGTAGAAGTCCACGTCGACCACCTCATCGACCGCCTTCGTCGGCTGCGTCGCCAAGTGTGGCTTCTTCGAATCCTTGCCGTACACACACTTCTTGACCTCATCCAGGTCGTTGAAGTTGTTCTTGAGCTTGTTGACCCCACCGATGGTGGCGCAGGCCCCCAAGGCGATCAGGACCTTCGCCCGGCTGCGGATCAGTTTGAGCCGCTCTTCGTCTTCCAGGCGGGTGATCGACCCCTCGATGATGGCGATGTCATATTCCTGGCTCTTTTCGCTCATCGCCTCTCGCCACTCCACCACGTCGGCCACGCCGATCAGGTCCAGCAGCTCTTCTTCGAGATTGACGAACTGCAACTGGCAGCCTTCGCAACAGGCGAAATCGAATATCGCAATCTTCGGTTTGCTCATGATTAGATTGCCTCCGGCATCGTGGCCAAATCGGAATATCGGAATACGGGCCCGTCCATGCAGCAGTAGACGCCGTTGATCTGGCAGTGCCCGCACTTGCCTACGCCGCACTTCATCTTGCGCTCCAGGTTCAGGAAAATGTTCTCATGGGGCACTTCGTATTCTTCCAGCGCCATGAGGACGAACTTGTACATCACCGGCGGACCGCAGACCAGCACGACCGCCGACTTCAGGTCCGTCTTGACCTTGGGGATCAGTTTCGTCACGACGCCGACGTTGCCCTTCCAGCAGTCGTGGCCTTCGTCGATCGTCTCGAGCATGTGCACGTCGCCCCGCTTCTCCCAGGCGGCCACTTCCTTGACGAACAGCCGCTGCTCGTAGCACTTGGTCCCCTGGAGAATCGTCACCTCGCCGTAATCCTTGCGATTGTCGAGCACGTAATTGATAAAGGCCCGTTGCGGGACCAAACCAAGGCCGCCGCAGATGAAGACCAGGTTCTTGCCCTTGGCTTCCTCCACCGGGTACGTGCCGTCGCCCAGGGGCCCGCGAATCCCGATCTTGGCCCCTTCCCGGAGGTTGTGGACCGCGTTGGTTACGTTGCCGATCTTGCGGATGACCAACTCGAAGCCGCCCTTCTGCGTCGGGGACGACGTGATCGTGATCGGCGCCTCGCCGATCCCCGCGACGGACACCTCTACAAACTGGCCGGGGATGTAATCGAACTGCCCGTCATCCATCGAGAGCCGCAGATACCGCTCGGTCACGTTCATGGCTTCCGCCTTCACGACCGTCGCCAACTGCGGCAGATAGATGTCCTTCTTTTCCGTACAGCACTGACACATTCGTCAAACCCCTTCAAGAGAAGTTTCAAGTTTCAAGTCTCGAGTTTGAAGTCCCACTTCCTACTTCAAACTTCGCACTTCAAACTCCCTATCCGATTCCCAGATCGTCGATCAGGCGGTTATAGACGCTCACCGGATTGGCGATATCCGGCAGACACGCCGCAACACACCGGCCGCAGCCCACACAGGCAATCTGACCGCCGATCTTGGACGGCACATACTTCGCCTTTCGGTACAGGCGATGCCGGAACCGATCCGACCGCTGGTTCCGGAATTCATGCTCACCCGCCACCTTCGTGAAGCCGTTCAGGAGGCATCCATCCCAGGCCCGTTCCCGTGTGCCCGTCTGGAGGTCCCAATTCACATCATCCTGGACGTTGAAGCAGTAGCACGTCGGGCAGACCTGATTGCACGATCCACAGGCGAAGCAGGTCCGGGCCCGCTCTTCCCAGACGGGATGGTCATACGCCTTGTCCAGCAATCTCGGCAGATAGGCCGGATCACACTTGAGCTCGTGGCGATTGAGCCCCTTCTTGTTCTTCGCCCACACCGTGTCCCGACTCTTCAGGACCGTCTCGTCGGCAGCGACACCCTTCATCTCCGCGAGCAGCTTCTCGCCCTTGGGCGTCCCCGACTCGGCAACGTAGGCGCTGCCGACGTCCGTCAGGAGAACGTCATACCCCTCTCGCACGACCGCGGTGCCCATGGACGAGGCGAACACGTTTTCAGAGGGCTTGACCACATCGCAAGCGATGATCGTCGCGTTGTTGCGCCGCTTCATGTAGTGCGCATCGTAATTGTCCTGTTGGAAAAGCTCATCCATCTGATTGATCGCGATCATATCGTAGGGGTGAACCCCCAGCAGAACGAACGGCTCGTCCTCATACGCCGAGTTGTAGGCCCCGCCGATCTCGAACGTCATCAGCACTTCCGTGGGAGGCAAGAAGTACTTCTTGGGCGGCTGGAGTGTCACATCGTAGTCCAGTCGCAGGTTCTTCGCCGACTCCAGGGGCGCAAAGTCGAAGCGATCGCCCTTGGCCTGGACTCCAATGACGCTGGTCTTGGCGATCAGCGCATCCACAAACACGGCAAAATCGTCCTTTGCAATCTTCTTCACACTCATCGCACAATCCCGGCTCCAAAAGCCTCAAAAACGGTTCTCAACGATGTCCGACGCCACGCCGTCTCTCGTCGGACCCGATCGGTGTTCCGGACCGCTTCGGTTAGCTGACCGGCATGTAGTACGGCAGCCGGGCCAGCTCCATGGCGATATCCAACGTAATAACTTTGACTCGTTTGGGGGCCTCGACCTTGCACGGAGCGAAATTCAGGACCCCCTTGATCCCGGCGGCAACGAGCCGATCTACGGTCTGCTGCGCGACTTGGCGTGGCACCGCCACAATGGCCAGAAAAATGCCTCGCTGCACCAGTGAGTTGATGCCCGACACATCTTCGATTGCGACGCCGCTAATCGTGCGGCCGATCTTCTGCGGATCGGTGTCGAAGGCGGCGACGATGTCCAGCCCGTACGCGCCAAAGCCCGGGTACGCCAGCAGGGCCGACCCCAGATCCCCCACCCCGACCAATGCCGCCCTCTTGATGACATCCAGACGCAGGATCCTCTGGATCTCTCTGGCCAGCTTGCCGATGTTGTAGCCCACCCCAGGGGTGCCGAAGTCGCCGAAGTACGAGAAATCCTTGCGAATCTGCCACGAATGGACGCCCACCGAGGCGGCCAGCGACTGGCTGGAGATGTGTTCGTTGCCCTTTTCCGCTGAGAACATCAGCCCTCGCAGGTAGATTGGCAACCGCCGAACGGTCTCGTCAGGGATCTTGTGATACCTCATGCGAACGCCACAACGAGTTAGTGCTTGTGCTCACATTCACAAACTTGAAGGCAAGACTATACCGTATCAGCGTCCCCCCTGTCAAGCACCGCCGGACGACTTTATCATGGGCCCGTCACATCATCCCGCGCAAGTTCTTTGTGGCGCGGCGGTTATCCTGTCACAAGACAGGAACCGAAAATCTTGTCGGATGATTCAACCAGCCTGCCCTGCTCGCAGGTTGGCTGCGCGCGTCCCGTCGCGACAAGCCCGCTGGATCGTACAAATCTGCTGTCGGATCGACCAGAGGATGCCGTCGCAGTCGCGATCAATCCCCTGTCAGGGGACGGACTTTCTCGACTCTGAAATGCACCAGGAACCTCTGTTCATCCCCACGGTCATGGCCCTTGCGCCCCGTGCGGCGAACGGCTTCGATGCGCGCCGGGTCCGTCTCCTCGTGCGTCCTGGTCAGATAGAGCCGTTTGCCTTTGTACCCCTTGCCGCTCTCGACAAACAGATACGCCGCATGGGGGTTCGCCACGATGTTGTTGTGGCTGGTCCGATCGCTCATGATCAGAGCCACCGATTCATCATCTGCCACGTGAGGCCGGGCGTAGATGGCCAGATCAACCCTGCCCTCGGCGTCCGCGGTGCCCAACACGCCTATGCCTTCGGTACTCTCGAAGTAGTCACGCAGATTCATGCTGTCATCCTCGAATGATGTCTGTCAGTGCGGCGGCAGCGTCGCGATGCCTGAACTCGAAACCCACTTCGGCCAGGCGTTTGGGAACCACCCTCTGGCCTCCCAGGATCACCTCGTCGGCCATCTGGCCGAAAGCCAGCCGCAACACGAAGCCAGGGACAGCCGTCCAGGCGGACCGTCCCATAACCTTGCCCAACGCCTTGCAGAATTCCTTCATCGTCACCGGCTCAGGACCGGTCAGGTTGAAGACGCCATGCGCACCGGAATTCTCAATGAGGAACCGAATCGCTCGGACCTCATCCTGAAGGCTGATCCACGCGAACCACTGCCTGCCCGTCCCCACGTGCCCGCCGACATGAAGGCGAAAAGGCCGCATCAGCTTCGGAAGCGCCCCGCCTTCTGTCCCCAGCACGACTCCGGTACGCAGGACGACCTTTCGAACACCGAACCGCTCCACTCTCTCGGCGATCATCTCCACCCTGCGACAAACCTCTGCCAGCAGCCCCGTGCCGGGGGCCGAATCCTCGTCCAGCACCCTATCGCCCCGTACGCCGTAAAAGCCGACGGCAGACGCCTGCACGAAGACCCTGGGTTTGTCCCGCGTCAGTTCGATCGCGTCGATGATGGCTCTGGCCGCATGCGTCCGGCTCTGTAGAATGTCGGCCTTCTTCGCCCGGCTCCAGCGTCCTGAGCCGATGCTCTCGCCGGCCAGATTCACCGCCGCCTCGGCGCCATCGACCTCATGGGCCCACGGTCCCGTCGTGCGGCCGTCCCACTCCACGACCTTCGCATAGGGCCCTACGACGCCGGTGGCCTTCTTGGCGTCGCGAGAGAGAGCCACGAGGTCGTAGTCGCCGCAGAGATCGCGACACAGTGCCTGTCCGATAAAACCCGTGGCCCCTGCAATGACGATACGCTTGCTCATCCTCTCTACCGGCCCGTCTCGATGTGTTCCACCTTGCGGACATAAGCGTCGGGGTCAAACTTCCGCTTGAGCCCGGCCGCGTTCATGTAGCGAACCTTGCCGAACACCGGCCGCTCGGCCCAGGCACGATCGTGCTTGCCGAAACACCAGGCCACGCCGGCATAGCCGTTTGGGTCCCGCCCGTCGAGCTCGTACCTATTGTTCAGGTGCAGCGCGATGCGGAAGCCCTCTTCGGGACTCCTGCTCCACTCGAGTATCTTCTTGCCCCAGTACATTCTCATGTAGCCGTGCATTTTGCCGGTGAGCGTCATTTCCTTCTGTGCCGCGTTCCAGTACGGGTCGTGGGTCTTGGCGGTTTCGAATTCTTCCAGGCTGTACACATATTGGCGTCGGTCGCGGCGGTGGAAATCCAGCGTTCGCCTGACCCAGGGTGGCAGGCACTCGTAACCGTCGTACTGGTGGTTGTAGTAAACGAAGTTGAAGCTCAGCTCCCGCCGGACGATCAGCTCTTCGAGAAATGCCTCCTTGCCGGGGCCTTGCGTCTGGCTCACTGCCAAGGCGATCTCCAAGGGCGAGATCTGACCGAAATGGAGATAGGGACTGAGGTTGGATGTCCCGTCGAGAGAGGGATCGTTCCGCCGGTCCGCATAGCCGTCGAGCTTGTGGCCGATGAAGTCATCGAGATGGCGTTTCGCCTGCTCGCCGCCTCCGGTCAGGCTCGGGGCCGGGCCGATGGATCGGTCGGTTTTTTGCCGCGCGATCACCTTGTCGATGTCGCGCAGGTCGAGGCTCTCAAGGGGCGAACCGAGCCTAGGGAAGCGGACCTTGCGATGCCGCAACGGAACCAGGTGGGCGTCGAGCTGCCTGCGGATTCGAGGCCGGAACGTGCCGGCGGAGAAGTTCTCCTTCTCGGCCGCCGCTTCCACCGGGACGATGACGTTCGTCTCCACCTCGATCAGGGGACAAGCGATCTTCTCGGCGACCTCGGCCCGCCACTGCCGCTGCACTCGTAGATGGCCCTCGTCGACGATCACAAGGCAGGCCTTCTTCGCCAGCCTGGCGACACATTGAGCTGGAGTCTCGGCCCGGACGACCAGTTGAATGCCACGACCGGCCAGATCTTTCTCGACCTGCCGAAGTCCCTCCAGCATGAAGCGGTAGTGCCTCGCGTTGGCCTCGGGGAAATCCGCCGTCAGGCCGAACGCCGCCAGCAGGGGCACCTTCAGTTCGTTGGCCCGGTCGATGGCATATTCGAGGGCGTGGTTGTATTCGGCGCGTTGGGCCGCCTGCATCCAATACAGCACACACTCACCATCGCGAGCTTCACGGCGATTGAGAGGCACGATCCTGTCCGGCTGAATCATGGCAGCCCCCACACCATACTGCATACTTCGCCCACGCCGGCTTCGTATACCCTGCTCTTATACCGCACACGGCCGGGCCCGTCCACGCTAACAGGGATGAATTGACAGTTCCCGGTTGACAGTTGTCAGCAGGTTCCTGCGAACTGAGAACCGACAACCCGGAACTGTGAACTGGAGCCTACCTCTGCAAGAAGCTGGGTGACTGCAAGGACTACATCGAGACGGTGCGCGGCGTCGGCTGCCGCTTCAAAGACAATCTGTCGCAGGCATCATGCCGGCGCAACGCATCGAAAGGAAAACCGGCTCAATAGGAGCCATACTCGTACGCCGCATCGAACATGGCCACGATATTCTCGGCCGGCACGCCCGCCTGGATGTTGTGGACGCTGTTGAAAACGTAGCCGCCGCCGGGCTTCAACGCTTCCATGTTGGCTCGGACATGCTCCCGCACCTGAGCGGGGCTCGCGAAACTGAGCACGTGTTGCGTGTCAATCCCGCCTCCCCAGAAGGCCAGGCGATCGCCGTACCGGTGCTTCAGTTCGCGAGGGTCCATGTTCGCAGCGCTGATCTGGACGGGATTGAGAATGTCGATGCCGTTGTCAAGCAGGTCGGGGATGAGAGATACGACCGAGCCGCACGTGTGATACCAGATCTTCGCACTCGTCAGCGACTTGATGTGCTGGACGAGCTTCTTCTGTCTGGGCTTGACGACGGTACGATAGAACGCCGGCGAGAACAGCGGGCCCGTCTGTCCTCCGATGTCGTCGCCGATCATCACCACGTCCACCAGGTCGCCGATCTCCTTCATGAACTCGCGGTAGTAGCCGATCCAGAAATGCAGCATCCGGTCCAGCAGGGCCTCACAGAAGGCCGGATTCTCGACTGTGTCCATGTACCACCGTTCCAGACCGCGCATGTACCAGCAGGTCTCGTAGACAACTCCACCGATGCCGGTCGAAATCGCGTAGGCCGTCTGCTCGCGCAGTCTCAAAGCTACGTCACGAAGTCCCATGAACCGCGTCGGGTCATCTCCCTTGGGGAAGGGATAATCTGCCAGATCGCCGATCGTCGCGTCGGCCAACGGGTGATGCGAGATGTCCATGTAGAACGGCTGGTCGTCGGGCATCGACCAGACGACGCCGAACTCGTCGGCCAGATCGTGCCAAAGCCGGCCACCTCGGGTGTTTCGCTCGATGCCTCCTCTGAAGCTGTCGGGGCCGTGGGCGAAGACGTAGCGGATGTCGACGCGGAACCGCCGGAGCACCTCTTCGCACGGTCTGGCCAGTTGCTGAACCGGGTCCATGATTGTCACGTCGTCTTCGATGCCCAGATAGTTCAGCAGGTCGATGTAGGCCTTCCGGTGGATGCCGGTCTGGAAGCCTCCCAGATCGATCGGCACCCGATCGGGGACCCCGTGGTTCAGTGCCGTCAGGACCCGCTGCTGTGATGTCATGGCCGTCGTCATGAAAGAGACTCCTACCCTGCCGGCGTCGCCAGCCAGTTGCCGATCCCTACGACGATGGTGGACGCCAAGAGAACCACCAGCCCGGCGACGACAAGGCCATGCGTCCGGGAGCCGGAACCTTTCCACTCATGGAAGAAGAGCCCCCACAGGTTGCTGAACGCGATGATAAATGCCATGTGGATCGTCCAACTCGAAAAATCGTACTGGCCCATCTTCGTCGTGCCCATGCTGTAGAAGAAGAACTGGAAGTACCAGGTGACGCCGGCTACCGCAGAAAAGACATAGTTGGCGCCCAGCGATGCACCGCGAGCGTCAAGGTAATCCCCGCCCGACCGGTTGCGAAGATTCAATATGATGCACCAGAGGCAGTTCGTGGTGAATCCGCCCGCCAGGACAATCACGAGTACGGGGAAGTTCTTGAACAGGTCGGGCGTGCCATGCGCCGCAGCCGCGGCGGCGACGGGTTTGCCGGCCGCCAGCCCAAAGGCCATGCACGCGCTCATCACGCCCGCAAACAACGCCACCCAAAGCCCTTTGAAGAAACTGAACTCGCCGATGGCCTGCTTCTTCTGCTCATCGGATTGCTCCTTCTCCTTGCGCACACCCGCGGCGCCGCACAAGGCGACTCCGAGCAGACAGACCAGGACACCGGCCAGCGTGACCAGACCCGATGTGCTGGCAAGCAGCGCAGCGAACCGGCCCTCGAATACCGGCGGAATGACCGTGCCGAAAGCCGCACAGAAGCCCAGGGCCAGCGCATACCCCAGCGACATGCCGAGATAACGCATCGACAATCCGAAAGTCAGTCCACCGACGCCCCAGAGCACGCCGAAGAAGTAGCACCAAAAGAGATTCGCTGGCGGGGCCGCGCGGAACGTGTCGACTATAGCGGGGCACGTCAGCAGGACAACCACCCAAGGAGCCACAATCCAACTGAAGACGCCGCCGACGAGCCAGTAGCTCTCCCACGCCCAGTTGCGGACTTTCTTGAAAGGGATGTAAAAGCTGCCGGCGGCAAAGCCGCCTATGGCGTGCAGCAAAACGCCCAGTGCAACCATCGCACGCTCCCGCTATCGCTACTTCTTCACCACTTGGGTAAGGACAAACGGCTCGAACAGCCCATAGTCGACGGTGTGGTACTGGTTGCCCGGAGGCGGTCCGGTCCGGGGCCCCTGCTGGAACATTCCGGGCCAGGCGCTGCCCACGCCTGCACCGTTGTGGTGTGGCCCGAGCGTGTTCTTCAATGTGCCGATGACCACGACCTCAATCGTGTTCTGCCCGCGCTCGATCTGCGACGTGACGTCACACTCCCAGGGCGGCGCTATGACATAGCCGGCCGGCTTGCCGTTGACGTTGACCTTGGCCACGCTGCCACACCAGTTCGGAAGGGACACTACATAGGCGCCCTTCGGCTTGTCCACGTCGAAACGCTGGCGATAGGCGACGCCGTCACTGTAGAAAGGATGGCCCTGCTGCTTCCAGCCCGGCCTGGCGCCGGTCAAGCCGCTGCCGTCGATCAGTCGCTTTGCGGTGCGGCCCATCGACGCCAGTTCGCTTGAGACGCGATGAATTGTCACGTCGTCCAGACGCCGATTTGAAGGAGCGAAGAACCGGACCTCCGCCAGACCCACGAACCCATTGTCGGCCGGATCGCCCTGGGCCGGATAGGTCACGCCCTGCTGATTGGACAGGACCTCGAATCGCACGAAACGTACACTCCGTGCCCGGACGTCGAACCGCTCGGCAGGCGAATTGGCGCCCGCGCGAACCAGCCGGAACGTACCAAGTTCCTTCTCAAAGGAGTCTGGTTCGCCGGTCGCCGAGCCGAGAACACGAAGCTCGCGAACACCACGGGACGAAAGATCGCGGACGTGGCCTTCGTTGTAGTTCCAGATTTCCATCGTCGTCAAATCGAAGGACCCGCTGAGGTCAAACTCCACGAACGGCGCTCGGTCCTCGACGCCGCTCTGATAACCGGTGCCTCCGCTAAGCCACATCGTGCCGTCGGGATTGACGTTGTGGGCCAAGCTCGTCTCGGGCTTCAGAATCTCCAGCGGCCTGTCGGGCACGATCACAAATCCACGGTCGGCAGGTCTGAGCGTGAAATCCCCTAAGACGTACGCAGGCTCCAGCTCGTGATAGATCGTGAAGGGCTGCGCCTTGATGGTTACGACGTTTTCGCCGACCTTCGCGACCTCAGTTATGTCGATCCTTCCAAACGCCTTGTCGAGCCACCAGTCGTCCGGCCTGGCGGATACAGGCCGGCCGTTGCACGTGATCGTATAGAGATCGGTTCGCTCGATCACGATCGCGAGGTTCTTCGGCACCGCTGTCTCAATCGTAAATCTGTAGCTGGCGGTGAATCCACTGCTGGCCGGGAATGTCTTCGTAATGAGCTGGTCCCGCAACTGGACGGCGCTGTCCCATGGATTGCGTTCCATGCCGTTCTTCTGGAACGCGAACTGATTGGCGCGATAGAAATAGACGTCGTTCAGTGTCTCGCCGGCGGTGATATCGACGTAGTCAAGCGTCAGCACATTTGCCTGAACTCTGTGCACCTCCATCTTCGCCGAAAGCGCCGGCACTCGGATCTTCTCCACGTTCAGTTCCTGTCGCGGCTTGACCGCCTCTTGCGAGAGGAACAGCAGCAGACTGCCGGATGGAGGCAATTCGAAATCGGCGACAATTCCCTGGTCGGTCTTTTCAAATGGATAAGACTCGATCTCGCCCGTGTTCAGGTTCCACTGCCTGAAACCCTTCCTGTCGGATCGGATCGTTCCAGCCGACGGCGACTCGATACTCGTGTTGACCAGCAGCAGGAACTGTCCATCCTTGACGTGCCGCCGGTGGTGGAACAGGATGCCCTTGTCGCCCTTCTGCCGCTCGACGGCGAATCCATCATCCGACCGGGCCAGCAGCGACGCGGGAACGTCCTTCGCCTCGACGCGTTTCCAGCCGGCCTTCTTCACCAGAGCCTGGCCGCGACCCGACGGCGATCCATTCACAAACGCCGGAGCGTCGCCGCAGCACAAAACCGCACCACCGGCCTGCGCATACGCCTCCAGCAGAGCCATCATGGGAGGATCGAGGTTCTCGGTCAGAGGAGGCAAGATCACCGTGTCATACGTGCAATGCCCCACCTGGAATCGCGC
Source organism: Sedimentisphaerales bacterium (assembly GCA_040772485.1). Taxonomy (GTDB): domain Bacteria; phylum Planctomycetota; class Phycisphaerae; order Sedimentisphaerales; family Anaerobacaceae; genus Anaerobaca. The sequence goes on along the minus strand of JAXGYC010000031.1, from coordinate 7,447 downwards.
GCCGTTGACCGAACCATGACGCGCGATGATGTCTTCGCAGCCCACATCGTATTCGACCTGGGCGCGTTCGAGGTCCATGAGCAACGCCTGGAAGCGGTCGCCGATCTCCCGGAGTCGGCCCGCCGGGATCGTGGCTCCCTGGTACATCCATGTCGTCGTGGTCGGTTCGATCACCAGGATGCGGTTGACCTGCCGGCCTTGCGATATGACCAGCGACAGCCTCGTGAAGTACTCGGCCATCACGTGGTAGGCGTCCCACCAGGGTTCGTGATAGGAGAACGACTGAGGATGGTCGCGCTTGCGGGCGCCGCGGAGCGCGATGTAGGAGAGGTGCTCGTCCAGCGTGTTGACGCCGAGCACGAGGAGCCAGTCTCCGATGCGCTTCATGTCCTCGAAGCGCAGGTCCCACCCGCCGGCGCCGTAGGCTTCGCAGAGCGTGCGCGTGCGTCCGAGCTGGTTGGCGACGCTCGAAAGCTCCTTGACAGCACGGACGTTTCCGAACTGGGCGTTGACATCCTCGCTGTACTGGTTCATCAGGATGTCGATCGCCGGACGCTGATGCCAGGCGTACATGGCCATGTTGTCGCCACCGTGTCCGGCGTCGGGCCAGCCGTGCTCCCAGTAATGGCCCGTGAAGTCCAGGTTGTGCTCCTCGCAGTATTCGTAGCAGGGTTTGGCCCATCGCTCGATGAACTGCTCCAGGAGGAGACTGTAGTAGTCGTGACGCACCCGCTTCCAGTCGCCGACAGGCTGGGCCAGCGAAGGCAGGTGTTCGACCAGGTCGTATCCCCAGCGTTTCTCGAACCGCTCGGGCAGGCCGTCGGACCAGTGTAGTCCGCCGGCCGGCGCCAGATGCGGCTCGTCGGTGAACCAGCCGGGAACGCGCTTGCCGAACTGGTCGCCGATTTCCTTGCGATACCGCTCCATCGTGATCTCGATGAACTTCTCGGTGACGCCCGGCTTGAGCAGATCGACGTACCACTTGCCCCCGAACCAACCGCCGGGCTGGGCCAGGCGCAGCGATGCCACGAAGTAGCGCCCGTCCGGGAATTCCTCTCCCGATCGGACACGCGGCGTGATGTTCTCGTGGCCGGAATCCGTCAGACGGAAGACTGCGATGGCGCTGTCGTCAACGCCGGCCGGCGTCCGGACCTCCTGCAACGCCAGGCCCTTGCCGCGAGACTCGGGCATCGCCTCGGGCACCAGCCCTCCCGCGAAACCCGAAGGATACGAGTTCTCGTCGTAAATCCACACGTTCATGTCGAGCTTCTCAGCCTCGCGCAGCGCCACTCTCCACAGCCGGAACCAGTCGTCCGACAGATACGGCGTCATCAGGCCGGGACGTGGATGCACGAACACCTGCCTGACCTTCTGGCCCGCCAGGTCCGCCATGGTCTCGGCGATCTGCTCCTCCGTGAGCATGTCGTTCCAGACCCACAGCGGCGCAGAGCTGTACTCGCGCGGCGGGTCCGCGAACTGCTTCTGGACTCGTGCAGAGGTCACCGGCTTGGCCGCCGGGGTGAGGTTCTGTGCGACGGCCGCAGCAGGCAAGAGAACGCCCAAGCACAGACGAACCGCGCACTGCCTTGCCGAGAGGACAGATCGAACCATGAGACAGACTCCTATCGGAAGCTGGGACTACACCTTGAAGAAGATCTTGTGTCGATACAAGAACCACAACAACAGCCAGCGGACCATCAACGCGGCCAGCGGCAGGATCAACGCCGCATACACACCCGCGTGGTTGGCGACGCCATTCAGGAAGAACTCGGCGATGCCGTCGAAATTGACGAAGCCGTCCAGGAAGTAGATCGTGATGGGATTCATCCCGATCACCACAAAGAAGAATGCCCACTTCCTGAAGCCCAGCACGTCGATCACCCAGTAGAACAAGGCCAGCAGGAGCAGACTCCACCCGCCCGCATACAGCACGTAGGAACTGGTCCAGAGAATCTTGATGATCGGGAACACCAAGCCCCAGAGATATCCGACCGCCAGACAGACCACGCCCGCCAGAGCCAGGCCGGCTGTCTTGCGCGAGCCTGAACGATTCGAGCGCAGCCATTGCCCGGCCAGCGCCCCCAGCAGCGCCGTGCAGACGGAGGGAAAGGTCGAGAGAATGCCCTCGTTGTCCCCGTAGCCATAATAGAGCTGCCCGGGGATCAACTGCTGGTCGATGTACGACGACAGGCAGCCCTGCATGCTGAGGTCGCCGGCGGCAAAGCCGGGAGCGGCAATCAGCACGGACACCGCCCAATACGCCAGCAGGACGACGGCAATGATGATCGCCTGCGCGCGCCATCTGGTATGAATCACGATCAGCGCGGCGAAGAAATAGGCCAACGCGATCCGCTGCAGGACGCCGGGCCAGCGCATCTCGGGCCAGTTGAAGCGCAACAGCCCGTTGAGAATCAGGCCCAGCAGCAGCAGCACGACCGTCCGCCTGATCACGTGCAGGTGAATGGCGGCGGAACTGTGGCCCTTCTCCAGCCGCCGCGAGATCGAGAACGGCATCACCGCCCCGACCAGGAACAGGAACGTGGGGAAGATCAGGTCCTCGAAGTGGAACCCCTCCCATACGACGTGCTCCAACTGCCGATGGATCGTCTCCGTCACGGGGCCCGGCCAGATCTTCACGAGGCTCTCGAAGACGGCCCCGCCTCCGATGATCCAGAACATGTCGAACCCTCGGAGTGCATCGATGGAAAGTACGCGACTGCTGCTGCTCGAATCCCTTTGTTCATCGTCCATGACGTCTCCCCTCATACACGAGACAAGTGGTTCGTTCACGGCGAATCCCGATGAACGTCGGGATTCTTCATCCATGTGCCAGAAGATAACGCGCGGCCGGCTGCACCGCAACTACCAGCCGGAGAGAACCTTGCGGCATCGAGCCGGCGGCAGTATACTGGCGTATGCGTCAGGGCAATCAACCGTCCATGAGAATAAGAGGAGACAGATCATGCAAAGACGCGAATTCCTGCGAACCTCGTGTGCCACCGGCCTGGCGGCACTGACCGCCGGAGCGGTCTACGCCCAAGCCGACCCGCCACAACGGCTCCCGGGCGAATCGGAGGTGGCCTATCGCCAACGGCTGGCGCGTTTCCGAGCCGGCCCGTCAACCAACAAGATTCCGGGAGAGAGCGAGGTGGCCTACCGCCAGCGAATGGCCCGCCTGCGGAGTGAAGCGGCAGAGGCAATGGCGACGGAGTACTTCGAGTTGCGGCGGTACGAGATCGAAACCGAGGCCCAGAAAGCCGGCTTCGACACGTTCGCCAAAGAGGCCGCCATTGCCGCTCTGAACCGGGCGGGTGTCGAACCCGTAGGCGTGTTCTATCCGTGGGAGGGGCTCAGCCCGATCTACGTGTTGCTCCGCCACAAATCTCTGGCGTCGTTTGCATCGCTCACACAGAGACTTTCACAGGATGAAGGATTCCTGCAGGCCGGCGCGGCGTTTCTGAACGCTCCGGCCGGCGCCCCGGCGTACAAGCGGATGCAGGTCCAGCTCATGGCCGCCTTCGAGGGCATGCCTCACCTGGAGACGCCGATCGACGCGCCGGGTCGCGTGTTTCAACTGCGGACCTACGAAAGCCCCAGCGAGAAGACCGGACTGAAGAAGATCGAGATGTTCAACACCGCCGAGATCGACATCTTCCGCAGAACGGGACTGAACCCGGTCTTCTTCGGCCAGACCCTGGCGGGCGACAAGATGCCGAACCTGACCTACATGCTGGTCTTCAACAGCATGGACGAGCGAGCGGCCAACTGGAAGCAGTTCGTCGGCCATCCGGAATGGAAGCAGCTCAGTTCGATGCCCGAATACGCCGACAAGGAGATCCTCTGCGGGATCACGAACCTGTATCTCAGGCCCGCCGATTACAGCCAGATCTGAATCATCGCCCTTCAGTCGGCGCGGGGCAGGACCGTCACAGTTCCAATCTTGCAGCGGCGGTGGCCGTCGTCATCGTCATGAGGCAGTGCAATCGTCGGTGTGGCATCGCGCCGGCCGACCGAGACGTAGAGATCGTAGACCCCCGGTTCGGTCGCCGGAGCGAAACCGTAGGTCTTTTCCGCCACGACCAGACGTGACGTGAAGGTGCGTGTCGGCGCTTCTCCGGGCGGTCCGACTTCCAGATCCCTGACGTCGAACGATTCATCGGCAAACGCCGCGACGATGCCCTCGTGGTCGTCTTTGAGGGTAAAGCCGATGAAGCCACCCGGATAACACGGCGCGACTCCCGCGTTGGCCCATGTCGTCTCGATCGTGAAGGTCTCGCCCAGGCGAACCTGTCGTGGAAAGCTCGCCTCGCGCAGTTGCAGGCGGTAACCCATGCGGCGGTTGATCTTCTCGATGATCTCACGGTTCTCCTCCAGCAGGATGCGGGGCCACCAGTGGATCGACATGTAGCTGGCATGGTACTCCTCCACCGAACGCAACAGCAGCGAGCCATCGCCCCAGGCGCCGCGTGCTTTGGAGGAACCGTAATGCTCGTGCTCCAGGACGACCGGCAGCTTCGGCCAGAACGCCTGGGCCAGTTCCGCGTGGAACCACGAGCGAGGCGGAGGCTGCACGCAGATGCTGTCGTCCCGCAACGTCACACCTTTCGATAGCGCGTAGTCGGTGATCGGAAGATGCGCCCCCGGCTCGCCCGAGCCGGCGAAATCGTCGCTGATCGCCAGCAACGTCCGCTTGAAGTGCTTGCAGTATAGATCGACATGGACTTTTCTCGTCTCGAAGTCGAATGGCAGCTTCGAGCTGGCCCACGAGTGCCCCTCGCCCCAGACGCCGAACGAGCCGATATCGATGAACGCGACGTTCGGATTGCCGTCGTAGCGTTTCGCCATCGCCGCCAGAAAGCGGTCCAGCTTGTCGAGAAAGACCGGGTCCTTGTAGTCGGGCTCCCAATAAGGCCCGTTGGGATCGACACCTTTGCCCACGGTGAAGTTGTAGCCCTTGGCGCCGGCCTCGTGGACCCACTGCGGCGTCGCCCAGCGCATCCACGACTCCGTGCTGCTGATCCGCAGCGCGATCTGCCTGCCCTTGTCGATCCAGCGCTGGGCGGGCGTGTCGAGCAGCGACCAGTTGAACCGCCCTTCTTCCGGCTCCAGGAACGACCACGGGACACGCAGGTACGCACACGACAGACCCGGGAAATCGTCCAGCGTGTCGGACGGCGTCAGCTTGGACCCGTAGTTCGTGATGATGTTCGAGTAGAAGTGCATTGTCCAGCCCATTTGGGTATTGACGAGCGCCCGGCCGTGATCGACGGGCCGGACCGTCTGCCGCTCCTCCGCAGAAAGCCCTGTGTTCAGGTTCACAAGAAGAACGGAAATCAGCGATATCGCACGCGTGTTCATGGACCTGTTTCCTTTCGCTATATTGCGGCTCGTGTCGTTCACGACGTCATCATCGCCCGGGCCCGTAACATGGTCAACGGAAAATCCATCCGCTCCACAGGGCACACCAATAGAGGACGAAAGGCTGTCTCTTCGCCTCGCAATCCTGTACACTCATCGCATCGATTTGACCTGGAGCATCGCACAATACAAGGAGCAGGAAGGATGAGCATCCAACACAACAGAACCAGGGGCCTCATATCACCAACCGTCTCAGTCCTTGCAGGGTTGTTCGTGCTCGGTGTCACCGCGGGCGCTCAGCAATCGACGCAATCCGCAACGGCCGACACCGTCAATGTCCGGGAATTCGGCGCCGTCGGCGACGGCAAGACGGACGACACCGCCGCATTTCAGAAGGCCCTCGACACGGTCGGCCAAGCCGGCGGCGGCACTGTGTACGCGCCGCGCGGCAACTACCTCTTCGCCGGCCATCTGAACGTGCCCGACGCCGTGACGCTGGCGGGCCTCTGGCAATCGGTTCCCGCCCACAACGGCCTGCGCGACGCCGGCCTGCCCAAGCCCACCGACGACGGCACCACGTTCCTGGTCACCGAAGGCCACGGCCGGGAAGAGGGTCCCGCCTTCATCACGCTCAACACCAACAGCACGCTCAAAGGCGTCGTCCTGTACTATCCTAACCAGAACGCAGATGCCGAGCCGACGCCGTACCCCTGGACCATCGCCATGCGGGGCAAGAACCCGGCGGTGCTGGCGGTCGAAATGCTCAACCCCTACAACGGAATCGATGCGACACGAAACGAACGGCACCTCATACGTGACGTACACGGCCAACCGCTGCGACGCGGTATCCTCGTCGATTCCATCTACGACATCGGACGCATCGAGAACGTTCACTTCAATCCGTGGTGGAGCATGAAGCCCAGGCTGTTCCAGTGGCAGATGGAGAATGGAGAGGCGTTCCTCTTCGGCCGCTCGGACTGGCAGTACGTCTACAATACCTTCTGCTTCGGGTACAAGGTCGGCTACCGATTCATCAAGAGCGACAGCGGCGTCTGCAACGGCAACTTCCTCGGCATCGGCGCCGACGACTGCCAGACCGCGCTCGTTGTAGACCAGTGCGCTCCTTTCGGCCTGCTGATCACCAACGGCGAGTTCGTGTCGTTCCACGGGCCGGACCCCACGATGATCGACGTCCGAAAGGACAACACCGGCAGCGTGCGTTTCGTCAACTGTGCCTTCTGGGGTCCGTGCAATCAGATCGCCAGGATCGCAGGGACCGGAACGGTCGGCTTCGGCGACTGCACATTCACCCAGTGGGGTGGCAAGAACGGGGACCTGCCGGCCATTCAGGCCCAGAGCGGCACCATCCTCATTCGTGGCTGCGAATTCCGGCAGAACCGCCCCCAGATCCAGCTCGGCAAAGCCGTTCGCCGCGCCGTCATCGCCGAGAACGTCTTCACCGGCAACGAACGGATCGCCAACGAATCCGAAGGCAACGTGCAGATCGGCCTCAATAGCAGTGAGTAATCCAAACAAAGCCAACCGAGCCCGTGCTGGAATGGCACAGGCCCGGTGGATCATGCGAAACCATGGTATCAAGCAGGGACGCTACCGGTCGCCGGCGAGGTAGCGGACTTCGCCGGGCGAGAGGGCCCGGCTGTAGATCACGAAATCATCCAGCGAGCCGCCGAAGTAGGCATCGACGGCATACTGCGAACGGCCCAGCCAGTTCTGCGTCGTGTTGCCCAGATCGGCCGGCAGCGTCTCGGTGGCACCGCTGGCCACCATGGTCCCATCGACATAGATCTGCACGGTCATCGTGGCACTGTCTATGACGACCGCCAGGTGATGCCAGCCGTCCGTCGAGAGTTCGTTCGGCGTATCGACGACGGACTCAGCGTCACCGCCGGCGGCAGGCGTGATCCCAAACCGGACGGGACCAGATGGAATCCGCGGACACAGGAACATGTAGCCGGCCGTATTGCTCGTACCGAAGTCGAAGACGCGCTGCCAGGCACCGCTCGTATTCGGGAAGCTCACCCACGTCGCAAACGTCGAATCGGTCAAGGTACTCAGCACCGGACCGATG
>JAXGYC010000030.1:0-30723 GCA_040772485.1 Sedimentisphaerales bacterium | reverse complement strand
GAGGCGATCGAATTCATACTGGATGTACAGAGGCTCGGCGCCGGGCAGGGCCAGCCACATGTCGGTGCTTTCGGTCGAGTGCAGATCGTCGGCGTTGAGCCCGGAGCCATTGACGGTGTTCTGCGGTCCGGCGGCCGGCTCGAAACTCCCGTTGCTGGTCGCGACGACGCCTTCGATCGGGTAGCCCACCGGCTCGGTCGTGAAGCTCCAGACGTCGCCTTTGAAGATTGTGCTGTCCGGCGGCGCGTTGATCTCATCGATTCGCCAGTAGTAGGTCGTTCCGAAGTCGAGCACGTCCGGCGGGGTGTAGGCGGTTTCCGTCTGTCCCCGGCTCAGAAGCACTCCCATCGGGTTGGCCTGGCTGGCATCGTTGACATCGTCAAAGGCCGTTCCAAAGTAGACATCGCGCGTCGTGGCGGCTTTCGCCGGGTCCCAACGCAGGACCACGTCTCTGGCCACGTCGACCGCCTCGTCGGCGGGCTGCGGATTGAAAGCCGTCTTTCCGGTGTAGCCCGTCATAATGATCCGGACTTCCGGCGGGGTCAGCGCCCGGCTGTAGATGCGAACGTCATCCATCAGGCCCTGGAAGTAGCCATAGGCCATGCCCCCGAACTGGATCGGCGCATACACGATCTGCCTTGTCGACCGGACGCCTGTGTGGACGGCGACGCCGTTCAGGAAGATCGTGGGCTGCTTATCCACGTAGACCACCATGACGTGGTTCCAGTCCTCTCCCAAGTCGGTCGGATAGGCTGCTGTGGCAGGCATGTAGTTGCTTCCGTGCTCGTAGACGGCCACGCCATTCGTTCCGACAGACAGTCCCGCTCCCGCGTTCAGATCTCCTCCGTGGCGCGGATCGAAGGCGTACCTCTGGTTGTTCACCCCGACGGTCCCGGAGGCGGCCTGCGCATCGAGTTCGTGTGTCGCCGATGTCTTCAGCCACGCGCCAAAGGTGAATGTATCGCTCGGCTGTCCCGTGGTTCCCACCACAACGTGATCATCCACGCCATCGAATTGCAGCGCGCCATCCGTTATCCCGACGGCCCACACCGGGCCATTGACGAGAGTGCCATCGTTTGCATTGCCGCTCTGGTCATGGGCGGTGACCCCGGTGACCTCATCAAATGGCCACCATCCGATAAGCTCAGGTTGAGGCCCTGCGTCGAAGGCCATCGCCAACGCGGCCGGACCCAGCACCACAAATGGAACTACACACCAAATCAGTCTCTTGCACATGTTCGTCCTCCTTCAGACAACGGTCGACGTCTGCAACGCATCCTCCGGCAACGTGCCGCAATGGGCCACCCCGGCAACAGGCTGTCGCCGAGGTCGATGTTCTCCTGGGATACAGGGCTCGACGGAAAGTCGTGAGAACACACTACCTCTCTCCGACGGGTGTGCGAATGATGGAATGAACAGGGACCGGCCATGATGCGAGGAAGCTCCGCATTCTGTGCCCCCGGTCCTGCTTTCGTGCGAGGCAGAACACATCGAAGACGGCCTCCAACCGGTTGAGGCCCGCTGGCCGTTTGTCGGCTCAGTCGGCCAACTGCCCCTCACGGCCCTGAACCAGCGCCACGTCCTCAGGAACCCTTCCCAACAACCTTTATTTGTACCAGATCGCGCGCTTTGGAGCAAGAATCTCCTCAGATCAGGAATGACATGTCTTGTCGGGGGCGGGGGGATTGCGTCAGGGGGTGGACGTACCACGTTGGCAGGCATGCCACGGGGCGCATGTGCATCTTGCGCAAACCACGACACCTGCCGGGCTTTGAGTGGACCGCAGACGACGGGCTATCGGTTCTGCCGATGCGATTGTGTGGGTGCGACTTGTTGGGCAGCCGCCGGCGCCTGCTGAGGGCGGGCGCCGGCGGGTTGGGTCTTTACTACATGGAACCGCGTCCGCGGGACGGACCTCTGTCCGAGCCGCCGGGGCGACCGCCGGGCCTGCCGCCGGGTCTGCCTCCAGGTCGACCGCCGGGACGGCCACCGGGTCTGCCGCCAGGACGACCTCCGGGTCTGCCGCCGGAATGTCCACCGGGCCGGCCTGCCGGACGACCGCCTCCGAATCCGGGAGAACCGGTGCGGCTGTGTCCGGGCTCGACCTTCAACGCCTGGCCCTTGAGATCGTGCTCGTTCATCTGTTCGACGGCCGCCTTGGCCTCCTCCTCCGTCGGCATGGTCACGAAGCCGAACCCACGCGACTCGCCGGTGGTGCCGTCGCGAACGATCTTCACGGATGCCACGGTTCCGAAGGCGGCAAATGCCTCACGCAGTTCGTCTTCGGTGACGCTCGTAGCCAGATTGCCCACATAGATGTTCATGTGACCGTCCTTTCTGTTGCATCGCAAGAATTCGTCGGGGGCATTCCGGCCAACGTCGCCCGGTGCTGAAGCTGCAGTCGAATCCACGAGGGATGCCCAATATTGCGCCGTTGCATATACCAGAAAACGGACGAGAAAGGAACAAATATCTTATATATTTGATCGAGGATTGCCCTGTCTCCGTGGCGTCGCCCCAGTGACGTGGCCTGTTGAGGGTTTGGCTGGGGCAGGCAGAGCCCTCGCGTGGAGCATCGATCCGGTCAGGCATGAGCGGACTTGCGCAGTGTGACTTCGGGCCCCCGCAGGTAGAAGGGCACGAGGGTCAGCGGGTCTGCGAATCGGCCGGCGACGGCTTTCCGGCAGCCCAGCAGGTGGACGCTCTCGGCGCGGGGGCTCCAGTAGCGCTCGTCGAGAATGCGGGCGGCCCGGCCCTGGAAGCGGTCCTGGTGGTAGAGCAGTCCGTCTCCGGCGACGAGGAGTGGATAGTCGGGCGTCGCGAAACGGCCGAGCAGCTCGTCGGCAGTCAGGAGGCAGTCGGGCAACACCTTGTGCCAGGAGCCGCCGGCGGGAGCGGGAATCCGGTAATCCGGGCTGTCAGCCGCGTCCTCCGGCTGAGGCTCATAGTCCTGCCGTTGGTATTCGTAGACCGCGGTGAAGAACTGGCCGCGCTTGGCGTCGAGAAGCGTGGCCAGGCGACAGGGCACGCTGGATTCTTGCGAAATAGACTGAAACGCCTGGTCGAAGGGCGCGTCCTTCACGTTGGTGGCGATGGCGTCGAGAGAGTCGACGGCGACGATCCGGGCCCCGTTGGCCAGGTGCATCGCCTTGGCGGCCGCGACCGCGATGCGAAGGCCGGTGAAGCTGCCCGGACCGATGGAGACGTGCACCTGTTCGAGGTCCAAGGGACTGTGGCTCGAACGATGCAGGAGTTCGACGATGGCGGGCATGATTTCGGCGCTGTGCTGCATCGGGGCGGTGAAGGTGGTCCGCCCCAGCAGTTCCGATCCCGACGCCAGAGCAACTGAGCCCACGCGACTGGAGGTTTCGATGGCCAGAATCAGAGCGTTACGGTGCGTTTTTGCCCCGCTCATTCCCCCTGTTTTGTGAGTGCTTCCCATGTTTCCTATCACTCCTGGTTTTCGTGTCACGCATTTTCCGGTCCTTGGGCCGACGTGTGGCGGTTTCGCTCGCAAGGGGTCAGATTTTATCGGCCAAAGGGACTGGGGTATAATTTTTCCCTTGCAAAAAATCCGCTATTTTAATAGATTAGGGTAGTCTTTCTGACCTTATCCTTCGAACTGGAGGTTTGAGCAACCAACGATTGTAGCAGGTTTTCCGTAAGAGGGTGATGTTTTTACAGGCAGGAGGTTAGGTTTTGGACAGGCCAAGTGTATTCGCTAAGTCTCTGCGGGGAGGGTCCGTGTCGATCATCCTGGCATCGATCTTGCTTTCGGTAACGGCCATTGCCCAGGTGAGCCCGGCGCAGAGCGGAGCGGGGAATGATGACGGCATGATGCGCCATTTGGTGCAATACTTCATGCGCGTCGGGACCGAGCAATACGAACGCGGCTACTACATCGAAGCGGAAAAGACCTTCCAGATGGCGCAGGGTTACGGGGAGTTCCTCGAGCCTCTGGAGCGACACAAGCTGGATTCGATGCTGGAGAAGGCGGGCCTGGCGGCGATCGAGCGCCGTCGCGCGCTGGAGGCCAAGCAGGCCGGCGAAGAGCAGCTTGCCAACGGCCAGTCGGCGACAGGGCGTGCAAACCTCCTGGCCCTGACGAACAGCCAGTTTCTTACGGAAACAGAGCGTGCCGAGGTCGCCGAGAGCATTCAGCAGGCCGGGACGGGCGCCAGTGACATCGATCCGGCCGGACAGACCCTTGTGGCGTCGGCCGAGCCGGTGAATCCGCCGGCAACCGAGTCCCGCGCCGGGGAAGCCCTCGACCGGTTCAAGACCCACATCGCCGATGTGTACTATCAGAGCGTCAAGGCGTATCACGCTGGTGACTACGACACTGCCAGGGCCGGGTTCTCCAAGGTCCTGGACAGCGGTTTGATGCCGGCGCCGATGACGCAGACGATCCAGGGGTATCTCCAGGACATGGACGGCGCCTCGCAGGGCGCCGGTTCCACAGAGCCGATCACGCTGTCGGCCGCAGGAGCGCCCCCGTCGGCGTCGTACAACCTGGCGGGCATGCCGGCGGTCTACCCGACAGTCGGACAGCCCCAGAGTGAGAGGCAGCGCATCGAGCAACTGTACAACCGCAGTTGGGAACTCTATTCGCAGGGCGAGCTGGATGAGGCGCGCGTCGGATTCGTCGAAGTCGCGCAGAGCGGTCTTTTCTCGGCGCCCGAAGGCAGGCGACCTGAGGACTACATCGCGACCATCGACCGGCTCCAGGCGGCGGCACAGAACCTCCAGACCACGACCCTGACGCAGACGGTCGTGACAAGCGAAACGCCCGTGGCAAGCGCAGCGCCCATGGCGGTCGAGATGCCTCTGGCGACCGCAGCGCCTGTGGCGAGCGACTCCCAGGGTGGCTTCATCGAGGTCATCAACCGGCGAAGGAACATCATCCGCAGTCACATGGAGGCGGTGGTCAACGACGCGGTCAACCGCGCGCAGACGTTCATGGCTCAGGGGCAGTTCGAGCAGGCCCGCGAGCCGATCGACGAGGCCCAGCGCCTCGTCAACCAGAACCAGCTCCATCTCGGCGACGACCTGCACCGACTGCACAGCAGTCGTCTGGGCGGCGTCCTGGAATCGATCGCTCAGGCGAAGGCCGACCGGGACAAGCAACTGGCCGAGCAGAAGCGCCTGGAGACTCTCGAGAACCAGGCGCGGCTGCGCGAGCAGGCGGAAGCGGACCGTCAGCAGAGGATCGACGAGCTGATGACGCGGGCCAAGGCCTACTGGAAGCAGCAGCGGTACGAGGCGGCCCTGGGACAGGTCGAGAGCATCCTGGTCATCGATCCGCTTCACGACGAGGCCCTGACGCGCAAGCAGGAACTGGAAGACATGATCTACATGCGCAAGCAGATTGCGCTGGACAGGGAATACAACAAGCAACGCGCCGATATCTTCATGAAGACGACGGAGTCGGGGATTCCTTACGCGGAGGAAGTCACGTATCCGAAGAACTGGCGGGAGATCTCCGAGCGGCGCAAACCGGACGAGCCGATCGGTCTGGACCCGGAGAGCATGCGGGTTTATCAGCAGCTCGATTCGATTGTCGATCTGTCGGCGCTGACCCCGGAGATGCCGCTGAGCGAGGCGATCGAGATCATCCGCAGCTCGGTGGAGCCTCCGCTGAGCATTGTCGTTCTCTGGCGCGACCTCTATGACAACGCGGAGATCGAACCGAGCACGAGGATCGACATGGACGGGCTGCCCAAGGTCAGACTGGGCATCGCCCTGGAGAACCTGATGCGCGCCATTACGCCGGCCACGGCGTTCTCTCCTGTGGACTATGTGGTCAACAAAGGCGTGGTGACGGTGGGAACCGAAGACTCCCTGCCCACGCAGCAGATGGAAACCCGCGTCTATGACATTACCGACCTCGTCGGCGAGCCGGCCAACTACGGCGGCATGCAGGGCCTGATGATGGGCATGATGATGGGCATGATGGGCACGATGATGGGCATGCCCCAGGGCGGCGGCGGGAGCGACCAGGGCGGCGGCGGCGGTGGCATGGGCGGCGGCGGCATGATGGGCGGCGGCGGCATGGGCGGCGGCATGATGGGCGGCGGCATGATGGGTGGCGGCATGGGCGGCGGCATGATGGGCGGCGGCATGATGGGCGGCGGCATGGGCGGCATGGGCATGGGCGGCATGGGCGGCGGCATGGGTGGCATGGGCGGCGGCATGGGTGGCATGGGCATGGGCGGTGGCATGGGCGGCGGCATGGGCGGCGGCATGATGGGTGGCGGCGGGATGATGGGTGGCGGCGGCTATGCGAGCGTCATGATGGCCCAGAGCCTCCGGCAGCTCATCCAGGAAAGCATCGACCCGCTGAGCTGGTACGAGCTGAGCGACACCGGGGAAGGCACGATCATGGTCTACCCGACTCAGTCGCCCAAGAAGCTGGCGGTCTATCAGACCCCCGAAGTGCACCAGCAGATCGCGACCCTGCTCGATCAGCTCCGCACGGCGCTCGGCCATCAGGTTTCGATCGAGGCGCGGTTCCTCGTGGTCAGTGAAAACTTCCTGGAAGACGTCGGGCTGGACGTCGACTTCAGTTACAACTTCGGCGGCAAGTGGGGCCTGATGACGGTGACCCAGGATTCGTATACGGCGGCGGCGCCGGACTCCTCGACGAAGGTTCCGGGCAGTCTGGGCTCGCTGACGATGGCGCCGGCGGCCGGGTTGACCGGGGGATACGGTTCCGTCCTCGACGACTTGCAGGTGAGCTTCCTGCTGCGAGCCACGCAGGCCCGGACCGATTCCAAGGCGCTGGTGGCGCCCAAGGTGACGGTGCTCAGCGGCGAGTCGGCGACCTTCTCGTTGAACAACACGGTGACCTATGCTCTGCCGCCGGACGTGACGGAGAGTTCCGCCGTCGGCGGAACCGGCGCCACGAGCACGACGCAGGGCATCTACCAGAACATCGGCCTGGTGTTTGTCGGAAGCAACCTCGCTATCAGCCCGACGATCACCAAGGATAAGAAGAACGTGCTGTTGAATATCGTGACACTCCAGAACGACCTGCTCCGATTCCGGACGCACGATGTCGAGGCGATCGTCGACAACGACGAGGGGACCACCGACGGCGGCGGCGGAGAGATCCAGACGGTGGAGTATCAGGTCACAGTCCCGGAGACCGAAGCCTCGACCGTCATGACGCGTGTCAGCGTTCCGGACGGCGGCACCCTGCTGCTGGGCGGTCACAAGATCACGGCCGAGGTTGACAAGGAAGTGGGGGTTCCGGTTCTGAGCAAGATCCCGCTGGTCGGGCGGCTGTTCTCGAATCGCAGCACGATCCGGGACAACAAGATCCTGCTGATCCTGGTCAAGCCGACCATCATCTTGCAGGAAGAGCGCGAGGCGGACGCGCTGGCCGCCCTGGAGGCCGGCATCGTCGACGAGTTCCGGTACTGACGGCTTGTGATCGGAAAACCGATGGCACGTGGGGTCTATGACGCGGGAGCAATTCCCCATACGATGAAGCTCTACGGATTCAGGCATAGCAAAAACGGAAGTAGACATATGAAAAAGCAGATGCAGGAGCGACCAGGCAACTGGCGGTTGCTGATTGGCTCGGTGCTGATTCTTTGCGCCGGGATGGGGTTGGCAACGGCAAACGACTTGTCCTTTCCCTTGTCGGACGCGATCGACGGCGGCCGGACCGCGAACGGATCACAGCAACTGCTGGTCCGTTTCGTCGACGGGGACGGCCCGTCCTCGACCTGCTCAGAGCTGGTGGGTCCACTGACGAAGCAAGCTGTGCGCAACGCGATTTGCGATGCGGTGGTGGAAGGTGCGTCCGTAGAGAGCGAGTACGACGGTCTGGTGACAGGTCTGGCGACGGTGTCGCTGCCCGACGGTGTCTCGGTTGCCGATGCGATGGTGAAGTTCACGGCTTGCCAGGACGTTCTGTATGCCGAGCCGGTTTATGGTTATTCTCTTGCCGCCGCGGTCTCGGGCGATGCGGATGTCGCGGTGACGTCTCTGGACATCGGCGGCGCCGATGGGGTGAGTGTGGACGCGGCGGTGGCCGCGATCGAGCAGGCCGTAGCAACGGGCGCCAAGGTCATCCACATCTCCTGGACGGGTACGGACTACAGCGAGAGTCTGAGGGACGCCATCGAGGCCGCCGGAGACAAAGGCGTGCTGTTCGTGGTGGCGGCCGGCGATGAGTCCCGCAACATCGATGTGACACCGGTCTATCCGGCCGGTTATGATTCGTACAACATCATCAGCGTTCTGGCCACGAACGAGGACGGCGAACCGTCCTGGTCAGCGAACTATGGGCGCAGCAACGTGGACCTGGGGTCCACGGCCGACGAGGCCGGCGGCTCGGGCGCGGCGGCTTCCGAAGTCGCTCGTGCAGCGGCGATGCTGTTTGCGCAGAATCCGGATCTGTCGGCTCTCCAGGTCAAGCATGCGCTGATGCAGACCACGGACAAGGTTCTGGCCGGTCTGACCGCTTCGCAAGGCCGACTCAACCTCCTTGCGGCCCTGACGGCCGCCCCCACCGGCCAGGCCGGACGTGTCGTCAACACGCGCGACCTGACGAACTTCTACTCGACCATCCAGGCGGCCATCGACGACGCCAACGACGGCGATGTGATCATCGCCGAGACGCTCGCCACGGGCAACACGGTCTACAAAGAACGCATCGATT
Organism: Sedimentisphaerales bacterium; assembly: GCA_040772485.1. Lineage (GTDB taxonomy): Bacteria > Planctomycetota > Phycisphaerae > Sedimentisphaerales > Anaerobacaceae > Anaerobaca. Next base: position 22,052 of record JAXGYC010000030.1, on the reverse strand, counting down.
TCAAAGGCAAGGCCGTCACGCTGCGCAGCGGCAACGTCGAGAATCCCGACGATCCGAATCTCTATCCGGAAACGACCTTCATCATCGGCGTCTCCGGCCAGGACGGCTCCATCGTGACCTTCGCCAACGGCGAAGGCGCCGACACCATCCTGCGCGGTCTGACAATCGGCTGGGGCGTCGCCGAATACGGCGGCGGCGTTCGCATCGAGGAGGCTTCTCCGACGATCGACCGTTGCGTCATCACCGACAACCAGGCCCAGTACTACGGCGGCGGCATCGACTGCTTCGGCGGCTCGCCCACCATCATCGACACGATCATCCAGAACAACGAGGTCCTGGCCCAGGACGGCCTGGGCGGCGGCATCAACTGCGAGGACGGATCGCCCACGATCACCCATTGCACTATCCGCAATAATAGCTCTATGAATCTCGGCGGCGGCATGGCCTGCTACAACGCCAACCCGACGCTGTTCAACTGCTTCGTGACGAACAACTCCGCCGCCAGCGGAAGCGGGCAGTTCGACCTCGAAGATTCCTCGCCTTCAATCACGAATTGCACCATCGCCGTGGATGAGAACCCGCCCGGCGACGGCGGCATCTGGTGTTCGGGACAATCCAATCCGACGATCACGAACTGCATCCTGTGGGGCAACGGAGACGACCTGCTCAACTGCTTCGCCTCCTATTCCTGTGTCGAGGACGGTGACGCGGGCGAAGGCAACATCTCGACCGATCCACTGCTGATCGCCGGTCCGCTCGGTTCCTTCTACCTCAGTCAGATCGAGGCCGGGCAGTTGGTCGACAGTCCCTGCCTCGATGCGAGCGATCCCAACGTCGGCGCCTCCCTGGCCGCCAGAACCACGCGAACCGACGGTGGTCTGGATGCCGGTGCGATCGATATGGGCGCCCACTACAGTGTCACGACGGCCCGCCTGTTCCCGCTGAACCTTACGTTGATGACGGTCGACGCCGACGGCGCGCCCGTGCCCGACGAGATTGGCGGCACGGTCGATCCCAACGGCGGCTCGTTCCGCGAATTTTCCATTCTCCAACTGACCGCTCAGCCGGTCGAGGGCTACCGCCTGAAACAGTGGCTGCTGACGACCGGCGAGATGATCGAGCCGGACGCGACGATCGCGCTGCCGGTGTTGGGGCCGATCAGCGTGATCGCGGTCTTCGAGAGAATCCCGATGTATGAGTTGCGGATCACGGTCGCCGGCGGCAACGGCTCCGTCAGTCCGGAACATCGTCGTGGACAAGTCTACCCTGACGGCACGGTGATCGATCTGGTCGCCTCGCCCGCCTCGGGCTACATCGTGGACCATTGGCAGGGGACCGATGACGACACGCTGTGGACCAACGCCAACAAGGTGACGGTCGACGGCAACAAAGAAGTCATTGTCAGCTTCCGGCAGCCCAAGAGCCTGCACGTGCCCGGGCAGTACCGGTCGATCCATGAGGCGGTGCGCGCGGCCAGCGACCACGGCGACAAGATCGTCGTCGGCGCCGGCGTCCACCGCGTCAACTCGATCGACTTCCAGGGCAAGGCCATCACGGTGGCCAGCGAACATCCGGACGATCCGAACTGCGTGGCGACGACGATCCTCGACGCCGCCCAGTTGGGTCGCGTGTTCGTCTTCCAGAGCGGCGAAGGGGCCGATTCGGTGGTGGACGGCTTCACGATTCGTAATGGTTCGGCAGTGTTCGATCCGTGCACGCCCAACAGCAGTGGTGGCAACGGCGCGCCCGGCGAGGACGCCCTCGGCGGCGCCATCGCCTGCTTCAACGGCAGCAGTCCGACTCTGTCCAACCTGATCATTGAGAACTGCGTCGCGCAGGGGCGGAACGGCGAAGACGCCAGCGCTCCGCCAGCGGCGCCGTCACCGCCTGCAGCGCCCGCGGATCCGGCCGATCCACTCGAACCGATGGAAGACCCTGCGGAACCCAGTCCCGATCCGCGAGACCCGAATGCGCCGGTCAACGGCGACGACGGCGATCCCGGCGCCGATGGCGCCAACGGCGCTGACGGTGCGCCCGGCGCCGATGGAGCTCCCGGTTTCGAAGGCGGTCGCGGCGGCAACGGATACGGCGGCGCGTTCTACTTCGACCCGAACTGCGCACCGACGATTCTCCACGTGACGATTCGCAACTGTAAGGCCCTCGGCGGCACCGGCGGCTTCGGCGGCGCCGGTCAGGCTGGCGCGGCCGGCGGCGACGGCGGCGACGGCCAGCAGGGCCAGGACGGCCAGAACGGCGGTCCCGGCATCAATGACGGCACCGACGGCAACGGCGGCAACGGCGGCAATGGCGGCAACGGTGGCAATGGCGGCGCCGGTGGGGCCGGCGGCGCAGGCGGCAAAGGCGGCGATGGTGGCGAAGCCCTGGGCGGCGCCATGTACTTCGGCGCCAACTGCCGGCCGACGATTCGGTACTGCACGATCATCGACTGTGAAACGCTTCAGGGCCTTGGCAACGCCGGTGGGGCCGGCGGTGCGGGCGGCGCCGGTGGCAGCGGCGGCGTTGCAGCCGAAGGTGGCGCCGCAGGCAGCGGTGAAAACGATGGTCAGGACGGCCAGGCCGGGACCGACGGCGTCGGCGCCAATGGCGGCGCTGGCGGCGCCGGCGGCCCGATGGGCGTCAACGGTCTGCGGTCCTGGGCCGGAGCGATCTTCTTCGCCGAGGAGTGCGACATTCAGATCTACGACACTGCGATCAGTGGCTGCTCGGCCCTGTGGACGGTGCCGACGCTTTCGTACGCCGGTGGGGCCGGTGGCGCCGGTGGCGCCGGCGGCAGCCCGGGCGGCGCCGGTGGCGCTGGTGGCAGCGGCGGCGATGGCGATCCCGCGGGCGAAGGCGGCGCCGGTGGTGCGGGCGGGGCCGATGGGGCGGCCGGTGGTGCCGGCAGCGCCGGTATCATCCTGCGCAGCTTCACCACCAATTACGGCGGCGCCAACGTCTACATGGCGAACTGCGTCGCGAGGCTGACGGACACCACGATCAGCGGCAACCTCATCGAGGCCGACAGCGGCGGCGGCGAATACTACGCCAACGACTGCACGGCCGAGCTGACTCGCTGCACGATCGAAGGCAACACCTCCGCGCTCCATGGCGGCGGTCAGGCCTTCGAGGTCGGCGGCGCGATCACGCTCAATGGCTGTCGCTACTTCGACAACACGGCCGCTGTCAACGGCGGCGGTCTGTTCCTCAGCTACGAGTGCAAGCTCGACGTCAACGATTGCACGTTCAGCGACAACCGCACCGAGGACGACGAGGGGTATGGCGGCGGTCTGTTCGGCGGCGGCGTCTGGGACGAGGACGCCTCCGACTACTACAACGGCAGCACCCTGAACCTGCGCAACAGCCAGTTCACCGACAACCAGGCCGGCTACGGCGGCGGCCTGTACTGGTACGGCCAGGGCGCCGGCGTGCAGGTTTCCAACTGCGTGGTTCGCGGCAACACCGCGATCGAAGGCGGCGGTCTGTACTGGAGTCGCGGCGCGCCGGCGATCGAGAATTGCAGCATTCGTGGCAACCAGGCGACCGGGCCGCAGTACACCGTCTTTGTTCCGGCGCCCCCGATGGACCCGAACGATCCGACCACGTGGCCTCCTTCAGACGTCTGGCCCGATCCGAACGATCCGAACTCGCTGTTCGATCCGAACAACCCGTTCACGCCTCCGGACGTGCCCGAATCGCGAAGCACCGGTCTGGGGCTCGGCGGCGGTCTGGTCTGCTGGTCGTCGAACGCGATGATTGAGAACTGCTTCATCAGCGAGAACACGACGCAGGGCTCCGGCGGCGGCGTCTATTTCGGCGGCGATCCTTACACGCCGACCTTGAAGAACTGCCTGGTCAAGGCCAACACCGCGACCGTCGACGGCGGCGGCATCGCCTCGCACTGGTTCGCGGCCCCGACGATTGAGAACTGCACCATCGTCGAGAACTTCGCCTACGATCCCAACTTCTTCAGCACCCGAGGCAAAGGCGGTGGCCTGGTCGCTTCGCACAGCAGCAACACCAAGCTGATCAACAGCATCCTGTGGAACAATATGGCGGTTCTGGGCTCGCAGATTTCGATCGGCAGCGACAGCGATCCGGTCTACATCCAGCGGCCTGCGACGCTGACCGTTTCCTACAGTGACATTCAAGGCGGACGCCTCGGCCTGCACATCGAGTCGGGCCGGACCCTCAACTGGCTCGACGGCAACATCGAATCCGATCCGCTGTTCGTCGAGTCGTACTTCCTCAGCCAGATCGCGGCCGGACAAGGGCAGGACAGCCCGGCGGTGAATGCCGGCAGCGCCCTGGCCTCGCAACTCGGCCTGGCCGACGCGACCACGCGCACCGACGGCGCGCCCGATGCCGGCACGGTGGACATGGGCTTCCACTACGCCGGACAGGGACGCTACAAGCTGGAGGTCACGGTCGTCGGCGGTCACGGGACCGTCACGCCGACGGGCGGATTCTACCATGAATTCGAACGGGTCACCCTCACCGCCCATCCGCAGGAAGGCTATCGCGTCCGCCAGTGGATCGGCACCGACAACGACCCGTCCTGGAACCGCAACACCAACACCGTGACGATGGACCCCGGCGACCAGTACGTCATCGTCGAGTTCGAGAAGAACGTCACCCGAAACATCATCATACCGGATGAGTTCACAACCCTCGAAGACGCGGTGGCCGCGGCCAGCCCGGGCGACACCAACATCATCCTGAAAGAGGGTGTCCATTATGTGAGCACCGCGGCGGGCATCGACTTGCAGCGCAAGGCGGTCCGGATCATGTCGACCGATCCGAACGACCCGAACATCATCGCCAACACGATCATCGATTGCGGCGGCTCGCGATTCGTGCGCCGACGCGCCTTCCACTTCTATCGCGGCGAAGGCCCCGATACGCTGATCACCGGTGTGACGATCCGCAACGCCTACTGGATCGGCGCCGTCGGCGTCACCGGCGGTGTGAATCCGAATGGTCGTCCCATCCTCGAATACAATCCGGATGAGCAAGAACCGGCCATCGAGATGCCTTCGGGCGGCAGCGTCAGCAGTGTCGGTTACGGCGGTGCGATTCTCTGCGAAAACGGCAGCTCGCCCACGTTCCGAAACGTGATCATCGAGAACTGCATGGTGGTGGCGGCCCAGGGCGGCAACGGCCTGGACGGCTACGCGATTGGCCAGGGCTCTGACACGAAGGGCTACTGGGGCGGCAACGGCGGCAGCGGCAGCGGCGACAGTTTCGGCGGTGCGATCGCCTGCCTGGGTCGCAGCAAGCCGACCTTCATCAACGTTACGATCCGCAACTGCTCGGCCCGCGGCGGCATGGGTGGCGACGGCGGCAACGGCAGCAATCCGAACGACGGCAGCAGTTGGGAGAGCTGGGGTGGAGACGCCGGCAGCGCCTCGGGCGACGGACACGGCGGCGCGGTCTATTGCGAGAACGGCAGCGACGCGGTCTTCCGGAATTGCGTGTTCGCCAACAACCACGCAACCTCGGGTATCGCCGGCACGCCCGGTGCGGCCGGACCAGGCTCCGATCTGAGCGATCCATACCCCAACCCGGCTGGCCCCGGCGCCAGCGGGATGGTCAGCACGAACGGCACCATCGTCGGCGGCGCCGTCTATCAGAACGGCGCCAATCCGACGTTCGTCGACTGCAAGTTCACCGACAACATGGCCTACAATGCGATTTCGCTCGACCCGACGCTGGCTCTGCTCGGTCTCGAGCAGGAGGAGCTATACACCTACATGCCCGGTGGCGCCATCTACTCCGGTCCGGGCAACACCATCCATCTGGAGCGGTGCGAGTTCTCGAAGAACATCAGCAGCGCCGTCTATGTTGATACCGGCTGCATTGTGGATTTCAACGACTGTGTGTTCAGCCACAACCAGGCCAACGGGCAAAGCGCCGGCCTGGGCTCCTACATAATCATGATCGACGGCGTCATCGTCTTCCGTCAGGACTTCAATCTCAGCAATGTGCTGGTCGATTACTCCGGCGGGGCTCTGTTCGTCGGGCCGCTCTGTCCCGATGTGACGCTGCGCAACTGCCAGTTCTACAGCAACACCGCCACCACCGGCGGTGGCGCCGTTCGCCTGATGAGCGACGCCGACCTGATCGGTTGCTCCTTCTCGGGCAATAAGGCCGGCGGTAACGGCGGCGCCCTGGAGGGCTACCTCGACACGGGGGATCCACAACAGCCGTTGGTTCTGAGCTTCACTCTGGAATCGTGCAGCTTTGGCGGCAACTCGGCCGTCGACGGTGTCTACGGCCAGGGCGGCGCCATCCATTTCGAGGACTTCGAGGCAGTCTTCGCTGACTGCTACTTCTTCGGCAACCGGGCCAAGAACGGCGGTGGTCTGTACCTGACCGCCGGCAACGCCAAGTTCATGGGCGGCATCATCAGCAACAACGAGTCGATCGGTGGCAGCGGTATCGATACGCAGGCCGGCTTGTCGGTGATCGATCCGCTCCTGGGTGTGGTGACAGACATCGGGGCGGTGGCGGCTGAGCAAGGCGCCGGCGTCGACATCGGCGGCGGTTTGGTCTGTGCCGCGACGAACGCGACGATCGAGGATTACACCTTCGAGAACAACACCGCTGGCGGCGCCAAGGGCTCCGGCGGCGCGATCACGTTCTATGGTGGTTACGTCGATCATGCGGTCAAGAACTGCCTGTTCATCGACAACAACGCCAACCGTCACGGCGGCGCCATCTGGACGGGCCTGTTCGCCACGCCCACGATTACCAACAGCACGTTCCTCCGCAACGACGCCAACCGGCTCGGCGGTGCTATCTTCTGTGACTGGGACAGCGACGCGACGGTGCGTGACTGCATCTTTCAGAACAACAGCAAGGTGGCAGTGGCGGAGGCCGATTTCGGCAACTCGATCCTGACGCACAGTCTGTTCCACGAGAATGCCGACGGCGATTACGGCGTCTACGATGAGGCGACCAAGGTCATCCAGACGACGGTGGGCGCGGAACTGGACGTGACGAATATCGGCGCCGATCCGCTCTTCGTGGATGGTCCCCTGGGCAAGGTCTACCTGAGCCAGGCCCAGTCCGGGCAGGACGCCAACAGCCCGGCGGTCGACGCCGGCAGCACCATGGCCGAGAGTCTGGGCCTGTCGGAGCTGACCACGCGGACCGACGGCGAAGGCGATGCCGGTGTGGTGGACCTCGGCTTCCACTTCCGCGATCATACGACGCTGGAGCTGTTCACGCTGACCACGGAAGTCGTCGGCGGTCATGGAACGGTCGAGCCGACGACCGGACAATACTACGCCGGAACCGCAGTGCCTCTGACGGCGCAGCCCGAGTCGGGTTGGCGAGTCGCGCAGTGGGCTGGGACCACGGACGACGCCTCCAAGAGCGTCAGCAATCTGGTCGTCATGGGACCGGACCGTCACGTCACGGTCGAGTTCGACCAGCCTCGTACCATCATTGTCGGAAGCGCTCCGGAATATACGTCGGTTCAGCATGCCATCGATGCGGCCGGAGAGGGCGACGTGGTCGTCGTACCCGCCGGCACGTACGCTCCCGTATTTCCGTTCCCGTACATCGAGATCAGCAATAAGAACATCACCCTGATGGGCTCCAATCCGGACGATCCGAATGTCGTCGCCAACACCATCATGCGGCAATACGAATTCCTCATCTCCAACGTGGGTCCCGAAACGATCATCGAAGGGATCACTTTCCGCGACACCGACCTGGTTGGCATCAGCCCGCCCAACCCGGATGGAGATCCGCAGGATGGACCGGATGGAGTCAGCGTTCCTGGTAGTGCGATGTACATGACCAACGCGTCCCCGACGATCCGGAACTGCAACTTCGTCGACTGCTCCGTGACCGGTGGCAACGGCGCGCCGGGCGACGGCGGGACCGAGGAACACCCGCTGGGATTCGACGGTGGCTGGGCCGGTTACGCCTACGGCGGCGCCGTCTACATCGGCTACCTCAGCAGCCCGACGTTCGAGAACTGCACGTTCCGCGGCAACTATGCCCAAGGCGGTAACGGCGGCGACGGCGGCGCTGGCAACCAGAACGCTTGGGGTGGCCGAGGCGGCAACTGGGAATGGGCCCAGACCATCGAGAACGAGATGATCCTGGCCGGCTGGGATGGCTGGATGTACGGGCCCTACATGGACTATTGGAAGTACAGCGGTCTCGGCGGCGCCGTGTACATCGAGTACTACAGTTCGCCTAAGTTCGTCGACTGTACGTTCGAGGATAACTACACCTCCGGCGGCGTCTGCGGCATCGGTGGTAACGATACACCCACACCGCAGACGAGACAGGACATCGAGAACTTCGGCGGCGCCGTCTACATCGGCTATAGCAGCGATCCGGTGTTCGAAGGCTGCGTCTTTAGGAACAACTTCGCCGATACGAACACCGTGGCGGAGCCCGACGACATCTACGTCAGCTACGGCGGCGCGGTGGCCTTCGAGGACGACTGCTCGCCGAGCTTCATCCGCTGCACACTGGAGAACAACACCTCCTGCATCGGCGGCGGCATCTGGTCGTCGGGCTCGTCGCCCACGATCATCGACTGCAACCTCGTCGGCAACAGCGCCTACCACGGCGGTGGCATTTACGTGATCGACTCGAACGCCGTGATCGACAGCACGATCGTCCAGCGGAACCTGGCGTTCCTGTCCAACGTGGACGCCAATCTCGTGAGCGATCCGAACGTCGGATTCGGTGGTGTCATGAGCTGGGGCGGTGGCTTCTGCGCCGTCGACTCGCCGGTCGAAGTCTACAACAGTATCTTCACCGGGAACCGCTCGCTGTCCTCCGGTGGCGGTGTCTACTTCGGCGGTTCCGATCAGGATATCGCGGTGGCGCCGTTCCTGCACAACTGCCTGATCTACGGCAACACCGCCGGTCGTGACGGTGGTGGTGTCTCCACGTGGAAGTCCGAGCCGGTCATGAGCAATCTCACCATCGCCGACAACGTGGTGACCGGTGCGCTCGGGTCGGCCTACGGCGGCGGTTTGTTCGTGGCCTATGACTCGAACGCCGTCCTGAGCGATTCGATCGTCTGGGGCAATTCGAGCAACAAGAACGGTTCGCAAGTGGCGGTGACCAACGGCTTCCAGTACGGGCCCCGGCCGTCCACGCTGCACATTCAGAACAGCAACATTCAGCCCAGTGTCGATCCGGCCTTTGTCGGAGGCTCGGCGCTGGACCTGGTGTTCGTCGTCGATACGACGGACAGCATGACCGCGGGCGTCCTGGCCCTGCGGGCCGCGGCGGCGCAGATCGTCGCGTCGGTCGCCATGCAGTCCACCGACTATCGCATGGCGCTGGTGGACTTCAAAGACTTCAACGACACGACCCTTGGGGCGGGCACGGATTATTCGTTCCGCGCCGTTGTGCCGTTCTCCGAGGATCCGACGCGAATCATCAATGGCATCAATACGCTTGGCACGCCGGAGGGCGCCGGCGGTGGCACCGATGCCGAATCCGTGTACGACGCCCTGATGAACACGATCGACGGGACCGCCCTGGGCGGCTGGCGCAGCGGACAGGTCAACCGCATCATCCTGCTCATCGGGGATGGGCCGCCGCACGATCCGGAACCGCCGACGGGCAACACACTTGCCACGGTGGTCAATGCGGCCTCCCTGTCGCCGAGCAAGCGCATCTTCGCGGTGCAGATCGGCGCCGATCCGCTGACCTCGGTGTACTACACCTCTCTGGCCGGCGGCACCGGTGGCGCCGTGACTCATGCGGCCGACGCCCTTGGCCTGGCGGCGGCGGTGATCGAGAGCATCGAGTTGATCACCCACGTGGCGCCGTCGATCTACGTTTCGAATCTGTCCAGGCTGCCCGGCTGGGACGCGGGAGCGGGGACCTGGGACGAGGCCAGCGGCAACATCGGGGAGGACCCGCTGTTCATCGCGGGCTACTACCTGAGCCAGACGGCGTCGGGCCAAGGCCGGCAGAGCCCGGCGGTTGACGCCGGAAGCGGTCCGGCCGATGCGAGGGACATCGCTCTGGCGAATCGGACGACCCGAACCGACGGTGTGGCGGACGCCAACACGGTCGATATGGGCTACCACTATGCCGAAGGCGTGACCCTGTTCACCCTGACGGCCGAAGCGCTGCCCAGCGAGGTGGACGGCCTAATTCACGGCTCGGTCAGTCCGGCATTCTCTGTGGCGTATGCCGGGGCGGCTGACAACGTCGTGCGGCTCGTCGCCACGCCCGAGGAGGGCTGGAGGGTGGCCAAGTGGACCGGCACCGACGACGACACGCTGACCACGTTGACCAACACCGTGACCCTGACGCAGGATCGGCACGTGACGGTGACATTCGAGAAACGCCGGTCGCGTGTGATCACTGTGCCGGGCGACTATCCGCGAATCCAGGACGCCGTGACGGCCGCCGGAGAAGGCGACACGATCATGGTCGATCCGGGCACCTACTACAGTGGCTATGAGGCCATCGCGCTGATCATCGACAAGCCCGTGACGGTCACGTCCAGAAATCCGGACGATCCGGCGGTGGTGGCCGCGACGATCATCGACGGTCTCAATGCGATTGCTGGTAATGAATGGCCCAATCTCGGTGTGGTGTTTGGGCCGGGCGCCAGCCGCAACACCGTCTTGAACGGCTTCACGATTCAGAACTGCGGCGGCAACGCGGCCGACGGCGGCGACGGCGACCGTGAGACCGGACATCCCAACGGCGAGGATGGTGCGCCACTCCAAGGCGCGGCCATGATCATGCTGCCGGGCGCCGCGCCGGTGGTCAAGAACTGCGTCTTCCGCAACAACATCGTCGTCGCCGGCGACGGCGGCACGGGCGTGGACGCCGACGAGACGACCAACGCCGGCCGTGGCGGCTGGGGCGGCTGGGCTCGCGGCGGCGCCATCTACTGCGCGACGAACACGAGTCCCAAGTTCATCAACTGCCTCATCGAGAACAACGCGGTCCAGGGTGGCAACGGCGGCAACGGCGGCAGCTTCGCCGACGGCGGCGGTCTGCCGAACTACGGCGGCAACTATACGCCTCCGGTGATGGTCGACATCAACCCCGCCGGCCTCGGGGCGGAGACGGCTACGCAGGAACTGTGGCGAACCTGGCTGTGGGATTACGCGGCCGATATCGAGTCCACGTTTGGCACGCAGCCGTACTCGCCGGCCACCGGGATCATCGGCAGCGGCGGATCGTACTTCGGCGACTACCGGTGGTACTCCGGTTACGGCGGCGGCGTCTATATCGACCAGTACAGCAGCGCCGAGTTCGTCTCGTGCGTCATTCGCGGCAACCGGTCCTACGGCGGCATGAGCGGCCAGGGCGGTGTCGCCGGCGACGCCGGTCGGAACATCGAGCCGCTGATTCCGTTCCAGATCCCGTCGTACGGCGGCGGCGTCTACTGTGCGGCCGAAACGACTGTGACCTTCACCGACTGCACGTTCGAGGACAACATCGCATCCCCGACGACGGCCGGACAGGACCCGAACTTCCGTCTCGATCCGTACATCGGCTTTGGCGGCGGCGTCGCGGCCGAAGGCACGGCCAACCTGACCTTCGTCGACTGCAACTTCGTCGACAACGAAGCCGACACCGGCGGCGGCATCTACGTCATCAACGCCGGCGTCAGCGTCATCGACTGCAACGTGACCGCCAACACGGCCCTCCGCGGCGGTGCTCTGGCCGGCATGGGCGGCTCGATCGGCGTGGCCGGCAGCTTCGTTTGGAACAACCGGGCGGTCACCGATGTGGACGACCCGAACGACGACACGATCGTGCCGATCGGCGGCGGTCTGCTGATCTCTTCGGCCAGCGCCCTGATCGAGGACTGCAACCTCGCGGGCAACCTGTCCGACGGCTCCGGTGGTGCGGTCTATCTGCGCGGCCAGAACTTCACGCAGATCGTCAACTGCCTGATCCGCAACAACCGCGCCTTCCGCGACGGCGGCGGCATCTCGACGAACTGGTACGCCGAGCCGACGATCCGCAACTGCACGTTCGTGACCAACGGCGCTCCGGGCACGCCCGCAGACCCGAACAACACCGGGTTCGGCGGCGCGATCTTCTGTGGTTACCTCAGCGAGGCGACAGTGGTCGATTCGATTCTCTGGGGCAACTCGGCCCGTCTGGGCGGCGAGATGGCGGTTGGCAGCGGGTTCGATCTCGATCCGCTGTGCGGCGTGCTGAACGTCTCGTACAGTGACATCCGCGTCGGGCCCAACGACATCTGGGTCGACACCGGCTGTACGCTGGCCTATGGCGAGGGCATCGTCCACGCCGACCCGATCTTCGTCAGCGGTGCGCTCGGCGACTTCTACCTGAGCAACCGCCGGGCGGGTCAGTCGCGACAGAGTCCGGCGGTCGACACCGGCAGCGACTTTGCCGGCAACGTGGGCATGTCGCGCTCCACGACCCGCACCGACCACGTCCCGGATACGGGCCGCGTGGACATGGGTTACCACTATCCGTTCATGGAACCGTGCAAGTTCTGCGATCTGGTCTTCGACGGGATCATCGACTTCAAGGACTTCGCCGCCTTCGCGACGAGCTGGCTCGATGAGAATTGCTCCGAGGCCAACGGGTGGTGCGATCAGGCGGACTTCACGTTCGACTCGACCGTGACGGCTCGCGACCTGGCGGTGCTGGCCGACTGCTGGCTGGTCCAGGATAGCACGCCGCCCGAGCCGGATCCGGCCGAGTGGGAAACCCTGCCGAATCTGGACGGCGGTTCGGCGCGGATGGTCGCCAGAGAAGCGACGGACGCGTGGGGCTGGCCGGTGGAGTACTTCTTCGAGAACGTCAGCGGCGGCGGCCACAGCAGCGGATGGCAGAGCAGCCGGGTCTACACCGACACGGGTCTGTCGAGCAACCGGCAGTATGGTTACCGCGTCAAGGCGCGCGACGGACTGGGCAACGAGACCGGGTTCTCGCGGGTCCGTTACGCCGGCAACGTCGATACGCTGGCTCCGTATCCCGAGCCATACATTCTGCCGAACGCGGCGGTGACGTCGCAGACGATCACGATGGTCGCGACCGAGGCGTTCGACGACAACGGCGTGCAGTACTTCTTCGACACGAATACGCCGGGCGCCAACGACAGCGGCTGGATCAACACGAATACCTACACCGATGTCAACTTGGCTCCGGGCATGACCTACTGCTACCGCGTCAGGGCCAGGGACATGTCGGCCAACCAGAACGAAACCCCGTTCTCGGCCTGGAGCTGCTTCACCACCGCGATTCCGGCCGACCAGACGGCGCCGACGCCGAATCCGATGGCGTTCGACCCGAACGGTCTGCCGCGCGAGTACGACTTCGACGGTTCCAACAGAGCTACGCCGTTCGACAACTATGTGGAAATGATGGCGGTGACTGCCACCGACGACAGCGGCGTGGTCCTGTACTACTTCGAGTGCAAAGAGCGTTCCGAGTTCAGCAGTGGCTGGCAGACCGAGCCGATCTACCGGGTTCTCATCGGCAGGGCTAATCAGGGACTGCACTTCCGCGTGCGGGCTCGTGACGCCTCGGGCAACATGACCGCGTGGTCGGACTGGGTCCCGGCGATCCCCAGACCGGATCAGACGCCCCTGGAAGAGCAGCAGAATGCCGCCGATGGCGGTACGGGTGCGGTTGCCGGAGGGTAGCAGGCCCCGGCCCGGTGTCGAACGCAAGGATTCCACTTAGCCCCGGCCGTTTTGCCGGGGCTGAGTTTTGCGCCCCCGGAAGCCGTCGTGTGGCGGCAGGAATTTGGTCGTACCGTGCGAAACGACGCAGGCCGCCGCGATGGAAGTCATCGCGACGGCCCGTTGCGGTTTGAGATGCGCCTGTGAAGGTTATTTGACCCTGGCCTTGAGGGCCTGATAACCGTAGTGCATGATCAGGTGGTCCAGGATGACCAAGGCGGTGTAGCTTTCCGCGACCGGCCAGATCCGCGCCACGATGGTCGGGTCGCGCCGGGTGATGGCCGCCAGTTGCGTGTTCTCCTGGGTGTACTTGTCGATCGTCTTCTGGGCCTTGTCGATCGTGGGCGTCGGCTTGACCGCCAGACGCGCGACGATGGGCTGGCCGGTGGTCAGGCCGCCGGTGATGCCGCCGGCGTTGTTGGACTCGAAGACCACTTTGCCGTCGACGGACCGCATCTGGTCGTTGTTCTGATAGCCGGTCATGTCCTTGACCGCGAATCCGGCCCCGATCTCGACGCCCTTGACCGCGCCGATGCCCAGCATGCGTCCCAGTTCGGCGTCCAGCTTGCTGAAGACAGGCTCGCCGAGCCCGATGGGGGCGCCGAGGACGACGACTTCGACCAGCCCGCCGGCCGAGTCGCCGCCGGCCGAGATCCTGTTGCAGGCGTCGAGCATGGCCTGTCCGGCGTCGATGTCAGGACAATTGACCACGGCGTGGACGCCGTACCGGTCGCGAACCTCCTGGTGGCTCATCTTCGGGGCTCTGTCGCGGATGGCGTCGATCTCCTGCTCGATCTGGGCCAGGACCGCGGCTTTTTCGAGGAAGCGCATGTCCATGTGGATGCGGCCTTTGACGTACACCTCCTGGTAGAACGGGTCCAGGGCGTGCCGCATCGTCTTATAGCGGTCGCAGGATTGCAGCGCCTGCTCGTAAGGCACTTCGGGGCATCGGACGCCCGCGATCTCCTTGATGTAGGCGAAAACTCCGATCCCGCACTTTCGCAACACGGTCTTGGCGACGGAGCCGGCCGCGACGATCGTCGAGGTGTACCGGCCGCTGAAGATGCCCGCGCCGATTGCGTCGTCGTCCGGGCCGTACTTCACAAAGCTCGCGTAGGAGGCGTGCCCCGGTCGCGGCGTGCGGTTCGTGTCCTGGTATTGCTTGATGTGGATGAAGTGCCGGTCCAGATTCGGGATCAGGATCACCAGAGGGGTGCCGTTGGTGTGGTTCCTGTTGCCGGCGTTCTCGATCGTGTCGGCGGCGTTGACGCCTGCGTAGATGACCGGCAGGTCCGGCTCCTTCCGCGGGCTGCTCAGCTCATCGGCGCCGGGTTTCCTCAGCAGCAGATCGCCGTAGATTTCCTGCTCGCTCAAGAGCAGTCCCGGCGGGACACCCTGGATAGTGCTGGCGAGCCCTTCCTGGTATGAGCCGCCTGCGACAGTCAGTTGAAAGTTGCGTCCAAGGTGACATCCAAGCATTCCGAATCCCCTTTCCAAGTCGACTCCATGATGTAAAACTGATCTTACAATCTCCGGCGTCGCAAAGCAAGCGCACCTGCAATGCGTTCACCGGTTCGGATGGGTTGGGGGCAGAGACGCTCATATGCCCTTGGAACAGTGCCCGCGGTGGGGGCGAATCATGATTCGCCCCTACAGGCGGCCGACGGCCCTGGTCGGTCCATACGGTTGGGCCGGGGCGCCGTCAGGCGAGGAGCTTCATGTCGGCCCCGATGGACCGCATCAGATTCACGAACTCCGGGAAGGTCACGGCGATGGCCTCGGCCGTATCGATCGTGCAGGGCTCGTTGAGCCCCATCGCGGCCAGCGAAAGCGCCATCACGATGCGGTGGTCGCCTCGCCCGTCCAGGCGCGCAGCTTTCAGTTTGCTGTGGTGCACGACCAGGCCGTCAGGCAATTCCTCGACCCTGGCGCCCATCTTGGCCAGCTCCTGGGCCATGCACGCGATGCGATCGGTTTCCTTCAGCCTCGCCTGGGGGACGTTGACCAGTCGCGTGGTCCCCTCGGCATAGGTCGCGGTCACGGCCATCGCGGGCAGGGCGTCGGGCGTTGCGTTCATGTCGATCTCGACACCCTTGAGCGAGCCGGCCCTGACGGTGATGCCGTCGGAGGCGACGGCGATGTCGGCGCCCATGGCCCGCAGGTAGTCCACCACCGCCTTGTCGGGTTGGCTGTCGGCAAAATCCAGACCTCGGAGTGTGACCGGGTCGCCGAACAGGGCGCCGGCGCAGAGGAAGAACGTGGCGCTGGAGAAATCGGCAGGCACCGGCAGGTGGTACGCCTGGTAGCGCTGGCCGCCTTTGACGTGGAAGCGGCGCATGCGGTCGTTCTCATAGACGATGCCTTGCTTGTCGAGCCAGTCCAGCGTCATCTGTGCGTAGCCCGGCTCGTTGAGCACGGTCACGTCGATCTCGCTGTCTTTCGGCGCCAGAGGAGTGCACATCAGAAGACTGGTGAGGTACTGGCTGGTCTTGGCTTCGATGGAGGTATGGCCGCCTTTCAGGCCGCCCCAGACCTGCACAGGAGCCTTGCCGTTGCCCTTGAGACTGACGCACTTGGCGCCGAGGTCCTGCAAGGCGTTCATCAGAGGTTCGACAGGGCGGGTCTGGATCTGGTCGTCGCCGGTGAAGGTGGTGCTTCGGCCGGGCTCGGCCAAGGCAGCCGAACCCATCGCGATCCGCAGAGTCGTGCCGCTGTTGAGCACGTCGATGGTCTCCTGCGGCGGGACGATGCGACCGCCGACGCCCGTGACCTTCCAGACGTTCTCCTGGCTTGTGTCGATCTCGGCGCCCAGCGCGCGGTAGCACCGCACCGCGGCCTCGCTGTCGCCCGAGAACAGGGGGTTGCGGACGAGGCTTTGGCCTTCGGCCAGTGCGGCGATGGCCACAGCGCGGATCGTATGGGATTTCGACGCGGGGATCAGAACGCTGCCGCGCAGTCGCGATTTTCTGGAGACGAGTTGCATGGTCACCTCTCTACCGAAGTTGGTCAAAGCGAGTCGGCCCGGCAGTATACCCTATGCCACCGGCGCGTCAAGATGTCTGCGACGTGGATTCTCCCTCCGAGTCGAGTCCAGACGAACGTGTAGTATTTCAGGGCCGGGTTTCATGGAAAGGGCAATTGCCTTGCCGCCGGCGTGGCTCTACAATGGACTGTGGATTGGCGGAGGGTCATCAAGGGCAGTGTGGTTGCTCCGGGCCGGTTCCGGAGCTATGAAGGGAGATAGACATGGCGAAGATGTTTGCGATGTGCGGATTGGACTGTGCGGCTTGTCCCGCTTTGATCGCTCACCAGACCGACGACCAGGCCCTGCGGACAAAGACCGCCGCGGAGTGGTCCAAGCAGTTCGGCGTCGAGATTCCGCCCGAGCAGGTCAACTGCGTGGGCTGCCTGAAGCTCAAGGGCCCGCACATCGGCCATTGCGGCGAGTGCGAGATCCGCAAGTGCGGCCTGGAACGGCACGTCAAGAGCTGCGCCCTCTGCGACGACTACGGCTGTGCGACCATCAGCAAATTCCTCGACCAGGTCCCGCCGGCCAAAGCCAACCTCGAAACCCTCCGCCGCACCCGACACGAGTAGCAGTCGGGAGAACAGGAAGGGCCGGAGAATCACGCTTTGGATTCTCTGGGTCGGTGTATCCCCCCGTAGGGCGAGCTTCTCACGCGTTCGGGCTCTATGATGACAGCTCTTGACAACAGGCCTGTCGTGGTATATACTATGGTATATACTTGATAAGGAGGTTCTATGGATACGGCGAAGCTGTTCAAGAACGGGCGAAGTCAGGCGGTGCGGCTGCCGAAGGAATACGCCATGGCCGGCGACGAGGTGTACGTCAAGAGAATCAACGGGATGGTCCTGCTGATTCCTAAGGACGAAGACCCCTGGGGACCGTTCGTCGACAGCCTGGACCGGTTCTCCGACGACCTGCTGTGCGGCAAGCGCGATCAGGGCGCCTTCGAGCGGCGTGATGCGATCAAATGAACTACCTGCTCGATACGAACATCTGCATCTACATCATCCGCAAGAAGCCGGCGGCGGTGATAGAACGGGTGCGGTCAAAGCAGCCGGGCCAGATTGCCATTTCCACGATCACCTTGGCCGAACTGGAATACGGTATCGTCCGCAGTCAGTATCCCGAGCGCAACCGGATCGCGCTGCTGGAATTCCTGTTTCCGTTTGCGATCCTGGACTTCGACCAACGGGCCTGCGCCGAGTATGGGCAGATTCGGGCCTCGCTGGAATCGAAAGGAAGACCGATCGGACCGATGGACCTGTTGTTGGCGGCGCAGGCCAAATCGCGCCATCTGATCCTCGTGACGAACAATGAAAAGGAGTTTCGGAGAATCGAGGGTCTGGGAATCGAGAACTGGACGGGTGGGGGTTTGAGCGTATAATCGGGCGGGTAGTGGTCGGGCAGGATGGGTGCATTGTCCGCATGGGGTAGTGGCAGTTGCCGTTTGTTCCTGGGGTGGTTGCGTCTCCGTTGAATTGCCCGACTCAGTGTGTTTGAGAAGAGCAGAGTCCATCGCTCGGCGGTCCAGGTACCGCCGTCCAGGAGAAAGTCGTGCGAATATCTTGTTCCCCTGTCGGTGTGTTGCTGATTTGCGTTCCGGCCTGGGCCGCCGACTGGCCCGGTTGGCGCGGACCGGCACGGAATGGGATCTCACCGGAGACCGGTCTGAATTGGGCATGGACGGAGAATGGTCCCCGCGTGCTCTGGAAAGGCGTGGTGGGAACCGGTTTTTCCTGCGTCTCCGTCAGCGGCTCGCGCGCCTACACGTTGGGCAATCGCGACAACACTGACACGGTCTTCTGCCTGGATGCGGAGACGGGCCGCGAGTTGTGGAAGCACTCTTACCCCTGTCCGCTCGAACCGAAAGCGTATGAAGGCGGTCCGATGGCCACGCCGCAGGTCGAGGATGGCCGGGTCTATACCGTCAGCAAGTTCGGCCACTGCTTTTGCCTGGACGCCGAGAGCGGCGAGGTGGTCTGGTCGGCCAAGTTCGAGCCGCCGCCGAGGACCGATGCCGACTACCACGTCTGGTGGGGGTATGCCGGCTCCCTCCTCGTTGCCGACGATCGGCTTATCCTTCCCGTGGGCACGGCGGCTCTGGCGGTCGACAAGCTCACCGGCAAGATACTCTGGGACAACGGCCCCGGCTACTCGGGATACTCCTCGCCCGTGCGTTTGGAGATCGATCGACAGCCCTGCTTCGCGTTCGTCAGCGGCCATGAGGTTGTGGCGGCCCAGATCGCCGATGGCCAGGTTCGTTGGAGGATCCCCTGGCGGACCACGTGGGACCAAAACGCCTCCGACGTAATCGTTTCCGACGGCAGGCTGTTCGTATCAAGCGGACATGGGGTGGGCTGCGCGCTTTTCGAACTTTCGACCGGTTTGCCCGCCGAAGTCTGGCGCAGCAAGAACATGAGAACCTATCTGAGTAATTGCGTCCTCTGGAAGGGCTTGCTGTTCGGCTTCGATGACAAACAGTTGCGATGCCTGGACTGGCGGACGGGCGAGCTTCGCTGGTCGAGTCCCAAGATCGGCTTGGGGTCGCTCATCCTGGCAGACGAGAGATTGATCGCGCTTCAGGAAGACGGGACGCTTCGGATCGTCGAGGCGACCGGCGACGCCTACAGGTCCGTTGCCGAGGTCAAGATTCTCGCCGGGCGTTGTTGGTCGGCGCCGGCTCTGGCCAACGGACGGCTCTTCGTCCGCAACGCCGCCGGCGATCTGATCTGCCTGGACGTGCGCAGGTAAGAAGGTACCGACGCGCGGACATGGGAAGGTAGCGAACGGATCGGCGCGGCGCGTACAGGGCAGACCCTGCACGGAGCGCACTCGAACGGACTGCTGCCTTCGTTAATGCTGTCAGGCGGGGGTTTCGGCGGCGGCCTGGTTGACGAGGAACAGGACGGCCATGCGGACGGCCAGGCCGTTGGCGACCTGGCGCAGGATGACGCTGTTCGTGCCGTCGGCGACCTCGCTCTCCATTTCGACGCCACGGTTGATCGGGCCGGGATGCATGACCATGATGTCCGGCTTGGCTCGTTGCATCCGCTCGACGGTCAGGCCGAAGTAGCGCGAGTATTCGCGGATCGAGGGGAAGGGGTTGCCGCCCAGCCGCTCGAACTGGATGCGCAGCATGTTGATCACGTCAACCTTCTCAATCACCTCGTCAAGCGAGTAGCTGATGTTCACGGGCAGCCGGCCGGCGTCGGCGGGCATGAGCGTGGGCGGCCCGACGAGCGTGACCTCGGCGCCCAGCTTGGTCATGGCCCACATGTCGCTGCGGGCGACGCGGGAATGCGAAATGTCGCCGACGATGGCGATCTTGAGTCCTTCGAGCGAGCCCTTCATCTGGCGGATCGTGTAGACGTCGAGCAGGGCCTGGGTGGGGTGCTCGCAGTAGCCGTCGCCGGCGTTGACGACGCAGGCGTCGATGTTCCGGCTGAGCAGCTTCGGTGCCCCGGCGGCGTTGTGACGGATCACGACGATGTCGACGCCCATCGCTTCGAGGTTCCGCGCGGTGTCCAGCAGCGTCTCGCCTTTGCTCACCGAGCTGTTCTTCATCGTGAACTCGACGACGTCGGCGCTGAGCCGGCTGGCGGCCAGGGCGAAGCTGGTCCGTGTGCGCGTGCTGTCCTCGAAGAACAGGTTCACGACCACCTTGCCACGCAGGGGAGGCGCCTTCTTCACCGAGCGCGTGCTGATCTGTTCGAAGCCCTGGGCGGTGTCGAGGATGTAGAGGATCTCCTCGGCGGTGAGGTCGCGCAGACCGATCAGGTGCTTGCGCTGCCATCGGAACTGCTTGCCTTTTCGCATGATCGCCATAGTCATACTGTGCTGTCGTTTGGAGCTGTGGTGGGTGTGTCGCTCCACGATGTTGAGGATGCGGCTCATGATCCCTACTCGACTACAACCTCGTCTTTTCCGTCCGACTCGATGAGGTTGACCTGGACGAACTGTCCGGGCCGGACCTCGGCCTTATAGCCGGTATAATCGGCCTGGATGGGGAATTCCCTTCCCTCCCGTTCGACGAGGACCGCCAGGCGGATGGCCTTGGGCCGGCCCAGATCGATCAGGGCCGATAATGCCGCCCGGACCGAACGGCCGGTGTAGAGCACGTCATCGACCAGGATGACGGTCTTGTCGTCGATGGCAAAGCCGATTTCTGTCGTTCGCACCAGGGGCTGATCGGCGCTCTGGGGCGCGTTGAGATCGTCACGGTAGAGCGTGATATCGAGGGTGCCGCACGGGACCGGGTGGTTCAGCCGCCGGGACAGATGCTCCGCCAGCCGCTCGGCCAGGATCTCGCCCCGGCTGCGGATTCCGATAATCACCGGATCGTCAGCACGAGAGGTCTGGGCGGCGATCTCCTCCGCCAGGCGGCGGAGGGTCTTGTCGATCTGCTCGGCGTCCAGGATCACCTTCATAGCGGCCATCCACTCTAAATCCGGTTCCACGCGGTTGTTGGAGGCAATATACCAGCGGTGGCGCGCCAACGCAAGAGCGATGCCAGCAGTTTTCGCAATCCGCCTTGGCAGTGCTGGCGGAGGGGGTGTGCTGGCCGGCGAAGCTGGAATTTGCTTGAAAACGAGGCGGGTTTCTGCTATCATGAATCCAGTTGCCGGGAGGGCGCAGCAGTCAGCAAGGGAGGCTGGATACTGGGGGCGTGATGGCGTGCGGGAGAGCGGTCCGAGCCACGTCCGGGGTCTTGTGATGCGAAGAGCAGTGGACAGAACAGCTATCCTGGTTCGCAGGTTATGGGTCGTTGGCCTGCTGGTCGGCGCGCTGGCGAGCGCCGGCACGGCCCAGGCCCAGGATACGTCGCTGCTCCAGCCCCAGGGCCTCGACTACGTGGGGATCTACGCGTTGCGCCAGATCGATCCGGCTCTGACCGGAGAGGGCGTTCGTTTCGGCGTCCTCTGCCGCAGCGTCACCTACAAGGATGGAGAGCCCCAGAACGACTATCAGCCGAACGTCCGCCACGCCTGCTTCCAGAGCGCCAGGGTCCGCTCGTACGACAAAGGCCTGCTGGCGCCGGGCATCTCGCCTCATTCGACCGCGGTCTGCTCGATCCTTTTCGGAGAGGATGCCGAGGCAATGACGCCGTTCCTTGGGCCGTTCTTCTACCAGGGGGTGGTCCCGGCGGCGGAAGGGCATGTCTACGAGTACTTCTATTTCGGCGAGCAGCACCTGTTTACGCAGACGGCGCCGCCTGTTGACGTTGTTACCGCCAGCTTCGGGTTCCAGTTCGAGAACTGGTGGACGCGGGGCGTTGAGTCGCTGGCCGAGCACGCCGGGCTTCCCGTCATCGCCAGCGTCGGCAACGGCACGAATGCGTCCGATCCGCC
>JAXGYC010000029.1:0-35670 GCA_040772485.1 Sedimentisphaerales bacterium | reverse complement strand
TGGCACCAGTGGCGGTCCCACATGTCGCAGACGATGATTGCGGTCTCGGCAGGATTCCACTGTGCCGTCTGGCATTCAAAGCGATATCCGTCGGGCGTATCGGGCAGCGCGACACGCGTGCGGAGATGCACCTGAAATATCGCGTCCTTTGCCTGTGCCCCTGCCCGGCCGCAGAACAGTTGGCCGGCAACGAGAATCCAGAGAAACAGCATGCTGGCCGAGGCTTTGAGCTTGAGCGGCTTCATAAAAGGCACTCCCGTGGTCTTGTCGTCATAGTGGAGGAGTCTATATCAGGGCGGTCCAGCCGCCATCGACGTAGAAGATCTGGCCCGTGATGAAGTCGCCGGCTTTCGAGGCGAGCAGGATCGCCACACCGACGAGGTCCTCCGGCGTGCCCCATCGGCCCAGAGGCGTCTTGGCCAGCACCCACCGATCAAATTCGGGGTCCTTCCGGAGAGGGGCCGTCAGCTCGGTGGCGATGTAGCCGGGACCGATGGCGTTGACGTTGATCCCGTAGGGAGCCCATTCGACCGCCAGCGTCTTCGTCAGGCCCAGCAGCCCCATCTTGCTGCACGTGTAGGGCGCGATCGTCGGGCGGGCCGCATGGCAGGCCAGCGAACCGATGTTGATGATGCGCCCGGGCTTGCCTGCGCTGCGGCAATGCCGGCAAAAGGCCTGCGACAGCACCATCGCCGACGTCAGGTTCACATCCATCACCCGCTGGAAATCCTCCAGCGAGAGGTCCTCGGTCGGCTTGCGGACGGTCGTGCCCGCGCAGTTGACGAGGATGTCTACGCCACCCGCAACCTCCACGGCTTCGGAGAAGAGACGCTCTACGCCGTCGACCTTGCCGAGATCGAAGGCAAGGGTCCACGCATTGCGGCCCGTCTCAGCCGCGATCTCCCGGGCAGCGATCTTAAGTTGTGCGGCGCTTCGCGCAACGAGAATCACGCCTGCGCCGTGCTCGGCCAGAGTTCGCGCGATGGCCAGGCCAATCCCGCGTCCGGCGCCGGTGATCAGCGCCGTCTTGCCCGTCAGATCGAATCGTTGGCTCTCCATGCGAGACAGTAGACCAGAACTCGTCCCCGCTGGCAAGCGGCGGCCCTCCGCAGCCGTCCAGGAGGTCCGGCAAGAGGGAGATTTCCGCTTTACAGGGTTGAACCGTCCAGGTAGCATGGGGTAAACTCAGGCGGGGTTTTGACCACGAGATAGGCCCCTCGACACACGGGCATGTGGATAGAAGGACACACGGCATGGCAGGCAAGATCGTTATCGACACCGAACGCTGCAAGGGTTGCGGGTTGTGTGTGGTGGTCTGCCCCAGGAAATGCATCGTGATTTCCAAGGAGTCGAACAAGAACGGCTATTTTCCGGCGCAGAAGACCGACGGCGACTGCATCGGCTGCGCCCAGTGCGCGATCATCTGCCCTGAGGGCATTATCCAGGTTTGCCGGGACCAGATGGAGCGAATCCGGATCGTGGCCGCGCCCGAAAAACACGGCGCGCCGCGTCTGATCGAGGAGAAGCGGTAAGGGGATGGAGCAGCGAATCCTACGTCTGATCGACCGGATCAAGGGCCATCTGAACGAGACCTATGGTGAAGGGATCAAGCGGATCATCCTCTACGGCTCGTACGCCAGGGGCCAAGCAACAAAGGACTCCGATGTCGATGTTCTCGTGCTGACGGCTTCGTCTGTGAAACCTTCTGAGGTCGACGAGAGTCTAAACGACCTCCTGTACGACATGCTCCTGGAAGAAGGCGAACTCGTCTCGGTCATCGCCATTCCCGAGGAGCAGTACAAGAACTATAATTCCCCGTTTATGCTGAACGTGCGAAAAGAGGGGATTGCGGTGTGAAGGAGTTCGAGGACCTCATCAAGAAGGCCGAGAGATTCCTACACACGGCCGAATATATCCTGAGCACAGTCGATTACGATTCCTGTGCTTCCAGATGCTACTATGCGATGTTCTTCATGGCCGAAGCAGTGCTTCTGACAAGAAAGCTGACAAGTTCTTCCCACAAAGGCGTGGTGAGCCTGTTCGGCGAGCACTTCGTGAAAACGGGAATCTTCGAGAGATCCTTGGGAAATACCCTGCATCGCGCCTATCGAACAAGGATCATCGGGGACTATGGAGTGGATCGCACCGTGACCAAGGAGGAGGCGGAAGACTTGCTGGAGGCGACTCGGGATTTCGTTCAGAATACCAAGAGCTATCTTCGCCAATGGGCCGACAGAGAGGCAGGAAAGTGAGCGAGCGGATTCTGATGTGCGGCAACGAGGCGCTGGCCGAGGCGGCCATCGTTGCCGGGTGCGACGCCTATTTCGGCTACCCGATCACGCCGCAGAACGAGATCACCGCCTATATGTCCGAACGGATGCCCCAGGAGGGCCGCGTCTTCGTTCAGAGCGAAAGCGAGCTGGCGGCGATCAACATGGTCTTCGGCGCCGCCGCAACCGGCAAACGGGCGATGACCAGTTCCTCCAGCCCGGGCATCAGCCTGATGCAGGAAGGGATCAGCTACCTGGCCGGGGCGGAACTGCCGGCCGTGGTGGTCAACGTCATGCGGGGCGGGCCCGGACTGGGAAACATCGCCCCGTCGCAGGGGGATTATTTCCAGGCCACGCGAGGGGGCGGCCACGGCGACTACCGCACGATCGTGCTGGGCCCGGCAAGCGTACAGGAGCTGGCCGATTGCATGCCGCTGGCGTTCGACTTGGCGGATCAATATCGCATGACCGTGATGGTGCTGGCTGATGGCATCCTGGGCCAGATGATGGAGCCGGTAACGCTCGATCCGAAACCCCGCCGCGAATTGCCGCCCAAACCCTGGGCGTTGACCGGAATGAAGGACAGAAAACAGAACATCGTGCGATCCTTGTACCTGGCCGAGGGGGCGCTGGAGGAGCTGAACAACCGATTCATGGCCAAGTATCAGCAGATTCAGGACAACGAGGTTCTTTGTGAGCAGTATCGCAGCGACGACGCCGAGATCGTCGTCGTCGCCTACGGCATCGTCGCGCGGATTGCCCGGGCGGCGGTGGACCAGGCCCGCGAGGAGGGAATCAGGGCCGGAATGATTCGCCCGATTACGCTGTGGCCTTTTCCCTCCGAGCAAATCGCCAGCATGGCTGAAACATTTCGGGTGTTCCTGGCGGTTGAGATGAGTTGCGGCCAGATGGTCGAGGATGTGCGGCTGGCGGTGGCGGGCAGGTCTCCCGTCCTGCTGCACGGTCGGCCCGGGGGCGGGGTACCGACGGCCGACGAGGTTCTGGACAAGATTCGACAATCGACAATACGAGTCGGCGCCGCATAGCTTTCTTGCATCCCGATGTTCATCGGGATGCGACCGCTTGCGTGACGCCGCAAGGCAGAGAAATATGAACACCGTGTTCCAGCGAACATCTGTTTTGAAGGATTGCCCGACACACTACTGTCCGGGCTGCGGTCATGGGATCGCGCATCGGCTCCTGGCCGAGGTCATCGACGAGCTGAACATCCAGGACCGTACGATCGGGATCGCGCCGGTCGGCTGCGCGGTGCTGGCGTACAACTATCTCGACGTGGACATGATCGAGGTGGCCCACGGCCGGGCGCCCGCCGTCGCGACGGGAATGAAGCGGACCAATCCCGACAAGATCATCTTCTCCTATCAGGGCGACGGCGACCTGGCGGCCATCGGCACCGCCGAGATCATTCACGCCGCCCATCGCGCCGAGCGTATCACCGTGATCTTCATCAACAACGCGGTCTTCGGCATGACGGGCGGGCAGATGGCGCCGACCACCACGCTCGGCCAGGTCACGGCAACCACGCAGCAGGGTCGCAATCCGAGCAACGGCCAAGGCTATCCGCTCCAGGTCTCCGAGATTCTGGCCCTGCTGCCCGGCACGGTCTACGTCGAGCGATGCGCCCTGAGCGGCGTGCCCGGCATCAAGCGCACCAAGGCGGCCATGAAGCACGCCTTCGGGCTCCAGATGGACGATGCGCCGGGTCTGTCGCTCGTGGAGATCCTCTCGCCGTGCCCGACCTACTGGCGCATGTCACCGGCGAAGGCCATGAAGTGGATCGAAGAGGAAATGTGCAAGGCCTTTCCGATCGCGCGCTTGAAGGGTTGACGATGGCATCGACGAATGGATTGTATGAAGAGATCGTCATCGCCGGCTTCGGCGGTCAGGGAATCATCCTGGCGGGCAAGCTGCTGGCCCAGGCGGCGATGAAGGCCGGCCTGGAAGTGACCTACATGCCTTCCTATGGCGCCGAGGTTCGCGGCGGGACCGCCAACTGCATGGTGATCCTGTCGGGCAAGCCCATCGCCTGTCCGATCGTCAGCGCGCCGACGGCCCTGGTCATCTGCAACAAGGCGTCGTTGAGCAAGTTCGCCCCGCGACTGCGACCCGGAGGGCAACTGATCTTCAACAGCTCGCTGATCGAAGAGGTTCATTCCGTCCCGGACGGCGTGCGGGTGATCGGCGTGCCGGCCGAGGAGATCGCCATCCAGGCGGGCAGCCCCAAAAGCACCAATATGGTCATGCTCGGCGCCTACCTGGGCGTTCGAGGCCCGTTGACGGCCCAGCAGGCCGCCGCGGCGCTGGCCGACGTGCTGGCCGAGCGGCATCACAAAACGATCCCTGCCAACAGCGAAGCCCTGCGGCGAGGGGCCGAGTTCGCCGCCTCTCACGTGTAACGTCCAGACAGGAAACGATTCGGCCGGTCAGCCGCCGGAGATCGCGCATCGTCCCTGCGCGAGATGCCAGGCGCACGCCGGGTCAGAAACCGGTTGACAGGTGCGGAAAACGCGAAACAATGATCACAGGATTCCCGGTTGCACAACGGTGAGGAGACAGCATGATCGGCAAGCACGGCAAATCAATCGACTGGAACACAATCGCCATCATCCTGACACTGTACGCGGCGGTCGCCCTTTTCCAGACGGACACGACGGACGCCCGGGAGGCACGGTCGCTGGCCGGAACATGGCGGTTCCGTGCAGATCTCGACAACGAAGGCCTGACCGAGCGATGCTTTGAGCAGGTGCCCTCGCAGAAGATCGATTTGCCCGGGTCGATGCAGGAGAACGGCTGCGGCAACGAAGTGACCGTCGAGACGGCGTGGACCGGCCAGATCGTGGACCAGTCCTGGTTCACGGCGGAGAAGTATGAGCCGTACCGCCGGCCGGACAACATCAAGGTGCCCTTCTGGCTGACTCCGGCTAAACATTACGTCGGGCCCGCCTGGTACCAGAAGGAAATCCACATCCCCGGCAAGTGGAACGCCAGACGGATCGTGCTGTTCCTCGAACGATGTCACTGGGAAACGCAGGTCTGGGTCGACGGCCGGTCGGTCGGCCTGAACAACAGCCTCAGCGCGCCCCACGAATACGATCTCGGCGTGCTCGGCAAGGGCCGGCACACCCTGACGATCTGTGTGGACAACACGGTCAAGATCGGCGTCGGCGTCAACGCGCACAGCGTCTCCGACCACACGCAGACCAACTGGAACGGCATCATCGGCGACATCGAACTGCGAGCGTATGACGACGTTCGAATTGCCGACGTGCAGGTCTATCCGGACATCGAGCACCGGGACGCCAAGGTTCGCGTCACCATGGCCAACCCAAGCGGCGAGAAGAACGCGGGGACGCTGACGCTTCAGGCAACGAGCTTCAATTCGGACCGAAGGCACAAAGTGGCCGAGAGGTCCGTGCTGTTTGCGATGGAGGACGCGAATCAGATCGTGGAGGTCGATTATGCGATGGGCGACGACGTGCGCCTGTGGGACGAGTTCTCGCCGAACCTGTATCGCTTGAAGGTGTCGATCCAGGGGAAGGATTTCGCAGACGAGCGGACGGTCGTCTTCGGCATGCGGGAATTCGCCGCGCAGGGGACGCAGTTCACGCTGAACGGGCGCAAGACCTTCCTTCGCGGCACGCTCGAATGCTGCATCTTCCCGCTGACCGGCTATCCGCCGACGGACGTAGGAGCATGGCGCAAGGTCCTCGCCGCCGCCAAGGCCCATGGCCTCAACCATCTGCGTTTTCATTCGTGGTGTCCGCCGGAAGCGGCGTTCCTCGCGGCCGATGAGATGGGTGTGATGTACCACATCGAGTGCGCCGCCTGGACCAACAGCGGACCGACGATCGGGGATGGCGCACCCATTGACGAGTGGATCTACGCCGAGTCGGACCGCATCCTCAAGGCCTATGGCAACCACCCCTCGTTCTGCATGCTGGCCTACGGCAACGAACCGGCGGGTGGCCGCCAGAAGGAATACCTCGGAAAGCTCGTGGAGCACTGGAAGGGCAAGGATCCACGGCGCGTCTACACCAGCGGTGCCGGCTGGCCGATCATTCCGGAAAACGACTACCATTCGACGCCGGGCCCGCGAGGCCATCAATGGGGCGCCGGCCTGGCGAGCCGGTTCAACGCCGAGGACCTGACCACGAACTTCGACTACGCCGATTTCGTCAAGGACTACCCGGTCCCCATCGTCTCTCACGAAATCGGACAATGGTGCGTCTATCCGAACTTCGACGAGATGAAGAAATACAAGGGCGTGCTGAAGGCGAAGAACTTCGAGATTTTCCGCGATTCACTCGACGCACACGGCATGCTCGACCAGGCCCGCGACTTTCTGATCGCGTCGGGCAAACTCCAGACCATCCTGTACAAGGAGGAGATCGAGGCCGCTCTGCGAACGCCCGGCTTCGGCGGATTCCAGTTGCTCGACCTGCACGATTTCCCCGGACAGGGCACGGCGCTGGTCGGCGTGCTCGATCCGTTCTGGGAGTACAAAGGCTACGTCAAACCCGCCGAATACCGTCGCTTCTGCAGCGAGACCGTGCCGTTGCTGAGGATGCCCAAGTGCGTGTGGACCAGCCACGAAACGTTCGAGGGGCAGGTCCAGATCGCCCACTTCGGACCGGCGCCGATCAAGGACGCGGTTGTGCGTTGGCAGGTGCGGTGCGCGGACGGGCGCCCCATGGTTTCGGGCCGGTTTCCTGTCCAGGATATTCTCCTCGGCAACGACAATCGCGTCGGCGCGATCGAGTTGGATCTGTCGCAGGCTCAGGCGCCGACGAAACTGGTGATCGCCGTGGACATCGAGGGAACCGACTACGACAACTCGTGGGACGTCTGGGTGTATCCTGCCCGCGTCGGTCTGCCGGCCGGACAGAACGTCCTGATCGTGGAGCATCTGGATGTCAATGCCTTGCGCGCCCTGCGTGAAGGGCGAAACGTCCTGCTGATGCCGAATCCGGAGAATGTCGCGAGCGACGTGCCGGCGGGATTCACAACGATCTTCTGGAACACGCAATGGACCAACGGCCAGCCCCCGCATACGCTGGGCGTTCTTTGCGATCCGGAGCACCCGGCGCTGTCGAGCTTTCCGACGGAATTCCACAGCAACTGGCAATGGCAGGACCTCATCCGGAACTCGAGGGCGATGGTGCTCGACGCGTTCGGCGCAGAGCTGGAGCCGATCGTCCAGGTGATCGACGACTGGAATCGCAACCGCAAGCTGGGCCTGGTCTTTGAAGGAGCCGTCGGAGACGGCAAGCTGCTGGTCTGCAGCATCGACTTGCAGACCGATCTCGAGAAACGTCCGGCGGCTCGCCAAATGCTGCGCAGCCTGCTGAGCTACATGGACAGTGCGGCCTTCCAGCCGGAATTGACGCTCCAGGTCGAAACGCTCGACGGGCTGCTCAAGAAGCAGCCGTGGCAGCAGAAGCCCGACCGACAACCGAAACCGGTCGCAGAACCGGACTTTCTCACAGACACAGGGCAGACAAGACGCCGGCTTGGCAGTAGAATAGGGCCTTCACTGAAAATGGACCGACAAACAGGACAGGGAACATGACGAAACAATCTGGAAACAGAAAGTCACGTGCGATATGCAGCTTCTGCGGCCGGGCGGGCAGCCAGACCGACACCCTCATCGAAGGTCCGGACAATGTGTTCATCTGCCCGGAATGCGTGGAGCTGTGCCACAACATCATCAAGCAGAACCGCCGCCAGGGCACCGTCCCGCGGCGGAGGACGAAAGAAACGCCCAAGCCCAGAGAGATCAAAGAGTATCTCGACCAGTACGTGATCGGCCAGGACAACGCCAAGAGATACCTGTCCGTCGCCGTCCACAATCACTACAAGCGGCTCCTGCACAGCGACATCGGCGACAGCGACGTCGAGATCGACAAATCCAACGTCCTGCTGATCGGCCCGACCGGCTGCGGCAAGACGCTGCTGGCCCGGACGTTGGCCAAGAAGCTCGAAGTGCCCTTCGCGATCTGCGACGCCACGACCGTTACGGAAGCCGGCTACGTTGGCGAGGACGTCGAGAACTTCCTGCTCAGGCTACTCCAGGCGGCGGACTTCGACATCGAGGAGGCCCAGCGCGGCATCGTCTACATTGACGAAATCGACAAGATCGGCAAGACCTATCAGAACGTCTCGATCACGCGCGACGTCTCGGGCGAGGGGGTCCAGCAAGCCCTTCTGAAAATGCTCGAAGGAACCACCGCGAACATCCCGCCCCAAGGCGGGCGCAAGCATCCCGAGCAGTCGTACATCCAGATGGACACGACGGAGATCCTCTTCATCTGCGGCGGGACCTTCGTCGGCCTGGAAAACATCATCAAGAAACGGCTCGGCCGCAAGATGATTGGCTTCGGCTCTGAGCTGTCGGGCAAGTCCGATGAAAAGGCCGATCTGAGCAGCGTGCTACAGCAGGCGATTCCCGAGGACATCATCGAGTTCGGGATGATCCCGGAGATGGTTGGACGTCTGCCGGTGATCGCGACGCTCGATGCCCTCGACGAGGAGGCCCTCATCGATATTCTCACCCGGCCCAAGAACGCCCTGGTTCGGCAGTACAAGCGGTTCTTCGAGATGGAAGACGCCGAACTGGAATTCACCGAGGACGGTTTGCAGGCCTTGGCCCGCAAGGCTCTCAAGCGCGATACCGGCGCCCGGGCCCTTCGGTCGATTGCCGAGGAGATGATGGTGGACCTGATGTATCAACTGCCCGAGGAGCCCAAGCCGGCCCGATACGTGATTACGCGGGACATCGTCGAAGGCAAGGCCCCCCTGCTGGCGGCAAAGCAGCAGGTCCGCAAGGAATCCGCCTGACGCAGGACTCTTCTGCTTCTCAGGCCGAACGATGCAGTTCCAGGAGATGGCAGCGATGCCATCTCTTTTTTTTTGCACTCCCAGAGGGCGACCGGACAACGACTGTCTGGAAGGACGGGCTAATCCAGAACCTCGACCTTGGAGTAGAGCGGGAAGAGCAGGTTGTAGACGAGGATCGCCTCTCCATTGAACATGCGGATGCAGCCCCGAGAGCCGGCGGCCCCGATCTGCTCCGGCTCTTTGGTCCCGTGGATGGCGAATCCCGTCCGTCCCTTGGCTTCGCCGTCAATGCCGTCCAGGGCGATCCACCGCGAACCCAGGGGATAGTCCGGATCGGTGGATTTGAACACCCTGCCGGAGTCCGGATCGGTCCACGTCGGCGCGACGAGCTTGCCGCCCTCCTGCACACGCCACAGACCGGTGGGTGTTTCGTAGCCGGTCCGGCCCAGGCCCACCTTGAAGCTGCGAACGTACGTGTCCTGCAAGTAGAGATCCAGGGTGAACGTCGAACGATACACCTTGGCGTGAAACGGTCCCTTGATGATCTTGATCGTCTTGCCCGCCTGAAGACTCTGCGGGCGGGGGATGTTGTTGATCTGCATCAGGCTCTCGTAGGGAACCTTGTTCCGCCGTCCGATGACCTCCAGAAGATCGCCGGGTTGGACCGTATAGCTGTCACAAAGGGGGTCGCCGGCAAAAGCGGCCGGACCGAACAGCCACTCCTTCGAGAGTTTCGCCAGCTCCTCTTTCACCGCCAGACGCTGGTTCGGCGGCATCGGCATCGAAAGCGCCTCGTTGAGCTTGTTCCGGGCGGCAATGACCTGCCTTGGATGGGAATTCAGCATCGACATGGCTTCCGCTACCACAGCCGTCACCTTCTCATCCGCCGGGGGTGCAGCAGGCATCGGCAGATCGGTCGCAACCGGCTCAGGCTGAACGACCTCCTGGGGCGCCGATTCCTGCCTCTGGGGCTCGGCAGACGCGGGTGCCGGCGTGTTGGCGGCAGGCGCCGGCGTGGGCGCCGGACGCGCCGCAGCCGCAGAAGCCCCACCAGCGCCGACAGCCGCCAGTGTTGGAGCGGAGCGAGCCGGCTCCGACGTCGCACCGGCAGGGTTCGTCACCTCTCCGGTGCCCGTCTCCTGGGGAGCCGATGAATTGCCTCGAAACATCAGGAATACAACAATCGCGAACACCGCCACCGCCGCGATGAGGTAGAGAGTGTTGTTTCTTTGTCCGCGCTTCCGCCTTGGACTGGAGAACCAGCGAGCCATCCTAAGCTCCTTTCTGTTGGTCGCAACCAATTATTCCCTCGTCCGTCACCAGGAAATCGACGGGCTCGTCGGTCTCGGTAACGGGAATGGAATCCACCACCTGTTCGATAAAAGCAAAGCCGCAACGTGCGGCCGTCAGTTTCTCGTTGGCAAAGAACCGGTCGTAGAATGCCGCCCCGCGCCCCAGGCGATTGCCCCGACGGTCGTAGCCCAGCGCCGGCGAAACCACCAGGTCGATCTGGTCAAAAGGAATCGGCACACCGTCCACAGGGTTTCGCAAACCCAATGCCCCCGTCGAAAACCCGGTCTCCAGCGAGCAGATGCCCACCGGAATCATGTGCCGCTGCTGCCAGGAGATCTTGGGCACCGCCACCGTCTTTCCAAGCTGCCAGGCATGGAGGATCGCCTCGGAGGTATCCACCTCGTGGGGCAGCGACAGAAACATCATGATGGTCGAGGCCTGCTGAAATCGCTCCGTGGCGATCAGGTTTCGACAGGCCCTCCTGCTCTTGTCCTGACGCTGTTGATCCGGTATGGCAAGCAGGCGATTCTGCAACTGGCGGCGCAGCTCAACCTTGTCCATCCCTCGGCCCCTGATCCCCGTGCGATTCTGCACGCTCGACCGTTCTGCTACTATCTATCAACCTTCGCAGTTCCTGTAAACAACGGCCTATCGTTTTTTCGTATCCCGCGTTCTTCGGCGCGTAGTATTGTTTGGGCAAGCCGGAAAGGTACTGCTGCACCACGAAACCGTCGGGGTAGTCGTGCGGGTACTTGTATTCGGCTCCAATGCCGGCCTTCTTCGCCGCCGCGTAGTGCGAATCCTTCAGGTGGCGTGGCACCGGCCGCGTCGGTTCGGTCTTGACGTCGTTCATCGCCTGCCAGACGGCGACGGCACCGGCGTTCGATTTCGGCGCGCAGGCGATGTAAATGGCCGCCTGGGCCAGAACCAACTGGGCCTCCGGCAGGCCGACAAACTCGGAAATCTGCACCGCCGCGCCGGCCAGAACCGTCGCCATCGGATCGGCGTTTCCCACGTCCTCGGCCGCACAAACCGCGATTCGTCGAGCGATGAAACGCACGTCCTCGCCCCCGGCCAGCATGCGAGCCAGCCAGTAAACCGTCGCGTCCGGATCCGAGCCACGCATGCTCTTCTGGAAAGCGCTGGCGAGGTCGTAATGCGTATCCCCTGTGTCGTCGTAGAGGATAGCCTTCTCCTGGATCGACTCTCTCGCCACTTCCAGGTCGAATCTTATCGGCCCGCCCTCGGCGCCGGCCGCCTGCGAGCGGACACCCACTTCCAAAGCGGTGAGAGCCTTGCGGCCGTCACCGTCGGCCATCTGGGCCAGAAAGCGCAGCGCCGCCGGGTCCGCCTCGATCGCCAGCGAGCCCAGACCCCGTTCGACGTCGCACAGAGCCCACTGAAGCAACTGAACGACCTCCTCGACGGACAACGGTTCGAAACGAAACACAGTGCTGCGCGAGATCAACGGGCCGTTGACCGAGACGTACGGGTTCTCCGTGGTCGCGCCGATCAGCACGATGACGCCCGATTCGACGTCATCGAGCAGCACGTCCTGCTGGGCGCGATTGAAGCGGTGAATCTCGTCGACGAAAAGAACCGTTCGACCGGCGCCCGTGGCCAGCCGATCCCGGGCCTCCGCCAGCACGTCGCGGATGTCTTTGACCGTGGCGGCCGGGGCGCTCAGATAACGAAACCGGGCGCGCGTGTGGCGCGCGATCACCGCCGCCAGAGACGTCTTGCCCACACCCGGCGGTCCGTGGAAGATCAGACTGCTGAGCCGGTCGGCCGCCAGCATGCGCGTCAGGAGTTTGCCCGGCGCAAGAAAATGCCTCTGGCCGACGAACTCCGAGAGGATTCTCGGACGCATCCGCGCTGCCAATGGTGCGGCGGAATTCAGATTGGCCTTTTCCGAAGAGGCGAACAGGTTTTTATCGGCTCTATCATCGCGCATCGTCGCCATTATACGATGGGTCGACGCGAATGTCGAACGGATTTCTCCTCTGATCTGTCAACCGCGCAAGAGTCGCGTTCCGCTCACGGGGGAATTGGGGGACATGCACAGACTTTCGAAACTGCGATCGTCTGTGCTTCACAAGCTGCGCGTCTCCGCCGGCGCGGCCACACCGATCCTCCATCTCCACGCGCGATCGCCAAGCGATGTCACGCAGTCACGTGCAAGAAAAAAATGTCGTTCAAAAGAGGAATTTCAGGAGCACTTTTCTTAGGTATCCAAAGCATCCATGCCCCCCAGGTAACCGAGCGGTCCTCGCGCGAGAACCGCCGAGACTTCACGCCATCGAAACGTGCCTGTTCGACGCCAGAGCGGACGCCGACCTCGGCGGGATCGTAAGCTGTTTCGCTCTCGAATTTTGCTGAAATCCTGCACGTCACGACCTGCGACACGGCCTCGCCCAAAGGGGTGGACCTCTCGCGGGGATTCGTGACAATCGAGAGTGAGTCGACGACCTCTGCGCGGCAAAAAAAGTCGGGGGCTGCTGGTTTTTTTTATTTGATTTTCACCGCTCTGCCGATAAACTTCTACAGGTACCGACGGACAGGGTACGGAGTCTGTAGGCAGGAGATGTGTTGAGATGAGAGTGAGAGACAGGCCAATGAACACCGGGCTTGATTGTTCTTTTTGTCGTGTGGTTGTAGTTGGCTGACCAGAAAGCCAGTGTGAGTGCAGTTTTTGAAAGGGAAGTATCATGAAGCGTTGGTTGATTCTGTTTGTGGTAGGTTGTTTGGCTCTCGCAGGTGCGGCAAATGCCGCCGTACAACAAGGGGACACGGAACTTGATGCGCTCGGCGCCTGGATGAGTCAGGACGGAAGTGGCGATGCCGCTCTGAGCACCGACTTTGACATGTTATTCCTCATGGGTCGAGTCGGGTACTTCCTCACCGACAACATCCAGGTCGCCGGTGTCGGCATGGGCGCGTGGACTGAGACGAGTATCGACATCGACAGTGGCGAAGAAGGCGTGTCGGGTGACGTTGACGTCGACATCTATGGTCTCGGTGCGGCTGGCAAGTATCACTTCATGCCGACGAATCAGTGGGTTCCCTATGTCGGTGCTCAGGTGCTGTGGCTGGATGTCGACATTGATGCCAGCGACTTGCTTGGCTCTGATGGTGACGCCGACGGTGACGGCGTCCTGTGGGGCCCGGTGGCCGGTCTGCGGTACGAGCTGAACGCCTACAACGATTTCTTCGTCGAGTATCAGTATCACATCTGGAGTGGTGACATTGGCGACATCTTGGATGATGGGCATGGCCTGTTCGTCGGTCTGATCCATCAGTTCAAGTAGGATGGGAGGTCGGAGAACCGAACTATCGGAATCTCTTGAATTCTGAATGCAGAGCTGCGAGTCCCAGGGACTCGCAGCTTTTTTTTTGCGCACGGGACGATACGTCACAGGACCGGAACACTCTGCGAGGCATCGCAATAACGGCTTGACGACAGAAGCAGCGCGTTGTAGACTCCCCGTGCAGCCATCGAGCGTCATGAGTCGGCCGTACATGCGGCTTCGAGGAAGTGCGATCCAACGCTCGCTGTGCAGATGAACGGACGCTTCTCTTACGGGAAAGGACTCGCCGATGAAGACGGACTTGGGCATTCTGTGCATCGTCCTGTGTCTCGTCATCCTGCCGGGATCGGCGGTGCGCGGCGCCGGCCCGATGGGCCCGCCGATCGCCACCCTAGAGGAAGGCCAGTGGACCGTCGGCCTTGAGTACGGCTATGCGGAAACCGATCTGAGTGCCCACGGCACGTGTCTGACCATGCCCGAAGGCGAGGACGCAGTCTACAGTGCGGAGCGTATCGAGATCCGCGGACTCGGTTCGCGCATGGTCTTCGGCAGTCTCGCCTACGGCGTCGTGGACACCTGGGATCTCTTCCTGCGAGTCGGCACCACCGATGCGCAGGATCACGTGAACGTGCGCACCGCTCCTTTCAGCGGCAGCGCACGGCGGTTCCGTTACGACGGCGGTTACGGTCTGGCCTGCGGGCTCGGCACCCGCGCGACTTTCTGTCACTGGGGTCCCTGGCAATTCGGCGGAACCATGCAGGTGACCTGGCTGGACGCGGGCGAGAGCGACCTGGTCTGGTCCGACCCTGAAGCGCCCGGATCCACGGCGGTTGGCTCGATGGACATCGACCTCTGGCAGGCGCAGATGTCCCTGGCCGCAACCTATCAGATCGACACCTTTCGCCTCTGGGCGGGACCCTTCCTGCAATTCGTGCAGGGAGATTTCGATCGTCGTGGAGAGACCTTCACGGACGAACTGAGCACGGGACACTTCGCGTGCTCCAGTGACATCGAGGAGACGTCCCAGGTGGGCGTCCACTTCGGGATGATCTGGGAGGCGTCCCGTCGAACGAGCTGTTGGGTGGAAGGTCAGTACACGAGTGACTCGTGGGTGTTCGGCCTCGGCGCCGCCATTCGGCCGGAGCAGTTCCTGCCCGGCCGGTGAGACATCGCTCGCGGAGTCTCAGGCCTTCCGTTCGGCCATGAAACGGGCCGTCGCAATCAGAGCGTCTTTTCCATCACCCTCCGGTACGGCGACCAGAGCCTTGATCGCCCTATCCACGTAGTGACGGGCCTGCCCGCACGCGTACTCCAGACTGCCGTGAAGATCGAACATCCTTCTCAACGCATCCCGGGACCGAGAAGGGTCGTCCAGCAAGGCGTGTACTTCGGCCCGTTCCGATGCGCCGACCGCGCCGAGCAGGTGAATGGTCGCCAGAGTCGGTTTGCCCTTGGTGACATCGCGCTGCGCGGTCTTGCCGGTTTCGATTTCGTCACCCGTGATGTCCAGCAGGTCGTCTTCGATCTGGAAGGCGATTCCCGCGTTCAGGCCGTACTTCGCCAGCGCGTCGGCCTGCTCGTCGGAGGCATGCGACAGCAGCGCGCCGATCCGGCAGCACCCGCTGAAGAAGGCGGCGCTTTTGTCCGTGATGATGCTGATGTATTCCGATTCGGTCAGTCGCCAGTTCCGCCTCTGGGCCACCTGCCGCAACTCTCCTTCGCAGACGCGAACGGCGGTTTCCGCTACCACCCTGGCCAGGGCCGGATCGAGATCCACCGTCATGTGGAAGACGCGGCTCAGCACGAAGTCCCCCAGCAGAACCGCCGATTCGTTGCCCCAGAGAGAGTTGACGGTGGGCGCCCCCCGTCGGGTCAGGCCGTCGTCTACCACGTCGTCATGGAGCAGCGTCGCATCGTGGACCATCTGCATCATGGCGGAGACGTCGACGTGTTTCGTCCCAATCGGCCCGAAACACCGGCCCGCCAGCAGCACCAGGGCCGGCCGGATCATCTTGCCGCTCCGCGCGATGAAATGTTCGAGCAGCGGCGCGATCTCCTCGGCCCATTCGGGCCCCGAGAGCGACCGGTGAATCAACTCCGCCACCTGCCTCAGATCGGCGTCCACCAATCGAAATGACGGGATGTCCTGCCAGGGCATGTTTTCAGTTGCACTCATGTCGATCGGTGATTCCCACAGGCGGCATGCACGTCAGGGACGGCCGGCTATTGCCCTTTTCCGCGCGCGTAGTTGTCAAAGGTCTCTCGCAGGCGCCGCGTGGTCGGTCCGGGCTTGCCGTCCCCGATCCGACGTCCGTCGATCTCCACGATCCCGATGACTTCCGCCGCCGTGCCGGTGAGGAACAGCTCGTCGCACACGTACAGATCATATCGAGTCAGGTTCTTCTCCACGACCTCGATCCCCAACTGCCGGGCCAGACGGATCACGACGCCACGCGTGATTCCTCCCAGCCCCCCGGACTCGACCGGCGGAGTCAGAACCGTGCCGTTCTGGACGATGAAGACGTTGTCGCCGGTCGCCTCAGCAACGTAGCCTTCGTGATTGTACATGATCGCTTCGGGCACACCCCGGTCCAAGGCCTCGATCTTGGCCATGATGTTGTTCAGGTAGTTGAGGCTCTTGACCTGTGCGGGAAAAGCCAAAGGATGCGTGCGAATCGTCGTGGCGCTGACGACCTTCATGCCCTTTTCGTACAGTTCCTCGGGATAGAGCTGAATCGTGTCGGCGATGATGATGATATTGCTGTTCTTGCAGACGAACGGGTTCAATCCCAGCGTGCCGACCCCCCGCGTCACGACAAGACGCACGTACCCGTCGCGGATACCGTTGGCCTTGACGGTGGCTTCGACGGCATTGGAGAGCTCTTCCCGGCTCATCGCAATGGGCAGGCGAATCACGTGGGCGGAATCGAACAGCCTCTTGATGTGGGCGGCCAACTCGAAGACCTTCTCGTGGTATACGCGGATGCCCTCGAAGACCCCGTCGCCGTAGAGCAGACCATGGTCGAAGACAGAGACTCTGGCCTCGGCTTCATCGACCAAACCGGTGTTCATCCAAATCTTCAACGCCATACGCCAACCTTATGCCTCCAAGTTCACCGCCGTCCGACCCGACCGCGCCGGCCGTGCACACACCGCTCTGCATCCTCTAACCCTGCCTGGGAACGAGCCGACAACTGCAACGGAGATTCTCACCCCCCGGCTCACCGACGGGTCAGGTCTTCACCTTGCCGTCGGCCAGAGTGATGACGCGCTGAGCCCTGCGAGCGACCCGCTCATCATGGGTGACCATCACGATGGTCTGCCCGGCCTGGTGGAGCCGCTCCAGAACCTTCAGGATACCATTTCCCGTCGTCGAGTCAAGGTTCCCGGTCGGCTCGTCGGCCAGCAGCAACCGGGGCTCGTTCATCAGCGCCCGGCCAATCGCCACCCGCTGCCGCTCTCCGCCGGAGAGCTGGTAGGGCTTATGACGGGCGCGGTCCTGCAAACCCAGTTGCTCCAGCAATTTCAGGGCCCGCTCGCGGGCCGCCTTACGGGTCGCCAGCCAGCCAACGATCCCACGCGAGACCATCGTCGGCAGAAACACGTTCTCCAGTACATCTAATTCGTCCAACAGGTGGTAGAACTGAAAGACGAATCCGACCATTTCGTTGCGAAACCGGTTCAACTCCCAGGACCGCATCCGGTTCAGATCCTGCCCGTCAAAACTGACCGTTCCCTCGTTGGGCCGATCCAGGCCGCCCAACAGGTGCAGCAGCGTGCTCTTGCCGCTTCCGGAGGCGCCGATCACCGCGACGAACTGCCCCTGCTCGACCGTCAGGTCCACGCCTTTCAGGACGCTGACGCGCGTGGCGCCCATCCGATAGGACTTGTGCAGGCGTTCCGCTTTCAGTATTACAGGTCGTTCACCCATACAGGTTTCCACTTACGCCCGGCCGGCTCGGTCCCTTCCGAGGGAACCGTCGGCAGCACCGCGGCTTCCATGGCCGGGCGGGCCGCCCTTCTATAGCGGATTTCTCCCACCGCCACAAGGAAAACCGGAGATCCCGCCCCGGTCTGGAGTTATCTGCCCTTACGTTCGACTGCCGTGGAGGGTCTCAACCGGCCGCAGACGCGCCGCCCCCCAGGCGGGAACCAGCGCACCGATCAGGCACGCCACTATTGCACAGAACGCGATCACCGCCAGCACATGGAATTCCACCTCGTGCGGGATCTCGCCGATCGCATAGATAGTCCGGTCCCAGAGCTGAAAACCGAACCGGCTGTAGAGCCAGTCCTCAATGCGGTTGATATAGACCAGGAACAGCCACCCGGCTGCAATGCCCGCGATGGAGCCCAGCAGGCCCACGACGAAGGCGAATCCCGAGAAGAGCGCCATCACGCTGGCGCTGGAGGCGCCGACGCTCTTGAGCACGCCGACGTCCTTGGTCTTGTGGCTGACGATCACATAGAAGACGACGAAAACAATGAAGACCGTCGTGATCCCAACAAGGCTGAACATGACGCTCATCAGCGTTTCTTCCTTCTCCATGGGCGCGATATAGGCCCGGCGGTGTTCTTTCCAGCTCTCGACCGTGACCGTGTCGAGAAGACGGCCGTCGGGAACATCGGCCCGGGCCTGGCGGAACTGACTCCACAACCGTCGCACCTGCTCACAACCTCCGTACAGCTCGGTGCCGGCGCGGAACCGAATATGGACCGCGGTGATCCTCTTGCGCTCACCAGCCATGCACAGCGATTGCGCCTGCTCCAATGGGATGTAGACTGTGCGATCGTCCACGCGGGCAATGCCGCTGTGCGAGTTGTCGCTGTAGTAGAACTGCTGACTGCTGACGACGGTGGTTCCGGCCATGGCCGGTGCGCCGCGGGCGTTGAGCGGAAAGCACGTCAGCGAGAAGGCCGCCCGCTGCGGGGTCGCATCGAAGGTGTACTCGCTGCGGGCGTCTCGCCACAGGGCCAGGTCGATCCCCAGCACGCATCCCAAAGCGTTCGGCTCGTAGACGGGCACGAAGGCTTTGGCCGGGTCGGCGGCGCGGTAGTACAGCGTCTGGGCGAAGTTCGTGACCCGACTGTGCCGGACCGGATCGATGCCGAGGAGTTCCACGTAGCGGTCGCCACCGTATTGCGGACGGAGCAATGCGTAGTTCTTGACCACGGGTGAGACAGCTTCCACGCAGGCCGTCGCTTCGAGGGCCTGCATCAGTTCCTCGTAATAGGGAAACCCGACGAGCGACTTGGTCCCGACGACGCAATCGCCGACGAACTCGTGGTTCTTCTGTTTGAACTCCTCGACCAGGCCGTTCATCACCGTCATGACCACAACGACGATGAACACGCACAGCGCGACAGTCAGCACCGCGAAATGCGTGATCCGCCGTTTGACCAAATACCGGATTATCAGCTTCAGTTTGTACATTCACACAGACAGTCGTATCAGTCGTATTGCAGCACTTCCACCGGTCGCGTTCTCGCCGCGACGATGGCCGGCGTCAGAGCGCCGACCGCTGCGGCCGCGATCGCCAACGCGACGATCGGCAGCGCCGACGCCCAGTCCACCTCGTTCGGAATCCGGGTGAACATGTACACACTGCTGCTCCACAGCTTCAGGCCGAACACGACGCGGATTCCGCCTTCGATGGCGTTGATGTTCTTCGTGATCGCGTAGCCGCCGACGGCGCCAATGGCGGCGCCCACGACGCCCACCGTGATGCCAAACCCCAGGAAGATCCAGGCCACCGAGACGCTGGCGGCGCCGCAGCTCTTGAGGATCGCGATGTCGCGCTGCTTGAGCCGCACGATCATATAGAAAATGCAGAAGACCAGCACGACCACCGTGAAGCTGACCACGCCGAAGATCAGCAACAGCACGCCCATCTGCTTGCGAATCTCCTCGACGTACTGGCGCTGCATTTCGCGTGCGGTGACGATCTCCGTCGCGACCCTCCGCTGGTACTCGCCCCAGCCCAGTTGCCTCTCGGCGAACACGTCCCACAGCCCGCGAATCTGCGCGACTGCGAGCACCGGATCGGTCCCGGG
Organism: Sedimentisphaerales bacterium; assembly: GCA_040772485.1. Classification (GTDB taxonomy): domain Bacteria; phylum Planctomycetota; class Phycisphaerae; order Sedimentisphaerales; family Anaerobacaceae; genus Anaerobaca. The sequence goes on along the minus strand of JAXGYC010000029.1, from coordinate 15,887 downwards.
CTTGAGCCTGATATTGATCGTCGTGGCCGGACAGTCCTTGTCGGGATAGAGCACCTTCTGAAGGGTCTCGATCGGAACGTAAACGAACCCGGCGTCGAGGTCGTGAACCCCGGTGAAGACGATGTCGGCGAGGTGGAATGGCACGAGCTTCCGCTTGGGCGTCTGGTCGGCGTCGGAGGCTTCGGCGGGCGCTCCCGTGGTGATGACCACCCGCTGACCCATCATCTGTTCGAGGACCGCAGTCTGATCGTACTCGTCGGTGTTCGGGTCGGCTTCGGCGACCACGCCGATGCCGACGAATCCCCCATCGGCATCCGGCGAACCGGGGACAGCAAAGGAAGGATCGTCCGGCAATTGACTCTGGCGCAGCAGCACATCCTTGAAGCCCGTGACCCGGGCCCGAGGGCCGGCTTCGATCCCCCACAGGCTGACGGGCCGCACGTCGCCGAGCCGAACATTCAGCAGCCCCTGGCTCGATAGCGTCCCGGTGGCCGCTTCGACGATGTCCGTTTGTTCGAGCCGTTCGACGAGAGAGGGATACTTCTCGATGGGTCTGCCCGGCGGCCCCGCGATCACCACGTCGCCGAGCATTTCAACGGCGCTTCGCTCGAACGCGTTGATGAAGCCGGTAAACAGGCTGGCGACGACGATCAGCAGCGCAACGGACAGCGCCACGGCCGCGATGCTCAGGAAGATGATCCGCCGCTTGCGAAGGTACTTCAGCCACAAGAATAGTTTCAGCATCGAAGAACCAGGATACTGTGCTCGCGAGCGATCGGCCCGCATCGGGCCCGCCGGATGACTACGAGCCCGCCGTCGGCGTGTCCACCGGCTTCAGGAGCGGGAACAGGATCACGTCGCGAATGGTCGTCGCGCCGGTCAGGATCATCACCAGCCGGTCGATCCCGATTCCGAGCCCGCCGGCCGGAGGCATGCCGTACTTCAGCGCCTTGATGAAATCGGTGTCCATGGTGGCCATCGTATCCTCCTGGCCCTTGAGCTGCACCAGGAAGTTCTCGTATTGCTGAGCCGGATCGTTCAGCTCCGTGTATGCGTTGGCCAGTTCCATGCCCGCAATGAACAGCTCGAAACGCTCGGCGTATCTCGGATCGGTCTTGCTGCGCTTCGTGAGCGGGCAGAGAACCGCCGGATAATCCAGGACGAACGTCGGATCGATCAACGCATCTTCCACCGTCGCCTCAAACACCTCGTTGACCACGACCGCATCGTCCATCGCCGATTCGTTCAGTTCCAGCGAACGAGCCTTCGCCCGGAGCGCCGCGATGTCGTCGATATCGCAACCGCTGTGCTCCTTGAGCAGATCGGCGTACCGCGCCCGCCGCCAAGGCCGCGCCAGATGGACGTCGAGATCGCCGAACTTGACCGTCGTGTCACCACAGTGCGCCGCTGCGCACGACGCGATCAGTTCCTCAGTCAGGTCCATCATGGCGCTGTAATCGCCATACGCCTGGTAGACCTCGATCATGGTGAATTCGGGATTGTGCCGGCGGCTGAGCCCTTCGTTGCGGAAATTGCGGTTGATCTCGAAGACCCGCTCCATGCCGCCGACGAGAAGACGCTTGAGGAACAGCTCGGGCGAAATCCTCAGGTACAAGTCGAGATCGAGGCTGTTGTGATGCGTGATGAACGGCTTGGCGGCCGCACCGCCGGCAATGGCCTGCATCATGGGCGTTTCCACTTCGAGGAAACCCCGGGCCTCCAGGAACTGGCGGATCGTGGCGATGATGGCGCTTCGTTTCTTGAACCGCTCCATGACGTCCGGATTGGCCCACAGGTCCACGTAGCGCTGACGGTACCGCTGGTCGATATCGGCCAGTCCGTGGAACTTCTCCGGCGGCTGCGATAGGCACTTGCTCAGGAACGTCAGCCCGTTCTCTTCGACCCAGATCGTGATCTCGCCGGTCCGGGTCCTGCCGAGCTGGCCGGCGGCGCCGATGATGTCGCCTAAGTCGAGAAGCTTGGCCAGAGACCACTGTTCGTTCAGGAGATTCTTGCTGAGCCCGACCTGAATGGTGCCGCTGCGATCGCGCAGGGTGATGAAAATGAGTTTGCCGATATCACGAAACAGGACGATGCGGCCGGCGCACCGCGCCCGCTGGCCTTCCTGCCCATCCTGGAAGCGGGCCTTGATCGATTCGGCCGGCTCGGGCTGCTCGTAACGCGATCCGTAGGGGTCGATCCCCAACGCCGCGAGCTTCTCGATCTTCTCCTGTCTCTGCTGCTCGAACTTGTCTGTCTCAGTCTGACTCGTCAACGTCCTGCCTTCCGCAATCGCTTCACCTGTCAGTTCATCACTGGCGCATCGGCCTCAATCAGCTTGGCCTGGACGACCAGCAGGGCCACCGCCAACTGCGGATCGGATTCCAGCGTCTCGGCCAGCGTGCGCTTCTTGTAGGAATCGCCGTGCTCATCGCGGGCCGCCTGAACGAGAACATCATTGTCTCTCTGCGCGCTGAGCATCTTGTTCTGCTCGCTGCTGTTGAGCTTCACTTCCACGTCGGGACCGACGCCCCAGTCCTTTGCTCCTTCCTTCTCCACCGCGTCTCGGCTCTTGACGCGCTGTCCGGAGGGCAGGTGGTAGTAGGCCATCGTATACTTCAGTTGGGCGCCGCCGCCGGGATAGTGTGTGATCCCCTGGACGCTCCCCTTGCCATGGGTGCGGTCGCCCACGAGAACCGCCCGTTCGTGCTTGGGGTCGGCCAGGGCGCCGGCCACGATTTCCGAGGCGCTGGCGGAATCGGAGTTGATCAGAATCACCAGCGGATAATCCGGGTGCGTCCCTCGGCGATGGGCGTACTCATAGCTGGGGATCATGCCGAACTTCGGCTGCGTGCGAACAATCAGTCCTTCTCGGATGAACTTGTCGACGATGTCGACGGCGCTGTCCAGCAGCCCGCCGGTGTTGAATCGCAGGTCCACGATCAGGCCCCGGAGCCCCTGCGATTCCAATTCGCGCAGAACGGTTTCAAAATCGCCGCTTGTCTCGCTGGAGAAACTGGTGATCCGCACATAGCCGATGCGACTGGCCCCGTCGACCATGTACAGCCACGTTCCAGCCTCGGTCCTCTGCCAACCTCGAATCGTCGGGACGATGATCCGATCTCGCGTGATCGTGATCTCCTCGGCCTTCTCCTCTCGCGGCCGCTTGACCGCCAGAACAACGCTCGTCCCCTTGGGACCGGTGATCTTCTTGACGGCGCAGATCAGACTCATGTCCTTGGTCGGAACTCCGTCAACCGCCTCGATCACGTCGCCGGCATCCAGGCCCGCACGATAGGCGGGCGTGTCCGGCAGCAGACTGGCGACGGTCAGCAGGCCTCGCGGCTTGGAGATCTCAATCCCAATGCCCGAGAACTCGTTCATCATCATCTTCTCGAAATCCTGGACCTGTCGGGGCCAGACCATCACGGTGTACGGATCGAGCACCTTCAGCGACGCTTCGGCAAAATGGGCGATCAGCGGCTGACGGGGCAGTTGTACTGTGGCGTCGTTCAGAGACAGGACCTTGTCCAGAACCCCCAGGAACTCATCCTTGCCGAAGCTCTGCGTGCGAACCTCAATCTCATCCCGCAGACCGGCAAGAGCCACTGACCAGGCGGTCACCTTTTCCGGCACAGGGGCCGGGAAAGGGCTGCTGCCGCCGGGATTCGGGTCCTGCACACCGGCAATCATCAGGACCTGGGCCAACTGATCGCAACGGTCAATCGCCTTGGTCGCCATCTCGAAGTAGTCGATGCTGTTGACGTAGTGCAAGCTCAGCGCGTCCATGGCCCGCTCGAACATCCGCTTCTCCACCCCTTCAAAACGCTCTTTTCGGGTTTCACAGGGGCTATCCTGAAGGGAACCGGCGATGCTGGCCTTGTCCACCAGCTCATCGGCGTGATCGGAATACCCGGTGTTGTCCGGGTCGATGGCCGACAGCCAGTAGAAGTAGCCCGTGTACGCCTCGAGCCACTTGCCCTGGGCCTCCAGGATCACGCTGCGATCGACACTGATCTGAAGGACCTTCTGCACAAATGGATCGGCCAGAAGCGCCACTTTCTGCTGGTCACTCGCGTACTCCGTCGCCTTGACGAGGACCACCAGAACATCCGTCACGTCGTTGGGCTCATTCGGCTCAGCGCTGCCGGACTCGGCATCCGGGTCGGCGTCTTCCCTCGCCTTGACCGGAGGATCGACCTTTGACAAATCCACCACCGCCCGGAGCTTGTCGAGCTCCTTCAGCTGCTCGGCATAGGCTTCGGCGCGGTCGGCCTGTCGGCGCTGAGCGATCTGCTCATGCTGCTGGATGATCCGCTCCAACTGCTCCGCCCGTTCGCCCTGCGAGGCCTTCGCCGCCCGCGCCAGTTCCGCCGCCGCACTGAAATGACCCTGGTAAATCAGCCGACAGGCCTCGATCAGCGGGTCGACCAGCACCGGCTGCTCTGTTGGGGCTGTGGTCTGGCCGCCAACCGTTGCGCTCGCGGCGGAGGCGCCCGACCGGCCTGCCTGGGCAGAGCAACTATAGCCTCCGAACCAGGTAGACAGAACCACGGTCCACGTGCACGAAAGCAGAATCAGATAAGAGAACTTCGCCTTCCAGCTCTTGTGCCGGCCCTGTCCGGAATCAGACAGCGGCCTTCTCGGATCTTGGGTAGGCAATGAACCGCTCCTTTCAGCTTGAAGGCCCCGGCCGCATAGATCGACGGGATGCATGAATGTCAGCGATCACAGGCCGCCAGACCTGTGATCGCTGAGCAAGTGCGTATTCTGCCGCCTTCTGCGTCTACAGACATTCCTGCGCTTTTCCGGCGCAGCCGAGGACATGCAGTTTGTGACGAACCATCTCTCGAATGGCGTCGCGGCCCGGCCCCAGGTACTTGCGCGGGTCGAACTCCGCGGGTTTCTCCGCGAAGACCTGGCGAATCTTAGCCGTCAGGGCCATCCGCAAATCGGTGTCGATATTGACCTTGCACATGGCCATCTTGGAGGCTTTCGTCACCATCTCCTCCGGCACCCCCATGGCGTCGGGCATCTTGCCGCCGTACTTGTTGATCAGATCCTTGAACTCCTTCAACACGCTGCTGGAGCCATGCATCACCAGCGGAAAACCGGGAAGCCTGCGCCCGATCTCTTCTATTACGTCGAACGCCAGGACGGGTGCGGTCTTGAACTTGTAGGCGCCGTGGCTGGTTCCGCAGGCGATGGCCAGCGAGTCACAACCGCTTCGCTCGACGAATTCCACTGCCTGGTCCGGATCGGCGATGTGCTTGCTGACGTCATCGACGCCGACAACATCTTCTTCAATCCCCCCAAGCTGCCCCAGTTCCGCCTCGACAACAACGCCGCGGGGATGGGCGTATTCGACCACCTTCTTGGTGATCGCGATGTTCTCTTCGAAAGGCAGGTGCGAGCCGTCGATCATCACCGAGGTGAAGCCGTCATCCACAAACTCTTTGCAGGTCTCAAAAGTATCGCCGTGGTCGAGGTTTATGGCAACTGGGATGCCCGGGTTCTCTTTGACCACGACATCAATGATGGCCTTGAGGTAGCTGTTTTTGGCGTATTCCCTGGCGCCTCTGGAGATCTGGAGAATCAGCGGCGCCTTCTCCTCGGCGATCGCCTGAACGATCCCCTGCGTGATCTCCATGTTGTTGACGTTGAACGCGCCGATGGCATAGCCATTCTTATAGGCCATCTCAAACATCTTCTTGGTGTTGACTAACGGCATAGTCTGCTCCTTATAAAGTGTCCAACCCAGTCCAAAGTCATCCGGATTCAGTCTCTGGCGATCTCGACAAAGGTCCGCAAGGCCCGCGATCCCCATTGAATCGCTCGGGTTTGCCCTCGGATGCCGAACTCAATACGGCTCCGAAGCCCCCAATTCCATGTACCGGCGCAAACCAAAGGCCAGCTCCGGCACTCCTTGTGGCCAGAGACTGATTACGAAGCTCTGTTCGTCGAGCGACTCATCGGCACTGAGCGTCATCGCCAGATTCATCCGATGATATCTGCGAATCAAGGTTATATCACTTCGGATGCCCTCGCCATAGTCAAAATCGTATTGCTGCGAGAAAACTGCGGTGTACCTCGGGTCCATGACATACGTGGCGGCGAATGTGACCGCGTTGGAGCCCTTCTCCTCTCCACGGACGACCCGGCGGAGATAACGGCTGCCAATATAGTAACTTAGGTTGGGCCAGCAAAGGCGCGAGAAGCCCACGTCGATCTGTCCGAACACCCCGCTCTGCATGTCATAGTACATGTCGGCAAGGATGGAGGTCGTGTCCGTCAGCTTCAGGGCCGCATCGGCTCCGATGTAGTTGCGGCGAGGACCGAACATCCCCGTCGCGCGCCGGTCGTGGGGCAGCAGCACGCTTCCCAAGGGGTTCACCAAAGGGATAAAGGGCTGATTCCAGAGGATCTGATCGGGACCGGTATTGGGGTCCGCCGAATCGCGGACCCACACAAAGTCCAGGTTCAGCTTGAGCCAATCGACCGTTCGCTGGCCCTCCGATCCCGCAGGACCGCGCTTGGTCTGCCATCGCTGGTAGATGCCCACGTCCAGGACGTCCCGCTGCTCGGCGACCTCGTCGTCGTGGGTGTAGGCCACCGCAGTGAGCTGAGGGCTGATCACGTGCCGCAGTTGGCTCAGATCCCACAGCCGCGATTGCACACCCGGATAGACCCGCCAGTACGGCTGCATCGCCATCCTGACGCCACCCTCGCCAATCCAGACGGTGTCCTGCGGCTCAGCCGGCGAATCGTCCAGGGCCGACTGGAATCCCCCTCCGTCTTCGTAGCCGAACGTACCCGCCACGAACGGGACAATCCGCGACTTGCCCACCGTCAGCGGCAGATCGACTTCGTTGCGGGTCATGGTGTACATGAAGAACTCCTCTGACCCCCTCGAAGCCTCCTCCTCGCTGTAGAGATAGCGATACCGACTGACCTGGTTGTCGCTGTAGAACGTCAGACGGTCCTGAAGGAAGGACTGGCCTGTCCAGTGGAACTGCCCCGTCGGGATCTCTTCGACCTTGTCGAGGAAGTCGTTCATCCTCGCCTTGCCCAAAAGGGAGAGGCCCCAGTTGTTCTCAATCCGCTTGATGTGCAGCACGGTTTCCTGCTCTTTGCCGACGTTGAACTCGCTGCGATAGTATTGTTCGAGGAAGTTCCTGTCGGACAGATAGCTGGTCTCGGCGGTCAGTTGCCAGCCAAAGGGCAGAAAATGGCGATGCTGCCATCGCAGGCGGCCACGCGTGTCCTTGGACACCTCGACTTCCTTCTGGGACCGGCTGAGTCGATCCGTGCCGTCGTCGTCGATCACGTACCCCAGGAGATTGCCGAAGTAGGTCTCGCGCTCGTACTCGATGTCGACCCCGCCTCCGACGCCGCGCTTGCCATAGTAGTCCACCGACAGTGTGCTGTCGGTCCCCTGCGGCTCGCGAAGCCCGAGGATACGGCTGAGAAACCACTGCGTTTCGATCGAGGGCCCGTATGTCCTGCTGCTTCCAACTCTGGCAGACCGGATCGGGATGTCCGGCCTCTGGAGGTTGGGCCGGAGCGACGGAAGGCCGAACACGGTGGCGTTGTAGTACTTGAACCGAACGCCGTCCATCTGGACATCGAAGCCGGCGTCGGTCGATTCGCCGCCGTCCAAGACGGCTTGGGAAGAGGTGTCGGTGACGTGGACCTTCTCGGCGGTCACGGACAACTGGGGTGTATGGAACTCGCTCGTCGTCAGGGTCACACCGTGGGCTTCGAACTCATTCGCGGCCACCTGTCTTAGCCGGCCGGCGCGGATGTAGATGGGGATGTTCCGTCTGGAGTCGAAAGCCCGCACAACCGCGTCGTCGATCAGCCCACGTTCGTTGCGGAGATCGTAGTATAGCTCACTGGCACGGATGGTCCGCTGGCCTTGTCGGAGATGGACGTCGCCGCTGACGTAGATTTCACCGACCCCCTGCTGTTGTCCCGGCATCAAATCAGTTGCCGGCTCATTCGCATCCGCCACAAGCCGCCAGAGAACGAGGTTGTCCGCCTCCAATTCGTATACCGTCGCGTCGGCCCCCTGCGCATCCTGCCGCCACCACGCGTAGAGCCGCCCCATGATCGTGGTCACCTCCACCCCCTCCTCCCGCGTGATCTCGATGGTCAGAGGAACATCGGTCAGCGGCGACCAACTGAGCGTCTGTCCGACGCCGGGCTCGGCGCGACGAGGGACGATGGATGCGATCTGCCTGGCAGACGGCGCGGCGCCAGACTCTCCCGCGAGACGGGAGTCGAAGGCCTCAACGGCCTGCCGGTACAGCAGAAGCCCCTGCGGGCTTCCGATTTCGCTCTTGTCGGCGGTGACGAAAACCTCACCTTCGAGGGCGAACACCAGCACGACCGCCCTGCCCTCCTCGACCGCCGCAACTTCCAGACCGGCGTCTGTCAGTGCGGCCGTCTGCTTTCGCGAGATCGAGCCTTCCAGGTAGACCTGGACCCGATACCGGGTAGTCGCAGCCTCGGCAGCCTCAGCACCGATCGGTTCGATCCGCGCCACGCCACGGTCGGCGGCGACGTGCACACCTGCAATCGTCGTATCGAACCCTTCGCGGCAAATCAGAAGATGCTGTCCGGCTTCGTTCTTCTGACCCAGCACATCCTTGCTGGTGATGTGAAGGTCCTGGACGATCCATCGCCGATCGGACGACGGGAGAACGGCATTGGACGACTCAGCCAAAAGGGTCGCCTGACTGCCCAAGGCAACGAGCGGCAGCATCCAGAACAGCATGTTGGCGATCAGCAACGGATATCGCATCCTGCGATGGTCTCACAAACAACAACCTGGGCATCCTGCCCGACTTATGTTTGGACGAGATTATAGTCGGCCACCGCGGCAAAGCCAGCAAAAACCCCACTTGCGTCGAAGACCACTTGATCCAGTTGACGCACGGCGATAGAACAGGCCGCTGGAACACGACAAACCGCACGGAAACGCCTGGACACGGGTAGCGAATATGGCTCGACAGGACTATACGCCGCATCAGCAGAACATCATCTCTCAGTACTACCGTAACCTCGACACGATCATGCTCGCCAAGCTCCAGGACCTGGTCACCGAGCTGTATCTGGCCGACAGCGAAACCAGGCGAGACCGCCTCTGGAAACGGGTCCAGCAGGCTGTCGCCAAGCTGGGCGTCCCGGGGCCGCTCGCGGAGCACATCCTGGCGACCCGAAACGTCGAGGTCCTGGCGGCCAATCTTCAGGACTGGCTCAAGGAGGGCAACGCCGGCGCCGCCAAACGATAGCACCGTCCTTCGTCGTTGCCGACGTTGCCCGCAGCTCGGCCTTCCCCTGAGGCGGCCGATGCGGTATACTACAGGCATCCCCCGTGGAAAGGCGCTGGGACGGGTTCGGGACTTGAGATTCTGGACCGCAGATTGCGGAGTGGCGCCTGGGGATGAATCCGCAATCGGCAATCGGCGATTCACCAGACGGAGAACGATATGACCGAAGAGTACTCGCCTGCCGCCAAGGTTTACCCCACCGAGAACCTGGGCAAGTACAGCATCCTGGACATGCTCAAGTACTTCGAGGAGCACGGCGCCATGCGGGTCTCCGACCTGCACATCAAGGTCAACGCGCCGCCGGCCTATCGCATCGACGGCAACCTCGTCAAGCTCAAGGGGCCCAACGTGACGCCGGAACTGGCCAGGCAACTCATCTTCCCGCTCCTCCGCCAGCAGAACATCACCAAGCTCCAGACCCAGCACAGCGTGGACTGTTCCTACCGGCTCGGCTCGCTTCAGTTCCGGATCAACGTCTTCCGCGAGAACGACGGGATCGCCGCCGCCATCCGGGCCCTGTCGCTCGATGTGCCCCCCGTCGAGCAGATCGGCTTTCCCAACGACGTCTGGCACGACATCATCAATCTCAAGCAGGGACTGGTCCTGCTGACCGGGATCACCGGTGCCGGCAAGTCCACCACGATCGCCTCGCTGATCGGACGCATCAGCGACAAGAATGCCTATCGCATCTTCTCCGTGGAAGACCCGATCGAGTACATCTTCCAGCAGAAATACTCGATCGTCTCGCAGCGCGAGGTCGGCCGCGACGTGCGATCTTTCCAGGACGGCCTCAAAGAGATGATGCGGGAAGACCCCGACGTCATCTTCGTGGGCGAGATGCGCGACGCCGAGACCATCGCGATGACCCTGATGGCCGCCGAGACGGGGCACCTGGTCTTCTCCACGCTGCACACGCGCGATGTCACCGGATCGGTGACGCGCATCCTCGACTACTTTCCGGAGGGCCGGCAGTCGGAGGTCCGCAACCAGCTCTCGCTCGGCCTGGCCTACATCATCTGCCAGAAGCTCGTGCCGCGCAAGAACGGCCAGGGACGCGTCGTCGCGATGGAGGTCCTCAACAACAACTACGCCTGCGCCAACCTGATCCGGACGGGCAAGATCGAGCAGCTCTACTCGCAGCTCCAGACCAAGACGCGCGACCGCCAGGATGAGAAGATGATCACGATGGAGAAGCACCTGTCCATGCTGGTCAAGGATGAAGTCGTCGACTTGCTCGAAGCCCAGAAATGGGCCAACGACCTGAAAGCCTTCGTAGACTGCATGCAGCGAGGGTAATCACTGCGGCTCGCTTGGGTCGGACGGGCCGCCGCCTGGGTTCGTGTGAGAATGACCATCGAGTTCAACTGTCCGAAGTGCGGCGCGCTGGTCGCGTTCGACAGCAAACACGCCGGCCGACACGCGCGATGCCTGACGTGTGGCCAGAAGTTCGTCATCCCGTCGGAGAGTTTCAAGAAACCCGAAAAGATCGCGCCCGAACCCGAGCGACCGGCCGAACCGGTCCCCGGATTCTACCGCGCCGTCTTCGTCGACAACTTCAAGCTGTTCGTCGATCCTAAGAATGCGACGACGCTGGTCTTTGTCGTCGCCGTCGTCTGTTTCCGGTTCTTCCTCGCCCGAGGCGCCTGCTGCCTGAACCACGTCGCGAGCTTCCTCGTCTGGGGATGGCTGTTCGGATTCTACCTCAACGTGATCTACCAGACCGCCTTCGATGAAGACGTGCTGCCCGAGATCTATATCGGCACACTCGGCACATCCGTCTGGTACGCCGCCTATCCGCTGCTGATCTTCGGTCTGACGCTGGCCTTCGTCGAGCTGCCCTTCTTCATCGCGCTGTGGCTGGTCCAGGACTGGGGAGTCACCATGAGCAATTTCTTCTCCTCCGTCGGTCCCGTGTACCTGCTCCTGCAATTCTGCTTCTTGCTGGGCCTGTTCCTGTTTCCCTCCGCCATCCTGACCACCGCCGTGGGCAAGGACATCGCGCTGTTGCGCCCGGATTATCTGCTCGCCCCGGTGGTGCACGCCTTCGCGCCATACGTAACGTGCGTCGTGCTGCTGGCCGCCGCGTGTTTCCTCCAGACGCAGGCCGGGCAATACACCGGCGCACACCCGATCGCCACCGCCCTGCACCTGACCGTGAACCTGCTGGTCCAGGTCGTCGCCATCTTCGCCATGCGGGCCATCGGCCTGCTCTACCGCCATTACGCCTGCTGCTTCAAGTGGTAGCCCCGGCTCACTGGCGCATCAGTGCGAGCCATGCAGGACACTCGCAAGCAACTGCTGGAGCAGTTCCATGGGCAGGCCCATGACGTTGGTGAAGCTGCCCTCGATGCGCGCGACGAACTCGTCGCCGGTTTCCTGGATGCCGTAGGCGCCCGCCTTGCCCTCCCACGTGCGGCCGGCGATATGGCCGGCGATCTGCTCGTCGCGGAGCTTGCGCGGATAGACCGTGGTGACATCCGAGCGGACGATCTCGAGGCCGTCGGCCAGCCGGACCAGAGCCAGTCCGGTGATGACCTCGTGGGGCCGGCTGAAGAGCTTCCGGGTGATGCGTTCGGCGTCCCGTTCGTCGACGGGCTTGCCGATGATCTCGCCTTCGCAATCGACGATCGTGTCGGCCCCAAGAACAAGGCGGTCGGGATACTCCGGCGCAACGCACCGGGCCTTGGCCAGGGCCAGCAGTTCGGTATACCGGGTGGAGCTGTACCCGTCGGGGGAAAACGTCTCCTCATCGATCTCGGAAGGGACGACGTCGAAGACGTAGCCGGCCTGCGTGAGAAGATCCTTGCGGCGCGGGGAAGCCGAGGCCAGGACTATCCTTGTCGTCGAGTCATCCATGCCGCTGCCATCCTGTTCAAAGCGTGCTACTGCGTGACCTTGGATGCTTCTGCCTCATCGGCCCGGACAAACGCCATGCCTCCGACAATCCGACGGCAGAAGAGCGAGTACTCCTGCTCCAGACGGTCGAAGTCGCTGCCGACGTAGCGTTCGAAGAGCTGCGGCCCGACGATCCGATTCCACTGGAGCGTCCGGGACAGATTGCGGTCCTCGGCGGTCCGGCTCGCCTCCTGGTCCAGGGGCCACTCGCCGAGCAATCCGTCCCACAGGAGCCGATGATAGCGGGTCGCCCGCTTGCCGCGATCCGCCTCCCGCAGAAAGCGCACCAGCGCATACGACTGGCTGTAGAACGCCAGGACCGTCTCGTTCTCGTCCGTCGCGAGGACCTCACCCGGGCTGGTCGCAATCAGCTCTTTCAGAAGCATCTGCTTGCCGTTAACCAGGGTCTCACTGAGGGTCCCGAGCCTCTGGTAGTTTCGAGCCGCGTCAAAAGAATACATTCCGTTCTCGTACGTGCAAGTCTCGAAGAGCATGGCAATGCCTTCGTCCAGCCAGCTTGGCAGGCGGTACTTGAAATGGCGGCTGTTGAACTGATGCCACCCTTCGTGCCCGATCGCCGACAGCGTTCTCTTGCGGCCGATATCATACACGACGCAGGCCCCGTTCAGATAGTAGGCGCCGGTCTTGATCTTGCAGAAGACCGTGGCCTGATCGCCCGCGAAGGCATGCGTGAACCTCTCCCATTCGTCCCGTTGGGCGAACAGGTAGATATCGAACTTCGCGACCGTCTCGATCGGCTGAGGCAACTGATCGTTGTAGCCCCAATAGGCCGATTCGACGTAACCGGGAAGGGTGCGAAGCAGCAACGGCTCCAGGAGCGTGGTGAAGATGCAGTAGTGATCGGTGGTCAGCTTCAGGCCGGAGCCATAGGGGTTGTCCCAGAGTTCCACCGACTGAAGGGCCGGGAGGTTCTCGCTCCGCAGACGCTCCATCGCCATCACGTGCGTGTCCTTGGCGGGCGCCTCGTTCACGGGCGCCACGGGCGCGCGCCCGGATGACGAACACCCGGCCAGGCAGACGATCACCACGAGAGAAACCCTGGTGAGCTTCCGAGCCATACCTTCCTCCTCCATGTCAGAGTACTTCTATCACCCCGGAAGAAACGACCTCCGTCCGGAATCTATCAAAGTATACCAAATCCACCATCCTCTTCTGACGGAAATCAGACCGGAGAACAACAAAAGGACCCATAAGAACACAGCCCAAGGCCCTGTCGACGACAATCTGTGTCGCGTTTGCGCTCAGAGTTCTCGGAATGCGGCCCCGAACACCTCGGCAGTGAAGAGGAAGACCTGGGTCTTCGGGTCCTTCCAGGCCTCGGGCGACAGCCCGGCCTTGTGAGAGCAGCAGTACGAGAGGAACTCCTCCTTGCTCCAGCCGGTCTCCGTAGCCACTTGGGGAAGAAAGCACCCCGAGGAGCAGCCTGTCCTGATGTAGATTCCATCGGTCCCAAGACGCAGACTGAGTGGATCGTCCGTTTTCTCCAGTGGCGACAGGACCGAAATCTCCACATCCAGCTTGTCCAACTCGCCCGGCGTGATCGGGTCGCCCAGGAAGCGGGGATCGCTGCTGGCCGAGGCCTTGGCCATGTCCACGATCAACTCGATCAGAGGCTTGTCCGAGGTGAACTGACCGATGCAGCCGCGAAGTCGCCGGCGGTTCTTGAGCGTGACGAAGCACCCGCACGGGGCGGTCAGCGCCGGATCGTCCGACTGTGGCTTCGGTAGTGGCTGGCCCGTCACTACCGCTCGCACCGTATCGCGGGCAATCCGCAGCAGTTCGTTTTGTTGGGCTTCATTCAGCACGTCGGATGTCCGTGTCAAAGAGGATGTGGGAAACCGTCAGTGCAGCCACTTGATCGCGAAGAAACCACCGACCAACAGAACCACGAAGGCCAGGGACAGCCAGTTGAAGTGCTTCTCGACGATGGGTCGGATTCGCTCGCCTTTCCAGCCCATCAGGCCGGCTACGATGAAGAACCTGGCCGAGCGGCTGATAGCCGAGGCGAGAAGGAATCCCGGAAAGCTGATCTGCGCAACACCGGCCGAAATCGTACACACCTTGTAGGGCAAAGGGGTGAATCCGCACGTGAATACAATCCAGAAGTCATATTTCGCGTACCAACCCTCGAATTTGGCGAAATTAGCCTCCGTCAGGCCGATGCCGCCCAGATGCGCGTAGGCCCAGGGCCCGATTGCCGACCAGAGAAACATCCCGATGGCATAGCCCAGAATCCCCCCCAGAACCGAGGCAATCGAACAAGCCAGAGCGAATCGGAACCATCGTCGCGGGGCGCCCAGCGTCAGGGGCGCCAGAAGGACATCCGGCGGGATCGGGAAGAAGCTCGACTCGGCGAAGCTCAGGATAAACAGAGCCGTCGGTCCATGCCGAGTCTCGGCAAAATGGATCACCCAATCATAGAGTCGTCGGTGCCAATGCCACCACGCGACGGTCTTTGCTCCTTGCGCTTGCACCACAACGCCTGCCATAGGAATCCACCAACTCGGGTCCGAATGCTCAACAAGATAGAACCGAGCGCGTATAATGTCAACCGACAGGTCCGGGGTCGGCTTGCCCGAAGGACACGGACCGATTCCCACACAGAGGACAAGAGCGAAAGGCATCGATGACACATCCGCCGCAGTTCGAGGCACTGGCAGAGGGCCTGCTCGTCAGAGCTCCGGCCAAACTCAATCTAAGCCTTCTGATCGCCGGAAAGCGTCCGGACGGATTCCACGAGATCGAGACGGTCATGGCCAAGATCGACTGGTACGACGAGGTGAGACTCGAGCCGGGACCGCCCGGAATCGACCTGACCTGCAACGGTCCCCACTGGGCGCCGCAGGGCAAGGAGAACCTCGTCTACCGAGCGGCCGAAGAGGTCTTCCGCAAGGCGGGCCGGACGGCGGGCGTTCGATTGACCCTCACCAAGAACGTCCCCGCCGGCTCGGGCCTTGGAGGAGCCAGCAGTGACGCCGCCGCGACCCTGATGGGCCTCAACAGGTACTTTGACCTCGGGTTGTCTCCGCACCACTTGGCGGAGGTCGCCGGGCGGCTCGGCAGTGACGTCGCCTTCTTCCTCGGCGGCCCATTGGCCCTCTGCACCGGAAGAGGAGAAAAAATAACGCCGTTGGACGTCACGTTCGACTTTGCCGCCCTGCTCATCCTTCCCGATATAAATGCATCCACAGCAAAGGTTTACGCCAACTACACGCACGACGAAAGCAAATACCGCCAGTGGCGCCTGCGCGCAAACGAATACCTTGGCAAAAACAGGATTGATTTCGTGGCGCAGATGTGCGCAAATATGTTAGAGGCAAGTTGTTACCGCGTTCTTCCGGAACTCGGGCAACTGAAGGAGACCGTAGAGTCACTGGGCATCGGGTCCGTCTGTCTGAGCGGAAGCGGTTCGACCCTCTACGTGATGGTGCGCGACACGGATTCGGGACGCCTTGGTTCTCTGCGAGACCAGACAGCAAGCAAGACGGGCTGCCGCTGTATTGTTGTGGGGAACAATTCGTGGTAGAGCTTTGGGCGAGGCGAGAACATGGAAATCACCGAAGTCCGGGTCAAGTTGGTCAAGAACAAGGACGACCGCCTCAAGGCGTTCTGCTGCATCACTCTCGACAACGAGTT
>JAXGYC010000028.1:0-38909 GCA_040772485.1 Sedimentisphaerales bacterium | reverse complement strand
GTGCCGGACTGCGGCCGCAGCAGTCCCGCCAGCAGACGGATCAAGGTGCTCTTGCCGGCTCCGTTCGGTCCAATCACCGCCAGAAACACCCCGGTCTCCACCGCCAGACTGATGCCCTTCAGCACCGGCAGGTCCGGCCGATATGCGAACGCCACTTCATGCAATTGAACGCACGCCGTCATGACAGCCAGTATACCCTCCGATTGTAGCGCATCAGCAGGATCAGGAAGAATGGACCTCCGATCATCGCCGTGATGACGCCGACCGGCAACTGGGCCGGCGCGACCACCCGACGGGCGATGGTGTCGGCCACGACCAGGAACACCGCCCCCATGACGCTGCTCAGCGGCAGCAACTGGCGGTGGTCGGGGCCGAGGACCAGCCGGACCGCGTGCGGAACGATCAACCCGACAAAACCGATCAGCCCGCTGAGGCTGACCGCCACCGCCGTGATGAACGACGAGACCGCCAAGGCGATGAACTGGACCCGCTCGACGGGAATGCCCATGCTCTGCGCATCCGTCTGTCCAAAACTGATGACGTTCAGCGGCGCGCTGATGAAGAAGAGCCCCACCAGCCCGGCGGCCACGCATCCGGCGCTGGCCCAGAGCACAAACGGGTCTTCCTCTGCCATATTCCCCATCAGCCAGAAGACGGTCGCGTAGACATCCTGGCTCCGGGCAATCGACGTGAGGAACATGATGATGGCCGAGAAGAAGGCATTGACCACGACCCCGGCCAGGAGCAGGCCGGTGACGTGGAACCTGCCCGTGATGCGCCCGATCGTCCACACCAGCCAGACGGTGCCCAGCGCCCCGATGAAGGCGAAGACGGCGATGGGGGACCGACCCCACAGGGTCCAGTGGACTCCGCTGACGACCGCCAGCATGGCGCCCAGACCGGCGCCGCTGGAGACGCCCAGGATATACGGGTCGGCCAGGGGATTCCGCAGTACCGCCTGAAACACCGCGCCGGCGCCGGCCAGGGCGGCCCCGACGATCGCTGCCAGGATGATGCGAGGAATGCGCACGTGCAGCAGGATCTCATAGTCGGGATTGGGCGCCGTCGGCGAGCCCGGACCTGCCAGCGCTGCCCGGAGGCTGACGTTCTGCGTGCCCACAAGGGAGCACAAGATCATGATCGCCACGAGCAGTGCGACCGCGGCCATGGTCCGGGTCAGTAACGTTCTGGGTGACAGGAGCGAATGCACGCGCTCATCCTCCCGCATCGTCGGGCCAAAGGCAAGCCGCGATTGACTCGATTCCCTGGTAGAGTCTCGGACTCAGACGCGAGACGGTGTCGGGGTCGATGACATAGATCCGTCCGTGGGCGACGGCAGGAACGTGGGGCAGTCGGCCCCAGTAGGCCAGCGCCTGACGATGCTGCTCGGCAAGGTCCCCGCCGGTCATGGCCGGCTCGACGATGACCTCGACGTTTGCTGCGATCACCTGCTCGGCGCCGATAGGGGGGTACTTGTGCAGCGTCGGACCGATTGCGTTCTGCCCGCCGGCCAATTCGATCAGCTCGTTGATGAACGTGTTCCTACCGGCCACGCGAAGCGGCTCCCGTTGCACCACCCACAGGACGCGCGGCCGGTCTCGCTCGGTCAGGGCACGGGCCAGACGCTCGATGTCTGTCCGAATGCCGCAGACCAGCGTCTGGGCCTGGGCCTGTCGCTCGGTCGCCTGTCCGATTGTCTCGACGGCACGGAAGAGTTCGTCGACCGTCCAGATGCTCACGGCAAGACAGGGGTAGCCCATCCGCTTCAATCGGCTGGTCAGGCTTCTCTGCTGGGGAATGTCGAGAGTCACAATCAGGTCTGGCCGGCCGCCGATGACCGCCTCGATGTCCGGAAGCCAGAAGCTGCCCACGCTCGGCTTGCTGGCCGCCTGTGGCGGGTAATCGCTGTCGCTGGTGGTGGCTACCACGTTTTCGCCCAGTCCGAGTGCGTATAGTATCTCGGTCAGATTCGGCGCCATCGAGACGATCCGCGTTGCGTGCGGCGCTCCCGGCTTGCGGACGACTGCACCGACATGTCCCGGCCGACGGAATGCGTAGCCGACGATGATCCACACTACCAGCGACGCCAATAGCAAGCTCCACCTGCGCATCAGGTCCTCTTGAATTGCTTCTCCAGTTCGCCGATGGAGAAGGTGATCGTCGTCGGGCGTCCGTGCGGGCACCGACTGATGGATTCGTACTGCTGCCGGTCGGCCAGCAGTTGCCCGATCTCGCTGTCGGTCAGCTTCTGGCCTGCCTTGATGGCGGCCTTGCAGGCCGTCATGTTCAGCACTTCGTCGAGCATGTCTTCAGGATTCGGCGCCGCCTTCCGCGACAGGAGCAGGTCCACGAGATCCTGCACGAAACCGACGGGCGAGACCTTGGCCAGCAGCGTCGGAAAGGCCTGGATCGCGTACGTGCGCGGCCCGAAGGGCGCCAATTCGATTCCAAGCCGGGCGATCACGTCGGCGTTGTTCTCGATGGCGTCGGCCTGCGCATCGGTCACGTCGAGGGTTTCGGGCAGCAGGAGCCGCTGCGATTCGAGAGGGCCGCTGCCCGCCCGCTGATCGATGATGACGAAGCCTTCCTCCGTCTGTTCGACGATGTAGCTGTCATGGATCTGGAGGTACTTCGGTCCCTCGAAGCTCAGCTCCGGCATCGCAGCCTCATGGGGGATTGCCGGTTCACGTCGGCTCGGTGCCCCGGCAGGCGAGGGTCGCTCGTCCGGCTGCAAATCGAACTGCTGCTGCCGGTTGACGGGCCGATGCTGCTTGAAGAAGTCCGCCATGGCGTCGGCGATCTCCTGCCGCCTGGCCCGCTGCACCTGGCGACTGTCCTCCGATGCCGAAGGCAGGCCCGATGGCAGCCTGGCGGGCATGTGCAGGTCCGTGCCGAGCAGCTTCTCGCGCATCGTGCTGAGAATCTGCGAGTGGACCAGATTGGAGTTGTAGAACCGGACCTCCGTCTTGGTCGGGTGCACGTTGACGTCGTACTCGTCGTACGGCATCTCGATGAACAGGAAGGCGACCGGGAAGCGGTTCGGTTCGAGCAGGCCCCGGTAGGCCTCCTTGATGGCGTGCGAGATGAACTTGTCCCGTATGAAACGGCCGTTGAGAAATGCGTACTGGAACTGGTTGTTCGTCCGGGACGCGCTCGGATGGCCGAGCAGGGCGCGGATGCGGATGCCTTTCTCCTCCGTCTGGGTCTCGATCAGGTCGTCGGCTGCAAGCATCGCAAAGAGCTGCGCGATGCGCTGCCGCAGACTGAGGTTTCCCGCGAGATGGTACAGTTCCTTGCCGTTGTGGACGAGCGTTAGGTCGAGCCGGCCGTTGGGCAGGGCGATTCGCGTGAACTGCTCGCTGACGTGTCCCATCTCCGTGTTGGCGGTTCGCAGGAACTTGCGGCGGGCTGGTGTCTTGTAGAAGACGTCGCGGATCTGGATCGTCGTGCCGACGTCGCCGCTGCACGGGCCGACGGGCTTGCTCACGCCGCAGTCGATCTCGATGCAGTGGGCCTGATCGGACTGGGGCATCCGGCTGACCGCCCGAACGTACGCGATGGAAGCGACACTGGCCAGCGCCTCGCCACGAAAGCCGAGCGTGGCGATGCCGTTCAGATCGGCGGTGTCTTTGATTTTGCTCGTCGCGTGGGATTCGAAGGCGGCCGCCAGATCGTCGGCGGCCATTCCCTCGCCGTTGTCGGTGATAGAGATCAGCCTGCGGCCGCCGTCTTCGACCGCGACGGTGATCTGCGTGGCGCCGGCGTCGATGCTGTTCTCCAGGAGCTCCTTGACCACGCTGGCCGGACGTTCGATGACCTCGCCCGCCGCGATCATGTTGATCATGTTCTGGTCAAGGCGAACGATTCGACCCATGGTTCCCACCCGGTTCCCTTGGCGTCCAGTGGATGCGTACTCGGAGCCTGGGCGGCCGTCACGCTCCCTGGAGCAGACTGCGGCCGGTCATCTCCGCCGGCTGAGGCAGACCCATGATCTGGAGCATCGTCGGCCCAATGTCCGCCAGCGTCCCGCCTTCGCGCAGCGTTCTGCCTTTGTACTCGTCGTCGAAAACGATCAGCGGTACGTCGCCGACGGTGTGAGCGGTGTGCGGACTGTCCGGGTTTCCGTCGATCATCTTCTCGAAGTTGCCGTGGTCGGCGGTGACGATTACAGCGCCCCCCATGCTCTTGACCTTGTCGAGGATCCTCCCGACGCACTCGTCGACCGTCTCCGCGGCCTGGACCGCGGCGGCGAGGTCGCCCGTGTGACCGACCATGTCCGGATTGGCGAAATTGATGACCATCACGTCGTACTTATCCGAGTCGAGTCTCTCCAACACGACGCTGGCGACCTCGCGGGCGCTCATCTCCGGCTTGAGATCGTACGTCCGCACCTTGGGCGACGGGACGATCTGACGGTCCTCGCCCTTGAACGGCTTCTCTGTGTAGTCGTTGAAGAAGAACGTCACGTGGGCGTACTTCTCCGTCTCGGCGCAGCGGAATTGCTTCAGACCCAGCTCGCTCCAGTAGGCGGCCAGGATGTTCTTCATCTTGGCCGGCTTGGGGAACGCCACCGGCGCCGGGATGCTGGCGTCGTACTCGGTCATGCACACGAAGTAGACATCCGGCATCGTCGGGCGCACGAACTCCTTGAAGTCCGGGTCCACGAACGCACGCGTCAGCTCGCGCGGGCGGTCGCCTCGGAAATTGAAGAACACGATGCCGTCTCCGTCATCGATGGTCGCCAGCGGCGCGCCGTCCTTGGTGACGATGCACGTCGGCTCGATGAACTCATCGGTCACGTTCCTGGCGTAGCTGCTCTGGACGGCCTCCTGGGCGCTGGTGGTCTTGAGCCCCTTGCCGACCCGCAGGCACTCGTAGGCCTTCTGGACACGGTCCCAACGGCTGTCGCGATCCATCGCGTAGAATCGTCCCGTGACGGTGGCGATCTTGCCGACGCCGATCTCGGCGGCTTTGGCCTCGATGTCGCGGATATAACCCAGGCCGCTGTCGGGCGGCGAATCGCGTCCGTCCGTGAAGGCGTGGATGAACACCTCGGTCAGGCCGTTTCGCCTGGCCAGTTCGAGCAGGCCGTAAAGATGGCCGAGCAGCGAATGGACGCCGATGTCGCTGCACAGGCCCATCAGATGCACCTTGCCTTTGTGCTCCTTGACGAACTGGACGAGCTTGAGGAACTGCTCGTTCTCGAAGAAAGAGCCGTCGCGAATCGCGTGCGTCAGGCGGACCGACTCCTGCGGCACGGTCCGTCCGGCCCCGATGTTCTGATGGCCCACCTCGCTATTGCCCATCGTCCCGTCGGGCAGCCCGACGTACTCGCCGTACGTGCGGATCAGGCAGTGGGGGTACTCGGCCATCAGCATGTCGTCCGTCGGCGTGTGCGCCTGCTTGATGGCGTTGTAATCGTCTTCGGCGGGGTCGGGGTTATAGCCCCATCCGTCGCGTATGATCAGCACACAGGGTCTTTTCGCAATCGCGGCTTTCTCTTTCGCCATGTACGACACACCTTTCAATCCATAACAACAGAGACGAGGCGCAGCCTCGTCCCGGCGCATACCCAAAACCAGAGCAGCCACATAACATATAGGCCCGCCGACCCTCTGTCAAACATTAAGCGGATCCCGCCGGGGGGCGATTCCGCCGGGCCCGGGGGCTTTGACAGAGCCGCCGGGTCTGCTATAATCCTGTCCTCGGCGGGAAATGTGACCGTCAGGATGCTCAGTGGCGAGCCTCGCAGGATTGGGAAAGGCGTCCGGCACGTGTTCGAGGGATACAACAGGGGGATTTCGGTCTGGCTGAGCGTTGCGGCTTTGGGGATGTGCCTTGTTCCCGGCTGCTCCGAGCAGCAGCAGGCGGTCGATATGTACCTCGATGCCGTCAAACTTCGCGAACAAGGACAGGACGAACCGGCCGTCACGAAGCTGCGGGCCGTGGTCGAGCAGACCCCCGATTTCGTGCTGGCCTATTCGGAACTGGGCAAGGCCCACTTGGCGCTGCGCCAGCCCGAGCCGGCGGTCGAAGCCTTTCGCAAGGCCGCCGAGCTCGATCCGTGGTCGTTTCAGAACCACATGGATCTGGCCCAGGCCTGCCGGGATCTGGGCCGGTTCGCCGAGGCGGCCCGGTCCTTCGCACGGGCGGGGGACCTGGACACGGAGAACCTTGCGGCCCAGCTTGGGGCCGCCCAGTGCTATCTGCACGTCGGCCAGCCGGCTCGGGCGGCGGCCCACGCCGAGTCCGCTCGACGGATCGATCCCCAATCGCAGGAGGTTCTGCGTCTGCTGGTCGATACCTATGAACAGCAGAAGGATTACGGGCAGGCGGCCCTGGTATACCAGGAACTGCTCACGGGCGACCCTGCGAATCTGGATCTGACGCTGGCGCTGGCCCGAGCCTGGATGAGGAGCCGGCAGTACGAACGGGCCAGGGGGCTGCTGCTGGAGGTGGTTCAGGTCCGCCCCGACCATTCGGCGGCGTTGCGCGACCTTGGATACTGCCTTCTGAAGCTGGGCGATGCGGACCAGGCGATGGCGATGTATGAGAAGGCGGTGGCTCTCGACGGCGGCGATTGGGAGGCCTATCGGGGTCTGGGCGTGGCCTGCATGGTCAAGGCCCAGCAGACCGGCGGCGACGCGTGGCAGTCGGCGGCGCTGCGTCACTGGCGGCATGCCCTGGCGATCAACCCCGACCAGCCCAAACGGGACTGGCTGGAGAAGCTGATCCGGGAGAACTCAACCACGACGAATCCAATGCGAGGACTGGATGACTGAACCGATGACGACAACCGAGGAACAGCCGGGCAAGGTGGCGGCGCCGCGCCGGGGCCTGCTGAGCGGCTGTAAAGAGGCCCTGCCGGACCGCGTTGCTCACCTGATCTTCTGGCCGACGGCCGCCGTGGGGGTTCTGCTGGACCTCTGGACCAAGCATGCGGTGTTCGCGGCTCTGCGGGACAAGCCGGATCAGAGCCAGGCGATCCTCGACGGTATCCTCTCGTTCCGGCTGGCGCTCAACGATGGAGCGGCCTTCGGCATCGCCGCCGGCAATCGGCTGTTTCTTGTGGGCGTATCGACGGTCGCCCTGGCGATCATCCTGGGGCTGTTCCTGTTCGGCGCCGCGCGACAGCGACTCGTTCAGGTGGCCATGGGGCTATTCGCGGCGGGCGTCTGCGGCAACCTCTGGGACCGTGCCTTCAACGACGGTCGAGTCCGCGACTTCATCGATGTGGTCTATTGGCCCGGACGGCACTGGCACACGTTCAATCTGGCCGATGCCATGCTGTGCATCGCCGTCGGGCTCTTCATGCTCACGGTCCTGTTCACTGACTCGTCTTGTCGAAAACATGATCCGCCACAAAGATCGGCGCGCTGATCGCCGCACACAGCGCGATCGCGTCGGACGGACGCGAGTCGATCTTCACCGTGCGTCCGTCCATCTGGAGGTAGATCTTTGCGTAGAATGTGTGATCGCGCAGGTCGTCGATCACGATCCGCTGAACCTTGGCCCCGAGACCGTCGATGACGTTGGCGAGCAGATCGTGCGTCATCGGACGCGGCGGCACGATCCCCTTGAGACGCCGATCGATCGCGAAGATCTCCACGATGCCGATCACGATCGGAAACGCCCGATCCCCGTGCCTCTCCTTCAGGACGATGATCTGCTGGTCGGACGTCTCATTGATGATGATTCGTGACAGCTCGACTTCCACGTCCATCTTCGGTCTCCCTTCGCCGAATCAACCGCTCAGCTCGGCCAGGTGCGCTTCGACGGCCTGCAATTGCTCCTGAAACTGCGCGAGCCTCTCGCGAGCCTGGGCGACGACTTCCGGCTTGGCCCGCGTCACGAAATTCTCGTTGGCGAGCTTGCTTTCCACGACTTTCTTGGCCTGCTGAATTTCCTGTTTCTGCTTGTCGAGACGGGCCCGTTCGGCAACCGGGTCGATCACGTTGTGCACGTAGAGCTGCGTTCCTTCTACTATCGTGGTGGCGGCGTTGTTCGGTTTGGCCGCCCCCTCGGCCGCCTGGAACGAATCCAGGTTGGCCAGTTGGCAGATCAAATCGGCGTTGGCGTTGAGCACGTCGGCGGTGGCCTTCGGGGCGTTGGCCGAGGCCGTCAGAACCTCGCTCGACTTGTTGTACTTGTTCCGGATGTCGCGAATCGCCCGAATCGCCTCCTGGACAACGCGAATCTGCTCTTCCACGTCGGGATGGGCCAGGTGGCCGATTCCCGCCGGCCAACGGCTGATCGTCAGGGCGTCGGCGCCGTCGTTGGTCGCGATGCTCCCCAGACTTCGCGCGGGCGCCACCTCGTTGAGCTTCTGGTAGATGCCCTCGCTGATGAACGGCACGAACGGGTGCAGCAGACGCAGCGTGCGGTCGAGCACGAAGGCCAGAACGTTCTGCGCCATCGGGCGCCGGGCTTCGTCCCGCATGCTGAACTTGACCCATTCGAGGTACCAGTCGCAGAAGTCGTTCCAGAAGAAGCGATAGAGCTGCGCCAGCGGCTCGCTGAACTTGAAGGCCTCCAGCGAAGCGGTGACCTCCGCTTCCGTCGTCGCCAGTCGCGACAGGATCCACGTGCTGATCACGTCGAGATCGCTGACACCGAACGACGCGGGTGCGAACCCTTCGAGGTTCATCATCGCGAAGCGCGAGGCGTTCCAGAGCTTGTTGCAGAAGTTGCGGCCGATGTCGAACTTGGGCGAGGTGTTCACCTGCCGCCCATCCGGCAGCGTCATCGGGGCCACCGGCATGCGGATGTCCTGCGTGTCGGTGGTCATGCTGGCCAGCGTGAAGCGCATCGCGTCGGCGCCGTGGCTGTCGATGGCGATCAGCGGATCGATCCCGTTGCCCAGGCTCTTGGACATCTTGCGGCCCTCGCCGTCCTGGATCATCGCGTGGATGTAGACGTCGCGGAAGGGGATGTCCCCGGCGCAGTACTGGCCCATCATCACCATGCGCGAGACCCACAGCGTGATGATTTCGCGCGCGGTGCACAGGACATCGCCCGGATAGAACGCCTTCATCTCCGCCGTTGGCTCCGGCCAGCCCAGCGTGCTGAATGGCCACAACGCCGAGCTGAACCACGTGTCCAGCACGTCTGGATCGCGTACAAATCCTATGCCTTCGAGTTGCTCTTCCACCCGCGGATTATCAGCAGGAACACAGACATAGAAGAACTCCTCACCCTCTTCAGTTCGCCTTTGTGTCGCTACTTCTGTCTCTCCAAATGTCGTGGCGAACACGAAAAGCTCACTATCAGTTGTTTGTCCTTTCGCTTCGCGCTGCAGTCTGTCGAAGAAGTCCTTGTTGCGTTGAAACAGGTCTCTTCCAAGACATTTCCAGACGGGAATGCGGTGGCCCCACCAGAGCTGGCGGCTGATCGGCCAGTCGCGGAGGTTCTCCAGCCAAGCCTGATACGTCCTGGCGTATCGCTCAGGGATGAATCGCAGCCGCCCGTCGAGCAGGGGCTTCAGCGCCAGGCCCGCCAGCGAGTTCACCGGGACATCGGTGCCTTCAATCAGGCCGCTGCCGAACTTCGCTGTCAGATGGTCGATCGGTTTCTTGACCGCGATGTACCACTGGTCTGACAGATAGGGCTCGATGGGGACGTGACTGCGGTAGCTGTGGCCGACCTCGTGGGTGTATTCGCGAACCTCTTCGAGCAGGTCTTCCTGGCGGAACCACTCGACGATGGCCTCGCGAGCTTCAAAGCGGTCCATGCCCAGCAACTCTCTGGCCTCGGGCTCGGTGGCGTCGGTCCAGCCGTATTTGTCGCTGATCGAGCCGTCCGGGGCCATGATGTTGATGACCGGCAGCCCATGCCGCTGGCCGATGGCCCAGTCGTCCGGGTCGTGGGCGGGCGTGACCTTCAGGAAGCCCGTCGAGAATCGGGCCTTCTCGTCCTCGCTCTCGGGATTGGGCAGAACCACGTGCTCGTCGGCGATGATCGGAATGATCCGCCCGACGATGGGCAGTCGAATCTGTTTGCCGACGAGATACTTCGCCCGCGGGTCAGCCGGGTTCATCGCGACCGCCGTATCGCCCAGCATCGTCTCCGGCCGCGTCGTCGCCACGGTAACGTACCCAATCGTGGCGAGGGCGTCCCGCCCTTGCTTCCCACGGGCATCTTGCCCGTGGTCTTCCTGCTGTGAATCCTGCATCTTGCATGTCATCCACGGCCAATCCGCGAGCCCCGCCTTCTCGGGGTTCTGAAGGAGATAGGTCAACTGGTGATGGAAGTCGTCCTCATCGCGGATCAGGTGATCGTAGGACTCTTCCTGCCAGAAAGAACCGGTTTCACCCAATTGCTGGTTGGCCTGCTTGGCGGTGAAGGACTTCCAACTGTGAAGGATCCCGGCGAGGTCATGGCCTTCCAAGGGCCGGACAATCGCGTGAACGTGATTGGGCATGATGCACCAGGCGACTAGATCATACCGTTTGCCGTCGAAATGCCGCAGCGCATCCTGGACCATGGAAGCGATCTCGGGTTTGGCCAGATGGCAGGCGCCGTGCCCGGAATCCAGGAAGGCCGCAATGCGAGTGCTGTACAGCCGATCGAGCTCCATCTCTTCGTGAGTTGTCAGAGGGCGATCTTGCTGTTGGGCGGCCGCCAGGATTTCCTTTCGCTCCTGTCGCCAGGCATCGAGAACGGACGCCGGGAGACTGTCAGCCAGGCGGAAGTTGACGGTGTACGTGGCGCCGGATTTCGTCCAGTGGGGAAGACTGTGGCCTTTGCGTTTTCGTAACCCATCGGTTTGCGCCGAGAGCGGGACGCTCTCGGAACGCAAGGGCAAGATGCCCTCGCCACGGCCAGGAGGCAAGGGCAAGACGCCCTCGCCACGCGGTATCTCCACAGGCTCGACGAGCGGATAGCGCAGATACCAGAAATGGCCACGAACCGTCTCGTGCTCGACCTCGTCGTCGGCCAGCACCGTTTGCGTGGCCGGGTCCCAGTTGACCAGACGCTTGCCGCGATAGATCAGGCCGTCCTGGAAGAGGTTGAAGAAGTCAGCCCGCACCGCCTTGGCGCACACCTCATCCATCGTGAACCGCGTGCGCGCCCAGTCGCAGGAGCACCCCATCGCCTTTAGCTGGCCGATGATCGTCGCTTCGTACTCATCCTTCCACGCCTGGACCCTGGCGACAAACTCATCGCGATCGAAGTCGGTGCGCCGTTTTCCTTCTTCCGCGAGGATGCGTTTCTCGACCACCGTTTGCGTCGCGATGCCCGCATGGTCCGTGCCGGGCATCCAGAGCGTCCTTCGCTGCTGCATCCGGCGGAACCGGATCAGCACGTCCTGGAGAGTGTTGTTCAGGGCATGGCCGAGGTGCAGTGCGGCGGTGACGTTGGGCGGCGGGATCACGATCGTATACGTTCCCGCGTCGGCGCCGCCCGACGCGTCGGGGTGAAAATAGGGTCGCGAACCCCAGAGCGCATTGACCTGCTTTTCCACGCTCTGCGGATCGTAGACTTTGTCCAACTGCTCTGCCATGACGGTCCCAACTCAAAGGCGCTACACAAAAAAATCCGGCAGGCCCGCGCCTGCCGGATCTCATGCTACCTTTCACAGGCCCCTCTGTAAAGGGCCCGATTCGCCCGGTCGGCGAGTCACCGCCGCACCGGCCTGGCGACAACGTCGCCGCTAATCCAGGCTCATCGTCATCAGGAATTCCGCGTTGCTGCGGGTCTTGGAGAGCCGATTCTTGAGCAGCTCGACCGCCTCGACCGGATTCAGGTCACTGAGGACTCTGCGCAGGCGATACACCAGCTCGAGCTCCTTCGGATCGAGCAACAGCTCTTCGCGTCGCGTCCCGCTGCGGTTGATCTCGATGGCCGGCCAGACGCGCCGATCCACGAGCTTGCGGTCCAGGTGAAGCTCCATGTTGCCGGTGGCCTTGAACTCCTCGAAGATCACTTCGTCCATCTTGGAGCCGGTGTCGATCAGGGCGGTGGCGAAGATGCTCAGCGAGCCGCCTTCTTCGATCTTTCGAGCGGCGCCGAAGAACTTCTTCGGCATCTGCATGGCGCCGGCGTCCACGCCACCGGTGAGGATGCGGCCGGAGTGCGGCGTCTCGTTGTTGTAGGCACGAGCCAGACGCGTGATCGAATCGAGCAGGATGACCACGTCCTGACCGTACTCGACCATGCGCTTGGCCTTCTCGATCACGATCTCGGCCACCTGGCAGTGCCGCGCGGCCGGCTCGTCGAACGTCGAACTGATGACCTCGACGGCCTCGCCGGTCTTGCGCTCCATTTCCGTGACTTCCTCGGGCCGCTCGTCGATCAGCAGAATGATGAGCTTGACCTCCGGATGATTCATGGTGATGGCATTGGCCATCTTCTGGAGCAGAATGGTTTTGCCGGTGCGCGGCGGCGCCACAATCAGGCCGCGCTGGCCTTTGCCCACGGGCGTCACCAGGTCGATGATCCGCATGTTCAGTTCGTCCGCCTTCGTCTCGAGGATCAGACGCTCCTCCGGATGCAGCGGCGTCAGGTCGCTGAACACGATCTTGTCGGCGAGCAGGTCCGGGTTCTCGAAGTTGATCGCCTCGACACGCAGCAGGGCGAAATACTTCTCTGAGTCTTTTGGCGGTCGTATTTGTCCAGAAACGATATTGCCGGTCCGCAGCCCGAAGCGCCGAATCTGTGACGGCGACACGTAAATGTCGTCGGAGCTGGACAGGTAGTTGTAGCTGGGGTTGCGCAAGAAACCGTAGCCGTCCGGCAGGACTTCGAGAACGCCTTCGCCGTACATCAAGCCGTTCTGACGGATGCGCTCCTTGAGGATGCGGAAGATCAGATCCTGTTTCTTCAGGGCGCTGTACTCGGTGATGCCGTCGTTCTTGGCGATCTCGTGCAGCTCGGCGACGGTGAGCTTCTGGAGGTCCGTCAGGTAGAGGTTGCCTTTCTTGATCCGCTCGTACTTGGCGTGCGTGGACTCCTCGTCCAGCAGCTCCGATCCGTCCGTCGGTTCGGCCGCCAGCATCGTCTCGTCGGGGGCCGGGGCAGAGGCGTCCGACGGCATCTCATCGGCCTGGTCGAGCGCCACGTCCTGGTTGGGAGCCGATTTCTTCTTCGATTTCCTCTTCTTGGTCATTTTGGCCTTGGCCATGTGTACTCCTTTTGCACGCACACGAGTTCTGCAAGCACCCCAGAGCCGGGTTGTGCAGGTGGGAACCTGTCCGCCACAGATAAGGGCTACACCCCTCGTCTCAATGTGGACCACCTTCTCTTCGTGGTTCTGTGGGAGTTGAGCCGGGAATCAGGCGATCTCGCGCCCGCCGCTCAAGAGGACAACAAGACCACGCAAACTTCTTGAACGAACCACGCTACTTCTTAGTTATTTCAGAGAAGATTAAGTCGATTTGCCTGACTAACGTCGAGAAGTCAGAATTGTTGTCTATGGTATTATCGGCAAGGGCTGCTTTGGTGTCCAGAGAAATCTGAAAATTTTCACGATTTTTGAAGTCCCGTTCGTCCATGGCGCGATCGCGTCGGGCCCGCTCCAATCGGCGGGCCGGATCGCACTGGACGAACACAATTCGGTCGCAGCGGTCCGCCCAGCCCACCTCGATCAGCAGGGGCATGTCCAGGACTACGGCCTTGACGGCCGGGTCCTGGTGGTGCCGGGCGATCCGCTCCTCGGTCCGCTTCAGGACGTATGGATGGACCATTCCGTTCAGCGCTTCGAGGCCGGCCCCGTCGGCGAAGACGATGTTCGCCAGGGCTCGGCGGTCGATCCGGCCGGCGTCGTCAAGAATGGCGGCGCCGAACCGCGCGACCACCGCCTGCCGGATCGGGGGACTGTCCAGCGCCTCGCGGGCCAGGGCGTCGGCGTCGATGACCGCGCAGCCCAGCTTGCCGAACTGGGCGGCGACGAGACTCTTTCCCGACGCGATTCCGCCGACGATTCCGATCACCGGCTTGTGCTTGTTGCGGTTCACCTCAGCCGTGCGGATGCGCACTCCTCAGTCACTTTGGTATGGTACGAATCGGCGCCGGCCTGGCCGGCTCGAGGCCGTTCGAAGTCACCTCACCTTGCTCCGCATGGCGCGAATCTGCTCATCCGGGACACTCGTGCCGAGACGCTTGGCGGTGTTGACGTGACTCCACGCCAGGTCGTATTGCTCGAGCATGTAGAGACTGCACGCCAGGCCGTAATGCGCGTCACCGAAGTTCGGATCGATCGTCACCGCCTGCCGGTAGGCCTCGGCCGCCTGCGCATAGTCGTTCTTGTTGGAATAGGCGGCTCCGAGATTGTGGTGGATCGAAGCATCCGTGGGACGGATCGCGATGGCGCGGCGGTAGTAGTCCACGGCCGTATCGTAGTCGCCCTGACCGAAATACGTGTTGCCGAGGTTCACCAGGGCCATCAGGTTCTCCGGCTGAATCTTCAGCGCCGTCTCATACGCCTGGATCGCGTCGTCGGCCCGACCGTTTCGTTGATAGCACAAGGCCAGTCCGCAGTACGCCTCGGCGTAGTCCGGCTTGATGGCCAAGGCTCTCTGAAACGACGCGATGGATTTCTCGCTGTCGTCCAGGCGGGCGTACAGATCGCCCAGTTGCGCCTGGAACGTCGGATTGTTTGGATCCAGAGCGGCCGCCTGCCGGCAGTAGGGCAGTGCCGACGCAAAATCCTTCAGATCGACGTATGCGTTGGCCAGGTCCACCAGCGCCGCCAGCAGGTCCGGTTTCAACGCCAGCGCCGCTTTGTACGCCTGGATCTCGTTCTGCCGCTGGCCGAGCTGCCGGTAGCACTGGGCCAGTCCGTAGTGACTCTCGGCGCTCTTCGGGTCGAGGCTGACGGCTCTTTGATACGCGACAAGCGCCTCGTTGTAGTTGCCCGCGCGGCAGTACAGGTCACCGAGCTGGCCGTGGGCGGTCGCGTCCTGGGGCGCGATCTGGAGGGCCTGCTTCAGCTCGCGGGCCGCCTCCGGATACTTCTCGAGCCTGGCGTAGACCAGGGCCAGGCCCCGGTAGGCATCGACGAGGTTGGGGTCCAGCGCCAGCGCCTGCCGATAGGAGGAGACCGCGTAGTTGAGCCGGTCGTATTCCATGTATCCGTTGCCGAGGTTGTGGTATGCCTTGGCGTCGTTTGGATTCAGGTCGAGCGCCGCCTGGTATTGGCGCAGCGCGTCTTCGGTTCGGCCCTTCTGCAAGTAGACGTTGCCCAGGTTGGCCCGCGACTCGGAGAGCGTCGGATTGATCGCCACGGCGCGCTCCAGCGCGAGCATCGCGGTGTCATAGTCGCCGATGTCGTTGTAGACGGTTCCCAGATTGTTGAAGAAACAGCCGAGCGTCTGCTGCTTGGTCAGGTTCTTCATGTAGATGGTCCGGCGTCCGTTGTCGGGGACACCGAACTTCTGCGTGTAGTGCTCGTCCGTGGATGAGGCGCCGCCGCTGGTTGTCTCGATGTTGAATCGCGTCCGTCCGTCGTCGAACCGCACGAAGAAGTGGCCGGGAACGACCACCCCGTAGACCTTCAGTCCGATCCGCTCGGCCACAGACAGATACAGCACCGATAGACTCAGGCAGTAACCCTGGCGTCGGTCCATGACCGAGTGCAGAAACAGGTCGTTCGGATCGTCGGCGTGGGGAATGGCCTTGAAGCCCAGTTCGTTGAACAGGTAGTCGTTGAGGACCGGGATGGCGCGATAGTTGGTCTGGAGCCGCTGCTGGCGGAGCCGGTTGCGGACCTCCAGAGCCATCGCGTCGAGCCGTTCGAGGTAGCGACGCCCGTGGACGATGTCGCTCCAGTACTCTGAGGCGATCAGGGCGGCCGTGCCCAGGTCCATTTCGTCGTCCTGGAGACGAAGGACCTCGTCGAGCGAGCGCACGTAGAGTCCGGCCTTACCGGCGTTGGCCAGCCGGCTGCCCTGCGCCAGCGCGCCGGCCTGGATGACCATCAACCAAACTGCCGCCGTCAGTAGGATGTTCTTCATGGGCCCTTCTCGGTTGCGTGTGGATAAACCGCGACACCCCATTGTCTGCGAGAAGCGGGAGTCAACACAACGCGTCCAGCCTTCTCCAAGTGTCTATACATACGTCTTCTATCGGTCGGGAGTTCTCCGGCCTTGAGGGTTTCGCGGCCCCTGGAGAAATCGTTCCGCCGGGCGATTGCCGCTTGTATAATTGTAGCCGCTGGTTTACCCTGATCCAAGATGAATTTACACAGTCAGGAGGACAATATGATGGCCAGGCGTCAGGCTCGCACACACGCAAGACCTTCTCGGACCGAGTCGTTCCATCGGTGCCGGGCGGGGATCGTCCGGCTTCTGATTCTGCTGATGGTGGCGTGGCTGCTTTCCGGCTGCCGGGGGACCTGTGGCGTTTCGAAGCCGGCATCCGAACCGGTTGCCGGGCAGGCGGAAACGCCGGTGCAGGCGGCCCCGGAACAAGCGGCGGCTCCAGCCGTGGAACCGCCTGCCGCCCCCGACGTGGAACCAGCCGCAGAGCCTGCGAAAGGAATCGCAGACTTGGGGCCCGGCGAACAGGTCCGCCTCTTCGACGGGCAGAGCCTCGGGCAATGGAAGGTGACGGATTTCGGCGGGCAGGGCGACGTCTACGTCAAGGATGGGGCCATCTACCTCGAAATGGGCAGCTACGCCACCGGGATCACCTGGACCGGTCCGATCATCCGCATGAACTACGAGATCACGCTCGAAGCGATGCGCGTCGAGGGGAACGACTTCTTCTGCGCCCTGACCTTTCCCGTGGCGGACAAGCCGTGCACCCTGGTGCTCGGCGGGTGGGGGGGCACGCTTTGCGGCCTGTCCAACATCGACTATTACGACGCCTCCGAGAACCCGACGACGACGTTCTACTCGTTCAAGAAGCAGACGTGGTACCACGTGCGTCTGCGCGTTGTGCCCAACCGCATCACCGCCTGGCTGGACGGCGAACAGCTCGTGGACATCGACACGACCGACCGCAAAATCGACATCCGGGCCGAGATGGACCTGTGCCAGCCGCTGGGCATCGCGACTTGGGTCACGACAGGCGCAGTTCGGAACATCTTCTTGACGAAGCTGCCCGATCCGGTTTTCTGAGCGGCGGACGCTCGGCTTCGGCCGATCAGTCCAGGTGCAGTTTTTCCCGGCAGCTCTGCGCGGAGATCCCGTCGATCCGCACGTGCTTGACGGGGTTGGTCTGTCCGGCGATGATGCGTACGGCGTTCTTTCGGACGCCGAGTTGTTTGGCGAGGAAGGCGATCAGGCACTCATTGGCCTTGCCCTTCTCCGGCGGCGCCGCCACCTTGACCTTCACCATCCGGTCGAGCAGGCCCGCCAGAGCGGTCTTGCTGCTGCCCGGCACGATCTTGGCGACCAGCACCACGCCATGCTCGTCTTCTTGGATTTCCAGTTCGGGCATAACAGGGAAAGATGCAGCGGCTACTCGACGTTCTCCCTCAGATTCGTGCCGATGGCCGACTGGACGTACTTCTCGATCTGCTCGGCCAGTTCGCCCAACACAGGCAGTTGGAAGTCCTCGTAGAAGTGCGGGACGAACTCGCCGTTGAGGGCCTTCTTGAAGATGCGCACGCGGATCACCGAAGGCTGCGCCGAGCCCCGGCTGAAGTCGCTGTCCTTGTGCTCGGTCAGTTCGACCCGCCAGTCCTCGCTGATGAACACCAGGCAACGGCCTGTGAAGATGGCGGTCGGGAAATAGTCGCACAGCAGTCTAAGCGTTTGCATGATCGGCTCTATAGGTTCTCATTCGTCCCATTGGTCCTGTCGGTCCAATAGGACCTATTGCTTCTTCGGCGGCCCGAACGGCGAGACATCCCCATACAGGACCCGCGAGTGTTTCTGCCAGGCCTGCATCGACCGTTTCAGGTTGTCGTGGGCATCGCCGCCAATGCCGTAGGCTTGCAGCCCGATTGGGCCAGTATACCCGGCCTGGGCGAGCGTCTGCAAGAAGGCGGTCATGTCAAACGTGCCCCGGTCGAGCGTCTGAATCAGGGTCTTCCAGTCCTGGCCGCCGGTATCGGCGCCGTTGATCGAGACCGCGAAGAGCCGGGGCATGGCGGCCTGGATGAGGTTCTCGGCGCTCCGGTCCGGATTGACACGGAGCCAGTGGCACAGATTGAATGTAACGCCGACGTTGGGCCGGTCGACTTTGCCCGCCAGGCGGACCGTGTCCTCGACGCGTTCGAGCCAGAACGCGTGGTGCGGATAGAGCGCGATGCGCAGCTTGTGCTTCGCGGCCAGGAGCGCCAGTTCGCGGAGGATTGCCACGGCTCGCTTGTCGCCGGCCGGCGACGACGGCCCGTACTGCCGGCTCTGCATGAACAGCCAGAGGATCGTATTACGTCCATCGAGCGTCTCGATGGCGTTCTCCAGGGAGGGGCTGTACGGCTCCTGGCCAGGGTCGATATTGACGCCCGCGTAGACGGTGAACAGCCGCAGATTGCGTTTGTCCAGTTCACTCAGCAACTCGGTCAGAGATGGACATTGGTCGAGCCCTACGCTGATGCCGGCGTAGCCGAGTTCCGCGAGCAGCTCGGCCTGGGCCTGCGGCGTCTGATGGTTCTCATCTGCGACGCCGTTGTCCAGCACGAAGAACGGATTGGCGCCGGCCGGCGCCAGGCGGATGTTGCGGTACGCGACCGGACCGTGGTCGCCCTGGAGCATCAGCGGACCGAGCGGCTTCTCGTCGTCGAAGGCAGCCGCTCGCGTGGGCCCCGTCACCTCGATGTCCTCGTGGACGACGACGCCGTTGTGAACGATCTTCTCGAAGCGGGCGTTGGCGACCTTGCGTCCGGCGGCGTCGAATCGCGGCGCGCGGAAGACCACGTCGAAGCTCTGCCATTGCCCCGGCGCCCGCGAGGCGTTGAGGCGGGGCGAATGTCCCTCGAATCCCGGCGGCGTTCGCTTCTCGTCCCATCGCTGGTAGATTCCGCCGCATTCCATGCCTGGGTACTCGGACTGTTTCTGCCAACTGTCGAAGACCTGCACCTCGTAGCGGCCCATGAAATAGACGCCGGAATTGGAGTCCTTGGCGACCATGAACTCGACATGCGCGCTGACGTCGCCGAATTGCTGTTTGCTGAGCAGGTGCTTCGTCCGTCCGTCCGGGCCGTTGAGGATCGCGCCGATGCCCGGTTCGCCGGTCAGACGCTTCGGATCGTCGGGGCTGAGGTGTGCGTCCTGGATAGTCTCCCATTGTCCGGTGTCGCCGGCCCAGGCGGACAGGTCCGGCCCGGTCAGTTCGAGCGCGTGACAGTCGCTGCAAGTGACCGCCGGCACGTTGCCTGCGATCATGGCCGGAAGCAGGATAGCGATGAGCGTGTGGGTTTTCATGGCGAAGTCCTCGTCCCGGCGCCCGCTCAGAGAACGTCCCATGGGCTGCGGGCGGTGCGGCGGAGCATGCGATTGGCCTCGTCGTCGCTGACGAAGCGTTCTTCTTCGGGGTTCCAGCGGAGCTTGCGCCCCAGGCGCATCGCGATATTTCCGATGTGGGCGATCGTGAAGCAGCGCTGGCCGATCTCGGGCGGGAAGTAGCACGCCTGGCGCGACTTGACGCAGTCCAGGAAGTTGCGCTGTTCGCCGCCGGGACAGGTGTACAGATGGATGTCGTTGGGGCCGATCGCCGAGTCGAGGATCGCCGGCCGGCTCGCTTCGAGCTTGCCGCGCCAGCCGCGATTGCCGACCCAGCCTTCCGTGCCCTCGAATCGCAGGCTGGGCTCTCCCGAGTCGACGAGGAGCCTGACGCCGTCGGCATAGGCGTACTGGAGGTGATACTCGCGTGCCGTGTCGTAGAGCCCGCCCTGGCAGAACACGCCCTGGCCTTCGACCTCCACCGGTCCGGTGTGCTCGGTGTCATTGCCCCACTGGGCGCCGTCGAGCAGGTGGGCGCCCCAGTCGGTGAGCATGCCGCCGGAGTAGTCGAAGATCCAGCGGAAGTTCCAGTGGCAGCGGTCCCTGGTGTAAGGGGCCCAGGGGGCCGGCCCGAGCCACATGTCGTAGTCGAAGCCTTCGGGCACGGGCATCGGCTCGGGATTTCCCGGCGTGTCGGGCCCGACCGGCAGCTCGACGCGGATTGTGTGGACCTTGCCGATCCGTCCGTTGCGAACCAGCTCGCACATGCGATGGTACACATCGACGGAGCGGTCCTCGGTCGACCACTGGAAGACGCGGCCGTAGCGCTGCATCGTCTGGACCAGTCTGCGGCCCTCCTCGACGGTCAGCGTCGGCTTCTCGCACTCGACATCCTTGCCTGCCCTGGCGGCGGCGATGGAGATCGGCACGTGCCAGTGGTCCGGCGTCGAGATCATCACCGCGTCGATGTCTGCACGAGCCAGAATCTCGCGGAAGTCCTGCGTCGTCATGCAGTCGGTGTTGCCGTACCTGGCGTTGACCAGGTCGCGCGCCTTGTGGAGGTTGACCGGATCGACGTCGCATACAGCCACCGCCTGCGCATCGGGTTGGGCCAGGAAGCTCTTGAGGTTCATGTCGATGCCGTGCCCGCCGGTCCCGATGAAACCCACCGTGATGCGTTCGCTGGCGGCGACAGCCCCCGCCTTGCCGAGCGCCGAAGAAGAGACGAAGTAGGGCATCGCCACACCGCCTGCAACGGCGGCTGTCCGCTTCAGGAACGCTCGTCGCCCAATCCTGGAGTTCATTGAAATCCTCCCAGACCTGTTTGTAGTGACGCCGTCAGGCGTTCTCTGGATATGCCCTTACGGGCACACTACGAACGTATCAGAACGACAGCAGCAGTTGCCAGATGTACATGTTGCCCAGCGCGTCGACGTTTTCCCAGACGTTCTGCACGAGCGCCTTGTCGCCGGTGATCTCGGGCAGGTCTTTGACGCGCTGCTCCCAGGGGAAGCACACGCCGGGTTTGACGCGCGGCGCCGGCCGTCCGGCCAGGCCCGTCACCTTCTTGCGGGACTCGACCGACGAAGGCAAATCACAGGGAGGCGTCGCGACCGGGGTCTTGTACGTGCCGGCCGAATAGACGCCATGCTCGCGGCAGACCTGCGTCATCATCTTCATGTTCTCGATGCTCGTGTCGTTCTGCATGATCGCGCCGGCGTCCAGGATGTAGCCGCCATCCCTGGCGACCTCCTTGATCACACGCAGGACGAACTGCTTGACCTCGTCCGGCGTGCCCCAGCTCAGCAGCATGTTCGGAACGCCGCCGCTGATGGCGAACCGGTCGTGCAGCTTGCGGTGGACCTCGAAGATGTCGTCCTGGTCGCAGTGGAAGACGATGCTGCGCTCGGGCAGGTTGCGGAAGGTGTCGAAGTGGTGCCGCCACTTGCCCTCGGCGTAGAAGAGCGTCTGGTGTCCGTGCTTCCAGAACTCCTCGATGCAGGGCTTCAGCGTGGGCCAGTAGTGCGAGTCGAACTGCTGCGGCGTGACGAACGGCACGCAGCCCCGGTGCATCCAGTAGCCGATGGGCAGTTGCTTGTTGGGGTCGGCCGTGCTCAGGCCGACGTGGACCATGTGCGGGATGATCGCCTCGGCGGCCTTGAGCACCTTGTCCGGCTGCTTGTGCATGTCCATCGTCAGGCCGACGTAGCCACGCATCTTGTCGGCGATGATGTCGAAGGGCGATTTGAAGATGCCCGAGATGGCCCCCGCCGTCCCGCACTCGCTGCGAAGCCGCGCCACCTGCGGCCCGAACGCGTAGAAGTACTGCATCATCGCCATCGCGCTCTTGGTCAGTGCAATGTTGTTGCGGTACGTCGAGGCCTCGCCGATCTTGCTGACTTCCGTCGAGACGCGCGGCAGCCAGGTGTTGTAGAGGAACGCCGTCGGATCGTCGATCAGCTCATCGTATTCGTCTTCGTGCATGAACGCCTGCTCTTCGGGCGGCTCGATGTAGTTGAAGCCCGTATTGGCCGGGATGCCGATCCCGGGAATGCCGTAGTAGCGCAGGCCCGCCGCTTGGGCCAGGCCCGTCCAGACGTAGACCATGTTCGCGACGACCGCGTCCCAGTCGAAGTCCCTGGCGCACTGGACCGCGGCCTCAAAGGCCTTGGTGTAGTCGTGGGCGACGTCCTGGCAGGTCATGCCGGCGTACTTGGCGGTGAACTCGGCCACGAACGGCCGGATCGGGATCATGTCGGGCTTCTCGTTCCGCATCGCCGTCACATACCGGTTCAGTCGCTGCTGGTAGAGCGTCTCCATATCCCTGGCCATGTGCTATCTCCCCTGTAATGAGCGTTTCGATATGTCACGCGACGACGTCATGAGGCCGCTTCCGCTGCTTGCTGCCCCGTTCGTTGTTGTTGTGATCCGGCGGCCTGCCATGGCCAGAGCATAGCCGAAACGGTACGCCGGATCAACCCGAATCCGGTCTCCATGGGCCGGTCCGGCATGGAGCACCGGACGCTGGGGCCGAAAGAGCGATGAGAAATGAGTTGTGTCCTTCACGCGGCGCATTATGATCTTCGGACGCAAGGCAAGGAACCCGTCGCCTTTGGGAAGGACTGTCGAGCCAATGGAATTGCCAAGGCCTCGAAGGCTGTCGGCCGCTCGTCTGGCGGTCGTGGCCGCGACGCTCGATCATATTCACGCCGAACTCGAAAGCCCGGAACGTCTGGCCGCTCTGTTGCAGGCGGATATCGAAGCGGGCTGGCCGCCGGGCGAGTACGACCGGGGCGCCCAGGAGTTCTTTCGCGACCGCCTGCGCGAAGGCGGGCCGGAGACCGTGGGCTGGTACACGTGGTACGCTATCCGCCGGGGCGGTCCGCAGCGGGTCCTGGTGGGCGCCGCGGGGTTTCTCGGCCCGCCGAGTGAAGAAGGGGACGCCGAGATCGGTTTTTCCATCATGCCCGCCTGGCGAGGCCAGGGCTACGCAACCGAACTCGTCGGCATGTTGCTGGCCTGGGCGTTCGACGACCCCCGCGTCCGCCGGATCCTCGCCCACACCACCCCGCAGAACGCCGCATCCTGCCGCGTCCTCGAGAAGTCCGGCTTCCACCTCGCCGGCCGCGCCGAAGAATCGCAAACCGTTCGCTTCGAACTCCCGCGCCCGCCGTCATCCGCCCGACCGCGTTGGACGTAGACTGCTCGGCTGTTTCGTATGCCGCGTACACGGGAAGATCGATCGGCGTCCAGATGAGAAAAGCTACAACGAGCAGGCAATCTCGACTATCCGCATCGTGGCAGTACTTGCTCCTGGGCGTTCTTCTTTGGGGAGTGGTCGACTGCGGGACGGCGGGCGGATTTCGGCTCGCGTATTTCCAGAAGTACGGTGCGACTCTGTTGCTCTTCCACATAGGATATCCGCTGGTATTCGCGATTCTCATCTTCCAGTGTCTGACGCCGGCCGTCAGGGCAAATCATTCTCGCGGACTTCGAGGATTTGGGGCTCCCGGCCGGGGCGATCGAGTTTGAGTTTGATCGCGCCGGTGGTGCGGAGGTCTTTGTGCTCCATCGTTGCGGCGTCGTCGGTGGGCAGCAAGGCGGTGAGTTGGCCGGCCGCGGAACTGGCGGTGAAAAGGTAGCCGCCCGGGATCATCTGGAATCCGGATGCGCCCATGAAACCCTCGTTGAGCTTGTAGGGAAGGTAGACGGTGATGAACTCCATCTCCCTTTCCTTCTGCGTGGTCCCGGCGGTCAGGTGCCACTCGCGCAGCGTGATCCTCGGACGCGGGTTCGGATCGTATTCGTTGGTCTGCTCGAACGATAGCGGCACCCGGCAGTGGAGGCTGATGTGGCAGCCGACGTCGCCGTTCTTGACGGTGACACTGTTCCCGCCGCCGACAGCGAATTCGTTGATCGCGTGGAGCCAGTACTCGTACGTCGACGGCTCGCTCGCTTTGAGACGGTCGTAGACGACGATCAGGTCGGGCTTGACAAAGAGGATTGCGCGTTTGAACAGCTCGACGGGCGCCTCGTACGATTCGCTGGCGTCGCCCACGACGGCGTCAATCTCCGGCGTAGTCACAAACGCGGTGATTCTGCCCTGGGCCATCGCGGTGTGCTTTCGCTGCCCCTGGCCGCCCACGATGATGCAGTTGGTCGAACGGGTGGTCCACATCCAGTTCTGATGGTGGTCGCTGCCGTAAATGTCACGGTAGCCCGAGCGGATCAGCAGCCGCTGGCCATAGGCCCACAGCAGGAACGAATTGTTCGACTCGTAGCCGTGCGACTGGGTCCCGAAGGGGCTCGACTTGAAGACCACCTGCACATCGTTGTTCGCGTCGGTGATGTCGGTGTTGAGGTAGGCCTGCCCGGTGCCCGCGAACAGGCGCGATGCGGGCAAGTCGTCCGGCTTCTTCGCCTCGACCCTGGGCAACTGGCCTCGAATGAAGCCGATGTACCCCTCGGTCTGGGCTGGACCGCCAAGCTGCTCGACGTACCATTGCCAATGCGGATTCTGCGCCTGGGCCGCCAGGATGCTCGTCAAAGGCATGTAGTTGCGGGCCCGCTTGTTCGCGGTCAGGTCGCCGAAGCCGCCGTCCGCCTTGTCCGGCGGCAGCAGGTACATCGCGTAGTAACCGAGCTTCGAGAAATACGGCTTGTCGTACGCGTCGATGCCCATCGCCTCGCGCATGACGTCGGCCCACCACGTGAAGCGGTCGATGTAGCTGGACCAGTACGACGAACCCTCGTGCCAGCCGCCGTCGTCGTCGCTCCAGACCGGGTAGACGTTGAAGAACACGTTCGTCGCGAACCACACCCAGTCGTCGGCACCGTCGATCTCGCCGAGGAAGGCGATGCCTACCTCGCCGAGGAAGTGCCAGGCCCGGTTGGAGTGGCTGGCGTAAGGCTGCCAGAGGTGGCGCGGACACAGATGCCGGTACATCTCGTCGCCGCGAACGTTCATGACCTTGCGGCAGACTTCCTTCTCGTCGTCGCTCAGCAAGTCGTTGACGAAGCTGTACGTACGCGAGAAGTAGTAGTTGTACGGCATGCCCGCCTCGTCGTTGTAGCGGTAGCCGGTGCTGCCCTTGGGGTCCCACTTGGCGCATTCGAGCAGGATGCGTCTGGCCTCCCGGCCATATTTCTCCTGCCCGCCCAGCAGGCGGGTGAAGGCCAGCGTCGCGGCGCTGTTGAGGGCCTTGATGGTATAGGTCCGATTGCCCCACCACAGGACCCGCCATTCCTCGCTCTTGCGCTCCATGCCCGCCGGATACGTCGGCGGCTCGGCGGTGGGCGGCGGGTCGGCCAGAATCTGCTCGCACTGTCTGGCGAGGGCCTCGTACTGCGCCTTCATTTCGCCTTGGGCCAGAGCGCGGAGCTTGGGCAGATTCTCCGGCCGCAGGAACAGGCGCGGATGGGTCCTGGGAATGCGAGCCAGCAGCTCCGCCCGCGCCGGCAACGGCATCTTCGCCGCATCGGGGGCGATGGTAAACGTTCGCGACTGACTCCAGTTCGTGTGGTTGCCTTCCTTGTCGATGCCTCGATATCGCCACGTGTATTGCCCCGGTCCGAAGATCCTCGGAGGACAGTGCACGTTGAACTCGACGTCGCTGGCGCGGTACGCGACGTCCGAAGAGCCTCCGACGCGAACGCACTCGATCTCCCATTTCAGGCCGCCGGCCGGACGCCAACTGAAGGCCGGCGGATCGGTCGCCGAGACGCTCGCGTCGGCAGGGCGATAGCCCCATTCGCCCGGCTGCGCGGGCTTTTCGTCGAGCTTCAGCGTCTCGCCGCAGGCGGAGGTGCACAGCAGAGCCACGCATAGCGGAATCCAACGGGCCGGCCGGATAGCGATGTCACTTCTTCTTGTCAAGCTCATGGCGCAGCATGGCCTCATAGAGGGTCAGTTGGATGTCGAGGATCTGCTCGTGTGTCACTTCGCACGAGCCTTTCAGGCCGTGCGGGCACTCGAAGGTGAAGGAGGTCGCTCCGCTGATGTGGTACAGCGCGCTGGTCAGATTGAAAGCGCTGGGCATCTCCTGATCCTCGGCACGCACCTGGGGCGGGCTGTTGTGCGGCAGACTGTGCTGGTCCAGAATGGCGTAATAGCGCTCCGCCAGAACGTGAACGTCCTGTTGGACGGCGTGCGGGAGGTAGGCCGGCCGCAGCAGGGCCGGGGGCGGCTCGTGGCTGTGCAGCGAGACCGCCAGATCGGGCCCTTCCTCGCGGGCGATTTTCAGGATCGCGGGCGCCTCCGGCCCCATCGGCGCGAAGAACTCATCGTGCATCGGATTGATGCCGGCGTCGTTGAAGTAGCAGCCCACAAAACCGACGTTGTCGCCCACGAGCGGGTGCTGCCTCTTGACCTGAGGCCAGCCGCACAGCCGGTCGTCGCTCCAGGTGCCCTGGCCCCAGAACCGCAGGTCGTTCTGCTCCATACCCTGGAGCGAGCGGGGCTCGAACCGCGCCGTCCCGTCGGGGTTGCCCGCCGGAACGATCAGCAGACGGCACTGCGAGCCGAGTTCCTGCAAGGGCCTCTGATCCCTGCCTCGCAGGTCTCTGCCGGACTCCATGATCTCGATGAGGTTCACCAGACCGGTCAACGCCTCGACCTCGTGGCCATGCACCGGACCGACAAAGAAGACCACGGGCTTCTTGCGAGTGTCCTTATCCATGTAGGCGCTGGCCAGACGGCCTCCGATGGCGGAGTTGAAATTGGCCTTCTGCTGGAGCGGCTCTTTGTCGCCGTACGTGACGAGGTGGATCGGTCTGCCGCCGGGCGAAAACGCGATGACGCGGGCGGCCCCGCGCTGGAGCCTCTCGAATCGGTCCGCCAGCCCCTTGATGTCGCCGGCCCAGAACTCGGGCAGTTGCCGCTGCGGGATTCGCGCTTTGGCCTGGGCGTAGGTCATGCGATCCCCGCCGTCGGTGGCTCGGGCTGGTTCGCTGATGGGCTGATTGACGAGGACAACAAGGACCACGATGCGCAACACATGTGACACGATCCTGTTCATGTTCACCTCCGAGATGTAGAGAAGTTGGAACCCTGCTCAGACGAGCAGCTTCTTGACCCACCAGCTCAGGTAATCCTCATCGGAAATATCGGCAGACAACTCTCGGCTCTTCATCTGCCGCTCGTACGATTCGGCCATGTCCTTCTGCCAGTGGGCGACCACGCTCTCCGGTTCGGGCGTCTGGCCCTGATCCCTGGTGGCCCTGATCCACTCGTTGAGTTTGGCGCGGTGCTGTCTCAGAGCCTTGGCGTGCGCGCGGTCGTCAACGAGGTTGTGCGTCTCGAACGGGTCATTTTCGAGGTCGTAGAACTCTTCCTTCGGGCGGGCCGGCGCCATGAACCGCGCCTGTTCGGGCGTCAACTGCCCTTGTTTGTGCAGCACGTGCAGCAGCGTCAGGACGGGGTATTGCAGCTTCTTGTACGCGTTGAACTGCGTGTACGGCCGTTCGGGATAGAAGTTGCGGATGTACTTGTACCGCTTCGAGCGGATGCAGCGGATGCGGTCGACGGTGCCGTCGCACCGGTCGCGGGCGGCGAAGATGTACTTGCGGGCCTTCTTGCCGCGAACGAGGAACGGATAGCCCTGGAGATGCCTGGGTACTGCGATCCCCGCCAGCGACAGGAAGGTCGGCGCGAAGTCGATGCTGCTGACGAGATCATCGACGACGGTGCCCGGCTCGATGTGTCCGGGCCAGCGGACGATCGCCGGGATGCGGATGCCCTCGTCGTAGAGCCACTGTTTTCCCCACACGTGCGGGCGGCCATGGTCGCCGAAGTACATGACGATGGTGTTGTCCGCCAGGCCCTCCTTTTCGAGCCAGGCCAGCGTCACGCCGACCTCGGTGTCGAGGTTCTGGATGGATTCGAGATAGTCGGCCCAATCGCGCCGGGCGACCGGATGATCCGGATAGCAGGGCGGCAGCTTCACCGCTTTCGGGTCGATCGGGTTCTTGGGGTCGCGTTTGAAGTCCCGATGGGTCAGACTGAGGTTGACCTGGGCGAAGAACGGCTGGTTGGGTTTGCGCTGCGCCCAGTCGGTGCCGTCGAAAGGCTCGCCCTTCGGGGTGAAGTTCCAGTCGGTCTTGCCGGCCTTCTTGTAGTTCAGGCCGGAAGCGTTGCTGGTGAAGTAGCCCGCCTGGCGGAAGTACTCGGTGATCACGTTCACCGGCGCCGGCAGCGTATAGCCGTCGTCGCGATGACTGCGATGGTTGTGCGCGCCGATGCTGGTCTGGTACATGCCCGTCATGAAGGCGGAGCGCGACGCCGAGCAGACCGGGCCGGTGACGAACGCGTTGGTAAAGCGGGCGCCTTGGCTGGCCAACCGGTCGAGGTTTGGCGTCTTGACGAGCGGATGGCCGTAGCAGGCGAAATCGGGCGAGGTGTCTTCCGAGATCAGCCACAGGATGTTCGGCCGCTGCGCGCGCGGCGCCGTGGCGGTCTTGGGTGCATTGGTGGTACAGCCCGGCAGAACTGTTGCGGCGGCGCTGCAGCCGACAGCCTTGAGGAACTCGCGTCGTTTCATCTTCGAGTCTCCCTTCTCTTGCATGGAACGAGTGTATATCGACGTCCGACTCGCCTCAAGCCGGTTCGGCAAGCGAGCCGGTCAGTTCGGCGAGTGAGGTGATCTTCTTTCGCACGCAGTAGTCGCGCAGGCCGGAAACGACCTGCGCCGCGCAGTCGGGCTCGACGAAGCTGGCGGTCCCGACCGCGACGG
Source organism: Sedimentisphaerales bacterium (assembly GCA_040772485.1). GTDB lineage: Bacteria > Planctomycetota > Phycisphaerae > Sedimentisphaerales > Anaerobacaceae > Anaerobaca. The sequence goes on along the minus strand of JAXGYC010000028.1, from coordinate 10,348 downwards.
CCGTTGCGCCGGCGATCAGGAACTCGATCGCGTCGGCGGCGGTGCGAATGCCGCCCAGGCCCAGGATGGGGATTCCCGCCTCGCGGGCCACCTCCCGGTAGACCCTGTTGACGAGGTAGACCGCGATCGGCTTGACGGCCGGACCCGACAGGCCTCCCGTCCGGTTCGCCAGCACCGGCCGGCGCGTCTCGATGTCGATGACCATCGCGGTGAAGGTGTTGATCAGGCTCAGCGCATCGGCGCCGCCGGCGATGGCGGCGCGGGCCGTGACACTGACATCCGTCACCGTCGGCGTGAGCTTGACGATCAGCACCTTCGATCCGCACGCCTTCTTGACCGCCCGCGTGATCTCCTCGACCTGGGCGGGATCGGTCCCGAAGCTGATGCCGCCTTTCTTGACGTTCGGGCAACTGATGTTCAACTCGAAGCCGGCCAGCGCCTTCTCGCCCGCCAGCCGCTCGACGACGGCGACGTATTCCTCGATGGTCGTTCCGGCCACATTCACGAAGACCGCCGGCTCCATCTTCGCGATCAGGGGCAGCTTCTCCGCGATGAAGCGGTCCAGACCCACGTTGGCCAGGCCGATGGCGTTCAGCATGCCCGCGTCGGTCTCGACGATTCGCGGCGTGGGGTTGCCCCTACGCGGCTTGAGCGTGATGCTCTTGGTGATGAAGCCGCCGAGGGCATTGACGTCCATGAAGTTGGCCAGTTCGTCGGCGTACCCGCACGTGCCCGATGCGGTGAACACCGGATTGGCCAGCTTCCGCCCCGCAAACTCCACCGACATGTCGACTTGTTTATCCATTCTTGCTTGTGTTCCGTCCGGCCGCGCGGACATCATGCGCTCTCCTTGCCGAAGACGACTTCTCTCGCGTCGAAAACCGGGCCGTCCTGGCAGCAGAGCTTGTAGATGGTTTCGTCCGAGCCTTCGACGCGGCACTCGATCGCGCAGCTCTGGCACAGCCCGATCCCGCAGGCCATGCGGCGTTCCATGCTGACCTGGCAGTCGATGTCCCTTTCGGCCGCGATTCGCGCCACCGCCTCCAGCATCCGCTCAGGGCCGCAGGCGTAGACGATCAAACTCTCCCGGTCCCGATCCGCATTCTCTTGCAGCCACCGCGCCAGACACTCCGTAACAGGTCCACGATGGCCGGCCGAACCGTCGTCGGTGGCCACCATCGAGGGAACGCCGAATGTCGCGAAAGTCGGAACCGACAGACTCACGCCTTCATCGAAGACGGCAGGGCGTTCTTCCAGAGGCAGGGCGGCGACCGTCCGAGCGCCGATGAAGGCGATCGCTTCGACGTCCTTGTGCTCGGTGCTCAGCAACCTGGCCAGACAGCGGATCGGCGGAAGGCCCATGCCTCCGACGACCAGCAGGGCGGTCCGCTTGCCTGCCGGGACGGCAAAACCATTGCCCAGCGGTCCGATGAGGCTGGCGACGTCGCCGGCGCGAAGGGTGGTCATGCGCAGGCTGGCGGGACCGACGACGCAGTAGAGCAGGTCGGCGAGCGTCGCATCGCCTTGGACCGTGACGTCGGAGAAGCTGAACGGGCGGCGCAGCAGGACACTGCGTCGGGCGCTGCCCAGCAGTGCCTTCGGGATGCTTTCGGTCGCGGGGATCGCCAGGTCCGATGCGTCGAACTCGATGAACTGGCCCGGCCTGAACCTCGCGAACGCGCCGGCCGCCTCGCCCGAGAAGCGAAGCCGCATCTTCCAGAAGCATTCGCCCGCCCGGACGTTGGACAGAACCGTCGCGGCGTGACATCCCTTCTTCCGTGATTCGTGTTTCTGCGTCATGCGGGATTGCTTCCTGATGCGTCAGAGCTCGCCTTCGAAGACCTTGACGCCGTCGACGACCTTGCACGTGTGTACTGCGAATTTGTCGGCGAAGTCGGGCCGGCTGCGCGGATAGGCGGTCTGCACCGCCTCGCGCACCGCCTCGACGCTCTCGGCCCGCACCAGCGCGCCGGAGGCGCCCTTGTCGCCGCCGCCCAGCATCCGCTCGCCCAGCACGCCCGGCACGGTGCGGACGATGTCGCACATGGTTTCCAGCTCCGGCCCCGAGATCCGGTAGTCGTCGCGCAGGCCGATGCCGTCCTGGCGGAAGATCGCGCCGACGGTCTCGATGTCGCCCGCCTTCCACGCGTCCATCATCCTGTAGAAGCGCTGCTGGGCGCCGAAGATGTACGTCAGTCGCGCGCAGAGGTCGGGGAATTTCGGACCGAACTGCGTTACGATCTTGCGATAAACCGCCTCGTCCTTGATGTCGGCCAGGCAGGAGATCCTGATCCCGGCCTTTTGCAGTATGGCGACCAGCTCTTCGCACTCGCGGCGGCGCACGGCGTACGTTGACTTCTCCAGGCCGGGGCGGTCGGTGCCTGTGTCGAGCACCATGATCCGGAAATCCGTGGCGCCGGCGCCCATCGGCACGTACTCGATCGAGCGGTCGGACGGATTGTAGTATGTGCCCATCCCTTCCCGGGCGAACAGGACCATCGTCTGGTCGAGTTTCCCGCAGGGCGAGCCGATGTAGTCGTTCTCGACCGCCTGAGCCAGATCGACGATCTGAATGTCCTTCTTGACTTTGATCTGGTTCGCATCGAACAGCGAGAGAATCAGGTTGATGCACAACGACGCCGAGCGGCTCATACCGCCGCCCGGGATGTTACCGTAGAGAACCGCGTCGATCCCCTGTTTGAGCTGGAACCCCTCACGCCGCAGAATGTAGTCGATGCCGTAGGGAAATCGGCCCCACGTCTGGGCGATGGCCGCTGATTTGGGCTGCGGGACATGGCCGATGGCGTACTCGATCACGCCGTCGTCAGGGAAGTTGCCGCTGAAGAGCCGGACCTTGTTGGCGCCGTTGGGTTTGTACGCCATCCAGATGAAGCGGTCGGTGCCCACGCCGAACAGCTCGGTGCCGTTGTAGTCGCCGTGCTCGACGCCCAGACAGAACCGGGACGAGGTCCGCCGGACCTTGCCGCCTGCGATGTTCAGCTTGTGCTCCTTCGCCCACCGTTGGATCTTCTCCAACGCCGCCCGGCCTTCCTGTGTCAGTCCCATCTCGCTCTGCGTTCTCCAAAACGAAAGGTTATCAGCTTGCACGGCGACTGCGTGCGAATATAGCCCAACCCTTGCCAAACATCAAGACGCTATCTGTGCAGGCTGTTTGTGTGGCAGCGGCAAGCAGAGCGTGCCGATGGTCTGGCCTGCGTGTGAGGGACTCCATCGGCAAACTGTGTTTGCCGCTGCCACACGTGCGCCGGCGCAAAAAAGAGGGCCTGTGCCGAGTGGACACAGGCCCCGGGAGTATGGAACAACCGGCTCGAAGGGATTGTTGATCCCTCGGCCGCGTCTAGCGGTTTACTTGGGCGTCTCGAGAATGAAGTCGTCGAACGCCGCATAGCCCGGATCGCTCGAATACGTCGCCTGGAACAGGCCCACTTGCAGCGCCACGCCATCGAGGTCGTCCCGCGTCAGCGGCGAGACCGCCATGGCCGTCCACGCGAGGCCGTCGGGACTGGTCCGGAAATGGAACACGTTGCCGATCCGCTCGATCTGGAGATAGCGGTCGGATGCAAAAGCCTTGCCGTTGTGGCCGTTCTCCGTGCGGACGTCGTCATTGGCGCTGCGGACGAAGTTGCCGCAACTCCAGATGGGGAAGTAGTCCAGCGAGACCCAGTCTTCGCCCGGTCCGGCCTCGTCGGGCAGGGCCCTGGCCATCAGGCCGCAGGTGTTGTGGTACACCGGCGCTTCGGCGGTCCCGGCATACTCGGCGACCTTCACCGTCGCGACGAAGTTGCCCTCGACCACTTTGTACAGGAACGGCCCGATGGGCGACCAGGGCTCGTGGAAGAAGGCCCCGGTCGACTGGATGTACAACTGGCCGGCCCGATCGATCGACGCGTTCAACGCATCGACTGTTTCATTGTCGCCCAGGCCGAGGAAGCCGTCCCAGAAGGTTCCTTCAGCGCCTTCGGTCAGGAAGTCGCGCGAGACGTCGAACGTCTCGATCTCGGTCGACATCGGCTCAGCGGCGAGCGGATGACCGACGCCGATGTCGTCGATGAAGACCATGCCCTGTCCGCCCGCGGCCTGGTCGTCCGGGTCGCCGACGCCGATGACCAGCGTTTCGATGCGGTTGAGGACCACGCCGCCGGCGCTGAACTCGCTCAGCGGAATCAGCCATTGCTGCCAGGTGTCGATCAGGGTGGCCGCCGGGTCGGGGTGGACGGCCACAGCGGTGTGTCCGCTGCCGTCGTGGACGGCGACGTACAGCTTATCCGGCGTGTTGCTGGGCTGCGCGACGCCGATCTCGGCGCTCTGCCACTGCCCGCTCACCGAGCCGGTGGTCGCCACGTTCGAGAACATAGCCGTCGCGGCGGCCGCCGCATTGTGACTGGTCACCGCCAGGCCGACGTAGACGTTGCCGATCATCGAGATCGTGGCCGACGAAGCCGCCGCATCGGCGGTGATGTTGACCCAAGTGGCGCCGTCTTCCGAACGCTGCGCGGTGAACGTGTTGCCCGCGCGCGTCAGCTTCACCCAGTACGGCGCTTCGAGGGCGGCCTGCGTGACCGACGTGCTGTCGCCGCCCGGTGAGATGCGCTGCTGGAACGAGACGCCGCTGGCGGCGGTCACCATGACCATCGCATACTTCGAGGTGTTATCGAGACTCTCGCGGATCATCACGCCCGCCTTCGCCCAGACGTCGGTGTTCTCGATGCTGTCGACGCGGGCGATGACCGAGCCGTCTCCCGCGAGCGGCTTGTAGACGAACCGGAACTCATCCTCCGTGTTCCAGATGTCGGTGCCGACGCCGCTCATGGTGACGCTGCCGGCGCCGGTCTCGACAAAGCCCAGAGAGTGGCCGCGGAAGAACAGCCGCAGCGTGTCGGCGCCGTTCCGCGTCCAATCCTGCGGGCTGTCCCAGGTGCGCTCGGCCTCGGAGTGCCACGGCGCCGAGGTGTTGTCGTAGGCCAGAGGCATCGACTGGCGGCCTGCGTGGACGATCGTCTTCTCGGCAAACGGCGCGTTCAGATAGCCGACGGTCGAGCCGGTCTGATTGACCCAGCCGTCGAGCCATGTGTCGAAGATCGCCTCGCCGGCGTCGACGTTGTCCGTGTAGCTCTCGAAATCATCCACGACCAGGAACTCCAGCGTGGAGAAACTCCACAGGTCGCCGTCCCATCGGCTCGGGCTGGCGGCGTCATTCACCTCGTCGACCTTCCAGTAATACGTCGTGCCCAGGTTCAGTTCGCCGGGCTCGTAGCGGCTCTGGGTGACGGAGGCCGCAGGCGTCGTGCCGGTCATGACGGCGACCTTGTTCGTGTCGAAGTAGACCTCCTGCGTCGCCGCCTCACGGCCGGCCCGCCAGCTCAGCGCCGTCTGGGGGCTGACGCCGGTCTTGTTGTTGGCCGGCTGCGGGTCCCGGGCCTTGACGGGCTTGTAGAGGAAGCGGACCTCGCTCAGTCCGTACTGGCCCATCATGCCGTAGCCACTCTTGACCGTCAGCCGGACGAAGCGGGCGACCACGCCGCCCAGATCGACGGTGGTGTTGTGCGTGTAGGTGGACTTGGCGGTTGCCTGCGCGAGCTGGACGTCGGCCAGGGCCGTCCAGTCCATGCCGTTGGCCGAGTGCTCGACCGTGACGTCCTTGAGGCCCAGTCCGAGCATCTTCTCGAACATCACGTTGTAGTTCCAGACCCACATCTCATAGAGCTTGTAGCTCTTGTCAAACTCGAACTGGATCCAGACAGGCTCGTCGCCGGGGATGGCCAGCCACATGTCCGTCGCCTCCGTCGAATGCTGATCGTCGGCGTTCAGGCCCGAGCCGTTGACGGTGTTGGCTGGTCCGGTCGCTTCTTCCGAGGCCGCGTTGCTGGTGGCCACGACGTTCTCGATGGCGTAGGCATACGGTTCGGCGGTGAAGCTCCAGACATCGCCGGCGTGCATGGTGACGCCGTCGGCTTCGATGGCGTCGACGCGCCAGTAGTACGTCTGTCCGTATTCCAGTGAATCAGCCGGAGCGTACGTCATGTCGCTTTGTCCCTGGGCGACCAGAACGCCCAACGGATTGCTCCGGTTCGCGGCCGTGACATCATCCAGGGATGTCCCGAAGTAGACGTCGTATGCCGTCAGACCCTCGGGTGCTATCCAGCCCAGCGAGGCGTCTCGCGCCACGTCCGTGGCCTCATCGGCCGGGGTGGGACTATACGCCTTCATGCCCGGCACCACCAGCGGGCCGTCGATGGAAAAGTCATCGAACGCGACGTAGCCCGAATCGGCGGAGTATGTCGCCTGATACAACCCAACCTGCAGCGGCACGTCGGCCAGGTCGTCCCGCACGATCGGCGAAACGCCCATCTCCGTCCAATTCACGCCGTCGGCGCTGGTGCGGAAATGGAAGGTATTGCCGACTCGCTCGATCTGGAGATACGGGTCGAGGTTGAACTGCGCGCCGTTGTGTCCGTTCTCCGTCCGCACGTTGTCGTTGGCGGTGCGCACGAAGTTCCCGCAACTCCAAATGGGGAAGTAGTCGATGGCCACCCAGTCCTCGCCGGGACCGGCGTCGTCGGGCAGCGCCCGGGCCAGCAGCCCGCAGTTGTTGTGGTACAGCGGCTGCGCCGCAGTGCCCTGGTAGTCTGTCACCTTCACCGTGGCGACAAAGTCGCCCTCGATGACCTTGTAGAGGAACGGGCCCAGCGGCGTCCACGGCTCGTGCCAGTAGGCATCCACCGATTGCATGTAGAGCTGGCCCGCCCGGTCCATCGACGCGTTGAGCGCCTCGACGGTCTCGCCGTCGCCGACGCCGACGAATCCGTCCCACACCGTGCCGGTGACGCCGTCGGCGACGAAGTCATGGGCCTCCTCGAAGCTGTCCATAAACACGGCGCCTTGCGTGGCGATACAGCCTGCCAGCGCCAGAACGACAGTGCACACATGGAATGGTCTGGTGAACATGAACGTCCTCCTTCAGTTTGTACCCGCACGGCGATGTCTCGGCCACACGCCGAGCCATGTCTCTGATCGGCATCAGCCATTTTGCGTAGGGATGCCGTATCACGCAATCGGGCGCAGTGTCATCGAGAGGCGGTCTGTTTGCGATTGGACCCTCCTCAACCTGCCGGGTCGGCCGCCTCCGACACAGACACCGCTCATTTCGATCTGTGTTACAGGGCCACTACCTCCTATGTTAGCACAAACACCTCGCAAAAACCACCATATTGCGTCTTTCTGCCGCCACAATACGGCCCATGCCAGTCGATTCCTCGACCCCGGTCAGTCGCCGGCCGAGGCCGGATGCCCGAATCCGATGTCGTCGACGAAGACCAGCCCGGCGCCGCCGGCTCTGGGATTGTCGCGGTCGCCCAGGCCGATGTACATCGTTCGGACGTTGCCGAGATCGACGCCGGGCAACTCGCTGAACGGGATCCGCCATTCGGTCCAGCCGGTGCTCAGCGCGATATCCGGATGCGTCACGACCGCCACGCGTCCGCCGGCGTCTTCGACCGCCACGTAGAACGGCTCGGGAGCGTTGCCACCGTCCACCGGGCCTGAGACGAACAGCCGCAGCGTGTCGGCGCCGTGGATGTTCCAGGCCATCCCGCTCAGGTCCCGCTCGGCTTCGGAATAGAAGGGGGCGGACGAATTGTCGTAGCTCAGGGGCATCGACTGCGCGCCGCTGTGGACGACCGTTCGCTCGGCAAAGGGCGCGTCGAGGTAACCGACCGTCGAGCCGGTGTTGTTGACCCAACCGTCGAGCCAGACGTCGAAGATGGTCTCGTGTTCGTCGATACTGTCGGTGTAACTCTCGAAATCGTCGATGGTCGCATATTCGAGCGTGGCAAAAGTCCACAGATCACCCTGCCATACCGCCGTCGGCTCGGCCTCGTTGACTTCGTCGACTCTCCAGTAGCAGGTCGTTCCGAACGCGAGCGTCTGCGGCGTCAGGCTCGGTTCCTGGCCGACGCCCGCCGGCGTCAGCGCGCCGGGATCGGTTCCGAGATGAACCTCGTGCGTCGCCGCCTCTCGTCCGGGCCGCCAGCTCAGGGTCGCATCCGGAGATACGCCGGCCGCTCCGTCTGCCGGCTGCGGGTCGCGAGCGAAGGTGGGAACGTACGTGAAGCGGACCTCGCTCAGGCCGTACTGAGGAAACGCGCCGCCCCAGTTGCTGTTGGCGGTCAGACGCACCGCCTGCACGGCGCGGCCTTCGAAGTCGATCGTGGTGTTGGAGGCGTATGCGGGAAGGCTGGTGCCTTGCGCGAACTCGAAGTCCCCCAGGACCATCCAGTCGACCCCGTTCTCGGAATACTCCACGGTCGTGTTCCGGAAACCGTAGCCCAGAAAGGCTTCGAACTGAATATTGTAGTTCCAGATGAGCATCTGATGGAGCTTGTAGAGGCGGTTGAAGGTGAACTCGATGAAGGTGGGCTGGTCTGCGTCCTCGCCGCTGAGCCACATGTCCGCCGATCTGATCGAGTGCTGATCGTTCTCGTCCAGGCCGGAACCGTTGACCACGTTCTCCGGCCCGGCGCCTTCCAGGAAGCTGGAAGCCGCGACGGTCACCGCCTCGATCGGATACGCAAGAGGCTCGACTTCGAAACTCCAGACATCGCCTTTGAAGATGGTGTAGTCCGGCGGGCCGTTCACTTCATCGACGCGCCAGTAGTACGTCCGGCCCAGCTCCAGCGGACCAGGATCGTACGTTGTCGCGGTCTGTCCCTGGCTGACCAGCACGCCCATCGGATTGGTCCGGCTGGCCGCGTTGACGTCCGTAAAGCTCGTGCCCAGGTACACGTCGTGTGTGACCGCCGAGGCCCCGGGCGTCCAGCTCAACACGCCGTCGCGCCGTACATCGGCCGCGCCATCCTCGGGCGATGGCGTCGAGGCGCTCACCAGGCCCAACGGGCCGTACACGACAAAGTCGTCGAAGTCCATCACGCCGCTGTAGGCGTGTAAGCCGACTCGCCCCGTGGTCCATTCGGCGTGCTGGACGCGGAACATCTCCACGTCGTCCACGTAGCCGGCCAGCCCGGTCGAAGCCACCTCCAGCTTGATGCGGTACCACGTCCCCACCTCCAGCGCGTTGTTCGTCTGCGTCAGCATCGTGGCGGCGCCTTCGTTGTAGATGTACAGGCGCGACTCCGTGTTCGTCCAGCCGTTGATGATCCAGCGGTACATGTGCGTGTTCGGTCCGTTGCGGTCGTCCCACGTCACCGGCGCGGGGTCCTGGACGCGGAACAGCACGTTGACCGGGGCATCGCCCGGCGTCAGGGAACGGACCTTGAACTCGATCGTGTACTCGACCCACTCGTCCTTCCAGCGATCCGAGGCCACCATCGACGCCTGCCACGGACTGGCGGTGCTGAGCTGCTGGTACAGGCCGTCGGCGATTTGCCAGTCGCCGCTGATGACCTCCCACTTGAGAGCGGACTCGGCCGGGTCCTCGAAGTCGTCGGAGAAGTAGATCTGCGCGCCGCCCGGCGAGGCCCACAGCGCGACCTGAACGAGGGCCACAAGCATTGCGAATTTCGGGATTCTCCTGGAAACCATGTCTCGTCCTCCTTTGCCATGTGATTGAAGGTCACGACCCGGTTGGTTCGTTGTCGTTTGTAGTGACGCCGTCAGGCGTTACCCCATCATCGTATGCCCTTACGGGCACACTACGAACGGGGCGACTGCCGGAACCGGCAGATCCAACCTCAAGAGAAATGAATCCTCCACTGGCGATAGGTCTCTTCCGCATCCGTCACCGTTCCGCTCCGGCCGCCCGCCGGAGCCTTGTCCGCTCGCGCCACTTCCAGGAGCCCGACCCGCTTGGCCCCCCGGCTCCTTTCATCATTTATACCAGAGTTGCCCCTTCTGCACAATCCCGTTTGTAGGGACCCCAAGGCGGTCACAGTTGTGTGAAAGCGAAAAGGAAAGCGGCCCGTCAGGTGATTCTGAAGGGCCGCTGGTGTGTTCGACTCGAATTGACGCGGCAGCAACCGCCAGCTTCCTGCCGATCACCAGAAGATCGCGTAGAGAGCCAGCGTCAGGATCACGACGCCCACCCCGGCGAGCTTGGCGCCGCGCGAGCTGGTCATGTCCATCTTCGGGTTCGTCGGCAGCACGACCGGCTCGGGCAGCGGCTTGATGACCGTCATCACCGCCAGCACCGCCAGAATGATGCCGAAGCAGATGGCCATGCGGTTCAGGAACGCGATCTGGGCGAGCTTGGCCGCGAATTCGCTCTGTCCGAACCCGGGAATCCGGTCGGCCCACTTCAGCGTCCCATACAGGATCGGGTTGAGCACCAGTCCCACGGTCCCTGCATGGCGCGGCGCGCGGTGCACGAGCAACC
>JAXGYC010000027.1:0-40045 GCA_040772485.1 Sedimentisphaerales bacterium | reverse complement strand
TCGGGCCGTTCGTGGCTCCTGCGCGCAGGAACGGCCCTTGGTGGGCATTTCGTTCAGCATCTTCGAGCGGTCTGGCCCGTCGTGGCGAAGTCGGGCAGGCGAATGTGGCCCTCATCGGCCACGAGGTTGGCGGCGATCTCCATAACCTCGCAGACTTGCCGGCGGTAGAAGTCCGCAACGGCCTCTCGCTGTCGTTGCGTCAGGCCGCACTCGTCGGCCACCTGGGCGAGTTCGTACTCGAAGGGATCAGTCGGCCACATCGCGGGGACCCTCCGCAATCAGCAGGATGTGTGCTCGCACCGCTTCGTGGAGTTTCGGCCAAGCCTCGATCAACTTGGTCAAGTCGGGATGATTCTTGACGACTGACGCCAAGAACTCCGCCAAGTCGTTCTCGGGGGATTGCGTAACCTTTGTTTCTGCAAGGCACTTAGCGTTTTCGGCGTCTGGTTTTGTAAACCAGGGGTTGTCGGTTCGAATCCGACCGTTGGCTTTTCTCCTTCCCGCGGGGTCACGCCATGTGTCGGGGTTCTGGCTCAGCACGACGGTCGCAAGGTCCGACTTGATTTGGGCGGGAAGATCGGCATAATGCTCCGATGCTGATCGGATTGAAACTGGATATTGGCTTTGCGCAGGACGCGGGCTACCGGCAGTTGTACGGCGGGCGCGAGATTCTGCCGTTCCTGCGCGAGCTGGGCGTCGAGCTGGCCGAGACGCCCATCGGGCCGCAGACGCAGCCGGAGGCCCTGCGCGAGCACGTCGCCCGCTGCATCGACGCGGGGTTGCAGGTGACGTTGCACCCGTATTCCGAGGGCAGCGTCTTCAACCCGGCGCACTTCTGCGACAGCGGCGACAACCCCTGCCGGCTTCTCCACGAGCGATTTCTCTCGCACGCCGCCCAGATCGCGCAGCGCCAGCAGACGCCCACGCTCGTGAACATTCACGGTGCGGCGGGCGCCTCCGCCGACGTCCGCCGCCACCTCGTCGAGCGGTCGATCGCCTTCTTCGCGTGGGCTCGCAACTGGTGCCTTCAAAACGCGCCCGAGGTCAGCGTGACCGTCGAACTCCAGATTCGCCCGAACCCGGATGAGCCCATCCAGCGCATCGGCGATCGCTACGACGAGCTGCTGGAGATTGCGATGCAGAGCGACGCCCGGGTCTGCTGGGATTTCGGCCATGCGTACTGGAACGCACGCAATTTCGGCTGCCCGATTGAGCCGCCGCCGGCGGCGCTGGGCCGCGTCGGCCACGTCCACTGCCACGACGTCAACGAAGGCGACCACCAGCCGCTCCTCTACAACACCGTGCCGTGGCGGGACTTCATCAAGCTGCTGATCGATCACGGCTTCGACGAGCGGATCATCCTCGAAGTCCCCACCGACGCCTTCCTCGACGCCGGCGGCATCGGAACTCTGACCACCTCCGTCCAGGCCCTCCGCGCCTGGACCCAACGCTGCAAAACCGACCGGTAGATCCACCGTCCGGGGAGCAGCGCACCGCATCAGAAAGAAGCCGCCGAACCGCGCGCCGGACAACGGCGTATCAGACCGCAGGAGTCAGTATTCACTCACCTCGGCCGCTCGGGGTCGCAAGTACGCGGCGATGCCTTCGATCGGTACAGAGAAGGACTAGCCTCTTGGCGGTCGCTGCGACGGATGATCGCCGCCGGCGCGAAGTGAACGATCATATGACCGAAAGGAGAGTTGTCGTGACCACTGATTTTACCGGCAACACGGCCGTCAAAGACATCGTCGTCACGCATCCCGAAACCCGCGTGGTTCTGGAGAGATTGGGCATCGACTACTGCTGCGGCGGCAAGACGCCCCTGGCGCGGGCCGCCCAGCGAGCCCGGCTTTCCAGCGATCAGGTCCTGGCCGAACTGGATCGAGTGTTGGAGGCCGGCCGGAATCGCGACTCCGTCACGGACTGGACGGCGGCATCCGCGACCGAACTGGCAGACCACATCGAGCGGACGCACCACGTCTTCATGAAAGAGCAACTGCCACGGCTGGTCGGTCTGCTGGACAAAACGCTCCGGGCGCATGGGCAGCGACATGGTGACATGCTCCAACAGCTCCAGCGCAGTCTCGTCATGCTCAAGACCGACATCGAATTGCACTTGGCCAAAGAAGAACGGATTCTGTTTCCATTCATCCGCCAGATGGAGGCCTGGCAGCAGGGCGAAGGTCCGGTCCCGGAGATGCATTGCGGCACGGTCGCCAATCCCATCGGCCAGATGGAGTTCGAGCACGATCAGGCGGGCAAAATCCTCGCCCGGATACGGGCGATCGCTTCGGACTTCCGGTTGCCGGAGGATGCTTGCGAGACGTTTCGAGCTCTCTACGACGGCCTCCGCGAGATGGAGTCGGACCTGCACGAGCACATTCACCTCGAGAACAACATCCTGTTTCCGAAGGCCATCGAGGTCGAAGCACAAACGCCGCAATGATGGGAGGATGCCGTGGTCAAGACGAAGTCGATCTACGAACCGGCAGAGGCGTCGGATGGATACCGCGTCCTGGTGATGCACTATTGGCCGCGGGGCGTGGCGAAGGACAAGATCGACGTTTGGGAGAAGGAGCTCGGCACGCCGCCGGAACTCATCGAGCGATGGAAGAGCAAGCGCATCGGATGGCCTCAGTTCCAACGAGACTACATCAAGGCCCTGAAAGGCCAGGAGGACAAGATCGCGGAACTGGCGACGGTGGCGAAGACACGAACGGTCACGCTTCTGTGTAGCTGCAAGGATGCGCGCCATTGCCATCGCACCATCCTCGCGGAGCTTCTGGAAACGCCCGCCGGTTCGCCGTCGCGTCGATAGCCGGCGCGTGCTGTCACTCGTGACGCAGGGCTTCGATGGGGTCGAGACGGGCGGCCTTGAGGGCCGGGAAGTAGCCGAAGAGGACCCCGACCGCCGCCGAGAACAAGAACGCGATGATCGCGATGCCCGGGTTGAAGACGAAGGGAACCTGCAAGAGGTTCTTGAGGCCGAACGAGGCTCCCAGGCCCAGCAGGATGCCGAACAGCCCGCCCGAAGAGGACAGCACCACCGCCTCGACGAGGAACTGCATGAGCACCTCGCGCTCCAGCGCGCCGATGGCTAGGCGGGTGCCGATCTCCCGCGTGCGCTCGGTGACGGAGACGAGCATGATATTCATGATGCCGATCCCGCCGACCAGCAGGCTGACCGCCGCAACGGCCCCGAGCAGACCGGTGAGCACCTGCGTGGTCCCGGTGAGCATGCGCGTGATCTCCTTGGTGTCCATCACGTTGAAGTTGTCCTCTTCGCTTACGGCGAGGCGGCGACGCTCTCGCATGAGCAGACGGATGTCGCGCTGGGCCTTCTCGGTGGGCTGTCCTTCCCGGATGGAGACCTGGATCATGCCGACGTCCTGATTGCCCGAGATTCTTCGCTGGAAGGTGCGCAGGGGCAGCAGGACGGTGTCGTCCTGGTCCTGGCCCATGGTGCTCTGGCCCTTGGCCTCCAACAGGCCGATGACCTGAAACGACAGCGCGCCGAGACGAATCCGGCTGCCGATGGGGTCCTGGCTGCCGAAGAGCTTCTCGCGAACGGTCTGGCCGATCACGCAGACCGCGGCCCCCGCCCGGGCCTCGCTGTCGCTGAAGGAACGCCCGCTGTGCAAGCTCATGCTGCGAAGCTCCAGGAACGCGTTGGTGGTGCCGGTCACCGTGGTGGACCAGTTCTGATTGCCGAAGATGGCGCTGGTGGATCGGCTCGCCACAGGAACCACCAGGGCGGCCGACGCGATCTCCCGGGCGATGGCCTGCCCGTCTTCGACCTTGAAGGAGGGAGAGGAACCTGCCGAGCCGGGGCCCATCCGCCGGCCGGGTGTGATCATGAGCAGGTTGCTGCCGAGGCTGGCGATCTGCGTGGTCACCTGCTGCGTCGCCCCGTTGCCCAGGGTCACCATGGTGATGACTGACGCCACGCCGATGACGATGCCCAGCACGGTCAGGAAAGACCGCATGACATTGCGTTTGATCTCTCGCAAGGCCAGCAGGAGTGTGTTCCAGAGCATCAGTTGGTTCTCCCGTTCTGCCGATCGGATTCGATTCGACCGTCTTTGAAGTGGACGATTCGCTTGGCGTAGTGCGCCATGTCCTGCTCGTGCGTGACCATGACGATGGTGATGCCGTCCTCGCGGTTCAGTCGGCACAGCAGGTCCATGATCTCCTCGCTGCGCGCGGTGTCCAGATTGCCGGTAGGCTCGTCGGCCATGAGCACCGAAGGGCCGGCGATGATGGCGCGGGCAATGGCGACGCGCTGTTGCTGGCCGCCGGACAGCTCGCTGGGGCTGTGCGATTCCCAGCCCTCCAGTCCCACGGACGCCAGGGTTCGACGCGCGATCTGGTGGCGCTCCCGTGCGGGCACGCCGCGATAGATCAAGGGCAGTTCCACGTTCTCGATGGCGGTGGTGCGCTTCAGGAGGTTGTAGCCCTGAAAGACGAAGCCCAGGTAGAAGCGGCGCAGCTTCGCCCGTTGGTCACGGGTCAGTTGCGCGACCTCGACGCCCTGAAAGCGATACGAGCCGCTGGTAGGCGAATCCAGACAGCCGAGGATGTTCAGGCAGGTGGACTTGCCCGAGCCGCTGTGGCCCATGATCGCCACGAAATCGCCTGCGTCGATCCGCAGATCGATTCCGGCCAGGGCCTGCATGGCCGCCTGGCCCTCGCCATAGACCTTGGTGACACCCTGAAGCTCGATCAGGGGTGTACGGCTTGTTTCGGTGGAGGCTGTCATGCTGGTCTTCCTGGATTTATCGTGTCGACGATGGCCGACATTCCCGGCGTCAGCTCGCCGGAGACGATTTCCGTCATGATCCCGTCCGAGGCCCCGATGGTCACGGGCACCGCGACCGGCTGCTCCTCCCGGAGGACCCACACCGTCTGCTGTCTTTTGTTCGTGTCCACCGTTTCCTGCGGCATGTCGAAACGCGGGGGCCGCGGCAGCAACATGCCCACCAGGCCGCGAGAGGACTGCTTCTGCTCCTGCGCAGGCGGCGAGAATCGCAGCGCGGCGTTGGGAACCAATATCGCATTATCTACTTTCTGGACCGTGATATTCGCCGTCGCGGTCATGCCGGGACGCAGCGACAGGTCGGCGTTGTCCACCTCCAGCACGGTCTCGTAGGTGACCACGCCGTCGACGGTCTGGGACCCGAAGCGGGTCTGCACGATCTTGGCCTGGAAGAGCCGATCCAGATAGGCGGAGACGTTGAACTCGGCGTCCTGGCCTTCCTTCACCTGGCCGACGTCCGCTTCATCGACGTCGACGTGCAGCTCCATCTGGGTCAGGTCTTCCGCCAGGGTGAAGAGCACCGGCGCCTGGAACGCGGCCGCCACGGTCTGGCCCGGCTCGATGCTGCGCGTCAGCACGACGCCGTCGATCGGCGAACGGATCACGGCCTTGCCGATGTCCGTCTGGGTGGCTTCGAGGGTGGCCTGGGCCTGGGCGACGGCCGCCGCGGCGCTGGCGTCGTCGGCCTTGGCGCGTTCGAACGCCGCCTGGGCCGCGTCGAATTCGGTCTGCGACGGCACCTTGCCGCCGCTCAGCTCGCGCACGCGCTGAAGCTGCGCGAGTTTCGTTTGCGTCTCGCTGAGAGTCGCCTTGGCCTGGAGGACCCTGGCCTTGGCCGCTTCGAGAGCGGCCTTGTGTTGCGTCTCCTGGGCCTCGAGCTTGGAGGTGTCGAGCCGGGCCAGGACCTGGCCGACTTTCACCTTGTCGTTGTAGTCGGCCTCGACGCTCTTGACGATGCCCGAGATCTCGCTGCCCACCTCGACCTGGTTGGTGGGCTCCAGCGTGCCGGTGGCGGTGACGAGAACGACCAGGTTGCCTCGCCGGATCTCCTGGGCTTCGAAACGCACCACCCCGGATGGGCTCGATCTCTTTCGCATGGCCAGGACCGCGACCACTGCGACGATCAGGAGGATGACGAGCAGCCATCGTTTCAAGCGTCTGCCGCGACGTGCGGCGTGGCCAACGCCCAGCGTCTCGGCGATATCGGATTGTGCACGGGATTTCGCACTCATTCGCTCTCTCCAATTCTCAATGCTGTTTCGCGGTCTCTGGCTCCGGAACCGCCGCCAATGAAGTCCATCCGCCGCCGAGCGCCTTGTAGAGGCGGATCAGGTTGGATGTCACCGTCCCGTCGCTCTGGTGCAACTGGTCCTGGAACGACAGGAGCGACCGCTCCGCGTCCAGGACGTTGCTGAAATCCGTCAGGCCCGCCTGGTACTTGTACTGCGCCAGCGAGGCCGCCGCCTGCGCCGCCTCGGTCGCCTGCCGCAGATTGTCTCTCCGCAGCAATTCCTGGCCGTAGGCGACCAGGGCGTTCTCGACCTCTTGCAGACACGCCAGAACCGTCGCCTCGTACTGGATCAGGGCCTGCTCCTGGAGAGCCGACTGCACCTCGATGGTCGGGCGGATGGTCGGATCGAAGATGGGCCACGTCAGTCGCGGGCCGCCGCTGATGGTCCAGGTCCGCTCCGACGAGGGATCGCGCAGCGACGTGGTCTCCAATCCAATCGAGCCGTTCAGCGTCAGTTGCGGATACAGGTTCGCCGTGGCGACGCCGACGCGCGCCGTCTGGGCCGCCAGCTCCCGCTCGGCGCGCCGCACATCGGGACGTCGTCGCAGCGTGTCGGCCGGCACGCCGACGGCGATCTCGGCCGGCGGCAGCGGGATCGACCGTGGTTCGGCCAGCTCACGATGGAGGTTGCCCGGCGTCTCGCCCAACAGCACCGCCAGGCGGTTCATCGCCTCGTTCAGTCCCGCGCGAAGCGTGGGGATCTGAGAACGCGTGCTCTCAAGGTTGTACCGGGCCTGGTACACCGCCAGTTCGTCGTCGAGTCCCGCCTGCGATCGCCACGCGGTCAGCTCGTAGGTTTCGCTCTGTGTCGCCAGGCTTGCCTGCGACGCCGCGAGGCGCGCCTGGAACGTTCGCACCTCCACGTAGTTCAGCGCCGTCTCCGCCAGTAGAGAGACGAGCACGTCGCGCAGATTCTCCTCGGCCCCCTCCAGGTCGGCTTGGGCCGCCTCGATGGACCGACGGACTCCGCCGAAAAGATCCAGCTCCCAGCCCGCGTCGAAGCCGGCCGAGTAGACCTCGCCGTGCGAGTCGAAGCCCACGTTCGTGTCGGTCCGTCTCGACGTGGCCGAGCCGGAGGCGTTCAGCGTCGGGAACATGGCGCCCTTGGCGATGCTCCGTCGCGCCCGCGACTCGCGAACCCGCGATTGTGCGGTCTTCAGGTCCAGATTGCCCGCTACGGCGCGCTCGATCAGACCGGACAGTTGCGGATCGCCCAGCGTCGTCCACCATGATGCCAGCACGTCAGGGTCGGTTGGTGCGGCGGTCAAACCCTTCGCCAGTTCGCTGTGCCAGGCCGCCGACGCAGGGAGTTCGGGCTCAGTGTGGTCGGGCCCGGCCTTGCAGCCGGCCAGCAGCACCAGCGCCATTACCCCATACCGCGGCAACGACCGCCGGACGAAACCTGCCTTGAATACAACACGCATGGATCACTCCTGTCTGGAGCAGCGGCGAACGATCATTCGCCCCTGCGCGAAAGTCGCCTCTTGCCGCTCTTTTTGGCACCCTTGAGGTTCTCGCGAATCCCTCGGATCCCCGCCAGGGTGAATTGCACGATGTGATCGGCCAGTTGCTCGACGCTCAATTCGGCGAGCGGGGCGGGCGGACGAGGCGCGCCGGGCGGCATCTTGTCCCGCCGCAAGTGTAGCATCGGGCCGAAACACTGGCTCATCAGGCTCATCTCACAGAGACACACCGCTTGCTCGCTCGCGTTCTCGCCCAGCAATTCCCGGACGAGGGCCAGCGTGGTCTGACGTTCGGACTCTATGGTGGAATGCATCGCGTGCATCAGGAGCTCCGTGGGATTGGCCATCTCCTTGTGGACGATCTCGATCTCGTGGTTGTCCGGGTCGGCGATTCGGTGCATGAAGGCCAGAATCCGGCCGTATAGCCTTTCTTCGGGCGGAGCATCGGGCGACACGCCGCCGTCCGGCGGGTGAGCCTCCATCGACTCGGCGTGGCAATGCTTCCACGCCTCGACGTACAGGTTCTCTTTGCTGCCGAAGTGGTAGTTCACCGACGCCGTATTGGCCTGGGCCTTCTCGCAGATCTCCGCGTGCGTCGCCTCCCAGAACCCCTTCTCGGCGAAGACCTCGGCCGCCGCCGCCAACAGGCGGCTCCGCGTCTCCTGCGCGTCCTTTCGGATTCTCTTCTTCATGCGCCGGTCCTTTTGCAAGTACGAGTCATCCGCATAGTTTAACTGCATAATTGAATTAGTCAATAGAAAAATGCGCTGTTCCGCAAAAAAAAGGCGCGACAGTGCGGTCACGGATGGCGGTGCGCGTCGGTCATGCACGGCGTGTGGCAGCCTCAAAGCGTAGTGCAACGGAGCTTTGGGGATGACGATTCTGGTTGGCAGGTGCGGCCCGCACGGCCCTTGCGAATGCCACCATCCCCAAGGCTCCGCCTTGAGGCTGCCACACAAGGCTTTCTACGCGTGAATGGGCTAGCCGTCGAACCTCCACACACACTGTCGTCGGAGAGGAGTGAATTTCTTGACTTGCCGGCAGGTGTGTGAAACAATAGGCCCCACATGGCCTTCCTCAGCGGGTATTGAGCCTGTCGCCATCATCGATCAGAAGAATGGACAACAATCTTGTCTTGGAGATGTCTATGAAGAGCATGACAGAACGCAGAAGCCTCAACGTCGCCGCCCTCGCTGTGGGATTGGCGTTTGTTTTCGTCCTCGGTGTGGTTGGTTGCGGGAAGAAGGACGCCGGGGCGCCGGACGCGGACCAGGCGGCGGTCCAAGCCACCGACCCGACGCCCGCGCCCAGCGCGATCGAACCGGTCGCGGCCCAGCCCGAGCCGAAGGCCGATCCGAATGCGGTGGCCGTCACGATCAACGGAGAGAAGATCACCAGAGGGCAGGTGGATGAGGCCGTCGAACGGCAGGTCAAGGCCGCCGGGGCACAGCTGGGGAACCTGCCGCCGGCGTATCTCGAGCAGTATAAGAAGACGATCCGACAGAATATCCTCGACTCGCTCGTCAAGCAGACCCTTCTCGACCAGCAGGTCAAGGCGGCTCACATCGAGGTGACGGAGGCCGAGGCCCTGGCCTATATTGCCGAACGCGGCGCCCAGGAGAACCCACCGATCACCGTCGAAAAGATCCAGGAAATGGTCGAGTCGCAAGGAGGCAATTTCGACGAGTTCAAGACGCAATACCGGACGGGACTGGCACGCCAGAAGTTCATGGAGACCCAGTGGGCCGGCAAGATCGACGTCAACGATGCCGATGCACAGGCGTATTACGAGGGGCATCCGAACGACTTCGTGAAGCCCGAGACGGTTCGCGCCAGCCATATCCTCCTGCGTCCGGACCCGAACGCGGCCGACCCGAACGAAGCCAAAGCGGTGGCCAAGGCAAAAGCCGAGGCGCTGCTGGCCCAAGTCAAAGGCGGCGGTGATTTCGCGGAACTGGCGAGGGCGAATTCGAGTTGTCCGTCGAAGGCCCAGGGCGGCGACCTGGGCACCTTCGTCCGAGGGAAGATGGTCAAGCCGTTCGAGGATGCGGCGTTTGCCCTGAAGCCGGGCGAGGTCAGCGACGTAGTGGAGACGCAATTCGGCTACCATATCATCAAGGCGACCGAGCACACGGATGCGCAAACGGTTTCGCTCGACGAGGCGAAGGCGGGCATTATCCAGAGACTGAGCAACCAGAAGAAGCAACAGGCCTTTCAGGCGTATGTCGAGGGTCTGAAGGACAAGGCGACGATCGTGTATGCGCCAGGCTTTGAGCCGCCCGCTCCCAGGCCGGCGCCAACGACCGTTGCGCCCGCCACTCCGGCGCCGACGGGAAACTGATTTTCGCCGCCTGTCGGCTGTGCGGAACAGGAAAGACTCGTAGGGTGTGCATTGCACACCAACTCGATAGAGGATCGGTGTGCGGTGCACACCCTACAGTTCTGTAGGAATCGGCTGCCCTCAGCCTCGCAGCGGCTCGATCCGGCGGATCAAGTCATCGGCCAGAGCGCTCTTTGCCGCCATGTGCTTCTCGATTTCTCCAACGAAGTTGTCGGCCTCGAACGAACCCCGCACGGCCTCGAAATCCTTCCGCCGGACCTCTTGATCCCCGTCAAGGCCGAAGCCGATCTGAACGGTCGCGGCGAATTCCTTCCTGGCGTCTGCGTGGAGCTGGCGGTCGAGGTCCAAAACCGCTTCTCTCCAGCGGTTCGTCAGGGCGATGACGTCCTCGGGCGTCAGAGCGTCGATGGCTTTGCCGGTCTGCCCGGCGATCACCTCGGCGGCCCACGTCCATTCGTAGGTGGGATAGTTCTCGTGGATAGACGCGAATCGGGCTTCGAGTTGGTCGAGCGTATCGATTTGGCCGCTCTCGATGTCGTCGAGCAACTGCTCGACGGTCTGCTCCGGGGCGAACATGCCGCCCAGGTCGATCCACCTGCCCTGTCCGACGTCGGTATCGGGTCGCAGCGCCGCCCGCAGGTCTTCCCCGGAATGCAGTTTCCGGCCTTCGAGGCGTTTGAGCAGGCAGTTGCCGAGGTACTTGTCGATCCCGGTCTGGTAAAGGGTGATGCCGCGTTCGAGAGCGGCGCTGGGAATCTTGACGCTGTGGTAGGTGAAGTAGTCGCTGGTCGGACCGGAGGTGGCCTTGAGCTTGCCGAGCAGGTCGCGGCCGTTGATCATCTTCTGGATGGTGAACGGGCTGAGCAGCTTGAAATTGATGTGGTCCAGCTTCCTGGAGTCTCTGCGGCGGTCGCGATGCGGCCACTTGCGAGCGTCACGGACCGTTCCCACGCTGCGCAGGTTGACGCCGGGCGCCAGAACGCTCTGATCCTCGCTCTCGATGAGGTAGGAGAAGGGCAGATCGGAGGTATCGGAGTTGCGGTAGTGCCGGCCCATGACCACCGTGAAGGCGCCGACTTTGGCGGGCCAGAGCATGTACGAGTCGCTGGCGGTCTTGCAGCCGCGTTCCACGACGCCCTGGTGGACGGGCCCGAGCTTGTAGTGGTGGTTGCTCTGGTTGGTTCCGCTTCCGGCGTTGACGAACGAGAACAGCCCGGCGATCAGCAGCGTGGATTTGTGGTGCGTTACCGTGTAGGGTCCGGCGAAGATCGAGCAGGCCTCGCCGTGAAAGCCGCCGCAATTGGCGAAAAAGACGGAGTTCTCGGCCGAATACTCCTTGGCCAGAACCGTGCCCTGTCCGACGAAGCAGTCGCAGAGGATAGCTCCGTCGGTGATCTTCGCTCCACTGGCGACGATGAAGTCTTCGGCATAGACGCCGGGTCCGATATATACCGGGTCTTCGGTGCTGCTGTTGATCGATCCGTTCTCCAGTCGATTGGCGCCCTCGATGACGGCGGCCGGCCCGACCTTGATATTCTTGAGAATGCCGCAGTTCGTGATCCGGGCCCCTCGTCCAATGCGCCCCATCGACGACGTGACGGACGCGGCGTACTGCCGAATCATCTCCTGGAGTCTTCCGATCGCCGCGGGCCGATGCCGATAGAAGGCCAGGATGTAGCCGGTGTGCGCCGAAAGACGATCGTAGATGGGAATTTCCCGCCCGCCGCCTTCGTTGACGACCGACACGGCCTTGCCGTTGCCGAATGAGCAGTCTCCCTCGACGGCCAGCAGGTCAACATTGTCGATCACCACGTCGTTCTCGATGAGGTAGTTCGCGATGTGGCTGCGCGCATGGCCGAGATACACGTTGTCGCCGACGATGCAGTTGTGAAGCGTGACGCGATAGAGGCCGGCCGGTTTGCTGACGCCGCCGAAGAAGGAAATCCGCTTGTCGAATTTGCCCAGTTTGACGTCTCCGGAGAAGTGGGTGTCGTGGACACGCTCGGGTTGGAACCCTTCGGCCACCTGAACGCGCGACCAGTCCTCACAGAAGCAACCCTGCGTGGTGAGCTGGGAGATCTCTTCGGCCGATAAACCTCGCCATTGTGACACTGTGACACTCCTTTCTCCGTTGTCGCCCGCGCATTCGACGCCACAGTGACATCCAGAGGACGACGAGGTCGGGCCGCGCAGCGTCTGCCGGAATCCGCGCACTATAGTTGGGCCGCCGGTAATGGTCAAGGTGTTCGGGCGACCGCGTGCCGGGCTTCACTTCTCCTTTCTTCGGCACGCTGGCAGACGGACTGAAATGTCACGTGTGCGCAGGTTAGGCAAATTCACAGAAAATTTGAAGTAACACACTGGCAAGAGTCGATGTAGTGGTATATAACGAGCAGGCCCCTTTGTGAACCTGCCGAATCTACAGGGTGTAGGGTGCCACACCCGGTCGGATATGTGGGAAGTGGTCGAAAACGGATGTCGAACCAGCCAAGGGTAGTTAAGGTCTTAGCCGCACTGCTGATCTCCATGACGACCGGTGCGGTCCTGTTGATGGCCCTCGGAGATAATCCTCCTTCCGAACCTCTGTTCTGTCTGTCCGCCTACTATCGACTCGATTCCGTCGATCATGCGCTGCAATCCAGGATCGACCCGTCGCGGAGCCATTGGAGCAGCATCGAGATCGCTTTCAGCGGGACCAAAGGTGGAAACATTCAACGTCTGGCGACCGTTCGAGGGTTGACCAATCCGGCGGATCTGGATTGCCATTTCCTCGTCGGCAACGGCGTCGGCGCCGGCGACGGCGAGATCCAGACCACGGAGAACTGGCTGAACCAGTGTCGGATTCGGCCCGCCGCCGCATGGCGGGGCGACGAGCAGACGATCCGCATCTGTCTGGTGGGAAACGGCGTTTCGTCGCTGCCGACCGATTACCAGTTGAAGCGGCTGGAGATGTTGCTGGAATCGCTGTGCCGCAAGTTCGACATCTCTGCCGAAGCCGTCCATCTTCCTCGCGACGTTCAGTAGGGCCCGCGCGCCACACGATCTGCGCGCACGGCGCCTCGTCACAAGCCTTCCAACCTTCGCATGGCCCACGTCAACGGACGGATCGCCTGGTTTACCCCATCGCGTCCAGCCGACGACGGACGAACCCCCAGATGTAGTGGACCGGGATGCCCAGGAGGATGCTGCCAACGCTCCAGAGTGACGGGGTTCGCCACTGCTTGAAGGCGTAAACGGCCATGAACAGCGTCACCGCCATGAAGAGCGCCGGGGTGAGCGGATAGCCGGGCACGCGGAAGGGCCTTTCCATTTCCGGCCGTCGCCAGCGCAGGACGTATACGGCTGCGATGAAGAGCAACGCGAACAGCGACAGGCCCACGGCGGCATACTGGTACAGGTTCTGGAAGTCCGTAGCGAACAGGATGATGACCGCGCAAAGGCTCTGAAGAATCATGGCATGGACGGGGACCCCTTGCCGGCTGGTGCGTCCGGCGATCGAGGGGAACAGGCCGTCACAGGCCATCGCATAGTACACCCTCGGACCGGTGATGACAAAGGCGCTGACCGTGGCCAGAAACGTCAATCCCAGCAGCACGGAGAAGACGCTGCCGATTCCGGATCCGAACAGATTCGCGACCGCCAGTTGGGGCACCTGTTCGGCGTTGTCGAATCCCACGTCGGTCAGCGGCACCGCGCAGGCGAAGACGAGATTGAGGCCCAGATACAGCACGACCACCACGCCGGTGCCGAGCAGCAGGGATCGGGGCAGCGTTCGGGCCGGGTTCTTGACCTCGCCGGCCAGGTAGCTGGCGGCGTTCCACCCGCTGTAGGCGAACATCACGTAGAACAGTTGGGTTGCCGCCGTGCCCAGCTCGACGGCTTCGAACGTTCGGCCTTGTCCGAGATACGCCCATCGGCCTGTGCCTCGCAGGACAGCGCCTGCAACCAGCGCCGCAAACAACCCGAGCTTGAGAATCGTGGTCAGGCTCTGCGTTCGGGCCGAGTGACGATGGCCCAAGAGATTCGGCAACGTCACCGCGAGGATGATAGCCGCCGCCGCGACCTTGAGCGTGTAGCGATTCCCCTGCGTGTCGAGGCCGAACGGTGTCAGAAGGTAGGATGCGGCGATGTAGCCTGCGACAGCCAGCGGTGCGGAGAAGCCGACGAAGAATGAAGTCCAGCCGGATAGAAACGCCGGCATCGGACCGTATGCCTCGCGAAGGTAGACGTACTCGCCGCCCGCGCGAGGCAGAGCGGCCGCCAGCTCCGCCACACAGAGCGCCCCGCAAAGGGCCAGCAGTCCTCCGAGAGCCCAGAGCCCGAAGATGACGGGGTAGTTGCCGAGCGAAGCCATCATATAACCCGGCGAGACCAGGATGCCTGTGCCCACCATGCTGGCGATCACGACGTAGGTCGAGGTCGACAAGCCATACGCTCGTTGCAGATCCTCTTTCGGCATTCCTGTCCTCCTGACCGGAGCCTGCTGTTCTTCTGTGCCGTTCTCGGCCGACTTGGCGCGGGCCGCTCTAATTCAGGGCGCGCTTCTTCAGTGTAACACTCACGCCGCCGCCCTCGCTGTAAAAAACGGTTTCCAACTCGGGATTGGTCGTGATGGCGGTGACGTACTCGGGGTCGGCCATGCCGGGCGTGATGTTGTGGGCGACGATCAGCCCGCCCGGACGCACCTTGGGCAGCAGCTTGTTCAGGTAGTCCACATAGCCCTCCTTGTCGGCGTCGATGAAGACCATGTCGACAGGCCCGACCACGTCCGCCACCTTCTCGTGGGCGTCTCCGAGAACGAGCGTGACAATGTCGTCGACGCCGGCCCGCTGGAAGTTCTGCCGGGCCATTGCCGCTCGCCCCTCGTCGATCTCAAACGTCGTGAGCTTGCCCCCGGTAGCCTTCAGCGCGAGGGCCTGCCAGATCCCGGAGTATCCGTTGGAGGTGCCGATCTCGACAACGTGCTTGGCGCCGATCGACTCGGCCAGCAGTCGCAGCAGGCGGCCGTCCTCGATGGGCACGTTCATGTTGCCGCCGCGTTCGTTCCGGCTCATGTCGTCGAGCACGTCCAGGATCTTCTGCTCGGCAGGGCCTTTGGCCATCGGCGGCTTGTTCTCCATCCCCCTGCCTCCTGGCGGGCCGAACCCCGGACCTCCGGGTCGTCGCCGGCCGCCCGGGCCGGGCTGGGCCAGAAGCAATCCGGCGGCGATCAACAACGTTGCTCCCGTAACACCGATCATCATTCGTCGCGACATGGTATTCGCTCCTTTCCACATAGTTACCTTTAGCGAAGGCGTCCCGGCCTTCGGCACATCCACCCCCATAGTGGCTGGAGAGCAAGGCAGGTTACTGCCTTCTGCCGCACGGCGTCGAGCCGGTCGAATCCATCCCGTGGATCATCTCGGCGACGGCGCGAATGTGCTCGGGGCCCGTGCCGCAACAGCCGCCCACGATCCGGGCGCCGGCGCGGACGCACTCGGCGATTCCTTCCGCAAAGGGCCCCGGCCCCATATCGAAAATCGTCTTGTCGCCGACGAGCTTGGGCCTGCCCGCGTTGGGCTGGGCCAGGATCGGCCGGCCGGTCGCCTGTCTGAGAAGGGCCACGACTTTGGCCATCTGGCTCGGGTCGAGGTCGCCGCAATTGGCGCCGATGACGTCGGCGCCGGCCTCGGTCAACTGTCTGGCGCACTGTTCGGCGGTGTCGCCCATCATGGTTCGCCCGCCCTTGTCCTCGGTCTGGAACGCGATGGACACGATCGCCGGAAGCGACGAAACCTCCTTGCACGCCCGCAGTGCGACGACCGCCTCTCGCAGGTCGAAAACCGTCTCGATGAGGAAGCCGTCAACGCCGGCCTCAGCCAGGACCTTGGCCTGCTCGCGAAACGCGTCGCAGAACTGCGTCTCGCTGTACGTGCCGTAGGGTTGTAGAAGCTGACCGGTCGAGCTCATGTTGCCGAGAATGTACTGGGCGCAGCCGGCGGCCCGATCGGCCAGTTGGACGCCGGCCCGATTGACCTGCTCGACCGAGACACCCACGTTGTGTGTCTCGATATAAATGCGATTCATGGTCAGCGTGTTGGTCGTCAGCGCATCGCAGCCGCACCGGGAATAAGCCTGATGGATTTCGAGAACGGCGTCGGGTGACTCCAGATTCGTCCGCCCCCGGCCCATGAGACCTTTCTTGTCCAGTTCGGTGCCCATGGCGCCGTCCAGCAGGACGACGGGTTTGCTCTTGAGAAGACTCAGGAAACCCACGGTGATCCTTTCGTCTGAAGGCAAGTTATGCCGCGCTGGAGACGCCGAGCGACTTCAGTGCCTGCCTGGCCTGGTCGAGGTTCTCGTAGAGAACCGCTTTCATTCCGGCCTGGATCGCGCCATCGACGAACAACTGCTTGTCGTCGATGAATGCGCATCGCGACGGCAACACGCCGAGCCTGCGTGCGGCGACCTCGTATATTTCTTGCTCCGGCTTGATCGTTCCTTCAGCACAGGAGAAGACCGCCGCGTCGAACACGTCGTATAGCAGCTCCTGGAAGAACTCCATCGCAGCCTGTTCCGTGTTCGACAGCAGGGCGGTCTTGTAGCCCTGCTGGCGCAGTTGTCCGGCCCAATCGAAGACGTCCGGCCTGGGCGAGTAGACCGCGCGGAAGGCCTGGCCCCACAGCGATGGGACCTCGGGCAGCAGGCGGTGCAGGTCGGCGCAGACGCGCTGCCAGAACACGGTCTCGGGAATCAGGCCTTTCTGAAAGGGTTCGCCGTGACGGTTGTGCGCCTGCTGGTAGTCCGCGACGCTGACCCGCAGCGCCTCGGCGCAGTACGCCATCAGTCCGGGCGCCGGATTGTCGATCAGGACGCCACCCCAGTCCAACAGGATCGCCTCGATTCGTTCCATCGCACACCACCAGCACGGCAGGGCTACGCGCTCTGCAACGTGACCATCCTACCGATTTGTGATCGCGATGTACATTGGGATGCCCGGCGCGTATAATCGCGGTGAATCGAGTTCGTTTTGCAGGTCCGCTCATGGAATATGTCCTGATTGCCATCGCCAGTGTCATCGTCGGCGCTGCCCTCGCTGCTCTGGTTGTCTACAGCCTCCTTCGCCGCAGGATCGGCGCGCTGGCGCAGCAGCACATGGCCGAGGCCCAGGCCCGCGCCGTCGCCGAGGAACGCAACGCCAGGATTCCCGAACTGGAAACACAGATCGCCACGCGGGACCGGCAGATCGCCGACCTGCAGCAGGAATGCTCGACGCAGAAGGCCGAACGCGTCGGGCTCTTGACGCGGCTCGAAGAGCAGGAGAAGGCTGCCAAGGACAAGCTCGCTCTGCTGGACGAGGCCCGGCAGAAGCTCTCCGACGCCTTCAAGGCCCTTTCGCAGGAGGCCCTCAAGAGCAACAGCACCCAGTTCCTGGAGCTGGCCAGGACCAATCTCGACAAGTACCAGGAAGGCGCCAGGAGCGAGCTGGAGAAACGCCAGAAGGCCGTCGACGAGCTGGTCAAGCCGTTGAAGGAGTCACTGACCAAGGTCGACGACAAGCTCGGGCTGATCGAGAAGGCTCGCGTCAGCGGTTTTGCGGCGTTGACCGAGCAGATCAAGTCGCTGGCCACGAGCGAGGCCGACCTGAAGAGGGAGACGGCCAACCTGGTCACGGCGCTGCGGCGGCCCGATGTGCGCGGCCGTTGGGGTGAGATTCAGTTGAAGCGCGTGGTCGAGATCGCCGGCATGGTGGAATACTGCGATTTCGTGACGCAGGAGTCCGCGCCGGTCGGCGCCGGGCGCATCCGGCCCGACATGATTGTGCGCCTGCCGAACGAGCGCATCGTGGTGGTGGATTCGAAGACGCCGCTCGATGCGTACCTGGCGTCGATCGAAGCGGTGGACGAGGTGACGCGGAGAGAGCAGCTCAAGCGTCACGCGGGCCACGTGCTGACCCAGATGCAGAACCTCGGCGCCAAAGGCTACTGGGACCAGTTTGCCCAGGCGCCCGAGTTTGTCGTGATGTTCCTGCCGGGCGAGATGTTCTTCAGCGCCGCGCTCGAGCAGGAGCCGCGGCTGATCGAGATGGGCGTCGAGAAGAAAGTCATCCTCGCGACGCCGACGACGCTGATCGCGCTGCTCCGCGCCGTCTCGTACGGCTGGCAGCAGCAGCGGATCGCGCGGAACGCCCAGGCGATCAGCGATCTGGGCAAGGAGCTGTACGACCGCATTCGCGTGCTCGTCGGCCACTTCGACGAAATCGGCCGCAACCTCGACCGCGCCACCGAAGCGTACAACAAGGCGGTCGGATCGATGGAAAGCCGCGTCCTCGTCTCCGCCCGTAAGTTCAAGGAACTCGGCGCCGCCGGCGGCCCCGAACTGGATGTCCCGCGCACGGTCGACGCGCGGGCCCGAGCCGTTCAGGGCGCCGAGGCCGACACGCCGGTGTCTCTTCCCGCGCCGCCGGAAACGCCGCCCGAGGCCGGCGGGACATAGGTCCGCATCGCTGCGTTACGGTCACCGGATGGAGGATTGGATCGTGGAGTGACGTTGGGATGGGCGTGTGTGGCGCTCCCATCGCTGGAGAAGGTACACGGCCGTCACGAGAATCGTGGTCGCAAGGATCAGAACGATTCCCAATCGCCAATCAGGATGTCGTCTCGCCATCAACTCCGCCTTTCCTTATCTGCGCCTTCCTGGCGTGTCGTTGAGACGCTCAGGTTCGTAGTGATCCCGACGCATCGGGACAAGGCGTTGCCTTCAAGTAGGGGCGAATAATCATTCGCCTCTACCATATGCCCTTCCGGGCACACTACAAACCCCGGGAGCCACGCGTGTCCCACGGGCTCCTCCAGAGCAGGGAATCCCTCCTGTAATGCGACATGCGAAGTGAAAATCCACGCTGATCCCACCGCCGCACGACCCTCCATGTCTCTGAGTCACAGTATACCCGGGGACAGTGCGTCCGTCAACCAGAAAAACCCTGGGGCGTGAAGAGTGGAGGGCCCATGAAGAACAACGGCGGGCCGTGGATCATATCCACGGCCCGCCGCGATGGTCTGCGTTGTCCGGCGAAAAGGCAGGTTACTGTGATGCCGCCTACCGGACCGGCCGGCCGACGAGGATGTCGTCGATGTAGAGCGTGCCGGTTCCCCCGGCGCTCGGGCTGTTGCGGTCGCCCACGCCGATGTAGATCGTACTGACTTTCGCCAGATTCACGCCGGCCGAGCTGAAGGCGCTCAGCGGGATCTGCCATTCCTGCCATTCGACCGCGAGGGCCGCGTCCGGGTTCGAATGCGAGGCGGCGCCAACGTGCCCGGCGCTGTCCTCCAGTGCGACGTAGAGTGTCGCGGGGGCGTTGGCCGCCTTGCCCTGGAAGTACAGAGTCAGCGTGTCGGCCGCTCCGATGGTCCAGTCCTGGTCGGCGTCCCACGTTCGAGACGCCTCGGAGTAGAGCGGCGCATCGGTGTTGTCGTAGGCCAGAGGCATCGACTGGCGACCGTCGTGGACGATCTTCCGCTCGGCGAACGGCGCGTCGACGTACCCGACCATGGAGCCGGTACCGTTGGTCCATCCGTCGATCCAGGTCTGGTAGATCGTCTCGCCGGCGTCGACGTTGTCGGTGTAGCCCTCGAAGTCATCGACGACGAAGTACTCCTGCGTGACGAAGCTCCACAGCGCGCCTTCCCATGTCGGGGTGCTCTCGGCGTCGTTGACCTCATCGACTCTCCAGTAGTAGGTCGTGCCGAGATCAAGCCCCTCGGTCGCATACTGATTCTCCGCGGTCGAGCCGAGCAGCGCGGTTCCGTCGGTGACGGCCGACGCATCGGCGCCGAAGTAGACGTTGTGCGTCGCCGCATCCCGGCCGGGGCGCCAGGCCAGGATCGGTTCGACGCTCACGTCCGTCGCGCCGTCGGCCGGCTCGGGATACCTGGCTTGTATGGGAATGTAGAGGAAGCGCACCTCGCTGAGGCCGTGTTGCGGCATGCCGCCCCACGTGCTGTTGGCGGTCAGCCGCACGGCGCGGACCGCAGCGCCGGCGAAATCGACGGTGGTGTTGGCGGTGTAGTTGGCCTTGGCGATCGCCCGGGCAAACTCCACGTCGCCGAGCGCCGTCCAGGTTTCGCCGTCGGCGGAGTACTCGACGGTGACATCCTTGAACCCGAACCCGAGCACGAGCTCGAACTCGACGTTGTAGTTCCAAACGAGCATCTGGTGCAGCTTCACCGTGCGGCCAAAGTCATACTGAATCCAGACGGGGGTTTCGTCGCCTGGTGTGGCCTGCCACATATCCGGGATCTTGGTGGAGTGTTCATCGTTTTCGTTGAGCCCGGAGCCGTCGATGGTCTTCTCTGGCCCGGACCCGGCGGCCGAAACCGCGTTGGTGGTCACGACGATGTCCTCGACCGGGTAGGCAAACGGCTCGGTGGCGAAGCTCCAGAGAAGCCCTTTGAAAATGGTCGAATCGGGCGCGGCGTTGACTTCGTCGATTCGCCAGTAGTACATCTGGCCATATTCCAGCGGGGTCTGTGGCACATACGTTGCCTCGCTCTGTCCCTGACTGACCAGGACACCTCGCGGATCGGTCCGGCTGGCGTTGTTGACGTCGTCCAAGCTGGTCCCCAGATAGACGTCATGGGTCGCGGCGTATTCGCCGGGCGTCCAGCTCAGGGCCGTCTGGCACGACACGTCGTTGGCCTCGTGTGCGGGATTAGGATTGCTGGCCAGTTCGGCCGGCGTCAGACGGATGCCCTCCATCAGCACCTGAATCTCCTCCTGGCTCAGCGCCCTGGTGAACAGGCAGAATTCGTCCATCAGACCGGTGAAGGGACGTGCGTTGTCGATGTTGTATCCGACGCGCGCACCCAAGCCCCAGTCGCCGGCAATCTCGGCGCCCGCCGTGACGTTGGCGGTTTGGATGATCTCTCCATTGATGTGCAGAGTGCCTTTGGCGACGGCCTTGTCGTAGGTGCCCGCGTAATGCATCCATTCGTCCCAGATCACAGTGCCGGCCTGGATGTCAAACATGCCGGTTCCGCCGGCGGCCCGCAGCAGCCAGCGGAAGTTGCCTCCGCTGCGAAATTCGGGGTGGACCAGCCAGGTCGAGTCGTTGGCGCGGGCGTTGAAGATCGCGTGATGGTCGCCCGTGTTCTCGCACTTGGCCCAGGCCGCCAGGGTGATCGCAGAGGTGGGAATGTATTCGGGCGGGACACTCGGACCGTCCAGGTCGAGGTACGAGGTTTTGGTGAATTTGGCGGCCCCGCCGTAGAGCCCCAGCGGTTCGAATGTGATCTCGCCTTTTACGGTCCCGTTGCGGCCCTTGCCGGACTGGTCCATGACCATGTCCGTGAACTCGTCGTTGTAGGAGAAGTAGATGACGAGGTCCGGGTCGGTGCCGAGATTGACCGCGGCGGAGGCCGCCATCGGCGCCAACAGCACCAAAGCGAGAAGCATCAGTTTTTTCGACATGACAATCCTCCTTCAGAAAGAAACCCTATGTTTGCGTGTCGGCTGCACGGGCCAACGCTATTGTGTCATCATTCCTCCGGCATTGCAAGGCCCACCCGGATGTCGTCGAGATAGAATTGGCCGGAACCGCCCGCCGTGGGATGCTCTCGGTCGCCCGCGCCAATGTACAATTTCGCGACGTTCGTCACATCCACACCGTTCGCACCGAGCGCGTCCAGCGGAATCTGCCACGCTTGCCATCCGCCGGCGGTCAGCACGTCGGCGTTCGGGTGCGTGACGGTAGCGGTCCGTCCGCGGTCGTCCTCGATAGTGACATACAGCGTCTCGGGATCGTTGTCCGCATCGCCCCGGACGTAGAGCACCAGAGCCTCGGCGCCGCCGAAGGTCCAGTTCTGAGGCTCCCACCACGCGCGTTCGATCTCGGAATACCACGGGGACACCTGGTTGTCGTAGGACACCGGCATGGACTGCCTGCCTTCGTGTACAACCATCCTCTCGACGAAGGGAGCGTCCAGATAGCCGGCCATGGAACCGGTCCCATTGGTCCAGCCGTCGATCCAGGTCTGGAAGATGGCCTGGCCGGCGTCGACGTCGTCGGTGTAACTCTCGAAGTCGTCCACGACGAGGTACGCACTGGTGGTGAAGCTCCAGAGGTCGCCTTCCCACACAGCGGGGCTCTCGGCGTCGTTGACCTCATCGATCCTCCAGTAGTACGTTGTTCCCAGAGTGATCGCGAGTTCGTCGAGAGGATAGCGATTCTCCGTGACCGTATCGCTTTGGGCCGTGCCGTCAATGACCGCCTGCTCGTCAACGCTGAAGTACACTTGATGCTGTGCGGCTTCGCGTCCCGCTCGCCAGCTCAGCACGACGTCCGGCGTCACGCCCGTTTCCTGCGACGCCGGCTGCGGCGCCCGCGCGTGGGCGGGGACCTGGAAGAACCGGACCTCGCTCAGGCCGTACTGGGGCAGCGCGCCCCAGCCGCTGTGGACGGTGAGCCGGACGTATTTCGCCGGCTCGCGGCCGAAATCGACGGTCGTATTGTGTGCGTATCCACTCGTTGCCGAACCCTGGGCGAACTCGAAATCGCCCAGCGCCGTCCAGCTCGCGCCGTCGGCGGAGTACTCGATTGTGACGAGCCTGAGCCCGAAGCCGAGGACCCGCTCGAACTCGACGTTGTAGTTCCAGACCCACATTTCGTGCAGTTGATAGACCCGGCTGAACTCGTACTGAATCCGGACCGGTTCGCCGCCCGAAGGCAGGCCGAGCCACATGTCGGTGCTCTTGGTCGAGTGCCCGTCGTCGGCGTCCAGGCCGGACCCGTTAATCGTGTTCTCGGGACCTGCGCCCGCCTCGGATGTGGCGTTGCTGGTCGCGATGATGTTGTCGATCGCGTAGGCGTATGGCTCGGTCGTGAAGCTCCAGACGTCTCCTTTGAAGATCGTGTAGTCGGGCGGTCCGTTCACTTCATCGATCCGCCAGTAGTACGTCCGGCCCAGTTCGAGGTGCCCGGGCGGGTCGTATGTGTCGGCCTTCTGTCCCTCGCTGACGAGCACGCCGAGCGGATTGGCCCGAGTGGCGTTGTTGACATCCTCGAACGCCGTCCCGAGGTACACATCGTGCGTATCGGCGTAGAGTCCGGGAACCCAAGTCAGGTTCGTGTCGCGGTACACGTCGGTCTGGCCGTCCGTGGGGTCGAGGGGCGCGTATGCCTTCTCCGTGACCGGTGCGATGGCGGTCACGGTGGTCAGGCCGGGATTTCTCAGGTCAAAGTCGATGTCAAAGCGTCCCGCCCCGGCGTAGGCGGTGATCTGATCGGCGCGGATGAAGGTCTCGATTTCCGCGCGCAGATCGCCCTCCAGCGTCAGTGTGCCCACGGTGATGTCGATCAGCCCGGTGGGCGACATTCTCAGCCCATCGCTGCCGACGTGGACGGCGCCGCCGTGGAGGTACAGTTGTCCGGCCCGGCCGGTCGCGGTGGGAATGACAAGTTCCTTCGCATTGACCGTGCCGCCCGTCATGATCCACGTCCCTTCGCCGCCGCCCCAGCCAAGCTCGAACTCGGCGCCTGTGGTGATGGTTCCGCCGGTCATCGTGAACGTGCCGTGGCAGTTGGCCCCGTCGCCCCACCAGATCCAGCTTGCGACGTCGAGCGTGCCGCCGGTCATCGTCATCGTCGGTTCGCCGGCGACCTCGCACGCCAGGCCGGCGACCTTGGCGGCCATGCCGTCCTGAATCACCGGGCCGTTCGGTGCGGCCGCCGCAGGCACGTCGACATACGCTTCATCGCCGGCGGTGGGGACCGTGCCCGATTCCCAATTGGTCGGATTGTCCCAGAGCTTGTCGCCGCCGGCACCGGTCCAGTGAAGGGTTGCGGCCCCGAGGTCCATCGGGGCGATCCAGACCAGCATCGATGCGAAACAGATCAGGAAAACCAGTTGCTTGTCCATGACGGTCCTCCTTCCCAGTTTGACGTATGAAGTGTCAAGTTTGAAGTGGGAAGTCTGCGGCTTGACACTTCAGACTTGAGACTTCAAACTCCCTCGACCGCCCGCCTGCGGCGGACTGCATCAGTGCCTCCGACTCGACGTGTGCCTCCGGACCCATTTGTGCCCCTGGCCGCCGCTTTGTCTCCGTCCGGCGAGGGCACGATTCGACGCCCGAGATACGGGCTTCCAGAACAATCAATTCATACCACATCCCCGGCCTTCACGCAAGCGGAAACCCCGGAATTCCCCCGGCAGTCTGACCGCGTACGCCGCAAGCACGAAACTCGAATTTCGAAACACGAAACAAGCACGAATGACCAAAATCCCAAACCCAAAACGAACTGTCCGAAGGGCGCAAGCAGGGGCGAGGCATGCCTCGCCCTCACCTCGGATTTCGGGTTTCGTGCTTGGGATTTCGAGCTTTGACGGGGGTTTTGGCTACCAGCGGACGGCGATGACGTCGTCGAGGTCGGTGCGCAGCTCCGCGGGGATGGCGATGGTCAGGTCATCGCCCTGGCGCCGGCAGGGGAGCGTCCGGCCGGTGCGCAGCAGCGTGATCGCCCCGGGCTCGAGCACGCCGGAAAGCGCCACGGGGCCCTCGTGCGAAGGCAGCACGTGCAGGTACCATGCGCCGTCGCGCGTGGTGATCGGCACGTTGGCGCGGTCCTCACCGGGCGCGGGGCCGACGCCGATGACCGACTCGCCGCTGTGGGCCATCCACCCCGTGAGCAGCTCGCAGCGGTCATAGAACACGTCGGGCATCCTGCCGTCGGGACGCGGGCCCACGTTGCACAGGAAATTGCCTCCCCACGCACGGCAGTTGGCCAGGCGGTCGAAGACCCACGAGAGCGGCTTGAACCGTTCGCTCGGGACGTAGCCCCAGTGGCCGGTGGGCCAGATGTCGCAGGCCTCCCACCACTGGCCGGGTTTCCAGTGCTCGGGCTTGCCCGGTGTACACTCGGTGGTGGCGAAATCGCCGAACCCGCTCCAGCGCGGATTGATCACGATGCCCGGCTGGAGCGATCGCACCCAAGCGAGCGTCTGCTCGGCGCGCATGTCGCCGACGCCGCTCCAGCCCATGCCGTCGAACCAGAGCAGATCGATCCTGCCGTAGCGGGTCAGCAGCTCGTGGATCTGGCCGAGCGTGTAGGCGTAGAACGCCTTGAAGTTCTCGAAGTTTTCTTCGGCAGGCGGCAACGGATACTCCGCTCGATATTCCATCGCCTGCGGGTAGCCCGGATAGTGCCAGTCGCGGGGCGAGAAGTAGAAGCCGACCCTCAGGCCGTGCTTGCGGCAGGCGTCGACGTAGGGCTTGAGCAGGTCCCGGCCTGCCATGTGCTGCTTCGTGCTGAAGTCGCCGAAGTTGGTCGGCCACAGCGCGTAGCCGTCGTGGTGTTTCGTCGTCAGCACCGCGTACGTGAAGCCCGCCTTCTTCGCCGCCGCCATCCACTTGTCCGGATCGTACCGCGTCGGATTGAACTTCTCCGCCAGCCCGTAATACTTCGACTGATCCTGGTTGTACTCCTTGTAGGGATCGGAACTGCCATGCCAGGGACAGCCCTTCATCATCGACCACGATGGATCGATTCCCGCGACGCTGTGGATTCCCCAATGAAGGAACAGGCCGAAACTGGCCTCGGGGAACCACTGGGCGTCGGGATGCCTCGTCGGCAATTCGAGCTTCGGCCTGGGTGCGTTGAAGACCTTCATCGCCTCGGCCATCCACATCTCGTCGATCGCGTGGCCGCCCAGCTTGCTGTCGCTCTCTTGCGGGCCGATCTTCTCGAATGGAATCCGCTTGAAGCCCGGGATCGAATACGCGGGCGAATCGTCGCGCAGCGCGAGATTCAGGTTCGCCTCATCGACGAACTTCGGGTCCTGGTCTTCGATGTTGTCCTGGAAGGTGTAGAAATCGAATCCGCCGCAGGCGCCGAGGCAGTTCTTCTCCAGCCAGCGTTCGTTCTTCCAGCCGATGTTGCGCGCGATGATGCAGCCTTCAGGTTCCTTGGCCATTTCCAGACCGTTGTCGAGGATGTGGGCCAGTCGCGGGTAACGCTCGCTCCACGGCGGCCGCGTGTAGTTGTACCGCTTGATCTTGTCGAGGAGCTTCCAACTGTTGTCCTTGTCCATCCAGGCCTTGCCGCGCCGGTCGGTGAAGTGGGCTGAGCCGCACCTGGCGATGACGTTGTTGTCGATGGTGTTGTCGCGTCCGCCGCCGCACATGATGGCCCGCCCGCTGATGCGGCAGAAGACGTTACCGGCGACGGTGATGCCGCTGGCGCAGTCGTCGAGGTAGACTGCATGGACGCCGTTGCTGCCGGTCAGGTGGCTTTGGATGTCATGGAAGAAGTTGTTCTCGATCACGTTGCCGCGCAGGCCCCAGTCGCGTCCGGCGTACACCGAGCCGGCGTCGTCGACCTCGTAGCAGACGCTGTAGATTTCGTTCCGTTCGATCCGGTGCTCGTTGCCGTTGAAGAGGATGGCTGAATGGGGTGCATCGTAGAGCCGGTTGTTGGCCACGATGTTGCCCACGCCGTTGATGCGGATCGCCGGCGCATAGGTTCGTTGCCAGCGGCCGAAATCGTGAATCGTGCAGTGGCGCACGAAGTTGTTGCCCGGCGTGAGCTTCGCGCGATCGCCGCCGGAGACGCCGACGCCCGTCTGACCGATGCCGTGGAGGGTACAGTGCGCCACGCCGTGGTTCGTGCCGCTGATCTCGATGCCGTTGCCTCGCATGTTGCGGACCGTACAACGCTCGATCATGACGTCGCTGCCGCCCGAGACCGCAATCCCGTCGCCGACGCCCATCTCGACGGTCAACGCTTCGATCCGAACGTGCGATGCGTTCTTTAATGCGATGATCGGCGCATCCAGGGTGGAGATCAGAATGTCGCCCTTGTCGAAATCGTCGGGTGGCCAGAGATAGAGATTCCCCGCCTCTCGGTCGAGGTACCATTCACCCGGCCGGTCGATCTCCTCGACGAGGTTGACCACGTAGTAGGGTTTCTTCGCTCGAATCCCATACGGCGGGGTCTTGTCCGCGGTGATGGTCTTGCCGGCGGTGTCGATCTTCGCGATCTTCACGATCTGGTTGGACCAGCCGTGGCACCAGTAGCCGACGGCGTGCGCATCGGGCGCGTCGAGCCAGCGTTCGGGACGCGGATCGTCGTAGCCGAACGTGATGTCGTTGGCTGCGGTTGTCGTATGCACGAACCCTTCGTTGGGCCAGCGGGCCAACGGCATGAGCCTGCCGTCGACGCTCAGCTCCATTCGCAGCGGAGCCTGTTGTCCGTAACGCCTCACGGCGTCACTACGAACGCATTTGCCGCGAGCGCTCGGATCGAGTCGGTTCCAGATGGGATCCGCCGGCAAGATTGGTGCGAAATCTGTCGCGGCAAGCTGACGACCGCCGATGATTCGAACGGCTTCGCCCGGATAGGCGCGATAGACAATGGGCTTGCCCGGCCGGCCGGAGTCCTGCTCGGTCAGGGTGAAGGATTCGGTGCGGAAGTACTTGCCGCCTCGAAGGATAACGGTCGCTCCTTCGGATTTGCTCTGCCGGACCGCGTCGCGCGCCTTCTCCAGCGTGGCAAAGGGTTTCTCGATCGTTCCGGGATTGGCGTCATCGCCGTCGGTGGCGACACAATAGTCCCGTCCGAACGCAACGGAACCGCACAGGCATACACTCCAGGCGAGCAGCAGAGCCATTCTCATCGCAGGTCTCCTCAAGGTCAGGGTGCGGATGATCTTCTTTTTCTTTCGGGCCAGCATACAGGAGCAAAGGACCAATACACAGGAATATTTGCATCTCGCCCGCCGCCATCCTACAATAGGCGATGGATTCGAGGCCCATGAGGCTCTTTGAGACGCAGACGAATCGCCGCGGTCGGTTGTCGGAGCTAACGTCATGCGCAGACAAGACGGCTTTACCTTGATCGAGCTGCTGGTCGTCATCGCCATCATCGCGTTGCTGATGGGCATCCTGATGCCGGCGCTGAGTCGGGCCAGGGGCCAAGCGCGAATGGCGGCCTGTTCGGCTCAACTGCGGCAGTACGGGCTGGCCTGGGACCAATACGCCGGCGACAACAATGGTTTCAATATCGAATACGCGCCCTCCACGCAGTGGGCCAGCGGCGGGTTCTGGTTCTATCAGTTGGGGCCGTATTTCAGCGCCAAGGAATTCGCCAAGGGTCGGGGCGACACCCGCAGCGGCGTGTTGAAGGTTCTGCGGTGTCCGGGGGCCGCCGTGTGGCGCAATCCGTACAATGACACGTCACCCTTGTACGGGGCCCACGACCTGGCCTGGCGATGGCAGTCGCAGGTGAACGCCGAGGGACGGGAAGAGGTGCACGAAGGCAGCTACACGCTCAATGGCTGGATGCAGGACCTCAGCGCCGAGCGCAAATCGAGCTATCCCGCCGCAGAAGTCAAGAAGTACTACTTCAAGTATGACGGCGCTCGCGGCGACAGCCCCTTGATCTCCGACGGCGGGTGGGTGGACGCGTGGCCGGACGATTCGCACGTCGCCGAAACGCCGAGGTTCCTGGACCTGAAAGGGTCCGGCATCCCCGGAGCACCCTATCGCATGAGCCCCAACCAGCTCACGCGCATCCTCCTGGAACGCCATGGACGAGGCATCAACATCCTGTTCAAAGGGGCGCATGTGCAGCGCGTCGCGCTGGAGAAGGTGTGTCGCTACAAATGGCACCGGCAATTCACTCCGGTAGCGGAACTGGAGTTGCCGTGACTCCGGGGCATTGGGCAAACTCGAAGCACGAAGACGTTCAGTCCTTTGAGTCCTTTTGGTCCCTTAGGTCCTTTGAATCCCAAGAGACCGAAGGGACTCAAAGGACCTAAGGGACCCAGCGGCCTGCGGCCGGGCGTTTGGGATCTTCGAGTTTGGGGCATTGGGATTTGTTTCGGATTTCGTGCTTCGCGATTCGTATTTCCAGGGTTCGGCCGGGGCTTACAGGGTCTTCCAGTAGAGGCGTTTGGCGATCTCGTTCAGCACGATGATCGAGCCGGACACCGCGGCCAGGATGGCCCAGTCGAGGATGGACAGAGGCTCGATGTGAAACAGCCGGGCCGACGACGGCAGCGACACCAGCAGGATTGTGGCGACGGTCGAGATGCCGACGGCGCCGAGAACGTAGGGATTCTTCCAGAGCGATGTATGGAGGATCGACCCTCGGGAGTCACGGCAGTTGAAGATGTTGAACATCTGGAACAGGATAATGGATGCGAACGGAACCGTCACGGCCTTCTCGGGTGAGCCGCCGGCGCGGTAACCGAAGTACAGCAGGACCGCGCCGATGGCGATGACCACGCTGTTGAAGCCGACGTGCAGCAGCAGCTCTTTGTCGATCAGGCGGTCCTGTCGCTTGCGGGGCTTTCGGAACATGATGTCGGGCGCCGCCGGGTCCAGACTCAGCGACAGGGCGGGCAGCACCTCGGTTCCCAGATCGATCCAGAGGATTTGAATCGCCGAGAGCAATTGCCCGACGCCCGGCAGGAGGGAGAAGCACACGACGAAGAACTCGGCCGTGATGCCCGAGAAGGCGTACAGGATGAACTTCTTGATGTTGTCGTAGATGGCCCGGCCTTCCATGACCGCGGTGACGATCGAAGAGAACGAGTCGTCGGCGATGACCATCT
Source organism: Sedimentisphaerales bacterium (assembly GCA_040772485.1). GTDB lineage: Bacteria > Planctomycetota > Phycisphaerae > Sedimentisphaerales > Anaerobacaceae > Anaerobaca. Next base: position 10,545 of record JAXGYC010000027.1, on the reverse strand, counting down.
TCGAGGCGTCCTTGGCGATGTCCGTGCCGCTCCTGCCCATGGCGACACCGATGTCGGCCCGCTTCAGGGCGGGCGCGTCGTTGACTCCGTCCCCGGTCATGGCGACGATTTCGCCGTCCCGCTTGAGGCTCTCGACCAGCCTCATCTTGTCCTCAGGGGAGATCTGGGCGAAGATGTTGACCTGCTCCAGGGCCCGGTCGAGCGTTGTGTCGTCCATGCGGTGCAGCTCATCGGCCAGGATCACCCGGTCCTCGTCCATCGGGACGATGCCGGTTTCCCTCGCGACGGCCAGTGCGGTTTCCTTCTGATCGCCGGTGGTCATGATGACGCGTATTCCGGCCTGCTTGCACAGCCGGATGGCTTCCTCGACGTCCGGTCTCGGCGGGTCGGCCATGCCCATGAATCCGGCGAAAACCATGCCCTCTTCCAGATTCCCGCGATGTTCAGGATCGGGGCTGGACAGATCCTTGTAGGCGAACCCGAGCACACGCATCGCGCCGGTCGCCATCCGTGAGCGCACCGTCCGAAGGTCCTTGAGGGTTTCCTCATCGAGGGGCCGAACGCGGTCCCGACGTCCCTTGGGGTCGAAGTAGTGCGTGCAATGGTCGAGAATACGGTCGGGGGCACCCTTCGTGGCTGAGAAGAACCCGCGATGGCCCACGTGCTCGTGGACGGTGGTCATCATGCGCCGGTCCGAGTCGAAGGGCAACTCGTCGAGACGGGGGTAGTGCGTGCGAAGGGCCGCCGGATCGACGTCGGCCTTGACGGCGGCGACCAGCAGGGCGATCTCCGTGGGGTCTCCCAGCGCGGTGTGGTCGGTGTAGTGGGCATTGTTGCACAGCACCGCCAGTCGCAGCAGTTGGCTGAGGCGCTCGTCGGCCGATTCGACGGCGCGACCCGACGCGTCCGTATAGTCGCCTTCCTTCCCGTAGCCGGCTCCCGAAACGTGGAGGTACTCGCCGCCGGCGTACACCGCCCGGACGGTCATCTCGTTCTTCGTCAGAGTGCCCGTCTTGTCGGTGCAGATCACCGTGGTGCAGCCGAGCGTCTCAACGGCCGAGAGTTTGCGAATGATCGCGTTCTCGCGGGCCATCTTCCTCATGCCGAAGGCCAGGCCGATGGTCACCGTCGCCGGCAGCCCCTCGGGCACGATGGCCACCGCCAGCGCGATGGCGAACAGGAAGGCGTCGCGCAGCGAGGTGACCGTCAGATCGTAGCGAATGGCCATGATGAGGAAGACGACCAAACAGATGCCCGCCGCGATCCTCGCGATCCGCCGGCCAATGGCGTCCAGCTCCACCTGGAGCGGGCTTTTCTCCACGGCGATGTCGGTCGTCACGCGGGCGATGCTGCCGATCCGCGTGTTCATGCCCGTCTGGGACACCAGAAAGGTCAGGCGGCCGTAGCTGAGCGTCGTTCCGGCGAACACCTTCTCTTCATCCACGGGTGCCTGCGCCGACCGGACGGCCCTTTTGGAGACCGGAACCGACTCACCGGTGAGCGACGACTCGTTGACCATACCGTTGATGCATTCGAGGATGACGCCGTCGGCGGGAATGCGGTCGCCGGCCTCGACCTGAACGACGTCGCCCGGCACGATGAGCCTGGCGGGGATTCGCTGGACGGACCCGCCGCGCACGACGTGGGTAAGGTCCGCCATCATGCTCTGGAGGGATTTGAGCGCCTGCTCGGCCTTGTATTCCTGGATGAAGCTGATCGTGGCGTTGGCCAGGACGATGGCGGCGATGATCAGGGCGTCGGACCCGGCGCCGGTCAGCCACGAAACGAAGCTGGCGAACAACAGCAGGATGAGGAACATGTTCGAGAACTGCGAGACGATCATCGTCAGCAGCTTGAACCGGGCAACGCTCTGGAGCTCGTTCGGCCCGTACTGGTTCAGCCGGTCCCGGACCTGGGCCTCCGAGAGGCCCCCGGGATGGACGTTCAAAAGCTTGTAGATGTCAGTCGTCGATGCCAGATGACTCATGGACGCCACTCTCGATTGACTATTGATGACTGATTATTGATGATTGGCGATGGACTGTGAGCGCGATCCAATGCTTCTGGAAACGTAACCATCCATAGCAAGCCACCAATCATCAGTAATCCATCATCAATGATCGGTGTTCCAGGGCCAATCGGGCAGAAGGATACCACAGCAGAGCCCGAAAGCCAAGCGGATCGTTTGCGATGAGGGAGGGATGATCGACCGCCGGATTGGCGATCTCGGATTGCGGACTGAGGCGCCTCGGCGAATCCGAAATCCGCAATCCTCAATGCTCCACCCCGAGATGCGTCGGGCTGCGCCGGGACCGGGACAGCCTGCAGCAGTCAGTTCTTCACCTCGATGTCCGCGATGGCATAGAGGATGACGGTGTCGTTGTAAATCCGCGGTGTGGCGTGTGCTTCCCGTTGCTGTTTGAGGATTTCCGGCTCCCCCTTGAGTCTCTCTTCGCCATCTCGGATCCTTCTGACGTGTGTGGGGATAGCCTCACGGAGTTCCTTCTTCTCACCGTAAAGGCGGCAGAATTCCTGCTCCGCCGAGAGAATCTTCTCGATGGCTTTGCGGCGGGCTTCGAGACTGCTCAGTTCGATCAATTGATCGATTCTCATGGCTTCGAGCCGGTCGCTGACGTTCTTGTCCAAGTCCGATCGGCTGCGGTAGTCGTCGATGATCTGGAGCTTGGCGCGGATACCGGCCAGCTCGATGTCGATTGTATTGCCTTCCTTGTTCATCTGAAAGATGAGTTCCCTGGCCAGTTGCTCTGCGTTATCGTCGGTCAGGCCCGGATGAAGGCGCATCTTCAGGTTGTCATATTGGGGCTCGACCTTCTTGAGTTGTTCCTGCTTCTCGACCAGCTCGCGACGGCTGCGTTCGAAGTCCTGCTTCCATTTCTCCCAACTACGTAATGCCGTGGCAAGGTTCTTTCTTGCCAGCGTGGTGAGACCGTCCATGGCGGCCCGGGCCATGATCTTGGCATCCTCCTCGCTGACGGCATAGAGATAGATCGAGTAGTAATTCGGGATGTTGGCAGCGCTCTTATCGACCCGGGTGCCGAAACCCTGGGCGAGAAACTCCTTTTGTGCCGGTGAGAGCTTCTGGGCTAGCGGACTGTTCATCGCCAGCTCCAGAACCCACGTGCTATTAAACCAACTGTGGCGGGGCAGGATGAGCTGAGCCGCATACCGGGGCCGGATCGATCCAGGGTCGTCGTAGTAGACGGATGTGTCGTCGACCACGGCCTCAATGGTCCACCGTGTGGTCTCGTTGCTCATCTGAAAGCTCAACTCCGTCGTCTCGTTGGGCTCGGTCGGGGCATAAGTGGAGAAAGCTGTGGTTGCCAGGGACAGGATCAGCAGGATGGCTGCTCTCGGGGTCATGGTCGGTTCTCCTTCTATCGTAAGGACTCGAGTTTCAATCGTGCCGCTTTCGCGGCGCTGGTTTCGGGGTACTTCACCAGGATGTAGCGATATTGACTTTCAGCGACGTCGCGCAGCGATGGCTGAGACTCCAGTTGATCGACGGTGGCCAGAAGGCGTGCCGCTGTGGCCGACTGTGCCATGCGATTCTCGATCTCCGCGAGCGTCGGCGCATCGGCCGGCGCCGGCTGGCGTGCAGGTCGGTACATCAGCGCACCAGCAGCCAGCAGAACCGCTGCGGCGACGGCGGCGTAGCGCCGCCAGTGCACGGGCAGCGTCCGGGCGCTGCTTGCGGGACACGCGTTGTCCCGCCAGATCGCCTGGGCTGTCCCCAGCGACTGCTTCAGGGCTTCGACGGTCGCGCGGCATTGCGGACATTGCTCGATATGCTTATGGACCCGAGCGGCCTCTTCGTCGCTCAGCGTCTCGTCCGCGAAATCGACAAGCAGCTCTTCCATGATTTGGCAGGAATCGCGATTCATCGTTCTATCCCTCGTTTCATCAAGGCTCTGGCCAGGGCCATACGCCCTTTGCACAGCGCGCTGCGCACCGTCGAAGCCGGCAGGCTCAGAATCGCGCCGATCTCCGCGGAACTCTGGTCGCAGAAGTATCGCAGCACCAGAGGCTGGAGCAGCTCGTCGGCCAGGTCGTGCAAGGCGCCTTGCACGGCGTCCCGTTGTTCCGAGTAGATGGCATCCTGAGCAGGGTCGTTCGCGGCGAGCCCGCGCCCGTGCTTGGCAATGCCTGCTGCGTGCCGGTGGAATCGCCGGCGACGCCGGTGCTCCGTAACGCACTCGTTCATCGTCACGCGGATCAGCCATCGGCGGCACTCCGCTCGCTCGGCGAACGCAGAAGCGTGGTCGAGGCACTTGATCGACACGGTCTGGAGAATGTCCTCGGCATCACCGCTGCGCAAGCCCATGCCGGCGATGACTCTCTTCAACAGGTCCGTCTCGGCCAGGAGCACCTCGGCAGGCCTGACCCGAGCGGCTTCGCTGCCGGACGACCCTGTTGACTCTGCGTTTTCCGTTGCCACGATCCGCACCAGACCTCCCGTGCACTGGGACTCTTCACCTACCTTAACGCGCGGGACGTGGCTGCTGTTGGGGAAAATCACGATCGCTGGTACAGAAGACGGCTACGGTTGGCGGCCCGTTGCCCGTGGACAAGCCACGCCCACCATCCCCAAGGCTGCGCTCCATTCGACTTCGCTCAGGACGAGCTTTGAGGCTGCCACCCATGTCGCCAGGCTAAAGGACGTTCTGGCAGGCGAGGAACAGGGCGCGGTAGTACTTCATCAGGCGGATGGGCTCACAACTGGCGGGGATCTCCGCGAGTAGGGGCGAATAATGATTCGCCCGTACCAGGTGCACTGCACACCATTCCAAGCAGACGATGGACGGTGTCCACCCTACGATCTTCCGGTCTCCGGTGCGGGGTCTTTCGGTCAGGCGGAGGCGCTCGCTCGATGCTCGCGCTGGATGCGTTCGAGCACACGCTTGGTGGCCCGGATGGCGTCGATTTCGCTCATCTGGTCCCTGCCGCCCGATTCGATTCCGACGTAGCCGTGGTAGCCGGCGTCCAGGACGATCTTCATCATGCGAGGGAAGTCCGTGTCCAGGACATTCCCTTCGTCGTCGAACCGCGTGGCCTTGGCGCTGACGCCCTTGGCGTAGGGCATCATTTCGGCCACGCCCTTGTAGCGGTCGTATTCCCCGAAGTTGCCGAAGTCGGGCAACGTGCCGCAATTGGGCAGGTCCACGAGCTTGATCACGCCGACGAGCCATTCGCCGTTGGACGACAGACCCCCGTGATTCTCGACGATCACGTTCAGGCCGTATGGCGCCGCACGCTCGCACAGTCCGTGCAACCCGTCGGCCGCCAGTTTCTGCTGCTCTTCGAAGCTGCCCTCCGACTGGGCGTTGACCCGGATCGAATGGCAGCCGAGCGTCTTGGCGGCCTCCAGCCACTTGATGTGGTTCTCGATCGTTTCGAGACGCTTGGCCTTGTCGGCCGCGCCGATGGCCCCTTCGTTGTCGCACATGATCAGGACCGACTTGCAGTCGTTGTCCTTGACGCGCTGGTTCAGCTCGGCCAGGTAGCTCTGGTCCCTGGCCTTGTCCATAAAGAACTGGTTGACGTATTCGAGCCCCTCGATCCCGAGCCGGCGTGCGATGCGCGGGAAATCGAGATTGGTGATCTTCAGGTCGGTCCGCCCGAACAGGCTCTGATTCAGCGACCACTCGGCCAGCGAAATCTTGAAGGGCAATTCGCTTCGCGGCGCGGAGGCGGCAAAGGCCTCCGGAGAGGGCAGACCCTTGACCGACAGCAGGCCGACGGCCCCGGCGCCCAGGAATTCTCTTCGTGAAACACATCGCGACATGGCAAGCTCTCCTTATCGTGTGTGACCTCGGTATTGTCCGGTTCTGTCTGCCCCGGTGTCTTGGGCTTCCATCGTATCGCCTGCGGCCGGGCCGTCAACTTTGTCGCCTGCCGTCGCGACAGAATAATGGCCGGCGGCGTCAAAGAGCCCTTGACGCTGGTGGCATGCGACGTCATTCTATAGCGTTCATCGTGAGCCGGTCCCGACGCCGTCCGGGTCGGGAGCGCTCGGACAGAAAGGGAAGTGTTCCTCTACGCACAGGGCACAACTATGGCACAGACGTCTTCTCTCAGCGTGGGCGGTTCGACGCGGAAAGCGCGCGTGATTCCGCATGGAATTGTGTGGCCATTCATCCTGCTGAGCTCGCTCTTCCTGGCGTGGGCGATACCCAACAACATGACGGACACCATGCTTGCGGCGTTCAAGCGAATCATGAGCCTGTCGGATTCGAGGACGGCGTGGATACAGGTTGCCTGCTACTTCTTTGGCTACGGATGCTTCGCCCTGCCGGGCGCCATGTTCATCAAGAAGTACACCTACAAGTCAGGTGTGCTTCTCGGGCTTGGGCTGTTCGCGGGCGGCGCGATGTTGATCTATCCGGCCGGTCTGGCCGCCGGGCTGAGCATGTATCTGTGTTTCATGCTGTTTCTGGTGTCCCTGGTGATCCTCTTCGCGGGACTCTCGGTTCTGGAGACCGCCACCAATTCCTACGTGTGCGCGATCGGCTCGGAACTGACCGCCACGCAACGTCTGAACTTCGCTCAGTCGTTTAATCCGTTCGGTGCGATCACCGGTGTGGTCGTGAGCCAGGTCTTCGTGCTCTCTCAACTCAATGTCCTGACGGCCGAGCAGAGGCAGGCGCTTCCTCAGGAAGAGCTGGCGGCGATTCAGAAGGGAGAGTTGCATGCCGTCACCATGACCTATTTCGTCATGGGATTGGTCATGGCGGGTCTGTTCCTGGCGATTTACCTGACGAAGATGCCGAACCTCAAAGAGGATGACAAGCGACTGGACCTGAAGAACACGTTTGGCCGGCTCTTGCGAAATGGAAACTACGTCTGGGGTGTTATCGCCCAGTTCTTCTACGTCGGCGCGCAGATTGCGGTATGGTCCTACATCATCCGATACGTCCTGATCCAGATGGACCTCGATGCAGTCGTCGCGAGCCTGGGAGACGGCGTCACGCCCGAGGTCATCATCGAGAAACTGCGCGGTTTGGAGCCGATTGCGGCGGGGTTCTACAACGTCTGTGAATGGGTCGGACTCGATGCCCTGCTCCCACGAACGGCCGAGCAGGCTGGGGGAACGTATTACATCATGTCGCTGATTCTGTTCGTGATCGGTCGCTTTGCCTGTACGCTCGTCATGGACTTCGTCAAGCCTCGGAACCTCCTGACCGCCTTGTCCGCCATCGCCGTGGCCTGCTGTCTGATCACGATCTATGCGACCGGTTTCGTCGGTATCTATGCCCTGATGATGATTTCCTTCTGTATGTCGCTGATGTTTCCGACCATCTATGGCCTGGGCATCGCCGGGCTGGGGGAAGACACGAAGGTCGGTGGCTCAGGCATGGTGATGGCCATCGCCGGGGCGGCGGTGCTGACGCAGATTCAAGGCGCGGTCTCCGACGGGTTTGGCAGCATCAAGGTGGCCTACTGGGTTCCTGCCATCGCGTTTGTCATTGTGGGATTCTACGGGGCAGTCATTTGTAGAATACACCAGCATCGCCAGCCGGTGGCCGAAGCCGGCGGCTGAGCCGATCGCCCCTTGACGTTCGTGCCCCGGGCCGTCATTCTATGGCGATCCTTGTGGGCTCGCATCGTGGCGGGGCCCGGGCAGAAGACTCCTCAGTACAAGGCGCTATCTATGGCAGGCACTCCCTCCACCGACCCCAGCGGCAATAGCTTGCGGCCGCGTGTCGTTCCCCCCAACATCCTCTGGGTCTTCGTTCTGGTGACGAGTCTCTTCGCCATGTGGGGCTTCGCCAACGACATCACCAATCCGATGGTGGCGGCGTTCAAGAACATCCTGCTGCTGAGTTACACGGAAAGCGCATTGGTTCAGTTCGCCTTCTATGGCGGCTATTGCGTGATGGCGATCCCGGCCGCCCTGTTCATCAAGCGGTTCAGCTACAAGACGGGCATCCTCGTGGGCTTGGGGCTGTATGCCACCGGCTGTCTGCTGTTTATCCCTTCCGGCTGGATGATGGCCTTCTGGGCCTTTCTGATTTCCTATTTTGTCATGACCTGCGGCCTGTCCTTCCTCGAAACCAGCGCCAATCCGTACGTCCTGGCCATGGGACCGGAGGAGACGGCCACGCAGCGTCTGAACTTCGCCCAGGCTTTCAATCCGATCGGATCGCTCACGGGAATGCTGGTCGCCAAGAACATGATTCTGGCCCGGCTCGACACGACGGGGGAAGAGGCCCGGCGTGCGCTTCTGCAGACCTCGCCGGAGCAGTTCGCCGCGATCCGGCAGCATGATCTTGATATCATCATCGGCCCATATATGGCCCTTGGACTGGTGGTGCTGGTGGCCCTGGTGGTTTTTGCCGTCGCCCGCCTGCCTCGCAGCAAGGGTGAAGACGACACGTCGCTGAACGTGGGTCCGACCCTCAAACGTCTGTTTCGCAATCGTAAGTATCTCGAAGGCGTCGTGGCGCAGACCTTCTACGTCGGCGTTCAGATCATGGTCTGGACGTTCATCATTCAATACGGCGTTAACGAACTGGGCCTGACCGCAGAAAAGGCCCAGGGCTACAACATGGTGGCGATGGTCATCTTCGTCAGCAGCCGGTTCATCTGCACGTTTCTGCTGCGATACGTCAGTCCGGGCGGGTTGCTCATGACACTGGCGATCGCCGGCGGCGCGCTGGTCGCGGGCACGATTTTCATCCGGGGGATGCTCGGCCTGTACTGCCTGATCGGTGTCTCGGCGTGCATGTCGCTGATGTTCCCGACGATCTACGGAATTGCCTTGAAGGGACTGGGGGACGACGCCAAGCTTGGTGCGGCCGGGCTCATCATGGCCATCGGCGGCGGGTCGGTCATGCCGCCGCTCCAGGCCAGGATCATGGACATGGATGCCTTCAACCTGGGCTTCATGACCCTGTCAAGCACGCGGGCGTCTTTCGTGTTGCCGCTGATCTGCTTCGTGGTCATCGCCATTTTCGGCTTCCGGACCTCGAAGGTGCACGGTCACACGTATTGACATGCTCCACATAAGGGCGGATTGAACAGCGCTTGCTTCGGCCTGCAATGACGCCTCTGACCTGCCCGAGGTCAATTCGAGCAGGTCAGAAGTGTCGTTTTCATCCGGGCGGACGCTTCGTCACAGGTGATAATCGCCTGCGGCTTCGGGTTGATAGAGCAACTCGTCCACTTTCATGCGTTTGTCGATGCGCTCGCCTACGCGCCGTCCGAGGAGCGACAGGCCTACGCGGCTCAGAACCGAGACGTTCTCCTCGTCGGTGGTTTCCTTCGAGGGGGTCTCCGTCGGGAAGGCGAGGGAGAGGACCATGGATCGGTTGTTGCGATCGTCTTTGACGCGGACCTTTGAATTCAGCGTGACCACATCCTGGGGGATCTCGCGGGAGGGGACGACGTCGGCTTTCTTCAGAAGCATCTGGAGGCGTGCGGCCTCTTTCCGCCGGGAAGCGTCGTGGCGGTCCAGTTGCCCCAGCAGGGTCTGAAGGCGGGCGCGGTCGAAGTCCGTGATCTGCAGCCCCTGCTGTGCCGAAGGGCCGGAAGCCGGCACGGGACGTCGACGAACCTGGGTCAATCGAATCCGCCGCCGGCTGCAAAAGTCAGTCACGCGCTCGCCGATCAGCTCCATCTGGCGTTCCGACAGGCCGGCGTCGAGAACCGTGTCCGGCGCCATGAAGAAAATGTCGTGCTTCTCCGTGGTGTGCATCGTGGGCAGGCAGCACAGCCCGTCGTTCCACCAGCACACGTGAAAGTACTGTCGACCCTCTCTGGGGCGGTCGTCAATCGTTTGCGTCAGGATCTCTCGCAGTTCTTTCGAAGTCATGATCCTTATCCTTCCAACAGCAGACATTGTTCCGGCGGTCCCTGTGGCGCCGTCATTTGCGTAGATCGTTTCCCTTTTTGTGTGCCGGCAAAAAAAAAGCCGGCGTTGAAGGCCGGCTTGTACCTGCAAGAGTATTCGCCGACCGTCAGAGGTTCCACCCGTAGAGCAGACAGGTGCAATCCGGCCGCCAACACGGAACAGCCGGCGCAGCGGCCGCTCCGGACGTTGTCGTCCGGATCGGCTCAAAGACGGCTCTGGATGAACTCTTCACTTGTTCGGTCCTGTTGTTTCGAGATTTCCTGCTCATTGCGGCTCAGCATAGCATACCGGCGCGATTCTGTCAAGCGCATCCGGCCATGCATTTGCCAGGGCAACTCGCCGGCCGGTCGGGGCCTGGAAAGGCCCCGACCGGCTGTGGCGTATCGGACGCGGGCTCAAAAGGTCATGCCGACGCTGAAAAGATACTTCACGTCGGTGCTGCTGCGGCCTTCGGCCGGCGTGGCGTCGTAATTAAAGATGGTCTTGAAGCTGGCAAACATGCTCTTGGTCAGGCTGGCCCGGATCTCGGCAGTGGTGGTCAGATAATAGTCCGAGAACTTCTCGAGGGCCGGATAGTACGTCAGGTCGTGCAGGAACTTGACGCTGTCGTTCAGTTGGTGATCGAAGTTGTACCCCGCCTGGGCGGACAGCTCGCTGTTGCTGTCGGTCTCGTT
>JAXGYC010000026.1:0-41449 GCA_040772485.1 Sedimentisphaerales bacterium | reverse complement strand
AGGCACATCCACCTGCCCATCTTCGGGATACGGGGCGGCGGCTATCGGTTCGCCGGGTTTGGATTTGAAGTTGTTGGCGATCGCCGCCGGGCTCAAGACACCGTCATGGATGCGCACTTCCGCGATGGAGCCGGTGAAGTTGACCGCCGTGTAGGCACTCGTGCCGGCGTCATTCGACTGGGCGGCCACACGGATGATGTTCGGTCCATGCGTGTTCAGCACCACCGCGCGCGTGGTGTTCTCCTCGGCATTGACATAGAGACGAACGGTGGCGCCATCGTACGTGTACACCAGATACCACCAGTTGTTGGCCGCCGGAGCGGGCGAGTGCTCGCCCGACCAAGGCATGTCCGCGGTATCCCAGTGCCCCACGGCGCCCCACGTGGCATGGTTGCCATAGTTGAAACCGATGTTTGTTCCGGCCGGGCCGCCGCGATGGCTCCAGGAAACCATCGTCTCCTCGCCCACGAAATCGGGGCCGTTGTAGACCCAGACTTCGATGGAGCGGGTACCCGCCCCCTGGATGCCGGGGACCGACAGAGGACCCTCGAAGTAACTTGAACCGTCGAAGGTCACCGCCTTGCGGCCGGCCACGTCTTCAACCACAGGAACGCCCTGGGGCTCGAAATCGTTCAGCGTCCCATGGTTGACCCACGTCTGCGTCACGGTTCCATACGATAGATCCTCAGCGCGCAGATCGACCAGCAATTCCTCGGCCACGATGATGCCGGCAACCGCCCGGCCGGACACACCCGAGACCAGACCGATCAGGATCAGGTACACCAAAGCCTTGCGCATCGTCATCCTCCTTTCAAAAACACTCATCTGTGATATTTCGGCAGAACGGCATGACCATACCCCCTTCCAGCCAGCCATGCGACGTGAATTGCACACCCTACTCCTCTTCTTGACACACATGCACCGGAACTCGCCGCTTCAGGACCCTTGTCTCCAATTCTCTCGATCTATGAGGTCTGCCTCCACAGCCGACGGCGAAACATTTTCCACATGATGCCCCTGCCGACCTATGCGGAAGAGACCATTCCAGCCAGGCTATTTTATACCACATCGCACACCGTTCAGCAACGGAATTCCGCCGCTGCATAGTCCGGAGGTCCGGGCCTTGGCCCGGCTTGCATTCCACATCCAGACCGGTAGACTGAGTCGGCGCCGGGGCACCAGTGGACAACAGCATTCGTCACAGACTGGAGACGGTAGAAGAGAAGACAGAACGCAGGTTGTGGCTGTCCGCCTTGGCCAACAGAGATTCCGTAGCGACCGGCCGGCGACGGCGGCGGAGAGCATGACATGCACATTCTGGCACTGGAACCCTACTACGGAGGCAGCCATCGAGCCTTCCTGGACGGCTGGTCGGCTTTGAGCCGGCACGCCTGGACCGTTCTGACGTTGCCGCCATACAAGTGGAAGTGGCGGATGCGACACGCGGCGATAACGTTCACGCAGGAGGTTCACGAGCATTTGTCCGTCAACCTCTCATGGGACTTGCTGTTCTGCTCGGACATGCTCAACCTGGCGGAGTTTCGCGGCTTGGCCTGCCGCGAGATCGGCGAGCGTCCCGCTCTGATCTACTTTCACGAGAATCAACTGACCTATCCGGTGCGCGTCGAAAGCGAACGAGACTACCAGTTCGCGATGACCAACATGACCAGCGCGCTGGCGGCCGATGCGGTATGGTTCAACTCCTCGTTTCACCGGGACGAGTTTCTCGGTGCGCTGGATGCCTTTCTGGGGCGTATGCCCGACTGTCAGCCCATCGATGCGGTGCAGACCATCCGAAACAAGACGTGCATCTATCCACCCGGTGTCACCAGGATGCTGATGCGTGACAGAAGGAAGGCTGGACCACTGCGGATTCTCTGGGCGGCCCGATGGGAGCACGACAAGAACCCGGAGGATTTCTTTCGGGCGCTCGAAATCCTGCGACGGCGCGGCGTCGCGTTCCGCCTGAGCGTCATCGGAGAGCAGTTCCGCGAGACGCCGGAGGTCTTCGTGCGGGCCCAGCGGGAGTTCGTCGACCGCATCGACCGATGGGGCTATCAGGACAGCCGGGCGGAGTATGAGGCGGCGCTGGCGGAGGCGGACGTCTTCGTCTCGACGGCGCGACATGAGTTCTTCGGTCTGTGCGCGGTCGAAGCGGCGCTGGCCGGCGCAGTCCCGCTGCTGCCGAACCGCCTGGCCTATCCGGAGATCTTCGGACTGGGCCAGAACGAGGATGCCGATCGGTTCTTCTACGACGGGAGCCCCGAGGCCCTGGCCGAGAGACTGGCGGACCTGGCGGCTCTCGCGGCGCAAGGCCGGTCATTGGTCGATCAAACCGGAGAACTGGGAGAGCGGCTCCGACGATTCGAGTGGCCCAATCTCGTCCCCGTGCTCGATGAGGCTATGGAGAAACTCGTCAGGAACCAAGCGAGGACTTGACCGGGGCGTCTACCTCGGAACGTGTTTCTTGCGGTACTCTCGCAGACTGGTTCCTGTCTCCTTACGGAAGTAGCGGCTGATGTGCTCGACGCCGTCAAAGCCCGACTTGACGGCGATCTCCGTGATGCTCATGTCGGTCCCCACGAGGAGGCCGATGATGTAGTTGACGCGAACGCGCCGGATCTCCTGGTAGACGGAACGGCGCAGAATGCCCTTGAACCGTTTCTCGAGAACGCGCCGCGAGACGTTGGTGGCCTCGACGACGTCGTCGACCTGGATCATGCGATTGGGATTCCGCCGGATGAAGCGTACCGCGGCGGCCACCTCCGAGTCGGTCACGGCCAGCATGTCCGTCGACATTCGCGTCACGATGTGCGTCGGACGCACGGGGATCTGCTGGCCGGTCATCGGCTCGCCTTTCATGAGCCCGTCGAGCAGTCGGGCCGCCTCGTGGCCGGCGGTCTCCGTGTCCAGCGCAATGCTGGAGATCGGCGGATCGGCCAGATCGCAGAGCAGCACGTCGTTGTCGACCCCGAGCACCGCCACCTGGTCGGGCACGTAGAGATCCGCCAGCTTGCAGGCCTCGATCACCTGCAAGGCGCGATCGTCGTTGCAGCACATCAGCGCCACCGGCTTGGGCAATGACTCCAGCCACTCGGCGATCAGGTTCTGCTCGCTCTTCCAGGCGCGTTTGGCCCGAGCCTTGGGCTGGCGGTACACGTTCGTATGGAACCCTGCGCGCTGGAGCCGCTCGGTGAAATGGCGGGCGCGCAATCGGGACCAGATGAACTCATCGAGGCCGCAGTAGGCGAAGTTCTGGAAACCACGATCGAGAAAGTGCTCGGCCGCCATGGAGCCGATGGCGGCGCTGTCGGTGATGATCGCCGGGAACGGGGTATAACTCTCCCTGTTGTGCTGGGCAAAGATGACGGGGAATTTCCACCCGGAGAGATTCTCCGCGATCTGCACGTCGCGCATGATGGCCCCATCGATCTTCAGGTCCCGCCACTCGGGCAGCGAGGAGTCCAGACCGGCAGACCACCGATAGACGCGCCACGGCCCGTGTAGCCGCGAGTAGCGCGCGATCCCGTAGAGCAGACCGCGCCCGAACTCGCGAGAGGTCTCGACGAACAGAAGAACCGAGGGCGCCGCATCTGCTCCCGGCCTTGCCGACTGTCGTGCACTGGTTCGCTCGGTCTTCATCAGATCATGGATATCCAGTTTCGTGCGCCTTGGAGAGGGCATCACCCGGTGCGAGGCTCGATTCCGACGAGCGCTCGTATCCGAACGGATCAGACGTGTCGGTAGACGTCCCAACCCAGGTAGTTGCCCAGCGCCTCCGTGATGGCGCCGGCCCTTTGGCAGAGGTTGACCGCCACGTGGTGTTCGAATCCCATCTGGCAAATGTAATTCAGCAGCATCTGCAGGTTGTCAATCTTGATGACGCCGTAGCCGCCGAACGTGTCGAGCTTGTCGTTCGTGAACGTGCCCTGACCGACATAGGCGCGAAGTAGACCTTCCACGTCGTCGGTGCTGGTGCGACAGAAGGTCGCCGGCGAGGGCTTGATTCGCCCGACGATAGTCCCAAAGGTGTTGTCCTTACCCACCGATCCGGCGATGATCTCCTGGAAATCCATCCGGTCGGCCTTGAAGAACGACTTGGGCAGATTGCTGCAATGAAAGAGCACGCACTTGTTCGGATCGCCCTCGAAGTTGTTGTTCCAGTCCAGCAGCGCGCTGGGCGACTCGCCGGCCAACTGAAGGATGTGCATCGCCAGCAGTCCGGTGATGTCCACCTCGCAGGCGCTGGGCCGCAGCGATTCGCTCATCATGCTCATCAGCGCGCAGGGCACGATCCCGAAATACTCCTCCAGCGCCGTCCAGCACTGAATGGCGGTGCCCGCCAGCTCCTTCTCCTTGACCCAGGCGTCGATCACGGCCCCGAACTTGGCCATCTTCAGCAGGCTGTCGGGTGGGATAGTCTGCACGTTTGTGTACTTGCGGATTGCGTTGAGCTTGGCCCGGACCGCGGGGGCTTTGTCGGCCAGACGATCGACCTTGGCGAGAATCTCGTACAGATCGACCGGCTCGATGGCGATGTCGGCGAACTCGAGGATCTTCTCACTGTAGCGAACCGTATTGAAGGCGGCCGGCCGACTGCCAATGGCGCCGAACCGGACGTTCTTGAGGCCTTTGACCACACGACAGATAGCGGCAAACTCGTCCAGATCGTGCTTGAATTCGTCCGACACGACCTTTACGGTGTGCGAGGTCGTGAGCGTGAAGGGGATCCCCGCCTGCCGCAGATTGTTGCACACGCTGATCTTGCCGCAGAAGGAGTCCCGGCGACCGCCCATCGCCATCTGCCCGGCCGCGTCCTCTTCCGCCTGGATCAGGATCGGCACGTTCAGACCGCTGCGTTTGACCGCTTCGGCAACCCCCCTCTCTTCTCCGAAGTTGGGCAGCGTCACGATGATCCCGTCGATCTTGTCGGCCTTGGAGGCGAACAGGGCCGCACATTTCTTGGCGTCTTCGAACGTCTCGACCGCTCCGAACTTCGTCTCGGTCATCGACAGCGCGACGCTGTCGTAGCCGCTCTCTTTGAGAACCTTCAGGATGTCCCTGCGACCTTCTTTCGCCAGCGCATCGGGAAAGAAGCCGCGGTTTCCCACGATGACTCCGAACGTAACCCTGGCCATTTCGGTTCTCCTTTAGGTTTGCCCGTAGTAGGCGTTCTTGCCGTGCTTTCGCAGGTAGTGCTTGTCCAGAAGGTCCTGAGAAATGGGCTGCTGTCCGGAATGGATCGCAAGCGTCCCGGAAGCCATCTTCGCCACCTCCTCCAGGACCACGGCGTTTTTGACGGATTCGGCAGGCCCCTTGCCCCAGGTAAACGGGCCGTGATTGGCGACGAGGACGGCGGGCATCTGCATGGGATCGATCCCCCGGAAACGCCGGACGATCACCAGGCCCGTATTGGCCTCATAGTTGTCGCGAATCTCGGCGGCCGTCATCGCGTTGGTTACCGGGACGGCGCCGTAGAAATGGTCGGCGTGCGTCGTCCCGAGACAGGGGATGTCCCGCTGGGCCTGGGCCCACATCGTCGCATGGGGCGAGTGCGTGTGGCAGATGCCTCCGACGCCTTGGAAGCTGCGATACAACTCCAGATGCGTCGGCGTATCCGACGACGGACGCAGGTCCCCTTCGATGACGTGGCCCTGCAAGTCGAGCAGGACAATCTGCTCGGGCACCAGCTCGTCGTAACTGACGCCGCTGGGTTTGATCGCGACGACGCCTGCCTCGCGGTCGATCCCGCTGACGTTGCCCCAGGTGAAGACGACGAGATGATGCCGCACCAGATCGAGGTTCGCTTGGCAGACCTGTTGTTTGAGCTTCTCGTGCATCGCTACGCGTTGGCCTTCTCTTTGATTTCGAGCAGTTCCTTCATCACGTTGCCCATCGCCAGGGGCTGGCCTTGCAGACCGAAGCCGTCGTGGAGCTGCCGGTAAAGCCCGTAGAGCCGGCGATAGACCGCATGGTTCTCCGGGATCGGTTTGAACGTGGTGCTCTTGATGCCGCACATGGCCGCCTGGGCCTCGGCAAAAGTCGCGAACGCGCCACCGACGACAGCCGCCGCGATGGCCGAACCCAGCGCGCAGGTCTGGGCCGAGCGCGAAATCTTCATCTCGCGGCCGGTGACATCGGCGTAGATCTGCATGAGCATGGCGTTCTTCTCCGAAATCCCGCCGCAGTTGACCACCTCGGAGATCTCGACGCCGTACTCCTCGAACCGGTTGATGATCGTCAGGGCGCCGAACGCGGTCGCTTCCACGAGAGCGCGGTAAATCTCCTCGGGCCGGGTGTGAAGGGTCTGGCCCAGGAGCAATCCGGTCAGCCGCTGGTCGACCAAGATCGTTCGGTTGCCGTTGTTCCAATCGAGGGCCAGCAGTCCGGACTGGCCCGGCTTGAGCCTGGCGGCTTTCTCGGTCAGCCCCTGGTGCGAGCCGGCCTGCTTGCCGCCGGGCTGGATGTGGTTGACGAACCAGTTGAAGATGTCCCCGACGGCGGATTGGCCCGCTTCGAGGCCGTAGAAGCCGGGCAGGATAGAGCCATCCACGATCCCGCAGATGCCAGGGATGTCGGGCAGCTTGGCGCTGGAGGGAGCCACAACCATGTCGCACGTGCTGGTGCCGATGATCTTGACGAGCACGCCGGCCTTGATGCCGGAGCCGACACCGCCCAAGTGGGCGTCGAAGGCGCCCATCGCCACCGGGATGCCAGCCTTCAAACCGAGTTTGCCGGCCCAGGCGTCGGTGAGTTTGCCGGCGATCTGATCGACGGCATAGGTCTTGTTGCCCAGGGTCCGGCGGAGCTGGCCCAGCTTCGGGTCGAGCTTCGCGAGGAATGCCTCGTCGGGATAGCCGCCCCACTCGTCGCTGAACATGGCCTTGTGTCCGGCCGCACAGCGACATCGCCTGATCTTCGCCGGCGCATCAGTCCCGGTCAGCACCGCCGGCAACCAGTCGGCGTGCTCAACCCACGTGTACGCCGCATCGAAAACCTTGGGCGCCACGCGAAGGCAGTGGAGGATCTTGCTGAAGAACCACTCTGAGGAATACGTCCCGCCGCACTTGGCCAGGTACTCCGGGTGTTCCTTCCTGGCCAGTTCGGTGATCTCGGCGGCCTCGGCGTATCCGGTGTGGTCCTTCCACAGCCATGCGTGAGCGTTCGGGTTGTCCTTGAACGCGTCGAGCATCGCCAGCGGCGTTCCGTTCTTGTCGACGGGTAGCGGCGTCGAGCCGGTCGTGTCCACACCGATGCCGACGATGCTCTTCGGATCGAACTTCGAATCCGCCTTACGGGCTTCGGCAATCGCCCCGGCGACGGAGACCTCCGCTCCCTTCAGGTAATCGGCGGGATTCTGTCGGGCGAGATTGTGATCGGCCGCATCGAGCAGGATACCCGCCTCGCCCGTCTCGTACTCATGCACGCAGGTCCCCAGTTCGCGACCGTTCGATGTATCGACAATCAGACATCGCACGGAGTTCGTGCCGTAGTCCAAGCCTATCGCATACGCCATCGTTCACCCCTCAAATGAAGCCTTTCAACCTCGGAAGTACAAGTACGCCGCCAGAATTGCCGCCAGAACCGCGGCGGAAGCAAGCACGTCCCAACCGTTCCAGGACGCCCGCGATGCTCTGCGGTCCTCGTCGGTGAGAGTCCCGTAGGTCAGGCCGCCGATCTTGCTGTACGCCGGCTCATTCGTCAGATGGCTGACCACAACCATGACCACGATGCAGACCAGGAAGATCAGGAGGCTGTAGTACTGGAAGTAGATGTTGTTCACGATCCACAGGAACGAGCCTTCCGTGTACGCGAAGTCGGGGAAGACGTTCTTCAATTTCACCGGCGTATCGACCGCCAGTCGGAACAGGCCGAGCACAAACCCGACGATCAGGGCCCACAGGCAACCTCTGGCGTTCAGTCGTTTGCTGAAGACCCCCAGGAAGAAGACCACAAAGATCGGTGGAGCCAGGTAGGCCTGGACGCCTTGCAGATAGTCGTAGAGGCCCTTGCCGCCTTTGATGACCGGGATCCAGGCCAGGCCGATGAGCACCATGACCGCGGTGGCGACTCGGCCCACCCACACAACCTGTTTTTCCGGTGCCTTGGGACGCAGCTTCGAGTAGAAGTCGATGGTGAACAGTGCCGCGGAGGCGTTAAACGCCCCGGCCAGCGAGCTCATCAGGGCCGCGAGCAGGCCCGCAACGACGACCCCGCGAATCCCGATCGGCAGGACCTGGGCGACCAGTAGCGGGAACGCCTGCTGGGCGTTGTCGCGAATGACGTTGCCGTTGGCGTCAAGCATCGCCTGCTGCAAGGCCGCGTTCTGTCCGCTCTTGGCCAGAGCGAAGGCGATCATGCCCGGGATGATGAAGATGAAGACCGGCAGAAGCTTCAGGGCGGCCGAGCAGATGGAGCCCCGGCGGGCATCCGTTTCATTCTGCGCGCCGAGCACACGCTGTACGATATACTGGTCGGTACACCAATACCACAGCCCCACGATCGGCGCGCAGAAGAGCATGCCGATCCACGGATAGTTGTCGTTGAAGTACCACGCCATGCGGCCCGATTCCTTGACCGGCGCCCAGGTGCCGGCCACGCCATCCGGCACGAGCGGCTTCCACAGGTTGAACATCTCCGAGCCCGCCCACTCGCGCAACGCCCCCCATCCGCCGAGCGCTTTGAGCCCGAAAACCATCACGCAGGCGCTGCCGATGACGAGAATCACCGTCTGGATCGCCGAGGTGTAGGCGACAGCGCGCATGCCGCCCATGATCGTATAGACACCGGTCAGGACGATCACCAGGATCGAGCCGATCCAGAAGCTGTCGAGTCCCATGAAGTGGATATCGGGGATCAACACGGCAAACACCACGCCGCCGGCGAAGATGCCGACCGCCAGCTTGGTCAGAATGTACGCGACCAGCGAGATGATCGAGAGCACCGTGCGGTTGACCGGCGAGAACCGTCGTTCGAGGAACTCCGGCATGGTGAAGACCTTCGACCGCATATAAAAAGGCACCATGATCCACGCCAGGACCAGCAGGCACCAGGCGTGCAGCTCGTAGTGCGCCATGGCCACCCCGTCCGTGGCGCCGGAGCCGGCCAGGCCGACGAGATGCTCGGACCCGATGTTCGACGAGAAGACCGCCGCACCGATGATCCACCAGCCCAGATTGCGCCCGGCGAGAAAGTACTCCGTCGTCGTCTGCGACTGCCTCTCCTTGAGGTAGGCCCACCACGCGATACCGAACACAACGGCAAAGTAAGCCGCGATCACGAGCCAGTCCACCGTATGTAACGCCGTCATGCTTTCTCCTTTGTCTTGAGTTCAGGGATTCTCTCACGCCACCATGCGCCGATGTCTCGCGGCTACCGAGTGGAAAACGCGTAGACCGTCGTAGTCTCATAGACGCGACCCGGACGAAGGATCGTGGACGGGAAGTCCGGCTTATTCGGTGAATCCGGATAATGCTGGGTCTCCAGGCAGAAGCCATAGCGATGCTTGTAGACGACCCCGTCCTTGCCGGTGATGGTCCCATCCAGGAAATTGCCCGCGTAGAACTGGATGCCCGGTTCGGTCGTTCGGACCGTCATCAGGCGTCCGGTCGTCGGTTCGTAGACCTCAGCGGCCTGCGTCATGCCGTCGCCCTTCTGGTTCAGGACCCAGTTGTGATCGTAACCGCCTCCGAATTTGAGCTGCTCGTAGTCGTTGTCGATCCTCGCTCCGATGGCAGTGCGCTTGCGGAAGTCCATCGGCGTCCCCTCGACGGGCCGCAGCTCCCCGGTCGGGATCAACCCGGCGTCGACCGGGGTGAACCGGTCCGCGTTGAGCATCAGCTCGTGATCCAGGATATTGCGCTCGGCGCCCGTCAGGTTGAAATAGCCGTGGTGCGTGACGTTGACCGGCGTCGCCTTGTCCGTCGTGGCCTCATACTCGATCCGCAGCTCGTTCCGGTTGGTCAGCAGATAGGTCACGCTGACCTTCAGATTGCCGGGATACCCTTCTTCGCCGTCCTGGCTCAGATAGCTGAGTTTGACGCCGACGGCGTCGGACCGGTCGACCGGCGCATCGTCCCAGACCACCTTGTCGAAGCCCTTGAGCCCGCCGTGGAGATGGTTCTCGCCGTCGTTCGTCGCCAGCGTGTAAGCCGTGCCGTCGATCGTGAACTTGCCCTTGCCGATGCGGTTGCCGTAGCGCCCGACGATGGCCCCGAAATAAGGGCTGACCTTGATGTAGTCGGCCAGATTGTCGTAGCCCAGGACGATGTCGTTGAAGTTCCCGTCCTTGTCAGGCGCCGTCAGGGAGACCACGATGGCGCCGTAGGTCATGATCTCGGCCGTCATGCCCTGGGTGTTGCGAAGCGTATAGAGGCGAACCGCCTGACCATCGGGCGTCGTGCCGAACGGCTTGACGCTGCGGCTCATCTCCGTCTTCGCCGGCCCAGACCTCATCCACTGTTTCGTCGTATCGCACGAACACAGCGTTACTGCCACCATCGCCAGGAGCATTGTCAACCCGATCCGTCGTGTTCTGTCCCTAAGCATCTCTTGTCCGCCTTTCCAATACGTGTAGAGCTGATGAAATCGACACCCCGGCCGTTGTGGAGCCGGCCGTGGTCCAATTATCCCTTTCCCTGTCCGAAAGCAAAGGTTATTTTGCGTTTTCTTTTCATCAAAATGCGAACGCCACCCCGCGCCGTTCCACACAGAAAGCCAAAATGCAAAATGCGCCTCCGCCGGCCTGCCTGAACCTATTTCACCGGTGACAAGACCGCCGCGAAGCCGCCATACGGCAGGAAACCGATCTCTATGGAATCCCCGGAGGTCATGCCCGCGAAGCTGCTGTAGGGACCCGGCTGGTACTTGGAAAGCGTCGCGCTGAAGCTACGGGGCTCTTTGCCGTCGGCGATCACCAGCGACGTGTACTTCGTATCGCCGTCCAGGAAGGACAGGGCCACCTCTTCCGTTCGGGCAGTGTCGCGACCGTTGATGCCGCCGATGTACCAGCTATCCCCATGTCGCCTCGCCAGCACCACGAATTGACCGGGCCGGCCGGCCAGGAACTTCGTCTGGTCCCACGTGACAGGAACCATGCTCAGAAACTGCTTCGGGAGCGGTTCCAGTTCGAGGTACGCGCTGACCCGGTCGGCAAAGTGCAGCCAGCCGCTCTCGAATACGACCGACAGAGCCAGTTCGTGGGCGTTGGTCGTGATGTGCTTGTACACGTTGTCGTCGAACATCACGGGCGTATAGTCCATCGGCCCGATGGCGTTGCGCGTGAACGGCATCACCGTGTTGTGCATCGGCGCGTAGTTCGTGAAGGACCGGTCGAAGCTGTAACACTCGGCGCCGCGAACCGCCTCCATGCTCATCAGGTGCGGATACGTCCGGGTCCATCCACGCGGCAGCGTGCAGCCGTGGAAGTTGACCATGATCTGGAAATCCGCCGCATCCTTCAGGATGTCGTGGTACAACTGGATGATGCTCTGCTTGTCGCTCTGGAAGAAATCGACCTTCACGCCCTTGATGCCCCAGTTCCTCAGCCGCTGAAACTCATATCGGCGAACCTGGCGAAGGTCCATCGTGCCGCGCGGCTGCTCCGTGACGTAATTGTGCGGGCCGCCGGAGTTGTACCAGAGCAGCAGGCCGACGTCTTTGCTCCTGGCGTGCGCGATCAGGTTGTGAATCGTCCCGTTCTTCATGATGTTCCAATTCGCGTCGATCAGCGAGAACTCCCAACCCATCTCTGCCGCCAGGTCGATGAACGGCCGGAGTCTATCGTGATCCTGTGGACTGTCGTGATCGCTCAGCCAACTCCACGAAGCCCGTCCCGGCGTGATCCAGCTCGTGTCCTTGACGATCGACGGCGGATTCAGGTTGGTGACCAGATCCGATTCCACAATAGGAGCCAGCGTCTCGCCTACGATGACCACGCGCCATGGAGTCGCCCAGGGCAGCGTCCACGACGGTTCCGAGACCCCGGTGCCGTTGCCTTCACCCTCAGCCGGAAACTGTAATCGGTAAATGCCGTCGGACGTCGGCTGCCCCAGATGCGAGCCGCAGTACGAGCCGTCCACCGCCGCCTCAGTGAGCAATGCCCAGAAATCCTCCTCGGGCGTGCAGAACAACAGCGGAAACGCCCAGCCTTCCTCGTTCGACGAAGCGGTACCTGCCTCGACGCCGTCGACCCAATATGTCTCGTAGGCCGGCGTATACTGACTGGCCTTGTCGTACGGATGGGCCCAGACCTTGCCACCCTCGGGCAGTCGAAAGCCGGTCGCCTCGCTCAGCACGACACGTTTCTCGTCGCTGCTCTCGGGAAACCGGTATCGGAAGGCGACGCCGTCGTCATAGGCCCGGATGACCAGCTCCAGTTTCGCATTGTCGGGGCCGAAGAAGACGAGCGTCTGCTCCTTGGTATAGTTCCGGCACACCTTGCGCTTGCCGGTGAGCATCGTGTACGTCTCATTGACGAAGATGACAGGTCTGGCCTCGACGAACTTGAGCCCGTCCACAAAGGCCCGGTCCTGGCGTTCGATGCCCAGGGGCGACAGCGGCAGCACAGTCCGGCCTTTGCACTGGACCTCGTAGTACAGCCGCACCTTGCCCGCGGGATAATCCGCCACACGTCCCGGATCGGCCAGCCGAACCTCTATCGCCACGTTTCCATCGGGGGAAGTCACCTTCCACGCCGCCTGCCCGTATGTGACCTGTGCCACCACCAGACAGAGGATACTTCCAAGAACCAGAATAGTCGTCGTGCGCGCCATAGCATGGCCTCCTTCAGTCAATCTGTGCGAAGATTCACGCTTGTTCCGGCACGAAATCACGGACGACTCGCGCCGCCGGGTAAGATATGCGATGGGACCGCAAATGACAAGCCGCCCGACACCGCCATAGATCGAGCGGCACCACAGATTTCTTGCAGATGGACCGTTGACAGGCTCGGCCGCAATGCTATGTTGGAGGCCATGAGCACGAGCGCAGACAACAAGGCCGGCGACAGATCCGATGCCGCCGGGCGGGAAACGATCGGCGGCATGCTGGCGTCCGCACTGAACATGGAAGACGAGATCAGTTCAGGCGTCTACGAGGACTACTTGAACCGCCGCCACTGGCCCGATGAGCTTGAAGAGGCCACCTTTCTCAACATCCAGCGGCGCCTGACCGTGCTGATTGACGATACCAGGAAGCACAAGAAGATCCTCCTGGCGCTGGCGAGGGAATATGGCGAAAACAGATAGGCGAACAAAAACCGACATTCTCCGCGAGTTCGAGACGATGAAGTCGTTCGAGCTGTCGGCCCGCGATCTGTACACGAAGATTGCCGCAGACCCCCATGCGGGCCCGCAGAAGATCAAGACCGCCTTCGCATCCCTGGCGGCCGACGAGCAACGTCACGCTGACCTGGCCCAGGAGATCATCAACATCGTCACCAATGCTCTGTGAGCGCAGACATCCGCCGGGTCTGATCCTGACCCTGGTCCTTGCCGCCGTCCTGCTGTCGAGCCGTTCGCACGCAGAGATGCCCATCTCAGGTGCCGACTCCCGCGCTGTGCTCTACCTGGTCGGCTCCGACGCCAACGCACCGGGATTCATTGTCGCTTCAAAAGACATGACCTGTGCCGAGCCCAATCTCGTGGTGATCACGCATGGGTGGTATGAACGGCAGGCTTGGCCGAGTTGGATGGCGACCGCTATCGCCAGGCGCGTGGATCGGCAGCAGTGGCAATGCGGCTGGTATGACTGGCGGGTTCAGGCGAGGAAGCTACGGCCGTCGCACGCCGCGAAAATGGGCCGTGACGTGGCCGGTCCCTGGCTTGGATGCAGGATTGTGACCCTTTCGGAGAACTGGCGGCACGTGCACCTGATCGGCCACTCGGCCGGCGTCTGGGTCGTCAACGCCGCCGCCGAGACCATCGCGCGAGAGACCACCGCCGAGATTCACATCACCTTTCTCGACGCCTACGTCCCCAGCGGCTGGGACGAGAAGGCCCTGGGCCGGCTGGTGCAAACCAATCCGAACCGTTTTTGGGCCGACCATTACTTCACACGAGACCCGCTCAACCTCACCGAGAACGTGCTGACCGGCGCACACAACGTGGATGTCACGGCCGGCAACCCGGGTATCCGAGGGCATCTGTTTCCCTGGCACTGGTACCTGGCCACCGTCGCCGGACGCTACACCACGGACAAGCGTTTCATCGATGCGCCCGTCTTCTGCCGTGCCGACGGCACCATCTACGGCTTTCCCCGCTCCCTCGAGGCCGGCCTATCGCAATGGCAGGTCAGCCTCACCCTCCCGGCGGTCGACGTCCCGGTCCGCATCCGGCGTCAGGATACGCATCCGTAGGTCGTCATCGGTTCGCCTGGACGCGGAGAGGAGACGTGCGGACGAGATGCACTATCTTAGCAGGGCGGCGACGCGTTCGGGGTCTATCCGGGCCAGCAGTTTCAGGATGGCGTTGACCTCACCAATGACCGTGTCGCCGAAGTGGCCTGCAATCTCGGCGGCCATGAGCGGATCGAGATCGGGCTCAGGCTCTTCCTGTGGGGACGACTGGTGCTCCACGCAGGACTTCAACTGATCGATCACGCTGCTGTGAATGTCCACGAAGCCGGTCTCGGCGATGGCCTCGCCCAGGAATTCCCTGCACAGCGTCATGGCTCCTCGCATGCCGGGCTTGGTTTCTCTCTCGGCAGCCGGACCCATTTCAGTGCTCGCGCGGGTCGTTTTGTTCAACAACTGACACGAAAAGCCTGCACTCCCAGCACCTTCAATCCCGTTCATCTCACTTTCTCCGCGAATTCGTGTGATTGGTGGTGTTTCACAGAGGAAATGACCAGGGCGCCCTTCGATATCAAAAGTATAGGAATGCCAAACAGTAATCCAAACGGATTTCCAAGCCTATTACCAGGGCGACCCAGCCAGCGGCAGCGTGCATCCGAGCCATCGCCCAGGGCATCTTAGCCTGCGGCTTGGCGGCGGACGGCAACCTGCGGCTCTCGGCGCTTGTAATCCGGACGCGGGCTCCTATAATATGCGGTTTTACCCGTTTCGCCGCGGCCGGTCCCGGAAGCACACGCCGGCTGCAAACAGGCGCGACGGGCAACCGAACAGAAACACCTGGAGAGTGGAAAACATGGCAAAACTGGCGAAACTCGACGACATCGTGTCGCTGTGCAAGAGAAGGGGCTTCATCTTTCAGTCCAGCGAAATCTACGGCGGGCTGGCCAGTTGCTATGACTACGGGCCTCTGGGCGTCGAGCTGAAGAACAACGTCAAGCGGGCCTGGTGGAAGCACGTCGTTCAGATGCGCGACGACGTCGTCGGCCTCGATTGCAGCATCCTGATGCACCCGCTGGTGTGGAAGGCCTCCGGGCACGCCGACAAGTTCGCCGATCTGATCAGCGAGTGCAAGAAGTGCAACACGCGCACCCGCGTCGACCATCTGAAGGACAAAGACGGCGGCCGACCCGACGAGCACACCGAGCACGTCTCGATCGACACCGCGGCCGCGGCCGAGCACGACCTGAGCCGCAAGGTCTGCCCGAACTGCGGCGCCGTCGGCCAGTTCACCCCGCCGATGCCGTTCAAGCTGATGTTCGAGACGCAGATGGGCGCCAACGCCGAAGATTCGATGACGATGTACCTGCGGCCGGAAACCGCCCAGGGCATCTTCGCCAACTTCCGCAACGTGCTGGACTCGACCCGCGTCAAGGTGCCCTTCGGGATCGCCCAGATCGGCAAGAGCTTCCGCAACGAAGTGACCACCAAGGCGTTCATCTTCCGCACCCGCGAATTCGAGCAGGCGGAGATCGAGTTCTTCTGCGAGCCGGGGACCGACGAGGAATGGTACGAGAAGT
Organism: Sedimentisphaerales bacterium; assembly: GCA_040772485.1. GTDB lineage: Bacteria > Planctomycetota > Phycisphaerae > Sedimentisphaerales > Anaerobacaceae > Anaerobaca. The sequence goes on along the minus strand of JAXGYC010000026.1, from coordinate 25,579 downwards.
GGAAGGCGGCGCGCTTCGCCTGGTACACCGATCACGGCATCAAGAAGGAGAACTTGCGCTTCCGCGACCACGACCCCGATGAGCTGGCCCACTACGCCAAGGCCTGCGTGGACGTCGAGTACAAGTTCCCCTTCGGCTCGGGCGACTGGCAGGAGCTTGAGGGCATCGCCAACCGCACGGACTACGACCTGCGCCAGCACCAGCGCGGCATGCGCAGCACCACAAGCTGGTTCGAGAACGGCCGCGACCTGACGAAGGTCAAGCTGGCCGACGAAACCGAAGACTACCAGAAGGGTCCGCTGTCGTTCTTCGACGACCAGAAGCAGCAGCGTTACATCCCCTACGTGATCGAGCCCAGCGCCGGCATGGACCGCAGCACGCTGGCCTTCCTGGTCGACGCCTACGATGAGGAGGAAGTCAACGGCGAGACCCGCAATCTGCTGCGCTTTCATCCGGCCCTGGCGCCGACCAAGGCCGCGGTCTTCCCGCTGGTCAAGAAGGACGGCATGCCCGAGATCGCCCACAATATCGCCAACGACCTGAAGCGCTGCTTCACCTGCTTCTATGATGAGAAAGGCGCCGTCGGCCGCCGCTACCGCCGCCAGGATGAGGCGGGTACGCCCTTCTGCATCACCGTCGACGGCCAGACGCTGGAGGATCAGACCGTCACCGTGCGCGAGCGCGACTCGATGGTCCAGACCCGCGTCGCCACCGACCAGCTCCGCACCTGCCTCCGCGACAAGCTGGACCTGTGATGGCGATCAATCGGGAATTCGATTGAAGAAAACCGCCCTTCGGCGCATCTCTGTATAAGGGGACAACCCGGAGGGCAGAAGAGATGCGTGCCGAGGATCAAGGGGCAAAGGACGACAAGAAGGCCAGGCGAAGACGAAAGTGGCATACCATCGGCCGCATCGTCTGCCTGATTAGCGCGGGCATCTTTGTTCCATTCTTCGTGACGGCGATCTGGATCGGCTACCTTTCGTGGATCGGCATCCTCGTCGGGATTGTCTACCTGGCGCCAGGCATCCTCTCGCCCCTCGCGGGCTTCGCGGGCAGGAAGCAACTCGAAAGCTTTCTCTCCTGGCTCAGCATCGGCATGCCCATCCTCCTGGCTCTGGCGGTAGCAGTCGCGGCCGTCTGGCCGGCAGACGATGGCACACAGTGGACGCCATACCGATTCGATCACGAACTGGCTACCCTGGAAGCTGAGCGGGCCTTCCCCGACCAACAGAACGCGGCCATCCGTTGCGAGGCCCTGTTCGCCAGGCTGGATGTAAATGACCGGCCTGATTTCTTCTTCAGAGCAGGCCGAGTGCGCGATGAATTCTCCAAGAACCCATGGAACGGCGCGAAACATCCCCAGGCCGCACAATGGCTGGACAGCTATTCCTGGGTCGTTGACGAACTCGTCCAGGCTCGTGCCGCTGGTCTATTCCGCTGGTCTCTCCAGGCTGATCGCTACGACGACTATACCGTCCCCTACGAGGCGCTGCGCCGTGGCGTCAACCTTCTCATCGCCTCGGCCAATCGCGACCTCGGTGAAGACCGCCTTCACAACGCCATCGCCAAGTACGCCTGTACGATCGGGATCGCCCATGATCTGCGTCAACAGATGCAGCCGATAGATATTTTAGCTGGCTTGGGCTTGGAGAAGGATGCCCTGCCAATGATCTGCCATGTGTTGGTCCGCCATAGCCTGACGGATCCAGAGATGGCGCAAATCACCGGATGCTTGCCTTCAATAAACGATCGATGGCACCAGATGTGCGAACAGCTATTCCGATTGGAGAAGATCCAGTATATGAACTTCCTGGCGCGAGCGTACGAGAAGGACGAGCAAGGGCGGGTTCGGTTTGCCAGGTGGTATCGCATGGGACCAAGTAACCCGCGGATGGCGGAAGAAGACCGTGACCTGGGGCGGTGGCTACGTATTTACTGGCCGATGAACATGCCGCTTGATCCGAAACATCTGCATCGCATGGCCGACGAGCATTTCGCACAGTTTGCGTATCTCCTTGAGCCGGATGGCAAACCTCCGCGTGAACGAGAACAGATGGTGCCTTGGAATGACATCTGCAAAGCTTTCGCCAACTTTCACCGCTGGATCACGGAAATCGGGCTCTTTGGCGGAATCGAGTACCCGCGTATACGTGATCTTCAGAAGGCACAGATGACCCGCCGGCGCGGGACGTGGCTCGTGCTGGGCCTGCGGCGGTATCGAGATGGACATGGTTCGTGGCCCGAGTCACTTGACGCGATTGTCGAGTATGTCCCCGCCGAGGCGTTTCTTGATCCGACCAGCGGCGCACATCTCGTCTACGCGTTGGAGGGCGACGATTTCACGCTCTACAGCATTGGCCCCAACCGGATCGACGACGGCGGTCGCCACCGCTATGTCAAGGCTCAGGACAAGCTTGAGGACGACATCGCCATCTGGCCACCTCACGTTGCGGAACCTCCTGGTGAAGAGTCGTCAGAGGCAATGATGAAAGAACTCAAGGCCATCTACGGCGAAGAGTACGTTAGACGCCTCCAGACGGACGCCAACGCTCCGTAAGCCCGCTTGACAGAAGACTCGATTGAAGGAAGCACGCATGGTGAGGCGGACCACCCGGAGGGCAGAACAGATGCAGACAAAGGAACCTCGACCAGAGACCTGCACGCTCAAGCATGTCGGATTCGCGGCGGCGCTCGCCGCCCTCATAGGAGTGGCGATCTGCGGGCTCTGGCAGCTTGGGGACCGCCGCCCAGCCGACGAGCGGCTGGCCGAAATCAATGCGGCCCGGGCGATCCCGGATTCGCAGAACGCGGCGATTATCTACACCGAGCTACTCCAGGACCCTCGTGTACTGTCCGTGATCGACTCTCGTCCGGATTTCCTGAAGGGAATGCTCTTCTGCAAGAGACGCGACGAGCCATGGCGCAGGGAGGACGATCCCAAAGTCGCCGCTTGGATTGCTAAATGGACGCCTGTCCTGGACAGACTGGTTGCGGCCTCACGGCTTGACACCTGTCGCTTCCCTGTCAGTATCGAGCTGGTTATGGATGAAGCCACGATGGACCGCGGGAGTGCGATGCGCCAGTGGACTACCCTCCTGCAATTTGCGATCAGCAATGACTTGGGTGAGCGGCGCATGGACAATGCCGTGACCAAGTGGCGGTGCCTCATCCAGATAGGAAATCACCTGCGCCAGCAGCCTTATCTCCTCGACCACATGACAGCGTACGGCTCTATAGTAGCTCTGGAAGCGATGGCCCGATTTGTGGTCGAAGACAACCCACCGCCCGAGCTTCTGCGAGAAATCGAGGCCATGCCGCTCCCACTGGCGGACGACTGGCAGCAGCACGTCAGGCAGATTCGCCTGATCGACCGCCTGGTGATACGGAAGATGAAGGAGTCCTTCAGCCTCCGGGATCGTCTCCGATACCCCATCACCTCCTACCGAATGAAACGTGCGATGAATAAGGCGTTCAACCAGCAGGAATCGCCTGACGAAACCACGGGCCGGCACTATCGACAGAACATCGCCACGGCCCGGGGCTTGCGCATCCTCATTGCTCTGAGACGCTGCTGGGATCAAACAGATCACTGGCCTGAGAATCTGGACGAGGTCGCCGTGTCCTTGCCCGAGCCGATCCTGACGGACCCACTCAACGGAGGGCCTTTCGTTTACCGCCGAACCGAGGATGCTTTCGAACTGTACTCTCGCGGCAGAAACAGAATCGACGAAACTGCCCAGCGTGGCTTCGACAACGGGGATGACTGGCCCATCTGGCCGCTCTCGCAGCCGAAATCCAGGCCGAAACCGGAACCGGCCGAAAGGAATCGGAAGAGATGATGATGAAACAACTCAAGGAGATCTGCGGCGAGCGACACATCGCGCGTCAACAAGAGGATGCCAACACTCCGTAGATTAGGCATGTTCGACGGAGGAACCTCGCTTCCCATGGGTCGTGGTTGGAGCCAACACTGGAAGACAAGGCCATGGAAACTGGCGCATCACAACTCGGAAAAGGCAGACACAGACGGCACCGGCGACTTGTCATCGCGGTCGTGCTGGTTCCTGCGATGGCGACGGCGGTGCATTGCCTGCTTCCCACGCGGCAGGAACGGTTAGCCGCGATTGACAGGACTCGGGCGGTGGCAGATGAGGGCAATGCGGCGTTGATTTATGCCGAACTGCTCCGGGGCGAAGAAGTTGCAGTCAGTGACAAGGACAGAGCGTTGCTCTCGGTTCTGGAGTACGCGCTGGATCCGGTGTCGTTGTTGGAGTCCAACATGAACGGCAGGAAATTCGTCCAGCTTGCGTTGCCCGATGGCCTGCTTGATCCAAATGACGACGAGTTCACATTGCGTACCCCCTGGAGATCCGCCGACCACCCTGAACTGAGACAATGGCTCGACACGCATCGTGACCGCATCGGCCGGCTGTTGACAGCGGCGCGGAAGCCGGCCTGCTATTTCCCTCTTGTGCCCGAGCCGAACCGCATGGGCCTGTTCGACGTGCCTACAGGTGCGCTCGGACAATGCGTTTGCCTCCTGCGACGCGATGCCAACAACGATATAGCCGAAGGCCGGATGGGCGCCGCGTTGGTGAAGTACCAGGCGATGATCTCAATGGGCCGACACTTTGAAGCACAGCCATCAGCAGAACATCTGTCAAATGGTATCGCATGCGAAAGCTGCGCACTGCGTCACCTGATCGTGTCTATCGTGACCGGCGTGGCAACGGAAAGCGATTTGGACCACTTCGCTATCGACGGCGCTCATCTTGTCGATCGCTGGAAATCTGTCAGAAAAGGGATCAATCAGGTGCGGAACGCTTTTGCCCGTGGCCTTGAGGATCACAGGCTGCGCAGGTTCCGTCTGTACCAGTGGTACAAATCGCTCCGCTTTGGCGACAAGGGTTGGTTCGAGGATATCCACCGCAAATCGTATCACCGCCTGCTCTGTGAACGTCGCGCCGCCACTATCGTCATCGCCCTGCGCCGGTTCAAGAATCGGACGGGACACTGGCCCGACGGACTCGCTGAGATCGCATCATCCCTCAATCCCCTCGCCCTGATCGACCCACAGAATGGCGGCTCCTACGTGTACGAAAGGACACCAGAAGCTTTCCGCCTCCATAGCACAGGGCCCAACGGCCGGGACGAAAGCGGCCGCCACGCCTGGAAGGGCCCGGACGACTGGCCCATCTGGCCCCCACCCGGCGGACGAGAAACGACGAAACATAGCGATGCCAACGACGTATAGATGGGTGAACGACATGCATACGACCGAGAAAGGAGCGGAATGAAACGACTGCATCTTTCCAGGACGGACAAGAAGATTTTTGGCGTTTGCGGCGGGATCGGCGAGACCTACGACGTCGACCCGACCCTGATCCGGCTGATCGTCGTGTTCCTCTGCATCGCCACCGCCATCGTCCCGGTCGGCCTGACCTACCTGGTCGCCTGGGCCATCATGCCCAAAGACGCGTGACGTCGCATACATTCGGGTGGCAGCCTCATCCCGATGTCCATCGGGATGGGGATGGTTTCGAGATGCGACGCCCTGCTCAGTTGCAGGCCGCACCCGTTCAGTCGGCGATGGACGCCTGGACCAGTTTCAGGAAGCGAGTGCCGAGTCGACCGGTGTGCTTGCCCGGACTTTGCGTGAAAGCCAGGACGATGAGCTTCTGGTCGGGAATGACCCATGCCGCCGTGCCGTCCGATCCACCGTGCGAGAATATCCCATCCCGCGAGACGTTCCAGCCGTATCCATAGTAACTGTCGCGGCGCTCACGTTCTTCGGCCGTGTATATGGATGCGGTCTGCGGTGACGTCATCGCGGCGACGGTCTCCTCCTTCAAGATGCGCGTGCCGTTGTAGGTGCCTTTGTTGAGGAACATCTGGCAGAAGATCGCGTAATCCATGGCGGTCGAGATCATACCGCCGGAAGCTCGCACAAACGGATACTGCGGCGGCGCGCCCGGCCGCCACCGCGCCTCCCACTGGCCGTCCTCCTTCAGGTCGTAAACCACCGACATGCGATCCAGTTTCCCGCCCAGTTTGTCCGCCACCTCATGGTGATAGCTGTCCACCATCCCCAGTGGACCATAGATGCGCTCCCGCAGGAACACGTCCAACGGCTGGCCGGAGGCCACTTCGATAAGCGCGCCCAGCGTGTTGTAGCCGGGATTGCTGTACTCGTACGTCGTCCCCGGCGGCTCGCTGGCACCCACCTCGCCGAAGCGGTTCACTTCAAGCTGAAGGCTGGGCGCATCGGGATGCTCGGGGGATTTCTGCATCAACGGATCAAAGAAGATCGGCTCGATGCGAAAGCCGCTGGTGTGCGTGAGCAGATGATGGATGGTGATCGCGCCGGAGCGGTAGTTGTCGAACGCCGCGATGTGCCGGCGAACGAGGTCGCGATAGTTCAGCTTGCCCTCCTCGACCAGAATGCCGATGCCCGTGGCGATGACGGGCTTGGTGTTCGAGGCCATGCGGAACATGGCGTCTTTCGCGAGGGGGATGCCCTGCTCCTTGTCCTTCCAGCCGAGCGATTCGTGCAGAACCACCTTCCCATCGCGGGCGACCAGGAGAACGACGTTGCGCACCTGGTCCTGCCGGACAGCTGTCTCGTACATGTGGACCGCCGCCGCCAGGATGGTTTCATCCATCCCGGCCGCAGAAGGCGCACTCGCGGAGAGAACCGCGTCCTGCGCCGACAGCGCGTTCGAGGTCAGAAGCAGAATCACAATCCACGGACGCAGAACTGATCTCATATCGCATCTCCTCGGGACAGTCGTGGGGGCGAATGATGATTCGCCCCTACGGTGATGCCGGCGCCATTTCTTCGTGCTCGCCGCTGACCACCAGGTCCCGCTCGTCGATCAGGTTGAGGTAGTAGACGGTGACGTCTTCGGGCAAGGCGGCGGAGGCCTTTCCGGCGTCGGCATCGAGCGTCGCTTCGACGGTCTGCCAGTTGCGGTCCTGCCACTTGCCGGTATCGGTCGTATAGTTCAGCTCCGCTTTGACGATGGGGACTCGGCTCTTGAAGGTCGCCCACACGCCGCGGCCATGCCGGCCGCTGCTGGTGACCTGAGCCAAGGGCGCACCACCTTTGAGGATGGCGTCGGCCATGGCGCGAATCTCCTCAGGATTCTCCCCGGCGCCGCCATGTCCGTGCGGCATCCGAACGCGCAGGCACAGCGTCCTCGCCGATTGTGGCTGGCGATACGATTTCTGGAGCGAGTCCATCGGGTAGGCGAAATCGTTCGTGCCGGTGACCCACAGCATCGGCATCCGCGCCTCGGGCAGGTATTGCGAAGGGTCCCATTGTTCGAGCCAGAGACCAGCCTTCTCGGGTCCGAGATTCTTGAACGTGTCGAGCCAGACCGAGTTATCGCCCAGGAAGCCGCAGCCATAGACCGGCGCCGCGAACTTGAACCGGCTGTCCACGCCCGCAATGATGCAGGTCAGGTACCCGCCCCACGAGATCCCCGTGACACCCGTCCGCTCGGGGTCCACCTCGCGCATCGAGCGGATCAGCGAGTGGGCCAGGATCGCGTCGGCGACCGCGTGGTACGTCCACTGGTCCTCGATGGGCCGGTCGAGCTGATCGAACCCGCCCCAGCCGGGCGGGCCACCCCGCTCGTGACGCGGATGGTTCCGGTATCCGCCGCTGCTGATGCAGCCGCACGTGTCCATCGCAATCGCGGCGTAGCCCCGCTCGACCCATAGCTTCACCCACGGAATGAACGCCGAGCCCCCGCCCCCATGCACCAGCACCATCGCCGGAACCTTCTGCCCTTCCGCCACATCGGGCAACCCGTAATAGGCAAACACCCGCGTCGGCCGGCCCTTCCACGCCAATCCCTCATAGAAGATCGCCTTGACCCCCTCGACACTCCGATTCGGATCCGCCCACACCCGCGGCGTCACCGATAGCGCATCCATGTCCCACCGCACGGCCGCACCGGCCACGTCCACAGAGTTGCTCGCATGGAATCCGACCAGTAGGATGATCAGAGCTGCTGAGAATGAATGCTTCATCGTTTTCCCTTTCCATGCGTTTGTGACTCTCTGGCGATCAATCGAGCTCACCTATAAGCCACTCGTCTCCGTCATAGGATAGCTCCTCATCGCGAACGCGCAAGTGATAGCCCCTCTCCTGGAAACCATGGGGTATCGTCAAATGCCACTCTCTGGATAGGGATCGCGACTCTCGCAGGGGCGTCCAGGTCTGCCATTCCGGTTCAAAGCTGAAGACTTTGTCGAAGTATTCCTGGCTGAAGTACACGATGATCTCTGAGTCCCAGAGCAGAGGCAATGAGATGGACGCCACCACACGGATGGTGTCATCTGATTTCGGCTTGAGACCCCTCAGACGTTCCGCGCCGTCGATCAGACATTGCATGCACTGCCGCCGGACCCAGTGCGGCGTCTTCTGCGAATCGATAAATGCCTGATCGACGGGCAGATGCATGTGCCAGTACCCCCACCCTGGAGCATGCTCTTCGGGGAAGACGACCGTAGCGTCGCGAATGGCCTGGATCATTCCGTCGCACTTGCGCCGTGCACCCCTGACCTTCCTCCGTCGATAGTCTCTGAGACTGAGCTTTCTCTCCATAAGCTTTCACTCCTCAGATGCACCGCCCCCGCTGCGCCGACGCAGCCGACGCCAACTACAAACAACACAATGAGGACACCCCAACAGCACTTCACGGTCCTTTTCCCTGCGCCTCCGCCTACAACTGCTGCCACGTCGCGTACACGATCACGTCATTGGCATCGGTGTAAACTTCGATCGCCCGGCACGGAGGAGTCGTCGCGCAGAACATGGACAGTCTCTTCCCTCGGCAGAATACCTCATCCTTCACGCTTCCCCAAATGAGGATATCCGTTACCCTGTTGCATTCACGCATCTTCGTACCAAGCCGATCGCTGATCTCGGAGAGCGGCACACCAGGCCTTGCCAATGCGAGTTTGTCGAGCAGTTCCCGGGAAGAGCGAGTCTCCAACCAGAGTAAGCCCACCGCCAGACATGCAGTGTATACGAAAAGGAACACTGCCAGGCCGAATGCGATCTTCCGTCCGCGCGTCACGACGCCCTTCCTTTCCTTGTCTCGGAGATTTCGATCGTCCCGCTACCGCCGGAACAGCTTCTGCCAGACCCTGGACAGCCCAAGTTGCGAGATCCGCGTCTCCAGTTCCCTCCGGTCGATGCTGGAGGCGGACATCTCCAGCATGTTCTGGATGTCGATCAGGTGCTTGTCGCTGCCACCTTCCTGGTAGAACTGGAGTTTTCGCAGAATCACGTATTCCGGCGGAGCCACCCAAACCCCCATCCCGCCCACCTCGGCAGTGCGCCGGCGCCCCATCGCCCAGACATGCAGCGGATCGCACCCCACCGGATAGATATCCGCTTTGAAGCCGCTGGCGTGGTGGATCAGATTGAAATGCCCGCGCGTCTCTCTGCGAACCTCGGACCGGAGAACCGTTTCAGGCGGGCAGTAGAACTCGCCATCCGGGAACAACAAGATGAAGTCCTCGATTCGAGCGGCGTCCAACTCGACGACCAAGTCCACATCGTGGGTCAAGCGTGGTTCGCCATAGACGATGCTGGCTACCGAACCGGTGACCATATACGGAATACCGGCACGGTTCAACGGTTCGACAAAGACGAGGAACAACTCAGGTTCGGGCATTCTTGAAGATCTCCGTCACTTCTTTTTCGACCTGCTCCTCACTCCAGTCCGGGTGTTGTTGCCGCAGCCAGGAGGCCTTAAGCCGGCGGGCCGACCAGTACAGACTCATCGACAGCCTGAGTTTCTTCTCAGGCGTCATCTTCCTGAAGATCTCGATCTGGATTTCCCGCGCGTTCACACGCATCTCCGGATTCATCATGACAGCCGATTATACCGATGGACCATCGCTATGCCAACCATCCCGGCGTCACGATCCACCGGGCCGTGTGGCAGCGTCGGGTGGTAGCCTCAAACGCCTTGGCGTTTGGGGATGGCAGACTTGTCTGTTGCTCCAGTTGCAGAGGGTCGCCAATGCCGAGAACCATCCCCAAGCTGCGCTTGAGGCTGCCACACTGAGGGCCGACTGAATCCCACAGACCCTGTCAGACGGCGGGTTCCTGCTGGGTCAGGCAGTGGAGCGTGCCGAGACCCCAGACCAGATCGACCGCGTGGATGCCCACAACCGGCCGGTCGGCGAACAACTCGGCCAGAATACCCAGCGCGATGCGGTCGTTCGGGTCATTGAAAGTCGGCGCCAGAACCGCGCTGTTGGCGATGTAGAAATTCGCGTAGCTGGCGGGCAGACGCTGGCCGTCCAGATACAGTGGCTCGGGCATCGGCAGGCGCACGATCTCGATTCGCGAGCCGTCCGCAAGCCGGTAGCCTTCCAGGCGCTCGCGATTCTCTTCCAGGATGCGATGGTTCTCGTCAGCCGCGTTCGGCTCCTGGCAGAGCACGACCGTCCCTGGCGAGACGAACCGGCACACGTCATCGACGTGGCCATGTGTGTCGTCGCCGACGATTCCGCGCGCCAGCCAGAGCACGTGACCGGCGCCGAGATAGTCGCGGCAGACTCGCTCGATATCGCCCCGGCTCAGCTTCGGGTTGCGGACCTGCACCTTGTCGTCGAGCAGACACTCCTCCGTAGTCAGCAGCGTGCCGCAACCGTTGACGTCAATCGCCCCGCCTTCGAGCACGACGTCTTCGCCGCCGTGCCGCACGTAGAAGATTCGCCGGCCCATGGCCTTCGCCACCCGCTCGGCGATCTGGCAATCGAGATCCCAATCAGGGTACTTGGCCCACGCGTTGAAGCGAAAACTCGCGACCGCCACCTCCCTGGGCGGCTCATTGCGACGAACGAAGATCGGGCCGAAGTCGCGCGTCCAGCCGCGATTGGTCGGGAAGCGGAAGAACTCAATGCGGCCGAGGTCCACGCCCCCTCGCGTCAGAATCCGGCGGACCTGCTTTTCGTGCGGCTCGGAGTCGACGAGGACGCGCACGATCTCGCCCGGAGCGATCTTCCGGACGATCTCGCCGTAGACCCAGTGGATCGGCGCGATCTTGCCCGGCCAGTCAGTGCGATTGTGCGGCCAGCCGAGCCAGGTCGCTTCGTGCCTTTCCCATTCGGCGGGCATGGTGAACCCGCCGGCGGCCGGCGTGTCGTGGTTCTGCGTCTTCATACCTCGTCGGTGAACCTCTCGGTGATGCGGCCGTAGGCGTCGATCCGCCGGTCCCGCAGGAAGGGCCAGTTCCGCCGCACGTCCTCGATCCGGGCCCGGTCCACTTCCGCGATCAGCACGTCCTCGGCCGCCGGACCGGCTTCGGCGACCACCACGCCGAATGGATCGCAGAGGAACGTGCCCCCCCAGAACTCGATGCCCGCCGCGTCCTCCACCGGCTTCTCCAGCCCGACACGATTAACCGCCGCTACGTACACGCCATTGGCAATGGCGTGAGCCCGCTGGCTCGTGCGCCAGGCATCATGCTGGGATGCGCCGAACGTGTCTCTTTCGTGCGGGTGCCAGCCGATGGCCGTCGGATAGAACAGAATCTCAGCGCCCTGCAAGGCGGTGAGCCTGGCAGCCTCCGGATACCACTGGTCCCAGCAGATCAGCGTCCCGATGCGACCGACGGGCGTGTCGAAAGCCTTGAATCCGAGGTCGCCCGGCGTGAAGTAAAACTTCTCATAGTAGCCCGGATCGTCGGGGATGTGCATCTTGCGGTAAAGTCCGGCGATCCGGCCCTCGACGTCGATCACGACGACGCTGTTGTGGTAAAGCCCCGCCGCACGACGCTCGAACAGCGACGCGATCACCGTGACCTGCCGCGACCTGGCAATCTTACCCAGCGTCTCAGTGGACGGCCCCGGGACCGGCTCGGCCAGGTCGAACAGGGCCACGTCCTCCCGCTGGCAGAAATACGGCGAGCGGAACAGCTCGGGCAGACAGATGACCTTGGCGCCGTCGCGCGCCGCCCGCTCAACCAGCCCGGCAGCCCGCGCCAGGTTGTCGTCCGGATCAGGCGTCGTCGCCATCTGGATCAGACCTACTGCGAATTTGTCCTGTGCTTGCATGGCGGTCCATCTTACCGCCTGTCGCTATACTCTTCAACGGCCGAGCGCTCAAGTTCGCCCTTTCCGCCGGACGGCCGGTGGTGTATAGTTCCCTGCACGACGTGTGGTAGCCTCAAACGCGCAGCGTTTGGGGATGGTAGCCCTGACTGGCGTATTGGCTGCCAGTGCAAGAAACCATCCCCAAGTCCTGCGGACTTGAGGCTGCCACACACCAGCGAATCGGCCGATACAAACCAGCGGTGTGAGGAAACAGAATTATGAGCGGTAAGCCCAGCGTGTACGTCAACGAGTTGAAACACCATGTCGGCCAGGAAGTCGCCCTGCACGGCTGGGTCTACAACAGCCGGGCCAGCGGCAAGATACAGTTCGTCATCCTGCGGGATGGAACCGGCCTGTGTCAGTGTACCGTCGAGAAGGCCAACGTGCCCGAGGAGCTGTTCGAACGGATCAAGCACATGGGGCAGGAATCGTCGCTGAGCGTCACGGGAATCGTCCGCGCCGACGAACGCAGCGTCGGCGGCTATGAGCTGGCGGTGACTGACGCCCGGATCATCGCGCCGGCCGAGGGCTATCCCATCACGCCCAAGGCCCACGGCGTCGATTTCCTGATGCGCCACCGCCACCTGCACTTCCGCTCGCAGCGCCAATGGTGCCTGGGCAAGGTCCGCCACACCGTGGTCGATGCGATCCGGCGGTTCTTCAACGACCACGGCTTCACTCTCGTCGACACGCCCATCTTCACCACGGTGGTCGGCGAAGACCAGACCTCGCTGTTCGAGGTGGATTACTTCGGCAGCCCGCTACACCTGACGCAGACGGGCCAGCTCTATCTGGAGTCGGCTGCGATGAGCTTCGGCCGCGTCTACTGCTTCGGACCTACCTTCCGCGCCGAGAAGAGCAAGACCCGCCGGCACCTGACCGAATTCTGGATGGTCGAGCCGGAGGTGGCCTTCATCGACCTTCCCGGACTGCTGGAACTGGCGGAGAACTTCGTCTCTTACATCGTCCGCCGCGTGCTGGAGGACAACCGCAGCGAGCTCCAGACGCTCGGGGCCGACATCCCGGTGCTCGAGCAGATCAAGCCGCCCTTCTACCGGCTGACGTACAGCGAAGCGGTCGAAATCCTCAAGGGCCCCAGGACCGTGGAGTTCATGGCGCAGGACTTGGCCGACCTTCAGGGCGAGAAGGCCCGGATGGAAACACGCGTCGCGGAACTGGAGCAGCAGCAAGGCGGGCAGATCAAGCAGTGGCAGAAGGACAAGATCGCCGCCGAGTTGATCGACCTGCGAAGCGAACTGGCCGAGACAGAGACGAAGATCGAGAACAACCCGAAGCACGCCCAACTTGCCGCCGAGTTCACTTGGGGAAAGGACCTGGGCGGCTCCGACGAGACGATCATCTCGCGCATGCACGACAAGCCCGTCTTCGTGACACACTATCCGCGAGAGGCCAAGGCCTTTTACATGAAGACCGACCGCGCCGATGAGCGGGTGGTGGAGAACTTCGACATGCTCGCTCCGGCGGGCTTCGGCGAGATCATCGGCGGCTCGGTGCGCGAAGACGACTACGACCGACTGCTGGCGCGGATTCACCAGCAGGGGCTCAACCCCGAGACGTACAGTTGGTACCTCGACCTGCGCAAGTACGGCTCGGTCCCCCACGGCGGCTTCGGCCTCGGCATCGAACGCACCCTGGCCTGGATCGCGGGCGAACGGCACATCCGCCAGTGCATCCCCTTCCCCCGCATGATGGACAAGGTCTACATCTGAGATTATTGAGAAGGGGCCTTGCCCTGCGCATCGCCATGTCAGCGTCAGGCAAACGTATGAAAGCGATGCGTGGTTCCGTCCCATTCGGCGAGAAGATACTCGTAGCCAAGGATGGCCGTATCGGGTTTAGCTGCTTGCTTCTGCAACCATCGACGCATCTCGGGCAATACGCGATCTCGGAATTCCTCTCGCGCCTCCGGCGGGTAGATTTCCTTGCGCATGGCATACGCGGAAAACCACCCCTCTCGCTGCGGACTGTACGCCGCTTGGCATACAACAGATCGCTCGATCAGGCACGGACGAGGTTGAGTACGCCGGTCGAAACCAGAAAAATGCCTGGAAGGATAGCCCAGGCCAATCCATTTCAACCCGAGATCGCCAAATGCCGCTTTCGCCTGGCGTCTGGTGCAGGCATAGCATTCGGTCTTCTGCAAGAACTTTACCCGCACATTCATTTCGCTCTCGCCGCTCCGCTCCATGCGAATTCTCCCGCTCCACCTCCGCAGCCTTCGACCCTTCAGAAGATAGACTGTAAGGTCGGCTTTAGTCCATTCGAGACCCCTTGCCAAAGGGGGGGCACCAGACGCTCACGCCGTCTTGCGAAGCGAGCGCACGGCGATAAGGTCGCTGTCGGCGACATGCCGAACGTCGCGTTCGTTCAGTGTGACCAGGGCTTGCGTCCTTCCCGCCGCTGTCACGAACTCGACCTCAAGTCCGTCAGGTTCGTAAACCTGCACCACGGCCCCAAGATCCCCCTTTTTGAGTCCGGCGTCCGGCATATCTTTGTTCAGCACAACCGTGTCCAAGGCCTTGAATCTCATCGGTTCTCTCCAGGATACGCGGTGACAAATCGAGGAATCTGCTCACCGACCAATACTATCCAGATGCTGACGATCTCTCTTGTTCTTCCTGTCGGCCCTACCATTATACCACGAATCTCATACTTTCTGCCGTGTGGAGTTTCCTGTCTCAGAACAGCATCTTGAGTAAGATGCTGTCGACGAAGATCGGCCTCGAACCGCCTCCAGTTCGCTTGAGTGTAGCCAAGCGAGGCGAAGAAGGTGGCCTTGAAGCGGCCCACCGGATGCGACGACGACAACAGATAGGCGTGCAACTTCTCGGGATCAATGATTGCTTTGTCGCTTTCCGGCAGCCTCAAAGACGATCCTCCAATTTCGCCGGAGAATCTACGCAATTCAATCCACCATTTCTGCGTTAGAGATTACCACAACAGATCTTCGCTTTCAAGCCGGTTTCACGTGTCCAAACCGTACAGTCGAGACCGCCCATGATGTTTTTGCAGGCCGCTGGCACGGATTCGTGGTAAGATGGCGCTGGCATCGAATCGGTGGATGCTGGAAACGCGCTGTTGATGGAGGTCGAAGATGTCGCACGGGAGCCTGCCCACAGGCCGGATCAGCAATCTGACGATTGGTCGCCTGATTATGGGCGAGAACCAGTTCAGCGGCTGGTCGCACAGCCGGGACCTGAAGTACCTGCGGGACCTGTTCAAGGCCTACGCCACCGAGGACCGCATCCTCGAAACCCTAGCCCTGGCCGAAGAAGCCGGCATCAACACCATCATCTGCAGCGGCTCGGGCTATATGAAGAAGCACTGGAACGAACGCGGCGGACACATGCAGTGGATCGCCCAGGTCCATCCGAAGGTCAACGATCTGACCACCAACATCAAACAGGCCCTCGACAGCGGCGCCGTCGGCGCCTACGTCCAGGGCGGCGTCGGTGACAGCTTCGTCAAGGGCGGACGCGTGGATCTGCTGGGCGAAGCGGTCGCGTTCATCAAGTCGCAGGGCGCCATCGCCGGCATCGGCGGCCATTCCATCCAAGTGCCCATCGCGGTCGAGAAGGCGGGCATCCGGCCCGACTTTTACATGAAGACGCTGCACCACGGCAACTACTGGTCCGCGACGCCCACCGAGCAGAGGCTCGACTTCAACGTCGACAGCGGCGGCGCCCAGGACCATGACAACATCTGGTCGATCACGCCGGAGAAGACCATCGACTTCATGCGAAACGTCGCGCGGCCCTGGATCGCGTTCAAGGTGCTGGCCGCCGGAGCCATCCATCCGAGCGAAGGCTTCAAGTACGCCTTCGACAACGGCGCCGACTTCATCTGTGTCGGCATGTTCGACTTCCAGGTCCGCGAGAACGCCATCATCGCCAGAGACGCCATCGCCAACGCCGCCACCCGCCCCCGCCCCTGGCGCGCCTGACCCTTCGTGCGTCCCTGTGTCGGTACTATCTCACAGGGTGCGCCCCGCATGCCGGTCCACGCGGAGGAAGATCGCCGATCACGGAGGAGACACGCCGAGTAGCTGAATTCGCTTTGTTTGTGGGGCGGGGTGCGGTATCCTCTGGCCCGATGTGGGGATCAGGATAGGATTCTATGGAAATCAGGATTGAGAGTTTGCTCGAAGGCGCCAGGCGGGCGCAGGGGACGGTGGTGATCGTGGACGTGTTTCGGGCGTTCACCACGGCGGCGGTCGCGTTCTCACGCGGCGTCTCGAAGATCATCATGGTCGCCGAGCCGCACGAGGCGCTGGCGATGAAGGCTCGCGGCCTGGGCGATCTGTGCGTGGGAGAGGTCAACGGCATCAAGCCTGAGGAATTCGATTTCGGCAACTCCCCTTTCGAGATGGCGAGCGCGGACCTCGAAGGCAAGGTCATCATTCAATCCACACGAGCGGGCACGACGGGCGTCACCGCCGCGACGGAAGCCTCGGCGGTCTACGCCACATCCTTCGTCGTCGGCAAGGCCACGGCCCGCGCGATCCTGCGGGACAATCCCACGCTGGTGACGATCGTCGCAATGGGCTGGAACGCGCGGATGCGGACCGACGAGGACGAGCTGTGCGCGTTGTACCTGCGGAACCTCCTGGAGGGCCGCGAACCGAACCCGGATGCCCTGCGGCAGCTCGTGCAGACCAGTGGCCAGGTCGACAAGTTCTACGACATCGCCCAGCCGCACTTCCACCCCGAAGACTGCGAGATGGCGCTCGACCTCAACCGGTACGACTTCGCCATCCGCGTCGCCCGCGAGGACAACCTGCTGGTCGCGAGGCCGCACGCATGACGCAGTGGACGATCCAGAAGCTGCTCACATGGATCACCGAGTACCTGACCAAGAACGAAGTCGATGCGCCGCGACTCAGCGCCGAGATGCTGCTGAGCCACGTGCTGGGACTCAAGCGCATCGAGCTGTACACACAGTTCGACCGGATCGTTGAGAAGGAATCCCTCGACCGGCTGCACGGCTTGGTCAAACGGGCCGGCCTGCACGAACCCGTCGCGTATCTGGTGGGGCGGACGGAGTTCTACTCGCTGGAGATGGAAGTCAGCGCCGACTGTCTGATCCCGCGACCTGAGACGGAGTTGCTCGTGCAGCGGGCGATCGAGTTCCTGCGCACGCGGGAGGGCAAGCAGCACGTCTGCGATCTGTGCACGGGCTGCGGTTGCATCGCCATCGCCATCGCCAAGAACCATGCAGACGCCCGCGTGGTGGCGACGGACCTCTCGGACAAAGCACTGGCCGTGGCCGCCCACAACGTGGAGAAGCACGGCCTCCAGGAGCGAGTGGAATTGCTGTGCGGCGATCTGTTCGATCCGCTCGTGCCGCATCTGGATGCGACGCAGTGGGACCTGATCGTGTGCAATCCGCCGTACGTCAGTGCGGCTGAATACGAAACGCTCGACGAGAACGTCAGAGATTACGAGCCCAAGGCCGCGCTGCTGGCCGGCACCGACGGCCTGGACGTCTACCGGCGCATCGTCGAGAAGATCGACCGATTTCTTAAATCCGACGGAGTACTCCTGCTGGAGATCGGCTACGCCCAAGGCCCTGCCGTTCGCGAGCTGCTCGAACAGACTGCCCTGTTCTCCGCCATCACCATCGAGAAAGACAACCAGAGCAACGACCGCGTCGTCACCGCCCGACGGACCACCATGTCGCAAGACAGTCCGCCCGCCGGCGGGTCAGTATGAGATCACAGTGTGGATGTTGTGGGGAGCGAGGATCTTGCGGCCCGGCAGGTCGGTCAGTTCGATCAGGCAGGTGATGCCGACGATGTGGCCCTGGACCTTTTCGATAAGATCGCAGGCGGCTTTCATCGTTCCGCCGGTGGCGAGCAGATCGTCGACCATCAGGACCTTGGCGCCGGCGGGCACCGCGTCGCGATGGATTTCCAGCGTATCCGTCCCGTATTCGAGATCGTAGGTGATGCTCTCGGTCTCAAAGGGCAGTTTGCCCTTCTTGCGAATCGGGACGAAGCCGGCGTTGAGCCGGGCAGCCACGGCGGTGCCGAAGATGAATCCTCGGGCCTCGACCGCCGCCACGTGGGCGATTCCCATGCCCCTGTACGGAGCGCACATGGCGTCGACGGCCTCGCGCAGCGCCTGCGGGTCGGCCAGCAACGGCGTGATGTCACGAAACAGGATTCCCGGCTTGGGCCAGTCCGAGATGTCACGGATGTACCGCGCCAATTCCATGCGTTCCCTCGCCATCCAAAGGACAGATTCCGTTCGGCCAGCCGGCCCGATTCGTCACGGTCACGACCTCGCCACGGCAACGTCCGGCGGCGTCATGATCCGATGGTACATCACCTTCGCCGAGGAGTAAACCCAAATCCCACGGGTCTCACTCGGCTTCCATGCATTCGTAGAGCCGGGTCAGCGCATCGCGTCGAATCTGGCGAATCCGCTCGCGCGTCAGGCCCATCTTCTTGCCGATCTCTTTGAGGGTCAACGGCCGCCGTCCGCCCAGACCGTAGTGGAGTCGCAGCACATCGGCCTCGCGCGGATCGATCTCGTCGAGCAGTTGTATGGCCTTGATCCTCTCTTCGTGTTCCACAAGCGGATCTTCCGGCCGGCCGGCATGCTCATCTTCGAGCGTCGATTCCAGGGCATGACTCTCGTCCTGATCATCGCCGCTCAGGCTGTCGCCCGCTACGCCCAGCACCTCGACGATACGATGGATCACTTTGGCCTTGCGCAGCGGAAGATGCATCAGATTGGCCATCTCCTCGACGGTCAACTTGCGTCCCATCCGGCTCTCCGCCTCCGAAGCCGTATGACGCCACTGATTGATCAGGGTGACCATGTACGTCGGGACGTGCACGGGCTGGATGTTCTCCAGCAGGGCGCGTTTGATGCCCTGCTTGATCCACCACGCCGCGTATGTGCTGAACCGCGTGCCTCGCTCCGGATCGAAGTAATCCACCGCCTTGATCAGGCCGAGATTGCCCTCTTCGATCAGATCGCCCAGGCTCATGCCGCGACCGGCGTACTTCTTGGCGATGTTCACCACCAGCCTCAGGTTGCTGCGGACCAGCATCTCGCGGGCCCAGGGATCGTTGTCCTGCACGACCTTCGTGCCGAGTTCGTACTCCTCTTCCCAGGTCAACAGCGATGCCTCGTCTATCTCCTTGAGATAGTCCTTCAGTGTCACATCGAATACGATAGCACACCCTCCTGCCCGACTGAGAGTCTCTCGACTCCAGCCATCAAAGGCCAATTCGGTTAGGACCCATCCTCCATCCTGCGTGTCCTGCCGTCTCCGACCGGCATCATCGTATGGACTCCAACAACAGCCCGGGGAGCCAACTACACCGTCAGTATCGGCCTGCCGAGTCGCCGGGTTTAGCGAACAGCGGTTGGAACTCCGCGCATATTCTCCGCAACGGGCGTGGGGCGTCGGAATTCCCGACGCAGGGACCCATAAAGGCGATCCCACAAGAGATAGCTGCAACAAATTCGGACGTTGCCGGCGAGAGACGGCTGTGGAGGATGCCCTGTCGGGCGGAGGGAGGATTGCAGAAAGGGCCTGCCCCATCGGATGGGGGCAGGCCCTGTGTAACGCCTTCGAAGCAGCAGATGTGCTGCCGTTTTCCGAACGCTACTGCGCTGCGGGTCGGCCGTACCCGATGTCGTCGATGTAAACGGTGCCGGTTCCGCCGGCCGTCGGAGCGGTCGCGCGGCCGACGCCGATGACCATCTTCTGGACCCGGCTGAGATTCACGGCGGACAGATCGCTGTACGGAATCGCCCATTCCTGCCACGTCGGACGGGCCGTGACGGCCGCATCGGGATTCACGACCGTCGCGGTCTTGCCGGCGCTGTCCTCGATCGTCACGTACATCGACTCGGACGAGTTGCCCTGCGGCTGTGCGACGCCCACTTCGGCCGTCTGCCAGGCGCCAGTCACGTTGCCGCTCGTCGAGACATTCGAGAACTGCGCTGCCGTGGAGATCGCCGCATCATGGCTGGTCAGCGCCAGACCGACGTACACGTTGCCGGCCATCGGAATCTGCACCGCCGGGCTCGCCACGAGGTCGGTCCACGTGCTGCCGTCGGCCGAATGCTGCGCGGTGAAGACGTTGCCTGTCCGGGTCAGCTTCACCCAGTACGGTGCGGCCACGCCGGCCGCGTCCGTGCTGACACTGGCCTGTTCGGCCGCCGGACGACGCTGGAACGCCACGCCATGGTCCGGCGTCACCGCCACGAAGGCGTGCGCCGAATCGGCATCGAGCGTCTCACGGATCATCACACCTGCCTTCGCCCATTCATTGCTGCGAACCAGGCTGTCGACGCGGACTGTGATCGAGCCATCGCCGCTGAGGCTCTTGTACGCATAGCGGAACTGATCGGTTGTATTCCAGATGTCTGTGCCGATGGCATTCATGATGACCTGCCCGTCGGTGGTCTCCACGAGGCCGGCAGCAATGCCTCGCACGTACAGCACGAGCGTGTCGGCGCCGTTGCGCGTCCAGTCCTGGGCGGTCTCGAACTGGCGCTCTGCTTCGGAATAGAACGGCGAGGCGCTGTTGTCGTACTGGAGCGGCATCGACTGCGCGCCGCTGCGGACAATCATCCGTTCCGCAAACGGGGCGTCGAGATAGCCGACGGTCGAGCCGGTGCCATTGACCCAGCCGTCCAGCCAAGTGTCGAAGATCGTTGTCTTGGCATCGATGTCGTCGTTGTACGTTTCGAATCCGTCGATCCACGCGTATTCCAGCGTGGAGAAACTCCAGACGTCGCCGGGCCACGCCAGAGTGGCATCGGCTTCGTTGACCTCCACGATCTGCCAGTAGTAGGTGCGGCCGAACTCCAGATCACCGGGAGTGTAGTCCGCCGCACCAACTGTATCGGCCAGCGGAAGATCGCCGGGGGCGGTTCCGAGATAGACTTCGTGGCTGGCGGCTTCCCGGCCCGCTCGCCAGCTCAGGCTCGTCACCGGATCGATGTCCGTGGCGCCGTCAGCCGGCTGCGGCTCGCGGGGCTGGGCCGGAATGTACATGAAACGAACCTCGCTGAGGCCGTACTGCCCCAGCACGCCCCAGCCGCTGTTGACGGTCAGACGCACGTACCGGGCGGGAACACCCCCCAGATCCACGGCCGTGTTGGCGGTGTACGTGGTCGACGCCGTACCTCTGGCGAGTTGAGCGTCGCCCAGCGTCGTCCAGTCGGCTCCGTTCTCCGAGTACGCAACGGTGACATCCTTGACGCCGAAACCGAGCACCAGCTCGAACTGGACGTTGTAGTTCCAGACGAGCAGTTCGTGGAGCTTATAGACGCGATCGAATTCGAACTGGATATAGAGGGGCTCGTCCGCCGGCGGATTGGCCAGCCACATGTCCGCGCTGTTGAGCGACGCCTGATCGTCGGCATCGATACCCGATCCATCTACGGTCTTCTGCGGCGTAGCCACCGCGTCGGAGATGCCGTTGCTCGTGGCGACGATGTTCTCAATCGGGTAGGCGAACGGCTCGGCGGTGAAGCTCCAGACGTTGCCCGGGAACACCGTATGATCGGGAGCGCCGTTGACCTCGTCCACACGCCAGTAGTACGTTTGACCAAAGTCCAGGCGTTCGATCTCCACACGGGTAACGTCGCGGGCCAACCCCTCGGCCACCAACGTCGTCGGGGCCGCCGCGTCGACATCCTGTCGGGATGAGCCGAAGTAGACGGTGTGCGTCGCCGCATATTCGCCGGACGACCATGCCAGATCGGTGGTGACAAGCACGTCCTCTGACCCGTCGGTCGGCAGCGGATTCCAGGCCTGCTTCTGCGTGAAGAACTTGTCACCGGCCTGCCCCAGGGCGAAGATATCGCCGGCGCCCAGAGGCGTATCCCAGATGGCTACCGCGGACACATTGATCGGAGCGTCATCACGGTCCTGGTTGTTCCCGGCGCAGAACAGCAGGATCGACTCGGCCAGACTGAACCGGCCGTCGACGCCCTGCTGGTTGCCCTTGAAGATTTCCACGCCGTCGACATAGAGATCCTGCCGAACGCCGTTTTCAACCACGAGCACCATTCGATACCACGTGTCACCCGAGGTGGTGTAGCCGAACGCGTTCGAGTAGCCGACGGCGCCGATGCCGATCGCCCCGGCCGAGTTGATGGTCCAGTCGGAATCATCGACATTCGTCGGATTGATCTGAAACAGGTCGTTGTAGCCGTTGGGCGGATCGGACCGACTGCTAGGTGGGTAGCTGAAGTCGATCAGCAGCGTCCACTGGTTCACCTTAGCGCCGCCGCCGTTGGGACCGATGCCATGCGTACAAACGTAGTAGCTGCCCTCGCCAATCTGGATGGCACCGTCGGCGGCGTCAACGCCCGCGACCTTCTGGACCGAGCCGACGAGTTCCAGTGGCAATCCGATTGTCGCCCGGTTCGGGTCCGGCGGATTGAACTCCCACGCGCCCTTCGGTTCGGGAACCGCCGCCTGCACCCGCAACGCCAGGACGGCCATCAACAACAACGTGAACCTTTTCATGCTTTTCTCCTTTGCTTTCTGCTGGAATAAGACAACACCCGCTTCAGAATCCGTGTTCCTCCTGAGGCAACCCGTGCGGACCGTCCCGCGCGCAGTGACAGCCGCCCATACAGCAGGATGCGTCTCGCCGTGTGGCGGTATTGCCAGCCATGTCCGCACCTCCTCAGTGGACTCAGGACTTCCCATCTCCGTGGCCCCGCGTGAATGCCCTGGCAGGACCTTTCAGCTACGGTTGTATCATACTTGGCGTCCCGAATTCAAGCATGATTTGCAGGCCGTATTCGCACAGCTCTCGCGGCGAGGGCCTGTCCCGAGGTCCATCGGAACAGGCCCCCTTGCACTATCTCCAAGTCCGGCGCGTGCCCTGGCACGCCGGCGGATGGACGCTATGGAGCGACAGGCCGTCCGTATGCAATGTCGTCGATGTACACCGTACCGGCGCCGCCAGCCTTCGGGCTGGTCTTGCTCCCGACACCGATGACCATCTTCTCGATCCGGCTGAGATTTACGCCGCCAAACTCACCCAGCGCGATCTGCCACGCCTGCCACTCGGTCGAGAGGATGGCGTCCGGGTCCGTCCGGCTGACAGTCGCGGCGTGTCCGCTGCTATCCTCCAGCGTGACGTAGAGCGTCTGCGGCGAGTTCGCCGCATCACCCTGGAAGTACAACCTCAGGCTGTCGGCGCCGCGGGCCGTCCAATCCTGGAACGGGTCGAACGTCCGCTCGGCCTCGGAATAGAACGGCGAGGCGCTGTTGTCATACGCCAGCGGCATCGACTGCCGACCGCTGTGTACGATCGTCTGCTCGGCAAACGGCGCATTGAGGTAGCCGACCGTCGAGCCGGTGTTGTTGACCCAGCCGTCCAGCCACGTGTCAAAGATCGTCGTCTTGGCGTCAATGTCATCGTTGTACGTTTCAAACCCGTCGATCAACGCGTACTCCTGCGTCGAGAAGCTCCAGATGCCGCCCGCCCAAGTCGGGATGGTGTCGGCCTCGTTGACCTCCACGATCTGCCAGTAGTAGGTGCTTCCGAACACAAGACTTCCCGGCGCGAAGCTCGCTTCGTCGGCCGTACCGGCCAAAGCGAGGGACTCGGGGTCGGTCCCCAGGTAGACCTCGTGCGCAACGGCGTTTCGGCCGGCGCGCCAGCTCAGAATCGTGTCCGGCGCAACCTCCACGGCGCCGTTGGCCGGCATGGGCTCACGGGCCTGAACCGGGATGTACAAGAAGCGAACTTCGCTGAGACCAAACTGACTGAGCATACCCCATCCGCTGTTGACATTCAGGCGGACGTACCTGGCGGGAACGCCACCGAAGCTGACAGTCGTATTGGCCTTGTAGGTGGTGGTCGCCGTAGCCTTGGCAAACTCGACGTCGCCGAGGGTCGCCCAGTCGGTCCCATTCTCGGAGTACTCGACGGTGACACCCTTGAGTCCGAACCCGAGGATGGGCTCGAATTGGACGTTGTAGTTCCACACGAGCATTTCGTGGAGCTTGTACATGCCGTCAAATTCGTACTGGATGTAGAGAGTCCCCTCGGCCGGCGGGTCGGCCAGCCACATGTCGGCGGCCTTGATCGAGGCTTCGTCGTTGTCGCTGATGCCGGAGCCGTCCACGGTCCGCTGCGGCGTGGAGATCTCATCCGACGTTCCGTTGCTGGTGGCGACAATGTTCGTGATGGGATAGCCCACCGGCTCGGTGGCAAAGCTCCAGATCATGCCCTTGTGGATCGCGAAATCGGGAGCGCCGTTCACCTCGTCGACGCGCCAGTAGTAGGTCTGGCCATACGCCAGCGCGCCGGGCGGATCGTAACTGGTCGTCGTCTGCCCCTCGCTGACCAGCACGCCCCGGGGATCGGCTCGCGTGGCATCGTTGACGTCGTCGAACACCATGCCGAAATAGACATCATGGTTGACCGCAAACGCACCTTTGGTCCATGAAAGAACCGTCCCGATCGGCACATCCACCGCGCCGTTCGTCGGAACCGGGTCGCGGCTGAGCTCCTTCGCGATGGCGCGCTTGTCCGAGAGAATCAGATGTCCGAATCCCAGACTCTGGTCATGCGCTTCCCGCCCCGTCCAGGTGATCTGGAGTTCCCGGTCCGTGGCCTCGGTATCGTCGATGCAGGGGTGAAAACTGATGATGTTTCCCACTGTGAAGTCCAGAGCGGCGATCCGTCCGTGTTCGATCGCGACTTCGCAGATGTATCCATCGGCGGTTCGGGAAGAGACGCACTGCATGTAGTCGATCGCGGTCTGACCGCCGCTGTCCATGTTGCACCAGTTCCAGGTCTGGTTGTTGGCGTTGAACCCATACTGATAGTGCTGGGTATGGTCTGACGCGGAGGTCCCCCACTCGGTCGTGCCGAAAAACACTTCCGCACAGTCGGCATTCCAGATGTCGCCGTTGGTTTTGCTCATGGACAGCCTGTCGTCCTTCGCCACCAGGGCGATGTAGATGTACGTCTCATCCCAGAGCACATAGAACTTTCCACTACAGTCCGCCGGGCCGCTCCAACTGGTCTGTCCAGTGTAGACCTGGGTCGGCACGTCGAGAACGGCCGGCGTCATCGCCACCAGATTCCAGTCGCTCAGATCTCCGTCGATGGCCTCCGGCGTGCCCCAGAGACAATCGATCACCAGTTCCTCTCCCGTCTCAGGGTGGACCGCCGGCGGGGCTCCAATTGCCGCACTCATACTCAGCAGAGCCAGTACCCCTACAAGACACCATGTCTTAGCTGA
This sequence comes from Sedimentisphaerales bacterium, assembly GCA_040772485.1. Taxonomy (GTDB): domain Bacteria; phylum Planctomycetota; class Phycisphaerae; order Sedimentisphaerales; family Anaerobacaceae; genus Anaerobaca. Next base: position 188 of record JAXGYC010000026.1, on the reverse strand, counting down.
CATCTTCATTCCTCCCTCAAGAAAAACAAGGTTCGTATGAATCGATCACGTAGATGGGATTTGTCTTGTTGATAACGTTGTGGTCGCAACGAGGGCCTGTCCCGATGTCCCTCGGGACAGGCCCCCCTGTAATGCTCCCAAACACGGCACGTCTTCTGCCGTTTCTGCATTGCTACTGAGCCGGGCGT
>JAXGYC010000025.1:0-46561 GCA_040772485.1 Sedimentisphaerales bacterium | reverse complement strand
ATCCGAACGCCTCGAACGGGTGCGTCCGTGCTGCTGTCTCCACCGAGCCGATAGTGCATGCTCAAATTGGTCGAGCCGGACTGGGCCTGGGAGAAGATGACCTGTGAACCTCCCGTCAGGATGGGATTCATCCACAGGGCGATTGTGAAGCTGCGATTGTCCAACGCGATGAACGGTGCGTTGACGGCGGTGTTGGAGCCGTTGAACTGAATAGCGCCGTCCAGGATGCCTGTCACCCAGGCCGCGTCTCCTTCAAGGGTTCCATCGTTGCCGTTGCCGCTCATGTCGTGGGCTACAGTGCCGGCTCCTTCGTCGTAAGGCCACCAGGCGACAAGACTCGGATCGAACCCGGCCCTCGCCGGGCAGACGGACCCCAGCACTGCCAAAAGGACCACCAACAGAGATGCTTTCTTACACATGTTCGTCCTCCTATAAAAGACGGTCAAACCTTATACCCCCCGTGCCCGCTGCGGGCCGGAATGCGTCCTGGACGCAGATCTTTCTGCTCGGCACCCGGGGTATCCTTCACAACATGGGGAAACGACGTCAGAATGCGCGCACGCAACTCCTTCTCTTGGCAAGTTACAAGCTGCTGGAATCGATGAAAGGACACAGAAGAGTGTGGAGACATCCTCCGCAGGAGTCCCCATTCTGTCTCATACCTGGCAGAACACCCTGTGCTACGACCTCCGACCGATACAGGTACCCACTCGCGGCCCGCAGGCCGCAACACATGAGCAGGTCCCAAAAAGCCTGTCTAAACCTAACCCCTTTGTACCAAATTCCTGTCACGCAGGCAACGCTTTTCTCCTGTTCCGGCGGAATCCTTTTTGGACCGAATGGCCTGCGGTTACAGGTCTGAAAGCAGGACTCGGGGACGCAGATCGGCCTTGGAAGCCTGCTCTGAGCGACGTTCGACGCCTCGGACCTGCGGGAGCGGCCCATAGCAAGGTGAGTTTGTCACTCGTAGAAGAGGGCGATCGTGTAGCTGATTAGCAGCAGGCCGCCCAGCAGGAACACGTAGACCACATGCTGGTAAGACAGGCTCAGCGTGAATGTCATGCCGGCGGCGGTCAGAATGACCGCCACTCCCGACGGGGTGCCCGCAATGCCGGCGATGGTGGCAGCCGCACCGACCTGGATGGACGCGGCGGTGACGGTGGTCGCCGCCGAGGCGCTGTCGGCCGGGCCGGTCAGCAGGCCGAACAACCCCAGGGCGGTCAGCAGAAGGCCCTTGCCAAACCCCCGTTTGGTCAGGCGGCGGTTGAGCGAGTGCCGGGCCCGAAAGAACAGCACGCGGGCCCGCAGCTCTTTGCAGTCCATCATCTCGGCGATCTCGGCGAAGGACAACTGCTCGTAGCAGCGCAGCGTCAGGACGCTGCGGTAGGTCAGCTTCAGTTGGGCCATCGCGTCGACCACCGCCTCGGCCAGCTCCCGGCGCATCAGCTTGTCCAGCCCGTCGTCGTGGTCGCGGGCAAGGTAGTCCAGCAGGCGTCGGCGGCTCATCGACGAGAATTCGACCTGCTGGGCGCGGGCCCGTTCCCGGTAGTAGTGTTGGACCTGGCCCAGCGCGGTCCGGAACAGCCAGGGCCAGAATCGATCCGGGTGCTCGATGTCTTTGATGCTCTCGATCATTTTCAACAACGTCTCCTGCAAGAGGTCCTGGGTCAGGTCGTGGTTGAGGGTCAGCCGGTTGATGTAGGCGTAGAGTCTGCCCGTCACCACCTGGGCCAGGTGGTCCATGGCCTGCTGGTCCCCCCGTTGTGCCTGCCGGACCAGCTCGACGATATCGATCTCCGTACACATAGGCGTTGCTCGCTGGGTATAGTCCCGGTTCTTGGGCTTCGTTACACTCGTTTCCGGGATTTTCTTCTGTCGGGAGTATAACGGGCCCTGTCCGGCCCGGACGACTGCAAAATCGGCCCTCGTTCAGCCCCCTCGGTACTGAAGTCACATTTTTCTGCGAATCAGCGTAACGAACTGCCGGTGACCTGGACTGAACTGCGAGAAGCGGACGGATGAGGTGGGCAATGGGCCGCCGCGCGGAGGGACGGCCCATTGCTCTGCAGTGTGGAAAAGCCCGCGGGAATCCAGCATCGTTTGACGGTGGAAGTTACTGACACCACGCAGCAAGAGGGTGTGAAAACATCCTGGCAGGTGTGCGGCAGCGGCAAGCTAAGGCTTGCCGATGGACAAACGCACGCCGCCGAATCCATCGGCTCTTCGCCTGCGGCGGACCACTGCCACACACGCCTCGCTATGCTTGAAATACGCGTTGCCGTGAAACTCGCGCAGGCACGCAAGAGCGGGGACGGGTGCTTGTGAGCGGGCACTGCTTCTGGTAGCATGGCATGAGCCTGAGGCCGGCCGGGGAGTGTAGTGGGCCGGGCCTGAGGGCCGCAATGGACGACCATGGAAAGGAGTGCCTGGCTCATGTCACCGCAACGATGCGCTTGTCTGTCGTTTCTTCTCGTGCTTTCCATCTTCGCGCCGGTCCAGGGAGCAGTCAAGGTCTGGCAGGAACCGCTGACGATTCCCACCTACAGGCTTGATGCGCCCGACACGAACCCGCGCTTCTACACCAACGAATCGTATCAGGGCGCACAGAAGCGGATCTACCCGTATGGCATGCAGGACGGCCTGACGAATATCCGGGAGGAACAGACTTACACCGCGCTCTATCTCGAGAACGAGTACGTCAAGCTGTGCATCCTGCCGGAGATCGGCGGGCGGCTGTTCTACGCGACCGACAAGACCAACAACTACGAGATCTTCTACCGGCAGAGCGTGATCAAGCCGGCACTGATCGGCATGCTCGGCGCGTGGATCTCCGGCGGCATCGAGTGGTGCGTCTTCCACCATCATCGCAACACCACGCACATGCCCGTCGATTACACGCTCGCGGAAAACGCCGACGGCAGCAAGACGATCTGGTTCGGCGAGACGGAACGGCGTCATCGCATGAAATGGCTGATCGGCGTCACGCTCCACCCCGGCCGGTCGAGTATCGAGACGACGGTCAAGCTGTTCAACCGGACGGCCCAGCCGCACTCGATCCTCTACTGGGCCAACGTCGCGGTTCACGTCAACGATGATTATCAGGTGATCTTCCCGCCGAGCGTCACCGCCGCGACCTACCACTCAAAGAACGACTTTGCCCACTGGCCGATCGCCAATGAGACCTATCGCGGCACCGACTACCGAGGCGTCGACCTGAGCTGGTGGAAGAATCACCCCGAGCCTGTCTCGTTCTTCGCCTGGGACCTCCAGGAGGATTTCATGGGGGGCTACGACCACGGGCGGGAGGCGGGCGTCGTTCACGTGGGCAACCATCACGTCGTCTGCGGGGCCAAGCTGTGGGAATGGAGTCCCGGGCCCAATGGCCGCATGTGGGACAAGGTCTTGACCGATACGGACGGGCCTTATGCCGAGCTGATGGTCGGCGCCTTCTCCGACAACCAGCCCGACTACAGTTGGATCAAGCCGTATGAGGTCAAGACGTTCCGGCAGTGCTGGTATCCAATCCGCGAGATCGGAGGCTTCAAGAACGCCAATCTCGACGCCGCAGTCAATCTCGAACTGGCCGATGGCAAGGCCAAGGTGGGCTTCAACGCGACGGCGCCGCAGAAGAAGGCGAGGGCGCTGCTGACGGCCTCGGGTGTGACGGTCCTGGACCAGACGATTGTCATCGGTCCCGACCGGCCGTTCGTGGCCGAGGTGGCGGTCCCTGAGGCCGTCAAGGCCACTGATCTGCGAGCGTCTCTTGTCTCCGAGTCGGGGCAGGAACTGATTGCCTATCAGCCTGTTCATCGTGAATACGATCCGAACCTTCCCGAAGTCGTGAAGAACCCACCATCGCCACAGAACGTCGAAACGATCGACGAACTGTATCTGACAGGGCTGCGCGTCGAGCAGATTCACAACCCAAGGGTCAATCCGTTCGACTATTACGAAGAGGCCCTCCGGCGTGACCCGAATGACACGCGGACCAACACGATCGTAGGAATCAACTACAACAAACGGGCGATGTATGCCAAGGCCGAAGAGCACCTGCGTCGCGCGGTGACGAGACTGTCGACGGATTACACGCGTCCGGTCGATACCGAGGCCCTGTTCCATCTGGCGGTGGCGCTGCGCGCCCAGGGCAAGATCGACGAGGCATACGATGTCTTCTACCGGTCTACGTGGGATTACGCCCTCCGTTCGGCCGGCTATCACCAGCTTGCCGAGCTGTCGTGCGGCAGGAGAGACTGGGCTACGGCGCTCGAACAGATCGACAAGTCATTGGCCACCAACACAGCGAACACGACGTTGCTGAACCTCAAGGCTGCCGCACTGAGGCGCCAGGGCAATCTCAGGCAGGCCCGGACGGTCGTGCAGCAAGTGCTCGCCGACGATCCGCTGGACTTTACCGCGATGAACGAGCTGTGCCTGATCCAGACGGCCCTCGGACAGAAACGCCGTGCCGCCGCCACGCTCGCGAAGCTGGAGCAGGCGATGCAGCGCAATGTGCAGGCCTACCTTGAACTGGCGACGGATTACATGGGCCGGGGTCTCTGGGACGAGGCGGTCGAGGTGCTCACGCGCGCGGTGCGTGACAAGACGGACGCCGCCGGCCTGTATCCGCTGGTGTACTACTATCTCGGCTACATCCACCGGCAGCAGGGCGACGTCGAGGCGTCCCGGCAACTCTTCGCGCTGGCGCCGACGATGCCGCCGGACTACTGCTTCCCGTTCCGGCATGAGTCGATAGCCGCTCTGAACGCTGCACTTGAGAACAGTCCGAACGACGCTCGCGCGCTGTATTATCTCGGGAATGCCCTGTATGATGTCCAGCCTGAGCAGGCCATTGCTCACTGGGAACGTGCGGCAGTTCTCGATCCATCCTTTGCGCTGGCTCATCGCAATCTCGGATGGGCCTACTACAGGACACAGAACGACGTCTCCAAGGCGATCGCCAGCTATGAGAAGGCCATTGCCTGCCACGGGACCGATGCGCGTCTGTTCGCCGAGCTGGATCAGTTGTACGAGATGGGCAATGTAGACCCTGCCAGGCGGTTGGAGGTCCTTCAGAAGCACCACGCCACGGTCGTCAAGCGCAACGACAGCTTCATCTGTGAGATCACGGCGATGGTCCTGACGGGCCACTACGATGAGGCCATCGCGAACCTGGAGAACCACCATTTCCACGTCCGGGAAGGGGGCGGCGAGATCCACGACGTCTTCGTGGACGCGCACCTGCTTCGCGGGATTGCGCGGCTCAGAGACAACCAGCCTCAGAAGGCTCTGGAGGACTTCCTCGCGGCGGCAGAGTATCCCGAGAACCTCTCGGTAGGCCGGCCTCAGAACGATCCTCGTGCCGCCCAGGTGGCCTATTATACCGCCCGGGCTTACGAGGCTCTCGACAATGCAGAGAAGGCCAAGAGCTTCTATGAAAAAGCCGCTTCCCAGGAGGGCGCGCGCTGGGCTCCCGAATCGCGGTTCTACCGGGCGATGGCCATGCGGCAACTCGGTCAGGAGGAGCAGGCGAAAGAAATCTTCGATGAGCTGGTTCGAACAGGAACCGAGCGAATCGAGCGGGACGAGCAGGCCGATTTTTTCGCCAAGTTCGGCGAGCAGCAGGCCCGCCAAGTGCGGCTGGCCTCCGCCCATTACCTGCTGGGGCTGGGCTATCTTGGCGCCGGCCGGCCGGACGACGCCCGCAACGAGTTCGGCCAAGCCGCCCGGCTCAACGTCAGCCACGTCTGGGCCAAGGCCCAACTGGAGGCATTGCGGTAACCGAGAATCCACAGGCCCAAGAGCCTATCGGGCTTGGCCGATGCAGAAGAGGCTCCCTTCCGTACGGATGAACAGAAGGCCTTCAGAGATGGCGGGACTGGCGTAGCAGGCCTCGCTGAGGTCGTTCTCCGCGAGGACTCTGAATTCGGGCCCATCCTGAATGATGGTGGTCGTGCCTTTTTCCGAAAGGAAATAGATCTTCCCGTCGGCCCATATGGGAGAGGCGGAGAATTTGCCTCCGAGCCGATCCTTCCAGATGACCTGGCCGGTCGTGCCTTGAAGACATTTGACGATGCCGCTCTCCGTGATCAGGTAGAGATGGGGTTCGACATAGAGCATGGACGGAACCTTCGGGACGTCGTCGCCGGACTGCCATGCAGTGTGGGTCTTGGTGACGTCACCTTGTCCGTCGGGGCGGACCGCACGGATGGCGGATTCGCCGAACCCTGACGTCGCGAAGATCAGACTCTCGTCGCCGACGATCGAGGGAACGACGCCTTCGCCCGGGCTCGACACGGTCCACAGTCGGTCGCCTGTCTTCAGATCGAAGCCCTGGATGACGTCGCCGGCGCCGCTGACAAGCTGATCACGCCCGTCGATCGTGACGACGATCGGCACGACGTGAGCGATCCGTGAACTGCCGCGCCTGCCTTGCCATCGCGTCTGTCCTGTGTTCTTGTCGACCGCCAGGATGACAGCCTTGTCCCACGGAATCTGCCACCCCACTTTCTTGTCGGGTCCGGGACTGCTTGCATCGTACGGCATGATGACCAGATCGTCATACAGAATGGGCGAGACCGCCAGCCCGTGCTCGCTGTAGTATTCCAGATCGTCGTTGACCCAGGCGACCTCGCCGGTCATGGCCACGGCGACGATTCGGCCGTCGCAGGCGGCGACGTAGACTCGTTCGCCGTCCGTGGCCGGCGTGCTCGTCGCATAGGAGTTCTGTCTGGACTTGTGTCCGGCCCTCTGGCGGAGGATCTCCTTGTCCCAGAGGACGTGCCCATCGGAACGGTCGAGGACGAGCAGGCGAAGCGACGCCCCTCCGTTGGTCGCGGCCGTGAGGAAGACCCGACTGCCAAAAACAATGGGCGATGAGACTCCTTCGCCCGGGATCGATTGCCTCCAGACGATTCCCTCTGTAGGGCTCCATCGTGTCGGGACCATCGTCTCGTGGGAGATGCCCTGCCGGGTCGGCCCTCGAAAACACGGCCAGTTCTCCGCCTGAGCCACGCCGCCGGCGTACCATGCTGTGAACAACAACAGGCCTACTGCTGCGATTGTCGTTTTCATGTTCAGCCTTTCGTGCCAGGATGCCGGAATCGCATTGGGCCGTGGGGATTCCACAGGCACATCAGCGGGTCCCGAGGGGGGCGCTGTGCGACACAAGACAGGATACCAGGACTCTGCGGGCACGCACGTTCTTTCTGTGCTCCGCAGACGCCTGCGGAAGGCACGAAGCCTCAGCGTACGGATGATGCGGAGCGACATTTTTGTCGGCAGGGCCGGCATGTGTAGACAGTTTTGTAGTTTCGGAGAAGGCCCGCACCCAACCATCACGCCGTAACTGCTTTTTAGAGAAGAGTTTGCATCTTGGCAGGAAACTCGTGGCCCTGGCACGGGATCTGCATTGTTCTTGTGCCGTGCGTCGTCAGAAGAACGCGGCTGTGGGTTTGGAGTCCGGGTGTGCACTTGTTTGTCTACGGTTCGCTGATGTTCGAGCCGGTTTGGCGCCGGCTGGTGCGTGGTACGTACGTCCATCGGCCGGCACGCCTGTACGGCTTCACGCGCCGGCGAATCCGTAACGACGTCTACCCGGTCATCTTCAGGTCGCATCGCGGCGAATGGGTGGATGGCCAGGTCTACCTGCACGTCAGCCCCGAAGACCTGAAGCGGCTGGATTTCTTCGAAGGCGAGTTCTACGACCGCCAGAGTCACCCCGTGGTCGTAGCCGACTCGGAAATGATTGCAGCGGACGCATACGTCCTCCGGGATGAGTACCTGCACCTGACCGACAACGCCGCCTGGGACCCGCATTGGTTTGCCCGCGAAGGGCTGGCTGCGTTTCTGGGACACTACAAAGGCCTCTGACCGCACGATAGCGCAAACTGCCGTTTCTCTGTCCTCAACCGCCAGGGTATTTTGCTGACAAAGCAGAGCGGGCATGCTATGGTCTGGCGACGTTGGGCGGTTTGCCATGCGTGCCGCCCGGGAAAGGAATGGTCTGTCGATTGCAGGGACGGAACGGAGAATGAAGATCGCAGTCGTTATGAGTACGCTGCTCATCTGTGCAGTCACTACAGTCGCGGCATATGCGGACGAGACGGAGACGCCACCTGCGCCCCGCCAGCGGGAGGTATTCGTCGGCGCCGGATTGCTGGTCAGTTCGAAACCCTACGAGGGAGTTGATTCGAAGATCTACCCGATTCCGATGTTCGGCTACGAGGGCGAGAGGCTCTACCTGCGCGGCGTCGGAGGCGGCTATCGCCTGTTCCACAAGGGCGGCTGGTCGCTTGGACCGGTGCTCCAACCTCGCTTCGACGGCTACGAAGAGGACGACAGTCATGAATTGGCCGGCATGGACGACCGCGATCTTACGCTGGACGGCGGAGTCGGCCTGACCTGGTTGAACGACTGGGGGCTGATCGGCGTCTCCTGGGTCACCGATCTGTTCGGCAAACACGATGGGCAGGAAGTGGAGCTCAGCTATACCGCCGTGCTCTCCCGTTTCGGCTGCGATTTCATCCCGTCGGTGGGCCTTCGCTACAAGACCGACAAGCTCGTGGACTACTACTATGGCGTGAAGACCGACGAGGCCCGGGCCGGGCGGCCCGCCTACGAGGCGGACGACGCAACTGACCCATTCGTCAGATTGGCGGTGCGCCACAAGCTGGTCGGCAAGTGGAGCCTGCTTGGCGCCCTCCAATATGAGTGGTTCGACAGCGAGATCAAAGACAGTCCCATCGTCGACAAGTCGCAGGATGTTTCCTTCGTCGCCGGGGTGCTCTACTCCTGGTGAGCCGCACCCGGAGAGCCTACCGTGGCTTGATCTTGAACGCCACGTCGTCGCCGATGTGCAAGGCATGGCCCCCCGTCGTCGTCAGCTCGGGAATCGCGACTGTCAGCGTCCCGTCGCGGCATTCCACGGTCTGGGCGTCGAGGTAGCGGCCTCGCCAGGTGCGATAGAGGCGAACGTCGTATGCCCCGTCGGTCAGACCTGAGATCGCGAAAGACTCGCGGGCCACGCCCGACCGCGGATTGACCGCCCACCCGAAGATCAGCGATTCGCTGCCCATGGCCCACGCATCGCAGTTGTCGCTGTGGATCGATACCGGCCGCAGATCGAGATTGGTGAAGTCGATGTCGGACACAAACCGCGCGAAGGACTGCATCTGGTTGGTCACTACCGCGTCGTTGACCCAATCGGAGTAGGCCCACCAGAAAGGCGTGCAGCACAGTCCATTGGCCAAGCCGGCCCACAGCGCGTTGTGGTACATGGCCAGGTAGCCCGGCATCCCCGGCTCGTAGTAGGTGTGGTCCCAGCCGCACTCGCCGACGATGGCGGGCTTGCCGAAGCCTGTCCAGAGGTCCTGGCTCTGCTTGGCATAGGTCAGGTAGCTCGCCCGCAGAGGGCTCTCGTCGTCAGGGCCGATCTTGCCGCTTCGGGGCATCGGGTGTCCCTGCGCCTCATAGATTTCGCGGGCCGCGACGTCGAAGATGCGATAGCCCTCGGGCCACCACTGGCCGATGCCGCCGCTCTGGGTGCCGGTGGTGGGGCGGCCGTACGGGTCGTGTTCGTTGAAGAACGCGTCCATCTTCCCGCACCACTGCTCCGCCGCCGCTCTGTCGCCATCCTGCCAGCCTTCGGTGCCGTTGATCTCGTCGATAGTAAACCACAGGAACAAGGCCCGGCTGTAGCCCCAGCGAGCGACGATGTAGCGGTTGAGCTTCTCCTGGTACTGCCAGGCTTGCTCGCTGGCGAAGAAGCCTTTCGCGTCGGTGACCAGTCGATAGGGATTGTTGCGGTACCGCGCGTTGCCCCCGCCCCAGACGGCCTGCGAGATATATGAGTGAAACCAGATGTTCCAACTGATGTGAATGTCGCGCTGCTCGCACCATTCGAAGAGCTGATCGAGCCGGCCGCAGCGATTCTGATCGTAGCGGCCCAGGCCGGTGCCCATCGTCTCCAGGGGGGTGTGAAAGAAGCTGATGAAGTTGCCGCCGAGGCGCTTCAGCCTGTCGAGGCCTTCCTCGGTGATCTGGCCCGCGTTGAACTGCTCGTAGCTGTCGTTGTACCACAGGCCCACGCCGTAGAACGCCGTCCCATCGTCGTGCTTGAGATAGCGCTGGTTCGGCGCGATCCGGATGAAGCCGTGATGATCGGATGTCGTGACGTTGAACGTACCCGGCCGGCCCTCGGCTGTTCCCTCCTTGTCCTTAACTTTGACAACGTACTTCCATTGTCCGATCTCGGTCGGCGCAAACCGCACCATCCACAAAGACGCCCAATTCGACGGATTGTAAAAACCCCAGATGGTCTGTGTCTTGCCGGACGGCGCCGTGAACTCCGCCCACAGGTCCACCTCCGCCGGATCGAATGGATTCGCATACGTCGCCTCCAGATCGATCTGCAACTCGAACTTCTCGTACAGACCGATTGTCCCAGTTGTGCTCGGCCATGCGGAACTGACAACCGGCGCTTTCGGAGTCGCTGCTGTTGCAGCCATGCAAACGATGATCCATATTGGCAACCCATGTTTCAACATCATACTCTCCCGGAAATGCAGTTCATCGCGAGGCGCTCAACCTTGGTAGGGGTGTTTCCACGGCGCGCGGTACTCTCGTTTGAGCAGAGCATTGGCCGGGGCGTGGTTGGTGATCTGCTCGGTCTGGTCGTCCCAGGCGATCTTGGCGCCAACCTCGTAAGCGATCATGGCCAGTTTGACCGTGGCGGTGGAGCGGAATCCCTCCTCGATGGTGCAGCCGGGGCGCGTCCTGGCCCGAACGGCGCCGAGGAATTCGGCCATATGTGCCGTGCCCATGTCGTCCTTGACATTGTGTTCGGTTCGCTGGGCGTTGCGTCCTTTGGGGATGATGACCCAACGCTGATCGGTGACGAAGATGGTGCCTTTCTCGCCATAGAAGAAGATGCCATTGGACACTTCCGGCGTATACTCTGCGGCGCCGTAGATGCGGTGCTTCCAGAACACCGGACAGGTTTCGAAGTCGAACTGCACCGAGAGGACGTCGGGCGTCGTGATCTTGTCCTTGAAGTGGTAGATGCCGCCGGAAGCCTGAACGCTTTTCGGTGTGGTCTCGCCGAGAATCCATCGCGTCGCGTCGATCAGATGGATGCCCCAGTCCACCAGATGGCCGTGGCCGGTGGTCTTCTCCAACCGCCAGGCGAAGTGGCCGATCTGCAGGCAGTACGGCAGCTTCGGCGCCGGGCCCGACCAGAGGTCCCAATCCAGCGACGCCGGCGGGTCCTGTGGGGTCGTGTCGAGGATGCCCGCCGTGTAGTGGATCTGCGCATCGGCCTGAATGACACGTCCGAGATTGCCCTGGCGGATGTACTCGCGCGCCTGCTGTATGGCCGGACTCTGTCGGCGCTGGAAGCCGATCTGAACGACAACGTCCTTTTCCTTCTGCGCCGCTTCGACCATCGCACGGCCCTCGCGGACATCATAGGCGAGCGGCTTTTCGCAGTAGACATCCAGCCCTTTCTCGACGGCGGCGATGAAGGGCAGCGCGTGCCATTGCGGCGGCGTGGCGATAATGACGGCGTCCAGACCGGGGGTCTCCAACAGCTCCTCATAATGCTTGAAGGTCCTGGGCCTGGAGCCCTGCAACGGCTCGACCTTGTCGGCGCTGTCTTTGAGATGCCGGCTGTCCACGTCGCACAGCGCAGCGACCTCGACGCCTCCGACGCTGAACGCGGCACGGATGTCGGCCATGCCGTAATTGCCGCAGCCGATGACACCCAGCCTGATCTTAGGTTCGCTCGCTTGATCGCCGCCGGCCCGCCGAGCCAGACCACTCATGGCCAGACTGCTGCCAAGTGCCGCCCCGAGGAAATCCCGCCGATTCATCTTCGCCATCGTGTCCCGTCCTTTCCACCATCGGTCCTGATGAAAGCTGCATCCGGTTGACCCGATTCTGCACACGTATCATATCCGCACAGGGTGGTGCGTCAATCAACTACATAGCCGCCACCGGCGCTGAGCAGAGGCCGGTGTTCGCCAATGCGAACGGGGCCCGTCCCGACGTTCGTCGAAACAGGCCCCGTGATGATCCATGGTGCCAGTGTCCGCCACCCTCGATGCAGCAGAGGGCGTTCTACCGGTGATCGGCCAGAAAGAGCACCTCGCCCTCCGACAGCGCGCGGTCGTAGATGCGGACATCGTCCATCTGGCCGCTCATTTCGCGCTCGATGCTGCCGTTGTTGTTCCAGGCGCCCAGAGACGCGCCGCCCACGATGAGATTCGTCAGGGGGGCTGCCAGATCGCGGGAGTCTTCCACCTGGCCGTTCAGATAGATGGCCGCTCGGGTTTCGGAGACGGCCAGAGCCATATGGCTCCACTCGCCCGCACCGACCACGGTAACGCCCTGGAGGTCGCCGCCGTCAAGACCGTTGATGCCGGCATTGACCGCGCCGTAGGAGAGCTTGAGGTGCACGGCTCCGGCCACCCAGCCGTCCGTGTTCATCCCACCGGCAAACTGCAATGCGGCCAGGCCCGATGCGGGGTTGATCCACATCGTGTAGCTGAATGCGCTGAACGCGGCGGTCGCGCCGCCGATCCGCGGGACGGCCACCGCGTCATCGGCCCCGTCCAGACCCAGGACGCCGTCCATCGTAAGGGCATCGCCCAGCAGCGTGCCGTGATAGCCGTTGCCCGAGCTGTCCGTTGCGTCGTTGTCGAAGAGATACTGGAGCATCAGTCCGTCAGTTCCGGGGTCAACCGGCGCCGCGATCTCCGGGGCGGATCGGTACAGCCGGATGTCATCGACATACACGAGACCGGAACCGCCACCATCAGCGCCAACGCTCAGCGTGGTGACGTTCTGCAGATTGACGCCGAGCGAGGCCAGATCGATGTTCCACTGCTTCCACGCCGCCTTCGTCAGTACATCGGCCGCACCGGGGTAGAGGACCTTCTTGCCGTTGACCTCTGCATAGAACTGGCCGCCGGTGTTGCCGGCGTCGCCACGGAAGTACAGCACCAGCGTCTGAATGCCTGCACGGGTCCAGTCCTCCCCGTCCAGTTCGAGGTCGGCCACGGACGTCGACGCAGCGGCATTGTCGAAATACAGAGGCATGGACTGCTTGCCGCCGTGGACGATGGTCTGCTCGGCGAAGGGCGCACTGATGTACCCGACCTGCGAACCGTTCGTGTCATCGTCGTATCCGTCGATCCACGTCTGGAAGATCGTCCCGCCGCCGTCGATGTCATCAGTGTAGCTTTCGAAGTCATCCACCACGAGATAGTCCTGTGTGGAGAAACTCCAGGTGTCACCGGTCCAGGCGCTCGGGCTGGCGTTTTCGTTGACCTCGTCGATCCGCCAGTAGTAAGTGGTGCCGAGATCGAGCACGCCGGGGTCATACTGCGACTGGTCCACGGCGGCAGCCAGGTTGAGCGTTTCCGGATCGGTTCCGAGGAAGACCTCATGCGAAGCGGCCTCGCGGCCTCCTCGCCAGTCCAGAATGCTGTCGATCGAGACTTCGACCGCGCCGGGCACCGGCTGCGGCTCGCGAGCCAGGACCGGAAGATACGTGGAGCGAACCTCGCTGAGCCCGTACTGGCCCATGATGCCCCAGCCGCTGTTGACGACCAGTCGGACGTATCTGGCGGCCACACCGGCCAGATCAATGACGCTGTTGTAGGTGTACGTCGCTGTCGCCGTGGCCCGGGCCAGTTCGACATCACCGAACGCCGCCCATTCGACGCCGTCGGTGGAGTATTGCACCGTGACGTCTTTGAGCCCGAAGCCGAGAACCGGCTCGAACTGCACGTTGTAGTTCCAGATGAACATCTGGTGAAGCTTGCGGACGGCGTCGAACTCGAACTGAATCCAGAGCGATTCGTCCGCGGGCGCACCGGCCAACCACATGTGTTCTGCGGATACGGAATGCTGATCGTCGGCGTTGAGACCGGAGCCATTGACCGCATTCGCCGGGTCGGCGCCCACGCCGGAGGAGCCGTTGCTCGTCGCAATGACACCTTCGATCGGATAGGCCACCGGTTCGGCTGTGAAGCTCCAGATGTCGCCTTTGAAGATCGTGTTGTCGGGCGCCGCGTTGACCTCATCGATGCGCCAGTAGTAGGTCAGAGCGAACCGGATGGCTCCGGCCGGATCGTAGGTCGTGCCGCTCTGGCCCTGGCTGACCAGAACGCCCATCGGATTGGCCCGACTGGCGGCGTTGACGTCATCGAACGTTGTGCCGAAGTAGACGTCATGTGTCGCCGCGAATGCGCCGGCCGTCCAGCTCAGGATCGCATCGCGGGGCACATCGGTCGCATCGATCGCGGGACTCGGGTCCACCGCCTTCTCCGCGCCGGGGGCCTTGCCCGTCATGACGTCGGCCAGCTCGGCCTCCGTCAGCGCATGGTCGTAAATCCGCAGATCGTCGATCATCCCGCTGAAGTAAAGACCGAGATTCGGAGAGTCGGCGCCGATCCGGAAGTTCTGCGTCGATAGGCCCACGGAGACGTCTTCCGTGGAGGAATCGACCAGCTCGCCGTTGTGGTACTCATTGAAAGTGTTCCCGACGTCGTCGAGGACCCAGGCCAGGTGAATCCACGTGTCCCCCGGGATGGTGGGGCCGTCGCTGTCGCGATTGAGGTTGCGCACGGAGGCGCTGCAAACATCCATCTCCATTCGGTCGTTGTAGATGGTGCACGAAAAGCCCCCGCCGGCGGCATTGGAGACCTGGCGGTTGCTGCACAGCTTGCGGTCTCCTCCGGCCGGCTTGTTGACCCAGGCGGTCACCGTCAAGCCGCCTGTCACGGCGGTGTCGATGTCCACGAGATTGCACATCACGTAGTCGCCGGTGCCGTCGAACTCCAAGGCGCCGCCGAACTGGCCGGTCGTCCAGGCGGTGTCCCCGTTGAGGGTGCCGTCATGGCCATTCTTGGAGACGTCGATGGCCGTCTCGCCGGCGCCGTCGTTGAATGTCCACCACGCGACAAGGTCGGCCGCGGCTGGACTTGCCAACATCGATCCAACTCCCACGGTCAAACAGACCAGGCAAAGCGTTGTCCTGAACATGAGATTCCTCCATCACCAAATAAGAGTACTTTTGCCGCAGCGTCCAGCGGGACGTCCACGTGACGTTCTTCGGCCTGTGCCGTCTCTTGATCTGCTGTCCGACAAGTGGGGTATTTCGAGACGATACAGCGCGCGGTGTTTTCCAGCTCCACCTGAAGGCGAGGGCTGCGGGATTGCGACAGTGGCCTCCTTCCTGTGAGCGATGCGAGAACGCTTCGAGACATGGTGAACGGATAGGGTGCCGGTCACCTTACGTCCCCCGAGTGAGGCAGGGGCGTCTTTCCGGCAAGTCGGTCGTACCATGTCTGCTCACGTTAGAAACTTCACTTTCGACCAAACTGGATTATGCCAGATCGGCCCGCGCAACACAACACAATTCTCGGACGCAGATACGCGCACCGTAAACGTGGAGCTATCGCATGGGGTGCGCAAGTGGTGGTATAGCAGATACGAATCAGGCTGGAAATTTCCGGGTAAGGGGCATCTGTAAGGATAGCGAAGGCCTGCAATGCGCCGCCAAACGATCGTGCGGAAACAGTCTCGCTATCCGCATGCTTGCCTGGCCCGGCCCGCTCCGGATACGGTCTGCGGAGCGCAAATCCACGAAATGGCCGGTCCCTCGACTGGGTTTACTGTGTTGTGACGCCCACCAGGAACAGAAGCATCACAAACATCGTCAGGAAGATCTCGTTCATAGCTTACACCACCCCAATGGTTACGAGTTATGACGGCATTATACCAGACGAAGGCGTCCAAATCAATGGCGGGTACGATAATTCTGGCTTGGAATCCGGGAATCCGGAGAGAACGGGGCCCGGGCCGTCCCAGATGCGGTTTTTGAGGACCTTGCGGCAGGTTTTTCGCGTCTGCGAAGTTTGCACTGGGGACTTGGGTCGCTTGTTTTCTGCGGGCATTCGCATCGGTCCGGACCTCTGAATTGCTACTGGGCTGCCTGCCAGCCCCGCTGGAGGAGGTTGGCCAGGATCGTGCGCTCGTTGCGATAGTCGGGATGCAACGCCAGATTGATCTGCTCCCAGGGATCGCTGTCCAGGTCGTAGAGTTCGAACTGCCGCTGCAACGTCGTGGAAGATTGCCAGTCTGTGTAGCGCCACCGCTTGGTCCGCACGGATCGTCCGACATGCCCGGGCATTTCGCACAGTGTGAAGGCCGCTCTCTTCCAGGGTTGCCGAGGGTCGCAGAGCAGCGGTACGAAGCTCTTGCCCTCCAGGCGGCCCGGCATTGGGATCGTCAGGAGATCACAGACAGTAGGTAGCAGATCGACTACCTCGACAATCTCCTCGCACACGGCCTGCCGGACGGCAAGTCCGGGTACACGGACCAGCAGAGGGACGCGCGTCACCTGTTCGAAGAGCGTGCCCGGACCCCAGAGCCCATGTTCCCCCAGGTGGAAGCCGCACTCGCCGAACAGCATAACGATGGTGTCATTGCTGAGCCCGACCCGGTCGAGCGCGTCGAGCACGGAGCCAATTTGCGCGTCCACGAATGAAACACACGCATAATGAGTCAGCATCGCTTCCCGCGTTGTCTGCTCGGTGGTTGGGCTGGCGGCGGCGTCGCCGAAATCGCAGTCGTTGCGGCCGAACCGTATCGCAACCGCTGGGATGTCGCGATCCTGACGGCCGAAGGTAGGAGGCATGGAGATGTTGTCTGCATCGTACAGATCGAGGCAGGTCTCCAGACCTCGGCGCCTCACGTGAGGCTCCGAGAAACCGACCGACAAGAAGAAGGGCGCGCCTTTGCGGGCCATCCCGGCCAGGACGTCCGCCGCCCGTCGGCCTCTTCGTTCATCCGCCTGGCGTTCCCCTGCGCATGGCGAACCGTCGCAACAGGGTGTCTCGGAGATTTCGTCGCAGAATGCCGCGTCAGAGTCGGTCAAGCGCACGGTATGGAAGCCATATCGGCACAGCAGCTCCGGCAACAAGGGGGTCTCTGCGGACACGGTGCAATCGCGTAGACCGTCCGTGGTTGGGACTCCGGTCGCGTCGGGACGGAGGCCGGTGAGAAGGGAAGCGCGCGACAGGCAGGGCATCGGCGACTGACAATAGCATCGGGTGAAACGAGTCGCCCCAGTAGCAAAGCGGTCCAGGTTCGGGGTCTTGACTACCTGGTTCCCATAACAGCCGACGGCGCCGGCCGTCAGCCCGCCGACGTGAACGAACAGCAGGTTCATGCCGGAGGTGTCGGGCCTTTTGATCTCCGATGCGGGGCAGAACGTGGGCGCGTACGGAGCAGGCGAGGCCCAACCTGCCAGCGACGTGACCACCCCTTTCAGAAAAGCCCGGCGTTTCATCGGTGTCCTCCTCCGGAGCATGGGCATGCCGAGCAGCGCAGGCCGATCTCCCGATGCTGCCAGCATACCGCAAACAGCCGCGTTTCTCAAGAGACGTGTCCAAACAAGGTCTTCTTTGCCCCTGCCGTCCGATTCTGATAAGTTTGGAGTTGCGAGCGCAGATTCCCGGTGGACGGTTTGGCCGGGCGAGGCTTGGCGATTGCCACCTTGTCGCCTACCTGGGCGAGGACCGACTCGTCGTGGACAAGGTGGACATTCACGCGATGGGCGGGCTCATCGAGGGGTGGGCGCGCGTCAGTCCCCGTGACGGCAGATTCCACCTTGCCGATGTCATCGATTTCAATGACATCGATCTCGATGAAGTGCTACAGATGACCGCGTCCGAGGGAGCCAGCAGGATGGTCGGCAGGCTTTCCGGCAGAGCCACGCTGCTGACCTCTTCCGACTGGCGCCGTCTCAGCGGACAGGCGGATCTGAACATCTCGCGATCGGACCTCGGGGAGACCCCGATCTTGCGCACCCTGTACAACACACTGAATCTGAATCTCGGGCAGTCCAGGCCCGAAGGTACGGGACAGGCTAAGGTTCGGTTCGACGGCACGCGTATCCGGATCCCGAGCTTTGTCTACTTCAACCGTGGTGTCGAGGTCCGTGGTGCCGGGGAGATCGAGGATTTCACCCGTGGCGTCGAAAGCCCGATCGAGGGATATGCGGTTGGTTCGACCCGTGTGCTGAAAGGGATTCGGCTACCGGGCGTCAGGGAACTGGATCGGCTGATGGCATCGATGCAGACCGGGGTGGCCTCGGTGACCATTGGCGGCACTCTCGGCAAGGTCGAGATCGCGGTCGTGCCCCTTCCGGTCGTCAGCGGGCCTCTGCGTCATTTGCTCTGGTCGCAACTGAGAGAGTGACGATGGCGGCAGGGGCCTTCCCGGTCCGAGAAGGCTGAACGGCCTGCGGCGTGCTGGGGCAGCCGAATCGAGAGGCGGCAGGAGAAAATGGCAGGATAGGGGAATTCCCCATTGTCAACCGGGAAACGGGCCGATAAAATAGTTGGCAGATTGGTTTCTATGCAGGTGATAGATTTCAGCTTGAGGTCCGCACAGAGGCGCTGTACCATCGCGCCGGTTTTTGCTGATATACCTGCATTTGCTGTGCCGATAAACAGGACGGGGAGACGCGCAGTGCAGCGTGTCGTTGCCGGCTCCCCTTAGGCAGCGGCTTCGCCTGTGGTCTGTGCGGGTCGGTCCCGCGGTACGGGTGTGGCGCTGTCGGAGATGGATCTATGGCAGACATTCTTTCAAGGCTCAAGTCCCTCAGCAAACCCATTCGCGTTGGCATTGTCGGCGCCGGTCACACGGGAAAGGCGCTGCTGTACCAGTGCGACATCACCCCCGGCATTGAATGCGTCGCAATTGCGGACATCAAGATCGACAAGGCGACCGCGGCCTGCTCGGCCTTCGGTCTGGAGCACCGCATCGTGAAGGATCTCAACGATCTGCACGATACGATCGGGCGAGGCAAGATCGGTGTGTCCGGGGACGGCGAGCTGCTGGCCCGATGCGAATCGGTGGACGTGCTCATCGAGTCGTCCAGCGCCGTGGCCGGCGGCGGCCACTTCGCCGCGACGGCGATGGAAAACGGCATTCACGTAGTCATGATGAACGCCGAGTCGGATCTGATCTTCGGTCCCTACCTGATGAGTCTGGCGGAGAAGAACGGGGTGGTCTACACGACCTGTGACGGCGATCAGCCGGGCGTCATCAAGCGGCTGGTCGACGACGTCACCTTGTGGGGCTTCGAGCTGGTCATGGCCGGGAACATCAAGGGCTTCCTGAACCGCTACGTCAATCCGACCTCGATCATCCCGGAAGCGGACAAGCGGTTTCTCGACTACAAGATGTGCACGGCGTACACGGATGGAACGAAGCTGTGTGTGGAGATGGCCCTGGTGGCGAACGCGCTGGGACTCGAAACGGACACACCGGGAATGCACGGGCCGCGAACCAGGGAACTGCTGGAGGTGTTCGACCATTTCGATTTCGACCGGATTTATGAGGGCCGCCGCGCCGTGGTCGATTACGTCCTTGGTTCGAAGCCCTACGGCGGCGTCTTCGTCGTTGCCCGATCGGACAACCCGTTCCAGCAGGCGATGATGAACTACTTCCCGTCGAAAATGGGGACCGGGCCCTACTTCGTATTCGACCGGCCTTACCATCTCTGTCACGTCGAGGCCATGCAGTGCGTGGCGGAGGCGTTTCTCGACCACGAAGCGCTGCTCCAGCCGACCGCTGGTTTCCGGACGAACGTCTACGCCTACGCCAAGCGAGATTTGCGCAAGGGCGAGGTGCTGGACGGCATCGGCGGCTATGCCTGTTACGGGATGATTGAGAACTGCTCGGAGAATGAGGCGCACAGTGGATTGCCGGTCTGTCTGGCGGATGAAGTGACACTTAAACGCGATGTTGCCAAGGATCAGAAGATCTTCATGGAGGATGTCGTCTACGATGCCCAACGGTTGGATTATCGCCTGTACACGCTGGCTCGCGAAGAGTCCCATGCCGTATCGTCTTGAGGAAGGGCCTCTTTGTCGGCAGCCCCTTCCGAGGATTTCGGGTAATCGGCAGATAGGGTGACGGTATGAAGCTGGGCATTGCGGTCGTGTACATGGTCAGTGAGAGAAACGAGAGGCTCCTCGATCTGCACCTCAGTCAAATCGAGAAGAACACGACAATTCCGTACACCATCTACGCGTGTGTCAACCACCTGCTGCCGCAGTTCCTCCCCAAGCTGGAACAGAACCCGCGGGTCACGATCTGTCCGTGCGAACCTTATGTGGCCCGCAGCGGGCTGCTGAAGCACGAGCAGGGACCACCGGCGGTCACGTCGGACGTCAAATATGAGCACTCCTGGTATCTGGAGCAGTTGATTCGCCGGGCCATCGACGACGGGGTGACACACGTTGCCCTGTTTCACGTGGACTCCTTCCCCGTCCGGCATGGCTGGGACCGCGAGCTGATCGCCCGGTTCTCCGATTCGTGCGTGCTGGCCGGGGCGGTCCGGGACACCAAGGGCGACTACAAACCCCTCACCGCCGCGATGCTGTTCCCTCGCGAGTTCTACCTGAAACACCGCCCGAGGCTCGTGCTGACACAGGAGGATCTCGATTCCCCCGAGTACCAGCGGTATCTTCAAGCGCAACCGCACTACCCGGACTCCGGCGTCGGCTACGGCTTCCGGGCGTTCGTGGAGGGGCTGACGTGGTATCCGCTGGTCCGCTCGAATCTCGGAGGCAATCACACCTTGTTTGGCGCCGTTCACGGAGACATGATCTTCCACCTGATGGCGACAGCCGTCGTCGACAAGCTGAACGTGGTCGGCTGGACCGTTCGCCCGACGCAGCGGCCGGGATTCGTTGGTTTGGCGGCGAGGCTTGCTACGGTTCTCGTGCCCGGATCACTGAAAGACAGACTCCGAATGCACGCGTCGAGGCATCTGAAGAAGCGGTACCAATCAGATGACCGGCAGGACTGGGAACGGGAGAGGACGCTGCTGCTTGAGGATCCCGAAGCCTATCTGGACTATGTTCGCAAAGGCGTGAAATCACGGCCCCCTTCCGATGAAGCATCCGTCGATCCAAAGGGGACGAACGCGCCGGGTTCGGGACGGGCCCCCACATCCCCGGACACGGCGGGGCGTGTGTGCCAGAGGAGAGGACGAGTGTAGACATATGAAGGCCAGCGTCCTGATCACGACGTATAACCAGGAGCAGGTTATCGGGCAGGCCATGGAAAGCGTTCTGGCCCAGGCGGCTGACTTTGACTACGAGATTGTTGTTGCGGACGACGGCTCGACCGACGGAACGCGATCGGTCCTCCGCGAGTACCATCATCGATTCCCCGATCGGATTCGCCTGCTGCTGCGAGAGCGGAACCTCGGCATGATGAGAAACTTTCCGGAGGCCTTTCTCGAATGTCGCGGTCAGTATGTCGCCTGTCTGGATGGCGACGACTACTGGACCAGTCCCCACAAGCTCCAGCGTCAGGTCGAGTTCCTCGATGCGCATCCGGATCACAGCATGTGCTTTCACAACGCGCTGATGGTCTGGGAGGACGGCTCGCAGGCGCCCGTTCTTCATTCGCCCCCGGGCCGGAGGCCCACGTATTCCGTGAGCGGATTGTTCCGTCATGATTTCATCAGCACCGCGTCGGTGGCAGTGGTTCGCAATCATCTCGTTCGGGAATTCCCGGACTGGTACTACACGCTGCCGGTGCCCGACTGGCCGTTCTTCGTGCTCCACGGCATGCACGGCCCAATCGGGTATCTCAACGAAAACTGGACGGTCTACCGGCAGCACCCCGCCGGTACATATAGCCGGTTGTCCCGCGAGAAACGAATGGAACAGAGCATCGGGATCGTCCGGACGTTCCGCGAGGTCTTGCCGCCCGAATGGAAGCCTCTTCTGAGCGATGCGATTCACGCTCGCTGCCTGAATCTCGCCCTGTATCACCGCCAACTGGGCCATAAGGACCGCGCCAGAGAATTCGCGAGGATGTCGGTTCAGGAAGCCCAGGCGGATTCGCTGAGAAGGTGGTTTCTCGCGGCCAAGGTGTCTGCCTACATGCGCGTGCCCTTTCTTGCCGGCCTCGTCTCGCGTTGGCGCACCGCCTTCCATACCGATGTGCCCGAAGAGTATCTGCGTCAAGAGCCGGTCGCAGGAGCCTCTGACGTCCAGCCGGATGATGGTCTATGGCCGTCGCAGTCCGACAACACGAAAGGGTGCGTCAGAGTCGGAGCGGACTGACTGACCTCGTCTTGTCGGGATGGATCGAGTCAGGTGTCTATTCTCGACGCATCTTGTCTCTCATACGCTGGGCTGCGGCAATGACGCTTCCCGGGCAATATCGGCGCACGATGCCCTGGACGCGAGCATCTCTCGCCCGTCTTCGCTCCGCGGCGTTGGTACGCACAACCTGCTCACGGCATTCCTCGATCTCGCGGGCGTCGAGGCGCTCCTTGTAGTTGACCTGAAGCCACTTGACCAGACCGTATTGCCGGAACGGCCGGTCCGCATAGGGTGGCGAGGGGAATTCGAATTGCCTGACTCACGTATAGTCTGAGTCGTCGATGGCAGCCGCCATGTGGGCCAGAACCCTGTCATTGGTCCGGATGCCGAGCGATCCGGCCCAATACCCCTTCTTCTGTCCGACCACCTCCTCGGGCATACCGAGTTGGCGGCAGTATTCCTGCGCGAACCGCTTGTCCCGGCTTGTCTGCTTGGGGTCCAGCATGACCTTTGACCACGCATACAGAGCGCTGTGCTGGAAAGGCTGGAGAGTCTCGAGTCCCAGCAGACGATTCGGATCGATCGTTTTCCAGGGGATCAGAGCCTTTCGGCAGTAGGGTCCGATATGCGCGCCTCCGTCTCCGGCGACGATCAGCGAGTGCCCCAGCTCCTTGGCCTTCTTGCTGGCGATGTAGGCGTAGACGATGTCTACGAATGGATAGGGTTCCGGCAGACGACCGATGATCTCTTCCGCCTCCTGAACATAGCGCTCCGGAGTGATCGGGATTTCGTGCAGCGTCCTCTGAAGCATGGCGGCCAAGGCCCGCGATGTGATTGCGGCACATCATTCCGGCAGGACACCCTGATGCGACCGTCTATGCTCGGCAAAGCTTCTTCTTTACACGCCGAGCCGCCCCGGCGAGGCGACGCGGACAATATTTGTGGATGAGTTCTTTGCGGCGGGCGTCTTTCGCACGTTTCCTCTCCTCGGCGCTGATACGCACTGCCTGTTGAGTGAATTGCTCGATCTCCTTGGCGCTGAGATGCTCCTTGTAGTTGGCCCGGAGCCATTTGACCAGCGAGTACTGGCGAAACCAGAGTTGAGGTCTGGGCGGTGCGACGAATTCGAACTTGCGGATCCAACGATAGTCCGATTCATCCACGACCGACTCGACATGACGAGTCACCATCTCGCTCTGCTGGATCCCCAGCGTTCCCGACCAGGGCGTCTTGCGCTGGGTGACGACCTCTTCGGGCATGCCGAGTTCCTGGCAGTAGCGGCGGGCAAATGCCTTGTCGAATGCCCGTTCCTTCTCGTCGAGTGACGCCTTCGACCAGAGTTCCAGCACCTCGTGAGCCAGCGGCGCCGATGTCTGCACGCCGAGGATGCGATGCGGCTCAAGAGTCTTCCATACATCGGCCGCCAACTGGCTGTTCGGCCCCACGAGATACCCGCCGAACACCCAGTCGCCTCCATCTCCGGTCATAACGAGGCTGTGCCCCAGCTCTTTGGCCTTCTTGCTGGCGATATACGCGTAGACGATATCTTCAAAGGCGTAGGGTTCGAGCAGGAGGGGGCACAACTCGTCGGCCTCCCGAATGAAAAGCTCCGGCGTGATCTGGATCTCGTGCAGCGTCCCCTGAAGCGTGGCGGCCAGTGCGCGCGCTTTGGGTGAATCGCGGCCGGTGAAGTGGATGTAGTCAACGTCCGGCCGATCGTACAGCTTTGCCAGAATCGAGGAGTCGAAGCCCCCCGACAGATGCATGGCGAACTTGCCGGACGGCCGCTGCGCCTCCAGGGCGTCGGGGAAGGGCTTCGAGATACGCCCATAGAGGCTGTCGTGGTCGCCCGTGCGATAGACGGCCCGGTAGTACCCCTCGAACAGTGTCTCGGGAATCGGGTAGAAGGCCTGACCCAGGTAAGCGTAGACTGCCTTGAGATTCAATCCGCCCTTGTGACCGTAGAATACTCGCTCGAACGTCCAACTCATTTGGATGTCCTCCACTCAGGCTCCGCCGGCATCGCGTTCAACATGTCCGGCAGGAGCACCAACCGATTGTTCTTTCGCCAACTGCTTTCACTATCAGGCAATCGCCCGGCCACGTCAACCCTTCGAGGCTGGCGTCGCCGGGCGACAGATGGGGTGCGAACCGATGTCCCGTCTCTTCGCTGGCGCCATCGAACTCAGATTCCATCATCGCCTGCTTTCACACGTGCCGGAGGCGACACCGGCACATAGAATGGACTGTAGTGCAACCGGCGGGCCAATTCGACCGAGCCTGGACTGCTTGGCCATAACCTCTTACATAGCAATAACATATATCTTCTTTGCCACGGAGAGCACCCTGCTACACGCTACATTTTTGTCGACTGAGCTCCCGACGACCTACAATATTGTACGGGAGGATCCGCTTTCTTGTCGCCTGCGCGGCTGCGAACGCCCTCGCCGAGGTCAGGCGCTATTGGTCAGGTAGGTCCCCGACAAGACCAACGCGGCCCCCAGGGCCAGAGAGACCGTCAGCGGCTCGCCCAGGAGCAGGAACGCCAGCAGGACGGCGAAGACCGGGACGAAGTTGATGCACAGGCTCGCCCTGGTCGGCCCGATCTGGCGGACGCCTTCGTAGAACCAGACAAAACCCACGACCGTGGCAAAGACCGCCATGTAGACGATGGCCAGCCAGTCCAGAGCCGTCGCCTCGCGCGCACTGCGCCCGAGTCCCTCAATACACGCTCCAACGAACAGGGCAAGCGATCCGATCGCGACAGAGTACGAAACCGCCACCAGCGGCGAGAGACTGCGCATCACTGTCTTGCCGATCAGGGAATAGGCCGACCAACTCAGAACGCAGCCGAGAATCAGCGCTTCTCCCAGACCGACGCCGCCGGCCAGAACCTCTCTGAGGTTGCCCCGAGAGACCACGACAGCCGCTCCAAAGACCGAAAGCAGCACACCCAGGGACCGCACCCAGCCAAGCCTCTCTTTGAAGAACACGGCCGAGCCGATGGCGATGAACGCCGGACTGGTGGCGACCACAACCGAAGCGCGTCCGGCCTCGATGAGACTCAGGGCCTTGAAGAACATCGCGTTGTACGCGAAGACGCCCGTGGCGCCCAGCAGAAGGACGACAACGATCTGCCCGCGATCCAATCGCGGCAGCACACCGTACTTCCAGCGGACGATCACCAGCAGGAGCAGCGAAGCGAGACCAAAACGCAGGAAGGCGATGGCAAACGGGCCAAGGTGCTCGGAGACGTGCTTGCCCGCAACGAAAGCACCGGCCCAGAACAGCGCGGTCAGCCACAATTTGAGGTAGGTTTTCATACCCGCATCACGGCTTTCGATTCAACAACCGGACGAAGTCCTCGGCGCTGAGCTCCGCAAGACTGTCAACGACGCGGTCTGCGCAGGCCAGCTCCGCGCGACTGCGCGTCGTCGTGACGGCCACGACGGGCATTTCGGCCGCCCTGGCCGCCTGGACTCCGTGCAGGGCGTCCTCCACGACGACGCACCGCTGCGGGGCCAGGGACAGCATCCCGGCCGCTTTCAGGAACGTCTCCGGCGACGGTTTGCCCTCGACCACCTGCTCCTTGGTGACCGTGGCCTGGAAGTAGTCGGCCAGACCCAGCGGACCCCAGAAGACATCGAGGTTCGCTCGGGGCGCCGACGAGCCGATCGCCAGCCGGAACCCGTCGGCCTTCAGATCGCTCAGGAGGGCCAGAACGCCGTCGGCCGCCTTGGGCCGGCTGTGGACGAGTTCCCTGTACCGCTGCTCCTTGTAGTCGGACAGGCGATCCATCTCCGGCTTGGATATGCCCGGTCGCAGCATCGGAAGGATCGTGTCGTTCTGCATGCCGAACGTCTTGCAGAAGAACTCGTCGGACATCTCCAGACCCTCCGTCTCTGCCAGGTCAAACCACGCCTGGCGATGGGCCCAGCCGCTGTCGACCAGCACCCCGTCCATGTCGAAGATCACACCCTTGTCGCAATTCGACCACGCCATACTGAGATTCCTCTGCGTACGCGGCGACCACGCCGCCCAAAAGGTGATCCATACTACCGGCGCGATTCCTGAGGTCAAGCGGATTCGGCGACGGTTGCCCGGAGCGTCACCGTGCAGTACACTGGTGCGGTTCACGATCACAGGATTGTCGGAGACAGCGCATGAGACATGACAGACGGAACGCTCGGTGGCGATGGCCGGCACTCTCTGTCTTCCTGCTGAGCGTCAGTGCCTGCGGCCAGACCGGCGACGCTCCATCGGGGTTGGCATACATCAACACGAGTTGCGAGAATGCCTCGCCCCTGCATTGGGAGACCGATCCGAACGGCGTCGTACACATCTATCTCGTCTACGACCAGGAACGGGCATCACCCAATCGGGCGAACGGTCACTGGCTGTTCCAGATTCAGGCGACCCCCGGCGCCGAGCTGACACTGGTTCTGCACAACTTCGACAACGTCTGGAACGGCAAGAAAGGGTCACCTCTGGACAACCGGACGATTGGTTTCCTCTCGGAAGATGCAAAGACATGGCGTGCCGTCCCTTTGGAGACGACGAAGGACAACTGCCTGCGATTCCGCGTGGTAGTGCGGACGGGTTCGCTCTTTGCTGCGCGGCTGGAGCCGTACCGTCTGAGCGATCTCGAAAGACTCAAAGAGCGAATACAGGGAAAACCGCACGTGGACATCACAACCGTCGGCAGGACGGTCGAAGGACGCGAATTGGAGATCATCCGCATCGGTCGGGTGGACGCGCCGAATCGCGTTCTGCTGCGGGCGCGCGCCCATCCCTGGGAGCCGGGCGGCAGTTGGGTGGTGCAGGGTCTGATCGAGCGTCTGCTCGGCGACGACGCAAACGCATGTCATTACCTGGATCGTTACTGCGTTTACGTCATGCCGATGGCCAACAAGGACGGTGTCGCTCGCGGATGGACGCGGTTCAACCTGCTGGGAGCCGATCTCAATCGCAAGTGGGATCGACCGCCCGACCCGGTCACCAATCCGGAAAACCACGCCCTTGAAACCTGGCTCCAGTCGGTCATCTCAAGAGGGCAGGGGCCGCAACTGATGATCGACCTGCACAACGACAACTCCGGCAAGCTGCACATCAGCCGACCCGATATCGACCTGGAGGACTACCTCGCGAAGATGAGAAGGCTCGAAGCCACGCTCCGGAAGCACACCTGGTTCACGGAGGGCAGCACCACGGCGAGCTTCCGGAATCCTGGGAGCATCGGCGAGGGTCTGCTGGAGAGATTCGGGATCGACGCGTGTGTGCTCGAATTGAACGCCAACTGGATCGCCGGCCTCAATGACCACCCTTCCGCCAGAAACTGGGAACTCCTCGGCGCTCAGCTCTGCGAGGCACTGTATCACTACTTCGAGGACCGCGCTTCGTAGGGCACGCGCCGTCGATCACGGCTCATAGCCCAGCTTGGTCCAGACGCCTCGCTGGACGCGGTGCAGGTCCTCGTTGCCGGGCTGGGTCGCCTCGGCGGTATTGCGTGTGCTGTTCTGCCACATGTCGTAGTCTGTCTTGGCGACCTCGAGGGTGCGCGGGTCCTTCCATTTCCAGTACTCGCTGTGCCCGTCGGCGAAGCCGAAATTGGTCCCGTCGCCGTGGCGCGCGGTGATCTGGTCCCACCATCGCTCCTGATCGTAAAAGAGGGTCCAGCTATTGGGGCTGAGCCGGCCCTCGTCGAGGAACACGATCCTCTGGTCCGCCCGTTTGATCTGCGCCCGCCGATAGACCATCAGCTTCGATGCGCCGGGAATGTCGGGATAGCCGTTCATGGCATCGACGATCGCGTACGTTACAAACTCCGTGCGGATGCCGGTAGGGCACTTGTACATCTTGACGTCAGGGCAGTACCGGTACAGACCTCCCGTTCGAATGCCCTCCAGAGATGCTTCCTTGCTGGCGCCGGCGCCTGGGTATTTGACCCAGGGAACCGTGGTCTGGGCGGTGAGACCTGTGTTGGCATAGGTGATCCTGTCGTCGTTGGCGTCAGCGTAGAGGATCCAACCCATGGTCAATTGTTTGAGGTTGCTCAGACAGGCAATCCGCTTGCCCTGCTCGCGGGCGCGGCCGAGCGTGGGCATGAGAATGGCCATGAGGATGGCGATGATGGCGATCACGACGAGCAGCTCGATGAGAGTGAAGGCGTTTCGCTTGGAGCCCATACACCTTTCTCCTTCAAGAAGGGAGCCATGGCGTTCTGCGCAAACCGACCGCGTCCATTGTAGCACAGATGCGCCGCCAGGCAAGCGCCAAAGGAAAAAAAACGCCGGGGCCCATACCCTCTTGGCATAGGCCCCGGATTCTCATCATGGCTCCGCACGCCGCCAGGATGCGGCGGTACGGGCGCTACTGTGCGACAGGGTGGCCATACCCGATGTCGTCGATGAAGACTCGACCACTGCCACCGGCGGTCGGACTGGTCCGATTGCCGACGCCAATGTACATGGTCTGGATGCGGCCGAGGTTGACACCGGTGAACTCACTGAAGGGAATCTTCCACTCAGTCCAGCCCGGCGAGGTGGTCGCCGCCGTATTCGGATTGCTGACCACCGCCGTCTTGCCGGAACTGTCTTCCAGGACTACGTAAACCGGTTCGGCCGAGTTGCCGGCGGCGGGCTGCGCGACCCCGATCTCCGCAATCTGCCAGGCGCCGGTGACGTTGCCGGTCGTGGCAATGTTGGAGAACTCGGCCCCGGTGCTGATCGCCCCATCATGACTGGTGACTGCCAGACCGATGTAGACGTTGGCGGCCATCTGGATTTCCAGCGCCGGGCTCACCGCCGCCTCAGTCCAGGTGACACCGTCCATCGAGTCGTGCGCGGTGAAGACGTTGCCCGTACGGGTCAGTTTCACCCAGCGCGGCGCCGGCGAGCCGCCCACATCGGTGCTGGCGCTGGCCGCTTCGGCCACCGGGCGACGCTGGAACGTGGTTCCGTGGTCCGGCGTCACACACATGAACGCATGCACCGAGCCGGCTTCCAGCGTTTCGCGGATCATCACGCCTGCCTTGGCCCACTCGTTGCTGCGGACCAGACTGTCGACGCGGACGGTGATCGACCCATCGCCGCTGAGGCTCTTGTAGGCATAGCGGAACTCATCGGTGTTGTTCCAGATGTCGGTACCGATGGCGTTCATGATGACGCCCCCGGCGGCTGTCTCCACGAAGGCGGGCGCCTGGCCTTGGACGTACAGCACCAGCGTGTCGGCGCCGTTGCCCAGCCAGTTCTGAGCGGTCTCGAAAGTCCGCTCGGTTTCAGAGTAGAACGGCGAACCGCTGTTGTCATACGTCAGCGGCATGGACTGCCGACCGCCGTGGACGATTGACTGCTCGGCAAACGGCGCGTCGAGATAGCCGACGGTCGAGCCGGTATTGTTGACCCACCCGTCGAGCCAGGTGTCGAAGATCGTCGTGCCGGCGTCGATGTCGTCGTCGTACGTCTCGAAGCCGTCGATCAAAGCGTATTCCAGAGTCGAGAAGCTCCAGACGTCGCCGGCCCACGTGCTGATCGCCTCGGCCTGATTGACCTCAACGACCTGCCAATAGTAGGTCTTCCCGAATTCGAGGTTGCCCGGCGCAAGACTCGGTCCGGCAACCGCGTCGACCAGCGTCAGTGCGGCCGGATCGGTTCCGACGTACACCTCGTGCGAGGCCGCCTCACGACCCGGACGCCAGCTCAGGGTCGTCGCCGGCTCGATGCCGGTGGCGCCGTCGCCCGGCTGAGGCTCGCGGGCCTGTGCCGGGATGAACATGAACCGGACTTCACTGAGGCCGTACTGGCCCATTGCGCTGAAGCCACTGTTGACGGTCAGGCGAACGTACCTGGCGGGCACGCCCTGGAAGTCGATGGTCGTGTTGGCCACATAGGTAGACTTGGCCGTTCCCTGAGCCAGTTCCACATCGCCCAGAGCGGTCCAGTCGGCGCCGTTCTCCGAGTGCTCGACAGTGACGCCTTTGATGCCGAAGCCCAGAAGCAGCTCGAACTGCACGTTGTAGTTCCAGACGAGCATCTCGTGGAGTTTGTAGACCTGGTCGAACTCGTACTGGATCCAGAGGGCTTCGTCGGCCGGAGCGCTCGTAAGCCACATGTCGCCCGAGGCGATGCTGTGCTGATCGTCGGCATTGAGCCCGGAACCGTTGACGGTGTTCTCGGGTCGGGCAGCCGGATCCACGGGGCCGTTGGTGGTCGCGATCACACCCGTGATCGGATAGGCCAGAGGTTCGGCCGTGAAGGTCCAGAGACTGCCTTTGAAGATCGTGCTGCTCGGCGGGGCGTTGACCTCATCGACGCGCCAGTAGTAGGTCTGGCCGATGGCCAGAAGGCCTTCGGGGTCATAGGTGGTCGCCGTCTGGCCCTGGCTGACGAGGACTCCCATCGGGTTGGCACGACTGGCGTTGTTGACATCCTCGGCGACGGTGCCGAAATACACATCGTGCGAAGCGGCATATACACCCGGTGTCCACGCCAAAGCCGCATCGCGACGGACGTCCGTTTCGCCCTCGCCGGGAATCGGGTTGCCTGCCTTGGTGCTGAACAGATCGCTGCCGGTCATGATCTGCTGGACTTCTTCCTGCGTCAGACCGCGTCGGTAGATCCGCACGTCGTCGATCAACCCGGCGAAGCTGCGGCTGGTGCCTTCGTGCGTTCGGCCGATAACCACGTTCTCCGTATCGGCGGCGCCCGGGCCTACGGCACCGTTGGCAAAGGTGCCGGCATCCTCACCGTTGACATAGTACTGGTGTCCGTTGTTGATAATCATCCCGCAGACATGAACCCATTCGTTGAGGGGAATGGCTCCGGTGCTGCTGGACGAGCCGATATAGGCATTGGCTGGGCCCGTGCTGAAATGCAGGTTGCTCGGCGTGGTGTAGAGGCTGTAAGACCGGGCGGTGCCGTTGCCCTTGGCGATGACGCCCTGGTAGCCTTGGCCTGGGGTTTCCAGTTGGGAGGTGTTGATCCACGCCATTACCGTTGCTTCGTCGTCGACATTCAGCGACGGATCGTGAGGCACTTCGACGTAGCCGTCCACGCCGTCGAGCTGGAGGGCGGTGCGGAAGTAGCCCGGCGCCCAGGAGGCGCCGCCCATGAGGGTGCCGTTGTTGCCGTTGCCGGACGAATCGGCCGCCGTGGCCCCGCCGCCTTCATCGAACCACCACCAGCCGATGATGTCCGGATCGACCGCGCCGGCGGCCGTGCTCGCCACAGCCAGCGCAACGACCAGAGTGAGCAGAAAATACAGTCGTCTACACATTGCAGGTCCTCCTTCAAGCAAACATTCAGACAGTGACACGTCCTTCCGACCAGACCCCCGGGCAGTGGGCCGCCGACACAAGCATCGATGGCTCGATTGGCGTATCGCGGCGATCCGACTGTCTGAGAGTCACACTACACGACAGAACTATCGGCCCGACCACCTCCTTCCTGAAGGAAATCAAGCATAAGGAATTGCGTGGAAGTACCTTAGGGTTGCACAACAGCTTGGAGGATTGGCGCTTCCGAGATATATCTGCCCTCGACTCATACCCGAGGCCTCCGAAACCGATCCCAATCACCCTCTGCGTGCCCGCAGCCATACAGCCAGGAAGCGGCGGGCGCACCCTTGATCGTCCTTGCTTATACCATGTGGGACTGAAGGATGCAACAAATCACTGCGCCAAAAATCAGGTTCTGACACGCCTGGAGGCCCGGAGGGAAGCTGTGTGATGGAGGCCAACCACCGGAGCGGCCGATTCGATCTCCTTCGGCGGCCACGCGGCCGGAGGACATGTGAGGGCTGCCCTATGGAGATGTTCCGGCGTTCTGCGGGATTTCGGACACGACGGCATTGCCTGGCTGATCGAAACTCCAGACGCTGCTGACCCCGTCCTTTTCCTTCACAACGCAGACCTTTTGCGGGACGAATTTGCTGCCGTCCCAGACCCATCGCACGGTCACATCGCCGTACATGACGTTATTGTAGGACGACTGACGCACACCCCTGGCGTCGACAGCTCCCACGCGAGGGGCCAACTGCTGGCTCGGGAAGCTTTGGCCGATGGGGGCCGCGGCGTTGGGATCGCCCGGTTCAACCGCATCCTGCGGCCACGTCAGAGGTTGCGGCAGATCGTTCTCGTCGGTGGCAGAGGGGGGGGCCTCACGCGGCCCAGATGGATTCTCCGAGCCAGCGGGCAGGTAGCCCACTTCCGCATTTCCGGACTGCGGCGGCTGGCTGCAGAACAGGAGCACCAGAAGCCCCGCCGTGACGATCAGGAACTCAACCCTTGTCGTACGCGCCCGCATGTTCTCCATCCCTACTGATAGCCCGTCATGTCTGATTGACGCCGCCTCGTGGCGAGACGGTCGCCGACCATCGAGAGAATGGCCATTTCAGAAATCGGCCGGAACCGTCCCTCACATAAAATATACCGGGATTTTCGCCAAGTCCAAACGGCTGCGCACACCCCAGAGAGGCGTCACGAGGCTGAGGGGAACGTTTTCCGGACGTAAAACGGAGGCTTGCAGGCGCGATGACATGGGGCGAAACCTCTGCGGAAACCCCCGATAACCCTCAGTCAGGCTTTGGGAGGGAAGGGGCGAAGTAGTACAGTGGGGGATTGGCCTTCTCGCTCAGGGTGAAATACCCCAAGCCTTTGCCGTCAAAGCAGATGCCTTCACCCTGCGGCTCGCCTATGAGCGGAATTCCGGTGTGTCTGCCCTCAAAGGCCTTCCAGAGAGGCTGTCCTTCCGGCCGGACCCACAGAGACGCATTGTATGGGCCTCTGACGATGACCCGCCGGCCATCGGGCGAGACGTCACCAGCCACCGCAAGACCCCAGGGCAGAATCGCGACCTTCTCCAAAACCCTCGCTCTGATGGTGGAGTGGGGGGCGGCCGCACGGTAGACCTTGCACGCAAGCCAATCCCGTTTGGTGATGACGTAGATATCCTGAGTGAGAGGGTCCACCAGGAGCGTCTCGGCGTCGCGCGGACCATCGGGATAGGTCAGTTCGATCGTCTCGGCGGGACCGACGGACATCTCATCGAATGGGCGGGTCGCGTCGGCATCGGGCTCCGGGACCCTGTAGACCCGCACAGACGGGTACGCCGCGAGGTTGTCACCGACGTCTCCGATGTACAGGTACTGCTGATTCGGGTCCGGCCCCGGGCCGACGGCAATATCCTCCCAGTCTCTCGCGCGGGCTCCGACGACGGTGCAGACTCCCAGAAGCTTGCCCTGCGTGTCGATCGCATACACGCGGGGCGCGTCCCCCGAGTCGTTGTGCACCCAGAGCACGTTGGCGTTCTTCCGGCTGGCAGCGATGCCGGAAGCCTCGCGGATCAGCGGGCTTTGAATCGTGCCGACCTGGATTCCTGGTTCGAACTCGCTCGACCACGCCAGAGAAACGCAGGAAGACCCTCCGAACGCACACAGCAATAGGACAAAACAGAGGACGGTTGGTTTTCGCATCGTGGCTCAGCCAAAAAGGTCCTTGCGTCGGCGCAGTTCCGCGAACACCTGCTCGGGACTCGCTTCGATCATGCCCAAGGCAGTTTTGACCGTTGACTCACCTGCTCGGAGGAAGATGTTCGTCGCTCTCTCTCGCGTGATGGTCGATGGCACAGTCGGGCGGCCCTGCGCTGCATCCTGCGTCGCTTCGTGCAGCCGCTGACGCACAGTCCGATTGTTCGGTTCGATGCTGAGCGCGAACTCGTAGTTCTCCGCGGTGTAGTCGTGCCCGCAATAGACCAGGGTCTCATCGGGCAGGGCGGCCAGCCGCATCAGAGACTCCCAGAGCACATGGCCGTCGCATTCCATCGGTCTGCCGCAGCCGCCGACAAACATCGTATCGCCCGTGAAGACGACGCCGGGATCTC
Organism: Sedimentisphaerales bacterium; assembly: GCA_040772485.1. Taxonomy (GTDB): domain Bacteria; phylum Planctomycetota; class Phycisphaerae; order Sedimentisphaerales; family Anaerobacaceae; genus Anaerobaca. Next base: position 12,543 of record JAXGYC010000025.1, on the reverse strand, counting down.
CCTTCGCCAAAGGCGGCAGGTAGTAGCAGACGGACGTGGTCGTATGTCCCGGCGTGCCAATGACTTGAAGGGTTCGGCCGTTCAACGCCACCACGTCGCCGTCGCGAACGAGCCGGTCGATGCCGGCGATCCTCCTCTTGTCGGAGCCGACGACCCGACAGCCCGTCATGGATTGCAGCTCGGCCAGTCCTGCGGTGTGGTCGCCATGATGGTGCGTCAGCAACACGGCAGTCACAGCCAGTTTCTGGTCCGCGACGGTGCGCCCGACCATCCCGGCGTCGGCCGGGTCCACCACGAAGGCCCGGTGATCGTCATACGCGTGGACGTAAACGTAGTTGTCTCCACACGTTAATGTGGTTGTCGCATCTCCGATCGCACTGGTACGCCCGGAATCCATCATGCCAGCAGGGTACCGCGAGCATCTCTGCCGGTCAAGGTTCGAGGCACGCATCGCTGCGGCGTGTCAAGACGGGAGGCATCACCTGACGTCACATCGGAGATGGAGGACGGACCCGACCAAAGAATAAGGGCCGCAAGCCTCCGTGCTCACAGCCCGAACGATAATGAACGCCGAGGTTCGACTATGATGATCTGCGTCTGCAAGACACGCGAAAAGCCGATGACCAGAAAGATAAGGCACAGCGGCACATACGCGATCCTGCAAACGCCGCTCTACGTGAAAAAGGGAGACATGGGAGCATTGCTCTCTTCATCACCCCGTGCCTCCCTGCTGCCGAGTGCCTTGATTTCAGTCCGTTGAAAACTGATCATTAGGGTTCAATTTGCACTTGCAGCGTGAGACATTGTATGTGCCGCGACGTGCTCGCGTCAATTGTGGGAAGTACGTATTGTGTGTAATCATTTTCGATGAAGATGCTCTGTGTGACAGCGCCGGGCAATGAAGACGCCCGACTGGAGGTCGGGCGTCTCACTCGTTGGGACATTCGTGGCGAGTGTCCCAGGCTGCGTGGCTCTTGTGGGTCGGATGCACGAGCCAGGTGGGATTTTGGAGGATCGCGATCAGAAGCCATAAAGGGCTCTGAGTTGCTCGTTGGTCGGCATGGTCGTGTAGTACTCTCCGTTCGGACCCCTGTACCATGCGCCTTCTCTGGTCAACTGAACGGACGTCATCGATCCGTTGGAGTTGGTGATCCAGACCGTGATCGTTACCGGTTGCGGCTCGACGACCACCGGCGGAGGGATCACTACCGGCCCAATGACCGGAGGCGGAACGACCACAACCCTTGGAGAGGGCGCCCAGACACGCGGGTATGGACGTCGCCAGGGACCCGGACCCATCGGTCCGTAGAAGGGCCGATGATGTCCATGCCTGTCGGCATCACGACCGATCCAGACGCCGAAGCCGCCATGCGGCGAAATGACCACGCCCGCGCTCGTTCGTGCCTTTGCGGGGGCCGGCGCGATCAGCAGCGCCGCCAGCACCGCCGCAACCGTTGCCATCGGGATGAGTCTTTGTCGTGTCATCGTCGTACCCTTTCATTGATTGACGTCCTTGCGTCTACCTGTTTAAGGCCGGCCGCAGGTTCCTGGTAACGGTTGCATTTGGCCCTTGTTCGCCGCCTGCCCATCCTCTATCATCGCCATGTCGCGATATCCCGCCGCATTTGGCAGACTGATTGGAGCGCAACCATGGATCGGAGCTTGCTTTACAGCATCTTGCGTGTCGGCGTGGTTGTCTGCGTTCTGGCCTGCTGCGCCCGGTCGCAAGGGCGGGATGACATGGCCGTCTGGCCGGAGCCGGACTGGAAAACGACGGCGCCCCACGAAGTGGGCATGGACGAGGCGCTGCTGGAGAGAGCCAGAGACTATGCCTTGACAGGCGAGGGCTCCGGCTTGGTGGTTCGGCACGGCGAGGTCGTGATGCGGTGGGGCGATCAGAAGCAGACATACGATCTGAAATCCTCGACCAAGGCCATCGGCGTTACAGCGGTCGGCCTGGCCCTAGGCGATGGCAGGATCGCCGGCCTGCTCGATCCGGCGGCGAAGTACCATCCCTTCTTCGGCACCCCTCCCTCGGCGAATGCGGACAAGGGTTGGCTGGAGAAGATCACGCTTTTCCATTTGGCGACGCAGACCGCGGGTTTCGACAAGAACGGCGGTTACACCGAGCTGCTCTTCGAGCCGGGCACGAAGTGGTCCTACAGCGATGGTGGTCCGAACTGGCTGGCCGAGTGCATCACGCTGATCTACCAGCGCGACTTGCAGGAGGTGATGTTCGAGCGGGTCTTCTCACCTCTCGGCATCGAGCGAAACGATCTGCGGTGGCGGGCCAACGCCTACCGGGCGAAAGAGATCGAAGGCGTGGCCCGACGCGAATTCGGTGCAGGCATCCACGCCAACGTCGATGCCATGGCGCGAATCGGCTTTCTGTATCTGCGCCAGGGACGCTGGCGCGATCGACAGCTCATCCCGTCGTGGTTTGTCGACGCCGCACGCATCGTACCGTATGGGATCAAGGGTCTGCCGGTCATCAAACCCGAGGACTATGGCAACGCTTCCGATCACTATGGCCTGCTCTGGTGGAACAACGCCGATGGCACGATGAAGAACGTCCCGCGCGACGCGTATTGGTCGTGGGGATTGTACGACAGCCTCATCGTGGTGATTCCATCGCTGGACGCCGTCATTGCGCGAGCGGGCAAGTCCTTCCCTGGGGCACGAAGCCCACATTACGCGCCGATCGAGCCGTTCATCGAGCCGATCGCTCAGTCGATCAAGGACCGCGGCAGGTGGCCCGGCGCGCCCTATCCCGCCAGCAGCGTCATCCAGGGAATCGAATGGGCGCCCGCGGACGCCATCGTTCGCGCCGCCGATGGCAGCGATAACTGGCCTATCACCTGGGCCGACGACGACAGCATGTATGCTGCCTATGGGGATGGCTGGGGCTTCGAGCCGAAGGTGGATCGAAAGCTAAGTCTGGGTCTGGCCAGGATCACCGGCGGGCCGGAGGACTTCACGGGGGTGAATATCCGCAGCGACACGGCCGAGCGGACTGGGCAGGGGGCCGCCGGCCCCAAGGCAAGCGGGATGCTCTGCGTCGATGGCGTGCTGTATATGCTCGTGCGAAACGTGGTCAATTCACAGGTCGCCTGGTCCGCCGATCACGGCAAAACGTGGCAGTGGTGCGACTGGAAATTTGAGACCAGTTTCGGCGCTCCGACGTTCCTGAACTTCGGCCGAGACTATTCGGATGCGCGGGATGAGTTTGTCTACATCTATTCGAGCGACAGCAGCAACGCCTACGAGCCGGCCGACCGCATGGTCATGGCCCGAGTGCTCAAGGACCGTATCCGACAGCAGCAGGCCTATGAGTTCTTCAAAGGGCTCGACGCCGAGGGCATGCCGCTTTGGACAAAGGACATCCGCGACAGGGGGGCGGTGTTCGTGAATCCGGGCCAGTGTTACCGCGGCGGGGTCAGCTACAACGCCGGACTGAAGCGATATCTGTGGTGCCAGGTGCTTCCCTTCAGCACGGATGAACGCGGCCCGCGCTTCCAGGGCGGTTTCGGTATCTACGAGGCCCCCGAGCCGTGGGGCCCTTGGCGCACCGCCTTCTACACCGAGACATGGGACGTCGGTCCCGGCGAAACCAGCACCTTCCCCACCAAATGGATGAGCCAAGACGGCCGAACCTGCCACCTCCTCTTCTCCGGCAACGATTCTTTCTCCGTCCGCAAGGCGATTCTACGCTGAGCCGGCGTCAGTTCTGAGACCATTTCTGGTAGACGCGGACGTAGTCGATTTCGAAGCGGGCGGGGAATTCGGTGGGGGAGGGGTCTCCGCCGTTGGCGCCGCCGATGGCGAGGTTGAGCAGGACGTAGTGCGGCTCGTGGAAGGGGTTGGCCTTGTCGGCGGTGCGGTTGATCGTCTTGCTCAGTTCGATGGTATTCAGCAGTTCGTCGTCGACATAGAGCTTGATGCTGTCCTTGTCCCAGTCCATGCGCCAGACGTGGAACTTCGACGACCACTCGGCAGGATCGCCAAAGTCAGTGATCGGCTTCTTCAGATCGTCCCAGATGGCAGTCCATCGGCGTTCGCCGGCCCAGCAGGCGTTGGCCAGGAGCATGCCGCGATAGTATTCCATGATGTCGATCTCGCCGCATCCGGGCCAGGGGCGGGCCGAGCCGAGCGTCCAGAAGGCGGGCCACAGGCCGGCACGCGTGTCGATGCGCCCGCGCATCTCGAACCGCCCGAACGTCCAGTTGTACAAGCCGGACGTTTTGAGACAGGCGGATGTATACTCGGCGAATTGCCTGCTGCGTCGCCAGTCGTTGCTGTTGGCGTCATAGTCCGGGTTGGGCTTGCGCTCGCGCCGGCCGTCCCTATTGAACTCGTCCGCCCAGACGAGCTTGTACTGCGTCGATTCATCCGCATAGCCTGACAGCGTCAGAGAGCCGACAATCACCGTTGCCATCACCAGAGATGAGACCTTCATACACCTCCCTTTTCCGACGCGTTCCCTCGTGAGCATCACGCGGCGGACAGATCGACCCAGTCGATTCCGATCTTGCGAGCCGCGTAACCCAGCTCCTTGAGATGATCGCCGTAGACCATCATCCAGTGCGAGTCGCGGACCTCGCTGCGCAGCTTCTTCCAGTCGCCCTGGATCTCGACGTCCTGCTGCGACCGGCAGACTTCATAGAACGGGTTGCCCTTGACCACGCCGGTGAAGCCGAGCCAGCGGCCGGTGCTGTATTCCGGGTCGATGAACGTCACCTGCTGCCCCACGGGAATCTCGACCTTCGGCGCCGCGCCGTATTCGGATTCGTAGTGCGTCATGATCCTGGCCGGCTCGTAATGTGCGCCGTCGAGCCGGCGCGGGGCGCTGCAATGGGCCGCTGTCATAATCCCGTTGTGTGGAAAGGTCGAGTTGTGCATGAAGACGGGCCTGCCCGAGATGTAGTGCAGCAGGATGCCCGCCGGGATGATGACAAAGTCGGATTCGCAGAACGCGATCAACCCTTCGTCGTTCAGCAGCCCCAGCGTCAGACATGGCGTCGTCTTCGCGATGGGCAGGATCGTGCTCATGCAGCCGCGGATGGTAAAGGCCGGCGCCTCGTGCTCGCGCATCAGGTCCTTGACGAAGCCGTGGAGCAGGAACGCATTCGTCACGAACTCTTTGTCGGTCATCAGGGTCGTGCCGGGAAGCGACAGGTACCGCTCGGCCATGCGCTGCGCCGCCTGTAGCCGGCCCCGGTCCTTCGTCGCGGCCTCGATCCGCGCGGAAACCTGTTCATATGGGACATCGATGATGTCCAGCCTGTATCGCTCGCGGGCGACCTGGGGCGCATCCGGGGCGTACTTGCCCCAAGGCCCGCCCATCGCCACGATCCGCGTCCCGACGAAGTTCTTGATTCCGTAGAGCGCGCGCAGCCGCCACAGCAGTTCGGCGCCGTCGTCCACGACAACGTCATCGACATGGACCGGGCCATGATCGTTCCACGCATTCCGGCGCGATGCCTCGTGGCCGGTTGCCAGGTACCGCGTGCTTAGCGCCTCATACCAGTAGTACACCGGGCCCGAACGCCGCCGCACGAAGATCAGCGTGTCGCGGTCCTTTCTTGGTGCGAAACACGCTCTGAGCGTTTCTCCCGAGCCTGTCGCGGGGTAGACGATCACGCAGTCATAATCGCTCTGGTGCACCCCGGCGGCTTCTTCCGGAGACCGGACCTTCACAACGGGGAGAATCTCCAGAGGGAATCCGGCTTGAATCTCCAGCGTCCCCAGTTCCTCAGCGATCTGCCGGCTTTCCTTCTCGGCCGCCTGGTCGTCCTGCACGCCGCCCCATGACTTCCACGAAGTCGCCTCCTGTCTCTGGGCGACGCGGTACATCAGGATCGGCTGAACCCTCAGGGGTTTGCCCGTGACCATCAGCGGCGCCCCAGGGTCCCACCCGTCGCCGCGACTGGCGTTCGCGTCGGCCGAACGCAGGCCCAGAATACCGCCGGCAACGCTGGCCGCCGACAGCCCCACGAACTGGCGACGGTTCATCTGATGTGCGACCATGGTCTTCTCCTTCCTCAGAACACTTGAGTCGGCTGTTCTTGCTCGGATCGCCAATGTACAACAGGCCCCGAACACCCTCAAGCATTCTTTCGGGATGTTTGGACTTGGAAAACACACCCGGAATGGCTATCATCAAAGCGTGGTCCATGGGACACGCAGTGAGCCATCAGATACGGTTGTTTTGTGCGGATCAACGATGAGAAAACTGGTAGCGGAACGGACGGGATGGATTGATTCCAGCGGGATACGGAAGGTCTTTGCCCTGGCGGCCGAACTGAAGGACCCCATCAACTTCTCCATCGGCCAGCCCGATTTCGACGTGCCCGAGCCGCTCAAACGCGAGGCCATCAAGGCCATCGAGGCGGGCATGAACCGCTATTCGCAGACCGCCGGCGACAAGGACCTCCAGGACAAGATCGCTGCCCAGATGACCGCCGAGTTCGGGTGGGCCAATCCGGCGGTGCTCGTCGCCAGCGGCGTCAGCGGGGGGCTGTTGCTGGCCTTCCTGGCCCTGATCGACCCGGGCGATGAGGTGATCGTTCCCGATCCGTACTTCGTGATCTACAAGCACGTGGTGAATCTGCTGGGCGGCAAGTGCGTCTTCGTCGATTCCTATCCCGACTTCGGTCTGCCGGTCGAAGGCATCGCCCGGGCGATCACAGACAAGACCAAGATGATCATCCTGAACTCGCCCTGCAACCCGACGGGCGTGGTCTACAGCGATGAGGAGATCCGGGCTCTGGCGAAGATCGCCACAGAGAAGGACATTCTGGTCCTGACCGACGAGATCTACGAGCAGTTCTGTTACGACGGTTCCTGTCCGAGCATCGCGAAGTACCACGAGAAGGTGCTCCTGATGCGCGGGTTCAGCAAGAGCTATGCGATGACCGGCTGGCGTCTGGCGTACGTGGCGGCGCCGGCTTCGATGCGGCCGCTCCTCGAAGAGATGACCAAGATTCAGCAGTATACGTTCGTCTGCGCGCCGAGTCCATTCCAGCGGGCGGCGGTGGCGGCCCTGGACTACGACGTCAGCGAACTCGTTGCCCAATACGTCCGGAAGCGCGATCTGCTGTATGAAGGGCTGGCCGGGGCTTTCGAACTGGTGCGGCCGGGCGGCGCGTTCTACGCGTTCGTCAAGGCCCCAAACGGTTCGAGCATGGAATTCGTCAAGAAGGCCATCCGGAACAACGTACTGGTCATCCCCGGCAACGTCTTCAGCGAGAAGGACACCCACTTCCGGATCAGTTTCGCGACGACCGACGAGAAGATCCGGCAGGGGGTTGAGGTTCTGCGTCGTCTTGCATAGGCGGGCCATCGCCGCCGGACGGCAGGGGAGCGAATTCTCGCCGTCCGTTGCGTCTGGATATTGCCAGTGTTCTTGCGGACCGGTAGAATCGGTGATATGAGACAGAGACATCTGGTCATAGCGGCTTGCATCGCTTGTGTGTGGGTGTCGGCATCTGCGATCGCCGCCGGACCCAACGAAGCTGTGCGCCCCGCCCAAGCAGCCGTCATCTCGTGCAAGGGGATGATCGATCAGGGCTTGCTCGACTCGATCGAGCGTCGCAGCGAGACGGCGATGAAGGCGGGAGCCGATTACCTGATCTATGAGATCGAGACCTACGGCGGACTGGTCGATGCGGCCGACAGCATCGCCAAATACTTCATCCAGACCATCGCCGATCGAGCCAGGACGGTCGCCTACGTCCAGACGGAGGCGATTTCCGCTGGCGCCCTCATTAGCGTCTCCTGCAATGACATCATCATGCGCGAGAGCACGACGATCGGCGATTGCGCTCCGATCACGCTCGGCGGCACCCTGGAGGGCGTCGAGCGCGAAAAGGCCGAGAGCTTCATTCGAGCGGCGTTTCAACGCGCCGCCGAGGCCAATGGTTACCCCGAGCTGCTGCTCAAGGCCATGGTGACCATGCAGACGGAGGTATGGCGGGTCAGGAACCTCAGCACGGGGCAATGGGAGTTCTTCGAGGGCAAGGACCGGCCCACCGACGCCAACGAATACGACCTCGACGGGGCCGAGGAAGTCGTCGGCAGTGACGAGTTGCTGACGCTCACCGCCTCGCAGGCGTTGGAGTACGGGATCGCCCGCGCGGTGGTGGGGGACCTGGACAAGGCGTTGGCGTTCCTGGAAGAGCGGGACGGCGTCCGGTTTGACCGACCCCCGATGCGACTGGAAACCACCTGGTCCGAAGAGATGGTGCGCTGGCTGAATTCGCCCGCCGTGATGGGTGTGTTGATCATGTTGGCGCTGCTGGGCGTCTACATCGAGTTCAGCACGCCGGGCGTGGGCCTGCCGGGTCTGGTGGCGGTGATCTGCTTTGCGCTGATCGTCGGCAGCAAGTACCTCACGGGCCTGGCGAACTGGGTGGAGATCATCTTGTTGCTGGCGGGGGTGATCCTGCTTCTGGTGGAGTTGCTTGTGCTGCCCGGCTTCGGGATCGCCGGGATTCTGGGGATTGTGTTTATCCTGGGCGGCCTGTTCGGCATGCTCGTCAAGAATGCGCCGGGGCAATTGCCCTGGCCCGAAGGCCCCGAGGATTGGGCCAGCCTGACCAATGGACTGCTCGGGATTGTGTACGGTTCTGTCGGATTCGCCGTTCTGGCGTTCATCCTCTCGCGGTATCTGCCGAAGCTGCAATTCCTGAGCGGCCTGATCCTGGTGCCGGCGCCCGCCGGGCCCGACAGGACCGGATCGAGGATGAGCATGACAGCACCGCCTCAAAGCGCACAGCGCGCCGTACAGGTCGGCGACGTCGGCGAAGTGACGTCGAAGCTGCGTCCGGCCGGAAAGGCGCGATTCGGAGACGCAGTGGTCGATGTCGTCGCGATGGCCGAGTTCCTCGACAAAGGGACGCAAGTTGAGATCGTCGAGATCCACGGCAATCGGGTGGTTGTGAAAGGCCGTGACAACGCATAGGTAGGATGGCTACGGATGTCCCGCGCCGGTCTGCGGTGACATCGGTCCAGACAGTTCAGGGAGGACCAGACGCATGGGTGGGTGGTTGCTTTTTGCCGTGTTTCTATATGTGGCCTGTGCGGCCCTGATCGTGGCCGAGGTCTTCATCCCGAGCGGGGGGCTTCTGAGCATTTGCGCGCTGGCCTGTGTCGTGGGCGGCGTGGCCATCTTCTTTCGGATCAGCAGCACCGCCGGATGGCTCGGCATCGTGGTCGCCGTGGTCATGATTCCCCTGCTCCTGGTCGGCGCGTACAGACTGCTGCCGAAGACGCGATTCGGTCGCAATATCATCCTGTCGGGCCCCGTGCGCGACCGGGGCGATGCGATCCCGGACACTGCTGAACTGATCAAGCTGCTGGGCGCGGTCGGCCGGGTGCTCACCCCGCTGCGCCCGGTGGGCACCTGCGATTTTTCCGGGCGCAGGGTTGAATGTGTCGCCGAAGCCGGGTACGTTCAGAAGGGAGCAACCGTCAAGGTGATTCGGGTCGAAGGAACGCAACTGACCGTTCGGGTGACCGACGAGGCTTAGGGAAAGGATGGATCGATGTCCAAAATCGCACATGTGTTGATGCAGCAGGAAACCGCGAATCCCGTGGTCATCGGGATTCTGGTCGTCGTAGTTATCGCGGCGCTGGTCTTCCTGTTGATCCTGCTGAAGTTCGCGCGGCTCTGGCTCCAGGCGTATTTCTCTCGGGCCGACATCAAGCTCAGCGAGCTGATCGGCATGTGGCTGCGCAAGGTGGACGCCCGGGTGATTGTCCTGAGCAAGATCACCGCGATCCAGGCGGGCCTGGAGCTGACCACGAAGGATCTTGAAAGCCACTATCTGGCAGGGGGGCGCGTACCCAACGTGGTGCGGGCGCTGATCGCGGCCAACCGCGCCAACATCGACCTGACGTTCAAGACCGCCACCGCGATCGATCTGGCCGGACGCGACATCCTCGACGCCATTCAGACCAGCGTCAACCCGAAGGTCATCGACTGCCCCGATCCGAAGAAGGGCAAGGAGACCATCGACGCCGTCGCTCAGGACGGCATTCAACTCAAGGCGAAGGCCCGGGTGACCGTCCGGACGAACATCCACAGGCTCGTCGGCGGCGCGACGGAGGAGACGATCATCGCGCGCGTCGGCGAAGGCATCGTTACCTCCATCGGCAGCTCCGTCACCTACAAGAGCGTGCTGGAGAACCCGGATCGGATCTCCAAGGCGGTCCTCGGCAAGGGGCTGGACGCCGGTACGGCATTCGAGATTCTCTCGATCGACATCGCGGACGTCGACGTCGGCGACAACGTCGGCGCCCAACTCCAGGCGGCGCAGGCGGAGGCCGACATGCGGCGGGCCAAGGCCGAGGCGGAAAAGCGGCGCGCCATGGCGGTCGCCCGCGAGCAGGAAATGCGGGCGCTCGTCGTTGAGAACGAGTCAAAGGTTCCGCTGGCGATCGCCGAGGCCTTCCAGAAGGGCAATCTCGGGATCATGGACTACTACCGGCTCAAGAACATCGGCGCCGACACGCAGATGCGCGAGTCGATCGCCAAGCCGAAGAAGAGCGACTAGCATCCGCGTGCCTGCCGGCCGATTTCTCTCTCGGCCGGCAGGGCGGACGGAAGGCACACCGCAATGCTGGACGAGATGATCCAACTACCGTGGCTGGCCCAGAGCGATTCTGAGGAATGGATGAACATCCTCTTTATCGTGGCAGTCGCCGTCTTCTGGGCGGTCGGCGGACTTCTCAAGGCGGCCTCTGCCAGGAAGACGGCCGCCTCGCACGGCCGGCGTTCCGGTCGCCAGAAGCAGACCGATGGTCAGAAGCGCGAGAGCTGGCAGCAGCGCCTGACTCGCAAGGCCGAAGAGATCCAGCGGACAGCTCAAGAGCATGTACGCAAGATGGAGGAACAGGCGGGGGGCGCCCGATCGTCCGAACGGCCTGGCGAGCCCCATCGGCCGGATCGCGGGCGGGTCACCGTACGAACCCGTCCCGGAGCCGAGCCGGTCCTGGTCTACGAACGCCAGGAGCCGGCAGAGACGCTGCAGCAGAGACAACAGCGTGCCGCTCGACTCTATCAGCAGCGGCAGGAAGAGGCCGCAAGGCTGCGACAACGGCGACTCGAAGCCGCTGAGGAGAGACTCCGGGTCAAGGCGCCACCAACGCGGCCCGAGCCGGACTCGGCAACCGCCGTCGCGACCGCAACGACTCAGGCCCCCCGTGTGACATACGCTACATCCGATCTCATAGACTACTCCGATCCGGATGCCTTGAAGAGGGCGATCCTGCACTACGAAATCCTCGGCAGGCCTCTGTCTCTGCGAGATCCCTTGGAGCAGCAAATCCCCGGCTTGTGATCTTCTTCCGTGCCTTTCGCCACAATCCCGCCGCCCTGCCGACAGGCTTGGCTTATCGGACTATCTACGCGCCCGTTCGGCGTATTCGACAAACGCCTCCGCGGGGTGCGGCGACAGGACCAGTTTGCCACCGTCGTGCAGACGGACCAGGACCAGGTCTCTGCGGTCGGTCACGTAGCAGCGAAACCACCCCAGGGGACGACTGTAGAACCATCCGAAGTGGCCAAAGAAACCGCCGGAGCCGAGGACGCGGATGCCAAACCCGATCTGTCGAGGGTCGATCCGTTCAATCGTTGCGATCTCTTCGTGGCGGATATACACGTTGGGTCCCATGCGATTGACAATGATCCCGACCGGATCGACAGTGAAACCCAGAGGAGCAAACAAGACGGCTATCGCCAGCATCGCCACCGGCAGAGAAGCCGCAACGACAAGCCACCCGGCCGTCGCCGTGTCTTTCACCGCGGGTTGCCCGGCGGCTCGCAAGACGACAGCGACCACAACGATCACCAGCACGATCACGACCGGCGTCACCAACCGCACCAGCATCGACCAGCGGGCACCGAACCGTTGCGTTCCCTGCGCCATCAGACGTCCACCTGTGGATCCTGCGTCGTTTTATAACTGTGTTCGGACAAACCAGAGGGGGCATTATACAAGCCCGCTCACCAGATGGCGACGCGGCAATCCGCCGTCGGGCCGAATCGCACCCCGAGAATCCCACCATTCCGAACGTCCCATAAGATATGTTGTGGGACCCGTTATCAGACGCATCCGTGAAGTTGTGAGACATTTTATATGACGGCCCTCGCAAGCCTCTACTTTCTGGTGCCGGGGCTGCTCGGCCCCGTTTCCGGGACCCCGATTCTTCGGTGAATCCTCTTGCGAAGTGGGGCCAGCGAGCCCCATTTCGCCCCCGTAGCTCAAATGGGAGAGCGCTCCGCGACGGCGGCAGAACATGCTGGTTCAAGGCCAGTCGGGGGCTGTGTCACGTACACTCCAGGACGCGTCGCGAGCCAACGCAAGGGCGCAGACACTCCGATTCCATGGGCCGGGGACGGTTTCTAACCGTGTCATTTGTCCCCAGGCCCGCCCTGATCCCTCGCCGGGCGATTGCGGTGAACCGAGTCGCCTGTGGTGGATTGCGGTTGATCCGAGTCGCCTGTTTTGAGTCCATTGACCTTAGGGCCAAAGCATAGAG
>JAXGYC010000024.1:0-50450 GCA_040772485.1 Sedimentisphaerales bacterium | reverse complement strand
TGCCCGAGAACCGCACCAGAAAAGACCCTCAGGGCCGGATGAAGCTGCACGCCGACATCGCACACCCGATCAACACGAGATGCCGCCAGCGGATTCAGAAGGCCGTCGTGGCGATGTTCGAGAAGGAAGTGGAGAAGTCGAAGCTTCCGGGCTATCAACCCGTTGATCTTGATGAAGACGACGATGAGATCACGGAAACGGGAGGTTGAAGGCTGTGGCGGTCTCAGAAGATCGCCGGCGGGTGTGATAAGACAAGCATGGACATCGCTCCTCTGCCCAATCGGTCTACGCCGGACACACGAATCCGTCAGCCGAGAGGCGACAGACCGGGTCCGGCGGTTCTCGACTATGCCGTCAGGTCTTCCAGCACCCTGTCGAGCGCCAGATCGAGGCGCTCCGTCAGATCGTACCTGCCCTCGGTGATCTGCCGACGGAGCTTCAGGATCTTCTCCCGGCGAATCTCCGGCAGACAGGCGATCTGCTTGAGCACCTGGCCGATCGGCGTATTGTGAATGTTGTCGAGGATTTGTTCCATGACCATGTCCTGGTCCCGGGTCAGATCCATCTCAAGAGGATCCACCCATTGCTCATTGTTGTGTGCGAACGTGCTGGAATCAAAGTCCGGCATGCTGCTTACCTTGCCAATAACAAGCCTGAACGACCGAGCCCATCGCTGCCGACGGAAACTCGCACCACTATATGTTGTAGGTCCCAAGAAACTCACTCAAACCTCAAATCAACATTGATATCGACATACCCGGTTTGAAAACTTTAGAGAAGTTTTGCCCGGAATCGGCTCATTCGAGGCAGAAATCTTCGTCCAAATGCAGAAAAAGTGCCGCCTCTCAGTACAGGTCGAGGCAATCTTCGACATTCGGACGTCCGAGGAATGGTCCGTGGCCCTGACCGGGGAGCACAATCGTGTGAATCTGGGAAACGTACTATATGTAGTGATAGGCGACGAAATGAAGATATTCCGGTAAAAGGCTGGACAATGATACTGATCGGGCCTTTTCAGTAGTCGTACTGGAAGGTCATATCCAGATCCCACTGGTCGGGGACGCCGGGCTTCTTCGTCAGTTTGAGCCGTTCGCAGTTGAGGTTCACCCACATCGATTGGATGGTCGAGAGGAACCTCGCGGCCTGAACGATGCTGACGCCGACAAGACCGACCCGGGCCTGTTGGCTTTCTTTCTTTCCAGTAGTGACAACCTGCCCCGAACTGAGCGTATACTGGCTCGACCGAATGCCACAGAGATTGACCACACGGTCCACCGCTTCGGCATAGGCGAACTTTCCAAGGCTCTTGGTATCCTGGGCAAGCTTCACACGCTCGGGGTCCCTTTCGATGATGCTCAGGATGGTGTTCTTGGCTTCCGCATACAGTTTTTCATCCTCATCCCAAGCCTTCTGGGCCCGGGGCAGATACATGCCCCACACCAGCAGCGGCCAAAGGCCCACGAGGATCGGGGCCAGTACATAGTAGAGGATCGGGTTCTTGTATATGTCGCGCATGGTCCGTCTCCGGCCTTATTTCTTCGGCTCAACCGTTAGCGTGAACGTATCCCGGCCGCCCTTCTCGACATACCCCTCTTTCTTTCGCGCCAGGCCGGCCTTCTCCATCGCGTCGAAGACCCTCAACGTGCTCGGGCGTCCGGACGTATCCCCGCTGATGACGATGTTCGCGGCGCTGAGCGTAACGGTGTCGATGTTCAGATCGGTCTGGGCCGCACAGGCGTTCAGGGCCTGCATGACCAGCGTCAGTTTGGCGGATATGGTTCCCTGATCGGCGCCGACGCCGCTCTTGTGCGCGATGATGATCCTCAGAGCACTGGCCAGCTTCTGCGAGGCGCCCCTCATCGCATCGGGGAGCTTCTCCTCGCCCGGCATCACCATCAGGTAATCGGGCTCCAGCTTCTCACGCAGAGCAGCCCTGTACCGATTCACCAGCATCAGCCGCGATTGCGCGTAGACCCCGCAGGCCAGCAGCAGGACCGTCAGAGAGATGCTCAGGGACCGCACCGACCTCTCCAAACGAAGCTTCTTGCCCAGGTAAGGCATATGATCGTTGCGGAAATTGGCCCCTTTGTCCCTCTCCGACTCGGGAAGCGCCGCCCCGTAGGCGATGGCGAAATCCACCGGATTGCTGCAATCGGTCAGTTCGCCTCGCTCGATCGCCCGAATGGCTGCGAGATCGCAGTCATCGACGTGGAAGGGGACCCTCTGATCGAGGTCCCGGGCCGTGAGGCCGTTCTGGACATCCAGGACGCACAGGCTGGGGCTCGCATCGCCCGCGCCGCTCACGGCAGCGGTGATCAGGGCCTCTCGAACCAGCAGTGCCTTGCGATCCTGCGACGGGCCAACCGGGAACGCCCGCATGAACGAGCCGCCGTCGGTATTCTGGGGTCCGATCAGGTAGCCGCGTGTGTCCGAGAGCAAGGCGTGGACACGGCCGGCGTCGTCCGATGCATCGTGCGCCTCAAGGTACTTCGACAGACACGACACGTCGGGGCAGACCGCCACGGGATCGATCCCATTGCTTCGCAGGGACAGGAGGATGTCCGACAAGATGCTGCGCTGTGCGGTGAACACGTCGAGACCGGCCCCGGTCTGGTCCTTCGAGGCGATTCGGAAGGCCACTGCCATGTCGCTGACATCTGTCGCGAGCGCTTCCTCTGTGTCGAACCGGACGGTGGCCGCGATCTTCTTGTAGTCGGCGAACTCGCTGTGAACCTTGTGCTGCATGAACAGGGCGCAATCCAACGCCACGGCCGACTCGGAGAACTTCAAGCCCCGCTCGGCACAGGTCTGTGCGATGCGGTCGGCCAGAACCTGCTGGCTCGGCGCGTCCTCGCCGGTCAGATCGAGCGAGAAACACCCCAGCAGCCTGGCCTGTCCCCCTTGCGGGGCCAGACATACGACGGTCGCCCGGTCTTTCCTCAAATAGATGCCTAAACGCTTTCGCGACTCCATGCTCAAGAATCTCCCAAACTCAAGGCGGCCTTGCACCTGCCCCGACGGGGGCGCAGAAAGCGGCCCTTACTTAGTCGGATATCACGGCGATCCGCTTTACTTTGCGCCCTTCCTTGCTGACGCCCGCCACCGCTACCGCCCGGGCTGCGCCGCTGACCGCAGTGACCCGCACGGTGAAGACTGTGCTGGTGGTTGTCAGGAACGACTGGCATTTCTCGATGGCGTCGCCATAGCGAAAAATGTCCTTCTTGGCTTCTTCAATGTCCGAGAATGGCTGGACGCGCCTCCGCTGGATGATGGCCTCGGCGATCTTCGGCGCATCGGCGACACTGCCGAAGGTCAGGGCCGCCTCCAGGACGTGGCGAGGCGCCGAGTTGATGTTGACCTGCCGGGTCGCCCAGAGCCCGAGGTACTTCATCGCGGATTCGTTGCGGCTGCTGCTGACCACGCTCGGTCTCGTGAATATCTCGGTGTCGATCAGAGAGCTGTGGAAAAGGCGCGAGAACGCAGCGTTCTGCTGGTCCATCTGCTCGGTCACGGTCACGGTGGTGCGGGCCGTACGCTGCACGGTAGACTTCGTGTTCGCGGTCCGGGTCCGCGTCACCCTGCTTCGCAGACTCGCCGGCGGCGCCGCCGCCGCGACCGACATGGCCTTGAACTCGAGGGTGAAGGGTCGGACCTTGGCCACCTCCCCCAGGTCTTCTCTGACGCCTTTGATCTCGTCGGGCAGGTATCCCATCCACTCGCAGAACGTGACGAAACCGGCGTTGGCCTGGGCCTGGAGCTTCTCGTCCTGGATCAGCGCCCAACCCAGAGGGTACTTCGCATTCTCATCTTCGACCTCCACCGTCACCCTGGCCGAACCGATCTCGAACTCCAGCGGCGCCGTCACGAGCGGCCAGCGCGGACCGTAGGGACCCGGTATCGTCACGGAGGCCGCTGAAATTGTTGTGAGGGCATCGTCGGCGCCGTTGGCATCGTTGACGTCCGTCGAGACCGCCCTTCTATTCCGATTCGTTTCGTTGAAAGGCCCTTCTTCTCCGGTCAGTCCGGCGGCGACCTCCGCCAGGAGTTCCTGGTACTGCGCCTCGGTCATGGCGAAGAGGTCGGAGAAGTCCGGCTCGTTCGGATGACTGACCAACTGGGGCTGAAGGTCGGTCAGCGAAGCCAATGCGTACTTCATCGCGGACGTACAGGCGTACTGCGACTGGGCGTAGTCAATGATGAAGCGGTCCCGATGTCGACGGGTAGCCACCTGGACACTGAGCGTGTACCCCAGTGTCGAGAGGATGACCAGAATCACCAGCGTGATCAGCAGGACCACGCCATGGCGGTTCCGGAGGCTATCGCCTTCTTGTCGGCTGGACCGATCGCACATCGACTTGTTCGCTTTCCGATTTCTCGGCTTCTGCTCCGCCATCTGTTGAAGTATCGTTGCCATCCTGTGTTTCAGCGCCCGAACCGGCCGTCGTGCCAAATCGGATCGTCCGCAACCTGTCGACCGCCATCGTCCGGCTGACCTTTTCCTCCTCGGCCACGTCCAGCGTCCCACGAACCGTCTCGTAAGGCTGGGCAAACGAAATCGTTACTCGGACCCCGGGCGGCGGTGAAGGGCTCGACCAGCGGTCCACGGCCCCGTCTCCCTTGGGGACCTCGATCCGGAAGTGCGTCACCCCTCGGCAGACGGGAACGAACGAGTAGTTGCTCTCCCACTGCTCCCGCTTGGCGTCGAGAAGCTTGTCTTCTAGCCCGATGCCGGTCCGGCTGCGGTAGATCACCAGACCAGGGACGGCGCTGTCGTAGTCGTACCCCCCTCGCCAGGTGACCTCTTCGAGCGTCAGCTCTTTGTTCTCCGCGTCCTTAAGAATCCGGCGCACGATCAGTTCGCCGGTGATGAATCCGTTGTCGAATCCATTTCGGATCTGCACGGTGACGTTGCCGTCGGCCCCCACGATCCGATCCAGGTCTTCGGCGATCCGTTGCAGTACCTCGGCCCCCAGCGCGGGCGTCTCGATCTTGTTGAGAACCGCTTCAGCCGCCCGGTTGGCCTGGCCGTAGACGCCCAGGATGGCGGTCAACACCATCGCGCCGATCACCAGGGCCGCCAGCATCTCTCCGAGAGAGTAGCCCCGGCGGAATCTCGATTGTCCGGCTCTCCTGTTCATAGCAAATTCAGGTCCTCAATCCCCGCGACCGCTAAGGTCAATTCTGTCGCTTCCTGAGCAGCTCCATGACCTCTCCGACCTCCATCTCTTCCAGTTGGTCGTAGGGCAATCCCGTAGCGGGGTCCACGCCATCGTTGCCCCGACGAACGTCCGACTCGCTGCCGGTTGCCTCGGCCGCTCCCTGCAGGGTCAGGGCCAGAGCCTCGATGGACTCAACCTGGAGGTCTTTTTCTTCCTCGGTCGGGCTTCCCTGGCTGCGAATGTAGATGTCCAGATTGTGCTTGATGAACGCGCCGTCCTCGGTCACGAGCAGCCCGTTCTCGACCCACTTCTCGATCGTCTCGGCGTCGACTCCGGCATAGCCGGCGGCGTCTTCGACCGTACCGAGAAGCTGCTCGGCCGCCAGCGTCTCCAGGTCCTCTTCCCCCAGAAGCTGCTCGGCCTGCTGGTCGGTCAGCGTGGTGATCCAGTGGACCAGCTCGACCGTCTGCGTCTCGCCTGATGGATCGACGTATTCAGCCGAGCAGACCGCGCGGAGCCACATCTGGCCCATCGCCGGTTCGGAGAGAGCTTCCACCACCGTCCGCCACGCGATGCCGGGATAGCGGTCGCTCGTACCGTACTCCACTTGCTCGCTGAGCGTGTCGGAGGCCAGAAGCTTCTCCAGATTTTCGCGGGCCGTCTGGAAAGCCGCCATCTGAAACGCCGAGTTGGCGGCGGTGCCCATGCACCGGTTCATCACGATCAGCACGCTCGAACTGGCGAACGCCAGAATCACCAGGGAAGTGACCACCTCCAGAAGCGTGAACGCCCCCCGGCGGGGACGCCTGGTCGCCCTGTCTGTCGTGTCCAACGTACTGGTTCGGTTTCTGCACATGCTTGAGTCAAGAGGCCGAAATCGGCCGGAATATCAGAAGGACGACACCTCGTCCTTGGCCTTGGGACGCATCAATTCGGCGTCGCCTTCGAGCACCTGAACGATCGGAACCAACCGTCCGACCGCGACCGTGTGGGCCTGCTCGCCTTCGTCGAGAAAGACCACTTTGCCGCCATACTGCCAGCCGGCGTGGCCCACGCGAAACTTGGCCTGCCCCTCGTTGGCGTAGGTGCCGTCGTCGAACTCGACGTAGGAGACGCGACAACTGTCTCCGAACTGCCCGTCGACGATGATCTCCTCATCGAGCACCTCGGCCAGGTTCGACGAGCTGATCTGGCGGAGCAGGTAGGTCTGCTCGGTGACGTCCACAATCACTTCATAGCGACGCCCCGTCTCGGCGGCCGTCGAAGCCGCCATCTGCATCGCCGAGACGAAACTCTGCACCTGCGCCTTGAACGTACTGCGCCGCAGCGTCCCGAAGAGGTTTACCTGAGCCATCAATACGAACAGCGCCAGCATGGAAAGCACGACGATCAGCTCGATCAGGCTGAACGCTCCGATCCGCGGCCTGGTCGACCGTCTGACGACCGGCGAATCAGGTTCGGCCCGAGGTCGATCAGCGATCCGTGCTGAGCAGGTCCGCATTGTAGTCCTCGCCGCCGTCGAGACCATCGGCCCCCAAGCTCTTGATCACGAAGGGTTTGCCGCTCTCGGGATACAGCTCATAGATGAACTCGCGCCCCCAGCCGTCGGTGGGCACCTCCGTGGTGTCCAGATAGCCGCCCGGCTGGAAATTCGTCACGTCTGGCGGCGCTTCGATCAGCGAGTACAACCCTTCATCCTCGGTGGGATAGCGGTTGGTGTCCATGTAGAACTGATTGACGGCGCTGGCCAGTTGCCGCAGACTCGCCTTCGTGGTCGTGACCTTGGCCCGTTCGGTCTGCCCGACGAAGTTCTTGACCACGACGCCGGCCAGAAGCCCGAGAATGATCAGGACGGCCATCAGCTCGACCATCGTGAAACCGGTTCTGATTTGTCGCCTTTTACTCTCCTTCATAATCCATCGACTCCTTTTCCTGCTCAGAAGTTTGCCACGGAAATCCGCAGAATCGGCAGGATGGTCGCGTATGCGATGACTCCGACCACTCCCGCCATGACAATGATGATGACCGGCTCGACCGCCGCGCTGAGGCGCTCGATCACGACGTCGGTCGAAGACTCCAGGTTTTCGCTGATGCTCTTGAGCATCGTCTCCAGCTCGCCGCTCTTCTCGCCGACCGCCACCATGTGCGCGATGGCCGGATCGATCACCCCGCTGTCCCGCAGAGGCGTGGCGATATCGGCGCCGGCCAGGATACGCTCGCGGGCGTGCTGGATCGCCCGCTTCATCAGACTGTTGCCGGTGGTCTCGGCGACGACGCGAAGCGATTCGGCCATCGCCAGACCCGAGCCGATCAGGGTCGAGAGCGTCGAAGCGAAACGCGCCACCACGCGCTGCTTGATCAAAGGTCCGAAGAACGGCAACGACAGGATGAATTTGTCCCGCAGATAGGCCCCGCGTTCGGTGCGGAAGATCTTCCGCAGAATCAGGACCACCGCCGCCAGGCCCGCGAGAATGACCAGAATCCACCAGCTCATGATCACGTGGCTGAAATTCATCAGTTGGGCGGTGATCCAGGGCAATTCCTGCCCGGCCCGTTCGATCTGCGCCCCGATCTTCGGAATGACCTTGGTCGTGAGAATCAGAACCGCCAGGACGCAGAAGCAGATCAGAACGATCGGATAGATCATCGCGGTGACAACCTTCGCCTCGACGCGCTGGCGCTTCTCCATGAAGTTGGCGATGGTCCGCAGACTGCCGCCCAGCGTGCCGGTGACTTCGCCGACCCGCACCATGGCCACGTAGATCACGTCGAAGTAGTCGCGATACTCATTCAGGGCGTCGGTGAACGATTCACCGGTCACGACGCGATCGCGGATCTCCGTCAGCGCCGTCTTGAACCGGTGATCGGAGGTCTGAAGCGTCAGAACGGACAGGGCCTCGGTCAGTTTGATGCCGGAGTTGAGCAGCGTCGCCAGTTGCTTGGTGAAATCGACGATCTGCGACTTGCTGACCTTGCGAAACGAGCGAAACAGGGCGCGCTGGCTCTCGGCAGCAGAGGAAATCTCGGTGAC
Source organism: Sedimentisphaerales bacterium (assembly GCA_040772485.1). GTDB lineage: Bacteria > Planctomycetota > Phycisphaerae > Sedimentisphaerales > Anaerobacaceae > Anaerobaca. The sequence continues at coordinate 42,260 of JAXGYC010000024.1, read as the reverse complement.
GGACGAAGGATGAACGCTCCGAACGCGCAGTTGCTTGCGGGCAGCGTAGGGACTCTCGGCCGTGATCGTCCCCTTGATCTTCTTGCCGCCTGTAGCGATCGCCGTGTATTGGTATCTCGGCATAGAGCAATCGGAATATCAAAACACCCCAAATCCTTCAAGCATCGACTTCGCCTCGATGCCGGGTCCGTCGTGGACCAATCCTACGAGACGTCGGCCTGAGTCACTCTCAGGACCTCCGAGAGCGTCGTGATCCCGGCCAGGACCTTTCGAGCCCCGTCCATGCGAAGCGTCTGCATGCCCGCCTGAACGGCCAGCCTCTTGATCTGTCCGGCCGTTTCCTGTCGGTAGATCATCTCCTGAATCGCCTCGTTGATGAGCATCACCTCGTAGATGCCTGTTCGCCCGCGATAGCCCGTCTGGAAACACCGCGAGCAGCCCTCGCCGACGAAGAACGTGGCGTCCTTGTACTCCTCCAGACCCAGGTCCCTCAACTCGTGCGGCGCCGGCGCCATGGGGCGTTTGCAGTCGGGACAGACCCGGCGCACCAGACGCTGGGCGATGATCGCGATGAGCGAGGAGCTGACCAGGTAAGGCTCCACGCCGAGGTCCAGGAGCCGGCTCACCGCGCCGGCCGAGTCGTTCGTGTGGAGCGTGCTGAAGACCAAGTGGCCTGTCAAGGAGGATTGGATCGCCATGCGGGCGGTCTCGATGTCGCGGACTTCGCCGACCATGATCACGTCAGGGTCCTGACGCAGCACGTGCCGCAGCGAGGTGGCGAACGTCATCCCTTTCTTATTGGCGACCTGGATCTGACTGATGCCCTCGAGCTGGTACTCGATGGGGTCTTCGATTGTCAGAACGTTTTTCTCGGCGGAGTTGATCCGGTTCAGGTAGGCATAGAGACTGGTGCTCTTGCCGCTGCCGGTCGGGCCGGTCACGAAGATCACGCCGTGAGCGCGGTGCAGCAGGCTATCGAGCTTCTTGAGGTCCTCCGGCCACAGGCCGAGTTCCTCCAAGGCGAGCACGCCGGTGCTCTTGTCGAGCAGACGCAGCACGCTGCGCTCGCCGAAGCTGGTCGGAACCGTGCTCACGCGAAGGTCCACTTCGCGCTGTCCGAGCCGCACGCTGGATCGCCCGTCCTGAGGCATTCGGCGCTCGGCGATGTCCATCCCCGCCATGACCTTGATACGAGAGGTGATCAGCGGCAGCACGTTGCGATTCAATGTCAGCACGTCGTACAGGATGCCGTCGATCCGATAGCGGATCTGAATCTTGGTTTCGTAAGGGTGCACGTGAATGTCGCTGGCCCTCAACTGGAGGGCGCGAAACAGAATGTCGTTGACCAGCCGAATGACCGGCGGGCGATTGACCACGTCGAGCAGATCGTCGGAGGCCGAGACCTCGTCGACGAGTTGATCGAGGTTCTGCGAATCCAGCTCTTCGGCGACCTCTTCGATCACGGTGTTGCGCTGCTCGTAGGCAACGTCGATCACCGCCGTGATCGCGGCCCGGGTCGCCACCGCCGGCCGGACCGGCATCCCCGTCATCTTCGAGACGTTGTCCAGCACGTTCGTATCCAGCGGCCGGGACAGAACAACGGTCAGCTCCCCGTTGCTGTCCTCCGACTTGACGCCGATCAGGAAGTGATGCTGGGCATACGTCGGCGGAACGGATTGGATGAATTCCGAAGGAACGGACTTCTCGGGAATCTCCGGGAAGTACTCCCAGCCCAGGGACTCGGCAAACAGCTTCAGGACCACGTCTTCGGTGAAGTACGGGCAATTGAGCAGCACCTCGTCCAGCCGTCCCTGCCCGGCGTTCTGGTCCAGGAGGCTGGTCAACTGCTCGACGTTGACCAGTCCTGTCCTTTTCGCCGCTTGTATGAGCAGATTCTTCATAGATTCCGTTGCCTGTGCATCTGGACTTCCTGGTTACTGCGCTTCCAGAACCCGCTCCGGCTGGATCGGCTTCGGCTTGATCCCCGGCCAGTCCTGGTGATTCTGGAACTCCTTCTCGTGCTGCTCGAAGGCCAATCGGTTCCGCTCGGAGAGCCGTTCCAGCTCCTCCATGGCGTGCCCCGCGGCCAGATCGGGTCGGATCACCTCCGCCTTCACGAAAATATACAGCTTGCTCTGTCGATCCTCGTTGTTGACGCCTCGGAAGAGGACGCCCACCAGCGGGATGTCGCCCAGAATCGGGACCTTCCTGCCGCCTTTGGTCTGATTCAACTTGAGCAGGCCACCGAGGATGATCGTACTTCCATCCGGTACGGTCACTGCGGTGTTGAGTTCGCTGGCGGTTGTATTCGGCGGCTTCTTCGGGTCTTCGGTGGTGAGGAAATCGGCGCGAACCAGACCGATGTCCAGGCGGAGCAGGTTCCCCTCGCTGATGTGCGGCGTGATCTCCAGGGTGATGCCGGCCTCATACGGCGTATAGTCCGTCGCCGTCTGAATGAGCGTGGTATCCGTGCCGGCGCCGCCCGAACTGACGGGAATCGACGAGGTCTTCTCGACGTACGTCGTGTCGGTCGTCTTGATCGTGCCCGGCTCGTTGTCGTTGACCAGGATCTTCGGCTTGGCCAGCACGCGTCCATAGTTCTTGGACTGCATCGCCGTCAACAGGGCATTGACGTGCTTGTCGCCGTAGAACGCTTTGAAGTTGTCGCCGTCCCATTGCATATCGGCGAACTGCGTCCGGTCGCTTTGGGCCAGCTTGTCGAGAATCGTGTCGGAAGTCACCGACGAAGCGCCGCTGGCGCCGGCCACGATGGTGTTCGCCAGGCCGGACGTATAGTTCAGGTTCGGGATGCTCTGGATCAGGTTGAGGTCATAGTTGAACGCGTCGGTCTTAGTGATCTCCACCAGCGTCACGTCGATCAGCACCTGCGGGCGACGCTTGTCCAGCTTCTGGACCAGGTCGGAAATCCACGTCTGATTCCTCTTGCTGGCGTAGACGATCAGCGAATAGGTGTTGGGATCGGGAACGATGACAATTTCGTCCTCGCGCCGCTTCGTGACGGTCGTCTGGATCTTGCCCTCGGCGTCCTGGTTCTGCGTCGTCTCCTGGATGAGACTCTGGAGCACGGTGGCCAGGTGATCGGGCGAGGAGTTCTCCAGAGGATAGATCTTGTACGGGATCTCATTCTCGAGCATCTCGCTGTCGACGTAGCTGATGATGGTCTCGATCTGGGCGTGCTGTTCCTGGGTCGCGTTGACGAGCAGCGAATTGGTCGACTCCACCACCACCACCTGGGGTTCGCCCACGGGACCTTCTTCGGTGATCTCCGTCGGCATGGCCGCGGTCGGGGCGTTGACCGCCGCAGCCGCCCGAGCCGCCGCAGCCGCCTGCGCCGCTGCCGTCGGGCTGGTGGCGGTCCTGGGCCCTCCGGTCAGGCGACTGGAAGCACTCGTTTCCGGCAGCTTCGTGATAATGGACAACTCATAGAGCTTGCGGCTGACCTCGTCCGCGTCCACGTGTCGGATCCGGTACAGCCTCATCGAGCGCAGGTCCGCCTGTTCGACATCCAGAGTATCGACCAAATCCTCAACCACGTCCAACTGGTCCTTGACCCCGATCATGAGAATGCGGTTCGTCCGTTCATCGGCATCCAGGTACACACCGGGCTTGGCCGCCGCTTCCTCCGCCGCAGCGCCGGGCGTCGTGCGCCGGGCCGCCGCCGCCGCCTGAGCCTGGGCCCGCGCCCGCGCCTGCCGCTGGCGATATGCAACTTCGGATTCTCCCGGCGTTCTCTGCAGGGTCGCCGTGGCGTCCTCGACGCCGACCGTCACGGCAACGCTTTCGAGCTGCTCGGCCAGGGCCTTGACCTTCTCCGCCAAGTTGGTCGCCATCGTGTAGCGGAGCTGACGGAACCGGAATTTGCGCGGTTCGCCCGGCCTGTCCACTACCTCGAGCAACTGCTCGATCCGCGCCATGCGATAGGCATAGGCCGTGACAATCAGAGTCTTGCTCTCCGGAATGGGTGTGACGCCGACGGAGAGCTTCATGTTGTCCAGGAGGGCCTGCGCCGTCGTCGTGTCAATATGCTGAAGCTCGAAGACGCGCGTGGCCACCACGTTGCCGGCCTCCGGGGGCTCTTCGCCCGGTTTCACGATCACAGGGTCGGCTTCGAGCGCATCGTCAACCGGGACGATGGTGACGATATTGCCCTTGTGTCGCGTCATGGCCAGCTTCTGGAACTTCAGTACGGACTCCAGCAGGAGATACAGGTCTCGGACTCTCATCGACCCGCGCAGGTTGCCATTCAACTTGAGCGTCACCTCGCCGGTGATTTTGGTGGGGTCGTAGACATAGTCGAGATTCATGTACTTGCCCACGAGGTCCAGTAACTGGATCACGGGGAGCCTCTCCGGCAGATTCAGGTCAACGATCCGGTCGTCTTCGGTCGCCAGCCGGGGCGTGTACGCATTCGCGTCGGGCGCGGGCGGCGGGACCTGCGCCAATCCTACGGGCTCGGCGGCGTCCGGTGCCGGACCGGTTTCGGCCGGCACGACCTGGCCCGGTTGAAGAGCCATCGGCACTGCGGGCCTCTCGGCGGCCGCATCGGCTCCGGCGGGAACCGGGACCGAGGGCTCCGGGACAGTCGCCTGTCCCAGCGCCAGATCCAGGGCCAGGGGCTTGCGCTCCGTTTCGAGGATGCGAGGCGGCAACGTCAGGGAATCAGGCGTCACGAGACGATCAGGGTTCAGCTCCGCGGCCCACAGCCGCGTTTCGAGAAGCTTCGTCTGCATGTCGTCGGGCAGCGTGATCCTCTCCGTATCAGCCCGAGCTGTTTGCGTCTCGCTCGGTGCGGGCAACGCGGGTCTCGGCGTTTGCCTGCTCGCGATCTTCCTCTGTTCCAAAACCTGGGGTCCCAGCTCGACGGCCAGAGCGATGTCCTGAAGCTGGAAGATCGGCGCCACGGCCCAAACGAAACCGTTATGAGTGTCGATGATGGCTTTGGCCTTCCCGGCCTCGGACGGGGGCTGCGCGAAGCTGCCGATGCAGACGCTGCCAACGGCCGCCGCGATGCGTTCGCTGGGCGGAAGACCCAGGGCCGAGGAAGCCGGCCCGAGTTGCCTGATCTGGAAATCCTCGTGCGCATCGACCAGACTCAACAGAGCGGCCACCTTCCGGAGATCGTCCGGACAGCCGGTCACCAGCAGTGCGTTGGTGCCTGGCATCCGCGACGCCGTCGCCAGATTGAGCGTCGAGAGGAATTCCCGTGCTCGTTCGGGGGAGATGTGGTTCAGCAAGAAGATCCGGTGGTCGGCCCCGGCGGATGGGACGCCCTGATCCGAGGCCCACAGGGAACCGTTGCACAGCACGCAGAGGCCAAGGAGAGCCGCGAACAGGACCTTGTGGCGCCTCTTATCCAAGAAATGCCGTTCCGTCATCGCTCATTACCCCGCATCAAAATCACCCTTCTCCATGCTACTTCAAAGACCACTGAGTCTTCTACGTCAAGAAAGCCGATGACGACTTCGCTGGACCCGGCCATCCGGTCCAGCCAGGCGACTTCCGGCTGTAGCTGTGCGAAGATTCACGGTCCGCCCTCTCGGCGAACCGGTCTGGACACACCGAATCACATACCTATTCAGACATCGCTGAGGAGGGAAAGTTCCCGCTTCGCCCACAAAAAACCGCCCTGCCAGCACTGCCGGGCGAGGCGGATGTTCTCCGTGGAGACGCGGCCTCGACGGCGCGCGAATCGATCGGATTCGACAGGAGATAACGCACCTGTCCTATCCGATAATAACGTGGCTGACGACACGCGCACGCATGGCGAGGGGGTGGTCCTGGCAGCCGTGCCGTGGGGCAAGGCGGAGGGTGTTGGGCAACAATATGGGGGTCGGTCCGCAAGGACCGAGAAGGTTATTTTCGGATGGTGCGCGGAATATTCAGTTTTCGCCGCACGTCGCTGGGCTTGTCGGCAGTGGAAGGCTCCGCAGATTCATTCAATTCTCTTCCCAAGTCCTCGACTTTCTCGGCTTCCTCCGGACCTACGCGAGACGACCTGAATTCGGTCATCAGCTTCTCGATCGCCGCATCATGGTCCTCAGGTGACAGATTGGCGTCCGGTGCGGAGGCATCGCCCTTCTGGAGTTCTCGGATCTGGCGGATGAGGTCCAACGCCTCCCGTTCCTGCTCGCGCGCCTCGTCGCTGCCAGGGACAGCCGGCTCCCCGGCGCCCCACGGGCGTGCCACCGGTTGGCCGGTGATCCGGCCGGCCGTCGGCGGAACGGGAGCGACCTGGGAATCGCTCGGCAGGACGGATGGGCCGCCCACTTCAAGCAGGCTGGCCGTGTCCGGAACCGGCTCTTTAACCATCGGGATGTCAGCGCGACCGTCCGAGCAGACGATCGACTCGTTCCGAATCTCCTTGATAGTCAGATGGCCGATCACGTCGCCCTGCCTGGCCCACCGATAGGTCTTGTCCGGCAGACGGATGTAGGCGAAGCTCTTCTCGGCGCTCACCGTGGTGGCGACAAGGTCGAATTGTGCCGAGGACGTCACAGGCTTGACCACCGTCTTGCCTCTGTCGGCCACAGTGGTCTTCCTGGCCCCGGAATTGGCTGACGGCGGGGCCGGAGGCGGATCGATGATGTTCTTGAAGGCTTCGGCCTGCCTGACCAGAGGCGAGGTGGTATCCTGGCTGCTCGCATGGGTATCGCCGTGCTCTTTCACCCATCGTTCGACCACCCCCGGCTCACTCAGGATGCGCTCGATCTCCGGATCGCTCCGAAGGGCGAAACCCGCCAGCAGGTTCGGAATCAGGGAACTCGGCCCGGCAACCAGCCCCACCACAACGGCTGCCGCGAAGATCACCACCACCGACGTTATGCGCAACGTACTGACCATAGGCCACCCTACCTTCTTTAGTGATTTGACAGCGCAAGGGGTCTATGGTTCCCACCAATGCCTGATTTTCTCCCGGAACTCGTCCTCGTGGCCGGCATATCCGCTGCTGTGCTCGGGCGTATGGCAGTCCAGGCAGGTCATTTTCGGCTCGGTCGTCGGTAGCCCGCCGTTGCTGCGAATGTGCTCGGAGCCCGGTCCGTGGCAGCTCTCACAGCCGACATCCTTCAGATGAGGCGTCCTTTCCTCGTTGACATAGCCGGTTTCCCAGTCCATGCCCACCACATGACAGATCACGCATTCGGGGTCGCGGTCCGACCCGACCTCCACAAGCGTAGCGAAGGCATCGGCATGGGGGTTCGGGCTCCATTCGGAATGCTCGATGACGTGGCACCAGCGGCACTGCCCGGAGCCGACGTACTGCAACTGCCCCGGAAGCGGGACGCGGGGGTATTTCTCCAGCAGATCGCTCTGGCTGACGATTTGCTGGTACTGGCGATACAGCCTTGCCAGACTCTCGTTCTCGGGCAGGGTCTCTTCGACCGGGATGTCTTCAAGAGACAGGGCCGGCCCGGCGTCCGGGTCCGAGAAACCCACGCTCAGCCGGCTGATGTGCCGCCCGAAACGCCCGACGCTAAAGACCAGGGGCCGCTGCCCCGGCTCGCTGAGGACCTGAGGCTCGTCGGAATCCGAGGGCCAGACGATGCAGTCGACATCGGAAAACGCGGTCCAGATCGGGCGGGAATCGGCGTCGGCATTGCGCAAGATAAGGATGTCAACACAATATGTGCCAACCTGGACACCAAAGGCTTCGGCAGCAGACTCCGGCGAGGCTATCCGGGCGTCCAGAGCGGCGAAGCGAACGGTGATCTGCCGCCCCCGCACTGCGAGACGCCTTACGAAGGTCCGGGGTGGATCGGCCTGATCCGGTCCCCAGGGTGTGCCAATGACCGAGAACGAACCGTCCTGAGGGGCCTCCAGCCCCAGGCTCTGGGCGATTTGAACATCTTCGTCGGTCAGGTGCACCAAGTCGTAACCGAGCAGACGGAAAGCCTCGAACAGAATCCGAAACTTGATCAGGTCCTGCTCACCGGTTCCGGCGACAAGGGTTCCTGTGTCCACGATGGCCCTGCTGCCGGCAGGAACACGGTCGAAGACAACCGTCCGCTTCGACAGCCCGCCCAGTTGGCCGCCGGAGCAGCCGCAGGGCTTCAGGGCGCCCAGTTCGCTGCCCGTGAAGAAAATCGAGACCTCGCTGGTGTTGTCCCTCTGCCCGGATACGGCCAGCCTGACCGGCTCGTCCGGGCAGGAAAGCCCCCCCGCAAGCACACAAACGCCTATCAGGACGCAAGTTATGCTCATGCGCCGGCCGGCCGACGCGTTCTGCCGGCGGATTGACGCCTCGCGGATCACCACTGCGATCGCTTTCCTCAATAGAAGCCGCGGCACGGGATGGACAGCGTTTGGCCGTCCTTGATCTTCACTTCGATTATGTCGGAAAGGACGGCGCGTTCGCCCTCAGCCGCTGGAGGGGTGATCCGGAGCTTCAGTTGGCAGCGGTTCTGGACCTTTGTCTTGTCCAGGAGTGTCACGATGTTCTTCTGGGATGAGACGGATTCGACCTCGAAGTCCTCCTGATAGTTGCTCAGTATCCAGACCTCCCGCTCGACAGGCTGTTCGGCCTTGAGGTTGAACAGCATGAGACTCTCCGGATTGATCGTGAACTCCGGCAGAACATCAAACACAACGCGCACATTCCGGCACTCAGGATGCGTCAGATCGATGCTGATCTGCCCCCGGAGGGTGCGTTCGAGCTTCTCCGCGTCAGCGATCGGCTTGAGAACGAATTTCGTCGCCTGGGCAGTCGGGTCGAAATCGGCCTGGATCGCATTGCCGGTGGCCCGGAAGGCCTTGATCGCGAAAGGTCTCCCGTCGAGGCTGGTCAGCGTGATATTGCCGGCCCCGGCGTTGCCCTGCCGGAGGAACAGCTTCAGATTCGACGGCTCGCACTGGACGCGGAGGGCGATCGTTGCCTTGATGGTCAGCGTGACCACGCTCTGGATCGGATCGTCCGACTGAATGTAGAGGTTTCGCCTCATCGAGCCCGGTTGCGCGCCGGCCCGGTAATCGACTTCGAGCACGCCGGTCTCGCCCGGCGCATATGTCTGGCCGGCCTGGACCCCCTTGGTCACGACGCCACAGCAGCTCCTGACCAATGTGATCTTCAGCGGAGCCGTGCCCTTGTTGGTGAACCGGAACTGGGCCTTGTGGGACGTCTCCGGACCGATTTCGCCGAAATCGTGCTCCACCGACTCCATCACAATTCTCGGCACGTTGGCAGTCTGAGCCGGGGAGACCTGCACCGCCTCGGTCTGGCCGTCCTGGCCCGTGCTGGGGACCACGGCGGTGACCTTGACGGGCGTCTCCGTGGCCGGGGCCCTGGCCCCCGACGCCTCCTCCCGACAACCTGATTGGCAGGCCAGCACCATGGCGCACACCAGCGCCAACCCTGTCACATGCGCAAAATATGCCCTCTTCCGGCAGATAGCCGTGTCCTCAATCCTGGGATTCCTGGCCATGTCGTCTACTCCCAAATCTTCTAAACGTTCAAGTTTCCCTGCTCCCGGCATTGTAGCCCTCCTGGATTCGCCATACAAGTCTTTGAAGATATCGGCACATGGCCCCGATCGTTGGAAAATTTCTATTGAAACGAGCGCGTTTGCTGATAAAATGTAAGGTTTCGAGCCTGTTCGGGAGTCCATTTTATGAAGAAAGACATACATCCGGAATACCACAAGGTCGTCGTTCATTGCGGCTGCGGAGCTACCTTCGAGACTCGTAGCACTTCGAAGGAAATCCATGCGGAAATCTGCTCGATGTGCCATCCGTTCTACACCGGCAAGCAGAAATTCGTCGACACCGCCGGCCGGATCGAGCGATTCCAGAAGAAGTACGGAACGTCGTACATCAAGAAGACCCCCAAAGCGCAGCAGCCGTAGCTGGGTGCATCGTCTGCGTACAAGCTCCCGCCATCCGACCCGAGGGCGGAGCTTTTCGCTATTGCGGTGTCGTGTTTGCACGCGCCGGTAGCGGACCCGTCTGAGACCGAGTCCATCTCCTGATCCCGTGGGACCGATGAGCGAAATACAGAACACCGTCGTGGCAAAGCTCGAGCAGATCGAGACGCGGTACCGCCAGATCGAGGAGCAGATCTCCGATCCGGCGGTTGTCAAAGACCCGACGCGGCTGGTGGCGCTGTCCAAGGAGCAGGGGAAAATCCGCTCCATGGTGACGAAGTACCGCGAGTACAGGAAGGCGGCGACAGGTGTCGAGGAAGCCTCGCAGATGCTCCACGACCAGACGGCCGACCCCGACCTCAAGGAGATGGCCCGGGAAGAAATCGAGCAATTGACCGCTCGGAAAGAGCAACTGCTCGAAGAGATGCAGAACACGCTGGTCATGGCCGACGACCTCCACATCGACGCGGTCATCATGGAGATCCGCGCCGGCACCGGGGGCGAGGAGGCGGCGTTGTTTGCCAGAGACCTCTACGGCATGTACACGCGATATGCCGAAAGCCGTCGCTGGAAGGTCGAACAACTCGATTTCAGCCCGTCGGAAATGGGTGGCTTTCGAGAGGTCATCTTCGGTGTCAAAGGCGAAGGCGTGTGGGCGGAACTCGGCTACGAGGGCGGCGGTCACCGGGTCCAGCGGGTCCCTGAGACGGAATCCCAGGGGCGCATCCACACCTCGGCGGCGACCGTAGCCGTCCTTGCCGAGCCCGAAGAGGTGGACGTTCAGATCAACCCGGACGACGTAATCGAGCACGTGTGCCGATCCAGCGGTCCCGGCGGGCAGAACGTCAACAAGGTCAGCAGCGCCATCAAGCTCGAACACATTCCCACCGGCATCACGGTCAGCATGCAGGAAGAGAAGAGCCAGCACAAGAACCGGGCCAAAGCCTGGCGACTCCTGCGAAGCCGCCTGTACGACCTGTACGAGAGCCAGCGTCGCGCCGAGCGGGACTCCCAGCGCAAGACCATGATCGGATCGGGCGACCGGTCGTCGAAGATCCGGACGTATAACTTCCCGCAGAATCGCGTGACGGACCATCGCATCAACCTGTCTCTGTACAGCCTGGATCGGATTCTCGCCGGCGACATGGGAGAGCTGATCGCCGCGATCCGGGACCACGATTTGCAGCAGCGATTGAAGAACCTCTGAGCCCCGGTGCGGCGGTTGCAAGTGGCCGTGCGAGGGCATTCAGCGAGAGCGTATGATCGTCGTCGTCACAGGAATGGTGGGCCTCGACAAGAAGAGCTACCTGGAGAAGGTCTGCCGCATCGCCGCCCAGAACGGCAAAGAGGTGCTGCTCTGCAACGTCGGCGATATGATGTACGCTGAGGCGCCCGATGTCCCGCCGGGCAAGATTCTCGACATCCCCCTGAAGCGGCTGCACTCGCTGCGACGAAGCGTGTTCAAGGACATCATCGCCCAGGCCCGGCAGGCCCCCAATCTCATCGTCAATACACACGCGACGTTTCGCTGGCGCCACGGACTCTTTCCGGCCGTCGACTTCGACCAGATGCGACAGCTCGACGCCGACATGTACGTCTGTCTCATCGACGGCGTCACGACCATGCACCAGCGACTCCTGGAGCACCGTGCCGTCGAGCACAGTCTCAAGGACCTCATCGTCTGGCGCGAAGAGGAGATCATCAGCACGGAAATGCTCTGCGAAGGCATCGACGAGACGATTCCCTTCTACTGCCTGGCTCGCGGCGTAGACGAGGACACAACGGAGACGTTCTACCGGATAGCCTTTGAACGGCACATCAAGAAGGCGTATCTGAGCTTCCCGATGACAGCGGTGGCGGAAATAGAGAGCGTGCTGGCGGAGATTCATCGCTTCCGTTCTCAGATGAAGCGTCATTTCAAGTGCTTCGACCCGGGCGACCTCGAAGAGGCCTATCTGCCGATGCGGGCGCGGCGGGCTAAAGAGGCTGCACAAGACTACGTGGACGTGGGGGTCTCGGGCCGGGCGATCCGGCTCAACGCCGACGAGGTCCTCCAGATCGAGCGGGACATCAACAGCCAGATCTACGCCCGCGATTTTCTGCTCATCGACCAGGCCGACATGATCGTCAGCTTCATTCCGTCCCTGCCCGACGGCCGGGCCGCCATCTCCAGCGGCGTCGAACGCGAACTCCAGCACGCCCACGAGGCCGCCAAGGAGGTCTACGTCATCTGGACCGCCAAACAGCACCCTTCCGTATTCATCACCCAGACCGCCAACGCCGTCTTCCGCAGCCTCGCCGAGGCCGTCGCCTTCTTCGAAAAACGCTACTTTACGCAGTAGGTCCGTGGCCACTTCTGCACGGCCAGCGAATCAGAACCATTGCCAGCGACTCGTTTGCCCTGTATCCTTGTGTCAGTCGGAAGAATTGGACGGCAGAAGTCATTGTGCCTGTGCAAGAGAAGATGGGATATGGTTAGAGCAAAGGGGTCGGTGAAACAGAAGATCCACCGCATGGTCCGGCGAATCGTAGCGGACTTCGCCCCCGACCAGATTATACTCTTTGGGTCGCACGCAAGTGGTCAGGCGGGACCGGACAGCGACGTGGACCTTCTTGTCGTGATGCCCGTAGAAGGTTCGAAGAGAGCCAAACAGCTCGAGATCCGGATGGCGCTGCACGATGTTGGCATCCCGAAAGACATCATTGTGAGCCGGCCGGAAGAGTTCCAGTGGCGCAAAGACACTGTGGGCACGATCGAGCACCCTGCCGCACATGGAGGGCAAGTCCTCTATGTGCGGCAATGACGAAGCTCTGACTGTCGCGGCCGAATGGATGGCAAAGGCGGAGAACGACCTTAAGGCGGCTACCCATCTGGTCAGAATGGCCGACAGCCCGACCGATACCGTCTGCTTCCATGCCCAGCAGTGCGTCGAGAAATGTCTGAAAGCCCTGTTGGTCACCAACGGGACGTCTTTGCGAAAGACGCATGATTTGGGCGAACTGATCGTCTTGCTGCCATCCGAGCTTCGTCCATCTATCATCAGCGAGGAACAAGACCGACTCACCGAATACGCCACCGTCACGCGCTATCCTGGCAATTATGACCCAATCACATTGGGCGAGGCCCGTCAAGCGGTCAGAATCGCACGCCGGGTTCGACGGGAAGTTGGCAGACTGCTGAGCGAGAAGCCTCCATTCGCAGGCGGACAGCCATGATCGAAATGCCAGTCCCGCTAACACGGCGAGACTTGCGACAATCCAGACAATGGCGTAGCATGACGCTGCAGGAAAGAGAAGGATCGCTTGTTCCGTGGTGTCGCCATCATGACTGCCGAATCACAAACACCCCCGAAAGAAACGAACCTCTCTGGGAAGGACGTGGCCCGGCGGATCGACCATACGCTGCTGAAGGCGGAGGCGACGCGGGAGCATATCCTGCGCCTGTGTGAGGAGGCGCGAACCTGCGGCTTCGGCGCTGTGTGTGTCAACGGACGGTGGGTTTCTACGGCGGCCGAGGCGCTGCACGGCAGCGGGGTCCGCGTGGCGTCGGTAGTGGGGTTTCCGCTCGGCGCCGACACCACCAAGGCCAAGGTGGCCCAGACGAAAGAGGCGATCCACGATGGGGCCGACGAGATCGACGTGGTCGCGGACCTGGCGGCCATCATTGAAGGGGACATGCGCTACCTGCTGAGGCAACTGCTCGCGGTGTGGAATGTCTGTCGCTCCATGAGACCGCCGGTTTTGCTCAAGGTCATCATTGAGTCGGCGGCGCTGACGACCGAACAGAAGATTCTGGCGTGCCGCGTTGCCGAGCAGGTCGGCGTAGATTTCGTCAAGACCAGCACGGGGCTGCACCCGGCCGGCGGCGCCACCGTCGAGGACATTCGCCTGATAAGGGAAACCTCCCAGCGGTACAAGATCAAGGCCTCTGGAGGCATCCGGACGGCCCGGCAGGCGTTGGCCATGATCGAAGCGGGCGCCGAGCGCATCGGCACCTCGGCGGGAGTCCGGATCATGGACGAGTTGCAGGCCGCAGGCAGGTAAGATCGACGCGGCGGTTCGGGAGGACAACGAAATGAGCGAGCAGTTCGTCAGTGAGCCGATCCACCCGGCATCGGGCACATTCGATGCGGCCGGGATGACCCGGGGCGAGCCGGGACTGCCCAAGCAGTTCACGTGGAGAGACCGGCCGTACACCGTCGCGGAGGTGCTGGAGGTCTGGAAGGAGGACGGGCCCTGCCGAAACGGAAGTCCCGAGATGTACCTGCGGAAGCACTGGTACAGGATTCGAACCGCCGAGGGACCGGAGATGACAGTCTACTTCGAGCGACAACCCAGATCGAAGCGAGAGAACAAGAAGCGGTGGTGGCTGTACACCGTCGCTTCGCAGGAACCGGTTCGGCAGGCCGTTCATGAACGCGCGACTCCCCTCGCCGCAAGACGGCCTGACGGCCCATCGGGAAATGGGTCGTTCGAACGTGACTCGCCTGGCGGAGACTCGTTCCGCGAGCGCCGGGGCTGTTCCCTGTAGACTTCACGTCCGGAGAATCCAGACGTCAGCCTTGCTGCCTGCGATCAGCGAAGCCTACGCGGCACAACGCATGGCGTCCATCCTGGGGGCCAACGCCGCCGTGGCCGACGGCCCTCGGTTCAGCTACTGGGCCGCTGAACCCCGGGAGATCTTCGAGTACGTGGCAGATGGCGGCGAGCCTCTGGAAGAACTCGACACCATCCTGGGCAAGTACAAACTCGCCGCCGGAGCGGCTGGCCTTCCCGACGGTTTGTTCCGTGGCGGTTGGATCGGATATCTGAGCTACGAGTTGGGTCGGTACATCGAACGGTTGCCGCACAGGGCTGTCGACGACCTCTCGCTGCCCCTGATCCGGCTGTGCTTCTACGACCGCTTTCTCGCCTACGATCACCGAGAAGACGCTTTCTGGATCATCGCGCTGGAGTTGCCCGATGACGATGAATCCCCCGAGTGGAAGATCGAGACTGTGGAGCGGATTCTGGGCGAAGCGGCGCGTTTTGCCATGGGCCAGCCCCCCGCCGGCGACATCGAGCATCTCGATGCGTCGCAGGTCCAAAGCAGCATCGGCAAAGGTCGGTATCTGCGAGCAGTCGAACAGATCAAGCAGTACATCCGGGACGGAGAAGTCTATCAGGTCAATCTCTCCCATCGCTTCGAGCGTCCTTTCGCAGGCCGGCCCATCGATTTGTTTCACTGGCAGAACCAATACAATCCCAGCCCGTATGGCGTCTGTGTCGATGCCGGCGGCTTCCAGATCGTCAGTGCATCGCCCGAGCTGTTCATCCATGTCCGGAACGGCTGGATCGAAACAAAGCCAATCAAAGGCACCCGGCCGCGTTTGGTCGGCAGCGATCCGCACAGTGTGGCAGTCAATCGCCGCAACCTCGATGAGCTTCTCACCAGTGAGAAGGAGCGGGCG
Source organism: Sedimentisphaerales bacterium (assembly GCA_040772485.1). GTDB lineage: Bacteria > Planctomycetota > Phycisphaerae > Sedimentisphaerales > Anaerobacaceae > Anaerobaca. The sequence continues at coordinate 26,935 of JAXGYC010000024.1, read as the reverse complement.
GAACTGAACATGATCGTGGACCTGGAGCGCAACGACGTTGCCAGGATATGTAAGCCTGGAACGCGGCGAGTCCCCCAGCCCAGGACAATCGAAGCGTACCCGACCGTTTTCCACGCCGTGGCCACCGTCGGCGGCGAGCTGCGGGCGGGGACTCGATTCAGCGATGTCCTCAAGGCCATGTTTCCCGGCGGATCCATCACGGGGGCCCCCAAGGTCCGCGCCATGGAGATCATCGACGAATTCGAGTCCACTGCCCGGGGCGTCTATGCCGGCAGTATCGGTTTCGTCGGCATCGATGGGACTGCTTGCTTGAACATCGCCATCCGAACGGTTATCATCGCCGCCCACAAGGCTTTCGTCCAGACCGGCGGCGGAATTGTCGCCGATTCGGAACCGAAGGCCGAGTGGGACGAGACGATCGCCAAGGCAAGGGCACTTCTTGCCGGAATCGACGCCGTGCAGGAACTGTGAATCGAAACGTTCATACGCGCCGTGGGGCAAGATGCAAGAGAAGGTCTTTCTGAACGACAAGCTGGTCGACGTCGAGCGGGCCCATGTCTCGGTCAGGGATAGCGGCCTGCTCTACGGCGCCGGGCTGTTCGAGACGATGCGCAGCCACAATGGTATCGTTTTCCGGCTGGAAGATCACCTCGACCGACTACTGGGCAGCGCCACAGCCCTCTCGATCCATCACGCCTACGACAGAGAATTCCTGCGCCAGGCCGTCAACAAGGTCCTTGGAGCCAACGGGCTGGCGGATGCCCGGCTGCGGCTGACCCTGACGAGCGGCCCGATCGCCGAGACCGTCGAGCAGGCGTCGCCCACGCTGCTGGTCACGGCGACCAGTCTGCAAGGCTACCCGAGCGAGTATTATCAGACCGGCGTAATGGTCGTGCTGTGTCCCTATCGGCAGAACACGACCGAGCCCATCTGCGGCCACAAGACAACGAACTACTATCCGAGATTGCTGGCACTGACCTTGGCCCGGCAGAAGGGCGCGGCGGAGGCCCTCTGGTTCACGACCGACAACCGGCTGGCGGAAGGATGCATCAGCAACGTCTTCCTGCTGAAGGCTTCCGTGCTCTATACGCCCCCGCTCCAGACGCCCGTGCTGGCAGGGGTCGCGAGAAAGGCCATCTGTCGGATCGCCCGCGACGAATCCATCGAGGTGGTCGAAAAGGACCTGCATGTCGCGGACGTGCTGGAGGCCGATGAGATCTTCCTGACCAACGTCGTGATGGAGGTCCTTCCCGTCATCGGCGTCGAGCGGCACACCGTCGGGGACGGCAAGGTCGGGCCGGTCACCATGAGACTTCGCGAGAAGTATTTGCAGACCATCGAACAGGAGTGCCGGAGAAGGAAATGAAGGTCAAAGACATTGCCGGCGTGGTCGAGCAGATCGCCCCTCTGGGTCTGGCTCAGAGTTGGGACAATGTGGGCCTGCTCGTGGGCGACCCGGAGCACCGGATTGAGAACATCCTGCTGACGATCGACGTGACCAAAGCGGTCGTCGATGAGGCCAGGACCCTCAAGACAGACCTCATCGTCAGCTACCATCCGGTCATCTGGGACGGACTCAAACAGATCCTCGCCCAAGGCCCGACCCGGGTGGTCTACGAGTTGATTCGCTCGGGGATCGCGGTCTTTTCGATCCACACCGCTCTGGATGCGGTGGTCGGAGGCGTCAACGACGGCCTGGCCGAGATGCTCGGCATCGTGGACGCCAAGCCCCTGGGCGACTACGTTGAGTATACCCCGCAAGAGAACTACAAGCTTGTGGTGTTCGTGCCGGTCGATGCCCTGGACAAGGTGGCCAACGCGGTCTTTGCCGCCGGGGCGGGCGCGATGGGCAACTATCGCGACTGCGGCTTTCGCACGGACGGAACCGGGACATTTTTGCCCCTGGAGGGGGCGCATCCGGCTATCGGAAAACGAGGCCGGCGGGAAGCGGTCCACGAGATGCGGTTTGAAACCATCGTGCCGGCCGAGAAGCTCGACGCGGTCGTGGCCGCCATGAAGCAGGCCCATCCCTATGAGATGCCCGCATTTGACATTTTCCGGCTTTTCGGTTATGGAAGCCGGTTTGGCCTTGGGCGGATCGGTCCTTTGGCCCAGCCGGCGAAGGTTGCCCGGCTCATCGAGCAGGTCAAGAAGCAGACCCGCGCCAAGGCGGTCGGGCTGGTGGGCGACTCGAAGCGGCTGGTGCGGACCGCCGCCGTGTGCGCCGGGACCTGCGGCAAGATTCTCAATACGGTCATCGCCCAAAAAGCCGATCTGTACCTGACGGGTGAGCTGAAACACCATGAAGCCCTGGCCGCCCAGGAAGCTGGACTGACCTGTATCTGCCTGAGCCACACGGTTTCCGAGCGGTTCATGCTCAAGAAGCTGGCCCGGCAGTTGAAGGCTCGAGTGAAACCGGTGGCCGTGAGGATCAGCAGGAAGGACGCAGACCCATTCACATGGAAGAACATATGACCGATGACATGAGAGAGACGCTGGCCGAAGAACAGGCAGAAGACGTCCAGCCTTTAGCGCCGGCGCAGGACGCGCTCGACACTGAGGCCGAACCCTTGGCCGACGACGAAGCGAATCCGCAGGCAGAGGAGACGATTGAAGTCGAGTTCTCCGTCGAGGGCATAGGAGAGCCCCAGGACACGGATCGGGGCGACGAAGAGCAAGACCGCAGCGCCGAGGACGACGCCGGACAGGAAGCCAGCGATGACACCGACACTGAGGTTTTCGAGAATGGTTCTCAACCGGCAGAGGACACTGAGGAGACTCCGACCGTCGAATCGGTGATCGAAGCGATCCTTTTCGCCAGTGAGGAACCGTTGTCGGACAGCCGCCTGGCGGGCATCGTAGAGACCACGACCAAGCAGGTGCGCGACTGCATCGAGTCGCTCAACGAGAAATACGAGAGGAATCACAACGCCTTCCGCATCGAGCAGATCGCCGGCGGCCACCAGATGCTGACGCTGCCCGCGTACAACGTCTGGCTCAAGAAGATGCTCAAGGTGCGCAGCGACAACAAGCTCAGCCCGGCGGCGATGGAGACGCTCGCCATCATCGCCTACAAACAGCCCGTGATTCGCGTGGACATCGAGGCCATTCGCGGCGTGGCGGTGGGCGAGGTGATTCGCAGTCTCATGTACAAGGGCCTGGTCAAGATCGTCGGGCGCGCCGAGATTCTCGGCCGGCCCATGCTCTATGGGACGACCAAGAAGTTCCTCGAGGTTTTCGGCCTCAATTCGCTCAAAGACCTCCCCAAGGCCGAAGAACTCAAGAAGCCCGACTGACGCGACGGGCAGCCAGTCTTCTGCCGCACCCTCGGCGACTCTCTCGCAGGACTCAGCGTACCGGCTACCGTACAGCCGCAATCAGAATGCGAATGCCCACCAAAGCTAACGCCACCGCCAGCGCCCTCAGGATCCAGCGTCCGTGAATGCGATGGGACAGACGGGCGCCAAGCTGCGCTCCGGCTACAGCGCCTACGGCCAGACAACCTGCTATAACCAGTCCGGCTCGGAGGGACCCGTCCACTATGTGGACAATCGTCCCCGCCAGGGTCATCGCCGCCAATACGAAGTGCGACGTGGCCGTGGCCAGGTGTACGGGAAAGTCCAATAGATGCACCATAGCCGGGACGTGGATGATCCCGCCACCGATACCGAGAAGACTGGAAGCGAAGCCAACAAAGAGACTCAACACAATCCCCACGGGCAGATTGTAGGCGAACTCGTGACGCGTGCCGTCGGCGTCGATCAAGATCCGTCGGAAACGAGTCGCGCCATGCGTCGATGCGGATAGTCCCGACTCCCTGGGAGGCCGAAAGAAGATGAACAGGCTGGCCGCAATCAGCACAAGGCCGAAGACGAGGTTGAATGCCTGGCGCGGGATGTACGCGACCGTCACGGCCCCCAGGACGGCGCCGGGAATCCCGGCCATCAAGAACAGCACGCCGGAGGTGTAATCAATTCGCTTCATCCGGCCGTAGGAAATCGACCCGGACGTCGCATTGCAGCAGATCATGGCCAGCGAGATCGCGGTCAGCTCGTCGGCCGAACGCTGCGGATAGGACAGCAGCAGAATCGGCATCAGGATGAAACCGCCGCCGGCGCCGATCAAAGTTCCGAACGCGCCGACGAAAAACCCAAGCACAACCAGCAGGATATAGGCCATCAGGCAACCTCAGACAGGTTTCTCATCGACGTCGGGCTCGAACCACAGACTGCGATAGTTCACCAATTCCAGGGCAGCGGATCGGTCGGGCTCACGGCATGAGCCGGGCGAGGATGCTCGGCATTGAAGACGTAGAGGTCTTCGATCTGCTCGATGACGACAGGGGTCTCGTCGATGCGGCCTTCTCGATCGATTACGCTGGCCAGGGACAGGCCCAGGTGCTTGGCGAGGAACTTGTAGGCGCCGATCCGCTTGGACCATCCGTAGTCATGGCCCTCGTCGGCCAGGTGCAGATTCTCGACGCGATCCTGCGCCGCGTACAGGCGATAGACCTCGCGAATGTAGGGAAATTCGACGTCGGGAACGTTCTTCGTCCAGTCCTGCCCGTCGGAAATGATCAACTGCGGACGCGGCGCCGCCATCGCGGCGATGTCGGTGTTGTTCGTCTCGTGGGACCGGCTCTTGTGAATGGGCATGCCGCTCTCGCAGACGCAGCCGCCGAAGAAATGGGCCGAGACCATCACCACGGGGACCGAAACCGCGATGCGGTCGTCCACGGCCGTCAACAGGAACGTCTGCGTGCCGCCACCGGAGGCCCCGGTAATGGCGATTCGCGACGAATCGACGTCCGCTCTCGTGCAGAGATAGTCCAGCAGACGGATGCTGTTCCACAGTTGCATCTTCAGCGCGTCGGGCCGGCGGTGCTCCCAGCCGGCGTTGGCCCAGTCGCCGTAGCCGACCATGTCGTAGGACAGCGCGACGGCCCCCATGCGGGCCAATGTCGCGCAGCGCTTCTGCATGTCGGGACGAAAGCGTCCGTAGTCCTCACGGCTGCTCCAGTGCCCATGCGAACAGAGAACCGCCGGAAACGGCCCGGCGCCGCTGGTGGGACGATAGAGACTGCCGGTGACGAAGACGCCGGGAAGGCTCTCGACGGCTACATTCTCGACGGTATAGCCGTCGTATCGTCGCAGGCTGTGGACAATCGGGTTCAGGGGGCATCTCTTGGGCAGAGGCAGCAGGCCGGTGCCGCGCAGGATGGCCTCGCGATTGATCCGGGCGCGCTGCTGCCATTCGGACAGATTCGAATAGGTCTGCGCGAATCGGGCAAGCTGGACTTTGGCCTCTTCGGCGCTCTGATAGTCGCCCACGCAGAGCTGCGGCTCATCGTTGTCCTGGGCCTGAACCGGCCCGCCGGTCAGTGCAACCACAGCCAGGATACAGACCAAGCCGTCGCATACTCGTCGTTGCATCGTCACATCTCCTTTGCTGTTCAGATCGTGCGGACCCTCTGTCACCACTGCGTCAGCGGTTTGATCTCGACGCTGTCTGCCTGGGGCTGATCGGCTCGGACGAGCGAAAACAGAACCGCAATGCGCTCATCGCCATGCGCCTCGGCCCGTCGGACCAGCAAACGCTTGACGCCTTTGTTCGTCTTCTGCGGCGGCTCCTGCTCGGCCGACCCGACCGTGAACGCCGCTCCGGCCGGACTGAGCAGACGCGCGACAAGTTCTTTCCCATCAAGCTTCAATCGGGCCAGCGAACCGCCCTCCACCTGGATATCAGCGTCGGTCGTCATGCCCCAGACGAGGTCACAGGATTTCTCGACCGTGAATTCGTCCTGGACGAGGACCGCCGTCCTGCCCGCGACCATCTTGACGCCGCGAGAAGCGGACCGGGTGAAGTCCGCATACGCTTGCGTCAGATCGACAACCGCCGAGGGATCGGTCTGGTTCAGTCTCGTGCTGATAAAAGTCGACTTGGCCAGAGGGTCCTGGTCCTGGCCCCCCAACATGCAGATGTTGTGACTGGCGGAGTTCAGGCGATAGTACGACCAGCGCTGGCCGCCCCGCTTGCTTTCCCAGTAGCCGGGCAGATTGTAGTTGTCCGAACCGAGATCGCGGGCCCACCGCACGCCCAAGGCGTCGATCTCAAATGTGCCTAGGTCAAGGTGTCCGTGATTGACCTGATTGTAACCCGCCTTGAAGCCGACGAAGATCGCATCGGGGTCGTCCCAGGCGCTTCGCATCGTGACGACCTCGACCGGGCCGCGAAAATAGGCGTCGAGCTTCCGTCGAGCGGCTCGGGCCGGAGGTTTGGCCGCATACCAGACCAAGTGAGCCGCACCAGCCGGTCGTTTGGCGATCTCCTCGTGCTCGCTGTACGCGTAGAGCGGATTGTGAAACGTGCCGGCCAGCCAGAACATGCAGGCCATCGGCCGCCGCGCGCTGCGCTCTCCCACATCGGCGAAGTTCAGGTACAGGCCGGTCGGTCCGGCCGTGTAGATGGGGAAGTCCCCTGCCTTTGAGAGCCCCTGGACATCGAGCAAGCCGAACGTGCTGCCCAACGCCGTGTCCAGCGCGGTCAGTCCGTACGCGGTATAGTGCGTCGCGTAGCTCCAATAGCCCGGCCCCTCGCCCCACGCGCCATCGGGCGCGTAGGTCTTCAGCGCCCGAGGCAGCGACTTGACCGCCGCCGGGATAATCCGCTCGGCATAGCTCGGCTCGACGTCGGCGATGGCCAAAGCCCCGATGATCATGCCGCCGTTGCAGACCTGATTCCAATTGTGATCGCTCTGGGTCCACCAGCCGTTCGAATCGTAGACTCTCAGTCCCGGTTTCAAACCATTTTCGATCAAAGCACGTACGATAGTGTTCCGTGAGTCTGGATCGAGATAGTCATACAGCCAGTCGTATCCGACTCCCACCGCATGGGACATCTCCGCGGTGTCCAGAAAGTGCGACGGGTTCCAGTCCGTGAACGCGCAGACCTCCAGAAGGTTCGCCCTGGCCCTGGCGGCGTAGCGATCTTCACCCGTCCAGCGATAGGCCATGGCCAGGGCATAGATGCGATGAAGACAATCCCGACTGACGCTGAGCAGGCGCGGCCCAACCTTCTTGTAGACCAGGGGCGGCTTCTCCAGGCACGCGTCTGCATCGGCCTTCACGTCGTCCCACGTCTTCTGCAGGGCGGCATCGTCGACGATGCTGGCCTTGAGCGACATCAGGTCGTTGTCCTTGAGCATGAGCCGGGGATGGCTCTTGTCCAGCAGGACGAGGAAGTCCTCAATCAACGCGGGTTGTTGCGCCCCGGCAAAGGTCGATAGAACGAGCGAAACGACCAAACAGAGAACCAGGGAATCCGGCATGCGTTTCATTGCGCTCCTTTCCACGTGCCACCCCTTGCGGCAGGTGTCCTGATGCCAAGGCAAATTGCAGTCGGAACCTACGCCGTTATAGGGACAACGCCGCAACAAACGCAAGACAAATTCAGGCGTCTGCGAGGTTCGCGGCACGCGGCATTGACAGGCCCGCCCCGGCGCGCTATGATCGCTCGCGTCGCAAACCGATTCAGGAGCCTGCCGTGAAAAGAGCCGTCTACAAAACCAAGGGCGATATGGGGGCCGCGGCCGGCAGCACCGCCGCCGGCGCCATTCGCCGGGCCATCGCCGACAAGAACCAGGCCAACATCATCCTCGCCACCGGCGCCAGTCAGTTCGAGATGCTGGAGCATCTGACCAGCGTGGACACCGTTGACTGGTCGAAGGTAACCATGTTCCACCTGGATGAGTACATCGGCCTGGGGCCCGATCATCCTGCCAGTTTCCGCAAGTATCTCCGGGAGCGTTTCGTCGACCGCGTCGGCCGGCTCAAGGCCGTGCATTTCGTCCACGGGGACGCCAAGGACCCGGCCGCCGAGTGCAGAAGGCTCGGAGACCTGATCCGCGCTCATCCGATCGACGTCGCCTGCGTGGGCATCGGAGAGAACGGCCATCTGGCCTTCAACGACCCACCTGCCGATTTCGAGACGGAGGAGCCTTATCTCGTGGTCGATCTCGATGAACGCTGCCGGCGGCAACAATTGGGCGAAGGCTGGTTCGCTTCGTTCGAGGCCGTGCCGTCGCAAGCGATTTCGATGAGCATCCAGCAAATTCTCAAGAGCCGCCGCATCATTGTCACCGTGCCGGACCGTCGCAAGGCCGAAGCCGTCCGCAACGCGCTCGAAGGACCGGTGACTCCCAGGTGTCCGGCGTCCATCCTCCAGCAGCACGAGAACTGCTTCATCTTCCTCGACGAACCGGCGGCATCGCTGCTCGTCGCAAACGGATGACCGAGGGGTGATGCATGGAAATCCCCGGACTGATCGATCTCCAGGTCAACGGCTTCAAGGGCGTGGATTTCTCCGGCGCCCACCTCAACGAGGAACATGTTGTTCGCGCCTGCCGGGAGTTGCTCGAGGCGGGCACCACGGCTTTTCTGGCGACCCTGATCACCAGCCCGACGGAGATCTACGAGCGGAACCTCCCGCTGATCGCGAAGGTCGCCAGCACAGAGGAGTTCAAGGGTCGTCTGCTCGGCATCCACCTCGAAGGCCCCTTTCTTTCTCCGGTCGAAGGCGCCAGGGGAGCGCACAATCCGAAGTGGGTGAGACCGCCGAGCATCGAACACCTGGATCGGCTGCTCGCCTGGGCCGATGGGACCGTCAGGATGTTGACCGTAGCGGCAGACCTCGATGGCGTCGAGCAGGTGATCCGGCATGCCGTGAAGCTGGGGATCGTCGTCTCGCTGGGCCATCACATGGCCAATGAAGACCAACTGAGACGATGCGCAGCGGCCGGCGCCAGGGCGCTGACCCATCTCGGCAACGGCGTACCCGCCCTGCTGCCCCGTCACGAGAACCCCATCTGGGCCGCTCTGGACAACGACGATCTCGTCGCCACGATCATTCCCGACGGCCATCATTTGCCGCCGGCGCTGCTGAAGACCATCATCCGGACCAAGAGCCCGGCCGGCTGCATCGTCATCAGCGACGCCTCGGAACTGGCGGGACTGGCTCCGGGACGCTACGAATCCATGGGAGCCGAGGTCCTGCTCGATCCGACGGGTCGCCTCTACAACCCCGCTACGGGCTATATGGCGGGCTCCTCGGCGACTCTGCTGACATGTATGAACCACCTGGCCTCGTTGAACCTGGTGACCTACAGAGAACTGCTGTCGATGGCCTTCGACAACCCGCTCCGGCTGCTCGGGATCGACCGACGGCAGATCCGGCGCGGCAGAGTCGTCTCATATGACGAGCAACGACGCCTTTTCCATGTGGAGAATCTGTAGAGCGTGCCCGCACATCATTCTCAACGTCTGTCAAGATCATCTGCCTGAGGAGAGACCATGAAAGGTCACCTTGTTCGATCCGCCATCATCATACTCAGTCTCGGTGTCGTTTCACTCGGCTGGGCCAACGACGGCAGCCGATCCGACCTGAAGCTGTGGTACGCCGAACCCGCCCAGGCATGGACACACGCGCTGCCCGTGGGCAACGGGCGGTTCGGCGCCATGGTGTTCGGAGGCGCCGCAGAAGCGCGCTACCAGCTCAACGAAGACTCGTTGTGGTGCGGCCGGCCTCATGATTATGCCCGCGACGGCGCCGCCCGGCACCTGCCCGAGATTCGCCGGCTGCTCTTCGAGGGAAAGCAACGCGAGGCTGAGCAACTGGCGATGGAGCACTTCATGTCGTCGCCCCTTCGCCAGGTCCCCTACCAACCCTTCGGAGACCTCAAGTTGAGTTTCCCAGGACATGAAGAAGTGGAGGCCTACCATCGAGAACTGGACCTCGACACCGCCATCGCCACGACGACCTATCGCGTCGACGGCGTAATCTACACGCGGCAGACCTTCGCCAGCTTCCCCGATCAGGTGGTGGTGGTCCGCCTCTGGGGTGACGAGCCCGGCTCGTTGCGATTCACGGCCACGCTGACCAGTCCCAACGAAGAGGTGCGAACTCGGAGGGTGGATGACCGGACGCTGGCGATCTCCGGGCGGGCGCGTGACTTCAAAATGCAGGGAGTAGAGACCCCGATACCCCGCGCTGTGCGATTCGAGGGCCGCTGCCAGATCCGCATCCGCGGAGGCCAAGCCACGGTCGACGACAAACAGATCAGGGTCGAGGGCGCCAATGCCGCAACGCTGATCCTCGCTATGGCCACCAACGTCAGGACGTACAAGGATCTCTCGGCCGATCCCGGACAGCGATGTGGTGAGGTGCTCCGCAAGGTCGCCGAGAAGACGCCGCGACAGATCCGCGACGCTCACGTGGCCGATCACCAGGCGCTGTTCCGTCGCGTCTCGCTCGATCTGGGCCCGGCGAGGACCGCTGAGTTGCCCACCGATCAGCGAGTGCTCAAGTTCGCCGAGAAGGAAGACCCGCAGTTGGCCGCGCTATTCTTCCAGTACGGTCGATACCTGATGATCGCCAGCTCGCGAGCGGGCGGCCAGCCTGCCAATCTCCAGGGACTCTGGAACGAGAGCACCAGCCCACCGTGGGACAGCAAATACACGGTCAATATCAACACCGAGATGAACTACTGGCTGACCGAGCCGACCAATCTGGGCGAATGCGGCCAGCCGTTGTTCGACGCCTTGGCCGAAATTGCCGAATCGGGCCGCTCGACCGCGAAGAAGCACTACGACGCCTCCGGCTGGGTGCTCCACCACAACTTCGACCTCTGGCGCGGCACCGCTCCGATCAACGCTGCCAACCACGGCATCTGGCCCACCGGAGGCGCCTGGCTCTGCCAGCACCTGTGGTGGCACTACGTCTACGGCGGCGACGAGCGGTTCCTCAGAGACCGGGCGTATCCCTTGATGAAGGGAGCCGCCGAGTTCTTCGTCGACTATCTGATCGAAGACCCGCGAAGCGATCGGCGACGGCTGATCAGCGGTCCCAGCAACAGCCCAGAGAACGGCGGCCTGGTCATGGGCCCGACGATGGACCACCAGATCATCCGCGACCTCTTCGCCAACACGGCCGAAGCGGCGCGGGTGTTGGGTGTCGATGAAGAGTTCGCCAGAAAGCTCGATGCGTTGCGAGTCCGCATCGCCCCCAACCGGATCGGCCGGCATGGCCAGCTCCAGGAATGGCTTGAGGACAAGGACGATCCGAAGAACGAGCACCGCCACGTCTCGCACCTGTGGGGGCTGTTCCCGGGCAGCGAGATCACCGTCGACACACCGGAACTGCTCAAAGCGGCCAGACAATCGCTAATCTTCCGAGGCGATGGTGGCACCGGCTGGAGCCGCGCCTGGAAGATCAACTTCTGGGCCCGCCTGCTCGACGGCGACCATGCCCACCTGATGCTCAGGAATCTGCTGACGCTGACCGACTCGCCGCTGACGGACTACAAGGGTGGAGGCGTATACGCCAATCTCTTCGATGCCCATCCGCCGTTCCAGATCGACGGCAATTTCGGGGCCACCAGCGGCATCACGGAAATGCTCATGCAAAGCCACCGGCGCGACGCCGAGGGCCGCTACATCATCGAGCTGCTTCCCGCCCGGCCGAGCGCCTGGCCCGAGGGCAGGATTTCCGGCCTGCGAGCACGCGGCGGATTCACACTTGACATCGCGTGGAAAAATGGTATGCTCTTCGAAGCGTACATCAAGGGCTCAGGCGACAATCCGTGCGTCGTCCGCTATGGACGCCGGACGGTGCGGATCAAGCCTGCCGCAGCGGGCATCCGGCTCGATGGGAATCTGGAGCAATTTTGATCCTGTTGTGGCCAGATCGCGAACGGCGTGTTCGCTGCGGCGTAGCAGGTCAGGGCGTTGGATGTCCCCGGGCCTCGGACAACGGAGTGGGTTCACGGACCAATTGACAGGGAGGTTGATGTCATCTCGTACGTTCATTTCTGCTTTCGATGCGGCGGTCGCCCGATAGGACGGCTCGCAGACCGCGCATCCATACGGGACCATCATCAGCCGGCGGCACAGCCACGTCCCATGCGTCTGGGGAGTCCGGGACTGGCTGGCATAGAGGGGAATGGAAAGGAGGGTTCGCACAGATCACATAAGTCCCAGCTTAGGAGAGGGTGATGAGAAGGGAAACTCAGGAGGAAACCTTCACCTAAGAAAAGGAGGACGAAATGAAACGGATTTCTATTCTCGTCGCCGTGGTGGCGTTGGCGCCGGCGGCCGGCCGGGCAAGCTGCTGGAGTTCGCAGCGACATCAGATCATCTACAGTCCCTATGCCTTCAGCTACAACAATCCCGGCCTGATTCCCGGCAGCATCAAGTACTCACCGTATGCGTTCAACGCGAACAGCGCCGGCCTGGTCTACGAAGGCGCGCGCTACACGCCGTACGCCTTCAATTACCGCAACCCCGGTCTGGTCGTCGACTACTACTGGTGGCAGATGCCTTGCTGCCCGCCGTGCCGCGCGGTTGAGCCGTGCTCGACCCCACAGAACGTCGTGTCAGCCAGCCGCACAAGACACCGCGCGGCTGCCCCACGAGGACCGTCGGCGTGGACCAGAAGACTGCAAGAGATTCAGCAGACGGACGGCGAACATATTGTACGCCGATACCTCCAGGCTGATGGATTGGACGATTTCCGTGTCGACCGCCGTCTGAGCATCGAGAACCGAACCGCCGGTGCCGCGTTCATCTTCCACGACAAGAACCTCGTCATAAGATACACCAACCCCGAGATCATGGAAGCTCTCCAAGCTGAAGGTGGGAGCCGGATGAAGGTGGTCGAGCGGTACGAAGAGGCTTGGGCAACGTTTGCCAGGGACATCGAGGCACGCGGCGGAACCATCTACTGTGTCAGCGCCTCGGAGCCGGACCAGATCGTCGCGGCATTGGCCGCGTGCGACGCGCTGCGCCCCACAGGTCTTTCCGATCAGATCACGATGGTCGCTAGAGAGTAATCCTCACCCGGAGTGTGAGCAATCTCTCGAAATCACGGTGTGCCGGGCGTGGGTGGTGATGGATACCAGTTCTCCGAGCGGTTCCAGGCCGCCGCCGGGATGGTCACGTCTTCGACCGCCAGGGACCGCCCGTTTCCATCGGTGGTCGGGTACCAGTCGTCCTCATAGCGGAAACGCATGATGGCCGCCTCCAGCGGCGCTGCCAGACTCAGTACGATGTCTTCTCCACCATCGCTGAGGCGCCCGGTGTATTCCCCCGCTACGGATAACTCCATGCCGTAGCTGTCGCGAAAGGCTGCGAGGTCGTCGACGACCACGGTACACTGTCCCGCGTCGAGCATCATCGAGCCGAAGGTGAACTGAACCCCGTCTGTGAAACGCAGACCCGTCAGATCCAACGGCTCGGCGCCGATGTTGCATAGCTCGATGTAGTCCAGTCGGTCCCCGGCCGGTGAATGGTACATCAACTCGGTGACACGGAGATAGTCCAGCAGTCGAAGCTCCTCCAGATAGGGGTACTCGCTGTCGCCTCCTTCCACAACGGTCGCCTCCAGCGCGACGGAGAAGATCAGGTCGCTACTCGTCGCCGGCGTGTTCAGTCCATGAATCGCCAGGAGGTTCTCTCCCGCGCGGAGACGGTCGGCGTATTCCGAAATGTCGAAGACGGCGTCGAACGTCCGGCCATAGGACTCATGGTCGGCCTCCGCCTCCGAGTCCCACTGCGGCGTCCCCGTGATATTGGCGCGAGCCACTTCCGCGCCGTTGAGATAGGCAACGAAACCGTCGTCGAATCGAACGCTCAGCATCAGTTCGCTGAAGTGACCGACGAGGCCTGTTGCCATCGTGAACGGAATACGGATGTAGCAAGTCGTGTTCTGCCCGTACATCTGATCCTCGATGTCCAGACTGATCCAGTCCTCATACCCTGTGCTTCGCTCGTAGCCGATTCCGCCGGGACCGCCGGACGACCGGAGCCAGGCCGAATCATCGAACGCCGGATCGGATTTCCATGTCTCGCCCACCTCGCCCGCCGAGGCCGGAATGATGACCCTCTTGTCCGCCTCTTCGGGCACGAGCACGATCCTTGTCGCGACGAGTTCCCGCCGCACAGGATTCGACATCCCCGGCGTGGGCAGCTCAAGCCAACCCAGCCCATCCGATCCATCGGGCGCGCGTCCCTGTGACACGTCGGGCGTCTGGGGGCCGAACAGGACCTTGTCGACTTCCTTCAGATCGCGGTCGAACAATCCGATCATCTCGCCGTCCGGCGAAAGCTTGAAACCGACATGGCCCGGCGACTCCTCTCCACCGGCAGCAAAGACGGCGAAGCCCCGGCCCTCGACGAAGCTCAAGGCGGCGATTCGGTATTTGTCCGGCCGTGCCATTGGACGGTCTGTGAGATAGAATCCACCGACATCGACAGGACCATCGCCCGGATTGTGCAACTCGATGAAATCGCGATCAAAGAGCACCTCGGCTTCCGCCAGCCATTCGTTGATCCGGACAGCCGATGGATCGCCGAGCGGCTGGGCCAGGTTGGCGAAACCGAACGTGGGGATCGCAAGGCGCCATTCGTCATCGGGTCCCGTCCGCCCAATCGAGAAATCGGGCAACTGCGGTCCGAACTCCACCGAATCGATCAGGCTCCCATCGCGGTCGTAGAGATTGAGTTGCCCTCCCCTGTGGTCAAGGGCAAAGCCAAGGTGTACCCCTGACGTCGCGACATCGGCGTCGGCGAGTAGAACGAGGTAATCGCCGGGATGCATCGTGGCACCTGCCGGGAAGATGAACTTGTCCGGCTGTCGTGGGTCGTCACTGAGGCTCATACCCGACAGATTGACCACTGATGGCCCATCGTAATACAGCTCGACCAGAGCAGGGCAGGTTCCTTCGTGCTCGAAGGTCGCATTGCCGGCAAGAATCTCGTTGAGCACCAGCCGCCGATACGCGGTGTCGACGGTCCAGGTCCGCGACGCATTGGCCTGGCCCTGCCAGACGCCGGCCGAGTTCTTGCCCCGAACGTAGACCGTGTAAGACCATCCATTTCTCAGGCCGGTCAGCACGATGGGAGTATCCACGGAATACTCCCGGCTCCAGGGCCCGTTCGGTTCGTTAACACCATACACATAATGAGTGATTCCCGGTCCGCCGACGGTCAGCGTCACCTGCGTCCGATATGTCCAGCCCTCGGGCTCGCCGGCGACGGAGGCGCCCGCCGGAACGAAGGCGCCCATATCCAGTCCGAGCATTCCCGTCCCGCGCGCTGCCGACCACGGCTTCAGATGGAAATCGCCCCCGCCGACAAGCAGCGGATCGGCGTCGATATTGCCCTCGCCCAGCGCGTGCCAGTCGCTCGGCAACAGGCATCGGTCGACTGCGACATCCGTCGCGCTCCAATCCGCATCGTTCACACGGAGGTCGCCCAGCAGCGTGGGGCACTGCTGGAAGATGCACGAGTCGATGCGCACGCCCCGACCGGGTGAGGTCGTCTGGCCCGGAATCTCGAAGTAGAAGGCGGCGGCGTTGGCGTCGACCACAGTGTTGTTCTCGAACCACATGAAGGCCCGGTCTTTGATCTGCGCGACGTGCCCGACCTGACGAAAGACATTTCGCACGACGACATAGTCCCGGCCTGCACCGGCCGAGATCACATTCGACTCGCGCGGCGTCCTGTTGAAGCAATCCTCGACGTAGTTTGTGAATACGTTGCCCTCGATGTGGGCGTCGGTCTCCAGATCGAGCGCCTCGTCGCCCCCACCGAGGAAAACGTTGTTGAGGATCTGCGGGATCGCATCGGGTCGTGTCGCACCGTCGAAATCAACGGCGTCGTTGTGGCCGGGTGTACGCCCGAAGACGTTGCCGTCGAGAATAAATCGGCCCGCCACGGGAACACCGCGGCCCCAGATGTGCTCGCTGAGGTTGTCCGTCGATGGAGGCTCTCCCGGCGCGAACATATCGGTGAACACGCAGTTCCGCACGACCAGCGACGAGTCAATCGTGCAGATGCGGCGAAGGTCCGTGTGATCGAATGCGTCGTGATCGAGCAGGAGACTGGAGTTCTCCAGGCCCACCATGCCATCGTTTGTCCGACCATACTCAATCACAGCATGACAAATCCGGTTGTCGTGCGGGGAATCAAGGAATTGCAGGCCACTCCAGGTTCCACCCAGCTCCGGCGTGCGTGTGAAACGGATGGTCTCGTACGCCGTTCCTTCCGCCACGAGCCGGCCTGCGACGACCAACCGCACGTTCGGGTCGAAGAACACCGTCGTCCCCGCCCCGACCGTCAAGGTGACATCAGGCGGGATGGTCAGGTCGGCGGTGATTCGGTAGGGTCCTTCGTCGGCTGTCCAGAGCAGGTCTCCGTCCGCCAACGGGCTCGAGGGGAGCGCTGCGGCGCTCTGGTAGTAACCGAGGTCCCTCAGCGGACTGATGGGGGCAGCGGCGTCGATACAGAGTGATGTCGCCATGAGACGGTAATTCTCGCTCTGCGAATCGACGAATAGCGCATCGGCACTGAAATTGCCCTCGCCCGGCCACGTCTCTCCTGTCAGACAGCAATAACTGATGTGGACGTCGGACGGCTGGTAAGGCGTCTGGACGTCCACAGGGACCGTCGCATCGACGATCGAATTGGTCACGTTGTAGACGATGGTCCCTGAGGTGACGCCCGTCTTGTTGTGGGACTGGAGTCCCACGTCGACGTAACCAGACACTTTCGACGTCACGATGGTGGTATGATCGATATCGATGACGGCACCGGAACCGTCGTAGGCCTTGGCGGCGACGCTGGCCACCGTTGGATCCTCAGGGGCGGTGTTGTTTGCCACGATCAGACAGCGATCGATCGCCGTCCGGCCGCCGTAGACGCTCACGCCCTTGTCCCGGCAGTCACGAATGATGGAATCCTCGATGCGAATCTCGGACCCGAGCGTATCGACGCCGTCATCATCCATCCGGGCAATGACGCTGCGACGGATCACACACTGCTGGCCGGCGAGCTGATCGTGGATGTAGATCCCGTCGGCATCGTCGGCGGCGTGCATATCCGTGATCCAGCCGTCCTCAAACCGTAGCGCGGTGCCCGTAATCTCGGGTCCCATCACCGACCGGGCCAACAGGCACTGCCGGAACGTCAGGTCTGTGCCGGCGCCGGTGTCCATGATCTTGCCCGCGTGGTCGGTCAGACAGACATGATCGAAGAGCAGCGTCGAGTTGGCCACCCGAACGGCCGGGCCCGAATGGGAGTGCCCTACCGGCGGCGAGTGACCGGCCCGCGTGATGTGGGTGTAGCGAAATGTCGAAAGAGCCGCGTCGACGAAGTGCAATTCGCCCCAGTTCTGACCGGCCCCGAGGCACGTGAACGTCACCGGGGAGGCTGCCGTGCCAAGCGACTGCATCGCACCCTGCACGTCGATATCAGTCCCGCCGCTGCCGGAGGGAACGCCCTCGATCAGGACGAGCGCGCCGGGATCGAGCGTCAGCGTGACACCCGCGGGAATCGTGAAGTCGCCACCGGTCACGTAACATACGCCGCTCCAGGTCTCGGATTCGCGCAGGATACTCGACACGATCTTCACGGGCTGATCGCTGACGTCGGCCAGCGTGGCACTCTGCTCGACCCCATTCACACGCACGGTCAGTGTGAAATCGCCTTGGCCCGTGAAAGTGACCAGGGCGCTGCCCAAGCCGTTGCACAGCGTGCACTGGCCGGAGCTGGGGTGAATCGCCGGATTGCCGGAAACCGAAAACGTCGCGGTCGAGTCCCATGCATCTCGATCAATCGTGCCATTTGCCGCAAGCAATTCGACGCGAATCAGAACGGGAACGCCGGGAAGATAGCTGTCTCGAACGATCAGATTGACGCCGGGTGAAGCGCCCGACGAAGGATCGCCGGCGATGGCAGATTCTCTCGGATGGTCATTCGTCAAACCGGTCGGATAGTAAATGTCCACATATCCGCCGCCCAGCGGACGGCCCGTCCCTTCGGGCCCGTCGAAGGTCTCGACGATCATGCGATTGATGCCGGGCGACAGGTCCAACAGAGTTCTGCCCAAGGCCCACTGGCCCTCGCGCGGCGACCATTGAACCAGCCGGCCATCGACGAGCACCGACCGCGTCCGCGTGGCGTCGGCCGTACCGCGAACCTCCATACCGTGTATATACGGAACGGACGCGATGGGATAACCGGCAAGATTCGGCAGGTCGCTGCCGGCGGTGAACTCCACGGGAATCTGCGAGAGCACATATCTGCGCCTGGCCGCAACGAAGGTCTCGATCGCCTCGATAGTCGTTTGCGGAACCCAGTCGCCCAGGGCGTTTTCCACAAACGGATTGAACCGTTCCGGCGAGAAAATCGTCTCGGCAAGGTCCTTCAAGTGCGTGTAATAGCGCCCGACAAAAGCAGGATGCGTGAGAAAACGTTTCACAACCGGCAGGCTGTCGAGCCTTCCCGCCAGCCAGATCGACGTATTCGGGTCGGGCGAATTCAGAATGGTGTCCAGATCGTAGGGCAACAGAAGGAAACGAGGGTCTTCGACGCCGCGGTACATGCAGTAGTCGTCGCCGTAGCCGTTGCCCAGGTTCGTTTCCCGGTTGGTCAAGAACGTCTCCATCGCGAACCACCGCATCCATTGCTCGACGTTGACGACCTTCTCGACCTCCTGCACGTACATCTCGTCTGGCGACCGATCCAGCGCATAGGTCAACGCGATCAGGTCGGACCAGTCGTTGACCGCGGCATTCGACTCCTTGACGTACCAGTCTTCCTGACCGTACGTCTGCGGTTCGCTGCCATGATAGCGAAGGTCGCAGTGTCTGCTTCGACTGACACAACTATAGACATTGCCCTGGTTGTCGTCCGGGAAATGGTTGTCCGCCCAGTCGCTGTCGTAGACCTCCAGGTGCACATACGATCCATACATCCGTCCCGGGTCGATCGGCGCCAGGTCCTGGCCGTTGACCCTCACCTGAACGCGCTTGACATCCGAGGCCGGCATATCGGCCATGCGGTAGAGCGCATGTCCGAGCCATTGATTGTAGGTGTACTTGCTGTTGATATTGATCGCCGAGACGCCTTTCCACGGCCGGTCGCCGGGAAAGCTCACATGGTAGTTGTTCGGAGGCGGCGTTCGAGAGCCGTTGCCCCGGTTCCGGATACCTACGTTGTAGCGCAGGAGAATATCCCTGCCGTCGATGCTGATGAACGTCCCGTTCATCTGGGCGTGGGAGAAGGCCTCGTCGCTCCGCGTCCCAAGGTAGGCAAGTCGGCCTCGCTCCATCTCGGTCATCACCATGTAGTACAGCGGCTGGCTTCCGATCTGCCAGTAGCTGTAGGGATTGAACGCCGCGTCCACACGATACAACGCGTTTGTCACCTGTTCGGGCCGGCCGTCCACAATGCTTGGAGCCGGCCACGTGCGCATCTGCCCGCCATTGTCGATCGTCTCGACGTAGAACTCCACCACGGCGCCGTCGGGCTGCGGCGGAATCTCGACGCCATACACGCGGTCGCCCGCAGCGCCGTCGGCGTGGGCGCCGTCGTCGAACATCGGCAGAACGGTATACTCGTTGGCATCGAATGTCGGGTAGCTGTCACGGTCGGCAAACTCGGAGCGGTCGATACGATATCGCAGATTCACCGTCGGGCCGAATGGAGATTCGTCGACCGCCGTCGCCGTAACGGTCACGGGATCGACCGGTCCCGGGATCACGGGACTGTGCTGCACCGCGGCAATGAGAGGCGCCACATCGGCGGAAGCGATGGAGTTGACGTGGCCCGGCGTGCCACCGATGTCCAGACTGGCGGCCCAGTTCGCGTCGTATTCGTTGGGCAAAGCCGGATTGACCAGTTCCAACGACGCGCCGACGCCGTCATGGTCGTTGCGCCATTGCCAGCCACGATGGCCTCGGTCGGCCGGGCCCAGCTCACGGACGCCCCAGTCTCCGCTGTCCGCGTACGAGACCTCGTCGACCAGACCGCCTGAGGCGTCGCGCAATTCGATGGTCTCACCGGAATTGCTCAGCCGTCCTTCCCAGCCGCCAATGATACAGGCGACATCCGGATGGCGAACGGCGAAGGCATCCGCGTCGGCGACGATCACCAGGTAGTCGCCGCCGGCCAAGGTCACATCTCCGAATGTCAGCCAAACGGCTCGCGCCAACTGCCAGCCCGCGAGGTTGACGGCCTCGCTGCCCCGGTTGAACAACTCGATGTACTCGGCGGCAAGGTCCTCGGCCTGCAAGACCTCGGAGTAGGGATTGTACATGATCTCGTTGATCACGAGCGCCGCCCGGCCGGGCGAGTTGAAGGCTGCCATGCAGACCGCAAATGTCAGGAGTATAAACACCCGTTTCATACCGGTTGCTCTGTCCGTGCAAGAAATCGATATGCACGCATGCGGCTTCCCCTAAAACTGGCCCGGAGTCGGCGTCAATGCTCGCCAATTCTCCGGCGTGCTCCAGGCTGTCGCTGCCGCCGCAGGATCGTGGGCCGTCAGCGACGTCCCGTCTCCATCGGTGGCCGGATACCACTGGTCATCATACCGGAAACGCGCGATCGCCGCATCGAAGGGTTCGGCCAGCTTCAGGACGATATCCTCACCCTGGTCGCTGAGGCGACCGGAATACTGACCCGCCACGTGGGCGTCCGTTCCATATCTCGACCGAAATGCGGCGGGATCGTCGACAGCGACCGTACACTCTCCCGGGGCCAACTCCATCACCGGGAAGGTGAATTCGATCCCATCGGCAAAACGCACGCCCGTCAAGTCCAGGGGCACGTCGCCGATGTTCGCCAGCTCGATGTAGTCCAGGCTGTCCCCTTCCGGTGCGTGGTACATCAGCTCCGTGATGCGAAGACCATCGAGCAACTGGAGCTCTCTCAGGTACGGATACGCCGCGGCCGCATATTCGACCACGGTTCCACTCAGTTTCACAGAAACCAGAAAATCGCTGCTCGTCGTCGATACGTTCAGACCCTGAATGGCCAGGAGATTGGCGCCCTCCCGAAGCAAGCCGACATGCTCGGAGACATCGATCACCGCGTCGAACTCCTCCGTGTCGGCTTCGTTGTTCCCGGTCGCGACGGAGTTCCATTGAGGCGATCCTGAAACGTTGGCCCGCGCGATCTCCATGCCGTTGACCCAGGCAACGAAGCCATCATCATAACGCACGCTCAGCGTCAATTCGCTGAGGCTCCCGATCAATCCGGCGGCAAGCGCAAACGGAATCCGCACATAGCACGTTGTGTTCCGGCCGTACATCTGGCTGCGGACGTCCAGACTGATCAGATCCTCATAGCCGCTGCCGCCTTCGTAACCAACGCCGCCCGGACCTCCCGAGACGCTCAGCCAGACAGAGTCGTCGAACAGCACATCCGACCGCCAGCTTTCATCCACCTGATCGGCGGAGGTGGGAACGATGGCCCACTTGGGCGCATCTTCGGGTACGAGCACGACCGATGCCACCGTCGGCTGTTCGATCACCGGGTTGGCCAGGCCGGGTGTAGGCAGATCGAACCAGTCGATCCGATCTGTCCCATCGGGAGCGCGTCCCTGCGAGACATCCGCCACCTGAGGACCGTAGAACACCTTGTCCACTTCACGCAGGTTGGGGTCAAACAAACCGATCATCTCGCCGTCGGTGGACAGCTTGAAGTTCGCGTGACCTGGAAGATCGTCTTCGTCAGCCACGAAAACGCCAAAACCTCCGCCCTCGATGAACGTCAGCGGCCTCACTCGGAACTCTCCTGGTTGGGTCACGGGATTGTCCGTGAGACAGTAGCCGCCGATGTCGACAGGCAACACTTGAGGATTATGAAGCTCGATGAAATCGCTCTCGAACAGGACCTCGCCCCGCGCGAGCCATTCGTTGATGCGCACGCGATCCGGGTCTCCCACGGGCTGTGCCACATTGGGAGCCCCGAAGCTCGGGATGGTCAGACGCCAGAGGCCGTCGCGGCCGATGGAAAACCCCCTCAATTGGTGACCGAATTCCACGCAGTCCAGCAGAACACCTTCACGGTCGTACAGATGCAGCTCGCCGCCCTCTCGGTCGAGCGCAAAGCCCAGGTGGATTCCAGAGGTTGCACCGGCATCGGCGAACACCACGAAATGCTCTCCGGGCCCAATCATCACTCCGCTCGGGAATACGAACTTGTCGGGCTGCTGCGGATCGTCGCTGAGCATGACCCCGGCCAGGCTCATCTCCGCCGGTCCATCGTAGAACAGTTCCACCGCATCGGGGTGCTCAGAAGCGATCTCGCCGGACGCCAGAATTTCACTGATCACAAGACGACGATACGCCGGATCCACGGCCCAGGCGCGCGAGGCATTCGGCTGCTCCTGCCAGCGACCCGCGGAGTTCTTGCCCAGCACGTAGACGGTGTACGATTGTCCATCCTGCAAGCCGGTCAGCTCGATCGGCACGTCTACCGGCCGCTCTTCGCTCCAGGGACCGCTCGGGCTGTTGACGCTGTACACGTAGTCCGTGATTCCCGGTCCGCCCACCGTCAGGACCGCGTCCGTTCGACACGTCGTGCCGCTTGGCTCGCCCGTAACCGTCGCTCCGCCCGGCACATACGCCCCCCTGTCCAGGCCGGACGGTCCCGACGCAACGGCGGCAGACATGGGTTTGAGATGATAATCGCTCGCGCCGACGAACAGGGGGTCCACATCGATGTTGCCAACGCCCAGGTCATGCCAGATCGCCGGAAGGATCGAAGCCTCGACCACCAGATCCGTCGGGCCGTAATCCGACAGAGGCTCCTCGAAGAAATGCTCGAACGTCGTAGCGTTGTTCCAGAAGATGTTGCCGGCCATATAGGCCCCTCGGCCAGCTGGCCGGGGCGGACTGCGATCGGGCTCGCCGAAACTGATCGTCGCGACGCCGGTGTTGACGAATGTGTTGTGCTCGGCCCGCAGGAAACCATCCTCCTTCACCAGCACGGCATGATCGTTATCGACGAAGAGATTCCGCACGAGGCACAGATCGGTCGTGTGATCGCCGTCGCGGCCCGTGGCAATCGCATTCGAGGTGCTGTCGCCTCCCTGATTGCGGTTGAAGTGCGCAAAGACGTTGCCCTCGATGTGGGCGTCGGCGCCGTCCAGGTCGGGGCCGTCATCGCCGCCTCCGAGAAAAACGCTGTCGTAGATCTGTACGATTGGGCCGGGACGTTGCCCTCCGGCGAAGTCGATCACATCGTTATAACCTGTGGCCGTGCCGAAGGTGCAGCGCTCGAAGACGAGTTGCTCATCTCCCGTCAACCCGACACCGTGTATCGGTTCGGCTCCGCTGATCGACGGAAAGACGCAATCGCGTGCAATCACGGTGGGGTGATCGACGTTGAGAATTCGCGTGTTCGTTCCGGCCCAAGTCACGTTGTCAAGTTCCACGCGCGAATGCTGAACGTCGACAGACTCACCCTGACCATCGCCGAATTCCATATCGACGCAGTACAGTCGGTTATCCTCGAGACTCTCATCGAACCGGATGCCCTCCCAATGGCCTGCGCCGTTCGGTACATGGGCCAGACGAACACGTTGATATGGCGTTCCTTCGATGTCGAGCCGGCCGCCCTGTCGCACCTCGATTCCCGCGCCCTCCTCGAAGAACAGCGTCGCGCCGGGTCCCACGGCAAGCGTGGCGCCGGCCTCGACAATCAGGGTGGTCTGGACGTGCCAGGGGCCCGGTGCGGCATCGAGCAGCGTATCGTTCGTGATGGTCCCTCCGATAGCCGCCATGTCGCCATCGTCGTACCAGATGTCGATGTGTCCGCGTTCGAGTTCCCTGCCGGCGCCGCCCGGACCGTCGAAGGTCTGCACGATCACGCGATTGATCCCCGGATTCAAGGCGACATCGTCCATCGACCACGTGCCGTCCTTCTGGGACCAGTCGGATTCGTCGACCGCCGCGCCATTGACGCAGACCGAGCGGGCCTCGATCGCGTTGGCCGTACCGGCCAGAGCAATCGTGCTTCTTGTCGTGTATGGATACTCGCCGACAACCTCCGGACCGAAAATGGCAAGACTCTGCGGGATCTGAGGGTTCGTGTCGGCGTTCGGATAGCCACCATGAAGCACGCTGTTGACACGATCTCGCACGAACTGCCGGATTCCCCGGGCGCCGTTGATCTCCGAATCCGGAACCCAATCGGTCAGGAATCGGTCTACCAACGGATCGAAGCTCGCCGGCGCAAAAACGGTCTGGGCCAGATCGCGGCACTGCCGATAGTACAGCCTTGTCACGTCGGGATGATTCAGAAGCCGCCGCAGGCCGCTGACCTGCGCATACACCCAGATGTCACGCTGCGGCTCGTATGAATGATCTCCCTGCCCAAGCACCGTATCCATATCGTGAGGCACGAGCCAGAAGCGCGGATCGATCACTCCGCTGTAGAGAGCGTAATCGTCGCCCGTCCCGCTGGTCAGGCCACCCTCGCGATTGCCGATCAACGCATCGACCGCCAGGAATCGCATCCATTCGTCGAGGTTGACGATCTCGCTCACTTGGGTCAGGAAGTCCTCATCGGAGAGATTGCGATTGTTGAGCGCCTCGATCAATCGGAACAGGTCGGACCAGTCATCGGCTGCCTCGTTCGTCTTCTTGGGATAGTTCAGGCGGTAATCGTTCGGATCGGGAACTTCGTCGGCCGCTTCCTTACGGTTCAGATCGGCGTAGGTCCGTGCGTGAACGCCGT
Source organism: Sedimentisphaerales bacterium (assembly GCA_040772485.1). Taxonomy (GTDB): domain Bacteria; phylum Planctomycetota; class Phycisphaerae; order Sedimentisphaerales; family Anaerobacaceae; genus Anaerobaca. Next base: position 2,354 of record JAXGYC010000024.1, on the reverse strand, counting down.
CCTCGTAGTAGGTGCACCGATACAGGTTACCGTTGTCGTCATCGGGGAAGTGGTTCTTCGCCCAGTCTTTGTCGAGGACCTCAACGGCGCTGTAGAACCCGTGAGTCCGGCTCATGTCGCTCCGCGCCGGCTCACCGGCATTCACCTTGAGGCGAACAGGCGTAACGTTCGCCGCCGGAATTCCGCTCATCTGGAACAGAATGCTGGCCATCCGTTCGAGATGCGGATACTTGCTGTTGAGGTTCAGCGCACGAACGTCTTTCCAGGGACGGTCGCCGGCAAGGTTGACCCGGAAGGACATCGGAGGATCAGCGCGCTTTCGATTGCCCCGATTGCGCACGCTCGCCTGATAGCGCACGCTCGCTCCTGTTCCATCGACGCTGATAAACGTCGCGTTCATCTGGGCGTCGCTCATCGGTTCGGCGGCAAAGAGATCACCGCTGTACTGCCCATCGCCGATCTGGTCCAGTTCCGTCCGTTCGCTGTCCGTCATGATCAGGCAATAGACCGGATGGGCGCCGGGCACGCACGAAGTCTGCGGATCGAATGAATCATCGACAATGTACAACGCGTTGGTTACCTGGCGGAGCGCGCCGTCGACAAGGCTCGGCGCGGGCCATGTCCGCGAGTGTCCGTCACCATCCGTCGACTCGACATAGAACTCGACCACGGCACCGTCGGCCTGCGGCGGAATCTCGGCGCGATACAACCCGTCCCCGAACATGGCCCGGGAGGTGAATTCGGCAGCACCATCGACACGGTAGTGCAGCACGGCCTGCATGTCCGCCGATTCCGCCGAGATAAGGCGGGCGCGGATCGTGACCGGCTCGCGCGAGGTTGGGATAGCCGGGGCGTGCGCGACGTCCAGAATCAGAGGCGCGGTCCGTGTCGAGTGAACCGAATTCGCCCGGCCGGGAGTCCCTCCTTCCACGAGAGCAGCGCCCCAATTCTGTCCATACTCGTTGGGCATGTTGGGATCGATCAGCTCCAGCGATCTGCCCTGACCATCGTGGTCGTCGCTCCACGTCCAACCGCGATGACCGTAGTCCAGCGGTCCAAGCTCGCGCTGGGCCCAATCCCCTTCGTCGGCGTATTCGACGCGGTCGATTGAGGCCCCCGCCGCGTCCACTAACTCGATCGCTTCGCCGGAGTTGCTCAGCCACCCGCCCCAGCCTCCTGCTACAAGATCAGTCCCGGGATAACGGCCCTGAAAGGTATTTACGTCGGCTGCGACGACCAGATGAGATTGCGCCTCCAGCACGACGTCGGGAAAGACAAACTCAACTCCGTCGCTCAGACGCCACCCCGCCAGACTGACGGCCTCAGGTCCTCGGTTGAACAGCTCGATCCATTCCCGACTGGTGTCCTCCGCGGTTTCGGGACGGTGGTAAGGGTGGTACATGATCTCAGAAATGATGATGCTCCGGGCACCGCCGCTTCCGGATGGGCTGTCCTGCCCGTGGACGGCGCCGCATGGCAATGAAGACAGCATCAGAAACTGCGCGAGGAGATGGACAACGACTCGCATCGTCGGCGGCATCCTCCGGAACCGCAACACCGTGAAGACGCGCCTCACCCCGCTTGTTTCCCGATGAAACCCTCTCCAGCAGGAAGAACAGGCAGACATGCTGCTACTATAGCAGAAACAGGCACTTAAGTCAATCCCGCCAGCATTTGCAGGGGCAAGTGCGTCACCGCGATGCGGCGTCGGCTGCAAGTGTCTCCCAGGTGATCGGCGTATGGGCTGCGATGCAAAGGACCAGCTTCTGAATGTAGAACAGGTCGGCCCTGCACCAGGGCAGGTCGAGAAACCGAGCGAGCTTTTCCGCTGACTCGCCGAGAACCCAGGCTCGAGCGGTGAAAATCTCACCGGCCATGGTCGGAAAGGCGAAGGCCGATTCGTTGCGCCACATCGATTCGACCCCCCAGGCGATGTACCACGTGGGCCGGTGGTGATCGACATAGACGTCCATCAGATGTCGATGCATTGGGCCGGCATAGGCTGCCAGGAATCGGCCCACTTCGGGCGTCAGATGCCGCCAGCGAGCGAAAATCGACCGCGATACAGGTACCTGCGAAATCAGCCCGCCGTTCGGGTGGGCCAATTCGTAGGCCAGACGCTCCCGAAGAGCGGACCGTGTTCGATTCAATCCATCTGCGAGGGCTTCCTGATCGTCCATATGCGCCGCGATCCGGCAGTAGCCAATCAGACCGGCGAGGTGGCCGTTGCGGCAGTCCTCTTCCATTTTGTTGGCGGGGCGACCCGCCAAGCCTCGCAGGTGATTCCAGTTTCTCTCGATGTGCTTCCAATCGCCGCTGACGTGGGCCCAGAGCCACAGCGGATACAGCCGGGC
>JAXGYC010000023.1:0-57369 GCA_040772485.1 Sedimentisphaerales bacterium | reverse complement strand
CTGCCAGGATGTTCTCGCACACACATCCTGATGTGTATCGGGATTGAGGCTGCTGCCCGCAGGGGAAGGGCGAGGCATGCCTCGCCCCTACCAGCAGATGCGAGAAGAGAGGGAGGTGTCAGTGTGTGGTTTTCCTTGCCTTTGGGGGGTGATGTTGGCATAGTGTGGACGAGGCGTGGGGCACGCTCAATGACATGAAGACCGCATCAGACGGGGATTTCCATTTTGAGGCGTTCAGGGAGTGTTGCAGCATGCGAATCACGGCGTTCAACGGCAGTATGAGGAAGAATCGGGGCAACACGCACAAGATGGTGGCGGAGTTTCTGGCGGGGGCGCGGGAGGCTGGCGCGGAGGTCGAGAATGTGTTTGTCTGTGAGCATGAGATCAAGCCTTGCACCGCTTGTTACAGTTGCTGGACGACGACGCCGGGCCGTTGCCGTCTGACCGACGACATGGCGGGCCTGCTGGCGAAATTTCTGGCTTCGGACACCGTCGTGTTCGCCAGCCCGGTGTACGTGGACAATGTCACCGGGCCGATGAAGATGTTCATGGACCGGCTGATCCCGGTTGCCGACCCGCACATGGAAGCGGATCCGGCCGGGGAGACGCGACACCGCCGCAAGCACGACAGGCCAACACGCATCGTCGCGATCTCCAATTGCGGCTATCCCGAGCAGAGCCACTTCCAGGTCCTGCGTCTGCTGTATCGGCGGATGGCGCGGAACTTCCACTGCGAGCTGATCGGCGAGATCTACCGAGGTGGCGGGGCGCTTCTGACGTTGCCCATCCCTGAGCTCCGTCCGGCCGTGGAGGCCTACGGGCGGTTGCTGCAAGACGCCGGACGCCAGGTGGTTACCGCCGGCCGACTTTCCGAACAAACGGTCGCCCGGCTCGAAGAACCTCTGGCTCCCATCCAGGCCGACGTCGCGCAGTACATCCAGCGCGTCAATCAGATGTGGGACAACCGCCGTCCGAAAACGTGATGACGGAGGCCCCCGCGAACCGGGACGGCAGAGCTGCGAGCGGCTGGAGTCTATTGCCATCGGCAGCGCGCCGGGTTACGATACGCGCGTCGATCATGAAACAACCGTTTTGATGGTATTGGTTTGGGGTATCGATGTCTGGCGGTCTGCGTGTCTGTCTGGTTTGCACGTTGTCGGTGTTCCTGCTTGGCGCAATCGGGTGTCGGCAGACCGTGCGGTTTGCCGGAGCGGCGGTGCGTCAGAATCCGCTGCGCAGTATCGGGCCGTCCGCCGATTGGACTTTCAACGGGCTGGATGCGCGGGTGCTGCCGCGCCTTCGGCCCGGCTCCTATGCCAGCGCCACACGCGGCGTGCGGTTCCTCGGCGCTGCCGACCTGGGACCCCACAGTTACCGGTTCAGCGCGTCCGAGCAGAGCGGCATCGTGTACACCTGCCGGGCCGGACACGTCGATGTCTCCCACGTTCGCAAGGCCGCCGACTGGACGGGGTACCTTGCGGCGGTCGCGCTGGAGAACCTGGAGAAGGGTCGAACTGCGTTTCGGGTCAAGCAGGTCGAGCCGTCCCTGTACTACATCGAGCTGACGTATCCCGAGAACTGGAACGACCTCGACAGCGCCGAACGCGAGCGGATCGCCAGGGAGGTCTCGTGTGATCTCGGTCAGTATCTTGCCTGGACGGGACTGACCTGGCACGAGATCCTCACGTGGTTCGGCTACCGGTTCAAGGTCTGGCAGTCCGAGTTCCCGTCGGCATTCTCCTGGGAAGACAACTACTCGAATCTGCTCGGGACTCAGATCGCCGTGGAAGCCCTCCAGGACCAGACCCGTCCGTTCAGCGAAACGGTGACACACTTGCTTGGGGCCCGGCTGGCGGAACTCGGAGTCCAGCCGGCAGAGATGGCCAGCGAGACTACCGAGGCGCTGAGGGACCGGTGGTTCTCAGACCAGTGGCATTACACGTGGATCTACGAGAGGAACTTCGACGTGGGGATCGACGACGGCTATGTGACACCGCGTCTGGTCCCGTCCTTGGCCGCCTGCAAAGAGCCGGAGCCCTGGCCTTTGCCGGTTCCTGCTCTCGACAGCCTCGCGCGGTATGGGTTTGCGATGCGACTGGAGATTGAACCGAGGGTGTGGGAGGAGCGTCGCATCATGACGATCGTACTGCCCCAGTACGATGGGACGACGAGAAGGCTCGATCCGGCGATCCACTTCCCGCTGCTGATCGGTTACATCGAGCGGGATGCCGTGGCTCGGGGGTTCTCCTTTGCGGGAGGTGATGCCTTCGGGGGATGACAGCCAATCTGGCGGCGCATGCATGATCGTAGGAGGTCGAAGGATGCGAGAGCGAATGGTCCGACGGGGATTGGTGTGGTTTCTGTTGGCGTTGGTTGTGCTGCCTGGGGCCGGGGCTGCGGCAACCGAGACGGTCGAGGCAGTCCGCTACATGATTGTTGTCACCGGGGGCGAGCTGCTTTCCGGCGCCTACGCCGATGGGCATACCCATTTCCTCACGCGGACGCTGCGTCCGCTGGGTCTGCACTGCGTCGGATCGATGTGCGTCGACGACAAGCGAGACGATCTGAAGGAGGCTCTCCGCTTCGCTGTGGGCAAGGCGCCGCTGGTGATCGTCACGGGAGGACTCGGTCCCACGGACAACGACGTGACGCGTGAGGCGATCTCTGAGTTCACCGGGATTCCTCTGGCCGAGCATCCGGACCTGGTTCAAAGAATGGCGAGGCGTTTCGGCGTCGCGCCCGAGCAGCTTCGTGCGAACCTGCGCCGCCAGGTCCAGACGCCCGTAGGCGGATCGTACCTCGACAACGCCGGCGGCACGGCCGTCGGCCTGGTCTTTGAACTCACCAAGGGCGCGATCGTAGCGCTACCGGGACCGCCGGGCGAATTGCAGCCAATGGTCCGCGATGAGCTGATCCCTTATCTGAGCCGGCGTTTCGGCACGCGGCTTCCCGGACGCTCGCTGACGCTGCGTTTCGTCGGACTCGGTCAATCGGAGATCGACCAGCGGATCAAGGAGCACGTGACACTGGACCCGGATATCACGACCGGGTCGCAGTTCCAGGGCGGTCGCGTCGATTTCACGTTCACGCTGCCCGACGACACGCCGCGAGAGAAGGAACGACTCGATGCGCTCAAGCAGAAGATCGTCGCCCGCTTGGGTGAGTACATCTACGCCGCCGACGAGACGTCGCTGGAGCAGGTCGTGATCGGCCTGCTGCGGGCACGAGGCGCGACGCTCGCGCTGGCCGAGGTTGGCAGCGGCGGGACCGTGGCGGCTGCGCTGAATGGCGCCGAGGGCGCGGGCGACGCCGTGCTCGGCGCCTACGTTGCGCCCACCATGGAGCGACTGCACCATCTGCTCGACGTTCACGACGCGAACTGGGCCCAGAGTGCATCGGGCCGGGATGCGGTGGAGCGGCTGGCTGCTGCGGCCGCCCGTGCGGCGGCGAGCCAGTGGGCGGTCGCCGTCGGGCCGTTGCAGGAGGATGGCATGGTGGAGGTGGCGTTCCGCCGACCGACCGGAGCGATTGAAAGCGAGCGCGTCGCGCTTCGCGGCGTGGGCGAGCTGGCCCGCTCCCGGTTCGTCACGCATCTGCTCGACCGCCTCCGCCGCAGAATACAGCAGTCGAGCGAATCCGATTAGAGCCTGTTCGGAGAACGGAGAGTAAACACCATGAGCGAGAATGGACACGAGCTGGTGACGTATTGTGGCCTGTATTGCGGACTGTGTACGGCCCGCGCGCGAACGCCTCGCCAGGCCGAGGCGCTTCGACGCACGATGGCCAGAGACGGCTACGAATTCTGGGCCAAGGACATTCCCGGATTCAAGGAGTTCTGGGCGTTCCTGACGCGACTGAGCGACCTGAGCAAGGCCTGTCCTGGTTGCCGGCAGGGGGGCGGCCCGCCGTTCTGCGGCATCCGCAAGTGCGCCCGTGAGCGAGGCGTCGATGTGTGCGTTGACTGCCAGGACTATCCGTGCCATCGGATCGAGGCGATCGCCAAGGGCTACCCGACTCTGATCGCCGACGGCAAGCGGATGAAACAAATCGGCCTGGACGCCTGGCTCGCCGAGCAACGCGAACGTGCCGGCACCGGCTTCGCCTATGCCGACATCCGCTGCCACCCCTACGAAATCCCCCGCGAGTGACCCGCTCGTAGTACGCCCGTTCGTAGTGTGCCCGTAAGAGCATAGGTTTGTAGTGATCCCGATGAACATCGGGATAAGGCATTACCTGTTCCATCGAAGGTATGCCCTCACGGGCACACTACAAACGGGCGAGCGGTGCGGTCAGGGGGTGGGGGTGTTCAGGAAGGTGCGGACGCCGGTGAAGATGATCTGGGCGGCGATGGCGGTCAGGATCAGGCCGGTGAGCTTCATCATCATTTGCAGGCCCTTCTGGCCCAGCAGCCGGCCGATGGGCACGGCCAGGAACAGGAACAGCGAGATCATCAGCACCGCCAGCAGGATCGCGGCGGCGGCGATGACCTTCTCGCGTGCATTGCCGATCTCCATGCCGAGCACGAGGACCGTGCCGATCGTGCCGGGCCCGACGATCATCGGGATCGCCAGCGGGACCACCGCGAAGTCGCTCTCCCGGTCCGGCCCGATCTCCGACCGCTTGCCCGAGACCATGTTGATCGCCGTCAGGAACAGCAGCGTGCCGGCGCCGACCTGAAAGGCCGGCACCGTGATCCCCAGTACTTTGAAGATCAGGTTGCCGAAGAAGTAGACCACGAAGCAGATGACCAGGATCGCCACGCTGGTTCGAAGGGCGCAGTAGTTGCGGGTGCGCCGGTCCATGTCGCCCGACAGCAGCAGGAACATCGAGACCGAGAAGAACGGCGAGAGGATGAAGAACACCTTCGTGAAGATGTCCAGAAACAGGCCCATGTGCATTCCTTCAAACGGGGCGCGCGTCAGTCGATTCGGATTCGCGCGTAGCTGATGGTGTTGCCGGAACCCTGTCTGGTCCCAAGCAGCTCCAGCGTTTGGGATGGAGGCGATCCGGCGCGGACCGTCGCGGTGAAGAATTCGGTGAACGGCTTCTGCAACGGCACGCGGACCGCCGGACCGACGTTCGCATCCGGTCCGATCTCCAGCAGGCGGTTCTCCGAGACGCTCTTGCCGCTCGCATCCGACCCGCTGATGTAGAAGAACACGAACAGCCGATGGTCCGGCGTGACGTGGAAGCGACCCCGGCCCGGCCGCTCGTTGGACTTGCCTTCTTCCGCCGCCAACACGGTGCGGCGAGACTGCACCTGCCCATCGCGCACGACCGCGTAGTTCAGCGAGTGGCTCTGCCTGGCGTCGGAGAAGAATCTCTCGCGGAGCCGCTCATCAAGGGCCCGCTCGGTCCAGAGCAGGTGCACATCGCCATTGGGGGCGATCCACAAGTCGCCCGGCGTGACCCAGCCGCAGGTCTTCTCTCGGCTGGCGATCTCCACCCACGGCCGGAACGGTTCGCTTGTGACGTCGGGCGTCCACGTGTAGAACAGCCGGCGGAAATCGTAGTCCCACTCGCGGCCGGTCAGCTCCCTCTTGAACGCCCGCCAGGTCTCGTTCGGCTCGATGATATCGCTGACGCCGCAGAAGTGGACCGCCCGGTCTTTCAACGCGACGTTCGGGTAGCACACGCGGATCGGTTGCGGCTTGCTGTACTCGGCGCCCCACGGCCACTTGAGCTGCCCCTGTGCGCTCCATCGCCCCTCGCGATCGAGGAACGACCACTCGGCGTGCGTGTAGCCGACGTTCTGCAACAGGATCAACTCGTGATTCGGTCCATCGGCGGCGAAGCTGCGATAGGAATGTTCAGTGAACTTCGGTTGGTCCTGCCAGGCGGGAAGCAGGGTGCGCGCCGGCGCGCGCGGGTCGCTCGCATCGAACTGGAGCACCTCGGGTCGAGCCGGACCGGAGTAGGCATTCGCGTCGAGCGTCGGGTTGGCCGACAGGAACAATCGGCCATCGGGAAAGCCGACCAGCGGGCAGGGCTCGCGCGTCCGCCCCGATTCGTCGACGCAGACCTTCTCCCAGCCCCGGTCCCCGCGAGCGAACAGCATCCAGCGGCAGTTGTTCAGCGGCTTGGCGTCCGCGATCGTCTCCAGCCCGCTGGCGAAAATCGCCTCGTCGATCCGCACCAGACAAGTGGACCCGTGGCACCACATGGGCCCGGCGCCGTTGTCGGCCGAGTTATAGCTATAGACGTCCTCTTCGACTTCCACGACTGGCGCCGCGCCGCTCGTCGCTGCGACGACCGCGAACAGCAGACACACACTTGCGATGGAAAAGGTCTTCATGGCTGGGTAGCCCTCATTGCCGTCATCCCATTTGAAAGCTCACTCGAACGCTCGACGAGGCTGCATTGTAGCCCGTCTCCGCGAGGAATCAAGCGCAGCGCTGAGTTGTCAGTTCCCAGTTCTCAGTTGTCAGTTCCCAGTTGTCAGTTCTCAGTGCCCAGTCCACCGCCAACCGCCAACCGCCAACTGAGAACTGTCAACTGACAACCGACAACGGGCACCCGGCTTGCTTTTTGGAGCGACGAGGCTCATAATAGCGTCTTTGGGAGCAACGAAGGAGAATGGCTATGAGCAAGGACTGGATGGTTCGCATCGCGTGGATTGGGCTTCTCGTGTGGGTTGCCATCGGGAGCTTGGCCGGCTGCTCAGCAAACAAGGAGGTGGCGCAGTCTATGGAACGGGATCGTATGATTGTCGATCGTCTGGCGAACGCGGAGGAATACTATGGTATGCATCCGGCGTTCGAGAGGGCCTTCGCGTTCCTGCGGCGCAGCGATCTGGCGGAGCTGCCCGACGGCCGTCACGAGATCGACGGAGACCGTCTGTTCTGTCTGATGAGCCACAGCCCGGCCCGCCGCCGGGCCGAGGCGCCCCTGGAGGCGCACCGCAAGTACATCGACATCCAATACATCCTGAGCGGGACCGACGAAATGGGCTGGAAGCCCGCCGCAGCATGCGCCATATCCGCCGTGAGCTACGATCCCGAGAAGGACATCGAGTTCTTCAAGGACGCCCCCGAACTTTGGACGCCGGTTCGGGCTGGCTCATTCGCCATCTTCTTCCCGCGTGACGCCCATGCGCCTCTGGCAGGCGCCGGACAGATCCATAAGGCGGTGCTCAAGATCGCCGTCGAGTGAGCGCCCAAGCCCGATTTCGCCCAGGAACGGACGGTCTACTCCGTCGCGCTAACGATGGGGACGGCCCTTGCCTCGGCCCTGCTGCAACGCGACGAGTTTCCTCAGGCGGCGCGAGGCTGTGTCGAAGGCGTCTCGAATGACGACGTCGAGGGGGTCCTTCGTCTTGCCTCTTCCCGGCTCGTTTCTGACGACGACTTTGTGTCCCGGCGGGACGGTCATGTCGATCCGCACGCGATAGGGATTGCCGTCCTCGGGGTGTTTTGGGGGCCTTTCCACGGCCACACGACAGCTCGACAGATGGTCGCAGACCCGTTCGAGCTTGTGGGCTTTCTGCCGGATCAGCCCTTCAACTACGGTGGTGTTGGGGATACTCTTGAACGATACCTGTAGTGGAACCTGCATCCCATGCCTCCCGTATCTGCCCTCGATTGGAAACATACGTGCAATAGCGCTGTTCCATTGCTCGTCTACCGTTATACGCCGGCCGGCCGCCAATTGTGCGGCGGGATAAACGTTGTCGATGGACACGATGTCCGGTAGACTGCTGCGGCATGGACAATCATGACCTTACTACAGGAGAATGTGTGATGCGACTGAGACTGACGATCGGATGCGCGTGTGCCCTGACGCTGATTTCCACCCTGTGCCAGGCGAGCGACTGGCCCCAATGGCGAGGGCCCAGCCGCGACGGTCGGTCGTCTGAGACCGGGTTGCTCCAACAGTGGCCGCAAGGCGGTCCGACGCTCGTGTGGAAGGCCACAGGCCTCGGCGAGGGATTCTCCAGCGTTTCGGTCGTCGGCGATCGGGTCTATACCACGGGCGACAGAGGCGGCGTGTGTTACGTGCATGCGCTCAATCGGGCGGACGGCAAGCTGCGGTGGAGCACGCCGCTCGGCAAGGCCGGAGCGCCCGGCTGGGGCGGTTTCGCCGGACCGCGCGGCACGCCTACCGTCGACGGCGATTTGCTGTATGTCATGGGGCAGTATGGCGAGCTGGCCTGCCTAAAGACCGCCGACGGCGCCAAGGTGTGGGAAAAGCACATGTCCAAGGATTTCGGAGGCGAGCGGCCCGAGTGGGGCTACAGCGAATCGGTGCTGATCGATGGCGATCAGGCGGTTTGCACCCCCGGCGGGTCCAGGGGCGCGATCGTTGCCCTCGACAAGCGCACCGGCCGGCTCCTGTGGCAGACCAAGGACTTCACCGATCCGGCCCACTACTCCTCGCTTGTCTGCGCGGAGATCGCCGGCGTCAAGCAGTACGTCCAGTTGACCGCCGAGAGCGTTGTCGGCATCAGCCCGAGGGGCGAAGTGCTCTGGCGTGTCGAGCGGAAGGGCAAGACCGCCGTGATTCCCACGCCCATCGTCAGCGGCGATCAGGTCTATGTGACCAGCGGCTATGGCGCCGGCAGCAATCTGTTTGAGGTCGAGCGCACCGGCGGCAAGCTCCAGGCTCGACAGGTCTACGCTGAGCGGAGCATCGCCAGCCATCACGGCGGCGCGGTGCTGGTCGGCGATCATGTGTACGGCTACTGCGACAGCCGAGGCTGGGTTTGCCAGGAGTTTGCGACAGGCAAGCTGACGTGGACCGAGAAGAGGCAGGTCGGCAAAGGTTCCGTGGTGTATGCGGATGGACGCTTGTATTTGCGTGCCGAGGACGACGGGATCGTTGCTCTGATCGAGGCGACGCCGGACGGCTACAAGGAGACCGGACGGTTCGTGCAGCCGGGTTTCGGCAAGCCCAAGACCTGGCCGCATCCGGTCGTGGCCGGCAAGAAGCTCTACCTGCGTGATCAGGACCAACTGCTCTGCTACGACGTGCAGGCCCGCTGATCGCGCGTTTCGCAAACAATGGGAGGTCTTTCGACGATGTGGCTGATCGTGCTGCTCGTGGTTGCGATAGCGTTCATCGTCCTGGCCACGAGCAGACTGAAGCTGCACCCGTTTCTGGCGCTGCTGATCGCCGCGTTCGGGTATGGGATTCTCAGCCGGCAGATGTCGCTGAAGGGCGTCGTCGATTCGATCAACGACGGTTTCGGCGTTACCATCGGCCAGATCGGCATCGTCATTCTGGCCGGCTCGATCATCGGCACGTTCCTCGAAAAGTCGGGCGGCGCCGCCCGGCTGGCTCAGCGAACGGTGGACCTGGTCGGCCCGCGTCAGGTTCCGATGGCGATGGGTTTGATCGGCTACGTTGTGAGCATCCCCGTCTTCTGCGATTCGGGATTCATTCTTCTGGCTCCTCTGGCCCGCTCGCTGTCGTCCAAGGCCCGGGTTCCGCTGGCGGCCGGGGCGATGGCTCTGAGTCTCGGCCTCTACGCGACGCACACGATGGTCCCGCCGACCCCCGGTCCGGTGGCGGCCGCGGCTGTGCTGGACGCAGACCTGGGGCGGGTGATCCTCTTTGGGCTGATCGTCAGCGTTCCGGCGCTGGTGGTCTCGTGGTTGTTTAGCGTCAGGATCGCCTCGCGGGTCCGACTGGCGCCCGATGAGTCTCTCGAATCCGATGCGCCGCCGTTGGTGTCTGATGGGCCCTCAGTGGCCAAATCGCTTGCTCCAATCCTGGCGCCGATTGTGCTGATCCTGCTGCGGTCAGTCTGTACGCTCAAGGGTGCTCCGCTGGTCGAAGGGTGGGTAGCCGAGGTGATCGGCTTTCTCGGGCAGCCCGTGGTGGCGCTGCTGATCGGGGTGTTTCTGGCCTTTCTGCTTCCGGCCAGGTTGACGACCTCCATGCTCTCTGCGTCGGGCTGGGTCGGCGAGGCGGTAGGCGCGGCGGCAACCGTCATTCTCATTACCGGCTGCGGCGGCGCCTTCGGCAAGGTCCTCCTGAATTCGCACATCGCCGATGTCATCCCGCAGGTTCTGGGCGATGCGTCTGCCTGGGGGCTCTGGCTGCCCTTCGTGTTGGCCGCAGCGATCAAGACCGCTCAGGGCTCCTCCACCGTCGCGATTATCACAACCGCCGGGATCGTTGGGCCGATGCTTGGTCCGCTCGGCCTGGCGACGCCCACCGGAAGGGCGTTGGCGGTCGTGGCCATCGGCGCCGGGTCCATGGTTGTCAGCCACGTCAACGACAGCTATTTCTGGATCGTCACCCAACTGTCCGCCATGACGGTTCGCCAGGGTTACAGGCTCCAGACGCTCGGGACCCTGGTCGAAGGCCTCGCCGCGGCGATGGCCGTGTGGGTCCTCGGCGCGATCGTATTGTAGTGTGCCGGTAAGGGCATCGGGCGGTTGGAATCGATGAGCGACGAGATCGAACGAAACTTGGGTCCACAGCCGATTGCGCGGGTCATGACCGAGCACCATCTCAAGCCGCATGACCTTGTGACCGCCTCGACCGGGCAACTCACGCACAAGATGGTTGCCCGCGCGTGCAAGGGCCGCCGCCTGACCCCGAACGCCCAAGCCAAGGTCCTCGCTGCCCTGAACGCCGCGACGCAGAAACAGTACCGCCGCATCGACCTGTTCACTTACTGACCACTCCACCTTGGGATTTACGATTTATGATTTACAGTTTACTATCTGGCCTCGTACGCCTCAGGCGTGGCTCCATCGCAAATCATAAATCATAAATCGTAAATTCAAAGGGGCAGAAGAATGACGACAGGGCCTTTGGCGGTGAAACGGTCCTCCGTGCGACTGAAGGCGGACGCCAGCTTGACGATCACTCGCTTCTTCTGGCTGGGGGCCGACCGTGCGCAGAATGTGATCGCCCGCATCAACGCGCTGGACGACGAGCAGGTCCGGCGTCTGCTGGACGCAACGCGGGCGAACTTCGCCCACCTTCCCGCGGGCCTGGAGAACGTCTTTCTGGCCCACTACGAGCAGGCGGCCAAACGGGTGGCCATGCCGCCGGACGCCAGCGAGGAACGCAAGCTCTACATCGGCGCGTGCTTCACCACGGAATACGCCTTCGCCTCGGCGGCCATGTTCAATCCGTCCATGACGCCTGCGATCGATCAGAGCGGTCTGGAAGGCGGCTCTCTTCGCTTTGCCATGAGTCTACGGGCCGTCGGCGAAGGGCATCTCAGCTCGATTGTTTTCCGGCGTGGGATCATCGATGCCGGCGGCGAGATCGTGCTGGAGCCGGCCGGACCGTACCAGGAACCCATGCGACGCGCCGAGTACGAGCGGTTCAGCAAGGCGAAATTCCGCGTCAAGCTCGCCGAGCTGGGCGTGCGCGAGACGATCATGGAAGTCGTCCTGCGGAGACTGGGCGAGCGGTTCACCGCCGAGGACCTGCGCGAGGCGATCAACGGCCCCCAGGCCGTCGTCGAAGGCCTGCTGCGTCCCGACAGCGAGTCGGCCGGCTTCGAGTGGCTGGCTGGCTGTGACTACGACATCGAGGCCAGTCCGGACGGCCGGATCACGGACGCCGTCCTGTTCCCGATCTGCGAAGCCGAGAGCCAGGGCATGGAAGACATGCGGATCGTCCGCTTCACCGACGACGACGGCTCGGTGCGCTACTACGGCACGTACACCGCCTACAACGGACGCCAGATCCTCCCCCAGATCGTCGAACTGCGCGAGCCGAGCGTGGCTCGCGTCCGCACGCTGCACGGACGCTGCGCCCGCAACAAGGGGCTGGCCCTGTTCCCGCGCAAGGTGGGCGGGTGCTTCATGATGAGCGGCCGCATCGACGGGGAGAACCTGTACATCCTCCGATCCGACAACGTTCTCATCTGGGACGAGGCGGTCAAAGTCCAGGAGCCTCGGTTCCCCTGGGAGGTTATTCAAATCGGCAATTGCGGCTCGCCCATCGAGACGGCGGCCGGCTGGCTGCTGCTGACGCACGGGGTCGGTCCCATGCGTCACTACTGCATCGGCGCCACGCTGCTGGACCGCGATGATCCGACGAAGGTGCTCGGCCGGCTGGAAGAGCCGCTGTTGATGGCCAACCTCGAGGAACGCAAAGGCTACGTCCCCAACGTGGTGTACTCCTGCGGCGGACTGGTTCACAACGGCCTGCTCGTGATTCCCTACGGGATCAGCGACGCCGCCGCCGGTTTCGCGACCGTGCCTCTCGACGACGTGCTCGCCCGCCTGGCCTGAGGCGGACAGCCTGCGGTCTCCTGTCGGACCTGCAAAACCTATGAATCTGTTTCGCCGGCGCTGGATTTCTTCCTGAGGTCCTCGATTTCCTCCTTGAGTTTGTTGGTCTGCTCCTTCAGTTCATCCAGCGTCTTTCGCAACTCGACAATCTCCTCCGGGACCAGCGGCTTCTTCTCGCGGAGCTTGTCGACTGCCTCGACGGCGCGTTGCTCGACCCAGTCGCGTGGCTCGCGGCCTCGGAAGGTCTCGACGATCGGAATGGCCTTTGGGTCGCCGAGCGTGGCGAGGGCGGCGATCGCGCCGGCCTGAATGGACTGCCGGGGATGGTTTACATAGCCGGCCAGGAACTGACGCACCGGCGTGCGGTCCTCCTCGTTGCGCGCGATGTGCGCCAGGGTGCCGAGGCCCCCGGCGAAATCCCAGGAATCGCACTGCAACTCGCTGTCGCGGAGCACCGCCATCAGCTCATCGATGTAGGACGCGTCATCGAGCGTATGGAGGGCGGAGATCGCAGCGTTGGCCAGCGTGTTTCGATACGACTCGGCGTGGAGGCACTTCTCGACGACCTCGCGTGTTCGCGGGCCGCTGTAACGACCGGTCGTGCGGATGGCGGCCGCCAGTACCTCCGGGTTCTTCTCGTCGGCCATCGCGTTCTGCATCAGCGCCGGGACCTCGGAGCGATAGAACTTGCCAAGGTCTTCAATGACGCGCTGCCGCACGCGGGCGTCGCTCTGGTCCATCGAATCAGCCAGCGCTTCGAACGCCTCGTCGCTGTGGATACGTCCCAGTGCGGCCGATGCCTTGATCCGAACGCCATAGAAGGGGTCCTGGTTCAGTGCTTCCTGGAGCTTGCCGATGGTCTTCTTGTCCTTCTCCTCTCTCAACGCATCGACCGCGCGGAACCGGCCGGCCACCTCCGCCATGTTTTCGAGCTGCGCGTAGAGCATTGCTCTGGGCTTGTCGAACGTAACCTTGGCCAGCAGCGTCAGGTCGGGATCGAAGCACACGACGTTTGGCTCCGACGCCAGCGCGAAATAGAAGTCCTGCTTCTTGCTGTCGATCACGACATCCCGGTCGGTCGGCTTGTCGCCGAGCCAGAAGCGGACCTTGGCGGGCAGATAGAAGACCTCGGTGCCGTGCTCGCCTGCGTTCTGCGTCTGTTCGACGCTGATCTTGGCGAGCTTGTCCTCTTCCGACCACTTGTACGAGACCTTCAGTTCGGGGTAGCCGGAGTGGTAGAGCCATTGGTCGAAGAATCGGTCGAAGGACTGGCCCGAGAACTCCTCGATGACCGAACGCAGGTCCTCGGTCACTACGACGTTCAGGGCGTGCCGTTCGACGTAGGTCTTGATGATCCGGCGGTACAGCGTCTCGCCCAGTTGGTTGCGGAGCATGTGCAGTACCCAGCCGCCTTTCTCGTACGAGCGGTAGTCAAACTGGTCGTCAGCATTCTCATAGTCGCGTGTGACGATCGGCAGGGCATCACCATCGCGCGACACGATCTGTTTGGCCCTCTGGTATAATCCATACAGAAGCGAATCGCGGCCGTTCTTGTGCCCGTCGTACAAGGCCTCGTAGTAGGTCGCAAACCCTTCGTTGAGCCACAGGTGGCTCCAGTCCTTGCAGGTCACATAGTCACCGAACCACTGGTGCACCAGCTCATGAGCGATCAGGTACTGGCTCGAGTGGATATTCTCCGAGGCATCGGTGAACAACGTCCCGTCGGTCAGGATGGTCAGCGTCGTGTTCTCCATTCCGCCGGCGACGAAGTCCTCCACGATGACCTGATCGTACTTGTTCCAGGGGTAAGGGATGCCGATTTCCTGCTCGTAGAAAGCGATCATGTCGGCGGTGCCTTCGAAGCTGTTGGCCGCCTGAGCGAACTGCGAAGGCGGCGTGTAGAACCCCAGCGGAATGTCTCCGTGCCGCGATTCGAGCTTCTCGAAACACCCGGCGACCAGCGCGATCAGATAGTTGACGTGGGGCTTCTCCTGGAGCCAGTGAACGGCCTTGAGGCCCGTCTCCGGGTCGATTCGCTCGGATACCAGACGACCGTTGGAGACGACCGTCATCTCGGGCGGAACGTGGCAGACGACCTCGGAGCTGAATCGTTCGTTCGGGTAGTCGAAGTTCGGGAACCAGTGCGGCGCATCGTGACTCTCGCCCTGCGTGAACAGGTGCGCGTCCGTCGGCGGGTATCCCATTGCAGGCGTGCGGAAATAGAGCCCTTGCCGAGGCTCGGCGTCATACACGATCGTGAGGGAGTGTTCCTCGCCGGGCAGCAGGGGCGGACGGAAGGTGATTCTGATGTCTTTGTCGGTCGTCGTGTAGCCCGCGATCTTGGCGTCCGACACCACTGAGGCAACATTCAGGTCAATGGCGTCGAGCTTCAGCTCGGTCAGGAGCCGAGAGATCGGCGCAAAGCGGATAGTTGCAACGCCCCGAATCGTACGCTCCTCGAAGTCCGGCGTCACGTCGATGGTCACCCGGATGATATCGACGTCGCGCGTCGGTGCATACTGGCGGTCCGGCGTGTCCTTCGTCTGTGCCGCCGAACCGGATCGATCCGTGCCCGTGAACCCCGACAGGCCCCAGACCAGCAACACCGAAAGACACAGGAATCGACCGCACGTGTATCGTTTTGCATTCATCTCGTCCACCTTTCCAGTCGGTGCGCCATGTCCCGTCAATGGTTCACTGTGAACATGGGCGAATATATCCCCATCCCGCCGAAGCGCCAAGCGGTGTCATTTTGCGGATAGGGGCTGGTGTGACGGTGGTTTGGTGGTATGATGTCAGATCGGTTTGTAGTGACGCCGTAAGGCGTGGCGGCGTCATTTTGCGGACTTTGGGATTTACGATTTGCGATTTACAGTCTACGATCTGGCCTTCAATCGTAAATCCTAATTCGTAAATCGTAAATAGAAGGACACGCGATGGGATCGGATGTGGGTAAGTTGGCCCGGCCGCTGCGCGGGATCATTCCGCCGATGGTGACGCCCCTGGAAGACCGCGATGCGCTCGACGTGCCCGGTCTGGAGCGGCTGGTCGAGCATATCCTGGCCGGGGGCGTTCACGGCCTCTTCGTCCTCGGCACGATGGGCGAGGCGCCGAGCCTGAGCCATCGCCTGCGGCACGAGCTGGTCGAGCGGGTCTGCGCGCAGGTGGACCACCGCGTTCCAGTCCTGGTGGGCATCATCGACACGTCGTTCGTCGAGGCGCTGGGCCTGGCGCAGAAGGCGGCCGCGGCCGGCGCCGATGGGCTGGTGTTGCCGGCGCCGCACTACTATCCGGCGGGCCAGCCGGAGCTGCTCGAATTCCTTCGCCATCTCGTGCCGCAACTGCCGCTGCCGGCGTTTCTCTACAACCTGCCGAACTATCCTCGGGCGATGTTCGATCCCGAGACGGTTCAGGCGGCGTCGGACATGCCCGGCATCGTCGGACTCAAGGACAGCTCGACGAACATGATCTACTTCCGCCATTTGCAGTTTCTCATGGCGGACCGGCCGGACTTCGCGCTGCTGATGGGCCCGGAGATGCTGCTGGCCGAGACGGTCCTGCTCGGCGGTCACGGCGGCATCTGCGGCGGCGCCAATCTGCTGCCTCGCTTGTACGTCGATCTGTACGAGGCGTCGTGCGCACGCGACATGGCCCGCGTCCAGACGCTGCACCGGACGGTGGTCGAGCTGGGCCGAACGATCTACCGCGTGGGGCGATACGAGTCGAGCTTCTTGAAGGGCCTCAAGTGCGCCTTATCGTGCCTGGGGATCTGCAGCGACTTCATGGCCGAACCGCTGCACCGCTTCCGAGGGCCGGAGCGGCAGATCGTGCAGAAGTACATCGAAGAGTTGGGCATCACGGTGAACGGACTGACAGTTGCCGGTTGACAGTTTCCGGTTGCCAGTTGCCAGCAGGGTCCTGACTGCCGAGAACCGACAACTGAGAACTGTGAACTGAGAGGGACTATGGTCGGAAACCTTGGGGCCTTCGACATCGCGATCCTGGTGGCGTACTGCGTCGTGCTCGTCGGGTTGGGACTCTACTATCAGCGCAAGTGCCGCACGGCGCAGCAGTTCATGGTGGCCGACCGCACGATTCCCGCCTGGGCCGCCGGACTGGCGGTCATGAGCGCCTACACCAGCAGCATCTCCTACATCGCCACGCCGGGAAAGGCCTATGACTCGGACTGGCACGTGTTCATCTTCTCGCTGTGCATCATCCCCGTCGCCTGGCTGGTGTGCCGGTATGCCGTGCCATATTACCGCAGGATGCAACTGGTCTCCGTCTACGCGTTTCTGGAGGAGCGGCTCGGCGCCTGGGGCCGGGTCTATGCGGCTCTGTCCTTCGTGCTCCTGATGGTCGGCCGCATGGCGGTCATCCTCTATCTGGTCAGCGTGCTGCTGCACTCGTTCATCCCGTGGAACCTCGCGATCATCATCGTCGTCATCGGAGCGATCACGATCGTCTACACGCTGCTGGGCGGCATGGAGGCGGTCATCTGGACCGATGTGATGCAGTCGATCGTGATGATTGTCGGCATCGTCTTCTGCGCGGTGAGTCTGTCGCGTGACATCTTCGCCGGCTCCGAACCGCTGGTCCAGGCGGCGTTCGACGCCGACAAGTTCAGCCTGGGCAGTCGAGCGTTCTCGTTCTCGTCGCGTACGGTCTGGGTGATGATCGTCTACGGCGTCACCGAGAACCTGCGCAATTTGCTGGCCGATCAGAACTACGTGCAGAAGTACTCGGCGGTGCCGACCGAGCGCCAGGCGAAGCGCTCGGTGTGGATCGCCATGCTGATCTACATTCCGCTGACGGCGATCTTCCTGTACATCGGCACGGCCCTGTTCGCCTTCTACTCGGGCCGGGAGGGTGAACTGATCGCGCAGGGCATCGACAAGGGTGACAAGGTCTTCCCGTACTTCATCGCGACGCAGTTGCCGGCCGGGCTGAAGGGCTTGATCCTGGCGGCGATCGTCGCGGCGGCGATGAGCACGGTGGACTCGGCCCTGAACTGCTCGGCCACCGTGCTGCTGCTGGACTTCTACAAACGCTTCATCCGTCGTCAGGTCGGCGAACGCGGCAGCCTGTTGTTCCTGCGCCTGATGACGGTGCTGTGGGGTGTGCTGGGCACCGCCTTCGCGCTGTTGATGATCCGAGCGGCAAACGCGTTGGATACGTGGTGGCAGATCTCGGGCATCTTCGGAGGCGGCATCCTCGGTTTGTTCCTGTTGGGCCTGCTGCGCGTCCGTCTGACGCTCCGGCAGGGCCTCGTCGCTGTCGGCGTCAGCATCGCAGTCATCACCTGGGGCACCTTCGTCCGTCCCGGCGCGCCGGGACCCGACTGGCCATCGTGGGCGCAAGCCACTTTCGAGCCGATCCTCGTCGGCGCCGTCGGCACCGCCGCCCTGATCGCCGTCGCCCTGGTCTTCCACCTCCTGAACCGCCGCGAGAACTGATCGGTCAGCGTTCGAGCAGTTGGTCGATGCAGGCTTCGAGGTTGTCGTTCGTGGGAGAAATGACCACGCGTCCCTCGCGGTCGATCAGATACAGAGCGGGCGTGGCCTTGGGTGCGTACGCGCTATAGGTTTGTCGCTCCTGGTCGAGACACAAGGCAAACGGCACGTGGCCCTCTGTCACAAACTTCTGCAGGTCGTCGTCGGTGACCTTGCCGCCCCAGGTGACATCCATGGGCTGATGGATCGCGATGATTTCGAGCCCCCGGCCGGCGTACTTCTCCGCCACCTTCTGCATCGCAGTCAGATCCTCCCCGTAGAGGGGCAGGAGCACGCCGACTTGCAGTAGCACGACCTTCCCGCGAAGCTCGTCGAGCGCAAGTGGTTCGCTGTTGTACCACTTCGCGATGGATAGTGGCGGCGCTTGCTTTCCAAGCAACTCCCAACCCTGCGGGAAAATCTGCATGTTGCCGTCGTCGCTGTCGGCGTAGACGTACTTGTGGCAGTGTCCGTACGCGTCGAGATAGAGGCTGAAATTCAGCCTGATTCCCTTGGGCAGGCCGGTCAGCTTGAAGTGGCCGCGCCGGTCGGTAGTGGCTTCGAAGCGGTCGGTGCCTGTGTAGGCCTTGACCTTCACCGCAACGACGGGTTCGTTGTTCTCGTCGGTGATGGTCCCTTCGAGAATGCCTGTCCAGTCCGTATTCTCGTCGATTCCGCCGTAACCACGCAGGACGATGTCGCCCACATCGCAGATCTGCCCCGGCAGTGACTCGTCAACGTTGACGCCGCCTTGCAGACCCTTGCGTTCGGCGCTGACTCGCATGGAGACGCCCACCGGGACTTTCTCGATGACGAAGTTCCCCTTCCCGTCCACGGCCACGGTCCATGGCGTTTGCGACCGGTAGCTCGTTGTGCCGCCGGGCTTGCAGATGCCTAGCTTGGGCCTGACGTCGGGTTGAACCTGGCCCGCCTCGTTCACAACTCGCCCGGCCAGCGTCGCGCAAGGCTCCAGGACGATCACCAGCTCGCCGGCGTAATCGGCCTTTCGGAACAGGAGCGTCTTTCCGATTCGTTGCGCGTTGTCGTACGCCCACAGCCCCTTGTATTCGAACGCGTCGCCAAAGGGCTCTTCGATGGTGAACCTGCCGTTCGGATCGGTCTGGCCCGGGCGGTCCGAATCGATCTGGACAAATCCTTCGACCGGATTGCCGTTCATGTCAATGAGTCGGCCGGTGACGTTCGCACGAGCGGTCATGGCGATGACGACGGCCGCATCGGTCTGTTCTCTTGCGAGCGTGAGTTCCTCGGCGACCTCGCTGAACCGGCCGTTCTTCCACCCCTGGGCCACGATTCGATACCGGCCCGGCGGGATGGCCAGCGTGCCGTGGCCTGCCCGGTCCGTTCGCACTTGGGCGACCGAGCCCTCTGCGCCTTCGGCAAACTCCGCGCGGACCCAGACGTTCTCCAGCGGACCGCCCGTGGTCTCGTCCACGATCTGCACCGCGACCGGCTGATCGGCCGGGAGCACCTTCAGCACAACCTGCGATGTGCCCGCTGCCAGATCGACCTGCACCTCGACCGGGGCGCACAGAGGTTTGGACTCGTCCTTCATGGCGTTGAGATGATAGAGCCCGGCCGGTAGTCCGCCAGATGTGAACGTCCCATCGTCTTCGGTTGCGAAGACCAGCTCGTGGACGCCGGGACCCTCGGCTATGATGACCGCGCGACGTTCATAGGGTGTGCCATCCTCGTAGACGATCCGACCGGCAATCGCGCTGCCCGGCTCCAGCACGATCCGCAGACTCTCCTCGCCGACCTCGATGGAGAAGGCCTCGCCTTCTGAGTTGGGGGGTGTCGTGTACAGCGCGTACCCAGGGGCGGAGACTCGCAAGCGCACCGAGGCCGGCGCGGGCAGGCGGTCGAGGATGAATTCGCCCTGGTCGTTGGCGTACAGTGCCATGTCGGTCAGATCCCACAGCATCAGTTGGTCTGTCTGGCCGTCGGCGGACAGGCGCACGTCTGCCTCGATCCGAGCATTGGCGATCGGCTGGCCGAGCGTGTCGACCACGACTCCAGACACGGCGCCGGGCGCGTACAGCGTCACCTGGATGTCCCCGTCGGCGTCCGAGCCGGCCAGACTGTGCCAACCCAAGCCATAGTCGGCATGGTCGAAATAGAGGACGCGGAGGATCTCCGTGCCTTCCACAGGGCGAGCAGCGGTCAGGCGGAACGCACCGTCCGCATCGGTCAGTGTTTCCTGCGCGAGAACGGAGTTTTGGAAGGCGTTGCTCAGCACCTGTCCCCACACGTGGACGCCTGGCACGGCACGGTCCATTTCGTCGACGACTCTGCCTGCGTACGTGACGAGCTCGCGGCGTGCCGCCGGTGCTGTCAGAGATTGTGGAGACGATCTCTCGCTCCGGCTGGACGAAGTCCCTTCGGGCAGGCGTTCGGAGACCGCATTGGGTTCGGCCCGCGCGGGCTCCGGCTCGGCGGCGGGTCGCTCCCGCTGCTGAATGGCGTCGATGGCCTTCCGGAAAGGATTCGTATCCGGCGCGCCCTGCCATTGGGCGGCCAGAGCCTCCAGGGCAGAAAGGGCCGAAGCGTTGCCAATGCGTTCGAGGTAGCCGGCGACCTTCACCTTGGTTCCATACCGCCCGGTCTCCATGAGCGTCAGCAGGCCGGACACATCGTTCTGGCGGAACAGTCCCTCCGCACGGATCAGTTCGGCCCGTGCAACATCGGCCACGATCGCGGTTCGATCGTACGGCGCTGTCTCCCGGCCGCTCAGGTGCCTGACCAGGATGAACACCGCAACCGCCAGCACAGCAGCGATCGCCAGTCTCGTAATCGGACTTCTTATGATTCGTCTCCACACGCCGGCCGAAGGGATCGCCGGACCCGAGTCCAGCAAGGCATAGATCCGCTGGTCGAGCCGGTCACTCGGCGCGGTTCGCAGGCTCTTAATCAATTGGTCGAGTTCGTTCGGCTTCATAGATCACCCGCCAACGAGGACCGCAATTTCTCCAGGCCGTAACGGTAACGGCCCTGAACCGTGCTGATAGAGACGCCCTGGCACTTGGCGATGGCCTTGAAGGGCAGGTCGCCATAGTGCCGCAGGAGAACGACCTCACGCTGTTCGTAAGGCAGTTGTTGCAGGGCAACGGTGAGTTTCTCGCATTGTTCGGCCTGGGCCACCGCGCCTTCGGGTGATGGGCTGTGCGGCAGATCGGCGGTGTCGGCCTGTGCATCCGTGAGTTGGCCGCCGCGACGCTGGCGGTTGGCGTTCCGCGCGGTGTTGGCTACTGCTCGCAGCAGGTACCCCCGCAGACTGGTCGTGATCCTGATCCGCGGCGAGCCCTGAAGCAGCCGGGCGAAGACCTCGTGGACCGCGTCCTCAGCACGACTCTTGTCAAAGAGCAGGGCGGCTGCCAGGGTCATCAGATCCACCCTGTACAGGTCGTAGATCCGGCGCAGGGCCTGCCGGTCGCCCTTGTTGAAACGCTGAACCAAGACCTTTTCCTGCACGATCGAGTCGGCCAACTCACGTCTCCTGGAACTGTCCACTATCACTCTAAAGACACAGCGGTCCCGCCGCGTAATATACGGAATCCAGGAGAATCCGTCGAATCGAGCGCACGCTCGAAGGTTGCTGGCTGACGTGAACAGACGAAAAGGGCCGAGCCCTCCGACTCGGCCCTGTGTGTGCGATGGCGCTCCAGGTCAATCGTCCAGGGGGACGACCTCGGCCTGCCGCGTGACCAGGTTGGTCGTAGCCGTCTCGCACGGAAAGGCAGGCTCACAGGTTCTCCGCGCCGTCTGTTGCGAGATCGACGTCCAATTCTGTGTCGCGGTCAACATGTACGGTCCGACGCACATGGAACAGTTGCTCTCTCGGCCATTGGGTGGGTTTCTTGACGAAGCCGGGCTGCCATACGACCCAGAGCGAATAGGTCCCCTCTGTGACGCCGTGGATGCGGAAGCGGCCCTGTGGATCGGTCCTTCTCTGGAATTGCCTTGCTTGTTCGAGGTGGAGTGAGATGCGCGCGTTTTCAACGGGGACACCGCCAATCCGCACGATCCCGGTGACTGCATACCCGCCTTCACCACCAAAGTCTACCTCCTTCGATTCACCTGGTTCCAGCGTCACCTGTTGGCGTTCCAACTCATAGCCATCGCTGTCGCAGAGAGACAGCGCCACCGATCCGGTCGGGACCTCCGACAACTGGTAGTGTCCATCATTGTCTGTGTGAGTTGTGGGCCCGAGACTCGGCCAGCGTGTCAGGACGTCCACTGCTCGTCCAAGACTCACACTTGCACTGATACGCAGACCGCCGATTCCCTCACCATTTTCATCGACGACGCGCCCGGTCACGGTGGCACCGACATCGAGCACGAGGTTCGCCAGTTGGTTGGCCGGTTCGAGCAGGTCCGCCATGACATGGACACGGGGCGCGAAGCCCGCCGCACTGACGAACAGGCAATACGGCTCCGGCTCCAATCCGGAGAGCACATACGTGCCCATCGCGTCGGTTACTGCACGTGGCCAGTACTCTCGCCTCGGCTCGCTCTTGTCGGAAAACAGCAGCACGGTCGCTCCCTCGATGGGGCGACCCTCGCGGGAAACGACCCGCCCGGCAAAGACGGTTGCCGGTTCCAGACGGAATACCGTGCGATTGGGATCTGTCGAGATGGGTTGAACCACCACCGGATCGAGCGTCAGTGAATCATAGCCTTGAGCCTGAACCGTCATGCGAACCGCGCCGCCTACGGGCAGGCGGTCGATTCCCGTGTCGAACAGGCCTTCGGGTGATTCGAATGCGTACCCTTCATCCAACCATTGCGCTCTGAAGCCGACCACACGTGATCCGATTTCGCTGGCAGTCATCTTGACGGTGAACTCTGGAATCGGCTGTCCCGTCGTCTCGGCAAGGACCATTCCATACACGCGTCCCGCCCGGCGGACTCTCAGAACGTACTCCTCGAGTCCAAGGTCGAAGTTGTGCTCCTCGGCGCATATTCCTTCACGCAGACATGCAAGCGTGATGCTGCCCTCGGCCGGGGCGTTCGGAATTACGAAACGACCGTCTGTGTCGCTCGTGTACCGCTCATCGGTGAGATTGGAGACGCCGTTGTAGGCATGAATGAGAACCTGAACGTTTGCCACAGGGGCTCCCGCCTCGTCGATGATCCGACCGTGCAGGGACACCGGCTCCTGGAGTCGGATATCCATCCGTTTCGCGGTCGCGTCCGGCTCGATCACCGCCCGCTCGACGTACAGGCCGTGGTCGGAGTCAGCGGCCCAGAGAATGAGCTCTCCGACAGGCACGTTTTCGAGTCGGTATTCTCCCTGCGTATTGGTCCGCGCTGTGATGCAGTTCCACATGGCGCGCGATCCGGTGTTGCCAACGGTCACGCCTTCGAGGGGATTCCCGTTGTCATCGGTGACTTGTCCGAGGACGGTTGCGCCCGCTTCGAGCACAATGTCTTGATACCGTGTCTGCCCGGCTGGAGCGGGATGGACGGTCACCGAGGTCAGAGGAAAGCCGGGGTGCGCAACTGTGATGGCGTACCCATGGACAACAGGGTCGAATCCATCGATCTCGAAGCGACCGTCCGGACCGGTCATGAAGGGTACGTTTGTGAAGTGGAATGTTCTGACGGTCGCGCCGGCGACGGGGGCGCCCTGGGCGTCGGTTACGATGCCTTCGACGCGAGAACCGGGATCGAGCTCGAAGCGGATGTTCTCGACGATGCGGCCGGCGTCAACCGTGGTGGCGATGCGCTGCGAGACATAGCCCTGGGCGGTGAGATACAGATAATACTGTCCGGAAGCTTTGAGATCCGTCAGAAGGAAGCGGCCTCGCTGGTCGCTGTAGGTTGCGGTGTTGGGATCGGAGATCTTGTGTCGGATCATGGCCCCTTCGACCGGTTGCTGGGTCAGCTTGCTCACGACGATGCCGGCGACGCCGGTTGCCGGCTGGGGCGTGGCGGGCGCGGTGACGTTTGCGTCCTGCGGTGCGGTGGGGGGCTCCACGGATGCCGGCGGCTGGGCGGCTGGTTCTTCGGGGACGGGATCACCCTCGGTGGCCGGTTCGGGTTCGCTGGAGATCGGGTTAACGTCGGTCGGGGCGACGAGGTCGTAGCCTTCGGGGGTGAAGTCGAAGAGGGCGTCGTCGAGGGGTTGGTCAAATTGGATATCGGTGATGGTCTGTTCGACGGGGTCGCCCTGCGGGTTCGTAGCCGTGGTTTCGATTCGAATCGGCAGTTTCGTCTCGGGGTCCGTCCAGATGTTGTATGTCAGAGGACCCATTGGGGGCACGTGGGTCGCGAGGCGAAAACCGATGACTAGCTGATCGTCGATGCGTTTCTTGCCCAGGGTCTTGACGGAGTAGCCCGGCATGTTTCGGTAGTTCGTGAACAGCTCGTAGACGCTGGATGATGCGTGGCGAAATTCGACGTTCGGATGGAAGGCGATCTTTCGTCTGCTGTCCATATAGAGATAGTTGCCCGCCCGCTTGTCCATCAGGACCGTGTCGAACGGCGCCGGCTCGGGCGACTGGAGTTCCGCTCGCACGAGGTAACCATTCTTTTCGTAGACGCGTCCAGTGAGCTGTCCGGAACGAATCGCGAATTGGAGCGTGCTGGACTGGTTGACGTTTCGAGCGATGGCGGCAAAGGCCCGGCTCGTTCCGTCGGCGGCGCCACCGAGGAAGTGGACGCCCGCCAACACGGCGATGACAATGGCGGCGGCGACCGCCAGTTTGGCTGGTGAAGGTCTCATGAGTTCTCTCCCGAATGCGATCGCGGCCGGCAGGGGGCCGGAGCGACGCGTTTTCCGCTGTGCTCGCTGGGTCAGGGTTTCCAGAGCGTGGGCGTGTTCGCTCCGCCACGCGTTGAAGTCCGGCACAGGCGGCCGGCCCGGCGCCGTCCGGGCGATTGCCTCATCCAACCAGTTGGCTCTGTCGGGGCGCACCATGGGCGTTACCTCTCGGGAAACCCGTTTCGTCTGAGTGTCTGTTCGATCTGCTTGCGGGCTCGAAAGAGCCTGCCTCGGACGGTGTGGCCGGCGATGCCCAATGTCGTGGCGATCTGCTGATAGTCCATCTGATGGTAGTAGTGCAGCACCACGATCTCACGATACATCGGGGCCAGGCGGTCGACCGCCGCCTTGACCAGACCCAGGTCCGGGCCTTGCGACGCGGGGGCGGCCTCGTCGTCAACGTCGGTCTGCATCGCGGACTGCGCCCGCCTGCGGTCGCGGATGAGCTGGTGGGCCTCGTTCCGGCAGATCTGCGCCAGCCAGGGAACGAACCGGTCCACCCGCTTCAGGTCGGGCAGCTTCTCGCAGGCCTTGACGAAGGCCTGTTGGGCCGCGTCTTCGGCCAGCGTCCGGTCCAGAAGGATCAAATAAGCCAGCCAGACCATCGACGCGTAGTGCCGCGTGTACAGCGTCCCGAAGGACTCCGCGTCACCCCGGCGGGCTGCCTCCACGATTTCGTATTCCGCGTTCCGCTGCACCGTTCGATCACCTGTAGATGCATCTGTTCGTCGACGACATCATACAGATGAGACGACGCCCGCTGAAGTGCGCGAAAAAACTGCGGGAAAAATGCGAAAAAGTCCCACAGGTGACGTCGCTTCGGATGGGCGATCGGATGTCCGCAACGCAGCGCGTTGGGGGTTGGGAGAGTCAGAGGATGCGGCCGGACTTGAGAACCGCCCAGGTTCGCTGGGGCGGCTTGGCGGCGGCGTCTCGCGTGCTGGCGTTTGGGAAGACATCGACCTGAGAAATGGTGTACTCCGGATCGCCGGCCTGGGCCTTCTTCCACGCCTCGTACAGATAGCCCAGATAGACCGAGTCCTCCTCGGCCCGGGCGATCTGGTAGTCCAGCGGATGGTCCGCATCGGCTCTCAGCTCATCGAGCGCCCGTTTCTTGGCCCCCTCGACCTCTGCGCCGGTCGGATGCTCCAGGTTCACGCCCAGGCGCGCCACATGCGCGGAGAGTCCCTCCATGTACTTGGCCCTCAGATGATCGCGGATTGCTGCGCGCCCGACGTTGGCCACCTCGTCCCAGCGCATCTCGCCGAGGTAGTCCTTGCACTGGAAGAACAAACGCGTCACGGCGACGTCGGGTAGCGACTGCCGGGCCACCTCGTCAGCGGAGACCCCGAACGTCCCCGCCAACGCCGCCAGGTCCTTGAACCATTCTTCATCAATACGCAGCGTGATCGACTTGCTTTTCGGCATAGTCCACTCCTTGAAGCGGTCTTTGCAGGGATTTTATCGTCTCGATACGGCCCGATCAACAGAAATTGGGGACAAAGACGGTCTTACACTGTAGACTTCATTCTCCGGGCTTCGGTTGAAGGCGGCCCCATTTGGCGTTAGGATGGGCCCATCTTCAGTGTCCTCAATTATGATGAAAGGTGATTCTCATGAGCAAGAGCGTTCGTCTGGCGTTGACCTCTCTGATTGTGGCGATTGGCTTTGTTTGCGTCTCTGGGGCGGGCCAGGCCGATCCGTACATCGGACGCTGGGCTCTGACCATACCCGGCGGGGGCGCCGGCTGGCTCGGCGTCACGCAGGAGGATGGGTACCTCGACGCCAGCGTCCTCTGGGGCGGCGGCAGCGTCGTTCCGGTCGATAGCGTCTTTATGGTCGAAGACAGTCTGTATGTGGTCCGTCTTCAGAAGGTGGATCGCAAGGATGCGTCGGGTAATGTGGTTCGCACACAGACCTTCCCCGAGGTTCTCGTGGCGAAGGTCTACGGCGACACCATGCAACTGACGCAGATGCAGCCTCATCGAAACGGCATCGGCCTCGATCAGCGTGAGTTCACAGGCAAGCGAATCCCCGCTCTGCCGGCCAGGCCCGACCTGGCGAAGGTCAAATTCGGCCAGCCGATCCCCTTGTTCGATGGGACGGGCCTCGACGGGTGGGAGCTGACCCACCCGGGCCAGGCCAACGGCTGGTCGGTCGTTGAAGGTGTTCTCGTCAACAATCCCGTTCAGAGGGAAGGCGAGCGCCACATCTCGTACGGCAACCTTCGCACCAAGGCCCAGTTCGAAGATTTCAATCTGAAGCTCGAAGTCAACGTGGGCCGCCGCGAGAACAGCGGCATCTACCTGCGCGGCATCTACGAGGTCCAGGTCACCGACAGCTTCGGGCGGCCGCTCGATTCGCACAACATGGGCGGCATCTACAGCCGGATCACGCCTCGCGTCAACGCCGAGAAGCCCGCCGGCCAGTGGCAGACGATGGACATCACGCTTGTGGATCGCCACGTGACCGTCAAGCTCAACGGCACGACGATCATCGACAACGAGCCGCTGCTCGGCTGCACGGGCGGAGCCTTGTGGTCCGACGAATTCAAGCCCGGCCCCATCTATCTCCAGGGCGATCACACGGGCGTCAAGTACCGCAATATCGTCTTGACCCCGGTCGTGAAGTAGGAGACGCTGCCTCGCTCATGCTCGCGCGAGCACGAGCCTCCGGTCAGCGGCCCATGCGGAGCAACCGTTCGATGCGCTCGTTCGTGGGCGGGTGCGTCATGAACAGCTTGGCCATGCCGCTGCCGGTCAGCGGCGCGACGATGAACATGTTGCTCTGCGCGTCGGGCACGCGCAGCGGAATGCGCCGGCTCATGGCGTCGAGTTTCTGCAGCGCCTGGGCCAGGCCGCGTCCGCTGCCGGTCAGTTCGGCGCCGCGACGATCGGCCTCGAACTCGCGGCTGCGGCTGATCGCCATCTGAAGCAGCCCCGCCGCCAGGGGCGCCAGGATCATCAGGACCAGCGCCACCAGCGGATTGGACCGCCGGTCGCTGCCGCCCCAGAACACCAGGTAGGTCAGCCACGAAATGGCGCCGGCGATCACGGCCGCAATCGTGCTGATGAGAATGTCCCTGTGCTGGATGTGCGACAGTTCGTGCGCGATGACGCCTTCGAGTTCATCACGCGAGAGCATCTGCCGCAGGCCCTGAGTGACGCAGACCGCGCTGTGCTTCGGATTGCGGCCCGTGGCGAACGCATTGGGCGCCGGCGCAGGCGAGATATAGACCCTGGGCATGGGCAGGCCCGCGCGGCCGGCCAGCATCTGGACGAGTTGCCAGAGCGCTGGGTCGTCGTGGGGGCCGATCTGGACCGCCCGCATCGTCGCCAGCGCGATCTTGTCGCTGAAGAAGTACGCCAGGAGGTTCATGCCCGCCCCGATGGCGAACGCCGGAAATAGCGCCGCCCGCCCGCCGACGAGGTAGCCTACCGCCAGACACAAGCCCATCAGTCCCGACAACAGCAGCGTCGTCTTGAAGTTGTTCCACATCCTGTACATCTCTATCATCCTCAGCCAAAGCGATTTGCACCTGCATCGTCCTGTTCTTCTCTACGAACGCCGGCGTCTGCGGTTTGCGCCGACGTCATGCAATGACGTGCAAAGAACGTGCCAGCAATGCCTCATCGCCTGTAACCGACGTTAGGACAACAAGATAAGCCAGAGTCTCGCCATGCCGGCCGTCGGTGCCTGTCTGCCATCCCGGCAGACGCAGCGATGCACTCGGCCTTCTATTTATCGAGAGCGAGGCTGACAATCTTGACGTCGGGGTCGAAGTCCCTGGCGATGGCGACGATCTTGCCGGTCTTGTCGGCGGCGACGCTGTGGCCGGCGTAGGTCATGCCGGTCCAGGGGCCGTGCGTGATCTGTCCGATCAGGTTCGTCCCGACCGCCGGCGCGCCGATGGTCTTCGCGGCGTTGGCGACGACTTCCTCCAGCGCCTTGCCATGCTCGGGCCACGATTCCTCGCGCGCCGCGTAGCCGTAGGGGACGATCACGAGCTTGGGATGCAACTCCGTCATGCTCGTGAGGATCTCGGCGCTGTGCGTGTCGGCGCAGATCAGCAGGCCGATCCTGCCGAACGTCGTCTCCGTGATCGTGACGTCCCGGCCCGGCGTATACGCAGGCGTCATCAGCTCCGTCAGGATGTTGATCTTGCGGTGTTTCGACAGGATTCGCCCATCGGGCCCGATCAGAAGGGCGCTGTCGTGCAGATGTTCGCCGTCTTTTTCCGCCAGGCCCGCGCAGAGGAAGACGCCGTATTTCTTCGCCAGCTCGCACAGGCGGTCGGAGTCGTCCCCGGGGATCGGGTGAGCCCTTTCGTGTGCATCGGGGTTGACCCAACCGTAGATCGCCATCTCGGGCAGACATACGATCTCGGCCTTGCCCGCCGCCTCGGCGACCGCCCGCTCGGCGCGAGCAAGGTTGCCTTTCCGATCCCCGTCGAGACAGACGGTCTGGCACATGGCGACTCGTACCTTCGGCATGGTGGTTCCCTTCAGATGGTCCACCCTTCGCGGTAGCCGGGTCGGATGAAGGTGTTGGCGTCGGGCGCGTTCGTGACGTTCATCTTCTTCCAGTCGAAATCGATCTTCCGGCCGGCTCGCAGCGCGACGTTGCCCATCAGAACGAATTCCGTCATCGGGCCGGCGTAGTCGAAGTGCGTGGTCGTTTTGGCCTTGCCTCGACAGGCGTCGAGCCAGTTGCTGTGATGGCCCGTGACACGAGGCAGGGTTCTGGGCGGACGCTTGTAAGCCCTCATCTTCGATTCGGGAATGATCCGGGGCGACCGGCCCCAACCTTCGCCGAGGATGGTGCCTTTCGTGCCGACGAAGAGGATGCCGTTCTCACCCAGGCTGCGGCCCGCCTCCAGCTCGGCCGGACGCGGCGGCATCACGCCGCCTTCGTACCAGGTGATCCGCACCGGGCCCATACCCGCGCGGGCCGGAACGTCGAAGTAGATCAGCGAGGCGGATGGACAGTTCTCCTCAGTTACGCCGCATGCACTGGCCTCGATGCTGAACCGCTCGCACTGGTCGATCTTCAGCGCCCAGAAGGCCGGATCGAGGTGGTGACAGGCGAAGTCGCCGATCGTCCCGGAGCCGAACTGCCACCAGGCCCGCCACCGGACCGGCGCATAGTCGGGATGGTACGGCCTCGGTGGCACCGGTTCGAGCCATCGGTCCCAGTCGAAGCCTGCCGGCACGGGAGGCGCTTCTTTCGGACGCGCCTTCAACGACGTCCAGCGGTTGGCGCCGGTGGTGGTCCACGCATAGACGTCGTGGACCTCGCCGATCGCGCCGTCCCAGATCCATTCGCAGGTCAGGCGGATGTCGTCAGTGGAATGCCCGTAGTTGCCGAGCTGGGTGGCGACGCCGGCCTTGCGGGCGGCCTCGGTGACGACGCGCGTCTCATACACGGTCCGGCACAGCGGCTTCTCGCAGTAGAGGTGCTTGCCCTTGGCCATTACCGCCAGCGAAATGATGGCGTGCGAGTGGTCCGGGGTGGCCAGCAGCACGGCGTCGATGTCTTCCTTGTCCAGCATCTCGTTGTAGTCGCGATAGGTCGGGCAGGGCGCGCCATACTGCCGGCGGACCAGTTCGAGAGCCGGTCTGAGCCCGGCGGTGTCGCCGTAATAGAACATGCTGTAGTCGCTCTCGTCGTTGATGTCGCACAGCGACACGACGCGAGCGCCCGGTTCGTTGAACAGTTGCTTCATGTTGACGATGCCCTGGCCGCCTGTGCCGATGATGGCGACGTTGACCTTCTCGCTGGGAGCGGTGTTGCCTGCGCCGCCCAGGACGTGGCGCGGGACGATGGTGAAAGCGGCCACCGTTGCGGCGGCGCCCAGCACGTCCCGGCGCGTCATGGATTCCTGCGTCCCGTTGGAATCGGTCTTTCGCGTTGTCATGAAGGGTCTCCTCTATGCCTGTTTCCGTTCCGCTCTTGCACCCTGTGCCCGCCGCGCCGCAAAGCCCGGCGGGACGCGCACAGGATAACACCTCCCAGCCTTGGTTGCGAGCTTTCTGCCCGGCGTACACGACCGTGGGGTGTACTGCGTGTTTGTAGGTAGGTTCCTGCGGAGGCCAGGAAGGGGGCTGTCATCTCGGAGAGCGTGGCGGATGCCATTTCGACCAAGAGCTTGCCCCTTCAACTGCGTTCAGGGCAGGCTCTGAGCGAAGTCGAATGGGGCGAAGCCCGCACGGAGAAATCTGGCCGAGGATAAGGCAATAGCCCCTTCGCAGCCAGATTCCTCCACTGCGCTGCGCTCCGGTCGGAATGACAAAGTCGACTGCAACCCCCCGTCAAGGTCTACCTACAAACATCAAGCGCACCCACGACCGTGGATCAGACGACAGGAAGACTATTGGAGGTTCTTCAGGAGTGGGATGGCCGCGCGGGATAGGACCGGCGCACAGGAACTGCGACGGCCGGCCGGACCCGGCGCCGATGACGGCTATGTACCCGCGAACAGGAAGCTCAAGATAACGATCACGCCGACGGTCAGGACCACCGCCGCGATTGCCAGTTCCACCCGATTCACGGTCATGCCGCTACTCCTTCGCCCAAGTCCATCGTGGGCTTCCTTCTCCTATCCAAACCATAGGTCATATGTTACCGTGGTCAATTGCGGAAACTACGTATTTCGAAGTCCCGGTCGTCTGACCCATGTCCCGAGGCATGTTCCTCCCGCCCGAAAAGAACCCGGCGGACGCAGGCCATAAGCCCCTTCGTCAGACAGAAAAAGAGCCCCCGCAATTTGATGAGGGAGAGGAAGCGAGACTATGCGGGGGCTTAGAGGCAAATCCACTACTCAAAGATATGATAACACCATGTCCCCTCCGACGCCACAAGGAAAATCCTCCCACCAACGAATTCTTTTCCACAGCCTCCAGGCGCCCACTCGCGGATGGCTCAGGATGGTTCGGATGCCTGACGGCGCGTCTGAAACGCGGTTTTTGGACCAAAAACGTGGTTGTCCGTGGCTTTGCGGGCAGAATGGCCCGGTCTGTCGGTCGGACCGCGGCCTGGGGGGCGCCTGTGCGGGCAGAAATTTTCCGCCTTCGACCGATTTTTCCTGTCCACGTGAAGATTCTGACAGACGCTTGACCTCTGGCCAAGGGTTTGCGGATGCCTCTATTGGGATCTTCCTCCTTCCCGCACCCTTGGCCATATTCGGCTGTTCCTGGCTCAGGCGTGGAACCGGTGTTCACGGCCAGCCCGCGTGCGGCGTATAGGTCCTGTTGGTCCTATCGGTCCCACAGGACGTGTGGGACCAATCCGCCAGAGAAACCGCAAAGAGCAAAAGGCAAAAATCAAAATAGCGGAACTTCCTTATTTTGCATTTTGCTATTTGATCTTTGCTTTGATCCTGGCGGATGACCAATCCCGCGGCTTGGCCGGTTTCTTCGTCGGGCGCGACTCGTCCGCACATCTACTTGTAATCGGCGCCGTTGAGACTCCGCACGACCGTTGCGAGCCACGCTTCGAGCTGCGCCTTCATCGTCTCGACGCGCTCGGACTGCTGTGCGAGAAGGTCGTTGCCTTCCTGCGGGTCGTCGGCGAGGTTGTACAGCTCGCTTGTCACGTCGTCGCCTTTCTCGATTCGATGCAGTTTCCAGGGCCAGTCGAGCCATGCCGCGTGGCCGGGGAAGTGGTTTTCGGAATACTGCTCTGTGATCTCGCCCGCGTCCAGCCGCAGACGCGAAGGGTCGTCGACTGCCTTGCCCGCCTTCTGCGCTTCGAGCAGGCTCGCCATCCACTCCTTGCTCGGGGTCGACACGCCGCGCGTGGGGTGGTCCCAAAAGCCCATCGGCCTGGGCCGTGACGTCATTCTGCGACCGATCAGCGGAACCAGACTGACGCCGTCCAGCGGGGGCTGGTTGTCCACGGTGACGCCCGCGATCTCCAGCAGGGTTGGATAGATGTCCGACGTGTTGCAGGGGACATCGGTTACACGGGGCTTCGGGATGGCGGCGGGCCATTCGAGGATCGCCGGGACGCGCAGGCCGCCCTCGTAAATCTGCGCCTTGTTGCCCCGGCCGCCTGTGGCGCCGACGCCGGGCAGACCCCCGTTGTCGCTGCAATACCACAGGATGGTGTTCTGGTGGATACCGAGACTGCGCAGCTCGCCTCGCAGCTTGCCGAACGCGCGGTCCATGCCGGTGATCTCGCCGTAGAAGTGCCGGCGCTTCTCATCCTGATCCTCGTAGAGAGCGCGATCCTCTTCGATGGCTTGGTGCGGCAGGTGCGGCGAGCCGAACCAGACCACCGCCAGGAACGGCCAGGGTGAGTCGGCGTGTTTGCGGATGAACTCGATGGCCGCATCGACCGTGACCATCGAGCTTTCGCCGTGCATCTGGATGG
This sequence comes from Sedimentisphaerales bacterium, assembly GCA_040772485.1. Taxonomy (GTDB): domain Bacteria; phylum Planctomycetota; class Phycisphaerae; order Sedimentisphaerales; family Anaerobacaceae; genus Anaerobaca. Next base: position 24,517 of record JAXGYC010000023.1, on the reverse strand, counting down.
CGTTTCCTTCGCGGCTGAGGATCGGATCGTTGTCGAAAAAGTTCGGCGCCGACAGCCACTCGTCGAAGCCGCTGGCGCCGGGATTGACCGGGCTGCCCTTGCACACCGAGCCGAGGTGCCACTTGCCGAAATGGCCGGTGGTGTAGCCGCCGATCTGGAGCGCCTCGGCGATCGTGACCTCCTGAGGCCGCAGCGAATGGCCCCACTTGAAGCAGCCGAACCGGTTCGGGTGCCGGCCGGTCATCACGCTGCCGCGCGTGGGCGAGCAGACCGGCGCCGCAGCGTAGAAGCGGTCGAACCGCAGGCCCGCGCGGGCCATCTCGTCGAAGTGCGGCGTCTTGAGCGCCGGGTGGCCGTTGTAGGCCATGTCGCCCCAGCCCTGGTCGTCGGCCATGACCAGCACGATATTGGGCTTCTTCGGCGCCACATCGGCCAGCGCCGTCGGACCCTTCAGGCCGGCCAGACACAGCCCCGCTCCGGCCGCCTTCAAGAACGCACGACGATTCATCTCCATGCCACCACTCCTTTCGCGATCTGTCCCTTCCCGCCGCATCGGTCTGCCACCGACCCGACCAGCGCCCCATAGCATACCGCCTCCCGCTCAACTTTTCGACCCCGTATCGCCGTCGCCCGAAGCCCGTATCTCGTGTCTCGTATCTCGTATCTCGTTCCACTGTCGATCAACCTTGATCGCGTCGGCTTCTGTCGCTACAATGTGAGCAATGGGCGAAGGAGACGTGAAACGTGGAAGGGCGACAGTCGCGGGCGTCCTCTGAACCGTCCACTTGCTTCGAGACAAGATAAAATGCAGTCCGGAGGGAGAAGAATGATGCGCATCGTTTCGATCCTGTTGGGCTTGATGTCCTTTTCGCTGGCATTGGCGCAGGAGGGAGGGACTGCGAGTCCGCCGCAGCGGGAGCGGACGATCGCACTGCCTTTAGAGGACGAGGTGGTGCTTTGGGCCCAGGCGGACAGCCTTGAAGAAGAATGGGGAAAGTCCCCGGCCAGCCTGGCCGAAGCCCATGCTCGGCTGGAGCGGATGTTGTCCCCGGAAGAGCTGGCGAAGATCGATGCCATGGACTCCGAAAACGGCATGATCCGGTATCATTTCAGTCTCGGCTTGGGCATCCGCAATGCCTGGGGATTGTGGGCAGATTCTGCGCTGGCCAGGCACATGAAGGAACTGGGATTCACGAACGGCGACGAGATGTCGGGGACGATTCTCGCGACGTTCTGGCGCAAGCGACACGGCAGGGATTTCCGCCTGGAGGAGCGGGCCGCCAGGTACAAGAAGCTCCGGGAGGCGGAGGAGAATCGCATCGCAAGAGGCGAAGCGGCGATGCGCGCCGGGATGATGGGGTTGCGTTTCGAGAAGCAGGATGTTCCCAAGGTGTCCATTGCCGTCCGTCATTCCGGTGTGCGGGCGCGTTTGGCGTGTCCCTTTCGCAACGGCGTGTTCCTTACCGCTTTCCACCGGGGAAGTCTGCGCCGAGCGTACCTCCTCATGCAGGAATCGTTCACGGATCCGAATGGCGACGGACGTCCTACGTCGCAATACGATGACTTCGTCCACCGGGGATACGGCTTCGATCCGACGGAACGGAACATCCGCAAGATGAAACTGGGGGAGGACTCTTACACGCAGGGATACTACTTCGACCCGGCGGACGGCAAGCTCCATAGGATTTGCGTGCCGGAAGTCAACGAGGTGTATGCGGCGGTCGTGGCCGGGGACAGGGCGTGGTTCGCCGGCTTGGCCGATGGCAAGCTCGTCGCCGCAGGCGTCGGCAACCAGGATCGCCTCACGGTGCCCTTGCCGCAGGACGATGAGATGCCCGATCTGGGCATAGACGGCCCGTCCTTGTTGGCCGTGTATACCAAGACGATCTATCGCCTCGCGGATCGCACCTGGACGGTCGTTCCTTCCGGAGGCATCCTCCTGCCACGGTCCGGACTACCGCCGCGGTTTTACGGCGATACCCTCTTCTTTCGAGAGGAAGACGACCGTTCCAGTAGCAGCCGCAATCGCCTGTGGTGGTTGACCATGAGCGAGCCGCTGCATCTGAGTGTCCTCGATCGTGACGTTGGGGCGCTTGCCGCCGATGGACCGCACTGGCACGAGGTAGTCTCTTATTGTGTGACGAGCGACGGCGATCTGTGGGGGTGTGTCGGCGAACACTACCTGTCGAATTGCCTGTTTCGTCGATCCAGGGACGGGAACTACTCGATTGCCATCCTGCGAAGTTCCGTTCGTTTTCTCGAAGAGGGCTGGCCCAAGAGCCGGCACGCGTATCAAGGCGCGGCTGTCTCGGCGATTGCGTCCCTGCCCGATGGCGCGCTTCTTCTCGCCGGTCGCACCGGGCTCTATCGCCTCCAGGGCGACGAATTGGTTCAAGAACTGGCCTTCGACCTCGACAGGCCGTTGGTGGAGGTGAGGGAGCGTGACAGGGTGGTTCCTCGCGTGACCTGGCGCCGGCAGGGCGACAAGATGGTCAAGGAGGTCACCGAGGTCGTACAGAAGGCCCCGGAAAAGGGACGCCAGGTCGTCAGTTCTGTGCCCTGGCTCCCGAACAACGTTCTCCTGCTCGATGATGGGTCTTATCTCATCACGACGGACACGTGGGAGGGCGCCTACTGGCTCCGCCGGAGCGAGGATGACCAGTGGAGTTGTCTGTCCCTGGAAGAGGGCGATCCCGTTGTCTGGTGAGCAGACGCGGAACGCGGAAGCAAACATTCGGAAGGTGCATATGGCCCCTTTGGTTGTGCTCAGACAAGATGAGATGTCGTTTGGAGGGAGAAAAATGATGCGAATCGTTTCGATCCTGTTGGTCTTGCTGTTGGTTTCGCTGGTTTCCGCACAGGAGGGAGGAACCGCGAAGCCTCCGACACTGTCGGAGGAACACCTTGCTCGTATCCGCGCGGAGACGGAGAGCCTGAAGAAAGAGCAGGAGAATGCCCCAAAGACCCTGACCGAGGCCCACGCACGCCTGGAGCAGACGTTGTCCGCCGAGGAACTGGCGAAGATCGATGCCATGCCGTCCGAAGACGGCATGGCGCTCTATCATTTCAGTCTGGGCCTGAACATTCGCAATGGCTGGGGATTGTGGAAGGGCGGGCCACTGGCGCAGCATATGCGGGAACTGGGATTCACCCACCCCGACGACATGTCGGGCGTGATTCTCGATACGTTCTGGTGCAAGCGGCACGGCAAAGACTTCCGCCTGGAGGAGCGCGTCGCCAAATACAAGGAATACTGGGACGCCACGAAGAAAGCCGAAGAAGAGAAGGAAAAGCGTGTTGAGGAATCCAAGGCCGCGATACGGAACATGATGATGGGGCTGCGATTCGAGAAGCGGGACGTCCCTGTCGTGCCGATACCGATCAGTCGCGGCATGAACGTGCGCTTCATGTGTCCCTTTCGTGATGGTGTCTTCCTTTGCGGCTACTGCCAGGGGAGTATGTCCGAAGGTCCCGACATCACGGGAGGGCAATACTTCGATCCGGCGGATAACAGTGTTCATATTGAGCCGCAATACGACGATGGCGTCAGACGAGGGTTCTGCTACGATCGGGCGGAACGCCGGCGCCGCAAGATGAAACCGGGTGAGGATTTCTATATTCAGGGATGGTACTTCGATCTGGCAGACGGCGAGATCCACTGGATTCGCCTGCCGGAAGTCAACGATGTCTACGCGGCAGTGGTTGTTGGCGGTAGGGCGTGGTTCGCCGGCATGACCGATGGAAAGGCCGTCCTCGTAGGGATCGGCAACGAGGATCGCATCGTGGTGCCTCTGCCACAGGAAGATGAGATCCCCGACCTGGGTTTCGATGGCGAATCCCTTCTGGCTATCTACCTCAAGACGATTCATCGGCTTGACAATGAGACATGGACGCTCGTCCATTCGGGGGACATCGTGTTGCCACGGTCGGGGTTGCCCCCACAACGGTTTGGCAACCTGATCTTCTTTCGAGACGAAGGGCAGCGCGAGATGCGCAAGCGTTTGTGGTGGTTGAGCATGGGAGAGAAGTTGCATCTCCACCTGCTCGATCGCAACACAGGATTGTTCAAGCCTATTGTCTCGAACGATCCGGGCGGGCAGGTGGCTCACCTGATTGGCCCGGCCGGTTGGGAAGAAACGTCGTCTTACTGCGTGACAAGCAAAGGGGATCTCTGGGCATGTGTCGCCGGCGGTTCATATCTGCTTCGTCGCTCGACGGAAGGGGAGTATTCGTTTGCCGTTGCGGAGGGTTCCATCCGGGTCGCCGATGACCAAGCTGATCCCAATGAGACGAATCAGAGCCTATACATCTCGGGCGTGACCGCATTGCCCGACAACACGCTGCTTTTGGTGGGCTACACAGGGCTCTATCGCCTCAAAGGCGACGAACTGGTTCAGGAACTCGCTTTCGTCGCTCAGGATAGCCGTGGAAAAGCCCTCGGTCGCGGGAACTGGAGACCGAATACCGTTCTTGCACTTGATGAGCGGTCGTATTTTATTGGCACCTGTTCATGGCGCGGCCCGTACCTGCTTCGCAAGGGCGATGGCGGTCAGTGGACTGTCCAGTCCCCGGGCCGAGGCGATCCCGTCGTTTGGTGAGGAGATACGTGACGTGAAAGGCATGACCCCAAAAGGAGTCCTGGCCGCTCTAACTCTGCTGGCCTGCCTTGTGTCGGGTGAGTCCGGGGTGGCGGGGGAGGTTCGGACGGGGGCGTTCGAGGCGGTGTTCACGGAGCGGTGGCCTGCGTCGAGCGTGCGAAGCGTTCACGAGCGGATGCAGCAGGGGTCGAGGATGAGGTTTCCGGCGGGCAGCGACTACCGGATCAGCGAGGAGAAGTATGCGGCCTACGTGCCGCCCGACTACGACGGCGAGGCGGCCTACGGGCTTCTGGTCTGGGTCAGTTCTGGCGAGAAGGGGGACGTGCCCGAAGGGTGGTCCGCCTTGATGGACAAGCACAAGCTCATCTGGATCGGCGCGCACCGGTCCGGCAACGAGCACAACCTGACGGCACGCAGGATGCCGCTGGCGCTCGATGCCGTCTTCAACATGACGAAGAAGTACAACATCGATCCGAACCGCGTCTACGTCTCCGGCGATTCCGGGGGCGGACGCGTCGCCAGTATTCTGGCCATGCACTATTCGGAGGTCTTCAGCGGCGGGATCTTCGTCGTCGGCGTGGAGTACTGGGACCCGCTCCCGATGAGCGGCCGGCCGGGGCAGTTCTGGAGGCCCATGCCCAAGCCGCAATTGGCGTACCTGGCCCTCGCCAGAAAACGCGGACGCTATGTCCTGCTGACAGGAGACCATGACGCCAACCGCGCGCAAACCTACGACTACTACGAATACGGCTACAGGAAGAAACTGCGCCACGTGCTCTACATCCAGGTCCCCGGCATGGGGCACGAGATGCCGCCAATGGAATGGTATGAGAAAGCCGTCGTTTTCCTCGACACCGCGCCGGCGGCGACGGAAAATGCCATGCCTCGGGGCAAATCGGACTGAGTCGCTCAGGACGATGCCTCGTCGTGGCCTGCAAACAGATGCTGGAAAAGGAATACAAGGAGACAGGATGAGGTTTCCGCCTGAAGTGGGTGCGACGCTGCGAAGACTGGGCCGGTCGAAGGCGGTCCTGGCTCTTCTGCTCACTGCGCTGCTGGCGCAGCAGGCTCCCAACGTCGCGCGGCTGGCGAAGAAGGCGTTCTCGGATGAGCCGGCCCCGCGCCGGCCCGATGTGTCCTATGTGCCCACGCCGCAGAAGGTGGTGGACCGCATGCTCGAGCTGGCGCAGGTGACGCGGGACGATGTGGTCTACGATCTCGGCTGCGGCGACGGGCGGATCGTGATCACCGCCGCCCGGCAGTACGGATGCCGGGCCATCGGCTACGACATCGTGGACTGGGTGATCGATATGGCACGCGAGAGCGTGGCGCAGGCGGGCGTCGGGCATCTCGTGACCATCGAGAATGCCGACGTCTTCACGCTGGATTTGGGCGGCGCCAGCGTGATCACGCTGTATCTGCTGCCGGACTTGAACGTCCGGCTGATTCCCCAATTGGACAAACTCCCGCCCGGCGTGCGGATCGTCTCGCACAACTTCGACATGGCGGGCGTCACGCCGGACGAGGTCGTCACCGTCAAAGACGCCGAAGGCCCCTACGACGATCACACCGTCTTCCTGTGGACCACCCCGCTCAAGAAGGAAGTCCCGAGCGAGGAAGCCCGCCTGTAACGTGCCCGTAGGGGCGAGGCATGCCTCGCCCTCACAAACGGAGGCTCATTGCGCCCGGCCGATCAACTGCGGCTCTTTGGTTCGGCCGAAGCTGACGTTGGCCTCGCAGTCGTACTGGAGCTGCTGGCCGGCGAACTTCAGGCGGAGCGTGTAGATGTACGGCGTCTCGTAGAGGCAGACCTTGGCGGTGAAGGTGTCGTTTTCGGTCCAGGCGCCGGCGGCCGCGATCGGCTGCGCGGGGAACTGGCCCCAGGCGATGCGGCCTTCGCGCCATTCGTTGCGTCCGCAGACGATCCGCCGGTCGGCGCCGTCGACTCGGATCGTGACAGTCGCGTCGCCGTTGCTGCCATTGCTGTCGAGCGCGATCGCCTCGATCTTCTGATCGTTGGCCGCAAAGACATACTTCCTGCCCGACACGGATGCCGCTCTCCCGTTGCCTTCCGGCGTGCGCAGAGCCAGACTCTTGAGCCTCTGTGCGAGCTTCCTGGCGGATGCGTCGTCGGCAGGCAGTGCGGTGTCCTTCATCGCCGGCAGGAGCCGGTCCCAGATCAGGTTCATCACCGCCTGCATGTCACGGACGCCGCTGGTGATGGCGATCACCGCATCCTGCTCAGGCATCACGATGCAGTATTGGCCGAATGCGCCGTCGCCGCGATAGAGGCCATGCCGGCATCGCCAGAACTGATAGCCATAGCCCTGATCCCAGTCGCTGTTCGGGTTGCTGCCGTTGGAGGTCTGCCTCGCGGTGGCCGCGTCGATCCAGGCGGCGGGCACGAGCTGCTTGCCCTGCCACTGGCCCTTCTGCAAGTAGAGCTGGCCGAAGCGAGCGATGTCCTCGGTGCGCACGCTCAGGCCGTAACCGCCCGTGCTGACGCCTTCCGGGCTGACTTCCCACGTCGGGTTCTCGATGCCCAGCGGCCCGAACAGACGCGGCTGGAGGTAGTCGAGAACGGTCTGCCCGGTTGCCTTCTGGACAATCGCCGAGAGCATGTACGTGCCGGAGGTGTTGTAGAGGAAGTGCGTGCCCGGCTTGAACGGAACCGGATGCGCCAGGAAGGCCCTCGTCCATGGCTGGTCGTCCGGGCGGGGCGGCTCGGTCTGGTGGCCCGTGGACATGCGCAGCAGGTCGTGGACCCGCATCTCCCTGAGGTTGTGGCTCGGCTCGGCCGGTGCGGCATCGGGGAAGAACTTCAGCACCCCGTCGTCCAGGCTGAGCTTGCCCTCGGCGATGGCCAGCCCGACCGCGGTCGAGGTGAAGCTCTTGCTCAGTGAGTACAGCATGTGACGCGAGCGGGCGTTGTAAGGCGCCCACCAGCCTTCGGCCACGACGTGGCCATGGCGCAGGAGCATGAAGCTGTGCAGCGCATCGATGTCGCGGTCGGCCGCATCGATGAAGTCGAGAACGACGGACGACGAAATGCCCTGCGCCTCGGGGGCCGTGCGCGGCAGCTCGGCTGCGGTACCGATGGAACTACTCAGAGCGATCAGTGCGATGATGGAGAGAGTCTTCATGCTGGTGTCCTCACGAGAACTTGGGATAGGAGATAGGAACTTGCACCGGTTCATTTGGATGTCACCTCTTCGGTGGCGATCGCGCATTCGGCTCGGCCCCGGCTCAGCTCCACGATGAGGATGTCGTCCTCGGGCGGGCCGCTGCGAAAGCGCTGGATGTCGCGCAACAACTGCTCGGAGACCTGATTGTCCTCCGTCCGGGCGGCCTCGTCCAGCAGGGCCCGTTGCAGTCCCTCGATGCCGAGCATCTGCTCGTTGCGGTCGTGGGCCTCGGTGGCGCCGTCGGTGTACATGACGATACGGTCACCCTCCGCGAAGGCCAGCATCTGCGTCCGGCATTCGTACAGCGGCTCGTCGAGCACGCCGAGCATGATGGCGTTGGAATCCAGCGCGGTGCAGCCGCCTCGCGTGTCCAGGACGAAGGGCGGCGGATGCCCGGCGTTGGCCCACTCCAATCGGTCCGCCGCCGGGTCATGGCGGACGGCCACGGCGGTGGCGTAAATGTCGTGTTTGGCGATCGAGACGCAGAAGTAGCGGTTCAGAGCCTCGAGCACATCGCCCGGGCGCAGATCGGCGCGCTCGCCGAAGAGGCGGTCCAGTTCGCCGTGAATGCGGTTGACCGTCAGCGCGGCGGTGATGCCGTGGCCGGTGACATCCAGCACGACCACGTTCAACCGGCCCGCCTCGTCGCGCCGGACATAGACATAGTCGCCGCCGAGCTGCTGCATCGGCTCGTAGCGGTACCGCAACTGGAACGGGCCCTCCGTGATCTCGCGGGGAAACAGCATCTCGTGGACCGCGCGGGCCTGCCGCAATTCCTGCTGAAGCTGCCCATAGCGGCCGAGCACATGTTCGAGCGTGAATCGGCTGCGAAACCGGCTGTACCGGAACCAGCAGTACAGCAGACCCGGAATCCCTGCGGTCGGCAGGATGAACACCTCAAAGATGCGGTGTCCAATCGTGCCCTCCACGAAGAGGAAGTCGGACAGCAGCGCCAGCCCGCACAAGGCCGCCAGCACGCGGGCCGCCTCGCGCACGGTCCAGGGGATGAACAGCGCCCCGACGAGGTGAATCAGGAGCACGCGCCCGACGAGCGAGGGTTGACTGGCGACCTGCTCGGGCGACAGGTTGCTCACGAGGGTCCTGATGGGAAAGGTGGCGAACAGCGGACGAACCAGGAAGGTTATGACACCGGCCGCCACCAGCAGCCAGAAGCTGTATCGGATCACGGCCGCGCGGTCGAGCCGTCGGTCCCTGGCGCACCGGTAGCCGAAGGAGAATACGAGCATGGCCACAAGGTCGGGCAGCACGTCGTGGGGGGAGTGGGCCGCGAGATTGCGTACGAAGGAACCTTCTCGCCACAGCAGAGCGACGACGTGGACCACGAGCTCGACACCCGCGACGGCCATCGAGACGAGGCAGAAGACCTCCAGACGCCGGCGCATCCAGCGACTTCGCCTCTCTTCGGATGCCAGCGAGATTTCTTCGTCCAGCGGCAATGCCATAGAACCTTCCGTCCAATCGACAGTTCGCCGGGCGTATTGAACCTGGATGCCCGACGCCCGTAGAATACCGCGTCTGCGACCGGATTTCGAGTGTCATGCTCGAATCACCCGGATTTGTCATGCTGTGGCTGGATCCAGGTTGAAGGAAAGGGGGCGGCATTATGGCGGAGCACGTTCTGACCAGGCGAGGGTTTCTTCGGAGCACGGCGGCCGGCCTTTGTGGGGGCGGTCTTTTCGCACAGGCGCTGGCGGCGTCCGGCGGCGGGGGGGTTCCGAGTCGGCCGTTCGGACGCACGGGGGTGAACGTCTCGATGCTCGGGCTGGGCGGCCATCACGCCGGACGAGGGCGCGATGAGAACGCATCGGTCCGACTGATCCGCAAGGCCATCGACATGGGCGTGACCTTCCTGGACAACGCCTGGGAGTACCACGACGGACGCGCCGAGGAGTATATGGGCAAGGCCCTTCAGGACGGCTACCGCGACAAGGTGTTCCTGATGACCAAGCACCACGGGCGCGACAAGCAGACCGCGATGCAGCACCTCGAAGACAGCCTCCGGCGGCTGCGCACCGACGTGATCGACCTGTGGCAGTTCCACGAGGTCGTCTACGACAAGGACCCCGAGATGATCTTCGCGCCGGCCGGCGGCATCGAGGCGGCCGACCTGGCGAAGAAGCAGGGCAAGGTCCGCTTCATCGGCTTCACCGGGCATCGCGACCCGATGCTGCACCTGAAGATGCTGGCGTATGGCTACCCGTGGGACGCGGTGCAGATGCCGATGAACGTGTTCGATCCGCACTACAAGAGCTTCCAGCAGCACGTGCTGCCCATTCTGGTGCGCCGTGGGATCGGCGTGATCGCGATGAAGACGATGGCCAGCGGCCACGTGCTGCGCGCGAACGTCGTCACGCCCGCCGAAGCGTTGAACTACATCTGGAGCCAGCCGGTCTCGACCATCGTCTCGGGCATGGAGTCCGAAGCGCTGATCGAGGCCAACGTCGCCTCGGCGCGGTCGTTCCAACCGATGAATGCCCAAGCCCAGGCCGAGTTGCTGGAGCGGACGAAACAGGCGGCCTTGACGGGCCAGTTCGAGCCCTTCAAGACGGCCCCCAACTTCGACGGCGCCATCGGCCGGCGACTCCACGGTCTCTCGTAGTCTCGCGTTCTGCGGACAGGGTCTTGGCGAGTCCCTCTGTCTCGTGGTATGATCCTCCAGGCCGGCGCCGGGACATACGTGCATTGGTCCCATAGGTCCTATGCACTTCCCATTGACACCCGGCCCTGGGAACTGACGACAACACAGGCTTCTGGCGAGGTGCAGACGTGAGCCGCAGGACAGCATTTCTTGGATCGTGGTTAATTCTGGGTGTCGTATTTGTGACCTCCGTGACATGGCCTTCTGCTTGCCGAGCGGCCTCGAAGCCCATCACGCTGGAGACGCTTCTGGAGGAGATGGTCGATCGCGACACGATCGCACGGCTGCCCGATCCGGCCTATACCTGCAAGCAGGCCAGCAGCTACGACCGCCACTCGACCGAGCCCGGTTCGCCGACGTGGTGGGCCAATATGGACCGCAGCTACTTCGTCCGCGTTGAGGAGAACGACGGTCGCACCGAGCACGTGCTGATGGACGTCGACGGTCCCGGGGCCGTGGTGCGGTTCTGGGCGACGTGGCACGGTCCCGGCGGGGGCGAGTTCAGCAACGGCACGATGCGCATCTATCTCGACGGCCAGCCCGAGGCGGCGGTCGCCGGATCGCTGGCTGACCTGATCAGCGGGGGTGTCCTGGTCGCCGAGCCGCTTTCGCAAGGGGTCTCGCCGCAGACGGCCTACCGCCATCGAGGTCACAACCTCTACCTGCCGATTCCGTATGCCAGGCACTGCAAGATCACGTACCAGACCGACGTGCTCATCGACGACGGCGCGCACAAGGGTGAAGCGCTCTACTATCAGATTAACTACCGCACGTACGAGCCGAAGACCGAAATCGAGTCCTTCTCGTCTGAGGTCCTGCGTCGCGCCCAGGGGACTGTCGCACGCGTACAGGCGATGCTGAGCCAACCGCGGCCCTTCGGTCTCGATGACCTGGACGAGGACACGTTCGAAGGACGCCTCGCGCCCGGCAAGGATCGCTCGCTGACGATCAAGGGCGAAAAGGCCATTCGCGGCCTCCAGTTCCAGTTGAAGGCCGACGATCCGGCCCAGGCGCTGCGCTCCACGATCATCGAGATCGTCTTCGATGGAACCAGGACCATCTGGTGCCCGATCGGCGACTTCTTCGGGACCGGCTACCACATTCGCCCGCACACGACCTGGTACACAGATGTGTCGGTTAATCGAATCCTGTCGTGCCGATGGGTGATGCCGTTCCGCAAGCAGGCGAAGATCACGATCCGCAACCTCGGCGCCCAGCGCGTCGAAGTGACGTATGGGCGTGTCCAGACCGGGCCGTGGGACTGGGACGACCGCTCGTGCCATTTCCACGCCTCGTGGAAGCAATGGGCGGGCATCGAGACGCAGTCCAACGAGAAGGCCAGGGACCACGGCGCCCTCGATCTGAACTGGGTCACGGTCCGGGGGCAGGGCACCTACGTCGGCGACACGCTGACCCTGTTCAACACCGCCAACACCTGGTGGGGCGAAGGCGATGAGAAGATCTACGTCGACGGCGAGTCCTTTCCCTCCCACATCGGCACGGGCACGGAAGATTACTACGGCTACGCCTGGTGCAAGCCGGAATTTTTCGAATCGGCGTTCCACGCCCAGCCCAGCGGCGACGGCAATTTGGTCGCCGGTTTCTCGGTCAATTGCCGCTACCGGTCGCTGGACGCCATTCCCTTCCGCAAGTCCATTCAGTTCGACATGGAGCTGTGGCATTGGGCCCGGACGAAGATGAACTACGCTCCGACCACGTTCTGGTATGCCCGACCCGGCGCCTCGTGCGACGTCGAGCCGAATGTCGAAGAGGCCCGGCGCGCCGTCGCGCAAAAGGTCGAGGACATCGTCAAGCCCCGACGCGTGGAGAACGCGCTGGAAGGCGAGACGCTGAAGGTCGCCGAATGCACCGGCGGCACCACGGAGATTCAAGACCTCCCGCAGCACAACTGGAGCGACAACCGCCAACTCTGGTGGCGGCACGCCCAAGAGCAGGATCGCCTCGTGGTGGAATTCCCTATCGCCGAGGAGGGCGACCACGACGTGACGCTCGGCATCACCAAGGCCCGGGATTACGGCATCGTCCGCATCGCCATCAATGACGAGACGAAGATCGACTCGCTCGACGGCTACAACGGCTCGGTGATTGCGGCGGATGTTAAGCTGCCGACGTGTCGTCTGCAGCAGGGCACAAACCGGCTCGAAGTGACAATCCTGGGATCCAATCCGGAGGCGGTGAAGAGCCACATGTTCGGACTGGACTACATCCTCGCGACGAAACGCTCCAGATGAGGACAGGGATTCATCGCAGATTGCGTGAAAGGGACAGACCATGACGCAGCACCCGCTGGATTCGAAGAACATGTATAACGATTACAGTCGCCGGCGTTTCCTCGGCGCAGCACTGGCCGGGGCAGGAGCGTTGGCGGTTCGCCCGGAATGGCTCTCGCCGGGCGTTTCGGCAGCAGCCATGGGCCGGCGGACCGCGACCGATATCGTGACGCTGGGCAAGACGGGTATCAAGGTCTCGCGCCTCGCCCAGGGCACCGGTTACAACGGCACCGGCCGCTCCTCGGCCCACACGCGGCTGGGCGAGAAGGAGTTCGACAAGCTGATTCACCATAGCCTCGACCGGGGTATCACGTTCCTGGACATGGCCGACCTGTACGGTTCGCACCCCTATGTGCGTCACGCACTGAACGGCCGGTCGCGCGACAAGATCGCCTTTCTGAGCAAAATCTGGCCCGAGACGCAGTACTGGAACGCCTTCTCCGGCGGCGCCAAGCCCGAGATCGACCGCTTCCGACGGGAACTGGATACCGACGTGATCGACATCTGTCTGATGCACTGCATGCGAAACAGCCGGTGGCCCGAGGAACACAAGCGCGTCTGTGACGAATTGGACGAGCTGAAGGCCAAAGGCGCGGTCCGGGCGGTGGGAGTTTCGTGCCACGACCTCGGCGCCCTGAAGGTCGCCGCCACACATCCCTGGACGGACGTGATCCTGGCGCGGATCAACAACACGGGCCGCGACGCGGCGATGGATGCGTCGGTCGAGGAGGTGGTGCCCGTCCTCAAGCAGGCCAGGGCCAACGGCAAGGTGATTATCGGGATGAAGATTTTTGGAGCCGGTGCGCTGACCCGTCCCGAGCAGAAAGACGCCTCGCTCCGCTTCGTCTTCGAGAACGAACTGGTCGACGCCATCACGGTCGGGATGCTGAGTACCGAGCAGGTCGACGACACCATCGCCCGGATGAACAAAGCCCTGAACGCGTAGCGTACTCGTCAATAATCAATCATCAATTATCAATGAAGACGATGTCTTCGGGAATGGCGACGACGTCGCGGTGACTCGGACCGAGCAGGGCTTTGATCTCGGTGCTGTGTTTGCCCGCCAGCGTCTTGAGCTGCACGGAGGACAGACTGGTGACCGCCTTGGCGGCGCCGTTGAGCAGGACGACGTCACCGGCCTGGAAATTGCCTTCGACCGCGACGACGCCGGAGGGCAGCAGGCTCTTGTGATTCCGCAGCGCCTTCATCGCGCCGTCGTCGATGCGCACTGTTCCGGCCGGACGGCTGTTGATGATCCACCGCGCTCGATTGCTGAGCTTGCGTTTGGGCAGGAAGATCGTACCGATCTCCTCGCCCGCCACGATCCGGCCGATCACGTCCCTGGCTCGACCGTTGGCCAGGACCATGCGGCAGCCTGCCTGCGAGGCGATTCGCGCCGCCTCGATCTTGGTCTTCATCCCGCCGGTGGCGTGCCGGCTGCCCGAGCCGCCTGCGTTGCGGACGATCTCCTCGGTGATCTCGAAGACAGCGGAGATCGGCCTGGCGTCGGCGTGCTGGTTCGGGTTCTTGTCGTACAACGCGTCGATGTCGGTCAGCATGATCAGCAGGTCCGCGTCGATCTTGCTGGCGACCAGGGCGCTGAGCCGGTCGTTGTCGCCGAACGCCGTGCCGATCTCGGCGGTGCTGATGCTGTCGTTCTCGTTGAGGACCGGGACGATGTTCAGACTCAGCAGCGTCTCAATCGCGTTGCGCAGGTTCAGGTAGGTCTTGCGGTTGCTCAGCACCTCGGCCGTCAACAGGACCTGGCCAACCGTGACACCGTGCCGGAGGAAGGCCTTGCGGTATTCCTGCATCAGCAGAGGCTGACCGATGGCGGCGCAGGCCTGGCGCATCTTCATGTCCTTGGGCCTGGTGGAAAGCGCCAGTTGCCCGGCCCCCATGCCGATGGCGCCGGAGGTGACGATGACCACCTGCCGGCCGGCCTGGAGCAGCGAAGCGACCTGCGAGGCGACCCGCCGGAAGTACGCCGCATCGATCCCCGTATCCTTCGTCAGCGTGTGCGTGCCGATCTTGATGACGATCCGTTTTGACTTGCTGAAATCTCTCATACGTTTCCCGTGGGCGTGCCTCGCACACCATCAGTCCTGAAATTCGGCCGCCAGTATACGCCTGCCCCAAGGCTCCTTCAAGCCGAATCGACCCTGTCGAGTCTGTAGGGTGTGCATCGCACACCACCGACCTACGGAGCGTGGTAGCGGTGATTGAAGCGGCCGCTCGGAGCGACGTCGCCGTAGAGGTAGAAGTCCAGGATGTCGCCAGAGGCAGGCACGTTGTCGGTCCACTTGAACTCGAAGTCGGGCGGAGCGTTTGCCTCCAGGCCGACGAGTGTTCTTGGTACACGCATCTCCATTCGGCTGCCCTGGACCCGGAACGCGACTTGGCCGATCTCGGACCAGTTCCATCCGCGCTCGCTTCGCTCCAAAGCTGCTTCGTTTCCGTCGGGCCTCTTGTGATTGACCGCGAAATCGTAACCCTCCCATCCCGTGCTCTTGTCCCGATCGACGTCGATCAACAGCGTCATCCAGCCGTCGCCCGTCGGCTCCGTGATCGGGTTGGCGGTCTCGACGTAGAAATAGAGGTTCTCTGCGTCCCTCGCCACCTTGGCGGCGATGAAGTCGTTGCGGCCCGAGTCATTCTCGTAGAATGTCTTGCCATAGCCACGGTGGTTTCGATGCATCGTGCTGCCTTTGTGGTGTCGGAACTCCGGCTGCACCTCGGCCCACGACTCGAAGCGTCCATCAATGTCGATCGCGACCGGCCGCGACGGCGAGGCGGAGGCCTGCACGCCTTTGTACCGTCGGACGTTCGCAACGAGCTGATAGTAGTAGTTGTCGGCGAAGCCGCCCTTCATCGGCTCGATGTCACGACTGTATTCGTTGTTGAACTCATCGGGGAAGGCGTTCTCCGTGCCTTGCCACTCCTTGTAGCGTCCCGCGATCCACTCATTCCATCCGGTCACGAAGATCAGCTCGGGATCGAGCTTCAGGGCATAATCCCACTGCTCCTGGAAATTCAGGCCGCGACCGGCCGCTTCCGGATCGGCATTGAAACCATGGGCCTTGGTATAGCTGCGCCCGTATGAACCTCTCGGGTCGTTCATTGCCGCCGGCGCCAGCACGTCGGTGGCGTTCTGCGCGACGCCCACCGTCACCTGCTCGAACGTCCCCGGCGCGGTCTGGACGTAACCATGTTGGGGACAGACCTCCAGCCAGCCCCAATGGTCGGGCCGGGATGGCCCCCTGCGGTAGTCCGGCTGTCCGGGCCGGAACGTGAAGAACGAGCGGATCGGCTCGGGAAGGTTGTCCGGGTAGCCCATCAGCAGCGGTTTGCCCTTCCAGTAGAACCACAGGTCTTTGAGGCGTCCCGGCTCGTAGATGTCCTCGTAGATCTTTGTGATGTTGACACGGCTGTCGTCGTGCGGCGAGAACGGACACAGGAAAGCGAACTGCGGCGTTCGCACGCCATCCCGCCGGGCCGCAGTCCAGACCTCCCCGAGCACGTCGTAGGCCTCCTTCCACGTGAACGTTCCGTTGGTGCAGTCGAAGACCACGACGTCCACGCCGGCGTCGGCCAGCATCTCGGCATGCTTGCGGTAGACCCACGCGTCGGTCCCCCGATAGTAGCCCAGCAGAGGTTCGTTCCAGTGGTATCCCACGATGTGCCCGACCTCCTTCCAGACGGGATGGTTGAAGTCGTTGATCGCCTCGGGATACTGTGTGATGATCTCGTTGACGTTTGCCGGTCCCAGGTCGGTTTTGCCGTCGACGTGCCAGGTCCAGTAGAACATCGCGACGGTTCGCCCCGGCCGGGGATCGCCTGCCTCCGCATGGCTCGGCAGCTTGCGGCCCAGGGCATCCGTGGCCACCCATGCGTCGCTGATGCTCGGCTCACTGCCCGAACAGACGCAGAGGCTCCACAGCAGCATGCCCCACAGAGAGATCGTGATATGGCCGGCAGAAAACGCGTGCGGGTTCTTCAGGGTCATGGGTCTTCTCTATACATGGAAGCCGGAAACACATCCGGAATCAAAGTCCGAGGCCATTGTAGAGGTTCGCCCGGCGAAAGCAATCCTGCCGCCGCTTGTCCGGGGGGTGCACTTGATGTTTGTAGGTAGACCTTCACGGGGGGCTGGAGTCGACTTTGTCATTCCGACCGGAACGCAGTGCAGTGGAGGAATCCGGCGGCGAAGGGGCTATTGCCTTGTCCTCGGCCAGAGTTCTCCGTGCGGGCTTCGCCCCATTCGACTTCGCTCAGAGCCTGCCCTGAACGCAGTTGAAGGGGCAAGCTCTTGGTCGAAATGACATCCGCCACGCTCTCCGAGATGACAGCCTCCCTTCCTGGCCTCCGCAGGAACCTACCTGCAAACACGCAGTGCACCCTTGTCTGGGATACGACCGGTATTTCCGTTGCCTCAGATCCGGCTGGACCCTAAGATGGCCCCGTTCAGCGCCCGCTGCGATGCGGGCGTGTCGTGCATGAGGTGGTTTTCGGTCATCACATGGCCAACGGCGAATCATCGTGAAGTACAGGCTTGTCATCTTCGATTTTGACGGCACGCTGGCCGACACGTTCGGCTGGTTCGCCCACGCGATCAACCGGATCGCCGACAAGTATCATTTCAAGAAGGTTGAGCCAAGCGAGCACGACACCATCCGGGGATTCGACGCCCGCGCCGTGCTGAAATATCTCGGTGTGCCTCTCTGGAAGACCCCCTTGATCGCCGCCCACATGCGGGTGTTGATGTCGCGTGATATCCACCACATCCGTCTGTTCGCGGGAGTTGATAACCTGCTGCGGCGACTGTCCGAAGTCGGGGCAACTCTGGCGGTGGTCAGCTCGAATTCCTTCGAGAACATCCGTCACGTTCTCGGGGCGGAGGTAGCGGTCCTGATCGACTACTACGAGTGCGGCGTCTCCGCGTTCGGCAAGGAGGCGAAGCTGCGGAAGGTCCTTCGCCAGAGCGGCATTCCGCGCCGCGAGGCAATCTACATCGGCGATGAGATTCGCGATAGCGAAGCGGCCCGAGAGGTAGGCATCGCTTTCGGCGGCGCCACCTGGGGCTATACGACGCCCGACGCGCTGCGGGTCCATGCCCCGAGCGACGTCTTGGCCCGCGTCGACGACATCCTCGACCGAGTCATCGGCTGATCCTCCGGGAGCAAGGCGGGCCGGCGTGCGTTCCGCAGGGAAAGCGTGCGGCCGATCCGGGTCGGATGGTATGATGTCGGCATGCACGACGTCCTGAAAAGCCACATTCTCCAACTCCTGCAAAAGGATGCGACGCCTCGAAACCTCGCCCACCTGGCCGAGGAGCTGGGCGTTGGCGGTTCGCTGCGCCGCGCCTTCCGCGAGGCGATCGAGTCGCTCAGCGCCGAGGGTCGTGTGGTCCTCGGTCCGCGAAACGCGATCGGCCTTCCATCGCTGTCCAGCGAGGTCACGGGCGTCTTCCGGGCCAACCCGCGCGGGTATGGTTTCGTAAGTCCGCAACAACTGACCGGCGAGGGGGATGTGTTCATCCCCGCCAAGTCGACCGGCAGCGCGATGACGGGTGATCGTGTCGTTGCGCAGGTCACGCGAGGTTCGAAGAAAGACCCCGACCGCCTGACCGGTAAGATCGTGAAGGTGCTCGATCGCGCCCACACCACGGTGGTCGGGACGCTTCGCCAGGAGCAGGACCGCTGGCGGGTCCGGCCAGATGGGGGCGATTTTCTTCGGCCGGTCGAGATCGAGCACGTCGACACCCGGACCGTTCGGCATGGGGACAAGGTCGCCGTGACGATCCGCACGTATCCCACGCATTCGCAGGCGGCCACCGGCACGATCCGGGAGGTCCTTGGTCGCCCCGGCCGATTCGACGCGGAGATCTCCGCGATCATTCGCCGACACGGCCTGTGCGAGGAGTTCGAGCCCAGCGCCCTGGTCGAGGCCAGCAACGCACGTGAGAACTTCCGTCCGCAGGACACGCACGGACGCAAGGACCTCACGAAGGCTCTCGTCGTCACGATCGATCCGCCCGATGCGAAGGACTTCGACGACGCGATCAGTCTGACGCGCAGCGAGCAGGGCGGCTGGCTTCTGGGCGTCCACATCGCCGACGTGAGCCATTTCGTTCCGGCCGGCTCGGCTCTCGACCGCTGCGCGCGACAGCGTGGCAACAGCGTCTATCTTCCCGGCCGGACCCTGCCCATGCTGCCGGAGATGCTCAGCAACGAAATCTGTTCCCTTCAGCCGGGCAAGCGACGTTATACCAAGAGCGTCTTCTTGACCTACGACAAAGATGGGCGGATGCAGTCGGCTCGCTTTGGCAATACGATGATCGAGTCCAAGGCTCGCCTGAGCTATCAGCAGTCCGATGCGGTGCTCAAAGGCGATGCGCGCGGCTTTTCCGATGAGGTGGTGGCCCTGTTGCACGAGATGGACGCGCTGGCCCGTGCCATCGAGAAGCGGCGCCGGCGGGCGGGCATGCTGCAACTGAACATGCCCGAGACAGAGCTTGTTACCGACGAGTCCGGGCGGGTCGTCGCAGTCTGCCCCGCCGACACAAGCTACCCGCACACGATCATTGAGATGTTCATGGTCGAAGCCAATGTTGCGGTTGCGAGCCTGCTCGATCGTCACTGTATCCCATTCATGCGGCGCATCCATCCCGAGCCCGACAGCAAGGTCCTTCGCCGGCTCAGCCAGACGCTCCGGCTGCTGGGCGTCACGCTGTCACGCCAGCCCCAGCGAGCCGATTTACAGGGCTTGCTCGATCAGGTGCGCGGCAGCCGGATGCTCGTGCCCGTTCACCTGCTGGTCCTGCGCAGCCTCGCGAAGGCGACCTACGCGCCGACGAGCGTGGGCCACTATGCCCTGGCGGCGTCGAAGTACTGCCATTTCACCAGCCCTATCCGCCGCTATGCCGACCTGATCGTGCACCGGGCGCTTCAAGCCTACCTGACCGGGCGGCTGGAGCTGGCCCGCCGGCAATACACATTCCCGGAGCTGGCCGCAATCGGCGAGCACATCTCGCAGACCGAGCAGACCGCCGAAGAGGCCGAGCAGGAGCTCAAGAAGATCCTCATCCTTCACCTGCTGCGAAACAAGGTCGCGAGCGTTCTGGACGGCGTCGTGGTGAGTCTGACCGCGTTCGGGGCCGCCGTGTACCTGCCCGACTATGGTGTGGAGGGTCTGATTCCGCGCGAGGCGCTCGGCCCGGATCGGTGGCAGTTCGACGAGCAGAGCCAGTGCCTTGTGGGCCGGCATACCGGGGCGATCCTGCGGCTGGCTCAGCCGCTGCGGGTGCGGATCGTCGCCGTTGCCCCGGCCGCCGGACAGCTCGATCTGGCGCCCGCCGTCGACCTGATTCGCAGCGTTACTCCCTCGCGAGAGCCGCAGCACAAACCCCGGCGCAAGTCCGCCCCCAACCACCGGCGCAAGAAACGCAAGCCACATGCCTGATCTGTTCGCCTGCCAAGGCGTACCTCTGTCCAGGTTGGCATTCAGTATTTAGAATAAGAATATCTGAATTTCTGCGGCATGGGTTCTCAAGAATGTATGCGTATAAAGGCTTTGCGATCAATAGTTTGTATGCATCCTGTGTTGAACGAAGCCACTTGTTGTGTCTCCAATGTAGTGTGGTAGAATTGGCGTACATGATGATTGTATTAGGGTGACTTATTGAATATATCTGCGTAACTGGGAAACCGGATGGAGCGAGATCGCATACAATCGTGAGACGTGAAACCTTTGTCTGTCGCGGGGGCGCACGGGTGGTGCGATGTCCTGCGAGATCGGTTCGGTTGCCTGGAGAGTTGATGATAGTGCATCCAGAGAATCAGGGTCTTTACGACAAGCAGTTCGAGCACGATGCCTGCGGGATCGGGGCGGTGGTGGATATCAGCGGCCGGCCGGACCACGCCATTCTCGAGCATGGTCGGGAGGTGCTCAAGAACCTGCGCCATCGTGGCGCCGCCGGCGCCGACAATGTGACCGGCGACGGGGCCGGCATCCTCCTGCAAGTCCCGCACGAGCTGTTGGCTGCGGAATGCCAGAAGAGCGGCACCGTATTGCCGGGGCCCGGACGCTACGGCGTCGGCATGGTGTTCACCAGAAAGGACGCCGTGGTCAGAGCCAAGTGGGACGGGCTCCTGGCGCAGGCGGTCCACCACTACGGTCTGCAAGTGATCGGCTGGCGCGAGGTTCCGACCCGGCCGGATTGCCTGGGCCCGATCGCTCTGGCCGCTGAGCCTGCGATCCGACAGGTCTTCGTCGATGGCAACGGCCTGGCCGACGTGGACCTCGAACGGCGTCTCTATCTGGCCCGCAAGCGCGCCGAACGCCTCGTCCGCGAGGACGCCGGTTCCGAGGCCGAGGACTTTTACGTCGTCAGCATGTCCTGCCGGACCATCTGCTACAAAGGCATGTTCATGGACTGGCAGTTGTTCGCTTACTACCCCGATCTGGAGGACAAGCGAACCACCACGTCGCTGTGCATCATCCATCAGCGGTACAGCACGAACACGTTTCCCAACTGGCGGCTGGCCCAGCCGTTCCGTTGCATCGCTCATAACGGCGAAATCAACACGCTCAGCGGCAACCGCAACTCGATGCGGGGCCGCGAGCCCAAGATGGTCAGCAAGACCCTTGGCGACGATCTGACGGACTTGTTCCCGATCATCGACCCGGCGGGCAGCGACTCGGCGGCCTTCGACAGCGCCCTGGAGCTTCTGGTGCAGTCCGGCCGGAGCATGCCCCACGCGCTGATGCTGATGATCCCGGAGGCCTTCGGGGCCAAGTATCACATCAGCACCGACAAGCGAGCATTCTACGAGTATCATGCGGCGGTGATGGAGCCCTGGGATGGTCCCGCCGCGATGGTCTTCACCGATGGACGCATCATCGGGGGGACTCTGGACCGCAACGGTCTGCGACCGTGCCGCTACCTGGTCACCAAGGATGGCCTGGCGATCATCAGCAGCGAGGCGGGCGTGGTGGAGTTTCCGCCGGAGAAGATCAGCGCCAAAGGTCGCCTGCGTCCGGGCCACCTGTTCCTGATCGACACCACGGAAGGACGCATCATCTCGGACAACGAGATCAAGAGCAAGATCGCCCGCCAGAGTCCATACCGCCGTTGGCTGGAAGAGAATCGGATCGAGCTGCGGGGCCTGTTCGATGCGCCGGACCTCGTGGAGACCGATCCGGTCGAGACGATCCGCCGGATGCGGGCCTTCGGCTACACAGGCGAAGAGAAGCGCGTGATCCTGGCGCCGATGGCGGTCAACGGGCAGGAGCCGGTCGGTTCGATGGGCAACGATACCCCGCTGGCTGTGCTCAGCGACCGCCCGAAGCTGCTGTTCAGCTACTTCCGCCAACTGTTCGCCCAGGTGACCAACCCGCCGATCGACCCGCTCCGCGAAGGGCTGGTTATGAGCCTGATGCTGTTCACCGGCAAGAAGCGCAACGTGCTCGACGAATCGCCACTGCATTGTCGGCAACTGAAGCTGCCGCACCCGATCCTGACGAGCGCCGACGTGGCGCGGCTGCGCTCGGTCAAGCGCGCCGATTTCAAGGTTGCGACGGTCCCGATGCTGTTCGATGTAAATCGACGGACGCCGGGGAAGGCGTTGCGCAAGGGTCTCGACGCGCTGGTCAAGGCAGCCCAGGCGGCGGTCGCCGACGGGGCGTCTCTGGTGATCCTCAGCGACAGAGACGTGTCCCCGACGCAGGCGGCGATCCCTTCGCTGCTGGCGGTTTCCGCGGTGCACCATCACCTGCTGCGCGAAGGGCTTCGCAACGAATGCGGGCTGATCGTCGAGAGCGCCGAGCCGCGCGAGGTGATGCACTTCTGCCTGCTGGCCGGCTACGGCGCCAACGCCGTCAATCCATATCTGGCCTTCGACGTGCTCGGGGAGATGAACGAGTGCGGCGACCTCGGCGAGGCGATGGAACCGGTGGCGGTCTCGGATCATTACATCGCCGCGATCAAGAAGGGCATCCTCAAGACGATGAGCAAGATGGGCATCTCGACCCTGCGCAGCTACATGTACGCGCAGTTGTTCGAGGCCATCGGTCTCAAGAAGGGCTTCGTGGACGAGTACTTCGCGGGTACCGCCTCCCGTATCCAGGGGATCGGGCTCGACGAGATCGCCCGAGAGACGTTGAGCCGTCACTCCTACGCGTACGACAACGACGACTACAGCTACCCGGAAATCGACATGGGCGGCGACTACGCCTACCGCTATCAGGGCGAGCGACACCTGTGGAATCCGACCACGGTCGCCAAACTCCAGGAGGCGGTTCGCAACAACGATGCACGGGCGTATGCCGCGTTCGCGGAGGCGGTGAACGCCCAGTCCGAGCGGCTTTGCACGCTGCGGGGCCTGTTTGAGTTCCAGGCGGGCAAGCCGATCCCGATCGAGAAGGTCGAGCCGGCCGACGAAATCGTCAAGCGATTCTGCACGGGCGCGATGAGCCACGGGTCGATCAGCAAGGAGGCCCACGAGTGCATGGCCGTCGCCATGAATCGCCTCGGGGGCATGAGCAACACGGGCGAGGGAGGCGAAGACCCCGGCCGCTACGTCGCCGAGCCCAACGGCGACTCGAAGAACAGCGCCATCAAGCAGGTTGCCAGTGCGCGATTCGGCGTGACGATCAACTACCTCGCGCATGCCCGGGAATTGCAGATCAAGATTGCCCAGGGCGCCAAGCCCGGCGAGGGCGGCCAGTTGCCCGGACACAAAGTGTCGCAGGAGATCGCGACGCTGCGGTATGCGACGCCCGGCGTGACGCTGATCTCGCCTCCGCCGCACCACGACATCTACTCGATCGAGGACCTGGCCCAGTTGATCTACGATCTCAAGTGCGCCTGTCCGGGCGGCAAGGTGTCGGTCAAGCTGGTCTCCGAGGTCGGCGTCGGGACGATTGCGGCCGGCGTGGTCAAGGGCAACGCCGACGAAGTGCTCATCAGCGGGCACGACGGCGGCACCGGCGCCAGTCCGCTGTCGTCGATCATGCACGCCGGCTGTCCCTGGGAGCTGGGCCTGGCCGAGACGCAGCAGACGCTCGTCCTGAACAACCTGCGGGGCCGCACCCGATTGCAGACCGATGGGCAGATTCGGACTGGTCGCGACGTGATCGTCGCCGCCATGCTCGGGGCCGAGCAATTCGGGTTCGGCACCGCCGCGTTAGTGACGCTGGGCTGTACTCTGCTGCGGAAATGTCACGAGGGCGCCTGCATCTATGGAATCGCCACGCAGGACCCGGAGTTGCGGAAACGCTTTGCCGGCAAGCCCGAGTACCTGACGCGCTACCTGACGTTCGTGGCCGAAGAGGTCCGCCAGATCATGGCCCAGCTCGGGTTCGAGAAACTCGAAGACCTGGTGGGACGCGTGGACCTGCTCAAGACCACCAAGGCGATTCACCACTGGAAGGCCAAGGGACTTGACCTGTCGGCGATCTTCCACCGGGTCGACACCTCCGACGGCTGGCCCGTGCGGTTCTGCGAGCGCCAGCTCGACAAGCAGCAGGATCACATGGACTGGAAGATCATCGAGCTGGCCCGCGACGCCATTGAGGACAAGAAGCCCGTGACGCTGGAGCTGCCGATCCGGAACACCGACCGCACCGTCGGCGCGACCCTGAGCAACCGGATCGTTCTCGACCACGGTCCCGGGGGGCTGCCCGACGACACATTGAATGTGGTCGTGCGGGGCTCCGCCGGCCAGAGCTTCGGCGCCTTCCTGATCGGCGGTGTGACGCTGACGCTGATCGGCGAATCGAACG
>JAXGYC010000022.1:0-72091 GCA_040772485.1 Sedimentisphaerales bacterium | reverse complement strand
CGCCCGAGGCCTTTCGGCGTGTCCGACGGGGAGTAGATCACTTTCGTTACTCTTATTACACTACAATTATCGGTTTGGTTCACGGACAAGTCAGGCGAAAGCGCGCGAAAAATGCTCCAAGCCGTACACTGTTTTGGGCAACCCTTCCCGGTTGGATCGAACGCGTGGGTTGAGGACCCAGCCTACGGTTTTCGGGTGGGTTCGTGGGGTGCTCGTCAGCGCGTCGAGGGGTAACGCCTGACGGCGTCACTACAAACAGCGACGCTTGGCGGCGTCACTACGAACGGGGGGCTGGTGCGAGATACGAGATACGCTCCGGCGGGGGTAGGGGATGGCGCTTGACAATGCGGGTCCGACCGGTATATTCGGGGTTGCAGATAAAGAAGATACGCGATACTGGTGTGCGGCTGGACTCCCACAGCATGGGCTGAAGCCCATCCTACGGGCTACGGGCTACGGGCCGGAACGATGTTGTCGGGGCGCCGGGCGACGGTACGCCGGACGTGTACTGACATGGAAAGGACGTATGGCAAGAATCACTCTTCCCGACGGCAGCATGCTGGAGGTCGCCGATGGGGCGACCGTGAGGCAGGTGGCCGAGCGAATCGGGTCCGGCCTGGCCAAGGCGGCGCTCGTCGGCCGGATCGATGGCAGGCTGGTGGACCTGAGCTGCCCTGTGCAGGACGGCGCCCGGGTGCAGATCATCACGGCCAAGGACGCCGAGGGCCTCGACGCGATGCGTCACAGTTGCGCTCACGTGATGGCCGAGGCGATCTGCCGGATCTGGCCACAGACCAGGCTGGTCTACGGGCCGACCGTCGAGGACGGTTTCTACTACGATATTGACCTGGACGACCCGATTCGGCCCGACGACTTCGCCCGCATCGAGGCGGAAATGGCCCAGATTGCTAAGGCCGACCAGCCGTTCGTCCGCAAGGAGATGGGCCGGAACGAGGCGCTGGCGAAGCTGGCGGGCGATAAGTACAAGACCGATAACATCCAGCGTGTGGACAGCGAGGTGATCAGCTTCTACTCGCACGGCGACGGTTTTCAGGATTTGTGCCGAGGGCCGCACGTGCCCAGCACAGGCAAGGTCGGGGCCTTCAAGGTCATGTCGGTGGCCGGGGCCTACTGGCACGGCGACGCCACCCAGAAGATGCTCCAGCGCGTCTACGGCACCGCCTGGCCGACGAAGAAGGACCTCGACGAGCACCTCAACCGGCTCGAAGAGGCCAAGCGGCGCGACCATCGTGTCCTGGGCCGGCAACTGGACCTGTTCAGCTTCAGCGAGATGGGGCCGGGGTTTGCGTTCATGCACCCCAAGGGCATGGTCATCTGGAACGAGATCGTCGGCTTCCTGGGCGGGCTGAACCGCAAGTATGGGTACAAGGAGATCAAGACGCCGATCATTCTCAACGAGGAGCTTTGGCGCCGCAGCGGCCATTGGGACCACTACAAGGAAAACATGTACTTCAGCGAGATCGACGGGGTGGGCTACGCGATCAAGCCGATGAACTGTCCCGGCGGCTGCCTGGTCTACGGGACCACGAAGCACTCCTACCGCGAGTTTCCGATGCGGATCGCCGAGTTCGGCATGGTGCACCGGCACGAGGCCAGCGGGGTGATGCACGGGCTGTTCCGCGTGCGGCAGTTCACCCAGGACGACGCCCATATCTTCTGCATGCCCGGCCAGATCGAGGCGGAGATCATCGGGGTCATCAACCTGATCTTCGAGACCTACCGCTCCTTCGGATTCAGAGATTTCGCGATCGAGCTGAGCACCAAACCGATCAACCACATCGGCTCGGACGAGATCTGGGACACGGCGACCGATGCGCTCAAGGCGGCGCTGGCCCACAAGGAGATCCAGTACAAGATCAACGAGGGGGATGGGGCGTTTTACGGGCCGAAGATCGATTTCCACATCCGCGACTGTCTCAAGCGGTCGTGGCAGGTGGGTACGATCCAGCTCGATTTTTCGATGCCGCAGCGGTTCGAGCTGGTGTACACCGCCGAGGACAACACGGAGATGGTTCCGGTAATGATCCACCGGGCGGTGCTGGGCTCGTTCGAGCGGTTCATGGGGATTCTGATCGAGCACTACGGCGGGGCGATGCCGGTGTGGCTGTCGCCCGAGCAGGCCCGGGTCCTGCCGATCAGCGAGAAGACCAGCGATTACGGCCGGGCGGTCCAGCGGCGGCTGTTCGAGGCGGGCGTCCGCTGTGGGGCCGACCTGTCGGACGAGAAGATCGGGGCCAAGATTGCCAAAACCCATGGCGAGAAGGTCCCGTATATGCTCGTGGTCGGGCCCAAGGAGGCGGAATCCGACGCGGTCAGCGTGCGGGTCCGCGGCAGCCAGGACACCCGGACGATGCCGGTCGGGGAGTTTTTGGGAACCGTCACGCGGAAAATCGCCGATAAGGATTTTGGCGTGGAGTTTTGATGTGACCACTGCCGCGCAGACCTGGCTGCCGGACCGGCGGTGGATGGGCACTTTGGATGTTCTTTTGAGAAAGGTAAGGTGGTCCTAACACGTGAAAAAAGGCCTACGTGTAAACGGGGGAGTCAAGGCCGAGACCATTCGGCTCATTGACGAGGAAGACAATCAGGTTGGTGTCGTTCGCAAGGAGGATGCTCTGGCCAGGGCCCGGGAAGTCGGTCTGGACCTGGTGGAGGTGGCCCCGACCAGCGATCCGCCCGTCTGCCGCATCATGGACTACGGCAAGTGGGTTTACCTTCAGAAGCGGCGGATGCGGGATTCGCACAAGAAGACGCTGCATCACGTGGCGACGCTGAAGGAGATCCGGCTTCGCCCCGAGACCGACACGCACGACCTGGAGATCAAGGTCAAGCACGCCCGGGGGTTTCTGGAGAAGGGGCACAAGGTGCAGTTCACCGTCTTTTTCCGCGGGCGCCAGATGCTCCACAAAGAGCACGGCTACGAGGTGCTCAACCGGGTGACCGAGTCGATGGAGGACCTGGCGAAGGTGGAGCGGCCGTCCGCGATGACGGGCCGCCGCATGACCCTCCTGCTGGTTCCCAAGCAGTAGGCGGGGGCCCGTTTCGCCCGGGCCGCCGGACGCACCTATTTTTCGCAAAGTTGCCCATTGCGGGTTGACCGCCCGCACCGGCGAGGGTATACTCCCGCTTTTACCTGTGTAGAGCGAATAGGGTCTATGGTTGTGAGGTAAAAGGCATATGCCTAAGCAGAAAACCCATAAAGGGCTTGCCAAGAGAGTGAAAGTGACGGCCAGGGGCAAGATCAAACGTCGCCGCGCCGGCACCGGCCACCTGATGGGCAGCAAAAACGCCAAGCGCCGCCGCCGGCTGAGCGGCCCGGCCGTGACGGAGAGCAAAATCGCCGAGACCATGAAGGTCAAGCTCCTCAAGTGAGTTCGCATGCGCCCCGATAGGGCCAGTCTTCACGGCTTGCTTCTCGGCATCCATCAGCTGCCGCAGCGAGCCCGAAACGATTCATGTTAAGGAAAAGCTGATATGCCTCGAGTACGAAAAGGCGCCGCACGGCGTCAAGCCAAGAAGCGAATCCTCAAATCGGTCCGCGGCCATCGCGGGTCGGCCGGCCACCTGCTTCGTCTGGCCAAAGAAGCCGCCACGCGGGCGGAAGTCAACGCCAAGACCGATCGTCGAAGGAAGAAACGCGATTTCCGCGGCCTGTGGGTCGTGCGTCTGAACGCCGCCTGCCGGGCCAGGGGATTGCGTTACAGCGAGTTCATCAACGGCTGCAAGAAGGCCAACATCGAGCTGAACCGCAAGATGCTCAGCGAGATCGCCATCGCCGATCCCGAGGGGTTCGACAAGATCGCCGAGACCGTCAAGGCGGCGCTCGCCTGATGGCGAGCGAGCGTGAAGCGTATCTCGTGAAGCGTTGAGCGTAGCAAACGCGATTCTCGCTTCACCCCGCCCGCTTCACGCTTCACGTGTCCCGCTTCACGAGGTGCAGTGATGCTTGAGCAGTTCGAACAGATCGGTCGGCAGGCCCTGGCGGACCTGGAGGCGGTGGGGGATCTCAAGGCCCTGGAGGAATACCGCATCAAGTACCTGGGCCGCAAGGGTACGGTCACCGACCTGCTCAGCCGGATCGGCCAACTGCCCAAGGAAGACAAGCCCAAGGCCGGCCAGCTCGCCAACCAGATCAAGAAGGACGTCGCCGCCGCGTTCGAAGCGAAGAAGGCCGCCCTGGAGCAGTCGCAGAAGCCTAAGCGCAAGCTCGTCGACGTCACCCTGCCGGGCCTGCCGGTCTGCATGGGCAAGCCCCACGTGATCACCCAGACGATCAGCGAGCTGCTGGACATCTTCGGGCGGATGGGGTTCGGCGTCGCGTACGGCCCGGAGGTCGAGGACGAGTGGCATAACTTCGTGGCGCTCAACATCCCGCCGGAGCACCCGGCCCGCGACCCGCTGGACAACTTCTACATCGAGGACAACGTCCTGCTCCGCAGCCAGACCTCAACGATCCAGATCCGCGTCATGGAGAACAGGAAGCCCCCGATCCGCGTCGTCGCGCCCGGTCGCGTCTACCGCCCCGACACCGTCGACGCCACGCACATGTACATGTTCCACCAGTTGGAAGCCCTCGTGGTCGATGAGGGCGTCAGCATGGTGGACCTGAAGACCACCATCGAGCAGTTCATCCACGTCTTCTTTGGCCCCGGCACGCAGTGGCGGTTCCGGCCGAGCTTCTTCCCGTTCACCGAGCCCAGCGCCGAGGTCGATCTGCTGCTGACCGACAAGACCGGCCGCGAGAACTGGGTCGAGATGGGCGGTTGCGGCATGGTCGATCCCAACGTCTTCGACGCCGTCGGCATCGACAGCGAAAAATACACCGGCTGGGCCTTCGGCTTCGGCATCGAGCGACTCGCCATGCGCAAATACGAAATCACCGACATCCGCTGGCTCTTCGAAAACGACCTGCGGTTCTTGGATCAGTTCTGACGTCGCGCCAGCGTTTCGCGGAGTCAGGCGGGAGACGTAGGCCGGAGACGGTAGGAGTTGCATTCGGTGCCTACGGCCTACAACCTGAAGCCTCCAGCCTGGGCGCAGCCCATCACCGACATCCGCTGGCTCTTCGAAAACGACCTCCGCTTCCTCGACCAGTTCTGAAACGTGGCGAGGGCGTTCCTTCGACTGCGCTCAGAGCTCGCCCTGAGCATTGCCGAACGGGACAGGCTCCGCCCTTGCAGCGAATGGAACAGTGGAATGATGGAAGGAAGCGCTCTTTCGATTGTTTCCTCACGCAGAGACGCTGGCGAAATCCGCTGTTTGACGGATTCGTCGTCTGGCTGTAGAATCATCGCATATGGCTGGCCTTGAGCACAACGATGGAAGTGGACCCCGCCATCCGCGGACCCGCGAGGAAATCCTTGCGTTGCTGCGGTCGCATCGGCCTGAGCTTGACGAGTTCGGCGTCAGACAGCTCAGCCTGTTTGGTTCCGTCGCGAGAGGGGATCTCCAGCCGCACAGCGACGTGGACATGGTTGTCCAATTCTCGCATACCACGTACAGACGATTCGTCGGCCTCAAATCGTTCCTGGAGTCGATCCTGGACAGGAAGGTGGATTTGCTGACCTCTGCGGCCGTCGAGGGAAGGCTCAAAGAAGAGATCGAGAAAGACCTCGTTCATGTCCCGACATAGCCGTGGGGCAAGCCATGAGAAAAGAATACGACTTGGCGAACATGAAGGGCCGGCGGAATCCGTATGCCAAAGGCCTCAAGAAGCAGGTCACGTTGCGTCTGGGCGTCGATGTGATCGAGTACTTTAAGGCTCTGGCCGAAGAGACCGGCATTCCATACCAGAACCTGATCAACCTCTACCTCCGTCAGTGCGTCCACGCCGCCAAGCTCGTCCTGAGCGAAGTCGAAGGGAAACCCGCCCTGACCTGGACGTCATGACCGAGCGCCAATCAGTAAGGCGTCCCCGGAATTCCCGCGATTACGTCCATTACAATCCCGTCAAGCATGGCCTGGTCGAAGACGTTGAAGACTGGCCGTGGTCCAGCTATCATCGCTGGGCACGAGAGACGCCATATCCCCAGCCGGATTGGCACACGCCCCAAGATGGTTTCAAGGATTTGGATGTCCGTAAATAGATCCCGAACGAAGAGGCCGCATGGGCTTCAAGCCCATCCTACAAGCTGGCCAAAGAGACCGGCATTCCGTACCAGAACCTCATCAACCTCTACCTCCGGCAGTGCGCCCACGCCGGCAAGCTTGTCCTGAGCGAAGTCGAAGGGAAACCCGCCTTGACCTGGACGTCGTAGCCGCAAGAGCACACGGTGTGCCCTTGACAATAGCTGGTAATTGGAGATGTGACCCCGGACTACTCCCTTACTTATTCCGGCGTCCGAATTGAGTATGGTGTCACCGGATTCGTCACCGGATTCGTCCATGCGGTGATTGCGGACGGCAGTGCCATTCGTGGCTGTCCCTATTTACTCCTTATTTACTCCCTATTTACTCGTTCCAACTCCAACTTGGCGCGCTCGGCCACCGACTCGCCCGGGAATCGTTCCACCAGCATGAGCAAATGCTGGATGGCGCGTGCCTCCGACAACAGGCCCGTCTCGGGGTCGATCGCCATCCGCCCGACCGCTTCATGAATGAGATTGCGAGCGGTCGTCTCGCCGTGAGTCTGCAGGAAGGCAACCATTCCGTATTCGCTGCTGTGGGACTGGGCAGGACGCTGCTTCTCAGCCTGTGCCATGGACTCTTTCATCCGCGCCGCGCGTTTCTTCTGCGCCTCATTCAACTCGGGGCCGGGATCAATCCTTGCCCGATGCGTTCCCGGCGGGCGCGTGGGCAAAGCCTTCTCCTTCAGGGTCTGCGCGTCGATGGACAGCAGCCACTGATAATAGTCCATGTAAGAGGCAAACCGCTCCTCCAGGTTGTCAGCATCAACCGCCAAGAATCCGCGTGCCTGCAATGTGGGCCACCCGATGCGCTCAGGCTCGGCCTCCAGGGCCTTGCGGTAATACCTCCGCGCCTTGTCTTTGTCGATGCTCGTCGCGACGGAAGGGTTGGCGCTTCCACTGAACATTTCTCCCAGGCGGGCATAGACGGCCGCACGCTGGAAGGATTCATCCACATCTTGTAGGTAGGCCAGATAGTACTGCTCAGCCAGTTCTCGGTTTGCACCGGCCTGATAGGCCCTGTACTGCTCCTGGTCGAAACTCCCGTCAGCCCGCCTGAATCTCTCGTTCCCGATGGTCAAATCGTATTCTTTGGCCTTCTCCAGATCGGGGTGATTGTCATAGTTAACCACGTTCACGAGCGCGAAAGATACCCTCGAGGCGCATAGCAGAAGCGCGGCTGTTGCCAGCTTGATCCAAGGACCATTCTCTGAACACATCTCGCACACCTCCATCAAGTGATCAACAATCGCCGCTCATCTGCGACCATTGTACGGCCCGGTACTCTTAGGAGCAAGCGCTATTGACACTATTTTTCCACGGTTGGGAACGGATCGAATACGCCCGCGATCCTGAACCTTCTTACGGCCGGGCGAACCCCACACGGTGCGGCGTGCGCAGGCAAGGTGTTTCGTGGTCGTACCCTCACCCTACCTGCGCACGCCCGCTCATCCGTTACAGGCTCACAGCCTTCAGGAAGATACTAGGGACAGCCACCCATTATCACCTTTTCACCTCGCATTTTCCCTGTTTCATCGCTTCGCACACACTTGCGACATGTGTCAGTCCCGCAAGTGGTATCTCTGCTGCCTATCCAAAGGTGCCGCATCAAGGTCTCAGTGATGTTATTGTCGTCCGGGGGGTGGGGAAAGGCAAGAAGAAAACGCGGGAACCGCGTTTTTTTGCGTGAAGCGGGCGGCCGGAGGCCGCAGAGGGGCAGGGTGTGAAGGGTCTGAAGGGTGCGAAAGGTGCGGCCGGGGGTCGCAGTTCGTATCTCGTCGCTCGTCGCTCGTATCTCGTTTGTTCAGTTCCTACCGCCTACAGCCTACAGTCTCCGGCCTACCGTTTGATTTCGTCGGGGAAGTTGAGGTAGGCGAACTCGCCGGCGAGTTCGTAGGCCTTGCGGTCGCGGGCCTTGGCGGCCTCGACCTCGTCGTCGAAGAGGCCCACGTAGATTGTCTCGCCCTTGTAGCCGACCAGCGCGATCCACTTGTCGCCGTGGGGGCTGACGCCGCGATATTGCGACTGGCCCGCCTTCCAATAGCGGTTCTGGAGGTTCTGGAGGCGGGTGCAGTTTCGCATGTTGGCCTCGCGGTTGTCCAGGCCGTTGCGGTTGATGTGGTCGACGACCATGCCGGGCGGGGGCTTCATGATCTCGCGGTGCATGAAGAGCTTGCGGCCCTTGCATCCCCGGACGGCGTAGAGGGCCTTGCCGGGCGCGCCGTCCTGGATGGACCATTTATGGCGGCTGAGCCACTCGTAGTTCTTGGCGTCGACGAGGGCGTACAGGCCGCGAGTCAGCGCGATGTATCGCACGTCGTCGCCGGGCGGCTGCGGCGGTTCGGTAAGCGGGCGGGGTTTCGGACGGAAGTTGCGGCAGGGCCCGCCGCGCGGGATCTCGCGCCACTGCCCCGGCGTGTCCGGGTGATTGGTGCACATCCCGAGCACCGGGCACGGTGAAATCAGCGTCCGCAGCAGCAGGCCCGGGTCCCACCGGCAGAACACGCAATCGTGGCAGGTGCGCGGGCGGCCCGCCCCCTTCGTACTCCCGGCTTTCGTCGTCATGAGCTGACCCTCCATATTCAACATACACTCGCCATCGATATATATTGTGTTGTATGACAATCATACCTATATCTTCGTTGCGATCAAGAAAAATCTTACGCAGAAGTCGAATTTTCTTTCGTCCAGGCCCGCGATCCGTGCGGGGCCGGCACGGCCGGCCTGGACAATCCGTTGGCTTCGCCGGCGAGGACGGGTAGGATGGTTTGGGCCCATGCCGTGTCTGGGCTGCTGAAATCGATGATAGGGAGTTCTGCAATGAAACGGCTGTTCCTGGGGAGTTTCGTCGGTTGGTATGGTGTGTTGGTGGCGCCGCTGTGCGCGGGGGCGGCCGACGCGGCCTGGCCGGCACTGGTTCAGGAGGTCCTGGACGGCAAACGCCAGGAGGCGCGGGCGTCGTGGTGGGGGTTCGATCCCTGCGACTCGACCGAGTTCCTGCAGAACGCCCTCGATTCGCACGTCAAGCGGCTCATCATCGACCGGCAGGCGTCGGCCTGGGTGACGCGGCCGCTGAGCGGTGTGAGCGATCAGGAAATCGTCTTCGAGGCGGGGACGGAACTGGTAGCTCTGAAAGGCGCGTTCCAGGCGAAAGGGGACTGCCTGCTGTCCTTTCGGGAATGCCATCATGTCACCGTTCGCGGCGACGCGGAGGCCGGGCGCAGCGCTGCGCGCCTCCGCATGCAGAAGGCCGATTACCAATCCGACGCCTACGCGAAATCCGAATGGCGGCACGGGCTGGTCTTCTCCGGCTGTCGAGACGTGCTGGTTCAGGACCTGACCATCGAGCAAACGGGAGGGGACGGCATCTACCTGGGCGCCTCGTCGAAAACGGGCTCCAATCGGAACGTGGTGATCCGGCGTGTCGACTGCCACGCCAACCATCGGCAGGGGATCAGTGTCATCAGCGCGGAGAATCTCCTGATCGAAGACTGCCGGTTGCGGCACACGCAGGGGACCGCGCCGCAGGCGGGCATCGACTTCGAGCCGAACCATTGGACCGACGTGTTGGTCCATTGCGTCGTGCGCCGCTGCCTGGCGGAAGACAACAGCGGGACCGGCTATCAGATCTGTCCGCAGTACTTGAGCAGCCGCTCGAAGCCGATGAGCATCTACCTGGAGGATTGCGTCAGCCGCAACAACAGGCAGCATGGCGTTCACATGTGCACCGCCCAGCAGGACGCCCCGGCAGGGCTGCTGCGCATCACAGGTTTCGTTTCGGAAGACGATGGCATGGCGGGCCTGTCCTGTCAGTTCAATCCCTGGGACGCGGTGCGCATCGAGGTGATCGATTCGGTCTTGCGCGACTGCGCCCGCCAGGATTCGTTCTTTCCGCCGATCTTCGTGCAGAGCGTCAATTCGGGCGACCGTCCCGGCGGGAACATCCACTTCCAGCGGGTACTCGTAGAGGATGATCTCGACCGCCCGTTCTTCCGGATCAGCGACCCCAAGGGAAACGGACTGAAGGACGTGACCGGCCAGATCATCCTGGAACGTTGCGGACAGAAGGAAACCATCGTGGTCGACGATGCCTGGTTGCGCAAGATCAGCGGCGGCCCTTCCAAGCCCTGAACAATCCGCAGGGGCTTGGGGTCCATCCCAGCAGCCATCCGGCGGGTTTTGTGCAAACCGGGGCGGCGGGGCGTCCGTAGACCGTGTAGTCGTTGTGTGCCTGGGGCTCGGTGCAGGCACCCGAAGCCTCCGGCGGATCAGCAGCAGGAATGATGCAGGGAGGTGTCCGATGGGGATCTTCGAGTTTCTCGACGAGTCGAGGGTGCCGTACAAGGTGTTGGAGCACCGGCCGGTCTTCAGCGCGCAGCGGCTGGCCCAGATCGAGCACGAGCCGGGCCGGTTCGTCGCCAAGCCGGTGATCGTCAAGGCCGACGGCCGGTTTCTGATGTGCGTCCTGCCCGCCGACGCCAAGATCGACCTGGAAACCCTCAAGGGGCAGCTCCGGGCCGAGTCGACGGAACTGGCCGATGAGGAAGACATCGCACGCCTGTTCCCCGACTGCGAGGTGGGGGCCGAGCCGCCTTTCGGCAATCTCTTTCACCTCGACACCGTCATGGACAAGGCCCTGGAGAAGGACGATCACATCGTCTTCCGTGCCGGCAGCCACACCAAGGCGGTTCGTCTGGACATGGCCGACTACCGCAAGCTCGTGCACCCGAAGGTGCTCAACCTGCACCGCCAGTGATGCCCTGGCGCGCCCGAGCGTTTTCGTCGGCGGCCAGCCGCTGCGGCGCAACCGGCGTCAGCGGACGGAGGCGTCTTCGGGCAGGCCGAGCCGTTTGTAGAGGTTGCGGCGGCCGGCCTTGTCGCCGTCCATCGTGGCGCGGGCGTAGTCGGCGACCTCCTTCGCCTTTTCGCGCGGTACGCAGATGACGCCGTCGCCGTCGGCGACGATGACATCGCCGGGCATGACGAGGACGCCGCCGCACTCGATGGGCCGGTTGACGGACTCGATCTCGTTGCGTCCCGGGCGAATGCCCCGGCCGGGATGGCGGAAGTATAGCGGCATCTCCTCGGTGGCGACCTCGTCCGTGTCGCGGGCGGTCGCGTCGGTGACCACGCCCACGCAGCCCCGCAGCTTCCAGCCCATGATGTTGTTCGAGCCTATGCTTCCGACGTCGCGGGTCTCGGCGTCGTCGATCACCAGAGCCGTCCCTTCGCGGATCAGCGGGACGAACGGCTCGGGCGTTACTTCGCTGTAGGTCCTGCCGACCCACTTGTCGAACGCCTCGGTCTCCATCGCGGGGGCCGGCGGATCGTTGGTGGGCACATAACGGGCGGTCACGGCGATTCCGATGAAACGGTGCTTGTACTGCTTCGTGTCCTTCCAGGCGGCGTGGATTTCAGGAGACATCAGACCCACGTTCGCCAGGCCGACCTTGTCCATGCCGTCGGAGACGTCTGCGACGCGCAGCCCTTCGAACCGCTTCAGAAGCTCGCGGTCCTCCTGCTCGCTGTAGACCTTCGTCTCGATGAAGTTCCTGCCGTGGCGCAGCTCGTCGATGTCGGTCGGGCGGTTCGGCTGGGCGATGGCCCTCTCGGAGTCGAGCGCCATCGCGGCCCACACCGACACGACCACAATCATCATGAGGATCAGCATGACCGTTGTCTTCGCTCGTGGATTCTGCTGTGCCATGATGGGTCTCCTTCATGCCTGCGAATAGGCGCCATGGGAGAACAAGAAGAGCTTCCTGGACCCGGTTGCGATCCAGGAAGCGTCGTTTGCGTGGAGGCTGCTACTTCGGCTCGTAGCTGAACTTCTGTCCGCCGACGGAAGCCTCGTACATCAGACCGGCTTCTGCCATCGTGAAGACCGCGACGCCGTCCTCGTACTTGGCGTTGGCGGCCGCACCCGACTTCAGCGCCACCGCCGAGGCCTGGGCGGCAAAGGCGAAGTTGCCCGTCTTGAAACGGTCCAGCGCCGTCTGGGTCTCGAAGAAGATGATCTCGGTATAGGCCTGCCCGCCCAGAGCCAGGCCGATGCTGGCCTGCGTCAGCGTGCAGTAGCCGACCATTTGACCCCTCTCGTACAACTGGCCCTTGCCGTACGCGCCCCCGACGCCGATGGCGCCCTTGCCCACGGTCGGAAAGACCGCGTAACCCACGGCGGTGTCGAAGAACTTCGCCAGGTCGGGGTCCGCTTGTTTGGCGCTGGTCACGGCGGCCTGAACCTTGCTGTCCAGCGCCACCTTGTCCTCCGCGGATTTCGGCGTAGTCGAGCAGCCGCTCAAGAGCAGGCCCGCGATCGCCAGTAGAACACAGGTTGGCACAAAAGTCTTCATGGTCGTCTCCTTCATAACAGATTCCGTTCTCTCCCCATGGGTCACCGCAACGGCCGGTTTCAGCCACCCGGCGGCCGGCGTCGGTGCAACTCGGGGACATTGGTTCTATACTGCGCACGGGACCTCAGGGTTCATTCTACCGGCGGTGGCGGGCGAACGTCGACGCGCCAATGGCTCGACCCACACGACGAGGGCGACGCGCAGGAGGGCAGGGGAGAATGGTGGACAAAACGAAGAGGTCCCCCAGAGCGTTGACAGGTCAGACAAAAAAGGGGCCCCTGCCGGGCGAGCGCTAGAGTATTCCCGTACATCGTCATGGGTGTGTTTGAAATACCTGCCTGTCGCTTCGCGCAGGGGCGCGGACTCCACTCCTGAAGGATAGTTGTCTGGGAGACCTCTTGCTGTTGTCAAAGAAGGTCGTGCGCCTTCGACACGGTTCGATTCGTATCATCTGCCTGTGTCCATCGGCATGCGAATCGTGCGGGCTTGAGGGTTTCTGGACAGCGGTCCGGGCGCGGCTCTGCGGCGTACTCAAGGGAGAAAACCGCCGTCGGAGCGTCGCGATCTTCCGCCGGCTCCCACAGGTCCCGGACTGCGTCCCGATCCGCGCCGTCATTCGTCCCATGCTGATTCGTCTTCCCCGCTTAAACCCGATAACATGGCGCCTGCTGGAACTGGCAACGCATATCGGACGCAAAAAAAACTTCACAATTCTCGCGAGACGTCCTACCATGCGGGCCGTTGTGTGGATCGAAACCGCGGCCTTCTGGCGAAGGGAATCCCATCATGCTCGACATCGTTGGCGGCGTGCAGATCAGCGAAAGCGAGCTTCTGTTCAAGGCCTCGCGCAGCAGTGGTCCCGGCGGGCAGAACGTCAACAAGCTCAACACGCGGATCACGCTGCTGTTCGACGTGGGCGGCTCGTCCGGTTTGTCCGACGAGCAGAAGCGACGGGTCCGCAGCGCGCTGGCGACGCGGATCGACAAGCAGGGCATCCTCCGGGTTGTCTCGCAGCGTTTCCGCACGCAGCAGGCCAACCGCCAGGCGGCGATCGAGCGATTCGCCCGGTTGCTGGCCGAGGCGCTGACCCCTCCGCCGGTCCGCAGAGAAACGAAAGTCCCCGCCGGCGCAAGGCAGCGCCGCCTCGAAGATAAGAAGCACCGCGGCCGGCTCAAGCAGCAGCGAAGCAGAAGGGATTGGGAGAAGGAATGAAACCTACGGCCGCCGGCGGACGCGCAGCCACACCACCACCGCCGTGACGATGACGATGACCAGCACCTCACGCGGCCCCACCAGAAACATGCTCAGCACGTCTACCACTTGTCCGTCCAACATCGTGTCCTGCCGTCGATAGCTGCCGGCGTCAACCGGTCTGTTGCCCTTTCTGACAGTCTCTATTTGACCACGGATGGAAACGAATATCCAGCCCCCACGCGTCTGTTTCTGCCTTTGGCTCGGAAAATCCACCTTCCGGCGGGTTTGATACATTAGAATGTCAAGTCCCGCGTCCTATCTCATGAACCGACCGTTGTTGCGGAACAGTTGGATCGAGGTGGAGATTGAGCGAACGGCGTCTCATTCGGCGACTCAAGCAAGGGGATACGGAGGCCCTGCGCGAGATCTACCAGGCCCACAAGGACGGCCTGTTGACACTCGCCTATTCTCTGGTGCATGACATGAATACCGCTGAAGACATCCTGCACGATGTGTTCGTCTCTTTTGCCGGCGCCGCGGGCGAGTTGAAGCTGCATACGAGCCTTCGGCAGTACCTGACGACGTGCGTGCTCAACCGTGTCCGCGACCGGTTCCGCCGGCGGAAGACGCGGGCGGAACGGGAAGAGGCGAACGTGCCGTCTGAACCGATTTGCACGACGCCGGAAGATGCGGCGGTCCTCGCGGAACAGACGCAGCGCCTGACCGCCGCACTGGCGCAATTGCCGGTCGAGCAGCGTGAGGTCGTTACGCTGCGTTTGAATGGGGGGCTGCGGTTCAAGGAGATCGCGCGTTTGCAGGGGACGTCGGTGCCCACGGTCCAGGCGCGGTATCGCTACGGAATCGAGAAATTGCGGGCGCTGCTGCCCGGAGGGTCGCTCCAATGACGCGCATGCACACGATCGAAGTGGAATTGAAACGGTTTCGCGTGACCACGACGGTCACGTTGGACCGGCGGATTCTGGATGAGGCTTTTGTGGCCCTGGAGCAGGCCACGCCGGGCCGGACGCACGTGGCGGCGGGCTGTTGGTATCAAAGCGGGCCCGGCCGCCTCGTGCGCGTGGCCGCCGGAGTGGCGGTGGCCGCCGCCGTGGTCCTGGTCGCCTTCGTACTGCTGAGCCCCTCCACGGATGAGCCGACGAAGACGGCCAGAAAGCAGCCCAGACCAACGCCCGAGCCGAACGCGACAGGCGGTGTTGTCACGGCCGAGCAGCGGCTGGCCCGAGAGCGGAGCGAAATCGAGACGATGTCGGCGGCGCGGAACATCGGGGGACTGGTGACGATGCTCGAAACGGGTCTGCCCGCCAGCCGACAATTGGCGGCCGAGTCGCTGGGCCAGATCGGCGATGCGCGGGCGCTTCCCGCTCTATCCCGGCTGGCCCAGCAGTGGCAGGGTGAGCCCGACGACAATCCCTTTGCTCGGGCGATCGACCAGATCACGGAGCGAAGCGAAGAGAGCGAGCCCAACGAGCCTAACGTCCCCGACGCGAACGACACTGCCGTCTCGCGGATCATTTTGCAGACGGAGGCGGCTCCGGCTCTCCGCGGGACTATTACCGACATCGATTCGGGCGAACCGCTCGAAGGTGTGCAAGTTCAGTTGCATGCCCCTCGGTTGTACGAGACCACGACGGACAGCAACGGTCTCTATGTCTTTGACACCGTCGAGAAGGAAGGTTCGTGTCGTATCCAGTTGCTTGCCCCCGAGCACGTCGCGCTGGCGGATTGGGAACTGGAGGGCAACCTCCAGACGGTCGAGTTACGCCGGGGCCGACCGGCCGTCAAAGACTTTGCCCTCGCCAGGGGGGCTGCGATTCTCGCGACAATCGTGAATGAGGCCGGGCGGCCTGTGGCGCGTGCCAGGATGTTCGCGGCGTATGCCTCCGATGAGTGGGGCAAGGGTCCAAAGCGACCGATCCGTTCGAACGATGACGGCATCGCTACGCTGGGTGGCCTGCGCGCTGATGAGTATTGGGTGACCGTGGCTCATCCGGACTATGCACTGGCGGGGCGATCCGTGGTTCTGGAGAAGGCCGGGCAGGTTGAGCCGGTCGAATTTGTTCTGGAGAAGGGCGTCGATGTCGTTGGCGTCGCCACCTGCTCGGATGGCCTGCCGCCGGTGGGCTGGCGGATCGAGGCCAAGCCCAAGTGGTGGCA
Source organism: Sedimentisphaerales bacterium (assembly GCA_040772485.1). Classification (GTDB taxonomy): domain Bacteria; phylum Planctomycetota; class Phycisphaerae; order Sedimentisphaerales; family Anaerobacaceae; genus Anaerobaca. The sequence continues at coordinate 56,223 of JAXGYC010000022.1, read as the reverse complement.
CTGTATCAGTCTCTACTATCATGGCCCGCGCGAGGAATGCGTGGGGGAGGACGGAACGTTCCTTCTGCGCCACATCGTCCCCGGCGCATATGAACTGGAACTGCATGTGTTCAAGGAGCGCGCGGGGTGGGGCAGGGCGCTGATGGACGTCAATCTGCCGCTGGAGACGGGCGTGCTCGATGTGCAGATCCCCGTGCCGTCGGCGCGGAGTCGCGTGAGCATTTCGGGGACCGTCGTCTTCACGGGAGGAAGTTACGATGGAAAGGTCCGCATCGATGCTTACAGTGCCACGGGCGGTGTCGGAAACGCGCATCTCGACGCTGGCCAGACCGAATTCACTTTGACGGGCTTGATTCCGGGTCTATACGATCTTTCCGTCTGGGGAGGCGGGATCAAGCGGTTCAAGAACATCGAAGCGCCGAGCGAAGGCGTGGTGCTGGAGATACCCGTCGGGCACCAGGGCGACATGATGGGTTGGGCTGTACCGGCCGAGAAGCGCCCCACGCTGGTTCTTTCGGGTACGGTGGTGGACGAAGCGGGACGACCCGTCGAAGGCGCCGCGATCAGCGATCACTATACCCAAGCGAAGACCGCAGAGGCGAAGCGACTGGCGACGACGAACGCCGAGGGATGTTTCACGATTGACAAGGTTCCGGGGGGTGATGGAGAGCGGTGGTTCGTGTTTCGGCATCCGGATTATGCGCGCACATTGCGGTGCATCGAGATGGCGGCGGAGGGGGTGACGGAGGCGCGGATTGTCCTGAAGAAGGGCGGGGCGGTCGAGGGGATTGTGTACGACTGGCAGGGGAGCCCTCTGCCTGAGGCAGATGTGTACTTCATGGATGAGAAGAGCTTCTCCTATTGGGCGCAGAACCGCGCCCGGCTGGGCAAAGTCACGACGGATGCTTTTGGATACTACCGCATCGAGCACCTGCCCGACGAGCTGTGTTACGTCTTTCGGGGCGATCCCGATACGGAGTTGGGCGTTGTGCTGACGTCCATATTGCCGCGCGCGGGGCAGACGGTGCGTCTGGATATCGGAGGACCCTGGAAGACGACGGGGCGCTTGATGTGCAAGGGCGAGCCGGTGGCCAATACGAAGCTGCTGGTGATGGTTCAGGCTGGTACGGCGCAGGGGTTCGAGGCGTATGCACTCAGCGATTCGCTCGGGCAGTTCAGCTTCTGCGGATTGCCGGCGGGACGGCGGGCACTCTATTGGGCTGTTCCCGGCGGTGGCGGTGCGCAGCGGTGGTTCGCGCTGACGAACGTCGATTTCCAACGAGGCGTGGATGTGGACCTGGGCGACCTGGAAGCCGTGGCGGCGGAGGCGACGGTGGAGTTGCTCTTCGCCGATGAGACCCTTCCGGTTGACCGCTGGGACGTGTCGCTTTGTGAACGATATGCGAGTTCTCTGAGTCGGCAGGTGGGGCAACTGCGATTCCGTCGCGAGCCTTCGGAGCCTTTCGTCTTCGACGCGCTGAGTGCGGGGCAGTATGACGTCGTGGTCAGCCGGGAGGGGTATCCTGCGATTCGCGACCGGCTTGAGATTGCGCCGGGGCAATCGCACGCGGAGAGTGTGGTGACGGTTCCGTCGGGCAACGGGCGGATCTCGGGCGAGGTGGTGTCCGGGTCCGATTCGGAGCCTTGGCCTTTGGTGCTGCAAAGCGCCGATGGCCGCATCGAGATGTCGGTTACGCCCGGCGCCGACGGCGCCTTTGAGGTCGAGCATCTGCCGGCGGGCGACTATCGCTTGTCGCACTCGCGACTGGATTCGGCGCTGGCGCGCGTGCGGCTCGCGGCCGGCGGGCACGAGACGGTTCGCATTGAGGTGAACCCGGTCGACGAACATGGTTATCTCCTCGTGCTGATCGTTACGGATGAAGGGCTGCCGCTCGCGACGCCCGACGTCTGGCTCGAACGCGACGGGCGTGTGGTCGAAGCCTACTACAACAGCGACGACGGCACGACGTTTGCTGCACCGCGGGGGACGTACACACTTTGCGTGCACGCGCCGGGGTTTCGGTCGGTGCGCCAGAGAGTTGACCTACGAACCCGGGAGGGCCGCACGACGCAGGAGATCCTCGAACCCCTGATCATCACCATGTCCAGAGAGTGATTCCGACCTCGCGACTCCCTGCGAGACAGGCCGCGCCGGGGATCGTAACATACCCGTAACACAGCGGTAACGTGGCGGCAACAGGCTCGCGGAACGGCGAAAAAATCTTTGTCCCCCCAACCTTCACTGTAACCATGCGCAGGGCCTTTTCCACCGTCTTTCCGTCAGGACGCTCCAAGAGAATCTGTTTTTGGCTGTAATAGATTCTCGATTCGGGCGTCTTAAGTGGTGAGGAAAACGATATGGAATGGACGCTTGGACAACTCAATACGATGGGCGAGGCCTTCGTGGCGTTCGCTCTGCCGATGTTGCTGATCTCGGCGCTGCTGATCGGTGCAGCGCTGCTGGCCGAATTCCTGCTTCGAAAGAAAGCCCGTGCCTCCCTGCGATGCGGGTTGGTCACGGCGGTGCTGGTGTTCCTGGCACTGAGTCCTTTTCTTCCGCTTAGTCCTCCTTCCCACTTCTTGCCATCTGGCAACGCTGCCTTCGCAGACCCGACCACACACCAGGCAGCGGAACACGCGCGTGCTTCCCTATCCCGGCCTCTCACCGGACAGTCCCAGACCACCACGGTTGGGATAGGGAAGCCGCCACTCTTCATCACCTGGCAAGGGGGACTCCTGCTGCTGTGGCTCGGTGGCGTCGTCGTGATGAGCGTGGTGGTGGTTCGTCGCGCGTGTGCGGCGTGCCGCAGCGTCGATCATTCGCCTGACGCCAATTTCCTGATGACCGATATCCTTCTCTACTGCCGCAAGCGCATGGGCGTCCGCGGCAAAGTGGATCTGCGGATTTCCGCCGAAGGCACCCGGCCGGCGGTCTGCGGACTGCTTCATCCGGTCATCGTGGTGCCGCGCAACCTCGCGCCGTCGCTGGGCTCGCGACACCTCCGCGATGTGCTGTTCCATGAGCTGGCTCACGTCAAACGCCACGATCTGTGGGTAAACCTCATCCAGAATGTCGTGCAGGTGGTGTACTTCTACAATCCGTTCCTGTGGCTGGCCGGCGCGGTCATTCGCCGGCTGCGGGACGAAGCGGCCGACGAGGCCGTCCGCGAGACCGTCGGCGACGGGGACCGCTCCTATTCCCGCCGGCTGGCCGACGTCCAGCGGCTGACCCTGCTGCCGGCCGCCGCCGACCTCGACCTCATCCGCGTCGCCTGAGACGAGGCGCAGCCCCCGGAGCTTCCTCCCTTCGATTCGGCCATTTGACCTGCCGCTGAAAGAATACGTAGTCCCCACAATAGACAGCGAAGGCCGCGTGCGGTTATTTGTAGCGCGTCGGTCGGGATGATGGCCGGGGGCACGGCGCCTGGACGGAACTTCGTGAACCGAAAATATGGAATGCCTGCCGTGCCCCTTGCGGCCATCTCCGGCCGCCACCTTCCGGAAGAAGCAATCCATCGCATCGGCGTTGATCCCGGCAATGTGTTCAGGGCCACAGGCCGAAGCCGATGCATGATGAGGCGTCTCTTGAGGAGTTCTTTTCTGGGGGATACTGGATTCACGGAGTGCCAAGGGCGTGGCGTCTGCACATACGATCGCCCCAGAGGCCGCCGACCGTGCCGCCTGGGCGCTCACTCGGGCGGACTGACTCGATGCACCCGAACTGACGTATGGATCTGCCCACGTGCTCCGCAGAGCAAACCAGCCGCCGGTCGAGGCCCGACACGGCGAGTCTCGACAGGCGGCTGTGTGTGTCAGTTCAATCTGCTACAGCGTTCTGCGTCGGCGCATCCAGGCCACCAGACTCGCGCCCATACTGCCGAGCAGCAGAGCGCCGGGAGCTGGGATGGCGGGATTCGGTGGCTCGGGGGGCTTGACGGTGCCGATGCTGTCCAGGAAGGCATACCCGCCGTGGCCACCCCAGCCGCAGTCGGCCACGTACATCTCAACCTTGACGAAATCACCGATGTCGAAACTGGACAGATCAAGACTCCATTGCCCGGTCTTGTACCAGAGATCTCCGCCGGAGTCCCCGGCCCTGGGTCCAACCGCCTCCCTGCTTCGTCAGGGCGTCGGCGTAAGAATTGTCCTGCACCGCTCCTTTGGCTGTGACGGTGATCCCAAAGAAGGGCTGGTCACCGACCGGATGGACATTCGACGGTTCAATCAGCGCCCCGCGCCCCAGTTGACATAGAGCACCGCGCCCATTATCGATGTCCTGCTGACTGATGCCATCCCCACCAGATCTTGGTGGCGTGATAAGTACCGTCTATATCGTTGATTCTGGCCATGTAGTTGCCCGTATAGGGATCGACGTCCAGCGTCTGGCCCGGCATGGTAGCGGTGTTGTCAATCACCGCGACCAAACCGTGATTCGGTCGCCCCCAAGTGATGGCGGCCTCCACCGCCTGGAAACTGTCCGTAGTCCAGACTCCAGCCCGTGAAATCCCCCGTCTCAAAGTCGCCGTTGTTGAACAACGCGAGTGCCGGCGAAGCCGACACAAGCACGCCCACGATAGACAGAACAGTCCATTTCTTCATCGCCATGCTCCTCCCTATAACTTGTTCACTCCATTTGTCACCACATCCGTCAATTCCCCGCGACGAAGCTCTCTCTATCCGACAGGCCGGAATGGGCTTGTCTCCACCTCCTTTCGAGCGAATCGCCCCTTCGTATCCATATTCCATCGTCATGAGCGCCATGCTCACGACCGAGGTCGCCCTTGCGGGCAACTGCTCCTGATCTCTGTTCGCGGCGCGAGAACCTCGCGCGTGACTTCGAACGGCGTTCTGCATCTATCCTGCCTGGGGGAACACCAGCGGCGCAACCCCTTTATGCCGTAGTGCCAAGCAGACGCCATGACGACAGACCGCCAGACATCGCGTCACATAACTGGGCGGACTTACAACGCCGCCATGCCTCTCGGCACAGAGCGCGCAGACTTCGTCCCGTTCCGTGATCTGTTTGAGTTATCCCAAGGCGTGCTCCATCACGCTTGAACAAGGATTATAGAAGTGGCCGGCAGTTTGTCAATACGTAGAAACACGTATTTCGCGGCTGCTATACGCAGATCGATGGTGACCGTGAAGTCCACCGGCTCGTTTCATCCTGTGTGCCTATGCGGCACGTTGAAAAGCCGCTCGGATTCTGATACAAGGGGCGCTTCAAGTGGGCGTTATTCACGGACGGATTCTATGGCGGTTCGATTTGTGTTGGGCAGGAGCGGCACGGGCAAGACGACGCATTGCGTCGAGGCCATTGTCGAGGCGCTGTCCCGGTCTCCATCGGGACCGGCGCCATCCCTGATCTTCCTGGTGCCCGAGCAGGCGACGTACGAGGCCGAGCGGGCGATTCTGTCGAGCGGTCCGGCCGGCTACCATCGGCTGCGGGTCCTGTCGTTCAACCGCCTGCAATTCTTCCTGTCCGGACGGAGCACGGCCACCGGTGTCTCGCCCATCGGCCGGCAGATGATCGTCCACAAGATCCTGCGTGACAGCCGCGAGCAGTTGCAGGTCTTTCGATCCTCGGCGCTGCTGCCGGGCTTCGCCCGCCGGATCGCCGAGACGATTCGCGAGCTGCACCGCTACGACAAGACGCTCGAAGACTTTGAGACTCTTCGGACGGCAGGGGCGGGGCATGCCTCGCCCTTATCGGCGATGAAGTTCGCCGATCTGGCCCTGGTGTTCGGCAAGTACACCGAAGCGATTCGCGGGCGGTTTGTCGATCCCGACGCCCAGGTCCGCCAGGCCTGCGCGCGAGTCGCCGACGCCGATTTTCTCAAGGGCGCTCGGCTCTGGGTCGACGGTTTCGCCAGTTTCACCGGCGCGGAGACAGCCCTTCTGGTCGAATTGCTCCGTGTAGTCGAGCAGGCGGAGATCGCGCTTTGTCTGGACCCGGCCCGCCTCGGGTCGCCGGCGGCCGAGTCGGACGGGCTGTTCGAGGCGACCGAGCGGACGTACCGCGAGCTTCTCGAACAGCTCAAAGCCTTCCAGATCGAACTGGGCAAGCCGGTCGTTCTCGACCAGGCCCGGCGGTTCCGCGCCTGTCCGCCTTTGGCGCACGTCGAGAAGAACCTGTTTCGCCTGGGCGCGGGACGGAGCAGCGCGGACGGGCACATCCGGCTCCTGTCGGCCCCGGACCTGCGGGCCGAGACGCAATTCGTCGCCGGACAGATTCGCTCGCTGGTTCAGGAACGCGGGCTTCGATATCGTGACATCGCGGTGGTGGCGTCGGACCTCGGCCGCTACGAGCACTACATTCGGGCCAGCTTCGACGACCACGCGATTCCCTACTTCATCGATCAGCGCAAGCCGCTCGACCGCCATCCGGTCGTCGAGCTGGTCACCGCGGCCCTTCAGGCGGTCACGGGCGGATTCGGGCACGCCGACGTCTTCGCCTACCTCAAGAGTGACCTTGTGCCGGCCCCGGCGGCGCAAGTCGATGTGCTCGAGAACTACTGTCTGGCGTTCGGCGTCGACGGACGGGACTGGCTCAAGGCGGATCCCTGGCGGTTCCAGGGGCCGGACGATGCGAGCTTCGACGAGGCCGCGATCCACAGGATTCGCACGAAGGCGGTCGGGCCGCTGCTCGAGCTGCGTGGTGCGCTGATGGCGGGGGCGAATGATGATTCACCCCTGCGGGCGGCGGACTTCACGCGGGCGGTCTTTGCGTTTCTCGATGGGCTGAAGGTCCGCCAGGCGGTGGCCTCCTGGGTCGACGAGGCGCGCGAAGCCGGCGATCTGGCGACCGCCGACGAGCACCGGCAGTTTTTCGAGCGGTTTGTGGACGTCTTCGACGAGCTGGTCGAGGTGTTCGGCCGCGACGAGATGAGCGTCGAGGACTACCTGGCGATTCTGAGCCTGGCGTTCTCGCAGATGACGCTGGCCTTTATCCCGCCGAGCCTGGACCAAGTGCTCGTCGGCTCGATCGAGCGAAGCCGGCATCCCAACCTGCGGGCGGTGTTCCTGCTGGGCGCCACGCAGAAGCAGTTTCCGATCCCGCTGCCTTCGACGGGCGTGCTGACCGACGCCGATCGTGACATGGCCGAGGCCGCCGGCTTTCATCTGGCGCCCACCACGACGCAGACGCTGGCCGAGCGACAGTACCTGGCCTACATCGCCTTCACGCGTCCGTCGGAACTGCTGTGCATCAGTTACCCAGGCGTCGACGAGAAGGGCAGTCCGGTGACGCGGTCGCAGTTCGTGGACGATCTGGCGGACCTGTTCGACGACCTGATTGAGGTAGGGGCAAATAATCATTTGCCCTTGCCGGTTGACGATGGCATGAACACGGCGGACATTCACACCGAGACCGAGCTGGCCGAGTGGTTGTGCACCCGGCTGGGTCGGGATGTCTTCGCGCGGCAGGAGCGAACGGACGAGCGGCTCGAGAGCCTGTTGGCGGCGATGAGTGTCGATCTGGACCACCGCCACACGGCGGCTTCCGTCCTTGTAGCTCTTGGCTACGAGAACAAGGCCGCGCTGGAAGGTCGCGTCGTGAAGCATCTCTTCGGGACCCAGTTGAGGGCGTCGGCGACGCGGCTGGCGACCTTCGCCGCCTGTCCCTACCAGCACTTCGCCCGCTACGGCCTCGAACTGCGGACCCGGCGTGAGTTCAAGCTCGAACCACTCGACCTGGGCAACTTCTATCACGCGGCGCTCGATGCCCTGCACAAGCGTCTGGCCGATGAAGGGCAGAACTTCGCAACCGTCGCCGACGACCGGCTGAGCGAGCTGCTGCGCGAGCAGGTCGAGGCGTTTGCCTCGCACGATCCGTTTCTCTCGAAGTTCAAAGCCCGCTCCGACCACAACGCATTCATTGTTGCCAACGCCGCCGAGGTGCTGGGCGAATGCGTGCTCGACATCGCCCGCATGGCGCGGGCCGGAGCGTTTCGACCCGTCCTGTCCGAAGTCGCCTTCGGTCCCGAGACGCATCGCAAAGGCCCGGCCGAGCAGAACCTTGGGGCGTTCGAGCTGGCCCTGCCCGACGGCGGGGTGGTGACGTTGAGCGGAAGGATCGACCGGCTCGACGTCGCGCAGATCGATGGGCAGCGCATCGCCCTGGTGTTCGACTACAAACGTACGAAGGCCGGCGCGACGTTCAGTTGGTCGCAGTTCTACCACGGTCTGAACGTCCAGCTTCCGATGTACCTGCTGGCGTTGTCGCGCATCGCCGGAGCGAAGTTCGATCGCGTCGCCGGAGCCTTCTGCATGCCCATCGAACAGCCGCCCGACACCGCCTCGATCGAAGAGCTGGCCCAGCGGGACGAGCGCTCCGCCCGCCAGGCCCGGGGCCTGTTCGACGGCGAGTACGCCGCCGCACTCGATCCGGACGCGGGCTGGAGAGGCAGCCGGCTCTACAGCTTCTGCGTCACGAAGGACGACGGGCAGTACGGGCGATACGCGACCAGCGGGTCGCTGCGGCCCGACGACTTCGAGCGCGTGTTGGCGTTCACGCGGGACAAGATCATCGCGCTGGCGGCCGGCATCGTCGCCGGGCACATCGATGTGCATCCGTATCGCCTCGGCACCGAGTCACCCTGTACGCACTGTGACTATCGGGCCTTGTGCCGCTTCGATTGGCAGATCAACGACTATGGCTTCCTGGATGTCAAGGGCAAGCTCGATGTGGTGGGAGGAGCGGTGACATCATGACGGGCGAGAAGAAGATCCAGTGGACCGAGCAGCAGGAGCGGGCCATCGCCGCCCTGGGCGCCAACGTGCTGGTCACGGCGTCGGCGGGCACGGGCAAGACGGCGGTGCTGTCGGGTCGCTGCGTCAATCTCGTCTCTGATGCGGCGCGGTGCCCGAACGTGCTGAGCATGCTCGTGCTGACCTTCACCGATGCGGCCGCCGAGCAGATGCGCGCGCGGATCGGCAAGCGGCTCAAGGAGGCGTACGAGCAGACACACGACCGGCGGCTCGGCCGCCAGCTTGTGCTGCTCCAGGGCGCCGACATCAGCACGATCCACGCGTTCTGCAAGCGGCTGATCGGCGAGAATTTCCACGAGGTCGGGCTCGATCCGGCGTTCCGCGTGATCGACGCCGACGAGGCGATGCTGCTCAAGGCCGAGGTGCTCGACGAGACCATCGAGTGGGCGTGGCGACAGGAGCACCTGGTGGCTTCGCTGGAGAATCTGCTGCGCCGGCGCGACGTCCGCGACAGCGGCGGCTTCCTGGCGAGCGTGATCCGGCTGCACGAGTTTCTCGACTCTGTTGCCTCGCGCGACGCCTGGTGCGAGCGGGCCTGCCTGCTGGCGGAGGCGACCGATCCGGAATCGAGCGAGCTGGGCCAGGCGCAGAAGCGGATCATCGCCGATGAGCTCGACGCGATTCTGTCGCGACTGCGGGCGGCCAGGCGGCTCTATGAGAGCGAAGGGCAGGGCGGCAAGTGGGGTTTGGCTCTCGAAGCCGACGTGATCGCGCCTGTTGCGGCCTGTCGCGAGCGGCTGGCGGCCGGCGACTGGGACGCCTGCGCCGAGGCGATTCGCAACTTCGTCAAGCCGAAAGCGCCCGCGCTGAAGGGTTTTCCCGAGGCGCTTGGCAAGCTGATCAAGGACGAGCTGCGCACAAAGGCGCTGAATGATTTCGCCTCGCTGAGCGATCTGGCGATCGTCAACCCCGACTACATGGACGCGGTGGGGCGGTCCGCCAACGCGCAGAGCCGCGTCCTGATCGATCTGGTGCGGACGTTCGATTCGCTGTACGCCCGGCGGAAGAGGACGCTGAACGGATTGGATTTCGCCGACCTGGAGCATTACGCGCTGCGGCTGCTGACCCGTCCGGCCGATTCAGGCGAAGGCGCAGCGCCTTCCGAGACGGCGCTGGGACTGCGCGACCGCTTCAAGTACATCTTTGTCGACGAGTACCAGGACATCAACCCGGTGCAGCAGGGCATCCTCGACGCGCTCAGTTCGGGCGACAACGTCTTCGTCGTCGGCGACGTCAAGCAGAGCATCTACGCCTTTCGCGGCGCCGAGCCGACGATCTTCCTGCGACGATTGCAGACCTCGTCGCAGACGACGGATGCGGCGGCCGGGCTGCGCGTCGACCTCAACTACAACTTCCGTTCGGCCAAAGGGATCCTGGATTTCGTCAACCACGTCTTCGGACGGATCATGACCGAAGCGCTGGCGCACATGAACTACGACGAGGCCGCCCGGTTGCGCCCCGGACCTGATGCGGCGGCCCAAGCCCCGTCCGGACCGCCGACCCCGCTGGTGGAGCTGCATCTGCTCGACGAGAAGGCCGACGACGCAGACGCCCACCAGGAGGCTGACGCGGAAAGCACGGAAGTCGTGCGCCCGCGACAGCGACAGGCCGCCCTGATCGCGCAGCGGATTCAGCAGATCGTCGGCGCCGAGCCGGGGCGGCCACCGATGCAAATCTTCGACAAGGACGCCGGCGGTCTTCGCGACGTCCAATACCGTGACATCGTCGTACTGATGCGCTCGTTGGCGATGAAGGCCAACGACTACGTCGAGGTCCTGCGTCTGGCGGGCATCCCCGTCAGTTGCGACGCCACCGCCGGCTACTTCGAGACGACCGAGATCGCCGACGTGCTCTGCCTGCTCAAGGTGCTCGACAATCCGCAGCGGGACATCGAGCTGGCCGCCGTGCTGCGTAGTCCGCTCTTTGGCTTCACCGACAGCGAGCTGGCGGCGATCCACCTCGCCGCACGCGAGTTGTCGCCGAACGCCGATTTCCATGCCTCCGCGATCCGATACCGGGACAGCGGGACCGAGGCGAAGCTGGTGGGCAAGCTGCGCGAGGCGTTTGCGACGCTCGAACGATGGCGCCGCCTCGCCCGGCGCGGCCAGCTCGCCGATCTGCTCTGGCGCATCTATCGCGAAACGCAGTACGTCGCGTTCGTCTGCGCTTTGCCCAACGGCCAGGCTCGCAAGGCCAACCTGCTCGAGCTGCACGATCGGGCGATCCAGTTCGAGGGGTTCGCCAGCAGCGCGGGCGTGCCGTCGCTGACGCGGTTCGTCGCGTTCATCGAGAAGCTGCAGGAGGCCGGGCAGGACTGGACACCCGCCGAGCCGGCCGGCGCCGGCAACGCGGTTCGCATCCTCAGCGTCCACAAGAGCAAGGGACTGGAGTTTCCGGTCGTCTTTCTGGCGGAGCTGGACAGCCAGTTCAACCAGCGGGATGCGCAGGCTGACCTCGTCGCGGACGCCGACCACACGCTGGGCCTGCGGATCATCGATGCGCGGTCGAACACGAAGCTGTCGTCGCTGGCGCATCAGGTGATTGCCGCCAGGAGGCGTGCCGTGACTCTGGCGGAAGAGATGCGCATTCTCTATGTCGCAATGACGAGAGCGAAGGACCGGCTGATCGTCACGGCCTCGCAGAAGCGGACGGACTGCGGCAAGGTCCTGACGCAGGGCCTGCTGCTAAGTGATCCGGCGGTTCCGACGTGGCTGCTCCAGCGCGCCCGGAGTCCTCTGGAGTGGCTTCTGTACGGCCTGGCCGATCAGCGGGCCTTGCACGAGGCCTTCGAGACGTACCTGACGCCACCGATGGACGACGCGGCCCTGTTCGATCTGCACGTCTATCGCGGCGACGAGATGCGGCAACTGACGCAGCGCGTGCGAGAGCTTCGCGACCGCAAGAGGGGGCTCGGGGCGACGCCGAAGGCGAAGGCCCGTCCCGATGCGGCGAGCCGGCAGTTGCTGGCGGAGTTGAAGGAGCGCCTGGATTGGCGGTATGCGTTTGCCGCTGCGGTGCGCGAGCCGGCCAAGCGGTCGGTCTCCGAGCTGACGCATCACGATGACGAATTCGCCCGGCTGGACTATTCGCGGGCGCTGGACCGGCGGCCGCTGGCCCTGATCGCATCCGGCGCGGCTGCCACGCGGCCCAACTCCGCCCGGCAGGTCGGCACAGCAACGCACCTGGTGATCTCCAGCCTCGACCTGACGGCGCCGGTGACGCGACAGGCCATCGAGCGGACGTGCGAGCGGCTCGTCGAAGAAGAGGCGATTGTGCCGGACGTCGCCGCCGGCATCGACGTTGATGCGATCCAGGCCTTTTTCGAAAGCGATCTTGGCGCGCTGGCGCTGGACCGGGACAATACCGTCCATCGCGAGTGGCCCTTCACGTGGGGCCTGCGCGTCGGCGAGCTGGACGGCGCGGCGCGTTCGGCCGACGCCGAGGAGATCGTCGTGGTGCAGGGGATCATCGACATGCTGGTGCAGACGCCTGAGGGCCTGGTCGTGGTCGATTTCAAGAGCGACCGCGTGGCGGGCGAGCAGATCGCCGCACGTGCCGAGGCGTATCGCGGCCAATTGGACCTCTACGGCCGGGCGGCTTGTGACATCCTTGGGTGTCCCGTCCGGCAGAAATGGCTGTACTTCCTGGCGCCGAGAGCGCCCGTGGCGGTGGAGGCATGATGCGATTGTCGAAGCTCGGTCAGCGGATGGCGGTCCGGTCGGGCATCGGGCAGCTCATGGATGATCTCGGCGCTGCGCTGTCGCCGCAAGGCGAGGTCTTCATGCTGGGCGGGGGCAATCCCGCGCACATCCCCGAGGTCGAAGCCTGTTTTCGCCGCGACACGATGGCGATGCTCCAGGACGGCGCCCGCTTCGAGCGGGCGGTCGGCGAGTATGGCCCGCCGGAAGGCGACCGGGAGTTCATCGCCGCGCTGGTCGGCCTGTTGCGGTCGCAGTTTGGTTGGCGGATCGGTCCGCGCAACGTCGCGCTGACCAACGGCAGTCAGTTGGCGTCGTTCATCCTGTTCAATCTCTTCGCGGGCGAGCACGACGATGGGACGACGAGGAAGATTCTGTTCCCTCTGACGCCCGAATATATCGGCTATTGCGACGTGGTGATGACGCCGGACGCGTTTGTCGCGATCCGGCCCCGAATCGAAATGCTCGACGAGCGCTTGTTCAAGTATCACGTCGACTTCGACCGGCTCGCTGTTGGCGACGACGTCGGCGCCATCTGCGTTTCGCGTCCGACGAATCCAAGCGGCAACGTGCTGACCGGTGATGAACTGATCCGGCTTGACGAACTGGCCCGCGCCAAGGGCATTCCGCTGATCGTTGACAACGCCTACGGATTGCCGTTTCCGCATATCGTCTTCACCGACGCCGAGCCGGTGTGGAACGACAACACGATCGTGCTGATGAGCCTTTCGAAGCTGGGCCTGCCCGGCGTGCGGACGGGGATCATCCTCGCGTCCGAGGAGATCGTCGAGACCGTCGCGCGGGTCAACTCCGTGATGAGCCTGGCGCCGGGCGGCCTGGGCACGGCGATCGTCAGCGACCTGGTCCGCTCCGGCGAGATCCTTCGGCTCGGCCGCGAGGTGATCGCGCCGTTCTACGAGCGCAAGGCCCGCCGGGCCATCGAGCAGCTCCACCGCGGTCTCGACGGGATCGACTATCGCCTGCACCGGCCGGAAGGGGCGTTCTTCCTCTGGCTCTGGCTGCCGGGCCTGCCGATCTCCTGCCACGAGCTCTACGAGCGGCTCAAGGCCCGCAACGTGATCGTCGTGTCGGGCCACTACTTCTTCCCCGGCCTGGCCGGGCCCTGGTCCCACGCGAACGAATGCCTCCGCATCAGCTACGCCCAGGACGACGCCACCGTCGCCCGCGGCCTCGACCTCATCGCCGAAGAAATCCGCCGGGCATGCAGCGCCCTGTGACAGTGTCGCGCATCCGATTCTGCTGTTTGTCACGTCGAGCCGGCCTCCGTGCTGCTGCACTGGCAAGCGGAAGGATGTCTGTGGGATGCAGGCCTGTTGCTCTTGTCACCCCGAGCGGAGTCGAGGGGTCCGGCCATAGACAAGCGCGCTGCTGATTCGCCGCCAGATTCCTCGACTGCGCTCGGAATGACAAGGTCGTGGCCCGAATGCTCCTATGTGCATGAGGCGAGGTGAAATATCACGTGCATCTGCGGCGCGATATCATACGGATTAGGAAAAGTCCTTGCGCGGAAGTGACTTTGTCATCCTGAGCCTCGCGAAGGATCTGGTCATGGCATGAGACGTTCTTCTCATTCGCCGCCCAGATCCTTCACTTCGTTCAGGACGACAAGGCGGAGCGCACGAATAAATCCCAATCCGTATCAGAGGCCGGCGCCCGGGTCTTGTTCTTCGGCGGGGTGGCAGCCTCAAGGCGTAGCGCAGCGAAGCCTTGGGGATGGCTGCAAGTCGGGCGCGAACTTGGTCTCTGGCCAGATCCCTTCGGCCGGCTCAGGGCAGGCTCTTCGACTGCACTGCGCTCCGCTCAGGATGACAAGAGACGGAGGGCATCCCCATAGGGTCACTCTATTCTGATCGGGGCGTGGATGGGTTTGTCGAGCGTTTTTTCTTTGTCGGTGACCCATTCATTCTCTGCGTAGTCGTACGGGATCGCGATGAGGCGGTCCGGCGTGATGCGGAAGACCGTGACTTCGGTCGGCGAGTTCGGGGCAGGGCTGGGCAACTGCACGAAGTGGATGCCCCGATACTCGCGCACGTTGGCCTTGTGGTGGTGGCCGCCGAGGACGCACAGGATGTTGACGTCGCCGAAGGCGTCGACGAACTCGTCGCGGTTGGTGATCGCGTCGAAGCACAGGTGCGTCGCGACGACAACGGGTTTGCCCTTGGGCACGTTCGCCAGCGTCTGACGAAGATAGTCCAGCGCATCTTTGGAGATCGGCTGGGCCGGGCTGTTGAGGCTCTCGTCGTACTCGCTGAATAGCGCGACGAACAGCACGCCGCCTTGCTCGAAGGTGTATCGCAGGGCGCCGTGTCGCGCGACCAGCCAGTCGAGGACGGTTCGCGTGGGCGAGTTGCCGCCGATGTCATGGTTGCCTGCGACGTCGTAGCTGGGGAACTCCAGCCGCCTGGTGACGCGTTGCTCGTAGGCTTCCCTGGCGGCCTGGCTGGGCCATTCGGTGAGGTCCCCCAATCCGAACACGAAGGCGGGTTTGGCGACGCTGCCGCCGACCGATTCGGGCCAGGCGCGGCCCGGCAGGGCGTTCATCGCGTCGATGGCCGGGACCAGGTGATCGGCGTTGCCGTCGACCTGGACGTGCTGATCCGACCAGCCAAAGAACGTCAGCGTCTGTTCCTCGGCCGCGCCCGGCCAACTCCGGCACGCCAGCAGAGCATCGTACTCGGAGCGGTTGATAATGATCATGCAGCCATGACGGACCTTGGGCGGCAGGCTGTACTTGTCCCAATCGCTGAAGAACGTGTATCCGGAGATCTGGTGCCAGGGCCCGTTCAGGTCCGCGGCCACCGACAGGCCATAAGAGACGCCCGGATATTGCTCGTAGTAGAGGTACGAGACCGTGCCGTCGGGCGACGGGATCAGCGTCGGGGCCTCGCGGAAGTTCGGGCTGATCGGCGCGGACGGCTCGCCGTATGGGCCCAGCAACGCCGGAGCGGAGCTGATGCGAATGGTCTTGCCCGTCGGCCAGTCGAGCGTGGGATAGCGCTCGTCCTTGACGATGGCGTAGTAGCGATCGCGTTGCTTGCGGATGACGACGTCGATCGTCGCCATGTCCCAGTCGAAGAGGCGTCGCGGCGGATCGGAGAAGGTCCGCAGGTCCTTCGACGTGAGGTACAAGGTGCGCTGGCTGGCCCAATAGCGTTCGGGGTCCTCGGGCGTGCCGTGCTCGTGCGGCGTGTGCCAGGTCAGCACGTACTGCGACGAATCGGCGTCGTAGAACAGCTTCGGCGCGCCGATTCGCGGCAGCGCCAGCGCGTAGTTCGGGGTGCGCGGCAGGTCCGGCGTCACGTCGCTGTAGCGTTCCCAGCGGATCAGGTCGTCGGAGACCCAGAAGTTGATGTCGGGCGCCGAGTCGTTGCGATTGCCCACGAGGTAATACCGCCCATCGTGGCCCCTGCAGATGTCCGGATGGCCGCGATAGTCGTCGCAGACGCGCCGGCCGTCGTTCAGGGCCGTCCAGTGCAGGCCGTCCAGACTGACCGAGTAGTACAGTCGCCCGTAATCCTGGTGCATCATGTGGGCGAACAGATACGCCGGATGGACTGGCTCAGCGCCTACCGCCTGTCCCGGCGGGTCCGGCTGCTGTGCCCCCGCCGCACCGACCCACCACAGGACCATCGCGATCGCCATTCCAATCCGCGCGTGTTTCATCGTCTGCTCCGTCCTCTCATCGAGTAGATGCCTGTTGGCGTTCGTCCCTCCGGTCAGAGGCCGGGCGGTTTCCACTGCGAGAGCTGGGGCACGGTCTGGAAGCGGCCGGGCTCGTTCAGGGTGGTGTAGACCTGCCGGGCCCAATCGTAGGAGTCTGGTAGCGAGCCGATGCCGACCACGTTTGTCGGGAACAGCAGGCCCGCCACTTGGGGCAGGTCGGTGATACGGAGGCAGTTGAGCATTTCGATAGCCTCGCCGCGACCGTCGGGCCGGCTCGGCGCGTTCTGCGTCCCGGGCGGGTCTTTCAGGAGGACCGCGGCGACGTCGCCATCGAGCAGGGCGGCGTACAACGCCACCGCGCACATCTCGCCCCGGGCGGCGATGGCGAATCTCCCTTTGGGACCAGCCGCCTCGATCTTTCGAAGGGCCTCCAGACAGCGGAGCACATCGTACACGCGCATGGACGCCACCGTGCGGCCGGTCCAGGCGGCGGAGCGGCGCACGTGCCACTGCAAGTCGGCCGGCCAGCCCGTCTCCCCGATGCCACGCGCCTCGAAGTAGGCGATGTTCCAGCCCTCGTTCAGGCCGCCGATGAAACCTTCCGAGGCCCAGCGGTCCTCGTCGGGACTGTGCAGCACGAGCACCATCGGGCTGGACGTCTGCGGCGCGCGCCGCCAGCGAACGTCGATCTTCAATCGGTAGTCTGGCTCCGAGACGAAGCTGAACGTGTCCCGGCCGTGCGCAGCGCCGTCGGCCGCACGGAACTCGTACCGCATGTCCAGCGGGACGGCGTCTTCCGGGAACGCGCCGAACGTCTTCTCATGCAGGAAGCTCAGCACCTTCTCGCGATGCGTCTCCAACTGCTGTCGCGTCGCAATCTGCGGCGGACTCGCGGTCTTGACGAAAGTCTCCTGGATCGTCGTCGTGCGATCGTCGGCGGGCGGGCCGTCGACGTAGACCTTCAGTTCCTCGGCCGAGAGCATGGCCGATCCCGATGTATCGACGTCGCCGACCTCTTCGGGCAGGACGTCCTTGCCCATCAGGTGCTTGAGGAAGAAGGAGAAGATCCGCGTGCGGGACCTCTCGTGGTAGGAATGACCGCCCGGCGTTTCGACCAGCACGAGGTTGTCCGGCCGGCCGTAGAGCTTGTAGATTTCGTGCAGGCGGCCGTGGACGTCGCGCACGGCCTCGATGGAGTTGAGCCCATCGCGATCGGCCGAAGCGATCAGCAGCGGCCGCGGCGCGATCAGCGCGCCGATATCGTGAAAGTCCTGACGATACGTGTTGATCGGCATCATGCAGTCACAGTGGCCGTCGATGGTGCGCTGATGGATGTGCGAGTTGACGGTGCTGGTTCCGCAGACCGGCGCGACCACCTTGACGCGCGGATCGGCGGCCGCGATGTACCAGCTTTGCGTGCCGCCGCCGGAGATGCCGGTGACGCCGAGCTTATCGGCGTCGACCTCGGGCCGCTCGCAGAGCAGGTCCAGGCCGCGAATCGCGTTCCACAGTTCCACGCCGCCGGGACAGTAGCCGAGGCTGTACCAGTGAAACCAGCCGCGGGAGTAGCAGCCCCAGTGATCGCCGAGCACCTCGCCCCACTGGATCGTTTCGATAATCAGGCAGACGAAGCCCAACTGGGCCCACTTGCGCGGGTGCGGCTGATAGCTGACTTTCTGCGTGCGCGAATGGCCACACACGTACAGCACCGCCGGCGCACGGCCGTCGATGTTGTCGGGGATGTACAGATTGGCGGGCACGTAGAGGCCCGGCAGCGATTCGTAATAGAGCTTCTCGATTCGATAGCCCGCCTGGCGGATCGTCTCGACGATCTTGACGTTCAGGGGCGGCCTCGAGCCCTCCACGGGCACGTCGACCAGGCCCATCATCTCCATGAACTGCTCGTATCGAACAGTGCGGAACCGCTCCCAGTCGTCCAGCGTCCGGATGCCCCCGAGCGATCGCTGCGTAAGCTCGCTGGCGACACGCATCAGGTGGGTGCGGATGTCGTTCGACTGATCCAGCGGCGGTTGCGTCTGGATCCCCAGTTCGTGACCTGCCGCCATCGATGTTACGGCGCTCCCGATGCCGAAGCACGCCAGACACAACCAACAAGTGCGTCGCATCGACTGCTGTTTGATCCTTCTGCCATTCATCGCGCATCTCCAAAGCCTGTCCTGATCCGAGACTTCCTTCACGCCTTCATCACACTACACGGCGCAACCGGCCGATTGTCAAGGACACACTGTGCAGGCGTCAAACCGCTCTGCGCAGGTTTCGTGGCGGCGCCGGTCGCGAACGCTCACTCCGATTCCCACGTGCCGCTTCGGGCGAGCACCTGGACTTCCTTCCTGTACCATCGGCGCACGATTAATGCTCCCGCTGCCGCCAATCCCAGACAGACGCCGGCCTTGCCGAACTCCAGCAGGATCGCGTAGCCGATGGCCAGGGACAAGCCGTAGCAGAGCAGGATGCCGCCGGCGACATCGAGAATCGTCGCCACCGACAGGGCCTTGCCGGGGAGGTTGCGGGTCTCGCCGCTCAAGATGCCCCAGGCGCCACCGGGCCGGACCTTTCGGTAGAACGCATCGAGTTTCTCCTTTGACACGGCCGGCGTCAGGAACGTCACCAGCAGGCTGATCGGCAGAACGATGGCGGTCAGGAAGGCGATCTTGAACTCGAACGGCATCATCGGCCAGGTATACCCGAACAGGCCGATGTCAAACGTACGTCCCCACAACGTGACCGAGCCCGGGATGAACGGGTTGACCAGTCCGAGGACCAGTCCGAGCGTCAGCGCGGTGATCTCCGTATACGCGTTGATGCGCCACCAGAACCACCGCAGCACGCAGACGATGCCGCTGCCGACGGTGATCAGGGCGCAGAATTCCCATACCGCCGACACGGTCAGATTCCGCCACGCCAGATACAGGGCAATGGCGACGCCGGCCGCCATCATCGCCACCACGACGAGCTTGCTGACGATCATGTAATGCCGCTGCGTCGCGTCCTTCCGGAGGAACCGCTGGTAGACATCCGTCATCATGTAGGATGCGCCCCAGTTCAGATGCGTGTCAATCGTGGACATGAACGCGGCCAGAAACGCGGTTACCAGTAGGCCCTTCAACCCGGGGCCGAGATATTCGTTCATCACGAGGGGATACGCGTGCGTATCGTTGTACGGTGCTGTCAGCGTCGGGAAGAGCACGATGGACACCAGCGCGACCGGCACCCAGATCCACGGCCGGCAGCACTGGAAGATCGCATAGAAGAGCGTCGCGAGGACCGCATGCCGCTCGTTCCGGCACGCGCTCATCCGCTGCATGTTGTAGCCGCTGGCGTCCATCCACCACAAAACGAGAACGTATACCAGCAGCTTGGCGAGGTCCTCATCGAAGCTCCTGAACTCGGGGAAGATCGCCAGCGTTCGCGCGCCGTAGCCTTCGGTTGCGCGAATCGTCTCCAGCACGTGGCCCATCCCGCCGACCTTCACGACCGCGATCACAGCCAGTGCGATCATACTGAACGTGGCGATGAAGAACTGGACGCAATCGGTCACGACCACGCCGTAGAAGCCGGAGAAGGTCGCGTAGGCCAGGGCGACCGACGTGCAGATGCCGATCGCCAGCCATTTGTCGATATCCGTCATCGCCATGATGATGCTGCTCATGGCAAAGATGACCCAACTGATGGTCAGGAGGTTCTGCACGACGCCGGCGAAGAACGCGCGGAAGCCACGCAGGAAGGCCGCCGATTTGCCTTCATACCGCAGCTCATAGAACTCCGCGTCGGTGATGATGGCTGCGCGGCGCCACAGACGGGAGAACAGGAAGATGCCCACGATGAGGGTGAGCACCGCCACAAAGACCCACCAGATGCGCTGGAGCCCGTCCCGGCGGGTGATCTCCGTGACCACCAGCGGGGTGTCCGAGGCGAAGCTCGTCGCGGCCATCGAGAAGGCGATCATCCACCAGGGAAAGGACCGGCCCCCCAGGAAGTAGTCCTCCGAACTCCTGGAGGCGCGTCTGGAGAAGTAGACACCGATGCCGAGGGCGAACAAGAGGTAGAAGGCGATGATGGAATAGTCCAGATATCCCAAAGCAATCTCCCTGCATGCCGGTAGATCATGACCAGCACGACGCCCACAATCTGTGGGTGCATCGAGCCACTGACCCTCCACCCTTTGTGCGGGACGTCATTTTGGAAGTATAGGCGATGTGCCTGTCGCTGGAAAGAAATCTCGACCCGATCCGATAAGCAGGCGATCGCGCCGACTTGGCGGATTCAGCCGGGGAAGGGAACTCGCAGGCGGTTTCCGGGCCAAGGTTCGCCATTTTGCGACGGCACGGGTGTGCGGCCGGCCGCCGAGGCGGCAAGGGCCCCATTTTTACAGGTGGCTCTTGAGAGCACCGAATCTGCCGGTATAATGGCCCCTCCGTGTATTATGTGTCAGGCAAAACGCTGAAATTGGCTATGGGAGACCCATTGGAATGGCAGATAAGCTGAAGGGCAATGCCGTCGTAGGACAGTCGGGCGGGCCGACGGGTGTGATCAACGCCTCGCTGGTCGGCGTGATCGAAGAGGTTCGCAAGCACCCCGAGATCGGGACCCTCTTGGGGGCCGTGCACGCGGTGGCCGGCATGGTCAAGGACCAGTTCATCGACCTGGGCCGGCTCGACGCCGCGACGCTCAAGACGGTGGCGGCCTCGCCTTCGTCGGCGCTGGGCTCGAGTCGGGACAAGCCCGACGCCGAGTATTGCCGCAAGATCATCGAAGTCTTCAAGAAACGCAACGTGCGGTACTTCTTCTACATCGGCGGCAACGACTCCGCCAATACCGCGCACATCCTCAACACCGTCGCCGACGAGACCAACTACAACATCCGCGCTTTCCACGTGCCCAAGACCGTCGACAACGACCTGCTCGTGACCGATCACTGCCCGGGCTACGGTACCGCCGCGAAGTTCGTCGCGCAGGCGCTGATGGGCGACGACCTGGACAACCGGGCGCTGCCCGGCGTCAAGATCGACGTCATCATGGGCCGTCACGCGGGCTTCTTGACCGCCGCCGCGGCGTTGGGCAAACAGCGCGACGACGATGGGCCGCACCTGATCTACGTGCCCGAGCGCCCCGTCTCGATGGACAAGTTCCTGGCCGACGTGGACGCCGCCTATAAGAAATACAACCGCTGCGTGATCGCCGTGAGCGAGGGCATGTGCGACCACGACCACAAGACCTGGACCGAGAAGCTGGCGGAGAACGAGGAGCGCGACGCCCACGGCAACATCCAGCTTTCGGGCACCGGCGCGCTGGCCGACTTCCTGGCCGGGCAGATCAAGGGCAAGCTCAAGATCAAGCGCGTCCGCGCCGACACGTTCGGGTATCTCCAGCGGAGCTACGCCGGATTGCAGTCGAAGGTCGACGTGGACGAGGCCCGCAAGTGCGGCCGACAGGCGGTCAAGTACGCGATGAAGTACGACAGCGGCTCGGTGGCGATCAAACGCACCGATGGGGACGCCTATGCAGTCGAGCTGTTCCGCACCGAGCTGAAGAACGTCGCGGAGAAGACCAAGTCGATGCCGGACGCGTTCATTAACGCCGACGGCAACGGCGTCACCGACGCCTACATCCGGTACGCCATGCCTCTGGCCGGCGGACTGCCCCAGACCGAGTACCTCGGCACCTATCCGAAGGTCTAAGCAGACCGACCAACACGTAATCCAAGGCCCCGCGCATGCCCACGTCTCGCATGCCGGGGCCTTTTTCGTGCAAGGCAGAAACTATGTGCCGGTCGTGTGGGGTTACTCTCTCTCGGGCCGTTTGAGTTGCTGTTTGAGCTCGTCGGGCAAGGTGTCCCATAGATGCGGATGCGCTTCAACGAGCCGGGCAATGTCACCTAAGTCCTTGATTCGCTTGCTCTGTCGCCGCTCGGTGTCGCTCCACGCCCGGATCTTGCCTCGCAGCGTATCTTCGAGACCGGCGACGCGGAGCAGGATACCGTGCACATCGGCCGGCACGGACCGGCTCGGAAAATCCCGATAGAACTCCTCCGTGCTGAGCTGGATGCTGACGCGGGATTGCCCCTTGAAATTGACTGACCACTCAAATCGTTCCGAGCGGAAGCCCGCGTCTTCGAGGAGCGACACCGTCCGCTCAATGGCATCGGTGGTGACGACGAAGTCGACGTCCTGTGTCACCACGGGCTCGGCCGCCCAATGGTTCACGGCCACGCCGCCGATGGCGCACCATGCGATGTCGGCGCGTTCGAGGCAGTCGACGAGTCGCATGACGTCGTTGGTGCCGCCCGATGTCTGCCAGTCGAAGAATTGTTTGGCTGTCATGTCCGTATTCTACTGGAACAAGGTGCAGTTGCCAAGCCGTTGCCTGACGGACAACTGCTCGACCACAACTCTGCCGTCACGGGCATTGGTAGACGACGCGGCCGGCGACGATGGTGGTGTCGACGTTGGCCTGCATGATCTGCTCGGGCGGGATGGTGAGCAGGTCGCGGTCGAAGATCACCAGGTCGGCCAGATAACCCGGGCGGATCATGCCCTTGCGGTTCTCGGTGAACTCGGCATAGGCGGCGCCCAGCGTGTAGAGCCGGATCGCCTCCTCCATTGTCAGCCGCTGGTCGGGGAACCATCCATCGCCCGGCTCGCCCGCACGATCCTTGCGAGTGACGGCCGCATAAAGGCCCTCCAGCGGATCGACCGGCTCGACGGGCCAGTCGGTGCCGAAGGCGAGGCGGGCGCCGGCGTCGAGCAGCCGCCGCCAGGCGTAGGCCCCGCGGCAGCGGTCGCGGCCGATGCGCTTCTCGGCGAATCGCTTGTCCGTGATGCAGTGCGTGGGCTGCATCGACGCGATCACGCCGAGCTGTCCGAAGCGGCCGATGTCCGTGTCGGCCAGAATCTGTGCGTGCTCGATCCGGTGGCGGCTGTCCCGCTGCCCGTTGACCTGCCGGGCCTTCTCGCAGGCGTTCAGGACCCAGTGGTTGCCCTTGGAGCCGATGGCGTGGACGCCGATCTGAAAGCCCATTCGGTCGGCGGCGATGATACGATGTTCCAATTCGTCGTAGGCCATCTGGGCCAGGCCCGAGGTGTCCGGATTGTCGGCAAACGGCTCGAACATCAGTGCGGTGCCCGAGCCGAGCGTGCCGTCGATGAAGCCTTTGAGGTAGCCGAAGCGAATCCAGTTGCCCTCGGGTGGATAGCGGCGGCGCAGCTTGTCCAGTTCGGCGAGTCGTCGGCTGTTGGCGGGCAGCTCCATGTTGACCGTGACGCGCAGCGTCAGCCGGCTCTCGTCGCGGAACCGCTCGAATAGCTCAAAGTCGCCGTTGAGATGCTGGATGCTGGTGACGCCGGTCCGGCGGGCCTCCGCCAGCGCCTTCTCCAGACCTTGCTCGTCCAGCTTGCGCTGCTCGGCGCCGGTCGGCTCGTACTCGTCCAGGTCGAGCAAGCCCTGGGCGGCCTCTTTCAAGATGCCCGTGGGCTCGCCCGTCTGCGAATTGCGGACGATGGTCCCGCCGGAGGGGTCGCGCGTGTTACGCGTGATGCCCGCCTTACGCAGTAGAAAGCTGTTGACCCAGATGGAGTGGCCGTCGACGCGGGACAGCGCCACGGGATGATTCGGCGCAACCGCGTCCAGCGTCTCCTTCGTCGGCCACGCCTTGTCGGCAAATCGCTCGTGGTCCCAGCCTCGCCCTCGAATCAGCGTGCCGGCCGGCAGTTCGGCGGCGCGGGCCTTGACCTTCTCCTGCACCTCGGCCAATGTATTCGCGTCGTTCAGATCGACTTCGAGCATGACCCGGCCACCCTGCAGGAAGTGGATGTGGGCATCGTTGAAGCCCGGCGTGACGAGCCGGCCTCGGGCGTCGATCACCTTCGTCCGGGCGGCGTCGATGTAGGCCAGCACATCGGCGTTGGAGCCTACGAACAGGATCGTCTCGCCTGCGATCGCCACCGCCTCGGCGCGAGGTTGCTGATCGTCGATGGTGACGATCTTGCCGTTGTGGATCACCAGGTCGGCCGGCCGCTGCGCGCGAGCAACGCACGCCAAAGCCAGAACGAAGAACACACACGATCGCATCGCAATCTCCTTCTCTCGATATTCAGTTCACCCGAGAAACTCCTCGTGCCATTATACGCCTTGTCATTCGTTCCAACACGCAAGATGTCGTCCCGAGTCGGTCGGTAGCGTTTCTCCAGCCCTTGTCACCCCGAGTTGCTCAGCGGCCCTGCCGCGCCGGTGGGAAGGGAACCACCTTGATCGGTCGCATACCTCTCGTCTCTGGCTCGCCGAGCGGAATCGTGCTCGCTATTGTCACGTTGAGCGAAGCCCAGCGAAGTCGAAAGGTCTGGCCAGCGACCGGACACGCTTCTGGTTCGCGACCAGATTTCTCGACTGCGCTCGAAATGACAGAGTCGTGGTTCACCGTTCTTCTCGGGAGCGGAACGCAGTGCAGTCGAGGGGCCTGCCCTGAGCCAGCCGAAGGGGTCTGGCCACAGGCGGTATGCGCTTCGGATTCGCAGCCATCCCGATGGACATCGGGATCGACTGCGCTCGGAATGACAATGTCGCGAAACGCGGCGTAGCAAGAGAGACTATCGAGCTTGGCGTGTTTCCGCGAAGCGCCTCCACTGCGTTTCGATGGCGGCGGGGGGCTTCATCTCGTTGTGGACGTACAGGCCGTAGCGAAGGCGCAGTGGCGTACCCGGTGCGATATCGCGCGGGCCGTCGAACGTCAGCGAGGCGCCCATCCAGCCATCGTCGCGAACGTGGAAATACGATGGGTGGTTCCGGTTATCCGGATGGTCGAACAGTGTGATGCCTTCGAGCACACCGTTCGTGATGGCCCCGGAATAGTCCACCCAGCGGGCCTGCTTCCAGAGGATCTCTTTCTCGTTGCTGCCGCCTTCGGAGTTGCGGATGCGACCGCCTCCATCGTTGACACCGATCGTCTTGGCCATGCGCACGCCGATCATGCCGAAAGGCGTCTTGCCGAGTGCCACGGTCTGGCCGGCGGCGTTCAGCGTCAGATCAAGGACGAGCAGCCACTCCTTGTCCTCCAGCAGCTTCACGCTGATCCGGCGGGTCTCGGTCAGCAGGACCTTGCCGTCCTTGTCCACCCACTCGTTCTCCGCGACGATCGCGGAGGTCTCGCCTTCGTCGACGTACTCGACGATGCGCTTGTGCCGCACGACGCCCAGCCGCCTGTCGCTCCAGAAGTCCACGCCGCCCACGTCGACGTGGGAGACCCAGACGGAGTTATGGTGGCTGTGCGACTCGGGATCGTGCGGATGCCCCATCCGCGTCAGATTCCGCCCCGACGGCCCGACGATGGGATATAGAAACGGCCGCTCCAGCCCCGCCCCAAAATGATACCGCGCGATCTCCACCCCCTCCCGCTCGAACACCGCCTGCCCATACGGCAGCGGCACCACCTGCACCCGAGCCACCGCCTTCGGCTCCGGAACCTCCAGCCCCGCTGTAGAGCCAACCGCAGCACCCAACCACACTGCGACGAAAATCCAACTGGTAGACAACGGTGTGTACGTCCTATCCCCGCAGAATTCGGCAAACCTACACCGCATGAAAATGCCTCCTGGTTGAATCGAATTCCCGTCGTAGGACGCCTGGGATGTCCCTCTTTCAAGGGCAAACCTGCGAGCCAAGCCCGTTCGTCAGACTCAGAAGCATTGTACCATCTCCCACTCGAACATCAACGCTTGTACTGCGAGGAACGGTCACCTCCCAGGCTCCGAACTGCTCGGCCCTGACCCCCTATGATGTTTCTACAACTACTCACTGGGATTGCCCCAGGGTTGGCAGACTGGCCGATTTCTGGTAGACTGAATCAAAAGCAGACGGTGGCGGTCATTCTGCCGGTGCCACATAGGGACGGCGGTCTGCTGCGGGAATCCGAGCAGTCGGGAGAAGCGCACTGGGGCACAATGCTATGAGGAAGCTTGAGCAGTTCGGCGTACGTATCCTGGTATCGGTTATGCTTGGATATCTTGTTGCGGTGATCGCATCTATTGTTGCGTGGCTGAACGTTGGCATGATGCCCAACTTCTACCCTAATCAGAGGGCAACGTGGCAAGCCCTCAGCGACATCGACCACATGATTGCTTTGTACCGGCACGATACAAAGTCACTGCCACAGTCGCTGAAAGAAATCCACTCCATCAATGAGGTGCACCACGAATTTGACTCTGACGAACGCTCCAATCCTCTTGATGCGTGGGGGCGGCCTTTCGTCTATTCCGTCGACGGAAACCACTACACGGTCTCGTCGTTGGGTCGCGACGGCAGGCTTGGTGGCGTTGGTCTCGACTGTGACCTGTCGAACAATGACTCATGGCCCGAAGACGCCCGGCCGACATTTCGCCAGTTTATTTCCCAGAAACCAGCCCGGGGCGTCCTCGGGACCTGCCTGGCCTGTGGTATCGTTGTCTTCTTCGTAGGTATGACCACCGTCGATCCGTCTGCGATACAAAGCAAAGCGGGGGTAGTGGCCGTCTTGATGAAGCTGGCCGCGACGATTCTCGGCGCGGTGATCACGGCCGCATTCATAACGGCTCTACATATCCCGAACCACCATTGATCCATGACTTTCAGATATCTTCGCGATCCGTTGTTCCTCTTCTGCTTCGTGCTGTACTTCACGAACCGTTGGGTGCTGAAACCGCTGCTGCCGAACAGCTTCAGCCAGGCCTATCTGAACGACTTGATCTGCATTCCATTCTGGGTTCCGATCATGCTGTTCATCATGCGCAAGCTCGGTTTACGCAGAGACGACGCTGCTCCCAGGGGATACGAAATCGTGATCCCCCTGATTCTGTGGTCGGTCGTATTTGAACTCTGGCTGCCCAAGGTCGGTCCATTCCGCGAATTGGCGTTCTCGGACCACGTTGATATTCTATTCTACGCGATCGGAGGTCTTCTGGCATCGCTGTTCTGGAAGCGCTGGTATCGAGGCAAGTCTCCCGTCCCGAACGTGTTGCGCAGGGGACACGCCGTCAATTCCTGCGTGGCGGATACGCGCGGCGGGTGGTTTCGTCGAGGAGGCGGATTTTTTGGAGGACGAGGCCGTAGTGGCTGCCAGGGGGGATTTCCTGCATGACCTCGCCTCGCCAGTCTTTGGCGAAGTTGCCGGAGTAGCACAGCCACGCGGTGCGGCCGTCGGCGCTGATGAGCTTCGTCGGGAGGTTCAGGAAGTAGCCCTGCTCGCCGAAGTCCTTCATGTAGGTCACCAGCCGCCACGGGCCTGTGATCGCGTCGGCCTCCAGGATGTACGAGTTCATCTTCGCGCACGTGGGCCAGCCGTCGGTGACGCACATCAGGTATCGCTTGAGCGGGGCGTTGTACGTGATGGTGACACAGCCGCAGTTGTTGTTCCAGTCGATCAGCGGCTCGATCTTGTCGAAGTCGCTCGTCCAGATCGGCGCGCCGCCTGCATCGTGACCGGCGAAGAATTCGTACTTCGACGCATCGTTGATATTCTCGACGCTGGGCGTGACGCGCAGCAGATAGATCTGGTCGCCGCTGATCCAGCTCAGGTTTCCGAATCGGGGCTCAGGATCGGGCTCGGGCGCGCCATGTGCGACGAGGTAAGCCTTGCCGTCGGGGGAGTGCTCCATGTTCTTGCCGAAATCGACGAAGTGAGGCGAGCCGATCTTGACGGGATAACCCCACATGCCGGTCTCGCCGAAGAGGGGCTTGTCCGGCGTGTGCGGCGTGTCCGTCCAGGTCCGGCCGAAGTCCGTCGAGGTGCGAAAGCCGACGAACGGTCCCAGCCAGGGCCAGTTGAACGCCTGATCGCCATACCGCACGATGCCATCGGGGGCGAGACAATACGTGCCGTAGTACCAGACGCCGTTGTAGACGAGGCTGCCGCAGGGGTAGCGGCCCTGGTACGGGGCGGCAGTCCCCGTGAACAGGCCCAGGCTGTAGATCTTCAGGTTCAGCGGGTCATCGCCCTCCATCACCGCCTGGCCCGTCGTGGTCAGACTGGCGGGATGGCCGCCATGGCCGCTGTTGGAGCTTTCGCGCGAGCCATCCAGTCGCGGCACGGAGCCGTCCGTCCACGGTGAGTACAGATTGCCGTCGGAGGCCCAGCTCGGATACCACGTGTCCGCGACGTGGTAGTCGCTGTGCACGCCCAGAAACGCAACGCCGACGATGTCCTTCGACGCTTCGAACGGGCAATCCGCCGGCGGCTGCGACGGCCACACAAACGGCTCGAAGTGCGTACCATCTTCGCCACTTGCGGCCGCCGCCCCGGAGATCGGAACCAGTAGCGCACAGGAAAGCAAGAGACCCAGAAGGCATCGTGTCCGAAGATAACTCATCGCTTCTTCTCCTTTCAGGCGCAGGAACGCGTGTGTGGCAGCCTCAAGTCCGCAGGACTTGGGGATGGCTTGTTTGTGCTGGCAATCCTCCGCAGTCCACACGACAGCCATATCCCCCATCCCCAAACGCTGCGCGTTTGAGGCTGCCACGCGCGTCTCACGGTATCTTTCTCACGAGGCATCATGGCCTCAGGCGAAAAGGGCCTCGACGAAGGTCTGGGGGTCGAACTCGGCGATGTCGGTGGGCTTTTCGCCCAGGCCGACGAACTTGACGGGGATGTCGAGCTGGTCCTTGATGGCGATGACGATGCCGCCGCGGGCGGTGCCGTCGAGCTTGGCCAGGAAGATGCCGGTCACGTGGATCGCCTCGGTGAACAGTTGCGCCTGGGAGATGGCGTTCTGCCCGGTGGTGCCGTCGAGGACGAGCAGGACCTCGTGCGGGGCGCCGGGAATCTTGCGCGCGACGATATCGCGAATCTTGGTGAGCTGCCCCATGAGGTCCTTCTTGGTGTGCAGCCGTCCGGCGGTGTCGAGGATCAGGATGTCGGCGCCGCGGGCGATGGCCGCATCGCAGGCGTCGAAGGCGACGGCCGCCGGATCGCTGCCCGCCTGATGCTTGACGATCTGTACGCCGATCCGCTCGGCCCAGATGGTCAACTGCTCGACCGCCGCCGCCCGGAACGTGTCGCAGGCCGCGACGATCACCTTCTTGCCGCTCTGGTGCAGGATGTACCCCAGCTTGGCGATGCTGGTGGTCTTGCCGGTGCCGTTGACGCCGGCCACCAGGATCACGGTCGGCCCGCTGGTGGCCAGGTGCAGTTGGCGGTCCTGCTGCGGCCAGTAGCTCTTGATGTGCTCCTTGAGGAACGGAATCACGTCCTCCGAGTTGGAGATCTTGCGGGCCCGATAGGCTTCACGCAGCTCGGAGATGAGCTTTTCGGTGGTGCCGACGCCGATGTCGTCGCGGATGAGCGTCTCTTCGAGCTCGTCGAGCAGTTCGTCGTCGATCTTCCGTCCGAGGCTCAGCACTGACGAAAGCGAGCTGGCGATCATGGTGCGGGTCTTGCCCAGCCGTTCCTTCAGGAAGTCGGCGGTCTTGGAGAATAGGCCCATTGTATTTTCCTATCGTATGAGAGTCTGGGTATTTTTCGCGCCGATGGTACCGTCGTCCGGGGGAAATGCAAGCCTGTGGCGGGCAAATCGCCGGAATCGGCGGGGCGATTCCAGAGAATGGGCCGGACATTTCGCTGTATCGCGCCGGCCGCTTTTTCTTTGACAAGCCCTGGGCCGCAGGCTAAAGTCGCACTCTCGTTTTGCGCCCCACATATCGCAGGGCTGGGCTCGTTCAAGGGGGGCGAAGCCTTTTCTCGAATCCGGATACTGTGGCCTATGGTGAGGTTTTGCGTGACTTTCAAGACGTGTCGTACGTGGCGGCGTTCGAGGCGTTCCGGCCGCGCGGTATCTTCGACAGGCATGATGGCACAGGAGGCTGGCGTTGTCGGCGCATGAAGTGGCGGACATCTTCACCGATATCGTCGGGCGGGCCCGGGCGCTGGACCCGGCCAACGCACGGAAGTGGTTTGACGACCTGACCGTGGTGCACTTCGACGGCGGCTCCATCGAGATCGGCTGTCCCGATGAATCGAACGTTCGCTATCTCGACGAGCACTGCCGGTCGAGCTTCACGCGAGCGGCGCAGCAGATCACCGGACATCTGGTGACGGTGGATTTCGTCGTCGGGGCCGCCGAGCGATCCGACGAGACCGAGCGGCCCGAGCGGGGCGGTCCGGCTCTGCACCCCGATTACACCTTTGAGAATTTCGTCGTCGGCCCGAGCAACCGCCTGGCCCACGCCAGTTGCGTCGCCGTCGGCCAGTCGCTGGGCCAGACGTACAATCCTCTGTTCCTCTACGGCAGCTCCGGACTGGGCAAGACCCATCTGCTGCATGCGGTCTGCCACGAGGTGCACCGACGCATTTCCGGCTCGGTGATCCAGTTGCTCAGTTGCGAGGATTTCGTCAATCGGTTCATCCGGGCCATCGAGCAGGGCAACATCACGGGATTCCACAGCCAGTTCCGCACCGTCGATGCCCTGGTCATCGACGACATCCAGTTCCTGCGCGAGCGGGAGCAGAGCCAGGAGGAATTCTTCCACACGTTCAACGCGCTGTACAACGGCGGCAAACAGATCATCCTCAGCGCCGACAGCCCGCCCAACGAGATTCCGTCGATGGAGGCCCGGCTGATCAGCCGGTTCAACTGGGGTCTGGTCGCGCGGATCGATCCGCCCAGCTATGAAACGCGGATCGCCATCGTGCAGAAGAAGGCGCACCTGCGCGGCCTGGAGATCGGCGACGAGATCGCCGAGTACATCGCACGCCAGGTCCAGGCGAACATCCGCGAGCTGGAAGGCGCGCTGACGACGATCTACGCCCTGGCGACGACGCTCGGCAAGCCGGTCGACCTGCAACTGGCCCAGACCGCGCTGGAGGGCCAGATCAAGCTGGCGACGAAGCACATCAGCATCACCGACATCATCGACGTGGTGACGCGGCATTTCGACGTCCGCCTGACCGATCTTCAGAGCAAGCGGCGCAGCCAGAGCATCACCGTGCCGCGACAAATCTGCATGTACCTGGCGCGCAACCTGACGCGGCACAGTCTCGAAGAGATCGGCGGGCACCTCGGGGGGCGCGACCATACCACCGTGATGCACGCATGCAGCAAGATCACCGAGGCGCAGGAATCGGACCCGAACATGCAGGCGCTGCTGATCGAGCTGACCAAGCGCATCACGCAGGGCCAGCAGGTCGCGTGACCGGCCCGATCCGGCCGGTGCTGCCACTCCTTGCCTGGCCCGAGTCCCTCATCCGTCTGTCTGTCGAGTTCTCCCGCGAAATAGTGAACCTTTGCGCTCACCGGCGCGACTATAATGCGGACGGACACGGATCAGATGAAATGCACGTGTCCAAGCAGCTCTGTTGCGCGGGTCCGCAGGAAAGGGACGGATACGGTGTGACCGAGAAAGAGGGGATCTATTGCGAGCTGTTAGTCCTGCGGTGCCGCCAGGGGCAGCGGGCGGCGCTGGAGGAACTGGTTCGGACCTGGGAGCGGCCGCTGTTCTATTACGTCCGCCGTCTGGTCGACGACGAGGATGAGGCCCGACAGGTCCTCCAGCAGAGCTGGGTCAGCGTCTTGCAGGGACTCGGATCGCTGCGCCAGCCGCGCAAGCTGCCCGCCTGGCTCTATAGTGTTGCCCGAAAGACGGCACTGACGCATCTGCGCAATCGGTATGGGGAACAGGCGGCTTCGCGAGAAAGTGAGGCGGCCGCACCCGCCGATGCCCCGGATGCACAACTGGAGTTCGACGACGCCGAGCAGATTCACTACGGTCTGGGCCGGCTTTCACTCATCCACCGGGAGGTGCTGACGCTGTTCTTCCTACAGGACTTGTCCATCGACGAGATCGCCGGCGTGCTGGAAGTCCCGGTCGGAACCGTCAAATCGAGGCTGCACAATGGCAAACGCGCACTGAAGGCCGTCCTCGAATGGGAGGCATCGCGCCATGAATAGGCCCGACAAGACACTGCGAGAAAGGCTGCTGAATATGGAAACGCCAAGCGTGACACCAGGAGCGATGCCACACGAGCTGGTACGGGGCATGTTGGACGCGAGGTTGACCGTCGCCATGAGGATCGGGTTCGGTTTCCTGGCCTTCGTCGGTGCGTGCACGGCTATCGCATTCGCAGGGCCTGCAGGCCGAGACGGGGGGAGCAACTGGGAGCAGACCTTCATCTACCGCATGATCATGATCTTCGCGTTCCTGGTGTGCGTGGCATGGACCCTCCTGACCGGGTGGGTGGCGGCGTCCGGCGTGGTTCGGCGAGCGCAGCGGCCCTGGATCGCTGTCACGAGCCTGGCGATGGGCTTCTTCTACCTCGTTACGCTCGTGTTCGTATTCGTGGTGCCGATCTCGCATCAGGAGAGCCGGGCCATGCTCGGCACGCAGATGGCCCTCATCGGGTTCTTCCTTTTCAACACGATCGGTCTGTGCGCGATCCTCGGCGTGCTCTATCGCGGGCAGTTCAGGAGCCAGGAAAAGCTGCTGGAGATCGAGTATCGCCTCGCCGACCTGGCCGAGAAGATGGGCCGGGCCGACCGAAACGATGAGGGCGGTTCGCGGCCTGCGTCGCCTAATTCATGATAGCGTTCAGCATGTCGAGATAGTCGGAGAGCAGGCGGGTGATGAGGAACTTCTCTCGCACCGTCTGGCGGGCCTGGCCTCCGAGTTCGGTGGCTTCATCCGGGTTCTTGAGCAGACGCACGATGCGCTCGGCGAATCCTGGCGTGTCCTGCGGCTCGAGCAGATAGCCATTCCTGCCGTCCTCGATCTGGCTGGGAATGCCCCCGACGTTGGAGGCGACCACGGCGGTGCCTTTCCACATCGCCTCGGTGACCGCCAGGCAGAACCCTTCCTTGAGGGATTTCTGGATGATGACCTTCGAATGCTTCTGGATCGCGTTGACCAGCTTCTCGCTGTTGCCCACGACGAGGAGGATGTCGCCGGTTTCCAGCATCTTATTGGCCTTGCGCTGGACCTTCTTGTACATCTGAAGCCCTTCGGGGTCGTCGCTGGCGACGTTGTAGCACAGCACCAGCCGGCAATCGACCTGTTCGCGGACCAGCTTGAAGACGTCGATAACGCCCTCGGGGTCCTTCCAGGGATCGAGCCGCGAGACCTGGGTGATCAGCGGCTTGTCCATCGCGACGTTCGCTCGGGCCAGTTGATCCTCGACGGCTCTGTCCGAGAGGGTCATGTTCTTCGGGCTCAGAGGATTGATCGCGGGGTACATCAGACGCTGATCGACCGGAAGGTCCTTCTTGAAGTACTTCTCACTCGACATCACGACCTGATCGTACTTGAGCACGAAGCCCTTGAGAAAGTCCCACAGCTCCGCATGCGGCTCGGTCAGGTCGATGTGGCAGCGCCAGATCCACGGCTGTGTCTTCTGATAGGAGCGGATCAGCGCCAGCGGCTGCGGATCGTGGACGAGGATGCAGTCATGGTCGAGGTGCGTGAAGCGAGCGAAGTCCTCGTTGACCCGGCGATAGATGCGCTTCTTGCGTTCGGAGAGGTTCAGCTTGGCGCCCTGGAGCGCGTTGTGAAAACTCTTGGTGATCTCGAAGAACTCCTGGCTTCCGTGCAGGATGCGCCAGCCGGCGTCGATGCCCACGTCGTTCATGAGCATGACGAGCGAATACAGGATTTCCGCCACGCCGCCGCCCTGGTAGGTGGCGTTGAGGTGAATGATGTGCCTGCCATAGAGACCTCGGGCCCGGGCGTAGATCTCGGCGAGCGTTTCATCCGGTACGATGTGGCGAAAATCCTCGAGTCTGAGCATCTAATCTCCTGCGAGCTGTTTGAGCAAATTCCTTAAATCCACGACCGTGTCTACATTGAATCGGGCTTTGGAAATATCCGCGCCCACCTTGATCGAGTAGGCCTGCTCCGGCAGGACCGCGAACATTTCTTCATCGGTGTAATCGTCGCCGGCCGCCAGCACAAAGGTCCAGGGTTCCTGCCCGATCAGGAACTCGGCGGCGCGTCCTTTGTTGATCCCGTGCTTTCGCACCTCCAGGATCTTGCTGCCCTCGAAGACGCCCACATCCATGTTCTCGGTCAGATTCATCAGGACATCGCGCAATTCGTGCGTCCTGACGTAGGCCAGCGTTGGATCGGCCCGCCGGTAATGCCAGACCAGAGAAAAGTCCTTCTCTTCGACCAATGCGCCGGGCGTTCGGTCCGAATAAAGGTCCATGATCGGCCGGATCGTGTGCTTCCATTGTTCATTGACCGGCTGGAAGCTCGTCCACGGCTGCCCGATCCGGCGGAGCCAGCCGCCGTGCTCGGCAACGATGTGGACATGCAGCGCGCCGAGCCAGTTCTCCAGTGTCTGCTTGTCCCTTCCGCTGATGATCACGACGCTGTTCTTTTCGTCCTGGGCGAGCCGTTCGAGGATCGCCAGGATTTCGTCGTCCGGCCCGGCCTGGCCCGGACGGCCCTGGAAACCCACGAGGGTCCCGTCGTAATCCAACAGCAGCAGTCTCCGGTCGGACGTTGCGTATTCCATTCTCAACGTCTGCCGCGACGAGGACCCGAGCGTGCGCACCGCCATGTCCTGCTGCCGCGTCTTGATCTCGCGCAGCGCGTTTACGAAATCGGTGCTCCATCGACCGATGTCATACCGTTTCAATCGCCTCTGCATGACGCGATTGCGCTCGCACTGCTCCGCGACCGGCATCTCCAGGGCGTTCTTGATCGTGCGAACGACGGAGGCTTTGTCATTGGCGTTGACGGTCAGGGCTTCCCCCAATTCGCTGGCGGCTCCGGCCATTTCGCTGAGGATCAGCACGCCCGGGCCGTCGTTTCTGGTAGCTACGAATTCTTTGGCGATCAGGTTCATCCCGTCCCGCAAAGGGGTGATCAGCGCCACATCGGCGGCGTTGTACAGCGCGGTCAGTTTCTCGAACGGCATGAACTGATACAGGTACCAGACCGGCATGTAGCCGAGCGAGCCGTGCTCGCCGTTGACCCGTCCGACGAGCTGCTCCAGGCGGGCGCGGAGCTGCTTGTAGTCTTCGATGCCCGACCGGGACGGGACCGCGACGATGATCAGCGTGACGTGGCCCTTGTATTCCGGGAAGGTCGTGAGGAACCAGTCGAAGGCCTCCAGGCGTTCCACGATGCCCTTGGTGTAGTCGAGTCGATCGATCGAAACGATGATCCGGCGCCGGCCGACCATGCCGCGGATGCGGTCGGCTTCGCTTTTGACCTCGGGATCGTCGATCGCGCGAGCGTACCGGTCGTAGTCGATCCCCATCGGAAAGGCATCGACCCTGATGATCCGGTTCCGGGCGTTCACCTCACCGAGCGTGTGTTCCAGGCCCGCAATGCGCGAGACGCCGCTGAGGAAGTGACGCACGTAGTCGTACGTGTGGAATCCGACCAGGTCGGCGCCGAGGAGTCCCTCCAGAATCTCTTCTCGCCAGGGCAGCAGACGGAACAGCTCGGAGGAAGGCCAGGGGATGTGATGGAAATAGCCGATCTCCAGATCGGGCATTCTCTCGCGAAGCAGTTTCGGCAGGAGCATCAACTGGAAGTCGTGCACCCAGACCAGATCGCCCGGACGCGCGACCTTCAGCACCTCTTCGCAGAACAGGTGGTTGACCTGCTGGTACGACTTCCAGTACTGCTGCTCGAATACGGTGCGGACCGGGAAGTAATGGAACAGCGGCCAGATCGTCTTGTTGCAGAAGCCCAGATAATACTGATCGATCTGCCGCTGCGACAAGAACACCGGCGCGGCGTTCTGCCCGCGCAGCGATTCTCGGAGATACTGCCTCTCGTCGGGCCTCAGTTGCTCGCCGGAAATTCCCGGCCAGCCCATCCACAGTCGCTCCAGCGAGTCGGGCAGGCACGACAGTCCAACGGCCAGGCCGCCCGGGCTCGGGCGAAAGTGAAACTGCCCCTCTCGCTTGGAGACGCTGATTGGCAGACGATTCGCGGCTACAATGAGTCTTTTCATATCGGACGCTCTCGAATGGGGGCAACGGGGTGCAGGGACAAAGCCCGGCGATCAACCCATCCCCCCGGGTTCAGCCTGATTCGATCAGGGAAACGACATGTTCCCACCATAGTGGGTTGGCGGGCCGGCCACAAGGGTGAATCCCTGCCAACCGGATTGGGAACGCGAATCGGGCAGCGCAACGTGAAGGCGAGCGGTCATCGAGCCGATGGAAAAGGTGGGCAGAGCGCAGAATCCGCTTGTTCGCGCAGCCCGGGTGTGTTATGAATATGGGATCGGATGGACATGTTATCGGAACGTGCCCGGCCATGCCTGAGGCCATGGGCGCGTTGCCTCTCGGTTGGAGGTCCTGACGCATGGTGTTCTGCCGCACGCACAGCAGAGCCGGGGCGTTGGGTGCGGAAGCTCGTCGCATCGCAGATTTGGTACACCCATTTTCTTCAGGGCGCGGGTTCTCTACGGGAAGGAGGTGAAGGCGCAAGTTTCCATCGATTCGCACGCAGGGACAATCTGGGGGGAAACGCCGTTGCGGCATGTAGCCGACGCGCAGATGTGATGTGGTTTACTCGTTCTACTTGAAGGAGGATTGCCATGTACAGAAAACTCCGTGCACTGATGCCCCTGGTTCTCCTGGTGGGGCTGGCCCTGGCGAGCGTGTCCGATGCCGCTCTGGTGGGCTGGTGGAAGTTCGACGATGGGTCCGGCGAGGTCGCCAAGGACAGTTCCGGCAAGGGGTACCACGGCACCATCACCAATCCCCTCTGGGTCGCCGGCCACTACGGCGGCGCCCTGAATTTCGAGGGAACCTCGTATGTGGACGTTCCCCCCGAATCGTGGTCCACGATTGTGACCCAGGCCACCGTCTCGTTCTGGGCCTACGGCAATCCGGACCAGCAGCCACAGGCCAACTTCATCTTCGGGGCCTTTTCCGATCCGGCCAACAACGAAGCGCGGCGGATGTGCGCCCACGTGCCCTGGAGCGACGGAACGATCTACTTCGACACCGGCGGACCCAGCTACAACCGCATCAACAAGGCGGGCAGCGCGACGGACTACGAGGGCACCTGGACCTTCTGGACCTTCCTCAAGAATGCCGACACGGGCGACCAGCAGGTCTATATCAACGCCGAACTCTGGCACAGCGGAACCGGCATGACGAACACCATGGAGGGCGTCACCAAGTTCACCATCGGTACCAAGCCCAGTCTGGCGGAAGGGTGGTATCAGGGCATGATCGATGACTTCCGCCTCTACGACCATGCGCTGACGCTCGACGAGATACAACTGGCCATGACGGGGCGCGGTCCCGGTCTGGAACTGGCGTCCGATCCGGCGCCGGCGAATGAAGCGACCGACATTCCGCGTGACGTGGTTTTGAGCTGGGGCGCCGGCGAGTACGCCGCGACCCACGATGTGTATTTCGGCGCCTCGTTCGACGACGTCAACGCCGCCAGCCGCAGCAATCCGATGGATCTGCTCGTCAGCCAGAGCCAGGCTGCGACCAGCTACGACCCGCCGGGCAGGCTCGATTTCGGGACGACGTACTATTGGCGCGTCGACGAGGTCAACGCGGCCCCCGACAACACGATCTTCAAGGGCGAGGTTTGGAGCTTCACGACCGAGCCGTTCGCCTACGCAATCGCGAACGTCGTCGCCACCAGCAACGGTGTCTCCGAGGACGCCTCCGGGCCGCAGAACACCGTCAACGGCTCGGGCCTCAATGACGCCGATCAGCACTCGACCGTCAGTGGCGATATGTGGCTGGCCGGCGCTCCTGCCGATGAGCCTCTGTACATCCAGTACGAGTTCGATCGCGTCTACAAGCTCCATCAGTTGCTCGTCTGGAACTACAACGTGCAGTTTGAGGTGATCCTCGGCTTCGGACTCAAGGGCGTGAACGTGCAGTACTCCGAGAACGGCGCCGACTGGACGGCCCTGGGCGATGTGGAGTTCGCCAAGGCGACTGCCTCGCCCGCGTACACCGCCAACACGACCGTCGAGTTCGAGGGGGTCCCGGCCAAGTATGTCCGCCTGACCGTCAACAGCGGTTGGGGCACGATGGGCCAGTATGGGCTCAGCGAAGTCCGCTTCACGTACGTTCCCGTCCAGGCCCGCGAGCCGGTGCCCGCCGACGGCGCCGCCGACGTCAGCGTGGCAGGCGCACTGGCCTGGAGAGCCGGCCGCGAGGCGGCTTCACACCAGGTCTATCTCGCGACCGATCCGGAATCGCTCGCTTTGGCCGGCACCGTCGGCACGAGCAGCTACACGCCCGATAGCCTGAATCTTGGGGCCACCTACTACTGGCGAGTCGACGAGGTCAACGAGGCCGAAGCCACCAGCGTCTGGGTCGGTGACCTCTGGAGCTTCACCGCCCAGGAGTTTCTCGTCGTCGACGATTTCGAGAGCTATACCGACGACCTTGAGGATGGCGGCGCCATCTTCGACACCTGGCTGGACGGCTGGGTCAACAACACCGGCTCGACCGTCGGCCATATCAACGCCCCGTTTGCCGAGCAGGGCATCGTTCACGGCGGCCGGCAGTCCATGCCGCTGTTCTTCGACAACACGTCCGTCGCCACGTCCGAGGCGGATCTGGAGCTGTCGGCGAACTGGTCGCTGTACGGCGTCAAGAGCCTGTCGCTGTACTTCTACGGCGCCGCCGGCAACACCGGGCAACTGTACGTCAAGATCAACGGCACCAAGGTTGCGTACGATGGTCCGGCGATCAACCTGGCGCGTCCATCGTGGCAACTATGGAGCATCGATCTGTCGCAGGTCGGCAACGTGAGCAACGTCCGCTCGCTGACCATCGGCATCGAGGGCGCCGGGGCCAAGGGTGTCGTCTACATCGACGACGTCCGTCTGTATCCGGAGGTCCTCGACTACACCTCGCCCGATGTCACGGGCGCCGGTGACACCGTGCAGGGTGTTCCGAACGACAACGATTGGCCTGCGGCGGAGTATCCGGCACTGGCCGTCGACGACAATGCGACCACGAAGTATCTGCACCGCAAAGGCGGCAGCCAGGCCACTGGGTTCCAGGTCGCGCCGCTGGTCGGTTCCACCATCGTCACGGGCCTGACCTTCACCAGCGCCAACGACGATTACGGCCGCGACCCGACCTCGTTTGAGCTGTACGGTTCGAATGCGAGCATCGACGGGCCGTACACGTTGATTGCCTCCGGCGATATTGTCGACTTCAGCCAGGAGACCTTGTGGCCGCGGTATACCAAGACTGCCACGCCGATCGAGTTTGAGAACACCGTCGCCTACACGTACTACCAGATCCTGTTCCCGACCCTTCGGGCCAACAACGACGGGCTCATGCAGATCGCGGAAGTGGAGTTCCTCGGCACGGTTGTGCCGTAGGCCAACAGGGTGGGTCGTGAACCCACATGCCAACTCACAGGGGCCTGTTCCGATGCCCGTCGGGACAGGCCCTTTTTCGCATGGCACACGACTGACCGCATGGCGGTGCTGATCCGCACGCGGTTACGTCCGGAAACGTGTCCCTTCCCGCCGGCCTGCTGCACCGGCCGGCTGACGGATGTCGAATTCGATTGACCCCAATGGGGCGATCTGCGATGATGGCCGTCCCTATGAATGGCAGAATGGTGTTCGGTAGGGCGGCTCGCCCGTCCGGTCCGTCCAATGAGAGGAAAACGGTGCCCTTGAGTGCAGCAAGCATCAACATCGATGACTCCGTGCTGGTCCAGCGGTCGCAGACCGGCGATCTTGAGGCCATGGAGAGGCTGATCCTCAAGTACCAGAGCCGCATTTTCAACGTAGTCCTCAAAATGTGTGGCAACTCCGACGACGCGGCGGAACTAACCCAGGAAACGTTTGTCAAAGTCATAGAGAGCATCGAAAAGTTCAAAGGAAAGAGCAGCTTTTACACCTGGGTCTTTCGCATCGCGGTCAACCTGACGCTGAACTACTGTCAGAGAAACGCCAGGATGGCGACCCGTTCTCTGGATGCCGAAGAGAGCGAGTCGGACAGCCAGGGGAGGCAGGGGCTGAAGGAGTTCCTCAGCGACGACAGCGCCGCCGACCCGGCGGTTCTGGCGCAGCGGCGGGAACTGTGCGACCTGGCGAAAGCGGCCCTGCTGAAGCTCGAAGAGCCCCAGCGGGCGGTGATGGTGCTCCGCGATATCGAGGGCATGAACTATGCTGAGATCGCCGAGGTTTTGAACGTCGAGCTCGGGACCGTTCGCAGCCGGCTCAGTCGTGCCAGGAGCCATCTGAGAGAGATTTTGGAGGCCATGCAGAAATGAAGGCGAACCCACAGATCGATGAACTGCTCTGCAGCTTCATTGACGGCGAACTGTCCCTCCGCCAGCAGACGGAGGTGCAGCGGCTGGTGGCGCGGGACGCCGAGGTGGCCAGGCGTCTGCGGCAGCTTCAGAACTGCAAGAATCTGGTCAATGCATTGCCGGCCGAACAGGCGCCGGTCGATATGCTCGAACAAATCAAGCGGTCGCTGGAACGGCAGAGCCTTCTGGGTGAGCGTTCGGCTTCGGCCGGGACGCACGCGGGGGCGTGGCACCTGAAGGTTCGTCGTTTCGTGGCGGCTGCTGCGATGATCGCCCTGATGGGGGGGCTTGGGGCGGTCGTCTATCAGATCGTCGCGCCGGTGCCGCCGGGGACCTCGGGGCCGGTGGCGATCGACACGCCTCGTCCCTCGCCGGTGGTTCCCGAACTGCTGCCGCCGGTCGCGGCGCCGATGGTGGTCAGCGGCCCGGGCTTCAGCGGACGGCTGGAATTGCGGACCGCGGCCCTGACCCAGGCTGATGCGTTCCTCAAGGCGTCTATCGAAGACAACGGCCTGAAGGGCCTTGCGCAGGTGCAGACGCTGCCCGACCGGCGGATCTACCAGATCGAGTGCAGCCGCGAAGGGCTGGACCGCCTCGTGGCCGATCTGGGCACGATCTGGCGGAACTTCGAATCCGCGTCTCTGGTGGTCAACACGGACAGCTTCACCGAGCCGGTCGTCCTGGAGTCGGTGACGCCGCGCCAGACCGCACAAATCATCGGCCAGGACAGCGCCGAAGCCTGCGTGGAAGCGGCGCGCCGTGCGGCGGTCCTGAGCCGCTTCGCCCAGGCGATGCCCGGTCGGGAGATTCTCTCGACCCTGGAAAACGACCAGACCATGACGATCGCGGCGCCTGAGATTCCCAGGCCGAGACTGGCCTCGAACGATCCGGAGAGCAAAGCGATCGAAGCGTCTCCGCAAGGCGGAGTGCAGACCAGCTTGACAATCGTCCTCCTCAACACGCAGTGACCGGCAAGTAGCGCACGGAGGCGCTTTCTTCCGGCCTCGCGACCGCGGAGAGCAACGGAATGCTCGAAATCGATCAGTGCTGCCTCGTCGTCGTCGACATCCAGGGCAAGCTCGCCCAATTGATGGCCGACAAAGAGACCCTCTTCCAGAACGCTCGCATCCTCATCGAGGCCAGCAAGATTCTGGAGATCCCGATTCTCTGGTGCCAGCAGGCGCCGCAGGCCCTCGGGCCGACCGTGCCGGAGATCGCCGAGCTGCTCTCCGGCGTCGAGCCGATCGACAAGGCCAGCTTCAGTTGTGCCGGCCACGAGCCGTTCAACGTCAAGCTCGAGTCGCTGGCCCGCAAGCAGATTGTGCTCTGCGGCATCGAGACCCACGTCTGCATCTATCAGACCGCTATGGACCTGCTCGCGCAGGATTACGACGTGACCGTTGTCGCCGACGCGGTCTCGTCCCGGACGCCCCAGAACAGGCAGATCGCGCTGGCCCGTCTGGCCGCCGAAGGGGTCGCGGTGGCCTGCACGGAAATGGTCCTGTTCGAGCTGCTCAAGACCGCCCAACACCCGCAGTTCAAGCCCATCGCCCGCTTGGTCAAATAGGATGGGCGCATCTTGTGCCCGTGCGGGCATAAGTCCCTTTCGTCCTTTCGGTCCCATGTGTCCTTCAGGACGGAAAGGACGCATAGGACCAACAGGACGAATGAGCGGACTAGGGGGCGCCCGCGAAGAAATCTTTGTGGAATTCCAATTTTGTGCTTGCAGATTCTATTTCTGTCGAATAGTATCGGCTTGTGTCGAATAAGGAGCAGCGAAATGGCGGAATCAGCGA
The DNA here is from genome assembly GCA_040772485.1 of Sedimentisphaerales bacterium. Classification (GTDB taxonomy): domain Bacteria; phylum Planctomycetota; class Phycisphaerae; order Sedimentisphaerales; family Anaerobacaceae; genus Anaerobaca. The sequence continues at coordinate 14,024 of JAXGYC010000022.1, read as the reverse complement.
AGCAGCAGAAGGGCCGGCGGGCGAAGACGCCGGAGGAACTCACCGAGGCCGAATGGACCATCATGAAGGTGGTCTGGGAGCAGGAGCCTTGCACCGCCGGCGCTGTGCAGGAGGCACTGACCGACACGAAGGACTGGGCCTATAGCACCGTCAAGACCACCATGGATCGCATGGCCGAGAAGGGCTACCTCGTCGTCGAGCGGATTCGTAACCTGCAACTGTTCCGCTCGGCCCTCAGTGACGTCGAGGCCAAGCGGGCTGAGTTCCGCAAGATGCTCCAGCGGGCCTTCGACGGCGCGCTGACCCCCATGATGCAGTTCCTCATCGAGCACGAGGGGCTCTCCAAGGACGAGGCGGCGCAGTTGCGTCAGCTCGTTCACAAAGCGGAAACCGGACAGGAATAACGACCATCCTTGTCTGATTCGAGATGGTAGATTCGGGAGTGCTGGAAGAATGGAATAATGGAAGATTGGAACGTTGGAAGACGGAGTCGCCATCGCCACACCCCACCATTCCAATATTCCATCATTCCATTGTTCCTGCGAAGAACGGGCCACGTTTGCAGCGTGTGGCTCTGTTAGTTTGCGGAGGTCGAATATGGATCGCGTGATCGATAGTGGAATCGAGATGCTCAACGCCGTCGGGCAGACGTTCTGTTCGCACGCCTGGAGCGTCTTCGTCCAGGTGAGCGTTCTGATCGCGGCGCTGCTGGCGCTGGACCTGCTGCTGCGTCGGCACGTTCGCGCGGTGGTTCGCTATGCGATGTGGATGCTGGTGTTCGTCAAGCTCCTGCTGCCTCCAACGCTGTCGCTGCCGACGGGCATCGGCTACTACCGGCCCGAACACAAGACGGTTTCTCAGAAGCCGACCGAGCCTGTTGCGGAGCGGCCGGCGTCGCTTGCCGAGGTCCGGCCCGTTCGCCGGGAGCCTGTTGTCGTTTCGCCGCCGACCGTAGATGTTCCGCACGCCGACGTGGTTCCTGCGCCGGCGGCTCCTGCGGCTGTCCGGCCGGCGATCACCTGGCAGGGCCTGGCCTTCCTCGGCTGGTTCGCGGGCGTGCTGATTCTCTCGGTCTATCTGCTGCGGCGGGTGCAGTACGTCAGGAAGCTGATCCGCCGGAGCACACCGGCCTCGGAAACGCTTGCGGACATGCTGACTCAGTGCGCGGCGGTATTGCGGCTTCGGTCCTGTCCGGCGTTGCGCTTGTCGGACGATGCACCGGGACCGGCGGTGTGCGGCCTGTTTCGTCCGGTCGTGCTCATGCCCGCGTCATTGGCAGAGAATCTCAGTGGCGAGCGTCTGCGGACGGTCCTGGTCCACGAGCTGGCCCACGTCCGGCGGGCGGACCTGTGGGTCAATTTCGCCCAGACGCTGCTGCTGGTCGCGTATTTCTATCATCCACTGCTCTGGCTGGCCAACGCCATCGTGCGGCGGCTGCGCGAGCAGGCGGTCGATGAGACGGTGCTCGTGGCTCTCGATGCGGAGGCCGAGAGCTACGGCACCACCCTGATCGATCTGGCGGAGATGACTTTCCACAGGCCGGCGCTCGGCCTGCGTCTAATCGGGATTGCGGAGTCCAAAAAGGCGTTAGAAGGGAGGATTAGACACATGATCACACGACCGAAACCGAGAACCGCAAAGTTAGGCCTGTGCGGCCTGATCGCCGTCGCCATCACTGCCGCCGTGCTGCTGCCCATGGCACGAGGCGAACGCGCCCGAGACGCGTGGGACGCTCGTGCAGTCGCATTGACACAGCGACAGGTTGATCCGTCGCATCGCGATCATCAAGTGTCTGCGGCTGCACTGCTGGATTCCGACCACGAACTGATCCAACAGGTGCTTGCACTGGTCAATCAGGTCGAAAAGAATTACCCGCAACAGGCGACGCATTGGCCGGCCGGGCCGATGTTATACCACGTCAACGCAGAGGGACGCGTCACCGTCTGGTTGTATCAGGAACTCTGGCGTCGAGACAAGGACTGCGCGGATGACGAAGTCGGTTGGGGGTCGAGCCAGTTGGTGAATGCCACAGGGATGTACTATTCGCCCGACGGGACGCCCCTTCGATCACGCTGGTATGAGCGCGGGGGTGGGATGAAGGATATCCGAGTCAAGATTGGACGCCGGGTGGCCGATGGCGAACGCGTCGGGCTTATCTTGAAACGCCACCTCGCGCCCGAAGCTGACCTGTGGTCCCGCGACGGCCTGGAACGGACCGTTCTCTTGGACGCATGGGACGAGCTACCCGTGGCGATCATCGTTCACATTGACAAGCCCGCAGGTATGGGTCCCTGGCGTGTCGGAAACGTCAAGGCGAATCCTCAGGCGTCTGATGACTTTGAGCGACTGATCATAATGGGTCCGCCGCTGGAGAATCGTGGCCCCATGCTGGTCACGGTGCGGTTGCCGCAGGCAACGCCGGCGGCCGCGCCTGAGCCGTCGGAAGGACCGGCGCAAGAGGCCAAGCCCGATGAGGGCGTGGTGGCGGGTTCGCACGAGCAGCTATCGGCCCTGGGGCGGGCGCTGTTGATCTACGCCAACGACCACGATTACAAGTTGCCTGAAACGCTGGCTGATGTGCAGGACGAGATCCATCAGACGCGTGGTTTGTCGTCCACCTGGGTGCGGCAGAATGTGGCCTACCTGGGCCGAGGCATGAGGACGAGCAACGAGCCCGACGATCCGGTGGCCTACGATAGGACGCTCTACGAACGCGGCGGCGGCACCAATGTGCTGCACCTCGATACGTCTGTGGCCTTTGAAAGTCCCGAACGCCTGGAGGAACTCGGCATCGCGCCGGATAAGCCATCGCCGGCCTTCCTTCGTGAATCCACCAGACGGTTGGCCTATCTGGGCAAGAATCTGATCATCTATGCCAAAGGCCACGATGACACATTTCCCGATGCCCTTGACGATTTGCAGTCGGACAGAGCGACGGACCCTGCGCAACGGAGCATGGAGCAACAGCTTGCGCAGGTCTATGGCGATCGTTATGCGGGACTGATGATCGATCACCAACGGCGGATGGACGCGAGGGAATTGCCGTGGTACCGCGAGCACGTGCAGTACCTCGGCAAGGGCGTCAAAGCCAACGACAATCCGGCCGGCGTGCTGGCCTACGACCAGACGCTCCTGGCCGAAGGCAAGGGCACGAACGTGCTTCACGTCGATGCCACCGTCGACTTCGTCACCCCCGAGCGGTTCAAGGAACTCATGCCTGCAAAGGCGGCCGAATCGCTGCCCGACATCTTCATCCTGAGTCCGTCGCGGGTCGGGTTCAACGTCTTCAATTCCGTCCTGTCGCAGACGCAGGACTGGACCTGGAACAAGACCGGACGCTATCACGACAAGGAAGCCTACGACGAGATCTTCGACGGGACGCACCATCGCACCTCGCACGACATCCTCGTATTGGTCTTCACGCTCGATAGCGAGGATCGGATTCCCGCCGGCTATGAGGACCTTCTGCCGATGCCCTGGGACCGGATCGAGCAGACGCTTCGGCAGGGGCAGACCGTGGAGGTGTCCAAAGAGACGCGCGGCCTGCACGTGATCCTGCTGGCGGCGCCCGACAGCGCCCGGCTCAAGCGGCTGATCGTCCAGTCCAAACTTCTGGCCGACTCGAAAAATATCGCACGAAGCCCCGTCACCGGATGCGATGTCGCCATCGAGGATTTCAAGTTGCGCGCCGATCCGGACCTGGGTACCTTCGCGGCCATCGTTTCGATTCGGAACAAAGGCGTCGCCACCTGCCCGAAGATCGCTGTCCATTTCTATCGAGGCGACCCCGAGATCGCCACGCCGATGATGCACGGCGCCGGACCGCTGGAGCCGGACCAGACCTGGAACGAGGTCTCCTCGCAGTTCGGCCTCCGCGAAGGCGCCAACGAAGTCTCCGTCGTCCTCGACCCCGGCAACCTGGTTGCGGAACCCGACGAAACCAACAACCGCGCCACGCTGCGCATCGTCATCCGCGACGGCCAAATCGCTGAGCAGTCTATCGTGCCTCCCGCAACCTCCGCCCCCTTGCCGGAGGCGCGAGCGGAATCGGCGACGCGCCTGTCGGACCTGGGCAAGACCTTGCTGATCTATGCCAACGACCACGATGACAAGCTACCGGACGAGTTGACGGACGTGCGCCGGCAATATGGAGTCGGATTCTCCTGGTTGTATGACAACGTCGCTTATTTGGGAAAGAGTATGACGGTGCGAGACAGGCCGGGACGCCCCATCGCGTACGACAAGACGCTGATCCAAAGCGGCGCCGGAACCAACGTCCTGTACCTTGATTCTCGCGTTGTCTTTGAGAACCCATCGCGGCTGGAAGAGCTCGGCATTCGGTACGAGCCGAAGCCGAAATCGGCCGACGAGGTTCGACAGGAGGCCGAGATACAGGCGCGCGTGACCGTACTGAACCATCTCAAGAAAGTGGCACTGGCGGCCCATCTGTACGCCAGCGACAACGATGGCGTTTTTCCCGATACATTGGAGATGCTTGAGCCTTACCTGAAGCGTGAAGAGGGCCTCTGGGTGTGGGTGCGCGAGAACGTCGAGTACACGGGAAAGGGGCTCAATCCGGCCAACCTGCCGGAGCTAGGCCAGCCCATAGCCTACAGCCGGCTCGCGTCCGACCAGGCCGTTATCGCATTCGTCGACGGGCACGTGGAGTACGTGATAGGTTCCCCCCGGCTCAAGGAACTCGGTATCGAGATCAAGCGATAGCCGCTCTGCGTTTGTAGTATGCTCGTTCGTAGGGGCGAATGATTATTCGCCCCTACAGGCATGCGGCTGAGGGAGCGTCTTACGACGCCACTACGAACAACAGACTATCTCGGCGGCTTGACGCGGGCGAGGGTGTCGAGCAGGTAGTGGTAGAGCGGCGCCGTCATGCCGAAGCCGGTCTTCAGGTCGTCCACTAATTGCGGGCTGCGGATGGCCTTGTCGTTCTTGCGGTTGCAGCACAGGTAGAAGCTCTTGTAGTTGTACCACGTGCGGACCGGCTCGGGTTTGTCGGCGCCTTTGGGCCGCTTGTAGGTTTCGCCTTCGAGCGTGAAGATCTCCTGCCGGTCGAACCAGTCGATGGCCTCCAGGAACGCCTTCGGGTCGTCGTCGAGCTGGGCGCGGAACTGCGCCATGACATCGGGCGCTGCGTCGTAGAAGCCCAGTCCGTAGCGGTACCACGTCGCGTTGATCTCGAGGAAGTACCCCACGCTCCAGTTGGCCCAGTCCTTGCGGCTGCGCTTGAAGGTGATCCACATGCAGTCCCGCAGCGGCGATTTGTCCTTGCTGAACCGCGTGTCGCGATAGATGCGTGAGATGGTCTGGCCCACCGTCGGCGAGACCTCCATCGACAGGTCGATGTCGAGCATGAAGTCGGCCAGGTCCGTCACCAGGTCGCGCAAAGGCCCGAGCAGGTGCTGCTCGTAGTCCGCGCGATGGGCCTGGAACCACGCCTTGTCGTTGTGCGTCCGGATGTCCTTGAGGAACCGGAACGCCTCGGGGCCAAAGCCCTCGAATTGTCGCTGCTGCCCATCTGTCATCGTCAGATCGCTTTCGGTTACCAAGTCACTGGAAGGTCCTCGTGCTGCACCGCCCATTCATGTCGTACGTCACGGGCGGAGGAGAGCTGTTGCGTCCATCTGCGCCCCGACGCTCTCGTGCCGTGCTGCCTGTTTCGCATGTCATCCTGAGCGGAGCGCAGCGGAGTCGAAGGATCTGGCCAGGGACCAGGTGCGCGTCGGATTTGCAGCCGGATTCCTCGACGACGCTCGGAATGACAGAGTCGTGGTTCCGTGGTCCTCCAAGGCCTTGCGGGCGAAGGGCATCTGTTGTTCCTTGCCCAGATCCTTCATTGCACTTCGCTCCATTCAGGATGACATTCGTGGTCCCGGTGCGATGCATGTCAGTCCATGTCGTTCTCATACTGTGTGAGGTTGTCGAGGATTCGCTCCAGATATGCCTCGAACTGGTCGGCCTCCGCGTCGGAGAAGCCCTTATACCAGATGTCCGTCATCTGCTCGGAAAGCTGTACGTATTGCTTCTCGGTGGCCCGGTCCTTTTCCGTTCGGTAGATCAGGATCTGGCGTCGGTCCTCGTCGCAGCGCTGCCGCCGGAGGTAGCCCATCGCTTCGAGCCGGTCGAGCATGCTGGTGAGCGTGGACTTACCCAACTGGGTTTTCCTGACCAGCTCCTGGATCGAGACGCCGTCCTTCTGCCACAGAGCGAACATGATTCGTCCCTGGGCCGGGTTGATCGCGACGCCCGATTCCTTGAGCCGGCGGAAGAAAACACGCTCGCCTACCTGGCGAATCTTCGCCATCAAAAACCCGGCCTGCCGTTGTTGTTTCATGCTGTCGGTCATGGGAGGCGTACGATTCGGCGGGTGGCAGCCTCAGGCGCAGCTTGGGGATGGGACACCCCGAATTCAGAGAGGCCGCCTATTCGGAGAACCATCCCCAAGCCCTTCGGGCTTGAGGCTGCCACGCACGCTCATTTCAGTTGTTGCTTGATGTCGATCAGCGTTCGTATGGCCTTCAGGTCCGTCGATTTCCTGGCGACGACCGTCACGCCCCGTATCTTGCCGTACCGCTTGCCCTGAACGAACTGGTCGATGTACTCGGCCTTCAGCTTGCTGCCGACGATCAGGTCTTCCGCCTTGTCCGCGAAGTAGAACGTCGCCTTGAACGCACCAGCCCAGACGGAGACCCAGCAGATCGTCTTTTTCTTCTTCGTGACCTTGTAGAGCCAGCTCTTGCCGTCCGTGTAGTAGCGCCATTCTCCCGAGATAGCCGGATCGCACTCGGCCAGAAGGGTGAGAAACGCATCCCACGTAGCCTTGGCTCTCCCCAGACAGCGGCTCAAGACCTCATCATCCGGAGGCACATTCTTGTCATTCAAGCACGGCTTTTCCATCGTTATCTCCCAATGGGCTGTCGAGTGTTATGAACCCGGTTCAGGAATCGCAGGAGGATGGGACCGAAGGCCTCGATCTGGTCGGTGTGGTGGCCATGCCCGCCGTCCGGGGCGATGTACAGACTCACGTTGGGAATCTGCTCGTACATCCACACGATGTCCGCCAGGCGGACGAAGGTGTCCCTGTCTCCGTGGCAGATCAACACGGGGCAGCGGATGGCCTTCAGGTCGTCCTCCGCCAGGAGCGTCTCGCTCTGCCAAAGCTCCTTCACCTTGCTCACGAAGCGGTTCCAGTCTGGCTCGGGGTTGAGTCTCTCATACGGGCCGCGAATGTCACCCCATTGCTCGACCATCGCCGGCGTGATGGTTTTGATCCATTCGTTCATTTCGGGCGGCATCCCGCCGCGTCCGTCCTTGCGGAAATTGGCGCCGTTCGCAACCAGTGCGCGCACCTTAGCCGGGTGCTTGACCGCCAGAATGTAGCCGATGATGCCGCCATCGCTGTGTCCCACGATGGTGACGGGTCCGACGCCGAGCTGCTCCAGCAGCCTGGCCATGTCGTCCGCCAGCAGGGGATAGGTCATCGGCCGGTCACCGAGCGTGGACCGACCGTGGCCTCGCGTGTCTACCGCGATCACTTCATAGTGCGGCTTGAGCAGATCGATCAATGGCCCCTGTCGAGCGATATGCGAGGAGCCGCCGTGCAGCAGGAGAATGGGCGCGCCCCGGCCATGCCGCTCGTAGTAGATGCGCACTCCGTTGATCTGGGCGTAGGCGCCTCGATCCGGATTGGAGCCATACGCAGGGGACGTCGCTTTCTCGGCATGGAGCGGCGCATTCGCTCCGCCAACCCCGATCAACGTGCTCAGCAGGCATGCCCACAGGCATTTCACAGTCATCGTCTCTCCTTTCCTTGTGGTTTCTCGCTCTACGACGGCTTCGCGATCCGAATCTCGAACGGCTGGTTGCGGCACCAGCCTCTGACGAGCTTGGGGGCCAGTCGGAGGATGCCGTATTCGGAGCCGTGAGGGCCGTCGGGATAGTACATCGTCCAGCCTTCCTGCCAGATGCGATCCTTGAGGGCCTGGTCGGTGACGATCTCGATCTGGCCGCTCAGCGTGAACCCGATGATCTGCCCCGGGTCGCAGAAGTAGACGGAGACCTTCGGATTCGCCCGCAGGCGAGCCATCTTGGCCGACGGCATGTTGGTCGTGATGTAGACAAGGAACTCGTTTTCGGCCTCCTCGTACAGCGGAACCAGAGAAGGGTAGTCCTTGGCGTAACGCAGGTTGTTCATGGCGGTTGTCAGTGGGAATCCGTCGGCGTCGATCGTCGTCAGATAGCATGCCGGCGTCGCGGCCATCAGATCCAGGCAAATTCGCCGGATGTCGTTGCCGGCGTTCGCGCGGGCCTTCTCTTCCTCGACCGGGCACATCTCAGCCTGCCGCGCGCCCGGCACCAGCGTGCGCCACGCCACCTTCCAGTCGTCGCCTTCCCGGACGAACACGAGAATCTCGTGGCCGTCGTCCTCGAAGCGCCTGCCTTTGAACTGCCACGCGCAGTCGTACTTGTACGCGAGGATCGCGGTCGAGCCGAACACGTCGATCTGCTCGTCCGAGGCGTCGAGCTTCTCGAAGGTCATCTGCGAGCAGGCGTCCTCATAGCTCTTCAGACACACCTCTCGTCCCTTCGCCCGGGCGGAGAAGCCGGGCTGAACCATGACTACGTCCTCGTGGAAAAGAGGCGTGAGCTTGTCGAAGCCCCGGCCTTCCATACACGTCCGGTTAATCGTGCGGACGATCCCCATGAGCCGGTCTTTGAGATCACTGTGACTTGGCATCTCTCCACTCCTTAATCAGGTTCACGTTGTTGAAACAATTGGTTCGGCATAGAATAGTACTATATCGAACTATTTGTCAAGGGGGAATCTGCAACCTCTTTGGAGACGGGAAAGATATTGACATATCGTAACCTTTCGATATTTAGAGGTGTAGTACCAGTCTGAAAGGAATGGTGATGGCCAAGCAGTTGGAATTGCCGGGCGACGAGGTGCTGGAAGAGGCCGCAGAGTGCCTGAGAGTGATGGCGCATCCGGTTCGCCTGAAGATGGTCAATATCCTGATGCAGGGGGAATTCGCCGTGCACGAGATTGCCGAGCTGTGCCACGCGTCGGCCAACCAGACCTGCGAGCACCTCCGGCTGCTCAAGGGGCACGGCCTGCTGTCCAGCGAGCGAAGGGGACGGACTGTGTATTACAGGATCATGTCGCCGCGTTTGCCCCGCTTGATCGAGTGCATCGCTGCCCACTGTGGATCGTAACCAGTTCATCCAACGGAGATCGTCAATGGATCAGAGAAAGCGCATCGTGATCGTAGGGGGCGTGGCAGGCGGGGCTTCGGCGGCCGCTCGGGCCAGGCGGCTCAGCGAGGACGCGGAGATCGTCATGTTCGAGAGGGGGCCGTACATCTCGTTCGCCAATTGCGGCTTGCCTTACCACATCGGCGGGCAGATCAAGGACCGCGACCGGCTGCTCGTCCAGACGCCGGAGAAGATGCGCGAGCGGTTCGCGATCGACGTGCGCACGCAGAGCGAGGTCACGCAAATCGACCGCGCGAATCGGCAGGTCACGGTGCGCGATCTGGCCAAGGGCCAGGAATACCAAGTGGGCTACGACGCACTGATCCTCAGTCCCGGCGCCGAGCCCGTACGCCCCAGGATGCCCGGCGTCGATTCGCCCCGCGTCTTCACCCTGCGGTCCATCCCGGACATGGATGCGATCAAGGCGGTGGTCGAGAAGGAAGGCTGCTCGCGGGCCGTGGTGGTCGGGGGTGGCTACATCGGCCTGGAGATGGCTGAAGCGCTGATCGATCGCCGCCTGGCCGTGGCGCTGGTGGAGCTGGAAGCCAACGTCATGGGCAGCGTCGATCCCGAGATGGCGACGCCCCTGCACGAGGAGCTGAAGCGGCACGGCGTCCATCTGCACCTGCGCACGAGCGTGACGGAGGTGGTCAGCGACGGCCATGGCACGAGCGTGCTGTTGAGCGACGGCAAACGAATCGCCACCGACCTGGTCATCATGGCGGTGGGCGTGCGACCCGAGGTCAAGCTGGCCCAGGAAGCGGGCCTGGAGATCGGCCGGCGGGGCGGCATCGTCGTCGACGAGCACATGCAGACCAGCGATCCGAACATCTATGCGGTCGGTGACGCGGTGGAGGTGACGGACTTCGTGGGCGGTTTCGCGGCGGTGATTCCGCTGGCCGGACCGGCGAACCGCCAGGGACGCATCGCGGCCGACAGAGTCTTCGGACGTGACAGCAAGTACGCCAGGACGCAAGGGACCGCCATCTGCAAAGTGTTCGGCCTCGCGGTCGCGACTACCGGGATGAACGAGAAGAACCTCAAGCGGCAGAGCATCGCCTACGAGAAGGTCTATGTCCATCCGGCCAGCCACGCCGGCTACTATCCCGGCGCCAGTCAGTTGAGTCTCAAGCTGCTGTTCGATCCGAAGACAGGCAAGATCCTCGGCGCCCAGTGCGTCGGCGCCAAGGGAGTCGACAAGCGGATCGACGTCATGGCCACCGCCCTGCGGGCGGGCATGACGGTCTTCGACTTGCAGGATCTGGAGCTATGCTACGCGCCACCGTTCGGTTCGGCCAAGGACCCGGTCAACTACGCCGGCTTCGTCGCGGCCAATTTCATCGCCGGCGACATGCCGATCTGCCACGTTTCGGACGTGGTCGAGCCACGCGAGAACCAGAAGCTCATCGACGTGCGCACGCCGGGCGAAGTGCAGGGCGGAACGATCCCCGGCGCGGTGAGCATTCCCCTCGATGAGCTGCGCGACCGCCTCGACGAGATCCCGAAGGACAAGGAGTTGCTCGTGTTCTGCCAGGTGGGCCTGCGTGGGTACGTGGCGGCGCGAATCCTCAATCAGCGAGGTTTTGCCGCGCGGAACCTGACCGGCGGCTACAAGACCTACTGCGAGACGCTCGGCATCACAGGGGGCAAACCTGCATTGGCAAAGGAGATGAAGAGCGACACGGGCGAGGTCGAATCGCAGAAGAAAGCGAACTGACACTGGCTTCAGGACGCGCTTCGGTCGAGGGGAACCGGTCCATCCGATGGCCCCTGTGGGTGTGAAAACATCCTGCCAGCCGTGTGGCAGCCTCAAAGCGCAGTGCAACGGAGCTTTGGGGATGGCGAATGGGAGTGGCACATCCGTACGGAAAGGCCTCTGCAATGCGATCCATCCCCAAGTCCTGCGGACTTGAGGCTGCCACCCCTGGCTGTTTGCGCCCTCAAGGGAGTGCTACCGGAAATCTCGACAGACACTGGCTCCTTGCGCGAGGGATTGGCAATTGACAGGGCGGCGGGGATGATGTGGAATACCCCGCAGATCGCCGGACGGAGTCTCGGGCGATGTGCTCTTAGATTCCGCCGGTCGTGCGTTTTCCGGGAGTCCGCTGATGAGAACTGCACGCGCTGCCGCCTTCCCTGTGATTCTGCTGGTCTTCTGTCTTCCGCTCGCCGTCCGGGCGGCCGACTTCGTTGCGTTCAACGGCCGGATCGTCACTGTCGATGCGGGCTTCTCCGTCGCGCAGGCGATGGCGGTTCAGGATGGACGCATCGTCGCCGTCGGGAGCAATGACGAGGTCCTGCGTCTCAGAGACAACGACACCGAAGTGCTCGACCTCGAAGGTCGAATGGTCCTTCCCGGACTGATCGACTCGCACGTCCATCCCTGCGGCGCCGCGATGACCGAGTTCGACCATCCGATCCCGCAGATGGACTCCATTGCGGATGTGCTCGACTACTTCCGGACGCGGGCCGAGGCTCTGGACGATGGCGAATGGATCGTCTTGCAGCAGGTGTTCATCACGCGTCTGCGCGAGCAGCGCTATCCCACACGTGCGGAGCTGGACGAGGCGGCGCCGAAGAATCCGGCGGTCTTCCGGACCGGCCCCGATGCGTCGCTCAACACCCTGGCGCTTCGGCTCAGCGGCATCGACGAGGACTTTCGCGTCACCGACGGCGGTCCGGGATATGCGGAGAAGGACCCCCAGACGGGCGAGTTGACCGGCATCCTGCGAAGCTGCAACCGGTTCATCAAAAGCAAGCCCACCGGCAGAGAACCGACGCCGCGCGATCGATACGATCGGCTGCGGACCCTTTTCCAGGCGTACAACGCCGTCGGCATCACGGGGATTTGCGACGGCGCCGCCGACCCCGAGAACCTCCAGCTCTACCAAAAGATGCTCAAGGCCGATGAGCTGACGGTTCGCGTCGCGGCCCAGTACTACATCGACACCATCGGCCCAATCGAGGAGATCGAGGAGCAGATCCGCCGGGTGGCGCGCCACCCGCTGCGGGAAGGCGGGCCCATGCTGCGCATCATCGGCGTCAAGACGTTTCTCGACGGGGGCATGCTGACCGGCAGCGCCTACATGCGACAGCCGTGGGGTGTCAGCAAGACCTATGCGATCGATGATCCGAACTACTGCGGCGTGTTGTTCATCCCCCATGACCGGCTGTTGCCGATTGTCCGCACCGCCACCGAGTGCGGCCTCCAGTTCACCGCGCACACTGTCGGCGACGGCGCGGTCCATGCCTTGCTCGACGTGTATGAAGAGCTGAGCGCAACGCTGCCCGTTCGTCAGATGCGGCACTGCATCACGCACTCGAACTTCATGAGCGCCGAGTCCGTGGCGAAGACCGTCGACCTCGGCGTGATTCCGCTGGTGCAGCCCGCCTGGCTCTATCTCGACACGCGGACGTTGGCGGGCCATTTCGGCTACGAGCGATTGCGGTATTTCCAGCCGCTCAAGAGTATCTTCGCCGCCGGTGGCCTGGCCGCGGGTGGGTCGGACCACATGCAGAAGGTCGGTTCGCTGCGCTCGATCAATCCGTATGACCCGTTCCTCGGCATGTGGACCGCGATCACCCGCCGGGCACGCTGGTACGAGGGCCAACTGCACCCGGAGGAAGCCCTCAGCCGCGAGCAGGCGATCCGCTTCTACACCATCCACTGCGCGCAGGCCCTGTTCCAGGAGAAGTTCGCCGGCTCGCTGGAGAAAGGCAAACGCGCCGATTTCATCGTCGTCGACACCGATCTGCTCGCCTGTGACGTCGACGCGATCCGCAGTGCGCAGGTCCTGCGAACCTATCTCGACGGCCGCCTCGTTTACCATCGCTGACGGCAAATAGACCGCGCGAGACGGGCGGACCCGAAAGTCTGGGCAGGGAGCGTTGCCCTGCGATCCCGTCAGTCTTCCGGCAGCGGCTTGTCTTTGGTCTCCGGCGCCCAGATCAGCGCGACTAGTCCGAGCAGGAAGACGAACGACAGCACGGTAGCCGCCTTGCGGAACGGGTCGTTGACGTTCTGGGCGATCAGTTGCTGGTTCAGGAACATCAACATGGGCGGGAAGCCCGCCGCCAGATAGCGCACGGTGTTGTAACAGGAGCCGACGCCGGTGCCGCGCAGACGCGTCGGGAACAGCTCCGGGAAGTAGATCGAATAGCCGCCGAACACCGACAACTGGGCGAAGCCCATCATGGGCAGCATCCAGTAGGCATCGGTGCCGGACCGAAGGCAGTTGAACACGAAGATGGTCACGCCCAGGCACAGGGTGAAGGCGCCCGCGAACGCCAGGCGCCGGCCCACGAAGGTCGCCACCAGCGTGAACGTCAGCATCCCCAGGAAGGAACCGACGTCCTGAAGGGCGGTGCCGTAGCCGCGCACGATGTCGATGACTCTCTGCGACTGACCCTCGAGGGCGGTGGAGATCAGCTCCGGAGAGAAGAAGCCGATGCCCCACAGACCCGCCATGCCGGCCAGCCCCAGGCAGACGCCGACGAGCAGATGGCGCCGCCAGACCGGATGGCGCAGCAGGTCGGGAATCGAGCCGAATCGCTTCGACTGGTCCGTGCTGCCGGCGGCCTGACGCTTGGCTTCTCGCCAGCGTTCGGGCTCGCGCAGGATGAAGATGATGGGGACGACCAGCAGCGCCGGGAGGATGCCGACGGAGAAAATGATCCGCCAGCCGCTCATGCCGAACAGGAAACCCTGCTGACCCGGCTGAATCCTCGTGCTGATCAGCGAGCCGGCGATGTTG
>JAXGYC010000021.1:0-112471 GCA_040772485.1 Sedimentisphaerales bacterium | reverse complement strand
TCGACGATGTGCTTGTCTATCGAAAGCTGCACCCCGGCGCCGGCGCGTGGGGACGCATCGGCATCTACCAGCGCGACCTGCGCAGCTTCGATGAGTCGCTGGTGCTCGACAACCGGTATTTCTCCAACGGCTGCGTCAACTGCCACACGTTCTGCAACAACCGAACGGACAAGATGCTCCTGGGCATCCGCAGCAGCGAGTACGGCAGCTCGGCGCTGCTCGTCGACGACGGCGACGTCCGGAAGATCGGCACGAAGTTCACGTATACCTCGTGGCACCCCAGCGGCAAGGTGGCCGTCTACTCCGTCAACGCCGTCAGCCAGTTCTTCCATTCCAGCGGGCACGAGGTTCGCGACGTGATCGACCTCGATTCGCACCTGGCCTATTACGTCGTCGAGGCCGGCGTCACGAAGACCGCGCCCGACATCGCGAAGAAGGACAGGCTGGAGACCTATCCGACCTGGTCGCCTGATGGACGATATCTGTACTTTTGCAGCGCGTCGCTGACGTGGACGCAGCGCAACGTCGTTCCGAAGGATTACGACCAGATCAAGTACGACCTGATGCGGATTGCCTACGACGTCGAGCGCGATGAGTGGGGTCCGCTCGAAACGGTTCTGACAGCCGCCGATACGGGGCCGGACCGTGCCGAGGGTGTCCCGCCCTCGGATCGCGGGCAGGATGCCCGCGCCACAGGCTGGTCGATCCTGCTGCCGCGAGTGAGCCCCGATGGACGCTGGCTGGTGTTTTGCATGTGCGAATACGGCTGCTTTCCCGTGTACCGGCCCGGCAGCGATCTGTACATCATCGACCTCGACGCCGCAGCGCAAGCGGGCCGGTACGAGTACCGCAAGCTGGAGGCCAACAGCGACCAGAGCGAGTCATGGCACAGTTGGTCGAGCAACAGCCGCTGGCTCGCCTTCAGCAGCAAGCGCGACAGCGCCCCGTTCACGCGCACGTATCTGGCCTACATCGATGCCGAAGGCCGCGCGTACAAGCCCGTGCTGCTGCCTCAGAAGGACCCGACCTTCTACGATTCCTACCTGCGGACCTACAGCGTCCCCGAGCTGGCGACCGAGCCGGTCCACACGACCAAGGAGACGCTGGCCCGCGCGATCCGCAGCATCGAGCGAATCTCCGTCATCCCGCCGATTACCATGGCGACCCCACAGGCCGGAACAGCGCCGGCGCCCAAGCCCTGGACGACCGAACGCGAATAACTCCTCACCGCTCCGCCTTTCTGTCACCCCGAGCGAAGCGCAGCGCAGTCGAGGGGTCTGGCCATAGACGAGACGTGCTGCCGGTCCGTAGCCAGATTCCTCCACTGCGCCAAGGCTCCGGTCGGAATGACATCTGCGCAGACTGGCCTGGTGAAGCATACCTACAAAGGGGATCGGCCTGCGCGATTTGGCTTTACGCAATCGGCACCTCCTGGTATACGCAGGGTGTTTGCGGCGCGCTGCGCCGACGGTATACGACTGGTGGTGCCAGGGAGGAATCCAAACATGTCCAGCCGACACGGCGTTCTCATCGTGGTCCTCATTGTCCTTGCGTGGTTTGACAACGTCGACGCGGCGGTCTGGCCCAGCGGGCGGGAGGTGGTCCCGTTGCAGGCCCGGCCCTTCGACCTGCGCGACGTGGGGCTGCTCGATGGACCGTTCCGCGAGGCGATGGAGCGCGACCGGCGGTACCTGCACGAGCTGGAGTCGGACCGCCTGCTGTGGCACTTCCGCCAGACGGCCGAGTTGCCGACGCCCGGCGAGCCGCTGGGCGGCTGGGAGAAGACCGAACTGCGCGGGCACACGATGGGCCATTACCTCTCCGCCTGCGCGCTGATGGTCGCCTCCACCGGGGACGAGAAGCTCAAGGCCAGAGCGGATGCCATCATCGCGGAGCTGGCCAAGTGCCAGAAGGCCTTGGGCTCGGGCTACCTCAGCGCGTACCCCGAGGAGCAGATCGACCGCGTGATCGCGCTGAAGCAGGTCTGGGCGCCGTGGTACACGCTGCACAAGATCTACGCCGGCCTGATCGACATGTACGTCTACTGCGATAACGCCCAGGCGCTTCAGATCGCTCAGGGCATGGCGCGCTGGACCAGGGGACGCCTCGACAAGCTCGACCGCGCAGCGATGCAGGAGATGCTCAACCACACCGAGCAGGGCGGCATGAACGAGACCCTCGCCAACCTCTACGGCGTCACGGGCGAGAAAGCGTGGATGGACCTGGCCGAGCGGTTCAACGCCGACGCGTACAACAACCCGCTGATTCTGCATCGCGACGAGCTGAAGGGGCTGCACGTCAACTCATTCATCCCCAACGTGATCGGCACGGCCCGCCAGTACGAACTGACGGGCGACCCCGCCGACCGGCACATCGCCGAGTTCTTCTGGCGCAGCGTCGTCCACGGCCGGACCTACTGCACCGGCGGAACCTCCATCGACGAGCACTGGCGTAGCGACCCGTATCATCTGGCCGACCAGCTCGACGCGCACACGCAGGAGACCTGCTGCACCTATAACCTGCTCAAGCTGACGCGCCATCTGTTTGCCTGGCAGCCGGACGCGGCGTACATGGACTACTACGAGCGGAACCTGATCAACTCGATCCTGGCGACGCAGGATCCGGCCACTGGGATGATGATGTACTTCGTGACGCTGGCGTCGGGGCATTGGAAGTACTTCAACACCTCGCGCGATTCGTTCTGGTGCTGCACCGGCACCGGCCTGGAGAATCACGCCAAGTACGCCGACACGATCTACTTCCACAACGACCAGACGCTCTGGGTGAACCTGTTCATCGCCAGCGAATTGAGCTGGAAGGACAAGGGCGTTACCATACGTCAGGACACGGAGTTCCCCGAAGTGTCTGCGACGAGACTGACGATCGGGGCCCAGCGACCGGTTGAGTTCGAGCTGCGCCTGCGCGTGCCCGGTTGGGCGACGCAGGGCGTGACGCTCAAGATCGACGGCCGGGACCAGGCGGTGACCGCCCAAGCCGGCTCGTTCCTTTCGATCCGACGCACGTGGCGCGAGAAGACCGAAGTCGAAATGACGATGCCAATGAAGCTGTGGCTGTGCCCCATGCCCGACGATGCGAATCTGGCGGCGGTGATGTATGGGCCGCTGGTTCTGGCCGGGCAGTTGGGCGAGACCGACGTTCCGCAGGAGCTGATCTACACGACGAGCAACTGGTTCGAATTCCCCGCCGAGCGGATCGTCGAGGCGCCCGTGCTGGTCACGACACAGCGCGATCCGCAGAACTGGATTCGCCCGGTGGATGGCAAGCCTCTGACGTTCCGCACGGGCGGCGTGGGCCGGCCGGACGACGTGACACTCGTTCCCTATCATGAGCTGTTCGACCGGCATTACGCGGTCTACTGGCGACTGACGGATGAAACCGGCTGGAAGCGCATCCAGGCCGAGCGGAAAGCTCGCCAAGAGGCCAAGGCCCGCGAGGCGGCGCGACAGGCCGCGTTGGATGTGCGGAAGATCGACGCGGTCGAGATCGGCGTCTCCGATTCGGAGCAGGCGCACCAGATGAAAGGCCAGAACACGCGGACCGGCACGCATGCCCAGCGGCGCTGGCGTGACGCCGAGGGCTGGTTTGAATATCAAATGAAGGTCCTGCCCGAGACGCCGGTGACGCTGCACTGCACCTGGTGGGGCAGCGACAATGACCGCGCCTTCGACATCCTCGTCGACGGAACGAAGATCGCCACGCAGAAGCTCGCTCAGAACAAGCCCGGCGAGTTCTTCGACGTCGATTACGCCATTCCCATCGAGTTGACGAAAGGCAAGGAATCCGTGGTGGTTCGTTTCGCCGCCCACACCGGCAGTATCGCCGGCGGCCTCTTCGGCTGCGTCACCCTCAAGCCCGAACCATAACGTTCGCCTCCTCTGTCTCTATGCGGATCATAGGGCAGTACCTGTTTCAGGGGGAGAGGAGCGTGTGTGGCAGCCTCAAGCTCGAAGAACTTGGGGATGGTCCGTTGCGTTGATCCCGACCGCAATCGAGGCGACAGGCAGTTCCACCATCCCCAAAGCCTCTGGCTTCGAGGCTGCCACGCATTCCAGCATGTTTTCACGTACCTACGCACGGACCTTTCCCGACAGGACGAGTAAGGCGACACCGAGGCCGATGGTGAGCGGGCCTTCGAGGAGCGTCCAGAAGGCGGGCAGGTGCAGCATGGCGTCGAGCACGGTGACGCCGATGCCGCCGGCGAGGGCGATGATCCCGAGCAGGCGGATCAGCGGCAAGTATCTGCGAATGTCCCCCGAGACCAGCAGCAGGATCGCGCCGACGACGGCGTACATCGCCGAGAGTGTGCGCATCAGGTAGCTCATCAGCGCCGTGTACTCCAGCTCGCCCAGACCGATTCCGGCGTGAATCCTCTGCATCCACGCGAACGGGCAGAAGACGAACACCAGCCCGCCGAGCATGGCCACGCCCGTCAGACGCAACAGCGCCGTCAATAGTCCTCTGGCATTCATCATCAGTCTCCTGTCCACAATAGCCCCTCCCAGCGCCACTGTGCCATTCTACGCCCTTTCTCCCCACGTGCCAATCCTCAGCCGGCGTGGCAGCCTCGCCTCCAAATCGGGCGCATCGACGATTTCCCGGGTTTTCACGAGAAATCGCGCAACCACGATATCGCACCCGGCCTCTTGTCTAAGGAGTCGGGAGCGGATACGCTCTATCCGGCCGGCGGCATCGCCCGTGTCCCAAGTGCGCAGAAGCAGGAAGCAAACTATGACGCCCAGACAGTTCGCAATCGTTCTTCTGGCAGCGATGCTCCTCTTCGGCGGGTGCCGCAAGAGGCCACGGCCGGCAAGACCGGCTCCGAATGCGGCGGCAAGCACGAGGACGCCGCTGCATCAGGCGGCCAGGATGGGAGCCGTAGATGTGGCGAGGTCACTCCTTGCAGAACGTGTTGATGCCAATGTCAGGGATGAGGACGGCAACACGGCGCTGCACCACGCGCTGAGGGAAGGCCACTTCGAGATCGCTGCGATGCTGATCGAGTACGGAGTGGAGGTGGATGCAAGAGGGCACTCCGCTCGGACACCGCTACATGTTGCTGCCTCCAAAGGGCATCAGGAGTTGGCTGTGGCACTCGTCAACAAGGGCGCGGATGTCAACGCCAAGGACGAGAATGGTACTACGCCCCTGCACGATGCGGCCTCAGGGGGCTCTTCCGAGGTTGCTGCGCTGCTGATCGAGCACGGAGCAGAGGTCAACGCAAGAGGCTATTACGGGCGGACGCCCCTGTATATCGCTGCCTCGGAGGGCCACCAGGAATTGGCCGAGTTGCTCATCGAGAATGGTGCCGACGTCAACGGCGCGACCGACGACGGGGAGACGCCACTTCACGTCGCATGTGAAACAGGACATGCGGATCTGACGAGAGTCCTTATTGCCAATGGCGCAGATGTGAATGCCACGGCGTCTCGCCACCGATCGACACCGTTGCACGAGGCGGCCTACTGGGGCTATGAGCAGGTGGCGGGTATTCTCATTGCGGCCGGTGCGACGATTGACGCAAGAGATCGCAACGGCTGTACCCCTCTGCACATCGCAGTCAGCGAGGACCGTCTGGATACAGTCCGCCTTCTTGTAGCCGCCAAAGCGGATGTGAACGCAAAGTCCAATGTAGGACTTTCATCTCTGCACTATGCGGCGGGACGCTGGAGCGCGGAGCTGACCGAACTGCTCATCGACGCAGGCGCGTCCGTTGCTGCCACTGACGTGACCGGTCGCACGCCTCTTCACATCGCCGCCGCGCGAGACAGCGCATCGGTGGTGGAGGCTCTTCTCGCGGCCGGTGGAGACATCGACGCGAGGGATGCCAACGGCCGGACGCCTCTCCACGACGCGGTGCAGTCTCCGAACGAGTATGCCCGGAAAGACGTGGTTGTCCTTCTGCTCAGCAGAGGTGCGGATGTGAATTGTCGAACATCTTCCGGCTGGACGTCGCTGCTGTATGCCGCTCGGGGAGGCTATACCGATATTGCGGAGGTTCTCCTGGCCAATGGAGCCGATGCGAATCTGACGACTTCGTCGGGGTGGACGCCCCTGCAATATGCGATCAAAGGGCGGCACACGGAGGTTGTCGAGTTGCTCCGCAGGCATGGGGCGAAGCCGCAGGGGTCCCGATGAGCATCGGGATGGCTCGAGTCGCAGCGTGTAAAAGCAGGAGGCAAACCATGACGCCCAGATGACTCGTGACCATTTCTCTGACTCTGGCTCTTGTCGGCGGGTGTAAAAAAGGGCCAAGCGGCAGCGGCGCTACGTTGCATCGAGCGGGGATGGCCGCAAGTGTCGGCGTCTCTGGATGTACAAGCCCAAATCGTATCCACCATCCCCACGGCTGCGTTCCATTCGACTTCGCTCAGGACAGGCTTTGAGGCTTCCACACGCTTTCACACACGCGTGCCGGGTGTTTTCGCTCGAAACGGAGGCAGTTTCCTGCTATCGTCGTGGAATAGAATGGGGCTGGGGTTCGTCCATATCGGCAGGCATGGGATCGTCCCCAGGGTTCCAGCGAAAGGAAGACCTTGCGCCGGGCCCGTACGACCGCTCTGGGCTCTGCGTCGCGGGCGTCGCGCCATCGAGTCCCGGGCAGCATGCCCTTGCCACGGTTTTTGAAGCGAGGGCAAGATGCCCTCGCCACGGCTTTTGAAGCAAGGGCAAGATGCCCTCGCCACGACTTTTGAAGCGCGGGCAGGATGCCCGCGCCACTTGATGGAGAAACACGTATGGTGGTGAAGACACTCGGCATTGCGATCGCAGCCACGATTCTCTCTGGTCTCCCGGCGGCGTGGGGAGGACAGTGGCCCAACTGGCGTGGGCCGCATTTCAACGGCTCGGCCGACGAACAGGGTCTGCCGGAATCGTGGACAGACACGGACAACGTCGTCTGGACGGCGCCGCTGCCGGGCCCGGCGGCCTCGACCCCGGCCATCTGGGACGGCAAGGTTTTCGTCAGCTCGCCCGTCAAAGGCGGCGACGACCTGCTGGCGCTGTGCTTCGACGCCAGGACCGGCAGGCCACTATGGTCTACAGTGCTCGGCAAGTCAGACCGCAACTTTCCGCGCAACAACCTGGCGACGCCGTCGCCGACGACCGATGGGCACAGCGTGTTCTTCCTCTACGGCTCGGGCGACCTGGCGGGCCTGGATTTCGACGGGAACGTGGTGTGGTCGCGGAACATTGAGGCCGACTACGGCAATATCACCAGCCAGTTCGGCTATGGCTCCAGTCCGATGGCGTTCGATGGCAAGCTGTACATCCCGGTCCTGCGGCGGGAGACGGCCTGGCGCGAGCCGCGCGCGGGCGAGCCGTTCGAGTCGTACCTGCTGGCTCTCGATCCGGCGACGGGAAAGACCCTCTGGAAGCACGTGCGACAAAGCGACGCCCAGGACGAGTCGCTCGATTCGTACGCGACGCCCATCCCGTTCGAGAGCGGCGGGCGGACCGAGATCGTCCTGACCGGCGCCGACTATGTCACCAGCCACGATCCGGCGACCGGCGCCGAGCTATGGCGTTACTGCTACGCGAGAGACCGGCGGGACACGCGGTGGAGGCTGATCCCTTCGGTGGTCACCGGCGCGGGGATGGTCTTCGGCGTCCAGCCGCGCGGGGGCAACGACCTGTTCGCGATCAAGGCCGGCGGCAAGGGCCTGCTCTCGCAGGACCACGTCGCCTGGACGTTCGGCCGCGTGACGCCCGATGTGCCCACGCCTCTGTTCTATCGCGGCAACCTCTACGTCCTCGATGGGGAACGCGGCGGCAAGGTCTTGACGTGTTTGGATCCGAAGACCGGACGCACAAAATGGCAGGGCAAGATCGGCGGGGGCGGACCCTGGCGCGCCTCGCTGACCGCCGCCGACGGCAAGCTCTACTGCATCAACGAGGACAGCGAAGCGATCGTGCTGTCTGCCGGCGACGAGGAATTCGAGATCCTCCATCGCTTCGACATGAAGGACGAGCCGGTGCAGGCGTCCATCGCCATCGCCGACGGCCGCCTCTTTGTTCGCACCGCCAGCAAGCTCACCTGCGTTGGGAAGTAGCGTCTCACGACGCCACCACAAACGGACTCGTTCGTAGTGTGCCCGTGAGGGCACACAAGAGAATAACGCCTTACGGCGTCACTACAAACCGCACGCCATCGTGACGTACATCGGGACCACTACGAACCGAGGACTTCGGTTTCGGTGGGGCCGAGGAGGCGGTAGCGGATGCCGCGCCAGCGGATGGTGCGTCCGAAGGCGGAGGAGAGGATGAAGATCAGCAGCAGCAGCGACCAGAACCAGAAGCCCAGGACGTCGGCGACGATGGCGGGCCGGAGCCGTCGGGCATGGTCCTTCAGCAGCCGGGACGCCATCGACTGACGCAGCGCGACCCGGAAGAGCTGGCCGGCGAAGAAGATGACCGGGATGACGGCGAAGAACCGCGCGTGCCGGGTGCCGGTCATTGCGGCGTACACGGCCACGGCCACCGTGCCCCACAGGCCCAGGACGGACCCCATGCTGCTGAGAAGGCCCAAGGCCCATGTCAGCGGCGCGTACACCCGCGTGATGAGAAACTGCCGTCGGCAGAACTCCGAGAGCCGCGACCAGCTCATCGACGCGTACGAAGCCACGAGGCAGGCGGGCACGAACGTGACGATCATTCCGGCCTTCTTGACCGCTACGCTCAACGACAGGTCGTCGCTGAGTGTGTGTTTCCATATCTCGGGCAGGCCGAGCCGACGGAAGTCCGCGAAGCGCACCGCCATCGAGCCGCCCCAGGCCTGATTGAAGCGGCTGTTGCCCAGCATCTGGGCGACGCTGGCGTTGATCGCCGAGAGGCCCAGCGTCGCCAGGTTGTTCCGCGTGGGAACGAACAGCCGATAGCCTGTGGTGACGCCCCGCTTGGGTTTTCGCAGGGGCTGGACCAGACGCGCCAGCCAGTCGCTGCGTACGCACACATCGGAGTCGGCGAAGGCCAGGACTTCGATGTCGTCGTCGAGGCGGTCGATCGCGTACAGAAGGTTGTGGATCTTCTGGCTGCACGCGGTCGAAGGCCCGGCCACGAGGATCTCCACGCTCGGGGTCGCGCTGCCGCTGCCCAGGTGCTCTCGGATGGTGCACAGCCGGGCATAGGCCGGATCGGACCGATCCTGAACGACCAGGTATGCCCGATAATTCTCATACTCCTGGCATAGAAGTGAGCGAATGTTGGCGTCGAATTGCGGATCGAGCCCTTTGCACGGGACGATCAGAGCAACCCGAGGCCGGTAGACGGCACCGGCCTTGCGGTCGTATTTCAGCATCGCATACCGATGGTTCCGCACGGCGTAGTACGTGAAGAGCAACTGCACGCCCACCAGCAGCCAGGCTATGTAGTAATACCAATTCATCGTGAATCGGTTGCTTTCTGAATAGAAGACGAGGCCGCAATCCGTTGCCCACGGTGAACGGTTGCCGCGCGGCTACGATAGGTCAATTGCCCGCCGGACGCCAGCCTTTTCTGAAACCGCCCGCCCGGCCTCAGTGGATGGAGGCCAGAGGCACGATATGATCGGCCAGCTCTTTGGCGGTCCAGGGCCGGGTCAGATCGACCTCGACCAGGCAGCCGTGGTTGTGATCGCAGGCAAGGATGATGAGGTTTTCCCCCGCCTGGCACCAGCCGTGGGTCTGGGCCTGGTGGCCCAGGACGAAGAGGTCCGCATCGAGACGCTGGGCCAGCCGGTCGAGCGCCGCCTGGCTGTGCCGCCGGCCCCAGGTCAGCAGGTACGCCGGCCCGGGCTTTTCGCAGTCTTCCGGTCTCAGTTCCCGATCGAACACCGCGGTGTCGAAAAGCTCTACGAACCGGTCGGCCGGAAGCGAGTGCGAGATCCACACCCGGTTCGCACAGCGCACCGCCAACGGCTGCGAGAACAGGAACTGGCGGATCGCCAGCTTCACCTCGCGGCTGGCGTGCGGAAACTCCCGGTCCAGGGCCGAACTCATCGCCCGGTTCATCTCCTTGCCATTCTTCATGACGTCGCTGCCGCTGATGTACGCCGTGTCGTGGTTGCCCATGACCAGGTGGACACGGTCCGGCTCGCTGAGCTTGTAGCGGATGACGTCGAAGAGCAGTTGATACGACAGGCAGCCCCCGGTGTCGTCTTCCGGACCGCCGTGGATGATCTCCTGGAGCACGATGTGGCGGTCGGGGTGGCCGGCCAGATCGGCGTAGGCGACCAGACGCTCGAAGTTGCGCCGGTGCCCGTGGATATCCCCGCCGATCACCACCGAGCCTTCACCGGGCAGGCGGACGATGTTGCCCCGTCGGAATCGGTCGGTCTGGTTGGCCGTGATCCCCTTATTGAGCAGATCGATGGTTGTTTGAGGCATTTCGGTTCACTTTTATCTTGTCGCCGAAAATGCTGTGGATCATCGCGTCGAGGCCGGAAATGATGTCCACCATGTTGGACGGCCGCTCGGCTGGGTCGTTCTTGACGCAATCCATCACGAGCATCGACAGTGGCACCGGCAATTGCGGCTTGATCTGGTGCGGCGCCAGGCACTTCTGCGGCTCGTACAGGCCGACAGTCTTCTGCTTCTTGGGGATCAGCGTGGGGACGTTCTTGCCGGTCAAGGCCCAGTACATCGTGGCGCCGAGGTTGAAGATGTCGGTCTTGGGGGTGAGCGATTTGCGTTTGACCTGCTCCGGGGCGATATAGTCCGGCGTGCCCTGGATGCGCGACTTGATCGTGCCGATCCGGCAGCTCTGGCCCAGGTCGATGATCTTGATCGAACCGGTCTTGTTGATCAGGATGTTGTTCGGCTTGATGTCGCAGTGTACGAACCCCCGCTGGTGCATCGCGTTCAGGCCCATGGCCACCATCCGGAACACCAGCAGCACGTCCCCCAGGCTCAGCGTCGTGGTCTCCTCCAGGGTCTTGCCGTCGAAGTGCTCCATGCTCAGGATCAGTTCCCGGACCTTGAACATGCTCCGTATCTTCTGGAGTTTGTAGCACTTGCGGATATAGGGGTGGTCGATCTCCCGCGCAACCTTGTACTCCATCTCGGTCTGCTCGATCACGCGGTGGTCTTCGGGTCGTTCGATAATAACGCGTTTCAGGGCGACCAGAGTGCCATCTTCCTCGTCCGTTGCCAGGTAGATCGTGCTGCGGGCGCCGTTGCCGATGCGCCGGATGATGGTGAACTCCCCCACGCTAAGTAAGTCTCTGGCCATGCGATAGATAACCTATGAAACGAATGATTCCAGACGGTTCCCATAAAACATAATGATGCGCTATTGCGACCCCATGTTCCCTGGATTCTACGTTGCCACCGAACGGCGGTGCCGGAACGCCCCGGCGCTCGTCCGCAAGGCCACGGGCCTCCCGACGGAAGATACGTAAATCGGGTAAGTTACCCGGCGGCCGGGCGCTTGTCCAGCGCGGCCCTGGCTTTCCTATCGGCCGCCCCACAGAAATCTTGACAAACTTGTTGAAATCCTCAGCCTGATCGACGATAATCTGTCCAAGGCCTTGGGCACTGTCCCAAGGCCTGGGTATTTTCCCCGATAGCTCAATCGGTAGAGCGAGCGGCTGTTAACCGCTAGGTCGTAGGTTCGAGCCCTACTCGGGGAGGTTCGAGACGCTGTCTTCCCGGCAGAGCCGGTCCCCGCGTGGTTTGCAGTGACTCCGTGAGGCGTTATGCCCCTTCGCCCTGCCCCGGGCACCCCCAATGCCGCATCAGCATGAAGCACTGGACCGCGCTGGCGTCATGCATCCGGCCGCAGGACCGATAAAATCCTGAAAATACGGTGGACAAATGGGGTATTCCGGCGGGATAATGTGATACGGCTCGGCATCGAGCCGGGCGAGGTCATGTGCAAGGTGTCGGGTCATATCACTTCTTAAGGAGCGGATTATGAAAAGGCTTATCCTGACTGGTCTCGTCGTTCTCCTGTTTGTCTTGCTGGCCGCACCGACCGCGTTCTCCTATTGGCAGGAGAGGCAACTGACGTTTGACGGGGATCGGAATCACCAGTTGGACAACAACCTCAACTGGTCGCCCGACTGCCGCTGGATCGCGTACGACACGCGGGCCTTCTCCGGCGGAATCGGCAACACGCTGACGCTGGAGAAGGTCAACATCGTCAGCCAGGAGATCGTGACGATCTATACCGCGCCCAACCCCGATCCGGCCAACGGCTTCGGCCCCGGTACGGCGGCGGTGAGCTTCTTCCCGGCCGACGACATGGTGATCGCCATTCGCGGCATCGACGGCGTGCAGTACGGCGGGACCGCGCGGTTCGCGCGATGGTCAGTCCGACCGACGGCAGCGTGGGCAGCTCGGACTATGTGATCGCCGACGCCCGCGATGTGACCGAACCGTTCACGCCGGGCGCGCTTCGCGGCGGCACGCATCGCCACGAGCCAAGCGGAGATGGGCAGTGGATCTCGGCTTCACCTACAACGACCGGATCATGGAGGGCGTGGGCAAGAACCTGCGAACGATCGGCGTGACGAAGCTGGGCATCCCAGTCGACGTGGACGATGGCCTGGGCAATCAGGACGGCGTCGGGTTCACCGTGCTGGTGGTGAAGGTCAACGCAGGCGGAGATCACGCCGCGACGACATCTTCCAGGGTTCCGAAGATTCGTGGGGGCGAGAAGGGTTATCAGAAAGAGGATGGCACTTGGCAACGCGCGCGGGCGTTCATCGGCAAGACGGTGACGAGCACGGGCGCGGTTCGCAACGAGGTCTACATCGTCGATATCCCGGAGGACATCACGTGCCGGACCGATGGTCCGCTCGAAGGACGGCGACGACGTTCCCGATGCCGCCGCTGGGCACGGTACAGCGCCGCCTGACGTGGAGCGACTCGATTGCGGCGGGATCATCCGTTGCAGCCTGGACGGCTCGATCGCGTTCACGCGAGGCGGGCAGATTCACCTGATCTCCCGCTGGGTGGCGTGCGGTGCAGGTCACTTCGCTTGCGGCCGGCGCGACGAAGCCGTGGTGGGACCCGTCGGGCGACTACCTCTACTGCGTCTCAGACAACTCGATCTGGCGAACGAACGTGATCGAGGCGATGGCAGTTCGGGCAGTCGAGCGGATCACGGACGCGACGCTGTATCCGGCAGTTCGCCCGACGCCCTGCGTGGCGCAACGGCCGATGATCGCCTTCAATCGCAAAGTGAACCGAGGAGACGGCACCACCGTCAACCAGATGTCGCGGCAGCGCCCGCTACCGAGTGGAGAGGCAACCACGGACGGGGACCGGAACCACCAGTTGGACAACAACCTCAACTGGTCGCCCGACTGCCGCTGGATTGCGTACGACACGCGGGCCTTCTCCGGCGGAATCGGCCAACACGCTGACGCTGGAGAAGGTCAACATCGTCAGCCAGGAGATCGTGACGATCTATACCGCGCAACCCCGATCCGGCCAACGGCTTCGGCCCCGGTACGGCGGCGGTGAGCTTCTTCCCGGCCGACGACATGGTGATCGCCATTCGCGGCATCGATGGCGTGCAGTACGGTGGCACCGCGCGGTTCGGCGATGGTCAGCCCGACCGACGGCAGCGTGGGCAGCTCGGACTATGGACGCCGATGCCCGCGATGTGACTGAAGGCTCGACGCCGGGCGCGCTCGCGGCGGCACGCATCGCCACGAGCCGCGGAGATGGGCAGTGGATCGGCTTCACCTACAACGACCGGATCATGGAGGGCGTGGGCAAGACCTGCGAACGATCGGCTGACGAAGCTGGGCATCCCAGTCGACGTGGACGATGGCCTGGGCAATCAGGACGGCGTCGGGTTCACCGTGCTGGTGTAGGCACACCGCAGGCGGAGATCACGCCGGGCAGCGACGACATCTTCCAGGGTTCCGAAGATTCGTGGGTGGGCGAGAAGGGCAGGAAAGAGATGGCACTTGGCGCGCGGGCGTTCATCGGCAAGACGTGACGAGCACGAGCGCGTCAACGATACATCGTCGATATCCGGAGGACATCAGCCGGACCGATGGCCGCTGAAGGACGGCGACGACGCCCGATGCCGCCGCTGGGCACGGTGCGCGCCGCCTGACGTGGAGCGACTCGATTGCGGCGGGATCATCCGTTGCAGCCTGACGGCTCTCGATCGCGTTCACGCGAGGCGGGCAGATTCACCTGATCTCCCCGCTGGGTGGCGATGCGGTGCAGGTCACTTCGCTTGCGGCCGGCGCGACGAAGCCGTGGTGGGACCCGTCGGGCGACTACCTCTACTGCGTCTCAGACAACTCGATCTGGCGAACGAACGTGATCGAGGGCGATGCGCAGTTCGGGCAGTCGGAGCGGATCACGGACGCGACGCTGTATCCCGGCAGTTCGCCTGATGCCCTGTGCGTGGCGCCCAACGGCCAGTGGATCGCCTTCAACCGGAAAGTGAACCGAGGAGACGGCACCACCGTCAACCAGATCTTCACCGCCCCGATCCCGCTGCCATAGTCCCTGAAGTCGGCGGATTCACTGCCGAACCGCGGAGAGCACGGATAAGGCAAGCGGTACGACCTCAGTCCGAGCATCTCTTGCCGCCGACAACAAGAGTCGTTGGAGCATGTGGCCCCGGCCTTCGAGCAGGCCGGGGGTGGCAACGAAGAGTCTCCAAAAGGAGAACGCGCGGCTCAAGGGCCGCCCGGGCTCCAAGGACGAGATCTTCGCCAGTCTGTCATACTCCCGGCTTCTTGAACCGGTGGATATGACGTAGTGTCGCTGTGGTATGGTGGTGTCCGACAGGAGGTTGTCATGGCACAGCGTGGTCACCATGGGGGTGCGGCCAGAGTCCCGCTCGCGATCGAGGCGATAGCTGGCCACACGACAGTCAACGAGATCGCCCGTGCGTACGAGATTCGTTCTTTGCAGACGGTTAAGTGGAAGTCACAGACCTTGGCGCATCTGCCGGAGGTTCTTTCGGATCGCTGGCGGGCTGTGATCTGAAATCGTAGCAGAACTGGAGGACATTGAAACACAGGTCGCGGATGACCGCTTTGTGGGGTGCTTTCCGATAATCCCTATTACAACGGGAAAGGCACTTCAGGCCTCTCTGTGAATTCTCGGCTCAGAAACGCGGAACCATCATGCTTATGTAGAAACGAGGTAAGCACACCAGTCTACAATGGGTATTGGGAGGCGAAAAGATGAGCGCGCGATACACACGACTTGATTGTGGCAGCGGTTGGTACGGGACCATCACTCTTGGGGTTCTGTTCTTCTGTGTCCTTGTGCAGGTGCGCCCCGTGTTGGCGCAACCGGCACTGCTGGAAATCATATCGCCTAATGGAGGAGAAGTGTGGCAAGTTGGAGCATCCGAGTACATTCAATGGAGTGCGGCGGACAGCTTGGGGGATGTGCTCATCGAGGCAAGCTACAATGGGGGAGCCACCTGGAAGACGCTGGCCACTGTCTCGGCCGTCTCTGCGTGGTTTGACTGGCAGGTCCCTCTGCCTGCTTCCGCCCAATGCCTGATTCGCATCGCTTCAGCACAGGAGCCCGGCGTCTCGGATGTGAGCGACAGCGCGTTTACGATACAGCACGCGCCCATCGAGCAACCAGAGCCTGAGGCCGCTCACTGGACATGCGATGAGGTCACAGGAACTGTCGCGTGGGACAGCGCCGTGAATTGCCGGAACGGTATCGTGACAGGCGGTACGTGGCTGCCTTCAGATGGCGCCTGGGGCGGGGCACTTCAACTCGATGGCGACGCGAGCGAAGTGTCCGTTCGCTTCAATGGTGCTCGGCACTATGAATTCACTTACAGTCTCTGGGTGAAACGATCCGAAGGGGATCCCGGTGATGGGGGGCTCATCAGTTGCGAGCGTTGGCTGCCCGGGTCCGTGAGCTTCGAACTGAGGGATGGGTGTCCCGCACTGCGCACCTTCAGTGATCTATGGCCCAACGACGATCTCGTGGCCTCGAATCATTCCCTCATGACGGGGCAATGGTGCCACCTTGCGGTCCGCCTGGCTGTGGATCGTCTGGATATCTATGTTGACGGCGCTGCCGCTGCCGGGCGGGCGCTCGGCGCCTCGGACATCGTGGACTACCTGCGAGGAACCGAAAGCGGCCGTGGCGGGACCTTGATCGGGGCCTTGCTCGATGATGCCACGGGGCAGAAGAGGCGTTTTGCGGGTCTCATCGATGATGTCCGTGTCTACAGCTACGCTTTGAGCGAGGAGGAAATCAAGGCATTGGCCGCGTATCCGGGGCCGAGCGTCAAGGTGGTCCACCCCAATGGCGGGGAGGTGTTTCAGGTAGGCGAACAGATGCCCCTTGAATACACACCCTATGGATTCGCGTCGCCACCGGGCAGGAGAGTCTGGCTGACGGTGGACGGCGGATGCATATGGCAGAAGATCGCCGATGCGTATTCCCCCGAGCCGACCTGGCAGGTCTGGTCTAAGCTTCCGACGTCGCACAAATGCCTGATCTGTGTGACCACGCTGTCACCGCCGACCGTTGCGGACACCAGTGACGCATTCTTCACGATAGAGAACCCGGCGGTCGTGCCTGCGGGTTTGGTGGCTCACTACAAGTTCGATGAGAGCGAGGGATTCGACGCGCTCGATTCCTCCGGAAACGAGCTCGATGCCAAAGTGTCTCCTCAGTCTAGTTCCCACGGACCTGCGTGGACTCAGGGCAAGATAGATGGCGGCCTGGACCTTAGAAAGTCAGAGAAGGAAAACGAAGACCAGTACTACGTTACCTGCGACCATATCCAGGAGTTTGCCATCGATAGCCAGATCTCCATCATGGCGTGGATCAACATGCACGATTGGCAGGACACTCCCTTGAATCCCGTAGATCCGAACCACCTTGACAACTGGGGAATTGGAATCATCACCAAGTTCGATGCGTGGGGACTCTTCATTCATGGTGGTGGAGAACAGGATTGCCAGGACTTCAGCGCGCAGTTCCGGCTCGGCGGCGGGACCGTGTGGCAACTCGGTGAGCCGACTCCAGCAAACAGTTGGTGTCACCTCTGCGGGACTTACGATGGGCAGGAGATGAAGCTTTACATCAACGGCCAGTTGGACAACAACCGGGAGCGGAATGGTGCCGTGACGGTCAATTCGCGTCCCCTTCTCATTGGAGCGCTGTACCGGCCGGACTGTCTGGACGGGCCGTGGATACACAACTACTTCCAGGGCGTCATAGACGAAGTCCGCATCTACAGTGTGCCGCTCAATGAAGACGAGATCGTCCACGAGATGAACGGGCTGCCACCCTACAACACGCCCAGAGGATCGAATGTCACCGTGCCCGTTGGGGACGTAACGGTCACGTTTGAGGAAGTGACCAGTGCGGGCGACACCACCGTGACGAAGACGGAGTGCGAGCCCGTGCCGCCGCCGTACTTCCGGGCAGCGTGCACTCCGCCGGTCTCCTACAACATCGCTACGACCGCCGTGTACCAAGGGACTGTCACAGTCTGCATATCTTATGACGGGTCCGCTTGTGACGAGAGCGACATGCATCTGCTGCAATACGATCCGGCCGCGGAGACGTGGGCCGATGTGTCTGCTTCCGTCGATTCGGCGGCGGACCGTGTCTGTGGCGTGACAACACGGCTCACGCAATTCCTTCCTGCGGTTCCGACGGATGCCATCCTGGCCTTCGATTGTCCTTGTTCCTACGACGGGCTCGACGACTACTTCAGCGCACCGTTCGTATTGGACCCCGCAAGCGATTCGTTCAGTGTTGTTGCCTGGATCAGAGGGGACAGACCGGGCAGGGTGATTCTCTCCCAGAAAGACGCCTCCAACTGGCTCCTTGCCGACCCATTGACGGGC
This sequence comes from Sedimentisphaerales bacterium, assembly GCA_040772485.1. GTDB lineage: Bacteria > Planctomycetota > Phycisphaerae > Sedimentisphaerales > Anaerobacaceae > Anaerobaca. The sequence continues at coordinate 94,662 of JAXGYC010000021.1, read as the reverse complement.
GCGCTGTCGAGCGAGTTAGGGGGTCAGATCCTGAAGTCCAACGCCGTGATCTGCGACGGGTCCTGGCATGAGGTGGGTCTCATATGGGATGGCTTCAGCCGGCGGCTGTACTTCAATGGAGTACTGGTCGTCACGGACGTGATGACCACAATTCCCAGTTCCGATGCCGGCCTGCATATCGCAGCCAGCAAGAACCTCGAGCCAGGCAGCTTCTGGTCCGGTCACATCCAGGAGCTTCGCATTTACCCGCACACCAATCCGTGGGGGAATTGACGGAAAGGTTTGTGCCCATCCCTGAGAACTGCAGGCGGACTGAACTGCGCCGGGTACGAATGGCACGGGCGGCGGCTCGGCGCCGCGCGATCGCTACAGGCCCTACAGCCGGAGCGGAGGTTTGGGAGGGGCCGGGCCTGGCGTCGCGGCACGCTTGCAGTTGTGGCCCGGTCGCAGCCTCCGGCAACCCGGTGGCGACCAAATTCCTACTATATCAATGGAGTATTAGTTTGTGGCTTCCTCCCGGTTCGGGCGTGGCCGCCGGGATTTGCGTCCGGCGTGGACCAGGCGCTGCGCTGGGAAATGGTCCGGGAATGGATCGCGATCCAGGCGTGCTACGATGGCGCCACAGCTCGACTGCGGCTGGGTCGGCAGTACCGGCAGTGTGGTCTTATCGGGCTGTCCGGCTGGCCGCATGGCAGGCATGGAGCCAGGTGGCCGGTCGCGGGACATGTCGGAAGTTGTGCTAAGTCTGGTAAAATGGAGTGGTATTTAATTGACATGGGACATTGCAGCCGGTAAAATAGCGAATATGGAATGGATGCAGTGGGTGGATAAAAAGGGGACCTGCCGGTAAAAATGTGCTTGACATTGATGTGTCAAAGTGGTACTTTGGGTCGGATAGGAGAGCTGTGTCGAGGTGGGATGCATTGTTGCCGGTCTGGCGTGTGCAGTCAGGTGAGTGTGCCATTTCCGGCGAAACGGAAAGGAGAGTGAGAACGTGAGGAGGGCGAGAGCCAGGGATGTGGCAACGCATCGGTCTCTCGAGACTTCCCACTTCTCACATCGTCGCGCCGGATAGGTCTGTCGCCCTGCGAAGGGATGACGTGACTTCGACGGGGCGAAAGTAGCTCTCAGACAATTGAGCGGGTAGTTCTTGATAAGTGCTGTTGCCAGGGAACAATTGCGCGGGCTTTGTCGTTTGCGTGCGCGTGGTATCGGGGGGTAACAGGAATGAAGAATCTGGCAAAGACTTGTGTGATTGTCACAGCGTTCTTGGTCGCGGCGGACGCTGCCTGGGCGGTGAACATTCCGGTGAACATGCCGGAGCCGTTTGTGATCGTCTCAGTGCAGAGCGAGCCGGCGGATCTGGGGACGGTGTGGGGGCCGGGGCCATATTCGGTTTTGACGCAGCTTTACGCTCGCGTCGTGGCCAACTGTCCCTACCACGTGGCGGCGTCGTTTCGGACCTTCCGCCATGAGAAGGGCAAGGCGGTGATCTCCGCCAAAGATTTGTCGGTGGCCGTCAACAACAAGGAGATCCCGGTGGAGAAGGGACGCGCGACGGTGGTCAGTTCATCGAAGCCGACGTCTGCGGCTGGTGTCGAGGTCCCGTTGGCCCTCCTCGTGAAGGTCACTGGCGCGAATCGGTATCCGCAGGGGTCCTATCGTGGGGCCCTGGTGATTACGGTAATGGCCGGACCCTGACCGGCGCAGGCAAAGACTCAGGGGTGCGTGAGTAATTCCGTCGGGCATTAAGTGTTCATTCGCAAAATAGTACATTGCCCAGGACCTATGGAAAGGTGCTATCCCCAATAGAGGCCCCCTCTACTTGGGATGGGGGAGAAAGGAGGTATGGTGATGACGCAATGACATCTCGCAGGCGAGTGGCCGCTTGCGAGCCGCCAAGAGAGGTTGGCCCCCTCGGGGCGGTGCATTGATGTCAAATGCCAAGTGGGAATGAAAATCGCAGGTCGAATTTGAATCTCTGGGCCACGGCTTTTCGGACATGGAGCGGGCAGATCCGGACAGGTCAGTGAATGCTTGGTTGCCTGCTGCTGAGTGCGGCTTAGGTGTTTGTGGTGCCTAGCCGGATTTCTGGGTTTAGCTCCACTAGGCCGTATCGGCCAATTCGGAGCGAGGGTTTAAGTTAGAAAGGAAGTGAAGATGTTGAAGAAAAGTCTTTTTGCAGTCGCAGTGGTGACTCTGCTGGCCGCAATGGCCCCCGCAGGGGAGATCAAGATCCATGATTGGCCGACGGGCGGGTACATCCCTCAGGAACTGACGGACATTCCGGTTCTGATGGACATCGGGTTCTGGTGCTACATTGCAGACCAGGACAAGCTGAAAATCAAGCTGGCCCAGACCGCGCAGACCGAAGCCTCGAAGCACAACTACGAGGGTTGCACCAACGTCACGATCCAGTCGAACTTCAACATGGCACTGAGCTGCTCGATCGCGAAGAACGGCGCCGTGAACGGCGACTACAGCTGCAGCGTGACGCCGAACACCCTGAGCGTTGGCGGCGGGACCGTCAGCGTTTGCGCCAAGCTCACCAAGGCCGTGCTGAACACCTCTGGTCTGGTTGGCGGCACGAAGGACCTGCGGGTCGCGACTGTTACTCTGAAGGTCGCCCCCCAGTAGTAGTAGCCACTTGCTGGCAGGACTCGGCTTCTGCGGCATGCCTGGTTTGCGTTCGGTCAAGTCCGAAGGTGATGGTGGCATCCGTTGCGGCCGGGGGAAACAAGTCATGAGGGGAGGGTTGGATGTATCGTCCATCTCTCCCCTCTTTCCTTTTCTTCTTCGGATGGGGTGGGATTTTTTCCGTCGCGTGTGTCCGGCAGGACCGCTGGGTGCGAGGTGGTTCCGATAAGCAGGGGCCTCATGCTTCGCCGGGGCCGATTATGCGTTTCAGACAGTCCCAGAAGTGTCCTAACTGTAGTAGAAACGAGAATATAGGCAATTTGGGCATTGACAATGGTGGGCGATTTTGGTAATCTGAGCGGTGTGTTATCCCAGGCAGATTTCGGGTCTGGGAGATTGGGTTTGGATGCGAGGCGGCATTGTGGGTTGGGGGTGGATCATGGGGAAATCACGAGAAACGGGGCAAGTGACTCATTTGGAATGCCGAAGAGCTTGATAATCGCACAGATGCCGGGCCCAGGACGTGGCCCACGCGTCGCAGACCAGACAATCGATGAGTTGTGAGAGATGCAAGATGGTGAATGCACCTGACAAGCAACTGAAGCCAACGGATTTGTGCCATGTGGAACATCAGACGCGCAGCGCCTGCCGCGCCGGGCGTGGTCCGCTGACCCGGGGGATCGGCATCCTGTCGGTGATCCTGGCTGCCTGTGGATCGGCCTTCGGCCAGTTCATGATCCAGCCGATGCGGATCGACGTTGCGACCTATCCGAACTCGCGCCCGGTGGCGACGTTCGCGATCGAGAACCAGAACCCGGACGCTCCGGCCACCATCGACCTGCGGCTGGTGGACATGACGCAGGACTCGAGCGGGATGTTGCAGACGATCGAGCCGGACGCTCAGGTGATCACCGAGTCCGACGGCAGTCGTTGGGTCGACGTCGGCAGCGAAAACCAGCCCAACCGGGTGGACATCTCGAGACTCCGCAGTTGTCTCGGTTGGCTTCGTATCGATGAAGACGTGGCAGAGCTGAAACCCATCCAGCGCAAGGTGATGAACCTGTGGATCAACATCCCGGTGGGTGTGCAGGGCCACTACTGTGCGGCCCTGATCGCCCAGACCCGGCTGGTGGAAGACAACGATACCGGCATCCGCACGCCCGTGCTCCTTCAGTTCATCGTCCCGATCATCATCAACGTGCAGGGTCGTACGATGCGGGATGAGATCAAGCTGATCGACGCCGGTCTGACGTTTCAGGAGGCGGTCGATGCCACGCCCTCGGCGACGCTGGTGACCTTGGGAGTTAACAACGACGGCAAGACCTACGCACGCCTGGTCGGCGTGACCCGTGTCTACGGTGAAGTGGGCGGCTACTGGCAGAAGGTGACCGAGTTGCGTTATCCCGAAACGAGCATCATTCCGGGCGTCAAGATCAACCTCCAGCAGGACATCGGCCGGCCCTTGCCGCCCGGCAAATACCGCGTGGCCGGAGCGCTGTACGTCAACGGACGCCGCACCGACACGATTGACAAGGAAGTCAGCTTTGCGGGAGACAGCCGCTTACAGAAGCTCACTTTGGACGCGGCCCTGAACCTGGACCCCAGGGAAGTGCCGATCGAGGTCATCCCCGGAGCAAGACGCACCACGATCCTGAAGGTCAGCAATACGTCCGAGGCCCCCGTCACCGTGGATACGGAACTGCTGTTGCCCGACCACATGACCAGCCGGGCCATGACCGACGAAGCGGGGAACAACCTTCGCGGACAGGATTTCAGTTGCGTCGACTGGGTGACGATCGAGCCGACGCAGTTCACGTTGCGAGCGTATGGAAGCCAGAACCTCAAGATCGTCTCGACGATGCCCAGCGGTATGCCCAATCCGCTGCCCAACTACTACGCGAACGTCAAACTGCGGGCGACCTACGCCGATGGACAGCATGCGGGCATCACCGAGGGCCTGATCTATCTGAACACGAAAGGTGTGGACGGAACGCCGAGGGTGACGGGCACCCAGTTGACCCTCTCCCCGTCGGCGACGTCGCGCTATATCGTCACCGCCAGCTTCTCGAACATCGGCAACACGCACGTGCTGCCTCGTTGCCGGGTTCTGCTGACGGAGGTGGCCGCGGGCATAGCCGGAGCGATGTTCCGGGATGTCCCGATGAGCAGCGAGATTTTCGGTCAAAGCGGCAACATGTTGCCGTTGGAAACCCGCCAGTTTACGGCGGTTCTGGATGTTTCTTCGGTTCCGGCCGGTACGTACTACGTCACCGCCGTGATGCAGTACGCCCGAGGCGCCGTCGCGCAACGGCAAACGGCCGTCCGGATTTCGGACGAGGGTGGAGCCAAGTCGGTCGAGGTCGTCTCGTTGGACACCGTCGGAGGTCCGACGCAGATCCAGTTGTAGCATGCCGCGGGGGCGGTTTTTGCTTAAACCAGGGCGCGGGATCGCCGATAGATGTGGGAAAGCCGTGGGATGGCGTAGAAACGGCTACAGAAAGGGACGTTGACCTATGGCAAGGCAACAGATCGGTAGGATTTTATCGGGCGGGGTGATGGTCCTGTGCGTGGTCTTGTGGCTCGCACCGGTGACGCACAGTCAAGGGACCGTGGCCAGGGTGAAGAAGTACGTCATCTCGGGCTCGGTCGGTCTGCCCGGCGTCACCATGCAGGGTCTGCCCGATACAACGACCGATGATAACGGCGTTTACACCGCTGAGGTGCAGTATGGCTGGAGTGGGACCGTCACACCGGTCAAGCTCGGCTACACCTTTGAGCCCAAGCAGAAGGTCTATCAGAAGGTCACTGCGGCGATGACCGAAGAGAACTACTCGGCCCAACTGCTGACGTTCAAGATTTCCGGCTCGGCCGGACAGCCCGGCGTGGTGATGAAGGGCCTGCCCGGTGACCCGGTCACGGACGCCGCGGGGCGCTTCAGCACGATCGTCGACTATGGCTGGAGCGGGCTGGTGATGCCTGAGAAGGTCGGCTACGGATTCGAGCCCAGTTCCAAGATGTACAACCCGATCCAGAAGGACCTGCTGAACGAGAACTATACGGCGAAAGAGGTAACCTTCACGATCGCCGGTTCGGTGGGCGCCGATGGCGTGGTGATGAAGGGTCTGCCCGGCAATCCGACGACCAGCGGCGGCGGCCTCTATCGCGTGGAGGTTCCGTACAACTGGTCGGGCAAGGTCACTCCGACGAAGGAAGGCCATGAGTTCACTCCCCCCGAGAAGACGTACGAGAACGTGTTGGAGTCTGCGACGAACGAGAACTACGTCGCCCGGGTGTTCACCTACCGAATCAGCGGTTCGACGGGGCTTCCCGGCGTGACGCTGGAAGGCCTGCCGGACAATCCCATCACCGACATGGACGGCGCGTACGTGGTCACCGTGCCGTATGGCTGGTCGGGCAAGGTCACCCCGGTGCGCCCGGGTTATACCTTCTCCCCGAGCAGCAAGAACTATACAAAGGTGGTCGAGAACCACGAAGGCGACAATTATACCTCTGCGATCGTGCAGTTGACGATCTCGGGCAACACCGGGACCGGCGGGGTGACTCTCGACGGTCTGCCCGGCAACCCGGTCAGCGACGCGACCGGGTTCTACTCGGCCAAGGTCGACTACGCCTGGGGCGGCTCGGTGACCCCGATGAAGGAAGGCTGGTCCTTCGAACCGAGCAACAAGGTTTACAGCTCCGTCCTGACCGATCAGACCGATCAGCGATTCACGGCCAGTCCGATCAAGTTCACCATCTCCGGCAGCGTCATCGGCATGCCCGGTGTGATGATGGACGGTCTGCCCACCCGGCCCGTGACGGGCCCCGATGGTTCGTACAGCGCCGAAGTGCCGTACAAGTGGAACGGGACCGTGATGCCCAGGAAACCGGGCTACACGTTCGAGCCGGCCAGCCGTCCTTACGAGGGGCTGCTCGCCTCACAGACGAGTCATGACTATCAGGCCAGCGTGATCCGGCTGACGATCTCCGGTCGGATCATGTCCGAGGCCGGTCCCGTCGCGGACGTGACCGTCGTGGCCGACAACAACGGCGGTGTTGCGGCGACCGATGCCAACGGCGAGTTCCAGTTGGCGGTGGACTACGGCTGGAGAGGCCGCATCACCCCGACCAAAGAAGGATACGACTTCGCGCCGCCCAACAAGGCCCTGGAGGCGGTCATGCAGAACGTGGCCGGCGCGGGCTTCAGCGCCAAGGTCAGGATGCTGACCATCACCGACAGCATCGTGTTCGGGACCGAGCCGATCCAGGGTGTGACCGTTACCGCTCAGCCCGGCGGAACGACCGCGGTCACCGACCCCAAAGGCAAGTACACGATTCAGGTTCCCTACGGCTGGACGGGCGATCTGATCTTCGAAAAGGAAGGGTTCGAGTTCGATCCTCCGACCAAGCCGTACACCAACGTGACGGACAAAATCGACATGACGGCGCCGGCGCGCGTCGCGCCGCCGGTGACGCCTCCGGCCATCACAACACCGCCGGTCACGACGACACCACCGATCGCGACCACGCCGACGGCGCAGCCGCCCGCCACGGTGGACCCACAGATACTGGCTTTGCAGGCGGAGAGAGAACGACTTCTGAGGGAAATTGAGGCTATCAAGCCGGGTGGAGCGACGGATGCCGGAACGCCGGGATTGCCCGACATACTGCCTCCGATTGTAACGGAGGAGCCGACCGGGCCGACGCAGCGGCTGGCCTCTCTGCCGGATGTGCGTGGCGGCGGGTCCACGGTGCTGGACGTTCTGACGCGGATTTCGGAACGGACGGGTGTGAAGATCGCGGTCGACGCGACGGTCAAGCCCGATGTCGTCGTGGTGGATTTTGACATCACCTCCCTGGTTCCCATGCAGGTGCCGCAGGCCCTCCAGCGGATCCTGGCCCAGACGAAGTACAAGTACAAAGCTGTGGCGGACACGTACCTGGTCTATCTGCCGATCACCAACACCTGGCAGGGGCAGGACCTGCGGAATGCGTTGCAGGAAATCGCCGGTGCGGCGGGCGTGACGATCGTTCCGGACCCGAACGTGTATGGTGAAGTCTACGCCGAGCTGACCCAGGTGGATCTGGACACCGCCCTTCGCACGGTCCTGGCCGGCTCGCCGTTCGTCGTGCAGAAGACCCCGGACTACTACCTGGTGGCCGACCGCAGTGCGACCAGTGACGCGTTCCCGGAGATCAGCGAAACCCACAACGTGTTCCTGAACTACCGCAACCCGAGGGGGATCGCGGAATTGCTCTCGACGGCGTTCGCGCAATACGTGCGGACGAGCAACGATCCGAACAATCGCTTCGTGTCGGTCACGGCGCCGCCGGACCTGGCGCGGCGGATCGTCAACGAGATCAAGAAGCTGGACCTCAAGCCACGACAGGTGTTGCTCGATGCCCGCGTGGTCGCGATGGAACGGTCCGACCTGCTGGACCTCGGCGTCGAGTGGGGCTGGCCGCAGATCAGCGCCGGCGTCTTCGGCACCGCGTTCAACCTCGACGATGCCGGCACCTGGCCCTGGGGTGTGCAGATCGGCTATACCCCCGATCAGACCTTCACCGATTCGTTGTTGATGGCCTTGAACCTGTTGCAGCAGAACAGCCAGGCGGAGATGGTTTCGAATCCGCAGGTGCTCGCGCAGGATGGTCGTCTGGCGGAACTGGGCGTGCTGACGGAGGAGTACTTCATGCTGACTCCGACGATCACCAACAACGCGTTGTTCTACTCGCAGACGGAGATGGTGACGATTACGTCCGGCACGAAGCTGAGCATCACGCCGCGGATCGGCGACAACAACGATATCACGCTGGAGATGGCGACGGAGGTCAGCGACAGCATTCCGAAGGCCGCCGGCAGCGATCTTCCGCTGGTGACTCGACGGACCAGCCGGAACGTCGTGACCGTCCGGGACGGCGGTACCGTGGCCCTGGCCGGGCTGACCGAGAATCGCTCGAAGAAGATCGACAAGCGCGTTCCCGGGCTGCACGCTCTGCCTCTGGTGGGCGGGCTGTTCAAGAACACGGACAACACGTCGTCCACGAGGGAAATCGCGGTGTTCGTGACGGCGCGTCTGGTGCCTGACGGGACCACTGTGCGGGCCGGGTCGGCGCCGCGCGTGCCCCCGCAGCCGCAGCCGCAGCCGTTGGGCTCGGGCGCGCAGACCGCAACGCCCGGACTGTCCCGTGGCGACCTTGAGGCCAGCCTGAGGAATTTGCGGTGATAACCGGCGTTCGCCGAGGAGCAGAGAAGCCGTGCGGATCAGACGAGAGACCATAAAAGGGATGGTAGCCATCGCGGCGCTGTTGGCGCCGGTGGTTCTGGTGGTGATCGGATGCCACGCCCGACCGGTGGAATGGGGTGAGCTGGGCTCGGGAGGCCGACGCAGTGCATCGTCGACCTTCGAGCCGGAATCGCAGCAACCGCGCCAGGTGCGAGGGATTTCCATCGTGCCTCAGACCAACCAGGAAGTGGCGGACCTCAGCTCGGACGACATCGTTCGGATCATGCGCCGGATCGGCTTTCCCGACGACCTGATTCTCGAACTCGGCACGGATCTGCACCGGACGCTGGCGCAGTCCGGCGCTGCTCGGGTGCTCGACAAACGGGAGGTGGAAGCCGTCCTTCGCGTCAGCGGGCGGTACGTATACATCACCTCGCGGACGCGTGGCGTGTTCATCTATGACCTGTCCACCGGCGAATTCGGCAATACGACGCGGTAGCTACAGATAGACAGCAAGTCGCGATCGGCCGGTGGGCGGCCCGGCCGATCTGCGTTCTTCTTATCATAGCCCACATCCGGTCAACGCCCCCGCGAACCGGTTGATCCCTGGAGGAGGGTGGTTTTTTTTCTCGGGGGCTGTCAGCGAGGGGTTCTGTGGCGTTTCCCAACGTTCGCCGCGCCAGTGGTTCGCGCGGGCACGGACCCCGCAGGCAGTCCCTGACCCTTCCTCCCCCTCCTCCTGCCCAAACTTGTCATATCATCTTGGCCCCTGTGTGAAAACCTCCTGACATGCGTGTGGCAGCCTCAAGGCGCAGCCTTGGGGATGGCGGATACGACTCAGCCTTGTATATGCGGAGCCGCCGGCACTCTCAGCCATCCCCAAGCTCTTCGAGCTTGAGGCTGCCACACGACTTTGACACATCTGTCGTGGTCACGGCCTCTCGGCTCCGCGTCGGGAATTTCGCGTGGCGATCCGGCCGGCGTTGGGATTATAATCGCTCGGCGGCCCGGCGAGAGGGCCCGGACGATGGACAACGGATGATCGAGCGGCTATGGCTGGTGACGTCAGGAAACGCCTGGAGCGACTGCGGCGGGAAATCCGCCGGCACGACCACCTGTATTACGTGCTCAACGCGCCCGAGATCGGCGACCGGGAATACGATGCGCTGTTTGCGGAGCTGCTGCGGCTGGAAGCGGCGCACCCGGAGCTGGTGACGGCTGACTCGCCCACGCAGCGCGTCTCGGGCCGGCCGCTCGACGAGTTCGCGACGGTCCGCCATGCGGTCCCCATGCTGAGCATGGACAACACCTACAGCCCCGAGGAGCTCCAGGCGTTCGACGTGCGCGTCCGCAAGCAACTCGATCGGGCCGACTACGACTACGTGGTGGAGCTGAAGATCGACGGCCTGGCCGTCAGCTTGCGGTATGAGGACGGCACGCTGGTCGCGGGCGCGACGCGCGGCGATGGGGAGGTGGGCGACGATGTCACTGCGAACATCCGGACGATCAAGTCGATCCCGCTGTCGCTGCTGAACGGCGGCCAGGTCCCGACGGTGCTGGAGGTACGCGGCGAGGTGTATATGCCCACGCGTTCGTTCGTCGAGCTGAACCGGATGCGGGCGGAGGCGGGGGAGCCGGCGTTTGCGAATCCGCGCAACGCGGCGGCTGGCTCGCTCAAGCTGCTCGATGCCCGCGTCACTGCGACGCGCAATCTCGCGTTCTTTGCGTACGCCGTCGGCGAGGTCTCGCAACCGCTGGCGGCCGATCACTACCATACGCTGCAACGATTCCGGACGCTGGGCCTGCCGGTCAATCCGCACATCCGCCGGGCGAAGGACATCGACGAGGTCATCGAGGTCTGCCGGAGCTGGAGCGAGAAGCGGTTCGAGCTGGACTATCAGACTGACGGCATGGTCGTCAAAGTCAACCGGTACGACCAGCGTGACATTCTCGGCACCACCGGGCGGGCTCCGCGCTGGTGCATCGCGTACAAGTTTCCCGCCGAGCGGGCCGAGACGGTGGTCGAATCGATCGCGGTGCAGGTGGGCAAGAGCGGGATTCTGACGCCGGTGGCGAATCTGACGGCGGTGCGGTTGTCGGGCACGACGGTCCGGCGGGCGAGTCTGCACAACTTCGACGAGATGCAGCGGCTCGACGTGCGGCCGGGTGACACCGTCGTGATCGAGAAGGCCGGCGAGATCATCCCGCAGGTGGTCGAGGTGAAGAAGCAGCGGCGGCCGAAGGGGGCCCGGCCGTTCGAGGTGCCGAAGAAATGTCCCGTCTGCGACAGCGACGTCGTCAAGGACGAGGTGGGGGTCTACGTCCGCTGTCCGAATCCGAATTGCAGCGGGCAGTTGAAGGAGCGGCTGCGCTACTTTGCCGGACGCGGCCAGATGGACATCGAACGCCTTGGCGTCTCGCTGATCGAGCAGTTGGTCGATCGCGGGCTCGTCGAGGGGTTCGCCGATCTGTATCGACTGCAAAAAGAAGACCTGGCCGCGCTGGATCGCATGGCCGACAAGAGCGCCCAGAACGTGCTCGACGGGATCGAGGCGAGCAAACGCCGGCCGCTGTGGCGCTTTCTGGCGGCCCTGGGAATCCGCCACGTCGGGGGCCAGTCGGCGCAGATTCTGGCCGAGCATTTCGGCTCGCTGGCGGCGCTGCGCAACGCGAGCCAGGAGGAGCTGGAGGCGATCGACCAGATCGGGCCCGTCATGGCTGAGAGCATTTACGCGTATTTCCGCGAGCCCCGGCATCGCGCGATCATCGCCGATCTCGTAGCCGCTGGCGTGCGGCCGCAAGCCGAAGCAGCCAAGCCGCGCACGGGTGCGCTGTTCGGCAAGACCGTCGTCGTCACCGGCTCGCTGGAGCACTTCACGCGACAGCAGGCCGAGCAGGCGATCAAGGAGGCCGGCGGCAAGGCGTCCGGCAGCGTGAGCAAGAAGACCAATTTCGTCCTGGCGGGGGCCGAGCCCGGCAGCAAGCTCGACAAGGCCCGCGAACTCGGCGTGACCGTCATCGACGAGCGACAATTCATGAAGATGCTTTCCAGAGAGGCATAGTGACATGAACGAACAGGATGCGAAGTTCATGCTCTCGGCGTTGAAGCTGGCGGAGAAAGGAATCGGCTCGGTCGAGCCCAACCCGGCGGTCGGCTGCCTCATCGTCAAGGCCGGCCAGCTCGTCGGCAAGGGCTACCACAAGAAATTCGGCGGCCTGCACGCGGAGGTCAACGCGATCGAGGACTGCCGCAACCTCAGCGTCAAGCCCGAAGGCGCGACGATGTACGTCACGCTCGAGCCCTGCTGCCACCACGGCAAGACCGGGCCCTGCACCGAGGCGATCCTCGCCGCCCAGATCGCTCGCGTCGTCGTCGCTGTGCTCGATCCATCCCCGCACGCCAGCGGCAAGGGCGTCGAGCGGCTGCGTCAGGCGGGCGTCGAGGTCGAGGTCGGCCTCTGCGAGGACCAGGCCCGCCGGCTCAACGCGCCGTTCTTCAAGCACGTCACCACCGGCCGGTGCTGGGTTGTGCTCAAGTGGGCCCAGAGCCTCGACGGCAAGCTCGCGTACGCCCAGCCCGCCCCCGAACGACGATGGATCTCGAACGAGCTGAGCCGCAAGGACGCCCACCGGCTGCGCCGCCGCGCCGGCGCGATCCTCGTCGGCATCAACACGGTCCTCGCCGACGACCCCATGCTGACGCCGCGACCGAGCAAGGGCAAAAAGCCCGTCCGCGTCGTGCTCGACAGCACGCTGCGAATTCCGCTGAAATCGCGCCTCCTGCGCACCCCCAAGACGAGCCCCGTCCTGGTCTGCACGCGCCGCTCGGCCATCGATGCCAATCCCAAACACGCCGAACGCATCGCCAGAAGGGGAGTCGAGCTGCTGGCCTGCGAAGGCCCGTCCGAAGCCTGCGATCTGTCTGTCCTGCTGGACGAACTGGGCCGCCGGGGCGTTCAGCAGGCGCTCGTCGAGGGCGGCCCGAAGGTCCTCGCATCGTTCCTGAAGCAGGGATTGGCCGACGAGATCTGTGTGTACGTGGCGCCGAAGATCCTCGGCTCGCAGGGCGCTGTCGAGATCGCCGAGCCGATGGCCTCGCTGGCCGCAGCGGTCGGCCTGGAGCACGTCCAGATCAGGGCCTTTGCCGAGGACGTACGAATCACCGGATACCTGATCGGCGAATGAGCCTTTACGCCTGAAAAGGGCCTGCCCTGAGATCTGCGCGGACACAAAAACACGGGGCCCGATGCAAAATCATTTGACCCGACGCCTTCTCTGACGTATACTATAGATGTTGCGAGTGCACACGGAGATCAGTTGGTCTCGAAAGCACGACCCGCGGTATGTGCGATACGGCGCATCGCAACAAGGAGACGGGCCTACAATCGATTGCTTTACTCAAGCCCTCGTCTCCTTATTTTTTTGCGCTCACTTCGCCCGTCCCACCATCGGCAAGCAGAGCTTGCCGCTGCCACCCGTGCCTGAGCAACCCACAGTCCGATCGCTGTATGGCAGCAACAAACGCTACCTTGGCGGTGCGGCGGTTTGTAGTGACGCCGTCAGGCGTTACCTCCCCTGAGAGCGGTGTGTGACAGGCCCTCACGGGCCCACTGCAAACGGCTCTCACCCGCTCCCTCGGCAGGGACAATGTGTGTGTGAAAGCATCCTGGCAGGCGCGTGGCAGCCTCAAACCGTAGCGCAGCGGAGGTTTGGGGATGGTGGATCTGACTGGCGAAGCGACGGCAGAAGGTCGCCTATGCGCTGAACCATCCCCAAGCTCTTCGAGCTTGAGGCTGCCACCCAGACGCTTCAACGGCTCAGGAATGCCGGTGCCCTGAGACCTGCACAAACACTGGCCAATCGCGTCAGCAGAAGCCCGTTGACGCCCAAGAGGTATTTCTGTAGGCTGTGTTGCGTATATGCGAAGGGAAGTTATGCGCCGAGAGGCCCCCACAATCCGGCCCACTGCCCCCAAGCCGCTGGCTGGCGCCCGCAACGCCTCGCTGTCATTCAGGCGGCCGGGAAGTCCGTAATTTGCATTTCAAGGGCTGGCCCCAAAGGTCGTCCTTCTCAAGGCTCCTATAGGATCAGGGTTCTTCTGGTCTCTTGGCGGAAAGTTGGCTACGCTACATGATAGGTGGACCTTCTTCTGCAAAGGAGAATGTCATGTGCAAATGGCGCGACCGGTTTATGTCCCACCACATTCGCAGAGGTAGAGGTCGTTCCGGGAATATTACAGGTTCTTCGGACCGCTTGTGCCGTGTGATCATTCTTGCGATGGTGTCTTGGAGTCTGCTTGCAGGAATGTCACTCGCTGGGCAGGGAGAGGGGGAAGTGGATGCCCGTACCGTCCTTCAGCGGGCGGCGGCACAAGATGCCGAGCGATCCTCCTTTCTGTATGACAGCGAGACGGTCGTTACGTGGCCGGGGAAGCAATTCGAGCCTGGGGAACGAACCCAACTGCGCTACATATGTCGGTTCATCCAGCATAATGACCAACTTGACTTGATCACGAGAACGCTGGAGACGGTTGAAGGCAAAGAGCAACTCTTCAAGGAAACACGTCAAATCTGGGACGGTTCGAGGTTCTTGCTGCGGTCGAAACGTCCCTCAATGAACCATCACAATGCCTATGTGAGCAGGGACCGTTCGTTAGTAGCCGCTATGACACTGGGTGATCGTCAGGAAGCCTTTCTTGACGGGTTTGTAATCGGTTTCGAGGGCAATCACTATGCTGGCGCACTTCTGACCTCGGCGAAGACGACGCTGGGCGAGGAAATGGAGGAGATCGATGGCCATCCTTGTTACGTGGTGAAAGCCAGCCGTCATGAGGACGACAAATGTGTGTTCTGGATCGACCCGGCGGCGGGATACAGTCTGCGCAAAACAGTCATTCTGGGAACCGATCCTGCAAGTGACTCCAGTTTCGTCAAGTTCAGGGTGTATGACGTACAGCTTGAGCAGGTTGATGGTGCCTGGTTTCCCATAGCTGGAGCAGCGGAGTGGCGCATGGCTTCTTCAGACGGTCGTTTGTCCACGATAAAATACGATGTACGTCGGCCAAACGTCGTTCGCAATCCGGATCTCGCAGCGCTGGGCGCCTTCCAAATGGATTTGCCTGATGGTACGAAGGTTGAGATGGACGGTTCCCATCAACAGTACGTGTGGCTTGATGGTGACATTCAAGCTGTCCAGGAGTTGCATGAGGGGCTGAAGAGCCAGCCAGCCCCGCCGATGGTGATCGAGCAATGGTACAACGCGGACTTCTGGCGCTTGGACTTCGCCGACAAGGTCATCGTCCTGGACTTCTTCGGCGTGTGGTGCCCACCGTGCATGGCGCAGGTGCCGCATCTGAAAGACCTGTGGAAGCAATACGGCCCACAAGGCCTCGTTCTCATTGGTGTTCACACGCCTCAGGCGAAGGAGGGCATCCCGGAGTTCATCGCGCAACAAGAGATCGGCTACCCCATCGCCGTCGATCATGAGGGCGAGACGGCCAAGAGATACGACGTCTATTACTACCCCACCCTCGTGATCATCGACCGTACAGGCCGAATCCGATCGGTGAATCCTGACAAGAATGAACTGGACGATCTCCTCACACGATTACTGGAGTAGCGGCGGGTTGCCCAAAAGGTCCTGCGTCCAGTGGACCTTCATGCATCCAGCCCGTATCTTCGGCGGACATCGGCGACATCGGCGGTCCGGCCCGCCTCGCTGTCGGCCAAACCCTGCTCGACCACCTGGCGAACGTAAATCTCGCGGATGAGGTCGTCCCACGTCGAGCCTTCCGGCATCCGATCCACCATCTCGTGGGCCCGATCTTTTTGCAGCGGCTCAGCCATAGGCAACTCCAATTATGCTCGCAATTGCTGACCACGGCATTATACCATGCATCTCCTTCTGCTGAAAGGCCCGGACCATAGACAAACCACGAAGACGCCCGTCGCGCCCCAAGCATGGCCTGCAAAACGTCGTGCGCCAACGCCTCCGCCCCGAGCGGGCCGCCGGGAGAGTAGCTGCCTGCGTGGCTTCCAAGGGCCGATCCCAAGCTAATGGCGCGGCAAGCTCTACCGCCATTGCTGTTCGTAGTGATCCGCCTTTGGCGGATTGCCCTCTTGATAGGCCCTCACGGGCCCACTACAAACGGGCGCGGGCCGTGGGCGTTCTGATGAACAGGGGGTTGGGCGTTGGGTCCTGGCAGAGCTTGATGGCCTTGGCGAGTTCACCCTGGCAGAGAGATCGGCTGTGGTCGCACGGCTGTCCGGTGTAGTAGCGTTCGAGAAGGGGCAAGGCCCGCGCATCCCGTGCCTGGCCGAGGGCCCAGACGGCGTAGTTGCGGTCGCGCAGGGAATGCGACTCGGACTGGACGTAGGCCATCAGGGCCGCGACGTCATCGCCGGGATGCGGATGACTTTGCTGGGCCACGGCGCACCACCTGTCGAGACCGGATTGAATGCTCAACCACAGACCGCCCAGCGCGGCCGCGGTGCAGAACAGCAGCACGAGTACGCCAACGGCAATCGTCTTCTGAATTCTCTTGAGGTGCATGGCTGTCTCCTTTCCTTGCGAGGCGGAGTTTGCCTGGGGCCTTCGCCCCAGCCGCAGCATCTGCGGCCGGAAGCCTAAAGCACATTGTACGGTCGCCGTCAGGAGCGGTCAACCGAGATTCCCCATCTGACACCACTATGGAACCAGGGGCCGCCATTCGGGTACGTGCCCATTAGCTCCTCCATTAGCCCCTCGCCGTCATTTGCAGCGAGCAAAACGGGATCTGTCCCGCGGGCTCCCCCGGGCTCGCGTCAGCAAGACCACTTCCTCAGAACTGTCATTTCTCATTTGCTGCCCCCCTTCGTCTTGTTGTCCCCCGCGTCCCACCTTGCTCATGCTTCCATTGTCTTCTCACCTTCACGTTCTCTCATGTGTTTGAGCATCTCAGGTGGTGTTTCGTCTAAAACTGGAACGAGCATACGAAGTCCCGTTAGGTATGTCTGGAAGTGGGGGTCGTTCCTGTTGTAGTCCGGATGCTCCTCAACGAATTGCTCAAGTACCTGCAATTTGGCTCTGTTCATGGTGATCAAAGCAGGTTCGTCCGGACGGCGTGGGACAGCAAGGTGATGTTCTCTGATATAGGCTTCGACTACCTCGTCAACGCTCACCGCGGGATTCAGACGAATCATGCCGAGCATGAATGAGACAAAAGGCTGACGTTCCTCCTTGGCAGAAGACCCTTGCCGTTGTTTGCTTCTCCGCTGGTTCAACAGGGCAAGGAGTATGCAGCCTGCGAATGCTGCTGCGAACGGTACCAGGACTATCCACACGAACGGACCCATCGTCATTCTCCCTTCAATCCACCGGGCTTGCGACCTCGTGCGCTTCCGCATTTTCCTCCGGCGGTGACGGCGTGTCAACGGGGCACATTCGGGGTCAGCTATCATGAAAGGCAGAAGCTCCTGGCGGCTATAATAGCCGCGCCAGGGGTTCAGACCAAAGGAAGCTCTGCCATGTGCCCGCAAAACAAGGTCTGACCCACGGGGCTCCCCCGCCTCAATTGCCTCTTGTTTGGCCCCGACTTCGGCGAATAGACAATTGCTGAGGCAAGCCCCGTTCTACCGCCTGGGAATTCTGTACATTTTGCTTCCCTTCTTCCATTCGGCCTGTCTAATCAGATATGATTCGCCCTCCCGCAGGTCAACCTCGTACGTCAAATTTGCCGGAGGACAGCCATTATCCATAGCGTCGACAAATATCGCTTCGGCTCTCTCATGACACGCTTGATATAGTTCGGCGCAGAGTTCTTTGATGCGTTCATACTGAAATCCTATCGGCAACAGGCCAGCCATGCCATATTCGACTTTCCCATCCTCTACGCGAAGTAGCATCTTGGTTAGGTGGCTGATCCCATGGTCGACAAGACCGTTCGTGTCCATATGGGCAAACAACTTGTCTCGAAGCCCCATCAAAACATCGTGTTCCTCCGCGTACTCAGAAGGCACAAGCTCTTGAGAGATACACACGCTCTTCCTCTGCTTGAATGGGCGCCCATAGAGGACGTACAAAGATGTAAGCAGTTGGTATACCAGTGGAAATTGTCCGTGATCAATCAGATACACAGCAACTTCTTCTGCATCCTTGAATGTCAACGCAGCGGCTTGGTACTTCCAGAATTCCAATCTGCGTTCAAGTAGCAACTTCTTCATACCATGAGCCTCCCAAGCTCTTGGGTAATCCTCGCGCAAAGTTCGCGCAGCTCGGCGCGTAATTTACCCGAGGCCGTCACCTTCCTGTTGCCGCATGGCACCTCTGTCCCGGGAACCGATGCGTTTATGATAGCGGGGGAATAGCGAGAAAGCAAACGAAACCTGCGCGTGAGGCGTAGCTGAGACGCGTGACCGGACGTCGAAGGCAAGCAGGCCAAAGCGGTCCTCTCGGTCTGCAAGTCGTGCGGAGCCTGACCTGGGAGGGCGCCGGGGGACAGATCCCATTTGTGCGCGCTGGGGCAGGGTTGAGGGTCAGCCCTTTCGATGATCATTAGCAGAATGGCGGGCAGGGGGTGGAATCGAGGCGGGGCCTTGTCGGCGGGGGGGCTCGGTGGATATGATCCACCGAGGAAAGACGGCGGTGTTCGCCGGGGAAGAGCGATAGATACTGGGACAGAGCCGGTTCTGGAAAAGGCATATCTTGAACGGCCAGGTGAAGCAAGGCGGATTGAGGTCCCTGATCTCGCCAACACCTGCGAGGAAGCCAACATACCCTGGCCCGCATGTGGTCGCGGACGGGCCATTGCGGCCGGTCAGATGGTGGCCTCGATACCGTACATCTGGCAGAAGCGGCGCAGGACCTTGGCGTGGTTGCCATAGATCATCACGAGGTGGTGCCCTTTGAGGTCGGCGACGTCCTCCAGTTCGTTGATCGTCGTCTCGACGTTGGTCCGGCAACCGCCCGTCTGCGGGATGGGCGGGCAAGCGATCGTTTCGCCTGAGTATACGAGCATCTGCGGCACCTCCTGGTCGGAAGGGGCGTGCAGGTACTTCGCGATCGTCACCTCCTGCCCGGGCGAGAAGAGCACGCGCGGCACACAGCCCCATCCCGCCTCGGCGTGATTCATCAGCATATACGGTTCCGGCCGGGCATCAGGCCCCGCCATGCGCGAGGCGCTGGTGCAGTGCGCGCAGAAGTAGTGATTCAGCTCGGTCTCGACGGCGGGGTTGTGCTGGAAGCCGGGTCGGTCGAACAGGTATTGCAGAAGCATCATCGTCAGCGTCGCATCCAGGTCCGATTCGCAGCCGGCCGGAATCCCCTCGTCCCGCAGGTCCATGAAGCCCATGCACGGCGGCACGTGCTGATGCGGATGCTGAAGCCCGGGCAGGCAGTCCATCATGACCGCGTCCACCCTCGCCTCGGCCACCACCTTCTTCAGGGCGACCGCCGCGCGGGCCGCGTTGAGGATGTCCTCATCGCTGGGCTGATGAACCTGGGTGGCCTGGGTCTTGTACCGGTTGGCGAGCGCCTTGACCTGGTCTGTTGGTCCGGTCCGCTGGAACTCCTCGATGAAGCCGGTGTTGGCGACGGTGTCGACCGTGGTGCCGAGGTGCGCCACGGTCTGCCGTGTCCCGGCCGAACGGGCGATGTTCAGGATGCGGCTCTGTTTCATCCAACTGGCGGCCCGGACCATGCGCATGCCATTCTCGACCACCTCGAAGCTGTCGAGCCCGTTGATCATATACACGCCGGGCTTGCGATGCAGCTCGCGGATCATGCCGACCAGCAGCACTCCGAGAGGGGCAAGGACAACGGTCGGGAGTTTCGTTTCTTCGACGATCCGCGTGAGGTGCGGCCAATGGCCCTTCTTGAACGGTACGAGGAACAGCGCATCCGGCGGTTCCGCTTTGACCTGGCGGATGAATCGATCCGCCGCATCGCCATCGGTGAGCGGATCCCGTTCGATAGCGATTCGCAGACCCAGCCTGCGCTCCAGGTCCTGGAGTTTGGCCATGTACTGTAGTTGGCGACCCTCTGCGTCGAACGTGGAGCCGGGCCAGCTATAATACCCGACTCTCCGGAGTTCCTCCGTAGGAGGGTAAACAAATCCGGCCCGTATGACCGGCGGTGTCTTGGCCTGCCCGGCCAGAGCCGCGCCGACCAGCCAGCCACGGCTGGTCAGGGAAAGGGCCGCCGCCGTGCCGCCGACAGCCTGCAGGAATGTGCGTCTGGAAAACTGCGTCGAGGTGCGTGACGGTCTCATCGTCGGCCCTTTCCTGTAGATCGGACGGCGGATCTTGCCAACTGCCCATAGTCGTCAACGTTCAACCAGAGTATACAGGGGTCTGTGTCATGATGCGAAGAGATTTGCAGATCGCCGGCACATCGGAACCGGCCCGTGGAGGAGACAGATCACAAGATGGGGGGGAAGGTGTGCGATGCACACCCTGTCTCTGAGGCATGCGGCGGAATCGAAGGTGGGTCCTTGTCAGGGATGGTTCGCTGAAGGTATGATCCCGAGGAAAGGCCGCTCTGTTCGCTTGGGACGGGAAACGTGATTTCGATCAAGCCGCACCATTTTGTGGACATTATCACGGCGTTCGGGGATGGATGCACGCGGTTCGAGCCGCATCCGTACGGGCATGCGGTGCACCGCGTCGCGGCCGAGATTCTGGCTGACCGCGACGCGATGATCCGCATCGAGTTCGGGGCCGACGACATCTGCGGCCCGTGCCGGCACAATATCGACGGCCTCTGCGACGACACCATCGACACATCCTTTCGGCCCCAGGCTCCAAAGTCCAAGCGTCAGTACAACCTCCTGCTCGATGAGCGCTGGGCCGAGCGGCTGGGCCTGCGGCCGGGCGACGAGTTGACCGCCCGCCGGTTCTGCCTGCTCCTGCGCGACTGGGCCGGTGACATCAGCGACATCTACCGTGAGAACCCCGCCGAGCGAACCGCCCAGAGGCAGACGAAGCTGCAAAACGGTGTCGCCTGGTTCCTCGCATAGACTCGCGGCGTCCTCAGTTCTCGCGGCGTCCGGCGATCTTCTCGATCGCATCGGCCGCAGCGCGCTGCACCTGTTCTTCCGGATCGTTCAGGCACTGGCGCAGGGTCGGCAAGGCGTCGTGGGCCGCAGCGCCGATCGCGCCCAGAGCCTCGGCGGCGGGTTTGCGAACGTGCCACTCCTCATCGCTCAAGGCCTCGATCAACTGTGGAACCGCTGGCTCCGCTGCACGTCCAATAGCGGCCAGCGCTGCGGCTGCAGGTTTGCGAACTTGCCACTCCTCGTCGCGTAACGCTTCGATCAACTGCGGGACAGCCGGCTCTGCCGCACGTCCGACGGCCGCCAGCGCCTCGGCAGCAGGCTTGCTAACCTGCCATTCGTCATCGCGCAGCGCTTCGATCAGGGCGGGCACCGCTTGCTCTGCCGCCGGTCCCATGCGTGACAGTGCCGTGGCGGCGGCCTTGCGCACGCGCCACTCCTCGTCGGCCAGTCGCTCGATGAGGTGGGGGACGGCTGCCTTTGCCGCCAGGCCCATGTCCGCCAGCGCCTGGGCCGCTTTCTCCCGTTCGAGCCATTCGTCGCTGGAGAGGGCCTCGACCAGGCGGCGCACCTCGGGGTTCTCTGTCGCGTCCGCCGCCGGGCTTGCTGTCGCACGTGGCGAGAACTGACTCTTGATGACGTCGAACAGAGGATTGGCACGACGGACCAGCGGAGGATTCTCGCCGGCTTCCTTGGCCTGCCAGTAGGCGGCGCCCAAGCCTTCCGTGCCCAGCTCGTAGTCGTACCCATCCCAGCCGTCCTCGCGGAAGGAGTAGAACGCCCAGTGAAGACCGCGTTCGTTCAGGATGCCGATCACATCGGCGAGGTACGCGGCGGCGCCGGGGTTGCGACGGTAGCAGCCGAACTCGCCACAGACCAAGCGGTTGATGGGAATCTCGCGTGACTCGGCCCACTTGAAGAACGGCGACAGGCAGCGTTCCATCTGTCGTTTGTTCCAGTCGACCTTCTTCTCGGCGTACGGAATCTCACCGGGATAGACATAAGGTTCTTCCCGGCGGAAATTCTGGTGGTTGGTGAACGCGTAGGGCTCGTACATGTGGAACGCGTAGAGAACCTTGTCGTCGCGGACCCTGGGCCAGTAGACGAACGCGCTGGGCTGGGCGTACCAGCCGGCGTCTAACATGATGGGCGTCTGCGGATCGACCTGGCGAATGGCGGCGATGACGGTCGCGTAGAAGGCGGGCAGGTCGTGCGCGGTCCCGCGATGCTTGCGATACCACGCCTCGTAGCGCGAGACGTCGCCATGCTCGACGAGGCCCGTCTCCATCTCCGGCGTCGGCTCGTTGAGGATGTTGTAGGCGCAAACGGCGGGGTGGTCCTTCAGGCTCGCCGCCAGCTCGCGCCAGAAGGCCGCGGACTGCTGCCAGTAGATCTTGTCGTTCCACAAACGCAAGTCGCGCCGGTTGTCATTGTTCTGGATCCAGCGATTGCCGGGTAGCCCCAGCGGCGCGATCACGACTTTGATATCGTACTTCTGCGCCCAGTCGAGGACTTCGACGAGTCTCGCGAAATCCTGCTGGACCACTCCCTGGAAGTGGTCCGCATCGCCCATGAGGAAGTCGCGGCCCTGTCCTTTCCACTTGTCGAAGGCCAGGCGGACCCAATCGACGCCGAGAGTGTGCGCCGCGGCAAACCACTCCTCGCTGGGCTCGACGTTGAAGCAATTGGCCCCTTTGCGTTGCGTATCCCAGAAGGAGATCTTCTCCGCCGTCGTTAGCGGCCCGACGAGAGCCAGTGACGAAGTGACGGCGAGAACCAGCCGTCGGGTTGTCCCTTTAGACATAAGTGGCCTCCATGAAAGAATGATGTTGGTGTTCTCCATCGCATCGGTCCATTTCCGCAGACAGTCGCTCTCCGCGCGTAAGGGTACCGCCCGTCGGAACGCCGATGCAGTTGACCATGTCACGTTGTGTGCTGATGCTCTATTCCCGGAGCAGTCTCTCGAGGGACTGGGCGGCCGCCTGCCGTCGCTGCCATTCCGGGTCCAGCAAGGCGTCAATCACCTCAGGGATCGCCGCCTTGTCACCAACCGCGATCTTCTCCAGCGCGCCGGCGACAGCGCGGCGCACGCGCTGCTCGGGGTCGTCGAGTCGCTTCATCAGAATCGGTATCGCGGCAGCCGCTTCGGGACCGATGGCCCCGAGCGCCAATGCCGCGCTTTCGCGAACGTGCCACTCGCCGTCGTCGAGCACGGCAAGCAATCGCGACATCGAAGGTTTCGACGCAGGCCCGATCGCCGCCAGCGCCGTTGCCGCCGCCCGGCGGACGTGCCATTCTTCGTCACCGAGGGCGTCGCTCAATGCCCCGACGGCGGGTTTCGCGGTCGGGCCCAGGACGGCCAGTGCCTCCGCCGCCGGTCGACGCACGTGCCACTCCTCGTCATGCAGCGTGGCGATCAGAGCCGGGACGGCGTCTGCGCCCGCCGGACCTGTCGTCGTCAACGCGACCGCCGACGCCTTGCGCACCCGCCATTCGTCGTCGCTCAGGGCCTCGATCAGCGCCGGTATCGCAGCCGTCTTGGCCCCTGCCGTCTGAGCGAGCGTGATCGCCGCCTGTTCACGCTGCCGCCAGTCGCCGTCGGCGAGGGCTTGGGCCAGGGACAGGACGTTCGGTTCGACGGCCTCAGCGGAGAAGACTGCCTCGGCGAGCGAGGGCCGGTCCTCGGCTGAGACCGCCGCGTGGATCTCCAGGGAGCCGGCCACTAAGACGACCAGACCGCCGAGCAGAGCGACCCACAGCATCTCCGCGCGTCCCAGCCGGACGGAGTGACTGACGCCGGAGCTGACCAGACGCTGCACGCGCCGGCCCAGCGACGATCGCAGGTGCACGACGCCGATCCCCATTCTCTCGGACGGGCAGCAGCCCAGCCTTTGGGCGATGTCCACCAGCCGGCACGCGTATGCCCGGCGCTGCCCGACACAGGATACGGCGATGTCGTCGCAAGCTTCCTCGTTCGTCTGCTCCATCTCGCCGGCCAGCTTTCGCATCAGCGGCTGAAAGAAGCACAGAGCACTGATGAGCCGGCACAGCAGGCTCCAGAGGCAATCGCGCCGCCGCACATGCGCCAGCTCGTGCGCGAAGACCTGCGCATCGGCCATGTCCGGGTGAGTCTGGGGCAGGAGAATCGCAGGCCGGAACGTCCCGATCAGGAGCGGGCTTGCCACCGCGGGACTGACCGCGACGCGAGGGGCTTTGAGTCCTATCCTTTCGGCGATTCCATCGCACAGCGCGACGGCCTCTTGCGAGGCAGGGCCGGCCTGTGCAAGCCGGCGTCGAGCACGGAGGCAGTCGCGTCCCAGGCGGCCCAGCAGCAGCGTTGTTCCTGCGATCCAACAGACACTCAGGAGAGAATACAGCACGGGCAGACTCGGCCGCATCCGCGAGTGCGGCGTGTCACGCACCGCCGGGACAGAGGCCGCTGTCTTGGTTGGCACGCGAGCCCCGACACGCGGAGAAGAGCAGGCGAGGTCCGCGTTCGTGGCCGCTGATCCATCCGCGCTCATCGACGCGAAAGCAGCGGGGCTTCCCTGCGGGATGGAAACGTCCAACAGGTTCAGGCCGCACACGCTGCCGGCGATCGGGCAGATCAGTGTCGCGAGCAAGGTGATACGCAGGACGGCCGAGCGCAGCGCCGTGCTGCGGCGGCGCAGGAAACCACAGGCCGCCAGTGCCAGACAGATCAACAACGTGGACTGAACGAGACAGCGAATCGCCCATGCCACCACGCAGGCGGCCGGCTCTGCGTACTGTGCCGCGAGTTCCATCATGGCTGCTCCTCCATGGCTTCGACTAGCCTCTTGATCTCTTCGAGTTCGTCGCGCGAGATGCTCTCCTCTTTGAGCAGATACGCCATCAGGCCGCTCGTCGAGCCGCCGAAGAGCCGCTCGACCAGCCCGCGAATCTCCGTCCGGGCCACGTTGGCTCGATGGACCAGCGGATAGAAGACGAAGGTGCGCTCCTGGCGCCGGTGCGAGACGGCCCCCTTGGCCTCCAACTGGCGCAGCAGCGTCTGAACCGTGCTGTGGGCGATCCGTTCGCCGCGGTTCAAGGCGTCGCTGATCTCGCGGGCGCTGGCCTGGCCCTTCTCCCACAGCACCTCCATGATCCGCAACTGCACTCTACCGAGTTTTGGGCCCTTCATGCCGGAGACCTCCTTGTGCCTGAACCGATGCAACCGCAGCGGCCTATCATTTATTGCAGTAAATCTACCACAATAGACACTATCGTCAAGTCAGATCGCTCTTCATGAGCAGAAATATTTACTACAGTAGATTTACTGCGGTACACGACGCTGCCCTCCCAGGCGTTTCCCCGAGGTTGGCCCGCCATGCGGCGGGAGGGGCCCTCTGCGTGGCCTCCAACGGCCGATCCCGCGCCGGTGGCAGGGCAACCCGCCCTGCCAGACCTGCGGTAGATGTGGGGGCGCCACGCGTGCAGAGGGCATTTGACGCCGGGGCGGTATTTCTGTAGACTATATCCTGAATATGCGAGGGGTAGATATGCGTGGAGAGGCTCCCACAATCCAATCGACCGAACCGAAGCCGGGAGGGGGCGCCAAATGGTTCGCCCAGACGGTTGAGTGCTTCTTTGATTGCTTTTGGGCGTAACGGAAGGAGGACGAGTCCATGTCATGGCGAGCAGAGTTCAAGCGGTTTTTGGCGGCTGCGTCGAGCACGATATTGGGGATGATGTTGCTTTGTTGTATCGCTGCGGTTGACGCATCCGGAGATCAGCCTAACGTTGAGCCGAATGACCTGCGATGGGACTTGGCCGAGAAGCTCGAGTTCCAGTGGACCACGGCGGACCTATCGACCAAAGTGATTCGGGACGATGTCGCCAATCGCGTCGAGCGCAGGCTGACCATCTCCGGCCGCCTCGGCGTCCTTGACGTCGAGGGATTGGTGACCATTGAATGGGAGCCACCATGGATCCTCAGCGTCTCGGATGCACGTGGAAATGCTGTGCCGTGCGAGTTCGAGCAATGGCCCGCAGGTCGTTGGTACGAGACCAACGGTTGGCGCCTGAACTCTGGATCACAGGCTTCCTGGTCCTGCCCGTTTGCCTTGACACTGCGTTTCCCGGACAATCCTGATGAACCCGTGCCATCGTTACTGGCCGAACTCGTAGGATACGTCTATGTCCTACGTGCCGACGGCGTGCTCTTTCTGGATATCCCCTTCGATCCCGATGGGGGTTGGCATGAGCTGGAGGCCGCCCCGGACCTTGAGATTTGCATGGACCCCACGGCGCCGCCATGCCCCGAGCCGCTCGACTACGTACGCGTCGAGGTGCTGCCTGGTACTTCAAAAGGCATTGGGTTCTTCCCTTACAGGCCCACGACACCCGTTCCGCTCTACAGCTACACGACGTGTGTCCGGTCAAAAAGTGGTGCGACGATCATGGCTTTGCGGGACTGGACCACGCGCTACTATCGAGATACCTATCCTCTCGGCGACTATGCGATTCTGAGAACGGAGTTGTACGATTCCGTGGAGCAGACGTCGGTCATCGTTCCGACCCAGGACACCAAGAGCGGAGTCTCGAGCATCAACGGCGCCTGGTGCCGGGGCCAAATGGAGCAAGGGAGATTTGATGCCTATGACACCATCCGCCATGTCATTGTCGTCCATCCCGTGGAAATGAAGATTCCCTTTGTTCTGAGCAACATCCCCGTGCAAGGCACCGAAGTGACCGACAAGTAGACACGTGCTCCGATCGAGGTTGAGCCAGCAAGCATGAGCGGCTCCATGCCTGCGGTTGTGCGAGGAAGCCAGGAGCAAGAAGACGTTGATTGTCTTTGGTGTCCCACTGGAGGGATGTCCATGACGAAGAAGAAAGGCTTGCGAGTGTTAGGCGCCATTGGCGTTGCGCTGCTGCTGTTGATGGTACTACTCTCTTGGACCCATTCGTGGTGGCTGTACCACGTACGCACAGCGATCGACGTCAACAGTGGGGACATCGCCCGCCAGACCTTTGTGTGCGGCCGCCAGGTCAGGCAGGATACTGAGGAGTCTGCGTTCTCGCGAGAGGTGCGCCGGCTCGGCATCGCCGGCCCGAAGGGGCGCCATTGGAGAACTGTCACTGCCAAGACGGCGTTGAGTAGCGAAACCGCTCGCGGTCCTTACGGCAACCTGATCAACGAATGCAATTTGATTATGTGGTTTCTGGATCGCTTCAAAGTGCCGGATGCGGAGCGCTCCGCCGTTTTGTCAGAGACCCTGACGGTACTCCAGGCCGGAGATATGATCGAGTTGAGCCACCTGGAGAGCCGCCTGGGAAAGAAACTGGTCCCGCTCCCATGGGAGACAGAAGGACACCTGGGCACGCCCGAGGACGAGGTGGCCGACTAAGCAGCCGAATGGTGGAGTCTGATGGTGGGAATAGCACGGAAAGAGGACAATATCGTGAGCGGGGCGGGTGACGTCAGTCCGCCGGATTGCCAAGGACGGCGACGGCAACGTGACGAAGCACGGTGCCGCTTGGCCCGTTCGATGCCGCTCAGGGCGGGCTCTGAGTCCTGATCTGCATCGGTATCGAATGGGACGGCGGCCGAGTGATCGGTGGGCCGCACAAAACGGGGTGCGTCCTCAGGGCTATCGGGAATTGTGGTGTGTGGCGCAACTGAGAGCCGTGTTCAAAGGAGGATCGTCATGAGTGATCGGCGAAGACGCATGCTTCGTGCTGCTACTGTAGTCGCGGCCGCGGTCACAGCCGGACTGACGGTTTCCTCACTTCTACTCTGGGCAACTTTTGACACCGAATACTCTGCGGGCTTCACCAGGCGGCTCTGGGACAAGGCAGCGGTTGGCATGTCAGAGACCGAGGTCAAATCGTTGTTGGGGGAGCCTCTATCCGAGATTCTATGGGCAAACTCGGAAGGAAGAACGCTGAATTACAGCCAATCTCGCTCCGGCAATGGCAACTATGTACACCACTACATTGTGATTCGTGACGCAAGAGTGGTGGAGAAACACAAGGTGATCTTCTGGGACTGATGCGGCGGGGGCGTAGCAAGGATGGCGTCACTATGCCTCTGGTTGGTGTTTTGCACGCCCTTGCATTTGGGTGGGGGATCGGGTTTGATGGGGGTGCGGCGTTGGGCCTTGTGGGGCGACGCCGGGTTGGGGGCGTTTTCCGGAAAGGGCGGACGGCGGTTTGCAGGAGGTTTTCGATGGGTAAGACGATCTTGGTCGCGGGGATGATGGTTGTGGTGGCTCTGGCGATGCCGGCGGGGGGGCAGGTGGGGGATGCGGCGTGGCTGCGGCTGTTCGACGGCAAGACGCTCAACGGCTGGAAGGCCAGCGAGAATACGGGGACGTTTACGGTTCAGGATGGGGCGATCGTGGCGCGCGGGGCGCGGAGCCATCTGTTCTATGCGGGCCCGGTCGAGGACGCGCAGTTCACGGACTTCGAACTGAAGGTCGAGGTGATGACCGAGCCGGGCTCCAACGGCGGCATCTACTTCCACACGCGGTATCAGGAAACGGATTGGCCCCGGCGAGGCTTCGAGGTCCAGGTGAACAACAGCTTCGCCGCCGACCCGCGCAAGACCGGCAGCCTGTACGGCATCCAGGACGTGCGCACCGACTCGGCCAAGGACAAAGTCTGGTTCACCGAGCACATCATCGTCCAGGGCAACCATGTCACGGTGTTCGTGGACGGCAAGAAGGTGGTGGACTGGACGGCGGAGGGGCGGCAGCTCCGGGGCGGTACCTTCGCGCTGCAGGGGCACGACCCGGGCAGCACGGTTCGCTACCGGAACATCTACGTCAAGCCACTGCCCGTTCTCGATTTCCCCATCGTCGATTATCACGTCCACCTGAAAGGCGGCCTGACGCTCGATGAGGCGGTCGCGCTGTCGCAGCAGCGAGGCGTCAAGTTCGGCATCGCGGAGAACTGCGGCGTCGGATTCCCCACGACCAACGACGCCGCCCTGCAGCCGTTCCTCAAGAAGTTCGAAGGCGCGCCCGTGTACCGCGCGATGCAGGCGGAGGGACGCGAGTGGGTGACGATGTTCTCGCCCCAGACGATCGCGAAGTTCGACTACGTTTTCACGGATTCGATGACGTGGACGAACGACGCCGGCAAACGGATGCGCCTGTGGATGCCGAATGAGGTCGAGATCGGCGACAAGCAGGCCTTCATGGACATGCTGGTCGAGCGGACGGTGGGGATTCTGACCAACGAGCCGATCGACATCTACGTTAATCCGACGTTTCTGCCCGCGGAGATCGCCGACGAGTACGATGCGCTCTGGACCGACGAGCGGATGGACCGCGTTATCGACGCGGCGGTCAAGAACGGCGTGGCTATCGAGATCAACGCACGGTATCGGCTGCCGAGCGAGCGATTCGTCCGCAAGGCCAAGGCGGCGGGTGCCAAGTTCTCGTTCGGGACCAACAACGGCGGCAATGACGACCTCGGCGAGCTGGCGTACAGCCTGATGATCGCGCGTCGCTGCGGCCTGACCGCGAACGACATGTTCGTTCCCAAGCCCGATGGGCAGAAGCCCGTCCAGAAGAAGGGCCTGCCGAAGTAGCGTTTCGCTGACGCTCGGTCAGAAGCGAAGGTGGGGGCAGGCGCCGGTGAGGATCTGGCAGCCGTTCTCGGTGATCAGGATGTCGTCCTCGATGCGGACGCCCAGCTTGCCGGGGATATAGACGCCCGGCTCGATGGTGAGGATCTGTCCGGCCTGCAACGTCCCTTTGGACTCCGGCCGCAGGAACGGGTCCTCGTGGATCTCCAGTCCGATGCCGTGGCCCGTGCCGTAGCCATAGACGGGAAACCCGCTGTCGCGCACAACCTTGCGGGCGGCTTCGTCCACGTCACGCAGTCTCGCTCCCGCCTTGGCGACGGCAATCGCGGCGGCCTGCGACCGGGCGGTCACCTCGCAGGCGCGCCGGTACGCAGCGCTGGGTTTGCCCACCACGAAGCATCGCGTGATGTCCGCGGTGTAGCCGTCATACCGGGCGCCGAAGTCGATCAGAATGGTGTCCGTCTTCCTCAGCTTCCTGGCGCCGGGCTGGTGGTGCGGCCGGGAAGCATTGGGCCCGAAGGCGACGATGGTCTCGAACCCCGGCTTGCAGCCCAGCCGGCGGATCTCCAGGTCGACGATTCCCCCCAGCTCGCTTTCGCAGATTCCCGGCTTGAAGAACGCCGTCGCCCTCGCCAGCGCTTTGGCGGACAGCTCAGCGGCCTTCTTGATCCTGGCCAGCTCCGTGGCATCCTTGACGTTGCGGAGCTCCTCGGTGATGCCGCTGACGCCCTTGAGCGGGGCGCGCAGACCCTTCTTCAGGGCCTGCCATGCCGCCAGCGACACGGCCTTGTCGATCGCGACCGCGTCGCTCTTGAGCCTTTTGACGAGCTGGGCGGTCGCCAGGGTTATCGGTCCTGTCCGCTGCACGAAGCTCGTGCGTACGCATTCTTTCCGGGCCTGCTCGATATAGCGGCTGTCGGTGATGAGGTAGACCGCGTTCGGGGTGATCGCGGCCCAACTGTCCTCGCCCCGGAAGGCGGTCACGTAGGTGACGTCGACGGCCTTGGTCAGAATCAGGCAGTCGATGCCCTTTTCGCGGAGCCGGCGGCGGATGTCCTTTACGCGTTGCAGAATCGGTTGGGTCTTCATGGGTTCTCCGGCAGATTCTCGGCCTTCGTCGCGGCGTTACGGATCGGCAGACATAATTAGCAGGAAATCAATCCCAGGGGAAGTTTTTTCGTCCGCGCGTTTGGCCTGCCGCCCGTCGCTTCCTATACTTTGTTTAGAAGCGAGATGGATGCGGAAGGAGGGTGGCCTGATATGGTCGGGCCGCACGTTTTCCGTGAGGGGAAAACGACTTTTCTTCAAGATTCATTTCCACGAGGAGGACGGCGCCGGCCGTCCTTTTTTTCTGCCTTGCCCGAACCGTGCCGGGGCATTAGACTGTCTGCCTGTTCCGATAAGACTCTCTAATCCTCTATAGAATAGTCTCTACTATGCTGTTGCCGATTCGGGTGAACATCCAGCCGCGACGCACGCCGTACGCCAACTACGCGCTGATCGTGCTGAACGTCATCATCTTCACGCTGGAGTTCACAGTCCATCCCCTCAACGGGCAGCTCGTCTACCGGCTCTGGGTCGAGGACCTCATGCTCGTGCCCGGATTCTCGCCCTGGTGGACGTTCGTGACGTACGCCTTCCTCCACGCCGATTTCTGGCACATCCTGGCCAACATGTTCTTCCTCTATATGTTTGGCAAAAACGTCAACGACAAGCTCGGCAATCTGGCCTACATCGCGTTCTACATCTGCGGCGCGGTCGTCAGCGGGTTCGGCCAGGCGCTTTTCCATGCGGCGGTGCCGGTGCCGACGCTGGGGGCCAGCGGCGCCGTCGCGGCGGTCACAGGGGCTTACCTCGTTCTGTTCCCGCAGTCGCTTCTGACCATCGTTTACTGGTTCTTTTTCATCGGGACGATTGAGGTGCCCGCGCTGTACTTCATCGTGCTGAAGATGATCTTTCTGGACAACATCCTGGCGCGGGGGCAGGGCAACATCGCGTACGATGCGCATCTGGCGGGGTACGCCTTCGGCATCTTGATGACGCTGCTTCTGCTGGCGGTCCGTCTGGTGAGCACGGATGGACTGGACCTGTGGACCATGATCAAACGATGGAATCGGCGCCGCCGGTACCGCGACGTCGTTGCGGGGGGCTACGACCCGTTCTCCGGGACCGAGGCGCGCCGGCCCGTCGAGGCGGTGGAGAAAAAAACCGTCGCCCAGATGCAAAAAGAGGAGGATGTGCGCGACCTTCGCGGCGCCATCGTCAAGCGGCTGGACGAGCACAATCTGGC
The DNA here is from genome assembly GCA_040772485.1 of Sedimentisphaerales bacterium. GTDB lineage: Bacteria > Planctomycetota > Phycisphaerae > Sedimentisphaerales > Anaerobacaceae > Anaerobaca. The sequence goes on along the minus strand of JAXGYC010000021.1, from coordinate 62,923 downwards.
GGGGGCAGCCGACCTCTACGTCCAGTTGATGAACGTCGACAGCGATCAGGTGTTGCCGCGCCAGCATCTGCTGGACATCGCCAACCAGTTGGCCAGCAGCCAGCGGGCCTCCGAGGCGGCGTGGGCCTACAGCCAGTTTCTGGCCCACTACGGCAACTATCAGCACGCCGAGCAGGTGGAGCTGATGCTGGGCCTGCTGTTCAGCCGGTACCTGAGCCGGCCGAAGGAGGCGATCGAGCACCTGCAACGCGCCGCCGAGAGGCTCTCGGATCCGGCCCAGCTCCAGATGTGCCGGGACGAGCTGGCGAAGCTCCAGAGCTGACGGCCCGGGCTTTTTCGGCCCGTGCGCCGGTGTCCGGACTTGAGACGCGATTCCCCGTTTGGTGGCAGCCTCAATCCCGATGTGCATCGGGATTGAGCATGGCTTGATGGGCAATGGCCCGGCGCACCGTACCTGCAGGCTCACATCGCCATCCCCAAAGCTCCGTTTCACTACGCTTTGAGGCTGCCACACACGACTGACAGGAGGCCCTGACCCCAAGCCAAAACGGGTAATCGCGTTGACTTGAGGCTTGACAAAATCGCCCAGAGGCAGTAGCTTTACATGCTTAGGATGAAGGATCGACCTGCCAGCGGGCCGTTTCTGATGCATCGAAGGGAATTCTGAAAAGGAGGCAAGTAGGATGCAAGCTCGCGTGAAATCACAAAGGCGCGTGGTGCGCATAGCTTTTTGGGGGCCATTCTCGCTTACCCTGTTGTCGATCGCGGCGATGAGTCTGCCGGGTGCGGCGTGGGCCCAGCAGGATGCGAATCTGGCGGTGACCACGGAGATGGCCAGGGCCGCCGCCCTGCCGGACGGGCCGTCTGTGGCCGAGGTGATCGGCAACGACGTGCACGTTCGCTCCGGTCCCGGGACGAATTTCTACCATTGCGGCAAGCTCTACCGGGGCGACCGCGTCCAGGTCCTCAAGAGCCAGCAGGGCTGGTCCTGCATCGTTCCGCCGCCGGGCTGTTTCTCCTGGGTGGCGATGCAGTACGTCAGCATCAACATGGAGAACCCGACCGAAGGCATCGTCACCGGCGACAACGTGGGCGTGTACGCCGGCAGCGACTACGTCGAGCCCATCCATTCGACGAGCAAGCAGGTCGTTCTCAATCGCGGTCAGAACGTCAAGCTCCTGAGCGAGGAGAAGGACGACTACTACAAGGTTGCGCCGCCGGAAGGGGCCTATCTGTGGGTCAGCACGCAGTTCCTCCAGCCGGTCAGCTCGCCCCTGGGGGCGACGCCCATGGACATCGTCACCGGGCCCAATACGCCCGTCGAAACGCCGCCGACGCCGGAGGAAGTACGTACGGAGTCCGATCTGCTCGATACGTATTACGCTCTGACCAAGCTGGTCAAAGAAGAACGCGACAAACCGATGGCACAGCAGAAGTACACCGAGATCAAGGAGAAGCTCAAGGTCATCGCGGAGAACAAGGAGGGCGGTCGTGCGGCTCGCTATGCGGACTTCACCCTCAAGCAGGTCGAGCGGTTCGAGTTGGCCTGCACCGTCGCCAGAGAAGTGGAGTTGCAGAGCAAAGAGCGGGAAAAGCTCAACGAGAAGATCGGCGAGGCGCGCCAGGCGCGGCTGGCTCAGATCGAGGACATGAGCCGATACGCGGTCATCGGAAAGCTGGAGAACACGAACCTCTATACCACGGCGGTCGGGCAGGCCAAGCGGTTTCGCGTGCTCGACGATTCGGGCAAGACGGTCTGTTACGTCTCGCCGACAGGGGCAGCGGCGGGGCTTGACCTGGAGAAGTTCATCGGGCGCAAGGTGGGGCTGGTCGGGGTGATCCAGCCGCATGAACCAACCGGCAGAGCGTTCGTGGAGTTTTCCGAGATCGTTCCGCTCGATTAGAAGCAGCGAACGTGAATCCCCTCGCAGAGCCGGGATTCGCGTTCAGCTCACGACAAAAAAAGAAGTCGCGTCCCGGAAGGACGCGACTTCTTTTCATTTGGGCTTTGGCAGACCGAGCGGATTGTTTGCCCGGCTTTGCGTGTGATTAGTCCTGGCCCGGCACTGCCGTGATATCGTCCGGAGGCGCGACCACTTCGCCCTTCTCGAAGTCTTCCGGTGTCGGCTTGAGAGTGAGGTTGTAGTACGGCGAACTCCCGTTCTCCACAACGTCTTTCCAGCGGACGAGCTTGCCGGTGTAGGTCGAGATACGGCTCATGATCGCGGTCAGGGTCGAGGTCGCGACGTCGTGCGCCTCGTTGATGGGGTTGCCGCTCAAGATGCTCTGGAGCATGTCGACGTGCTCCTGCACGTAGGGATTGCGGTCGGGGAACTCAGGGACGACGATCTCCTTGGCCGCCTTCAGTCCGCCACCGCCCCAGGTCTCGCCTTGGGTGCCGCGGAAGAACTCGCGGACGCTGCCATCGGTTCCGTTGATCTGGCGGCACATACTGTGGATGCGGAGGCCGTCGCCGTAATCGAGGTCGACGCTGAAGAAATCGAACTGATTGCCGGTCTTGCGACGGGCGCGGCCGCCGAAGCCCAGAGCGGACGTCGGCGTGCGGCCGATGTACCAGTTGGCGACGTCAAGGTTGTGGACGTGTTGCTCGACGATGTGGTCGCCCGACATCTCCGTGAAGCTGACCCAGTTGCGGACCATGTAGTCGGCGTCGCTCTCGTTGGGTTTCCGGGTCTGGTACCACAGCGCGCCGCCGCACCACCAGACCGCGCCGCCGGCGATCTCGCCAATGGCGCCGCGCTCCAGCGCGTACTTGACGCGTTGATAGCCGGCCTGATGCCGGCGTTGCGTTCCGGCCACGACGGCCAGGCCCTTCTGCTTGGCCATCTCGCCGGCCGCGATGATCTTGCGACCGCCCGGCGGGTCCACCGCCACCGGCTTTTCCATGAACACGTGCTTGCCCGCGCGGATCGCCGCGTCGAAGTGCACCGGACGAAAGTTCGGCGAGGTCGCCATCAGGACGATCTCGATGTTGGTGTCGAGCAGCTTTTTGTAGCCGTCGGCGCCGCCGAAGCAGCGCGATTCCGGCACGTTGTACTTCTTGCCCGCCGCAACGGCTCGGTCCTTGAACCAGTCGGCGGTGGCGATGACCTCCAGGTCGACGTCGAGGATTCCGGCCGCCTCGAAGCAGTTTTCCAGGGCCCCGCTGCCGCGGCCGCCGCAGCCGATCAGACCCACGCGGAATTTCTTCTTCGCCTGGGCTGCGAACAGCACGTTCTTGCTCGCCAGGGCGACGGCCATGCCCGCGGCCGAGCTTTTCAGGAAGTGCCGACGCGAGAGGTGTTTCAGATTGTCGGTGAGATGGTGGTTCATACACTGTTCCTTTCGTACAACGGATATCGGCGTATCGGCCGCCGTCGACCGAGGGATCAGACCTCGAAGTCGTCGCAGGCTCGATAGGCGTCGATCACGGCTCGTTCGCCTTCCTTGCCGCCTTTGCTCTTGCCGTGCTCCATGCATAGCACGCCTTGATAGCCCTTGCGGTAGATGTGTCGGAAGATGTTCTTGTAGTTGATCTCGCCGGTGCCGGGCTCGTTGCGGCCGGGGTTGTCGCCGAGGTGGAAGGCGCCGATCTCGCTCCAGGCCATGTCGATGTTCGGAATCAGATTGCCTTCGCTGATCTGCTGGTGGTACAGATCGTCGACGATCTTGCACGAGGGACTGTTGATCGCCCGGCAGACCATATAGGTCTGCGGGATCTTCTGGAGGAACAAGCCCGGGTGGTTGGCCCACCAGTTCAGCGGCTCCAGCACGATCACGAGGCCCGCCGGCTCGGCGATCTCGACGCAGCGCCGCAGGTTGTCGATCAGGTTGGCGGTCTGGTAGTCCACTTCCATGCGCTGGCTGATACAGCCCGGCGCGATGAGGGTCCACTTGGCACCGGTTCGCTTGGCGACCTCGACCGCCTCTTTCGTGCGGTTGACGATGGAGGTCTGGAATTCCTTGTCGTTGGTGACAAAGGTGGGCTTGCCGAATTCGGCGTACATGACGTACGGCCCCATGGTCATGCCGAGCCGGTCCATCTCCTTGGCGATCTGCTCCTGGAGTTCCGGCGGGCGGCCCATCAGGCCGTTGTCGAACATGGCGGTGAAGCCCTCATCGGCCATGAACTTGAGCTGGTCGATCGGGTCCTTGCCCGCATGGGCCTGAAACGCGCCGAGGCTCGGGGCATACTTGAGTTTGAACTTCTTGCTCGTCTGGGCGGCCCTGGCCCCGGAAGACACGGCGGAGGCGGTCATGGCCGCCACAGCGGCGGTCCCGAGGAAGTGCCGGCGCGACACGGATTGCGGATTCTCCATGGTGATGCTCCTAATGGCTGCGATTGGAATACACCCCTCCTCCGCGAACTCGAACACGAATCGCGGTGGTATGATTTGGCCCGGAGCGTTCATCGCCCGACGCACCCGACTCCGGGTGCGTCGAACGATGGTATCGGCTCAAGGCAGATTGCCTGATATGTTATTTCTTCATGGGGGTCCATTTCTGTTTGCTCTTGCTGCTGGCGACGACGGTCTCAATGAAGAGCATGCCGCGCACGCCTTCGTTGACGCCCGGGAAATCGGTGGCCAGCGGATCGGGTCTCTTGCCTTCGATGGCGCTCTTGACGGTCTCGGCGAAGTTGCGATAGTTGTTGGCGAAGGCTTCGAGGAAGGCTTCCGGATGGCCGGAGGGAATGCGGCTGTTGCGGGCGGCCGCGGCGCTGTAGCCCGCGACATAGTCGTTGCCGCGTTTCCAGACCTCTTCCGGCTTACTCGGACGGCGGACGTACAGATAATTCGGATGCTCCTGGTGCCATTCGAGGCTCGCCTTCTCGCCGTGGACCCAGATGGCGAGGTTGTTCTCTTCGCCGTGTGCGATCTGGCTGGCGTGCAGCAAGCCCTTGGCGCCGCCTTCGAGCTTGAGCAGGCAGTTGCAGTCGTCGTCGAGCGCCCGGCCCGGCACGAACGTCGTCAGTTCGGCGCAGATGTCCGTGATCTTCAGGCCGGTGATGTACTCGGCCAGATTGGCCGCATGTGTCCCGATGTCGCCGACACAGCCGCCGGCGCCGCTCTGCTTCGGATCGGTCCGCCAGCTTGCCTGCAGGTTGCCGGTCTTCTCCAGCGCTGTGGCCAGCCAGCCCTGCGGATATTGCACGACGACCTTGCGGATCCTGCCGACGTCGTTCTTCTTGACCATGTCCCGAGCGAGCTTGACCATGGGATAGCCGGTATAGTTGTGCATCAGGCCGAAGACCAGGCCCTTCTTGGCAACCAGCTTCTGGAGTTCCTTGGCCTCTTTGCTGGTCAGGGTCATGGGCTTTTCGCACATGACGTGGAATCCCGCCTTGAGTGCGTCGCGCGCGATGGGGAAGTGCCAATTGTTCGGCGTGGTCACCGCGACGAAGTCGATCCGCTCGCCTTCGGGCAGGGCCGACTCGGCCTTGAGCATGTCCTGGTACGTGTTGTAGACGCGCTTGGGGTCCAGGTAGAGCTGCTTGCCCATCTGCTGTGACTTCTTGGGATCGATGTCAAACGCTCCGGCCACCAGCTCGATTTCCCCATCCAGACGGGAGGCTTTGCGATGCACCTCACCGATGAAAGCCCCAGGGCCTCCGCCAACCAAACCCATTCTCAACTTGCGGTTGATTGCCATACCTGCTCCTTTCCATTCGACTGTGCTGTGGACGAAGTCCGTTGGGTGAATACTCCTGCCAGCTCTATGTGCCTGACAAGCGGTGCCTCCCATAGACAAACCTCCTGCGATTATAGGAGTTCCGAATCGCAACGCAAGCGCCAAAAACAGCGGTCCCGGCGGGCGTTTCGGCACGCTGTGCGCTGGTAGGGGCGAGGCATGCCTCGCCCCTACGTTGGGCTTTCAGGCAGTCGCGTCGCGACACTGGGGCCAAGTTTGGGTTGACAGGGTGCGGCTGGGCCTATAAACCTTCACTGGCGCCGTTACGGCGGCTTCGACGACGGTCCTGTCAGATGAATGAGGTGGTATGGAGGCGGATATCCGCACGATATCGACGGATCTGTATTTCCTCCCGGTCCAGACGCGGGTGCCGCTGAAGTTCGGCCCCGAGACGCTGACCTCGGTGATCTGCGCGCGGGTCTGCATGGGTGTGACGGACCGACGCCGACAGCGCGCCGAGGGCTGGGGCGAGACACCGCTGAGCGTGCAGTGGGTCTGGCCCAGCCGGCGGAGCTACCAGGAACGCTGTGATGCCATGCAGCGGTTCTGCCTGGTCATGGCAAAGGCCTGGGCCGATTTCTCCGAGGAGGGGCATCCGCTCGAACTGGGCCATCGGTTCACCGAGTCTGTTCTGGGCGGGCTGCTGGAGCGGTTCAACGCCGAACGGGGCGCCGGCGTCGAGCCGATGCCCTGGCTGGCGGCGCTGGTCTGCTGCTCGGCCTTCGACATCGCGCTGCACGACGCTTACGGCAAGCTGCTCGGGCGTGACGTCTACACGACCTATAATGCCGAGTTCATGAACGTTGATCTGTCGCATTTCCTGGAGCCGGCGGCGGGCAGCAATGTATCGTTTGCGGGCAAGTATCCGGCCGATTTCCTGATCTGCCCGGCGCCATTGGTCCTGCCCGCCTGGCACCTGGTCGGGGGCAAGGATCTGCTCGACAGCTCGGAGCTGACAGGCGCCGAGCCTGACGACGGCTATCCGGTTCTGCTGAGCGACTGGATCGGGCGCGACGGCTTGAGCTGCTTGAAGGTCAAGCTGCGAGGCGACGACGCCGAGTGGGACTTCGAGCGGCTGGTGAGCGTCGGAGAGATCGCCATCGAGAACGGCGCGATCTGGCTGACGAGCGACTTCAACTGCACGGTGACCGAGCCGGACTACGTCAACGCGATCCTGGACAAGCTGATGTGGGAGCAGCCGCACATCTACCAGATGATCCTCTACGTCGAACAGCCGTTCCCGTACGACCTGGAGGCGAACCGGATCGACGTGCACAGCGTCTCGGCCCGCAGGCCTCTGTTCATGGACGAAAGCGCCCACGACTGGCGGCTGATCCGGCTGGGACGCGAGCTGGGCTGGACGGGGGTGGCGCTCAAGACGTGCAAGACGCAGACCGGCGCGCTGCTGAGCTTGTGCTGGGCCAAGGCCCACGGCATGACGCTCATGGTTCAGGACCTGACCAACCCGATGCTGGCGCAGATTCCGCACTGCCGGCTGGCGGCCCACGCCGGCACAATCATGGGAGTCGAGACCAACGCGATGCAGTTCTATCCGGCCGCCTCGGCGCCGGAAGAAGCGGTCCATCCCGGTCTCTACCGCCGGCGCGATGGACACGTGGACCTGTCCACGCTGAGCGGCCCGGGGTTCGGCTACCGGCTCGACGAGATCGAGCGCCAATTGCCCGCGAAAGCCGCAAGTTTTTCGAAGTGATACCGTCCCTGAAATGAATGTGGGAGAAGCTGAACATGGCCAAACTGAGCGCGTTTGCCGATGAAGTGACGGAAGACTTTCGTGGCCAGGTGGAGTTCCTGGCGAAGGAGAAGGTCGGGTACATCGAGCCGCGGTTCATCAATCGCAAGAACATCATGGACCTGAACCCATCGGAGCTGAAGGAAGCGCGGAAGATGATCCGCGATCACGGGCTGAAGGTCAGCGCGATCGGCTCTCCGATCGGCAAGGTCCGTCTGGACGAGCCGTTCGAGCCGCACCTCGACAAGTTCAAGCACGCGGTCGATCTGGCGCAGTTCTTCGAGACGCCGTTCATTCGGATGTTCAGCTATTACGCGCCGCAAGGCAAGGACATCGACGACTATCGCGATCAGGTGATGGAGCGCATGGCTGCCAAGGTGCAGGTGGTCGAGGGCGCCGATGTGACAATGGTGCACGAGAACGAGGCGCACATCTACGGGCATACCGCCGAGAATTGCGCGGACCTGGTCGAGACTATCGGCTCGGAGCGGTTGCGGCTGGCCTATGACCCTGCCAATTTCGTCTGGAGCGAGAAGATCACCAACAACGTCGAGGTCTGCTGGCCCGTGATGAAGCCCTACGTGGTGCACGTCCATATCAAGGACTGGAAGCTCGGTTCGGCGGACATCGGCAGTCTCCCGGGGCAGGGCGATGGGCAGATCAAGGAGCTGCTGGCGGCGCTGGCGGCGGTGAACTACGATGGCTGCATGACGATGGAGCCGCACCTCAAGACGGGCGGGCAGTTCGGCGGCTCGACCGGGCCCGACCTGTTCTCGAAGGCCATTGCGGCCGTTCGCGAACTGGCCGACGAGGTCGGTCTGGCGTGTGACTGATTCCTTGCACAGACGGAGATTGCGATGAAGACGTGGAATTTTGGCATCGTGGGATCGGGCCTGATCGCGGACTTTCACGCCAGGGCCATCGGCGACATCCCGAACGCGAAGTTCACTGCCTGCTGTGACAAGATCCTCGACCGGGCGAAGAAGCTGGCGGACAAGTACGGCGCCCAGGCCTTCGACAACTACGAGGCGATGGTCGAGTGCAAGGACGTGGACATCGTGACGATTGCGACGCCGAGCGGCCTGCACATGGAGCCGACGATCGCCGCGGCCAAGGCGGGCAAGCACGTGCTGTGCGAGAAGCCGCTGGAGATCACGCTGGAGCGGATCGACGCGATGATTGCGGCGCACGAAAAGGCCGGAACGCGCCTCGGCGGCATCTTCCCTTATCGCTTCAACAACCTGATGCTGCCGCTGCGCGATGCGATCCAGTCGGGCCGGTTCGGCACCATCACCTACGCCGGCGTCTACGTCCCCTGGTGGCGGACCGATGAGTACTACAAGGACTCCTGGCACGGGACCTGGAAGCTCGACGGCGGCGGGGCGCTGATGAACCAGTCGATCCACATGATCGACATGCTGTGCGACCTGATGCCGCCCATCGAATCGGTGCAGGCGTACACCGCGACGCTCGGCCACAAGATGGAGGCCGAGGACACCGCGGTGGCGGTCCTTCGCTATGCGAGCGGCGCGCTGGGCATCATCTACGGCACCACGTCCTCGTTCCCCGGCCAGTACCGCCGCTTCGAGATCACCGGGACCCGAGGCACCGCGGTCAACGTTGAGAACAGCATCACGCTGTGGGAGTTTGCGGACAAGCACCCCGACGACATCGAGGTCCGCAAGCAGTTCATGAAGATCGAAGGGGGCGGCGGGGTCGCCGATCCGGCGGCCATCAGCTACGAGAACCACCGCCGGAACTTCCAGGCGTTCCTCGAAGCGCTCGAAAGCGGCGAGCACTTCTGGATCGACGGTCCCGAGGCCCGCAAGGCCGTCCAGGTGATTCTGGCGATCTACGAATCCGCCCGCACCGGAAAGCTCGTCAAGCTGTAAGACCGGTCCGCGAAACCGGCCCATCGCCCGAGTGGCAGCCTCAAGCGTTAGCGCCCCTCCTGAGCCTGCCGAAAGATTGGGGATGGCTCTTGCCATTGGGCCCGTTTCGGCATTCTTGCTGCGGATGAATCTGCCGCCCCCAATCCCGATGTGCATCGGGATTGAGGCTGCCACGCGCGCCGATGGCGATGCTCACTTTGGAGTGCCGGTCTTGAGTTCCGGCGTGACCACCTCGATAGTGCCGGTCACCGGGACCCGACGGTACTTATGGACGTCCAGCTTTGAGGGCTTCTCGCGGGTGAACTTCAGTCCGCGGCCGGTGACGATCTCCTTCTGGTCCCGGATGAAGTCGATGTATTGCAGCAGGGCCCAGGCGCTGTTGTTCCATCGCATCTGATAGCCTCTCTGGTGGGCCTGCCGCTCCATCATGAATCGCTTGGGCTCGTTGAAGACCAGATAGTCGAGAGCCTGGGCGATCTGCTCGACGGCTGGCTCGCCCGAATCGACGAGAATGCCCCGCGCGAATCGGCCGATGATCAGGCCCTCGGGGCACTTCTTGTTCGAGTGGATCAACTCGCGGGCGTAGCGGAACTTCGTCGTGACGGCGATGCGGCCCGAGCCCAGCGTATCGGCCAGTATCCCGCTGGAAATCTGCTGCATGTTCAGATACGGCAGGAGCATCGCGTTCGTGGCACCGTAGAGCTCCAGCAGCGTGTGCTCGTCCAGAAAAGTGTCGAGAAAGACGACGTCGTAGTCGCCGAAGTTGGCGGTGCCCAACTCCTTGACCCTGCACCAGGTCACCTTCGCCTCATCGAGGGCCTGTCGGATCGTGTCCATGAACTGGTGGTACGGCAGGCCGCCGTCGGCCTTGACGAATTCCGGATGGGCCTGGCCCGCAATGAGGTAGACGATCTGCTTTCGCTGCGCCTCGGTGCAGGATTCCTGAAGGAACCGGCCGTAGGCGCGGATTCCGTACGGCACGCCCTTGTCCGGCGACAGAAGGCCCAGCGTCGTGATCAGAAAGCGGTTCTCCAGCCTGTACTCCTGCTTGATGGTCAGGCGGTTGAACTGCGACGGATTCTGCATCCGGATGCCATGGTCGATGTGCTTGAGCTTGATGTGGGGGATCCCATAGGTCTCGGATTCGAGAATCTGGATCGCGCTTTCGGTGGTGACGATCAGTCCGTCGCTATACTCGGCCAGGTCCCGGATGATCTGCCGCTGGTGGGCGTCGGGCTCGTCGAGGACGGTGTGAAGGTAGACCAGCGTGTCCAGCCCGCGATCGCGGAAGGCCTGGGCCATCTGGACGAAATTGGCGCCCTGGCCGTCGTTGCCCTGCGCATCGGGGTCGAGCCCGAACTCGTGCTGCAGCACCACCACGGTCGGGTTCCTGGCTTCGGCCGCCCGCGTGCAGATATGGACGACCGTGTCGTGCCACGAGCGGGGGTTGTACTGGTCGATGACGAGATCGACCGGGATGTCGTAAGGCCTGTGTCCGTTGTCGATGGCCGCGATGCGGATGTGGCCGACCTCGGACGTGAAATGCGCCAGCGCCGTCGCCAGATCGCGGCAGAACGTCCCGATCCCGCAGCGGCGGGGCGGATACGTGCTGACGATTCGGATGTTGTACGGCATGAGGGACCACCTCCTGTGGCCGGCATAGGCATGCCGTCAGAGCGAGGCCATGACGCCTCGAACGTAACCGACTGACTCGGCCAGGCCCGGCATCGGATCGTTCTCGTCCTTCTCGTATTCGAAGGCGACGATCCCGGCGTAGTCGATATCGACCAGCGTTCGGACGAACTTCGGGATATCGATCACGCCGCGACCGACCTCGCACGTGCTGCCTTTGGCCGTGGCGGCGGTCACGTCCTTGATGTGGACGTCGAGCAGCCGGTCGGCGTACTTGCGAGCCGACTCCGACGGATCCACGCCGGAGCGCATCGTATGGCCGATGTCGTTGCACAGACCGATCCGCTTGTCGAGGTCCTTGACCTTCTCGTAGGCCGTCTCGGGCAGCGGGTACACCTTGTCGCCGGGGCCGTGGTTGTGGATCGCGACCCGGATGTCATATTCCTTGACGAGGTCGTTGACCAGCGGCAGCAGGTTATACTGCGGCACGCCGATGATGACCTTCATGCCCGCGGCCTGGGCATAGGCGAAGCCCTGCCGGACCTCGGCCTCGTTGTTCATGTAGATCACGCCGCCGCCGTAGAGCTTCAGCCCCGCGTCTTCGACCTTTGCGACGGCCTCTTTGATTTGTTCGGGACTGCTGTCCAGCGCCAGATGGAAGCTCTTGAACGCGATATAGTCCAGGCCGACCCGCCTGGTCATCTTCAGGGTCTGGTCCAGGTCGAACTTGCGCAGCGTGTAAGAGGCCATACCCAGGTGGAATTTGGGCTTGCGGCTGCCGCGATTTCCGGCTTGGGCGATGCCGGCCTGCGAACAGCCCAGACCCGTCAGCGAGGCGGCCGCGCCCAGAGAGGCGACCTGAAGGAATTCTCGTCGATTCTGAGTGGACTTCATCGGTATCTTCTCCAAAAAAGGCGACATTTCCACCGGTTCGAGCAGGGCCTGACCCCGCGCGAGCAGCCGATATCATACCACAGATGCCGACGGGGATTCACGGCAAAAAGACGACGGCGTCGTTGTGTGGCAGCCTAAAAGCCTGACCTGAGCGCAGCCGAATGGACTCGAAGAGCTTGCGGATGGTGGTATTCGCAAGGGCCATACGCGCCGCACGTGCCAACCAGAATCGCCATCCCCAAAGCTCCGTTGCACTACGCTTTGAGGCTGCCACACGGGACTGCGTGCGCCTGGAATGAACACTGTGCGAAGGGGCGCGCAGACGGGGTTTCGGGGCTTTTTCGCGGCGTTGACAGGGGGCTGCCCCCCTGTTATGCTCGGGTGTCATTTGACCGATGCGGCCTAGCCCATTTCGAGGAGCTGACCATGAGAAGTGAAACGCCCGAGCACGCCGAGAATCGTGCCCCGTCCAGCGTTCGGAATCTGTCGAGGCGGAGGTTTCTGAGAAACTCTGCCGTTTTGGGCGCCGGCCTGGCGCTGCCGACCATCGTGCCGAGCAGCGTCTTCGGAGCGTCGGCCCCGAGCGAGCGGATTGCGGTCGGTTGCATCGGCGTCGGACGCATGGGCACGGGCGACCTGAGAGAGGCCCTGGGATTCCCCCAGGTGCAGGTCGTCGCAGTCTGTGACGTGGATTCCCACCGGGTTGAAGCGGCCAAAAAGCTGGTCGAGGCGCGCTATCGGGAGCGAAGCGGAGCTGTGTCGTATCAGGGCTGCGCGACGTATGGAGACTTCCGCGAGCTGTTGGCCCGCGCGGACATCGACGCGGTGCAGATCGTCACGCCGGACCACTGGCACGCCATCCCGACGGTCGAAGCGGCCCGGGCGGGCAAAGACATCTTCCTCCAGAAACCCCTGTCCCTGACGCTGGAGGAAGGGCGCATCGTCAGCGATACGGTTCGCCAATGCGGCCGTGTCTTCCAGATCGGAAGCCAGCAGCGGTCCGAGAGCCAGTTCCGCAGGGCGTGCGAACTGGTCCGCAACGGCCGCGTCGGCAAGCTGCACACCGTCAGGGTCGGTTTCGGCATCGACCCCGGCTGCGAGCCGCAGCCTGTCATGCCGGTGCCCGAGTGGCTCGATTACGACGTGTGGCTTGGCCCGGCCCCGTGGGCCCCGTATACCGAAAAGCGGGTCCATCCCGAGAAGATCGACGACCGCCCGGGCTGGCTGCGCATCAGCGACTACAGCGCCGGCATGATTACCGGATGGGGCAGCCACCACAACGACATCGCCCATTGGGGCATGGGCGCCGAACTCACCGGGCCGGTCGAGATCGAAGGACGGGCGGAGTTCCCCAAGGACGGCCTCTGGGACGTGCACGGCCGGTTCCACATCGAGTCCATCTACGCCAACGGCGTCAGGGTCATCTGCACCGACAACGAGGAGAACAAGCAGGGCATCGTCTTCGAGGGCAGCGACGGCTGGGTCTACGTCCGCCGGGGATTCATCGACGCCCAGCCCAAATCGCTGCTGGAAGAAACGATCGGCCCCGACGAGATCGAGCTTCCGGTGAGCAACAACCACAAGGCCAACTTCTACGACTGTGTCAAGTCGCGGGCGGAAACCATCGCTCCGGTCGAGGTGGCGCACCGCTCGTGCTCGGTCTGCCTGTTGGGAGACATTGCGATGCGTCTGGGACGCAAGCTGCGATGGGACCCGGACAAGGAGCAGTTCCTCGGCGACGAGCAGGCGACTCGGATGATGGCGCGCACGATGCGCAGTCCGTGGCATCTGTGATGCATTGCGTGGATCGCTCCAGGGGATGGGAGAATGCTATGAAACGATCGCAGGGGTTTGTGGCGGCGGCGCTGGTGGCGGCTTGTCTGCTTTCTGTCGCGGCCCGTTGTGCAGCGGCGGGCGAATCGAATACGCCGCACGTCACCGCGCGGCTCGAAGCCGACCGCATGCGCATCGTCGTGGACGTCGACGGCAAACGCTTCACCTGCTACAAGTACGGCTCGCTCCAGAAGTATCCGTATTTCTGGCCGGTCAACGGGCCGGCCTCGGGCCGGTCGGTGACGACCGAGACGTCGTGGCCCTGGCCGCACCATCACTCGCTGTTCTTCGGATGCGATCAGGTCAACGGCGGCAATTACTGGCAGGACTCGAATGAACGAGGTCAGATCGTCTCGCAGGGTCCGAAGATCACGGTCGCCGAGGGACCATCGGTGACGTTCGTCGATGAATGTCTCTGGCGCCGCCCGGGCACCGAGCCGGTCATCCGCGACCGTCGGACGATTGCGATCTCGGTCCCGCGTGCGGACCTGCGCGTGATCGACTTCGAGGTCACGCTCGATCCGCTGACGGACATCCGCATCGGCAAGACGAACCACTCTTTCTTCTCCGGACGCGTGGTGCCCGAGCTGAGCGTCGATTCCGGCGGGACGCTGATCAACGCCCAGGGCGACTCCGGCGAGAAGGGGACATTCGGCGTCGCTTCGCCCTGGTGCGACTACAGCGGCGCTTACGAGGGCATGGCCGAAGGCATGGCCATCCTCCAGAACCCGAACAACCGCTGGTATCCGTCGAAGTGGTTCACGCGGAACTACGGATTCTTCTCGCCCACGCCGATGTACTGGCCCGAAGGCGAGTTCACCGAGATTCCCAAGGGCCAGCCGCTGACGCTGCGCTATCGCGTCGTAGTCCACGACGGCGATGCCCGGCAGGCGGGCGTCGCGAAGCTGTTTGCCGAGTACGAGGCGGCGGCGAAGGCGTCGGGCCAGGGGTCTGCGAATCGTTGACAGACGGCGACCGCCAGGTGCGGCGCCGCCGAAGAAGGAGAAGTGCATGGACAAGAAGACCGTTCGCGCCGGGATCGTCGGCGCCGGATTCTCGGCTTCGTTTCATTTCGAGGCGATCCGAAAAGTCTACGGTACGAATGTCGAGATCAAAGGGGTCTACGCGCTCGAAGGCGCAAAAGCCTACGCGGACAAGCGGGGAATCAGGGCGTTCGACAGTCTGGAGGCCTTGCTGGACGATGTGGACGTCGTCCACTGCTGCACGACCGCATCGGCTCACGAGTCGGTAGCGATTGCGGCGCTGAAGCGCGACAAGTACGTGATCGTGGAGAAGCCGCTGACCGGCTTCTTCGGCGACGGCTCGGAGGATTTCAACGGCGAGAATTTCTCCAAGAAGGCCGCGAGGAAGAGCGCGCTGGCCAGCGTCGAACGCATGTTGAAGGCCGAGGCCAAAAGCAAAGGGAAGATCCTCTACGCAGAGAACTGGATCTATGCCCCTTCGATCCAGAAGGAGCGGGAGATCATCGAGAAGACCGGCGCCCAGATTCTGTGGATTCACGGCGAGGAGGCCCATTCAGGCTCGCACGCCCGCACCTATGCGTACTGGAAGTACTCGGGCGGCGGCGTCATGATCGGTAAGGGCTGCCATCCACTGACGGCGGCGCTGTATCTCAAGCGTGTGGAAGGCAGGGCCCGCGACGGCGTGCCGATCCGTCCGAAGTCGGTCACCGCGCGGATCCACGCGTTGACCCGCATGCCGAACTTCCGCGACGAGGGGCACATCCGCTGCGATTACTTCGACATCGACGATTTCTCGGTGATGCACGTGGTCTTCGAAGACGGCACGCTCGCGACGATCTTCGCCTCGGACATCGTCCTGGGCGGCATCCACAACTGGCTGGAGGTCGCGGCCAACAACCACCGGTCGGTCTGCAACATCAACCCGAACACGGCGATGCAAACCTACAACCCGCTGGAGACGAACTTCAAGGACGTCTATGTCGTCGAGAAGATCGGCACCAAGCAGGGCTGGTCGAACCCGTCGCCCGACGAGGACTGGTTCACGGGCTATCCGCAGGAAATCGAGGCGTTCTACCGCACCGCCGCATACGGCGAGCCAGTGGAAACCGACAGCTCTCTGGCGGCCGACTGCATCGCGACGATCTACAGCGCCTACGTCTCTGCCGAGCAGTCGGGCGCGGAGGTCGAGGTCAAGAGATTCTGAGACTCCTTTGGGACACGTGACACGATGACGAACGAGCAGTGGGAGAAGCTGTTGGCGGTTCTCGATGGCGATGTAGTCGATCCGCTTCCGGTTGGTTTCATCATCGACAGCCCCTGGCTGCCGGGCTGGGCGGGACAGACCGTCCTGGACTATTACAGCAGCGATCGCAAGTGGCTCGATGCGAACCTCAAGGCCGTTCGGACCTTTCCTGACGTCCTGTTCCTTCCCGGCTTCTGGTCAGAATACGGCATGTGCACCGAGCCGTCGGCGTTCGGGACCCGCTGCCGATGGGAGGAGAACGCGCTGCCCTACGCGGACAAGATCATCCGCTCCATCGATGACATCGCCAACATCGAGAAACCAAACCCGAGGACGGATGGCCTGCTGCCCTTTGTTCTTCGTCGGCTCAAGCTGCATCAGCCGCAGATCGAAGAAGCGGGGCACCGCGTCCGATTCGCGGTCGCACGCGGCCCGCTGAATGTCGCAACCTTCCTGATGGGGACGACCGAGTTCCTCATGGCGCTGCGCACCGACCCCGAGCCTGTCGCGAAGCTCCTGACGCGGATCGCGGATTTCTCCGTCGACTGGCTGCAACTCCAGAAGGAGTGCTTCCCATCCATCGAGGGCGTCTTCATCCTCGACGACATCGTCGGCTTTCTCGGCGACGCGGACTTCCGGGAGTCGGCGCTGCCTTATCTGAAGCGGGTGTTCGGCAGTCTCGATGTGCCCGTGCGGTTCTTCCACAACGACGCGCAGGGCCTGGTCTGTGCGCCGTACTTGGCCGAGATTGGCGTCAATCTCTTCAACTTCGCGTTCGAGCATTCGCTGGGCGAGATGCGCCAGCGGGCCGGCGACAGCATGACCTTGCTGGGCAACATCCCACCCCGAGACGTGCTGGCGCAAGGTACGCCGGAAGATGTTGCGGCGAGTGTAAAGGCTGCCCTCGACCCGCTGACGGACAGGCGGCGAATCATCCTCTCCTGCGGCGGCGGCATGCCCCCCGACGTGCCGACCGAGAACATCCAAGCCTTCCTCCGCGCCGCACGGTAGAAATCACGATGCCGGATATCCGGCCCGACGATTGCCTGACTCAGAGGCGGCGCCAGCGGCGGCCGTCGGCGGCGGGCAGGGCGTCGGCCTGCGGGAAGCTCCCGCTGCCGGCGGGATATTCCGGCAGGGGAGTCCTGCCGTCGTGCCAGGCGTCGAGGACGGGCATCAGCAGCCGCCAGGCGAGGTCCACGGAATCGAACCGCGTGAACAGCGTCTGATCGCCGGTCATGCAATCGAGCAGGAGCCGCTCGTAGGCTTCGGGCATCTCCGCGTGGAAGATGTCGTTGTAGGCGAAGCTCATGTTGAGCGTGCCCATGCAGATTTTGGAGCCGGGCCGCTTGGCCTGGAAGTGCAGCGACATACCCTCCTCCGGCTGGATGCGGAACACCAGGATGTTGGGCGGCAGTTCGTCGAGGCCGACGGAGCCGAACAGCGAGTGCGGGACCTGCTTGAACGTGATGGCGATCTCCGTGTTCTTGCGGGCCAGCCGCTTGCCGGTCCGCAGATAAAAGGGCACGTCCTTCCATCGCCAGTTGTCCACGAACAGGCGTGCGGCGACGAACGTCTCGGTGGTCGAATCCGCCGCAACGCCGCGCTCCTCGCGGTAGGCCAACACCGGCTGTCCGTTCGTGACGCCGGGTCCGTACCGGCCTCGCACGAACGAACTGTTCCACTCGTCGAACTCGAACGGGCGAATCGAGCGAAGCAGCTTGGCCTTCTCGTCGCGGATGCGGTCGGCGTCGAACGAGCTGGGCGGCTCCATCGCCACCAGCGCCAGCATCTGGAGCATGTGGTTCTGGAACATGTCACGCAGCGCGCCGGAGTGGTCATAGTAGCTGGCGCGGTGCTCGACGCCCAGGGTCTCGGCGATGGTGATCTGGATATTGTCGATGTGACTGCGGTTCCAGACCGGCTCGAAGATGCCGTTGGCGAAGCGGAAGATCATGATGTTCTGGACGGTCTCCTTGCCCAGATAGTGGTCGATCCGGTAGATTTGCTCTTCGCTGAACCAGCGGTACAGGGTCTGGTTCAGTTCCGTGGCGGTCTGAAGGTCCCGGCCGAACGGTTTCTCGACGACCAGTCGGGCACACTGTTGGCACTTCGGCTGGTCCTTGCACGAAAGGCCGGCGGCGCCGAGGTGCTCGGTGATGTGCCCGTACAGGGCCGGCGGGACCGCCAGATAGAAGATGTCACAGCCCGAGATGCGGTGTCGGGCCTTCAATTCAGCGAGCCGGTCCTTGATGCGCTGGTACAAAGCGGGATCGTCGTAATCGCCGCTGAGGTAATCGAGTCCCTCGATGAACGATCTCACCGTGTCGTCGGAGATGCCCTTGGCATTCTTGCGAAGGGCTTCGCGGGCCATCTGACGGAACTGTTCGTCAGAATACTCCGTGCGTCCGCAGCCCAGAAGACAGAAATGCTCGCTCAGCAGGCCGCGCTGCTGAATCTGGGCGAGACCGGGCAGGAGTTTGCGATGCGCCAGATCGCCCGAGGCGCCGAAGACAACCATCGCCGTCGGAGCGGCAGCGGTCTCGGCGCACACGATTTCCATCGCGGCAAGAGAAGGGTGAATGTCCTGGACAGTCATTGTCGTGTTCTCCTGCGGGTCGGAAGCGGCCCGATGCTTGCCCATGACATCGACGGGAGTGGCGGCCCCGAGCCTCTGGAAGCCAGAGGCTCGCAGGTCCATCGTTTCTGATTCAGGGGGAGCCGATTTCAGTCGTCGGCCGGCTCGAACTGGTCCTTGCCGGCTCCACATTCCGGGCAGACCCAATCGTCCGGCAGATCGGCAAAGGCGGTTCCCGGCCGGACCCCGTTGTCGGGATCACCGATGGCCGGATCGTAAATGTAGCCGCAGAGAAGGCACCGGTACTTCATCACTACTTCCTTTCATTCAACGCGATCAGTTGTTTTCTCAGATCGGCTACGTGCCGGACCTCTTCTCGGATGATGCCCTCGACCTTGTCCCGCCCGCCCTTGGCGCTGACCAAGTCCTTCAACCCCACGTAGAACAGCACCGAATTCTTCTCGGCGCCGATCGCGATCTCCAGCAGCTCGTGAGCGGTTTCGTTGCCCGTCAGCTTCTCCGCGGGGTTCCGCATTCCTTCGCTGCCCTTGCCGTCCGCCATCGTCTGGAGGTACAGCGTCGCCTCGTTGTCGGGATCGAAGACATTCGAGGATTTCTCCTGGGCGGTCAGTTCCTTCCTCATGGCCTCGAAGATCTTGAGGTGCCGGTCCTCCATCGCGGCCATGTTCAGGAACATGTCCTTCATGTCGCGGCCGCCGGTCTTGGTGGCCGCTTCGCGATAGAACTTGGCGCCGTTGCGTTCGATCTGCTCGGCCATCTCGAAGACTTCGTTGGCGTTGAATGTCACGCTCATGCGGTGCTCTCCTTATCTTGGCGGTGGTGTGAACGTTCGTTGGCCCGATTGGCGGTCGATCCGGAACGCCGCACCCGGGGCCTTTTCGGCCATCTTACGCCTCCGGACGATCCTGTCAACCGAGCTATTCCCCTCGATCGGATCGTCGGTTCTCTTCTCTATTTGCTGCGATGCGGACCGAGGCGGCGTCACTTGACTATGCCGATCGCTTTGTGCCGATCGAGAATCTCATCGGCCAGCTTGTCCAGGGCGAGGAAATCCTCGTCCTTCGGATGGCCCTTTGCGACGACCGGCGGAATCACCTCGACCTTGAGATTCCCGATCAGACCCGCGAGCTGCTCGGTCATCTTTCCGGCCCATCCGAACGACCCGATGATCGAGGCGAACCGCGTCTTGGGTCGCAGCGCGTTGGCGACGAGCGCGGCGTAGGCGGCCTTGGGATGCGCGCCCGTCAGGACGGTGGGCGAGCCGAGCACGACCGTTGCGGCGTCGACCAGCGCGATCGCCAGCTTGCCCAGGTCGGTGACCGTCAGATTGAACGGCCGGACCGTGATGCCTCGTTCGATCAGCGCGGCGGTCAGGTGCTCGGCCATCTTCTGCGTGCTCTCGTGCATCGAGACGTAAGCGAGGACCACCTCATTCTTGACGTCATCACTGACCCAATCTTTGTAAGCGTCCACGATCAATCGGGGATTGTCGTAGACCGGTCCGTGGCTGGGAGCGATGATCTCGATGTCGAGCGCGTCGACCTTTTCGAGATTCTTGCGAATGGCCGGGCGGAAGGGCATCATGATCTCGGCGTAGTACCGCTTGGCGGCCTCCAGCACGAGCGGCTCGTCGGCCACGAACAGATTGCTCTCGGCCAGATGCGCGCCGAAGAAATCGCACGAGAACAGGACCTTGTCCTCCTCCAGGTATGTGCACATCGTCTCGGGCCAGTGGACCCAGGGCGTGTAGACGAATCGAAGCGTCTTGCCGCCCAGGGGCAGCGTCGCGTTGTCCTCGACGACGAGGAAGCGATCCTCTTCGACGTGCAGCAGGTCGATGAGCATCGAACGGCACTTGGCGTTGGTGACGACCTTGGCGCCCGGATAGAGCATCAGGACATCCGGGATCGATCCGGAGTGGTCCTGTTCGGCGTGGTGCGCGACGATGTAATCGATCTTGTCGATGCCCAGGGAGACCAGGTTGCCCATCAGCATCTGGTTCTTGGCCGGATCGACTGTGTCCAACAGAGCGACCTTGTCGCTGCCCTTGACCACGTAGGCGTTGTAAGTCGTTCCCTCGGGCAGGGGGATCAGTTCGTCGAAGAGCCGGCGGTCCCAGTCGATGGCTCCTATGGAAAACACGTTGGGTCTGATCTGTCTCATCTCTGCGTTCCTCTTCAATACTCCGCTCTCCGGCCAGGCTCAGCTCAGAGCAGCTTGCGTGCGGCAGCGAGCGCCGCTTCGTAGTTCGGCTCGCTGGCGACTTCCTTGACCAGTTCCGTGTAGCGGACGACGCCTTGCTTGTCCACCACGAACACCGCTCGCGCCAGCAGACGCGGCCCCTTGATGAGCACGCCGTAGGCCGTGCCGAACGCCGCGTCACGATGGTCCGATAGCGTCTTGACGTTCTTGACGCCCGCGGCGCCGCACCAGCGGGCCTGGGCGAACGGCAGGTCCATGCTGACTGCCAGGACGACGACGTCCTCGCCCATCTTGGCCGCGGCCTCGTTGAAGCGGCGGGTCTCCGTGTCGCAGACCGGCGTGTCCAGCGAGGGGACCGACGTGATGATCCGCACCTTGCCCTGAAAACTCGATAGTTTGACCGTCGACAGATCGTTCGCCGTCAGTTCCACGTCCGGCGCCGCCTGGCCGATTTTGATCTCCGGGCCCAGCAGCGTGACCGGATTGCCTTTCAGCGTCACCAAGCCTGTTCGCTCTTTCATGGGTGTCTCCTTGCCCTCATGGGGGCCGTCACATCCGGTTGCCGCGATCATGGCCGCCCAGATCAGCAGGCACGCGCGGGTGCTGGTCTCAGTAGTTGACCGCTTCGATCTCGAAGTGAGCCTGGGGGTGGGCACAGGCCGGGCAGACTTTCGGTGCATCGGGTCCCTCATGTACGTAACCGCAGTTTCGACACACCCAGCGCACGGGAGTCGGGCGTTTGAACACGGCGCCGTCGGTGATGTTCCTGGCCAGCTTGACGTACCGGTCCTCATGCCGCTTCTCGGCTACGGCGATCATCTTGAATACCGCGGCCACCTCGACGAATCCTTCCTTCTGGGCGGTCTTGGCAAAGCCGGGGTACATCTCTGTGGTCTCGTAGTGCTCACCGGCGGCCGCTTCCTTGAGGTTTTCCACCGTCGTTCCGATGACGCCGGCCGGGAAGCTGGCCTGAATCTGGGCTTCTCCCCCTTCGAGGAACTTGAACAGGCGTTTGGCGTGCTCCTTCTCCTGGTTGGCGGTCTCTTCGAAGATGGCCGCGATCTGCTCGTAACCTTCCTTCTTGGCCTGGCCGGCGTAATACGTGTAGCGATTCCTCGCCTGCGACTCGCCAGCAAAGGCGGTCAGCAGGTTCTTCTCCGTCTGGGTGCCCTTCAAACTCATTCGTAATCTCCCTTGACATATAACGCTGATGCATCTGGGTTTACGACGAATGCCCGTCGTCACGATTCCTGGAGGCGACATCGGTCGCACAAGCCTTCGACGCACACGGTCGTTCTCAGTACGGTAAATCCGCCCGTCAGATTCTCCGGTACGGCGATTCGGTCGAACGGTTCGTAGTGAAAGTCCACAATTCTCCTGCACCGGACGCACTTGAAGTGCTGGTGGTTGCCCAGATTGGCGTCAAATCGCTTGGCGTCGCCGGAGCCTTCGACGATGAAGGCGGCACCGATCTCGCTGAGCGTCAGGAGTGTCCGGTTGACCGTGTCCAGCGAGATATTGGGGTAGACCCGGCGCACCTGCCGAAAGACCATCTCCGCCGAGGGATGCTCGTCCGTCTCCATGAGGGCCTTGTAGACCGCCATTCGCTGAGGCGTCACTTTCAGTCCCGCCTCGTGACATCTGGCCCGAAACGCATCCATCCTCTGCGCGATCTCCTTGCCATCGGTCGTTTCCGGGGTTCCACTCATGCACGGTCCCTGCGAACACTTGCTTGTTCCTGCTACGGTGACTGGTGCCCCATAGGCTGGTTTCGACCAAGTTAGGATAAGCTACTATATCGTAGGAACTCCTCATCGCCAAGCACTTTCTCACCTTGTGGATGGATTTTTGTGTCCGCGCAAGTACCCACCAGCTTGAGCTTTACGGGTTGAGAGATGCGATGGTTCTGGAAAACGCCCCTACAGAGTGGGCTTTTCGCAAACAGAGACGGGGAGTCATGCCACGACTGGGTTGCGACCCCTCACTTCCACTTGCTCCGGCGTACGGGCAGGCGGTGGCTGCCGTGGCAGTCTGTGCAGAGTTCCTGCTGTGCATCATTGGCGAAGAGCGGCTTGTGCTCGGCTGTGTCGATCTTGTCCTTGGGATGGCAGACCATGCACGATGGATTGCCCCGCTCCTTCGGGAACATGATGTCGGGCGCGGTGCCGTTACCGCCGGAAGCCCACGATTCGTCGGCGATGTGCGCATCGCTGGCGCCATGGCACGTGGCGCAGCCGATCCCGGCGCGGGCATGAGTAACCGCGATCTTCTCATCCAGGTAGTTGGCGTGGCAGACGAAGCAGCGACTATTGTCGGCTGCCGGCTGGTCCGGCGGGGTCGCCGTTGGTTCCTCGTCGAGCAACAGCAGCGGCTCGTCATCCAGCAGCAGGGGTTTCTGAGCGGGTACTGAGGACGGTTCGGCCGGTGTTGGGGCCGCGACGTCCATCTGAGAAGGGGGTATGCGGGCAGTCCGTTCACAACCCTGGGCGGCCATGAGGATGGCAGCCAAGGCGCCGATGGCAAAACGGGCTGTCGGTCCGAGCCGTCTTGACGTGATGATCTGGGGCATCCGTGTCTCCGGTGATCGTCGGTGTGGTGTCGGCGGGGGTGTCGATCAGACGTGCTGCCAGTTCTTGAGCCACTGGTAGTGATTGGGCAGTCTGGCAAAGGTCTCCCTGCCGACGGTTTCCAGCTCCGCTTTCTCCTGTACGTCCAACTGCCGCCGTTCCGACACGGCCTTGATGACGTTGTCCACCTCCTCCATGCGGTTGACCCCCGGAATGGGGACCACGGTGTTGCTGTGCAGGATGTAGCGCAGCGCCAGGCGACCCCGGCGGTTGTCCTGTTCCGCATCGCCGGTGAACAGCGACGCGGCGGCGAATGGTTTGATCCCGAACGCGCCGACGTCCCGCTGCTTGAGCGCATCGAACAGACTGTCCTGCGGGGCCTTCTTCGTCATCGTGGTGAAAGGAAAGCAGACCACTTCGATCTGCGGGAAGTACTCGATCATGAACTGAATCCAGCGCCGGTCGTGCGAGGAAAAACCGATGAAGCGGGCCTTGCCCTGTTTCTTGGCTTTCTCGAGGGCGTCGACGATTTCGCAAGCGGTGTCGAACGTGTGCCGGCCGCCCGGCTCCAGGCAGGTGATCCGCCACAGGTCGGTGTAGTCCTGGTCCGAGTCTCGCAGCAGCTCGTCCAGCGATTCGAGCAGCTTCTTCGACGTACGGAAGTCCTCGTTGCGCACCTCCTTGGCGCCGTGCGACAGCGCCAGATACACCTTGTCGCGCCGTCCCTTCAGCGCCTTGGCGTCGCGTTTGACCTCGTTGTCCCAGCAGGCGTCGATGTAATTGACGCCCATGTCCATGCAGCGGCTGATGATGTCGGCGCGTTCCCGGTCGTTGCTGCGCGAGTGTCCTCCCAGACCGACGGCGGAGACCATGATGTTGGTCTTGCCGAGCCGGCGGTACTCCATGTCGGGATGATAGCTGAGAATCCTGGACGTGCCGGCGGCGTCCTCGGCCGCTTTCGCCGCCTGGCCGGCGGCGCCCAGGCCGACCGCGAGGCCCGCTACGGTGGTGGCTGTGTCGCGCATGAACTGGCGTCGTGTTCGTCGTGCGTTTTCCATGTCTGCCCCCTTTGCTATCGAGACCGGGTCAGTGGACGGTTGGTGTCCAGCGTGAAAAGAGCGTGAATCTCGTCTTCCGAAAGAACGCGGCTGTAGATCCGCAGGTCGTCGATGAGACCCTTGAAGTTCCGCCCGATCCGGACGTCGAGCTCGTTGCCCGTATCGATGGGCCAGAGGTCCAGAAGCCCGATGTCGTGGATGACGGCGACCTGGCCGTCCAGATAGAGCGCCACATCGTCGTACAGGTTGGGCGCTTCCGCCTGCCGGACCACGACCGCGACGTGATGCCATCGGTCGTCATGAGTTTCGTCGTTCATGTACAAATACCCGCCATGGGGCGTGACGCCCACGCGACCCCGGATAAAGCCCAACGTCCACATCTTGCCGAAATCGCTGGTGCCCCAGGAGACGATCTCCCCGGAGGCCGTTGCCGTCCTGATCCAGGCCGCGAGCGTCCGAGGCCGGGTCCCGCCAATGCCCTTGTACTTGGGCACTGTGAGATAGCCTTCCTCTCCAGCAAGACGGACTGCCTTGCCGATTCGGCCGGCGGCGGAGTTCCCGTCGAACGACAACTCTGCTCTGAACGTGGCGATCCGTTCATGTTTGGACGCATCGGCGGCCGTCTTTCCACCGGTCTCGTCAAACTTCCACCACGCCGCAAGATTGGGGTCCGTATCGAGGGTGATCGGATCATCGGCCCGAACGGATGGGGTAATCCATACGAGGAAGATGCCCAGTAACAGGGTGGAACACAGACGCATACGCTTGCGATCCATGGGTTTCCTCCCGACTTCGTTTCCGCTACAGGTGCCAGGGGCTTCTCATGGCTCTGGAGAGTAGCGTGTTGGCCTCGTGGCTGTCGGTGAAGCGTTCGGCAACCGGGTCCCATCGGAACTTGCTCCTGAGCTGCATGGCGATGTTGCCCAGATGGCAGATCGTCACCGAGCGGTGGCCGACCTCGACCGGAGCGGCGGTCTGGCCGCGCGTCTTGATGCAGTCGACGAAATTGCGGTGATGATCGTTGCTCTCGTAGAGATGAATCTCGTCCGGGCCGATCACGGTGGTCTTCAGCGATTCGGGCTGGCAGGTGATCTCGTCCGAATAGGTCGGAACCTGAATCCAGCCCTCGGTTCCTTCGAAGCGGTAGATTTCGTCCTCCTGCGTCCTGCAAACCAACTCGGCGCCGTTGGCATAGCGGGCGCGGAAGTGGACCTTGGTGGCGGTGGTGAACAGGCCGTCCGTGGGAAACTCGCCTCCCAGGTCCTCGATCTCGACCGGTCCCGTGTCGTCGGTGCCGTTGGCCCACTGGACGACGTCGATGCCGTGCGCGCCGAGGTTGGTCGTCTGGCCGCCGGAATAGTCGGCGCCAAACCGGAACGTGTAAAGGCAGCGGTCCTTGTGATAGGGCGCCCACGGCGCCGGCCCGAGCCACATCTCGTAATCCAGCCACTCGGGCACCGGCATCGGCTTCCAGTCGCTCGGCGGGGCCTGCTTGTTGTTCGGCCCGATCGCAACCAGGGCCCTCTGGAGCTTGCCGATCCGCCCGTTGCGGACGACCTCGCAGATGAAACGGTACAACTGGCTCGATCGGCGCTGGGTGCCGGTCTGAAAGACGACGTGGTATTGTCGAACGGCCTCGGCCATCGCCCGGCCCTCGGCGATGGTCAGAGTCATGGGCTTCTCGCAGTAGATGTCCTTGCCCGCCGCGGCCGCCTGGAGCGCACAGATGGCGTGCCAGTGGTCGGGCGTCGCAATGCACACCGCGTCGATGTCGTCCCGCGCGATCAGGTCGCGGAAATCCACGTACGCGGCGCACCCCTTGTACTGCCCCGAACCGGCCTTGTGGGCGTAGTCGTCCTCGACGATTCTGGCCGCCGGCTCGCGCCCAAACCAGGCGCCGTTCCAGCCTTTCTTGTACCAGTGACCGTATTCGTCGCTGGCCCGGACGGGGTCGCAAACCGCGAGCACCTGCACATCGGGTTGCGCGAGGAAGGCCCGCATATTGTTGGTTCCCATGCCGCCGACGCCGATGAATCCCATCGTGACGCGCTCGCTGGGCGCGACGGTTCCGGCCTTGCCCAAGGCAGAAGACCGCACAACCATCGGGAAGGCCAGCGCGCCGGCCGCGGTTGTCTTGAGAAACATTCGTCGATCGATGCGTTTTCCGTTCATGGCATGCCTCCCTTAGAGCCGACGTTTCCCGTCCGTAGGGAAATCAGATGGAACCGCCCCGGGTCCAAACGAGATTGTACCAACTGCCGCAACCGCCTGCAAAGGCTGGCCGGGTGTTTTTCCACGCGCCGTTGGACGCTCGGCTGGCGCGTCGGTCACGTCACGGACGGACAGAGGTCGCGGATGGTTTGCAGGACGGTGTGCAGGTTCCCATGCTGGTTGGGCGGATCCCACCAGACGTTCCCTTCGACGATCAGCGGCCCGGTGGGCGTCAGCGCGACGTCCCACCCGATAGTCTGCACGGGTAGAAAGTGAGGCGCGGTCTGGCGCACCAGATCGCATGCCTGCGGCCAGAACGGGAGCAAAAATCCCGTGAACGGAATTCTCGTCTTGGGGTGGACGTCAATTGTGACAACACCACTGCCCGTGTCGGGGATTCGATTGGCGGATTTCAGGCAGCCAGACTTCAGGTCTACGGGCGCCTCAATATTGCCGGTCAGACCGTCAAGGAAGGTGTCGACGATCTCTTCGGCCTCGATGACCTTCAGGTGGGCATGCAGAATGCGCACATCGCCGGCGGGCTCCACCAGGGTGATCATTCGGACGGTTTGCAGCGCCTGCGTCCCGCTGAGACGCACGAGGTCCGAATGGCTGTGAACCCGCTCCTGGATCACATATCGGTCATGGCCTGAAGAAACGAGCGCATCGTACAAGGCGCTGGACTCGATGCGGTTTTCGAGAGCATCCACGTACCCGCCGCTGACCCTCCGGTAGATATTGAACCCGTTCCCATAAGCTCCAACGGCGGGTTTGACGGCAAATTCCGCCGGCAGGTAGCGTTCGAAGAAGGTCGTCCATTCCTTTGGCGTTCCGAGCGCACCGCCTGCGCAAGACCAACCCGGCGCGGTGGCCTGCACGACCGCGTACAATCGCGGGACGGGTATGCCCAGAGCAGCGCTGTATCGGTAGAACAGGTCCTTGTTCTTCAGGAGCGGCGTCCAGCCGGCAGGATTCAAGGCCTCCTGGACCTCGGTCAATCGTTTGCGACTCACGTAGCACGACGGCCTATCGGGGGCCGAGGCCGGGTGGAACAGGCCCAGGCGGAATGCCTCGGCGGGCTCGAATCGGTCTCTCCGGCAGACGCGCAAGGCCCGCCGGAAGGACACAATGGACGGCCAATGCCACAGTCGGTTGACCCGGCGCCAGAAAAGGACAATCTGACCCAACCGTTGTGTTTTTCGATAGAGCCTGCGTAGTGGCTTGGGCACGGCCGTTCTCCAGCATTCAATCATCGCCGCGAATTCCGTGTCGCATCCGGTAGTACTGCCTCGCCGGGCATGTGCGGAAGTGGCGAGTCTCGCCATCGGATTGGGGCAGACGGCGATCTTCCTGGCGTTTTCGCATCTGGGCCTTGTGAAACAAGCTTTCAAGGGAGGCCTGCCTCACATTGCCGACGTGGGCCGGTCGGCTGCTGCAGAGCGCGATATCACCGTTGGTCCAGACCGCCGGATTGTGTTCCACCGGGCACGGATGAGCTCGAAGCTCGCGGAAATACTCCTCTCCAAGGATGGCGACCAGTTCGTGGTAGAGGCTCTCGTACTCCGCAGAGTCCAGAGCGATGTCCGCATACTTCTCGATCGCGCGTCCCGCACAGACAGGGGTTTCCAGATGCAGGACAAGATTCAGGTCTTTGCATAGCTGTGCCACGTCCGGCAGCGTGCGGCGGTTCAGTTTTGTGATCAGTGACTCGGCCCTGACCAGGCCCGCGACGCCGGCGGCTTCCTGGGCGTCGAGCAGGTGCTTCAGGCCGCTGGGAAGGCAGACCGTTTTGCTGGAGTCGCCGCAGGAGTACGTGTGCGAGACCCACTTATAGGCGTTTGTCTTGCCCATCATGCGGTCGAACGTGTCCGGATCGAGACTGAACAATTTGAAGTAGGTGATCACATTCTTGGCAATCAGGCGGTCCGCACAGGCTCGGTCAATCGTGGTGCCGTTGGTGAACATGACCACCTGCATGTCTTGCAGACGGATGAAATCGACCAGCTCAAAGAAATGGGGATACAACAGCGGCTCACCACTGCCGCTCAGGGACACCGTACGGGCGCCCATCTGTTTGGCCTGTCGGACGACCGATTCTTTCTCATCGAGCGTGAGCACGTCGTCTTTCTCTCTTCCGGCGCCTGTGTAGCAGCTCATGCAGCGGGCGTTGCAGCGATGTGTCACTTCGAGGTACAGCATGCGCACCCGGGGACGCTTGCCGAGAAGAAACCGGACTCGGTACGGCATGTCGCGCAGGGTCTCCAGCAGCCGGACGATCCATTCCCCTTTGCCGTCGTTCATGTATGGTTCACTCCAATGTGACCTCGCCGCGCTGAATCCTCTGCATGAATGACCGGACCTTGAGGAAGTTCTTGCAGGAACGACGCAGGAAGCTCACGGGCCCTCGGGACTCCAGCTTCCGCGCGACGATCGAGTACTCCCGGAAGAACCGGACCAACGCCTGGGCGCTGCCGATGGTCCGGCAATGGCCCGTCTCCAGAAGCTCGTTCGTCTGAAGGAAGATCAGCGGGTTGATGAACGCCGCCGTGCCGATCATGACGAAGTCGCAGCCCGTCCGTTCAAGCATGGCTTGCGCGTCGAAGGCCGAATGTACGGCGCCATTGCCAATGACGGGCAGGTCCACGTTCTCTTTGACCATCTTGATCGCGTCCCAGTCCGGCGGTCCACAGTACATCTGCCGGACAAAACGGGCATGTACGGTGATCGCGGCGGCGCCGCCCTCCTGGCAGTTCTGTGCGATTCGTACCACGTCCACATCCGGACCCTCGATACCGATCCGGATCTTCACCGTAACAGGCAGACGGGTCGTTTCCACGACGGCGCGGACCATCTCCCGGATGAAAGCCGGATCGCGCAGCAGGCTCGATGTTCCGTAGCCCTGGTCAATCAGACGCTGGATCGGGCCGCTGCAGTTCAGATCGATCACGCTGGCGAATCGCTGAATCCGACCGGCGGCAACGGCAAGTTCTTTGATATCGCCGCCGATGAGCTGGACGCTGACCGGCCGTTCCTCTTCGGTCGTGACCTCGCGTCGGCCGAGGATGTTGATCAACTCGTCATTCTCGGCGGCGGCTACGGCCCGGGCGTCGATAACGCCAACGCAGGTCATCGCCGCGCCCAGGTGACGATACGTCAGACGGATCGAGGGACGCAGCATGCCCCCCATTGCCCCCAGGATGAGTCTGTTGTTCAACGGAACCCGGCCGATATGGCCTTGCTTTCTGCCAGTGCACATCACATTGACGATCCGAAATCGCTGCGGAAAGGTTGTTTGCGTATCCGGCATTGTAACGTCGGGCCAAGCCGTTGGCCATGTGAGAATCTCCAGGAAAGAACGTGGAAATACATCTCTTCACAGCCTATGATGCATAGGTGTGACTTCCCACGACGGGTAAGCAAGGACAAGCGTCATGTTGCGTCGAATTCTATACGTATCCAAAGGTGGCAATATCGGCGGCAGTCATCGCCAGCTCTTGCTGCTTCTGAAAGGCCTGGACGCCTCCTATGAGCCGACCGTGGTCTGCACGACGGAAGGCCAGATCGTCGAGCAGTTACGGTCCGCCGGCGTTCGCACCGAGGTGCTGTCGCTGCGCCCCTGGCGGAAACCGCGTCACGCCATTCACCGGTATCAGGACGCCGAGAGGCTCGTTGCGCTTGCCAGATCGATGGAACCTACCTGCATCCACGCCTCAGACATGTGGCTGGGCAATTACGTGAACTGGCTGCGGTGGCGGCTGGGGATCCCTTCGATCGTGCATGTGCGAGGGCCGGTGACGTGGCGGGGGATATGGAAACACCGTCTGTATGCCGCAACCGGCCTGATCTCCATTTCGCCGAAGATCACACGCGTCCTGCGGAGTGCGTACATCCGTGCCGACCGGATCGTTCAAATCGAAGATGCCGTGGACGTTGATCTATTCAGGCCCTCGAGGAACCGCCTGGCGGACGGGTCCGGCCACACCGGAGATGGTCCCGTGCTCCAGATCGGTCTGGTCGGTCGCATCGAGCCGGCCAAGCGGCAACTGGAGTTCATCCGGGCCGCGCTCGAAGTGCAACGCCGCTGGGGCCGGCAGGTGCGCTTCGTGCTCATCGGGGAGATCCGCAACCCCGCCTACGGCGCCGAGGTGAGTCGTCTGGCACAGGCCGGCGGCTTGAACGGGCAACTTGCCCTCATCGGTCGGAGAGATGATATGCCTGATGTACTGAACAGCCTCGATGTGCTCGTGAGTCTGTCGGGCGGATCGGTCATGTACGAGGCTATGAGTTGCGGTCTGTGCGTCGTCTCTGCCGGCTTCACCAAGCAGCGCGAGTCGATCCATCTTCGCGACGCCGAAACGGGCATTGTCACCCCGACGGCCGACCCCCGCGCGTTGGCCGCGATCCTTGGCGATCTCATCGAACACCCGGACACACGGCGTCGGCTTGGCGACGCCGCGCGAGCCTGGGCCGAGCGGGAGCTGTCGCACACCAGGATCGCGGCGCAGACGACAGCATTCTACGATCGGATCTTACGGAAGCGGGCGTTGTAGAAGTCTGGGGTCAGATGGCCCGAGGGGGCTGGGAGGTGCAAGAAGAAGGCCCCTGTCGCAGCAGGACACGAAGGTATTTGCCAGTGCTTGTGTCCAGTTACACGAAATACCCGCCTGCTGCTCTCACAGGGGCCCAACTGAGTTATTCGTGGCTCTCTCCTTTTGTTCCTAACCGCCCCGTGCATGGTCTGGCGTTGGATGCAACAGGCATGCAAGAGTAGATAGACGATGCCGGTTTTGGCTAAGAGGACCTTGCTGGTCTTCAGCTTCGAGCCACCGTTCTGAACTTTTTCATTCTCTCGCATCGGCCAGACGCAGGAGTTTTCTTGAGCGCATTTTCGAGAAGAATTCGATTGTGCCGGCGGCAGAGGAACACGGAGACACCGGGCCATTCCTACGCGGATTTCCTTGCTGTCGCGAGCTGCGCAGAATGCCACCTTGCGGCGAATGAGAGCCTTGACCAGTTTGCCTCAGCGTTTGTGGTTTGACCGGTGCAGCGTCATTGGGACGGTACGCCGCGGCTTCAAAAAAAAGAGCGCGTGCGAAGAAATAGGCATCCACACTTACGCCACGTGTACGCCTCTATATGGGTCGAGGGAGATGGACCCAATCACCGGGAGCACCGCCTGAATCCCACTCGGCTCCAAAGGGGCGCCTACCACTTCGGAGTCTGCATCGGCGGTGCTCCTCCTTTCTTGTTCAATACGACTGAATGTCTATCGGATTATCGGTGATTTGCCGTCTCCAATGGACGCTGCTCGCCAGAGACGGAATTCCTTGACACGACGTCCGATAAATGCGATAATCCCATATGTATCAAGTACATAACATGTCGTCCGGCAGCCGACCGTGGGACCGTTGCCGCACAGGAGTGGGAGATGGTTGCGTTGTTGAGCCCCGGAGCGGGCCGACGGAGATGACCTGAGGTCTGGGCCGATGAAAGGACCCGGTGATGAAGGGGTATTGCGTGTGGTTGTTGCTCGTCGGTTTGGCGAGTCTGGCGTTGGGCTGTTCTGCTGCGTCTGAGAAATCGAGGCCCGAGCGGCTCGGAGTCCCGGATGTGACAGTGGTCACCACGGCCGTAGCGCCGATGGCGGATTCATCCGGTGGGCATCCGCAATTGGTGCGATGCGGATTTGCCATCCGGGATTTTCGCGCGATTCGCGACGAGTACGGGCGGGTCCACGCCATCGGAGAAATCGAGAACGTAGGGACGGCGACGCGCGGCGTGGAGTTACAGGTGGCCTTGCGCGACACCGGCGGGCGCCTGGTCTCGGTGGGGCATTTCTGCCCCGCGGCCGGAAACAACATCGTCCCCGGCGAGATCTGGCCCTTCACCCACTCCTTCGGTAAGCAGGACCAGGGGGCGCTGGCCGAGCTGAGGATCGTGGACGCGTTCCGATCCATGGGTGATTTCGATCCGTAGCGGATGCGCGGCATATCCCGACGACGTGCATCGTACAAGCCCGATGGGCAGAATACGGACCGGGCCTCACTGCTCCAGCGGCATCAGTTCCACCTTGCGGAACTCCAGCGGATGGCTCTCGGCTTGCAGGGCGACATAGCCTTCGCGGATCATGGTGTTCCCGTCTTTGATCAGCTTCTTGGCGTCGGCGTCACTGTCGTCGAGCTGGGGCTGCTCGTATTCGAGCACGACCTGGCCGTTGACGAGGTGCCTGATCTTCCCGTTGCCGTGGACTTCGATCTCCATCGTCACCCACTGATCGCCGTGATACGTCTGCGACTTGGAGTTGTTGCAGTGCTGGGTGATCAGCCTGTCGTTCATCACGATGTGCGTTCCGGGCGTGCAGACGTTGGCGGTCGAGCGATCGTCCGTGCCGTTTCCGCCGAGCATCTGGGCCTCGATGGAGACGGGGAAATCCTGGTCTTTGCGCATGGTCTTGGGTGGTTGGCAGTGGAACATGATGCCGCTGTTGCGGAAGGCCCAGCCGGGACCGCCGGGGGTCTGCTCGCCCACGAAGCGGTATTCCACGCGCATGCGATAATGGGAGAAGGGCGTCTCATAGAACAGGTGGCCGAATTTGCCGTCGAACTTCTCATATTGGTCGTAACAGACCTTCAGGACGCCGTCCTCGACGCAGAACGTGTTCCCGAAATTGTCGTCCAGATCGTAACCGGTGATCTTGGGGTGCCAGCCTTTGAGGTTCTTGCCGTTGAAGAGGCTGATCCATCGAGGCTCGTTCGATCCGCCCGCCTGCGACGCACATCCGGCCGAGCACATCATGCCCACCAGGGCGAAGCACGCGATCGCGAACACACTCCGTCGGCGATTGGCGGGGGACAATGAGGACATCGCATCGTTTGTCATGATTTCACTCCTTGCGTGTTGACCTGAGCCTGTTGGGAGACGATGAAGAAGGCATGCCTCATGCTCCATCGCCGACGCGGACGAACAGATGCGTGATCGCCTGCCAGCCGCGTTCGTCGCTGCGCCGGACCGTGGCGATGTAGCAGCCGGGTTTGCGGTAGGCGTGCTTGGTCACCGCGTAGCCCTCGGGATTGTGGGCGTCCACGTTGCCGTCGGACTGCACGGTCACTTCGGGACTGCCGTCTCCGAAATCCCAGACCTCGTGGCCGTGCGTGGTGCGAAATGTGCGGACCTTGAAGCTCAGCTCGTCGCCCGCTTTGATGGCGGAGGTGGGATAGTACGCCGCATGGATGGTCGGCGGCAGCAGATTCGGGTGGGACTTGTCGAAGATCTGTACGACCGCGAAGTCGTAGTCGACGTTGCCGCGTGCGTCGGTGATCCGCAGAATCTCGTTGTACTCGCCCGGCTCGTCGTAGG
This sequence comes from Sedimentisphaerales bacterium, assembly GCA_040772485.1. Lineage (GTDB taxonomy): Bacteria > Planctomycetota > Phycisphaerae > Sedimentisphaerales > Anaerobacaceae > Anaerobaca. The sequence goes on along the minus strand of JAXGYC010000021.1, from coordinate 29,012 downwards.
TGCGCCGCACCTTCGCGCCGAGGGCCGATCCGCCGTCGCAGAACGTCCACTCGAACTCCTCGATCGTCCCGCAGCGGCTCCAGGACCGGCCGGCGTCCAGTTCGACCGATTCGCCGGCCCAGCCCACGCAGTGCGGTCGCGCCACCGCGATGATCTCGGGACGATACTGGCGCTGATAAGCCTCCCAGGCAAACGCGTAGGCGTTCTGAATGCCCCACTGGCCCGAAGGCTGCCGGCAGGTGATGTCGAAGTGCAGGTGGGACCAGCCGCCGCTGGCGCCTTCTTTCCCGAGCACCCCGATCTTCTGGCCCATCCGGACACGCCGGCCGGGCTTGACGGAGCCATCTATCCGGCACAGGTGGCTGTACCGGTAGAACCAGCCACGGTCGTCAAGCGTGTAAATCACGTCGTATCTGGGACTTACAGGGGTGTCTTCATAGCCGCTCAGCGTTTCGGTGCCCGCCGAGACCACCAGGGCGTCGGTGGCGGCGACCACCTCGACCAAGCCTTCGACGCCCCCGAAATCCAGGCCATAGTGGTAGTAGATGTTCTTCTTCGAGGGGACCTCTCCCCCATCCACGAAAACCGGGACGTTGGCCATCTGCGTGTCGGAGGCGAACCATCGCTGCTTAGCCGGGTAGACGAACGTTTCCGGCCGGATCAGAGGCGAGTCCGCAGGCCAGAGGCGGATTCTCGCGTCCTTGACCAGCCCCCAGGGATTGTCCTTGCTGCTGTCCTGCGTATAGCCTCGGGTCACGGGGCAGTCGATTTGCACTCCGCCCGCCGCCACCGGCAGGTGATACGTCGAGGAAACCAGCGGTATCGCCTGGCCGTTGATTTCGACGTCTACCGTCGCCCGGCGAACGGCCTTGCACACGCTGTCGCGGATTTCCTCCAGGGCGAGCAGCCTGACGGTTGCCTGGGAGCCGTCGTGGAGTTGCACGGTCTGGGACTGGCCGACATCCAGGTCGACAGTCCGGACCAGAGGGGACAGTTTGCGTGCGACAGGCTGGGCCGGCGCCACCGGCGTGCCCAGTAGAAGCAGAAGAACCGACAGGTGAACGAAGAGCGACAACCGTCTGCCGATGTGTCCCATGCAGCACCTCCAGAGTTGCGGCCCACGCGGGCAGGCCAATAGCGATTTCCTGGGATTCGACGGTAGCGGACCGGCGTGGAATCGTCAATCTTGGATCGTTCGAAAACGTAGACAGAAAGGGGTAATGGAGCCAATGGGAGTCGAACCCACGACCTCTTGCATGCCATGCAAGCGCTCTCCCAACTGAGCTATGGCCCCGTGGACCCGTATGTTAGCACACCCCCTGGCGGGGGGCAAGCAATTTTTCACGGGTATTTTGCTCTTGCAGAGGGGCGATGGGCCAATAGACTCTGGGGGGCCATAGTCCGCCGCGACCGTGGGGATTTTCGGACCTTCGCCCGGTGGCCCTCGGAAGATTGGGAAAGGAAAGCTCGTTTTGGTCAAACGAGAGCGCATAGAAATAGCCGGCCAGGTTCAGGGAGTGGGCTTCCGGCCGGCCGTGTACAGGCTGGCCTGCGAGCTGGGTCTGGCGGGCACGGTCTACAACGACACCACTGGGGTCACGGTCGAGCTTCAAGGGCCCAAGGCCCGGATCGACGAGTTTGTACGCCGTTTGCAGGCCGGCGCGGACAAGCCGCCCCTGGCCCGGATTCGGTCGTGTATAAGAATAGACATCGAGCCGGTCGAGGGGCAGGAAGCTTTCACGATCGGGCGGAGCGATTCGGGCGGGACCGTGCTGTCTCAGGTGACGGCCGATATCGCTACATGCCGGGACTGCTTGGCCGAGCTGGGCGACCCCAACGACTTCCGTTATCGCTACCCTTTCATCAACTGCACCAACTGCGGACCGCGATATTCCATCGTCAGATCGATCCCGTACGACCGGCCCAATACGACGATGGCGGTCTTCCCGATGTGCGAGCGCTGCGCGAGCCAGTACTCGGACGTGGCCGACAGGCGATTCCACGCCCAGCCGGTGGCGTGTCCGGCGTGCGGGCCGAGCATCCAACTGGTCGACGCGACCGGCGCGGTCCTGCGAACCGGGACCGATCCGGTGCTTTCCGAGGCCGCTCGCCTGCTGCACGAAGGCAGGATTCTGGCGATCAAGGGTGTCGGCGGCTTCCACCTGGCGGTCGATGCGCTGAACGACGAGGCCGTGCGCAGGCTCAGGCAACGCAAACGCCGCGATCATAAGCCGTTTGCGATGATGGCCGGTTCGGTCGACGCGATTCGCAAGTACGCTGTTGTTGACGATTTGGCCAGGCAGATTCTCACAAGCCCGCTGGCGCCGATCGTGTTGTTGCCCAAGGAGCAGGGCATGCGGATTGCGCTGTCGGTGGCTGACGGGGTCAATACGTTTGGCTTCATGCTCTGCTACGCGCCGCTGTACGTGCTGCTTTTCGCGGAAGGGCTCGACGTGCTCGTGATGACGAGTGCCAACCTCTCAGACGAGCCGCTGATCTGCAAGAACAACGTGGCGCTGCAACGACTGGGCGAAGTGGCCGATGCGTTTGTCATGCACGACCGGGAAATCTACCGACAGGTGGACGACTCGATCATCCACCTGATTGACGGCGAGCCGGTCCCGCTGCGCCGCGCGCGGGGATACGTGCCGACGCCGATCCTGATCGAGCGAAGCGCCGGACCCGATATCCTCGCTGCCGGCGCCGATCTGAAGAACACGTTCTGTCTGGTCAAGCAGAACCAGCTCATCCTCAGCGAGCACATCGGCGACCTGGAGGACGCCGAGGTCTATCGGCATTACGTCGGCTCCATCGAGCATCTGCGCAGGCTGTTCGAGGTGGAACCCGAGGTGGTTGCCTGCGATCTGCACCCTGGATATCTCTCCACTCGCTACGCTCGATCCCTTTCCGGCGTAAGAGTCATTCCCGTCCAGCACCACTGGGCCCACATCGCGTCGGTGCTCGCCGAGCACGGACACGCCGGGCCGGTCATCGGCGTCGTGTGCGACGGAACCGGCTACGGCCCCGACGGCGCCATTTGGGGGTGCGAGTGCCTGATCGCTTCGCTGACGCAGTTCGAGCGGTTCGGGCACCTCGATTACTACCCACTGGCCGGAGCAGATCGCGCGAGCAAGGAGGCGATTCGGCCTCTCCTGAGTCTGTTGCGACAGGCGCATGGTGACGATTTTCGCGCCAGCGACCTCGCCTGGCTGCTGGAGCGCGTCGAGCCCGACGGAACCAGGCTGAATACGCTTCTTGAACAGATCGACAAACGCGTCAACACGGTCAACACGTCGAGTCTGGGGCGGGTCTTCGACGCCGTTGCGGCGATTCTCTCGCTTGGCGGATACAATCACTTCGATGCGCAACTGCCGATGGCGCTCGAATCGATTGTTGATCCGCGCGTCGATGCCTGCTATCCGTTCGACCTGATCGAGCGCGAAGGCGAGCCGGTGAAGATCGATCCACGTGCTATGATCCGGCAGATCGTGGAAGAGACCCGGCACAGCGGCGATGAGGCTAGCCTCTCTGCGAAGTTCCACAACACCCTTGCGGAAGCCCTTCTGGCTGTAGCACAGGCCGCCCGACGGAAGACAAGCCTGAACATCGTCGCGTTCAGCGGCGGCGTCTTCTGCAACCGCTATCTGGCCAACCGTCTGATTGCGCGTTTCAAAGAGGCTGGTTTTACGGTATTATGCAACCGGGATGTTCCCGCCAACGACGGCGGCATCGCCCTCGGCCAGGCCGCCATCGCCGCCCGCATCCTGGATGAGAGTTTGTGAGAAGGTACGAATCAGTATGTGCTTAGCAATACCGGCGAGAATTGTGGAATTGGAAGACGATCGCGCGATGGTCGATGCAATGGGCAATCGCTTCAGGGCCAAGACGACGCTCCTGCCCGACGCGAAGCTGGGCGATGTGGTGCTGGTTCACGCGGGCTTCGCCATCGCGCGGGTCGATGAAGAAGAGGCCAAAAAGACGTGGGAGCTGTTCGCCGAGATCGAGGACTTCGAGAACACGCAGAACCGGGTCTCGGGATAGAGCCATATGCTCGACAGGATCGCCAAAGCCCAACAGCAGATCGACCACGCGTGCCGGACGCTGCGCCGGCCGATCACCGTCATGGAAGTCTGCGGGACCCACACGGTCGCGATCTTCCGCAGCGGCATCCGGTCCACGCTGCCGGAGGGGCTCAAGCTACTGTCGGGGCCGGGGTGCCCGGTCTGCGTGACCGACCAGGGCTACATCGACGCGGTCCTGGAGTTGGCCCAACGCGACGATTGCATCATCGCCACCTATGGCGACATGATTCGCGTGCCGGGCAAGGACGGATCGCTGGAGACCTGCGCTGCGAAGGCCGACGTCAGGGTCGTGCTCAGCAGCGAAGATGCGCTGCAACTGGCCCGCGACAACGCCGACAAGGCCGTGGTGTTCATCGCGGTCGGGTTCGAGACGACCGCGCCCGCTTCTGCGGTGGTCGTCCAGGAAGCGGCCCGGGAGGGGATCGAGAACTTCTGCATCCTCAGCGGTCACAAGCTCATCTTGCCGGCGATGCGTGCGCTGCTGGGCGGGATGAACGACCGCGTCGACGCGTTTCTCTGTCCGGGGCACGTCAGCGTCATCATCGGAGCCGGCGCATTCGCGGAGATCGTCAATGATTTCGGCCGGCCTTGCGTCGTTGCCGGTTTCGAGCCGCTGCAGATCATCGAGGCCTTGGCGGAAATCTGCCGGCAGCTTTCCAACGGCAAGCCGGAACTCAAGTCGATCTACAACGCAGTGGTCACCGAGCAGGGCAACGCTGCCGCTCAGCGGATCATCGCGGAGTGCTTCGATGCCGCCGATGGCTACTGGCGCGGTCTTGGGAAGATAGAGAAGAGCACGCTCGTACTGAAAGAGCAATACAGGCGGTTCGATGCCTTCGCACGATTCGGCCTGAGCGATGAACCCGGCGAGGACCTGAGCGGATGTCGATGCGGCGAAGTCCTGTGCGGACGGATCGAGCCGCCGCAATGCGCGCTGTTCGCCACGCTATGCACGCCGGCCAAGCCGATCGGGCCCTGCATGGTAAGTTCCGAAGGCACCTGCGCCGCGTGGTACAAATACGGACGAAGGAATTAGGGCGAGCGATGGCACAGCATGAACCGGAGCGCATCCTGCTCGCCCACGGCGGCGGGGGGCAACTGACCAGTCAACTCATTCGCGAGCTTGTTCTGCCGCACCTTAGGAACGAGGCGCTCTCGCCGCTCGGTGATTCCGCTCGCCTGGAGTTGGGATCGACCTCCATCTGCCTGACGACCGACAGCTATGTGGTCAAGCCGCTGTTCTTCCATGGTGGAGACATCGGCAAGCTGGCGGTCTGCGGCACGATCAACGATCTGGCGGTGGCCGGGTCGAGGCCGGTGGCACTGACGCTGTCGCTGATCATCGAAGAGGGTTTCGAGATGCCGCTGTTGGAGAGAATCCTCCAGAGCATCGGCCGGACGGCTCGAGAGAACAACGTTTCCGTCGTCACCGGCGACACCAAGACCGTCGAGCGCGGTTCGGCCGATGGGCTGTTCATCAACACCGCCGGCGTGGGCGTCCGATTGCCCGGCGTCAATCCCGGCTTGGATCGCATCAAGGTCGGCGACAAGATCCTCCTCAACGGTACGATCGGCGATCATGGCATGACGATCATTTCGCAGAGAGAGGGGATTGAGTTCGAGTCCCGGCTCGTCAGCGACTGCGCCGCGCTGGCGGACCTGACATGTATGTTGTTCGAGAGGACCGGCGTCAAGTTCATGCGGGATGCGACGCGAGGAGGGCTGGCGGCGGTGCTGAACGAGATCGTTGAAGGCGCCGGCCTGGCCATCGAGATTCGCGATGCGAACATTCCCGTCAAGCCCTCGGTGCAGGCGGCCGCCGACATGCTTGGCTTTGACGTCCTGAACATCGCCAACGAGGGCAAGTTTGTCGCGGTCGTATCGCCCGAGACGGCGGATGCGTGCTTGGAGCTGTGTCGAAGCCATCCGTTGGGTCGCGACGCCGCTCTGATCGGCGAGGTGGTCGCCTCGCAGGGTGTGCCGCTCGTCGAGCTTCGCACGAAGATCGGCGGCCGGCGGATCGTGCAGATGCCCTACGGACGCGAATTGCCGAGGATCTGCTGATGCACGAGACGGCAGTAGCTCAGGGGCTGATCGAGGCGATCCTCGGCGAAGCGGAGAAGCAGGGCGGCAGACCGATTCGCGCCAAGATGAGCTGCGGCACGCTCAATGCGGCCAACGACGAGGTTGTTCGCTTCGCATTCGAGGCCATCGCCGAGGGAACCGTCTGCGAAGGGATGACCCTGGAGATCGAGCACAGACCCTTACAGGCCAGATGCAGGATGTGCGACGGCACGTTTGCCGTGACGCTATCGGACGCGCGGTGTCCGCGCTGTGCCGGTACCGATTTTGAATTGCTTCCCGACGCCCCTCTGGTGTTGGATGAGATCGAGTTTGAGAAGGAGTAAGCGATGGAGAAGGTCAACGTGGGCGCGCGCATCCTCGGCGCCAATGAGCAGTACGCGATGAAGAACACCGAGCTCCTGGCGCAGCGCAAGCAGTTGTGCCTGAACATGATCTCTTCTCCAGGCTCGGGCAAGACGACGATCCTCGTGCGCACGATCAGCGATCTGAAGGGACAGCTCCGGATCGGCGTGATCGAGGGCGACCTTCAGACCGACATCGATGCCCAGCGCATCCGCGCGACGCAGGCGCCGGCGATTCAGATCAACACGGAAGGCGCCTGTCACCTTTCGGCCCGGCAGGTGTATGAGGCGCTTGGCAGGCTGCCTCTCGACGCTCTCGATGCGATCGTCATTGAGAATGTCGGCAATCTGGTTTGCCCGGCGGCGTTCGAGTTGGGTGAAACTGGGAAGATTGTCGTGCTCTCCGTGGCCGAAGGCGACGACAAACCCGTGAAATATCCCGGCATCTTCGCCAAGAGCAAGGCGCTTCTCGTCAACAAGATCGATCTGCTGCGCGGCGCGCTTGTCGAGTTTGACCTCGACCGGGTGAAGGCCGATGCGCGGCGGCTCAACAAGAGCATCGAAATCTTCCCCGTCTGCGCCAAGAGCGGCGAGGGGATGCAGAACTGGTACGACTGGCTCGGCGCGCAGGTGCGTCAGTCGCGTTTGTAGAGCCCGCGTTCGCAGATATAGCGCCAAACCTCGGGGCAAAGCATGCGGCGGACGTCTTTGCCGGTGGCCAGACGCTCGCGGATCTCCGTGCTGCTGATGGGAATGGACGGCGTCCGGATCACATCGCGACGGAGCTTTTCCACGCGATCCGGCCCCAGCGCCGCCAGATGCTTTCCAAACGACGGCGCCTCATAGCCCCCTCGCACCATGACCGCCAGATGGCATGCGTCGATCAGCTCGTCGATGCGATGCCACAAGACCAGGTCGTTCACGCTGTCGGCGCCGAGCAGCCAGTAGATCGACGTTTCCTCGCCGTACTCCTGCTGAAATCGCTTGACGGTGTCGATGGTGTAGCTCGGGGCCGCTCGGCGCAGCTCGCAGTCGCTTGCCGAGAACCCCTTGCCGTCCTGAATGGCCAGCTCGATCATACACAGTCGATCGTCGTCGGACGCGCGAGGAAAGAAACCTTTCAGCGGCGAACACTTCGCGGGAATGAAGACAACTCCCTCCGCTTCGATCTGCTCGGCCGCCGCCTCGGCCACCTGTGTGTGACCGAGATGAATCGGATCGAATGTGCCACCAAACAATGCGATCTTCTGTCTTGCCATGAACAATTAACAATGAAGTTGTGCGATTCTTCCGTCGAATCAGACGGCGACGCGCAAGAAAAATCTGATCTCAACATCGATGTAGAAGACACGGTTCGAGCGTGAAAGTCAAGGGGTTTGTTCTGACACAGCGTTGCCGTGCGACAGCGTCTTCTGCGCAAGGCAGTGACGTACGCAGAAGGACGATGGATGCGATTGGATGCGTGCGAATAAGCGGTTTGCACCACGTGTGTCACGCACAGACCGATCCCACGTCGTGACGTCGCGCGCATGCGTCCTGGGGCGTCGTGAAGGAGTTCGCATGGGGCGTGCGTCGCGCGTCGCGCGTCGAACCGAATCGCGTGCGTGAAAAATTTTTATGAAGTATTTCGGAATAAATGGACGATACAAAGCGTAACAGATGCTATTATCATTTTCCGTGATGATGCGAACATCGTGTTATCGAGTAAAGTGAATACAGAAAGCATTGTTTGTGGTCAGCTTGAAGGAGAAAAGTAATGGCCAAGAAGAAAGCAGCAAAGAAGAAAGTCGCCAAGAAGACCAAGAAGGCCGCGAAGAAGGCGACGAAGAAGAAAGCCACCAAGAAGAAAGTGGCCAAGAAGAAAAAGTAACACCAGCACTTCGCCTGGAGCCTGTCGGCCCGACCGTTATCCGGTCTCGGGCGGTTCCATCCGGGCGGCACCTGAAAGGGTGAGACCAACAAGATTCGTTTGGAACGTGGCAGGCTTTTGGAAAATGGAAGACTCTCCTGGATCAGGGGAGTCTTCCATTCTTTTTGGGGGTGTCCGCATGCGGAGGGCGCCGGCGACGTGGGTTGTGGCGATGCGTCGCTCTTCGCTTCCTTGCAATTCGGCCGGTTTCTCCTATACTGTCATCGCGGCACGGCCGTCAACACGAGTGCCGTCGGATATGGAAACTGCTTGAGGAGAAACGCGGTCGATGGACTTTTTCAATTACCGAGTGGGCCGGTTGCTCGCCGAAGAGGTGGAGGTCGAACGCATCGCGTCGGAGGTGGGCACGCCCGTCTACGTGTACAGCAAGGCCACGTTGCAGGACCATCTGCGCAAGGTGCACGCCGCTTACCAGGCGTTGGAGACCACGGTGTGCTTTTCGGTCAAGGCGTGCGGCAACGTGAGCATCCTGAAGCTGATGGCCGCCGAGGGCAGCGGCTTCGACATCGTCAGCGGCGGTGAGCTGTACCGCGTGCTCCAAGCGGGGGCGGACCCTTCGAAGGTGGTCTATGCGGGCGTCGGCAAGACGGATCGCGAGATCGTTGAAGCTCTCGACGCCGGGATCGGATACTTCAACATCGAGTCGGAAGAGGAGCTGGCGAACCTCATTCGCCTGGCCAAGGCGCATGCCGCGTCCGGCCGCGCCAGACCCAAGGCAGCCCTGCGCGTGAATCCCGACGTGGACTACAAGACCCATGTTTTCCTGACGACGGGCAAGAAAGAGACGAAATTCGGCGTCGATATCGAACGGGCGGTTGCCGTCTTCGATGCGTACGCGGACAGTCCCTCCGTCGATCTGTGCGCGTTGCACGTCCATTTAGGCACGGGCGGCAAGACCATCGATCCCTATGTGGAGGCGGTCGAGAAGGCGCTCGTTCTGGTCGATCGACTTCGCGAGAAGGGGCACCGCGTCGAGGCGCTGGACCTCGGCGGAGGCTACGGCGCCGATTATGAGACGGATACAGTGCCCTCGGCGGCGGAATATGCCGCCGGAATTGTGCCGCTACTCCAGGGCCGGGACCTCAAGCTGATCCTGGAACCGGGCAAGAGCATCTGCGCCAACGCGGGGATTCTCGTGACGCGCGTGCTCTACACCAAGCAAGGCGGAAGCAAGCGGTTCGTCATCATCGATGCGGCGATGAACGACCTCATTCGCCCGTCCCTGTACGATGCGTTTCATTTCATCTGGCCGGTCCGCGTGGAGCCGCGGTTCGAGCCGGCGGTTCGAAGCAAGGAGCTGCACATCGAAGGCAGCGAGACGGTGGACGTCGTCGGGCCCATCTGCGAGGGGGCCGACTTCCTGGCGAAGGACCGGCCGATCCCGCACGTCGAGCGTGGCGACCTGATGGCGGTCTTCACCGCCGGCGCCTATGGGTTCACCATGAGCAGCAACTACAACGCGCGGCGTCGCGCCGCCGAGGTCCTTGTCGACGCGGATGCCTTCCGGGTGATCCGCAGGCGGGAGAGTTACGAAGACCTGGTGGCCCTCGAACGATAGGCCATCGGGCGGAAGTGGCGATCGGTCGCCGTCCGGTCAGAAGGTGCGCTCGACGAATCCCGTATCGGTCTTGCCCTTGACGAACAGGTTGTGCGACAGGATCGCCAGGCAGGCGGGAATCGTGGTCTTGACGGGCTCGATGGCGAATTCCTGCAAGGCGCGTCGCATCGTCGCAATCGCCTCGGCCCGCGTTTCCTGATGGACGATGATCTTGGCGATGAGCGAGTCGTAGTTCGGCGTGATCGTCCAGCCCTGGTGGACGTGCGTATCGATGCGGACGCCCAGCCCGCCGGGAGCGATGTATCTGGAGATCGTTCCCGGCGAAGGCGAGAAGTTGTTGGACGGGTCTTCCGCGTTGATCCGGCATTCGATGGCCACGCCGTGGTGCTCGATGTCCGTCTGACGCAGTGTGATTGGCTCGCCTCCGGCGATGCGGAGCTGCCATTTGATCAGGTCCTGGCCGGTGACCATCTCGGTGACCGGGTGCTCGACCTGGATGCGGGTGTTGACCTCGATGAAGTAGAAGTTCCCCTCCTTGTCCAGGAGGAACTCGACGGTGGCGGCGTTGACGTAACGGGCTTCCTTGATCAGACGGATGGCGGCCTCCGCCAGACGCTCGCGCTGTCGCTCTTGAAGCACCGGGCAGGGCGATTCCTCGATCATCTTCTGGTGGCGCCGCTGGATGGAGCAGTCCCGCTCGAAGAAGTGAACGGCGTTGCCCTCCCGGTCGGCCATGACCTGGACCTCCACGTGTCGCGGCTCGACGATGAACTTCTCCATGTAGACGCTGCCCTCGCCGAAGGCGGCCTCCGCTTCGGCCTTGGCGGAGGCCATCGCGGCGCGCAGACTGATGTCGTTGTGGACGACGCGCATACCGCGACCACCGCCGCCGGCCACGGCCTTGATGATGATCGGATAGCCGATCTCGTTGGCCAGGCGCAGCGCCTCTTTCTCGTCCTCGATGACGCCCTCGGAGCCGGGAACGACCGGGACCTTGGCCCGGCGTGCGAGCTTGCGGGCTTCCACTTTGTCGCCCAACAGCCGCATCGCCTCGACCGGAGGCCCGATGAAGGTGATGCCGCAATCGCTGCAAATCTGAGCGAAGTTGGCGTTCTCGGCGAGGAACCCGTATCCGGGATGGATCGCGTCGACGTTGGTGATCTCGGCGGCGCTGATGATGCGCGGAATGTTCAGATAGCTCTGATTGCAGTCGGGCGGTCCGATACACACCGATTCGTTCGCCAGCCGCAGGTACGAGGCGTTTCGGTCGGCCTCGGAATAGACGGCGACGGTTTCGATGCCCATCTCGTGGCAGGCCCGGATGACGCGAAGCGCGATTTCACCTCGGTTGGCGATAAGGACTCGTGACAGCATTGGCGGCTACTCTCTTCCTCAACGGCGTCCTCGTGGCCGTCCGGCGGGACGCCACACAGCGCCGGCTCACGCGTTATTCCGGCTTGACCTTGAAGAGGACCTGCCCATACTCCACGGCCTGTCCGTTGGCCACTCGCTTTTCCACGATCGTGCCGCTGACCTCGGCCTTGATCTCGTTCATCACTTTCATCGCCTCGACGATGCAAACCACCGTCTGGGCGTCGACGTGAGCGCCGATCTCGACATAGGGATCGGAATCCGGACTGGGGGCTTCGTAGAAGGTGCCGACGATGGGGGACTTGATCTCGAGCAGGTCGTCTCGAATCGCCGCTGCGGCCGGCGCCGCGTCCGGCGGCCCGACGGGGGCCATGATGCCGGGCAGCGAGGCGATGATGGGATTGCCCACCGGCCCGGGGTGTGGCGGTTCGGCTCGCCGCAGGGAGATCCGGTCATCGCCGTGCTGGATATCGATCTTCACAAGATCGTTCTCCTTCATTATCTTGATCAGATCTCGTATCTTCTGCACATCGGCGTCTTTTTCGGCCATGACCTTGTCCTTTCTGGAAACCCGCGATGATTCCCCGGAAGGCCCCTACAAAAAGTCCCCTGACGGGGATTTGGATAGCACCCTGGATTTCTGTGCCAGTATAGCGGTTTGTCGGCCCCGTGCAACACAATTTCCCGGCCTGGGCAGGGGGAAGCGGTCGGCAGGTTTCGCCTTGCGGCGTCGGTGGCTGTCGCCCGGGTCGCAACGGGGCATCGTCGAGAGGGGAACTGGGCCGCGATGCCCCCAAAAAGAAAGCCGCGGCGCCTGATGGACGCCGCGGCCTGAATCACCTGGATGGAGCATTCTGCTCGAACTTACTGCTCGTAGATGTGCGTGGCCTCCGTGTGCTCGATCGGCAGGGCCAACTGATCCGTGTGCATGCTCACCTTGAACCGCACATCGCCGGCGCGGGCGCCGCGGACGACGACGCGCCAGGTGGCCTTGGCCTTGGGTTCGAGGGTTCGCAACGGTGCGAAGTTGACCGTCTTGCCCATGAGCGATCCGGCGGTTGCGCCCGCCGAGGAAACGTACTGGACCTTGTCGTCCAGCGTGCAGACGATGCGGACGTTCGAATCGGCGGCCGAGCCCTCGTTGACGACCGTGATCAGGTACGTCGTAGTGTGCGAGACTTCCACCGGGTCTTCCAGATCGATGACCTGCAGACGCGAGGCCGGGATGCCGGTGATCGACGTCTTGGCCGAGTCGGTGACCGTCTCGGTGCAGTAAGCGGTCGCGGTGGCGGTTGCCATCACTTCGCCTTCTTTCATCGGAGTGTACGAGACGCGAACCGACTTGGAGGCGTTCGGCTCGAGCGTGCCGAGTTCCCAGACCAGCTTGGAGCCGGCCGTCTGTGCGCCGGCGGTCGCCTCGATGGAACTGACTCCCGGCGGAATCAGGTCTTCGACCATCGTATCGCGAGCCGGGCCATCGCCCTTGTTCAGGACCGTAATCTCGTAGGTCACCGCGCGGCCGAGGTACTGGCGCTGCGGCCCGGACTTTGTGATGCTCAGGATCGGCTGGCGAACGCTGGTCATCGTCGATTCCGACTCGGCCCTCAGGCCCGAAGCGGAGGTGGCAATGGCCTTGCTGACGTAGGCGCCCGTCTTGGTGGCGCGCAGCTTGATCGAGAACCGTCGCGATTCGCCGGCGATGAGAGTCCCGGCGTCCAGGACCACCTTGCCCTTGCCGTCGGTGGTTTGCAGCCCGACGGGCAGCGTGTCGACGATCTGCACGTTCTGCGCAGCGCCGGTTCCCGTGTTGGTCACGACGTAATCGACCGGAATCGGCTCACACAGGACCGCCTCGCTCGGCGCGGACCGTTGGAGCTCCAGCGTCGGCTCCACCACCTTGACCATGGCGCAGTCGCGAATCGTATGAGTGATGGCGGTGCAGTGTTCCAGCGGATTCGGCCCGGTGGCCATGCCGGTGATGCGGATGCTCTTGCTGGCTTTGGGACCGAGCGAATCGATCTCCCAGACCAGCTTGTTGTTCTCACTCTGAGCGGTGGGTTCGGAACCCTTGAATTCGAATTCCTTGGAAAGCGTCTCCGTGATGGCCACATCGGTCAGCATCATGTCCGTGAGGTTCGTGACTTTGATGAGGTAGGCGAACGGTGCGTTCAGACGTACCTCCTGCGGCATGGTCTTGTCGACCTGGATGATGCCGTAGTCCACTCGCGGGTAGGTCATCGACAGCGCGTTGGCGCCGTTCTCATCGACAGCCACGAGGTCGGGTCCGATCGCGACTTTTTCGCTGTAGGACGTTGCCGGGGCAGCAACCGGCGTGGTTACCGGCTTGAGGTCTTCCACAGAGGCGGTGACGACTTTGGCCTCGGGTTCGGGCGTCTCTGCCGGGGTTTCCGGTTCGATGTAGAGGCCGCCCGTTGCTTCCTGCTGGGAGGCAAGCTGCGCGTCAACCTCCTGGACTTCGGTCGGCTGGGCCTCTCTTCTGGGCGGCACGGCCAGCGTGGGTCTGAGGTCTTTGTCCCAGAAGTAGCTGCGGCCCGATCGGGATACGGCGGGTCGGGTCTGACCGCTGCTCTGTGCGCTGTCCGAGACTTCGCATCCGGACAAAAGCATGGCACAGACAAGAAACGATATCGTCAACACCTTCTTCATCACACCGCTCCTTTCAAACCCTCAAGCTCGCCGGTAGCAACCGGACCCGCCCGGATTAGAATCTCGGTGGAAAGCCCGCGGTCGGTAGAGGAGGTGGATCCTGCGAAATGGCCGACGTTGCCGGCCTGACGCCGGATGGGCCACTACCCCTTCCCCCGTGCAGTAAATGACCCTCGGCCATCGCCTTGCGGCCTTGACCGGTGGCGACAAGAGGCGTCACCTGCTGCTGACACGGAACTCTTCCAACTATAGTATAAGATAGAAGCCCCACTGAACATCGAGTACGGATCGCGAATTATTGCCGTATTATACCATTTTGTGCAAGTTAAAGTCAATGGATATATGGAGTTAATATGGGCAATGCATGTGCGTGGCGGCTGGGTATGGATCAAGCGGGGCGGGACGGGCGCGGCTCAACGCATGCGTCTGAGGGCGGCAGAGGGTCGGGCTGAGCCGGTGTCCCATAAAACCGGTTTTCGCAGTCGTCCGGAGGGGTCCGGAGGCATGGATTGGGCATTCCGCTGCGGGGTGCCGGCGCCGGGCGGACAGCGGCGCGAAAAGGCTTGCGTTGGCAGAATCCTGCCGTTATTTTGCCCGATATTGCAGCACGGATGACCGCAAACCGTTTGGGGGAGAGCCTCGGCGGTCGTGGAGCATATGGGCGACTGACGTCTGGCGCCGTGGCCGGCGATCTATAGGACGTTGGCGAAAGCTTGCGCAGACGTGCCTGCGGGCATGGTGTGGCATCGGCCGGCGCGGCGGAAACGGAAAGCGATGGGGCACGGAAGAAGTGAATCGTAGGGCTTTTGGCGAGCGAGTATCGCAGGGGGTATTGCTGGGCGATGGGGCCATGGGGACCATGCTCTATCAGCATGGGGTCTTCCTCAACCGCTGCTTTGACGAGTTGAACCTGGCGGAGCCGCGGATCGTTCAGCAGGTCCACGCCGGCTATGTGGAGGCGGGAGCAGACTTTATCGAGACCAACACCTTCGGCGCCAACCGGGTCAAGCTCTCGCAGTACGGGCTGGCCGACGAGGTGGAGAAGATCAATCGCGCCGGGGTCCGGGTGGCCAGAGCCGCGGCGGGGCAGGGGGTTCTCGTGGCCGGGGCTATAGGCCCGCTCGGCTGTGAGCTGACCGAGTACGGCCCGATCACTCGCGAGCAAGCCGGGCAGGTCTTTCGCCAGCAGGGCGTCGCCCTCGTCGAAGCGGGCGTGGATTTCCTGATTCTCGAGACCTTCTCCAACACAGACGAGCTGCTGGTCGCGCTCGACGCAGTCGGGACGCTGGCGGATGTTGCCGTCGTGGCCCAGATGACCGTTAACGACCGCAACGAGACCGTATACGGAGAGCGGGTCGATCAGGCGCTGGGTCGGGTCGCGCAGCACGAGGCGGCCACAGCGGTCGGGTTGAACTGCGCCGTCGGGCCGTCGGGGATGCTCAGCAGTCTCGAACTGGTTCGAACGATCACGCACAAGCCCATTTCCGTGCAGCCGAACGCCGGGATGCCTCGCTCGGTCGAGGGCCGCCAGCTCTACATGTGCACGCCGGAATACATGGCCGAGTACGCCAAGCGGTTCTATGAAAAGGGGGCACGCATCATCGGCGGCTGTTGCGGCACGACGCCCGACCACATCCGGGAGATCGCGCGGGCGGTTCGCTCGGTCGACAGGGCCGTCGGTCGAGCCATGGTGTCCGTTACGGTCGGTCCGGAGCGGGTGACGGAGGCGTCGCCGGCGCAGGCCGCTTCGCTCGAAGAGAAGTCGCGATTCGGCGCCAAACTGGCCGCGGGAGAGGAAGTCGCGACCGTTGAAGTGACCCCGCCTCGCGGCGTGGACATGACGAAGATCATCGAGAAGGCCAGGCAGTGCGTCGCGGCCGGTGTCGACGCGATCAACATACCCGATGGCCCCCGCGCCAGCTCGCGTCTTTCGCCCATGGTGACCGCTGTGAGGATTCAGCAGGAAGCGGGCATGGAGACGATCCTGCACTTCTGCTGCCGCGACCGAAACCTGATCGGGATGCAGTCGGACGTCCTCGGGGCCTCCGCGATCGGGCTGCGGAACTTGTTGATCATCACGGGGGATCCGCCCAAGCTCGGCGACTACCCCAACGCCACCGCCGTGTTCGATATGGATTCGGTTGCGCTGACCAACGTCGTGCGGAACCTCAACCAGGGTCTCGACATTGGGGGCAATCGCATCGACCCGCCGACGGCGCTGACGATCGGCGTGGGCGCCAATCCCGTGGCCGCCGACTGGGATCGGGAGATCGAACGGTTCCGGCGCAAGGTGGAGGCAGGCGCCGAATACGCGATCACGCAGCCGGTGTTCGACGCGGACTCGCTGTTTCGGTTTCTCGACGCGATCGACGGATTCCGGATTCCCGTCGTGGCGGGTATCTGGCCGTTCACGAGTTTCAAGAATGCCGAGTTCATGGCCAACGAAGTGCCCGGCGTGGTTGTCCCCAAGGCGCTGCTCGATCGGATGAGCGCGGCGACCACCAAGGAACAGGGCGTGGGGCTGGGCGTCCAGATCGCGCGCGAGCTGGTGGCGAGGATTCGCGGCCGGGTGGCCGGCTTTGCGGTCAGCGCGCCGTTCGGCAACGTGCAGACCGCGCTGGCGGTCCTGGGCAAGGCCGGATGAAGTCAGGATTGGGATTTGCGATTGCGGATTGCGGATGGCGGATTGCGGATTGATGCATCGCTGCAAATCCGCAATCCGAAATCACCAATCCGAAATCAGGACAGGGAGTGAACATGGATCAACAGATTTGCCCGCCCGCAGCGGGTCGGCTGGAGGTGGAGCTGATCGCCATCACGCCCGATCCGCAGCGGGTCATCGAGCAAGCGGGCCGGACGTGCTATCTGAGCTTCGATCGCATCGAGGACGATTCGCACGAGGGTTTTATCCGGCGGCTCATCAAGATGGGTCACGAATCGCCGCTGGAGCATGCCTACGCGACGTTTCGCATTCGCAACTGCTCGCGCGCGATGACGCACCAGCTCGTCCGGCATCGGCTCATGGCGGTCTCGCAGCAGTCGCAGCGCTACGTCGACGAGGAGGAGTTCGCCTACGTCATGCCCGAGAGTATGCCGCCCGAGTTTGCCGACGATTTCCACAAGGACATGAAGACTATCCAGCAGATGTATCGCAAGTGGCGCGATCGAGGCCTGCGCAAGGAGGATGCGCGATTCGTGCTGCCCAACGCCTGCACCAGCGAGATCGTTGTCTCGGCGAACTTCCGCGAGTGGCGTCACATCTTCAGGCTGCGCACCAGCGCCAAGGCCCAGTGGGAGATTCGCGACGCCTGCCGGGCAATGCTGAGCATTCTGGTCGAACACGCCCCCGCCTGCTTTGCCGACATCGCCCCCGACGAAGCGTGAGGACCGGCATCAAGGGGATGCTACAGCTTGATCGTCGTCATCTCCCAGAAGTTCGCGTGGAGGTAGTCGGCGTCCGTGACGTAGTAATAGGACGGGTAGCTGTCTTTGATGTAGTAGGTGATCGGCGAACCGTCGGCGTCGTAGTCCGCCCCGTAGACGAGCAGCGCGTGATTGCGGATGGAGATCACGACAGGGAACCCCGCCATCAGAGCCTGCCTGATACGGCCGGGGAATTCGCTGTGCGGCATGTGCCACGACACATTCTCCCACCGGGCATCCGGGTCGGGGTGCGCGTGGAAGCCGGTTTTCGCCGATGAAGGTGTGTAGCTCTGCCACACATCGCGTCCCAGCACGAACCGCGCGAGTTCGCCGACGTCGGCGGGCGTGTAGGCGGCGTTCGGTTCGGCGGCGGCCAGGACGGGAACATGGGTCTGCGTGGGCGGCGCCGCATAGACGATGTCCAGTCCCTCGTACAAGGCGATGATCTTATCGGTGAAGGTCGGTGCGCCGGCGATCATGCCCGAGATGTTGGCATATCCGTAGGCGTCGGCAACGTCGGCGTAGTCGTCGAAGGACACGATGCCGTTGGACTGAATCAGCCGGAGCGCGTCGAGCACAATCCCACCTTCGCGGATGTACGTGTTCACCTGCTTGATGGAGCGGCGGTAGCGGTCCTCCATCGTGTAGTATTGCATGGCTCTGCGGGAAAGCTCCACGTCCGGCCCGTCCGGATGGCGGACCAGGTGAATCGTCTCCAGCGCGCTGAGCGTCGCGTAGGCCCAGCACAGACCCGTGCTCCGCTGGCTAAACCCCCGGCTGACCGGCAGCAGGACCGTCTCCGCGACGGGCGGATCCTGGAGCCGCGCATGCGGCATCGCGCCCAGAGACAGTTCCTCCGCGTGCAGAAGACTTCGGACTCGCATGGCCTCCTGGAAGTCACCGTCCACACCCCTGGCCGGATGGACACCAACAAGGCACAGAACGGCACACGCAAGCATCGACAGCAGCAGCGGTCTCATGGCCCATATCCTCCATCAGCAGCGTCTATCCTTCGCCTTCGCTCAGAGCTTGCCCTGAGCCTGCCGAACGGGACGGCGCCTGCGATTCCAGCCACCAATTATACATCGCCAATCATCAATTGTCGAGCTCCCCCAACGCTGACAGTCCTTCCCTTCGTCGATCCGCCGGATACCCGCGATTTCGCCACCCGGTTGTAGATTCGCACGCCGTCGGTCCGGGCTACGGGGATTTGCTCGCTTGTGTTGTGCCGCCGTAGGCGCCTATGTTGATGCGACCGCCGTTCGGCTCGGGCTCATCGCCGACCGACACGGCTGGATCACCTGTGTCGATGCAGGGACTGGTCACGTCGTCCTGCAGCCAACTTTCGCTTGCCGGGTCCCACCGTCCTGCCTGGGACTTCAAGTGGTAGTCGCCATTTGCGGGATCGGCGAACAGGGGATCGACGTCGATATTGCCCTCGCCCGGCCAGCTCCCCTGGATGT
Organism: Sedimentisphaerales bacterium; assembly: GCA_040772485.1. GTDB lineage: Bacteria > Planctomycetota > Phycisphaerae > Sedimentisphaerales > Anaerobacaceae > Anaerobaca. Next base: position 10,092 of record JAXGYC010000021.1, on the reverse strand, counting down.
TGCAGTAGGTCGCGGTCGCGCCGCCGAAAATCTGTCCCGGCGCGTTGTCCCAGAGGATACAATTACTCAGTTCGACAGGCATCGTCCCGGAGGCCGCTACGGCCCCGCCAGCCATGACGGCAGTGTTTCCCACCAGCGTGCAATTCGTCAGCGTGATACCCGCCGTCTGGGTATTCACCGCAGCGCCTACAAGGGCGGAATTGCCCGCAAAGAGGCAGTTCGCAATCACCGGATGACTATCGCCGCTGACAGCAAGGCCGCCGCCAGCCATCGAGGCCGAGTTGCCTGTGAGCACGCAGTTTCGAATGGTCGGGCTGCTGCCCTTGATCTGAATACCTGCACCATTCGCGCCCTTTCCTCCTGTGATGGCGATCCCTTGCAGGACGGTATCGACACCTTCACCGTTCTGGAAATCGAAGCCCCGTCCCTGACCCAGGCAATCGATGATACAGTTCTGCGGGCCGTTCTCGCTGCGAAGCATAATGAGCTTGCCGGCAAAGTCGATATTCACATTGCCCGGCCCGCTGTAGCGCCCATCGAGAAGGACAATAGTCCTGCCGGGAAGGGCACAGTCAATTGCCTCCTGAACCGCGTCAAAAGGATGTTCAGCCAATCCGTTCTCACGCGGATCGCTGACGCTGGGATCGCCGGGTCCAGGATCGTTCGGCGCATCGTCATCAACGTAGAATGCCGGAAGGCTGTTGATCAGAGCCATCTCCACCGCCGCGCGCGCATCGACCCGCCCCCAGCCGTAATACTCATCCCAGCCGGGCTCACCCAGGTCCTTCGCCGAGCGGCACAGAATAAAACGGACGTCTTCATTCGTCAGGGTGGGATTGACAGAGAGAATCAGAGCCGCCACACCCGCCACAACAGGGCAACTTACCGAGGTACCTCCAAAGTACTCAGAGTAATCCAGCAGGTTGCGATCCGAGTTCAAAATGCTGTATCCGCCTGGCCCGGTCTGGTCCGTCGACCAGAACGATGCCATCTCTCCGCACCATGAGCCGTCGCAGCCGCTCGGCGCCATCAAGTCCAGCTCGGGTCCATAGCTGCTGTAGTGCCAGAGAACGTCGCTGTGGTCCGTCGCACCGACGGCGATCACCTCGGGATATTTGTTCGGATAGTCCATGGGAAGCCCGGGGCTGTTCCCCGCTGCGAATACCACTACGCACCCTTTGCCGCCGCGACCGAGGCCGCCCGGTTCCGTAATATCCACAATGGCCGAGTAGAGGTTGGGTGTGGGGCTTGTGCTCCAGCTCCAACTATTGCTCAGCACATCGGCCCCATGCGTGGCAGCCCACCGAAGCGATGTGGCTATCTCATTGCCCGTGATCCAGTCCATGGCGTTTCCCACCCGAATAGGCATGACCTTACAGTCCCATGCCACCCCCGTGACCCCAATGCCATTATTGCCCTTTGCCGCAGCGACGCCGGCACATAACATTCCGTGAGCGTCCAGACGATCCAGCGCAGCGAGATCGGGCACGGCGTCGTCTTCATAGAAGTCGTACCCAGCTACGAGATTCTCAATCAGGTCAGGGTGAGCGAGGTCAACGCCCATATCAACCACTGCAATGACAATGTTGGGGTCGCCGGTCGTGATTTCTCAGGCTTCGGGGGCTCGGATGTCGGCGCCGGGGGTGCCGCCGGATTGGCCGGTGTTGTACAGGTGCCACTGCATGGGGAAGTACTCGTCGTTCGGAAAGACCCCTATCCTCCCGATCTCTTCGCCGGCCGCCATGGAACGCGGTTGGCTCGACCAGGCAATCTGGTTCGGCGTCGTCTGGCCGGCCAGCTTCGGCCGCATGGCCGTGTTCGGACAGGCCCATTCGATTACGTCCACTTCGTTCAGTTGCTCGACCGCCGCGAAGACCGCCTCAGCGTCCGGCCCGAGCACCTCCAGCAGGTACTCCTGTGTCGTGAACTCCATCGGCTTGATGACCGCCAGGGCCAGGGACTGGCAGAGGAAGTGGACCTGCCGAGCATCGACCTCGGGTCTGACGCGAATGACGATCTCCGGGATGACCGCCACGGCCTCGCCGCCGACCGAGAACAGCGGCGCGGCATAGGTCGCATGGCCGCCGGCCCGCAGCGCGCGAATCATCTCCTCGTTGCGTCCTGCGGGTCCCTCGTTCTCCACCGTCCAGACCCCGCGCCGATCCCGCCCGCCAATCCGTCTGGCGTTCTCGGTGTCCAGGGCGGCCAGATGCGCCAGCGAGTAGAAGCCGCCGGACCGCTCCGGCACCTTGACGACATACCCCCGCTCCGGCTGCGCCACAAACTCCATCCCCTCGCCCGCCACTGTCAGCCGATACGCCTTCGCCGACACAGGTGCGCAGAAGATATAGAATGCGGCCGTCGCTGCAACAACACATGCAAGACTCAGGATGTTCCTTGTCGCGTTCATGGTCGTATGCCTCCGTTTTTCGGTCGCGTCTGCGACCTGCTTCCATTAGTGATGTCTGCTATGGCCTGACCGCCCGGTCATAGATTCGCACGTCGTCGATCAGGCCGGACCAGAAGGTGCGGGCTTTGAGACCCTTGTCACCTCCAATGTAGAAACCGTTGATACTCGCGACCAGACTGGTTTGGGTGTCCCTGGCGACTTCCACATCATCCACATAGAGAATCCTGTCCGTGCCGTCCCGTACGAGGCCGATGCGATGCCAGTTGCCGTCTGTGATGACGACGTTCGAGGCGAGTGTCTGCCCCGACTGGCTCGCAGGAGCCTTCAGTTCAGTCACCAGTCTTCCGACCCAATCAGCCGCGAGCCAATTCGCGCCATTCTTCTGAGATAGAATGACCTGCCCAGGAACTCCACCCTGGATCCATACAGACGCGCTGAAGGGGGCGAAATAGGGGTTCAGAATGAAAGGCGTGCTCACATAGTCATCCACGCCATCGAGTTGCAGGGCTCCGCCCACAACCCCGCCCTCTGGCTGCCAGATAGCGCCGCCATGCAAGGCACCGTCGCGGTGATTGATGCGGTCGTGGGCAATGTCCCCCTCGCCCTCGTCCAGTCGCCAGTGGGAGAGCAACCCCAACTCCGGGATTTCCACGCCCATATATTGCGCCAGGAGCGCGAGGTCATTGGCATCAACCATCCCGTCGCGTTTGGCCGCTGGGGCGATGTCGGCAGAGAGGTCATTCGCATCGACAGCCTGTACCAAAAGGGCCTCGTCCTGCTCATCCACTTTCCAGTCGTTGTTGAGGTCCGCCCGCTTGGCAAGGATCATGTCCAGCGCCGCACGCGCATCGACCCGGCCCCAGCCGTGGTAATCGTCTTGACCGGGATCGCCCAGGTCTTTCGCCGATCGCTCAAGGTAATGACGCACTTCCTCGACGGTCGATTCTGGCTCGATCGAGAGAATCAGGGCCGCTACGCCGGCGGCAACAGGGCAGGCCCCTGATGTGCCGCCCAACGCCGTGTAGTCTACCACCGTGGGGTCAAAGGGATCCATGTTCCATCCTGCGGAACCGCTGATGTCTGTCGTCCACAGCCAGCCTATTCCCTTGGTCTGCATCCAGTCGGCGTCTGTACATCCCAGGGCACTCGGTGCAACTATGTCAAGTTCCGGGCCATGGTTGCTGTAGTAGCAAAGCAGATCGTTGTGATCCGTGGCCCCCACGCTAATGACTTCTGGGTACTTCGCAAGATGCGACCGGATGCGACTGGAACCGTTACCCGCGGCGAAAAACACGACACACCCTTTCCCGCCACGGCCCATGCCGCCAATCTTGGTGATATCGACGATGGCAGACTGGATGATTGGCTCGGGGGACCAACTATATTCCCAACTGTTACTGAGAACATCGGCACCTCTATCCGACGCCCAGCGGAAGGCCCGTGCCACGTCAGCTTGCGTACAGATCGACGTGTCATCGTCTATACGGATGGGCGTGATCTTGCAGTTCCACACAACTCCGCTGACGCCGATGTCGTTGTTTCCTTGCGCAGCGACAAGCCCCGCACAGTTCGTCCCATGGGCATTGGCCGGAGGGGCAAGCAGGGGATCCGCTTGGTCATCGTCCTCCAGGAAATCGTAGCCAAGCACCAAGTTCTCCATCAGATCAGGGTGTTGGCTGTCTACACCACAGTCGATCACCGCGACGATGATATTGGGGTCTCCGGTCGTGATCTCCCAGGCTTCCGGGGCGCGAATATCCGCGCCCGGTGTGCCGCCGGACTGGCCGGTGTTGTACAGGTGCCACTGCATGGGGAAGTACTCGTCGTTCGGGAAGACGCCGGTTCTCTCGGACTCTTCGCCGGCCGCCATGGAACGCGGTTGGCTCGACCAGGCAATCTGATTCGGCGTCGTCTGGCCGGCCAGCTTCGGCCGCATGGCCGTGTTCGGGCAGGCCCATTCGATCACGTCCACGTCGTTCAGTTGCTCGACCGCAGCGAAGACCGCTTCAGCGTCCGGCCCGAGCACCTCCAGCAGGTACTCCTGTGTCGTGAACTCCATCGGCTTGATGACCGCCAGGGCCAGGGACTGGCAGAGGAAGTGGACCTGCCGCGCATCGACCTCGGGTCTGACGCGAATGACGATCTCCGGAATGATGGCCACGGTCTCGCCACCGCAGGAGAACAGCGGTGCCGCGTACGTCGCATGGCCGCTCGCCCGCAGCGCGCGGATCATCTCTTCGTTGCGCCCGGCGGGACCATCGTTCTCCACCGTCCAGACCCCGCGTCGACCCCGCCCGCCAACTCGCCTGGCGTTCTCGGTGTCCAGGCCAAAAGTCCCCGCCAGCGAATAGAAGCCGCCGGACCGCTCCGGCACCTTGACGACATACCCCCTCTCCGGCTGCGCCACGAACTCCATCCCCTCGCCCGCCACCGTCAGCCGATACGCCTTCGCCCGTACGAATCCAGGACAGACAAGCAACACGACCATCACAACAGTGGTTTGCATGAAATGCTTCGCACACATGGCCAATCCTCCTTACACACAACTGGTTCCCGACCGACCCCTTCGGTCCAATTTCATCCTCGTTTCTCACGACGTGCCTACGTATTGCGTGTGCAATGCGTCATTCGACAGTGGAGAACTCCCAGATGTCGCCCTCCCAAATTCGGACGTCCTCGGCCTCGTTGATCTCGTTGACCTTCCAGTAGTACGTCTGTCCGGGATCAAGAGGGCCGGGCTGGTAACTGCTCTCGGTCACGGTATCCACCAGCGCGGTACCATCCACCACAGACTGACGGTCTGTGCTGAGATAGACTTCGTGCAGAGCGGCCTCACGCCCCGCGTGCCAGCGGAGCGTGGCGTCAAGAGTAACGGCCGTCGCTCCATCGGCCGGCTGTGGTTTCCAGGCACGAGTCGGAATGTGCAGGAACCGGACCTCGCTGAGCCCATACAATGACGACAACACACCCCATCTGTTGTGGACGGTGAGCCTGACGTACCTGGCCGCGACGCTGGCAAAGTCAATTGTCGTGTTGTGGGTGTACGTGGCCTTGGCCGTCGCCTGGACCAACTGCACATCGCCCAATACGGTCCAGTCCACTCCGTTCTGCGAGTGCTCGACCGTCACGTCCTTGCACCCGAAGCCGACAACCGGCTCGAACTGGCTGTTATAGTTCCACACCCACATCTCGTGCAGCCTGTAAACGTTGTCGAACTCATACTGAATCCAGGTGGGCCCGCCGTCGTTCTCCGCAGCAAGCCACATGTCGGCACCCGAAGTCGAGTGTTCGTCCGCGGCATTGAGGCCGGAGCCGTTGACGGTGTTCTCAGGCCCGGCTCCCGCCTGGGAGACCGCGTTGCTCGTCGCAACCACACCTTCCATGGGGTACGCCAGCCGCTCGGTCGTGAAGTTCAGGACCGGCCATTTGTAGGCGGTGAAATCGGGAGCAGGGCCGACTTCATCGATTCGCCAGTAGTAGGTCGTGCCGAACTCCAGAAGTCCGGGAGGATCGTATGTGGTTTCCGTCTGGCCCTGGCTGACAAGAACGCCCAGCGGATTCTCTCTATTGGCGCTGGCGACGTCGCCCAGGGATGTTCCGAAGTAGACATCGTGTGTCTCGCCGAAGCCGGCGGATGTCCAACTTAGAATCACGTCACGCGGGACATCCAGTGCACTGAGACTAGGATTCATGGCAGGCTCTGTCCAACCGGCATCCGTCCCACCAATGTAGCCCATGAGAACCTTGAGGTCTTCCCCGTCGACGATGCCGTCACCCCAGGGGAACGGACCGATATCGCACAGTGGGTAGTCCTGGCCCCAATACAGCCTCATCACCAGGATGTCCTGCTCATCGACCGTGCCATCAGCGTTGAGGTCACAGTCCACGATGATCGGCGCCTGCCAGTTGTCCCAACTGCCGCTGCGTTCAGATGCAAAGTACAGTGTGACGCCATCCGATGAGATGCGAGGCGTGCAATCCCTTGCGGGTCCGTTGACCACCGGGCCCAAATTAACCGGCTCTTGCCACGTATCCGAAAGACTCGCTCGTCGCGCCATCGACAGGTCAGAAAGGCCGTAGCCGCCGGGCCGGGCCCCTGTTGTGCCAAAGGATTGAGAGAACAGCAGCAACAACCCATCCGGCGAAAGACTGAGCAACGTCTCGCCGTAGCTCGTGCAGACCACGGGTCCGAGATTCACCGTGTTGGCCCAAGGATCGCTTGGCGTTGCACGTCTTGACACGTAAATGTCAGGGTTGCCGTACCCACCGGATCGGCTTGAACTGAGATAGAGTTCCAGGTTGTCCGGTGAGATCCAAACCCCGAAGTTATTGCCGCCAGAACCATTGATTTCGGGGCCCATTTTCTCCGCTTGCCCCCAGGGGTCGTTCTTGCCTGGTCGTGTTGCCACGAAGACGTCGTACGTCGCATTGTTGCCAAGGGGCCGGTCGGAGCAGAAGTAGAGCGTTAGTCCATCGGTGGAGATCGACGGCAGGGAATCGTTGTACCCGCTGTTGACTGCCGCCCCAAGATTCTCCGGAGGTCCCCAATCCTCTCCAGCCGAGGCGCGCCTCAGAATCCACAAATCAAAGCCGCCCTGGCCTCCACCGCGAGATGAGTCGATGTACATCTCCAAGCCATCGCGCGAAAAGCAACCGATATCGTCGACAGCTTGTATGTCTGCTCCGACTGCCACCGGCTCGCCGAACGTGAAGTCTGCTCTCACATCGGACGTGGCGTACGCCAGCATGACAACACATGTCACGATCCGAATGATCCTTGTTGTCTTCATGGTTATTCACCTCCATCGGTTGGTTGCGATGTACTTACTGTTCGTCTTGCGAGTTCGCCGGACTCGCTTTCTCCCAATGGGTGATGAAGACCTTCAAGTCCTCGATGTCCACCACGCCGTCACCCCAGGCGTACGGCCCGATGTCATACAGCGTGTTGTCCGTGCCCCAGTTGTCGATCAGGAGCACTAGGTCCGCAAGGTCCACGACTTCGTCAGCGTTGAAATCGACGATGGGAAGGATCGGCGCCTGCCAGTTCTCCCATGTCGCATAATCCTCGCTCCGCGCGGTGCTGAAGTATAGTGTGGAACCATCGGGCGAGATAACCGGACCCATCTCGTGTGTGGAAGTGTTCACCTCAGGTCCAAGGTTCACGGGAACCTGCCAGGGGTCTGAGAGGCTAGCGCGCCGCGTCATCCACATGTCGGAACCCCCACGCCCACCCGGCCTGGGGGGGGTACCCAACTCCGGAACATTATCGGAGAAGAAGAGAAGCCGCCCATCCGGTGAAACCGAAAAGGCAAGATCCTGATATGGAGTATTCACTGCGTCGCCGAGATTCTCTGGCTCGCCCCAAGGATCGTTGGTTGTTGCGCGTCTTGTCACGTAGGTGTCGCCCACACCGTGCCCATTGGACCGCCACGAGGTGAAGTAGAGTTCCAGACCGTCGTGAGAGATCACTGGCACCAGGTCAGTGGCGGAGCCGTTCACAGTCGCACCAAGATTAACCGCTTGACTCCAGGGATCGCTCGTCGTCGCACGCGCCGTCATGTACAGGTCAGCACCACCATACCCTCCAGGCGCATTGGAGTAGAAATAGAGCGTGAGGCCATCAGAGGAGATAGACCCGCCCGAGTCAATCTTGGAGCCATTGACATCAGGTCCAAGATTCATGGGAGGGCCCCAGTCCTCTTCTATCGAGTTACGCTTCAACACCCAGAGATCGAAACCACCTTGTCCGCCGGGGCGGTCTGACATGAGGTAGATCTCGTGCCCGTCGGATGAAAGGCAACTGATGCTCTCATGCACAGGGTCAATATCCGGGATGACCGTCCGCAGGTTCACCGGCTCGCCGAACGTGAAGTCGGCTCTCACATCGGACGTGGCGTACGCCAGCACGACAACACATGTCACAATCCGAATGATCCTTGTTGTCTTCATGGTCGTTTACCTCCATTGGTTGGTTGTATTTTGCTCACTGTTCGTCTTGTGAGTTCGCCGGATCGCTTTTCTCCCAATGGGTGATGAAGACTTTCAAGTCCTCGATGTCAACCACGCCGTCACCCCAGGCGTACGGCCCGATGTCATACAGCGTGTTGTCCGTGCCCCAGTTGTCGACCAGCAACACGAGGTCTGCGAGGTCCACGCTTCCGTCGGCGTTGAAGTCCACAACCGGGAGGATGGGAGCCTGCCAGATGTCCAGCTTGCCGTAGCCACCAGTCCTTTGCGAAGCAAAAAACAAGGTCGTGCCGTCGCGGGAGATGCTGGGGCTCCATTCTCCCTGATCCGTATTGAGGGGCGCCTGAGGCTGGACCGGTTGGGTCCATACCGACTCCACGGTAGGACGCGACGTCATCCACAGGTCAAACCAAGCGGACTGCGTGTTGTCCGAGTTATCGGATGGGACACCCCGGTCGGAGGAGAACAGCAACAGCAGGCCATCCGGAGAAAGAGCCGGATCGTAGTCGAAGGAATAGTCGTTGATCACCGGGCCAAGGTTCACCGACGGCTCCCAGGGGGCGTCTCTGGTGCTCCGATGCGACATATACAGATCCGTCGCGACCCAGCCATGGTACTCGTTGTACCGGCCCGACGTGAAATACAAGGTCAAGCCGTCCTGCGAGAGATAGGGCGTTGTGTCCCAGTTGTCCGTGTTGACATTCGGTCCCGCATTGACAGGTGTGCTCCACTCGTCCGTCGGGTTCGCCCGGCGGGCCACCCAAATGTCGTCCCGCCCTTTCACATCACCGCCGGGTCGCTTGGACGTGAAGTACAATTCGAGCCCATCAGCGGAAATGTGCGGCGCCCAGTCGTCTTGGGCGCTGTTCACCTCGGCGCCCAGACTTACCGGTGGGCCCCAAGGATGCTGCGCTGTCTCGCGCATAGCGACATAGAGATTGGACGTAACGTTGTCATCCGTCCCATCGAAGTACAACGACAGTCCATCGGCAGAGAGGGACGGGTATTGCTGATAGGTTCGGCAGTTGACAATGGGTCCCAGGTTCACCGGCTCGCCAAACGTGAAATCGGCCCTTACGCCGGACGTGATCCCAATGGCTGCAAAGCCGCACACAAAGACCAAAATGGTTCTTCTGGCGTTCATGGTTTTTGCCTCCTGTTTTGCTTGGTTCAAGTTGCCGATGCTGGCTTGGTGGTTCCGGCCGGCTGCGCAGACTCCGAGTCCGCCGGAACGCTACGTGCCGGTTGGTTGTTGCCTTTCCATCTGTCGTCTCCTTGTCCAGAATCGGATTCGACGGGCGGCCTTCACAAAGGGAGTACACCCTTCCTCACGAATCCTGTGCGTTGGCGGCGTTGCATCGGGGCGTGGCCGCCGAAATGATAGTCAGAGAGGGCACCGATGCCTTGGAACGTGCGTGCGGCGTGCATTCTTCTGCCCTCCCGACAAGCGAGCCTGGCATGAACAGCGGCTCGGCGTGAAAACAGCCTGTGGCGATCTTCGCAGCAGCAGGACCCCACTCGTCGCCGCAGACCATACCTCCATTGTACGCACCCGGGCCTGGGCAATTCGATTGTGGGAACTACGTATTTTGTGACGCGGGGTAGTCCGTAGCGATGCCAGGAGGTGTTGCCTTCCGCGGGGTCTCAGTGGGATGCCTTGAACCGGCGGAGAGGGTGCGGATTGGCCCTGTGTCGATTGCCGGTCGCGTCAGCGG
>JAXGYC010000020.1:0-124825 GCA_040772485.1 Sedimentisphaerales bacterium | reverse complement strand
CGCTGCAAGCCGGACATTGTCGCTCCGGGCAACTGCCTCGTGGCAGACGCGACGGAGGATCGTGGCTATGCCATGTCGGGCGACTGGTCGAGCTACGCCACGCCAGTCACCGCCGGAGTGGTCGGGCTGCTGGTCCAGACCGCCAGGATGGACAAGAACCTCAGTTCGATTCTCTCGCCCAACGGCGGCAATTGCGCCCTCAAGGCGATCCTGATGAACTCGGCGACCAAGCTGCCGTTCTGGCACAAGGGCCGACTCACGACCGAAGACGATCGCGAGGAACCACTGGATTACGTCCAGGGCGCCGGGATGGTCAACGCCGTGGGGGCGTATCGGCTTCTCACCGCCGGGCGGGCTTTGCCGGGCAGCGTGCCTTCGACGGGATGGGACCTCAACGTGCTCGATAGGACACAGCAACTGCCGCAGGTCTATCGCTTCACGGTGAACGAATCGGACGACAGGATGCTCACCGCCACGCTGGTCTGGAACCGGCACTACAGCGAGGTCTTCCCGTTCGAACGCGTCGCCGGCGCCGACAGCGACCTGCGCATCGAGGTCTGGGCCATCGACCCGGAGGATTCGAGCAACGATCTGCTGCTGGACAGTTGCGACAGCAAGGCAGACAACGTCGAGCACATCCACGTCCCGATGCTTGCGGAATACCGCGTGTACGAACTGGTCGTCTCGTATGCCGATGGGGCCGGGCAGACCGCGGTGATGTCTGAGCCGTATGGACTGGCCTGGGCGGTGGCCGAGAGGCCCGGGCTCCAGAGCATCCTGTGGCACGATCTCAACGCCGACGGCGTCGTGGACGGTGCGGACGTGCGGATCTTTCTGGCCAACCGCCATCTCGGGCTGACCTCGCCCGATGCCTATGTGATCGGTGACATCAACGCGGACGGGCTCCTCGACGCCGCCGATCTGGAGAGCCTGATCGCCAACCGCAATCGCAAGGCCGACTGGCGCTCGGACACGGTCACCAACTGATCGTCTCCAGGGACGGCGCCGACCTTGCCGGCAGGGGAGTGAATCTCCTCCATCCCAAGCCATGAATGCTGCGAGATGTCTGAGCGTGCTGCTGTGCGGTCTTCTCGTCGCGCCGGCGACGCGGGGGGCTGAGCGCTGGCGTTTCATCGTGACCTGCGACAGCCGGCACGCGCTGACCGGAGTCAACGAGCCCGTTCTGGCGGAGCTGGCGGCCGAGATTGTGCGGCAGGGGGTGGACTTCCTGCTCTATCCGGGCGATCTGGTCCATGGCATGCGCGTCACCTCCGAGCAGTTCGAGCGGCAGTTGTGGAACTGGGTGGCCGTCATGCGACCGGTGTACGACGCCGGGATTCCCGTCTATGTCTGCCGGGGCAATCACGAAGTCGGCGATGTGTGGGATCTCGATCCGGGGGTCGCGCCCGACCCGAGCGACAATCACTCGCTTCGCTGGCTGCGCGTGTTCGGCAACAGCCTCCATCCGGAGCTGATACTGCCCGACGACAGTCCCGCGGGTGAGGAGCACATGACCTACGCGTTCGAGCACAAGAACGCGCTGATCGTGGCGCTCGACCAGTATGGGGGGCTCCGGCATCGGTTTGTCCACAGCGTCAACCAGAGCTGGCTGGACGAGAGGCTCGGCCGGAACACGCAGCCTCACGTGTTCGTCTTCGGGCACGAGCCGGCCTTTCGGACCTATCATTACGACTGTCTCGACGCGTATCCTGCCCGGCGTGACGCCTTCTGGGAGAGCATCCAACATAGCGGCGGGCGCACGTACTTCTGCGGCCACGATCATTACTACGATCACGGCGCCGTCGACGACCGCGACGGGATACCCGACAACGACGTTCACCAGTTGATCGTCGCGACCGCTGGAGCCCCATTCTATACGTGGGAGCCGCCTTACCGGGGCGACAACAGCTACTTCGTTCCTCGGCAACTCTTTCACGTCACAAGCTACGGGTACATCCTGGTCGCCGTCGACGGCCCGGACGTCACTCTGACCTGGATGGAGCGCAGGGGCGGCGATCCCTTGCTGCTTTCGTCCTACGTGCCAGTGGAGGTGTGGGGGTATACGGTTGAGCCCAGGCCGGTTGTGCTGTATCCCAATGGAGCCGAACGGCTCGCCGCTTCGCAACCATGCCCGGTGCAGTGGCAGACCGTTGGCGGGGCCGGCATCGACGAGGTGGTTATCGAGTACTCCGCCAACGGCGGGGCGACATGGACGTTCGTCGATCAGGCGGCCGGCTCAGGCACGCACGAGTGGACGGTTCCGGCGGTCGACTCGGAAACGTGTCTGCTCCGTGTCCGCGATGGGAGCCGTCCGCAGGTCTATGACGTCAGCGACAGGCCGTTCTCGATTTCCCGGTGCCTCCAGAAGTTCCAGGGCGACCTGAATGGGGACTGCTATGTCGACTTCGCCGATCTGGCGATCCTGCTGAGTGAATGGCTTGCGTGCGGTGACCCATTCGACCCGGCCGCCGAACCGCTGCCATAGACCCTGCCCAGCTCTCATCGAAAGCCTGTCCTGCAATTTCCTGTGGCATTGTGCGTCTAATCCCGTAGAATGGCGCGCGTCAATCAGGTGTTTGTCGGTGTAGAATTCACGCCGCGTGCCGGCTATGGCGTGAGGATGCTGGTCTTATGCTCGATATCCAAGAGGAGATCTCCAGGGCGTGCGCCGCGACGGGCGCCCTGCGCCGCGAGACAACCAGGACCGCCGTGAAGGAGTACTTCCGCACGCTGGGTGTGGGCAGCTCGGCGGCCACCGGGGATTTCGACGCGGCATGCGACCGCGCGCTGGGCGTCCTGCGGGCCAATCTCTTCGGCGCCGAAACGATGGCGATTGTCACCGGCGGGCGGGAGCTTGACGAGCAGGCCCTGGCCGGCCTGAAGCTCGGTTTCGAGGCGATCGCCAGGCCCTTGCGGATCCCGCGTGCGCCGGTCAACCGCGAGACAAAGGTCTTCTCGCTCGCTCTGGCGGCGTTGGTTGGCGCGGCGGTCGGGATGCTCACTCTGGCGCCGCTGCTTCGCTGGGCGTATGACATGCGCGATCTGGGGCTGGTGTTGGGCGGTCCGGCCGGCGCGCTTCTGGCGGTGCTCCTCGTGCATCGTCTGTCGCGACTGCGGCTGCTGCTGCGCCTGCTTCCCGGCTTGTCGTCGGATGCAAGGTCTCTGTCGGGTCCGGCCCGTAAGGACTACGAAGCGGTCGTGCACGCCTGTGTTGAGCAATGGCTGGACTGGGCGATTCCGGCGCTGACCATGCTGTGCCTGCACGGCTCTCTGCGCCAGGAGCCTGCGACGAAGAAAGACGCCGCCTTCAAACGGATCGGCAAGCTGATCTACACCCTGCACGGGACTCCGCCCGAGTCGCTGCCGGTGGTAGCGGACGAGCTGATCCAGGAAGCCAAGAACTACGGCTTCGAGGGGCTTGACGGTCCGGCATTGTTTTCTGCCGGTCGCGACCGACCACGGGACACGATCGTCTGGAACAGCGGGCTTGACGCCAAATACGAGACTTTCGGTCACATCGTCGAGGGCGACCGCGTGACCGTCGAACGCTCGCCGGTCGTTTTCGAGGGCAAGGTGGTCGAGCGCGGGCTGGTCAGAAAGGTACGAGAGACGGCCTGACATGAACAATCACGGCGTTCTATCCATCGACTTCGGGACCACGAACTCTTACTACTGTAAGTGTCCGGCCGATCAGATCGCGCCGGTCGGCGTGGATTTCGGCTCCGGGCGGGACGGCTTGCCAACCGCCATCCTCTATCGCGGTGACCGCGAGCCCCTCGTCGGGGAAGCGGCGCTGCACGAGTTCGGAGAGGCCTCCGCCCAGGAGCGCAGGCAGTACCGTCTGTGCACGCAGTTCAAGCCTGACATAGCCCAGAGCGCCGAGGCGGCCGAAACCGCCGCCGATTTCCTTCGCACCGTGATTGCCCAGGCCCAGCGCCAGCACATCGCGCTGGATCCGGCCCAGCAGCATGTGATCTTCGGGATGCCCAGCGAGTCGCAGGGCGATTTCCGCACGACGCTCACGGAGATTGCCCGTAAGGCCGGGTACGGCCAGGTCCGCCTGCTCGACGAACCCAAGGGGGCGTTGCTCTACCACCTGTGGCGCAAGGACTTCTCGCCCGAGGAAGCCCAGCGGGGGATTCTCGTCGTCGATTTCGGCGGCGGCACCTGTGATTTCGCTTTTCTGCAAAGCCTGCGTGTCACCTGCTCCTGGGGCGACATGGAGCTGGGCGGACGCTTGTTCGACGATCTGTTCTTCCAGTGGTTCTGTGAACAGAACCCGGGCGTTTTGCAGGAGCTCCAGGAAACGGGCGACGCCTACTACGTTCATTCGTATCTGTGTCGCGAGGTCAAAGAGTTCTTCTCGCTGACGATGGCGCGGGATCGCTCCGAGGTCGTCAACAAGTCGGTCGGGCGCTACGGCAGCCTGCGCGGCATGGACTGGCGGGCCTTCATGGAACGGGCGAGTCATTACATGCCAAGCTCGACCCTCGTGAGCCATCTCCAGGGCATGGGCGTGCGGTGCCGCAGCGTGACGCAGCGCGAGGAGCCTATCGATCTGGTCGAATGGTTCCGGCGGTCTCTCGTCCAGGGACTCTCCGACGAGGCCGTCCGGGGCGGCGACATCAGCCTGGTGGTCCTGGCCGGGGGCAGCAGCCAGTGGCCTTTCGTCGCCGACGTCATCGCCGAGACGCTGAGCGTCGATCCAGCTCGCCTGTTGCGGAGCGACCGGCCTTACGCCGTGATCGCGCAGGGACTGGCGATCCTGCCGGCCTTGCAGAGGCAGTTCGAGCGGACGCGCGAGACGCTGCGGGCAGACCTTCCGCAATTCTGCCGCAACCAGGTCCGTCCCCTTGTCGAGCGCGTCACCGGCATGTACATCTCCGATGTCGCCACGGATGTGACGTCGGAAGTCTTCGACAAGTCGATTCGGCCGGTTCTGGAGGACTTTCGAGACAAGGGGGGTTCGGTGAGCGCCCTGCGCGAGACGATTTCCGCGAACGTCAAGGCCGATGAGGACCGGCTGAGGGAGATCATCGAGGGGCGGATGCGAACGTTGAGTCTGGGCTTGCCCGGGCAGCTCAACGAGCTGCTGGCCGACTGGTTCGGCTCCTATGGTCTGAGCGTGGGCGACAAGCCGGTTGGGGACGGCCGGTCTGTGTCTGTGCAGAGCGACGTGATCGGTCCGGAGACGCCGGACCTCTACGGCGGGATCATGGAGACGGTCGGCTGGTTCGTGGTGGGCCTGGCGACCAGCGTCGGCGCGATGGTCTGCGGCGGGGCGGGCACGGCCCTCGTGGCGACCGGGCCGGTCGGGCTGCTGGCCGGGGCGCTGCTCAGTGCCGTGGCCGCGTTTCTGGCGGTCCGATACGGCAAGACCAAGGCCAGAGAGTTGGCCGACAACTGGAACGCCCCAGCGTGGGTCATCAAGACCGTCATGACGCCGTCGCGAATTGCGAAGGCCCGCCAGCAGTTCAAGTCCCGGCTCGAAGAGACGCTCCGCCGCGAGACCGCCGGCCTCCAGGACCGGATGGAGACGCGGATTCGCGAGATCACCGAGGCCCAGATCGAAGGCCTCTCCGAGATTGCCCAACTCTAAGGTCCGTCTGCTCTTTGGCGGCGGCAGAAACCTCTTTTCTTCTTCCTTTGTTTCGGGTATGACTACGGGCGCTCGCATGGATGTGAAGAGTTCGTGGATGGATGACGCCGACGACAGCGCTGTTCGCCGTGGCGCCGCAAGGCGCTGCTTTTCAGGTGTACGCATTCCCCTGCGGGCACACTACCAACGGCGCGTGCGGACCATCGCGGGGGTGACGATTCTGTCGTTTCGGGGCTGGTGAAGGTACAGGTGCGCTATGGTTGACCATGTGCTGATCAAGAACGGACGGGTGATCGACCCGGCCAACAATCTCGACGAGGTCTGCGACGTGCTCATCCTCGACGGCAAGATCGCGGAGATCGGCCGTTTCAACGGCGCCGTCGCCAAATCGGTCGAGCGGGTCATCGATGCGACGGGCAAGCTCGTCACTCCCGGCCTGATCGACATCCACGTACATTTCCGCGAGCCGGGCGACGAGGAAGAGGAGACCATCGCCAGCGGCTCGGCCGCGGCGGTGGCCGCCGGGTTCACCTCGGTCGTCTGCATGCCCAACACCAACCCTACCATCGAGAACGAGACCGACATCGAATACGTCCACCGCAAGGGACGCCAGGCGCGGAAGACCCACGTCTACGCGATGGGCGCGATCACCAAGAAGCGAGAGGGCGTCGAGCTGGCCGAGATGGGCATGATGGCCGAGGCGGGCGCCAGGGGTTTCACCGACGACGGTCACGGCGTGCAGGATGTGTCCGTCATGCTGCGGGCTCTCAAATACGCCAGGATGTTCGACCGTGTGGTCGCCCAGCACTGCCAGGATGACCGGATTGTCGGGCAGGGGGTTATGAACGCGGGGTACTACTCGACGATCCTGGGCCTGCCCGGGATGGATGCCCTGGCCGAAGAGAGCATGCTGTGGCGTGACATTCAACTGATTCGCAAGACGGGCGTCCGCTACCACGCACAGCACATCTCCACCGCCGGCTCGGTGGAGCTGATTCGACAGGCGAAGAAGGATTCACTGCCGGTGACGTGCGAGGTGACGCCGCACCACCTGCTGCTGACCGAAGAGATGTGCGCCGAGTACGATACAAACTACAAGGTCAATCCGCCGTTGCGGAGCAGGAAGGACGTCGACGCGCTCAAGCAGGCAATCGCCGATGGTCTGGTCGATGCACTGGCGACAGACCACGCCCCGCACCTGCAAAGCGAGAAGGAGCTCGAGTTCCTGGCGGCGCCGTTCGGGATCGCCAGCATCGAGTGTGCGTTGGGATTGTACGTCAAGGCGTTGATCGAGCCGAAGATACTCGACTGGCCCGGCCTGATCCGTCTGATGACCGTGAACCCCGCCCGGATCATAGGGATCGACAAGGGCACGTTGGGCCGGGGCCGCCAGGGCGACGTGACGATCATCGACCCCGACGCCGAGTGGGTGGTGGACGTCAACAAGTTCGTCTCCAAGAGCCGCAACTGCCCTTATCACGGCTGGAAGCTGCGCGGCAAGGTCGAGAAGACCCTCGTCGGAGGCGAGCTCCGCTTCGAAGCGTAGACGGGCATGCAGCGGACACGGGCACCGCGTCACAGCCTGCTTCGGCATGGAAACTGAGATGGTTATTATCGATGGAACGAATCTGCTGTGGGCGATTCATGAGGCCCGCGACAAGTCCGACGTGGTGGATGAGATTCAACTGTGCCGGACGTTGGAGCGGTACTTCGCTCTGACGGGCGAGGAAGGGGAGGTGGTTTTCGATGGGGCCGGCCCGCCGGACAAGAGCGAGTTCGGCGCCGTCGGCCGGCTGGGCGTGGCGTTCTCCGGATTCCACAGCGACGCGGACACGGTGATCGAGGAGAAGGTCGCCGCCAGCACCGCGCCGCGCCGGCTGACGGTGGTGAGCAGTGATCGGCGGTTGCGCCAGGCGGTGGCCGCCAGGAAAGCGAGCACGATCAAGTCGGATCAGTTCTGGAGCCAGGTGCTCGGCGAGCTTCGTCGCGGCCGACGCACTACGAAGGAGCCGGAGGAGAAGGCGGACGGTCTGACCGACGGCGAGACCGAACAGTGGCTCGATCTGTTCGGGCTGGACGACTGACCGGTTCCCCCGCAGACGGAGAGCTTCATAGCCGGCGATGAGCGAGAATCAGAGGTCGATGGGTGAAATCCGAACCGGGCCTCGGGAGCGACTGGTCTTTCTCGATCTGGCGCGCGGTCTGGCGATCGTCTTCATGGTCCTTCAGCACGCAGTGCTCCTGCTCGCGATCGGTCAGGGCGAGGGCTCGGCGCTCGGCAAGATCGTGCTTCTGCTCGGCGGCGCGCCGGCCGCCCCGGTTTTCCTGTTCATCATGGGGATCTTCCTCGGTCGGCCCGACCGGAAAATCGGACGCGGCGTGCGGCGGGGGTTGAAGCTGATCGCCCTGGGGTATTTGTTGAATCTGTTGCGTTCGACGCTGCCCTCGCTCTTCACGGGGCCGGAGATTGCGTCCGCAACGGTTCCGGCTTCGCCTCTCGTTTCGTTCTGGGCGGTCGATATCCTGCAAATGGCCGGACTGTCGTTCATCTTTCTGACGTTGCTCAGGAGATATCTGCCGTTTCGATGGGCGTGGGCGATTCTGGCGGCAGGCATCGGGTTCGTATCGCCCTTGCTGTGGCACTGGGGCGGTCCTGCCGGCGTCTATGCGTTATGGGGCAACCGAGGCGACGTCTTCTTTCCTTTGTTTTCCTGGATTGCCTATCCTCTCGCCGGGATGGTCTACGGCCCCTATGCGCTCACGCAGGAAAGCCGAAGCGCGGCGATGAAGCGTAGCGCCGCGGTCGGTGTGCTGTTATTTGCCGTCGGGGCAGCGACGTTCTTCCTTCCCCGGAAGGGGGAATTCGACGTGGGGCAGTACTTTCGGGATGGGCCCGGGGCACAGCTTGCCACGGTGGGCTTCGTGATGATCTGGCTGTCCTTCTGCCGACTCCTGGCGAGACGCTGGGCCGATTCGGCTGTCCTGCGACTGCTGGGCTTCTGGAGTCGCAGCGTCACTGCCGTCTATTTCGTGCAATGGGTTCTATTCGGCTGGGTCGTCCTGCTCTTCGGCCGCAACCGTTGCGCGACGCCTGTGGCGGTCGGTGTGCCTGCTGTCGTGCTGTCAGCCGCTCACGTGGCGGTCAGGAATTTTTGTTGCCCGACGGGACAAAAACCTGTATAAACAACTCCCTTTGGCATGCCCCGGGCCGCAACAGGAGGAGAGAGGCCCCCGTCTGACGGGTCCGCCTCCGGCGGGCGAGCGGGGCAGGACTCAAAGGCCGCCTTCGCGGGGAGTTTTTGAGCAGAGTTGTATCGTTCATCCTTACCGAAAAATGGAGAAGCTATGAAGCGCAGAATGGTCACGATTGACGGAAACACGGCTGCCGCACACGTTGCCCACGCGACGAATGAAGTGATTGCGATCTACCCGATTACGCCGAGTTCGCCGATGGGCGAAATGTCCGACGACAAGACCGCCAAGAGCACACCGAATATCTGGGGAAGCGTGCCTTCCGTGACGGAAATGCAGTCGGAAGGCGGCGCGTCCGGCGCCGTTCACGGCGCGCTGGCGGCCGGGGCTCTGACGACGACTTTCACTGCCTCGCAAGGTCTGCTGCTGATGATCCCGAATATGTACAAGATCGCCGGTGAGCTGCTGCCGACGGTGTTTCACATCACCGCGCGTTCGCTGGCCTGTCAGGCCTTGTCCATTTTCGGCGATCATTCCGACGTGACCACCTGCCGCGAGACGGGCTTTGCGATGCTGGCCTCGGCCAACGTTCAGGAGGTGATGGATTTCGCGTTGATCGCTCAGCAGTCGACGCTGGCCTCGCGCGTGCCGTTCATGCACTTCTTCGACGGGTTCCGGACCAGCCACGAGATTCAGAAGGTCGAAGAGCTGACTTACGATGACATGCGGGCGATGATCGACGACGAACTGGTCGCGGCCCACAAGGCGCGGGCCCTTTCGCCCGACCGCCCGCTCCTGGGCGGAACCGCCCAGAACCCCGACGTGTTCTTCCAGGGCCG
Source organism: Sedimentisphaerales bacterium (assembly GCA_040772485.1). GTDB lineage: Bacteria > Planctomycetota > Phycisphaerae > Sedimentisphaerales > Anaerobacaceae > Anaerobaca. The sequence goes on along the minus strand of JAXGYC010000020.1, from coordinate 115,195 downwards.
CGAAACCGTCAACAAGTTCTATCTGGCGGCGCCCCAGATCGTCCAGGACACGATGGACAAGTTCGCCAAGCTCGTCGGACGCCAGTACAAGCTCTTCGATTATGTCGGCGCGCCAGACGCCGAGAAGGTGATCATCATCATGGGCAGCGGCGCCGACACCGTTGAGGAGACGGTGGACTACCTGGCCAGCAAGGGTGAAAAGATCGGCGTCGTCAAGGTGAGGCTGTACCGGCCCTTCAGCACCAGGCACCTGATGGCGGTTCTGCCCAAGACGGTCAAGAAGATTGCGGTGCTGGACCGGACCAAGGAGCCGGGCTCGCTCGGCGAGCCGCTCTATCTGGACATTCGCACGGCGATCGGCGAGGCGATGTCGGACGGGATTGCTCCGTTCGAGAAGTACCCGGTGGTGGTCGGCGGCCGGTACGGCCTGGGCTCGAAGGAGTTCACGCCGGCGATGGTCAAGGCGGTCTACGACAACCTGGACGCGGCCAAGCCGACGCGCAGCTTCACGGTCGGCATCATCGACGACGTGACCGGCACCAGTCTCGATGTCGACCCCTCGTTTGAGGTCCCCGCCGGCGGTCTCTATGCGGCCATGTTCTACGGGCTTGGCTCGGACGGCACCGTCGGCGCCAATCACAACTCGATCAAGATCATCGGCGAGAACACCGACAACTACGCCCAGGGCTATTTCGTCTACGACTCCAAGAAGGCCGGCGCGGTGACGATCTCGCATCTGCGTTTTGGAAAGAGGCGGATTCGCCGCCCATACCTGATCGGCAAGGCGGATTTCATCGCCTGTCACAATCCCAGCTTCCTCGAGAAGTACGATATGCTCGGCTCGGCCAAGAACGGCGCGACGTTCCTGCTGACCACCAGCCGCAAGCCCGACGAGGTCTGGGACACGCTGCCCAAGGAAATGCAGCAGCAGATGATCGACAAGAAGATGAAGTTCTACGTCATCGATGCGATTTCGCTGGCGGAGGAACTCGGGCTCGGCGCCCGCATCAACGTGATCATGCAGACGGCATTCTTCAAGATCAGCAGTATCATTCCGCTCGACGAGGCGCTCAAGGCGATCAAGGATGCGATCCAGCACAGCTACGGCAAGAAGGGCGAGAAGATCGTCCAGATGAACAATGCGGCGGTGGACCAGTCGTTGGACCGCGTCTATGAGGTGAAGGTGCCGGGCAAGGTCACCAGCACGTGGAGCCGCCCGCCGGTCGTTCCCGCCGACGCGTCCGAGTTCGTCCGAACGGTCACCGCCGAGATCATGGCGATGCGGGGCGATGCGATCCCCGTCAGCAAGATGCCGGTCGACGGCAAGTACCCCACGGGCACCACAAAATACGAGAAGCGCAACATCGCGGTCCACATCCCGGTCTGGGAGCCGGAGGTGTGCCTGCAATGTGGGATGTGCTCGCTGGTCTGCCCCCATGCGACGATCCGCGTGAAGGCCTACGACGCCAAGCACGCCAACGGCAACGCTCCGAAGGGCTTCAAGAGCATCGACGCCAAGAGCAAAGAGTTTGCCGGGATGAAGTTTACGGTTCAGGTCGCTCCGGAAGATTGCACCGGCTGCGGCGCCTGCGTGCAGACCTGCCCGGGGCGGGAGCGCGGCCCCGACAAGCAGCCGACCGGACGCAAGGCGATCAACATGTCCCCCCAGGCGCCGATTCGCGATGCCGAACGGGCCAACTACGACTACTTCCTCTCGATCCCGCTGACCGACCGATCTCTGTTCAAGAACAACACGGTCAAGGGCAGCCAGTTGCTCGAACCGCTGTTCGAGTATTCGGGCGCCTGCGCCGGCTGTGGAGAGACGCCGTATGTCAAGCTGTTGACTCAGCTCTTCGGCGACCGGGCGATGATCGGCAATGCGACCGGATGCTCGTCCATCTACGGCGGCAACCTGCCGACGACGCCGTACACCACTCGCGCCGACGGCCGCGGCCCCGCCTGGAGCAACAGCCTGTTCGAGGATAACGCCGAGTTTGCGATGGGCATGAGATTGACCGTCGACAAGTTCCGTCAGTTGGCGCTGGAGCTGCTGGAGAAGGCGGCCCAGAAGGGCTGCGTCGACAAGGCGCTGGCCGCGGAGATTCGTGCCGCGGCGCTGGCCGACGATCCGGAACAAGATGCGATCGAAAAGCAGCGTTCGCGCGTCGACCAGCTCAAGAGCCAGGCGGGCAAGAGCAATTGCCCCGAGTGCAAGCGGCTGCTCAGTGTGGCCGACTACCTCGTCCGCAAGAGCGTCTGGGCGGTGGGCGGCGACGGCTGGGCCTATGACATCGGCTACGGCGGCATGGACCACGTCCTCGCCAGCGGCGCCAACGTCAACGTGCTCGTGCTCGATACCGAGGTCTACTCGAACACCGGGGGCCAGATGTCCAAGTCGACGCCGAGAGCGGCGGTCGCCAAGTTCGCGGCGGCCGGCAAGCCCGCTCCGAAGAAGGACATGGGCCTGCTGGCGATGACCTACGGCAACATCTACGTCGCCAAGGTGGCGCTCGGCGCCAATCCCGCGCAAACGGTCAAGGCCTTCGTCGAGGCCGAGGCCTATCCGGGACCCTCGCTGATCCTGGCCTACGCCCACTGCATCGCGCACGGGATCAACATGACGACAGGCATGGAAGAGCAGAAGAAGGCGGTGGCCTGCGGGCACTGGCCGCTGTACCGCTTCGATCCGCGTCTGAAAGAGGCCGGCAAGAACCCGCTGCAGCTCGATTCGAAGGCGCCGACAATGGCCTTCGATGAGTATGCCTACGGCGAGAACCGCTATCGGTCGCTGAAGCAGACCAAGCCGGAAGCGGCCGCCGTGCTGATGAAGCTGGCCAATCGTGATGCGGCTGACCGATACACGTTGATGGAGCAACTGGCGAATCTGAAGTGCGGGCAAGGCGAAAAAGGGGCGTGACGGCCTCGATATCAAACGCCGAATCCCACGGTGGGGAAATGGTATGTTCAAAACGGTTCGAACACGTGCAGCGCTGATTGGATTGGCGGCATTGATGTTGACCGGGTGTAGCCGGCCGGTCGCCCAGAGTCCTCAGGCCGATAACGGCGCCGACCCGCTGGCGGTCAGTCCGGATCGGGAGGCGTTGGCGCGGGCGGTTCCGCCGGACTACGTCATGTCCATTCTGAACGCCTCGGGCGGAATCTCGGCCTGGGCCGAGAACCGGCGGCTTCACGCCGTCGGCGTGGTTAAGATCTATCGGCCCGACAACAGCTTCTACCTGACCGAACACGACTTCGAAGTCTATCCGTGGTCGAATGCCGTTCGGATCACGGCCAGCGAGCCGCGTGGCAAGTTCGCGTGGAAGATGGTGGCCGGGCGATACGAGATGCTCGAAGGTTCGACGGGGGCGGACGTCTCGCCTCTGGCGGGACTGTATGCTGCATACGCCGATGCCTTCCTGCAGATTGTCACCGCGCCGGTGCGCCTGCTGGATCAGGGCAACCAGTTGCATCGCGAGCCGGTCCCGTTCCGGATGAACGGCCAGTGGTATGAGAGGATCGAGGTCAAGTTCGGACCTGGAACCGTGGCGGTCGAAAGGGCCGGCCAGGCCGATGCGCAGACGTCGCAGCCGTATTGGACCGACGCCGTTCTATTCCTGAATCGGGCCAGCTCTCTGATCGACATGATCTGGCTGAGCAATGTATCGCGGCAGGAATACGTGACGGTGCGCGGCTACAACTACTCGGACGTCGAATCCATCGGGATTCGCGTTCCCTCCAAGGTGGAGATCTTCCGGGCCAGGCCGGACAGCACGGTCCAGGATCGTCTGGCACAGATTGACATCAGAGGAAAATAGCCCGGGGACAGGCCGTTGGCCCGCGGATATGGTCCGTGGGCCAACAGCCGCCTCCCGGTGACGACCGCGCCGGCAATCTGTGCGGATTGAGCCCGCATGCTGCGCCTTCGCATCCATTCCTGCACTCTCCTTTGTTCCCTCGCTGGCGCCGGCTGTCTCGATCTCCTCTGTAAAACGCGCGTTGCGTCACCTGCCCATGCGAACTATCATGAGGCCAAAGCCGTACGTACAGTGTCTTGTGAGAGTCCGTTTTCCTGGGCGGCGCTGCGGCGCCTGAACGGTGCTGATGGCTACAAGGACGACAATCTGGCTGGTTTTCGTGAGCGTTCTTGTCGTTGCCGTGTCAGCGTTCTTTGCTCTGCGAGCGTGGATCGATCCGTTGGCCGCATCTTCGTCGCATGCGGGTGAAGGCGCAGCGCCTCTGGCCGTCCGCGACGATGGCACTGCCTGGCCCATGTTCGGGGGCGGACCGGGGCTTCTCGGACAAGGCACGACCCATCTGCCCGATGCCCTGTCGGTGCTCTGGAAGTTCAAGACAGGAGCCGAAGTCAAGTCATCCGCCGCCATCGCTGACGGCCACGTCTTCATCGGCTCGTCCGATGCGAACGTCTACGCGATCGATCTGTACAGTGGGGCGAAGCGGTGGTCGTATGCGACCGGTGACGTGGTCGAATCCTCGCCTTGCGTGATCGATGGCGTCGTGTTCGTCGGTTCCTCCGATGGGTTTCTGTACGCGCTGGACGCCGTGACGGGACAGCTCAAGTGGAAGTACGAAACCAACGGCGAGATTCTCAGCGCGCCGAACTGGACCCGTTCTCCCGACGGACGCCAGACCTGGATTCTGGTCGGCAGCTATGACAATCGCCTGCATTGCGTCCACGCCGAGAGCGGCCAGGCCGTCTGGATGTACGAAACCGACAACTACGTCAACGGCTCGCCTGCGGTTGCGGACGGACGATGCGTGTTCGGCGGATGCGACGCGATGATCCACGCCGTGTCGCTGGCCGGCGGCGTCAGAGTGGCCGAGATCGACACGGGCTCCTACATCGCCGCCTCAGCGGCCTTCCTGGACGGTCAGGTGTACGTAGGCAATTACGACAACGTCTTTCTGCGGGCCGACGTCGACGAAGGCCAGATCGTCTGGAGATTCACGGAGAGCGAATCGCCCATCTTCTCGTCGGCGGCCGTCGCTGACGACCGGGTGATCTTCGGCAGCCGCGACAATCACGTTTATGCGCTGCGGCGCGACAATGGCCAGCGTCTTTGGTTGTTCAAAACGCTGGGCGAGGTGGACAGCTCGCCGGCGGTCTGCGGCGACAAGGTCGTCGTCGGCTCGGGCGACGGACGCCTTTACATGCTGTGTCTGTCCGACGGCAGGCAGGTCTGGTCGTATGAGATCGGCCGGCCCATCGTCTCGTCGCCGGCAGTGGCCCAGGGTGTGGTCGTGATCGGCTGCGACGATGGGACCGTGTACGCATTCGGCGCCACGGCGCCGGTCAGGGGGACCGCGCGATGAGGATCGTTCAGATCAGTCCCGGCTCGGGCGACAACTTCTACTGTGAGAATTGCCTGCGTGATGCAGCACTCGTGCGTGCCATGCGACGGCGCGACCACGACGTGTTGATGGTTCCGCTGTACCTGCCCTTGCAGGCGGACAAGACCGAGCCGGTGAGCAACGCGCCGATCTTCTTCGGCGGTGTCAACGTGTTCCTCCAGCAGAAGTTCGCGCTGTTTCGCAAGACGCCGCGGTGGATCGACAAGCTGTTCGATTCGCGCAAGCTCCTGAACTGGGCGGCGCGCAAGGCGGGCATGACCAACGCGCGCGACCTGGGCGAAACGACAATCTCCATGCTCGAAGGCGAGGACGGGCGCCAGGTGAAGGAGCTCGATCGCTTCGTGGACTGGTTGGTCCAGACCGAGCACCATCCAGGCGTCGTTTGTCTATCCAACATCCTGCTTGGAGGGCTGACCCGCCGGATCAAGGACCGGCTGCGGGTCCCCGTCGTCTGTCTGTTGCAGGACGAAGATGGTTTTCTCGACGGCCTGACCAGCCCCTACGCCGAGCGGGCCTGGGAGATCGTTCGCCGCCGAGCGCGTGACATCGACGGCTTCATCGCCGTCAGCACGTATTTCGCGCAGACGATGCAGAAGCGGCTCAACGTGAAAGAGGAGCGGATACACGTCGTGCACATGGGCATCGATCTGAACAACTACGCGCCATCGCCGGCCCGTCCATCCGTGCCGACGATCGGGTTTCTTTCGCGGATGTGCCCGGAGCGGGGTCTCGAAACGCTCGTCGATGGGTTTATTGTACTGAAGCGCCGCGGCGCTTTTCAGTCGACTCGGCTGCGGATCTCCGGCGGACGCAGCGCCGCCGACGAGCCGTTTATCCAGCGATTGCAGGACAAGCTGCATGCGGCCGGTGTACGGGACGACGTCGATTTTCTGGACTCGTTCGATCAGGACGCGAGGCTCGCTTTTCTGCGGAGCCTCTCCGTGTTGTCCGTGCCGGAGCGGGGCCCGGTTGCGTATGGACTGTATGCGCTGGAGTCTCTGGCGATGGGCGTGCCTGTTGTGGAGCCGGCGATCGGGTGTTTTCCCGAGACCATTGAGATGACCGGCGGAGGTGTGCTGTACACACCCGGCTCGCCGGAAGCGCTGGCCGATGCGATTGCACCGCTGCTGCGGGACCCGGAGGCCGCACGAAGGCTCGGTGAAGACGGCCGCCAGGGCGTCCGCCGGGCATTCGATGTCGAAGAGACCGCGCGGAAGATGGCGGAGACATACGAACAGATTGCCCAACGAGCCAAGCGAGGACAATGATGGTTGAGTTGGTCGATGTGACGAAGGATTACGAAGGGTCGGGCCCCGGGACCGCTGTCCGTGTGCTCAAAGGCATTCGCCTGAAGATCGACCGGGGTCGGGCAGTGGTTATCGTCGGGCCCTCCGGCAGCGGCAAGAGCACGCTGCTGAACATCATCGGCGGCCTCGATCATCCGACTGGCGGCCAGGTGCTTCTCGATGGACGCGACCTCGCCAGGCTCACGGACCACGAACTGGCGCACGTGCGCAACCGTGATATCGGTTTCATTTTCCAGTTGCATCACCTGTTGCCGCAGTGCACGGTTCTGGAGAACGTCTTGATCCCCACGCTGGCGAGCGCCGACGGCAGAACGTCGCGGGCCCTACGACAGCGAGCCGAGTCGCTGCTCGATCGCGTGGGCCTGAAGGACCGCATGCGACACCGCCCGGGCGAGCTGTCCGGCGGCCAGCGGCAGCGCGTCGCCGTGGCCCGGGCGTTGGTCAACCAGCCCAACCTGCTGCTGGCCGACGAGCCGACCGGCTCGCTCGACGAGGCGACTTCGGATGGTATCGCCGATCTGCTCGTTCAGCTCAATCGCGACGAGGGCGTGACACTGATCGCCGTGACGCATTCGCAGAAGCTGGCGTCCCGCATTGGGGACGTCATGGAGTTGCGAGGCGGCGTCCTGGCCGACAGGAGCGAGCCATGAGTCTGCGGCAACTGGTGACGCGGAGTCTGCGGTTCTACTGGCGGACCAACGCCGCGGTCTTGCTCGCGGTCGTGGTCGCCACGGGAACGTTGACCGGTGCGATGGCGGTCGGCGATTCGGTCCGGCATACGTTGCGACGAACGCAGGAGGCTCGTCTGGGCCGGACGGAATTCGCCATCGTTCCGCAGGATCGCTATTTCCGTGCGGCGCTGGCCGACGATCTGGCGAAGGAGTTGAAGGGTCTGTTCGCGCCCGCTTTGCAGGTTTCGGGAATCATCACCAACGACGATGGCTCTCGTCGAGTCAATCGTGTGGAGGTCCTTGGCGTCGACGACCGATTCTACGAGATTGGCTATGCCACGATTCCCGCAGACGCCAACCAAACTGATACGATCGTTGTCGGCGAAGCGGTGGCCGAGAAGCTGGGCGTCTCGGTCGGCGACGAGGTGGTGCTTCGCATCGAGAAGCCCGGCCTGATGCCGCGAGATGTCCCTCTGGCGTCGGATGTGGACCGGACCGCCGCGTTTCGTCTGCGGGTGCAAACGATTGTGGGCGATGCGGGCTTCGGGCGTTTCGACCTCCGGGCCAATCAGGTTGGTCCGTTGAACGTCTTTGTGCCTCTGGTCTGGCTGGGCGAACGGATTGAGCAGCCGGGCCGCGCCAACGTCCTGCTGGCGGCGGAACTCGACAAGATCGTCACAGCCGAACAGCTTAATGCATCGCTTCAGAGATGCTGGAAGCTCGCAGACGCGGATCTGGAGCTGCGCCGTCTTGAAGCGACGCAGACCCTCGAATTGCGGAGTCGGCGCATCTTCATCGAGAACGGTATCGGTGTCGAGGCCCTGAAGATCGCCGACGGTGCGGCGGGCGTCCTGACGTATTTCGTCAACGCGATTCGTCTGGGAGAGAAAGCCACGCCGTATTCGATGGTGACGGCCGTCGGCCTGGGCTCGGGCGCTGGGTCGTTCCTTCCGCCGGGCATGGGAACCGACGAGATCGTCATCAACCAATGGCTGGCCGACGATTTGGGCGCGACGGTGGGCGATTCCGTCGAGCTGGTGTATTACCTGGTCGGACCGATGCGGCAGTTGTACGAGCGGACGGGCACGTTCAAGGTTGTCGCGATCATCCCGTTGGAGGGCGCCGCGGTCGATCCGAACCTGATGCCCGATTTCCCCGGATTGGCGGATGTAGACAACTGCCGCGACTGGGAGGCCGGAATTCCGATCGATCTGGACAAGATAAGACCCAAAGACGAAGCCTACTGGGACGCGTACCGGGGAACGCCCAAGGCATTCATCCCCTTGGGCACGGGCCAGGCGCTCTGGGGCAATCGCTACGGCAATCTCACCGCGGTACGCTACCCATGGCACGCCGGACTCGACAACCAGATCGGGGCGGACCTGACCGCCAGGGTCGATCCGGCGACGGCGGGCCTGTTCTTTCAGCCGGTTCAGTTGCGCGGGCTCCAGGCCCGACGGGACGGGACTGACTTCGGCCAGCTCTTCCTCGGCCTGAGCATGTTCCTGATTGCCTCCGCGGTCATCCTGACGGGTCTGCTCTTTGTCTTCGGCGTGGAAAGTCGCTGCGAGCAGGTGGGCCTGCTGCTGGCGGTTGGGCTGCCTGCGGCGCGCGTCAAGTGGCTGCTCGTCGCCGAAGGGGGTCTTGTGGCGCTGGCCGGAGCGGTGGTCGGCGTCGGCGCGGGCCTGCTCTATACGCGATTGCTGCTCTACGGACTCTCGACTTCGTGGAGTGGCGCCGTGGCGGGGACGGACATTCACTTCCACGCCGAGCCGGCGACACTTCTGCTCGGCGGCGTGGGAGGCCTGCTGGCGGCTCTGCTGGCCATCTGGTTTACCATTCGCCGACACGTGTCGCATTCTCCCCGACAACTGATGAGCGGCAACCTCGAAGTGTCCCAGTCGCGCAGCGCCTCGTGGTCACGCGGACGATGGGGTTTGGCGCTGGCGGTGGCGTCGTTTGTCACCGTGGCGATCTTCCTGGCGGTGATGGGAGGGGGCAACAGCCAGGCGGTCGCAGGGCTGTTCTTCGGCGCCGGTGCATTGCTGCTGCTGGGCGGGCTGGGTCTGTCCCAGGCCCTGCTGCGGATCGTCGCTAGTGGCTGGACCCGGCCCATGGTCTCACTGGGCGGCCTGGGATTCCGCAACATGGCCCGGCGGAGCGGCCGGAGCTTGGCGATTGTCGGTCTGCTGGCGTGCGGCGTCTTCATGGTCGTCGCGGTCGGCGCCAACCGGCATGACCCGATGGCACAGCCCCGGGGCAGAGGCTCGGGAACGGGCGGATTCGCTTTCTACGGCGAGACCTCCGTTCCGATTCTTCACGATCTGAACGCGAGGGACGGACGCGATGCCTTGGGCCTGGGTCGCGAGGACCTGGAAGGGGTGGAGGTGGTTCAACTCCGCGTGCACGAAGGGGATGACGCCAGTTGCCTGAACCTCAATCGGGCGCAACAGCCTCGCTTGCTGGGGGTTCGATCGCAGGAATTGAGCCGGCGCGAAGCATTCAAATTCTCGCAGATCATCGACGCAGGACAGCAGGAGGAAGGCTGGGACCTGCTGCGGATGGACCTGGAGGCCGGGTCAGTGCCGGCTGTCGGCGACTATCCCACGGTTTTCTGGGGCCTGGGCAAGAACATCGGTGACGAATTGGAGTATAGTGACGAGAGAGGGCGGGTGCTTCGCGTGCGCATTGTAGGCATGCTCGAAAGCTCCGTCCTCCAGGGCAGCCTCGTCATCGCTGAGAACGAATTCATGGCGCGGTTCCCGTCGGAGTCGGGGTATCGCGCGTTCCTGATCGATGCTCCGTCCGAGAAGGTTGCGGCGGTCGAACAGACCCTGACATCGGGCTTGAGGGACTTTGGTCTGGTTCTAACGCCGACGGTCGAGCGGCTGGCCGCCTTCAGTGCAGTGGAGAATACGTACCTGTCGATCTTCACGGCCCTGGGCGGTCTCGGTCTGCTGCTCGGCAGCGTCGGTTTGGGTCTGGTGGTTCTTCGCAACATGCTCGAACGGCGGGGCGAGTTGGCCATGCTGCGGGCGGTGGGTTTTGATCGCAAGACGTTGCAGCGTATGATATTCTACGAGCATTGGGGTCTGGTGCTCTCCGGATTGCTGTGCGGCGTGGCCGCAGCCCTGGTGGCTGTGGTTCCGGCACTGCAATCGTCGCCCGGGCAAATTCCCTTTGTCTGGTTGGCCTTGACCGTGGTAGGGATTGGCGTCCTCAGCGGTCTGTGGGTCTGGATCGCCGGGACAGCGGCCCTGCATGGGGTGCTGCTCGACGCGCTGAGGACGGAATAGCCGCGGATCGTTGACGGGTCACGTATGAGAAAAGCCGCTATCGCCGACATCGTGCCGATGGGGTTTGCCGTCGCAGGTGTCGTCTGTCTGGTGTACCTGTGGATCAGCGCCGATGCGGCGCCGCAACTGGAGCTGCGCGTTCCCGTCGAATCCGATGTCGCCGGACCTGCGGGCGGCCAGGAAGATGTTCTGGCGAAGGCGGAGTTGACGACCTACGATGGGCAGCCGGCCGACCTGCCCGGCGCGTGGCCCCAATTCCGTGGGCCCAACCTGGATGCGATCGGCAAGGTGGATGTCACGCTGGCCCGCCAATGGCCTGCCGAGGGTCCGCCGGTGCTGTGGTCGGTGGATTTGGGCGAAGGGTACGCCGGAGCGGCGATTCGTGACGGTAGGGTGTTCATCGCCGACTACGATCAGCAGAAGCAGGGCGATGCGATTCGCTGCTTCTCCCTGGCCGACGGAAAGGAAATCTGGCGGTACTTCTATCCGGTCAAGGTCAAACGCAATCACGGGATGAGCCGGACCGTCCCGGCCGTCACGGACAAGTACGTCATCTCGATGGGGCCGAAGTGTCACGTCTCCTGCCTCGACGTGGCGACGGGCAAGCTCCACTGGTTTCTCGATCTGGTCAAGGACTACGGCGCCAAGGTGCCCGCCTGGTACGCGGGGCAGTGCCCGCTGATCGAAGACGGCAAGGTCGTCCTCGGGGTGGGCGGCGCGTCCCTGATCATGGCGGTGGACATCGAGACCGGCAACGCGGTCTGGGAATCCCCGAATCCGAAGAAGTGGGAGATGACCCATTCATCCATCGTGCCGGTCGAATTCGGCGGCACGCGGATGTACGTCTGGTGCGCCAGCGGGGGCGTCGTCGGCGTCTCGGCTGAGGACGGGAAGGTGCTGTGGGAAGCGCCGGAATGGCAGATTCGCATCGCCAATGTCCCCACCCCCGTCCCGGTGGGCGAGGGACGTCTGTTCCTTTCGGGCGGCTACAATGCCGGCGCGATGATGCTGAAGCTCGCCAGGCAGAATGACCAGATCGTTCCGGAGATCGAATTCCGTCTTCCACGGGAGGTGTTTGGATCGCCTCAGCACACGCCGATCCTCTACGAAGGCCAGATCTATGGCGTCCGTCCGGACGAGCAGCTCGTTTGCCTGGACCTTGAAGGCAACGTGGTCTGGACCAGCGGCAGTACGCACAAGTTCGGGCTGGGACCTTTCACGATTATCAACGATTTCCTCTGTGTCATGGACGATCATGGGCTGCTGACGCTGGCGGAGGCGACGCCGGCAGGCTTCGCGCTGTTGGCTCAGGCGGACGTCCTCGAAGGGATCGACTCCTGGGGTCCGATGGCAGTTGCGGGCAACCGGTTGCTGCTGCGCGATCTGACGAAGATGGTGTGCCTGGACATTGCCGCGCGGTAGAGCGGCGGCGTTGAACGGCGGGCGTGGCTCTGTTACAATCCCGACGTTTGCGACGACGGATAGACAAGGACACGAGAGGCACAATGAATCAGCCGCAAGGCAAGACGGATTCCGGCGTCATCATCGGCGCGCTGATCGGCACGGCGGTGCTGGTCGCAATCGGCGCGCTGCTGTTGGTCGATACGACCGGGCGCGGCGGCAGCGGTCTGAGCGACGCGTACGAGCTGGATGCCGTGAAGATGGCCCGCTTCGATCCGAACCTGATCGCTTGGCACGAAGTCGAGCCGGCCATCGCGACGGGCTTGGCGCGGTCCCGGGCCTTGGCGCTCGATGGCGAGGGGCGGCTGTACATCGCCGGCGACAAGGCCGTTCGTGTGCTGAACGCCAGAGGCTCGCTGGAACGCGTGATCGCGGTCTCGGGAGAACCTCGATGCGTAGCCGTTTCGTCGGAGGGTCGGATCTACGTTGGGTTAAGGAATCGCGTCGAGGTCTTCGATGCGGCGGGCGAGCGCCTTGCGGCCTGGGAGCCGCTGGGCGACCGGTCGTTTCTGTCGAGTATCCTCGTGGCCGCCGACAGTGTGTTTGTCGCCGATGCCGGAAACGCCGTGGTGCTGCGGTATGACAAAACGGGAAGACCGATCAACCGGATCGGCGAAAAGGACCCCGCGCGAGATATCCCGGGCTTTCTCGTGCCGAGCCCGTACTTCGATCTCGCCCTGGCGCCGGATGGACTGCTTCGCGTCGTCAGTCCCGGGCGCACACGCGTCGAAGCGTACACCTTCGATGGCGACCTCGAGTTCGCCTGGGGCGAAAACAGCATTCGCATCCACGGTTTCTGCGGCTGCTGCAACCCCGTGAACATTGCCATGCTGCCCGACGGCCGGTACGTGACCACCGAGAAGGGCCTGATTCGCGTGAAGATCTACGATGCCGACGGCGTGTTTGAGAGTGTGGTGGCCGGCCCCGATCAGTTGGTCGAGGGAGGCGCTGCTCGCGTCTTCGAGAATGCCGAGGACGCCGAAGCCAGCGGTTTCGACGTTGCGGTCGACGCCGCCGGCCGGATCTTCGTGCTCGACACGATAGAGAACAAAGTCCGAGTTTTCGTGGAGAACCAGAAAGGTTGATCCGAGTGAATCGCTCATCGCCAACACAGAGCAGACGGGAGTTCTTTGCCGGCGCGCTGCGATACGGAGTGCTGGGCTGTCTGGCCGCAATGGGAGTCTTCGCGGTTGCCAAGAGACGACGCTTGGTCCGAGAGGGCCGGTGCATTAACGACGGGTTGTGCCTGGGATGTGCGGCTTACCACGGCTGCAACCTTCCTGCGGCGTTGAATGCGAAACGATCTCTGGAACGAGGTGAGCATGGTCCAGCGAAATGACGATGTCACGCGCCGTCGCTTCCTGCGCGACGGCCTGTGGGGGGCCTGCCTGGCCGGAATCGGCGGCGTGGCGGGCTACGCTGCTCACAAGAGCCAGAGGACCGACTGGGTCTGGCAGATCGATCCGTACAAGTGCATTGCCTGCGGGAACTGCGCGACCTACTGCGTGCTCGAAGAATCGGCGGTCAAGTGTACCCATGTGCACGCGATCTGTGGCTACTGCAAGATCTGCTTCGGGTTCTTCGATCCGGAGCCGTACCAGATCAACGAGGGCGCCGAGAACCAGATGTGTCCCACCGGCGCTATCCGACGCAAGTACGTCGAAGATCCATACTACGAATACACGATCGATGAACCGTTGTGCAACGGGTGCGGCAAGTGCGTCAAGGGATGCAACGCGTTCGGCAACGGTTCGCTGTTCTTGCAGGTGCGTCACGACCTGTGCGTGAACTGCAACCAGTGTGCGATCGCCGCGGCCTGCCCGTCGCAGGCGTTCCGGCGCGTCCCGGCCGACCATCCCTATCTGTTGAAGAGTGTGGATCACGCCTGATGACACATTCGAGCCATATCCTCATCTTATTGGCGGTTCTGCTTGCGACGGGCGCGCCGGCGTTCGGGCTGGAGCGGTTTCCTCCGCCCCAGTTCGAAACGGACTATGTCCGGCCCACGACGACGGTGCCGAACCCGCCGCAGGGCTTCTGGGAGTACATCGATGCCGGCGTTCTGGTCATCGCCCTGTTCCTGGCGACGTATCTGATCTTGCGAAAGCGCAGTCGCAAGTGGATCTTCGCGCTGATGCTCTTCAGTCTGGTGTATTTCGGATTCTTCCGCAAGGGATGCGTCTGTTCCGTCGGCGCCGTTCAGAATGTGACCCTCACCGCGTTCGATTCGACCTATGCGGTTCCCATCGCGGTGCTGATCTTCTTCGCGATGCCCCTGGTGTTCACGCTGTTCTTTGGACGGGTGTTCTGCGGCGCGGTCTGTCCGCTTGGAGCGATTCAGGACGCCGTGTTGATCCATCCCGTCCGTGTTCCGCGATGGCTGGAGAGCGGGCTTCGCCTGATCGCATACCTCTATCTTGGCGCGGCCGTGCTCTTTGCCGCGATGGGTGCGATGTTCGTCATCTGTCGCTACGATCCGTTCGTCGGCGTCTTCCGATTCGGGGGCAACTGGAACATCCTTGTCTTCGGCGGTTGCCTGCTGCTGATCGGGATGTTCGTGGGTCGCCCCTATTGCCGCTTCATCTGTCCGTACGGTGTGATTCTGCGGCAACTGTCGCGCCTGTCCCGCTGGCGTGTTACGATCACGCCGACCGACTGCATCCAATGCCGGCTCTGTGAAGACGCCTGTCCTTTCGGCGCGATCCGCAAGCCGACCGAGCCGTGGCCGGCGAGAGAATACAGGGTCGCCAAAGCGCGATTGGCCTTCTTCCTCGTGCTGCTGCCCGTCTTGATTGGCGCCGGCGGCTGGGCCGGATACGAGCTGCGCGGCTGGCTGGCGCAAATCCATCCGCAGGTGCGTCTGGCTCAGCGCATCTACCTGGAGGAAAATGCGCAGGTCGAGGGCACCACGGACGCCAGCGATGCGTTCCGTGCGACGGGAAGGCCGAGCGCAGAGCTGTACAGCGAGGCAACATTGCTTCGCGACCGATTCGGCATTGGAGGCGTCCTGTTTGGCGCCTTCGTCGGGCTGGTGATCGGAGGCAAGCTGCTGTCGCTTTCGGTCCAGCGGCGACGCACCGACTACGAGGCGGACCGCGCCAGTTGCCTGGCCTGCGGTCGATGCTACGAATACTGCCCGAAAGAGCATGAGCGATGGAAGAACCGCAAAGAGAGGTTGGTGAGGTCCTGATGACGGACACGTCCCCGCAGATCCCTTCCAACGAGTCGGGCCTTGGATACCGGACCGCTCGCACGACGGCTGAGGTCGCCGGCGTGTTCTCGGTGGTCTTTCTCGTGCTGCTCGTCGCCAACTTCATCGGCACCAGCGTGATCGGGCTGCGGCGCGAGAACCGCCTGACCGCGATGAAGGCAGCGCTTCGCGAAGGCGAGGCGACGGAGGAGAGGTTGTCGGAGATTCGTCAGTTTGACCTTCGGATTCGACGCAACCGAATCTGGCGGCTGGATTTCGCGCACAAGACTGGCTATGCCCTTCTGGCCAGTGCCGTTGTGTTCTTCGTCGCCGGCAGGCTGGTGCGCGTTCTGAACAGGCGGCTCCCGAGACCGGAGCATGCTCCGGACGTCGGTGTCGAGCAGATTCGCGAGGCCCGCGGCGCCCGCTGGACGGTGACCGCCGGACTGGTCATCCTGGGGGGCATTGTCGCGCTGCTTGTGATGAACGAGGCGCCCCTGGCTTTCGTCGTCGCCGGCGGGACGGAGGCTTCTTCTGTTGCGATCGCGGAGCCCAACGAAACGGGGCCTTCCTATGCGTCGATGGAAGAGAAGCGCGTGCAGTGGCACCGCTTCCGCGGTCCGGGCGGAGGCGGCGTGAGCCCCTTTGCCACCATCCCCACCGAGTGGGACGGCAAGACCGGCAAGGGCATCGCGTGGAAGACTCCGGTGCCGCTGGCCGGAAACAACTCGCCAGTCGTGTGGAACGACCGCGTCTTTCTCAGCGGGGCGACGGAGACCAAGCAGGAGGTCTACTGCTACGATGCCGTTTCGGGCCGGCTGCTCTGGACGGGCGATATCCCGATCTCTCCGGCGGTTGCTGCGGCCGAACTCAATCCCATGGAGGACACCGGCCGCTCCGCTTCGACCATGGCCACCGACGGCAGGCGGGTCTATGCGATCTTCGTGACCGGTGACATCGCCGCCTTCGACTTCGGCGGCCGCCGGCTCTGGTACAAGAGCTTGGGCGTGCCGGACAGCGCCTATGGCTACGCGTCCTCGCTGGAGACGTATCAGGACCGCGTGATCGTTCAGTACGATCAGGGCGACGGCAGCGAGGACAAGTCCCGCCTTTATGCGCTGGACGGCATTTCGGGCCGGATCGTGTGGGAAGCCAAGCGGGAAGTACCGAACTCCTGGACCTCGCCGATCGTGATAGAGGTCGAAGGCAAGCCGCAACTGATTACCCTGACCGATCCCTGGTTGCTGGCCAACAACCCGGCCGACGGCGCCGAGATATGGCGGGCCGAGTGTGCCGGCGGCGACGTGGCGCCCTCGCCGATCTACGCGGGCGGCCTGGTGCTGGCGATCGAGCCGTACAGTCACCTGATCGCGATCAAGCCCACGGGACAGGGCAACGTCACCGAGACCCACGTCGCCTGGACCATGGACGAAGGCGGTCCGGACATTTGCAGCCCGGTCGGCAATGACCAGTACGTGTACTTTCTCGAGGGCCAAGGGCTGCTGATCTGCTGTAGCGTTGCCGACGGCAAGAAGGTCTTCGACCACGACCTGCGGACCGACTTCATGGCCTCGCCGAGCATCGTGGGCGACAAGATCTATCTCCTCGACGCCGAGGGAGTCATGCACATCGGTCAGGTGGGTCCCGAATACAAGGAGCTGGCGAAATGCGAGTTGGGTGAGAAATGCCACGCGTCGCCGGCCTTTGTGGATGGGCGCATCTATATTCGCAGCCTGGAGAATCTGTGGTGCATCGGCGGGCCGACCGTCGCCGGAGATGCAGACTGATCGAGCTACTATGGAAGAACTGGATCTGAAATTTGTCGATCAAACCGTCGATCGCGTCGGCACGGGCGCCGAGAAGGTGCTGGAGATTCTCCAAGCCCTCCAGACGCATTACGGCTATCTCCCCACCGAGGCGCTCCAGCGGGTCTGCGAACTGACGGAGATCACGCCGGCGACAATCACCGGCGTCTCGACCTTCTACGACCAGTTCCGCCACCGGCCGGCCGGCAGGCACATCATTCACGTGTGCGTGGGCACCGCCTGTCACGTCAAGGGCGCCGACCAGGTGTACGACGAGTTTCTTCGCTATCTCAGCATTCCCGACGGTGAAGACACCGATGCGCAGAAGCTGTTCACGGTTGAGAAGATCGCGTGCCTGGGCTGCTGCACGCTGGCGCCGGCGGTGCAGATCGACGACGTGACCTATGGCCATCTGACGCGAGAGACGGTCCCCAAGGTGCTGAGCGACTTTCTCAAGCACACCGAAGCCAAGGCTGCTCATCACAGGAAGCGCCGGCGAAAGTGGAAGGCCGGCGCCGTCGGCGAGCTGCGCGTCGGGCTCGGTTCCTGTTGCGTTGCGCGCGGCAGCGGACGGCTCAACGAGGCGCTCGACAAGGCTCTGGCGGAGACGGGCGTCAAGGTGCCCGTCAAACGCGTCGGTTGCGTGGGCATGTGCCATCAGACGCCTCTATTGGAGGTGGTCCTGCCGAACGGCGAATCGTCTCTCTACGCGAGGGTCCAGCCCGAGGACGCCAAGGCCATCGTCCTGAGGCATTTCGGCGCGCGGGGTCCCGTCCGGAAGGTGCGGACGAAAGTCTCCGGGGTGCTTGACCGTCTGCTGACCGACGAGAACTCCGAGCCGGTGACGCGCTACTCGATCCACGTTCGCGACCGGGCGGTGTCGGATTTCCTGGGCCATCAGATTCACATCGCTACCGAGCACTGCGGGCACATCGACCCGACCGATCTCGACGAATACCTGGCCCACGGCGGATTCCAGGCGCTCCAGAAGAGCCTTCGCGAGTTCGGGCCGGAGGATGTGATTGCCCAGATCGAGAAGAGCGGCCTGCGGGGCCGGGGCGGCGCCGGCTTCCCAACGCACCGCAAGTGGTCAGCGGTCCGCGCCCAGGAGGCGGAGGTCAAGTACGTCGTCTGCAACGGCGATGAAGGCGACCCCGGCGCGTTCATGGACCGGATGCTGATGGAGTCGTATCCGTATCGGATTCTCGAAGGGATGGCCGTTGCCGCACGATGCGTCGGCGCGAAGGAAGGGTTTCTCTACATCCGCGCCGAATACCCGCTGGCGATCAAGCGGGTCAGCGAGGCGATCGAAAAGTGCGCGGAGCGTGGCTTCCTCGGCGACAATATCATGGGCAGCGACTTCTCGCTGCGTCTGAAGATCGTGGCCGGCGCCGGCGCGTTCGTGTGCGGCGAAGAGACCGCTCTGATGGCGAGCATCGAGGGCCGTCGCGGCATGCCCAAGCTGCGACCGCCATACCCGGCGGTGAAGGGACTGTGGTCGCGGCCCACGCTGATCAACAACGTTGAGACCTATGCGGCGGTGTCCTGGATCCTGCGCAACGGCGCCGAGGCCTATGCGACTATCGGCACGGGTAACAGCAGGGGAACGAAGGTCTTCGCTCTGGCGGGCAAGGTCGCACGCGGTGGCCTGATCGAGGTGCCGATGGGTATCTCGATCCGGCAGATCGTCGACGAGATCGGAGGCGGGGTCGCCGGCGGGCTTAAGTTCAAGGCGGTGCAGGTAGGCGGACCTTCCGGCGGATGTATCCCCGTCGGCTCGGACAACCTCTCGGTCGACTACGAATCGCTGACGGCCGCCGGGGCGATGATGGGCTCGGGCGGCCTGGTCGTGCTGGATGAAACCGACTGCATGGTCGACATCGCGCGGTACTTCCTGCAATTCACCCAGAACCAGTCGTGCGGCAAGTGCACCTTCTGCCGGATCGGCACGCGGCGGATGCTCGACATCCTCGACCGGCTCTGCGCCGGGCAGGGCAAAGCCGATGATCTGGACGAGCTTCAGCACCTGGCGGAGATGATTAAGAAGGGCAGCCTCTGCGGTCTGGGCAAGACGGCGCCCAACCCGGTGCTGTCAACGCTGCGGTACTTCCGCGACGAGTACGAGGCCCACATCCAGAAGCGCTGCCCGGCTGGCAAGTGCAAGGCCCTCATCGCGTACTCGATCACCGACGATTGCATCGGCTGCACGATCTGCGCCCAGCACTGTCCGACCGGCGCGATCGAGATGAAACCCTACGAGAAGCACGAAATCGATCCCAACAAATGCGTCCGGTGCGGGACCTGCAAGAGTGTCTGCCCGGCCGACGCGGTCCGAGTCGAATAACCATGCCCAGGATTACGATAGACGGTCGTGAGGTGGAGGTGGATGCGGGCGCGACGATTCTCGATGCCGCCCGCAAGCTCGGGATCGAGATCCCCACCATGTGTCACCTGCAAGGCCACGAGGCGACGACCAGTTGCATGGTCTGCGTGGTGAAGGTGGCCGGCGGCAACGGGCTGGTGCCCGCCTGCGGCACGCCCGTGCGCGACGGAATGCAGGTGGAGAATGCCTCCGAAGAGGTCTTCGATGCCAGGAGATCGGCCCTGGAGCTGCTGCTCAGCGATCATGTGGGCGACTGCGTCGGGCCCTGCGTGATGGGCTGTCCGGCTCATATGGACATCCCGCAGATGATTCGCCAGATCGCTGCCGGTCGATTGTCGGATGCCATCGCGACAGTGAAACGCGACATCGCGCTGCCGGCGGTGCTGGGACGCATCTGCCCGGCCCCGTGTGAGAACGTTTGCCGACGGGCGCAGCACGACAGCGCGGTTTCGATCTGCCTGCTCAAGCGGCACGTCGCCGACGTCGATCTCAGCAGCGACGAGCCGTATACGCCCAAGTGTGCTGCACCCAAGGGCAAGCGCGTGGCGATCATCGGCGCCGGACCGGCAGGTCTGGCGGCGGCGTATTATCTCCAGCAGGAGGGTTTCGAGTGTGTAATCGTTGACGAACACGATGAGCCGGGCGGGATGCTGCGATACGGCGTGTCCGAAAGCGAACTCCCTCACGACATCCTCAACGCGGAGATTGCGCGAATCGAGAAGCTCGGCGTGCGATTCCGCCTTGGCATCCGCGTGGGCCAGGCTATCTCGATGGAAGAAGTGCGCAAGCAGTTCGACGCGGTGTTTGTCGCCGTCGGCGAACTGAAGGAGGGCGACGCCGAAACGCTCCAGTTTGCTGCGGCCGACAAGATCAGGGTGGACGGCGCCACGTACGCGACCGACCTGCCGGGCGTGTTCGCCGGAGGCGATGTGGTTCGCCGGCGGAGAATGACCGTGCGTGCGGTCGCGGACGGCAAGGAGGCGGCACGCTCGATTGCCCAGTACCTCGGCGGGCAGGAGGTCGTCGGCCCCGAAAAGCGGTTCAACAGCCGCATGGGCAAGCTGGCGGAATCCGAGATGCCGGTCTTCCTGCAATCGGCCAGTCGTGAGCCGCGAACCAGACCGTTCGGCATCGCCAGCACGTTCAGCGTGGACGAGGCTCGCGCCGAATCGCTCCGCTGCCTTCGCTGCGATTGCCGCAAGCCCGAGGCGTGCCTGTTGCGGCAGTATGCCCAGGCGTACGGCGCCCGGCAGAATCGGTACAAGGCGGACCGGCGGCTCTTCGTCCAGCGGACGCAACATCCCGACGTGATCTACGAGCCGGGTAAGTGCATCGACTGCGGCATCTGCATCCAGATCGCCTCGGAGGCCGGCGAAGCGCTCGGTCTGACGTTCGTCGGTCGCGGGTTCGACGTCCGCGTGGCGGTCCCGTTCGACGGAACGCTTGTGGACGGATTGCGTGTGGCGGCCGAGCGATGCGTTACCGCCTGTCCTACCGGCGCGCTGGCCTTCAAGGACGGCAGAGAGCCTTCGTCCGCATGAGCGGAAGTGCTCCATCGATTACTCTCTGGAGGGTACTATATGCTCGCTGTGTCAGGACGGCATCCGCAGGACCGTCTCGGCGACGCGACGACCGAGGTTTCGGGCGGTTGTCATGCCGTATTCGTCCTTTGTGACGCCTCCCTCGATTCCACTCCAGAGCGTGGCGCCGAAGCGGGCGTGCGGCCGGCCGTTGCCCACGACGATCATCTCCTGGCAGAACAGCGAAACCTGGACGGACTGGATGGTTGCCTCCTGTCCGCCGTTGCGGGTGCCGCCGACGGCCAGGACACCACCGACCTTGTTGCTCAACGCCAGGTCGTTCTGGTAGAACGCGATGCAGCGATCGAGGAAGGCCTTGCACAGCGCGCTCATGTTGCCGAAGTAGACCGGTGTGCCGATGATGATGCCCCGGACATTCGGGTCGGTGAGCCGGGGGATCAGCGAGGGGAAGTCGTCTTTCTCTCCGGGCTCCAGAGGGATGCCGGCGGCCAGGCTGCCGTTGATCTTCAGTCCCGCCAGCTCAATCAGTTCGGTCTCGACCCTCGAGCTGACCTGGCCGGCTGCCTCGAGGCAGACTTTCAACGACGTGGCGGTTGTCTGACCCTGCCGAGGGCTGCACGAGATGCCGACGATCTTGAAGAGGCCGCCACGCGAAGGCGTTTCGGCTCCGCTGAGTGCGGAGGTGGCGCCGGCTACAGTGACGCCGGTGGCGATGGAGTCTTTCACGAAGTCGCGACGAGTGATAGCTGTCATCGGTGGTCTCCTTCTGGTGGACGTGCTCTCGGTCCAGGCGACGGGCCGGCGGCGCGATGCCCGATTACGGAATCGATACGTAGGCAATGCAGATCAAGCGAACCTGACATCCCGTGGTCGCATAATACAAATGCCGTTGTTGAATGTGCCGTCTGTTAAGGAGAGTCATTATGAGGTCACAAACGCGCAATGCCTATCAAAATCTCTCGTGGGACGTTTTTTGCTGGGTTGTTGTCTGCCTGATTGTTCCCGGTATCGTTTCCGCCGCGGACTGGCCCAACTATCGCGGTTCCAACTATGACGGGATCTCCAGAGAGACCGGCTGGCGAGCGGTCCTGCCGGAAGGTTCGGCGGTAGAATGGAAGACGTCTCTCGGGTGGGGATTCGCGTCGATGGCGGTCCGCGACGGATGCGTCTGGGCCATGGGCAACGTCGACGGCCGGGACGTGCTCTACTGCCTCGATGCCGCCACCGGCCGTGAGAAGTGGCAGCAATCGTATCCGTGTCCTCGGCTGGACAAGAGCCATGAAGGCGGTCCGGCGGCCACACCAACCGTGGAGGGCGACTCCGTCTACGTCTTCAGCAAGAACGGCGATGTCCTGCGACTGCGCGCCGACAGTGGTCAGATCGTCTGGCACAAGAAGCTCTATCAAGACCCCGGCGTCAAAGAACTGACGTGGTATTTCTCCAGTTCGCCCCTGATCGTGGATGATCTGGTGATTCTGAACGCGGGCACCGCAGGCGTGGCGCTGCACAAGGCGGACGGCCGCGTGGTCTGGCACAACGGCAAGGACGCCGGCGGTTACGCAACGCCTGTGCCCTATACCTTTGGAGGCAAGAAATGCGTTGCTCTATTCGGATGCCAGCATCTGTTCGGCCTGGAGGCCGCGACGGGTAAGATCCTGTGGCGTTTGGAGTGGAAGACGAGCTACGACATCAACTCGGCCGATCCGATCATCGCGGACGACCGCATCTTCATCTCATCGGGCTACAACAAAGGCTGTGCTCTTCTGAAGCTCGACGACAACGGGGTCACGAAGGTTTATAACAACAGGAACATGCGAAATCAGATCAACTGCTCGGTCCTGTCGAAGGGATACGTTTATGGTTTCGACGGACAGGTCGGTGGCTCCGGCAAGCTAACCTGTCTCGATCTCCAGACCGGTCAGATCAAGTGGGCCCAGGGCGGCTTGGGCACCGGTTCGCTCATGGTGGCCGATGGTAAGTTGATCGTCCTGGGCGAGAAGGGCAAGCTGGCGATCGCGGAGGCGACGCCCGATGGGTACAAGGAGCTGGCCTCGGCCGAGATTCTCGAAGGCAAGTGCTGGACCGTGCCGGTGTTGGCCAATGGGCGGATTTACGCTCGCAACGCTGCCGGCGATCTGGTCTGCGTGAATGTGGGCGGCGGTAACTGATGCCGAGCGAAAGTAGAGCAGGGAGTCCTTTTGGGGGTTCGACATGTCGATGACGAAAAGGCGATGTTTCTTCGCTGGAATTTGTGTCCTTGTATTGGTGTCTGGCGCGGTCGGCTGGGCGGACAACTGGCCGCAATGGCGCGGCCCGAACCGGGATGGCGTATGCCGCGAGACTGGGCTGCTCCAGCAGTGGCCTGAGGGCGGCCCCGCGCTGCTGTGGGAACTGTCCGGAATGGGGGCCGGGTACTCGACGGTTGCTATTCTCGGCGGGCGGCTGTACTCCATGGGAGACCGCCAGGTCGATGGCGAGAAGGCCCAGTACGTCTACGCGTACGATCTGGCCACGCGGAATCAACTCTGGGCGACGAAGATCGGCCCGGCGCACCAGGATGGGCCTCGTTGCACGCCAACGCTGGACGGCGGTTTCGTTTACGCCATAGGCACCGAAGGCGATGTGGTTTGCCTGCGCCTCGACGACGGCAAGCTGGTCTGGTCGAAGAACCTGCTCGACGATCTGGGCGGGGCGAGCAATCCGGGGTGGAAGTTCAGCGAGTCGCCTCTGATTGACGGCGATAGATTGCTGTGCACGCCGGGCGGCCATAACGCGGCAATTGCGGCCCTCGACAAGGCGACGGGCAGCGTGATCTGGAAGACCTCGATGCCTGACATCGGTCCCAACGGCAAGAATGAGGCAGGCTATTCGTCTATTGTGGTTAGCCACGGCGCTGGCGTGAAGCAGTACGTGCAGTTGACCAACGAGGGCCTGATCGGCGTCGCCGCCGACTCGGGCAAGTTCCTGTGGGGCTACAACCGCATCGCCAACCGCGTCGCCAACATCCCGACGCCCGTGATCGACGGAGACTATGTCTTTGCCTCAACCGCCTACCAGACCGGGTCGGCGCTGCTGAAGCTGGTCTCCGACGGCGGCGGGGTCAAGGCCGAGGAGGTCTATTGGCTCGACAAGGACACGTTTCAGAATCACCACGGTGGCTTCGTGAAGGTGGGCGACTACATCTACGGCGGTCACAACCACAACAAAGGCGAGCCTACCTGCCTGGAGATGAAGACGGGCAAGGTCATGTGGCACGCCGACCAGCTTGGCAAGGGGTCGGGATGCGTTCTGTACGCGGACGGCTGCTTGTACTTCCTCTACGAAAACGGCACGGCAGTTCTGATCGAGGCTACGCCCGAGAAGTACAACCTCAAAGGCTCATTCAAGCTCCCGCAGCGGCCGACCGCGGCGGGGACGGCCTGGCCGTATCCGGTGATCTCCGACGGCAGACTCTACCTGCGGCATGCGGATGTCCTGTTCTGTTACGACGTGAAGGCGAAGTAGGCGTTTCTTTTCGGGGGACTCTTCCATGAAGGCGGCGGTCATCCACGAGAATGGTGAGTTGGACGTTGTGCGCGTGGAGGATGTCCCCGAGCCGGCGCCGGGTTCTGGCGAGGTCGTGCTGAAAGTCACCTGCGCCGGCCTGAACCATCTGGACATCTGGGTCCGCAAGGGCCGGCCAGGGACATCGCTGAGCGGCACACACATCCTCGGGTCCGATGCAGTGGGTGTCGTGGATCGGCTTGGCGGCGGTGTGGAGGGCGTCAGAGTCGGCGACGAAGTCATCGTGAACCCTGCCTTGAGTTGCGGCCGCTGCGAGTCTTGTGCCCGAGGCCAGCAGAGCGAGTGCCCATCGTTTGGGATCGCGGGACTCAGCCGGCCAGGCACGTTTGCCGAACGCGTGGTGGTTCCTGCTCGCAATCTGTGGCCCAAGCCAGCGCATCTGTCTGTGGAAGAGGCCGGCACGCTGTCGCTGGCCTCCGTTACCGCTTGGCGCATGCTGATGACGCGAGCCCAGGTTCGACCGGGTGAGAGCGTCCTGATCCACGGCATCGGGGGCGGCGCCGCCCTCTGCGCGCTGCAATTTGCCAAGTTGATCGGCGCGGAGGTGATTGTCACTTCGTCCTCCGACGAGAAACTTGCTCGCGCTCGCGAACTCGGCGCCGATCATACGATCCACTACCGCAGTCAGGATGTCGCGGAGCGCGTCAAGGAGATTACGGCAGGTCGTGGCGTCGATGTCGCGGTCGACAGCGTCGGCGCCGCCACGTGGCCGCTCGATTTCGCCTGTGTCCGGCGGGGCGGCCGGATCGTCACCTGCGGCATCACCACCGGCGCGAAGGCCGAGACGAATCTCCATGCCCTCTACTGGAACCAGTTGACGATCCTCGGTTCGACGATGGGCTCGAACGAGGACTTCCGCCAGATGCTGCGGGCCGTGACTGTCAACCGGCTCCGGCCCGTTATCGATGAGGTGTTCACGCTGGATGAAGTGCGCCAGGCCATGGCGAAGATGGAAGCGGGCCGGCAATTTGGCAAGATCGCCCTGCGGGTTGCCCCGTAGAGACAGGGAGAAAGACCGAACAATCCTCCGCCAGCAGCATATAGGTAGGGTCAAAGGATCTGTTGTTTCCTGTAAAAGGAGGCTCTATATGTCCGCGACCGCTTCCACAATGCTGCCGTTGACCACGAAGGCCCCCGATTTCCATTTGCCCGACACCGAGGGCAAGACGGTGTCGCTGTCCGATTTCCGGGACGCCAGGGCGCTGGTGGTGGTCTTCCTCTGCAATCATTGCCCCTTCGTCAAGCACGTGATCGGCGATCTCGTCGATCTGGCGAAGGAGTATCAGGATCGAGGGGTCGCCTTCGTCGCGATCAACTCGAACGATGTGGCGACCTACCCCGACGACCGGCCCGAGGTGATGGCGAAGTTTGCCAGGCAGAGGGGTTTCACCTTTCCCTATCTGTACGACGAGACGCAGGAGGTTGCTAAGGCCTATCGTGCCGCCTGCACGCCGGACTTCTTCGTCTTCGACGAAAAACGCGAGCTGATCTACCGCGGGCAGATGGATGACAGTCGGCCGGGCAACGGTGTGCCGATCACCGGCGCCGACCTGTGCGTGGCGCTCGACGGGATCCTCGAAGGCGGACCCGTTCCCGCAAATCAGAAACCCAGTATGGGCTGCAACATCAAGTGGAAGGCCGGCAACGAGCCGGACTACTTCTGATCGCCGTCGCGGGCACTTCTCGTTGTTGAAAGTGACGATCCTGTGAAAGCCAAGCCCACAGAAAGAGTGGTGGCTGTTCTTGTCATTGCGCTGGCCTCTTCGATCGGGGCAGCCGAAGTCCGCGATGCCAACGCGCCCCAGACGCTGCAGGAGTACCTGCGGCAGGCGGCGCGGAACAACGCGGGCCTGAAGGCGGCGTTCGAGGAATGGAAGGTGGCTCTGGAGGCAGTGCCCCAGGCCAAGGCGCTGCCTGACCCTCGCTTCACCTACGGCTACTTCATCGATGAGGTCGAGACTCGCGTCGGCCCGCAGAAGCATCGTCTCGGCATCATGCAGGTCTTCCCCTGGTTTGGCACGATTGAAGCCCGCACGGATGCAGCCTCTGCGGCTGCCCAGGCCGCTCACAAGCGCTATGAGGCCAGGAAGCTGCAACTGTTCTACGACGTCAAGGACGTATTCCACGAGTACGTCTATCTCCAGAGCGCCATCGAGATCGCCCGAGAGAACCTCGATCTGGTGCGGCACTTTGAAGAGGTGGCCCGCGCCAGGTACACGGCAGCCACCGCCGGCCATCCCGATGTCATTCGTGCCCAGGTCGAGTTGGCGACGTTGGAGGACAAGCTCATCGCTTTGCAGGAATTGCGCGAGCCGATTGTCGCTCGACTCAACGCGGCGTTGAATCGCCCAACCTCCGAGCCGCTACCCTGGCCGGAGCCCGAGACGCATGAGATGGTTCAGGTGGACCAGCCCACGGTGCTGGCAGCGCTGAGAAAGCAGAATCCTCAGTTGCAGGCGATGGATTTCGACGTGGAGGTCGCCCGAAATCGGATCGAGCTGGCGAAGAAGAAGTTCTATCCTGATCTCGGCGTAGGCGTCGATTGGATCGTCACGGATGACGCGATAATGTCGGGCGTGCGCGACAGCGGCAAGGACCCCGTAATCCTGATGTTTAGCCTGAACCTGCCGATCTGGCGCAAGAGCTACGGTGCGGCCGAGCTGCAGGCGCGGGCCCAGTCGCGTCGGGCTCTGCATCACAGACAGGATGTCGAGAACGAGCTTCTGGCCCGGGCCCAGAGTGTTCTCTACGACCTCGAAGACAGTGGCCGGAAACTGCGTCTCTACGAGCAGGTGCTGGTCCCAAAGGCGCAGGAGCTGGTGGGAGCCTCCGAGACCGCGTACGCGGCCGGCACGGTCGATTTTCTCAGCCTGATCGACGCCGAGCGGACGTTGCTGCGATTCCGCCTCGAATGCGAGCGGGCTCGCGCAAATCAGCATCAGCGGCTGGCGGAACTGGAAATGCTGGTCGGAACCGAGCTGTCCGACTGAGGGGAGTAGGCACGTTCCTGTGGGTGGAAGAGTGGAATACCGCGAACACAAATCCCACTATGGCGGTATACATTGGTGTTGATTCAGAAAGGTGGACCGAATGGCATCAATTCGGCGGACAATCCGGTCGGGGGCGTGGGCGGTCGGTGTGCTGACCCTGATCGCGGTCGGTTTCCTTCTTGGGTATGTGGTTTCACCGGCCTCGCAGAGCGAAGCGGCCATGCCGGAGGCGCATTCCGAGTCTGCCCCACAAAAGTGGTACTGCTCGATGCATCCACAGATTATCCGCGACAAGCCGGGTTTGTGCCCGATCTGCGACATGGACCTGATCCCGATGCCCGCCGAGATGACGGCCCACGCGGCGCCGCGCGAGCTGGTCGTCTCGGAGGCAGCCGCCAGGCTGATGGACATCCAGACCTCTGCCGTCACGCGAAGAGCTATGACGAACAGAGTTCGCATGGTGGGAAAGGTCGACTACGACGAGACACGCGTCAAGTCGATCGCCGCCTGGTCCCCAGGCCGCATCGACCGGCTCTACGTCGATTTCACCGGCACCCGCGTGAGGGCGGGTGACCACCTCGTCGATCTCTACAGCCCCGAATTGTTCGGCGCGCAGGCGGAGCTGTTGCAAGCGGCCAGGGCGGCCTCCCGAGCCGCGACCGAGGCATCGGAATACCTCAAGGACTCCGCTCAGGCTACGCTTGCCGCCGCCCGCGAGAAGCTGCGCCTGCTGGGCCTCCAGACCGAGCAGATCGAGAATATCGAAACGTCGGGCCAGCCCGTGACGCACGTGACCATCTACTCGCCCATCGGCGGCGTGGTGATCCAGAAGATGGCCACCGAGGGGATGTACGTCGAGACGGGGACACACATCTACACCGTCGCCGACCTGTCGCAGGTCTGGGTCCAGCTCGACGCCTACGAATCCGATCTGCCCTGGATCCGCTATGGACAGGAGGTCACGTTCACCACCGAGGCCTATCCCGGCGAGGTCTTCCAGGGCTGGATCAGCTTCATCGCGCCGACGCTGGACCCGAAAACCAGAACGGTGAAAATCCGTGTCAACGTGCGGAATCCCGATGGGCGGCTCAAGCCTGAGATGTTCGTTCGAGCGGTGGTCGAATCACACCTGGCCCAGGAGGGCAAGGTGATGGACCCGAACCTCGCAGGCAAGTGGACCTGTCCGATGCATCCATCGGTCGTGAAGGACCAGGGCGGGACGTGTGACGTCTGTGGGATGGACCTCGTCACCACCGAATCGCTTGGCTACGTGACGGCGCGGTCCGCCGGCGCGCCTCCGCTGGTCATTCCGGTGTCCGCGCCCTTGATCACGGGCCAGCGTGCGGTCGTGTACGTGAAGAAGCCGGACACCGACAATCCGACGTTCGAAGGGCGGCAGATTGTCCTCGGGCCTCGGGCCGGCGACTACTACATCGTCAAGGAGGGGCTGACCGAAGGCGAACAGGTGGTGACCAACGGAAACTTCAAGATCGACTCCGCTCTCCAGATCCAGGCCAAGCCCAGCATGATGAACCCGGAAGGGGGTAGCATGCCTGCCGGACATCGACACGAGATGGAAGAATCAGATTCAGCGAGCAGTCATTGAACGGTGAAACGAGTCATCGAGAAGGAGAATGCCATGAAGACCGAAAGAAGATCGTACCAGACGACTTTGGCTATCGTTGGCGCGGCCGTCATCGCATTGTTTGTGGCCCAGGGCTGCAGGAAGGAACCGCCGGCCGCACAGAGCAATCATCCCGGTCACGATCATGCATCCGTGGACGCACCTGCGGCCGAGGCAGTCGTTACGGCCCAGACGACCTGTCCCGTGATGGAAGGCAATCCGATCAACAAGGCCATTTTTGTCGAGTATGAGGGCAAGAAGGTCTATTTCTGCTGCAAGGGTTGCCCGGAGACGTTCCGGGCCGATCCGGAGAAGTACATCGCGAAGCTGCCTCAGTTTCAGCAATAGCGCATAGGAACACTCACCTATGGATGAAAGACAACAGGACATCCGCGCCGGCGCGAGCTTCTTGGACCGGGTGATACGCTTCTGCCTGGAGAACAAGCTCGTGGTGGCGCTGGTGGTCCTGTTGGTGGTTGGCTGGGGTCTGATGGTGGCGCCGTTCGACTGGGATGTGGCGGGTCTGCCGCGGGCGCCGGTACCGGTGGACGCCATTCCCGACATCGGCGAGAACCAGCAGATCGTGTTCACCGAGTGGATGGGGCGCTCGCCGCAGGACGTGGAGGACCAGGTGACCTATCCGCTGACGGTGTCGCTGATGGGGCTTCCCGGCGTCAAGACGGTGCGCAGCTACTCGTTCTTCGGCTTCTCGAGCATCTATGTGATCTTCCAGGAACGCGTGGACTTTTACTGGTCGCGCAGCCGGGTGCTGGAGAAATTCAACAGCCTGCCCGCCGGGACGCTTCCGGAAGGCGTCCAGCCCGCGCTGGGACCTGATGCGACCGGACTGGGGCAGGTCTTCTGGTATACGCTCGAAGGACGCGATCCGAACGGCAATCCAGCGGGCGGATGGGACCTCGACGAGTTGCGGACCGTTCAGGACTGGTACGTTCGCTATGCTCTGCTGGGCGCCGAAGGAGTCAGCGAGGTCGCTTCGGTCGGCGGTTTCATTCGCGAGTATCAGATCGACGTCGACCCGGACGCGATGCGCGCCTACGAGGTCGGCCTCGAAGACATCGTCAAAGCGGTCAAGAGTTCGAATATCGACGTGGGCGCGCGCACGATCGAGATCAACAAGGTCGAGTATGTCATTCGCAGCCTGGGTTTCGTCAAGCATCTCTCCGACATCGAGCAGACCGTGGTCAAGGCCAATGACAATGTCCCCATCTACGTAAAGGATATCGCGAAAGTCTCGACGGGACCAGCCTTGCGACGCGGCGCCCTGGACAAAGGCGGGGCCGAAGCTGTCGGTGGCGTCGTGGTGGTCCGCTACGGATACAATCCGCTGGCCGCCATCCAGCACGTCAAGGAGAAGATCGATGAACTGGCGCCGGGCCTGCCGGAGAAGACTCTGGCCGATGGCACAGTCTCGAAGGTCACGATCGTGCCGTTCTACGACCGAACGGGCCTGATCTATGAGACGCTCGGCACCCTCGACACCGCTCTGACCGAGGAGGTACTGGTGACGATCATCGTCGTCATCGTAATGGTTCTGCACCTGCGCAGCAGCGTGCTGATCAGTGCGTTGCTGCCTTTGGCGATCCTGATGTGCTTCATCGCGATGAAGCATTTTGGTGTCGATGCGAACATCGTGGCTCTGTCGGGTATCGCCATCGCCATCGGAACGATGGTCGACATGGGCATCGTCATCTGCGAGAACATCTTGCGTCGTCTCGACGAGGCGCACGAGGGCGAGAACCCGCTCGAAGTCGTTTACCAGGCCTCCTGCGAGGTGGGCAGCGCGGTGGTGACCGCCGTGGCCACCACAATCGTCAGCTTCCTTCCGGTCTTCACGATGACGGGAGCCGAAGGCAAGCTCTTCAAGCCGCTGGCCTTCACGAAGACGTTTGCTTTGCTGGCGTCGATCATCGTGGCGCTGACGATCATTCCGCCGGCGGCGCATATCCTTTTCACAAGAAAGACCGTTCGGAGCAGGATCAAACGCTACGTACTCGGCGTCATCTTGCTCGGCCTTGCTGTTGCCGCCGGGATTCTCGTCGCCTGGTGGATCGGCGCGATCGTCGCGGCGGTCGGGCTGTACCACCTCACACGGGATCGTCTGCCTGCAAGAGCCCGCAGCGCGATGCCCCTGCTGGCGAACGCGCTGGCCGTGGTCGTCGTGGGCGTCATCCTCACGCAGCATTGGCTGCCTGTGGGGCCGGCCGAAGGATTCATCCGCAATTTCGCTTTCGTGGTCCTGCTCGTCGGCGGCCTGCTGCTGTTCTTTCGCCTCTTTCAGCACTACTACCCAACCATCCTTGGGTGGTGCCTGGAGCACAAGACTGCATTCTTGAGCCTTCCGCTGCTGGTGGTGATTCTTGGCCTGATGGTCTGGCAGGGGTTTGCCAAGGTTCTGTTCTTTGTGCCGGAACCGTTGAGGCAGAACCCTGTCTGGACGTCGGCGACCGCCGCGTTTCCCGGCCTGGGCAGGGAGTTCATGCCCGCGCTGGACGAGGGCTCGTTTCTCTACATGCCCACGACGATGCCTCACGCTTCGATTGGGGAAGTCCTCGACGTGATCGCCAAGCAGGACATGGCGTTTCAAGCGATCCCCGAAGTCGATTCGGTGGTGGGCAAGCTGGGCCGGGTGGATTCGCCACTCGATCCGGCTCCGATCTCGATGATCGAGACGATCATCAACTACAAGACCGAGTACGTTACAGACGCAGGCGGTCATCGCCTGCGGTTCAAGTACGACCGGGCCAACGGTGCTCACGTCCGCGATGCACATGGCAACCTCATCCCCGATCCCGACGGTCGGCCGTACCGGCAATGGCGCGATCACATTCGCAGTCCTGACGACATCTGGGACGAAATCGTCAAGGCAGGCGAGATTCCGGGCACGACCAGCGCGCCGAAGCTTCAGCCGATTGAGGCGCGAATCGTCATGCTCCAGAGCGGCATGCGCGCTCCGATGGGAGTCAAGGTCAAGGGGCCCGACCTGGCGACGATCGAGAAGGTGGCGTTCGATATCGAGCGGCTTCTCAAGGAGGTCCCGAGCGTTGAGCCTGCGGCGGTCATCGCGGATCGGGTCGTGGGCAAGCCCTACCTTGAAATCGATATCGACCGCGAGCGGATTGCCCGGTACGGCATCAGTGTCCAGCGGGTCCAGGACGTGATCGAGGTCGCCATCGGAGGCAAACGTCTGGCCACCACTGTTGAAGGCCGCCAGCGCTACGGCGTGCGAATCCGCTACCTGCGAGAGTTGCGTGACCAGATCGACACGATGGAGAAGATCCTCGTGCCGGCGCCCGATGGGTCGCAAATTCCGCTGATTCAATTGGCAGAGATACGCTACGTACGCGGACCTCAGGCGATCAAGAGCGAGGACCTGTTCCTGACGGCCTATGTGGTTTTCGACCGCAGACCGCAGTACGCCGAGGTTGATGTCGTCGAGCAGTGCAGGCAGTATCTCCAGAGCAAGATCGACTCGGGCGAGTTCCGGGTTCCACAGGGGGTGCATTATGAGTTCGCCGGAACGTACGAGAATCAGATCCGAGCCACCAGGACGCTCACTGTCGTGGTCCCGCTGGCCCTGTTCATAATTTTCCTGATCCTTTACCTCCAGTTCAAACGCGTCTCGACCACGGCGCTGGTCTTCTCGGGCATCCTCGTCGCCTGGGCAGGGGGGTTCCTGATGATCTGGCTGTATGCCAGGCCCTGGTTTCTGGACTTCAGCATCTTCGGCGCCAACATGCGAGACCTGTTTCAGGTGCACCCGATCAATCTGAGCGTCGCCATCTGGGTCGGCTTCCTCGCCCTGTTCGGCATCGCCTCGGACGATGGCGTGGTGATGTGCACGTATCTGGAACAGTTGTTCCGCAACCGGCCGACCGAGACCGTGCCGCAGATTCGCGAGGCGGTCGTCGCGGCCGGTTCCAGGCGGGTCCGCCCGTGCCTCATGACCACCGCGACGACGATCCTGGCGCTGATTCCCGTGCTGACCTCGACCGGCCGGGGCTCGGACATCATGGTCCCGATGGCCATCCCCTCCTTCGGCGGCATGACCATCGAAATCCTTACCATGCTCGTCGTCCCCGTCCTCTACTGCGCACTCCAGGAAGCGAAAGCAGGCCGAACGGCAAGACAGAAGGCGGGCTGAATCATGCAAAGACCCACAGACGGGTGGGGGACCAGGAAAATCGGGGCGACAGGACTTGAACCTGCGACCTCTTGACCCCCAGTCAAGCGCGCTAGCCAAACTGCGCCACGCCCCGAGCGACGATGGTCATTGTAGTGCTGCGCGGGGGGGGCGAACAAGCGTTTTTTTCGGAATTCGGCGGGGTGCGGCGGTTTTCGGGGCGGGCAGTGCGACGCGTCGCGTATTATCGGATGGAGCCGGGCGGTGTTCCGAGACGCCGCACAATTTCCCGGAAATCCGGAACGGACCCTTGACAGAGTTAGGGGTCCCTAACTATCCTATGTGTTTTGGTCGTTGCTGACCGGATGAAACGATGAAGACCGAGTCGGAACAACAGCTCAGCGCCTCGCTCGAAGATTACCTCGAAGCCATTTTCAATCTGGCGGGCGAGTCGGAAGGGGCGCGGAGCAAGGACATTGCCGAGGCGCTCAGCGTCGCGCGGTCTTCCGTGACTGGGGCGCTCCAGGCCCTTCGCGAAAAGGGCCTGGCCAACTACCGGCCGTACGGCTGCATCACGTTGACCGAGCCGGGCCGGACTCTCGCGGCCGAGGTCGTGCGAAAGCACAACATCCTCAAGTCGTTCTTCGTCAACGTGCTTGGGGTGGACGCGGACGTTGCCCAGCAGGCGGCCTGCAAGGCAGAGCACGCGCTGGGTCCGGAGATCATCGGACGCCTGCTGAGTTTCATCAAGTACGTGACGGAAAGCCACCGCAACGGCCGCGATGTAGCCGAGGAGTTCCGTCAGTTCCACAAGAGCAGATCGGGCGCCAAGGCCCGCAAGGCACAGCCATGAGTCAGAGCGTTGGAGTGCAGGAGAAACAGACGCGACCTTTGTCGACGGCCAAGGCCGGCGAGCGCGTGCGCCTCGTTCGAATCGACGCCGGACGGGGGCTGAACAATCGCCTGGCGTCCATGGGGCTGGTGCCCAACGCCGAACTCAGGGTCGTCAGCAACGGACATCCCGGCCCCTTCGTTCTGATCGTCAAAGAGGCTAAGGTCGTGCTGGGCAGGGGAGTCGCCCAGAAGATCCTCGTCAAATGAAGGGGCAGAGGAGTTCTCTTTTTTTTGTCCATATAGTTCGGGATTCCTAACTTTCTTACGGGCCCGACTTCAAGGTACAGGCGGTGTCTATGAAATCCATCACAGTGGCGCTGGCGGGCAATCCGAACAGCGGAAAGACCAGCGTGTTCAACATGCTCACCGGCGCACACCAGCACGTGGGCAACTACCCCGGCGTGACCGTCGAGAAGAAGGAGGGCCAGTGCATCCATCGCGACTGGCGCATCACGTTCGTCGATCTGCCCGGCACGTACAGCCTGACAGCTTACTCGGCCGAGGAGCTGATTGCCCGCAACCACATTCAGGAAGACCGGCCCGATGTCGTGGTGGACGTCATCGACGCCAGCAATCTGGAACGCAACCTGTACCTCGCCACGCAGATCATGGAGATGGACGTGCCCATGGTGCTGGCCTTCAACATGAGCGACCTGGCCGAACGACGCGGTTTGAAGTTCGACCTGGATCAGTTGTCGCGACTGTTGGAGATGCGGATCGTCCCGACGGTGGGCAACAAGAGCCAGGGCCGGACCGAATTGCTGGATGCCATCGTCGAGACCGCCGGCGCCGAGCGCCGGGAACGAATCCATCGGGTTACCTACGGCGGCGAGATCGAAGACGAACTGCTTCACATCCAGGAGGCCCTTGGCAGGACCGACGGCGGCGTGGTCGCCAAGTATGGCCGGCGATGGTTGGCGATCAAGCTGCTCGAGCAGGATGAGGACATCATGTCCAAGGTCCATGACCAGAAGGTCCTGGAGGTTGTCGGTCGAAGCGTCGCCCATCTGCGCACCATTCTGGGGGATGAGCCCGAGATTGTTATGGCCGACCGGCGGTACGGATTCATCTCGGGCGCCTGCCAGGAGACGATCCAGAATTCGGTCGAGCGGCGTCACGACATCAGTGACACGATTGACGCGGTGGTGACCAGCCGCATCCTGGGGCTGCCGATCTTCCTGCTGCTGATGTACGTGGTCTTCTTCCTGACTTTCAAGATCGGAAGCTACCCGATGGGTTGGCTGGAGGCCTCCTTCGGGGCGCTGGCGGACGGGATCACGCGCCACTGGCCGGACGGCCATGCGGAGTGGCTGCGTTCTCTGCTGGTCGATGGCGTCATCGGCGGTGTGGGCGGCGTGCTGGTGTTCCTGCCCAACATCCTGCTGCTGTTCATGGCCATCGCGCTGCTGGAGGACACGGGCTACATGGCCCGTGCGGCGTTCGTGATGGACCGGATCATGCACAAGATCGGCCTGCACGGCAAGAGCTTCATCCCGATGCTGATCGGGTTCGGCTGTTCCGTGCCGGCGATCATGGCCGCCCGCATCCTCGAAAACCGCCGCAACCAGTTGACGACGATCATGGTAATCCCGCTGATGAGTTGCGGTGCCCGGCTGACCATCTATGCGCTGTTCATCCCGGCGTTCTTCCCGCCGCGCTGGCAGGGACCGATGCTCTGGCTGATCTACCTTATCGGGATCGTGCTGGGGATCGTCGCCGCCAAGGTGCTGCGATTGACCGTCTTCCGCGGCGAGACGATGCCGTTCGTCATGGAACTGCCGCCGTACCGGATGCCCACCAGCAAGGGGGTGCTCGTCCACACGTGGCAGCGTGGATGGCTCTACATCCGCAAGGCGGGCACCGTCATTCTCGCGGCGTCGATCGCGCTGTGGTTTGCCATGAACTTCCCGAAGCCGCCGGCGGATCGGCTCGAAGGGCGGAGCGCACAGGAGGCACGCCAGGAAGGTCTGAGGTATTCGACGGTCGGACGCGTGGGTTTGGCCGTCGAGCCGCTCCTGCGGCCGCTCGGTTTCGACTGGAGGATCGGCACGGCCCTGATCGGCTCGGTGGCGGCCAAGGAGCTGTTTGTCTCGCAGTTGGGGATCATCTACGCAGTCGAGAGCCCCGACGAGGAGGCGCCGAGCCTGCGCGAGCAGCTTCGGGCCGACTACACGCCTCTGGTGGGTTTCTGCGTGATGCTGTTCTGCCTGGTCAGCGCCCCCTGCATCGCCACGGTGGCGATGACGCGGCAGGAGACGAATTCCTGGGGCTGGGCCTTGTTCCAGTTCTTCGGCCTGACCGGCCTGGCCTACGTGTTGACCCTGCTGGTCTACCAGGTTGGGCGGCTCTGGCTGTAGCCGTGTGCAAAAAAATCTCACTACCGCCGAAGATTTCTGCTTGACGGAGTTGTGCATGGCTAATAATATTAGGATCACCTAAAGTAAGGGCATGGAAAGACGGATGACGTTCGAGTCTGCCAAATCGCTGAGTCCGAGCCTGGAAGACTACTTGCAGGCGATCTTCTGGACGGTTGCCGCCAAGGGAACCGCCCGAGCGAAGGACATCGCCAGGCAATTGGGAGTCAAGGCCTCGTCCGTCACCGGAGCGTTACAGGTACTGGCTCAGAAGCAGTACGTTCATTACCAACCCTATGAGGCGGTCACTCTGACGGCGGACGGCTTCGAGGAGGCGGCGCGGGTCGCGCAGCGGCACTCGATCGTTCGTGAGTTCTTCGCCGGAGTCCTGGGGCTGAACGATGCAGCGGCTGAGGAGAAGGCGTGCGGGATGGAGCACTGTCTCGGGGCGGACGTGACGGACCGTCTGGCGGCAGTTACGGAGTTCGTGAGGGCCCGCCCGGAGGTGGGTGAGGAACTCTCGCGATTGCTCGCCGAACGGTGTCGTGTTGCGGATACGCCGGGTCGGGTGCAGAGGAAGTCTGTCACGGTGGCCGACCTGCGGCCCGGCCAGAAGGCGGCGATCGTTGCCGTACGGTCCGAAGGGGCCCTCGCCAGGCGGTTGGTCGACATGGGATTGGGTCGCGGCGCCCTGGTGGAAGTTGAAGGGATCGCGCCGGCAGGCGATCCGATCCGTATCAGGATTCGCGGGTATCGTCTGGCCCTGCGTAGAAGCGAAGCGGCGGCGATCTCGGTGGTGGGAAGATAAGGGGCTTGTTTTTTTTGCGGTCATAGTTAGGAATGGCTAACTTTCGGGCGTTAAGGGGATGGTGTGGAACGATTGGTCTCTGACGAGCAGAGTGAGGTTTTGAGCCGGAATCAGATCAGCGCCAACTGTATCGACTCGCAGGCCATTCTCGGCGACCGGGATGAAGTGCTCATTCGGCACGGAGATCAGGTGTATCGATTGAGGAAGACCCGGCATGGAAAACTGATCCTGAACAAGTAGAGCAATCACAGGACGTATACGCATCGCGACCGAGCCAGCCGCGCGCCAGCCAGGGAGCAGATGAGACCTTTGTCCAGCGAGGTCTTGCCTGCTCCTTTTGTTTTGGCCTCGGGAGGTCCGGCATCGTGGAAATGGAAACACACAGAGTGGAGCAGCTATCGCGTTACTGGCGCGACCGGCCGGGCTTGTGGACTATCCCGATTCTGGCTGGTGTCACTGCGCAGCCCTGGAACAGGAATACCGCGATTTGTGGAGTCGGGTATCGAGACCATCGATGCATCATTTCTGGAGGTCCGGCATGCATCCGCGTTGTGCGTCGGGTCGGAAGCCTTCTGCGACCAGGTTCGCATGTTGTACCACAGGCGGCCCGACGGTACGTCACGGCAGGAGGATGTTGCGTTTCGTCGCCTGGGGACGGTGCTGTCCGCGGAGGCGATTGTCGCTGCGGTCTGTCGACATCTGGAGGTCGAACGCGGCGCATTGCTTCGGCGGCGCAGAAATTCGTTTGACCGTGCGATTGCCGCGCGGATGCTCTGCGACTATGGCGCCCTGACCCAACGCCAGGTTGCCGATGTGCTGGGAATCGGCACGGGATCGCCGATCAGCCAGCAGTTGCGCAAACTGACGGGCGAGCTCGAATCCAATCGCGCCCTGCAAGAACAGGTCAGCGCGATCGCGGCGGAACTCCGGGGCTACACGCGGAACGCTAATGATTAACGAAAGGCCTGACCCCAGAACCTCTCCAGAACCTCTCTTCACGGGATTTTTGCTTGCGGTTGGCGGGGGGCCGGGGGATCATGAGGGGGTAGAGACTTCGATGCGGCAGCTTTGGACAGGCGGTAGAGACAGGATTTGCGGGCCGGACCGGTGACGGGCAATGGGTGCCAGGGGCTGAAACAGGGGGCTTTCAAGATAAAACGGGTAGAAATCGGTGGCTGTCCCTAGTATTACACAGATTATCGAAGCGGCGAGAGCATCGCAAACAATGGTGATACTCTGTATGGAATCGACTGCTTCGCCTGGGCATCAAGGCACGAAGTCAGGCACCATGATGACTACAGCTCTTGGTGGGGCACGATGGGAGGCCACGACCCGAACTTTGACGGTGACTTGGACCACATGATCGACATCGATGAGGGAGCCTTCGCTCCCTGCGACGGCGGTCCGTTCTATTGGTGGACGAACAGAACGCATGGCGCTGCTCCTATCGATTGGGGACATGACGATCAATTAGAGTGCCTCTTCAGCCAATCGGAGTGGTCAGTGCGATCGCTCAGCGAACTGGATGATTGGGCATATCCAGGCAGCCAATGGCACTGATTGCGCAGAAAGAGATTGACATTTTCGCTCCCGGTTCCCCATAGTATCGGAAGCCAAACCACAGGCGGAAAGGAACTGCAATGAATCGTTACGTGAACTACCTGTATGTCGTCGCTTCGGCAGTACTGATCACTACGTTGCATGCCTATTCCAGTCGTGGAGCATCCCAGGAAAGCCCGAGTGTGGATGAAGAGCGGGTACGTCAACTCCTGGAAGTGCTCGGCACGAGGCCTGCATCCATACCCGTTCCGGAAGAAATTCGGGAAACCAAGGACCGTGTTGCGCGCGAGGCATATTGGGCACAGAGACAGGCTCGATTTGCGGCGTTCGATGCGCAGATCAACGCCGCAACGGATGAATTGGCTGCGATGGGAGACGGGATCATCGATCGTCTCGTTCGGGAGTACCACAAGCCTGTCGGGGCTCCTCGACACCAGATTATCGTTGTGCTGGCCAAGATCGGTACGCCCAGGGCAAGAGAGAGGCTCCTCGACATAGCGATAGCAAAGCATGATCCCAAGAGAACTTCTCGCGCAAGTTGGGCAGCGCGAAATCTCGTGAAGATCAGCCCCAACAAGGAGCAAATCATTCCGTTGCTCAAATCTGATGATCCGGACGTGATTTCCATTGCGCTTCAACACCTTCCGGGTGTGCCTGTTGACGAAACTCTTCTTGGCCAACTCAGGGGCTTTCTCCAGAGCACAGAATACCACCCAGTCGTGAACTTCGCCCTGCGGATGCACGCCGCATCGGTCCTCGCCAGGGATGGCATTTCTACACTCACCGCTGAGAGAGTTGGAGCCATTGTCGACTCCATTCGCACTGTAGAGAACATGCCAGAGGCCCATGAGAGGCTTCAGCCGGACGCGGCTGGCACGCTCGCTGATCTGATGTACCACTATCTGATCGACGCGTTGACTAAGACCGAGGGAGCAACCCCATTTCTACGTGATGCCGTGCAAGATCTCCTCGCTGAGCCGAGAGCTGTTGTGGTCGTTGCGCTCGCGTTACGGGGAGATTCTCAAGTGAAACACGAATTGCGTCAGTTGTTGCGCGAGCCGCGCATGGTCGCGAGAATCACGATTCGTGGCCACGCTGCCAGAGCAATGGGGGTCATTGGTACGAAAGACGACATCGATTTCCTAGAGCAGCTTTCGCAGGACGATCCGCTCGAGGTGATCAACTTTCATGGCCCGGTTTTCGAGATGGTGAATGGCCAGTACGTCAATACAGGCCCACGGATGCCTCCGATGAAGCCCAAAGAAGACCCAGCTTGGGCGACGGTGAGAAGGAGTTACCCTGTCCGAGACCAGGCGCGGGAGGCGATCCGAGCTATCCAGAAACGGCTTGATAACTGAAACACAGCAGTCCAGACAGTCAATCCGAACTCTCGTCCAATAGAGTACGCGTGAAGCAAATGTGCCAGGTACTTCTTGGCCAGCGATTGTCTCCTCTTGTCTGGTTGGTGCGGATGATGCGGGGAGGGCTGGAAGTATACCGTGGAGGATCAGTTCTTGTGTTGAAGGATAGCACGCCGTCGCAATCGGCGCAGAACTCCAGCAGGTGTACGCGGATCGCTAATGACCACCGAAAGGACTGAGTCCAGCATTCTGGACGAAGGACATCTTGTATTGTCCTGGCCAGATTAGGCATAAGGTCAATGGCATCGATATGTGCGACCAGCAACTCAGAGAGCGGGGTGTGACGCGTCAAAGGAATGCGACGATTGAGGGATGTCGCGTGACATGAGATGCGGAAAGTGATCCCGGTCATTTGCTGAGGCGACCATCTGCGGGGTCTGGCGATCAAGCAGAGGTGGTAGGCTGGACAGGGGGAAACGGGAAGATGGCAAGGTTCCTGTACTTGCTGAGCATATTGGCACTTCTGGCGAGCTGCGGCGTGTTTGCCCGGTGCGCGGCGCTGTGGGTCTGTCCTGACGCGGAGTTGGAGAAGATTCGAGACCAGCCCGGTGTAGCGATGGTGTTCAGGGCGCAACTGGAGAGTCGCGGGGAAGGCACGGAAGAGCAGACCTCTCCGTTGGTGGCGCAGGCACAGGAACTGGCGTCGTATCTGGACCCGCCGGTAAAGACGGCGATGGACCAGACGGCGGAGCCGGCACCTCGTCTTCCGTCGGGTGAGAGTCTGGTGGTCCATCCGGCGGCGCCGTCGCTGAGCTTCGTGTTGCATGGGACGAGCTACTGTCCGGACCAGCCCGGGCGGTCGATGGCGCTCATCGCCGAGCCTGGCAGTTCGGAGGCCGATGGGAGGTGGGTCAAAGAAGGGGATCAGTTGGGTCATTTCGTGGTGCACGAGATCCGCAAAGGGACGGTCGTCTTCCGCAGTGGCGGCGACCTGCGTGAGTTGGCATTT
Source organism: Sedimentisphaerales bacterium (assembly GCA_040772485.1). Classification (GTDB taxonomy): domain Bacteria; phylum Planctomycetota; class Phycisphaerae; order Sedimentisphaerales; family Anaerobacaceae; genus Anaerobaca. The sequence continues at coordinate 73,866 of JAXGYC010000020.1, read as the reverse complement.
TGCAGAAGATGGCCAAGGGAGGGGGTACTGAGCCTTCCCCGCTCTGAGTGATGTCAGTCCTCGGCTCGCAACCACTCGACGAAGCGGGCCAGGCCGGTGGCGATGTGGGTGGCGGGATGGTAGCCCAATTCCTGCTGCGCCTTGGCGACGTCGGCGTAGGTTTGATCGACGTCGCCGGGCTGGGTGGGCAGGTGGTTCCGGATGGCCTTCTTGCCGAGGGCCTTCTCGATCTCGGCGATCAGGTCGCTGACGCAGATGGGACGCGACTCTCCGAGGTTGTAGATGTGGTAGCCCGCGCATTTGTCGATGGCGGCGACGACGCCGTTGATGATGTCGTCGATGTAGGTGAAGTCACGCCGCATCGTGCCGTCGCCGTAAATCGGGATGGGCTTGCCGGCCTCGATGAGCCGGGCGAACTTGTGGATGGCCAGGTCGGGACGCTGCCGGGGGCCGTAGACCGTGAAGAATCGCAGGCAGGTCATGCCGATGCCGTAGAGATGGTGGTATGTGTGACAGATCAGCTCGCCTGCCTTCTTGGTCGCGGCGTAGGGCGAGATCGGAAAATCGACGTTGTCGGACTCGGAGAACGGGACCTTCTTGTTGTTGCCGTACACGCTCGAACTCGACGCGAAGACGAACTTCTTGATGTGGCGGGTGCGAGCGATTTCCAGCAGAACCACCGTCCCGTTGATGTTGACGTCGCTGTAAAGGGCGGGCTGTTCGATCGAAGGACGCACGCCGGCCCGCGCCGCCAGGTGCACGATTACGTCAACGTCGCCTTCGATGGCCCGCTCCATAGCCGCCTGGTCGCGGATGTCCGCCTCGATAAGACGAAAGCTCGGATGCGAAAGGGCCCCGGCGATGTTACGCCGCTTGATCTGCGGATCATAGAACGTGTCGAAGCTGTCGATGCCGACAACGGAATGACCATCTTGGAGCAGGCGTTCGGTCAGATGAGAGCCAATGAACCCCGCCGCTCCGGTGACCACTGCCTTCATATCCTTACTCCCCTCAGTGAGCCGTCGATAAATGCGACCATGCTGCGGCGATCTCAGAGCGTCTGCGCCAGTCGCTTGATGTACTGCACCATGTCTTCGGCCATATCCCGGCGTTTCAACGCGAATTCGATGTTGGTTCGGATGAAGCCGTCCTTATTGCCGATGTCACAGCGTCGCCCGTCGAGCTTCAATCCGTACATGGGACGCCGCCGGACCAGGGCCCGCAGGGCGTCGGTCAGTTGGATCTCACCGCCTCGGTCCGGTCCGGTTGTCCCGATGAGGTCGAAGATGTCGGCCGTCAACAGGTAGCGTCCGGCGATGGCCAGGTTCGACGGCGCCTCGGCGGCGCTGGGCTTCTCGACGAAGTCGCGAATCCGATAGACGCCCGGGCGGATCTCGTCGCCGTCGATGATGCCGTACAGGTGAACCTTTCGGGGCTCGACCTCCTCGACCAGGATGACCGGCGCCTGGAGCTCCTCGTACAGCTCGACGAGCTGGCCAGCCGCCGGTTTCGGGGCGTCGATCAGCGTGTCACCCAGCAGGACGACGAACGGCTCGTCGTGAACGTGGTGCCGGGCGCAGTAGACCGCGTCGCCCAGACCCCTCATCTCTTTCTGCCACACGAAATGAATCTCCGCCAGTTCGGAAATCCGCCGCATCGCGTCGAGTTCGTCCGTCTTGCCCTTGGCCAGAAGCTGCGCTTCAAGCTGGAAGCTGCGATCGAAGTGCTCCTCGATAGAGCGTTTGCCCTTGCCGATGATCATGAGCAGGTCTGAGATTCCCGCCGCAACCGCTTCCTCGACTACGTACTGGATCACGGGCGTGTCGACGATCGGCAGCATCTCCTTCGGCTGTGATTTAGTCGCCGGCAGGAATCGCGTCCCGAAGCCTGCCGCCGGAATGACGGCCTTGCGTATCATGTTCGCGCCTTCGCCTCCGGGCTGAAGACCTTCGGTTTGATGACGCTGATGTTCAGCTTGCCCAGTCGCTTGCGCAGCTCGGCGAACATCCGCTCGTCTTTGTACGTCCCTACGATGGCGCCGCCGGAACCGGTGAATTTCGCGCTGGCGCCGACGGAACGGGCCGTCTCCACCATCCGGAGATTGTCCTCGCTGATCTTGTAGATCTGCCGCCGGCGGTCGAAGTTGGCGTCGAGAAGCTCGCCGACCTGGTCGGTCTGGCCGTTGAGCAGACAGTGGCGGACCTTATCCGTCAGATGGGCCCAGAACCGCATGGCATTGACGACCTTGCGCTCGCCCTGTTCGAAGCGAACGCGGATATTGTGGTGGAATTTCTCGGTCGGCTCGCTGAAATCGTCGCGATAGGCAACGTAAAGGCGGGGCAGCAAGGCCGGGTCGAGCGGCATGTAGTTGCCGTAGCCCTGTCGCGTCATGATCTCCTCGGCGAAATCCATGTACACGAGGCCTTCGTAGACCTGAATGACGCGGTCCTGGAGACCGGCGGGGATGTGCAGCTCGTTCTTCTCGGCGGCCAGCACGAGGTTGGCCTGGACGTACTTGGGGATGCTGACGCCGTAGAAGGCCATCAGGGCGCGGAGGCAGGCGGTGATGATCGCGCTGGAGCCGGCCAGTCCCACGCCATGCGGGATGTCGGAGCAGTAGCGGATCGTGAAGTTCTTATCGTGCAGGGCGATCTGGTTGTCCTGGCAGTAATCGTAGAAGGTCTTGATGGTGGCCTTCAACAGGCGGATGCCGCCGTAGTAGCCGTGCAGGCGAACGTCGCGCACGATGTCCGCGATGTTGTTGAAGCAAGAATGGTCTTTCTGGCTGGGCAGGATTTCCAGCTCCGGCGTTTCGTACAGGACCACCTCGGCCCGGAAGTTGCTGAAGACGAACGAGATGGTCTTGCCGAAGTAGCCGTCCGACGGGTTTCCGACCAGGCCCGCTCTCGGATAGGCATGTGTGCGGATGATCACAGCATTCACCTCGCCAAAGCTTCTCAATGTGCCACGCACATCACCTGCACCGGCGATCCGCGACTTCTCGGACGTTCGCAAGGCATCGCATTCGGTTCCCGGTTCCGGCGCGCGTTATCAGATAGACGGCTGAGCGCGGCGTCCCTCGACCGGCTCGATCATGTCGACATCGATCTCGACGCTCGCGGCCTGGCCCAGCATGTCGATCTGGAGCACCAGACGGGTGTTGCCGCGGTTCTGGACGACGATGCCCTCCAGTCCGAGCAGCGGACCGGCGATGACGCGGCACCACTGACCCTTCTCGATGTACTTGTGAGGCACCAACGGAGCGCCGGCGCTGATCGCCTGCTCGATGCGGGCCAGCTCGTTGAGGAAGGTCTTCTGGTCCACCACCTCCAGCAGGTTGGCCACGCGGTTGGTCTTGAGCAGCTCGATCCGGTCATTTTCGCGGCCGCAGAAGAACAGATAGCCGGTGAACAGGGGCAGCATCGACTTGAACGTGCGATGGCTCCTCCGGCTGACCTTCAGCGTCATGGGCAGAAAGTAACTGATGTTCTTGGCCATCAGGTCGTGGGCCAGGACCTTCTCGTTTCGACTCTTGGTATGCGCGACCCACCAGAGGCCCTCGAAGGTCCGGATGGACTCCACCGGTGGCCAGAGGATGGGGGGATTCTCATTGATCTTGAGCAATTTCGCTCTCCGAAATCATCCGAAGCCGAACGCATTCCGCCGGACTGACCGTTCCGGGACGATTCGGCGAGTCTACCCTACCTAAACCAGCGTCCAATTCTGGTCGATTCATAATATGGCACCGAGTCTATAACGGTTCGCAGGGGTTGTCAAAGAAATCGGCGAACGACTCGGCGGATTGACGGTCCGCCGGACGCGATGTACGATTGAGCGGTGTGCTTACAGCCTGCTGCTGGAGCCTTAGGAGCGACGATGCGCAAAGCCGGGAAGGGCAAATCCGATCGCCACGCCAAAAGCGACGTGGCGGTGCTGTTTACCTGCATCGGCCGCCGGGTGTCGCTGCTGAAGGCCTTTCGCCGGGCCGCCCGGCGACTGAAGTGCCGCGTCCGCTTCTGCGGGACCGATGTCACGATGCTCAGCCCGGCGCTGCAATGTTGCGACGAGGCCTTTCTTGTCGAGCCTACCACGCATCCGCGATACGTGGGCCAACTCCTGGCGATCGTCAGGAATCGCGGGGTCCGATTGGTCGTTCCGACAACGGACCTCGATCTACGAGTCCTTGCGGCGCACCGGTCCCGTTTCGAGCGGCTGGGCTGCCGCGTGCTGGTCAGCGAGCCGGGCGTTATCGACATATGCCAGGACAAGAGGCTGACCCGTCGATTCCTCAGACAGAACGGCTTCGACGGCCCGCGCACCTGGAGTCCACGTGCCGCTCTGGAGGCCGACCGGAAAGGGCGGTTGGCATGGCCCTGCCTGCTCAAGCCGTGGGACGGCAGCGCCGCCAAGGGCAACACCATCGCGCGCAACCGCCAGGAGTTGCTCTTCTTCGCCAGGCGAGTCCCGAACGCGATCTGTCAGGAACTCGTCACAGGCACTGAGTACACCTGTGACGTGTATGTTGATTTCGAACAGCGTGTGCGATGCGTCGTCCCGCGCCGGCGTCTCGAAGTGCGCTCGGGCGAGGTCAGCAAGGCCCAGGTCGTCAAGGATGGGCGCATCATGGAATCGGCGGCCGGGGTGGTCCGCCGGCTCGGCGCCGGTCCGGGCGTCATCACGGTTCAACTGTTCGTGACCGAGAGAAGCACCATCAAGATCCTCGAGGTCAATCCTCGTTTCGGCGGCGGTGCGCCGCTGGCGATCCGGGCGGGAGCGGATTTCCCCAGGTGGATTCTCCAGGAGCTCAGCGGACAGCGGCCCCGCATCGCCTTCGACAGGTTCGAGGATGGCCTCGTGATGCTGCGCTACGACGGTGAGGTCTGGCTCTCCTGGCCCGAAATGTGACAGCGGCGCGACTACAGCGTGACCGTCAGGTACTCCGTGTCGCCGCCGAAGGCGACGGCGCCGTCGTAGGCGGCGGGAATCACCAGGCAATCGCCGGCGACGAATTCCACCGGTTCGGCCTGCTGTGACTCTATCGTTCCGCCTCCTGAGAGCACGATCAGCGTTCGCATCCGGCCCCGCGCCAGCAGCAGTTCGGTCCCCTTGCTGCGATGGCCCTTGTCGACCTTGAAGTGCTCGCAGTCTACGAGGCGTCCGACCGTGGTGACCGGGAGCCGGTCGGCGGTGACGTCGAAATGGATGCTCTGGAGCGCCTCGTCGATGTGGAGCTGCCGGGGCCGGCCCGTGTGGTCGACCCGGCCCCAGTCGTAGATGCGATAGGTGGTATCCGAAGGGGTCTGTATCTCGGCGATGAGCAGCCCGCCTCCGATGGCATGGGCGGTTCCCGCCGGAAGGAAGTGGCACTGACCTCGCTCGGCCGGGACCTTTGCGAGCAGATCGGCGGTCGTGCCGTTCTCGATGGCCCGGGCGAACTGCTCCGGTGTGACCTTCTCTTTCAGCCCCTTGTAGATCACCGCGCCGGGCTGCGCGTTGATTACATACCAGCATTCGGTCTTGGGCTCGCCCCGGCCCATCCGCCGGCAGGTCTCGGCGTCGGGATGCACCTGCACGCTCAGGATGTCCTGGGCATCGAGCAGCTTGACCAGCAGGGGGAAAGGGCTGGGGAAATCGGATGTCCCGGCGATCTGCTGCGGATGCTCCTGCGTGACATCGGCGACGGTGCGGCCCTCGAATGGTCCATTGGCGATGACGGTCTTGTCGTGCGGCAGGTCCGCCAGTTCCCAGCTCTCTCCGATCTTCGCATCGGCAGGCAAAGGCTTACCAAAGGCGGTCTGGAGTGTTCGGCCACCCCATATCCGCTCCTTGAAGATCGGCACGCATTTCATCGGGTACGGTTTCATACAAGGCATTCTACCGACGCCGGCAGGGTGTGTCCACGCCGCGAACCAAGCGTCACTTCCCCGAATCGCGCAAAAAAATCGTGCAGAATACGTACATTCCACAATTGACGAAAGCACGTCTTGCGGTAAGGTGGACCACAACATGTTGCAGGGATGATTCCCGCAAGGCTGTGACGGAGCACGGCGTGCCTGCCTATTCCCCAATCACAGCGAGATGGTTTCGTATTCCGTGCCGGGAGCGTCCAAGGCGGTACCTCTACGGATGAGCGTCGCACCCATGGATGGAGGGCGATGTGATGACAGAACGGTTGGTCTCAGGGAGGAGACTGGATGAAAAGGCCGGGTGCCATTTCTATGGGTCTGCTGGTGGTCTGTGCCGCAGCGTCCTCTGTGCGCGCGATCACGATCAACCCGACGTTTGAGGGTTTCGATGCTGCCCAGCAGGACGTGATCCAGGTGGCGATCAACCGATGGATCACCATGTTCGGCGGTCATGCGATCGATATTGTCTTTGCCACGAGCACGGATGTCTCTCTGGCGACCACGAGCGGCTGGAGCACCGATGAGCTGGGTCGCCCAGTGCGTGCGACGATCCATGTCAATACGGCCGGGTACAACTGGACGATGGGCGATCCTGCCGGCGGCCAGATTGATGCCATGCGGGGCATGATGCACGAGATCGCGCATGCCATTGGCTGGACCGTCGCCCTCGACCGCTACGCCGCCAACGTCGTCAGCGTGGGCGGGAATCGCTTCTACGACCTGGACCACGACGGGGCCTTCCGCGCCGACACGGACTTCGACCTGATCGACGTGAGCTGGCAGGGGACCCATGCTCCCGACGGTTCGCGCGATCTGATGCAAGCCTACGCACCGAGAGGGGTGCGTCTTTGTCCGACGTACCAACACGCCGGGGTGCTGACAGACGCCTTTAACTACAGCGTCATGCTCGACGGTCTTGGCGGTGCCGCCGGATATGGTGACGCGGCCCTGGGACGCACGGACGACGGATCTTCCGGCCTCCTGGATCTGCCGTTTCAGATCAACCTCTTCGGCGCCAAGTACGATTCGTTCTTTGTCAACAACAACGGCAACGTCTCCTTCGAGACGGCTGTATCGGAATCCACGCCTCAGGCTTTCCCGGTCGCCGGTCAGCCGATGATCGCGCCCTACTGGGCCGACGTCGATACGCGAAGCGAGGACGGCGGCGCCGTCTACGTTGCGTCGCCCGGCTCGGACGCGGTCGTCGTGACCTGGGACGGCGTCGGCTGTTTCGACCAGCACACGGACCTGACCAACGATTTTCAGATGGTGCTCCGTAACCGCGACGACGTCGCGCCGGGGGACTTCGACATTGAGTTTCGCTATGGGCAGCTCCAGTGGACGACCGGCGACGCCAGCGGAGGCGTCGGGGGTCCCGGCGGCACGGCCGCCCAGGCGGGTTATGACGCCGGCGATGGGAAACACTACCTCATCCTGCCCGGCTCCGGCACCGCGGCGGTCCTGGACCTGGCGAACCTGACCAACACCCCGTCTAATGTGTCGATCAACGGGCTGTGGGTGTTTCCCGTCCGCAACGGCTATCTGCCGGGCACGGTTGCATACAATCCGCTGGCGCCGGTGATGGTCGACAACGGCTGGCAATTCGATTTCCAAATCGGCAACGTCGGCGACGCGGTCTTTGTCAGTTCACCGCTGGCCATCGGCTATGACTACTTCGTGGACTTCGGTGCCAATGTCCTGTCGGTCCAACTGCCGAGGTTTGCCGACGGTCTTTACGGCCTCTGGTTGTGGAACGACACCTTTGGCTCGTGGGAGGACGCCGGTTTCGATCTGATGGCCGGCGACCTCTACAGTTTCGGCGGCGAGGGAGTAAACGCGTTCCGCCTGCTGGCTACCGAAGCGGGCCTGCGCTGGAGCTCTGCCGAGATGAGCGATTTCGTCACGGGCCTGTGGTTCACGTCAACGGGACTGGTTTCCATGCGGCAGGTGCCGATCGCACCACCCAGTGCTCTTGCGGTCGTGCCCTTGCCCGGAGCGATGGGGTTGTCTGCGATTGGCCTGCTGGGTCTGATCGTCGCGCGGAGACGCCGCATCCTGTAGCGATTCTGACGCTATTGCAGGTAGTCGAGAATCCCTGTGGCAATTGCGGCGGCCAGTTTGTCCTGGAAGGCGCTGTCTTGCAGCCGCAGGGCGTCCTGGCGGTTGGAGAGATACCCCATCTCCACGAGCACCGCCGGTCCCCGACTCGTTCTCAGCACCCGGTAATCCTCGCGGCGGACGCCCCGGTTCTCCAGGCCCGTAGTGGCCATGGCGCGCGCGATATCCCGGGCAGCACGCTGGGAATCGACGGATGCGGCGTTGGCGATGTAGACCGTGAAGCCCTGAGCCGAGGGACTGGGAGCCGAATCGGCGTGGATGCTCACGAACAAATCGGCGTTGCGTCGGTTGGCGATCTCCGCTCTGGCCTCCAGCTCGATGTACTCGTTGCGCTGTCGGGTCATGGTTACGCCAAGGCCCCTGCGTTCCAGGATGGCGGCGACCTTCTCGGCGACGTCGCAGTTGATTGTCTTCTCGTGAACTCCCGTGACGGAGGTCGTCCCGGGGTCGTGGGCACCGTGGCCGGGATCGATCACGATGGTCCCCCGCAGGACGCGGGGTTGCGGGCGCGAGGGCACTGTCGGTGCGCCAAGGTGCGGCTTGATCTGTGAAACCAGCGATTCGGCGACGTAGGCCGTCTGCCCGACCTTGCGGACTATTCCGACGGAGCCGATGGGCTTTCCGTTGACGAAGAATCGCCCGTCGCTGTGCGTGAAGATCAGGACGGTATTGCCGCCCCCACGCAAGACAACGAAGGCGTCGTCGCGATCCTCGACATTCAGGCCCAGTTGCCGGGCCAGTTCCTCAACGCTGATGGTGTGATCTCTGGTGACCACGGCGGGCGCGGTGGTCTGCGGGCCCTGGCAGCCGGCGGCCACCAGGGCCAGAAGGGCTGCAACAATCTTGATCTTCGTCCTTGTTCTCATGTAACCTCTGTTATCGGAGAGGGGCGGTCCATGCATACACATTTTTTCAATTCTACCCGACCGCGACGGTCCTGGGAAGCGCGCAGTGGAACACTTGAAACCGAGGCGGCACTCTTCGGCGCGGTCTGCGAACCCTTCCGGACGGGGGAAACACCACTGTGCGACCAGGAGATGCGTCGAGTGATCCGAGCGGCATCACCTGATTGCGGCGGCCCGCCAGTTCGCGGCCATACGGGCGAAATCGATCAGGTTCACGGCGCCATCGCGGTTTGTATCGGCCCGCTCGCAGTAGTCATTTCCTCGGGCGGCGTCCTGACGAAGCCAGCAGTGCGACAGCGCCGCCATGTCCGCAAGGTCGACGGCATCGTCCACGACGAGATCGCCTGCGAGGGGTTCGACGTTGAAGACGACCGTGAACGGCTCGGATGACTCGTATCGGCCGAACCGGTCGTGGAGCCGGTAAGTGATCCAGTGCAGGCTGTCGCCGTCGACGGCCTGATACGACAGGTGCACGTGTCCGTCGCCGCGAAGGGCGTGGATGGAACTGTGGTCGAAGCTCTCGCCCGCGCCGGCGATTGTAAACTGGGGGTACTCCTTGTGTACGGCTCGCAGTCCATCCGAGAGGGCGAAGCATTCGACGATCAGGCCGAAGTCAAGGTCGGGCTCGCCCGCCGGCGCGCGATTGGGATCGTAGGTGTGTCCGGCGTTGGGGTTGGTGCTCTGCAAGACGTCGAAGCCCGGCTCGCCGATGCGGTAGCCGTAGCTCGAAAAGATACTCTTCTGCAAGGGGTAGAACCAGTTGGTGTGGTCCGTCTCGCCGCTGTCGCGGTACTTCTGTGAGCAGTCCACGAACAGCTTCATATCGTCGTCGGTGCCCTCGACGCCGTCGCGGTTGCAGCCGATGAGAAGATGATCGAGGGGGCAGTCGGCCCGCACCGCCACGCCGTACGACAGACAGATCAATGTCACGACACTTGTCACAGCGAGTTTCATGCTTCTACTCCAGGCTCACGGATTCTCGGGCCATCTCGGCGCCGCCTCAGGATACCAATAGCAGTCGCCGGGCCAGGTATAGGTCCGCTCGAACGGCAGCCCCTCGGCGTGCCCATCGGCGAACAGGTAGTTCGACGTTCCCTTGTGCCGATCCCATGCGATGGACTGCCGGGCGTATTCGATCGATCCTTCCCACAGATCGGGGTGAATGTGGTCGGCCAGGCGGAAGCTCTCGCTGTCACGCGCCTCGCTGATCCAGATACAGTGCATCGGCCGCCGGATGTTGTTGACGTTGTTGTAGCGGTTCGTGTTCGGCCCATAGCGGAAGTGGACCGGGTCGAGCAGGGCGTTGACCGCGAAGCTCGAGTACCGAGCCTGACGCTGTTCGCTCAGAGGGCGGCTCCAATCGACGAACTCTTCGCCTTTGTCGCTCGGGCAGCGGACCAGGAGCGGCTCTTGAGTGTAGCGGGTCAGGACGCGCAGCCAATGGTCGTTCGGGTCCTGGCAGTGACACGAGCTGGGAGGCAGTCGATACTCCGAGTCGATCAGATACGCCTGGAGCGCGACGCCCATCTGTCGCATGTTGCTCAGGCAGGCGATCTTGCGCGCCTGCTCGCGGGCGCGGTGCAACGACGGCAACAGGATCCCCATCAGCAGCGCGATGATCGCAATGACCACCAGCAGCTCGATCAGCGTGAACCCTCGCCCCACGACGGGATTGGATTGGGGGCGCCCGCAGACGCCCCCGATCCCTTCCTGCGCCAATCGGCTGGGAGATGATTCCCTTCGCATAGCCATCTCCTTGTCTTGCCGCCTAATCGTCATGGTCGTGCTCGTGGCCATGGTGCTCCGCGCTGTCGCCATGATAGATGCCGGATCGGCCCCAGTTCTCCACGAGAATCTCCAGGTCATGGACGTCCACCACGCCGTCGCCGTTGAGATCGCCGGCAATCGGTTGGACCACCGCCCGGGCGAATCGCAGGACGAAGTCGGCCGAACGCTGATAGAGCCCGCCGGCGTCGTGGGCCGATACGACGACATAGACCTCTTCGTCCTCTTCGTCGAGCCAGAAGTAGAAGCCCATGTGGTCGTGGAAGCCCCACGCGTTGACATCGGTCATCCACCGCTTCTGGAGTGCACAGACCTCGCCATCGCTTTGCAGCACGGGGGTATCGTCGGGTAGCAGCATGAAGAAGTCGTCTTCCGCCAGGTTGGGGCTGACCCGCTCGCGCCGGATGTAGATGTCCCATGGCGGAATCGTAGCCTCATCGGCGCTCTCCAGGTTCCATGCCCCCTGAGGACCGTCAGCGGAATGCCAGCCGTCCACGTGCTCCAGCCCGTTTGGGTCGCCATAGCCGTTGGCCTTGGTGTAATGGAAGGCGCATGTGTACAGGACCTTGGCCGGCTCGTCGGGTTTGGTGATGTGCTGCCCTTCCTCGAGGACGGGACTGAGCACGAGGAAAGGCGTGCCGTCGGTCTGGGTCCAGTTCGGCCAACCCGGCGTGGCGCAGGCGTGAACCGGCGGCAGGGAGAAGAACCAGAGTCTGTCGTTGTCCATCGGGTCCGGATCGGCGGACCCCTCTCCCGGCCGGCCCCAGTCGGCGGGCCGCCAGGTTGGGTTGATGCCGATGTGTGTGTGCGCCACGGCGCACTCGGCCCCAGCGCTGTGTGGCCAAGCCGCAAGGATTGACCCGCACAGCAGCAGGCCAAGCAGGGCCAATGTGCCCTTGTGTGTCATCATGTTCACTCCTCTTGTGTTGAGCAGTGGGTGAAATCGCCGTTTCTTCGGCGAGCGAGGTTCGTTGGCGATAGTGTTGCACCGGCACGGCAGATGCTCCATTCAACACGGGCGAATGTGATGTGCGATGCGGTGCAGGTGGTGTTACACAGGGGGAGCACGGGCGCCGAGGATCAGCGCCGTGATCTGAGGGGGAGTTGTGTCGAGGCAGGCCTCGACAAGCTGACCGGCCCGGTCGATCTCGACGTGCGCCGGCTCGAGTCGGGCGGTGAAGTCCTTCATGGCAACGAGAAGCTGCTGGCAGACAGAGCAGTGCTCGGAGTCGTGGCGCAGCGGGTCCTCGTCATGGTCGTGAGCCAGGTGCAGGTGCAGACACAGCACAAGACCTGAGGTCATCGCCAGGACGCACCCGGTCGCCAGAATCAGAACGGTATGTCGCACCAGCGACCTCACGTCGTCACGCTCCTATGCGCAGGCAGGGCAAAGCCCTTCCAGCCGCACCTGTTGATGTTGAATCACGAATCCCTTGTAGAATCTCGGCGCCATCGGCATCGAGAAGTCCTTCAAGCAGTGCGTCGTCCCGCAGTTCGAGCAGGTGAAGTGCGGGTGGCACTGCCTGTCCGTGCAGTGATGCGCCAGCTCAAAGTGCCAAGCCCGCTCCTGCATGAAAGCGCGATGGACCAGGCCGACGGCGACCAGCGATTCGAGGGTTCGATAGATCGTCACCTTGTTTCGGCCCTTGTCCGGCAACCGCTCGGCAATCTGATCCTGCCGCAGGGGCCCGACGGCCTCGAACAGCACCTTCAGGACAGCGACGCGCGCCTCCGTGCGGTACAACTGCGCCTGCTTGAGCATTCCGTGGCATTTCTCATCAAGACTGATGCCCATGTGCAGCCTCCGGCTCGGCGGCGCCGTGCGCGTGCAACGGTGCGGACTTGACGAACAGAAGTGGGAAGACGATATCGCTTACGCAGCAGGGCAACCAGACCGCGATGAACAGGACCACGAACATGCCCACAAGCATTGTGGGTGTCAGTTCGGCATGGGTGTTCATCAGGACGTGGAACGACGACGCCCATGTGCTGACCAGAACGTGGCCGGCGTGCGGAAACTTGGTTCGCGGCCAGAAGTAAGCGATGAGAATCCCCAGCAAGGCGGCGGGATTTACCAGATACCAGTCCTCGATGAAGCCCAGGTGCAGTCTCGGGCGGAAAGGGCTGCCGGCCTCGTCCGAATGATCCTCGTGTCCGGCCGCTTCGTGATCGTGCGCCTCACCGGCGTGATCATGGCTGTGCAGGTCCGCATGGGTCGGCACCGCAACCCCCAGGATGCTTTCGCCGAAAAAGGGCAGGACGCAGTCGCTCAGCGTTGCGATCCCCACGGAACCGAGGTAGCCGATGACCAGCAGCTTTAGCAGGCTGACTCTCTTCTCGTAAATCTTGAATAGAGAAGCAGTTACAATGGCAGACAGCACGACGTGGGCCGGGTGAAACACCTGGAAAAGGCGGTGGTTCACCGTCTCGCCGGCGTTGTGGAACAGCAGCATGCAGACAACCCCTGTGGCCGCTCCAAACAGCGTAAACGGGGCATGATGTCTCAGTTCGGTGCCGATCGCCGCGATTCTTGTCTGCATGAACAACCGCCTCCTGACAGTCCGGTATTGTAGCTCTATCGTCTCTTCGAACGATCATTATAGTCGGTTCGTCAGAAAATGCAACTTAGTTGCATATTTTTAGAGGCCGATTTGTTTCGTAGGATTTAGATACGGCCGGGTGGCTCTGTCTTTTTGAGTCGCCTGTACGGACGGGGGCGGGGGCGAGCGGCGTTGCTCGGCCTTCCGTCGAACGACTTGGGACCGAACAAGACCCCCGATCGGAGTTGTGTACTGAACTGAAGATCCGTGAGCATTGAAAGCGATGCACTGTGATTTCGACCGTTGACAGACTGATCAATGAATCGCCGGCGTGGGCCCTGCTCATCGTGTTCTGGATTGGGGCAATGGCCTCGCTCAGCTCGTGCATGGCGGTTCGGCTGCCCGTCGTAATTGGATACGTGGCCGGGGTCGGATCGTCCAAGAAACGAGCCATCGCCCTGACGTGCCTGTTCGGCGCGGGACTGACCCTCAGCTATGTCCTGCTGGGGATGGTTATGACGACCGCCGGCGGTGTCGCAGGCAAGCTGCTCGGCCTGAACAAGTACTTCTTCTGGCTCCTGGGCGGCCTGCTGATCGTCACCGGGCTCTTCGTTTCGGGCTTGGTGAGTGTGCACCTGTTGCCGGAGAAATGGCAGGGTCTCGGACCCAAACTACACACGGCCACTCTGCCGGGGGCGGCTCTGTTGGGCTTCGTCTTCGGCCTGCTGCTCGTGCCTGGGTGCCCGTCGTGCGGAGCGGGCCTGCTGATCCTGGCGGGGATCGTCGTCGCCAAGAAGCTCTCGGTGTACGGGGTGCTGCTGTTTCTGAGCTTCGCACTGGGCCAGAGCGTGCCGGTTCTGGCGGTCGGAGCGCTGACCGGGCTGATGAAGCCGAACGTGATCGACCGCGCGCGGACCCGCATTTGTTCGCTCGAGCGGCGGATTCAATTGATTGCCGGCAACGCGCTGGTGATCGTTGGCATTTACCTCATTGTGGTGGGTTGACGGGGGACGCTATGGCAGAAGGACAGGTCATCTATCCCAGACCGCGACGCGACCGGCAGGAGTGCCGGGAGCTGATCGCCAACGGATCGTACAGTGTCATCCTGGTCGTGATCGCGCTGATTGCGATCCGACCGCTCATGGTCCGCCATATCCTCGATCGGGCCGAAGCCTACTCCGTCCTCCGCCAGTATGACGACGCCAAGCGACAGTGTGACAAGGCCCTGTTGATCGATGGAGACAACAGCCATGCGTGGTATTTGCTCGCCTGTCTTCACAAGGCCCGAGGGGAGCTCGACGCGGCCTACGGCGCCTATCAGAAATCGACCGAGGCCGATCCCACCAACGTGCCGGCCAGCTTCGAACTGGCCGTGATGTACGTCAAGGACGGCCAGCCCCAGCAGGCGGTTCCTTACTTCGAGCAGGTGCGCCAGGCGGAAGCCGGCCGCGCGAATCAGTACGCGCCGGACGAGTTCGCCTACCATCGGGCCGCCCTCGACATGCTCGTGATGTGCTACGAGAAGCTGGGCGACGAGACCAAGGCCAAGTTCACACGCGAAGAGCTTCGCGTCTACTATCCGCACCACACGCAATTGGGCGAACCGGCCAAAGCGACTGTGACCGGGGCCCGGTCCGGCTGAGCCGCTCCGGCGGATTGCCGATTGCTGTCCCGTCTCAACGCGCCGGCGCGGAATCCCGGGCTCACCGTCTGACCCGTGCAAGACCTCCCTGCCGGAGTCTCGGTTCGTTTTCGTTGCGCACCCCTTCACCTCCGTCCGGTCGTTTTGTCCGCGAAAACCCATTGCGTCCATGCGAGGCCGCGATACACTCTCTGGCGTCCAGCCGCCGAAGGGCGGTGGTTCTGCTACGCCTGCGGTCGAGTCTGTTTTAGAGAGTGTGGCCAATGAAGGTTCTCAAGTCGCTGTCGGAATTCGGGCGCATCCGGAAAGGGTGTGTGCTGACCATCGGCAATTTCGACGGTGTCCATATCGGGCATCAGGAGATTCTTCGGACGGCGCGGTCGCTGGCCGCCGACTGCGGCGCCGAGATGGTCGTGATGACGTTTGAGCCGCATCCCGTGGCGGTTCTGTATCCGGAGAAGGCCCCGGGCGTCCTGACGCCGCTGCCGCTGAAGCTCGATCTGCTGCGTCCCTACGCCGACAACTGCGTCATCGTGCTGGAGGACAACAGGGAGTTGCTGAAACTGTCGCCCGAGCAGTTCATCGACGAGTTCCTGATGGCCACTTTCGCGCCTCGTTTCATCGTAGAGGGCCACGATTTCCACTTCGGCGCCCGCCGCGCCGGTGACATCGAAACGCTGGGGGCCTTCGGACGCCAGAAGGGCTTCGAGGTTGTTGTCGTTCCTCCCAAACAGATGACGCTGCCGATGGGCGAGACGATTCGCGTCTCCAGCACGGTGATCCGCTACATGCTGGAGAGCGGTCACGTCGCCGATGCGGCCGTCGCTCTGTCACGGCCGTATCGCCTGCTCGGACCAATCGTCTCCGGTCGCGGAAGGGGCCGGCAGTTGGGCTTCCCGACGCTGAACATGGCCAGGCCCGAGCAGGTCATTCCGGCCGAGGGCGTCTACGCCGGCTTTGTGGAGGTCGCCGACGATCCGGACGTGCTGCTGTCCAAAGCCGAACGACTTCCCGCCGCGTTCAGCATCGGCGAGATTCGAACGTTCGAAGAGCGGCATCCGCTGCTGATCGAGGCCCATGTTCTCGACGAGCCGGCAGGGGATCTGACCGGAAAATGGATGGTGATGGAGTTCGTCCGTCACCTGAGACCGCAGCACAAATTCACCGGTCCCGATGAACTCGTCGCTCAGATCGGCAGGGACTGCGACCAGGCCCGAGCCGTACTGAAGGAATTCATACAAGGAGAGACACCATGAAAGAGCCACGCCACATCGTGTTGGGCGTTCACATCACCGATCGCATCCACCATGCACAGAAGGTGCAGGATCTGTTTACCGAGTACGGTTGCAGCATCAAGACCCGAATCGGACTCCACCCGGTCTCCGACAACTTCTGCTCGCCGAACGGGCTGGTGTTGCTGGAAATGGCCGGCGACGAGAAGCCCATCTTTGAGCTGCTCGACAAGCTCGGCGACATCGAGGGTGTCGATGTGCAGAAGATGGTCTTCGAGCACGATTGATCGCGTCGGGAAAGCGTTGCACGAATCGCTCGCTTTCTCTTGCTTCCTTGACGACACGAAAGGGGTGGAATGACGGACACGTATCAGCAGGCGCTGGCGCTGATCGAAAAGGCGAACGATATTCTCATCACCACGCACACGCGCCCGGACGGCGATGCCTGTGGCTGCGTGGCCGCATTGATGCAGGCCTTCCGCGCGCGAGGTAAGGCCGTGCGGCCTCTGTTTGTATCGCCGGTGCCTTCCTGGTACGCATTTCTCTTCGACGAGAAAGTCCCCGTGTTGCGCGAGGATGTGCAGGTGGAGGAACTGGCCACCGGTCCGCTCGGGCGGTGCGACCTGATCGTCATTGTGGACACCAACAGCTACAGCCAGTTGCCCCACCTGGCCGATTACCTCAAGCGGATCGACACGCCGATCCTGGTGATCGACCATCACGTCACCAGCGACGGCCTGGGCGCCGTCGAGATCGTCGATGCGACCGCTGCGGCGGCGGGCCTGGTGGTGTACGACTTCTTCCAGGCGGTCTGCGTGCCCATCACCGCGAAGATGGCCGAGGCCCTGTTTGTCGCGATCGCCACCGACACCGGATGGTTCCAGTTCAACAACACCACCAGCCGGGTGTACCGCTGCGCCGCCGAGCTGATCGACCTGGGCGTCTCGCCGACCGAGCTGTATGACAAGCTCTATCACACGTTTTCGCCGGCGCGGTTCCGGCTTCTGGTGACCATGCTCGACCGCCTCGAACTACACCTCGATGGACGCTACGCCGTGCAGCATCTGGTTCAAGAGGACTTCGCGCGGACCGGCGCGGCCTACGAGGATACCGAGAACTTCATCAACGAGTGCCATCGCATCGCCTCGGTGGTGGTATCGGCGTTACTGGTGGAACTGAAGGACGGTCGCGTCCGCTGCTCCCTGCGCAGCCGGGGCGCCGTCGACGTCAGCCGGATCGCGGCCAAATTCGGCGGCGGGGGCCACAAGATGGCCGCCGGCACCTTCCTGCCCGGCCCCATCGGCCACGCCAGGCAGCTCATCTTCGACGAAGTCGCCCAATGCCTTCCCTGACAGCCTCACCGGGGTCCTTTTCGAGCGGGTGCGTCTGTCCCCGGAGCCTGTGGCCTTCTTGGCAGTTGCTTCGATGGCCGATCGTGTTACATTGGGTGGCGTTCGGATTGCGGATTTCGGATTGCGGATTGGCCCACGGAGGCGAATCCGCAATCCGAAATCCGCAATCGTCGGGCACAGGGCAACCCGTCCACAAGGGCAGCGCAATAAGGGGACTGTGCATGAGTCAGATACTCATCGGCAAGGGCGAGCGGCAGGTTCACCTGCTCGCCAAGTATGCCAACCGCCATGGCCTGGTCGCCGGAGCCACCGGCACCGGCAAGACCGTTTCTCTGCTGGTGCTGGCGGAGGGCTTTTCGCGCATGGGTGTGCCGGTGTTCATGGCGGACGTGAAAGGCGACGTCGCCGGCTTGGCGATGGCCGGGGCCATGAACGAGAAGATCCAGCAGCGGGTCGCCCAGATCGGCATCGAAGGCTATGCCAGCGAGGCCAGTCCGGTCCTGCTCTGGGACATGTTCGGCGATGCGGGCCATCGCGTGCGGACCACGATCAGCGAGATCGGGCCGACCCTGCTCGGACGCATGTTGGAGATCAACGACACGCAGACCGGCGTGCTTGAAATCGCGTTCAAGCTGGCGGACGATCAGGGGCTGCTGCTGCTCGACATCGACGATCTTCGCGCCCTGCTGGGGTTCGTCGCGGAGCATCGCAAGGAGATCTCGACGGAATACGGCCTGGTCAGCGTGCAGTCCGTGGCGGCGATTCAGCGGGCGCTGCTGTCGCTGGAAAGGGAAGGCGCCAAGGCGTTCTTCGGCGAACCGGCCCTGGAACTGAACGACCTGCTGCGGACCGACCTGAGCGGTCGCGGCGTCATCAGCATTCTGGCGGCAGACCAACTGATCCTGAAGCCGCGATTGTATTCGAGCTTCCTGCTGTGGCTGCTGTCCGAGCTGTTTGAGAACCTGCCCGAGGTCGGCGATCTGGACAAGCCCAAGCTGGTGTTCTTCTTCGATGAGGCGCATCTGCTGTTCGACGACGCTCCGGCGATGCTGCGTCAGCGCGTCGAGCAGGTGGTGCGGATCATCCGCTCCAAGGGCGTGGGCGTGTACTTCTGCTCGCAATTCCCCGACGACGTGCCGAACGAGATCCTCGGTCAGCTCGGCAACCGCATCCAACACGCCTTGCGGGCGTACACGCCGCGTGACCAGAAGGCGGTGCGAACGGCGGCCGAGACCTTCGTCGCGAATCCGAACCTGGACGTGGCGAAGGTCATTTCGCAGCTCGGCGTCGGCGAGGCCCTGGTCTCCACGCTCCAGGACAAGGGCGTTCCGATGCCTGTCGAGCGCACGGTCATCTGTCCGCCGCGATGCCGGATGGGTTCGATCACGGCGGAAGAGCGCGCTGCCGTGCGCTCGCGCAGCCCGGTCGGCAGCAAGTACGACACCGCCGTGAATCGCGAGTCGGCCTACGAGATCCTCAGTCGCAGAACTCTGGAAAAGGAAGCTGCTGCACCGCCGTCAACGAAGCGCGAGACCGCGAAGCCCTCGGGACGAGGCAAGTTCGGCGAACTGCTGTGGGGCACCAAACGCCGGCAGGGCATGGTGGAAACGCTGGCCAAGCAGGCCGCGCGTACCGCCGGAAGCCGGCTCGGCCGCTCCGTCTGGCGCGGCGTGCTCGGCAGCATCCTCGGCGGATCGCGCCGTCGGTAGGGGCGAGTAATCATTCGCCCCTACGGAGGCGCGCCGCCGCCGAAAACGAATCATCCCCATCGTCACGACGGTTCGTCAGGGGACTGCACCATAGAAAAGGGGCCGGCGCATCCCGGTGTCCCCGGGAAAGCCGGCCCCTCTTCGGCACTGCGTGTGCTTTCAGGAGTTGAATTCTTTCAGGTCGTCGCCGTCGCCCAGCGGGATGGCCTGACGAGCGGTCTTGCCGCCCGCGATCTCATGCCAGGTCTTGTCCGAGGCTATTAACGAACGCGCCTTGGATTGCTTCGGCGCCGTCCGAGGGGCAGGTTTGCCGGTGGGCTGGCCGGCGGCCTTCGAAGTTGCTCCGCCGACCAGAGCGATCAGCTCACCGACGATGTCGTTCATCGATTCGGCCTGCGAGCTGAGCTCTTCCGACGCGCTGGCCGATTCCTCCGCGTTGGCGGCGTTCTGCTGGGTCACCTTGTCCATCTGCGAGACCGCCGTGTTGACCTGGTCGATGCCCTGGGCCTGCTCCTGCGAGGCGGCGGCGATCTCACTGACCAGGTCGGTGGTCTTGCCGATACCGTGTACGATCTCGTCGAGGACCTTGCCGACCTCGGAGGCGATGTCCACGCCGTGGTTGGCGTTCTTGACGGATTCCTCGATCATACTGGCGGTATTCTTGGCGGCCTCGGCCGAGCGCATGGCCAGGTTGCGGACCTCTTCGGCGACGACGGCGAAGCCCTTGCCCGCCTCGCCGGCGCGAGCGGCTTCGACGGCGGCGTTCAGGGCCAAGAGATTGGTCTGGAAGGCGATCTCGTCGATGACCTTGATGATCTTGGCGGTCTCGTCGGAGCTCTTCTGGATATCGTTGATCGCCTTACTCATCCGGGTCATGGCCTCGGCGCCGGTGTGGGCGGCCTTGCGGGCCTCGGAGGCCAGGGTGTTAGCTTCCTGCGCGTTGTCGGCGCTCTGTTTGGTCATGGACGACATCTGCTCCAGGCTCGAGGAGGTTTCTTCGAGACCGGCCGCCTGCTCGGTGGCGCCTTCGGCCAGGGACTGTGAGGCGGCGGAGACCTGTCTTGACGCGGCCGCCACCTGCTCGGAACCTGCGGTCAGGCCAGCGATGATCCGACAGATGGGACCGGTGATGGCGCGGGTGACCACCAGCCCCAGGGCTACCGCCAGCGCTACGCCGACCACCGCCGCAACAAGCGACAGCGCGGCCAGGAAGACGGATTGGGCGTGGGCCGCGCGGACCTGTTCGGCCGCGAGCCTGTGGTTGATCTGGACCACGTTGTCGAGTTGAGTGAAGGCCTGCGCCTGCAGTTGACGTGTGCGTCCCATCGTCAGTTCGGCGAGGCGGTTCTGTTGTTCTTTAGCCCGCGCGACCTCTTGGGTCAAGCGTTCCAGGCTCTCGGTCACCTCATGAGAGGCCGGCTGCATCACCGTGCGGAACAACTGCTCGCATTCGTCCTTCTTTCCCGTCTGCATCTGATCGCGGATCTTCTTCGCCGTCTCGTGGAAGCAGTTGTGGTGTCGCTGCACCGCGCTGACAATGCTCTGAAGACGCGGGTTCCGCGTGGAGAACTGCGTCAGCCACTGGCCGAAGTGGCATGCGGTCGGATCGTCGTCTCCGTCGAGCGTCTCGCCGGAGAGAACCAGGCTGGCCACCTTGGCTTCCATCGCATGGTGATCGGCGCGGAATCCCTGAAGCTCCGTCAGCAGCGCGCCGGGATTGATGATGTCGACCTCATCCAACGCACAAGAGAGCTTGAGAATCTCGTCGTTGGCGGCCACCCACTCCGGCAGGAGTTTGAGAAACTCGTTCCACGCCTGCATCTCTTCGGGGGCGTGCGGCAGAGTCTCATAGAAGGTGCGCGCCTCCCCGTATCGGTTTCGTGCCTCGGCCACCCGGTGGTACTGCTCCTGACGAACCTCCAGGGTGTTTTCCGGGTTCAGCAGGGTACGGATGCTCCCGACGAGCGTCTCCAGTTGCACCTGCATTTTCAGGACCGTCTCAATGCCGGGCAGACGGACGGAGCCGACCTCATGAATGGAGACCTTGCTCTTGACGGCGCCGTAATAGGCCACGCCACCCAGGATCAATGTCGTCGCCGCCACGCTGATGAACGCCAGAATCAGTTTCGTTCGCAATCGCATCCTCTTGAACATGTTCGGTTCTCCGCAAAATACAGGTTGGTCCCCCATCGGTTCCGATGCTCGCTTCCTCGTCTGCTGCGAAGGCCATGTGCTCGGCGGCGGGAAACGGCCTCGCTGTGACCGGACATGGGCCGATGCCCGCGCTCCGCCTGACCTTCTGCCGGATCTTATCCCATGCCTTCGGTCGGATCTCCGGCCAGCACCCGGTCGATGTCGAGCAGGATCTTGACGCGGTCGCCGACCTTGCCCATGCCGAGGATGAAGTCCGTGTTGACGGACGCCCCGAAACGGGGGGTCTCCTCAATGCTGCCTGCGGCAATGTCCAGAACTTCCTGAACGTGATCGACGATGATTCCCACGCTGCACACGGGGCCTTTCTGACCGATCTCGACGACGATGATGCAGCTCTGCTCGGTCACTTCGGCCGTTTCCATGCCGAACTTGGCACGGAGGTCGATGACCGGGATCACCTGGCCTCGCAGATTGACCACGCCCCGGACGTGGTGGGGCGTCTGAGGGACGGCGGTTACGTCGATGTAGCCGATGATCTCGCGGACCTTGAGAATCTCCAGCCCGAATTCTTCATTCGCCAGGGCGAAGGTCAGATACTTTCCCTCCCGGTTCGGCAGGGTCGCATCCGTCGCCATGGCATGTGCTCTCGCTTCTGTCATGGTTCACTCTCCAACAACGATGCTGATCGGCGTTTGAGAGGACCTCAGCCGAAACGACGCTGTCGTCAGCGGCCCCTGCTGGTCAGACCTGAGGCGCCCAGAGAGCCCCTCCGGCTTGACTCCTGGCTGGCTGCAACAGGCGCGTGGGCGCACGATGTCGCTGTGGCTGTTGTCCGTCTCGGGATTCCCTTCGCTTCCTGTGTTCGCCTCCACAACCTTGTGTCGGTATCTTCTGCTCTCCCGTGAAGACCCGTGGGTGCCCGCCAACGCGAGCTATGTCACGGTCCCTCTGCATCGGGGTGTATCTGTCCGGTCCCGGGTGACACCGCCTGCAGTATCGGCGTTCGGTCTGCCGGACTTAAATACAAACTGGGTACAAAAATGATTGAAGTGCGTCCGCCGCGAGCCGCCCACGGAATCAGCGAGGGACACGCCGGACCAGGCCGGCGCCGACGAACCAGTCGTCGGCCGCATCGGACAGCCCGACCCCGCCGACGATGTCGATCTGGACGTTTGCGGCGATCAGGCACGTCAGGCCCGTGTCGAGGGAGTGGGCCGGTTTGCCTGCGCCGGTCGGTCTGTCGCCGAAGAACTCGACAAAGGTCCCGAACCGGTCCGACAGGGCGATGCCGAGAACGGCCGAATAGGCGACCGAGGCGGTTGTGTCACGGTCTCCCGCCGCATCCTCCTCGGTGGCCCAGAGCCCGGCCACGTTGTATCCGAGGCTAAGTGTCTCGCTCAGCGTGTGCGAACAGGCCAGGCGGATCGAGGGATCAAATCGCTCGCTGGAGAAGGTCGCCTCGCCCGCCGGTATGCTCGTGCCTGCCAGCACCGCCGTCTAGGATCGCCGGCCAGCCTCCTCGCACAGCCTCCACTTCAGGCTGATTCCGAGGTCGCCGGCGCCGTCCTCGCGGCCGCCCTCGCCGGCCTCGTCCCAGAGATGGCCATCGAATCCGAAACGCAACTCCAGATGGCTCGTGACTCCCGCCCGAACGAGGGTCTCGGGGAAAGCATCCAGGGTGGCGTCGTTTTCGTCGTTCCTGCTGCGGGTCCAACCGAGTTCGAACTGGACATAGCCGGGGGCGACTGTATCGCTCGATTCCGTTTGATCGGGGCGGTCGCTGACCAGATCGGGGATCTGGGCATCGGCGCGCCCGAAGGCGGCGACAGGCAGAGCCAGGAGAAGGAAGCGGGCGAAGATGTCGAAGCGTTTGTGCGTCCGTGCCATGGTCACTCCTTGTTCGAGCGAAACGTTCTCATGTGTCGTCTTGTACACCCCAAACGGAAACGGATACCACAGTCCGCAGACCGACGCCACCCTTTTTCGCTTGACGGAGCCTTGTACGCCCCGATGATGGCCCGTTCACGACCACATCGCGACGAAACGAGGAGCCGCTGCCAAACGCGCATCCGAGCGCAGCAGGGGACCATGAGGGTTCTGTATCTGTCGCCCCCAGCACCGCAGGTGACGCGACCGCATGTCCTGCTGCTCTCGACGGGATTGTTCCATTTCCTCAAGGAAAGGACTTGCACATCCGCTGCTTCCCATTGTAGTATGTCACACGACTTGGGAACGTGACGGAGTGTGGAGGCCGGTGTCGCGTTGCGAGACGCGGTTCCGAGTGGGCTTCTCAACACATCGTATCGGTTCGGGCCCCAGCGGTGCGCCTCGTGTCTGGCCCAATCGATCCGGACAAGTTTCCCGCGTGGTTTGCCGTTGTTGCCTTTGTCCGTTGGGATCGTGACCAGCGGCTGCTCCCGACATGGGGATGCCGCCTTTGTCGGGTGTCCGGTTATCTCTGGCATCAAGGAGAGGAGTACGAGCAATGAGGAAGATGGTGTTGGTTCTGGCGGGACTGTGTGCGGTTCTCTGTGCTTCGGGGTGTGCGACGATCATCTCCGGAAAGAACCAGGATATCCATGTCACCTCGGATCCGCCCGGCGTACAGGTGCAAGCGGAGACTGGTGTCACGATCACAGCGCCGGGAGACTTGACGCTGCCCCGAAACAAGAATCACACGTTGGTCGCTCAGTACGGCGACGCCCCCGCGCAGCAGAGAGACTTGCAGTCCAATCTCAACGGATGGGTGTTCGGCAACATCTTCATTGGTGGCCTTTTCGGGATCGTCATCGACTTCGCTTCCGGCGCCTATGGCACGCTGACACCCGGCACCGTCCACTTCGATCTGACCGAGGCCGGTCAGGCGGCGCTGCAGCGCAAAATGGACTACCTCCATTCGCATCCCGAGACCAGCGAGAGGATTCGCCTCGCGATCCTCAACGACCGTCCCCTCAACGGGATGTCGAGAGAGGTGCTGGTCGTTGCCCTCGGCGAGCCCGATCAGATTGTCAGCGAGCGCAAGTACGAAAAGTACGTCTACGAGAATCACAATCCCAGGTACTACTACATCCGCAACGACAGGATCGAGCGAATCACCAAGTAGCCGGTGCGAAAGTCACGAGCTCCCTGCCAAGGCACGGGACCATTGAATGGCCGGGCAGATGCGTTGGAGAGGGCCGTATGGCCGCCTCTCTGGTGCGTCATCGGGGATCGAGCGCGCGGCCGCCGTGGGATTGACCAATCGGACGGACAAATCATAGCCTCTGAGTGTTGGGCGTCCCGCGCGGCACGTGTATAATCCGCGTCATGAACCGGAATGTGGAGATCAAGGCGCGGGTGGCGTCACGGGAGGCGATCGAGCGGCGGGCGCGGGATCTGGCCGATGAAGGGCCTGTGACGCTGGTGCAGGAGGACACGTTCTTCGTCTGTCCACGAGGCCGGCTCAAGCTGCGCCGGCTCGGCGCGACGGAAGGGGAGCTGATCTACTACGAGCGGCCCGACTCGGCCGAGCCGAAGGAGAGCCGGTACGCCGTGTGTCGCACGCCGGACCCCGAAGGGCTGGCCACAACGCTGTCGCTTGCTCTGGGCGTGCGGGGCGTAGTGCGCAAGAGCCGCACGCTGTATCTCGTCGGCCCGACGCGCATTCATCTGGACTCGGTCGAAAGGCTCGGCGAGTTCGTGGAGCTGGAGGTGCTCCTCCGCCCGGGCCAGAGCGCCTCCGATGGAGCCGCCATCGCCCGCGACCTCATGGCTCGACTGGGCATCTCTGGCGACCTGCTCGTCCGCGAAGCCTACATCGACCTGCTTGAAGTTCCGTAGAACAGACGGATTCCCGCCGATGCCGCCGCCCCCAGAATACGTATTTCTACGGATTGACGAATCCCAAACGGGAAACGACAGTGGATACGGGATGACGCAGAGGCGGACGGAACCGCAGGGTGGATGAAGTCGAGCATTTCTGTCTTTAGCATTCGAAATCGGGAGGTGTGCCATGGCAGAGCAACAGAACACGAATCGTCGCGAGTTACTGAGACTGTCGGGTATGGGAGCGTTGGGTGGCCTCGCACTGAGCGCTCTGACGCCGCGGAAGGCCCTGGCCCAGGGAGACGAGTTTGACATCTCCTACGCGTCGTGGATTCACGGCCACAGCATGGAGATCGAATACCCGGACCGCATGGTCAGCGCGGTCCGGAAGGGCTATGCCTTCCAGGTGGAAGGCAAACCCGGCACGACGAACTGGTTTCACTTTGCGATCCCGACGCCGGTGATCATCAACGATGTGCGTCTTCAGATCGCCTCGGTCCTGCTGCGATTCACCACCGGTTCCATCGATTCCTTCGTGCGGGATGTGCACATTTACGACGGCGAAAAGCGGATCGCTGTGCATGACGGAGTCTACTTAGCGGAAGAGAACAGTCTGGTGCGTTTCGAGGTTCCGGAAACGCCTTATCTGGCGTGGGGATTGGGCATTTCCCTGGGGGTGGGCTTCGGCGTAGAGATGATGGCTCACACGATGTCGTTCATCTCGGCCGGAGGCGATTTCGTGATCCGGCCGCCGGAGGGCGCCGCTTGAGAACAATCCCGTGCGTCGGGGCGTTCGTACGGGCGAATAATCATTCGCCCCTACCGCACGGTGGGGAAGGCGGCGATGCGCAGGGTTGAGCAGCCGTAAGGGACCAGTGTGATGTCCTCGATGGGCCAGTCATCCTGTTTGCCTTGCGGGCTCCATGGGATGGGGCCGGCCATCCCGCTGTAGAGCTGCCAGTGGGGCAGGCGCACGCCCTTGGTCCTGATCGCGATCGGCGCGTTGCGAAGGTTCCACGGCTCCAGCGTCGCGGCGTCGTTCGCTGCCACCGCGTACGCCGCATCGAGGTCCTTCAGGCTTGCCTCCAGCAGCGCATAATTCCATGGACTTGCCGGCTGAACCTCCCGGTACTGCTCATGTGCCGTCCACGACTCTTCAATCCTCAGGGCATAGACCAGCGGTCCGCGTTCGATGCTGACGCTGTTCTCGTGCCAGCGCTGCGTGCGCACCGTCATGGGCAGCGTCAGCTCGACGGCATCGCCATCGCTCCATCGCCGGTCCACCCTGGCGATCTGTCCTGCTTCGAGCTTGTGTTCGAACGGCCGGCCGTTCACTGTGATCTTCGCATCGCGGCACCACGCCGGAATCCGCAGGTGCAGCGCGAATGTCACTGGATCGCTCGTGGCAACGGTGAAGCGCACCGATTCGCTGAACGGGTAATTCGTCTGTTCCGTGATGGTCACCGCTTGACCCTGCGCCACCTTGGCGGTGACCTTCGACGGGCCATAGACCGGCGCCGCCAGGCCGTTGTCGGCCGACGCCATCCACAGGTGCCCGACGAACTTGGGCCAACCCTGGTGGAGATTGCACGTGCAGCAGGGGTAGCCGGTGAGCAGGCCGAAGACGACGCCGTCGATTGTGTGGTCGAAGAAGTTGTGCATGTGCATCGCGCACGTCACCTGGTTGGCCTGCTGAAAGTACTGGCGGGCCATGTAGTCGTCCGTCGCCTGCGTCGGCAGAGCGTTGTATGCCAGCAACTCCAGGTGGTCGGCGAAGGCGACGTCGCCGGTGATCTCGAGCATCTTCTCCAGCGAGAACATCATCTCGACGCACGTGCAGAACTCGCTGCCCTGCGTCAGGACGCGCCCGTGCATCCCTTCGTCGGCGCCGTAGAGCCCGTGGGGCTGGCCGTGACACTTGCGAATGTCGGCGAACGCCTTCTTCACCGCGCGCAGGTGTCTTTCCTCGGGGTGAAGCTGATAGTAGACGATCGGCTCTTTGATCCCCTGAGCCAGGTTGACGCAGTGGAAGGCGCTGGCGCCGTTGGCGCCTTGTTCGTAACGGTGCAGCGCGATGTCGCCGCGTTCCAGAAAGATCTCCGTGTAGGGATGCGTCTGCTCGCCGATCAGCTCGGCCAGGTCCAGCAGGAAGCCGTCGCCGGTGATGTTGTAGAGCCAGAGCGCCACGAGCAGGTTGTCGCCGCCCCGGCGGTTGCCCCAGAACGACCAGTGGCCCAGCGGCGTTTTGGGCAGTTCGCGAAGCTGGTACCGGAAGTACTTCGTCATCACGTCGATCACGCGGGCGTCGCCGGTCGCCATGTAGTATTGCTGGAGGACCTTGAGCATGACCATCTTGGGCCACCAGTCGCGGCGCGGGCTCTTCTGGATGCCCGGCTCCGGCATCGGCGGCGTCTCGAACGGCACGGGCCCGATGTACCCGTCCTCAGTCTGGTGGGTCAGCGTCCACTCCACCCACGGGCGGACCTTCTCGATCAGCACGCGGTCCTTGAGGATGTAAGCCAGCGGGAGCAGTCCGTCGATCCAGTAGGGGCCACGCTCCCAGCCGTCGCCGTCGCCGCCCAGCCAGCCGTTTCGCGGGCCCACCACCTGCGGATACAGCTCATCGAGCCGGCCGGTCATGCCGGAGGCCATGATCTCCAGTTGCCGCCGCAGCCAGCCCGTCGGCTCGATCGAGCCGATAGGCAGTTCCGTGTACGGCTTGGCCGCCAGCGGCGCTCGGTTGGTGATGTAGTGAGAATTGCCTTGTGCCGCCGACCCTGCCGCCGCCACCGAACCGATCAGCGTCGCCACGGACAACCAGACAATCGATGCATTCCTCATCTGCTCTGCTCCTGCGATGCTCCCGCCGTGCGGATTCCAGGGTCGCGTCCACTCCAGTGGCGTCCCATCGCGCGGGCCGGTCGCGGGCCCATCATCTATACGAAGATCCCTCTTGTCAACGGCTTGCTCTGTCTCCGTGTGTGACGGTTCGCAGGTGGTCCGATGCGGCTGGTAGTGAGGCCGTGAGGCGTCATGCCCTGACGGGCACACCGGAAACGCGGGCGTGCTCGTCGAGCAGTTCCGTCACGGTCACGAACCGAATGCCGGCTTCCTTGGCAACTTCGAGCGTGGTGCGCAGAGTGGTCAGGACGTAGTCGTCGACGCTGGTCCCGGTACGATCGAAATCGTGGGCCAAGCTGATGGCGCCGCCCGAGCGACGAAGGGCCTCCGCAATCGCCTCGCCGTCTCGGCTCTCGGCCGGCCAGGTGTCTCGGGTGTCCAGCGTCCACATGCAGATGGGAATCCGTTTGCACAGCAGGAACAGGAGCGTGAACAGGTTGACCTTGCCGCACGGCGGGCGGAACGGAAAGACGTCGTCGGTCTTCAGCAATCGCCGGAGCACGTCCTGGCCGCGCCGGATGTCGGCAATCGCGCGGGTCGGCCAGACCTTCCAGGAGTGCAGATGGTCGTACGAGTGCGTGCCGATCTCGTGCCCTCGATCGGCTGCCGCCCGGACGAGGTGTTCGCGTCCTTGGACGTTCCTTCCCAGCACGAAGAAGGTGGCGCGAACCCCGTGCTCCGACAGCAGGTCCAGGATTGCCGGCGTCAGACGGAAGCCGGGCCCGTCGTCGAAGGTCAACGCGATGTACGACTGTGTCTTCATCCGACGGTCCTGCCGGTAGCGCAGCCATTTGATGTAGACGTACGGCACGCCGAGGTAGAGGAAGCCGCCGGCAAACAGCAGCAACCCAAGGAACGTCACGCCATGCATGTCACCCTTCTCCGTGGGCTCCAAGGTGGAGCCGAACATGGACTGCCGGCCTGGGTCTCCCTGCACGCTTGTGCGAGGAACCTCCATTGTCTCTTCTTGCCGGCAGGCCTCGTGCCCGTCCCCAAAGAGCTAAAAGCCCCTGTTGCGTTGTCGCACGCGACGGACGCTGCTCATGGAGACGCAAATCACACTGCTTCAGCCTATATAATGCATTACTTCTGCGAGAATGGCAAGCGCGAAAGGTCGGAAACGCCGATGGGCGGCATTTCCGGACCCGTACGCAGGCCTGCATTCCGTCCTGGGTCTTTATCGACGCTTTTGGGACGAGGGTTCGGTAGTTCGGTCCAGGTGTGGTGCTTTTGCTCGTTTTCCTCCGCGACGGGTGCACTTGGGAGATTGCCTCTCCGGACACCGGAGCGCTTATCGGACGCCCGGATGGCGTCGGCCCCGCTTCCGGTCGTTTCCCGGCCGGGCTCTTCGGTCGTTTCGCCAGGGCGGGTCCTTCGTTGGGCGATCGCGTTCGGTGTTTCTCTTGTTAGCGCGGAGCTGCGGCGGCATAATGGGGACGGGCCAGACCGCGGCTGTGGAAGGTCGCCCGACAGGAGTGGGCATGATGACCGACAGAGCAAGACGAATCGTCAATCCTCAATCGTCAATGGTCAATCCCAGGGCCTTTACGCTGATCGAATTGCTGGTGGTGATCGCGATTATTGCGCTGCTGATGGCGATTCTCATGCCGGCTTTGGAGCGGGTGCGCCGCCAGGCGCGAGGCGTGGGCTGCAAGTCCAACCTGCACCAGTGGGGCCTGATCTTCGCGATGTACTGCGACGACAACAACGGCTATTTCTACAGCGGACTGATGCAGAACTTCGGCGCCGACGTTGCCCACGGCGACTGGTGGCGCGAGTGCATGCGTCCCCTGTCGAGGAACAAGAAGATGTGGTTGTGCCCGACGGCGGTCAAGCACAGGTCCGGGACCTCGGTGGACGCGATGGCGATCGCGACGACTCCCTTCGACGCCTGGCGGGTTCCCGCCTCACACGGCGGCGACGAAGGCAGCTATGCCCCCAACGGCTGGATGTGCAATCCGCCCGCGGGCATGGACAGCCTGTGGGGGCGCGGTCCGGCCAAGGATTACTGGCGCACCTACCAGGTCAAGGGCGCCTACAACGTCCCGGTTTTCACCGAAGGCTGGTGGGTAGACGGCTGGCCTCTGGATGCCGACGAGCCGCCGCCCTGGGGCGACGCGACGCCGGTCATGAGCGGGCACGAGATGCAACGGCTCTGCGTCAACCGGCACGGCGGCGCGCAGTTTGTCCTGTTCGCCGACTGGTCGGTCCGCAAGGTCGCCCTCAAGCAGCTCTGGACCTTGAAGTGGCACAAGTCGTTCAACATCCAGGGCCCCTGGACCAAGGCCGGCGGCGTCCAGCCCAACGACTGGCCCCAATGGATGATTGCCCTCAAGGATGAGTTCTAAGCGCAGGCCGGCCTGCCGCGAGCCGTAGCCCCTGGAAGCCCTAAAGCGAAGACGCCGAAGGCGGCGGTCTTAGTCTCAACGCGCTGACAGACTCTTATTGCTGACCGACGATCAGTTGCCCGAGAGGAACCAGAACGGCATCGACAGCTCCATCCCCAACGATTCGAGCGAGCCGGCAACCTTGCCCGTCTGGTATCCGGCCAACATGACTTCGTTCGTGATCAGGCACTGGCTGTCTCTCGATGCCGAGGACGTGGAACTGCAACCGGCCGGAAGAACAATCATCATCGCAACCACCGCCACGGCACAAACAACAGCGATTCGTCTCATCAATCTCCCCTTTCATAACGTGAGAACGCCCCCCTTGCGGGCCGGCACTTTGTGGATGACACACCACGGCGGGAGAGTTCAGGCAGGACTGGAACCTTTCATCTCTCCTCACTCCAACGTGGGAGACATCATACGGCGTCTTCGGGACTTCGTCAACTGGGAAAACGCAGCCTCTTCTGTCATGTCTGTGCAGGTTTCACGGCAAGCCCCATTCCGGCGTGGAGAGGCCCGTGTGGCAGCCTCAAGCCCGAAGGGCTTGGGGATGGCGGACTGCACCACCGCCTTGCGATACACAAGCCGAAGTCGTATCAGCCATCCCCAAGGCTCCACTCCATTCGACTTCGCTCAGGACAGGCTTTGAGGCTGCCACACGGTTGCCAGGATATTCTCACACGCAGTTCTGTCAGAATCAGGATGTGCCCATCCTGCGGATTTCGGGACACTACTCGGCCGTGGCGGGGCGGCCGAAGCCGATGTCGTCGATGTAGACGATGCCCGTGCCGCCGGCGGCCGGGGCGGCACGATTGCCGACGCCGATCACCAGGGTTTGGACACGGCTCAGCGTCACACCGCTGAACTCACTGAGGGCGATCCGCCACTCTTGCCACTCGGTTGCCTGGACGGCCTGCGGATCTGTACCGCTGACGGTTGCCGTGCGTCCGGCGCTGTCTTCCAGCGTGACGTAGAGTGTCTGCGCGGAGTTGGCCGCAGCGCCGCAGAAATACAGCCTCAAGCTGTCGGCGCCGCCGACCGTCCAGTCCTGGGCGGTGTCGAAGGTCCGCTCGGCCTCGGAGTAGAACGGCGCCGCGGAGTTGTCGTAGGCCAGCGGCATGGACTGCTTGCCGCTGTGCACGATCTTCCGCTCGGCAAACGGGGCGTTGAGGTAGCCGACGGTGGAGCCGGTGTCGTTGGTCCAGCCGTCGATCCACGTGTCGAAGATGGTTGTCTTGGTGTCGACGTCGTCGTTGTACGTCTCGAACCCGTCGATCAGCGCGTACTCCTGGGTCGAGAAGGTCCAGACCTCGCCGGGCCATGCTGTCACGGCGTCGGCCTCGTTGACCTCCACGATCTGCCAGTAGTAGGTGCTCCCGAACTCGATGCCCTCGGGCGCGAACGTCGGGCTGTCGACTGTGCCGGCCAACGTCAGGGCCGCCGGGTCCGTGCCCAGATACACCTCGTGCGAGGCGGCGTCGCGGCCGCTGCGCCAGGTCAGCGCGGCGCCCAGCTCCACCTCGGTGGCTCCATCGGCCGGCTCCGGCTGGCGAGCCTGCGCGGGAATGTACAGGAAGCGGACCTCGCTAAGCCCGAACTGGCCCATCGCGCCCCAGCCGCTGTGGACGCTCAGGCGGACAAATCTGGCCGGAACCCCGCCGAATTCGACGGTTGTGTTGGCGGCGTACGTCGCTTTGGCGGTCGCCTGGTTCAACTCCACGTCGCCCAGCACGGTCCAGTCCGTCCCGTTCTCGGAATACTCGACGGTCACATTCTTGAGGCCGAAACCGAGGATCAGCTCGAACTCGGCGTTGTAGTTCCAGACGAGCATCTCGTGGAGCTTGTAGAGACGGTCGAACTCGTACTGGATGTAGAGAGTCCCCTCGGCCGGCGGGTCGGCCAGCCACATATCGGCGTTGTTGACCGAGTGCCGATCGTCGGCGTCGAGTCCGGAGCCGTCGACGGTCCTCTCCGGCCCGAACGCGGCCTCCGAGCTTCCGTTGCTGGTGGCGACGATGTTCTGGACCGGGTAGGCGAACGGCTCGGTCGTGAAGCTCCAGACGTCGCCCTTGTGGACCGTGTTGTCCGGGGCGGCGCCGACCTCATCGATTCGCCAGTACCAGGTCGTGCCGAAATCCAGCAGGCCGGCTGGATCGTAGCTCGTCTCCGTCTGGCCCTGGCTGACGAGGACGCCTCTCGGATCGGCCCGGCCGGCATCGTTGACGTCATCGAAAGACGTCCCGAAGTAGACATCGTGCGTCGCCGCGGACCGGCCCGCCGTCCAGCTCAGGGCGGTGTCTCGCGGCACGTCGACGGCCTCATCGGCGGGACTGGGGTCATACGCGAGATCGGGGTCCGTCAGACCGAGCATGATCTCCTGAATCTCCTCCTCGGCCAGCGCCCGACCGTACACCTGGACGTCGTCGATCATTCCGTTGAACCACTCCGGCACACGGTCTGCGCGATCCGGCCTCCAGAACGTGCCGACGAGCGTGTCGCCTGCGGTTCCGAGATAGGGAGCCGCCGCGGCCTCGCCCGCGAGTTCGCCATTGACATAAACCCTGCGGTTCTGACCGTCGAAGTCATACCAGAACGTGAGGTGGTACCAGGTGCCCACTTGCACCGTTCCAGCCGGCAGGTCCAGGTCGTTGGAGTAGAATCCCATGCGAACAACTCCGGCTGATGTGATCCGGTAGTGCAGACCCTGGTTTGCGCTGCTCGCCTGGTACTGGGAGAAGACGGACTGATCCCCCGGCAACGCCGACGGATTGACCCACAGCGCGTGCGTGAAACTCTGACTGTTGAAGGGAATGTGCGGACCTCTCACCAGCGAATCGGAGCCGTTGAACTCCAGCGCCGTCCCAATCACGCCGGGCACCCAGAGAGCGCCGCCTTCAAGGACCCCGTCGTTGCCGTTGCCGCTGCGGTCTTTGGCGACGGTTCCCCGGCCCTCATTGAACGACCAGTACAGGACCAGATTCTCCGGGATGGCCAGTGCCGACCAGGCGGGAATCACGATCAGGAATACGACAAGCACAAGAAATGGGCGCCTATTCATGACACATCCTCCTTCAGACCGAGTGAACCTGCTGATCCGCTCCCGGCCACGCGCCGGATCGCCGCCTGTAGCCTCCAACCAGACATGCAGGGCCTGTCTGTGCGCACGCCATGTCGGGGTGGGCTCTGCGTGCGCCACAGCTTTCATATTACCACGAAGCTCTATCAGATTTCAATGGTTTGGGCGGCCATCTGAGCAACAACCGGCTCCCGAGCGGCCCCTCGCTGTCTGGGAATGCGCGCCGAAAGGTTGGGCGATCAGAGCACAATCAGCGGCCGTCCGAGGAAGTAGAGCGGTACCCAAACGGACAGTAGTACCAGAGCCGCCGAGGCTAGGCCCGCCATCACGCGTAGCCATCCGGGGCAGGCGGCCTTTCGGGCGGAACGAACCGCACCGGCGAATGCTATTACGTTATACGCCACCAAGACCAGCCCCAGCGGCACGCCGACCAAAGGCTTGACGGCCATGCTCAAGGAAGTGGACAGGAACTGAAACAGGAGCATGCCGAGCAGCCATACGCCTGCATGGGCAACCCAGAACGCAAAGGCCGGACGGAACTCTCCACGCCACAATCTGATGATGAAGCGCCGCATCTGTCTTTCCTGCCGGAAGAACGGTGTTCCTATCGCACCGGCCTGATTGTACCCCGATTGTCACGGGTCGGCAAGAGCTCAGGATTTTGCCTGGATGACATGTACGTCGTGCTGGGGGAACGGGATGGAGACGCCTTCGGCGTCGAATCGTTCCTTCACGCTGCGCGTGACGTCCCAGTACACCGTCCAGTAGTCGCCCGTCTTGGTCCAGGGCCGGCAGATGAAATTCACGGACGAATCGGCCAGTTCGTGCATTTTCACGTTGAACGCCGGCTCTTTCAGCACGAGCGGATGCGATCGGAGGATGTCCTCCAGGATGCGCTGAGCCTTGGCGATGTCGTCGCTGTAGCTGATGCCGAACGTCATGTCCACGCGGCGGGTGTCGCTGCCGGTGACGTTGACAATGTTGTTGCCCCAGATGGACCCATTGGGCACGACCACCACCTGGTTGTCGAACGTCTTGATGGTCGTCGTGTTCAGGTTCATCGACTGCACGATGCCCGTGACGCCGGCGGTCTGCACGACGTCTCCCACGTCGTACGGGCGGTGCATCAGGATCATCAGGCCGGCGGCGAAGTTGCCCAGTGTGCCCTGGAGGGCGAAGCCGACGATGAAGCCGATGGCCCCGATCCCGGCCACCAGCGGCCCGATGTTGATGCCCAGCATCGACAGGGCGACTACGACGCCGATGACAAACACCACCTTGCTGACGAGGTTGACCAGGAAATCCCTCAGCAGGTCGGAGCACTTCTTGTTCATGGCCACCGCGCGGCGCGTCAGACGGCTGAGGATGACCGCCAGGATCTTGGCGGCCACCACGATCAGGATGAAGGACAGGATGCTCTTGCCCCAGCGGAGCCCGCCTTGGGGCGACTTGAGCCACCCGAAGACGATCGCGCGCGTCGCGCTGATGTCCTTGACGTCCACCTTCAGGCCGGAAACGGCATCGACGTACTTGCGGTACTCGGCGACGTCACCCCCTTTGGCCTCGAGTGCCGCGATCACCACGCGCACGCGGTCCGTCAGCGCCGTTTGTTCCTCGTGCAGGCGATTGATGTTGGCCAGCAGTTGCTCTCTGACTTTGGCGTGCAGCTCCAGCTCGGCCTCGCCGATCTTCTTGACCTTTTCTTCCAGTTCCATCCCGGCTTGTTCGACCTGTGCGGCGGCCTGTTGCAGCTTCGCCTTGGCTTGCTCCACGGCCGCGGTCTTCTCCACAATGTCCTTCTCCGCGGCGCTCGCCTCCTTGGCATCGGCCGCTGCCGCTTGGTTCACGTCTGCCGCCGCTTCGACGATCTCTTCCGCCTTCTCATCGAGGGTATCGAGCTTCTGCTGAATCTTCTGCTCGACGCGCGCCGCCGGCGGATTGGCCTCTGCGGTCGCCGACGGCGCCGCGTTGGGTTCGGCCTCCTGCTGAATCTCCTTGATCTGCTGCTTGAGGTCCTGTTTGGTCTCGGAAATCTCGCGTCCCTTCTGTTTCGCTTCGATCTCCGCCAGGCTGATTTCCTGGACCTTGGCCTGGAGCAGAGCCAGCCACGCCTCCGTCTCGACGATCAGCTCGTCCTTGCGCAGGGGCTTCAGGAGCAGCTCCAGGTCGGCGGGCGCGATCTGTGGATCGGCGGTGGTGGTGGCCTGGTAGGGGGCTTCCTCGCTGTGCACTGGCGTGACGGCGAGAAGGGTCAGGGCGACAATCAGAATTGCGGTAGCAGTGCGCATGTGTGCCTTTCTTTGATGGACTTGACTCTTCGATATCGTTCTCAGATTTGTTCATCGGCGCCGAGGTCGGGCCGGCCGTCGCGACGTTGGTGGTCGATGTCTTCATTGACGGGCGCAGGCAGGGCAACGCCTTGGTCGACAATCCCGTCGGCCGCCCGTATCAGATGGAGGTCCCCGTGGACCGGATCGGCGAACGCGGCCGACGCGTTGCGCAGCAGGTTTCCGACGAACCGAATCTTGCTGTCAGATTCGTTGCTCGTTCCCGGTCCGCTGAACAGGTTGTTCGCCACGAGCAGTCCGTCGTTCGCAAAGACCGTGCGGAGCAGGCGGTTCATCCGGGTGTCCGGGTCGTGGATCGTGTTGTGCACGACCGCGCAGTCCTTCGTGTAGACCGTCACGATGCCCGCCTCGGGCGCCCGCGTGATAAAGTTGTTCCGCGCGACGCATCGGAGGCAGTGATACTGCACGCCGTCGGCGCGGTGGGCGTTGCCGAGTTGCAGGCCGACGTCACAGTCGATGATGATGTTCCGCTCGACTACGCAGTCCTGCGTGTCGAACCACAGGAACACCGCGCCGCGGCCTTCGAAGGTCCGGCCCTGAATCCCGACGAACACGTTGTCGCAGATGGTCCAGCCCGTGGCGTACATCACGTCGATGCCGGCGATGTAGTTGCCCTGCGCGATGTCGTGCGGGTCGTCGGCCAGCCGCTTGGGCCGGTCGTTGTAGAACAGGCAGTACTGGATGCGGCAGCCTTTCGGCCGCAGGGCCTCGCGGCCCTCCTCGGGCACCTTGACGCCCTTGACGCCGCGCTGCCAGATGTTGTGAATGATGCAATTGTGGATCGTCAGCCGTTGGACGCCGGAGTCGGAGTTGATTTTGAACCCGTTGTAGCGGATGTTCTGAATCGTCAGGTCGGCGACGGTGACGTCCGAGCAGCCCCGGAAACCGAGCAGCTCACCGTGCATGCTCTGGACCCCGTCGATGACGACGCGCTCGCGATGGCCCGAGGCCCCGCGCAGCGTCACGCGGTCGGCGCGAATCTCGACACATCGCGGCATCCGATAGTGGCCGTCGGCGACCAGAATCGTTTGGCCCGGCCGGGCTTTCTCGATGGCCTGGATGAGTTCCTCGACGGTAGCCACTTCGACGCGGTCGTCCGGGGCAGGGGGCAGGGCCGGCGCTACCGGGAACCACGCCTGGTGCGGCGGATTCAGGATCGGTAGGGCGGTCGAGCGGTCTGCCGTAACCGCCGCCGCCAGCCGGGCCGACAGCAGGGCGGCGAACAGCCCCAGCCGGGCGATCTTCGCCGTGTTGCGCTGCGGGCGAGATGTGACGTATGATCCAGCCAAATCGTATTGCTCCTGAACCCAAGACCGGGAACAGTGTAGGGCAATCCGCCGACCGAATCAAGCCGCCTGTACGCGTATTCCGGCGGGGCCGAGCCGGACGCCTTGCACCCGGCCGGCCAACGTGCCGCGAGTGACGAGGAATGGACCGCGCGACAGGCTTTACAGAGTGATCTCGACCGTGTGCTCGACCTTCTCCTCCACTTCCTTCTCTCCGATGACCTTCCCGGCCTTGTTCGTGACCGGCTGGGTCGCCTTTTGCCGGCGCAGCACCTTGACGGAGATCGGCTGTCCATTCGCCTGCTGGGCGGCCTGCACGATCGGCGCCGCGCCGTCGGTGGTCTTCAGTGGCTGACCGTTGATCTCCAGCAGGACATCGAGGAACTGGATGCCGGCTTTCTCGGCCGGGCTGCCCTTCGCCACGGACCCGACCAGAAGGCCGGTCTCCACAGGCAGGCCGAGGGTCTCCCGCTGTTCGGGTGTCAGCTCGTTGAGCCGCAGTCCTACGGACAGACGCTGAAGATCGGCGCCGCGCGCCGCCGCCAGCGTGTAGATCGCGTTGGCCAGTTGACGCTGCGACCGCTCATCTGCGACCCGCAGGGGAATCTCTTTCTCCGTGGCACCGACCACCAGACCGTACTTGAATTCTCTGGGGAGATCCGGCATGTGGAACAGGGTCAAACCTCTGACATCCTCGAATGGGATCACCAGCATGTCCCTCTTCTCGGTGCTGTAGGTCTCTGTCTGATAGGACCCGCTGTAGACGGGGACGTAGTTGTAGCCGGCGAAGAATCCGCCGTAGCTGGGAACGTAATTGGTCTGCTGCGTGACCTCCGTCCATTCCCACTTCGCCCGCAGGCCGAAGGCATCCACGTCGAGTGCGGTCAGCGGCACGCCACCGCTCCATTCGACGAAGTTCTGCTGGAGGTTCTTGATGGTGCCAATCGCCTCATCCGGCGAAGCCATCGGTTCCGGCTTGTGGTGGAGCCAGATTTGCGACGATGCGCCCGGCCAGATCGACGGCGTCGACGTCGTCGTACAGCCGCAGACCCATGCGCACAACGTGCAGGTGACGGTGGCGAGAATAGTGCAGCTTCTCATAGGATGTCCTTTCCATCGGAATGCCCGATAACGCCCGTGCAAGCGACCCGGAGACGACCTTCGGCCGGATCGATCCACCCCATAGGCCCCGGCGGGCCCGATGCGTGTTATCGGTTTGTATCGGACACGGGGAGGCTCTCGCTTGAACAAACGTCCTGGCGAGACCTCAACTTTTCGGCAAGACGATCGGATTCGGTTTGGCCATGACGGAAGGGCCAGCGCGACACACGCCTCGCTCTGGATAGAACACGCTGGGAATTCCACCAGATTCCCCGAGAATCCGGAGCGTTGCCTGGATGGAAAAGGGGCCTGCGCCGCGATGGCACAGGCCCCTGGACATACCCTTTCGCCGCCCGGACGGAATGCTATTGGGCGACGGCGCCGAGCAGTTCGATCTCGGCGATTTGCATGCTGTTGGCCGAGGCGGGGGTGCGCACGGCCGGGAACAGCAGTTGATAGTGCGCGTACGCCACGGTGTTGGCGAACTCGATCGGCGTGGTCGTCTTCGTGAGCCGTGGCCATGCGGTCGCGCCGGCAAAGTCGGCCACATCGCCGCCGGCGATCAGCGTGTACGGCCCGTCGATCGTCTCGTTCGAGCCGTACAGCTCGAACTGCACCGGGTCGCGCTCGGGCGCATCGTTGGCGCTCGTCAGCGTCAGGCCTGTCACCACCGTCGGTCCCACCAACGGGGTGACCCGAATGCCGGTCGGTTCCGTCACGCCTTTGAAGTGCAGAAACTTCGTGTCCACGTTGTCGTCTATCGCCAGGTTCGGCGTCTCGGCGGCAGGCCAGTCGGCGTCGTTGGGGACACCCTGCACGGCATCGCCCGCGCCGGTGACGTCGGGCGAAGTGTATGCGAGGACCTCCGGATACAGACGGACGTCGTCGATATATACGACGCCCTTGGCGCCGGAGCCCTCGATGCCGATCGTCAGCGAGCGGACGTTGCTGACGTTGCCGGCCTGCGACAGATCGATGCTCCACAGTTGCCAGGATGGACGCGTCAGGTTGATCGCGGGGCCGTCGTAAGCAATCTTCGTGCCGTTGATCTTGACGTAGAGCTGCCCCGTGTTGCCGTCGGCGCCGTAGAAGTACAGCGACAGGCTCCGGATGCCGTGCCGCGACCAGTCCGCCGACAGCTCCAGGTCCGCCTCGGAGACGGCGACGGTGGTGTTGTCATAGGACAGGGGCATGGACTGCTCGCCGCCGTGGACGATGGTCCGCTCGGCGAAGGGGGCGTCGAGATGGCCGACGGTCGAACCGGTATCGTTGACCCAGCCGTCGAGCCAGGTATCGAAAATCGTCGTGCCGGCGTCGATGTCGTCGTTGTAGCTTTCGAAGTCATCGACCACAATGTACTCCTGTGTCGCGAAGCTCCAGACGGGTCCTTGCCAGGACTCGGTCTCCTGGATCTCGTTGATCTGCCAGTAGTACGTGGCGCCGAGATTCAGCTCGTCGGGCGTGTAGCTGCTCGCGCTAACGGTATCGACGAGAGCGAGCGCTGCGGCGTCGGCGCCGAAGTAGACCTCGTGTGAGACCGCGTCGCGACCGGCTCTCCAGACCAGCGTGCTTTCGACGCTGACGTCCGTCGCGCCGTCGGCCGGCTGCGGCTCGCGGGCCTGCGTGGGAATGTACAGGAAGCGGACTTCGCTCAGGCCGTACTGGCCCATCATGCCGTAACCGCTCTGGACGGTCATCCGCACGCTCCGGGCGGCCACACCCTGGAGGTCCACCGTCGTGTTGGCGGCGTAAGTCGGGCTGGCGGTCGCCCGATTCAACGTCACGTCGCCCAGCACGGTCCAATCCGCTCCGTTCTCCGAGTATTCGATTGTCACGTCCTTGAGCCCGAAGCCGAGGATCAGCTCGAACTGGACATTGTAGTTCCAGACGAGCATCTCGTGGAGTTTGTAGAGGCCGTCGAACTCCCACTGAATCCACAGCGGCTCGTCGCCGGGCAGCGCCAGCCACATGTCGCTGCTGTTGGTGGAATGCTGATCGACGGCGTTCAGGCCGGCGCCGTTTACGGTGTTCTCAGGCCCGGCGCCCGCGTCGGAGTTGCCGTTGGTGGTGGCCATGATGTTGGCGATGGGGTAGGCGAACGGCTCGGTCGTGAAGCTCCAGACGTCGCCCTTGAAGATCGTGAAGTCAGGGGCGCTGTTGACCTCGTCGACGCGCCAGTAGTAGCCCGTCTCGAAATCGAGAATCCCCGGCGGATCGAACGTGGCGTCCGATTGATCCTGGCCCAGCAGCACCCCCAGCGGGTTGCTCCGGCCGGCGGCATTGACATCATCGAACGACGTTCCGAAATACACATCGTGCGTTACCGCCGATTCTCCTGGCGTCCAGCCTAAGGTCACGTCCCGCGGCACATCGGTCGCCTTGTCGGCCGGGACCGGCTTGCCGGCCTTGACCAGACCGCCGGGGTTCATCACCGCCGTGATCTCCTGTCCCGACAGGGCCCGGTCGTAGACGCGAACCTCGTCCAGCATCCCGTTCAGGGGTTCTCCATCCGGACTGCTCAGCCGGAACATGGTCCCGGTGCCTAGAACCCCGCTCGGCGTCAAGGTGGCAACCTCCTCGCCGTTGAGATACAGACGCTGGGCGGCCCC
Organism: Sedimentisphaerales bacterium; assembly: GCA_040772485.1. GTDB lineage: Bacteria > Planctomycetota > Phycisphaerae > Sedimentisphaerales > Anaerobacaceae > Anaerobaca. Next base: position 33,008 of record JAXGYC010000020.1, on the reverse strand, counting down.
GTCCCAGGTGCCCGCAACGTGAAGCCACTGGCCTTCCACGAGAACGTCGCCGGCATACGCATGCGAAAACGCCCCGCCGGGAGTGATGTAGAAGTGCAGGCGTCCATCGGTCTCCTTGCGAATCACGGCGATCTCCGGACCGACAGTAACATATCGCTCGACGTGATTGGCGACGAAGGCCTCGTGCCGCACCCAGGCGCATACCGTGATGGCGTTCGCAGTGCTGGAGAACTCCCGGTCTCTGCCGTAGCCGGCGCCGTGGAAGTGCACGGCGCTGCCGGCGAATCCTTCCTCCCACGTGGCGCTCACCAGCTCGATGTCGCGGCCGTTGCCCGAGGAGTCGGCCGCCGTCGTGCCGACGCCCTCGTCGAACTTCCACCAGCCGATGAGGCTCTCATCCGTCTGGGCCGTTGCGGACCCGGCCGGGCCCAGAATCAGAAGGCAGAGAAGCACAAACAATGATCGCTTGAACATGACATGTCCTCCTTCCCATCGAGTGAACCTCGGCAGGCTCGGAACTCCGCATCTCTCAGGCCCCTGGCGAACGCCAACCGTAGACCCTTCCGAGCCCTCTGTATCACCTTACCGATCGACAGCGGGCTCGTCAAGTCCGTTTTCCCGCCACGTCGATCGGATCGGCGTCAGGACGGTCGTCTGCCCTATGGGGCGGGGGACTCGCCCCTGACCCATTTGACTTTCCGGTTTCCCGGGAACATCGTCTTCTTGATCTTGCTGCCGGTATTGCCGCCGAAGTAGTCCGCGGCGGCGGCAATCATGATCGGCATGACCGCGCGAAGATCGTCGCTGCTTCCCGTGCTCACCACCGCGGTATTCCACACCTCGACAGGGTCCTGTCCGTTCGACTGTCGCAGTTTCCGGGCATCGTAGGCGCCCAGGAACAGGTATCGCGGATACGTCGTGTGCGTGGTCAAATGGCTTTCGGCGCCCACGACTCCGTAGCGGCCGGCATCGGTGACGGTTCCCGTGACGCGCGAGGTCCCGTCCGGGCCGCGCGTGGTTTCGCTGTAGGTTCTCGTACCCCCGCCGGTCCAGCCGTAGATCGGCGTGGTGAAAGTGGAGTAGCTCGTCTGTGGGGCTCCCAGGCCGTAGCTGACGAACACGAGCAGCTCCGCCTCGTTCGGGTCGGCCGCGGAGAACCCTTTGTCCTGCAACACGCGGTGAATGTAGCCTGCGTATTCCTGGAACTGGAGACTCTGCTCGCTGACGTCCCGCATGGCGGGAACAAGGTGATAGGTCTGCGGTGAGGCCACGGGATTTCTGCTGATGGCATCGACCTCGACGTGACAGACTTTCTCGCCGCAACCGGCCGCCGCCAGGGCCATCCCCAAGACCGCCGCGAAGAGTGACGCCTTCATGCCTGGTCCTTTCAATGCACGGCCACGGGACATCTCGATCCGTCAGTCTTCCCTGTCGACTGCGCCCGCCGGCCGAATAGATCGCCAGCTTAACCACCGCATTGTCTGCCCCTGTGCAATGCCTGTCAAGCCCGGCGAGACTTGCCGGCTCCGGGCGCTATCGCGGCCCTCAAACGCCAGAATCGACCTGCTCACAGACGAAAACGTCAATCTGGCTGAACAACTGCCTCCGCCGACCACTACGTTCCAGGAGCAGGATGTGCCCGGGCCGCGCTCGTCCCGGTTCGCCCGCAGGGGCAGAACTCGATGGAGTCCGTACGCTGGTTCTGGCCACAGTCAAGGAGATGGAACCATGTCTATCGGCAAAGTGATCGAAATCAGTGCTTCCTCCCCCAAGAGCTTCGAGGATGCGATCCGCAGAGGCATCGCCCGTGCCACGGAGACGGTCAAAGACATCCGCGGCGCCTGGATCAAGGAGCAGCAGGTTCGTGTGGAGGACGGCAAGATCGTGGAGTACCGGGTGGACATGAAGGTGACCTTCATCATACACGACGGCGACTGAGCGGTTGCGACCGGTCCGGCGGATCAGTAGTCCTGGAACCTTCGAATCCAGTCGGGCCAGTCGGCTGCGGTGACCCCTCCAGCCAGCGTCCAGGGGCCACGCGTGTTGAAGTTCTTGCTCCACTGGAGCGTCCAGAGCTCCTTGAGACCAACCTTGCGCACCGTGGCGTCGGCGAAGACGCAGCCGACGAAGCCGCCGTGGCGATTGATGCAGCAGCGGGCCATGTCCTCGTTCGTCCAGGCCTCGAACTCGTACTGGGCGGGGGCCGTCGTCGCCTGAGGCCACAGGTCGAACCGCAGGGCGTCGATGAACAGCGGAACGCTGTTGGCGTTCCGGACGTTCGTGAGCGTGCCCCAGAAGCTCTGGCTGTTGCTGGCGTCGAGGGTCCGGCCCATCAGAAAACCGTTCAGACCGTAGCTGCCGGCCACCCCGTTCGGGCCGGCGTCGTACCCCTCGTAGGGATCGCGGAAGACTCCCCAGGCGTTGAAGATATTGAGCGTCGGCGCCGCGACGCCGAACTCGTCGATGATCGGCTTGGTGGCCGTCGGGCAGAACCAGGTCTTGTTCTGTTTCCAGTCCTTCTGCGATTCGGGGAGCTGGAAGAGCCACCACCAGGAGGTGGTGCTGATGCCGCTCCAGAGCTTGCCGTCGTTGGCCTCGGCGTACATTGCGCTGACCAGCCCCCATTGCCGCAGATTCGCCGCGCACCCGATCATGCGGGCCTGCTCCCGCACCCGGGCCAGCGCCGGCATCAGGATCGACATGAGCAGGGCGATGATGGCGATCACCACCAACAGCTCGATCAATGTGAAACCTCGGTCTCTTCGCATGGCAAAACCCCCGTCTCAGTGCGTTCAGAAGGCGGCTCCCGGCCACGGGGCGGCGTCTGTTTCTATCCTACCCCGGCGTGCCCCCAAAATGCAAGCGCAACCAGCCCCTGGCACGCCGGAGGCCCGGTTTTTTTGTTGTAGACCCACCGAGGGCGTGATATTATGGGAGTGGCTTTTTTGTAGGGAGGTGGTATGAACGGCACACCTGGAAGTAGTGGAGGACCTATGACGCGGAGAGCGTTCACCCTCATCGAATTGCTCGTCGTCATCGCGATTATCGCCATCCTGATGGCGGTGCTGATGCCGGCCCTGCACCGGGCCCGCGAGCAGGGCCGACGAGCCGCCTGCCTGAGCAATCTCAAGCAGTTGACCCTGGCCTGGAACATGTATGCCGACGAGAACGACGACCGGATCGTCAACGGCGCCACGGGTTTCAGCAACCAGAATCTGTCCTGGGGCGACCATGGCAACGAGCTGGCCTGGATCGACGGGTATCACCCCCTGGACCTGGAAGCGGCCAAAGAGGACATGCGTCGCGGGGCCCTGTGGCCTTACATCAAGAATGAGAAGATCTATCGTTGTCCCACCGGCCGACGCGGCGAGACGTTTACCTACGCGATCATGTTTTCGATGAACGCCGTCAACCATCCGTGGGTCCAGGGCGTTCGCGGGGCCCACGTCAAGAAGAGAAGCGAGATTCGCGATCCGGCTCCGGCCTATCGACTGGTCTTCATCGACGAGGGCTACATGACCTCGGACGCCTACGCCGTCTACTATCATCTGGAAACGTGGTTCGACAGCCCGCCGGTCCGGCATGGAGACGGGACGACCCTTTCTTTCGCCGACGGGCATGTCGAGCATTGGAAGTGGAGAGGCACTGATACGATCAAGCATGCCCGCGAGGAGGAGAACACCGGGCCGCAGGTCGGCTGGGCGCCAAATACCACGGAAGGCTTCGAAGATCTGTATCAGATGCAAAGGGGCTGCTGGGGCAAACTTGGCTACACCCCCAGCCACTGAGTCGAATGAACGGATCGGCGTTCCGGCACGCCGGTCGTAGCGGTCCGCTGGGATCGAAGGCAGAGAGGGTTGCGTGTGCGGTCGGGGTTGCGTCATGTCTCGGAGAAGGTGTGTGCTTACATGTGTGTGGGCGCTGCGTGATACCATTCATCGTGCTTTGAAGGAGGACTGACTATGCGCCGCCAACTGTGTTGTCTGGTTCTCACGGTCGTGGTGTTGGCCTTGGCCGGCCGTGCGTCGGCCGATCTGGTGGGGTACTGGAAGCTGGATGAAGGCTCCGGGACCACTGCCGGCGATTCCAGCGGGAACGGAAACAACGGCCAGTTGGTCGGGAACCCGGCATGGACCACCGGGGTCTTCGGCGGGGCCCTGCATTTCGCCGGTTCGCCGGACAAAGTGGATGTGCCGCACAGTTCGCTGCTGAACCCGGAAGAAGCGTTCACGGCCTGCGTATGGGCCAATGCCGACCCGACCGGAAGCGGTCATCGGTCCCCTATCACGTCACGCGACGACTATCCCCAGCGGGGCTACATCATCTACGTCGAGCCGGGCAACACCTGGCAGTTCTGGATGGGCACCGGCGCCGGTGGCTGGAACACCACCAACGGACCCGCCGTCGCCCTGGGCGAATGGACGCACGCTGCGGCTGTCTATGACCAGGGGCAGAAGAGATTCTACATCAACGGAGAACTGGTCGGCGAGACCGCCGCTACGATCAGCCCCAACACGGCGCAGGTCCTGCGTATCGGTGCCGGCGCCACGGAGGGCACAGGGAACTACTTCTTCGTGGGTTCCGTAGACGAGGTCGCCGTTTTCAACCATGCGCTATCTCAGGCTGAAGTTCGTGCGGCTATGGACGGCATTGCCTCGGCGGAACTGGCCTCCGATCCGTATCCGGCCCACGAGGCGACCGACGTCCCTCGCGACGTCGTTCTGAGCTGGACGGCGGGTGAATTCGCCGCGACGCATGATGTCTACTTCGGCACGTCCTTTGACGATGTCAATCAAGCGGTCCGGGCCACGGCGGCAGGTCTGCTCGTCAGTCAGAGCCAGACGGCCACGACATATGCCCCAACGGATCGGCTCGATTTTGAAACGACCTACTACTGGCGGATCGACGAAGTGAACGCCGCACCGGACAACACGATCTTCAGAGGCGAGGTCTGGAGCTTCACCACCGAGCCGCTCGCCTATCCCATCCCCGCGGTCATCGCCACGAGCAACGGGATCTCGGAGGAAGACATCGGACCGGAGAATACCGTCAACGGTTCCGGGCTCAACGACGCCGGCGAGCACTCCATCGTCAGCGACGACATGTGGCTGGCCAGCGCCCCGGAGGGCCAGGCCCTGTACATCCAGTACGAATTCGATCGCGTTTACAAGCTCCACGAGCTTCTGGTCTGGAACTACAACGTCCAGTTCGAGATCATTCTTGGCTTCGGGCTCAAGGGTGTGACCGTGGAGTACTCTGAGAACGGGGCCGACTGGACGGCTTTAGGCGATGTCGAGTTCGCCAAGGCCACGGCGACCCCGACTTACACGGCCAATACAGCCGTTGATCTCGGCGGCGTCCCGGCTCGGTACGTGCGTCTGACCGTCAACAGCGGTTGGGGCATGATGGGCCAGTATGGCCTCAGCGAAGTCCGCTTCACGTATATCCCCGCGCAGGCCCGCGAGCCGCAGCCGGCCGACGGCGCCACCGAGGTCGAGCCGGACACGGTTCTGAGCTGGCGGGCTGGTCGCGAGGCCGTCGAGCACGAGGTGTACATGGGCACGGACCCGAATACCCTGACGCTGACCGGCACGTCCGATGCGCCGAGTTTCGATCCCGGCTCGCTCGATCTGGGCACGACGTACTATTGGCGAATCGACGAAGTCAATGAGACACAGGCCGTCACGACGTGGGCGGGGTCCCTCTGGAGTTTCGCGACCCAGGACTACATCGTCGTGGATGATTTCGAGAGCTACAACGACGACGTCGATGCCGGCACGACGATCTTCGACACCTGGATCGACGGCTGGGTCAACGAGACCGGCTCGACGGTCGGCTATCTCAACGCCCCCTTCGCCGAGCGAACGATTGTCCACGGCGGCAGACAATCCATGCCGCTGTTCTACGACAACACGGCAGCCGCTGTCTCTGAGACCGAGTTGGCCCTGGACCAGGATTGGACGCTCTACGGGATTCGCAGTCTGTCGCTGTACTTCCACGGCGCCGCCGGCAACGGCGGCCGGCTGTACGTCAAGATCGACAATGTCAAGGTGCCTTACGACGGCGCCGCAAGTGACATCGACGAGGCCATGTGGATGGTCTGGAACATCGATCTGTCCACCGCCGGCAATGTGAGCAACGTCGGTTCCCTGGTGATCGGCATCGAAGGAGCGGGAGCCACAGGGACGCTGTACATCGACGACATCCGGCTGTACCCCAAGGCGCCGGAGTTCATCGTGCCGGCGCAGCCGGATGACACCGATCTGGTTGGACACTGGAACCTCGATGAGGGCAGTGGAACCTCGGCAGCGGATTCGAGCGGAAATGGAAATGACGGCGCGCTAGAAGGCGCCCCACAGTGGGTAACCGGCGTGATGAACGGCGCCTTGCAGTTTGACGGCAGCAGCGGTGTGAACTGCGGGGACGCACCTCAGCTCGCGTTTACCGAGGCGTTCAGCATCACGCTGTGGGTGAATCCGTCCGACCTTGTGGGAGACCATGCCTTCGCCGGCCGTTCGGCGGCCAATGTTGGTTATGCCTTCAAGAGCATGAACGATCATGTTCGTTTCACCACACCCGGCGTCATGGATCATGACGGCAATAACTCGATCCTGCAGTTGGACACCTGGCAACACGTGGCCGTCACCTTCGTGGCCGGTCAGGCCGCCGGCTGCACGTTCTATGTCAACGGGGTCGCGACGGACACCATCAGCAGCAGCAATCTGGTTGCCGGCGCCGGGCCGTTTGAGATTGGACACAATCACTGGGACCAATGGTGCCTCGGCATGATCGACGAGGTTCGCGTCTACGATCGCGTCCTGTCGGCGGAAGAGGTTGCCGGACTGGCCGGCCGCACGGAGCCGCTGCACAAGCCCTTCTGAGTCGGAGGTGCGGTGATGCGTGAACGGATCGGCGCTCAGATTCGCCGATTGTAGAGGTTTGTTGGGACCGAAGGCAGAGAGGATCGCGTGTGCGAATGCCGTAGCGTCATGTCTCGGAGAAGGTGTGTGCTCACATGCGTGAGCGCTGCGTGATACCGTTCATCGTGCTTTGAAGGAGGACTGATTATGCGCGTTGCATCGTTGTGTCTGACCCTGCTTCTGTTGGTGCTGATGGTGGGCGGTAGCGCCTCGGCCGACTTAGTTGCACACTGGACGTTGGATGAGATTGTCGGAGACACGGCGTCGGACTCCAGCGGAAACGGAAACGATGGGACCCTGGAGGGCGGTCCGACCGTGGTCGCAGGCCAACTGGGAAACGGGTTGGCATTCAACAACAGTCGTGTGACCATTCCCGCCTCGGATACGTTAACGTCCGAGCTGTTTCGGGGGTCCTTTACGCTGACGGTCTGGATCAACCCCACGCGAGCCGGCAACACCTGGCAGCAGGTCTTCCGGTCGTGGAAAGCGGACAACACCTCCAACGACACGCTGTTCATCAACAACGATGGGCGCTTGTCCTGGCGCGCTCGTGTGAACGCCGCCTGGGCGGGAGGCATGTGCGAGACGGCGGCAGGCGTGGTTCCGGCCGATCAGTGGACGCACGCCGCCGTGGTAGGAGACCAGACGAACTTTCGCATCTATGTCAATGGGGCTCTCACACAGGAGTCGGCCTTCCAGATCACCGATGGGACCAACGTGACGTATTACGTTGGCGGTGACCCCGGATCGGCCGGTGAGTTTTATGCGGGCAGTGCCGACGATGTCGCCATCTTCAGCCACGCCCTGACCGAGGGGGACATTCAGAGGGCCATGGAAGGCATCGCTCCGCCAGGATCGGCTTCGGATCCCCAACCGGCCGATGAGGCGTCGGAAGTGCTTCGCGACGTCGTCCTGAGCTGGACGGCCGGCGAGTTTGCCGTGACGCACGACGTCTACTTCGGCACGTCCTTCGATGACGTCAACGCCGCCAGCCGCGCCAATCCGATGGGCGTGCTGGTCGGCCAGGCGCAGGCGGCTACGAGCTACGATCCGGCTGGCCTGCTCGACTTCGGCCAGACGTATTACTGGCGCATCGACGAGGTCAACGCCGCCCCCGACAACACGATCTTTACCGGCGATGTCTGGAGCTTCACGACTGAGTTATTCGCCTATCCCATCCAGAACGTCACCGCCACCAGCAACGGGATCTCGGAGCCAGACGCCGGACCGGAGAACACGGTCAACGGTTCCGGGCTCAATGATGCCGACGAGCACTCCATCGAGAGCGACGACATGTGGCTGGCCAGTGCCCCGGAGGGCGAGGCCCTGTACATCCAGTACGAATTCGACCGCGTCTACAAGCTCCATGAGCTTCTGGTCTGGAACTACAACGTGCAGTTCGAGATCATTCTCGGTTTTGGGCTCAAGGGCGTGACCGTCGAGTACTCCGAGAACGGGACCGACTGGACCGCGCTGGGCGATGTCGAGTTCGCCAAGGCCACCGCGAGCCCCACGTACACGGCCAACACCGCCGTCGACCTCGGGGGCGTCCCGGCCAAGTACGTCCGCCTGATCGTCAACAGCGGCCATGGGTTGATGAGCCAGTACGGCCTGAGCGAAGTCCGCTTCATGCACATTCCGGTCCAGGCCGCCGAGCCGCAGCCGGCCGACGGTGCCACCGGGGTCGAGCCGGACGCAGTTCTGAGCTGGCGGGCCGGTCGGGAGGCCGTCTCGCACGAGCTGTATATGGGCACGGACCCGAACGCCCTGACCCTGGCCGGCACCGTCGATGTGCCGAGTTTCGATCCCGGCGCACTGACCCTGGGCACAACGTACTACTGGCAAATCCATGAAGTCAACGAAGCGGAAGCCGTTGCGACATGGGCAGGGCCCGTCTGGAGCTTCGCGACTCAGGACTACATCGTCGTGGATGACTTCGAGAGCTACAACGACGATATCGATGCCGGCACGACGATCTTCGACACCTGGATTGACGGCTGGGTCAACGAGACCGGCTCGACGGTCGGCTATCTCAACGCTCCCTTCGCCGAGCGGACAGTTGTCCATAGCGGCGCTCAGGCCATGCCGCTGTTCTACGACAACACCGCTGCGACCGTTTCCGAGACAGAATCTGCACTGGACCAGGATTGGACGCTCTACGGGATTCGCAGCCTGTCGCTCTACTTCCACGGCGCGGCGGGCAACGGCGGCCAACTGTACGTCGAGATCGACAATGTCAAGGTGTCCTATGACGGTCCGGCCGGCGACATTGCGGAAAGCATGTGGATGCCCTGGAACATTGATCTGTCGGCTGTCGGCGGGAACCTGCGCAGCGTCACGTCTCTGACGATCGGCATCGAAGGGGCCGGCGCCACGGGGACGCTGTACATCGATGACATTCGGCTGTACCCCAAGACGCCGGAATTCATCGTGCCGACCGAGCCGGATGACGCCGGTCTGGTGGCCCGCTACACGTTCGACGGCGACCTGAACGATTCCGTGGGGTCCCATCATGGTGTCGCGATGGGCAATGCCACGATCGCAAGCGATCCGGCCCGAGGACAGGTCTTGGCGGTGGACGGCACAGGCGATGCCGTGGACGTTCCCTACAGCGCCGAGCTGAATACGGAGACGTTCACCGTCAGCGTCTGGGCCAACCCGGACCCGGCGGGAAGCAACTACCGTTCGCCGCTCACCTCTCGCGACGACGGTCCGCAAAGGGGTTACATCCTCTACCTGACGCCGACGAACACGTGGGAGTTCTGGACCGGCACCGGGACAGGATGGAACGGCACAGCAGGTCCGGCGGCCCAACTCGGCGAGTGGACCCATATCGTCGGGACCTGTGTCAGCGGCGACAAAGCGCTTTACGTCAACGGGCGGCTCGTCGGCGAAAGCACAGCCGCGTTCGTGCTGAACACGGAGAGTCCGTTGCGGATCGGCGCCGGCGCCACCGAAGGACCCGGCGACTACTTCTTCCAGGGAATGCTCGACGACGTGCGGATCTACAATCGCGCCATGTCGGCCGAAGAAGTCGCCGGACTGGCCGGCCGCACGGAGCCGCTGCACAAGCCCTTCTAAGCCGAAGGCGTGACCACATAAGTGAACAGTCTGCATCAATGCGATCAGGCAGGGCAACATCGTGTTGCCCTGCCTGTCGATTTTCTCACCACAGAGCGGGATTGTCCGCCCAACATGTGGCCGGCCGCTCAGCGTCGCCGCATCACGTACGACACGTTGCTGTAGAATGCCGAGTACCGGCGATAGACGTCGATTTCCTTCTGAATTGACTCCATCAGGGCCAGTTTCTCTGCGTCTGCGGCGTACCGCTTTCGCAACACGCCCAGACGCTGTTCGAGCGGATGGTAGTAGGGTTCCCACCAGGCCGATTCCGGCTGGACGAAGTGCTCGATGACCTCGTACCCGCAGGCCTCGATCAGGGCCAGGTTGTCCGCGATGCTGCTCATGGCAGAATACGCCTCGGCCCAGAACCGCTGGCAGTCTCCCGGCGGATCGGGTCGCAGCCAGGCCAACTCGCTGACCGCCAGCCCGCCGCCGGGTGCCAGCAATGCGCCACAGGTCTCCAGACCCTTGCGAAAGCCCATGACGAACAGCGCGCCCTCCGACCAGACGACGTCGAACGGACCGTCGTCCTTCGTCAGGCTGTGCATGTCCCGCAGCGCGACCTGTATCTTTGCGGCCACGCCCGCGGCGGCCGCGCGACGCTGCAATTCGGCCAGAAAGGGCGGATGGTTGTCCATCGCCAGAATCGATCCGTTCACCTGCTTCGCCAGACAGATCGTCTGAGCGCCGTTGCCGCAACCGATGTCCAGAATCCGCATCGGGCCGGCCGCCCGGCCTTTGTCCCGTGCCATCGCGGCGTGCAGCGTTCGCCATGCCCTGATCGTCGAAGCCTCGTCTCCCGGCCCGAGACGGGGCAGGGATGCGTCAAAAATCTCGTAGAAAAACTCCGGGAGTCTTTCTGTACCCATGATTCGTATCTCCAGTGTTCTCTTGCCCGCGAACTCCGCGTCCGAAGATGCGGGCCCGCGCAGTTTGTCTGTCGTGGAAACTCGTCGGGAGGGTGAGAAGCCATACTTCCACCGCCGCACGTGGCGACGATGTGAGCCACATGCCTGCGATCCTGCTTGGCGGAGCCTGACTTCTCTTACAGAACAATAACCATAGATCCATATCATACACCCCTGGACCCATCCTGTCAAGGCCGATGTGCCGACACCACACCCCCACTCAATTGGGGTCCGAAACGAGCGCCGCATGCCCAAGAACCCAAGCCGCGAAGGAGGAGCGACGGAATCCGAGACACGGTTTTGTGATTCTTGTTGTCCGTTCGTTGTCCTCCGGGCATGATAGACGCAACGAGAATCAGATGTCCTCGGGCCGGCGTGTGTTGAGGATTGCGACATGGAAGTCCACCATCCCTAACGAGCCCATGCGACAAAGGTGTGCGGCTGGTGACCTCGATAGGCCAAGGCGTCTTGGCGTAAGGGCTCACCCGGATGCCCGGCGTTGTGATCGGGGGCAGGATCGCTGAAAGGATGGACCGATGTTGAGATTCGCGAGACGAGTCCTCACGCTCTGTCTGCTTATGCCTGTGACGGGCTGGGCCTTGGAGGACGCCGAGATTCCGACGGATGCGCCGCAGGATGATGTCATGGCCGCCGAAGAGCAGGTGCAGGAGATGCTCAATTGGGCGGCCGCCGCCTTCACCGGTCGGCGGTCGCCGGGAGCCGAGCCGGCGGTACGGGTGGAGCTGAGGCGGCAGGACCACAGCGTGCTGCGCTTTGGCCGGTCCTGCATCGAGACCCCGATCAAGATCGCAGAGCAAGGGTTTGCTCGTGGTCTCGGCACCCACGCCAACAGCGAGATTGTTCTGCACGTTCCTGCCGGCGCCAAGGCGTTCGAGGCGTTCGCAGGCATCGACAACAACTTCGATACTGGTGGTACACGAGGCACGGCGCAATTCTACGTCGAAATCGCCGGGCGGGAGGTGTTCCGGACCCCCACGCTCCAGGGGGGCCAGGCACCGGTGGCCGTGCAGGTCGATCTGCCGCCGGGGACACGAGAGATCACGCTCAAGGTCGACACGACCCCGGACGGCCCCGGCTACGACCAGGCCGACTGGGCTGATGCCAGGATCATCATGGACGACGGCAGGGAGATCTGGGCGGATGAAGATCGCCAATCGTTCCTCACGGCCGCGATCCCGTTCTCATTTGTCTATGACGGCGTGCCGTCTACTGACCTGCTGAAGGACTGGAAGCAGTCGGTCGAGACCAAGATCGAGCGCGGACGCGTTGTGCACACGGTCGTTTGGACGGACGCGAAGACGGGGCTGTCCGTCAGCGCCGTTGTCACGGTATTCAAGCGTTATGGTGCGGTTGAGTGGCTGCTGCACTTCGAGAACACCGGGACGCAAGACACGCCCATCATTGAGAACATCCAGACGCTGGATGTCCAGTTGCGCACCGGGTACTACCGCAAGCCTGTTGTCCTGCATCATCTCACGGGTGACGTGTGTGGCGAGAGATCGTTCCTGCCGCTGGAGGCGACGCTGGAAGCCGGCGCGCCGATCGTGATTGCGCCGACAGGCGGCCGGCCGTCGAATGGGGCGTTCCCGTTCTTCGACCTCCAGTACGCGGATGAAGGTCTGATCGCCGCCATCGGCTGGTCGGGTCAGTGGTCCGCACATCTGGAGCGTGGGAGCACCGGACCGACGCGATGGCAGGCAGGGATGGAGAAGACCCACTTTCGGCTGCGTCCGGGCGAGCGCGTCCGAAGTCCTCGCATTCTGGTGATGCCTTGGAAGGGCGACCGCCTGGCAGGTCACAATTGTTTCCGCCGCCTGCTGCTTTTCGAATACGCGCCCAAGCTTAACGGCCGCCCGCTGCGCCTGCCTGTCGCGGCCCAGTGCTTCGACCGCTACAGTTGGACGAGGCCGCCGTGGAGCACGGAGGCAGGCCAGCTCGGCGCCGTTCAGGCCACGCATGACTTGGGCTGTGACACGCACTGGTTCGACGCCGCGTGGTTCGAGGGTGGATTCCCGAACGGCGTCGGCAACTGGTTCTGCAAGCCGAATAGCTTCCCGAACGGTTTGAAGCCTGTCAGTGATGCCTGCCATCGCCTGGGGCTGAAGTTCCTGCTGTGGTTTGAGCCGGAGCGCGTAGCCGCCGGTACACAAATTGCCCGCGAACATCCCGAATTCGTCTTCGGCGGCGCCCAAGGCGGCCTGTTCAAACTGAACGATCCCGATGCGCGTCGCTGGCTGACTGATCTGCTCTCGCAGCGGATCGCCGAATTCGGTCTGGACGTCTACCGCAACGATTTCAACATCGACCCGCTCGACTTCTGGCGCGGCGCCGACGAGCCGGATCGGCAGGGCATCACCGAAATCCGGTACGTGGAAGGTCACTACGCCATGTGGGATGAGCTGCGCGCCAGGCATCCCGGCCTGTGGATCGACAACTGCGCCAGCGGCGGTCGCCGCATCGACCTGGAGACTCTCATGTGCTCGGTCACTCTGTGGCGAAGCGACACCGGCTGCTCGCCGGGCCATGCGGATTGGGACCAGACGCAAACGATCGGTCTCGGTCAATACCTGCCCTTGCTCACCTGTTGTGCTTGGGAACCGAAGGCATACATCCTCCGCAGCGTGGCCACAGGCGGCTCGATCACCCAGTTCGATTACTTGAACGACCAGTTCTCGATGGCCGAGGCCCGCGCCGCGATGATGGAAGTGAAAGAGAACCAGAAGTTCTGGTACGGCGACTTCTACCCGCTGACGCGCGCCGGTATCGGGCCGGATGCGCTTGTCGCGTGGCAACTCCATCGGGCCGATCTCGATGCCGGCATCGTTCTCGCGTTTCGTCGCAGCGAATGTCCCTTCCCGGTGTTGCAGGCCGGTTTGCACGCGATGAACGCCGATGCGCAGTACAGCGTGGAGTTCATCGACGAGGCCCGCACCCGGCAGCAGCGAACGCTCACCGGCCGGGAGTTGCGCCGGGATTTTGAGCTGCGCCTCCCGAAGAAAGCCACAAGCCTGCTCCTTCGCTACCGGGTCACTTCCTCTTCGAGTCGATAGGTGGCACGGGTGGCAAGATATGAGATTCGAGATACGGCTCGCGGCATCGAGATACACTATCCCTGACGAACCTGCGATGTGGAGCGAACGATGGACGATCGGCGGAAAACGATTTCTCCAGGCATCGTGGTTGGGCTGCTGGCGGTGGTCGCGCTCATCTCGTTCCTGCCGCTGCTGCTCTCGTGGCGCTGGGCCTGGTGGGAGGCGTGGGCGTATGCGGTCATTTTCATCCTGGGCTTTGTCGTCAGCCGGGCCCTGGCGGGCCGCCGTCATCCCGGCCTGATCGCCGAACGCGCCCGCTTCGCACAGCACGAGAACGTCAAACCCTGGGACCGGCGTTTGGTCCCTTTGGTGGTGCTGGGCCTCATTCTGACACCTCTGGTTGCCGGACTGGATGCACGGTTTGGTTGGTCGGCGCCGTTCGGCCGCCCGGCGAAGATCCTCTCGCTGGTTGCGATCCTGGCCGGCTACGTCTGGGGGTCGTACGCCTTGCTCGAAAACCGCTTCTTCTCCGGCGTCGTGCGCATACAGACCGAACGCGGCCACCACGTGGTTTCGAGCGGCCCGTACCGCTGGATGCGGCATCCGGGTTACGCAGGTACCTTGCTGACGTCTCTGGCTACGCCCGTCTTACTCGATTCGCGATGGGCGTTTCTTCCGGCCGTTCTTCTGACGGCGGTCCTGGTCGTCCGCACCGCGCTGGAGGATCGCGTCCTGCACGATGAGTTGGCGGGCTACCGCGAGTATGCCAAGCGGGTGCGTTACCGCCTGCTGCCGGGAGTGTGGTGAGATGACCGGGGCGCCATCGGAATTTGAGATGAGGGCTGACTGAAATGGCGAAGAAAACGACAACCCCGGTTGTGAAGAAGTATCCGACGATCGCCGTGTGCGGCCTCGATTGCGGCCTGTGCCCGAGGTACTACACCGCAGGGCCTTCTCGCTGCCCCGGCTGCGCCGGCCCCGACTTCTTCCACAAGCACCCGTCGTGCTCCTTTATCACCTGCGGCGTCAGGAACAAGGGTCTGGAGGCGTGCGGCGAGTGCTCCGATTTTCCCTGCGCCAAGTTCAAGAGCGAGAAGGAATACGATCAGGTGAAGGAGTCGTCCTCGTACCCGCCGTACAGAAAGGTCATGGCGAACCTGAGGGCCATCAAGGAGCACGGCATCGAAGCGTTCGTCAAACAGCAGGCCAAGCGCATCAAGCTGCTCGAACGGATGCTCGCGGATTTCGACGATGGCCGCTCGAAGAGTCGCTATTGCCGCTCGGCGGCTCTGCTCGACCTCGCGGCCCTCGAAACCGCGCTCGACGCCGCCACCCGCAAGATCAAAGCCGACTGCATCCCGCCCGACGACGCCAAAGCCAAGGCCCGAATCCTCCGCGCCCTCCTTGATGCCGCGCCGCAGGGCCGGGTGTGACTCGGTGAGATCGAGAGTCGCCGGATCGTCCGGTCGGATCGCTCCGCCTTCAACCCGACTCCATTGCGGCCGGCGATTCCTATCGTCTGCTGAACCTCACATCGCTCACGTCCGGCCCTCCATTGACGCTGAAGCCGGCGATCCTGCCGCTGTCGTCACGGCTGAACGTGATCGAGCCGTAAGACCTCGTGAACTGGTCCCGCGCCCCAAGCTTTAAGAGATTCTCCCCATCCGGATCGCGGAAATTGCGCTGGAGGACATCCGGCACGCGCGGAGCCCGCAGACACAGCCGATCCTGATTCACATACACGCCGTAGGTCACGTCCAGTTCGTCGCTGTAGTATTCCCCCTCGTATTCCGCCAGTTGCTCGGCGGTCAACAGCCGGTCGTCGACTCTTGCGGCCGTGATGTGAAAACCACCCTGATGCCAGACGAGCTTCGACGCCGTTCCGTTTTCGTCGGGACAGAAGGATACTTGGATACTGGTCCCTTTCAGGAGAAACTCCGTGGCCGACTTCGCAAGCAGCTCCAGCGGGCCGGCGCCTGGGGGCTGAATGAACAACCGCTCGTTCTCGACGGAAACCGTGAGGATGGTGCCGTCGTCACCGCTGTATTTGCCTTCGCAGCCGGCGTACACGGCGGGATCGACCTCGGCCGCCGCCCACGTGGCCGGCGCTGGGTGCGGCGCCGCTTCCTGCTTGGGAGCATCGAGATACAGATCCGCGATTTCGTAACAGAGCCGGCCCGTGTTGAACTGATGATTGGCCAGGCAGATCACGCTGAACTTCCGTTCGGGAAAGCGCAGCAGGAACGCGTTGTATGCCAGAGACCCGCCCCCGTGGCTCACTGTCGTCAGGCCCATGTGGTCGCCGATGTCGAGGCCGAAGGCGTAGCCGAGCTTGGTCCCGTTGTTGTTTGTGCCCTGTGTCAGCATCAGGGTGTTGAAACCCTCCGTGCCGATCCGGCTGGTGTAGAAGTTCTGATCCCACAGGTACAGATCCTCGACGGTCGTGTGGATTCCCCCATACCCGAATTCGTCGGCGTTGGGATCCACGGGCCTCGTGCGGTATTTCCCCTGGCCCTCGGAAACGTGCCCGACGGCCAGATCCCCGGCGGTTCGAGCGGGGTCGTAGCGGTAGCCGGTGTGGGTCATGCCCAGCGGCGCGAAGATCTCCTTTTCCGCATACTCGCCGATCGACAAGCCCGTGACGCGTTCGACGATAAGGCCCAGCAGGAAATACCCCGAATTGCTGTACCGCCTCATGTCGCCGGGACGGAAGTTCAATTGCTTCTGGCGGGCAACCAGATCCAGAAGGACCGGTTCCGGGCGGGGTTCATCGACAGGGAGCCCTTTGAGAAACGAGAGGATCTCAAAGTCACGAATTCCACTGGTGTGGTGGATCAGGTGGCGTAAGCGGATCGGCCAGTCGTACTGGGGCATCTCCGGCAGATACCGGCGGATGTCGTCGTCCAGCGAGATCTGCCCGCGCTCGGCCAGCAGGGCGATGCACGCGGCGGTGAACTGCTTGCTGACCGACTCGATGTTGAAGGCGCTGGCAGGGGTGATGGGCCGCCCGCTGTCGAGGTCGGCGATTCCGTAGGCGCGTTGGAACACGATCCGGCCGTCGTCGACCACCAGCACGGCACAGCCGGGGCCGTCGGGCTTGATCTTCGCGGCCACCAGACGGTCGATTCTGTCCTTGATGGCGTCGTCGCCTCTGGCGTCGCAAGCAACGGCACACAACATCGTTGCTCCCAGAAGCGCAAGCGCCCAGGCCGACGGGTGAATGCTTGTCTTGCTCATTGTTGTGCTCCTTTGTCAAAAGGGTCTGTCCCTGTGCGGGACCGTGTTTTGAATGGCCGCATGAAGCGCTGAAACCTGCGATTGTCTGCCGGCGACCTCAAAAGGTACGTCGAGTCTTGCTGCCCAACATTTCCATTTCGCCGCAGTCTTCCGCAGAAATCCGGCGCTCGCCCTCACGGCGACGCCGGGGAGTAGATGCGTAGAAGCGTAAAAGCGTAGATGCGTAGGTGCGTCAAAGCGCAAATGCGCACGACAACCGACACGCGGCCGGCCTTTCTCGCTCCCAAACCCGTCTACCCATCCACGCTCCGACGCTTCCACGTCGCCCGAGCGACCAGCGACGAGCGACGCGCCCTTTCGCCTCCCGCCTCCAGTCTCCGGCCTCCTACCTGCCGTACCCCGAGATACGAGATACAAGATACGAGATACGGGCGAAACCTGCCCCTTCGGCAGGGTTCAGGGCAAGCTCCGAGCGACGAGGGACGAGCGACAGAATACCAGAGCCGAGATCTGGCCCCTTTCTTCTTGTTCTCCCGCCCCCCATCATGCCATAATCGAAGCCCCGGGAACTACTCGCCGCAGGCCGATGTGGTGGCGATTCAAGACCGATACACGGAACGCGTCTGACGCCATTGTCGGGGAGGTCTACATCGACGAAAGGCGGTGTGCGGTCGCGGCGGACGCGTGGCCGTACACACAGTGTGGGCAGAGGGCCGAATGAGCGGTCGCTGGGTCCTGGCTGTTGCGTTGGTGATGGTGGGGCTGCCTCTGGCGGCACTCGCGGAGGGTCTGCCGCGTGTCGAGATCACGCCTTTCTTTGGGTACCGCTTCGGCGGAGGGCTGGAGGATGCCGAGACCGGCGAGGATTTCGAGCTCGACGACTCCGCCTACTCGGGCGGACTCCTCGACCTCCGCTTGGGCGAGGCCACGCAACTGGAACTCTACTACAGCCGGCAGGAGACCGAACTCCAATCCGAAGAGGGGCTCTTTTACGCCCGGACGCTGTGCGATCTGGATATCGAGTACTATCACGTCGGCGGCACCTACGTCTTCACCGAGGGCCCCTGGCAGCCGTTCGTCGTCGGAACGGTCGGGGCCACCCATATCGATCCCGACGCGACAGGCTCCGATTCGCTGACGCGGTTCTCGCTCGGCCTGGGCGGCGGGGTGCGGTTCTTCCCGACCCCGCACCTCGGCCTGTACCTGGCCGGGCGCTGCCTGTTCACGTTCCTCGAGGGCGAGGTGATCGCCCACAGCGAGTCCGGCAGCACCACCGTGACAGTCGACAGCAGCGGCCTGTGGCAGGCCGAACTCCAGGCCGGAGCGATCTTCGCCTTCTGACCAGCCCACCGTCAGTGTAGACCCTTCCGCTCATCGGGCATTTGTCCCTTTCCTCCCAGGCTGCGGCCGGGAGGGGGGATCGGGTGAGGGAGACAGCCGCCGGCATGGGCGCACCGGCGCGACGGTGTTTCGTGACCGGTCTGCAACGACGGGACAGCTCACGCCTTGAGATAGATCTTGTGTCGGTGGAGGAAATAAAGGAAGAGCCATTTCAGCATCAAGACGGAGGAGGCGGCCAACACGGGTGCGAGTGTGCCCGTGTGTTGGAGGATGCCATTGAATAGGTATCTGGCCGTGTAGTTAAAATCGATGCAGCGCTGGCCGACCCAGATCGTGATCGAGTTCATCCCGATCACCGTCAGAAAGAACGCCCACCTGCGGTAGCCCTTTACATCGACGATCCAGTAGAACAGAGCCAGCAGCAGCAGACTCCAGCCCGCGGCGTACACCACAAACGAGCTGGTCCAGATGTTTCGACTGATGAAGAAGAACCTGCCCCAGATGCGCCCGAGTATGAGACCTGCCAGGCCGACGACGAGAAGCCCTGCAGCCTTGCGTCTCGGGTGACGCCCGCTGCGCAGCCAATGTCCCGCCAGGACACCCAGGAGGGTCGTCGAGAGTGCGGTGAAGGTGGACAGGATTCCCTGCCGGTCGTAGAGTCCCAGTCCCAACCTGCCTGGGATCAGGAGCTGGTCCAGATAGGTGGTCAGGCATCCTTCCGGCGTCAGGACGCCCGGTCCGTAGCCCGGAACAGGGATGAACGCCAACGCCGCCCAGAACAGCAGCAGGATCGCCGCTGCCACGAGGGCCTGCGTCCGCCAGCCGGTGTGGATGACCATCAAAGCCGCAAAGAAATAGCAGATTCCGATGCGCCCCAGGACCGTGGACCAGCGCATCTGGTCCCAGTCGAAGCGCAGCAGGCCGTAGTTGATCAGACCGAGGACAATCAAGATCAGTGCTCGCTTGGCGATGTGCACGTAGAGGGCCTTGCGGCCGGCGCCCTGTGCCAGCCGCCGGCCGATGGAAAAGGGAAGCAGCACACCGACCAGGAACAGGAATAGCGGAAAGATCAAGTCCAGAAAGCGGAATCCTTCCCAGCCGGCATGTTCCATCTGCCGCGACAGCGTTTCGGTCGCCGGAGTGCTCCAGACCTTGGCGAGGCTCTTGAGCACCTCGTCCCCGCCGATGATCCAGAGCATGGCGAATCCTCGCAGGGCGTCGACGGAGTGGATTCTCTGGCCGGACAAGTGGAGAGGCTCGTGCTCGATCATGAACATCCCTTGCTTCGACTTTTCTCGGTTGGCGATACCTGCTGCCCCGCGTAGCCTTTCGAGCATCACCATAGTGCGGCACCCGCCGAACGTCAAGCCCTGATGTCTTCGCCCTCCGGCCGGATACCGGCCGTGCAACGCATCTACTCATCTACGCTCCCACGTCGCCCGAGCGACCAGCGACGCGCGACGCGCGACGAGCGACGAGCGACGCGGCCCCCGGCCGCACTTTTTTCTTGCCCCCGCACCCCCATTGCGCCATAATGTGGCAAATGCGAACCAGCCGGACGTGCGGCCCGGCGTGCGTCGAGGACCAGACACCAAAACCGCTTCTCCTCAACGCCCCCGTCCCCCAAGCGTCCGCGACTGACTCATTCGAGAGGACCCACAGATCGTGCGAAAGCGAAAACCCGCGACAACACGACGAGGCAAGGGCAAGACAGGCACCTGTCCCCCTCAGGGTGCTGGCATGTCAGCCCGTCGTGAAGCCTCGCAGGTGCCTGTGCAATCGCGCAATGCCGTCAACGTGTCTGAGCATGGAAACAAAAGGTGGTTTGACAGGCTTGAACGCATCACCCTATGGGTGGGCGCGGTCTGTGGCATTGTCGTGGCAATGTCGTCACTTTGGGAGAAAGTCACAGAGCCAACTCCCCCCGATCTTGCTGTGGCCTTCGCTTTCACAGGTACACCGTCCATCACGATTATCACACCTGACAAGGCCACCAGTTTGTTTCCGCTTGATCTTGTTGTGAGAAATACCGGCCGTTTGACGGCTCGCGACGTAAGACTCAAGTTAGTGGACTCAAAGCTTCATTCGGGTGATCGCACCTTGCGGCCCATAAAGACAAACAGGCCTTATGTCACGATGGATGAACTCTTGGATGCCGGCCTTTACCCAGCCTATACGAGCGAACTGACCATAGAGACGAACAAGAGTGTGTTCAAGCAGAATTCGCTATATGTGGGCGAATCGGTCAACACCATGACAACGGTGCCCCTGGGGGAGATACATCCAGGAGAAGGTTCATTTCTTGAGGCCATTTTGCAGGCGAGGTTGTCTACGAATCATGCTCCTATTCTTGGGAGTGGTCCGCCCAGACCCGTGGATATAAAGATACCGACCAAACACCATCGGATCGTCGCCTGGATTTCCGCAGAGAACTTCCCAGAGAAGGAAATATCACTGCACGTGATTATTGAACAGCTTGAGAACGTGGCGAGAAACGGCAGCCTGACATTTGTAGTGAAAGATGGAGAGTTGTTCAGGAACGAACAACAATGATGCCTGTATGGGGGTGGTGACACCACACTCAAGTCAACATCAATGCGAGCGCCCATCACTGTACGCGCGAGCATGAGAGTTAGTGAGACTATCGCCCAGATTGCGCGGGTCCGGCGAGAGATTTCGCGAAGGGTGGATTTCGATCCGAAGCGGCTGATTGACTTCTACGAGGAACGCCACGAGGCGCGAACCGCGAAGGGTCCGGCCGAGCCGGAGCGGTGACAGGAACCGTTCGTAGTGTGCCCGTAAGGGCATTCTGAACGCCTCACGGCGTCACTACGAGCAGTGCAGGACGCTATGCGATTCACCAGCGTCGGCTGGTCCCGGGTGATTATCACGTGCTGCGCTAGGTGGCGCGGACGGCCTCGACGATGCTGACCTCGTGGGCGGTGGGGACGATCCGGTGGAGCGCCAGACCCGCCTGGGACAACAGGCGGCGGTATTGCTCGGCCGTGCGTTCGCGCCCGCCGACGATCAGCATCATCAGGTCGAGCCACTTGCCGAAACAAGGCTGCGTCAGCGGTGGGATCACGGTCTCGACCACGAGGACGCGGCCGCCGGGATTCATCGCACGCCCGCAGTTCCGCAGGATGGCGATCGCCTCGGCATCGTCCCAATCGTGGAGAATGTGCCGCAGCACGTATGCATCGGCGGAAGGGACGGAACGGAAGAAATCGCCGCCCACGACCCGGCACCGCTCGGACGCATCCGTCTCGGAGAGGACGGCCCGCGCGCGATCCGCCACCGGCGGCAGGTCGAACAGGATTCCCTCCACGCCGGGATACCGCTCGACGATCGCGGCCAGCATCCGCCCGTGGCCGCCGCCGACGTCGACGACGGAGCCGAAGACGGAGAAGTCGTAGGCGTCCAGCATTGGCTCGGTCTCCGCGATGCCGTGGACCATCATGGCGGCGTCGTAGATGGCGTGCCGGTCCGGATGCTCCGTCATGTACTCGAAGAACGGCGCGCCGAACCGCTTGTCGAATCCCGGCTTGCCGGTGCGAACGGAATACAGCAGCTCGCCCCAGGCGTCGTAGAACTCCGCTCCCATCATGATGCCGAACGCCCGCAGCGAACTTCGTGCATCACTGCGCAGGCAATTGGACAGGGGCGTCAGCGAGAACCGGCGATCGGCGTCCTCGTCGAAGATGCCGACGCTGGCCAGCGCTCGCAGCATGCGATAGAGCGCCTCGCCGTGCGCACCGGCCTGCTCGGCCAGTTCCTCGGCCGTCTGCGGACCGCTCGCGAGCAGATCGGGAATCCCCAGCTCCGCGGCGACGTGGACCGCCTGGGTTACCCATCCGCCGATCATCTTGCTCAACAACTGCTGGCCTGCGTGCGCATCGGCCACGACCGGTTCTTTCGAGGTGAGCGTGAGCGTCATGGTCAATCCTTTCGATTGGAGTGTGGATGCGTGGTCAAGAGAAACGCCGGCGTACGTGCCGGACGTTGGTCGCAGCATCTGATCGGCAAGCATGGAGACTCGTCCCGCAGGAAATCCCGAATCGCTGACTTTGCGCCATACTCGCCGCACGTAGTCATCGGCCTGTTCCCTGGTGTTGGCAAAGGATGATATACTACTATGACTGTAGACTTACTATGTTTACAGGTCAGAATCAGGCTGGTTCAGAAAAAACACCGAGAAATCTGCCGTTGCCCAAGAAATGTGTGATGTGTCTAAGTGCTTTTATATGATGGACTTGTGTGAATAGGCAGCCGGGGGCCTGGCAATAGGGCATAGCGCAAGAGCCGCGCATGCGGCGGACAAACGCCACAGCGTTCCGTCGTTGCATGGGGCCGCCTGACTTGCAGGCGATCCCCAATGCCTCGAATCGGCTCCGAGCCATCCCCAAGCCGCGCTTGAGGTTGCCACTCAATCCAGACACCTGTCAGAGGACGGTGGTCTGGCCGGGGATGGCGACGGGGTAGCGGCCCTGGGCGTCGGGGACGACGGGCGGGGTCGAGTCCATCGTGCAGTTGTCCAGACCCGGCGCGAGTTGGAGGTTCGAGGCCATCGCCTGCTCCCAGGTGATCATCTGGCCGGACTCGGCGGCCATGCGACCCCGCGGAGGGGTCTGCCTGCCGCCGGCGGGCATTTGTGTGAGGCGGGCCGATGTGGTAGAATCCCACCATGCAGACGGTTTACATCGAAACGTCGATACCATCGTTCTATCATGAAACGCGGACGGAACCCGAGTTCATCGCGATGCGCAATTGGACGCGCCTGTGGTGGGAGCAAAGCAGGGGGGCGTTTGATTGCTATACTTCTGAGGCCGTGTTCTATGAACTGGAGTCGGGAGAGCATCCCAACAAAGAGGACAAGGTTGCGCTGATCGAGGATTGCGCACTGCTGGAGATCACCGATGACGTCAGGGAGATCGTCGAGGTCTACATTGCCCACTACCTGATGCCCAGAGATGAGTTGGGCGATGCCCTGCATCTGGCGGTGGCCTCGTATCACAAGATGGACTATCTGCTGACGTGGAACTGCAATCACCTTGCCAACGCCAACAAGCGGCGGCATGTTCGAAGTATCAACGAGCGGCTGAGAATGCACACGCCCGAGATTCTCACGCCGTTGGAGTTGATGGGGTCTTGACATGAAAGACAACGAGACCATTGCCCAGATCAGGCGGATCCGGCGGGAGATTTCGCGCAGGGTGGATTTCGATCCGAAGCGGCTGGTCGAGTTCTACAAGGAGCGCCAGAAGGCGCGAACCGCGAAAGGGCCGGCCAAGCCGGACCGGTGACAAAGACCGTTCGTAGTGTGCCCGCAAGGGCATTCTGAACAACTTGCGGCGTCACTACGAACAATACACTCCCGGGCAAATCGCGGAGGCGTCAAAGGACGGTGGTCTGGCCGGGGATGGCGACGGGGTAGCGGCCCTGGGCGTCGGGGACGACGGGCGGGGTCGAGTCCATCGTGCAGTTGTCCAGACCCGGTGCGAGCTGGAGGTCCGAGGCCATCGCCTGCTCCCACGTGATCATCTGGCCGGACTCGGAGGCCATGCGGCCGAGGATGCCCACCATCGCGGCGTTGCAGCACCGCGCCGCCTCGTTGTACCGCTTGTTCGTGCGGATCGCGTCGAACAGCAGGTCGTGCTCGTACTGATAGTGGTCCCAGCGCCCGCCTTTGTACTCCCAGATCATATCTTCGGCCCGCTGACGGTGGCCTTTGAAGATGCGCGGCTGCGTGATGCCCTCGCCCAACACCGCCGAGCCGGCGGTGCCGTGGATGATGTCGCCGAAGAAGCCCCAGCAGTTGTCCATGTGCCGGCCCTGCGCGAACAGGCGCGTCCCGTCGGCGAAGTGGTACTCGACCGCGTAGTGGTCGAAGAGCTGGTCGGGCGCCGTGCGGGCCTGTCGCCCGCCGTGACCTTGGGCCGAGACGGGCCAGGCGTCCTTGCACCAGCAGCAGACGTCGAGGTTGTGGATCAGCCAGTCGAGCAGGAAGCTGCCGTTGAGCCAGGTGAAGTTCGAGTAGTTGCGGATCTGGTGGGCCATCTCGGTCATGCCGGGCGATTTGGGCGTGAAGCCGACCGGGGCGTGCTCGCGGTAGGCCCAGCAGGTGATCAGGTTGCCGATGAGCCCCTTGTGGAGCTGCTCGACGGCCTCTTCGAGCGGCTTGTAGTGCCGGCTCATCAGGCCGCCGGCGACCTTGAGGTTCTTGCGTTCGGCCTCTTCGCCCGCCTTGAGGACGCGGCGGATGCCCGGGGCGTCGACCGCGAACGACTTCTCCATGAAGATGTGGCAGCCCTTGGCGACGGCGTACTCGACGTGGAGCGGGCGGAAGGCCGGCGGGGTGGCCAGCAGCACGACGCCGCCCGGTGCGACGGCGTCGATAGCCTTCTTGTAGCCGTCGAGTCCGACGAACTGCCGGCCGGTGGGGACATCGACCTTGTCGCCGAACTGCGTCGTGAGGTTATTGAGGCTGTTCGTCAGGCGGCTGTCGAAGGCGTCGGCCATCGCGACCAGCTTCGTCGGGCCTTTGGTGGATAGCGCGTTGGCCGCGGCACCCGTGCCGCGCCCGCCGCAGCCGACCAGGGCGACCCGGATCGTGTTCTGCTCGCCCGCCCAGGCCCGCGCGCCGATGGCGCCGGCCAGCGCGGCGCCCGCCAAGGCCCCGGAAGTCTGCTTGAGGAAGTCACGACGGCTGGTGGAAGGCTCGCTCTGCACGCTCATACGACACCCCTTTCCTGGATCGCTGGTTCGACAGTCACACGCCGCAGGCCCGACGGCCCACGCCGCCATTATGCCCTCTCCCCATCCCCCACGCAACCTCCAATCCCGCTCGTGGTGGTGCCGGTGACGTTCCAACGCAGGTGTGGCAGCCTCATCCCGATCCTGACGAGAGCATCAGGGTCGGGATGGGGATGGTCTATGGCCACGAGCCATCTCCAATCCGCTTGCGGCGGATTGAGGCTGCCACCCGGCAGATGGAGGAGTTTCATTCGATCGGGAGCGTTTCCGTTGTTGCGTTGGGGTCGGCGATGGTCCGGGGTTCGGTCACGGCGAAGATGCCGTAGCCGGAGCCGTCCTGGTCGTCGCTTTCCCAAGCTGCGACGAAGGCGTCGCCCGCGATGGCGACGTCGGGTGATTGCTGCTTGCCGGCCACGTAGCCATTGAGTTGGAACTGCTCGCCCACAGGCGCGCCTGTCGCGTCGAATCGCCTGGCCCAGATGTCCGTCGCGACATTGGGATCCTCATGCTCGTGCTGCCAGACGACAATGAATTCGTTCGCATCATCGATCGCCACACGCGGCCACTGCTGCGCGCCGTCGCACAGCGTGTTGACGGTGAACTGGCCGGTTCGCGGCGCGCCGTTCGGGTCGAAGCACCGCGCGTGGACGTCATCGTCGCCGGCCCGGTTCGGGTCGCCGTCCCATGTGACGACGAAGTCGCCCGAGGCGCTCATCGCCACCGAAGGCCGGGTGATCGAAGCGAAATCGATCTCGCTGACCTGGAACGGTTCGCCGGCCGAAACGCCGGTGGCATCGAACTGCCTGGCCATGATGGCGTTGGCCGTTCGATCCTGTAGCCATGTCACCACGAAAGCGCCGGCGGCGTCCATTGCGACGTCCGGATAGCGGCCGTCGTAGACTCCCTCGTCGATTCGCAACTCGTCGCCCAGCGGGGCGGCGCCCGCGTCGAACAACTGTCCGCGGATTGCGTTGATCGGGCCGAACTGATCTTCCTGCCGGCTCTCCCAGACGACGACAAACGTCCCAGAGTCAGCGGCCGCGACGCTCGGATAGAGCTGCGAGCCTTGCGTGGTGGTGTTGACGAGCAACTCGTCGGTCAGCGGAATGCCGTTCGAATCGTACAGGTGGGCGAACACGTCCTCGGCGTCGAGTCCCGGCCCGTGCCAGGCGACGAGGAACGCGCCGGCGCCGTCGGCCGCAACCGCCGGCTCGGTCTGGTTGCCTTCGCGCAGCACGTTGACCTGGAACTCGTCGGCGTCGAACGGCCGGCCCGCCGCATCGAACCGGCGGGCGATGATCTCGTTGGAGCGGCCGGCGCTGCTGAAGTAGCTGCTCCACACGATCACCGTGCGTCCGTCGGCGTCGGCGGCCAGTGCCGCCTTGGCCTGCGCGCCGCTGGTTCGCACGTTGACCTGAGATTCTTCGGCCCCCAACCACGACGTGACGCACATCGCGACGGCGCAAACAACAATCGTTTCTCTCATGGGTCTGGTCCCTCCTCACTGGTGTTGATAAACCCGTCTCGCACGCGCGCAGCCCAAGCTGTGCGCGCCGTTCAATTGCGCGAGCATTCCGGCCGGATTCATCGTCTCGCCGCAACGTTGGTCGTTCGGCCGGACTCCCTGGTGAAATCCCTCTCGCTTAGGCCGGGCGCTTCCTGATACCCAGCAGGCCCATTATACGAACCGGTGCGCCTGTGTCCAGAAAAAAAAACGGAATTTGTGGAGACAGATGGATCCCCGCCGTCTGTTGACTACTGGAGGTGGGGGTGAGGCCGGCGCCGGGTGGCAGCGGCAACCCTGGGGGTTGCCGATGGTGGGCCGGATGTGTATAAACGAAGGCAAGGGCGGGGGTGCCACAAACCAGAGTCGGATGACGAGCGATGAGCGCGAAAGATGGCGGCAAATGCAGCGGCGGTCTCGACGGCGCGCCGAGCGCAGGCGACTGCATCGCGTCGCGACCGAAGGCGCGCAAGGACGCCCGGCCCAGACGATGGTACGAGCGGACCTCGGTGACGCTGTGCGCCGCGGCGGCGCTGGTCCTGGCCGCCTTTGGGTTCGTCCACGTCATCACCGGCGTCGTCTCGCCGCTGGGTTTGCCGTTCGATCTGACGCCGAAGCAATCGTTCGGCTATCGCGAGACGTTCGTCGACGCCGGGACGATCCAGGCTCTTCCCTACCTGGCGGCGAAGACCCGCTATCCGCTTGGTTGCGCGGCGCTTCAGCGGAAGGGCTACCTGCCTTCGGGCCGCGAATTCGAGGCCCATGTGATGGGCCGCCAGCGCGAGGACCTGCGCCGATGGCAGGCGCAGTTCACCGGCTCGCTCGACGGGCCGCAGCGTCCGTGGCAGGACCGGCTCCGGGGCGAGCTTCTCGTCGTTCCCGCGACTGCCGCAGATGCCGCCGCGTGCAACCACAGGGGGATCACCCTGGCCCGAGAGGGCCGCTACGAAGAGGCCATCGCCCAGTTCTCGCGCGCGATCCAGCGGGACCCTGTGTTCGTCGATGCCTGTCACAACCGCGCGCTGGTCTACGTCGCGATCGGCAATTTAGGGCAGGCCGTATCCGATTTCGGCCGGGTGATCGGGATCGATCCCCAAGGCGTCGAAGGCTACGAGAATCGCGGCCGTCTGCATCTGGAGATGGGCCGATACGTTGAGGCGATCTCCGACTTCGAGCAGGTGATCGCGATCGACTTGCGGCGCGCCGAATCGCACTTTCTGCGTGCGGTGGCCTGCTACGCCGGGGGCCAATACGACGAGGCGTGGGAAAGCGTCGAGCGGTTGCAGACGCTCGGTTGTGCAGTCCCGGCGGGATTTGTCACGGCATTGCACGACGCCTCGGGCGGCGACGCACTGCGCCGGAAGAGTCCCGCTCGTCGCTGAGGGTCGTCGATTCAGCGGTTGGGCAGGACCTGCTTGACCGGCGTGGCGTGGATGCGGCGGAGCTTGCGCTCGGCGATGGCGTTCTTGACCCATTCGACGATGGCAGGCCCGTAGTGGAAGTCTTCGAGGCTGCCGAGGTTGTCGGGGTCGAACGGTCCGGCGGCCCCGGTGATCCGTCCGAACGAGTCGCTGCGCACCGCGTAGACCTTGCCGTTGTCGTGTTGCCAGAAGTCTTTCATAGAGCACCCTCGTAAACCATAGAAAACGAATGCGGCGTGGGCAAGGCCGCGAACGAACGCCGTCTTCGTTCGGACGTGAAAGACGCCGGAGGTTTTCGGACTGACATAGTACTGTCGGCGGTGCGGCGAAAGGGGACTCGGAACGGAGTTGAGAGGCTGCGACACCAGGGCCGAACTCCTGCGGCGCATCGCACGCCGCTGCGGATGCGATCAGGGCAGCTCCGGGCCGCTGATACAACCCGAAGCGAGCATCAGTAGGATGACCGCCGTCCCCACCGCCAGAATGGCAATCATAATCAACAGCTCCGTCCGACTGATCATCGCACTGCCCCCCTCAAACCATAGCAAACCTGAGGGGCGCGTCAAAGGCGCGCGCGGGTGTGGGCAAAGAGGGCCTTACGGTCGCATTTGCGCAATGCGACAGACTCTTGTATGGTGCGAGGGTACCGTTCCCTGTCGCACAAACGGTGTGGAGGCCCACTGCGGTGGGGCTGCAAAACAGAAGGCCCGGACAACCGAATGTGGGGGGAGCATCGGTTCTACCGGGCCTTGAGCGTAACCAACGGACCCGGCGGTCGCCGTAACTCGACCGAGGGTCCTGAACTTACCGAGCGCCTGGGGATTCCGCCGCGTCTCGGGTTTCTTATACGGTTTTGGGCACTGCCTGGGCTCTCGCCAGCGCGTCGAATCGGTCCTCGACGATGTCGAAGACGCCATCGAGGCCCGTCACCGAGATGATTCCCCGGGTGGCCTGGCCGACCCCGCACAGGACCAGGGGCTGTTCACAGCCATCCAGCAGTTTTCTCAGACGCAGCAGCGCTGCCAGCGAACTGGAGGTGAGAATCGTCACCTCGCTGAAATCGGCCACCACACCGCAGTCGGCGCGATCGCGCACGTGGCGAACGACGTTCTCGAGTTCCTTGCTTGTCTGCGGTTCACCGGGCAGCTCCACCAGAACCATGTTTTCCGACCAGTTCTGGATGCTCATGTGATACCTCCTTCTTCTTCCGCATCAGTATACGGTTCAGGTATCCCGCAAGATCGGCTGCGGCTGTGCCCGGCATGAATGGAAAGCGCCGCCAGATCGGAAGAACACCCACAAATACGTACACCTACGTATGTG
Organism: Sedimentisphaerales bacterium; assembly: GCA_040772485.1. Taxonomy (GTDB): domain Bacteria; phylum Planctomycetota; class Phycisphaerae; order Sedimentisphaerales; family Anaerobacaceae; genus Anaerobaca. Next base: position 3,425 of record JAXGYC010000020.1, on the reverse strand, counting down.
GCGCCCTGGCGCGTCCTGCGGCACCGGCTCCGGTGCGGGTCCTGTGAAGGCAAGTATCCCCGCCTGTGCGTCGGGGTCGTGCGGCCGGCTACATCCCGAGGTTGTCGTGGATGGCCTGGTAGATCCGCTGCGCCTTCTCCACCGGACTGACGGCGACCGTTATCCTCGTCGTGTCCTTCGTGATCGACAGCAGGCGGATGGCCACCTTCTTGTCCTGTGCATCCCGCGCGACGACTTCGGCCTGGAGCTGGTCCTTGAAGCACTGTACCACCTTCAATCCGAGGTCGGACATCGCCTTTTCCGTGGCCGCGTAGAGCGCATGGAGGTCTCTCGGCTCTTCGACGGTCAGCTTGCCCATCCGGTAGGTGGCCCGGCTCTGCGTGGCGGGATCGATGATGGTGGTCTTGCAGCCCAGCCCCAGCAGGACTGCGGCGGCCAGCAGGGCGATCAGACAAATGCGTGCTCTCATAGTCTATCTCCTTCCTTGAATTCGATTGCTTCCTTGCGGCTCCGCGGCCGCACAACGTCAAATACGACCCAATTCCGATAGGATTATACGATAGATCGGCCGTGCCGTTCTGTCAATTGTCGCTCCCGCCCGCAATTCGCGTGGCCGGCCCGGGTCGAACTGGCGCGCCGCGCGAGAATTGATGGGCACAACTATTGCAGTCCGACGCGACGCCTGCGCATCATGGAGTGCGCCGCACAAGGGCTCAGTATGTCGGGGTAAACGCAAGATCGCCAATCATGATGCTTGTTGGCAGGGCGCATGCGCGTCCCGGTGCGTGTTGAGAAGAGACCATGTAAGGAGATGACGCCATGTGGTGCCGCGTGCTTGTGAGTGCAGGGATCATCGTCGTTGTCACAGGACTGTTCGGATGCAGTACGCTCCGCAGATCGGCTCAAGACGAAGCGCCGGCCCGCGCCGTTTCGCTGGCGGAGGTTCCACCGGCTGCGCGAGCCACGATCGAGAGACTGACCGCCGGCGGGCAGATTCGGGAACTGGAGAAGGCACAGGAAGACGGCAGGACCGTCTACGACGTCGAGGCGACGGTGGGGGGCCGGGATGTGGAGTATGACGTCGCCGCCGACGGGACGGTGCTGTCGAGCGAGCAGAGCGTGCCATACGCCACGATTCCTGCGGCGGTACGCACCGCCTCCGAGAGGTACTTTGGCTCTGCCGAAGATCTCGATGCCTCCGTCGAAATCGAAGGGGACAAGGCGTTCTACGAGGTCTCGGGTCGCAAAGGCGGCAAACCGATGACGGTAAAGCTGACCGTCGGCGGCGAGATCATCGAGGAGGAGAACGAATAGAAGACGCATTTGGCAGGTGGCTCTTCGTTTCGTAGGCTTTGGTTTGGGTTTGCTTAGAAGATTTGGTGTCAACTCACTCGGGCGCCCCATGCAGAAAGCGGGCAGAGCCCATGGCTACCACCACAGATCTCATCGCACGTCTTTGTTATCGACGCCACGAAACAGAGGGCCAACTGGGCTACTTCGGCCTGGGACCGTGGTGGTCGTCCGTCTTCCCCAAGGCTGAGCAGGATCGCATCGAGGCGGCCTTCCATCATCCCAGTGTGCCCACCGGCGGCCGGCCGCTGACCAGAGGCCGAGGCCCGTGCTACTTCCCCAGCGCCGCCGTCCTGCTGAGTGTCGTGGCCGGCTGTCTGAGAGACGCGCCGCAGGACAGACACCGGGCGTCCAAGATTCTCGCCAAGGCCGAAGAACGGGCGCAAGCCGAAGACGACATCATTGGCCTGCACCTGGTCTACCAGGAGATGATCCGCCTGCACAGCAAGTGGCGGGACCACAGTCTCGACGCCCTGGATCTGATCTACGGCGCCTGTCACAAGCAAATCACCCTGTCCGCCGCGGCCGCGCAGGCCTTGCACGAACTGCACCCGCGCGAGCCGCTACCCGCCCACATAGGTTACCTGACGCTCGCGGTCCTGCTGGAGCAGGAGGGCTCGTACAGCAAGGCCATCGAGATCTGCAAGCGGGCTCGGGACGAAGGTTGGGGCGGAAACTGGACCTGGAAGATCGGGTGCCTGGCCAGGAAGCGCGACGAGCAGGATCGCCCCGTTCGATTCGCCTCCCGCTCCGGCCTCGGGCCCGTGTAACCCTTGCGTTGTCCTCAGCCTCAGGACGTGCCTGTTCCCGGCTGTGCCCTCTGTTGACGTTACCCTGGCGGCGCGAGGGCATCGGCCGCTCGATCACGGGGGGCCGGACCTTCCCAAGACGGCCTTCAGTCGGTCGGGGTAGTCCGTGATGATGCCGTCGACCCCCAGGTCCACCATGCGCTGCATGTCGTTGACGTCGTTGACCACCCACACGTGCACCTCCAGGTTGCGTCCGTGGGCGGCTTTGACGAACGGCTGGGTGAGCACACGCCGGTCGCCGTGATACTCCGGGATTTCCAGGGCCTCCGCAGGCGGCCGATAGAACCTCCCCAGATGTGCCAGGTTCAGGCCATAGAACATCCGGATTTCTTCCTCTACCGCGGCGGTGGCAATTTCTGGACAAAGCCGGCGGAAGTGGCTCATCGTGTGGGCGTCGAATGCCACAATCAAGACCCGCTCAGCCATCCCACAGTCGCGCAGCATCCGGCACAAACGGGCGACGATAGGGCCCTGTTTGATCTCGATGTTCATCCTCGCCTCTGGAAACGCGGCCAGGACCTCGGCCAGGGTGGGAATCCGGAGCCCCTGACCCCGGAACGGGTAGCTCTCGCCGTTGTCCGGCGTCCAGGTGTAGCCTGCGTCCAGGTCCTGGATCTCTGCCAGCGTCAGTTCCTGGACGCGGCCCGTGCCGTTCGTCGTGCGGTCTACCGTCTCGTCGTGGAGGACGACCAGTTCGCCGTCCTTTGTGCTCTGCACGTCCATCTCCAGGACGTCCACGCCAAGCTCCACGGCGTGCTCGAAGGCATAGATCGTGTTCTCCGGCCACAGACCTGCGCCGCCTCGGTGGGCGATCAGAAGAACCTCATCATCCCCGAAAAAGGGATGGTTGGGAATAGGCCTTGCCCAGAAGGACAACACAATCCAGAGGGCGGGCAGAAGGGCGATGGATCCGAGCAACACCTTGACGCGTTTCTGTCGCATGGTTTCTATCGCTTCGAACAGTCGGTCTCACGACGCCGTTCCGCAAGGCCTGCCGATGTTACACAGTCCAGGCGGCCATGCACCAGGAAGCGACTGTAATCCATCGGCCGATGCCGCACAAGCCGCTTCATGTCCTCGATGCAGAAGTACAGCTCACCGCCGGTGCGCAAACCGGCGCCGCCTGCACCCGTTTGTGACGCCGCCGCCGGTTTTGTGGAGCCCCGGCAAGGCCTTCCATAGGCATACTAAGATTCCCCGGATTGGCGGCGGAAATTGTTGACATTCAGCGCGGCCACCAGCTACCATGGCCAGCAAGCGTTCCGG
>JAXGYC010000019.1:0-140430 GCA_040772485.1 Sedimentisphaerales bacterium | reverse complement strand
AAGTGTGCCTTTCGCTCGTGCGAGTATACCCCGGCGGACCAGCCCATTCAACACTCCCCGCATTCGCCTGGGCGAATTCGCTGGCGGGCCGCCGCTTGGCCGTGGTAATCTGGCCAGAGATTGGCTATACCGGTTGTGGATTTTCGGTGCAGGAGCACGACGTGGCGTCAGGCGCTGTGATCTGCGACTACTGCGGAAGAAACGCGGCGAAATTGCGCCACATCACCCGAAGCTATGGCAAGGGCGCTGGACTGCTCGTGATCGAAAATGTCCCGGTTGTCAGTTGCCCCGACTGCGGACAGACCTACCTGACCGCCGAAACGCTGCACGAAATCGAGCGGATCAAGCGCCATCGACACAGCATCGCCACGCAGCGAACAGTCCCTGTGGTCAAGTTTGCCCTCGCCGGTTGACCCGGTCTTGCCGAAACCATCCGCTTCGACGTGATCGCGAGGAAGGTCACCTCACGCGGACCAGGCACAGATCCCAATTGCCGTTCTTCTCCGAGCAGAACAGCACATGCGACCCGTCCGGGGAAAAGGATGGGTGCGGATGCACCGTGGCGCCTTGGGGGCGATGTCCGTGCGTCAGGAGTCTGGCCTGGCCCGTCCGGGCGTCCACGAGAAAGAGCTGGCCGTCGAAGGTGTCGCCCACCGCGCACTGTCCCGCCGGGTCGCCGCCTACGTGCCAGTACCTTTTTTGATTCAGGACGTGCAGCGACCGATCGCCAAGAGCGACCCAGGCGATGCCGTGCGGCTTGCGGAGCATCTCCTCATTCTTCGGCCAGATCGTGAACAGCGCCTTGTCCGCTCCCCACCACACCTCGTGCGTGACCCACTCGTCGTACGTCTCCTGGTAGAAGGGGCCGTTCTCGGAGCCGTCGGCGCGGACCACCCACATCCGTTGCTCGGAGTCTCCGCCCGTCTCCCAGCAGTACATGACCAGGCCGGAGATCGTCGGATGGGCCTGGCAGTGGCCCACGCGAAAGTCCAACTCCCGGATCGTTCGGAACTCGCCTCGTTCCGTGTCCAGGGCCAGCAAGGCCCACGAGTCGCCGCGCTGGACGCCAAGGTACATGGTCTTGCCGTCGCGGTCTACCGTGAGAGTCCCGCTGAGTTCAATACCTTGGGGCAGGTCGGCCACCTTGCGGCGGCAGGGATGGTTTGCGGTGTCCGGGCCCTCTCGCAGCACCACATCGATGTCCAGGTCCCAAATCTCCCGCCCCGATGTGTAGAACATCCGGTTGCTGGTGCGGCTCAGGCAGGCGTTGCCCGGCCCGCTGTCGTCGGTCAGTTGCGTGATGACCCCGGTCGCCGTCGAGACGGCGAAGTACTGCCGGGAGCCGGTGCGATCGGACATGAAGACGATGTGTTCCCGATCCGCCGTCCAGTTCGGATGGGTCTGGTAGATTTTGTCGTCCCTGGCGGGCGAGGTCGTCAGCATCGTGACCTCCGCGCCTGTCACAGAGTCGACATAGATTGCTTTCTCGCAAGGCAATTGCGTTCCCACGCCGCCGCCGCGCGGCGCTTCTTGATCCCCGCAGGCCCATGCGTTCCACGCCAATGTCAGGAACACCGACACACATGTTGTACGAAAGTCGTCCGCCATACTCCAGACTCCCAAGTTCGCCGATGCCGCTGCGGCGGCCGGCGTGATCCCCCATCGTTCCCGCCTGATTCCTGGCGGCTATTACCTCACGCCATCGGCGTGGTACTTGACTACCTGCACAGATTCCAGTGTCACCAGGCCATCCTGGACCATGTTGTCCAGGTCGGGCAGGAACGCAGCGATCCGCTCGGGCTTGTCCACGATCTCGATCACGATGGGCAAGTCCTCCGAAAGGCGGAGGATCTTGATGGTATGGATGCGGCTGGCTTTGCCGAATCCCATTACGCCCCGCAGGACGGTTGCCCCGGCCATACCGCGTTTGCGGGCTTCCTCCACGATCGCCTCGTAGAGCGGCCGGTGTCCGTGCTTATCGCTCTCGCCGATGAAGATCCGCAGCAACTGGGCCTCAGAAGGTAGAATCACAGGATTGACTCCTTTCCAATCAGACTGTCCGGCCGAGGAAGGCTCCCAGAAGATACGCCGCCAGGCCAAGTCCCAGCTCACCGGCCAGATTCAATCCGGCCATGAGCCACTCGCCCTGCTCGAGCATCTGATCCGTTTCGAACAGGAACGCGCTGAACGTGGTGAACGAACCGAGGAAACCGACCAGAAGGATCGCTCGCGTCTCCGGACTGACCGAGAACCGTTGCTGCGTCAGTGTCCATATCAGGCCGAACAGAAAGCAGCCCAACACGTTCACGGTCAGCGTGCCCCAGGGGAAGCCGATGTGTTGTCCCCGCTGGAAGAGGCCGGAAAGCCCATACCGAGCCAGGGCCCCGCAGGCGCCCGCGACGGCCAGACCAATCAGCTTGTACCCCATGCAACGACTCCTTCGTATCTTCTGCCTTTTCTGCTGCCGGGAAGGAATCGTTCGACAGGGGCCAACATTACTCCCACCGGGCTCGGTTCGGTAGGAGTCATCAGCCCAACGGGCGGTTGCGGGGGACTCCATCCCCGATGGCCACCATTTTCAGAGCCGACCGTCAGGTGTCAAGGGGAATCCGCACGGCTTGGCGATGCAATAGCCTCCGTTATGTTCTCAGCCGCAGGGCCGCCTCGGCGACGCGGATGCCGAGCTGTTTGGCGGTCTCAATACCGAACTCGTCCTTCATGATGTCGTCTTTCCAGTTGTTCCACAGGGTCGCGCCCTGGTGGGCGCGCGGTTTGCCGCCGACGACCATCACCTCATGGACCAACATAGCGGTCTGGATCTCCTGGATGACCAGTTCCTGGCCCCCGTTGCGGTAGGCGCCCGTTGCGAGCGCACCGAGCGCCATGTCCGCCAGCAGGAGCTTGGGCTCGCGGAAGACCTGGAGCCGTTCGAGGAAGGCCTTGCAAAGGGCGCTCATACTGCGGAAATAGCTGGGCGAGCCGATGATCATGCCGTCCGGGACTCGGGGCGCCTTGAGCAATGGCAGCACTTCGAGGTCGAAGTCGTCCTCCGGCTGGTTGGCCTCGGCCGACGTCGCGCCTCCCAGCGAGCCGGCGATCTGAAGCCCGCCGAGGTCGACCAGCTCTACTCGTATCCGAGGGTCTGCCGTCCTGGCGGCGTCGAGTGCGACCTGGATCGCCGTTGCGGTCGTTTTGCCCTTGCGCGGACTGCACGAGACGCCGACGATCCGGATCATCTTGTCTGCCTGAGCGGCCGCCGCCGTGGAGGTCAGCGATGCCGCAGCGCCCGCGGTCAGAGTGGTTGCCAGGAACTTCCTTCGATCCACGTTTTTTCCTCCTTTGCCATTGCATGAATGAGCTGAAATCTCACGATCAGGGCGCTGCGTAGATCAGATAGAGACCGCCCAGGATCACCAGGACGCCGCAGACCTTCTTCACAATTGTTGTGCCCTTGGATTTTTCGCTCCAATTCAGATAGCGCTGGACCCATCCGGTGCTCGTACCGGCGACGACGATCACCGAGCAGTGGCCCATGCCGTAGGCAATAAGCAGGACGATTCCATACAGCAGGCTGGCGGACGCCACGCGAAACGTCACGCCGAGCATCGGCGCCATATAGGCAAACGTGCACGGGCCGATGGCGACGCCGAAGACCAGGCCCAGGATCAGGGCGGCGAGCAGCCCCTTGCGTTTCATCCCGACCTGGCCCGGCCCCGACCAGGGCACTGGGATCACGTCCAGCAGGTGCAGGCCCACGAGGAAGAAGATCAGGGCGACGAAGTAGTTGCCGTAGCGGCCAACGTCGCCCATCATCCGTCCGGCCGCCGCTGTAATCGCCCCGATGACGCCGATCGTCACCAGAATGCCGACGGCGAACAGGGTCGAGATGGCCAAGGCCCGCTTTGTGGACATGCGGCCCTGCTGGTCGATGAACCCAACGATCAGCGGGATGCTCGACAAGTGACACGGGCTCAGCAGGATGCTCAGGATGCCCCAGACGAACGAAGCGGAGACAGCAATCGCAGGCGTGGCCTCCACGGCCTTCGTCAGTGTGGTGAACAGTTGTTCCATTATTCTGTTACCCCCATCTCCGCCAGTTTCTTCTCGATTTCGGCCTGCGGCCAGAATCCCGTATGGCGGAAGACCTCTTTGCCGTCTTTGTCGTAGAAGAACTGCGTCGGAATGCTCTGAATCCCATAGCGCGAAGCGAGGATCTGCTCCTGGCCGACGTGAACGAACACGACATTCAACTTGCCGGCGTACTTGGCTTTCAACGTGTCAAGAATCGGGGCCAGCATATCGCAAGGCACGCACCCGGTGGAACCGAAATCCACCAGCGACGGCGTGCCGCTGTGGCGGGCCTTGTCCACGGGATTGTCCTTCGCGAGGAGGGATTGCCCCTTCGCCCACGCCGCGGAGACCTCGATGGGCACCCGCCGAGCCATCGTGCGGACATGCTCATCGACCACAGCTTGCTGCTTCTGCTGGAGCACCATGTGTCTGAGCTGGTCCTTCACCTGGTCCAGGGTCGCTCCGCCGCAGGCCTCCTTGTTCTCTTCGTAGAACGTGGCCACCTCGGCATCGCTGACCTCCACGCCGGCGACCAGACCCTGGAGGTAGGTCTGAATCAATGCTCGCTCGTCCGATGCCGCCACATCCTTCTCTGAGGACTTGGCCTTGGCCTGTGCGACCAGGAGCTGACGCGTCGCCAGGTTTTCCAGCAGGAAGAAGGCGTTCTTCTTGAGCTGGGCCTGCATCTCTGCCGGCGCCTTGGCGATTTCGTCGGTGACCTCCTGTTCCTTTATGGCCAGACCATCCGCCCTCAGAATCACCCCGGGCGGCAGCTCCGACAGCCGCGCGTAGGTCAGGCTGTTCGAGGCCAGGCCCGGATAGACGTCACACACCAGGGCGGGTTTCGCTGCGACTTGGGCCGCAGATGTCGGAAGAATGGACACTCCAAGCACGACAATGACGGCTATCGAAAGAATCTGTCTCTTCATCATGATCGGGATCTCCGGGTGCGAATCTGTTTCGGTCATTTCGGCGCGCATTCGCCGATTTTGCAGGCCTTCTGGATCTGGGTGGGCGTGAGTTTCATCTTGTCGGCCAGCGCCTGGCTGATGCTGATGAGCCGGCCTGTCTCGAGGGGATTCTGCTCGACCCACCGCTTGAGGTTGTCTTCGCTGGTGAAGAAGCCCTGGTGGAAGCAACCGGCGGACGCCCAGGTTCCGTCGGATTTGGGGCGCTGGCCGAACCATGCGACGGCCGTCGCCGGTTCCAGTGATGCGACCTGGCCCTCGAACGTCTTGACGACGACCGGTTGTTTCGTCAGTCGATCCCTTTCGCGAACCTCGATGTTTTTGCCGGTCCGGGCGGCTATGCCGAGAGCACAGTGCGAACAGCAGCCCCAGGTGTGCACGCCGCCATCGACGATCACCTCGGCGGCATCCTGCGGGTAGCATGCGCGATCGCAGAAGCCACAGCGGTGCGACATCTCCTTCTGTGCAAGCGATTCGAGGTTCAGGACGCTTCCTCCGGCGGCGGACCGCTCGGCGAGAGCGGCGTCCCGGGCGGCAAAGGCCTTGATCCACGGCCTGCCCGTGGGTTCATCCTCGCCGCAGAGGAACGCGGCTTCGGCAATCGGGACCGGCTTGCCCGTGGCCCAGTCCGTGACGGCTACCTTTTTCTCGAAGTCGGTCTTGTCCTCGGTCAGGCACGAGTGCATGATGAAGTAGCAGTGAGGGCCGCACAGCCGCACCGGCCCCTTGTCCGTCTGCACGGTTACGAACGTCCTGGCGTCAATGTCCCCGTCGCACATGTAGCAGATGCTCTCCTTCGGACGCTCATCCGCCTTGGCCGGCGTGAGCCGCTCGAATGTGGTGGCACCGGCGCCGGACGCCGACAGATCCACGCCCAGCTCCTTCCACTTGGCCAGGATGTCCTCCTTGGAGAAGAACCCTTCGTGGCGAAAGACTTCCCTTCCGGCGGCGTCGTAGAAGATCTGCGTCGGGATCATCTTGATGCCGTATGGCTTGGCCGCATCGGGATTCTCCCAAACGTCGATGAAGACCACCTCCATCCGACCTGCATACTCCTCCTTCAGTTCCTCCAGGATCGGGGCCATCATCTTGCACGGGATGCACTTGTCCGCACCCAGGTCCACCAGGCGAGGCAGGCCCGATGCGGCTGGTTCGGCCGCGACAGGCGGTGTGGTCAGACTCTGCACGGCTTCCATCTGTTTGTCTCGCTGCTTGAGCCACACGATAGCTGCCACCGATAGAATCAGAGCCGCCACCACGACAATCTTCAGCGCCTTGGTCATACGATCTCCTTTCGCTCTCAATACGGAGGGCACCCACACGAAGATGCACCACATACCTATCGCCGTAGCCAGCAGGAGCACGATACTTGCCGGACTGGTCCTGCAATACTGTGCAGACATCATGGTATCACCTCTTGCTGCCCCGCATGATCAGCAACGTGACGACACAATCGCCTTCCACGTTTGACTCATCGTTCGGCGTCCGGCATCATTCGAGACGATTCGAAATCCTGGCCGAGGTCCTTCCACTTGGCGAGGATGTCGTCTCTGGAGAAGAAACCCTCGTGGCGAAACAGCTCGTTGCCCATCTTGTCGTAGAAGATCTGCGTGGGGTACATGCGGATGTTGTGTTCTTCGCCTGCGCTCGGCCGTTTCCAGATGTCGATGGTCTCGATTCGGAACCGGCCCTGATAGTCTCTGGCCAATCCGTCGAGGATGGGCTCCATCGTCTTGCAGGGGCCGCAGTCGCCCGCCGAGAACTCCACCAGGCAAGGCAGCGGCGCGCGGGGCGTCGAATCGTCTGTGGCGACCTTTACTTCGTCTGGGGGCGAAGGTGCGACCTCCGCGCGTCGTTGCAGTACGACAGCCGCCACCACGGCGCCGATGGCGACCGCTGCGATCAAGGGTATCCAGATCGAACGCATGCTTGTTCCTCTTCGTTCAGGCCAGCAGGGCGGAGGCGGCCTTGGCCGTGGCGGCAACGTTCTCATCGTTGACCGAGGTCTGGCCTTTTTCCATACCCAGGTCGGTGACGCGCAGATGTTTGAAGCGGCTGACGCCAACCTGTTCGAGGCACTTCTTCGCGCAGTCGAGCGAGCAGCCGTCGATGGCGACGATCTGCGAAGCCGCTCTGGTCTTCTGCACGATCCCTTCGACCCGGCCGCCCACGCCCGCCAGGCAGAACATCTTGCCGATTCCATCTCGCGTCATCTGCCGCGCCGCCCGATCGCTGACGGCGCCCACATCCGCTGCCCCGGAACACGCGAAGATCAATGTCTCTCCACCGGTGCATTCATGTGCATTGCTCATTTCGAGCCTCCCCTGTAATATGCCTGCTGTTGTCCAGTCACGTCGCTATTCCAGCATTCGCTGAATCTGGGCCGGCGAGGGCACCTTGCCGACGACCTTCACCTGGCCGTCGACCGCCAGGGCCGGCGTGACCATCACGCCGAACGCCATGATCTCGTCGAGTTTCGTGACCTTCTCGATGCTGTAATCCAGCCCCAGTTCCTTCGCGGCGGCCTCGGCGTTTTCCGCCAGCTTCGTACACTTGGGACATCCCGTCCCCAGAATCTGTATCTTCTTCATACTGCAATCTCCGTTCATCCCGATAGAGGATTGGAATACTGGAATAGTGGAATACTGGAATGCTGGGCGAGCCGACAGGTCGACTGCCAGTTCTCACCCCATGTGTCCACGGTGTTGCTTCAGAACTTGTCTTGCCATGTTCCATCTTGCAGCTTCTTCTGGAGGCTTGCTATGAGACGTTTCAAGCCATTCTCAATTTTGTAGGCTTCGCCGTCCAGGGCGTCGAATTGCGCCTCTGTCAGTTGGCCGCTCGTTTGGTAGGCGTGAAGTCCCGATACCGATTCGGCCGCCGAGCTCAGAGCGATGTTCAGAAACTGGAGGTATTCCTTCAAGGACTTGCGCCCATATCCTTCGGCGATGTTTCGATGGATCGAATCCACTCCTGCAATCTGTTGGCCGGCCACACGCCTCATTTCGTATGGCCAGTTCTGGAAGACGGCGACAGTGTGAACGTAGAAGGCGATCGCGTCCTGCCACACCGTCAACTTCATATAGCCGCGATTGATATTCCGTCGCTCCATTTCTCTCTCCCCACAGTTCCACCATTCCAGTATTCCAATATTCCAACACTCCAGTATTCCCGTTGTCCCTCATAGGGCTCCGAAAATGATGCCGGAGATCGTGGCCATAGCGATCACGAGCGACACGAACACGATGGTCTTCTGCGTGCCCATGACGGAGCGAATCACGAGCATGTTGGGCAGCGAGAGGGCGGGACCCGCCAGCAGCAGCGCCAGTGCCGGACCCTTGCCCATGCCCGAACCCATCAGTCCCTGGAGAATCGGCACCTCCGTCAACGTCGCAAAATACATGAACGCTCCGAAGACGCTGGCAAAGAAGTTCGTCCACACAGGCCAGATCGCGCGAGCGAAGCTCTCGAATCCGTCGCCCCAGCCGGTGACCTCCAACATCTGGTTAGGGCTATCCCCCACGAGCATCTCGACGTATTTGCCGGGGATGAACCCCTCATGCCCGGGACGGCCCAGCAGGAAGCCTGCGATCAGGACGCCTACCAGCAGCAGCGGCAGGATCTGCCTGGCGAAACCCCAGGTAGCCTCGACCCACTCGCCGATCTCGCTCCGGCTGAACCACGTACTGACCATGAGCAGAAACGCCGCGAGCAGTCCGCCGACCAGCACCCAGCGGAAGCGGTGGATCAACTCGTACAGGCTGTTCTTGCGAACCTCCTGGATGTCCTGGAGCAGATCGGCCGACAGCTCCTGCCTCTTGCCCGCGGTGTCGACGATGGTCACCGTCTCATCCGTCCTGTCAACGACGGTCCCTTCGACCTTGAAGGTGGTCAATCCGCCGGGACAGCAGAGAAACACCGCGCGGACGTCGCCGCTGCGAGCCCAGTTGGCGAAGACCAGAATGCCCACCATCGAGGCGAAGTAGAGCGCGTTCTTCCACAGCGGACGATTGACCTGCGGCTCCGGCATGGCCATCTGCGCATCGGCCTTGGCGGTCTCCTCCTTACGGTAGATCACGTGCATCAGCAGGCCGATGACGACGCTGAACAGGATCGCGCCGACGGCGCGGGCGATGCCCAGTTCCAGTCCAAGGACGCGGGCGGTCAGGATGATAGCTAAGACGTTGATGGCCGGGCCGGAGTAGAGGAATGTGGTGGCCGGTCCGAGGCCCGCCCCCATCCGGTAGATGCCGGCAAACAAAGGCAGCACGGTGCACGAGCAGACCGCCAGGATCGACCCGGAAACCGAGGCGACGCCGTAAGCGAGGACCTTGTTGGCTCTGGCGCCGAGGTACTTCATCACCGACGCCTGACTGACGAAGACGGAGATTGCCCCGGCGATGAAGAAGGCCGGCACCAGGCACAGCAGCACGTGCTCGCGGGCGTACCACCTGACCAGGTGCAGCGACTCCATGACAGCGCCGTCGAAGCGGCCGAGCCCGACCGGCAGGTAGAAGCAGGCGACGAAGACGCCGGCAATCAGAACGAGTTTCTTCCACTCGCTTTTCCAATCCATCGGATCGGTTCCCCCCAGACTACAGTGAGGCCAGGAGCTTCTCGTGCTCCTTGGCCTGGCATTTCAGGACGCGGGTCGTGCAGCCGAGAAAGTCGACGACGCACGGGGTCCTCAGGCAGTAGAAGACCTTCAGGCCCTCTTTGCGGCAGCTCAATACGCCGGCGTTGACCATCACCGCCAGATGCCGCGACACGTTCGACCGCTCGGACTCGACGTGCTCGGCGATGTCGCAGACGCACTTCTCTCCATCGCGCAGGAAATCGATCACTGCGATGCGCAGCGGATGGGCGATGGCCTTGGCGATCTCCGCCTGTTTCTCGTACAACAGGTTCCTATTGGTGCCCATAATCGTATGGCTCCAGCCCTTCTCACGGGTCGCCACGAGACGGCCCGGCTTTATAACTATGTGGCAATATACTCATATAGTATCACAATGTTCAAGTCCAATTCCGAATTCTCTCCGTTCCGCCCGGTCAAATGAAAGACGCGAGTGCCATCGGGCAGGAGCGCTGCGCGCAGTCCGCCTGCCTGGCGGTGGAATTCGGGATTGATGTTTGGAGGCGGCGGTGGTAAGACGTAACGACTTGCGATTATGGCAGATGCGAAGAGAACATATCGGCTGTTCATCAGCGCCAACGACCCTAGTGCCGACGTACACTGTGCCGGGCTGATTCGCGCCCTGGCGGCGAGTGGACGGAAGATCGAGTTCGTGGGCATCGGCGGGCCGAAGATGGCCGAGGCCGGCTGCGAGCTGATCGAGAGCACCGTGGGCGGGGCGGTGATGACCTACAAGGCGGTGGCCCACGCCGGGTATTACTACAGGCTGCTGAAGCGAATCGGACGTTACCTGCGACAGCATCCGGTCGATCTGGTGATCGTCTGCGATTCTCCGTCGTTCAATTTCCATGTCGCCAAGGCAGCCAGGCGGGCCGGCATCCGGACGCTGTTCTACGTCGCCCCCCAGCTCTGGGCCTGGGGGGCATGGCGCATCCGCAAGCTGCGCCGCTGCTGCGACAAGCTCTGTTGTCTGCTGCCCTTCGAGGAACCGTGGTTCCGGCAGCGGGGGGTCGATACGACGTTTGTCGGCAATCCGCTGCTCGACAAGCTGCCCGCCGACCTGACCAGTTTTCGCAAGGACTATTCGGCGTTCGATCCCCGCCGAGCCCGGATCGCGCTGATGCCCGGCTCCCGGCTGGCGGAGATCGAATCGCTCTGGCGGCCGATGCAGGAGATTGCCCTGTTGTTGCGGCGGGAATTCCCTGGAACGCGGTATGTGGCGGTCGCGACCAGCGAGGAGCGTCGAGCCCTTTTGGGCCGGATGGAGATCCCCGGCTTTCAGTGCGAGTACTCAGTCGACTCGGTGACCGATACGGCCGACGTGGTCGATCTCTGCCTGGTCGCCAGCGGCAGCGCAACACTCGAGGTGGCCTCCGCGGGCTGCCCCATGGTGGTCATGTATCAGACCAATCGCATTCTCTGGCACCTGATCGGAAGGTGGCTGGTGCGGTCGAAGTTTTTCACGCTGGTCAATCTGCTGGCGGACCGAGCCCTGGTGCCCGAGTTCATGCCGTATTTCGTATCTGTTGCCCCGATTGCCGATCGGGTGTCCGACCTTCTACGGAATCCCAAGATGTTGAGCCGCCTCAGTAACGAGCTGGTCGACCTGGTCGAACCGCTCACCCGGAAGAAGGCCGGCCAAGAGGTGGCGCGAATTGTCCTCGACATGCTCGCCTGAACCCATCTGCTCGCTGCGGCGAGGTCTCTTCTTCGGATCGGAGGGGTCCTGTTGAACGAATCCACTTCCAAAGGCCATCGGATCGACATGGTCGCCACGGCGGCGTCCCTCGGGGCCTTGTGCTGCTGGTCCATCGGGCCGATCTTCATCAAGCAACTGACCGGCTACGTCGATTCCTGGACGCAGAATGCGCTTCGTTACACCGTGGCCTGCCTGTTCTGGCTGCCGGTGCTGCTTCACTTCATGCTCGTCGGCCGCTTCGAACATCGGACGTGGCGCCTGGCCCTCCTGCCGGTGGCGACCAACGTCGCCATGCAGAGCCTGTGGGCGGCGATGTTCTACTACATCGGCCCGGGCTTTGCCGCGCTGCTCAGCAAAACATCTGTGCTCTGGGTGGCCCTGTTCTCTCTGTTGTTCTTCGCGGACGAGCGGCCCCTGGCCAGGAGCCGGTGCTTCTGGCTCGGATTGACGTTGTCGGCGGCGGGGGTCTGCGGGGTGCTCTACTTCAAGCCGGACTTCACCGCCGCCCGGACGCTCTGGGGCGTGCTGATCGCGCTGGTTTGCGCGGTCATGTGGGCGGCCTATGCGGTGGCAGTGAAGGTCAGACTCCGAGACGTGGATTCTCGATGCGGTTTCGCCGTGATCAGCCTCTACACGACCCTGGGGCTCTGGATCGGTGCGATTTTCTTCGGGCATCCTGCTCGGACCGCGTCCCTGGGATTCTCCGGATGGACGGCGGTGATTGTCTCGGGCATTACCGCCATCGCACTGGGGCACGTCTGCTTCTATACCGCCATCAAACGCATCGGCGCAACCTTGCCGTCCCTGGTGATCCTGGCCCAGCCGTTCGTGGTTTTCAGCATATCGAGCGTGGTTTTCGGGGAGCGTTTGACGCTTTCCCAACTGGTTTTCGGCGTTCTGCTGCTGGCCGGGGCCGCTCTGTCGGTCTGGGCCCAGCGGGACCTCAAGGCCGACCCCGGCAGGCCTTCGGTCGGAGCCGTGAAATCTACAGTTGACCGCCTCGGGCCCAGAACAGTATAATTATGTTCTGATAATGTGCTAATCCCTTGCATGAACGGGCAAGCCGATTCTTGTCGGGAAGGGACCGGAGAGCGTGATATGGAGGATGTCGTGGACCAACTCTGCCAGCGGTAAATCTCTCCATCGAGCCAATCGCTTTTCACCGGATTCCTGACTCTCGCGTGGTCGTCAACATCACGTTCCAATTTTGGGAAGGAGAAACACGATGAGGAAGATGATAGGTTTCAGTGTGCTGGCCTGCACGCTCCTGATGGGCAGCGCGTGGGGAGCGGGTTTCAAGGATGACTTCGACAGGCCCAACGGCAACGTTGGCAATGGCTGGTCGACGCAGACCGACGGGACCATCACGGTCGAAATTGTGGACAACGAGGTCCTCATCGCCGGGACGCAGGCCACCGACTGGGTGCGGTGCGGCATCTCCCGGCCCGTCGTGGGGGAGAACAAAGTCTCGTTCGATTTCCTCGGGAATGACAATTTCAACATGCACGTTAACATTGCCAGCGCCGACAGCAGCGCCTACTTCGAGGTCTATTGCTGGGTCGGCGGCCCGCTCAACCATGCCAATTCGATCAGTGGTGAATGGCCGGGCTGGGTCGAGATCAGCGGCGCGGCCACGGTGGCGGGGGAGTACAACCACGTGATGCTGGAGCAGAACGGCACGGAGATCACCGTTACCCTGAACGGCACGGTGGTCGGCACGTTCACCAATGCCAACTTCGTGGCGATTGAAAGCGTGCTGATCTCCAGTGACTCCGCCGCCGGCACGAAGGGAAGCCTTCACATCGACAACGTAGTGATCGGGGAGGTGGTCACGGGGGTGGCCGGCGACCCGAGTCCGGAGAATAACGCGACCGATGTGCCCCGCGACGTGGTTCTGGGGTGGACCGCCGCCGAGACGGCCGCTGCGCACGACGTGTACTTCGGGACGGTTCTGGAGGACGTTGACGCGGCCACGCGAGCCAATCCGATGGGCGTGCTGGTCAGCCAGGGCCAGAGCGGCATCTCGTTCGATCCGGCCGGCCTGCTCGATTACGAGCAGACCTACTATTGGCGAATCGACGAGGTCAACAGCGCTCCTGACTCCACGGTCGTCAAAGGGGCTGTCTGGACGTTCACGGTAGAGCCGTATGTCTATCCGGTCGAGAATATCATTGCCACCGCCTCCAGCGCGGAGGCGACGGCGGGGCCGCAGGACACGATCAACGGCTCCGGCGTGAATGCTTCCGATCAGCACTCCGTCGAAGCGACCGATATGTGGCTGACCGATGCCAGCAACAGCGGGCAGCCGGTCTGGATCCAGTATGAGTTCCCCCAGGTCTACAAGCTCCATGAGATGTGGGTGTGGAACTACAACGTGCAGTTCGAACTGGTTCTGGGCTTCGGGCTCAAGCAAGTTGCCATCGAGTACTCGGTCGATGGCGCCGAATGGACGGCCCTGGGCGATTATGAGTTCGCCCGCGCCACCGCGAACGCGACCTATGCGGCCAACACGATCGTCGATCTGGATGGTGTGGCGGCGAAGTACGTCCGGCTGACGGCCAGCAGCAACTGGAGCGGCATGATGCCTCAGTTCGGCCTCAGCGAGGTCCGATTCTACTACAAGCCGGTGGTGGCACGCGAGCCGTCGCCTGCCGACAGCCAGAGCGGGATGGACCTGGATGTCGTGCTCGATTGGCGTGGCGGTCGCGAGGCGGCCTCCCACGAGGTCTACTTCAGCAGCGACAGAGCCGCCGTGGCCGACGGGACAGCCCTGGCAGGGACCGTGGACGAGAGCCGGTATGCCGTTGGCGGACTGGACCTTGGGAAGATCTACTACTGGAAGGTTGATGAGGTCAACGAGGCAGCCATCCCGACAGCGTGGGTTGGACCGATCTGGAGTTTCTCCACGAAGGAATACGTCACCATCGAAGACTTCGAGGCCTACAACGACGACATCGACGCCGGCACGGCGATCTTCCAGACCTGGATCGACGGCTGGGAGAACGAAACGGGTTCGACCGTCGGGTATCTCGAGACGCCGTTCGCCGAGAGAAGGATTGTCTTCGCCGGTTTTCAGGCGATGCCGCTGGAGTACAACAACAGCGACAGTCCCTTCTATTCCGAAACACAGCGGGACTTCGGCGGCGCCAATTGGACCGTCAATGGCGCGGACACTCTCGTGGTGCACTTCCGAGGCAACGCCGCAACCACCGCCGAGGCCCCCGGCAACGACCCTGCGCCGCTGTACATTGTGGTGGAAGACGGAGCCGGTCGGACCGCCGTGGCGACGCATCCTGATCCCGAGGCCACGGTGCTCACCACGTGGCAGAGGTGGGAGATTCCGTTCAGCGCGCTCAGCGGTGTGACTCTGAGCAACGTGGAGACGATGTACATCGGCGTGGGCAGCCGGAGCAATCCAGCTGCCGGCGGCTCCGGCCGAGTCTTCATCGACGAAATCGGCGTTGGGCATCCGGGCAATGTCGATCCGGGCAACAGCGGTCTCGTCGCGTACTATGCACTGGACGACAATGTGGAAGACAGTTCCGGCAACGGACACCATGGCACGGCGGTCGGGGACCCCGTCTACGTGCCCGGGCAAGTCGGCTCGGGTTTGAGCTTCGATGGGACCGGTGCCCAGTACGTCAGCCTCGGCACGCTCAATCCTTCTGAATCTACCGGGCTGCTCTCCGTCTCGCTCTGGGCCAATTGGAGTGGTCTGAGCGGCCAATACCAGGGCCTGATCGGCAAGAGGGATTCGTGGTCGGCAGCCGACATGATGTGGCAGATCGAGGCCAACATTGACACGGGCATCGTTCGCCTGCAGCGAGAAGGCATGGCCGACATCGCTACGGCGGCGTTGCCGATCGGTGAATGGTACCATGTGGCGATCACGTTCGACGGCGCTGTCGGCAAGGTCTACATGGCCGGCGATCTGGGCGCCGAGGCCGCATTCACGTTCGGCACCGATCCGGGTTCCGCCACAGTCTTCGGCGCTTCGGTGGCCAACGGCGGCAATCCGTTCAACGGCGCGCTCGACGAGATCCGCATCTACGATCGCGTCCTGTCGCCGTTTGAGATCCGGTATCTGGCCGGCCAGTAGTCCGACCCCTTCCAGGTTGGCAAAGGCGGCGGATTGCTCCGGCGCAGGGATCGACATGTAGAGATCAACGCTCGTGGGACCCACGCGAATCCTGTGTGGGTCCCACGGTTGTTTTGTGCGAACCGCTCGATGGGGGCTCCGCCGTGCGGCTGTCTGGCTCGGGCGGGGGAAGGGATCGCTTCCTGGGAGCGGCCTCATGTCGTCGCAAGTGTCCTATAATTGCCTCTGTTCGCGAAGTGGTTAGAAGAAAACGCAATAAGGCGTTGTTGGATTCGGGCCCAAAACGACATAATCAGGTGTTACACTGCGGTTTGCTGGGCATGCCATTTTGTGCCCGTATGACAAGGGAGCAAGGGATCCAGAAACCCAGGGCGATCGGTCGCGTTACAATGGCGCCCTCTGCCAGGGCGGCCGTGGCCGGGTACAACCAACTTGGACGCCGGGGCTGTGGATCGAACCAGGGAGGACGCAAGGGTGAAGGTAGGAGTGCCCGAGTTGGCGGAATCCGAGGGTTTGTGAGGGCGGGCTTTTCCCTGCCAATCCACTTCCGCCAACACGAGTGCGCATATCCTGCTTGTGAACCCGGAGGTTCTCGCCGATAGACAACAGAGGTGCATCGTTCTGTTTGAAAGACTGGGGCAACAACCGAGTCGGTGTCTTTTGAAGGAGGACAGGCATGTGTAGAAAACTGCTGTACTTGATTGCCGTTTCGTTTGTGCTGGCGCTGGGGGTCGATGGGCGGGCCGCCGAACTGGCGCATCGCTGGAGCTTCAACGGCGACCTCACGGATTCGGCGGGTGGCCAGGATGCCGTGATCGTGGATCTGGGGGCAAGCAACGCCATCCTGTCCGATACGGAGATCACCCTGACCGGCGGCGGCAAGGGCACGTCAGACTACATCGACCTGGCCGATGGGATCGTCAGCAGTCTGGGCGATGCCGTCACGTTTGAAGCATGGGCCACGCAGATCTCGGTGCAGAACTGGTCGCGCATCTTCGATTTCGGCACGAGCACGACGGAGAACGTGTTCATGAGCTGGACCAGTGCCACGACGCTGGAAAACGATCGCGTCGAGTGGGTCGGTCCCAGTGACAGTGACACGCAGAACAACACGAATGCTCCGTACACGCTCGGGGTGGAGTTCCACATCGTCTGCGTGTTCGACAACGGGCTGGTCACGTGGTACACCGGACCGGCCACCAGCGACACGCTGGGAGAGGCCAAGGGGTCGTTCCAGTCCGCCAACAAGTTGTCCGAGCTGAACGACACCAACAACTGGCTGGGACGTTCGCAGTGGGAGGACAACACCGCCAACGCCAGTTGGAACGAAGTCCGGCTCTGGAAGGGTGCGCTGACTCCCGACGAGATCGAGAAGTATCATCGCATGGGACCGGACGGCATCAACCCCAACATCGCGGTCGCTCCATCTCCGGCCGACGGCGCCACGGACGTTCCTCGCGAGGTGAGCCTGGGCTGGGGCGCGGGTGAATCGGCGGCGACGCACGATGTGTATCTTGGGACCTCGTTCGCCGATGTGGATGCGGCGAGCCGGGGCAATGCGCTGGGGGTGCTGGTCAGCCAGGCTCAGGCGGGGCTGACGTACACGCCGCCGGCTCGTCTGGAGTTCTCGACGACCTACTACTGGCGCATCGACGAGGTCAACGCGGCGCCGGACAACACGGTCTTCAAGGGCGAGGTGTGGAGCTTCACCACCGAGCCGTTCACCTATCCGGTGGCGAACATCATCGCTACGAGCAACGCGCCAAGCATCGAGGAGGGCACCGGGCCGGAGAATACGGTCAACGGTTCCGGACTCGACGCCGACGGCAAGCACTCGATCCAGCCGACGGATATGTGGCTGGCCGGCAGCGCCGGTGAGCCGGTGTGGCTCCAGTGCGAGTTCGACGGCGTCTACAAGATTCACGAGATGCGCGTCTGGAACTACAACGTGATGTTCGAGTTGATGCTCGGCTTCGGGTTCAAGGACACCACCGTCGAGTACTCCACCGACGGCGAGACCTGGACGACACTGGGCGACTTCGTGTTCGCGCGCGGCACGGCCAAGACGGGCTACGAGGCCAACACGATCGTGGACTTCCAGGGTGTGGCGGCCAAATACGTCCGCCTGACGGCCCAGAGCGGCTACGGGATGATGGGGCAGTTCGGGCTCAGCGAGGTCCAGTTCATGTACATCCCCGTGGTGGCCCGCGAGCCGCAGCCCGAGTCCGGGGCGACGGACGTGGAGGTCGGGGCGGTGCTGGATTGGCGTTCCGGCCGCGAGGCGGCTTCGCACCAGGTGTACCTGGGCACGGATGAAGCCGCCGTTGTTGATGGCACAGCGCTGGCCGGCACGGTGTCCGACAGCCGCTACGATCCCGGCGTGCTGACGATGGATGCGACCTACTACTGGAGGATCGACGAGGTCAACGAGGCCGAGGCGATCGCCACGTGGGCGGGTCCCGTCTGGAGCTTCTCGACGCAGGAATTCGTCGTGGTGGACGACTTCGAGGGCTACAACGACGACGTCGAGGCCGGCACGGCGATCTTCGACACCTGGCTGGACGGCTGGACGAATGGGACCGGCTCGACGGTGGGCTACATGAACGCTCCGTTCGCCGAGCAGGCGGTGATTCACTCCGGCGAGCAGTCGATGCCGCTGTACTACGAGGGCAATTCGCAGGCGGACTTCACGATGGCCGGCTCGCAGGATTGGACCGCCGGAGGCGCCACGACGCTGGTGCTGTACTTCCGGGGCTCGGCCGACAACGGGGCCGGGCAGTTCTACGCGATGATCAACGACAAGAAGCTGACCTATCCGGGCGGCCTGACGAGTCCGGTGTGGAAGCAGTGGAACATCGATCTGGCCTCGGTCGGGACGAACCTGGCGAAGGTCGCGTCGTTCAGCGTGGGCGTGGACGGCAGCGGCTCGGGCCTGCTGTTCGTGGACGACATCCGTCTGTATCGGGAGGCGCCGGAGATGGTTGCTCCGGCCGATCCGGGCACGACGGGCCTGGCGGCGTACTACCAGATGGAAGGCAACGTGCAGGACAGCTCGGGCAACAACCGCAACGGCACCGCGTTCAACGATCCGACGTACGCCGCAGCGCCGACGGGCTTCGGCCAGGCGATCCAGTTCGATGGATTCGCCGACTATGTGGAGCTGCCGATCGGTTCGGTGATCGCCTCGGCGCAGAGCATGACGATCTCGACCCGCGTGCTGTTCGCCGGGACGGGCAACACCTGGCAGCGGATCTTCGACTTCGGGACCGGGGCGACGGCGTACATGTTCCTGAGCCCGAACAACGGGGCGACGAACAGTCCTCGGTTCGCGATCACGACCAGTGCGGGGGCGGGCGAATCGGTCGTGACGGCGCCTCAGGGTCTGGCGGAAGGCTGGCACCACATCGCGGTGGTGATCGATGCGGCGAGCATGACGGTGACGTTGTACGTGGACGGCGAGGCGGCCGACAGCACGGCGACGACGACGCTGCCGGCGGACCTGGGCGCTACGACGCAGAACTGGCTGGCGCGGTCGCAGTACACGGCCGATCCGTACTTCGCCGGCTCGCTGGACGAGTTCCAGATCTACACGCGGGCGTTGTCGGTCGGCGAGGTCCGCTACCTGGCCGGCGACCGGTAGCTGTTATCCGGACCCGGCGTGCCCTGACCCAAGCGGGCACAACCCTGGAATGATGCTACGGGGCCTGTAATCCCGATACCCATCGGGGTTGCAGGCCCCGTCTCTATGGGGTCCAGGGGTGGCGGCGGACCTGGCTGGGCGGCTGTCCACCTCGGTTCTTCAGGCGGGCCTGTCTCCGGTCGATATACCCTCCGGCGCACCGATGACCCCAGAGACGGCCCGAATTGCCTTGCAGAGGTGCCGTCAAATATGGTACAACCGATAAGAACCGGTTGCGGGGGTCTCTGCGAATACGCAACGGGTGACGGAATTCTGGGATTCCGTGAGAATACGAGCGGCTGCTGAGGGGCGGCTGTGCGTTTGGGTCAGGATCGGAGGCCCTGATGAAGTGTGTCCAGTTACGCACGTGGTCAGGGGGGGGCCGAGGTTCATTTCTTAGCATGCACCGCATGCGCTCTGTGCAGGGACCGCAACGTCTGTCCTTGTGCGAATGGCCAGAGCCGTGCGGCAATTCAACAGTCCCATCCGATTTGAGAGGTGTTCCCGGCAGGACGGCGGTGGTCGGAGTGCATTCGTTCCTGCCGAACAGTGTGATGCGGTGGAGGGAAACGGTCCGGCGTGTGGTCGGAGCGAACTCGTTATGACCCTGTTTGAAGGAGGATTGCTATGTTTCGAAAGTGCATGTGGCTGACTGCCGCAGTTGTGGTCTCGCTGGTGTTCGCGGGACCGGCGCAAGGACAGTCGGTAAAGATCAATTTCCAGTTGGGCACCGCCGTCACGCCGGAAGGGTATCTGCCCGACTCCGGATTGGCCTACGGCGACCGGGGCAACGGCTGGACCTATGGCTGGAGTCGGGACATCACGGCCGATGCTCGCGAGCGAAACAGCGCCGCCTCGCCGGACAAGCGATGGGACACGCTGGTCCACCTCGAAAAGGGAGCGGACGCCGTCTGGGAGATCGCCATCGAGAATGGCGAGTACAATCTCTACATCGTTGCCGGAGATCCCAGCAACACCGATCAGACCAATGCGTTCGATGTGGAGGGAGTGATTGTCACCGATACCAACGGACAGGTGGGCAATTTCGACGAGTACACTCTGACCGTGACGGTGGCTGACGGTCGCCTGACCCTCCAACCGGCGGCCGGATCCTCGAACTCGAAGATCTGCTTCATCGACATCATCCTGGCTGTCGCGCCGGAGGCGGCCCGCTCGCCCAGTCCCGCCAAGGAGGCCGCCGATGTGCCGCGTGACGTCGTGATAAGCTGGGTGCCGGGCGAGGGCGTCTCGGGGCACGATGTCTACTTCGGAACGGACCTCGATGCCGTCAGCAATGCCAGTCGGGCCAACCCGATGGGCGTTCTGGTCAGCCAAGACCAGGCAGCCGCGACATTCGATCCGACCGGCCTGCTCGAATTCGCAACGACCTACTACTGGCGGATCGACGAAGTCCTCACCGCCGGCGGCGTTTTCAAGGGTGACGTCTGGAGCTTCACGACCGAGCCGTTCGCCTACGCCGTCCAGGGTATCATCGCGACCGCTTCCAGTTCCCAGGCAGGCGCAGGACCGGAAAACACGATCAACGGTTCCGGACTCAACGAGAACGACGAGCATTCGACCGAGAGCACCGACATGTGGCTGACCGCGTCCGATGCCGCGCAGCCGGTCTGGATCCAGTACGAGTTCGATCGCGTGTACAAGATGTACCAGTTGCTGGTCTGGAACTACAACGTGCAGTTCGAGCCGGTGCTGGGCTTCGGGGCCAAGGATGTCACCGTGGAGTACTCCTCGAACGGCGAGGAATGGACCGCGCTGGGCGATGTCGAGTTCGCCAAGGCCACGGCCGTGGAGAACTATGCGGCCAATACGACAGTGGACATGGCGGGCGTGCCGGCCAAGTACGTCCGGCTGACGATCAACGACAACTGGGGCATGCTGACGCAGATCGGTCTGAGCGAGGTGCGCTTCCTGTACATCCCCGCGCACCCGAGAGAGCCTCAGCCTGCTGCCGGAGCGGCCGACGTGGCCGTCGATTCGATTCTGAGCTGGCGCGCCGGGCGCGATGCGACGTCCCATGACGTCTACTTCGGCACGAACCAGGAAGAACTGCCGCTGGCCGGAAGTCCTGCGCAGGCCACTTTCACGCCGAGCACGTTGGAATTCGGCATGACGTATTACTGGAGAGTGGACGAGGCGGCGGACGACGGCGTCTGGGCCGGCGAGGTGTGGAGCTTCTCGACGCAGGAGTACGCATTGGTCGACGGCTTCGAGGACTACACCGACGACATCGAAGCCGGCGAGGCCATCTTCGACACCTGGGTGGACGGCTGGGTCAATCAGACCGGCGCAACGGTAGGCTACATCAACGCGCCGTTCGCTGAGCGGACGATTGTCCACGGTGGCAAGCAGTCGATGCCTCTTCAGTACGACAACAGCGGGTCGCCGTTCTACTCCGAGACCACGCGAGTCTTCGACGCCGCGCAGGACTGGAGCGGCAACGGCGCCGACACGCTGGTGGTCTACTTCCAGGGTGTCCCCGGGCCGTTCGTGGAGTTGGCCAATGGCACGATCGTGATGGGTGCGGCCGGCACGGACATCTGGAACACCACCGACGAGTTCCGTTTTGCCTGTAAGCCATTGAGCGGTGACGGCTCCATCGTGGCGCTTGTTGAGAGCGTATCGCGTGCGGTCGACTGGACCAAGGCGGGCGTGATGATTCGCGAGACGCTGGAGGCCGGTTCGCCGTTCGCGGCGGTGTATGCGACGCCGGATTACGGGTGCCGCTATCAGGCCCGTCTGACGGCCGATGTCGCGGCGGTCAGTGACAGCGGCGTGGTCACCACGGAGCAGACCGCTCTGGTCGCCCCGTACTGGGTGAAGATCGAGCGCGTGGGCAACGCGTTCAACGGCTACTACTCGACCGATGGAGAGAACTGGACGGCGATGGCGTGGAACCCGCAGACGATCGCGATGGGCGCGAACGTTTACGTCGGTCTGGCGATCACCAGCCACAGCGCCGGCGTCCTGGCCAGCGCGGAGTTCTCCGGCGTGGCGACCACGGGCAACGTCAACGGCGCCTGGGCCGTGGAAACCATCGGCGGCGATCACCCCGAAGGCAACGGAGCCGCCCAGCTCTACGTGACGCTGGAAGATGCGGCGGGCAAGACCGCCACCGCGACCCATCCGGCCGGCGCCGGCGCCGTGTTCCTGGCGGGCTGGAACGAATGGGCGATCCCGTACAGCGATCTGGCCGGTGTGAACCTGGGCCGGATCGAGGCGATGACCATCGGCGTCGGCAACCGGACCAGCCCGACCGCCGGCGGCTCCGGCATCGTCTACGTCGACGACATCGGGTTTGGCCGACCGGCGGCCGACTGACGTCGTCTCTGAGCGACAGTGGCATCCTCCGGCGGTCTTTGTGCCGCGCGGGGCCACGGACATGAAAGGCAACGGCCGGAGCCTGCGTCCTCATGATGCAGGCTCCGGCCTTCTTTCTCTGCTGGCCACGCCGGACCAGGAGGGGAGGTCCTTTTTCCGTAACACCTCGTTTGCCTTTCCGATAGAATGCTCGTCGTCTCCGGCCTCGGTCGGCGTGGTCTGTGCGTCGGTCGCAACGAGAAGAGCCGGGCATCGTTCGATGGGTGGTTATGACGGAAAACGGGCATTCGGACACGGCGACGATGAGGAAGGCATTGCGTCCGGTCCTCCTCGCATCCCCGCGGGATGTCACCGAGCACGCGCCTTTTCTGCGGCGTCTGCTGGTCGGACTGGCAGATGAGTCCATTCCTGCCGCCTTGATCTGTCCGCCGGGCTGCAACGCCGAGTCTGTGGTGCCCGCGCCGGTCGAGGTCTTCACGCATCCGGCTCTCAATCTGCCGTTGATGGATCGCGTGGGCCTGGAATCCCTTGCCCTTCGGTTAGAGAGATTCAAGCCGACGGTCTTGCACTGTCTGAGCGAGAGCCGGGCGGCCCTGGCCAGGCGGCTGGCGCGAAGACTGAGCCTGCCGTATGTGCTTGGCGTCAATTCGCTCGCCGGCAAGTCGCGCCGGCTCTCCATCTCGCCGACCCGCTGTGCGAGAATCGTGGTGCCGGCCGAGACAATCGGTTCCAGCGTCGGTCGGTCCCATGCCCGTCTTGCCGACCGAGTTCGACGGATCCACCCGGGGACCTTTGCCGGGACCGACCCTATCTGCTTCGCGGACCCCTCGCACGTGAGCACGATCGTCGTGGCGCACCGGCTCGATCGAGCGTTGGATTTCGAGGTCCTCCTGAAGGTGGCGAAAGTGCTTTTCGCGGAGGGTCACGAGTTCATGATCGCGATCATGGGCGGCGGCCGGGCGGAACGCCGACTGCGAAGGCATCTGGCCAGGTGCGGCCTGACGGGTGTCGTGACCATCGTCCCCATGCTCGATCCGTGGCGATCCGTCCTGGCGGCGGGGGACGTCTTCCTGCATCTGCAACCGACGGCGACCTTCAGCGGGTTTCTTCTCGAGGCGATGGGCCTGGGCGTGGCGGTGGTCGCCTGCAAGGGCGGTGTCGACGACCTGATCGTCGACGAGCGCACGGCGTTGGTCTATGAGCGGAACAACGAAACGAGTCTGCGACAGGCACTTGTCCGCCTGCTGGAGGAGCCTGAAGGCGCCCGACGACTGGCGGCCTCGGCGCAGGCGTACGTGAGGGAGCGGTATTCGGCCGGCGCCATGGTTTCGGCGATGCTCGAGACCTACACCGAGGCATTGCGTTTCAGCGGTTCATAGAATGTCCGGGGACAAGGGCCGAGCATGTTGGTGAGCGTCCCCAGTCCATCGATGGAACATTCGATCAGGTCGCCGGCCTGAAGGAAATTGCCGGTCGCCATGCCCACGCCGGACGGTGTGCCGGTGGAGATGACATCGCCCGGTTCCAGCGTCATCAGGTGGCTGAGGAATGAAACCACGTCGGCCACAGAGTAGATCATCTGCGATGTATTGGCGTCCTGGCGGACCTGTCCGTTGACCTTCAGCACCATACGCAGGTTCTGCACATCGGGGATTTCATCCCTCGTGACGAGATATGGGCCGGTCGGGAGGAAGCCGTCAGCCCACTTGCCGTTGAGCCAGTCGTAGAACTCGTCCCAGGGTCGCTGGCTGCGGCCCTCTTTGAATGTCACGCTCCGGGCCGACACGTCGTTGGCGATCATATAACCGGCGACGGCATCGAGGGCCTCGTCCGCGCTGACGCGCTTGGCCGGGCTTCCAATGACCACGGCCAGTTCGAGTTCGTAGTCGATCTGCTTGCTGTAGGCAGGCCATGGAATCGTGTCGCCGGGTCCGCTGACGACGCTGGCCGGCATCAGGAACGGTCGCGGCACAGTGGTCCGGCGCGGCGACTCGGACAGCCCGAGTTGGAACCCCCGGCTCAGGGAGGCTTCCTTGACGTGTTCGGCGTAGTTGCCCGCCAGGGCCAGGAGCTTTCCCGGCTGGGGCAGGGGGGCCAGAAGAGTCGCCGACTCCAGCGGAAGGCACGGCGCCGGCGTGGGCAATTCCGCCAGGGTCTTGAGGCAGGATGGGCCTCGCCTGAGGATTTCCATGACGCTGTGCGGGGCGTCCGGACCCGGCCAGGCGGATGGAATGTCCACCAGGTCGCGACCTGTCACAAGCCCGCATGAAGTCCTGTCGTTGCACCGATAGGTCACCAGCTTCATCGTTGTATGTCTCCCAATGGCCGATAGTTGTGCACTTGCGGCGTATTGTAGCGTCTGGGGCGACATGCACAAGGGCCATCCGCCCACCCGTCACGTCCTAAAAAATGATGGTTCGCAGATGTGATACTTCGCCGGGCCGAAAGAAGGCCTCCGACACGGCTGTTCGACGCCGTCGACGTGACGGCGAGCGAGAGAACGTCCGAGAGAAGCGGCGATGACGGCCTGGGAATCGTGGTCCGCTATAATGGTCGCTCAAGGTGCGGATATTCCCTCAAGAGAAATCCAACAGCTATCCGATGACAGACCACGCCGCTGGGCGGATCGCCATCCGGGCAGTGACAGAAACAAGGTGCCAGGGTAAGGAGCGCTGCGAATGACGCTGAGAGAGATTCTGACGGGTACCAGCAGTTGGCTGCGGTCTCATCGTTATGAGGAAGCCGGCCGGTGCGAGCCGGTGTTGAACGACGATGGGCTGCTCGCCTGCGGCTTCGATGCCGGCGACGATTTCTCCGCCCCGCGGTCGGCCAACACGTCGAACGATCCGGTTGTCGTCAGCGCCGTTACCTCGCTGGATCACCACGACCCGGCGGAGAAGCTGTATGAAGGCATCAACCGGCTGGTGAACCAACTGCAACAGATCAACGACCACCTCCACTGTCAGCTCGCGCAGCACGAAGAACTGATGGATCGCGTCCGCGAGCTGCCGAAGGCATTGGAGAGCCTGCCGTCGGCGGTGGAAAACCAGAAGCAACTGACCACCCGGCTGCTCGAGCAGTTGCGCAGCACGTCTCTGAAAGACCAGCAGTTCATCGAGGCAGTGGACCGGATTCCGCAGGAGACCGCTCGGCAGACCGACACGCTGGCCTCGATCAATCATCAACTGGCGGCCGCGGCCGACACCGACGTCCAACTGGCCGAGAGCTTCGTCAAATTCAAGGGGACGCTCGACCGACTCAACGAGAACACCGTGAGCAACACCGAAGGCATCCTCCAGATGAGCCGGACGTTTGCCGCCAGCGATCGTTACCTCAAGTACGTCATTTCGAAGATGAACCGGCGCTACGCGTGGACCCTGGCAATGGCCTTGAGTGTCTGCATCGGAGTCATTTCCGTGCTTGCTGCTCTGCTGTTCTATCTGGCGAGCTGACCACGCCTGGATGGGGGCCGCCGCTCCTTGGGGACGGCCCTGTCCAACCCAACCTTCTTCACTGCTCTGCTCTATCAAACCGGCTGGACCACAGGGGCGATCGTCTTCTCACGAGTCGGCCGGCCCGCGATCAGTACCGGTGATGGTGTCGTCCGGGTCGATGCGGTCTCGGCGGTGGAGCCGGGACGACTTCGACGACTCGAACGGGCGCGTGCACGATCCGAGGTCGGCGGTGGCTGTGGTGCTCTTCGTAGGCGAAAGACATGCAGCCGCTCAGTGCGAAGACGGCCGTGCATACCAGCGTGACCAGAAGCGTGCGTTTCATGGTTCGATCTCCCAAAAACGACGGTTCGTTGTGTTCCTGCTCTACCCTGTAAAGGCGACGGCGAGACGCGCGGTAACGCCCGGCAGTCGACGGCGCGGACATTCCGCGAGATTGACGCTGGTCGCGCGAATGACGATCTGCTAATCTCTCGGGCGGTTTCGATCGGATCTCACGTGTGAAAGTCAGGAGACGGACGCATGAAGAAGGCATTGCTGCTGCGAAGCGCGATCGTTGCGGCCCTGGGCGGGCTGCTGTTCGGTTTTGACACCGCCGTGATCTCGGGCGCCGAGCAGACGCTCCAGGAGTTGTTTGCGGCGACCTATGAATCGCTGGCGGCCGGCATGAGCGGCCTGGCGTTCATGGGCAGGCCGGGTTTCTGGCACGGGTGCACCACTGCCAGCGCTCTGATTGGGACGATCCTGGGCGCCTGGCTGAGCAGCAAGCCGTCGGATGCCTTCGGCCGGCGCAAGACGCTGAGCCTGCTGGCGGTGCTGTATTTCGTCTCGGCGGTCGGCAGCGCCTTCGCCTGGGACTGGTGGTCGTTCGTGATCTCGCGTTTCATCGGGGGACTGGCGGTCGGCGGTTCGTCGGTGGTCGGGCCGATCTACATCGCGGAGATCTCGCCGGCCAGAAGCCGGGGCCGGCTGGTGGCCCTGTTTCAGTTCAACATCGTCTTTGGTATCCTGCTGGCCTTTCTGTCCAACTACATCATCGGTGCTCTGCACCTTGGTGACACCGAGTGGCGCTGGATGTTTGGTGTGGAGGCCGTCCCCGCGGCCGCCTTCTTCCTCTTCCTGGTGGGCAATCCGCTCAGTCCCCGCTGGCTGATGAGCAAAGGCCGGACCGAAGAAGCACGTCAGATCCTGGAGCATCTCGGCGCCGAGAACGTCGCGCAGGAGATGCGGGAGATCCAGGAATCGATCGATCTGGACCATCACAGAATTGGCGAGCCCTTCTTCCGCCGGGCGTATTTGAGGCCCATCCTGCTGGCGTTTCTGATCGCCGCTTTCAACCAGCTTTCGGGCATTAACGCGCTGCTCTACTATTCAGCCCGCATCTTCGAGATGGCCGGCGCCAGCGCCGATTTTGCGCGCTTGCAGAGCGTCATTGTCGGTGCGACGAATCTCGTTGTCACGATATTCGCGATGGCGATTATCGACCACTTCGGTCGCAAGAAACTCATGCTGGTCGGCTCCATCGGCTACATCATCAGTCTGAGCAGCGTCGCCTGGGCCTTTTACACCAACCGAGGTGGCACCATCGTGCTGGTCAGCTTCCTGCTGTTCATCGCCTCGCACGCCTTCGGCCAGGGCGCCGTGATCTGGGTGTTCATCAGCGAGATCTTCCCGACGCGCGTACGCGCCAAGGGGCAGGCCCTGGGCTGCTTCACGCACTGGTTCATGTGCGCCCTGATCGCCTGGACGTTTCCCATGTTCGCGGAGAAGACCGGCGCCCACGTCTTCGCCTTCTACGCCGGCATGATGGTGCTCCAACTGATCTGGGTAATCACGATGATGCCCGAGACCAAGGGCATTCCACTGGAGGAGATCCAGAAGAAGCTTGGCATCGAGTGACACGCGAGGCGAGAGAGATCACGGCGGTCAACGTTGTCGGACGTCGTAGCACGAGAGCGTGTCGTGATAGCGCAGATAGAGCCGGCCGTCGAGCAGGACCGGATGCGCCCAGGCGTCGCGGACCCGCTCGCTAGTCAGGCGGAAGCGCCCGACGATTTCCAGGTCATTGGCGGTCGGCCTGACCAGACCGACGTTGCCCTGCTCGTCGAGGATGTAGAGTCGTCCATCGGCATAGATCGCTGCGCCCGTGGTGAAGTCCTTCATCTCGTACTTCGTTTGCCCCGTATCCCAATCGAAGCCGAACCACCATCTGGGTTTCGCATAGCCGGCGGCATACAGCACGTTGTCGACCAGAACCGCGCAGCCGGTGACGGCGTCGATGAAAGTATCCCAGGTCAACGTGGCGTCCACGCCGGCTCCGTCGGCAGTAAGCCGATATTGGCGACCGAGCGAGTCGTAAGGCGTCATGAAGAAGACCCGACCCGAATTGTAGACCGGTGTTGAAACGTTCGTGCCGTAGCGGTTTCTCACCGGCACGGACCAGAGCAGTTCGCCCGCGTCGGCGTCGACGCCGAAACCATGAGCGGCGGAGCAATTGACGATCTGCCTGTGACCGGCGTAGCGCAGCAGGATCGGCGAACTGTGCGATACGACGTCGTCCTCCAGCGGCGGTGTGGTCCACACCGTTTCGCCCGTTCGCTTGTCCAGGGCCGCCATCAGCGCCTGCTTGCCTCCGGGCGTCACGATCACGTTCCCACCGTCGACGAGCAGGCACTCGCTCATCGCCCAGGTGATGTTCTTGCCCTCGAATCGCTCCAGGACGTCCACGGCCCAGAGTTCCCGGCCCGAGGCCGCGTCGAGACATGCGACGCGTCCATGTGCGTTCATATTGTAGAGCCGACCCTCGGAGAATGCGCAACACGCGCGGCCGCCGGGGTAGGGGTTCTTCCAATAGGCGCCGTTCGTGGTGCGCCATACCGGTGTTCCATCCAGGGTCAGAGCGAAGATCACCAGGTCCTCACCCACGTCGCCCGTGATGTAGAGCCGGTCGCGCACGATGATTGGCGAGGACCAGCCCTTGCCGAGGCCGTCGGCGGTCCAGAGGCGTTTGGGACCGTCCTGCGGCCACTGTGGGAGCAGACCTTTCTCGTCGCTGATGCCGTCGCGGCGGGGTCCTCGCCACTGGGGCCAGCCCGGCTCGGGCGAGGCAATGAGGCCGTCGGTCTGTGCCGGCGCCGGAGAGGCGCCGACCAGCAGTGATACGAGGATGACGGCAGAGACCGCTGATGCATGTGAAATCTGAACTCGATTCATCTTCGGCCTCGGCTCTCTTGGTTGTGTTCGTCGCTCGCTCTCGAGGTGGCTCTCGTCAGCAGGGCGGCATGGGCCGAGCGGATCAGCAGGGCCCTGGTCATGACGAAGCCGTGTTCGCGGGCCAGCGCGACCGTGTGCTCGACCTCCTGCGGCGTTACGTGTCCGGCCGGCTCCGCCAGCAGCAGAGAGGCGCCGCTCCTGACCAGCCGCCCCAGATCGCTCAGGATGCGATCCGGATAGGAGACCTCGTGCAGGACTGCGAACGCCAGGGCGAAATCGAAGACTCCATCATATTCCTTCAGATCGATGGAATCCTCGGGACACACGTGACACTGGATGCGGTCGAGCAACCCGGCTCGCGCCGCACGTCGCTTCAGCGCGTCCAGCATCTCTGGCTGACGGTCGACGCAGACGACCTTGCCGCCGGGACCGACCGCTTCGGCCATCGGCAGACTGAAGAAGCCCATCGCACAGCCGAAGTCCAGGACCGTCATGTTCGCTCGGACATACGGTCCGATGACCCCGGTTGGGTTTTGCAGCAGCTTCCTGAGCCGACTGGCCAGGAAGTAACCAACCCAGATTGGACACACGTGCGTCGCCATCGATTTGTCTTGCACCCGGTTCGGGGATTCATGGTTTCAGCGTTGTCCGGCATTCTGCTCCAACGAGAGAGCGGCTCCTCCAGAGGACCGGCTGCGCCACACGATCGCCAGGACAACCGCAGCGCCGGCGGCGGCCCCCAGGCAGATGCGCTGCGTCATGGTCAACGATCCGACCCGCGCATCGTACTCCATGTCGCCTCGAAGAAGATCCGTCGCCGCCCGTCCCAAGCCATAGATCAACACAAACCACAACGGCTTCGTTCCGCGCCATCGGTCCGAGGCAAACAGCCGGAAGACGGCCAGCAAGATCGCCATGACGCCGATTTCGTAGAGCTGCGTTGGATGAAGTGGAACGCAGGCCGGAGCGCCCCGCGCGCCTTCCGGGAAGGTGATGGCCCAGGGCAGAGAACAGGCCTTGCCATAGCAGCAGCCGTTCAGCAGGCAGCCCAGTTTGGCCGCGATCCACGGGATGGGCACTGACGCGGCGACAAGGTCCAGGGCTGCTGCTCTTCGCTCCCTCAGCAGGAACACACAGGGCAAGGCCACGGGGAAATAGGCCAGCAAACCACCCCACAGGCCACCTCGGGTCCAGCGATCGACAGTCACGAGGGCGGCCAGGTTGAAATCCGAGTGACGCAGGTCGAAAAGGACCTTGGCGCCAAGCGTCATGGCGAGCAGATAGCACACGCTGGCGGCCAGCCAGACACGACGCTTCAGACCGGTACGTCGTGCAATTCGCCGGGCGATCACGAAATGAAGGATGATCCCGCCGACATAGAAGATCGCATACGCCGGAACTGGTCCGATGAACGGGTACATGACTCCACGATACCACCGCGCGCCGGTTCTGTCATCCGGTTTGCGATCCAGACCTTACGCGGCTGTGCCCAATTTTTCGCCGGCTTGTGCCCAGGCGGCCGGTCAGATCGCGGGCGCCGCCAGCAGCGTGACCGTAGCCACCTGTACGTCTTTGCCGGGCGGCAGCGAGCTGATGTCGAGGTCGACGACCTCGATACAGAGTTCCGTGGTGACCGTGCCCGGGCCGAGGACATCGGGATCGAGCGTGCCCGTCCAGGTTCCGCCCACACCGGGTGCCGGGGTGATCTTCACCGAGAGCTGTGCACGGAAGTTCAACTCGATTGTGAGGTTCGCGCATCCGGCGTACGTCCCCGGAGACGATGGCGCCTGCTGAAGCACCAGCGGATTGCCGGCAATGTTGATCACGATGCTGTCGGGTCCGGGTTCTGGCTTGGGTTCGGGTTCCGGTTCCGGTTTGGGCTCCGGCTCGGCATCCGCCGGCGAACAGAGTGTGAGCGTCGGATGGAAGATGTCCCCATCCTGCTGCAGACAGAGCCGCAGCTCGTCCGGTCCGGGCGGGGTGGTGTTGAGCAGACCTTGCAGACGGACGCGGTCGTCGAATTGAATGGCGCCGCCTGCGTCCAGTGTGGAATACAGACCCGGCCAGGCAATCACGTTGTACGTCTTGCCGTCATCGGCCTCGAAGGAGATGCACCCTTCCAGAACCTTTCGGATCGTGCCACACTGGTTGAAATGGCGTCCGAGGAGAACCTGATTGGGATTGATCCAGATCGCCGAGTTGGGCGGGTAGAGGGTCTCGGCGCCATTGGCACACTCGACGAGGTCGAGCTTGCCGTCGGCCCAGAGGTCCCAACTCACCAGGACGCTGCCGGAACAGTCTTCGGCGTCGCAGCAGATCACCGTTCCGCTCTGTCCTGCGGCCAGTCCGAACCCTCCCGGAGGATCGGATTCCAGCAACACGATGCGTTCGCCCGGCGCGAAGACGTCCGACAGTGGACCTCCCACCCCGGGAGTCACCGTCAGGGTGGTGACCTGTCTGTACGAGCCCGCTTCTTCGCAGTCCATGGCGCGGATGAACACGTCGTACGAGCCGGCCGAGAGAGCCGGTATGGCGCCGCTCAGTTGCCAGGGCGTCAGCACCTGCAAGCACAACGGCGGCTCACAGCCGTCCTTCGAGTCCCATCCGGGCAGGAGCAGATCGATCCGGATGCTGTCGCCCGGGACAACCTGCGCCAGAAACGTCTGCGGGACGCACGCGTTCGGCCATGTTCCCGAAAGCGTCAGGGCCACTGTGTCGGCCGACGTCGGTGAAGTCGGATGGAACTGGACCTCGATCGTCGGCAGAGTGGCCGGGACGGCCCCCTGGACCGACAGGGCCCACAGCGCGATGATTCCTGCCGCAAGTATGCTTTGTCGTTTCATTTCTGGCCTCCTCGTTCAAGTCTGGGTTGCAGAGCGTATTCCTGTTGGCGGAACAACTGCGTTGCACGCCTGACAGAGCAGAATGACCTCAAGCATTGGAGATCGGGGTTACACCCGATGTCGTTCCGTACCGATGTGGTCTCTACGCGAAGCGATATCCCCGGTTCAGCAAAAGCCCGACCGACGTCCTTGGGCGAAACATACTCCCTTCATCTCCATCATACCGATGTTGTAAGGGTCAAGCAAGAAAAGTGAATGGTCGGCCTGCCTATCGGGGTATGGCGGTTTTGTGCGCGGTGTGCTGCCGCACCTGGCACTGTGCATCAAAATGGGCCAGTTGATAGTGGATCTCGTTGCCGACGATCCGAAACTCGCTACAGACCTCCGTTCGTTCGGCCGCACACGCGGGTACCACGACCCGGCCTCTTCCGCCAAGGCCCACTCCGCACAAACTCCCGCCGGCCGAAACGGTCCCGTGGGCCGGGCCGCTCACATAGAACACCTCCTGCCCGGAGGGGCGCCACTGGAGAGACTTGACCCGCGTCTGCCCGGTGTCGTCACCCACCAGGCGGCGGTCATTGTTGCCGTCGGACTGCATGATCCAGAGCTTTGTGGGCAATTCCCACCCCATGGCGTCGAGATAGGCGATGTGTCGGCCATCAGGCGACCAAGCCAGCACGCTGTTGAACAGCGAGTCGTCACAGTGCCCTGTTTTGAGCACCGTTATCGAATCGTCCTGCAAGTCGATCTTGACGATCTTGTTGTCACAGGAGAATGCGATACATCGGCCCGTGGGCGAGACTGCTATCCCCGAGCACGTCATGGATGCCTCTGCTGTATCGAAATGATACAGAGGGCGCAAGCAGGTGTCGGATCTGAACCAGATATCGTTCGCTGTTGTAATGACATCGAACGCCGTGCCGAACGATTCGATAGAGAGGTTGGCTCGCGCGACGAAGTAATCGAATCCTTCTTGTTCGTGGATCGTCTCGCCGTATCTGCCGGCTTCTTCCGAACTCGTGAAGAGTCCTACCCGCAGTCGGACGTACGCTCGCTCGTGGATCCAGGCGTCGCGACAGTAGACGAGATGTCCCTTGGCCTTCAGGGCCTCATAGGTCTCACGCAGCCGCTCTCTCTGCGTGGCAGGCGCCGACTGGATCTGGACCGTGTAGCGGAGACGAGTCTGCCTGGTGGCATCGGTGTGGGGGCCTTGCGAGCCGGCCAGGGCCAGGCCCAGGATCAAGAGGGCATCGACGAACACGATCTCAGTTCCTTCGTCTTCGAATTCGTCGCCTGAGGCCCGCCACAGGCGGGTACTGCATCGACCTGTATGTCAGTGGTCCCATGCGTGTATGGATACAGGCATGGGACCACCGGCGTCAAGCGATGATTGCCATCGCGAGTCTTCTTGAGAGCAATGTCCAGAACCGAATCGGTCTACTCTTCCTCATCGGCCCGACGAACGAGCCGGACGTCGCTGCAGCGTGTCCACCAGCCTGAGTCAGGCGTGTACGGTACGACGGCCGAATCGCAGTAGTAGTCGGTATTGGTGCCCCCGGTCCAACCGTCCCAACTCACGTAAAGCGGCAACACATCATCCGTGGAATCGGTGCAGATCACCGTGCCCATCGCGCCGGCATACAAGCCGACCGCCGGCCGGCTGTCCCCGCCGAGAGGCTGGTCGACCAGCAGTTGTACGCGATCTCCGGGCATCAGGTTGAGATTGCAGGCTCCCGGTCCGATGGGGGGCAAATCACGGCAGGCCGAAACGATCGGGTGGTAGATGTTGCCGTTCCATTGCGGGCAGATTTGGATGGCGTCGGATCTGGGCTGGGTGTCGTTGAGCACCCCTTGGAGACGGATGCGGCCGCCAGTGCTCATGCCGGCAACTTCATCGAGGATCTGTTGGACATTCCCGGCGGCGACGACGTTGTACTGAGTTCCCCTGTCGGTGACGAACGTGAGGCATCCCTCCAGGCCTTTGTGGACGGTTCCGGTTTGATCGAACGGTCGCCCGACGAGCACATGCTGGAGATCCACCCACAATCCGCTGGTGGAGGGGAACCCAAACGGTGTATCCGTGACGCAGCCATCGATGCTCTTGTTGCCTTCCGTCCAGAGGTCCCAACTGATGAGGAGCCGACCGCAACCGCTCGTGCAGTCTCGGCAGATCACTGTTCCGACATGTCCGGCCTTCAGCCCAAGACCGCCGGACGGATTGTCGGTCAACAGGACGACCCGGCCGCCGACCATGAATCGAGACGCCTGGCATCCGTCACAAACCGTCTCGTCGGGTTTGCCCTCGGCGACCTCGACGCTGGTGACGTATTCATACCGACCACGGCCTTCACACGAGATGACACGGGCGTAGACGTCGTAGCGGCCGGCGGCCAGCTTGCCGATCGTGCCTTCGACCTCGAAGGGAGTCGGCTCCGTCATGCACGAAAGGCCCAGGCACGCGGAGGGATCATCCCAGCCGGGCAGCAACACATCGATCCGGATGCTGTCACTGGCGAAGGTCGCCAAGTGAATCTGTTCCGGAACGCACGTGTCCGGCCACAGCCCGGAAACGACGAGTGATATGTTATCGGCCGTTGTTGGCGCTGTCGGCGCGACCGAGATATCTACGCTTGGCAGGCTCGGGTCATCTCCGGCCTGGGCCGACAGGGCCAGACACAGGGCGATACACGCGGCACACACGATTCTGGATCTCATTTTCGGACTCCTCGCTCTAAAAGAACACGAATGGTCTTTTCTGATGGGTACTCGGAACACCCCCACGGCCCCTATCCCTTTCGGATGGGGTATTTGTGTCTTGGCGGTGGCTCACGTGGAGCCACCCTCTCGCGTCCTCAGCCATGGATTTCGATCGCAGACGTACTCGGACCCGATTCATGCGGCCGGCCTCCCGTCGACTTTCGACATCTTCTTTGACGGCCCGCCATCAGAAAGAGATTCGATGGTACTGCGACTTCTCTCCTCCCACAGACTGTCTCTGATGCAGAAGATCAGGCCTTTCGGCGAGAGTTCGGCACACAGATATCACACAAGTTGTTATTATAAACGATCTGGGTGTTCTATTCAAGTGTATTTCCTGGAAGTATAGGAAGTCTGGGTGGGGTGAGTTGCTTTATATGTGGTTTGGGACTGCGGCTTGGCCATAGAGCATGCGATTATCGACGAGTGCCGAAGCTTTGTTCTTTCTTTGCCGGCAGGGGTGGAGAAAGACGGCCTGCATGGGTTCAGAAAGGCCGGTTCTTCGGTGTATCGCGTAGGGAAAAGTGTGCGATTGACATGAGGTGTCTGCCCCGGATACTATGAACGCCCCGGGGCGGGGCGGTCCGATGGATGGCCGTTCCAATCCCGATGTGGCTCGGGACGGGGAGATTCAGTATCTTCGCAAGACCAAAGGAGTTGGCTCTATGGATCCGCAGATTTTCAAGGCGTACGACATTCGGGGTATCTACCCCGATCAGCTCAACGAAGAGGATGCGTGGAAGATCGGCTGCGCGACGGCCCGGTTCCTGCCGTCTCTGATGACCGGCTACGAGCGAGGCCAGGCCGGGGCCAACACCCTCTGCGTCGGGCGGGACATGCGGACCCACAGCGAGCCTCTTGCCAAGGCACTGATCGAGGGGATTCGCTCGGCCGGCGTCGGGGTGGTTGATATCGGGATGATCGACACGCCCCAGATGTACTTCGCCATCAACCACCTCAAGACGTGCGGCGGCGTACAGGTGACCGCTTCACACAATCCCGCCAAGTATAACGGATTCAAGGTTTCCGGACGCGGCGCAGTCCCGATCGGCGGCGATACCGGCCTGAAGGATATCCAGCATCTGGCCTTGGCCATGCCGCACACCAAGGGCAATCCCACCGGCTCCTTCCGCCGGCAGGACCTCAGCGAGGAGTACAAGGAGCACGTGCTCCAGTTCCTGCGGCCGGGCCTGAAGGACAAGAAGATCGCGGTCGACGCCTCCAACGGGATGGCGGGCAAGACCCTGCCCCTG
Source organism: Sedimentisphaerales bacterium (assembly GCA_040772485.1). GTDB lineage: Bacteria > Planctomycetota > Phycisphaerae > Sedimentisphaerales > Anaerobacaceae > Anaerobaca. The sequence goes on along the minus strand of JAXGYC010000019.1, from coordinate 104,424 downwards.
TTGTTCGGCGACGGTCCGGTCGAGATCCTCGACATCAACTTCGAGTACACCGGCAAATTCAAGCACGACCCCGACCCGCTGAAGGAGAAGAACCTCTCGCAGGTCCGCGCGATGGTCAAGCGGCAGAAGTGCGATTTCGGCCTCTGCTTCGACGGAGACGCCGACCGGATGATCCTCGTCGATGAGAAGGGCGACACGGTCAGTTGCGACCTGCTCACCGCGCTGATGGTGCCGTACTTCCTTCAGAGGAAGCCCAAATCGGCGGTGGTGTATGACCTTCGCAGCAGCCGCGTCGTAATGGAGGAGATCATCAAGTACGGCGGGACCCCTCGGCGCGAGCGGGTCGGCCATGCCTACATGAAGAAGGCGATGCGGGATTCGCACGCTGTTTTCGGAGGGGAGCTGTCGGGACACTTCTATTACGCCGACAACTTCTGCGCCGATTCGGCGGCGATCACGATGGTCCACCTTCTGAACGTAGTCAACGACGGCGGCAAGCCGATCAGCGAATTGATTGCCCCACTGCGCCGCTACGCCAACAGCGGCGAGATCAACTTCAAGGTCGAGGACAAAGAGGCCAAGATGGAGGATTTGGCCCGACGCTATGGAGACGGTCAGATCGATCGCCTCGACGGCGTGACGGTCGGCTTCAAGGAATGGTGGTTCAACTGCCGGCCGAGCAACACCGAGCCGCTGCTGCGTCTGAACATCGAGGCGCGGACGCAGGAGATGCTGGACGAGAAGCTGGCGGAGATCGAAGGACTGCTCGGCAAACGGGATTGACGCTTGCCGTGGTCGCGTAGTTGCGGCGTCGAGGCTTTTTCAATACGGACTGTCATCATCCAGTGGAGACACCTATGCGTGACCACCGTCTCTCGCGTCGGGATTTCGTGGCGGCCGCCGGCGCGGCACTCGCAGGCAAGGGTCTGAGCGTTGCATCGGCGCAGCCGATCCCGGCCGGACGAGCCCATCGCTTTCGATACTGCCTCAACACCAGCACGATCCGGGGCCAGAAGCTGGGGCTGGCCAAGGAGGTGGATGTGGCGGCGGAAGCAGGCTACGACGCCATCGAGCCCTGGGTCTCCAGCCTCCAGGAGCACGTCAAGGCAGGCGGTCGACTCAGCGACATCCGCAAACGCATCGAGGACCATGGCCTGACCGTGGAGAGCGCCATTTCCTTCCCGCGTTGGATTGTCGATGACGATGCCGTGCGAGCCGAAGCGGTCGAGCAGGTCAAGCGAGAAATGGACCTGCTGGCCCAGATCGGGGGCAAGCGCATCGCGGCCCCTCCGGCCGGCGCGACGGGCGAGCCGCTGCTCGACCTGTCGAAGGCGGCCGAACGATATCGAGCCTTGCTGGATCTTGGCGACCAGACAGGAGTGGTGCCCCAGGTGGAAGTCTGGGGCAGTTCGAAGAACCTGCATCGGCTGGGCCAGTCCATGTTCGTGGTGATCGAGAGCGGACACCCCAGGGCCTGCCTGCTGCCCGATGTGTACCACATCTACAAAGGTGGCTCGGATTTCCACGGGCTCAAGACGATCAGCAGCAGGACGATTCAGGTATTCCACCTGAACGACTATCCGGCCAGCCCGCCGCGCGAGACGATCCGCGATGCCGACCGCGTCATGCCGGGCGACGGCATCGCCCCTCTGACGCGAATCCTGCAGGACCTGTGCAACAACGGCAGCCAAGCGGTCCTCTCGCTGGAGTTGTTCAGCCAGGTATACTGGGAGAGGGACCCGCTCGATGTCGCTCGAGAGGGCTTGGCCAAGATGAAGACCGCCGTGCAGAAAGCCGTCTCGACCCCGGTGTAGATCGATGGCGTGCGGTCTCGCCTCGTTCGGCGAGGAGACTGGGCATGGTGGGCGGACCGAATACGAAAGGGAGAGACCATGACCATTCACATCTGTTGTCTGTTGGCAATGCTTCTCGCCGATCCTACCCCTGAGATGACCATGACGCGCGGCAACGAGTTGCGTTTGCCCGAGGGGGACTGGCTGATATCCAGAAACGAGGCGATTGCAGATATCGACCGGGTGTGCGTCAGCCTGGAGACGCAGGATGCGCCATACGCAGCGTCGTTCGAAGACCTGGCGGCTCAGCTTGTGGAGAAGCTCAAGGCGACTGGCATAGAGCATGTTGTGTGTAAGACGGGACTTACCCCGCGACTGCGCATCCAGGTCGAGACGGTTTCGCTCGAAGGCTGCGGTCGCAGTGTCTACCGCGTCCAAACGGGGTTGAGCCGCCTCGTTACCTTCGCGGATCATCGCGAATTGACGATCCAGGCCGACGTGTGGCGATTACGGCCCGTGATCAAGGCTGTGGCCGATCCCGAATTGGCCGCGGCGGTGGCTCAGGTCGTGCTCACCCAGGCGGAGGTGTTTGCGACTGCCTGCCAGGCCGCCAGACGCCTGCATAAGGCGGCTGCCCTGACCGCAATGCCTCAAATCGCAGAGGGGGCCGCTGACTCTCAGGCTGTTGCTGCTGAGCCGTTGTTTGTTGGGTCGAGGAACAGTGCGGTCTTTCATCGGGCCGATTGTCCGTTGGCTCTGAAGATCGCGCAGCGGAATCTCGTGACTTACGCAACCCGCGAGGACGCGATTGCGGCGGGCAAGCGGCCCTGCAAGTCGTGTCAGCCGTGACGTCTTCCTTCGCCAATGGGAGGCCAGAGCGTGAACAACAGGGAACGCGTTTTGAAGGCCTTGTCGCACATCCGGCCCGACAGGGTGCCGTACGACATCCGATTCACCGTGCCGGCCCGCGAGAGAATGGCGGCGTACTACGGCGACCCGGATTTCGAATCGAAGCTGGGCAATTGCTTCACGTGGCTGCGTCCACACCTGCCCGATGCTCGGTTCGTGGAGGTGGCCCCGAACATCTGGCAGGATGAGTTCGGCGTGCGATGGGACCGCCACATCGACAAGGACATCGGCGTCGTCTGCAATCGGCTCGTGACCGCCGACAACGTCACCGACGTTCCATTCCCCGACCCGAACGACCGACGGCGCTACGCGCGGTTCGATGAGGCAGTGCGCGCCGATGGAGAGACGGCGGCTCTGGTCAGTCTGGGCTTCTCGCTCTTCGAACGGGCCTGGACGCTGGCGGGCATGGAGAACGTCCTGATGGCGATGGCCGCCGGCGATCGCTGGATCGACGTGCTGCTCGATCGCATTCTCGAATTCAACCTGGTGGTCATCGAAAACGCCTGCACCGAGAAGGTGGACATCTTTCGATTCGGCGATGACTGGGGCCACCAGCGGGGCGTTCTGATGGGGCCGGACCTGTGGCGCAAGTACATCAAGCCTCGATTTACCGCGATGTGCCGGGCGGTCAAGCGGAAGGGCAAGCTGACCATGCTCCATTGTTGCGGGAAGGTCGATGAGCTCTTCGGCGATCTGATCGAGTGCGGACTCGAAGTCTTCAATCCCTTCCAGCCCGAGGTGATGGATGTCTTTGACATCAAGAGAACCTACGGTACCATGTTGAGTTTCTACGGCGGCATCAGCATCCAGCGGACGCTGCCGTTCGGAACGGTCGGCCAGGTCCGGGACGAGGTTCGCTGGCTGATCGACGTGGTCGGCGAGCAGGGGGGCTATATTGCCTCGCCCTCGCACGACATCCCGGGCGACGCGAAGCCGGAGAACATCGCGGCCATGATCGAGGTTCTGCAGAACCAATGATCGTCAAGGCGAGTAGTAAGGAGCATCGAGTTCCGTGAAAGCAGGCTTGTGATCGGCAGAAGTGACATCGACATCCGCCTCGGCCGGCAGAAACGGCTTCAACTGATCGTCTGCAAGGTATTGCAGCGTGAAGCGTATTTCTGTGCGGCCCGCTCGCCCCACGTCATCGACGTGGTCCTGATGGAGCAGGGGTTGCACGATGAGCCGGAACGCCTTCGACGCGAAGTGCAGAAGGCGCTGGAGCGGACGACAGACGTCCAGGGCAGGCCTTACGATGCCTCACTGCTGGGCTACGGCCTGTGCAGCAACGGAACGGTGGGCCTGACCGCCGAGATTCCTATGGTGATCCCGCGAGGCCACGATTGTATCACACTGTTGCTCGGTTCGAAGGAACGCTATCGGGAGTACTTCGATTCCCATCGCGGCGTCTACTGGTACAGCCCGGGCTGGATCGAGTCGGGCAAACAGCCCAGCCGCGCGCGATACGAGTCGCTGCTGGCCGACTACCACCGCAAATATGGTCCGGACAACGCCCAGTATCTCATGGAGGTCGAGCAAACCTGGATGAAGGAATACCGCTGGGCGACCTTCGTCGATTGGGGCCTCGTCGATTCGGATGTCTACCGCTCCTACACGAGGCAGTGCGCCGAATTCCTCGGCTGGGACTACGACGAGCAGAAAGGAGACCCTGGCTTGATGCAGCGGTTCGTCGACGGCTGCTGGAACGATGCAGAGTTTCTCTATGTTCCGCCCGGCCGATGCATTGTCGAGGACGTGACCAATCGCGGGATCATCACGACCCAATGATTCCCATGCGGCCCAACGAAGTGATATCCATCGCCATCTTCCTGCTGGTGCTGCTGGCTCTCTATGGATTCGAGATCGGCGTCCTGTTGCGGGCCGGCGTTGCTCGATTTCGCCGAAGGCCGGTTTGGCCGCTACTGACGCGCAAGCCGGTCCTGGTGGTCCACGTCCTTGCCGCCCTTGGCATCCTGTGCTTCCTCTATGCTCGTTTCATCGAGCCTTTCCGGGTCGAGGTCAACGTGATGACCGTGCGCACGCCCAAGCTCAAGGACGTGTCCTTCCGGATTGTGCAGATTTCGGACCTGCACTGCGACCGGACGCCGCGAAACGAGGAGGAGATGGTCCGGACGGTCAATGCGCTGAAGCCCGACGTCATCGTGGCTACCGGCGACTACCTCAACGACCGCGCCGGCGTGCCTCGACTGAAGGAGACTCTGAGCCGTCTGGAGGCGCCGCTCGGCAAGCTCGCGGTCACCGGGAACTTCGAGGTCTATCACTGGCGCGACCTCGATCTCATCGAGGGGACGGGTTTTGAGCTTCTGGATCGCCAGACCCGGCTGGTCGCCAAAGGCGAGGAGAGCATCGGCATCCACGGACGGGGAATGGTCCTGCCCGACGACGGAGGAGATGGTCTCCCGGACCTGCCTTCCGATCGGTTCAACGTCTTTTTGTATCATACGCCGGACCTGATCGAGCGCGTGGCTGGACCGCACGTCGATCTGTACCTCTGCGGCCACACGCATGGCGGGCAGGTTGCTCTGCCCCTGTACGGCGCTTTGATCACGTTCTCCAAATATGGTAAGAAGTACGAATCCGGCGTCTATCAGGTGGGTGAAACGATGCTCTATGTCAACCGCGGCCTGGGTCTCGAACCTCGACCGGCGCCTCAGGTGAGGTTTTTCGCCCGGCCTGAGATCGCGGTCTTCGACATCGTTCCGGGCCGTTAGTGTGGCAGCCTCAAGCGCAGCTTGGGGATGGCTCACCCTCGGAAACCATCCCCAGGTCCTTTGGACTTGAGGCTGCCACCCGATTGAGATCGCCTATGCATGTTGTCACCATCTTGTTCGTCGCACTCGGCCTGGCCATGGATGCTCTGGCGGTCTCCATCGTCACCGGCAGCGTCTATCGCGAACTCCACATCCGCCACGCGTTGCGCATGGCCCTGTTCTTCGGGGCTTTTCAGGCGGTGATGCCTCTGATCGGCTCGCTGGCGGGCCTCGGGCTCAAGGCATACATCAACCCGTTCGACCATTGGATCGCGTTCGGCCTTCTCGCTTTCGTCGGGGGCAAGATGATCTACGAGGCCTTCGAGATCGAATCGGCCGAGAAGAACCTCGACCCATCCAATCTGACGATTCTGCTGATGCTGTCGATCGCGACGAGCATCGACGCCCTGGCGGTCGGTGTCACGCTGTCGCTGCTGACCAATTCCGTCGCGTTCGCCATCTGCATCATCGGCCTGGTCACGTTCGCGCTGTCGTACGCGGGCGTGGCCATCGGCAAGCGCTGCGGCCATTTCTTCGAGAGCAAGATCGAGATCCTCGGCGGCCTCGTCCTGATCGCCATCGGGGTGAGGATTCTGGTCTCGCATCTGTCCGCCTGATCTGTGGCGGGGGTCCGCGCAAGAAGAAAGCCGGAGCGACCCTGGGTGGGCTGCCCCGGCCTGGATACGCACCACGAAGCGTTGCGGACTCAGTCCTTCAGTTCGCGAACCCAGATGTTGCGGTAGCGCACGGGATTGCCGTGGTCCTGAAGCTGGATCGGGCCTTTGTCGCCGTGCGCGACGTAGTCGGTGACGGCGTGGGCGTTGATCCAGTTAGTGCCGCCGGTCAGCTCGACGTGGTCGTGGATGAGGACGCCGTTGTGGAAGACGGTGAACGTGGCCTTTCGCGCGACTCTGCCGTCCTTATCGAAGAGAGGACGGTGGTAGATGATGTCGTAGCTCTGCCACTCGCCCGGCTTGCGGCAGGCGTTGACCAGCGGGACGGCCCGGCCGTAGAGCGCGCCGCACTGCCCGTCGGGATAGGTCTTGTTGTCGTAGGAGTCGAGGACCTGGACCTCGTACTGGCCCTGGAGGAAGACGCCGCTGTTGCCGCGGCCTTGGCCTGAGCCGGCGACACGCTGTGGCGTGGCGAACTCCACGTGCAACTGGCACGACCCGAACTGCTCCCTGGTCTGGATGTAGCCGGCGCCCTTGACCGACTCCATGTAGCCGTCGCCGGCCACCCATTTGGAAGGAGCGCCCTTGGTGTCGGTCCAGTTGGCCATGGATGTCTCGGTCCCGTCGAAGAGCACGACCGCGTCGGCCGGAGCGTTGCCGCAGCCTTCGCCCGGCGTGACGATCGGCGGAGCCGGACGGGCCTCGTCGTGCACCATCCACCGGCCCGTCGGCGTGTCCACATACTGCGTCAACGGCGGCTTCTCCTGTGCCTCGGCGACCTCGGCTTTGGCCTCCTTCCTGGCAGCATCCTGCGTGGCGCATCCGGTTACCAGACCTGCCGCCGCAACGACGACCCCCAACCACAACATCCTGTTCATAGCCACTCCTTTCTACCTGTTTGCGACACAACCCAACTCTCACCTCGCCGGCTCACCTTGCATCTGCCGGGCCTGTGTTATACCCGACTCCCCACCCCGCGCCAATGCCCGTTCCACGACACCAGTGCAGCTTTATGGTCGGCAGTCAGGTGTCACGCCTTGGCGTTGCTGCGGAAGATGGTGCGGTCGAGGACGCCGTAGGGGGTGAAGCTGGTTTTGGCGGTGAGCCACAGGCCCACGGCCAGGGTGATGGCGGTGCCGGAGAAGATGGAGATCATGATGGCGATCTGGTACTTGATGGCGGTGGCGGGGCTGGCGCCGCCGAGAATGACGCCCGTCATCATGCCGGGCAGGGACACCAGGCCGATGGTCGCCATGGAGGCCACCGTCGGCGCCAGGGCCGCCCGGCAGGCATTTCGCACGAAGGGACGCGTCGCCTCGTGCAACAGCGCCCCTTGGGCCAGACTCTGAAGGAAGGCCTTCTCGCTCGTCCGGATGCTCTCATAGAACGTTCGGATGCCGACGATGTCGGCCCGCAGGCAGTTGCCGAGGATCATGCCCGCGATGGGGATGGCATACTGTGCGTCGAGCAGGTTGCTCCGTCGCAGGATCAGGCCGACGAACAGCAGCAGGGGGACGGTGGTGCCCGCCACCAGCGCGCCGAACAAGGGCAGCGCGATGCGGCGGAGCTTCAGCGAGCACGACCGCACGATCGACACGTCGGCGACCGACACCATGATCAGCAGCCACGCCGCGCTGAGCCACAGGTTGTTCAACCGGAAGACCACCTGGAGGTACAGGCCGACGAAGATCAGTTGCACCGTCATGCGCACCAGCGACACAAGCGTCTCGCCGATCATGGGGACGCGGTACCACAGCATGATCGCCAACGGGAAGGCCAGCAGCAGGTACGAGGCCGCCAGGTGCCAGACGCCAATCTCGACCACGTCATTCATGCCGCCCCTCGCTTTCTCTTGTCATGCTGAGCGGAGCGCAGCGCAGTCGAAGCATCTGGCCAGGGAGCGGGTGCGCTTCCGGCTCGCAGCCAGATTCCTCGACTTTGCTCGGAATGACAAAGTCGTTTTTCGTCTACGTCCTGATGAGGCGAAGCAGAAGAGTGACGTGATCGAATCGCCGAATCAGCCATGGCGAGGCCCTCCAGCCGAGTGGCTTTTGGACACCTCGATAACCTGGTCGACGAAGGAGAACCATTCCGCGTCGTGCGCGACGAACAGGGTGGTTGTCTCGGCGCGGGACTGGAAGTAATCGAGGACCCTGCGCTTGCTCGCCGGGTCCAGGGCGCTGGTCACCTCATCGAGAAGGAGGATCTGGCGGTCGAGCAGCAGGGCGCAGATCAGCGCGACCCGCTGCTTCTCGCCTCCCGAAAGATCGCCGATGCTCTTATCGAGCAGCGCCCGGGCAAGGCCGAAGGCGTCGAACAGCTCGGGGACACGGCCCAGGTTCCCTCGCAAGGCCGCGTTGGCACGATAGTGGAACGGCTGCTCGAGGATGTGGCGGACGACGCCGACCCCCAGGTCGGGCTCCTGTCCGACGTAGGCCATGTGCCGCCGGAGTCGCCAGACGGTCTCGGCGGTGAGCGGCTCGCCGGCAATATGGACCGATCCCGCCTGCGGTGTCACGAAGCCGAGCAGACAGCGCAGCACGGTGGACTTGCCGCAGCCCGACGGACCGGTCAGCAGGGCCTTTCGCCCCGCCGGAACCACGAGCGAGAAGCTCTCCAACACGTTCCGCCCGTCCAGCCGAACGGTCAGCTCGTTGATCGCGAGTGCATCGGGTCCGTCCATCGATTCCGGGTCTACTGCTGGGCGCGTGCCATGGCGTCGTCCAAGGCGCCGAAGCCTTCCTGCCATTCGCTGAGCCGGGTGACGTTCTTCTTCCTGGCGATCTCCAGGAAGCGGTCGTAGGCGCTGCGGATCGACTCGGGCATAGGCCACTCGGCGTTGGCGGCCTTCGCGGCCTCGCGCATTTCGGTCCATCGCATCATGAAGCTGTACATCGCCGGCAACTGGGCTACCTGGACGCGGAATTGCAGCACGGGATCGTCCTTGACCTGCTCCTCGGCCGCCAGCAGATAGATCCGGCCTTTGGTCAGCGTCTCGAAGTTCAGGTAATTGGCCGTGTGCTTCTCGAAGCAGCCCAGCCAGTCGCCGCTCTGATCGACCGCGTCATGCACTGTCGCCAGGTACTTCTTCATGTACGGAGCCGCCGGCCCGTAGTAGCCTTCCAGGAACTCGTCGACGAGCTGATCGCCGCTGCGCGTCGGGTCCCACAGCAGCTTGGCCAGCACCCACGCCCGCAGCTCGGCCATCTCGGCGCCATTGGTCGTGTAGGCGCCCTGTTCGAAGATGCCCTTGACGTTGTGATCGACGAAGAACTTCACGTTGGGCCCGAGCACGCGCAGATTCGGGTGCGGCATGATGTGGTGGCGGAAGTTCGTCGTGTAGTCCCAGATGTAGAGCCGATTGCAGATCTGCGACCAGCCGATGATGTCGTCGCGGAAGGGTTTGTTCCGCTCGTCGGCCAGCGGCTTGCTGAACGAGCACTCGATACTGCACAACTGGACGATGACGTTGGGGCGCGGCTTGACGAGCTTCGGGGGCTTGCGCGTGTACTGATACGCCAGAGTGCTGATCGCGACGTTCGGGAACTCCTGCTCGGTGTCGGCGGAGACGGCATTGACGAAGCGCAGCATCGGGCCGGCGGGACTGCCTTCTTCCTCTTCGACAGCCTTGCACTTGTCGCACTGGCAGTTGCCGTACCAGTCGTTCTGCGAGACCGAAGCGATGGTGGCGGCCGGATTGTTGCGCAGCCGCTCCTTGAGGTTCTTGACCAGCTCGGCGCGCATCTCCTCGTTGGTCAGGCACAACTGTGCCCGCTCGGTGGTGCGCTTGCCGTCGATCTCACTGAACCATTCGGGATGATCGGCGAAGTACTTCTCCGGCGGGATCAACGGGTAGAAGGTGTGAACGAATCCTTCGTACTTGTGCTTTCCCCCTCGCTCGGCGTCGATCCGGTTGCCGTTGCCGTTGCACTTGTTCCGCACGGACCAGTCGCCGTCGAGCGCATCGAACCAGTAGGGCTCGCGATATTCGAGGATCGGGACATAACGGACGTCGATGTCGTTCAGTACGATCGTGGCCTTCGAGGGTATGGTGCTCTCGGTGGACGACCACCATCGGCAGCCGAGGTGATCCTCCAGGAAGGTGTAGACGGCGTAGAGCGTTCCGCGCGGCCGGCCACCGGCCAGGATCAGCCCGTTCGGTACTGTGCGGATGACGATCCCCTCGTCGCCCAGCCCATCGGTCGAGAAGTCCTTCTGCGCGACTGTGGCCGCCTGCGGACCGACGAAGACATTGACGTTGGCCTGGTTTGGCTCGCCGGCGATAGGGAACTGGGCCCCTGTAATCTGCGCCAGAAATCCGGCCAGCTCGGCTGCGGCATGCCGCTCGGGCGCCGGCGCATCGGCCGCGATGACAATAACCGCCTTGGCCCGGCCATTCTCCGACAGGGTCACAGCGCCGGCGCTCCAGGTCGCCAGCAGGCTGACCACCATACCCATCCACGCAATCCATTTTGTCGTAACCATTTCTCGAACCCTCCAAAACGTGCGCCTTCGCGATGAGGCGCCCTCATGTCGCGTAAGTGTGCAGCCCTGGGAACAACCTCGAGAGGTTGACCCAGAGCAACGTGATGACGATGGCGGCCATTCCCGCAATCGCCCAAAGACTGTTGATCCTCGCATACTGCGTGCCGAACATGTGACGCCAGTGGAAGTACCCCACGTAGACCAGCCAGGAGGCCAGCGACCAAAGCTCCTTCGGGTCCCAGCCCCAGTAGTCACCCCAGGCCCGCTTGCCCCAGATGCTGCCCAGGATCAAGCCCAGCGTCAGCAGGGGAAAACCGATGGCGATCAGGGTGTATGTCGCCTGCTCGGGCGGCAGAATCGCGCCCGAAGCGACGCTCCGCTTCGTCGTACACAGGTGGACGGCTGCCCGAAAAGCGGCCATGGCCATGAAGATGTAACTGAGCGTGTATACCCCCACATGCGGAACGAACAGCCAGCTCTGCAGGGCCGGAGGCAGGTGCTGCGGCTCGGCGTGGAATTTGAAGCCGGCGGGAAACAACACGATCGCCGCAATGAGCATATCCGCCCACTGCCCGCCGATCCGCAGAACTCTGCGCCCCACCACCGAGATCGGATAGCAGACCATCCCCAGGCAGAGGAACACCTCAAAGAGGTTTTGCAGAGGGACGTGCCGGACGTCGATCCAGCGGTAGACGTACGCCAGGAGGCTGGCGCAGAAGCCTGCCATGAAGAGCCATTGCCCGGCCTTCCTGCGTCCTGCCACCGTGGCGACGAACGCCGACAGGAAGGCGGCCATCGCCGCGTAGATCAGCAGTCCCTGAAGTGTGTATTTGATGGCCATCCGCGTCCCTGTTATCCCTTCTTGTCCGGCGTGTCAGCCGACGTACTGACGGGCGCACAGGCGATTTGCTGCCTCCTGACGCCGGACCACAGGCGCCGGCCCCAGAAATGCAGGAATACGCCCACGATGAGCATGGCGTAGCCGGTGTAGACGATATTCAGCCCGGCGTCCGAGACCACCATCAGGATGGTGTATTCGCCCATCTGGTTCTGTCCGTACGAATGCTGGTAGAAATGGTACCCGCCATGATGCAGCGGGTGATTGACTTCAATATCCTTGCTCGCGACGACGGCGTTGTCGCGGACGACCTCGAGCTCGCTGACATAGTCGCGGGGACTCTGCTCGTAGCTCATGACCAACGGATCGCTGGGGTTGCCGTGTCCGGCCCGGGGGAGGAACACGTACCGCCTTGCGGTCGTTCCATCCGGCTTCTGTATCATCACCTCCAGGGCCGGATTCAGCCCTCCTGGTGCATCGTAGGCGATCCGCTCGTCGCCGGAGATGTCCATCTTGAAGTTTCGGAACGCTCGCTGGATCGTCACCGTGCCGAGGTTCTCGCCGAGCGTCTGGGTCCGGCCCGCTTCGGCGGGCAGCTTCCAGCGTTTGCCGTCGCGGCTCTGAATGTACAGGTCGCCCGGTTCGTAGTACTCGATGCGAGAATCGCGCAGCCGGATCGAAAAGGGCAATTCCTGCGTATCGTTGCTGTCGGCGACCATCACCCGGTTCTCCGCCGTGCCTTCAAGGACCGGCATCTGGCCCTTGCGGATCCTCTCGGTCCCGAAGAACCGCTTCTGGAGGTCCTGTCCCAGCGGCGAACCCCACATCCCGCCGGCCAGAATGAGGATGCAGCCCAGATGCATCAGCAGCAGCGAAGGAACCCACGAGAGCCGGCGAAAGGCGACGATGCCCGCCGCCAGCAGGACGCCGAACGCCCCCCAGTAAATCACGACGGGAACGCTGTTGAAGAAGGCCTGTGCCCGGTCGGCTCCCAGGAAGGCGCCGTAGACCGACAAGACCGCCAGCGCTGCAATCGCTATCAGGCAGGCCCACAAGATGGACCGCTTCAATCGAACCATGTGCTCTCCTTGGATTACGATAAGTATTATCAGGCTCGGAAGATAGGTTCGCAAGCTATTTATCCTGCGGCTTGCCCGCCGGCTCTCGTGCTCCAGGGGAAACTCAAGAAAGACGCTGAAATGATGTCGCGCCTGCTCCGACTGGTTTCGAGTAGGCCGCTATCGGTCTCTCTGTGCCGGCCGGCCGTAAAGGCTTCTCCAACAGAGAGGTATGGCACATTGACTTGAATGCTGCGGATGTGTTAAAATGCTATTAGAGCACTTGCCTATTGCAGGCCGGCGGAGGGGTGGGGGGCTTGGCGTGCTCCGGCGGGCGGGTCAGTGTTCCCGGGCAATCTTCTGGCAAGCCGGAAGGCGGCCTTGGACGGACGGTCAGAGGCTTGGCCAAGCGATGCCGCCGTCCCCTGGAGGGGCCGAAACGGTGCGAACGAACCAGCCCGCAAAGGTCGGGCAGCGGGGCGTTCGCGGGTAGTGAAGAGTGCACATTCAAAGGCGGAAGGCGATATGATCGGCTACCTGAAGCCGCTTGTGCTGGCGCTGGTGCTGGCACCGGCCGGCGTGATGCAGGCCCAATCCTCGATCGTTATCAACGAATTGCTGGCCTCCAACAGCCGGGGCGCCAAGGACCCGCAGGGCCAGTACGACGACTGGATCGAGCTGCACAACACCTCCGATGTGACGGCCGACGTCGGCGGGATGTATCTCACGGATGACGTCGAGAACCCTGTGCGCTGGCGGATTCCCTCGGGCACGACCATCGCCCCGAAGGGCTACCTTCTGATCTGGGCCGACGGCGACACAGGGGACGCAGGGCTTCACGCCGGCTTTCGGCTCAGCGCCTCCGGCGATGAAATCGCGCTGTTCGGCACCGACGGCCGCACACAGCTCGACTACGTCTCCTACGGTCCGCAGACGGCCGACATATCGTTCGGCCGCTACCCCGACGGCGCGGGGGATTTCCGCCTGATGGGGTATCCGACGCCGGGACTGCCGAACGTGGTGGTCTATGAAGGCTTCGTCTCCACGCCCAGGGTCTCTCATGAGCGAGGGTTCTACAGCGCGCCGTTCGAGGTGACGATCACCTGCGATACACCCGGCGCGGTGGTCTACTACACCCGTGACGGCAGCGAGCCTTTCTCGCAGGTGCGCGACGTTCCGAGCGGCAGTGTCTACACCGAGCCTGTCCTCGTCCTGCGGACCACGTGTCTTCGCGTCATGGCGTTCAAGGAGGGATGGAGACCGTCTGAGGTCGTGACGTGCAGCTACATCTTCCTCGACGATGTCCTCAACCAGCCGCCGTACCCGCCGGGCTTCCCCACGACGTGGGGTTCGACCCGCGTCGACTACGAAATGGACCCGAGCGTGGTGAACGATCCGGCGTATGCGCCGACGATCAAGGACGATCTCCTGAGCGTTCCTTCCGTGAGCGTGGTAATCAGCAAGGACGACTTCTTTGGCCAGCGCGGCATCTACTCGAACTTGTCGGGGCACGGCGTCGACTGGGAGAGACCTGCTTCGATCGAATGGATCGATCCGCTTGAAGGGGAGGATTTCCAGGTCAACGTCGGCTTGCGCATTCACGGCAGCCAGTACGGCCGGAGCACGAGCGTCGGGAAACACTCGCTTCGCATGCTGTTCAAGAACGAATACGGTCCGTCGCAACTGGAGTATCCGCTCTTCGCGGACACCGACGTCGAGGGCTTTGAGTCGCTGATCCTTCGGTCGATCTGGAACTACTCCTGGTTCGGCGACAGCACCGCCTGTAGCGGCCTGGGGACCGACCATGCCGACTATCTGCGCGACCAGTTCTGCCGCGACACCGTTCGCGACATGGGCGGATTGGCGCCGCACAGCCGGGGGGTCCACGCTTACGTCGATGGACTCTACTGGGGAATGTTCATCTTCGTCGAACGGCCCGACGACGGGTTCTACGCCCAACACCTGGGCGGCCAGAAGGAAGACTACGATGTGCTCTACGCCGACGGCAGCATGGAGGTTAAGGCGGGCGACCTCGACGCGTGGAACACCCTGTTTCGCCTGGCCGGCGGCGACCTGGGCACGACCGCGGCCTACCACGAGATCCAGCAGTACGTGGACATCCCTGCCATGATCGACTACATGCTGATGATCTATTACGCGGGCAGCCGCGATGCGCCGGTGTTGCTGTGCAACGACCGGGTGCCCCGCAACTTCTACGCCGTACGTCGCCGGCAGCCCGCCGGTCCGTTCCTGTTCGTGCCATGGGACGTCGAGTGGAGCCTGGAGTCGCCCACGGTCAATCGCGTCAACATCGTCGGCCAGTCCAATCCGCACTATCTGGTGGATCGCCTCATGGCCAACGAGGATTTCCGCGTGCAGATGGCGGACCACATCTACAAGCGGCTCTTCAACGACGGGGCCCTCACGCCGGGCGCTGCGATCGATCGCTACATGACCCGCGCCAACGAGATCGACCGCGCCATCGTCGGCGAGTCGGCCCGGTGGGGCGACAGCAAAAGGTCGCGTCCGTACACGCGCGACGTCGAATGGGTCGGCGAGCGAGACCGTCTGGTCAACGAGTACTTCTCTGTTCGCACGGACATCGTGATGAATCAGCTCCGCCAAGCGGGCCTCTACCCGTCGATCTCGCCGCCGCAGTTCTACATCGACGGCCGGTTCCAGCACGGCGGGCAGGTTGACAATGGCGCTGTGCTGACTATGACCGCCAGTACGGGAGACATCTGGTACACCACCGACGGCAGCGACCCGCGCGTGGCCGGCACAGGGGGCGGGCCGAGCGATTTGCAGACACTGGTGCCTGAGGACGCGTCGAAACGCGTAATGGTGCCTGCGGGCCCGATCGACGACGCATGGCGCGGCGGAGCGGACTTCGACGATTCCAGTTGGATTACCGGCATCGGCGGCGTCGGTTTCGAGCGCAGCACCGGGTATGAGCCGTTCTTCAACATCGACGTGCAGAACGCCATGTACGGCCGCAACGCCACATGCTATATCCGAATTCCCTTCCACGTGGAGCCCGAAGAGCACGCGGAGCTGACCTCGCTGATGCTCAAGGCGCGATACGACGATGGTTTCATCGCATATCTCAACGGCGTGGAGGTCTTTCGCCTGATGTTCGAAGGGCAGCCCGCCTGGAACTCCGGCGCCACCGACAATCACTCGGACCTCGATGCCATCGAGTTCGAGACGTTTAACATCTCGGGGGCTGTTGCGGCCCTTCGTCCGGGCGCCAATATCCTCGCTATCCAGGGACTCAACGCCGGCTCGACCAGCTCGGACTTCCTGATCTCGGTGGAGTTGGTCGCCGGCAAGGGCGGGGCCGGGGGATCGGAAGCCGGCGTGTCCGCGACCGCCGTTCGTTATACCGATGCGGTGACTCTCAAACAAAGCACGCCGATCAAAGCCCGGCTGCTCAGCGGCACCACCTGGAGTGCGTTGGCCGATGTAGTCTTTGCGGTCGGGCCGGTCGCGGAGAATCTGCGGATCAGCGAGATCATGTACCATCCGGCCGATCCCAACGCGGAATACGTCGAGCTGACCAACGTCGGCGATGAGACGATCAACCTGAATCTCGTCCGATTCACCAATGGCATTGATTTCACATTCTCCAGCGTCGAGTTGGCGCCCGGCGGCCACGTGGTGGTGGTCCGAGACCTCGCGGCGTTTGAGGCCGAGTATGGCGCTACGGCCGCCGTGGCCGGTCAGTACTCGGGCAATCTCGCCAACGCGGGCGAGCGGATCGAACTACAGGACGCCTCCGGCCGGACCATCTGCGACTTCCGTTTCCAGGACGACTGGTTCGACGTCACCGATGGTTTGGGCTTCTCGCTGACCGCGAGAGACCCGTCCTCTGCCGATCCGATGTCACTCGGCGACAAGGGCCTCTGGCGGCCCAGCGCCCGTGCCGGCGGTTCGCCCGGGTACGACGATGCGGCCCAGGCGATTCCTCTCGGTTCGGTGGTCATCAACGAGGCGCTGACGAATTCGGATGCAGGCGCGCCGGACTGGGTCGAACTGCACAACACCACGGACCAGGCCATCGACATCGGCGGCTGGTTCCTCAGCGATGACGCCCCCGACCCGTCGGCTGCCGACGCCGAGCGGAGCCTGATGAAGTATGAAATCCCCGAGGGCACTGCGATCGCGGCAGGTGGATTCCTCGTGTTTTACGAAGACCAGCATTTCGGCAACGCCGACGCCCCCGGCTGTCACGTGCCTTTCGCGCTGAGCCGCAACGGGGAAACAGTGTATCTCCATTCCGGCGAGAACGGCGAGCTGGCCGGTTACGTTGCACAGGAAAAGCTCGATGCCTCCGAGGCGGGCGTCTCTCAGGGACGCCACCTCAAGAGCACCGGCGCCTGCAACTTCGTCGCGCTGGATGCCCCAACGCCCGGCGCCCCCAACGCGGCGCCAAAGGTGGAATCGATTGTCATCCATGAGATCATGTACAACCCGGCCGCTCCGGATCAGGCCGAATACGTCGAACTGCTCAACGCCGGCGACGAGGCGGTCACGCTATGCGATGCGGCGCTGCGGGCGCCGTGGCGGTTCACTGACGATCCCGATAATCCGGCTGTCGATGTGCTGCTGCCCGCCGATGCGCCTGTGACCCTGGCGCCGGGACAATGCCTGCTGCTGGTCAAAGACCGGCTCAGCTTCGGTGTGATCTACACCGTTCCGGACGATGTCCCTGTGCTCGCCTGGGGTCCGGGCCGGCTGTCCAACGGCAGCGACAGGCTCCAGATCAGCCGGCCGGGCGACGCGAACAACGGTGTGGCGACAAGCTGGATTCGCGTCGACCGGGTCGTATACGGCGACGGTTCGCATCCGGAGGACTTCCCGGCAGGCGTGGACCCTTGGCCGGTGGAGGCCGATGGGCAGGGCATGTCACTGCACCGGATCGATTCATCGGCCTATGGGAACGATCCGATCAACTGGAAGGCGGCCGCGCCGACGCCGGGAGTTCCGTGAAACAGTGCTCTATAGAGATGAGAAGACGACCGGCAGCGTGTGGCTTTTGAGATTCGGAGCGAACATGATTGATTTCGTCAGGTCCTTTGCAGCCGTAGTGATAGTGATGTCCACGTGGGTTGCCTCAACGCAAGCCGCATCGTCGGTCGTCTTGAATGAGTTCTTGGCCTCGAATGGACAGGGGGCCACTGATCCACAGAACGAGCACGACGACTGGATCGAGCTGCACAATCCGGCGGCGGTCCCTGTGAGCATCAGCGGCATGTACCTGACGGACGATGCGAGCGATCCGACGCGCTGGCGGATTCCGGACAACACATCGATTGCGGCCAAGGGCTATCTGCTGATCTGGGCCGACGACGATGTCACAGACGCCGGTCTTCACGCTTCCTTCTCGCTCAGCGCGTCGGGTGAAGAGATTGCGCTCTATGGCACCGACGGCGCAACTCTTCTGGATTCCATCCGGTTCGAACGGCAGACCGTCGATGTCTCGTACGGCCGGTTCCCCGATGGAACCGGCGACTGGCTGCCGATGGCCTACCCGACGCCCGGCCAGGCGAATCGTCGCAGCTACGATGGCGCGGTCGCCAAACCGCGGTTTGGCCGCACGCGCGGGTTCTACGACGTGCCGACCTACGTGAGCATCACGTGTGCCACCGAAGAGGCGGAGATCTACTACACCACGGACGGGAGCGATCCGTTCGGCGGCGAACACGGATCGGTCGGCGCCACGGCGATCCGGTATCACGAGCCCATCCGAGTCAGCCGGACCACGTGTCTGCGGGCGGCGGCGATGCGCTCCGGATGGCTGGCCTCGCCGGTCGAGACGCACACCTATCTCTTCGTCGATGACGTCATCAGGCAGTCGCCCAATCACGAGCGGCCGGCGGCGAACTGGCCTGCCGGCAACGTGAACGGCCAGGTGATCGACTACGGAATGGACCCGGACGTGGTCAACGATCCGCAGTACAAGAACCAGATGGACGATGCGCTGCTGGCGATTCCCTCGGTTTCTCTGGTGACCGATCTGGCGAACCTGTTCAACGCGCAGAGCGGCATCTACGTCAACGCGGGCCGCGAAGGACGTACATGGGAGCGTCCCGTTTCGGTGGAGCTGCTGCGTCCCGATGGGGCGGAAGGGTTTCAGATCGACTCGGGGTTGCGCATTCGAGGAGGATTCAGCCGCAGCGGCGGCAATCCGAAGCACTCGTTCCGGCTGTTCTTCCGATCCGACTACGGCGTCTCGAAGCTGGAGTATCCGCTCTTCGACGACGAGGGCGTCGCACAGTTCGACAACCTCGACCTGCGCACCGCGCAGAACTACGCCTGGAGCCTCGATTCGAGCAACCCCGGCTCCAAGAACACCTTCCTCCGCGAGGTGTTCTGCCGGGACATCCAGGGGGCCATGGGCCGGCCGTACACCCGCAGCCGGTTCTACCATCTCTATCTCAACGGCCAGTACTGGGGCCTCTACCAGAGCCAGGAACGCTCGGAAGCCTCCTACGCCGAGTCCTACTTCGGCGGCGACAGCGAGGACTACGACGTCATCATGACCGACGGCTACCAGACCTCGTTCACGGACGGCTCCATCGACATGTGGAATCATCTCTGGAATCTCTGTGAGGAGGGCTTCGCGACGGACCAGCAGTACTACGCCGTCCAGGGAAAACGACCCAACGGTGCGGACGATCCGACGCTGGCGGTGCACGTCGATGTGGAGAACCTGATCGACTACATGCTCGGCATCTTCTTCACGGGCAACGACGACGCGCCCGTCACCCTGGGCGGCGATCGGGCCAACAACTTCTTCGCCATCCGCAACCGCCGGCCAGAGGCTCGGGACGGGTGGAAGTTCTTCGCCTACGACAACGAGCACTCCCTGGGCGTCTCGCGCGGTCTGAACGACGACCGCACGGCGACGGTGCGGGCCGGCCAGTCCCGATCGCACTTCAATCCGCAGTGGCTGCATCAGAAGCTGATGGCCCACCCGGAATACCTTATGCAGTTCGCCGATCACGCGCATAAGCATTTCTTTCATGATGGGGCGATGACGCCGGAGAATGCGGTGGCTCTGTGCTGGTCCCGCGCCCTGGAGATCGACCTGGCGATCATCGCCGAGTCGGCGCGGTGGGGCGACCAGCGGCCGGACCGGACGAACAGGCCCTACACGAAGGCCGACTGGTGGGCGGAGGTGAACGGCTACCTGCTCGAAACGTATTTCCCTGCCCGCACGCAGATTGTGGTCAATCAGCTCCGCGTCAGAGGGCTCTACCCTCGAACCGATGCACCGGAGTTCCGCGTGAACGGTGTGGCGCGGTACGGCGGCCCGATCGAGAAGACCGATGCGGTCTCCATGAGCGCGACCGGCGAGATCTGGTACACGACCGACGGAAGCGACCCGCGCGTTCCGGGCACGGCTGGCGGCTCGGGCATCGAAGTGCCCCTGGTCGCCGAAGAGGCGCCCAAGCGGGTGCTGGTTCCCACAGGACCGGTCGCGGACGCCTGGCGAGGGGGATCGGACTTCGACGATTCTACTTGGATCAGCGGCAGCGGAGGCGTCGGATTCGAACGCAGCACGGGGTATGAGTCGTTCTTTCAGATCGATCTTCAGGACGCCATGTACGGCGTCAATGCGGGCTGTTACATCCGGATTCCGTTCGAAGTCGCCGAGGCCGACCTCAACGAGCTGTCGGGCCTGGCCCTGCGAGCCCGCTACGACGACGGGTTCATCGCCCACATCAACGGCGTGGAAGCCTGCCGCGTCATGTTCGACGGCGCGCCCGCCTGGAACTCCCGCGCCACGGACAACCATTCGGACCTCGACGCGATCGAGATGGAATCGTTCAATGCCTCGCAGGCCGTCGCGGCCCTTCGTCCGGGGCAGAATGTCCTCGCCATCCAGGGACTCAATTCGAGCACGACCAGTTCTGACTTCCTGATCTCGGTGGAGCTGGTCGGGAGCAAGGGCGCCGTCGGCGGCACGCCGGGCGGCGTATCTGCCGACGCCATCCGCTACAGCGAGCCGGTGAGGTTCGACGTGAGCACGCCGGTCAAGGCCCGCACGCTCAACGGGACCACGTGGAGCGCGCTGGCCGATGTGGTTTTCGCGGTCGGACCGGTGGCCGAGTCACTTCGAATCAGCGAAATCATGTACCACCCGGCCGACCCGGACGCCGAGTACGTGGAGCTGACCAATACCGGCAGCCAGACCCTCAATCTCAATCTCGTGAAGTTCACCAGGGGGATCGAGTTCACGTTCCCCAGCGTCGAACTGAAACCGGGCGGGCATATCCTGGTGGTCAGAGACCTCGCGGCCTTCGAGGCGGCCTGCGGCGCCGCCCTTGCCGTTGCCGGACAATACACCGGCAATCTTGACAACGCAGGCGAACGAATCGATTTGCAGGATGCCGCCGGCCGAGTCATCCAAAGCTTCGAGTACCGCGACGGCTGGTACGACATCACCGATGGGCAGGGCTTCTCGCTGACGGTCAAGACGTCCGCCATGTCCGATGCGGATGCGCTTGGCGACAAGAGTTCCTGGCGACCCAGCGCCGAGGTTGGCGGCTCGCCCGGCTTCGACGACACAGGTGTCATCCCCGAGTTGGGCGACGTGGTCATCAACGAGATTCTGGCGAATCCCGCCGGCGGTGCGTCGGACTGGATCGAGCTGCACAACACGACCGACCAGGCGATCGACGTAGGCGGCTGGTTCCTCAGCGACGACGCGGACGATCTGACCAGGTACGAGATCGCCGCCGGAACGGTCATCGCGGGCCACGGGTACCTGGTGCTGCGCGAAGAAGAGACGTTCGGCAACGCGGACGATCCCGGCTGCCGGATTCCGTTCGGTCTCAGCCGCGACGGCGAAACGCTTTACCTCCATTCAGGCGATGACGGCGTCCTGACGGGCTACAGCGAGCAGGAGGAATTCGACGCCTCCGAAGGCGGGGTCTCGATGGGCCGGCACCTCAAGAGCACTGGAAGCTTCAACTTCGTGGCGATGAGCGTCCCGACGCCCGGCGCCGCCAACGCCCAGCCCAAGGTCGGCCCGATCGTCATCAACGAGATCATGTACGGCCCGACGTTGCTGCCGGAGGCCGAATACGTCGAGCTGCTCAATATCGGCGACGCCCCCGTGACCCTGTACGATGGTATCCTTGGGGCTTCCTGGCGGTTCACCGATGGTCCGGCCAACCCGCCGATCGAATGCTTGCTGCCGAGCGACAAGCCGGTGACGCTCCTGCCGGGCCAGTGCCTGGTGTTGATCAAAGACCTGATCCGCTTCACCGTCGCCTATGGATACTTGTCCGAAGTCCCGACGGTGGCGTGGGGCGCCGGCGGGATGTCCGACAGCGGGGAGAAGATCGAGCTGGCCAGGCCGGGCCGGGACGACGCGGGGGGAGAACCGACCTGGATTCGTGTCGATCGCGTCGTCTACAGTGATGGCTCGCACGCGGACGGATTCCGCGACGGGATCGATCCCTGGCCTGTCGAAGCCGCCAGCGAGGGCCTTTCGCTGCACCGGATCGACCCGGCGGCCTACGGGAACGATCCGGCTAACTGGCGGGCGGCGCCGCCGAGCCCGGGGAACGTGGACTGAAGGGGCTTTGCACACTTGCCCTGTGCGGCATTATCGGGTCTTGCGGCCCGAAGAAGAACCGACCGGGAATCTCGCCTGAATCGAACCGCCGGCGGCGTTTTTCTCGGCCCTGACGGATTTCGCTTGACAGAGCCCGAAACCTTTGATAAATCTAACGTTATATCACACGTGTGATACGGAATGCAGACAGTCGCCAAGCCGCAGGGAACAGGGGGCAAGGAAGCAGCATCTTAGAGGGTATGCAAGCTGGTGAACGAACGTCCAAGGACCTGACGAGGAACCGACGTATGCATCGATGGAGATCTGACATGAGAACGAAAGCCTTCACCTTGATTGAGCTGCTGGTGGTGATCGCCATCATCGCCGTACTGATGGCCATCCTGATGCCGTCTCTGCGTCGGGCCCGCGACCAGGCCCGTCGCGTGCATTGCGTCAGCAACGTCAAGGCCCTTGCCCTGGCGTGGTTCATGTACAAGGACGAGAATGACGACAAGCTGGTCGGCGGCCACACCAACAGCACGAGTTGGGTGGATGCGCCGAGTCCTGCAGCGGCACCTATCGAGGAGCAGTACGCAGCCATCCGAAGAGGGCGGTTGTTCCCCTTCACCAAGGAGCTGGAAATCTACCACTGCCCGGCGGACACGAGGAAGTCGGGTCTCAATGCGGCCTTTCTGACGTTCTCCGTCGCCGGAGGGGCCAATGGGGAGGACTGGGGCAGTGAATACACCAAAGCCAGGATCTACAGCGACCTGAAGCGCCCGGCCACGAAGTACGTCTTCGTGGAGGAGATGGATAACCGAGGCACCAACATCGGCTCCTGGCAGATGAACCCGAGATCGAGGAGTTGGGTGGACCCGCTGGCCATGTGGCACAACCAGAGGACCACGATGGGCTTCGCCGATGGCCACTCCGAGATACGCCAGTGGCGTGACAAGAGCCTGATCGAGTGGCTGGAGAAGGCCCTGTACAACCTGCCCGGTTTCTCGTTCAGCATGACGCCTCCGTCCGACGAATATGAGGACCTTGAGTACATGATCGAGGGCTTCCCCGCCAAGTCGATTCCTTAGTCACCTATGCCAATGCTCAGCACCAGGTGTTTGGCCGGCCTCAGGATCGCCTCCTGAGGCCGGTTTTGTTTTTGGGGCGGCTCCTTGTCAGCCCTGTCCCGGCCGTCTACAATGCCGGCTGCAAGTGCGGGTCTGCCGTGCCGTGCGGCTTTGACGATCTACCGGGTATCCAAGGGAAGGCGAGAGGATGTTTGACTTCTTCGAGCAACCGTGGACGCTGCTGGGAGCGGCTGTCCTGGTGCTGTTCGGTTTTCTGACCTATCGCAGCCTGTTTCCGGAAAAGCGCCGGTGGTGGCATTGGCTCGTCCCGCTGGCGGTGGCAGGGATCGGGTTCGCGCTCGATTTCCTGGTCGCGACCGACCTGGAGAAGGTGCACGCGACCGTCGCCGCGGTGCTCAAGGCGGTCGAGGCGGAGGACTGCAGGGCGGTGGCGGCGCTGATCGCGCGGGACTACAGGGACTCGCACCACTCCAGCCGGGAGCAGTTGTTGGAGCACTGCCGGCAGGAGCTCGACGGGCCGACCGTACAGCGGGTCAAGTCACGCGGCCCCGAGGTCGAGCTGTCGGGCTCGGAGGCGACGGTGATGCTGAACCTGTTCTTTCGGTTCGAGCAGGCCAGCCGGGTGGCCAAACAGTACAAGGCGGTTGCGCTGGTCAAGGTCCGTCTGCACCTGAAGGAGCAGCCGGGCGGCAGGTGGCTGATCGAGCGGGCCGAACCGCTGGAGGTCGATACGTTCCCGGTCTCGTGGCGGAGCGTTTGAGGTGACGTCATGGCCCCGGATGGGCATGGCTCGCGTCTCGGCCGTAGGGGCGAATCATCATTCGCCCCTGCAACTCCCACCCACGTTTTCCTTGCGCATCAGAAATCCGTACCGTTCTGTCGGGTTTTCTCTGGCGTCTGGGGCCTGTTTCGTTTAACCTATTGGCCGTGCAACGCACTCGTGCGGCAGGTTGGTGAGTGGGCTTTGTTCCGGCACAGGGAGCAAGAAGGCCGAATCAGGACGGTGTTGTGCGGCTTGCGGAATCCTCATGCTCGATAGGGCTGGAGGTCTCAATGGGCAGACGAACGCCTCTTGTGATTGTCTTGAGCGGATTGCTGTATGCGGCGCCGGCGGCCTGTTCTCAACAGGCGGCGACCCCTGGGGACGTCATGATGGGCGCCGGCCAGATGCTTGGCGACGTTCCCGGCCTGACGGTGACCACGCCGCCGCCGAACTGGATCGCGCCGGGACTGCGACTGACCTACTATATGATCTCAGGGTTCCTGCCGTACGGGCCTCACGAGTACACGCCCGATCCCGAGGGCGGATGGGAAGACAAGCACGGCAACCGCTACACGCAGCACAAGCTCGAAGGCACCGGCTCGCACGGCTTGCTCCAGTTCAACGTCGCGGCCATGGATCAGCAGCAAGTCGCCGTCCAGACGCTCTTCTATCTCTACGACGGAATGGACACGTCCAGCCCGACGCAGAAGCTCGAGACCGGCTACGTGGGCCAGGCCGGCAACGGCGGCGATCTCTGGCTGCACCCCGACGCCTTGAAGGCCCTGTTGCAGACGTACGGCAATCGGCCGCCGCCCCCGCGCGGGCAGGCGGGTATGTGGGTCTCCGCGACCCGCAAGCAGATCGAGCAGGCCACCTATGACGCCGTGTTGATTGCCCTGCTGGCCGAGAGCGGCAGTCGCAAGGTCTGGATCTACGACCTGGCCAGCGGCATTCTGCTCTACTCGAGCGAAATCGCCCAGGCCGGCATGAAGGTTGTCCAGGGGGCGCAGGTCCATCCCGGCGGGTCCATGACCAAGAGCACGACCTTCAAGGGCTCGCGGACCTTGTCGCTGCCCTGGGCGGGCCAGGCGGCGCCTGCCTGGCTGGGCCAGGCGCGGACATTCCGCTACAGCGGGACCTTCCAGGTCAACATTCCCGGCAGTCCGCCCTCGCCGCTGGCGGTCAATGCGACGGCCTCGATCACCGGCCGCGGCCCCGACTGGGTGAAGTTCGACATCTCCACCGGCGGCCAGGCCCCCGGAATCAGCTCGGAACTGACGACGCGCGTCAGCGGCAATCACATGCTGTGCGGCAGTTGGATTCCGCCGGGCGCGATGGGCAGTCTCCAGGCCGGCCAGGTCCTCGACACCGATCCCTTCACCCACGTCACCACGCAGGTCAGTTCCGTGGACCCGCAGTACGTGACGCTGGTTCACAACAATCCCCGCCAGCAGATCCAGTACACGTATCGTCGCCAGGACGGGCTGCTCGTGCGGACGCTTTTGAACGATCGTATGAACCAGTTGAACATGAGCAATCAACTGGAGCTGTCGCTTGTCTCGATGGAGTGACTCGGCGCGTGCCGCGCCATCGTTTATCCTGACTACTTCGGAGGTCCCGGGAAATGAAGAAGGTCGCTTGTTGCAGTGCCATCCTTGTGTCGTGCGTGTTTCTGTCTTCGGCCCTCGGCCAGCCGGTTCAGCCGAGCAATCCCAATCAGCAGATCATGCCTGCGCCCCAACCGCAGCCTGTCCCCCAGGTGCAGCGGCAGGGGCTTCAGCCGCGCAAGGTCAAACCGATCCGTGAGCTCCCGCAGAACGACCAGATGGAGCAGGCCCGGCAACTGCTGCGCAGTCAGAACTACCAGAATGCCTATCCCATATTCATGAACCTGGCGCAGCAGGGTCATGCGGAGGCGATGTTCTTCCTGGCGCTGATGTACGATCGCGGCAACGGCGTCCAGCAGGACGTCCGCGAATCGGTGCGCTGGTACACGCGATCGTCGCTGGGCGGCTGGTCCGACTCCATGTTCAACCTGGGCCAGAAATACCACAAGGGCGAGGGAGTGGAGGCCGATCAGGTCAAGGCGGCCGATCTGTTCTTTCTGGTCGCGACAACCGGCGACCCCGACGGCCAGTGGGTCTTCGGTGTCTTCGTGGCCGAAGGTACCGGGCGGCCCAAGGACCTGATCGAGGGCTGCGCCTGGTTGCTGATGGCCGCCAGTCAGGGGCATGAGAAGGCCAAGAAGGAACTCCAGACGTACCGACAGCAGTTGACCGATCAGCAGAGGAGCGACGCCGAGGCGGTGGCCGATACGCTCAGCGAGTTGGTCCGGACCGACGGCTTTGCGCCGGAGAAGATGCCGGAGGTTCCGGTGCCGCCTTTCATGGCAGGCGACGAGGACACTCCGGCTCCGACGGACCAGGGCCCGACGCAGAACCAGGCGGCGGAACAAGAGGAGCAGGAGGTGATTGCCCGCGTGGACCTGAATGGCCGCATCACCCCCACCGGCGATCTGGTGGGCCGGGGAATCTTCACGTTCAACCCGCAGGTCTATGCGACGATCAAGGGCGTCGTTCAGGACCCGGTGTACTTCCTTCGCGAGCTTTCTTCGAACCGCGCCGATACGGAGTTGGCTCCGGACGCCGCGGCGGCGTACGACGACGCCGGCTCGGCGGTGGTGCTTGATGTCCACATGCTCGGAGTGGTGCACAATCGCGGCAACGGGCGGTGGGAATGGCAGGCGGAAGATCAGGAATTCGTCGAGACGACCACGAACGACAACGGCGAGACGGTTGCCGCCTTCCTCTACAAGGGTTCGCCGGAGGAAGCGGTCAAGTTCGAGGGACGTGCGTCGTACACACTTCCGCCCGGCGCAACCCGCGTTGCGTTCGACAAGGGCAGGAATCTGCTGAGCTACTCGCTGGCCTATAAGGACACCGGGGGCAAGGGACAGCTCGACATCGAGTTCAAAGCGCGCGACAGGATCATGAGCTGCCTGTACAAGGTCTATGGCATGGAGACCGACTTCCCCGCCCAGTGGGTGGCCAAGGCCCGCGTGACGAACGTCGGGACCGGCCGGATCACCGATCTGCGCCTCCGCTACCGCGTGGAGGGCTACTCGGAGTGGAGCATCTGGCAGAAGTATCCCGAGGTCCTGCCGGGCCAGACGGTGGTCGGGGTGTACAAGCCCGTGCTCGACAGGAGCATCGCCTCGCTGACGAGCACGACGCCGGCCAACGTGCTCGTCGAATGGCGCTACGTCGACAGCGACGGGCAGCGGCAGGACGACAGCGACGGCAAACGCGTGTCGATTCTCGGCCGTCACGAGTTCATCTTCTCGAACTATACCAAAGAAGAGAGCATGGGCAGTTGGTACGATTTGTTCAGCAACTCGGAGATGATCGCCGCGTGGGTGACGCGCGACGATCCGGCGGTCAAGCAGTTCGCCGCGATGGCGAACAAGGCCGCCGGGGGCAAGGGCGCTCCGTACAGCGACGAGGCCGCCTACGCCGTGCTCAAGGCGTGCTACGAGCTCTGGCAGGGCAACGACTTCACGTATCAGGGGCCCGTCGGACTGTCGGACCCGACGCTCAGTTTCGACAACACGATCGTGCAGAACATCAAGTTCCCGCGCGACGTCATCCGTGACAAGTCCGGCACCTGCATCGAGCTGGCGGCGCTCTACTGCTCGATGGCGCATTCGGTGGGGCTCAAGCCTTACATGGTGCTCATCCCGGGCCACGCGTTCGCATTGATTCGCCTGCCCTCGGGCAACCTCCTGCCCGTCGAGACTACCGGCGTGGGCGGCGGCAAGACGCACGGCTCGACGCCGTTCGATGGCGTCGTCCAGAGCGCCGGCGATACGTACAAGAAGGCTGCGGCGGAAGGCCGCGTGATCGAGATCGACATCGAAGACTGCTGGACGCGGGGCGTTTCGTCTCCGGAGATGGAGGTCCTTCCCGCCGACATCCTGCAACGCTGGAACATTGTCGCCGTCGCCAGCGCTCCCGCTCCGCATACCGCTCCCGGTCCGACGCAGCCGACGCAGCCAAGGCAACCGAACCAGCCACTGCCGCAGCCCATGCCGCAACCGCAGCCCCAGCCACAAGCGCAGTGGTCGCCTGTGGGGCTCTGGGCGGGGACGGCAACGAGTGACTACCCCTCGCTGAGCTATCCCATGCAGATACAGGTGGCGATGGGGCAGAACGGGCAGTTCACCGCTCAATGGTACGGCGAAGCGATGGTCTCCGACATGTACGGCCAGCAGATGTTCTACAAGATCACCGAGATCTTCGTCGGACAGATGCAGGGCAACCAGCTCGTCATGCAGGGCCAGAGCAAGACCATCGTCGTCAACGGCATGCCGCAGCAGGCGCCGACCGACACCATGACCGTTCGCCTGGAAGGGGCCGAGCTTGTCGGCGACGTCAGCGTCGCCACCGGCGGCCGGTGCATCTGGCGCGCCCGACGCCAGCAGTGAGCCCGCGGTCAGATGGTGACGGTGGTCTGGCCCTTGGGCAGGTCGAAGCACAGGGTCGCGGCGGCGTCGGACTGGTGCCAGGCGCCGCCCTTGAGCCACAGGGCCTGGGCGGTCTTCTCCAGCGTGGTCGCGATGCCGCCGGTCTCGACACGCGGCGGCTGTGACAGTCTGCCCTCGATTTGCAGGGTGAATCGCGGCGTCGCGAAGGGCGCGCGCAGGGTGATCTGCCGGCCTTGCCTGCGGACCTCGGTCAATTCGCGCGCTGCCCAATAGCGGGCGATCTCGCTGAGCTTCATCCAGATCAGGTGGTCGTAGCGGGCGTGTACCCGCCGGACGACCTCTTTGAAGATGTTGAAACCAACCTCCTCGCCGTTGTAGTAGATTCCGGGCCAGTGGCAGACGAGGATCGCCGGTTCGCCTCGTTCGATCACTTCCGGCAGCCTGCCGCGTTGCAGGTCCTCGGTGATGAACTGCTCGGCCGAGCCTGCCTCCAGGCCGTCCCAGCCGCCGAACCAGTCGCCCGTGCAGCCGATGATCGAGACGACGCATTTCGGGTCAGGCCCGTCCAGACCGCGGGCGTACTCGACGCGCGGCGCGACACTGCGCTCGTCGGTGAACAGGTGCCGGAAGTAATGCGGAATCTCCGCGCCGAACACGTCCCGGCACGATTCCAGCGTCGCCTGCGACAGCTCGGCCAATACGCGGTTGCCGAACCCGCCGGGCGTCGTGATGCCCTCGCAGGCCAGCCCGACGTTCTTGAGGATGCGCAGGGCGTAGCTCATGTAGTCGGCCAACTGATCGACCGACTTGCTGTCCGTCCACCGCCAGTTCTCCATGAAGTGCTCCGTCGGCTCGGGGAACGGCCGGCCCGTCTTTGTGTCGATCACGCGCGTATGGCTGACCATCTCGGGATGGATGTCCCAGTCGGGCATCATCAGCTCGCGCACGAGGGCGATGCTTTCGTCCAGCTCCCGCCGGGACCAGCCGGGCAGTCCGCGATCCAGCCAGCCGACGCACGCAGGATAGGGGACGATGCTGTACTTGCCCTTGATGCCGTGCTCGTGGCACCACTGGCCGAACTTGCGCACGAAGGCGTCGGGGATCTCGCGAGGCAGTCTGCGCCAATCCTGCGTGTAGTTGTCCGGAAAGACCTCGGCGAATTGCGGAATCCCGAAGTGGGCCATGTTCACCAGGCACGTCGAGTCGTCGATGATCAGACTCATG
Source organism: Sedimentisphaerales bacterium (assembly GCA_040772485.1). Lineage (GTDB taxonomy): Bacteria > Planctomycetota > Phycisphaerae > Sedimentisphaerales > Anaerobacaceae > Anaerobaca. The sequence continues at coordinate 74,770 of JAXGYC010000019.1, read as the reverse complement.
GGCACGCGGCCGCACGGATTCAGAATCCTCACGCCGCTGTCCCGTTCCGGTCGCACGCCGGAGTCCTGGCCCGTCGCTAGGCCGCCTGCGTGGAGCATCGCCACGCCGCTGGCCATCGCGGCCGCCTTCAGGAAGTCACGCCGGGCCAAGACGGACGAGGGCAGAGCGTGTCGAGTACGCGGAGGACAGTCTCCGTTGGCTTGGCGAGATTCCGGCAGCATGTCTGTGCCTCCCAATCAAACCTCAAGGACGGTGTTCGTGTGCACCTGCTCCACCATACCCGAACGTGCCGCCGAATTCCACCGCTTCGCGTGTGGAGAACACCCTGGCAGGCGTGTGGCAGTCTCAAATGCCTTGGCGTTTGAAGCTGGCCCGCGTTGCCTGAAGATCGGCGTGTTCGGGTTCTGGGGCGGGAATTGCTCGAAAAATAGCGTGCCCGAAGCCGCGGGAACGTCCGGTGCGGCCGACGGTTACGGCGGGCCGGCGCGACTGGCAAAAAAATGCGGAGAATTTGTGTTGACGGCTACAGAGAGGTGTTAGTAAAGTGGTCATAGAACGAAATCATAAATCGCAAATGGTAAATCGTAAATGTGGAGGGTCGATCATGGCTACGGAAGCGCAGGTGTTGGCGAATCGGTTGAACGCGCAGAAGTCGACGGGGCCGCGGACGGAGGCGGGCAAGGCGGTGGCCTCGCAGAACGCGGTGACGCACGGCCTGCTCGCCCGCAAGACGGTCATCAGCGGCGAGGACCCGGGGCAGTTCGAAACCTATCGGGCGCAGTTGCTGGCGGAGCTGCATCCGGCGGGTGTTCTGGAGGCGGTGCTGGCCGAGCGGATCGTCGGCCTGGCCTGGCGGCTGCGGCGGGCCGACTGCCTCCAGGCGGAGGTCTTCGACACGCTGCTGGCCCGCGAGAGCACCCCCTACGCCAAGCGGTGCCTGGCGCACCTGTACTTCGGGTCGCAGGACGGTCCCGACCCGCGCGACTCGGCGCTGGGACGGATCGTGATCTCGGACTTCCGCTGCGCGAAGGTGCTGGAGCGGCTGGGCCTGTACGAGCGGCGGATCGAGCAGGGCCTCTACAGAACCCTCGACGAGCTGGAGAAGCTCCGCCGGCTCCGCTGCGCCGAACCGCCCGCAGCGCTGCCGCCGGAGCCCGAGCCGCAGCCCGAGATGCCGGCAGAGGAGCCATCGTGCGAAACAAAGCCAATTCCCCAAGCGCAAAGCGGCCAGAGGTCCGCCCATTTGCGGCCCGAGGGAGCCGAGGACGGGCGTCCGGGACTCCGCGACGGCCTTCGGGCCGGCGGTTTGGCCTTTACAGGGCCCTGCGAACGGGTAGAATCACCAGTTTGCATGAACTCACATGACAGCCCTACAGGCGCCCGAACCGGCCCTGTGACAGAAATCGGGAGTTGGAATGACGAAAATCGCGATCTATGACACGACGCTCCGCGACGGCATGCAGGCGGAGGGGGTGAGTTTCTCGTTGCCGGACAAGCTGGCCATCGCCCAGTGCCTCGACGGGCTGGGTGTCGACTATATCGAGGGGGGCTACGCCGCATCGAACCCGAAGGAGATGAAATTCTTCCACGAGGTGGGCAAGCTCGGCCTGGAACGCTCGAAGGTCGCTGCCTTCGGCAGCACCCGCCGCGCCGACTGCACCGTCGAAGAGGACGTCTCGCTCAATTCGATTCTGGCCACCAAGGCGCCGGCGGCCACGATCGTCGGCAAGACCTGGGACATGCACGTCGAGCTGGTTCTGGGCTGCTCGCTGGATGAGAACCTGACGATCTGCGCCGAGTCGGTCCGCTATCTCAAGAGCAGAGGGCTGGAGGCGATCTTCGACGCCGAGCACTTCTTCGACGGCTACAAGGCGAATCCCGAGTATGCGATGAAGGTGCTGGCGGCGGCGGCCGAAGGCGGCGCCGATGCGCTGGTGCTGTGCGACACGAACGGGGGCTCCCTGCCGCACCAGGTGGCAGAAATTACCGGGCAGGTCTGCCGGACCTTCGGTTCGGTGGTCGTGGGCATCCACACGCACAACGACTCGGACTGCGCCACCGCCAATGCGCTGGCGGCGATCCAGGCAGGCGCGCGGCACGTGCAGGGCACGATCAACGGCATGGGGGAGCGATGCGGCAACGCCAACCTGTGCTCGGTGATACCGAACCTGGCCTTCAAGATGGGTCTGGAACCCCTGAGCCCCGAGAAGATCAAGTCACTGACGGAGGTGTCGCGCTTCGTCTTCGAGGTGGCGAACCTGCCGCCGGTGATGAGTCTGCCCTACGTCGGCGACAGCGCCTTCGCGCACAAGGCGGGCCTGCACGTGGACGCCCTGCGCAAGAACAAGCTGACCTACGAGCACATTGATCCGGCGCTGGTGGGCAACGAGCGGCGCTTCCTGATCTCCGAGCTCAGCGGCAAGTCGAACATCCTGGCGGAGATGGAGAAGGCCAAGATCACACAGGACAAGACCCTGGCTCGGAAGATCCTCGCGCGCGTTCAGGAACTGGAGAACGAGGGCTATCAATTCGAGGCGGCCAACGCGAGCTTCGATCTGCTGGCCCGCAAGATCATGGGGACCTTCGAGCCTTCGTTCGAGATGCTCAAGTACCACGTCGACGTGGAGAAGCGCAACAGCGGGCAGATCGTCACCGAGGCGACGGTGAAGTTGCAGGTGGGCGATCGGATCGAGCACGTGGTCGGCGAAGGGGATGGTCCGGTCAACGCGCTGGACGCGGCGTTGCGCAAATCGCTGGAGACGTTCTATCCGGCTCTGAAAGAGGTGCAGTTGTTCGACTACAAAGTCCGCGTCGTGAACGCCAAGGAAGGCACGGCGGCGCGGGTCCGGGTCGTGATCCAGTCGAGGGACAAGCAGTCGATCTGGGGGACGGTGGGCGTTTCCGAGAACGTGATCGAAGCGAGCTGGTTGGCGCTGGTCGACAGCGTGGAATACAAGCTGCAACGCGCGGCCGGCTGAGCGCGGCGGGATGGTGAAAGAAAAATCCCGTGCCGGCTTCATCCATCGGCCGGCACGGGATTTCATGCGTGCGTCGCGTCCTACGCGGTTGTGACAGCGATCTCCGAAGCGGCGTTCTGCTGCTTGCGTTTGCGGCGGTTGACCGTTCTTCGTTCCGGATCAGCCACTTGGGTTTCGTCCGCGGCCACCTGTAGCGCCTCGGCGGCCGTCGCGGCAAACGCGTCGGCGCCGATTTCTTCCCACAGACCTTCCGCCCGGTTGAACAGTCCGCCGGAGACCACGATGCGCAGGTCCGGCCACGCATTGACACAGCGGATTCTGTCGATCAGCCGGCGCACATCGGGGGCCTGTTTCGGTGCGGTGCCGTAGATGAACAGAATGTCCGGTGCATATTCGTTGACGAAGGCGAAGATGTCGTCGTTGTTCAGACCGCCGCCGAGGAAGCGCACTTCCCAGCCGTCGCTCTCGAACAGATCCGTGATGATCTGCGCCCCGAGCTCCTGCAATTCGTCGCGGGCGCAGCAGACCGCCACCTTCTTGTTGCGGGCGGGCCGGCGCGGCAGCTTGTTCTGGAGCTGGTCCACGATGGTCCTGTTGATCCGTGTGGCCAGATGCTCCTGGACGGAGGTGATCCGGTCCGTCCGGGAAAGCCTCTCGATCTCTGCCATGACCGGCCAGATCAGGTGCAGGTACACCGAATTGGCCGGGATGCCGCTTTGCAGCGTCTCCTCGACGACAGAGCGGCAGGCTTTCCGGTCGCCGCGAAGCAGGGCGGCCAGGTATCGGGCGAGCAAATCTTCCTTAACCATCGATCTCTCCTTTGTGATGCTGAATGACTCGTTGTTAAACTGGGCTACTTGTGTCATGTGGGTTAGTATCGGTAGGGGGTTGAAAAAAACTTGAGGGAAAATAGATAAGAGCGGGCTTGTGGGTATCTTGTCTCGGGCTGGCCATAGTCTATGCCGCAGGATGCGACTGCCGGGCGTCCTTGCCGATGCAGGTCCCATAACGGCGATCCTCCTCGACGCCAGTACTGGCAGGCGGAGGAAACGGCGTTGCGAGAAAGGCGACCTCGTGTCCGGACGAGACAGGCTGGTGCGGCGGTGACACGGTGAAAGCGGCGGCCAAGAAAATCTCTATCGGCGCCACTCGGGCTTGCGAACCATCAGCGGAGGCATCTGCTGCGGGGGGCGTCTGCGGCTGCCGATCCGAATGCAGCTTCGGCCGCTCGGATACCAGCGGAGCGTGAAGAGCTTGGTCTTCAGTAGAAACCCGTCTTTTCGCAGCTTGCTGAACATATCGGTCTTCAGACATCCCTGAGAGATCGTTGCGGACCATCACCCTCCACCTATCGGTCAATCCCCGTCGGGACTTTCGTCCAAAAAGGGAAAGAGCAGCCAGTGAAAGGCTGCTCTGGACAGGTCGAATCAGCGGCGTTCGGCAGGCCGACGGCTACCGCCGGACGGGGATATTGCGCTGGGCAAGATATGCCTTCATCTGGGCGATGCTGTAGGTCCCGAAATGGGCGATGGAAGCGACGAGGACGGCGTCGGCGTGACCGTCCACGATCGCCTCGTAGAGATGTTCGAGCGTGCCGGCGCCGCCCGAGGCGATCACCGGCAGCGACACCGCGTCGGCAATGGCCCGCGTCATGGCGATGTCGTAGCCCGTCTGCCGGCCGTCGGTGTCCATGCTGGTCGGAAGGATGGCCCCGGCCCCGAGCGATTCGACCTTCCTGGCCCACTGGACCGCGTCCAGACCGGCGCCTTTGGTGCCGCCGCGAACCATCACCTCGAAGCCTGACGGCAACGCAGGATTCTTCGCCGTGTCGATGGCGACCGTGATCTTCTCGCTGCCGAATTCATCGGCCGCCTGGCGGACCAGGTCGGGATTGCGCACGGCGGCGGTGTTCATCGAGACCCGGGATACCCCGATGGCGAGAAGCTCTTCGATTCCCTGGCAACTGCTGATGCCGCCGCCGACGGTCAGCGGGACGCTGATGCGCTCTACCGTGCGTCGGACGGCGTCGAGCATGGTCTTTCGGTTCTCGATCGTCGCGGTGATGTCGAGAAAAACCAGCTCATCGGCGCCGGCCTCGCTGTAGGCGGCGGCGTTCTCGGCGGGGTCCCCAACGTCCTTGAGATCGACGAAGTTGACGCCTTTGACCAGGCGGCCGTGCTTGACGTCCAGGCACGGGATGATTCTTCGATAGTCCATGCGTTCTCTCCGTTTGTCGTGTCGATTGTGCCCGATGCGATCCGTGACCTTTCGCAGACGCAGTATAGCAGGGGCCGGCGAGGCGGTCGAGAAGACAATTTGACGGAGGCCGGCGTGACATCGTGCAGGTCGGGCGATCTTTGCGGTCGCCTCGAACCCGCCGGCCCCGGCGTCTGTACATAGTCTGCCCGGTCGCCGGGAAATCGGTTGACAGGGTGAAGCCCTCGATATCCTAATGTGGGCCCTAAAAGAGAACGCCAACCATGGAGAAAGGACGAAGTCATGGCCAACGCCGAAATGCCTCACGCCGGACACGACAAGCATCTGTGCTACCTCAACAATCTCGGGTTCCAGATCAGCAATCCGAAGGAGTACAAGGAACTGGTCAAAGACGGGCAGTACATGTGCAAGGTTTGCGGTCGCGTCGCGGCCCACGAGAAGAACCTCTGCAAGCCGGTGAAGCTGTAGGGGCCTGCCAGGGCGCGGACCCCGCACAAGCCGAAGAACGATGGATTCGAAGACGCGGCTGTACTATTTCGTGGTTGCGGCGATGGTGGTGCTTGGCCAGGCGACGGCCGAGGGCGCCGAGCCGCAGGTCCTGGAGTGTCTCGACGTGGGGCCGGTGTGGTCGGGACACGCGGTGGGCTTCTGCCTGCTGACGTGCCCACAGGGGCAGTACGTCGCCTGCTACGACCCGGACCGCCGGATGACCGTCGCCAGGCGGGCGCCGGGCTCTCGCGTCTGGGAGTTCAAGACGCTCGGGTCCGCCGTCGGATGGGACAGCCACAACTATGTCACGATGGCGCTCGACGAGGTGGGGCACTTGCACGTCAGCGGCAACATGCACGTGCACCCGCTGGTCTATTTCCGGACGGAGCGGCCGGGTGACATCGGGACACTTCGTGCGGTGCCCGCCATGGTCGGCGACCTCGAACGCCGCTGCACATACCCGAGGTTCTTCGCCGGACCGCAGGGCGAGCTGATCTTCACGTACCGCGACGGGTCCAGCGGCAGCGGGAACCAGATCTACAACACGTACGACGCGCGGGCGCAGACGTGGCGTCGGCTGTTGGGTGAACCTTTGCTGGATGGCAGGGGGGCGATGAACGCCTACCCGGTCGGTCCGGACCGGGGGCCCGACGGCCGCTTTCACCTGTGCTGGATCTGGCGTGACACGCCGGACTGCAACACGAACCACGATGTCTCGTACGCGCGGAGCCGCGACCTCGTGCATTGGCAGACCGCGGCCGGCGAAGCGGTCGAGCTGCCGATGACCGTCGAGACGCCGGGTTTGATCGTCGATCCCGTTCCGCCCGGCGGCGGCGCGATCAACGGCAACACCCGCATCGGCTTCGATTCGCAGGGCCGGCCGATCGTGACTTACCACAAGTTCGACGAGAAGGGGCTCACCCAGGTCTACAACGCAAGGCACGAGGACGGCCACTGGCGAATCTACCGGACCAGCGACTGGAACCACCGCTGGTCCTTCGAGGGGGGCGGTACGATCCACTTTGAGATCCGCGTTTCGCCGGTGAAGGTGGGCGTCGATGGGATTCTGACGCAGAGGTACAGTCACGACAGGCACGGATCGGGCACCTGGAAGCTGCGCGAGGCGGACCTGAGGCCCGTCGGGCACGTGCAGGAGCCTCGCGAATGGCCCGTGTCGCTGGCCCGGCCGGAATCCGACTTCCCCGGCATGCAGGTCAACTGGCGGCCCGACGCCGGAACCAGCGGCGAACCCGGCACGCGATACGTGCTTCGCTGGGAGAGCCTTGGCGCCCATCGCGACCGGCCGCGGGACGTGGCGCCTCCGCCGAGCATGCTGAGGCTCTACAAGCTCCGAGATCCGTAGGGCGGCGCCGACCGGTCCCTGAAGGAAGGAGCGATGAAATGCTGAAACTCGTTCTGGTGCGGCACGGCCAAAGCACCTGGAACCTGGAGAATCGGTTCACCGGATGGACCGACGTGGACCTCTCCGAGCAGGGCGTACGCGAGGCCCACGAGGCGGCGAGCGCCCTGATCCGGGAGGGGTACACGTTCGACGTGGCCTTCACCTCGGTTCTGAAGCGGGCCATCCGGACGCTGTGGATTCTGCTGGACGAGATGGACCTGATGTGGATTCCGGTCCATCGGTCCTGGCGTCTGAACGAACGGCACTACGGGGTCCTCCAGGGCCTGAACAAGAAGGAGATGGCGGACAAGTATGGCCTGGATCAGGTTCAGGTCTGGCGTCGCGGGTACGACACGCCGCCGGGTCCGCTGGCTGAGAGCGACCCTCGGCATCCGTGTCACGACCGTCGCTACGCCGACGTGCCGAGAGACCTTCTGCCCGCGACGGAGTCGCTCAAGACGACGCTGGACAGGGTACTGCCATACTGGCACGAGGCGATCGTCCCGCAGTTGAGGGCCGGCAAGCGCGTCCTGATCTCCGCGCACGGCAACAGCATGCGGGCCCTGGTCAAGTACTTCGACGGGGTGTCGGACGAGGCCATCACCGAACTGAACATCCCCACCGGCATTCCCCTGGTCTATGAGCTGGACGACAACCTCAAGGCGCGGAGGCACTACTACCTGGGAGATGAGGAGGCGATCAAGGCGGCTACGGCGTCCGTGGCGTCGCAGTTGACCGGCGGGCCGAAGGCCGGATAGCGAGCGCCTCTTGCGATCGGTCACGGCGTCACTGGCCCGTCCGTCATTCGCTGTGGGAAACCGCTGAGCATATAGTGCAGGTCGGTGCCCTCATCCTTCGGAACCGGATAGAGGAACTGCTGCTCGCGTGACATCTCGATCGTGCTGTTGTCGACCCACGGATGGATCTCCGCGTGACCGTCGGCGAAGGCCAGAGAACTCCGCGCCCGGCTGTGCCAGATCGCCAGGGGATCGACCCACGTCTTGTTGAGCGGGTCGATCACCCAGGAGCCTTTGTTCCATCCGCGCGGATCGGACTCTTCGACGAAGATGTACTTCGTCGCCGGCTGATGGATCTGGGAGTACTTCTCGACCGGGTCGAACGTGTTCTGCCAGAGTTCGCCGTTGGCGCCGCCGGCGATGGAATAGCTGCGAAAGGCGATCTGTCCCGGCACGAGCTTGCGTTGGTCGGCGGGGCAGCGGTAGACGTCCACGTCACTCCCCGCATAGCGGAACAGGATGCCCCGACGGATCCCTTCCTTCTTGCACTCGACGAACGTGCCGGCGCCGGCCGGGCCCTGGACCCAGTCGTAAGAGGTCTTTCCCACCTGGCCGCCGACCAGCCGATCGTCGTTGTCGTCTTTGTAGAGCAGCCAGGCGAGTGACAGGGTCTTGAGGTTCTGGACGCAGACGGCGCCCTGGGCCTGATTGCGAACGCGGACGAGAGCGGGCAGAGAAAGACCCATCAGGAGGCAGACGATGGCGACGACCACCAGCAACTCTATGAGTGTAAGCCCTCTCCTTTTCATCCGTAGCCTCTCAGGCGCAACTGGAGCGGCGTGGAACCACATCATAGACACCCACACACACTTGGCAGTATACCACCGAAAAGGGGAAACTGTCAAAAAAAACCAAAAAAAACAGCTTCTCGGGCCGGTCGAGAGCATCAGGGGGCCGGTTCGGGAGACGGACGCTCAGTTTCGCAGCGAGGAAATCGGCGACGGCACGCGTCCTCGCCTCAGGATGAACCGGGCGGCGGAGGTTCCGGGCACCTTCATGACGGGCGCCGAGCCGAGCAGGCCGCCGAAATGGAGGATGTCGCCCGCCTTGCGGCCGGGGGCGGGGATGATCCGAACGCTGGTGGTCTTGTGATTGGCCACGCCGATGGCCAGCTCGTCGGCGATGATGGCGGAGATGACCTCCGGCTCCGTGTCGCCCGGCACGGCGAACATGTCCAGTCCGACGGAGCAGACGCTGGTGAGGGCTTCGAGCTTCTCCAGACTCAGCGTTCCGGCGCGGACCGCGCGGATCATGCCTTCGTCCTCGCTGACGGGAATGAACGTGCCGGACAGCCCGCCGACGTTTCCGGAGGCCATGGCGCCGCCCTTTTTGACCGCGTCCATCAGCAGGGCCAGCGCCGCCGTGGAGCCGGGCGAGCCGATCTGGCCGACGCCCATCGCTTCGATGATCTCGGCCACGGAGTCGCCGGTCGAGGTGGTCGGCGCCAGCGAGATGTCGACGATGCCGAACGGCACGCCCATCAGGCCGGCCATCTCCCGGCCGATCAGCTCGCCGGCCCGGGTGATCTTGAAGACGGTTCGCTTGATCACCTCCGAAAGCTGGGTCAGGTCGCAGTCGGGGTTCTTGGCGACGACGTTGCGGACCACGCCCGGGCCGGAGATGCCGATGTTCAGGGAATAGTCCGGCTCGCCGATGCCGTGGTGCGCCCCGGCCATGAACGGATTGTCCTCGGGAACGTTGGCGAAGACCGCGATCTTGGCGCAGCCGATGCCGTTGTCGGACCGAAAGGCCAGATCCCGCAGGATGTGTCCCATCCGGGCGATGGCGTTCATATTCACCCCGGCGTGGGTCGAGGCGAGGTTCAAGAACCCACAGATGCGCTGTGTCTTTGACAGGGCCTCGGGGATGGCTTCGATCAGGTTCTCCTCGGCGGCGGTGGTTCCCTTCTGCACCATCGCGCCGAACCCGCCGAGGAAATCGATGTCGGCTTTCCGGGTGGCCGCGTCCAGGGCTTTGGCGAACCGCACGACTGTGGCCTTCGTGTGCGGCAGCGGCTCCAGCAGCAGCGAGGCCGGCGTAATGGCGATCCGCCGGTTGGTGATGGGAATGCCGTACTTGTGAACGATTCGGTCGGCGCAGCGGTTCAGCAGTTGCCCCTTCTGGACGATGCGCTCGCGCACCCGCTGCACCATCGCCGCAAGGTCCCGATCGATGCAGTCCTTCAGATTGATGCCCAGCGTGACCGTGCGGATATCGAAGTGGTGATCCAGGGTCATGCGAACGGTTTCGTAGACTTCCTCGACGGAGATTCGCATGATTACACCCTGTGCATGGCCTTGAAGATGTTCTCGTCCTGGATCGTGATCTTCAGGGCCATCTGGCTTCCGACGGCATCGAGGCTCGTCTTGATCTTGTCCATGCCGATCTTCGCCCCGGCGATGTCGACCGCCATCGTCATCACGAACGTGTCCTCGAGGATCTTCTGGTTGATGTCGATGATGTTGATGTTGGCTCGGGCCATCACCGTGGCCAGCCTGGCGACGATGCCGACCTTGTCCACGCCGGTGACGGTCACGATGCAGATCTGCGAAGGTTTCTCTTGGGTCATAGGGTCCCTCTCGATGGGCTACAGACCATCACTGCCGAATCGCCTCTTCATCCGGTCGGCTTTCTCGTGGTCGGTCATGTCGGGCCGCAGCGGGGTCACCGTGATGAATCCCTCCGCCAGGGCCGTGGTGTCGACGGGCAGGGACTCCTGGCGGTGGCCTCCGCCGGCCAGTTGGAACAGCGTCTTGGCTTCCGCATCGCCCTGCGGGATGTAGTACTCATGGAAGCCGCTGGTGGCCTGGGGCACGACGCGGACCCCCTTCGGTTCGCCGGCAGAGAGCAAGGGGATGTTCACGTTGATGACGTCGCGCGGCTCCAGCGGCCCGAGCTTCTCGAGCACCTCGATGCCGTAGTCGGCGGCGCTGTCGAAGTCCATCTCCCTCTCGGCGGCCAGACTCAGCGCCAGCGAGGGAATGCCCAGAAAGGCGCCCTCCATCGCCGCCGCGACGGTCCCGGAGTAATAGACGTTGATGCCGACGTTGGCGCCGTTGTTGATGCCGGCCACGACCAGGTCGATCGGCTCGGGGTGCAGTTGCCGAACGGCCAGCTTCACGCAGTCGGCCGGCGAACCATAGACCGCGTGCCCGGAGAACAGGCCCGCGATGTCCGCCTTCGCGCAGGCGAGCGGCTCGAAGAATGTCACCGCGTGGCTGGCGCCGGACTGGCTGTCGGCGGGCGCCACCACCAGCACCTCGCCGAGGTGGATGAGCTGCTTGTAGATCGCCGCCAGGCCGGGGGCGAAAATCCCGTCGTCGTTGGTCAACAATATACGCATCAGGGCAAGACCGAAGAACACCGGCAGTACCTGTTCCGCGACGAAGCCGAACATCGGCGCGGTCTGTGTAAATCGGCTCTGCGTCCAGACCCGCCCGGAACGGGGGCTATTGTACGGGTCCTGGTCGGCCCTGTCAATTTGCCGCTCGTCCGGTCGCATGGGATTCGCTTGACGGGCTATGCGACAGGTCGGTATAAGACCGCGCATGGACGACGGTGTTGTATCCCCGAAGTGTCGCGTGATGAGCCGGGACGAGGTGCGAGCGGTGGACCGCTGGGCGATCGAGGAGATCGGCCTGCCGGGGATCGCGCTGATGGAGAACGCCGGCCGCAGTTGCGCCGAGTTCCTTCTGGACCAGCTCGGCCCCAAGCGGACGTCGTGCGTCTGTGTGTTCTGCGGCGCCGGCAACAACGGCGGCGACGGCTACGTCATCGCGCGCCACCTGCGCAACGCCGGCTGTTCGGTGCGTGTGGTGCTCTGTGCCGATCGCGCCAAGGTCCGCGGCGACGCCAGGGTCAACCTGGACGTGCTCTGTGCCCTGGGCGAAACGATCGAGGAGGTGGACCCGGGCCGGCCGGATGCGGCGGATCGCGTCGCGTCACTGGCGCAGGGGGCGGACGTGGTCGTCGATGCGCTCTTCGGCACGGGCCTGCAAGGGACTCTGCGAGAGGATTGCCGGCGCCTGGTCGACGCGATCAACGCGCTGAGGATCCCGATCCTGGCGGTGGACATCCCCTCGGGTCTGGACTGCGACACGGGGCTGCCTCTGGGGGCGGCGATCCAGGCCGACTGGACGGTGACCTTCGTGGCGGTCAAAAAGGGCTTCCTGGCCTCTGCGACGGCCCGCGAATACACCGGACAGATCCAGGTGGCCTCCATCGGGATCGAGCCGCGAACCGCCGGGTAGTGCCGAGACTTCCCCCGCCTTGACGGTCGGACGATTCCGGCCGTCCCATCGTGTCCATCGGCTCGATCATCCGCGATCAGAACGCGCCGGGCTTGCCCAGGGAGTTCTCGTAGCCGATGAAGTGGAGGAAGCGATTGAACGTGAAGACCGGGATGTAGAACGTCTGCGCCTGCTGGCGGACCTGGTCGTAGTAGGCCCGCTGTTTCCGGGCGGCCTCGTACTTGTCCCTGAGCGTGGGATCGTTGGTGAGCGCTTCGAAGCTCGGTTCCGGCGGCACTCTCGGCTCGTTGCCGAGAATGATGAAATCGGTTTCGGCCGAAACCGTCTCGGAGGTCGTGCCGCCCCATTTCTCGATCAGGCCGGCGATGCGGTCCTTCGCGTCGTACGTCGGCTGTCCCCTGCCGGTGAGGTCGAAATCCCCCGCGATCACGAACTGGTTCTTCTTGCTCGCATCCCAGATCAGGTTGGCGATGATGTCGTCGACGGCGATCGGGTTCCTCTTCTGGGACGAGAGAATCCGGGCGGTGGCGGTCGTCTTGGCGATGGCGAAGACCTCGATTTCCGCCTTGGGCTTGCCGTCCCTGGGGATGCCGGAGGCCTTGTCGTACACCGAGAACGTCAGACCGCGATAGATCTTGTCGTCCGAGCCGAGGTCGATGTGGACGATGCCGGCCGCTTCATCCACCAGGACGATCTTGCCGTCCGGCTGGTGGGCCGGCGCTTCCGGATCGGGCGACGGCTGAGTCTTGGCGACGTCCGTCAGCGCGCTGTTCAGACGCTGCTGGGCGACCTCGAGTTCGGCCTGTGTTCGGAGCAGGTCCTGATTCAGTTGTCGCGACGTGGCCCGCTCGTCCTCCAATTGCTTGAGGAGATTGTCCGCACGCTGCTCGGAACTCTGTTCGAGCAACGCACGCAGGTCGTTGTAGTCGGTCTTGGTCTGCTGGACCTGGAGTTGGTACGCGCCGATCCGGGCGTTCAGCTCGTCGGCGGTCTCCTGCCAGAGCTCCGTCGCGTCGGTGAACTCCTGCTGGAGCTTGGCCAACTGCGCGGTTCGGGCGTCCAGTTGTTCCGAGGTCTGCTTGATTCTGGCGATCAGGTCGGCCGCCATCGAGCGCAGCGACACGCGGTTCGGATCGGCCAGGCTCGGGGCGGGGGCGTTCGGATCGGCCGCCGAGGCGGCATTCGGGTCGGGCGCGATGTTGATATAGGGACGCGCCTGCTCGACGAGGGAACGGAAGGCGTTGCTCGCGTTGCCCACGTTCACTTCGGCGCTGGTGACCTGGATCGGCTTGCCCATGATCAGGGCGGCGATCTGGCCGAAATACTCGACCATGCTTCCGAGGTTGCTCTGTCCGGGCAGTTTGGTCCCGACAATGTCTCCGACCCGCCGCACTTCATCCGCCGAGGCCATCTTGGCCAGTTCGTTCTGCGCCTCCTGCGTGGTCGTACGCAGCTCTTCGGCCTTGACGTAGTAGATAACCGCCACCGTCGTCGCGACGATGAACAGCCCGACGAAGGTGATCAGCGTATAGAGCATGGCGTTGCTTTGACGTCTCTTGCCTGGCGGCATAAAATGACTCCTTGGAAACAGGGAAATCGCCCATAACTGCCAATTTCACCATATTATCGCGTATGGTGACGCCGTAGTCAAGAAAAAAGAACCTCGCCGCACCGGGCGATGCCGGCGGATCGACGGGGCGGTTAATATCGGACCAGGAGGCTCGGCAAATCCTCGATTCGGCCGGTCCGAACGGCCGCCGCGGAGCCCTCCTGGCAGCCCGGATCGGCATGGAGTTGACGCGGACGCACCACCTGGATGGTCAGCATGCCCAGCCGGTTGGGGGCGATAAAGTCCTTGTGCTCGTTGTCGGCGACGTAGGCCATCCGATCCGGGGCGGTCGCCAGCGTTTCGATCAGCCTCTCGAAGCCCGCCGGCGACGGCTTCCAGCACGATCTGCCCAGCTCCTCGGTGTACACGATCGCGCGGAAGCGGGACTCGATGCCGAGGGCGGCGACCTTCAGCTTCTGGGCGGGCAGGAAGCCGTCGGTCAGCAGGGCGAGGCTGTAGCGGCCCTGGAGGGCGTCGAGCGTCCGGCGGCTGTCGGAGGGCAGCTCGATGTCAGGCCGGTGGTTCCGGTAGACCTCCACGAGCTGGCCGATCCGGCTTTCGTCGCAGGGGATGCCCAGTTCCTCCATCGCCGCGTCGAACGTTCTGGTCCGGTTGCCGGCGCTGAAGTGCCTCCAGAGGCAGGCGAACACGTCGTCGGAGCAGGCCGGCGGCGCGACCTTGCCGAGGAACCGCGCCACCGCGCGGAAGCCGCTGCGGCAGTAGTCGATCTCATCGTAGAGGGTGTCATCGAGGTCGAATACGACGGTGGTGATCATAGCCGGCTCACTAATAGCCTGCCTGCCCGAGAATGGGCTGCGGCAGACCCTCGTTCGTTGGTTTGGCACATGGCGCCTGCTGTTGCCATATTCGTACTCCGCTGCCCCTGCCGTTGCCACGGACCCGGACGACGTCTCCGGGCATACTACCACACCGGAATCGGCGGCGGCAACGATTTCGGTCGTGTGGAATGCGGCCGGCGGGCGGATGTCACGGTCACCGGAGTCGCGCAGCGCCGCCGGTCTGCCACGCGCCGGCGCGACAATCGCTTTTGTTCTCTTTACCGATGCCGATGATCGTGTATACTGATCGGGCGGCGGAGGTAAGCGGATGTGGGTTGTCAGGTTCTTTGGCTGTCGGTGAGACGACGTAGAATGGTATGAAAGACTACTTTCTGTTGATGCGGCCGGTCCACTGGATCAAGAACGTCTTCGTGTTCGCGGCGTTGATCTTTGCCCGGCAGTTGCAGGCGCCTCTTGATGATGCGCTGCGGGCGCTGGGCCAGGCGGGCTGGGCGTTCGTCTGCTTCTCTCTGGCGGCCTCGGCCATCTACATCGTCAACGACGTCCTGGACCGGCAGGCGGACAGCATCCACCCGGAACGGCGCAATCGGCCGCTGGCGGCCGGACGCGTCAAGGTGCCGGCCGCCCTGACCCTCGCCTGCGGCTCGGGCGCGATCGCCCTGATCGGAGGCGGGCTGCTCACCGGGGCGCTGGCGGCGATCCTGGCGGCCTACATGGTGCAGATGATGCTCTACTCCCTTGCGCTGAAGCGCGTGATGATCCTGGACTGCATCCTCATCGCGGTCGGCTTCGTCCTGCGGGCGGTGGCCGGCGCGGTCGCCATCGACGTGTCGATCTCGCCCTGGCTGGTGATCTGCACCTTCGCGCTGTGTCTGTTCCTGGCGTTCAGCAAGCGTCGCGGCGAGATCGCCCAGCTTCAGGAAAACAGCGAGGCCTTTCGCAAGACCCTGGGCGAGTACACGCCCGAGCTGCTGGCGCACATGCTGGATGTGACGAGTGTGCTGGCGGTGACGTGCTTCCTGCTTTACACGATGGACTATCGCACGAAGGAACTGTTCGGGACCAACAACCTGGTTTACACGACCCCGCTGGTGTTGTACTGTATCTTCCGGCTCAGCGCCTTGACGCAAAAGGGGGTGTACTCCGATCCGGTGCGTTTGATCCTGCACGACCGTCCGTTTCAGGTTGGGATGCTGCTGTGGGGATTGCTGTGCATCGCGATTGTCTACGGGATCGGGATCGGCCAGCGCCTCGGAGCGCTCGGGTCGGCGTAGGCGTCCTTCGCGGACAGCAGGGCAGACAGGCGGGTGGTTGGCGACAATGGCAAGAGAACGACTGCAAAAAGTGATGGCTTCGGCGGGTGTGGCGTCTCGGCGGGAATGCGAGGAACTGATCCTGGCCGGCGTGGTGCGCGTCAACGGTCACGTGGTGGACCGGTTGCCGGTGTTCGTCGACGCGCAGACCGATACGATCCTGGTCGATGGGAAGCATCTGAAGCCGCCGCAGCGGCTGTACTTCGCACTCAACAAGCCCAAGGGGGTGATCTGTTCGAACCGGGATCCCCAGGGCCGCAAGGTCGCGGTCGACCTGGTTCCGTGTCGCGAGCGGGTCTACTGCGTCGGTCGTCTCGACGCGGACACGACCGGGCTGATCATCCTGACCAACGACGCGGAACTGACCAATCATCTGACCCATCCGCGATATAAGGTGCCCAAGACCTACATCGCGACCGTGAAGGGGCGCATCGACGAGGCGGGGATCGAGCGGCTCAAGAAGGGGATCTGGCTGGCCGAGGGCAAGACGGGAAAGGCGGCGGTCAAGGTGCTCAAGGCCGGCCATCAGGAATCGTCGATCGAGATCACCATCAGCCAGGGTCTCAATCGACAGGTCCGACGGATGCTGGCCAACGTTGGTGTCCCGGTCAAGAATCTCCGGCGGACGAGCATCGGCAAGCTCAAACTGCAGGACCTTCCGGTGGGCCGGTTTCGGCCGCTGACCAGGAGCGAGGTCGCCGCCTTACAGGCTGCCCCGACGGCGCAGGAAAAGGGCGGCCGGCCCCGAGCGAAACCACGGGGCTCGGGCGGCCGCCGACAGGGCAAATAACACGAAGCGGTCGCTCGCGACGAGCGGCGCTCAGAACAACAGGTCCAGGATGGTCCGGGGGGTGTTCTTGCCCTCTTCTTCCTCTTCAAGGTAATCCAGCAGGGTCTTTGTCTTGCCGTCGTCCTCGTCCGATTCCGAGCTCTTGATTCCGGGCGGCGGGCCCATGGCCTTGCGGATCTGCTCGGCGCCTTCGATGAGTTCCTCGCTGGTCAGTTCCCCGTCGCCGTCGGCGTCGACCTGCTTGAGGGCTTCCTCCGAGATGCACAGCTCCGCCGCGTCGAGCGTGGCGTTGCCGTTCTTGTCTTTGTCCTCGATCAAATGCTGGACCATCTCCTCCATGCTGCTTGGCAATGACGCTGCCCCGGGCGTTTGACCGAGGGCGTGCAGGTTGTACCCGGAGTTCGACAGGATGCTGCTGATGTCCATAGTTGACTCCTTACTGGCAGAAAACGCGCATCGAACACGGTGCGAGAAACAGGATGGTCGCCTTTTCCCGAGTTCGAATGACGGCATTCATGGTCGCCTTGACCGTGAAACGGAGCATTCCGGGTGCAAATCCGGTGCCATGATGCCCCGTCGCGGACGGATTGCACCGCCGGCATTTCGGCGCAATCGCGTCGAACGCGAGGCGAACCGCCCTGGCGGGCATGCAGGGCCGATTCCGTCCCGGCGGGCGGCGAGCGGACGGTCGAAGAATCTGTCCCGTCAGCGGCCCCGGACTGCTGAGCCCGCCCGCGCGGTGACGGAAGGAACATCTCCCTGCGGAAGAAACTCCCGGCTCTCCGGTAGGGCATCAACCGAGCCGGGTCCTATAAAGGACCCCCTGAGTCCGTCCGTCGGCCGCGGGCGGCACGCGGGTTTTGGCGGGAGGGCGGCGCCGATGGGAGTGCTTGCGTTGCGAGAGTCGATATACTCGGTCCCTTCGCTGTCTGGTGGACGGTTCGTGTGCCGGGCGTCGAAAATCTCCTCCCGGCGATGAAGTGGTTGCATGCCACAGACGTAAATGATAATATAGATAGTTTCCGTTGAGATAGTCGAGCATCGATAAGGAGTTGTGGCGTTGACGTGCATCCGGAAACATGCGGTGGCGGGGGTCGATGTCATCACCCTCGATCGTAGTCCAATTCTCGAACACTTCGTCACGCTGACTCCTGAGAAGGGCGAGGCCCCCGATTCGCTGTTCCGCAGGGTTGCCGAAGTGGTGCATGCCCTGGGCGGCCAGGTCATCTCGGCCGAGGTGCTGGGGATGTCGGCCCAGGACCGAAGATATATGGCCGGTCTGACGCGGGCCATCGACGGCAGGCACCAGCCGATCGGCTGGGTGGAGAACACCCGCGCCGAGAACCTTTGCGGCGTCTACGTCTGGATCGCCTCCGGCACGCCGATCACGCACGTCGTATCGGGCGGGCGGGTCGTCGGCAGCCTTCTCGAAGATGACCACGCGCGATACTGCCGTCTCACCGGGCTGCTGCCGGCGGACACCTCGCAGGGCCGCCCCGAACAGGCCGACGCCATTTTCTGCCAGATGGACGCCCTCTTGGCCGGTCAGGGCCTGGCGTTCTCCGACGTCTTCCGCACGTGGTTCTACAACCACGAGATCCTCGCCTGGTATGGCGACTTCAACCGCGTCCGCACGCGATTCTTCCAGCAGAAGGGGGTCTTCGACGGTCTGGTCCCTGCCAGCACGGGAATCGGCGGCGGCAATGCGGCCGATGCCGCCCTGGTCGCCGGATTGCTGGCCCTGCGACCCAAGACCCAGGACGTGAAGGTCTATACCGTGCCTTCGCCCTTGCAGTCGTCGGCCCGCGATTACGGCAGCTCCTTCAGCCGCGCCGTCGAGGTCGCCACCCCGGACGTTCGCCGCCTGTACGTCTCCGGGACCGCCAGCATCGACAAGGCGGGAAAAACCGTCTTCCTGGACGACACCAAGGCCCAGGTCAGGCAGACGATGGAGGTGGTCCAGGCCATCCTCCGCTCCCGAGGCATGGATTGGGCGGACGTGACCCGGTCGCTGGCCTACTTCAAACGGGCCGAGGATGCCCCGCTCCTGGAGGCGTATTGCCGGGATCAGGCCTTGGCCGCGTTTCCGGTGATCGTCGCGGAAAACGACGTCTGCCGGGACGATCTGCTGTTCGAGATCGAGGTGGACACCGTCAAGGCGATGTAAGCCCGCCGCGCCGGGTCCGGTCGCAAGCCCCGATGGCAAACTCAGAATTTCTGCCTTCCTTTGCAGGTTCCTCTTGCATTGGCCCACTGATTCGCTAAAATACCCGTTTCCCCGTCCGCCAAGGGGCAGGGCGGTTCCGGCAGGACGAACGCGACAGATTTGCAGGCAACAGTGGTGCAGGAGTAGTCCATATGTCGAGAGTATGTCATTTTACGGGCAAGCGAACGGTCGCGGGTAAGAGCATCTCCCGCCGTGGCAAGGCCAAACGGCAGGGCGGTGTCGGCAAGAAGGTTACCGGCATCACCAAGCGCAAGTTCAAGCCCAATGTCCAGAAGGTTCGCGCCGTCATCGACGGCAAGGTCTGCCGCGTGAGAGTCTCCGCCAAGGCCATCCGCATGGGTCTGATCACAAAGCCGCTCAAGCGGGACTATCAAGCCGCAGAGAAGGCGGCGAGCTGACCGAGGCCTTCCTTTGCAGTCCACAAGCCAAAGCGGGGCAAGGTAAAGCCTCGCTTTTTCTTTAGGTGGAGTTGGCGATGTCGGGGCGAATCGACGCCGAACAGGTCCGCAAGGTGGCCAAGCTGGCCCGGCTCCAACTGAGCGATAGCGAGATCGAGGAGTTCACCGGCCAGTTGGGAGCGATTCTCGGATACGTCGAGAAGATGAACGAACTGGACACCGAGGGTGTCGAGCCGCTGGCCCATTGCCTGCCGATCAGCAACGTTTTCCGCGCCGACGAGGTCGAGCCTTCGCTGGGCACGGACCGCGCCCTGGCCAACGCGCCCGAGCGGGACGGTCCCTTCTTCAAGGTGCCCAAGATTCTCGATGACAACTCGGCCGCATAACGTCGGCCGGGCAGATGCCCGGGGCGACACGGTCGCTGTTTTTGGGAGATGCCGAACATGAGAGACGCCAAGTGGATGGGCCTGCTCCTGACGTTGGTGTGGAGCCTCGGAATGTGGCCAGACAATGCGGTCATGGGAGCCGGCCAGAGCGAACAGAAACTGGACACAGAGATCGCCAGGAAAGTCGAGATCGGTTACCTGCTGTATCTGCCCGAAGGGTATGGCGAAAACGACCGGAAATGGCCTCTGATGCTGTTCCTGCACGGAGCGGGCGAGCGGGGCGACAACCTGGAACTGGTCAAGATTCACGGGCCGGCCAAGCTGATCGAGCAGGGCAAGAGCTACCCGTTCATCGTCGTCTCTCCTCAGTGCCCGGCCGGGCAGTGGTGGACCGAGAAGACCGAAACGCTGATGGCCCTGCTGGACGAGATCGAATCGAAGTACGCAGTGGACCCCGACCGGATCTACGTGACCGGACTGAGCATGGGCGGCTTCGGCACCTGGACGCTGGCGACTCGGCACCCGGAACGATTTGCGGCGATTGCCCCGATCTGCGGCGGCGGGGACCGGTTCCTGGCCGATCGGCTCAAGAATGTGCCGGTCTGGGCATTCCACGGCGCCAGGGACTCGGTGGTGCCTATGGCACTCTCGGAGACGATGGTCCAGGCGGTCGAGCGGGTCGGTGGCCACGCGAAATTGACCGTGTACCCCGAGGCGAACCACGATTCCTGGACGGCCACCTACGACAATCCCGAACTGTACGACTGGTTCCTGAGCCACCGATTGAACCGTGCGGGCCAGCGGGCGATGAAGCTGAGCAAGGAGGTCGCCGTCGAGATCGACTACCTGCTGTATCTGCCGGAAGGCTACGGCCAGACCTCGCAGGACTGGCCTTTGATGCTCTTCCTGCACGGCGCCGGCGAGCGAGGCAGCGACCTCGACAAAGTCAAGGTGCATGGCCCGCCCAAGCTGGTTGCCCAGGGCAAATCGCTGCCGTTCATCATCGCCTCGCCGCAATGCCCCAGCGGCCGGTCGTGGTCCGATCCCGCGCAGATGCAGACGCTGATCGCCTTGCTCGACGACCTCGTCGAGAAGTACCAGGTGGACGAATCCCGCGTCTATTTGACGGGCCTGAGCATGGGTGGCTACGGGACCTGGGCCCTGGGGGCAAGCTGTCCCGAGCGGTTCGCGGCGCTGGCGCCGATCTGCGGCGGGGGACAGCCCCGCATGGCACGCCGCCTGCGCGACATGCCCATCTGGGTCTTCCACGGCGCCAAGGACCGCACCGTCCCGCTGTCGCAGTCCGAGGAGATGGTCGAGGCCCTCAAGGCCGCCGGCGGTAACGTCGAGTTCACCATCTATCCCGAGGCGCAGCACGATTCCTGGACCGCGACCTACGATAACCCCAAGCTCTACGAGTGGCTGCTGAGCCATCGCAAGGGCGCTGCGCAGAAGTAGTCCCGACGATGGCAACCAGAGACCTGACAGCAATCGAACTGCGAGCGGCCATTGCCTCACGCCGGATTCACAGCGTCGAGGCGGTCGAGGAGACCTTCGCACAGATCGACCGGCTCGAACCGACGGTCGGCGCCTTCATCAGCCTCTTCCGCGACCAGGCCCTGGCCAGAGCGCAGGACGTGGACCGCCGAATCGCGGCGGGCGAACCGGTTGGTGCGCTGGCGGGCGTTCCCGTGGCGGTCAAGGACGTGTTGTGTACGACCTTCGGCGCCACCACGTGCGGCTCGCGCATCCTGAAGCAGTTCCACGCGCCGTACGACGCGACCGCGATCCGCAAGCTCCTCGACGCCGACGCGGTGATCGTCGGCAAGACGAACATGGACGAGTTCGCGATGGGTTCGAGCACGGAGAACTCGGGGCTGCGCAAGACGGTCAACCCCTGGTCGCCGCATCGGGTTCCGGGAGGCAGCAGCGGCGGCTCTGCGGCGGCGGTCGCGGCCCGGCTGTGCCCGGTGGCCCTCGGTTCCGACACGGGCGGGTCCATTCGCCAGCCGGCCAGCTTCTGCGGCGTCGTGGGCCTCAAGCCCACGTACGGACGCGTCTCGCGTTACGGCCTCGTTGCCTACGGTTCGAGTCTCGACCAGATCGGGCCGTTCGGACGGACGGTGGCGGACGCGGCGCTCATGCTGAACGTGATCGCCGGCCACGACCGGGCCGACAGCACCAGCGTCGATGAGACCATCGCGCCGGTGCCCGATTATCTCGATGGAATCGACGAGCCGGTCGAAGGACTGCGGATCGGTGTGGCGCCCGCTTTCAACGCGGGAGCGGAAGCATCCGTCCTCGCGGCGATCGACGCGGCCCTCGATGTGTACCGCAATGCGGGCGCCCGGATCGTCGAGATCGAGATGCCGCACCTCGACTACGCCATCGCGGCCTATTACGTGATCGCCACCGCCGAGGCCTCCAGCAATCTGGCTCGCTACGACGGCGTCCACTATGGCTACCGTACCCCCGACCCGGCTGACTACATCGAGGTCTATTCCAAGTCGCGCGAGGAGGCCTTGGGCCAGGAGGTCAAACGGCGGATCATGCTCGGGACCTATGCCCTTTCGAGCGGTTACTACGACGCCTATTACCTCAAGGCCTTGAAGGTCCGCAATCTCATCCGTGGCGACTTCGTCAAGGCGTTCGAGACGTGCGACGCCATCGTTATGCCCGTGGCGCCGACGACGGCGTTCAGGATCGGCGAGAAGGTGGACGACCCGCTGAAGATGTACCTGGGCGACATCTACACGATCTCGGCCAACCTGGCGGGCATCCCAGGGATCAGCGTGCCGTGCGGCCTCGACGAGAACAGCCTGCCCATCGGCCTCCAGGTGCTGACGCCCGCCTTCAGCGAGGCCCGCCTGTTGCGGATCGCACGCATGTACGAGGCGGCCGCCGATTGGCACACCAAGAAACCGGCGATGGTCCAATGAGCCCGACCATGAGTGACATATCGTATGAGGTGATCGTCGGACTGGAGATTCACGTCCAGCTCTGCACGAAGACCAAGATGTTCTGCTCGTGCGAGCTGAGCTTCGGGCAAGAGGCCAATGCACGCGTCTGCCCGGTCTGCCTGGGTCTGCCCGGCGCGCTGCCGGTGATGAACAGGCAGGCGGTTGAATATGCCATGCTGGCGGCGATGGCGCTGAACTGCGAGGTCGCGCCGTTCACCAAGTGGGACCGCAAGAGCTACTACTATCCCGACCTTCCCAAGAACTATCAGATCAGCCAGTATGATCTGCCTCTGGGCAGTCACGGCCACATCGAGATTCCGCTGGAGGATGGGCAGACCAAGCGGGTGCGCATTCTGCGGGCCCACCTCGAAGAGGACGCGGGCAAGAACCTCCACACCGCCGGCAACTTCTCGCAGGTCGATCTGAACCGGGCCGGAACGCCGCTGCTGGAGATCGTCACCGAGCCCGACATGAACAGTCCCTCGCAGGTTCGGGCGCTGGCGGTCGAGTTGCAGCGGATCGTGCGCTATCTGGGCGTGTCCGAAGGCGACATGCAGAAAGGGCACATGCGCTTTGAGCCCAACATCAACCTGGCGATCAAGCGGCCGGACGGCGAGTTCCGCACCCCCATCGCCGAGGTCAAGAACCTCAACAGCTTCCGGGCCCTGGAACGCAGCATCGCCTACGAGGTGCAGCGTCAGCTCGACGAGTTCCTGGAGACGGGCGTGACCCTGCAAATGGGCAACAAATCGACTCGCGGCTGGAACGACGTGGACGAGGTCACCGTGCTCCAGCGCGAGAAGGAAGAGGCCCACGACTATCGCTACTTCCCCGATCCGGACCTGGTCCCGGTGACGACCACGCCGCAGTGGCTGGACGAAATCCGTTCGCGTCTGTGCGAACTGCCGCTGGCCAGGCAAACGCGGTACGTAACGCAGTACGGACTCAGTGACTACGACGCCGGCGTCCTGACGGCCGAGCGGCCCACCGCCGACTTCTTTGAGCGGGCGCTGGCGGCCGGAGGAGAGCCCAAGCGGGTCTGCAATCTGCTGACCCAGGTCGGCCTCAAGCTGGCCAGGGAGCGGGGAGGCGACCTGGCCGCGCTGGGCCTTGAGCCCGCCGGAGTGGCCGATCTGGCGAAGATGGCCGACGCCGGAACGGTCAGCGCCACCGCCGCCAACACGATCCTCGAATCCATGGTCGCCACCGGCAAGACGCCCGCCGCACTGGCCCAGGAACTGAACCTGATTCAGACGAGCGACGCCGGCGAACTGGAGGGCATCGTCGATCAAGTTTTGTCAGAGAACGCTCAAGCGGTCCAGGACGTAGTAACTGGCAGCAAGAAGAGCAAGAAGGCCCGGGGCTTTCTGCTCGGGCAGGTCATCCAGAAGACGAAAGGGCAGGCGAATCCGAAGGTGGTCTCGGAGATTCTCGACCACAAGCTGAAATGATGCATCGGAGGGACGTCCATGAAGTTGGCCAACAGCAATGACATTCCCAAGAAGCCCGTCGAGGCAGCGGGCGCCGAGGGCGTTGAGATGCGGCTGCTGATCGGCAAGCCCGACGGCGCGCCGACCTTCGCCATGCGGATGTTCGAGGTTCAGCCCGGCGGGCACACACCTTTGCACACGCACCCGCACGAACACGAGGTCTTCGTGCTCGACGGGCACGGCGTGGTGGTCTTCAACGGCGAGACTTCACCCATTGGCAGCGAGGACGTCGTTCTCGTACCCGGCGGCGCCGAGCACTGTTTCCAGAACACCAGCGACGTGCCGCTGCGCTTCCTCTGCCTGGTCCCCATCGCGGCCTCATAGGAACCTCCGACCGTCGCCGGCGGTGCTACGAGTGATTCTTCCTGCTGCCGATCCTGCTCTCCGTGCCGGCCAACAGTCGTTTGATGTTCTTGCGGTGCAGCAGGATCACCAGCAGAGGAATCGCGATCGCGGCGATCAGCAGGGGCCACAGGTTCGCCAGCAGCCAGTCCCTTCGTATTGTGATGGCGACCGCCAGCGTCACCGGGAAGGTGACTGACGCACAGATGGAGGCCAGCGAGACGTAACGCCAGATCGCCGCACACAGAAGCCACACCAGCAGGGCGACCAGCGCGCCGACGGTGAAGTACGGCCACAAACCCAGGCCCACGCCGAAACTGGTCGAAACGCCCTTGCCCCCTCTGAATTTCAGATAGACCGGGAAGACATGCCCCAGGATGGCGGCCACTCCCACCGCCAGCCACAGGGCCAGGAAGCCCGGACCGGTCGTCGCGACATCTTCGAGCAGGTGTCCCGCGACGATTCTTGCAGCCGCCGTCGGAACCAGGCCTTTGAGCACGTCCAGGGCGAAGCACGCATACCCCCACGGGCGCCCGCACGCCCGCGCCAGGTTCGTCGCGCCGATGTTGCCCGAGCCGATCGTCCGCAGGTCTTTGCCGTGCGCTCCGGCGATGATCTGAGCGAACGGAATCGCCCCGACCAGATAGGCGACCACGATGGCCGGCAGAAAGACGCCTGACATCTTCACTCCCTTCCCGAACGCAAGACATCGGCCGGGCGGGTCAACACCCGATTGCCAACCCGCCCGACGCGACGATTCTATTCGTTGTCCCTGGTGCGGACAAGAGCGATGCATGGAAGCTTGGCCGGATTTGCCGAAGACGCGCCGCTCCGGAAGGAAAGGGGCCGGCGGGGGCGGTCCGGCGCGTGAGATTACCCTTTGAAGAGGCGGCGGGCAGCCATATAATGCGGCGAGTTCGTTACCTCATCTTGCAGTCGATATCACCTATGACAGAACGAGTTCGCTCAATTTGGATCGTACCGGCGAAATCGGCGTGCGCCGAGGAAGTTGTCGTGGGCCGATCGCTTCGCATCCTGCCGGGCACGCGGGAGGTTTCCGAGGCCTCCTGGCGCGGTCGGGACGTGGTGCTGAAGGTCTTCTGTCATCGCTGGAAGGCACGCTGCCATTACCGGCGTGAGCTGCGGGGGCTGCGCCGACTGGCCGAACTCGGATTCCGCGCGCCGGTGCTCCTGCTGTCGGGACGTACGAAGCAGGGGCATTGGGCGGTCGTGACGGAGAAGATCGCCGACGCCTTCACCGGCCTGGAGATCTGGCGACAAGCGGATACCCTCGAACGGAAAGTGGATCTTCTGTGTCAAATTGCCGCAGAACTGGCGCGCCACCACCGCAAGGGCGTCACGCAGGCGGATCTGCATATCGGCAATTTCATGCTTCGCGGCGACGCGGTCTTCTCGCTGGACGTTGCTCAAATGTCGTTCCGGGGCCGCCCTCTGGGACGACGTGCGAGCATCGAGGATCTGGCGAAGCTCCTTTCCTGTCTCGGCGACGACAAGTCCTGGGGCTTCTCCTCTGTGGCGGCGGTCTATGCGAGAGAAAGGCAATGGCCGTGGACTCGGGCGGATGACGATGTGCTGGAGAAACGTGTCCGCGTCATGAGGCGGAAGGTGATCGAGAAACTCGTGCGGCGCTCTCTGCGAACCACCAGCCGGACGCTGCGATTCCGTCACGGCCGCTTCCACGGGGTATTCGAAAAGGAGCTTGCGGCTGAATCGGCGGCGCCGCAATTCTGTGACGCCCTGGATACACTGTTGCGCGAGGGCGAGATTCTCAAGGACGGCAACACCTGCTTTGTCGCCCGGGTCCGCTGGGATCAATGCGATGTGGCGATCAAGCGATACAACCACAAGGGGCTCTGGCATTCGCTCCGCCACACCCTGAAGGGTTCGCGCGGGCGGCGAAACTGGCTCCACGCCAACCGGCTCCGCTTTCTCGGCATTCCGACGGCCAGGGCGATCGCGTACATTGATGAGTGGCGAGGCCCCTTGCTGTGGCAGTCCTATTTCGTCATGCGTTTCGTGGCGGGGACTCCGGTGTCCAATGTCTTTCAAAGCGAGCAGACCTCCGACGCACAGAAGCAGCACATCCACGAGCAGATCGTCTCCCTGTTGCACAAGATGGCGGCTCACGGCATCAGTCATGGCGACATGAAACACGTGAACCTCCTCTTCAACGGTAAGGAGGTCATATTGATCGATCTGGACGGCATGCGGGTCGGCGGGATGGGGCGCCTGGGGCGACGTCGATACCAGCGGGACCTCGATCGCTACCTCCGCGATCTGTCGGGCCTCAACACGATCTCGATTCCGTCGCACGGCGCCAGATAGCAGAGCCCGGCTTCGTAGAACTCCTGCAAGGCCCGATGCCGGTTCACGATCACCCCCAGGAGTTTCCGGGGATAGTGAAAGAAGCGGACGGGCGAGCGGAACTTCAACTTCACAGACAGAATCTCGATCCGCGTTTTCGTGTAGAAAGAGGGGACCTTTCGGCGGAGCTGGTGTTGCGGATCCACGAAGTAGTAAAACGTATACAGACCGAAGGGCCTCTTGTGCGTGCAGTCGGAGTAGTAGTAGGGGTTCGAGAAATGAGGCACGAAGATGTGGGCTCGCCCGTTGTCCTTCAGCACCCGAATCATCTCCGTGAACAGGTGCTCGAAGTTCTCGATATGCTCGAGAACGCTGCGGCAATGAATCTCATCGACCGAGGCATCCGGAAGGAACGGCAAACCGGCCTCCAGGTCGGCCACGATGTCCACCGACGGCAGATCGACCCGATCGATGCCGATCCTTCCGTCCCGCTTCTTCGGGCCGCAGCCCACGTCGACGATTACGGGGCCGCCGGCCACCAGAACCGTTGCCAGATCGATCTTGAATTGCGGCTCCATGGTTCCTTTCGCTCAATTGGAACACTCAGCCCCTTCCGTGTTCCAGGAATTCGACGATGAGCCGGCAGAAGTCCCTGCCGATGATTCGGGCGTCGAATTTCTCCACTTCGGTTCGGCCGGAGCGCCCGAAGGCCAGCCGCATGTCACGGTTGTCGATCAGCGTGGCGAGACTCTCAATCCATTCGGAACGGTTGCGGGCGAGGAAGCCGGTCCTGCCGTTCTGCACGAAGTCCTCATTCACGCCGACGGGCGAGGCCACGACGGGCAGGGCTGCCGCCTGATATTGAAGGATCTTGAATCCGCATTTGCCCCGCGCGAACGGGTCGTCGGGCAACGGCGCCAGACCGATGTCACTGGTCATCAGGTCAACCGCCTCGGTCTCTTTGGACCACAGGCGTTTTTCCACCGGCATGGTTTCGAGGTCGAGAAAGCGGTTGCAGACGATGCGCAGGATCGCGTGCGGAAAACGCTTTCCGATCTCCTCCAGGGCGGGCCGGATCTCGTGCAGGTACTTCAGGGTGCTGTCGCTGCCGATCCAGACGAGCCGCACGGCCTGGTCGCCAGGGCGCGGCCGCTTCACGTCGTAGGCCCTTACATCCAGAGCCGTGGGCAAGACATGGACGTCGGCGTTGTATCGTCTCGCATGGTCGGCGAGATAGCGGTTGCCCGCGATGACGGTGCAGGACAGAGCCACAGACCGGCCAAAACGTTGCATCCGGATTCTCGACACCTGCTCCGGCTTGCGGTCGCTGTACATGACCGCGTCGTCGAAGTCAAAGATGACGCGCCTGCCGTAGCGACGCATCCAGAAGCCGTCCCACGCGGTGAACATCTTACGATGGAGCAGCACGCCGTCGAAATCGCGGGCGGAGGCGAAGAGTGCCCGGCGGGCGAGCATGCCGCTTGGGAGTCTGGCAACCCGGCAGTCGATCCCTTCCTCCCGCAGGCGGTTCAGGTGAATGCCGATCCGCTGCCTGAAGCTGGCGCGGCTCGGGTTGTTTGTAATGATCAGCAATCGCATCAAGGCCACTCACCACGTCCCCACGGACGGTGGAGGTTAACAGATCTTTTTTCGTTCGCTACGACTCATGGCACGGTTCAGGTAATGTCTGAAGCGGTCTGTCAGCATCCTGACGCCGGCGGCATCCGTCACTCCGATCATTTCCGCAAGGCGGGCAAACCACCGGTCGATCATGTTCTCGCTCACCCATCGCCGACATGATTCGGAGAAGTAGGCCGCTTCGAAGGCCAGAATCTCAAGGCTTGGCATGTGGTGGAACGTCGCATGCTCAAGGTCCAGCAGAAATGCCTTCGTCCAGTCGTTGCGATCGAGAAGGATGGCGCCCGGGTTGACGTCGATGTGGTTGCAGCCGGCGCCGTACAGGGCCGTGAAGATCCGCGACACTCGATTCAGAATGTCCTCGCACGCGTCTCGGTTCCCGGCATGGCGCTCGAACAGCTCTCCCACCGGCACACATGACGTGAGATTTTCCATTATCACCAGGTCGGCCTTGATGATTCCCAGTCTGTCTCTCGCGTATCCGTAACCATAGACTCGCGGTACGTCCAGACCGCGACGCCGGGCGGTGATCAGGTTGACTGCTTCGCCGAGCGCAAAGCGATTGTAACCTGCGAACTGGTGGTGTACACGCCGGTAGAACGATGATAGTCGGAATATCTTCGCCACGAAGGCCGTCCGGTCAGCCTCGCGCGGCGTCACGCGCAGAACCTGCCTGCGTTGTTGTTGCCGGAGGATGTCGACTCCCGCCGGCAGTATCGATCCCGGCGGGGCAGCCGCGACCTGGGAGACAAGTTCGGCGGCCGTGACCATATCACGGTTTGCCATGTGCCACACGGTGCCGAATCGATCTTCGTGCCTGTGCCCCAGCGCTTCGGTGACCATGCGATGCCTCGCGAAAGGCCGGGGGGCCGGCGGCGTCAGGATTTCTTGAGAGTGATGAAGCATTGCTGCTCAAGCAGGTTTCTGGCCGGGATGCGTTCACAGACGGTGAGGCCGACCTGCCGAGCCAGTG
Organism: Sedimentisphaerales bacterium; assembly: GCA_040772485.1. Lineage (GTDB taxonomy): Bacteria > Planctomycetota > Phycisphaerae > Sedimentisphaerales > Anaerobacaceae > Anaerobaca. Next base: position 45,386 of record JAXGYC010000019.1, on the reverse strand, counting down.
CGGCCAAGTCGTCGAATCCGATGTAATTGCCCCGGATCCTCTTTCCCAGCATCTTCCGCCATCGATAGCGCAGAGACTCCTTGTTGTAGAAACTCAGGGCAACATATCCGCTCGAAATGCGGGCGAGTTCTCGCAGGGCCGCCAACCGGATTTCATCGGACAGGAAGTGATGAAACAGCCGCATGCAGAAGCACAGATCGGCACTGCTGTCCGGAAGAGGGATCTTGGTCACGTCCGCCTCGAGCAGACGCACATGGGCCGGCGGACCGAACCGCTCGCGGACCACACGGAGCATGTTCGGCGAGATGTCCGCCATGACGTATTCCCGCGCAACGGAGAAGATGTCGAAGAACCTCCCGCTGCCACATGGAACGTCCACGATGCACGACTGAGGACCCGCCAGTTCCAGCACGTGCGCCGCAAACTTCCTTTCCTGTGCGTTGAGGCGCATCATCCTTGCGCTACGACCAAAGCGTCTCTGTTCGTACGTCCGCGCCCGGTCGATGGCTATGCTCTTCGAGCCTTCGCTGCCTGAAACCCGTTCTGCCATTGGACTTTCCTGAGCACACCTGGCATGCACCCATCCGATCTCCGTGCTGCCGGAGCCGGACCGCGCCCGATTCCGATGGGCCCGCGTGCAACGCCGATGGAAACCATAGGATAACCGGCCCCTCCTGTCAAGGCGGAAAGCCGCAGTCGCGCGCACCCCATAGCGACATTGTCTTTCCCTTTCTGTCTTATCGAAGCGTGTCCTTCTGCCGGTCAGCGTCTCGATAGCTTCTTGTGGAGGGCGCGGGCCGTTCGCTCGACGTGCCTCCAGAAGCGACCACGGGTCCGTAGCATTGCCCGCAATGGCTTCTGGTTGTAGGCGGCCATGAATCGCAGACAGTCCGTTCGGGTCAGGCCGATGTCCATGGCGGAGAAGTACAGGCCCCCAAGGTCTTTGATGATCCATCGCGTGGGGACCCGGCGTCGAATCCGGGCCCGATGGAGGTCGATTACGTGCAGGTGAAGCTGCTGCGGATCGACCCGGTCTCGTCCCGCTGAAACGTCCAGATGGAAATGGCAGATGTAGCAGTCGCGATGGTTCATGCCGTGCCGGTGCATCTGACGGACCATCGAAGCGACGCGCTCGATCAGAGCGGCGCGGAGCGCGAAGGGGGGCGGCCGGCTGGGCCAGTCTCGACAGAAATCTTCCAGGCTCATCGTACCGGTCAGCTCCTCCGTGATGAGGAACGAGCGTCGCGACGCCGGATTGATGCCCCGGACCCCGTACGCGGCGGGCGTCATCGTCTCGACCCCGATCCGCTTGAGCAGGTTCAGGGCCTGCCACTCGTTTTCTGCGCCCAACACCGGACGCTTGAATTGGACCATCTCTTTGGCGATCTCCCACCAACCGATACCGTAGTGGACCTTGACGAAGTAGCCCTTTCCGTCCACGGCGAAGCGAAGGGTCTTGCGCGACTTCATCTGGCGAAAGACCTTGCCGGTCAACTGGTCGGCTTCGTGAAAAGGGTCTTTGTCCCGCCAGAGATTGCGAAAGGTCTCAGATAGGAACATCTCTCTCATAGATCACGAAACCGCAGAACGCGCCGGCGTCGCGTGCCGGCCTTCACGTGCCCGCCACATGGACAAGGCCCAAGTCTATCGTCCGGCTCTCGCAGACGCAACCGTCTCGATGGTTTCCACGGCGGCCTCCACCATGCCGTGCAGGTCTTCGGTTTGGGCGAACGCGATACCGCGCTTGCCGAACTCTCGCAACCGATCGTTCTCCAAGGCGTCTCGGACAAGGCGATTGAAGACACGTTGATCGAACGGCTCCGGAACGATCCAGCCGGCCTGTGCCTCGTCGATGTAGTGGGCGTAGCCGCAGACGGCGCTGGCGATCGCCGGAAGGCCGGCGACCAGGGCCTCGACCAGCACGGTGCCGGTGTTCTCGTGGTACGCCGGATGGATCAGCAGATCGGCCCCCAGGAGGATTCGAGGGACATCCTCGCGGGGCCCGAGAAACGTCACGCGGTCGGCGATGCCCAGCCGCCCGGACAATCGCACATACGGATTCCTGTTGTCATCCCCCACGACATAGAAACGCGTCCGCGCCCTCAGATTGTCGGGCAGGCTCGCGACGGCCCGCAAGGAACGATCCAGGCCCTTCGCGCGAAAGCCCGACCCCACCTGAACGAGCAGGCGGTCGTTGTCCTGCAGGCCGAGTTCCCGTCGAAAGACATGGCGGATTCGGGGTGCGTCCGGCCCGGCAATACGATCCTTCGCCACATTCGGAGGCAGGAAGTGGATTCGATGTTCGGGTGTTCCGTAATACCGGACATAGAGGGCCTTCTGGATTGTCGAGAGCATCAGGATCTGCGTGTGCGATTCGCTTGCGAAAACGGCCTTTTCAAACGCCTGATACTGACAATAGCGAGGCAGCAGTCGGTAGAAACGACCTCGCTGTTCGAGCGCGCGGGCCTTCAGACAACCGTCGGCGGCATAGTAGACATCCAGCCCCGGCATCTTGTTGAAGCCGACCACGCAGGCGACGAGCTGCCGGTCCAGTTGTCCGGTCAGCCATCGGTGAAACCGGCGCATCCGCCCGTGGTTCGTCAGCCCGCCGGGGCGATGCACGTGCAGCTCGAACCCCTCCGGCACCTCGCCTTCCCAGGCGGTGGTGTAGACCGCGATCCTGTAGCCGCGCTGCCGGCAGGCCAGGGCGATGCGCAGCATGTCCCGCTGCAACCCCCCGTAAGGGAAGTACCGGTACAGACAGAAGGCCAGCGTTGCGTTTTCTTTGCGGTCCATGGGATGGATGCACCCGAGGGCTACGGATCGCGGAGGAAGTAGTCCGAGATCACGCCCATGAAGCGGTTGTATTTGACGGCGTAGTGCGACAGCCCCTCGGCGCAATGCTGCTGTGAATACTCCTTGTCGCGGTCGAGCAGTGCGCCGCTGACGCGGTTCCATTGGGCCTCGTCCATGCCCAGGAGTTCCTCGACCTTCTCCCGGTAAAACCCGGCCACGGGCAGGTCCGAGTAGGCGTTGACGAACCACGGCATGATGCGCCCGATCTTCTTGAGCAGCAGATTGTGCTGCGGCTCGAAGTCCAGACATGACTCGTCCGTAAAATTCTTGAGCCGCTCCATCCTCTCAGCGTTGATGTAGCCGCCGTCGAGACTGATCTGATGGCTCTTGGTGCCGGGGAAGGGGAAGAAGAACGTCCAGCGGAAGCGTCCCGGCCGGGCGCGGCCGAGCAGCCGGATCGTGTCGAACACGTCGTCGGCGCTCTCGTGGGGAAAGCCGATGATGATGAAGACCGAGCTGTGCATGCCGTGACGTCGCACGACGTCCATGGCCTCGACGATGCTGTCGTTGCTCATGTGCCGGTTCAGGATGGTGCGGCGGACGGTCTCGCTGCCCGACTCGACGCCGAACTTGACGATCTGGCAGCCTGCCTGCGCCAGCGCCGCGGCGCACGCGTCGTCGAAGAACCCGACGTGGGCGTTGACCACGAATGGAATGTCACTGACCTTGCGATACGCGCGGCAGAACTCCTCGACGTAGCTCTTGTCGAAGGTGAACAGGTCGTCGTCGAAGATGAACATCCGGATATTGCGATAGTTCTTCAGAAGGTACTCGATCTCCTCGATCATCTTCCCGACGCTGAACCGGCGGATGTACCGGAGACCCTTGAAACTGCACTGAAGGTCCCGCTTGTAGGTTTCGACCATCACGTGGTTAAAACAGTACGTGCAGGAGAAGGGGCAGCCGCGCGACGCCATGAGCCCGACCCAGCCGTGCTTGGCGTCGATCAGACGCTGAAAGTCCATGACCTCGTAGTCTTTCTGCGGCAGCCGGGTCAGCTCCGGCAGAGGGCCGACGGGATTGATCTGCATCCGTCCGTCACGCGCGCAGGCCAGATTGGGGACGGATTCAACGGATTCGTGACGGCCGAGCCGTTCGACGAATTCGAGAAACGCGTCTTCGCACTCGCCGCGAAAGGCGTAGTCGAACAGGCCCGTCCGGAGCACCTCTTCGACACTCATCAGGGTGTGGACGCCGCCGATGACGAAGGGGATTGCGAAGTGCGGACGCGCCCATTGCGCCAGTTGTTTGGCGTAGGCCCATTGATTGGTCACGACGGAGAAGGCCAGGACGTCGGGCTTCTCGCGGTCGAGGCGGTCGAGGAACTTCTGCTCGGTCGGCAGCGGTTCGATGTCTTCGCAGAGCTGCCAGAACGCCACGTGATGTCCGGCCTGTTTCAGGATGGACGCCATGTGCGCCACGCCGTAGTTGAAACCCAACTGCGAATCGGCCGACGGATATAAGAAGAGTACTCTCATGGCAGTGGAGTTTTGCCCGTCCTCTATTCCGATTCCGTCACCGGCGTCTGCGTCGACCGGCGCCGGCGTCGGTCCTTTCGGATCTCGTGAATCCTCTGCTGCGGACTCTCGAGCGTGCGGCCCGCCCGCTCCTGCGTGATCCGCATGATGATCTCGTCGATGTCGATGTGCTGCGGGTCGCTCAGCGTGTTGACATGGACGATCCGGCATTCCGTCTGGCCGCACGCGCTCCAGCGACGGACGAAATTCATGTTGTTGCTGCCGGCGAAGATGGTCAGCGTGGGCGTTTTCACCGCCGCCGCCACGTGCTGGCAGGCCGAATCGTATCCGATGTACTCGTCGCTCTGGGCGATCAGCGCGGCGACCTCGGAGATCCCGCACTCGACGACGAGAACGCCGTGAGGAATCGACGGGAAGTTCGCCGCGGAAAAGTGCGTTTCGAGGCAGGGCAGCCCGCAATGGCGCATATCGGTCATGACTTGCCAGGCGCGCTCCGTCTCGTCGGGGCCGAACCCGCGATCGAGAAGGACCACGGTGTTGGGGACTGCCGCCAACGCCCGCACGAGCCGCTTCTCGAATTCCAGACTGACTCGCTTGCGCGGGTTCTGTCCGACCCCGAAGTTGACGGCGATCACGCGTTTGGCGCCGGAGGCGCGCAGCAGATCGATCCGCATCTGCGCCGTCTCCAGGGTGGCCGGAGCCGTCCAGACGGTCGGGTGGCAGAAGGGCGCAACGCCGAAGACCGAGTCCATCCAATCGTTGGTCAGTTCCGCCATGCACCGTCCGCGCGTCGCCTCGGCGTGGTTGCGGGTGTTGAAGAACAGGTAGTTCTCGCCGTGCAACAGCGGGAGCGCGCCGAGCTGCGAAATCCGTGAATCGGGGTCGATCACCAGGACGGACGACTCGCCTTCCTGGGGCATTTCGTCACGGAGGATCTCCAGCGCCGCGTGCCAGCCGGCAAACCGCTCGAACAGCCCTCCCCGGCGGGCATAGCTGATCGCCCGCAGGCGGATGGACGGATCGCCTTCGAACAGCCCGGCGAGCTTGCCGTTGCCGAGCACTACGATGTCCGTCTGAGGGAAGAGCTTTCGCAGCCGCTGGATCATCACGCTGAGGATCGCCACGTCGGCGCCGATCGTGACGCGCGAAAGCAGCAGGGTGCGCGACGGGGTGTTTCGGATATCGTAGCGATACGGTTTCGTGTGGGTGGCCAGCGCCCGCTGGTAGAGCTGCTCCGGCGAGGCGATGCCGAACCCGGCTAATTCCTGATCGAGGGTGCGGCCCGCCGGCACCGTGCGACAGAACGAGATGATCTGGCACATGACGCGGCTGTACAGCTCGACCGGCAGCTCCTCGAAATCATCGCAGAGCTTCTCCACGACGATGCCGAAGAGCGCGGCCGCCACGACGTTGTCCAAGTCCGGCTTCGAGTAGAACGTCCCCATCTCGCAGAGCAGGTCGATGTAGGCCGCCTCATAGAGGCCCTTCTGGAAATAGCGGTCGATGAACGAGAAAGCGATCTGACGCGACAGGTGTCCGAGGGCCTCGGCGTCCGTCTTGCTCTCCCGCAGTTTCTGCCATCTCTGTTGATAAACCAGCGGTTCCATGTTACGCACACACGCTCAACAGGGTCTCGGCCGCCGAAAAAACCTCGGCCGGCTTGATTTCTCTCATGCACTCGTGCTGCCTCGGGCAGACCTTCAGATGGCAGGGCGAGCACTCCAGATCCTTCCGTACGACGACGGTGCGGTCCGTGTTTGCCTCGGTATACCGCGGATCGGTCGGTCCCATGATGACCACGACGGGCACGTCGAAGGCCACCGCATAGTGGCGAGGCCCGGTGTCGTTGGTAATCATCAGGTTGCAGCGTTCGACCACGGGCTTGAGCATTTCCAGATCGATCCTGTCGGCCCGCAGGTCAATGACGCTTGCTGTGGTGCGATCTATGATGGCCTGCACGATCTGATCCTCGCCCGGCCCGGAAAGAAGCATGACTTTGGCGTCCAGGTTCTCCTGGCACAATCGGGCCAGTTCTGCGAAGTGTTCCGGCGGCCAGCACTTGGACGAGCCGAAGCTGGCGCCGGGATTGAGGCCGACCACGAACTCGCCTTCGCGGATTCCATGCCGCTCCAGAACGGCCTGCGCCTGTCGGCGGACGGAATCGCGAAAGAACAGCCGGGGTTTCGGGTCCGCAGGGATCTCCAGCCCGAGCCAGCGGCAGATTTCGAGGTAGTAGTCGATCATGGGCATCGGGGTGATCCGGCCTCCATCGCGAGAGATCGCCGGTCCACCCGCCAGCAGGCCGGCCCGCCATTCGCGCCGGTAGCCATAGAGCGTTCCGATGCCGCTGAACCGCAACGTCAGCGCGGACCGCAGCGAGTTGGTCAGCAGGATCGCCGCCTCAGGACGCACCTGGCGCAACTGGCTGCGCATCTTCTGGAACCCGGCCCAGGATTTGTCGCTGCCGTCGATGAACCCGTCGAACCAGGGGCTGTCCCGCAAAATCTTCTGCGCCGAACCCTTGAGCACGCCGAAGATCCTGGCCTGCGGCAAATTCCGGCGCAGACACTCGAAAACGGGCGTGGCCATGACGATGTCGCCGACCCAGTTGGGGCAGCGTACGGCCAGCGTCTTGACATGAGCAAGGGGCGATTCCATGGCAGTTATCTCAAATCCGCAGCCCCTCGACAAGCAAGGAGCCACGCATCCAATTGCAGGTCTACCTTCACAACGATTCTCTGGCTCAACGTCGGCCCTGCATGATATAGAACGTCAGGGCCATCAATTGCAGAACGATTCCGAAGCCCAACGACATGAGAATGGGTTCGATCCTCCTGTCCGGGCTCATGAGGAACCACAGGGCCATCACCAGGCAGAACAGCACGAAGACCTGGACGATTCCGGCCAGCAGCCTCATGATCGAGAACTCTCCGAACATCTCGGATTTCTGCATCCGCTTGAGCTGCTCGAGAATCTCGACGAGCAGCACCGGCGTCTCCCGATCCGGCTCGGCGTGTTCGTCCATCGCGCCGGTCGCCTCGGCGCGCGGCTCGATCCTCAGCTCCTCGGCCTCCAGAGGCGTCACCTTGTAGTCGTGCTCGCTGACCGACTCCACATCGTCGGTCGCAGCGACCCGCGATGGCTCTTCTCTCGACGAGCGATGAAAGTCCTTTATCATATTGGCAGCCTCTCTAATGTTGACCGCAACATGGTTGGGTGCGCAGTCTTGTGCATTATCGGGATCCGGTGGCCCCGAACGGACGAGAATGGTCCGGCAGCCGGCACGGCGTCCGGCCTCCACGTCGCGCCGGCTGTCGCCGATCATCCATGATTGCTTCAGGTCGAGGTCCATGGCCTCGGCCGCCGCCAGCAGCATGCCCGGCTGCGGTTTCCGCAGATCACTGTCGCGCCGATACTTCGGGATCACCCCATCCGGATGATACGGGCAGTAGTAGATCGCGTCGAGCGCGGCCCCCTTCAGCGCCAGCAACTCCTGGAGGCGCTCGTGTATCCGGCCGAGCATCTCCTCCGAGACGATCCCCCGCGCGACCCCCGACTGGTTCGAAGCCACGACCGTCTTGTAGCCGAGCAACTGAAGCTCTTTGAGCACCTCGGCCGCGCCGTCCAGCAGCTTGACCTGGTCGGGGTGGCTCAGATACCCCGAATCCTCGATCAAGGTCCCGTCGCGGTCGAAAAACACGGCTGCACTGGTCATGGCATCCTGCAAGATAGAAGACTACTCCGTGAAACTCCGTTCCACGAGGTCGCACACAATGTGGTAGGCCAACTGGTGAATCTCCTGGCTTCGTGCCGTGGCCCGGGCCTCGGCACAGAGGCACAGGTCCGCCAGGGCCTCCAGCGGGCTGTTACTCCTGCCGGTAAAGGCGATCACGCGAGCGCCTTTGCGTCGGGCCGCTTCTGCGGCCTTCAGCACGTTCGCAGAGGTTCCGCTGGTCGAAAAGGCCCAGAGGACGTCGTCCTTCTTCACGAGAGCTTCGATCTGTCGGGCGAAGACGCTCTGGTAATCATAGTCGTTGGCAACGCACGTAAGCACCGACGTGTCGGTGGACAGCGCCACGGCCGGAAGGGCCCGCCGCTCGGTCCGAAACCGGCCCACAAACTCCCCGGCGATGTGCTGGGCGTCGGCGGCCGAGCCTCCGTTGCCGCAGAGATACAGTGTACCGCCATGCCTGAGCGATTGCGTTATCATTTCGGCCACCCGGCCGACGGTCTCGATCCCATCCCGCTCGAACTGCGCGACGAGCGCCCGGTGGTCGTCAAGGGTCTCTCGAACGATCTGTCTGTGTCCGTCGGTCATACCGGCTTTGCCTGCAAGGCCCGAATTCTGTCGATAGTGTCGGTCGAACTCTTGTCCTTGACAAGCGGCGCTACCGCCACCTTTCCGCCGTACGACTCGACGAAATCCCAGCCGACGACGCCCTCCTTGCCGTAGTCGCCGCCCTTGACGAGCACATCGGGCCGCACCTTCCTGACCAGGTCCAGGACGCTCGGGTCATCGAAAACGGTGATGAAATCCACGGATTCCAGGCCGCTGAGCACTGCGGCCCGATCCTGTTCGCTGTTGATCGGACGATTGGGGCCTTTCAAGGCCCGCACCGAGCGGTCGCTGTTCAGGCCCACCACCACGACGTCGCCCTGCGACCGGCAGAACTCCAGGTATTCGATGTGCCCGCGATGGAGCACGTCGAAGCAGCCGTTTGTGAAGACGATGCTCTGATGGCGGTCCCGGCGCCACGCCAGTTCCTCCAGCAGGGCCTCCAGCGGGCGGACTTTGTCGTTTCGCGTGCTGTAGAGCCGGGCGATCTCCCGCTCCATCTCGGCGCGGCTTACTGTAACGGCGCCGAACTTCTCGACCTCGATTCCGCCGGCGATATTGGCCAGGTGCACGGCTGTAAGATAGTCGCTCTCGGCGGCCAGACTGACCGCCAGTGTGGCCAGCACGACGTCGCCGGCGCCGGTCACGTCGTAGACCGTACGCGGCTTGACGGGCACCAGTTGGCTCAGTTCCCGGGTTGCCAGGTATGCGCCTTCTCTGTCGAGTGTCACCACGACCGCTTCAAGGCTCAAGTTCTTCAGCAGATTCCTGGCGGCGCGGGCGGCATCGGATACGGTGCGAATCTCCAGGCCGTACACGACCGAAGCCTCGTGCCGGTTCGGGGTGATCAGCGTTGCGCCGCTGTATTTGGCGTAGTCGCCGCGCGGCGTCGGATCGACGAGCACTTTCTTGCCTGCCTCGACCGCCATAACGATCATGTGCCGGCAGAGCAGGTCCGTCAAGACGCCCTTGTTGTAGTCCTGGAGACAGACGATGTCGACGCCGTCCAGGCGCTCGCGATACTGGCGGAGCATCTCCTCGCCCAGCTCGATGGGAGCCGGATCGGCCACCTCCCGGTCGATTCGCATCAACTGCTGCTTGTGGCGGTGCTGGGCCAGACCGACGACCCGTTGCTTGGTCACCGTAGGGCGGTCCGGCGCCTCGTGCAACGCGCTTACGTCCACACCGAGATCCGCCAGCATCTTCTTGAGCCTTTGGCCCTCTGCGTCCTGGCCCACCAGTCCGACGCAGACGGGCGCAGCGCCCAGAGCCGCCAGGTCGGCCGCCACCGAGGCGGCGCCGCCGCAACGGTACTCGGTCTCGGTTACCTTCAGCACAGGCACCGGGGCCTCGGGGCTGATCCGCACGGCGTCGCCATAGACGTAGACGTCGAGCATGAAGTCGCCCGCGACCAGGACCTTCGGCGCGCCGAGGCTGCCAATTGTCTTGAGTAGTTGTTCGTACATACCAGAGCCGCCAACGCGGCCGTATCCCACAAATCCTTACGAAGCCGGTATTGTACCGGCCAAGGTCTGCTCGATCAAGGCCCTTAACGGATCTCCGCCGGCCGTAAATCGAAGTTCTACCGCCAGATAGGCCGTTGGAATCGCCTCGTCGGGCCGGTTCAGGGGCGCGATCTTGGTCCAGTCTTTCTGGGTTGTCAGCAGCAGTTCGGCCCCGCATGAGCGAGCGGCCTGGCACAGATCGGCCAGGTCGTGCTGCGCATACGCATAGTGATCGTCGTATGTCCGCGAACCGGCCAGGACGCACCCACAGGCCCGGACCGTTGTGAAAAAAGCCGCCGGGTTGCCCAAGCCGCAAAAGGCCAAGACCCTCTTGCCCTTCAACTCTTCCAACGGGATTTCGACCCCGTCACCTCCACGCGCCCCAACTGGTGCGTGAATGGAGCGGGCGACCACGAGGTCGGGATTCACTTGGCGAATCTCCGTCTCGATCTGGCGGAGCGTCTCCTCGGAGACCTGATCGCTGCGGGTCAGGACCACCACGTGGGCCCGCGTCAGCCCGCTGAGGGGCTCGCGAAGCAGACCGGCGGGCAGCAGCCGGCCATAGCCGAAAGGGCAGGTCGCGTCGACGGCGACGATATCGAGGTCGCGTCCCAGCCGGCGATGCTGGAAGCCGTCGTCCATAAGAAGGACCTGGGCGCCGTGGTTGCGGATCGCCTCTGCCGCTCCGGCGACCCGGTCCGGGTTGACGATCACCGGCACGCCCGGACAAGAGGCGGCCAGTTCCGCCGGCTCGTCCGTGTTCGTGGTGACGCCGTCAGGCGTTTTGCGAGCTTTGTACCCCCGTGTCAGGACGGCCGCACGCAACCCCTTCTGGCCCATCAGCCGAGCCAGCCAAACCACCAGAGGCGTCTTGCCCGTCCCGCCCGTCGTCAGATTCCCCACGCACACAACCGGCACGCCGACCTGATGGACCCGCAGTAAGTCATGTGTGTAAAGCCAGTTTCGGAAACGAGTTATAAGGGAATAGGGCCATGAAAGAATTGTCAAGAGCATTCGACTGGGAATGCCGAGCCACGGGGAGATCTGCCCGGAAATCAGCTTTCGATAGGTCTGTTGGTCCACCGGAAGGTCCCCCGGATAGTCTCGTGGCGATTGTCGCCGGCAGCCTGGGTCAGGTGGCGACCAGCATGGCTTGGGCGACTTGTCTGGCTCTGTCGGGGCCGGCGAGCAGCTCGACGAGTTTCAGGGCGAACTCGATGGCGGTGGCCGGGCCCTGGCTGGTGACGCAGTTGCCGTCGACAACGACGCGGTCGCGGCAGACGCATTTGGGGTCCAACTGATTCTGCATCGCCGGAAAGCACGTGGCCTTGAGGCCCTTGAGCAGGCCGTGATGGTGCAGGACAACGGCCGGCGAGGCGCAGATCGCAACGTAGAGCCTTCCCGCGTCTTTCTGTTCCTTGAGCTTGGCGATCAGCGGAGCCGAATCCCGCAGGTGCTCGGCGCCGGGCATCCCACCGGGCAGAGCGATGCAGTCGTACGTCCGCGCGACGCAGTCGGCGATCAGGCGGTCGGCGAGGATCTTCACGCCCCGGCTGGCCGTGACCTGCAACGCGTCGACCGAGGCGACGGTGACCTCGATCCCCGCGCGGCGCAGCGTGTCGATGATGCACGCCGCCTCGATCTCTTCCGTCCCGTCGGCGATCGGAACCAGCGCTGTCTTGGCCATGTTTGCCTCCAGACGTTTGGTTGTGAAGCGTGAAGCGTTGGCCGTGAAGCGTCGTGCCAGCGCTCCTTGCGCTTCACGTTTCACGTTTCACGCTTCACGTCTTCTCGATTCTGGCGATGATGGCGTCGGCCATCTCGCGGGTGCCGACGGCGGTCGGGTCGTCGCGGTTTGGCTTCATGTCGTACGTGACGTTCTTGCCCTCGGCGATCACGGCGGCGACCGCGCTTTCGAGTCTGTCCGCTTCGGCGGTCTTGCCGAGGTGGCGAAGCATCAGGACGCCGCTGAGGATCAGGGCCGTCGGGTTGACCTTGTTCTGGCCTTTGTACTTCGGAGCGCTGCCGTGCGTGGCCTCGAAGATCGCGGCCTTGAGGCCGATATTGGCGCCCGGCGCGACGCCCAGCCCGCCGACCAGCCCGGCGCAGAGGTCGCTGAGGATGTCGCCGTAGAGGTTGGGCAGCACGATCACGTCATACAGCTCCGGCTTCTGGACCAGTTGCATGCACATGTTGTCGACGATGCGGTCCTCGAACTCGATGTCGGGGAAGTCTTTGGCGACCTGACGGCTCACTTCGAGCCAGAGCCCGTCGGAGAACTTCATGATATTGGCCTTGTGCACGCTGGTGACCTTCTTTCGTCCCATCTTGCGGGCGTAGTCGAAGGCGTACCGCACGATGCGTTCGGTCCCGGCCACGGAGATCGGTTTGATGCTGACGCCGGCGTCCGGCTTGATCTGCCGCTTGCTGCGCTTGTTGAGCCAGCCGATCAGTTCGAGCGTGTTGTCTTTGCCCTTCTCGAATTCGATGCCCGCGTAGAGGTCTTCGGTGTTCTCGCGGACGATCACCAGGTCGATGTCCGAGTACCGGCTCCGCACGCCCTTGTAGCTTTTGCAGGGTCGCAGGCACGCGTACAGGTCGAACGCCTGACGCAGGTGCACGTTGATGCTGCGAAAGCCGGTTCCGACGGGCGTGGTGATGGGCGCCTTCAGCGCGATGCCGTTGCGGCGGATGGACTCGACCGTCGCCTCCGGCAGGGGAGTGCCTTCGCGTTCCATAACGTCCAACCCCGCCTCGGCCAGGTCCCACTTGATGCCCGCGCCGGTGGCGTCGATGCATCGACGCGTCGCCTCGGCGATCTCCGGACCGATTCCGTCCCCGCTGATCAGTGTCACATTCGTCATTCGCGTGTACTCCTAATAGGCCATAAAGGCCGTTATCCTACCGGCAATCGCGGCCCCGGTCAACCTTCGGTGTGTGTGAGAACACCCTGGCATGCGTGTGGCAGCCTCAAACGCGCAGCGTTTGGGGATGGTGGCCTTAGCGGCTCGCGGATACCAAAAGGTGGCCAATGCGAAGAACCACGCCTGCGCTCTTTGAGCTTGAGGCTGCCACACACGGTTCTTTCCACGTGCAGTGGGCCTTGCCCGGAAACCTGCACTGACATCAACCCTGGGGTGTGGGTGGATTCTGCTTTGACGTGGGCCCGAGGCGAGGTAAGATAGATGTCGGCCGCCAGGGGGTCTCCCGAGGCGGGCGGACACCTCGCATTGACAGGAGAGAGCCATGAAAAGCACAGCCCTGTTCGTCCCATTGATCCTCTTGGCCGCGGCGACAACCGCGAACGCCAAACTCGTCGCCTGCGTCGGCGACAGCATCACATATGGATCGGGCATCTCGGACCGGTTGCGGGACGGGTATCCGGCCCAGTTGGAGCGGATGCTCAAGGAGTTCGACCCAGCCTGGGAGGTGGAGAATTTCGGCGTCAGCGGCGCGACTCTGCTGAGCAAGGGCGACAAGCCCTACATCCGCGAAAGCGCCTACCAGAGCGCGCGGGCGAGCAATCCGGACATCGTCATCATCAAGCTGGGCACCAACGACTCCAAGCCGCACAACTGGGTCTATGCGAATGAGTATGTCCCCGACTACATCGCGATGATCGAGGCGTTCCGCTCGCTGCCGAGCGCGCCGGTGGTGTGGATCTGCAAGCCGGTGCCTGCCTTCTATGTGAATTTCAGCATCCGCCCGGAGGTGATCCGCGACGAGATTCTCCCGATGATCGATGAGATTTCACTTCAGACCGGCGCGCCGGTGATCGACCTGTACGCCGCGCTCGATGGCCATGGGGACCTGTTCCCCGACGGCATTCACCCGAACGCCGAGGGGGCGGGATTGATGGCCGAAGCCATTCTGCCGCATCTGACGGGCGTGCGTCGGGCTCCCGACTTCAACCACGACGGCGTGGTGAACCTGCTGGACTTCGCGTATCTGGCCGGGCAGTGGCTGGCGGACGAGAGCGCCCTCGACATCGCGCCGGCGCCGGATGGGGATGGCCTGATCGGCTATCTCGACTTGATGGGTGTGGGCATGTACTGGCTGAAGTATCCCAATCTCATCACGCACTGGCCGCTGGACGAGACTGAGGGCGATCTGGCGATCGATGTGCTCGGGAAGTTCGACGGGACGCTCGAAGGCGGGCCTCAGTGGCGACCCGACGGCGGCGTTATCAACGGGGCCCTGGAGTTGGATGGGATCGACGATTACGTCAGCGCTCGTACGATTCTGCGCCCGACCGATGGAGCATTCACGGTGTTTGCCTGGGTCAAGGGGGGGCAGCCGGGGCAGGTGATTCTGGCCCAGGCGGATGCCTCCGGCGCGGGTGTCACGTGGATCGGCGCCGATGCTGTGACCGGCGCGATCATGACGCGTCTGACGGACGGCGGCCGCATGACCGTCCCGCTCGCGTCGGATCGCGTCGTCACCGACGGGCAGTGGCATCGCGTCCGGCTGGTCTGGACGGGCCTGCGGCGGCATCTCTATGTCGACGGGCAGGAAGTAGCCTCCGACGATCGTGACCTGAGCAATCTGAGGTCCTCGAACGCAGGTTTCCTTCTGGGCGCCGGCGAGGGGTTCGCCCCCGGGGCGTTCTGGTCCGGAATGGTCGACGACGTGCGGTTCTACGATCGTGCCGTCATGCCGTAGCGCGGACCTACACCGACCGGGCGGCGATCCACGCGCCCGCGACGTACGTGCCGATCATGCTGCCTAAGTTGGCCAGCGCCACGACCAGCAGGATGCGCGTGACCGGGTTGGTCCAGAAGCCTTTCATCGTGCCGATGGCGTCCGGGAGGTCTTCCAGGTCGCTCACCTTGGGCCTCTTGATCAGAGCCTGCACGATTCCTGCCACCCAACCGGCGGCGAAGAAGGGATTCAGACTGGTCAACGGAGCGGCCAGGAACGCCGAGAGGATCGTCAACGGATGAGCCAGAGCCAGCGCCGCGCCGGCCGCCGAGAGCACGCCGTTGACCAGAAACCAGATGTAGACGTTCTCAAACCCGTGTTCGGTTCCTTTCTTGAAACCATACACGATCAGGCCCACGATGGCCAGCGGCACGGCCCATTTGACGATCCTGGGCCAGATAAACTTCCTGGGCAGCTCCATCAGCTCGTCGAGAGCATGCTCCTGCTGGATCTGCTGCGTGATGCCCGGGATGTGGCCGGCCCCGACGACGGCGACGATTGTCCGGCCCGGCGCCGTGCGGATCTTCTCGGCCAGGTAGGTGTCCCGCTCGTCGATCAATCGTCTCTTGATCTCGGGATACTTGCCGGCGAACTCGGCCATCACCGCTTCGAGCTGGTCCTGTTTCTTGAGGGCCTCGATCATGTCGGTGTCGATTTCCTCGCGGACGAAGATGCCCGTGGCCAGTTGCATGAACAGCTTGAGCTTGTTCCAGAGGCCCAGATAGCCCCAAACGCGCTTGAGCGTGATCTCGATGTCGCGGTCGGCCAGGACCAGTTCGGCCCCGGTCTGCTCGGCCAGCTCGATGCCCTTGAGCATCTCGGCCCCCGGCTGGATGCCCAGCTTCTCGCCCAGACGCCGATAGAAGCTGGTCATGATCAGTTGCGCCAGCAGAAAAGTGGCCTTCTTCTGCCGGACGATCTTGAAGATATCCATCTTGGCCCAGTTGTCCGCCTGGGTCATCGCCTGATAGCGTCCCTTGCACAGCTCGATGCAGATGGCGTCGGGTTTGACCGTCTCGACGGTCGCGCTGACGTCCTCGACGCTCTCCCTGGACAGATGCGCGGTGCCAACGAGGTATATATTTCTGTCACCGACCTTCACGTGCGCAACACGTTCGGGCAGGGCGATCTTATCGGTGGTTTCCATTGGTTGCCTTGAAATCAAAGACGTTTCTGGTCTTATCGGCCACAAATTATACGCGATTGATCCCGAATCGCGAGAAGATTCGCATCCTTCCCGCGCGAGATGACAGTATTCCCCGTTGTCATGGTGAGCGCAGCGAACCATCCGGGCTTGCGAACGGGGTGTCCACCTTGTCCTGTCGTGATGTCCCGCCCGGACGCTAATCATACCAGCCTTCGCTCAGATCAGCCCACTGCGGATTGACCGAGGCGATCAAATCAAGCTTCTTGCGGCGCACCCAGCCTTTGATTCGCTTTTCACGGGCAATGGCTGCGTACACGTCCGTGAAGCACTCGTAGTAAAGGAGTCGATCGATATTGTATTTCCGCGTGAATCCCGGAGAGAGTCTGTCTTTATGCTGGCGGACGCGACGACGGATGTTGTTCGTCACTCCTGTGTAGAGTGTCCCTGACTTGTTCGTGAGGATATAGACGTAGTACAGCTTGGTCTCGCGCATGCACGTATTGTACCACAAACAGAGCCCTGTGCCCAGGTCCTTCGCTGCCGCTCAGGATGACAATCAGGGGTGGGACAGAAGCAGTGCGACATCCCCGTGTCATGGTGAGCGCAGCGAACCATCCGGGCTTCGGGCGAACGGCGCGGATCGGCGCGAAACGGGCGTCCTTTGCGGTGGCCGGGTCCTTCGCTGACGTTCAGGGCCCGCCCTGATCTTGTCGAAGGGATGACAGAAGGCGCGCGACGTGGCATAGAGACAGACCCAGAAAAGGCTTGAAAAAGCGGGGGGCGGCTGGCAAGCTTGGCGGCGACGGTCCGGCTTGGGATCGCATCATCGGGTTAAGGCGACGGGATGGTCTCATGAAGCAGCGACTTGGTCTCTTTCTTTCTTGCATAGCAGCTCTGATCCTCGTCGAGGGCGCGCTCGGGGCCGGACAGGCGGACGATCCGTCCGTTCTCACCATCAAGCGGATTTTCGATTCGAACGACTTCCAGGGCGACTCCTTCGGTCCGGCCCGCTGGCTCAAGGACGGCTCCGGCTACAGCACGCTGGAGGACTCCAACGACATCGACAAGGCCAGGGACATCGTGAGACACGATCCGCAGACAGGCGGGCGTGACATCCTCGTGCCGGCCGAGAAGCTCATTCCCAAGGGACAATCCAAGCCCCTGAGCATTGATGGCTACACCTGGTCCGACGACGGCAAGAGGCTGCTGATCTTCACCAACGCGCAGCGTGTCTGGCGGGCCAGCACGCGCGGCGATTACTGGGTGCTGACGCTGGCCAACGGGCGACTCAAGAAGCTGGGTGGCGATGCGCCGGCCTCTTCGCTGATGTTCGCGAAGTTCTCCCCCGATGGACGAAAGGTCGCCTACGTCCGCCAGAACAATCTGTACGTCCAGAACGTCGGCGACCTGGAGATCGTGCAACTGACCCACGACGGCTCAGACACGATCATCAATGGGACCAGCGACTGGGTCTACGAGGAGGAGTTCTACCTGCGGGATGGTTTCCGCTGGAGTTCCAACGGCAAGTGGATTGCCTACTGGCAGTTCGACACGTCCGGCATCCCGATGTTCCACCTGATCGACAACACGCGCGGGCTGTATCCGCAGATCACCACGTTCGGCTACCCCAAGGCCGGCCAGACGAATTCGGCAGTCCGCGTAGGCGTGGTCCACGTCGAGGGCGGCTCGACGCGGTGGTTCGAGCTGTCCGACGACACGCGCAACCACTACATCCCCAAGATGGACTGGGCGGACAACTCGAAGGAGATCGTCGTCCAGCACCTCAACCGCCTCCAGAACAGAAACGAAGTCATCCTGGCGAATGTGCGGAAGGGCATCAGCCGGACCGTGATGACCGAACGCGATGCCGCCTGGCTCGATGTCTCCGACTGCTTGAAGTGGTTCGACGACGGCCGCCGCTTCACCTGGCTGAGCGAACGGGATGGCTGGCGGCATCTATACTCTGTCTCCCGCTCGGGTCGAAAGGTGAAACTGCTGACGCCGGGCGCGTTCGATGTGATCGATCTCGAATGCGTCGACAAGGAGGGTGGCTGGGCTTACTACACCGCCTCGCCCGACAATCCGACGCAACGGTACCTGTACCGCGTCGCGCTCGACGCCAACAGCCCGGCCGAACGGATCACGCCGCAGGACCAGGCCGGCACGCACTCCTACGACATCTCGCCCGATGCGAAATGGGCGTTTCACACGCACTCGTCTTTTGGCGTTCCTCCCGTGACCGAGTTGGTGTCGTTGCCCGGGCACGAGACCGTACGCGTGCTGGCGGACAATGCGGAGCTGCGCGAGACGGTGGAGAAACTCGACAGGGGACCGTCCGAGTTCTTCCGCGTCGACATCGGCGACGGCGTCGAGCTGGACGGCTGGTGCATCAGGCCGCCGCAGTTCGATCCGAACGGGCGGTATCCCACGCTGTTTCACGTCTACGGCGAGCCGGCCGGCCAGACGGTGCTCGACCGCTGGGGCGGCAAGGGCTACCTCTGGCACCTGATGCTCGCCCAGAAGGGCTACGTCATCGCCAGCGTCGACAATCGCGGCACGCCGGCGCCGAGGGGCCGCCGGTGGCGCAAGAGCGTCTACCGCCAGGTCGGCATCCTCGCCTCGGCCGACCAGGCGGCCGCCGTCCGCAAGATCGTCGAGACGAGACCTTACGTGGACCCCAACGCCATCGGCATCTGGGGCTGGAGCGGGGGCGGCTCGATGAGTCTCAATGCGATCTTCCGCTATCCCGACCTGTATCGCATGGCGATGGCGATTGCCTTCGTCAGCGATGAGCGTTTCTACGACACGATCTACCAGGAACGCTACATGGGCCTTCCCGACGACAACGCGGAGGGCTACAAGAACGGCTCGCCGATCACCTTCGCGCATCAACTCCGGGGCCGCCTGCTGCTGGTGCACGGAACCGCCGACGACAACGTCCACTACCAGAACTGCGAGGCGCTGGTCAACGAGCTGGTCAAGCACGGCAAGCCGTTCACGATGATGTCTTATCCCGGCCGCACGCACGGCATCGGCGAGGGCGACGGCACCACCGTCCATCTCTATTCGTTGCTGACGCGCTATCTCGAAGAGAATCTGCCCGGCGCACGCCGTGCTCCCGAAGGAGGTGACAGATGAGACGGACACGCGCGCTCAGCCTTGTGATCCTGTGCTGGTCGGCGGCGGCTTGCACAGCCGAGGTTCGCACGGGACTCGACAACGTCGCGAATCACCGCTCACTGTTTGCCGGCCGGCGTATCGGGATTATCGCCAATCACACCGCGTACGACCGGCAGGGGCGGTTCATCGTCGATGTCTTTAAGGATATCGACGAGGCGCAGGTGGTGGCGCTGTTCAGTCCGGAGCATGGGCTGTACGGCGTCGAGGAGGCGGGCGAGACGATCGACGACCGGCGCGACCCGAAGTACGGCCTGCCCGTGCACAGTCTCTATGGCCGGACCCGCAAGCCGACGCCCCAGATGCTCGAAGGGATCGACGTGCTGGTTTTCGACATCCAGGACGTTGGCGTGCGGTTCTATACCTACATCTCGACGATGTCCCTGGCGATGGAGGCGGCCGCCGAATGCGGCAAGCGTTTCGTCGTGCTGGATCGGCCGAACCCGATCGGCGGAACCAGGGTCGAAGGTCCCATTCTGGAGCCGCCGCTGGCCAGTTTCGTCGGCATGCATGCCATCCCCGTCCGGCACGGCCTGACCGTAGGGGAGCTGGCTCGAATGATCGCCGGCCAGGGATGGCTCGCCGGCGGGGTCCACGTCGACCTGAGCGTTGTCCCGATGACGGGGTGGGACCGCGCGATGTGGCACGATCATACGGGCCTGGTCTTTCGCAAGCCGTCTCCGAACATGCCGGAC
Organism: Sedimentisphaerales bacterium; assembly: GCA_040772485.1. Lineage (GTDB taxonomy): Bacteria > Planctomycetota > Phycisphaerae > Sedimentisphaerales > Anaerobacaceae > Anaerobaca. The sequence continues at coordinate 25,491 of JAXGYC010000019.1, read as the reverse complement.
CTCGATACCGCCACGGTCTATCCGGGGCTCTGTCTTCTGGAGGGCACCAATCTCTCGGAGGGGCGAGGCACGACGATGCCGTTTCGCCAGTTCGGCGCGCCCTGGATCGACGGTGCGAAACTGGCTGCTCGATTGAACGGCCTGAATCTGACCGGCCTGAAATTCCACGAGACCACGTTCACGCCGACCGCCTCGAAGCACCAGGGACTCCTCTGTTCCGGCGTCCGCATCGAGGTCACCGACCGCGATCGCCTGGAGCCGTTCTGGTCGGGCGTTCGCATCGTCAACGAAATTGCGCGAATGGCTCCCGAACAGTTCGAATGGAGGGCAGACCATTTCGACCGACTGTGCGGAACCGCCGCCATCCGCGAGGCGATCGCCAATCGCAGGCCCTTGCCCCCGTTGCGTGAGACGTACCGCGCTGCCTGCGAATCCTTCCGCCGCATCAGCCAGCAGTACCTGCTTTACTCCGACTGATACGGTTTATAATCAACTCATGTGATTCATTTTGTCATCCTGAACGAAGTGAAGGATCTGGGCTGAGAGCGCGAGAGATCTTCTATAGCCAGATCCTTCGCGTGGCTCAGAGCCCGCCCTGAGCTTGTCGAAGGGATGACAAGGTCACGTCCGCGCGAGAAACGTTTCCTATGCCCATGAATCCGGCTTCAATTCGGCGCTATGGAGGCGGGGCGTCGTAGCCTTCGCCGGGCGAGGAGATCAAACGGAAGACCAGGACAGGGCGGCCGGCCTTGCCGAAATCGCCCCGGAGTCGAATCCAACAATCGGAGGTCTTGTCACGGTCTCGCGCGGGCATGAAGAAGCAGCAGGGCAGCGCTGTGCGGCCCATCGGCTCCAGCGTGACATTCCACGCCTTCGGCTCCAGCCGCCAACCCTCGGGCGCATGGTCGACGGCGATGCGGCCCTTGAGAGGCTCGTCGCCGAAGTTATAGGCGTAGAAGGGCAGGACGGTCTTCGTCTCAGGCTCGACCCGGTGCTCGTAATCCGAGGCCCAGGGGATCTGCTGGACGTTGACGCTGGTCGAACTGGGCATGTGCAGTTGCAGCACGATGGGACAGACCTCGCCCGGACGAGGTTCGGATCGTGAAGGCGGTGGTTCCAGCGGCAGTTCCGATGTGTCGCCGGCGCGGAGCAGCACGAAGACCGGGGTCGATTGCAGCCTCTCGGGAACTCCCGATTCCAGCAGGCGTCCGAGGTAGTCGTACACGCGGTCGACCGCGACGGCTCTGGGCAGGCTCCACGGGACCGTCGTCTTGCCTCGCTGGGACCAGTCCCCCGGCTTCTCGGCCCAGGCGACAAGCACGTCGCGCGCCTTGCCGTCGGGCTCGGCGCGGAAGGCGTAGACCTGAGCATCCGGCTGGCCCGTCAGGTTCCATCGCCCCAGACATTCGGCGCCGGCCAGGAAGCGGCCGACGGCGGCCATGGCGACATAGCTCGGTCGCGGCGTCTGGTCCAGACGCAGCAGACCGAACTGAACCTTGCTGGGCTCATAGTAATTGCCGAGGATGAAGTGGAAGTGCCGGTCGGCGCCGGCGAACAGACTGCTGGCGTATGACTGCGCCATGAACTCCGCCTTCTGCCGCTCGCCTTCGCGCGACAGCTCGCACCAGGGCTCCGGGCCGACGTATTGCAGACCCCGGTCGCTCTCCGTCACCCAGATGGGCCGGCCGCACGCGGCGATGTGCACCGGCCTCCACAGCCGCTCATACGAATCGGGCCAGTCGTACGTGTGGATGTTGTACGTGTCGAAGTATGGCCACGTCTCGTTCGCCAGGACCAGGCGCGTGTGCAGCATGGTCGGCACGGCGGTCGAGACGTTCCAGCAGACGATCAGGTTCGGGTCGCCCGCCTCGAAGCCAAGATAGGCGGCCTTCTGGTACGAGCACATCTCGTCGCTGGTGTGGCCTCCGAAGGTGGCGACGTTGGCTTCGTTCCAAGGCTCCCACGCCTGCACCCGGCCCTGGTAGCGTTTCGCCATCGCTTGGCAGAAGCGGTACGCATGACGCAGGTCGGCAGGATAGCGCCCGCTCGATTCGCCGTCTTCGACCGCCCACCGGGGCGTGCCGTGAAAGACCTGGAGAACCTTCAGTCCGTGTCTGGCCTGGAGGTCGGCCGAGAGGTCGTACGTCGTAGTCGCATCGGCGAAGCGTCCCGGCTGCGGCTCGATGTCCCGCCAGCGCATCCGGTCGCGAATCCAGTTGACGCCCGCCAGCGCCGCCAGCCGCGCGAACCGCTCCTGCCTGGCCGAATCGTTCGGCGCGAACCACGCCGTGGCCGAGTCGATGCAGATCGGCGAGTCCTGCGGGACCGGCGCCAGCGGACGCCCGAGCACGGCCGCCGTCGTCCAGGCGACGCATTCGCCGTCTTCCGAAAGGAACTCGATACGGTACCATCCGATGCCCAACGGGCCGAGGTCGATCTGTGACACAGATGGATCGAGATCGCCGGTGCGGACTTCGGTCTCGCGGTCGTCGAGCGCACGCCAATGCGTTGCGGCCCCTGACGGAACCGGCGCCGTGACCACCTGTCCTTCCACGAACACCGCCGGCAGTTCTCTGGCATGGGGTACGTTTCGTTCGATGGCCGGTTCTGTCACTCTGCCGTCGGCCAAAGTCGTACCGAGCAGGAGGGCCAGCACGGCGGCGGCAATGTGAGACGTCTGTGCCTGGTTCATGTTTGGCGTCCTCCAAAGACTCAGGCCGGGAACAACGTGTCCAGCATGGCGTCGAGCCGTTTCTTGCCGACGTAGGCGCCGCGATAAATGTCGGGCAGCAGCCACAAGTCGAGCATGATCCACTTGTCGTAGCCCTGGTCCTTCAATTCGCGCAACAGCGCCAGCAGGTCAAGCTTGCCATCGCCGAGCGTCAGGTGTTTCGATGTTCCTCCTTCGGGGCGGCAGGTGCCGTCCGTGTCGGTGAAGTGGACGTGGCCGACGCGACCTCGAAACTCCCGGAGGAAGTTCATCGGATCGCCGTGGCCGAGGATTGTGCTGTGGCTCGGGTCGAAGGTCACATAGAAGTGCGGCGAATCGATCCAGTCGACGAGCTTGTGCAGCAGCTCGAACGTGTGGGTCGCCATGACCGGCTCAGGCTCGGTGGTGACGTACATGCCGTACTGCCAGGCGTACTCGGTGAGTTTCGCCCAGGTGTCGGCGGTTCGCTTGCAGAATTCCTCGCTGCCCGGCCCGACCGGCCCGCCGGACCAGAGCGCGATGAACTGGCATCCCCAGCCGTGCAGCAGATCGACCTGGTGCTTGAGGTGGGTCAGGTAGCGGTCCCGGCTCACCCGCTCGGGCGAGCCGCAGTCGCCGTCCAGGCCGCGACCCTGGAGCGTCATGATCTCCAGGCCCAGCCGGTCGTACATGCGTTTGACCTCACGGGCCTCTTCCTCCGTCTGCGGATACGGCTGCGGCCAGTCCACCAGCTCGACGCCGTCGAACCCGCAGACGCGAATGAATTCCAGGACCTCGTGCAGATCCATCCGATAGCCATACGACCGAACCGACTCGAACCCGTTCAGCCCCACCGCCGTCTTCCATCGCTTCGGACGTGGTGTCGTCGAAGCGTTGTCAGCCATCGCATGACCTGCCATCACACCGCCTGCTGCGCCAGCAATCGCGCCGCACAGCAAGCTCCTGCGCGTCATTCTCTCCGTCGTCACGAAGTCACTCCTGCATCAAACATGATCTATCGCACACAGCTCTGCGGCCCATCGCGATTATAGAGGTGCGCAGAACCTGGGGCCAATGCAAAACCGCAGCTCGTAGGATGGGCTTCAGCCCATGCGGATTCTGACCGGCATGGGCTGAAGCCCATCCTACACCACTGGGGGCGCCGATATGGGGCATCCCGGCCCTGCGCGGGGCAGGGCCGGGTGGCGTTTGTGTTCTACAGTTCGATGGTGACCACCGCCGCCGAGAGGGCGGGCAGGGTCAAGCGCAGGACGCCGTTCTCGATCCGGACGTCGCCGGACTCGGCGCGGACGGCCTGTGGACGGGCGATTGTGTTGCGGGACTGGAGCGAGCCGGGGGCGACCATCTGCATCGTCGCGGCGACCGGAGTCGAGCCGTCGGCCAGCTTCAACGAGACCGCAACGGGCGCATCGCCCGCGTTGACCGTCTTGACGTACAGCGTCTTGCCGTCCTGCGATTTCGTCGCGACGGTGTTGAGCGTTTGCGACTGGGGCGTGATGGCGATGCGGCTCGGCGCGTAATGGTCGCGCCACAACTGCATCACGACGTAATTCGGGGCGCCGAACCAGGACGATTGGTCGAAGTTGATGAAGGCGTTGTCCCAGGCGGTGGCCGAGACGTGACGCAGGAACAGGGCGGGCCCGCCGATTTCGAAGACGTCGCCGCACCGCTCGAAGCCGTTGAGCACGCCGCCGGCATAAAGGCCCGTGCGCCAGTCGGTGCTCTGGGCGTTCCATTCGGAGCAGTAGATCTTCAGCTTCGGATTGTTGCTCTTGGCGATGATCTCGCCCGTCTGCCGGATGAACCGCTCGTAGTTGTAGGGCCCGTCGGCATACCGGTCGGGATTCTCATAGTGGTGGATGCTCAGGTAGTCGATCAGCTCGGCGCAGTCCTCGATCATCCGGCGGTTCCAGTTCAGATCGAAGCTGCCGCTGCCGCAGGCGGCCAGTTTGATCGACGAATCGGCCTGGCGCATCGCGGGGGCGAACTTCTTGACCGCCGCGATGTAATTGTCGATGCCCATGCCCCACGTCTCGTTGTCGATCTCCCAGTACGTGACGTCGTAGGGCTCGGGATGGCCGTTGGCGGCGCGGACCTTGCCCCACTTGGACGTCGCCGGGCCGTTGCAGTATTCGATCCAGTCGAGCGCATCCTGGAGGAAGTCGTGCGTGTCGGCGTCGTCGTTCCACTGCGGCGTGCCGATATTGACCACGAGCAGTGGCTCCGCGCCCACCTTGCGGCACAGCGTGATGAATTCGTCCGTGCCCAGGCTGTTGATGTCCAGATCGTCCCACATCTCGCGCGGCGTGACGCCGCGTTTGCTCTGCGGGCCGATGCCGTCTTTCCAACGGTAGGGGGACGCGAAACAGCCGCCGGGCCAGCGGATGATCGGCGGCCGAATCCCCGCGACGGCCTTCAGCAGGTCGGGCCGGAAGCCGCCGGCAGCCTGCCACGATTGCGGCATCATGCTCACCTGGTCGAGCCGGACGTTGCCGCCGGCGGGCACCACGACCTGGAATGTCGCGTTGGCGTCGGAGACCTTCGGATGCAGCTCGAACTTCAGCTCTCGCCAGTCGCTGCCCGGCGCGCCGAGTTTCTGCTCGGCGATGATTGAATTGCCACTGTTGACAAGCCGCACGGCCAATCCAGACGCTCGACCACGGGTCCAGAGCGAGCCGGAATAGACTTCGTCTTTGCGGATGTTGAACTGGTCCTGCGACAGACCTGTCTGGCCTGCCGAGGCATCAATCTGCACGCAGAAGTTGCTGTTGAATGGGTCGTCGGACTCGATGCCGGCCCTGCCGGGACCGAAGGCGCTCCAGTGCTTGGCGCCGAACTTGTCCTCGCCGAGCGAAGGCAGGCCCTTGTACAGCGTCTTGCCGTCGAGCGTGGCGACCTTGAAGTTGCGGAACCTCGCCTGCGTGGACCACGTGCTGATGCCTACCCGGCCGGACAGGTGCGGAGAGCGTTCGTCGGTGTAGTCGAGCACCTGCTGGCCGTCGAGCCAGACCTGATAGCGGTTGCCCTCGCAACGGACGCGGATCGTGTACCATCTGCCCGTCTCGATCTTGCCTTCGACGGCCCGGCCCACGGTGCGCCGGCCGCCGCCGACACCCTTTTCCAACTGGTGCCGCAGGTTGCCCCAGCCGCCGATGTTGTACCAGTAATAGGCCCGGTCGCTGGCGGCGCGGAAGAGGATGAGAAAGCCTTCGGCGCCGCCGGTCTTCATGGCTTCGAGCGTGTACTCGTAGTCGGTCCAGGCCCGGTCACCGAAGAGAAGCCGCAGGTCTGTGCCGGAGCCGGCCTGGACGAGCTGGCCGTCCTCGACCGACCAGCGGCCCGCCGTGTTCTCCTCGAAGCTGCGGTTCCACACCAGCTCGCCCCACAGCCCGCCGTTGGCCGAGTGGTAGATGTGCTCGAAGAAGTGCCCGTAGACCTTCTCGTCGATCCCGTTCAGCACCTGCCCCGGATCGATCACATAAGAAACCTCTTTTATGGCGTTGCCTTGCCCAAGCGCCGTCGCGCCGAGCGCCGCCAGTATCGCGCAGCCCAGAACGCTGCGCCCGATCAGATTCCTGCCTCGTCCACTCATCTCTTTCACCTTTCCTTGACTTCAAAAACCGGCCCGGCCCCGATGCAGGCCGGGATTCGCCACCCAGCCTATGCCAATCACCTGCCCCGAGCAACACCCTTCTGCGTTTGGATTCCACCACATCCCGAACGACCTCGTAGTTGAAGTGGAAGTGGCCGAGCGGACGTTCGGGCTTGCAGTAATACGGATGAGCGCCGGGGAATCTGTTCGCCTATCTCCGCATACTCAGAGATACGCCCCTGTGATCGATTAGACGCTTGACTTGGATGCGGGACCATGATAGGCGAATGTATGTCGTTGGCCCTCTCTTGCGAATCAGAAGGATATGAGAAGCCCATGGGCCATGACAGGTTGATAGGCAAATATAGCATTCACGTGGTGAAGAACAGCTCGGTGCCCATAGTCCTGCCATATTTGGGCCAATTGCCGATCGAGCTCTTGATAGGAACGTTCAATTGGTGCGACATCGACCTGCGAGGCGTTGATATCTGGAAAAGTGTCGTAACTTGCCTTGAGAGCCTCTGTCAGTCGAAGGAGCGCAACGCAGACGCCATTGATGTATGACGGCCAAGCCGCCTGCAATTCCGTAGGCCAAGTCTTGTCGCAAATTGCATCTACGCCCGGGCCCGCCACGCGCATAGAGTACTTCTCTAAAAGCCTGTTTGCGCGAAGGAAATGGAATGCCTTATTCTCTCGGATATCGGCGTCGATAGTGCCCGCTATGTCTCTGGCAGTGAGACAGTCAAATGTGAGTTCATGTCCATGGGCATCCCTGAAGGCTCTCCTGTGGATTCTCCACAAACCCACGCTTGGGCCGCGTTGTGCCAGCACAGGACGCACAATGCCGTCCAGTATCAAGATATCGACCCACCATTTCGGCGCCTGGCCCTCGGGCCATAGCACCTGGAAATTGAAACTGTGCCATTCATGCATTTCCGCGCTTCCTTTTTCATGACTTCAGTCGACAGGTCAAGCACGAGCCGATAGTCCAGCGGAGAGACGACTTGAGCGATCACATTGTCACTTGCGACAGTGAAGCTTCTCCAACACGACCACAGTGTCGCGAATAGTACCTAAAATGTCTTGAGTGACATCTGGCTGGTAATGGACCGCGCTATCGCCTCGTACTTTGACCTGAGTGGCGAGACGTTTCACGCTGCCATCAATGTACCCCTCTTTCAGTGCGGCGTGCATCCGGTTGCTCAGCGTATAGCCGTGCGATGCGTCTCCCCGGCAGTGCCTCTCACATACCTCCGCGGGGACAATGTCTCGGAAAGCGGTGTCCAAGACAGCCCGACACAGAATTATGCACTCTGAATCAAATCCCCAGACATAGCAGCGTCCAAGCCGCCCCAGAAATTTCTGTGTCGCCTGCGACGGCTTCGTGCGCAAGACAAGCTCGTATAGTCTCAGCATTCTCTTAGCCGCCTCCTCAATTCTCCCCACGGCTTGCCATGATAGGTCGATAAGGAGACGTTCCCACACAAGCTTCAAGGGAGAGGCCTCGTCTTGTGGGGCCGTAGGCTGCTCTTGGCACAACTCCAGCAAGCGCCGTTGCTTTTCCTTTGGTGTTTTGTCCGAGGACCATATCCTCTCTGCGCATTTCTTGAAATAGCCAGGGAATCTACTGACGCGGCGTAGTTCTTGCTCAAGGTGGCGAAGGTTGCGTTGTATTTGGTCAGGCGCAATAAGTGTTTCCGCGCTGGTGAAGAGTGCCTTTGCGAATGCTTCTGCTTGCTCGAACATGATACTGGCGCGGGCGTACTCTTCTTCGCCTAGGGTATCAGTCCAGTACCTCTCCCTTTCGCTCTCATACAGATTGACGACGCTGTCGAGCTTGATATGCAAATCGCAGTCATAGAAGCCTTTATCAGCCATCGGAAATTCTCCGCGCAAAGAGAATTGGCGCCCGGGCTACCTTCGCGATTAGACCTTAACGCGCAGTGGAACCTCAGGAGCATCCTTTTCAGGCTATTGATAATGAATCCTTCCCCGTCTCCAAGAGCAAGATCGTCTACACATCCATACATCTATCATAGTGGCGAGCCCCCGAAGACGCAAGGAGAAACTTGCAGAGATATGAGAGGACGACGCGACAAGGTGCGCCTCCCGGTTTTGGGCTTCTGTGCGCGCGAGGCCCGCGTTAGAATCGAGGCGGCTTATAGGCGGCGGTGTGCTGCCGTGACAGAAGACTCGAAGACAAATCGGGGGACGAGATGGCTGAGCGGTTTGAGAGTGTGGGGGCGGCGTTGGATTTTGCGATCGGCAACGAGGTCGAGGCGCATGCGTTCTATCTGGAGCTGGCTGGAAGGATGGATGTGCCGGCGATGAAGCAGGTGTTCGAGGAGTTCGCGGCCGAGGAACTGGGGCACAAGGCCCGGCTCGAAGCGGTCAAACGCGGCTCGCGGCCTTTCGGTGTGATGAGCGAGCGAGTTCAGAGCCTTGGCCTGGCCGACTATCTGGTCGAGTCGCCTGCGAAAGGTGACATGACGTATGCCGAGGCCCTGATCCTGGCGATGAAGAAGGAGAAGGCCGCGTACAAGCTGTATCTCGACCTGGCGGCCGCGGCCGGTGCGGGTGAGCTGGCGGATCTGTTCCGCTCGCTGGCGGCTGAAGAGGCCAGGCACAAGCTGCGTTTTGAGATCGAGTACGACGACGTCGTTCTCAAGGAAAACTAAGCCGGCTGGAGACTGTAGGCTGTAGACGGCAGGGGTTCCTCCGGCCTACCGCCTGAAGCCTGCGGCCTCGTTCAGGTGTCATGGTGGAGGAACGAGATGAGCAAGCTGCTCACATGTTCGATGCTGGTATTGTGCCTCGGCGGCATAGCTGTCGGAGCGGTTTATCCCGGCCAGGAGTGGGCGACGAAGGCGCCCGGTGACGTAGGGCTCGATGCGGAGAAGCTCCGGGCGTTCAGCGGCTATACGGGCGGCTTCGGTTGCGTCGTCCGGCACGGGTACATGGTTCACACCTGGGGCGATGCGTCGCGGCGGATGGATGTGGCGTCGGCCGCCAAGCCGATGTATGCGCACTTCCTGCTCAAGGCGGTCGAGGCCGGCAGGATTCCGAGCGTCGATCAGCCTGTGTGCGAATGGGAGCCGAGGCTCAAGGAGATCAATGCGGGCCTGGACCGCAAGGATGCGCGGATCACGTGGCGTCACATGGCCAACCAGATTTCGTGCTACGGCCTGGTCGAGGAGCCCGGCGCCGCCTACGCCTACAACGACTGGCAGATGGCGCTGCTGTTCGACACGCTGTTCACCAAGGTCTACGGGGCGACGCACGAGACGGTCGACGACAAGGTCCTGCACGCGCAACTGACCGACCGGATCGGTTGTCAGGATGATCCGAGCTTCATGGCCTTCGGGCCGGACGATCGGCCGGGACGAGCGGCGATCTCGCCTCGCGATTTCGCACGGTTCGGGCTGCTGTACCTGCAAGGCGGCAGATGGAAAGACGAGCAGCTTCTGCGTCCCGATCTGGCGCCAATGGCGGTGACGAGTCCGGTTCCCAACTCGATCCCGAGGGCGGGCGACGAGGCCGCTGAGATGATCCCGGGCCAACGGTCCATCGGCTCGAAGCGCATCCCCGACAACCAGACCGACCATATGGGCAGTTATAGCTGGCTGTGGTGGATCAACGGCGTCGACCGCGAAGGCAAGCGGCACTGGCCCGATGTGCCGATCGACGCATACGGCTGCTTCGGCCACGGCGGCAAACGCGCGATGGTCGTCCTGCCGAGCCTCGACTTGATCGTCAGTTGGAACGACACCCGTATCGACGGCCGCGACATGGAAAACGAGGCTCTGAGCCGATTGACGCAGGCCGTGACATCACGCGATCCGAAATGAGCCACATTTCATGGGTCGCCGGCGGGGCCGGCCTGGGGATCGAGAAGCAGCGGTCCGGGCGGGGTTTTCCAGACACGGCACAGCGGTTTGTCGGCGCGCTTCCAGCCTTGCCGGTTCACTTGTGGATCGGTGTCATAGAGAACCTGTCCAGATTCGGCGTTGCTGTACTCATACAGATCGACGACACAGGCGTTCTTGTTTGCGGTCTCGGCCGGCGGCATCGCGAAGAACAGCGGAGCGGCCGATTCCTCGGGAGGTTCCGTGGTCAGACGCGCGGCCGGTCCGTCCTGCGCATAGATCGCGATAAGATCGTTGCCCGCGCGGTCCGGCTCCACGGCGAAGAAGGGGATCGATGCCACACCGTGCCTTCTCAATCGGTATTCGTTACCGCCGGCGTGATAGACAGGGGCAGGCAGAACCAGTCGCGGATCGTCGAGGTTCAGACGGTACATGATCTGGTTGTAGTCGTAACGGGGCGTCGCAGCTTCCTCCGAGCCGGAGAACGTGAAGGAATACGTACCCTCGAAGTAGATCGTCCGCCCGCTGTCCTGATCGAAGAGCAAATGGTGCTTGGGGTTGTAGAAGGAATACTTGTCGTGCGTGGCGATCTTGCGGGCGTAGGCCCAGGGGCCCACAGGCGTATCGGCCTCGGCGTACCAGACTTCGCCCAGAACGGACGGGCCGCCGAAGTGCTGGACGAAGATGCCGATCCAGCGTTTGCGATGCGCGTTGTAATACACCGTGCCGTTGTGGGGCGTGACGGCCTTGCCCGACTCGATGTCGTAGACCCGCACGTCTCTGGCTTCGGCCTCCAGGGCCTCGATGACATCCGCCTTGCTCGACCCGCGCCGAGCCAGCACTTCGCCGAACTTGACCCAGCAGGCGGAGGAAATCCGTCGCTCGTCGCTCGTCGCTCGGGAGGGTGCAGGCGGCAGGGCGGTGAGGACCTCATAGCGGTTGGCGTCGATGACGTCCTCCCACGTGGCACGGACGCGCAGGCGCGCGGCCATAGGCGAAGGCGACGTGAAGTAGTAATAGGGCTGGCGCTGCACACTGACGGGAAAGGCGTGTCCCGTGTTTCGGTAGGGCAGGAACTCCAGGCCCGGCCGCACCAGCGGTTCGAACGTGTCGGTATCGTCGTTATAGACCATCAGCCCGCGTTCGAGCACCTTGTCCAGTCCGCTCAGTCGAGCGAACTTCGCGACCATCCGCTCGTTGCCCTGCGGGTCCGGCACCGTCAGCAGTCCGTCGAGCCAGACCAGGCCGGGCTCCTTTAAGGGCGCCATCTTCCGGCTGAAGCCGCTCTCGTCCACGAAGTAGCTCAGATCGACACCGACTGCCGGATCGAGTCCGCCGCGTTCGGGCAGGTCCGACACGGCGCCGCTCATGGCAAAGTTGCCCAGCGGGTAGGAAGGCCGACCGGTGTCGCCCCACATCCAGAAGATGCGCCCGCGATAGAGGCACGTAAAGACTGAATCCTGTCCCATCACCTGGCCGTTGAGAACGGGGTTCTTCAGCGGGACGGCGCGGCCGGTCAGGACGCTGTCGCGATAAATGCCCTGGCCGGTGACGCGATAGAGCCGCTCGGCGATGTTGACGCGGTCGACCTGGATCGTCGCCGTTGCTCCGGGCGTGGTCTTCAGTCGCGTGCCCTGCGACCCGAAGCCATCCTTGGGGAACGTGCAGCCGTGGCTATGCACGAAGAAGAAGACCTCTCGATCCATCAAGCCCGGCTCGCAAAACGCGACGATCCCGTTGCTGTCGGTGTAGTAGCGAATGCCGTTGGTGGTTTTCAACTCCACCAACGGCACGCCCCGGCCGGTCTGGCGGTCCACGACCTGAATCGCGAAATACGGGCAGGACGCGTTGGCGTCGGCTGCCGCCTGCAAGGCGCCGCCTGCGAGGACAAGAATCAGGGCGGTGGCTATCGCATGGTATCGTGTCGCGGCTTTTGTGGTCCTCTGCATTGTTCACACTCCTGGGCTGTCGGGTAGGGCGAGCGTCCTCGCTCACTCCGTCCTATAGTCGAACGAGTCGCCAATTGAGTTCCGCAGTAGGGCGTGCACCGCACACCTTCTTCCTATCGAGCGGGATTCTCGTACCAGACGACGCCGAGCCCCTTGGCTTCGTGCTGCTCTTCGCATGTCAGCACGTCGAGGTCGCCGTCCGCGTCGAGGTCGAGCAGTTCGATCCGGTCGTACTTAATGCCCGCCGGACCGCTGATCTCGTGCCCGTGCCACGTCGGTTCGAAGGGCGATTCCCCGTACGAGAGCCACCGGACCCCTGATTTCGGCGGGACGGCGCCTTCGCAGGAGACCACGACATCGAGCTGCCCGTCCAGGTCGATGTCGCCGGCGGCGATCCCCTTGGCGCCACCCATGTTTTCCGGGAAGGCAATTCGGGACTCGGTCCACCGCGTGCCGGTAGTGTCAAGGCGGCGCAGGTACAGGACCTCCGCCGGCTTGGTCGCGACCAGCAGGTCCTCCAGGCCGTCGCCGTCCAAGTCCGCCAATGCGGCGAACATGACTTCTCGGCCTCGTCCGCCGACGAAATGACTGGGCCACGGCTGACTCTGGGCGGCGCCTCGTCCGGGGTTCTCCAGCCAGCGGCAGCCGCGTGTGGGCCCTTTTCGGTCCGTGATCAGAATGTCCACGTCCCCGTCGTGATCCATATCGCAGGGCAGGATGGACATGATCCAGCCGGCCTCCGAGATCGGATGCCATCTCCAGTCCGCCATTCGGCGTGGGTCTGCCGGCGATTCGAGCCATCCGAGCCGGGCATCGCGATTCTTGCCCCCGGCGACGAGATCGATGCCGTTGCGGCCGTCCACATCGACAGGCCGCGCGTACATCCACTGCATTCGATCCTTCGTGGCAGGGATTTCTTCCTGCCTCCAGGCTGACGCCGTCAGCAGGCGATCTTTGTCGGTGGGGGCCCAGTGTACGAACACCGTGCGCCTGTCGCCTTCGCAGCAGGTGACGATGTCGGTTGCGCCGTCGGCATCGAGATCAACCCAAGCGGCGTCTTCCACCGAGGTCGTGCGTCCAACCGTCACGGTGGGCCAGGGCTTGGCGGAATCGGACGGACCGGGATTCAGATACGCTCGCGCGATGCCGCCTTCCTCCCAGCCGGTGGCGATGTCGAGCAGGCCATCTGCATCGATGTCCGCCAGCTTGACGCCATCGGCGCCCCGCGACGAATCATCGATCACGTGACAGATCCACGGAGCGCCCGAGCTGTTTCCATACACAGGACTTCCCGCGCACAGCAGCGCTGAGACCCACGAGAGGGTCGCTATGCAGAATCTCGGAGCGATCCTTTGTCGCGTTTGATCAGTTCGGTCCATTCTGAAGGATTCTCAGCGAGTCGCGGGCCGGCGCCGAATTCGGGTCGAATCGCAGAGCCGTGCGGAACTCTTCGATTGCCTCGGTCCGCTGCCCCTGTCGGGCGAGCAGCGTGCCCAGAGTGCAGTGCAGGACGGCGCTGTCGGGTGAGAAGACCAAGCCTCGCCGGCAGACCTCCGTCGCCTCGGGGTGGTTGCCTTCCGCAGCGAGGATCTTGGCGAGGTTGTTGTAGGCCGGCACGCAATCAGGTTCCCATCGCACGGCCTCGACGTAGTGCTTGCGGGCCTTGTCGTTCTTGCCTCTGCTGTGCCACTGCTCACCCAGATAGTAGTGGGTGCGGCCGGAGGTCGGTTGGAGTCGGAGGGCCTGCTCGTACAGCGCGATGGCTTCGTCCGTGTTGCCCAGAGCCGCCAGCACGGTCGCGAGGCTCTGGTGGGCCAGCCACGAATGAGGCAGGTGGTCCCGCACCCAGCGAAACTGCTCGGCCGCAGCGCGCGGGTCCCTCGCGTACTCGGCGAGGAACTGGCCGTACTTCCAGCGCCCAAGCCAGTCCTCAGGATCGCTCTCGACGGCCAGGCGACACTGCTCGGCGGCCTGCTGGATTGCCGACGGCATAACGGCGGTCCGCAGCGCCGCCAAATCCCGTTCCATCCGCTCGATCTGCTCGGCGTGATAGAGGCGGTTGCTGAAAGGGGGCCGCTTGAGAAAGTCGTTGAGAATCTTGCCGGCGATGACATAGCGATCCACGTCGGTGTAGGCCAGACGCGATGCGCATTCCTGCTCGCTTAGCGGTTCTCGTCCATCCGCTTTCATCTTCCGGATGCGGTCCGGCAGCGCCGGCTCGACCTGCTCCAGGATCGAACGGGCCAGCAGGTGCGTGCCGCGGAAGTTCATATGAACGTGCTCGTAGAACAGCTCTTCGCCCGCGACCCGGTGGGGGCTGTTCTCGGCAAAGGCCGTGGCGGCATCGACCAGGTAGACACCGTCGGGGTGATTTGCCGCCGTGTCGCGGATGGCCTTGTCGATTCCGTCGTCGGCGCGAAAACGCAGCGTGTCCATCTCCCTGGCCTTGGTGTACCTTTCGGCGGCCTTCTCGTACTCGCCCTGGCGCCAGTAGCATCGGCCCAGCCGGAATTGCAGGTCGGCGTAGGTGTCGTCGATTTCCGCCACCGCCAGATATGCCTGGACGGCCTCGACGTAGCGGCCGGCTTCTTCGTGGGCAACGGCTTCCTGATAGGTCTTGTCCCACCGCGCGGCGTCCGCCTCCGTCAGATCGCGTCGGTGCAGAGAGCCGAAGGGTGGATTGTCTCTGAGATTGCTGCCGACGGTGCAGAGGATCACCTTGGCGCCGCTGTCTCGGCCGACTTGGACGATGTCCCGGAGGTTGGCGCGGAAGTGGGCATAGACCGCCTGCAAGCCGGGATCGTCGGCCCGCACCTGTTTGTCCGCGAACATTTCCAGACCGCGCCACATCTCGGGTGTTCCTTCGCGTGCTCCCATCGCGGCCAGCAGGTTGGTCGCCAACTGCCCCAGCCGCGTGCCCTTGACTGCGATGGCCGCCCGGATGACCGACAGGTTCCCCGCCAGGGGCGCGAACACGCTGCCGGCCCCATAGGGACCCGTCACTTCGTTGTTGCCGAGATAGACGACGAAGAGGTCAGGCTCGTAGCGGGCGCAGCCGCGAGCGATCGGCAGGACGACGTGCGAGTTGATGGCGGCCATGGCGGTGGTGACGACCTCAAAACGCACGCCGGGATAGCGATCGGCCAGCATCACGCGGAGCATCCGTCCGAAACTGAAGGCCGGCTCGGGAACGCCCATCGCCGCCGAGGCGCCGAGCACGAAGATCCGACACGTGTTGTCCGGCTTGGTCTTGGGGAAGATGTACGGGCTGGCCTCGCGAGCCAGGTGCCGGGGAAAGAACCGCCACGCGAACCGGCTGTTGTCGCACGCATACGTCGTGCCGTCTATCCTCGTCTCGATGATGGCGCTGGGATGGTGCCCATAGCCGATCAGCCGCAGACCCAGCTCCGCTACGACCAGGACCAGCGCGGGCACGCCGACAGCCGCGATGAGCCGGAACGCCCAGAGCCGCCCGCCCGTTGGCCCGGGGGCGGCAGGGCCGGAGCTTGCCTTCGACACCGGCTTTCGCGATTCGGCACGTCCAGGTCCCTTGCCGGCGCCGGCGGATGCCTTCTTCTTGTGTCGGCTCGTCACTTGCCGGGTCCCTTTCTGACACTTCGATGCGTGCTTGCGAACCTGTCTCACTATATCGGATGCTGCGGTCTGTCGCCTGCCTTTTCTCGGGCGGCACAGCCGGCTTTTGGAGCAAGCGACGCGATTACCCGTTTTGGCTTGGGGTCAGGGTCTGGTTCGTAGTGACGCCGTAAGGCGTTATGCTCGCGAGGGGACGGTATGCCCTTACGGGCACACTACAAACGGCTCCTTTCCATTCCCGCAAAACGGGTAACCGCGCCGAGGAAGTGTGTTGATGACGATGGAACTCGACGCTATGATAGCGGGCGGTACGTGTGGTGTGGAGACCAAGGATGATTTTCTTGAAGGGGCGATCGCCATGGAAAAGCTTTATGAGCAGGCCGAGACCGGATGCTGCCCGCGATTCGATCCGGGACCCTGGGACGACAAGGAAGTGGTGTTCGACAACAGGCTGTTTGTGAAGGACCGGGTCCGCAGCTTCCTGCACATCCCGCTGAACTTCGGGCAGGTGATGGTTCGCAACATGGAGCGCATCCAGAAAGCCGGGGCGCTGGCGCCGCAGCCATTGATGTTGTCAGACGAGAATTCGCTCTGGGGCGCGGATGTGTATATCGCTGTGAGCAAGGACGTGCCCGGCGCCGAGATGGCGAGAATCTCCGGGACCTTCCTGTCGCGGGTCTTCGAAGGACCGTACAAGGACATCCGCAAATGGGTCGCGCAGATGAAGGAGTACGTCGCGTCGAAGAAGAAGGCGATGGCGAAGCTGTACTTCTTTTACACGACCTGTCCGAAGTGCGCCCGGGCCTACGGCAAGAACTACGTCGTGCTCCTGGCCAAAGTGTAGAGGGCTCGCTCGGTGCCTGAGGTCTTCGCCGCAGACGTCAGCGTGTGATGCGGAAGTCGTCGTACTGAGGGTGGTGGGGAATCTCCACGATCCGGGCCTCTCGAATATAGCCGGAGAAGGAGTCCTGTATGTCCGCAAGGCAGCGGTCTACCTCATCGGACGGACCCTGGGCGAGCATTTCCACCGTTCCATCGGGCAGATTCCGCACGAAGCCGGTGACGTCGTATCGGCCCGCGATCCGGTGCGTGGTGTAGCGGAACCCCACGCCCTGAACCTGTCCCCTGAATATGACGTGCTTGGCGATTCGGTCCATTCGCCCTGGCCCGTTTGCGGTTGACTAATCTCTCGAAGCCGGTATCCTGTGCCCGATACTTTTCCCGTACGTCGCCATTCTAACGGCTGTTTCGTCTGTCTTCAAGGACGGGCCGTGTCGCGGGGAGACTGCTGACAGATCTTCAGGAAGTGGATCTTCACCTGATGGAACGCAGCAAAGGATTGGGCCAGGAGAGCCACGTTCGTGTCGCCGCGCAGTCCAGGATCGGAACGGCCTGGACGACGGCGCTGGCATGCGCTGCGCGATGGCTTGGTTCGCGGCGCCTGCCTGCGGTTCTGGTGGTCGCGGCGATCGCGTTCTCGCTGCCGGCCGTCGGCAGGGGACTGCTCAACGACGACTACATGCACCGCGCGATACTCGTGGGGCCTTCGCCGTTCCTCGATCAGTTGGCTGAAAAGGGGCTCGCGCCCGACGGTTCGGGTTCTCTGGGGCCAAGTCTCTCTGATCTGTTTGTTGCGGCGGCTCCGGGGCAAGACCTCGAGGCGATGAAGGCGTACGGCGCTGTGCCCTGGTGGACGTATGAAGGCTTCCGGGTCGCCTTCTGGCGGCCGGCGGCGGCACTGACTCATTGGCTGGATTACCGGCTCTTCCCCGACCGGCCGGCCCTGATGCACCTGCACAGCATCCTGTGGTTTGCGGCGGTCGTATGGCTGGTTGCGGCGCTGTACCGCAGGTTCATCGACGCGGCGGCGGTGGCGGGATTGGCGGCTCTGCTGTTCGTGCTGGAGGATACCAGCTTCTTTCCGACGATGTGGATTGCGAACCGCAATCTGCTGATCTGCCTGTTCTTCGGTCTGCTGGCGATCCTCGCGCACGACCGCTGGCGGCAGGACCGGTGGCGACCCGGTGCGGTGCTGGCGCCCCTGTGCGTCCTGCTGTCGGTGCTGTCGGCCGAAGCGGGCATCGCGACGATGGCCTACCTGTTCGCATATGAGGTTGCGTTGCGGCCTGACCGCTGGCGAAATCGATTGGCTGCCTTGCTTCCGGCGGCGGGCGTCATCATTCTCTGGCGTCTCGTCTACAACCTGCTGGGCTACGGCGCTTCGGGCGGGGGCTTCTACTTCGATCCGGTGCGCGAGCCGCTCGGCTACGCCCTGGCCTTCCTCCAGCGGGCTCCCTTCCTGCTGGCCGGACAGTGGACCACGATCCCGCCGGAGCTGCACAGCTTTCTGCCGCCGGCGAGCCGGACGTTGCTCTGGCTTGTCCTGTGTGTTCTGACGGTTCTGATCCCGCTGGTTCTCTGGCGTTTCGTGAGGTCGCATCGGCGCGCCCGGTTCTGGCTGCTCGGAATGGTCCTCGCGGCGGTGCCGTTCTGCGCGACCCTTCCAATGAGCCGGTCGCTTCTGTTCGTGGCAGTCGGAGCGTTCGGCCTGATCTCTGAATTCATCGCCGGCTGGCTCGCTGATGCGTGGGACGATTCCGCCCGGGTTTTGCGAGTCCGGGCCGTCTATGCCAGGCCATGGTGGCTGCGGGCATCGGCTCGAAACCTCTTTGTTCTCTTCGTGGTTGTCCACATCCCCCTTGCGGCGGTCGCCCGCCTGATGGCGCCGCGCGTGACCGGACAGATGGAGCTGCGAGTCGCCAGGACAATGGACCTGGGCCCAATGGCGGACCTCGACCGGCAGGACCTGATTGTCGTCAACGCTCCGAATCCCGCTTCGTTTCTTTACGAGCCCTTCCTTCGGGCCTACGGGGGGCAGGCCCTGCCTGAAGGCCTGCGCATCCTGGCCCCCGGCTTCGGGGCCGTCCAAGTGGCCCGTCCGACGGCGAACGTGCTGACCGTCAGATCCGTCTCGCGGAGCCTCTTCGACTGCCAGCAGGAAGGCGAGCGGCTCGATTTCGTGTTCTTCTACCGCGTTCTCAGCGACGTTCGCGGTCCCGGCCATCCGCTCAAGGCCGGCGACCGGGTCCGTCTCGAACGGATGACCGCCGACGTCCGGGCCGTCGATGAACGGGGGTTTCCGGCGGAGGTGGCCTTTGAATTTGAGGTTCCGCTCGAAGATCCGTCGCTGAAATGGCTCTGGTGGGACTGGGACAAACACCGATACAAGGCGTTCACCCCGCCGCCGGCAGGGGGGAGCGTGACCCTGGTCGGACCGTTCTGAAAGGAATTGATGATTGATTATTGATTATTGCAGGCCCATCATCCATCATCAATAATCAATCATCCATCATCAAGGTGGAATTGTCGAAGTATGGGTAGGACCAAAAGAGATATCGCACGAAACGAGCAGGTTTACCAGCTCAGCACGCTGGTGGCGGGCGAGTTCTCACTTCAGGAAGTGCTCGACCGGCTGGCCGAGGCGGCGGTGAAGATCGTCGGCGCCAAGGCCTGTTCGATCCGGCTGCTGGACGAAGAGACCAACGACCTGAGGATGCGCAGCACGTACGGGCTCAGCGAGGAGTACCGCAACAAAGGCCCGGTGACCAAGGACGATGAGGTCATCCGCGCGGCCTTTGCCGGCGAAGCGATCGTCATCGACGACATGCGGGACGACAGCCGCATCCAGTACAAAGAAACGACCCTCAAAGAGGGGTTGGTCAGCCAGTTGACGGTCGCCATGCAGTTCCGCAACCATCCGATTGGCGTTTTGCGTCTGTACAGCCCCCGGCCGCGAGGGTTCAAGGAGGCCGACACGACCGTCGCCCGGGCGGTGGCCTCGCAGTGCGCCGTGGCGATCACCAACGCCAAGCTCTACAGCGAGGCGATTGCCGGACAGCGGATCGCCGAGCAGATGCGCCTGGCCGGCCTGATCCAGCGCCGCATGATCCCCGAGAAAGCCCCCAGAATCACAGGGCTGGACGTCGCAGCAACCTATATCCCCTGTTTTGACGTCGGCGGCGATTTCTACGATTTCCTGCCCATCAGCGACGGCCGGGTCGTAATCACCATCGCCGATGTCATTGGCAAGGGCGTTCCGGCGGCGATCATGATGAGCTGGTTCCGCGGCGCGGTCCAGGCGTACACCGAGGGGTTCCGCGAGATCCTCAAGGATATGGGGCCGGTGGCCGGCGACCTGAACAGCGGTCTCAAGGCGGCCATCCGCACCAAGAACGCGATCGAGAATTTCAACAAGATGGCGTGCATCGAGTGCCGCGAAGGGGAATTCATCACCCTGTTCTATGCGACCATCGATGCCCGCGAGAAGACCATGACGTACTGCAGTTGCGGGCACGAGCCGACGGCGCTGATTCGGAACGGGCAGGTCGAGGACCTCGCCAAGGGCGGGCTGGTCCTGGGCGTGGACCCGCAGGCGAAATACGAAATCGAGACGGTGCAGCTCGAGGACGGCGATTGTCTGCTGTTCTACACGGACGGTCTGGTCGACGCCATGGACTTCAACGGCGTGGTGTGGGGACGCGACCGGATGATCGATGCGGCCAAGCGGTTTACCGACTGCCCGGCCGACCACGTAATCCGCAACGTCCTGGCCTACCGCCGCCGATTCGCCGGCCTGGCCCGGCAGATTGACGACACCAGTCTGATCGCCGTCAAGGTGGGCCCGCCGCGGCGGACGGAAGGGTGCCGCGACTGCGAACCGCCAGAGGCGGGAAGTGTGAAGTGTGAAGTGTGAAGCGTGAGGTTGACAGCGGTCAGTTGACAGTTGTCAGTTGGCAGTTGGCGGTGGACTGGGAACTGAGAACTGTCAACTGGGAACTGAGAACCGACGAGTACCAGGGCGGCGATGGCTTTGTTCGTTGTGACAATCGATGGTCCGGCCGCCAGCGGCAAGAGCACCGTGGCCCGACGACTGGCCTCGCGAATCGACGCGACGTTCCTCGACACCGGCGCGATGTACCGCGCCGTCACCTTCGCCGCGATGCAGGACGGGGTCGATCTGAAGGATGAATCGCAGCTCATCGGCGTGATCGGCCGGCATACGTTCGGATTCGAGCCGGGCGACGACGCCATGCGCGTCTTCGTCGACGGGCAGCTCGTCACCGACCGGATTCGCAGTCCCGAGCTGACCGCCAACGTTCGCTGCGTCGCCTCGTCGCCTCCGATGCGAGCGAGGCTGGTCGAGATGCAGCAGGCACTCGCCCGGCGATGGGGACGCGTGGTCACCGAGGGACGCGATCAGGGCACGGTGGTGTTTCCCGACGCCGACGTCAAGTTCTATCTCGTCGCCGAGGCGCGCGAGCGGGCCCGGCGGCGCAAGCTCGAGCTGGAATCGCAGGGCGTGGAGGCCGACCTGGACGAGCTGTGCCGGGCAATCGAGTCGCGAGACCGCAGCGACGAAAGCCGGGCGGTTGGCCCGCTCAAGCCGGCGCCCGACGCCATCTGCGTCGACACGACCCACCTGAGCATCGAGGAAGTCGTCGAGTGCCTGCTGGGCCGAATTAACGAACGGGACGGTAGGATGGGCTTTAGCCCATTCGGCTGATACAGTTCGTTTCGTCGCGCGTCGCTCGTCGCTCGTCGCGCGAGGGGCACGAATCGGTCACGAGCGACGAGCGACCAGTGACGAGCGACATGCTTGCCATGCTGAAAGAAACGATCAAAGTCAAGTGGTACTTCGTCGCGCGGTTCCTCTGCCAGATGTTCACGCTGGCGTTCTTCCGGTACCGCGCGTACGGGCGCGACCACGTTCCCGAGCGGGGGCCGTTCATCATGGCCGGCAATCACCAGAGCTTCCTCGATCCGGTCTTCATGGGGATCGGAGCGAGGCGCCGTCTGCTCTTTATGGCTCGTGACACGCTGTTTCGCTCGCGCTGGTTCGGCGGGCTGATCCGCTCGACGAACGCGATTCCCGTGTCGCGAGACAGGGCCGACATCGGCGCGATCAAGCTGGTGCTCGCCAACCTCAAGGAAGGTCACGGCGTTTGTCTCTATCCCGAGGGGACGCGCAGTGCCGATGGTAGGATCACCGCGTTCAAGCCGGGCTTCGGCCTGCTGTGCCGCCGGTCGCAGGCGCCGGTCGTGCCGGCCCTGGTCGACGGCGCGTTCGAGTGCTGGCCCCGCCATCGCAAGCTCTTCCGGCCGGGCTCGATCGTCGTCTGGTTCGGAAAGCCCCTGCCCCCCGAGCAGATCCGCAAAATGAGCAACGAAGAACTCGCCGACTGGCTCACCCAGACCCTCCGCCAAATGCAGCACGACTGCCGCCTCCAGCAGGGCAAACCGCCCTACGACTACAGCGGGTAGGAGACTCCGTGTGACAGAAGATGTGCTTGGAAATGCGCTGGGTATCGTCACGGCTGCTGCTCATGTCCGCGGAGTAGCTCAACAACGTCATTGTGTCGATTTCTGGCAGCCTCCTGGAGTGGCGTGCGCTCAGCCTCGTTCTCAACTGTGACGTCAGCACCATGCGCCAGCAGCACTCGAACGGTGTCTGTCAGGCCGCGGAGAGCGGCGACGTGCAACGGCGTGTCACCGCTGGCATTTCTCGCGTTGACGTCGGCTTTTGCTGAAAGAAGGGTCTCCGTGGCGCGGGTACTATTGGACCTGGCGGCATAGTGCAGTGGTGTCCAACGAGACTGGTTCGTCGCGTCTACCGCAGCGCCTTTGTCGATCAGCATCTCAACCACGTCCTCGTCATCCTCTTCAGCGGCCGCGTGCAGCGGAGTGTCACCGGAGGGGTTCTTCGCACCGACATCGACGTTCTTGGCCAGGAGCACAGCGACTAAGGCCTTGCTGTGCTTGTGCGAAGCAATGTGTAAGAGCGAATTCCCCTGCTGGTCGATCACATTTGTGTCGGCACCGTTGTCGATCAGCAACCGTGTCATGGGGTCGTCGCCATTTGAGACGGCCGCCAAGAGAGGCGTCACACCATGTGCATCAGCCATGTTGACATCAGCTCCATGGGTAATCAGCAATTCTGCCATGTCTGCCTGACGATGGCGAGCGGCTTGGAGTAACGGCGTGGCCAAATCCATGTACCCACGCCTCGTATTGACATCGGCCTCTCTCTTGACAAGGCGTTCAGCCAGATCAAGGAGTCCATGCCTGGCCGCAAAGGCGAGCAGAGACCCATCCGCATATTCGTCTTTGGGCCCAATGTCGGCTCCTGCTGACAGAAGCAGCTCGCCGATAGCCTTGTGATCTTCTTCGGCTGCACCAATGAGTGCGGGGCACCCGCCCTCCGGAAGCAAATTGATCGGCACATCCTTGGACAGAAGAAACTTCACCATGTCTACATGGCCCTCCAGCGTCGCCCAACGGAGAGTGTACGTATCCGGCTGGGCGCCATTGGCCATCAGGATTGCGGCAGTATCTACATGCCCATTGAGCGCGGCGTGACACAGAGGCGACCAACCGCTTGCGTCTGGCGCATTGACGTTGGCACCATGTGAGAGCAGCACTTCGGCTACTTCGGATCGTCCATATTTCGCCGCCACGTGCAGCGCTGTATAGCCGCTGTTATCTCGGGCATTGACATCCGCTCCTCCAGCCAGCAGTCGCGTCACTTCGCCAGCATCTCCACGGTAGGCGGCAACGTAAATTGTCGTCGTCGCTCCTCTTCGAACGAGGAGATCAACAACCTCCTTATGCTCCCTTCCTATCGCGCACATCAATGCCGTGTAGCCTCCACCATCTCGCGCGTTGACGTCGGCGCCTGCATCGAGAAGTAGCTCGACGACACCATCCAGACCCCGGGAAGCCGCGACATGCAAGGCGAGGTTGCCATCCTTGTCCCCGGCGTTAACGTCAGCTCCATCAGCGATCAAAGACCGTACACGCTCAATATCCCCAAACGCAGCAGCGTGCACCAGCGATTCGCTGCTTTGAATCGGTTTATCCTCCCGACAGCCCATGTTCAGGGTGACCATGGCCACCAGAACGAATCTCAGTCTACCCATCTCGCGCCATCCCGTGCAAAAAGACTGACTTTGGTCCCCCAAAGTGTAAGGCCGGACACGGACGGACGGTAACGGAGAAATTGCGAAGATTCTCAGGAAATTGGCTGGCCCTGCGGGAAGGGGCCTTGGGCGGCGGCGGTGATGCGGCGATCGCCGTCGGTCCAGTGGTTGCGGTACCAGCTCGAGGCCGGAAAGGTGTCGTGGAGTCTGGCCATCTTCGCCTGGAGCATGGCCCGGTACTTCTGCAAGGTCTCGGCATGAGGCGGATCGGCGGACAGGTCGTTCATCTGCCAGGGGTCGGCAATGTGATCGAACAGGACCTCTTTTCGCGGGAGGTTCCTGGGGCCTTCGCCTCGCAAGACGGCGTACGTGTAGCGTTGGTCCCGCAGGGCGCGCCACTCGTGGCCGTCCTCCCAGATGGCGCAGGCGCCGGTGTTCATGAGGAAGGCCGCATCGGGTTCCGGGCCGGAGTTGCCCTGCGCCGCGCGGCTCAGGTCCATGCCCTCGACGCTCTGCGGAATGCGCGAGCCGAGCTCAGCCAGGCCCAGCAGCGTGGGCATGATGTCCGGCGTGTTCAGGCACGCGTCCGAGACGCTGCCGGCGGGAATCCGGCTTCTCCAGCGCATCAGGAACGGCACGCGGGCGGCCTCTTCGTAGAAGATGTTCTTCTTCATCCGCCCGTGCCCGCCGAACATCTCGCCATGGTCGCTCGTGAACACGATCAGCGTCTGGTCGCCCAAGCCCGCCTCATCGACCGCGTCGAGGATACGCCCGATGTTCCAGTCGAGGTTGGCGGTCATCGCGTAGTAGTTGCGCATCCATTCGTTGATCTGCCTGGGACTCTTTTCGATGTTGGACCACTCGTCGCCGTACGGCTCCATCTCGTCGGAGTAGTTGGGCGGCATCTCAAACGTCACGTCCTTGAACCTCTCGTGGTACTTCGCGGGCACGTTGCTCTTGACCCACGGATCGTGCGGCGTCCCGTACGAGACCATCAGGAAGAACGGCTTGTCGCCGCCTGCCTTCTTCGAGAGGAACTCGATCGCCATGTCGGTTTGCGCATCGGGCTCGAAGACGCCTTCGCCATAGAAGATCTTCTCGGGCGACTCGGTGTGGTAGTAGCTGCCGTAGTAGTCGTGGTGGAAGTTGTACGCGGCCCAGTAGCCGTCGAAGCCGAGGCGATGGGCCCCTCGCGGGACGAACGAGTTGGCCGGATCGAAGTGATTGCCGAGCTGGTTGGCGTAGAGGTGCCACTTGCCGATGTATCCCGTCTCGTAGCCGGCCTCCGTCAGCACGTGGCCCAGGCACCTCTGGTTCGGGTTCATCCGCAGCTCGTTGATGACCATGCCCGTGCCGGTCGTGTGCTTGCCGGTGAACAGCGAGGCGCGGTACGCCGAGCAGACGGGCATATGCGAGATGGCTTGACGGAAGCTCACCCCTTCCGACGCGAGGCGGTCGAGGTTGGGCGTACGGGCTCGCTCATCGCCTGCATACCCACAGGACTGATATCGCAGTTGGTCGGCGAGCAGAAAGATGATATTCGGCCGGCGCGAGGTCTCTCGCTCGCCGGCCGCAAGTGTGCAGCCCGCGACCGCTCCCAACCCCATGCACGACAGCCCCGAACGCAGCAGAAATTCTCTTCGATTCATACCGTAACCTCCCGCAAATCAGAAGCACGGAATCAAAGTGCAAACGGCAAAATGCAAAATGGCCGTAGGGGCGTCCCGGCGCGCCGGGACGCCCGTACTCATCTGCCTTCGGCGGATTCCGCAATTTTGTCCTTTGATGTTTGACTTTTGATCTT
>JAXGYC010000018.1:0-159734 GCA_040772485.1 Sedimentisphaerales bacterium | reverse complement strand
TCGTTGACCCAGCCGTCGAGCCATGTGTCGAAGATGGTCGTGCCAGCGTCGATGTCGTCGTTGTAGCTTTCGAAGTCGTCGACGACCAGATACTCCTGCGTCGCGAAGCTCCAGACGGGTCCCTGCCACGATTCGGTGTCCTGGATCTCGTTGATCTGCCAGTAGTACGTCGTCCCGAGATTCAGCTCGCCGGGAGCATAGGTGTTCACGCTGACGGTGCCCGCCAGAGCCAACGCCTCGGCATCGGTGCCGAAGTAGACTTCATGCGAAGCGGCGTCACGACCGGCTCGCCAAGCCAGCGTGCTGTCCACGCTGACGTCCGTCGCGCCGTCGGCCGGCTGCGGCTCCCGCGCCTGGGCGGGAATGTACATGAAGCGGACTTCGCTCAGGCCGTACTGGCCCATGAGCCCAAAGCCACTGTTGATGTTCAGCCGGACATACTGGGCCGCCACACCACCGAAATCGATGGTCGTGTTGGCGGCATACGTCGGCCTGGCGGTCGCCTGGTTCAACGTCACGTCGCCCAGCACGGTCCAGTCCGTTCCATTCGTGGAATACTCGACCGTCACGTCCTTGAGGCCGAAACCAAGGATCAGCTCGAACTGGACGTTGTAATTCCAGACGAGCATTTCGTGGAGCTTGTAGACGCCATCGAACTCCCACTGAATCTGGGCGGTTTCGCCTTCGGCGGGCAGACCGAGCCACATGTCGGGGCTGTCCACTGAGTGCTGGTCGCTGGCATTGAGGCCGGAGCCGTTTACGGTATTCTCGGGTCCGGCTCCTGGATCCGAATTGACATTGCTGGTGGCGATGATGTTCGCAATGGGATAGGCGAACGGCTCAGTGGTGAAGCTCCAGACGTCACCTTCGAAGATGGTGAAGTCGGGAGCGCCGTTGACCTCATCGACGCGCCAGTAGTAGGTCGTCTCGAAATCAAGGATGCCGGGGGGATCGAACGTGGTGCCCGCCTGGTCCTGGCTGAGCAGCACGCCCAGTGGATTGCTCCGGCTGGCAGCGTTGACATCGTCGAACGACGTGCCGAAGTACACATCGCGTGTGGCAGCTTCCGGACCGGCCTTCCAGCTCAGGACCACATCGCGCGGAACATCCACATCGCCGCTGGCCGGCACTGGATTGGTGGCCGTCTCGGCCGCGGCGACCGTCGGAAGATACCAGTTGTTAATCCATTCACTGATCACTTCGCCACGGGGTTGGGTATCGTCGCTCACCTGAGAGAAGACGCCCAGGCGGCCGCCCGTCACTGAATTGCGCAAAATCCCAGGATGGACCTGCGTGCCATCGCTACTCTGAGCGAGGATCAGTTCGAAGTACCAATCCGTACCTTCGAATTGGGCCGGAAACCACGGGCGATTCGAGGCCAAAGTCGGTAACGATGGAGTATACAACTGGCCGTCGGCTGTGGGAGCGAAAGTAGTGGCGAGGGAATCATCCCCCCACATTGCAGCGGCGGCAACGTCGGTCATATTCGCCAAACCGCCCGCGTCATTGTTTCCCGCACTGCCGACATAGAAAATGTAGTCGCCGGTGTTGACGATGCAGTTGCCATCATCCAGGAACAACTCGGCCAGCGAACCATCCGGCTGTGCATTGCCGGCGGGATAGATCGTGGCTGGGAATATGCCGAACATGACCAGAAGGTCTGATACACCATCCCCGGTGTGGTCTTCTACCCAATCCGCCAGGGCATTGAGGTCGGCCGATGTGAATACTGCAATAGGAGCCCCCGTGACGTTGTCAACAATTTCCTGCGCTTCGGTGTCGGCGTGACCTTGCCCCATCCAGCCTCCCTGCGTTGAAATCGCTATTTCAACCGCCACAGCCGTCGAGCCAAATGTCAACGCGACGACGCATGCCAACGCTAACTTCTTCATCTTGTTGCCTCCTTCTTCCTTCTTACCGAAAACTGACAGGAGCTTCTGCTCCGGCCACACGCCGAAGCATCACCCATCTGCGGTCGAGCCAAGCAATGCTGTCCAACCGCAGAACCCGTCCCCGCCATACTTGCCTGGAAGCGTTCTGCGCGGCAGAGGGGCCGTGGAATCTGTGCGCGCTCACCTCCTTTCAGTCGTCAGATCCCTGGAGAAACACAAGGGAGATTGTGTGTGGAGCGGCACCTCCGGCGCCCTGTTTGCTGTCCGTCATACACCCGTACCACACTCTCATCGCGACCTCCAGCCCCCGTTCGCTGTGTGATCTCAGGCTTGGCTCGCCCCCTGTCGCCGTCACTGTGAGCTGTCCGCAGTGATACGCACCGGGCCAAGAAACGTATGTCTCCGAATGCACCCATTTATATCATTCGGACGCTCCGGACGCAACCGAAATTCCGCGCGCACCGGGGGTTCTGCGCCGGCACGTTGCTTGCCCATGGCGCAATCCAGGTTCTTCGCTACGAGAAACGTTGGAAGCGAACAGAGGCAGACAGAACTCCCCTCAAGGCTGACTTCAGCTCGTCTTTGCCGTACGTGCTCATAGGCAGGAAGAGGGCAGGGCAACACGTGGTTGCCCTGCCCTTCATTGACACTCCATTTCCGACGGTGCGGATGTTCCGCCGTCGAAGCCGGCGTCGGTTGCCGGCCGTTGCCGTCACACTGCCGTGCTACGGCGCCATGTAAGGACCTTCGTAAAACCTCACGTTGTCGATCCAGAAATCAGCGGCGGCGAAACCGATGTGGAAGGTGATGGTCGCCGGGCTGACGTTGGCTTCCAGAACGGGAGTCGTGACGCTGAACTCCGTCCATTCGTCCGTCATCGTGAGGACCTGAGCGCCATAGCCCGTCCACGGATCGGCCGCCAGTTCCGGCTTGAAGTTGATGTCCAGCGTCCCGGCGCTGCACCGCAGAAAGGCCGAAAGCGTGTACTGCTTGCCCGCCTCGAACACATGCCCGGTGTGCTGCAAGCCGACGTCCCAGAAATTCGCGCCGGCAGAGTTCACCGTGAGGTGCAGACAGGAATCGCCTTCTGTGGCCCCTTCCGACACGACCTCGGCGGTCACGTCGCCATAGGTGCTCCACGGCGCCATGACACCATCCTCAAAGCCACCGTTGGCCAGCAGATTGTCGTAGGCCGGTTCCGGGGCCGGACGGCCGTAGCCGATGTCGTCGATGTAGACGGTGCCGGCGCCGCCGGCTTTCGGCGCGGTGGCGCTGCCGACCCCGATCACCATCTTCTCGACGCGGCTGAGGTTCACCCCGGACAGCTCGCCGTACGGAATCGCCCATTCCTGCCACGTCGCACGTTGCGTGATCGATGCGTCCGCGTTCACGACCGTCGCGCTCTTGCCGGCGCTGTCCTCGATCGTCACATACATCGACTCCGCGGAGTTGCCCTGCGGCTGGGCGGCGCCGATCTCGGCCACCTGCCAGGCGCCTGTCACGTTGCCGGTCGCCGACAGATTCGAGAACTCCGCCGCCGTGACAATCACGCCGTCGTGACTGGTCACCGCCAGGCCGACATACACGTTGGCGGCCATCTCGATCGTCAGCGCCGGGCTCACGACCGCCTCCGTCCAGGTCACGCCGTCCATCGAGTCGTGGGCCGTGAAGACGTTGCCCGTGCGGGTCAGTCTCACCCAGCGCGGTGCGGCCACACCGCCAACGTCCGTGCTGGCGCTGGCCTGTCCGGCCACCGGCCGACGTTGGAATGTGGTGCCGTGGTCCGGCGTCACACACATAAAGGCATGCTTCGAGCCGGGCTCCAGCGTCTCGCGGATCATCACGCCCGCCTTGGCCCACTCGTTGCTGCGGACCAGGCTGTCGACGCGAACCGTCATCGAGCCGTTGCCGCTGAGGCTCTTGTAGGCGTAGCGGAACTGATCCGTCGTGTTCCAGATGTCGGTGCCAACCGCGCTCATGATGATCTGGCCGCCAGCGGTCTCGGCGAAGTCGGGCGCGTTGCCTCGCACGTAGAGCACGAGGGTGTCGGCCCCGTTGCCGGTCCAGTTCTGCGCGGTCTCGAACTCGCGCCAGGCCTCGGAATAGAACGGCGAGGTCGAGTTGTCGTAGGCCAGAGGCATAGACTGCTTGCCGCTGTGGACGATGGTCTTCTCGGCAAACGGTGCATTGAGGTAACCGACGGTGGAGCCGGTTTCGTTGACCCAGCCATCCAGCCAGGCGTCAAAAATGGTTGTCCCGGCGTCGACGTCGTCGTTGTAGGTCTCGAACCCATCGATCGATGCGTACTCCAGCGTCGAGAAGCGCCACACGTCGCCGGCCCACGCGGTGACCGCGTCGGCCTCGTTGACCTCCACGATCTGCCAATAGTAGGTGTTGCCGAACTCCAGGGCCGGTGCGAAGCTCGCCGCATCGACCGTACCGGCCAAGGCCAAAGCGCCGGCATCGGTTCCGAGATAGACCTCGTGGGAGGCCGCGTCTCGGCCGGCACGCCAGCTCAAAGCCGTCGCCGGATCGACGCGGGTCGCCCTGTTGGCGGGCTGCGGCTCGCGAGCCTGCGCCGGGATGAACAGGAAGCGCACCTCGCTGAGGCCAAACTGGCCCATCATCCCATAGCCGCTATTGACGTTCAGCCGGACGAACTTGGCCGGCACCCCGTCGAACGGCACAGCCGTATTGGCCGCGTACGTGGCCTTGGCCGTCCCCTGTGCGAGTTCGAAGTCGCCCAGCGCCGCCCAATCGGTCCCGTTCTCGGAGTACTCGACGGTCACACCCTTGAGCCCGAAGCCGAGAATGATCTCGAACTGCACGTTGTAGTTCCAGACGAGCATCTCGTGCAGCTTATATACCCGATCAAACTCAAACTGTATCCACAGCGGATCGGCCCCCGGCGTCGCCAGCCACATGTCGCCGCTTTCGGTCGAGTGCTGATCGGCGGCATCGAGCCCGGACCCGTTGACCGTGTTCTCCGGTCCGGCGGCCGCCTCAGAACTGCCGTTGCTGGTGGCCACAACGCCGGCGATCGGATAGGCGAGCGGCTCGGCGGTGAAGCTCCAGACCACTCCTTTGTAGATTGTGTTGTCGGGGGCGCCGTTGACCTCGTCGACGCGCCAATAGTAGGTCTGCCCGAAATCGAGGACGCCGGGCGGGTCGAACGTCGTGCCCGCCTGGCCCTGGCTGAGCAGCACATCCAGCGGATTGCTCCGGCTCGCGGTGTTCACGTCGTCGAACGAGGCGCCGAAGTAGACGTCATGCGTCACGGCGTAGGTGCCGGGCATCCAGCTCAACACGACGTCGCGCGGGATGTCGATCGCCCCATCCTCCGGGACCGGGTCCCCAGCCAGAGACGGGTTGGCCAAACCGACCACGCTGTTGACCCAGTTCAGAATGAACTCGGAACAGGTCACTCCTCGGTCGTCGAGCCAAGCCGTTGATTGGTTGATGAAGGCAACGTAACCACCTGTCTCGGTGTTGTGAATGACGATGGGATCTGCATAGGTGCCGGCCGCATTCTGTGCGAAGACTGCCGCCACTTCCCACGGCGCGACCGCTACACTGGGGGCAATGGGTCTGTAGGAGACGACGGTGTCACCGAGGCTGGGGAGATACTCGTGCCCTGCCGCCGTCACGGTCAGCGACGTATTGTCAGCGGACACGATGATCCCGGCGGCGAGATCGAGGATATTCGCCGCCCCCGTGCCGCCGTTCTCGGGAGAGTTTCGAGACCCGCCCTCATACGAGCAGTATCCGAACCAGTCGCCGACATTGATGATCATGTTGCCGCCGTCGAGAAAGGTCTCGATGGCCGAGCCTTCCGGCTGCGTATTGCCGAGTGTGTAGAGACTGCTCGGCACGCATCCGTTCAGCTAGAGAATGTCAAACTCACCATCATCCGCGTTCGCGACCGCCCAGTCGGCCAGTTCGGCCAGTTGCGTGTCATCGAACTTCTGGACTTCCTTGAACAGTTGTCCGGTTTGAGCAATGATCGTCTCCACGTTCGCGCTCATTTCGTCTGCCGTGTACCAGCCGTCGAAGTTCGGCGTCCCGACGTAGAAGGCTATGTCGGAAGCCATGGCCGTCGCGGCAAACGCCGATACAATGGCGCATACCAGCATCAACTTCTTCATTTTTGTTCCTCCTAACACTCCCTGGCAACCCATAGGAAACCCCACTCCGGCCACACACCGAAGCCCCGTCTCTCTGCGGTTCAATCAGGCAAAGCCGTCAGGCCGCAGGACCCGTCCCCGGCACGGTCACCGAAAGGTACCCTTGCCGGCGGACGAACCGTGAAATCTGCGCTGGCTCACCTCCTTTCAACCAAAAATGCTGAGAGGAGGTCGAGAGAGACTGTCGGTGAAGCGGGACCGATAGCATCTTGATGGTCGTCGATCTTACGCCCGCACCACACTTTCATCGCGGCCTCCAAGTCCGATTCGTTGTGTGATTCCAGGCTTGGCTCGCCCCCCGTGGCGTCCCGTCTGAGCTGTCCAGCAGGGCAGCCACCGGGCCAAGAAACACATGTCTCCGAATGTATTCATATATATCATCCGGACGTTCTGCTGGCAACCGAAATTCCGTGCACCCCCCTGCTCTGTATCGGCAGGCCCGGACCTCGCCTTTAGCCCGAGGAACCGCGGCCGGGAGGCCCATGGAAGCAGTCCATCCTGCACGTCACCGCCAGAACCTGTCCCACACGGCGAGGGGATCCCCAATTGGCTTCGGTTCCCAGACCCACCCGCGTTTTCAGCCCAAAAACGCGGAAATTGGGTTTGTTTCGCATCCTTCCCCTCCCGCGAACATGCGGGCAGCGTGGTGGCCGGCGTCGGTGGTGGTAATTGGCTTTGTTTCGCATTCTCGCCCTCCTGTGGCGTCCCGGACCAGCCGGCAGAATGATGCGGGCTCGAACCACGCCGAACCGGAGCACCGAAGCCCTCGATCTGACCGCCCACAATCCACCCTCCTCTGGATTCCTGGTTGACTGTCTGTCGCGCGCCGTGAACAACCACGGCAATCGTTCGATAGTTACTTTACTCACCAGCACCGTCGGTGTCAACCAGATTTCTCGACATTGAGCGTAATCCGCATCAAGGTCCCACACGGTGGGACGTTCGCCCGGCGAACCACGGGTAGAGAGCGGGGATGACGAAGAGGGTCAGGAAGGTGGCGGAGGTCAGGCCGAAGACGACGACGGTCGCCAGCGGGCGCTGCACCTCCGAGCCGATGCCGTGCGCCAGCAGCAGCGGCAGCAGACCCAGCACGGTCGTGGTGGCCGTCATCAGGACCGGACGCAGGCGTTGCAGGCTGCCGCCGATGATCGCCTCGTCGAGTGCCATGCCCTCGTCGCGCATCTGGTTGATCCGCGTGACGAGCACGACTCCGTTCTGTACGGCGATACCGAACAAGGCGATGAAGCCGACGGCGGCCGGAACGGACAGGTACTCGCCCGTCAGCAGCAACCCCAGAATCCCTCCGACGAGCGCCAGCGGAATGCCCAGCACAATGAGCATCGCGTGACGGATCGAGCCGAACGCCAGAAAGAGCATCAGCAGGACCGCGGCGACAACGATCGGAACGATGATCGAAAGGCGCATCATGGCGCGCTGCTGGTTCTCGAATTGGCCGCCGTACTCGA
Organism: Sedimentisphaerales bacterium; assembly: GCA_040772485.1. Lineage (GTDB taxonomy): Bacteria > Planctomycetota > Phycisphaerae > Sedimentisphaerales > Anaerobacaceae > Anaerobaca. The sequence continues at coordinate 152,192 of JAXGYC010000018.1, read as the reverse complement.
CGTAGTAGCCCGGCGGCAGCGCGACCTTCGCGGCAATCGCCTCTTTGATGTCCGCGATCACACCTCCCAGGTCACGGCCTCGCACGTTGCCCTGGACGACCCAACGCCGCTGGTTGTGTTCGCGATTGATCTGGATGGGCCCGGTGACCTGCTCGATCCGCGCGACCTGCTTGAGAGGCACGAGCGTCCCATTCTGTGCCGGCACCAGGAGGTCTCCGATCGCATCGGGGTCGGCCCGGTAAGGCTCCTGGTAACGCAGATGGATGCCGAACCGGCGGCTCTGAAGATAGATCGTGTCGATGACTTCACCTCCGACGGCCAACTCGACGAGTTCGAGGATGTCGCTGACGTCGATTCCATATCGCGAGCAGACCGCACGGTCGGCGACAATCTGGACCTGGGGCTGGCCGAAGCTCTGTTCGGCCGCCAGGTCGACCAGGCCCGGCACCCCCGCGATGGCCTGGGCAATCTCGCCGGCCTTGGCCCGCAGCACATCGAGGTCCTCGCCGAACAGCTTGATCGCCACCTGGGCCTTGATGCCGGAGAGCAGTTCATCGAAGAGGTTTTGGATAGGTTGCGTAAAGTTCAACTGCGCGCCGGGATAGGCGGAAAGCGTCTCTCTCAAGGCCTGAATCAACGCCGCCTTGCTGTCATACCGGCCCCACTGCCGGCGCGGTTTCGGCGTGACGTGAATCTCGGCGTAATTGACCGGATGAGGGTGGCTTCCGGATTCGGGCCGGCCGATGCGAGAGAGGACTTCCTCCACCTCCTGAAAGGCCATAATCTTGCGTTCCAGTGCCTGCACGGTCATGACCGCCTTCTCGAGCGAAATCGAAGGCGCCATGGTGACATCAATCTGGATCGAGCCTTCTTCCAGTGTGGGAATGAATTCGGTCCCGAGGTGCGGCACCGCCGCAACACTGACGACAAACGCCGCCAGCGCCAATATCCCAACAAGAGACCGATGACGCAGCGTCCAGCGCAGCGGCGGATGATAGATCCGCATGAGTCCGGCGACCAGTTTGAACTCCCGATACCGGTGGCCTTTCAGCAGATAGGTGCAGAGCGCCGGCGCGATGACGATGGCAACGACCAGGGAACCGGCCAGAGCGAAGCACAGCGTGGCAGCCATGGGTGAGAACATCTTGCCCTCGACGTCCTGCAAGGCGAAGATCGGCACGAAGACCGTTACGATGATCAGGATGGAGAAGACAATCGGCCGGCAGACCTCGCGGGCCGCTTCGAAGACAACCTGCGCCTTCTCCCGGGTGGTCTGCTTGGGATCGACGTTGAGGTGTCGAAAGATGTTCTCGACCATGACGATGGCGCCGTCGCCCAGCATGCCGATGCCGATGGCGATCCCGCCGAGGCTCATCAGGTTGGCCGAGATGCCGACAAGACGCATGCAGATCACGCTGATCAAGGCGCACAACGGAAGCGACAACGACACGATCAGTGCGCTTCGAACGTTGCCCAGGAAGAGCAAGAGCGTCGCGACCACCAGTGCGGCCCCGAGTAGCAGTGCCGTCTTGACGGTTCCGGTGGCTTGGCGGACGAGTTCGGCCTGCTCGTAGTACGGCACGATGCGCACGCCCTCGGGCACGGACGCCTGCACCTCGGGAATCTTCTCGTACAGCCGGGCGATGACTTCCGAGGTGTTCTCGCCATAGAGCTGAAGCACGATGCCTGAGACCACCTCTTCGGTCCCGTTGCGCGAGACCACACCCCGACGAATCTCGGGGCCGTAGCCGACCTCGGCGACGTCCGAGACTCGCACCGGGATGCCGTTGCGAACGGCGATGTGGATGCCGCCGATGTCGTCGAGCGTACGCAGCAGCCCGATGCCACGAACGAGGTGCTCTTCCTGGCCCAGAACCATGAACTGACCGCCCACGTTGGCGTTGTTGGATCGGATTGCTCGCACCACGTCGTCGAGGGCAACGCGGTATTGATTCAGCGCGTGGGGATTGACGCGAATCTGGTATTGCAGGACATGGCCGCCGATGGAAAGGATGTCCGTGACGCCGGGCACCGTCTGAAGCTGCCGCTTGATGATCCAGTCGTTGACCTCGCGCAGGTAGATGTCCGGGGCCTTGCCCTCGGTGTCGGTCCTTTCGTCGAGCATCAAGTAGTAGATGAAGATCTGTCCGAGACCGGTCGAGATCGGGCCCGGCTTGGGCGGCTCGTGCATCTCGGGCAGCTCGGCCAGAGCCTGATCGAGACGCTCGGCGACGATCGTTCGCGCGAAGTAGACGTCCACGTCATCTTCGAAGTAAACGTAGATGACGGCCATGCCGAACGCGGAGGTGGACTTGATCTGCGTGACGTGGGGCAGGCCGTTCATGGCCGACTCGATGGGGAACGTGATCAGGCGTTCGACCTCCTCCGGGGCCATCCCGTGCGCCTCGGCAAAGACCGGGACCATCACCGGCGAGATATCCGGAAAGGCATCGATCGGCAACTGCGTGTAAGCGTACGAGCCGAAACCGACGATGCCCAGGATGGCGATGACGACAAAGAACCGATAACGTGAGGAAGCATCTACGATTCGCGCGAGCATGCGTCGGCTCCTTTCAGTGACCGTGGCCGGCGTGGCTGCCGAGGCCGGCGGTGACAATCGCGGCTTTCAATTCGAAGGCGCCCTGGCGGACGAAGGTTTCGCCGACCGTCAGTCCCGAGGCGATCTCCACCGCCCCCTGGCTCGACCGCCCGACCGATACGAACCGGGCCTCGAAACCGTGCTCGGACGGGACAAAGACGCAAGGCTGCCCTTCGAGGGACTGAATCGCCTGCTCGGGAACCAGGACCTCGGCGGAGGCGGTCTCGGCGAGGATCTCCGCCGTGACGAACAGGCCGGGCCGGTACTGGCCCTCGACGTTCGGCAGCACTACGCGGGCCGAGACCGTACGCGTGTCTTCGGCAGCGATCGGCCCGACGTAGCTGATCCGGCCTCTGGCCTGCGGCACGCCGGGACCGACGGCGACCACTGCCTCCTGGCCCTCTCTGACATAGGTCAGGTCCCGCTGATGCATGTCGAGCTGGACCCAGACCGTGGACAGGTCGGCGATGACGAAAACCTCGGAGTCGTCCTTCAGGGCCTCGCCAATGGTGATGTGTCTGGCGATCACGGTTGCATCGAACGGCGCGACGATTTCGTAGCGCGTCAGAAGCACGTCCGGCAGGTCGGACAAAGTGCGAACGTACTCGTCGCCCAATCCCAGCGCGTGGAGCTTCTGCTCGGCGGCGTGCAGCTCGATCCGCGTTTCGGCAACGGCCTGCTTAGCGTCGAGGAACTCCTGCTCGGAACTGATGCGCTTGTCCCAGAGGCCCTGCTCGCGGGTGAATGTTGCCTGCGCCAGTTCGAGCTTCTGCCGCGCGGCCAGGTAGGCGGCCTTGGCATCGGCCAGTTCCCGGCTCTCCACGACCGCCATGATCTCCCCGTGCACGACCTTGTCGCCGAGCGTCTTGCGGACCTCGGTGGCCACGCCGGCGACTCGTGTCACGATATGGGCGAGCCGGTCGGCGTTGACGGCGATCTGGCCCGGCAGGGACACGGTTCGCTGCAACTGCCCGGGGCCTGCCACGGCCACTTCAATGCCGAGTTCGGCGATCTGCTCGGCGCTCAACTCGACGACGTGCTCATCTTCGTGCTCGTGAGATTCCGATTCGGCGTGATCCGGCGTCTCGCCCCGGGGCACAAGATGAGAGAGCAGGTCGAACTTCCACTGCCCCACGGCCCCTGCGGCCAGACCGATGGCCAGAGTCGCCGGGAGTAACAGCCATAGGATGCGTTTCATCGTTCTATTCCTTTCCACCGGCGCTCGTGGGATCCGGATCGATGGCCTGGCCCATCAACCGCTCGACGTCCGCGCGCGACAGATGGCACGCCTCGACGGCATCGATGTACTGAACCTTGGTCTCGAAGAACGTCCGTTGCGTATCGAGAACGTAGAGGTAGTCGAACTTGCCCTCGCGATAGCCCTGCTGCGCCGCCTCGAATGCCTGCTGCGCCTTGGGCAGCACGTCCGCCTGGAGAATCCGGACCTCTTCGTACGCCGCGGCCAGTTCGTTGAGCGCCCGGCCAAGCAGGGTCGCGATTTCCGTTTCCGCGGCCCGGCGTTCCTTTCCGGCCTTGGCAAGGTTCACGGCAGCCTCCTCGATTCGTCCCTGGTTGCGGTCGAACAGCGGAATCGGCAAGGCCAGACCTACCACAAAGGCCGAGTCGTCCGTCTCCTCGAATCGCTGCACTCCGGCTGCGACCGTGATGTCCGATTTGGCCTGGGCCTTCTGCAGGTCGAGCGCGGCCCGGCGCTGCTTCTGCTCAGTCGCCCAGCGCGCCAGGTCCGGATTGGCCGCGATCATCTCGTTCACGTCCGCTATCGCGGGAGGGGCAGCCACAACATAGAAATCCCCTGCCGCCATCTCGAAGGACGCCGCACGCGATGCCCACGTCGCCGCCAGGTTCTGCCTGGCAGTTGCCAGGGTGTGTGTTGCCTTCTGAAGCTCGATCCGGCTGTGGGACAAAGCCACATCCGCCCGCAGAGCGTCGACCGCCGAGTCCTTGCCCGCTTCGACACGCTGGGCCACAGCCGATTGAGCTTCGTTCGACAGATCGTGCAACTGCCCGGCCAGCGCCAAACGCTCCTGCGCCGCCAGCAACCTGACGAAGGTCTGCGTGACCTCGTGGAGCGCGTCCAGACGCTGCGATTCGAAATCCCATTCGGCCACCTCCGCGCCGAGCGACGCGGCGTGCAGACGCTTGTCGCGTTTGCCGCCTCGTTCGATGAGCTGGCCCAGCGAAACGGTGGTCTCGGCGCCGTCGAAACCGCTGCGCTGCCCACGGCCTGCCAGCGACTCGATCTCCACAGCGAGTTCCGGATTCGGTCGTACAGACGCCTGCAGCCGTTGGGCGTCGGCCGCACGGCGTTCCAGCGAGACGACCGCAAGTCGAGGGTTGTGCATCAGGGCCAATGCCGCCGCCTTGCGCAGCGTGACAGCGCCAATCGGCGCGGCATCCAGTGCAACCGTTGAGGTCTGCCGGACCGGTGCGGCGGATTCTGAGGCACCATGCGGCGGCAACGGCGGCGAATCCTGCACCGTCCGGCAACCGGCCACAGCGAGCAGCATGGCCATGATGGACAACGTGTGAATGCTGCGATACATGCGTATGGACTCCCATCAACAGGAATTCGAGATCCCGGGGCTTTCCGCGCAGATGTTCCGCTGTCGGGCGCAGGGAAATGCGAACCGGCTCGATGACCAGCGTGGGGGGAGACTACACCTGGAGCACGATGCAGCGCAATGCGGTTTGATCGGGGGGGAGAAACAAGCCTTCCGACGCCACGGCTGGCGCGCCGAGATTCCGGCACACAGTGGACGGCTCACCGATCGCCGGCGAGACCGCGTCCGGTGGCAGGTCGGACAGACTCTTCTTTTCGAGCGGTCCGAGCGAGAGCGGGACATCCACACACGGACGGCAGCGTCCCTGTGCGGCGTAGCGGCTGTCGTGCTCGTGCGACGGCTCCGCATGGGCGTCGTGCAGCGTGCCGTCGCAATGGCGGTGAGCAAGTGGCTCGATGGCAACGTGGCCATGAGCGCCGACACACAAGACCATCCCCGACGAGGCATTGGCCGCCGCAAGCAGGCAGATCAGGACCTCCACCGGAAGACGCGGTATCTGGTGTTGTCGGCCTTTCTGATTCATGAATCGGTTTCCGTGCTCAGAACACAGGACCTATGCGACCCATAGGACCTATACGACCTATTGTTCTACGCGATGATCGGGCATTCGTTCAGTCCTTCTGCGGGCGATTGCCGATGCGGCCTACGAGCCAAGCTCGTTGAGGACCTTGATCCGGGCGTTGCGAATCTGCACGTGGCTGCCGCCGCGACTGAGCTCCTGGAAACCGATGTGGCCTCTGCGAGGGCGGTCTTTGACGGGCGGGGCCGACGAGTTGTCGTGCCGCTTGACCGCCTGTGTCTGGTCGTTCAGGTCCAGGTCTTGAATCAGCTCGCCGTTGAGCACGACGTGCAGGTGCGACCCGGCCAGAACGATCAGATAGCTGTTCCATTCCGTGGGCTTGTAGACCTGCTTGCGCGGCGCGATCGCCCGGTAGATCCCCCCGGTCAGCTCCGAGTCCTTGGCGCTGGTGTTGTAGCGGTAGTCGGCCATCTGGAGCTCCATGCCGTCGAACGCCGGATCGCCGAAGAGCGGAGCCCGCAAGGCGCAGCCGCTGTTGCCAAGCTCGCCAAGCTTGAAGTCGTACTTGAGGATGAAATCGCCGTACTGGCGCTCGCTGACCAGCCAAGTCCCCCGCATCTCACTGCCATGGAGAATCCCGTCCTTGACGAGCCACCTGACCTCCGGGTCGACCGGCTTGCTCACGTCGTTCCAGGCGCGAACGAGCCAGCCTTTCGGTATGCCGTCCTCCGAAAAAAGCGGAACGAACCCATCTTCCTGAGGCTGGCCGCCGGCTGCCGCCACCACGCCCAGCAGCAGAGCCGTGAGTGTCAGGTACCGCACACCAATCCGTCCTGTCATGATTCGACCTCCCACAGGCTGATTCTGGAATCCGTGCAAACGTCGCGACCATTCTACTGCCCGGCCGATCCGCCCGCAACGGCCATAGGCTTATACCGGCGGATGCTCGCTGCCAGCCGCCTCGACCGGCGAAGAACGAATGCCCTGTCCCATCTCGGGGTACTTCCGCATCGCCCACAGACCGATCAGCCCCGACAGGGCATACCCGAATGGGGTCAGTTTCAGGACCGCCCCGGTGCCGAAATGGTCGGCCAGTGCGCCGAGACCCATGAAGACGATGTAGGCGATGCCCCAGGTGCCGCCGACGATGCCCGCCATGCGTTGGCCGAGATTCAAACCTCGCGCGTAACGCGCCAGCGTGATCGTCAGGATGTAGGCGGACATGGAGAAGAAACCGGCCCCAAACAGCAATGCGACAGCGATCCGAGTCTCGAGGAACAGCAGGTAGAAGAACGTGAACGGCGCCGCCAGCAGGAACGCGAACGTCGAGCACGGCAGGTCGCCCCTGCGGAGGGCCAGAGCGGCCCAAGCGAAAGGCCCGACCGCGCCGCCCCAGCCGAACATGGCCGTGGAGAACCCTCCAAACGTCAGTGCGAATCCCAACGTGTCCAGATGCGTCGGGATCAACTGGAGGATCGCCGTGGTCGACACGGCCGCCGGCACGCCGATCGCCAGGATCAGCCAGAACGGCAGTCGGTGAGATACGGCAACGGGCGTGCCGTTGGGACCGCTCTCGGCCTCCACTGCCAAGGTCACCCGTGACAAGGCGACGGCAGCCATCCCCACCACCGGCAGCAGGACCAGCGGATACAGTCCCGCCAACCCGAACCGGGAAACCAGAGAGGCGGCGATCACTCCCCCGCTGGCAAAGCCGAGAAACCCCGACGTCATGAAGACCGCAGTGCTGGTCGCGGCGGGAATCTGCGACAGCGTGTGGACGGCACGCAACCCCTCAGGATGGGTCACCGCGATTCCACTGCCGCTGACGATGCCCAAGACCACGATCATCGCCACGCCGACGCCCGAGCGAGGCGCCACGGCGATGACACAGATGACACAGGCCAGAAGAAGCCCCAGGTGCAGAAAGAACGGCCTGTGCTCGTCCGCCCGCAGGTGCCCGGTCAGCATCTGGACGCCGTTGGCCGTCAGCGCCAACGAGGCGGGTACAAACGCTGCCACCGAGAGACTCAGCGAGAAGTTCTCGCGGACCACCGGGAGGATCGCCGGCAACATGTTCCCGAACATGTCCACGAGGAAGTGAACGCCCGACAGAACGATCAACCGACTCCACTCTGCTCTCAAAGAGCTTTCGCTCATACGGACTCCGCCAAGGATCAGGACACCACACGTGCCTGCTGAAAGCTCAGCAGCATAGCGAATCCGCCGCCGGACACAATAGCTTTGTCGAACGAAGGCAGAGTGTTGAACTCTGCCGCCATCTGCGGTACTCTGGCCCGACAGAGACATCTGACTGGACGATGCCACCAAGACACAGATTCGGGAGGTGCGCCATGCGGACGAAAAGAAGAACTGCCATGACAAGTTTGCTCTGCGTTTTGACGATCGCGCTGTTGGGGGGTGCGAAGGTCTCGCTCTCATCCGAACGGACCGGTCGGGCGGCCGACGACGGCAAGCTGCGGATCATCGTCTTCGGGGCTCATCCGGACGACTGCGAGATCAAGGCCGGCGGCACCGCAGCCCTGTGGGCGGCGCAGGGCCACCACGTCAAGTTTGTCTCCACCACCAACGGAGACATCGGCCACGCGGCGATCGCCGGAGGACCGCTGGCGAAGCGACGCACCGCCGAGGTCCACGAAGCGGCCAAGGCGCTCGGCATCGAATGCGAAGTCCTCGACATCCACGACGGCGAACTGATGCCCACGCTCGAAAACCGCAAGGCCTTCGTCCGCCTGATTCGGGAATGGAAGGCCGACATCGTGATGGGGCACCGGCCGAACGACTACCATCCGGACCACCGCTACACCGGCATCCTGATGCAGGACGCCGCCTACATGGTTACGGTCGCCTTCTTCTGCCCGGACGTCCCTCAGCTTGCGAAGAACCCGGTGTTCCTGTATCTGTCCGACAACTTCCAGAAGCCCAATCCGTTCGATCCGGCGATCGTCGTCGGGATCGATTCTGTCTACGAAAAGAAGATGGACGCGATCTGGAAGCTGGAATCCCAGATCGAATCCCTGTGGGCGACCGGAGATTTTGAGAAGGTGGTTCCCGTACCGACCGATCCGGCCGCACGCGAGCAGCGACGCCGGCAGGTGGCCGAACGCTTTGCCGCCCGGGACCGGCGCGTCGCGGACAAGTACCGGGGCCAACTCACCAAGGTTTATGGTCCGGAAAAAGGGGCCGCCGTCAAGTGCGCCGAGGCCTTCGAATTGTGCGAATACGGTCGCCAGCCGTCGCCTGAGGAGTTGAAGGCCCTCTTCCCGATTCAAGCCGGACAATAGCCGTCCGGATGCACCAGATTCGCCTCTCGGGACCGGCGTCTGGACCGGCGCTGGTCCTGGTTTCCCTGCCTTCTCTGCGGACAGCGTGAGGGTCCGTATAACCAGATTCGCTGCCGCCACGCCGTTCCGAGAAAAACAATCCTTGACCCGTCAACCGGCTTTTGGTACAATACGGATCGAATTGGGGGTACGATAAGACAACCTCTCTATCGGAGACGGGAATTCCCACGGATGGCTTGCGACGGCAGAGGTCTATCGGCGCAAGGGGGCGCTGGGAGAGAGAGGGTGCGTACGGGAGTGTGACGGTTCCTGACGCAGTTGATGGAACCGCTTTTCGCGACCGGTATCGAGGATTTCTCGGCCGTGTCGGTTTCGGAGGTACACGGTGTCTCGAGCCTCGGCGGGAATCGCCGGGCACCGAGATTCTGAATTCAGGGGGTGATGAAAGTGAAAAGCACAGATATGAGCAACCGGCTCGATTCCGGCAACGGCCCCGGCGCGGTGTTTCGCAGAGTTTCCGGCATCGCTTGCGGAGCTGTTCCGGCCCCGTCCATTGCGGTCGGACTGGTCTGTCTGGTTCTCTGGGTCGGCACAGCCTCTGTATGTGTGGCCAAGGAGAGCGACAAGAAGAAGACCACATCCGACCCGGAGATGGGCAAACTTTCCCAGAAGATTGACGATCCGGAAGCCTACATGCGCGAGCTTTCAGGCCGGCTGAATTCCGCCGGAGGCCAGAAGGTGCTGACGAGAGGACTGCCGGCTCAGGGATGGCGTCCTTCGACTCCTCGCACCACCGCCACTGACTCAGCGGCGGCGCCTGCGCCCGCGACGGGCGTTCCGCCCCAGACACCATCCAACGGCGCCTCAGGATTGAGTCCTGCGCCGACGCAGACGCGATTCGGATGGACCCCGGGCGACAATGGTTCAGCACCGACCCCGTCCAGGTTCGGCTGGAGTCCGGGGACCAACGGCCCTACCGGATCGATCGCCGGGTACGGCACCGGAGCAACCAGCCAAGTATGGATGAGCCCGAGCGATCGCGCCAGGCAGGTCGATCCGCTATCTGCGGCCAGGCAGATGCAGGATTTTGAGACAGCCCCGCCGGCGCCGACCCAGGCCCCCACGGCTCCGCAGGATCGGATAGCGCCCGCCGCCGACCAGACAACATCGTCGGCTCTCGATGGAACGAGAATGCTTGGACAAGAGCCCGAGCCGTCGGTCGACACCCGCACCTGGATGGCGCCGGAGGCCCGCACGTCGGCGTCGAGCCTGGACAATGCGCGACTGCTGGGAACCAGTCCGCAGAGCAGGCGGAGAAAAGAGCCCTGGGAGTATGCCACACCACCGGCACAGCAAGCGCCACAGAACCAGGCCCTGCCTGCCTTCCCTGGCGGAACGACTGTGTCCGCGCAGGGTCCTTACGCGGCGCCGCCGGTGCCACAACAGTACACTGCGCCGACAAGTCAACCGTGGCAGGCGCCCCAGAGCCAGATGGCGCAGACGGCTCCGAACGGCACCGCCATGCCCACGCAGAATCCATACGCGGCCCAGACAGCACCGCCGTGGTCCGCTCCAGCGGATCAAGCATGGCAGGCGCCCCAGAACCAGATGATGCAGTCGGCCCCGAACGGGACCGCTATGCCTACGCAAAATCCATACGCAGCCCAGGCTGCACCGCCGTGGGCGGCGCCCGCGGAGCAACCCTGGCAGACCCCGCAGAGCCAGACGATGCAGGCGGCACCGAACGGGACCGCCGTGCCTACGCAGAATCCATACGCGGCCCAAGCAGCGCCGCCGTGGCCGGCGCCGACGGTCACATCGCCCAACAACCAAGTGGCCCAAGGCGAATTGGAGACGGTCTATCCTGCCGGGCAGTCACCGTGGCCGGCAGCGCCGCAGACTGCTGTGGCAGCGCCGCAGACTACTGGGGCGACGCCGTCAAGCGTACCGTGGGACAGTCAGCCCGGGCAGGCCGTCGCGCAGGATCCGCGTGCAAATACACTGTACGGCCAGGCACAGAGCGTGCCAACCCAACCTCAGGGCGATCTGACGCAGACCTGGTTGTCGTCCAAGAATCGGGCGGCGCAGACCGCGTTGAACGAGATCGCCGGAGTCAGCACGCCGCAAGGCGCTCAGGTAACGCCGGTGACGCCGGGCATGCCGGCCACGGCCGCCGCGGCGCCCCCGATGGGACCTGCTCCAGGCAGTCAGGCGGCACGCACGGTCGTGAACGGGTCGCAGGCCAGGCACTTCTACGAGGAGAAAGAACCGGCCTGGTCGCTCGGCGCCGACCTGGACAAGTACCGGGCCCACGCGGTCAATGAAGGCTCTCGCGATTCCGGCGAGAGTCTCAAGAAGGCCCTCGGCGGCATCGGCCTGGCGATTGAGGACACCACCAATATCATCACGCTGGGCTATGCCTCGGATCGCGCCAAGCCGTTCCGATCGAACGACGGACAGGGATTCCTCGACGATCCGGGTCGCGTGCCGCAGCAGGCGGGCGCAGCGATCGGCAGCTTCGCCGATGGTCTGTATTCCATTGCGGATCTTGTCACGCTCAATGCCCTGCCAGATGCCCAGAAGGACGTGTACCTGGACAACAATCCGATCGTCCGGCCTCTGATCTTCACGGGACGGACCATCGGCGGCGCCTGGAAGACCACCGAGGAGATCGGCAACGCTCTGACGTGGGGCTATTTCGACAACGTGACCGGCTCGATCGGAATGTGCATCGAGAGCCTCATCGAGGCGCTCAAGCACACCGGCCAGGCGGTGACGAACATCGCCCGCATTCCGGTGCGTCTGCTCACGGGCAACAACGAGGGGGCCGACAAGGCATTGGACTGGGTCCTGCTCGTGCCGCTGGAGATGGCCAGCAATGTCGTGCAGATGAAGGGCATCTCCAACATGGATGACTACAAGACCGCCTTTGCAGACAAGGGCGTCATTGGCTCGATCCTCGAATTCGGCGGTTCGACGTTCATCGTGTACCGGGCCGTGGATGAAATGCTCGACGAGCTCGAGAGCGACGACAACCACAGCAGCAGCAGCAGCAGCGGCTCCTCGGGTTCGGGCGGGTCCGGGGGCTCGACCGATGGAGGCAGCAGCGGCGGCTCTTCCGGCGGAACCAGCATCATCTGGTGGTTCGAAGAGGGTTGGCCGACGGAGTAACACCAATATCGCAGCACACCCGACCTGGGTATTGTGATAGCGGCGGCCATGCAAGAGGCATGGCCGCCGCGCCACTTTCTGCCCGCCTTGACATGCCTCGCTGAAACGTGCATCCACAAATTTCCTGGCTCGGATACCCCCGGGTGTGTACTATGGGCCCGGAGGTAACCGAACCATGAAGAAGATGTCACGACGCAACGTGTTGCAGCGCGGGGCCGCGGCTGCCGCCGCAACGATCGGTCTGCCTTGCATCACAACCTGCCTTCGAACAGCGCCAGCGGGCAGCGTCCCCAGCCGGCAGCTCACCATGGGCGCGATCGGCCTGGGCAACCAGGGTCTGCACAACCTCAGGAGCTTCCTGACCTGCGAAGACCTGCGTGTCCTGGCGGTCTGCGACGTGGACGCCGGTCACCTGCTCCGTGCTAAACAGACCGTCGACGCCGCCTACGGCAACCAGGACTGTCGCAGCTACCGCGACTTCTACGAGATCCTCGCGCGTGACGACATCGACACCGTGCTGATCGCGACGCCGGACCACTGGCACGCGCTGCTGGCCATCGAAGCGGCCAGGGCCGGAAAGGACATCTACTGCGAGAAACCGATCTCGCTGACCATCGCCGAGGGCCGGGCGGTCGCCGACACGATGCAACGATACGGGACCGTCTATCAGAGCGGAACCCAGAGACGCAGCAACGCCTGCTTCCGTTTCGGAGTGGACATCGCCCAGAGCGGCATGCTCGGCCGGCTCCAGGAGTTGCACTGCTACTACCACAACGGCCCGACGTGCCCTCCCCAGAAGCCCGAGCCGGTTCCCGACGGGTTCGACTACGATCGATGGCTCGGCCCGGCGCCGTACGAGCCGTACACCCCGAGGCGCTGTCACAGCACGTTCCGCTGGCTGTACGACTACTCCGGCGGACAGCTCACCGACCTCGGCGCGCACTTCAACGACCTGGCCCAGTGGGCCAACGGAACCCAATACTCCGGCCCGACCGAATATGAAGGCTGGGCGGAATTTCCCAAAGAGGGCCTGTACAACACGCCGGTGCGATTCGGCATCGTCGCGACCTATCCCGACGGCGTCAGGATGATCATCCACGACGAGACCGAGCCCGGCCGCGGTCCGCGCGGCAACAAGTTCGTCGGAACCGAAGGCTGGGTCAGCACCGACGACACGGGGAAGGTCACCGCTTCGAGCGAGGAAATCCTGCGGAAGCTCAGCAGCACCCAGAGGGACTACGAGTACATGATGGGCCACCACCGCAACTTCCTCGACTGCGTCAAGACGCGAGCGAAGACCATCGCGCCGGCCGAGGTGGCTCACCGGTCCACGACCACCTGCCACATCGCGAACCTCTGCCTGCGGCTGGGGCGCAAGCTCACCTGGGACGTCGAAGCGGAGCGATTCGTCAACGACCCGCAGGCCGACCGCATGATGGCTCGCGCGATGCGCAGTCCCTGGCGACTTTGACCGCGCTGCGGCGTGGTCAGCGCGCGTCGCCGGCCTTGCGGTCCGCCGTCCTGTTGAGCCACAGTTCGGTGGGCTGGTAGTTGCCGCTCCAGTTGGCGCCCATGATATCGAGGTCGCCGTCGGAGCCGACATCGGCCACCTGAATGTAGTGCGAACCCCTGACGGAGATCACCTGCCGGGTCCACGAGACGCCGTTCTGCCGGTTGATGTAGACGACCACTTCGTCGGGATCGGCGCCCTGGTGCATCTCCGATGAGACGACGTCCAACAGGCCGTCGCCGTCGATGTCGGCCGCAACAAGCCCGTGGATGACACACTCGACCGGCTCGGCAATCACGTGCTCAGTCCAGTCCGGCCTCTTGGGGTCCGGCGGCGATTCAAACCACGACAGCCTATGGAAGCTGCCCTTCAATTCCGAAGGAGACAGAACCACGTCGGGCCGGCCGTCCTTGTTGATGTCACCGACCTGCACCGTCGCACTGGGATGCCATGGGCCAAATGAATGAGCGGGCCACGACATGTCGGGACGGTTTTCGAACCAGATTCCGCCGATCACGATGTCGAGGTCGCCGTCCACGTCGAGATCGTACGTTTCGATGCCTTCGCCATGGGGACAATCGAGCACCTTCTGGAGCCACGGCGCACCCGGCCTTTGATACCACACATAGACCTTGTTCCCGGCCTTCGCGCCGAATTCGGACTGGTTCCTCGTGACGATATCGAGGCGGCCGTCGCCATTGAGATCGCCCAGCTCGATGTCGTGGGTCGGATGCTTTGCGATCTCGTGACTCCGCCAACTTCCGGCCGAGCCGGCCTGGGCTCGCGGATTCTCATACCAGAAGAGACCTCCCATGACGATATCCAGGTCGCCATCGCCATCGATGTCCCCGGCCTCGCCATCGACCGTATCGTAGCCTCCGCGACAAATCTCCGTTCGGCTCCAGTCGGGATACGCATACCACACCAGCGGGCCGGCGCGTCCACCGATCACGATGTCCACGAATCCATCGCCGTTGATGTCGGCCAGGATCTTGGCCCAGGGATCCTTCGGGCCGTGCTCGTCGACCACGACATGATCGAAGGGAACCTCGGCCCCGCATGGAATGCCGATCATGACAGCCAGCAGCAGAATAGACACTACATGGAACGCTCTTGTGCCCTTCGTCTTCATCTCGAACCCCCTCGATGGGTGACTGTGTGGCAGCAGCAAGCACAGCTTGCCGATGGAGCTATTGCTTGAACTCCGACACCAGCGCCGCGACCGACGCCTTTGCATCACCGAACAGCATACGGGTATTCGGCTTGAAGAACAACGGGTTGTCCACGCCGGCAAAGCCGGGATTGAGCGACCGCTTCAGGACGATGCAGGTTCGGGCGCGATCCACCTCGATGATCGGCATGCCCCAGAGGGGACTGGCCTGGTCCTCCTTGGCGGCGGGGTTGACCACGTCGTTGGCGCCGATGACGATCGCGACATCCACCGTCTCCATCGTCGGATTGACATCCTGCGGCTCGACCAGCATCTCGTAGGGGACGTTCGCCTCGGCCAGCAAGACGTTCATATGTCCCGGCATCCGTCCGGCCACCGGATGGATGCAATAGCGGACCTCGGCGCCGTTGTTGCCCAGCAGCTCTCCCAGCTCGCGGACGACATGCTGGGCCTGGGCGGCGGCCATGCCGTAGCCGGGGACGAAGACCACGTTGCGCGCCGCCTCCAGAATGAAATAGGCGTCGGAAGCCGCGATGGGATTGGCCTGTCCCTGGTAGCCGGCCGCCTTGGCCGAGGTGGCCGAGCCGAAGCCGCTGAACAGGACGTTGGCCAGCGAGCGGTTCATGGCCTTGCACATGATTCGCGTGAGGATGATGCCGGAGGCCCCGACCAGCGAACCGGAGACGATCAGGACGTTGTTGCCGATGACGAAGCCGGCGGCGCAGGCCGCCAAGCCGGAATAGCTGTTCAGAAGACAGATGACCACGGGCATATCCGCGCCGCCGATCGGGATCGTCGAGAGCACGCCCAGAATCAGAGCCAGGACAATGATCGCAATCAGCTCGACATAGACGAGGGCGTGGCCCGCGCTGCTGAGCTGATCGAGCTTCTGGACGCAGAATAGAACGCCCAGCCCCGCCAGGGCGCCCAGAACGAAGGCGTTGACGAGGTTCTGCCTCTTGTACAGCACAGGCCGACCGGTGATCAGGGTCGAGAGCTTTCCGTAAGCCACCATGCTGCCGGAGAACGTGACGGCTCCGATCAGAACCGTCAGGAAGATCGCGATCGTGGTGAACAGGCTGAGCGTCCCCGAGGCCGCCCACTTGCCGTGATACTCCGACCAGCCGACCAGCAGGCTCGCCAGACCCCCGAACCCGTTGAACAGCCCGACCATCTCGGGCATGGCCGTCATCTTCACCAGCCGCGCCGCCAGCGCACCGACCACGCCGCCCAGAGCCACGCCGAACACCACCCAGAACCACCGGATGTCCTCCATCGCGGTGACCGTCGTGACCACGGCGATCAGCATGCCGATGGCAGAGACAAGGTTGCCTCGTCGCGCGGTGGCCTGCGAGCTGAGCATCTTCAGGCCGAAGATGAAGAAGATCGAGGCGACGATGTATAACAGGCCTCTGATTAGCTCCGGATTCATCGCTTGCCCCCGTCCTTGGCCTTGCTTTTGAACATCTCCAGCATTCGATCCGTCACGAGGTAGCCTCCGACGACGTTGATCGTCGCGAACACCACCGCCACGATCGCCAGCAGCGTCGCGATCACGGTGCCGCCCTCATGACTGGAGGCGATCAGAGCCCCAACGATGGTGATTCCTGAGATCGCGTTCGATCCCGACATCAGCGGCGTGTGCAACTGCGAGGGGACCTTCTTGATCAGCTCGACGCCGAGGAACATCGCCAGTACGAACACGAAGAACAACAGAGGAACGGTCGTCGCATTGAGCTCCACGGCGAACTCCTTCTACGCAATGGCCTCTTGAATGGCCGGGTGGACGATTTCGCCTGCGTGCGTGATCAGGCATCCCTGAATGATCGCATCCTCGCGATCGAGGAGGAAGCGTTTAGTGTCCTTGTGCCAGAAGTGCTCGATAAAGCTGTACAGGTTGCTGGAGAACATCTGGCTGGCCGCCACGGGAACGCGACGGGGCAACTCCACCCGCCCGATGATCGTGACCCCGTGGTGCTGGATTTCCTTATCGGGCTTGGAGCCCTCGACGTTGCCGCCGGTCTCGACCGCCAGATCGACAATAACGCTGCCGGGCTTCATCGCTTCGATCATCTGACTGGTCACGATCAGGGGGGCTTTCTTGCCGAAGACCTTAGCGGTGGTGATCACGATGTCCGATTGGGCGCATTGTCTGGCCATCGCCTCCCGCTGTTTGGCCAACTGCTCATCGGTGAGCTTCTTGGCGTAGCCATCCTTGGTCTGCCCGGTCTCGCCCAGATCGATCTTCAGCGGCTTGGCGCCCAGCGAGAGGATCTGTTCCTGGGCCTCGGGACGCACGTCGAACGCATCGACTCGCGCGCCGAGGCGTTTGGCGGTGGCGATGGCCTGCAAGCCGGCGACACCGGCGCCGATGACGAAGACGCGAGCCGGGGCAATCGTCCCGGCGGGTGTCATCATCATGGGCAGGATCTTGTTCTGACGCGACGCCGCCAGAATGACCGCCACGTAACCCGCCAGGTTGGCCTGCGAGCTGAGCACGTCCATCTTCTGGGCGATGGTGGTGCGAGGAACCATCTCCAGGCTGATCACGCTGACCTTCCGTGCGGCCATCGCCCGGACGACCTCGGCGTTGTTGAAGGGGTCGAGCATGCTGACGTGGATGGCGCCCTCGCCCAGGTGCGGAATCTCGTCAGGGTCAGGCACGCCCATCCGAAGGACCATATCGGCGCCCAACGACGCCTTGTGATCCGCCGAGACATGCGCGCCGGCCTTCTCGTACTCCTGATCCAGGACATTGATCGCCCGACCGATTCCCGCGGCGACCTCGACCTCTGCTCCAAGCTGGACGAGTCTGCCGGCGTCAACCGGCAACAAAGCCGCCCGCGTCTCCTGACGGCCGGGCTCCTTGGCGACATATAGCTTCATAGGGACTCCTGACCTTCCGTGACCAGCGCGATCCCTTGTCCTACGCACCGCCGTCCCCGCAGGTTCGCCAAAACGAACGTCGCAGCCGGACCTGGGTACGGGCGAGGCATGCCTCGTCCCTACTTGACCGGATACTGTGGCAGCGGTGGAATCTCCTTCTCCTGGGTCTTGAGCTCCTCAAGGATCACCTCGATGGCCTTGTCGAGCTGCTCATCGATGCCCGCGTATTCCTTGGCGGGATCGTTGTCCACCACGATGTCTGGCTCGACGCCGTAGCCCTCGATGATCCACTGCTGCCCTTCCACGTCGTACCGCGAAAACTCGGGCTTGTTGAGGTAGCCGCCGTCCAGCAGAGGCAGCGAGCCGCGAATGCCGACGACGCCGCCCCAGGTGCGTTTGCCGATCAGCTTGCCCAGAGCGTACTTCTTGAACTGGTACGAGAACAGATCGCCGTCCGAGGCGGAGAACTCATCGCACAGGCACACCATCGGCCCGTAGATCATCGCGGCCGGCTCCGGCACGGGCGCCGTATTGCGGGCGAACTCCACCATGACGATCTCGCGACGAAGCCGCTCGATGAGCATCGGAGAGACGTTGCCGCCGCCGTTGCCGCGAACGTCGATGATCAGCGCCTTCTTGCGTATCTGCGGATAGAAATGCTCGACGAACTCGTTGAGGCCGTGCTGGCCCATGTCGGGCACGTGAATGTAGCCGACCTTGCCGTCGGTCGCCTCAGCGACCTTTTCGATGTTGCCCTGCACCCATCCGTAATAGCGCAGGTCCGCTTCGCTGTCCGTGGGAACGGCGACCACCTTGCGGCTGCCTTTGCCCTTGGGTTGCGAGTTGAGCTCGAGCGTCACCTGCTTGCCCGCCTTGTTCACCAGCAGTTCATGGATGTCCGCCACATCCGCCGTCGAAGCGCCGTCTACCGAGAGAATGTAGTCGCCTTCGCGAGCATCGACGCCGATCTCGGTCAGAGGGGACCGCTGGCTCCTGTCCCAGTTCTGTCCGCGCAGAATTCTGGCGATGCGATAGTAGCGCGAGTCCGCATCTCGCTCCAGCTCGGCGCCGAGCAGGCCCATCGGAATCCTCCTCGGTTTGGGATACTCGCCGCCCCCGACGTAGGTGTGCCCCGCGTTCAACTCGCCGATCATCTCGCCCAGAACGTAGGTCAGGTCCGCCCGGTGGTTGACGTAGGCCACCAGCGGCGCGTAGCGATCCCGCATGGCCGCCCAGTCCACGCCGTGCATGTTCGGAACGTAGAAGAACTCGCGCATCTGCCTCCAGCACTCGGTGAAGATCTGCTTCCACTCGGCCTGCCGGTCGAGGAAGGTCTCCATTCCCGACAGATTGAGCGTGTCCTTGATTTCGATCTTGCCCTTGGGCCGGTCGATGATCGCGTACTTGCCGCTGGACTGCACCAGCATCTTCTTCCCATCGGCCGACAGCGTGTAACCTCCGATGGAGCCAAGCTCCGTCTCTTTGCGCTCCTTGAGATCGTACAGGCACAGTTGGGTCTCACGATCGCCGCTGCCCCGCCGGATGTAATAGAGTTGATCTTCGGCGGCCTCGAGATTGTAGTAGTTCGACACGGCTATCGGCAGGACGGCGATGCGGTCTTTGATCCCGTCGACGTCCACCTTGATGGTCTTTCGCTCCGGGCGAGGTTTCGTCTCGGTCTTCTCGCCGGGCTCGTTCACATCCTGCGCGGCCTCTTCGCCTTTCTTCTGGTCTTTCTTGTCCTTGGCCTTCTGAGGCTCTTCGATCTGGACCTCGTCGCTGAGCGGCTTGAAGGGCGATTCCGTCGTCTTCGTCAGCGTGACCAGATAGATGCGGGACATGTCCCGATAGATGTGGTTCCACTCCGTGCGTCCGTAGATTGGGTCGAAATCGCGATCCGAGACGAAGAAAATGAACTTGCCGTCGGGACTGAAAATCGGATCGGACGAATCGTACCAGCCGTCGGTGACATCGTACGACTGCTTCGCCCGCAGCGAGTAGAGACGGATCTTGTTCATCGCCTCCGGTTCTGCCTTGGCGTAGACGATCCATCGGCTGTCCGGCGACCAGGCGTAGTCGCTGAACTCCCATGTGTCGGACTTGTCCACCTCGGTGATCTGTCCGTTCCGAACGTTGGCGTAGCACAGCCGCAATCTCTTATCGGACCAGAGGATCTTCCTGCTGTCGGGCGACCAAGCCAGGCGATACTTGTACGTGTCGGCGTTCTTCGTGACCTGCCGGGCCGGCCCGCTACCGTCCTGGGGGATCACCCATATCTCATCCTCGCCGGTGGCGTCGGAAATGTAGGCGATCCATTTGCCGTCGGGCGACCAGACCGAGTCGCGCTCGTGCACGCCCGGCGAAGCGGTCAGGTTGCGGATCTGGCCATACTTGGCCGGGACGGTGAAGACGTCGCCCCGCGCGCCGAAGAGGGCTCGTTTGCCGTCGCGA
Source organism: Sedimentisphaerales bacterium (assembly GCA_040772485.1). Classification (GTDB taxonomy): domain Bacteria; phylum Planctomycetota; class Phycisphaerae; order Sedimentisphaerales; family Anaerobacaceae; genus Anaerobaca. The sequence goes on along the minus strand of JAXGYC010000018.1, from coordinate 132,000 downwards.
GCGACGTCGTAGTTCGTGACATTGCCCGCGACCTCCACCAACTCTCCCCGCCCGCCGGGCAGATCCTCGCGGATCGAGATATCCACCTTCCGGCATGCTTCTGTGTCGAGATCGAAGCGGTAGATATACCCGCCGTTCTCGAAGACGATCGCGCGGTCGCCCAACGAAGGAAACTTGATGTCGAAATCGACGAACTCCGTCAGCTTCCTCGTTTCCTTCGTGCCCAGGTCGCACACGTAGAGGTTCATCCGCCGATTCTCGTCCCGGTCGGAGAGAAAGTAAATCCGCTCGCCCTTCCACATGGGGAAGATGTCCTGGGCCGGACCATTCGTAAGATTCTCCGTGGTCTTGGTTTCGAAGTCGTAAATCCAGATGTCGTCGGCCATTCCGCCGCGATAGCGCTTCCACGTGCGAAACTCGCGAAAAACACGGTTGTAGGCCAGCTTCTTGCCATCGGGCGAAAGCGAGCAGAACCCGCCTCGGGGCAGAGGCAGCTCTTCAAGCAGCCCGCCGGTTGCCGCGACGGAGTACAACTGCCCGAGAAAATCGTTGAACGACCGCATGCGCGACCGGAAGACGATCCGCTGCCCATCCGGCGTCCAGGTCATCACGATGTTGTTCGGCCCCATGCGGTCGGATACATCGTCGCGTCCCAGCGTGGCCGTGAAGCTCAAACGCTGCGGCACACCCCCCTCGGCGGGCATCAGATAGACCTCCGTATTGCCGTCGTATTGGCCGGTGAAGGCGATCGACTGGCCGTCCGGCGAGAACCGGGCGAACATCTCGAACCCTTCGTGGCTCGTGAGCCGTCGCGCGGTGCCGCCTTCGGCGCCGACGGCGTAGAGATCTCCGGCATACGTGAAGACGATCTGATCTCCGTGGATGGCGGGAAATCGCAGCAGGCGCGCTTCGGCAGCGGATGTGACGGACGTAAGATGGAGGCAGGTAACGACACAGAGGGCAAACACGCAGTTCATTCCGATTCCTCGCTAAGACAACAATCCTGTTCGATCCATTCGCCGCCGCTTTGACGACGTGCTCAAATCATACCAGGACGGTCCGCATCGGTCACGTGTTTTGCATCTGTGAACTCACGCCGAGCGCAGGCGGTGGAGGATATCCCAGTAGGCGCCTCGGGCGCCGCAGGCGATGGCATCGACCAGTTCGGAGTTGTCGTTGTAGTTGTGGTCGGTCACGCCCGCATCGGGATTCTCTTCTGTTGGCTCAAAAAACCGAGCATCCCCTGCGATCAGGTCCTTGATCAACCGCGCCGGCTCAGGACCGAGCGACGGGGCGATATAGAACGTCGGCTGGAACGGATCGCACGGCCCGGCGTATTTGCGGCGGATCGCGGGATTGGCATGGAGGGGTCCTTCACTCGCCACCATGTCCATCATGCCGGTTCCGGGATAGAGGCGAATCCCCAGAGATGCCCCAGCACAATCGGGATCGATCTTCTTGACGAACTCGATCGTCGTGGCGGCCGTCTCGGGCGTCTCTCCCGGTCCGCCCAGCAGCAGATCGATCATCACCTTGATCCGGTTGTCGCGGCACAGTTGTACCGCCTGGGCCAGATCGGCGGCGCGGTGCGGCTGGCGGTACGTCCGCAGCATCGCCTCGCTGGCTGAGTCGCCCGTGAAGTTGATCCCGACGCAGCCCGCCCGTCTCATGGCGGCGGCGAGTTCCGCGTCGAACGGCGTCACGGCCAGATAGGTGTACCATTGCACCTTCCGGCCCAAGCCGCGACGGATGAATTCCTCACAGACCGCCAGTGCGTGGCTTCGAGGGATGTTGAACTCCGCGTCGCAGGTATGGAGGACGTCAATCCCCTGGGCCAGCAGAGACTCGACCTCGTCGGCCACCTCGCTCGGCGCGCGCATCCGGCTGTGCGTGCCCTTGGCCAGTGGATCGGCGCAGTAGAGGCATCGCCGGTCGCAGCCCCGCTTGGTCTCCAGGCCGCACTGGCCGCCCCTCGCGAAATACGAGGCGTTGTCCACCGTGCGCCGCCTGGTCGGCAGGGACAGATCGACAGGCCAGGCAGGCCGGTTGCACACGATCTGACCGTCACGTCGCCACAGCAGCCCATCGATTGTTTCGAACGCCCTGCCGTTCTGCAACTGGCGATACAGCGCTACCGTCGCCCGTTCGCCATCGCCGTGGACGCCGAAGTCGGCGCCGGTGGCTTCGACGACGCGCTGGGCAAACGTGCTGAAACCCACGCCCCCGATGACGATGGGGGCGTCGCTGAGCGAACGCAGACGCTCCACAAGACTTGCCAGGCCGGGGACGAACCACTGGGCGCTGGGCCAGAAGCAGTCGTCCACGTTGCGAAACGACAGTCCGATAAGAGCAGGAACATGACTCGAAAAGTAGCCCGCCAAGGCTGCCTCCGGATCGCTGCACAGGCACAGATCCAGCACATCGGCTTCGAGCCCCTGGTCCTGGGCCGCTTCGGCCACATACTCCAGGCCGATTGGGCCGATCGGGGGCATCATCCGATTCGTATTGATCAAGGTCAGCATGGACGGACAGGATACCGCCGGAGCGCCGCGCGGGCAATTGATCCGTCCGACCTTTTCTGCTATACTGGAGTTGTGGTCAACACGCCCCTCTGGCGTCGATCTGCAGGGGCAAGTGACTATTCGGCCCTGCAAACGGGGTCTGCCGATCCGGATTCTCATAGGGTGATTCATCGCATGACGCACAGGTTGGTTCTGGCCGCAGCATTGCTCGCCCTGGGTTTGGCCACGTTTCTGCCCGCGCAGGACCTGGTGCGAATCAGCGAGTTCATGGCGGTCAACGACCGTGGTCTCGACGATGAGGACCGCAACGAGGAAGACTGGATCGAGATTCACAACGCCGAGGCCGGCGATGTGAGCCTTGAAGGCTGGTTTCTGACCGATGATCCGGAGAACCTGACTCGATGGTCATTTCCGGCGGTGACGCTGGGCGCCGACCAGTACCTGGTGGTCTTCGCATCCGGCAAGGACCGCCGTGACCCCACGGGCGAGCTGCACACCAACTTCAGGCTCAGCGGAGACGGGGAGTACCTGGCCCTGGTTGGCCCCGACGGCGTCACTGTGACATCGGAATTCCTCCCCGCCTACCCCATCCAGGCGCCCGACATCTCCTACGGACTGTCCGCCGTCACGTCCGAGAAAACGCTGCTGCCACAGCGATCGCCCGCCCGCGCCCTGGTGCCGCTGGACAACACACTGGAGGGCGGACCGCTGTTCGACGACAGACGCCTCTGGACGCTCGAAGACCTTGACGATTCCGCCTGGCAGCCCGGCATGACCGGGGTGGGCTACGGCTACGGGCCAATGATCGGGACGGACGTCTCGGCGATGAACGGCGTCAACGAGACGGTGTACGTCCGCATCCCTTTCTTCGTGGGCAACCTCGGGGAAATCAGGGGCCTGACCCTCCGCATGTGGTTCGACGATGGGATCATCGCCTACATCAACGGGCACGAGGTGGGCCGGCACAACGCGCCGGCGCCGGGGGCAGAGACCTGGAGCTCGGGGGCGGCGGATAGCTGGCCGAGGAACCGCACACCCGACGCGATCGACTTCGACATCCCGCAGTTCGAATTCCTCCACGAGGGCACGAACCTGTTGGCGATCCAGGGCCTGAATCACGGCCTGTCCAATCCGGACCTGCTGGTGATGCCGGAGCTGCTGGCCCGCGTCGTCGAGGTCGATGCGCCGCTGCGCTACTTCCCGACGCCGACGCCGGGCATGCCGAATGGTGTCGGCGTCGAGGCGATCGGGCCGGTCATCACCAACGTCGAGCATCTTCCCGCGACGCCATCGATCCGCCAACCCCTGCGCATCAGCGCACGCATCGCCCAGAGTCGCGACGCAATCGTTTCTACGACACTGCACTATCGTGTGATGTTCGGCCAGCAAATCTCGATCCCGCTTGTCGACGATGGGACCGGTCACGATGTCACCGCCGGCGACGGCATCTTCACCTCGCTGATTTCCGCCAGAGCTCTGGGCGCAGGAGAGATGATCCGCTGGTACATCACGGCCACCGACGCCGCCGGACGCGTATCGCGCTGGCCGCGATTTGCCGACCCGCAGAACTCTCCGCAGTATTGCGGGACGGTGGCCGCAGACCACAGCCTCCGGACCGCCCTGCCGGCGCTGCACTGGTTCATCGAGAACCCGCAGGCGGCCAACACGGACGCCGGCACGCGCAGTGCGCTCTTCTACGACGGGCAGTTCTACGACAACGTCCGGGTCTACCTCCACGGCCAGTCCAGCCGGGGCTTTCCCAAGAAAAGCTACAACATCGATCTGCATCCGGGCCACAACTTCAAATGGGCCGAGGGCCAGCCGCGAGCCGACGACATCAACCTCATGACAACCTACCCGGACAAGGCCCACATGCGCAACATCCTGGCCTACGAGACCTATCGCGACGCCGATTGCGCCTACCACTGGGTCTTCCCGGTGCGCGTCCAGCAGAACGGCCAGTTCTGGGGCACCGCTCACCTGATGGAAAACGGCGACGAGGACTGGCTGGTTCGCATGGGACTGAACGCGCAGGGCGCCCTGTACAAGATGTACAACTCGTTCAGCGCCCCGGGCGACGTCACCTACGGCGCCGAAAAGAAGACCCGCAAGGATGAGAATAACGACGACCTCCGGGCCCTCTACAACGGCCTGAGCGCTTCCAGAGAATTACGCCAGCGATACCTGTACGATCACGTGGACGTCGCGCAGGTCGTCAATTTTCTGGCGGCCCGCGCCGTCACCGGAGACACCGACTGCTGCCACAAGAACTACTATCTCTACTGCGACACCGGGCGAACCGATCTCTGGCAGATGTGGCCGTGGGATGTGGATCTGAGCTTCGGACGCCGATGGATCAGCCACCTGACGTACTGGGACCAGAACCTGATCGCCAATACGCCCCTGTTCATCGGAAGCGGCAATCGCCTGCCTCAGGCGATCTTCGATATCCCGCAGATGCGTCAGATGTACCTTCGCCGCGTGCGTACGCTCATGGACGAGCTGCTCAAACCGCCGGGCACGCCGTCCGAGGAGCTGCACTACGAGCCGCGTATCGACGAACTGGCGGCGCTGCTGGCCCCCGACGCGGCGCTCGATGCCGCCAAGTGGGGCTCCGATTCCTGGGGCAACGGCTCGACGGCGCCGTGTTGCCCGCAATCCCTGCCGGAAGCAGTAGCCGAACTGAAGGACTCCTATCTGCCCGAACGCAGACGTTTACTGTATGAGGGTCTGGTTTCCGGAGCGAGGGAGTTGCCGGATTCGCAGCCTGTCGAGACCATCATCTCATTCGGAGTCTTCGACAACGCCCCCGTCAGCGGGAATCCCGATGAAGGCTGGATTCAACTGCTCAACCCGAATCGCTACGCCGTGGACATCTCGGGCTGGACGCTGTGCGACGGCGCCGACGCAGAGCCTGTCCTCTTCACGTTCCGCGGAGGCACTGTCATCCCGGCCGACGGCGCGCTTTATGTGGCCGTCAGCCGAATCGGCTTCGACCAGCGCCGGCACTGGCCTACCAAGGGTCGGTCGCTGTTCGTCTTGGGCGACTGCGCGCGCAGCCTCCCACCCTCCGGCACGATCCTCGAACTGCTCGACCGCAGGGGCATGCCTGTCGATCGGATCGTCATGCCGTAGCATCCGACAAGCCGTAGAACCGAGCCGGGTTCGCACGAGTCGATCTACGTCAACTCCCAACCCGGTCGGCATTCGCGATCCAGGTACTTGTTCGCCTCCGGCACGTTGGTGACCTTCATGTTCGCCGCGTCCCAGAGCAGGCGCTTGCCTCCGAGTCTCAGTGAAACCGCCCCAAGATTGAAGGCTTCGGAGATCGGTCCGGCCAGCAGAAAATCGCCGTAGGAAGGCTTGCCCGTCTGGAAGGCTTCGATCCAGGCGGCGGAGCGGCGGCGCCGGTCGCGTCCGCGTGCATCCGATGCCGCGGTGTTTCGCGACGCCTGGAAGGCGCGGGCCTTGCGCTGCGGGATGATCTGCGGGTCTTCGCACAGAAAACCGCCAAGGATCTTGCCCTTGTCGCCGACGAACATCATGCCCTCAGCGGGCAGCTCGCGGTTGTCCTCTTCCGCCTCTTGGGGCGTCGGCGGTTTGATCCCTCCGTCGTACCAGAACAGATCGAGCGCAGGCCGATCTGCCTTGGCCGCAAACTTGAACCGGATCGTGCAGGCGAACGGGAAGGCGTAGTCGTTGTGGATCTTCCTGCTGACACAATCTTCGATCGTGCAGACGTGGCTCGGCGTCGATTCGACCGCGACCGGAGCGTCCAGATCGAACTCCTGGAAGACCGGCCAGAGGCTGTAGTGCCCCATGTCGGCCACCGGTCCGCCGCCGAACTCATACCAGCCCCGGAAGACCGCATGCGTATAATGCGGATGGTACGGGCGGGGCAGCGACGGCCCCAGCCAGAGGTCCCAGTCAAAACCCTTTGGGATCGGGGGCCGGTCGGTCGGAATCGTGGCATACTGCGGCCACACCGGCCGGTTCGACCAGTTGTGAATCTCCCGCAGCGTCCCGATGGCGCCGTCGGCAATCCAGCCGGCGACCATGCGAACGCTCTGGCCCTCGCTGGCCGGCAGGAAATGCGTCGAGACCTTCGTCTGCCGGGCGGTCTCGATGACCAGCCGGGCCTCCCGAACGCGATTGGCCAGCGGCTTGTGCAGCACGACGTGCTTGCCCTTCTTCATGGCCGCAATCGAGACAATTGCGTGAAGATGGTCGGGCGTCATCACCTTGACCGCGTCGATGTCCTTTTCCTTCTCCAGCAGCTCGCGGTAGTCCGCATAGGAAGCACAACCGTGGAATCCGCCGGAAGGGGTCTTGTCCGAGTAGTACAGCTCGACGACTTCCTTTCCCACGTCGCGGCCGCCGGGGACCCGGCCGGCCCCCTTCCTCCAGTCGGGCCGCCCCAGGCCTGCCGCGATGGTGCTCCGGACGCTGTCGGTGCCCCACTCCACGTAGTCGCTGCTGTCCTTGTTCGGATCGCAGACCGCGACCACCTGTACCTGCGGGGCGGCCAGCAACTGCACCATTTCGGTGAGGCCCTGCGTGCCGCAGCCGATGTTGGCCACGGTCAGCTTCTCGCTCGGAGCGACGTAGCCGGCCCCTCCCAGCACGTGACGCGGTACGATGGTGACGGCGCCAGCCGAGGCAGCCGCGTATCTCAGGAATTTGCGACGGTTCATGTCAGATGCCATTGCTTGTCTCCTTGACCGGGTGGATTGACGGATCGTCCAAGCACGGAACGTAAAACGGTCCTTGTGAGACCGTGCCCTTATGTTAACCCGCGTACCCGGAATGCACAAGAAGCCGTCGCGGGTTATGGGAACTTGAGGTCCTGCGAATCCGTGCTATGATGGCACGGGCCCGGGCGCATGATGCGACTGACGGGCAAGTACAAGGACCCGCTTCTCTGTGACACAAGGAGTCTCTGATGCGAAAGACCACGATCATCGCGTTCCTGCTTGTTCTGCAGCGATTTGACTCGATTCCCGCACCAGGCGCAAGCGCCGCCGGCGAGACGCCGGCCCCGGTTCGGGCCACGGCACCGAGTGCCGTTGTGTATCCCGCTCCGGCGGGCGAGGCGTTGTCCACCGACTACGAAGTGCGAGTGGAAGGCTTGAAGGTCGACTTGCACCGCGCTCGCGTGCTCGACCCTCCCTTCGCCGGCAAGGAGTGGGACTACGGCGGGCCGTACTCGTTCGCGAATTTCGACATGTCGGGCCCTGTTACGGTTCGCATCACATCCCCACGTTCCCTTCGGAACGTGGTGATCCGGCCTCAATCGTCAGGCGTGCAACCCACCATCGTAGACGATCACACGATCACCGTGCCGCTGGCGCGACCGTGCAAGCTCAGCATCGAGCCGGACGGCAGGCGAGGCCCCCTGCTGCTATTCGCCAACCCGCCGGAGACCGATGCCCCCGGAGCCGGCGACGAAGGCGTGGTCTATTTCGGTCCGGGCGTGCATAAGCCCGAGAGAATCGTCCTCGGCAGCGGCCAGACCCTCTATCTGGCCGGCGGAGCGGTCGTCAAGGCGGAAGTGCTGGTGCAGGGATCGAACGTTCGGATCCGCGGTCGCGGCATCCTCGACGGCTCCGACTGGGAGTGGCGCAAGGGCCCGGTGGGCAATCTCATCGCGATTCGCAACAGCAGCGACGTCGAGATTCGCGACATCACGCTGCGCGGCTCCTCGCACTGGACCATCGTCCCCAAGAGCAGCCGGCACGTGACGATCCGAAACGTGAAGCTCTGCAATTCCCGCGTCCAGAACGATGACGGCATCAACCCGTGCAACTCCCAGGATGTGCTGATCACCGACTGCTTCATCCGGAGCGACGACGATTGCGTCGCGCTGAAGGGGCTCGATTTCGAGGGAACGAACAGCAACGTGGAGCGGATCACCGTGGAGAATTCGATTCTCTGGTGCGACCGAGCCCGCATCTTCCTGCTCGGGCACGAAAGCCGAGCGGCGTTCATGCGCGACATCACGCTGCGGAATCTCGACATCATCCACTTCACCATGACGCCGTTCCTGTTCGAACCCGGCGAGGACATGCGACTGGAAAACGTCACCGTGGAAGACGTTCGGATGCACGGAGAGGGCCAGCGCGAGTTCATCCGTCTGCGTCCGGTGGTGAACCAGTACATGCGAAAGAAGGTTCCCGGATTCATCCGCGACATCCGCTTCAAGAACGTCACGATCGAAGGCCGAAGCGGCGAGTATCTCGTGCAGGTCATGGGAGCAGACGCCGAGCACGACGTCCGCGACGTGACGTTCGAGAACGTCTCGATCAATGGGCAGAAGCTGACCCGCCAATCCGAACGGGTCCAGGTCGGCGAACACACGGGCGACTTGCGCTTCGATTCTGATGCACCATAGCAATGATTCAAGGAGAAAACGATATGCGCAGTTCCCTCGTCATCCGGCTCTGTTCCGCGAGCCTGCTACTGGGCATCCTCTTTAGCGTGCCGACATATGCCGCCGATGAGCCGGAGGGGTTTTCGCCGCCCTTCGGGCTATTGCTGAGCCGCAGCGAGACTTCGGCCGGTCGCGGACGACGCGGATTTGGCTTGGACGCCGGTGATCCCGTTCGTGAGCGGCTGGTCCAAGGGACGCTCCCGGAGTTTGCGCCCGAGGAAGGCTCTTCACCGGAAGGCCAGGAAGGATGGCAATGGAAGCGAGTCCAGTTCGACAAGAACGGCACGGTCCAGGATCGCGGAACGTATCTCTGTGCGCCCGTTGCGTCGGATGTATCCAAGGTGCTGATCCTCAACGCCTCCGGCCAGAGCGAGACGTATGTCAACGGTGCGCCTCGCGGCGGGGACATCTACAACTACGGCTATGTGCATCTGCCGGTCCTTCTGCACGAGGGCACGAATCACCTGCTCTTTCGCGCTGGACGCGGTTCCTTCAAGGTCCGCCTCTATGAGCCTCCAGCAGCGGTCTTTCTCCAGGAGCAGGACACGACGCTGCCTGACCTCATCGCCGGACAGACAATCGACACGTGGGGCGCGGTGGTGGTCGTCAACTCGACCTCCGGTACGGCCGAAGGGTTCATGCTATCGATAGAAGCGCCTGGACTGAGCGATGTGATGAGGACGCTGGTCCCCGCAATACCTCCTATGAGTGTGCGAAAAGTAGGATTCCTGATCCGGGCCACCACGCCCATCAAAGGCCAGCGGATCGAAGGAACACTCCGGCTGCTGACGCGGGACGGGGTATCCTGCCACGAGATGCCGCTGAGTCTCGAGGTCGTCCAACCCGATCAGCGTCGCCGGATCACGTTTGTCAGCGAGATCGACGATACGGTGCAGTATTTCAGCCTGCTTCCCGCCACAGCCGGCCCGGCGAATGATCCGTCGCCGGCAATCGTCTTGTCGTGCCACGGAGCCGGCGTTGAGGCCCACGGTCAGGCCGGGGCGTACTCGCCCAAGCGGTGGTTCCACATCGTCGCCCCCACGAACCGCCGCCCGTACGGATTCGACTGGGAGGATTTCGGACGGATGGACGCCATGGAAGTGCTCGACATCGCACAGGAGACGCTGGCGCACGACCCATCCCGCATCTACCTCACCGGCCATTCCATGGGCGGCCACGGGGCCTGGCATCTTGGCGCCACCTACCCCGACTGTTTCGCCGCAGTCGGGCCCAGCGCCGGCTGGCTCAGCCGCTCCTCCTATGGCGGGCGTCGCAATCAAACCACGGACGAGTCTCCGATGGAGGCTCTGCTGAACCGGGGCCAGAAGTCCGGCGACACCGTCGCTCTGGCCGCCAACTTGAAGCAGCAGGCGGTGTACATCCTGCACGGCGGAAACGACGACAACGTGCCCCCTGCCCAGGCCAGAACGATGGCCGAAGTGCTCGAAGGGCTCCACCACGACTGGATCTATCACGAAGAACCGAACCAGGGACACTGGTGGGGCAACGAATACAACGATGGCGGCTCGGCGTGCGTGGACTGGCCCTTCATGTTCGATCGGTTCGCGCGCCATGCCCTGGCGCCCTCGTCGGCGATCCGCGAGGTCGACTTCGTCACGGCGAATCCCGGCGTGTCGAGCCGCTGTCACTGGCTGGCCATCGAAGGGCAGATCCGGCACATGGACCTGAGCAAGGCGCACGCGGAGAACTGGCCCCACAAACGCCTGTTCAAGGGTGTCACAGACAACGTCGCCGTCCTGAGGCTGGATGTCGGCCATCTGCCTGCGCGCGAGCCCATCACAGTGGAGCTCGACGGCCAGACGATTGCCGGAATTCCCTATCCCGACGGGACCGACTCCATCTGGCTGGAACGCGAGAATGACCGTTGGCAGAGTGTGGAGAAGCCTCCGCTGCGAAACAAAGGTCCCCACCGTTACGGCAGCGTCAAAGACGAACTGCGCTACCGGTTTCTGCTGGTGTACGGGACTTGCGGGACAGCGGAGGAGAACACGTGGTCCTTCGCCAAGGCACGCTACGATGCCGAAACGTTCCTGTATCGTGGCAATGCTTCCCCGGAGATGGTGCCGGACACGGCGTTCGAGCCGGCTCGCTATCGAGATCGCACGGCGGTCCTCTACGGCAACGCACAGACGAACTGCGCCTGGTCCGCCCTTTTGAACGACAGCCCGGTACAGGTCCACCGAGATCGAATCCAACTCGGGGACCGGACCTTCGAAGGGGACGACCTCAGCACGGTCTTCATCCGACCTCGGCCGGACAGCGACGTTGCGTCGGTCGTGGTCATCGGCGGCACCGGACCGGTCGGCATGCGGTCCACGTATTCGCTGTCGCTCTTCACGCCGTTCGTTCGCTATCCGGACTGCGTGATCAGACGTGTCGACCGGGATCGTGTCCAAGACCCGCATCCTGTCGCCGCCGGCTACTTCGGACTGGACTGGTCGATCGAAAACGGAGAGTTCCTCTTCTCCGACCAGAAAGGAACGGCGCAGCGATAGACCGCTCCCGGCTTCACTCCACGCCAGAGGCAGGCAAATTGTCTGCACGCACCCGGCGATTTGCACCCAACGTCTCGCGAGCAAAGGGCCAATGCCTCCCGCAAAGCTGGAGGCTTGGAACGTGAACGCTCAAAGCAGGTTGTTTGAGGGCCGCCTGCGGCCGAGGTCAATCGAACATCTGCATCTGATCCAAGCGCCGATCCTCGGCTTTCCGTCGCCGGATGTACTCGCGGATTGCTTTCCCGCTCCACGCCCACCATCCGCAGGGCAGGTCAAGGACTGGTGGCAGTGCCTTCGGACTCGTGGCAGCGCTGCCGGGCATCGCGCCGGAAGAACCATCACCGCATGGTCGCCGATTCGCACGGAATCCCGCTGCGTCTTTCAGAAATCCGAACGAGACATGAGAGAGTTCCCCCGTTTCCGGGCTCCAGCAGCGGCAACATCGGCAATGGCGGCGAGCGAGCAGACCCCGTTGACGGCAGCCACGTGGTCGAATACACTGCCGGATATGTTGCCGGGTGAGTCAGGATGCTCTTGCACCAGGCGATGTGCGCCTCTCCGCCCGGCTGACACCGATCCTCTACCAGATACGAAAGTATGGTCCTATGCATTACAAGGGTAAACCAGATGCGCGCGACGCCATGTGGCAGACGCCAGCGGACCAGCGAGCCGATACGAGCAGGCGAGGCATGTTACACTGGGCGGGAATGCTGATCCTCGGTGGATTTGCGGCGCGAACGGCCCAAAGCGAGCAGAAGAACGAAGCCACGTTTGCCGGTCTCACCGAGAAGGACCACGTCGATATCGACAAGCCCTGTGCCGATATCATCCAAATGGCATATCAAGTGGGACATGACTACGAGTCACGGCATGGAGGCTGCTGCCGGTGCACGGTGGCGGCCTTGCAGAAGGCCATCGGGTTTGTTCCCGGCGACAAAGGACTTTTCCGGGCAGCGAGCTGCCTCGATGGCGGTGCGACGCCAAACGGGATACAGAATTGCGGGGCCTTCACGGGCGCGGGGATGTTTATCGGCTGGACGTGCGGTCTTGAGACGTTCGGAAACACCGGCTTGTCTCACCGGCTGATGCGCGAGGTCTTTCAGCGCTTCCAACAAGAATATGGGAGCGTCTTGTGCAAAGATGTTCGCGAACGCGCCGGCCGAGACTGTCCGGAGGTCGTCGGCAGAGCGGCGAGGTGGACGGCCGAAGTGTTGCTGCGTCAATTCGCCAATGCCGGCCCGGAGCAGCGCCTCTGAAGGGCGGAGCAAAAGTGTAGCGCAGGTCTTGCCGAGGAGGCTGACACGGGGATGATTTGCCGCAAACGCTTTGCTGAAAAGGGTTTGCGGCAATGGGCGGTATTGGACTTGAACCAACGACCTCCTGCGTGTCGAGCAGGCGCTCTAGCCATCTGAGCTAACCGCCCTCAATTGGCGACCGGCGTATCGTAGGCTCAGCGGAAGGAAAAAGCAAGAAATTTTGCCGAAGTTCTGAGAATTGTCCGCCCCGGCACAGAGGCGCACCCTGCGGCCCCACGACAGTCCGGGTGTCCTTCAATCAGAGTTCCAGATTCCGCCGGATAACCGCGGCCGCCGAGAGAGTACGTGTGCTGCTGCCGCACTGGACAGTCAGCGAGATCAGGACGCTCTTGGGCTCGCCATTCGTTGCCAACGTCCGCGTGAAGCTGGCGTCCGTAACGTTGTCGCAGAGCGTGTACTCGTTCCCGTCGCTGTTGGTTATCAGATACAGCTTCTTGTCCGCCGCACGGAACTCGTAGGTGATTCCTTCAATGTCGGGGGTGAAGAAGCTGCATTGGGTCGCCGAGACGTTCGGATCAACGGCGTCTGCCGTGCGGAGCTGCGTAGTCATTCGAGTCAGCGCCTGGCGGGCGTTGTTGATCGACTGGAACATCTCCTCGTTCTCGCGGAAGTTGATGAGCGAAGCGTTGAAGGCGACCGCGACCGCCGTCATCAGCAGGGCACAGATGGCCAGGCTGATCAGGCACTCCGCGATCGTGAAGCCGGCGGCGCTTCGATGAAGACTCTGCTTGCGTTTCATATGGTCGTCCCCCCCGGACGCAGTGAGCGTCCAGAACCAACGCCTGGCCCGATCAGTATCGGGCACGGATCCAACTGGCCGAACTGACTTCTCGTCCGTTCAGGAACACCTGAACCGTGACCCGCGCGAATGGCGTGTCAAAATTGTCCAGCTTGACTTCGTCGAAGTCTGTTTTGCTGACCTTCTCCACGGTGACGCGCTGACTGAAATGGGCCAACGCGTTCAGCGGGTTCCGGTGGGCGTCGATCGGCGCGCCGAGCGTGGCGCTGTTGAATCCGTCAAGATCATCCACGTCATCGTAGTTGGCGACCGCCGCTTCCCCCGTTTCCGGGCCCAAGACCGTCCAGGTCGTCGTCAGTTCCGGGTCCGCCACCGGCAGCATCGCCGTGAGCTCGCGGATCTGTTCGACGAGGAACTCAGCGGTCGAGATGTCGGCGCCGCTTGCGTTGGCCTGCGTGAAGGAATTGCTGGCGACCACGAGCGCCGTGATGGACAGCCCCACCAGGATGATCGAGATCAGAATCTCCACGAACGAGAATCCCTTCGAACGTCTGGACTCCTTCATATCACACCCCCTCGCCTGCCGGAGCCGTCTATTTGCCGGAAACCAGGCTCGACATCTTGAAGATCGGAAGGATGATGCTCATGGCGATGAATCCGACCAGAACACCCATGAGACAGATCATGATCGGCTCGATCATCGATGTCACCGCCTTGATCACGGCCTTCAGCTCGCGGGCATAGAAACCCGATACGTCTCGCAGGACCTCCGCCATGTTGCCGGAGTCCTCACCACTTCGAATCATCTGCACGACGCTGCTGGGCATCAACGTATAGCGGGCCAGACTGGCGGCAATCTTCTTGCCCTGTCGCACCTCCTCATAGACCCCCAGCCACATGTCCTTGAAGAGGACGTTGCCGGAGATATGGGCGGTGATGGACAAGGTGTTGAGAATCGGCACGCCGGCCCGCGTCAGCACACCCATGGTGTGAAGACTCCGCGTGATATAAAGGCTGCGGCACAAGGTGCGGATCAGAGGCAGCACCAGCTTGGCCTTGTCCCACCAGAGGCGGCCGGTCGGAGTGTTGATGAAGTAGTGCAGGGCCCAGAAGGCCGCACCGATCACCGGGATGATCACATACCACCGCGTCCGCAGAAAATGACTGGTCGCCATCAGAGCGATCGTCGGCGCCGGAAGAAGATGCTCCTTGCCCTGGAAGATGGCGGTGAAACGCGGCAGCACGAAGCACAGCAGAAATGTCGTGACGCCTATGGCCATGGCGGCAATGATGACCGGATACACCATGGCCCCTTTGACCTGCGAGCGTGTCTCCGCTTCCTGGTCCAAGTACTCGGCCAGCTTCTGGAGCATGTCGCTGAGGGAGCCGGAGGCCTCCGCCGCCGCCACCATGTTCACGTACAGATTCGTGAAGACCTGCGGGTGCTCGGCCAGGGCCTGCGAGAAGCTGTTGCCCTCTTCGATGCGCAACTTCAGGTCGCGGAGGACGCCCTGGAATTTGGCGTTGTCCGACTGCTCGCAGATTCCCTCCAGTGCATCCTGGAGGCTGATACCGGCCCGGACCATGACGGCCAACTGGCTGGTGAAATGCAGGATGTCCTTGCGGCTGGGTCCGAACTCGATCCGGAACCCCTTCATCTTCCCGACGAGCGAATTCGGGGCAGCAGAACTCTCGGCCTGGCTGTGGCTGCGTCGGCTGTTCCCGGTCGCCTGGGATCCTGTACCCTGCCAGTCCTCGGACGCGGCCGTGTGGTTCTCGTGCTCTTGGACGGTTTGTAGCGCCATGTCACCCTCACTCACTTGTCTGCGGCGGCCTTGACCAACTGGGGAGCATTATCCATCTTTCCCGCCGTGACCAGAATCTTCTCCATCTTTCCCGGATTGCTGGAACGGACGATCGCCTCATCCCGATCGATGAACCCTTTGAAGTACATCTCGGCAATGCCGTGGTCCATGCTCTGCATGCCCAACCGACGAGAGGTTTCGATGATGTTGGGAATCTCGTAGATTCGGTTTTCCCGGATGCAGTTGCGTGTGGCCGAAGTGCACAGCAGGATCTCGGTGCAGGGCACCATACCCGGCTCGTCGATGCGGCGGAACAGGGTCTGGGAGATGACCGCCTGCAACGTGTTGGCCAGCATGGTCCGGATCTGGTTCTGCTGGCCGGCCGGATAGATGTCGATGATACGCTCGATGCTCTGCGGCGCGTTGATTGTGTGCAGCGTGCTGAAAACCAGGTGGCCGGTCTCGGCGGCGGTGATCGTGAAGCTCGTGGTCTCCAGGTCTCGCATTTCGCCGACCATGATGATGTCCGGGTCCTGACGCAGGGCGTGCCGAAGCCCGGAGGCGAAGTTCGGACAGTCCGATCCAATCTCGCGCTGCTCGACCATGCACCGGTCGTTCTCAATCAGATACTCGACGGGATCCTCCAGCGTGATGATGCGCTTGCTGTATCGCGAGTTGATCAGGCCGATCATGGCCGCCAGCGTCGTGCTCTTTCCCGAACCGGTATGGCCGGTCACCAGGACCAGTCCTCGCGGCAGGTCCGTCAACTCCTTGACGATGGGCGCCAGATGCAGATCGTCGATGTTGTGCACCTGATTGGGAATTACGCGGAAGCTGATGGCCACGGTATCCCGCTGGAAATGGGCGTTGACGCGGAAGCGATGGCCGCCGGTGATCTCCGTCGAGAAGTCCAGGTCGCGGAGTTCCTCGAACTTCTTCATCTTCTCGGGGCCCACCATGGCCAACACCATGGCGCGTGCGTCCTGATCGGTGACCGGCGGAGCCTCCATGTCGATCAGCTCTGTGTCCCGTCGCAGCACCGGAGGCATCCCCACGTTGATATGCACGTCACTGGCGCGACTCTCAATGGCCAGCGAGAGAATGTTCTTGATGTCAATCATAACCGCATCCTGTCCTGAGACTCGAAACGTTTAGTCCAGATTCTCCACGAACACCTCTTCCTCGGTTTGTCCGTAGACCTCGGTCACGCGAAGCACTTCCTCGACGGTGGTCAGGCCCTTCTTGACCTTCTGCATTCCGTCTTCGAACAGCGATGGCTGGCCGCTGGCGTGGAACGCACGGCGCATGCTCGCGACGGAGGCATCCTGGTTGATGATGTCGCGGAATTTGTCGTCGACGACCAGCATCTCGAAAATACCGACGCGCCCGGAGTAGCCGGACCCTCGGCAGGCCTCGCAACCGGCGCCGTGGACGAGCTCGTTCGGGTTGGCGCCGACTCGCTCGACGTATCGACGCCAGCGGTCCGGGATCTTGTAGGTTTCCTTGCACTTGGAGCAGATTCTTCGCACCAGTCGCTGGGCCACGGCGGCATTCAGCGAGGCGGCGATCAGGTACGCGTCGATGCCGATGTTGACCAATCGCGTGACACTGCTGGCCGCATCGTTCGTATGCAGGGTGGAGAGCACCAGGTGGCCTGTCAGCGCGGCCTGCACGGCGATCCGCGCCGTCTCATTGTCGCGAATCTCGCCGATCATGATGACATCGGGGTCCTGGCGGAGCAGACTTCGCAGGGCCGACGCAAACGTCAGTCCGGCACGTTCATTGACGTGAACCTGGTTGCAGAAGTCCAGTTCATACTCGACCGGGTCTTCCACCGTGGAGATGTTCAGCCGCTCGCCATCCATCTGGCACAGCGCCGAGTACAGCGTGGTGCTCTTGCCCGATCCGGTCGGACCGGTCACCAACAGAATCCCGTGCGGCATCGCCACCTGTTGGGCGAATGCCTGACACACGTCCGCCTCCATGCCGACGTGTTCGAGCCCCCGGACGATCGACTGACTGTCGAGGACACGAATCACGGTCTTCTCGCCGCGGTTGGTCGGCAACGTGGAGATACGCAGGTCGATGGCTCGCCCTCCGACGATGGCGGACACCTTGCCATCCTGAGGAACCCGGCGCTCGGAGATGTCGAGATTCGCCATGATCTTGATGCGTGAGACAATGGCCGGATGCATCTTGATGGGAGCCTGCATCGCCTCGAACAGCACGCCGTCGATGCGATAGCGAATCCGGGTCTTGGTCTCTTTCGGCTCGATATGAATGTCGCTGGCGCCTTCGCGGATGGCGTTGCTGATGAGGTAGTTGACGAATTTGATGACGGGCGATTGTCCCGCCATCGACTCGAGGTCTTCCGAATCGTCCTGCTGATCCTGAACCACCTCGACTTCCGTCATGTCGTTGATGATGTCGTCCAGATTGGTGTCGGCTTCCTCCTTCACCTTGAACGACTCACAGATAGCGTTGATGTCGTCGGCGCTGCAGACCACGACCCGAACGTTCATTCCGGTCTGGCGCTTGACATCCTCAATGGCAAAGACGTTCGCCGGCTCGCTGGTCGCCACCAGCAGGGTATCCTCCTCGACGGCGACCGGCACGACACTGCTTCGCTGAATGAAGGCGATGTCCAGCTTCTCGAAGGCGCCCTTTTCCACCTCCTCCGGAAGGATGCGGCGGAATTCCAGTCCGCCCAGCTTCGCCTTGGCGTGCAGCACGTCATCCGTCTTGACCCAGCCTTCCTTGAGCAACCACATGGCGGCATCCACACCGGGGCGGTTCATCAGTTCCCTGCGCAGTCGGCCGTACTGTTCGTCCGTGATCTTGCCCATCTCCAGCAGGATGTCTGCGGCATCGCGCACGTGCGTATGACTGGTCGGCTCCGGAGAGTACAGGTCGCTGAGACCGCGCACTTCCTCGTCGTCGGAAAAGACCGCCGCCGCCGGACGAGGTTCCGGCTTGGAACTCGGCGCCGGTGGAGCACTCGCTTTGGAATTGGATAGGAAACGTAGCATCATTGCGCCAAGTTCAATTGGATGGTCAGATCTTCGGTTCCCACGTCAAGGCCCGCCTCATCGCCTTTCCAGGTCAGTTCAACGGAGCTGGCGGCAATCTGGGTGACGACGAACCCTTCGATGAGATCGCCCTGCCGGAGAATCCGGTCGTTGATCATGCAGGCGTTCCCCTCGTCGGATCGCATCACGCTGAGCAGGGCCAGGTTCGCGACCTTCTTCTTGATCATCTCGCGTCGAATCAGGGCGGCCTTCGCCTGATCGTCCTGCACCGGCACCGTCTCGTCCTTGGCCGCCCCCATGAGCGCCTCAACTTCGAAGGGGTTCTTCGCGAGCTCGGCGACGCCGATCTGAAAGACATCGGAGAACTCATAGAACTTGTTGACGATCTCGTCCATCCGGCTGACCATTTCCGTGCTGACTCCCGTCAACCGGCTGATGGCCGCCTCAATGTTGGCTTCCTCGTCCTTGTTGGGCCGGGCCGAGGCCGATTGAGGCCGGCTCTTGTGAATCATATACCCCAGACACAGCAGGCCGATCGCGACCAGAATCCCCACAAGAATCGTGCTCTTGCGGAGGTTCTTGCTGTTGGCGGCAACGGTCAGGTACTCCTGCGTCTCACCCTTGTTCGGGGCGCTTGTTTCTCCGTGGCCCGGACTTCCGGTCTCATTTCCCGGCATCTCTCCGGGGCTCTGCTCATGCAAAAAGGACAACATATGCCAACTCCATCAATCCCCGATCTCGACTACACCTGCGTGCGCTCCTCATGGAACGCCCGCCCGGGTCACACTGTTTTGTTCTGGAAGAAGATGCTCAGAATGAACTCGGCGCCAATTTCACCTTGCCCGTCCTTGTTCTTCTCCAGATTGAGTTCCCGAAGCTTCATGATGCGCGGCAGCTTCTCAATCTCCAGCAGGAACGAATAAAACGCATTGAAGTTGCCGACCAGCTTCATGGTCAGAGGCTGCTCCACGTACCCGTTGTTGTCCTTGCGGACCAGAGTGCGAATGGTCTTGGGCTGCAACCCCTGTTTCTGGGCGATCACCGTGACCTGTTCGAGAACCTTGTGGATCTCGCTGGTAGGGGGCAGCTTGCTTTCGAAGAAGCGGATCGCCTCTTCCAGCTGGCTGAGCTGCTTGTTGAGATCTTCCGCCTTGTTGGTGGCTTCCTCGAACTCGATGAGCTTGGCCCGCTTGCCGTCGACGCGCTGCCGCGCCACGGCCAAGTGCTGATTGGCGGGTTTAATCATGAACTGGTAGCCCGCCGCCGCCACACCGAGCAACAACACGAAGAAAATGGCTTTTCTAAGGCCGCTGGTCATAGTCATACTCCTGTCGCCGAGAACCCGTGACGCCGGGTTCTCCGGGTTTGCTGGACCCAATCGAAATTAGAACTGGTAGATGGAGTGTTCGGCGCGGGATCGAATCTCGTCCACGTCTTCCTTGGTCAGGTGCACTTCGCCGGCCAGCATCGCCTTGAGCTTGAAGTGCCGGAACGAGGTTCCTTCCACCTTCTTTTCCGCCGACTCCACCAGAACGACATTGTCCAGGAGAAGGGAATTGCCCAGACGCCGGATGTATTCGGCCACCTGAATATCGCTGGGCGCCATGCCCTCGATGTCCATGTGCGTATCCAGTTTCTCCTCGGCCGAAAGCCTTGCCGCCGACTCATTCCCCTTCCTGCTCTGCGCGGCTTCATATTTGCTCTGGGAAGACTTGCCGCGCGCGTTCCCCTTCGACTCCTCCGCCTGACGGATGTCCAGCTTGACCAGAGAAACGCCGACCGGCAGAGTATTCGTCAAGGAGGCCAGAAGAACGCTGCGCGGCACCGGCTCGATCAGCTCAGCGGTCGTCAGCGCCGTCTTCATCATCTCCTTGCGTTTGGTCTGCAACTCCTCGAACTTCTTGATCGATTCCTGCATTCGGGCCATCCTCGCGTTCACCAGCGATTCCTCGGTGCCGCAGGCCCGCTGCCGGATTTTGATCGTGACAAAGGAGCCCCCGAGGGCCGCCATCACTACAGAGAACAGCACGAGGCACATCAGATTGGCTCTGCGTGACTCGTTGCTCTGCACATA
The DNA here is from genome assembly GCA_040772485.1 of Sedimentisphaerales bacterium. Taxonomy (GTDB): domain Bacteria; phylum Planctomycetota; class Phycisphaerae; order Sedimentisphaerales; family Anaerobacaceae; genus Anaerobaca. Next base: position 111,569 of record JAXGYC010000018.1, on the reverse strand, counting down.
GTCATCCGGTACGAAATTTATGTTCGGCATTGCTTCTCTCCGTCTGCGGAGTCCCTATTGGTTGTCAAACCCCGTTCAACACAGGCTCAGACCGAACGCCAGGGCCCAACTGACCTTGTCGCTTCTGCGGTCCAAGCCGAATCGATCGGGGTCGCTCACAGTCGTGGCCGCCATGCAGTCTCCCATCTGCGCCTGGACCTCCAACTGCCGGGCCACGGTGCGATAGATGTCCGGTTCCACCGCCAGCCCCGACAGGAAGATCAGACGCTCGATCTGCACATTCTTGTAGGTCGCAAGAAATTGCCGTCGGCCAGCGGTCAACTCCATCACCAACCGGCCCACCATGGGCTCTTCCTTGAGCAGCTTGGCCCCGATCGGAACGGAACAGGCGTACAGCGGATTCTTGTGCCGGCTGATCACCATGTTCGTGCAGTCCGGCTGGATGTCCAACAGCATGACGATGGCATCCAGATCGGTCTTGCGACGACCGAAGAAATGGGCATAGCACGTCGCCAATGCCACCGGCCAGACGCCGATGGAGCTGAGGGCAAGACCGGCCCGCTCATAGATCGCCAGGTGGCGGTCGATCACGGCCCGCTCCGTCGCCAACACCATGACGTTGTCCTGCTCGGTGGGAATGTACTTGATCATGGTGTTCTTCTGAATCGGTTCGAACGGCAGCTTCTGCTTGATCTTGGCGAAGATGGCGTCTTCGATCTTGCCGTCGAACTTCTTGGGCCAGCGAAGGTGGTCTACATAGACCTCGTTGGCCGGCAGGGCCGCCACGACCTCTTTGCCCTTGAAGTGTCCGTTTGCGGTCGCCTCGCGCATGACGTCCACGGCCCAACGCTGCCAGCGGGCCGTCCCGGCGACGATCTCCGCCGGACGATTGACGTACTGACCGGCAAGCAGCAAGGCTTCCTCTGTCCCGTTCGTCAGTTGCGCGAGCTTCAGGCAGTCATTGCCCAAGTCGACCCCGATAAGATGCGAGCGTTTTTTCAGGAGTCCAAACATACCTGTCCGACCTACCTCAATACGGGTTGATAGTGCTTACTCTTGTCTCGACTGCCGGCATGTGTTTCAGACTGGCTTCTCATGAACCCCCTCTTTCCCTTTCTTATAGCGCGGCGTTGGTCCTGGAACTCGATCTTTCGGCAGTGCTACTTCGACCATCCGTGCCGCGCCACTTAAAATATATCAACCGAACACCATGGGACAAAAAGCGGCACGGGAGATTGGACCGTTGGAGCGAATTCACGGTCTCCCTTCGGCCGGCGGACATCCGATAACACGGTGAGATGATATCCGCGCCGCCGGAGGCCGTACGCAGGTCCGTGGGGACACAGGAACGCGGCAGGATTACAAAAAGGGACCTGCCGTTTCGTGGCAGGGCTGGGGGGATGAATCGTTTCGGTGTCTGTCGGTCGGTTCTGGCACGCCGCACCCCGACCAGAGCGGCCTCATTCGGCTTTGAGACGCCGCGTCATCAGGTCCTCAATGGCGGACCGCACCGGTTTGTTCTTGAAAAGGACCTCGTAAACCGCTCTGGCAATCGGCATTTCCACGTTATATTTGGACGCCAGGGAGGCAACCGACTCGCAGGTCGCGATGCCCTCGACCACGGAATCCGTGGCGCTCTGGGCTTCGGCCAGAGTCTGCCCCCGGCCGATTCGCTCGCCAAAGGAACGGTTGCGCCCGGACGGCGAAATGCACGTGGTCACCAGATCGCCCAGGCCCGTCAGCCCGGCGAACGTCTGCTCGGTGGCGCCCATGGCCAGCCCCAGCCGGGTGATCTCCGCCAGTCCACGTGCGAGCAGGGCCGCCTTGGCATTGTCGCCGGCGCGAACGCCGTCGATAATACCCGCCGCGATGGCAATCACATTTTTCATCGCACCGGCCAACTCGACTCCCACAACGTCCGGATTTGTATAGACGCGAAGCCACGGACAGGTGAACGTGCGCTGGATACGAACGGCGAGCGTCTTGTCCTCAGAGGCGGCGCACGCCGTCGCAGGCAGCCTCCGCGCCAGCTCGTCGGCGATGGTCGGCCCACTCAAGACAGCGGTGGACACATCTCCGCCCAGCACGTCTGCGAGGACTTGCGTGGGACGCAACAGCGTGCCGTTCTCGATCCCCTTGGCCACCGACACAATCGGCACGCCGGAAGGGACATGGGCCTTCAGACGGTTCCAGACGCGGCGCATGTATTGGCATGGCACCGCCGAGACGATCAGGTCCGCGCCGGCCAGGGCGCGATCGTCCTCAGGCTCAAAGACAAGAGCGGTTGGGAGCGTGTAGCCCGGCAGGAACTTCGTGTTCTCGCGTTGGCGTTCGATCTCGGCAAGCTGTCCGGCGTCAAAGCCCCACATGCGCGTCGGCACGGCCTTCTCGCACAACAGCATGGCCAGCACGGTTCCCATGCCGCCGTCGCCAACGATCGAGACGTTCCTGAATCCTTCCTGTGGCATCGCAAAACCCCATTCACGAGGACGTTGTCCGGTTCATTCGCGACGCATTAGAACCCCTCACCCCCCGCCTGTCAATTCCAGCGAGGTCACAGCGGAATGGCGAACACGGAGATTCTGCGTATCAGTCGGAGAGCCGTGTGTCACTCGCGATACGGCCATTCGAAATTGCAGATGTCGTCGGGGGTGCCATACAGCCCATCGTACCCGGCGCTGATGAGGATGAAGGAATCCGGCCGGCAGGGTCGGCTCTGCCCGGGGCTCTTGTCGCTCATGGTGTTCCGATATAACCGCCTGGGATCGGACAGCGGGTGCACGGCGTTCGGCTCGCCCGGCACGCCCAGACCGACGAGCACATGATTGTCCCGATAGTCGTAGATGTTCGCCGGGTTGTCAGAATCGTTCACATCGTGGGTTGTTCCCTCTCGGTCGGCTCGGTAGTAAAGAATTGGCATCCCGGTCTTCTTGCCGCTCAAACGCTTCCGTAGGAAGGTGTCACACAGCACATAGTGATTCTCATCGAAAGGCCCCGTATGGTCCTTGCCATAGACGTCGACCAGCCGATAGGCGTTGGCGTTCTCTGCCTGTAAGTAGGGTCCCTTCCGCCCTGCCAGGTTGGCCTTGGGAGGATTCTCGGGATACAGGTCCGCCCCGGCGTTGGGATCACAACCGTCCGCACGAAATCCTGAGCGGAAATGAACGCCGAACAGGTCCCTGCCCATCACCGCCTCCGCCAGCTTCATCGCTCCGCAGTAGGGTGCACCAGTCGGATCGTTCGCATCCGAAGGCGGAAAGCCCTTGGACTCGCTCGAGAAAAACTCCAGCGCCGTTTCTATCGAACGCAACTGCGCCGGCTGACGGACGTCTATTGGGTTACTGCACACTTGCGACCGCATGTACCAAAGCATGAGCACCGGCGCAAGAACCAGCATGAGCACCAGCAAGAACAGTCCCGTATAATTTCGCATCGCGTGGCCCTTTCCCAATCGGCTATCTGCACGTAGACGATCCTACCTACCGCAGACGACGACGTCAAGGAGAGGACCGCGAAAAGGACTGGGGGGTGCGGCCGGAATACGGTGGCACTTGTCTCTGGCCCGTCCGCTTTGTCCTTCCGACTGGGCACCATCCCTCCCTTGTCCTTCCGACTGGAGCGAAGCGGAATGGAGGAATCTGGCACCGAATGGGCTGTGCCTTGTGTTTCGGGTAGTCTTCGGGATGCAGCGACGGATCAACCATTCCACGGGTCCAGATATGGGCACGACGACTGCCTTCTTCGCCGCCAGACCCTTCGACTCCACTTCGTTCCGCTCAGGGTGACAGAAAAAGAGAGGCTCCGGGCGAGATCGCAAGAGGGACGCCTGCCGACACCAGACTTGGTGGCCATGGCGCGTGCCCCGAAACCGCCACCGTTTGCCGACCACACCCGGACGGAGGGCCGTGCCGTCAGTGTCCGACCATATCCATGGCGTCGGGTTTGAGGCGGCGCAGTTCGGGCAACTGGTTTCGCCCCATGCGGACTTCGATGACCACGGAACTTTCGCCGTACTGCTCATCGAGGATCTGTCCGTGCTTGCGGAGAAAGCTGTGGATCTTGCCGTCGGCCGGACGACTGCGGACGCGCAGCACAATGTCTCCGCCACGGTAAGACTCCATGATCTTGCGGGCCAGCGCATCGAGCCCCCGTCCGCCCCGCGCGGAGATCGATACGGCATCCGGATAGACCGTCTCGAGCATCTCCAGCGAGCCGATGTCTTTGATGGCATCGATCTTGTTGAGCACGGGCAGCGTGGGCTTGCCTGCGCAGCCGATCTCATCGAGAACGGCGTGGACCGATTCCATCTGCCCCAGCACATCCTCGTTCGACACGTCGATCACGTGAAGCAGCAGGTCCGCGTTGACCGCTTCCTCCAGCGTCGCCTTGAACGAGGCCACGAGCTGGTGGGGCAGCTTCCGGACGAAGCCCACCGTGTCGCTGAGCAGCACTTCCACTCCCTTGGCGGGCGACCACTTCCGCGTGCGCGTGTCCAACGTGGCGAACAGCCGATCCTCGACGAACGCACCCGCATCGGTCAGCGCGTTGAGCAGCGTGCTCTTGCCCGCGTTGGTGTACCCGACCAGGCAGATCTTGAAGAGGCCGTGTCGGCCCTCGATCTCGCGCAGCCTGCGATCGTCGATCTCCTCCAGTTCCCGCTTCAGTTCGCTGATCCGCTTGCTGACCAGGCGTCGGTCGATTTCGAGCTGCTGCTCGCCGGGACCGCGCGTGCCGATGCCGCCGACGGCGCCGGCCGCCGTAGCACCTCCGGCGCCCGCGACCGTGTCGAGGTGCGACCACATCTGCGTCAGCCTCGGATACGTGTACTCCAGTTGGGCCAGCTCCACCTGGAGCTTTGCCTGTTTGGTCTTGGCCCGCGTGGCGAAGATGTCGAGAATCAGCTCGCTGCGGTCCAGCACCTTGGTCTCGGTGATCTTCTCCAGCTCGCGGATCTGGGCCGGCGACAGATCATTGTCGAAGATGATCACATCGGCCTTGAACCGTCGGACCCGCTGGCCAAGCTGAAGGGCCTTGCCCTTGCCGATATAGGTGGAGGGGTTGATCGTACGGATTCGCTGCTGAAACCGGTCCGCGACGACCGCTCCGGCACTCTCAGCCAGGGCGGTCAACTCGGCCAGACCATCCGATCCGTTCGATTTGTACAGGTTCGCGGCCACCAGGATGGCCCGCTCTTTTCTGACTCTCAGCGTCTGGCGCAACTTTTCCAAGTATAGGCATACCTCCCAAGAACACCGGCAGAATACCACGTTTGGGGCGTTTTTTCAAGCCCGGCCGAGGCCCAGAGAGGCGAATTCCGCGTTGCGGGCGCGTCCGGCCAGGCCCCACGCCGGGCCTATAATCTGCCGAAAAAGCGGCCCGGCTCGCGATTTTGCCCTTGCAAACGCGTGACCGACCGATTAGGTTAACTGGTTCACGCGTTGTGTCGAAGTTGGGAGTACGTGCTCCCGCAAGTTCGGGTTTGTGGCTGGATAGCCGTTGTTAAGGAGTCCCCTGAGTGTTGAAAGTCAAGGTGCGTACAGGCGAGTCGGTGCAACAGATGATCAGGCGATTCAAGAAGCTCTGTGAGAAAGAGGGCCTGATTCGTGACATGAAACGCAACGCGTATTACGAGAAGCCCTCCGAGCGCGAACGCCGACGCATGCGAAAAGCCCAACGGGCGGCACGACGCTAACCTACGGCGTCTTCCGCCTTCTCCTTCCCGAGATCCATCCGAGCAGAAACGAGTTTCCCCTCGCTCTGCTCGGTTTCTATTTGTTCCGATGGCAGGCTCCGCAACCGCCCAGTCTCTGCGCCGATGTCACCTGCATGATTCCTGCTCGACCGCTTGAGGGTGGCCGTCCGAGACCGAGCCGAGGTCGGCGGCAGCGGCATTGGAGACCACCTGTTCGACCGTCTTGCAGCCCGGTACGACACACGAGACCGCCGGATGTTGCAGACACCACGCCAAAGCCCACTGCGCCATGGGCACGCCTTCGGGGACTTCCTTGCGAATCTCGTCCACCTCCTCGGCCATCCGGCGCCGCTGCTCGTCGCTCTGCCAGACCGCCCGGACGTCCGTCCGGTCGAACCGGGCGTCTTTGCCATACTTGCCGCTCAGAAAGCCGCTGGCCAGCGGAACGCGAGCCAGCACGCCGAGCCCTTGCGCCATCGCCGCATCAAGAAACTGCCCTTCCGCCTTCCGTTGGAGTCGATTGTACACGACCTGGATCGCGCCTGCTCCCACGTCCAAGGCACGGTCCACCTGATGTGTCCCCTGGTAGCTGCTGCTGATCGATATGCCCAAGTGCCGCACGACGCCCGATTCGACCTGCCTCCGTAACACTTCCCACAGTCCCGACGTGTCGAACATCGCGTCGGTGCCGCTGTGGAACTGGTACAGGTCGACGTAGTCCGTCTGAAGCGCCTTGAGCGAAGCCTCCAATTGCTCTCGAACGAGCGCCGGCTCGTAGACATCGTCCCGCTCGAACCGCCGCTTGAACCGGTGGCCGAACTTGGTCGCGACGATCCACTGGTCACGCCGGCCCTTGATCGCCTGCCCGATGAGCCGCTCGGAGAGGTGGTCGCCGTAGCACTCGGCAGTATCAATCAGGTTGACGCCCATCTCAGCGGCCTTACCAACAATGGCGTCGACCTCGGCCTGCTCGAAGGTCTTGCCCCACTCGCCGCCAAGCTGCCATGTCCCTAAGCCCACGACCGATACCTTCAACCCTGTCTTGCCCAACCGGCGGTACTTCATGGCCTCAAATCCTCCCTCAGAACACGACACTAATGGGCGTAGAACCTGGTTGTGGAACGAGCCAGGGCCGCGCAGTCCAGCATGTCGTCGTCTGTCAGCGGCAACTACCCGGCGTCTCGGAAGAAGCTGCACATATACGCCTCGCAAGCGGGAAAGCGGAAACGTTCACAAGTTCGCCCAGAGCATTCACATTCTCCGGATCACTCAGTCCTTCGGGCTCACGACCCGAACCGCCCCAATCTCCAGCAGCGTCTCCAGGAGATTGGCGGCTCCCCCATGTTCCACGATACGACCGCCAACTACCCTATCGAGGTTCACTCCGGTGAACTCGACAGCTTTGCCCGTGGGCTGGATGCCCAGCCACGCGCCCTGATGCGTACCTCGGGCGGTGACTTGAGAAGCCACCCAATCCCCTTCCGCAATCTGCCGATCGATCGTCACTCGAAGGTCGGGATAGGTCGCCCGAACGCCAAGGATATGCTTCTTCGCTCCTTCGATCCCTATTGCATACCGTACGTTCCGGTAGACTTCCGCGTAGTCCGGTGCGATGAACTCGGCCAGGCGCTCGACGTCGCCAGTGTTCACAACTTCTTCGATGTAACGGCGAACCAGCCGTTTGTTGTCCTCTGTCGACATGATCACACCACCTGGGCGGTGAAGCCGCAGAGCTGGCAGAAGTCTTTCACCTGCCGGCCATAGTCACCGTAGAAGAAGATCTGATGGAAGCCTGGGAAGCTGAGCACTGGGTGGCTGCCGTCGAACTTGACCTTGACCGAGACGACGCAGCCGCCGCTGGGAGGCACTTCCATATTGTCCGTCACGGTGCCGACCGAGACCAGCACGGTCGAGGGCTTTTCCTGACTGCCGGGCAGCAGATCGATGCTCGTGACGCGCTGCCCTTGCCGCCAGATCGTGCGCGGAACCGCGTCACGGTTGCCGTGATGGTGCTTGATGTCGAAGGGCTCCGGTCGCTGGTCAAAGCCGTTCAGCCGGGTCGGGCACGAACAATGCGCGCCGATCACCGTGTCGTCCATCGTGTCGGCCACGGGGTCCTGCTGGAACCCCGGACGGTCGAACAGGTAGTGGGTCATCACGAGCGACGCCACCGCGCCGAGATCGGCTTCGCAGGCGGCGGGAATGCCGTCGTCGTTCATACGCGACCACGCGATGCAGGGTAGGCTGACCTCGATGTTGCCCAGTGCTCCGAGGCAGTCCATTGTGATGGCGTCGGCTCCCTCTCGTTTGAGGATCCGGCCTGCGACGCAGTAGCTCTTGAGTCCGTTGACCACATCCTGGCGCGTTGCATCGATCCGGCGGCGCGCTCGTCGCATGTACTCATCGGCCATCGCCAGGATCGCTTCGCTGTCGGGCGTGCGACGGTACTCCTCGATGAAAGACGAGGCCGGAATGTGCCGCAGCGAGATGCCCGTGTCGGCCAGCGGCGCATCGAAACGCTTATCGCCCTTGATGACCACGCAGCGGGTCCGAGCCATCTTCGCCCTGGCGCAGAGCATCTTCATGCCGTGAGCGGGCTGGCTGAAATCGTTCGTCGCGTAGACCACACAGCCCGGCGTATCAACCACGCTGACGGTGTTCGTCGTGAACGACGTTCCCAACGGAGAGAAGATGATCGAGGGGACCGTGCTGGTCGCGACCTTCTGCGCCGTGGGCCAGGAATGCTGCTGGCGGTCCATCATCACAAGCATCAGGCCATCGGCCTTGGCCGCCTCCGCCTCGGCGATCCAGGCTTGCCCTTCTTCGAGGCTGTAGATCGGCTCGGGACGCAGTTCGAGTTTGGCGCCGAGCTGTGAAGCCGTTTGCGCCAGTTCAGCGGCATATTTCTGCCTCGCGGCCTCGCCGTCATAGACGGCGCCGGGCCAGAGCATGCCATATTCTTCCTTGCGGCGGACGAATGCCGCACGGATCGTCGGCACATAGACGGAAGCCGGACCGCATGGGCGAATCGGCTCCATCGCCGTTTCCTTCGAATCCAGGGACGCACAGCCCGCCATGAGCGACGAGCCGGCCAGCAGGACCGTCGACCCTTTGAGAAAATCGCGACGCGAAACCGAATGACAGAAGTGACAGTGCAGAGGACATCTTCCCGAACCCATGACAGCCTCCCAGAACTCAGATCAGAAATCGCACAATGCGCCGCGCGCATCCTGCCGGACCATCCGGGAAGCTATCCTATGACTATCGACCCGCAATTGCAACGATTTGCCGATCTCCGCTCCGGCACAGCTTATGGCAGCGCCACCTCCAACGGCCAGAAGACCATGTCGCCGTTGTCGGCCCAGGCTTTTGCCTGGCCCTCGTCATCCACGCCTCGCCTGCCTCCGTCATCGACAAAGTCCGGCCCCACGCTGTACAGCACGAATTCGTCGCCGACGCGTTTGTAGATCAAGGGACCATCACTGTACGGATCCACCGGGATACTGCGAGCATAGCCAGCGTCTACCAGGCTCTGCAGGTCTGGCGGGTGCACTCCCGTTTCCATGCTGTAACGCTTGAGGGCCAGAACCGTCAGCGTCGCCTCATGCCCAGCGCGAAGCCGATACGCCAACTCGGATACCCGGCTTTCATTGGGCAATAGGATCCAGACCAGACCGTATCTGTGCTTGCTCATAGACGCGGCCAGCTCCTCCCAACCGCCCATGTTGCGCGCTCGGCGCTCATAGGGGGAAAGCCGGCTTCGTTTGTCTATTTCGTCGTGGACTTCGTTGATCTTGGCGGTTGTTTTGTCCCGCCGGGCGTGGACCATGCTTGCTCCGACATCTATCGGCCAAAGCAGTACCCTCTGGAAGGTCCTCGTCCGCCACCCTCCCGGCAGTTCCAACGCCGTGGTAACAAGACCGGTGTACTGGCCCGGAATCATGTGTCCACCTCCCAAGCCACCGTTGGTGAAACTGTGCTGGACGGCGTCCAAGACCGCCAGATGCTCGCCCTCGAAGTTCGCCAGGGGACACTGCGCATCATAGAGGCCGGCTAACGCGATCTGAGCATCTCGCAGGACCGTGGCAGAAAGGTCATATTCCGCAACGATCCGCGGTAGTTCCAGCCGTGCCATCGCGCCCACGCTTATTCCCACAAGCTGGTCGACAATGCAGGGGCTGCTCTGGAAATGAGCACCTGTACGCGCAACACCCAGGCAGTTGTCGAGTGCATCGTCCAGGCGTCCCTCCTCAGCAGCCAGACGCGACTTCCATATCCCCACTTCGGACAGACGCCGCAGTTGAACCAATGAGGGGTTGCTGGTGACCTCTATGAGACACGGCACTCTTGGCTGAGTCCGGTCGTAGCGATATTCCTTGCGGTATGTCCTGCAGCGGCTGGCCGCTTCGTAGTGAGCCCAAGCCGACTCGTTCGCCGCGACCCAGGCGACGAGGTCTTCTCGCTCGCTCTCATTCATCGCTGCCATGCCCTGAAACCTGAGCGAACCGTGGCTGCGGAAGGCCGACATCTTCTTCAGTTCTCCATCCGCCTCGACAAAGAGGGCATGGGCCTTCTCGTAGTGCGGCCACGCGTTGTCCAACGCCGTCAGTGGTGTCTGACCGAGTTGATTCAGCTTCACGAGATACTCGTCAGTGACAACTGGTCTTCCGCTGACAAACCAGGCCGTGTACGAACCGACCGCTGCCACCAGCAGGAAGATCGCCATGCGTACGCCTCCGATAGCCTTGAGCCAGAGCGGGCGGCCGCGTTTCTTGGCACGACGACACAGGATCGCCACCAGATGAGGGTCGCCGAACTCCACGACCAGTTGCTCGGCCCTTGCCTGTCGTTCTTCGGGCGAAGCACAATCGCGCAGCGCATCGGCAAAGTGTCCGAGCAACTCCGCCTGCACCTCCCGACGGACCGTCCTGCGATGGCCGATCATCCTGGCGATGCGTGCGACATAGTCGATCACGCAGGCGGGCAGTTCCTTGAGTTCCTCATCGACTCTCTTGCGTCTTGGCATTGTGATGCGAAGCCTCCGGGACTCGATCCTGTTCGGTGCCACGAGCAGGATACCACCTTGGACACGTCGCGACAAGTGTCGGATGGAGTCCGCAGGAACGCCAGTGGAAATGTCACACAGCCCTCGGCTGTCCGAGTCAGTCGCGGCCGGGCAACGGGTCGGTTCGGGCGATGTACAGGCTCATGACGCGGTCGTTCATCAGGAAGACGCGGACTCCCTGGTCGGCGCGGGCGTAGTAACCTTGACCTTTCACTCCGTCGAAGTCCCGGTAGAGAATGCCGTCCTGCCATCCGATCTTCTGTCCCGTAACTGTCTCCGTCGGCGGTCCGAGAACCTTCAGGACATCATCGAGCGTCGAGCCGATGCGGATCGCGTTGCGGAAGGCATAACCGACATCCACACTGTCGAAGCGGACTTCCACGACACGATCACGCATAATGAAAACGCTGAATGCATCGGAGTAGCTCATGATATAGCGGCCCGGCAAATCGTTTGGGCCGTAGGTCTCAGAGCCCCATGCGTAACTCCGTGGAGGTCCGAAGAGCGTAACCACATCCTCATGCGTCGCGTTGTTGACGTCCAGTTGCTCCATCTTGCCGGGGATATCGGTTCGTCGTGCAGTGGTCGGGCCGTACTTCTTCAGCTCGGCCTTGACAGTGTCGGGGTCGGCCAGTTCTCCTGCCTTCAACGCGGCGATCAGCGCAACGGGGTCCAGAATCGGCCCCAGCGGACCTTCGTTACGCTGGATCGTGCGACCGGTCTTCATCGCCAAGGCCCAGAACTGGTCCGGCGTGACGTTGGGGTCGACCTGGGCCGCGAGGGCATACACGCCGGCGATGTAGGGGATGGACCAGCTCCACCCGCCCTGTCCATAGAAAACGTATTCGTCTCTGCCCGCGGGACTGGCAGTGGTCCTCGCATCCATCGGAACCAGGAGCCGATCATGGCTGCGGTACATGTGCTGTCCCCAGGAGGCGAGCCGGTATGCGTTGAAGTCGTCGCGGCCTCCGGTCGGATCGCATCCCAGCCCATGGAATCGGAATCCATGGACCGCCTCCACGGACGAGCAGATCACAAGCATTCCAGCGGCTTTGGCCTCTGCTGCCGCCTCGGCGATCTCCTGATAACCCTTTTGGGAACTGCTCCAGCCGATGGAGATGGAGATGACGCGAATCTTCCGATCTGCCGGAAGCTGCTCATTGACCTGGAGGATTCTGTGGATCACCTTGGCGTCGTGGGTGAAGTCCATTGCCGACTCGCCCTTGATGATACTGCCCAGAATGTCCATGGCCCATCGCCCGATGTAGTAGAGGTCCGCTCCCGGCGCTACGCCCACGGTCTTGCCCACAGCAATCGAAGCGACCGCCGGACCGTGCATGTGAGCGGCCTGCCACGGCAGCACGTTGATTTCCTCGTAAAGCCGCAGGCGGTCGGCATACTCAACATGGTCAACCAGCAGAGGATTGTCGATGATCGCGATTCCGACGCCTCTTCCCGTAATGCCCTGCGCGTGGAGGGACCGGACGCCAAGACCCGGATTCCTGCCTGTCTCCGCAATCCCGTTCGGATCAAAGCCCTTTGGCAGGCGGTCCGCCGCAGGCCAGACCGTTCGATCGTCGAAGCTCGAAAACGCCAGATCGGCCGCAGCGGAGGTCATGTCAAGTTCAGACAGATCGTAGCCGCGCAGATCGACCTCGAACGGATCCTCGCTGTTCGCCTGGTGCTTCGGCAGCGACCGCAGGGCTCCGCGTTTGAAGTCCGCCGGCTTGGGTCGTCGGTCGATCTTCGGCAGAACCAGCGGCGTCGCCTGGTCGTTGCCTTCCACCTCAGCACAGCCAACAAAGAAGGCAATCAGAACGACGACGCACGCGCCAAACCCAAATGCAAACTCCCCTCGTTCAGCTCTCATGGCAAACCTCCGCAGAAGCCAGGAACCGTAATCCCCCGTAGAGCGTACCTGCGTGGTCTGGGCATACCACGTCTTCGCATGGGTCGCTACCGCTCTGGCTCGGCTTCCGTCACGGGCCAGAAGACCCAGTCGCCGTTGTCAGCCCACAGGCCCGGCTTGCCGCCCTGCCGGAGGCCCTGCACCCCTCCGTCATCGGTCAGGTTCTCGCCCCAACTGTAGAGGAGGAAGCCGTCGCTCGTCTTGCGGTAGGACAACGGGCCGGCGCCGAAAGGATCGTCCGGGAGCGAATCGAGATAGCCCGCCTGAACAAGCTGTTCGAGGCTCTCCGGGGGACCGCCGCGCTCTGCGCCGTGACGAAGCACGGCCACGATCGTCAGCGTCGCCAGCTCGTGGGTCTTCGCTCGCCAGAGCAACTGGCCCAGCCTCTTGTGCGCCGGCTCGACCACGGCCAGGAGCGTATTCGGAAGGGCTCGCGGTGTCGGCGTCCCAAGGTCCTCGACTGAGGAGTTCTCGTGGGGCGGCAGTAGCAGATGGCGCCTCATCTGCTCGAAGTATCGCTGGACCATCGTCTCCGCGTCGCGGCGGTCGGGATAGTCAAGGACCAGAATGCCGAGCAGATTGTCCCACCAGCCGCCAGCCGCATAGGGCACTCCGCTGGGCAGCGCGTGGCCGCCGCCCTTTCCATCGTCGGTGAAGGTCCGCTGGATGCGGTCGTGCCAGAAGACCTGCTCGCCGTCGAGGTCGACGCCTGAACGCTGCGGATCGATCAGCGACGTCAGGTTGGCCTGGATGCGCTCGAGCGTGGCGGCCGAGACCTGACTACTGTGCAGTATGCCGAGCAGGCTCTGCACGCCTAACGCCTCGATCGCTATACCAACCAGTTGCTCGTTGAGCAGCCCCTTGCTTTGCATGTGCCGACCGAAGGTCCACACCGCCAGGCAATCGTCCAGGGCGCTGTCCAGATGCCCCTGGCAAGCCTGATACGCGATGTTCTCACGGAACGCCAGCGCGATCCGCCGATAGGCCGCAAGCCCGGCCATCGCCTCGGTGAGGAAACTCGGGTCGCTCAGATCAGTCTCTGCGACGTGGTACTCCGGCCAATAGTGCCGCGTCTTCGCCCCCTGGCGCAGCATCCCGAAGGCCGGCTCGTTGTCGGCCAGCCATTGCGCCAGCAGGCGCATCTCCGCGCTGTCATACTCGTCGAGCCGGCCACCGATCAATCTACCGCGGGCGTCCGGCTCGCGGACAAGTTCCTTGGGCGGCGCAACGTACAGTCGGGCGGCCTCATCGTAGTAACGTTTGGCATTCTCAACGTTGCTTCGTTCCGGCAGCCAACGGTTGTTGAGCCATTCGACGTAGTTGACACGGATCGTCGGCTTCGCCAGAGACATGGGCAGCGTGCACACAACCATATAGGCGAAAACCAGCAGAGTCCCCTGTCCGGTTCGCACGAGGGCCTTCTGCCACAGGGGTCGGCAGCGTTTCTTGGCTCGGCGGCATAGAGCGGCCAGCAATTTCGCGTCGCCGAACTGCTCGATCAGCTCACGGGCCCGGGTTTCCCGCTGCTGCGGATCGGTAACATCTCTCAGGTCGTCCTCGAAATGCGCTCGCAGCTCCTCGTGCACCTCCGCGCGCACGCGCTTGCGATAGCGTATTTGCCGGACGACCTGATCGATGTACTCCGCCGCACAGCGAGGAAGCTCCACCGGCCCTTTGTCGGGATTCGGTTCCATAACTCGCTCTCCGTTCTCGGGGGGATTCAGAACGCCGCCCTCAGGGCGCCGCCCAGGAGCAGATCGACACCCTTGGCCAGTTCCACGAGTTGGGCCTTGCGGCCGGCCAATTCGGCCTGGCCTGTGCCGGTGATCGAGTAGTAGCGCCGCTTGCGCCCGGAGTCCGTCGTTTCCCACTTGCCTTTGATCAGCTTCTTGGCTTCGAGGTTGTACAGCAGCGGGTAGAGCGTGCCTTTGCCCAGCGCAAGGATCTCCGCGCTTCGCTTTGCGATGGCCTGGCTCAGCTCGTAGCCGTACATGGGACCCCGCGACAGAATCTCCAGCACTACCACCGGTGCGATGCCCTTCAACAACTGGCTCTCGAATTTCATAGAAACCTCCATAATCATCCACCACAAGCTTGTTATGTAACGCATAGTATGCTATGCATACCATTTATGTCAAGCTCTAATTCGCTTTTTTTTCGAACTGAGCCGGCCACGTCGTACCCATCGGCATCCTGACCCCGCCAGGGGCTTGCAATCGCCGCCCGGACGCATAGAATGGCCTCCCTGAGCGGGCGACGGCGCCCGCTCCCGGAGCAGTGGCCGAGCGGCTTAAGGCGACGGTCTTGAAAACCGTTTTACCGAAAGGTAACGGGGGTTCGAATCCCTCCTGCTCCGTTGGTCCGGCGGTTTCCTTCTTCGGTCGTCCGACGGTGCTGCTCTGCGCGGATACGGCGTCTCCTCAACGCAGGCCGTGCGCACAAGCCACTTGCCGTTGCATGCGAGAAGCATCGGACAGGCAACCGCCTCTGCCGGACCATCGAGCCTTTCCCCACAGACTATGTTCTATTGTATAGCTATAATATCCCTTAATGATTTCGCTTCCCGTGAATCGCCATCTCTTTTGAATGCGACTGGTAGATCGTCGGCATCGAAAGAACTCCCGTCTCATGTCGGTACGGTCCGCTCAGAACAGGTACGCGTACGCACAGAAGAAACGTCCCTCTCCGATGCACCTTTCGAGCGCGCGGCATACCTGGCGCCTTGTCACGGTCACGAAAAAAAGGATGCGAAATACGTAGTTGCCACAATTGACCGCTTTCGGACAATGGGTAGTTTTGTTGCAGCGTCACGGAACAGACCGGAGGCCTCCGTTCCAGACAACACCGGCGCTCCGAGGAATGGTGCAATCTTGGGTCACGGACGGCCCAACGCGGGGAGGCTGTAGGCGCGCTCTGCGGACTCCATCGTAGTCGTTTACGTCCGAAGCAATTTGTCACCTCTTGTGATGGCAGAACGGCAGGGTTCTGCGCATGGATGCGTATCAGAGAGTGAGAGAAAGGAGTGTCAAAGATGGGTAAGAGAATACTATTCATTGCGGTCGTGTTGTCGCTCGTATCAACGATGGCCTTTGCCAAGGTGCAGGGTCCTGGCAAGCCCGGCAGTCAGGGCGGTAGCCAATCGCAGGGCACCTACCTGAATGTTACGCATGGCGTGGTCATAGCCGGAAACGGGTCAGCGTCGTTCGGTGGCGGCGGAAGCACCTCGGCCAACCAGTTCATGGGCACGAAAGGAGGCTGGGCCTCCCAAAGCGCATCTTCCTCGGTCTCCGGGGGCGGTGTCCTTTCAAGATTCTGCGGTTTTGTTAGTTCGTTCTTCAGCGGAACGGCGATCACGTGTCAAACGCAGACCCTTCCGGGCGGCGATTCGCACGGAGGCGGGCCCAAGTAGCAGTAGTCTCGCGACAGAACCCTGCGATCCTGGCGGCTGCGGTGAGCGCTCCGCAGCCGCCTTGTTCTCTTCTTCCTTTGGCCGACCTTCCCACCCAGTTGCCACGCACCTTCTCCTGCCCCGGTTTCTCATGGAAGAAGCTTGAATCCGGGGAGGGGATCGTCTATCATCGATTCAGGGCAATCGCCGGCAAGGTCATGACGACCAGTACGGCAAGGAGGAGGATGTGCGGATGCTGGGTGGTGCGAAGTCAAGACCAGCACATCGTCTTGAGCGATGTGTGCGCGGCTGTCCTCCTCATTTCGACACCCTTCTCGGTGTTCTCCACGTCTATGTCGTTGTCCATTGACGGTGAGCCAGCCAGGTGCGTTCTCATTGAAAGGGTAGGAAGATGGCAAGGGGCAAGATTGTCGCGTGCGTAACCGTGATGGCGCTCGTGTGCGGTACGGCCTCGGGCGCAACCGTGTCCTGGACCAAGGGCCAGTCGCCTCCGGCGTCCTGGACACTGTCTCCGGCCAACCCGACTTCGTCGAGCGTCATCTCCTTCAGCGGACCTCTGGACGAGCCTGTCTACGGCAACAGTTGCGTGGCCGAATCCAATCTTGGCGGAACACCTCAACTGACGGTCAACACGCTGACCCGAACGGTCAGCCTGTGGTTCCAGGGCCCTGCGCCGACCATGTGTACCCTGATTTGGATGCCCGTCTGCGGCCTGGAGGGAACCTTCGGACCTCTGACAGACGGCAAGTGGACGTTTCGCTGCCAGACGCTCGACATAGAGATCGAGTTCACGGTGGGCGGCGGTGGGAGTGGTGGAAAGGTAATCTACGTGGATCGCTCTGCGACCGGTCCATCGCCCAACGGATCGACCTGGTATCGCGCCTATCGAAACGTGCAGGATGCGCTGGCCGCCGCTGGGGCCGGGGACGAGATCCACGTCGCCGACGGAACCTACGAGCCCGACCAGGGCACGGGACAAACCGCCGGCGATCGGGAGGCATCGTTCGTTGTCCAGGACGGCGTCATCCTGCGAGGCAGCTACGCCGGCTACGGAGCGTCCAACCCCGACGCCCGGGACCCGGCGGCCCACCCGACGGTTCTCAGTGGCGATCTCAACGGTGACGATCTCTGGGGCATCCTCAACCGGGACGACAACAGCTACCATGTCGTGACCCTGGAAGGCAGCGCCGCACTCGATGGTCTGACCATTGCGGACGGCCAGGCCGATGGCCCCTATCCGCACCACTACGGAGGTGGAATCCTGATCCAGGCGGGCGAGCCTGCCGTTGCGAATTGCGCCGTCCGAGGCAATACGGGCGTGTACGGAGGAGGCATCGCCGCCTTTGGAGCCTCGCCCTACCTGGCGAACTGCAAGCTGTCGGGCAATCGCGCCCTGCTCTACGGCGGCGCCCTGTACAATCACGACAGCACGACCACGCTGGCAAGCTGCCTGCTGACGGGCAACTCCGCCGGCAGCAGCAGCGTCGGCGGCGGCTCGGCCATCTGCAACATGGGAGGCAGCGCCGCCCACATGACCGTCAGCAACTGCACCCTGGCCGACAACGTGGGGCCCTGGCCCAATGAGATCGTCCTGTTCAACTTCAGCTACTCCGGTTCGCCAGGCGAGGCGGTGAGGATCAACAACAGCATCCTATACAACGACGGCGGCGCCTCTCTGATCTGGAGCGACGACCCAGCCACGGTCGTGGCCTCCTACAGCATCATCCAGGGAGGCTGGGCCGGCACAGGCAACCTGAATGTCGACCCCCGTTTCGTCAGCCGAGGATTGTGGAGCATCGAGGGCGAATGGATCGACCTCGACAGCGATTATCACCTTCAGGCCACCTCACAAGGGCTCAATCACGGCAGCAACAGCCTGATTCTCGCCGATCATGCGGACGTCGACGGCGACGGCAACACCAGTGAGAATCACCCACTGGATCTGGCCGGCGCGGACCGCGTGCAGAGCAGCAAGGTTGACTCGGGCGCCTACGAGAGCTCCGCCGCCGAACCGCACCCGGATTATGTCTGGGAAGAGCTCAGGACCTTCGAGATCACGTTCGACGTGCCGACGGGAATCACCTATCCGGTCACGCTGAACGGATCATACTCGCACCAGGTCGAAACCAACTTCCGTGCCGAGCTGAAGCTGGAAGTGTCAGCAACGTCGGCCGCCGGCGGAACCTGGACCGCCTGGTTCGACCCCGAGCCGGGCCACGTCGGACCGGGAATCACAACGGTGACCTGGCGCGTCAGGGGAGAGAACGTGGACATCGGCGAGTTGACACCCGGAGCAACGGACGTGACCGTGGCCGAGGTCACCCTGTACGTGCGGCCCGCCGCACCGTAGCAGGCACAGACGCGACACGAGCGTCGGTATCATCGCGGCCTTCCCAAGGGCTGTGGGCATCGCTCACAGCCCTTTTCTCTTGCCCGAGAATCGCCGTTTTGGTCTAATGCAACTGTCTGGGAGCGGTCGCGTCGGTCCTGTCCGAGCGACGGCATCGCGGGAAGGCATGCCATCGCAAAGTGGGCCGGCGGGACCCGGAATCACCAAGCCAGGGAGGCGTCAGCGGATCGATTCAAGAAACGCATACCATCATGAGAGTCTTCTCGGGAAGGAGGATCGTCATGTGCAAGAAATCACTTCTGGTGCTTCTTGTGGCAGTGTTGATTCTACTCGCCGTGGGCATCGCCCAAGGCCGCTTCGACCCTGCCAGAGACCCTGCCCTTCTCGGCTGGTGGTCGTTCGATGAGGGATCGGGCACGATCGCTGCCGATGGCTCGGGCAATGCCAACGACGGCACCCTCAACGGCGACCCAGTGTGGGTCCCTGGGGTCTACGGCACCGCCCTGCAATTCGACGGGCAGAACGCCTACGTCGGCACCGGCAAGAGCCTGCTCAACGGACTGACCGGCTTCACTATGGCCGGCTGGGTCAGCGCCGGCAACACGGGTGTCTACTCGAGCCTGTTCGGCCAGAACGACCTGATCGAGTTCGGGTTCACAACAGAGAGCGGCGGACAGCTCGGAACCTGGATGGCGGGAAATGGCTGGGCATTCGTCGGCGCCAACTATGGCTTCACCTACCCATCGTGGCATCATCTTGTGCTGGCAGGAGACGAGACGCGAATCGCCCTCTATATCGACGGCCAGGAACAGGCCAGCGATGAAGGCGGCATGTCGAGCGGCACCTCCTCCTACTTCTTCAGCATCGGGGGCAACGTCTTCAACGCGACCGGTGACTGGTTCCAGGGCGAGATCGACGACGTCTGGCTGTTCGGCCGAGCGTTGACCGCAGCGGAGATTCAGACTCTGATGAAAGGTCCGGGCGGCGCCGGTCTGGCAACGGGTCCGCGCCCGGCCGACGAAGCCGTAGACGTGCCTCGCGATATCGTGCTGGGCTGGACGCCCGGCGAATACGCCGCGACGCATGACGTCTACCTCGGGACCGCATTCGATGACGTGAATCTGGCCAATCGAGACAATCCTTCGGGCGCGCTGGTCAGTCAGGACCAGACTGCGGCGGCGTTCGATCCGCCGGGCGCTCTCGACTTTGGGCAGACCTACTACTGGCGAATCGACGAGGTCAACGCACCGCCCGACAGCACCATTCTGAAAGGCAACGTCTGGAGCTTCACGACCGAGCTGTTCGCGTATCCGGCACGGAATGTCATTGCGACGACCAATGGCGCCTCCGACGAAGGGGCCGGACCGGAGAACACCGTCAATGGCTCCGGGCTCGACGCCGACGACCGGCACTCCATCGAGGCCACGGATATGTGGCTCGCAACACCCGCCACGGAAGACCCTCTGTGGATTCAGTACGAGTTCGAAAGAGTCCTCAAACTGCATGAACTGCACATCTGGAACTACAACGTCCAGTTCGAGAAGGCCCTCGGTTTCGGAATCAAGAATGCCACGATCGAGCACTCCACCGACGGCGCCGCGTGGACGGTGCTGGGCGATTTCGAATTCGCCCAGGCGACAGCCAGGGCAGGCTATGCCAGCAACACGACCATCGATCTTGCCGGGGTGGCCGCCAAGTGTGTTAGGCTCATCGTCAACAGTGGCTTCGGCCCGATGGGCCAGTACGGCCTCAGCGAGGTCCGTTTCACCTGCATTCCCGTCCAGCCGCAAGAGCCGCAGCCGGCCGATGGAGCGACCGGGATCGCGCCGGACGTCACTCTTGCCTGGCGCGCCGGCCGAGAGGCCTCCTCGCACGAGGTATATCTTGGCGCCGCTCCGGAAGCGATGACCCTGGCGGGCACCGTCGCCACAGCCGGCTTCACGCCCACGGATCTGGAGTTCGCAAGCGCCTATTACTGGCAGATCGTGGAGGTCAACGACGCCGAGGCGATCCCCGAGTGGGCAGGCGATCTCTGGAGCTTCTCGACGCAGGACTACGCCGTCATCGACGATTTCGAGAGCTACACCGACGATCTCGATGCCGGCCAGGCCATCTTCGACACATGGGTCGACGGCTGGGTCAACAGCAGCGGTTCGACCGTAGGCTACATCGAGGCCCCGTTTGCCGAGCAGCGCATCGTCCACGGTGGGCGGCAATCCATGCCGCTGCAATACGACAACACGGCTTCCCCCTGGTATTCCGAGGTCGGGCGGACGTGGGACGCGCCTCAGGACTGGACCATCCATGGGGCCGATACTCTCGTACTGCACATCCAGGGCAGAGCGCCGGCGTTTCTGGAGACCGCCGACGGTCAGATCCTCATGAACGCCATCGGATCGGACATCTGGGACAGCGCCGACGAGTTTCGCTTCGCCTGCATGAGACTGAGCGGCAACGGTTCCATCGTCGCGCGCGTCGACAGCGTGCTGAACTCCAATGCCTGGGCCAAAGCCGGCGTGATGATCCGCGAAGGCCTGGAGGCCGGCTCCAAGCACGCGATGGTGGTCGTCACGCCGAGCAGCGGCATCTCCTTCCAGCGACGGCCCAATGCGAACGCGGCCAGCGAGAATTCTGACGCCGCCGGCCTGGCGGCTCCGTGCTGGGTCAAACTGACGCGAACGGGCAACGTGTTCACCGCGCAGCGGTCGGCGGACGGCGTCACGTGGGTGGACATCGCGGCCACCGCGCCGGTCAGCATCCCGATGCCGGCCGACGTCTACATCGGCCTGGCCCTGACCAGCCACGACACCACCATCTCGACGGGCGCCGAGTTCTCCAACGTCTCCATGAGCGGGAACTTCACCGGCCCATGGCAGATCGCGGAGATCGGCATGACGCAGCCAACAGGCAATTCAGCCGAGCCGCTCTACCTGGCCGTCGAGGACAACGCCGGCAAGGTCAAGGTAATCCCGCATCCGGATGCCATCGCCACCGCAAGGCCCGGCTGGCGCGCGTGGCAGATTCCGCTGAGCGATCTCGAATCGGCCGGCCTGAAGACCAACAGCATTCGGGCTATGTCCATCGGAGTAGGCAATCGTGAAAGTCCGATCGCCGGCGGCAGTGGTCTGGTCTTCGTCGATGACATCGGATTCGGAAGGCCGGCGGAGACGGACTGATCCGTGATCCGCCGAGGCAACCGGCGCATCGGCCCGAGAGTCAAGACGGGGGCCGTGGACCGATTACACTCTGTGGCGGTGACAGCGCGGCCTGCCTCAAGGGAAATGTTGTTGCCTCGCACGGGCGGACAGGTAAGATGGCAGGCCGATGGATGGTGACGGCGACACGAAGAAGGATCGTGCAGATCGATGAAGTTCGGCATCATCGCCAATCCCAAGTCCGGTGCAACCAGCGCGACGCGCAAGGCGGAGACTCTGCGAAAGGCCTCGCAGATTCTCGGCGGCGATACCGTGCTGGCGGGCCTCGACACCACCTCACGAGAGGAGTTTCTGCTCTGCGCTCAGGACCTGGCGGAGAAAGTCGATGTCATGATCGTCGCGGGCGGTGATGGAACGTTCTCGGACATCATCAACGCGGTCGGCTCCGATGTGACTCTCTCGTACATGCCGCTCGGCTCCGGCTGCGCCCTGCGATACGCGCTGGACCTGCCCCCGCAGGGGACGCGCATCGCCAGACAGATTCGCGACGGACGGCTTCACGATCTCGACCTGATCCTGTGCGACGAGTCCGTCAAGGCCTTCATGGCCAGCGTGGGGCTGGAAGCCGACATCCTGCACCGCCGGGAGACCCTTCAGGCCGGCGGGGTGCGCGGTCCCCACGCCTATGCGATGGCCACGTTCGGCTCGTTCTTCGCCGATTTGGAGCGCACCGACATGACGATCACGGTCGATGATCGCACGTTCGTCGTGCCGGGCGCCGTCACCGCCATCGTGACCAAGATCGCCTATTACGGATACAACATGAAGATCGTGCCGGATGCGGTCTTCGACGACCGGCACCTTCATCTGCTGGCGATCAACTCCGGCTGGGCCGAACTCGTTCAGAGCCTGGCCACATCCTTCATGGAAGGCAACCGGTTCGGCCGGCACGAGAAGGGTCGCCAGATCCGAATCGCCATGTCACAACCCAGGCATGCCCAAACCGACGGCAACCTCTATCGTCAAGGGACGGAGTTCAACTTCCGCGTCCTGCCCAAGGCATTGAAGATGTGGTACTGATCTGCGCGTGCCTGACCCCATGCGAACTCGCGACGGCGCTCATGCTGCGCGGCTGGAGGACGAGCTAATCCGGTTTCTGGACCTGGCCCGTCATGGGCACGAACCGAACGGGCATGACCTCCCGCCGGTCCAGTTGCCCCTTGGCGTCTTTTGTGATCAGGATCAGGTACTGAAAACCGATCTCGTTGCTGACGGGCAGGATCATCCGACCCTCAGGCTTGAGCTGTTCGAGCAATGGCGGCGGAACACGGTCGGCGGCGGCGGTTCCGATGATCGCGTCGAAGGGTCCCTTCTCGGGCCAGCCGTAGAATCCATCCCCTGCCCGGACGAAAACGTTCGAGTACCCCAGCTCCTTCAAGCATGCCTTCGCCGTCTCGGCGAGCGTCTCGACGATCTCGATGGTGTAGACGTGGCGAGCGATCTCGGCGCACACGGCAGCCTGATAGCCGGATCCCGTCCCAATCTCCAGGACGACGGCGTTCGGGTCGAGCTTCAGGGCCTCCGTCATGAACGCCACGATGTAGGGCTGGCTGATGGTTTGACCTTCTCCGATGGGCAGCGGATTGTCGTCGTACGCATTCCGTTGCTGGGCCGCTGGAACAAAGGCGTGCCGGGGCACGACCTGCATCGCCTTGAGCACGTTCGGGTCCTTGACTTCGCGGCGGCGAATCTGCAGATCCACCATCCTCTGGCGATCCGCGACCCGCTCGCCGAAGGCCCGGTGGCTGTGGTCAGGGCGGGTTGACCTCGCCTCATTCGGTTCGGAAGCCCCCTCCTGCTCTTCGGTGCCCTGATGTTCGGTAACGGAGAGCGAGACCGGTTCCCTTGCCGTGTGGCGACCGAACCAGAGAGACAACAGCAGCACCACGGCGAAGAGGAGTCCAAAGTGCTCGCGTGGGCCTATTTTCCTGCGATTCGTAGCAGCCATGGCCATATCCCCCTGCGACAATCCTGCGTATCTAATGGATACGATGATCGCTACGACTTTGTGCCCCTATTGTATGTTCGGGCCGAATGAATTGCACGTCCAAATCCTGCGTTGGGCCATCGATGCTTGCGGCCATCCTGCCGGACTTTTTTGATGAAAAGGCGGGGGCGGACGTCTATAGTTAAGACGGGCTTCGGTGCGGCCGGAGTCCGACGTCGCGGTCGCGTCCGTGCGACCGCGATGCCCCATGCGGGTTTCCGACAAGAGGAGATCGACGTCATGACGTGGTCCACAGTCCTTTCTCTGCTCGCCGCGACCGTGGTATTGCTGCCGAGCGCCCAGCCAAGCAGACCGGTGGCGCCCGATTCAGGATCAGCCCGCGTGGTCCGCCTGGCGATTGCTCCGGCGCGACTGGACGCCGCGAAGACACTGTCGCTGCTTCCCGGTTCGGAGCAACAGACCGACGGCGACGGCGCAGAGCTATACGCCAAGGCAGTGCAGGCCCTTCCCCAGGGGCTGAAGGCCGAGCAGGAGCAGCAATGGCTCGGCGCGCCGCTGGATGAACTGCCGGCGGCGGACGTGCAGGCGATTCTCCAGCAGGCCAAGACCTCGCTGGAGTTGGCAAGCCAGGGCGCCAAGTGCAGAAGCTGCGAGTGGCCCCCCTTCCGGCCGGGGACCATGCCCGCCAACCTCAGCGGATACCGCGATTTGGCGCGTCTGCTCTGTCTCCGCGCGCGTCTCCAGATCGCGCAGAGGCAATATGACGATGCGATCGGCACGATACGGACCGGTCTGGCGATGGCCCGGCACGTGGGACAAGGCCCGACGGTCGTGCAGGGATTGGTCGGCGTCGCGATCGCGGCGATGGTGCTTCGCTGCGCCGAAGACGTGGCCCAGGCGCCGGGCAGTCCGAACCTCTACCATGCCATGCAAGCCCTGCCGCGTCCCCTGATCGACCTGAACCAGCCCATCTCGGCTGAGTTGAAGGGCCTCGACGCGAACTCACAATACAGCGAGGCGACGCGCAGCATGATGCGACGACAGATGGAGTCCTCCTTCGACCGGGTCCGCCAACTGATGAACCGGCTCGACGGAACGGTTGCAGCGATCCAGTGCATCGAGGCGCTGCGTCACCACGTCGCCACGCACGATGGCTCGCTTCCCGCCCGGCTTGCGGACATCACGGACGTGGAGCTTGCCGCCGGCGAGAGAGCGTTTACGTACCGCCTCGATGAATTGAAGGCCGTGCTGGAGGTCTCGCCTCCCAAGGGCGGCCGATCTAAGGACGCGATCCGCTACGAAATCACGGTCGCCCGTTAGCAGCGGCCGGCACGGCAAGGGCACATTGCATGGCGAGCATGCTGAATCGCACCATCACAGCCTTCCTGACATCCGTATTGCTCCAGGCATCTGTTGTCCCACTTTCTGCGGCCACGCCGCAGTTCACGGTATTCAACGATAATGGAGGCTGGTGCTGGTTTCAGGATGAGCGGGCCATTGTGCTGGAGGGCAAACTCGTCTTCGCCTCGGTCGCCAATGCCCTTGGAACGGACGGCGCACGCCGGGGCGGCAATATCGAAGTGACCACTGTTGACCCAAGCAGCAGGACGCCCAGTGTCACGACGGTGCTTCACGCCCAACTGCAAAACGATGACCACGCCGCCCCTGCCCTGCTGGTGCTGGACGATGGACGCATCCTGGCCATGTACTGCCGGCACGGTTCCGATCAGCTCGTTCGCTTTCGGGTTTCCGTCCATCCGGGCGACGCGACATCATGGCAGCCGGAAAGACCTTTCCCGCGCGAAGCATCCGTGACCTACTCGAATCTCTTCCTGCTCCGCAGTGGAGAAGGTGGCAAGGCTCGAATCTACGACTTCTATCGCGGCGAACACTGGAACCCCAACTGGCTCACCTCGGATGACATGGGACAGACATGGCGATACGCCGGTCGGCTGATCGCCTTCGACGGCCGGCCCTACGTCAAGTATGCCTCCAACGGCCTCGACACGATTCACTTCATCACAACCGAGCACCACCCCCACAACTACGCCAACAGCCTGTACCACGGCTATATGACGGCCGGCTCGCTCTATCGTTCGGACGGGACTCTCATCTGCGATGCGAACGACGACCCGATCGAGCCGACGCAGGCGACGACGGTCTTCGCGGGCGATGTGAACCACGTCGCGTGGCCCTGCGACATGCATCTGGATGCCTCCGGGAATCCGTGCATCGTCTACAGCGTCCAGAAACAACTGGACCCAAATCACATTCGCTATCGCTACGCGCGATGGGACGCGCACATCTGGGACGATCACTTCCTCGCCCACGCCGGCACGGCGCTCTATGCCGGCGAGGAGCATTACTCGGGCCTGGCTGCTCTCGATCCGGCCGACCCCAACCGGCTCTACATCTCGACCGATGCCGATCCGGTCACGGGCGAACCTTTGCTCAGCCGCAGCGACAATCGACGTCATTACGAAATCTTCGAAGGCCGAACGGAGGATCGCGGCGCCACGTGGAGCTGGACGCCGGTCACCCGCGACTCGACCGCGGACAACATCCGTCCGATCGTGCCGGCCCGAGGAGGTGGCCCGAGCGTCCTGCTGTGGCTGCGCGGAACCTACACGAGCTACACAAGGTACGATCTCGACGTTGTCGGGATCATCAGGCCGGCAGAGCCACGGTAAAACAGTTGGCTTGCGACGAGTAAAACGTGTACCATGTCCCGCGTGAAGGATCGCAGATCGAGATCGAAATGCAAAGAGGGTCGGAGCATGCCGTCGAAACGATGGATCACAACAACGTCCTTGCTCATGGCAGCGATGTGGCTTGTCGCGAGCTGCAACACGCCTTCGGGCGACATGCCGAAGGCCAAGTTTGAAAGAACGATTGAGCTGGAGCACGCGGCGAGCCCCGGGTCGGCCCTGGCGGTCTCGACGACGAGCGGCTCGATCAAGGTAACCGGCCAGGAGACGGACCGCGTCCACGTCGTCGCCACCGTCGTGGCCCGCGCCGCAACCAAGGAACAGGCCCGCGACCTAGCCGAGCAGGTCAGCCTTCGGTTGGAGCAGACCGCCGACGGACTGGGGATCAGGATCGACAAGCCCGATCCTGCAAGCCGGCGGTTCATCAGCATCAGCTACGAGATCACGGTGCCCAGGCAGACCGGAATCGACTGCTCCAGCGCCTCCGGCTCGATCAATTTGGCCGACCTGACCGGCGAGGTCGATGCGCGGACGGTCAGCGGCTCCGTCGAGGCAACTGGAATCGCCGGCGCGATTCACCTGCATTCCTCCAGCGGCTCGATCACCTGCGACCGGGTCGACAGCGCAGAGGTCCATCTCGAAAGCGCCAGCGGCCGCGTTCGCCTTACCAACGGCTCGGCTCTGCGGGTCTGCCAGTTGATCGCCGCATCCGGGCCCGTAACCGCACGGCGCATCGAAGCCGATTCTCTCCGGATGGCCTCGTCCAGCTCGCGCGTGACCCTCAACGATGCACAGGCGGAGGCGATCAACCTCCATGCCGGCAGCGGCTCCGTCACCGCCGGCCAGGTCTTCTGCGAACGGCTCCAGGCCGAATCGACCAGCGGAGACATCTCGGTGGCGTTCCGCCCCGATGCCCCGGGCGACGTCGCCGCCAGCGTGACATCCAGCACGGGCAGCGTCAGCGTGGTAATGCCTCGGAGTTTCGCCGGCCAGATCGACCTGCGGGCCAGCAGCGGCACCGTCCGCATGAGCCGGCCGGTCGCAGTGACGAGCAAGCCGGGCAGGAACTACGTCCGCGGGACAGTCGGCGACGGCGACGGCAGCCTTCTGGTCCGCTCCGGCAGCGGCGCCATTCGCATAAGATAGACCGAATACGCAGCCTCAAGACAACTCTGGAGAGACGACTATGACCAATCCGGAAAGAGAATCATCGGCGACCTTCTCCCGACGCGCCTTCTGCCGGTCGGCAGTCGCCGCCGCAGCCCTCAGCGTGGTGAGCGCCCCGGCTCAAGCGTCTCAGAGCAGCGGCAAGGTCAGGTTCTATAAGAATCTCGGGCACGGCCACATCGGCGTCCGAGCCGATCAGCAACAGGCCCTGGAGTACGCGGTGAAGTTCGGATTCGACGGGATCACGCCGAACCCGAGCGAATTTGAGGACTGCTCCAGCTCCGAGATTCGCGAATGGGTCGATACGATGAAGAGCAAGGGTGTTCGCTACGGCGCCGCCGGATTGTCCGCCGAGTTCCGTCGGGATCAGGACAGCTTCCAACGCGGCATGGAAAAGCTGCCCAAGGAAGCGTCTATCCTGCAACAGCTCGGCGTCACACGCATGGCGACCTGGATCATGCCCGGCCACGGCGAGTTGACCTATCTTCAGAATTTCGAGCAGCACAAGACGCGGTTATCTGAAGCAGCCAAGGTACTGAATGACCACGGCCTCCGCCTGGGCCTGGAATTCGTCGGTCCGCGCACCAGCCGGGCGAGAAACCGCTTCCCCTTCATCTGCGCTCAGCGCGACATGATGGAACTGGTGGACGCCATCGGCACGCCCAACGTCGGGCTATTGATGGACAGTTGGCACTGGTACACTTCGCACGGGACCGTCGAGGAGATGCTGGCACTATCGAACAAGGACATCGTTCACGTCCATGTCAACGACGCCCCAGCCGGTGTCCCGGTCGACCAGCAGGTAGACAACCGGCGGGCACTGCCCGTGACAACGGGGGTGATCGACATGAAGGGATTCATCAACGCCCTGGTCAGGATCGGCTACGATGGCCCCATCGAATGCGAACCGTTCGACCAGCAGTTGCGCCAGATGGATGCCGAGACGGCCCTACAGAAGACCTCCGACGCACTGAAGCGCGTCTGGGCCCTGGTCGACGCCTGATCGCACCGGGCCACAGCGAAACAACGGCCGCTGGCCTGACACCCCGCCTAAAAAACGGGGACTACGCCACCGGCGGGCCAGCTCAGCACAAAGCTGTTGTACGGAGGTTCGTCGGCCGGATAGGCCGAGGCAATCTCGACGTGGCCGTCCACAAAGCTCGCATTGACAATCCCCTGGTTGAGATCTCCCCGTGGGGCCTTGTGGAAGGTCCCGAGACTGTCGGCCGCATTGTTCGGCCTGGCACGGGTGTTGTTGTCGTTGATCCCGGCGACGTTCAGCTCTGGAATCACCCAAGGGTTCTCCTCGGAGAAGTAGAACACCCTCGAGGGATTCTTCACCATGGTCTCCTTCTTGAACTTGGCGATGCCGGCCTTGAACTGGGCCGGCACAGAATCCCATGCGTCCCCGTTGAGATGGGAGTTCATGGTGTAGCTGTACTGCGGCTCGACGGGAATGTTGCACACCGTACCGTGCTCCCAGGTGCCGCCGCAACCGTGCGATCGGGCTATGACGTCGAAGTCGGGGCACAGGTGAATGCCCAGCCCCCTAAGATACGGCCACATGCAACCGGCCAATTCCGGGTGCACGTCCAGATTGTTGCTCGCATCATGCCAGTTGTGATTGACGCCCCCCGTCTTGTAGAGCCAAGTGAACGAATAGGGAAAATCGAAGTCATTATCGTTGGAATACATCTTCCCGGCCAGAGCGTACTGGCCCAGATTGGACTGGCATCGGATCATGCGCGCCTGCGTTCTGGCCCTGCTCAGCGCGGGCATCAGAATGCCCATCAACAGCGCGATGATTGCGATCACGACCAATAGCTCGATGAGTGTGAACCCTGCTTTTCGCTTCATGATGCCGCTCCTTATCCTGCCGGACAACGTTGCCTTTCGCGATTCAAGATGCGCACCAGACCGCCTGTGTTCCCAGATAGTACCCAGATTATCTGCGTTTTCTACGGGTCTGTCAAGGCCATTCCAACGTTCCGTACGGCGTATTTGCCAGATCTGGCGCCTGGGGGCACGGAGGGGCCGGAAATCCCCGAGAGGGGCAGATCGCCCGAAATTTTCGCCGGCCTGCAGCGACTAACCAGACAAGTGTGAAAAGACCCTATGAAGGAGTATTGGATATGAGCATGGACCATTCCCACATCACGGTACGGAAGCATTCGTTTCTGTCCAGCGCGGCCTTCGGCCTCAGCGCCATCGTCATCACGGTGGTGGTCAGCCTGACCGTCCTGGTGCTCTACGGGGTCCACCTGGCCAGCGAGAAGTCCGATCAGGTCATTTCCCTGGCCCAGGGGGCTATCCATGGCCTGCCCCAGTTCCGCCAGGCGCTGCCGCCGGCCTTGTCGGACATGCTCGACGACCGCCGGGACCCCGACTACTGCCGCGAACTGGCCATCAACGCCAGGGTCGTTACCCGCCCCGGATCGCACGGACGGGCCCAAACCGCCGTCGAGATCACCAACAATGGCACAGAGGTCGTCTCGCTGCTGTCGCTCCGCGTGGTCCTGCTGGACGAAAACGGGGGCCTGCTGACCGAATCCCAGGAGTGGGCGGCCACGCCCTTCGCCGCCGACCACGACTGGCGGGGCCCGATCATGCCCGGCTCGCGCCGGCGGTTCCTGTGCTCCGGCGGCCACCTGTACGACGTGGGCCCTCTGGACGAGATCAAGGCCGAGATCGAGATCACCGAGCTGCGGGTCTGGAACGGTCCGGAAACGCAGCAGGGCCTGCCTGGTGAACCGGCCGTGTCCGTTTCGGCCCACGCCCTGCCGTCTGAAGGGAGATAGACAGCAGCGAGCGTGCCGCTGGGCGAAACAACCGGGATTCGCGATTTGGCGGTATTTTTCACTCATCCGACCCCTGATTCCTGCCGATACTGCCGGACAGCAGGCGGACTATGCCCTGGCGATCCAGGGCGGCCGCGTTCGAGGAAAAAGGCCGCAGATTCGGCCCCAGGAGAAGGGTGAAAGATGACCAGACACATCGGTACCAGGACTATCCACATCGCGTTCGTCGTTCTCACGCTGATTCTTATCGCCGTCGGCGCATCGTGCGTCGAGAAAAAGGCGGCAAACACCTGCGCAGACCCGCTGAGCCTGTGCGTGGTGTTCTCGGACAACGACACGTCCGAACCGGACATGGAAACCGAATTCGACGCTGCCTATGCCGATTACGCCCACCTGCTGGGCGAGACCCTCGGCCCAGAACACATCCTGCGCCACCGATGCCAGCGCCTCGATTCACTGGACCAGGTTCAGCAGCACTACATCGAGACCTCGATCCAGCAGTTGCCGGAACTGGTCAGGGACACATTCGCACCCGACTGGAGCGTCTGGGCCGAATGGCAAATCTTCAGCGAGAAGTACCGCCAAGGCGATGAGTTGTGGTATTTCGCCTGTCCACGCTCGCCGGCCGGCAGACACAACCTCGCACGCGGGTACGTGATCACCCGTGACGGCAGGCTCGCCGCGATGATCCTGAATCGGACGGTGACCTTCCACGCCAGCTACGCCGACTACGAGTCGCTGCTGCGTGGCGTGGCGACGGAAGAGCAGATCATGGCCTGGAAACGGCTTGCCTTGAATTCTCCTGAAGAGCTCCGGCAGCACTACTGCTCTCACTTCGGTCCGGATTCGTCTCGCATCCTTCTGGAAGAGCAATGCAGCCTGGACGAGGCGGGCATCGGACACACGAAATGGGACCACTGGCACGTGTTCGGACGCAAGTATGGCGACGGCGATCAACTGTGGTATTTCGAGTCGCCGAACGAGACCTGGAACGGCCCGCACGGGCGATGCGGCTACCTGATCACGCGCAACGGCCGTTTCCACGCAATTCTCGTGGTAGCCATCAGTTGAACGCGTCCACCGGCACAACGCACAAAGACGCTGTCCGCCGGACAGAGGATTTCCGTCCGGCAACCCGTGAACGAAACAGCGGATCTGCTTCAGTGGCTTGCGTTTCGTGTCGATAGAACCGGCATGGAAATCGGGCTTCGAAGGAGGGCCAGATGACGGAGAGAGCCGGAGGCATTTCGCCAATCGAGCTGGCGATTGTCCTGCTGATTCTCGCAGCGGCAGCGCTCTCAGGGCCGGCCCCCGCATTTTAGCGCGCCGGTTCCGGCTGGAAACGCAAGATTTTTTTGCCGAAAATGCACTTGCCAGCGAGAAACCTCGCCACTATACTCTATTCGTTATATTGCGGGCGTAGCTCAGTGGTAGAGCGTCACGTTGCCAACGTGAATGTCGTGAGTTCAAGTCTCATCGCCCGCTTTTTGGGGTGTTTTCCCATGGATGGGACCCTTCAGACGCGCGTTCGCGTCGGGGAACCATATAGTATCGGCGAGTTACCGGCTAACGGGTAGTTTGGCGTTGGTCGCCGATATGCTAAGCCTGGTCGCCTGTGGCGGCCGGGTCGGACATGGCATCATCGGGCTAAGGGAGGTGTTTTCCCTGAGGCCTTTTTTGTTTATGGGAATCAAGCAGAACTCACCATCTGTCTGGGAGCACTACGATGGAGGAAGAAACGAAGGACTCGACCGCTTCGACGAACCAGGAGCAGGAAAAGCCGCCGCGTACCGCCAGAAACATCGTCACGGTTGAGGACGCCGGGCCCTGCAAGAAGAAGGTGGCCATCGAGATCCCCGAAGAGAGCATCAAGGAAGCCATCGACGAGCAGTACAAAGAGCTGAGCCGCGAGGCGGTGCTGCCGGGCTTCCGCAAGGGTCGGGCCCCCCGCCGTCTTCTGGAAAAACGCTTCGGCAAAGAGACGAACGAGCAGATCAAGCTCAAGCTCCTGGCGGAAGCCAGCGAAGCAGCCATCAAGGACAAAGAGCTGGACATCCTGGGCGATCCCGATATCGACTTCGAGAAGGTCGAACTTCCGGCGGCCGGGGCGATGAAATTCGAGTTCGAGGCTGAAGTCCGGCCGGAGTTCGAGCTGCCCAAACTTGAGAAGATCCCGGTCAAGCGGGACAAGCTGGCGGTCACCGAGGAGCAGATCGACCGCGAGATCGAGCAGTTGCGTCGCTGGTCCGGCGTCTGGACTCCACGAGAAGGCGGCCAGGTCGAACTCGACGACCAGATCATCGCCGACGTGCTGCTGCGACCCGAGCTGACCGAGGAAGAGAAAACCAAACAGGCGGAAGCGGCCGAGAAGGCGGAAAAGGGCGAAGAGCCGGAAGAAGGCCAGACGCTCGAAGCGGAAACCAAGCTGGACAACACCGAAGTCTACGTCCGTGCCAGCGGTTTTGTCGGGGCCGTCCCGGTCGAGAAGCTCGACGAGCTGCTCGCCGGCGCCAAGGTCGCCGACATCAAGACAACGACTGTCGAGGTCCCCAAGACCTACTTCCGAGAGGAATATCGCGGCCGCAAGGTCGATGTCTCCATCGAGATCAAGGAGATCAAGTACCTCAAGCCGGCCGAGATCAACGAGCAGTTCCTCCAGCGCTACGACGTCGAGAGCGAGGCGGATCTGCGCGAACGCGTCCGGGACAACCTGCAAGAACGGCAGGAAGACCGCGTCCGCAACGACATGAGCGAGCAGATCTACCAGTACCTGCTCGGCAACACCAGTTTCGACCTGCCGCTGGACATCGTGGCTCGGCAGGCCGGCACGATCCTCCAGCGACAATACATCAACCTCCTCCAGCGAGGCTTGTCCCGCCAGCAGATCGAGGAGCAGATGGAACAGCTCCGCGCCGGCAGCGAAGAGCAGGCCAAGGAGCAGCTCAAGACCTTCTTCATCATGGACAAAGTGGCCGATAAACTCGAAATCGAGGTCACCGAGGAAGAGATTAACGGGCATATCGCTCAGATCGCCATCCAGCGCGGGCAGCGGCCGGAGAAGATGAAGGAGCAGATGGAGCGGGACGGCTCCCTGGCCCAGTTCCGGATGGACGTTCGGCAGAACAAATGTATAAACAAACTCCTCGAAACAGCCGATATCACCGAACAAGAGTCTCCAGGGGCAGAAGCCAAGCCCAAGAGGACCAGAAAGACCGCCAAGAAATCGGCGGAGGATAAGGCTGAGAAGAAGGATCAGTAGAGAGGTATCGCATGTCCTTAGAACACCCGGTGCGGGTCATCGACAGCTACAACGACGCTTACAGCCAGTACGGGGGCGGCCAATACCAGCGGTTTCGCCAGATGAGTCTGGACGACATGCTGCTGGAGAACCGGATCGTGTTTCTCATCGGCGAGATCAACTACGCCCGGGCGGCCGAAGTCATCATGAAGATGCTGTACCTGGACAATCTCAAGCGGGGACGTGAGATCAGTCTCTATATCAACTCCCCGGGCGGAACCGTCGACGACACGATGGCGATCTACGACACGATCCGATTCGTGGGCTCGCCGGTGGCGACGTACTGCATCGGCCGGGCTCAGTCCGGCGGCGCGCTAATCCTCGCGGCCGGGACCAAGGGCAGCCGCTATGCCCTGCCCCATGCCAAGATCATGCTTCACCAGCCCTGGGGCGGCGTCACCGGGCAGGCTTCGGACATCAAGATCCAGGCTGAAGAGATCCTGAAATCCAAGAAAGTCCTCGCGGAGATTTTCGCCAAGCACACTTCTCAACCTGTTGAGAAGATCATCGAGGAAACCGAGCGCGATCGTTACATGAGCGCGCAGGAGGCCAAGGACTATGGCCTGATCGATGAAGTGCTGCAGGAAGACCAGAAGAAAGACCAGCCTGCGAATGCCGAGGACAAGGGCGCCAAGGACGAGCACAAGACAGATACGACGTCGCCGGACAACAAGGGCTGACCGATCGCGGCGTGTCCAGCCGACTCTGACCAAGGAAGGAAAGACACAGATGGTTGTGAATGAACAATTAGTGCCTATCGTTATCGAGAAGACCGGTCGCGGAGAGCGGGCATACGACATTTTCTCCCGCCTCCTGAAGGATCGGATCATCTTTCTGGGCGGTCCCGTCAACGACGCCGTGGCCAACCTGATGATCGCGCAGATGCTGTTCCTCAGCAATGAGGACAGCAAGAGCGACATCCACTTCTACATCAATTCGCCGGGCGGCTCGATCACCGCCGGTCTGGCGATCTACGACACGATGCAGTTCCTTCGTTGCGACGTCGCGACCTACTGTGTGGGGCAGGCCGCCAGCATGGGCGCCGTCCTGCTGGCGGGAGGCCACGCGGGCAAGCGGTTCCTGCTCAGCAACAACCGCATCCTGCTGCACCAGCCGCATATCATGGGCGTCATGGAAGGTCCGGCCACCGACCTCGACATCGAGGCCCAGGAGATCCTTCGCCTGCGCGGCCGCCTCTATGACATCCTCGCCAAACACACCGGACAGAGCTCGGAGAAGATCGAGAAGGACTGCGATCGAAACCTCTGGCTCGGCGCCGAGGAGTCCATCGAGTACGGACTGGCCGACCGGATTCTCCAGAAAGCCCCGGAGATTGTGAAAGACCGTGAGAAGGAAGACGACAACCAGAAGTAGCGACGGGACCACGCGGGTGGCAGCCTCAAGGCGCAGTGGAACGAAGCCTTGGGGATGGTCCATGGCAACAAGCCATCCCCAATCCTTCGGCAAGCTCAGGAGGGGCGCTGCGCTTGAGGCTGCCACCGGCCTGATGCTCGTTGCGGTGCTTGCGACGGGCTGCGGCATCGGCAGCGAGAGGAAGGCCCCGGCGGAGATCAAGGTCCAGCAGATCGCCCAGGAGAAGACCGAGCTGATGCGGGACCTTCAGCAGGCCAGAGCCGAGAACCAGCAACTGGCCGAGCAGATCAAAGCCCTGTCGGTCTTCCCCGAGGACAAACCTGTCAATCCGTACAAACTTGACCGGGTCAAGATCACCCGGTACAGCAACTTCTACGACAAGGACAACGACGGCAAGCGAGAGAAGCTCATCGTCTATGTCGAGCCTGTTGACCTCGACGGGGACGCCGTCAAGGCCGCCGGCACGGTGGACGTGCAACTGTGGAACCTGAACAATCTCAACGGCCAGGCCATGCTGGGCCAGTGGCAGGTCGACCCGAACGACCTGCGGAAGCTCTGGTATGACACGCTGGTCTCGGCCAACTACCGTCTGACATTCGACGCGCCACCGGAGCTTGACGTCCTGGCCGAACCGCTCACCGTCAAGGTGACGTTCACCGATTACCTGACGGGCGAGATCTTCCGAGACCAGTACGCCATCGACCCCCGCATCAACCAGTAGCCCTCATCGCGAAGGGGGTATCCCGATCGCAGCCGCGAATCGTCCGGCCTTTTCCCCTTCCCGGCGATGGCTGGGAAACACGTCGTTGCGGCACAGCGTGCAGACTCCAGCGGTGTGAACAGACAGAGAGGGAACGCCCGCACGCGCGAGGGCATCCCGGTTGGCCGCCCACAGATCGAAGCGATCCTTGCCGTTGGGACCGGAATGGAAGAAGGTTCTCGCGTGGGGACCAAGCCGCTCGACCGCCGCCATGCGAACCTCCTGGCCGACCTCATAGCATTCCGGCCCGGCCGACGGGCAGATGCAGGCCACCAGATCAGCGGCGACGCAACCGCATTCGATCATCCGGCGCACCACGGCCGTTGTGATCCCGGCCACCGTGGCTCGCCATGAGGCGTGCGCGAAGCCGACGGCGCGCCTCTGACGATCGGCGATCAGCACAATGGGGCAGTCCGCGCTCTTGCCGAGCAGAGCCAGCGACCTGCCGGCTGTCACCAGTCCATCGGCCCGCCCGATCCGACCTGGTCCTTCGCAGGTCAGGACATCGCCGCCGTGGACCTGTTCGAGGAACGCCGCATCGTGCAGACCGAGGAACTGCGCGATCTGGCGACCTGCGGCGCGCGTGTCATGGCGAACCCGCTCAACGTCCGGCCCCTGGCGCGTCGTGACCAGATGCGGAACGCCGATCTCATCCAGCGCCGCAAACCGGCCCACCAGCCAGCCGTTCGTAGACCGCTCCAGACAGAAGCCAGCGTCTGACCCCTGTTGAGATCTAAGACTCGGACACGGTTTCGTCGGGGCCATCATCCTTCGCCAACTCCGGATTCTCGCTGGTCTCGGGGTTGCTCTTGGCCAGCTTGCGCTGGAGCTTCTCTTCCTGTTTCTTCTTCTTGGCGATTTCCCTGCTACGCTTTGCGAACTTGTAGTTGTCTCTCGCCAACACGATCTCCTTGCTTCGGCGTTGCCGATTTCAAGAGTATAGCAGGGCTTTCGAACCTGGCCCACGAACAGGCAATCTGCTCGTTCATACTGCATATCGGGCCGGAAGTCATGGCATTTGTGCCGATTGTTCGCCGGCCTGCCTCTGAACGGCTTTAGCCGATGCCGCCCAAGTCGCTTCCAGGCAGATCACAAACGCTGGTCGTCTGCGACCAATCGCCCTCGGAGACCACTATCATCCACATCCTGGACGGCACAACCGGCGTCGATCGCGTGAACCGCTGCGGTCGCAGCGCTCTGGCCGAGGATCATGAATACAGGCTCCATGCGAATCGAGCCGTAGGCGATGTGCGAACTGGACACACAGACAGGAACCAGGAGATTCTCACACTCGCCCTTCTTGGGGCACAGCGCGCCGTAGGCAATCCGATAAGGCTCGGGCGGACTGACGCCGATATCCCCTTCGTTCTGCACGAGGCCGTCGGCAGTGACGTGTCGCTGGACGTTGTGCGAATCCATCGCATACGAGCCCATCCCCACCGGCTGCGGAACGACCCGTTTGCAGAGCACATCGTTTTCGGTCATCACGTACACGCCGATCATCCGACGCGATTCGCGGATATAGAGCTGGTGGGGCCAATGGCCGTTGTCGGTGAACTCGTCTTTGGCCAGACCCCACTGCCGCATTCGCTCCTGCACGTCGGCAGGCATGCGAGGATCGTTTGCGATGAAGTACAATAGCCCTTTCTGGTAGGTCTCGTGTTCAGCGAGGATCTGCCGTCGACGTTCGTACGACGCGTCAGGATAATCGTAGTTCATGCCGATGTTGTCGGTGCTGAACGGGCCATGGTTGTTCGTGTCGGTCTTGTGGTTCGGGATCGGGTCGAACTTGTCGAACGTCTCCCGCCAACCGGTGTCGAAGACTCGCAGCAGCAGTTCATACTGCGACGGATCATAGTCATCGGGTCTCGGAAACGACACACGGTTCTCCGGAACGTTCGTCAGGCACATGCGAAAGCAGTAGGCCTGGATGCGGTCGTCGCCCTGCCCCCTGATCCCGATGGGGTCGCGGTTGATGCGAGGCAACAGTCCGCTGTTGGGATCGCCGGGTGTCACGTAAGGGTCTACGGGCTTCTTGAAGTAGTGTCCGTGATGTCTCGCATCGGGCTGCACCCCGTTCCATGTTTCGCCATATCTACTGTTGGGTTCCCGCCCGACATGGTACGACACGCCGGCCGAGGCCATCAGGTCACCTTCATACGTCGCGTCGATGAACATCTTGCCGTGGAACGTCTTACCGCTGAGCGTCGACATCGAATGAACCCGGCCGCCGACCTTCTGGACGCCCCGCTCCCGGTCCAGCCACTCGTCCCGATGGACCGGAATATGGTGTTCGGCAACGAGATCCTCGAAGACCTGCTCGGCGACGTGGGGCTCGAAGATCCACATCGTGCGTTCGGCTCCGTCGATCGCGGGCGTACCCTGCCCGCGATTGCCGTATTCGGACCGATCCTGCCACTTCCAGGCGTCGTCCCGCTGATAGTGCTGCCAGATGCGGTGGTAGAACTGACGAGCGAGACCACCGATGACCTCCTTGCGGCCGGTGTCGGTCCAGCCGAGCCCGCCGGATGAGAGGCCGCCGAGATGCTTATCGGGGCAGACGAGGACGACGGACTTTCCCATCCGAGCCGCCTGCACAGCAGCAATCACGCCGGCTGAGGTTCCGCCATAGACAACGACGTCTGCCTCGTGCGCCATGGGGCCGATGTACTGCTTTGCGACAACGACGTTGTCGATGAAGAGATGGTCGTCGCTCGACGCCGACCACGTACCTCCGTGGTAGACGTTGAGCCAGATGGACTGGATCTTCAGATCGGGGATGTCACGCATGCGGACGTCGGTCGGCTCGAATGCGAGCTTGCCATCGATCCAGCCGCGCAAGGTGCCGTCGTTCTGTCCCGGCGTGTTGAGCCTGGCGTACTGCTCTATGCAATACCAGCGGTTGTTTTCGAGATAGCCCAGGCCACCCTTCTCCCAGATCCAACTGCTGCCATACCGGCCTTTCATATCGGCATGATAGCAGTAGAACCCGATGGGGGTCTTGCCGCCCTTCTGCCCGTCGAACTGCCCGCGCGCGGACCATCCGTTACGGCCGTCGCTGGGCCGGCCTCCCCAGCCGCCCCGGCCATACGTGCCGCCGATGCCGGGCAGCTTGCCCCCGCGAGCGGGATCCCAGTCGCTGCCGAACCGCAGGTAGTAGCGGAAGTAT
The DNA here is from genome assembly GCA_040772485.1 of Sedimentisphaerales bacterium. Classification (GTDB taxonomy): domain Bacteria; phylum Planctomycetota; class Phycisphaerae; order Sedimentisphaerales; family Anaerobacaceae; genus Anaerobaca. The sequence goes on along the minus strand of JAXGYC010000018.1, from coordinate 72,707 downwards.
ATCTCCTCCGGCTCGTACCCGAGTCTTCTCTTGAAGTCGTACTCGATGCTTGCGCCGTAGTGTTCGCCCTGGGGCACCTTTACTCGCAGCGCCTTGCCCAACAGTAGCCGGAACGTTCGTTCCCGGTCTTCGGCAGCCACGCTCACCGTCGGCCGATTGCCGCCGGAGAACTCCCGACGCCAGGCATCCGACTCGAAATCCGCCGCGACGATTACGTTCGGATCGCTCTCGATCTGCCGGTCGTGCGGATAGCGGCCCGCTATACCGAATCCGCTCGGGACTTGGGCCTGGACGTTTTGGGCAACCGCCATCAAACAGACCGCCAGCCACAGTGGCAGGATAGTCCATCGTCGTTCGTTGCAGCACCTTCTCATCATGGTCCTTTCTTCCCCCGGCAACGCGCCGTCTGTCAGAGGTCAATAGAATTGCTTGCCGTATGTCTGGCGCGTAGTATTATCACGAAGATCGGTCCTAAGGCAAGGAGCAGCAATGGCGTCCAGCAAACGACCTGACGAGGTAGTTCTACGATTGCCGCAGTGGCTGCGGGAGTTCGCCATTGAAAGGCAGGTGAGATTCGACACCAGGCAGGCAAGGATGCGGTTCGTCATCGATCTTGCCAGGCGGAACATCGAGCACAAGACGGGCGGCCCGTTTGGCGCGGCGGTGTTCGAGGTCGGCAGCGGACGGCTCATTGCGGCAGGCGTCAACCTCGTCGAGCCCTTGAACTGCTCCATCGCCCACGCCGAGATGGTCGCCGTGGCGATGGCGCAGCAGACGACTGGCTCATACGACCTCGGGGCAGGCGGCATGGTTTGCGAGCTTGTCACGAGCACCGAGCCCTGCGCGATGTGCTTGGGCGCGATCCCGTGGTCGGGCGTCCGACGCGTCCTCTGCGGCGCGCGAGGCGAAGACGCCTGCGCCATTGGATTCGACGAGGGAGCCAAGCCCAGTGATTGGGTCGGCGCTCTGCGAGATCGGGGAATCGAGGTGGTCCGAGACCTCTGCTGCGACGAGGCCCGAGCCGTCCTCCAGCACTACCTCACCGCCGGCGGACGCATCTACAACGCCCGGGGCGAGGGCCCTGGTAGGGGCGAATAATCATTCGCCCCTACGCGCCCTGGAGGGCTATTGGCCGCCGTATCGGCGGGGCGCAGGCGATGACAGGGGGGCAGGAGCCGGAGGCAGCGGCGCGTTGGGATCGGGCATCGGCGGCGGAGGCGGCAGGATGCCGAGGTGGCGTTCGATGCGTTCCATACGCTCATCGAGCTTTGCCAGGGCGGCGTCGATGGCTTCCAGCCTGGCGGCCACAGCGCCGAGATCGGCCCCAATTTCTGCGAAGCCCTGTTCGGTCGCATCCATATACCGTTCCATGACGCGTTCGTAAGCATCGATAGCCCGGCTTGCATCTGTGCGGTACTCCGGCGTCGTGTAGACCTGGGCCTCCACGTCGTAATTCCTGCGATTCTGGCCCACCGACGTCGACAGCGCCAGGATGATGGTGCCGATAACTACAGCCGCGATAGCGGCATGCGTTCGTCTTTTCGATCTCATCGGATCACTCCAATCGAGGTACGGGCGAATAATCATTCGCCCCTACGGGTGCGGGCGCAGGCGGATGGCCAGCGGCAATCTACGGGTTTCATCGGCAGAAAGACGTGGGACGATTAGCGGGTTTTCGGACGGCGCTGAGCTGGTAGGGGCGAATAATCATTTGCCCCTACCTGTCAGGGCGTGTCGGTGTCGGGAACGATGGGCTCCCACTGGATGCGGGCCGCCCCCAGCACGGTCCCGGTGGCGTAGGCCAGATCCACCAGGGCAATCTGGTACTCCGCCAACGCGGCGATTTCGGAACTCTGGGCGTCGGCGAATTTCGTCTGCGCGTCGAGCACGTCGGTGCTGGTGCGGGCCCCCAGCTCGAACTGGCGCCGCTCGGCCTCGTACAGGCGGCCGTTCAAAATGCTGTTCTGCCGAGCCGCCAGAATCCGTTGCCAGTTGGCCTCGACCTGGTCGATGGCGTTGAGCACCTCCAGCTCGATCATGCGTTCGCGATCATTGCGGGTGGCCATCCGCTGTCGGCGCTGGTAGACCGCCTGGCGAATCCGGCTCTTGGCCGCCTTATTGCCGATGGGAACCACCATCTGGGCATTCAGCCGATGGCCCGTGAAATCGCTGTCGTAGAGCAGGTCGAAGGAATCGTCTCTGGCAAACCCGGTGCCGTTGATGTTGTAGCTGTACTCCAGCGTCGCCAAGGGCAACGCCAGATTACGCATGTAGTCTACCGTGCTGGCATCGTTGAGGAGCTGGAGTTGGAGCTCGAGCAGCTCCGTTCGGGAATCCATGGCCATCCGGACCAGTTCCGAGCGGCGCATCGCGTAGAAAACGGGATCGGGTTCGGTCAGAGGAATGAGAACCGTCAGCGTCTGCAGGTCGAGGGCGGCTCTGTTGATGACGCGTTTCAGCTCGCGCTCGCGGTCGCGGAGGCTGTTCTCCGCGACGATGATGGCCTCCAACTGCTGGGCCACGCCGGCCTCGGCGCGGATGACCTCGACCTGGGAGCGCTCCCCCAGCTCGACGAAGCGGCGCGCCTGTTGCAGTTGGGCCTGCGCCAGATCGTACTGCTGCTTGCGGACGTCGAGTTCCCTGCGGGCGGCGTACAAACGCCAGTAGACGCGGTCTACCGCCGCCAGGACGGTGATCACCTCCAGTTTGGCGCGAGCATCCGCCGCCTGGCGGTTGTACCCGGCGACTCGAATGGAGTGCATGTTGGCCCACTTGCCGGCGTTGCGCAGCAGAGGCTGGCTGATCGATACAGAGAATCGGTTCTCAAAGGACGGGTTGTAGTTGGGGTCTCCGTTGAGGTCATTACGGCGGCTATCGGCCAGATCGAACGTGACGTTTCCACCGGTTCGCAGAGGGACCTGTACACCCAGATCGGCATTTGTCTGCTCCGTCTGAGAGGCGTCCACGACGGAAATGAAGGTGCCGTCCCCAATATCGACGACCCTGCCGCTGGGCTGTTCCCACTTCGTTGCACTCGCGTTGGCAAAGAAGGAGGATTCAAACTTGGCTTCTTCCTCGCTGAGCCGTTCGGCGGCAATCGCGGGGTCGATCAACGCTGCCTTCAGTTCAAGGTTGTTGCTCAGTGCCAGGGCCCGGCATTGCTCCAAAGACAGCTCCAGCTCTGCCGGGGGCGCTTCATTGGCATCGGCGGTCTTGACCTGATTGGGCTCGGCTTCCTCCAGTTCCAACGTCTCGATGTGACGGAGCTTCTCCTCGGGAATCTTGACGTCCTCGTAGCTCGGGCCGGGCAAGTATGCGTCGCAACCGCTCAGCAAACCTGTCAGAAGAACTGCCACCGTTGCACGACAGAGCGAATTCGAAGGATACCGTCTTCTATTCATGTCTGAGCGCCTCAATGGGGTCCAAGCGCGCGGCCTTGATGGCCGGGAACATGCCGAAGAACACGCCGGTCGCTGCGGCAAAGCCAAACGAAAGGCCGAGGGCCCATAGCGGGATGTAGGCCTTGTCCAGGGCCGCGCCGGGAATCTTGGCGATCAGCTCCGTCAGCAACTGCCCGCAACCGGCGCCGATCAGGCCTCCAAACAGACACAACACCACCGATTCGACCAGGAACTGAAACAGGATCGCCGCCGGTCGGGCCCCCACCGCTTTGCGCAGGCCGATCTCGCGCGTGCGTTCGGAAACGGAAACGAGCATGATGTTCATGATCCCGATGCCGCCGACCAGCAGGGAGATGCCCACGACCCCGCCGGCGATGGCCGTGGTGGTCTTGGCCACGGTGTTGAACTGCTTGAGGTACTCTTCAATGACCTCCAGACGGAACGTGTCGGGGTCGCCCGGCCCCAGACGCCGGGTCTGTCTCAGGAAGAATCGCAATTCCGCCTGCGCCTCGGCCGACAACTCCGGCTTGCGGCAACTGGCGATCGCGTACATCCATGTCCAGGGGCCCCACAGTTTCCACGCGGTCGGGAAGGGAATAAACACCTCCTGCGAGGAACCCATTCCGCCAAACATGGAGGACTCGACGCGCTGTTCGACCACCCCCACGATGGTGAAGCTGCGCTGCCCGACGACGATTCGCTTGCCGATGCAGTTGCGATCCATCCGCAGCTCGTCGCGCACCTTGGGCGTAATCAGACAGACCTGCCAGCCGTTCTCCTCGTCCATCAGCGTGAACGGACGGCCCATAACTACGGAACGATTCTCGATGCGGTGCCACGACGGGTTGATCCCGTAGACGCGGGCGCTGTCGATGTTCTCCACGCCATAGTGAACGGCCTCGCTGCGCTCGGTCATCAACGTATGATCGTCGATCGACGGACAGCGCTCCTTCAGCCCCTCGAAAATCTCGGGGCGGAAGCGAATCAAACGCCACGAAGCACTCTTGAATCGGCCTTCTCGGGGCCAGTGCGGACTGATGAAAATCTTGTTCGTTCCGAGGGACTCGAAGTTGCTCAACACGTTCGCCTTCAGGCCCGTCAGAGCCGCAATCACCGAGGTGACCGAAGCCACGCCGATCACGATGCCGGTCGTGGTCAGGATCGAACGCGCCTTGTTCGCCCAGATCTGACCGAGCGCCAGATAAATGCTCTGATAGAACAGCTTCAGGAAGGCCATTGGAATGCCCAGGATCGCTTTCATTTCAGCACCTCCCCGAAGTGCTCGGCCATGGCGGCTCGCTGGGCCTGGTCCTCCTCGCTGGACAGGTCCGTAAAGATGCGACCGTCCATCATGCGGATCACGCGCTTGGCGTGACGCGCCACGCTCTCTTCGTGTGTCACCAGCACGATGGTCTGACCTTCGGCATGGAGCTGATCAAACAGCCGGAGGATGTCTTCGCTGGTCTTGCTGTCGAGATTGCCGGTGGGTTCATCGGCCAGCAGAATGCTCGGGTTGCAGACGAGCGCTCGCGCGATGGCGACGCGCTGCTTTTCTCCGCCGGAAAGCTGATTCGGCCGGTGCTTGACGCGGTCGGCCAGTCCGACCCGTTCGAGCATCTGCCTGGCCCTTTTGTGTCGGCTCCACCAGCCGTCCCGCGAGTAGATCAGAGGCATCTCGACGTTCTTCAACGCACTGGATCGGCCCATCAGCTCGAACGACTGGAACACGAATCCGATACGCGTATTGCGGATGTGCGCCAGGCCGCCGGCCCCCAGACGGGTCGTGTCGTAGCCGTCCAGCTCATAGACGCCGCTCGTGCAGCGGTCGAGGCATCCCAGCAGGTTCATCAGCGTGCTCTTGCCCGAACCGGAGGGTCCCATCACCGCCACGTATTCGTTTTGGTGCAGTTCGAGGCTCACTCCGTCCAGTGCGTGGATGCGCTCTACACCCACCTTGTAGACGCGCGTGACGTTGTCGAGCCGGATGACGATCCTGCTATGCGGCGTTGGCGTCGCTGGGGCGTTGGACGTCGTTGACATCGTTGGAGTCACTGGCTTGGGCCTTTTCCGCTTTCTTCTTGGCATCCTCTTCGGCCTTGGCTTCCCGTTCATCTTTGATCGTCTGGTCGTGCGCGAGCTTCTCGAGCTCCTTGAACGGTCCGACCACGATCTTCTCGCCGGGCGCGATTCCGGACTCGACGATCGTGTGCGTGGCATTGCTGGCGCCGATCCGGACCGGGGTGATCACCGCCTTACCGTCGATATAGCGGTAAACCACCGTCGCGAACGTCTTGCTCCTGTCCTCTTCGCTGAGCCGGTCGCGGATCTCGATAGGCAGCGAGTCGACTTCCCGCCCGAGCACCGCCTGGCTCGGCAGCACCAGGACGTCCCTGTGCTCGGCGACCTCGACATCGACGTCGGCCGTCATGCCGGTGAAGATCTGCTCGCTCGGATCGACCAGCAGAACCTCCGTCTCGTAATACTTCGCTCCCTGGGTCCCCACGTCCTGGCTCAGCGCGATGGCCCGGACCTTGCCGGGAAAGACTTTGTCCGGCCAGGCCTGAATATGTACCTGCGCCTCCTGGCCCACCCGCAGTTTGCCAACGTCCGACTCATCGACCTGCGCGACCACCAGCATCTCCGAGAGATCACCGACTTCGAGGATTTTCGTGCCGGGATTGTTCATCATGCCCGTGACGACCATCTCGCCGACCTCGGCGTTGATTCGTGTCACCACGCCGTCGATGGGCGAAGTGATCGTCGTATAGCTGAGCGCCTCCTTGGCCTGTGCGATCCCTTCGTCGGCCACTTCAAGATTGTGTTCGAGCACTTTGAGATTCAGGCGAGCCGCCTCCAGAGTGTGCCCCGCGCCCTCCAACTGGGCCTCCAGTTCCTCGACCCTGAACCGGGCATCGTCACAGCTCACCTGGCTGACGTCGTTGGTTCGCAGCAGCGCACACTGGCGCTCGTAGTCGCGCCGGGCCTTCTCCACGGTGGCTTCCTGCGCCATCAGGTTGGCGGCCTGACTGGAAATCCTCGCCCTCTCGACTTCGATCTGCGCCGCCTGGGCCGCCCGGCTGGCCTGGGCCGAGAGCAGACGGCTTTCCAGGTCCTTGGAGTCGAGGCGCACCAGTACGGACGGAGGAATCGGCGGGTCGGCGTCAGGATCGCCTTTTGTGACGGTCGCGCCTTCCGGGTGGGGCAGCTCCACAACACGCGCCGAGGCCTTGGCGCTGATCTCCACTTTGGTCTTGGGCTCAATCTCTCCCGGAGCGCTGACGATCTCGATCAGCTCCCCGATCTGCGCCTCTTCCACGCGGACAATCGTCGCCTTGTTCGCCGCACCGCCACGGCCTCGGAACAGGACGAACCCACCTCCTCCCAAGGCACTCAAGACCAGGACAATCACCAGGAGGATGACAAGTACGCGAGCCGACCTCACTATCAATCCCTTCCCAAGTCACCAACCATACGGAGTATCCACTGCCACACCTGTAGGCATTATACTCCTATAGACGCGTTGAACCACTCTTCATTGCGCGGATTCCGCGAGAAAGCCGGGGGTCATGGCGCTCTTTGCGCCGCCTCGTCGGCGGCGCGGCCGGCCGGGCGACAGACAAGGCAAGAGACTCAGAATAGGCCCCCTGCCCCAGGAGGCGACGGGTCTGCCCCGGTTCACATCCGATCGGTCGACAGGGCATCCCCACCATGGTCGGATCGGCGTCGACCAGTCCGCCTGGCTATTCTTCGTGCGAAAACGCTGGACGCGCCTGACGGCCCGTGGTAGAATGACGACAGTACATGCGGATGTACGTCCCTTGCGACAGGAGCAGCAACACGAGGGTGTTCCTTCTCTTGGGATGCGGAATGTTGGAAAGGCGAACGATCTGTGGACGCGGTTCCCCAGGCTCGTGGTGCGTCTGTCCCGTTGACGACGCAGCCGAGTCGATGCCACGGGAGCTCTATGCTCACACCGGCAATGTGCCGTTTCTCAAGGCCGAGACGGTCATGGGCGGAATCGCGGGCTTGCAGGAATGGCGGAGGGAATCATGCGAACGTACTTCTTCATCGTCCTGCTGGTGGCCTGCGCGTCGCGCAGCGAGGCCGCATACAGCGGAGGCAACGGCACGGGACTCGATCCCTATCTTGTCGCAACAGCGCGAGACCTTGCCGATCTGACGGCGGATCAGGACAATTGGAGTCGGCATTTCAGGCAGGTCGCGGATATCGACATGAGCGATCTACCGGCCCCTCTGACGTCCACGATCGGCAACGAGGAACTGCCGTTCTCCGGTGTCTTCGACGGCGACGGCCGGATAATCCGCAACCTGGTCTGCACGAATCCAGGCGGTGACACCGCCGGCCTGTTCGGCCAGGTTCGCGGCAGCGACACGCGGATCCAGAATGTAGTCATGGTGGACCCGAATGTCGAGGCGGAAGGAGCACAGTACGTGGGTATCGCGGCCCTCGTCGGCCGCCTGCGCAGCGGCCGCGTGACATGCTGTCGCATTGAAGACGCCTGCGTTCGCGGATACTCCAGCGTCGGCGCCCTCGTCGGCTGGAACCAGGGCGAGGTATCTCATTGCGAAGCCACGGGGACGGTGTCGGGCATCTACTCCGTGGGCGGCCTCGTCGGGACGACCTTCTGGGGCCTGGACATCCACCATTGCCGGGCCGAGGTCACCGTCACGGGGGTCAATCGCGTGGGCGGCCTGGTCGGCAATTGCGCTCTGGCTTCTATCGCGTGGTGCTCATCCAGCGGCAACGTCGAAGGCTGTGACTACGTCGGCGGGTTCGCCGGCTCCAGCGAGGGCGGCATTCTCGGCAACTGCTATGCCATCGGCTCCGTCTCCGGCACCGCCCGTGTCGGCGGATTGCTCGGCCAGAATTCGTGGTCCTGTGATTGCAGCGCCGGCGCCTATCCATCGGAGTTGAGTTGCTGCTACGCCGTCGGCCTTGTCACGGGAGAATCCCAGACGGGTGGACTCGTGGGCGCCGACGACAATTGCCTCGTCTTCGGCTGCTTCTGGAACGTCGAGACCTGTGGGCAAGAACACAGCGAGACGGGAACGCCATCGACCACGATCGAAATGCAGACACAAGAGACCTTCCTCAATGCCAATTGGGACTTCACCCCCAAGGCCGACTCCCTGGATTTCTGGGTGATCCAGGAAGGCCGCGGGTACCCCCTGCCCGCATGGCAGATTGTCGAAGGCGATTTCAACCGTGACGGCGTTGTGAATCTTGACGATTTCGGCACGCTGGCGCCGTTGTGGCACGCCACAGCCGGGGCTTTCTGGGAAGGACGGATCGATCTGACCGGCGACGCAGGCATCGATGCCAGAGATCTCGGCGCGCTATTCCGTCGCTGGCTTCGGTGAGCCAAGCCGGCCTTGCGTCCTATAATCTTCGCATTGGAAACCTGAAGCAGGCGACAAACGCCAGGAGATGCCCGGAGACCATAAAAAAAGGGCGTCGCGTACGCCACGACGCCGGAGAAAAAGATGAAACGGTTTCCAGCCTTTATATCGGCACGACATGTCCGAAATCGCCACACTTTTTGGGAAAAACCAGCGAGCGGGACCTACCTGACCGCCCCGAGCAGACGCCCCTGTAACGTCCGATTTGCGTTGGCCTGCCAGAGCACGATGCGATATAATTCTCGTCTCAGTTCGTACAAGGACAACGAAGAACCAACCGATTGCAGGGAGGCAAAACCATGATTCTTCCCGGGTTCATCCGAAAGCTGTTGGCCGTCTTCCGGGGTAGCGTGGCCCCGCCGCTGATTCTTCTGTCGGTCATGATTGGGTTCTGGGTCGGTCTGATGCCCGGCTGGTCGGGCCTGCACACCGCCCTGCTGGTCGTGGTGCTGATCCTCAACATTCATCTGGGTCTGTTCCTGCTGTCTCTGGGCGTAGGCAAGGCGGCGTGCCTGGCGGCGGCCCCCTTGCTCTATCATGTGGGCATCTACGTGCAGGACCACCTGTCCGGTCTGCTGAACGCGCTGTCGTCGATCCCGGTGGTGGGCATGACGGATTTCAGCCGGTACGCTCTGGCCGGCGCCCTGGTGGTCGGGCCGGTGGTCGGAGCGGTCGCAGGTTTGATGCTGGCTTTCTCCGTTGTCAGATTCCGCCGGATGATGATTAAGGTCGACGAGAAGTCGGAGAAGTTCCGCGCGTACTACTCCAGGACCTGGGTCCGGATTCTCGACTGGATCCTGATCGGCAAACGAACCAAAGACGTCAAGAGCATGTTCGTCAAGACCAGGTACATCCGCAAGGCCGGCATCGTGCTTGCGATCATCGTGGTAGGCGCGTTCTTTGCCGCGGCGCATTTCCTCCAGGACACCGCCGTCAAGAACTACGCCACCCAGTCGCTGACGCGCGCCAACGGGGCCGAGGTGAACCTGGGAAATCTCGCGATCTCGCTGACAGGAGGCAGCGTTTCCGCCGGGGACCTGCAAGTCACCAACGCGCAAGAGCCCACGCAGAATCAGGTCGTGGTCGAGAAGGTTGCGGCCAACGCCAGTATCTATGACCTGCTGCTGGGCAAAGTCATCATGGAGAACGTCGAGGTCTCGGGCATGCGATTCAATCAGGCCAGGCAGACGCCAGGCAAGGTGCTTGAGGCCCCTGCGGCCGAGGAGGAGCCTTTCGATCCAAATGCGTACACCATCGACGCCAACGACGTCGCCAAGATCGAGAAATACGTCAAGGACGCCAAGAAGCTCAAGGAACAATTGCAGAAGCTCCGCAAGTGGCTGCCGGAAGGCAAGGAAGGTCCGGCCGAGGAAACGCAGCCGCCGCAGTCGTACCTGGAGTACCTGCGGGCCAAGGCCGCGGCCAGCCCCACCGTCACAATGCTGGCCAAGCGCGTTTTGGCGGACGAAGTGGAACTGCCCAGTGAGTTGTTCGGCAACAGCCTGATCCTCATGACCAACTTGAGCGATGCGCCGCAGGCACTGGGCGAACCGATCACGCTGGAGCTGAAGTCTCACGAGACCCCGGCCGCCATGAAAGCTCAGGTGGACTACTCGTCAGGCACGCCCCATGTGACCGGGACCTTCGAAGGGTTCGACCTGAGCAAGGTCCAGGCGGGCCTGGGCCAGGACGCCGGCATCGCCTTCGAATCCGGTGCCGCCTCCGGAACGTTCACCGGCCAGTTGACCAAGGAGCTTGTCGACCTCGCCTTCAAGGTGGACCTGAAGAACCTCAAGGCCAAGGGACAAGGGGAAGGTGTTCTCGGACTCGGCGCCCAGCAGACTTCCGAGGTCCTGGAGGTCATGAACGAGCTGAGCACCACGATCCGCGTCGTCGGCCCGATCACATCCCCGCGCGTGGTCTTCGACGCGAAAGGACTGGGCGAGGAGTTCAAACAGGCCCTCGTCAAAGCCGGCAAGGACCGCCTCCAGAAGGAGATCGACGCCAAGCTCCAGGAGCAGCTTGGCGACAAGCTGGGCGACAAGGTGCCCGAGCAGTTGAAGGACACTCTGAAAGCGCCCGGCAAGAACATCGTGGAGGGCTTGGGCGGCCTCCTCGGCGGAAAGAAGAAAGACCAGGAACCGCAGGAATAGGCACCTGCCCTATGGCGCGGCGCCACGTCGTCGAGAGACAGAAAAACAGCTCTTGCACATCCAGAAAACAAGAGCTGTTTCATGAAAGGGAAGTTTCTTTTTGTGCTCCATATCGGCCGTCGGGACGACCTGCTTGACAACCGACGCACCGAAAACGTTGATAGAGGTGGATTTGGCTGGCGAAACCGTCAGTCGCAGCTTGCCACGCAGATCGAATCACAAGAGACGGGCCGCTTGAGATCGTCTGCCGAGCCCAACATCTGGTCGAGGGTGCGATTCAACTGACGGATGTAGTGGTCTTCCTCACCTATCATGGCATCGATCGTGTCGCGGCTGGCCCGATCGCAGGCGAACTCCTTGAGGCCGTGATAGAAGATCCGCACGTCCTCGGTCCGCCGAATGGCGCCTCAAGCGATTTGTGTGCCGCTTTCGTAGCCGGTGGGCCAGTTCCGTAAACTGAGACCGACACCGGACCAGGGCAGACCCGCCCACAGCCTGTTTCCAGCGTCCGCCCCGTCCGAAGGGCTCGAACCACTCTGTGGATACTACGATCGGATTGCTAAGCGAGTGTTAAGGCGAGGTTAGTTCTGTACGAGTCTCGAAGAGGCCCGTGCTCAGGGGGCAGGCGCGTCATTGGCCCGGCGGTATACCTTGAGTGCGGGCTTCCCTCCATGGCTATCCGTCCAGGTCAACGACTCGCCGTGAAGAGGGATGCGCAGGGTGGCTTCGCCTTCGGCCACAGCGGAGATGCCTGTGTGCGACATGCCCGAAAGCACTCTCCACTGTCGGATGACAAGCTGCTCGCGGTTGGATTTCTCTGGAACGACGGCAAACCGGACGCAGTCGCCCGGCCGGCGATTCTCAGAGAAGCGGATGTAGGTCCCCATCTGCGAGGCCTCGTCCACATGACTGACATACAGCTCATCACGGCCGTCTTCACTTCGCCAGGATCCCGGCAACCGCGACAACACTGTGGAACCGCGTGTTCCTGGTTCTCCCCACAGGGGAGAAGCCGACAAACTCGCCAGTCGTCGCAGATCGCTCAATCCAAGTAGAACCAGAGCCGCGAGCGCAGGGATGGCAATCAAGGCAAACAGCCGTTGACCAGCGGCCGTATGCCGGCGCGCTCCGACCCAGGTATCCGCGACAGGCTCACTCTCCGCCAGATGACAGAAAGCGCTGCCCGTGACAGCCAGTGTGTGTTCGGCAATCCAGTCGGCGCTGGCGCGAGCGCGAAAGCGCAGGACCGTCACCTTTGCACAGCCGCTACAGGACCACCGCGCAAGAAACCCCTGCTGAGGCTCGACGACCACGGCATCCCGGTTGACCTGTCCACACTCCCTGCACTTCCAGTCAAACAGAGCAGTCAATCGGTGGCCGGAGTCACCAAGGCCGTCGAGCAGCCCCAGGAACGTGACATCCTCCGGCGGCTTCTTGACGTCGAAGGCCCGTTCGGACGCATCATGGCAATCTGTCGTCGAGTCTATCATGGTGTCGTCTTGTGCTTTCTCAGGTTGATTCTACCGGATCGGCGGACAATAGCACCGGCCTGGGTCCCCCGCGTGGTTCCTGCCTGGCGTCCCTAAGACGGCTCACGGAAGAGACTTCGTCTGTGGATCCCGTGCTGTGACGAAGCGCCCGCAGGGCTTCCATCTTGTCCTCGGCATAGTCGAAAACGCTTTCCAGTCCCACCACGCGAAGGATGCATTTCGTCGCGAGAGCCACGTTGCAGAGCAGGAGTCTGCTCCCGCGTTCGGCCTGCATTTGGCGCAGGAGCAGAAGGGCGCCGATACCGGGAGAGGATATGATCTCCACACGAGACAGATCGACGATGAGATGCGACGGTTCTCTCTCGGAGAGGTGCTTGCGGAGCAACGCCAGCTCCGGCTGGACCCGGGGCTCGGCCGGGAGCGAGGCACACAGTACATCAGGTTCGATGGACCAAGCATTCATGGGCAATACCAAAGGTCTTCGTATTCACGGTCACTGTACGTCCTCCGCTGTCTATCGGACATGCGGGGCAGCAGCCTTAGCAGCAAGGGGAAAAAAGCCATACGCTTGCCGCGTGCCCCTCCGCGTGCTCCGGCAGGTGGGACTGGTGCGCATGAATTCGAGCCATCGGACGGGGCGGAACAGCACCGATAATACAGCACGTTTCCCTCATGAGACGCGACGGTCCCGGCGGGACAGGAGACGGGACACACGGATTCGGAAACCACGCTCGAAGAATCACCGGTTTCGGTTCAGTTGCATGCGTTTCTTGCCGAAAACACCGCTATGAATGCGCCGGCATTGTTGGCCCGCAATTTGGGGAAATACAGATGACTCCGACAAGAAACGTCGATCGAGAGGCTTACCTGGCCGACATTCTCCTCAAGAGTCAGGCCGCTCTCGAAGAAGTACGTCGCTACTACAAGTTTGACCGTCATGCGCATGTGTTTCCTGAGAAGATGTACTTCCTTCTCTCGCATTGTGCGCACCTGTTGTTTTCTCTGTGGTTGACAGAGAAGGAATCCCCATCCGGCATCTTCACGTTCAACGCCCATCTGGATGCCCTCGCATCTGAACTCGACTTCGAAGCGCTGCGGTACGTGGATTACAAGAGGCGGACCCTCCATGCCAATGCGTACGAGGAGCACCTCAAAAATGAGCCGAACTGGTTCAAGTTCTGGCTCAAGGCCCTGCAAGGGCGCGAGGGAGGCCCGCCGCTGGACGGCGACGCGTTCGCACAGCAGGTGCTCACGTATGTGAACCATCCGAAGTTTCTGGAAGGGACCGTCTCCAGGAACGATCGAAAGGCCTTTGCGAACCTCATGAAGACCGATGCGGGAGCCCGCCTCCTCCACCGCTCCAGCCTGATCCTTGAGGACATGATATCGGCCATTGTACTCCAGTTTGCCGGCTTGGACGCCGGTCTTCATGCGACCGAACACATCGCGGCGCTGGTCTGCATGCTGCGGCAGGCTCGCCTGATCATCGTCAATGAAATCCCCGCCCAAGGCCCGTATATGCTGTTCTCCAGCAAAGCCTGGGGGGAGCCGACGTTGCTCCGGGTGCATCCGGGCCAGACTCTCGGCCGTCTCAGGGTCGTCCCCAAACGGGACGGAGGAGGCATCGTCTGCAACTTCAAATGGACGGCGGGTTCCCAGATCAAGAAGAGGTCGTGGACCCGAGCGACGTCGGCACTGCCGCATCCCTATGAAGAAGAACTCCTCCACACATGGCCACGGGATGCATCGAAACCCATCAGATCGTCGAAGCCTCCCTGCGAGGCGGAGCCCTGTTGGCTGGTGCAGCGTGCGGAAGCCAGTCGCCTCAAGGCGATCTTTCGGCACATCGAGGCTTTGCAGAAATCGCTGTCGGGCAATCCGCGTTGCGCCGGCCTGCTCGGCGACATTGAAGATATCTTCATGGACCGGCACATGGGCGAGGAGGTGTTGCGGCTCGAGTGGACCTATGTTGACAGGTTGGACCAGTTATTGACCAAGCTCCAATCCGCGTATCGCGAGGCGAGGATCCTGGGGGGCAAGAACCCCGGCCAGGAGATCATTGCCGCCATGTGGCCGGTACAACACTCCGGCGACGGGCAAGCCAGGTTGTCCGACGTGCCGACGGCGCGATCACCAAGAACCCCGCTACAACCCCGGTCCGTGAAATGGACCCAGACCGTGCCCGTTGAGAACCACGCATCTCAGGACCAGAGTCCTCCGCCCGAACAACGCACCGCCGACACAGCCGTTCACGCGCCGGCGCCGCAGCGCGCCAGTTCAGGCACAACACAGGCTCCTGTGGTCCCGTCCGTACCCGATACTCCCCAGAACCAGCGGACAGCGGACGACACGCACCGGGCTGACACTGCGTGCGTAGTAGCGGAACCCGATGACCACAACACTCCGAAGCCTGCGGAAGAGAGTCTGCCGCCCGGGCATCAGGAAGACCGCCGCCCTTGCGCGGACGGGCGTCCGGACAGCGAACCAGGCCAGGAGCCGCAATCCGAGCAGGGCGCTGACGAGGCGCCTTCGGCAGTACAGTCGTGGCGGGATGAGGATCACAACGAGAACGTGCCGACCCAATGCGAGGTCGGACTGAGCCAGGAGCCGCAATCAGAGCAAGACGCTCACGAGGCACCGTTGGAGGTAGAGTCGCACCAGGACGAGGATCAGGACGAGAACGTGCCGACCCAATGCGAAGTCGAACTGAGCCAGGAGCCGCAATCCGAACAGGGCGCTGACGAGGCGCCGTCGGAAGTGGAGTCGCACCAGGACAAGGATCAGAACGAGAACGTGCCGACCCAATGCGAGGTCAGTGGCCCGCCACTCAACCGAGACTTGTCGGAAAGTCCCCAGAGCAAAGACCAGGCCGTTGGCGAAACAACAGAGCCCAAGGAAGAGGAACCGGCCGATTCCCATTCAGAGCCACAAGTGGCAAAGGAGCCCCATCACACGCACTTCCAAGGGCTCGCAACGATGGGAACCGCTGCGTCGGCGCCGCCGCTCAGCTTGCAGACTTCAGGCACGCGGCTGGAGCTGCCGCGACCAAGACCGAACACGAAGGCGGATCAGATCAGCGCTCAGCGGCAACTGCTGACCAGACTGATCGAGCACCACGGGTCTCCCACGGCTTCAGGCGATGGACAACCCCTGTCCCGCCGGAAGATGGAAGAAGAACTGGGCTGGAAGCCGGCAGAGGTCCAACGTACGATGACAGACATCTTCGGAAACAGGCCGTTCACGGTGTATAAACAGAAGTGCAGCGAGGGCACCATCGGCGATTTCCTCGATGCCTGGGCGCAAGACCACTCGAACGGTCAAGTCGCTGTTTCACCGGACCTCGTCGCGGAGTCAGTCTGACCCGGGCAGCCCGCATACTTGTGTTCCGGCGGCCCAGAGCAGGATGGTTGACGCCTGTGAATATCGGACGGGTGAGAATACGTAGTCTCCACAAAGGCTCCTGCGCATGATTAGTTGGTAGTATCTATAGGGGGGAAGGCTTCCACAGCGCGTTCATTAAGGAAGCTGACGCATGGACAAACGCGGACACAGCCGTGTCCCGGAGAAGGAGGAGTTATGGAATTGCTTGACATTCTGGCCAAGCCCATTCAGGTGGTCAAAGACATCCTCGATCTGGAACCAGATCTCGAATCGACGTCCTTGGCCAGTCAATTCGTAGCCGTCAAACAGCAGTTGGCCGAGATCCAGAGATGTCTCGACGAGAGCCGGCGAATATCACGGGAAAAGGACATCATCATCAGCGAGCTCCAGAAGACGATGGCGGCACACCCACCAGCCGAGCCAGCCGAGGACCTCAGGCTGCCTGCGACACCCCGAGGTCCCGACCCGAGCCATGAGGCGCAGGCATCGCCCACACAGGTCGCAACAGGTGCCTTGGATCCGCCGGCTCGTGCCACAGACACACTGGAGCTGCTGACAGAGACAGGCACGACGAGCACGCACCGTCCTGCCCTGACGGTCCCCAAGAAATGCGGCACGGCGAGACAGGTCAGTGCCAAACGCAAGAAACGTCCGCAGAGCGGCGCCAAGATGACCCAGCCGGCAAAGGCCAAGCGGACGGGCACGCGCATTACGCCCAAGAGAACCCCACCGAAATCCAACCGCTCATCGTGACGAAAGGTTCGTGGCGGAATTGGACGCCGGCATGGCTTCGGAGGATTGCAGGGCCCCGACTCAGCGGCTTGGTACATCCACATGAGAGCGCATCCTCACGGGTGGATCTGTGCCGCACCGCGAGACTACTCAGGATCGCTGCTGCAGAGGGAATTAAGGGTCGAGACCTCGGCAGGTCGCAGAGGCAGGGGCACATCGAATTCCATGGCAATCCGATGCGTTCCGCACTCGCCGTTTTCGACCCGGCAAACGCGGCCGGTCCGCGTCATATTGACCGTTGCCGTCGGATCGTCCCCCTCAAACCGGGGAATACCGAAGCGAACCGTCAGATGCTGGCCTTTGCGCGGGCAGCGGTCGTTCGGCCCACAACTGAACCCAATGCCGCCGCTGGAGACGTCGTTCATCAGTCCCTGACACAGCGTCTCGGCAAAATCCTCGCTGAACCAGACCGGCCACTGATAGCCCAATCTCGTTTCCTGCCGGCGCTCGTTGCTCTGATCCATCTGGCGTATCTCCAAGTAGGTCGTGGTTCATCCTGTACAGTCGTCCGATTCCCTCGCCGACTTTATCGCAGAAGGACCGCCCGAGCAGATGGCTACTGAGCCATCCAGGCATCGTCCTGGTCAAGGAGGAGCAACTGGGACGCCGTTCAAAGTATGGCTAATCTGGAGCCGATTGCCCACCCGTTCGCCTGCGAATCAGGATGCCCGTGCCGTATTGCGGCAAAATCCTCCCGGATCGGCCGAGCGACCGATAACACATCCTGATTCACCAGGGGCGTTCATCCCGTGGGGCGCGTTCGTGGGCGAAACCGGTGCGTCCCGCGTTCGGCCGCCCGCACCGCCGCCACGGCATCTTCATGGAACGTCTTTTGCGCGCGTATCACCCGGCCCTTGCGAGCGACACGACGATACCGCCCATCGCGGAGCAGTTCCCAGGCCTTGACGTTGTCCTTGAAGAAGACCTTAAGGATGCCGATGAGGCGTCGGCGGATTCTCGCATCCCGGACGGGAAACAGCAGTTCAAGCCGCCGGTCGAGATTCCGTCGCATCCAGTCGGCGCTGCTGAGATAGACTTCCTCGTGGCCCCCGTTGGCGAAGTAGAAGATCCGAGCGTGTTCGAGATACCGGTCCACGATCGAGCGCACGCCTATCCGCTCGGAGAACCCTTTGATCCCTGGCCGCAAGCAACAAATCCCGCGGATGTTGAGCATGATGTCCACTCCCGCCTGGCTGGCCTCGTGCAAAGCCCGGCAGACATCCTGGTCCTCCAGCGAGTTGATCTTGGCCATGATCAGGCCCGGATGGTCGGGCGTCGAGACCTGGATCTCCCGCTTGATCAGATCCTTGAGTCTCGTACGCAGGTCGGTAGGCGCGATGACCAGTTGCTGCCACTCGACCGCCTCGGAAAGCCCGGTGAGCAGGTTGAAGAACGCCGCAACATCCGACACCAGTTCTTCGTCACAAGTCATCAAGCTGATGTCCGAGTAGAGCCTGGCGGTCCGGTCGTTGTAGTTGCCCGTGCTCAAGTGGACGTAGCGACGCAGGCGCCCCGCCTCTCGACGGATCACGAGCAGCGCCTTGGCATGGGTCTTGAAGCCCGCGATACCATAGATCACATGGCATCCGGCGTCTTCCAACTGCCTCGCCCAGTTGACGTTCCTTGTCTCATCGAAACGGGCCTTCAGTTCCACCAGGACGGTCACCTCCTTGCCGTTCTCGGCCGCTCGGGCCAAGGCACGGACAACGGGCGAATCTCCGCTCGTCCGGTAGAGGGTCTGCTTGATCGCCAGCACCGCGGGATCGTCGGCCGCATTCTGCACCATCTCCACGACCGGATCGAACCGCTCATACGGATGAAACAGCATGACGTCGCGCTCCCGGATCGCCGGCCATAGCTCCTCCGCCCCGATCAGGTCCGCCGGCTCTTGGGGAAACCAGTCGCCGGCGCGAAGCCCTTGTACCGGCGGGATGTCAATCAACTGCATCAATGCCCGCGCATCGAGCAGACCGTCGATCTCGTAGATGTCGTGGTGAAGCAGTCGCAGCGTCGAGCTGAGCCACTGCCTGATGCGAGGATCGGGTCGGGCGCTGATCTCCAGTCGGACCACGCCACGGTGCTTCCGGGCATGCACGGCGTCCCGCACCATGCTGAGCAGGTCCGCCGCCTCGTCTTCCTGAATGGCCACATCGGCGTCGCGCGTGATACGGAAGACCGCCTCCCTGCCGATCCGGCATCCGCCGAACATGGCCCGCGCATTGTCGAGGATGATCTCCTCCAAGGGGGCAACATAGACGCCCTGCTCGGCCGGGATGTTCACGAAACGGGGAAGCGAGCCCGGCACAGGGATGACCACGAGTTTTTTCGGCGACGGATTCGTCCGAGATGCGGACACCAGCACCGCCACGAACAGTTGCAGCCCGGGCAGCAACGGGCACGGATCGAGATCCTGGACGGCCAGCGGCGTCAGCACCGGCAACACCTCCGAAGCGAAGAAGCCGGCCAGGAACTGACGCTGCTTGGGCGTCCAATCCTGACGCCGGACGAGGTGAAAACCGTAAGGTTTCAACTCTGCGAGCGCATCGGCAATCGCGACCGCCTGTTGCGTCACCATCTCGTGGACTTTGCCGCTGATGAAGAGCAGTTGTTGGGACGGCGTCAGACCGCTGGGGTCCCTCTTCCGCACGCCCGCCGCCTTCTGCTGCTTGAGGCCGGCCACGCGGATCATGAAGAACTCATCGAGATTGGAGCTGACGATGGACAGGAACTTCAGCCGCTCGCCCAACGGCACTATCTCCGAGCGTCCCTCCTGGAGGACCCGGTCGTTGAATTCCAGCCAACTGAGCTCTCGATTGATGAACAGGTCCGGCGATTTCAGGTCTTTCTTTCCCATGGCACCCTTCTGCAGGCTCTGTGCGCGACGGTTACGGCCGGCCCGTCTCTTCCAGCCGGACCTCCAGTCCGTAAATATCCAGCATCATGTCCCCCACCTCGGCCAGAGCACGGCGTTCGAGCGTGAAATCGCCACCGGCCCTGACGGAGATGATCAGACTGCTGCCGTCGATCCGTGACTGGAGCTTCTGGATCTGCTGCGTCCGGCTGCTGTCCAGTGACTCGGCGACGCGCAGCAGCGACGCCAGCTTGTTCACGATCATCCGCCGCTCGCGCGGCAGGGAGATGTAGTCCAAGTGCGACGGCTTCGGCCGGCTGCGACGATGGTAGCGCGCCACGTTGGCCACCACGGCCAGTTCGTCCTGGGTCAATCCGACAATCTCCGAGTTGGCGATCAGGTAGAAGCTGTGCTTGTGGTGCGCCCGACTGGCCACAAAGGTCCCGACCTCGTGCAGGATGGCCGCCACTTCCAGCAGGAACCGGTGACGTTCCCCCAATCGATGCTCGCCTGCCAACTGATCGAACAGTTGCACCGCCAGGCGGCGCGTCTGCTCGGCGTGACCGGCGTCTACCTGGTATTTCTGCGCGATGCTCCGGGCCGACTGAATGATCTCTCGATAGGCCGAGTCGTCCGCTTTCCCTGCCGCGCTGCGCGCCAGGTCCAGGAGCAGACCGTCGCGCACGGACACATCCGACACGATCATCCGGTCGGCCCGTGTGGTCTCCAGCAGAACCTGATAGACCAGCAGAGCCGGCATGATGGTCTCGGCATCGGTGTACGGGATCTTGTAGGATCGCGCCAGCTCATCGGCCGTTTGAAGCCGGCAGCGATCGATCAGCTTGCCCAGAGCCTTCGAAGAAACCGCTACGAGGTCTTCTGTCTTCAGGGGTTTGCCCACCTGCGCGGCCGCCCATCGGGCATCTCCGCCGACGGCAATGAAGGTCTGCACGCTCTTGAGCGGCAGAAGACTCCGGAAGGCCGCGATCGCGCTGGTGATCTGATGCTGAATCAGACGGGCGGCCTGGTCGGCGCGTTCCGTCGTGGTGGCCAGCACTTCCTGCATTCGAACCGAACCGGTGGGAAGGCTCTGCGACGCCGTGATCTCTCCATGGCTGAGCACATTCAGAACGGTGCTTCCGCCACCCACCTCCACGACCAGGGCCTTGCCCCTTCGCAACAGCTTCTCCCCCAGCGCCTCGCGCACCGCCGAAACGGTCAGTCGTCCTTCCTCCGTCACGCTGATCACCGACACTTCGAGTCCGGCGGCCATCAGGGCGCGGTCGACGAAGGTGTCGCCGTTGGCCGCTTCGCGCACAGCACTGGTGGCCACGGCGCGAATTCGCTGAACGCCATAGGTGTTCAGGACATGCCGGTAGTCCCGCAGAATGCCGACGGCGCTGCGCATCGTCTCGGCCCGGATCCGTCCGGTGCGGAAAACGTCCTGCCCGAGACGCACCGCCCGGCGCAGACGTTCGACGATCTCGAGCCTGCCGTCCGGCAACGCCTGCCCGATCATCATGCGGATGGAGTTCGATCCGATGTCGATGACCGCCATCGTCTCGGCTGACTTGACCGTTTTGTGCTTCTTGTCTTTCGTCGGCATGTTCGTGCTGCTTCGTCAGAACACAGGGGCCTTCCGCGCTGACAGTCCCGGCAACGACGCCCCTGCTGCACTAACCCCGGCCGGAGGCGGTCTTCAACACCAGAGACCTTCCAAAGGCCTCACGGAACAGATCGGCTTTTTCCGCCGCACTCCGCAGTTCTGCCTGCGCGGTTTCTCGCACGTCGCAGACCAGGACAATCCGGCGGTCCGCCACCCGGCACTGAACGCCTCGCACGATGCTGTTATGGCTGCGGTCGAGACCATCGGCCACTCTCAGGATACCCGCCAGCATGCACACCCGGCGCTGCTCGGCCCGACCGAGGTTCCGATAATGCTCATGCCGCTCGCTGGGCAGTGCCTTGCGGTGATAGCGCGCTATCAGGGCAACCATCTGCCGCTCGGCCCGCCCAAACGGCAGGCCGGGATCGGATAGGATCAACCGCATGGAGGCTTTGTGGTGCCCTTGCGGACCTTCCACCCAGCCGACGTCATGCAGCAGCGCCGCGTAGCGAAGAAGGCTTCGGTCACGCGCACCCATCCGGTGAACTTCTTTCAGTGCATCGAAGATCATCAACGCCAGTCTCGTGACCTGATGCGTGTGCGCGCGCTCGTATCGGCAGCGCTGCGCCAGGGCCAGGACCGTCTGCAATTCTGCGTCCGCACGCTTCGGCCTGGGCCCATCGAACGATCCGGGGTTGCCGCGAAGCTGGTCCAGGCTCTTGCCCTTGCGGAAAACGTCGACGAATTCCCTTGGAAGACCTGCGGCATGGACCGCCCGAGCCACACGGTCGATGTCGTAGGCGATGCGCCGGTGATCGACGTTCAGGTCTTCCTTCGAGAACTCCAGGATCGCATACGAGACCCGCCAGTCCCCCCCTTCCGGACGTCCGACACTACCGGGGTTGACGAACCACACCTTCCCCACGCGGCGGGCAAACGGATCGTGAGAATGCCCACAGACGACAACGTCGGCGTGGGCGGCCCGCGCCAGCTCCGCCAGGCGCTGCCGGGGCGTAGTCGAACCGATCAGTTCGTCGATCGACGCCGGACTGCCATGCACCATCAACACGTCGAATCCCTTGACGTTACGGCGCACCTGCTCCGGCAGAGATCGCAGTAGACGGCGGCTCTTGCCCTCCAGATGGGCGTCGTTCCATTGAAATGCGATGTACTTGGCGGGAGGCTTTCTGCGCTTCCATGCGTCTGTCTTACGCGCGAAATCGAGGACTTTCCGATCGTAGTTGCCGACGATGCTGACCGCCTCGACTTCGCGCAGCCTCCGGAGAACCTCGTTGGGAAACGGCGCATATCCGAGCATGTCTCCGAGATTCCAGATCTCGGCGATCCCTTCTTGCGCCGCATCGTCGAGCACGGCCTCCAGCGCCGGCAGATTGCCGTGGATGTCACTGAGCAGCGCTATCTTTGTCGATCGTGTCTTCCGTGCCATGAATCGGCTCGTCCTGCGATTCGACTTGCGGCGATGCCGAAGCCGCGTCGTCCGGTTGCAGCATCGCCTCCAGGCCGTCCCAGAACCCTTCGGCGCAAAGGTGTTGCCAGTGCTCGAGCACCTCGGCAAAGACCTGCTGCCGGTGCCTGGCGCGTTCGTCCCGCAGGAATTCAAGTCCATCCCTCAGGCGGTTGAACGGCCGGGCGTGTCCGAAGTATTCGACGGTACGACCTCGCTCCTGTTCGGTGAACGTTGTCAGGTTTCTTACCCAGACGTCGCAGTCGTGAACGTCTCCCAGAAGCGATTGCACCTTCTTGACGGCGCCAATCGCCCCATCGAGCTGCTTTCCGAAGGCCGGAGCACAGATCTCCATCGTGTATCTGAGCCTCTTGGCGGCGATGCGGACCTGATGATGTCCGTCGATATCCTGCGGA
This sequence comes from Sedimentisphaerales bacterium, assembly GCA_040772485.1. GTDB lineage: Bacteria > Planctomycetota > Phycisphaerae > Sedimentisphaerales > Anaerobacaceae > Anaerobaca. The sequence continues at coordinate 49,732 of JAXGYC010000018.1, read as the reverse complement.
TCGTCCAGCGCAGGCTCGGCGGCCAGCAGTTCGGCCTTGCGCCGCAGGATATGAGCAGCCGCCCGTTCCAACACAACCGGGCTTCGCAGGGGCACGTCGTGCGTCCGCAACAGGAACCGGGACTTCTCGACTTCACCGTGCATGTCGGCCAGCGTATCGCTCTCGTTCAGTGCGTCCAGCGCTTCGACGACCTTGGGCTGTACGGCGTCGCGGTCCTGCCGCAGCCGCAGCAGAAGACGCTCGATGCCTGGACGGCGCCGGCGGTCTTTCGCATCCAGGCCGGCGAGAACCCGCTGTACAAACGCGATCTGCACATCGAGATCGCGGGCTGCGCCAAGCCCTCGGGTCAATCTTCGCAGCCGTCTTCGCCATCCGGCGGTCTTCTTCGAATCGAAACACTCGGCGAACATGCCCAGCGCTGCCCGCAACCGCCGCGATGCCACTCGCGTCTGGTGGACCGGCTCGGTGTCTTTGTTCTCTCTGACGCCATGAATCTGTTCCACCAGCGCATCGAGCTGTGCGCTGACATACTGACAGGCCAGAAGCCGGTAACTCGGATCGGCGGCCCCTGCACCGGGTTTCGCGTGATGTCGGTTCTGTTCCATCGGTTCCATCGCCGGCGCCATTGGACGTCAGGCCATCAACTCCCGCGACCACTTCTCGGCCCAAGCGGATCCGCTGCCCTCAAGCAAAGCGACAAATGCGGCCAGGGCCCGACGCGCGTCGCCGATCGGGTAGTAGAATGCGTCCCAATGCTCGCTGTCTTCGCCGTCATGGCAGGGAATGACGTGGTCGAACCGCCACGCCTGTCGCATCTCACCACAGGCGCTGGCCGCACGGACCTCGATGTTCTCCAGGTCTTTCTCTGAGAGAATCCCCTTCTGTCTTGCCGTACGGCGCAGGAGCTTGCGCCGCATGACGTCGGTGACGAATTCGGGCAGGCACACGCTGGGGGTCCGCGCCTTCAATTCGACGATCTCCTCATTGGTCAGCGGTGAGAGGAAAACGCTCAGAACCGGCACGTGCAGCATCTCCGCGAAATCGAGCAACCCCGAGCCGATGAACGGGTTGCCTTCAAAGAACACGTCGCAAGTCGCGTCTGACGCACATCGCAGTCCCAGTTCGCGCGTATCCAACGCCTGCAGGTCGCTGCGGACGTCGAAGACACGGAACTGTGGTTGGTCGCGGAGGCTCTCGATGAACTGGCGGCTGCGAAAGTGAAAATCGACTCCATCCACCTCGCCCGGGCGCGGCGCCCGGCTGTCATAGAGCACGAACTTGGCCAGCCGGCCGGCGATATCGGGGTGAAACTTCTTCAACGCCGTGTAGAGCGGCCCCTTACCCACACAGGATGGCCCGGAGAGGATGACCAGACGTCCCACGGTATCCCTCGTTCAACGAATCTGTTCCGTCCAATTCTCAGCGTATGGAAGCATACGCCGCCCCGGCCGCCGAATCAAGGCCAAAGCGGCGGCGCCCGCGGGCCGTTTCGACCTCGATCGCCACACGCTTGCGAAAGGTCTTCTCGAAGAGATCCGCCTTGGGAAGGCTCCTGCGGATGCGCGGCGCGCCGTGGCCGAACACCGTCAGCCTCACGGAACCAGACCGTGCTCTACAACGCAGGTCCTTCACCCGACCGGCCTGTGCCTTGTCCAGTCCGTCCGCGAGACGCAACAGCGCTGCCAGCTTGGCCACATAGCGCCGTTCATCCGGCTCCAGATCTTTGAAGTAAGAGTGCCGCTTGCTGGGCAGCGGTCCCCGATGGTAACGGGCGACCAGGCCGATCATGACCCGCTCATGCCGTCGGAACGGCAATTCCGAAGAGCCGATAATGATGTCGCGCGCCGCCTTGTGGTGGCCTCTCGGATTCTGCTTCTTGCCGATGTCGTGAAGAAGGGCCGCGGCATGAATCCATCTCCGCTCGGTGTTGCCCATGCCGTGGAGCGGCCGGAGTTGATCGAACAACCGAAGCGCCAGCCTGCTCACGCAAAGGGCGTGCTCCTTCTCAAAACGGCACGCGACGCCCAGTGCGATTGTCCTATTGAACCTATCCCTGCAATTCACAACGACCTTTCCACCTTGCGGAGCGATCCAACTGGTTCCTTTGTTGTATCGGTCGGGACGCCCTCACAAGTCCATAGGATGACGCAGATTCCCGGCCTCTCCCGGCGCCGATTGATGACGACCGAGCCGCGAGACAGAGTCTTCGACGCCACGTCTTTCCAAAGCAACCCATTGCTGTAGAAGACTTTAGCACCCCTGCGCTGGCGTCGGATTAGGATATCGTCAGCTTCTCGCTAAGATCATGCACTGGTCATATGGCGTAGATTCAACGCCTTGGGCGCGCAAAGACGTGCGGCAGTGTGGACACTCCATCCACACTGCCGCATCGTTTGCCTAGTGCTAACGCGGTGTCGAACCCCGCCGTCTGTCTCGTCCGGGCAGACTCCTACCGTTCGGATGCGGGACGGGTCAGGTTGTCGACGTCCCATTGTGGGACGCCGTTGGCGTCACGCAGACGGCACGTCACATCCCCGCTCTGGATTGTCGAGGCCATCAGAACCTCACCGCTCCAGGCGGCGATCCGGGCCGGCGCTCCCATCACAGTCACTTCATCGCCGAAGTGAAGCGAGACGCCCTGGCTTTCCATGAAGGGGCGAGGCCCCGCATGGATCACCCACGTCGGGCCGTCACGAGTCTTGACGCTGAGCGAAAGCCCCTCCACCGCGTTGCGGCCAGGACGAAAGACTCCTATGCTTTGGATCGTCCCGCGGACTGTCGTGACCAAGCCAGGGTCAAAACGCCGGTTGTACTCGCTGCCCGGCCTCCACGCCGAAACGTCGAGATCTCGATCCGAGCGGCTGGGCTTCATCTCTTCGATCATGGGACCTTCGCCTGGAATGTAGCCGAGCGTTTCCCAATACGGGGTCGCCTCGAATCGCGTCTCGATTCCGCGGACGTACAACGGGTCACCCAGATAAGGGAAACCCTCGGCGCGGGTGAAAGCCACAGCCTTCAGCATCGGTGCATCCGCATCGACCCGCACCGCGCGCAACGGCGGCACCACCTCGATCGCACTCCATGGCACGAGGGCCAGGTCTCGATCGAAAGCCCAAGGGGTCGTTTTCAGGATCACGACGCCGTAAGTCACCTTGTCACTCGTGGTATCGACGACGATGTCGTCCAGACGGCCCAGTGTTTGCCCCTGCCAGTCTTTGGCCGACATCCCAATCAATTGCGTCACCCTGCGCGAGTCGACGGGCAACCGCTTGTCGGCCGCCATCATCCCTGTCTGTCGAGACGGCGATTCCTGATAGCTCGGGCCGGACATGTGATGCCCCTCGCGGTACAGCGTACTGATCTTCTCCACCCAGTCTTCATCCGCCCGGTCAGGCCAGCGGTCCTTCGGGAAACCCGCCGCGCCGGCAAAGGGGGCTGAACCGGCTTGGCGTTTCTCCGGGAAGACCGATGCCCCGCTATAGTCGGCCCAGTACGGCGTACGGATCTGATAGTCCTCCGCAGAGCCTGGCGCGCTATCGAGGTACTCCTTCCTCACGTCGAGGACGTAGGCGTTCTTCTCCGGATGCTCCCGAAACGCGGACCACGGCACAGCGAAGAGCTTGTCGCGGAAACCGAGGAATCCGCCGGAAGAAAGGGCCGCGTAACTGATCGAATCACCGCGACTGTCCAGAACAATGTCCTCGATCCGGCCGAGCTTCTCGCCCTGGCTGCCCAGAACGGGCTTGCCGATCACCTGGCTGAGCCGCTGGTAGATGGGTTGCGTCGCTGTCATGGCCTCCGACTTCATCCAGATGTCTGTCGACTCCGACACCGTCTGGGAACTCATTTTCGGGTCATCACCGCCTTTCATGCTGCAAACCTTCTCACCCTGCTGGGTCCCGGCAGTCACCACGGCGGTCGTCCAGAGCAGCATTGTCACTGCCACACAGCCGATTCTCGTCCCTGATACGAGCGTACGATACATGATCGAATCTCCTTATCTGTTTTCCGGTTTTGCCCTCCACACATTGTCCTAAATCCCTACCGGTGAAGAGCGGCTTCACCTTCCTGCCGTCAGGAGCCAGATACGAGGAGGATGCGGTGCAGTTGCTCAGGCGTACGCCTTATTCTTCCCGAGCATTTTGCCTACCGGCAGAGGTGGGGTGATTTGGCAAGGCGATGAGGAACGATCAAAGATCGGCGGCCGCTGCAACCGACCGGTCGCCTGCGCTGGTTTCGCTCGACAGAGAGGCTACATACTCCAGCCAGTCCTGTTCGAGCACGCCAATCGAACCGAAGTGCCGGACGAAATCGCGTCGTAGAGTGACAGAGGACCGGCGCCCCATCGGAGAGGCGGAGAGATCAGCCAAATAGGCGGACAACGCGTCCGGATAGTGCGTCAGCAGAAACCCAAGAAGCCCCCAGCACTGGGCATAGACATCGGCCGGCGCCGAGCCGAGCGCATCGGGACCCGCCAGGACCGACAATTCACGCAGAGGAAGCAGAACCTCCCCGGCGTGGAGCTTTGCCAGTGTCCGCCGCCGGGCCATGTTGCCGATCGGGTCCCATTGCGGCAGGGCGCTGCCTTCGAAGAAGGTGGCCAGACCCTCGGAAACCCACAGGGGGTACATCACTCCGCGTTTCTGAAGCCCGCTGTTGTAGGCCAGTTGGTGCGTCATTTCGTGCGTGAGCACAAGCACGAGTTCGGACGACGCCGGAAAGGCGTACGATCTATCGGGGAATCGCGATTCCCTCTCCACCAGAGGTGGTGAAGCGTCGCTCCTATCGGCATCGCGAACCTCGATCAATCCCTCAGAGCACAGCACAACCTGATTGGCTCGTGTCGAGTAGTACGCCTGCCGGAAAGCCGCGCCGACATGTTCCGCGCTCAGCCAGTGCCGACGGTATTGCCCTCGATCGTCGGAACACACCCAGATCAGGGGCTGACTTGGCACGTCGAGCGCCAGACCGTGCAGGGCCATCGCGTGTAGAAGTCTGGCGTGGATCATCTCCAGGAGGTCGCCAAGGGCAGATGAAGTGGGTGAAGCATCGCCGGAGGACACCAGGAAATGGCTGGTCCGATACAGCGCCGATGACGAGAGAACCTGACCGCCGGTGGAAACGCCGGCACGCTGCGGCGTTTCACCGAAGCACCGGGCGCCGGACTGGCGCAGCACGATCATGGCGACTACCGTCAGGCAGATGCGAACGAATCCTGTACACTTCACCTTGGCAAATTCCTCGGTCCCAGTGCGCCCCTTGCGAGGCATACCTCTCCAGCCAGGCCGAGTACTGCTCGTGCGTTTCGAATCTGCCATGAAGTAGCTATCGACCGCTTCGTGGCCCGACATGAAGTGCGACGGGTTTTATCTGAGAACAGGCCTTGCGAGCCCCCATTCTGGTATGGCCCTCACTCCATTGAAGTGATACGACGACCAACCGGCAGAATTGTAGCATCGGTGCCGGTCACATGCAAGTTTTTTCGTTCACAGATCTGCGGTGATCGATTGACCCACAAAACGTGCGGGATTGCCTTCCGCAGTACATGCCTTGATTTACGGCCCGTCGGCGGCGACAATAGAGGCTCGATCGGGCATGAATCACCCGTCGCGATGGAAAGGAATTCCTCATGACTCGAACCCTGCTTACACTGGCGTTCGCGGCGCTGACCGGAGCCGGCCGATGAAGGCAATCACAACATGAACACTGACATCTGTGTAATCGGAGCGGGACCAGCGGGACTGATGGCGGCCATCGGCGCTGTATCAGAGCGCATCTCCGTGACGGTGCTGGAGGCCAATCGCGCTGCCGGACGCAAGCTCCTGGTCACCGGCGGTGGGCGATGCAACCTCACGCACGGCGCGACCATCGACGAATTCGTCCGCGCGTTCGGCGACGCAGGCCGATTCCTGCGTCACAGCCTTCATGAGGTGTCGCCCGAAGCGATCCGAGCGTTCTTCCACGATCGCGGCTTGGCCACCGTGGTCGAACCCGACGGCTGCGTCTTTCCAGCGGAAGGCCGCGCGCCCGACGTGCTCCGAATCCTCCAGAACGAGGTCGAGCGATCCGGCGTGCGTCTGTTGTGCGATAGTCCCGTCACCGACGTTACTCTGCAGGATGACGGCTTCGCGGTTACCACGCCTGCGCGGGTCGTCGCCGCCAGACGTCTAATCGTCGCCACAGGCGGCCTGTCCTGGCCTGGCACCGGATCCACCGGCGACGGCTACCGGTTCGCTTCGGCTCTGGGGCACGCGGTGATCGCTCCGAAGGCGGCTCTCGTTCCCCTCGTAAGCCGAGAGACATGGCCCGGCGATCTGGCAGGCGTTGCCCTTTCCGACGTGCGGATCTGCTTGGCGGCCACTCCCCGAAAGACCGTATCAAGCGGCGCGATCGTATTCACCCAGGACGGTCTCGGCGGGCCTGCCGCACAGGATATGAGCCGTTTGTTGGCCGACGAGCTGGCGGGGGGAGGCCGCACCATCGGCCTTCAGATCGATCTGATGCCATCGGTCCCGGAGACGGAGCTGGACGGGCAGCTTCAGCAGCAATTGACAGCCAACGCGAGGAAGACCGTGTCGAACGCCCTGGCCGATCTCGTCCCGAGACGACTGGCTTCGACGCTCTGCAAGTTGGCTGGATGCGATGGAGACACCCCGGCAGGCCAGATCAGAAAGGAGACGCGAAGGGCCCTCCTGACACTCTTGAAAGCCTTGCCACTGCACGTGACGGGAACCCGGCCCATCGCCGAAGCCACCGTGACCCGGGGCGGCGTCGACCGGCGCCAGATCGATCCGAAGACAATGGGCTCGAAGCTCTGCGCGGGCCTGTTCTTCGCGGGCGAGGTGATCGACGTCGACGGTCCCTGTGGCGGCTACAACCTCCAGATGTGCTTCTCCACCGGGACTCTGGCCGGACGCGCAGCAGCATGTCAATTGGCGGGCCTGTAGTACTCCATCGCCTCGGGGATCAGCTCTTTGAGGTTCTGGATGCGCGTCGCATCAGCCGGGTGCGTACTGAGGAACTCCGGCGGTGCGTTGCCGCTCTTCTGCGCCGCCATCCGCTCCCAGAACGCCACTGCCGTCTGCGGATCGTAGCCGGCCATCGACATGAAGATCAGGCCGAGCCGGTCGGCTTCGTTCTCGTGCAGGCGGCTGAACGGCAGCAGCAGCGCAACCTGCGTGCCCAAGCCGTACGACGAGACGAAGAGGTTCTGCGTCGCCTCGGGCTGCTTCTGGAGCGCCACAGACAGAGCCATGCCGCCCATCTGGACGACCAACCCTTGTGTCATCCGCTCGGCTCCGTGCTTGGCGAATATGTGGGCAATCTCATGGCCAACAACCACCGCCAGCCCCGCCTCGGTCCCGGTCACGGGAAGGATGCCCGTATTGACGACGACCTTGCCGCCCGGCATGGCGAACGCGTTGACCGCGTCGTCCTGCACGAGGTTGAACTCCCACTCATAGCCCTCGAACGGATCCCTCTCCAGATTCTGCTTGCTGTACTCGTTGACGGCGGCAACGATGCGGCTGCCGACCCGCTTGACCATCTCGCTGTCCTGGCTACCGGCGACAACCTTGTTCTCGGAGAGATACTGGGTGTACTGCTGGACGCTCAACGAGTTGATGATCGAATCGGGGACGAAATTGAACTGCCGCCGCCCGGTGATCCCCACTTCGGCACAGCCGGCCGCCAGAATCGTCGCACCGATCAGCCAACCCAACAGCCATCTCTTCGCCGCATTCATGGGCGTTCTCCCTTTCGTCCTGAAGGAATCATCACGCGGCTACAGCCGCTCTGGTTCACACATCCTGCCTTCCATTAAGCCGTCATTCCCAGCCGCACGCAACGCCTTTTTTGCGGTTCCTGTCCGCAATTCGGTCGGTCTCACGGATCGGAGAATCCCAGATCGTAGCCCGGATGGACTGCCAGGCCGATCTGTTCGAGATGACCGTTGCGGCCGTTGTACCAGAGCATCCAACAATCCTGGTCCCGGTCGAAGATCGCGAACGGCTTGTAGCAGGCCTCGCCGTCCCAGGCATCTGAGACGGGACGGATGATCGGATTGGCGCCGTGGCGCTGCCAGTTGCGGATGCCGTCGCGCGAGCGGGCCAAGCCGATCTGGGCAAGGTGCTCGTTGCGAAAGCCGATGTAGAACATGAGGTGCCACTCGCCGGCCGGGATCACCTGACAGGCCGTGACCTTGTGCTGCTCCCACGGACTGGCCGCGTCGGCTGAAAATATCGGGTTGTCTCTGTGCTTTGTCCAGTGCAGACCGTCCGGACTAATCGCATAGCCGATGGCATTGGGCTCATATTGGTCCCCGGCCGAGTACCACATCCGGTACTGGTGTTTGTCCTCATCCCAGAGCACGTGCGGGCACATCGCTGCGCCCTTCTCCCAAGGCTCCTTGGGCGACAACACCGGCTCGACCGAGCGGCGCGTCCAGTGGACGCCATCGGGACTGGTCGCATAGCCAATCCAACTCCGGTCTCGAGCCTGGCCCGTGTACCACATGTGATAGCCGTCCGTTCGCTTCAGCACTGAGGGCCGGTTGATATCGGCCTCCCAATCGGTCTCGTGGTTCGGCCACATAACGATCTGCGGCTGGCTCCAATGGATTCCGTCGCCACTCTCGACCAGGGCCACCGACTGCTTCGGCCGCCAGGAGAACCACATGCGATAGGTATCGCCCTCCTTCAGCAGCGTCACATCGAAACACGTCCCAAGCGCACCGCCAAGAACAGGGTTGCCCTCGTACTTGGTCCAACCGGCTGAGGCCCCTTTTCCCACGCCGGGCAACGTGCCGGTGATGCGTTCGAGCGAATCGGAGCGAGCGATCTCAACGCCGTCAGCGAACACACAAAGCCCTTTGCCACGTCCGTACTTCCGGCCTGTTTTGTCCCAGAGGATGGTCAGCGCGCGCCCATGATAGAGGACGTTGTCCAGGCAGAACCAGTCCCAGGCGTCCGAGGGAACGAGCGGATGGACTTCCACGAGATGGTCCGGCCGTGGACGCAGACCGACCAGCCCCGTGATGACCAAGTTGCAGTAGGTCGAGTGATTGTAGTCCTTGCCTCGCTCCTTGCCGCCCTTGCCCGCGTCCCACGTGCCGTTGTTCCAGGTCTTCAGCCGCGTCCGTGCGATCCAGTCGCCGGTATAGGGATTGAGGTTCTCGTCGATCCAGGGCACGACCTTGCTATCGTCACGCGTGAGGTAATGGCTGCGGGTGTAGATCTTCAGCAGATCGAAGTAGTCCGCCTCGTCCACAACCTGCTGATCGTAGTTGTTCAGCAAGCTCGCCATGGCCGTGAGCGTTACGGAGGTGGAATACGGCCAACTGGGACCGTTCCACTGGCACTCGTGCCCCTCGTAGGACAGACGGAATCCGGGATGTCTCTGCTCTGTGGTCGTCGGGCCGTAGGGAGCGTAGAAACCCTGCGGGTCCATGAGCTGCTTCCAGGCCCTCTCGTATCGGGGTTCCGGCAGATTGAAATACCACGGCGTATAGCCATGCAACTCGCGTACGTCCACGAGGTGGTCCTTGTCACGCGGCAGCGTCTTGAAGAACTGCGCCTCCGGGTCCCAGAGTCGGGTCTGGACCAGCGTCTTGATGCGTTCGGCCTTCTCACGGAACCGCTCTGCGGTCTCGTGCCGACCTGCCAAAGACGCGATCTTCGCAATCGCGACGGCGTCGGCATACATGTACGAGTTGATGGTCGCTCGCTTGCCGCTGCCGCCGACCGAGACTTCCATGCCGTCCTGGCCATCGTTCTGCCAGAAAAGCCCATCCGGTTCGAGCCGGTCCTTCTCCCATTGCCCGTAATTAGCGATCAGATCCGGCAGCAGATCGAGCAGGAGGCTTTCGCTGCCGGTGACCATGTATCGGGCCCAGAGGGAATCGGCGGCCCAGAAGCTGTAGCTGCGCACCGCACCGCCCTTGCGGAACCAGAACCGGGCATAGTCCTCCAGGTACACAGGGTCGTGCAGCCAGCGGCCCTCGTAGAAATGGTGGCCGGCGGCGCAGTTGATCGTGTTGTGTCTGCCCGCCCAGCCCACCGGTGGCAGAAACTCCGTGATGACGAATCCGTCCGGCGTCTGCTTGAGGTGCTTGCGATAGGTCCACCAGCGAAAGTAGTACGTTCGTTCGATGTCCGTGTCAGGACACTCGAACAGCGGAATCTGCTCGCGGAGGAACGCCCACGCCCGCTCGTTGGGAATGTGCTGCGCGTACAGCTCCTCATCGTCGCGATTGAACTGCTCGATGTAGTGCCGGAACGCGTCGGCTTGCAGCACCCCGCCGGATGCCCGCTGCTCACCCAAGCCCAACACAGCAAATACAACACCGAGGATGACAGGCAGAAGCCCCCGCCAGCCACGTTCTTCACGACGCGATACCACATGTTTCATTCTACCACTCCAAGCGGAGACGGTGTGCCGCGCACACCCACGGTTCATTCGCCGGTGATTTCGGCTTTGATCTGGTTGAGCAGGTTGATCGCTTCGATGGGGGTCAGATTGTCCAGGTCGATGGAGGCAAGGCGATCGAGAACAGACTTGTGCTTCTGGACGAAGAGAGCATCGCCTTCGGGCTCCCTGGTCTTGTGCCTGGCGAGACGGTCGCCTGTGGCCTCCCTGGCAAAGGTGGCTTCGAGTTCCTCCAGGATCTCCTGGGCGCGGCGGAGGATCGACTTGGGGATGCCGGCCAGCTTGGCGACGTGCACGCCGTAACTCTTGTCGGTGCCGCCGGGCAGAATGCGGTGCAGAAAGACGACCTCATCCATCCACTCGCGAACCGCAACGTTCAGATTGCGCACGTTGGCAAACAGCTCGGCCAGCTCGGTCAGCTCGTGATAGTGCGTCGCGAACAGCGTGCGGCAGGTCACCTTCGTCGCGAGGTGCTCCGTGATCGCCCAGGCCAGGGCCAGCCCGTCGTAGGTGCTGGTGCCCCGCCCGACTTCGTCAAGGATCACCAGCGAGCGGCTCGTCGCGTTGTTGATGATGTTGGCGGTCTCGGTCATCTCGACCATGAACGTCGACTGGCCGCGCGTCAGCTCATCCGAGGCGCCGACCCGTGTGAAGATGCGATCGACCAGACCGATTTGCGCTTCCTTGGCCGGGATGAATGAGCCGGTCTGAGCCATCAGCGCCAGCAGCGCCGTCTGGCGGATGTAGGTGCTCTTGCCCGACATGTTCGGGCCGGTAATCACCGCGATGTCCCCGGCGCCGGCGCCCAGCTCGACGTCGTTCGGTACAAACTCGGCTCCGAGCATCTCGGCCAGGACGGGGTGCTTGCCCTCGCGAATGACGATTCGCGTGTCGGTGGTGATCTTCGGTCGGATGTACCTGCGCCGGGCCGCGACGTGAGCGAACGACGCCAGACAGTCGCACTGGGCAACCGTGTCGGCAAGCTGCTGCAAGCGAGGCACGTAGCCGGCCGCCTCCTGCCGGACGTCCTCGAACAGTCGCTGCTCCAGTTCCAGCGCGCGGTCTTGTGCGGTCAGGACTTCGTTCTCGTATTCCTTGAGCTGATCGGTGATGTACCGCTCGGCGTTCTTGATGGTCTGCTTGCGAACGTAGTCCGCCGGCACCTTGTCGGACGAAACGTGCGAGATTTCAATGTAGTAGCCGAAGACCTTGTTGTAGCCGACCTTCAGGTTCGCGATGCCCGTTCGCTCGGCCTGCTGCTTCTGGTAGTCGCGCAGCCAGCTCTGGCCGTCCTTTGAGATCGAACGAAGGCGATCCAGCTCGGCAGAGAAGCCCGGCCGGATGAAGCCACCGTCACGCATGTGGGTAGGACAGTCCGGATCAATGGCCGTTTCCAGCAAGTGCGCCAGCTCGTCCATGCTGTCGCACCGCTCGGCGAGAGTCCCGAGCAGTTCCGCCTTGAAGCCGGTCAGCAACTCGCGAAGCGCCGGGATCTGGCCCAGCGTACCGGCCAGCGCCAGCATGTCGCGCGGCCCGGCGCGGAATGTGCTGATGCGTGCGGCGATTCGCTCGGTGTCCGCAATGCTGGCCAGCCGCCGGCGCAACTCGGCCAGCTTGTCGGCCGCGCCCATCAGCTCCTCGACGGCATCCTGGCGCGCCTCGATCGCATCGACATCGCAGAGCGGCATGCACAACCAGTTGCGGAACATGCGTCCGCCCATGCCGGTGAGCGTCTCGTCGAGGCAGGTCAGCAGCGAACCTTTGCGGGTTTCGCTGCGGATCGTCTGGAGAATTTCAAGCGATCGCAGCGAGGTCGGATCGATCTGCAGGAAGTTCCTCCGGCTGATCTTGCGAAGGCTCTGGATGTGGCCCAGCGTGGTCTTCTGCGTCTCGTTGAGGTACTCGATCACTGCTCCGGCCGGCGGGATCAGGTCCTGATCGCGGTCACTGATGCCGAACCCTTCGAGGGTCGCGGCGCCGAAGTGCTTGAGCAATCGCTGTCGGGCCTGGTAGGGATCGAAGTACCAGCCGGGTCGCTCGGTGACAATCGCATGCGTGAGCCGCCCAACGTCGGCCGCGAGCCGGCGCGTCTCCGCGTCGAACAGCTCGCCCCGCCGGTCGGCCAGCAGACACTCGGCCGGCGACAGCCGCTGCAACTCGTCGAGCAGGTCGCGCTCCGCGACGCGCTGCACAAAGAAATGTCCCGTGGAAATGTCCACCCAACTGACTACAGCATGGCCCCTGGCGTCGAGATGGATCGCGCAGAGGAAGTTGTCCTTCTTGTCCTCCAGCAGCATGTCGTCGGTCAGCGTGCCGGGGGTGACGATGCGAACCACGTCCCGCTTGACCACGCCCTTGGCCGTCTTGGGGTCTTCCACCTGCTCGCAAACCGCGACGCGGAAGCCGGCCTGGAGCATCTTCTTGAGATAGCCGTCCACCGCATGGTACGGCACACCCGCCAGCGGGACCGGGTCGGGACCATTCTTGCCCCGGCTGGTCAGCGTCAGACCGAGCACCTTCGAGCACGTCTTGGCGTCGTCGAAGAACGTCTCGTAGAAATCCCCCATGCGGAAAAACAGGATGCAGTCCGGGTGCTTGGCCTTGAAGTGATGAAACTGCTTCATCGCCGGGGTCAGGTTGTCCTTCGATTCCATCATGCCGCGATTATACCGAAACCGGCCCCTCCAACAACTCCGAGACAGCGGAGATACGCACCGGAGTCTCAGTCGCCAACACGCAAGCGTCGCTCGATCTCTTGCTGCACAACCTCAAAGACAACCCGGGCATCGGCGACTAACGACGCCATCCGTTCGGGATCAAGGTCAAGGGCATAGCCATGGCTGAAGAAATGTCGGAACGCAAGGAACCGACTCAACTGCTCCACCGTCGTTTCACCAAGGACACGGTGCCGGACAGCAGCCAGGAGGAGATCCCGATGCCACGCCGGACCGCTGGGGACGTTCAGGCTCTCTGCCGCAAAGACCTGTCTGAGGACGTTCTCGATGCCGTTGTAGAAGTTGTGCAGGAGCGCGGCAACGCCCGCCAGTTCGAGGACGGACAGGCTCTCCAACCGACGATGGGCCGGCATGGCGGCCAGAGTCTTTCGAATGGCTTCGTATTCAGATTCTACTCGCTCCTTCAAATCAGCCATACAGGAGTACTCCCTCGCGCCGCACGAGGTCGAGGAACTTCGACTGGCCGGAGAGATCAACCACATCAACCGGCTTGGACAGAGCGAATATCAACTCCCCATAGAAACGAAAGAACTCGTGGGGACGGACACCTTCCACCGCCAAATCGATGTCACGCGCGTCGCGGCTCGCATCGAGGCTGGAGCCAAACAGAAGAGCCCTTCTGGCTCCGTATTTTCGACATATCGCTTCAATCTGCTGTCGGTCCGTTTCAGTAATCATACCGGTATTGTACCGCACCGAGCGGGTATTGCCAACACCGCGTGGTCAACGTTCCATCGAGCCGTGGAGGATGTCCGCGACGATAGCAGTGGCGTCCGACGCCATGCCTGCGAATGCCAGGCGTTCGAGCAGGGTCCGCTGGCGGGCGGTGAAAGCGACGGGGGTGTGGGGGTTGAAGTCGGCGACACCGAGAGTCCGGTGGAGGGCATGGATCAGGTCATCGATGCCGATGGCCTGTTTGGCGCTGATGCGGACGGGCTCGCCCAGGCCGGCAGGCAGCGTGGCAAGGTCGAGGCGCGCCGGCAGATCGGATTTGTTCAGGACGGTCAGAGTGCGTTTGTCGGCCAGCGCTTCGAGGAGTTTCTCGTCAACCTGGGCTTCCGGCCGGCTGAGGTCCAGAACCAACAGGACCAGATCGGCCCGGTGGAGGATCTCGACGCTCCGGGCTTGGGCGGCCTGCTCGATTCCATCGCCGCCTGCCGCAACAGCATCGGCGCCGAGCCCGGCGGTGTCGACGACGGTGGCTGCCAGCGGCGGGATGAGAATCTCTGTGGAGACCCAGTCTCGCGTGGTGCCTTCGATGTCGGTGACGATCGCCTTCTCGCATCCGGCCAGGGCGTTCAGCAGCGTGCTCTTGCCCGTGTTGGGTGGGCCGACCAGCGCAACCGTGCAGCCCTCGACGATCAGGCGAGCGGTCTGGCTGTCACGGAGTATCTGCCTGGCCTGGCCGGCAATCTCGGCCAGTGACATCGAATCGCTCTCACGGGACCATCGTCGGACCATCTGGGATAGCCCCCCCGCCATCTGGGCGCCGATGATCCGGGCGCCCTCCAGGGTCTTGATTTTCGTCATCACCAGCTTCGCCTCGACGGCAATCGAATCGTCCGGTTGCTCCTCCGAGACCATCTTGGCCAGCAGTGACTCGGCGTCCAGCAACTCGACACCCCGCCCTTGCAGCAGTTTCATGATCCGTTCGACAATGAGCGGGTTTCCGTGACAGTGGATGGCGAACGCGTGCGGTCCCTCGCAGCCGACGGTGACCTGATCGATGACGTCGGCGCCGTCGACGATGTGACCAAGCAGGATGCGACGGGCCTCGAAGGCGGGTGGCCTCTGGCCCGAGGAATGGAAAACCTCCAGCAGGACGGCCTGGGCCGAATCACCGTTGAGCTGGATCGTGGCAATCGCCCCCGCACCCGACCCGGTCATGACTGCTGCGAAGGCGCCCATGCTATCAGGCCATCTCGCTCTGCTTTTCGATGTGCTTCATGTAGGCCAGGACGATGCCTTTGACGACGAGATGGGGAACGTAGTTGTCGACGAAGGGACAGTCGTCTTTGATCATCGCGGCGGCTGAGCCGGTGATAACCGTCTGGGGCCAGCGTCCGAGCTGCTCGGCGTAGCGCCGCACGATCTCTTCCATCGCGCCGATGATCGAGTAGTACAGGCCGCAGTTGATCGCGTCGGCGGTGTTCTTGCCGTACGGTGCCTCCGGACGGTGCACCGTAACCTTGGGTAACTGGGCCGTGCTGTCGTTCAGAGCCTGGGCACTGATCTCGAAACCGGGGCAAATCACTCCACCCTGGAAGATACCGTTTGCATCGACCAGGTCGATCGTCACGGCGGTGCCGAAATCGGCCACCACGACTGCGTCTTCCACCACGTCATAGGCGGCAGCGGCCGACACGATGCGGTCCGTTCCCACCTTCTTCGGCTCATCCACCCAGGCCGACATCGGCAGCGGGATGTCCTGCCCGATGACGCGGATCTTCTCGCCGAGATCCTCTTCGGCGACCTTGCGGACGAACTCCGTCCACACCGGCTTGACGCTGCAGACGACGATGACCCCGTCTCGTTTGCCCTCGGTCGAGGTCTCCAGGACGGGGATCTTCTGCCAGGCCGAGACCAGACAGTCTCTGAGAGCCGCCTCCCCGCTCCCCGGCAGCGACTGAATGGACTGCTCCTTGCCGTCGAGGAACAGCCCGACCGCCACGTTGGTGTTGCCGACATCCACCGCCACGATATTCATAAATCACACTCGGGATCTTCAGACCTGCGATTCGGCGTCTTTTCCTGGCGCCACGAGGGGCGCTTGTAGTCTATTCCGATCTGCTTGTCAACCTCGCCCGGGCGTCCTGCCACAAAGAGGAAACTTGGAAGATGACTCCGGCAAGCATGTGTCTGCGCGGTCCGCCCGTTTCTCTTTGTGACGACTGTACTATGGCTGGGCCCGGTGCTCCGCGATCTTCTGCCAGAGCAGCTCGGTGAGCTCTTTGATCCCTTGGCCGGTGGCGGCGGAGATCGCCAGGATGTCCGGACCGAGCTGATCTCGGATGTGGGCGAGGGCCGCACCGTCGGGGTCGAGGTCGATCTTGTTGGCGACGATCACCTCGGGCTTGTCGGCCAGGACCTGGCTGTGTCGCTCCAACTCCGCGCGGATCGTGTGGTAGTTGTCGACTGGATCCGCGCCGTCCAAAGGCAGAACGTCGAGGATGTGGACGATGATGGCGGTCCGCTCAATGTGCTTGAGGAAATCATGGCCGAGGCCGGCGCCCTCGCTGGCGCCTTCGATCAGGCCTGGGATGTCGGCCATCACGAATCGCCGGAAACCGCTGAGGCCCACGATGCCCAGCACAGGCTCCAGGGTCGTGAAGGGATACGCCGCGATCTTCGGCCGTGCCGCCGAGCAGCGGGAGATCAGGGTGCTCTTGCCTGCGTTAGGCAGGCCCACGAGGCCGACGTCGGCAATCAGCTTGAGTTCCAGCCTGAGGTTGCGTTCCTGGCCGGGCTTGCCCGGCTCGAACTCCCGGGGCGTCTGATGGGTCGCGGTCGCGAACGTCTTGTTGCCCCGGCCCCCTTTGCCCCCCTTGCAGACCAGGACCCGCATGCCGACCTCATTGAGGTCTTTCAGCAGCAGGTTCCAGTCGGTGTCGTAGATAAGCGTGCCCGGCGGCACGCGAATGACCAAGTCCTGTCCGTCGGCGCCGGACTTGTTGCTGCCTTGGCCAGCCCGGCCGTTCTCGGCACGCCAGTGGTGCTTGCCCGCGAAATCCAGTAAGGTATCGAGGTCGCCTGCGGCCTCGAAACAGACGTGGCCGCCCCGGCCGCCGTCGCCGCCGTCCGGGCCACCTTTCGGCACGAACTTCTCCCGCCGGAAGCTGACACAGCCGTTGCCTCCGTCGCCCGCCTTGACCCAGATTTGTGCCTCGTCAACGAACATGAGTCCAAAACAGCCCTTGGGGAAGACCCGGAATGAAACCCACCCACAAAAAAAGGATGGCATTTCACCATCCTTTGGAGATCACGCTACGGAACAAGCTAACCGATCAGAGCACGTGCACCTTGCGGCCATGAAATGACACGGTTCCGTCCATCTTGGCAAACAGCGTGTAGTCCCTGCCCATGCCCACGTTGGAACCGGCAAAGAACCTGGTGCCGCACTGTCGGACGAGAATCGCCCCGGCCTTGGCCGTCTGGCCGGCGTAGAGCTTCACGCCGCGATACTGCGGATTGCTGTCCCGTCCGTTCCTCGAAGAACCTTGTCCCTTCTTATGTGCCATGGCCTATGACCTCGGAATCTTTTGCCTCAAATCAGTGAAAAACTACCGAAACCGGAAATTATAGCGGTCCGACCACATGGTGTCCATCCCAATTTTGAGAAATTTGCCGCCCTATTGGGCCTGCACGATCGCCTTGGCGTCCTCCGCCGGCACCAACCCTGTAGCCGCCACTTTGAACCGGCCCTGCGGATCGATGAAGAAGGTGCTCGGCACGAACTGGACCTCGCCGAACGGAGCCGGCAGGCTGCTGCCGCCGCCCGAGAGCACAGTGAAACCGAGACTCTCCTTCTGGGCATATTCCTTCAACAGCGCCGGCGGCTCGTTCGAGATGCTCAAGATGGCCAGATCTTTGTCGGCGTAGGCGGCCCGCAACTCCTTCAAATGAGGGATTTCCAGACGGCACGTCGCCACCCACGTGGTCCAGATGACCACGAGCACATTCCTGCCTCGGTAGTCGCTGAGCGTATGGACGTTGCCGTTGATATCGGTGAGGGTGAAATCCTGCGCGATCTTGCCCCACCACTGCTCGGCGGCCGGACTCCAGGTCTTGGCGGCCTTGACCACATTCTGGATGCTCACAGACGGCTCACGGAAGAGGTTGGCGGCCGCATCAAGCGGGTCCAAACCGGCCTGCTCCCTGCCCGAGGCAGCAGAGGGCGCACCGGCGGTGGTGTCAGATGGTGCCGGCGCCGGGGTCTTCTTCTTGCATCCGGCCAAGCCCGCCAGAACGACCAACGCCATGGTGGCACACGCCGCCAGAGACAACCATCGAACTCTGCTCCTGATAGCCATAGGAATATCCTCCCTGGGTAATTTCCATATGGTGAGATACTATAGCTAACGGCCCCAACCAGGTAAAGGTCCTACCCATATTTTTTTGCCCCGATGGCCCCGTATGCCACTCTGTACACGGATCGCGTCTTGATCGGCCTGTCCCATTTACTGTTTACGGGTCGATGATCCCCCTCTATAGTAGGAGAGGAAGTCTCGTCCGACGCGGAGCCAGACAGGATGCCGCGTCCGGACCGACACGCGAAAGCAAGGCAAACGTGCAGATGAAGGAGCCGAGATGAACCGTACCATTGCCGCCCCCCACCTCAGCATTCTCCTGATTGTGTTCCTCCTTGGCTTGGCTTCCTCGTGCCCCGTCAGGGCCGATGTGCGTCTGCCGGCGATCCTCGGCGACAACATGGTCTTGCAGGGGGGCGATACGGTGCCCTTCTGGGGCTGGGCCGACCCCAACGAAGAGATCGAGATCCGCATGAGCTGGAGCCGGGCCGTTCCGCGCATCCAGGCCGAGCAGGACGGTACGTGGACGTTCCGGGTGGCGGCCCCGGACTTCGGCGGACCGTACGATATTGCCTTCCAGGGTAAGAACACGGTGACGGCCAAGAACATCCTGGTCGGGGAGGTCTGGGTCTGCTCGGGCCAGTCGAACATGCAGATGACCGTTCAGAGTTCGGCCAACGCCGAACAAGAGATTGCAGCGGCCCGGTATCCGAAGATTCGCCTGTTCAGCGTCAAGCGTGAGGTGGCTGACACGCCTCAGACCGATTGCGAAGGCAGTTGGGTCGAGTGCAGTCCCGAAACGATTCCCGGATTCTCGGCCACGGCGTACTTCTTCGGCCGCCGTCTGCACAAAGACCTGGATCTGCCCATCGGTCTGATCCACACCTCGTGGGGAGGCACGCCGGCCGAGGCCTGGACCAGCGACGCAATGTTGAAGGCCAACCCCGAATTCGCACCCATCCTCAAACGATACGAAGATGCCGTGGCCAACTATCCGCAGGCGATGGTGAAGTACAAGGAGAACCTCCAGAAGTGGGAGCAGGCCGTGGACAAGGCCAAGGCCGAAGGCCGCAGCGCGCCGCCAAGGCCCTATGCCCCGCTGGGCCCCGGGCACCCTCATTCGCCGTCGGGTCTCTACAACGCCATGATCGCCCCGCTGATTCCCTACGCCATCCGGGGCGCCATCTGGTACCAGGGCGAGTCCAATGCCGGCCGGGCCTATCAATACCGCTCGCTGTTCCCCACGATGATCCGGAGCTGGTGGCAGGGCTGGGGACAGAACGATTTCCCCTTCCTTTTCGTGCAGTTGGCCAACTTCCTGCAAGTCAAAGACGAGCCGGGCGAGAGCGAGTGGGCCGAGCTGCGTGAGGCCCAATTGATGACGCTTGGCCTGCCCAACACGGGAATGGCGGTCATCATCGATATCGGCGAGGCCAACGACATTCACCCCAAGAACAAACAGGATGTGGGCGAGCGTCTGGCCCTCTGGGCCCTGGCCAGGACCTACCTGAAGGACGTGGTCTACTCCGGGCCGCTGTACTCGTCCATGAACGTCAAGGATTCTGAGATCGTGCTGCACTTCCAGCACGTCGACGGGAGCCTCGTAGCCAAAGGCGGCGAGCCGCTGAAGGGCTTTGCCATCGCCGGAGAAGACCGCAAGTTCGTCTGGGCCGACGCCCGAATCGAAGGCCAGACCGTAGTGGTCCGCAGCGACAAGGTTGCCAAGCCCGTGGCAGTGCGCTACGCATGGGCAGACAACCCGATCTGCAACCTGTACAACCAGGCGGGACTGCCTGCCTCGCCCTTCCGGACGGATGGCTGGCCGGGCCTGACGGCCGACAGGAAGTGATCCACAGACCACGAGGCCATCCGTTGCCGGGGTAAACGCAATCTTGATTCACGATTCAAGGAGTCAAACAATGGACCGTCAAGGAATCCCCCGCCCGCAGAAGAGTCTCGCAAACCTTGCGATGATCCTGTTGCTGATCGGTGTCCAGACAGCCTGCGCCGATATCCGGCTGCCCGCCGTCGTGGGCGACAATATGGTGCTCCAGCGAGGGCAGAAAGCAACCATCTGGGGTTGGGCCGATCCCGGCGAAGAGATTCGCCTGAACGTCAGTTGGCACACGATGCAGCGGAGGACCGACGCCGATGAGGACGGGAGGTGGTCCTTCTCGATCACGGCTCCGCCGGCGGGCGGTCCTTACGAGTTGACGCTTTCGGGCAAGAACACCGTTCCCATCCGGAACGTCCTGTCGGGCGATGTGTGGGTCTGCTCGGGCCAGTCGAACATGGAATGGCCGCTTCACTCGGCCGCCAACGGGGCCCAGGAGGTGGCGAACGCCGACTACCCCAACCTCCGGCTGTTCACCGTCCAGAAGAAGATCGCCGACACGCCGCAGGACGACTGCGTGGGACAGTGGAGCCCATGCAATCCGCAGTCGGTTCCAGGCTTTTCCGCCATCGGGTACTTTTTCGGCAGGCATCTGCACCAGGAACTGAACGTCCCGATCGGACTGATCAATACCAGTTGGGGCGGCACCGTCGCCGAGGCCTGGACCAGCGCCGAGGCGCTGGAGAAGATGCCCGAGTTCAAAGCCCGGATGGAGCAGATCGCCAAGGCCAAAGCCGACCCCGACGCCTCTACGAAGAAGTACGAGGAGGCCCTGGCCCAGTGGCAGAAGAGAATCGAGTCGGCCGAGGCGCAGGGCGCCGGCTGCGTCGAGCCGGACTTCGACGATGCGGACTGGAAAGAGATGGAGTTGCCCGTGCTGTGGGAGCAGGCAGGTCTGTCGAACTTCGACGGTTTGGTCTGGTTCCGCAAGACGATCACAGTTCCGGATTCCTGGGCGGGCAAGGAGCTGAGGCTCGATCTCGGCCCGATCGACGACATGGACACGACGTGGGTCAACGGCGTCAAGGTCGGCGCCCATAGCGAGCCTGGACAATGGCAGATCGCCCGTCAGTACACGGTGCCGGCCGGCGTCGCCAAGGCCGGCCGGAACGTGATTGTGGTCCAGGTGCTCGACACCGCCGGCGGCGGCGGAATCTATGGCCAACCCGACCAGATGAGGCTTCACCAATCCGAAGGCGACGCCGCCATTTCACTGGCGGGCGCATGGCGGTACAAGGTCGGCTTCGACCTCGCGTCGATGCCGCCAAGGCCGCAGCCACCGGTGTGGGTCAACAACCCGAACGCCCCTGCGGTACTCTACAACGGAATGATCGCACCGCTGATCCCCCTCGGGATCCGCGGAGCCATCTGGTACCAGGGTGAGTCGAATGCGGGACGCGCATATCAGTATCGCGAGCTGTTCCCCCTGATGATCACGAACTGGCGCCAGGACTGGGGACGGGGCCGTTTCCCGTTCCTGTTCGTGCAACTGGCCAACTACATGGCCACGCAGCCCGAGCCCGGCGACTGCGAGTGGGCCGAGCTGCGCGAGGCCCAGACGATGACGCTGTCGCTGCCGAACACGGGGATGGCGGTCATCATCGATATCGGCGAGGCCAACGACATCCACCCGAAGAACAAGCAGGATGTCGGCAAACGTCTGGCGCTCTGGGCGCTGGCCAAAACCCACGGCAAGGCCATCGCCTATTCCGGCCCATTGTACAAATCGATGAGGGTTCGCGGCGACAAGATCATTCTGCGTTTCGACCACGTCAACGGAGGCCTCGCAGCCGGAGGCGGAGAGCCGCTCAAGGGATTCGCCATCGCCGGCGAGGATCGCAAATTCGTCTGGGCCGATGCGGAAATCGACGGGAACACGGTCGTCGTCCGCAGCGACAAGGTCTCCAAGCCGGTGGCGGTTCGCTACGCCTGGGCCAACAACCCCGTCTGCAACCTGTACAACGGCGCCGGTCTGCCGGCCTCGCCGTTCCGAACGGACGATTGGCCAGGGATCACCGCCGACAGGAAGTGACCTGCTCGACACGAAAGGAAGGGGAGAATGCCTGCCCGTCCGGGCTCCGTGTTCCATGAGTGGGGTGCAGGAGGCACACCCTATCTCCAGTCGCTCCACAGCCGATTGGCCGCTTCCGGGCGTCGACGCTCTCACGTCGGACGCCACGCCGGCGCATGGACGTGTCATTCGCCGGGCCCGATAACCTCTCTGTCCTGGGCCCCAGAATGATCTTGTCATCTCGTTGGCCGCTCGTGTTTGCAGTGAAAGGTGGCGACGGTGGCTCGAAAGTGACGATATTGCATCCAGGTGATCCGTCGCGAACGTCGATGGAGCCGTTGAGTCCGGCAGAAGTCATTCTTGAGATCACTGAGCCTTTGAAACGCCTGACGCTTCCAAAAAACAAGAGGCTGACGAGCAACCGCCAGTTCAAGGCCGTGCTGGACCGCCGCCGGCGGGCGGGCGATGCGCTGCTGACCGTCTGGGCAGCCGAGAATCGGCGCGACCACGCCCGCTTCGGAGTCTCAGTGGGCAAGACGTGCGGCAATGCGGTCGTGAGGAACCGCTTGAAGCGATTGCTTCGTGAGGCGTTCCGGCTCAGTCAGGAAGAGATTCCGCCCGGATTCGATTACGTGGTGATGGTGGCCCCGGGCGCCGCCAGGAAGTTGAAGCACCCGAAACATGGTCCCGAGACCATCCGGTCGATGACCTTGCAGCGGGTCCGGACCTCGCTGATCTGCCTCGTACGGACCTGCGTGGAGAGCGGATCCGCCAAGGGGCATCGGCCCGAGCCGCAGAACAACGGGCAGAGCCGCCCCGCCGACGAGCGGACATGAGCGGGCAGAGGGAGAACACGGTGACAGAGAAGACCAAACTGATGTCGATCGGGCAGGCGGCAGAAAAAGCTGGCATTTCGCGCCAGTCTCTGCAATATTATCTCATGGTCGGCCTGCTGGAACCTACCCAGACCACGCCGACCGGCAGGCGGTTGTTCGACCAGAAGGCGGTCGAGCGAATCCGCCTGATCAAGACGCTCAACGACAGCGGTTATCCGCTCCGCGCGATTCGGGAGCTGTTCATGGAAGGCCGAACGGATTTGAAAGGACGCAGTGGTGAGTGACTACGAATCCGCCCAGAGGCGGCGTGACGTCATTGTCGGCATCTTCGTCATCGTGGGTCTGGCCGCCCTGGGATGGATGATCTTCAAGTTCGGCGATCTGCCCACCGCCGTCAGCCGGATGAAATCCTTCCAGATCTATGTGCGATTCCCCACCGCCCCCGGCGTACAGAAGGACACCCCCGTTCGATTCTGCGGCTACCAAATCGGTCGAGTCACGACGGTCATGGCCCCGAGGGTCATGGAGGACGCGCATACCGGTCGGAAATACCACCAGACCCTCGCCGTCCTCAGCATTGACAAGAGCTACACCGACATCCCCTCCAATGTCGAAGCCAAGCTCATGACGCGGGGGCTTGGCAGCAGCTACATCGAGCTGAAGGTGGATCCGGAGAAGCTGCCCGCGCCGCCGCTGGATCCGAGTCGGCCGGAGACAGCCTTCCTGGCCGAAGGGCTCACGCTTCAGGGCTCCACCGGATTGACCAGCGAGTTCTTCCCGGAGGAAAGCCAGAAGAAGCTGAACAGCCTTGTCGATGACATGGGCAGGTTCATCGGCAACGCCAATGACATCATCGGCGACCCCAACAACAAACAGAACGTGAAAGCTACGCTCGCCCATCTGTCCACGGCGACCGAGAACATCTCGGCCGCCATGAAGCGGGCCACGGAAGTGATGGACACCGCCGAGGAGACGCTGGCGGAATACAAAAACCTCGCGACAACCGGAACCGAGACGATCAAAAGCGCCGACGCCAAGGCCGAGCGACTGGTCTCCTCTTTGGTCAACACCAGCGCCGACATGAGCAAGGCCCTCTCGCAGTTGCGGCTGGCCATGGAGAAGGTCAACGCCGGACAAGGAACCGCCGGACGCCTCGTCAACGATGGAAGACTTTACGAGAAGCTCCTGGAGAGCACCGAGCAGTTGAACGTGCTGCTGAAGGACTTCAAGGAACTGGTCGACAAAGTCAGCGAAAAGGGCATCCGCTCGATCTATTGAGCCGAAGAGCCGCTCGCGCCCGGCGTCCACTGGAGACGTAGGGGCGAATGATTATTCGCCCCTATCTGTCGCCGCTGCCGTCCTTGCTGTACACCCAGACCAAGGCGTGCGTCTCGTCCCCGCCCAGCGGATACGACTTCTGGTGCCAGCCCACCTCCCCGCTGATCCGGTCTTGGAGCACCCCATCCGCATAGAACGACAGCCAGTCGTAATTCGCCTCGGACGAGACCTTCCACCAGAACGCCACCGTTCCCGGCCCCTCTTGCATCGCCCGCCTGTGCACGATACTCGTCATCTATCTTGGCCCTACTTCCAGCGGAGGGCGTGGAGTTCTTCTTCCGTGCGGATGAACTTCACGGTGCCGTCGTTGAGCAAGACGCAGCCACCTTTGGGCTCGTGGTTTTCGAACGTGAACAACTCCGGCCCCCCATGCTGATTCCAGCCTGGCTTGGATTCAAAGAGGAAAACCATATCATCCGGCGAGCCCTCTCTGCAATTCGAATTCATCGCATAGTCCGAGGTCCAGTTGTTCGGACGACGATCCGATGGATCGCTGTCGTCGTGTCGAGAATACGCATCACCGGCGTCGGTGGCCGCGCGGGCACTCGGGCATGTGAACATTCTAGCTATGGCTGCGTCAGAATACATGCGTTCTTTCTTATTGTTCAGGTCGGCATGAATTACGTACTTGCCACGCAGGACTTCCACAACCACGTCGGACCACTCACTCGCATCCGGATAAGAAAGACGCCGATCATGCCCTCGCCTAAGACCCCAGGACTGCAACCTACTTATATTGAGGACACATTTCCATCGCATCTTCAGCGGCTTGACTCCTGGCGGCTCAAGAAGCGTCAGGTCCGGTAAGCCCCGAGGGTATTCAAACTCCATCCTATCCTGGGTGACTATGCTCTTGCCATGTACCGTAAAGGATGCCAAGCATTCGCTACCCCGATAGCCTTCTATACGCACTCCCCCGGAGCAACGCCGTATTCCACGCCGCGATAGCTTCCTTGTCGAACGCTGGCAGCAAATGCTCTGATCGGCTCAGGGTTGGTCACTACCCACATATCGCAGGATCGTACGTACCTTCTCTCCGCGTCGGTTAGTATGCCATTCTGTGCGGCGGTGTCTGGTATGAAGTAATCGAGTGCTCCGCCCACGTAGCGGACTTCGATGCGGGTGCAAGCACCAAGATTTGGGGGTTGGGGTCGACAACCCAAACACAGCGGCAGAATCGTTGTAGACAGTACGCACACAGCCCAAAAAGGACATAATGTAAACAGCGATAGAGAATCGCACGCCCCTTCTTCCAAGTAGTAGTTACCTTGTCTTATGCACATCATAGCCCCTCTGCAATGGCTGGCAAGACAAACGGAGCCGTGACGAAGCAGAATCCAGTGGCCCCACCAGTTTCATCATACATGGGTATAACTCTTGACTCTAACCGACACCTCAGGATACAGCGGGTCCCCCGTTTTTACCGTTACGGTTTCCCACATGAAATATGTTTCGATGGTCACACCTGTAGCTTTCGGCGTAGCTATCTGGTATCCTTCGTCGCACCAGTAATCAGGACCCGGTCGGCTCGTCGTGTTAGGCCAATGTGTCGTGCCGAGAGCGCCGGTTACAGGATGTCCGCTCGCCTCGGCAGCTGCCGACATGGTTGATCCATAACCTAAGTCTACTGCACCATCGCAGCCCCTGAGGTGAATTGTAGTCCCAAGCCATCCATTCTCGTCCAGGGCATCTCCAAGTCCTCCAAACAAGGTCTCGAATTCATCCCTGCCAGGCCATGTCTTGTCGCCGGCGTACTGATTGCCGTGATCGAAGATCCACACTCCTTCAACCGTTATCTGAGTATCGATGTCGTACATCTTCATGTCTGGGTAGTCCGGGTTGTCTGGTATCTGCTCGGCGATTATGTCTTTCAACCTACTGAAGATATCCAAGAGATATGTTAAAGACGAGGTGAACTTGTTCTCCAAGGCTGCCGTCTCGCTAATATCAATCTTGATGTCCCAGCAATCTTCGCTAGCAGCCACGCCATACATCGGCACCTTCTGTTGTGTGTACCTATCAACGTACGTCTCTGAGCCATCGTAGAAGACAATCCTAACACGAGGGTCTTCCCATGCAAGCCCGCTCGGGTCGAGGTAGTTTACTGGGTCGTTACGGCAATAGCGGTACATGTTCATCCCATCGCCATAGCCGATGGGGTCGGTTTGGAGGAAGCGGCCGATTGATGCGTTGTAGTAGCGGGCGCGGTAGTAGTAGAGGCCGGTTTCCTTGTCGAACTCGCGGCCGGTGAACATGAAGCGGTTGGGATGGTTCGGGTCGGAGGCGGCGACCTGGCCATAGACATCGTACTCGTAGACCTGGATCGTGTCGCCGTCGGCGTCGCTGAGCGCCACCACCGAGCCGAGGGCATCGAAGTGGTAGTAGTATGTGCCGGCGTAGCCGCCCGCCGCCTCGATCATGCAGATCGGTTCGTCGATGGATGGGCCGTGGATGTATTTCCGCAATTGTACATCGTTAGCATCGTACTCGGCGATGCAGTGGTCGCCATCCCGTTCGACAAGCTCAGGGCAGGCTGCGCGGTATTTGGTCACCACGCCATCGACGTCCTTGGCGATCCGCCGGCCGGAGGGGTCGTAGGTGTAGGTGATCTGCTCCCAGTCGGCTCCGCCGCCCGACCACTGGATGGCGTCGACCCAGCAGGAGCCGGCGGTCGAGCCGGAGTACTTGTAGTACTTCCACTTGAGCGTGTGCGTGCCCGACGGCACCGCGAAATTCCCCGTCCAGGGCCACGTGCTGCCCTGCGACCAACTGGCCTTGAAACTCTCGTCGACATAGAAGGCCAGGGCATCCCCACTGACCGAGGACATCTTGTACCGGAAGCTGACGTTGCCGGGCCCCACGACCGTCGTCTGCATCCAGGTCTCCTGCCCGGAGCCGATGGTCCCGCTCTGTGCGGCGTCGTTGTCCCCTTCGGCAAGCTCAGGGCAGGCTATGTAGTACTCGACCGACTGGGCGAACCACTCGGCGTCGCCTCGCAACTTGGGGACATATGGCCGGATTGTGGGAACCTCTCGTCGCATGGCTTCCCTTCGCACATCCGCGATACAGCCTACCGAAATGGCACGGCAGCGTCAAGCCTGTTTCCCGCCGGCGACGCATCGGTTTTGCGTTCGGGATGTGTGGGCCATATAATGAGACGCAGTGAATGACTCGATTGACGCAATGGCATCGGCACAGCGCCGGATATGACACACGACACGACGATCCTGGACTGCTATACGGACGAACCGGCCGGACTGGGCGTCCCCCCGTTCGTCGGGGTCTGGCCCCGCTACGTTGCGGGTCTATACGAGCAAGAGCCGACGTACCTGACCATCGACGATCTGAGGTGGATTCGCTATCTGGAGCACAGGCCCGACGCGGTGATCGACCCGCCGGTCGGCAGGACTCACATCGAGGCGTTGAACCATACGCGCAGCGCCGAGGGGATCCGTGACGTCCTTCAAGACACGAAACAGCTCGTCATCATCGCAGGCGTCCAAACCCCCGGCAAATACCTCAGCGCCCGCCCGGGTACGCTGCGAGAAGTCAACAAGCTGCTGACGTCGTTTGCCATCCCTAAGGTCCTCACGGGCCCCGTCCTGACCGCGGGCACGCAGGTGCGAGGCGGCGTGCGTCCGCAACTGCCCCAGGCGGAAGACTACGAAGAGCTGCGCCCATTCGTCTTCGACTCCTACGAGGAGCTTCAGCCGCTTGCGCTGCGCGGGGCGGCGCTGATCGAGCAGATGCCCAACATGCCGAATCGGATCGCAGAGATCGAGACCGGCCGCGGCTGCCCGCGAGAGAAAGGCTGCTCGTTCTGCACCGAGCCGCTCAAGCATGCTGTGCAGTGGCGAAAGGCGCAGCACATCACAGAGGAGGTCCGGACGCTGATGGATCTGGGCGTGCGGGCCTTCCGGCTGGGCAAGCAGTCATGCATCTACAGCTACGAGGGGGGCGATCCGCAGAAGATCGAGGCGATGCTTTCGGCCCTGGCGACGCTGAAGCCGGCCGTGCTGCACATCGACAACGCCAACCCGGCCATGGTCGACGGGCGGCGCACCGAGCTGTTCGTCCGGTACCTCACGCCGGGCAGCACTGCCGCGATGGGCATCGAATCCTTCGACCCCGAGGTGACGCGTGCCAACAACCTCAACTGCCCGTACGAGATGGCCTTCGAGGCCATTCGGACCATCAATCGAATCGGAGGCGTGCGGGGCAAGAACGGATGTCACGCCCTGCTGCCCGGCATCAACATCCTGCTCGGCCTGGCTGACGAGACACCGGAAACCCTGGACCGCAACCTCGCGGCACTGAAGCGAATCGTCGATGAAGGACTGCTCGTCCGGCGGATCAACATCCGGCAGGTCGTGCCCTTCCCTGGGACAGCCCTCTATGAACAGGCCGGGCAGAGGTATCTGCGAAAGAACCGTCGATACTATCGTGCCTTCATCGACAAAGTCCGCGAGGAAGTCGACAGGCCCATGCTCGAGAGGCTGTTCCCGATCGGGACGGTGCTCATGGACTTGTGCAGCGAGGTCCACAACGGCAACACGACTTTCCTGCGACAGATCGGCAGCTATCCGATCCTCGTGGCCGTTGCCGAACGCCTGCCCCTTGGCGAACGGTTCGATGTTCGCGTCACAGGCTACATGCGTCGCAGTCTCACCGCCGAAAGGGTCGGCTGACACCGGCTACGGCCAGACGCCTGCCCGGTGAAGTTGGAGTGTCAATTCGCGAATGCGGTCTTCCGCCTTCTTCGCCCGCTCGGCCGCATCGTCGCGTTCCTTCTGAACGTCCTGCAGTGAGAGGAACTCCTTGAGCTTGGCGGCCTCCAGGCCGGTGGTCTGGAGCCTGCTGTCCAGCTCCCGCACCTTCTCGTTGGCAACCGCCACCTGCCCGATCAGCGTATCGCGTTCCTGCTTCAGGGCAGCCAACTCACATCGCGCCTGCTCCAGAAGCCGGCCGGTTTCCGCTGCCTCCGCATGGAGCGAGGCGTTGTCCTGTCGAGCCGATTCCAGGGTCGTCGCAAGTTCGGAGATGAGTTTGGTCTTGCCGGCGTTGGCCACGGCCAGTTCGTCCCTGGCCATGACGTGATGGAGTTGAGGTCCCGCCATCGTCGCACTGAACACGACGATGACGCTCAACGCAATGACCCACCCTTCCAGCACCGACAGGTTCTCTTCCGTCATCATGCCTCGAATCCTAAGCCATCCGGTGTTGCCAGCTTCTCGGTTTCTCTCCTATCGGTCATTTCGCCGGGCAACTGCGGGATTCGGGCAGCCAAAACGCCGACGTTCTCCTTTCCACCAAGTCACAAGGAGGATGGTGTTGCGTCCGGATGCCATCCAAACCGCCGTTTCCGGGCTGATAAGGGCACTGTCCGGCAGGAGTGAAACATCGAGCGGTTGTCTGTCGCCACGCCGCGGCGAAAGATATCGGACAACACCATCGCTGTGGACGCCCGATAATAGCACCGAGTGCCTCAGACACGACACGGCCCGGAGACTCGTGTCAGACAGACGCAACGCCCCACCTGCAGGCTCGGCGTCGGAGCATTGACGCGGCCGCACAGCAGCGGTATAGTAGTCTCCTCCAGATGCGCCCGTAGCTCAGTAGGATAGAGCACCGGTTTCCTAAACCGAAGGTCGTGCGTTCGAATCGCACCGGGCGTAATGGTTACAAATTGATCGTGTTTATGGCGTCTCTGACCGCCTGCTCGCACTGACGATGGTTGAGCCCTACGTAGTGCTTGCGGGTGGTCTCGGGACTGGCATGGCGGAGCGTGGCCTGGACGTAGTGTTCGGGAACACCACGTTCCGCCAGCCACGTCCCGGTCGAACGCCGAAGCTGATGGAAATCTCCATCACACAACACGTCCTTCCCCGCCAACTGCCTGTTCCGATTCGCCCGTTTCAATATGCGGTTGAACTCCCGCGTCCAGTTGTTCGCAGGAGTGTCACGCAGGTCTTCCGGCAACGGCCACGGCCGGCCCATCAAGTCGATCATCCGTCGATGTTGCAGAAACGGATACATCCACGGCCGGACCTCCAACAAGCGGGCCATCGCAGCCCACCCACCGTCCGACAGCGGCACTTCGCCCTCGTGGCGGCCCTTGCTGATCCAGGCCCACCATCGACCCGGCGCATCGTCACGGTGACGAATGAGCACCCGTCCGCGATCCAAATCGACATCGATCCGCCGCAGATTCAACACTTCGCCCTTCCGCAAACCGCTGCCGGCCGCCAAGTGAATCGCCGCGTACCACGCCAGCGTCTTCGTTTCGTCGCGCCATCGCAATTCGGACGCCGCCGCCAGTATGTCTCTGGCCTCATCCTCGCTGTAGTACCTTACTTGGCGATGATCCACCTTGACTGCCTCGGCGTCACAGAATGGATTCGCCGTCAATCCGTACTCACAGGAGCCATCCGGTTCGCGCTGCCGCAGAGCCCAACCAAACACCGCTGCCGCAGCCCCCACCGTGGTCTTGACCGTCACGGCCGACAGACCGGCCCTGCCCGTCCGGGCGTTGGGCGCTGTCTTCGCCAGCCACGATTGCCACTTGTTCACGCGCCCCGGCCCAATGTTACGAGCCGGAACATCGCCAGAGAACGCCACCAAATGGGCGAACGCCTTGCGGGCCTTGGCCTTCGTTTTGTCCTTGACCTGCTTGAACACCTCGTAATCGCGATACATCTGTGATAAAGTCACGTCGTGCATACAAACCTCCTTTCCCCGGCGTGACTGTGGGGTCATCCCCTCCAGTCTACCAGATCGGTCGGTTGGATACCAACGGCTCTATCCTACTTTAACTCACCCATTCACTTGTCAAAGATCGTCACCGGCCGTCACGGACGCCCCATCCAGGGGGCCGTCACGTGCGGTCCATAGCGGGACCGGGTACTGCCCCCGGCCATTTCGTGCTCATGAGGCACGCGAGCGACTTTTGCTCCATTCCCGCTGAAATGAGGGCCGGTCGCATAAGAGGCAGAGGAAGCGAGACGTGCGAGCCGGCCCACGGAGTAGACTGCCACAAAGGGCAGGAGACAGACAAAACGGCGGGAGCGTTGGTACTTGGGCAGTAGGATACGCTGGCCCGCCGGGTGTGAGTTGAAACAAGATTTCCATTGACCATCCCTGTCAGTCGTGCTACCGTTCCATGCAGCGTGACGGACGGAGCCGCCCGAAATTGTGTTTTCCTGCTGCCTATGACGTATCCTTTAGAAGATGTGACCAGTATACTTGTCACGGCAGGGAAGTCAAGGGAAAAATATGGAACTTCTGTAGAAAATACTCTCTTTGCGTCAATTCCCTCTTTTAGGTAGGGTAATGATGTGTGAATCTAAGGGGTGCTGTACAATTCAATGTCACACAGGACAAGGAAGGACACTATGGCCAGACCGAGTGGTATAGAGTGCAAACATGTCGGCGCAGACCTTCCTGCGGAAGTCGCCGAGCAATTCAGCATGCAATGCAAAGAGCGGGGCTTCATCATCTCCCGTGTCCTGTCACAGTTTGTCAATTGGTGGGTGTCGGCCCCAGAAGAACTACAGAAACAATTCTACCATGCCCGGAATCTCCAGGTCCCAGAACTGCAAATCCTGACAACTCCCGATGAGGTTCGAGCGTATGTGGAGACCCTGATTCGCCGCATGTCCAAAGAGGGTAAATCGCGACCGGGCAAGTGAACTCATGCTCCATTCCTGCACTCCATTGCTACGGGATCACAGCGTTACAGTCCTCCGATGGGACGCCTATCTCGAAAGCGTCGAGGGAAACAACAAGTGTACGTAAAAAATGCGTATTTTGTAAAGAACTTTTTATGAGAAGAAAGACCGCCAAAGCGAAGCTCGGCCTTTACATCCAGCCCGACGTCAAGGCCGCCTATGACGCCGCGTGCCGGGGGAACATCTCCGAAGGCTTTCTTGGGGCCGCGATCATCTGGATGGGCCTGCCGGCAGACATCCGCGAGGCCGCGATGACCAACGGCAAGACGCTCCCTGTCGACAAGGCCGTCGAGGCGACTCGCAAGATGCTCATGCACCGCATGAGCGACCTGGAGATCGAACAGGCCGTGCGGGCGATGCCGAAGCAGGAGAGAATCAGGTTCTTGAGGAAAGCGAGATCCCGGAAGAATTGAATCGGGCCAGGATGCCCAGGCTTCCGGGCCTGCGCCAGTTCATAGGATTGACTTCGTCCTATGCTTCTGGTATGATGGAAGCTGTGAGATTTCCTTTGCATCTTCGCCCCGGCGGTAGTCTCGCTTCCTCTCCCTCATCAAAATCCGCCGGGGCCTTTGATTTCTGCTGATCTTCGCGCCCACATCCGGCCCGTCACGGGCGCTTTGGGGAATGGCCAACGGGTGTGCGCGCACTTATCTGGAAGGAACCTCCCCTCGCCCCCTTGGCCTCATTGTCCTTACGTTAAGGCGGCTGTGAGGGGCTCAGCCCTTTTGGGCAAAGGGAGACCCTTGCCCCTCGCCGAGCATCCCGGTATATTTGCAGCCTTGGAGTAATAGACGTGAGGCGAAGCATTGCTTCGAGATATGCGGAGAGGTCTTTGGGGTTGTAACAGAGCCGATATGCATGTGAATGTGACTGGCTTAGGCATTCATGGATGGTGCCCGACCTCGCGCGCGGTCTTCACTGGGAGCGACGCCGGATGACTACTCCATACCATGCCCGGTTCTTTGCCCACGAGTTGAGTCGTCAGGGCGGGGAAGGCATAGACAGGCTGGCCCAATCGCTGTTCGATGCCTGCGTTGACCTGAACCCGCACCAGATCGAAGCCGCTCTCTTTGCCATGCGCTCGCCGATCTCCAAAGGGGTCCTCCTGGCCGATGAGGTTGGTCTCGGCAAGACCATCGAGGCGGGACTGGCCATCTGCCAGCACTGGGCCGAACGCCGACGGCGGATTCTGGTCATCACCCCAGCCTCCATCCGCAAGCAGTGGGCCTTGGAGCTTGAGGACAAATTCCATCTGCCTTCCATCGTCCTCGACGCCAAGACCTGCCGCCAGATCGCTGGCGACGGCAACCCAAGCCCGTTTGTGCAGGACCGTATTGTGATCTGCTCGATGCACTTTGCCAGCAGCCGGGCAACCGAGATCAAGCCTGTCCAGTGGGATCTGGTCGTCATCGACGAAGCGCACAAGCTCCGCAACGCCTACCGACAGAGCAACAAGATAGGCCAGAATATCCGCTGGGCACTGGAAGACCGCCGCAAGGTCCTTGTCACCGCCACGCCGTTGCAGAACTCGCTGCTGGAACTCTACGGCCTGTCGTACATCATCGACGAGTATCTGTTCGGCGACCTGCCGTCCTACCGCACGAAATACGTCAATGCCGGGGGCGACCTCGATGAACTCCGCGACCGGCTCAAGTCGTTCTGCACGCGAACGCTTCGCAACCAGGTGGTCGAGTACATCCAGTACACCGAACGCCGCCTCATTACCCGGCCGTTTGAGCCGACCGACCACGAGTACAAACTCTATGAGGCCGTGTCCGACTTCCTCAAACGCGACGACACCTATGCTCTGCCGCACCGGCAGCGGCATCTGACCGCCCTGATCGTGCGTAAGTTGCTGGCGTCATCGTCACGGGCGTTGGCGGGGACGCTGGAGGTTATGCGGAACCGCCTCATTGCTCTGCGGGATGATGCCAAGGCCGACCTGAGCCTCGTCGAGCGGATCATCGAGGACGAGGAGATCGAGGGGGAACTGCTGGACGAGTTCCTCAACAGCGGTGAGGAAGAAGCCGAGGGCCAGAGCGATCTTGCGACGGAAGAGCCGGCCAAGATCGACATACAGAAGCTCAACGCCGAGATCGACGAACTGACGCGATACATTCAGTGGGCAAACAGCATCGGCGTCGATACCAAGACCCGGGCGCTTCTGACAGCCGTCGAGATCGGTTTTTCCGAGATGGAGCGGATCGGGGCGGCCCGGCGAGCGGTTGTATTTACCGAATCGCGAAGGACGCAGCAGTTCCTGCGTGACTTCCTGGAGGCCAACGGGTACGCCGGGCGGGTGATTCTCTTCAACGGGACCAACAGCGACGCCGAATCGACACGCATCTACGAACAATGGCGTGAGGCCAACACAGACAACGGCCGGGCGTCCGGGTCGCGAGCTATCGATGTTCGTACATCGCTCATCGAGCACTTCCAGAATCATGGAGACATCCTGCTGGCGACGGAGGCCGGTGCGGAGGGCATCAACCTCCAATTCTGCTCGCTCGTCATCAACTACGACCTGCCCTGGAACCCTCAGCGGATCGAGCAGCGGATCGGACGCTGTCACCGCTACAACCAGAAGCATGATGTCGTCGTCATCAATTTCCTGAACGCCCGGAACGAAGCCGATCAGCGCGTCCACGAACTGCTGAAGGAGAAGTTCAACCTGTTCACCGGAATGTTCGGGGCTTCTGACGAGGTGCTCGGCAGTATCGAGTCCGGCGTGGACTTCGAGCGG
This sequence comes from Sedimentisphaerales bacterium, assembly GCA_040772485.1. Taxonomy (GTDB): domain Bacteria; phylum Planctomycetota; class Phycisphaerae; order Sedimentisphaerales; family Anaerobacaceae; genus Anaerobaca. The sequence continues at coordinate 14,996 of JAXGYC010000018.1, read as the reverse complement.
CGCATCCTGGACATCTACCAGCAGTGCCGCACACCGGCCCAGATCGACGCCGCGTTCCAGGCCCTTCGCAAGGAATTGGACGAATCGATCACGGCGCGCATGCGGGAAACCCGAAAACTCCTTCTTGAGCACTTCGACGAGGATGTGCACGCCCGGCTACGAGTGAACCTGACCGGGGCGAAGGAGCAACTCGACCGCGTAGGGCTCATGTTTTGGGTCCTGACCCGCTTCATCCTGGACGGCAAGGCAGAATTTGATGATGGGGCGTTCGCCTTCCATCTAACCGATTCGCCCGTGCCGGCGGCCCGGCCGGGCCTGTACCACATGATCTCGAAGGTGCGGGAAAACCTGCCCGGCGAGTTCCTGTACCGGCTGGGCCATCCGCTGGGCGAATACGTCATCCAGGCGGGCAAGACCTATCCGACGCCGGTGGCGAAGGTGGCCTTCGACATCTCGAACCATCCGGCGAGGATCACGGTGGTCGAGGCCCTCAAGGGCAAGTCCGGCTGGCTCATCCTGCAACGGCTCGCCATCGACTCCTTCGAGCGAGAGGACCACCTGCTGTTCTCGGCGTTCGACGACGACGGCACGATGCTCGATCAGGAGACCTGCGAGAAGCTGTTCAATTGCCAGGGTAGGGTGCTCGATCCGCTCGACGTGCTGGCCGGCGAACGCCAGCGGCTGGCGGCCAATGCTGATCGGCACGCCAGGGCCACGATCAACAAGTCTTTGGAACGCAACAGCCGGCACTTCAACGAGGCCCGCGAACAATTGGAGAAGTGGGCCGAGGATATGGTGCTGGCAGCCGAAAGGGAACTGCACGACACCAAGGAACAAATCAAGGCCCTCAACCGCCAAGCCCGCCAGGCCCCGACCGTCGAGGAGCAGCACCAGTTGCAGGAGAGGATCAAAGACCTGGAACAGAAGAAGCGCCGCCAGCGGCAACGCATTTTCGACGCCGAAGACGAGATCATGGCCAAGCGGGACAAGCTGATTGACGCCCTCGAACACCGGATGCAGCAGAAGACGGAGACCGAAGTATTGTTCACGATCCGATGGACCGTGACATAGGGAAGACCACATGCCGACCATACAGCAACAGAGAGACAAACTCATCAGCCTGCTGAAGGAGCTGTTCCAGCTTGACCAGCCGGACCTGGATTTCGGCTTCTACAGGATCATGCACGCCAAGGCCAGGGAGGTGACGGCCTTCCTGGAGAACGACCTGCTCAAGACGGTCGAGGAGAAGTTCAGCCAGAGCAACGCCGCCAGCATCGCTCACCTCCAGAAGGCATACGACGACGCCGTAGCCCAGGCCAAATCGTTCGGGGCGGCCGACCCGGAACAGACCGAGCCCGTGAAGCAGGCCAAAGCCGCGCTCGCTGCGGCCAAAGACACCGCGCGTGCCGAGACAGAGGTTTACGACCACCTGTATCGCTTCTTCGAGCGGTATTACGACGCCGGCGATTTCATGTCGCTGCGGTATCTGAGCCGGGAGACATCGAGCAAGGCCGCTGCCTACGCCGTGCCCTACGATGGCTCGGAAGTCTGTCTGCACTGGGCCAACAAGGACCAGTATTACATCAAGACTACTGAGTACTTCACGGACTTCACCTTCGACCCCGCCCAGGCCTCGGAGGTCCGGCAGGCCGAAGGGCTTTTCACGGCCCCCAATCAGCCGCTCCACGTGCATTTCCTCATCGTCGCGGCCACCGAGGGCGAGCATGGCAACATCAAGGCCGGCAATGGGGCCAAACGCTACTTCATCCTGCACAAGGACGATCCGATCTCTATCGAGAACGGCGATCTCATCGTGCGCTTCGAGTACAGGCCCGATCCCGACAAGACCGGCCAGGATCAGACCTGGCAGGCCAGGCGCAGTGAGGAAGCGGTCGCGGGAATCCTCGAAGCCCTCGGCGGTTTGAATGATGCGAGAGCCAAAGAGTACCTGGCCATCCTGAAAACCCCAGCGCCGACGGAGAAACGGGCGGATCGACCGCTGTTGGCAAAGTACATCGGTCAGTACACCGCCCGCAACACGATGGACTACTTCATCCACAAGGACCTGGGCGGCTTTCTGCGACGCGAACTGGACTTCTACATCAAGAACGAGGTGATGCGACTGGACGACATCGAGGCCGCCGATGTGCCGAAGGCCGAGCAGTACCTCGCACAGGTCAAAGTCCTGCGGCAGATCGCCGGCAAGCTGATCGACTTCCTCGCCCAACTGGAGAACTTCCAGAAGAGGCTCTGGCTCAAGAAGAAATTCGTCGTCGAGATGAACTATTGCGTTACGCTCGACCGCGTCCCGGAGGAACTGTACCCCGAAATTGCCGCCAACGACGCCCAGCGAGAAGAATGGGTCCGCCTTTTCGCTATTGATGAGATTACGGCCGAGAATCTTGGGCAGGTGGCGTACTCCGTCCCGTTGACGGTCAAATTCCTCAAGGCCAACCACCACCTCGTGCTGGACACGAAGTGTTTCGACCAAAAGTTCAAAGACGAGCTACTGACGAGCATAAATGATATCGACGCGAACGATCATGGGTTGCTCGTTCATGCCGAGAACTTCCAGGCGCTGCAGTTTGTCCAGCAACGATACTATCAGGGGATTTCCGCCTGCTATGTTGATCCACCATACAATACTGACGCAACGGAAATCGTATACAAGAATGGGTACAAAGATGCATCGTGGTGTTCGCTAATGCAGGACAGACTGTTTCTGGCAAAGCGACTTCTCCATCCCGAGGCCATAACGTGTACCACGATTGACGATTGCGAGGTAAGCAATCTTGCGATGGTGCTTGGCGAGCTGATGGCGGAATATGACCTACGTACAGTTATCATCGAGTATAATCACAGAGGCAGAGTCAAAAGCAATTTTGCAATCACACACGAATATGCATTGTGGGCAATTCCAAGGGGAAAGGACCTGATTACTCGTGAGCGAGAAACATCCGAAGACATCAGGCGAAATCTGCGACGCACGGGCACAGACTCAACACGCGGAGCATCTCCAAAACAGTTTTATGGGATTGAGGTAGATCGAGAGACGTTAGAGGTTGTTGGTGTTACTGAGCCGTTGTCCGTTAATGAGCCAATTCCTGACCACCATAATCCAAGAACAGAAATGGTGTGGCCTATCGACGAGCAGAAGATTGAGCGTCGATGGTACTATGGAAGCGAAAGGGTACTAAGAGAGGCACAGGAGGGAACTGTATGGGCAAAACGTATTAGGGGTGAGATTCAGATTCACTACCACCAAAGTGGCAAGCCGAAACTCAGAAAATCCATATGGGTGGGCAAGGTTCTGGATGCAAGCACATACGGGTCAGAATTACTGAATGACCTCTTTGGGATGGGACGAGTGCCGTTTAGTTTTCCAAAGAGTATTCATGCGGTGGGAAAGTGTATCGAGTCTATGACCTATGCGGCAAATGCCCTGCTCCTGGATTATTTCGCTGGTTCAGGCACTACGGGTCATGCGGTCATCAACCTGAACCGTGAGGACGAGGGGAACCGCAAGTATATCCTCGTAGAGATGGGCGACTACTTCGACACCGTCCTCAAGCCTCGCATCCAGAAGGTCGTCTATTCGACGGACTGGAAGGACGGCAAGCCGGTGTCCCGCGACAGCGGGATGAGCCACATGTTCAAGTACATCCGTCTGGAGTCGTATGAGGACTGCCTGAACAACCTCGAACTGACGGGCGATGCCGAGCGGGACAGAATCGTGGCCGGCAGCGCGGGTCTGCGAGAAGACTACATGCTGCATTACATGCTGGACGTGGAGACGAAGGGCTCGGCCAGTCTGCTAAACATCGACCGGTTTGCCGATCCGACGGCCTACAAGCTGAAGGTCAAGAAGCCGGGCAGCGATGAATACGAATGGAAGAACGTCGATCTGCTGGAGACGTTCAACTACCTGATCGGTCTGCGGGTCGAGCATATCGCCGCACCGCAGGCGTTCAGGGCCCAGTTCGACCGGGAAAAGGACCCCGACCTGCCCAAAGGGCAACTCGGCCGGCTCGTGGTAAAGGGCAGGCTCAAACAGGACCCGAAGGGCCCCTGGTGGTTCCGCAAGGTCGAGGGCTGGGTCCCGAAAAACCCACAGACGCCGAACGACGGCCGGCGGGAGAAGGTGCTGATCGTCTGGCGCAAGCTCACCGGGGACATCGAGCAGGATAATCTCGTGCTGGATGAGTGGTTCCGCAAGTACCAGATCAACCCACGGGAAAGCTACGATTACGACACGATCTACGTCAACGGATCGAACAACCTGCCCAACCTGAAGCTCGAAAACGAGAACTGGCGGGTCCGTCTGATCGAGGAAGACTTCCACCGGCTGATGTGGGATGTCGAGGACGTGTAAAGGCTCGGAGGCAGCGCAATGGCGATCCAGACTGACTACGGCAAGAGAACAATCAACGAGATGATCCTGCGACAGCCGGAAAGGTAGTGAGCAATGGCACGACGTCGGCCGTCCACAGGGAAGACCCATCACTTTCGCAACAAGCTGGTGCTCAATCAGTGGCTCATCAGCCTGCTCGGCGTCGATCCGTTGCGGGAGTACAAGCTCGACGGGCGGACCGTGCGACCGTTCCACATGCTCGCCGAGCCGATACGTGACGCCCGAATGGAAGGGCTGGATGAGAGCAACATCCATCGATTCTTCCACAACCTTGTGAACTCCCAGATGTTCCCCCTGGGGAAGATCGGCAAGCTGCAATTGCTCCGATACGAGGAGAACATCGTCGCCCACACGCAGAGGATCAATCAGAACCGCATGCGGCCCATTGTATGGAAGTACCCGCAGTGGCTGACGCTGCTCTTCGCGGAGATTTACCTGGACCGCTATTTCCACGGGGCGGACGGATTGCTCGGGGAACTGAACGAATACGTGGACCGATTCAACCAGAAGTGGCCCGACTACGCGCCTGTGCCGCCCTACGCGGAAGAGGATCTTAACAAGCTGTGCTTCCAGAACGCCACCGGCAGCGGCAAGACGCTCCTCATGCACGTCAACCTGCTCCAATACCAGCACTACGCCAGGCAGGCTGGCAGGCAGAACGACCTCTCGCGGGTGATTCTGCTTACGCCCAACGAGCGGCTCAGCGAGCAGCACCTGGGGGATTTTGCCGACAGCAGCATCGCCGCCGAGCGGTATGTGCCGGGTACGCTGTACTCGTCGATCACGTCCGGGATGGGACGCGTGCACGTGATGGAGATCACGAAGCTGGCGGACCAGGATGGGCCGATGACCGTGGCTACGCGGAGCCTCGGCGATCAGAACCTGCTGCTGGTCGATGAAGGGCATCGCGGCATGAGCGGCAGAGAGGAGGGGGCGTGGGTCACAAGGCGGAACATGCTCTGCGCCAAGGGGTTCACTTTCGAATACTCCGCCACGTTCACTGAGGCGGTTGCCGCCGCCAAGAGCGAGATCGTCGAGAATGGGTATGCCAAGACCATCCTGTTCGACTATTCATACCGGTACTTCTACGAGGACGGATTCGGGAAGGACTACCAGATCCTGAACCTGTCCAAGTCGTTCGAGCAGACCCAGGCGATCTACCTGACGGCGTGCATCCTCAAGTTCTACCAGCAACTGCGAATCTACGAGGAGCGACGTGTCGAGTACATGCCGTTCAACCTCGAAAAACCGCTCTGGGTGTTTGTGGGCTCGCGCGTCGTGAAGGCGACGGGGACGGGTGACGAGCAGGCCGTCTCGGATGTGGCGCAGGTCCTGAGTTTCGTGGCCGACTTCCTTCATCATCCCCAGAAGGCCACGGAACGGATCGGCCAGATCCTGACCGGCACAGGGCAGGACACGGGCTTGTTGGATGAGGATGGGGCCGACATCTTCGCGGGATCGTTTGCGTACTTGGCTCGTGCCATGAACGCCGGCGGCGAGACGGCAGAGTCGATCTATCACGACATCCTGCGCCGGGTCTTCAACAATCCCGCCGGCGGCACGCTGGTGCTGTCGCGCGTCAAAGGCGACTCGGGGGAGATTGTGCTCAAAGCCGGAGCCGCCGAGGACCCGTTCGGACTCATCAACGTCGGCGATGCCCTGGGGTTGTGCAACCACTGTCAGGAGATTGATCCACCCATGCCCATCGAGGTGACTGACAGTGAGTTCACGCAGGCGATGTTCGCCGGTGTGAGGGACTCCGGCTCGTCGATCAATCTGCTGATTGGTTCCAAGAAGTTCATCGAAGGCTGGGACTGCTGGCGGGTCAGCACGATGGGTCTGATGCACGTCGGCAAGAGCGAAGGAACACAGATTATTCAGCTTTTCGGCCGTGGCGTCCGGCTCAAGGGCTACGAGTGGAGCCTGAAACGCAGTGGCAAATGCTTTGCCCCCACGCATCCGCCGTTCATCGAAGAATTGGAGACGCTCAACATCTTCGGCATCGAGGCGGACTTCATGCAGCGGTTCCGTGATTTCCTTCGCGAGGAAGGGCTTCCGGGCAACGAGCGAAAGGTCATCTACACGATACCGCTTACGGTCACTTACGATTTCGGCAAGAGGCTGAAAATCCTTCGGCCAAAGCAGAAAGCGTCCGAGGGACGAGAGTACGCGTTCAAACGAGATGCGCGTGTGCCGACGATTGGGGAAGTCCCCGACTATCTCAAGCACAACACCGTGGTCGCAGACTGGTATCCCCGCATTCAGGCAGTGGCTTCTCGCGGCAGTGCGGAGGCACGGACGAAGAATACAGGCAAGTTCGAGGCCCACCATCTGGCCATGCTGGACTATGATGCTCTCTACTTCGAGGCGGAGCGGTTTAAGCGGGAGCGAAGCTGGTACAACCTGAATGTGCCCAAGGGTGCAATTCAGCCTCTGTTGGCTGATCCAAGCTGGTACACGTTGTACATTCCGCCGGCACGGCTGGAGCCCGGTAGCTGGGATGATGTGTGCATATGGCAGGATGTGGCCACCGAACTGCTGAAGCGATACTGCGAGCATTACTACAACTATTGCCGGAGCGAGTTCTACGAGCCGCGCCTTGAGTATCGGGAACTCAGCCGCGGGGAGGACCCGATGCCGGATGAGGATGCCAACGGTCCCTTGCCGTATCAGCTCATTGTGGACGGGTCGGAAGAGCAAATCATCCAAGGCATCAAAGAAATCCGGAAGGAACTGGCTGCGAAGAAGAAAGACCTGTTCCAACGCGGCGACCTTCATGCCTGTGTCTTTGGGCCGCACCTGTACCAACCCCTGTTCCATGTTCGACGGGGCGGCAAGATCCAAGTGCTGCCCGTGGCTCTGAATGAAAGTGAATACCAGTTCGTCCAGGACCTCAAGACGCACTGTGAGGATCACCGCGATGAGTTCAAGGGCGGCAAACGCGAGCTGTTCCTGCTCCGCAATATGAGCCGTGGCCGGGGGGTGGGTTTTTTCGAGGCCCGCAACTTCCACCCAGATTTCATCTTGTGGGCCTTGGAGGGTGGCAAGCAATACGTCACGTTCATCGAGCCACATGGTCTGCATCACGAAGGCCCAGCGAGTCCGAAAGTGCTTTTCTACGAGAAGATCAAAGAGATCGAGGCCCGTCTGGGCGATCCGAACATTGTCCTGAACAGCTTCATCCTCTCGTGGACCCAGCACGGGCAACTCGATTGGGGCCTGACGCGGGAGCAACTCACGGACAAACACGTGCTCTTCATGACCGAAGACAAAGCGACCTACATCAGTAAGATGCTGGCACTGATTGTGACCACATAATCCAAGGGAGTAGACATCTTGCTGCGAATGGAACCTGCGCGGTGAGAGATCGACTATTGAAGGAGTGGGCTGCAAGCATCACGCCCCACCCTTGATCGCCAGGGCCAGCAGGACGCCAACAATGCCTGTAAGGATTGACATTACCAACGTCGCCCATACGGGCAAGCGATTCCGCAGCCTATCCATCGCCTCGTCGGTGTGTGCTCGCAGGTGCTCCAGTGCTGTCCACTGGTCGTCCTGAGATTTCTCAAGGGCGATGATGCGTCGCCTATTATCAATTCCCACACCGCAGGTGGTTGTGGGGTCCTGTGTACCGTTGCCGTTGGCCATTCTATCCCTCACCGTAGAAATACCAGTTCACCATCGGCCTCATTTGATGGCCTCTTCGCAGTACATGATTCGATTCTGTGCATCCCCATCCGCCACCACGCCCTTGACCTTGAAGTAATAGGTGTACGAACCACTCGACGGCAGGTCGATGCAGGAAAACGCATAGGTCTTCCACGCATTGGTGATCGCCTGTGTTCCCGATACGATCTCGGTGGTGCCTCGCACGATCTGCCAGTTAACGACATCGCCGGAGCCGCTGTCGGTCTTGAGCTGCACCTGTATGGTCAGATGCACCACGCCGCCGGAAGCGGGGAAGCTGCGAGACTGGATCGTGGCGTAGCTGCTGGTCGAAAAGGCCACCGACGCAGACGTGTTGACTGAGCGAAACACGGTCAGCTCGTCGTCGGCGACCGCATCGGCGATGATCGTCCCGGCCTTGACAACGTCCCCCTCAATCACGACCTTGCCGCCGCTGGTCGTGATGATGTTGTACCAGCTCGAACCGCTGTCGTCGCTGCCCTGGATACCGGATGGGGAGATACGCAACCGGTTGGTGCCACCGAGATTGAGCGTAATCGTGCCCGCCGTCACTTCGCCCAGGTCGGCCACGATCGCCGACAGTTGGCTGACGCTGAGGTGCTCGGCCAGGATCGTCGCCGCCTGGATCAACGCGCCGTGGATGATCTTGATGAACTGGGCCGGGTAGAACGTGCCGCTCTCGTTGTACCCGACGATGAACTTGCCCGAACCGAGGGCATCGCCGATCGCGTCGGTCCCGTACAGTTGCGTCTTGGTCCCCCCGGCGTTCCAGTAGAGGTACTTCTTGTTGCTGTTGGAGGCCGCAACCGTGTAGTCCGTGCCCTGGTAGCGAATCACGAAGCTCGACCAGGCCACATAACCGGCCGACGGGCTGTTGCTCGTGAACGCCCCTTCCCAACCGCTGCGGGGCTGGGGGGTGTCCATGTTGATCGCCGACTGCAACGCCGTCAGATTCGCCGCCGACAACTTCTTGTAGCTTGACCCGTCCTGGATGTTGTCGATGTTGATGTCGCCCTGGTGGTCGGCGGTAACGTCCGCGCCGCTCTCACCAGCCCACTTCTTCGTGCTGCTCTCAGCAATCTGGTCCGCGTCTTCGGGCATGATGTCGATGGCGATCTCGTCCACGTCCATCACGCCAGTGGCAGAACCGTAGTTCAAGAACAGCTTGGGCACAAAATACGCCGATCCGGTCTTGAGTGCCGCCGGCGAGGCCGGGCTGGGACATTTGCCGTCCGTGCCGCTGGCGCTGTGTCCTGTGAAATAGCCGGTGTAGACCGTCCAATCAGACGAAGGCCCGTCATTAGCCATACAGAGGAAATGGCCCGAGCCTCCGGCAGGCTGGCTCGCCACGGCCACCCCTGCATTGTCGTACGTGTAGACACCGGCGTATACCACTCCGGTGCCCGCCGTCCGGCGAATGCGCATGCGCATGCGGTAGAGCTTCGTCGGGTCGTAGGGAATCTTCGTGTTGTAGACCAGGCTCACGCGGTCGTTGCCGCTGTTGTCCCCGGCTCGAAAGACCTTACCTCCGGCGACCCCCGCCTCGGCCACAATCGACCACTCGCCGTCACCGTACTTGTACCAGCGCGTGGCGAAATCATCGTTGGGATTCTCAAACGTCTCGCGAAAGGTGTCGATGGGGCTGTCCGCCGTCACGTCCGCATAATCAGACGGCTTACCCGTGCCGACGATCTTGGCCCACGTCGCCACATCGTACCCGGCCGCCTGCCAGGCCGAGCCGGTCCACTGGTAAGGCTTGTTGTCCTCACTGGACTTGATCCACAGGTCGCCGCGATCGGGGACCTTGACCTCTTCCGTGCCGTCGCCGCCGTTGTAAATCTTGAGGATTTCGCCCTCGGTCAACGGCCTGGCGTAGATGCGGAAGTCGTCGATCACACCGCCGAAGTAGCCGCTACTCGTCGTGCGGGCAGCAAGGAAGAAGTCATAAGCCGTTGAGGCCGGCATGGGACCACTGACCCCTGAGGTGGTCTTGTCCACTCCATTGACGTAAATCCGGCGCGTGCCCGCCACCGGATCAAAAACGACTGCCACGTGAACCCATGCGCCGGAAACCACACCCTGACTGGAATCGGTGCTGAAATTCGCTCCGCCAGCTTGGCCAGTAAGACGCCCGTTCGCTTCAACAATCACAAGCCCCGTGTACGAGGCTCTTGCCCAGATGCGCGGAGAAGAACTGCCTGTTGCGGTAAAGTCTCCGTCCCATTTGACCCAACAGCAGACCGTGCCGCCCGTAACATCCATGCGAAGGTCCGCATGGTCCGCGATCGTGACGTACTGCGAAGAGGCAATGGCGAATTGCAGGGCCGTGCCGATTTTGCCTGTTGTAGTTAGGCCACTGGTGTCTTCTGAGGCAGTCCCATCGTGACTGTTGCCCGTGGCGTCTACGACCGTGGTACTGGCGGCATTGTCGTTCATCTTCCAATGCCCCACCAGAGGCGGAGCAGACCCGTAGTGCGTGACGATCCGACCGTCCGCTATCGCCTCGGCCGTGGTCGCGGCATTCAGCGCCGCCACCACATCGGCGTCCTGCACCGACTGCCACGCAGAGCCGTCATACCGGAACCAGTGGTGGTCTGTCCTTCGCTGCCAGTAGTCCCCCTCATTCATTCCGCTGGTCGGTTCGCTCACCTCATAGAAAAACTGCACCACATGGTCGATGGCGTCGAGCTTGACATCCTGCGAACTCATCAGTTTGCCCGGCTGGAAGTAAGCCACACCGTCGTCGTTGATGCAGAAGACGTACCGCTCGTAGCCCGCCAGGTCCGCCAGATCGTTCGTGTGCTGGAGGTATCGCGGGTCGCCGACGGCCGGGTCGAAGTAGACGTACTTATCCGTCGTACCGGTGGAATCGTCCAGGATTGGGCACCACGCGCCCTTGTACTTGATCCCCGCCCCCGTACACGTCCACGTCATCTTGTCCACGCCGTTGCCGGTGAAGCCAAGGCCCTCCCACAAGACCGTATCCACCGCGCTGTTGCCGTCTGCCCGATCCGCCGCCACCGCCTGCGCCGTCGTCGGCAGCAGGCTCGGTGCAATGCCCCCTTTGGTCTGGCTGTACGTCTTGGCCTCGATCTTCGGCGCTTCTTCGTCGTCGGTGTAGTAGTCCGTCGTGTACTGCGCCGCCTGGATCAACACCTGCCCGTTGCCGAAACGCTCGAAGCCCTTGACCCGGTACAGGTCGATCACCTTGACCTCTTCCCCGAAGGTGAACAGGTCATTGACGTTGGGCGTGTATTCCCACGTGCCGGAGATCGTCACAATGTCGTCATCATCCCCGGACACCGACGCCACCTCGTACAGCGTCAGCCGCTCCGCCGTCCCATCGTGCGTGCGGATCAACAGGCCGTAATCCCCCGCCCCCATCGTCAGAGGCTTATCGACCTTGACCCCGTTCGCGTAGACCGCCACGATCCGCCCGCCCGTCGCCCGTTGGAGGCTCGGATGCTGCACGTACACGATGTCGCCGAGATTCGTGTAGATCGCATCCAGGCATGCCGGGACCTCCACCATCCGCTTCATGTACTGGTTGACGCGAAGCTGTCGGCTGGCGTACCGCCACACCCGCGACCGTTTCGTGTGCCCGAAGCAGTCCAGGCTCGCCGGAATGTCCTTGGCCGCCCCGCGTAGAGGTACCGGCCACGACTCCGCCCCGTAGTCACCCGTTTCGTCGTAGAACTCCGCATCGTAGACGGTCGCGGCCTCCGACGTGTCGATCCACGTTTCGCTGAACCCCTCTCGCAGGTTGCTGACGTTGAACATCTGCACCGGCGTGCCGGGCTTGTCGATGGTGATCCCGATCTTGTTGCCCCGGAAGTAGGGCATGGCGCAGGCACTTCTCAACACGCGAATCGCCTGCTCCCACGTCGATCCCTCTTCGTCGAAGACGCCGTTGAAGACAAACCGCTTCTCCGTCCCCCCGTTTTCGTCGTCTACCAGTGTGTCGCACCAGTCCGCCAGGGCCACGAAGTCATCGAGCACCAGATAGCTCGGGTCCAGTCTCCGGTAGGACTCCACGGAGTACGGCACTCCACCCCCGTTGCCCTTGATAATCGGCCGGGTCAGGATGTCATACGCCACCCACGCCGGATTGTCTGACCACTCGATGCTCCACGTCTCCGTCGCATCGTCGTACACCCGGACCAGCTTGCCCTTGACTACCGCGTAGTAGTCAATCGCGCCGGAGATGTCTTTCGACGCCGCCGCCCCGATTGCCGTGTAGGCCAAGCCGGGATGCTTCTGTGCCGTGCTGAACGCGCACTGGATGCAGTCGAAGTAGAAGTCGTCGCCGTGGTCGTGGTGCCGACTGTCGTTGCGGGTGACCTCCACCTCGTAGGTCTTGCCGGCCACCAGCGTGAACGGCGACCCGCCCGTGTAGGTCTCGTTGAACCACCGCTGAATCCGCACCGGCTTAGTCGTGTCACCCCAGATGTTCTCGTCTGACAGCGTGTGCCATGTGCCGCCGGCCTCCCGGATGCGGATCGTCACGTCCACGTTCGTCGCCTTGTGGTCGCCGTCCTTCTCGTAGTTCGTGAACCCGTTCGGGAACCGCAGCACCACCGCCGCCTTGTCGCACTTGACCGCCGTGAACGTGGCCGTCACCTCGTTGTCGCCGCCCGTTGGATCGTCGCAAAGCTGGTTCACCGGAATCTCGAACGCATCCGGCACACTCGACGCCGCCTGATCGTCCGTCCCTGTGAAATGCTCCACCACAAAGTCGTCCGAGTCCGCATACTGCTGGGGGTCTTTGCCGTTGAGCCTCTCGGAGCCGTCGACGATCCCGTGGATCGGGCCGTCGCTGTAGGCAATCTTGAGCCAGTACAGATCGGTGGCATAGTCCACCTGGGTCTCTTTGTTGAACGGATTCTGCTCGGTCACAATCTCGCTGGTGGCGTAGGAGCAGATCACATTGCCCCGGACCCCATACGTCCCGTAGACCAATGGGATAAAGCTGCCCACCCGCTGCGTCGTCGCCGGGTCCCAGGTGTAGTGCTGGCTGGCGTTCTTCGAGCCCTCGCCCGGCCCTACCAGCGCATTGAGCGCCAGCGCCCCGCCCATCACCACAGCCGCCTTGGCCAGACTGTACATCATCATCGTGGACGCATTGGCCACACCCCAGCCCGCCGACGCCGCCGCACTCAGATTGGGCGCAATCGCCCCCAGGGCCATCGGAGCCAGCAGACTCAGCGCCAACATCCCGCCGATCATCAACGCCTGCTCACCCTCGCCCATGACCGGCCGAATCACAAGCTGATTGACCGGCCCCGGCACCAAATCCCAATCGGCCGGATCGACCAACTCGCCTTCCAGGAACGCCTGCACCTGGACATCCCGGCCCTCGGTAATGTCCTGTTCGATGATCTGGCGGAGACTCCGCCCATCGCACCGCACAAACTGCCACGCCCGTTTCGTCGTCATGGGCGTGAGCATGAGGACCGTTTCGAGGTAGTCTCTGGGCCACCAGTAGCCGTCGATCGTATCCCGCCAGGGACGGCGGCTCAACGGCTCGGCAATCACCTTGCCCGCCGCCCTTCCCGGACAGTGCAGGAACAGGTTGTCGTTCGGCAGCACCACGCCGATATGCGCGTTCAAGTCTTTGCCGCTGAACGTGACCAGCGACCACGGGCGAGGCCAGTCCAGCCGGATGTAGTCGGTCTGCTGCTGCTCGTACACCGGCCGGGAATCCTTCGCGTCCACCTTGCCGATCTCGGGGATTTCCATGCCCAGACGGGCCATGAACGCCTTGACCAGCCCATAGCAGTCGTAGGCGTCCGGCCCTGTGGCCATGCGCCGGTACGGCTTGCCCAGGAAGTCCGCGAGGATCGCATCAAGCTCTTTCGCTGTGAACCGGATCATGCGTACCGCACCGCCTCTCTCCGCAGGCTCAACGGCCCCCCGTAGTTGCCGGGGAACCTGCTTCGCGCCACGCAGTCGTCCGGGTTGCGGTCGCACGTCGTCTCTGCCCCGGCGTAACCACATCGGGTGCTCTTGAACTTGTGCCGGCAGGAATGAGGATTGAAGCGGTCCTCCGGCACTCGATACCGCACGGCCGACGGCACGCCCAGCGTCAACGTGACATCCGGCCAGCGATTCTCCGTCCCCACGATCGCCATGCTCACCGCGTCATCGCTGTAGTCCTCGGCGAGATACTCCGTGTTGACCTGCACAAAGCTGATCGTGCCACCGATCAAGCCGTTGTACGTCCGCATGTAATCCTGGAGCACGTACCCGACGTTGCTCACGGACATCGTGAACTCAGGAATCTCGCCTTCCGAGTCGCACGTAAACCCGCCGATGGAGAAGTTGAACGCCGTGTACGTGTGGCCCCCATAGCTGACGTCTTCGGTGTTGGCCGCATACCGCAACGTGCCCCCGCTGTTCGGCAGGGTCACGGTCAGCAGCCACACCCACGCCCCCGGCTGGGAAAGCTGGTTCTTCAGCTCCGTCAAATTGGCTGGCATCTCAGGCATTACGTGTACGTCCCTATCGCTTCAATCAAGTCGATCTCCACCCGCCACGTGCTCTGCCCATCCCCCTCCAAGCTGCATCGCGGCGGGCCTGTAAAGTGGACGAAATACGCCGTGCTGTTCGTCGGGTCCGTGAATTTGATCGGCACCGACCCGTACACCGCGCTGTCTTCCCAGAACGTCTCCAGGGACGCCTTGTTCGTCCCGCTCAACTGGCTGTACACGAACGACCACCGCAGAGGAACCTTGGTCACCTTGGTCATCACCAGATAGGCCCCGTCCTCGAGCACCGTCCGAATCGCAGGATCATAAGCATACTCCCGAACAAAGCTCTCTTCGTCCGGGTTGACGCCAAGAGTCGGATACACCGGTTGCGCCATGGACTACCTCCGCCGATTCGCCCGCGCCATCGG
>JAXGYC010000017.1:0-190426 GCA_040772485.1 Sedimentisphaerales bacterium | reverse complement strand
ATTGATCCGACTGCGAAGGTGGTTATCGCGCGATTCGCCAGCCACCCGGTTGCCGCGAATGCAGCGAACGACCCGACATCCTTGCCTGCCTATCACAGGTTGGCAGAGTATCTGCTGGGCAAGAATTAGACGTGCCCGGTACGATGGGCGTCTCTTTGAGTTGCCCTAGATTTCCGTCTCGTGCGGGTCGGTTTCAGTCGCGGTCGTCTTCGTCTTCTTCGAGGCCGGTCATCACGGCCCATTGCGGATACGGCGCATCCGGGCCGCGCATCGCGTGCCAGAGAATCCGATTCAGCAGGTCCTCCGGGCAGCGGTCGATCTGTTCGAGCGGCAGCTTCGCGGAGGCCAGGGCATTACGGCGCAGGAGCGGGTTGGCGATCGCCTTGGGATTCGGGTTCATCTCGTCCAGCGGGATATTGGTGGGCACCGCGACAAAGGGCGCAAAGTCGGGCGTCTCGGTGAAGCAGTCGCTCATCGGCGTGGCGGTGGCGTCGATCTGATTCATCGGCGGCAGGCCCAGCATCAGCTCGATCGTGCGCAGAATGCTTGTGGTATTGTATTGGGTGCTGACGACGGCGCTGCGCTTCGTGTAGGGACTGACGACGTAGGCGGTGGTGCGATAGCCGCTGACGTGGTCCCAGCCGGCCTGCGGATCGTCCTCGATGGCGAAGATGCAGGTTTTGGGCCAGAACGAGCTGCGGCTGATCGCCTCGACGATCTGCCCGAAGGCCAGATCGTTGTCCGCCACCTGAGCGGCGGGCGTCGGCGCGCCGGCCCGCGTCCCGGAGGTGTGGTCGTTGGGCAGGCAGATGATGATCAGATTGGGCAGCTTGCCGGTGCGCTCATACTCGCGCAGCTCCTTGACGAACTGGGCCGCGCGGAAGACGTCGGGAATGTCCATGTCCCAGCCGACCGTCTGCATGTTGAGGTAGGGCCGCAGCGATTCGATGGCGGGCCGGCTGCGAATGTCGATCAGCCCGGTCTGGTCGACGAAATCGCGATAGTAGTCGAGGAACGTCGGCTTGCCCGTCTTGCCGAAAACGGCCCACGACGTCTCCGTGATGGCGAACTCGCCGTAGACGCGCAGCGACTTGCCGTGCGCGATGGCGTTGTCCCAGATGAACCCGGAAGGCGCGTAGGCCAGCGCATCGACGTCACTGTCTTCCATGCCGTCGGGATAGCTGCGCGGAAAGCCGGCGAACGACTTCTCCATGTAGTCGGTGGCGAAGGCGGTGTCGGACCACTGATGGCCGTCGGCGCTGAGGATGCCCGAGCAGTAGGTGTTGTCCAGCAGGACAAACTCGCGCACCATCTTGTGCTGGTTGGGCGTGACGCGTTCGCCGAAGATGCACAGCGACGGATCGCCGTTGCCCTCGGCCACGTCGCCCATCACCTGATCATAGGTACGATTCTCCTTGATGATGTAGACCACGTGCTCGAACACGGACGGCTCGCCGACCCTTTCCGGGACCGGTCGCGGCGGCTGGTTCGCGCGCGGCTTGCGGCCGGCTTCCTTCAGCAGAGGATATCGGTAGTTGTCGAGCACGCGTTGCGTCAGCACCGGTAGCTCTTTGGACTTGGGAACGGGAACCAGGGACAACGTCCCGTGATACTGCCGGCTGTTGTACTCGTCGGCTTGGGACTCCGTGAGCCCCCGGGTCGAGCCGACGCCCTTGATGTTGGCGACGACCAACTGATTGCGCATCCGGTCGTAGGCGATTGCGCCGGGGAACCACCCCACCGGGATCAGGCCCAGGAGCTTGGACTCATCGGGACGGAAGCGAAACACCGCGACGGCGTTCTGCGTCCCGTTGGCGACGTAGAGCGTCTCGCCGGAGGGATCGAACGCCAGGGCGTTGGGACTGGCCCCGAACAGATCGGCGGGACTGGGCTTGGCCCAGATGGTCTCCACTATGCTGTCGGTGCGCGTGTCGATCACGCTGAGCGTGTCACTGCCGGCGTTGGCGATGACGACGTAACGGCCGTTGGGCGAAAGCGCGATGCCGGAAGAGTGCAGGCCCACCAGGATTTCGCGGACGGGCGATTCCTGCGTCAGAGGGACGATAGAGACCGAACCCTCGCTGGCGATGTGACGCACCGGATCGACGCGCACCTTCGTGCCCTGCCCCGCCGGACCGGTGAGACTGTCTGCGTCGGTGACGCGGCCGCCCCAGTTGCTCACGTACGCCTTCTCGCCGACGAGCACCACGTCGTAAGGTGCGACACCGACGGGCCACAATCGAAGCACGCTGCCGGTGGTCGTGTCGATCTCGGCCAGGCGGTTGGACAGGTTCAGCGCGACGTAGAGCCGCCGTCCATCGCGGGAGATCGCCAGTCCCGCCGGAATCTCTTCCTTGCGCCACGGCGCATTGGCCAGCGGCAAGGCGATGGGAGGCAGGCCGCGAACCTGCCCGTCGGTGCCGACCTCGAACACCTTGACGTCGCCGTCGACGTTGGACAGGTAGATGCGCGATCCATCCGGACAGAAGATCAGCCCCGTGTAGCTGAGCTGGCCCGAGGTGTCGGGCTTGAGAATGTGGCTGGAGACGTCGTTCGGGTCAAGGGCCTGGCCGGAAGGCAGAGCGATGCGGTCTTTGACGGCGCCGCTGTGCGGATCGATCAGCACCAGTTGCTGCGTCTTGCCGGAGGTGGCCAGCAGGCGACCGTCCGGACTCAGGGCCACCGCCTGCGGCCGCATGCCCGGCAGGTCCACCTGAATCCCGGTCGGCGTGAGCACCTGATGCACCGGCG
The DNA here is from genome assembly GCA_040772485.1 of Sedimentisphaerales bacterium. Classification (GTDB taxonomy): domain Bacteria; phylum Planctomycetota; class Phycisphaerae; order Sedimentisphaerales; family Anaerobacaceae; genus Anaerobaca. The sequence continues at coordinate 187,675 of JAXGYC010000017.1, read as the reverse complement.
TGATATAGCGCTGCGGCCCCACCTCGCCCACCGGTTCGGAGCCGGAGTAGTCCGTCGTCCGACACGACCCGGTCAGGATCGAGAGTAACGACAGCGTGACGAGCATTGCCACGGTCACGGGAATCGACGCGTTCTTACCATAGATGTCCATGTCTGGTCCCATTCCTTCGGCTGCATGACTTGTACGTTGACGGTTCATTCGTCTGCCTCGATGCGGCAACACATGTCCGCTACCTGGCGCGCTGCTCGGCCGCCTCAAGCAGGAGCACCGCGTCCTCCCAATGGCCCGGCGTCGTGAAGAACTGGGTCTGGCCGTCGGGAAACGTCCTGTCGTTGAGGTTGCCGGTGCGATAGGCGCCGGCCTTGCGCCGCTCTCCGGTGGCCGGGTTGATGAACGTGGCCCTGGCCTGCGCGGCGGCGATCTTGTCGAGGTGGATGGAAACGCTGCACTGCGACGACAGATAGACGAGGACGCGGTCGCCGCCGGGCGATCGCATGGCGGTGTTGAGCGTGCGCTCGCTGGAGACGCCGGTGTCGAAGACACCCTGGTCCGGCGTGAACTCCCACCAGGGCAGGCCGGCCAGGATCTCCTTCATCATGCACACGTTGCCGGCGCCGGGCGTGTCGAAGGTCTGGTCCCACCCCTCGTGCATGCGCCACATCTGGTCCTGCCCGTAGGTGAAGAAGCCGCCGGCGGTCACGGTCCACCACGCCTGGCGGCGCACGACGAGCGGCGTGATCGGGCCGAGCGGGTATTCCGGCCCGTTCTCATACGCCGGCTCGCCCAGCACTACGGGCTTGACCGGCGTGCGCACGACGTCGGCCAGCACCGCCGGATGAATCTTCGGCCAGGCGGTCCACGTCTCGATCATGTTGAAGTCCAGCCAGTCCTCCGTGTGGAAGTATTGCGAGCTGGAGCGCCAGCCGCACGGATGGTACGTGATCAGATGCGCCCCGCCGTCGCCCTCACGCAGCCCGAGCGCCAGCTCCCGCCACACGTCCTCGAAGCCGGTCGCGATGCGGTCGCCGCCGTTGACCCACACGATGTTGGACGCCCGGCGATACCGCGACCCCAGCCAGCGGCCATAGGTGCGGGCGTTTTGAAGGTTGAGGACCTGGACGTCGTTGACGTAGTAGCCCCACGTCGGCAGGATCGCCAGGACCAGACCCTGCCGGCGCGCAAACTCGACGAGGTAGTCCACGTGACGGAAGAACGAGTCGTTCGGCCGGGCCGGGTCGTCGTCGATCCAGGGCTTGTCCCCGTTGGGATTGGCGCCGGGACTGCGGGATTCGGCGCCCGTCCCCTGGCTCCACGCCAGCACGCCCTGAATGACGGTGAACCCCTTGGCGCTGCGGTTCTTCAGGTACGCCTCCGCCTGATTCTTGCCGTACTTGACGAAGAGCGGCCAGGCGGTGTCGCCAAGCCAGAAGAACGGCTCGCCCTTCTGGTCGACGAAGTATCGGCCGTTGGGACTGACCTTGATCGGCCCCGCCACTTCCGCGCCCAGGGCGGTCGCGCACAGCAGCAGACAGATCGATGCGGCGAAGTGACAGTGACGGGTAGTGCCCCTGGCGTCCGTTGCTCTCATTCTCATCCTGCCTTTCTCAGATCGCCTCCCGCCGGCAGCCGCCGTAGGCTGCTCGCACGATTCTACCACACCATCCCCCTTCCACAAGGCCGTTCCCCACACATGTGCGATTCACCAGGTCACAGGCGGCAAACCACGTGTCCGAGAGAATCCTCGTCCGCACGTGGCAGCCTCAAAGCCTGTCCCATTCGGTTGCCCTCAGGGCAGGCTCTGAGCGAAGTCGAATGGAGCGGAGCCTTGGGAATGGTGGACCGGGCCATACTGCCTACTCCAGACGGTTGCCAATGCCGGGAACCATCCCCAATCCCGATCTACATCGGGATTGAGGCTGCCACACATGACCACCACACAGCTTGGCTACACACGAAACATGGTGCGTCCGTACGTCCCTCCCTTCAGAGGGCCAGATCGTCGCGCTCCTTCTTCTCCTTCTCGGCGGACGGAAAAACAGCGCGCATGCCGAACGCCAAAGGCCCCAGCCGCCCGATGAACATCATCGCGGTGACAATGAGTTTTCCGATGGGCGTCAGGTCACGCGGTGATCCCGGTCTCGGTCAGGCGGTCCCAGGGGCCGAAGCCGCCTCGAAGAGCAACCCTTCGAGGAAGCTCTCGGTCAGGGCAAGCAGATAACAGCCGAGAGGATCAACGAGACGCTGTAGAAGATCCGAGCGTGGCCATGGCCGCCCAGATGCGGCTCCTCGGGAATAGTGCGTCCCCAAAACGTGACCTTTCCGCGGCAGGTCAGCGCGCTTGCGAATCACGCCGAAGACCGCTGACAGGGTGGTGGTCTTCAGTCCACCTCCCGTACCCGACGAGGATGCGCCCGACAACCATCAGCATGACGATCAGAAACAGAAGGCCTGGGACAGTTGAGCGATGGGAACGGTATTGAAACCGACGGTCGTCACCGGAGGTCATCACCTGGAACATCGCAGTGACAGCCGGTCGTGAACGAGCAGCGTCTGAATCGAAGGTTCCCCGACGAAGAGCAGGACCGTGCCCACGACGCTGATCCACGCCCCGGTGGTGACCGGTGACGCGACGAGGGTCAGAGTGAAGGCCGACGTCTTGCCGATCAGCCGACGCCACGCGTCCAGCGAACACGATGAATCCGATCGCTCCGAGATAGCTCAGAGCCGCCAGGATGACATTGACGGCCACGTTGGTGGAGCTGTTCAAAGCTGCTATCGTACAGACTGAAACCGGCCGTGCAGAAGGCCGACACACTGTGAAAGACAGCCGACCACGAGGCGTCGGGCATATCAAAGGCGATGAGAAGGCCGCGAACAGGGCCACGGCGGTACTTCCGTCACAAACGTGAAGACGGCGACACTTCAGGACGACATCGTGCGGAATTCCTGCGGCAGGTTGAATACGGTCGATCCGATGATCTGCCGACGCTCCGACAAAAGTCTGGCTTCTTGAGAGGATGACAAGGAGCCGGGCGTCATATAGCCGATACCGCCGAGCTGGATGAATGAGATCGGCCTGGCCGAGATCGTGAAATCCTTGCCAGTGCTGGCCGTCGCAAGACCGGTGGTGGACATCGCCGATGTGGCCGTGAACAGGGCGTCGAGAGCAGATACGCGTATCCGGTGGCGTGGGCGAAGGGGAGAGCAGGAGAATCCACTTACGAGGACGTACGAGGAGTATCCCAGCGTTACCAGGCGCACAGGGTGAAGTTCCCGCAGGAAACGTGAGAAGCCACGGACCATCTCTCTCATCGGTGCTGCGCTTCCGCACGCGCCGTGCACATTCGATGCGCGGGCGTGCTGCCGGACGAACGACTCATGGCACATACGTTTCATTCCGATCCGTCTTCGCATGCGGCACGGGCAGACCGAGCAAGTCTATTGGATGAGGATGCCGCCGTCAACACGGGAGAATTCAAGGCATCCGGTACCCTTTTGGGAGGCAATTCCTTCGCATGGTGGGGTTGAGCTGGGTGGTGCCGGGCCGATTCGGCTGCTGCACGTCCAACCGCGAGACTGATACGCGCCCACCAGACGCATGGGGCAAGGGCTCATCCTGCGACGTGGACAACCGCCGGAGCGGGCCGGTTACCAACCGTAGTCTTTCTCTTTTGCGTGCCATACTTTTGTATTGCTTTTTCGCCATACTCCTGATAGAGTCGATCCATGCAGAGCACCCGTTTTGAATGGGATGATGCCAAGGACCGGGAGAACCAGGCCAGACATGGCGTCGCATTCGCGGTGGCGCAACACGCCTTCCTCGATCGCCACCGTGTCATCGCCAGGGATCTCGGGCACAGCAGAGAAGAAGAACGGTTCTACTGTATCGGGCGCGTCGCGGGCAGGTTCATCACCGTCCGCTTCACCTACAGGGGCAACGTGATTCGCATCTACGGCGCCGGGTACTGGCGAAAAGGAAGGAAACTCTATGAGAAGACGAACGAAATCCACGGATGAGCCGCTGGGGGAGCTCGTGGCGGTGAAGGACTTTCTCCCCCGGCCCGAGCAGTTGGTCCTGAAGGAGGAGAACGTCAAGATCACGATCTCGCTCAACCGATCGAGCGTGGAGTTCTTCAAGGAGAAGGCCAGGGAGCACCACACTTCCTATCAGAAGATGATTCGCCGACTCATCGACTGGTACGCCTCGCAGCATCATAAGAGCGCGTGACGGTTCATCTTCGGTCTGGGCGTCATGAAAAAAGCCAGCTTCCCGGCCGGGCTTTTGGGCTCGGTCGAAGGAGCTGGCTGACCAGAATCGATGGTTGTCGTTGCGTGTTGTGTTGAACCCTATTCTCTGTGGCCCCCGTCCGGCTCACCTGGCCGCGGGGCATTGACCTCCACTGCAATTGCCTGTTGCGGCTGCGGCTTTCATGGGGCAGGTCGCCCCGGCGTCGGCGGTCTGGGCCATCACGGCAGCCCCGGCCGGACAGGACGCCGCGGCATCGGCACAGCAACATTCCTTCGGACACGATTCCGGACAGGCGGCACACGCTCCGGCCTCCTTGCAGCAGGCGTCGGTGCCCTTGGCCGGACAAGCAGCACAGTCAGCCTTGGCCGCACAGCCGGCCGAGGCGGTCGCCGCGGCCTTCGGGCACGTGCCCGGCCTGTCGACATAGCCGGCCACCAGCGCCGTGGCGGCGATCAGACCAACGATGACTGCTACTCCCCAGATCGGGCCTTTGGACAGATTCATGCTCATGGCTATTCTCCACACTCATACGGTCAGGTTGTCAATCGAGACGCGGTTGCGACAACCGCTACGGTCTTCTCTATTGTACCAGAGAATACTGCGTCCGCCCGGTTCGTGTTCGCAACCATCCGTATTTTGTAGGGCCAATTCAGTCCAATACCCGCCTCAAAGGCCCGATAATACGGCCGGTCGAATGCCGAACAAAATCCTTTTGACGGCCTCCGGGCGGCGGTTTATACTCCCGCATTTAATGATAGGCCGGACAAAAGCCCCTGTTGGAGCGGCTCATGAACAGTGCAAAAATCGTCGCGGAAGGGATCACGTTCGATGACGTCCTGCTGATCCCCGCCAAGAGCGACTTCGTGCCGAGCCAGGCGGACACCAGCACCACCCTGACGCGGAACATCCAGATCAATATCCCCATCGTCTCGGCGGCCATGGACACCGTGACCGAGTCGGCGCTGGCCATCGCGCTGGCGCAGGAAGGCGGCGTCGGGATCATCCACAAGAACCTCAGCATCGAGGCCCAGAGGCGCGAGGTGGCCAAGGTCAAGCGCAGCGAGCACGGCGTGATCGGCGACCCGGTCACGCTCTCGCCCAACGATCCGGTCCGCCGGGCCCAGGAGCTGATGCAGGAGCAGAACGTCTCGGGCATCCCCATCGTCGAGGGCAAGCGGCTGGTCGGCATCCTGACGCGGCGCGACCTGAAGTTCCTGCCCGACTACAACGCCAAGATCAGCACCGTGATGACCAAGACGAACCTCGTCACCGGTCCGGCCGACACCAAGCTCGAACAGGCCAAGGAGATCCTCCAGGAGCGGAAGGTCGAGAAACTGCTGCTGGTCAACACCAGGGGCGAGCTGGCGGGCCTGATCACGATGCGCGACATCGACCGCGTCCAGCAGTACCCGTGGGCGGCGCGCGACCATCGCGGGCGCCTGCGCGTCGGAGCCGCCGTCAGCGTCCACGACTACGACCGCGTCGAGGCGCTGATCGCCGCCGACGTCGATATCGTTTGCGTCGACACGGCGCACGGCCATTCGCAGAACGTCGTCGAGACGGTCAGGAAGATCAAGGCCAGCCACAAGATCGACGTGATCGCCGGCAACATCGCCACGGGCGAGGCCGCCCGCGCGCTGATCGACGCCGGCGCCGACGCCGTCAAGGTCGGGATCGGGCCCGGCGCCATCTGCACGACGCGCATCATCTCGGGCGTGGGCGTGCCGCAGGTGTCGGCCATCATGGACGTCGCCGGAGTCGCCAACAAGCTGGGCGTCCCGGTGATCGCCGACGGAGGCATCAAGCAATCCGGCGACATCACCAAGGCCATCGCCGCCGGCGCGTCGAGCGTGATGATCGGCTCGCTGTTTGCGGGCCTGAAGGAAAGCCCGGGCCAACTGGTCATCTACAAGGGCCGGCAGTTCAAGGAGTATCGCGGCATGGGCTCGCTGGGCGCGATGGTCAAAGGCTCGGCCGAGCGCTACGGCCAGAGCAGCACCACCGAGGTCAGCAAGCTGGTGCCCGAGGGCGTCGAAGGGCGCGTCCCCTATCGCGGCACGCTCAGCGAGTTCGTCTACCAGCTCGTCGGCGGGCTTCGCGCGGGCATGGGCTACTGCGGCACGCCCAACATCCAGACGCTGATGGAGAAGGGCCGGTTCGTTCGCGTCAGCACCGCCAGCATCGGCGAATCCCATCCGCACGACATCCAGATCACCAAGGAAGCCCCGAACTACTCGGGCCACATGCCCAGCGACGACTAACAGCTTGTGGCTCGTCGCTGGTCGCTCGTCGCTCGAAAAGTGAGCCACCGGTGACGAGGCCGGGCGACGAGCGACGAGGATCTATGACACGCGAAATGATCGCCATCCTGGATTTCGGCAGCCAGTACGGGCAACTGATCGCCCGGCGGGTCCGCGAGCACCACGTGTACTCCCGCATCTGTCCGGCTGGCACACCCGCCGACGAGCTGGCGAAGATGCCGCTCAAGGGCATCATCCTCTCGGGCGGGCCCGCCAGCGTCTACGCGCCCGGCGCGCCGAAATGTGACGAGAAGATCTTCGACCTCGACGTGCCCATTCTCGGCATCTGCTACGGGATGCAGCTCGGCTGCCAGATTCTCGGGGCCGAGATCACGCCTGCCGCCAGCCGCGAGTACGGCCGGGCCACCTTGCGGATGACCGACCGCAGCGATCTGCTCGCCAACCTGCCGGACGAGACGCTCGTCTGGGCCAGCCACGGCGACCAGGTGACGAAGCTCGGGCGCGACTTCGTGACGCTGGGCCAGACGCGAACCTGTCCCCACGCCGCGGTGCGCCACCAGAGGAAACGCTTCTACGGCGTCCAGTTCCATCCGGAGGTCAGCCACACGCCCAGGGGCGACGTCATCCTCAAGAACTTCCTCTACAGCATCTGCGACTGCGCCGGCGACTGGAAGATGAGCGACTTCGTCAGCGAGACGATCGACAACGTCCGCCGGCAGGTCGGCGACGCGACCGTGATCTGCGGCCTCAGCGGCGGCGTCGATTCCTCCGTCGTCGCCTCGCTGATCCACAAAGCCATCGGCGATCAGCTCGTCTGCATCCTCGTCGACAACGGACTGCTGCGCAAGAACGAACGCGAGAACATCGTCGCCACCTTCCGGGACCATTTCCACATCGACCTGCGCGTCGTCGACTGGTCGCAGCAGTTCCTTTCCCGCCTGCAAGGCGTGACCGACCCGCAGCAGAAACGCAAGATCATCGGCGCCGAGTTCATCGAGGCGTTCAAGTCCGAGGCGAAGAAGATCCCCAACGCCCGGTTCCTCGCGCAGGGCACGCTGTACCCCGACGTGATCGAGTCGGGCGCACCCCGTGGCGAGGGCGTCCCGCCCTCGAATCGCGGGCAGAATGCCCGCGACACACATGCGTATGCCGCCAATATCAAGCTGCACCATAACGTCGGGGGCCTGCCCGCCGAACTGGGCTTCGAACTGGTCGAACCACTGCGCGACCTGTTCAAGGACGAGGTCCGCATGGTGGGCGAGCACCTGGGCCTGCCCGAAGACATGGTCTGGCGTCACCCGTTCCCCGGCCCGGGATTGGGTGTGCGCATCGTGGGCGAGGTCACACCGGCCAAGCTGGAAGTGCTCCGCGCCGCCGACGAGATCCTGATCGACGAGATCAAGGCCGCCGGACTGTACCGGAAGATCTCCCAGGCGCTGGCGGTGCTGGTCCCGGTCTCGACGGTGGGCGTGATGGGCGACGAACGCAGCTACGAGAACGTGATCGCCCTGCGCGCCGTCGAAACGACCGACTTCATGACCGCCGACTTCTCGCACATCCCGTACGAGGTGCTCGGCCTGATTTCGACGCGGATCATCAACGAGGTCCGCGGCGTCAACCGCGTCGTCTACGACGTGTCCAGCAAGCCCCCCGCCACCATCGAGTGGGAATAACCCGGGTCGCTGGGCCTCTCCGCCCCCGTCGTGACGGCAACAGCGCTTGACAGGACGGCGGTCCGGGCGCATACTGCCATCGGTGATACGGTGAAATTCACACAGTATTTCATGCACATGCGAAATCGCGAAGACCGCAAGACGATCCGCATGGAGTGGATCGAGCAGGCGGTATTCCACCCTGTCAGGGAGTGCGTACAGGTTGATGGGCGGATCAGACGCTGGGCCAGGATCGCCGAGGCAGGAGACCGGTACCTCCGCGTGGTCCTGCTGGAGGACGGCCGGACCGTCCACAATGCGTTCTTTGACCGCTCGTTTCGGGAGGTGACCGATGAACGTTAGATACTTTCCTGATACCGACACGCTGCTCGTCAATTTCAGTGACCGCAGGATCGCAAGGACACACGACCTCGGTGAGAACGTGCTGGTCGAAATGGACGAGCAGGGTCACTTGGTGAGTATGACCATCGAGCATGCCAAGCAGCAGATGAACGTGACCGAATTCTCCTACCAACTCGCCGTCAGTTGACCGGCCGGACCGTTCCCCGGCGTCAGGTCCGCGGCGTCAACCGCGTCGTCTACGACGTCTCCAGCAAGCCCCCCGCCACCATCGAGTGGGAATAACAACGCGTGAAGCGTCGTGCGTGACGCGTATCGCGTCCCCATGGGTCGTGCGTCGCCCGCACGACCTCCCATAGGCGAGTCTTGGCAGGGTATGACCATGCTTGCCATTGACCGAGGAATCCTGTACTGTACGGCAGAGGCATCGGGATGATGAAGGATGCTGGTTATGGCCGCGATGAACGACATCCAGGCGGTGGTGGACCGCATCGCCCAGGTGTACGATCCGGACCGTGTCGTGCTCTTCGGCTCACACGCCCGGACGGCACGCCGCGGCGTTATGCCCAGGGCGGTCCACTGATCCGAGAGGCGATGGATTAGGAACGGCCACCGTATGAACGAAGTCGTGCCTCGGCCTTTCGTCGCGGGAGGTCGGCACGCAACATGATCTTCGCGAAGATCCGTAAGAAAGGGGTGAACAATGGTTCGGGAGTTCTCACGTCGGGAGTTGCTTTTGCCTGGGGCAGCGGCGGCGGCAGGTTTAGTGCTGGGCGTCGGTTCGCGCGCAACCGGAGCTCAAAAGGCTGGGCCCACGCGATGTGTGGTAGTGTGGTCGGAAGGCACCGCGCCGAAAAACGTCTACCCCCACGACATCAACGGCGCTATTGCCGAAGGTTTGAAGGGTTTGAAGGGCTGGGAAGTCGTCAAGGCCAATTTGTCCGATCCGGACCAGGGCCTGCCCAACATGCTGCTGAAACGGGCCGACGTGCTGATCTGGTGGGGTCACCAGAAACACGGAGAGGTCAAAGATGAGCTGGTGGACAAGATCGTCAAGCGGGTGAAAGAGGACGGCATGGGCTTCATCTCCCTGCACTCCTCCCACTTCGCCAAGCCGAACAAGAAGCTCATGGGCACCGCGTGCTCCTGGAAGGCCTATGTCGGCGACTCCACTACGCTGAGGGTCACCGTCAAAGACCCGAACCACCCCATCGCCAAGGGCATCGAGGAATTCACGATCGTTCACAACGAGCGATACAGTGACCCGTACGCCGTGCCGACACCGAAGGCGGTGGTGTTCGAGGGCGTAGCCACCCTGAAAGACGGCGGCACCGACCCCAGCCAGCAGGGCCTGACGTGGGAAGTGGGCAAGGGCAAGGTGTTCTACTTCCAGCCCGGTCACGAGACCAATCCGGTTTTCTTCGATCCGAACATCCGCAAGATCATGATCAACGCGGTGCAATGGGCGGCGCCAAAGTAGCTCTGCAGGTCGTCAGTGGGATGGATGCTGCGTAACGGGCCGATGTTGTCTGTTATCCCGCAGGGTGGAAATACTGTCCCGGCGCAAGTGCGCCAGGGCACCGGACTTGCGCGGTCGCCTAACGAAAGCGTTTGCCCGCCGTCTGTCGGCCTATTAGCCTTTCGGGACGATGCAACGGAGACCATGGCCTGCGTTGACAGAGACTCTGGAAAGCCGTGGTGCTGGGTCAGGAAGGGCGAACACAGACCCACGCATTGTAGGGTGTGCACGGCACACCATCCCGGTGGTCTTGGACCTGGAACGTGGTGGGCAGTGCCCACCCTACCACTACTGCGACAGGGCTCGTCGGCGGCAAGTGCCGGCGGGCGTCAGTAGCCCAGGCGGCCCCAGATTCCGATCTGCATTCTCGCGAGGTCTTCCAGTCCGGCCTCCGTGGTCGGCGTGAACTGGTGCTCCGGATTGACCATCTTGCCCACGTTGATCGTCTCTTTAGAGTCCCATTTCCAGTAGGCGCTGTGCCCGTCGGCGAAGGCCACATTGGTCCCGTCGCCGTGGCGGACGTGCGGGGGGTCCCACCAGCGGGCGTTGATATAATGGCAGGCGTAGCTGTCCGGGGTCACGCGTCCTTCGTCGAGAAACACCAGCCGATTGCTGGGTCCGGGCTGCGAGATATCCGCTCGTCGCTTGACCCACAGCATCGTGCGGCCCACGCGAATCCCCTTGGTGCCCGAGAAGGTCCCGTCGCGCGCCAGACCGTTCATGGAATCGACGATCGTGTAGGTTCGCATCTCGCCGCGGATGCCGGTCGGGCACTGATACAGCTTCGCCGACGGGACGTAGGGGAACAGCGCCCCGGCCCGGATCGCGCTGAGCTGCGTCTCTTCGTCGAGCTGTCCGCCGCTCATGTACCCGCTATGGCAGTCCGTCCCGACCCAGTACTTCTCCCGCGGGTGCAGGCCGCCCGTGGAAACACCGCACTGGCCCAGGGCATTCTGATTGTACTCCGCCTCGCCGTTGACAATCTTGTCGTCATAATCATCGGCGTAGAGAATCCACGCCAGCCCCAGTTGTTTGACATTGTTCAGGCACGCGGCTCGCTGTCCCTGTTCGCGCGCCCGCTTCAACGAGGGCATCAGGATGGCCATCAGGATCGAGATGATGGCGATCACGACCAGAAGTTCAATGAGTGTAAACGCTTTCGACTTGCGCATGGCCGTCGTTCCTCCCAAAAAAGATGCGGATTCGAAGACGACGCCCGAACGCCTCAAGATACTCCGTCCCACGCAACGGTTCGTTCCGAGGCGTCCTTCGGATCCTGTTCCCATACTTGCCGTTCAGCCCCTTAACCAACACCCTTGCACTCTGCCTCTTATGATAACACTGCGCACCATTCAATCCCAATGATTTTGGGCATCTATCCGGCGGTTTCTGTCGTCCGGACCGGCGCCTCGCCGGAGAAACCCCGCTTTTTGCCTTTCCACCGGGGGAAAGAAGCGGTCAACGGAAGGTGTAGGCGAGCTTGGCGAAAAGGCTGTGGATGGTTTCCGGGTCGTCTTCGTCGCGGATGCCGTTGTAGACGAGGTAGAGGTGGGCGTCCTTGACGAACTCCCAGCCGTAGATGACGCTGAGGTTGTGGACCTCGGTGCTGCGGTGCTGGATCGCGCTCTTGAGCCACATGACGTCGCTGAAGAAGTAGTCGAACACGACGCGATTGAGCCAGATCGTCTCGTCGTCGCCGTCGGGCTGGTCCTCGAAGCGGATGACGTAGTCGTAGCGGATGGGCCAGCGTTCGATCGGCTTGAAGTGCTTGCCGAGCGACAGTTCGTCGTAGTCGACCTCTTCGAAGACACCGAAGGCCCAGCCGAAACTGGTGGACCGCCAGAAGTCCGATTCGTCGAGCGTCACGCCCAGCTCCGTGCGGTCGTTATGGTACGGCCGATGGTAGTCGGTGTCGTATTCGACCCCGAGCGCGACGTCGTTGGCGAGCGTCACGGAGGCGTCGGCCGAGTAATCGCGAAGCGACGTCTGTCCGTCGCCGTCCTCGTAGTACTCGACGCCGAAGTAGGCGAACAGGCTCTTGTACCAGCGGTCGGAGGCCCGGAGATTGTACATCGAGAAAAAAGAGGGGCCGTAGATATCGCGACGGGGGATGAAGCCGAGGACCGGGTCGAACCCTTCGCTGATCCCGCGATAGGAGACGCCGACCTCCCAGGGATACTTCTCGTAAAGGACTCTCCCATAGCCGAGGTAGTCGCCTCGATCCTTGGCGGATTGCTCGTCTCCCTCGTCGAGCCGGTCGTCGGCGCCGGCCACCTGATAGTTGACACTCCAGTCGTCGTTGAGAAACAGCTTCCCGTCGGAGCCGAGAACGCGGGAGTGGCCCTGCTTCAGGTCGGAACTGCTGGCGTGCAGCCCGACGTTCGATTTCTCGCCCACGTTGCGGACCAGGCGAAAGACGGAAGAGTTGCCGTAGTAGGGATCGCCATGAACGGTGTCGCCGTAGACGTCGATCATCGCGAAGCGGTAATCGTTCATCTCGCCGCTGACGCGGGCGCCGGCGTCGATATCGGTCAGCCGGCGGCTGTAGTAGAGCAGGTTGTCCCCGGAGGCGAACAGGTCTTCGCCTTCGCGGAAGAACAGGCGCTTTTCCGGCAGGAGCCGCTCGGTGTCGCGCAGCTCGATCGTGTCGGCGTCGGCTTCGACCTGGGCGAAGTCCGGGTTGATCGTCCAGGAGGTGACCACCGAGGGCGTCAGGCGGAAGCTGACGTCGCCGCCGGTTTGCAGCTCGGTCTCACGGTGCCCGTTGAAATCGGTGCGCGAGCTGACGTAGGGCGTGACCTCCAGATTGGGGTTGAACTCGCTGTCGGCCAGGTCCAGGCCCCTGAGGTGTCCGAAATGCCGCGGCTTGTAGAAGTCCGTCTCGCTGTAACTCCAGAAGGTGGTCGTGTCGCTGTGGACGAGGTAGCGTGTGAAGTTCAGGCCCCAGGTCTGGCCGTCGGCCCGGCGGTAGTTCAGCACGCGCAGCGGAATGCTCATCTCGAAGGTCCAGCGGTCCTCGTAGACTTTGGCGGCTAAGTCCCATTCGGCGGTCCAGCTCGTGTTGAAGGCCCCGCTCGGGCCTTCGGCGGCGTCGACGCGGACGCCCAATGGGTTGGAGAAGAACGCATACTTGGCGTTGTGGCTGTGCAGAGGGTCCAGGTGGACCTCCACCCAGTCGTCGCCCTGGAACTGGCGGTCCTCGCGCCGCTCGCTGGCGTGAAGCTGGTCGATCCGGTCGTCGAGGCACTCGACCGCGATGTGCAGATGGGTGCGGCTGTAGGCGACCCGAATGAGGGTCTGCTGCGCCGCGGGCCGGCCGGAATGGGTGTCGATGAAGTCCGTCCCCACCTCGGCCTCCTGCCAGAAGGGTTCGTCCAGAACACCATCGACCACGATCGGCGCATCGGCCTTCAGGGCCCCCAGCGAGGGGACCGGAGCGTTCGGGTCGTCGTGGGCCAGACATGGGGACCGCCTTGCCAGCAATGCAATAGCAGAAACGATGCACAAGCGGACCAGGGACCGTGCAACGTCTGCTCTCATGCGGGCCTTTCACTGCGGTTCGTAATGATGACTTCCGGGGCGCCGACACCGCGGAGATATCGTCACGGCTGGCGACAACTCCGCCCGGATCATAGCGGTTCGCGACGCCCGCGCCAACCCGGAAGACGTCGAACCCGCGACGCTATGCGGCCTCCTGGGAGAAGTGGACGTACGTGAAGCACTCGGGGATGTGGGAATCGTAGACGCCGTGCGTGTTGAACGACCAGCCGACGGACGGGTCGGTCTGGCGGCCGTTGTAGCGCAGGGCCTCGAAACGCGAGAAATCCATCCGCCAGATGTCGCCGTCCTGGGGAGGCAGGCGGCGGCCCTGCGCCAGCGTCTTCATGCCCGACCAGGGAAAGGCCAGCTCGACGGTCCAGCCCCGATCGACGGAGACGCTGTCGTTCAGCTTGCCGTCGACGTGGACGGCCGATTGGAGACCGGGGAAGTCCCAGTCCATGAACGCCCACCGCCGGCCGCGCGGGTGCTTGCCGTAACGCAGGCCGTCCTGGAAGCCGCCGAGGATGTCCACGGTGCGCGTCAGCAGGTCGAATTCGGGCTTGTCGAACGCGCCGCCCTTCCTGCAGGCGTCCTGCCAGATGTAGAAGACCTCGTAGATCGTCCCGCGCGCGTTGATCTCGAACTCGTAGTAGCAGTCCGGCCCGGCGATGAAGACCTCGATGTCGTTCTCGAAGTAGATGGGCGAATCGCGCTTCGTGAAGTGCGCCTGGACGTCGGGCTCCTCGACCCAGAAACCGATGTACAGGTTCTCATCGTCCCAGAGGGCGGCCATGCGCGTATCGAGGAATCCCGGCACGCCGGTGACCATATCGACGAAGCGAGGCGACTTCGGCGCCCGCTGCCAGACGGCTTCGGAGAGCCTGCCGTCGACGACGATCTTCTCGCTGGTTCGCCGACACGTGTAGTGCCCCGCGTCCTTCTCTTCACAGCCATGCCTCTGCGTCATTCGCCTACCTCGATCTGCATGTCGCGGCTGCCAGACTCCGGCCGCAAGGCTCTCTCTTTGCTCCGACCGGCTCACGCCCTCCGGCGATCTTGAAGCACGAAATCCGTCCCGGCCGCGTTACTCGGGCACTTCGAAGGCGTCGAGCTCCTGGCCGCAGGGGCACTGCTTCTGATACCAGACGATCTCGGAGCCGCACTTAGGGCACGACCACTGCCGGCGCTGCGCTTCGAGCCACTGGGCGACGCCCTGGCTCCTGATGAACTCCAGGTTCGGCTCCATCGTCCAGTGGTGCGGCCATTTGTCGCCCATGAACGCGGCCAGATCCGAGCAGGGATAGTCATCGCAATGGCAGCAGAAATCAAGCCCCTTGTTTCGCGTGCAGACGCGGAACCTGCACTGCCGCACGTACTCGTCGATCCTCTCGCTGAGGCAGCCGTCGCAGTCCTCGGCCCCGCACGCGCCGCAAAACAGACCACACGGACCATAGGGTGACGGTTTCATGGCGGTCCCCTTTCCAATCCGGGCATATGCCCGCGGACAAGACTGATTATCCTCACACCAGCCTCGGGAAACAACAAAGAACCGCCCTGGCGGCGACGGTGTGGCAGCGGCAAGCGCAGCGAAGCGGAGCTTGCCGATGGTCTGGTTCATATGCGTCTGTCGCCATCGGCAAGTTGCACTTGCCGCTGCCACACGGTACGACAAGGGTCGCGGGTTGCCCATTTCAGCGGAAGATCGCGTCGAAGGGCATCATCAGGACGACGCCCTCGGTGCGGATCAGCTCGACGCGCTGCAAGGCCGCCAGCAGCGCGCGGGCCCGCTGGGGCTCGGTCTTTCGCAACAGGTCGAGGAGACTGGCCAGCGCCGGGTGCTCGGCCAGCAGGCTCGCCGCACCGACGGAGATGTCGCTGGCGCGTTCGCCCTGGCCGGAATATTCGTCCAGGAGCATCGTGATGAAGTCCTGAGGCTCGGGAATTACACGGACCTCGTAGTCGTCGAGCGAGGCCTTGGCGGCGGCGTACTCGACAGCCTGTTCGAGCCCGCCGATGCGGTCGACCAAGCCAAGGTCGAGGGCCTGCTTGCCCGTGTAGACGCGTCCGCCGGCGATCTCGTCGAGCGGTTTGGTGAGCTTGTTGGCCCGGGCGTCGGCGACGTGGCCCTTGAAGACGTCGTAGACCGTCCGCATGTACGTCTCGAGCACGTCCCGCTGGAGTCCGTCGAACGGGCGGTCGCTGTTGAAGAGGTCCGCGTTGGCGCCGCGCTTGTAGCCGACCCAGTTGACGCCCAGCTTGTCCCACAGGTCGGCGGTCACAAGCTTGCCGCCCACCACGCCGATCGACGCGGTGACGGTGATCTCATCGGCGAAGATCGTGTCCGCGGCGCAGGCGACGTAGTAGCCCCCGCTGGCGGCGGTGTCGCCCATCGAGACGACGAAGGGCTTGCGGGCCCGGACCTGGCGGGTGGCGTTGAGAATCGTCTCGCTGGCCTCGGCCGATCCGCCGGGCGAATCGATCCGCAGGACTACCGCCTTGACGGTCTTGTCGGAGGCCGCCGTTTCGAGGGCCTTGCGAATGTCGCCGCTGAAGGCGCCGCCGGCCTGGCCGAACGGACTGGCCTGGCCATAGCCCGGCATGATGGCGCCCTCCACATAGACGATCGCGACGGCATCCTTCTGCGGCTTCTTCGGCGGGTTCATCATCTCGGCCAGCAGCGAGAAGAACGCCAGCGGACTGGCGAGATTGACCGTGGGCTTGTCTTCCCGGCCATAGCGATTGTCGAAATCGACCGGTCCGTCCATCTCCTTCTTGACCTGGGCCAGAAAGGCATCACGCGTCTGGATCGCGTCGATCAGCCCTTCGGCCAGGGCCTGCTCGGCCATGTAGGGGCCGCGATCGATCAGATCTCGCACCTGCTGCGGCGTCAGGTCCCGCGAGCCGGCGATCATCCGCACGAGGCTGTCGTAGTAGCCGTCGAGCAGCCAGTTGACGTTCTCCTCGGCCGCCGCGCTGGGTTCGCTTCGGGTGAGCATCTCGGCAGCAGACTTGTAGTCGCCCATGTGCATGAAGTCGCCCTGGACGCCGACCTTGTCGAGCAGATCCTTGACGTAGAGGGATTCTCCGTAGATGCCGGTCAGCCAGAGCATCGACTGCGGCTCGACGCTGAGGCAGTCGCCCGCGCTGAGCAGGGCGTAGACGAACGTGCTCATGCTGCCGGTGTGGACGTAGACCTTCTTGCCGGCGCCCCTGAACTGGCCGACGGCCGCACGAAGCTCCTCCAACTGTCCCAGCCCCAGGGCCATGCCGTCGAAGGTCAACACGACCGCCTTGACCTGATCGTCGGTCGCGGCCTGGTCCATCACGTCGACGAGGTCGTGCAGCGAGGTGATCTGCCCTGCCATGAGGCCGAAGGGATCGACCATGGGCGACTCGCTGAGCATTCCGGCCAGGTGGAAATGGGCCACCACCGCCGGCTTTGCCGCCGCCGCGCCCGTCGGCTGCGCCGCCGGACAGAGGCCGACCCAAACGAAAAGCAACAATCCAAGAATACCCGACACTAACCGCACGTTGGAGGATCTCATGGCCGGTCTCCTTTTCGCTCGCGTGAATCCAGTTTCGCGTTTATCTCGGCGCAACGCATGTGCCGCCGCCTCTATATAGACGCACCGCCTTCGCGGAAAATCAACGGAAATTCCTCGCAACCTCCGAACCGACGGGTACACCGCTACTCGGCTACTTCTGAGGTTTCTTGCGCTTGTCGCGGATGTAGATGGCGCGGGAGTGGCCGTCGCCATGGACGCGCTCGTCGACGTCGAACAGCTTCGTCGCCAGCGCCAGCTCCCGCAGCTTGGCGTAGCCGTAGTTGCGCGGGTCGAACTCCGGGGCCTGCTTGGCGATGTTGCTGCCGACGGCGCGCAGATGGGCCCAACCGCTCTCTTCGCTGGCGGCCTCGACGGCGCTGCGCAGCAGGGCCACCAGCTTGGTGTCGCCCTTCAACTCGTTGGCGGTCTTGGGCTTGACCGCCTCCTCGGTGTCCTCCTCGAACCGCAGCACCTCGACGTAGATGAACTTGTCGCAGGCGGACACGAAAGCCTTGGGCGTCTTGCGTTCGCCGAACCCATAGACCAGGAGCCCTTCTTCGCGGATGCGTGCGGCCAGGCGGGTGAAATCACTGTCGCTGGAGACCAGGCAGAACCCGTCGAATCGCCTGGCGTAGAGCAGGTCCATCGCGTCGATGATCATGGCGCTGTCCGTGGCGTTCTTGCCGACGGTGTAGCGGAACTGCTGGATCGGCTGGATGGAATGCTCCAGCAGGACGGACTTCCATCCGCCCAGGCTGGGGGTGGTCCAATCGCCGTAGATGCGTTTGACGCTGGCGATGCCGTACTTGGCGACTTCCGACAGCAGACCTTCGGTGATGGAAGCCTGGGTGTTGTCGGCGTCGATCAGGACCGCCAGCATCGGTTGGGTGTGTTTGTTTGCATCCATAGGGTCTTTCTGCGTCCTTTCCGTTGCCTGCGATGGAAACCCCGGCTCCTTCGTCGGGCGTCGCTCATATCTCGAAGAGGCCTGGCGACATGTGCAGACAATACGCTCCGGAACCGGCCAAGGCAAGGGAAAAGCCTGGTCCATCGGTCCGAGGCCTGGAGAGTCCTTTCCGTCCTTTGGGTTCCTCTGGTTCTTCGTGGGCCCAAAAGACCTGAGGGACCTGAAGGACCGGAGGGCCGAAAAGGCCGCATCCTATGCGGTGACCTGGCCGACGAAGGGGGACAGCTCGCGGAGGCGCTCGATGATCTGCGGCATCTTGTCGATGGTGTAATCGACCTCTTCTTCGGTATTGTAGCGGCTCAGGCTGTAGCGAATCGAGCCGTGGGCGGCGGTGAACGGCACGCCCATCGCGCGCAGCACGTGCGACGGCTCCAGTGAGCCGCTCGTGCAGGCCGAGCCGCTGCTGGCGCAGATGCCGAACCGGTCGAGCATGAGCAGGATCGCCTCGCCCTCGATGTACTCGAAGCTGATGTTCGTGGTGTTGGGCAGGCGGTTCTCGGGATCGCCGTTGATGCGGCTGTCGGGACAGTTCGCCAGGATGGCGCTTTCGAGCCTGTCGCGCAGGGTCCGGACGCGGGTATTCTCGTCTTCCATGTACCTGGAGGCCAGCTCGCAGGCCTTGCCCAGTCCGATGATGCCGGGGACGTTCTCGGTGCCGGCGCGGCGGCCGCCCTCCTGGTGTCCTCCGAGCAGCAGCGGCGCGATCCGCGTACCCTTGCGCACGTAGAGCACGCCGACGCCTTTGGGGCCGTGCAGCTTGTGGCCCGAGAGGCTCAGCAGACTGACGCAACTGTCCGAGAGGTTCAGCGGGATCTTGCCGACGACCTGGACCGCGTCGGTGTGAAAGGTGATGCCGCGATCGGTCACCATCCGCGCAATCTTCTCGATGGGGAAGACTGTGCCGGTTTCGTTGTTGGCGGACATGATGGTGACGATGGCGGTGTCGTCGTCGAGGTGGCTCTCCAGCTCGCCGAGATCGAGACGGCCCTGCTTGTCGACGCCCAGTTCGATCACCTGGTAGCCGCGGTTCTCGAGGTCGCGGCAGACCGTCAGGACCGCCGGATGCTCGACCCGCGTGGTGATGACCTTGCGCCGGTGCGGCACCGCCGCCAGCGTCCCGAGGATCGCCGTGCTGTCGCTCTCGGTGCCGCAACTGGTGAAAATGATCTCGCTCGGGTGACAGCCGAGCAGGGCCGCCACGTGCTCGCGGGCCTCGCGAACCCGGATGCCCACCTGTCCGCCGAAGGTGTGCATGCTCGACGGATTGCCGTACAGCTCACAAAAGTAAGGCCGCATGGCCTCGAAGACCTCGTCGGCCACCCTCGTCGTCGCGTTGTTGTCGAAGTAGATCGTCTTCATGCTCTGCCTACCCTTTGTGAACGTGGCCCTCTTCCACGGACTCCTTGTCTTCCTCGACGACGATGTCGTCCGAGACGAACTCGCGCAGCTTGTTCTCGACCACGTCCTTCATCGTGAACTCGGCCAAGTGGCACTGGGCACACATCCCGCGAAAGGCGACGGTGACCTTGTCGCCCTCGATGTCGATCAGCTCGATGTTGCCCCCGTGGGCCCTCAGAGCCGGGCGGATCTGCTCGTTGATCGTCTGCTGGATCAACTGCATCTTCTGGATGTTGGTCAGTTTCTTGCCTTTTCGCGGCACCGGCGGCACGGGCGCCTTGGCCTTCTCGCCCTGGACGCGTTCGATGATCTTCTCGATCTCGCCGTGACAGCCGCCGCAACCGCCCCCGGCTTTGCAGTAGTTCGTCACCTGCTCGACGGTCGTCAGGTCGTTCTCACGAATAACGCGTTCGATCTCCACGTCCGTCACGCCGAAGCACGTGCAGACCACGTGGCCTTCCAGCTCGCGCTTCGCGGTGTCGCCGCCACGATAGTTGGCGATGGCCGCTTCGAGGGCCTCGCGCCCCATGACCGAGCAGTGCATCTTCTGCTCGGGCAGCCCGCCCAGATAATCGGCGATGTCCTTGTTCGTCACGTTCATTGCCTCGTCGAGCGTCTTGCCCCTGATCAGCTCGGTCAGCACCGAGCTGCTGGCGATCGCGCTGGCGCAACCGAACGTCTTGAACTTCGCGTCGGCGATGCGCCCGTCCTTGCCCAGCTTGAACGTCAGTTTCAGGGCGTCTCCGCACGCCAGAGAGCCCACCTCGCCCACACCGTCGGGATTCTCGATCTCGCCGACGTTTCGCGGGTTGAAGAAATGATCTCGCACCTTGTCCGTGTATTCCCACATGATCGGTCCTTGCTCAACACTCAAAACTCAACACTAAGAACTGGCCTTCAGGGCCTGGTCGAAATCGGCGACGATGTCGTCGATGTGCTCGGTGCCCACCGAGACGCGAATATAATCGGGCGTTACTCCGGCGGCAAGCTGTTCCTGTCCGGTCAGTTGCTGGTGGGTGGTGCTGGCCGGGTGGATCACCAGGGTCTTGCTATCGCCGATGTTGGCCAGGTGGCTGGCGAGCTTGACGTTGTTGATGAACCGCACGCCGGCGTCGCGGCCGCCCCGGATGCCGAATCCGAGGATCCCGCCGCAGCCGGCGGGCATGTACTTCTTCGCCCGGGCGTGGTCGGGGTGCGAAGCCAGGCCCGGATAATTGACCCACGCCACCTGGGGCTGCTTTTCGAGCCACTTGGCCAGAGCCATCGCGTTCTCGCAGTGCCGGGGCATCCGCAGGTGCACCGTTTCGAGCCCCTGGAGCAGCAGGAACGCGTTGAACGGCGACAGGCACGCGCCGGTATCTCGCAGCATCGTGACGCGGGCTTTGAGGATGTACGATAGATTGCCGAACACCTCGAAAAACTTCATACCGTGATAGCTCGGGTCGGGCTGCGTGAACTCAGGATACCGCCCGTTGTTCCAGTCGAACCGGCCCGCGTCGACGATGGCGCCTCCGATGCTGCTGCCGTGGCCGCCGACGTACTTGGTGCAACTGTGCACGACGAGGTCGATGCCGTGGTCGAACGGCCGGAACAGAATCGGCGTCATGACGGTGTTGTCGCAGAGCACCGGAATGCCGCGATCGTGCGCGACCCGGGCAATCTCGGCGTAGTCGAGCACGTCGTTCTTCGGGTTGCCCAGACTCTCGATGTAGATCAGCCGCGTGTTGTCGCGAATGGCTCCGGCGACACTGGACGGCTCGCGCGCATCGACGAACGTCACGTCGATCCCGAGCTTCGGGAGGGTATGACTGAACAACGTGACGGTGCCGCCATAGAGCGAGCCGGACGAGACGATGTGCTGGCCCGCCCGGCAGATGTTGAGCACGGCCGCGGTGATCGCCGCCATACCGGAGCTGAAGCACAGGCCCGCGGCCCCGCCTTCCAGAGCCGCCAGACGTTTTTCGAGCACGTCGGTCGTCGGGTTCATGATGCGCGTATAGATGTTGCCGAACTCCTGCAAGGCGAACAGCCTTGCGGCGTGGTCGGTGTCCTTGAAGCAATAGCTGGTCGTCTGGTAGATGGGCACCGCGCGGCTGCGCGTGTCGGCATCCAGCTCCTGGCCGCCATGCAAGGCGAGTGTCTCGGCACGATATTGGTTCTGGCTCATGGGGGCATCTCCAGTCTTCGGGCTGCGGTCGCGAAGCGTCATCGCTTCGGAAGGACTTCGACCATGCGATCGAGCGCTCTTCTCGCGCGGACCGCGATCTCCGACGGCACGGTCACCTCGTACTGCATGTTCTCCAGCGAGGCGACGACCTTGTCGAGCGTGGTCTTCTTCATGTTGGGGCACACGCCACGGGCGCTGGCCGCGATGAACTGCGCATCGGGCCGGGCCTTTCGCAGCGCGTGGAGGATGCCGATCTCCGTGGCGACGATGAATTGTCGGGCGGGGCTCTTCTGCACGAACTTGAGCATCTGCCCCGTACTGAGCAGCTCGTCGGCCAGAGCCTTGACGGGCTCGGAACACTCCGGATGCGCCATCACCACCGCCTGCGGATACTCGTCGCGCAGGTCGCGAAGCTCCGGCTCGCCGATGAACTGGTGCGTCGGGCAGTATCCCGGCCACAGGATCAACTCCCGGCCCGTCTGTTCCTGCACGAACCGGCCCAGGTGCCGATCGGGCACAAAAATGATCGGCCGGTCGGCGGGCAGCGACCGGACCACCTCGACGGCGTTGGCGCTGGTGCAGCAATAGTCGCTCTCGGCCTTCACCTCGGCCGAGCTGTTGACATAGCAGACCACGAGGGCTTTCGGATGCTTCGCCTTGAACTGCCGCAGCGGCTCGGCCTCGATCATGTCCGCCATCGGGCACCCGGCGCTCGGGTCGGGCATCAGCACGGTCTTGTCAGGCGAGAGGATGGCGGCAGTTTCGGCCATGAAGCGAACGCCGCAGAAGACGATCACGTCCGCCTGCGTCTGCGACGCCTGAATGCTCAGGCCGAGCGAATCGCCGCTGAAATCGGCAATCTCCTGGATCTCATCCGGCTGGTAATTGTGCGCCAGGATCACCGCATGGCGACGGGCCTTCAGCTCGTCGATTCGATAAAGCAGTTTCGCGTTCAACTTGTCCTGCAAGGTGATACTCACGTTGGTCGGGTCCTCGTTTTGGGTCTCTTGTTCTTGCGGTAGATCAGGTCGGGGTTCGGGCTCCACACCGTGACACCGGGCGGGACCGATTCCTTGATCCAGGTGTTGCCGCCGATGACCGCCCCCCTGCCGATAATCACGTCGCCGAGGATGGTCGCCTCGGCGTAGATCGTCACGTCGTCCTCGATCGTCGGGTGTCGCTTGCCGCCCTTGATGATGCGGCCCCGCTCATCGCGCGGGAAGCTCAGCGCGCCGAGCGTCGCGCCCTGGTAGATCTTCACGTTGTTGCCGATGATCGTCGTCTCACCGATCACGACGCCGGTCCCGTGGTCGATGAAGAAGTTCCGGCCGATCCGTGCGCCCGGATGGATGTCGATGCCCGTCTTGGCGTGGGCGCACTCGGACATGATGCGCGGGATCAGCGGGACCTGACGCACGTGCAGCTCGTGGGCGATCCGGTGGACGGCGATAGCCGTGATACACGGATAACTGATCACGATCTCCTCGTATGACTTGGCCGCCGGGTCCCCGTCGAAGGCGGCGTGGACGTCGCCCTTGAGCATCTCGCGGATGCGCGGAAGCTCGCCGAGCAGCTCGAACGCCACGCTCTGCCCCATCTTCGCGCAGTCGCAGTGGCCGCACTTCTGGATGCGGCACTGGTACTGGTAGGCCCGCGTCGCCTGGTCCGCCAACTCGGCGTACACCTGACTGAGGATGTCCCCCACGACGTATCGGACGTTGGACCGGGTCACCGCCTTGTTTCCGGTGTGGCCCGGAAAGAGCACCTCGAACAGCAGTTCGAGGATTCCGAGGATCTGCCCGCGCACGGGCAGATTCGCCGCGTCGATGAAATTGATCCCCGAGTCCCCTTCGTAGGTCTCGACAATCCGCTCGACGAGCTTGGCCAGCTTGCGGTCCGTCAACTTCGTGCCTGCCATCTTCTTACCCGATACTGCGTGGCCCTCATGCGGTCTCAGGATCAGGCAGTCCTTCGTATAGCTCCGTCGAGACATACCGCTCCCCGGTGTCACAGATAAACGTTACAATGGTCTTGCCCGCGTTTTCCGGGCGCCGGGCCACGTGGGTCGCCGCCCAGACGTTGGCGCCGCCGCTGATGCCTGAGAGGATGCCCTCCTTGGCCGCCAGTTGCCGGGCGGTGGACAGGGCGTCGTCATTGGCCACCTGTACGACCTCGTCGATCAGCTCGACCTTCAGGACCTCGGGCACGAAACCGGCGCCGATCCCCTGGATCTTGTGCGGGCCGGGTTTGCCGCCCGACAGAACGGGCGAGGCCTCGGGCTCGACGGCCACCACCCTGAGGGCCGGATTCTTGCTCTTGAGGACCTCGGCGCAGCCGGTCAAGGTCCCTCCCGTGCCGACGCCGGCCACCAGTATATCGACACGGCCGTCGGTATCGACCCAAATCTCCCTGGCGGTAGTCTCCCGATGCGCCTTGGGATTGGCGGGATTCTTGAACTGCTGAAGCATCAGGGCGTTGGGATTCTCCGCCACGAGTTGCTCGGCTTTCTGAATGGCGCCGCTCATCCCCTTCTGGGCGGGCGTCAGGACGATCCTGGCGCCGAGCAGCAGCAGGAGCTTTCGCCGTTCCAGGCTCATCGATTCGGGCATCGTCAGCGTCAAGGGGATGCCTTTGGCGGCGCAGATGAAAGCCAGTCCGATCCCGGTGTTGCCGCTGGTCGGCTCGACAATCATCGTTTCGGGGCCGATCCGGCCGGTCTGCTCGGCCTCTTCGATCATGTACTTGGCGATTCGATCCTTGACGCTGCCGCAGGGATTCTTCGATTCGAGCTTGACCAGAACGGTGGCCCCGCCCGAATCGAGCCGGTTGAGCCGGACCAGCGGCGTGTAGCCGACGGCCGCAGCGATGTCTTCAAAAACGGCGCTCATGGCGGTCTCCTGGAATTCAGATACTGTAGCTGGCTGTCGTGGTGTGTGCCTTGTCCACCAGGTCGGCGAGGGTGATCGAGTCGAGAACGCGATGGATCGCCTCCTCGACCTGAATCCAGACTTCACGTGCCGCACAGTCGGCGGAGCGCTCACAATAGTCCTTGTCCTGGGTACACTCTGCGGTGGTGACCGGACCTTCGAGACAGCGAAAAACCTCGCTGAGTTTGATCTGCTCCGGCAGACGAGCCAGAACATAGCCGCCCTTCGAGCCACGGACGCTCCGCACAAAGCCCGAAGAACGAAGCAAGCTCATCAATTGTTCGAGGTACTTGACCGAGATGTTCTGGCGTTCGGCAATCGCCTTGAGCTGAAGCGGACGTTTGCCCTCATGCTGGGCCAGCTCGATCACGGCCCGAATGCCATAACGGGTTCGCGTTGAGAGTTTCATTTCGACTATCTCCTACTATTCCCATTGGATTTATATGCTACAATGCCGAATTTGTCAACACCAATTCTGCAGAAAAAAGGCCGGTCCAAAATCACCTCTTTCACGGTGTTGTACAGGGTTTTCCAGTCGCCGGTTCACTGCGGGTGGTCACAGGCCTTGCCGAAGGCGCCTGCGGCGAGCGCGTCAGTGGCTCGCGCCAGGATGAGGAATTGCCACAACCACCAATATAAAGGGGTCCGCCTCCCGCTGATGCCCCATATATAGGGGAGCGAACCATAGGACGGCATCGGCGTATCAGGGTTACATATCGACGAAGATCGCAATCAAGTGGTACAATTGTCCTTCGTTAGAGTCTTCGCGAACCGGTTTGGAAGGACACGGATGGGAAAAGACGCGAGGAAAAAGGTCGTCTTCATATCGAGCTTTCCTCCGCGGAAATGCGGCATCGCAACATTCACCACGGACCTGATCAGGAACACGGCGGCCGCTGCCGGCGGGCAGTTCGAACCGCTCGTTGTGACCATGAGATCGGATTCGGTCCTGAGATACAACGATCCGGTGAAGTTCGAGATCCGCCAGAATGTCCGACGGGACTACATCTGTGCGGCCGACTATATCAATTTCAGCCACGTCGATCTGGTTTCGGTGCAGCACGAATTCGGGCTCTTCGGAGGCGAGGCCGGCTCGTACCTGGGCCTGCTGCTGAAACGTCTGAAGGCGCCGGTGGTCGCCACGCTGCACACCATCCTGGAGTCGCCAGAGCCGGCGTATCGGCGCTCCATGATGGAACTGTGCGCGTGTTCCGACGTGGTGGTCACCATGAACGAACGCGGCGTCGACATGCTCAGCGACGTCTACGGCGTCGGACACGACAAGATCCGACTGATCGCCCACGGGATCCCCGACCTGCCGTTCGTCGACAGCAACTACTACAAGCACAAGTTCGGCCTGGAGGGTCGCCGAACCATCCTGACCTTCGGCCTGATGAACCGGAACAAGGGCATCGAAGTCATGCTCCGCGCGATGCCGCGCATCGTCGAGGCGCACCCCGACGTCACGTACATCATCCTGGGCATGACCCACCCCCTGGTCCAGGAACACGAAGGTGAATCGTATCGATTCAGCCTCCAGCAGATCGTCAGCGACCTGCGTCTGCAAGACCACGTGATCTTTCATAACCGGTTCGTCGATGACACGGAGCTGCACAACTTCCTGTGTGCGGCGGACATCTACGTCACGCCCTACCTCAGCCGCGAGCAGCTGACCAGCGGCACACTCGCCTTCGCGGTCGGGACCGGCAAGGCGGTCGTCTCCACACCCTACTGGGCCGCGATGGAGCTGCTGGCCGACAACCGCGGGCGACTCGTCCCCTTCGGCGATTCCGAACATCTTGCGCAGACGATCCTCGACCTGCTGCAAAATGAAGGCCTGTTCTACGAGCTGCGCGGGCGCGCGTACGACTACGGTCGATCCAGGACCTGGCCGAAGATCGGACAGGCGTACTGGAAACTGTTCAGCGAAATCGAGGTCCCGGTCCACATGACCGCCAAAGTGGTATTGACGGCGGCGGAAACCATTTCGAGCATCGAGGCGCCGGAGCCTTCGCTGGACCATCTGCTGCAGCTCACCGACGACACCGGGCTGTACCAGCACGCCAGGTTCACCATTCCCGATCGCGCCCACGGCTACTGCACCGACGACAACGCGCGCGGCGCGATCGCTACGGCCAAGTACTACTCGCAGTACCCCGATCCTCATGCCCTTCGACTGCTGGACACGTATCTGTCCTTTCTGGTGCACGCCCAGAACCCGGACGGGTCCGTCCGGAATTTCATGAATTTCCATCGGACGTGGCGGGAGGATGAACCTGCCCATGACGCCCTCGGACGGACACTCTGGGCGCTCGGCACCGTCATGGCGTGCCCGCCGTCGCCTGCGCACCTGTCGCTGGCCAAAGACTGCTTCGACCATTCGGTCGGCCAGGTACACAAGCAGCACCCGCGAGGGATGGCTTACGCGATCCTGGGCATGTGCGATTATTTGTGTCAGTTCCCCGGCGCCAGCGACATCAAACGCCAGATGGAGTTGGCCGCCGACGGCCTCGTACGGCAGTACGAGGAGAACCGCCAGCGCGACTGGGAGTGGTTCGAGGACATCCTGACTTACGACAATGCGATCCTGCCTCACGCGCTCTTCGCCGCCGGACGCAGCCTCCACAACGAAACCTACGCCCGAGTGGCCGGCAAGACGGCGGAGTTTCTCCTGGACAACACCTTCGACGGCGACCATTTCAGCTTCATCGGCTGCCACGGATGGTACGAACGCGGACAGCCCCGCGCGGTCTTCGACCAGCAGCCGATCGAGGCGGCCGGCACGGTCCTGATGCTGCGCGCCGCGTACGACGCGACGAAGAACCCCCACTTTCTGACCCTCCAGCGAAAGGCTTTCGATTGGTTCCTCGGAGCCAACGACCTGCGCGTCCCGCTGTACGACTTCCAGACCAGGGGCTGCTCCGACGGGCTGATGGCCGGCGGAGTCAACGGCAACCAGGGGGCCGAAAGCACCGTGAGCCTTCTGCTCGCTCTTCTGGCGATCATTGAGAGCTGCGCCACGACCGACAAGGCGTCGAATAATGAACCAACCGATGCGAAAAGAAGCCGGGGAGCGCCGTGAAAGTCGCCACGTTCAACGTCAATTCGTTACGCGCCCGCCTGGAGATCGTGGTCGGCTGGCTGCGGGACAATCGCCCGGATGTGCTGGCGGTCCAGGAGACCAAGGTGCAGGACCCGGACTTCCCGGGCGAGGCCTTCGACGAGATCGGATACCGATACGTCTTCAGGGGACAGAAGAGCTACAACGGCGTCGCGTTGTTCTCGACGCACCCGATCGGCGAGGTGGAATTCGGATTTCCGGATGAGCCTAAGGACGTGCCCCGCCTGCTGAGGGCGTCCGTGAACGGATTGACGATCGTCAACACGTACGTCCCCCAGGGTTTCCTGCCCGACTCGGACAAATTCCGCTACAAGCTGGAATGGTTCGCCCGGCTGGGCGCCTATTTCCGCAGCGGCTTCAAGCCAACCGATCCGCTGCTGTGGGTGGGCGATCTGAATGTCGCTCCGGAACCGATCGACGTGTACGATCCGGAGGCGCTGGCCGGTCACGTCTGTTTCCGTCCGGAGGTCCACGAGGCGTTGGGGGCGGTGATGGCCTGGGGGTTCACCGATCTGTTCCGTCTGCACTGCTCCGAGCCGGGGCAGTACAGTTTCTGGGATTACCGCGCCGGGAATGCGTTCCGGCAGAACCTCGGTTGGCGGCTCGATCACATCATGGGAACGCAGACTGTAGCCCAGCGGTGCCGGCGATGCACCATCGACAAAGGTCCGCGAGGGGCGGTCCGGCCCAGCGACCATACGCCGGTCGTGGCAGAATTCGACATCTGATCGAGGACGCTCCGTCGCCGCCCGGATGCGTCGCCGCAGCCCCTACTTGACTTTGACGGTGTCGGTTCCGCTGAAATAGTGCCCATCTTTGAGCCGGCCGACGATCCGCACCTCGATTCGTCCATTCTGGGGAACGGCAGCCAGGAAGTCCTTCTTGTTGAACGTGCCGAAAACGAACGTGTGGCCGGTGATCCAGGGGACGACCCTGTGGTGGGTGGCCTGAATCCCGCCGGGGAAGAACAGGAGCGGTTCGGCGTTGTCGAACTCCTTCCACGACCGGCGGTTGGGGACGCGGATCGCCGCGATGAAGGTGCCCCGGCTGCTCCTGTGCGAGATCGTCTCGGGAGCCGAAATCGAAGTGTCGATCACCTGATACACCCTGGCCACCACTGTGTCCGGCTCGGAATCGTTGGCGCCGTCGTTGACGATCAGCGTAAAGACCACCTCGCCGACCGGGATCGCGATGTCGAACGCCGCCTCGGTAGAGACCTTCTTTCCCTCCCGATACCAGTGGTACGTCAAAGGCCGAGCCTCCGGATCGTAGGAGGCGCCGGCGTCCAGACTGACGGTTCCCGTCGTGTTGTCGAGCGTGAAACCCGATACGTCCGGTCCGGCAATCGCCACGGGAGGCTCGTTCCTCAGCTCGTAGGCGCCGATGTCCACGGCCGGGCCGGACAGACGCGGATTGCCGTAGAAATCCACCGCGTCCGCGTCGGGCACATCGAGCGGATCGCCCCGGTCGACGCACGGCGAATCCCAGCTCAGACGATAGTCGCCGTCGTACCACAGGTCGTCGCAGGGCTCCTCCGGGGTGTCCCGCGGGTCCCAGTAGCCAACCTCGATGAAGCACGGATCGGCGGCGAGGTTGCCCGTTCCGGCCCATCCGCCCTCGACATTGCAGTACGTCACGTCGAGGCCGGACAGATCGGCGCACCAGAAGGGATCGCTTTGGTTCCAGACGATGGAGTTGCTCACGTGCACGTCACTGAAGGCGGCCTGCTCCAGAGAATCACACAGAATCGCGCGTCCGAGCGACGCCTGGTTGCCCACGATGGTGCAGTGGTTCAGCACCGCGGTCCCGCCGAGGTTGTACAGGCCTCCTCCCTGACCATGGACCGACTCCACGACGGCATTGCCGGACAGGATGCAGTTGGAGATCGTCAACAGGGTGTTGTTCCGATTGGCGATTCCGCCGCCGCGATAGAGCGCGGCGTTGCCCGCGATGGCGCAGCCGCTCAGCGTCAGATGGCTGCTCGAGTCGTTGACCAGTCCACCGCCCCACCATTGGCACCAGTTGTCGCTGATCGTGCAGTCAATCAGCGTCGGCGCCGTCGGCCCGCGGTGGTAGAGGCCGCCGCCGAAAGAAGCGGCTCCGTTGCCGGTGATCACGCAATTTCGGATGATCGGGCTGCCGGCGTCATTGTAGAGGCCGCCGCCGTATTCGGGAACCTCCGTAGCATCCGAGTTGTACCTGGTTTCCTTCGCAAAGGCATGTCCGCCCGTGATCGTGAATCCATCGAGCACCGTCGTGGCATCCGTACCACTGCTGACGACGACGTGAAAGCAGTTGTCCAAACGGCTGGGGTCGTCGGCCATGTCGTCGAAGCAGGTCAACGGTTCATCATCCTGATCGATGTCTCCGCTGAGCACCGTCTCATAGGTCACGATGTCGCGCAGGTTCGGATTCACGGCGTTGGAGCCGGCGTACCCACCCTTGAGAATCATACCTTTGGCCAGGTAGAATGCGGCGTAGGGATTCCAGTCGCTGTATCCGGCGCCCTGGTCGGGCCGGTACGTGCCTTTCGCGACGCGAATCTCGCCGCCTTCGGCCGCGGCGGCCAGGGCGGTCTGGAGATGGACGAACGCGTCGGCCCAGCTCAATCCATTGTTGCGGCCGGTGGCGCGCGCATCGACGTAGTAGACGCGCTGATCCGGGATTTCGCCCGCGATCCCGACTTCAAAGGAAAGCGAGAAGGTGACGTCTTTCTGGCTGCAGAACAGGCTCCACGATCCCATCTCCAACGGTCCGAACGAGCCTTCGAGGCCGCTGACCGGATCGAGAAAGTCCGCGCAATCGTCGTGCGCAGGAGGCACGAATTGCAGCTCGATCGTCTTGCTCTTCGCGTTGATCGCAAGCCTCGGTTGCCCGCCCAGGGATTGCTCGGCCACGCAGCGATTCAGGAAGGTGCGCACCGGTCCGGAGAAGGCGATGACGTCCGAATCCGCAGGCTGGACCGGCTCGATGGCCCATCCCGACGGCCCCGACGTCCCGGCGATCCAGGACACGTCGCCCGCCTGCGCGAAGCCGCAGGAGACAACCACGGTCGCCCATAGAACCCGGAGAATGTGCTTGGCTTCGTTCATTCGACCACTCCCGAAAGAAGTCTGTACGCAATGACTCTTATGGAAGGCTATCGGCCGCTTCAGGGGCGGACTTGATGTTTATCAGGACCGAAACGGCGTGCCGATCGCGGATTGGGGATCACGACAAGTGGCCGCAGGATGAAATCTCAGGGGGACGCGGTCTGTCGAGCGGAGGATGAGTTTATCGGTCCAATGTACCGGCGCGCGACCACGATGTCGTCGAACCAGACCCGGCTGATGCGGCCGGGCGGCGCATCGGTGATGTAGAGCAACAGCCAAAGGAAATTGAGATTCAGCGCCTCGTCACGCCGCCAGCGGAATCCCTCGAAGGGCGTTCCATCCGGATCGGGAAGAAAGCTGTCCCACACCCACTTGCCGCAAGGGAAGCCCTCGCCCAGATGGCTGACGAGCTGGCCGTCCTTATGCCAGGGCTTGCCGTCGATCCAGAGCGACTGCTCGCCGTTGCTCTGCGTCACGGGATCGTTCATCTTCATCCGCAGCTCGACGCAGATCCAGCGGCCTCGCTCGACCTTCAGCGCAGGGTCGTTGATGAAGTCATGGCCCCAGGACTTGCCGTCGGGTGAAGAACGCATGTCCATCCAGTACGAGTAGAAGTCCCATCGCCATTGTTTGCCGTATGGTTCAACACCCGTGGTGAACCGCTCGTCTCCGTTGGGACGAATCCCTGCGCCGCCCTGCGGCCAGGGAGTCGGCGGATGGTATCCGCCCAGATGAACGAAATGGTGGATGGGAAAACAATCGGGATCGAACTTCACGTAGAAGCGAACGAAGAGTTCCTCGTAGCCGGGCAGGAGCCGGCGGTACAGGTGTCCGCCGGTGCTGCGGCCGCCGACGTGCGTCATCAGAAGCGAATGCGTTCCGCCGCTGGCCTCGGGCACATCGACCGACAGCGACATGATCTCAGCGTTCTGGACGCTCTCCCATCGCGCCGTCACCGCTTCGAGCGAACCGGCCTCGAAATCCTCGACGAAAACGACGTTGGGGTCTTCTGCAATGCCCACGTCGCCGACGTACCGGCTCGCCAGGCCGGGCGCGCGATTGGCGGCGCACGCGCTGCCGGCCACCGACAGGATGGCGACAGCGAAACACAACCAGGATGTCGTTGCAGCGTACAATCGCATCAGTAAACCTCGGGTACAAAGGTCTGATCGGTGATCGGCGGCCGGACATAGCCCTTGTCTTTCTGACGCGGCGGAAGCTTGATCGGCTCCGGCTTGAGGTCCCGGTACGAGATCATGCTGAGCAGGTGGTGAATGCAGTTCAGACGCGCCCGGCGCTTGTTGTCGGCCGGCACCACGTACCACGGCGCCTCCTTGATGTCGGTGTGCTTGAACATCTCGTCTTTGGCCTTGGAGTACTCCACCCACCGCGAGCGCGCCTCCAGGTCCATCGGGCTGAGCTTCCATCGCTTGACCACGTCGTTGATCCGGTCCTGGAAACGCTTCTCCTGCTCTTCGTCCGAGACCGAGAACCAGTACTTGATCAGAAGGATGCCGGAGCGAATCAGCATGCACTCGAACTCGGGACACGTCCGGAGAAACTCGCGGTACTCCTGCTCCGTGCAGAAGCCCATCACCCGTTCGACGCCGGCGCGGTTGTACCAGCTCCGGTCGAACAGCACCATCTCGCCGGCCGCCGGCAGATGCGCGACGTACCGCTGGAAGTACCACTGCGACTTCTCGCGTTCGGTCGGCGTGCCCAACGCCACGACCCGGCAGATGCGGGGATTCAACTCGGCCGTGATGCGTTTGATGACCCCGCCCTTGCCGGCCGCATCGCGCCCCTCGAACAGCACCACCACTCGCAGGCCCTTCTGCTTGATCCACTCCTGAAGCTCGACCAGTTCGACCTGGAGCCGCCGCAGCTCGCGATTGTAGACCTTCTTGCTGATCTTGCGGCGGTCCTTCTTCTGCGGCTCGATGAATCGCACCGCCGGGCCTTTGCGGGCAGCCTCCTCGGCCGACTTCGATCGTTTGCGGGACTTCTTCGTTTTCACGACTTTCCCTTCACAGCATCGTAAGGCGCCAACGGCGGCCCTTGCCGGTCCCCTACAACCGAACACCGTCATAGTAGCGGCGCATTGGCTCTCCTAACAGCATTATCTGTCGGACAATTCTGAGCTCCGCTTGACCGGAATGACACGGTCTTCTGCGTCCGGGGCGGCGAGATTGACAGGGAAGGGAATCGCCGGTACGCTCAATGCCGTCAGACGAGGTCAAAAGGCAGTTTCCTGGCATGCATTCGGATGGGAGATTGGAGCATGGACAGACAGCGGATCGATCGTCGCGAATTTCTTAAAGCGGCGGGCGCAGCCATGACGCTGGCCGCGGCGGGGCGCCCGCTGAAGGCGTCGGACAAGCCCAAGCCGGCCCAGACGGCCATCCCCCGATGGAGGGGGTTCAATCTTCTGGACTACTTCAGTCCTCGCCCGGCGCGGCCCGACAGCCGCAACCGGACCACCGAGGACGACTTCCGCTGGATGCGCGACTGGGGCTTCGATTTCGTCCGCGTGCCGATGGCCTACCCGCAGTGGATCGACTTCGATCCGTCGCAGCGTATCACGCCCGACGACATGTACAAGATCAAGGAAAGCGCCCTGGAGTACATCGACGGCCTCGTGGAGATGGCCCACAAGTACGGCCTGCACGTGAGCCTGAATATGCATCGCGCGCCCGGCTACTGTGTCAACGCCGGCTTCCACGAGCCGTTCAACCTGTGGAAGGACTCCGAAGCGCTCGATGCCTTCTGCTTTCAGTGGGGCGTCTGGGCCAAGCGATACAAGGACATCCCGCCGTCGAAGATCAGCTTCGATCTGGTCAACGAGCCGAGTATGCGCGAGGACATGAACGACCAGCACTCCAAGCGCGGGCCGGTGCCGGGCGAGGTGTATCGGCGCGTGGCGGAAGCGGCGGCCAAGGCGATCCGTGCGGCCAATCCGAACCACCTGGTGATCGCCGACGGCAACAACGTGGGCAACGACGTGATTCCGGAGCTGGTCGATCTGAACATCGCCCAGAGCTGTCGTGGGTACAATCCCGGCTACATCTCGCACTACAAGGCGCCGTGGGCGTTTGCGAACGTGGAAAATCTGCCGGCGCCCGTGTGGCCCGGCACGATGGGCGGCCAGCATTGGGACCGCGCCAGGCTGGAGAAGTACTATCAGCCCTGGATCGATCTGGCGAAGAAGGGCGTGGGCGTGCACTGCGGCGAATGCGGCTGCTGGATCAAGACGCCGCACGACGTCTTCGGCGCCTGGTTCGGCGACGTGCTCGACATCCTGACGACCAATGGGATTGGCTACGCGCTGTGGAACTTCCGCGGCCAGTTCGGCATCCTCGATTCCGGCCGCGAAGACGTCGCCTACGAGGATTGGCACGGCCACAAGCTCGACCGCAAGCTGCTCGACCTGCTCCAGAAGTATTAGGGCACGCCGTTTCCGGGATTATTCAATACGAAATCCCACGGACTGTCGGGCGGTCTGCTCTCCCCGCGTCAGAGTGACCTGGAACGTGTAGTCGCCCGCCGCCCTGGAGGCTCGCATCTTCTTGACGGTGGTCTTGGGCTCGCCATTGACCACCGTGAGCTTCTCAGGCGCCGAGTCCAGGAGCGACTTGCCATCCTGGGTGATGGCACAGACCAACGTCAGCTCCAGCGCCATCTCCAACGTAGCCGAGTCCTCTGCCAGCAAATCGATGCTCACGTTGAAAGGCTCTCCCCCCTTCACAGGCTGGGGCTCGACCCTCATCGCATTGATGACGAGCGTGGGCGTGGCGACCGTAGACGGTTCAGCGACGGCCCCTTCGACTGCACCAGCCAACACGGTCTGCGGGGGAGGCGGAGCATCCGCGACGGTCTGGACGGGCGTCCCAGCCGACGCCGGCGGGATCGGACGAACCTTGAGCACCGGCGCCAGGAGCGGCAGAGCGGCCATATGCGATTCCGCCGACCCGACGGTCACGGCGTGACTGGATCGGGCTGCATTTCGCAGGATGTCCACTTGAACCGTCTCTCCCGACTTGTGCGACTTGACGGCCCCCGTCAGCTCGGCCGCGCTCCGGGTCAGCTGCTGATCGATCGCCAAAACCACATCGCCCGGCAGCAAACCGGCGGCCTGGGCCGGCGACGCAGAGAACACGTGCACGATCCGCACGCCGGAGACGTCGCCTTCTTTATAGTCCATGATATCCACGCCCAACCAGCCGGCACCGCCCCAGAAGGAAAAGGCTTTCTCACGCTGGCCCTGGACGAGGTAGATCAGGCCCAGATCGCGATCTGTGGCCAGACCGCGCGGTTCAGCAACAGCCTTTTCTATCGCATTCCGCGCCTCTTCGTCATGGCCCAGCGCCAGATGGGCAAACCCAAGGACACGCCGGGGATCGTCCAGACCCATCGGACGTCCGTCGACGTTCAGGGCCAGTGACAGATTCGCGTCCTCGATGGCGCCGTTGAAATCACCCAGGTAATACTTGGACCAACTACGCAGCCAGAGAATCCGCGTTCGATCCGCGTGGTTGTCGGTGTCCGAGGCGCGCCAGGCCAGCTCGAGGTCCGCCAGCGCGCCGGAATACTCGGCGGACATGTACCGAGACCAGGCTCGTCCAAGCCAGGCATCGAGAAGCGCAGGACGATTGCTGCCTTCGATGAGCGAGAAGGTCTGCGTGAAGTCGGCGATGGCGTCCGGATATTGGCCGGAGAACAGGCGGACCCAGCCGCGCCCTCGCAGGACTTCCTGGCGGATGAACGGGTTGTCGGCGATTTCCAGCGCGCGGTTGAAGTCGGCCAGCGCCGCCGGCAGATTGCCTGTGTGGTAGTGGGCCCAGCCGCGATAGTCGTAGGCGCTGGGATACCATATCTTGGACATCCTGGGGGAATCGCACGAGAAGGCGCGATCCATCGCGCTGACCGCCTGCTCGTACTGGCCTTTTCTCTGGTAGGCGATGCCCAGCCAGTACCAGACCGGCGCCGCTTTCGGGGAGCGTTGCGAGCGCTCCTGCAGGAAGGCGATCGCGTCGTCGTAGCGTCCCTCGACCTCGATCATTCGTTTGGCGGTCATGATGTAGCCGTCGGGAGCGTTCGCGCTGCTGCACCCCGCGCACATGGCGGCAACCATCGTTCCGGCAATCCACGCCACGGTGAGGATCGTCCTGCCGGATACTCCTCGCATGCGATTCGTCATAGCATCCTCTCATCATCAGCCGAAGGGTGAGTCTCAATTCGTCCCGATGCCCAATAAATCGATGCCGCTCGGCGCTGTCTGGGGCGCGGTCTCCTGCACGGGCGGCGGTGCGCCCTCCGCTCCGCCCGTCAACGGAATCGTCTGGATGCGCGGCGCAAGTTTGTCGAGCATGTCAAAGCCATAGCGAATCATGGCTGCCTGTCCGCGGAACATCGTGTCCGGATGGGTGGCGTAGTCGTCGGCCCAGATCGACAGGGTCCAGTCGCCGGTGCTCCAGACCAAGGCCATTCTCAGCCAGCCTTCGTTCTGCGTGTTCGTCTTCACGCACCATTGACCTTGGTGGCCGTGTCTGACGAACGCCTCGCCGGCCAGAGTAGGCATGCCATTGTCGCGTCGCATTCGTTCATGATTGGCAAAGACCTCGTCCTTCCCGCAATAGGTGAGAATGAAGTTCACGCCGGGGTTGTTGTTCGTGAACGCGGCAAATCGGAACGGCCTGCGGAAGAAGACGCTGTAGGTCTGGGCGCCGGTGATCGGCCGGCCGATCGAAGGCGGCTCCATCGTCGCGCCGCGCGGGCGGTCCTGGGCAAGGTTGGCGAAGACGTGACGTCCGGCCGCTGCGATATCGACCACCGATCCCTCGGCGGGCGGATCGTAGCGCACCAGCAGGTAGGCGTCCCTGGCGGAGACCTCCGCTCCTGCCTCGTTGCCGACGCCGTAGCGGGCGACCCGGCCCTGCACGACGATCTCGAAAGGCTCTGGGTGCAGGTTGTTATCGCCGGGCGTGCCGGCCTTGAAGCGCTGGCCCCGGTAGTGATTGGACCCGACCTTCTCCATTTGGAACAGGATCACTCCCGGCTGGAACAGATGGCCGTGGTATCGGGGCTCGTTGCTCCAGGCGGAGAACCAGCCGGCGATGCCGCCCGGGTTCTTCAGCAATGTCCCTGTGTACGCGCTGCCCGAGGCGGCGAAGCGGTACACCGTGTCGGGGTTCCACTGGTCCAGCTTGGGCTCGATCTCGGTCTTCCATTCGGGGCTGTCGAACTGACTCCATTTCAGGCCGGAGAAGGCCCACTCCCCTGCCAGCTCGTCGGGATCGTAGCTGCGGGTCTGGAGCGAAGCCCGGCTGTCCTGCCAGATCGTCAGGAGGGCCTGACCCGCGCCGGACTGGTCGGTGCGAACGGCCCGCACACGATCGACGAGCTTTCCCATGTCCGGGCACCCCCGGCGGTTCACAGACGGTTGCACCATGCCCATGAGCCGGCCGGCGGTCGCCTTGCTGTTGTCGACCCGCGACAGGATTCGATTGGCCCAGAGCCGGTCTTTTCCCGCGCTGAGTCCGTCTTCGACGATGAGCTGAAGCTGTGCGGCGTAGGCCAGATGATAGCCGATCTGGAACAACAACGAATCACAGTTCTCGGCGCTGCCGGCCTGGCCTTGCAGCAGCGTCTCCAGTTGCATCTTCATGCCGTTGGCCTGACCGCTGAGGTAGCTGTGCAACTGCTGGCGGGCGATGTCTCGTTGGCGCTGCGACTCCTGCGTGACGCGTTTGGCCCAGACGTTGAACTGGTAGGCCCGCTGTTCCCAGTCGGGCCAGGCCTTGTGCGGCGCGAACGAATACTGGTTGGCCGCCTGCATGTGGCGGATGGCCGCGCGGATCTGGTCGGCAATGGCGGTGTCGGAGGAGCCCTCGGTGCAATTGGCCAGAGCGGCAGCCATTGCCAGACAACTGGCGGTGTCGTAGATGTTGACCTGAGTCAACTGCGTGTCGCCGGTTTGCCAGGTCCTCGGCATCCAGGGCCGGTCGAAGTACGTGACTGTCTCCGTGGGCGTCTGCGAGTCGGCGTTGCCCAGATCGGCAAAATCGTTGTCATTCGCGTCGCGCTGCGGCGGCGCAGTGGTGGCTTGGTCGAAGGACCGATCAGCGAAGTTGTCGTCGCGCAAGTTGGCGGGCAACTCGCCGAAGCCGGCGGTGTTCGTCGGAGTCTCGACCGGTGCATCGAACGTGATGATCGAGGAGGTTTCCTGCGTCCCATCCTCCGGCTGCGTTCCGAGGTCGGCAAAGCCCTCGTCCGGCTGGTCCACTGCGTTGGGCTCTGTGCCGTCGGTCGCCGTGGAGGTCTGCGCAGCGTCTGCCGGCGGAACGCCGCTTTCGAGAGAAACCAGTTGCGCATCGATCTCGCTTCTCTTGTCGGGGCAGATGCTCAGAGAGCGGGCCTCCTGCAAGCGCGACTTGGCGCCGGTGATATCTCCTGCCTGAGCCAGCCTGTCGGCCTCGCTTCGCAGAGCGCCGACGCGCTGCTCGGTTCGTTGGGCCTCCGTGAGCTTCTGCATGAGACGGTCGCGCTGCGGCCCCTGGAGCAGCCGGTCGATGAGCGTGCGCGCCTCGTCGAAGCGGCAGGCGTCGATAGCGGCCTCGGCTGCGGCGGCAATCTCCGCCGGACCGCCCTCTCGGCTGCCGATCAGCAGCTTCAGGCAGGTCTGTGCGTCCCGCCCGGCCTCTTTGGCCACGTCCAGAAATGCCTCGCCCACATCCACCGCCGAAGCCACGTCGGCCACGGCCTGCTTGGCGCGGTTCTCAAGAGCAGTCAGATCGCCCTTGTCCGGCAGCCCCGCCACCTGCTCGCGTATCGCCGTCTCCGTCAGATCGAACGTCTGAAGCTCCCGCGCCAGCTTGTCGGCCTCCGTGCGCAGCATCGCCGGACAATTCTCGTAGGACGCCATCCACGCAAAGGTGTCATCACCCATGCTCACGATGTTCGCCAAGAGCCCCTGTGCTTCCGGATTCTGAGTTGGCGCGACCTTTTCATCGGCTTTCTTCAGAACGGCTTCGGCATCGATCCGCGCCTTCTTCAGGCGTTCCCATGCGGCGTCGGCGGTGGACGCCATGCGCGCCGCCTCGTCGGCGAGCTTGCGGATCTCGGTGCCCTTCTTCAGCACGGCATCGGCCCCGTCATAGACAGCCAGCAGCTTCTCCATCGACTGCCCGAGGGTGTCGGCCTCGGCCTTCACGGCATCGCGGAGAGCCACCGACTTGTTGAAAGCGTCCACCGCATCGGCGACCGCCTGTTCGGCGCTCTTCGCAGCCAGCTCACACTGCTCCTGCTGGGTCTTCTTGGCCGTCGCGTCCTGGGCGGCTCGGTAGTCCTGGGCTGCCGAGCAGGCTTTCTCTGCGTCGGCCTCCGCCAGCGTCCTGGCCTCGACCACCGCCTCGGCGTGACGGCCGGCCTCTTCGGCCCGGGTCTCGAACGTCTCCACCGCCGGCTCGATCTGGGAGGCGAACTGCGAGGATCGCTTGATATGATCGAGCAGTGTCTGGGCCTCGACGCGGGCCTCCGCCAGCAGCGACGAGGCCATCTGCAAACGGCCGGGGCCGTCGGCGCAGACGGACGCCAGTTGATCGGCCGCTGCCTTGGCGGCGTTGTGGTGCCTCTGCATCTGGGGCAGCAACCGCTGCGCCCACAGCATCTGCTGATCGGCCTCGATGTCGTCGCAACGACTGAGGAATTGCTGAAGCTCCTTCTCCGGCATCTGGTAGATGGCCAGGATCGCCGGGCCGCTCAGCGTCAGCTTCTGCTTGACCATGCAGTTCTCGATGCGGTGGTACTCCTCGACCAGATTCGCCCCGATCGCGTCGAAGTCGTACCACCGACTGACGTAGGTGCCCGAGGAAATCGCCTGCTGCATGAGCATGGCGCCCCAGTCAAGGGCGTCGAGGAACTTCAAGTGAGCGTCGCTCTGGACCTTCTCCTTGCCCAGCTCCCTGGCCCTTTCGGCGGCCCTCTGGCGGACCCGCATCGCCTGGGCGCCATCACGCCGGCTCGGATCCAGGCTGCGCATCTCCTCGGCCATTTCCTTGCGGACCTGCTGCATCACGTCGTTGTAGATGCGCTTCGACGCCTGCCGCTCCAGCTCATCCTCCATGGACTTCTTCGCCTGTTCGAGGCCGAAGTCCTTCGTCCACGCGGATTCCAGGGCCGTCTCGAGCCTGGATGTGAAAACGTCGTAGGCCCCGCGAACCCTGGCGGCGCGAGGATCGTCGGCGCTGGGCTTGTCCTCCTGAAGGATGTATTTGGACCACCAGAACTCGGCCACCAGGGGGTCGACGCCTTCGTCCACCATCGCATCGACGAAGTTCTTGCGAAGCCCGTTGACGGTCGCGCAGACGAC
Source organism: Sedimentisphaerales bacterium (assembly GCA_040772485.1). Lineage (GTDB taxonomy): Bacteria > Planctomycetota > Phycisphaerae > Sedimentisphaerales > Anaerobacaceae > Anaerobaca. Next base: position 147,509 of record JAXGYC010000017.1, on the reverse strand, counting down.
CATTGCCCGAGTCACGTCCTCGATGCAGTCGGCGATACCCAGGCTGTTGAACTCGCTGGGTTGAGGCCCGCCGGACAGGTCTCGCCGGGCAGGGTGCCATTGAGGAGGGTTCTTCCACCGCTCCTTGAAGGTCCACTCCTTGGCCAACCGCTCGATCTGCCCCCGGTACACCGCCCACTGCTTGACGTAGTGGACCACCTCTTTCACGCCGCACTTGAGAAGCTCGTCGAAAAATGCGTTGGCGTGGGCCGCGAGCACGTACCCCGCGTCGTCGAGCGTGTCCTCGATGAACTCGCCGAGATCGAAGCCGATGAACTGATTGAACAGGCCGGGGATGTAGCCCTTGAGGTACTGGAGCTTGTCCTCCTGATAGCGCGCATCGTAGTCGTAGAACTGATTGCGGCTGCGCAGGTATTTGATGTGCGCGCCCCACAGCAGGTCCCGGTAGGCCTGCTGGGCCGATTGGTCGCCCGCAGGATCCACGGGGTTGGGCTGTTCCAGGGCCTCCCTGTAACTGTTGCGGCAGTGCTCCATCCGGTCCCGCATCAGGGCTCGTCCACCGCCCAGGGCGTTGTTGCCCCACTTGCGCGACTCGTAGGCCTTCTCTCCCGCCAGACGGTCCTCGACGGTCCAGTCGCTCCAGACGGCGTCGATGGCCTGCGCGCACCGCTGCCGGCGCGCGTCCAGGTCCCGCCCTTGGGTCTCGAGCTGCTGGACCAGCGCGCGGTAGCGAGGCAGTTCCTCGGCATACTTGCGGATGCCCCACTGCTCGCCTTCGGCGCGCGCCAAGCCCGAAGACAGCAGGAGAAATACGATCAGCCCGACGGGAAACGCAAGACAGCGATCCCAAGGGATACGAGGAGAACCTAGCCATTGCCGCATAACGCCTCCAGGACACAAAAGTCGCCTGCCGCACTCAGATCCGTAGAAGGCACAGTCCGTGCTGATTATAGCACCACCGCAAAAGGAAATACAAGAGCGGACATGGATATAATCGTGGGATGAGCAGGGGCGCGTCCCGATGTACGTCGGGATTCGCCCCTACCGGGGAGTCAGGCGGATGATTCTGAGGGACTGCCGCGACGCCGCCTTGCCGATGCCCGTTCGCGGCAGCGTCAGCCGCTCGACGTACGGCCCATAGCCCTCGCACTGGACAAAAAGGGTTCCCTCTTCCGACTGGGTCAACCTCTCGCAGTCCATCGCGATTTCTACCATATCGTATCTCCAATGGCCACATATCGAGGGCCGTTCGCCTGTCCGACCCGCCGCAAGAACCGTGTCTGCGGGACCCACGGGGTGAACCGCTTCAACTTGGAAGACGGGTCAAAGACGGAGACCGAGGCGGCCGCGGAGCGAGGGAGCCTCGCGCAGAGCCAACTGCTCGACTTCGACTATCTCCGCAGCAAGAACAAGCCGCTGTACGACAAGGTCGCGGATTGGTGTGAGAGCCACCCCAGCTATGAGCCACAGCGATCCGTCCCACCGTTTCTCGGTCACGACTGCGGCGTTTCGATAGGAAGTTTCTGCTATGCAAGGAGTTAGGGGAAACTGGGGAACAAGGATTTGAACCTTGACTAACTGATCCAGAGTCAGTAAGCACGAATTCGCAAAGTGAGGTAACACCTACACTTACAACTTCGCACGCCGGCGACCTGTCGCGAAACCTGTCGGACTTACTGCAACGCCACCCTGATATAGTGCCCCTCTTGGAAGCGTGGGGCGATCTACCCGAAGAGCTTCGCCTGGCCGTGTTGCGGGTCGCGAGAGTTCGTTGAGAGACGGGACTGCAAGACAGGACTATACAACCTCCAAAAGACAGGGATAATGGCGCCATGAGAATGAAACAGTGCAAAGGACTGCGATGCAATCATCTGGCCAGGGTGGGCACATCCGTAAGGACTGCCACGCCTTGTTTCAGCGTTCATAGCCCTGGCCGATCCTTTCGAGACCGCGAGCATTCCGCCGATATCGAAGCCCAGGCCGTGGCGGTCGGCAGGCCCGTTCGCCGGCACTCGTCTGGCACTGTTCGCGACCGGAGTACAGAAGCTCCTCCGGCCGTCAGAACCATTGAGGCGGCTGTCGCCGCCGGCCGCATGCGGCCGGCCAGTCATAGTCAAGCCGACGCAGTCAGAATCCTGGACCATAAACCCATATGAGACCAAGTGTAGTGACCGAAAATGGCACGTGAAAAGACGATACACCGGCCAAATGGAAAGTCGCGGACTGTCGAGATATGGCCGCACGGAAAACCCACTCTACAAAGGCGTCGTAGGACGGCCCGGGACGCGCGGACCTTAGAAGCAGTGGAATTGCTCTGCCAGTATGCGGACTGCGAGATTGACATCCTGGAAAGACACCCGGGGAGTTGTGGTGAGAACAGCAGCCTTTTTGGCCAGCCGCTGAACTATCTGTCAGTGAAGCTGGGCCTTGCGGCTATCGACCGATCGTCCGAATGGCTATACCAACCGGATGAATGGAGCGAATGGCACCTTCCCGATGAACGTCGCGAAACTGAGGCTACTTCAAAAACCCGTGAGAATCTTCTGGCCAGGTATCGTGAGCTGAAGGACCTGGCCAAGAGCTATGGCCACTGGCAAGATTCGCCTTGCACACCGGTGACAGGCGCATTGGATCGAGAACAGATGCTCTATCGGGCGTGGACCATCAAAGATGCATTCAGCGCCACGTTGCCGCGGCCGGACGTCGGTGTCGCGTGCGAAGGCTTGGTGAACGGGCTCGTGAAGGCCGGCCTTCTGGACCCTGACTGGATTCTCCTGGCGAAGACGGGGATGCTGGACGGAGTCCTGGAAGGACTCAAGAGATCTTCTGGCGATTTCAGGGCTTTGGCTGAGCGGACGGAAGCGCTGTTGTTTCCGCGAAGTCCCAAGGTCCCGCCCATATCGCTAGACATATTCGGGCGAATCCAAGTCGTCAACGCAGAGTGGCTCGATTCAAAAATTGCGGAACTGCGAACAGCCCGGCCGGACGATGAAACACACGCGGATGACGGCGATGACGACTACGTGCCTCTCGATGAAGTCCCGCCCGAATCCAGATCGGAACGGATGACTCTGTTGCAGATTGCCGGGAAATTCGGTGTCAGCGTTAAGTATCTCCACACTATGATGCGTGACAAGACATTGTGGGTTGCGAAAATCACTCGACAAAGGTATGTCTACGACCAAAACAGGGGGATCGCGGCGCAGAGCCTCGGAAAAGCGCAAAAAAATTTGAGCCGTCAAGAATAGCTACGACCGCGAGCAAACTATGCCGTCACTTCGATCCACACGAGCCCACTCGTGCCGACTCGCGTCCACTCGTGCCCACTCATGCCCACTTCGCGTGGTTTCAGCCAGCTTAGAGACAGTCTAACCGGTACCGAGTAACACACACACGCCTGCTTCACTTCGTCCCACTCGTGCCCACTGCGAAAGTAGCGTCTATGCGCATCCCCTGAGCGATGTAGAACGGAGTTGCCTTGCAGAGGAAGGTGGCTCTGCGGGAGCGCAACCACTCGCGCTGCAAGGCGCCGGGAAGCAGAGGCAGTGGCCTGGACAATCGCTACTCCCTGGGGTCTCGTACGTCTCCCCGTGCCAGGCGAAAGCCAGGCCACTGCTTCCAGCCATAGCTGGGCACCTGCTTTTTGGCCGCAAGCGCAAAACTCCCGGGCCGGCGGAGCCGGGCCGGAATCCGAACTGTGAGCGCAGATGAAGTCCGGGGCAGGACTTCATCTGGGAAAACTTGATACACCCTCTGAGTAAGGGCATCGATCATGAAGAATTATGGAGCCTGTGGATGCGACTGTCAAGAAGATTGCCGAGACATCATGCCTCGCGGCTACCAGCTCCCACCAATGAGTCTCGTTCAAGAGAGACGGCTCGCCCGCCGTGGGAATCGGCCCGAGCGCATTGGCGAGATCTTGAGACGGTCTTTCCCGTGGCTGTTTGAAGGTGAGACGGCGGATGCATTCGAGCTAACTGACACGACGCCCTCTCGTGGTTCGCGTGCGAGTGTCGGCCTGACGGAATCTCGATTCGGCATGGTGGCAGTATGACGACCACAGACTTGCACATTTCCTCAGCGATTCCTCGCAAGTATCACGGCAAGTATCGAAGAGCCCTTTCAGGGCGGTCCCGAGCGGATGCGATTCACTGCAAGTGCTTGGAGTGTGTCGGCAGCGGCAGACTGCGAGACGTCTACGAATGCACGGATCATACGTGTCCGCTGTTCGCATTTCGGCCGAAGGCAAGAAGGGAGCGGCGATAGCGTGTTTGTGAATGCAACCAGGGTGACAGAACGGACCTTCGAGGCTGTTCAACAAGCCAAGAATGCTGCCTGCCGACTCGCACAACAGAACATGATGCGCATCGTCGCGGCTATCACGGCCGGCAAGGAAGGGCACACCGTTGATTTGGCCGTGGCCCTAAGATCCAAGGGCATCTGGCAACAGGCGCGAGACATACGAGCAGTACAAGCGGCTTCAGGGCAATTCTCCATCGTCACAAGAGGATGCGACGTGATCGCCGTCTGTGACGGCCGGCCGGATGAAGGGGCCGGTTGGAAAGCAGTAGGCATGGCCAGTGGAGTCATGGCCTGGCAAGAAATCCCGCACTGGTTCCCGATGGCAGAATTGATCGACGCGTTAGTCAGACACGGTCAACTTCTGGGAACTCAGGAAGTGGCCGAAAACGGCACTTCTCAGACGGCTAACCAACCAACCGCCCCTGTCGAATACAGACTGCTCGCCAGGGGCCAGCATGACAAGGGAGCATCCTAATGGCACAGAGACCAACAGACGACACGAACGCCAAACAGAAACCCCTGGCAACCTTCCGATGCGGCAAGGTCAAACTGGCCGTCTGGAGTAACGAACGCACCAGACAGGCCGATGGGGCAACGGTGACCACGTACAACTTCACGCTCACCAAATCCTTCAAGCGAGACAAGGACTCGTCGGACTGGGAAGAGCAGAAGATGAGCCTCTTCCCGGATGAAGCCTGGCAGGTCCAGCAGGTTCTTGCCGAGGCCCAACGCGAATTTTGCGTTCGGCGAGATGGGTGAACAGGAAACCTGGGAAAGATGAATCACAAGTACAATAGTGGAGATAGGCAACATGGCGGCATGCAAGACGAGCGAATGTGAAAGCCCCCGTACTGTAAAACGGGGGCTACATTCACAAAAGCGTACTGACGACGTGGCGTTGGAGGTTGGCGTGCACTGGCTCAGGGGGTCCGTTCCTCACCGCCGTGTTCAGGAGATGATCCCGTTCTTGGCGGAACTCTTTGGCGAGCAATGGGAGCCTTACGAGTATGGGCTTTGGATCTATGATCGTTCGATGCTCTGGCCAAATGGGGTCCGCGTGAATTGCCATTCCAGCGAGGAACGGGCCGACAGGATAACCAAGGGCAAGGCCACGTTGGAGATCCCGGGCAGTGCCCTGGATGCCTTGGGAATGGCGGGGATTGTTGTCCTGATGAAGGGCCTCACGCACTTTGACTTCTCGCCTTCGCGGCTGGATCTGTACTTCGATGACCGTGAACGCATCATATTGCCACATGTCCTCTACGAGACAGTCTGTTCAGTGGCACCTGACGGCCGGCAGATCAGGAAGGACTACTCGGGCTTCAAGAATATCGACGTCCGTGGGCCGAGCGATGGAACCAAGCGAGTCTATGACGAGTGTGCATTCGGTCGGCGAGGATCTCTAGGGTCGGGGAAGTACTTGCGGGTGTACGACAAGGCATTGGAAAGCAACGGAGACAATCCAAGCGTTCGATGGGAACTGGAACTCTGTGACAAGCGGGCGAAGAAGGCTTACGAGTATCTCGTTCTCTGTGCGAGCCAGGATGTAGGCTGGGAAAAGAGCTTCGCTCAGACAATCGGCGCTTTCATAGGCGGATGTATCGATTTCAAGAGACGAGACGGACGGGCAGGGTCGAAGAATCTGAGCCGTTGTGAACGCCATTCGTTCTGGGAGGCCATCCTACAGAAGCTCGACGTCGCCGAGCTGCGCATCGAGCAGGCGCCGAAGACGATTGAGAAGGCCGAGCGATATGTTGAGACACAGGTTGCCGGTACCTTGCAGATGCTCGCTAAGGCCAAGGGGAAACACTGGCTTTCGCTCTTCGTGATCGACATCGTAGGTGGCGAGGAGAAGCTGTCTACAAAACACTGGGCTGCAATACGCCACTATGAGCAGCAGCACCAAAGCCGAGAGGTGCACGGAATCGCGGGACTGAGAAGACACTGTGACCGCAAGGGTATAGAGCTTGAGAATGTTGCTGTCCCCCAGGACATCGCGACCGGACCGGAAACGCCACAGCAAGGGAGAGTCGATGAAGAAGTATTGTGATGGATCTTCGCCCTGGGTTTCCGCACGTGAGCTGATGCAGCGTTGGAAGTGCTCGCGGTCCAGTGTGGCTCGCATTGCTGAACGTCACGGTATTCGACGTCTCTTGTTCGGCGAAGGTGCGAATTGCATGGTTCGCTATAGCTGGGCCGATATTGTCCGTTTCGAAGAAGAGTGGTCTGATGAGATTTGAGTGTTGGAGGTAGGAACGAATGAAACGACAAGGGACAAAGTGCAGACCGAACATGCCGGCTGGAGTTCCCATCATGGTCGGAACATCTGAGGCGGCGCGTTTGCTTGGAATCAGCCGGACAACGTTCCTGGCAATGCACGCCAGCGGCAAACTTGGCCCACACCCTCACAGGTACGGCCGCCGTGTTCTCTGGGCAAGAGCAGAGCTTGAAGCTTGGGTAGGAGCTGGAAGCCCAGCCAGGCGAACATGGAGCACCAGAGCACGGGGAAGGTGACCTCCCTCAGGCCATGAACGATGCGAGTCTATCAGCCGACATATCGTGACAAAAGGACGGGCCGGTACCGACAGCAGCACAAGTACTGGCTTGAATTCCGCGACCACAAGAGCATGCTTCGCAGGGTGCCAACCTATAGATATCGAAGTGAAGCCGACAGGTTCGCTCGAAATACGGCCGCTCTTGTGCGGTGTCGCCAGACAGGGACTCTACCCGACGCGGGGCTTGTGCAGTGGCTTGGCGAGATCCCTGAGGTGACCATTCGCAAATTTCAGGAATGGGACCTCTTGTCGCCAGGCCGTACGGTTGTGAGGGATCCGCTATCAGTCCACCTGGAAGACTTTGAGCATTCTCTCCGAGCCAAGGGCAGGACCGTCCAGCACGTACGCGAGACGGTGTCCGCCATTCGTCAGATCTGCAACGCCTGTCGCTTCTCGTATTGGCGCGAGATCTCGGCCAGCCGAGTTGAAGCTTGTCTTGGTGACCTGCGAGAGGCCAAAGCACTGTCTGCCCGGACGTACAATCAGAAGCTGAAGGCCTTTAAGTACTTCTGTGCGTGGGTGGTCAGAGACGGCCGGGCAGCCGACTCGCCAGTGAAGTACTTGGCGACGCTCAACGTGAAAGACGATCGTCGGCGAATTCGAAGGGCTTTGGAACCTGAGGAGGCTCGCACGCTGTTGAGGGTAACTTCTTCTGCGAAGTACCGGTATGGCATGGACGGTCCGAGCCGTGCATTACTCTATCGCCTGGCGATGGAGACAGGCTTGCGGGCCCGCGAGATCTACAGCCTTACGATTGACTCTATTGACGCTCAGGAGCGAACCATCGCCATTGCCGCGGCGAACAGCAAGCATCGACGCGACGATACGGTTTTCCTGAAGCTTGAGATGGCGGCTTTGCTTTCTCAGCGGACGGCCGGGAGGACCGTAGGTGCACCACTCTTTAACCCGCCCTGCCGGACAAACCTGGCCAAGATGCTCCGTGCAGATCTGCGCGAGGCCGGCATTTCCTATCAAGACGACCAGGGCCGGTATCTCGACTTCCACAGCTTCCGCCATACGTTCGGAACCTGGCTAACAAGAACCGGGGTCCATCCAAAGGTGGCGCAGATCATCATGCGACACAGTGACATCAACCTGACGATGAATACGTACACGCACGTCCTCAGGGAACACGAGACCAGAGCCATTGAGGGCTTGCCCGACCTGGGTACTGGAAACACACACAGGGAGTCGGCATCCGCATGACTCATAGCGAGACCGATCCGACGGGAATTCGTACAATATACACCACAGTGAGCTGCTCGTATGCAGCCGAGAAAGGACGATCCGATGTCCACAACGATTGAAGCAGGTAGCCTGGTCACCTTGAAATTCGCGGCAAGTGACAGCTTCTGGGTCCGAGCCAGGCAGGCAAGCGTGATCGAGCATCGCCTGGACCAACACAAGAAGGACTTCTATGTGCACTCGGCCAACTACTACGAGCCGGGCATGCTAACGTTCAAAATACGGGTCGTGAATGATCCAACGAAGATCTGGACCGAGGCCAAGATTGCGAATCTCATCAACAGCTACAATCCGGCCGGGTACTACCTGGCATTCAAGGAAGCGGCAAGCTACGTTTTGACGGAAGTGATTGAGCCAGGCCTCGACACGGTGGCATATGTAGCCCTGGCTCTTGTGCTTCTGTTCTTGGGATATAAGATCTTCATCGACTGAGGCTGTTTCCCCGTCAACAAGCGCCGGTCCGGTGCACCTGAAAAGCGGATACGACGACCCGTCAGATCCGGATACTAGATCTCGGACAGGTCCAAGCCGAGACACTGTAGCAAGGCCTGCCGGCAGTGGGCCTGCTGCCGAGCGGACCCGCAATCACAGAACGCCACCGCGTTCATAGAAGAGATGCGGAGATCTACGTCCCGACGCAGATCTCGCGGGAGGGTGTGGGCTATCCCAAATCCTCAGCTCACGAACCCTAAGGCTCTGTGGGCTCGCTTTTGTGCTTCGCTGCAACGTCAGCACTCACCACTTGACAAAGCCGCATTTCCGCGATACCCTATACACCACTATGAAATCACAACATGCCGTTAGACTGGCAGGCTTGCGGACTTACTGTGCCGTTAGCATCAGGTGCCGAACGCGTGTATTCTCGCCAGGGATTGAGACTATCCGTAAGGACGTCCGCGCTTGTTGTGAGCGTCATAGGGTCCCTGGCATTTTTCATGGGAGAGAAGACCTATGGAATCGCAACAGGTAGCGACGATCTTATCCAAACTCAGCGGGCCATGCCTGGACTTGAAGGCCGATGCGCTCGAGTACTTGCGCTTCAAGCGGGCAACGGGCGTTTCGGTCAACACTCTGATACGGTATGGCAGATGTCTTCTGGGCTTCCTCGATTTCTGCGACCAACGGGAAGTCTATCACATGGAGAACGTGTCGGGCGAGCTTCTCTGGGACTATGTCGTGCACCTGCACGACCGCTACCCAGCCAAGAGTACTCGTTATGCCTATGCGGTATCGACTCGGTTGTTCTTGGAACAAACGGCCGCCCGCAAGAGCCTCAGCTTGCCAACGATGCATCTTCGCCAGGTCCGTCACCCCAGTGCGGGCGAAAGCTTGCCAGGTGCCATAGCATTCCGAAGAGTGGAGGATCTGATGAATGCTCCCAAGCTCAAGCGGGACCGGATGTACTATCGCGACAAGGCCGTGCTCGAACTTCTCTACGGGACGGGCATGAGAGCCGGCGAAGTGACCGCCCTGGAACTGCGGAACATTGACTGGGACGAACGGTGTATCCGATGCAGAGGCAAAGGCAACAAGGAACGCATGATTCCCATGACGCCGAGAGCAATGCGGGCCGTTCGCCGATGGCTCGAATGGCGCAAGCTGAAGCTTAGACAAGGGTGTTTTCGGCATCAGTCGGAAAGCGTTCGCCGCCAGGCAGAGCAACGTGTGTTCATCTCTCGACGCGGACACGAGTTCAACCGTGAAGACGTCTATCGCATCGTGCGAAAGTACGCTGAACGCATCGGACAGCCCGAGATTCACCCGCACACTCTCAGGCACTCTTTTGCAACGCATCTGATGAACGCCGGCGCGGATCTTCGCGCGATCCAGCAGTTGCTCGGACATAGTAGTCTCAGCACAACACAGACCTATTTGAGCCTGGACGTGTCGCACCTCCGAAGAGCGATGGAGAAACACCCGCGCCGATGACGGCCTGACAATCACAACGGAAATAATCCTGAGGAGAACGGCCATGCGAGTCTTTCGACCCACGTACAGCGACAAGAGGACCGGCCAGACCAAGCAGCAACAGAAGTACTGGGTAGAGTTCAGGGACCATCGGGGAAAGCAGCGAAGGCTCCCGGCATGCCACCACAAGAGAGAAGCCGAGACCTTTGGCAGGCACATAGAGGACCTGGCTCGACTTGCTTCTCTCGGGGAACGGCCAGACGATTCACAACAGCGATGGATTGAAGGGCTGCCGGAATCAATCGTGGGGCGCATTCGGAAGTGGGGCTTGATAGCATCGGTGAAGATGGCTTTTACTGAGAGCCTGAAAGACCACTGCGAAGATTTTCGGCGATCTCTACAAGCCAAGGGCCGGACGGAGCAGTATGTGCGAGAGACCTTCGTCGCCATCTGTGGAATCGCGGACGCCTGTGGATTCAGTCGGTGGCGTGACATAGATGGCGCCAGGGTCGAACACCACTTGGCAGGCCTTCGCGACGTACACGGGACATCCGCGCGGACATACAACCAGAAGCTCAAAGCCTTCAAGCAGTTCTGTGCCTGGATGGTCAGGGAAAGTCGGGCAACCGAATCTCCAGTGCGACACCTCAATATGCTGAACGTGCGTACCGACAGGCGAAGAGTTCGAAGGGCTCTCACGGCCGATGAAGCCCGCACACTCTTGGATGCCATCCGCCAAGCAGAACCACGCTATGGCATGTTCGGCCGAGAGCGCGCCTTGCTTTATCGCCTGGCGATGGAGACGGGCCTCAGGGCCAATGAGTTGCAGAGTCTGACGCCAGCGGGAATAGACTGCGAGAACGGGACCGTTACGATCCGCGCGGCTTACAGCAAGCGTCGATGCGAAGATGTTGTGCGCCTCAGACCGAACACGGCCCGGGCCCTGGCAGGCCAAGTCTCTTCCAAAGGGCAGACTGAGCGGGTCTTCAACATGCCCAGCAAGAACCGTCTGGCAGCAATGCTTAGAGACGACCTGAAGCAGGCCGAGTTACCGTACCGGGACGAAGAGGGGCGGTATCTGGATTTTCACAGTTTCCGGCATACGTTTGGGACCTGGCTTGCTCAGGGAGGCGCCCACCCGAAGGTGGCTCAGGAACTCATGCGACACAGCGACATCAACCTCACGATGAACACGTATACGCACGTCCTGAGAGAGCATGAGACAGACGCCTTGGCCAACCTACCGGATCTCGACAAGCCAGAGGCCAGAAAGGCCGAATTGCGGGCCACGGGGACGGATGGGCAGGCTCACTCTGACCTGTCGCAAAACCTGTCGCGATCATGCAACCAAGGGCGTATCTCAGCGTACTCTCGCGGACGCAAGACCGCGAAGCAGACGATTGGCAAATCGGCCGTCACAAAGCAAGAACGCGGTTTTTCGGCCATAACTGAGGATGAAGGGGAAACTGGGGAACTAGGATTCGAACCTAGACTAACTGATCCAGAGTCAGTTGTGCTGCCGTTACACTATTCCCCAAAGAGCCTGCCATACCAAAGGGTGGCAAAGCTATCACATCTTCGGCATTTTATCAAACCCAAAATATCGAATCAACCTCCATCCGGCGGGCAAAAGTGCCGTTGCCAGGGCAATTTTGGCCACCTCGCCCGGCAGGAACGGATACAGCCCGATCGCCAGGACGCTGCCGAGAGACCGCCCGAACAGGTGGACCAGGCAGGTCAGCCAAGCAAGCCCGCAGCCATAGAGAACCGCATTGCCCAGCGCCATCGCCAGGACAGTGGTGGCCGGCCGGCGGTCCCATCCGCGTTCCGCCAGGCGCCCCACGAGATAGGCCGCCAGCACGAACCCGATCAGATACCCGCCTGTAGGCCCGAAAAAAACCGCCAGACCCGCCCTGCCGTGCGAGAAAACGGGGAACCCCGCCAATCCTTCCAGCAGGTACATCAGCACGGACAGCGCCCCCCGCCGGGAGCCAAGCAGGGCGCCGACCGTCAGCACCGCAAACGTCTGTCCCGTCCAGGGCACCGGATGGCCGACGGCGATCTGGGTGCACATGGCGATCAGGACCGACCCGCCCAGCACCAGCGCCAAATCATACAGCCAGGCAGCGCTCTTCTCGCACGGCCGGACCAGACCGGCCATGGTCAGTTGTGCGATCATGATCCCTTCCTGAAAACACATTCTCCATTCGTGGAGGAAGCCCGCCGTCGTTGTGCAAGCCGCCCAAGCCCAATACGGCGGCGAATTATACTCGCGCCAGGTTCGCGCGTCAAATGGCGAATGGGAAAGACGATCGACCGGCGACCGGCGCAAGAAAATCACGCCTCGGTGAAATCCAGCCTGCCCTGGGGCGACTACATGTCAGAGAAAGGACAGAGGATTGACGTGCCATATCCAATGCGCACCGAACGTGTATAATGACCGGCTATGCAGCGTGACGCGGGATGCCTGCTCTGCCTCTATTGGGTGGTGGCAGGATCTCTGGGGCAGAACGAACCGCGGCCGTCGAAGCGGCTGTAGTCGGACCACTTGTGCGGAATGAAAGGGAAAATCATGAAGAAGGGAATCAGCACGCATGTTTCATTGGCCTTCCTGTTGGGACTGATCCTGTTTCTGGCCACCTCCTGCGTCTACGTGCACGGCTGCGGCGGCTCGTGGGAGAGGCTGGTCAAGTACGAGAGGCAGGTCGAACTGACGGCCCCGCTGGCGCCGGGCTCTTCGCTGTCGGCGCGGACCAACGACGGATCGATCCGGATCGAAGGGGTCCCGACGGAAGAATGCCGACTGACGGCGACCATCGTGGCACGGGCAACGACGGAGGAGCGCGCCCAGGAACTGGCCGAGCAGATCGAGGTGCGTCTGGAACCGACCGCCGAGGGGCTGGCCGTGGTCATCGAGAAGCCCGAGACCATCCGGAACGCCCGGTACGGCGTATCTCTGGAAGGGACCGTGCCGACGCGAACCAGCCTGACGCTCGTCACCAGTGACGGATCGGTCCATCTGGCGAACATCGAAGGGACCGTGGACGCCAGGACGTCGGACGGGAGCATTCGGGCCGAGGGAATCAAGGGCGATACGAAACTCAAAACCTCCGACGGGAGCATCGACTGCTCGCGCATCGAGGCCGGAACGCTCGACCTGCACACCAGCGACGGCCAAGTCAAGCTCGTCGACGCCGCGGTGCAGTCCGGCTCCGCCCGGACCTCCGACGGAAGCATCGCCGTCGCGACGACGCGAGGCGAGAGCCTGGACCTGCACACCAGCGACGGAGGGATTCGCTGCGATGGAATCTGCGTCACCCGTCTGAACTGCCGCACTTCCGACGGCTCGATCCAGATCGAGTGCGCCGCCGACACGCCCAAGGCGATGGAAGCGTCGGTCACCACCTCCGACGGCAGCATCACGTTCGCCACGCCGCCGGGGCTGTCGGCTCTCATCGACGCCTCCGTCAGCGACGGATCGATCCACACCTCCCTGCCGATCACCGTGGAGGGCAAGGTGGGCAAGTCGCTCATCGGGACGGTCGGCGCCGGCGAAGGCAGGATCACACTGAGAACCCATGATGGATCGATCACGATCCGATAGTCCGGCAGAACGGGAGAATTCGGGAATGAAGGCACTTCACATGAGACAGCAGATTCTACTGGCGCTTCCCGTGGCGGTGGTTCTGACCGCGGCGGGCTGCGGCTTCCAGATGGGCAACTGGTCGCAGGCGAGGTACGAGAGAACGATTACGAGCCAGCGGCCTCTGGCAGCCGGATCGACCCTGGACGTCGAGACGTCGTCGGGATCGATTGCGATCGACGGCGCGGAGGTGACGGACTGCGATATCGTCGCGACCGTCACCGCGCAGGCGCCCAGCGAAGAAGAGGCCCAGGAACTGGCCGAACAGGTCACGATCGAGGCCGAGTCGACCGGCCGCACGCTCAAGGTGCGAGCGGACAAGCCGCGCACCGGAAACAACCGATCCATCAGCGTCAGCTACCGGATCGTCGCGCCCCGGCAGACGAACATCGAATGCGTCAGCTCCTACGGCAGTCTCGAACTGGCCGATATCGAGGGGACTATCTCCGGGCGGACCAGCAGCGGCTCGGTCAGCATCGAGAACATCCGAGGCTCCGTCGATCTGACCAGCTCCTACGGGTCGGTCACGTGCGAACGGTTCTCCGAAGGCGATCTGATTCTCAAGACCAGCAGCGGCAAGATCGCAATCGCCGACGCCGCGTTCGGCAAATGCGACGCCGTCACCTCGTATGGCCCGGTCACCGCCCAATCCCTGCGAGGCGAGAGCATTCACCTGCATTCCAGCAGCGGCAGCATCGAACTGGCCGATGCGGAGGCCGGAACGATGGACCTGACGACCTCGTACGGCCGCGTCGACGCCAGGCAGATCACCGTCAGCGACCTGCGGGCCAGTTCCAGCAGTGGCAGTCTGGAGATCGTCTGCAATGAGGCCTGTCCGCCGAACCTGGCCGCCAACGTCAAAAGCTCCTACGGCAGCGTGACATTCACCGCACCGCCGGCGTTTGCCGGCCGGGTCCGTATGGCCACCGACTACGGCTCGGTGCACACCGACCGGCCTATCACCGTCAGCGGAGAGATCGGCAAAAAGAAGATCGAAGGCGCCATCGGCGAAGGCCAGGGCAATCTCCACCTCGAAACCAGCAGCGGCTCGGTCACGCTGCGCTAGCCGCCGATCTGCGACAGCGTCGTCATCAAGTGACGCCAGGACGTTGAGATTCTGCCGGACGGGCGGGGGTGCGTGCGTCTTTCACCGCCCCCGCCCGATCCTTTCCCGATGGCTCCTCGCTGGCAGGCCCTTGCACGACGACAGATTCGGTGCAATGATGGCTCGCCGGAGATGCACGCAGACAAGATCGCCGCAGAGCGTTTGGAGAGCCGACGGATGATGCACAAACGAACAATAACTCTTCTATCGATTCTCGCCGTCACGTCCGGCGCGAGTGCCGCTCCGCAAGGCGTCGCGATGCCTAGGATCGAGGGACCCTGGTGGCAAGTGGCGGGCAATCCGACCGATCACAAGTACGCGACCGAGAAGCAGGAGCCGGTGGACTTCGCGATCTGGCAGGCGGCCGATGGGACCTGGCAGCTCTGGTCGTGCCTTCGCAACACGACCGCCGGAGGCCAGGGCGGCCTGACGCGGTTCTTCTATCGCTGGGAGGGCCAGCACCTGACCGACACCGACTGGAAACCGATGGGCCTGGCGATGGACGCGGACCCGACGCTGGGCGAGACGCCCGGCGGACTCCAGGCCCCGCACGTCGTCCGGATCGGCCAGACCTACAACATGTTCTATGGCGACTGGGTTCACATCTGTCACGCCACCAGCGACGACGGCAAGACGTTCACCCGCGTGGTCGGGCTCGACGGCAAGACCGGACTTTTCAGCGAAGGGCGCGACGTCAACACGCGCGACATCATGATGCTGCGCCACGACGGCCTGTGGTACGGCTACTACACCTGCCATCCGAATCGCCAGGGCATGGTCTGCGCCCGCACCACGAGGGACTTCACGAGCTGGAGCGACTCAAGCGTTGTCGCCTTCGCAGGCCAGGCGGGCACCGAGTTCTACTCAGCGGAGTGTCCCCACGTCGTCGAGCCGCAGCCGGCGCAGCTCTACCTCTTCCGGACCCAGTCTTACGCCAAACCCAAGACCAGCGTCTACTTCTCCAACGATCCGATGATGTTCGGCATCAACCAGGATGCGCGGTACCTGCTCTGCACGCTGCCGGTGGCGGCACCGGAGATCATTCTTCACGAAGGCCGGTACTACATCGCGGGCTTGAACGAAGGCCGGCTCGACGGCATCCGCATCGCCCGGCTCAACTGGACCGCCAACTGACCGTACCCGCCGGGCGCCGCCCTCATGCAAGAGTGGCCGAACCACGACCCTGTCATTCCGACCGGAGCGGAGCGTAGTGGAGGAATCTGGCCGCGAATCAGAGGCGCGCTCCATCCCTGGCCAGACCCCTTCGGAAAGCTCATGGCAGGTTCTTCGACTTCGCTCAAGGTGACAACAACGAGCGTATCTCTGCTCCACATATCAACGGCGAAGGCCAGTTCCCGCGGCCAATCAGAAGACTGTCACGTGGTCTGGCGACCGGCGGGTTCGAGCCGGTCGTCGTCCACGAAATCGAGCCAGTCGATCCACGCGTTCTTGTACAGATCGCCCGACGTCAGGTAGCCGTCGTTATGGCCGCCCTTGATCTCCACGAATCGCTTGGGTTCGGGGGCCGCATCGAAAAGACGCCGGCCGAACTTGAACGGCACGAGCCGATCCTCCTGGCTGTGCATCACGAGAACGGGACATCGCGCCTCGGTCAGATGTGCTCGCGTGTTGTAACGGAACCGGGCGAACAGCCGCACGGGCATGTAGGGATAGATCCAAGCGCCCATGTCAGGGTACGATGTGAAGGCGCTCTCGACGACCACGGCGCGGGCGTCGACCTGCGCGCCCAGGTGCGCCGCAATACTGCCTCCCAGCGAGCGACCAAACAGGACGATCTGCTCAGCGGGAACGCCCCTGGTTCGTGTCAGCCACTCGTATGCGGCGCGGGCGTCGCGGTACGTCCCGGCCTCCGTCGGCCGGCCTTCGCTGCGGCCGTAGCCGCGATAATCGAAGACGAAGCAGTTCAGGCCCAGACGGTGGAACAGGCTGATCGTATCGAGGCGATGCATGATGTTGCCGGCGTTGCCGTGACAGAACAGGATGGTGAACGGCGCATCGGCGGCGGCGACGTACCAGCCGTTCAGGGCCAGGCCGTCCTGCGTCCGAAACGTGACGTCCTCGAAATCAAGGCCCATGTCCTCCGGCGTGAACGCGATATCGCGCACCGGCCGGTACAACAGCCGCGACTGCGTGAACAGCAGCACCAGCCCGAAGCCCGCGTAAACCGCCACGACCGCCGCGCCCAGATACAACCACATTGACCCCATATTACCCCTACGACCGTTCTTGGAGCGTCGCACGACAAACACAACGCAGCCCGCACGACGCATGACGATTCTACTTGCCGACCGGCGTGCGGACAAGCTACAATCGGCGCGTGATTACGAGAAGGCATACATCCTCCGTCCGGGTCGGATCGGCGCAGCTCGGCTCGTCGGCTCCCGTCGTCATTCAGTCGATGACCAAGGTCCCTACCACCGATGTCGACCGCTGCGTCAAGCAGGTCCGGCGGCTCGTCCGCGCCGGCTGCGGGCTGGTTCGCATCGCGGTGCCCCGCCGGGCCGACACCATCGCGTTCGCTCAGATCGTGCAGAAGGTCCGCGTCCCGCTGATCGCCGATGTGCACTTCAGCGCCGACCGCGCCGTCGAGGCCATCGAGGCCGGCGCCGCCAAGGTCCGCCTGAACCCCGGCAACATCAAGAAGCAGGAGGACATCTTCCGCATCATCGACGCCGCCAAAATGCACCGCGTCGCCATGCGGATCGGCGTCAACGAGGCGAGCATCCGCGACCTCAAAAAGGAGCCGGTCCCGCCGGAGAAGAGAACCGCGCTGATGCTCGACGAGATGCGCAGCTACATCCGCCTCTTCGAGGGTCGCGGTTTCGACCAGATCGTCCTGAGCGCCAAGAGCAGCGATGCCCTGCGCACCATCGAGGTCAACCGGGCCATCGCCGAGGCCTTCGGTTATCCGATGCACCTGGGCCTGACCCATGCGGGCCTGCCGGCCGATGCGAGCATCCCGTCGGCGGTCGCGCTGGGGACGCTGCTGGCCGAGGGCATCGGCGACACGATTCGCGTCAGCGCCGCCGGCGACCCGGTCATCGAGACGGGAATCGCCGTGGCCATCGCCCTGTCGTTGGGACTGCTCGAACGAACCCGGCCGGAGTTGATCGTCTGCCCGACCTGCGGACGCACCGAGATCGACGTCGTCAAGCTCGCCAAACGGGTGGACAAGGCGCTGCACAAAGTCAACAAGCCCTGCCGCGTCGCGGTGATGGGCTGCATCGTCAACGGTCCCGGCGAGGCCGCAGACGCCGACATCGCCGTCTGCGCCGGCCGGGGAAAGGCCGACCTCTACCGCCACGGCCAGAAGATCGCCACCATCCCCGAGCCCGAAATCATCCCCCGCCTCCTGGCCGCCCTCGAAGCCCTGTAGGGGCGAATCATCATTCGCCCCCACAAATGGCCGTCCAGATGTGCCTCGGACCGGGAAGCGCGTGTCGCCTGGGAGATCGGGGCGCCCTGTGCCTGCGTGGCGCGCCTCTTGTTTGTCATGCTGAGCGCAGCCGAAGCATCTGGCCAGAGACCGGGTGTGCGTCTGATTCGCAGGCAGATTTCTCCGCTGCGCCTGCCTTCGGCAGGCTCCGGTCGAAATGACAATATCGGCCTCGGCGTCCTCCGCAAAGGCGAATGATTATTCGCCCCTACCGGACCGGCACAATCCCGCGCTCTCGGATGCCCTACCGCTTCAGCGGCGGATCGTTGAGAAGCAGCGAATCGCGCGCATCAGCCGGCTGGCTCTCGTACACCTTCGGCGGGACGCCACGGACCTTGTCGTCACCATCCCACGCTGTGTAGATGTTGTCGCCCTCCAAACCGCAGAAGGCGCGCTTCGCAAACTCCACGTGCGAGTCGAGAAACAGCACGTTCTGCCCGTCTCTCATGTGGGCCTTCGCACTGCCTTGCCGAGCCTGGTCCGCAGTGCCCCGGTAAGGGGCGAGATCGGGCTGGAAGGCGGAGAAGTCCCCTGCCTTCCAGCGGGCACTATCGATCCAGGGACTGTGATCGGCGGCCACAGTCATGCCGGGTTTGGCATACGTCGTCACAGCATAGGGGCCGTAGGGTTGATGATAGGCATAACTACAATGCCTGGCCGGGTTCGGGCCGAAATCCCAAACGTCTGTGAGCTTCTTACCGCCGGTACGGTACCTGCGCGGATCGAACTCCTTGACACCTCTCTCACCTGCACAGACAAAGTACTTCGCAGGCACGTCGCCATACCGAACGAGCAGGTACAGGCTCGAACTGATCCTCGCCTGGCCGCCGGAACCATTCGGGTCGAGTCCAAAGGCGTCTGCTCGCTGCAGAGCACGCCAGTCGCCAGTCCAGGCCCCCAGACTGTGCCTTGCCCCCCTGCCAGGGGAAGCTTGTCATCGTAATCGTTGGCATAGATCAGCATCGCCTTGCCAATCCCCGCCAGATTCGTCCCGCATCTCATTCTCGGCGCGTTCATCTTGCCGGCGTGGAACGGCACGTACATCGCGGCCAAGATCAGAACGGCCGGAGCACTCGCGCCAATCGCTGCGAACCCGTATCCCGTCAGGCGCCCTCCACTGCACGCGATCTTGCTCAGGGCGACAACACCCAAGACGAATGCAATAGCAGTGCCGAGGAAGTTCGCCAAGGCAGTGAGCTCGACGAAATCGGACTGAGGATGCAAGATATACGGATCCATCGCTGCGATCACACCGGGCACAGAACAAAGCCAGCTCAAGACAGCCGTGACAGCCGAGGCAACCGCCACGCGGCTGACCTTGACCACTACAGCGGCTGCTGGACTTTGTGTCGGACTGAAGGGTTGGCCGCACGAAGCGCACCTCGCTGTTCCATCGGCATTCTCGCCACCGCACGTCGGACATCGCATGAGCACTCTCTCCCGTAGCTGGCGCTTCGCATCTTCCTAGCCAGGACCGAGCCAATCGGAGCGATTCTACGACGAGGTGTCCCTGTCGTCAAGGAGGTCGGGGCGGTGCTGGCGGGTGCGTTCGAGGGACTGGTCGCGGCGCCATTGGGCGATTTTGCCGTGGTCGCCCGACAGCAGGATGTCGGGGACCTTCATGCCGCGATAGACCTCGGGGCGGGTGTAGTGTGGATACTCCAGCAGGCCGTTGCTGAACGAGTCGTCGCGGGCGGAGTCTTCGTCGCCGAGGGCCCCGGGCAACAGACGCACGACGGCATCGATGACGACCATCGCCGCCAGCTCGCCGCCGTTGAGGACGTAGTCGCCGATGGAGATCTGCTCGGCGCCGAGCCCGATGCGGATGCGCTCGTCGAAGCCTTCATAGCGACCGGCGATGAGGATCAGCCGCTCCTGCGTGCTGAGTTCGGCGGCCCTGGCCTGCTTGAAGGGCGTGCCCTGCGGCGTCAGGAGGATGACGCGGCCGGACTGGGGGCAGAGCGACTGGACGTGCTCGAAGCAATCGAAGACGGGGCCCGGCATCATGACCATGCCGGGGCCCCCGCCATACGGTTTGTCGTCGACCTTGCGGTACTCGCCGACCGCAAAGTCGCGGATGTTCGTCAGAGCGATGTCGACGATGCCCTGCTCCTGAGCCCGCTTGATGATCCCGTAGCCCAGAGGAGACTCGAACATCTCCGGAAACAGGGTAAGAACATCGATTCGCATCGCGTGCGTTCAGCTATCAGGCAGCGCCTTCGGCCGCCTTGGCTTCCGCTTCGGCCTTGGCTTTGGCCTCTGCCTCCGCCTTGGCTTTGGCTTCCGCGTCGGCTTTGGCCTTGGCGGCTTTGGCTTCCGCCTCTGCCTTGGCCTTCTCTTCGGCTTCTTTGGCCTTCTTCTCGGCTGCGATCCGCTCGGTGGCAGTGAAGAGCTTGCCCCTCTTGTGGGCGATCTTCCGGGCCTGGGCCCGTCGGGCGGCCTTTTCCGCGGCGTATTTCGTCTTTATCCCCTGGCGAAGCAGGAGTTCCGCCACCGTGTCGGAGGGAACGGCCCCCTGGCCGAGCCAGAATTCGACCCGCTCGCGATTCAGGACGATCTGCTTGGCGGCGTCTTTTTCGAGGGGATCATAGTGTCCGAGCTTCTCGATCACCCGTCCGTCGCGCGGAGCTCTCGACTCTATCGCGTGGATTCGGAAGAACGGTCGATGCCGGCGCCCCATACGGGCCATTCTGAGCTTCACTGCCATGGTGTTCCTTTCGCTGATAGCGTATGTCAAATTTCCGTGAGCGGCCCTGTGCCGTCACGAAACGCGTTTGCACATCAGACTGTAACCGTTGATGAAGATCGCGAGGTTGGCCGGATCGACCTTGGCGTCCTCGGCGATTCTTTCCACCTGCTCGTCCGAGAGCTTGTCGGCGTCGTGCTTCTCGGCGGCCGTCATGATCGCCACCGCCCGACGAAGCTCCGCGAGCTCGGCGGCCGTCGGAGCCGCCAGCATCGCCAGCTCGCTGTTGCCCGCCATGTCCTGGAACCGGCCGCGAAACGTATTACCATACTCGTTTTCACAGAATCGGGCAACCTCTTCGAGGTATTCTTCGAGAGATATTTTCGCCTTCGGGACGGAATTGGGCTTTTTTTCGGCCATTTCGATCGATCCGCCGGGTCTATGCCAGCGGATTTCCGGGCGGGGTTATCGCTGTTTCTTGATCTTGCCCCGGCGTTTGATGACCCGTTTTCGCTTGGATCGCTGCTTGATCTTGCGGCCGCCGGTCATCCGGGCGCTCATGGCCTCCATGTTGAAGCCGCCGGAGAAAAGGGCCTTGAGCCCGCCGAAACTGCCGCCGCTGACCGCCTTCATCATGTCGCGGCTGCGTTTGAACGTCTTGACCAGGGTGGAAACGTCGTTCGGCTGCGTCCCGCTGCCGGCGGCGATCCGCCGTCGCCTGGACGGGTCGATCAGGTCCGGATCGCGCCGCTCCTTGGCCGTCATCGACTGGACGATCGCCTCCATCTGCTTGATCTCGTCGCCGTCAAAATCGACGTCCTTGAGCTGGCCGCCCAGACCCGGCATGAGCTTGAGCATGTCCTTGATGCCGCCCATCTTCTTGACGGCCTGCATCTGCTTGAGGAAGTCGTCGAAGCCGAAGCTGCCCTTGGCCATCTTCTTCTGGAGCTTCGCGGCTTCCTCGGCGTCGAACTGCTCCTGGGCCTTCTCCACCAGGGTGACGACGTCGCCCATGCCGAGGATGCGGCTGGCCATGCGGTCGGGGTGGAACTCTTCGAGCTTGTCGAGCTTCTCGCCGACGCCGATGAACTTGATGGGCTTTCCGGTGACCGCCTTGACGCTCAGGGCGGCGCCGCCTCGGGCATCGCCGTCGAGCTTGGTGAGGATGACGCCGTCCAGTTCGAGGCGCTCGTTGAACTCCTTGGCGCTGTTGACGGCGTCCTGGCCGGTCATCGAGTCGCAGACCAGGTAGATCTGGTGCGGCGTGATGGCCTTGGCGACGTTGGCCACCTCGGTCATCATCTCTTCGTCGATGTGGAGCCGGCCGGCGGTGTCGACGATGACCACGTCGTTGCCGTTTTCCTTGGCGTGCTTGATGGCGTTCCGGGCCACCTTGACCGCGTCTTTGCTCTCCTCGCTGTAGACGGGGATGCCCGTTTGCTCGCCGAGGACCTTGAGCTGATCGATGGCCGCCGGACGCTGCAAGTCGTCGGCCACCATCAGCGGATGGCGGCCCTTGGAGACGAGATATTTGCCGAGCTTGGCGGCGGTGGTGGTCTTGCCGCAACCCTGGAGGCCCGCCAGCAGGATGATCGTCGGCCCGGGCGAGACGAAGTAGATCCGCGTATCGACCGGACCCATCAGCCTCGTCAGCTCGTCGTTGACGATCTTGACCATGACCTGGCCGGGGTGCAGGCTCTTGACGACCTCGGCGCCCAAGGCGGCCTCGCGGACGTCCTTGCAGAACTGCTTGACGATGTTGTAGTTGACATCGGCCTCCAGCAGGGCCTTGCGGACGTCGCGCATGGCGTCGGAGACGTTGGCCTCCGTGATGCGTCCCCGTCCGGAGAGCGACTTGAAGACCGAATTGAGTTTTTCCGTCAATGACTCGAACACGGGATTTCCCCTGAATGTCTGAGATCGGAGCCCCGGGTCCGCATCACATCTGGTCCCGTCGGCAATCGTTTGATGCTACGGTTTCCAGGGGGTCTTTGCAAGGCCAAATTGCCCCACGGGCGCTGCACGCGGCGTGTCTGTCCAGATTTCGCGGCAAGCCCCATCCAGGCGTAGAGGGCCGTGTGTGGCAGCGGCAAGCGAGAGCTTGCCGATGGCGCGCCATTAGCAGCCATTCGGAATTGGCGGAAAGAAGGTATCAGCCGGCCCAGTTCTGGTCGGTCTTGCTGAGCTTGTTCTGCAGATAAATCCCGATCGCCATGGGAACCAACAGCAGAGTTGGTACGAACCACTGGTTGGCCTCGGCAAACACCTGGAGCCGTTCGCCGTCGCCCCCAACTATGTACCGGTAGATGATCGCCAGGATGCCGACGACCGTCAGCGTACTGCCGCCGAGGCTGGTGAAGAGGATCACGGCAATCTTGAAGACGATGAACGAGATCATGCCTCCGGCGATCAGACCCACCAGACCGCCCGCCCAGACGTACTCCTCGGGCAGGCCGGCCGCCAGCCAGACGCCGGCGGTGAGGATGCCGCCGGAGATTGCGCCGAGAAAGGTCACCCCCCACCGCATGAACGGAACCGACAGCACCGCGAAGAAGATCGAACAGATCAACGACAGCCAGATCACGTTGCCCGCGATCAGCCGCTGATTCGCCCAGACCCCCAGGCCCAGACCCAGCAAGCCGAAGCAGATGGTCACAAGGATCCGGAAGACGCGCCAGCCGTAAAACAGGCAGACCGAGCCGAACGAGATGAAGGTCAACGCCTCGACGAGCCCCAGCGAGCTGATGTACTTCCACATCACATCCAGCGGCACCACCTGTCTCTTTGCAGTCTCCTCCGCCGCCGCAACCAGCAGTATCCAGATCACCGTACCCATGCTTGACTCCCGTTCATCGGCGGCAGCACCACAGTCCCCCGAGTCTGTCGTTGGAACCCTCTATCGGGCTTCATCATTGGCATTTTATCGGTCCCGACCGGCCAGGCCAAGCCTTGTCCGCAAGGCCGGCGGCATCGGTCTTGGCGCATACTCTATCTTTATCGGCGTGTGACGGCGGATTTCGTTAGGACTTGATCGGGGGGCCGGGCGCCAAGAACCTCGACAGCCCAAAGGAATGCGGATGAGAGGAGTCGAACCTCCACGGGCGTTAAGCCCACAGGCACCTGAAGCCTGCGCGTCTGCCAATTCCGCCACATCCGCGAATCGGAGACGACATTATGGTCCGCCTCCGGGTGCCCGTCAAGAGCCTACCGCCCGAAATCTCGGAAAAAGGTCTTTCGCGGGCCCATGGCGTTGACAGGATGCTCGCATCGGGGCAGACTGCTCTTGTAGCGACTCGACCTTCGTCGGCAATCCAGCGCGTCGGACGCACGAGGTACATGGCGAAGGTCCGGTCGACGAGATCGGGCAATATGGATACTTCAGACGTCCGGGCCGATAGGGCCAATCGCGTCACGTGGGTCGGCTTCTTCGTGAACCTGGCCCTGGTCGCCATCAAACTGTTCGCAGGGGTGGCCGGCCACAGTTCGGCCATGGTGGCCGATGCGGTGCATTCACTGTCCGACTTCGCTACCGACGTCGTTGTACTGGTCACTTTCCGCATCGTTCGCAAGCCCATCGACAAGGACCACGACTACGGACATGGGAAATTCGAGACCCTTGCGACAGCGATCATCGGGGGCGCCCTGCTGCTGGTGGGAGCCGGAATCTTCTGGAGTGGCGCCAGAGACATCTGGCTGGGCCTGCATGGCGCGGCGCTGCGAACCCCCGGCGTGGTTGCTCTGATCGCAGCGGTCGTCTCCATCGTCAGCAAGGAGTGGCTGTATCGGTACACGGTCAAGGTGGGAAAGCAGATCGACAGCCAGGCGGTCGTCGCCAACGCCTGGCACCATCGTTCCGACGCGTTCTCATCCGTCGGCACCATGCTGGGCATCGGTGGCGCCATCCTGCTCGGGGACCGGTGGCGCGTGCTGGATCCGATCGCGGCGGTCGTCGTCAGCGTCTTCATCGTGAGGGTGGCGCTGCGCATCACAGCCGGCAGCATGCGAGAGCTGATGGAGGCGTCGCTGGACGAGAAGTCCGAGCTGGAGATCCTCTCGCTGGCCAGCGGCGTCGAGGGCGTCATCGAGACGCACAATCTGAGAACCCGGAGGATTGGGAACCTCATCGCCATCGACCTCCACGTTTGCGTTGACAGGACCATCAGCGTCGCAGACGGGCACAACATCGCCTCGCAGGTGGAATCGGAGATCCGTGCCAAGTACGGACAGGAAACCTTCGTCTCGGTCCATGTCGAACCGGATACACACACACGCAAACTCACACCGGACGCTCCGTCCTCACGGAGTTGAGAAAACCAGGTGACGTGATTACCGGTTCGCGGTGGGGGAAAGAAGCCGCTGGCAGTGCGCCCATGAGGGTATGCGCCCTCAGGAACCACAGCGTCTGACGACGCCACTACGAACGTGAAGCCAGACCCCGGGACCAAGTGGGTAATCATACCAGGCAAGTCGATTGGCGGACACGCCCGCTTTCCGGTACAATGGAAACTGTGAACATCCCAGGCACGTACAGGCGATGGAGCTGCATCGCTTGATTTTACGGAGGTCGCGTCATGAACACCGAGGTCAGCATCTGTCAGGTGGAACCGCAACTGGTGGTTGGCATGCGCAAGCGCGGCACGTATGCGGAGATCGGCCCGATGATCGTGACGGTATGGCGTTTCGCCGCCGGCAGCGGCGCCCACATCGTCGGACGACCGACGTTCATCTGCCATGAGACGCCCAAGGAGGCGATGAAGGCCAACGAACAGAGCAACGCCGACGTGGAGGTGGCCGTGCCCGTCGCGAAGAAAGTGACCGGTACCGACCGCGTGACCTGCTATGAGCTGCCCGGCGGGCAGATGGCCAGGATCATCCACCAGGGCCCCTACGAGACGAGCGCCCCGGCCTACAAAAAGTTGTTCGCCTGGATCGCGGAGAACCACAAGAAGGTGGTCGGGCCGACACGGGAGGTGTACCTGAACGACCCCCGAAAGGTCCCACCCGACGAGCTCCTGACGGAGATATACGCCCCTGTGACGTGACGACGGTTCTCGGTGCCTTGGCAGACTCGACCGAGTACACGAAAAAAGCCCCCTGCCGGAACAGGGGGCTCTTGCTTTCTGCATCCTGACGCGTCCGTGTGGTTGCCGGCTACGGCATCTCCGACTTGAACGCGTAGCGGCCGGAGCCGAGCTCGAACATTGCGTTGTCGCCATCGGTGCCCACGAACTGCACGCCGGGCGAATCCATCGCGGGACGGCCGCCCTCGGTGATCCCGGCGGCATCGGCCGTCGGAACATACACGATCGCCGTCGTGTTGGCAGGAATCGTCACATCCAGGCTGAGCTGCGTGATGCCTTTGCCCCTGCCGATCAGCGGATGCCACGACAGGTCCCACCGGCCTCGGTAAGTCGCCTTGCGAATCTTCCAGGAGGTGGCGATCTCGCCTCGGATCGAGTCGTAGCTCGTCTTGGCCCAGGCGAGACGCCCATCGGGACGCGGACGGATGACGATGCGTTTGTAGGCGGGCCCGTCCGTGTCGATGCCGCCGATCGTCTTGAACATCCACTCGGCGACGGCGCCGAAGGAGTAATGGGCGAACGAGTTCATTCCCGGGTCCTGGAAGCCCTTCTCGGGCGTCCAGCCGTCCCAGCGTTCCCAGATGCTCGTGGCGCCGTGCTCGATCGAGAAGCCCCACGACGGGAACGTCTTGTTGTGGAACAGGGCGAACGCGACGTTGGTCTGGCCGAAGCGCGTCAGCGTCGCCATCAGGTCCTTGGTCCCGACGAACCCGGTGGACAGGTGCCAGTTGCGGCTGCGGATGTCGTCGATCAGATACTCGACCGCCTGGGCCTGTCGCTCTTCGCTCAGCAGATCGAAGGCCAATGCCAACACGTAGACGGTCTGCGTGTTGCCCTTGATCCGTCCATCGGCGCCGACATAGGCATCGTTGAAAGAGCGTTTGATGGCTTCGAACAGCTCGCGATACTTCGCCGCGTCGTCGGGCTTGCCCAGCACCTCGGCCGCCTGCGCCACCAGCTTGGTGCTGTAGGCGAAGTAGGCGGTGGCCAGCACGTCCTTGGGTGTGTCGGCCTGAATGCTGAGCCAGTCGCCGTAGCCCTGGGCCGGACGCAGCAGGTTCGTGGTGGTGCCCTGGCAATAGTCGATCCATTTGGTCATGGCGTCGTAGTGCTCGGCCAGGACGCGCTTGTCGCCGTAGACTTCGTAGATCGTCCACGGGCAGATCACGCCGGCGTCGCCCCAGGCGGCGGTCCCGCCCGCTTCGGCCACCAGACGAGGCGACACGTCGGTGAAGGCGCCGTTGGGAAGCTGGGCGTCTTCGACGTCCACGAGCCACTTGGTGAAGAAGGAGGCCACGTCGGTGTTGTACGTCGCGGTGCGGACGTAAATCTGGGCGTCGCCCATCCAGCCGAGCCGCTCATCGCGCTGCGGGCAATCCGTCGGGACCTCGATGAAGTTGGCCCGCTGCGTCTGGCAGATGTTGCGGTACAGCGTGTTGGCCGTCTGGTCGGAGCACTCGAACTGGCCGACGACGGGCGTATCCGACGTCAGCTCGATGCCTCGGATGTCGCTCAGTCGCGGCTGTCCGGGATAGCCGGTCACCTCGACGTACTGGAAACCATGGAATGTGAACTCCGGCTGCCACGTCTCTTTACCCAGGCCTTTGCAGATGTAGGTGTCGGTGGCGCGGGCGCCGCGCAGATTGGTCGTGTAAATCGTGCCGTCCGGGTTGAGCCGCTCGGCGAAACGCAGAACGATCTTCTGGCCCGGCTGGGCGTCCTCCACCGTCAGGCGGGCGAAGCCGGCGAAGTTGGTCCCCATGTCGAAGACGAAGGCGCCCGGGCTTGGCTCGGTCATCGCGACCGGTTTGATCTCTCCGAATCGACGAACCAAGACGCCCGGATGCGATTCCAGCTTGGGCGCGATGCGGTCGGTGACATCGACCCCGGACCACTGCGACTCGTCGAGTTCGGGCCCGCTCCAGTCGAGAATCTCCTTGCGGGCGTCGTAGGTTTCGCCCATCAGAAAATCGCCTTCGAGGATGGGGCCGGTCGTCGCCTTCCAACTTCCGTCGGTTGTCACGACCTTCACAGTCCCGTCATTGTGCTCGACCACCAGTTGGGCGGCGAAACGTGGGTGGGTGCCGTAGTGGTCGCGGACGTGGTACCAGCCGATGTATCCGCCGTACCAGCCGTCCGCCAGCATGGCGCCCATTGCGTTGAAACCCTTCTGAAGCTGTTTGGTGACATCGAACGCGTTGTAGTAGACGCGAATCCGGTAGTCCGTCCAGCCGGGCGTGAAATACGCGTCGCCGACCTGCCGGCCGTTGAGATAGAGCCGGTAGTCGCCGAGGGCCGAGGCATAGACCGTCGCGCGCTTGACGGGCTTTTCGAGAACGAAGCGTTTGCGCAGAAGCTGGGCGGGAGGCAGGAACAACTGCGCCGAGTCCAGCTTGATTTCGCCCCAGGGCCCGGCTCCGTACGCCGCCGCGACGGCGGCGTGTTCCCAGGCGCCGGCATCGAAGTCCGGCGTCATCCAGTCCGTCGGGCCCGCCTGCGCCGTCCGCCAGGAATCGTCGGAAACGATGACCGTGGAGCTTCCATCGGAGTATTGCACGTTCAACACGGCCAGGACGCCCGCGGGGTTGGGGCTGTCGCCCTGGTTGGCCGCATCGATCGCGATGACGTTCTTGCCCGCCGCCAAGTTGTCTTTGACGTCGACGACGAGGGCCTCTTTGAAGTTCCCGCCGTCGCGAACCGGCCGGCCGTTGACGTACAGCTTGAACCAGTTGTCCGCCGTGACCGCGCAGGCCGCCGACTCGATCTCGACCCCTTGCGGAACATCGAACTCCCTGCGGAACAGCCGATTGCCCACGGGCACACCCGCCGTAGCGTCGCCCTCGGGGTACCAGATCCAAGAGGCCGTGGACAGATCAACCTGGCCACCTTCAGCCCCCCGCTTTCGCGACGCGTCGAAGCCGATCCACTGGGCCCTCCAGTCCTCCGGCTTCAGCAGCCCCATCGACCAGGAAGCCACCTTGCTCCAGGACGACGGGTCGCCATCCTTGTCCCAGACGCGCACCACCCAGAAGCACGGCATCTGCGATTGGAGGGGCTTGCCGGCGTAGGCGACGTGGGCCGTGTGGTCCGATGCGACCATGCCGCTGTCCCACAGATCGCCGACCTTCTTGTCGATCAGCTCCTCGCTGCTGGCCACCAGGATGCGGTAGGCGCTTTGCTTCTGGCCTCGCTGACTCGACCGAACGATCCAGCTCAGTCGAGGCCTGGCTTCGTCGACGCCGAGCGGATCCACAAGATACTCGCATCGCAGATCGTCGGGCGTCAGACTGCCGCCGCGTGCGAAGAGCTGCCCGCCCAGGATACCGGCTGCGACCGGGCTATCCGTCCCGAGAATCGCTGCCACCGTCAGTAGAATGATCGTCCATGTCCTCATTCGCGTTCACCTCCTAATCGTGCGTTCGGCATGCCCTGTCCCGTCAGACGCCACGCGACGTACGGTCCGCGCCTGCGGCGTTCGACTCTGGTCCAGGCTTTCCGTCGGTCAATCCATATCGCGTTTTGCGGCAAGAGCTTCCGGCGGGTTCTCGCGACCGCCGGTTCCACCGTAGATGAAACGCATCTTCCCCACGTTCGGAATCCACCGCAGCGAGACGATCGTGTAAAGCAATCGCGAGGGCAGATTTCGATTGATGTTGCTCAACAGGAAATCCTTCAAAGGCGCCGGCCAGGGGAACTCGAAGCCGCTCGGCCAGTAAACGAACAGGGCCTTGCCCACAAGATAGTATCTGGGCACGACGCCCGCCCGCGGCGGGTCCATGCCCCGGCTGGCCAGGCCCGGCGGCCCCCACCAGCGGCCGTCCTCGCTGTTGGGACTGTTGTCCCCGAGCACGAAGAACTCGTCGGCGCCCAGCGTAAACGGATTCTCCTGGGTCGCCCGCGGGACGCGTCCCCCCTCGGACTGGCCGAGATAGTGAATGTCCCGGAAGATCGCCAGGTGGGACAGCGTCAGTTTCCCGGCGCCGAAAACCTGCGCGCCAGCGGTCTCGATCCGGCTGCGGTCCAGCGCGTCGGGCGACCGTCCCAGATCGAAGGTCAGTCGGTTGCCGTTGAACTCGAAGAGCAACTGATGGTCCACGTTGGCGAACTTGACCAGGGTAAAGGCGCCCTGCCCCGGCATCTCGGCCGACCGGCGGGCCAGAACGGTCTCTTCGGTCCCGTCGAAGCGCGACAGGACCATCTCGCCGCCCAGGTCCAGCCAGGCGCGGTAGTCCACGCCGTACTTGCTCAGCGTGGCGCCGACTCGCCCGGCCTCGCTCTCGGGCTGGACGTAGAACCGCACCATCAGGTCGCTGCACTGCGGCATCCGCGATTCCATGCGGATGTCGTTGTAGGCGTACATGACCTTGAAATCGTTGGCGGACCGGCCCCCGTAGGTCATCGTTTCGATCCGGTCGGGCGGACCGTCCAACACAAAGGCCGTGGGATTCCTCTCGTCCACCGCCCAGGCCGACGCGTCCAGGTCGAACGGCACCTGCCAGAGATACCCATTGAACGCGCCGCGCTGGTTCGGATTGACCGGGCGGTAGTCGTTGTCATAGACCGGCATCCAGAGTTCTCTCTGCACGCAAGGCGGCTTGCGGGCGATCTGCCCGTCGACGTAGATGTCCCCGTCGATGATCTCGATCCGTTCGTTGGGAAGTCCGATGAGGCGCTTGATGTAGTTCTCCGAGGGGTTGGTCGGGTTCTTGAAGACGACCACGTCCCAGCGTTTGGGCTCGGCGAACTGATAGAGGCACTTGAGGACCAGGATGCGGTCGCCGTTGGCGACGGGATTTCCGCTGCTGGTAGGTACGAGGTAGCCGCAACTGGGGCACTGGGTCTGCTGAATGTCGACGGGTCCCGGCGGGATCGTGTCCTCTCGCATGCGGTAGAAGCTGCTGCTGGGGACGAATCCATACTGGTACTCGTATCCGCACTCGGGGCAACGCAGGCGGAAGTGCGCTCCCATCAGGGTATCGGCCATGCTGCCGGTCGGGATGCGGAACGCCTCCATCACGAAGGCGCGAAAGACAAACGCCAGGATGAACGCCGTGATGAGCCATTCAAAGGTGTTGGCGATCTCCCCGGCGCGATCCTTGTGCTTGGGAGCGGTTTTCTTGCCGGACGGTTGTGGGGGGTTGCCTGGAGTCATTCACCATTGTCCTGTTCGTTCGTCATTACGCCACGCGACAGCAAAAAACGCATTATGCATGCAAAGCACGACTCGGTCAACCGTCGTATCGGCCTTCCTGCAATTGTGTACGGCCCGGTCGGCAGCCGGCCGCAGGGCCCTCCACCGCCGGGCGGCCCGTCCCGCACGCTCCCGGTCCACCTACCCGAGGGCGGATTTTTTTGGCCAAAATGCTTGCCGCATAGAAGTCTTTGCTGTATAGTAGGTTGCAGTCGATTAACCTTTCCGTCTCGGTGGTGATACGTCTGCACAGTGGCCGAATCGCTCTGTGGACAGATGTGCCGGACAGAGCTTGGGTCGGTCATATAGGGTTCAGGATGTCCTCAATGCGCTGTTGGACAATTCGCTGGTCACGGTGGCTGGACCGCCTCTGGCGGAACCCAACGCGGTTTCTGTTTTCGAAGCGATCTTCCCTTCAAGTGAGGTAGTCTATGGCAACAGTGACCAAGAAAGAACTCATCGACCGCATTGCGGAACGCACACAAGCCAAGAGGGTGTCGGTAAAACGGATCGTTCAGACCTTTCTTGATGAGATCATCAGGGAGCTGTGCCAGGATAATCGGTTGGAATTCAGAGATTTCGGCGTTTTTGAGACCCGGACGAGGGCTTCGAGAGTCGCGCAGAACCCCAAGACACTGGAACGCGTGGAGGTGCCATCGAAACGCACGGTCAAGTTCAAGATGGGCCGGCTCATGCGGGAGAACCTCAGCCGTTCCTCCGCCGATGCCAAGCCAAGGCTGTGAGAAGAGGTTTTCTGCGATCTGTGGGTCCGGCCGGCATGGCCGCCTGACAGCCGCACGGGTACAACAAATCGCACCCGGCGTCCTCCCAAAGGAGCGTTCTTTATGTTGCAGGGGAAGGTCAAGTGGTTCAACCCACGGAAGGGATATGGGTTCATCGCAACACCTGACGGTCCCGACGTTTTCGTCCACTATTCGAGCATCTCGCAGGAGGGATTCAAAACGCTGGGCGAGGGCGACGCCGTCACGTTTGACATCGTCGATGGAGAAAAAGGGCCTCGGGCAACCAACGTCATGCCGCTTTCGCCTTCCGAGTAGGCCGGGGCATCGCAGGGGTTCCGCCCGCCGCCGGAAAAGGCTCCGCCGATCCTGTTTTTGATCCGTTCCGGCCCCCCTGGGATTCCGGCCGGATTCCAGGCCCCCCTCCAGGCGCGCATTCTGAAGGCTCGCCCGCCGATTTCTGCTGTATTTCTTGCATCATCCGGCGATCCGGTGTATGATCGGAGTGGACGGCTTGAGAAGGACCTTGCGATGTTCGGGGAAAATCAATCCGGCTTGAGTTGCAGCGTGCTTGTCCTCAACAAGCACTACATGGCGATCCGCATCATCGGCGTCAAGCGGGCCTTCTCCCTGTTGTGCCGCCAACTGGCGGAGGTCGTCTCCTTTGAGGAGGGTTCGTATGCCAACTACGATTTCCGCAGTTGGTGCGAGGTCAGCCAGTTCCGCCGGCGCTTCGAGCCCGACGATCACGATTGGGTTTCCACCGTCAATTTCTACGTGGCAGTGCCGCGCATCATCCGCCTGTTGTTCTACGACCGCCTGCCGCGAAACGATGTGAAGTTCAACCGGCGCAACCTCTTCGCACGCGACCGCAACCGCTGCCAGTATTGCGGCAGGCACTTCCCCACCAGCGAACTGTCCCTCGATCACGTCGTTCCGCGCAGCCTGGGCGGCAAGGCCACCTGGGAGAACATCGTCTGCGCCTGTACGCGATGCAACGTCAAGAAAGGCGGACGCACCCCCAAGCAGGCGGGCATGGAGCTTTTCCGTCCGCCGACCAAGCCCAGACACAATCCCGTGGTCCACATCCACCTCGGGCACGACCGCTACAGCTCCTGGAAACAGTTCCTCGATCACGCCTACTGGTCCGTCGAGCTGAAGTAGCGCACAGGACGCGGCGGCGCACGTTGTGCTGGCGGCGCTCCACAGGTCACAGATTCCAGACTTGCTTTGCGCGCGGGGTTGTGCGAGAATCCCGCCCTATGATGTCACCGGGGTACAACAGACTGCTGTGGGTCGGCGTGCTGGCGATTTCGCTTTCATGCTGGGCGGGCGAACCAAACGAACCGGCTGGGCCGAACTGGATCGAGTCGGCCAAGGCCGATCTGCGCCTCTTCCCCGACCGGCTCAAGACCGACGCCAAAGCCACGTTTTTGCACAACGACAATCTGGCGGCCCTCGCGTGGGCGGGACTGGCCAGCGTGGCGATGAACAACGGCGACGCCGACGACGACGTCGCCGACCATTTCGACCGGCACGAGACGTTCGACAACTTCGGCGGCGCGACGCTCAAGGTGGTCGGCTCGCCGGGCTTGCACATTCCGGCCGCAATGCTCTGGTACGCCCTCAGCGCCGACAAACAGGATGAGCCCAACAAACAGAAGGCCCTGACGATGCTCACGGCGCTGACGATCAACGGCGTTGTCACCACGGGCCTCAAGGCCATCCGCGACAACGACCAGCCCGACGGCGAGATGTGGGCCTGGCCCAGCGGCCACACCTCCAGCTCGTTCACCGTCGCGTCCGTCCTGCACGAGTTCTACGGCCTGAAGGTCGGACTGCCCGCTTACGTCGGCGCCGGCGTCGTCGCCTGGCGCATGATGGACCAGGGCGACCACTGGGCCAGCGACGTCGTCTTCGGCGCCACGCTCGGCTGGGTTGTCGGCCACACTGTCGCGCGAAACCACAAGCCCGAGATCGCGGGCTTCGAGGTGCTGCCCTATCATGGCCGCCGCGAAGAGCCCGCCGTCGGCATCAACCTGCTGCGTCGGTTCTGAGCCTGTCGCCAGTGAACCATCCCCAATCCGCCTGCGGCGGATGAGGCTGCCACACACGTCTCTCTACGTCTCCAGCCTTTCGCTTGCGTTGCCGGCGGTCCTGGGCCACAATGGCGGTCCTGAGGAGTCTTTTCCATCTGGCACTGGAGGTAGATGACCATGACGCAACTGACAACCATTCTGCTGATTCAGATCTCGGCCATCTCTGCGGCGGCACTGAACCTGCTGACGGTCGGCCTGCCGTTGCCGACGCTCGGCAGCGACGTGCGGGTCACGGATCTGCGATGTGAGTACCTCTGCGATCCGCTGGGCATCGACGTGACGCAGCCGCGTCTGAGCTGGAAGCTCCAATCGCCGTGGCGAGGCCGCAAGCAGACCGCCTACGAAATCCTCGTCGCGAGCAACGAGGGACTGCTCAAGGACAATCGCGCCGACCTGTGGAACACCGGCAAGGTGACATCGGACCGCTCGATCCAGATCGCCTACGCGGGCCGGCCGCTGGCGTCGCGGACCCGCTGCTATTGGAAGGTCCGTGTCTGGGACAACGACGACAAACCCAGTCCGTACAGCGAGGTGGCCACGTGGGAGATGGGACTGCTCGAACCCGACGACTGGCAGGCGAAATGGATCTCCGCGCCGCAGACCGACGGCAAAACCATGCCGCCGGCGCCGATCCTTCGCAAGACGTTCGTCCTGTCCAAACCGGTCAAGCAGGCGCGGCTGTACATCTGCGGGCTGGGCTACTACGAGCCGCACCTGAACGGCCGGAAGGTGGGCGACCACGTTCTCGATCCGGCGTTCACACGGTATGACCGACGTGCGCTCTACGTCACGTACGATGTCACCGAGCAACTGAAGGCGGAGTTCAACGCGGTTGCCGTGATTCTGGGCAACGGCTGGTACGACATGGACGCCCAGGCGGCGTGGGACTTCAACAAAGCCGCCTGGCGGGCGAGGCCCACGCTGCGATGCCAGCTCGAAGTGACATTCTACGACGGCTCGACGCGCACGATCGCCAGCGACGAAACGTGGCGAGTCGCATCGAGTCCGATCCTGTTCAACTGCATCCGACAGGGGGAAACGTACGACGCGCGGCGTGAGATTCCCGGGTGGAACACGCCGGACCTGAGCGACGCCGACTGGTCGCTGGCGAAGGTCAGCCCCGGCCCCAAGGGCACGCTCAGCGCCCAGATGATCCCGCCGATCAAGGTGATGCAGACGCTCAAGCCAGTGAAGATCACCGAGCCGAAACCAGGTGTATACGTCTTCGACCTCGGCCAGAACATCGCCGGCTGGGCCCGCCTGAAGGTCTTCGGCCCGTCGGGAGTAAAGGTGGTCATGCAGTACGCCGAACGCCTCCACGACGACGGGACCATCGACCAGAAGGACATCGCGGCGCATACCAAGAGCACCCCGTTCCAGACCGACACCTACATCCTCAAGGGCGAGGGCACGGAGATTTGGGAGCCGCGATTCGTCTACCACGGTTTTCAGTACGTCCAGGTGACGGGCCTGCCGGGCAAACCCGACGACGAGACGATTGCAGGCCGGGTCGCGCACACCGCCTTCGACCGGGCCGGCGTCTTCGAATGCTCCAACGAACTGTTCAACAAGATCCAGCGTTGCACGCTCTGGTCCTATGTCGGCAACTTCCACGGCTACCCGACCGACTGTCCCCATCGCGAGAAGAACGGCTGGACGGGCGATGCCCACCTGGCCGCCGAGGTCGGGCTTTACAGCTTCGACCCCGCGCCCGCCTACACGAAATGGATGACCGATTTCAAGGACGAGCAGCGCGACAGCGGCGAGTTGCCCGGCATCGTCCCGACCGCCGGATGGGGCTACGCCTGGGGCAACGGGCCCGCCTGGGACAGCGCCTACGTCCTGATTCCCTGGTACCTGTACCAGTATCGCGACGACACGCGGATTCTGGCCGAGCACTACGACCGACTCAAACGCTATGTCGATTACCTCACGAGCAAAGCCGACAACGGCATCGTCTCGATCGGCCTGGGCGACTGGGTGCCCGCCAAGACCGAGACGCCCGCCAAGGTCACCTCAACCGGCTACTACTACCGCGATGCGCTGATCGTCTCGAAGATCGCCGGGATGCTCGGCAGGACGCAGGATGCCCGCACCTACGCCGATCTGGCCATGAGTATCCGCGACGCGTTCAACAAGGAGTTCTTCGACGCCCAGACCGCCCTCTATGCCGGCGGCACACAGACCGCCATGAGCTGCGCCCTGTACCACGGGCTGGTCCCCCCTGCCGACCGTCAGCGGGTTGTCGACAAGCTCGTCGAGATGATCGAGAAGAACGACAACCACCTCGACGCCGGCATCCTCGGCACCAAATACCTGATCGATGCCCTGACCGCCAACGGACGGGCCGATGTCGTCTACAAGATGGCAACGCAGACGACCTACCCGAGCTGGGGACATTGGATCGAGCAGGGCGCCACCACGCTCTGGGAGCAGTGGGACGGCGGTGCTTCGCGCAATCACATCATGTTCGGGCACGTCAGCGCCTGGTTCTATCAGGCCCTAGCGGGCATCAACCTCGATCCCGACGCGGTCGCCTTCAAGCACATCGTCATCAAGCCGCAACCACGGGGCGATGTCACCTGGGTGCGAGCCGAGCATGAATCGATGTACGGCACGATCGCCAGCGTCTGGGACATTAAGGGCGACCGCTTCACATTGAAGGTCGCCATCCCCCCCAACACCGCCGCGACCGTGTACGTGCCCTGTGACAAGGACGAATTCGCCAGGGAAGGGCCGAGCACCATCCACTCGGGCGACCACGTGCGCTTCGCCCGCCTGGAGGACGGCTACGTCGTCTTCGAGGCCCAATCGGGAACGTACGAATTCAACTCGAAGCTGTCCCGCTGAGAACAGTCGCGAGGAAATCAGAATGAGAACAAGACTCCTGTGCATCGCCCTGCTGGCCGTGGGCCGCCTGGCCGGCATCGCGCCGGCGGCGCCGAACGACAACGCCTCGCTGGGCATCAATCTGGGTGGCGTGACGTACTGGTCGTCGGAGATCGTCTTCGTGGACCTGTTCAAACACTCGCAGACGTTCAAGAGCCAGGCGCCGGGCAAGGGCTACGCCCAGGGCGGCCCGCTCGACCTGACCGAGGAAGGCTACGTGCGTTCGCTGGCGGCAGGCGGCCAGTTCGCCGACTCGATCGTCCTGAGCCGGCTGGCGCTGGGCTACCCCGAAGGCATCTACACCTGCCTGTACGACGGCAACGGCAGGATCGGGTTCGCGTACGGCGTCGAGACCGTGGACGAGCAGCCCGGCCGGATACGCATTCGCGTCAAAGCAAGTCAGAACCTGCTGACATTGCGTCTGACCGAGACCGATCCCACCGACCGGGTCCGCAACATCCGCGTGATCCTGCCCGGCTTCGAAGAGACATACGAACAGCAGCCTTTCCATCCGGACTTCCTCAGGCGATGGGAGCGATTCAGCACCCTTCGTTTCATGGACTTTCAGCGCACCAACAACTCGAAGCAGACCGACTGGACCGACCGCGCGATGCCCGCATTCCAGACGCAGGGCGACGACGCGGGTGTGGCGCTGGAATACCTGATCCAGTTGAGCAACACGCTCGGCGCCGATCCGTGGTTCTGCATGCCGCACCTGGCGAGCGACGACTACGTACGTCGCTTCGCGCAGATGGTCAGGGCTCGGCTCGATCTCCGCCGGAAGATCTATATCGAATACTCGAACGAATGCTGGAACGGCATCTTCGCCCAGGCCCGCTATTGCCGGGACAAGGGCAAGGAACTGGGCCTCAGCGACAACGACTATCAGGCCCAACTGCGCTACTACTCCAAGCGTTCCGTCGAGATTTTCCGCCTCTGGGAAGAGGTCTTTGGCGGCGCCGAACGCCTGGTCCGTGTGCTGGCCGCCCAGAGCGCCAACCCCTGGACCAGCGAGCAGGTGATGGATTTCGAGGACGCGCACGAGCACGCCGATGTGCTCGGCATCGCCCCCTACTTCGGCAATGCCCTCGGCGATCCGAAGCGGCAGGATGAGACCGCGCAGATGACCGCGGACGAGGTCCTTGACCGCTGCGCCGAGTTCATCGCCGAAGGCAACAGGACAATCTCCAGACAGGCTCAGTTGGCCAAACAACGCGGCCTGCGTCTGGTCGCCTACGAGGGCGGCCAGCATCTCGTCGGCTACGGGGGCGCCGAGAACAACGAGAAACTGACCGAGCTGTTCCACGCCGCCAATCGCCATCCGCGCATGAAACAGCTCTACCTCGACTACCTCGCCGGCTGGAAGCAGTCCGGCGGAACCCTGATGGCCGTCTTCAGCTCGATGGGCACCTACTCCAAGTGGGGCTCCTGGGGCCTGCTCGAACACCACGGCCAACCCCCCGCCGAAGCCCCCAAGTACCAAGCCACCCTCGAATTCCTCCACGCCAACGCAAGATGGTGGTGAACCATGGATGAATGCACGGTGACTTCCGGCTTCTTGATCGAAAAGACCTTCGCGCGCATGTGCCGCGAGTGCTTAGCGGGCATTGCGTACGCCCGGCCGCACCTCCTGGATAAGGGGGCGTATTCAATGCCGCGTAAGGACATCCCACCCGAACAAATGACGAAGCAGTATCGCGGCTTGCATAGAGAACCCATCCAAGGATGGATAGAGCAACTGCGTGGCTCTGGAGTGGTCGAACCTACGGAGCAGGAGCTGGAGGCAAGCCTCTTCCTGGATAGACTCACAGAGGCTGGAAAGGCGCAAGATGATTTCATCTTCGCCCTGGCCGACGCTCGATCGCTACTCGCGAAGATTGTGCCGCCTGTCGAACGGGAGATCATCTGGGCCAGGCGCATGGATGCTGGCGACCCGCCTCCGCCAGGAACAGGACTCCTGGGCTACGAGCCGAGTTGTTTCTACCCACCAGAATGCAACTCTGCGATAGCGGAAGGGCTGTTCTTTTCATGCTGGATACGTGAGCGCGAGGAGGAACCGCAACTCAAGGCCCACCACGCCAAGCTGAACCGGTGGGGCCTGTTCGATACACCGGCCGATGCCGAGCAGTATCTGGAATGCTATGTCTCTGCTTTGCCGCCTGATTGGGACGAGCCACACTACACGTACTACATGACAGAGGTCAGAGCATTGGAGTGAGGAGCACTCTCGAATTCCTCGACGCCTGCCCAGAATAGTGGTGAGGTCACGTGGCGATGTTGTGACTGAAGGTTCGCGACGATGATGGTAACAGTGGTCGGTCCTTGGGTAATCGAACATGATCCGGATACAACGCGTCGCTGCTATGCGCGGATTCCGTGGGGCAACGATTGCGACTGCGATCCCTGTCGAAATCTGGATGCGCTCGGCGAGGATGCATTTCCCGCGGAGGCCCGCCATGTCTTAGGGGAACTGGGGATCGATTTCCACAAACCCGCAGAGGTCTACCATATCGCGAGACTGGAGAACGGTCTCCAGCAGTACGGTGGGTGGTATCACTGCGTCGGGCGCATCGTGTCGGGTCGCGATGCCTCGCAGCCCGAAGCGGTTGCGACGCCGCCTCAGCATTTTGAAGCGGCGTCGTTCTCCGAGCATTTCAGCATCACCTGTTCATCAGGACGAGATCTTGCGCCGGAAGTATTCGGAGATCTCCCACTGGTCCAGGTAGACTTCTCTGCGGAATTACCATGGGTACTGGACGAAGCGGAGCCGACATGACGATGGACGCCAGGGAATCTACGACTCCCGAAATCTTCGACGGGGGCTCGTAATGGTGGTAGCATACGGCAGGCAATCCGGCGGTCGCCGGTGGGCGTCTTGACGCGAAGCCGGGATGCGTTGGACGATTCGAGCTCACAGTCAATCGATATCCAGGGAGGACCACTATGAAGGCTTTCCATGTACTGCTCTGTGCTGTGCTCTTCACTCCAATGGTCTCGGCACGGGAGTTTCACGTCTCCGTTGCGGGCAGCGACGAAAACGCCGGGTCTGCGGCGCAGCCGTTTCGGACGATCTCGAAGGCGGCGCAGGTCGCGCAGCCGGGCGACGTCGTGACGGTGCATGAGGGGACGTATCGCGAGCGGGTGACGCCGGCCCGGGGCGGAACCTCGGACACCGAACGCATCGTCTATCGGGCGGCGCCCGGTGAGAAGGTCGTCGTCAAAGGCTCCGAGATCGTCAAGGGCTGGGAGAAGGTGCAGAACGACACGTGGAAGGTCACGATCGCCAACCGCTTCTTCGGCGATTTCAATCCGTACCGCGACCTGATCCATGGCGACTGGTTCGAGGGCAAGGGGCGCGACCACCACACCGGCGCGGTCTACCTCGACGGCCACTGGCTCATCGAGGCGGCCAAGCTCGACGATGCGCTCAAACCCATCGGCCAGGCCTCCGGCTACGCGCCGGGCGACGGGCAGTATCTGCTGAACGTGGCGTGGCTGCGGCCCGCCGGCGCGGGGGCCGAAAGAGTTCCGGCCGCTTCTTTCGCGGCACAGCAGGGTATTCAGACCGCGGACTGTTCGGAGGGTGGTCAGTGCATCGGCTGGGTCAATGACGGCGACTGGGTTCGCTACGAGCAGGTCGACTTCGGCCAGAGCCACGTCACGCACCTGGAGATTCGCGCCGCCTCCGAAACGAGCGGCGGGACCATCGAGGTTCGTCGGAACGCACCCGATGGAAGCCTCCTGGGCACGTGCAAAGTCCCCAACACCGGCGGGTGGCAATCGTGGCGTTCGTTCGACGTCCAGATCGAGCCGACGGGCGGGGTCCGAACGCTTTGCCTCGTGTTCAGGGGACCGCAGTCGCAGCCTTCTGATGTCCGGCTGTGGTTCGCGCAAGTGGACGAGACGAACACGACGATCTGGGCGCAGTTCCGGGACGTCAATCCCAACGAGGCCGACGTCGAGATCAACGTCCGTCAAACGGTGTTCTATCCTGCTGAGCCGGGCGTGAACTACCTCACGGTGCGTGGCTTTGCCATGATGCACGCCGCCACGCCCTGGGCGCCGCCCACCGCCGAGCAGATCGGCCTGATCGGCACGCACTGGAGCAAGGGCTGGATCATCGAGGATTGTGACATCCGCTACTCGACGTGCGTGGGGATCACGCTCGGCAAGCATGGCGATCGATGGGACAACACCTCGGCCAACACCGCCGAGGGCTACGTCAAGACCATCGAGCGGGGACTGGAACGCGGCTGGTCGAAGGAGAACATCGGCCGCCACATCGTGCGCAACAACGAGATCTCGCACTGCGAGCAGGCGGGCCTGGTCGGCAGCCTCGGCGCGGTGTTCTGCACGATCACCGACAACGACATCCACGACATCCACATCCGGCAGTTGTTCACGGGCGCGGAGATGGCGGGCATCAAAATTCACGCCGCCATCGACACCGAAATCGGCCGCAACCATATCTACCGCACCTGCCGCGGCATCTGGCTCGACTGGATGGCGCAGGGCACACGCGTCACGCGGAACCTGCTGCACGACAACAACTCGTCGGAAGACCTTTTCGTCGAAGTCAATCACGGCCCCTTCCTCGTCGACAACAACATCTTCCTTTCGAACCGTTCGCTGCTGGACGTCTCGCAGGGCGGGGCGTACGCGCACAATCTCTTCGCTGGCCGCATCGCGCCGCATCCCGAGCTGAACCGCGAGACCCCCTTCCACCAACCCCACTCCACCGAGGTCGCGGGCCTGCTGAAAATCGCCGGCGGCGACAACCGATTCTACAACAACCTCTTCGTCGGCCCCAGCAGCCTGGCCGTCTACGACAAGGCGGCGCGTCCGGTCTTCCCGGCGGGCAACGTCTATCTCAATGGAGCCGAGCCCTGCGCCGCAGAAGAGAACCCCGTCGTTAGGACGCAGGCTGATCCCAGGATTCAGATCGCCGAAGAAGGCGAGTCCGTGCGCCTGAACATCACCGTCGATCCATCGTGGCAGGCGGCGAAGACCACGCCGGTGACGACGAAACGCCTCGGACTGGCGGCGGTCTCGAAGGCGGCCTATGAGAATCCCGACGGCACGCCCCTGGCCGTCGACACCGACTACTTCGGCAGGAAACGAGACGCACGGCCCTTCCCCGGCCCGTTGGAAAATCCCGGCGAAGGCAAGCTTACGCTGAAAGTGTGGTGATCCCGCCCGGACAGCACAGGAAAGAAGAAGCTGAATCTCATCCCTGGAGAGACCATGTTTCAGAGATCTTGCATTCATGTCATGGTGTTGCTCGCGTGTACGGGCGTGTCACTGGGCCGGGCGGATGAGGTCCTGACGTGCGTTTCGCCGGATGGGCAGAACATGGTGATGTTCAAGCTCGTCGATGGGGCGCCGCGGTACGATGTGACCTATGCCGGCAAGGCGGTGATTCGTGATTCGGCGCTGGGGCTGAACCTCGACGACAAACCGTTCGGCGCAT
This sequence comes from Sedimentisphaerales bacterium, assembly GCA_040772485.1. Taxonomy (GTDB): domain Bacteria; phylum Planctomycetota; class Phycisphaerae; order Sedimentisphaerales; family Anaerobacaceae; genus Anaerobaca. The sequence continues at coordinate 105,138 of JAXGYC010000017.1, read as the reverse complement.
TCGAGATCGTCGGGACGCAGGCCGGAGCGGTCGATACAAGCTGGAAGCCGGTCGTCGGCGAACGGGATATCGTGCGCGACTGCTACAACCACCTGACGATCCAGTTGCAGGAGCGGGCCGAACCGAAACGCCGACTCCACGTCGAGTTTCGCGCTTACGACGAAGGCGTGGCGTTCCGCTACGTGCTGCCCGAGCAGCCGGCGCTGAACGGTGCGACGGCGTCGAGCGAAGCGACGGAATTCCGCTTCGCAAGCGATTTCGGCGCCTATCCGATCCCGTGGACCGAAGCGCACTACAGCGAGACGCCGACGCCGATCCGCGAATGCAAGACGGCGCTCATTCCATTGACCATCGAGCTGGGCGACGGCGCGATGGCGTCGCTGATTGAGGCGCACGTGGCGAACCAGCCCCCGTGCCGATTGAAGCAGAAAGATGAACGAACGCTGCGCCCGGAGTTCCGCAAGGGCAAGCTCACGCTGGCCACGCCGGCGGCGCTCACATGGCGAGGCTTGATCCTCGCGCCGAACGTGGCCGGCCTGATCGAGCGGCGCACCCTCGTCGAGAATCTCAATCCACCGTGCGCGATCGATGACACCTCCTGGATCAAGCCGGGCATCTTCATCGACAACTGCGGGCCCATCGAGACGGAGAACCTCAAGAGGAACATGGACTTCGCCGCCGAGCATCACCTCGGCTACGTCCACATCGACTGGAGCTGGTATGGCACCGAACGCAAGTGGAGCGAAGAAGCCATCGCCCACTTCCAGGAGCACATGCCCGAGAGCACCCGCAAGCGGCTCGAAGGCCAGGACTGGATCAAGAACACCAGCGGCAACCCGATGACCGTCGCCAGCGGCTACGTGCCGTACCTGCAATTCCAGACGCGCTTCTACGGCTCGCTGAGCCACATCAACCTGGACCTGCCCGAGGTCATCCGCTACGGCCGGTCCAAAGGCGTGGGCCTGTCGCTCTACGTCAACGGCGGAACCCTGAAGCCCTACGGCGATCACGACGTCGATCTGGTCTTCCGCACACTGGCGAGTTGGGGCGTGGCCGCGCTGAAGCCGGGCTTCGTCGCGTGCGACAGCCAGCAGGACGTCCAATGGCTGCGTCGGCTCGTCGCGATTGCCGCCGAGCACAAGCTGGTCCTGAACATCCACGATGGGTACATCGCCGATGGGATGCGCCGCACGTATCCGAACCTGCTGACGCAGGAAGGCGGCGGCGGACGCGAGACGAACCCGCCGGTGACACACGAGCTGATGCTGCCGTTCACGCGCCACCTCGTCGGCGCCCACGACCACACGCCCACGCTCTACAGCGGGCAGGATGGACGCACCAAGCTATTCGAGCTGGCGCAGCTCGTCGTCTACCACGGCGCGCGACAGTCGGTCCGCGACGCCCACGCCAGCCGCGACCAGTTCGGGGCGGAGATGGAGTTCTTCGAGAAGGCGCCGACCGTTTGGGACGATGAGCGCGTGCTGAAGGCCGAGCCGGGCGACTGCATCGTCATCGCACGTCGCAGCGGGCGCAAATGGTTCATCGGCGGGATGAACGACGAAGATGCCCGCCAGGTGGAGCTGCCGCTCGATTTCCTCGCCGAGCAGGTCCCCCACCGCGTCACGATCTTCTCCGATGTCCCAGGCTCGCGCGACGCGCACCGCCAGGTGATCCGCGCGACTGGCGCCGACATCCTGTACGTCACGATGGAGCCTCGCGGCGGCTGCGCCCTCATCCTCGAACCGGTCACGACCCCGTGACGCGCCCGGCGGCGGGTCCCTTAGGTCTCTTCGGTCCTTTTAGTCCTTTAGTTTTTGGGGACCAAAAGGACGTTAGGGACCCAAAGGACTTGAGAAACCAGATTGTGCCGTGGGACCAGCCAATTGTCAACAGCGTCGTCTTCCGTGACGCTGCCGTTCACGTTGACATCAGCGGGTGCGCAGGAGGTTGAGGAGGTCGTCGGCGGTCAGGGCGCCGGCGGCGTCGGTGCCTTCGAGCAGCGAGTCGGCCAGGTCGCGTTTGGCGTGGTGGAGCTGTACGATCTTCTCCTCGATGGTCTCGGCGGCGACGAGGCGGTAGACCGTCACAGGGCGGGTCTGGCCGATGCGGTGCGCGCGGTCGCTGGCCTGGTCCTCGACGGCGGGGTTCCACCACGGGTCCATGTGGATCACGTAGTCGGCGGCGGTGAGATTCAGACCGAGCCCGCCGGCCTTGAGCGAGATCAGGAACAGATCGCCGTCGCCATTCTGGAACGCGTCGATCCGCTTTTGCCGGGTCCGCGCGGGCGTCTGGCCGTCGAGATACTGATAGCGAATCTTCCGGGCGTCCAGGTGCTCGCGCAGCAGACTGAGGTGATCGACGAACTGCGAGAAGACTAGGGCCTTGTGCTGATTCTCGAGCAACTCCTCGACCAACTCGGCGAAGGCTTCGAGTTTCGAGCCGGTCAAGCCGCAGTCGGGAACCACCAGGCGCGGATTGCAGCAGCAGCGGCGCAGCTTCATCAGTTCGGCCAGCACCTGGATGTGGGCCTGGCCCCGGTCCATGTCACGGACCCCTTCGAGCCGCTCCAGCGCGCGGCGGCGCAGCGACTCGTGCAAGGCCCGCTCTTCGTCGGTCAGCTCCACCAGCCGCATCACCTCCGTGCGGGCCGGCAGGTCTTCGAGCACCTGCGACTTGGTCCGCCGCAGGATGAACGGCTGCACCAGCGCCTTGAGCGTCGCTCGCGCGTGGGAGTCGTGGTCGATCTCGATGGGACGCACGAACCGATCGCGGAACCGGTCCTCGGAGCCGAGCAGGCCGGGATTGATGAAGCGGAAGAGGTTCCACAGTTCGGCCAGGCGGTTCTCGATGGGAGTGCCCGTGCAGATCATGCGGAAGTCGCCCACCAGATCCATGGCCGCCGACGAACGCTTGGTCGCGGCGTTCTTGATCGCCTGCGCCTCATCCAGGACGATCGTCGCGAAGTGCACGTCCCCGAATGCATCGGCCTCCTGCTGGAGCAGCGTGTACGAGCAGATCACCAGGTCGAACGGTCCGACGTTTTCGAGAATCCGGTCGCGCCGGCCCCGATCGCCGATCCCGAATCGGATCGGGCGCAACGTCGGCGCGAACCGCTGCGTCTCGCTGACCCAGTTGGCGCAGACACTCGTGGGCGCGACTACCAGCGTCGGGCCGAGGGCCGCGCGGTGCAGGATCAGCGCCAGGGCCTCGATGGTCTTGCCCAGGCCCATGTCGTCGGCCAGACAGCCGCCGGCGCCCCATTCGGCCAGGCGTGCCAGCCAGAGGAAGCCGTCCTGCTGGTAGGGACGCAGCGTCGCCGCCAGCGTCGAAGGGATCGACGCCTGATACGACTCGATCGCGCGGAACCGCTCGACCCAGTCGCGAAAGGCGGCATCGGCCTCGAACTGCCCTACTTCGTCTTTCCACTGCTCCAGCGCGATCGCCGCCAGCGGGTGGATGCGCAGCGCGCCGCCCTTGCGAATGGCCTGGCCGCAGGCGGAAAGACTCTGCAACTGCCGTCGAAGCTGCCGCGTCAGCGCGATGTACTGATCCTTGCCGATCGCGATGAACCGGCTGTCGGTGTTCTCGATCTGGTCCAGGAGCGTCTGCATCTTGACCAGGAGGTCGCGATCCACCTGCACGGCGGCCTCGACCTCGAACCAGTTCTGCGCCGAATGAACGGAGAACTGGAACTGCCTGGCCGAGACGGGACGTACCGTAATCGGATCGCCTTTGGGCCACTCCACCGTCAGCAGTTCCGGCAGGACCGCCTGCAACTGTTCGAGCAGTTCGAGCGCCTCGCCCGGATCGTCGAACGTCCAGGCGTAGTCGCGTTGATCCTGTATCTCGAGCATCGGGACGGCTGCGACAGCTTCTGCAGCGCGGGCCGTTTCGGCCTTGAGGTTGCGCCGGGTCTGGACGGTCCGCCCCGCAACGGATTCGAGCAGATGCGAATTGCCCGCGCCCGGAGTGAACGCACGCAGAGATTCGCCGCCGAGGGGAACGACGACCATTTCGACTTGAAGGCCCTCGCCAGATCGCTGCAAGCGCAGTCGCGGCCGGCAATCCGGCTCAACCGTCTCGGCCTCCTCGCCGGCCAGCGCCACGTTGGACTGGATCGCGACGTGGCGAGACAGCCCCTGAATGCGCTTGAGGGCCTCTTCGGAGCGGTCCTTGGGGATCGTCATGCCGGTCGGCCCGAGGATCTCGGCCATCTTGCGATGCACAGGGTCGAACCGGACGACCCGAAGCCGGCTCGGAGAGTCCCTCTCGACGGCCCGGACACCACCCCACCGGTCGGGATCCGGGTACGGATCGATCGTGATGCAGAGCTTCTGTCCCCTGGGTACGATACGCACCTCCGGCGTGCCCTGGACGATCTCCACCGGCATGCCCGGGGCGTTCTCCCAGAAGACGTTGGGGTGGCCCACCAGGTTCTGGAGAACCAGGCCGGGCTCCAGGTCCACACCGTAGCTGTAGCCGTAGTAGCTGCTCGTGCGCTTCCTGGCGGCGCTGGCGACAGCCGCCTTGTCCTGGTCGGTCAGGTAGTCCAATCCGCTGGTCTCAGGACTCATCAGTCGGTGCAGGGCCACCTCGCGGCCGGCCGTCCAGGAACCCTTCCGAGCGCGCTTCTGTTCGACCGGAGTGATCGAGATCAGACCATCCCAGGCTTCGGAGAGTCGCCAACCCAGACGACGCGTCTTTTGAGAGATCGCGCCGGACGCCGAGTCGCTTTCCTGCATGAGCTGCTCGAGGGCACGGACCTGGCTTTCCCACATCTCCTTGACGGTCCACAGCTCGGACAGATCCCGGGCCGGACCCTGCTGGAAGAACGATTCGGCGCGTGCCACGTACGCCGGGAGCCCCACCCCAAGCCGCTCCATCAGGCGGGAAATCTGCATGACCGGCCAGCGGGCCCCCTGCCGGTCCCACCGGCCCAGCAAATCCTCCACATCCGCCAACGCCGCCCCGTCGCGCGCCCTCAGGGCCTTGGCATCGGAGGCGTAGAGACTGTAGAACATCTGCATCAGACAGGTGGCCAGACAGGCCAGAGAGGACTCCTGACGATAGGACGGTCGCCACGCCGGTCCGTCGGGCGCCGCGCGCCCCTCGCAGAAGGTCAGCAGCGCATCCAGGAAGAAGTATGCGCCGTAATAGACCGCGTGCGACCCGCCCTTGAGCAGCCAATTCAACCAGGTCCGCGCCTGTTGGCGGTTCGGTCCCGATCCGCTCTGCGACTCGGACTGGATCAGCAGCAACGTGTGCAGCAGCCCTGGGAAGCTCCCGAGATAGGCCATCTGGTCCTTCTTGGTCCTGCCGGCGTGCTGCACCGCGCGATCGTAGGCCTGCCGCGCCGCAACGACGTCGCCGCACAGAAGCTCCAGCATGCCTCGCACGATGTGCGTGTCCAGGTCGGCAAACGCCCCCAGCAAGGCCCGCGCGCCGGCCAGATCGCCGGCCAGGATGTCACGCTCGGCCACGTGGTTGACGCAAATCTCCAGGATGGATCTCTCGAAGGCGTGGCGCTCGGTCAGCATCCTGTTTCGCGCGTACCCGAAGACCGGGTGCTCCAGCGCCAGTTCATACGTAGCAGTTCGCAAGATCACGTACAGCAGCTCATGGCGGTATGGATCGACCAGACGCTCGACGTACTCCGGCTGGAACGGATCGGCGCAGACCGCGAACAGGACCGGCATCAACGACTGGATGCGCTCATCCTGTTTGCACAGCGCCGCCAGACGGTCCAGCTCACTGCGATCTTCTCTCTCCAGAGCCAGAAACGCTTCGCGGCAGGCATGACAGAACGACACGAATCGCTGTCGACGCCAGCGGTAGTCCCAGGCGTCGAGCGAGAGTTCCGCGGGCACGGCCTTCCGCAGACCGTTGCCGAGACGCTGCAACAGGCCCTTGTCACGGGCGACGTGGAGGGCGTCGGCGCGGACGTCGGGCGGGCACTCCGGCACCTGGGAACCGCATTCGGCGATCCAGCCCTTCTGCCGCAGTCGGCCGACGGAAGGCCCGACCTTCGGGCTGGTGATCGCGGAACCGTCGGGCATCGTCAGTCCCGCGTCTCTCAGCGCGCGGATCAGGTCGTTCCTCGTCAGCGGTCCAAAGGACAATGCGAACATCGTCAACACGACGCTATCGAGGTCCGGCAACCGGCTCATCTCGGTCCGGCGGGAATTGGCGTGGAGTGCTTCGATCTTGTCTTTGCCTTTGCCTTTTCGCAACTGACCCGTGGCGACATCCATCCGGACGTCAACTCCTTCCATTCGGAGGCTTGCAGGCCTTGCCCATACGCGCAGTCCCCTCACAAGGACGGAGACCCGGTAGTCACTCGACCAGCGTACCTCATCGACTCGTCTGATGCAAGAAGCAACGCCGATAAACCAGACCGTAGCCCGCGCGAAGACTGCAAGGCAGACCCGCCGGGAGCAGGATAGGCCATAGCGACACCCGACGACTCTGCGGACGGAGGGAATTTGCGAAAAACAGGTGAACTGTTGCGGCGGGAAATTTTGCAAATGGCGGACGGGATGCTACAATGTCCGCTTATCGTGCCCGTCGCGGGCCACGACGAAACTGAATTCGGGTGGGTTCGGAACCCGCCCTGTGAAAAGCAGGTTGGAACGATGCACAGCGACAACAACAGGGAGTACCGGATCGAGCCGGCAACGCGAATCACACGACTGCCACCGTATTTGTTCGGACGACTCAACGCCCTCAAGCTCGCCAAGAGACAACAGGGCGCCGACATCATCGACTTGGGCATGGGCAATCCCTCGGACCCCGCCCCGGACCTGGTCATCGAGAAGCTCTGCGAGGCCGCCCGCGACCCGCGCAACCACCGCTACAGCGCCAGCAAGGGCATCAAGGGCCTCCGCCTGGAGATGGCCAAGAAATACGCCCGCAAATGGAACGTCGAACTCGACTGGGAGCATGAGGTTCTGGCCTGCATCGGCTCGAAGGAGGGGTTCAGCCACATGTGCCTGGCGCTGCTCGGTCCCGGCGACACCGCGGTCGTCCCCGACCCCGCCTTTCCCATTCACAATTACGGGGTGGCCCTGGCCGGAGGCAACGTCATCACCGTGCCGCTGGGCAACGATCAGAAGTTCCTCGACACCATCGCGATGGTCTGCGAGCATCTGTTCCCCAAACCCAAGCTGCTGATCCTCAACTACCCGCACAACCCGACCACGATGACGGTCGACGAGGGTTTCTTCGAGACCGTCGTCGATCTGGCCAAGCGGTTCAAGTTCGCGGTCATCCACGACTTCGCCTATGGCGAGACCGTCTTCGACGGCTACAAGGCCCCCAGCTTCCTCTCGGCCAAGGGCGCCAAGGACGTCGGCGTCGAGTTCACCACGATGAGCAAGCCGTACAACATGGCCGGCTTCCGCGTCGGGTTTGTCGCCGGCAACCGCCAGATGATCGACTACCTGGCCACGATCAAGGGCTATTACGACTACGGCATCTTCCAGGCAGTCCAGATCGCCGGCATCATCGCCATGCGGCACTGCAATGACAACATCGCCGCCCAGAACGAGGTCTATCGCACCCGGCGCGATGTCGTCTGCGACGCCCTCGACCGCATCGGCTGGCAAGTGGACAAGCCGCGCGCCGGCATGTTCGTCTGGGCCCATGTCCCCGACGAGCACCTGCGCGGCAAAGGCACGATCGACTTCGCGATGGACCTAATGGAGCACGCCGAGGTCGCCATCTCGCCCGGCGCGGCGTTCGGCGAGAACGGCGAAGGCTATTTCCGCATCGCCCTGGTGGAGAACGAGCAGCGCCTGCGCCAGGCGATCCGCAACATCAGCCGCTACCTCCAGGAGAAGCCCATCCGCAAGGCCAAAGCCGTCAAGTAGCCGGATGAGACCCGAGGTCCGGGAGACTGACAGAGGCTGTTCGTCGGTTATGGAGCCGTCAGCAGGGTTCGGACCTTCTCCAGGATATTTTTGTCTCCGAGCACGAGCACAACGTCGCCTGCCCGGAACTCGGTGCCGCCGTTGGGGACGATGTACTCGCCGTTCCTCTCGATCATGGCGACCAGCGCGCCCGGCGGCAGCTTCGCGTGAATGATCGGCTGTCCCGCCGCCGCGGAATCGGGCGAGACGATCAGTTCCACCATCGAGGTGCGGAAGGTCCCTTCCGTCCGGTCGAATTCCAGCGGCATGCGCCATTTGGACCGCAGAGGCCGGTCCAGTTTCAGCCAGCGTGCCACACGCGTCAGCGATCGGCCCTGGAGAAGCACCGAGGCAATGACCACGAAGAAGACGAGATTGAAGATCATCTCGCCCTGCCTGATGCCGGTTGTCATCGGGAACGTCGCCAGCACGATGGGCACGGCCCCGCGCAGCCCCGCCCAGGAAACCAGTAGCTTCTCACGAAAGGTCAACCGGCTGCGGATCAGGCAGGCCGCCACCGCCAACGGCCGGGCCACGAACATCAGAAACGCCGACAGCAGCAGTCCGGACCCGATCAGAGGGGTCAGATGCGACGGGTATACCTGCAGGCCCAGCGTCAGGAACATCGCGATCTGGGCCAGCCAGGAGAGCCCGTCATGGAATCGCTCGATGCTGCGTTTGTGGATGAAGTCGGCGTTGCCCAGCACCAGGCCCGCAATGTAGACCGCCAGGAAGCCGTTGCCGCGCACCGCCTCCGTCACGCCGAAGACCAACAGGACCAGGGCCATGGTCAGGACCGGATAGAGGCCTTCATACTCCAGACGGATCCGGTTGACAATGCCGATCATGGCCTTGCCCAGCAGGTACCCCGCGGCGCCGCCGATGAGCATCTGGCGGGCGAGCGAGGGAATCGCGGACCACCACGGCAGCGGTGGGTCGCCCAGCAGGCTCAGCATCGTGATCGTCAGGAAGATGGCCATGGGGTCGTTGCTGGCGGATTCCAGTTCGAGCAACGGCTTGAGCTGTCTCTTCAGGCTGACCTGGCGGGAACGGAGCACCGCGAAGATGGCCGCCGCATCGGTGGAGGAGATCACCGAGCCGAGCAACAGTCCTTCCAGCCAGGTGAATCCCAGGACCAGGACCGCAAAGGCCCCCACGAAAACTGCGGTCAGAAAGACCCCCAGCGTCGCCAGAACCATGCCGCTGCGAAGCACCGGCCGGACGCTCGGCCAGTCCGTGTCCAGTCCGCCCGCAAACAGAATGTACGCCAGCGCGAAGGTGCCCAGAAGACGCACGAAGTACGGGTCGTCGAAATGAATCCCCCCGGGACCTTCGGAGCCCGCCAGCATGCCGACCAGCAGGAACATCAGCAGGGCCGGCACGCCCAGACGCTCCGAGGCCTTGCTCGCCAGGATACTGGCCAGCAGCAGGATCGACACGCCCAGGATCAGATAGGGCGTCGCTATGGCATGGACTGATCCAATCATCGCTTGTTGCCACCTCACCACAAGACTCGCGCGCTCACATCGCCGCGAGACGCCCAGAGTATAGCAGCCTGTGCAGAAAACACCAGCGGAGGGTGCCCCAGCGCCGATTCGCCCGATTCCATCCATCGCGGAGAGAACCGTGGAAGACCGAACACGCCAGCAACAGAAGTCCCGCTGCTGATTTGCACGTGGACCTGATGGAGCACGCCGACATCGCCATTTCTCCCGGACGGGCCTTCGGCGAGAACGGCGAAGGCTACTTCCGCATCGCCTTGGTGGAGAATGAGCAGCGTCTGCGCCAGGCGATCCGCAACATCAGCCGCTACCTCCAGGAGAAACCGATCCGAAAGGCCAAAGCCATCAAGTGGAGCGATTGGACTTCCCCTGTGGCGAACGCAGGGGAAGTCCGAGCCTTCCTTGACGTCCATCGAGACCGGACGACGGAGGCATTCCGCCGTCAGACCGGCAGATCGACACCGCTGAGGTCCCTCAGCACCGCATGCGTCTGATCTTCGGCGGCGCCGACCGCCAAACCCTCTTCATCACCGCCCGCTCCGCCCTCTACCGCCTCCAAACCCGCTTGCCCGGCACAACTGCCCACTGATAGACGCACACACCATACGGCGTCGGGAACGGAAAGAAGCGGCCCGTCTTGCTTGGCCCGACGGTTTCTGCTATCTTCATTTGTATGAGTGAAGTCAGGGATATTCTGAACGCTAACAACGCGCCTGGATCCTAAACGAAGGATAGGGAAACCTTGAATGGGGAAGCTGTTGGCAAGATTCGCCGCCTTGTCGCCGACGAGAAATACGTGATTGGAGAACACGCGGCTCAACGGCTTGAGGAACGCGGTATTCTGGAATGGCAAGCTGTTCTTGGTCTGGAGGACGGCAAGTTGATGTGTGAGCGGGCCGATGAAAAACCGAATCCGGCCGTTGAGGTGCGAGAGAGGCTTCCGGACGGAACGGAGTTCAAGGCTGTCTGGTCCCATTTGAAGCGCAGCGGGGTGGCCGAAATTGGTCACAGTTCATTTCTTCGATGAGGTTGAACAATGAGGATTCGCGGAAAGCGAGTAGCTCGCACACGCTTAGTGCGAACCCGAGACTTCGTCGTGGCGGTTGAAGTCGAGGCGGTCATCCCGGAGGATGACGCTGGCGAACCCTGTTACGAGGCCGAAACGGTGCAACTGCTCCGCAAAGTGCAAGAGCACGCCGAGCAGGGAGACATCGAATGGCTTCAGCAGCACGGCAGAGTCTACCAAGTGTTGGAGGCCAGATAGACCCGGTAGTGAGTGGGCTGGTCTGCCAAGGGCCGGGAGTTGCCGGCGTGTACCGCCGCGTTGTGCACAGCATAATGAACAACGTCCAGAGGCACAGATGGACCCCCGACACCTGTTCATCGATGAGCGTTTGACCGGACGTTGCGTCTACTGTGGCGCGCAACCCGATACGCGAGATCACTGTCCTTCAAAGGTTCTTCTCGACGAGCCGTTTCCAGCCAATCTGGCGGTCGTGGAAGCGTGTGCTGAGTGCAACGACAGCTTTTCATCGCACGAGCAGTATGTTGCTTGCCTCATCGAGGCTGCGATCTGCGGATCGGCAGAACCCGATGACGTCAATCGAATCAACATCAAGCGAATCCTTACCGATACGCCGCGTTTGACTGCTCGGCTCAGGGGGGCCAGGCGACTCGGCGATTCAGGCAGCGTCGTTTGGGATGTGGACGTAGACCGCGTGAGACGCATCGTGCTCAAGCTCGCACGGGGTCACATCGCGTATGAACTCAGTCTCCCAAAGACCGAAGAACCCGACACCGTGAGCTTTGCCCCGCTCATTCTGATGTCCGACGAACAGAGATCCGCGTTCGAGTCGCTCGGAACCGGCTGCCTTGAGCCCTGGCCGGAGATTGGCAGCCGCGCGTTCAGACACTGCGTCAAGAACATCTACAGCCCCGAATCAACTGGCTGGACCGTTGTACAGGCGGGGCGATATCGATACTCAGTCAGCCAGTCGGATGGGGATTCTGTCCGCTTCGTGCTGAGTGAGTACCTCGCATGCCACGTGGTATGGCATTAGCGCCGGATTGCGGGTTCGTCGTCGCATGTGAAGGCAACAGATGAGCCATATGCGGATCAAAGAGAGGGCGCAGTGGCCTGGATGAACCAGGTATACTGCAGGCAGAAGGTTGCGAGCATTTCGCGCCACAGGAGTCGTATTGACAGACCACCCCTTGTATTGTACACTTATGTACAGTGGTGTACAGTTTGGATTGGGAGGTTCGTGTGAAGACGATCACGTTCACGGAGTTTCGAAGGCAGGCGTCGGGAGTGCTCTCCGATGTCGAAAAGGGGGAGACGTTCCTGGTACTGCGTCATGGCAAGCCCATCGCGGAGATCTCGCCGCCGTCGGCCCAGCGCGGCGACAAACTGTCGTGGAAACGGCCTGGGTCGCGTTTGACCATCAAAGGGGCCGGCCTGTCGGCCACGATTCTTGAGGAGCGAAGGTGTGAAGACGTTCTTTGATTCCTCGGCCCTTGTGAAGCGGTACATCGAGGAAATGGGCAGCCAGGACGTCGAGACGCTGTACATGGCGGCCACGGAGCTTGCCGTGAGCGTTGTCTGCATTCCCGAGGTCGTCTCGGCCCTCAACCGGCGTGTACGCGAACATGATCTCTCGCGCCGGCAGTATGAAACAGCGAAGGACAACGTGTTTGAGGATGTCCGCGACGCCGATATAGTCAACCTCACGCCGGAGGCGATAGCGACTTGCACGACCATCCTGGAAAAGAACCCCGTCCGCGCAATGGACGCATTGCACATTGCCTGCGCCGTCCAGTGGGGAGCCGAGCTGTTCGTCTCGGCCGACCAGAGGCAGGTTTCGGTAGCCAGGAAGGCCGGTCTGCGGACGAAGCTCGTCTGAAGCGGTTTTGAAGGCCGCAATCGCACCGCCATCCACCTCGCGCTTAGAGCCCTTTCATCTGTGCGATTTCGCACAATTACCCCGGTTCCGGCGTAGGGGAAGAAATCCTTGACAGGGTTGGGGGATGCCACTACAGTGAGCCTTCCATATGTGCAGGCTCCCGCCGGGGGAGTATCGAGATCACGAAGAAGACCCGTTCAGAGAGGTCAGAACAAGGTTAAAAGGAGAACAACCGATGGCAACAAAGGTAGGAATCAACGGTTTCGGGCGGATCGGCAGAGCGGTCGCACGGATCATCATGCAGCGCAAAGGCGAGCTGGAACTGGTGGCTATCAACGACCTGTCCGATGCCAAGAGCCTTGCCCATCTGTTCAAATACGACACCGTCATGGGCCGCTGGAAGGGCACCGTCCAGGCCAAGGACGACGCGCTGGTGATTGACGGCAAGGAGATCAAGGTCCTGGCCGTGAAGAACCCCGCCGAGCTGCCCTGGAAGGCCATGGGCGTTAAGGTCGTGCTCGAATCGACCGGCATCTTCCGCAGCGCCGAGTCGCCCAAGGGCGGCTACGCCGACCACCTCAAGGCCGGAGCCAAGAAAGTCCTGCTCAGCGTGCCCGCCAAGGACAAGATCGACGCCACCGTCGTGATGGGCGTCAACGACAAGATCCTGACCAAGGGCATCAACTGCGTCTCCAACGCCTCGTGCACCACGAACTGCCTGGCCCCTATCGCCAAGGTGCTCAACGACACGTTCGGCATCGAGAAGGGCCTGATGACCACGATCCACGCCTACACCAACGACCAGCGCGTGGCGGACATGATCCACAGCGATCTGCGGCGGGCCCGCGCTGCGGCGGCCAACATCATCCCGACGAGCACCGGCGCGGCCAAGGCCATCGGCCAGGTGATCCCGGAACTCGACGGCAAGCTGCACGGTTTCGCCCTGCGCGTCCCGGTGCCCGTGGGCAGCGTGGTGGACCTGGTGGTGGAAGTCAAGAAGGAGGCGACGGTCGACGCCATCAATGCGGCGATGAAGAAGGCGGCCGAGGGCCCGATGAAGGGCGTCCTGGCCTATTGCGACGAGCCGATCGTCAGCAGCGACATCGTGAACGACCCGCATTCGAGCATCTTCGACGCCCTTTCGACCATGGTCAAAGGCAACATGGTCAAGGTCGTGAGCTGGTACGACAATGAGTGGGGCTACTCGAACCGCAGCGTCGACCTGATGGAGAAGATGGCGAAGCTGTAATCGGGCCGGCCGATCGCAAACGGAAACATCGAAATCCGAAACAAACACAAAGACTCGAACGCTCGAATCTCGCGATGGTGTGGGACCTTCGGATTGGAGTCGTTGGCGTTTGTTTCGGATTTCGTCTTTTGTGTCTCGATATGCAGTGAGGATGCTCGTCCATGGACAACAAGCAACTGGAACAGACCCTGGTGCTGATCAAGCCGGACGCTCTGAAGAACTCCGTCACCGGCTTCATCCTGTCTCAACTGTCCGAATTTCACACCGGGTCGCGCTTTGCCGCTGCCAAGATCGTCAACGTCCATCGGCTCCTGGCCGAGGAACACTATGCCGAGCACCGGGGCAAGGGATTTTACCCCGCCCTGCTCGACTACATCATGGGCGTGGTCCACTACCCTGTGGATGTCTGGAAGCGACGGGTCATCGCCATCGTCTACCTCGGACCGAACGTGCTGAGGACCGTGCGGGACATGGCCGGCCCGACCAATCCGCACAAAGCTCGCGAAGAGAAGCCCGGCTGCCTGCGGGCCCTCGGAACCGTCGTGCCGATCCTCGACGCCCAAGGCAAGAAGATCGACGACCGCATGGACAACCTGATCCACGCCTCGGCCAACCACGAGGACGCCGAGCGGGAGATCAAGCTCTGGTTCCTGCCCCACGACATCCCGCCCCTGATGCGCGCCTATCCCACGGAGGTATGCCAGACGCACTACTACTTCAAGGACGACCGGCTCTTCAACACCTATGAGCCGGAAAGCGTCTTCCTGCTGGCCCCGGGCGACGTGGTCTGGAAGTCGGATCTCGAAATCCTCCGTCGGCACGCCGACGGCAAGCCCTCGGGCGGAGAATTGAACAAGGTCGTGGCCAAGTACCTCGTCAACCGAACGGTGCAGGAGTAGCCGGATCGCCAGGGGGACAAGACGGCAGGAGGGCGTCGGGCGGCCCGCGCCGTTGCCCTGGAAAGAGACTTGACAGGCTCGCCGACGAGACATAGTGTTTCACTTCGATCCGCGCCGGGATAACCCTGTAATCGATCCCGACGACTATCGGGACGATCGAGCGACGAAACCGCATAGAATGGACTTGTTTTGGACTGGACTATGGCTAAGAAAACGGTAGCTGACATCAACGTAAAGGGCAAAAAGGTGCTCATGCGGTGCGATTTCAACGTGCCGCTTGACGAGAACCGCAACATCACCAGCGACGACCGCATCGTCAAGGCTTTGCCCACGATCAAGCACATCCTCAAGAAGGGTGGCGCCCTGATCCTGATGAGCCATCTGGGCAGGCCGAAGGGCGTGCCGGAAGACGCGTTCTCGCTAAGACCTGTGGCCGCAAGGCTTTCCGAGCTTCTGGACCAGGAAGTAGTGTTCGCGACCGACTGCGTCGGGCCGGACGCCAAAGCCAAGGCCAAGGCCCTCAAGCCCGGCCAGTGCCTGCTGCTTGAGAACGTTCGCTTCTACAAGGAAGAGACGATCAAGGACAAGGCCGCCAAGGAAGACGCCCAGTTGCGCCAAGCCAAGGACAACTTCGCCAGGGAGCTGGCGTCGATGGCCGATGTCTACGTCGACGACGCCTTCGGGACCGCCCACCGCGACAACGCCTCGATGTACACGGTTCCGATGGTCATGGCGGGCAAGCCCCGCGTCATCGGCTTCCTGATCGAGAAAGAGTTGAAGTTCCTCGGCGACACGCTGAAGAACCCTGAACGGCCGTTCGTCGCCATCCTCGGCGGCGCCAAGGTCTCCGACAAGATCGGCGTCATCGAGAACCTCACCAGCAAGGTCAACGCCATCGTCATCGGCGGCGCCATGGCCTACACGTTCTTGAAATCCCAGGGCAAGCAGGTGGGCAACAGCCTGTGCGAGGACGACTTCCTCGACAAGGCGACGCAACTGCTGGACCAGGCGAAGGAAGCCGGCTGCGAGGTCGTCCTGCCGGTCGACTCGGTGGTGGCCCAGGAGGTCAAGGCGGGGGCGGCCAACAAGGTGGTCGGCGAGAACATCGACGCCGGCTGGCTGGGCCTGGACATCGGGCCCAAGAGCCGTACCCTGTTCGCCAAGAAGGTCAAGGGCGCCAAGACCATCGTCTGGAACGGCCCGATGGGCGTCTTCGAGATGGAGCCCTTCGACGCAGGAACCAAGGCGGTGGCCCTGGCGGTCGCCGAGGCGACCGACAAGGGCGCCAAGAGCATCATCGGCGGCGGCGACAGCGCCAGCGCCGTGGCCAAGCTCGGCCTCGAAGACCGGATCAGCCACATCTCCACCGGTGGCGGCGCGTCGCTGGAGTTCCTCGAGGGCAAGAAGTTCGTGTGCCTCGAAATTCTCGACGAGAAATAACTCTTCTTCAAAACTCCATCGGGTGGCAGCTTCAAGTCCGCAGGACTTGGGGATGGTGGGCAAGAAAGCCATCCCCAAGCCGCGCTTGAGGCTGCCACCCGCTGTATCTGATCCAGCATGAGGCGCCGAGACATGCGGCTACCGCCGGCAGGGACAATTGAGGTTGCACCGTCGATCCTGAGCGCCGATTTCGGCAAACTGGCCAGCGAAATCGCCGAGGTGGCCGCCGCCGGCGTCAAGATCGTCCACCTCGACGTCATGGACGGGCACTTCGTTCCAAATCTGACCGTGGGTCCCCCGGTAATCGCCAAGCTCCGCAAGCACAGCGACTTGGTGTTCGACAGCCACCTGATGATCAGCGAGCCTGCCCGGTACGTCGAAGCCTTCGCCAAGGCCGGCGTGGACAACATCACGTTCCACATCGAGGTGGCCGACGACCCCGCGGGGATGGTCGCCCGGATCCGCGATCTGGGCTGTACCGCCGGGATCACGCTGAACCCGGAGACCCCCGTCAGAGCTATCGAGAGGGTCGCGCCGCTGTGCGACATGGTCCTGGTGATGACCGTCCGGCCCGGCTTCGGCGGCCAGCAGTTCATGCCCGAGGCCGCACGGAAGATCGTCGACCTGCGGAAGATCGTCGGCCCTGACGTGCGGATCGAGGTCGACGGCGGCATCGACCCGGCGACGACCCCGATCGTGGTCTCCTACGGGGCCGACACGCTCGTGGCCGGCAACGCTATCTTCGGCCAGCCGGACCGGGCCGCCGCCATCGACGCAATTCGAAAGGCCTGCAGGTAACTTCTCATGGCCTTCGGCCCGATTCGCTGGTATAGTATTGGCGCCTGTGCCGGCGGACTCGCGGTGGTCGTTTGCGCCGAGCAGGGCCAATAGTGATGGCAATGATGGGACCCAGCAGCACGACGATGACGAAGAAAGCCAAGGCAACCTGGAACGGCTTTTCCCTGAAGCCCCGCAAAGAGATGCCCGAGGGGCTTTGGGTGCGATGCCCCGGATGCGAGCACATGCTCTACAAGAGCGCGGTGCAGAAGAACCTCGACGTTTGTCCGTCCTGCAATCACCACTTCCGCATCGGAGCGACCGCCCGCATCCGCCACCTCGTCGACGAGGACACGTTTCAGCCTATCCTCGAAAACATGACGTCGGCCGACCCGCTCGATTTCCAGTTCCGCGGCACCACCTACAAGGACCGTATCCGGGCCGACCAGGAGAAATCCGGGGCCGCCGAGGCGATGCAGATCGGCAAGGCGTTCATCAAGGGTCGCGGCGTGGTGCTCGGCGTCATGGAGCCGGACTTCCTGATGGGCTCGATGGGCGCGGTCGTCGGGGAGAAGTTCTGCGTCGCGGTCGAGAAGGCCATCGAGGAATCGCTGCCGCTGGTCGCCGTCAGTTGCTCGGGCGGGGCCCGCATGCACGAGGGCGTCGTCTCGCTCGGCCAGATGGCCAAGACCTCCGCCGCCCTGGCCCGATTCAACGAGCGTAAGGGCCTGTTCATCTCCGTGCTGGCCGACCCGACCACCGGAGGCGTCACCGCCAGCTTCGCCATGCTCGGCGACGTGATCATCGCCGAGCCTAGGGCCCTGATCGCCTTCGCCGGACCGCGAACCATCGCCGAGACCATCAAAATCGAGCTGCCCGAGGGCTTTCAGACCGCCGAGTTCCTCATGGAACACGGCTTCGTCGACATGATCGTCGACCGCAAGGACCTCCGCAGCGAAATCGCCCGCCTCATCGATTACACGCAGAAGTAGCCGCCCTGCTCTACGTCTGCCAGGGTGGGGGCAGGCCGAGGCGCTGGAGCTTGGCGGCGAACTCTCTGGCCTCGCGGTTGGGCTTCCATGCTTGGCCCTCGCGCTGGAGCCAGCCGACGGCCTGCATCTCATCGACGGCCTCGACGCTCTTTCCGGCGTGCAGCAGCGACAGCAGGCCGATCTCCGTCCGCGACAGCAACACCGCGCCAAGCCGGTAGTCCAGAAACGCCTCCCACGTCAGCGGCACCCACTGGCTGACAATCTGAAAGCCGATGGCCTCGGCGTACTGCCTGATCTCGTACTGGGCGTGCGGCTCCATCCGCAGTTCGAGGAAGTGCAGCAGGTTGTGCAGGTCGATCTTCCAGTAAGCCTCGGTGTAGGTCGACAGGGGCAGGTCCTTCCGCGCCTGCTCCCGCGCAATGCCTGCGGCCAGCCGCTCCTCGTAGACCTGCCGCGCGCTCGCGATGATCTCGGCTTCGCGCCGGCTGAAGTGCTCGCCCTGCTCGGCGCTCAGAGCACCCTCGCTGCCCTGGCGGTTGTCTCTGGACTGGAGCCGCCACTGGTCGGGCGCGGTCCGCTGGGCCGAATCGATCGCAACCGAGTACCGCGTCGAGTGCTCGTTGGCGTTGGCGGTGCGGTGCCGGATCCACTGGCGCCAGCAGTCCATCGTCGTCCGCACGTGCAGCTTGATCTCGCACATCTCGAACGGCGTCGTGTGCCGGTGCCGCATCAGATAGCGGATCAGGCCGCGATCCTCGCTGACGCGTTTGGTGCCCTCGCCATACGAGACGCGGGCCGCCTGCACGATCGCCGCATCGTCGCCCATGCAGTCCACCACCTCGACGAACCCATCGTCGAGCACACCGATCCGTCTGCCGATCAACGACTCCATCCCCATCGCCGCCGTCTATGCCCCCAGATAAGCCGATTGTCCCCTCTCCCCACCCACGCCTGCCCGATTATAGCACCGCGCCGCAGTTCAGGGAATCGAGCCTTCGCAGTCGTTTGTTGTGGCATCGTGAGACGCTACTTTGAAACCTGTGTATGCCCTTACGGGCCCACTACAAACGGCTTCTTCCCCGGCATATCAAGACGGGTAGGTGTGTGTGGGAACATCCTGACGGGCGGGTGGCAGCCTCAAACGCCTTGGCGTTTGGGGATGGTAGACTGGTCTGGCGCGACGATCCCTGGTGGTTGCGGATGCGAAGAACCATTCCCAAGCTCTTCGAGCTTGGCGTTGCCACGCAGTCCTCCGCGTCGACCTGGACGTTGTCCGAAGACCTGCACCAACATGCATACTGAGTACGCATATGTGTACCACCTGCGAACCGCAGGCAGCGGACATAGTGTGGCAGAGCGGTCTTTAACAGCAACATACAGCAGGACCCCAGGCATCGGCAGCATGCGTCGGCTCGGGACTGCTCTATAGGCTGCTATCTCGGTCGCCGGTGGATGACCCCAGCGGTTCGTCATCTCCACAAAAACGAGGTCTGTCCCTGTCGCTACCCCGTCGGCCCCTCGTGTAGGATCATCCTCAAGAACGCGGGCAACCCGTGGAGATGATCGACGTGGTCCGGTGCGCTGTTGCCCGCGAAACCGAGGATGGTCAGGCCGTTGTGATGCGTTTCAGTGACCATCTGCATGCCCATGGGCCCCCACTTGAGCACGGGATGCCTTTGCAGATGCAGTGAGTCGATCAGATAGTCGGCCGTCTCCGTTGTACTCGCGTATGTGCCGGGGAATATCTCCGAGTGCGTGATCAGGAATCGCTTCTGGCCGTCCAAGGCCAGGCGGGCATAATCCAGGTACCCTTTGAGCTTCTCGGCATTGAGCGTTCCGCCTTCCGCCAACACGCGTCCCGGCGGCACATAGTCCGTGTGGAGGCCATCCAGCAACACGATTCCGTCCACGGCCGAGGAATGGTGCCTGAGGATCGCCCGAACCGCTCCACATCCCGCGCTGAATGAGCTCAGGTACACCCTTGAAATCTCGATATCCGTGGATGCCCTCGCAGAGACTGCCTCGCGGATCGCATCAATGAGCGAGGGAAACGTGGACTCGCCGGCAAATGCATTCTCATAGACCGCCGACCCTGACCTGAGATTCACAACGGCAACAATGAGCGGATGCGCCGCCTCAACTCCGGCGTGTTTCGCAACATAGCCGGCCCCGTGAAAATGAATGAGCAGCCCCGTGCGACGCCGCGCGTTTCTCTCCTCGGCGAAATAGACTTCAACAGGCTTCGACAGCGCAGACTGTAGAACGATCGACACACCGGGGACGGGCTGGTCGCCGATCCGCTCGTGGGCCCGGATCGTGTCCCTCATGGGAGATGGACATTGGCTTACCTTTGGCACAGCGGCCTTTCGTCCAGAAGAGCAGCCACAGGAACACACAAGCAGCACGATGGAGAGTCCATGCATCCTTCTTGCCGAAATCATACGGTGCCGTCCTTCGATTCCACACAAGGAAAACGGGGCTATCTCTCCCCCTCCGCGTCCGTCGGACCAGACCAAGCGGGAGCGACGTCTTCACCGTCCGCTCCGTCGCCACCGGAGGACCCCTGCGATTCCCACCCGCCCACAAAAACGGGCTCGGGCTCCCGGGCTCTCCCCGTCCTCGGCGTACAAGACGCGGGCCGCCTGCACGATCGCCGCATCGTCGCCCATGCAGTCCACCACCTCGACGAACCCATCGTCGAGCACACCGATCCGTCTGCCGATCAACGACTCCATCCCCATCGCCGCCGTCTATGCCCCCAGATAAGCCGATTGTCCCCTCTCCCCACCCACGCCTGCCCGATTATAGCACCGCGCCGCAGTTCAGGGAATCGAGCCTTCGCAGTCGTTTGTTGTGGCATCGTGAGACGCTACTTTGAAACCTGTGTATGCCCTTACGGGCCCACTGCAAACGGCTTCTTCCCCGCCATATCGAGACGGGCAGGTGTGCGTGGGAGCATCCTGGCAGGCGGACGGCAGCCCCCGCGCCGCCAGGGGCGCTATCCGAAGACCTGCACCAACACACATCTTGCGCATACATATGGCACGGTCGAAACGAGGTCTGCCCCTGCAACTGCTCCAATTCGCGTAAGGAGCACAGGTTGTAGTGCCTCACGGCGTCACTGCGAACCAGACTCAGTTCGCCGCGTGCGTCGGCTCCAGCACGATGGGCACGCTGCGATCGCCGTCGGCCAGGCGGGCGATGCCGAGGATGGCGCCGCGATTGTTCAGGTCGCGGACGATGAACTCACGCGTCTGCGCGGGCAGATACTCATCGAGGGATATCCTGCCGGCGACGGGGTCCCAGAAGCAGCAACGCCGCTCAGACGCAGCATTCACATCCACCTGCTCGGCCCACGGACTGCGCTTCTCCTCGATGAAGACCACTTGATTGACATCGTTGACCATGCAGGTCGAGGGTACGAACGCACCGTTTTCATCCACGTACGGAAACAGCTTCTCCATGCCGGCACTGCCGCGCCAGAGCACGACATGTGGCCCGCCCTTGGCGAACACATACCTGCCGACGACCCACCCTTTGCGATTCATGGCGAAGAAGTCGCGACTCGGCGTCTCCATTGGCGCGCCGCCTGAGGAACCCGCCAACTCCCAATAGCAGGGCCGCTGTTGGCGATGGATACCCTCGAGGTACTCGATGTAGCCGAAGACCTGTCCCGTGTCGCTGACGGCGGTCGCTCCGCCACGGACGCCGGTAGGTCCACCCAACTCCCGCATCCCGCTGGTCCGGTCCCATATGAAGGCGTGGTAGCCGGCACGAGGCCCGAAAACCCGGCCTACGACCTGCTCGCTGTCATTGATCGCCCTGGCCTGGCTGATGTGGCCGGGACGGCCGAGGAACTCCACCCGGCCATCGGGTTCACGGAGGAACACTCGCATTTCACCCCCGGCCTCCGGCATGGTGCCCACGATCTGGCCCTTGTTGTTGATGTCACAACACTCCGGAGACACCAGGCCCAAGTCCTGCAGGCCGCTCTCGCGGTCCCATAGGAACAGGCGCCAGGGCCCTTCGGAACCACGCATCACGCCAACGACCTGGCCGAGGTCGTTCATGGCATGTGGCTCGATCGCCCTGCCCTGCCATTCAGGCAGTTGTGTCGCATTGAAGTGGCGCTGCGCGGACAACGCCGGACTCGTCACAGCCAGCAAACAACACACGGTCGCGATGATACGGCACCTTCTCATGATTTCCTCCCCACAAACACTCGCACAATCCGATAGAAGCCGATGCGTCTGTCACGCATGCGGCCAAGCCGCAAGTCGTCGCCTTGAAGGTGGTCTGTGAAGGTCCGTCCCCCGGCCCGCCCGTCTTGTCAGATCGGTCCCGGCCTCCGTGCCCGTTCCCCAAGACCATCTGTAGTATAGCCCTGAGCATCCCTGAGAACAAGCGGAAATCTGCGAAGAACCCCTCCTGCATTCTCTGCGCCCTTCGGGGAGTTCGCTCGGCTGAACTTCCCGCAGGAGTGGCCGCCGCAGCGAAGAGCGGAGGTCCACGCAATGTACCAGCAAGCCGGGAAGTAAGGCCCGACGCTGAGGTGACGCGATGGCGGGCGGATCAGGGCCGGATGTCCCGCCGGACCCAATCGGCGTGGAAGTCGAGGTAGAGCTGGTTGCGGCCGCCGTCGTGGGCGGACCAGCCCTCGGCCGGCGGGACGCTCTCGCCGACGGTCCACTGCTCGTGGAAGCCGGACCACCAGGACCGCTCGAAGAACGGACTCATCAGCCATTCCTCGGACGCCGTGCTCGCGCCGCGCAAGCGGGCGCAGCTCTCCGGGGTGCGGCCGCGCAGGTAGCGGGCCTTGGTCGTGTCGAGCTCGGCGAGCTTGTCGCTGATGTAGTTGGACCAGCCGCGTTCGGGCATCTCGACGCCGTCGGCCCGCCACGGACTGCTGAAGTGCATCAGCCACGAATCGGCCTTCGCCAGCTTGGTCGGCGAGGAAGCCCATATCTCGACCGACCCGACGTACGGATCGATCAGCGGCATGAACGAGCCCATGCTGTTGTAGCGTTTGCCGCTGTCGTTGACCGGGGGCGTGAGCTGGAGCTCGCAGTCGGGCACGAAGGGCATGCGGCCGAGGTTGTCGTTGGCGTAGGAGGCGGCGCCCAGGCCGATCTGCCGCAGGTTGGACAGGCACGCGGTTCGCCGTGCCAGGTTCTTGGCGCGATACAGCGCCGGCAGCAGGAGCGTCATGAGCAGTGCGAGGATCGCGATCACCACCAGCAGCTCCACCAGTGTGAAGCCCCGCCGGCGGATCGATCCATCGTCAGAAAGAAGCCAAACCATCAGATTGCATATCTCCGATTCGAACCAGGTCGGCGGCCCCGACCATACGGCCCGGCCGCCCATGCGCCGAACCCTTCGGGAAACGCCATGTTACGAGGGAATCAGCCGTTGTGCAATTGCGGCGTGTGACTCTGACGTCACTCCACTCCGGGGCATCGCTCCTGTGGTCGAGCGATGCGGGGTTGCTTGTTCGGTGGTTCTGTGTCATGATGGCGCTCTGGTGGAACGGGTTGACCCAAGCCGCACCACAAGATGGCGAATTGGAGAATTGAGGAGAAAAATCGCATGTCCACTGGAACTGTTCGACTTCTGAATTCGTTGCCTTCGATCCGACGTCTCATTGTCCTGGCAACCGCCGCAGTCCTGGCCGCCCAAGCGGTCGCCGGCGCGGCCGCTCTCGTCGTCAGCAGCAACGAGAAGTCCGGCATCTATCCGCTGGGCACAGAGGTGGTCTTCACGATCGGCGGCGTCGAGCCGGACGAGATGGAGAAAGTCCGTGTCACCATCCAGCGCGACGGATTCGAGAAGTCCGCTCCGCTCCAGACCACCCGGGACGGCGCGACGCTGAAGGTGCGCTTCACCCCGGAAGCGGCCGGCTGGTACGTCTGTGAGGCGTCAGCGGAAGGCGCGGCGACGAAAGACGGACCAACCCGCGCGGGCGTCATGGTCGCCCCTGAGACGATTGCGCCGTCGGTGCCGGCGCCGGACGATCTTGACGGGTTCTGGAACGCCCGCAAGGCGGCGCTCAAGACGATGACCGCGATGGCGGAACTGACACCTGTGGAAAGTCCCGATCCGACAGTTGAATGCTTCGACCTGGCGATCCCCTGTCCACAGACCAAGGCCGCACGCGGCTATTATGCGTGTCCGAAGGATGCCAAGGCGCGCAGTTGTCCGGCGATTCTCTACCTCCGCGCCGCCGGCGTCGCAGGTCACTGGTGCAAGGCCTCCGCTCAGAACGCCGCGTCACTGGCCAGGGAGTACGGCGCGATCGTCGTCGATATCAACGCGCACGGCATGCTCAACGGCCAGCCGCCCGAGTACTACCAGGACCTCGAACAGGGAGAGCTGCGCCATTATCCGACGCAGGGCGCGGACGACCGCGACAAGTTTTACTTCGTCGGGATGTACGTCCGGCTGCTGGCCGCCATCGAGTTCGTCGCTGCGCAGGATCATTGGGACGGCGCGCACCTGATCACGACGGGCGAGAGCCAGGGTGGCGGGCAGGCGCTGGCGGCGGCCGGTCTGGACCGGCGCGTCTCCGCGGTGGTGGCCATCGTGCCGGCCATGTGCGACTTCACCGGCCCGGTCGTCGGGCGGCTCGGCGGCTGGCCCATGCCGGTGGGACGTGACATCGAAAACGAGCGCACCAGGAAGGTGATCGAGGCGGTTCGCTACTGTGACAACGTGCACCTGGCGGCGCGGTCCCGCGCCGCGACGTTGATCTTCGTCGGGCTCATCGACACGGCGTGTCCGGCGCCCGGAATCTTCGCCACATATAACACGCTGGCCGGCCCGAAGCAGATCGTCGCCTATCCGCACAAACCCCACAACGGTCTGCCCGAGGAGGACCTGTGGCTTGGCGACATCTCCGCCTTGCGCAAGGCGTTCATCCTTCGCCACATCGAGGGTCGAGGCAACAGCACGAACTGACCACCGCGAAACGGCCCACGCACAATGTCACGCAGGCGCCCGGTCCGTGCGCGGCCAGGTGGCGGCGATGACACCGTAGACGATCAGCATCTGTCCAAGCCCATAGGTGATCCAGCAGAGATCGCCGAGGTGGCGCCAGTTGTCCTGGAACAGTCGGACCGCCAGGAAGCCGTCGCTGGCGAGAAAGAGCAGGCCGCCGATGCCCACCAGCAGCAATCGCCTGTCGAAGCACGCGACCGTCGCCATCACCGCTGCGGCGGTCGCGAGGAAGAGCGTGTACGCCGCGGTCGGCAGGTGCATGGCCGGCAGGTCGTCCGATGGATGCACCAGCGCCGCCCAAAGCGCCAGGCCGGCGAGATTGTAGAGCACGACCGCGATGGCGAACACCCTGCTCCACCCGGGCCGGATGGTCAGTTGCAGGTGACGCGCCAACGTCAGCATGCCGGCGATGTAGAAGACGTGTCCCAGCGCGAACAATGGGACGATCATCGCCAAAGGCTCGGTGAAGCGGAGGGCCTTGCACGCGCCGTAGAGATCGGCCAGCATGCCCAGCGTCATGCCGGCAGCGATGGACGCGCACGCCGGAGCCAAGCGGTCTCGCCGACGCCACAGCCAATTGATCCACGCGGCGGCCGCCAGCGCTGTCGACGACATCCACCAGAACCGGCTCCAGCCGCCCTGCCCCGTGACCAGCGCCGCCGCAAACGTCCCCGGCAGCAGCCCCAGCCACGCCAGCCACAGAACCGAAATCAACACGCATCGCAACGATCGTTCCATCCCGCCCAGCCTACCAGAGACTCTCCCGCACCCGAAGCAAAAACCCGGCGCTCCGCCCTATCGTGTCCGTGTGAATTTCGCGGCAAGGCCCGTTTTCCAGCACGGAGCGCCATGTGTGGCAGCGGCAAGCGCAGGCTTGCCGATGGTGGTACGCGCGCCGTCGAAGCCATCGGCAAACTCCGCCTTGCTCTGTTTGCCGCTGCCACACGGCTGCCAGGATGTTCTCACACACCCGCCCTATCGAAGTTGGATGTTGATGTTGGTGATCTTCGTGCCGTGCCGCTCCAGCAGATACTGCATGAACACTCCGAGTAATTGATACGGCTTGTTTCCCTTCTTGGCAATGGCGCGGATGGTCAGCATCCGCTGGCTGGCGCTCCACTCGATGTTCAACGCCCCGGGTATCCCCTGGCCCAAAACTTTCGCCCAGCCTTTGGAGCGCTGTACGTTCAGGAACTCGCGAACGTACAACACCGGGTGCTCACGCCGGGCGAGGTCCTCTGTGATGATCCTTCGAAGCGACCCCGACCGTTTGGCAAACGCCTGCATCTGAATCTGCATCGACCATCCCTTTCACCATTCGTCCCGCACCGCCACGAGCACGCGGTGAAACTCCCCATCGCCACAATTGTAGGGTGTGCACCGCACACCATTCCATCTGTCCCCCTCCCCTCTCACAGGCGGCTATACGCCTTGCATCTCCAAAGCAGCCATGAGGGCTGCATTGGCATTTCTGAAATTGTCCAACTGGCCTTTGATGCCATACGCCCACTTGAGCCCATGAAACAGATTGTTGCGTAGCCGCCAGACAACAATAAGAAGCACACTAACACAGTCTCCCGGATTCGTGTTTTCTCGCTTGAGCACTGCGCGCACTAGACTGGGCTCGTCATGTGATCGTAGGCTTAGTCCAGAAAAATACTCCGTCTCAATGCCACGACGAAAATAGCGATCACAGAAATAGTCAAGAATCGGAGCAAATGGCGAGATGTTCAGAAGTCCAGTACTTTCCCATTCGTGCCCAATCGCAAGTATGCGATTGGCAGATGCGTTATTATCAAGAGCCTTGGCTTCAAAGAAGCTCCACAGCAGAGAGAAATTGGATATCGCTGTACGTTCTTCCTCAGACAGATCACGAAATCCGGGAGCCTTATCGCACAACCATTCAATTGGATTCATTCTGTCTCCTCATAGCCACTACGCAAACAAAAGGACACTCCGGTCGTCTTCTCGGAAGGCACCTCGGGTGCCGAAGCTCTTTCAAAGCTGTAATGTCATTGTAGACCTGAATGACGGTGGGGCAAGGGGGAAAAGCAGGCAGGAGACTGGAGGCGGGAGGCTGGCGGTTTGCGCAGGCCATCAGGGCATGTGGGTTGGTGGGTCCTTGAGTTGGGGCCGGTGGAGTTGGTAGAATTCGCGGGTGGGTTGCCGGCGGGGTTGGCGTCGGGTTCTTGAGGAGTTCGCAATGCGAAGGGTTCTTCCGGGGGACAGAGGCATGGACAGATGGTTTGGTGTCGCGACGATGGTTCTGCTGGCGCTCGTGGGCGTGGCGGGCGCGCAGCCGTTCAGTTGGCAGGAGACGTACGCGACGGTCTCGCCGAGCGGCGACCTGGCCTGGTCGCCCGAGCCGTTCGCGTTCGAGAGAGGCGATTCGGTCCGCTACATCGACTACGAAGGCGGCGACGACTCCCACGACGGCCTGACACCCGAGAGGGCCTGGAAGCATCATCCGTGGGACCCGCGGGCATCGGCCCGCGCGCGGCAATGCCAGGGGATTCACACGTATGTGTTCAAACGCGGCGTGTACTATCGCGGCGTGATGAACGCGCTCGAATCGGGCGAGCCGGGCAACCCAATCCGCCTGACGAGCGACCCGGCCTGGGGAACGGGCCAAGCCGTCATCTCCGGCGGGCATCGAATCAGCGGCCGGTGGCAGCAAGGGGCGACCCACAAGGACATCCCCGCGTCCGACAAGGTCTGGCACATCGATCTGGATTTCGCTCCGCGCACCGTGTACCTCGTCCAGCCGGCGGCGGATTTCGCCTCCGCCGACGACGGGATCACGCGCATTCCCCTGGCGCGGATGCCGAACTGGAAGGTGTCGGACCCGGAGGACGTCAAGAGCGAGTGGTGGCACTGGGACAATCCGGGGCACCCCTATTTCAACCTGACGATGAAGTCGCAGGACGGCCGCAAGACCCTAGCGATGGGCAGGGACACAGAGCACATCACCGGCCCGAAAGAGCTGTACCTCGGCGCGATCATCTGGGCGGAGTTCGGCTGGGTGGACGGCACGCCGTACCCGGCCTACGTCGAAGGGTTCGACGCGAGCAAGAACGCGCTGGGCTTTGAGGGCTACCTCGGCAGCGCAACGTCCCGCATCATCAGCCGCAATCATCGGTACTATCTGGAGGACAAGCCGCACTACCTCGACGACCCCGACGGCGAGTACTGGTTTGAGAAAAAGGGAGCCGGCGGCCGGCTCTATATCATCCTGCCGAACGGCCAGAATCCGAACGCCGCCGTCATCGAGGCGGGCAAGGAGCCCACGCTGATCGACCTGACGGGACACCACGACATCGTCGTCAGCGGGCTGACGTTCCGCTTTGCGAACGTGGCATGGGACCTGACCGAGATTCCGTGGCTGTACGCGCAGAAGTTCCGGCTCAAGAAGCACCTGCACCCCGCCTGCGTGCGGGTCTGGGGCCCAGCGCACGACATCACCATCGCCAACTGCACCTTCGAGCACGTCAACAGCGGCGTGCTGATGAAGGCCGTCAACCCGGGCGACCGCATCGACCGCATCGTCGTGCGCGACTGCGCGTTCCGCGAGACCGACCACCACGGCATCACTATCGAGGAGGGGCTGCTCTGGGGCGACACCACGCCGGACCGCGCGGGCCATCTGTTCGACGTGAAAATCCTCCGCAGTTCGCTGCACGATACGGGCCTGCGCTCGCCGCGCGTGGGAGCGACCAACGCGATCAACGTCGTCAACGCCGAGACCCTGGAGATCGCCGGCAATATCGTGTCACGGGCCTGGCACGCGGGAATCAACGTCCACGGCTCGAAGATCAGCAGCAACGTCCGCGATTGTCCGCTGACCCGCATCCTCATCCACCAGAACAAGGTCACCGACTCGATCCGGACCGGCGACGACTGCGGCAACATCGAGACCTGGCAAGGCGGCAGCGCGTACGTGTACAACAACGTCTCGGGCAATCCGGGCGGGTTCCGCTACGATCATTGGGTGACGGACCACACCTCCCAAACGCCGGGCGGCGCGCGGTTCGGCATGGCGTACTATCTCGACGGCGCCTTCAAGAACTACTACTTCAACAACATCGGCTGGGGGCTGAGCAACGACATCCGCAGCCCGCACGGCGCCACGACCATGTTCCAGGAGATCATCAGCTATCAGAATATGTTCTTCAACAACACCGCGTACTGCTTCGTGAAGGGCACGCGGCGCCAGGCCCCGCAGGCGGGACGCGACAAGTTTCTCGGCAACATCTGGGACGGCATCAGCGACTGGGTGTTCTGGCACACCACGCCCGCCAAGACGCCGCAGGACGGCAACGAGCGCGACGCCGGAAAGGTCGAGAAGAACTACGCGCTGGAGACGAACGCGTTTGCCGGCAACGTCTTTCACGACATCACGGGCAAGTATGGCTCGTTCGAATCGTCGGGCCAGTGGCATCGCACGTTCGAGGAATGCCGGCGGGCGCTGGAGGAAGTCGGGTCAATCGCCTCGGACCTTGGCGTCGTCGCGGACAGGCCCGTCCTGAAAGACCCGGTGAACAGAGACTTCCGCCTGACCGACGATTCGCCCGCGCGCGAACGCGGCGCCAAATGCTTCGTGCCCTGGTCGCTGTACGCGGTGGTGGGCGAGTGGAACTTCTATCCGGCGGGCAACGATCCGACCCGGATTCTGGACGAGCACTGGTACATGACGCCCTACTACTACGTCCGCGACAGCTACCACCAGCAGCCAATGTTCCCGCTGACCGGCGTCAATGTCACGAAGGACAACTACGTCGACGGCCCGCTGGAAGACTGGACGCAAGGCGCGTGCACGTTCAACGGTGAGAATCAGTATGCGTTCTGCTCGAACGACACGCTGAACCAGACGCTGACGATCCCGATCCGCTTCCGGTGGGACCAGAACGGCCAGAAGGAGGACCGGCCGGTTTCCGGCAGCGATTTCAAGAGCCCCCAGGTCTGGGACTCCAATTTCTGCATCGAGGCGTATTTCCAGACCGAATCGAAGGGCGCCGTCCTGGTGCAGAAGCTGGCGGATCGCGGCTATGCGCTGACCCTCGACGAGACAGGCAGACTGCTCTTTGCCGTCCGCGCGCCCGGCGCTTCGGCGGAACTGACCAGCAGCGTACCAATCAACGATGGGAAATGGCATCACGTGATTGCGGAGGCCGACCGCGCGGCGCAGAGGCTCACGATCTATGTCGACGGACGGACGGATTCGACAGGCCCCGGAATCGGGAGCGTCTCGGTCGACAATGACGGCGACCTGTTCGTCTGCGGCACGCCGAACGGCCGATGCCTGAAAGGAACCGTCGAGTTCCTGCGGATCTCCCTGGGGACGCTCCAGGACGCCAAGACCAGCATCGAGGAACTGCACGCGTGGCAATTCGACGGGCCGTTCCTGCGGGATTTCACGGGACGCCAGCCGAAGGGCAAGCGAGACGCAGGAGCGCTCGAGCTGCTCGACTGATCCGGATCGCTATCAAGCCGCGCGATTCGTCGCGTCATCCTGAACACCGCGGGAGCTGGCGGGGACGGCGAGAATGCCCGTCATCCGGCGGCGGCGCGGGTGGCGGCGTTCTTGAAGCCTTGGGCGGCGCGGCGGATCACGGCTTCGTCCATGCAGTAAGTCAGGCGGAAGTAGCCGGGCAGGCCGAAGCCGCGCCCGGGGACCGCCAGAATGCGCTCCTCCAGCAGCAGCCGGCAGAACTCCAGATCGTCCACCCGGCCGGGCACTCTCGGGAAGAAGTAGAACGCTCCCTTGGGCAGGGCAAATCCGATGCCGGCATCGCGCAGCACGCTTGCCATCGCGTCTCGGCGCTTCCTGTAGATTCCCGCGTCAACGGTGACGCCGAGGGCCGCTTCGACCAGACGCTGGCCGATGACCGGTGCGTTGACGTAGCCGAGAATCCGGTTGCAGAGAATCAGACCCGCCAGCAGTTCATCGCCCTGCGGCATGGCGGGATTGACAGCGATGTATCCGATGCGCTCGCCCGCCAGCGACAGGCTCTTGGAGAACGAGCCAACGACGACGCTGAACCGGTGCAGCGGCAGGATGGGCGGTACTTCGGTCCCATCGTACACCAGGCACCGATAGGGCTCGTCGGAAACCAGATAGATGGGCTTGCCGAACCGCGCGCCGGCGCGGGCCAGGACCGCGGCCAGACCCGTCAACTCGCTGCGATTGTAGACAGCGCCCGTCGGATTGTTCGGGCTGTCAACGAGCACGACGCGCGTACGAGCGGTGATGGCCGACTCGATGGCGTCCAGGTCCAGCGAGAAGTCCGGCAGGCGGGAGGAGACCGGGACCAGCTTGCCGCCGTAGTTGCCTGCATAGAATCCGTACTCGACGAAGTACGGGGACGGACAGAGGACCTCATCACCGCCTTCCAGGACCGTGCGGAACAGGACATTCAGCCCGCCGGCAGCCCCGCACGTCACGATGACATGCGCTGCGCCGAGCGGGACCTGCTGCTCGCGCGTCAGGTGCTCGGCCAGACGCTGGCGAGTGGAGGGCAGTCCCGCGTTGGGCATGTAGCCCAGCGAAAAGGGCTGCTGGACCTCGCCGGCGAGTTTCTGCAATGTCCTGGCGACGTCCGGCACAGGCGGCAGATCGGGGTTGCCCAGTGTGAAATCGCAGACCTGGTCCGCGCCGTATTTCTGTTTGAGCTCGATCCCGGCCTCAAACATGCGACGAATCCAGGATGCGCTTTGGATGCCGTCGCTGATATTCTTGCTGATCACCTGCATCGTACGCCCTTTCCAGATGTGGATGGCTCCGGCGCCGGGACGACACATCTGCCCGGCAGGTCTATTGTACCCGAACCCAGGGACCCGGGCTACAACACCGGCATGGCGTCGAGAGGCCTTTCCCGGCGTCTGCGCCGGCAGTGGAAATCGGGCTTTCGCTGAACGTCGAGCCGGCGTATAATCTGGCGCCACCGACGATCCTGTGCAGGGTCGGGTGACGTGACAGAGCAGACCAGACGCAGGACTATGGGTTACTTTCGCGACAACGTGGAGCGGATCGCGGGCTATACGCCAGGGTTTCAGCCCAAGGCGGCGGACGTGGTCAAGCTCAACACCAACGAGAATCCCCATCCGCCTTCGCCGGAGGTGATGCGGGCGCTGGCGGACATCCGGGCCGAGCAGCTTCGGCGGTATCCCGACCCGCTCGGCAACGCCTTTCGCGAAGCGGCCGCACAGGTCCACGGCGTCGCCCCCGACAACATCATGTGCTGCAACGGCGGCGACGACCTGCTGTCGATTGCGATCCGGGCGTTCTGCGACATCGGCCGGCCGGTGGCGTACCCGGTGCCCACGTACACACTGTATCCGGTCCTGGCGAACCTGGAGGACTGTCCGGCCATCGAGATCCCGTTCGATGAGCAGTTCAACCTGCCGGCGGGCCTGGTCAAGACCGGCGCTGCGCTGACCATCGTCTGCAATCCGAACGCCCCGACGGGGACGTGCGTCCCGGTTGAGGAGCTGGCTTCGCTGGCCGATGAGCTGACGGGCGCGCTGCTGATCGACGAGGCGTATGTGGATTTCGCCGATCGCAACGGCATCGAGCTGGTGCGGGAATTCGACAACGTGATCCTGCTGCGGTCGCTGAGCAAGGGGTATTCGCTGGCGGGCCTGCGATTCGGCTACGCCATCGCCCACGCCGACCTGATCGCGGGCCTGGTCAAGGTCAAGGACTCGTACAACGTCGACGCGGTCGCGATCGCGCTGGCTACGGCGGCGATCCGGGACCAGGCGTATTTCAAGACGAACGTCGCGAAGGTCCGGACGGACCGCGCGATTCTGACCGAGGACCTGAGGAGCTTGGGTTTCATCGTGCCGGACAGCTCCACGAATTTCGTCCTGGCCCGCGTGGCAGGCGCGAAACATCCTTCTCCCGCACCATCAGCAGCACAGATTTACGAAGAGCTGGCCAGGCGGGACATCTACGTTCGCTATTTCGATGTTCCCGGACTGGACGACAGACTGCGCATCTCGGTCGGCACGAAGCAGCAGAACGAAAAGCTGCTGGCGGCACTGAAGGAGATCATGGGATGAACCAATAGGTGACGGATCAAAGTGTAAATCGCAAAGAGCAAAATGGCGGAATCCGCCTTCGGCGGATGACTTCCTCAATTTGGATCTTTGATTCTTGATCTTTGCATTTTCGAGGCCGGCGGCCTCGGTAATTAGGATGCTTATGATGGAACCACGGACCGCAGTGATTCATCGCCAGACGAACGAGACGGACATCACCTGCCAGTTGAACCTGGACGGGGCCGGCCGCTACGAGATCGACACGGGCGTCGGCTTTCTGGACCACATGCTGACGCACGTGAGCAAGCACAGCCGGATCGATCTGACCGTCAAGGCCAAGGGCGACCTGCACATCGACGCGCACCACACGGTCGAGGACGTCGGCATCTGCCTGGGTCAATGCCTGCTGGAGGCGCTGGGCGACAAGAAAGGCATCGCCCGGTACGGCCACAGCTCCGTCCCGATGGAAGATGCGCTGGCCAACATCGCACTGGACCTGTCGGGCCGGCCGGCGTGCGTCTACAACGCCGAATACCGCTGCGAGAAGATCGGCGATTTCGACGTCGAGTGCATCGAGGAGATGCTGCGGGCGTTCTCGAACACGGGCAAGTTCAACCTGCACGTGAATGTCCCCTACGGCACGAACGGCCATCACATCGCCGAGGCGATCTTCAAAGGGCTGGGCCAGGCGCTGGCGGCGGCGGTGCGCATCGTCGGCACGGACGTCCCCAGCACGAAAGGGCAACTGTGATCGATGAACTGAAACCAGCGGAATACCGGATCGGGATCGGCACCGACATCCATCGTCTCGTGCCGGACCGGCGGCTGATGCTCGGGGGCGTCTACATCCCGTATCCGGCGGGGCTGCTGGGACACAGCGATGGAGACGTCGCGCTGCACGCGGTCATCGACGCTCTGCTCGGCGCCGCCGGCCTCGGGGACATCGGGACGCTGTTCCCCGATACCGACATCCAGTGGAAGGACGCCGACAGCAAGATGTTCCTGTACGCCGTCAAGGAGCAGCTCGAGAAGAAGGGCTGGGAGGTCGTCAACGTGGACCTGACGATCCACGCCGAGGCGCCGAAGCTCGGGCCGCTCAAGGGCCAGATCCGCCGCTGCATCGCCGGACTGCTGGGGATCGATTTCAGCGCGACCAACGTCAAGGCCAAGACCAACGAAGGTATGGGCGAGATCGGCGCCGGCGAGGCCATGGCCGCCACCGCCATCGCCCTGCTCCGCAAGAAACCCCGCCGCACCCTGTGACGACGGCCTTTGAAACACACCGCAGACCTCCGGCAGGATGGGCATCCTGTGCTCATCCCGTTGATGCCGCATGGGTGGAAAACCTGCCCATCCCACAAGCCTCGCCCGGACACCCGAGCCGAATGGCGTCTGCACAAGAATTGACCGGTCTCGACCACCGCGGTAGAATACGCTCATGTCTGCCCGGATGGTAAAACTCTCTGATGTGCTGCGCAGCCGGATCGGCGAAGCGCTGAAACCGCTGCATCTTGAGATGGTCGTCCTCTTGGGCAGTTCGATAGCGGAGATAGTCCGCAAAGAGGTTCGTCTGCCATGATGGCTTCAGAGGATAGAAGGATAGCCCTGGAATTCAAACAGCGTCTCGGCACGCTGGTGCGGGTTCTCGAACTGCGCGCGTTCGGCTCCAGGGCGCGAGGGGATGCGGCCGCCGGGTCGGATCTCGACATCTTCCTTGTGGTGGACGACATCGACGCGGATCTACGTGAGAGGATTTCGGAAGTCGCCTGGGCGGTTGGCTTCGAGAATGGTGTAGTCCTGTCCACCCTGGTCGTCACGTTGGAGCAACTGAAATATGGCCCGATAGGAGTCAGTCCGATCATCCGGCAGATCGAGAAGGAGGGCGTCCGGCTGTGATCGATGGGCGACTCAGGAAGCTTGTCGCGCTGCGGATGCAGCAGGCGGCGGAAACACTTCGCGAGGCCCGGGTCCTCCTCGCCGAGCGTGCGCCCCGAGGCGCCATCAGCAGGGCTTATTACGCGATGTTCTGTGCGGTTCTCGCCTTGCTCGCTACGAAGGGGCTGGGCACCTCGAAGCACAGCGGAACGATTGCCCTGTTCGACCGCGAATTCGTGAAACCGGGAGACCTTCCGAAGGAGTTGTCCCGGTCGCTTCACATGGCGTTCGAGCATCGGCAACAAGCGGACTACGGCGAGCTGACTCCACTGGACGAGATGGTCGTGGTGCGCGGGATCGAAGAGGCCGAGACATTTGTCCGGGACGTGGCAGCCTATCTGGAAGGAAAGGGTTTCCTGGTCCCGGAATAGAAGACGGATTTCACCGCAAAGGATTCTATGGCTCTACAGCTCTACAATAGTCTGACGAGGCGGAAGGAGGAGTTCACGCCGCTGGAGAAGGGTCGGGTGGGGATCTACGTCTGCGGGCCGACCGTGTACGGCCACGCGCATCTGGGCCACGCCAAGAGCTACGTCAGCTTCGACGTGCTCGTGCGGTATCTGCGTTACCTTGGCTACCACGTCACATACGTGCAGAACATCACCGACGTGGGTCATCTGACCGACGATGCGGACGCGGGCGAAGACAAGATCGCCAAGGCGGCGGCCAAAGAGCGAAAGCACCCGATGGCGGTGGCCGAGTTCTACACGCGCAGCTTCTTCGAGGACATGGACCATCTCCACTGCGTGCGGCCCGACATCAGCCCGCGCGCCAGCGGCCACGTCATCGAGCAGATCGAGCTGGTCCGCACGCTGCTGGACAAGGGTCACGCGTACGAGGTCAACGGCTCGGTCTACTTCGACGTCGCCAGCTTCAAGGAGTACGGCAAGCTCTCCGGGCGCAACATCGAGGAGATGGTGTCGGGCGCGCGCGTCGAGCCGTCGCCCGACAAGCGGAACCCCGTCGACTTCGCGCTGTGGAAGAAGGCCGAGCCGAACCACATCATGCAGTGGCCCAGCCCCTGGGGGATGGGCTATCCCGGCTGGCACCTCGAATGCTCGGTGATGGCCATGAAGTACCTCGGCAAGACCATCGACATCCACGGCGGCGGCCTGGAGAACCAGTTCCCCCACCACGAATGCGAGATCGCCCAGTCCGAGGCCGCCAACAACGCGCCCTTCGTCCGCGTCTGGCTCCACAATAATATGGTTACAGTGGACGGCCAGAAGATGGGCAAGAGCCTGAACAACTTCATCACGCTCAAACAGGCCTTCACCGGCTCGCACGAACGCCTGACCCGCTACTACGAGCCGCTGGCGATTCGCCAACTGGTGCTCAACAGCCACTATCGCAGCCCGCTGGATTTCTCCGACGCGGCGCTGTACGCCGCCAACAGCGGATACCAGCGGATCGCCGAGACCGTCAAGGACCTGCGGAAGCGACTGAAGGTCGCGCCCGAAGGCCCGATGGACCAGGATGTCGCCGGGCAGCTTGCGGCGCTCAAGACGCGATTCGAAGAGGCCATGAACGACGACCTCAACACGTCGGTGGCCCTGTCGGTCCTGTTCGACCTGGTCCGCGTGACGAATACACTGACCTCCGCCGGCACCGCCACGCAGCAGACGCTCGGCGCAGTAGACGACCTGTTCACTCGTCTCGGAGGTGATGTGCTGGGCGTCGTCAAGAGCGAATACGCCGAGACCGCCGGCGGCCACGACGAGGCTGTCGGCAAGCTGGTCGCCATCCTGATCGAGCAGCGGGCCGCCGCCCGCAAGAACAAGGACTTCGCCACCGCCGACGCCGTTCGCAAGCGGCTCGATGAGGCGGGTATCGTGCTCGAAGACACGCCGCAAGGCACGCAGTGGAGATGGAAATGAGGATCCTCGGGATCGATCCCGGCTTACAGGTCTGCGGCTACGCCTGCATCGACACGGACGGCGACCGGGACACCATCGTCGAGGCGGGCGTCCTTCGCACCGACGGCGAGCTTCCCATCGAGCAACGGCTGAACCAGATCGCCGAGGACGTCGAGACGCTGCTGGAGCG
Organism: Sedimentisphaerales bacterium; assembly: GCA_040772485.1. GTDB lineage: Bacteria > Planctomycetota > Phycisphaerae > Sedimentisphaerales > Anaerobacaceae > Anaerobaca. The sequence goes on along the minus strand of JAXGYC010000017.1, from coordinate 68,455 downwards.
ATTCGGCCCGGAGGTGGTCGCGGTCGAGCAGTTGTACGCCCATTACGCCCACCCACGGACCGCGATCCTGATGGGCCACGCGCGAGGCGTGATCCTCCAGAAGAGCGCCGCCGCCGGCATCGAGGTCCAGAGCTTCAGCGCCACGCGGATCAAGAAATCGCTGACGGGAAACGGGCGGGCCTCGAAAGAACAGATGCAGCGGACGATTCAGACCGTCATGGCGCTGCCCGAGCTGCCCACCCCGGCGGATGTGGCCGATGCGATGGCGATTGCGTTGTGCTGCGGCAACGCGCTGGCGCGGGAGAGGAGATAGGACCAACAGGACCTGAGGGACCCAAGGGACTCATGCGAATATGATCGCGAGGATTGAAGGGAAACTGCTGAAGGTGGACACCGAGACCGCGCTGGTGCAGGTCGGCCCGGTCGCCTATGAGGTGATGCTGCCGGGCTACTGCGTGGGCATCCTGTCGGAGCAGATCGGCGCCGACGTCGCCTTGTGCACGATGGAGTACTACGAGGGCACGCTGGGCGGCGGCAATCTGATCCCGCGCATGATCGGGTTCCTCAGCTCGGCCGAGCGGGATTTCTTCACCGAGTTCACCAGCGTCAAAGGCATGGGCATCAAGAAAGGCCTTCGCGCCCTGAGCATGCCCATCGGCCACATCGCCGACGCCATCGAGAGCGGCGACGAGAGGATGCTCACCGGCCTGCCGGGGATCGGCAAACGCATGGCCCAGTTGATCGTCGCCGAATTGAAAGGCAAGCTGCTTTCGTTCGCCGAAGGGGCCGAGCCGGCCAGAGCCCAGCCCAAGTTCAGGGCCTTCCAGAGCGAGGCGCTGGAGATCCTCGTCGCCTGGGGCGAGAAGCGCAACGAGGCGATGGAGCTGATCGAGCTGGCCTGCCAGCGCCACCCCGACATCACCACCGCCGAAGCGCTCGTCCCCCTCGTCTACCGCCTCAAACAAGGCATCGAAGTCTGACGTGCCGCGTCAAACCATCCCCATCCGCCTGTGGCGGATGAGCCTGCCACCCGCCACGCGGGCCATCGCCCTGCGATCAGTAGATCCTCTCCTCGACGAAGTTGCCCGCCTTGATGAAGAACAGGCCGAGGTCTCTGACCGCACCTGATTGGGGGGACCATCGATCCACAATATGGTACCTCCCATCCTTGACGGCCTCGACAATCCACTGGGAACCGTCCAGACCGAAACTGGTGTCCTTTGAAGAAAGCTCCCAGAATCCAGACGACTCTAACAAGGCCTTGAGTTGAGCCTTCTGTTGAGGTGAGAACGGGGCGGATCGGTTAAGGATGAGCCTGCCGGGTTCATATCCCCCGGCGCCAGCGCACATCTTGCACACGATCATATCTCCATCCTCCTTGCAGAGGACCCGCACGGCGACTGGATGGTGGAACGTACGAAGCCAGAGGAACCGATAGACTTCCGTTCCACGCTCCGTCCGCATCGCATAGAGCGACGGCTCCTGGAGAGCTGTCAGGTGCTTCGAATACCTGTCGGCCGTGGATGCTTGCAGTGCCGCGGGCGGGAAGTACGGAGCGGCCGGCTCCAAGTCGCCATCCTTGAAATGCAGCGGGACCTTGGGGGCCGCCGCTTCCAACTGCGGGGACTCGGTCGTGTTGAGGGTCAACGTACCTGAGAACCACTCCGCCTTGACCTTTCCATCCCTGTAGCTCTGGGGGAAGATCGTCTTGAGGTCCGCTCTGGCGTTTCCCTGCCAGGCATCCAGGCCTCGCAGGTAGAGAGCTTGACCAGAGACTTCCCATATGGCCACATATCCCCTCTGGAGGCTTGTAATGCCGCCTCCCCCTCGCGCTGGCGACAACTTGGGCCTTGTCGCAGGATCCTTCCAGAGCAACTCCAATGGGAGCCTTTCGGCGGGATTGCTGCTTTCCGGAAGTACATACACGACCCCATCCATGATGACGATGTCCGGCCGCTGCGGCACAGCAAGAACCGCAGTAACGACGAAGAAGAACACAACGATGGGTGCGCCAAAGCTTCTCATGGTCAGACCTCCTGATGCTCGCGAAAAAGGCTGAGCGGAAAGAAACGTCAGCACCTCCGCTCCGTCTCGATACAGTTCTATTATAGCAGGAGGCGGCATCCGCGACAAGCCTGTGTCGGAACTCGAAGCAACTTCGAATAACCGAAACTCGGACATTCGGAACCCTGTGTGGCATCGGACTGGTTCGGGTTTTGAGTCTTCGCGCTTGTTTCGTGTTTCGACATTCGGATTTCGGATTTGGCAAGGCGGCATGCCACAACAGGTGCGGGTCTTGACCGATCCATGAGAGGCTGGATATCATGCGAATCGTGACGCGACAGCGGAATGCGAATTCCGCGACCCTGAAGGTCATAGGAGGATTCCATGAGAACCGCGCGATTTGCCATCGTCCTGACGGCTGTCCTGGCTTGTGCCGCACCAGCGGCTGACTACTTCCCCCTGAAGGAGGGCAACCAGTGGTCTTACTCCATGTCCACGGGCATGGCGATGACCGTCACCGTTGTCGGATACGCCCAGGTCGGCGTGGTCCGCTGCGCCGTGGTCGAGACGCGCATGGGCTGGCAGACCCAGCGGGAGTACCTGGCGGCCGACGCGGAGGGCGTCAAGGCGTACATGGCCGAAGCGCAGGGACAGCAGATTCGTTACGATCCGCCCGTCCTGCGGATCAAGCTGCCGATCCAGGAGGGCCAGAGCTGGACGTCCACGACGACCCAGTCCGGCATGTCGATCACCACGACGAACCGCTGGCTCGGCCCCGAGCGGGTCCAGACGCCAGCGGGGACGTTCGACTGCATCCGCGTGCAGTCGAACGTGACGGTGCCCGGCCAAGGGTCCATGGTATCGGTCATCTATTACGCCGATGGGATCGGAGCGGTGCGCCAGACCATGCAGATAGCCGGCCAGGAAATGACCGCCCTGCTGACCTCGACCAACGTGCGGCCTGCACCGGCCCCCGCGCCGGCGGCAGCCCCCCGTACGACAGGACAAGGCCAACCGCCCACGGAAACCGGCCCGGCCATGGAACGCTATCAGTCACCCGACGGCAAGGTGCTGCTCTACAAGCCCGCCGACTGGACGGTGAGCCAGGAACCCATAGGCGAGGGTGCGTTCGCCTTGTCTGTGACGGAGCCGCAGGAGAAGGCGGCGGTGATGTTCATGACCTTCCCCACCGGCGAGGAGATCAGGGATTCCGTCGCGCTGGCCGCCAAATGCCTGACGGCCATGACGCAGGAGATCCCCACGCTCAAGACGACCAGCATCAACTCATCGCCGGAACGGGAGCGCACCATCGCACAGATCACCCTGACCGACGAAGGCGAGAAGGGCGTCGGACGCGGCTACTTCTTCCACACGCAGAGCACCGGAACCGTGTACGTTCTCCTGGCCCGCGAGAACGTGTGGAACGAGGTTCACCCGACGCTGACCACGGTGGCGGCCAACCTCGCCTATTCGCCGCAGGGTGTAACTGCCGTTCTGGAGCAAGGCAGGCAACTGGCCGAACAGACGCCAGCGCCTCAAAGCGGCCCAGCGCTTTCGCCGGCGGCGATGATCCAGCAGGCTTCGCGAAGGCCGGGCCGGCAGATGCCGTTGCGTCCGGCGGCCCTGCCCGATCAGTCGATGACGCTGCAAATCCCGCAGGGCTGGAGCCTTCAGGGACAGAAGCTCCAGTTCACGACCTTCGACAACCCGCAGACCAAGCAGCACGGCGTCGGATCGGGCAGTCACACGATCATGCCGACCCAGTTTGCGGTGCCCGGGACCATCAACGCCCCCTATCAGCCGCCGCTACAGGCGCTGGGTCTAGTCCTTGAACTCGGCCAGGTCGGAACGGACCTCCAACTGCTGGGCGAGTGCCCGACGGAGCAGGCGATCCCGGAGGCCGCCGACTCGATCCGCCAGTTCCAGGCGCAGGGGATGCAGGTCGATGCACGCCTCCTGCACGTGCGATTCCGCAGTGTCGCGACCGGCGCGACGCTCCGCGGGTTGTTTGCCGTCCAGTGCATCGCCATGCCGATGAGCCCGGTCTGGCAGGTGCTGGCCGACGGCAGTTGGGCCCCCGACAACGAATACGACGAGTGGCTGCCCCTGTACCTGCGAATCATCAAGTCGACTCAAGTCAACCAGCAGTGGTTCGCCGGAGAGATGCAGAACCGTTACGCCCGGCAGCAGCAGCTCAATCGCAACCTCCAAAACTCCATCGCGGAGAGCAATCAGGCGTTCGACGACTACATGGACAGCCTTCGTGACGCAGACCGCAGCCGGGACTACATCAGCTTTTTGTGGAGCCAGACCACGCTCGGGCAGGGAACCTGGGTCGCGGAAAACGAAGGCGCTCGCGTCTACCGGACGGATTCCTGGGGAATCGTGGGGCCTGAGGGACGGATCGACCATCCGGCGTTCAACACGACCCATTTCACGGGCGAGAATCCGTGGGACGGCACCCAGTTAGAGATGGTCGACACCCGCGCCGAATACGAGCGGTACATCGCCAATCCCCAACCTTAGGGGCGCATGAGGATTCGCCCCTGCGCGGAAAGGCCCGATGCAGGCTTGAACTTTTCCGCCGGATGGGTATGCTCTGGCTATGGCGATCGGAAGAGTCATCAGTGGACAGTCCCTCAGTGAGGCGGAGGAGGTTTTCACCAGCTCCCTGCGGCCTCAGCATCTGGACGAGTGCGTCGGCCAGGCCAACATTCGCGAGAAGCTGGGCATCGCGATCCAGGCGGCCCGACAGCGGTCCGAACCGCTCGAGCACATCCTGTTTCACGGCCCGCCGGGATTGGGCAAAACCACTCTGGCCCATATCGTCGCCAACGAGATGGGCGCGAAGATCCGTTGCTCGTCGGGCCCGGCTCTGGTCAAGGCCGGCGACGTGATGGGCCTGCTCACCAGCGTCAACACCGGCGACGTCCTGTTCATCGACGAGATTCACCGGCTCAGCACGCCGGTCGAAGAATTCATCTATCCGGCGATGGAGGATTTCAAGGTCGACTACACTGTCGACAGCGGGCTCCACGCCAAGACGATCAATTTCCCGCTGAAGCGGTTCACCCTGATCGGCGCGACAACGCGAACGGGCCTGCTCAGCGCGCCGCTGCGCAGCCGGTTCGGGATGCTGTATCACCTCGATTTCTACAGCGCCGGCGAGCTGACGGAGATTCTCGTGCGGTCGGCCGGGCTGCTGAAGCTCGACTGCGAGGATGGGACGCTGGAGCTGATCGCCAGCCGCTCGCGCGGGACGCCGCGTATCGCCAATCGCCTGCTCAAACGCGTCCGTGACTACGCCCAGGTCAAAGGCTCCGGCATCCTCAGCACCGACATCGTCGAGAACGCCCTGAAAATGGAGCGGATCGACGCGCTGGGCCTCGATTCGCTCGACCGGGCCTTTCTCAAGGCGCTGATCAACACCTACGATGGAGGTCCTGCCGGCATCGAAGCCATCGCCGCCACCCTCGGCGAGGAGCGCGACACGCTCGAAGACGTCGTCGAGCCCTACCTGCTCCAGATCGGCTTCGTCCGAAGGACCAAGCGAGGCCGCGAAGTCACCCCCAAGGCCCGCGACCACCTCGGCCTTGGACCTCGCAAGCCTACACACAAAGGGGATGAGGCGGAGCTGTTCGACTGAACGGGTCGGTCAATCCCAACGTAGGTCGGGACACTCTACTTCGGGCGGGATTTGAGGACATGGGCGGCCATCTTCGGACGCTGTCCGAGGGTTTCTGTGAAGTGGTGGATCAGGACCGCCTCGATCTCATCAAGGACGTTCTCGGGGGTCTTGGCGATCTGCCCAAGATTGGCCAGGGCGCGAGCGGCCGGGCCGCTCAGTTGCACCCGCTCGGGAAAGTTCATTTCGCAGTCGCGGCAGACCAGCCCATTGGCGGAGCTGCTGAAGTAGCTCTCCCGCCAGTCGGATGAAAACGACCTCTTGCAGTTGGCGCACGTCTTGAGGTTCGGACGCAATCCCACCTCGCGCAACAACGCCAACTGAAACAGGACCAGACGCAGCAGGATGTCGCGACGCGGTCCGGCGGCGGCCTGCTCGTCCAGGTCGCCAATGAGCTGGACGAACTGGTCGAAGAGGACCAGATGGGGATCGCCGTCGTGGGTGAGCCGGCCGAGCAGCTCGGCGGCAAAGAGCACACAGTCCAGCGCGAACAGGTTCCGCCGCAGCCCGCCTCGCATCGGCTGCTGCTGGTATTCCGTCAGCGTCGCCAGCTTCTCTTTGTCGGCGCCGGTGAAGACGATGTCCCCGTACGACAGAACCTCGATCGGCCCGTCGAAGGCGGACTTGGCGCGCTTGGAGCCTTTGGCAATCGCGCTGATCTTGCCGGCAAGCCGGGCGAAGAACGTCACGATCTGTGACGTTTCGGAGTAGTCGACGGCGCGGATGCAGACAGCGCGATCCTTGGTCAGCATGGCTACTGTTCCGGCATCTTTCGGATCGTGATGCGGTTGATGCGCCGCGGCTCAGCCGAGGCGATCGTGAACTGGAGGTTCTTATAGTTGAAGTGCTCGCCCTTCTTCGGCACGTACCCCAGGCGCGCGAAGACGAAGCCTCCCACCGTGTCGTAGTCCTCGTCCTCGGGCAGATCCAGCTCGTACTCGTCGTTGAGATCGTCCACGTACGTTCGCGCATCGACCTCGATTGTGTTGTCATCGACCCTCTTGATCGACGCCGGCGGCGTCTGCTCGTACTCGTCGGTGATTTCGCCCACCAGCTCTTCGAGGATGTCCTCCAGGGTCACGACGCCGGCGGTCCCGCCGTACTCGTCCAGCACGACCGCGATGTGCAGCTTCTGGTTCTGAAACTCGTGCAGCAGCGCCCGCAAAGGCTTGCTCTCGGGCACGAAGTACGCCTCCCGCATGTACTCGCGCAGGCGGAACTCCGACGGGTCCTTGCCGATCAGGGTCAGCAGGTCCTTGGCGTAGACAAACCCGACGATGGTGTCGATATTCTCCTCGTAGACGGGGATTCGTGAATGGCCCGCCCGGCGGATGGCTTCGAGCGCCGCCGGCAGATCGGCGTGCACCTCGATGGCCACCAGGTCTGTGCGCGGCGTCATGATCTCGTCGGCGCGGCTCTCGCTGAGTTCCAGGACGTTCTCGATCATCTCCTGCTCCTCCTCGTCGAACGCCCCTTCCATGCGGTGTTGTTCGAGGTCTTCGAGAAACTCCTCCTGCTTTTCCTCCAACTGCTCTTCGGGGCTGGCCTCAGGCACACCGGCCAGGCGACGCACGAATCCATCATAGAGTTTCAGTACATAGAGCACCGGAGTCGCCAGAAGCGCGAAGAACATCAGGAGATGGTAGGTCTGGCTGATGAGCTTCTCTCCGGCGTACTTGGCCCACGCATGGGGAATGGCCAAACTGAACACCGAGAAGATCGCCAGCGCGACGAAGAAGACCAGCACATAACTGCCGGCGCTCAGCACGTGGTTCTGGAGGGTCGAAAGCATCGCCACCAACAGAAGCAGCGAGCAAAAATTGAAAACCAGCCGATAGAACGAGCATGCCAGACTCAGGCGGTCCGCATTGTCGGCCACGGCCTCGACCAGCTCGGGTCGTTCCTCTCCGTCGGCGGTCTTGAACGCCTCCTGCAACCGCAGGCGCGAGAAGCTCCGCAGCGCGATGGCGTGAACGGAGAAGAACAGTGTCGCTCCAACGAACAGGCAAATCAGCAACACAGCCCAACCGACGAAGTGCACCTGTGACTACCCTTTCAATGCAACGCGAAATCCGGATCGGCCCGGCGCCGACCGGTCTATGGCGATTCCGGGCGGCTATTATACACCACCCCGAAGCCGGCGTGTTGCAGAATCTCGTCCTCCGTCCGGTGCATCGTTTGGGCCTGCTCGGGCGCCGCGTCGTCGAAACCCAACTGGTGCAGCAGGCCGTGGGTGACGTACAGCGCCAGTTCGGCCTGAGGCGAATGGCCCCGCCGGGCAGCCTCGCGACCCGCCATCTGGGCGTTGACGATTACCTCCAGAACCTGTGGCCCGTCGGGCGTCTCCGTGTCCGACAGGTCGAAGCTCAGGCAGTCCGTCGTCCCTTCGTGGTTCAGGAATCGGCGGTTCAGCTCCGCCATCTGCGCATCATCGACGATCCCCACGCCGATCGTTGCCCCGGCAAGGCCGAACCTCTCGCAGATCGATCGGACCAGCGCCTCCAGTTGGGCATCGTCGGCGGGCGCATCCTGCGACTGTCGCGTGATCTGGATCGTGTTCATGGCCGGCCGCCTACGTCTCGACCATCTTGGGGGCCGGCGGTTTGGGCGACGTCGGCGGCAACGGCGCATCGGCGGGCGTCGGGTAGGCAATGCGGCCGTGGTAGTGCGCAGCCAGGGACTTCGACATGCTCGCCTCGATGCCGCTGAGCTCCCGCAGCGTCAGGTCGCATTCGTCGAACTGCCCGTCCTGCAACCGCTTCATGGCGATGTTGTGCACAACGATCTCGACCTTGGCCAGCGTCACTTCGGACAGCGACCGGACCGCTCCTTCGACCGCATCGGCAAGCATGATGATCGCGGCCTCCTTCGTCTTCGGCCGCGGGCCGGCATAGCGAAACTCGCTCTCCGAGGGGGGCGCCCCTCTCGGCTTCTTGCCTGCCCCATCGGAATCCTCGTGCATCTTCCTGGCCTGGTGGTAGAACGGCTCGACCAGGGTCGTGCCGTGGTGGGTCTCGATGAACTGGTGCAGCACGTTGGGCAAGCCGTATTCCTTGGCCATCTCGACGCCGTCCTTGACGTGGCCGACGATGATCAGTTGGCTCATCGCCGGAGACAGCTCCTTGTGCTTGCTGGCGGAACCCATCTCGTTCTCGACGAAGTACTTCGGCTTGTTGATCTTGCCGATGTCATGGTAGTAGGCTCCGACGCGGCACAGCAGTCCGTTGCAGCCGATCGCCTCAGCGGCCGCCTCCGCGATGGACCCAATCAGCAGGCTGTGGCTGAACGTCCCGGGCGCCTCCATCGCCAGCTTCCTGAGAAGGGGCTGGTTCGCGTCGGAGTAGTCCAACAGTGTCATGCTCGTGGCGATGCGGAACGTCTTCTCGATCAGCGGCAGCAGGCTCTGGATCAGCAGACCACCCAGGAAGGCGGCCAACGCATGATGGCCGGCGGCCCATACAACCAACACCAGATCCTGCGGCTCACCGAGGAAGTTCAGATAGACCACCGCGAACGCCATGAGGAAGACGGCCGCCGCCGCCATGGCGCTGACCTCCAGCAGCTTCATGCGCGTGCGAATCTCCCGGAGCGAGAAACAACAGGTCGCCACGCCGCTGACCATGGTCAGGAACAGCCCGATCCCCTGGAGCTGATACCCGCCGGCCGGCCTCGGACCCACCCCCAAGCAGGCAAAGATCGCGTACAGCGTCGCCATCGCCATGGCAAACCGCTGATCGTAAGCGATCACGAAGACAATCGCGGCGACGACGGCGGTGCCGGTTCCCCAACTCGGCGTCCAGCGAGAAGTCCCGCTGGACAGCACCGCGATCTTCAGTGCCGCCAGCAGCACGAGGAAGACGCCGATCAGCGACAGGGCCCGCGCGGGATGGTGGAGGATGCGATTCGCGTGGTGGTAGAGATAGAATCCTCCGCCGGCCGAGAGGAAGGCCACCACCGCAAGCATCGCCAGTACGACCCGGTAGCGTCCCTGGTCGATCATCTCATAAGACAGGATAGCGGTGCAGGCCACGACGAACCCCAGCCACAGCAGGATGGAGATCACCGCCTCCCGGTTGGCCAGCGCGGAAATCCGGGCCGAGCGTCCGGAAGAGATATTCCGGCGCACCTGATCTCGTCGCGGATTGGTCTTTCGGTTGAAAAGGCCCATCGCATTCAGTCCGTCATAGCCAGATCGGAATCGGCGCGAGTCTGCGTCGCGAGGATCGCCTCGGTCTCACGATTCCTCGCCCCGCTGTCCCCGTTTGTGCGATTCCTGTTTCTTCTTGTACGCGCGCACGATGTTCTGCACGAGCCGGTGCCGCACGATGTCGCGCTGATTCAGCTCGACGACGCCGATGCCCTTGATCCGTCGGAGGGTCTCGATCGCCTCGATCATGCCGCTCTTCTGATGCGTATCGAGATCGATCTGCGTGACGTCGCCGGTGATGATCATCTTCGAGCCGTGTCCGAGGCGGGTCAGCACCATGAGCATCTGAAGGCCGGAGGTGTTCTGGGCCTCGTCGCAGATGATAGCGGCTTCGTTGAGTGTCCGCCCCCGCATGAAGGCCAGGGGAATGATCTCGATGATATCCAGCTCCATGAACTTGCGCATCTGGGCGAAGTCCATCATGTCTTCCAGGGCGTCGAACAGCGGCCGCAGGTAGGGATTGACCTTGGCCTGGATGTCGCCGGGGAGGAATCCGAGTTTCTCGCCGGCTTCGACGGCCGGTCTGGCCAGGACGATGCGTCGAATCTGACGCTTCTTGAGCATCGAGACGGCCACGGCGACGGCCAGGTAGGTCTTTCCCGTTCCGGCCGGACCCGTGCAGAACGTGATGTCGTTGCTCAGCATCGTCTCGATGTACTTCAATTGACCACCGGTCGACGGCTCGACCACTTGCTTGGAGTAGACGGTCACCGCTTCTCCGTTGTCCGGAGCAGCCGATTGGGTCCCCTGCTCGATGAAACCGGCCACGTCGTCGCTGGTCAGTTGCCGGTGCTTGAGCAGATGCTTCTGCATGCGGTCGACCACATCGGCCGCCTGGCTGACGTTGCTGTCGGCGCCACTGATGATGAGGTTGTACTGACGGGCGGTGATGGTAACGCCCAGAGATCGGCGCAGTTGCCGAAGGTGACTGTCGGAAGGTCCGAAAAGCTCCAGTTGTCTGCTGCCCGGATCCAGTTGTACGATGACTTCCAAATTGCTCCTCGCCTAAGCGATACGATTCCGTCGTTTCCGTTGTCGTCCCCCGGCGGGCGGCTACGCCACGAGACGGAAGAACAGATACCCGAACGGCGCGGCCACCAGGGGCGAATCGATCACGTCCAGTATACCACCGAATCCGGGCACGCGGTTCGCGGAATCCTTCCGCTGGGCGTCGCGCTTCATCATCGATTCGGTCAGGTCGCCCAACTGGCCTATCACGGCGAAGATCCCGCCGAACAGCAAAGCCCACGACCAAGCCATTATATCGAAAGCGAGAGCAAACGCGAGACTTATACCCATGGCGACGACGATCGCTCCAGCCAGCCCCTCCCAGGTCTTGCCCGGACTGACACGAGGAGAGAACTTGTGCCGGCCGAAGAGCTTGCCGAACGTGAACGCCCCGATGTCCGATCCCTTCACGACGAACATTAACGCCAAAGTCTCCCAAAGCCCCACATCCACCCGAATTGCCACCACAAAGGCCGCCAGAAGCCCCAGATAAAGGACCGCCAGGCAATTGACGCCGCAATTAGCCAGAACGCCGTCGATCCCGTACTGCCGGTACTGCGCCAGGACCGACGCCAGCAGCGAGAAGGCCAGGACAAACAGCACGCACGCATGCAGGGGAACGCTGAGCCACTGGGACCAGTACCACGCCGTAGAGAGAAGAACGACGCCTCCGACCGCTGGCGTCAGCAGGACATGCAGGCCTTTCGCCGCACAGAGACCGGCGAATTCAAACGTCGCCGGCGCCATGACCGCCGCCACGAGGATCGCCAGCAGGGTGCCCTGCACGGCCCTGTCGTCGTCGGCCGCGACAGTGGCCGAACCATCGATCCAGCCGTCCAGGACGACCAGGCCCCCGAAGAAGAGCGTCATCAGCACGCCGGAGAATATCCTGTGTTTGAGCATAGCAGAGGGCCATGTCCGTTCGAGCATCTTGTTCCGGGGCGGCCGAACGCAGGCCGACCTCCGCAGGCGACACGCTCATCCACGAGAGGAAGATCCCTGGCTGAGGGCCCCGAAGCGACGGTCCCGCCGCGCATATGCTATCAGAGCATCTTCGAGACTCGACTGATCGAAGTCGGGCCAGAGCGTGTCGGTCACGTAGAACTCGGAGTAAGAAATCTGCCACAGCAGGAAGTTGCTCACGCGCAGCTCGTTGGCGGTGCGAATCAGCAGGTCCGGGTCGGGCAGGCCCTTGGTGTACAGGTGGTCGCTGATACACCGTTCATCGATGTCCTCGACCTTCAGTTTGCCCCGCTGAACGCTCTGGGCGATCGCTCTGGTCGCATCGACGATCTCGGCGCGACCGCCGTAGTTCAGGGCCATGGCCAGCACCATTCCGCTGTTGCCGGCGGTCAGCTCGGATGTTCCCAGCAGTGCATCCCTGACGGCAGCGGGCAGGCCGTCCATACGTCCGAGGTGGACGAAACGAACGTCATTCTCCATCAGGCTGCGTCTGATGCTGACGAGATAGCCGCTGTAGATGTGCATCAGGGCGTCGATCTCCGCCTGGGGCCGCTTCCAGTTCTCCACGCTGAACACGTACAGCGTCACGGACTCGATTCCCAGATCGACGCAACGCAGAGAGATCATCTCGGCGGTCTTGGCCCCCTGTCCGTGGCCTTCGTACCTTGGCAGTCCCTGACGCTGGGCCCAGCGGCCGTTGCCGTCCATGATAATGGCCAGGTGGCGAGGCATCAGCTCGGGGGGTACCCCCAGCCGCTCGGCCGTTGCTTTGCGTTTCTGCTCCATGGTCGTCATTGGCACTGCCCTGCGGCAAGAAACCTCTTTGACCCGGCCCGGCGCCGCCGGCACATCGGGTCCCTGTGGTCAGGTTCGGGTGAGCGTCTGGTTTCGTCGGGGTCCGACGCCGATCATCTCGATCGGCCGGCGGACGATCCGTTCGATCTGCTCGACGTACTGACGGGCGTTGGCCGGCAACTGATCGAACCTCGTGGCCGCGCTGATGTCCTCGTCCCAGCCGGGCAGCGTTTCATAGATCGGCTTGGCCCGGGCCAGGCGGGCAATGTTGGCCGGGAAAAACGTGGTTTCTCGCCCGTCGAGCTCGTACGCGCGGCAGACCTTCAACTCCTTCAGTCCGGTCAGCGTGTCGAGGTGCAGCAGGACGAGGCTGTCGACCGAACCGATCCGGGCGCTGTACATGACCGCCACCGCGTCGAACCACCCGCATCGTCGGGGTCGCCCGGTCGTCGTGCCGTACTCGTGGCCGGCATCGCGGATGTACTGGCCGATCTCGTTGTCCTGCTCAGTGGGAAACGGACCGGCGCCCACGCGGGTTGTATAGGCCTTGATGACACCGATGTACTTGTCCACCCTCCGCGCCGGCACGCCGCAGCCCGCCGGAAGCCCCAGCGAGCTGGAGTTCGAGCTGGTCACGAAGGGAAACGTGCCATGGTCGAGGTCCAGCAGCGAGCCCTGCGCCCCTTCGAACAAGACCGATTTGCCCTGTTCGATGGAGGTGTGCAGCAGTTCGGTGGTGTCGGTGATGAACGGCCCGAGCCGCTCGGCGTAGCGCTTGCACTTATCGAAGATCGTCGAAGCCGCCATCGGCTCGGCTCCATAGAGCGATCCGAAGAGCTTGTTTTTGTATTCGAGGATGATGCCGAGTTTGGTCTTCAGAGCGTCGAGGTCGCGCAGGTCCCCCACGCGCACGGCATAGCTGCGTCCAACCTTGTCGGCGTAGCACGGCCCGATGCCGCGAACCGTCGTGCCGATCTTGCCTTCGCCAAGGGATTCTTCGCGGAGCTGGTCCTCGCGCTTGTGGTAGTCCAGCACCACATGGGCGTTCTCGCTGATGAAAAGACGACCGTCGAGGGAGATGCCGCGTCCGGCCAGTTCGTCGATTTCGCCCAGCAGAACCTCCGGATCGACCACGACAGCGTTGGCGATCACGCACGCGACGTCCGGGCGAATGGAACCACTCGGAAGCAGATGAAGGGCAAAGCGACGATCCCCGATGACCACAGTGTGCCCGGCGTTGGAACCGCCTCCGAACCGGACCACCATGTCGCACCGCTCGGCAAGGATGTCAACAACCTTGCCCTTGCCTTCGTCGCCCCACTGCAATCCAACCACGCAGATGTTCATTCCACCCGTGCTTCCCAAAACGCGCCCAAGACCGGTTCCAGCAACAAACCGCAATAGCCTACAGAGGCAGACTATGGCGGTCAACCAAATATTCCCGGGCCCACCGAGAGGGGTCGTCAGGTGATTTGTGCGACGAGGTGATCGAGAACCGGCCCCAGGTTGTCGTATTGCCGGTCGCTCAGTCGGTGACGGACCTCGGCGCCGCCGGGGTCCTTGTAGATGATGGTGAAATGCCCCTTCTGCTCGAAGTGCGTCTTATCGATCGCCTCGATGGCATCGTAGGGAATTCTCCTCCTCCCGGCGATGATCAGCTCTTTCTCGTCGGCCACCACTTTGCGGCCACGGACAGCAAGGAAATACGCGCCGATGGCCGCCGCCAATCCCAGGAACACAGGAGGAGATTTCCGGTTGAACTCGAGCACGCCGTTCGGATGGCCCTGCTCGTCCGTGTGCTCGTTGATGAAGCTCTTGTTGAGGTAGCCGTCGTAGGCGAACCACGCCCCCAGAACCAGACACACCACGATGTAGATCTTGAAGTTGCCCCGCCTGTACTTGCTCAGAGGCGCCTCTATCGCCATTGAACCTCTCCTAATGGGACTACGTGGAACGCCGTTGCGCGATGACCTCCGTCAGAGGCTGCACGAAGTAGTGGACGATCTTCTCGGCCATCAGGTTCTCGGCGAGGTGACACTGGTTCTCGAACGAGGCCAAGGCGTCGAACCTCTCCTCCGGGTTGGGGTACTGGCGGACGGTCACCGAGAGCGTGATGCAGTCTTCGCGATTAGGCTCCTTCTCGCCCGGCTCGTAGACGCTGGTCTTGGACTCGATGCTGACCCTCGCCTGGGTCCGCAGATCGTCCGACAGGGACACGACCATGGAAGGTGAGAAGACGATGGGCTTGCTGTGCGGCAGATCGAGCAGCCAGTTGAATGCGCTGGACCCGAACAGGGCCTCGGCAATGACCTCATCGTGCTGGCCGGCGCAATCGAAATCCATAACGAACGACAGATCGATCGAGTCGACGTCCAGCGGCGTGACACCGAGCATGTACGGCATCAGTTCCAGGACCAGCCGGTCCTGGCGATAGGCCTCCTCGAACGTGGCGGGATTGGCCATTCCCGAGCCGATGCGGTCCCCTTCGAGACTGATCCATCGGTATGTCCCTGCGGTGTGGTCTTCTTCGAGGTAGTAGTCGTTGTTGTCGCGACGGAGAAATCGTCCCATCGCCGGAAACTGCTTCTGAATCCGGTCGAAGAAGGTCAGAATCGTGTCCCTCTCCCCCGGCAGATCCAGCTCCGTGTTGACGTAGAGGTCAACGTAGAAGTCGTCACAGAGAGAACTATAGCTGTTCGCCGACATGGGGGCCGAACCCTCCATATTATCTACTGTGTCACGTTATCAGGCCGGCCCGGAGGAACATCCGTACTACGGAACCCCCGCCGGTTCATCTCGATTATACGCTCAGAATACGCGTTTTCCCACTTATTTTCGCCTGATCCTGTCAAATCTGCCCAGCTTACGCGCCACACCATACCCCCGACCGAAGCCGGCGTATCTCTTTACGATAGCAGAAGATAGATTAGACTCCCGACAGACAGAGTATAGCAGTAGAAGCCGAAATACCTCAGTTTGGCCACCCTCGATACGACCAGCAGCAGTCTCAGGGCACCGACGCCCACAACCGCGGCGGAAACCGCGCCGGCCAGGGCAACGGGAACACCCATGCCGCCTGTCTCGATGCTTTGCCAGTTGCCCGCCGTCTCGAGCACGGTCGCCCCCAGAATCGCCGGTATTCCTATCAACATGCTAAACTCGACCGCCCGATTTCGCTGCAGGCCAAGCAGAACCGCCACACCGATGGTCGCGCCGCTTCGCGAGATCCCCGGCAGCACCGCCACCCCCTGAGCCAGACCGACGAGAGCAGCGCTTTTGAGCCCGAAAATCGCCAGATCGAATGGACTTGTCTTACGCCGGTCGGTCAGCCAAAGCAGCGTTCCGGTGACCGCCCACATCAGGGCTACGACCAGCAGGCTGCCCCGCGCATCGGTGAAGAGCTTCTTGAGAGGCAGGACGAGAATCCCCGTACAGAAATTGGCGATCAGCACCATCAGAATCACGCGGGGCAGGGACAGCGATCCGGCCGATGCGGTTGGCTCACACGCGTCGCAGCCGAGCGATGAAGGCTGCCTCAGGAACCGGTACAGGGGCTTGCGAAACACGAACAGGACGGCTGCCACCGTGCCGACGTGCGTCGCCAAGTCGAACAGCAGCATCTCGGGGCTTTCGGCGTCGAAGCCAAACAGCGTCTCGAACAGAACCAGGTGCCCCGAGGATGAAACAGGCAAGAACTCCGTGAGGCCTTGAACGATACCAAGAAAAAAGGCTGTCAGGATATCCATTCCATCTCCGCACCACAGCAACTCGTGTCGACGCCGCCGGCCCAAGCCCTCGGTCTGGTCGTCATGCGGCAATCCATAGCTTTGCGACAATCGCGAGAAGGACCGCCGCGAAGACCCCGGCGAGCAGGTCGTCGGCCAGCACTCCCCAACCCTCCGGCAACGCCTCCAGCTTCCTTATCGGCCAAGGCTTGCTGATGTCGAGAACTCGAAAAAGTAGAAAACCCGTCGCCGCCACCAGGCAGCACTGCTTCAGCGACAGATCCGCCGGCAGGAACCAGGCCGCGATCAGAAAAACCACCGCCTGGCCGGCCACCTCGTCGATCACAATCTCGCCCGGATCCGTCTTGCCCGCCAGAGCCGCGACGGCCGGCACACAGACGACGCAGGCCACCGACGCGACTACCACAAGTGCTGCCATCACTGCCGCGATGACCGCTGCCGACACGTCAAGATGCGCCAGCACCGCGAACACCACCACCGGCGGCAGCGACCCCCATGTCCCCGGTGCAATCGGCAGCCAGCCCAAGCCAAAACACGATGCAATCAGTCGTCTCCAGTTCATAGGGTCAAGACCATACCCCACATCCGCCACCGCGTCAAAAGGAAACGCAGGTCATGACAAAAAGGGGCCTGCACTTCGGTGGTGCAGGCCCCTTCGACAAGCGTGTGGGGGTGTATGGAACCCGCTCTATTGGGCGGGCGTGCCGATCAGTTCCACCTCTGCGATCTGCATGTTCCCATCGTTGCCGTCCCTAAGGCTCGGGAACACGATCTGATAGTACTTGTAAGCAACGGTGTTCTCGAACTCGATCGGGGTGGTCGTCCTGGTGAAACGAGGCCACACCGTCTCCTGGCTGAAGTCCACGATGTCGCCGGAGGCTATCAGCTCATACGGCCCGTCGATGCTCGCATTCGAACCGGAAAGCTCAAACGAGATCGGGTCCCGGCTGTAGTCGTCATTGGCGCTGGTGAAGGTCAACCCCGCGACCACGGTGGAGCCGATCAGAGGCGCCACCTGGAACCCGGTGGCCATGCTGCCGCCCTTGCGGTGCAGGTACTTCGTACTCGACTGGTTGTCGATCGCCAGGGCGGGATACTCAGCCGCAGGCCAATCGTTGTCATTCGGAACGCCCTGGACGGTGTCGCCCGGACCGGTGATATCGGCGGCAACAGCGGGGAGAACCTCAGGGTAAAGGCGGATGTCGTCGATATACAGGGTGCCCTTGGCGCCGGCGCCCTCGACGCCGATGATCAGCGAGCGAACGTTGCTGACGTTGCCGGCCGCGGACAGATCGACGCTCCACAGCAGCCACGTCGTACGGGCGAGGTTGATGGCGGGACCATCGTACGCGATCTTCGTGTTGTTGATCTTGACGTACAACTGGCCCGTGTTGCCGGCCGCGCCGTAGAAGTATAGCGACAGGGCCTTGACGCCATGCAGCGACCAGTTCGCCGACAGTTCAAGCTCGGCCTCAGACATGGCGGCAGACGAGTTGTCGTAGGACAGGGGCATCGACTGCCGGCCGCCGTGGATGATAGTCTGCTCAGCAAACGGGGCGTTCGAAGTAGCCGACCGTCGAGCCGGTGTCGTTGACCCAGCCGTCGATCCAGGTGTCGAAGATCGTCGTGCCCGCCTCGACGTCGTCGGTGTAGCTCTCGAAGTCGTCGACCACGATGTACTCCTGGGCGGCGAAGCTCCAGACCCGGCCCGGCCACGTGGCGACCGCCTCGGCCTCATTGACCTCATCCACCCGCCAGTAGTACGTCTGGCCCAGCACAAGCCCTTCGGGGCTGTAATTGTGCTCGGTGACCGTAGCGACCAGGGCGGCGCCGTCGATGACGGCTTGCTCATCGGCGCTGAGATACACCTGATGCGAAGCGGCTTCGCGACCGGGACGCCAGTTCAATGCTCCCTCGACGCTGACGCCGGTGGCGCCGTCGGCCGGCTGCGGACCTCTGGCCCGGACGGGCTTGTGAAGGAAGCGGACCTCGCTGAGACCGCACTGCCCTGTAGGCCCGTAGGTGCTGTGAACAACGATGCGGACGAACCGGGCGCCAATACCGGCGAAATCCACCGTCGTATTGTGTGCGTATGCGGCTTTCGCGGTCGCCTGGACAAACTGGAAGTCGCCGAGAGCGGTCCACACAGCGCCGTCCTCGGAGTATTCGACCGTCACGTCTTTGAGCCCGAAACCCAGCATCTTCTCGAATTCGCTGTTGTAATTCCAGACCCACATTTCCGCGAGCTTGTAGACGGCATCGAACTCATACTGGATGTAGGCCGGCTCGGCCCCTGTCGGAGCCCCCAGCCACGCATCGGTCGTCTTGAGAGAGTGCAGGCCGTTCTCGTCGAGGCCGGAGCCGTCGACGGAGAACTCCGGTCCGGCTCCGTCCATCGGCGTGGTGTTGCTGGTGGCGATGATGTTCTGGATCGGATAGAGGAACGGCTCGGTCGTGAACGTCCAAACCGGCCCGGCGAAGATCGTATCGGGCGTGGCGTTGACCTCATCGACGCGCCAGTAATAGGTCTGCCCGAATTCGAGCAAGCCCGTCGGATCGTAGGTCGTGCCGCTCTGGCCCTGGCTGGCCAGGACTCCCATTGCGTCGGCCCGGCTGGCAGCACTGACCGCCGCCGCATCCGTGCCGAAATACACGTCGTGCGACGCCGCATACGAGCCGGCGGTCCAACCCAACACCACGTCACGAACCACGTCGATCTCGCCATTGACCGGAACCGGCGCGCTGGCACTGGACTGACTCTCGCTGAGCGTCTGCAGCAAGATCTCGTCGTAGTAGACCACCGAAGCGCCGTTGGCGAACAAATCGATTACGCCGATCGTCCCGTGCACGTTGTCGTCCCACACGTGCGTGGTGAACAGCGTGCCGTTGTAGTACTCCTCGACCGTGTTGTTGTCCAGATCGATGAGGAACCTCAGCTCGACCCATTCGTCGTACACGATCGTGCCCGTGTCAGAGGTGTACGACGAGGTGATGGCGCCGCTGGCCAGATTGAACTGCGTCTGGACCGACCAGTCCTGGTTGGCGTTGTCGTCGTAGCTGTTGAGCAGAATGAACCAGGACGTACCGGTGCCGCCGGAAGGAATGTACTGCATGGCGGTGAAGACCCACACGCCGCCGGCCACATCGAACTCGTGCACCAGGTCGGAGGCGCCGGCGATGGCGATCGAATTGCTGCCGCTGTAGGCGAATGCGTCGGAGACGGATGCCCCCGCCGCCGCATCGTTGTTCCAACCCTTCCATCCGCCCTGTCCGTGGATGGCGCTGCCGGCGACATAGGACTCGAAACCCTCTTTGAGCACGCTGGCGGAGGCGACGACTCCTGCGCTCAACACAAGCAGAGCCATCACCGCAAATCGGAGACTTCTCATAGCACCCACTCCTCCAAGATATGGTTAGGCAAGGCAGGAACGGTGCGTGCCAGGAGCGCAACAAGTCGCTCTCTGCGTCGCGCACTTCGGGCCCCACCGGACAACCGTCCAGTATAGCGACAGGGCCGATAAAAAGCAAGCAAGACCCCTGAGACGGCCCGAAAAACGGCTATAAAAGCGTTCGAACCTGGCCGGCTCGGCCTTGGGCGGCCTCATCGCGACCACTCAGGCGGCGATCCAGGTCCGGGCAGGACCAGGACCCGGTGGAGCCGCATCAGTACGGCCAATCGCAGCAATACGACGAACGGAACACCGCCGCACACGAACGCGCCGCCCCTCGCGTGGAAAACCCCAGTCGACGGGGGGCGGACAACCGAGTATATTG
Organism: Sedimentisphaerales bacterium; assembly: GCA_040772485.1. Lineage (GTDB taxonomy): Bacteria > Planctomycetota > Phycisphaerae > Sedimentisphaerales > Anaerobacaceae > Anaerobaca. Next base: position 48,273 of record JAXGYC010000017.1, on the reverse strand, counting down.
TGGGTCGACGGTGCATTATTGCTCTTGACTATTGTTCTGCTTTCCGTCTTTATGGCGTTTTTCCCCAGCCTGGACCGTTCAATAGGACAAATCGACGGTTGCAGACCTCTGTTCTGGATTTGACTCTATGAAGCGGATCATTGAAGAAGTCTTTGAAGCGGAAGAGAAGGTCAGCGCGATTCTTCGGCAGGCGCAGATGCAGGCCTCCGAGATTCGCCAGTCGGCCGAACGGGAGATTTCCGAATCGCTCGGCAGCACGAAAGACCAGGCTCGACAGATCATCCAGACGGCCGTCGAGCAGGCCAAGAAAGAGGCTGAGCAGATCCGCGACGAGAGGCTCCGAACGGCCGAACAGGCCAAAGAAATGCTCGTCGGCAACAGCACCAGGAACCTTGACGGTCTGGTGGAGACCCTTTGCCAGGTGGTACGGACGACGGAGTACGAAACGGACAGCCATTGATGGCCGGTGCATTGACCAAATACTCGTTCATCAACGCCAAGCTGCGGGCGCGGATCAGCCAGATCCTTCCGGACGAGGTCTTCGGGCAGTTGGCGCAATCGGCGTCTGTGGACGCAGCTCTGGCTCTGCTGCGCGACACGCCGTTTGCGCCCCTGGAAGAGGTCTACAACAGCACCGGCGATCTCCGGCTGGCCGAGATCGAGCTGCTCAAGAGTGAGATCGAGCTGTACCGGAACATTCATCAGTACCTCCATGAGAGTTCCCGGCGTCTGGTCGATGTGCTGCTGAGCCAGTTCGAGATCGACAACCTCAAGAACGCCATACGAATCTACTTCGACCGCAAGGTTCGCGGGCACGTCGACGAATCGGCGGCGCACTACATCCTGTACGAGCCGATCCTCCATTCGATTCCGATGGACATCATCGTCAACGCGCGGAGTTTCGACGAGATCGCCGGGGTGTGCCAGGGGACTCCGTACAAGGCGATCATCCAGAAATACGGAGCGGTGGTGGAATCGGAGAACTCGCTGTTTCGCCTGGAGGTGGCGTTCGACCATTTGTACTACACCGACCTGATCGACGCCATCAACGAACTGGACCGGGTGGACCGCGAGGTCGCCATCCGCCTGACCGGCGTCGAGATCGACCTCCAGAACATCAGTTGGATCATTCGCTTCAAGAAGTTTTACGATCTTCCCCTCGACGCGGTCGTGGCGGCGCTGATTCCCGGAGGTTTCCACCTGAACCGCGCGACGATCGACGAGCTGTATCAGGCGCAGAACGTCACCAGTGTGCTCCAGAAATTCGTCGGGGGCGCCTACCCGGGCCTGTCGGCCCTGCTGGCGTCGCAGGCTTCGGACAGCACGTCGCGTCTGATGCTGATCCGGCGCATCCTGGAGGAAATCCGGCGGCATGAGGTTCAGCGCATTCTGGCGGGCTACCCGTTCACCATCGGCATCATCCTGGCCTACTTCATCCTGAAAGCGGACGAACTGAAGAGAATCCGCATGATCCTGAACGCCAAACAACTCGGCCGGCCCCTGGAACGCATCGAGAACATGCTATGATTCTCACGACTGCGATGACACAACTTTTTGCCGTGGTTCTGCGCCGGGATAAGGAGCGGGTGACCGAGACGCTCCTTCGCGAGGGGGTCATGCAGTTCCTCAGCACGTCGGAGTTGGACATCGAGCCCCGGCACAACCCGTCCGGCGCAGCGCCGGACGCGTCCCTGGCAGAACTGTCCGACATGAGGAAACGGATCGAGGGCATCCTCCACACGGTCGGCACGATTCCCTCGGCGCCCCAGGAAACCGACCTCCAGAATCGCACCCCGGTCAATCTGGCCAAGGAGGCCGAACGTCTCGACAAGATCGATGGAGAGCGCGAGAGCATCCGGGAACGGCAACGTTCCCTCCAGCAGGAGATCCTGAAGCTCGAAGACCTCCGGCGCCAGGTGAACCTCTACGGCGTCGATCTGGGCAAGCTCCAGGCGCCGGCGCGGCAGTCCATGCTGGCCATGCAGACGGGAAGACTCCCCGCCTCCAACGCCAAGCGCTTCGAGGAATCCCTCAAAGGACTGCCCGCGCTGCACATGGCGCTGGCACAGCAGGACGGCATGGTTCACTACCTGCTGCTATCGATGAAACGCGACCAGGAGCACATCGAACGAATCCTCTCGAGTGTGGGGTGGACCAAGGTCGAGATGTCGCAGGAGGTGCTCTCGGCCCGCAAGAATCTGTCGGGCGACCTGACGGCCAAGCTCCAGGCGCTCACGGAGGAGCAGAAGAAGCTCCAGGATCGCGTCACCGATCTGATCCGCCAGGAAGAGCCGCACCTGAAGGACTTGTGGGTCCGGCTGCGGATTCAGGAGCTGTGTGCGAAGATACAGAACAGCTTCCAGTCGTCGTCGCGCACCGTCATCTTCGCCGGCTGGCTGGCCTCGCCCATGAAGGAACGACTCAGCGCCAGGATCGCCGAGGCTTGCGAAGGCCGCTGCTACCTCGAATGGCACGACGCGGACAGCGACGAAACCATCGCCTCCGAGGTGCCGGTCCAGTTCAATAATCCCAAGGTGCTCGCTCCGTTCCAGATGCTGGTGAGCAATTTCGGCATCCCACAGTATGGGACGATCGACCCGACGCCGTTCGTGATGCCGATCTACCTGATCATGTTCGGGCTGATGTTTGCCGACGCCGGACAGGGCCTGGTGCTGACACTGATCGGGGCCCTCAGCGCATACCTGACGCGCAACAACCAGGCCAAGCGCGGCACGTACCACCTCTCGTGGCTCATTGCGTGGTGCGGGCTCTCGGCCATCGTCTTCGGCGTGCTGTTCGGATCGTACTTCGGAAAGGCGCTGTTTGAGCCGTTGTGGTTCGACTTCCACGGGATCGTCGCCGGCCACCCGGAGACCGGCTCCGTCATCCGCGACGTCTACGACATCCTGTCGATCACCATCTACTTCGGCATCACCGTCATCGTGTTGGGCCTGCTGTTCAACTGGTTCAATCTGATCCGGACCGGCCGATGGGCGGAGCTGGTCTTCGACAAGGGCGGCATCCTGGGCGGGTGGATTTACGGCGGAGGCGTGTACATCGCCTCCTACATGGTCGATCACGGCTACAAGGGATTCCCTTCGGGCAACAGGCTGTTTGTGCTCGTAGGTCTGCCAGCCCTGCTGCTGCTGATCAAGGAACCATACCATCATTTCACCCACGGCAAGGCGCACGCCGAGAAGGCGGGCAATCCGCTCTTCCTGGCGCTGACCTTCCTGATGGAGTGGATCGTGGAGCTGCTCGAGATCTTCAGCGGCTATCTGTCCAACACGCTGTCGTTCATGCGAGTGGCCGGTCTGGGCATCGCCCACGTATGCCTGATGACCTCCTTCTTCACGCTGGCGGGCATGACCAGCGGCGTCTTCTCCGTCCTGATTCTCATCGTTGGGAACATCCTGGTGATCGGCCTGGAGGGTCTCTCGGCCGCGATCCAGGCTTTGAGGCTCAATTACTACGAGTTCTTCACGAAGTTCTTCCATGGGACCGGGAAGCTGTACACTCCGATCTCGCTGGACAGCGAGCCATAGATCGAGAAGAAAACGCATCGTCACATGCCTGGACAGGCCCGTTCAGGCAGGTTGCAGCGAAAGACAAGAAAGGATGAAACGCAATGGATGAGCCGGTACGCAAACTGAAAACCACGATCACGCAAAGCCTGATTGCCCTCATGACCGTCCTGGCGATTGTCGGGACGCTGTTCTGCTCGAACGCCCTGGCCGCCGAGGCCCCCGACAGCACAACGGTGCAGCCGGAGACCACGCCGGAGTCGGCCGGAGTCATGAAGTTCGGTCTGCTCGCGGCGGCCGTCGCCTTCGGTCTGGGCGCCATCGGCGCCGGCTTCGCCATCTCCCACGTCGGCGCCGCCGCCATGGGCGCCGTCGCGGAGAAGCCCCAGATCGCCGGGCAGGCACTGATCTTCGTGGCGCTGGCAGAGGGCATCGTCGTGTTCGGATTCATCACCGCCCTGATGATTCTCGGGAAGCTGTAGCCGCACCATGAAGTACTCGATCATAGGCGATGAAGATACCGTTTTGGGTTTCGGCGTCGTGGGCGTCGCCGGAAAAGTGGCCACCAACGCCGAAGAGGCTCAACGCGCCTTTGCGGACCTTCTTCACGACAAAGAAACGAGTATCATCATCATCACCGAACGTGTGGCGGACATGATCCGACCGGTCGTGGACCGGTATGTGTTCACCGAGAGCTTTCCGCTGATCGTTGAGATTCCCGACCGGCATGGTCCGACGCCGGGTCGCCCCGGAATCCGGGAAATGGTTAACACCGCGATAGGACTGAAGATATGATCGGCAGATCGCGATTCGTGCATCTCGACCGCCGCCAGGAAGGACCGTGCCGATGAAGCCCGTTGAGCAGGGAAAAGCGGCTCTGATTTCCGGCATCGAGGCGGACGCCCGCGCGGAAGAGCAACGGCTCCTGGCGGACGCCCAGGCGCAGGCGGCCGAGAAGAAGAAGTACGCCCAGCAGAGGATCGACTCGATCCTCGACGAGGCCCGCAGCAAGGCGGCCGAACAGGTCGAATCGATCAAACGAAAGGCCATCTCAGGCGTAGAGCTGGAGATCAAGCGGCGCAGCCTCCAGGTGCGCGACTCGTTGATCCAGGATCTCACGGATCGGGTCGAGCAGAGGCTTGCGGCGATGATCGACGGGCCGGACTACAGGACGGTCCTGACCAATTGGATCGTCGAGGCGGCCATCGGCTTGGACGCCGAAGCCGCGACGGTCAACGCCTCGCAGCGCGAGCGGCCCCTGATCGACACCGCCATGCTCGAGCAGGCCCGGCAGGCCGTCCTGTCGAAAACCGGAAAGCACGTGACGTTGACCCTGTCCGATGCACCACCCCTGAAGGGCCAGGGCGTAGTCCTGACGAGCCACGATGGACGCATGGCATTCAACAACCAGGTCCGCACGAGAATGCTGCGAAAGCAGCGTCAGATGCACAGACTGATCTATGACGGGCTGTTCGAAAGCCCGCGAGAAGAGTGAGTATGATTGACAGAATCATAGGACGGGTCAAACGGGTCAACGGCCCGGTGATCGAGGTGATGGGCATCACCGATGCGGAGATGTTCGAACTGGTCCGCGTCGGCGAGGCGAACCTCATCGGCGAGCTGATCAAGCTCGAGAAAGACAGCGCCATCGTCCAGGTCTACGAAGACACGACGGGCATCGCGCCGCACGACCCGGTCTACGGCGCCGGGATGCAACTGTCGGTCGAGCTGGGGCCGGGCATGATCGGCACCATCTACGACGGCATTCAGCGACCGCTCGAAGCGATTCGCGCGATCTCCGAGATCTTCATCCAGCGCGGCATCTCTGTTCCTTCTCTCGATCGCAAGAAGAAGTGGCGCTTCGTCCCGACGGCGAAGGCCGGCGACCGCCTGGCGGGCGGCGCGATTCTCGGCACCGTCCAGGAGACCCCCAACCTCCTGCACCGGATTCTCGTGCCGCCGACCGACCAGGGTACTCTGGAGTCCATCGTCGCGGAAGGCGACCACACGGTCGACGAGACGATTGCGGTCCTCAAGCAGGACGATGGGAAGACCAAGGACCTGTTCCTCATGCACCGCTGGCCGATCCGCGTCCAGCGTCCGACGAGCAAACGCCTGACCCTGGACATCCCGCTGATCACGGGCCAGCGCGTGATCGACGCTCTGTTTCCCGTAGCGAAAGGGGGCACCGTTTCGATTCCCGGCGGCTTCGGCACGGGCAAGACCATGACGCAGCAGGCGGTGGCGAAGTGGTGCGATGCAGACCTGATCGTCTACATCGGTTGCGGCGAGCGCGGCAATGAGATCACCGACGTCCTGATGGAGTTCCCCCAACTGATCGACCCGCGAACCGGCCGGTCGCTCATGGAGCGGACGATCCTGATCGCCAACACGTCGAACATGCCCGTCTCGGCGCGCGAGGCCAGCATTTACACGGGCATCACGATGGCCGAGTACTTCCGCGACCAGGGCTACCACGTCGCCATCATGGCCGATTCGACGTCGCGATGGGCCGAGGCGCTTCGCGAGCTGTCGGGGCGCATGGAAGAGATGCCGGCCGAGGAAGGGTTCCCGGCCTATCTGCCGACCAAGATCGCGGAGTTCTACGAGCGGGCCGGCTCGATGGAGGCCCTCTGCGGACGGAACGGTTCGGTGTCGATCATCGGCGCGGTGTCTCCGCCCGGCGGCGATTTCTCCGAGCCGGTCACCCAGCACACCAAGCGGTTCATCCGCTGCTTCTGGGCCCTCGACCGGCACCTGGCCAACGCGCGTCATTACCCGGCCATCTCGTGGCTCGACAGCTACAGCGAGTACCTCAGCAGCATGACCGGCTGGTGGGAGCAGGAAGTAGGCCCGCAGTGGTTCGCCGACCGGACCGAGATCATGGATCTGCTGCACCGCGAGGTTCGCCTCCAGCAGGTGGTCAAGCTGGTCGGCCCGGACGCGCTGCCCGACACGCAGCGATTCATCCTGGAGGTCTGCACCCTGTTCAAGAACGCCTTCCTTCAGCAGAACGCCTACGACAAGATTGACGCGTATTCGACCGTGCAGAAGCAGGCCAAGATGATGCACATCATCGCCCTGTACTGGCAGCGCGGCTCCGAGGCGATCAAGAACGGCGCGACGTTGATGCAGCTCAAGAAGATGAAAGTGTATCAGGACATCATCAAGATGAAGTTCTCCGTACCGAACGACGATCTCTCCGGCCTGGACAAGATCGAAGCGCGCCTGGAGCGTGCGATGGATCAGATGGAGGCCCTGCATGCCTGACGCCAAGAACAGCCGCCTGTTGTCCGGCCGCGAGTACGTCGGCGTCGACAAGATCGACGGCCCGCTCATCTTCATCCGCAAGACCCATCCGGTGGGCTACCGGGAACTGATCGAGTGCGTCGACAAAGACGGACACGTGCGGCTGGGCATCGTCCTCGAATCGTCCACCACCGCCGTCGTGGCCCAGGTGTTCGAAGGAACCTCCGGATTGACCCTGCCCGGGACGCGCGTCCGCTTCTCGGGCGAGCCGCTGACCCTCTCCGTCTCGAAAGAAATGCTCGGGCGGGTCTTCGACGGCCTGGGCCGGCCCATCGACGGCGGACCCGCCCAGCGCAGCGACGTCGAATTGGACGTCAACGGCATGGCCATCAACCCCACATCACGACAGTACCCGCGCGATTTCGTGCAGACCGGCATCTCGGCCATCGACGGCATGAACACGCTGATCCGGGGCCAGAAGCTGCCCATCTTCTCGGGCAACGGGCTGCCGCACAACGAACTGGCCGCCCAGATCGCCCGGCAGGCCAAGATCCGCGGCACCGCCACGGAATTCGCGGTGGTGTTCGCGGCGATGGGCGTCAAGCACGACGTCGCACAGTTCTTCGTGCGCTCGTTCGAAGAGAGCGGCGTGCTCGACAACGTGGCGCTGTTCCTGTCGCTGGCCGACGATCCGTCCATCGAGCGGCTGATCACGCCGAGGACGGCGCTGACCCTGGCCGAGCACCTGGCCTTCACCGAGGACATGCACGTGCTGGTCATCATGACCGACATGACCAACTACTGCGAATCGCTGCGCGAAATCTCCACGATCCGAGGCGAAATCCCCTCTCGGAAGGGTTATCCCGGCTACTTGTACTCGGACCTGGCGGAGCTGTACGAGCGCTCGGGCATGATCAAGGGGCGCAAGGGCTCGATCACCCTGCTGCCGATCCTGACGATGCCGAACGACGACATCAGCCACCCGGTTCCCGACCTGACGGGATATATCACGGAAGGCCAGATCGTCTTCGAACGGGGGATGGACGGGCGCGGGATCTACCCGCCGGTGGCGGGGCTGCCCTCGCTGAGCCGCCTGATGAAAGACGGCATCGGGGAAGGCATGACGCGCGAGGACCATCCGCACCTGGCCAGCCAGCTCTTTGCGGCCTACAGCTACGTCAAGGACGTCCGCAACCTCGCTTCGGTCATCGGCGAGGAGGAGCTGACCCCGCTCGACCACAACTACCTGGAATTCGGCAAACTCTTCGAGCAGAAGTTCGTTTCTCAGCGTAAGGATGAGGATCGCAGCATCGAGCAGACCCTCGATCTGGGCTGGGAGGTGCTGCGGACGCTGCCCGTCGAAGAGCTGCACCGCGTCACCGACGAAGAGATTGAGAAGTACTACGGAGGTTAGAATCGAATATCAAAAGGCAAGAAGCAAAACTGTGGGATCGCCTTCGGCGAGAGCATCGAACAGCATTCGCGAAGCGAACACCGCGATTTTGATCTTTCCATTTTGGTTTTTGAATCTGAACGCGAAGCATTAGATCATGGCCCAATTGACCTACGCACCGACGAAGACCAACCTGCTGCGGCTGCGAAGCGACCTGAGCTTCGCCCAGCAGGGATACGAACTGCTCGACCAGAAGCGGAACATCCTGATCGTCGAACTTCTGGCGCTGCTGGATCAGACGGTCGACTTTCAAAGCCGCGTGGAGAAGGCCCTGGAGAAGGCCTACGAGGCCCTGGAGGAGGCCATCCTCGACATGGGCAAACTGAAGGTCCAGTACCTTACGGGCGCCGCGCACATCACGACGGACATCACCGTCCGTTCGCGAAGAGTCATGGGCGTGAGTCTTCCCGTAATCGAGACGCAGTTCACCGAATATCCGCCGTACTACAGCCTCATGGGCAACAGCTTCTGGATCGACAGCGCGTTGTCGTTCTTCAAGGAAGTGCTGAAGCTGCTCGGCAAGCTCGCGGAGCTGAAGATCTCCGTTTTACGGCTGGCCAACGAGGTCAAGAAGACCATTCGCAAGGTCAACGCCCTCGAGAAGATCGCCATTCCCGACCTCAAAGAGACCGTGCACTACATCGAGAGCCGGCTCGAAGAGAATGAACGGGATATGTTCGTGCTCATGAAGATGGTCAAGGAAAACCTGGAGAGAAAAAAGGCAGCAGCCGACGGAGGCCTCGCGTGAGTACCCCAAGGAAGATCCTCGTCTATGTTGATGGGACCGAACAATCGATCACGGCCGCTCAGTATGCGATCTGCATGGCCTCCTACTTCAAGGCCGATCTGATCGCGCTGTACGTGATCAACACCAAGGCCATGGAAGACCTGCTCAAGGCCCGGATCTTCCTCCAGGACGAGCAGATCGAGTACGAACACGACATGGAAGCCGATGCCCAACGGTATCTGAACTATGTCAACGAGCTGGCCATCAAGAAAGGCGTTTCCCTGATCCAGCGAAGCAGTCGGGGGAGCGTCCACAAGGAGATCGTGAATCTGGTCGAGGAACAGAACGTGGACCTTCTGGTCATCGGCGAGTTGGCCCGGATTCGAAGCCGGCGCGACGAGCTGTACGACGAGACCGAGCGCGCCATGCGAATGGTCTCGTGCTCGGTGCTGATCGCCAAGGATGAAGACAAGGTCTGGTAAATGTACGAATCGCTGGTCTGCTGCGGCGATGGGTGTAGTGGGATCCCACAGGGTTTTCAGGAGAAGCAGGGCATGTCGTTGATTGACTTGGTACAAGAGAAGATCGTCCGAATTCCGCTGGTTTCCACCGACAAGCCGGACGTTCTGCGAGAACTCGTTGCGATACTCAAAGATGCCGGCGAGATCGAGGATTATGATGCCGTCCTTCGGGCCATTTGCGAGCGGGAAGAGAAGCTGAGTACCGGACTGGAGAGCGGGATCGCCGTTCCGCACGGGAAGACCGAGGCCGTATCCACACTGAAGCTGGCGCTGGGCATCGCCCCGCAGGGGATCGATTTTGCCTCTATCGACAGACAGCCGTCCAAGCTGTTCTTCATGCTGGTGGCGCCGCCCAACCAGTCGGGGCCTCACGTGGAAGCCTTGGCCGAGATCGTCAAGCTGGTCCAGTCGAAGGCGTTCTGCCGGGCCGTCACCGCCGCCAAAGACGCCCACGAGGTCGTCGAGTTGATCAAGGGAGAATGAGAAGAAACACGCCCTGCGCAAGAGCGTTCGCAGCCTTCGGATTTGTAGCATTCGGGTTTGTTTCGGATTTCGTGCTTCGTGCTTCGGACTTGCACCCGCTAAGGGTGAATGGCGGCCTGGAAGCTCTCGCGGGCGGCCTGGATCGTCCGCTCGATGTCCGAATCGGTGTGCGCCAGCGAGACGAACATCGCCTCATAGGCGCTCGGGGCCAGATACACGCCGCGTTCGAGCATCCCGGCGAAGAACCGCTTGAAGCAGGCGATGTCTGTCGTCTGCACGTCGGCGAAGTTGCGCACCGGCCGGTCGCAGAAGAACCCGCTGAGGACGGACCCGACACGATTGATCGTCAGGGGCACGCCCGCCCGGATCGCGGCATCGGCCAGGCCCGTTTCCAGTGCTGCCGACAACGATTCCAGCCGCTCGTAACAGCCCGGCTTCGCGAGCAGATCGAGCGTCGCGACCGCCGCGGCCGTCGCAATGGGGTTGCCGCTGAGGGTCCCTGCCTGGTAGACCTTCCCGGCCGGAGCCAACTGGTCCATGATCCCGGCCCTGCCCCCGAACGCCGCCAGCGGGAGCCCCCCGCCGATGATCTTGCCCAGGCACGTCAGGTCGGGACGCACCCCGTAGAGTTCCTGCGCGCCGCCGAAGGCGACGCGGAAGCCGGTGATCACCTCGTCGAAGATCAGCAGGGCGCGGTTCTCGTCACAGAGCCGCCGCAGCACTGCGAGATAGCCGTCCGCCGGGGAGACTGCCCCCATATTGGCGGCGACCGGCTCGACCAGCACAGCGGCGATCCGGCCTGGATGGTTCTCGAAGGCAGCGGCCACCGCCCCAGCGTCGTTGTATGGCACCACCACGGTCAATTGCGCCAGCGCCTGCGGCACACCCGGACTGGAGGCCGTGCCGTGCTCGGCCACGCCCGAGCCGGCCGCCACCAGAAAGGAGTCGCTGTGGCCGTGATAACAGCCGGCCATCTTGACAATCATGTCCCGCCCGGTAAACGCCCGAGCCACGCGCACGGCGCTCATCACCGCTTCGGTCCCGCTGCTGACGAGCCGAACCTTCTCGACCGAGGGCATCGCGCCGACGATCCGCTCGGCCAGCGCCGTCTCCGCCAGCGTGGGCGCGCCGAAGGAGGTCCCCCTGTCGACCGCCTTGTGAATCGCGGCGATTACGTCCGGATGGGCGTGCCCCAGAATCATCGGACCCCAGGAGCCCACATAGTCGATATATTCGCGGCCGTCGACGTCAAAGACCCTGGCGCCCCTGGCGGAGGCGATGAAGACCGGTCCGATATCCACGCCGCCGAAAGCGCGGACGGGGGAATTGACCCCTCCTGGCAGGAGCCGGCATGCTGCGGCGTAGGCCGCCTGCGACCGGGCATGTCTGTCGTGCGTATCCACCATGAGCGTGCATGGTACGCCGATCGCTCGGCGGATGCAACCGGCGCGCCGTAATTCGCAGACCGAGCCCCGTTTCCGTGCGGTCGGGAGGAACCCGGTGCACATTTTTCTTGCAATGAGCGCCCGGTTGCCGTATCTTTAAGCCCTTTGTGTTTCAATGGATAACAGGCGTATGCGTCCCTAAACCCGGAGCCGGAATATGAACTTGGTCAAATGGTTCAGAAAGAATAACAAGAAGGTCATGGCGGTCGTGGTCATCGTGCTGATGGTCGGATTCATCGGCGGCTCGTCGATCAACTACATCTTTCAAGGCCATGGCGGTCGGGACAAGGCGGTCGCCTTCTACGGCAAGAACAAGATCAACTACTATGACCGCGAAGAGGCCCGCCAGGAACTCGAGGTCCTCATGCGATTGGGCGCCTCCCAGGTCTTGCAGGCCCAGGACCTGCGCGGGATCGTCTTGAGCGAGTTGCTGTTTTCCCAGGATCGCGCCTCGGCCGAGGTGCTGGACTACGCCCGACAGATGATCCAGCGGAACCGCTACCGCGTCGGCGACAAGCAGCTCAGCGAGATCTACGCACGGACGGCGCCGACGGACATCTACTGGATTCTGCTGCGGGAAGAAGCCCGAATGGCGGGCATGCACGTCAGCAACGAGGATGTCGGCCGGCTGCTGGCCCAGGTCATTCCGCAGTTGTTCAACGGTCAGACCTACGCGACGGTGATGCAGGGCATGGTCAACCAGTACGGCAGGCCCGAAAGCTACATCCTGGCCACGTTCGGGAAAGTGCTGGCCGTGCTCCAGTACGCCGAGACCATCTGCTCGGTCCAGGCGGTCACGGATGCCGAGGTCCGTCATCTGGCCAGCTACGAGAACGAAACGATGAACGCCGAGTGCGTGCAGATGAAGGCCGCCTACTTCGCCGACAAGAGCGTCGCACCGTCGGAGGCCGAACTGACCGCGCAATTCAACCGCTACAAGTCGGTCCTCCCTGGCGACGCCAACGAGACCAATCCCTATGGCTTCGGGTACAAGCTGCCCGACCGGCTGCAACTGGAGTACATCGCCGTGAAACTGGCGGACGTCTCATCCATCGTTACAGCCCCCGCCCAGGAGGAGATCGAGACGTTCTACCGGGACAATCGAAGCCGGCTCTTCACCGAGCAGGTCCGGACCGATCCCAACGACCCGAATTCCGCGACGGTGAACCGGACCAGGGACTTCTCGGAGGTGGCGGTTGAGATCCGTGAGCAGTTGACGCGGCAGAAGATCACGACAAAGGCCGAGCAGATCCTGATCGACGTTCGCAACGTGGCGGACGAGAAACTGACGGCGCTCAACGCGAGGGAGGAGAAACCCAGCGTAGAGGAGCTGAAGAAAGGGGCCGCGGATTATCAGAAGATCGCAGAGGACTTCGGCGTCAAATACAGCGTACCCTTGTACTACGGGCGAACCGGGCTGCTCAGCGCGGTGGACCTCCAGAGCGACAAGTACCTGGGCAGACTGTTCCTGACGGGATACGGAGCAAATCCGGTCCGGCTGGGACAGATCCTGTTTTCCGCAGAGGATTTCGGCGAGCGTGCCGTGACGTTGATGTCCATTCCGAAAGCCCAGTGGTTCCGGAGCATCGGTCCGGCTCACGACCTCTCGGCCGCCAGCAGTCCAAACCTGTCCGATCAGATCATGACGCTGGTCCGCATCGTGGAGATCCAGCCGATGGCTTCGCCGGAGAACGTCGACGTAACCTACAGCACTCGGACCCTTCGGGCCGGTGACGCATCGACCGACGACGATGACGTCTTCTCTGTGCGGGAAAAGGTGGTGGAGGACCTCAGAAAGCTGGCCGCCTGGGATGCGACCAAGGCCAAGGCCCAGGAGTTCGTCGCGATGGCCACGAAAGACGGCTGGGACAGCGCCGTGGCCAAGTACAACGAGCTGTACGGAGCCCAGGCCACGGAAGACCCGAACGACCCGAACGTGTTCGAGGTGCAGTACCTGACCGGCCTGCGGAGGATCTCGGCCGGGCAATCGCAGGTGATCGCGACCCAGGCCGCGAGCAATCCGGCAGCGCCCGAGTACCTCAGGCGGCTGGCGATCGAACGCCGCTTCATGGATCGACTTCATGCCCTTCTCCCGGCCGACAAGGACGCCCTCGCCGAGGCGCCGCTGGTCATGGAGTTCAAGCCCGACCAGAGTTTCTACTGCCTCCGCAGCCTGTCCATTCAGCGGCTGAACCAGCAGCAATTCCAGAGCCTGAGGCCCATGCTGCTCAGCCGTCAGGAACATGTGGAATCCCAGTCGCTGGCCGTGGTCCATTTCAATCCCGAGAACATTCTCAAACGCATGGACTTCCGGTATGCCGAACAACTCACCCCTGTGATCGACAGTGGGCCCAGAGAGATGCCGCAGGACCCCGTGTGATGCCTCGGACGTGGAAAGACAACCATGCTTTGTTTTTGATCGTGATCGGTCTGCTGGCCTGGGTCGTTCCCGGCGGCGGGCACTTTGCGCTGAACCAGCGACGTCGCGCGATCGTCATCTTCGTCACGGTGGTCCTGACATTTCTCGTCGGGCTGTACGCCGGCTCGATCGGAGTGATCGACCCGGTGAACGCCAAACCCTGGTACGTGGCCCAACTGATGAATTCGCCGGCGGTTTTCTTCCTGGGACAGATCAGCGCCTCGGGGCAGTTCCCGGTCTTCGGACGGGCCGGTGAGATCGGCCAGATCTACACGAGCATCGCCGGACTGCTCAATCTGCTGTGCATCGTGAACGCGATCTATACGGCGCATCTGGAAGGTCTCAAGGGGGCGCGTGCGTGAGATGACGGCACTGACTTGCACTTTGCTGGCCAGCTTTACCACGCCGATGCGGATCGACACGAATGCCGCGTCGATGCTCTGGCTGATCCCGCTGGTGGTGGCGATCGCGGTCGTATACAAGGCGACCAAAGTGCATCAGATCCGAGCCAGAGCCTTCGCGAAGGAAACGGCTCTGCTGATCGGCTCGATCATGGTGTTCGTCACGGTCGCGGCGTTGATTCTCTATGGCGTGGCCTGGCTGGTCACCGAACAGCTTCCCGCCATGGCCGGCGGATCGGTCTTTTAGCCGCCGACCTGCTCGGCCGACCGCTGCAACACACCCAGCTCCACCAGCGCGTTGTACGCCGCCTTCTGCTCGGCTTCTTTCTTGTTGGCCCCCCAGGCACTGGGGAAATGACGCTGGTCGATCACCACTTCCGATTCGAAGCACTTGTTGTGATCCGGCCCTTTCTCGTCGAGCAAGACGTACAACGGCGCGGCGCCGAACTGCTCCTGCGAGCATTGCTGCAGGAGGCTCTTGAAATTGCCGTGGGCCTCTTCGGAATCCACCTGCTCGATGAGCGTCAGGAAGTTGCGCACGATCAGGTCGCGCGCCGCGTCGAATCCGCCGTCGATGTAGACGGCCGCGATAACCGCCTCCAGCAGGCCGGCCGCCAGCGAGGTGGGCAGCGCCTTGTTCGAGATCATACCCTTGCCGACGGTAAGGAACTTGGGCAATCCCAGGCGTTTCGCCACGCGGGCACACGTCCCGCGGGAGACGAGCATGCTCTTCATCTTCGTCAGCTCGCCCTCGGCGTAGCGGCTGTACTTGTCGAACAGTGTCTCGCAGATCACGGTCGAAAGGATGGCGTCGCCGAGAAATTCCAAACGCTCGTTGCTGTCGAGACGGCTGTCAACCGCGGAAGAGTGCATGAAGGCCCTCTGGATCAGGGCTTCGTTGGAGAACTCGTACCCGAGAATCTGCTCGATCTGGTGCAGAACGTCTTTGTCCATGTGGCATCATCCCGCCGCATGGCGCATGCCGCCACGGCGGGCGCAAGTGCCCTTCTATGAGCATCCTGCGAGCAGATGACGAATACCGTTCACGTGAACGGCCTTCGTGACCCGCTCCACAGGGCAGCAAACCTGTCGGTTTCCTGCGATGGTCGCACGCGGCGCCCTATGGTTCGGCGGTCACTGATCCGGGGCTACCCGACCATTTGCAGGCTGGCCAAAGCCACGAATTTATCGTCTACGATTTCGAAGATGCCGTCAAGCCCTGTGATCGTGAAAATGCCCTTCGTCGCCGGCGCCACGCTGCAGAAGACCAGCCGGTGCCCGCAGTCGCCGACGAGCTTCCGCAGCTTGAGCAGCTTCGACAGGCTGGAAGACGTGATGATATCGACCTCGGAAAAATCGATAACCACTTCGCAGTCCCCACGATCGCGGACCGCTTCGGTAACTGTCTTGAGTTCGTCACCCAGCTCAGGCTCCTGAGGCAGATCGACGAGAATGATTTCCTCCGACCAGTTCTGAATCCCCATGTTCAATCTCCTTTAGTGTTACGGTGCCTTCGATACTCACCCGTATTATCGGCGCACGGACAGGGGGCATTAACGAAAAACTCAGGCATTCGGCTCGCCGGCGGCAGCACCCGATAATAGGCCCGGCGTAGTGGGGCGGCGTTCAAGGCGGGGCGATTTCCCAGGAATTTCGCAGTGCGCCGGCGAGGCCGCCCGGCCGGTGGCAGCAGCCGGGAGGCGGTCAGAGCTTTCGGTCCAGCTTCCGATAACTGATGGCTTCACTGACGTGTTCGGCCCGGATGTCGGGGGCGCCGTCGAGGTCCGCAATCGTCCGGGCCACCTTGCAGATCTTGTCATGGGCCCGGGCGCTGAGGCCCAGCTCGACCATGGCGGCTTTGAGCATCATCTCGCCGGCCTCATCGAGCCTGCAGAACGCCTCCAGTTGCTTGTGGTTCATTCGGGCGTTGGTCATGGTGCGTCCGTCGCCGAACCGTCGCGTCTGGACCTCCCGCGCGGCGATCACACGGCTTCGCAGGGCCTGCGAGTCGATCTGCCTGGCCTTGGAGCGGAGCTTGCCGAAGGCCACCGCCGGAACGTCGATGTGAATGTCGATCCGGTCGACCAAAGGTCCGGAAACCTTGGCCAGATACTTGACGATCTGGCTCGGCGTACACTTGCAGGCTCTCAAGGTGCTGCCGAAATAGCCGCACGGGCATGGATTCATCGCCGCAACCAGCATGAACTGGGCCGGGAACTGGATCGTCCGCTTGGCCCGCGAGACGATCACGAAGCCGTCCTCCAGCGGCTGGCGGATCATTTCGAGAACGTGCCGGGGGAACTCGACGAATTCATCAAGAAAGAGAATCCCATAGTGAGCCAGCGACAGCTCGCCCGGGCGGGGCGACGAGCCTCCGCCGATCAGGGCCGGACCGCTCGCCGAGTGGTGCGGCGCACGCACCGGACGCGTCGCCATCAGCGCCTGGTCCTTCCTCAGCAGACCAACTGCCGAGTAGATGCGCGTGGTCTCCAGGCTCTCGGTCAGGCTCAGCGCAGGCAGGATCGTCGCGAGCCGCTGCGAGAGCATGGTCTTACCGGCGCCGGGCGGGCCGATCATCATGATGTTGTGGGCCCCCGCCGCTGCAACCGTCAGCGCCCGCTTGACGGTTTCCTGCCCTTTGACGTCGGAGAAATCGACTTCGTAGTGGGATGCGACGTCGAACAGCGCGTCGATGTCGGTGACCGTCGGCTCCAGTGGTAGTTGCTCGGACAAGAAGCCGACCGCCTGGGAGAGCGAGCCGACGCCGAAGACCTCGATCTCCTGCACGACTCCGGCCTCCTGGGCGTTCTCGATGGGCACGATCATTCGTCGGAAACCGTGGGCCGCCGCCGTCATGGCCATGCTCAGCACGCCGTTGACGGGCCGGACGCGGCCGTCCAGGGCCAGCTCACCTACGACAACCGCGTCTCGAATGACCGGGCCGGGAAAGACCCCCTCGCCGATGAGCATGCCCAGGGCGATGGGCAGATCGAAGGCAGGTCCGGCCTTCTTCACGTCGGCCGGTGCCAGATTCACGATAGACTGCGTCTTGGGGTACGGGTAGCCGCAGTTGACGATCGCGCTACGAACCCGCTCGGCGCTCTCCTTCACGGCCGCATCGGGAAGACCGACGATGATCGGCTTCTCCAAGCTGCGACGGGCGATGTCCACCTCCACCTCGCAGAGAACCCCCTCGATCCCTTCGAGGGTCACACTGTGCAGCCTCGCCAGCATCTGCTTCCTTCAATCGATTCCGCACTGAAAACACGTATTCTACGCCATCTTGCCCATTTTGACAAGGAAATTTATCGCCCCGCTGACGGTCGAGAGAAGATGACGTATCGCGAGCGCCACGCGGGCCTTGCCAGTCGGATACTAAGGGATCAAATAGGAGCCGTCCCCAACACCCGAATTGATCCCGCCGCGCATCTTGTCTATCCTATGGGGACGGTGCCTGTGAGGAAGACATGATTGGAGACGTTTCGACAACTCCGCGCACGAGTTCGGTGCACCTATGTCACAGCGGTCCATAAAAGAGACGGCTATCGGGTGATTCCGCGTAGCAACCCTACAGCAATGGAGGTTTTCATGCTTCCCGTCAATCTCAACGGAACTCGGCTTCCAGCTTTGGAGCGAAATGTGCTTAAATACCGGGCACTTGAGATGGTGATGGTCCTGTTCCGAGCTGAGGAACTGAAGCGCTTTGTGCTCGATACGATTCGCACGACAGATAGATCTCGCAAGAGATTCGACACGACGACCAAGGAGAGAATCCCACTGAACGCCGCGAAGGTATACAAGAAGGCATGGGCAGCGCTTGTGGCTGATGGGATCCTTACTCAGAGTGAGAGCAACGAGGTCCAAAGTCTTATTGACTACAGGAACACTATCGCACACCGAATCCAATTGCTCACTGTCGATATCAACGGCGATCGTTCTGCGCGCGATCTCCAAGAGTTCTGGGGGGTCAAGTACGACTATAGAGCACTGAAGAAGCTCAGACACTATCACGCCAAGATAGAACGAGGGTTCCTATCCAAAGCCTATGTCTTCCTGGCGACACTCGAGGGTATTGGTTTTGAGGCAGCAGAGAAAACGTATGAAGACGAATTGCGTCGCCTGGGCCGGAAGATCGATCGGCAGCTTGCAGTGCGCAGGGAAGAGATAGAGAAGCTGAATGCTGAAATGTCCGGAGAAGATCTCGAATTCCTGAAGCATGTGGGACTTTGCCATCACGAGAATATTGCCCCAAATGGAACGCTGACCGAACGTGGAGTGGAAACATACTATCGTCTTTTTGACCATAACAAGAGCATCTCGGCGGTCGCCCATCTGATGAGGATCTCGTATCGTGCCGCCGCAAGACGCCATCGAGCTTGGGAGAAGGAGGGTGGGCACTCAAGGCACCGTGAAGAACGCTGAACCAAGCGGGTATAGACGACCCCGCCAATGCCGGTTCTCAATCCGCGTGGCGGGCGAGGGTGCGGTAGAGGGCGGCGAGGGCGAAGACCAGGGTGCTGGTCAGGACGATGCAGGCGCCGGTGGGCAGGTTGAGGTAGTAGGAAGCGACGAAGCCGCCGACAGCACTGAGGACGCCGAAGAGCGTCGAGGCGATGACGACGGCGCGGTGGCCGCGACAAATCTGATAGGCAGCGGCAGCGGGATTCGTGATCAGGCTGAAGATCATCAGTCCGCCTACCAGCGGCAGATTGACCGCCAGGACGATGCCCGCCAGACCGAGGAACAGGGCGTAGACGAAGGTCTCGTGTACGCCGGTGGCCGACGCGATGGTGCGGCTGAACAGCAGGACCTTCAGTTCCTTGTTGAAGACCAGCGCGAAGACTGCGAACACGACCGCCGCGACAGCGATCACCACGACGCTCCCGGGGCGAACAAACAGGATGCTGCCCCAGAGCAAGCCGAGAATCTCGGTGCGGCTGCCCTCGACCAGACCGATGCCGAGGAACGTCAGGCCCAGCATCAGCGAGAACAGGATGGCCAGCGCCACGTTCGGGTCGATTCGCGAGCGTCCCGGTCGAATTCCGGCCAGGCACATCGAGGCCAGAGACGAGACCACTACCGGGCCGACGGTCGGGTCCAGGCCCACCAGATAGGCATACACCGAGCCGGCCATCGCGGTGTGCGAGATGAAGATGCCGATGAAAGCCAGGCGCAGCGCGACGAGATAGACGCCAAGCAGGCCGCAACTGGCGCCGGCAATCGCTCCTGCCACGATCACTAAGTAGAAGAATGGGTCCATATCCGATTCCATCGCATCATATCTGGCCTGTTGGAGAGAATCCCCCTGCCGAAACGAGTTTGTCACCCCGAGCGAAACGAAGTGCTGTCGAGGGGTCTGGCCATAGGCGATACACGCCGCTCGTTCGCAGCCAGATTCCTCCGCTACGGCCTGCCTTCAGCAGTCCTCCGGTCGGAATGACAAGCCTGTGGTGATGGCAGGATGCAACGCATGAATCAGTCGGCACTCGCATCACCATTCAAACTCCACCGACCGTGTATCGGCGTCCGCCGATCAGCACAGTCTGGAGATCGCCGGGGTAAGCCTTTCGAAGCACCTGTGGCGAGAGAACCTCATCGGCGTCTCCATCAGCGACGATGCGTCCATCGGCCATCAACACAATCCGCTCGCACGCCGGCGGCAGCACGCTCGTCTCGTGTGAGACCATCAACACCGTGATCTGCGTCTGACGGTAAAGTCGCTCGATCATCTCGGAGATCTGCTGCTTCCAGTAGAAATCGAGGTTCGCGCAGGGCTCGTCGAGCATCAGCAGCTCGGGGTCCTGCGTCATCGCGCGGGCGATCAGGGCCTTCTGCTGCTGCCCGCCGGAGAGGCTGCGGAACGTCTGGTTCCGCCGGTCCGACAGGCCCAGCCTGTCGACCCACTCGTCGACGATCGCGTAGTCCTGTCTGCTCAGGCGACTCACCAGCGGACGAACGCTGGTCCGCCCCATCGCGACGATTTCGCGCAGCGTGAACGGCAGCTCGGCGTTGTACTCGGCCGATTGCGGAATGTAGCCGATACGCTGGCGGAGGCTGCACCTTCGCCAGGGGCTCAACCGGGTCAGGTCCACGTCGTCGATGCGGACCTGCCCTCGGGTCGGCTCGATCAGACCGGAGCAGATCTTCAACAGGGTGGTCTTTCCGGCACCGTTGGTCCCCAGGATGCCGACGAAGGAGCCCGACGCGATGGTGAGGCCGTCGATCTGTAAGATCGTCCGCCCCGCCCGGCGTACGTCGATGCCGGAAAGATCCACCGAACCGGCCGTCATGGCGTGACCGCCGCGAGCAGACCTTGCACGTTGTCACGCAACAGCCGGTCGAACCCCATCGCCTTATCCGCCTGCGACGGGAAGTTACTGAACACTACCGCCTTCGCCGCCAGGCGGTCTGCCAGGGCGCCGGCCAACGCGGTTCCCTCCTGCTGATTGGCGACGACGAAGCGAATCTCCTGTCCGGCCGCCTGCTTGAGGCAGTGGTCGATATTGGAGACCGTCTCGATGTCGCTGCCGACGAAGGTCGCGACGACTTCCAGACCGAGCCACTCGGCGAACTCAGCCTGGTGGTTCGACGCGAGCACCTTCGCACCGGTCGCCGCCGCCGATGCGATGGATGTCCGCAACTCATCGCCTAAGGCCGCCAAACGGTGCTCGACAGCACCGAGGCGTGTTTGGAACTCAGCGGCGCGATCGGGGTACGCTTTCGAGAGCAGCGCTTCCACATCGCGGCACGTCGAGAGGTAGGCATCGGGGACGCAGAGTCCGGGCAATCCCGTGACCAGGTGCGTCTGGAGACCGTTGGTCTTAAGACGCGTCAGATTCGCCTCGACCTTCTGTTGAAAATCGAACAGCAGCAACATTCGACATCGGCCAAGCTCGCGGACCTGGGCGGGCGAAATGTCGAAGTGCCCTGGACACATCCCCGGCGGCGCCAGAGACATGATAGGTGCATCGGGCCCGCAGAGGTCTCGCACCACTGCCTCCAAATAGGAGTTCGTCACCGCGATCTTGGGCGTCTCGGCCGCCGCGGAGCCCTCCTGGCACCCCCCTGCCATTAACAGCATCGGAAGAAGAACCGCCAACAAAACCGCAAGGCCGAATGCTTTCATCTGTCGTCTATCTCTCGAACGAACCGATCTGGTTGCCGTTGCGGAGGCGCAGTCGCGTGATGACGCCCTGGCCCGTCTGCGGGTCGAACCACGTCACGCGAGGCACCGGGTAATTCAGCTTCCGCATCCGTGCATCGTCGAAGTTCGGGCCCTGGCTGTACAGCACCCAACTGACCGGCGAGGTCTTCGGATCGCTGTAGGTCTGTCCCTCTTCCTGCTCGTTGTCGGCGAAGCCGTCGGGGACCCAGAGATACGCGCCGTCGTCGACAACGTACGTCCGGTTGTAGATCAGGGTCCCGACGGATCGGTACTTGTACGTGTAGCCTCGGTTGAAGCGGTCCTCGATGCCCGTGGACAGGAACGTCTCCGGCGGCGGCGCCGGCAGATAGCCCGCCTGCGTCAATTCGAGCGGAAGCTGGTAGAAATGCTCGCCAAGCATGCAGTCCACTCGCGTGGGCGGATACTTGCTGTCGTGGTCGAACGAATAGGCTTCGAGCGCCAGGCCGATGTCACGCAGCTCGGCGTTGACTGTGAGAACCTTCGCCTGGAGGCGGGCTCGCCCCGTCACGGGCACCAGAATCCCCATCAGCGTCGCCGTGACGGCGACAACCACCAGCACTTCAATCAGTGTGAAAGCACGTCTCACTGAAATCCCTTCAGCAGCTCACTGTTCCAATGCCGGCGGTTCTTCGACGACCTCGTCGGCCCGCCGATGCTCCGGAGCGGCCAGAACCTCGCCGTTGCCGTCATAGTTCAACACGAGAAGGCGATAGCCATCGACGAGAGCGGCGCTATCCTGATCGAGGATGCCGATCACATCGATGACCTCGTTCAGATTGTATGAACCGGCGTAGATCCCCGTGCCACGTCCGAGCTTGACCGGCAGCGTCTTGACGCCGTCGGTGATTGTCAGCACGCCATACGGGCCCCAGCCGTTCGGGTCCGCGATGCTGACGCCCTCGATCTTGATCAGACGCGACTGATAGGCCTCGCCGCCGACCAGTCGGGTCGGATCGAAGATGCACTGATCCTGATCGTCTTTAAGATCGTCCAGCGTCACTACCTCCGGCTTGGGCAGCCCGACGCCCTTCTCAACCAGCTCGATCGTGAAATCGCGCTGCGGATCGTTGCTGTGCTGCTCGTTGACGTTGGTCTTGCCCTTGTACGAAAGGAAGTAGCCCGTGACGCGAATGCGGTCGCCCGGGCTGAATTGTGCGGCGTTGAGCCGGGTTAGCTCCGCGACCCACTGCTCGTTTGAGTACCCGCCGTCAGGCGAGACCCAGGGCAGATTGCTGTACATCTGACCCATCCATACGGCGGTGCCGGCATGGTCGTCGCCCTCGCCCTGGAAGAATACCTGCCATTCGGCCGCAACGTTGTACATCTGCATCATGGCGTCATCCGGCGTCGGGTCCAGCATGTCGGCCGGGTTGTTCAGCACGATGCCTTCGAGCGTCACCGTTTGTCCAGCCGTATACGTCGACTCTCCCGCCGCGTTGACGGCCTGGAACTCCGTGTGCGTTGCCGCCCACAGCGAACCCGTCAGAACCAGTCCGATCAGTGTCCCGACCACCATTGTGTTTCTCATAATCCGTCCTCCAGCCCTCAAGCCCCGAAGCGTTGCGCATACGATGCACGACTTCGTGTTACCATGCATAAAAATATCGTGTTCGTGCTACCGGCTACAAGGCAAAACCCTGGATTCGTGCAGTTTTTTTTAGGCCGGCTCGTTGCCGCAGAAGACTCAGAGGCCGAGGAACTGGATGGCCAGGCCGCAGAGCAGAATGGTTGCCCCGGCCAGAGCATGGCTGTACCTCTGGATGGCCCTGAACGGAAGGAAGTTGAACCCGGCCCGCCCGAGCATCACGGCTGCCAGCATGGTCGCCAGAGTGACGGTCCCGAAGACCGCCGTGACGACGACAAGGTCCAGCAGGCCGCTGCTGGCCGCCGGATACATCAGCAACGGGATCAGAGGCTCGCACGGGCCGAAGACGAAGATCACGAACAGGACCCAGGGCGTGATCGTCCTGGCGCTATCGGTGTCGTGAACGTGCGAATGCTCTCCCAGATGCGTGTGTGAGTGCAGGTGAGGCCGGGCGACGTCAGCAAGATGCGCGTGAGGCTCAGGGTGCGGATGCGCATGCTGGTGCGGATGATGGCGATACACCAGCCGGATTCCCCAGACGAGATAGGCCAAGCCAAAGGCAATCAGCAGCCAGGCCGCCACGTTCCCGCGGAGCGACTCGGCGCCCACCAGACCCTTGAGGGCCAGGCCGAATGCGACGCCGACGAACCCCAGGACAACGGAACTGCCAATGTGACCGACGGCACAAATCGAGGTAATCAACAAGGTCTTGGCGGTGGACCACTTACGGGCCCAGGCCATCATGATGAACGGCAGGTAGTGGTCCGGCCCCAGCAGCGTGTGCAAGAAGCCGATGGAGGCAGCCGTCACTACGAGGGTCTTCAGTTCCTGCGTCAAAGTGGTTCTTCCCTTCCTTCTGTGGGGCTGGGCAACCGATGGCCGATGGCGATGCGACTCGGTGGTTGACAAACCGCCGTGTACGCCATATTAACGGCGCGGAAAACCGGTTCAAGCAATTCTTTCATAAGGAGAACTAATGGCATCATCACAAAAGGCGCGCGCTATCGACCTGGATAGCAGGCCCGAGTATCAGAGGCTGCTCGAAGGCGAGCCACAGACGTGCGGGATGCGATCGGGACGCGTCTACCTTGAAGCGGGCAAATCGTGTGGCCAGCACAGCACCAAGGACCACGAGGAACTCCTGGTCTTCCTGGCGGGCCAGGGCGTGGTCCACATCGGCGGAGGCGAGGACCTCCGGGTAGGACTGGGAAAGGTCGCCTACATCCCCCCAAGGACCTTGCACGACGTCGAGAACACCGGCGACAAGGCGCTGGCCTACATCTACTGCGTCGCCCCCGCACGCGTCGAGTGATCCAGTGCCAAGCCGGCCCGACAAGGCGGATTCTCGGAATCGGTGCTTGCCAATTCGCGCCGGCGTGGTATAATGGAGAATGTAGGTATACGCTCTTTTCTTCTATATCTTGGTTTTGTTTCTGGGACGGCTGTATAGATCATATCCTTGCTCTATATTCGGTAATGCAGAAGCCGTCTCCAAAGAGCCGAAGTCTCACCGCTTCGGTTCTTTTTTTTGGCCCGGCCCAGAGTGATTGCACCGGCTGATCCCGAAAGAACCCCGAAGACCCGAGAGGCGGCTGCGTTGGACCTCGGCCCGGCAAATCGTCTCCCCCCAGAATAAAACCGCGACCGCGAGCGTCTATTGTCTTGATCGCCATTCAGATTGACGGTTCGTTGCGTCCAGGGAAGACCGCGATGCGCCACACGATGACAGGTCCGGCCCCACCAGAGGAGCAGTGCCGGCTGCAGCGCTGCAATTGGGACCCGGGGGCTTCCAATCGAAGAGGCGAATCTACGCTCGGTTGACCGGACGCCGACCGATGGGTATACTGAAGCGGGTTGGCTGTAATACGGTTCCTTGCTCTGTTGGAGAAAAGCTCATGGACCCCGAGAAAGACAGCCACGTGCAGCAGTTCAAATGGCACATCGTTGTCGTCGGCATCACATTGGCCGCGGTCATCGCTCTGGCGCTGTTCACTCGTCTCTTCGAGAACACCGAGACGTTGCGCAATCTTGTGTTTCTGCTGGGCTCGCTAATCTTCCTCGGGGCGCTTCTGGCGATGCTGGCGCGCGTCTCCGGGATCGTCGAGACGCTTCGCGACAACAGCGCCAAGATGGCGGAAGCCGCCAAGGCCCTGGAAGACATCCGCAGCGATCTGATCCGGATCAATCACAGCACCCGCGTCAGCGACACGGTCAAAGCGATCGCGTTCCGCGAAGAAGACCGGCAGTCGTTGCGTGAAGCCGTCTTCGAAAAGCTCAAACAGCGGGACTTCGACGGCGCCTACGAGATCATCGACGAGATCGGCATCCACTCGGGCTACCGGACGCTGGCGGTCGAGTTGCGCCAGCAGGTGGACGGCTACCGCAATGCCACCGAGGACGAGCGAATCGACCAGGCCATCGAGCACATCAAGACGCATTTCCGCAACGCCCAGTGGGCCCGGGCCAGTATCCAGATCGAGGCGCTGATCAAAGAGTATCCTTCGTCGGAGAAGGCCAAGGCCATGCGCCAGCAGTTGCTCGACCACAAGGAGGAGCGGAAGCGGATTCTCATGGCCGCCTGGGACGACGCCGTCCAGCAAGGGGAAACGGACCGCAGTCTGGAGATCCTTCGCGAGCTGGACATGTACCTGACGCCGAACGAAGGACTGGCGTTGCAGGAGGCGGCCAAGGACGTCTTCAAGACCAAACTGCACAACTTGGGCGTGCAGTTCGCGATGGCGATTTCCAACAAGGAATGGGACGAGGCGCTGGAGGTCGGGCAGCAGATCATCCGCGACTTCCCGAACAGCCGGATGTCCACCGAAATCAAGGAGAAGCTCGGCGTCCTTCGCCAGAACGTCGAAGTGCAGCACGCGTAGAGGCCGCTCCTACTGGAAGTCGAAGAGCGACTGCGTTTTGATCATCGTCACCTGATCGGGGTAGGCGGCGAACGTGTGAATGTGCAACTCGCTCCGCCGTGCCTCGAAATCCACGTAGCAGAACGGCTGCAACCCGTCGAGCTCCAGTTCCGGGAACTTGACGAAAACCCCGCGATTGCGGGCAAACCGCTCCAGATCGGTGTAGCTCTGCCGGTACAGATTGGGGCTCATCTTCTCGACCTGGAAGTCGGTCATGTAGCTGACCCCGCGACTGAGCGTGCACTTGTGCGTGCGCGGGCCGCGGAACTGGAACCGCTCCACCAGACCCCGATGCGGAAGCAACTGCCCCGGCGTGCTGACGACCTCGCTGAGACAGACATCGCCCGAGAAGACGCTCACCACGTGGGTACAGCCGGTCACCCAGATCTGGGCTTCGTATTTCTCCGTCTTGAGCTGCCGGCAGGCGTATAGCTGAAAGAGTTCCGGGTGGAGAGGCCTCTGAAACAGGCTGAACGTCAGTTGGTCAACCGCAACGTTGGTTTGTGGCGATTCCATTACGAAAAACCCCAAAAACACGGCCATCTATTTCCGGGTATTATAGCAGAATCGAAAAGGCCGTTCAAGCGCAATATCAGTACTGGCAGGCCGTTAGGGGCCCCTTATGGGACGATGATCTCGCAAGCCCATGGCAGAGCGAGACTAATAAACATAGTGATTTTTCCGGCCGCCGGTTCAAAAAAAAGCGGAACTCCTCGGGGGGTCAACGGTCGAAGAAAAACGCGTTGATCAGTGTAGCGATGATATCGTAGAAGGCGTGCGTGCCGGCTGTAATTCCGAACCCTCGCAGGGCGAAAAGAGCGGCGAAGTAGACCCCTGCCATCGTCCGAAAACTGAATTCCGTCCAGTTGAATGCCGCACTGCGACCGAGCTGCCCGTCCAGAAAGATGATGTGGTGATGGGCGCTAAACAGGGCCGCGGAGATCAGCACGCTGGAGACGATGGCGTTGGAATGACTCAGGCCGATCAGGTCCTGAAAAAACACCATCAGCAGGCAGATGAGAATCAGGCGAAAGACCAGTTCCTCGTAGATTCCCGCTCCGACGCCGGTGACGATGTTGGCCATCAGC
This sequence comes from Sedimentisphaerales bacterium, assembly GCA_040772485.1. GTDB lineage: Bacteria > Planctomycetota > Phycisphaerae > Sedimentisphaerales > Anaerobacaceae > Anaerobaca. Next base: position 21,274 of record JAXGYC010000017.1, on the reverse strand, counting down.
GAGCGCGAGGCCGCCGCGGAACCGGCCACCAGTCGCACGATCGGAGCAGCCGCGGCGCCGGTGGGTTCTTCCGCGACGCAAGCGGCCGCGACAGGCGCGTTGCTGTCCGGCCCCGGAGCCGGGGGCGCCGCCACAGGCCGATTGAAGAACAGGCTCAGGACAATCAGCGGAATCGCCAGCAGCACGCATTCGACAACCATCGGAATGTAATCGCCCGCGCGAAAGTACCAGGCCTTGCGCGAGGCCAATTGTAGACCGATAAGAATGAGGATGACAACCAGGGGCGGGGCGATCCACGCGATCCGGCTGCTGGTGCCCAGATACTGAAGCAGTTGCTGGAGCCAGACGAAGGCCACCACGCGGACCTGGGAGCGGTTCAGCACGTCGGTGTTGATCAGGATCGTGCCGATCTCATAGAAGACGATGAACGGCAAGAGGAACACGATCGCGTACACCGGCCGGCTGGTGCGCTCCAGATAGGAATCGCTCGCATAGTTGAACAACTGACTCGTCGCATGGGAAGGTGCGGCCTTCTTGCCACGATATCCGTTCTTGAAGGGCTTCGTCGACACGACCACCTCGGCAACACGGAGAAACCACTTATCATCGAGAGAATTACCGCAGAGTCTACCGGCGGCTGACCGATAATACAATGACGTGGAACGGACAGAGTGCAGTTTCATGGAGGACCAGAGTGAAACCGTTTCTATGCTTCCTCGGTGGATGCGAATTCACTTATCTGATCAAGCAGCTCAGGTCATACCCGGAGACGTACTTCGACTTTGACTACTTCAGTTGCTTTGAGGATTGCGGTGAGGTTTCCGCGTACGGCTTTCTGGCGGCGCACGCGCAGAAAGTCCTCAATCTCCAACCGAGTGTGGTGATCCTCTCGCAGCGTGACGGGCTCGGCAGGCAGATCAGCGACATCCACGCCAACCGGGTCGCATCAAAGGCCGAGCAGGATGAGCAGATTGCCGAACTGGCTCGGCAATGCGAGCTGATGATCCTCGCACTCTCATCACTGAACGCACCGATTGTCATGCAGTACTTCCCCTGGGCCCGAACGAACCTGGGGAACCGATTCAAGCCGCCGGCCGATATCTACAACGAAGAACAGATTCTCCGCCGGTATTGCGAGGCCATGGAGGCGCTGGCCGTTCGATACCCCCAGTTCTACTTCCTCAACCTGACCCAGGTGTGCGCGATGGACGGCTTCCGCCACACCCTCAAGACGACCGACCGTGCGACCTCGACTCACATCGCGTTTCCGCCCGTTGGCATCGCGCAGGAATACACCGACCTGATCCACTACCTGCTGCACCCGGAGGACAAGGTCAAGTGCGTCATCGTCGACCTCGACGACACGATGTGGCACGGCGTCATTCGCGACGTAGGCGTCGAGAACATCGAGATCCGACCACTCGTGGAACGCTTCCGCTGGAACGTCCTGACCATCCTCCACGGGCGGGGCCTTCTCATCGGTGTTATCAGCAAGAACGATCCACACCTGCAGACGGAGATCTGGAAGTTCCTCGGGCCTCATTCGAAGATGCTTCTCCCGGCTGCCTGTCGGATCAACTGGATGGACAAGTGGCAGAACATGATCGATATGCAGCGCCAGCTCAACATCGGCATGGACGCGATCGCCTTCATCGACGACAGTCCGTTCGAGCGGGAGCAGATGAAGACCATGCTGCCGGAGGTCCGCGTCTACGACGAGAACATCTTCGAGCGGTTGCTCTCCGCGCCGCAGTTCCAGCCCGAAGTCGTCACCCGCGAAAGCCGGAACCGATCGGCCCATTACCGTCAGGACGAGCAGCGTCAGGCGGCCCAAGCCACCATGACGCGGGAGAGTTTCCTCTCACAGTGCCAGTTTGTCGTTGGTATCCATGCGGTGCAACCGTACGAAGTGGACCGCGTGAGCGAACTGGTTCAGCGAACGAACCAGCTCAACAGTTCGATCAAACGATACACCAAGGCCCAGATCCTTGCTCTCGGCCAGGACCCGGACTGCAACATTCTCACCGTCAACGTGTCCGACAAGTTCGGCGACTATGGGCTCGTGGGAGTCTGCATCGGCTTTCGAAAGGGCGATGTATACGAAATCGACACCCTGTTGTTCAGTTGCCGCGTCATGAGCAAGGGCGTGGAAGATTACACCCTGACTCACATTCTCAGGGACGCGCAAAACAGCGATTGCCGCCAGGTCCTGCTGCACTTCAGGAAGGGCCCGAAGAATGAACCGATGCGCATGATCCTCGAAAAGAACGGCTTCAGCCGGTCCGAAGAGCAGGACGAGACGGTGACCTATGCGTTCGACCTGCACCGGCAGTCAATCCAGCCGTCCCCGCAATGGTTTGCGACAGCCGATGACGAAACCGAGGTCCTCTTGTCGATACCCGCATGACCAGCCGAGAGACGCTAATCGACGTCTATCGTCGCCTCTTCGAGGCGTTCGGACCACAGCACTGGTGGCCGGGCGAGACGCGCTTCGAGATCATCGTCGGCGCGGTCCTGACGCAGAACACGAGCTGGGCCAACGTCGCGAAGGCGATCGCCAATCTCAAAGGAGCCAGGTGCCTGGAGCCGGACAAGCTGCACGCGATGGACAGGGCCGAGATGGAGCGACTGATCCGTCCGGCCGGCTACTTCCGCCTCAAGGCCAAGCGACTGCGCAACTTCACTCAATGGCTCTTCGATGCCTATGAGGGAAGCCTGGACGCTCTCGACGCCATCGAGACGCACCGGCTGCGAGAAGAACTGCTGGGCATCTCGGGCATTGGCCCGGAGACCGCCGACTCGATCCTGCTATACGCACTGGACCGGCCGGTCTTCGTGGTGGACGCCTACACCGCCCGCATCGCCGTCCGTCACGGCCTCATCGAGCCGGACATCGACTACACCCAGTTGCAGTATCTCTTCGAATCCAACCTCGAGCCGGATGTGCAACTGTTCAATGAGTTCCACGCCCTGCTCGTCCGCGTCGGCAAGGACTTCTGCAAACCCACCCCCCGCTGCGACGCCTGCCCGCTCAATAGCCTACCCCACACCATCGAGATCGAGGGCATGTGAGCTGCACTTCGCGCGCACAGGACTATCGGAGAATCTGTGGGTAGGCTCCGCGAATACGACCCGAATGGAAAACCAACTTGTCATCAGCAAGGTCGCGGCGCAGTTGTGTCGGGTCCGCCTGATAAAACTCGCCCTGCCGGTCGAGCACGCACGTGCCAACTTGCCCTGCGGGAAGAGTCGCGACAATCTGGCGGGCCTCATCAAGCATGCCATGCCACTTCCGCGACAGATCACCAAGGTCTGGCCGCGTACCCTCAAACGAGAGTCCCTCCAGTTCAACCGCCGTGTACCGCCCGGAACGCCCCGCCTGCTCCAGAATCGCCAGTGGACTGAAGCCGGGATCCTTGCCACAGGCCGCCCATGCCAGGTAGCCCAAAGGCTGAATCCGTTCGTGACACGTAATCATATCGATCCAGTCTCGAATCTCGAGCCGTCCGGCCAACGCCAAGACCTTGTTCGTTGCCAGATCCAGCGGATGCAGGACCAGCCCGAACTCCTCGTGCTGAACCAGGGGAAAGAATCGAAACGCGCTGTCGCGCGTCCATTGCATCAGCACTGTGTCTGACCCCTTTGCGACCACGGCTTCCACATATCCGAGACGTTCGTGAACAGAACGACACTCATAGCCCCGGCTTTCGAGCAGCAAGCGGTCGGCCTGCCACGCGCGATCCAGCGCTTCGAGTGTGTCGTGGAAGAGATCGATATCGCGGGAGATGCGCTTGCCGCCGGCCAGGAGATTCAATGCCGCACCGCCCGCCACATACGCCTCCCCCTGTTCGAGGCGGTTGGCCGCTATGAGGCGGCAGAGGGTTCGCTGGAATTCGGTGAGAGCCATTGGTGGAGTTCCCCTGCCTTGCGGAATGCCTCGCGATCGCCATAGCGCCGGATGTAGTCGAGTGCGCGTACCGCCTCCTCGCGGTCGGTCGGATAGTAGTCTGCTCGAAGAAACCACAGACACCGATCCCGGTATGTGTCAACCAGTTGGTTGATCCTTCGCCGAAGATCTTCGTCTATTCGGTCCATCGCTATCACCATAACATGTTTGCATCGAATCGACAAGACCATCCTGTCGCGCCCCGCCCAGCACCGGAGAGCGGCCCCCTGGCGAATCGGCCCGGCTCGATCCTTGGGGCTTGTTTAGCACAACGAATGCGCGGTTTCTTTTCTTGAAGGGTTGGATCGTCGGTGCTATAGTCGCATCCGTTCGTTGACACCAGAGACCCAATCGTTCTGCTGTTCGGAGGCATGGCCATGTGTGAACACTGCACGCGACGGGAGTTCTTGGGAACGGGAGTGGCCGGCGGATTATTGCTGGCCGGCGCAACATGGACGCACGCCTGGGCTTCGCAAACGTCGCTGGCCCAGCCGCGGGGCAAGTCGCGAATTTGCGTGGTCTTCAGCGGCGAACCGGCGCCGGGGGACCGCGACTGGGGGGCCGACAGCCGGCAGGTGGAAGCCGCGAAGGCTCGCTTAGCCAAGGCCGAGAAGGATCTGGGCAACGTCGAACTGGTCATCGGCGAGTCCAGGAGCGCCGAGCAGACCGCGGCCCTGCTGGCCGAGGCCGGTCCCGGCGTCCCCGTCCTGGCGATCAACACGCGGAACTTCGCGCTCACGCAGGTCGTCAAGCCGATTCTGGACGGGGCACATCCGATGATCGTCTTCTCGTTGCCCGCCAGCGGCCACGACTGGATGTACGCGCCGCGCTGGCACCGTCAGGGACACCGTGTGAGCCTCCTGGCCAGCAGCAGCTACGACGAGCTGGAACGAGCGCTTCGTCTGCTGAGGGTCGTTCCCATGATGAAGCAGACGCGCATCCTGCTCTTCCCGCCCGCTCGGGGCACGGCGTCCGCCCAATCTCCCGAAGAAGTCAAGAACCGGCTGGGGGCCGACGTCGTCGCGGTGGAGGAGAAGCTCTTCGACGAGATGACGGCAACCGTGGACGACCGCGCCGCCAAAGAGGAGGCCCGCTGGTGGACTCAAAACGCCAAGGAGATTGTCGAGCCTAACGAGGAGGATATCCTCAAGGCCGCCCGCATCAGCATCGCGCTGCAAAATCTCATGGAGCAGCAGCAGGCCCAAGGTCTGGCGGTGGGCACCTGCATGGGCTGGCTGGCCAAGGGGTTCCCCTGCCTGGGGTTCGCTCGTCTGCGCGACAAGGGGATTCCCGCCGCGTGCGAGGGCGATATGGACTCGCTGCTGACGATGATCCTGTTCCAGTACATGATCGGCAAGCCCGGTTTCCAGGGCAACGCGACGTTCGACACCGCCCGCAACGCCCTGTGGACCGCCCACTGCACGGCGCCGCTGAAGATGGACGGACCCGACGGCAAGAATGCCCCGTACCTGCTGCGCGGCCATTCCGAGGTCGCCGGCAGCGGTTGCGTCCCCGAGGTGCAGTACCGCCTGGGCGAGACCATTACCCGCACGAAACTGGTCAACCTGGACACGCTGCTGATCTCGACGGGCAAGATCATCGAGGTCCCCAAGCGCGCGGTTCACGGCTGCCGTACGCAGATCGTCACCGAGGTGCGCGACGCCGCGAAGATGGCCGCCAACTGGAGCAGCGTACTGGAGACCGAGGACGCCATGACACTGCTGCATCGCGTGGTGTTCTACGGCGACCACATGACCGACGCCCGCCACCTCGCGCCGCTGATGGGCATGAAGGTCGTCGAAGAAGGCTGACGTTTGTAGTGACGCCGTGAGGCGTTACGCGTTCTCTAAAGGTACGCTCTTACGAGCGCACTACAAGCGCGTCGCTCGTTGGTAGTAGCGTCGTGAGACGCTATGTACAATCGCTCGCAGTGCCGAGTCCCGAGGTATGTATGCCCTTACGGGCACACTACGAACGGGCACGCGCCAACAGGGATTGGACACATGATGGAACTTCGTCTCAATTCTCGCGACGGCGGATAGGCAGGATCCTTACCCGTTCCGCCGATGGGTCGAGACAGATCAAGGCGCCCGCCTCCAGATGCCTGCGACAGCGGTGCAGCAGCGCGATCATGGTCTCGCCCAGCGACGCAGGGGCGACGTCCTGCATGCGAACCTGAATGACGCTGGGAGTCTCTGCGCCAGTGGCTGCCAGGATCGCTCCAAAATCCAGATCATGAGTGAAGATCACGTAGTCGTGGGCTCTCGCATAGTCCATGACGGTTGCGTCGGTGGCGCACGGGTCGCCTACGCGAGACCAATGGACTGACTCGAACCCGGCTTCGGACAGCAAACCGGCCCAGTCGGGCGAGAGGTTCATGTCAATCAGGAGCTTCATGCGGGCAGTGATCCAAGAGGAAGATCGACCTCTTCGACCCGCCAGGCCGCATAGGCCAGCGATTCATCGATGTCCTGTGGTTCGAGGTAGGGATACATCTCGACGATGCGCTCCCGCGAGTGGCCGGACGCAAGCATCCCCAGGATCATGCCCACAGTTACGCGCATCCCGCGAATGCAGGGCTTGCCGCCCATAACGTTTGGATCGAATGTGATTCGGGTCAGCTTCATCATGCAGCCTATTGTATCCGATTACCCCGCTGACAGCAAGCCAACTTGCTCGTTCGTAGTGGCGTCGTGAGACGCTATGTGCAGGTTCGCAGTGCCTCGTCCAGAGGTATGTATGCCCTTACGGGCACACTACAAGCGCATCCCCTACCGGACCAGGGGGCGTCGGTTGGCGATGCGAGACAGGACCAGGATGAAGACGAGCCAGCAGAGGGCCGCCAACGTTGCGGCGGCGGGGGCGTTGACTAGTGGTCTCAGGTCGTGTGACAATAACTCGGCGGCCAGAACCACAGCGTACATCAGGGCTATCAGCAGAATCATCGACAGGATCGGTCGGCGGTAGAACACCAGGTGGATCATCGCCGCAACGGGCAGCAGAACCCAGGGCCCGTAGAAGACCCGGGCACTGATGACGCGATAGGTAAGCGGGTGGACGTAGATGTGAAGCTCGGGCAGCAAATGCGACAGCGGGACCGACAGTGCCGCCACGAGGGCCATGAACACCGTCACCAGAACCGCGCCGGTCGCCGCGACCGCCAGCGTCGCAGTGAACCGCTCGCGCCGGCCGCCGGCCGTCAGCAGGCTGGAATAAAGGGTGCCGTGGGACAGGCCCATCGCCCCGGCCACGATCGGCAGCGAGGCGAACAGAATCACCATCAGATGCCCGCCGAGGTAGCCGAGGAAGGCCGTCATCACGACCACCAGGACCAGCACATTCGTCCATTGCGAGAGCACCAGGGCAAACGAACTGTAGACCGCCCCCCATGTGCAGCGTGCCGCGCTCAAGGGACGGCACTTCACTATACAGCCGAGGAACAGCTTCTGAACCCACGGACGCGGGTGGTCCTTGAGCCGTGTCCAGGGCGCGGCGCTGCGGTACTGAGGCGAGCGCCGCAGCTTATCGCGGTCGAACACCTCGGCAAAACCGATCCAAGGCCGAAGGCAGTTGCGCCGGGCCAGGTCCGCCCGCGTCAGGTACAGCCACATCGCCAGAGCCGCCAGGACTCCGGCCGCCATGACCGCCACCGGGTGTGAGACCACGATCCGTTCGAGGCGGACGTGCAGTCCAAGCCGCTGGCCGAAGAAGAAAATGACGACCAGGAAACCTATCAGTGCCATCGGCTGCCGGGCGAAGAACCCCCACCACGCTCCGGCCAAGTAGAGCACCAGACCGGCCGCAAACGCCGAACCCAACACCAGCAATCGCCACACCAGCGGCAGGCCCGGATAGAACAGAAACAGCATCGCCCCGAGGGCGTTTGTCGCGATCCCAATCGTCACGATGAACCGCGCGACGGTCCGCCTGTGTTGCGGCAGACAGAACGCCATCGGCTTGGTCAGAATCTCCGTCTGGAGCACCGCCGCCATCATACCGACCATGAACGCCAGGAGAGTCAGGCCGATGAACGTGCCCTTCCCGGCCCTCGGATCGTCCAACGCCACCTTCACACTGACCCAGACGTAGAACGCGAACATCAAATACGCCAGCCACAGCCCCCGCCGCTGGTACAACTGTCGCAGATTCATCGTCAGAATAGTCATGGCTATGCTCCTGAAGGCATCCGCGACCCTATGAGTGATCCGCGCAGACAGAGGCGTCTCGAAGCGAATAGAAACACCACCCAGCCGCAGAGGCAAGCGCTCGCGAAGAACAGCAATCGAATCTGCGCCAACCACGCGAGGGAACCGAGTGGCACGTACACGGCCAAGAACGCAAGGGCGCCTGTGACGCATGCTGACAACCTGTTCTCGAATCCAAGCGGAATTTGCCCTCGCAGCCCCGCCGCGCCAATCCAGGGCACGAGTACGCAGGCCAGCCACGCCATGCGAAAGCGAAATCCAAGACTGCCCGCGTCGGCCCCGCGCGCGATGGCGATCATCCCCGACAGTCCCCCAATCCCCAGGGCCAATGTCAACAGCAGCACAGATGTCAGCAAGGCGGATACGACCATCGCATAGTGGCGTTCCCTACAGCCACCGGGTAACAGCAGACTGGAGGTCGCGGGCAGGTCCACCAGCGCCGCCTCAAACCCCATCAAGACGAACGCGATCTCAGTGACCCGGAGCGGTGCCAGCCCCAGCACGATCGACAAGGCGAGGGCCCCCGCCAGGACCCATATCCGATAGGAGAGTGCGCGGCCGAATGCCCGATAGAAACCAGCCCAAACGTAACGTCTGATGCCGAGTACGGGGCACTCCCGAGCCCGACCCAGCAGGAGATCATCCATCCAGGGCGGAGCGGTTCGCTTGACATCGGCTTGGGTCCGCTTGTCCATCGCATCTTCAATGATTGCGCGATGGCCCCGACCCACGCACCGCATGTTGCCCAGCCGAACCCAGCAGAAGAGCATCACGACGATGCTGACCAGACCAGTCCCAATCCAGAAAGGGGTATTGCGAACATCCACGGTCAGCCCCACACCCACGCCCAGAATGGCAAGCGGAAGGGAGGCCAACGCCAGGAGGCTCCACTGTAGCCTGGGGAGAATCAGGCGGGCTGCTTGTACGGTCAGGGCAATGCCGGCGCCTATGAGAAAGGCACTGCCAAGGTACACGGACGTCGCGAGGAGATTGGGATTGTTGGAACCGGGCGAATGCCACTGACTCCGCCTCAGCGCCAGCGCGATCAAAACGAAATACAGACCCCATGGCACTGCCGCCGTGACGCCTAAACATCGTAGCGACTGCCTATATCTGGGCAGACAGAAGGATAATGGCGTAGCGGTCATTTCACGCTCGTGGCCCTGAAGGCCAAACAGCAGACCTGAGAGAGGAAAACCCACGAAAAGGGCAAAGTGCAGCGCGTCGTCGAAAAGGCTCGTCATACCGGTGTGGCGGAGGATGGCCAGAGAATAGGCGCAGACGAGTACACCGAAACCAACAACGGCCATCGCAAACAACGGCATTCGATCCCACTCTCGCCGGAACGCCATCTTCCAGTTGGTCCAAATGATGTTCATAGTCTTCCCCAGCTAAGCAACGACGAGGCGGTAGATGTCTTCGAGGGGCAGGGGTTGGACGTCGGCCTGGCAGTGGATGCGGGCGGCGGCGGCTTCGATCAGCTCGGGCGGCAGGTCGCGTACGATCAGGGTCGCTTCGGACTGGTTGCGGCGGCATTCGAGGATGTTGGCGAAATCCAGCGGCTCGGGCAGCGGGCCTGCCAGCGAGGTCAGACGCACGCGGCTGTATTTCTCGCGCAGCTCGTCAAAACTCGCATCGGCGACGATCTTGCCTGCCTTCATGATCAGCGCGTGGTCGATCACCTTCTCGACGTCGCTGAGGATGTGCGAGGAGATCACGATCGTGCGCTTCTGGTCCTGGATCAGTTGCAGCAGCAGGTCGAGGAACTGCGCGCGGGCCAGCGGGTCGAGTGCCGCCGCCGGCTCATCCAGGATCAGCAGCTCGGGCTCGAAGCAGATTGCGATCAGGATCGCGAGTCTCTGCCTCTGGCCGGGCGAGAGCGAGCCGACGCGAGCCTTGAGCGAGATCTCATATTCGCCGACGAGCCGCTGCTCCAGTTCCTTGTTCCAGTTCGGGTAGTACACGCTGACGTAGCGGATCAGTTGGGCGGCGGTCATCCAGTCGATCAGCTCGCCTTCCTGGTGGACGTAGCCGATGCGGGCCAGTTCCGCCGGACCGAGCCGGCTTGCGTCACAGCCCACGGTGGTGCACCAGCCACGATCGGGCAGGTACAGGCCGATGATGTGGCGCAGCAGCGTGCTCTTGCCCGCCCCGTTGGCGCCGAGCAGGCCGATGATCCGGCCGCGTTCGATGTCGAGATCGACGCCGTCGAGGGCCTGGATGCGGCCGAACCGCTTGCTCAGGCCGCGAATCTTCACCATGATCGTCTCGTCACTCATGCTCTTGCCTCCGCATCGTGGAACCGTATCGTTCGAAGAGCCGTTCGATCGACTCGTGGACTTCGCTTTCGGGGATGTCCAATTGCACCGCGGTCGCGACCGCCCTGGCGAGGACCTGTTCGAGCATCTGGCCCTTGGAGCGGGATTTCTGATCCCGGCGGATGCGCGCGACGAACAGGCCGACGCCGCGACGCCGCTCCAGCAGGCCCTCGATCTCCAGCAGGCTGTACACCTTGCTGATCGTCATGGGATTGACGTTGAGCTGCCCCGCCAGCTCGCGCACGCTGGCAAGCTGCTCGCCTTCGCCCAGGTGCCCGGCCAGAATCTGCCGGCGGATCTGCTCCATCACCTGCCGGTAGATGGGCTGGCCGCTATGATGGTCGATCTGCAACAGCATACCGCCTCAACGCTCCTGTGTTCCGCACACTGTATTACTGCACTAATACAGTATACGACGTTACACGACGTTTGTCATTACAGAAAATCTCCATTCTTTTGAAAAATCGTCTTGGGACGTGCTGCCGGGCGTTTGCTTGACAGGGCCGACGGGCAGCCGGACAATGGCTCGTGGTGACGCCACAAGGCGTTTTCTTATGCCCTTACGGGCACACTACAAACGGCGAAAGGATCGAATCATGCGGCGAAGGGGCATTTCTCTGGTTGTTCTCATTCTCATGGCATCCACTGTTGCAGCGGTATCGGCCCCATGGGCCGAAGTCAGGGCGAATCATGATTCGCCTCTACGGGAATATGGCGAGTTGCTGCCCGGCTCGACGCCCCAGGTGGGGCTGTGGTGGGCGTCGTCGGGCTGGAAGGTCAGCCGGGATCAGGCTATGCCCGCCGCGACGGGCGAGGCGGTCTCCATCGCCGCCGCGAAGAACGAGGCCGAGGCGGCGCAGCTCGTCGTGCGACCGAGCACGGCCCTGAAGGGACTGCGGATCGCCGCCGGACCGCTGGCCGGGCCGAACGGGGCCTCGATCGAGGCCGGGAGTATCGAGGTGCTCGAAGTCCGCTACGTCAACGTCACGATACCGACGGACAAGACCGCCGTCGCAGGATATTGGCCCGACCCGCTACCCCCGCTGACCGGCCCGATCGATCTGGAGGCCGGCAGGAATCAACCCTTCTGGGTCCGCGTGAAGGTCCCGGCTGATGCCCGCGCGGGCCTCTACAAAGGCACGCTGCATCTGACGGCCGAGGGTTATTCGGCCCGCGTCCCGCTGCGCGTCGAGGTGTACGACTTCACCCTGCCCGACAAGATGACCTGCTCGACCGCCTTCGGATTCAGTCCGGGCGAGGTGTTCCGCTACCAGAAGCTGACCACGGACGCGCAGAAGCGAGAGGTGCTCGACAAGTACTGGGCCAGCTTCAGCGCCCATCACATCTCGCCTTACGACCCGGCGCCGCTCGATCCGGTCCGCGTGACGTGGCCCGAGGTCAGGCCTCCCGAGCGCAAGTGGCAAGGCGGGCAGGAGGTGACGAACGAGAAGCATGGCGGCACGCGCTCGTTGCTGATCTTCGACGACCGTGCCGACCTGAACGTCGACGCCACCTACGGCCCGCTCGTGCCGATCCCCGCGGGCGGCCTGCGCTTTTCGTTCTGGTACCGCACCGCGGCCCCGAACCAGGTCTTCCTGGTGACATTGAACCATCACGACGCCGACGGCCAATGGATCTGGGGCGGCAACAACGACATCGGCGTCGACGGCAACGGGCAGTGGCAGCAGTTCGATCGCGTCATCACCAAGTTCCCGTCGGGCGCCAAGAGCCTCCGTCTGATCCTGCGGGCCGCGCCCTGGACCGACGAGGGCGACCGCACCGGCCTGGCGTGGTTCGACGACATCTCCCTTCGCGACGCGACGACGGGCGCCGAACTGATCGAGGGCGGCGACTTCGAGCCGCCGGTGCTGCCCGAGGTAAGCGCCGACAAGCTGCGCGTGGCGTTCGATTTCTCTGCCTGGGACCGCGCGATGGAGAAGGCCATCGACCGCCTGCACTTCAGCTCGTTCCGGCTGGGCATCCCCGGCATGGGTGGCGGGACGTTCCACTCGCGGAGCGAGCCGGAACTGCTCGGCTTCGGCGAACAGACGCCGCACTACCAGGCCCTCTTCAAGGACTACTGCACGCAGATGGAGAAACACCTTCGAGACAAGGGCTGGCTCGAAGAAGCGTTCGTCTACTGGTTCGACGAGCCCGACCCGAAGGACTACGCGTTCGTCATGAACGGCTTCGCCAAGCTCAAGGCCAATGCCCCGGACATCCGCCGCATGCTGACCGAACAGGTCGAGCCGGCCTTGATCGGCGGGCCCAACATCTGGTGCCCGATCTCGAACCACTACGACCACGAATCGGCCGAGCAGCGCCGAGCGCACGGCGAGCAGTTCTGGTGGTACGTCTGCACGGGCCCGAAGGCCCCCTACTGCACGCTGTTCATCGACCACCCCGGCACGGAGCTGCGCGTCTGGCTCTGGCAGACCTGGCAGCGCAAGATCGTGGGCACCCTCGTCTGGGAGACGAACTATTGGACCAGTTCGGCCGCCTATCCAAATGAGCCGCAGAACCCCTATGAGGACCCGATGGGCTGGACGAGCGGCTACAGCACGCCCGCCGGCGTCAAGCGGCCCTGGGGCAACGGCGATGGGCGATTCATCTACCCGCCTCTGGCCGCGGCCGACGCCAACCCGAGCGGCCCGGTCCTCGAAGGCCCGGTCGACAGCATCCGATGGGAAATGCTCCGCGATGGAATCGAGGACTACGAGTACCTTGCGGTGCTGAGCCGTCTGATCGAGGCCAAACGCAGCCGGCTGTTGGTTTCTCAGCGAGCGAGCTACGCCGCCCTGCTGGAGGTCCCAGCCGAGATAACGAAGAGCGTGACTACTTTCACGACGGACCCGGCCCCGATCGAACAACATCGCGCCCGCGTCGCCCATGCCATCGCCGAACTGGGCAGGCTCCAGTAGTCAGAGAAGAGCATCACCGGGCGATACGCTGCCAGTCTTCGCGGCGGGCGCCCTGGTAGGTGGTCAGTGTGTACTCGAATCGCTTCTGCGAGCCGGCCGGCAGCAGAAGCGTGAACTCAACGGTGTCGGCGTCCACTTTTTCGAATTCGCCGTCCGCCGCAGACGGATCGCCGGTCCGCTCCAGCGTCCAGTACGGCGTGTCGAAGTTGCGGCGGATCTCCACCTTGACGGGAATACTCCGCGTGTTCTTGACCGTCACGGCGAACGTGCGTACCTCGTCCCAGCCGGCGACGTTGCCGTTGCGATCGAAACGGTGGTTGTCCGTGCGGTACTCCATCATCTTCGGCTCGACTACCACCTCCTCGACCGCGCCGAGGTTCAGTTCGACCTCTTCGCCCACCGGGATGTACTTGAACGACGACTGGCCCTCATACGAGAGGTGCTTCGCGTCATCCACACCGCGATAGACCTTCAGCGTGCCGTCGGGAATCGGCGTCTCGCCAAGTTTATGCTCGGTGTCGTTTGTGAAGCTCAGGAACCGAACGGCCTTCGGTCCATACCTGTCCTCCTCATACTTGTAGAGGCTCACCACAGGAACCGCGTCGACGTCGAAGCTCAGCAGCCTCTTCGACCAGCCGTTGGGAATCGTCTCGGTCCCTTCGACGGTATAGAGGAAGTACTCGCTGAGCCCTTCCTTGACGACATCCTTGGCGGAGGCGGGGGCCGAGTCCGCCATGACGGCGCCGAGGTAGCGTATCACGGATTTCTCCATCTCCCGCTTGACGCCCAGATCCATGTCGAGCCTCTCCTCGACAACCGGCCCGACCGGCCGGCCATAGGGATACTGGCGGCGGGCCAACTCGGCGATCTCGTCGAGCAAATGGACCTTGCCCACGATCACACGGACCTGGGCGTTCTCGTAGTCCTCGCCGCTGCTGTTGGTCACGCGGACATAGCCTTGCAGGCGCATCGTCTTCTCGTCGGCCGACAGCGTGCCCATGTAGAAGGCCCGCCAGGACAGACCGCTGGTCAGGTACGAAATCTCGACCGGGACTTTGCCGCTGACTTCGCTGGCGACGTTCCATAGGCCGAGGCCCGTCACGCGGGGCGGATAGACCAGCTCGGCGATGTCGATGGCGTCGGCGCTCGCCTTGGGCAGCATCTCCAGGCTGGTCGGATCGATCAGCGTGTTAGCCCACGAGAATTGCAGCGCGTTGGCGCCTTCCTTGAGCGTCAGGGCCCGGCTCTCGCGGGCGAGCGTCAGGTCGGCCGAGTTGTAGATCGTCAGTTGCACCGCATCCCGCGGAGGCAACGTCACCAGGTCCACCTTGGCCCACGCCACGGACGTCATTAACAGAGCAGCGACCAACGTATATCGATGTCTCGTCATCAGAGCCTGTTCTCCCACCCGTAGTCTCCGGTACATGGTGGGCATTGCCCACCCTACCCCGTTCAAGGATGTTATCGCGAGCGGCGCTGCCAGTCTTCGGTGCGGACGCCCTGGTACATGGTCGTGGTGTACTCGAACGTCTTCTGCGAGCGTGGGGCCAGTTCGATGGTGAACTTGACCGTATCGAGGTCCACTTTCTCATAGCCGTCGCTCGATCCGCTACGGGCGATGTCCCAGTACGGCGAATCGAAGTTCCGCCGGATCTCGACCCTCACCGGAACATCCCGCGTGTTGCGCACCTCGACCTTCCACGTCTCGATATCGTCCCAGCCGGCGACGTTGCGGTTGCGGTCGAATCGATAGTTGTCGGTCTTGACCTCCATCCGCTTCGGCTCGACGACGACGTCCGCGACCGCGCCGAGATTCAGCTCGACCTCATCGCCCACCGGGATGTACTTGAACGACGACTGGCCTTCGTAGGACAGGTGTTTGGCGTCGTCGACACCGCGATAGACCTTCAGCGTCCCATCGGGGATCGGCGTCTCGCCCAGTTTGTGCTCGGTGTCGTTCTTGAAGCTCAGGAAACGCATCACCTGGTCGCCGTATCGCTCGGCCTCGTACTTGTACAGGTTCACGACCGGCACACCTCCGACGTCGAAGCTCTGGAGCCTCTTGGAGAAGCCGTTGGGGATCGTCTCGGTTCCCTCGATCGTGTAGAGGAAGTACTCGCTGAGCCCTTCTTTGACGATCTCCTTGGGCGCCGCCATTTCGGCCATCGCCATGACTTCGCGCCCGCGTGCCGCTTTGCGCAGCATCACAGCAGCAGGGGCCGCCGGCAACTGGGGCATCGGTCCGACGACTCCCGGCCGGCCGTAAGGGTACTCGCGCCGAGCCAACTCCGCGATCTCGTCGAGCAGATGGACTTTGCCCACGATCACACGGACCTGGGCGTTTTCGTAGTCTTCGCCGCTGTTGTTGGTCACGCGGACGTAGCCTTGCAACCGCATCGACTTCTCGTCGGCCGACAGCGTGCCCATGTAGAATGCCCGCCACGTCAGGCCGCTGGTCAGGTACGTGATCTCGACGGGGACCTTGCCGCTCACCTCGCTGGCGATATTCCACAGCCCCACGTTGCGCACGCGAGGCGGATAAATCAACTCGGCAATGTCGATGGCGTCGGCGTTCGCCTTGGGCAGCATCTCCAGGCTCGTCGGATCGATCAGTGTGTTCTCCCACGAGAATTGCAGCGCGTTGGCGCCTTCTTTGAGCGTCAGCGACCGGCTCTCGCGGGCGAGCGTCATGTCGGCCGAGTTGTAGATCGTCAGTTGCACGGTGTCGCGCGTCGGCAGCGTGGTCAGGTCGACCTTGGCCTGCACAACGCCGGCGGCCGCAAGTATCAGAAGAAGTGCAATCACGCGTTTCATATCACTGCTCCTAAGCAAGATGGTGGGCGGTGCCCACCCTACAAGGACATGGCGGAATCGTTAGTTGCGGATGTTGCGCCGGTGGTAGTGCATGGTCAGCTCTTTGACCGCCGGTCCGGCGTCCGTCCGCGCCGGAAGTTCGATCTCGAACTCCAGCGTGCCCGCGTCCTTCTTTACGTACTTCAGATTGCACTCTTCCATGTCCCATTGCCCTTCGATGTGCTGGATCATCGTCAGCATCGCGGGGCTGTCCTTGAAGTTCTCGATCTTGGCGGTGATGATCTCATCCGTGTCGTAGAGCACGACGCGATCCGAGTCGTTCTTGCGGAGGTTGATCTGGGCGTCGCGCATTTTCCGCTGCGTGACCACGATGTCGCGGCTGTCCCCGATGTACAGCTCCATCTTCTCGCCCACGGGCACCAGCGGCGCGTTGTCTTCGCCCAGG
Organism: Sedimentisphaerales bacterium; assembly: GCA_040772485.1. Taxonomy (GTDB): domain Bacteria; phylum Planctomycetota; class Phycisphaerae; order Sedimentisphaerales; family Anaerobacaceae; genus Anaerobaca. Next base: position 4,625 of record JAXGYC010000017.1, on the reverse strand, counting down.
AAGATCGTGCTGCCGTGGCCGTCATCCTGAAAGAGGCGCGCCTTGCCGCCCCACATCGCGAACTGGCCCAGGCCGCTGGTCGCGTCGTTGAGGATGCGGTAGCTGACCGGGACGCCGACGTTCTGGTTCTCCAGTTGCTCGGGGTCCCAGGGCAGCCTGGCGGCGTCGAAGGTCCAGATCTTGCGGATCGGGACGGTCGGGGCCTTGAGGAACAGCACCTGCTTGGTCTCCTCGTGGTCGATGCCCTGCTCGAAGGCCTCGCCGTAATCGAGCAGGATGCGGGCCTTGTCAAAATCCTCGCCCGAGAAGTTGCGCAGCACGACATAGCTCTTCAGATCGACCTTCGTCTCGGCCTTGTCCGCGATGGCCTTGTAGGTAATCAGCCGGTCGATGTTGCTCAGCAGGTAGCTGATCCGCACCGTCTCGGCGTAGTCGCCCCCGCTGCTGATCTCCCAGACCAGGGCCGCCTCGCCCGGCGGGTAGCTGACGCTCAGCAGGTTCACGCCGTCGGGATGGTCGAGAATCTCCAGGCGGATCGAATCCTCGTCGATCTGCACACCCTTCCACGAGAAATCCACGCTGTTATGTCCCTTCTGCAATGTCAGGACGCGCTCTTCTTCGATGAGCGTCGCGTTGGGGTTGTCCAGTCGGATGATGGTCGCGGCCCGTTCGGGCAGCGCCACCAGCTTGATCCGCGCCTGGGCCATCGAGCCGGCCAGCAGCAAGGCGACCGTTGCCGACAAAACCAGTCTTTTCGCATTCATGTTTCGATCTCCCAAAGAAATCAACGTTGTGCGTTCTGCTCTCTTCGAATCAATACTTGTTCTCTGGCGCCGTGATAAGTCGTCACGGTGTACGTCAATACCTCTTTGCTTCGCGGCCCGACCGTGAGTTTGAATCGGGCGTGGGTCACGTCATGTTTCTCATACGTCGCCGTCGGATTCTCCGTCTTCAATTCCCATCGTGGGGTGTCGAAGTCGCGCGTGATCTCGATGTCCACCGGCAGCGTCCGCGCGTTGGTGATCTCGATCTTCCAGGAGCGGACCTCGTCCCAGCCGGTCACGTTGCCCTTGCTGTCGAACGTGTGGTTCTCGGTCCGCAATTCCATTAACACCGGCTCGACCTTGACCAAGCGGGCGGGACCGAGATTCAGCTCGACTTCCTCGCCCACCGGAATGTACTTCGTCTCCGCGCCGCCGACGTACGCGAGATGCTTGGCGGTATCGACCTGACCGTAAATCCTCACGGACCCGTCCGGCAGCGGCGTCTCGCCCAGCTTGTGCTCAACGTCGTTGGCAAAGGAGACAAATCGAATCGGCTCGGTCCCCCACCGTTCCTCGTCGTATTTGTACAGGCTGGTGATCGGGATATCGTCCGTCTCGAACGACAGCAGCCGCTTGCCCCATTCGTTCGGGATCGTCTCGGTCCCCTCGATCGTATACAGGAAGTACTCGCTGAGCCCTTCTTTGACGATCTCCTTGCGATCCAACTCGTCAAGGACCTGGCCCTTCCATTCGTATGAGAGTATGCGATTAGACACATCTTCATTCCGAAGCTCGGCGTCGTCCGGACCCAAGCCACCGACCGCTCCTTGGGATCGCGGGTCGTCATAGGCATACTGTCTCCGAGCGAGGTCGCGGATTTCATCAAGCAGGTGGACCTTGCCGACGACGAGGCGGGTCTGGGCGTCCTCGTAGTCTTCGCCGCTGGCGTTGTCGACGCGGACGTAGCCCTCCAGGCGCATCGAGCGCTCGTCCAGCGAGAGCGTACCCATGTAGAACGCCCGCCAGGCCAAGCCGCTGGTCATGTACGTCAATTCGAACGGGACCTGGCCCTCGATCTCGGACCGGATCAGCCAACGGCCCAGCTCCCGCAGTCGCGGCGGGAACACGAGCTGCTGGACCTGGACCTGGTCTCTGTGCTCGGCCGGTTCGAGGTTCAGGCTGGTCGGATCGATCAGCGTATTGGCCCACATGAACTGGAGCCAGTTCCAGCCTTTCTTGAGCGTCAGGTGGCGCTGTTCGCGGACCAGCGTCAGGTCGGCGCCGTTGTAGATCGTCAGTTGCACGTTCTGCCGGCGAGGCAGCACGACCAGCTCGATCGCGCTGGCCGGCGCGAACGGAGGCTTCTCGTCAATCTCAGCATCGGCCAGCGCCAGCTCCGCAGGAGCTGTCAACGACTTCGCCGCTACGCCATCCCCAAGCTTCGCTTGAGGCTGCCACACGGCCGTCGGCGCTGCGCCGTCGGCCGGAAACGATCTGTCGGCGGCAACGAGCTTCTCGGGTCCAGCTGCGGCCGGTACGTCGAGAGTGCGTTGACGAAGGCTTTCCTGAGAGAATGACTCCACGGTCGCAGGTTGCGAGGCCTTGCGGCCCGGCCCGAAGATCGAAACGATCAGCAACGCGACACCCACGATGACAACCGCCGCGACCGCGCCAAGCCACGGCCGTGCCCACAACCGTAAGATCGCCGGACGCTTCGCCCCGGCGGCGGCCTCGACGGTGCTCGCGATCAGCGACGCAGAGGCCCCCATCTCTTCGCAGAGCAGGTCCAGCGTGGAGAACTTGGCCTTCAAGCCATCGAGCCGGGCGCGACAGGCTTCACAGCCGTCCAGATGCGCGCGAATCTCGTGCATCTGGCCCTCCGAGGCCAGTTCGAACGCGTAGTCGATGAGTTGTTGTTCCGAGCAGTGTCCGTTCATTTCGTCACACTAATCGAGTCCGGCAGCCTGCGCGCCAACGTCGCAAGGGCCCGGGACATCTGGGTCTTGACCGTGCCGAGCGAGCAGCCCATCACGTCGGCCACCTCGCGGTAGCTGAGCTGCTGATAGTAGGCCAGCACGAGGGCGGCCCGCTGCTTGACGGGAAGGCTCGCGACGGCCTCTCTGACCTGTTGTTTGCGTTCTTCTCGGACCAACTCGTCGGCCGGGTCCGGCGCGTCTTCGGACGCGAGGGTCTCCGCCAGCGACGAGCCACTGTCCTGTCCGCAGTCAGCCTCCTGATCCAACGAGAGCATCGCCGAGCGTTTGCGGCGTCGCACGTGGTCGATCGTCGCCCGCGTGGCAATGGTAAAAAGCCAGCTCTTGAAGACCGGGCCGCGATACGTGTGGGCCTTCTCGTGGACCTTCTTGAAGGTCTCCTGAAAAAGGTCTTCGGCCTGGTCTCGGTTTGCGGTCATATGAATCAAGTACCTCAGCAGGCCGTCGGCATACCGCTCGACAAGCTCGCGAAACGCCGCCCTGTCTCCACGCAAATGGGCGGCCATGAGGCTCTCGTCTGTCACTGGTGTCAAGGCTACGACTCCAACTACCTCCTCCAGACGATTATCGTAGCCCATCGGTTGACAGGGTATGAAGCAAATTCCGCGCAGAAAGTGGATTCGGTCCCGTGGGTCCAGGTGGCAGCCTCAAGTCCGGAGGACTTGGGGATGGTTCAACACAGCGACGCTCTTCTTTTGACTTTTGATGCGAGCCTGACCCACCATCCCCAAGCTTCGCTTGAGGCTGCCACTCGCGTGGTTCACTACTCGTCGAGCGCCCAGCACACCGCGTTCAGAAGCAGCTTGCGGAATTGCGGATTCCGGAAGTCGTCGGGGTGCCCAAGCGAGGTGTAGAAGATGCGTGACTGTCTGTAGCGGTTGGTCCAGGCGACCGGCTCGGGCTCCTGGCCCGGGATGGCGCCGACGAGAAGCGGCGTTGTGGTCTGCGCCAGCGGACCGGTCCTGTAGAGCGATCCGTTGCTGGACAGCGGCAACCTGACATCGGCCAGGATGGGATGGTTCCCCACGCCGGCAGCGCGAGTCACCGTGCAGACGGGGCCGGCGCCATAGTGATTGTGGTAGTTGCCCCCGAGCACATCGGCGTCGAACGCGGGCCAGTCGGCGTGACCGGCCGGGCCGCTGCCGCGAGAATCGAACGCGTGGCTGGCGGTCCGCAGACCGATCAACGGGCCGCCTCGATCGAGATAGTCGTGCAGATACTTCATCTGCTCGACGGGAAAGGCCCTGCGACGCGCATAGACGATCACAAGGTCGGCCTGGGCGAGGATTTCCATGCCCGAGATCTCGTGCCGGTCGGGGCCGCTCTTTTCGGTGCTGCCCTGGATGATCTGGCAGGCCAGATCGTGTCCGAGCTCCAGTTCACGGGCAAAGCCCGGCAACGTCTCGGCGGCCAGGTATTCGTCTTCGGCCGAGAAGAAGACCACCAGCGGCCGCTGGTCCTCTCGAAATCGAAACGGCGGCTCGCCCGTCAGATCCGTCGAGGCGATCGTGGGACAGACATACCGCTCGACGTGGCCGACCACGAGATCGACCCCCGTGAGATGATTCACCTCGGGCGGCATGGCCGAGTTGTACATCGCATCGGTCAGGTCGCGCATCAGCACGACGTTCTTGCCGAACCGCGAGAGGTTGCGCAGCCCGAAGGGTCGGCCCAGGATGCACATGTTGGTGTGCACGCCCATCAGGATAACGTTCTTGACCTTCCGCTGTTCGAGCAGGTTCCAGATCTCGACGCCCGAGTCGCTGATGGCGTCACCGTCCCTGACCTCGATTGCGTCGATCTGCCTGGTCCAGGGCAGCGACGATGGGCACTTCGGTTCGCAGTCGCACCCGCCGTCGGAATGATC
>JAXGYC010000016.1:0-240803 GCA_040772485.1 Sedimentisphaerales bacterium | reverse complement strand
GGGACAGCTCTATGTCAAGATCAACGACGCGAAGGTCGCGTACGATGGTCCCGCCATCAACCTGGCGCGTCCATCGTGGCAACTGTGGAGCATCGATCTGTCGCAGGTCGGCAACGTCAGCAACGTTCGCTCGCTGACGATCGGCGTCGAAGGTTCCGGGGCCAAGGGCCTTCTTCTCATCGACGACATCCGTCTGTACCCCGAGGTTCTCGACTACAGTTCACCTGACATCACCGGCGCCGGTGACACCGTGCAGGGCGTTCCGAACGATGCCGACTGGCCCGCCGCCGAGACGCCCAACCTGGCGATCGACGACAACGTGAACACGAAGTTCCTGCACTTCAAGGGCGTGACGCAGCCGACCGGCATTCGGGTGACTCCGCTGGTCGGGCCGACGGTGGTGACGGGCCTGACGCTGACGACGGCCAACGACGCCGCCGAACGCGATCCGGTGAAGTTCGAGCTGTCCGGCTCGAACGGCACGATCGACGGGCCGTACACGCTGATCGCCAGCGGCGACGTGGTGGACTTCGCCGGCGCGACCGCCTGGCCGCGCTTCACGAAGAACGCCACGCCGATCGAGTTCGCCAACACCGTGGCGTATGCGCACTATCAACTATTGTTCACCGCCGTGCGCACGCCCGGGTCGGCCAACAGCATGCAGATCGCCGAGATCGAACTGCTCGGCGCCGCCCAGTAGCATCGGGTCTGGTAACGGTTGAAGCCGCCCACCGGCGGCGAAAGGTATGTCAAGGGGCCTGTGCCACGAAGGTACAGGCCCCTTTCTCATTTCTTCCGCGTTGTTGCGACAACCCGCGCAGGACCATTGAAATGTGAGGACCGGTTCTCACTCTGGACCTGCCGATCCTCCTTGCGGGGCCCGCTCAGTTCGGGCTCGTCGCGCGGAAATAGGACTCGGCATCCTCCCAGCCGCCGCCGAGTTGCTCGGACCCCCGACCAAAATCCGCGCGGAGCTGCCAGTAGGTGTTTCGCGGATACCACCAGTGATCGCCTTCAAATGGCAGCCCGATGTCGTCCAAAGGCATTTCTTCGCCATAGCCGAGCAGCCTCAGCGAACTGTCGCCCCCGTGCAGGTGGGCGACAGACAGGGTCCTGCTGTTGGGATGGTCCGCATCGAAGCGAATGCCGTCGGACGTAAGCACCCGGTCCGCATCCGTCCGCAGACGCACGGCGTACCAGCCGGATTCGTTCGCCGGGTAGTCGGCCTGGAAATGCACCGCCTCTTCCGGATTGGGGCGCCATACCCATCCCTCGGTGTAGGCGCCGCTCTCCCCGTTGACCGGAACCCGACCTGCCGCCACGCAATCGCCGTCCTGCGCCGAGAACGTCCTCTGTACCTGTCCGTCGCGCAGAAGTTCAACGCGCTCGATCGTCTCGCCGTCCGCCACCGTAACCAGGACATGGGCGTAGAACTGCCGCCTCAGCTCGATGAACCGCGTGCAGTTGCTGATCTCCAGCAGCAGAGCCTCTGCCCGCCGCTGCGCCGGTCGGTCCGTCGCGTCAAAGTAGATCGGGCTTGTAATCGCCCAGTTGCCGTACGCATCCTCCACCCGCAGGACGTACCAGCACGTGCCGGATTCTTCCAGTTCCTGCTCCCATTCGATCGGGCTGCGCCGGCCGGTCAGGTCCGCCGCCCACACCCGAACCCCGTTGCGGTAGAGCTGAGCCGTTCGCACGCCATCTCGCGTGTGGATCGTCATGCGGGCCTTGCAGGATCGCTTGCCGGTCAGCCTGATGACGTCGCCGGGCTCGTGCCCGTCGATCTGAAAGAACGGAAAGATGGCACTGCCGTTGGTCGCGAAGGTTTTGCCCTCGCGCAGAGCTTCCACGATCGCCGGATAGTTGAGCTCTCGCGCGTGGCAATAGATGCGTCGGTCTCCCGGCGACAGGGTGCGCACGCGGCCGAGCGCGCTGTCGGTCGATCCACTGACCCCGACCCGGTTGCCGAGATTCAATGCCATAAACCACAGCCATTCCGTCGCCCGCGAATCGACGTCGAACAGGTCTGCGCAGTCGTTCATCACGGCGTCGGAAAAGAACTCGGTCGCGCCCATCCAGTGCAACTGATGGGGTGGCGAAAGCGGATGCGTATGGGCGACGACACCTCCAAGACGATGCACCCATTTCTTGACGGCCTGAACGGGCAGCGGTTGGTTGTAGATCTCTCTGAGTGTGTCTTCATCGAGCGGTTGCCTGATGCCGGGAGTATTGACATGCCCGACGTAGGCGCCCGGCCGCCGCTCCGGCGCATATCGCAACAGAAACGAGGCGCTGTCCAGCCGGTCGATATCGTCATAGGGGACATTCGAGCCCGCCTCGGTAATCCAGTTCAGACCGTTGGCCCGCGCCTGGAGCGAGGTATAGGCGAGGCTGGCCCGCACCGTGGCGCGCGCATCGTGCAGCGCGTGGACGTGATTGTCGCCGGAATACCATCCACGTGCCTCGGGCGAGAACCACCGGCAGAGTCTGGCGGTAACGAGGTAAGCCCGACCGGCGGTGAAGTCCTCCCGGATCACCAGCGGAACATACTGCGGCCCACCAGACAGCTCGATCCGCGTCCCGCCCGCCGGCACCGCAACCTCGAAGCCTCCATCGGCGTAGAATCGCCCGTCCGCATAGAGCCCATGCCCGGAGCCGTCGACGTGAGAGCCATCGGCCGCGGTGACGATCGCTCGAACGGCTGCACCCTCATCCTCTGCCGTCAGCTCGCGAATCTGGACGGTGATTTTGGCCCGACCCATCGCATCGAAAGGCCCCACCTCCTTGACCGCATACTCACTGGTTCGAGCATGGCCGCTGCCACAGGCGAGCAATACGGTCGCCAACCATGCAACGCGCACTATCGGTGTTCGATTCATCGTGTCTTTCATCATGCCACGACGTCCTTCCGCAGGGCAAAACGAATCCGTCGAGTAGGGACGCTAACGTCCGGCGAGGTGCTGGAGGCTGTCGCCGCCGAAGCAGTCTTTGGTTCGGACCTTGACGCCCAGCGGGAATCCTCTGACTTGACGATAGCCTTTGCCGGTCATGCAGCCGTTGAATGTGTTGGCCTCGTCCAGTTCCCGGTTGGCCTGTTCGAGCAGTTCATTGTCCATTTGCCAGGGCCGGTCCCGCTCCACGCTGTCGCGGTAACGCAGGACGTGCTCTTCCTGCGCCCGGGCCAGCGCCTGCCGATGGCATTCCCGGCAGTCTGTCGCGATCTGCTCGAGCGTCCGCTCGGCGCTGAACCAGTACATCCTCGATCGGGGTTGGCACCCCAGACAAACCAGACTTGCCAAAACCAAAACAACGACTCTGCTCATCCGTATAGCCTTTCTCTTTGCCTGACTCCTGCTCTTTGCCCCCTTACACGATATGGTCGAGGTGGTTGATGTCAAGATCCGAAGTCCCTGGGCTGCGATGTTCCAACACGGCGGTCTGCAACTGTCTGACGCTGGAGGATTCGCTGGAGGTTCTTCCCCGCTGCACGCCCAGCAAGCGTCATGGGGCCGAAACGAATACCGAGATTCTAGCCGGCCAGTTGCTGGGCGAGGTGGGCGAGGACGGCGTCGATCAGGGCGGTTCCCTGAGGGGTCTGGATGGAGATGCACTCGAAGATGGGGATGGCGCCGACGCGGTCGGCGCCGAAGACCACCGACAGATGCCGATGGAGCACCTCCCGGATGCCGACCGTGAGCTCGCCGCACTCATCGGCGTCGATCTTGTCGCGTTTGTTGAGCACGACCGCGATCTCGCGGAGCTTCTTCTGCACGTGGCGGCTTTTGCGAAGCACGGTGTCCAGGCGGTTGCAGAACAGCGAAAGCCAGTTGATGGTCGCGCCGATGGGCTTGCTGCCATCCAGCATGATGACGATGGCATGCGGCTTCCGCTCGCCGACCAGGCTGGCGTGCTGAACGGGCCCGGTCTGTCCCGGCGTGTCGACCGTCCGCCGGACGTTCAGCACGAGTCCCAATCCGCCCGACCGAGAGGCCTCGGGATCGGCTGCCAGGGTCAGCACGAACGTCGGCGATTTCGTAAGCCCGTAGGTCATCTCCCGCTCGCCTTCGGGGTGCAGACGGCCGAGTTGCAGATACTCGGCGAACTTGCTCTTGCCCGCGCTGCTGGGGCCGAGCACGAGGATCTCCTTGCCCGTGGCGTAGGTCCTCAGCCGGGCCCAACCCTTCGGCCGGCCGCGCCGCAAGGCCTTTTCTTCTGAGATCTCGAAAGCTCCCTTGCCCTTGGCGTCCATTCCGCATTCCCCCGGAGCCGGTGCGGAGAAGCGTCGGCTCCCGATCCCGATGCGCATCGGAATCGGGAGCGCTTGCGTTCGCCGCACGACGCTGCGATCGTCATCGAGTTCGCTGCACCCGGCGCCTGCGGCTATATCTTGCTCAGGGCCTCGCGGGCTCGGCGCTTGGTGCCGTTATTTCCCGATTTCTCGGCCACCATGCGTAGCGCCTGCTGCCGCTGTTCCTTCGAGAGTCCCGGGGTCTCGGCACCGGCGATCTTGACGATGGCCGAATACGCTTCTTCCGCGACCGCCGGGTCCTGCGCCAGCGTGGTCAGCAGTTCGAGCGAGCCGCTGCTGGGGGCCTCGCCGAGAACGGCGATCGCCAAACGCTCTTCTTCAGGACGTTTGATCTGAGGCCGCAGGTCCGTGACTCTGGCCACCTTCTGGTCGCTGCTGAGCTTGGTGTTGCCTCGGACGTACTGGAGATAGCCTCGCATCGCCAGCACCTGGTGCGACATCTTGGCGCCCGATTGCGTCAGACGCAACAGGACGTCTCCGGCCTCGGTGTCCTCGGGCCAGTTGTTCGGCCAGGTCGAGAGAATCCGCACCGCCTCGTCCTGGACGGTCGCGTCGTTGCCGGCGATGGCCGCCTTGACGGCGCCCAGGGCCTCAGGCCCGCCGACCACGGCCAGCGCATGCAGTCCGATGATATGAAGCGAGCTGTCGCTGCTCTTGGTCAGAGGCAGCAGGTGCGGCACGCTCTTGACGCCGGAACGGCCCGTGACCGCCAGCAAGGCCTTTTCGATGCCGCTGCGCTCGGCGGAACTGGTCGTCTTCTGCAGCAGCGCGGTCAGGTCGGCCACCTGCTGGTCGCGGCCCAGAACGCCGACCGCCTGGATGGCCGCAGCGCGAACGCCACGGTCCGCGTCCTCGATACTCGAAACAACCGCGGGAAGGGCGGCTCCGATTTCTCTTTGGCTTGCCAGTTCGATCAGGACCTGCCGCGTCTTGCCCTTGGCGTCCGCGAGCCGGGCAACGAGGTCCGCGTCCACCTCTTTGCCGCGCAGTCTGGAGAGCGTTTCCTGCGCCGCCTTGCCCAGGTCGGCGTCGCCTTCGCTCGCCGCCGCAAGCAGGGTGGGAACACACGCGACATCGCCCAGGCGAATCAGGATGTTGATGGCGGTGATGCGCAGCGCCTTCGGGCCGCCCTGGGCCGCTCGCAGGACGGCGGGTGACACTGCGTCATCATTGCGGTCGGCCAGCGCCAGCAGCAGCAGGGGACGCTTCTCGGGGCTGAGGCGATCCAACTCGGCCGCCAGCGCCTCGGTGACATCGCGTCCGGCAAGCTCTCTGGCCGTTCGCAGGCCGATGCCGAACCTTCCTTTGTCCGCCGATTCCAGTTGCTCGATCAACAGGCCGATGCCGCCGGACTTGCGGGCCAGGATCGCCCCTCGAATCGCTTCCAACCGTCGCTGGTTGGGCACATCCGCCTGGCGGATGGCGTCGTAGAGCTTGACCGCTTCGGCTGATCGGCCCTTCGCCAGATACCACTCGGCGCAGAGGACGCCGCCTTCGGCTACCGCCGAGCGCGCCGCCGCCGCCGATCTGGTCAGGGCCTGCAAGAGGGCCTCGGCAGCGCGGTCGCCACCGATGTGGCCCAGCGCCACGGCTGCGGCGGAGGCCACGTCCGCATCGCTGGCGCCGAGTTTCTGCACGAGCGCTTCGACGGCCATCGCATCGCGACGCACGCCGATGGAGTTGATCGTTCCGACCAGAAGACGGCCCTGCAACGTGCCCATCGCCTCGCGCAGCGCCTCGTCGGCCGCCGGACCGGGAATCACTTCGAGCGCAATTCGCGCCCACGACGCCAGTTCCTTGTCGGCCAGCAGAGGCATCAGACTGGGCACCGCCTCTTCGGTGCCGTAGATGGCCAGTTGTTTGCACGTTATGGCCTTCTCCGCAGGCGCGGCGTTCGATTGGAGCACCGCGATCAGTTCGCGCTGTTTGGCCGCCTGGTCCTGGCCGACCGCTGCCGCCGCAGCGAGCACGGCGATCAGAAGAACAAGCCCGATGAAGTGTCTATTCGTAACGTTCATGAGTATCCTCGTATTTCAGGTGGACTCTTTCGAGAAGGTCGGACATCAGATCCGCCACGGTTCGCGCAGCGCCTCGGAGCGCAGGCGATTGGCCTGTTCGTCGCCGATGAACTCGCACTTCTGCGGGTCGAACCGGACCTTGCGGTTCAGGAACAGGGCGACGTTGGCGGCGTGGCAGGCGATGTGCGCCCAGCAGGCCGCGTCGGCGTTGGCCCGGGTCTGGGCCCGCGACTTGACGCAGTCGAGGAAATCGCGCACGTGGAAGTCCGCCGGATAGCCCGGAATCTTGGCGCCTCGGCGCGTCAGCAGGTCGGGCGAGCTGGCGCCGAATTCCGCATCGTCACCGGTCTCGACCCATCCGGTCGTGCCTTCGTAGCGAACCGGGCAGGAGCCCAGCGGCAGCCACCCGTCATTGCGCATGACGAGCTTGACGCCGTTGGCGTAGCGGGCGTGCAGTTGTCCGTTGACCGGCTCGTACTCGATTGGGGCGGTGTCATCGCTCTGGTTGGCCCACTGGCACAGGTCCACGCAGTGCGAGCCCCATTCAAGGCAGCCACCACCGACCATGCCGCCGCCTTTCTCGAAGTTGAATCCGTCGAGGAGTTTGCGGTTGTAGGGTCGCCATGCGGCCGGTCCGAGGTACGCATCCCAGTCCACCTGGTCGCGGGGCGGCTCGGGTTCGGCCGGCAGCCAGCCGCTCATCGACGTCCCCAGCCCGCCGGGGTGGGCGTGCAGCGTGACCAGTTGGCCGAGCCTTCCGCTGTGGGCCAGCTCGGCCGCGTAGGCGAAGTTGGGCAGACTGCGGCGCTGCGTGCCCGCCTGGAACACGCGGCCAGTGCGCCGGAAAACGTCCGCCAGGGCGAGGCTCTGGGCGATGTTCTTCGTGCAGGGCTTCTCGCAGTAGACGTCCTTGCCCGCCTTGGCCGCCATGATCGAGGCGGTCGCGTGCCAGTTCGGCCCGGTGGCAATCAGCAAGGCGTCGATGTCGTCGCGGGCCAGCAGCTCGCGCATGTCGATGTAGGCGGTGCAGTCCTGGTTTCCGTAGCGGGCGTCGGCCATGTCCTTGGCGCGTTTGCGCCGGTCGCCTCGCACGTCGCAGACCGCGATGCATTGCAGGTCCTCCTCGTGGAGGAAGCAGCCCAGGACGTAGCTGCCACGTCCGCCGATGCCGATGGCGCCGAGCGTGATGCGCTCACTCGGCGCGACGGCGCCGGCCTTGCCCAGCGCGCTGCTGGGGATCACCTGGGGCAGGGCCAGCAGGGCGCCGGCCTTCATTGCCGTCTTGAGGAATTGTCGCCGGCCCGGGCGGATGGTCTCTCCGGGCAGGTTGTTGCGGGCTTTTGTCGTCACGCTCTTCATGTTGGTCCCTTCCCATTTCTGGCACTGACGGTTTGCTGTGTCGAGACATGGCGATCCGGCGTGCCGCAGGCGTCCGGCGCAAACTCCGAACCCGCTCGGCATCGACAAGACAGCCTCTCGAAGCTGACGGACATGATAGAGCGTCCGGCCGCCGGCGGCAAGCGTTTGTCGGAGGGAATCGTGATTGGCCGTTTGCCGTGTGCCCGCAGGGGCATACCGCTTGTAGTGTGCCCGTGAGGGCATACAAATGCTGGCAGCCGGATGAATAGCATCTCACGACGCCACTACAAACGACGAACAGGGAACGGACGCTGCGGCGCAGTTGGGACAAGGTACTACGATGACGGATGCGATGGAATCAGGCCTTGGGGCCATTCCCGGTGCGTTTGGGCCGACCCTGGGCTCCGGCCTTCGTGCGGGCTGTGTTCGGTTTGGTGTTGCGGGGCTTGGCCTTCTTACGTGTCTGGGCGGACTTCGCCTGCGTCGGCGTCTTCTGAGCGGCCTTGCGTTTGGTGTCGGATTTGGCTGCCTGGGGCAGGGTGGGCTTGGCCGGTTCGGCTTTGGCCGCCAATTCGTCGCGAAGTCGGGCGATCAGCGCGTCCTTCTCGCGCGACGCCTTCTCGCTCTCGTCGAGTCTGCGCTGCGTTTCGGTCAGTTGGCGCTGCGTTTCGGCAAGCTGAGCGGCTCGGGATGGAGACATGAGATCGACGTTCGGATCGAGGATGTACTTGAAGGCCTGGCCGGACCTGGCGACTATTCCATGCAGATTCATGGCGTTCCCCTTCCTCCGGTTGCATCGTCATTGCGGCGGCGCCTCCCTTCGCCTCCCTGCACCGAGCGCGGCACCTCCTGTCCACCCATCCATAGTATACAAACCAATCGGGTGCAAGGCCCAACCCTTTCCCTGAGCCGGAGGTCGAAGGTTATCGGAAGCATGGCCTTCCGTCACACAGAGCGAGAGGTTGAGTTCCTCCGCTTTCTTTGTTAGGCTGTGACCGCCGCGTGCGAAGGCGCATCGCGAAACGCCGACAGACGGGGTTCAGAATGCAGGCGATCTACCGACATCGATTCACCGTGGGCCCGGAGGCCATCGACGCCAACGGCCACGTCAACAACGTGGTGTACGTGCAGTGGATGCAGGATGTGGCGGTGCGGCATGCCGACGCCGCAGGCTGCACGGACACGACACGCCGCATCGGCGCCACGTGGGTGGCCCGGTCGCACTGGATCGAATATCTCAACCCCGCCTTTGCCGGCGACCAGATCGAGGCCCTGACCTGGGTGGCCAGCTTCCGCAAGGTCCGTTCGCTGCGCCGCTACAGGTTCGTTCGGACGAGCGACAATGTGACGCTGGCGCAGGGCGAAACGGACTGGGTGTTCATGGACCTCCAGACCGGCCGGCCCCGCAGCATCCCCGAAGCCGTCAGCGCCGCCTTCGAACTCCTTCCCGATGCACCTCAGCCTTAGGTGCAGAGCACCGGTTCAGAACTCGGTTTGCCCCTGGATTTGCCCTTGTCTTTCTCTGAGGGAACTGCCATCATGGTATCGGCATGAGCGAGTGTAGCATCTCGGCACGGCAAGAGAAGGCTGCATGGGGAAAGGACAGACCATGAAGACGTCAATCGCCATCGTCGTGATAGGCTGCTGCGTTCTCGGGAGCGTGTGGGCCATGGCGGCCAGCGAGCAGCCGGATTCGAATTCCTCCGAACTCGAGAAACTGAAGGATCGCGTCAAGACCCTGGAGGAAAAGGTCGCGGCGCTGGAGAAGCAGTTGCGGGTCAGCCCGCGGGTCCCGAGGGCACTGCCGTTGCCGCAGTTTCCGCGAGGTCGCCAGGCGCCCGATGGGTGGCTGCCCCGCGAGTTCAACGGGATACCCTACTACGTGATCCCGATCGAGCAGGACCCGAATCGGCCACCGCCGAGAAGGTGAGCGAGCGCAACGTGAAGACGCTACTCAAGTTGGCCATTGCCATTGGCGGCATGGTCTTTCTGGCTGCGGTCTTTGTGCCTGCGCTGTGCAGGCAGGGCGGGATCTATTCCGGCTCTTACGAATACGCCCGGCAATGGGCAACAGAGTTGGCGGCGTGCGGTTCGCTGGAGGATGTCAAGCAACGATTCAACTGCATTCGTATCGAGTCGCTCGGGGACGGTACGTACCGGACAGTCAAAGTGTCGGACGTCGGCAAGAAACGGCCGTCGGCTCTCCTGCAGGCATTTGCGGACGGCAACTGGATCGCGTGCGCGTATGCCAACAGCCACGGGAACAAGGCCGGCGGGACTCTGGTCGCCCGCGACAGCGAGGGGACGATCCGTGCCTTCTTCGGGCATATCTGTGGACGGCCGGCGCCTCTGCGAGGCGAAACGCTCGATGAAGTCTACGCGGAGCTGGCCGAGTGTCTCACGGAAGTCCCGCTCGACCGTGAAGAGCCGACCGAGGCCCGGTCTCAGGCGCCGGGTGACAGTCCGAAACGTCCTTGAGACGCCGGTGCTGCAAATCCGGGCAGGTCATCCACGATCGCGCCACAAGCCTCGGTCGACGCCCCGATCTGCTGCGCGACGGACAGCAATAACTGAAAGGCGGTGAACGTCTAAGTTATCCGGCTGGCACCGAAGTGGTAGGCGCCACGCTTGAGGTCGTGATGGATCGATTGTATGATGGACCCATCACGGCCCTTTTGCAGTGCGGCATTGAAAACGAGGAGATCATCATGGCTGGTTCTGGTTCGAACTCCACACGTCGCGACTTCTTGAAGGCGGCGGGCATGGTGGCCGCCGGGTCGTCGCTGCCCGGCTGGTTTGTCGAGGAGTGTGCCGCCCAGTCGGCCGCAGGCGGACCGCCGGCTCCGTCGTCGCCCAGCGAGACGGTCCGCCTGGCGCTGATCGGCTGCGGCGGGCAGGGCCGAGGCGACGCCCGCAACGCCCAGCGTTTCGCCAAGATCGTCGCAGTCTGCGACGTGGACGAGCGTCACGTGGAGAACGCCAAGAAAGACTTCCCCGAGGCTGACGGTTACCATGATTTTCGCAAGCTGCTGGAACGCAAGGACATCGACGCGGTGATCTGCGGGACGGTGGACCACTGGCACACGCTGATCGCCATCGCGACCATGCGGGCGGGCAAAGACATCTACTGCGAGAAGCCTCTGACGCTGACGATCGCCGAGGGGCAGCGTCTGGTCGAGGTCGAGCGACAGACCGGCCGCATCCTTCAGACCGGCACCCAGCAGCGTAGCAGCGTGCATTTCCGGCTGGCCTGCGACCTGGTCCGCAACGGGCGGATCGGCAAGCTCCAGCGGGCCGAAGTCTGGCTGCCGGCGGGACTGAGACAGGGGCCGTTCCAGACCTCGGCGGTGCCGGAGGGATTCGACTACGATTTCTGGATGGGCCAGACGCCCAAGGTCCCCTACGTGAAGGAGCGGACCCATTTCAGCTTCCGCTACTGGTGGGAGTACTCCGGCGGCACCATGACCGACTGGGGCGCGCACCACAACGATATCGTGCTGTGGACCCTGGGGATGGACCAGTCTGGGCCGGTCAGCATCGAGGGCAAACAACTGGTCGAGATGATCCCCGGCGGGTTCACGGCCGCCAGCGAATACGAGGTGACGTATACCTACGCCAATGGCGTGGTTCACACCTCCAAGAGCACCACGGCCAGCGAATGGCACGGCGGCGTCAAGGACCCCAACGGCCAGCAGCATGGCATCAAATTCATCGGCTCCGACGGCTGGATCTGGGTCACTCGCGGCATTCTCCAGGCCAGCGACCGCCAGTTGCTCACGGACAAGCTGCCGGAAAGCGCCCCTCGCGTCTACGTCAGCAACGACCACATCGCCAACTTCATCGACTGCGTAAAGACGCGCAAGCCGCCGATCTGCCCGGCGGAGGTGGGGCACCGCTCGGCGAGCCTGTGCCATCTGGGCGTGATCAGCATCCGGCTGGGCCGAAAGCTGAACTGGGACCCGGCCAGAGAGCAGTTTGTCGGCGACGCCGAGGCCGCTACGTACCTCGCCCGCGAGATGCGCAAACCCTACGACTACGACATGGTCTGACCCACCGTTGGCTGGATGGGGCGACAGCCACCCTTGGGGCGGTCCGGCGGGCCATTCCGGGCATTACGGGCCGGCCAGACACACATCGGAAGCGTTCGGCTCACACGTTTTCTGGCAAAAGACCCGGATTTCGGGTATCCTGAGACCGGTGCATTGGACAGGATAGCAAACGGTGATCCGGAACGGAGCAGTACAATTGATGAAAAGCGTCGTCATGGCCATCCTGCTGGCCGGTGCGGTCCTGGCGACTGCGGCACGGGCCCAGGGGCCGGACGGGGTCAAAGACCAGGATCTGGGGGCCTACAGCCGCGAGGCCACGGATGCCGCCAAGGCGAGACTTAAGGATACCCTGGTGGTGGTCTTCGCCGGCGGGCGCCATGGGTTCATCAAAGGACAGCGTGTCAGCCTCGATCCGCGCGACTGGCGGATGGAAGCGGAAGTGGTCAAAGGCGAGGTGATGGTTCCGAAGCGGTTCGCCCTGTCGGCCTTCGGGATCAAGCACCTGCCCTGGTTTGGGTTTCGGATCGCCGAAAAGGGAAGGATGGTTTCTCTCTCCGATCTGGCCGCCAGGCTGGGCAAGAAGGTGTTCACGGAGGAACGCGGTCTGGTGATCGTCTCGGACACGCCGATGACGCTTGACGACTCGCAATTGCTCGACTCGATCATCACCCTGTTCGACACCCCGGAGAAGTTCGCCGATCCGCAGATCGCTTACCGCAACATCCCCAGCCTCAAAGCCTGGGGCCGTTGGGCCGAACACGTCGAATTCAGGCCCGAGCAGTTGTCACTGTACGATGAGCCCGAAACGCAGTGGCGGCTGATCTCGGAGAAACGCTACGACGAACCGGCCCTCGGTGCGCACGAACTGGCCAGCGCGGTGCCGCCGGCCGGCGTGCATCCGCGCATCCTGTTCGGACCTCAGGATGTCCCGCTGATCCTGGCGCGGATCAAATCGTCCGTGACCGGATCGATGTCCCTGATCGAGACGGAATACCTGCTGACCCGGACCTGGCTGAACCCCGATACCAGTGACGGACGCCTCTTCGCACGACTTCATGCCGGAGACCTTGGCGGGTTGACGTTTGAGTGGCAGGACGACGGCATCCTCTCGTCGAATGGCCAGGACATAACGCAGTGCCTCAACACGATCGCTTTGTATGCGCTGTTGACGGAGAACGCCGATCTTGGCGCGAAAGCGGCCGCCGCAATCTACAACTACTGTAGACTGATCGAGCCTCGGATCGACGCGTATACGGACAAGCCGGATGTGTACAACGCCTACTGGCGCGGTCTGCCGGAGTGGATCGGCGCCAGGAACCTCGGGCTGAATTACGATTTCGCCGCCAGGTGGATGACCGCAGAGCAGGCAACGCTGGTCCGGCGTGTGATCGCGAAGGTGGTGGGCGGCCGGCGCGGGTACGGCCAGAACGGTCCGCTGCGAGTCCGAGACAACCACTGGGTCACGCGCGACCTGACGATCTTCCTTGCCAATCTGGCTATCGAAGGTGAGGAGGGTTTTGACGGAGAGGTGCACGATTGCGGCATCGAGACCGTCAAGGCCTTTCTGCAATGGGGCATCGACGAACATGGCGCGCTGCACGAATCCAACGGCGCCGCCGGAGAGGGCCTGCCGTTCCAACTGCTCTCGATGGTGGCCCTCGCCAGGCGGGGCGTCAGCACGTTCGGGCATCCGCACTGGCGAAAGCTGATGGAGGCGCAGGTGCAGTGCACCTCGCCGGACGGCAGCTTCACAGCCTCGCGCGGCGCGCGTGGCGGGGGGGCCTTGAACCGCCAGATCGTTGGGGCGTGGAAGGTCCTCTACCCGAACGACCGATGCGCCGACTACCTGCTGGGTCCGGCCCACTCCGTTTCCGATTTCGACCCACGACAGTACCGGGAGCAATTGGCCGGACGCGGCGCCGTCGAGTTCGCTCTGCCCGGCCCGACCGCTCCAGGACCGGCCAAGAGCCTGCTGTACGACGCCCCGTGGCGCTTGACCTCGCGAGAGGCGCTCAGTCTGCCTCTGGATTTCAGCGATCCCTCGCGCGGGCTGTTCTCTTCACGCAATGACAACAGCGCCGAGGCCTTGTGGATCAACATGCAGGCCCGGCCCGACCTTTATCTCGGCGGCGGACCCGCGCACCATGACGCCGGCTCGTTCTGTCTTCAGTCCCACGGCGTGACCTGGGGCCGCGACGGGCTCTCCGACAACGACCCTGCGTCGACAAATCACTCGATTGTCCTCATCGACGGCGTCGGTCAGGATGACGGCTCCAGTCTGGCGCCGCCCCGGGTGACGTATCTCGGCGCTGCCATCACCGAGGCGGGGGCCATCGCCTCAGCGGATGTCCGGAACGCCTACGAGTACATGTGGACGACCCAGGTTGGCAGTTGGACCGAGGAACGCATCGCGGCCCATTCGTGGGAGCTGGAAACCGATCCGTTCGTCGTGAGAGTCTTCAGAGGCACGCAGCGCTACCGTATCAACTACGGGGCGCCGCCGCTGCACAACCCGTGGCTTCCCACGCTGCGCACGCGATTCAACGCCGTCGAATACGCCTATCGTTCGACGGGCCTCGTACGCGGCAGCCATCCCTATGCGGTTGTCGTCGATGATATCTGCAAGGACGAGAACACGCATCTCTATCAGTGGCAGATGCAGGGCGGCTTCACGACGGTGGTGTTGCCCGGCCCGGACGCCGAATCGCTGGTGCTGACCGCATCGCAAGACAACGAGATTCCCGACGGCACGCCCATGCTGCTGGTGCAGGAGGTCGGGCCGTCCGCCTGCCGGCTGGAGAATGCCCACGACCGGACGCTGGTGGCGGCCGAGGCCGTTGCATGCCGATTCCGCATCCTGATGGTCCCGTTTCGGATGGGCGAGGCCCTGCCCAGGGTCAGCGTCGATGCCTCCACCGGTTCCGTCCGAATTCGATGGACCGATCAGATCGACGAATTGCAGTTCGAGGTTGCCAAGGACAACCGCACCCGCCTGCGAGTCCTGCGCGATGGCGAAGAAATGCTACAGAGCAGGTGAGAGGCCCACTCGGAAACGTGCAGGGACGAACGGAGAGCATGATGCATGGCAGCGGCAAGTCAGAACAATTCGTGCGGTTTCTCGTGTTGGCATTGTCTCTGTTCTGCGATGCGGCCTGCGCCGCGGAGCGACCGGCTCCCGCCCTCGAATGGCCTGCCGTGACGAGTCAGACGAAGCCCTGGACCCGCTGGTGGTGGATGGGCAGCATCGTCGATGAGAAGGACCTCACCACCGAGATGCAGAAGTACGCAGCGGCCGGACTCGGGGGGCTGGAGATCACGCCCATTTACGGAGTCAAAGGCTGCGAAGATCGATTCGTCGACTACCTCACACCTCGATGGATGGAGATACTCGAACACACGCTGAAGGAGGCCCGCAGGCTGGACTTGGGCATCGACATGGCCACGGGCAACGGCTGGCCTTTCGGCGGACCCTGGGTCGGCGCAACCGATGCCTGCAAGAACGCGGTCTACAAGACCTACGAGTTGAAAGCGGGCGAGCGTCTGGCCGAGCCTGTGACGTATGTCCAACGACCCATGGTGCGGGCGATCGGCCGACGGTTGGACATCTCCGAGATCGTTGAGCCCATTAGCGACAACAAAGACCTGCAAGCGCTGGCCTTGGAACAGGTGCGTTTCGAGAAGCCGCTGCCCTTGCAGGTGCTGATGGCCTATTCAGATGCAGGGCAGGTCATCAATCTGACGGACAAGGTCGCTTCCCTCGGCGAACTGGACTGGACCGCTCCGGCCGGCAATTGGACGCTCTACGCGGTTTTCCAGGGCTGGCATGGCAAGATGGTCGAGCGGGCCGGACCGGGGGGGGAAGGCAACGTCATCGATCATTTCTCTCGCGAGACGCTTGAACGCTATCTGAGCAAGTTCGACCGGGCCTTTGCCGGCCACGACGTGGGCGGGATTCGGGCGTACTTCAACGACTCGTATGAGGTCGATGACGCGGCCGGCGAGTCGAACTGGACGCCGAAGTTCTTCGAGCAGTTCGAGCGCAGGCGAGGCTACGATCTGCGGAACCATCTGCCGGCCCTGTTCGGCAAGGACGAGCCTGTGAAGAACGCGAAGGTGCTGTGCGACTACCGCGAGACGATCTCGGATCTACTGCTGGAGGAATTCACGACTCCCTGGCGCCGCTGGGCCGAGGGCAAGGGGGCCACGACGCGCAACCAGGCCCACGGCTCGCCCGCGAACCTGCTGGACCTCTACGCCGCCAGTGGGATTCCGGAAACCGAAGGGAGCGACATCCTCGGATTCAAGTTTGCCTCTTCGGCCGCGCACGTCACCGGCAAGCCGCTGGCCTCGTGCGAGGCCGCGACGTGGATGGCCGAGCACTTCACCGGTACCCTGGGCGAGGCGAAACGATGGGTGGATCGCTACTTCCTCGGCGGGATCAACCACATGTGCTATCACGGCACGACCTTCTCTCCGCCGGACGAAGAATGGCCAGGTTGGCTGTTCTACGCCTCGGTGCATTTCGGGCCGACGAACTCGTTCTGGAACCAGTTCGCTGCCCTCAATCAATATGTCACGCGCTGCCAGTCGTTTCTCCAGGCGGGGCGGCCCGACAATGACGTGCTGCTGTATTGGCCGATCCACGATTCCTGGTCACAGCCCGGCCGAGCGATGTTGCCGCACTACAGCGCCCAGACGCCACGCGAGATAGAGTCGGCTGCAAAGATGCTGTGGGACGCGGGGTACTCATTCGATTATGTCTCCGACCGACAACTTGCCGAAGTCCACTGTGGCAACGGCGTTCTCCATACGGGCGGAGCAGCCTACCGGGCCGTGGTCCTGCCCAGATGTCGCCACATCCCGGCAGCGACATTTCAATCGCTGATGGCTATGGCGCAGCGAGGGGCGACCATTGTAGTGCAGGAGCGATTGCCGGCCGATGTCCCCGGAATGGGCAACCTGGCGGCACGTCGCGATGCGCTTAACGAGTTGATCTCACAACTGAGTTTTGTTGAGACGTCCGCTTCCGGGGTTCGGGAAGCCAGGCTCGGAAGCGGCCGGTTCCTGCTCGGGGATGATGTGGCCCACACGCTGGCCTTGGCAGGTGTCGAACGCGAATCCATCGCGGATCGTGGCTTGCCGTTCATCCGCCGGACGCTCTCGGATGGCAAATGCTACTTCACGTTGAACGCGACCGACGAAGCACTGAACGGCTGGGTCCCGCTTCAGACCGAAGCCGCCTCCGTTGCGATCTTCGAACCGATGCGAGGCGACAAGGCTCTGGCCGCTCTGCGGAAGAACGGACCCCACAGCGAGGTCTATCTTCAGCTTGCTCCCCGCCAGTCGTGCATTCTCAGAACGTTCGGTGAACCTGTACAAGGACCTCGATACGCCTACTGGAGCGCCAAAGGGTCGGCGGAACCGCTGGAGGGGACCTGGACCGTCGAGTTCATCGAGGGCGGGCCGGAACTGCCTGCCGCCGTTCACACGCCGACATTGGGATCGTGGACAGATTTCGAGGGCGAAGCCGTGAAGAGGTTCTCGGGGACGGCCCGTTACACGATCTCCCTGAAGAGACCTGCGGCGCAGGCGGATGGGTGGCTGCTGAACCTGGGTCGGGTTTGCGAGAGCGCCCGCGTGACGTTGAACGGGCAGGAGTTGGGCACGCTCATCAGCGCCCCGTTTCAGATGGTGGTCCCGGCCGACCGGGTGGAAGAGGAGAACACGCTTCAAATCGAGGTGTCGAATCTCATGGGCAATCGGATCGCCGATCTGGACCGGCGGGGCGTGAACTACAAGAAGTTCTACAACGTCAACCTCGCCGCGCGGCTTCGCGAGAATCGAGGTCCCGATGGGAACTTCAGCGCCGCGAAATGGCCGCCCCAGGACTCCGGCCTGATCGGCCCGGTGACCCTGACGCCGCTGCAAACCCTGATTCCCTGACACCGGGTTCTCGGTTGGGGTTTCCGAGACCATAGATGCTCAACACGAGGAGACAAAACATGGACGGATGCCGTCGCGTGGTCGTGGCTTTGTTGATAGTGTCGTCGGTTGGTGGGACCTTGTGTCGAGCCGACGTCTTGCCGACGGGCGGCGCGCGGCCGGCGATTCCGCTGAAGCATTTTCCGGACGGCCTGCACGCCTTTGTCTGGCGCAACTGGGAATTGATCTCGCTCGAACGCATGGCCGAGGTGCTCCAGACCACGCCCCAGAAGGTTCGTGACATCGGTCTGTTGATGGGCCTGCCTCCGCCCGCCCGCCCGCCCGCCGAATACCTGCAGCGAGGCTACATCACGATCATCCGGCGGAACTGGCACCTTTTGCCCTACGAGCAACTGCTGACGCTGCTCGGTTGGGACGCGCAGAAGCTCGCCTTCACGCTCCGCGAGGACGACTTCCTCTGGATCAAGCTGGGCTCGCTCAGGCCGGCCTGCGCGCCGATCCGTTATGCCGAGCCCAACGAGGCGACCCTGAAACGCTGCGCCGAGATTCGCGAGATTGTCTCGTCCCATTTCGGCGAGGCGCTCGCCGCGCCAGCGAAGACGAGGTTCGAGTTCTTCCCTGAGACGACGGATGTGGAAGTGGTGGGGCAGCAGAATCAAAACGGCGAAGAATCGATCCGCTTTCTGTATTCGTACGCGGGGCTCTTCGGTGACCCGCTGCTCCACCCGGAGCTGGACCCGTATCCCGATGTGCTGCTGCGTCGGCTTTCGCAGTCTGGCGTCAACGGCGTCTGGCTGCACGTGGTGCTTTCGCAACTGGCTCCAAGCGATGCGCTGGGCCGGCCCACGGCCGATCACGAGGTGCGCTTGGCCAACCTGGCGAAGATGGTCGAGCGGGCCGCTCGTCACGGCGTCTCCATCTACCTCTACATGAACGAGCCTCGCGCGGTCCCGGCGTCGCTGCTGGAAGGCAGGGAGGAACTGCGGGGCGTTCGGCAGGGCGACTATGCGGTGCTCTGCACGTCCGCTCCACAGGTGCGGCAGTGGCTCACGGACTCGCTGCGGCACGTCTTTGAGAATGTGCCGAACCTCGGCGGCGTTTTCACGATCACGGCGTCGGAGAATCTCACCAACTGCTACAGCCATACCCGCACGGCGACGGGCTGTCCGCGATGCTCGAAGCGCTCCGGCCCGGAGGTTATCGCCGAGGTCAACGCGGCGATTGCCGCCGGCGTCCGGGCGGGCAGCCCGAAGGCGAAAGTGATCGTGTGGGATTGGGGCTGGCCCGACGGCACAGGGGCCGGATGGGGCCAGCCGGACTGGGCCTCGCGGATCATCGAGCTGCTGCCCGATGACGTGTATCTTATGTGCGTCAGCGAGTGGGGAAAACCCATCGCACGAGGCGGCGTCGCCGGCGCGGTCGGCGAGTACTCGATCTCGGCGGTCGGCCCGGGGCCCCGGGCGCAGAGGCACTGGGCGCTCGCCCGCAAGCGGGGGCTCAAGACGCTTGCCAAAGTGCAGGTCAATTGCACGTGGGAGCTGTCGGCGGTGCCGTATTTGCCCGTGATGAACCTCGTCGCCCAGCATTGCAGCAACCTGAGCGCGGCGGGCGTCGACGGCCTGATGCTGAGCTGGACGGTGGGCGGCTATCCATCGCCGAACCTCGAACTGGTCAGGCGGTTCCAGCAGAAGCCCGTGCCGACTGTGGAGCAGGCCCTCATGGAAGTGGCCACGGCTCGATACGGCGCCGGCGTCGTCTCAGAGATGATGGCCGGCTGGGCGAGGTTCAGCCAGGCGTTCTCGGAATTCCCGTTCGACGGCAGCTACGTCTACCGCGGTCCCAGCCAGGTCGGCCCGGCCAACCTGCTCTATCTGGAGCCGACGGGATATGCGTCGACGATGGTCGGGTTCCCTTACGACGACGTGAACGGATGGCGGGGCATCTATCCGGCCGAGGTGCTGGCCGGGCAGTTCGAGAAGGTCGCTTCCGGCTGGCGGGAGGGGCTGGCCATCTGGAAGGAGGCGGCAGGCAAGATCGAAGGGGCTCGCGAACGTGCGAACGCGCACAGCGATCTGGTCGTCGCCGAAGCAGCCGGCCTGCACTTCGACAGCGTGGCCAACCAGATTCGGTTCATCCTGGCCAGGAACGCGCTGCGATCCGGCCCGCTGAATCGAGAGGAGGCCGATGCGGTGTTCGGCACGATGCGAGCGAAGGCCCTTGCGGAGATGCAGAACGCCGAACGTCTGTTCGCGCTGACGCGGCAGGACCCGCGCATCGGGTTCGAGGCGTCCAATCATTACTACTACCTGCCGCTGGATCTGGTGGAGAAGGTGGTCAACTGCGAGTACGTCCTCCAGGGGCTGTCCCGCCAGACACAGGACTGACAGCGGCACAGAAGATGGTCGAGTCGGGGGCGCTTTGCCGGTACAATCGTCCCATGCCGAGCCCAGACGCTCGGAGAATCAGCAGTCAAATGGAGGCACGTATGCAGTTACACAGAGGATGGTACCCCGCCAGGTGGGTCGCAATCGCTATTGGTGTGGCAGCCTCAAGCGCAGCTTGGGGATGGCCTGCTCCGGAAACCACCTCCAACGCCCACGACGTTGCGCCGGCCACTCAGGGGATGCGGCTGGACGGCAAGTCGTCCATCTATGAAGCGCCCAGCCAGAGGGCTTTGGACCTGATCGACGAAGTCACGCTGGAAGCGTGGGTGCAGGCCGATCGAATGCCGCAGGGCGGCGGACGCATCCTCGACAAGTCTATGCCCGGCACCTCCGAAGGCTACATGCTCGACACCTTCCCGGGCAACTCGCTGCGTTTTGTGAACGCCCAGGGGGCCTGCACCTGCGATGCGAAGCTGCCGGCCGATCGCTGGTCGCACGTGGTCGGTGTGTACAGCGCATCGAAGAGGATCATGAAGCTCTACCTCGACGGCACGGAGGTCGCCAGCTCCGGTGGCGATACGTTCGTTCCCATGACGCTCACGGGAATGCCGCTTCGCATCGGGTGCGACCCGCGCGGCGACAACCGCTTCATCGGCCGCATCAGGCGTGCGGCGGTCTATCGTCGGGCCCTGACCGCACAGGAGATTACGGAGCGGGCGAACCAGGCGGAACCAAGGCCGCTGCGGGGCGTTGTCGGCGAGTGGGTGTTCGTCGCCGAGCCTGGACCGAAGATCGAGCCGGCGGCAGGCCGGATCGCGCTGGAAGCCGAAGGGCTCAGCACGAGCACGCGATTCTGGGGCGCGATGGCCGGGCAGGCGTCGCCGCCGCAGGAGCCGCTGAGCCTCTGGTACCGTCAACCCGCGGTCGAGTGGACCGAGGCGCTGGCGGTCGGCAATGGTCGGCTTGGCGCGATGGTGTTCGGCGGAATCGACCGCGAACGCCTTCAGCTCAACGAGGACACGCTCTGGGCCGGCGGGCCGTATGATCCCACGCGTCCCGAGGCGTTAGAGGCGTTGCCGGAGGCTCGCCGTCTGATCTTTGCCGGCCAGTATCGCCAGGCCGATGCGCTCGTCGGCAAGCAGATGATGTCCAAGCCGCTCGGCCAGATGCCCTATCAGTTAGTGGGCGACCTGCTGCTGGCGTTCCCGGGCGTCGAGAGGGTCAGCGACTACCGGCGGGATCTCAATCTCGACGAGGCCGTCGCGAGCGTGACCTACACCATCGACGGTGTGACATTCAGGCGCGAGGTGTTCTCCAGTCCCGTCGATCAGGTGATCGTCGTTCGCATCACGGCGACGAAGTCGGGAAGGATTTCGTTTGCGGCTGGACTCAAGACGCCGCAGAAAGCGTCGGTCGAAGCCCTGGGTTCCGATACACTGGTGATGGCCGGCGTCAACGGTTCTTCGCAGGGGATCGCAGGCGCGCTGAAGTTCCAATGCCGCGTGCGGGCGCTGGCCAACGGTGGAAGGGTCGAGACGGACGGTGACCGGCTGGTTGTGCGCGATGCGGACGCAGTGACTCTGCTCGTCGCG
Organism: Sedimentisphaerales bacterium; assembly: GCA_040772485.1. Lineage (GTDB taxonomy): Bacteria > Planctomycetota > Phycisphaerae > Sedimentisphaerales > Anaerobacaceae > Anaerobaca. The sequence continues at coordinate 219,149 of JAXGYC010000016.1, read as the reverse complement.
GCGGCCACCAGCTACAAGAGCTTCAAGGACGTCAGCGGCGATCCGGAGTCGCTGACGAAGGCGGCCATCGCGGAGGCGGGCGCGAAATCCTTCGACGCGCTGCGTGCCGCTCACGTCGCGGAGCACCGGCGACTCTTCCGTCGGGTCGCGCTCGATCTCGGCACGACCGAGGCGGCGAAACTGCCGACCGACGAGCGCATCCGCAACTCGAAAACGAACGACGATCCGCAATTAGCGGCGCTGTACTTCCAGTTCGGACGTTACCTGCTGATCTCCAGTTCGCGGCCCGGCACGCAGCCGGCCAACCTCCAGGGCATCTGGAATGACAGCATGAGCCCGCCCTGGAGCAGCAAGTACACGATCAACATCAACACGGAGATGAACTACTGGCCTGCCGAGCCGACGGCCCTGGGCGAGTGCGTCGAGCCTCTGGTCACGATGGTGATGGACCTGACCGAGACCGGCGCCAAGACCGCCCGCGTCAACTGGGGCGCGAGCGGCTGGGTGTGCCACCACAACACCGATCTGTGGCGCGCTTCGGGGCCGATCGACGGCTCCTTCTGGGGCTTCTGGCCCACCGGCGGCGCGTGGCTGAGCAAGCACCTGTGGGACCACTATGAGTTCGGCGGCGACAGGGCGTTTCTCGCGAAAGTCTATCCGGCGTTGAAAGGGGCGAGCCAGTTCTTCCTCGACACACTTGTGGAAGAACCGGAGTACAGGTGGCTGGTGACGTGTCCGTCGCTGTCGCCTGAGAATGGGCACAAGCATGGCGTCTCGATCTGTGCCGGGCCGACGATGGACAGCCAGATCATTCGCGATCTGTTCACGAGTTGCATTCACGCCTCGACGATTCTCGATGTGGACGAAGAATTCCGCAACAAGGTCGAGGCGGCGCGGGCCCGCCTGGCGCCGAACCAGATCGGCAAGGAAGGCCAGCTCCAGGAGTGGCTCGAAGACTGGGACATGGAGGCAGGCGACATCCATCATCGTCACGTCTCCCACCTGTACGGCCTGTATCCCAGCGATCAGATCAACGTGCACGACACGCCCGAACTGGCGGCGGCGGTCCGCAAGTCGCTGGAGATTCGCGGCGACAACGCCACCGGCTGGGGCATCGGCTGGCGGCTGAACCTGTGGGCCAGGCTCCAGGACGCCGAGCACACCTATCAGATTCTCAAGCTGCTGCTCGGGCCGGATCGGACCTATCCCAATATGTTCGATGCGCATCCGCCGTTCCAGATCGACGGCAATTTCGGCGGGACCTCGGGAATCGGTGAGATGCTGCTTCAGAGCCGCGCCCGATTCTCGGGCTCCGACATGACTGCTGAGATCGAGCTGCTGCCCGCGCTGCCCCGCGCCTTCGCCACCGGCTCGGTCAAAGGCCTGCGCGCCAAAGGCGAGTTCGAAGTGGACATGGAATGGGCCGACGGCAAGCTCGTTGCGGCGACAATCCATTCGCGGCTGGGCAACCCGTGCCGGCTGCGCTATGGGGACGTGATTCGAGACGTGGACATTGCGGCGGGGCAGACGTACCGCTGGGATGGCCGCTGAGACGATGAGAAGGGAAACGATGGAAGGTGGACGAGGATGAACGACGTGAATGTGTATCTTGCCCTGTGTGTGGTGTTGCTGGTCGGGGTGTCGTTCTGTAGTGCGGCCGAGCCGCAGTTGCTCCAGCTCAACGGCGACACCGGCGTGCACGACCCGGTCATCATCAAGGAAGGCGACACCTACTACGTCTTTGCCACCGGCGGCCGGCGGGGGCGAAACTGTGTCCCCATCCACATGTCGAAGAACTTGAGGGACTGGCGCAGGATCGGGCACGTGTTCGCGGAGCTGCCCGAGTGGGCGCCGAAGGAGATTCCGGGCACGCAAGGGACCTGGGCGCCGGACATCTCCTTCTTCAGCGGCAAGTATCACCTGTACTACTCGGTCTCGACGTTCGGCAAGAACAGCTCGGCCATCGGGCTGGCGGTCAACGAGACGCTCGATCCGAACAGCCCGAAGTACAAGTGGGTCGATCGGGGCATGGTCATCCGCTCCACGGAGGGCCAGGATGACTGGAACGCCATCGACGGCAACATCGTGGTGGAGGCCAACGGCCGGGTCTGGCTGAACTGGGGCAGCTTCTGGAGCGGCATCAAGATGAGGCGGATCGATCCCGAGACGGGCAAGCTCTCGGCGGAAGACGCGACGCTGTACTCGCTGGCGAGCCGTCCGCGATCGGGGGCGCATCAGACGCCGCCGGTCAGCGGCGCTATCGAGGCGCCGTTCATCGTCCGGCATGGCGACTACTGGTATCTGTTCGTCTCGTTCGATTTCTGCTGCCGGGGGCCTGAGAGCACTTACAACGTCCGCGTCGGCCGCTCGCGTGACGTCACCGGACCCTACGTGGACAAGGACGGCACGCCCATGATGGAAGGCGGCGGGACACTGGTCATCGAGGCGACGAGCGGCGCCTGGCGCGGCGCGGGCCATCAGGCGGTGTTCCACGAAGCAGGCACCGATTATCTCGTGTTCCACGCCTACGATGCGACGACGGGACGGAGCCACCTGCAAATTTCGACGATGGTGTGGGAAGACGGCTGGCCGCGAGTGGCGTCGTTGCCGTAGCGACGGCAAGGAAAGCTCTTGATGTCTGCTATGAGTCGTGGAAGTTGAGAGGAGGACGAATATGAGGGCAGTGACATGGAGGTGTGCGTTCGCGGCGCTGGCGACGATATGCCTGTCGGTTGCGGCGCCGGCCCATGCCGCGGGCGAACCGAACCTGGCATCTACCGGTTCGATCGACTTGGGCGGGGCGTGGGCCGTAGCGCTGGATCGCGAGGACGTCGGCGTGGACGAGGAGTGGTTTACGCGGGAGTTGTCCGATCCGATTCGCCTGCCTGGGGCGCTGCGCGACGGTGGTTACGGCGACGAGATCACCGCCGAAACGGAATGGATGAGCGGGCTGCACGATCCGCACTGGTACCTGCGAAAGGAATTCAGGAAGTACGCCCAACCCGGCAACGTGAAGGTCCCGTTCTGGCCCCAGCCGCAGCGCAAATATACCGGCGTCGCGTGGTACCAGAGGGACATCATGATCCCCGATGCCTGGCAGGGCCGTCGGGTAGTGGTGTCGTTCGAGCGGGTTCACTGGTCGAGCGCCCTGTGGGTCAACGAAAAGTGGATCGGCGTCAACGACAGTCTGGGGACGCCCCACGTCTACGACCTCGGCATCCTGGAGCCGGGACGCTACACGCTGAGCGTTCGTGTGGACAATCGCTACCTCGTCGACGTCCGCCGCGATGCGCACAGCATCACCGACTCGACGCAGACGAACTGGCATGGGCTGGCCGGCCGCCTCGTGCTCCGATCGACGACGCCGGTATGGATCGACGATGCGCGGGTCTACACGGACATCGAACGCAAATCCGCACGTATTGAGGTGACGCTGGGCAATATCACCGGCCGGCCCGGCAGAGGTACGTTGTCCGCCGCCGGCAAGAGCGTGCCGGTGCAGTGGGATGTTGGCGGAGGTTCGGCCCGGCTGGAGGTGCCCTTCGGCGACGAGGCCCGACTCTGGGACGAGTTCGACCCGGCGCTCCATCACGTGACGTTGACCCTGAGCGGCGATCAGGCGGACGACGAACGCGAACTGGCCGTCGGGCTGCGTCGGATCGAGAGCCGCAACGCGACATTCTACGTCAACGGCAGGAAGACGTTCTTTCGCGGGACGCACGAAGGCTGCACCTTTCCTCTGACGGGCTACCCGCCGACGGATGTCGACTCGTGGAAGAAGGTGTTCCAGGTGGTGAAGGACTACGGCCTGAACCACGTGCGGTTCCATTCGTGGTGCCCGCCGGAGGCGGCGTTCGTCGCCGCCGATGAGATGGGGATCTACTTGCAGCCGGAGTGCTCCAACTGGGGCCAATACTCGTCGCGCGACGACGGGATGAAGGAATTCCTCTACCGTGAGACCGAGCAGATCGTCGCAGCGTATGGCAACCATCCCTCGTTCGTGATGCTCTCCTCGGGCAACGAGCCGGCCGGACCCTGGCAGCAGATCCTCACGCCCTGGCTGCTCGAGTGGAAGAGGAAGGACAGCCGACGCATCTACACCACGCAAACCGGACGCTACTACGGCGAGCGGCCCGGGCCGGTCGACCATATCGACTACCTGATTGCGATTCGCATCGGCTCGTACCGTTTCCGTGGCGACAGCGGCTGGTTCGGACGCGACTATCGCGCCTCGCTCGAAGGGACCAACTATCCCGTTATCTCGCACGAGACCGGCCAGTGGTGCGCCTATCCCGACCTTTCGGAGATCGACCGGTATACTGGCGCGCTGAAGCTCAGGAGCTACGAGATCGTTCGCGAATCCCTGGCCGGGCACGGCATGCTGGACCAGGCCCGAGACTTCCTCATGGCCAGCGGCCGGTTCCAGGTGGCCTGCTACAAGCAGGAGATCGAGGCCCTGCTGCGCACGCCGGGCATGGGCGGGTTCCAGTTACTCGATCTGCACGACTACCCGGGCCAGGGCACCGCGGTGGTCGGGCCGCTGAACGTGTTCTGGCAATCGAAGGGGTATATCACGCCCGAGGAATTCAGGCGGTTCTGCAATGTCACGGTCCCGCTGGCGCGGATGAGCCGGTCGGTCTACACAACCGCGGACGACCTCAACGTGGCGTTTGAGATCGCTCACTTCGGCCAGTCGCCTCTGGAGAATGTCACACCCGTGTTCCGGATCGTCGACGCCAAAGGCAAAACGGTCGTCTCCGGGGAGTTTGCCGCGATGACGGTCCCCCTGGGCACCGCGATTCCCATCCAGAGTCTTTCGATGAATCTGAGCACGTTCGAGGCGCCGCAGAAGTATCGCCTCGTGCTCGGACTGGCAGGAATGGAATCGGTCGAGAACGGCTGGGACTTCTGGGTCTATCCGGCCCACGTGCCTGCCGAAACACCGGCCGATGTGCTGGTGACCCGCTCATTTACAGAAGCCGAGAAGAAACTGGCTGTCGGCGGCAGAGTCTTGTATCTTCCGCCGTACCATCAACTGAGCTGGGACAGCCCGCCGGTGGGTCGGCTGCCGATCTTCTGGAACCGCCTGATGGGGCCGGGATGGGACCGGTTCCTGGGCCTTCTGTGCGACCCGAATCATCCGGCGCTGGCGCAATTCCCCATGGACTTCCACTACGACTGGCAGTGGCAGGATGTGACGCAGCCGGCGTGCCGGGCGATGAATCTGGACCGATTGAGCCGTGATCTGCGACCGATCGTCCAGGTCATCGACGACTGGTATCGCAACTACAAATTGGGTCTGGTCTTCGAGTGCCGCGTCGGGTCGGGCAAGCTGATGGTCTGCTCGGCCGATCTGGAGTCGGAGCTTGACCGTCGGCCGGTTGCTCGCCAGTTGCGGCACAGTCTCCTGACGTACATGTCGAGCGGCCGCTTCGATCCGGCCGTCGAGGTGGCGCCTGCTGCGATCCGCAGTTTCCTCTTCGACAACCAGATCATGGCCAAGCTTGGCGCCGGCGCCAAGGCCGAGAAGGAGGCGTTTGGCAGCCGTGCCGGCTATGCCATCGACGGCAATCCGAACACGTGTTGGCTGGCCGGCGGCGGTCGCGACCGGCAGACGCGCCATCCGTACGAGCTGACGATCGAGTTCGCCGAGCGAACCGCTATGACCGGCCTGCTGTGCATGGCCAGGCAGAACCACCGGGCCCACGAAGGCGATATCCGCGAATACGTCATCGAGGTCAGTGACGATGGGGAACTGTGGGAGGAAGTGACGCGAGGCGAACTGGAGTCGACGTTTGAGCCGCAGAAGATTGACTTCGGGCAGACTGTCGAGGCGAGGCATCTGAGGTTACGTGCATTGTCGGGCTTTGCGGACGATGCGGCGTGCGCGTTGGCCGAGTTAGCGGTTCTGCGCGAGACGCCACGGGATGCGGCGGCTGGAAACGTGGAGCCCTATCGGAATGTCAAAACAGCGACCGAAGAGATTGAAGGACCATAGGAGCAAAGATGGACAGGATCAGACATGCCGGCGTGTGTGCGCTTATCGCGATCCTGGCGGCGGCCTGCTCGCGGGCTTCGGCCAGACCTTCCTGGTCGGACTATCGCGGCAAGCCGGACGAGTGGTATCGCAGCGAAGAGGGCATTCGCATCGCGGACAACGTTCTATCGTGGCAGTCGCCGCAAGGCAGTTGGCCCAAGAACGTCGACACGATGTCTCGCCCATTCTCGGGCGACCCCGGCAACCTGGACGGGACGTTCGACAACGGGGCAACGGTGGACGAGTTGCGGTTTCTCGCCAGAGCCTTCCGCGCAACCGGGGATCGCCGCTGCGAGCAGGCGTTCCTCAGAGGGCTCGATCACATCCTCGAAGCCCAGTATCCAACCGGGGGCTGGCCGCAGTCTTGTCCGCCCGGCAGGGGCTATCCGCGCCACATCACGTTCAACGATGGGACGATGATCCGCCTGATGGACTTTCTGCGCGAAGTGGCGACGTCGACGGACTATGGGTTCGTCGACCCCGCTCGACGCGAAGCGGTATGCACCGCCTTCAGCCGGGGCGTTCAGTGCATCCTCAAGTGCCAGATTGTGGTCGACGGCAAACGGACCGCCTGGTGCGCCCAGCACGACGACGTCGACTATAGCCCTCGTCCGGGCCGGACGTACGAACTGGTCTCGCTCAGCGGCGCCGAGAGCGCCGGAATTCTCCGGTTTCTCATGAGCCTCCACAATCCGAGTCCGGAAGTTGCCGAGGCCGTCGCCGCCGGCGTCGCGTGGTTCGAGAGCGCCAAGCTCAGCGGCATCCGGCAGACCCGGGTTGACGGCGACAAGGTCATCGTGGAAGACGTTGATGCGCAGCCTCTGTGGGCGAGGTTCTACGAGATCGAGACGAATCGCCCGATCTTCTGCGGACGCGACGGCGTCAAGAAGTACAGCCTGGCTGAGATCGAGGCGGAACGCCGCAACGGATACGCCTGGTACGGCGATTGGGGCCAGCCCCTGGCCTCGGAGTATACGAAGTGGCAGAAGAACCGGCCGTCGCTGGCTGACGCGGAGAAAGATGCGGTTGCCGACCTGAAGATCGTTCAACTGACGTGCGAGTATGCACAGAACCCTCTGGGTGTCGATGTGTCGAACCCGCGTCTGTCCTGGAAGCTCGAAAGCGATGCGCGGGGCCGGCGGCAGAGCGCCTATCGGATTCTCGCTTCCTCCTCAGCAGAACGCCTTGCGGCCGGTGAAGGCGACCTCTGGGACAGCGGCAAAGTCACCTCGGATGAGACGGCGCACGTTGCCTATCATGGCCGGAAGCTGGCGTCCTCCCAGCAGGTCTTCTGGAAAGTGCGGGTCTGGGACGAACAGGACAACGCCTCGACGTGGAGCGAGCCGGCGTCGTGGACGATGGGCCTGCTCGGTGAAGGCGATTGGCGGGCGCATTGGATCGGCTCGGCCACAGATAGCCAATCGCTGCTACTGCACCGAGACGTGATGGTTAAGGCCGCTCTCCGTCGGGCGGTAGTGCACGTCTGTGGCCTCGGTCACTACGAGATGTCGATCAACGGCGCCAAGGTCGGCGAGGACCTGCTGGCGCCAGGCTGGTCCAAGTACGACAAGACGTGCCTGTATGACACCTACGATGTCACGCCCTTGTTGGAGGAGGGCGACAACGCGATCGGTCTGGTGTTGGGCAACGGCATGTACAACGTGCGGGGGGGACGCTACATCAAGTTCAAAGGCTCGTTCGGTCCGCTCAAAGCGATCTGCCACCTGCGGCTGGAATACGCCGATGGCGCGGTGGAAACCGTTGGTACGGACGGGCGATGGCGGACGCATCCCGGTCCGATCACGTTCTCGTGCGTCTTTGGTGGGGAGGACTATGATGCCCGCCTCGAACCTCGCGGCTGGGACCGCCCCGGTTTTGACGACTCAGGGTGGGCGGTCGCGCAGGAAGTGGATGGGCCCGGCGGAGCACTCAAAGGCCTGTCCTGTGCGGCAGCGCCGATCCGGGCGTTCGATGTGCTTGAGCCGGTTTCGGTCAAGCAACTCCGGCCGGGCGTCGCCGTGTACGACTTGGGCCAAAACGCCAGCATCATGCCTCGCCTCAAGACGACAGGTCCGGCCGGCTCGGCCGTGCGGATCACTCCGGCCGAACTGCTGAAGGACGATGGCTCCGTTGATCGGGGTTCTTGTGGCGGGGGACAGGCCTATTGGCAGTACACCTTCGCCGGCACGGGGGCCGAGACGTGGTTCCCCAAATTCTTCTATCACGGCAGCCGCTATCTCCAGGTCGAGTGCCTTCCCGCAGAAGGGCGGGATGAGCGGCCTGTCATTGAGTCGCTGGAGGGCGTTGTGGTGCATTCCTCGGCGCCGCCCGTGGGCGAATTCGCCTGTTCGAACGAGCTGTTCAATCGCATCCACACGCTCATTCGATGGGCCCAGCGCAGCAACATGGTCAGCGTGATGACCGACTGTCCACACCGCGAGAAGCTCGGCTGGCTGGAGCAATATCACCTGAACGGCCCCTCGCTGCGGTACGAATTCGACCTGATGCGGCTGTTCGCCAAGGGCATGAACGACATGGCCGATTCGCAGCTCGACTCCGGCCTCGTCCCCGACATCGCGCCGGAATATGTCGTCTTCGACGGCGGGTTCCGCGATTCGCCCGAGTGGGGCAGCGCCTGCGTGCTGGTGCCATGGCAGCAGTACGAGTGGACGGGGGACACCGAACTGCTGCGCCGCTACTACGACAACATGGCGCGATACGTCGCCTATCTTGGGGGCAAAGCCAAGGATCATATCGTTTCGCATGGCTTAGGCGACTGGTATGACATCGGTCCGAACCCGCCGGGCTACGCGCAGTTGACGCCAATCCCGTTGACCGCGACCGCCTTCTACTTCTACGACGCGTGGATTCTCTCGGAGACGGCAACGCTGTTGGGCAAGACCAAGGACGCGGACCGATACCGAGAGCTGGCCGCCGAAATCCGGCGTGCGTTCAATACGACGTTCTTCGACGAATCGGCCGGGCGATATGCCACCGGCTCGCAGTGCGCCAACGCGATCGCGCTGGTGATGGGACTGGCTGAACCGGAGCACAGGCAATCCGTTCTCGACGCCATCGTCGCCGACGTGCGCCAGAGGGGCAATGCCATCACCGCAGGCGACGTGGGCTATCGCTATCTGCTGTGCGCCCTGGCGGCCGGAGGGCGTTCCGATGTGATCTTCGATCTGAACAATCAATCCGACAAGCCCGGCTACGGATACCAGTTGAAAATGGGCGCCACCAGCCTGACCGAGGCCTGGGACGCCCGGCGAAGCTCTTCGCATAATCATTTCATGCTGGGCCAGATTATGGAATGGTTCTATCGTGACCTGGCCGGCATCGCGAGCGACCCGGCCGGCCCCGGCTTCCGGAAGATCATCATCCATCCGCAGCCGGTTGGGGATGTGACGTGGGCGAAGGCGAACTACGACTCGCTGCACGGGAAGATCGCCGTCCAGTGGGATCGGACGGATGGCCGGTTCACGTTGAAGGCCGCTATCCCCGCCAACACGACGGCCACAGTCTTCATGCCTGTGGGAGCGGACGCAGCGGTTGCGGAGGGCGGTCGCCCGGCCGAGAGCAGTCCCGGCGTGACGTTCGTGCGTCGCGAACACGGAAGGGCGGTCTATGCCGTCCAGTCGGGGCGATACGAGTTTCACTCCAGACCGTGACTTGCAGCGAGTCGCATGCTGGAACGACGAAGATGACAACCACCAAAGGAGAGACGATCATGGAGAAGAAAGTCCTGCATATTCTGGCGTGTCTTGGGATTGTCGCGCTGCCTGCCGTGGGAGCGAGAGCCGCCGTGACGGTGTCGTCCGAGGCGGCCGCTGTCAACCGCCTGGTCGTCCATGCCGATCAGGGCAAAGACACGATCTCGCCCGAGATTTACGGACACTTCGCCGAGCACCTGGGCCGCTGCGTGTACGAAGGCTTCTGGGTCGGCGAGGATTCGCCGATTCCCAACGTGCGCGGGATTCGCACGGACGTGGTCGAGGCCCTGAAGAGACTCGACATCCCGGCATTGCGCTGGCCCGGCGGGTGTTTCGCCGACGAGTATCACTGGAAGGAGGGAATCGGTCCTCGCGATCAGCGACCGTCGATGGTGAACACCCACTGGGGAATGGTCAAGGAGACCAACGCGTTCGGAACCCATGAGTTTCTCGACCTGTGCGAGCAACTTGGCTGCGAGGCCTATATTGCGGGCAACGTCGGGTCCGGCACGATCGAGGAGATGCAGGACTGGGTCGAGTACATGACGTTTGACGGCGACAGCGAGATGGCGAATCTCCGCCGCAGGAACGGCCGCGAGAAGCCGTGGCGCGTGAAGTACTTCGGTGTGGGCAACGAGAACTGGGGCTGCGGCGGCAACATGACGCCGGAGCATTATGCCGATCTTTACAAGTGCTATCAGACTTACGTCCGCAACTACTCCGGCAACACCGTGATAAAGGTCGCCTGCGGCCCGAGCAGCGATGACTACCGCTGGCTGACCACCGTTCTGGAACGCGCTGCCCGTCACATGGACGCCATCAGCCTGCATCACTATGTTCGAGCTTCCGGTAACTGGACCGACAAGGGCAGCGCCACGCAGTTCGACGAAGGCGAATGGTTCGTCCTGATGAAGAATACGCTGACGATCTACGATCTGCTCAAGAAGAGCACCGAAATCATGGACCGGTTCGACCGGCGCGGACGCATCGGGCTGTTCGTCGATGAGTGGGGAACGTGGTGGGACGCCGAGCCGGGCACGAACCCAGCCTTCCTCTACCAGCAGAATACGATGCGCGATGCTGTCTCGGCGGGCATCTTCCTGAACGCGTTCAACGAGCATTGCGATCGCGTTCGCATGGGCAACATCGCCCAGACGAACAACGTGCTCCAGGCGATGATCCTGACCGATGGGCCCAGGATGATCGTCACGCCCACGTACCATGTGTTCGAGATGTACAAGGTCCACCAGGGCGCCACGTATCTGCCGAGCGATCTGACCTGCCGTGGGTACAAACGTGGCAATCAGGAACTGCCGTCTCTGATTGCGTCCGCCTCGCGAGCGAAGTCCGGCGCGATCCACATCACCGTCTGTAACCTCGACGCCCAGAAGCCGGCCGAGTTTGTCTGCGAGCTGAAGGGGGCCCAGGCCGGCCGCGTCTCGGGAAGGGTCCTCACCGCTGCTACTATGAATGCCCACAACACCTTTGACGAGCCCGAAGCCGTCAAGCCCGTCGAGCTGAACGGACTGACGGTTCAGAATGGTGCGATCCGAGGGACGCTGCCCGCCCGCAGCGTGAGTGTGCTGACGGTTCAATAGAGCGATCGGAATCCATCCTGCTGATGCAACGTTACGAGGCTTGTACAGTGTCCGCCTACACCCTACACGAGGGGCTTGCCGTCGTTGAGCTCTTCGTAGGCGGTGATGTAGCGGGCCACCATGTTGTCCAGGCTCCAGGTCTTCCTCGCCTGGTTCATGATCCGTCGCATCTGCTTCTCCCACTCCCGCGGATGGTTCTTGAAATAGCGGAGATGCTCGACGGCCTTGCTCAGGCCCCACCAGAGGCCGCCGCTGTCGTAGGTGCGGAACAGCACGCCGTTGCCGCTGTCGATCGGAGCGCCCCAGGCGCGGAGGTTGAGCTCGGAGATCTTGTCGCTGTAGCCGCCGGTGTCCCGGTTGGTTGCCGTCGCTCCGTGGATGTTGCCGACAACGTCGATCTGCCCGAATGGCTCGTATAGCGAGGCTCCGAAGACGTCGGCGGCCGCCGCGTATCCGAGCATGCTCAGATGATGATCGAACCGGCGATAGGCGATCCGGCCGCCGGAAGCACAGGCGATGCGCCCCATGATCTCGGCGTGGGTGTTGTCGCCGCCGACGGGATCTGCCACCACCGCGATCTGCACGTCCGGATTCTGGTAGACGAATCTGCCGGCGATGTCTTCGAACAGCTCGACGCCTTTCTGCATGGGATCGAGGCGCGACGGCCAGTACAACAGGATGGCCTCCGGATCGGAATTCAGACCCATCTTATGCTGGAACTTCACGAGATTGAGGCGTTTGGCCGCAAGGATGTTGTCGAACGGTCCGTATCGCTTGGCCAGGCCGGGCGCATCCGGATCGGGATTCTCCGGCTGGTTCTCCGGGAACACGTCGGGAGAAATGCCGTTGGGGATCACGCACACGGAGCGATTGCGGAACTTGACTTTCGTCTCTTCCCGAACGCTCCAGGGGATGATCGGCCGGTCGAGGAAGTAGTCCTCCACGATCTCCTTGAGGAACTTCTCCCCAACGTAGCTGACCTTCGTGGCGCTCTTGATCGCCGTCGCATGAGAATCGATGCATCGTTTCTGCTGATCGACGGAGATGTAGAGCGCGTTCCAGAGCTTCTCCAGGTTGACGCCGTAGAGCATATCCAGCGGAATGTGGCCCGTGTGCGTGTTGTGGACGGTGTGCAGAATCGGGGTGCGGCGCAGGTGGGCGTAGGCCGCCGCAACTCCGCCGGCCATCCAGTCGTTCGTGTGCAGGATGGCCCGGCCTTCGTACTTGCTGCGGATCTCCTTGATGTACGTGTTGACGATCTGCCTCTGGAACTCCGCCGCGTTGGCCAGCGGCCATCCGTCGTATGCGCTGCGATAGCCTTCGAAGACCGCCGAGCTGACGAGATGGACGTTCTCCGGATTCATCTGGTGACGTTTCTGAATCCACTCCGTCTCGCTCAGTCCCGCCTCCTCACGGAAGCGCCGAGTCAAGTTCATCGTGATCAGGTGCACGGGGATGCGTCTCTCGGCCAGCCCCTTGCACAACGCCGAGATCACCTCGCCCAGTCCGCCGCTCTTGCCCGATACGTAGCGCGCGAATTGGCCCATCCCCTCCGACGGCAGGCGTGCCGTCTCGGGAGTGATGATGATCACGGGCGTCTGATGGCTTTTCTGACGGATGTTGAAGTTCCGGATGGCATGGAAAAGTTCGTCGGTGGCGTGGGTCAGCGCGAACGCGGCGGTGGCAGGCGAATCGTACGGGCTGCTCGCCGTCCATCGGAGGCTCTGCGAGGGATCGTCGCTCTGGAGATATCGCCAGTGGTCCGACGTGGTCAGATAGCGGAACCTGCGCTGGAGCTCCCCGCCGGCCAGGGTGGCCTGCTCCTCCATGTCCTCGACCCGTTTGAACAGCACGCGCTGCACCTGCGACCGCAGCAGGACCGGACCGCGGAGGCCTTCGCCCGTCTCACAGAGGCAATTCGGACAGGGGCAGTCGATCATCGGGCAATCGGTGATCTGGAACCATTCCGCGATCTCACTGGGATTAGCCGCCATGACATCGACATGTTCGGCGAATTCCTCGTGCAGTCCCCTCCAGAAGGTCTCCATCTGCTCGTAGGCGAGCGTTCCCTGTTCGATCAGGGGGAAGTCGCATGCGACCACCGTGACTTCGCTCTGGGCCTGGCGAATCAGTGCGGCGTACTCTCGAGCGGTGAACGACAACGTGCCCAGACGCGAGACCAGCTCCCGGGTCAGTCGGGTGTTGCGAGGCAGCACGGCGAGCTTGCGCGCCCGCCCGTTGCGCCCCTTGGCTCGAAAGACGCGATCGCCGGCAATCGGCTCGCCGGTGCGCCCGTCGATCATCTTCGCACACGGCTCGCAGAGGACCGCGTGGTATCCCATGTCGGCCACGACGTTGGCGAACTCGTTGTTGTAGAGCAGTTCGGTGTTGGCAAACGCCGTCGGCCGGACGCCGAAGAGATCGTGGATCTTCTGGCGGTGGAGGGAAACCTGCTCTTTGAATTCCGTCTGTCGTTTGTCGGAGAAGAACGACGTCAGCGAGTGGTAGTACGTCTGCTCCAGAAGCTCGACCTGGCGGGTGTGACGACCGGCGTCGAACGACTCCGCCAGCGCGCCGAGGACTCGGGGGTCGTACTGCTCGGCCTGTTCGAGAAAGGTGCCTGACAGGCAGTAACTGATCTTGAAATCGACATGCGTCTTCACAAGCTCGGTGAACAGACGCAGGGTCGGAAGGTAACAGTGCTCGGCGCGGTGGGTGAAGGTGTTCCGGTTCTGCTCGTCCCAGAGAAATGTCGTGCCGTCCGGGTTCAGACGGAAAGGTTCATGCATTCGCAGGCAGAGGGTCACCAGCGGCATGGCGAGGCACTCCCACGTGGCCGAACATCACGCACCCGCATGGCGACGGGAACCCTGCTCTGCTGTTTCATGCCGACCATCCTTGACTGCGACACCCAAGTGCCCGCGCTGTCGATTCCACCCGCGCGGTTTGCCATAGCGAACCACATAGGCTAATCGACGGATGTGTCTGCGGCAAGGTCCATCCACAAGGTGTCGGCGTCTTTTTCTACGGCGTCCGAGAAAATCGTGGTTCCGCCGGAGTGGTGCGGCGTCGGTGAGGAATTTGCTCTCCGGCGGCACGTGGTTCTCTCTGGGATTTGTCGGTGGAAGAACGGCCAATCGACCTGTGCGCCAAGATTGGCCGCGGGTACGGTCAGCGGCCCTTGCCGATCAGATCCAATTGCTGTTCCTTGGCCCACCGGTGCCCGTGCGCTCCCAGATAGGACAGGAGCTTGTAGTGGAAGACTTTGAAGGTGTCCTCGCTCAGGATGGACGCCATGGCCTCGGCGATAATGACGCGCTTGAGCAGCTCCTTGCCCTTGCAGTTGTCCACCAGGATGCGGCGTTCCTGGATATCGCGAAACAGCTCAGGACTGACGCCGTCGATTCCCATTTGGATGCTGATCGCCAGAAACTCATCGTCGATGTTCTTCAGTTCCTCCTCCAGGGCCAGAAAACCTTCCTCTCGTATGATCGACGCGTACTTCCGCAGCCTGATAATCAGGTCGAAGCACTCTCTTTTCTCTTCGAGACTGCACTGAATCCGCTCGGCGAATTGCCAATCGTAGTATAGCATGTCCATCTTCTCCTTTGCGACCTTCCGTGATTGTTCAGCCGTCGCCGAACCGCTTTATGGCGAACCCCCAAGCGAGGCGAGCACTATCGGATTGGCATGATACCGTCGCATGCAGATCCTGGCAACCGGCAGCACCTCCGCGCACGAAAAAAGGGGCGGCCGTGATTTGACGGTCGCCCCTGGACAAGCGAGTGCGTGCTGGCTCGGACACCCGATCAGAGCGCTTTGCGTCTGCGGAGATAACCGGTCAATCCCAACCCGATGGAACCGAGAAGCACCGCGCCGGGAGCGGGAACGGTCGTGATCTGGACATTGTCGAAGAAGGCATCTCCGGCTACGCTGGCCGAGGAGTATCGGAAGTCCTCGAACATCAGATGGATGCTGCTGCCGACCTTCGTCGGAGCGGTGAACTCATACGTGTAGGTGTGCCACTGCCCGTCGTCGACGAGGATCGGAGCGGCGCCGCTGGTCGTGTTGGTGCCATAGTACCAGAAATGGCTCCCCGGATAGCCTTGCGAGAGGCCCGCGAATCCCCCGGAACCGCCCGGGATCTGATTGGGCAGGCCAAGGTAATCGAAGGACACGGTGTACGCCTGGCCGGCTACGAGATCGAAGCCGGCGACTGTGAAGATGTCTCCGGCGCTGTTCATCGCGGTGAACGACAGAACATCGTTGCCGGCGTTCAAGGGGTCGGCCACGATGATGCCGTGGTGTGCCCCTCCGTCTTTGCCGGTCCACAGGGACAGGTCACCCTCAAAATCGTCGACGAAGACCGGATTGGCGCTGGCGCCGGCGCTGAGGACAGCCATAAGGACAATCGTACTGAGAAAGGTTCGCTTGACGGTCATGCTCATTTCAACACCCCCACAGTGTCGCGCGGCCTGTGATCTGGATAGACACAGATCCCGCGCTGCGTTTTGTAATGATTCCCGCCCCTGGGACAAGCGCTCGCGATCTTGTCCTTGACCAGCCATGATTATACCCGATGCCAGAGCGCAGAAGCAGGAAAAAACGACGCGCGCTGGCCCGAAATCGTCCCATCTGTCCTCGTCTGCGAGGACCGTTGCGATTACAGGACCGAACCTCGATCTGCCCTGAGATTTTCTGTGCCCTCCTCCCTGTGGCCACGCGTCCTGCGACCAGCCTCGACCCAGACTGGGCCCGGCTGACCCCGAACACCCCCCGCTGGCGGTCCCGAAAACTGCGATTTTCGACGAGGCGCGCACACGAGACAGCGCGCCGTCTGCTCGCGAACGCACACATGACCCCGACTTGGCGCTGATTCAGGATCGCTGGCCGGAGTTGCCGGAGCATATCAAGGCGGCGATCAGGACGCTTGTGCAGGCCCACGGCAAAGGAGGGGAGTGACGATGGCACGCAGGAGCGCTCGCAAGCGAATCCCTCTGGCGCAGCAGATGATCTATGACGACATGCGCGGGCAGTTCGAGGCGATGGGCACGGGAGGGCAGTACCACCAATGCCAGAAGGACTACGCCCTCAAGCTCATCGGCAAGTACGGCGTCCGGGCGACGGCACGGATTCTGGAGATTCCACGCCGAACGCTGCAACGATGGTGTCGCCGTCAATCGAAGCGGGTTCGCCGGTGTCCGGCCTGGGTCTATGCATGGGCGGCCAGGCGACGTGAGAAGCGTGCGTTCTGGTCACGGAGAGGCTACGGCTAAAACGGCGGCAATGCCGAAATGTCGCCACTTAAAAAGGGATGGTGCTGGGTCAAGGATCGCCGTCCAGGCGGAGCCAGTACCTGAAGCAACGCTTCATCCGGCAATCCTCGACAGGCGGCTGGGGAGTTCTGCGCGCCATACGCGCGCGCGTGCGCGCGATAAATGGCGACAACTGATTTGCAACGAAAGAGGGAAGCTTTGGAGCAAGGCAGACCCTGAAAGGAAAACACGCGGAATCTCTATTGATTTCGGGAATGAAATGGAGAATTGAGAATGGGAGGGTACTACTGCGCCCAGAAGAACACCGTCGAGGAATCCCACATTGTGAACTACAACGTGCAGTTCGAGTTGATGCTTGGCTTCGGGCTCAAGGACGTGACGGTCGAATACTCTGCCGATGGCGTTGAGTGGACCAGTCTGGGCGAGGCGATGTTGAACCAGGCGACGGCGGCCGCCACGTACACGTACAACACCATAGTGGACCTGCAGGGCGTGGCGGCGCGGTTCGTCCGCCTGACCATCAACAGCGGCTACGGCATGATGGGCCAGTACGGCCTGAGCGAAGTGCGTTTCTTCCACATTCCGGACAGGTCTTTCACCGACCAGTAGGTTCACGGCGCAAGCGGTAGTTACACGCGCCACACAGTCCGAAACGGGCCGGCGGGAAACGGAACGCCGGCCCCTTCTATCTCCGGGATGAGCTGGCCAACTCTCCGCGCGGACTCTCCAAGACTTGAAATCCGCTGCCGTTTCTGACAGAATGGAGGCGTCAGAGGTCCGACACGGTGGGGAGTTGGCATGACGGATGTGACACGCATCTTGAACGCCATCGAACGGGGGGACGCCAAGGCTACAGACGAACTGCTCCCTTTGGTCTACGAAGAACTACGTATCCTGGCGGCCCAGAAGCTTTCCCATGAATGTCCCGGTCAGACCCTCCAGGCCACTGCATTGGTCCACGAAGCGTACATCCGGCTGGTGGGAGACGAGCCGCAAAGCTGGGAGAATCGTGGGCATTTTTTCGCAGCGGCGGCCGAGGCCATGCGACGGATTCTGGTGGACAACGCCCGGCGAAAGAGGCGGCTCAAGCGGGGAGGCGACCGCCACCAGGTGGTTTTGGATGACGCAGTCATGTCGCTGGAGAGCAGTATCCCGTTGGATGATCTGTTGTCTCTGGATGACGCGGTCAAACGGTTGGAGGAGTGGGACAGGACCAAAGCCGAACTTGTCAAGCTTCGTTTCTTTGGTGGGCTAACCCGCGAACAAGCGGCTCAGGCTTTGGGCATCTCGAATTCAGTGGCTGACGAGCACTGGGCGTATGCCCGTGCGTGGCTGCGTCTGGAGATGACGGACGGCATTAAAGCCGACTCGGAAGGGCATGCTGACCGGTAGGAAGCCAGCGCTTCACCCTGTGAATCTGAGCTCGGGAGAATTGTGTTGCCCGGGCGATGTGGCTTTGAGGGTGGCAGCGTCACAAACATGGATCGCATGAGTATTCCTGACCCTATTTTTCTCGCTCGCAGTAGGATGCGGTGACTTTCTACAGAATTTTCTCATTTTCTTCCGGGGAGGCGATCTCCAAACGGCGCACTGTACCTTAGAGGACTACATGTGAGGGCTTCTATGCCGGCCAAACACAGAGATGAAGAGAAGGTCTTCAAAGGGGCTGTGAAGTTGAGAAGCCTATCGGACAGAGCCGCTTATCTGAGGGAGGCGTGCGGCAATGATGTTGGTCTTCTCAACCGTGTCGAGGCTCTGTTGAGAGCCTATGAGGAAGTCGGCGATTTCCTTGAGACACCGCCGTTGGGCGGGGGTGTTGTACTTGATGAGCCGCCGGTGGCGGAGGGGCCGGGGACGGTGATTGGGCGGTATAAGCTGCTGGAGAGGATTGGCGAGGGGGGGATGGCGGTGGTGTACATGGCCGAGCAGGAGCAGCCGATCCGGCGGAAGGTGGCCCTGAAGATCATCAAGCTGGGGATGGACACCCGGCAGGTCATTGCGCGGTTCGAGGCCGAGCGGCAGGCTCTGGCCATGATGGACCATCCCAATATCGCCAAGGTGCTGGACGCCGGGGCGACCGAGACCGGCCGGCCCTACTTTGTCATGGAACTGGTCCAGGGCGTCTCGATCACCGAATACTGCGACAAGAACAACCTGGGCACCAAGGACCGGCTGGCCCTGTTCCTGGCGGTCTGCAACGCCGTCCAGCATGCCCATCAGAAGGGCATTATCCATCGCGATCTGAAACCCTCCAACGTCATGGTCACGCACCACGACGGCAGGCCCGTGCCCAAGGTGATCGACTTTGGCATTGCCAAGGCCACGAACCAGAAGCTGACGGAAAAGACCCTCTTCACCCGCTACGCCCACATCATCGGCACCCCGGCCTACATGAGCCCGGAACAGGCGGAACTGAGCGATCTCGATATCGACACACGCACGGACATCTACTCGCTCGGCGTTCTCCTCTATGAGTTGCTGACCGGGACCACACCCTTCAGCGAAGAGGAGCTTCGCAAGGCCGGCTACATCGAGATGCAGCGGGTCATCCGCGAACAGGAACCCGCCAAGCCCTCCACCAAGCTCAGCACCCTCGGCAAGACGCTGACCGACATCGCCAAGTGTCGCAACTCCACCCCCGATCTGCTGCGCAAGGCCGTTCGTGGCGATCTCGATTGGATCGTGATGAAGTCGCTGGAGAAGGACCGCGCCCGGCGGTACGAAACCGCCAGCGGCATGGCCGAAGACATCCGCCGGCATCTGGAGCATGAGCCGGTCCTCGCCAGAGGGCCGGGCGTTGCCTATCGCGTGGAGAGATTCGTGCGCCGACATCGTTCGCAGGTTGTTTCCGCCTTTGCGCTAGCGGTTGTCGCCGGGGTGGTGGTCGTGATCCTGTCGATGTGGAACCGGGACCGGGCGCAACTCGCCGAGGCCGAAGGCTTCAAGCACAGGAGCATCCTGTCCCAGGCCCGCGAGCAGTACGCCAAGGCCGAGCGCGATACGGCCCTCGAGACGGTCAAACCCATCCTCGACAGCCCGCACGCCGGAGCAGAGGCTCAGCTTCTTCAGGCGACCATCCTTGTGGACAACCGCCAATCGAAAGAGGCGGTGACCGTGCTGGATAGTCTGCTCGATGAGAAGCCGGAGATCGCCGGGGCGGCCCATTCGCTGCTGGCCCGCATCCTCTGGGAGAGCGGCTCGCCGGACGCCCAGAAGCTTGAAGAGATCGAAGAACACCGCCGCCAAGCTGAGACACTGCTGCCGGAGACGGCTGAAGCGTATTTCCTGCGGGCGATGACCGCGCTGACCGTCAAAGAGCAACTCGCCTCGCTCGTCAGGGCTTTGCAGCTTGATTCCGGCCACTACGAGTCCCGACGATTGCGAGCCTATACGTACTATGCCTCGCGGAAGTACGACCGGCTCCGCGAAGAGGCCCTGGCCATGACGATCCTGCGGCCGCGCGATCCTCTGGGCTACGCTTTGCGTGCGGCGGCGCTGTGCGAACTGGGCAAGTACGAAGAAGCCATGGCGGCGTACGACACCGCCATGACCCTGACGCTCCAGGCAGACCCGCAATACCCCGCTCTGCTTGAACAGCGCAGCGAGGTTCTCCTGCGAATGGGCGAGTACGAACGCCTGATTGCTGAGGCCCCGGCGGGGGCGAAAGATCTTTCGCCCCTACAGTACCACGTCTTCGCCGCTCTGACGGCGCTGGGGCAGTATGACAAAGCGACCACCCTGTTCCGCGAGATCATCGCCCCCGGCCACGAGGCCCGACAGAAGTTCAACGACTGGTGCGCCAAGTACGTCTTCGACACACTGGACGCCGGGCGGTCTTGGCACCTGACGAATCAAGAACCGACCGGTGCGGCTTTCCTGCCCATGGTGGAGGCCGAAGAGACCTATCGGAATCTCTCTGCCAAAGGAGGCCATCGCCTGACCACCGACGGGTTCAGCGCCCGCTGGTCACCCGATGGAAGCAAGCTTGCCTTCAGTCTGGGCGTCCACGGCTACAGCGGCGTGGCGATCTACGATCCAGTGACGAGAGAAACCGATCTATTGATTGTCCCCGGCAAGGACCCGCGCTGGTCGCCGGACGGCAAATACATCGCCTTCATTCGAGACCGCCAGAACCTGCGCCTGGAGGAGTTGTTGACTCCCGCGCCGGGCAGCCAGCGGCCTCCGGAGACAGATGAAGAACTCTGGGTCATGAATGCCGATGGCACCGCGCCACGGCGATTGGCCCAGGGGAGTTGGCCCACGTGGGCCAGCGACTCCACGGCCCTTCACTACCTGTCGCGCAGAGACAGCACACTCTCCCTGGCCTCCCTTACCGATCCGGCAGCCGAGCCGAAACCGATCATGAAGTGGTCGTATGCCCTCCCCTCGGTCTCGCCGGACAACCGGCATGTGGCGCACTTTGAAAACGGGTCGCTGAAGATCACGGAACTGGCTTCCCAGAAGGTCGTCGCCGAGTGCAAGGGACTTGCCATGTCGTGGGGTGTCGTCGGCTGGTCTCCCACGGGCAATGAACTCTGTCTGGGCGGCGGCAACCCCCAGAGAGACCGTATCGGTTTGTGGGTGTACGATCTCCAGAAGAAAGAGTTCCTGAGGGTCCTGGATGGTCAAGTCACAGCAACGTGCTGGTCTCCTGCGAGTACGGAGTTGACCTTTTGTCTGGGCACGCCACACCTTGAGGTCTGGGGCCTTCCCCTCGACCCGAGTGTCACCACCACCGAAGCCCTCGCGCCGGGTCAGACTCTTGAGGAGCATTTCCGCGAGATGCTTGCATTCTACACCCGCCGGATCGAGGTCGACCCACAAGACGCCTATGCTTACTCCAGCCGGGCGCAATACCATGATTGCTTGGGCGACCGCGCCAGAGCCACCGCCGACATGCGCCAGTGGTCCGCCGTTCAAAGCCCGGAGTTGCCATGTGATTCTATGCCCGCTGCGCCGCGTGACCTTCGGCGTGTGATCCACTTGCCGTTCAATTGTCAACTCGTCTTTTCTGCAGAAAGACCTGTGAATGCGATTCCAATGATGTCTATTGCCTTTGGGCAGAAGGGAAGGTGTGAGATGAAACTGTTCGAGATTCCGATATTTGTGGCGTCCGTGTTTGGAATTGGTGTTCTCTCAGGTTTCGACGCTCCGCCTGCGCGCGCAGATTTCACGCTCGGCAAGCCAGAGAACCTCAGGTTAGATATCCCTGTGATTGATCCTGTACATGAATCTATCGAGTGTCTCTCCTGCGATGGGCTGGAAATGTACATTTCATCAGACCGATCAGGAGGGCAGGGCGATTATGACCTATGCGTTCTTAGACGTACCTCGACAGACGAAGCATGGGGGCCACCCGAGAATCTCGGACCTGCCGTCAATAGTCCAGAGTTGGACCTGAATTCATCCATTTCGCCCGATGGGCTTACGCTCTACTTCTACTCCATGCGGCCGGGCGGATATGGCAAGAGTGATATTTGGGTGACGACACGGGTGAGCCGAAGCGCCCCCTGGGGTCTGGCAGTAAACGTTGGACCAACAATAAACAGTCCTTCCTATGATCAATGTCCTTGGGTATCGGCGAACGGTCTGGAACTCTACTTCTCGTCATATCGGTCCGGTGGATATGGCGAGTTCGACATCTATGTGGCGAGCCGCGCGACGACCAACGATGCGTGGGGTGATCCAGTGAATCTCGGCCCCTCCGTGAATAGTGAATACAACGAATATGACACTTCCCTGTCGCCAGAAGGGTTGGTACTGCTATTTTGTGACTGGCCTTTTAATGGTATCACAAGACCTGGTGGATACGGCGGTTCGGACATATGGATGACAAAGCGGGCCAGTCTTTCTGACCCTTGGCAAACACCCGTGAATCTTGGACCCAGAATAAATGGACCAGAAAGTGAAGGCGGACAACGCATCTCACTAAATGGCTCCATGCTCCATTTTCTCACAAGCTCTGCCGACACGTGGGATAACTGGCAGGCACCCATCATGCCTATTTGTGATTTCACTGGCGACGGCCAGGTCGATGGCAAGGACCTTCTTGTGATGATCATGCAATTGGGTGGGACTGATTCGCTGTGCGACATCGGTCCGTATGCCTGGGGCGACGGCGTGGTGGATTTCGAAGACCTCACAGTGCTCGCCGAGTACATCGGCACAGAGGTTGTCGATCCGACGCTGATTGCGCACTGGGCGTTCGACGAGACCGAGGGTTTGATTGCGGCCGACATCGCCGGGGACTATGACGGCACGGTGATCGGCGGCGCGACGTGGCAGCCGGAGGGGGGCATGGTGGGCGGAGCGCTTCAGTTCGATGGCGTCACGGGCTGTGTTGCCACAGAGATCGTCCAGGGCCTTGGCGCTGAGCCCTTCAGTGTGGCGGCCTGGGTCAAGGGCGGCGCACCCGGTCAGGTCGTGCTCTCTCACAACACCACGCCCGGCTGGCTGCTGGCCAATCCGATCGACGGCAGCCTGATGACCAAGCTGGCGTGCGCCAAGCAGCCTCTGGCGCATGGGTACTCGGATGTGGTGATCTCCGATGGCAAGTGGCACCGCATCGGCCTGGTCTGGGACGGGGCTGAGCGTCTGTTGTACGTAGACGGCCAGGAGGTGGCCAGGGATGCGCAAGGCGAACTGACGATCGCTGACGGCTCGTTCACGATCGGCGTCGGCGAGGCGCCGGGCACCGCCTGGAATGGCCTGATCGACGACGTGCGGATCTACACCCGCGTCGTCCGCCCGTAGCGTGGGCGTCTCGCCCATGTATTCAAGATCACGGGCACGATGCCCGTGCTGCGAAGATGCGGCGATGGCGTGGTTTTCTTGCGGCGGCGCGCAGGATTGGCGGAAGAACGGGGTATATACCCATGGGCGGGGTCAGTGCGCCCTCTGGCAGCCCGTGACGATTCTGCCGTGGCCGGCTGTTGCAGGGGCCTGGAAGGGGCCATTCCAGGAGGCCCCGCCCATGAAATACATGGTCTTGCCCACGGAATCGGGTGGTCGATGAGGCCTATGGGAGATGCGAAGATGCGAGACACCGAAGGTGCAGGCCGCAGGCAGGAGGCCGATGTGGGGCGTTCGGTGACGCAGGTGTTCTATGCCGACGGCGAGAAGAGAAGTACCGGCGCGGTCCGTGCCGCACTTCGAGAACTCGGCGCAGAAGTCACACCGTTCGGCAGTGCCGCCGAATGTCTCAATTGTCTGCGAGGCCGGCCATGTCACCTGCTCATCAGCAACGCCCGGCGGCCGGGCGTTGAGGGGATGGAGCTTCTGTTGGGTGCCAGGCGGATCCGGCCGTCGGTGCCGGTGGTGCTGCTGGTGGACCACGGCGATATTGGAGCGGCCGTCCGCATCATGAAGGCAGGGGCCACCGATTGCCTGGAACGACCGCCGGAAACAGGACCTCTGGTGTCGTCGATTGAAGCCGCGATTCAGGAATCGGTGCGCGATGACTCGCTGCGGAAGCGTCCTTTGTCGCCGGTGGAACAGCAGGTGCTTGACCTCGTGCTCCAGGGCTGCACGAACCAGGAGATCGCTCTGCGGCTTCACCGCTCCGCCAGGACGATCGAGGTCCACCGCAGCCACATCCTGCACAAGCTCGACGCCGACGGCACGGTCGAACTCGTCAGAAAGTGCATCCGGCTGCGCCTGCTGCCGGACTGGCCCTGAGCCGTTGCCCCGAGAAAATACGTAGTTCCCACAATCGAATCACCTGCCGGAAGATGGGTATAATGGAGTGATGGCCGACGGTACGAGGGTGGCCTGCCTGCCCTTGGGTTGCCGTGGGCTGTCTTCACGCCGAGCTGCTGTTCATGCCAGGCTCGCCATCGGGAGGGCAGAAGAATGCACGCCGCACGCACATTTCGGGGGGTTCTCGCCGTTGCTCTGTTCCATCGGAGGCATGTCATGGCCGCTCCAAGCACATTCCGGGTGTATGCCGAAATCGCCCTGTTCCTCGCCCTCGTCCCAGCCGCCCCGGCGGCCGAGCAAATTGACCAGAGCAACCTGCCGGAATGGGCTGGCGGCTGGACGCACGTCAATCCAACTGCCGATGGCCAGGCCGCCATGTGGCAGACGTTCACGCCGGCGTGCGCGAATCTGACGGCGGTGGAGATCGACATTCTCACCGTGAACCCCGGCCGGGGCGACGACGTGCTGATCGTCGAGATCGCCAGGGACGGCGTGGTTCTGGCGTCGGCCGAACGCTCGGTTGAGGATGGCTTCGACGGCCTCCTGCGCGTTGAGTTCCCCGAGGCGGTGCCCCTCGTCCTCGAGCAGCTCTATGAACTGACGGTGCGCGACACGGGCATCAGTCGCAGTCGCTACAGCAGACCGTGAAGGTCTTCGTCGCCACACCGCAAAAGACGGGCTGTGAATAGCAGCAGTACGGGAAGCACCCACAGCCTGCATGGTTGCACCACACGGCAACCACGACAAAATGCAAGCCACACTTCGCTTCATCGAATACTCTCCCGTGCGTGGTGACCTCCGAGCTGCCGCACGGGCCCTGGCAATCCACATAGATGTCGGCGTAGAGGACGTTGTCGAAGACATAGGTCTTGTCCACCCGGGAGTACGTGCATTCGCCGGAGCACTGAATCAGGGTGCTTCCTGTTATGGGTTGGCCGCAGGTTATCGGGTCGATGGTGATGTCGATCGTGCAGTGCCCCAGGGCGGTGCCGCTGATCGCGAGCACCAAGAGGAACAACAAGCTGTATTTCTTCATGAGTCACCTCCCTGCAAATAGACACTCACTGTCTGTTCCGATCGGCCCTTCCCTTGCCGATCACAATTGCGTGCACCCATATGCGGCACACCATGCAGAGGCGTGGTTGTGCGACGGGTACCGGCTACCCGGCCCCTTCAGCTCGGACTCGCCCGGACTCCCTGTGTCGTGCTGCTTGATTCGTTTCAAACGGCCTGCATTGCTGAACGGTGATCTGAGAAATCGGCACAGGTTGTCATGCGCCACGCATGTGGTCAGGGCGTTTTGTCTTGAAGCTGCTATTGGAAGGGAGTATCCCCTTTCCAGATGGCAATCAATTGTGGTGACTACGTATTTTGCCGCTGTGGTCCTTGGCCGTTCGAAGAGACGGCGACGCCTTGTGCTGTTGGAGGAATGCTCTCGAGCCTTGGAATTGCCGTCCCCTACGGTGCCGTATCAAGGCGTGCCCCAAGTTCTGCCTGTATGGAAGGTGGATCCTCCTTGCCCGGCTCTCGGCCGAGACACCGCCTGAGAGGCAAACCTTCTATCTCGCGTAGAATCTCCATATTAAAAGATAAGTTTTGTCCGCCGATTTGTGTTGACAATGGATGGCGTCCGGTGCAAAAAGACTCGTGAGGGGATGAAAGGGATGTGGGCCTTCTATAGCTGGGGATCCGCATCAGCATATCGATCCATCGCAAGTGTTTCTCATCACGGGACATCTTTGGGAGTTGTTGCTCTTTGTTGCGGCAGACCGCCGCACGGGAGAAGAAGGACAAGCATGCCTACCATAGCATCGTGGTGTCCGTACCGTACGGGCTGGCTCTGCGCGGTCATCGAGTTGCTACCGCATGTAGCGCATCCTTGCGGTTTGACTCTGGTCGCGTGTCCAGACCTGTCCGTCGGACAACCGGGGTAGGTCGATGACGGGATCATCTGACTGGTGAGGCAGGCTTTGCCAATGTGGCGAGGGGATGGGCCACATGGACAGGGAGATGTCGGCTCAGTTGTGTCTGAAGGATCACCAGCGTCCGCCAGCGAATCAGCAGACGATGGATGTTGTGAGACCTGTCCGTGCTCGTCGGGCGGCCGACAAGCACGGGGAGTTGGCGGGGCGATGCGAAGGCACGCGCGCGGCAATGCAAGCGTGCGGCCCGATGAAAGGGCATGCGGCACGCCGGGTGTCCGATCGGCCAACCCGATCAGGTCAGTTCACTGGTCCGCTGTTGGACGAGAGGTGGGAATCCCTCTTGGAGTGTACGTCCGACCTTGTTGTCGTGGTGGACGGTGCGGGTCTGATCGAATACATCAATCACGTATCCACGAAGCTGTCCGAGAGGCAAGGAGATGTCGTTGGCCGTAGCATCAACGATTTCCTCACACCTGAATATCGGGGGAGAGTGCGGGAAGCCATAGAGAGCGTGCTCCGGACGGGAGAAACGGTTCGGCAGGTGGTCTGCTTCTCCGCCAACGGCGGCGGGGCCTTGTGCAGCGAGGCCTGCGTCGGGCCGATCACCCAGGACGGGCGAACTGTAGCCGTAGGCATGTTCTTCACGGACATCACCGAGCGCCAGAGACTCCAGACTCGGCTTAGAGAGAGGGAGAGGCTGTTGCGGTCCATCGTCAGGGCCGTGCCCAGGATGATGGACATCGTTGAAGGTCTGATTCGCCAGGGAAAGGACGTGGACGCGCCGGCGCGAAGAGCGCAGGAGCTGGAGCTCTGCCGCGAGCAGATGATTCAGATTGGGCGGCTGGCTGCAATCGGCAAGGCCAGTTCCAGCCTGACGCAAAGACTCCCCCAATTCCTGACCGCGATCGACATGTCTGTTGAGAACGCCATTGCGAAACTGCACGCCACATCGCGTCGGGAAGGTGCGGAGCGGGAGCTCGACGCTGCTCTTCGAGCGATTTTTGCTATGAGGGCGGGAGTCGAGCAGCTTCGAGGTTTTGCCGAGACGGGTTCCCGCAACTCCTTGGTTCATGCCGTGGATCTAAAGGCAAGTCTTGCGAGAGTCATACAACTGCTGGAATCGCGGGCCCGAGGGGCGAACACGGTCATCTGTATTGGCAACCGCGACGAATGGTCCCCAGTGCGTATGGCCGAGGGAGACGCCGACCAGTTGTTCTTTGCCCTGATTGAGAATCTCCTGCGCCTTGCCGACGGGAAAAGACGGCATCGCATCACGGTCGGCCACGCGGCCAGAGACCATCACATGGAGTTGTGTCTCTCCGGCGACGATGGCCTTGTTGAAAAGGAGGATTCGGGCGTTGCGTTGGATCGGCCTTTGCGTGCCGGACCTACCGCACAAGCAGTGGACCTGGGGCTTTACGTGGCGTGGGATATTGTGATCCGGGCTGGCGGAACGATCCGTCGCGAAAGCGCCGCCGGGTCGGGTTGCACGTTTTTCGTCTGTCTTCCGATTCTGGATCGAGTCAGTTCCCAAGGGGGTCAGAGTGGAGGAAAGCGAAAAACAGCATGTGTTCGTCGTCGATGACGAGCCTGAAGTGTCCGATGCCATGCGCCGAACGCTGGAACTGGCCGGCTACGAGGTCCGATCTTTTGACTCTGCGGCGGCCTGCCTTGCGAAGATTCGTTCTGCGCGGTGTGATCTGCTCATCACGGACGTGGTCTTGCCTGGCATGGACGGCATCGAGCTCTTGAGCGAGGTCAAGTGCAGGATTCCGTCTCTGCCGGTTCTGGTGGTCACCGGGTACGGTAATGTGGAAATGGCCGTCGAGGTGATGGCGGCGGGGGCGGTCAGTCTTCTCCAGAAGCCTTTGGACCGAAATTCCTTGCTGGCGGCGGTCGAGGCGGCGTTGAAGCACAGAAAACGCGTGCGCGAGGGGGTGCGCAAACCGCTGACCCGATCCGAAGTCGAAGTGTTGCGTCTGATCCTGGAGGGCAAAGGGAACAAAGAGATCGCGAGACTGCGACACCGTTCGGTTCGAACGATTGAGGACCAACGGCGTCGCATCATGCATAAATTCGGCGTGGACAATCCGGTCGACCTGATCCGAGAGGTCGCCATTGTCCGCATGCCAACGCCATTGCATCGGGAGCAGTTGCCGTTCGACCACAGTTAGCTCCCCTCGTTTCGCCCCGTCGTCGTGCGCAGTGTATCCGTGCAAAGAACGCCGTCCTCCCACTTTCTTCGGATCCCACGGCGCGCAGCGGTTCTCGAGATGTGACGCCCCACGGGGTTTCCACGTGTATTTGGGAATGGCATATCAAGATTGCCCGCAAATCCCCGTAGCTTCCACGATTGTTCATGGCCGTGCTCGCGCGTAGTCTTGGGCGTGTTGTCGTTCCTTGGCCAATAGGTGCTTGGGGCTTACAGACATTTGCCCTTGGCGTGCGGAACACACGAGGCGGTTGCGCCTCGGTGTAGTGAGTGTGGGTATTGGGAGGGTGGTGCGGGAGAAAGGGATTTCAGATGTCCGCCCTGAATGATTGGGGAGGAAGAGGCGTGTGTGGGCACGCCCTGAGGTCGAGGGGATTCCAGAAAGCCGCCGGGCGGAGGACCGCCGCAGGTACGGATGGGTATGACGCCGTCCGGTCGCGGCTCAGGACACATTTCGGGGGCAATTTCCTGCCCGCAGCAAGTATCCCAAGTTCTCCTGTCTCTTCATAGTTGCGCGCCGGGCACCGCAGTCGCTCCACACTCTGCCGTTCCCGCTGATCCTGGTTGTGGCAGTCGCAGGTTATTTCGCCATGCCTTGATGGCTTGTCACCGTGGCCCCGGCCGCAATGCCCAATAGGCGATGCAGCCGACCGGGACGGAGTCTATCCGGGCCAAGTCAACTGCGTGCGTGGAAACGCGAAGCAGCAAGCGCAAAACTCGAAGCGCGAAACACGAAATCCGAAACAAATTCCAATGACACAAATCCGAATGTCCCAAACCCCCGGCCGCAGGCCGCTTTCGGATTTGAGGCTTTGGGCCTTCGTGCTTGTTTCGTACTTCGACATTCGAATTTCGGATTTGCACGGCCGGCAACCGCCAACCGCCAACTGCCAACTGTCAACCGTCAACTGGTAACTGTCAACTTCCCATGACCACCTACATCGCCGTCTATTTCGGTTCGGTCCTCGTGGCGCTGATCGCCACGCCGATTGTGATCTGGATCGCTCCCCGGATCGGCGCGGTGGACCGGCCCGGTGTGCGCACGATCCACGAGCGGCCGATCCCACGCATCGGCGGCGTGGCGATCTTCGTCGCGGCCATGAGCCTGATCATCCCGGTGCTGTGCATCGACAACGTCATCGGCGAGGCCTTCCGCGCCAGATGGCTGCAGATGACGATGCTGCTGGGTACGGCGAGCTTCATCTTCCTGGTGGGGCTGGTGGACGACCTGCGAGGGTTGCCCGCCCGCATCAAGTTCGCCGCCGAGGTGCTGGCGGCCATCGGCCTGTGCGCCGCCGGTATCCGGATCGAGGCCATCGGCCTGACCAGCGATCTGCCGCTGCACCTTGGTCACGCCGGCTGTGTGCTGACCGTGCTGTGGGTGGTGGGGGTGACTAACGCGGTCAACCTCAGCGACGGCCTTGACGGCCTGGCGGCGGGCATCTCAGCGATCGCCTGCGGCGTGATCGCGGTCCTGGCCATCCACGGCGGCAACACGATCATGGCGATCCTCGCGCTGGCCCTGGTCGGCAGCCTGTCGGGCTTCCTCGTGTTCAACTTCAATCCCGCGAAGGTCTTCATGGGCGACTGCGGCAGCCTGTTTCTGGGCTACACCATCGCGGCCTCCAGCGTGATGTGCATGACCAAGTCCTCGGCGATCGTGGGCCTGGCGCTGCCGGCGCTGGCGCTGGGGATCCCGATCTTCGACACGCTGTTCAGCATGCTGCGGCGGTTCCTCGAACGGCGCAGCCTCTTCGCCCCGGACCGCAGCCATTTCCACCATCGGCTGCTGGACATGGGCCTTCGCCAGCGTCACGCGGTGCTGGCGATCTACCTTCTGACGGTCCTGTTCACCGGCCTGGGCCTGTTCATGATGATCTGCCGGGACATCAGCGCGCTGATCGTCTTTGCGTGCATCCTGCTGCTGGTGGTGCTGGTCTTTCGCGTGGTCGGGGCGGTGCGCCTGCGTCAGACGCTGGCGGGCCTGAAGGAAAAGCACGCGCTGAACCAGTGCTGCCGGCAGGAGCGGGCGACGTTCGAGTACCTGGAGCTGCGTTTCGACCGGGTGCGTGATGCGAGGCAGTGGTGGGACGCGGTCTGCGAGGCGGCCGGCCGCATGGACTTTGCCTGGGTCTCGCTGAAGACGATGCACCCGGACGGCCGGATCGAGGAGGAGATCTGGCGGGCCTCGGAGCCGAAGCCGGGCATGTCCCGCCTGGTGACGGTGACGATCCCGCTGGCTTCGAGCAACGGCGACCCGCCGCGGCGGTTCGAGATCGCCATCTGGGCCGACGGCTCGCTCGAAGCCGCCAACCGCCGCGCCACCCTCTTCGGCCGCCTCATCGACGAACACAGCCCGACCGCCCTCGGCGGCGGTCCGGGCGGAAGCCTGACAGCAGTAAGTGAAACGCGCGGAGGGCAGGAGGCTACTGGCGGAGGATCCTCCCGAATGCAACGCGCACTGCTCTCTGGGGAAGCCCAGGCGATCCAGAGAGAGGACCCTCATCCTGGCCTATGCCAATGATTGCTCCCCCGAAAACAGATGAGAGCCTGTATGACTCAGTCGTGACGTACCCTCCTTTCGGAGAGGCGAATCCTGTGACGGCGAGTCGACCGGCGCGACGGCCGGTGCTGCGAGGTATCAAGAATGCCTCGTATCTGGCCCTCGGGAACCTCGTGGCGCAAGCCGTCGGTCTGGCAGGGTTCGCCTACATCGCCCGTGTCCTCGGACCGCGTGACTACGGTACGTATCTCACGGTAGGCGCTTTTGTCGGAATGTTTGACGTCTTTCTGCTGGGCGGCTTGAACAAGGTCATTATTCGGGAGGGAAGCCAGGATGTGTCTTCCATGCATCTTCCTCTGGAAAAGACGATTGCCATACGAAATCTCTTGAGTCTGTTGGCTGTTGTGGTGTGTGTCGTGTCCTCTTTCCTTGCGCCGTATGAGGTGCGGACGAAGCTGTACATCGTTCTGTTCAGCGCCCAATTGGCTTACATCGGACTACAGGGGTTTCTCCAGACCATCTATCAGGCTACGGAGAGGATGCGGTACATCGCCATTTTGAGCGTTGCGAACAGAATTCTGTCCGTCGGCCTGTCGATTGTCTTTCTTTCTCGCGGCTATGGACTTCTGGCTCTTTTTCTGATCCTGCTCGGGTCCGATCTGGTTACGACACTGGCGACGTACAGGCATTCACAGAGTCTGGTGCCTTTCCGCTTCTTCTCCAGGATTCAATTCGACAAGAGGCTGTTGAAGCCGGCCGTGGTCTTTTCGTTGTTGGGCTTCATGGCGTTCTTCGCATCGAGGATTGACCTGCTCATGATCTCCTTCCTGGGCATGGCCGAACAAGTGGGAGTCTATGGCGTGGCCTACAAGATCGCCCAACAGGGAGAGATGCTGAAGAATGTCTGCGCCGTCGCTTTCTTTCCGATTCTGGTCAAACGCTTTCACGAAAGAGCCATGGATAGTGCGGCATTGGCCCAGTATTCCGTCCTCTTCTTTGCAGGCGTCCTGGTGTTGTCTGTAGCGGCTTTCTTCGCCGTCCCGGTTGTGATCCGGGTCCTGTTTGGTCCCGACTATGGGGAGTCGGGCGTGATTCTGCGCGTGTTGATCTTCTATCTTGCGTTTGCGTGGGCCACGCTCCCTTTTACCTCCTTGCTCCAGGCCACCGGCAATGAGCGGTATCTGATCCTTCCCACGCTGACCCTGGGCGGACTGAACGTTGTATTCAACTACGTGTTGTTTCTGCGATACGGGCTCATTGGCATCGCGTATTCCACCCTGGCTGTCGAGTCGATCGGTTGTGCCCTGTATTGCACGGTTGCCTGTAGGGTCCTCAGAAGGCAGGGGCATCTCGTGTGAAGCGATGAGAGTCGCGTTTGTCCATCAACCTTGGAACGAAGCCGGCCCCCCGGTGGAATCCGGGTCTGTTGCCATCTGGGTCTACCAGGTGGCGCGTCGGTTGGCTCGGTCGTGCCAGGTCACCGTGTATGCCAACCGCTGGCAAACGGAGAAGAGAGCCGAGTGTAGCGAAGGGGTGTACTACCGATACATATCCACATCTCTCGATCGTCCCGTACTACGATTGCTGCATCTCGTATCGGATTTGTATCGCCCGACATATCCGTATTTTGCCCGTTGGCTGCACTATCTGGGGTACGCGGTGAAGGTGTCGCTCGATCTGCGAAGGACCGGCTGCGATATCGTTCACGTTCAGAACCTCTCTCAGTTCGTCCCCATCATCCGGGCGTTGAATCCAACCATTGGGATTGTCCTGCACATGCACTGCGAGTGGCTGACCCAACTCGATTCCGGGGTGATCCGACCGCGACTCGAAAAGGCGGACTCGGTCGTCGGGTGCAGCGAGTACGTCACGGAGAAGATCCGTCGCCGTTTTCCTGAGCTGGCGGATCGTTGCCGGACGATCTACAACGGAGTGGATGTCCATCTCCATGACACCCGGACCGGCCGGAAGGATGGAGGCGCCCGGCGCATTCTTTTCGTAGGCAGAATCTCGCCGGACAAAGGACTGCATGTCTTGCTGGAAGCGTTCCGGAGAGTCGTCCAGGAATATCCTGATGTGCAACTAGACATCGCAGGACCCCAAGCCGCACCCCCTCTGGCGTATGTGTTCAAACTGACCGATGATCCGAAGGTGTCCGCGTTGGTGTCATTCTGCGGCCGCGACTACATGACCTGTCTGAAAGAGCAGGTGGCTTCACAAGGGATGGAGCGGGTGTCGTTCTCGGGGGCCGTTCCTCACTCGGCGTTGGCGGATCGCTATGCGGCCGCAGACGTCTACGTCCAGCCGTCATTCACCGAGACCTTCGGCGTGCCGATTGCCGAAGCGATGGCAGCCGGAGTGCCGGCCATTGGCACACGCGTCGGCGGCATACCGGAAGTCATAGAGGACGGCACAACGGGCTGGTTGGTGGAGTCCGGAGATGCCCAGGGGTTGGCCGACGCGATCCTCCGCCTTCTTGGTGACAAGGACCGGAGACGGTCGATGGGCATTGCGGCGCGGAGGCGCGCCGTGAACCTGTTCTCTTGGGAACAGATCGTGCAAGACCTGGTAAGCCTGTATCACAGTGTGAGCCGGACACATGAAAAGCCGTTTCTTGAAAGCCGGGGCACGTCAGCTCTGTCGCCAGGCGCTCAACCGACGGGCTGCGAGGTACGATGAGGACGATCTGAAACACAATGCCATTGTGTTTTCTCCTCATTTCGACGACGAGACGCTCGGCTGTGGCGGGACCATTCTCCGGAAGATGAAGGCCGGAGCGGATGTTAAGATCGTCTTCATGACGGACGGCAGCAAGTCGCACACCCACCTGATCTCCGAGGAGCAGTCCAGGGCGATGCGAAGGCAGGAAGGACGTGCGGCGGGACGGGCGCTGGGTCTTCAGGACCGCGATATCCTCCTCCTGGATTTCGAGGAAACGAAGTTGAAGGAGCATTCAGAAGCGGCCCGTAGCCGCGTTCGGGAGATCCTGATAGATCAGAGGCCGGAGGAAGTGTTCATTCCTTATCGCAAAGAGCCGCTGTTGTGGTCGGCGGATCATCGGGCGACCAACAGGATCGTGGTCTGTGCCCTGAAGGCCATCGGCAGGAAGACGCGCGTCTACGAATACCCAATCTGGTTCTGGTGTCACTGGCCTTGGGTGCGGTTTCCGTTACGCCGTCGTCGAGAGATCATCCGGCATTGGATCGACCACAGCGCACTGCGCGGCGTGGACTTGCTGCGGGATTTCCGATGCGCGATTCCCGTGAAGGAGTTTGTGGAACGCAAGCGTGCCGTTCTGGCTGAGCACAAATCGCAGATGACCCGGCTCATTCCTGATGTGCACTGGCGAACCCTGAGTGACGTAGCGGATGGTGAGTTCCTGGCCTGCTTCTTTCGGGACTATGAGGTCTTTCATACCTATTTCCTTCCACATGGGAACAGGGATTCTACGAATGTCTGATTCTGTCCCCCCTCTGACCATCGGGCTTCCTGTTTACAACGGCGCCGCGTTCATCGGCCAAGCCATAGAGTCGATACTGGCTCAGACGTATGAGGATTTCGAGCTGGTCATATCGGACAATGCTTCCACCGACGGCACGGAGGCGGTCTGCAGGACGTACGCGAAGGCAGACCGGCGGGTGCGCTATGTCCGCAACGAGACGAACATCGGCGCTGCGCCAAATTACAATCGCCTCCCGGGGATGTCGAAAGGCAGATACTTCAAGTGGGCCGCCCACGATGACGTGTTGGCCCCGGAGTATCTGACGCGATGTGTTGAAGTGCTGGACCGTCGCCCGTCTGTGGTGGTGTGCCATACGGAGACCATCTATATCGACGAGAACGGAGCGACATGCGGCACCTTCGACGATCGCCTGGATTTACGGTCTCCAAGACCCCATGAGCGTTATCGCGACTACCTGTTCCGTCCATATCCGAGATGCAACGCGATCTTCGGTGTGATCCGAATGACAGCGCTTTGCCAGACGCCTTTGTTGGGATCGTATCTTTCCTCAGACAGGGTCCTGCTCGGAGAACTCGCTCTTCGAGGCGAGATCTACCGAGTTCCCGAGCCGTTGTTCCTGAGACGGGATCATCCTCATCAGGCGTGGAAGGCGAATCCGACTCGGCGAATGTTGGAGGCGTGGTTCGATCCCTCTCGAAAGGGGAAGATCACCTTTCCTTCCTGGCGGCTTCTCCTCGAACATGTCCGGGCGGTTATGCGCGTGCCGATGGATTGGTACGAGCGACTGCTCTGCCTGAGGCAGTTGGGCGCCTGGATTCGACAGAACGATGGAACCCTGGTGAGAGATCTGTTGTTGCGGCAGCCATGACGGATTCTGCCCTGTCCGATCGCGGGGCAGACGGCGGTTTCGCACGTGCTCGCGTCCCTGTGCATCGTGCGAAGGCGCCGGCGAGGGAGATTCATGCGAAAGGAGAAGCACCCATGAAAGTGGCGATTCTTGCCGGAGGAAAAGGCTCCAGGCTGGCTGAGGAGACGCAGATCAGGCCCAAGCCCATGGTGGAGATCGGGGGCAAGCCCATCCTCTGGCACATCATGAAGATCTACTCCCACTACGGGTTTACGGAATTCGTCATCGCATTGGGCTACAAAGGGGAGTACATCAAGCGCTACTTCGTGGATCTCTGCCATATGAGCAGGGACCTGACGGTGCGGTGCGGTACCGGCGAGGTCGTGGTGCATGGGGGCGACCGGGTCGACTGGACAGTCGAGTTGATTGACACGGGCATCGAAACCATGACGGGGGGGCGTATCAAACGGTTGGCCCCTCATGTCGGGCCAGGGACCTTCATGCTGACGTGGGGCGATGGTGTCTCTGATGTGAATATCTACGGTCTTCTGTCCTTCCATCGATCGCATGGAAGGCTGGCCACCATGACCACCGTTCGTCCGGTCGCACGATATGGTCACGTCAAGATTGACGGCAGCAGGATCAGCGAATTCTGTGAGAAACCGCAAACGGGCGAGGGATGGATCAATGGAGGTTTCTTCGTTCTGGAGCCCGGGGTGTTCGAATACATTGAAGGCGACGAGATGCCCTGGGAGAGCAAACCTCTGGAACGACTGGCGAGAGACGGCCAGCTCATGGCCTACAAGCACACCGGCTTCTGGCAGTGCATGGACACCCTTCGCGAGAAGTACATTCTCGAAGACCTTTGGAAGTCCGGCAGGGCGCCGTGGAAGATATGGGAGGACGTCGGCGCACGAACGCCTGCGTATCAAGGAGTCAGAGACTCCAAGAAGGCAGCCATGGCCCAGGTCATAGGAGGCTGAAAAATGCGTGTGCTCGTCACGGGATCGCAAGGCTATATCGGGACGGTGTTGGGTCCGATTCTCAGGGACGCGGGACACGAGGTCATGGGTCTGGACAGTGACCTATACAGGCGGTGCACCTTTGGGCAGAAGGTTCCGGATATCCCCTTCGTCGAAAAGGACATTCGGGATGTCGAGATATCAGATCTCGGAGGATACGATGCGATATGCCACCTTGCCGCCTTATCGAACGATCCCCTGGGGGATCTGGATCCGGATCTGACCTATGCCGTCAACTACAAAGCGTCTGTTCGTCTGGCCGAGATGGCGAAGGAAGCCGGCGTGAAGCGGTTTGTGTTCTCCTCCTCGTGCAGTACCTATGGAGCCGCTGGCGATCAAGTACTGACCGAAGAATCTGCCTTTAATCCCGTGACGCCTTATGGGAGGTCCAAGGTCCTGGCGGAGGGCGAAATTGCCCGGCTGGCATGTGATACGTTCTCTCCCGTCTTTCTGAGAAATGCCACCGCCTACGGTGTTTCGGCACGACTGCGATTCGACCTTGTGCTCAACAATCTGGCTGCTTGGGCCTACACGACGAAACAGATTCGGATGAAGAGCGATGGAAGTCCGTGGAGGCCCATCGTTCACATTCAGGATATCTCGCAGGCGTTCCTGGCAGTCATGGAGGCTCCGCAATCGCTCATCCACAACGAAGCGTTCAACGTGGGTCTGACGGAGGAGAACCTCCAGATCCGAGAGATTGCCGCTATTGTAGGCGAAACCATCCCAGGCTGTCAGATCAGCTTTGCGGAGGGAGCTTCCCCCGATTCTCGGAATTACCGTGTCAACTGTGACAAGCTGTATCGGACTGTGCCTGCCTTTCGTCCTCGCTGGAGCGCGCGACGGGGGGCCCGGGAACTGTATTCGGCGTACAAGCGGCACGGTGTCACCCTCGACGAGTTTGAAGGAATCCGGTTCCAGCGCATCGCCCACATCCGGCACCTTCTCGAGACGGGTCAATTGGACCGGGCGTTGCGATGGAAGCACGAGGCGTCGCGTATCATCCCGGTGTATGGGTGCGAAGGCCGCGCGGAAACCTTGCCGCGAAAGACAAACGAAGCGAAGAGTTACACATGAGGAGTGCGGATATGCTTGGTCGTGATGAGCCCATCTGTCGGGTTTGTGGAAAGGCGGATCTCGAGGTCTTTCTGGATCTGGGGAATTCACCGCTGGCGGACCGACTGCTGACGAAGGAGCAACTCGGAGAACGGGAGCCCGTGTATCCTCTTCAGGTGGCTTTCTGCCGGAACTGCACGCTCGTGCAGATTCTTGAGACGGTCGATCCGGAAGAGCTGTTCTGCAAAGACTACCCGTACTACTCGTCGGTGTCTTCCAGCTTGCTGGAGCATTCGAGGCAGAATGTGCTGGAGCTGATTGCCAGACGCCGGCTCGGCCCGCAGAGCTTTGTGGTGGAGCTGGCGAGCAATGACGGGTATCTGCTTCGCAACTACGTGGATGCGGGCATCCCATGCCTCGGGATCGATCCGGCCCAAGGGCCGGCACGAGCCGCCGAGAGAATTGGAGTGCCCACACGTTGCACCTTCTTCAACGAGGATTTGGCCCGGAGCCTCTGCGCCGAGGGCAGGAAGGCGGACGTGATCCACGCGAACAACGTGCTGGCCCATGTAGCCGACACCAACGGATTTGTGGAGGGGATCCGGCAATTGCTGAAAGAAGACGGAGTGGCCGTGATTGAGGTTCCCTATGTGAAGAATCTGATCGACCACTGCGAATTCGACACGATTTATCATCAGCATCTGTGTTACTTCTCCGTGACCGCCCTGGATCATCTGTTTCGACGTCACGGTCTCTATCTCAACGAGGTCCGGCCTCTCGCCATTCACGGGGGATCGATTCGGCTGTACGTCGAGCCTCGCGAGGCGGTTACGTCGTCCGTGAGAGACTATCTCGCCGACGAGAAGGCCTGCGGAGCCGACACCTTTGAATACTACTGTCGTTTTGCGCAGGCGGTGGCGGATATCAAGAGGAGGCTGCGCAGCCTGCTGGCCAGCCTGAAATCCGATCAGCGTCGGATCATGGCTTACGCGGCGGCAGCCAAGGGCTGCACCCTGCTCAATTACGTGGGGATCGACCGGAACTGGGTCGATGCGATTGTGGACAAGAACCCCCACAAGCAGGGCAAGTACATGACTGGAATGCACCAGCCCATCGTGCCGACCGAGCAGGTACTGGAGAGGATGCCCGATTACCTGTTGCTGCTCGCGTGGAACTTCAAGGACGAAATCATGAGCCAGCAGAGGGAGTACGTGGCGCGGGGCGGCCGGTTCATCATTCCCATTCCCGAGCCGGTGATCGTCTGAGCGAGAGTGTGCAGAGGCTGCGCTGTCATGCAGGAGCAAGATGACGTCTCACGATTCGTCACGAGTGTCCCGGCGAGCCGTCCCCATAGGAGATGGCATGAGAATGCGTACCCGTAGTCTTCCTGACAGTATGTCTTTGGAGGTGCGAGCCGACGTCCATCATACCTGTCCGAGTTGCGGAGGGCAGGGCATGCTCAGATTCTATCGTGTGGACGCCGTTCCGGTTCATAGCTGTCTTCTCATCCCCGATCGAGACGAGGCGATGGCGTATCCGACGGGACAGTTGTGCCTGAGCTTTTGTGAGGCATGTGGCTTCATCAGCAACACATCCTTCGATCCGCAGGTGCAGCACTATTCCGCGCAATACGAGGAGACGCAGGGCTTCTCCGCCCGCTTCCGGACGTTCGCTGAGGCGCTGTGCGATCGACTCATCAACCATTATAACATCCGAGGAAAGCGGATTCTGGAGATCGGCTGCGGAAAGGGAGAATTCCTGGCCCAGATCTGTGCGATGGGCGGCAATCAGGGCATCGGTATTGACCCGGCCTATGTCCCGGAACGCGATCCATCCGGCCGGGCGTCTTCGGTGACCTTCATCCCGGATTTCTACTCCGAGCGATACGCCCATCTGGAAGCAGACGTCGTATGCTGTCGACACACGCTCGAACACATCGGCCGCACGCAACAGTTCCTGCGTACGATCCGCGACGCCATAGGTGAACGGAAGCAGACGCTCGTGATGTTCGAGGTTCCCGACACGCTCAGGATTCTGCGGGAAGGCGCCTTCTGGGACCTGTACTACGAGCATTGCAGCTACTTCACGCCGGGGTCGCTCGCCAGGCTCTTCAGGGCGACCGGTTTTGACGTCGACCAATTGTACCTGGATTTTGACGATCAGTACATCATCATCACCGCCTACCCCTCGGATGACCCGGCGAATCTCTCTCCGCTGGAAGAGGACCTGTCGTCGCTCAAGGACGTCATCGAGGGTTTTGCGCGGACGTGCGGCTCTGCTGTGGCCTACTGGAGAGACGCATTGAATCGAGCCCTTGAGGAAGGCAAGAAGGTCGTTCTGTGGGGTTCCGGCTCCAAGGCGGTGGCCTTCCTGACCACCCTGGGGTGTGACGATGCGATCGGATGCGTCGTCGATATCAATCCCTACAAACACGGCAAGTTCCTCCCGTGCACCGGTCACGAAATCGTCTCACCGGAGTCTCTGACCGAGTACCGGCCCGATCAGATCATCGTCATGAATCCGATCTACTGCGATGAAATCCGGCGAGAGCTGTCACGGCTGGATCTGAGGGCGGAGCTGCTTCCTGTCACATCGTGCGTGCCCGTCTGAATGGAACGGGGTGGGCGAATGAGATCATCAAGATGTCCGGTCTGCGGCGGTGAGAAGGTGACGCCGATTTTCACGTGGGAGCGCGTGCCGGTCTTCTGCAATGTCCTGCACGAGACACGGGAGCAGGCACTCCGTGCCGAACGGGCCGCCATGCGACTCGTGCTCTGCCATCAATGCGGGTTCATCCACAACGCCGCCTTCGAGCCGCAGAAGACCCCATACGGCCCGCACTATGGGAATCCTCTATCCGCTTCACCGCACTTCCGCAAGTACGCCACGCATGTCGCTGAAGAATTGACCCAGAAGTACAACCTTCATGGCAAGGAGATCATCGAGATCGGCTGTGGCGACGGCTACTTCCTGAGGCTGCTGTGTGACATCGGGCCAAATCGCGGGATCGGATTCGATCCGAGCTATGATCCGCGCAGCGCATCGGCCGATCCAGATGCGTCCGGAGTGCGAATCGTGGCGGATGCCTATTCGCAGCGGCACGAGCAACACCATCCCGCGTTGGTCTGCTGCCGCCACGTTCTCGAACATATCCACGATCCGCTCGGCTTCCTGAAAGAGCTGCGCGAAACGCTCGATGGACGAAACGAGTGCATCGTGTTCTTCGAAGTCCCCGATGCCAGGCATACGTTTCTGCGGGGGGCAATCTGGGACATACTCTACGAG
This sequence comes from Sedimentisphaerales bacterium, assembly GCA_040772485.1. GTDB lineage: Bacteria > Planctomycetota > Phycisphaerae > Sedimentisphaerales > Anaerobacaceae > Anaerobaca. The sequence continues at coordinate 178,514 of JAXGYC010000016.1, read as the reverse complement.
CACTGCAACTACTTCACGCGTGAGTCGTTGGAGTGGGTGTTCGAGGCGGCCGGTTTTCAGGTGATACAGACTCGCGAACGCTACGAGGGTCAGTTCCTGACGATCGAAGCCAGGCCGGTCCCTGTGGCGAAGAGCCACAGGGAAAGAGCAGACGAATCCGGCGACATGCAGAGTCAGTGTGCGGAGTTTCAGGACCTCTTTCAACGTACGGTGGATTCGTGGCAGATGCGGATCGCCAATTGGCGGGAGCAACGTCGTCAGGTCGTCGCGTGGGGAGCGGGAACGAAAGGGACCATGTTTCTGAACGTGCTCGGTCTTTCTCACGATGCGCTCGAATATGTCGTGGACATTCATCCCCGCAAGCAGGGGAAGTTCGTTCCCGGGACAGGGCAGGAGATCATTGGACCGCCGTCGCTGGCGCGGCGTCGGCCGGACACGATCATTGTCATGAACCCCCTTTACCTGCGGGAGATCCGAGGGATTGCCGGCCGATACCTCACCGACGTCACGTTTGTTGTGGCGTCGGACTCAGTGTGTTCCGCGCCTGCGGCCTGCGGTACAAGATAGACGCATCTACACGCCATTGGCGTCAGACAGGGGGACCCGATGATGAAGTGGAGGCTGAGATGGCCTGTATGAGAGACAGCTATGTGTTCGTCAGGGCGCGTCCATGCCGAAGAATGGAGATTCCTTGGATGCTCCTGACTCTGTTCCTGTGTCTGGCCGGTTGTGGCGACAATGTGCTTCTGCCGACGGCGGATCAGATCGCCGCGTTTGAAGCGGCGGATCCGATCATCCCGCCGGTAGACATGGATCGCATCAATCGAGCCAAACTGCACACCGGCCCCTATCGTGTGGTTCCCGGCGATGTTCTCGAGTTCACGATGCCCGCCTTGCTTCGCGCCATCTCCGGGTCCGAGATTCGTTCTGCCCGGGAACAGAACGGCAGAGATGAACCGTTCATCTGCCGCGTCAGCGATGAGGGCACCATCGCTCTGCCGGCGGTGGGCGAACTGGATGCTGCCGGCAAGTCTCTGGCGGAGATCGAGGTCGGCGTGATCAAGGCCTACGCGTCCTATGCGGTCAATCGGCCGTCCATCTATGTGCGCGTCCTCGAATACAGGATGGCCAAGGTCTACATCGCAGGAGTCGTGATGAAACCAGGGGTGTATACCCTTCGGGCCGATCAGATGACGCTGGTTTCGCTGCTGACTGAAGCCGGGGGCATTTCCGCAGCCGGGGCGGCGGTTGTACGTGTCATCGGATCCGAGGTTCGAGGGAACGCCTTACAGGGAGATGCGGCACGTCCCTTGCAAGATACCGCCAGGGTACAGCCCAGCCCAGCCCCACCGGCACGAACTGCCGCGTCAGCACGAGCGGAGGGCACCGGTTTATCGACACCTTCGTGGGGCTCGGTATTCATGGCCGCCTCGCCACGACCTGTGGCACCGGCACGGTCACGCGCGATGGACGCGGTGGCGACGTCTCCGTTGGCTGATCCGGGGCCAACCGAGGCGGGTGACAGAGAAGATGCATCTCATCCCGACCTGGAGACCTTCGCGCCGACCGATGCTCTGGACCTCCATGGAACTCCAAGTCCAGAGGACGAGGCAGAGGACGGAACCATTGTGCTTCCTGTTGTAGGCATGAACGTACCCTTTAAGGACGTTGCGCTCGCGGAAGGTGACACCGTGGTCGTGGAGCCGGTCCAGATGCCCTTGATCTCGGTCCTGGGACTGGTGCGCAATCCGGGGAATTTCGAGTACCCGCCGCACGCGCGCTACAACCTGGCGCAGGTGATCGCCCTGGCGGGGGGATTGGACATGGAGGTCGCCCCGCGTTATGCGACCGTCTACCGATTGAAGCGTGACGGGACCATTCTGCGGCTGGCTTTCAAGCTGATCGAGGACGAGCAGTATACCGATCGACTCAACGTATCCGTAAGACCAGGCGACCTGGTATCCATTGAGCACACGCCACGCACGCGCACCACCGCGTTCATCAACAGAGTGGTGCGACTCAGCGTGGGCACCTGGGTCGACCTGGGGGACCTGTGGGATAACGACTGACGGCAGAGTCCCGTCAATCTGGGAGGACGAAGGTGGACACAGAAAGCAGCAGGAGCCCGTACCATCGGCCCACAGAGACGCCCGCGGACCATTGGGTGCCTCCTGGGATCCTCATCGAGGCGTTCTCGCGTCATCCGCTAATGATCGTGGGTGCAGGTATCCTGGCACTGGTCGCAGCGCACCTGCTGCTCCGACGTGTGACGCCGCTCTATGTTAGCATGGCGCGCGTCTACGTCGAGCAGGAGATTCCGAAGGTGATCCAGGACGCGGAACGAGGGGTCATGACCAAGCAGGACAACTATCTCTATACGCAGGCGGAGGTGTTCCGATCGAATCCCGTGCTTGACAGTGCGCTGGATGTGCTGGACGCCGAGCCGATGCAGACGTTTGCCGAGGCAGGCGACAAACGCTCCGCCTTGCGCGAAGGCCTGGAGACCCAGGTCGGCAAGATGGATGGGATCATCAACATCTCGTTCAAGGGGGCCCATCCTGTGGAAGCGGCCGAGATTGTCAACGCCGTGGTCGACGCGTACGTGGCGTTTCATGCGGCGCAGAAGCGTGGCGCGGCGGCCGCACTGTTGAAGATCCTGGGAGAAGCGCGGGTTCACTATGATGCCGACGTTACTCAGAAGTACCAACGGCTCCTGGAGTTCAAACGGCAGAATGAGAATCTGGCACTCGGCTCGGACCAGGCCAACAACATCCTTCTGCGTCAGATGGAGCAACTTCTGACGCAACGGAGCGAGGCGAAAACGGCCACGCGTCAGATCAAGCACTTCTATGACACCGCTCTGAGCCTGGCGGAAGATCCGGCGGCTCTGCGACAACTCCTGGAGGCTCGGCAGGGTCGGCGCGTGGATGACACGGCCATGACCAAGATGGCGTTGTTGCAGGCCGAACTGACGCGTCTCAAAGGGGACAGAGCCGATGTCCTGCTGGAGCTGAAACCCGAGCATCCGGCCATTGCCACCCTGGATGCCGAAATCGAGCGGGTCCAGGGAGAGATCGCCGAACTCGACCGATCCTTCGTCCGGGGCCAGTTGGCCATCCTCCGCCAGGAGTATGCGGCCGCCGTGCAGAGAGAAGAAGAACTGGCGGCGCAATGTGAAGCGCAGCGCCAGCAGGTCATGCTGCTGAACGACGAACTGGCTCAATACGCCAGGCTGCAATCCGACTACGAGGAGGCCAAGGATTCCTCCGGGGTCCTGGACGACCGGATCAAGGAGCTCAGCGTCACCGAGGGGGTGGGAGGATTAACCGTCACGATTCTGGAGCGGGCGATCGCCGCTAGTGTGCCCTCAGAGCCCAGGAAAGCCAGGCTTGCGGCGATTGCCCTGTTACTGGGCTTGTGCGCCGGCGTGGGGCTGGCGCTGGTCCGTGAATTGTGTGACCAGAGGTTGCGCTCCTTGCAGGAAATATCCCTGCTGCTGAGGCTGCCGGTGTTGAGCGTCATTCCTACGATCCGCCCGCCTATGCGCAGCGGGATCCTGCGGGCGCAGATGGTACGTGTATGTCCGACGGGGCCGGAGGCGGAGGCGTTCCGCCGGCTGAGGACCCCTCTGCTTCTGGGCACCTTCAACGGTCATGCCAAGACAGTTCTGATCACCTCGCCAGCCTGCGGTGAAGGCAAGACCACGGTCGTCAGCAACTTGGCTCTGGCGCTGGCCCAAGCCGGCCAGAAAGTGCTGATCGTGGATGCGGACTGCCACACGCCGAAGCAACACAGGATCTTCAAGAAAGACCGGCGGCAGAAGGGTCTGAGCTCCGTCGTGGCCGACCAGGTGAGCCTGGAGGACGCGATAGAGCCCAGCGGCACAGATGGTCTGGACATACTGACCTGCGGCCCGGATGTGTCCCGTCCGAGCGAGATGCTCAACCACGATCGTTTTCGCAGGTTGATCGCGACACTGGCCGGCAAGTACGACCGTGTGCTGATCGATTCACCGCCGGTCCTGGCGCTCACGGATGCGCAGATTCTGGCCTCTCAGAGCGATGGAGTGGTTCTCGTCTTGCGTGCAGGGACCTCGACGCGAAGAGACAGCATCCATGCCTACGCCGAACTGGCGGGAGTCGGCGCCCGTGTTCTGGGCGTAGTGGTCAACGCCGCGCCGCGCCGGCGCCGCAGCTATCGCCACGGTGGGTACTACTACTATCGTCATCCGATCGAAGCCATGGTCCCGGAGGACCGTACAGCCCGGGAAAAGAACACCCTGCCGCACCAGTTGCTGTTCGCGAAAGAATCGTAGTTGCCCTGTAAGAAGCACTGACAGTGCGAGGTTCCAGCATTGCCTCCCCAAGGTTTGTGTCAGCGGTCCGTGTTTTGTGCAGGACGGTTTCCTTTATTCGTCGGGGTGCGTGGTCCTGGTGTGATCAACGGTCAGGGTGCGCTGTATGCGGATCGCGATTGTGACTGAGCACCATTGTGAGGACGCATTCGGAGGTGCTGAGTACCGCATGTGCCTGATTGCCCAGAGCCTGGCCAGTCTCGGTCATCATGTATGCTATGTCTGTACGTCTCCACATGTCACAGATTGGTTTTCTGAAGACGTTCATATCATCCCGCTCAAGGCACGGAGCGGTTCCCGAAGATTTGGAAGAAACTACTTCCTGTATCGATCAGACATTCTCCGAGTTTTGGATAGAATTCGGCCGGATATCATCTACCAAAGCGTGGCCTGCGCGTTCACGGGAATTGCTGCTTCTTACGCGAAGAAGAACGGCTGCCGGATGGTATGGCACATTGCCAGCGAAAGAGACATATGTCCGGAACCGTTGGTGTCGTTTCGCACCGCCCTCTTCGACTACATCGACAGGCGATGGACCGAGCATGGAATTCGATCTGCCGACGCGATCATCGGGCAGGCCCGCTATCAGGACCAACTGCTTTACGACCGCTATGGCCGTCGTTGTGACCTGATCGTCGGTACGCCGCAGCCGGCCCCAGATGGACCGATCGTCAAGACAGGACCGGTGACTGTCGTCTGGGTGGCCAACCTGAAACCGTTGAAACAGCCGGAGATCTTCCTTCGCCTGGTTCGCAAACTTGACGATTGCCAGGGCGTGAGATTCGTCATGATCGGACGGCCGGCGTATCGATCCTACCAGCGGCGGCAGGAACGTGAAATGGTTGGGTTGAAAGGTTTCACCTACATGGGGGAGCAGCCTCTCAATCGTGTCAACCAGGTTTTGGCGCAGTCACACATACTCGTGAACACGAGTGCGTATGAGGGTTTTCCCTGCACGTTCATACAGGCGTGGCTTCGCCGTGTGCCGGTTGTCAGTCTGAACGTTGATCCTGACGATCTACTGAAGACAAGGCAGTTGGGATTCCACAGTCAGTCTATGGAAGCTCTGGTTAGAGATACCAGAAGACTGGTGAAGGACAGAGACCTGCGCGAGGCGATGGGAGCGCGGGCCCTGCAGTATGCTCGAAGTCACCATTCTATGAACCCGAACATGACGCAGATAACTGCGCTTCTCACGAACACCCGGTAGACGGGCTGTTTATGGCTGACGACGACAGACAAGACCTGTTGATTCTGAACCGGACGCAATTCGGCTACCATTTGGATACGTACTACTACGCGAAGTTCGCCGCCGAGCGTCTGCACATCACGTACGTAGGCTTCGACACCGGGAGTCCCAGACTTCGCCTGGATGGGGTAGTCGTCAAGTACGTGGGATACCAGGGCTGCAGATGTCGCCGCTATCTCCGGCTGCTCGCTGCTTTTGCACGAGAGGTCCGCCAATGCCGGGGAACCGTGTTTGTCGACTACTTCCCGGGATGTGGCATGCTCCGATGCTGTGGCTCGCGTACGCCGATGGTCGTGGATATTCGGACGGGGTCGATCAATCCCAAGGCGCTTGTGCGACGGTGGGAGGATCGACTGATGCGGTGGGAGTGCCGTCTGTTCCGGAGTATCTCGGTCGTTTCGCAGAGCCTGGCAGAGCGTCTCCATCTGCCTTCCGGAAAGGTGCACATCCTCCCGTTGGGAGCGGAACAAATGACCATTCCTGCAAGACGGTTCGATCGCCTCGACCTGCTCTATGTGGGAACGCTTGAGGGCAGACGTATTGAGGATACCGTGATCGGTGTGGAACGGTTCCTCCGCGAGTGCGGGGGGCCCGTGCCCCTGACCTATACGATCGTGGGTGATGGACCCAATGGACAGCTCGAAGGGCTGCGGCGCCTGGTCCGACAGCGTGGCCTCGATGGCATCGTGCGTTTGCCGGGCTACGTCCACAGAACGCGGCTGAACGATGTTTTTGCTCGTTGCAGTGTGGGCGTTGCTTACGTGCCGATCAATGACATCTACGATTGCCAGCCCGTCACGAAGACGTTCGAGTACCTCTTTGCGGGTATGCCGGTCATCGCCACAGCGACCACGGAACACCGGAAGGTCGTTGATCGGTTCAATGGAGTGCTGATCCAGGATAACCCGGAAGACTTCTCCCGAGGATTGAGAGAGCTATATGACCGACGGCATGAGTTTGATGGCGAGAAGGTTCGGCTCAGTTGTCCGGAGGCGTCGTGGGATCGCATCGTCGGCCTGAACCTCATCCCTTACATTCAGCAAGTGTGCCAGTCCCCGATTTCCTGACAAGCGCCATGACAGCCCACGTGATGGACGACCCCTGTGTCTCTGAGGTGCGTGTCAAAACGGATGCGGCATTCCCGGTCGTATTGGCGGCGCTCTTTGTTCTGGTCTACTTCCAAGGGTATCTCGAGCGCATCGGCCTGTCTCCTCCTGTCGTCAAGGGCCTGACAGAGGCTCCCGTGCTCCTGATCCTGATGCATCTGGTCAATCGGGGTGTCCGGGAGCTTGCGCCGGGGTTCTTCCTGATTGCCCTGTACACGGTCTGGGCGGCCGCCTCGACGATCTTCCACGGGGATCAGATGTCCATGGCGTTTCTATACGTTCGCTATGTCCTGTACGCGTACATCGTCTTCTTCGCAGTTTGGATCACGCCATTGACGCGAACGGCCGTCACGCGTATCCATACCGTCATCGCAGTGCTCTTCATCTTCCAGATTATGGCATCGGCGCATGAGGTATTTGTATTGGGCGAGCGCACCGAAGCCAATGTCGGTGCCATTTTCTCCAGTGGAGGCGCGCTCGCCACGGAGTTCCCGCTCTTCGCGATGGCGCTGACGGTGCCGTTCTATTTCTTCTGGCGTGGAAACCCACTGCTCCTGGTCTTGTCGTGGGGGTTCTTTCTCGTCGGCTATGCCAGCGGGAAGCGCGCCATCTACTTCCTGGGGCCGTTCCTGTATGTCTGCATACTCGTCTGGTGCCTCATACGGGTTCGCACGCGATGGGCCCTCAAGCGATCCGCCGGGGCGATCCTGGTCTTCGGATGTCTGAGTCCGCTGTTGTTGCTCGGAGTAGCGAGGAGTCATGGGATAAGCGACAGCCGTTGGAGCCGCCCGCTGGAGCGGGCCAGGTATGCCCTGAATGCGGCGGGCCAGTACAATACCGCATACGACCAGCAGGGCCGGACCACCGGAAGGACGGCAACGAGTCGGCGTATCCTCGCCACGCTATGGAGCGAGGATGCGGAGACGGTGCTGTTTGGCTGGGGCCCGCGGGCCGTACGGATCGGAGAAGAGGAGCGCTATGAGAAGCTCATGATCACCTACGGTATCTGCGGCTGGGCACAGGATGTCATTTGCATCGGATGGCCGGGCATGCTGATCTACGTTCTGTTTCAGCTACGCATGTTTCTCTGCCTATGGTCTTGCGCCTCTCCTACATACAGCGGGTATTGGATGGCAGTAAGGTTCGGAGCCGAGGTTGGGTTTTTCGTGATCATGCTGAGCTACATCAGCTACTCTTCGTCCGTCATCACGGGGGGACATCTCAGCTATGTATACTTCTACCTCTTGGCGTTGCTGATGTCTCCGCAGCAACGGCCCCTCCTCCAAAACGCATCGCAGAGAGAATCAGGGACTATCGAACGATGCCCTCTCACCGGGAAACAACTCACGCCTTGAGAGTTGCCATGATCGGACCATCTCTTTGTCCTGAAACCGGGACGAGTATTCTGTTCAACGTCCTTGTGGATCAAATGCGCGCCCGTGGTGTGATCGTTCATACGGTGCCAATCCCCAGAGGTGGCAGGAATCCTCTGGCGAAACCCCTTAAGTTCCTGGGCGTTCTGCTGAGGACCATACGATGGGCACCGCACGTGGACGTAATCAGTGCTCATGTGCCTACACCCCAGTTGGCGAACGTGGCATTCGCTTCGTTGATGATCGCCAGAATCTTCAGACGGGCATTCGTGCTACGGAAGTTCGGCGGTATGGACACCTCTGCGCTTCGGCTTCACGCCAGGTTTCTGGCTGAACAGACGCTGAAAAGGAGCAGTGTTTCATTTGTGGAGGCCAAGGAACAGTGCGCTGAAATCGGAGAAAAGGTCTCGACAAGCACATTCTGGTATCCCAATCATCGGCATAAGCCGGAGCGCGAGCCCGAGCGGTCCTGGAGAGGTGGGCGATTCGTCTATATTGGCCGCGTGCAACGTGAGAAAGGCATTGAAGAAATCCTCGAAGCCTCGACACGTCTCAACCGGCGTTGTTGTGTGGACATCTATGGTCCTTGCGGGAAAGAGGTTACTCCCGAGCTGTTCAGGCAATCGACATGTGTACACTATCGAGGTGTTGTGGAGAACCGGGAGATACCTTCGGTTCTGTCAGAGTATGACGCGTTGTTGTTGCCAACCTATTGGGAAGGAGAGGGATATCCGGGAGTCGTGATAGAGGCTTTTCAAGTGGGACTGCCTGTGATCGCTACAGAGTGGAAGTTCATTCCTGAGATCGTGGATGAGACCTGCGGGATTCTGGTCAAACCTCGGGATGCGGAAGACCTCAGACGCGCCATGAACCGGCTTGCCGCCGATACGGACTTGGCCCAGCGTCTGCGTGTGGGCGCATTGGTGAAAGGGGAGGAATTCTCCGCAGAGAAGTGGGCAGACCTTTTCATCCGCGTATGCCGTATCGCATGCGAGACTCCTGGGCAGGTGGCAGAAAGGCAGCAGAGGATCAAGGGGCTCTATGCAGAGCTCCAGTTGGTGATGGAGAATAGACCGGGTTGGGGGGGGGATTCGCCAAGACCCTCACGGCCTTGGCGGAAGACCTGCCCACGCAAGGCGGCATCGACCTGAGCGGAGACTTCATCGATGGTGCCTTCGCTCCGACGCCGAAAGCGGTGATGGTATGGGCAAGGCCAGACGGGGCACAGGCACCAGAATCACGGGCCTTGCGGACGCGGGCAGTCTTCCTCTCGCCGCTAGCGCAGCCAGCACCAGCCTGCATGAAGTGATCCTGGTCGAGACGACTTCAAAGGTGTGTATCCTGGGGGAGCTTCGGGAGCGTCTACCTGGGGACAAGGCCTATGACAGTGAGCGATCAAACGCTCGACTCACCGACGAACGAGGCGTAGTGATGATCGTTCGACATCGAGGTGGCCGACGCCGGGCCATCACACAGGACGGCCATGCGTTGCCTTGCTACCAGAGACGTCGGAAGATCGAGCGTCTCTTCGCATGGCGTCAGAACTTCTGCGGACTGGTGGTTCGGTATGAATATCATCTGCTGAACTTCTTCGGCATGGTCCAACTCGGTTGTATCGTTACACTTCTTCGGAGGGTTTTGCGATGATCCGTACAGAGATCAACCTGGCGTCGCGGGTGGCATTCCAGGTTTCCATGCGGTTTCGAGGGTATCGGCAACGTGCTGCCCGGCAGCTGTCGTGAGTACTCCGAAGACACCGGGGTCAGGGCCTTCCTTCGGCAGTGAAATGGAAGCTCGCTGACTTCTGACTTCTTGGCCTCACAGCATTTCCCCACACAGCCACGCGTCGGCCACTTTACACCTGCGCCTTATTGCGGTCGGCATGATTAGATGGTTCGGTCGTACCTGCTATGCGTATGAAGAGATTGTATGAGCGTCTACCCATTGGGGGGCAGAATCTCTGCTGTTGTCTCCATGGGAGCCTGCTGCAACGCCGCCGCTATGGAGCGCAGTATGCGCAGCTTCAGGATGAGGCCTACGCGGCGGACAGATGGGCTTATGGTCAACTTCGCACACTCCAGCTAAAGCGCCTCAGGGCGGTGATTGATTATGCCTCCAAACATGTGCCCTATTACCGGGACTTGTTTAGATCCATTGGGATTCGAGCGAATGATATTCAGGGACTTGCTGACATGCGGGCGATTCCGCCACTGAGTAGGGAGATTGTGCAGACACGTTTCACTGAATTTATCAGTGAAGAGGCACCCTCATTGAACACGCGAGTGATATCCACCAGTGGAACAACGGGAACGGGTCTGCGATTTCCGATCACGCTGGATGCAGAGCGCTGGCAATGGGCCACTCTCTGGCGATTCCGGCGTCGATTTGGAGTGGACAATACCATGTGGTACGCGCACTTCTTTGGTCGATCCATAGTGCCTCTCCGCCAGACGCACCCACCGTTCTGGCGTACCAACCGACCGGGAAAGCAGGTCTTCTTCAGCGCATACCACATGAAGGACGATAATCTGCCTGCCTACATTCACGAGTTGAATCGTCGACGGCTTCCCTGGATTCAGGGTTATCCTTCCCTCCTGACCATTCTTGCCCACTATATTCTGGAGTCCGGGGACAGACTCCAGTATGTCCCCCGGTTTGTTGCCACAAGTTCTGAGACACTCCTCGGAAGCCAGAAGGCGGTCATTGAGCATGCATTTGGCACGCCATGCCGTCAGTGGTATGGTCAGACTGAGGCAGTGGCAGGTATTTCCGAGTGTCCTGAGGGACGACTCCACGTGGACGAAGACCTGGGTTACGTTGAATTCCTGCGCAATGCAAATGGTAGCTATTCGGTCGTGGCAACCGGGTTTCACAATCGCGCATTTCCCCTGATACGGTATGAGACAGGCGATTTGGTCCGCCTGCCTAATAACGGTACCGAATGCCCCTGTGGCCTGGAAGGTCGAGTAGTCGGTTGGATTGACGGTCGAAGCGAGGACTACATTCTGAGGACCGATGGTCAGAAGATACAGGGAATGGGCTATATCTTTGATGGTGTCACGACGGTAAGGGAGGCTCAACTGATACAGAGGTGCAGTGGTTGGGTGCTAATTCGGATCGTTCCAGGGCAAGGGTTCACGCAAAGTGACAAGAGCCGGATTCTGGTCGCTGCTCGGCGCCTTATAGGCGAGACCGCGAGACTGGAGTTGTCATGCGTCAAGAGTATCAAACGGGCGAAGAACGGCAAACTTAGATTGGTCATTTCTGAATTGGACGCCGGAAAGATATGGCAATCCGACGATCTTATGTGCCAGCCAGAATAGAATGCAGTCGTCCGATTCGATGTTCTCCTGAGTTTGGCTGTACTTGGAGACCGCGTGAGACAGAACGCCGCTTCTTTCACCTGGTGCTCTCAAAGTGGGACCCGGCAGAGCATCCCCCCGGAGGACATGGTGATCGCAATAGGGACCATAGTCCGGTGGACGCTGGAGTAGTGCGTTTTGGGTAGTCCCCTCGAGGCCTGCAACATCCCCGGTTTGTTGTGGCAGTACGTATCCGATGAAGGCCTGGCGATGAGTGATCTTCTGTGGTATGTGCGTCGATTCAGACGCATGCCCGTAGCCGAACTGCCGTATCGCTTCGAGCACTGGGCGAAGAAGAAGCGCGACAAACATTCATCAGAGCCGATGTCGCGTAACGGCCGTGAAGGCAGATATCGTATCCAGACGATCGATGTGGCCGGAGTCGAGCAAGTATTCCCGGATCTGACGGCTCACATCATGACATCTGCCGAAAGCATATTGCATCATCATTTCCACGTGTTCGGAATCGATCGAGATTTTGGGGACCCGATCGACTGGCATCTGGATCCCAAGACGGGCCGCCGGTGGCCCCTGGCCTTCTGGGGTGATATCGACTATCGCGACGGCCGGACTGTCGGCGGGATCAAGTTTGCATGGGAGCTGAATCGCCTCCAGCATCTGCCTGTTCTGGCGCTGGCGTTCCGGATGAGGCAGGACCGCAGATATAGGGCGGAGCTGTTCACGCAGTTGCAGTCCTGGATAGACGGCAATCCTTATCCGAGAGGAATCAACTGGATCAGCGGCATCGAGATCGGGATCCGAATTGTCAACGTGGTCTACAGCCTCAGGCTCCTCGGGGATGAATCCCTGGACGTCGGACAGCGGGAAGCGCTCACCCGATTCGTGCTGTTCAGCGGCCGGCATCTGTATCGATATCATTCCAGGTACTCCTCTTGTGCCAATCACGCTGTCGCCGAAGGGCTGGGCCTGTTTGCGGCCGGGCTCTGCTTGCCCGGTATCGAGGGGGCCGCACGATGGAAGATGCTGGGCAAGAGCATCGTGGAGCACGAGGTTACGCGCCAGATCTATCCCGATGGAAGCAGTTTCGAGCACTCCGTGCCGTATCTTCTATTCGTATCCGAACTGTGTCTCGTCTATCTCCTGCTGTGTCGGGACTATGATGAGCCGTGCAGTCCGCACGTAAGCGACCGACTCAAGGTCGCCTTCGAGTTCATGTCCCAGGTAACGGATGGGAACGGCAATTTTCCCAGTATCGGTGATGGAGATGACGGATGCCTGCTCAAACTCGATAGGAGTGGCCGAGGCAATCTCGTCTCGCTTCTGAACATCGGCGCCGTCCTGTTCGATAAACCAGAATGGATCCTGCCGACCGCGGAGTACGATCTCCTGACGTTCTGTCTCCTGGGACGTGATTCCACAGCCGCGTGGAAACGACTCAAGAGACGGGTCGAGAGGACGCCCCGGGCCAGTCAACGATTTGCGGATGCCGGCCTCGTCACGATTGCCGACCGCGGCCATATCCTCTTTGTTGGGAACGGGGGACGCTTGGGTCTGGAGCCGCTGGCCGGACACGGCCACGCGGATTGCCTGAGCTTCTGGCTATCCGTGAAGGGGCACCCGATTGTGGTGGACCCGGGCACATACCTCTATCACAGCGGGGGTCCGTGGAGAGTCTACTTTCGTGGGACTTCGGCTCACAGCACGGTTGTCATCGACGAACAAGATCAGGCTCCCGGGGTGTCGGATTTCATGTTCGGCAGGTTCTACGATGTCCGGCAGACGCGGTTCGACGATTCCGGCGAGCGCGTCGTGTGGTCCGTCGAGCACGATGGCTACGCCCGCCTGAGCGATCCCGTCATTCACCGACGTACCTTCACCTACACCCGACGCCATCGCGAGTTGGTGATTGAGGATCTGTTGGTGTGCAAGGGGTCGCATTCGGTCCGGAGTCTGATCCACCTGCATCCGGATTGTCTCGTCTCTTTGTCCCGCCATTCGGTTGACGTCCGGTGCGGCGAGGCACAACTCACGGTTGAACTCGACCCGCAATGGGGGTCCGTTCATGTGATCCGTGGACAGCAGGACCCGCGGTTGGGATGGTATTCGCCACGTTTCAATGAGATTCACCCGTCCCCTGCCGTGGTGTGCTGCAAGAACATCAAGGGCACTATGAGGTTCGCCTCCATCATCCGTGTGGGAGACTGATGCCCATACCGGATCTGCTTTGACCGGCATTGTCATGAATGTCTCTGCCACGCGAACGCCGCTCAATAGACGATCCCCCCTCGGGGGAGCATAGGCTGAAGGAAATATCATGAGTAGAATCAGTGTGTTTGGCTTGGGATATGTCGGGACGGTTTGTTCGGCGTGCCTGGCGAAGGAAGGGCACCGCATCATTGCCGTGGACATCAACACGGCGAAGGTGGATATCGTTCGAAGCGGTCGGTCTCCCATTGTCGAGAAAGACCTGGAGCAGTTGATCGCCGAAGGCGTGGAGTCGGGGACACTCCTGGCGACGACCGATAGCCGCGAGGCCGTTCTGAACTCCGATTTGTCCTTCATCTGCGTCGGCAGTCCCTCCAATGGCAATGGTTCCCTCGACCGGTCGTACATCGAGAGGGTCAGTCGCGACATCGGTCTCGCGTTGAGGGCAAAGAACCGATATCACGTGGTGGTCGTCCGTTCCACCGTCTTGCCGGGCACTGTTGGACACACGGTCATTCCAACCCTCGAGCAGACCTCCCACAAGAAGGCGGGAGTCGATTTCGGTGTGGCGATGAATCCTGAATTCATGAGGGAGTCCGACTCTGTGTACGACTTTTACAGTCCTCCCAAGACGGTCATCGGCGCTCTTAACGCCTCCGACGCCGACGCAATTGGAGAGTTGTTCGAGGGATTGTCTGCCCCATTGATCAAGACATCGATTGAGATCGCGGAGATGGTGAAATACGTCGACAATGCATTTCACGCGTTGAAGGTCGTCTTTGCCAACGAAATCGGGAATATCTGTGACGCGCTCCGCATTGACTCGCATCTCGTCATGAGTATTTTCTGCATGGATACCAAGCTGAACATCTCGCCGTATTACCTCAAACCGGGTTTTGCCTTTGGCGGATCCTGCCTGCCAAAGGACGTTCGCGCTCTGACGTACGAGGCCAAGAGGCTCGATGTCAACACCCCGGTGTTGAACGCCATCCTACCCAGCAATCGCCATCAGATTGCACTCGGCTTGCAGCGGATCATGTCGCTTCAGCGGAAGAAGATCGGGATTCTGGGGCTCAGCTTCAAGGCCGGAACGGATGACATTCGTGAGTCGCCTCTGGTCGAACTGACCGAAGCGCTCATTGGAAAAGGCTATGATGTGCGCATCTATGACCGGAGCATTTCGCTGGCGCGATTGTGCGGCGGCAACAAGGAGTATGTCGAACGCAGGATACCCCATATTGCCCGGCTCATGGTGCCGAGCCTTGACGAGATCGTACGTCATGCGGAAGTCATCGTTATTGGCAACAAGGCGCCCGAGTTCAACGACCTGGTGGATTTGCTGAGACCCGGGCAGGACATTGTCGATCTGGTGGGGTTTGCGGCCGAAAGAGATGCGGAGGAGGTTTGCGCGAGAGTTCCGGCGTAGAAGTTGTTGGGGGAATCAAGAGATGAGACGGAAGACGTTGATTTTTATCGAAGATGGCTCGTTTACCTTTGACCACCGGGTCATCAGTGAGACCAAGGCCCTGGTTGATGCTGGATGGGAGGTCACGGTTATTTCGCAGAAGTACCGTTGTGACCCGTTCTACCGAGAGTTGAGCAGTCAATTGCGAGCCTACTACTATCCAAAGCCAACGGGGGAGTCGGTCTTTGGCCATCTTGTTGAGCACGGGATCTCCCTGTTCTGCGGTACGGTGCTGACCCTATGGGTTGCAATCCGACACGGTTTCTCCGTCTTCCACGCCTGCAACCCCATGGACATCCTGTGGTTGATCGCCTTGCCATACAAAGTGCTGGGCAAGAAGTTCATCTATGACCAACATGACCTCTGTCCGGAGCTATGGCTGTCTCGAAACGGCCATAGGCCCTCCGGCCTGATATACCGGGCACTGTGTGTTCTGGAGGCCGCATCATACAAACACGCCGACATTGTCATTTCGACCAACGAGACATACAAGAGCATGGCGATCACCAGAGGTCGAAAGAGCGCGCAAGATGTGTTTGTCGTGCGAAACGGGCCGGATCTTGCGAAATTCCGGCCGATTCACATTCAGAAGGATCCGAGCAAGAATGGTCATGTACTGGTCGGCTATCTCGGGAACATGAATCGCCAGGATGGAGTCGAGGGGCTCCTCGATGCGGCGTCCCAAATCGTCCATACCCATGGACGATCCGATGTCTCTTTCCTGGTCGTTGGTGGCGGAGCCGACTATCAACATCTGCTGGAGAAGCGTGACCGGATGGGATTGCAGGAGTGGGTCACATTTACCGGGCGCATCCCGGACGACGAGATGATAACGCGTCTCTGCGCCTGCGACGTGTGCGTGCAGCCGGATCCTCTCAATGCGCTGAATGACAAGTCAACGATGAACAAGGCCATGGAGTACATGGCCTTGGAGAAACCTGTCGTCGCGTTTGACCTGAAGGAAACGAGGGTCTCTTGCGGCGACGCGGCGTTGTACGCGGCGCCCAACGATGTCAGTGACCTGGCGAGAAGGATTCTCTGCCTTGCAGACGACCCCACGCTGCGGTCCGTCCTGGGCAAGAGAGGACGAAGGAGGGTCCAGCAGGTCTTCTCCTGGCCCCACTCGGTTCCGAGTCTTCTCGCCGCCTACGATCATGCCTTCCAGGGACACGAGCCATTGCGCCGACCGTTTGCATCGACGGTCGCGACGAGCGAGATCGAGGAGTGCCATGATGCCGAGGCGGTTCGCGCATGAGGATGCGGGGGCAAACAGCGAAGGCCGGTCTGCGAACAAGCTCCGATAATCGTCCGTCGCCGGATCAGGCTGGCAGATGGACAGGCCGGTGCCTCGCCACCACAATCGCCGTTCCTGCTGTGTATGGCGGGCAGCATCGGCCGTAAACGCGTTTGGGCCGAGCCCGGCAATTGCTAAAGTTTGTAGGAGCGCCGGGCGCTGGTCGAAAAGCAAGACGCAGCAGTTCATTCCAATTCCAAGGGCTGATCGCATGGGAAAAGCGCAATTGCCCATTCTTGAATGATGCGCTCTCATTGGGGGTAAAGCAATCGTGGTGCTTCATACAGAGTACAGGTGGAGAATATGCACGCCGGCCGTGTTTGTCTGCATAGCCTGCATGGTGAACGCAGAGGCGGCGACATACTACGTGGACGGCCGGCGCGGGGATGACGGCAACAACGGGCAATCATTGGCTGCCTCCTGGCGTACGTTGGGCAAGGCGAATTCCGAGCTGCAACCCGGGGATACTGTACATATCCGCGAAGGAACATACAACCAGACCATCCGGCCGGACCGCTCGGGTACGCAAGGCAACTACATCACGTATGCCGCATACAACAGTGAAGAGGTTGTGGTCACCAGCGCGTCTGACGGCGCAGACCTCAGGGACCGACACTATATCAAGATCGATGGTCTGAGATTCCTCAACGTTGGCGGTTTCTGGGTTAACATGAACATGGCCTCCGGCGGAAGCTCCACGTACAACATCATTCAGAATTGCCATATGGAAGAGGCTCTTGGCTGGGCCGGCTTCTGGTTGGAGGGATCTGCACAGTACAACAAGATCATTAACAATAGAATCATAGGCTACGCGAGCCCTGATGATCTGATCTATCTGAGGGGCGGCGCCAACCATAACGTGATTGAAGAGAATGATCTCCGATACGGCGCGCATAACTCGATCAACGTCAATGTCAACTGTCTGAGGAATGTGATCCGGAATAACCGAGTGTGGAATCCCTGGCATACGTCTGTGGGTTCCTGGAGGGGTTCGGATTGGACACTTATCGAAGGCAATGTCATTCTCGATTCCGGTGAAGATCATGAGGACATTCCGATTCACCCCAGCGGACAAGACGAGAGACAAGTCAGCCGAGACAAGGACAGACAATACCACCACAGCATACAACTGGGCTCCTCGGATTGCATTATCAGAGGCAACATCATGGTGAACAATGGCGGGATGGAACTCGATACCTACGATCCCGCCAAGGCACTGCGCAATAGGGTGTATAACAACACCTTCTACAAGAACTCCCATGGACTCTACTCCGAGAGCGGCAATCCCGTCTATGGGAACGTCATCAAGAACAACATTCTCAAGGACAATACGGAATACGCAATCAGCTCTCACATCAGCTCCACGACGGGCGAGAACGAGAATTACTACGTCGCCAACGACGTCATAGGCGCCATTCGGATCAGTCATCTTGGAGGAACGAGAGACCTGTCGTATTTTCAGTCGAACTACCCGGCTTTCTTTTCTGGGAACATGCAGGCAGATCCGTCGTGGATAAACGCCGGAGCCGTCACTTCGGACGATAATCTCAATCTGGACCCCGCCTGGTTCGACGTGCGCTCGACGTCTCCGGTGATTGATGCCGGTGTGTTTTTGACGGAAACCACCTCCGCCGGCAGCGGAACCCTCATGCCGGTGCAGGACGCGTCCTATTTCTATGATGGCTGGGGTATACTTGGGGAGCAGGGAGACCTGATCCAGTTGGAGGGGCAGACGCAGACGGCGAGGATTGTGAGCATCGATTATGACAACAACCGCATCACGGTGGACAGGCCCCTGAGCTGGACGGCGGGCCGGGGGGTGAGCTTGCCCTATCACGGCACTTCCCCCGACATCGGTGCGTTCGAGTTTGGCTCCGCCGATGTGGAAGAAGAGCCACCCGTAGAGACTACCTACACGTTGAGTGCCAGCGGAGCGAATGGCACGGTCACGAAGACGCCGAATCAGAGCAGCTACACCGCCGGTGCGATGGTGACGGTGCAGGCGATCGCGGCGGATGGGTATGAGTTCACAAGCTGGTCGGGCGACCTTTCCGGCAGTACGAACCCGACGACCATCACGATGAATGCGAACAAGTCCGTTACCGCCAACTTCACGGAGGTTGCTCCCACGACATACACACTAAGTGCCAGCGGAGCGAATGGCACGGTCACGAAGACGCCGAATCAGAGCAGCTACACCGCCGGTGCGACGGTGACGGTGCAGGCGATCGCGGCGGATGGGTATGAGTTCACAAGCTGGTCGGGCGACCTTTCCGGCAGCACGAACCCGACGACCATCACGATGAATGCGAACAAGTCCGTTACCGCCAACTTCACGGAGGTTGCTCCCACGACATACATACTAAGTGCCAGCGGAGCGAATGGCACGGTCACGAAGACGCCGAATCAGAGCAGCTACACCGCCGGTGCGACGGTGACGGTGCAGGCGATCGCGGCGGATGGGTATGAGTTCACAAGCTGGTCGGGCGACCTTTCCGGCAGCACGAACCCGACGACCATCACGATGAATGCGAACAAGTCCATCTCGGCTGTTTTCACGCGAGAAATCGACGACGATGCGCCGCCGGTGGCCGTCGCCTCGTCCCCTCAGGCCGATGCCGTGCAAGTCCCCCGCAACTCGTTGGTGGCTCTGCGCGTCTCGGACGAGGGGGAAGGTGTGGATGCCGACACGGTCACCATCTCCATCGACGGCGCACAGGTGTATTCCGGCGGTGGGCCTCACTACAGAAGCGACACGGCGGTTTGCCGCCGCACCGGCAGCAAGACGTCTTACACGTACACCTATCAGTCGGAAAACGAATTCGCCTTTGGCGAGACGATTACGGTGCGAGTCAATGCCGCCGACCTGAATGGCAACGCCATGAGTGAATACGTGTATTCGTTCAAGACCGAAATGTGGGCCTTTGGCGGTAACCGGCGGGTCAGTTGGGGACCGGCGGGCCAGGATAAGGGGCACCCCGCGACGGCGTCAGACAGCGACGGCAATCTCTGGGTGGTCTGGCACGCAGGGGTCGCCGGGCAACGGGATATCTACGTGAGCACGTGGGGGCCGGAGGATGACAGCTTTGCCGAGCCGATCCGGCTGACTTCGGATGCCGCAGATCAAGCCAATCCGGACATTGCCATCGGTGCGGATGGCAAGCTCTATGTTGTCTGGCAAGACAACAGGCGAGGCAATTGGGACATATATCTCCGGACGCTGTCGCGTGGAGTGTGGTCCGCCGAGACCCGGATAACCGATTCCGATGACGGTCAGACATCGCCGGTGATCGCTGTAGACAACGCCTCCGGCTGCTATGTCGCCTGGGAGGACGACGCCGACGGCCATTCGGACATTCATGTGGCCAGCTCCAGTAACGACTTTCTCCCGGTTGACCCAGTGCCTTCCAACACGTCGAATCAGGCCGATCCGGACATTGCCGTGGATGCTTCGGGCAATGTCTATGTCGTTTGGACGGATGCGCGCAATGGATCGGGCGATGTCTACGGCACCGTGTCCAACAACGGTTCCTGGACCGAGGTCGCCCTCGTAACGGGCGCCGGCAGCCAGTACGCGCCGGCGCTGGCCACGGAGGCGGCGGGGACCTGGCTGCATCTCGTGTGGGTCCATGAGGTGGCCGGAAGCAGCGACGTTTGTTATGCCGCGACCGACGGCATGCCGGCCAGTCCTCTGGTGGGGGGCAATCTCGCAGACGACACGTCAGGTGCGGATCAGCTCGCTCCGACCGTGGCAGTGGCCGGCCGCGTCGGCAACGGATTGAAGGTCTTCGTGTGTTGGCAGGACTGGAGAAATGTAACGGAAAACGGCCAGGACACCGATCTATACCTCGTCGAGGTAAAGGAAGCCGGCAACACGAACGTGCTGGTGGGGGATGGCGGGATCGGTTCCGGGCAGAGCGCGCCGGCGATCGGCGTCGATTCTCAGGGGTTCCCGTATGTCGTCTGGACGGATGATCGAGAAGGCAACGCCGAGATCTATCAGGCCGGAACCACGTCTTGGGATCCCGAGGTTCTCGCTTCGCAGGCAGTGACTGCATCGGCAGGCGGGACCGTGGGTGTGGCTACACCCTCGAATGTCGACGATGTATCAGTGGTGATCCCTCCGGCGGCTGCCTCGCAGGATGCGACGGTCACCGTTACGAGAATACAGAATGCCCCCGCCGTCCCCTCTTCGGGTGTTCTCTCGTATGAGTTCGGACCGAGCGGCCTGCAATTCAGTCAGCCGGTGACCATCACGATTCCCTACGCCGTGGCCGAATTCGGGGACGAACAGCCGACGCCCTGGTGGTATGATTCGAGAACAGGGGGGCTGAGCCAGGAGGGCATCACAGACATTGAACATGTGGCCCTGAGTCCGACCATAGCGGCGATGCGCTTCAAAACGACCCATTTCACTCCCTACTACCTCATCTCCGGATCGGCGATGGACGAGATCACCGCTGGCTCGGCTGGTGGGGGATGTTCGCTGTCCCGTGGGGATGACTGCGACCCCATCGGATACTTTGTTCCGTACGTGCTGATCGCGTTCTTCATGATCGGGCTTCGGATCAGAGACGGCAAGCGCCGTGCAAGGCTGAGCTAAGGTCAATCCCAGCGAGTAACAGGGATCTCGTTTCTCAAAAGGTCTTCTCTGCCACCAGGCCATGGTGTTCGGGCCGATTTCTCGTACGCCCTTGAAGAAAGGACTCTGCCGCGCGATGTTCGAGCCGGACTGCATGAATGTGATCTGTCCCAAATGCCAAAACGTGGGGATATACTTCGACCACGAAATGGGTTTCTACTGCATGCTCTGTGGCCGGCACTTCAGCAGCGAGGAGATGCAACTGCTCATGGAAGCCGAGCGCCTCCGCAACGTGCCACACTCTGTCAGTACAGATCCGTCAGACGGTGTGTGACTGGGAAGGTACACCGTCTGGTCGGTTCTCGGGCTTCGACGCCATCCAAAGGATCGCCGTCTTGCTGGTGGAATAATTTGGTGGGCGACCTTCCGACCATGGCGAAGCCCGCATGGCTTGCGGTATTGTGATCTTTTTCTCCCTGACCCCAGGGGTTCTCCCACCTGACAATAGAGCCCCTGGGCGTCTTTCATTCCTGCAGGCGAATTACACTCCGTGAGCCCAGGGGGGCTCCTTCCGTAGTCAGGGGCCCCCGGGGCTTCTTTCGTTACTGCGATCTTTTTCCCCTGACTCCAGGGGCCCCTGTAACGCCGTCTTCCAGATGTATATCGGCAGTATGCTGGCAAAAGGATGAGGACTCGCGCGCCAATGACCTGTGCCTGTCAAGCACGAGTGGGACCGCCTTGGAGGGGCCAAACTCCCCGTCAAGAGCGTTTCAGGAGATGGTGCCTGTGGGACTGGGGTGACAGGGGGCAAGGGGCCTCAGGCGTGTACATGACCATGGGAAGGGGAGGTGTCGCTCAGCACTCGGGATGTGGGCAGACTTTCCTCCTGCATTCGTGCCCGACTGCGGCAAAATGCAGCAAGATCTGTGATCATCATGATCACCATGGTCATCATGACGATTTCGTTAAGTCCTTGTGCGACAAAGGGGAGAACGTAAATCGTTGATCTGAAAAGAGTTGTGGAATCGTAGCCTTCCGGGCCCATAACCCGGAGGTCGGAGGTTCGAATCCTCCCCCCGCTATTGCGTAAGTCGCACAAGGACAGGCATTTAGGCCTGTCCTATTTTTTTGCGCAGCGGGGACTGTGGCAAAAGTGCAGCAATTTCTGCTGCAGTCTGACCCCCGGGAATGGGCCGTGGCGACGACAGAAAG
Source organism: Sedimentisphaerales bacterium (assembly GCA_040772485.1). Classification (GTDB taxonomy): domain Bacteria; phylum Planctomycetota; class Phycisphaerae; order Sedimentisphaerales; family Anaerobacaceae; genus Anaerobaca. The sequence continues at coordinate 156,351 of JAXGYC010000016.1, read as the reverse complement.
GAGCTTTGCCATGGCCAGTATCTACAAACGCGGACGCATATGGTGGGTTCATTACTTGATCGGCGGGAAGTCCGTTTCGAGATCCCTGCGAACCCCCCATGAACGGGTGGCAGTCGAAAAGAAGAAGCGCCTGGAAGCACTTGAAGTTACCGGTCAGTTGAAAAAGCCGTCCAATACGCCGGTTGACGACTTTGTGCAGTCGTTCTGTGAGTTCCTGTGGCGGACTCGGACACGCAAGAGCGCCAAGAACGACATCTTATATCTGCGCATGTTCCTCGGACCTCGTTGTCCCGCCTTGCAGCCGGGCAGCACGGTCAACCACCGGTTCCGAAATGGTGAGCCAATCGTACCCAAGGTAACCCAGGAAGCGTACGACCGAGCTGTACCGGCGCGACACTTGGAGGAGTTGCCGGTTGAGATCATCAGCGGCTACATCCGCGAACGGATTATTGACGACCACATTGCCGCCAAGACTGTAGGGCGGGGCAGCCAGCAGCGCGTAGACGCTACTGACCGGCACAGGGATGGCCGCCCAGAACGAGAGAGGAAAGACAGGTTCCGCAGCCGCTCCTGCCGTCGCTTTCCCTGCGGAACTCCTGGCTGCTGCCAGGGGGCTGTGGAACCAGGAAAGGCTACCTGGGAGCGGGTGATTGTGGCAGCACGCGAGCATTCGCGCTTGAAATCCCACAGGGGGAATGCTATTCTGATCTTTGAACAGCCATGTGATACAGTCCGGCACGGTCAAACAAGAAGTGTGCTGGGGAGTTCGATGAGGTGTGCCGGACTGACTCCATTTTGCTTGTCATTCTGAGGTGGCTATGGAGTCGGGGGAAACGATCACGGTGGACAACGGCCAGGACGTTGTGGTAGTGACCTTTGAGGAACGGGCGATTCTGGAGGACCAGCAGATTCGCAAGCTGGATCGGGCCCTGATGCCCATCATCCGCACAAATCCGGATAAGCGGCTGGTCCTAAACTTCGCCAAGGTGAAGTTTGTATCATCAGCACTCCTGGGCCTGTTGATCAAGGTCCACAAGCGGGTCATGGAGGCAGGCGGTCATTTACAGATGTCGAACCTCGACGGCAAGGTGCGTAGGGTATTTGAGATTACCCAACTGGTGAGTGTCTTCGACATCATTGCCAGTGAATCGTAGCAGGCTGACCTGCCACCCACCTCGACGCCAGGGCGCCCACTGGAAGGGCCTGCTCGACGACGTGCGCATCTACAACCGTGCAGTGAGGGCATACCGGACTTCACCCCGCGATCTACACCCACCCTTCGCAACGCGTCGGCGGGAAACGGAACACCGGCCGGTTCTGTTTGGAGCAGCCACCACAGGTGGCCAGTCGCTAAGCCTACTGACGATGGTGAGAGCGCGAACGTGGACCACGTTCCGCAGCCGCTCCGGGTGTCGCTTTCCCTGCGGAACTCATGGCTGCTGCCAGGGTGTTTGGAATCATGACTGACTACTTGGGAGAGGGGATGTGGCGAGAACAACAGGGGGGTGGTGGAGCAGAAGCATAAGGAGCGGGCCGGCAACAGATAGGCGTCACCTCAACCACCGCGCCACGTCTCTACTCTACACTATGACCCTCTGAAGGGAACAGGGGGGCGAGGGCCTTCTCTTTCTGGTGGACGAGACCGAGGTATTGCAGACCGCCAGAAATGAACTCGGCGTGCACATGGCGAGCCTGAGTCCTGGGAATTCATTCCTCACAGGTCAAAGGTCCATCCACAAGGTCCAGCACAACGGAGTGGAACTCCACCTCAAACCAGCGGTTGAACAACTTGAGGTCACGGCCGGAAGGCCATGCGGCTTCGTCCTGCCACCAGCCTGCCAGTTGTTCCTCGAACATCAGATCGAAATACTGTCTGAGGATCTGCCTCTGTTTGCTATCTCTCTCGTAATCGGGCAGGAGGTACACGGTATTGTCTTGGTTGATCTGGTCCAGAGTCAGATCTGCTGGATCCGGCAGGGACCGCAGCCATTCCATAAAGGGCTGTTTGGCTTTCACGACAACAACACACCGGTTCAACATTCTCGTAGCCTTTCTCAAAGGGGCTTTGGACCTGCTGGTTCTTCATGGGAGAGCGATCGAGACAAATACCTGCTTCAACACGGGGCCATTCTATCTATCTTGGCACGTGCCGCCAAGTCGTACAAGACGACGAACCCACTGTATACTGCGGCAACCGGCAGGAAGAAGCCTCTGCGGTGCGGAGGGAGAGGAAGCGAGACTATACGCAGGGGCTTGTGGACTCCATAGAGGGTAGCAGGCGGCCGTGCTCCAGACAGATGACAACCTCGCCAGCCACGACTTGTACAGAGTAGGTTGCACTGAGCGTGCGAGCAAGACGCGATTACCCGTTTCGTGCGGGAATGGAAAGGAGCCGTTTGTAGTGTGCCCGTGAGGGCATACTCGTCCCGCCAAAGGTAACGCCTTACGGCGTCACTACGAACCAGGCCCTGACCCCAAGCCAAAACGGGTAATCGCGTGCGGGCAACTCTTGTCGGGCAAGATGGACCCTGGTAAGATGGCCAGTGGGCTTGCCAAGCATGCGCCAGATCATGGTCGCGTACACGGTACGGGAGAACAGTGATGGGAATGCACACCTCCAGTTTCATAGATAGGATGATGCCAGTGGTGATACTGTTTGTTGGCGCGGCCGGTCTGGCGTTGGCGACGGCCGGTGTCGATCCCAACCTGGTCGGCCACTGGCGGCTGGACGCCAACGCATTCGACAGCACCGGTGGTAACCATGGAACTCTCTTCGGTGACCCTACTTGGCTGAACGATCCGAACCGCGGCTGGTGCCTCGATTTTGACGGCGACGGTGACTACATCGACCTTGGGGATGATCCATCGCTCACGTTCACCCAACAGATTACCTTGGCCTGCTGGATTCGGGTCCGCGCATTCGACCGAAACTGGAATGCGATTGTCACCAAGGGGGACGATTGGGTCCTGGCCCGGACGCGTGACGACGATCGCGTCGCGTTTCTCTGCCTTGGCCTGATGGATGGGGGATGGCCGGAGGTTTATAGCAGGAACGTCAACGATGGCGAGTGGCATCACATCGCGGGCGTATACGATGGCGCAAACCTGTACATCTATCAGGACGGGCTCCGCGTGGGCACCCAATCGGCCCGCGGCCGGATGAACAGCCAGTGGCAACGGGTGCTCATCGGCGAGAACGGGCAGGCGCGCCACCGGTATTGGAACGGGCTCATCGACGACGTGCGGCTGTACGACCGGGGCCTGACGGGCGGGGAGATCGCCGAGCTGGCTCAGACCGAACCCCTCAATCCTCCGGTGCCACCGCCCGCTCCAAACGATGTGACTGCTACCGGACACGACAGCAGAGTCGATCTGCGCTGGACTTTTAGCGCCGACCCCAATTTGGAGGGCTACAGTGTCTACCGCGCCGAGTCTGAGGAGGGACCGTTCACAAAGCTCAACGACGCAGTGCACACGGTCTGCGTCTACAGCGACTTCTTCGGCGCCAACGACATGACGTACTACTATCAAGTGCGGTCCGTAGCCATTCGCGACGGAGGGGAATCGGAACCGTCGAACATCGCCTCGGCCACGTCCTATGCGATGACCGACGAGGAACTCCTCACCTCCGTCCAGCAGGCCGTCTTCTGCTACTTCTGGGACTACGGCCATCCGGTCAGCGGGCTGACGCGGGAAGGGTACGCATCCGGCCACGACTCCGACACGTGTGCCTGCGGCGGCACGGGCATGGGCCTGATGGCCCTCTGTATTGGCGCTGAGCGGGGATTCATCGCCCGGGGCGCTGCGGCCGATCGCACCCTGCGGATACTGGATTTTCTTGAGAAGAAGGCCTCTCGTTTCCATGGTGCCTGGTCGCACTGGATCGACGGCGCGACGGGCGAGACGATCCCGTTCGGCACTTTCGACAACGGCGGGGACCTCGTTGAGACGGCTTACCTCGTGCAGGGTATGCTCGCCGGGCGGCGGTACTTTGACGATCCGAGCGACCCGGTCGAGACGCAGATTCGCGACAGAGTCACGCGGATGTGGGAACAGGTGGAATGGGACTGGTATCTCCGCTCACCGAGGAGTGAGGTGCTTTACTGGCACTGGTCGCCGGACTACGGCTGGCAGATGAACCATCCTGTTCGCGGCTACAACGAATGCATGATCGCCTACCTCCTGGCCATCGCGTCGCCGACGCACCCGATCCCAGCCTCATGCTATCGCAATGGCTGGGCGGGCACCGCCGATTACGCCAACGGCCAGACCTATTACGGCTGCAAGCAGTGGGTGGGCCCGGAAAAGGGAGGCCCGCTGTTCTTTACGCATTACAGCCATCTCGGCTTCGATCCGCGCGACAAGAGCGACGGCCTGTGCAACTACTTTGAGAACAGCCGGAACATCTCCTTGATTCACCGTGCCTACTGCACGGAGAACGCGCGGCGATACGCCGGCTACAGCGACTTGGTGTGGGGTCTGACGGCCAGCCTGAATCCCTGGGGCTACAGTGCCCACTGCCCCACCAACGACAACGGCACAATCGCTCCTACAGCAGCGCTCAGCGCCATGCCCTACGTCCCCGAGGAGTCCATGGCGACGCTCAGGCACCTCTACCATACGTACGGCAGGGATTTATGGGGGCCGTTCGGCTTCGTTGATGCTTTCAATCCAACTCAGAACTGGTTTGCGGCTGGCTGCTTGGCCATCGACCAGGGGCCAATTCTCATCATGATCGAGAACCATCGCAGCCAATTGTGCTGGAACCTCTTCATGGCCAATTCTGAAATCCAGCCGATGCTGGACACCATTGGCTGGACGAACCCGTAGAAGCTCGGACATTGCGATACAACCCCGGCGAAGACCCGCTGAGTGTCTGTCCTACCGAAGAGACGAGCCGATACAGAGCACGGACACATGCCCCGCACTGTACAGGAAGTCATCCGCCCTCGGGTGCGCTTGGAGGTGTGTTTCCGATGCCCAGAACCCTTTTTCAGCGCACTGCCTCCACGAGCGCCGCAGTCTGGGGCGTGTCACGCCGTGATGGGACCGCCTCGCGACGCCAAGACCTGTTTTCATCGCTCACCAAAACGGGCAGTGTGTAGGACCAGGGGATGAAGGCCAGTGGCTGCGTGGTGTCTATGGCCCTGTCGGCGCCTGACAGGCAACATCAGATCGAGAGGCTCACGGGCCGAGGGGAGGCAGGCAAAAGGCTGCGTCACGCGACTGTGCGAGTCCAGTAGTGCGATACGCCTGCGACGGCGCGATATTTGTGCCTTTCGGCGTACAACTCCCGTGTTCGATCAGACCAACCACTTCTTGCGATGCTCGGTACGAACGAAGCGGGCCGCTTCGGGGGCGTTCCTGGCCTCCATCGTCTCACCATCCCAGTCCAGGTTTCTGCCGGTGCGGATGGCAAGCACCCCCGCCAGGCCAATTTCCGTGAGCTTGCCGCCAATGTCAAAGTCGGAGAATGTGCGGCCTTCGCCCCGACAGGCGTCGATCCATTCCTGGCCGTGTCCCTTGCTGCGCGGCAGGCTCTGGGGAATGTCCTTGGTGGCGGGGTGCCGCAGGACGTCCGTGAGGCGCGGCTCGCCTTCGAGGCGGATCAGCGCGCCCGTGTTCCAGTGGCTGGAGTAGATGCACCCCTTTTCGCCGACGATCAGGACGCCACCGTCCTTCTCCTTGTGGACCTCGACGACCGGCGCCAGTACTGCGGCCGGTGGCATTCCGTTACCTTGCCAGTACAGTTTCACAGGTGCAAGCTTGCCACGGGCTGGGAAATGAAACTCCACCGCGGGCTTGTCGAGTGGCTGCTGGCCGGAACGATCCATGTTTAGAACGAGCCGCTCCGGATAGCCCAGGTTCAAAGCCCGCATGGGCAAGTTTATGGAGTGGCAGCAGATATCGGCCAGGCCACCATTACCGAAGTCGAACCAGCCGCGCCATGCGACCGGATGATACACATCCTTCTTAAAGGGACGCATAGCTGATGGACCGACCCACAAGTCCCAGTTGAAGCCGGATGGAATGGGGTCTTCGCCCTCTGCACTGCCTTCGCGGGCGGTACAGCCAATACCCCACTCGTAGATCTCCCGGATCCGGCCCAGAGCCCCGGCCTGAATGACCTCGATGCAGCGGCGCAGCGAAGAGCTGGCACTGCCTTGGTTGCCCATCTGGGTAACGACCTTGCTGCGGCGGGCCGATTCGCGAATCTCACGGGCCTCGGCCACGCTGTGCGTCAGCGGTTTCTCGCAATAGACGTGCTTGCCGGCCCTTATGAAGGCCTGACAGAGCGGTGCGTGCCAGTGATCGGGAGTAGCGATCAGGACGGCGTCGTAGGTGGGCGCATTATCAAGCAGCTCGCGATAATCCTCAAAGCCTTTGGCCTGATTGCCGCCGTTCTTGGCCGCGGTCTCGCGGGCCTTCTCGATCTGACTCGCATCCGGATCGCACAAGGCGACCAGGTTCACGCCGCAGGAAAGCAGCTCGGACATATCGCTGCGACCCTGCCCGCCGCAGCCGACCACCGCGAGATTCACCTTGCTGTTGGCGTCTGTCGCGGCGGCACTGCCGCGCATCACCAGTGGCCCGCTCAAAGCGGCCGTAGTGAAGCCCAGCGCTGACGATTTGAGAAAAACCCGACGCGACAAACTCAGTCTATTGGGCCTCATTGTCTCTCCAGGCAATGCACTCAGGTGGCCTGAACTTACTTCTGGTTTTCCATATCCTTCTTGCCTGACGACAGTGCCGCTGTCGTCAAGTACAGATATAGCACCATTGCCATGGGGAATTCAAGTGTAGGGTGCAGAAACCGATCGATTGCAGCACGAGCGAGTTCCAGGAATTGCCGTCGGAATCGCCACCAGGGAAGACCCCATAGAGAAGAGGTCTGGTGCCTGATCATCTGTCATACGCGGCTTGCCCGGATGTTCCTACCGCCGAGATCTGCGTGCGCACGGACGGCTTCCACGTTAGCGCCCGTCAGACACAGCACCATCGGACGCCACAGATTCGACTTGATAGCGTGCAGAGACCAAGGCTTCGTCCATGGATGACAGTGAGCAGGTTCCGCAGCCGCTCCGCACGTTGCTTTCCCTGCGGAACACCTGGCTGCTGCCAGGGGATCTGGAATCATGACAATCTATGCGAAGTTGGGGAGGGCAAAGCAACGGTGGGGCAGGGCAGGCGGAAGCGTATGAGTATTACTGTCGGTCTCGTGCTGGCCTTTCGGGAAGAAGCGATGGACGAGGATGCAGGTCGAAATTGAGTACAGCAAGGAGCAGGCTTGATTAGAGGTACGTCGAAGGAGTAACATCACGCTGAATTCTTATGCCGCGACAGGCCAAAACGTGAAATCCGACAAAGGAGACCGAACCATGTCAGCGAAGATCAGCCGTCGTTCCTTCTTGGGAGGCACCGCCACGGCGATGGCGGCAGTCCCTGCCCTGACGAGTCGCGTCCGCAGTGCGGAAGTCATTCCCGGATTTGACCAGACGCACACTGATTTCGACCGGACCAAGGCCTGGTCACGCTTCAGCGAGCGCAAGATCAGAGTCGGGTTGGTCGGTTATGGCGTCTGCCAGTTTTCGGCGCAATTCGAGTTCCAGCATCATCCCAATGTCGAGGTCGTGGCGGTCAGTGATCTGTTCCCCGACCGATGTGCGGCCTTGGCCCACGCAGTTGGGTGTGACAAGACGTATCCTTCGCTGGAAGAGATGGTGAAGGACGACCGCATCGAGGCCGTTTTCGTCGCCACGGACGCGCCGTCGCATGCCCGGCATTGTATCGAGGTGCTCAATCACGGCAAACACGTGTGCACAGCGGTCCCCGCCTTCCGTGGCGACATTGAAGATGCCGAACGATTGCTGGAATGTGTCCGGAAGAACAAGGGTCTGGTCTATGCGATGTTTGAAACCTCCGCCTTCCACGACGACTTGTACGCCATGGAGAAGCTGTACGCCGCTGATGTCTTTGGACATATCGTCTACTGTGAGGGGGAATACTGTCATCCCCACACCCTGGGAGCGCCTTCGCTGGGATCATATAAGGACTGGCGCAAGAACGGGGCACCGATGTGGTATCCGACCCATGCGACGGCCTACTACATCGGTGTTACCCACGGTAGCTTCCTGGATGTGAGTTGTCAGGGAACTGCGCCCTTCGATGAGAGCCGACGTCGGCCTAACGGCATTGGCAATGTGTTCAATTCAGAGGTCGGACTATTCCGAACCCGCGAAGGTGGCCTTTGCCGGATCATCATCTGCGGTTCCCAGGGCGAGTACCTGGAAGCCGGCCGGCTACGGGGCGAGTACGCGGGATACGACTGGCACAACGGACGAGCCGACGGTTTCGTGGGCGATGCCGCAGGGCAGCAGCGACTCGAGGAGGCGAGAGCCAAAGGGTTGCAGACCAAGAAATACGCCCTGCCGCCAGGTGTCTCGCCAGGCGGACACGGCGGTTCTCATGGCTACCTTGGGGATGATTTCATCGATGCGATCCTCCGCGGCCGAAAGCCGGCGGTGGATGTGATCGATGCGTTGAACATGACTGTGCCCGGCTACTATGCCCATCTGTCAGCCACCAAAGACGGCGAAACCCTGAAGATTCCGCAATATTCGCTGTAGCAGAGGTCGCCTTAATGACACAGACATGATAAAAGGAGACGAATGATGGCGATCTTCTCATCACCGAGGATGCGTTCGTTCTGGGCGTGCCTTCTCGGGGCAGCATCCCTCAGCCTGCTCGCTGCGCCTCTGGCGGCGAATGCGTCTGTGGCCTCTTCAACGCCGGCGTCTACCGTGCGTGCGGCGAAGCCGGAGGCAGTCTCGGACCAAGGTGTCGACGTGGTACATGACATCGTGGTTTACGGCGGAACCTCTGCCGGAGTTGTGGCTGCCGTCCAAGCGAGGAAGATGGGCAAATCGGTGGTGCTGATCGAGCCGACGCACCGACTGGGCGGCCTTACCAGCGGCGGGCTGGGACAGACCGATATCGGCAACAAGGCGGCCATCGGCGGTCTAGCCCGCCGGTTCTATCAGGCCGTCCGAGAGCATTACAGCCGTCCGGCGGCGTGGACCTGGCAGCGACGCGAGGAGTACATGGACAGCGGCCAAACCCGCACGGCCGTGGGCGAAGACGCCATGTGGACCTTCGAACCCAGTGTCGCGCTGAAGATCTACGAGACGTGGGTCCAGGATCATCAGGTTGAGGTTGTCCGCGGCGAGCGTCTGGACCGCCGTTCCGGCGTGGCGATGACCCGCTCGATTCCCTGGCGAATTCTCTCGATTCGCATGGAGTCCGGACGCACCTTCGCCGGCCGGATGTTCATCGACGCCACCTATGAGGGCGATCTCATGGCGGCCGCGAACGTTCGCTACACGGTCGGCCGCGAGGCGAATTCGGTCTATGGGGAGACGCTCAACGGCGTTCAGACCGGCAACGCGAAGTATCACCAGTTCGTCCCCGGCGTCGATCCCTACCTGGAGAAGGGCAATCCCGCGAGCGGTCTGCTGCCGTTCATTGACTTGGAGGGACCGGGCCCGGAGGGGGCCGGGGATCGACGGGTGCAGGCCTATTGCTTCCGGATGTGTTTGACGGATCACCCGGACAACCGGATTCCCTTCCACCAGCCGGATGGCTACGACCCGCTCTGGTACGAACTGCTGCTGCGGAACTTCGAAGCGGGCGAGTCGGGCATGCCCTGGATCAACTCCTCCATGCCCAATCGAAAGACCGATACCAACAACCGGACGGCATTCTCGACCGACTTCATCGCCCAGAATTACGAGTATCCCGAGGCGAGCTACGACGAGCGCGAGCGGATTGTCGCACGCCATCGCCTTTACCAGCAGGGTCTAATGTGGACGCTGGCCAATCACCCTCGTGTCCCTGAGCATATCCGCCACGAGGTAGCCCGTTGGGGCATGTGCAAGGACGAGTTCATCGAGGGGAACGGCTGGCAGGATCAGCTCTATGTCCGCGAGGCTCGGCGGATGGTCAGCGACTATGTCATGACCCAACACCATTGTCAGGGTTCGCAGAAGGCGGATGACCCGATCGGTTTGGCTGCCTACGGCATGGATTCCCACAACGTCCAGCGGTATGTGGACCCCAACGGCCACGTGCGCAACGAAGGCGACGTGGAGGTCGGCGGTTTCTCCCCCTATCCGATCAGCTATCGAGCCATCGTTCCGAGGGCCAATGAGTGTGCGAACCTGCTGGTGCCCGTCTGCCTCTCAGCTTCCCACATCGCCTACGGCTCCATTCGCATGGAACCGGTCTTCATGGTGTTGGGTCAGTCGGCGGCCACGGCCGCGGCTCACGCAATCGACGAGAGTGTCCCGGTGCAGCGTGTTGACGGTGACAAGCTCCACCAGCGTCTTCTATCCGACCAGCAAATCCTAAAGTGGACAGGGCAAGCACGCTCGGATCAGTCCAACCTGGATTCTGCCAGACTACTGAGAACCAGGAGCGATCATATCAGTATCGCCAATCGTGCGGCGGGGCGGTAGCAGTCTGCATGTCTGTGGCGGCCGAACACGGGCCGGCCTGATCGACGATGTCCGCATCTACACCCGCGTCGTTCGCCCGTAGGGCCTCGTTCGTAGTGACGCCGTAAGGCGTTGGCTTCGGGAAGGTATGCTCTCACGAGCACACTACAAACACGCAGCACACATCGGCCGGTCTCGGCGAAGGCCAGCCCGTGGCGGCTGGGCTCGGGTCACGGGTGACGGCAAGTGGGAAATGTGAACATGCGAGACACCGAAGGTGCAGGCCGCAGGCAGGAGGCCGAGGTTGGGCGTTCGCTGACGCAGGTGTTCTATGCCGATGGCGAGAAGAGGAGTACCGCAGCGGTCCGGGCCGCACTTCGGTAGCTCGGCGCAGAAGTCACGCCGTTCGACAGTGCCGCCGAGTGTCTCGATGGCCTTAAGACTTGCGAATGTCACCTGCTCATCAGTAACGCCCGGCGGCCGGGCGTCGAGGGGCTTGAGCTTCTGCTCGGCGCCAGGCGGATCAAGCCGTCGGTGCCGGTGGTGGTGCTGGTGGATCACGGCGACATGGAAATGGCCGTCCGCATCATGAAGGCCGGGGCCGCCGATTGCCTGGAGCGGCCGCCGGAAACCAGACCTCGGGTATCGTCGATGGAAGCCGCGATTCAGGAATCGGTCCGCAGCGACTCGCTGCGGAAGCGCCCTTTGTCGCCGGCGGAACAGCAGGTGCTCGGCCTCGCGCTCCAGGGCTGCACGAACCGGGAGATCGCCCTGCGGCTTCACCGCGCCGCCAGGACGATCGAGGTGCACCGCAGCCACATCCTGCACAAGCTCGACGCCGGCAGCACGGTCAATCTGGTCAGAAAGTGCATCCGCCTGGGCTCGCTGCCGGACTGGCCCTGAGCCGTTGACCCGCGAAAAATACGTAGTTTCCACAATCAAATCAGCCACCGGAAGGTGAGTATAATGGGAGTATAGCCTGTGGCGGCCGGCAGGGTTTCGCCGCTGGAAGACACGCCGTGGGCTGGCTTCATGCCGAGCTGCTGTTCATAGAGCGGCTCTCGCATCGGGAGGTGAGAAATGCGCGCCGCACGCACGTTCCGGGGGTTCTCGCCGTTGCTCTGTTAAATCCGAGGCATGTCATGATTGCTCCACGCAGATTCCGAGCGTATGCCGTGATCGCCCTGGGTCAGGAAGCGCTTCTGCTGCCGGTCCACCTGAGCCCGCATCGGAGCGAGAAGCTCGCTCAAGACGGTTGGGGTCTTGTGGATAATGAGATCTTCGCGCACCATTTTTGCACCTTTTTGTTGCTAATGGATTTTGTTCTCCTGAAAGTCCCGTTTTGCCGACACAAGGAGGCCTTTTGCCCACCCCCCGAAAACTGGCAATCGCGTCACATGATCTCCTTGACGGCACCACAAGAGGGGATATAGTACCTCTCAGGTAGGCCCCAAATTCGTAGGTTTCTTTTACATGCCGATCTCCATTGTATGAGTGTTGCTGCAAAGCTACCGGTATGCGCGGTGCAAGGCAGCAATGGTCATCAGTGGGTCATTCCTCCTGGCTGAAAGGCATACATATGAAAATTCGCCGGTTGCTTTGTGGTCTTGGCTTCGGACTACTCCTGGTCACAGGATGTGGGCAGAAGTACTGGTATCAGGAAGGCAAGACCTTCGAGGAATGCAAGGCGGACCGGGCGGCGTGCCGTACCGAACTCGTGAAACGCACGGACCTGTACCGGATCGGTGACTATGAACGTCAGTTCATGGAGGACTGCATGCAACAGAAGGGTTACCGGCTTGTCCCCGAAAAGGAGTTGCCGCTAACGACCAAGCGAGAGGATTCGGACATACCCTCGGAGGTATCCTGGGCCCGTGGATATGGCGTGGCCGGGAGCATTGACAATCGGTAACTCCGCATCGGGAGACTTCGCGGTGATGACCCCGCATATGGGCTGCACGCCGGGTCTTCCGGACACAAGATCGCTCGTCAGGGATCGCGGCTGAGTTTTACGAAAGGAGACAAACCATGAAACCAATGTCAAAGGCCATTTCCACGCTGGTCTGCGGACTCGCACTGGGGCTTGTCGCCTCAGCGTCCGCGGCGGGGCAGGGCAAGAAGCCCAACATCCTGGTCATTATGGGCGACGACATCGGCGTCTGGAACATCAGCGCCTACCATCGTGGCATGATGGGCGGGCGAACACCCAACATTGATCGCCTCGCGCAGCAAGGGGCGCTGTTCACGGACTACTATGGTCAGCAATCCTGCACGGCGGGGCGCGCCGCGTGGATCCTCGGCCAGTGTCCCTTCCGCACCGGCTTGCTCAAGGTCGGCATGCCTGGCGCCAAGCAGGGTATTCAGGACAAAGACCCCACGATTGCCGATCTGCTCAAACCGCTGGGCTACGCCACGGCCCAATTCGGCAAGAACCATCTCGGCGACCGCAACGAACACTTGCCGACGATGCACGGCTTCGATGAGTTCTACGGCAACCTCTACCATCTCAACGCCGAGGAAGAGCCGGAAGACCCGGACTACCCGAAGAACCCGCAGTTCAAGGCGACGTTTGGCCCGCGCGGGTTGCTCGACTGCAAGGCCACGAACGTGGACGACCCAACAGTGGACCCGCGGTTCGGCAGGGTGGGCAAGCAGACCATCAAGGATACCGGTCCCATCACGCGAAAGCGCATGGAAACCGCCGAGGACGAACTGGTCGCGCGGTCGGCGGACTTCATGGAGCGGTCGGTCAAGGCCGGCAAGCCATTCTTTATCTGGCACAACACCACCCGCATGCACATCTGGACGCGCCTCTCGCCCAAGTGGACCGACAAGAGCGGTTACGGCCTCTACGCTGACGGCATGATGGAGCTCGACGACGTCGTCGGACGCCTGCTCCAGAAGCTGGACGACCTCGGCATCGCCGACAACACGATCGTCCTGTTCACGACCGACAACGGCGCCGAGATCGCCACTTGGCCCGACGGCGGCAACACGCCGTTCCATGGCGAGAAGGGCTCGACCTGGGAGGGAGGCATGCGCGTGCCCGCGGTCGTTCGTTGGCCCGGCGTCATCAAACCCGGCACCGTGTTCAACGAGGTCATGGCGCACGAGGATTGGATGCCCACGCTCGTCGCAGCCGCCGGCGATCCTGATGTGAAGGAGAAACTCCTCAAGGGATACACGGCCGGCAACAAGACCTTCAAGAACCACCTCGACGGCTACAACTTCCTGCCCTTCTTCAAGGGTGAGGTGGAAGAGGCCCCGCGCCGCGAGATCCTCTACTTCGACGACAACGCGAACCTTAACGCGATCCGCATCGATGATTGGAAGATCAGCTTCAAGTTGATGCAAGGGAACATCGCCATGAGCACGCTGATCCAGCCCAACATGCCCCGGGTCATCAACCTGCGCCAGGATCCATTTGAACGATTCGCGGAAGAATCAGGCATGTACACCCGCTGGGTTGTTGACAAGTTATGGTTGTTCGTTCCCGCTCAGATGGCGGTGGGCAAGTTCATCGAGAGTTTCAGGGAGTATCCGCCCAGCCAAAAGTCCGGAAGTTTCAGCGTCGACCAGGTGCTGGAAGCGCTCCAGACTGGCGGTGCCGGCGCCAGCAATTGACGGGAGGGCCAGAAGATGGGAAGTGATTGTGGCCAACGCCAGGGCGGATTCCGAGAGAGTCAAAGGACCCTCTGATTGCGCCTGGGTTCTCGCGAAAGGAGAAGAACTATGAAGAGAGCGTCGCCAACCCTCCTCGTGTTCGTCTGCGCACTGGCGCTGGGGTTCGTCGCCTCCGCGCCCGTGGCGGGGCAGGGCAAGAAACCAAACATCCTGGTCATCATGGGCGATGACATCGGGCAGTCGAATATCAGCATCTTCACCAAGGGCCTGGTGGGCTACCGCACGCCCAACATCGACCGCATTGCGCAGGAAGGGTTGCTCTTCACCGATTATTATGCGGAGCAGAGTTGTACGGCCGGGCGGTCCACGTTCATCACGGGCCAGACCGTCTTTCGCACGGGCCTGAGCAAGGTGGGCGTTCCAGCCGCCCCGCAGGGACTGCGCAAGAAGGATCCGACCATCGCCGAGATGCTCAAGCCCCTGGGCTACGCCACCGGCCAGTTCGGTAAGAACCACCTTGGTGACCGCAATGAGTTCTTGCCGACCGTCCACGGCTTTGACGAGTTTTTCGGCAACCTCTACCACCTCAACGCGGAGGAGGAGCCGGAGGACTACACCTACCCACAGGACCCGAAGTTCCACCAGATGTTCGGTCCGCGCGGCGTCCTCCGCTGCAAGGCCACGGATAAGGACGACCCGACCGTGGACCCTCGCTTCGGCAAGGTCGGCAAGCAGAGCATCGAGGACACGGGGCCGCTGACCAGGAAGCGGATGGAGACGATCGACGAGGAGACCTCGGCCGCAGCGATTGACTTCATCCAGCGACAGAGCAAGGCCGGCAAGCCCTTCTTCTGCTGGTTCAATCCAACGCGCATGCACATCTGGACCCACGTCAGACCCGAGCACCGCAGTCCCCAGGGCGCAACGGCGCCGACCGAGTACGCCGACGGGATGGTGGAGCACGATGGCACGGTGGGTCTGCTGCTCAAGGCGCTCGACGACCTGGGCATCGCGGACGACACTATCGTCCTGTACACGACGGACAACGGGCCGCATGCCAATACCTGGCCCGACGCCGCGAACACACCGTTCCGCGGCGAGAAGAACACCGGCTGGGAAGGCGGTTTCCGCGTGCCCTGTTTCATCCGCTGGCCGGGCCACATCAAGCCGGATTCGGTCTCGAATGAAATCGTAAGCGGACTGGACTGGCTGCCGACGCTGCTCGCCGCCGCAGGCGATCCCGACGTGAAGCAGAAGCTGCTCAAGGGCTATACCGTGGGCGACACAACCTACAAGGTCCACCTCGACGGGTATAACATCCTGCCCTACCTCACCGGCCAGCAGCCGAAGAGCCCACGCCGGGAGTTCTTCTACTTCAGTGACGACGGCGAGTTCCTGAACCTGCGCTACGAGAACTGGAAGTTCGTCTTCGCGGAGCAGCGCAGCACCGGCACGTTCGCCGTCTGGGCCGAGCCCTTCACGCCGCTTCGTATCCCGAAGTTCTTCGATCTGCGAGCCGATCCCTATGAACGCGCCGATGTCACGTCGAACACCTACTACGATTTTTGCATCAGACATATTTTTCTGATGGCTCCGGCTGTCATCTACGTCGAGAATTTCGTGGAAACGTTCAGGGAGTATCCGCCGAGCCAACTGCCTCAAAGCGTCAGGATCCAGCAGGCGCTGGACAAGATGAAGCAGGGCGGCGGCGGCCTGTAGTGGTGGGGATCCCCCGGGTGCGGTTCGCCTTTGCCGCACCCGGTTGCGCCCGCCGCGTGGAGAAACGTCGATACCAAGGACCACCGAACCGGCCGGGACGGAGTGAGTGAGGTGAAACGGTCCGCCCGCGTGTCTTCGTACCGTCCGGTTCCCATGGAAAGGAAAGCTATGAAACGGCCGAAGGTCACCGTGGTCGCTGCGCTCGCGGGACTGGCGGTGGCATCGATTGCGTATGCTGCCGATCCGTTACCTTCCTGGAATGACGGCGCGGCGAAGAGGTCCGTCCTTCAGTTCGTCGCGCGGGTGACACAAGAAGGCGGGTTGAACCATGTGCTTCCGGCCCAGCGCATCGCCGTCTTCGACAACGACGGCACGCTCTGGGCCGAGCAGCCGTTGTACTTCCAGTTCCTGTTCATGCTGGACCGCGTCAAGGCGCTGGCGCCCCAGCACCTGGAGTGGAAGACCCAAGAGCCGTTTGCCGCACTGCTCAGGGGCGACGCGAAAGCGGCCCTCGCCGGCGGTGAGCGTGCCTTGGGCCAGTTGGCGATGGCCACCCACGCCGGTACGACCACCGAGGAGTTCGAGAAGATCGTCAGCGATTGGGTCGCGACCGCCAGGCATCCCCAAACGGGGCGGTTGCTCACGGAGATGGTCTATCAACCAATGCTCGAGCTGCTCGCGTACCTGCGTGCGAACGGCTTCAAGACGTTCATTGTGTCCGGCGGCGGCATCGAGTTCATGCGCCCGTGGACGGAGAAGGTCTACGGAATCCCGCCGGAACAGGTCATCGGCAGCAGCATCAAGACGAAGTTCGAGCTGCGCGACGGCAAGCCCGCACTCGTCCGGCTGCCCGAACTCAACTTCATGGACGACGGCCCCGGCAAGCCCGTCGGCATCCAGATGCACGTCGGCCGCCGGCCAATCGCGGCGTTCGGCAACTCCGATGGCGACCTGCCAATGCTCCAGTGGACCGCCGGCGGCGGCGGCGCGCGGCTCTGTCTGTACGTCCATCACACCGACGCCGAGAGGGAATGGGCCTATGACCGCCAGTCCTCGATCGGCCGTCTGGACAAGGGCCTCGACGAAGCGTTGGCAAAGGGTTGGACCGTCGTCGATATGAAGAACGACTGGAAGACCATCTATCCCGCGCAGAGATAGCAGATAGCTGTGCATCAGGTGAAAGGAACGTCATGAAGGCCAAACAGATTTGGGTCATGTGTATAGCAGGCACGTTTTGCGTGTGTGGTTTCTCGGGCGCGAAGGCCGAAGAGCGGCCGGCTCACAAGATCACCCCTCAGGAGGTGGCGGAGATGCTGGCCGACCCGTCGGCGACGCTCACGTATCTCAACGCATCCTACCGGGCGTACAAAGACGTCGGTCCCAACGACGATACGAACCAGGAGCTTCGCTTGAACGGTGCGGGTTTCCTCAACCTGCCGAACGATACGTCGATACTGTATCGGGCGTTTGTGCCTTTGTATTCCACCGAGTTTCCGTTTGATGATCAGGGCGTGGGCGACGCCCTGATCTCCGCGTATTGGGTCCCCAACAAGGGCAACTTCATCCTTGGCTATGGGGGCGCGCTGATCACGCCGACGGCCTCCGAAGATTACTTTGGCACCGGCAAGTGGTCGGCGGGACCGACACTCGTGGTGGCCCAGAAGGTGCCGGGAAAGTTCACGATCGGAGGGCTGCTCACGCACGTTTGGTCCTTTGCAGGCGACGAGGACCGCGACGAGGTCAGCCTGACCACCATCCAGCCGGTGGCGACGTTCTTCCTGAACAAGAAAGGCACGTCGGTCAGTGTCATGTCGGAAACCACGTACAACTGGCAAGCCGATGACGATCCGTGGCAAGTGCCGCTGACCGCCGGACTTGGGCAGATCCTGCCTCCGATCGGAAAACAGTTCATAGGAGTGGCCGTGGCAGGGACCTATTACGCCGAGAGAGCCGACTATGCGCCGGAATGGGATATTCGTCTGACCGCGTCGGTCGTGTTCCCCTGAGTCGAGGGCATTCCTGCTCCGCTGTACACGGAGAAGATCAAATGACGGGTGGCGGCTTCTCGCTTGCGAGAGACGAGTCACTTGATGTGCTGCCTGCGCAGGCAGTGGATGGGGGAAGCTAAGGTGTCGTAGACAGGCAAGGAGAAAACAATGAAGATGGGAATGAAGGTATTGGCAACGGTCGGCGTCTTGCTGGCGACCGCCTCGGTGGTCGTCGCCCAGGAGAAGCAATGGAGCTTCGAGGTCACACCCTATTTCTGGGCTGCCGGTATAGAGGGAGATGCCACGGTCCAGGGCCAGGATGTGGATATCGATGTGGGATTCGACGATCTCTTCGATGCCGTGGATGCCGGCGGTGGCCTGATGACGGTGGCCCAGCGGGGCTCTTTCGTAGTCTTTGGCCAGTTCGATTACGTCGGCATGGACACGGATCAGTTGGACCCCGCCCCCGCCGGCGGATCGATACAGACCGACAGCTTTCTTGGGGCGGTCGCCGTCGGATTCCAGTTCAAGGGACCGCTCAAAAACTCGACGATCGACCTTCTGGGCGGCCTACGATACGCTTGGATGAACAACGATCTGGAAATCACAGGTGGGGCCAGCGGGGAGGACAGTCTGGATATTCTCGACGGCATCGTCGTGGTGCGTCCCAGTGTTCGTCTGACGGAAAGGTGGCGATTCAATCCGACCTTTGCGATCGGCGCGGGCGACTCCGACCTGACGTGGGAGGTACAACCGAGCGTACAGTACCAGTTCGCCGACCACTTGGCGCTCCGCGTGGGATATCGCCGGTTACACTACGACGTAGAAGGCGACCACAGCAACACGTTCGATGCCGCCTTCCACGGCGTGATGGCGGGTCTGAGCCTGATGTTCTAACCGCGTCTCCGCCTTATTCGATGATGTGGCAAGGTGGAGTTGAGAGCCCATTCACACACACGCGTTCATGGACGACCCGCGAGGATGCACTCGAACGACAGTCAAACAGACCAACGTGAAGGAGACAAACATGAAACAGCGAAACAAAATGTGCTTCGACACGATGGACTCAAACAGCAGGAATGCATTGTCGATGGGGCGGGTGTTGGCGGCGATGATCACGATCACTGTCCTGGGAGTCGCGAGCTATGGATTTACCCATTACGCGATCACGCCGATCCTGTCGGTCCCCCCGTATGACGCCACGGGCTGTCAAGGGATTGCGCCCAACGCGGGATATGTTGTCGGCTTTCAGATTCGGTCAAGATCAAGGATGGGCGGCCTCGCCATTGACCAAGGCTTCTTCTGGCAAGAGCCGGGTCCGCTGGTCCGACTTGCGGCGCTGAACGGCGATCCCTGGAGCCAGGCCTTCGCAGTCAACGATAGCGGCCAGGCGGTCGGCTTCAGCGGTGACTATAACAGCAGCGTGGGCACGGCCTGCCTCTGGGACGGGACCTCTGTGCTGGACCTGGAGACCCCGCTCCTTTACGGGACTCGCGCGAATGGGATCAACAGTAGCGGTCTGATTGTCGGCGTGAAGGCGGATCGCTATTTTGGGAAGGGAACCGCGGCCTTTTGGGTGGATAGGATAATATCCAAGGTGGGCTCGGGGCTGACAGAAAGTGGACGTCATCTCGCGGCCGCATACGGGGTGAACGAGCAAGGCCAGATCGTCGGGCAAGCGTACGATACAACAGAGGAAAGGCTTGTTCATGCGTTCTTGTGGGATGGAGAACTATCCTCCGACGCTCTGGACCTTCCGGAAATCCCAGACTCGCTGACAACTCTGGCCTTTGCCGTGAATGATCTGGGTCAAGCGGTTGGCATGGCTGGCCTGGCGACCGGCGAGAGCATGGCCGTCTTCTGGGATGCGGATCACCAGTCGATTCAGGCCATTCCCGGCCCGGCGGGCGCCTCGGACCCTCTGTCGGGCCAGGCGCGAGCCATCAACAATGCGGGCTGGGTGGTTGGGTATTGGAGGGAGCCCTGGCTATGGAACGAGGCCGAGGGCAGCATACGGCTGCAGAAGCTCGTCGTCGGACCGGATGCCGAACTCTGGGACTTCAACGACACCAGTGCCGCCGCCATGGGGATAGATAACCAGTGCCGAATTGCCGGAGAAGCCTTGTATAAGGGTCAAATCACCACCTTCTTGCTGACGCCGGTCCCGGACGAACCAGTCACCATCGACATTAAGCCGGGAACCTACCCCAACACCATTGATCTCAAGAGTCGGGACACAATCCCTGTGGCCATTCTCTCCACCACGGAATTCGATGCCCCGGGTCAGATCGATCGGGATTCTCTCACGTTTGGACGCACGGGGTTTGAGGACAGCCTGGCTTCCTGCGACCCCCATGGAGAGGATGTGAACGAAGACGGGTTGAGGGACCTGGTCTGCCACTTCCGCACGGAAGACACGGGGTTTGAATCTGGTGATACCGAAGGTGTTCTCGAAGGCAAGACAGTGGACGGCATTCCAGTCGGAGGGGCAGATGCCGTCACGATCGTTCCATAGAGCAGGCAGGCAAGAAGAAACCAAATGCCAAGGAGGCGAACATGAGGTGGCAAACGACAAGAATCCGCCGTGCCGTCACCTGGACCGCAGTCGGCTTGATACTGGTGGCCGGATTGTCATTCAACGATGGCGCTTCTGCGCAGGAGGTGCTGCCGGCTCCACCGACGCCGTTCAAGGGGCAGATCGGACTGAGCGCCAAAGACTCCAAGCACGATTTCCCCAAGCCGGTGCAGGCACCCAAGGGAGCGCCGAACATCGTGCTGATTCTGCTGGATGACGTCGGTTTCGGCGCGTCGAGCACATTCGGCGGTCCGTGTCAGACGCCCACGCTGGACCGGCTGGCCCGCGGCGGGCTGCGCTACACGCAGTTCCACACGACGGCGCTGTGCTCGCCTACCCGGGCGGCGCTGCTCACCGGCCGCAATCACCACACCGTGCACACCGGGGTCATC
The DNA here is from genome assembly GCA_040772485.1 of Sedimentisphaerales bacterium. Lineage (GTDB taxonomy): Bacteria > Planctomycetota > Phycisphaerae > Sedimentisphaerales > Anaerobacaceae > Anaerobaca. The sequence continues at coordinate 135,560 of JAXGYC010000016.1, read as the reverse complement.
ACGGAGTTGGCAACGGGCTTCCCCGGCTATGACAGCGTGATGGGCAAGGACACCGCCACCGTTGCCGAGATCCTCAAGCAGAAGGGCTGGAATACCTCCTGGTTCGGCAAGAACCACAACGTGCCTGACTGGCAGACCAGCCGGGCCGGGCCATTCGACCTGTGGCCCAGCGGTCTTGGTTTCGAGCACTTCTATGGTTTCGTGGGCGGAGAGACGAACCAGTGGCGGCCGGCGGTCTTTGAAGGCACCAAACCGGTCGAGCCGTACCTGGGCAACCCGGACTACAACTTCGACTACGACATGGCCGACCAAGCCATCAAATGGGTGCGCAACCAGAAGGCCGTGGCGCCCGACAAGCCGTTCTTCCTCTACTATGCGCCGGGGGCCACCCATGCCCCGCACCATCCGAAGGCGGAGTGGATCGCGAAGTACCAGGGCAAGTTCGACCAGGGCTGGGACCAGGTGCGGGAGGAGACGCTGGCGCGGCAGAAAGAGCTGGGCATCGTGCCGGCCAACACCCGGTTGACGAAGCGCCCCGAGGGGATCGCGGCCTGGGATTCCCTGAACGCCGAGCAGAAGCAACTCTACGCCTACATGATGGAGATTTACGCGGGCTTCCTTGAACAGACCGACTTCAACGTGGGCCGGGTCCTGGATGCCATTGAGAAGCTGGGGCAGCTCGATAACACCCTCGTCATCTACATCGTCGGCGACAACGGCGCGAGCGTCGAGGGAGGTGCGCACGGCACCTTCAACGAACTGGCCCACCTGAACGGGATCGAGGAGGACTACCGCGCAATCCTCCAACAGAAGGACGCTCTGGGGAGCTGGCGGACGCAGAACCACTATCCGATCGGTTGGGCCCACGCGATGGACGCCCCCTTGCAGTGGACCAAGCAGATCGCCAGCCACTACGGAGGCACCCGCAACGGAATGGTCGTCTCCTGGCCGGCGCGTATCAAGGACCATGGGGGCATCCGCGCGCAATGGCATCACGTGATCGACGTCGTGCCGACCTTGCTCGATGTGTGTAGTCTCGAACAGCCCTCCATTGTCAACGGCGTGGCTCAGAGACCGATCGAGGGGGTAAGCATGGCCTGCAGCTTCGACAATCCCCAGGCGCCGTCGACCCGCCAGACGCAGTACTTTGAGATGTTCGGAAACCGGGCCGTGTATCACGATGGCTGGGTGGCCTGCACGACCCCGAAGCTCGCGCCTTGGGAGGACGTCAGTATGGTGCCCGGCGCCGCCGAGGTGGACGTGATCAGCGGTTACACGTGGGAGCTGTACCATGTTGCCGACGATTTCAGCCAGGCCGTTGACTTGGCCGAGAAGGAGCCCGGAAAGCTCCACGAGATGCAGCTGCTCTTCTACGCGGAGGCGGCCCGATACAACGTGTTGCCGCTGGACGACAGCAAGGTGGCACGGTTTGACGTACGCATCCGTCCCAGCCTGACGAGTGGACGCACCGAGTTCACCTATTCCGAAGGACTGACCCGCATTCCCGAGGGCGCCGCACCCGACATCAAGAACAGGTCGTTCCGTATCACCGCGGACGTGGTTCTGACGAAGGGCGACGAGCAGGGCGTCGTGGTGACGCACGGCGGCTTGTCGGGCGGCTACGCACTGCTGTTCAAGGACGGCAGGCCCGCGTTCCACTACAACATGCTGAACCTGGCGCACTTCGGCATCGCCGCCAAGGACGGCGTGGGGCCCGGCAAACACGCCGTCGTGTTTGACTTCCAGTACGATGGCGGTGGTTACGGAAAGGGCGGGTCCGGCACCTTGAGCGTGGACGGCAGGCAGGTGGCCCAGGGGCGCATCGCCAACACCGTGCCTCTGCGTATGTCGCTCGACGAGACCTTCGATGTGGGCGAGGATACCGGGACCCCGGTGAGCGAGGACTACGACGTGCCGTTCAAGTTCACCGGCCAGATCCAGAAGGTCGTCGTCAACCTCGGCGAGGTCAGACTCCCCGTCGCCGACCAGCAGAACCTCCAGGACGGACAATGCCAGGCCACAATCGCAATGCAGTAAGAAAGAAAGGAAGGGGACGAAGCCATGCGACAAAGACACAAGGCAGGACAGGACTTGGAAAGAGCATGCCGCGCTGCCATAGGGGCCATCATTAGCTTGGTGCTGGTGGCGGCAACGTCATTGACTGCCGTCAGCTCCGCGCAGGAAGTGCTGCCCAAGCCCGAGGCGCCCTTCAAAGGCAAAATTGGGCGGACCTACAAAGACTCGGAGCCGGACAAGATTCCGGTTACCAAGGCGCCCGCCGGCGCGCCGAACGTTCTGCTCATCTTGATCGACGACTGCGGGTACGGTCAGTGGGGCACCTTTGGCGGCCAGATTCCTACTCCCAGTCTGGACCGCTTGGCGAAGATGGGCCTGCGCTACACGCGTTTCCATACCACGGCGCTGTGCTCGCCGACGCGTGCCGCGCTGTTGACCGGGCGCAACCACCACTCGGTCGGCACCGGCGTGGTCACGGAGATGGGCACAGCGTATCCCGGCTATACCGGCCTGATTCCCAAGAGCACGGTGACAGTCTCCGAGATTCTCCGACAGAATGGGTACAGTACCGCCTGGTTTGGGAAGAACCACAATGTCCCCGACTGGGAGACGAGCATCTCCGGCCCATTCGACCGGTGGCCGGTCCTGCTGGGCTTCGACCATTTCTATGGGTTTATTGGCGGTGAGGCCAACCAGTGGGCACCGGCACTCTATCGGGACAACCAGCGCGTGGAAATGGAAGTCCCGAAGGGCAAGGAAGGCCGTTACACGCTCAACGATTCGCTGGCAGACGAAGCCATCAAGTTGATCTTCCAACAGAAGTCGGTTACACCCGACCGCCCATTGTTCATCTACTGGGCGCCCGGTGCGATGCATGCTCCTCATCACGTGCCCAGGGAGTGGATGGATACGTTCAAGGGACAATTCGATCAGGGCTGGGACAAGTGCCGCGAGGAGACGTATCAGCGCCAGCTCAAGCTGGGCGTGATCCCGCCCGATACGAAGCTGACGCCCCGGCCCAAGGAAATCCCTGCCTACGACTCTCTGACTGGCGACCAGAAGCGGGTCGCCGCACGATTGATGGAGGCCTTTGCCGCTTATACGGCGCAGACAGACTACGAGATCGGCCGGCTCCTTGATGCCCTGGAGCAGACCGGACAACTGAACAACACCTTGACGATCTGTATGATCGGCGACAATGGTGCATCGATGGAAGGCGGCCCCTGCGGCTCCTTCAATGAACTGGCAACCATCGCCGGCATACCGGAAGATCCGGCATACCTGGTGCAGCACTTGGACGAAATCGGTGGGCCAAAGTCGTATAACCACTACCCCGTGGGCTGGGCCTGGGCCATGAATACGCCATTCCAGTGGGGCAAACAAGTTGCCTCGCATTTTGGTGGCACGCGCAATCCGCTGGTCATCGCCTGGCCTGACCGCATCAAGAACACGGGCGGCATCCGCTCTCAATTCCACCACGTTATCGACATCGCGCCCACCCTTCTGGCGGCCTCAGGAATCCCGGAACCCACTATGGTCAATGGCGTGAAGCAGAAGCCCATCGAAGGGGTCAGCATGGTCTACAGCTTCGACCAGGCGAACGCCGAAGGCACGCGCCGGGTGCAGTACTTCGAACTGCTGGGCAACCGGGGAATCTACAAGGATGGCTGGATGGCCTCCGTCCGGCATGGCCGCCTGCCCTGGATAACAGGGATCGGCTCATCCAAGAGCTTCGATGAAGACGAGTGGGAGCTCTATGATCTGAGGGGTGACTTCAGTCAGTATGACAACCTGGCAGCGAACCAGCCCGCCAAGCTCAAGGAGCTTCAGGATGTGTTCTGGAGTGAGGCCGAGAAACACCAGGTCCTTCCGCTGGATGATCGTCTGGCGGAGCGAATGAATCCGGCGAACCGTCCCAGCCTGATTCGGGGGCGGACCGTGTTCAACTACTTCCAAGGTGCGCATATCGCCGACAGCTCGGCCGCGCCGACCCAGAACCGCTCATACACGATCACCGCCAATCTGGATGTCCCCAGTGGGGCAGCGGACGGAGTGCTCGTGGCCGCAGGCGGAACATGTGGGGGCTTCTCCCTCTACATCAAGGACGGACGGCCCGTGTATGAATACAACCTCGTCACTCTTCAGCGCACGAAGATCGCGGGCACCGAGGCCCTGGTGGCGGGGCAGAACGTCGTACGCATGGAGTGGCGATATGACGGCGGCGGCTTGGGCAAGGGCACGACTGTGTCGCTTTTTGTTAACGGCAAGAAAGCCGGGCAAGGGCGCGTCGAGGCTACAGGCTGGGTGGGAAAGTACTCCCCGGACGAAACGTTTGACATCGGCGAAGACTCCGGCTCGCCGGTGAGCAACGAATACAGCTCACCCTACCGGTTTACCGGCACGATCAGGAAGATCGTGATCGACAGCCAGCCGACGAATCTGACTGCTGCCGACCAGGAGAACCTCGAAGACGCCCGGCGTCAGGCAGCGCTCGCGATGCAATAGAAAACTGGACAAGGCGGGTCTCAGAAGGCCCGCCTTCCTTCTATGGACGTGGGCGGCAAGTGGTGAACCGGCAGTGCATCACAAGGTGTTCGTGCGCCTGTCAGACGGCCGTCGGGAAAACAGATATCAACGAAAGGAGGGACGTCCCCGTCGACGGGCCACAGGGTGGGGCGCGCTTGCAGTGGACATTTCTACTCCCTGATAGGCAGGCCAGACCACCGATGTCCGTTCCTCTTTCCTCTCGTCGTCGATTAGTATTGTTGGAAGCATAGGCAGACAAACGTATGGAGCACTTACTTTACAGTTTACCTCTGTGGACAGCCTTCCTCGTAACAGCGGGAGTCCTTTTCATCGCATCTGAGGGTGGTTTCATATTGGGAAGGCATCGTTGCCCTCGCTCAAGCAGAGAAAAGGATTCTCTGGTCGGCCCCATGGTTGGAGCGACCCTGGGGCTGTTGGCGTTTATACTGGCGTTCACGTTCGGCGTCGCTGCGGACCATTTCAGTACCCGCCGGCACCTGGTTCTGGATGAAGCAAACGCAATCCGATCAACCTATGCCATGACAGCTATGCTGGCCAAAGGTTCGTGCGCCGAATCCCGGGAGCTTCTGAGGGAATACGTGGATATTCGAGTGAAGGAGATTCTGACCCGGGCAGAGCTGCAGAGCATGATTTCCCGGGGAAACGAAATCCATGATCAGCTTTGGTCAATGGCCATGACCGGTGAGGTCCAAGGCACGGGAACAAGCTCTTCCTGGCTGTATGTGCAGTCCTTAAGCGATATGATCAATTTGCAGGCCAAACGGGTCAGTTACGGAACACACGGAAAGATTCCAGCGTCCATTTGGATCGTGCTCTACTGGCTTGCGATCCAGGGGATGGCAGCGATGGGATACCATGCCGGGCTGGTGGGCATCCGGGGCTTTTTTGTTTACCCCATTCTTATCCTCACATTCTCCCTGGTTTTAGTGCTAATCTATGACCTTGACCGGCCCAAACAGAGGCTGTTCAAGGTCAGCCAGCAGGCGATGATCGATCTGCGGCAGAGAATGGTCGAGCCGGCCGCAGTAACGAATCCGAGAATCGAGTGATCGAACGAAACACAATGGGAGGCCGTCGCTATGGGCAACCCAGAAGCCCGATCCGAGTCATCGAGAACAAGGGTATGACTGCCATCCAACACGTCGTCTTGCTCGTCGCTGTTGGCGCGACGGCCGTTGTTCAAGCTGCGGAAGGGGGGCCGGGACCGCTGGCACGGGAGTCTTTTGCCGGCTCGGCCAGTTGCCGCGAGTGCCATGAGCGATTCTATCAACTCTGGGCGCCGTCACACCACGGTCTGGCGATGCAGCGCTATACGTCGGAGTTTGCCCAGGCCAATCTGACCGTCCCCCGCAGTCCGGTCAAAATCGGCCCGTATCAATACCTGGCGTGCATCGGAAACCAGGGAGGTTGGGTCCTCGAAAGCGGGCCGGATGGCGAGAGACGATTCCCCATCATACACGTGATGGGCGGCAGGAATGTCTACTATTTCCTGACACCGATGGAACGTGGACGCCTGCAAACGCTGCCGTTAGCGTATGACACGCGAGCCAAGGAGTGGTTCGACACGGCGGCCAGCGGCGTCCGTCATTTCCCCCACACGGTGCCCGACACGCCCGTGCACTGGACGGATCCAATGTACACCTTCAACACCTCGTGCTATAGCTGCCACGTAAGCCAGTTGTCGACCAAGTACGATCTGAAGACCGACACCTATCGCACGACATGGGGGGAACCGGGCATCAACTGTGAGGTCTGCCATGGTTCGGCTCAAGAGCATGTCCGAGTCTGTCGGGCGGCCCCGGAGGGCCAGACGCCACAGGATCTCAAGATCATCATCACCCGGACTTTCACCGCTGAGCAAACGAACTCGGTGTGTGGATGGTGCCATGCCAAGATGGACCCTGTGACCGCGTCCTACAGGCCCGGCGACCGCTATCTCGACCATTTCGATCTGACCACCCTGGAGCACCCGGACTTCTACCCGGACGGGCGCGATCTGGGCGAGAACTACACGATGACCAGTTGGCGCCTGAGCCCGTGCGTCCAGAGCGGCCGGCTGGACTGCATGCACTGCCACACCTCCAGCGGACGCTATCGATTCAAAGAGCCCGAGAACCCCAATGCCGCATGTCTGCCATGTCATCAGGAACGGGTGGATAATGCCACGGCGCATACGCACCACAAAGGCGACAGCACGGGCAACCGGTGCATCGCTTGTCACATGCCTATGACCGACTTCGCCCGCATGACCCGGAGCGATCACTCGATGCGCCCCCCTGCCCCGGCCGCCACGCTGGAATTCAAGTCCCCCAACGCGTGCAACATCTGCCACGAGGACAAAGACCCGACGTGGGCGGACCAGCAGGTGAGATCATGGCACGAGCGGGACTATCAGAAAGCTGTCCTGGAGCAAGCGGCTCTGGTGGATGCCGCGAGACGAGGCGATTGGAGCCGCTTGGGAGCCATCCTGGCCTATATTCGTTCGAAGGATCGCGATGAGATCTTCGCCGCATCGTTGATTCGTTTGTTGCATCGCTGCGAATCGCGGGCCAAGTGGCCGGTGGTGGTCGCAGTTCTCCGGGAGGATTCTTCGCCGCTGGTGCGTGCGGCCGCGGCCGAGGCCTTGCAGGGGAATCCCACGATCGAGAGCTCCAGGGTCTTGGCCCAGGCGACCGGCGATGAGTACCGGCTGGTGCGTGTGCGCGCCGCCGCTGCGTTGGCCGCAGTTCCAACAGATCGACTGCCGGACGAGTATCAGGTGGCCGTCACACGTGCTACGACAGAGTTATTGGAGATGTTCAACGCTCGTCCCGACGACTACGCATCCCAGTACAACCTCGGCAATTTTCACTTGCAGCGAGGAGACCATAACGAAGCCCTGGCCTCGTACCTGACTTCCATCCGATTGCGGCCGGACTTTGTACCACCCCATGTGAACACGGCGTTTATATACAACGCCAGCGGTGAGAATGAAAAGGCGGAAGCCGCGTTTCTTCGGGCTGTCGCCTTGGACCCGAACAATCCAACCATCCATCTGAATCTCGGAATGCTCCTGAACGAGATGAAACGCCCGACAGAGGCAGAACAAGCCTTTCGCCGGGCACTCCAGATCGATCCCAATTCGGCAGCCGCGGCATACAATCTGGGTGTAATGCTGGCTGCGGACCGACCTTTCGAATCGCTCCGATGGTGCAAGAGAGCCTATCAACTGCACCCGGATCAGGGGAAGTACGGCTATACGTACGCCTATTTCCTGCACCAGCGCCGAGATACAGATGAAGCGGTGCGGGTCCTTACCGATATGATTCGGCTTGACGTCGCATACAGCGACGCCTACGCATTGCTTGGTGCGATTCATCTCGAACGACGAGAACGGGATGCCGCCGCCAGCGTGTACCGTTCCGCCTGCCGCAACGGCGACCTGACACAAAGCGAAAGGGAGAACTTCAAAACGATGCTGCGCCGATTGGAGCAGGGGTTTTGAACGTGAACCGTGCCCTTGCGGCGGTGGAGATGGCTTTGATCAACAGCCTTCCGGCAATCTACGTCGATGACGATGAGCCGGATGATCCGTGGCCCGGCGATTCCAGCGTCAGCGATCCGCGTGAGAACGGATCGGCGGAGCATCCCTTCGACGCGATCCCGAAGGCGATCGACTACGCCTTTCCGGGCGAAACGATTGTCCTTCTCGATGGGCGCTACAGCGGATCCGGCAATGTGAACATTGCCTTTGGCGGCAGGGGGATCACGGTTCGAGGCGAGAACGGCCCGCAGAACTGCATCGTCGATTGCTTGGACCAGGGACGGACCTGAGATTTCCAGAATGGTGAAGGTGTGGTGCTGCAGGGGATCACCATCACAGGAGGAAAGGGGACAAATGGAGCAGGCATCCAGATCAGGGGCTGTCAAGGATCGGCTAACCCAGCCACTGATGATCGGGTTCAGAACCAGCCACTCTGAGGAGCAGGCGGTTTGTCGTAAGGGCTTCTCGAGACGGTTGCCCGGTCCGTCCATGCGCCGCGCTTTTCACCAACCAAGACCAAGACCGCCAGAACCAGTTCCCTGCCCCAGGGACTGACGAGTGAGCTCAAGAGCATGCTCAGGCAACAGGGGATCATAGGCAAGCGGGAAGACCGCATCATCAAGCCGGACGCCTACGTATTTCACCTCGGAAGACGCTGGAATACCCCATATACAGAAGACCGCATTCGCCAGATCTTCCAGCACTATGTCACCAAGGCAGGCTTACGGCAGGTCTACGGCGAGGACACCTGCGGAAGGAATCTGAGGGTGTTTACAGTTCACTCGCTTCGTCACGGTCATCTAATCCACTACGTAGTGGATCGTGGCCTGCCGCTGCCGATTGTCCAAACGCAGGGGGGACATCGCAGTCTGAAGACCACCTCGGTGTATCTGTCTGCATCAACCGAGAAGATGGCCCCGGCGTATAGCGAGGCTCGGAAAACCACCGATCCAGCCCGGCAGCCAGCGGCATACGCCGGGTGAGTACGGATCAAGACTTGGTATCCTGTCCGCCGGCACCCATGACGGCCGCGGACTGTGCCCAAAGCTGAGGCCCCTCGCCGCTCCGCGGAGCGCACGGGTCTTCGTAGTTCAGTCGGCAATGAGCAGATACTGGGGACTGCCGGAGATGGTCAGCCGAAGTTGATTGGTCGGCCAGGAGATGTCTTTCTTCTGGCCCTGTATGTCGACCAGGACTCCTGCGGAGGCTTCCAGTGGAAGTACCACCTCGTGGTTTGTGGCGATGGTCCACATGGCCAATGCCCGTTGGTTCCCCTTGGCCAGCAGCAAGACGAAGTCCTCCTCATTGCCTGTATCCAGTTGCCTCTTGATGGCGTAGCCGGCGAGAGTGGATGAGAATGTTCTTGCGGCGATATACGCGGGCTCAGGCTTCAGATCGTGTCCGACCGTACCGAAGTTGTGTTCGCGCTCGTTGGGGTCCGTACCATCGTTCTTCCAGTCGTACCAGATGCTGACAGGGATTCCCTGTTGGAGGTTCGTCAGGAACATGCGAACGAGATAGGACGCCTGCTGCTCATCCGACAGTGGGGCCTTGTTCCAGTTGATGTTGGAATAACCCCATTCGCCCGAGATGATCGGGATCTGCTTGCCCTGGGGGGCGTATTGTCCGATGAGCTTGCGGAGCCGCTCGTAGTCTTTGGCAACGGCTTCCGGCGGCTGGGAGCGGTACGGGTGGACGCTGAGGACGTCAATCCAGGTGAGCAGGCCCTTCTTGAAACCTGTCTCAAGCCAGTCGAACGGGATCCCAGAGGTTGCCGGGGCCACAACCGTCCCGGAGGGATCAGCCTGCCTGATGACCGGAGCCACTTCCTCGACAAGCCTGCCATAGTCGTCGATGCCGGGCTGCGGTGACCAGAATTGCCTGAGATTGGGCTCATTCCAGATTTCCCAGAGGATTCCGTGACCCGCGTATCGCCTGGCGGCGGCCTCGGCAAAAGCGGCGAAGGCTTTTCGTCCTGATTCAGTCCGAACCGATTGCTCCTGTTCGTACAGTCTGTTGCTGTAGTCCAGGATGTAGATGATACGGATGCCGCGGCGCTTGCAGCCGGCGGTCAGCGCGTCATAACCGGCTTTCTCGAAGTCATAGATGCCCTCTTGTCGTTCGACGCCAGACCAGGTCAGATCCATTCGGACGAACCGAAAACCGGCGTCACGGATGAGGTCAAGGTCCTGCGGATCACCGGTGAAGTGGATATTGACGCCAAAGCCGTCCGGAACAACCAGTCCGGGCACAGATCCGGCACCCGGGGAACGCACCGGCAGGGTACACACGAACATCAGCGCCGCGAGGACGCTCACTGGTCGCCACTGTCTGGACCCGACCGTGACTTGCTGAAGGCTTTGTACATACGACATTGTGTCTCTCCTGATGAATTGTCACAGCCAGCTGAGTTTCAATGAACGTTCACGCGCCAAGTTGCCCGGCACCACTTCACGAGAGTATCATATCCCCTCATTCAGTTCAATCAAGCCCAAGCCTCCGCACCACAGGTTGCGGAGGGCCCGAAAGCCATTGCTCCGTGTCCATGTACACTTTTTTCCCTTTCTGCTGAAAAGCCGCTGGTCTTCACAGCATCCGCAGCCGTGAAAACCACGCATCTTCGCAGAAGATCCCTGGAAATGTCACAGTTTCACGCCGCCCCGCCAGGCGCTGCACTTCTGCTTCGCCCTTCACAGCCACGGGCGACTTGCCGGGCCAGCCCGACTGTCGTTTGGGGGCGATCGCGTCCGGCCTATGATTGCGATAGGCATACACCCACAGTTGCACGAATCGTCGGCTGCGGGCCAGGATCTGCGCGGTCTCGGGGATACTGTGGCCTTCAAGGGCCAAGGCCACGGCTCGATAGCGGTCTCGTTGCTTGGCGTCGCGTTGTTGGCGGCTTCGCTGACGCAGTCGTTCGAGATCGTCGGGGTGATGAGCTTGGATCTGCATGAGACAGTCCCTCCGTTTCTTCGAGAGTATGCCACAGGCAGACCCAGGGCGCTACCCTATTCTCACCGGCGCGCAAAGACATTTCCTGATCCGTATCAGACCCTCTTGCATCGACCAGAGTGACATCGATCAGAAAATGTGCGAAGACGTCTTTACGCTACCATGGTCCGTGGAGATTACCGGATTGACGGTGAACGGGCACGGGCTTTCGTCACAAGGTGGCACAAGGCCGATTGGCATAGGCACTTGTGATCAGGTAATATTTGTACTTTACGGTGGTCTAGGTGTGTATACTGGCGGTGGATGGGCGTGTGAAGCGGGAGTGGGACAGGTCGCTGGTCAGCGAGCATAGGAGTCGTGAATGGCAATCGTATCGGCCAAGAAGATGCTGCTGAAAGCCACGGAGGGCAAATACGCCGTCGGGGCTTTCAACGTCACGAATATCGTCCAGATGAAGGCGGTTATCGAGGCGGCGCAGGGTAAGAGGGCTCCCCTCATTCTTCAGACCTCCGTCGCGCCCGTGCGGTTTCTGGGGGTGAAGGTGCTGGTCGCGGCGTACCGCGCCCTGGCGGAAGCCGCGTCTGTTCCCATTTGCCTGCACCTGGATCACTGCACCGATGTGACTCTGTGCAAAGCCGCTGCCGACGCGGGCTACACGAATATCATGATTGACGCGTCGAAAGAGGAGTTTGAAGCCAACGTACGCGTCACGAAGGCCGTGACGGACCACTGCCATGCCCTTGGCGATGTCACGGTCGAGGGCGAGCTGGGCACGGTCTGCGGCGTGGAGGACCAGATCAAGGTCACTGAGGACGAGGCCGCTCTGTGCGATCCAGGCAAGGCCGAGGAGTTTGTCCGGCGCTCCGGCATCGATCTGTTCGCGCCGGCCATCGGCACCGCCCATGGGGTGTACAAGACCAAAAACCCAAAGCTCCATTTCGACCTCCTGCAAGAGGTCTTCAAAGTGCTGAACGGGACTGAGCCGACGGTTCCGCTGGTCATCCACGGCGGGACGGGGCTTCAGGATGACGTGGTGCGAAGACTTGTGGCGTGCGGCGGGTGCAAGTTCAACGTTTCCACGGAGCTCAAACACACGCTCATCGATGCAACGTACGGCTACATCAGCACGCATCGGGATGAGTACAATCCCGGGCGGCTGGATGACGCGGTTTCCAAGGCGACGATTCAGATGGTCGAGCGATGGATCGACGTCCTGGGATGCGCGGGGAAGGCCGGGTGAGGCGTACGATGCCGGAAATCAAAGCCATCTTCTTCGACCAGGACGGGGTGATCGTCGATACGGAACGGGACGGCCATCGGGTCGCCTTCAACCGTGCGTTCGAGAGCTTCGGATTCGACGTTCGCTGGGATGTCCCGAAGTACCATGAGATGCTGCAAGTCGGCGGCGGCAAGGAGCGCATGCGGCATCAGTTGCGCACCGAAGGCTTCGGCAGGGAGATTCCTCCCGACCAGGAGGATGCCCTGATCGCGCAACTCCATCAGCGTAAGACGGACATCTTCATCGAAATGATCGAACGCAGGCAGTTGCCGCTGCGGCCGGGCGTGCACCGCCTGATGCAGGAGGCTTGCCGCCGCGGGCTGATGCTGGGCGTCTGTACGACATCGGCCGAAAGGGCGGCTCGGTCCATCCTGGAGGGCCTGCTTGCGGACATCCACTTCGACCTCGTTCTGGCCGGGGACGTCGTCCAGCGAAAGAAGCCGGACCCGGAGATTTATCTCCTGGCGCTGGAGAAGACCGGACTGCGGCCCGAGCGATGCGTTGTCATCGAGGATTCGAGCAACGGGGTCAAGGCCGCCAAGGCCGCCGGAATGAACGTTGTGGCGACCGTGAACGACTACACGCGGGACGAGGATTTGAGCTTGGCGGATATCGTCCTGTCCTGCCTGGGCGATGAAGACGGCCCGCAGGCGGAGTTGATCCGCAGCCGCAAGCCCTGGAAAATCGACGGGATCGTTCGTGTGACCGATTTGATGAGCTACTTTCAGTGACGGCACTCAGGCAGCCGCCGGATGAGAGGTCCGATGGATTCAAGCAACAGGGAAAGACTCAAGGGCATCTTCGCCCCGATCGCCACGCCGTTTGCAGACGATGAAGCCCTGGATATCCAGGCCCTGGAATACAACATGGCTCTCTACCGGGAGACGCCGCTTCGGGGCTACCTGGCTCTCGGCTCCAACGGGGAGAACAAGAGCCTCAACGAAGAGGAGAGGCAGGCGGTCGTCGATGCCGTTCTCGAGGGCAAGGGCGATGAGCAGATCGTGATCGCCGGCGTCATGTACGAGGCCCAGCGTTGCGCCGAGCAATCCCTCGAATGGCTGGCCTCGCGGGGCGTCGACTACGCACTCGTGCAGAGCCCGTCGTACTTCCGGAAGCAGTTGACGGATGACTGCCTGGTTCGCTATTTCTCGACGCTGGCGGACCATGCCCGCATTCCGGTGCTCCTCTACAACAGCCCCGGTTTCAACGGCATGACGCTTTCTTTCGAGCTGATCCAGAGGCTATCGGAACATCCCAACATCGTCGGGATGAAAGACAGCACGCCCGGCTGCGACCTCAAGATCATGGACCTGGACCGTGACGATTTCTGCGTCATGGTGGGTTCGATCGGCAAGCTTCGCGGCTTTGTGGAAAGGGGATCGATCGGAGGAACGGTTTCTCTTGCCGATTACAGTCCGAATCCGGCGGTCCGGCTTCACGAGGCGCTCATCGAGGGCTGGATGCCGGATGCCGAGAGTCTGAACCAGAAACTCAACGAGGCGAACCATCGCATCGCGGGGCAGTTCGGAGTGCCGGGAGTGAAGGCGGCTATGAATCTGCTGGGATTCCGAGGCGGGATTCCCAGGAGGCCCCTGTATCCGCTCGACGCCGGTCAGATCATCTCTGTCAGGACTGCTCTGATCGAGGCGGGAGTGCTGGAACCGTGAGAGACATTCTGTCCATCGATGTCGGCACGACCGCGTTCAAGATGGGCGTTTTCAACCCCGGCCTGGACTTGAAGTGCAGTGCGTCCCGCGAGTACGAGGTGCGCGTCTACGACCAGGGCAAAGCCGACATCGATCCGCAGAAATGGTGGGAGGCCCTGAGGTCCTGTTGTCGGGAGCTCCAGCCGAATCTGGCCGAGGTCGGCGTTCTCTCGCTTTCCGTGACCACGCCCGGGCTGACGGCCATGGCCGAGGATGGGACCGCCCTGGGACCGGCGATTCTCTTTTTCGACCAGCGGTCGCAACAGCAGGCCCGGAGAATTCGGCACGACGTCGGCGAGGAGTTCCTTCTCGCCGAAGCGTGTAATCTGCCTGTCTCGGGTGGCTCGTCGCTGTGCTCCACTCTATGGATTCGCGACAACCAGCCCGACGTGTGGAGTCGAACGTACAAGTTCGGTCACACCAATACGTACATGGTCAAGAGACTCACAGGGCAGTGGGCCATCGACCCTTCGACGATGTCCATCACCGGACTTTACGATACCCGGCGTAATCAGCTCTCGTGGCTCGACAGGGTGCTGGAGAAGGCGGGCATCGATCCGGAGAGACTACCGCCCTTGATGCCCAGCCATGCGGCCGCGGGGACCCTGCTGCCCGAAATCGCCGATGAACTGGGTCTGCCGCGGGGAGCGGCGGTGCTCTGCGGCGGCAACGACGCCGTGTTGGCGGGGCTCTCCGCGGGGCTTGCCGATCCGGGACAGGTTGTCGACATTGCAGGGACTTGCGAGATCGCGGCCGTCTGCATCGATCGGCCGGTCGGATCACCGAACTACAATATCCGATGTCACGTCCTTCCGGGTCGATGGATGACGTTTTTCGTCCTGAACACGGGCGGCAAGGCGCTGGAGTGGTTCCACTCGGTGTTCTGCCGCGATATGTCGAAGGATGAGTTCTACGAGAAGTTCGTCCCGCAGACGATTGCCGGCTATCTGGCGCAGGGCACGTCCAGCGAGGACGAACTGCCGGAATACGTCCCGTACCTGCAGGGCTCGCGCTACAGCCTGGAGCCCCTGACGGCGGCCTTCTCGAGTGTCACGCTGGAGACGGATCGGCAGCAGATGTTGCTCGGTCTGCTGCGAGGCAATCTCCGTTATGTGGGCAGCCACCTGAAGGAAGTGTCGCAATTCATCGAGCTGAAGCAGCCGATCATCACCACCGGCGGGGGCGCCAGGATTGGGGGCATGGACCTCCTGAAGAAGCGGTGGATGGCGGCATCGGAGTATCGCTACCAGGACCAGTCCTCGCTGCTCGGCGCCGCGATGCTGGGAAAGATGTATGAGGATGGAATATGAAGCTGTCCGAAGTTGCTCGTGACATACTGAAGCCGGAGCAGGGCCACGTCTATCGCATCCAAACGACGGCCGCTGGCCCCAAAGGAAAGCTGCCGATGACGGCTGAGTTCCTGCGGAATTCGCCTTGCGGCGACGTCTTCGGGTGGATCGAGAACGTGGGTCAGGGGTGGGATCCGAACGATTTTGGAAAGAAACAGTTCCTGATCCTGGGCATGCACGGCGGAATCCGCGACAAGGATGGGACACCTCTTGCATTGACGTACAGCACGGGACAATTCGAGCCGGTCCTGCTCGCGGAGGAGGCGGCTTCGGAGATCAAACGGCTCGGCGCCATTCCTTTTGCCTCCTTCGTCACCGAACACTGCGACGGACGCACGCAGAGCACTGCCGGAATGATGGACAGCCTCGCCTACCGCAATGACGCCGCCATCGTGTTGCGGCGGTTGATTCGCAGCCTGCCCCGACGGCAGGGTGTGCTGGGGATCGCCAACTGCGACAAGGGACTGCCGGCGATGATGATGGCCCTCGGAGCCATGAAAGATCTGCCCTCGGTGCTGGTCCCCGGCGGCGTGACGTTGCCTCCGGCCGCGGGCGAGGATGCCGGGAAGGTACAGAGCCTGCCCGCCCGTTTCGCCAGAGGCGAGGTCACGCTGGAATACGCCCAGCAGGTCGCGTGCACGGCCTGCGCTTCGCCCGGAGGGTCCTGTCAATTTCTGGGAACGGCCTCCACCTCGCAGGTGATTGGCGAGGCCCTGGGGCTCAGCGTATTGCATTCGGCCCTGGCCCCGTCGGGCCAACCCATCTGGCTCGAGCTGGCCCGCTCGTCCGTCCGGGCCCTGCTGGCGCTGGAAGAGCGGGGTATCGCGATCAAGGATGTGCTGACGGACGGGGCCATTCGCAACGCCATGATCGTCCACGCCGCGTTCGGCGGGTCGATGAATCTCCTGCTCCATCTGCCTGCGATCGCTCACGCGGCCGGCCTGAACCGGCCCACGGTCGATGACTGGATCGCCGTGAACCGCCAGGCACCTCGCCTGGTCGATGTGCTGCCCAACGGACCGCGGAACCATGCGACCGTTCAGGTGTATCTGGCCGGGGGAGTTCCGGAGGTCATGCTGCGCCTGCGGGAGCTGGGCATGCTGGACCTTGATGTGCTGACCGTTACCGGCGACCACCTCGGCGTGCTCCTGGAACAGTGGGAACGGTCCGAGCGCCGAGCCCGGCTGCGTGCCGCCTTGCAGGAACAGGACGGCGTCGATCCGGAGGACGTCATCCTGACTCCCTCACGCGCACGCGCGGCCGGCCTGACCGGGACGGTGACATTCCCGAAGGGCAACATCGCGCCCGAGGGCTCGGTCATCAAAAGCACGGCCATCGACCCCAGCGTCGTCGATGCGGACGGCGTGTATCGAAAGCGCGGGCTGGCCAAGGTCTTCGTCCGGGAGAAGGATGTCCTGGCCGGCATCAAATCCGGCGCGATCGGGCCGGGAGACGTGGTTCTGCTGATCTGCGACGGCCCCATGGGCAGCGGCATGGAAGAGGTCTATGAGGTCACCGCGTCACTGAAGCACCTGGCCTGGGGCAAGCACGTGGCTCTGATCACCGACGCCCGGTTCAGCGGCGTCAGCACGGGCGCCTGCATCGGTCACGTGGGGCCCGAGGCGCTGGCGGGAGGGCCCATCGGCAAGGTCGTCGACGGGGACATCATCGACATCGTGATCGATCGCAACCGGCTGGACGGCCGCGTCAATCTGGTCGGTCAAAAGGGCGATCGTGCGGAGGTGCTGAGCGTCGAGCACGGTAATCTACTGCTTGCCCAACGTCCGCTTCGCCCCGACCTGGCGCCGCTGCCCGGCCTGCCCGAGGACACGCGGCTGTGGGCCCTGCTTCAACAGGTCTGTGGAGGCACGTGGGGTGGGTGCGTGTATGATGTCGAGACAATCGCCGGGGTTCTCGTCGCCGGCATGAAGGCGTTGGCCCGATGAATGCGACCTATTGGCCTTTCGTCGTCTTGCTTGTCAGCGTCGGCGTCGTGGTTTTGCTGATCACGGTCGTGCGCCTGCACGCGTTCCTGGCGCTGATTCTGGCCGCCGTTACGGCCGGCCTGCTGGCGGGTCCGTTGCCGGGCGAACCCGAGAAGAGCCATGCGATCCAGGCGGTCGAACTGACCACCGCCGAGTTCGGCGCGACGGCGGGCAAGATCGCCGTGGTGATTGCGCTGGCTTCCGTCATCGGCATGTGCCTGATGGAGAGCGGCGCCGCCGACAAAGTGGTCCGTCGGTTTCTGGCAGTCTTTGGGGAGAAGCATGCGGGGTTTGCCTTGTTTGCGAGCAGTTACGTCCTTTCAATCCCCATCTTCTTTGACACCTTCTTCATGCTCCTGCTGCCCGTCGCCCAAGCCCTGTCGTTGCGGCTGCGCAGGGACTACGTGCTGTTCCTGATGGCGATCTGCTGCTCGTCGCTGGTGACCCACATCCTGGTTGCGCCGCATCCCGGCCCCCTGGCCATGGCGGAGACTTTGAAGTTGGATCTTGGATTGACCATTATGGTTGGTCTGGTTGCCGGTACGATCCCGGCACTGTGCGCCTGGATGATGGCTCGCTGGCTGAACCGGCGGATGACGGTGCCGGTCCGTCAGATGCCGGGCGTCTCTGTGACGCAGTTCGAACGGGTCGAGGCGCTCGATGAGCGTGCGCTGCCGGGATTCCTCCCGTCGATCCTCCCGGTGCTCCTGCCGATCGGTCTGATTTCGACCGCCTCCTTCATGGCGGCCTTCGGAGGGGCCAAGCGGTTTCCCATTCTATACCCGTACGTCGAGTTTATCGGCAATCGCAATATAGCCCTGATCGTCGGCGCCGTGATCGCCATGTGGGTCCTGGCCCGGCAGAAGGATTACTCTGTCGGGAAGATTGGTTCGCTGCTCGGCCCGCCACTGCAAACGGCCGGCACGATCATCCTGATCACCTGTGCCGGCGGGGCGTTTGGGCTGATGCTCAAGAACGCCGGCGTGGGGGAGGCCGTCAGGGTCGTGGCGGCCGGGCGCGAAGTCAACTTCGTATTGCTCGCCTGGCTCGTATCGAGCGTGATCCGCGTCGCGCAGGGCTCCGCCACGGTGGCCATGCTGGCGACATCTGCGATGATGGTGCCCATCATCTACCCCCAGGGCGGCCAGGGCGTGTCGAGTCTGTCCTGTCATCCGATCTACGTCTTCCTGGCCATTGGCTTCGGGGCGATCAACTTCTCGTGGATGAACGACAGCGGCTTCTGGGTAGTGAGCAAGCTGAGCGGTCTGACCGAAAGAGAGACGCTCCAGTCCTGGACCGTCATCACGACCGTGCTCTCGGTCTCCGGACTGCTCATTGCCCTGCTTGGCGCTGCGGTCCTTCCCTGTGCGGGACATTAGGCGTTCATCGTCACGGCTGCGTTGGGATGATAGCTTCTCTCCCGGTACTCAAAGAAGTCAAAGTCCGCGGGACGCAACGTCCCGGCCAAATCCTGGCAGGCCATGCCGACGAATGCGCCGGTGAAACTCGATTGGCCGGGAGCGGTGGCTTCATCGGAGAGAATGCTCGCGTCGAACTGCTGCGGCAGCCATCGCCAGTCCTTGTCCACGCCTTCGACGCGATAGGCGAAGTGGAGCCGCTCGTAGTCGATCTCGACGCGCAGATGCACCGGCCGGCCGCTGGGAATACCGATGGGCGGCGTGAAGGCGTCGGTTTGCAGCGAGTCGGGCACGCAGGACATCACTCGCAGATACTTGCCGAGCGTTTCGTCGTGAGAGAGATGAAGGTAATGGAACTTCGCGCCGTTGTAGTAACAGACGAGGCCTGCGCTCTGCTGAAAATGTTCCGGCTCGAACTCGACGATCGTGGCGGCGCTGAAACAATGAGCCTGCTGCCGCCGAGCGACAAGTGACTGCTTGAACGAGCTGCCGATCGTTTCGCGGCCCAGGAGACGCAGGAAGCCCGGACGCGCCGTGAGGCTGAAGATCTCCTGCGGCCACGGCGTCCGCAGCCATTGGAAATCGATCGGCAATTGCGGTGAGTTGAACTCCTCACGCGCCGGCGTTGCAGGAAATGCGTGGGCGGGCAATGACGGCGCGGGTGTTTCGACGGTTGGAATTCCCTGCCCGTCCACGGTGCGCAGCCAGTCATCCTCTCCCCAGATCATCTTCTGAATCGCTGTTTCCCGACCCAGCGTGCAGCGGCCGCGATTGTGCAAGGGCCTCCCACAGAGATAGACCATGTACGTCTCGCCGTCCTGCGTTTCAACCAAACTCGCGTGGCCGGCGCGCTGCAAGTCGACGTCTGGGCGATGGCGCGCGCTGAGAATGTACGTGTCAGGATGCAGCTCGTACGGCCCGGTGAGCGTCCGCGAGCGTGCCATCGTCACCGCGTGTCCCCAGCCCGTGCCGCCCTCCGCCGTGAGCAGGTGATACCAGCCGTTGCGCCTATAGAGGTGGGGCGCTTCGGTAAAGCCCAGCGGCGTGCCTTTGAAGAGGTTGATCCGCTCGCCAACCAGCTTGCGCTGCCTGGCCGAGTATTCCTGCAAGACGATGCCCGCAAAACGATTGTTTCCGGGCCGATGGTCCCACAGCATGTTCAAGAGGTACTTGCGGCCACCCTCGTCGTGGAACAGCGAAGGATCGAAGCCGCTGCTGTTGAGATCGACGGGATCGGACCAATCGCCGTCAATGCGCGGGCTGGTGACGAGATAATTGTGAAAGTCACGCAGGGAAGCGCCGCCGGCGCCGCCGACGGTTGTGCGGCCGAAGCGTTTCACGTCCGTGTAGATCAACCAGAACAGGCCGTCCGCGTAACTGAGGCACGGCGCCCAGATGCCGCAGGAATCGGGGTCGCCCAGCATGTTGAGCTGGTTGGCCCGACGGAGCGGGCGCGTGAGCAAACGCCAGTGGACGAGGTCTCGCGAATGATGAATCTGCACGCCAGGGAACCACTCGAAGGTCGAGGTGGCAATGTAATAATCATCGCCGACGCGGACGATGGACGGATCGGGATTGAAACCGGGGAGGATGGGGTTGCGGATGGTCATGCGGGCTTCACCTCAGGGGACGCAGCGCGGCGGGCGGCCAGTTCTCGTTCCACTTCGTCCACACGCTTTTGGTTTAGTGGATACATCATGATCGCACCGGCTTTGAGCAACGCGATGACTCCAGGCACGATCGAGAAGGCGAGGGTGATGCCGAACGACGCCGTGGCGGTCTGCTCGGCGTCTTTCACGAAGCCGAAACCAGCCAGGAACAGCGGCAGCAGGAAGCCGCCGACGACGATCCCGGTTTTGATCGAGAACAGCGACGCCGAGTAGATCAGCCCGGTCGAACGGCGGCCGTACTTCCATTCTCCGTAGTCCGCCACGTCGCCGTACAGCGCCCAGGTGAGCGCCGAGGTCGGGCCCATGCAGAGGTAACCGAGTGCATTGGCCGCGACGAGCAGGACGAACCGGTCCACCGGCAGGAAGTAGAACATCAGGAAGCACGCGCCGGTGACTGCGCACAGGCCGGCTGCGGCGTACTTCTTGTCCACCCGGCGGGCGATGAAGCCCAACATCACCGTGCCGGCCACCTGCGCCAGCGCGCCGGTGGAAAGGAAGATCGTGGTGCGGTCGAGTCCCAGGAGAACCGGAGTCTTGTCGTCGCCCACGACGTACTTGAAATAGAAGATTGTGCTGCCCGATCGCAGCGCAATAAATGTCGTGGAGCAGACCGACGCGATCAGCAGCACGACCCAGGGCCAGTTGTGAACCAATTCACGCAGCTCTTCGAGGATGTTGGTCTTCTGCCCGGGTGGCGGCGTCACCCGTTCTCTCGTCGTAGCAAACGTGATCCAGAACATGATCACCGATGCGACGGCGAAGATCGCCATCGTGTACTGGAAGCCCTGCATCTCGTCGCTGCCGCCGAGGTACTTCACCAGCGGGCGCACGAGCAGCGAAATCAAGAACGCGCCGCCAAAGGCCCCAACGAACCGGAAACTCGACGCCACGGTCCGCGTGCGCGACGAGGGACTGATCACGCCCAGAAGGGACGAGTAGGGCACGTTGATCACCGTGTAGCTCGTCAGCATCATTGCGTAGGTGAGGTAGGCGTAAACGACTTTGCCGGTCGGACCGAAATTCGGGCCGGCGAACATCAGATAGCCGCAGATGCCGTAGGGGATCGCACCCCAGAAGAGATACGGGCGGAATTTGCCCCAGCGGGTCTTCGTACGGTCGGCAATCAGGCCCATGATCGGATCGTCAAAGGCGCCGACGAGGCGGACGATGGGCATCATCCACAACAGCGCCGTGGCCGGGATGCCCCAGACGTCCACGTAATAGTAGGTCAGGAAGATATTGAAGGTCTGGAAGAAGAAGTTCGAGGCCGTGTCGCCCAGGGCGTAGCCGATGTACTCGCGCGTCTTGAGACGGTCGCCGGGAGGTTGCGGAGTGGCTGAGTTCATGGATTTTGCACCTCTTCGGGCATTGGCATATACGGCCTGATGCAGCCGACCTCATGACACAGTTGGGCAACACCCGGCGGCATCATTCGGGCTGCCGCACCGCCGGAAGGGATTGTAATCCATATGCCGTCGCGGGCAAAATAATTCTTCCGGGCACGGAGCCACCGCCTTGCTGTCTCCCTCCTGTCATTTCGTGCTGGACCTGTTCGTGAGACAGGGCGCCGCGGAAGCCGAGGGCCGGATGGGCGCCCGCTGCGTGACGCTCCATCAGGCTCTCTCGAATCACAAGATCACCCACGAGTACTACGTGGGCGGATACGGCGGCCATGACTGGGCCACGTGGCGTCACTTGCTCTATTACCGTCTTCTGCCGAACCTGTGGCGGGAGAATTAGCACGGAATGAAGGGGACTACTCTCATGATGAAGACAACTTGTTTGGTTGGGATGTTTGCGATGTCCGCCGCACCGCCGGTGGGCGACCTCCGATGGCGTGCGCCTCAACCTGCTGCGAAATGGGAGGGCGTGCGGGAGGCCATCCAATTCGCCCCGGCCCCATTCAGGGCGGGAATCCTCCCCCTGGCAAGAGCGAAGACTGCCTGTACCTGAACGTCTGGACGCCGGCCAAGTCCGCGAGCGACCGCTTCACGATGCCTCCCCTCTCCGCGGGCGTCGGGCGCGTGACGCCCTGACTTACGCACCTGACAGTTTTCACGGTGCGGTGCTGACGTACGAGGATGCGGATTCGACAGGTCCGCCCACGTACTGGGGATAGTTCGGATACGAGCAGAGGGGCAGGCTGCGGTTGCCCGATGTCACCACGGGAACCTTGGGCGGAGCCTGGTTCTTCTCCACCCAGGCCATAAGCATGCCCATCTTGTCGAATTGGGCGGGTATTTGGGTGACGGGAATCGTCTGCCCATCACCATTGACGCTGTAGCTGACGCCGGTCAAGCCGTGGCCGGTCTGGGGAATGACGAAGAAGCGGGCAAAGGCATCCACCTGATCCTGCCCCATCTTGTCGATCACCGACTGAAAGTAATCCAGTTGGGCCCCCGGGGAGGCCAACGTGTCGTTGGTGCCGATAGTCACGATCATCTTGCCGCCGCGTTGGTGGAATGCTGTAAGGTCCGGATTGGTCGAGTCGAGCCATTCGGAGATCTGCCAGCGGCGCTGGTTCAACGGACCGCCTTCCACATAGTCGAGCGGGTTGGCGGCGAGATTCTGCATCAGGAACCCGGTGACGCCAAGCGCTCCCAGGTGCGAGTGCACCCGTGCGTTGTTGCCGGCACCTTCCTGTCCGCGGAATCGAACCGATTCGATCAGGCCCGAACCTGCGACGTCTGTATTCGGCAGCCACATTCCGAATGTTCGAACCCCGTTGGCGAGGGGCGTGGCGAACTTGTACCGGCTGTAGACCAACTGGAGTGTTTCGATCTGGCCGTCGGTGAGCTTGGCCGATGCGGACTTGTCCTCGGGGTCGGGATCCACGCCGTTCGGAGCACGCAGCGCGGCCCAGGGATCGGCGGGCCCGACGCCGTCGGTGACATCGAAGATCGCGCGTGCCGCCATGTAGTTGTTGGTGATGCCGTCCGCCAATCCGTCCAGCTTGTCGCACTGGCGGATGAATTCCTTGCGGATTGCAGCGGCCTTTGCCGGCGGGACCCATTTCGCCAAGGGCTTCTCCTGGATCCGGATCAGCTCAGGAGCGAGCATCAGAGACGAGAAGCTCAGGATTGGGACATCCGCAAGGATGCCGTCGTAATCGGCGGGGTAGCGTTGCGCCACCGTGAGCGCCTCGCGCCCGCCCTGCGAACCTCCGCGGTAGTAGTTGAACCGTGGACGCTCGCCATACACACGTTCCATGATGACCATGGCGGCGTCGTGTGTCTTCTTCATCTGCATGTAACCAAGGTTCTTGATGGCCTCGTCGTTCAGCGCCCAGTCGTCACGCGAGGGTCCGCCGCCGCGAGGACCGCCGAAACCGGCTTGATGACCCGAGTCGCTGCCGTACAGGGCGACGCCCGGATCACTCGGCCCGCCTCTGCCTCTGCCGAAACCGCCGCCCCCGACGGGGATCATGCCGTTCATGCCGCCTCCGCCTTGCTGGATTGCCCGCCGGGACCAGCTTGCCGGCAGGATCACACGGAAGTTGATCGGCTTGCCCTTGGGATCGACCGGCAGAATCGAGCCATCCACGGTGGCGTAGCTGGATGCGGCGTCAGCTCCGGCCACCCATCGCGGCGTCGACACTGTGACCGCACTGACCGGTTCTCCGATCGCCTCAACCGGTATCGAGCTGCCCACCCGCTCGGCCGTTACGTCCGATTCCGTGATGATTCTGTTCTCGCTCGCCGGCGCCAGTTTCGAGCCCGGAGCGGGAATCGCCTCCGCTCCAAACGAAACAGTCGAAGTCGCCGACAGGACAACGGCCGCAAATACAACGGATGCGATTCCAGGATGACTTCTCATTTCTTGTGACCTCCAGTTCACGCCGTTGTTTCGCCGCGTTCTCGCGTCGCTCGGACTCGCACTCAACGATACGCATCACCCACGCTCACAGTAAGGCCCTTCAGCGGTTTGTCTTCCCCGTCGAGGAACCGCGCGCAGAAATCGGTGGCTCCGCCGCCGTTGACGATGGCACAGCGCACGATGTTCGGTCCCTTTTTGAGCGTGAGACGTTTCGACACGCCGTCGTCGATGACGGTCTGGCGGTCGCCGTAGATGCCGATGACCTCCTTGCCGTTGACCCACCAGACGGAGGCCGCGTTGGAGCCGATGGCCAGACGCACCCCGGACATCTCGCTCGGGCAGTCGACGACCGTAACGGCCCAGAACAAGACGTTCGACGTCGGCTTGCCGAGACCGTAGGCGAAGTAATAGAGGTTGACGTTGTATTCACTCGTGTCGACGGCATGCCACGTGAGCTCTGTGCCGCCGACCGTCACCTTGTCGCCGTCGTGCGGAACGACGGTGAGTTGGTTGGGAAAGCAGTCCTTCCTGACGGCCGCCTGGACAGCGCTGTCGGTAAGTCCGTCGGCGCCAATCGGCTCGAGAATGAGCCATCGCTGTATGAAGCCGGCGGCACGGAGAGCTGTCTCGGCGGAGGCGGGGCGCGTTGGGGAGTGCACGGACCCGTGAGAAGCACACCCGGATGCGGCGGTCATGGCCACAATTGAACCCGTCAGGACGACGACCGCCGGTATATGGATGTTGCGGAGCACAGTCATGGGAGACCCTTTGCTGGATTCGCGAGTTCTGATTGTTGATTTCCGATTCATGATTTCGCGTCAGGGCGTTTTGAAGAGCCAGCGTTGTTTGTCGCCGGCGGGATCGAACTTCGCGAGCGTCGCGAAACTGCTGCCGACGGCCGAAAGGACCAGCGATTCTTTGGCCGTCGAGGCGAACTTGGGCATGATGCGCCAGGCGCCGTCGGCGAGCTGGTCGAGACGCCAGAGCTGTTCGTGTCCGCCGGTAAAGGCGGGGAGGGCGACCAGTTCGCCGTCTTCGCCTACGGCCAGCGTGCGGTCGGTGCCGGCGATGGTGATCCTGAAATAAGGCGATCCGGGATAGCCACCGGCGTTGGCGACGGGCGTAACGGTCCACTTCTGCTGGGCTTGGCACATATAATTGGCCATGCGGATGTCGATGTTGCCGGCAGGCCAGTTCGTCGACACCTGCGCGACATCCTGCGGCGGAATTACGCCGCCCTGGCCGGCGAACATTCCTCCTGGCCCCCCAGCAGCGCCCGGTCCGCCAGGCGCTGCGCCGGGGGGACGCCTGCTGCGTCGGCCGCCGACCGGCACACCCTCCACGGCTAGCTCGAGTGCGGTGCCGGTGCGGACGGATTCGATCTCATATGTGCCTTCCCTGAAGTTCTCTCCGGCGACGGGCCAGCCGTCTTTCCATAGCAACGGGCGGATGTCCATCACGCTGGCGCCGCCCCTGTCGAGGTCGGCCTCATAGTGGCAGGAAAATCTCTGAACGCCGTCGCCGAGGTCGAGAAGGCCGAAGTGGCCGGGGCCGATGACGCGGCCGCCGGAGCCGAGGAAAAGCTTGCCGCCGCCCTGGAGCATGTCGAGGCCCGTGTGGTCGAGGAAAGGACCGCTCACCTTCCTGGCGTGTCCCACGCGGATGTTGTAGCCGGAGTCGGCGCCCCGACAGCAACTGCCGTGCGTGGCCAGCAAGTAATACCAGCCGTCGCGATAGATCATGATCGCCGCTTCGCAGTTGATCGCGATGTCTGCGGGCTTGTCGTTCGGATTGATGCGTTTGCCGGTCTGGGGGTCGAGTTGGACCAGCCGGATATAGCCGAAATAGGAACCGTAGACCAGCCACAGCTTCCCGTCGGTGGGATCCAGGAAGGCCCCGGGATCGATGGCATTGCAGAACTCGATCCCATCGGACGAAGCGACGACTCCGCCGTCTTCCCATTTGTAGTCGGGGGAATTCGGGTCGAGGCTCCTGGTCCAGATCAGGTTGATGGCGCCGTGAGGCTGCCCGCCGGGGTTCGAGCCGATGTACTGGAAGTAGCGGTCGCCGATGTGAATGACGTCGGGGGCCATTCCGCCACGCGAGGGCCTGACCCCGCGACGCCAGGTCCAGCCATCCTCGGAAACCAAGGAAGAACCGCCGGTGCCGTACGTGTAGAATCTGCCATTGCACTGCACGATGGTGGAAGGGTCGTGGATTTGAACTTGGCCGTCCAAGGCGAATGCGGGCGAAGCCAAGAAGGCGACAAATCCCATCATAACTACGATAGGCATGGCAAAGTGAAGCAACCGCGCATGGAAGATCGAGTTCATTGTCTATCCTTCCAACTATGCTCTGTCTGAAAACAGCAACGTGAGGCAATCGATGGCTCTCCAGAGTCTCTTGTCGACACAATAGGCCCGACACGTCGCAGGCGTGAGCCACTGATTCTGTTTCATAATCCTGAAAGGCTAACGGATCAGCGGGCGGCGGGCAAGTGCCCTCAGCCAGCGGCGACGCTGGACCGGTACCTGCTGGATGTCGAAACGGGCTTCAGGGTAGGTGAATTGCGGAGTCTGACGATCTCCTCGTTTGGTTTTGAGAACGCCGTCGTCAGGGTCGCAGCCGAGTTCTGCAAGAACCGGGAGGAAGCCGAACAACTGCTCAAGCAGAGGCGCGTCGAACAGCTTCGCGAGTTCTTCTCGGGCAAGCTGCCGGGAGCCAAGGCGTTCAACATGCCGACCCACTTCCGGACGGCGGAAATGCTGCACGCTGATTGTCGGGATGCGGGAATCGAGATCGAGAACGGACACGGCAAGATCGTGTTCCACTGTCTTCGGCGCACGCTGGCCACGAACCTCGACAAGACGGGGGCCTCACTGAAGGAACGCATGGCCATCATGCGGCACAGCGACCGTTCCAGTCTGACGCTCGGAACCTACACGGATGCGCCGAGGCCATATGATCTGCGAAGGGCGATCGAGAACCTGCCGGATTATCCTTGGCCGGGGACAGAGGATGCTGCGCAGGCGGTCGCCACTGGCACGGACGGAGCCACCGACGAGTGGACAGGAAAATGGACAGTGAAATGGACAGAAACGCCTTCCATCGGTAGGCAGCCCCTGTCCTCGAAAGGTAACGGTGCAGTGTCTTCCGATGCAAACGTGGGCACACTGGCAGCCAATGCTAAGTCCAGCGAAACACGGCCTTTAGGCACAGATGGGAACCGCATGTCACTGTGTGACACACCTCAAAAGAAGACTGGGCCCGGCTGGATTCGAACCAGCGGCCAAGGGATTATGAGTCCCCTGCTCTACCGCTGAGCTACGGGCCCGAGAAGAGGGGGCAGACGCCCGACTCTCGGGGCTGAGTGTACTCAGCGGCGGGCTCGTTGGCAAGGGTTTTCGATCTGCCAAGGGGCGGGGCAATCGGGTTGACGGAAGTGTCTCGCCGCGTTATAGAAGGTCAACGAGGTGATCGCACGATATGAACGGAATTGGCTATCGATTGTTGGTTGCTCTGTCGGGAGTGTGCGGCTTGGCCCTGGTGATCGCGGGGCAGGGCTGCGCGGAGAAAGACCCGCCTCCACAGTCATCGAGTGGCGGTACGGACGCGCTGAACGGCGTCGAGTTCGTCGAATCCTATTCCTTTCGAGGCGCCGTTCTCGAAGACAAGGACCTCAGCGGCATCGCGTGCATCTCGCCGACGCGGTGTCTGATCGGGGCCGATGAGAGCGCGGCGGTGCAGGTGGTTGAGCTGTCGCGAGAGGACCGGGCGCTGAATGTGTCAGGGTCTGTCTCGCTGTTGCCATCGGGCGAGGAGATCGACATCGAGGGAATTGCCGCCGAGGGCGACTGCTACTACATCGTCGGCTCGCACGGCGTCGCCAAGAAGAGCGGCCAGCGTCAGGCGAAGCGCTACACGATCTGCCGGCTGAAGGTCGACCCGGCCAGCGGAATGCCGCTGGACAATGCCGTCACGCTGGCCAGTCTCACGCCGATCCTCGAAACGGACCCGATTCTGCGTCCGTATTTCGCCAAACCCCTCCAGCAGAAGGGCGTGAACATCGAAGGGCTGGCGATCCGACAGGGACGTCTGTTCGTCGGGCTTCGCAATCCCAACCTGGACGGGAACGCTTTCGTCCTGGAGGTGGAGGCCGAGGCGGTGTTCTCGGGGGTCTCGCGTCCGGCATACACGCTCCACAAGCTGATGCTGGGCAAAGGGCTGGGCATTCGTGAGATCGTCGCGGCCAGGCAGGGCTTCCTGATCATCGCGGGCAACGCCGGTTCCGAACCGTCGGATGTCTACCTGCAAGCCGAGGATTACGAGGAGCGTCGTGGCTATGACCTGTTTCGCTGGGACGGCCGCGGCAGCGCGGTCCGGAAGATCGGATCGATTCCGAATCCACCCGGCAAGGCAGAGGCCATGGCGATTCTGGAGGATGGGCCGGAGTATACGGAGGTCCTCGTTCTTTTCGACGGCGCCAAGCGGGGCGCACCTTCGGTCTACCGTCTTCGTTGAACCACCTCGTCACGAGTCCTCTTGTCGGAGGTTACACCATGCGCAAAGCCAGGTGCCTGTGGGGGGTATCGATACTGATCGTCGGCGTGGTTGTCGTCTCGCCACTCGATGCGGCCGACGTGCTGCGGATCGAGAACGAGCTTCTGGCGGTCGAATTCGATGCGGGACAAGCGACGTTCGCGGCGATCGCGAAACCGTCCGGATCGCGGTTCATCGAGCGAGGTTTGCTGCGCGAGGGCGGAGGCAAGGCGACGCGGCACGAGGTCAGCGACACGATCTGGGGAAGTGGCGAGGCAATCGAGGTCGAATACGACGCCGGCGGTTCCGACCGATTGGCGTTGTTTCCAGGCTTGCCGTTCGCCGTTCTGACGTCCCGACTGGCCAACACGGGCAGCGAGGCCAGAACGGTGGACCGCATTGCTGCGATGGGGCTGACACTGAATCTGGGCAAACCCGTGGGGGACCTGCGCGCATTTGGAACCGCTGGGCTGACCGATGTGGGCCGCCAGGCCAACCCCGGCAGCTACTCGTTCCTGGCGGTGGTCGAGCCGACCAGCCGAGCGGGCGTTGTGGCCGGCTGGGTCTCGCATGACCGGGGCAGCGGCGTGCTCTTCTCCCATGTCGAGGATGGCAAACCTGTCGTCGA
This sequence comes from Sedimentisphaerales bacterium, assembly GCA_040772485.1. Taxonomy (GTDB): domain Bacteria; phylum Planctomycetota; class Phycisphaerae; order Sedimentisphaerales; family Anaerobacaceae; genus Anaerobaca. Next base: position 106,132 of record JAXGYC010000016.1, on the reverse strand, counting down.
TGCGCGGCTCGACTACGGCAAGCTGCTGATTGAGCCGGGCCGGGCGGTCAAATCGGAGACGCTGGTCGTCGGGCATTTCGCCGATGCCCGTCTGGGGCTGGAGGCCTATGCCGACGCGGTTGCGAGACACTACCGCATCGCGTTGCCGCCGCAGCCGACGGTGTACTGCACGTGGTACCACGCCGGAGCATCTAACGAGAAGGACATCATCAGGAACGCCGCCTTTGCGCGCGAGCACCTGGCGCCCTACGGTTTCTCTGTGATCCAGATCGACGACAAGTGGCAGGACGGCGCGCAGATTGAAGGGCCGCGCAAGAACTTCACCACGCACCGCGCCGATGGACCGTACCCATCCGGCATGGCGCCGACCGCCGCGAAGCTGGAGCGGCTCGGCATGGTGCCCGGCATCTGGTTCATGCCCTTCGCAGGCACGTGGGACGACCCGTTCTTCGCCGACAAACAGGAGATGTTCGCGCGGAAGGACGGCAAGCCGTACGTTGTGCACTGGGGCGGCACGTGCTTCGACCTGACGCACCCGAAGACGCGGGCATATGTCTACGATGTGGCCCGGCGGATCGCCCACGACTGGGGCTACAAGTACTTCAAGCTCGACGGACTCTGGACGGGTATGGCAACCGGGATGTGCTATGTCAATACCGGCTTCAAGGAAGATGAGCTGGGCTCGACGAGACTGCACGATCCACACGTGACGCACGTCCAGGCGTATCGCGACGGCCTGAAGGTGGTGCGCGAGGCCGCCGGGCCGGAGGTTTTCATCCTCGGTTGTAACGTCGCTCAGAACATGCGCGTGCTGGGGGCTTCGTTCGGTCTGGTCGATGCGATGCGGATCGGGCCCGACAACGGGCGGGACTGGTCGGCGATCTGCCGGGGGCCGTTCAGCGGCAGCAACACCTACTTCCTGCACGGCCGCGTCTGGTACAACGACCCCGACCCGATCTACGTCCGCGACAGCGTGCCGTTAGAGCACGCCCGGGCGCTCTGTTCGTGGGTGACGCTCACGGGGCAACTGAACGCCAGCAGCATCCAGTTCGGGGACCTGTCGGCCGAGCGGCTGCACCTGCTCCAACGCACGATGCCGGCGCATGGCCGAAAGCCGCGCCCGGTGGACCTGTTCGAGCAGAGGATTCCCCGCGTCTGGCTGCTGACCGACGGCGACGGCCGCAGTCGGCGGGACGTGATCGGCCTGTTCAACTGGGACGAGAAACAAGGCGTGCAGATCGAACACACGTTTGCACAGATTGGGCTGGCCCCGGCCGAGGCCTACGTCGGCTTCGACTACTGGGCCGATGCGTTCGTCGCGCCGTTCAGCGGCAGGTTGGAGGCGGTTCTTCCGCCCGCCAGTTGCCGCGTTCTTGCCGTCCGCCCACTCACGGCGCACCCGCAGGTCCTGAGCACCTCGCGCCACATCACACAGGGCGTGATCGATCTCGTCGAGGAGAAGTGGGACGAGAGCACCCGCACGCTCTCCGGCACCAGCCGCATCGTTGGCGGCGACCCGTATGAACTGCGGATCGCGGCGGGCGGTCCGGGCAGAGCTTGGCGTGTGAACGACATTTCTGTTGCGGGCGGAGAGGATCGTTCGGCAACAACCATCAAACTGGTGGACCAGGACGAGTGGAGAGTTCGCATCCGAATCGACACGGCGCAGAATGGTGAAGTCCTCTGGCGCGCGACGTTCGCGCCGCCTCAATGAGGAGCCATCTGAATCGATGGCACTACGCCCGCACCGAGTCGGGACCCGGTGCGGGTGTTCCATATCTACTGCGCGGGCTTCTCCGCGAAGCCGCGTTTGCGTCGCAGTTCGTTGTCCTGCTTGACCAGTTCGGCGAATCGCTCCTCGGTGACCCACTCGACGTGCGAATCGACAAAGAGGACGTTGCGCCCGCCTTCGTGGTTGCCGGCGCGATCATGGACCATGATGATCATCGGCTCGACCCAACATCCGCCGGTATCGACGCCTCGATAGACATACGATTCGTAGTCGGGGCGGTGCCGCATCACCGGGCAGACCAGGCCGGACCGAGGATACTCAGCCATCTTCACCAGGGTCTCCAGACTGGGCGGCCATTTGTCCTCGTAGTCGTTGGCGTAGATCAGCATGGCCTTGCCCATGCCACTGAGAGTTGTTCCGCATTGCAGTCGCAGGATCGACTGGTGCATCTCGAACAGACCGGGCGTCAGGAAGTCGGCCGCCAGCCGCTGGAATTGCGTCTTGTCGAGGCTCACGCGGGCGGTGTTGCCGACGACCTGCGGCGTCAGCATCGCCACGGCGGTGTCGAGCCTCGGATAGGCCTGCTTGAGCGCCGGGATTTCGCTGAGCTGCGTCAGGGCGGCAGCGACCACGTCCCTGATGGCTGCGGCCGAGGCGGCGTCGGCGGACTCTATGTGCATTTGCAGCGTCCCCGCCGGCGGCGGATCGAGGCTGATCGTCGCCCATTGCAGACCCTGGACCAGTGCGCCGTCTCTAAGGTTGAACGCCGGACCCAGCATCGTCGGCAGCATCGCTTCGAGGACACGCCGCGAATCGGCGCTGGGGATCAAATAAATCTCAGCAGGCGCTTTCACGCCCTTGGCCGCCGCCTGGCTCAGATCCGCCCGCCGCAGCGCGGGTTGCGCCTTTCTGTGTTCCATTGCCCATGTGGGTGCGGCGATCAGAAGCCCGTTCTTGTGGGCGTAGGCCAGTGGCCCGGCTCCCAGGCCATCCATCCAGTTCTTTATGGCGGACTCATTCAGCCGCGTCGTGGCAGGTACGGCCAGCAGCAGATCGCCCAGGTTGCACACGATGTAGAGATGCTCTCCGCCGGCGGCAGAGAATTGCGTGAGACGTTGTCTCCACGTCTGGCCGAGGCGTTGCACGATGTCTTTGAGCTGCTGGGCCTGCGAGGCATCCATCGTGCTTGATGCGGTGTCGATCACCATTTTAGCGATCGCGTCCACGTCGATCCGGCTAGGTTCGATCCCCATGACGGCCACGGTGTCGTCGGCGATGCACGGCGCCAGCAGGCGGGCGAGGTCCTCGGTCTGTCCCATCGAGGTCGATGCCGTCAGGCCGAGTGCGACCACCGTCAGGACTGCACAGATTCTGTTTCGAAGCATGGTGTTCCTCCCGTTTTCAGATTTTGGAGAAGGGGCGGCTCGGGCCGCAGCGGCTATCGGAGTGTGATTTCGTATCGCAAGCCATCCTTGGGCCCGCCGTCGGGTGGAATGGCACTTTCGAGGATGGCCTTGCCGCCGATCAGTTCATAGTGGAAGGCGCCGCCATTCAGCGGATCGGTCGGAAGCGGCACGGCGGTGATCTCGGCCAGCGATTTGGGCAGCTTGCCGTCGTGGTCGGCCGCGTGCATCCGAATTGCCTCCACGCAGCGTAGCATCGCGATGTCCCGGGCCAGGCGTGCATCGAGGAAGTGGATTCGCTGCGTCGCCGGCAGGAAGATCAGGAACGGATTGGCCATCGCGGCGCCGTCCTGCTGGTAGAGCTGCGACATCTCTTCGTCCGCCTGTTTCAGGCCGTTGCGCGCCTGCGTGTAGGGTACGTAGGTCCACTTGAATATGCGATCGCGCACAGCTCGGAACTGCTGATGCTGGTCCAGAAGGATGACATGGAGGGGTGGCCAGGCTTCGACCGTCTCGGCCGGGTGCCCTTGTTCGATCAGTCGGGCCTTGGCGCGAGGATACAGCTTCATGGCGCCTGCGATCATCATGGTCTTGCTCAGCCACCAGCCGGGCTCCTTCTGGTCTGCGCCAAGCAGCGCGGCAGCCCGCTGCCAGAGATCGAGGACCTGCTCGTTGGACAGCACCTTGTCTTCGAGCTTCAGCAACTCGGGCAGCTTCGCATAGAGGCCGGCTGACTCCATCTGGATCGAGGTGCGTATGTTGATCAGCGGGTCGGGCAGGGCGATGAGAGCCCAGTACAGATTCGGCGCATTGGCAGTCTGAAGCCATCCTTCGATCTCGCGGGCCATGCCGGCGGCGATGGCGACCCCGACGAGGTGTTGGATGATCGAGGGGCCGCCGCCGAGGTCCCGGGCCATGGTGACTCCGCTGCGCAACGTGGTCAGAGCCTGATCCAGAGCTCCGTCGCGGATCTCCAATCGCGCTTTGAGGCAGAGAAGCCGGGACAACGTGCGATACTCTCCGAGTTGGGGCATCATATACGCGAAGCCCTCCTCGCGAATCGGATACTCCCACGTGCATCGTTCGCACCTGGCCGCCGTTTCCAGGTTCCGAAAGGTCAAACCGAATCTGGAAATGGCAGTCCGGACGTCCTCGACCGGCAACGTCTCCGGCGGGCTGTTGTACCAGTGGTTCAGCGTGTCCCGATCGGTCGCCCCATCGCCCTGATTGGCCTCCAGCATCAGCCCGACAGCGGTCTGATAGAGCAGGGCGGCATTGCCGGACCGCTGCTCCATGTACGGTGTTTCGAAGAGGTACTGCAACGCGAATCGCGGTTCGGGGGCCGGGTCCACCTGCAACTGGATCGTGCGGATCGTCGGGGTCTTCGGCGGGTCGGCCGCAGGGGTCTGCTCGCCGCACAGAGCGAGAGCTACCGCGGCAACGGCCAGAAGACGACATACATTTCGCGTCATGATCGTTCTCCATCATTTCGATTCGTGTGTGTTCCGATTGGCTGCTGCCGTCATGACGGCTGCGGTCAGGTTGAGGACAGCAACTCGTCAATGTTCTCTCGGGTCAGGGGCTCCGCAGGGCTGGTCCGGATTCCATCTGAGGCTGGGATCATTTCAACGCCCCGTTCGAGCACGGTACGCCGCATGCGGATGTACTGACGGAATGCCTCGGCCCGCTCCAGATCATACGGCTCGATGGAGTCGGCCGACTGGGCGACAGGGCCGGTGTTCGTCTGCTGCCGCGCCACCGTTTCAGGAGCGTGCTCTGGCCCCGTCGGTGCGGGACGCAAGGCGATAGAGACGAGCAGCGCGAGGGCTAAAACGGCTGCGCTGCCTTGCCACAGACGGCTGCGACGGCGGGCCGAAGCGCGTCCCGCGTCGAACATCACCCTGTCGCGGCTGATTGCTCCAGGAGCAATTCGCAGGCCTCCCAGCGCCGCTTCCAACTCTCTGTCCATCGGCGTCAATCCTTCGGTGTTCTGCATGATTGCTCCATCCTTTCTCTGATAGCGGCCAGGGCCGCCTTGTACCGGCTGTGGACCGTGGTCAGCGGACGGCCGACGACTTCGCCGATCTGCTTGAGCGAGAGCTGGCCCCAGATTCGCAGCAGAACGACCTCGCGCTGCTCGGCCGGCAGGGTCAGCAGAACCTCCTGCGCCGTGCGGGCGTCGATCAGGTCTTCCGGGCGGCTCTCGAACCAGGGCGGTTGCCCTGCGGACAACTCCATCTGCCTTCGCCTCCAGGAGGTCCGACGGCGAAGGCGGGTGATCGCGCCGTTGCGGACCGCCCGAAACAGCCACGCCGGCACGTCCTCGGGCGCCCCCTTCTGCGTCATCAGCCGCACGAACGCCCCCTGCACCACGTCCTGGGCGGATTCCTTGGGCAGCCAGTTCCGCGCGTACAGCACCAGCCTGTCGCAATGCGCGTCGTACCACGAAGATAGCTGCCCGGCGTCCATCGTTTCGATCATGTCCTCTATCGCATCTACTCTTATGACGCGCCGCAAGAGCAAGATTACGAAGACGGAGAGAAAATTCCCCGTGAGGGAAGCAAGCACTCCAGGTGCGCAGGCGCCAACGTGGAGGATCGGTCAGAGAACGCGGTGGGTGGCGATGTAGGTCCAGTCGAGTTCGAGGCCCATACCGGGGGTCTGGGGGATGGGGATGCAGCCATCGGCGTCGAACTGAGGCTCGGGGGTGAGCCGGCCTGGGAGGGTAAGGCTTTCGCTGACGGGCGAGGCTACGCGGAAGTACGGAATGAGCGATTCGTCGGTTGCCCCGATCAACTGGAGATGGGGATAGGTGTCAGGCCCGGCACCGAGCAGGTCCATTGTGATGCCTGCCTCTTCGCACGCGCTGGCCAGTTGCAGGCAGGCGGTCAATCCGCCGAGATGCACGCCGATCCGGCAGACGTCGCATGCCCTCTTGTCGATCCAGCGCAGGCGCGACTGGTAGGAGTCCGAGTCGCTGCGCGGGGCGCAGATGGGTGTCCGCAGTTCGCTCGCCAGTGCCGCATAGCGGTCGAGCCAGTCATCAGTCTCCGGCATCGGCGAGCCGTACCATGTGTAGCCGAGGTCGTCCAGCAGACGGCCCACCCGCAGGGCCTGGTCATAGGTGTACACGCCTTCGTGGTCGGCCATGCAGGGATAATCGGGACCCACTGCCTCACGCACGGCGCTGAAGACGGCCATGTCCCTGTCGGGAAAGGCGGTTGCCCGCCCGGTTGCGTCGTCATATGTCACGTAGGGCTGTATGCAGATCGCCTGCATGCCTTGCTCGCGGCACGCAAGGGCGTGCTGCGCGTAGGCGGCCGGCTCTCCAAGATTGAAACCCGTACTTGCGCAGGTCTTTACCGCCGGCCGGACCGTGCCGAGCACGGTGTGAACGGGCTTGCCCTCGACGCGGCCGCGCAGATCCCACAGGGCCGTGTCGACCGCCGCCAGCGTTGATAGAGGCACACCCAGTTCGTATAACTGCCGCCAGATGCTGTCGTGATCGGACAGGGGGCGCCCCAGCAGCACATCGCCGACGGCATCGGCGGTCGCATCATCCGCGGGCGCGGCGGATGCGGAGAAATCGGCCCAGCCCTGGACGCCGTGCGTGGTGGTGATCCGGACAGCGCAACGCGTCTCGGACTGGCCCTGGACTCCGCGCAGGCCGGTATCGTAGACGGTCCATTCGACACGCGAGATGCGCTCGCTGTCTGCCGTGTCCACGATCAGAAGACGTGCGGCCAGTCCGCAATGACCCGCCAGCCAGGTTCCGGCCATGCCGCCGGCCGCCTGGATGAAGGTCCTGCGACCCATCCTCCTGTTGCTTGGGTGATTCATATCCCCCTCGATGGCCCGATACCGGGAGTTCCGGGTACAGCCGAATCACTACAACCACAGTCACAGGATACCATCTCTGTCCGGGGAATGCAATGACCAGTGCGGCGAACGGCGCCTGATTGTGGACTTCGGATTTCGGATTTTCCATAGGTGCCTGACTCGAATCCGGAATCATCCGTCCGCAACCACACAATCGCGCCGGTCGCGCCGCGATAGTGATTGGCGGCGCGCGGGGCTCCATTACGCCCGATAATCATTGACCGGAGGGTGGAAGAATGCTACACTCAGTGTGGACAAATTACAGGATTCCTGCCGTCTGCAAGCCGATAGAGTGGGTGTGTGACATCGAATCGAACAGCACACGACGCCGGGCCTGGGAGGCCGGATCGTGGTGCTGTTTTTGCGTTTCAGGAATCGGATCAAGGTAGAGAGGGCGTCTGGGATGAGAGCAGCATCGCTGTCTGTTTCGTTTGCCGTGGTATGGCTCGCTGCGTTGGGTTTGGGGGGCGCTGGGCTGGGGGATGTGGCCATTGCGGCAGACCTCGACGGGCCGGTGATTACTGAATTCATGGCCAGCAGCGGCAGCGCCGTTCCTCTGGGCCCAGGAGAGATTCTGGATGAGGACGGCGACTCCTCCGACTGGATCGAGATCCACAATCCCGCCGGACAGAGCGTGGACCTGACCGGATGGTATCTGACCGACGATGCGGACGACCTGCGAAAGTGGCAGTTTCCGGACGGCACTCTGCTCGGTCGCGGCGGCTATCTGCTGGTCTTCGCCTCCGGGAAGGACCGGGCGGACGAAGAGCTGCACACGAGCTTCAAGCTCAGCGCCGAAGGTGAATACCTGGGCCTGATCCAGAGCGACGGCAGGACAGTCGCCCACGAATATGCCCCCAGCTATCCGCCGCAACTCAGCGACGTTTCCTACGGGCTGGGTCCGCACGGAGGAATCTTTGTCAGTCCGGGTTCTCTGGCGTCGTACCATATCCCCGGTCCGGCCGATGCCGCCGGCACGTGGACGGCGGTGACGTACGATGACAGCTCGTGGCCGACCGGCGAGAGCGGATTGGGCTTTTCGCCCACGGCGCAGATCAGCAGTCGCGACGTCGGCAGCGTCTCGAACCCCGGGTCCCACTTCGTACAGGGCGGCACGCACGTCGTGCAGGGCGACGGCGCCGACATCGGCGGGTCGCGCGACGGATTTCACTTCGTCTACGTCCCGCTTCGTGGCGACGGCGAGCTGACAGTGAACGTCGCCGGGATGGTCACGGCCAACGCATGGGCCAAGGCGGGTGTGATGATTCGCGAGACGCTCACGGCAGGCTCCCGCTACGGCGCGGTGATGGTGACGCATGGCAACGGTGTCGTCTTCCAAGCCCGTGCAGCCACCAACGGGACCACGACGACCAAGGGAGGAAACGGGCACGCGGTGCCGCTGTGGCTTCGCGTCGTTCGGCGGGGCGACACGATCAGCGGATACTATTCGCTGGATGGAGTCAGTTGGGCGCAGCAAGGCTCGGAGACGGTCGTCATGGGCCCGGATGTCTACCTCGGGCTTTGTGTCACGTCGCACGGGGCCGGCACGCCGTGTACGGCGCTGTTCGACAATGTGACCTTCGGCAGCAGTGAGAACAACGCGTTACGCGAGGCGATGGTCGGCGCCAGCACGACGTTATGGACCCGATTCGAGTTCGACGCGGACGAAACGGCAGCTTTCGACTCCTTGCAGTTGCGGATGCGATATGACGATGGTTTCGTCGCGTTCCTCAACGGTACGGAGGTGGCCCGCGCCAACTTCACCGGGCCTCTGCAATGGGATTCCGTGGCCGACAGCGACCGATCCGATCTGCTGATGGTCGAGAGCGTGGGATTCGACTTGTCGGCGTACAGGAATCTGCTTCGCGATGGGCGAAATGTGCTGGCCATTGCGGCGATCAACAACGACGCGCTCAGCGACACCCTGCTGGTTTCCCCGGAACTGACGGCCACCGGGGACGTGCTCGTACCGCAGTACTTCAGCGTCGCGACCCCCGGCCGGCCCAACACTGCCGAGGCGGTCAATCTGGTGGCCCCGCCGCAGTTCGATCCGCCCCGAGGGCTGTACGATGGACCGTTCGCGCTGACGCTCACCTGCGATACCCCCGGCGCGGTCATCCGCTATACAACCGACGGCACCGCGCCGACGCAGTCCACCGGAATCGCGTACACCGGCCCGGTCACTATCAGCCGCACCTCCTGTCTGCGGGCGGGGGCGTTCCGCGCGGGCTGGACGCCGAGCGTCGTCCAGACGCACAGCTACCTGTTTCTCAACCAGGTTCTCCAGCAGCCCAGGAATCCGGCGGGCTTCCCGTCGACCTGGAACGGGACGGTGGCGGATTACGAGATGGACCCTGATGTGGTCAATGCGCCGGCCTACCGCAATCTGGCCCGGGCGTCGCTGCTGACGCTCCCGACGCTCTCGATCGTGACCACGACCGACAACCTGTTCGGCACAAACGGCATCTACTCGAACCCCTGGGGCGAAGGCACTGCCTGGGAACGCCCCATATCGGTCGAATGGATCGATACCGACGGCACGACGGGCTTCCAGGTCGATGCAGGCTTCCGGATATACGGCGGCGCCTTTCGGGGCTTCAATCTGACGCGCAAGAAGTCGTTCCGCATCCTGTTCAAGCGGCAGTACGGTCCACCCCAGCTCGATTTCGATCTGTTCAAAGGTCAGGATGCCACCACGAGCTTCGACATGATCGTTCTACGCGCCGGCGCCAACGACGGCTGGAATGACTGGGGCCGGCAGAACACCCAGTACCTCATCGACGAATACATGCGGCGGACGCAACTGGCGATGGGCCATCCATCGCCGCATGGGACCTTCGTCCACCTGTACCTCAACGGACTGTATTGGGGACTGTACAATGTGACGGAACGGCCGGTCGAGTCGTTCTGCGCCGCCTATTTCGGAGGCGAGAAAGAGGAGTGGGACGCGCTGAACCGAGGTGAAGCACGCGGCGACAGCACGACCGCCACGTGGAACGCCATGCTCAGCCAGGCGAGATCGGGACTGACCGACACCGCGTCCTACCAACGGATCCAGGGCAACAATCCGGATGGCACCGACAACCCAACCTACGACCACTTGCTCGACATGGACAACTACATCGACTACATGTTCTGCAATTTCTGGGGCGGAACGGGAGACTGGCCCGGGCACAACTACTATGCGGCGTGTCGGAAGCCTCCGAACGCCACGGGGTTCAAATTCTTCAACTGGGACGCGGAAGGCGCGATCGTGGTCTGGTCCAGCCTCAACGCCAATGTCACGGGCGTCAGTGACGGCGCGGCCCAACCCTACGCGGCGTTGCGGGATAATCGGGAATTCCGCCTGTTGTTCGGCGACCACGTGCAGAAACACATGTTCCACGGCGGGCCGCTGACCAGCGAGGCGTCCTATGCGCGGTACAAGCAACTGGCGGATGAGGTCGAATTGGCCATCATCGCCGAGTCCGCCCGGTGGGGCGACCAGTCGAGCAGCACCCCGTATACGCTGGCCCATTGGCAGTCGACACGGGACAACATCCTGAATACGTATATGCCGCAACGTCCTGAGATCGTTCTGGACCAGTTGCGCAACACGGGGCTGTATCCGACGGTCGACCCGCCCACGTTCGGGATTGGAGCGAACCCACAGCAGGGGGGGTACGTGGCGCTCAACCAGCATCTGTGGATGCACTCGCCGGAAGGGAAGGTCTATTATACGACCGACGGCAGCGATCCGCGTCTGCCGGCCGGAGCCTCGGCATCCGACGCTCTCGTGACCTTACTGACCGAAGACGCGCCGAAGCGCGTGCTCGTTCCCAGTGTGGCCAACGGGGGAAATCAACTGGGCAACGCGCCGGCAGGATTCACGGTCACTTACTACAAGGCCGGCGGCACGGTCGACAGCCTGACGAGAGCCGAGCAGGTAATCTCCGATGCCCGCCAGCGCATCGCCACCGCCACGGAACAAGCGACGGTGATCAATTATTTCAATACCGGCGATGAAGGTCATTTCGGCAACAACCGGTCGTTCCCTGGCACGCAGATGAACGTCGACGTGGAGAACTTCGTCATTCTCGTCACGGCCAAGGTTCTGATCCCCTCGGCGGGACCGTGGACGTTCGGCGTCAACAGCGACGACGGTTTCGGCATGACGCTGAAGCGCGGGAACCGGACCTACACGATGTCCTATGCCAGCCCGCGCAGCCCCGGCGACACGCTGGAAGTGTTCAACATTGCCGAGGCGGGCCAATACGATCTGCGGCTGGTCTTCTACGAGCAAGGGGGCGGCTCCGAACTGGAGCTGTTTGCGGCGCCTGGCTCGCGCAACACGTTCAGTGAGACCCATTTCCGGCTCGTCGGCGACATCACCCGTGGCGGGCTCCAGGTCGGTGAGGCCAACGTCTGGTTCACCGATTCCTTCGACGATTCGAGTTGGACGGCAGGGACCGGAGGCGTCGGCTTCGAGACGGCTGGGGGCAACTACCCCAATTACTTCGACATCGATGTCCAATCGGAGATGTACAACAAGAACGGTTCCTGCTATATCCGCATTCCATTTGAGGTCGGTGACGCCGAATACTCCAACGTGATCCTGCGGATTCGCTACGACGACGGGTTCGTCGCCTATCTCAACGGCGGCGAAGTGGCCCGGCGCAATTTCACGGGCGTGCCGGCGTGGAATTCGACGGCCAGCGCCGGCAACGCCGACGAGGCGGCGGTCACCCTGGCCAGCGTCGACATCTCCACTCACGCCGGTCTTCTCCGGCAGGGAGCCAACCTGCTGGCCATTCACGGCTTGAATCTCTCGACCGGCAGCTCCGATTTCCTGATCAGCGCCGAGCTGATCGCAGGCGAAATCAGCCAGGGGACGATCTCGCCCGATGCGATCGAGTATACCGAACCGATCCTGCTGACCGGCAGCACGCACGTCAAGGCGCGAACGCTGGCGGGCCAGTGGAGCGCGCTGAACGAGGCGACGTTTGCCGTCGGGCCGGTGGCCGCGAACCTGCGTATCAGCGAGATCATGTATCATCCGGCCGATCCGAACACCGAGTACATCGAGCTGACCAACGTCGGCGCCGAGACGATCAATCTGCGTCTGGTGAAGCTGAGCCGAGGGGTGGACTTCACCTTTGGCGACGTCGCTATGGCGCCTGGCGGCTACGTGCTGGTTGTGGAGGACGTCGACGCCTTCGAGGCGGCGTATGGACAGGGCTTCCCCATCGCCGGGCAGTATGCAGGCAAGCTCGACAACGCGGGGGAGCGCATCGAGCTTCAGGACGCCGCCGGCCGGACGATTCACAAGTTCAGCTACTCCGACAGCTGGTATGATGTCACCGACGGAATGGGCTTCTCGCTGACTGTCAGAGATCCGGCGGCCATCGATCCGAACGACTTGGACGCGAAGGATGCCTGGCGTCCAAGCGCCCACGAAGGAGGCTCTCCCGGCTTCGACGATTCCGGCGACGTCGTCGAGCTGGGCGTCGTCGTCATCAATGAGGTGATGCCCGACGCCGCCGGTGGTCTGGGCGACTGGATTGAGCTGCACAACACGACGGACGAGGCGATCAACATCGGGGGCTGGTTCCTCAGCGACGACGCCGATGAGCTGACCCGGTACGAAATCGCCGAGGGGACCATCATCGCTCCCGGCGGCTATCTCGTGCTCCTGGAGGATGAGCATTTCGGCAACGAGAACGATCCCGGCTGCCATGTGCCGTTCGGGCTGAGCCGCAACGGCGAAACGGTGTACCTGCACTCCGGTTCCGGCGGCGTTCTGACCGGCTACAGCGAGCAGGCGTCGTTCGGGCCGGCGCAGAATGGGATTTCGTTCGGTCGGTTCGTCGGCAACGCCGGATCCTGCGCCTTCGTGGCTCTGAGCCAGCCCACCCCGGGCCAGCCCAACGCACCGCCACTGCCTGAGAATTGATGGAGCACGACGCCCCGTATGTTCTTGCCCGGTGGGCGCGGCTTTGGTATGCTTGCCCCCGGATCGTGGTCGCGATACGGAGTGACCGCGCGTTGAATGGATTGAAGGCGTAAGAACACGGGCGTATGGCGGATTGGACGATCAACAAGCCCCTGGGGCAGTGTTGCGGCACCGGCCAGGCGATCGAGCCGGGGCAGGAGTATTTCGGGGCGCTGGTGGAGAGCGAGCAGGGGCTCGAACGGCGGGACTACAGTGTGGAATACTGGGAGAAGGAAAAGCCCGGCGTGTTCTGCTTCTGGAAGAGCCGGCTGGCGGACCCCGACGAGAAGAAAGAGCTTTTCGTCAGCGACGAGATGCTGATGGCGTTCTTCGAGCGGCTGGCCAGCGAGACCGACCCGGAAAAGGTCAACTTCCGGTTCGTACTGGCGCTGGTCCTCATGCGCAAACGTCGGCTCAAATACGATGCGACGAAGATGGACGGGACCAGGGAAGTCTGGTCGCTGCGCGTCGTGGGAGAGAAGGACCTGGTCGAGGTGGTCAACCCACACCTGGACGATGAGCAGATCGAACTGCTGACTTCACAGATCGGACAGATTCTTCAGGCGGATCTATAGGAGGCGAAATTGGGACGGATACCCGAGGCGTTCCGTTGGCTGAGCGTACCTCTGGTGGCCTTGGCAGCCGGTTGTGCCGTGCAGGGTCCGGCGCGATTGCCGGCCTGCCCGGGCAAAGCCAGCGTTCAGGAAGCCCTTTCGGCGGTCAGTTCGCGCGTCGAGCAGGCGGTGGCGTTCCGCGCCAGCGGCCAGTGCCGCCTGGCTTACTACGTTCCGGACGACGACGGCGTCAAGCGACACAACCTGCCCATCCTGCTGTGGTTCAATCCACCGTCGGAGGTGTACATGCAGGGCAGCATCGCGGTCGATCCCAAGGCGGTGGTCATCGGCTCCAATGCGGAGGCCTTCTGGCTGGCTTTGCGTCCCAAGGAGGTGAGCGCCTACTACTGGGGCGCCTGGAACGAGGCGCAGAACGTCGAAGGGCTTATGGTCAGTCCGCAGGTCGTGCTCGAAGCGTTTGGGATCGTGCAGCACGACGACGGCGCCGATGCGAGTGACTGGTCTCTGACGAGCGAAGCGGAATACGACGTGCTGATCCAGCACGGTGAGGGAGGCCACATCCTCAAGCGCGTCTATGTCTACACGTGCGACTACCTCGTGCGAAAGATCGAATACTTCGGCACCGAAGGTCAGATCATCGCGGTGGCTCAGTTGGACGGCTACAAGCCGGTAGCCGAGGGTTTTCCCGTGCCCACGGATATCCTCGTCAGGGCGATGGCTCCCGACGGGCGCGAGGACACGATCGACATCAAACTCAGCTCGATCAAGGCCAAGGAGCTCAGCGAACAGGCCCGGCGGCAGGTCTTCACCCGCGATCCAAGAGAGATGGAGAAATTCGAGCAGGTGTACCGGTATCGAGACGGGGACTGGGTTTCCGAACGATAGTGATTCCGGGAAAACGCATGATGGACGGGCCAGGCACATGACTCGAACGGACCTGAGAAAGGCAATTCGCAACGGCACATTCCTCCTCGACGGGGCCATGGGGACACAACTGTTCGCCAGAGGGGTCTCGCCCGGCGTGTGCAACGATGCGATCAATATTGAATCGCCGGAGATCGTCGCGGACATTCACCGGGCGTATCTCCAGGCCGGTAGCGACGCGATCATCACGAACACGTTTGGGGCCAATCGCTATGCTCTGGCCCGGCACGGCCACGCGGAGAAGGCGTACGCTATCAGTCGGGCCGGCGCCGAACTGGCGCGACGGGTCGCCGGCGAAGGGCGGCATGTCCTGGGCGACATCGGCCCGACGGGCGATTTCCTCGAACCGCTCGGCCAGCTCAAGGTCTGCGATGTGCGGGCGGCGTTTGCCGAGCAGGCCCGGGGACTTCTCGATGGCGGTGTGGATGGGTTCATCATCGAGACGATGACCGCGCTCGACGAGCTGGAGGTGGCCATCAAGGCGGTGGAATCACTGGAAAGCGGCCTGCCCGTGTTTGCTTCGATGGCGTTCGACAAGGCGGGATCGGATTATCGAACCATGATGGGCGTGGACGTTTCGACGGCGGTCACGAAAATGATCGCTCTGGGCGTCGATGCGGTGGGGTTCAACTGCGGGACCGCCACGCTGGACGAGTACGTGACGCTGGCCCGCAAGTATGTTTCGGCCACTCGTTCGACGGGGATCGGTGTGGCGGTGGTTGCCGAGCCGAACGCGGGCAAGCCCGAACTGGTGGACGGCGAAGCGGTCTACCGGGTGACGCCCGAGGAGTTTGCGGCCGCGGCGAAGCGGATCCAGGAGGCAGGCGTGCACGTCCTCGGCGGCTGCTGCGGCACCGCTCCCGCCTTCATCGCCGCCCTGGCTGCCGCGCTGAAGTGACCTGAAGGTGCTCTATGATCTCGATCGATGCGTGGAACGGTGACCAAGCGGATGTGGCGTTGCTGAGACAGTGCAAAGGAGCGATACGACGGGTTGTGCCGGACGCGGACGTGATTCTCTATGGGTCCCGGGCACGAGGCCAGGCTCACGAATACTCTGACTACGACATCCTGATCTTGGTCGATGGCGTCGTCGATATGGCTCTGAAGGAGAGTATCCTTGCCCAAGTCTACCCCCTCCAACTCGACGCGGGGGCTTTGTTGACGCTGGTGACCTACAGCAGGAAACAGTGGGACTCGCCCCTTCGTCGTGCTATGCCGTTCCATAGGAACGTCGATCGGGAAGGGGTGATCCTGTGACCGAGGAAGAGCGCACGCTGGCAGCCTATCGGATGAGTCGTGCCCACGAAGCACTGGAAGAGGGCAGGGTGTTGTTCGCAGCGGGGCATATCAATGCCTATGTCAATCGCCTGTACTACGCCTGTTTCTACGCGTTGTCGGCGTTGCTGCTGACCAGAGGCTTCTCCACGAGCAAACACGGATACCTGCGATCTCTGTTCCATCATGAATTCGTGAAGACGGGACTGGTTGCTCAGGAGTGGGGGAGGCATTTCGCTCTGCTGTTCAGCAGTCGCCAGGAAGGGGATTATGCAGACTTCGCCCAATTTGTGGCGGCAGAGGTTGAGCCTTGGCTGGAGCGAACGCGCGGCTTTGGACGATGTGTCGAGGCCCTTATCTCCGATTGCAGGTAGGTCATTGTCCTGGTGTTCCACAGCCCTATGCGTCGCCAACCGAGGAGGACTGTAGCAGATGGGCGATGTGGTCGAGGGTCCGGGAGGTGGCGCCCTGGTTGTTCTGGATGACCTGGCGGCCTCGTCGGGCGATTGTTTCGGCATAGGCAGGGTCGGCGAGACACTTCGTCATCACGACACACAGATCGTCAGCATCGACGACCTCGATGGCGCCTTGGTCGGCCAGAAGCGCCTCGACCGTCTGGCGGAAGTTGAAGGTGTGCGGGCCGAAGATCGTGCACTTGCCGAGGGCAGCGGCCTCCATCATGTCCGAGCCGCCCATGGGAACCAGCGTACGGCCGACGAAGACGACCGTGGCCAGGGAATAGAACTTACGCAGGTCGCCCATCGTGTCGCCCAGGATCACCGCGTTGTTGTCGCCGACGCCACATCCAGGCGTGCCTTTGATATGGCTGTAGCGAACCAGAGGCAGCGCCATCTGCTCGATCAACTGTGCCACCTCGTCGAACCGCTCGGGCTTGCGCGGCACTACCGCCAAACGCAGGTCGGCAAACGACGGGTCTTCCTTCAACCACTGGTACACATCGAGAATGATCTTCTCCTCGTCGTCGCCCGTTCCGCCGGCGACCCACAGGCGGGCGTTTGCGAGGTTCAACTGGTCGGCGAGGGTGTCGGCGCCTTCAACCCGGTCGGTCACCTGGGCGGTATCGTATTTCAGCGAGCTGGTCACCACGACCCGTTCGGCAGGGCAGCCCAACGCGCGAAATCGGTCGGCATACTCCTGCGTCTGGGCCAGCACGAGGTCGATCCTGGCGAAGAACCTCCGGACCAGCCATCTGAATCGGCGGTACTGAACGAAGCTCTTGTCGCTGATTCGTCCGTTGACCACGACGACGGGAACCGAGCGGCGATGCGCGACCTCGATGAGGTTGGGCCAGGCCTCGAGCTCCATCAGCAGGCAGAGGTCCGGATCGAGCCGTCGGAAGGCTTTGTGCATGACCCATGAGAAATCGAACGGAAAGTAGAAGACCGTCCAGCGATCTCCAAACAGAGCGGTTGCGCGAGCAAAGCCGGTGTCCGTCGTGGTGCTGACGACGATCTCGAAGTCCGCGAAGCGTTTCTCGAACTCGGTTACGAGCGTCTTGGCGGCATTGACCTCACCCACACTGACCGCGTGCAGCCAGAGGCACCGTTTCTCAGGGGATTTCCGGCTGATATTGCCGAAACGCTGGGCCCAACCCTGGCGGTACCGGTTGTGCCGGAGCCGCCTGTAGATAACGACGGGACTGAACAGCAGGCCCGCAAACAGATAGACCACATCGACGATGAATCTCATATCGGTCCTGAACCGGGGATACGCCTGGTATTGACGTCGGCATGATATCCACCAGGACCCGATATGTCAAACGGCACGGACCTTACAGCATTTGGGCTGTCCGAATCCTGGGCCGAGCCGGGTCTTTATGGGTCACTCGACGGCGTTCGCGTCCGTTGCCGCATTCGGCTCGATACGCTCCAGTTCCAGAGCGGGGTCTTCATCGAGGAACAGGCCGCCTCCTCGCACGATCAGGTTGAAGTCCACGAACAGATTCATGCCGATGATGCCGTCCAGTGTCCCGCCTTCCGGCGACGCGACATCCAGCAGTACGACGGGCACTTGACGGGCCTGGAACCATTGCCCCAGGGCGGGGATGTCGATGGCGTCCACATAGTAGCCGGGCGTCATGGAGATTTCCCCGGTGACGCCCTCGATCTCGACCTCGAATTCCGGGGCCGCCGGATCGAGTTGGAGACGGGCGGCAATGCGAGACCCGACCACCGTAACCTGGGCGCCCGTGTCGAGCATGAAGCGGTCCTTGTCGAGAGCGGCCTTTTCGCCATCGTACAGATCGACGCTATGGACGAAAAAGAGGCTCTGCGATGAGTTCCCGATGATCACCGAGGGGCTGGCCGGCGGGAAGTCCGACGCGAAGCCGCCACCCCCGAGGATGTCGTCGATGTCTATGCCGCCAAGACCCAGGTCGAGGGTGGGGATGTATTGCACGCTGATCCCGCCGAGCGGACGCAATTCCAGCGGGATCACGTTCGAGAACTGCGGGGCTTCCGCGTCATCGGCGGCGTACAGACGGATGTCCGGCGCCGTGAACGTCTCGCCGTCGCGCTCGACAGTCAACGTCTGGTCGTTGCGGATCACCGTGGTGTAATAGACGCTCAAGGGCGTGCCGACGGCGGTGGGCAGGTCGGGGAAGGTCCCCGGGTTTTGCCCGACCATGATCGCCACGTTGCTCTCGCCCTTCATATTGGAGGGGTTGAGGGCAAGGGTCTCAGCGTCGATCGCCGCCAGTCCGTCGATGAAGATACCCAGGGGCTGTGTAACCGAGGCGACCACCGATCCGGTGACGCCGCTGACCACAGTCTCACTGGCCGTGATCAGTCCGGGGTAGATGCGGGTTCGCATGCCGCCGGCATAGCCCATGACGTGAGCGCTGGCTCCGGTGTCGAAAAGTCCGATAACATAGTCTGTCTGTGGATTCGCGCCGGTGGGGTAGTCTCCCCTGACCGATGTTTCCACATCGGCCTCCAGCTCCAGCTCGGCCTTACGCCGGGTGGTGATGGAAACGGCAATCCAGGGCACGAAGCCGTCGACAGGAGGCGATTCGACCAGCATTTCATTCGCCAGCAGGGCGGTGGCTGTCCTGGCGGGGGCGGAATAGAGGCGGACTTTCTGGTCGGTCGAATGCTTGGCGGCGCCTTCTTCCTCAGATCGCAGGGGCACAGGGCGATCCTTCGGATACTGGATGCCCTTGATCCGCCTGCCGCCGCCGGCCTGCCAATCGACGTCCCGGCGTTGCCAGCCTTCGCTTGCGGCCTGGAGGACCGATGCCAGCGTCAGCAGAACGACAAGAATTACAGGAAGTGCCTTTCGGATTGCTGTCAGATCTGACCTTCTCACGGGCTGTCCTTTCCAATTCTCACCCATTATAGCATATCCGAGAGTCGTTTTCTGCCAGAAAGGGTGTGCGCCAATGCTCTCTACTCGTATAGTGCCGTGGCGGGTCATCGGCGCAACGTCGAAAGCTAAAGACAGTTGCCCGCTTGACTTGTTCCCCGCCGGCGGTAAGATAGCAGCCGGATGGGTTTCTGTCCCCGTAGCTCAATTGGATAGAGCGTTGGCCTCCGGAGCCAAAGGTTAGAGGTTCGAGCCCTCCCGGGGATACTTCGATAAGGCTATTGACTATAATGACTTGTCTCATCCCGTGATTCATCGAGAGTTCCCAAATGAGCCTCTTGGGGTCTTCATACGTACCTCATACGTACCAGTTGTCGGCAGCCAAGCCTGCTGTCAGTAGCTGGTCGATGGCCTGAGCCGCTTTGCGCCGCTGCTCTGCGGTCACGGTACAGTAGAACTGCATCGTGGTCTTGATGTCCGCGTGGCCGGCGAGCTGCCGGACCACCTCGGGGTTGTTGATCTCGTTGGCCCAGTTGGTGATACAGGTTTTGCGCAGCGTGTGCAGGGACAGCGATCCCTCGGGCCTGATCTTCGCCCAGCGAACGTGCCGCTTGAACTTCGCCAGGGTGTTGTTCTGCATATCGCGGTTCTCCCAGGGCTTCTTGCTCTTACGGCGTTGCCTCCACTTGGCCGTCATGGTTTGATACTGACCTTGGTCAAGGACGACATATGGGGACTGGTCCGTGACCTCGTTGTAGGTCTTTGAGTCAATCAGCAGGTCCAGGCATCGCCGGGGGATGCTGATCTTCCGAGATTCCTTGTCCTTGACATAGAAGGGCGGCTCGGTGGTTGTGGCAGGGCGGTTGTCGATGCAGACCGTGCCCTCAATGACTTGCTCTGTCCCTTTGTCGAAAATGAACTTGATGTTCTGGTCCCACCGCAAGTTCAGTGCCTCACCCAGACGAAGGCCACAGCAGTAGAGCAGGGCATAGAGGACTTTGCACCGCAGAGGGACGGAGTTCTTGCCGTTGGTGGCTGTCAACAGCGCGTGAAACTCATCTGGCATCAGGTAGTGCCATCGTGAGTCAGGGAGCTTGGGCCGTCCGATTTTCCCGAAGGGGTTCTTGTCGATGAGTTCCCACTCGGCTGCCACATTGAACATCGTCTTGACATTGCGTAGCGTCCGAGCCCTTGACCAGGGGGACAAGGGTTTGTCCTTGCCGTCGATCCGTGTCAGTGTGGCGATGAACTTGGCCGCTTCCATCGGTGTGATGTCAGTCAGAAGAGTCTCTTTGCCGAAGTGGCCTATGAGACGGGTGATCGTGTTCCCGTCCAACGTGCGCGTCCCTGTCCGGTAATCGTTGTTGTTGCGAGTCCCGGACCAATCCCGCAAGAATTCTCCCAGTGTCATCCCACGGGGCGGCTCCACGGCCTGGGCGATGTCCGGCGGCTCCGCTCGCTTCTGGGCGGCGAAGTCTCGGGCCTTCACCTTGTACTTGAACGACTTGGCGAACCACTTGGCCTTGCCGGTGACGAGATCGGTCCCGTTCGACCAGCGGACTACCCATGGCCTGCCCTGGTTCCTGGTGTCCTTGCACATCTTGACTCGACGACTCATATTGTCCTCCTTTCGTACGTGAGGGCGGTCATGGTGTCCACGAAGCCATCCAGGGCCGCCCGGGTATAGAAATTGACATTGCTGATTCTCGTGGCCTTCACGAGGCCGCGTTCACGGTAGTATTGCAGCGTTTTGGAGGGGTCTTTTCTACCCAGAGTGTCGAGTCGCAGATATCGAATTGCCTCTTCCTCGGTCAAAAGGGCGGGGCAGAGCGTGAAACCGCCGTTTCCGTCGGGCAGCACGGCAGGTGATTGGGCTACGTTGGTATCGGCACTTGATCTCATCTTCTCACAGGATACCTGTGATATTTAGTTCGGCTCCGGCAGCTTGTTGACGTTTCATCTGTTCGCAGGCGGCATGTGCTTCGTCCATCGTCCGGCATAGGGCAAACGGCATGTAGCCGCTCGACCAACCCTGGCGGACCTGTAGTTCGTTCATCTCCAGGACGTCCGCCAGTTGGGCCACGTGGTACGTCGTGACGCCGTTGCCGTCGATCATCGTCTCGGCCACCCACAGGTCGCCCAGATGTTCCGGCAGGCCCGCCGCCTTGATGATCTCGATGCCCAAGCGTCGTGGGCAAACCAAACACTCGTTACTCACTTTCACGCCCTTTCAAGACGATTCCCGCTTCACTGAATGCCGCGTGCGGCCAGTCGATGCAGATTCCGATGGTCTTGCCGGCCCCCGGCGCTTTGCGGGCCTTGGCGATATGCAGGCTCAGGTTGATCGTGGCGTGCGACCGCCCGGCCGGGGACAGCGCCGTCACTTCCTTTGGTGGTCGATGGGGTTCGACCCACAGGATGCACTGGGTCAGTTGCGAGTAAGCCGCGCCCCCGCAAAGGTCATCCAGGCCGAAGCCGGTCCCGCCCTTGCGCCGATGCGTCGCCAGAATAACAGTGGTGTTGGTCAGCCTCGCAATGGTCTTGACTTCGGTGACGAATTGCCGGTCGGCGATGTAGCAGTCCTTCACAGGCTCGACCGCCGTCACCGGATCGACGACAATGACCCGCCGCCGCTCGGCTGCTCTCCGTCGAATCCACTCAGCCACTTGGGCCAGCGTCATTGCCTTGTTCGGCGCGTCGTAAAGGCTCTGGCCCATCGCGTGCAGGTAGCCTTCCTGTCGGTCATCGGCCGCCCGCTTCTCGCCGGGGTGTTCCTTCACCCAATCGGGATCCAGCAGCTCAATCTTCTCTTCCCGTATTGCCTGAATGCGTTCCAGACAATACGTCCGGTCCTCTTCAAGGCCCAGGTAGGCGAACGGAATGTCCCGGTCAAACCAGGTCATCGCCCAGCGCAGCAGTAGCCATGTCTTGAGCGAACCTCCCGGCCCGGCCAACAGCGTGACGATTTTCGGCGCGGTCGCTCGGCTCAAGGTCCGCAGTTGCTCAAATGAGAGCGGCGCATCGACCACCTTGCCGCTGATAATGTCCTCGGTATTCTGGCGAACGCCCGCCGCCAGTGTCGGCCGCGTCGATGTCCACGGTTCGGCGCTGTCGATCGCGTCTTGAAGTCGCTGGCGTCGCTCCACCTCGGGGACGTCGCGGAAGAAATCCACAGCATCCTGTTTCCCTGTCAGACCCAAGGCCGCCGGCTCGATCCACAGGATCTCCGGCCGTGGATAGAGCCCCCACAGCCGCTCGGCCATCGCCCGCATGAACGCGATGCCGCCTTCGTCTGCGTCCGGCCACAGGACGACCACCTTCGGCCCCCGTAGCGACTTCACGTCCGTCAAAAGCTCCTTTTGGGGTCCCGCTCCGCCCAGGATCGACGTCCCGGCCACATCCGCCAGACCGACGCCGTTGATGATGTCGGCCTTCGGCTCACCTTCGCACAGCATCACGATCTTGGCGGACCGGACCTTCGGCAGGTACAGCAGGGGCCAGGGCGGTTGCGGCCCCTTGAGGACAACACCGCCGTCAGCGGGCCGGGCCTGCAGCATACGCTTCGATTCGCCAGGCGGACGATAACGAATCGTCCAGCCAATCGTTTCGCCGTTCGCGTCGGTCCAGGCCCAGACGCCTTCCAACCCAGGAAGCGACCGCGTCACCGCCTCGATGCTCGCATATCGCTTGGGTTCGTCGGTCGCAGCCGTGGGCTCTGGCGCAGGCCTCGAAGGAGTCGGACGCGATGCCGGCCGCCGATCCTGCCCCCGAGCTTCGGACAGAACGTCGCCAACGACCTTGCCCTCGATCTTCGCACGAATATCGTAAACATCACCCGAGAATCCACACGTCGCCGCATAGCAGCGGAACCGCCAGACGCCGTCGTTGCCCGGCTTGATCTCCGCGCTGGCGTGATCGTCGTCGTGGAACGGACAGCGGATGCGCCGGTCGTTGGTGATCTCGCAGCCTGCCTGGCGCAGAGCCTCGACCAAAGGCCCGCGTTGGGTTCGATCTCGCTGTTGCCCGCAGGTCGGCGTCATAGCTTGTCGCCCTCCCAGAGCCCAAGCTCTTTGTACAACGCGATGCCCTCAGCTTCCGTGCAAGGCTTAGTCCCCAGGGCCGCCTCAAGGGCAGACGGGGGGATGTCGTCTTCCCAGCGGCGCTGATTCAGGAACGTTGTGGGATTCGGCACGTACCGCCCGCCGTCCCGTTGCCAACCATCGGTCCCGGCGTACTGCTCGACGGCCGCAATGATCCGCTTGGCCAAGGTCGTATCAGGCCTCAGCTTTGCCCAGGCCTTCCGCGCGGGTTCCTTGGCAACTTTCTTCGGGTAGCAGCCCCAGAATCGGTCG
This sequence comes from Sedimentisphaerales bacterium, assembly GCA_040772485.1. Classification (GTDB taxonomy): domain Bacteria; phylum Planctomycetota; class Phycisphaerae; order Sedimentisphaerales; family Anaerobacaceae; genus Anaerobaca. The sequence goes on along the minus strand of JAXGYC010000016.1, from coordinate 82,697 downwards.
AAGAGTTCGCCGTTGCCTTCTTGGGCTGCTCTCGTTTCGCGCGCCTGTAGTGTTCTTGTTTTCTTCCCTGTATAGTTCCTGCTGACAGCCGTCGGGGTGTTCGCCCCTACCGCCGTAGGGGTGCAACCCAGACAGCCGTCGGGGTGATTTTGCCTTTTCACCCCTATAGCCGTCGGGGTGTTCGCCCCGACAGTGGTCTGGGTGATTTGCGATTTAACGACTTGGTATCGAAGGAGTCGTCCCGGGGCGGTATGGGCCGGTCGTTCAATCGTTAGCCTCCCTTTGGACTCAAGCCGCTGCGTGATCTTGCGCACGCCGTCACAGGTCAGGCCGAGGTCCTGGGCGATTGTTCGCTGCGACGGCCAGGCCGAACCGTTTCGGCCTTGTCGCCAGACGAGATAGGCCAGGACGACTCGCTCGATAGAGGACAAGGCCGTGTCCGTCAGAGCGCTCACCCACGCAGGTCTGTGGTACTTGGCGTCGGACATCTCAGGCTCCTGCTCCCGGCGATTTCTGCGCCAACCGACGACACAACACGATAACGATGGCCCGATGGAACTCCTTCTCAAACTCTCCCAGGGCCTGCTCGATCTGTTTGCGTGGATCGCCCAACTCGGAGTTGATCTCGTTTGCGATCGTATCGGCCAGCAGCTTCGAGAACACGCCGGTAGCACACCGGCGGCAGACGAAGAAGCGCCCGGCGTCTGCCATCCAAAATGCGTCCGCTGGACCATGACCGCAGATCGAGCAGTTGGGTCTCGGCCCCCCGAAGTATTCCATGTAGTCGTTGATCTGGCTCATGAAGTCGCCTCCGGGCCAGCGGCCCTGTTCGAGGGTCGCCGCGCGATGTAGTGCGTGGCGACCGAGGATTTGATTGACCTTGGGCGTCCAGGCGGGCAGGCTGCGGTCGCCCATTTCGCGAGCCCTCTCCATACTTCTTGCCGTGCATTCACGATGGGGTCCCTTCAGATTGAGATCCGGCCTGGGCGGCGCGTTCGGCAAGTGCGGATTCGACGGCGACGGCGTCGAAGAGCAGGATGCCCCCGGCGATGAGACAGGGAATGCGACCCTCTTCGGCCTCTTGCCGGAGCCAGGCCGGAGCCACTCCGAGGCGTTTTGCCATTGGCACTACTTGAATTGGATGTTTTGTGCTCATGCTCCAGACATCATCGTGTTGACATCTGGATCATGTGTGGCGAATACCGGGCGGATATGGGGAATATGCGTGCGACGTGAGATGGCCTACGACTTGCGATCGAGGAATTGCCTTCCTTTTTGGGTGATGATAGCGCCCTGCTTGTTGCGCGGGTTGTACTCTATTAGGCCCTCTCTGACGAGGGCCTGCAAGTGCTTCGATACCGTCTTTCGATCCATGTTCGGTTTGGTGCACTGCTGCAAGTCGGCTTGCATCAGGCGGGTGGGACTGTCCGCCAGCGCGCATAGAATCGTGAACGCACCTTCGGTTATTTGTGGCGGTGATGTCTGGGCCATATCGGCTTGCACGACGAGCGTGCCGGCCCCCGTCTTCGCAGCGTCGTGCGCTCGCCTCTGTTTCGCAAAGTCCCGCACAAAGCGAGCGTGTTCTCGTTCCATCTCGTTAGCCTGGACGTTCAGGAAGAAGCCCATCTGGCCGAGCACGTCGAGATACTCCCGGTACAAGGAGTCCAGTCGATCCATGTCGATCTTTCGGTCGGAAAGGCATGCGTTGACCAGTTCCGCCAGGCGGCTGCACACGTCCATGAACTGCCGATGCCATTCGGTACGGTCGTGCACAGGGATGTCTTGGAGACCTCCCACCAACTCCTCAAGGATTCGCTGAACAGCGGCACGCTCGTTGTCGAACGCAACAGTCAGGCGGCGTCGCTGTTCGCCGGAAAGCGGATGTTTCATCCCGTACTCGATGACGGCCTGTGCCTGCGGGAATAGCGCCATGACGGGACGGAGTTCGGCGGCCAGATCGGGGATCGAGAGGTTTGCGTTCTCTGGCGGCAACGGCGGTAGCGTCCGGCAATCTTCGCCCGGCTTGGGAAGTATCGAGTTGTTCGACCCCGCGTCCCGCACGTCGGAATCCGCTTGGCTGATTCCGGCCATTCGTTCGAGGTCCGCCAGGGTATACTTCTCGGGTAGTAGGGTGACGTCGAATGCCCGTTCGGGGCCTTCGGATTTCTTACTCTTGCGTGACATAAATCTGACCTGTCAAAAGGGCTCCGGCTGATCGCCCGGCCCAGGTCAGTAAGCGGGGCGGACAACCGGAGCATATTTCGTTCACCGGGAGCGACCCGGTGACGCGAACCTATCGCGTTGTCTTACGCCTGTCAAGTTGCCCTCGTCCGTGACCTATGCGGGCAGTTCTATTCGTCGTGTCGCCAGGTCTCCTGTGCTCCGAGGGGCTTCGCGAGCCGCCGCCGGACCTGGCCGGTTTTGTACAGAGAACACGAGAAGAATGTACAGAAGCGGCCTCGCCGCAGCCTTCAAGGCCCATGTAAGCTGTTCAAAGGGCCTGGAAATGTGTCCAGAATCACGTAAGCCGGAGGAAAGCCAGCGGCGTGAGTATGTGCGGTGAGGATGAACTCCCTACGCTTTGGCCAAGGCAAGATGCTTGCATCTTGCCCGCGTTCCTGCGAGAATGGTTCTCTGTGAGGCGCAGAACGATGGGGAGTTGGCATGACAGATGTGACGCGCATCTTGAACGCCATCGAACGGGGGGACGCCAGGGCTACAGACGAACTGCTCCCTTTGATCTACGAAGAACTACGTATCCTCGCCGCTCAGAAGCTGTCCCACGAACCTCCCGGCCAGACCCTCCAGGCCACCGCACTGGTGCACGAGGCCTATATCCGGCTGGTGGGAGACGAGCCGCAAAGCTGGGAGAACCGGGGGCATTTCTTTGCCGCAGCGGCGGAGGCGATGCGCCGGATTCTAGTGGAGAATGCCCGACGCAAGAAGTGTCAGAGACACGGTGGCGGAAGACAGCGAGTCGAACTGGACGAGGGAGCGATCTTGGCTCCCGACGATATTCCTCCCGACGACATGCTGGCGCTGGATGAGGCCTTGGAGAGACTTGCAGACCACAACAAGCCGATGGCGGACCTGGTGAAGCTGCGAGCCTTTGCCGGATTGACGGGCAAGCAGGCCGCCGAAGCACTGGGCATATCCGAGTCTAAGGCATGTGAAGACCTCGCCTATGCTCGGGCGTGGCTTGCCCTGGAAATAGGCAAGGGCGACCACTCCCCTCTCGCCTGACACGGTCTGACGCCCTGGACGGCGAAGTTCTCTCTTTTTTTCCATTTCCGGTGAATTTCGCGCCCTGGAATTTCGCATTGTACTTCGGAGACAGGCGTATGTCCGATCAATGCAAAGACGAAGAGGCCATCTTCAAGGCGGCCGTGAAACTCAGGACTCCTTCCGAGCAAGAGGCCTATATCGAGGAGGTATGCGGCGATGACCCGGCCCTCCTGGCCAGGCTGAGGTCGCTGCTCAAGGCCCGTGACGAGGGACACGCCGTGCTGGACGCGTTGATGCCACTGCCGGGACAGGGCATCGGTGGTCCTGACATCTCCGAAGGTCCCGGAACGGTGATTGGCCGGTATAAGCTGCTGGAGAGGATTGGTGAGGGGGGGATGGCCGTGGTGTACATGGCCGAGCAGGAGCGGCCGATCCGGCGGAAGGTGGCCCTGAAGATCATCAAGCTGGGGATGGACACCCGGCAGGTCATCGCGCGGTTCGAGGCCGAGCGGCAGGCTCTGGCCATGATGGACCATCCCAACATTGCCAAGGTGCTGGACGCCGGGGCGACCGAGACCGGCCGGCCCTACTTTGTCATGGAACTGGTCCAGGGCGTCTCGATCACCGAATACTGCGACAAGAACAACCTCAGCACCAAGGACCGGCTGGCCCTGTTCCTGGCCGTCTGCAACGCCGTCCAGCACGCCCATCAGAAGGGCATTATCCATCGCGATCTGAAACCCTCGAACGTCATGGTCACGCACCATGACGGCAAGCCCGTGCCCAAGGTGATCGACTTCAGCATTTCCAAGGCCACGAACCAGAAGCTTACGGAAAAGACGCTGTTCACCCGCTACGCCCACATCATCGGCACACCCGCTTATATGAGCCCGGAACAGGCGGAACTGAGCGATCTCGATATTGACACCCGCACGGACATCTACTCGCTGGGCGTGCTGCTCTATGAGCTGCTGACCGGGACCACACCGTTCAGTGAAGAAGAGCTTCGCAAGGTCGGCTACATCGAGATGCAGCGGGTCATCCGCGAGCAGGAACCCGCCAAGCCCTCCACCAAGCTCAGCACCCTGGGCAAGACACTGAGCGATGTGGCAAAACGGCACAGTTGCACTCCCGATCTGCTCCGAAAGACCGTTCGAGGCGATCTGGATTGGATCGTCATGAGGTCGTTGGAAAAGGACCGAACACGGCGTTATGAGACGGCCCATGCACTGGCCGAAGATATCACCCGCCACATCGAGAACCAGCCCGTGCTGGCGGGACCGCCGAGCAGAGTATATCGCCTTGGAAAGTTTCTGAGGAAGAATTGTGCTGCGGTCCTTGCAGTAGGGGCGATTGTCTTGGCTGTCACGGCGGCTCTGGTGTTGAGTTTGCTCTTCTATGGAAAGGCCGAGGACCGCGCCCGCGAGGCCATGCGGCAAGCAGGCGTTGCGGAGACACAGAGGCTCCGAGCAGAGGAACAGGAACTCTTGACGCGACGGCATCTGTACGCCGCAAACATGAGGCATGCCCGGTCCGAGTACGAGCTGGGCAATGTGTCGCGTGCTGCAGAGGTTCTCCGTGCACACATTCCGCAAGAGAACGCGGAGGATCTCCGTGGCTTCGAATGGTATTACCTTTGGGCCCAATGCCATCCCGATTGCCATGAGATCAAGGGACGCTCTACGCGTGCCGGCTTTGCCCCCGATGGGAAGAGTGTTGCCATCGGCGGTGTCTCCGACACGGTGAAGATCATTGACACAGCCACCGGAAAGGTACTGAAGAGACTGCCGATTGACGGGGAGGATGTGTTCGCCATTGCGTTCTCACCAGACGGTGAGCATCTGGCCATTCGCGGGGATGGCTGGCTGCGAGTGTGGTCTGTCCCCTCATACGAGACAGTCTCTACGCTTCACAACGATCTGCTGATTCTGGAGACCCCGAATCTGTCCCGGGATGACACGTATAGGCTTCAGCACCTCGGGCAGAATCCTGCAACAGCTCGTGTCTACCCAGGTGGACAGACGCTCTCGTTCTCCATGGACGGGAAAGACCTTGCCGTTGGGGCTCGTGAAGGCTGGGTTGTCATACTGAGGGTAGATGACGGAGAAGAACTGGCTCGCTTCAAGGCTTACGATCAACAGGTTGCGTCGCTTGCCTTCTTGACTGACGGGCAAACCTTGTTGACTCTAGGAGCCTCGAAATCGGGTCCACTTAAGATCTGGGACGTCACCCAAGTTGATGCTCCTGTTTTGCGATCCGAACATTCCTTTCCGGAGGCTGCCGCTCTGTCCTCTGATGGGCGGCTGCTTTTGGCCTACGCCGAGGCTCAAGGCAAGTATGAACTTGATTTCTTTGAAACGACGAGTAAGAAGATGGTCGCCAGTGTCGCCGTACGAGATAGGGCGTTCCCGTTCGGCGGTGTTGCCCTTGGGAGGGAATTCGCAGCGGTCAAGTTCGTGGGCGGTAGTGTCGGTGTCTACGAGGTGAACACGGGAAGGGTACAGACCTATCTTGCGAACCATCTGGACCCGCTGGCCTTTTCCCCTGATGGGCGGATGATGGTTTTGAGCAATCGCGAAGAAACGACCATCTTGAACGTGGCTCAGGTGGAGAATCCTCGGCGTTTGGACATGCCTTCGCTCGGGGACTGGATGGAGACGCTACGGGCAGGTCTCCCACAAGAAGAGCGCCTTCAGATGAGACTGTCCGTTAGGTGTCGCGGCTGTATTAGCTTCCTCTCTGATGGCAGACAGCTGACAGCCCGTCCAGGTTTGGGCGTTACGGTGACAGAGCACGGTGAGCGAACGATCGAGCATACAGTACTTTGGGTGGAGGACGGCAGGACTGTGGACTTGCTGGGCCGCGGTGATCCTCGTTGGATGAGCTTCTCCCCGGACGCCAAGCTCCTGGCTATCGCAGGGGCCGAAGGCTCTGTGGTACTCTGGAGCCTGGAAAGCGACGAAGAGGCTTCCAGATTGCAGTCTCCCAGTGTGGAACTTCCCAATCCTGCCGACTTCCCGATGCTTCCTCCGGAACGTCGCGAGAACCGCGTTGATTCCACGCGAACTCGGTTCTGGGGGCCTGTGGATTTCTTGGCGGATGGTGAGTTACTGATTGCTGCTACCTATCGCGGCGAAGTGGTAATCTGGGATGTTGCGACCGGTGAGGAGATAAATGGATTTGATTGCGGAATGACAATCCATGACATGGCCCCTGCCCCGGACGGGGAGACTGTGGCGCTTGCTGGCGTGGCAGACGTCTTCCTTTGGAGAGGGAAGACCGGCGAGAAGCTGGCCACGATTCACGTGCCGATTCCTCCGTTTTCTCCCTTTGCTTTTAAGTCTCCGGGCGGGTTTCCGAAGCATCCTTCGGTTACATTTTCTCCGGATGGAAATACATTAGTTATTGGCTCCCCGGATGGCACGATCAGATTCTGGGACATGAAGCTCCAGGCAGAACGCTTTAGCCTGAAGCAACCAGAGGGTCCGGTCGACTTCCTGGCTTTCGGCAGCGATGGAAAAACACTGATTTCTGGCTATGAGACCGTGATCTACTTGTGGCGCGGGTACGAGAGGGGTTCGACCATAGGCCCTGAAGAGAGTACTGGATCAGCGGTATCCGAATCCGTGAGCGTGCCTTGATCGAATGGCTCTGAGACAATTGAGGGTTGCGGAGGAACATATTGGCGGCAAAGGATGACGTCGGCCACATGGCGGCACCGTGTCACTTTGCGCACGTCGCGATAGACTCCATCGCGGCGCTGTGTCTATCTTTGCGTTCGCCATGTATAGGCGCGAACCTTGTGGGCTGCTGTGTCGAGGCACTCGCGCACCGAGGACTACGCGGTGAGTGACGGCATGCGGGAGATGTGAACATGCGAAGCACGGAAGGTGGAAGCCTTAGGCGGAAAGCTGATAGGGAGTACTCTGCAACGCAGGTGTTTCATGCTGATGGCGAGAAGATGAGCACGGCAACGGTCCAGGCCGTTCTGCATCAACTCGATGTGAGAGTCACACACTTCGACGATGCGAAAGACTGTCTTGATTCTCTAGGGAGTCAGGAATGCCATCTGCTCATCAGCAACGCCCGGCGGCCGGGCGTCGAGGGGCTTGAGCTTCTGCTTGGCGCCAAACGGATCAAGCCGTCAGTGCCGGTGGTGGTGCTGGTGGATCACGGCGATATTGAAGCGGCCGTCCGCATGATGAAGGCCGGAGCCGCCGATTGTCTGGAACGGCCGCCGGAAACAGGACCTCTGGTCTCGTCGATTGAAGCCGCGATTCAGGAATCGGTCCGCAGCGACTCGCTGTTGAAGCGTCCTTTGTCGCCGGCGGAACAGCAGGTGCTTGACCTGGTGCTCCAGGGCTGCACGAACCGGCAGATCGCCCTGCGGCTTCACCGCTCTGCCAGGACGATCGAGGTGCATCGCAGCCACATCTTGCACAAGCTCGACGCCGACGGCACGGTGAATCTGGTCAGAAAGTGCCTCCGGCTGGGCCTGCTGCCGGACTGGCATTATCCCCACGCACGTGGGGGTGAACCAGTGGATCGTTCACACCCAGGAACGGGTTCTATTCCACTTCTCGCTCAGCCCGCGTAAAGGCCGGTGACGCCGCTCTGCATGTCCTCGAAGGGGACGTCGGCGTACATGTTGGCCGTTGTCGCCGGGCTGCTGTGGCCAAGCTGCTTCTGGACTTGCCGCAGGTTTCCAGTCCGCCGGAGCAGGGCCACCGCGATGGTGTGCCGAGCCGAATGGATCGAAAGCTCTTCCGGCAGTCCGGCCCGCTTGATCGCGGCCTTCCAGATTCTCTGCAACCCCTGGGCCGTCAGCGGTCCACGGCAGCCGACGAACAGCGAGCCCTTGGTTGCGGCCAGTCCCTTCCTCGATGCCTTGTCTATGTCGCTTACGCGGGCCGATCTCCACGTCAGGAAGGCCCGCAGGTGGTCGATCAGGTCCTTGCCTATGGCCAGGGTCTCCCGGACGGGCTTTCGCCGCTTGAGGCGGCTCACGGACAGGCAGCCGCGCTTAAGGTCCATGTCCTCGACGTTCAGGGCCGCGATCTCGGAGACCCGCAGGCCCGTGGACAGTGCCAGGTCCACGACCATCCACGCCAGGGGGCCGTTGACCCGCCCAGCGCGAAGATCGACGATGGCCCGCGCTTCGGTCACGGTCCGCAATTGCTTGACTTCCTCGACGCTCATGTACTTGGTTCGGTCTATCGCCGCCATGATGATACCCTCCACATTCTGTACAGATTTCGCGTGCTTCTCGATACCCTACATGCGTCCCTTCGGGGCGATCTCGCCTGCTTCTGTACGCATTAAGGGAATAATCTGTCCAAAATCCGTAGGACGGAAGGAGGGCGGACCGAGGTTGTAGACTTGGGTGGGTGGCCAGTGTGTCAGCCTACTGTGGCGCGGTAAACGTGTTCTTAGGTTTTGCATGATTCGACCCTTCGGGCAAAAGGTGGCCAGGGCTATGCACGCACCTAAGAGGGCGCGGTCGCCTTGCGGTTGGACCCACCCTGGCCGAGAATTTCGGATTCTGACACAGATGTGATCTTAGGTTTTGCATACCCATAGTATCGTCACTTCTCGTGACAAGTTCAAGCAAAATCTGGCCCGCCGGCCTTGATTTTGTGGCCGCGAAAGTCTACAATAATAGGGATGGAAGCCGAAAGCGCCGGAAGCGGATTCCGCCCCAGATCGTGAGATGGCCCGTCTATTCGGAAGGGAGAATGATGATGTGTTCTGCGAGAATGTTCCTGGTCGGCTTGCTGTTGGGTATTGGCACTACCCTGGCGGTCACCCAAGGCACGATTGCCTTCACACGAACGGAAGACGGATTCCGGATTACCTGCAAGACGCCGTTCCTCGAAGAGCATCGAGAGCTGCCCGGGCGGGTCGCCGGCTTCGTGGCACGAACCTGGGAGAAATGACAGCTATGAAGGTGAAAATACCATGGACCCATCGGAGTTCCGAAGCTGTCTTTCGCTACTGCTTTCCCTGGCCCTTCCTCTCTAAAGCTCTTCTTCCAAGTGGCGAGGCAGAAACTCATTCATGACTGCTTGGCGGATAAGAGTTGGCGGAAGCAATCCCTGTGACAGAATGAAATCGTGAAATTCCTTCTTGTTGAAACGGCTGCCCAGCAGCAGTTCCGTCTCAGCCCTTAGTTCCATCAATCGTACATAGCCGTAAAAGTAGGATGCAGCCTGCCCGGGGCCCCTGAAGCGGTAACGTTCAAGTTCGGAACGGACCAATGCTTCGGAAAGTACAATATCATGTTCCAGAACGTAACGTACCTCTTTGGTGGAAATCGTGCCCAGATTCAGACCAGGATCAAGGAAGGCGCGGCCTGCCCGTAATAACCTGCTCCAAAGAGTCATAAGCTGTCCTTCAACAGGTACGCAAGGTAACATCTGCTCTTCCATGTAGAGAGCCCAGCCTTCTACGTTTACGCTATTCACGGCAAAGATGATTCGGGCCTGCGAAACTCCCCGTTCCACAATGGAAGTGAATTGCAGCTCATGGCCCGGACGTCCTTCGTGAGTGATCAGGGGCCATGAGGCGGCCTTGTGAAGAAAGTCATCCATCTTCAGGGTAGATCCCTCAGCGCCTCCCGTTAGCTTGACAGGAAGAACAAATTCTCCATATTCTCCTGTGTTACCGATTAAGCGGGGCGGATTCATAAATGGGCTGGGTGAGGCGGCGCTTTCGGCGGGAGTGGCCAGCCGGACCACCATATCCCGGTTCGGCAAAGTAACAATCTCTTCCCTCCGAATAATCTCCTCAATCTCTTTGATCTGCTGCCGGTAGAAGGGAAGTATGGAAGCACTGTCCAGTTGTTCTTTTTTGAGAGAACGGATCACATCTCGGTAATCAGTCGAAGCATAGCCATGTTTCTCTGCAATGAAATTGGCAAGTACCTGCATCTGGGCCTGCAATTCCTTAAACGCAACAGAGGCCCTAAGAACCAACTGGTCTACCGGCATATCAATTCCATATTCCTTCAACTGGAAAGCGTAAATCTCTTTGGGTAGCCGGAAATCATCTCTGGTCTTCGGAAGGATTTCAGAACGCACATAAGCGTTATACTCTTCGATCTGTTCATCTAGCTTACTCAGGTCCGTTTCAAAGGATTGAATTTCATATTGCTTGAAAAGTTCCCCTATCTCTTGCAGGTATTTGTCGCTGGTACTCAGACTGCGCTCCACTTCTTCCCGGAATGGAGCCAACCGTCCTGGTCTTGTCCACTCCTCCATCATGTATTCCTTGGCCAGGTCAGTAGTGGGCCGGTAGCCCGTTTCACTACCCACATACTTCTTGAGGCGTATCAAGGCTGCCTGGCGACGTTCCGGAGGAATTCGGTCTTCAAGGAGGTTTCGCAATCCGAAATAGACTAGTTCAGCTATATCACAAAACGGAAGCAAATACTCTTGCTCCAGTTCAATGCCTCTGATCTCATCTGAAACATCCTGCAGCAGAATCTGAAGGTCCTGTCTTACTGGGCCATCCTTTTCTGTAGCCAGCTTCGATTCCACATACTCTTTTGCCTTTTCCAGCCTTTGCTTTTTTCGTTTGGGAAATCCGGACGTCATATCCGATATTTCCAGGTCATAGTCCTCCAGACCTAACCAGGCTGACTCTTCTGGATCGTTCTTCGCCAGTATTTCCAGCATGACCTTGGTGTGTTGATTGCTTTGTTCTACCCAGGAATCAGAAGACTGGGCAGATACATTGACGAACTGCAGCAACAGGAGAATTACAGGAAGTCTTTTGGCGATCATGGATTTGCCTCTCCATACAAAAATAGTGGTGGGCCTCATAACAAACCGACATTTCCCGTATGGCGTTCATCCGGCAACAACGCCCGTCTTCCATACCATGGATATACCGCCGTTTCACCGGGGCATTCAAGTGCAAAATGCTCAGTGAGCCGGCAGGCGACGGTGAACTGGCAGATAATCGCCATTGACGGTGCTCGGACAGACGATTTGTCGCACGATCGCCAATATGGTCAAAGAGAGTCTGAACGCAGACCTGGACACCTACGTCAACGTGAACAACCACTACGAGGGCTGCGCCCCGTTGACCATTCAGAGGCTTCTGGGCTTCCTCGCACATCCCGTCGGCGAGTGACTTACCCGCGTCCCCAAGCCTTACGGCTGTGATTGCAGCCGCTGCTCGATGTGCTCGATTCGCTCGGTCAACTCGTCCAGCTCCTTGAACTTGGTGTGCTGGTCGAGGATGTCCCGGGCGGCCAGCCGCTTCAAGCGACCGTCCTTGGTGTCCAGGAGGCTCACCAGCGTCTCTACGGCCTTGGTAACGCTCTGCGAGAGCAGGGCGAACCCTTGGGCGGCCAGTTCATTCCTCTGCCGATCGAGTTCGGCCCGGAAGGCAGGGTCCTTCAACCACATGTAGAGCGTGTCCCGGCTGACCTTGCCCTTCTTGCAGGCGGCGGTATACGTCGGACTGGCCAGCAGCACCGGCAGGAACCTCGTCTGCCGGGCCGTCAGTTTGGATTCGTCGTCGTTCCGTCGGTTTGTGTCAGATTCCGTCGTCATGGCTGTTCAGTCTCTCCTCGGTCAGTCTGTAAATGGCCATCGATGGGCATTCCTGGGTAGTGTCGCGTCCCCTCGGCATCTCGGAGGATCTGGCGGAACTCGCCCATCGTTATCTGGAAGGGTGGGCCTGAGAGCCAGTCAATGGTGATGATCTCGTCGTCTTCGCCGAGTATCTGCTGTTCAACGCGTTCGATTCTTTGTTTGAGCCTGCTCATGATCGGTTTCTCCTTGCACTGATGTCTACCCTTCCGAGAGGGCCGTGTTGTACGGAAGTCTTCGCGGTTGGGCCTGTGGGCCGGACTCCGGGCCGTTCGTGGCTCCTGCGCGCACGAACGGCCCTTGGTGGGGGTTTCGTACAGCATCTTCGAGCGGTCTGACCCGCTGTGCGGACGTCGGGCAGGCGAACGTGGCCCTCGTCGGCCACGAGGTCGGCGGCGATCTCCATGATCCGACAGACTTGCCGGCGGTAGAAGTCCGCAACGGCTCTTCGCTGTTCTCGCGTCAGGCCGCACTCGTCGGCCACCTGGACAAGCTCGTGCTCGAAGGGGTCAGTCGGCCACATCGCGGGGACCCTCCATTCAGGCAACTGTACAGAGAAGTGAGATGCTGCGTATGGAACGCCCCCGACCTGCCTCTGATTCGTGTGGTAGTCTGTTGAACCGCTCGCGCAAAGTGCACAGAATTGGCCTGGCCATACGTACCGAGATACGTACCAGTTGCCTCGGTGTCTCTCGGTACGGCGCCGGTGTGCAGTAGGGGGGTGAGTCGGTTTTGTCTTGTACCCCTTGAAAAACACACTCAAACAGGGATGAGACAAGCGTTTACGGCCAGCCTGTGAACCTCCGGAGCCAAAGGTTAGAGGTTCGAGCCCTCCCGGGGATAGTGGGCGGCTTCTTGTCCGCCCGGGGGACATTGGCGTCAGGTGTTTCCCTCCATACATCATCGCAGTCCGTGTATTTGCCGAAGCCCACAGCCGTTTCCCCTCCGTCCGTGCTGTCGCGATACGCGCATCTCGCCGGCCAAAAACCGTTGCATCGCGGGGGAATTCGGGTAGCATGCCTTTCGGAAGATGCCTGGGAGGAGGACCGAACAGCGTTGCATGGAACGGCACAGGTGCATATGGAGTGAAAGGCGAGGCCATGAGAGCAAAGATATTCAGAGGCAGTTCCCTGTCGATCGTGTGGTGCGCAGCCATCGTGCTGTCGTTTCACGTTCGCACGGACGCAAAGACGAAGGCATGGCAGGGCACGATCACGATCCCAACGTATGGGTGGTCCGAGGACATCAACCCGAAGTTCTGGGCCCTGGAGGACCGGATCAAGCTGTCCACCACGGTCAAAGGCGCGATCGTCTACCCGTATACCATGCAGGACCACCTCTATCGCACGAAAGAGGATCGGACCTACCGGGCGCTGTTCCTTGAAAACGAGTACCTGAAGGTGACGTGTCTGCCGGAACTGGGCGGCCGGCTGCACTCGGTGCTCGACAAGACCACAGACGCCGAGACGTTCCACCTCAACAACGTGATCAAGCCCAGCATGATCGCCATGCGCGGCGCCTTCATCAGCGGCGGCGTTGAGTGGAACGCCGGCCCTCAGGTGCACACAGTCACGATCCTCTCGCCCGTCGACGCGCTGGTGGGGACAAACGCGGACGGCTCTGCCTATCTCGAAGTCCGCAATCTGGAGAAGACCCTGCGGACCCGCTGGACCGTGCGCGTGACGCTGCATCCCGGCCGGGCGTACCTGGACGAACAGATTCGCATCTTCAACCCGGTCGACGCGGTCAATCCGTACTACTTCTGGAACTGCACTGCCTTTCCCGCCAAGAGCGGGACACGGTTCATCTATCCGATGACGCTCGGGACCGATCACAACGGCACGGAGTTCTTCAACTGGCCGATCCATCAGGGCAGGGACCTCTCCTGGCTGAAGAACTACGAGACTTGGGCTTCAATCTTCTCGGTGGATTGCATCTTCGACTTCTTCGGAGCCTATGACGTCGATGACGATCGCGGCGTTGTACAGGTGGCCAATCACTACGAGTTGAGCGGCAAGAAGGCCTGGACCTGGGGCACGTGGGATTTCGGCTTGGTCAGCCAGAAGAACCTGACGGACGACGACGGGCCCTACATCGAGGTCCAGAGCGGGCCGCTCCCGACCCAATCCGACTATGGCATGCTGCTGCCCAGACAACAGGTCGCCTGGCGCGAATGGTGGTATCCGGTGCACGGACTGGGGGACGGTTTTGAGTTTGCCACGAAGGACATCGCGATCCAGACGCGCCGGGAGGACGACCGGTTGCGTCTGAATATGATCGCGACGGGCAAGTTCCCCAACGCCACCTGTGTGGTATCGCAGGACGGCAGGGACCTTCTGACGAGGCGGCTGGACCTGTCGCCGCAGGAGGCCTGCTCCGTTGTCGTTTCGCCGGCGCCGCAGGGGGCAGCCGAGGTGACCATCCGGGCGCGGCAGGGCGATGTTCTGGCCCGTTTTGTGACGCCTCTGCCGATCCCGCAGGTGACGCCTCCGCCCCGCACGAAGGTCATGGACAAGGCCGATGCGGAGCTGACATCGCAGGAAAAGCTGCTCAAGGGCCGCAAGTTCGATCTGGCGACCAATCGCAAGAAGGCTCGCGAGTACTACGAGACGGCGCTGGCGGACGACGCGGGCTGCTCGCCTGCCCTGGTCGGATTGGCCGTTCTGGACGTGGAAGCGGGCCTCTACAGCGAGGCCGTCCCTCGCCTGGAAAAGGCCCTCGAACGAGACCCCGACGATGGGACGGCATGGTACTTCCTGGGTGTGGCCCGCCTGAAGCTCAATGAGGCGACGCAGGCCCATCGCTGCGCCCGCCAGGCGGCACGGTATGCAGTGACCGCTTCGTCGGCCCTGGACCTCGCCGGCCGTGCCCACGCGGCGTTGGGCCAGAAGCCGGCGGCGGTCGAGGCGTTCGAGAAGGCCACGAGGCTCAATCCGAACGACACCAAAGCCAGGGATCATTGGTTGCTGGCTCTGTATGCGAACGGTGAAAAGCGCGCTGCATTCGAGAAGGCCCAGGAGGTTTCCTCGCAGTTCCCAACGGACCTTGTGCCCCGCGCGGTCTTGGCGCTGCAAGGCGACAAAGAGATGAAGCGTTTCATGAAGGAGGCTCGCGAATTCGTCGGCGAAGATGACTTCGAGATGATCGAGATGAGCCTGGCGTTTGCCGAGGCGGGCCTGGTGCAGGAAGCGTCGCGGCTGCTGGACGCTGTCTGCGTGGAGGCCGTGCCGGAGCCGCAGCGCAGTCCTCTGCCTCTCTACTACCGGGCCTATTATGCATCGCTGGCCGGCGATGCCGATACGGCGAGAGAGTGTCTGAAGCAGGCGTCAGGCATGTACCGGGACTACGCGTTCCCTTCCCGTCCTGAAGCTCTGGAGGTTCTGCGGTATGCGGTGCGCGAGAACCCGGACGATGCCTGTGCCCATCTGTATCTCGGCAATCTCTACGCCCACCTGGGCCGCGTCGCGGAGGCGCCGGCGCACTGGCAGAAGGCGGTCGACCTCGACGGATCGCTCAGCGTCGCGCATCGCAACCTCGGGCTCTACGCCTGGGCGCAGGAACAAAACCTGGCCAAGGCCGAACAGGCGTATCGCCAGGCCATCGCTGCCCGGCCGAAAGATCAGACACTCTATCGCGACCTGGGGGAGATTCTTCTGGAGCAGGGCAGGCGTCCCGAGGCGATCGAACTACTGGAATCGACCCCCGGCGATCCGCTCAAGCGGGCGGAGATCATCGTCCTGCTGGCCCAGCTCTACTGCGACGAGCGGCAATTCGACGATGCGATTGAACTGCTCGAATCGACCCCTTACTTTGTCAACTGGGAGGGACAGACGGTTACGTGGGACCTGTTCCACAAGGCCCACATGGAGCGTGGCCGAGCGCGTTTCGACGAGGGCAACTTTGCAGAGGCGCTGCAGGATTTCGAAGCGGCGCTGACCTATCCGGACAACATCGGGGTCGGGCGGTCGAACAAGCCGCAGGAGGCCACGGGCCAATACTGGCGAGGCAGAGCGTTGCAGTCGCTTGGACGTCTGGAGCAGGCACAATCCGCTTGGAAGCTCGGTGCGGCCGGTCCGGCTGGGTCCGATCAGCAGAAGGCCTCGCGGGAGCTCTGTCAGGCGGCACTGAGCCAGACCGAGTGATCCTGGCGACTGGAGGGGTGACGATCCACTCGCTCTGTGGCAGAGACGCAAAGCGTTTCTTGCTTGGCGCAGCAGCAGTGGACCGCTATCGTGGGGCGGTCGAGTCCCGATGTATGTCGCGATAACCATCTGTGGGAGAATGCCCATGGTTGAGTTGAATCCCAGCGGCGCGAATGTAGACATTCTCGATGCCTTCACCTCCAAGGT
This sequence comes from Sedimentisphaerales bacterium, assembly GCA_040772485.1. Lineage (GTDB taxonomy): Bacteria > Planctomycetota > Phycisphaerae > Sedimentisphaerales > Anaerobacaceae > Anaerobaca. The sequence goes on along the minus strand of JAXGYC010000016.1, from coordinate 66,523 downwards.
GGTCGGTCGGGGGCTTCGCGTGGTTCTGCCCGAGGGACGGGACGCTCGTATCGTGCTTGCCGCCCGGGAGATCCGTCAACGGCGCATCGCCGAGCCGATCGTCCTGGGGACGCGTGAGCAGATCGAAGCGGCTTCAAAGGAAGCGGGAGTGTCTCTGGACGGCATCGAGACACTCGATCCCAAGGACAGTCCACGTCTGGACGCGTATGTCGCGAGATACATGCAGGGTCGTGACGACCTTTCGGCGGGGATTGCCTGCCGGATGGTTGCCAAGGCCCTCTTTCACGGCGGGATGATGGTCGCCTGTGGCGATGGGCACGCCATGGTGGCCGGCGCCGCGACGGCCACGGCGACGGTGATTCAGGCCGGCGCGCTGACCGTGGGATTCGCTGCGGGCATCGAGACGGTATCGAGCTATTTTCTCATGATCGTGCCGCGGTTCGGCGAGGAACGGGACAAGGTGTTCATCTTCGCCGACTGCGCGGTCAACATCGACCCATCGGCGGACCAATTGGCGGATATCGCGCTGGCCTCGGCGCAGAGTGCTTCAGGCTTGTTGGCCGAGCCGCCGCGGGTGGCCTTGCTCTCGTATTCCACTCGTGGGAGCGCCGACGGGCCCAGCGCCGAAAAGGTCCGCCAGGCCCTTCAGGTCGTTCGTTCGCGCCGGCCCGATCTGGCGGTCGATGGCGAGCTTCAGGCTGATGCGGCGGTTGTGCCCCGCGTGGCCCAGAAGAAGGTCAAGGACGCCAGCGACGTGGCCGGCCGTGCGAATGTCCTGGTCTTTCCCGACCTCGACGCCGGGAACATCGCCTACAAGTTGACGCAGTACATGGCCGGCGCCAGGGCGATTGGACCGTTCCTCCAGGGATTTGCCAAGCCTCTGTCGGACTTGTCGAGGGGAGCGTCCGTCGAAGACATCGTCACCACGACGATCGTCACGCTGGCTCAGGTCAACAAGGGCGGTCCGGGCGAAGGAAGGCAGGGCTGAGACTTCTGTGATGAAAGTGCTCGTGATCAACGCCGGAAGCTCCTCGATCAAGTACCAACTGTACGACATGCCTGGCGCGGAGGTGCTGGCCAAGGGGCTTGTCGAGCGGATCGGAGAGCCGACGTCGAGACTCGTACACTCCTGCGGTGACGATTCGACCATCTTGGAGGAGGCGGTCGCGAATCATGAGGCCGCGATGGAGCTGATCCTCAGGGTACTTGCCCAGCCGGGCGGGGCCATCGAAGACCTCTCCGAGATCGAAGCAGTGGGCCATCGGGTGGTACACGGCGGAGAGGAGTTCACCGGTTCGGTGATTATCGACGACCGCGTTCTGGCCTCGATCGAGCGATTCGCAGAACTGGCGCCGTTGCACAATCCGCACAACCTTGTGGGTATCCGGGCGGCCATGCGAAAGCTGCCGGGTACGGCGCAGGTGGCCTGTTTCGACACCGCGTTTCATACGAGCATCCCGAAGGTGGCCCACATGTATGCGTTGCCTTATGAGCTGTACGAGCGGCACCGCGTGCGGCGGTACGGTTTTCACGGAACCAGCCATCGCTACGTCGCCAGACGGGCGGCGGCGATGCTCGGCCGGGACAAGTACGATCTGAACGCCATCACCTGCCACTTGGGCAACGGCTGCTCGATCGCTGCCGTGCGAAAGGGCCGGTCGGTTGACACGTCGATGGGGTTCACCCCGCTCGAAGGCCTGGTCATGGGGACGCGGGCGGGCGATTTCGATCCGGCAATCCTGTTCTACCTGGCGGACAAAGGCTACGACCTGGCGCGGTTGAACGGGCTGTGCAACAAGAAAAGCGGCCTGCTCGGAATCTCCGGCGTTTCCAACGACATGCGAACGCTCGAGAAGCACGCCGAGGACGGCGACGAACGCGCCAAGCTGGCCATCGAGATGTTCTGCTACCGCGTCCGCAAGTACATCGGCGCGTACTCGGCCGTGCTCGATTCGGTCGACGCTGTAGTCTTCACCGGAGGTATCGGCGAAAACTCCGCGCTTGTGCGCGAGTTGACCTGCCGGGACCTGACGCAGCTGGGCATCGTCCTCGATCCGAAGGCCAACGGCCAGGCGGGCGGGCGTGAATCGGCCGTCAGCGCCTCGGACAGCCGCGTCAAGGTGCTGGTGATCCCCACGAACGAGGAACAGGCCATCGCCAGGGACGCGTTTGAACTGGTCGGGGGCAAGGGCGAACGTAAGACGCAACAGGCAAGAGTGGAATATGACCGACAAGAGAGATGACCGACGCTTTCTGGTGGATGTGGGCCTGCGGGACATGCCGTTTCCGATTCATGCAGTGTCGCGCGTGACGCCGAATGGGCAGGCGACCGTGGCCGACATCTCGATCAACGCCCGAATCATGCAGACGTTCGAGGCACGCTGGATCGACCGGTTCATCCACGTGCTGCACAGCCATCGGGACAACATCGGGACCAAATCACTTCGGCACAACCTCATCGACTACGTCGCCGAACTCGAAGCGACCGCGATCAAGATCGATTTCGACTACCCTTTCTTCATCGAGAAGCAGACCCCCGTCTCAGGCGAAACCTGCCTCGTGCGATATCTCTGCCAATACTCGGCCAAGGGCCATTCCGCGGAGGAGCCGGGCGTTGTAACCTTCAAGATCCAGGTGCCCTGCATCACGACGTATCCGGCCTCGAACGCCACCAGCCCAACGGGCCTTTTCGGCCAGTTGAGCATGCTTGACATCTCCGTGCAGAGCCACAACGACGTTTACCCGGAGGACCTTGTCGACCTGGTCGATCGGCACGTGCTGGCCTCGGTCTACTCCTTCCTCAGCGAGGACGACCAGCGGTTTATCATTGAGAAGGTGCACTCGGAGGAGAAGACCAGCGTGGTCGTGGTCGACGAGGTCAGGAAAGAGCTGGCTCGCGACCGCAACATCGAGTGGTATTCGATCGATTGCTCGAATTACGGCATGCTCCACTCCTACAGCACGGTCATCCGGACGGAGAAGAGCGCCTGGGTGCCGTTCAGCGGCTTTGACGACCATCTTTAGGAAGATTGCGTGATCGGACAGGTGTGCCGGTCCGGGAGAAGGCAGGATCAACCATGAACGACAATAAGGCATTTCGAGTCTTGAGCAGGCGCGAGATCGAACTGCTGCGGATGCAGGGCTGCTTCGCGGAGGACTGGGGACTGATCGAAGTGGCGGAGGGATTCGATCCGGCGTGTGTGCGGAATTCGTATTTCTCGGGTCGCATCCGGCTCGGCAGGTTCAGCGACAACGTGCGTCTGCCCGGCGGATTCGAGAAACCCAGTGGGGTCTACAACGCGGTGCTCTCCAACTGCACGGTCGGCGACAACACCCGCATCTCCAACATCCCGGACCGCATCGCCAATTACGACATCGCCGAACGCGTGTGCATCGAGAACGTCGCGACTATGCAGACCAATTCCGACGCGACCTTTGGAAATGGGGTCGAGATCAGCGTGCTCAACGAAGCCGGAGGCCGGGAAATCCTGCTGTTCGACCGCCTGTCGGCCCAGTTTGCCTATCTGATGTGCCTGCACCGCTACCGCCCGAAGCTGGTCGAGCAGCTTCGCCACATCGCGCGGCAGTATGTAGAGTCGGTCCGCTCGGACCGAGGGCAGATCGGCACGGGTGCACGCATCTGTTCGGCCGAAGAGATCATCGACGTTCGGATCGGCCCCTTTGCGACGGTCAACCACGCTTCGAGCCTGCGGAACGGCACGATCCTCAGCTCCGAGGAAGCCCCGACCACGATCGGTGTCAAGGTGATCGCCGAAGATTTCATCGTCGCGGAGAGTTCCTCCGTCAGCGGTGGCGCGATGCTGAGCAAGGTCTTTGTCGGGCAGGGCTGCCGGATCGGCCGGCAGTATTCGGCCGAGAACTCCGCCTTTTTTGCCAACTGTGAGGCTTTTCATGGGGAAGCGTGCTCGGTCTTCGCCGGGCCGTACACCGTGACGCACCACAAATCAACCCTGTTGATCGCCGGGCTGTTCAGCTTCTACAACGCCGGCAGCGGCACGAACGAATCGAACCACATGTACAAACTCGGTCCCGCCCATGAGGGCAAGCTGCTGCGCGGGACCAAGACCGGGTCGTTCAGCTATCTGATGTGGCCCTGCCGCGTCGGCCCGTTCAGCGTCGTGCTGGGCAAGCACAGCACGAACTTCGACACCGGCGACTTCCCCTTCAGCCATCTGGAAGCGCGGTCCGACGGCAAGTGCGCGATGATCCCGGGGTTTCACCTGACGACCGTCGGCACGGTTCGCGACGCCGCCAAGTGGCCCAAACGCGACCGTCGCCAAGGCGATACGAAGCGCGACGCCATCTCGTTCGATGTCTTCAGCCCGTACACGATCGGCAAGATGATCAAGGCGGCCCGGCGACTCAAGGAGTTGCAGGACGCCACCGACAGGTCTGTCGAGGAGGTTTCCATCGAGGGCGGGTTGGTCAAGAGGTTGCTCCTGCGCACCAGCCAGAAGTACTACCGCACGGGGATCGAGATGTACCTGTTGGAGAAGGTCGTCCAGAAGATCGAAGCGGCCCTCGACGGGCCCAGCCGCGACGAGAAGGCCGGTTTGACGTTAAAGGATGCGGTATACAGCCCGGACTGGGTGGATATCGCCGGGCAGCTTATGCCTCGCCAGCGACTCGTTGACCTGGAGGATGCGCTGGAGACCGGCTCGGTGGCGACGCTGGACGCCTTTGACGCGGCCATTGCCAACATCTTCCGGCACTATGGGGCGGATGAGTGGGCTTGGGTCAGGAATGCCTACGAAGAGGTTTTCGGTGTTCCCGTGGGGGAACTGACCGCCGAGAAGGCCTGTGAAGCGGCACGGGAATTGTTGAGAGTCAAATCGAAGTTCCTGAACCTTGTCACGGCCGATGCCCAGAAGGAGTTCTCCGAATCCAGCCGGCTGGGGTACGGTCAGGATGGCGAGGTCGACGACGTGGAGCGGGATTTCCGGCAGGTCCGGGGTTTATACGAGGAGAATCAGTTCGTCTTGGAGATGAATCGCAGCATCGAGCAGTTGCATCAGAGGATCGAACGTATCGAACAAGTGATCGGTCGGCAACAGGGAACGAAGTCCATCTGTTTGTGATTGAAAGGAAGGCACTCATGAGGGTCATCATTCAGCAGGATTACGAGACGGCCAGTGCCTGGGCGGCGGCGTACGTAGCCAGGGCGATCAACGAGTTCAAGCCGACGCGCAGGAAACCGTTTGTGCTGGGCCTGCCCACCGGCTCGTCGCCGCTGGGCATGTACAAGGAGCTGATTCGTCTGAACCGATCCGGGAAGGTTAGTTTCGCCAACGTCGTGACCTTCAATATGGATGAGTACGTGGGACTGCCGAAGGCGCACCGGGAAAGCTATTATTCTTTCATGTGGCACAATTTCTTCGGGAAGATCGACATCAAGAAGTCCAACGCGAACATTCTCAATGGCAATGCGAAGAATCTCCAGTCCGAGTGCGACCGATACGAGAAGAAGATCCGAAGCTACGGCGGCATCCAACTGTTCGTCGGTGGGATCGGCCCCGATGGGCACATTGCCTTCAACGAGCCCGGCTCCTCGCTGACCAGCCGCACGCGGGTCAAGACGCTGACGATGGACACCATCATCGCGAACTCGCGTTTCTTCGATGGCGACCTGGACAAAGTACCCAAGACGGCGCTGACGGTTGGTGTCGGGACGGTGATGGATGCCAGGACGGTGCTGATCATTGTGAACGGCCATAACAAGGCCCGCGCCCTTCAGCAGGCTGTGGAATGCGGTGTCAACCACATGTGGACGGTTTCCTGCTTGCAGTTGCATCCGCGAGGGATCATTGTGTGCGACGACGCGGCGACGGTGGAGATGAAGGTCGGAACCGTCAACTACTTCAAGGACATCGAGAAGGACAACCTGAACCCAAAGAAGATCCTGGCCGGGTCGCGCAAGTGACGAGCCGCCGAAAGAGGCATGGGGCGGCTGCTCGGTCGAGCGTTTGTCGCTGACTGCATTGGGACAGAATCGGAGCAAGTCTATGTCGGACGTGGAAAGACGAGTCAAGGAAGTGGTGGCCCGAACGCTGAAGATCGATCCCGGACGGATCGAGGGCAAGTCCCGCTTCGTGGAGGACCTGGGAGCCGAATCGATACAGAGCGTCGAGCTAGTGGCGGCTTTCGAGGAGGAATTCGACATCGAGATGGACGAAGAAGAGGCCCTCGAGGTCAAGACGGTCGGGAAGGCCGTGGAATTCATCCAGAAGTACGTCTGACGGGTGTCTGCCGACGCCTTTGCCCGCAGGTCGGAGACGAGACGCCTTTCTGACGGTGTTGTGCCGCGTGTTCAGTGTGATGTCGCTGTCTCGCTGGTGTGCGGCCGAGTCGGTCTGCGAATCGTGACAGAAAGGACTTATGATGACCCACCAAACTGTAGTACGCGTCGTGCTTTGTTCCTGTCTCGGGGCTCTGGTTGCCGCCGGGGTCGGCTGCGAACTGGGAGGCAACAGGCCGGCCCACCAGGGAGGCCTTGTGACAGAGCCCTATCGTCTCGATACGGGGCTGGTCTCCCGGTCGATTTGTTTTGAGAACCCCTCTGGCGCCGCAGGACAGGGCGGCAAGGCGGCCAGCAATCTGGGGCCGGGCCGCAAAGGGGCCCCCGCAACGACCCTCAAGGCCGGACAGGAGGTTCAGCTCTGTGACATCTACGGTTCCGGCACGATCCGGCACATCTGGATGACCACCGCCAACAACCCCACAAACCTGCGGTCGCTCGTGATTCGCGCCTGGTGGGACGGGCAGACGCATCCGAGCATCGAGTGTCCCATCGGGGATTTCATGGGGACCGCCCACGGCAAGGTCATGCCATATTTCTCCGCCGTGCATTCGCTGGGCCGAAACGCCGGCATGAATATCTGGCTGCCGATGCCGTTTGCCAACCGTGCCCGGATCACGCTGACCAACGAGGGCAATGAGAACGTTCCGCTGTTCTATCAGATCGACTACACCACGCAAGATGTTCATCCTTCGGACGTCGGTCGCCTCCACGTGCTGTTCGCGCGGGAAGATCCGACCACCGAGAAGCGGGATTTCGAACTCCTTCCCAAGCGGACGGGCAAGGGCCGCTACATCGGCGCCCTGGTGGGGATTCGCAATCTGCACCCGGATCAGTGGTGGGGCGAGGGCGAGATCAAGATCTTCATGGATGGCGACAGCGAGTTCCCGACGATCGTCGGCACCGGCAGCGAGGACTACGTGGGCCTGTCCTATGGGATGCAGCAGACGCCGTACCTTTACAATGGGTGCAATCTCGATCAGGAGAGCTTCATCTCGATGTATCGGTGGCATCTTCCCGACCCGATCTACTGGCAGCGCGAGTGCCGGATCACGATTCAGCAGATCGCGTGGAAGAACGGCCTGGCCGAGACCGAGGATGACTGGTCGACGGCGACGTTCTGGTACGAGCCGGTTCCCAGCGAGCCGCTGCCGCCCATGCCGGGCGTCGAGAAAAGAACCGCCAACGTCTGGCAGGATAACAAGTAACGGAATATGACCTGTACAAGGAAAGGACATGCTATGTCACGCGATGCGTTCGCAATCTCATTGGCGGCGGTTGTGCTTCTGGCGCTTGTCGGCTGCCACGAATCCGCAGAGAAGTCTACATCCGCGGCGGCGGACATGACCGGCGGAATGGTCAAGTTGTTCAACGGCAAGGACTTAACCGGCTGGGAGGCCGAAGGCAGCGCCGAGTGGGTCGTGGAGAACGGGCTGCTGATCGGTACCCAGGGCGAGAACAACGCGCCGGGAGACCTGTTCACGGTCGCAAGCTTCGATGACTTCGTTGCCACCGTAACCTGGAAAGTGGAATGGCCGTGCAACAGCGGCGTGTGGTTCCGCTATCAATCTCCAGGCAAGGCGTACCAGGCCGACATCCTCGAGTACACCAATCCCGAGTGCTATTCCGGGACGCTGTACTGCCCTGGGAAGATGTTCCTGGCGATGAACACCGACAAGGCATTGGTGAATCGCGAAGGATGGAACACGATCCAGATTCGGTGCGAAGGGGATCGCTCGCAGATCTGGTTGAACGGAAAGCAAGTCGCGGACGTGCACGATGATACGACTGCCTCCGGCAAGATTGGGTTCCAGGTCCACCCGGGCGCCGAGTTCGGACCGATGAAGATCGTCGTTCGCGAGGTGCTCGTGAAAGAGCTGTGATCTGTCGGTCCGGTGCGAAGATCACATGGTGCACTGTAGCCACCTGCAGTGCGTCCGTGTATCGCTTGCGGGTTTGTCCTGCGGGCGTGCGCGGTCCGCCGGCCATGGACACTCGCTGTGCCGCGGTCATATTTCCCATTTTGTGCAAAGCCACATGCTTTTTGCCTTGACTTTTTCCGTTCCTTGCCTATAATGCCGTTCAGGTTAGGTGATAGTGACGGGTATATGGCCAGAAGGATGTGGCCCCACGTGGATGGGTTCCTGCCTTACTGGTTACGTCCAGCCTTAGGAGGAGGCGCGATGGCAGTAACCACACAGAAATCCTTTCTCTCCGACCAGGAATGGGTGCAGGTCAGACAGACGCTGGGATTGTCCCCGAGGCAAGCCGAGATTGTCAGGCATCTTCTGCTTGGCGAGTCCGACAAACAGATCGCCAAGGAGTTGCGGATATCGATACCCACAGTGAGGACCCATCTGGGACGTCTGTTCCAGAAGTTCGAGTTGAACGATCGGGTTGAACTGATCCTTCATATCTTCGGTCAGGTGCGCGAGAACGACGCGAGGGCCCTCGACGCGGAGCACATGGCGTTTCGTTCCGAGACGATCGAAGCAGACGCGTAGTGGCCTGTTGCGCCACGCGATTCGTCGAACCGGCTGCCTGCACGCCGTGTCCGGCGGAGCGACATTTTCCGATCTCCCGCCAATCCAGTCACAGTACGAAACAGGGTCATGCCATCTGCCGGGCTGCTGCCTCGGCACGTCCGCATTTCCGATAATGTTCACCGGCAGGTTCCTCTCGGCCGGCCACCCGTGTCGTGCGGGTCTCAAGGTCCATCGCAATCCAGCGGTCCTTGCGGAGATTAGAGGACGCTGAAAGTGCGCCACGCCAGAGGTGGTCTTCTGTGCAATCCCCCCTCAAGCCTTCCCGGTATTCAGCCGATGGGCGGACTGTGGTAAGGGGCCGCAAACGCTCATTGGTATGGAGACGTTGACTATGAGATACGGTTCAATCGGTGCATTCACATTCGACCTGACGCGCGAACAGAGACAAGTGTGCACCTGGGTGGCCAGGCAGGCGAGCACGGGGATCACGAGGATCACCTATGACGACCTGAGAGAAGCCATGAAGATGTGGGACGATCGGCAGATCACGCGGGTTTTGCGTCAGATCCGAGAGCGGTTGGACGGGGTGCATGAAATGGTGCAGTTCCCCATCGTGAACACCACCCGGCCGTACTTCGACGTCCATCCCAACGCCGACTACATCTGGGATGACTACTGCCGGGCAGAGCAAGAAGCCGATGGCTTGCCCTTCGATGACGCCCCCGACCCCCTGGAAGCCAGTGAGGCTCTGGTGTATGGCTGCACTGCCTGCACCGTGTAACGTGTCGTCAACGGTCAGCAACGCAAAAAAGATAAGTCTTTGGAGAGAGGTGGGTAAATGGGTCTACCGCAGAAATCCGACCTGAAGGAACAACAACTGGGCTGCTACCGGCTGTGGGTCAGGCCAAAGGCGTCCGACAAGAAGACCAAGAAACGCGGCCATTCTATTCTCGGACCCTACTTCTCGAATTCGAAGCGGTAGGTTCGTCTCGTCGCAGGGTGATGGAAGAGTCGCATCGGGGTTTCTCGGAGCGAGGAGCGTCGCAGAAGGCCCTATTGCCATCTCGATGGCTGCATTCCCGTGCGGGATTCCGATGACCGTCTGAGATCGCAACACAGGCTGACGTCGTTGACGGCATGAAACAGATGCGCCACCGGCTACTTGGAGACCGGCCTGACACTCCGTATGCTTTCCAGGGGGGCTAACCTGCCTCCCGTCTGCGTTCGGCCGGCATGCCGACAGGCAGACCGAAGAGACGAAGATTTGCCGCTTGAGAGAGGCAGACGGGACGATGCCAGAGAGAACGTCCGAACGACAGAAGCTGTTGTCTTTAGACCGAGCCGAGGCTCTCTCAGCCCAGCCGGACGCATCGATCCACCAGACGCGAACTCCGCAACCGGCGCCGTCCTCACGACGTTGTCGGTCCGCCGGAACCTCTCGACGCAGAAGATCTCTGACGTGGGGAATGGGTATCACCGCGATCGTGCTGGCGATGGTCTTCGGGGCCAATCAGGCCGGGCTCATCAACCTGGATTTCGTGCGCGCGGGCATCCTGCGGCATGTTGCCGGCGTCTGCCCCGATCGGGCGAATGCCTACGCCTTCCTGGGCAAGCACTACAGCTCTGCCGGCCGTCCGGAAGATGCCGTGAACGCCTGCGAGAAGCTCGTTCACATCAGCCCGGAGGACCCGCAGGCCCACGTCCTGCTCGGTAACGCCTACGACGCTGCTAACCAGACGGACGTGGCGACCGGTTGTTATGCTAAAGCCCTGGAGCTGGATCCCAACTGCTATGAAGCCCACATCGGATTGGGCAAGGTCCGCTCCGTTGTAGGCGATTACGCCGAGGCGCTCAAATCCTACGAGCGAGCAGTCAAGATCAGGCCCGATGCGGCCGGCGCCTATGTCTCCCTCGGCATAGTCTTCTCGAACCTGGGACGGTATGAAGAGGCGATGCAGGCCTTCAAACAGGCCAAAGAGCTCGACCCGCAGATCAGCGACACGCAAATCCGTTCCGGCAAGGCCTGTCTCGAGGCAGGTCAGTACGACGAGGCGATCAGTTGTTTCAAGAGCGTTGTTCTGTGCGACCAGGGGCATGCCCAGGCTCACTACAACCTCGGACGGGCTTATCTGCGAGCGGGGGACACGGCCCTGGCCCTTGAGGAGCAGCGAATTCTTCAGCGACTGGACCCGGCGCTGGCCGACAATCTCCTCGGCATGATCCATGAGTAATGGTGTGTTCAGGCGAGCCCCCAGTGTGGCCGTCGCGACCATGCCGTCGACTCAGGGAGAATGCGACGCTATTTCCCTTTGTCATCGAAAGTGATGATACGGAATACGTAGTCTCCACAATTGCCTGCCTTTCCGCACTCCGGCATCTTACGACAAGATGAGATGCATTCGATGGGTGAGCCGCTGGCGATGTGCCAGGCCATGCGTTCGCGTGGTGTGCCAGGGGCTTCGACTGCTGCAAGGGAAGTTGACCACTTGTCTCGACGGTGACGCAGGCGAGCCATCGTGTGTGCCCTCGTCACGCCGGTCCGGCGTGCCGCCGTAGTGAGTTCTCGCATGCCGGCACGAACGCTTGTTCTGCGGAGAAACGGCCTACCGGGGAAGGGCCGAGTGAATTGGGGTAATTGCTGACATACATGGAGGTGACCTATGAAGAAGCAAGCATTGCTGTTACTGATTGTGCTTGGCATGAGCACGACCGCGTGGGGCGCTTTCGCCTGCGTGACCGTGCCGCCCTGCACGCCGTGTGATGAGTTGGTGTGTATCAACGTCAAGGCGTGCATACCGTACGACTGTGAGATCGTCGGCGATCCCGTTGTCTGCGTTCGCGGCAACATGGTCATTGTGGACATCTCTTACAGTTGTGAGGACTGTGCCTGTGGCGGAAAGACGGAGGTCAATAAAAACGTGTGCGTCGATCTGTGCCCGGGAGCTTACTCCGTTCTGGTCAAGGTGAGCGTCGACTGCGAATGCTGGCCGTTCGGCCCGCGGGTGGCCGCCATCGGCTCGGCATTCTTCAAAGTCTGCTGCAACGTCCCGTGCCCTTCGCCCGGGTGTGTTCCGCAATCGCCGTGCAGTTGCGGCCCGACGGCCCAGTAGCGCGGCCCGATGTCGGAGTTGACGCGCGACCGGTAGTTCCACCCGTGACTCCGCGCGGCTCCCGAGATTGGGACGCCGCAGGTTCTGGAGGGTTCTTCCCCGGCACGGGGGAGGGTGACTTTTCTTCCTGGTTCCCTCGTCTGAAGCTTCACGTCAGCGAATATCTTGCCTTTCTTGCCTGTTTTTCCTTGACAAACGCCAGTGCTGTGTATATGAAGATAATCACTGCCGGATGGAGCCGGTCGGTTGATTCTCGTCGGGCAGGGACACGGAGTGAGGGTCCCATCGTACGAGTACATCACCACGTCAGTCTGTCGGCTCGTTGGCTCCGGCAACGGAGGATCGCGGTCGTGTGACAGGCTGTCTTCATGTCCCGGTCGCCCTCACAGGGAGTTGATCTGTCTGAATGGAGTCGGCCGCAAGCCGGATGAATGGGTTTCTTACAGGGAGGTAGAGTATGAAGAAGAGACATGCATGGGTGTTCCTGGCCGTTCTCGCAGTCAGCGGCACCACTCTGGGCGCCATGGTCACAACAGGGTCGGCCGGCGGTATCGGCATGATCGGCGGGCAGACCGTCGGTGTCGTGCACGTCCCCGGCACGTACGGGGGCAACGCCGGAGTGCACGTCTCGGTGCTGGATATGGCGACCAATGCCGTCGGGACCGTCATCTGTGGCAACAACACGCTCTGCAATGAGGGCACCCTGCAGTGTGGCGGCAACGATCAGCAGAACCCGCCTTGCCCCACGGGGTGCTGGCCGTACTGGCCGATCTGGTGCTGGCCCTGGGGCAATGTGACCACGTCGTCCAACTCGACCGCCACGACGGTCGCCAACGGTCCGGATTGCAGGAGCGTGGCCGAGACGTCTGGGTTCTCCTCCGGTCCGGGAGCTACCAGCACGTCGCACAGCTATGCGGAAAGTGTCAATCCATAGCTCCATGTGGTCATCATAGGGGCCCCGGGGACCCAATCAGAGGTGTCTCCGGGGCGATCAAACACCGCCGTTCCTCCGGCCCGGCGCTGCATCCTGATTCCGCCGTTCACAAGTGAAATCCAGAAAGAGCGTGGCCAAGCCTGCGGACATGCCCTCGACGTATACCGTGGTGGGGAAACTGGCGGGCGGTGCACTGTGCGAACCCCCTCCGGAGTCGATGAGCAGGTTTGACTTGGTTTGGTCTTCCCACACTTTGACAGGACTGCCGGCGGCACTGAGCAGCTTGAGGCACCCCTCATCCAGCGATTCGTCCGGTTCCCACGCAAGCGTGACGGGAAGCAGATTGCCCACGCCGACACAGGTGCTGCCGGCGCTGATGTCGAGAGACATCACGTACACGGTGGCCACCACGCTGGTTTGCTTCTGAACGCCATCGTTGTCTTTCGCTGTGATCGTGATGGTGTACTTGCCTGTCTTGTTGAACGTATACGCTCGCCAAGAGGTGCCCCAGTTGGCCGACCTGCTGAACCGGGCCGATCGTGTCCATCTGATGGTGGGTCGCGGAGCCAATCCGGCCAATGAGTCCCTTGGCTTCAAACAGCAGGGCATCCTCCGACGGGATCGCGTGGTTCCTCTGCTGGTCGAGAAGCTCCGGGCCCGAGGCAAGCTTGTCGTGACGATGGACGTATAGCACCTCGCCCAGTCTCGTCGGAGCGATCCCGTTCAGAATCATGAGCCCGTGTGAACGCTCCAATGGCGGCGTTCGGCTGGGAAGTTCTGTAAGTGCTTGCAAGATAAGAGATTCCGGTGCGATCGTGCATGGCATCCCGGCCGACGTCCGCTCGCGATGGCTGGCCTGAAGTGAAGGGTCATGGTGCAATTTGCTGCATCCGAGGGAGCCGTTTGCCCGCTGTGACGCGTGTTATATCCCTTTGAGGAGGCGCGACTTGGGCCGATACTTTACGTAGCTTACCTTGCTAACGCCGGTGACGCATCCCGGTATGGGTGGGAAAGACATGTTTGGCACCTTGATGAAGCACGTTGCCGCGGGTGCGTCACCGGCCGCTTTGTGTCGGCGGAGGTGGTTGTGGAGACGGTGACGGACAATATGCTTGGCAAGCCCAAGTCGGCGGGGGGGGCCGCCGCACCGAAACCGGTCCTGCTCGTCGAGAGCGTTTTTCAATCCGCCGTGTTGATGAGCCGGGTCTTCCGCGAACTGGATCTGCTCGATCAACTGGCCATCTCCATGGATTGCGAGAATGCACTCGTTCGGCTGCGCCAGTCGGGCGCTGGCATGCCGAGACTGATTCTCCTCGATTCGGACATGCCGCGAATGAGCGCCGCCAGCTTCTTAGAGGTCGTCAAGGAGGATCGTGAACTTCGGATCGTGCCGGTCGTGGTTCTGGCCGATTCGCACGACGCGGCGGAGGTCGGCAGATACTACGGTCTGGGGGCCGCCGGATACATGGTCAAGGCGGGTGACTACACGGATGTCCTCGAGAAGATGAGGGCCCTCTGTGCCTATTGGATGCTGAGTCGCTCTCCGATGATGCACTGAGACACGGTTCTGTGCCTGACCCGTCGTTTCTTCTCTCGGGTTGCTGCTGGAATGCCAGCGATTGCCTTCTCTCTGCCTGCGGTCCGACGCACAGATGGAACGGATCGGCGCAGGGAAAAAACAAGGGCCGGCGATAGAAGCTCGACGCCGGCCCTTGCCATTGCTGGTGACAGAACCGTCAGGCACTGAATTCCTTCAGGTCAGCATCGGTTTCATCGAGTGGAATGGCGTCATGCGCCGTTCGAGACCCTCGGGCGGGCCTGCCGGTGTGATTTCCTGCTTCGGCGATCTGGTGCCATGTGGCATTCGAAGGCGTCAGGCAGCGGCTTGCTCGGGAGGAGCCCGTGCCCTGTGTTGTCGTGTGACGACCGCTCTGGCGGCTTCCACCTTTCGAAATGTCACCGACCAGGCGAACAAGCTGATTGACGATGTCGTTCAGGCCCTCCGCCTGCGCGCTGAGCTCTTCCGAAGCGCTGGCCGATTCTTCCGCGTTCGCGGCATTCTGTTGGGTGACCTTGTCCATCTGTGCCACCGCCGTATTGACCTGATCGATACCCTGCGCCTGCTCCTGCGAGGCTGCCGCGATCTCGCTGACCAGGTTGGTGGTCTGGCCGATGCTCTGGACGATCTGGGCGAGCACCGCGCCGACCTCTTCGGCGATTTCCACGCCGTTCCTGGCGTTCTTGACCGACTCTTCGATCATGTTGGCGGTGTTCTTGGCCGCCTCCGCCGAACGCATCGCGAGATTGCGAACCTCCTCGGCGACCACGGCGAACCCCTTGCCGGCCTCACCTGCGCGGGCAGCCTCGACCGCCGCGTTCAGCGCCAGGAGGTTGGTTTGGAACGCGATATCGTCGATCACCTTGAGGATCTTGGCGGTTTCGTCGGAGCTTTTCTGGATGTCGTGGATCGCGCGGTTCATCCGGGCCATCGACTCGGTGCCGGTGTCCGCCGCCTTGCGGGCCTCGGATGACAGCGCGTTGGCCTGCTGCGCGTTGCTGGCGTTCTGCTTGGTCATTGAGGCCATCTGTTCGAGACTCGACGAGGTTTCCTGCAAGCCGGCAGCCTGCTCGGTCGCGCCCTCGGCGAGGGATTGCGACGCCGCGGAAATCTGGTTCGACGCGCTGACGACTTGTTCTGACCCGTTGAAGAGGTCCTCCATGATATGGATCAGAGTCACGACAAGCTGGCGAATTCGCCAGATCGCCACACCCAGCGCGAACACGAAGGTCAATGCCGCAGCGATCAGGCTCAGCTTGTTGGCGCGACTCATGCTGGTATTCAGACGCGCCGCCTGGGCCTGAGCCGTTTGACCCTGGTCCGCCATGGTGGCCATCTGTGTGTCAATCCGCGCTTCCATCTGACCGCTCATCGTATCGATGCTCTCGCGCATCTGTGAAAAGGCCTTCCGGCTGTTCTCCGCCTCGGTCTGCCGTGCGACGATGCGCTCGATATTTGCGCTGGTGATGTCTGCTACCTCCTTGCAGTGCGTCTCCCAGCGTTTGCAGATGTCGACAAACTCGTTGTATTCCGTGCGCATCGCATCCGTGAAGACCGCCGAAGCCTGTTGTGTGCGTTCGACAACCTGACCGAATTCGCCGTTGTACGTCTCCACCAGCGCATTGAAACGCGACGGGTCGGTTTCCTGCGAGAACTCCAGCAGCGCCACGAGGGCCTGATAGGCGTCCCGGTCCGCGTTCAGCAGCAGCTCAACACTTCCATACAAGGCGAGCAGGCGCGTCTTGTCCTCGGCGTCTCGAAGCGATTCGATTTCCTTCTCGATCAGTCCGACGATGTCGTCGAGTTGTTGGCGCATCTCGGCGAAGGTCTTGATGCCTTCCTGGTAGACCGTCTGGCGGCGTGACAATTCGCGCGACAGAGTCAAGGACGTCTGCATGACGGCGTCGGTGGACTGCTTCCATTGACCGTATTGCTGTTCAAAGGCGGCGTAGGTCTGCTGGCCGGCGTCGTCGAAATTGGCCGCAGCCGATTCGACCCGCTGGGCTACTTGACCGAGTTCCGTTGCGTGGGTGGCGGTTAACTCCGCCACGCGGCGCTCGTCCTGAGTGCTCAGTACCTGCATTTCCGCTATGTACCCTTGAAACGCGTCGCGGTCGGCGTTCAGCAGATACTCGATGCTGTTGTTCAGCTCGTTCATGCGCGGTACTTCGTCCGTGATGATCGGCAAGAGGTTTTGCGCGACAGTTTCATCTACCACTCCGGCGACATGCCGCAGCATGAAAGCATTTCCGCCTGCAATGATGGCCAATCCCGCCAGTGGGATCGACACGAGCGTCAGAATCTTTCCTTTGAGTTTCATGTTTTGCCTCCCGAATCAGGCATCGACGCAGACCCGTCTTGTCAGACCCACAGCCATGCTGTCGCCGTTGCGTCCTTGTGAGCCAGAGGAATCCAAACGGCCGGCCGCTGGCGGGTAGCTGCCGCATTCCTTTGCGTGCGTCCCCGTCGTACCTCATCGTTTCTCAACACCACACACATAGGATGTGATCCCTGCACGAAGACCCTAAAACTTGAAGTTGAACTCGGCCAGGAGGACGTCGTAATCCGTCGTGTCTTCCTGGACTTGCTCCCCGATCATGTAGTTGACGCCGAAGGAGCAGCTTTTCGCCACCTGATAGGCCAGCGAGAGTTTGTGCCCCCGGATGCCGGTGCCGCCGCCGGCGAAGGTGGAGTCGCTCAAGGCACCCACCTCACAGTCCGCTTCGAGGTCCCGGTAGTTGTAGGCGAAGGCCCAACTGCCCGGCGCCTTGCACTTGCCTATGCCGGCCCCGACCAGATAGCCGGTGTCTTCGCCGGACTCGGCGCCGTTGTTGACGAGCACGTCGGCGAACACCGTGCAGGGCTGGCCGGCGATCTGGAAGCCCACCTGAGCAAATCCCCGAAGCATGTTGAAGTCGCTTTCATACACTCCAGCGACGCTCCGATTGCCGCTGAAATCTGTTGGATCGTCGCCCAGGGCCGCCTGGCCCTGAAGATTGCCATAGTCGAAGTACCCGCCGCCGGCGGTAACGCTGATGCCTTCAACTTGTGGAACCTTCCAGGTCAGTCCGCCTTGGATGCCCCACAGGCCCGTGTCCACGTCTGTGCTCCGCTCCTCGACATAGTAGCCGCCGAACGTGCCAAAGACGTTCATGGTGTCGTTGAGGTCCTTGTCATACGTGGCGGCGATGCCCTCCGGGTTGACGTCCGTGTCGAACAACAGGTCGCTGTTGCCGGGTGAGTAGTAGAGGTTCCGGATCTTGCCGGCGAACACATTCAGCCCTTCGACGCGAGCGGGATGGTAGTTGACGAAGGCCAGATCCAGCCAGAGGTCCTTGCTCGAGAAACCGCCTTTCAAATCCTGGTTGGTGTTGGTGGGGCTCTCATCCGTACCGCTGGCCAGACCCACGGTGGCGTCGATCTGATCGTTGACCTTGCTGGACACGATCAGGCGGGCCCGAATGCGGTGACGATCGCGCTCCGTCGTCTTGGTTTCGTCGTCCGCCCGCTCATGCCGATATCGGAAGTCGCCCGAGATTTTCATGGTACGCAGCCACGCCGGCAGGCTCTCGAGGAGCGTTTGACTCTCGCTCTTCGGCGTCACCGATTCGGGAGAGGTCGCGGAAGGGGCCGAGGGCTGTTCGGCCGCTGCGACGAGTCCCGCCCCAGCCAGGAGAAGGGCGCAGGCCCATTGTTTGCACGTACTGGTCATGACGATCACTCCTTTCATCGCAGCCGTAGCGCTGCTAATTCATAGGTATCACTTCGTCTGGCCGGCCGTTGTCAGATCGGTCCCAACGCATGAAACTCTCAGGTGGAACTGGTACCGGTTACTGGGAGGGGGGGCATGATTAGCCATTGGCTGATGGGGGGCAGGCAAAAGAGACGTGGTATTCAGGAGATAGCCGGGGGTTGCAGGGGAGAGAAACCGTGTATCCGAGGAGGGGACACGACAGGCACGTCCGGGAAGGAGGCATGTGGTGACACAGGAAAGTCGCGCGACGACTGCTTGATGGGCGTGTGGCAGCGATCAGGAGTTGAGGGTGGCGGCCCCCATCGCGAGGGCTCGCTTGATGAGGCCCGCCATGCTGTCCACTTCGAGTTTTCGCATGAGATGGCGACGGCAGGCGTCGATCGTCTTCGAACTCACCTCGAGCATGAGGGCAATCTCCTTTGACGTCCGTCCTTCCGCCGTGAGTTGGAGAACAGCCGATTCTCGTTCGGTCAGACGGACATCGGAGGGTTCCCGTGCGGTGTTTCGGGACTGCGCGTACTGCGGCAGAAGGAGTTCTCTGACACCGCGGCACAAGTACGTTGAGCCGGACCGCACCGTGTTGATCGCGCGGAGCAGTTCGTCGAAGCCGTTCTGCTTGACGACATATCCGTGGATTCCGGCGCGGAACGCTTCGGCGACGAAGGCTTGGTTTCGGAAGAGGGACAGGGCTATGATCCTGCCCTGCGGATGCGTCTGAGAGATGCGGCGTATCATGTCCATGTTCGCCGAGGTCCAGGATCCCACGTCAATGAGCACCGCTTCCGGCCGTAGACTCAGCACCAGTTCGACGGCTTCCGGGCCGCTGTGGGCCTCCCCGACAACTTCCATCATCGAGTCCTGACCGAACAGGGCCCGCAAGCCGTCGCACAGAATGCGATCCTCGGCAACCAGCACAATCCGCATGTGTCAGATTCCCCCGACAGTTGGCCCCCCAACTTTCGGATGCGACCGTTAATCCCTCGGCGAGCGGTGCGATTCCATTCATACGCATTCTCGGAAGATCGCGAAGTTGGCGCAATGGGTAAAATGCTCTTGTGGAACGGTTTTTGGCTGATGGGAGGCAGTCTGTGGCTATCAGGGACAGGGTAAGACCCGGATGCAGGACACGGCGACCGTTGTCCCGGCGTCAACCCTTGCCGGGGCTACTGGTCTACGGTCGTCAGCCCTTCCCGAATGGCGTATTTCACCAGTTCGGCGATGCTCGTGATGGTCAGTTTCTGCATGATGCGCCGTCGGCAGGCGTCCACCGTCTTGACGCTGGTTTCGGTGATCAGGGCGATCTCCTTCGAGGTCTTGCCGTCGGCCAGCATTCGAATCACTTCGATCTCTCGTTTGGTCAGGCGTTCCTTGGCGTGGGGATCCTGGCCCTCCTGCACGTACTCGTCCACCAGCAGGGCCGCCACCTTGGCGCAGACGTACTTCTCGCCGCTGAGGATCGTCTTGATGGCCTCGACGATTTCGGAAAACGCGTTGTCCTTGAGCAGGTAGCCGGCGGCGCCGCTCTTGAACATCTCTGAAATGAAGGTCTTCCGGAGGAACATCGACAGGGCCAGCACTTTCGTGTCGGGATACTCGCGATTGATCATCCGCGTCGCGTCGATCCCGTCCATGCCCTCCATGTTCACGTCCATGATCACCAGGTCGGGACGGAGTTCCCGGACCAGCCGGAGGGCCATCATGCCGTCGCTCGCTTCTCCCACCACCTCCATGTTGGATTGTTGCTCCAGAAGCGAACGGAGCCCTTCGCGCAGGACCTGATGATCGTCAACGAGCAGAATCCTCACCGCCATCATGGCTCTCCTTCGTAGCATGCACTTCGGTCTTCAGCGGGGCGACCAGTACGAACCGGCTTCCCCGGCCCGGCTCGGAATCGATGTCGAGCGTGCCCCCGATATAGTCCAGCCGCTCGCGAATGTTGAACAGCCCCACACTGCGACCCCGGGAGGGAGACGAGAGGACCTCATCGACGTCGAACCCCGTCCCGTCGTCGGCTACGGTGACCCTAATACAGTCAATCTGGCGTCGGATGTCAAGGGTCACCTCGTGGGCTTGGGCGTGCTTGATGACGTTGATCAGCAGTTCGCGGACGGACTGAAACAGCAGGACGAGCACGTCCTGCGACAGAGGTTTGGGCGCGTGGTCGTCCGAGAAGCGGTACTGAATGTGGTGTTCGCCGCGGAGCTTGTCCTCGAGCAGCTCCTCCAGTGCCGCTTCGAGTCCGAACTTGTACAGGGTGGGAGAGCTGAGGTCAAACGTCAATTCCCGTACGCTCTCGATGGTGGCGTTGAGCGTGTCGCAGATGCTGCGCAGGGCTCGCGTATAGGCGGGATCCGCGTGCTCCAGCATCTCCTGGAGCCGCATCTTCGACAGGGCCAGAGACTGGCAGGCGTGATCGTGCAGGTCCGCCGCAATGCGGCGTCGTTCCCGTTCCTCTGTCAAGGCCAGCTCGGAGGCGATGGACTTCAGCTTCTTCTGGTACGCCAGCAGTTCCTCGTTGGCCTCCTTTCGTTCCGTGATATCACTCATGATGTGCACGGCGCCCTCCAGGGCACCTGATGGACCGAGAATCGGGTCGACCGTGATCTCGTACCACCGATCTCCGACGCGTAACGACATGCTCTCCCGATGCCGCGTCTGCTGCATCCGAACGATGGGACATTCTTCAATGGGACCGCAGGTCCCGTGGACAACCTCCCAGCAGTGGTGCCCGAGAATCCGGTCGAGATCGGGGCCGAACAGCTCGGTTGTGGCGCGATTGCATCGCTGAATCCGCGACTGGCTGTCGAGCAGCCACATGACGTCCGACACGGAATCGAACGTCGTTTGCCACTCCCGTGAGACGATCCGCAGAGCTTCGTCTGCCTCTTTGCGTTCCGACACGTCCAGGATGAAGCCCTCGAGCACGCCGGCATTGCCGGAGGCTCCATCGACCTGGCGTCCCCGCTCCCAGACCCATCGTTCCCGGCCGTCCGCCGTGACGATGCGGTACTCGATCTCGAACGCCGCGCCGGCCTGGAGAGCCTCACGAATCTGGTCGTGAACGCCCTGACGATCGTCCGGGTGGACGATCTGGTCGTAGGAGATGGTCCGGTTGCCGACCAGGTCTTCGCTGGCATAGCCCGTCAGGGCCGTGCAGCCCTGGCTGACAAACAGCATCGTCCAACTGTCGTCGGCCAGGCATCGGTAGGCCATCCCCGGAAGGTTGGCCATCAGAGTGGAAAGCTTGCGCTCGCTTTCGCGCAGCGCGTCTTCGGCCTGCTTGCGGTCGGTGATGTCACTGGTGATGATGACGATGCCCAGAGGCTGGCCGGAAGCTTGTCTCATCAGACTCGCCGAGATTTCCGAGGGAAACTCAGACCCGTCTCTGCGAACGAGGGTCATCGCGATGTTCTGGACCGAACCGTCGTGCTGGACTTGTGCGACCGTCTCGCGGGCCCGTTCATGGTCCTGGCGGGCGATGAAGTCGAAGGTGCTCGTCCCGAGGATCCGGTCCTTGGACGGCAAAGCGAACATGTGCAGCATGGCCGGATTGCAGTCCTCGATCCGCAGACTCAGGTCGGTTACGGTGATTGCGTCGGGGGACGACTCGAAGATGCTCTCCAGTTTGGCCTTGCTCTGCTGGAGCGCTGTCTCGGCGGCCCGTCGATCCGAGATATCGACGGCAATGCAGCGCAGGCCCGCAGGCTCGCCGCCCCGGACGATACGGGAGCTGTACAACAGCACGGGAAAGGTCGTTCCATCGGCGCGCAGCGCCAGGTACTCGTGATCCTCGAAGCGCTTGCCGGTCAGGCGTTTCTGGATGTTTCGCGTGAGCCGCTCCCGATCCTCCGGGGCGAACAGGTCGGGGACCTGACGCTCGGCCAGTTCGTGGATCTCAGCGCCGAACGAGTCCTGGCCGAAATGGTTGACAAACGTGATGTGCCCGGATCTGTCCGTCTCGATGACGGTTTGCGGCAGGAGTTCCACCAGCTCTCGGAAGCGCGTCTCACTCTCGCGCACCGCCACCTCCGCTTCCTTGCGTTCGGCGATCTCCTGCCTCAGGGCCTGGTTGGCCTCTTTCAGTTCATCGGCGCTCTCTGCGACCGCCGCCTCGAGCTGCTCGGCTCGCCGGCGGAGTTGGAAGGCCATGGCGCGATGGACGTAGCGCAGCAGCTCTTCGGGGTCGCCGGCCTTCTCAACGTACGCGAACGCCCCGAGGTTCACGGCGTCCTTGGCGGACTCGTAGGAGCTGTGGCCGGTGTTGATGATAATGCTGGTGTTGCTTGCCCGGTCCCCGAGCCGGTTGAGCAGTTGGACGCCCGTCAGGTCGGGCAGCCGCAGGTCCAGCACGACCACGCGGATGTCGTCGTGCTGGAGGTGTTCCAGGGCCTCCGTACCGCTGGCGCACGGCGTGACGTCAAGCCCTTCCTCTTGAAGGATTTCCGTCAGAGTCCATCGCTGGGCGTCGTCGTCTTCGACGACGAGCACGCGGCGATAGGTTTCTTGCGCAGGGCATTGGGCCATCGGTGTATCCTCCCAACACGCCCGATCGTCACCAGGCGCCGGGCAGAGGCGGTTTGCGGTGATCTCCGGAGATCCGCCATCCCATGATGCGATAGAGCATATCCAGAATCAGATCGATCTCCAACGGCTTCTTGACGATCGCATACGCATTCTGTTGCACGGCTTCCTTCGCAATGGTTGCGAACTCATCGTCGCGTCCGGCGATCATGATCGCCACCACGCTCGGCGTGACGCGGCGGATGGCCAGGTACAGATCGAGTCCGTTCATGGCTGGAAGACTGGTTTCGAGGAAGATCAGGTCGAACTGAATCTGCTCGACCATCGCCAGCGCGTCTTGGGGGCTCCGGGCGACCGTCACCCGGTATCCCTGTTCTCGCAGACCTTTCTGAAGCACGGCAGCAGTTTCCTCCTCATGCTCGACGACCAGAATGGCGGTGTCGGTGGCCTCCGCAACGAGATCGATGACCCGGTCGAGATTGAGCGGCTTGGGGAGAAAGGCGATGGCGCCGTCATCGAGAGCGCCCTCTTTCAGGGCCTCGATACTGTAGGCGCTCATGAGGATGACGCGAGCGTCGTTCTGGTGTCGGCGAATCTGGCGAAAGGCCTCGACGCCGTCAATGCCCGGCATGCGAACGTCCATGAGGATCGCCTCAAAGCGATGCGTCCGGCACAAGCCGACGGCCTCTTCTCCGCTGGCGGCTGTGGTGACCTGGTAGCCTTCGTCCCGGAGAATTTCGGCCAGTGTCTTTCGCATATTCGCTTCGTCGTCGACGATCAGCACTCTGCGGTCGGTTGCGGTTGTCTTATGGTTCTGCATGGACAATCCTCAACTCTCTCCGGAGCACGTGTCATCGAGGCAGTCGAATACGGACGGCCGCACCGTGCGGGATCCCGTCGATCGCTTCAATGGTTCCACCGTGGCTCTCGATGATCTGGCGACAGATGGCCAGCCCAAGCCCCGTCCCCGAGGTCTTGGTGGTGACGAGGGGCTCGAACAACCTCTCGCGCACCTCAGGGGACCAGCCCGGGCCCGTGTCGCGGACGATCAGCACGTCGAACCCGGATTCCCGCGCGGCCTCCAGGACGCAGTCGCCCTCTCCTTCGAGGACATCGGCTGCATTGCCGATGAGATTCGAGAGGACCTGTGACAACTGGCCCTGGTCCGCCTGGACGATGAAGGGCTCCTCGGGCAGTTCGATCCGGAATCGCACGCCTTCCGGATAGACGCAGCGTTTCCAGACGGCTCGCGCAACGGCACCCACGTCGACGGGCTCCTTGTTCGGCGATCGGGCGCGCGTAATGTTCAGGAGGTTCGTGATGATCCGATCCGCCTTGATCACCTCCTGCTCGATGATGGCGATGTGGTCGAGCAGGGGCGCCTGGTCTGCCGGCAGGCGACGCTTCAGCAGGTAGCTCGCATTGCGGACTGCGCCGAGCGGATTGCGCAGATCGTGGGCGATGCTCCCGGAGACTTGGCCCAGGGCCGCCAGACGGGTCTTGCGAACCAGTTCGTCGCGGACTTTCGCCAACTCGGCTTCGATTCTCTGTTTCTCGTTCTCCTGCCGTTCACGGAGTTCCTGCTCGGCTTGCTTGCGCTGTGTGATATCCTCTCCGGAGCTCAACGTACCGACGATCTTCCCTGCCTCATCGGTCAGCACGGTGTTGTGCCAGGCGACGATTCGCTCCGAACGGTCTCGGACGATGACCGGCGTCTCGGCATACTCGGCGAGGCTCGTCTGTCCTCGCAGGAGTTTGTCGAAGATGGCCCACACGTCCTGGCGCATGCGTTCCGGCACGAAGTTGGCGAACCAGTCCATCCCGAGGATTTCACGCTCGTCGTACCCGAGAATCTCGCAGCCCTTCCGGTTGACCAGGCTGACTCGACCGCTCTCGTCCAGTGCGATGAACATCACGCCCGCTACGTCCAGGTACTTCTGGCTCCGATCCCGTTCGCGGCGCAGTTGCTCTTCGGCGCGTCGATGCCTGGTGATGTCCGTGCCGTAGACGTTCACGTGGGCCGCATTCGGAATCGGCACGATCTCGAGAGCCAGCGTCGCACCCTGGACGTCAACCTCCAGGTGTTCGGCCGAGTTGGAGGCGTGGACGCGCCGGATCGCTTCGCACCACGACGCGGGGGCGTGCCGGCCCACAGCGGTATCCATCTCGGTGAGCAGCGGGGCGCTGGCGGGATTGGCGTAGAGAATCGTGCCGGCGTGGTCGATCCTCAGGACGGGCCATGGGTTCTCCGAGGGAAACCGCGCTACGCTCTCGATCTCCTGCCGGGCTTTGTGGTATTCGGTGATATCCTGGAATGTTCCCCTCATCTCCACGCACTTGCCGTCGCGCATCACAGGCCTGCCCAGCATCCGGCACCACAGCGGCCGGCCCGTGGCGGTGCGGGCCGGGAGTTCGAGGTCGAAGGGCTCTCCGCGTTCGATGGCGCGGTCATAGGCTTCTTCGAGACGACGGCGGTCCTCCGGAGGGTAGTAGTCCAGGTGTTCGTTGACTCCGGGCACAGGGTGTCCCGGCTCGATCTCGATGATGTCGTACAGGGCTCGGGTCCAGGTGGCCTTTCCGGTCACCATGTCATGCTTCCAACCTCCGATGCGCGCGATGATTCCCGTTTCATTGAGGATGGCTTCGCTCTCTCGGAGGACTTCCTCGGCCCTCTTGCGATCCGTCACGTCCCGGACGATTCCTTGCAGGTACTGGCCGCCGGGCAACGGGAGCACGTTGAGGCTTACTTCCGCGTCAAAGGGCGTGCCGTCGGCTCTCGCGTGCTGCCACTCGAACCGTTGCGACGTACCGTCGAGAGCGGCTTGCATACGTGCGGCGGCGGCCGTCGCCGAGGTACTGCCATCCGGCTGTCGAGCGGGCGAGAAGTCCGCCGGGCCATGCCCGAGGATCTGCTCACGCGTGCATCCGTACATGTCGAGCGTCTTCGAGTTACAGTCCAGAAACTTGCCGTCCCGCACGAGAAAGATGCTGTCATTGGCGTTCTCAAAGAGCGTCCGATAGCGCTGCTCGCTCGCCTGGAGCGCCAGGTCACGTTGCTTCTGCTCGGTGACGTCGCGGGCGACGGCGTACGTCACGCCTCGTTCCGGCCTGGGGTGCGACATCCAACTGAGCCAGCGGTAGGATCCGTCTTTATGTCGGTAACGGTTCTCAAAATTGATGACCATCTGGCCGTTTTGCAGTTTCTCCTCGATGACGGCTCTTGTCTGAGCGACATCGTCGGGGTGAATGAGATCGAGAAACGACCGGTTCCGCAACTCCTCTCGCGTGTATCCCAACGTCCGCTCGAACGCCGGATTGACCTTGACGAAGGTGGCCGTATGGATGTCCGCGATGCACACCATATCCAGCGACAGATCGAAGAGGCTTTGCAGCTCCTCTTCCGCCGCCTTGCGCGCGGTGATGTCCAGCACCGTGAACAGGACCCCCTCGGACAGATCGTCGGGGTCCAACGGAGTGGACGTCAGCAGGACGTAGATGATGCCGCCGTCTTTGCGCCGCCATCGCGTTTCGACGGTGCCGCACTCGGCGACCGGCCGATACGCGTTCCTGCCAACGAGATCATAGTCGTCGTCATTGAGGTACAGCATTCGGGCGTCTTTCCCGACCAGTTCCCCCAGGGGGTAACCGACCATTTCGCACAGCCGGTCGTTGACGTCCTGAATGATGCGATTGGTCACCAAGCCGATGCCGATCGTCGTGGAGCGGTAGATGCTGCGAAGGCAGGCTTCCGTGCGTGGCATTTGGCTTGCTCGCCGTGGGCCTGTTGCCTGCGTGTGTCTCTGGCCTCTGGCTACCGAGGCGATCACATCGTTGGCACGAGCAGGATCTCTATCCTTGGAATTCTCGGGACCATCCATCGTGTCTTCCCGAAATGAGAAGCCGAACTCCATCGCCTGCTGGGGCTGCCCCGACGAATCGCGACGCCCCATTGCCTGTGTCCCGTACATCTTCTCTCTGTTTATCGTGGTTTCGCGTTCGGTGTCAACACAATATCGCCGTGTGCGATCACCTTTTTCTCGCCGGTGACGTCTCCTGGCGTGAGGGCATGGACGGTGATGCTTGACCTTATTGTTCTGAAATGACACAATACCACAGGGTTCCGCGGCGTGGGGTCGGGTGAGTTGCCGTGCGTTGCGGCGTCGCTGTGTCGACAGCCGGAACGGACCGTGGACGATGTTTGTGTTCATGCTGAGACGGAAAGGGGTGTCAGCCATGCTCTGTCGAAGTACCCAATGGGGGAAGTCCATGGCCTTTGTCGCGGTGTCCTGCTCATGTGTGCTTGGGATGTGGACCTGCGCCGCGGCGGCAAGCGACACGCGTAGTTGGACACCGCTGTTCAATGGCCGGAATCTCGATGGCTGGGGCAATCCGTATGATTGGGGCGAGGCCCGCGTCGACGACGGCCAGATTGTTCTTCAGGCCGAACAGAAGTTCTTCCTGGTGACCGCTAGGAGGTACCGCGACTTTCTCTTTGAAGGGGAGGTCAAAATGCCGGACGCACAGTCGAACTCCGGCTTCATGTTCCGCTGTCACCAGGAGCATAACAAGGTCTATGGATATCAGGCCGAAGTCGATCCCTCGGAACGGCAGTGGTCGGGCGGTCTGTATGATGAGGGACGCCGGGGCTGGCTCAATCCCCGAAATAATGATGGGGATTCGGTGAAGGCTTTTGTCGAGAGCACCAAGGGGGCGTTCAGGCTCGACGACTGGAACCGCTATCGCATTCACTGCATCGGACCCAGCATCCGCATCTACGTCAATGGGGTCCTGACCACGGACTACGTCGACGCGACCGACCGGGACGGGTACATCGCGATCCAGCACCATGGTGAGGCCGGAAAGATGTACCGTTTTCGAAACCTCCGCCTCTGCGAACTGCCCGCTCCGGCGGCGTTGAGGGAGGCGCACAACGGTCTGCCACTGGTGTTCTTCGAGGACTTCGAGAGCGGGGCCGATCGTTGGACGCAGACCGATCCGAACGCGTGGAAGCTCATCGATCAGGACGGCAATCACGCCTACTCTCAATACCAGCAGAGCAAGTACGAGCCGCCGGTGCGGTCCCCGCTGAATATCGCGCGAATCAAGAACCTGAAGGTTTCCGACTTCGTGGTGCAGGTGCGAATGGAGCAGACCGGCCGCGAATATGGCCATCGTGACATGTGTGTGTTCTTCGGGTACCAGGACGCTTCTCATTTCTACTACACCCACATTGCCACCGCCGCGGACGATGCGGCCCACAGCATCCACATCGTCAACGGGGCACCGCGCGCGCCCATCGTACTGGAGCGGACCAGGGGGGCCGACTGGGGGACCGGCTACCACGATGTGCGGGTCGTGCGCAACGTGTCGACCGGCTCGATCGAAGTGTTCTTCGACGACATGAGCAAGCCCATCATGCGGGCGGTCGACAAGACGTTCGGCGCCGGCGGGATCGGCTTCGGCACGTTCGACGACACCGGCAATATCGACGACGTCATCATCTGGGGCCGCAAGCCGTAGCGGATTCCTGCCGTCGCAAGACGGCTTCAAGGGGAGGCCGAGCCATGAAGGGAAAGGGCCTGATCGTTCTGTGCGTCGGGATCACCGTCCTGATGAGTCATGCGGCCTGCGAGGCACAGTCTCTGCCATGCAAGGCCTTTCCCGATGCAGTGGGATGGGCCGCCTGTACGCCCGGCGGACGAGGCGGGCGCATCATTCGCGTGACGAACCTGAACGCCGATGGGCCGGGTTCGTTTGCTGAGGCCGTGCGGGCGGGGGGACCGAGGATCGTTGTCTTCGACGTAGCCGGTGTGATCGACCTCGCCGGCAGGTCGATCGGCATCGACGAACCCTTTGTGACCATCGCCGGCCAGACGGCGCCGAGCCCGGGCATCACCTTGGTTCGCGGCGGCATCGGCATCCACACGCACGATGTCGTCCTCCAACACGTTCGCGTGCGTCCGGGTGAGGCCGGACACGCGAAGAAGAGCGGATGGGAGATCGATGCGATCGCCACATCGGGTCCCGATGCCTATGACGTCATCGTCGATCATTGCTCCTGCTCGTGGGCGACCGATGAGAACCTCAGCGCATCGGGCCCGCGCTTCGACGGGGACGACGTCGAACAATGGCGCTGTGGCACCTCGCGGAAGATCACCTTCAGCAACTGCATCATCGCCGAAGGGCTGAGCCAATCGGCGCATGGCAAAGGCGAGCACTCCAAGGGCACGCTGATCCACGACAACTGCACCGACATCGCCATCGTCGGGAATCTGTACGCGCACAATCGAGATCGCAATCCGCTGTTCAAGGGCGGCGCGCGAGGCGCGGTCGTGAACAACTATATCTACAATCCCGGCGGCCGGGCCGTGCACTACGCGCTGGTGCCCTCCGAGTGGGGCGAGCGTCCGTACGCGGCCGGGCAGATGGTCGTGGTGGGCAACGTCCTGGAGTCCGGGCCTTCCACGCGTCGACCCATGTCCCTCCTGCGTCACCACCGAGGCGGCCCATGCGAAGTCTATCTGGCGGACAATCTGGCGATCGGCCAGGCGGACGACGTCCCGCTGCTGGAGATCGACAGCCGGGCGACCCTGGGTGAATGCCGCGTTTTGGGTGCTCGGCCGTTCTGGCCCCCGGAACTCGTGGCGGTGCCGGCGGCAGAGGTCAAGGACCGTGTGCTGGCCAACGCCGGCGCTCGCCCATGGGATCGGGACGAGGTGGACCGCCGCATCGTCAGCGAGGTCCGCAACGGACAGGGCCGGATCATCGACAGTGAGCAGGAGGTGGGTGGATATCCGCGAGTCAAGCCGACGCGCTCGGTATTTGACCCATCGCGGTGGAACCTGCACGATATGACCGAACGAGAACCCCAGCGTTCGGGCAGATTACGCGTCGTTATCGAGACCGATGCGCCGGGAGGCGACCCCGACGATGAAGGCTCGCTCGTGCGGCTCTTCCTGTACCTCAACGAGTGGGACGTCGAGGGTCTGATCGGTACGCGGGGGCCTGGCCAGAGCCGCCTGGGCATCTCGGGCAAGGACCGCATCCTCCAGTACGTGGATGATTACGAACGCATCTATGCGAATCTCAAGGTTCACAAGGCTGGCTACCCCGAGCCCAATGAGTTGCGTCGTATCACCAAGCAATGTTACACCGGCCAGGAAGGGCGGGACCACGTCATCGCTGTGATCGACCGGGACGATCCGAGGCCGATCTGGTATCTCAACTGGGGCACGAATGAGGAGGACGACAAACCTACGGCGTTGCGCGAGGCCCTGGACCACGTGAAGCAGACGCGCAGCGATGCGGCATACCATCACTTTGCCAAGAAGCTCCACTATGTCGAAGCGCACAACCAGAACCATCTCGGCCGGCACCGTCCGGCCCTGGGATTCTACATGGACACCTTCTACCCGAACATGGATGGAGGACGCTGGTACCATCGCTGGCGTCCATTGACCGAGCGAGCCGGCGGGTTCGAGGTGGATCGGGACATCAAGACCGGACACGGGCCGCTCTGCGCCGGATACACGATCCAGAAGGAGGGAGATACGCCCGCGTTCATGCACCTGATCCCCAATGGCCTGAACGTACCGGAGAGACCGGCCTGGGGCGGCTGGTCGGGGCGATACGGCCTGAATCCGGATCTGAATATGTGGTGGTGCGACCGGCAGGACGCGTGGCAGGGAACTGTCCACCGGGACAACACACTCAAGAAGTGGGCAGCCCACATCCAGAATGACTTTCGGGCTCGGGCCGATTGGTGCGTCGCCCGCACCTATGGCGAGGCGAATCATGAGCCGCTGCCGTGCGTGCAGGGGGATGCGACCGGAGACGTCGTGTTTCTCGAGGCGCCGGTCGGGACGGCCGTCTCGCTCTCGGCCGAGGACAGCACGGACCCGGACGGCGACCGGCTGGCGTACCGTTGGATGTACTATCCCGAGGCCGGCACGTTCGGGGGCGATATTCTGATCGACGCCGACAGCGACCCAGCATGTTCCATCGCCGTGCCCGCCGAGGCCCTGGGCAAGACGATCCACGTTGTTCTCGTCGTGACCGATAGTGGCGACCCTCCGCTGACGCGCTACCGCCGCATCGTCATCACAGGTACGAGCGGCTCCGTTACCTCGCCATAACCGCTGCCACACCGAGCGCATGCCAATGTGACGTGTGTGTGAAAACATCCGGGCAACCGTGTGGCAGCCTCAAGGCGTAGCCTTGGGGATGGCGGGCATGATTAGGTCTTGTATATCCGCGGACCCTGACACTTTCGGCCATCCCCAAGTCCTGCGGACTTGAGGCTGCCACCCAGACGCTCCAATGGCTCGGGAATACCGCTGCCCTAAGATCTGCACACACCCAATGTGATCATCACGGGTTTTTCGCTGGAACGATGGCAGTTCGGACTGCTACAATGCCTGCCGGACTGGGCCGGGAGGGTGGAGATAGCCGGGGCGTCTTTGTCGAGGGAACAGGTGTCGATGAGTCGATATCGCTGTAAGGCCGGTTGGTTGCTTCTTGCGTCTGCTGTATTCGTGTGCACGTCTCCTGCCGCTGCGGCCAGACCCAGGCTGGTGCTCAAGCTGGGCCACGGCCTGCCGATCACGCACGCGGTGCACAAGGCGATGCTCTTCATGGCCGACCGCGTCGAGGCCAGGTCGGATGGGCAGATGATCGTCCAGGTCTTTCCCAACGAGCAGTTGGGCAACGAAAAGGAATGCATCGAGGCCCTCCAGCTCGGCTACCTCGCGATGACAAAGGTCTCCAGCGCCCCGATGGAGTCGTTCGTCAACAAGATGAAGGTGTTCGGCGTGCCGTATCTGTTTCGCGACTCGGAGCACTTCTGGAAGGTGCTGGACGGCCCCATCGGCAAGGAGCTGCTGGTGGCGGGCGAATCGAAGCGGCTGCGCGGGCTGTGCTACTACGACGCCGGAGCCCGAAGCTTCTACACCAAGA
Source organism: Sedimentisphaerales bacterium (assembly GCA_040772485.1). Lineage (GTDB taxonomy): Bacteria > Planctomycetota > Phycisphaerae > Sedimentisphaerales > Anaerobacaceae > Anaerobaca. Next base: position 34,889 of record JAXGYC010000016.1, on the reverse strand, counting down.
GCCGCGCGATCCACGCGCCCGCCGATCTGAGCGGCTTGAAGATCCGCGTGCAGAACAGCATCATGGCCGTCAAAATGATGCAGGCGATGGGGGGCTCGGCGACTCCGATTCCCTTCGGCGAGTTGTACACCGCGCTCGACCAGGGCGTGGTGGACGGCGCCGAGAACAACGCGCCGTCGTTCGTACAGGCTCGCCACTATGAAGTCTGCGGCTATTACACGCTGGATGAGCACACCTGTCTGCCGGATATCCTGATGATCGGCACGCGCGTCTGGAAGAAGCTCACTGCCGAGCAGCGGCAGATCCTGCAGGAAGCGGCCGATGAATCAGTCAGGTATCAGCGGACACTCTGGATCGAGCAGGAGCAGAAAGACCTCCAGGTGGCCCGCGAGGCCGGCGTAAAGATCATCCGCCCGGACAAGCAGCCGTTTCGTGACTCGGTCCGCCCGATCTGGGATGAGTTTCAAGGCAGTTCGGACGAGAAGCTGGCCGAGATCGGCGATCTGATCGATCGCATTCAGGAGGTCCAATGACGTTCCTACTGCTGGTCAAGAAGGTGCTGGACCGCCTGCTGGAGACGCTGGTCATGGTGGTCGTGGCGGTGCTCGTCCTCGATGTGCTGTTGCAGGTCTTCACGCGGTTCGTGCTGAACAAGCCCAGTAGCTGGACGGAGGAACTGGCGGTGTTCATGCTGATCTGGGTCTCGCTGCTGGGGGCGGCGGTCGCGCTGGGGCGCGGCGCGCACCTGGGCATCGACTATTTCGTGGGCAAGCTGCCCGGGCGGGTGCGCCTGGCGACAGAGGTGTTCGTGTTCTTCTGCGTCGCGGCGTTCTCGTTCCTGGTCATGGTGCTGGGCGGGATCGACCTGGTCCGCAGCACGCTTGAATTGGGCCAGCCCTCGCCGGCCCTCAACGTCCAGATGGGACATGTCTATCTGGCAGTTCCCATCAGCGGGTTCTTCCTGACGCTGTACGCGGTCATCGCATTTGTGGAACGGCTCAGAATGCTCCTGGGCAAAGACAACACGCAACCTGTTTGAGAATCGGTGGCGCAGCAGCGATGAACCTCATCCGGACAGACAATCGCATCGAAGGGAAGATGACGTGAACGTACCCGTTCTGGTTCTGGTCATCAGCTTCGTGGTCCTGCTGGTCCTCAATGTCCCCGTGGCGTTCTGTATGGGGATTGGGACGCTACTGGCCTTTGTCGTGATGGGCGCGCCGGCGTTCGGGGCGGTCGCGCACAACATCGCCACGGGGATCGACAGCTTCTCGCTGCTGGCGATTCCCTTCTTCATCCTCTCCGGTCTGCTGATGGGTCATGGCGGCATCGCGCGACGCCTGATCGATTTTGCCAACGTCCTTGTGGGCCGGTTCCGGGGAGGCCTCGCGTTCGTCAACATCCTCACGTGCATGCTGTTCGGCGCGATCTCCGGGTCGGCCACCGCAGCCATTTCGTCCGTGGGCGGCTTTCTGATCCCACTGATGAACAAGATGGGCTACCATCGGGACTTCAACGCCTCGGTGACGATCACCGCCGCGACGACGGGACTGCTGATTCCTCCGAGCAACGTCATGATCGTCTATTCGCTGGCCACCGGCGGGGCGGTTTCGATCGCCGCGATCTTCATGGCCGGCGTCCTGCCCGGCGTGCTGGTGGGGTTGGCGCTGATGGCGGTCAGCGCGTTCATCTCCATCCGGCACAACTACGGCCAGGAGCAGAGGGACGTAGTCACTCTTGCAGAGACGCTTCGCTTCTACGGTTTGCTGCTTGCATCGTTGACCGTCGTGAACGTCGCGCTGCTGTGTTTCTTTCCCTTGTTGTCTGTCATGCTCGGAGCCTTAGCCTGGGCCATCGTCGAGGTCGCCAGGGAATTGGGCGCCGACATTCCGCAGGGCCGTTCGTTTCCCGCAGGCGCGACGGTTGTCCGGGCAGCGCTCTGGGGTCTCGGCGGCCTGCTGACGCTGGCGGCCGAGGTGAAGATCGTGTGGCGCTCGGCGGCGATCAAGGCGGCCACGATCACCTACCTGCGAGCCGTTCCCGCCCTGTTGCTGGTGCTGATCGTCATCGGCGGCATTCTGCTCGGCTGGTTCACGCCCACGGAGGCCTCCGCGGTGGCGGTGCTGTACTCGTTCGTTCTGGCGGTCTTCGTGTATCGTGAGGTCCGGATCAAGGACCTGCCGCAAATTCTCCTGCAATGCGGCGTGACGACGGCGGTGGTGTTTCTGCTGATCGCCACCAGCGTCGCGATGTCCTGGGTCCTGGCCTCGGAGAACGTGCCGCAGGATATCAGCGCCTACCTCGTGAGCCTGACCAGCAGCAAGGTGGTGCTGCTGCTGCTCATCAACGCGATCCTGCTGGCCGTCGGGACGTTCATGGACATGACGCCGGCCGTGCTGATCTTCACGCCGATCTTCCTGCCCATCGTCGAGGCGATGGGGCTCAACGCGCTGCACTTCGGGATCATTCTGATCATGAACCTGTGCATCGGGCTGTGCACGCCGCCGGTCGGGACGTGCCTGTTCCTTGGCTGTGGGATCGCCGAGACGACGGTGACCAAGGTCATGCGTCACATCCTGCCGTTCTTCGGCGCGATGCTCGTGACGCTGCTGATCTGCACCTTCATCCCCGAGATTTCGCTGTGGATTCCCGCCCGGCTCGGCTTCGTCCGGTAGTCGCTCGCAATGTGCTCGTCAGAGCCAGCATCAATCATCAATAATCCACCATCGATGATCGATCAGTTCCACAGTTGGTCTTCGAGCGAGTCGAGGCCCATGATGACGTCGTGCATGTAGACGCGCCGCCCGCTCGGCGTGTCGGTCGCCGCATAGGTATGCCCGCTGCCCGGATCGACGTAGGCGTACCACCTGTACTTCGACAGCCACTCGTAGTCCTCGTCGTCGACCTGCGCCTTCAACCCATTGTCCAACGGTATCTCTTTCATACTCCGCTCGCCTCCACTTCCAGAATCGGCCTTCCGGCATCCCCTTTGCTGAGACTCCTCACGATCCACGTGGGCAACCGCTTGCCACCTCCTTCCATGATACCTTCACCCCCTCCGATCTCCAACAGTATGTCGCGGCAAGCCAGTGTGTAGTGCGGAGCGGCACACTGGGGAGGGAGTTCCGAGAAGTGGGTCAGACGATTTCGATGGCGCTGTGAAGGATCTCGGACAGGATGCTGGCGGTGGCAGGGCTGCGGTACTCGTCCCAAAAGACGCACTTGGGCTCGATGGCGGCGTCGACGGCGAAGGCCGCATGGAACAGGCCGGCCGTGATGTCCATGCGTCTGGAGTGGTCCGTCTCGTCGACGACGACGGCCACATCGATATCGCTGTCAGGACCTGCCTGCCCTTTGGCGTGGGAGCCGTACAGCAGCACCTTCTTTATCGGGAACAACTCCCGCGCCGACTCGTAGAACCTCAGGATGGTCTGGCGGACTACAGCCTGGTCTTGATCCATTCGAATAGCTCCCTCGCCGATTCCAGCAGACGTTCCGCCTCTGTATCAGTCAGAACGCGCGTCAGCTCCGCGATATCTTCGGTATACCGAGACTCAATGTAGTGCGAGTTGAGTCGTTCCATTGCCTCCATCCTCTGGGAGCCCACCTCGTCTTTCCACGGCAGCTCCGCCACGAGACGCAGGAGGTTGTGCGTATAAGGCGGTGTGGACGCGCGATACTTCACATAGCAGGCCTTCAGTATCTTCTCAACGGCCTGCTGGGACAGGAAAGCGACGTATAGATAGCGACGAGTCTGCAGCATGGCCTCCGCGGTAGCCAGATCATACTCCGCAAGCGAAAGCCAGTTTTGCACGACCTTGTCAACCATCTGTACAGCATGCTCCAAGTTGGCCCTGCCGAGATACGCACACACCGGGATTGTAGCACTGACCGGATGCGGAGGCAAACGATTGTTGGCCTGACCACGAGGGTGTCGGGCTGGCGCCTGTGCCCCAGAAGAAGAGAGGCCGTCGCGTGAGGGGCGACGGCCTCCGGGGCGCTAACGGACTATGCCGTTTGGACGCTATTTGACGGGGGCGCGGAGCAGAGTGATGCTCAGCGGCCTGACGGCGACGGCGCCCGTCAGGTCGGTCGGGTCAGCGCTGGCGATGTCGACGTTGCGGGGCTCGCCCGGCTGGTTGTAGGCCATCGGGTCATTGCCCGCGATGATCCAGGTCTGGGCGGCGCCGGCCAAAGCGACGTTATTCAGATCGAGCTTGAGCCGGTACGCGTCCCGCGTCGGGTTCACGATGCCCACCGTCAGCGCCTTGCTGTCGGCGGTCAGCGCAGCCGAGACGTCCAGCGGAGCCGCCTCGTGCTTGACCGCCACCGGGACCGTCCCGAACTGCTTGCGGTATAGCATCAGAGGCAGGCCCGTCGAGTCGAAGTCGGCCGCGGTCTTGGTCGTTTTGATGCAGCCGATCACGTTGACCGTCTGGGCGTAGTTGGCCATGAATATGATGTCCGTATTGCGGAAGTACTCGTGCAGGCCCGCCGCGATGCCCAGCGCGTCCTTGAGGAAATACCGCGTGCCCAACTCACCGAAGACGTGCGGGCCATACCAGTAATTCCATTCGTCGAGCGCCACCCGGATGTCCTTGCCCTCCAGTGCGGGGATCGTCTTGCGGTATTCACGATGGGCGTCGGCGATCCGCTTGACCTGGTCCGGGATCTGTTGGACGTGCTCGGGGATGTCTTCCTTGTCGCGGCAGTAGAAGTGCTCGCTGAGCAGGTCCATGTGGTCGGCGCAACTGGTCAGCATGCCCCTCGACCAGCGACCGTCGCGACCGATGTCGCCGGAACCGACGGTCTTGATCGCCGGGTCGACCTCGCGCATCTTCTGCTCGACCCAGTTGTGCTTCAGGACGTAGTGGTTCAGCGACATGTAGCCGAGTTGCCAGTTGCCCCACATTTCGTTCCCGACGCACCACCACTTGACGCCGTACGGCTTCGGGTTGCCGTTCTTCGCCCGCCATTTGCCCATGAGCGTGTCGGCCGAGCCGTTGGCGTACTCGACCTGTGCGGCCGCCGAGTAGGCGTCGCCGAAACCGGTGTTGACCGCGATCATCGGTTCGGTGTCGATCAGGCGGCAGAACCGGATGAACTCGTCCATGCCCATGTCGTTGGTTTCAATGCCGGTCCAGGCCGGATTGGTGCGAGTCGGCCGCTTGTCGCGGTCGCCCAGTCCGTCGCGCCAGTCGTAGCCGCTGACGAAGTTGCCGCCGGGCCAGCGATAGACCGGCGCATCGAGCTGCCGGAGCAGTTCGAGCGTGTCCTTGCGGAAGCCCTCGATGTTGTCGGCGGGCATCAGCGAGACGCAGCCGATCTTGAGCGTGCCCTCGCCCGACGTGGTGATCTCCAGGCGGGCGTTGTCCGTACCCTTGCCGGCGGTGAACTTCAGCGGACTCTTGGTGTACTTGTCGCGTGCCTTCTTGATCGTGACGGTGTCCTTGTCGGACTCGGCATCGCCCCAGATGAGGCTGACCACGACGGGGCCGACCTTGCCGTCACCGGCCAGGTGGATGTATCCTGTATAGTTCTTGCCCTGAATCAGGCTCAACTCTTCCTGATAGATGCCGACGGACCGACCGCCGGGAGCGGTGACGTGCGGCGTGTGCTCGCCCACGAAGGCGTCCTCCTTGACCATCTTCACCGTGCCTTCCGGGCCGATCACCTTCCACGGGGAGGCCGCCAGCACGCGGGCCTGAGCACGGGTCAGTCGCCAGATGTCGCCCTCGGCCGGCACGGGAAAGTAGAACTTGCGGTCTTCGAGCATCTCGGCCCAGATGCCGCCGTAGATGCAGCGGCCCAGGTGCTCGATGAACTGGCCATAGATGTACGGCGAGATCGGCTCGGTCTTGTCGGCTGCATCGATCGAGATCGTGGCTTCGACTGTGGCGGAGGCCGGCGCCGCGCCCTGTGCACGGACGCCCGCCGCCGGGATAGTCAACAGGCACAGGCCCGTCAGCAGGAGGAAACGGATGGGGAGGTGCATGGCTGTGTCCTTTCAAATCAGTGACATTGATGAATCAGACCTTCTTGTCGGGACACGAGGATACCGATTCGACGCAGGCCAACGCAAGCGTTCTTCATGGGCAAATGTGATAAAACGCTTCCCACGCGCCCGGTGCACGGGCATAATTGACGCCGATTGCTGCACCGGGCAGGCTCGTTTCGCCCGATTGCGATCTGTGAAACGCCAAAATGCGAAAAAGGATGGACAATGGCTTTATCTCAACGACGGATTTGGAGCAGACGGACCATGAGAAACAAATGCTGGACGGAGTTGGTGTCCGTGGCTGTCACGCTGGCGCTTGTTGCAGTCGGCGGTGGGTGCCGCAAGGGCGGGACGACCGCTGAATCGAAGTATACGGGTTCATGGGCGCAGGTGCCCGACATCCTGGCGCAGATCGGCGAGCCGAACATTCCGAGCCGCGACTTCGACATCACGAAGTTCGAAGCCGTGGCGGACGGCACAACCGATTGCCGGCCTGCGATCATGGCGGCGATCGCCGCGTGCGAGGAAGCGGGCGGCGGACGCGTGATCGTTCCGGCAGGCACCTACCTCGTCAACGGTCCGCTCTATCTGGTCAATGACATGGAGCTGCATCTGGCCGAAGGGGCGCGCCTGAAGTTTGGATCGAAGTACGACGATTACCTGCCGCTGGTCCTGACGCGATGGGAAGGGACACAGATCTACAACTACTGCCCGTTCATCTACGCCTATCGCCGCAAGAACGTCGCCCTGACCGGAACCGGGACTCTGGACGGCCAGGCGAAGAACACGTGGAGCACGTGGGCCCAGAAACAGGACAAGGGCATCGAGACGCTGCGCCGCTGGAACGACGAGGGGACGCCCGTAGTAGACCGCTTCCTGGGCGACGGGTACTTCCTGCGGCCCAGCATGATTGGCTTCCTCGGATGCACGAACGTGCTGGTGGACGGCGTGACGATCATCGATTCGCCGTTCTGGTGCCTGCATCCGATTTCTTCGAAGAAGGTCACGATCCGCCACGTCCGGATCGACTCGCACAACCCCGACAACGATGGGATCGTACTGGATTCCTGTGAGCACGTGCGGGTTCACGGCGTGGCCATTGCCAACCACGGGGCGTGCGTCTCCATCAAGTCGGGCGCCGGGCGCGAGGGCCGCGAGATGGGCTGGCCGAGCCGCAACATCTATTTCCACGATTGCACTTTCAACGCTGAGACAGCCATCTCGATCGCGGACCAGATAGGCGGCGGTGTCTACAACGTCTTCGCCGAGAACTGCCTGACAGGGCAGGGACTTCGACCCGCCCTGGCGATCGCAGACGAGCAGACGCGAGAAGGTGAAATCGCACACGTGCGCTATCGCAACATGTTCGGTCTCGACGTGCGGGACCCGAACGCGCCGAATCAGCCGCCGGACGTATACGCCGGACCTGACGTCCAACTCGCCGAGCAGGGCGGCACCGTGACACTGAGTGGTTCGGCGGCGGACGACGGCAAACCTTCGGGCAGGCTGACGTATGCGTGGTCCGTGACTCAGGGCCAGGCCGATGCCGCGAATCTCGCGACGCCGGGCGCCCTGAAGACGCAGGCGACATTCTCCCGGCCCGGCGTGTATGTTATCCAGCTCGAAGCCGGCGACGGCGAAGCGACCGGACGCCACTTCCTCATCGCCAAGGTCGGTGAGCAGCCCGAGGGTATGGAGGGCATCAGCCGACCGATCTTGCCTGTGGGAAAATGAACCGCAGGAGGCAGGAATTCGATATGATCAGAAGAAACCGTGGTGTGGTCTGTACCGTGGTGATGGTTCTGCTTGCCGGCGCACGCGCGCAGGTGCCGACGCCGGCCCACACCGCCGAGAAGACGTGTTTTCAGGTCGCTGCACCGTGGGCGCCGGAACTGGACGTCCGTTCGGATGTCGCGATCATTTATGGCATGAACGATAGCTTTGCCTCGCGGCTGGCCGGCTGGCACGATCGCGGCTATGTCATGCACTTCATGACTGGGATCGCCTGGGGTGGATATCAGGACTACTTCACCGGCAAGTTCGATGGCGTCACGCATAACGAGGACGGCCAGGTCGAGCGCAACGGCGAGATCATCTGGCATGGACGCGACGTTCCCTACGTCGTGCCCTCGCCGACGTACCTGGCGTACATCAAATCCCTCGTCAGGCAGGCCGTCGACGCGGGCGTCGTCGCCATCCATCTTGAAGAACCTGAGTTCTGGGCCCGCGCCGGCTACAGCGAATCGTTCAAGAAGCAGTGGCAGAGCCACTATGGCTTCCCCTGGATGGCCCAGCACGAATCGCCCGAAGCGACATACCTGTCATCGAAGCTCAAGTACCAGCTCTACTTCGACGCCCTCAAAGAGGTGTTCGCGTACGCCAAGTCGTACAGCGAGAGCAGGGGCACGCGCGTGCGGTGCTACGTGCCGACGCATTCGCTGCTGAACTACTCGGCCTGGCGGATCGTCAGCCCGGAGGCGAGCCTGGCGGCGCTGCCGGGGATGGACGGATACATCGCCCAGGTCTGGACGGGCACCAGCCGCGAACCGGTCTTCTTCAACGGCGTCCGCAAGGAGCGCGTCTTCGAGAACGCGTTCCTTGAATACGGCTCGATGGTTTCGATGACCGCCCCAACCGGACGCAAGGTCTTCTTCCTCACCGATCCGGTCGAGGACTGGCCCCGCACGTGGGACGACTATAAGCGCAACTATCAGGCGACGTTCACGGCGCAGCTCATGTACCCGATGGTCGACAGCTATGAGGTGATGCCATGGCCGAGCCGCATCTATCGCGGCCGCTTCAAGGTCGAAGGCAGCGATGCGACGCAGCCGATCTCCCGTGCGTACGCGACGCAGATGCAGGTGATGGTCAACTCGCTGAACGACATGCCTCTCTCCGACAACCGAATCGACGGCAGTCACGGCATCGGCGTACTGCTGGGCAATTCAATGATGTTCCAGCGGTTTCCCACGCACAAGGAGTACGAGGACCCGCAGCTTTCGAACTTCTACGGCATGGCGCTGCCTCTGCTCAAACGCGGCGTGCCCGTTCAGACGGTCCACATGGAGAACCTCGGCTTTGCCGGCACGCTCAAGGACATCCGCGTCCTGGTGATGAGCTATGCGAACATGAAGCCGCTGTCGCCCGATGTTCACCAGCATCTGGCCGCGTGGGTCCAACAGGGCGGCGTGCTGATCTACTACGGGCGGGACAACGATCCGTTCCAGGAGGTCAGGGAGTGGTGGAACACGGATGGCCGTCAGTACAAGGCGCCGTCCGAACATCTGTTTGAGTTGCTGGACATTCGGCCGACCGCCGGCCAGGATCGATACGAGTGTGGCAGGGGAGTCGCCCACGTCGTCCGGCGTGACCCGAAAGAGCTGGTGTTGGAGCCGGACCAGGACGGCGACTTCGTGGCGATGATCCGGCGGGCGTACGAGCAGGATGCGCGGGCCGGGACGCTGCGAATGAAGAACCATCTGCGTTTGCAGCGCGGGCCTTACGAGATCGTCGCGGTGATGGACGAGAGCGTGGCCGCCGAGCCGTTGCGGATTGCAGGACCGGTGATCGACCTGTTCGATCCCGAATTGCCGATCCTGTTGGAGAAGATGGTGGCTCCCGGCCAGCAGGCATACCTTTACAATCTCCGCCGCGTGACGGACGCCGGCCGTCCGAAGGTGCTGGCCGCCGCCTGCCGCGTGTATGAGGAACGAACAGAGGGCCGTTCGTATTCCTTCGTCGCGAAGAGCCCTTCGGGCACACAAAACGTGATGCGCATTCTGCTGCCCGCGGCGCCGGTCGAGGTCGTCGTGACCGGGCCGGATGGTCAGGTGGTCCAGGACCTGGAGCACTCCTGGGATGCCCAAACGCACACGTGCCACCTGAGATTCGCAAACCACTGCGACGGAATCCGCGTGCAAATTGCCTGGTGAGGGACTCAGATCCGCAGTCGCATCGCGGTCACACTGGGTCTGTGGCCTCCGTGTCGAGGCCGACGGAGGCAGCCCACTGGCGAATCTTCTGCCAGAGATGTTTCGCCTTGCTCGCCGGCGAACGGCCGCGATTCTCGTTGAGTGTGAAGCGCCTGACGCTGAAGCACACCTGGACGATCGCGCGAAATTCGAGCGACTACAAGGACAATGTGTTCGTGCGGGTCGAGCGGGACGGCGTGGTCAGCTGGGGCGAGGCGGCGCCAAACGTCCGCTACGGCGAGAGCGCCGAGAAGACCCTGGCCGTCCTGGAGCAGGCCCGCCCGCTTCTTGAGTCGGGCGACTGGTTCGAGTACGTCGATCTGCGCCGGCGATGGGAGACTTTCACGAAGGACCAGACGTGCGCGGGCGCTGCGCTCGACATGGCGGTCCTCGACTGGGTGGGCCGCAAGCTGAACGTGCCGCTGTATCAGTTGTTCGGACTGGACAGGAACAAGGCGCCCGTCACGACGTTCTCGATTGGCATCGACACACCGGATGTGGTCAGAGAAAAGGTACGCGAGGCGGCAGGTTTTCCTGTTCTGAAGATCAAGGTCGGCCGCGACAACGACGCGGAACTCCTGGCCGCCGTGCGCGATGTCACGGACTGTCCGCTTCGCGTCGACGCCAACGAAGGCTGGCGCGACAAGCAGACCGCGCTCGACAAGATTCGCTGGCTCCAGGACCTGGGCGTCGAGCTGATCGAGCAGCCCATGCCCGCGGCGATGCTCGAAGAGACCGCCTGGCTGCGCGACCGCGTGGACATTCCCATCCTCGCCGACGAGGCGGTCAAGAACGCCGCCGATATTCCGAAGCTGGCGCAGGCCTACGACGGGATCAATATCAAGCTGATGAAATCCGGCGGCATCCAGGAGGCGCTGCGCATGATCCACATCGCCCGCGCCTTGGGCCTGAAGATCATGCTGGGCTGCATGATCGCCAGCTCCGTATCGATCACTGCTGCCGCCCACCTCAGTCCGCTGATCGACTACGCCGACCTCGATGGCAACCTCCTGATCGCCGACGATCCCTTCCTCGGCGTCACTGTTGATCGCGGCCGCCTGGTCCTGCCCGCCGGCCCCGGCCTCGGCGTCAGCGAACGTACGGTGTGATGCATCGTTCCTTCCTGTCGATGCACCATCCCCAATCCACCTGCGGCGGATGAGGCTGCCGCCCGCCCGCTTGTAGTGGGCCCGTAAGGGCCTATTCCTGCTCCGGCGGGATGTAGCGTCTTACGACGTCACTACGAACACGGCTTGCCCTGTGATTCTATCCTGGTTGGCAGTCCTGACTGAGACATATCGCGTACATCCGCCTTGTCATTCCGACCGGAGCGCAGCGAAGTGGAGGAATCTGGCATCGAAGGGGGTGTCATCCTGCATTTCGCGCCGGGACCCGGGACGCGGCAATTCGTCAGCGATTCGAAAGACCCAGACATAAATCGGACGCGTGTCTTCTTCTTGGCCAGATCTCTCCACTTCGCTGCGCTCCGGTCGAGATGACAAACAACGGGCCCGCCGTTACAGATGGCAGACCGAGGAGTGTTTCAGGAATCCGCCACCAAATGCCGCCCGCCGCCGCGATTAAGTCGCGCGCGTGGATAGGTCAGGGAATCTCGACGCCGCACCAGTAGCGGGAGGTGTTGGCCTCGGCGGCGAGCCAGGCGGCGTGGCCGTCGAAGAAGAGGTTATTGCAGCCTTTGCCTCGGTGGCGGTTTCTGGAGACACGCCGGATCAGGTTGCTGCCGACCGTCTCGGCATCGGAGGCGGGCAGGTGCGTGGTGGACCAGACGTCGAGCAGATTGAAACGCGAGGCGACGTTCAGCTCGTCGCGGCTGGTGACAACGGGCCGCCAGGGGCCCGCCTCGTTGTCGGCCAGGTAGATGCGTTCGCCGGCGGGCCGGATGGCGCCGAGTTTGGTAGGCTCATCCTTCTGCTTGCCCTTGTCGCCCGTCGTCAGGCCGGGTTCGTCCATATCCCACGCATTGACCACGTAGTCGACAGTCTGGTCGGCGTTGGAGCGGCCGTTGAGCCCAACGCCCGCGCGAGGGAACGAAGGACATTGGTACACGTCGACCTCGCGGTAATCCGTAGCGGTCTCGTATCCGGTTCCGAGATACGGCATGAACGCCAGAATCCACTTGACCTCGTTGTCGAGCGCCCGCGGGATGAAATCGTCGTTCGCCTGGGCGTACGCCAGCGTCGCGAGGCCGAGCTGGCGGAGACTGTTGAGGCAGTAGACCGCCCGCGCCTGTTCGCGCACCCGGCCGAGGGCGGGCAGCAGAATGCCCATGAGCAGGGCGATGATGGCGATCACGACCAGCAGCTCGATCAGAGTAAAAGCTCTCTCGACGCGTCCCATTGCAGCATCTCCATCGAAGCTGTATCCCCATGCCATCGGACCTGTATCGTCCATTGTACCAAGATATGAGATCGGCGGATACGATGAATCCGGACTGGTTTCCACAACCCGTCGTACGGGCGAATCATCATTCACTCCTGCAATAGGGATTGGCCGTCAGGTTGAGGCCTCGTATACTGGAGTGCCGCACACCTTGGTGTGCCGTGATGGAAACAGCCAGCAACACCTGTGGAAAGGAGCGGAAAGATGCACACCGATCGGTCACGTCTCTGCCTGATGGTATGTCTCGTGGTTCTGGTTCCCAGCTTTGTCTGCGTCCAGGCGAATCCGTTTCGCAACGTGAAAGACTTCGGCGCGGTCGCGAACGGGACGACCAAAGACACGGCCGCCATCGCCAAGGCGATTGAGGACGCGGCCCGGGCGGGCGGCGGGACGGTCTACTTCCCCGCCGGGCAGTATCTGACCGGGCCGATCCACCTCAAGAGCAATATCACGCTACATCTGGACGCCGGGGCGGTGCTGAGGTTCAGCGAGGATTTCGACGACTACCTGCCCATGGTCAAATCGCGTTGGGAAGGGCTCGAATGCATCAACTTCTCGCCGCAGATCTATGCCCACCAGGCCGAAAACATCGCGATCGTCGGTCGCGGCACGATCGACGGGCAGGGCCAGGTCTGGTGGGACAGCTACCAGCGTAACCGCGCTGCTGCCGAGGACGCCGAGCGCGTCGTGCGGGTCGCCAAGTACGTGGAGATGTTCAAAGAGAAGAACAAAGACGCCCTGGGCTACGCCTATTTCGGCCAGAAGGGTTGGTTCCTGCGTCCGCCGATGATCCAGCCGGTCGAATGCCGAAGGGTGCGAATCGAGGGCGTGCATCTGAAGAACCCACCGTTCTGGACGTGCAACCTTGTGTACTGCGACGACGTGACGGTGACGGGGATTTCGATCAAGAACCCGGCCGGGTCGCCCAATACCGACGGGATCAACCCGGATTCCTGCCGCAACGTGCACATTTCCGACTGCCACATCAGCGTGGGCGACGACTGCATTACGATCAAGTCAGGCCGGGATGAAGACGGGCGGCGCGTCGGCCGGCCCTGTGAGAACATCACCGTGACCAACTGCACCATGCTCGACGGGCACGGCGGGGTGGTCATCGGCAGTGAGATGTCCGGCGGCGTCAGGAAGGTCACGATCAGCAACTGCGTTTTCGACGGCACCGACAAGGGCATCCGCATCAAGACCACGCGCGGTCGCGGCGGGGCGGTCGAGGACATCCGCGTCAGCAACATCCTGATGACCAATATCCCCATCGGACCGATCTACCTGAACATGTTCTACACGCGGGCGCCCGAGGAGCCGCTCTCCGACCGCACGCCCGCCTTCCGCAATCTGCACTTCAGCAACATCACGGTCAAGGGCGCGCCGGTGGCCGGCTACATCCTGGGCCTGCCGGAGCGACCGGTGGAGAACGTGACGTTCACGGACATCAACATCGACGCCGAAACGGGTTTCCAGTGCAAGGACGCCCAGGGCATTGCCTTCCGTGATGTGACGATCGATACCCAGAAGGGTCCGGCACTGACGTGCGTGAACACGAGGAATTTGGAGATCGACGGTTTCCGCACGGGCAAGCCTCACGCCGACGCTGCGGTGATCGATTTGACGGATGTTCAGGGGGTTTATATCCGCGGCTGCTGGGCCGGTCCCGAAACGGGCACGTTTATATCGCTGAAAGGGCAGGCCAGCCGCGACGTCATGCTCCAGGCCAACCACCTCGGCTCGGCATCAGTGTCCGTCGCCGTGGACGAGGCGGTCCCGACCTCGGCGGTCAAGAAGGAATAGCTCCGCCTGTGCGCCTGTCGAGCTCACCCCCCGTGATGAGGCATACTCAGGTGGCCCCGCGCGGTTTGGAGTCGCTCCAGGAAGTCGCCTTTTCGGAAATCGGACGTCCATTTCCGCATGGTCAGCCAGCCGCCGAAGCGGATGACGCGACGAGCCCATCGGATGTACCAGCGGCTCCAGCCGGCCCGCAGGTTGTGCAGCGAGAACAGCAACGACGGAAACGTCAGGATGCTGGCGCCGACGAGAAACATGTACTGGAAACGGTAGAACCGTCCCATGATTCGCTTGCTGCCCTCCTGCATTTCCTGTGCCGTCATGGGGGCATCGGGCTCGAAGAGAGGGAAATTCCCATCATAGTATTCCCAGCCCACATCCTCCGAGGCATAGACCCGATGCTGGCGTTCGAGCCTTTGGCGCAGCCGCGTGCCCGGCAGCGGCACCGGGAGCAGCACCTGAACGGTGTCGAGCCGCGCCATGCGGATAAATCGTCGAAACCGTTTGACTCGCTCGTCGATCGGCATGGTGAACGTCTGTTCGACGGTCGATGGATAGCCGAAGATGAACATGCCGTGCACCCAGAACCCGAACCGGCGGTAGACCTTCACCAGCGACAGCATCGCCTCGGCCTTGACCTGCTTGTTCATCGCCTGGAGCTCTTCGTCGATCGGCGATTCGAAGCCGATGGCGACGTGCGCGATCCCCGCCTGCCGCATGGCGGCGAGAAGTTCTGTGTCCTTGGCCCTGTCCAGCCGGATCTGGACGGTCGAGATCAGTCGCCTGCCGATCTGCTGCTGATAGTCCGCCATCATCCGGCAGAAGCGGATGGCCTCGCTTCGCTGCTGGCCGAAGAGGTCGTCCACGACGAAGAAGTCTGTGGCGTTGCGCGTTTCGACCAGATAGCGGATGTTCTCGAACAACCGCTCGGCCGAGGCGCACCGAGGCGTGCCCTTGACCGTGCAGAACTCGCAGTTCATACAGCAGCCGCGGACTCTCTCGACCGGATAGATGCGGATCCTGGCATAGCGGACCAGCGAGAAATCGGGAAAGGCAAAGCGATCGAAGTCGGTCAGCGGCTCGCGCGGGGCGGTTCGGAACACCGAGCCGTCTCTGCAGTACGCAATGCCCCTGATCGCATCGAGGTCGGCTCGTTCCTGCCAGGCCTCGATGAGTTCGCAGATAGTCTCTTCCGCTTCTCCGAAGACAACATAGTCGATGCCGTTCGCGAGAGCTTCGTTTAGGTTCTCGCCCGCGAAGTGCTGCCCTCCGGCTACGGTCGTCACTCCCTGTTGGTGATACCATCGGGCCAGTTCGTAGAGTCGGGGGACGGTGCTGGTCAGGCCTCCGTAGAATCCCACGATATCCGCGGGACGCTGAGCCTGCAGGGCGCTGTGGTCGGCGCCGATGTCGCCTCTCGGTCCGTAGCGGCCGAGGTTGTTCTCGTCGATGACCTCGACGTCCCACCCGCCGATCTCGCGGACGGCGGTGGCCACGCAGACCGGGCCCAGCGCTGTGGTCTTGTGGGCGATGCGAGAGTAGATGTTGAACGTGGGATACGCCGGCACCACGATACGAAGTCGATGTCTTTTCATGGATCGCCTCGAAATTCCCTGCGAGACGTGTTTCGTTCCATCAATGAGTGTGAGCATCGCCGACGAGGTCTACAGCACCTTCTTGCCTTCCCCCTTTTGGATCGACGGGACGTATTCCTCCAGCTCACGCAGGACCCGCGAATCCGTCAGGTCAATCACCTTGCGCTTCTCGTGCGACATGTAGGCCGCCAGGATCAGCATGGTGATCAGCTTGCCGTATTCGAGGTTGAGCTTGGCGTCTTTGCCCTGCTCGAAAGCACTCAGCGCGTCGATCCATTCGGCGACATAGCCATACAGGTCGGCTTCGTTGGACTGGAGAATCAGGGAGCCACGGGTGGCCTGCGACTTTTCGAGGGCCAGCTCGCTGTCTACAACGGCGGTTGCCGCCGCATCACTGATGAAAATCCCGGAGGGAGACTGTAGGGAATTGACCGTATAGGAATAGCCCGGCCCGAAGGTCTCCATCAGCAGCCGCAGGCCGGGGGCGTCATAGATCCAGGAATTCGTCGCTTGCACGACGCTGCGATGGCCGCTCTGGGGGTCCTTCAGTTCGAGGGTGACAGTCGAGTAGTCCTCGGCCGGCGTCTTGCTGTAATCGACGCCGCGCGCCTTGAGCTGGCTGAGCCAAGGCTCCTTGCCCCATTTCAGAAGGGCCATGGTGGCGTTGATCGAGACCGGCTTGAGATAGTCCAGGGGTTTGCCCTCCGGCGTGAGCATGAACATCCCGCAGGCGATGCTGTGGCAGCCCATGTCGCAACAGACGCCGCCGCCCTGGGTGGTGGGGTCCCAGAACCACGGTTCGTGAGGGCCGCCGTGCTCCTCCGCGCTGCGGGCCAGGTGAGCGGGCCCCATCGCCTTCTCGACGCCGGCGAGCTGGTGCCGCGCCTGGACGATCGAGGGCATATGGATCTGGTTCTCGAAATACGCGGTGGGGATGCTCATGGCCTTGGCGATTCGCACGAGGGTATCCGCCTCTCGCAGGGTGCGTGCCAGGGGCTTTTCGACGATGATCCCTTTCAGCGTCGCGCCGCCTTCCACGGCCTGGGCGATCTGACGCATGATCTCCAGACGGGCGAAGTTCGGGGCGAAGATACATATGACATCGACGGCCTTGGCCAGTTCGGCGACGTTCGCGTAGACGCGCGTGTCTCCAAGTCGGTCCTGGCGGGCCACCTGGGCCAGTTCCTCGGCGCCCTTGGGGGCGCAGACTCCTGCGAACTCGCCGATTCGCACGGAACGCAGGGCTCGCTCGTGAAATCCTGCGACAAAGCCGGCCCCAATCATGCCTATCTTCAACATCGTTGGTCTCCTTCATACACGCAGATTCGTAGTGCCTTCATGCCGTGTCGATGCGGCGGCCGTGGGTGCGCCGGCCCGACGCCCGTCGGGATTGTCACGACAGCCCTTTGTCTACAGGTAGTCGGGCGCGCAGGCAAGCAAAAAACCAGTCGGTGCAGGTCGGCAGCCACCGCAAAGGATTGTGTTGCGGGCGTGCGCGAGAGCGATCCGGCATCGCGCCGGGACAACGGCAGGAGGGCCCGGCGTCGACGCCTCGGCCGGGACCATTCCGGGTATTTGTGGACAGGCAATCGGGCGGAAGGCCGCCGCGGACGGGCGAGCAATGCCGGTGCCGCAAGGCCCAAGTTTTGGAAGAATCTTGTTGACAATTGAGCCTTTTTGATATAACATTTTTTTGATTTTTGCCGGAGGGCGTTCTTCACCCCCTCAGGAGCAATGCCCGCCGACAGAGTCGTCGCGTCACATTCCAGTAGCAGAGAGGGACGAAGGAGTAGCACCGTGAGCACAGGCAAGGTAAAGTGGTTTGATGCCAAGAAGGGGTTCGGCTTCATCACGCCGGACGACGGAGGCGAGGACCTGTTCGTGCATTTCTCGAATATCGAGGCCGACGGGTTCAAATCGCTCCTCGAAGGTCAGGATGTGGAGTATGTGGTTGGTCAGGGGAGGAAGGGACCGCAGGCAACGAGTGTCCGTCCAGGGTAACGGTACGGCAGAAGACTACGGCAAGAAGGACCTTGGGCCTCGCTTTTCAAGCGAGGCCTTTTTTGTTGCCACCGCAAGGGCCGGCGGCCGGCGGCCTCGCCCGGCCTCGCGGCGGATGCCGCAAGGGAATCCCGAGTGCCCGAGGGAGGATTCATGTAAAAGCGAATTGATAGTCGCGCCGGGGTGCTGTGGCGGGCGAGCAGAACGGTCGTTTTGGCGACACAATATCCGGATTTGATCTCCTCGCGGCACACAGGCGTTTCACGGGGATCGGTTCTTCGTGGTGATTGCGGAGCCAGGAGGTTCATGTTGACTCCGCTTCACACTCGGCTGGTCCGGCA
This sequence comes from Sedimentisphaerales bacterium, assembly GCA_040772485.1. Classification (GTDB taxonomy): domain Bacteria; phylum Planctomycetota; class Phycisphaerae; order Sedimentisphaerales; family Anaerobacaceae; genus Anaerobaca. The sequence continues at coordinate 16,786 of JAXGYC010000016.1, read as the reverse complement.
GGGGGGGAGGCGGTGCGATTCAGGCTGCCCATGGCGACCGCCAGAGGGTCATGGTTGCCCCAGGTCCTTGCGGAGTTGGCGAACCTGCTTCATCACCTCATTGATTCGCCACTCGAGCGAGGAGAGAATCCAGAACTCGAAATGGGCGATGCGCATCTGCGCGTGAATCAGATAGATGATCTTCACCGACAGCGTGACTGCGGCCAGTTCGATCATGGGCAGTTGCCACTTGTGGCCGCCGACGACGGACGCGACCACGGAAAAGACCACGACGAGGATGAACAGGGTGTTGACCAGGCGGACGCGCGTCTTGGGAACGCCGCCGATCTTGCCGACAATGGCGCGGACACGCTCCTTCTCCCTCTGGAAATTCTCCAATTCCTTGCGAAGATCATCGAGTTCGCTTTCGATCTGGTCGGTTTGTTCGCACGCTTGTTCGTCGGCCATAGGGTTCCTCTGGTCCCATCCTGTAGGGGAACGGCGTTCGTCCGAGTTTCGACATCGGTAGATTATCCGGTCGGGGAGGATTCGGCAAGCGCGCCCCTGGCCAAAGGTGGCAGGCATCTACCTTGGGGGCACCCGCTGGGCGGCCAGGTCGAGGTTCCTGTTGCAGCGGGGACACCGGACCGTGTCCCCCCGGAAGTTGGGCGGGACCTTCAGACTGAGGCCGCAGGTGCAGGCCAGGAAGGCGAAACCGTTGACCTTGCGCATGATGTCCCCGACCTGATGGACCTGTCTGCGGACTCTCTGGTCCTGGGTCGGCTGCGTCCGGTCCTGCCGGAGATCGACGGCCTCGCCTCTCAAGGCGGCGGCCGGAACGATGTTCTTCGAATGGGTTACCTTCGTGAAGGCCTCGGCATAGTCCTTGTACGAGGCGCCCTGCGACATGCTGCGCAGGATGCGGACGCGTTCGGAGATCGGTGGGTGCGTGCTGGTCAGATCGGACAGTTTCATCTGGCCCTTCTTCTTGAAGGGATTGACGATGTACATTGGCGCCGTCGCCTGGTTGGCCGGACGCAGTTGCGGGGCCGGATCGGAGGCGATCTTCTCGAGAGCGCTGGCGAGTCCCTCGGGATAGCGTGTCAACCTTGCCGCGCCGGCGTCGGCGAGGTACTCCCGGCGGCGTGACAGGGCGAAGTAGAGCAATTGGGCCATGATCGGGGCGAGCACCGCGACGACGATGGCGATCACGACCAGGACGATCTGGGCCTGGCCGTTGCCCCGGCCGCCGGAATAGCGGCGTCTCGACCCCATCGAGCCATAGAACATGCCTCGCAGAAAGACCTGCGACATGAGCACGATGCCTCCGAGCATGATGCCCGCCAGAGTCACGTACAGAATATCGCGATGGAGGATATGGCTCATCTCATGTGCGATCACGCCCTGGAGCTCGTCGCGGTTGAGCCGGGCCAGCAGTCCGGCTGTGACGGCGACGGATGCGGACTGGGGGCTGCGGCCGGTGGCGAAGGCGTTCGGAGCCGGATCGTTGATGATATAGACTTTCGGCATGGCCGGCAGCCCGGCCGCGATTTTCATCTCCTCGACGATGTTGAACAGTTGCGGATGGACATTGTGGTCGACTCGCTGGGCCCGACTGGCCGCCAGCAGGATCTGATCGCCGGAGGACAGACTGATCAGGGCCAGCACCAGCCAAACAACGGTCGCGACTCCCAGGCCGATCCATCCGCCGTCCGGGCCGAACGCCGCCAGCCCAATGACCGCGCCGACCAGCAGCAGGACAAACGCCATCAGGGCCATCAAAAGGATCGAGTGTTTCTTGTTCGCTCTAATCAGTTCCCACATGGTCCTTCCCTATGTCCGTCCATCTCATGGGCAGGCCATCTCCGGGCATAACCTCACCGCCGTCCCCCGATCCGGCGCACGCGCCGGCCATGCCAGGAGCACCGAACCGTTCTGTTACGAGAAACTGACCTTGGGGACCGCACGCTCCGCCGCGCTGTCGACCTGGAAGAAGTCGCGCTTCGTGAAGCTGCACATTCCCGCGATGATGTTCGACGGGAACATCTGGATCTTGTTGTTGTAGAACAAGACCTGGTCGTTGTAGTTCTGACGCGAGAACGCGATCTTGTTCTCCGTGCTGGTCAGCTCTTCCTGGAGGGCCAGGAAGTTCTGGTTGGCCTTCAGCTCCGGGTAATTCTCGACGACGAGCATGAACTTGCTCAGTGCATCGGCGAGCTGGCCTTCCGCTTTGGCGGTCTCGGCCACGCTCTTGGCGCCCATCGCCTGGCTGCGGGCCTGCGTGATGGCCTCGAAGGTCTCGCGTTCGTGTTTCATGTAGCCCCTGGCGGTTTCGACCAGGTTCGGAATCAGATCGTGCCGGCGCTTCAACTGCACGTCGATCTGCGACCAGGCGTTGTCCACCTGATTTCGCAGTCGGACCAGGGCATTGTAGATGCCGATCACGATCAGGGCCAGGACGACCAGAAGGCCGACGAAGACCAGCAGTACGATCAGTGCTCCTGACATGGGTTCTCCCTTCAATTGGACGGAACGATTCCGTTTGGGGGGACTACGATTTCCCCTTCTTCATGATCAGTGCCACGACAATCAGTACGGCAGCGACGCCCACGAGGATCAACGTCCAACTACTCATTCCTGGATCCTTTCCAAAACGTGCTACAGCCAAAACATGAAAGTCATGCCAACACGCTATATCATCAGGGACCGAGCGACTCGCCGGCGAGCCAGCGGCGTTCGAATCTCGCCAGGACGATCCGCTCGTACGGACTTGCCTGGCCGCCTTCGAACAGACACGCGATCTCGCCGTTGGGAAGGACCGCCAGAGACGAATAGGCGGCCGGTCCAGGCCAGACAAGGCGTTCGACAGGCCAGGTCTTGCCCCCGTCGCGACTGAGACGCACGGTCATGTCCCTGCGCACACCGCTTTCGCCGTGGGCGGGATTGGAAAACAGCAGCCAGTCGCGGTCTTGCTCTGTTGCCTCATCGTATCGCACGAGACTCGCCTGGCAGATCGGCTCGACGAGGGCCGGATCGTGTCGGACCTGCGACCAGGTCATTCCCCCGTCCCGGCTCGTCGCGACGGCGCGTGTCGTCGCGGACCGGTCATAGTTCCGCATGTTCATCAGGAGCGTGCCGTCGGACAGTTCCACGACCTGACACTCATTGACGGCCGGCCGGATCGCGCCGCCGAGTTGCCAGCTCTGTCCTCGATCGTCGCTGAAGATCACGTGCGAGTTGTAGCCGGTGGGGTCTTCGGGAGAGACGACGCTGTGGTCGCAGGGGATCAGAAGCCGGCCTTGCCACGGACCTCGCTCCAGTTGAATCCCCACGCCCGGGCCGGTGGCGTACCATCGCCACTCCGGTCGTTTGGTCGTCTCGGTGATCTGACACGGCGCCGACCAGGTCAAACCGTCGTCTTCGCTGTGGGTCACGAACACGCGCCGTGTGTTCTTGCTCGTGTTCTGCATGATCTGGCTCTCTTTGTCCTGCCCGTGGTTCCAGGTCACGGTCAGCCAGATTGTCCCCGTTTGTTGGTCCACGACGGGACATGGATTGCCGCAGGTGTTGTCCGCATCGTCCCAGATGACCTGTTTGGGGCTCCAGGTCCTGCCGCCATCGGCCGACCGCTTGACGAGCAGGTCGATGTCGCCCGAGTCACCTCGACCTCCTTTGCGTCCCTCGCAGAACGCCAGAAGCGTTCCTTTCCTGGTCACGAGCAGCGACGGGATTCGATACGTGTGATATCCGTCGTTGCCACTGACGTAGAGGTCGGTCAGGGCGGCTCTACGTTCTGCTGCCCGCTGGTCCAGTTCCGAAAGCTTCAGGCGGATGCTGACGATGTAGGGTTGCTCATCCTGGGTCCAGTGGCCGTAGGTGGTCGCGATGAACGTGCCGTCGTCAGGGAGCACTTCGAGGCCCGGATAGGCGCAGTCGGCCCCCTTGGTGTTGTCCATCAGGCGGACGCGGTACTGACCTTCCCGGCCGGCGACGATGTCGTCATATGTGCCCACCCATCCGACCCAGTCGCCTTTGGTGGGGCTGACGTGCGTGGTGTCTCGAAACGTGACGAAGAGACGTCCGTCGGGGGCGTACTTGCCCACGTGCCGGTCGCCCGTCAGTGCGGCGGGCAGCTCGCGCGGCTTGCTCCATGTCTGCCCTTTGTCGTCGCTGAAGATGACGAAGGAATTGAATTTGCGGCTGTTCTCCCGCAGCAGGACGGCGATCTGTCGCCCATCAGGCGAGCGAATCAGGCCGGGCTCGCACAGATGAGCTTCTGGATGCTCGGCGATGGCAGTCGGCTGGCCCCAAGTCAGGCCACCATCCTGCGAGATCGTCTTGTACACCCGAAACTGCGTCGCCTTGCCCCCATTTCGCAGAAAGCGCCCGTCGTCGTGGAACAGGGCCATGTAGTCGCCGTTCGCCAGACGCTCGACGGAAGCCATCGCAACGATCCCGCCGAAATCGCCGATCGGCTCCAAGGCCGTCCAGTCCCGGCCATCGTTCTCGGAGACGGCCATTCGTATCGGGTAGAGACCCGAGAACAGAATCAGCCTCTTGCGGCCTTCGCGATCGATGATGCGGTGGATGGTGGGGGTCTCTTGCGACGTTGCCCAGTTCTCCGGCGTAGGCAAGCGGTCCGACCAGGTCAGGCCCGCATCCGTGCTGCACTTCATCACGATTGCGCCGCGACCGTGGCCCTTGGGATAGACAGCCAGCATCGTCCGGTTGTCCTCCAAAAGCACCGTGGTGGGGTGACCCAGGTATTGACCGCTTTCGCGGTCAACCACCGTCTGCCGCTGTGTTTCCCCGGAAAGGTCCACAACGGGGATGGAATAGCTCCTTGGCTGGGCGGGCGGCAAGGCGATTGCGACCGTTGGGACAAGCGTCAGGACCAGGATGATGGCGTTTTGGACAGGCCTGTTCGTCATTCGCAAGGCATCCTACTTCTGCTTCGATTCGTCGTGAGCGAACATGTCTGCGAGCAGCCTCAGGATACGGCTGTCCTCGTCGAGCCGCCCTCGGCCGAGGACGTCCTTCAGCTCGCCGCCGTCGAACCAGAGCCCGTCGCCGCGGCGGCATTTGTCGATCAGGAGAACGGGTCTGTCACAGCCGACAACGATTTTGGCCATTTTCTTGTCACAGATGGGGCATTTTCGAGGATGCTCGGTTGCGGTGGGATCCTCCCGGAATGAGGCCAACAGCCCGGCGGCCTTCCGAGGATCGTCCATGAGCAGTTCCAGTTCGCCGGCATCGAGCCAGATGCCGCCGCAACCGACGCAGTGGTCGATTTCGACATCCGCCAGTTCCAGCGTGATCATCGCGTGTCCGCACGAGGGACAGTCCATTCATGGCCTCCGGAGTCCTTGTATGCCTGAGAGCGGGCCCCTTGAGTTCCGGGCCGTCTGTCTCTTCTATCGGTACAGACGCCCGAGGCGGCCCAATATTCAACTCACAGCGTTCGGACCTGCTCACTTCGCCTCCTGACCGGAGGTCCGGACTTCTTGTCTGCGGCGTCGACGGCCTCTGAGGGTCACATGCTATCGCGGGGGCTACGGGCCGTCAAGAGATGCTGTTGACATGGCGGAGCGGGACAGGACCCCCTCGATGCGACCCATGCAAGAAAAAGAACAGGAATTCCTGTTTTCGCATCCACATCGGTGTCCTGGCCGTCGCTTTATGTCCCGAGAATGCCCTCCCAGAGGACGGCCTGTGGACCCGGCGAAGACGCAGCCGGCGGGTGGACTGCGTCTTCGCCATTTTATCAGCCGCGCCTGACTGCCGAACACAAGTCGACAGGTGACCTTCCGGCAGACCTTCCCCGATCCGCAGGCCGGCTTGCCGCAGGCCCGCATGCCCACCTCCAGGGGACACCGCAATTTGTCCTTGACGTCCAACTGCCGTAACACGTAAGATGCAATGCCTTTACGACGGCTGACGCGGCGTCGGCCGCGATTTTCGAGGAAACGCTGAATGATTGTTGATTGTCACACCCACATTCGGTCCCTGGACGAGGCCGACATCTCGGAGCACCTCGCCGCCGCCGAGACGGTCGATGCCTGCGTGGTCCTGGCGACACTGGATGGAGAGCGTGACCGGGTCAACCAGACCCTGGCCGAATACGTCGGCCGGCACGGCGACCGGATGGTCGGATTCGCCGTCGTGGATCCCACCGAGGACCGAATCGATGACAAGAGTCTCGTCGCGCTGACCGAGACGCTGGGCCTGAAGGGGTTCGTTCTGTACTGTTCGATGTCCGGCTTTCACCCCACCCACAGCCGGGCCATGCGGTTCTACGAGGCCGTCCGGGAGGCGGGCAAGCCCATCTTCTTCCACAATGGCAGCCATTCCCTCAAGGCTTCGGCCATCCTCGAGTACACCCAGCCCTATTTGCTCGACGAGGTGGCCCGAACCCTTCCCGACCTCAAGATCATCCTCGGGAACATGGGAGTGCCGTTCGTCGAGCAGACCCTGGCGATGGTGGGCAAGCACGATTGCGTCTTTGCCGACCTGACCATCCGGCCCAGCAAGGTCTGGCAGACCTACAACATCGTTGTGGCCGCCCACGAGCGGGGCGTGATGGACAAGCTGCTGTTTGGCAGCGGCTTTCCGCTGAGCAGCGCCGGCGAGTGCATCGAGACGCTCCTGGGCTTCAACATGCTTCTGTCCGATACGAAGCTGCCCACCGTTCCTCGGGGCAGCATCCGGAACGTGATCGAGCGGGATTCGCTGGAGCTGTTGGGCATCGAGCACAGCCAGATCAAGCGTCAGGAGCGGTGGGCCCAGCCCGCAAGCCAGGAACGTCCAGAAGATTAGACTCGCCGGGTGCGGCAGCAGCGACCTGCGTGAGCAACAGGCGGTGCCTATGGCAGAACCACGCAAGGAACCGAGAGAAGCCTGGGGCAGCAGACTGGGGGTCATTCTCGCTGTTGCCGGCAGCGCCGTCGGTTTGGGCAACTTCCTTCGATTTCCTGTCCAGGCAGCCAAAAACGGGGGCGGGGCGTTCATGATCCCCTATTTCATCTCGTTTCTGCTGCTGGGGCTGCCCCTGATGTGGATCGAGTGGACCATCGGGCGGTTTGGCGGCGGGTTCGAACGCAGCACGGCCCCGGGCATCTTCGAGACTGTCTGGCAGAAGAACCGGTTCATCAAGTACTTCGGGGTCATCGGCATCTTCGGCCCGACGATCATCTTCATCTACTACACGTATATCGAGTCCTGGCTGCTGGGTTACAGCGTCTTTGCCCTGACGGGCCGGTATGCCGCGTGCACGGACCAGCCGAGCATGGCCGCTTTCCTGAAGGGCTACCAGGGGCTGGTGCAGAACGAGCACTTTACCGGTATCGGCACGGCGTACCTGTTCTTCTTGATCACCTTCGCCACCAACATGCTCGTTGTGGTGGTCGGGTTGCGGGCCGGCATCGAGCGAGTCTGCAAATTCGGCCTGCTGGTGCTGTTCATCTTCGCGATCGTGATTATGATTCGCGTATTGACGCTGGGTGCGCCGGACGCCGCCCAGCCGGAATGGAACGTCAACAATGGGTTCGGGTTCCTGTGGAATCCGCAATGGGCCAAGCTGAAGGAAGCCAAGGTCTGGCTGGCCGCCGCCGGGCAGATATTCTTCTCGTTGAGCGTCGGTTTTGGCGTGATTCTGACGTATGCCAGCTACCTGCGCAAGCAGGACGATGTGGCCCTCTCCGGGTTGACCGCCTCGACCGCCAACGAGTTTGCCGAGGTCATCCTCGGCGGCAGCATCGTCATTCCCGCCGCCTTTGCCTTCTTCGGACCGCTGGGGACCCGGGAGATCGCGGAGGGAGGCGCCTTCAATCTGGGGTTCGTCACGATGCCGCTGGTGCTCCAGAAGGTGGCCTTCGGCCAGTTCTTCGCCTTTGCATGGTTCTTCCTGTTGTTCATCGCCGGGGTCACCAGTTCCATCTCTCTGGCCTTGCCGGCGGTGGTGTTCCTCCAGGATGAATTCAATCTCGATCGCAAGACCGCCAGCATCCTGTTCGCCATTGTGAGCTTCAATCTCTGTCAGGTCGTCATCTTCTTCAATGGTCAGGGCGCCCTCGATGAGATGGATTTCTGGGGCGGGACGTTCTGCGTGGTGCTCTTCGCGATGATCGAAGTCGTTCTGTTTGCCTGGGTCTTCGGGATGGACAAGGCCTGGAGCGAGCTGCACAGCGGCTCGGACATCCGCATCCCTCGGGTCTATCGTTTCATCATCAAGTACGTCACTCCGCTGTTCCTGGTGTTGATCCTCGGATTCTGGTTCGTCCAGGAGGGCTGGCCGACGCTGCTGCTGGAGAAGACGCCGGCGGAGAATGTGCCTTACGTGATCGGCACGCGGGTCTTGCTGATCGATCTGTTTGTGGCACTGGCGTTTCTCGTCTGGCTGGCCTGGCGAAGACGCCAGAACGGGGAGGCGGCACGATGAGTCTGTCGGGGTGGGTCTTTCTCGTGCTCAGTTGGGGCGCTATCCTGGCGCTGACGGTCTTCTGCCTGAGCCGGACGTTCAAGAAGAAGGCGTGACAAGCGGCCGGAATAGACCCTGGAACTGCTGCCAAACGTACGCGCCCAGTACCTCGTGTGACCGGAACGTCGCATCGTCGGCCTGCGAAACAGGCATCCCCTGCATGCCTACTTGGGCTTGAACCCGTCTTTGACGCGGCCCTCCGTGTACTTGCGGCAGGCATCCTCCAGATCGATGTCGGTGATGTTCGCCAGCGTGCAAAGCCAGGCGAAGACATCGGCGAACTCCTCGGCCCGGTTCTCCTGGTCCTGTGAAGCCAGCGCCGTCGCCAGCTCTCCGACTTCCTCGATGAACCAGAGGAACGTGCGGGAGACTCCGCGTTCCATGTCCCGCTCTTTGTATTTGCGGGCGATCAGCTCCTGAAATTCACGGATCTGCATTCTTGGCGCGCACCCCAACCGTCTCGAACGGTCCGACACTTTCCACGTTGATGGCCTCCGCCACCGCGCCGCCGGGATTCCGGCGGCTACTTCGTTGTGAGCAAGGTCGAGAGCTTGGCCTTCTGGAACACGCTCCTCGCCTGAGAAATCGCCTTGTTGTAGGCCTGTTCGGCCTTGATGCCGTATTTGTCCCTGCCGGCCTGCTCAGCCAGATTCAACTCTCCCGTCAGCGGGCCGTCCACGGCCTCGATGATCTCCAGCATCGTGATCTTGCTCGTGGGTTTGGCCAGCGAGAAGCCGCCCCGGGGGCCACGTTTGCTGCGCAGCACGTTCGCACGGACCAGTTGCTGGAGGATTTTGAGCAGGTATTCCAGCGGAATGTCATATTCTTTCGAAACGTCCTGTGACAACACCACCCCTTTCCCCTGGTGCTTGGCGATATAACCGACTGCCAAAAGGGCGTATCCTGTCGATCGGCTGACTCTCATGTTGTTCTCCTTCTGTCCTTCCAGAACTACCGGTGATTCCTTTTCATCCTCTGCCAAGCGACCGTCTCGGCACCATCCGAGCAGGTGAGGCCCGTCTCTCTGGCTTCTGCATGGAATACCAGCGGCCGGGAGAGGAAGCACTGCAATTCAGAACGTCTCATGGACCCCACGATTGCCTGTTCGTTGTGTCGGCGACCGGCTGCAACACTCCCGCGACCGCCGCGCTAATCAGATAGTAGTATCCATTGTCTACTCCGAATAGCAAGAGATTTCTTGTCAGAAAAATGGGAATTTGTCCGGCGCCGCAGCGGTCGCCCGGGCCGAAAGACAGGGTATGGGAGCCCGTGGTTGAAAAAAAACGGCGTCATCCAAAATCCTTGACAGGCTGGTCGTTGTCCTTTAGCATGCGCGCTTTCCTTGGTGTCTTTTCGGGAGACCTGAGCTATGGCGGCCATTCAGCCTCGAGTCAGTGTGGAGTATCGGGAGGGTGCCACCGTGGTGGCATTCACCGATGACAAGATTCTGGAGGATACGGATGTGCGCGCCCTGCGCGAATCCATTGAGGCGGTGATCGAGCAGGCCGGGGGCCTTCACCTGGTCTTGGATTTCCGCCATGTTCGGTTTCTCTCTTCGGCGGTATTGGGTCTGTTGATCCGCATCAGCAAACGCGTCAGTGAGCAGGGGGGCCAACTGAAGCTGTGCAACATTCACCCAGGGATTTACGAGGTTTTCAAGATCACGCGGCTGACCAACGTATTCGAGATCTATGAAGATGTGAACAGCGCAACGCAGAGTTTTTCCGACCGGCAATAGATGCGGCACGCACGGTCGGAGGGGGCGATTGCCACGGAGTCGGCGGGTGACCTGCTCGGATGCCCACCGGCCTTTCGGAGTTGTACACGGGAAGGTAGTACGTTATGGCGTCCGAGGCGCCGATCCAGTGTTCCATAGTTGTAGAAAGCAAGCCGTCCGCCATGAGCGATCCCTGCCGGCAGATTCTGGCCGTGATGCGAGAGAAGGGGTTCAGCAAGGACGACGTGTTTGCCGTGCACCTGGCGCTCGAAGAGGCGTTCCTCAACGCGGTCAAGCACGGCAACAAGATGGACCCGAGCAAGACGGTGACGATCGACTACGCCATCGACCCCGAAAAGGTGGAGATCCGCATCCAGGACCAGGGGTCGGGATTCAACCCCCAGGCGGTTCCCGACCCTCGCGTTGGGGAGAATCTCTATCGGCCGGAGGGTCGCGGCCTTCTGCTGATGAGCGCGTACATGCACGTGTTCGAGTACAACGAACGCGGCAACGGCGTCCATATGATTCGCTACAAGGACCGGCCGATCCCCGCTCCTGGTGACGCCGGCCAGGTGTGATCGCCGCAGCATCCTGTTCCGTCCCATGCCGTGGAAACCCGAGCTTCAGGGAGCTTCCTTGTTCTCTTGCCGGCCCATCACGGTCCTATAAGCCCGGTTGCCGTCCGGCCCTGGACAAGCGTTCGGCTTGCGAAGGCGGATCGAGGGCGTCGCCCGAGCCGTTCACAAAGTCGGAGCCGAATCTGGTCGAAGTCCTTTCCGGTGAAATGGTTTGTTGCGCTGACAGGAAGGACTCGACGCTATGGATACGTACGATGCGATGTTCTCGGCCGGCTACACCTTGAACGAGCGGGTCGCCCGACGGATCTTCGACGCCTTGGGGGAGAACGGTCCGCTTCTGGCGATTATGGATCGCAGCGGCAATCGCTGGGCCAGCGATCCGGAGGCGTTCGACCAGATGTGTCCCGGGGACACCGTTCTGCAGAACCTCTGGGCCCAGGTCGACGACGGTCTCGAACCCGCCGTCGCCCAGGTGGGAGATAAGAGTGTGGCGACAGCCCAACTGGCCACAGAGCACACCAACTGCGGCTATCTCGTGCTGATTCTCGCTCATCGTGATGCGCAGTGGACCCAGGCCACCATGGACCTGGCGGAGGCCCTGTTCAGCCAGATCGCCCTGGTGGCCAGACTCATCGAGACCGCCAGCCTGCTCAGTGACACGCAGGTCAAATGCTACAGCGCCTACGGCACCAGCGATGCCCCCGCGAACTGACAACGTCGCGCCGTGCCTTCCGTGGCCGGGGCCCGTCGGTTTTGCGATTGCGACAGGGGGTGTCCGTGTTATAATGCAGCGGCTCGGCGGCGCAAATGTGATGCAGGCCGCAGGGCGACGGGCGTTCGGTGAGATCGGGGCGATGTAGTGAAGTTCCAGGTATTCAAAGACGGCAAAACAGTCGAGTCGTTCACTCCGTGTGGGGCGTATCTGTTCGGTACCGACGGTATCAGCGTTCGCCGCACGAGGATCACGTTCAAGAAGGGCTGCGTCGAGTGCGTCCGGCCGAACATGGAGACGGCCGGCCTGACCCTGCTGTGGCCCATCGACGGATTCGGACGGATCATGCTCCCCACGACCTGCCTGCCGGAACGCGACCGCCCGTACAATCTGAACGTGGAGATCGTCCGCGCCAAGCTCATGCAGATCACGAATCGTCGCGAAGACTGGTCGTTCTTCGACGAAATCGAGGGGATGGAAGGCGTCGCCCAGGAGTCGCAGAATCTGTTCATCGACGCGATCCAGAACCTGCGCGATCCGGAGCGGGCCTCCCAACTGGCCGACGAATCACTTCGCAAGGCGATGGTCTATTCCGAGAAGCTGGCCGTGCGCCAGGGCAAGATGCTCTTCGACAGGCGTCGCAAGAGCCACGGCTTCAGCCGAGGGTGTCTGGGATGTCGAATCGATCCGACTCTGATGACCAAGTCGGCGTACGTCGATCGGCTGGCGGAGCTGTTCGCCTCGGTGACGGTTCCGGTCAACTGGGCGAGGATTGAGTCTCGGCAGGGACACTACGATTTCACCGATCTGGACGCGTGCATCACGATGCTCAGTCGGCGCAAAGCCGTTCTCAGCGCCGGACCGCTGCTGCATTTCTCGAAGGAGAGCCTGCCGGACTGGCTTCTCCGTTCCGGCCTGGGGTTCGAGAAGATTCGCGAGACGGCCTACCAGTTCGTTTCCAAGGTCGTGGGGCGCTATGCGGCGGTGGTGCATCGCTGGTACGTCATCAACGGGCTCAACGCGGTCAACCAGTTTAACTTCAACTTCGAGCAGATTCTGGAGATGACACGGGCCGCCAACATGGCCGTGCGCGCGGCCGGCAGCCGCGGCGTTCGCGTCATCGAGGTCAACTGCCCCTGGGGCGAGTATTATGCCACCACGCCGGGCAGCATCCCGCCGTTCGTCTACATGGACATGGTCGTCCAGAGCGGCACCAGCTTCGATGCCTTCGGATTGCAGATGCGATTCGGCAAGGACGAGACCGGCATGCACCTGCGGGACATGATGCAGATTTCGTCGATTCTGGATTGCTTTGGTCCAGTGGCCAAGCCGTTGCACATCACGGACGTCCAGATTCCCAGTGAGAGCGGCAAAGGTCCGTTCGACGTCGAAGTGGCCGGCTTGTGGCATCGAAAGTGGGATCAGACCCGGCAGGCGCAGTGGCTCGACCGGTTCTACAAGGTCGTTCTGAGCAAGCCCTTTGTCGAGGCGGTCAACTATGGGACGCTGGCCGATGGCCCGGACGACGTCATTGCCCACAGCGGACTGCTGACGGAGCAGTTGGAGCCCAAGGAAGCGTTTGCGACACTCAAGCGGCTCCACGTGTCGATGTTCAAGCGGTAGACAGGCAACGGACAGGAAGCGAAGCGCAGGCGTGCCATGACGCCGGACCATTCGAATGCGAGCGAGGGTGAAAGCAGGCGGGTCCTTCAGTCTATTGGATTGGTGGTCTGCTCCTGTCTGTCCGTAGTGGTTGCGATGTGCTTTGTCGTAATGGTCCTTGTCCGCAACGAGGCACGAGGGGCCTACACCCACGAGAAGCTCAATCCCAACACGGCGCCTGTCGGCAGCCTGATCCGACTGCCCGGCATCGGCCTGACGCGGGCCCGCGCGATTGCGGCCTACCGCGACGCGGTGGGCGAAGAGACCGGCGGCGTGGCGTTTCGCCGTCCCGAAGACCTGGAGAGGATCAAAGGCATCGGCCCGAAGACCGCTCAGGACATTGCGGACTGGCTCGAGTTCAATTCGTCTGCCTTTGACGACTCGGCGCCTCCAGTGGGCGAACAGACGCGCCCGTGACCTCGTTGCCTCGTCTTTCGCCAGATTGCTTCTTCGGCAAGCGTCTCCTCCAGGCCGGACGTGCAGTTGACCTCGGGCCCTGATTTGTGGTACAATCCTACCGTCAGGCGCCCGGCAGCGTCCGGAAGAGCCTCTTCGCTGGGGAAAAGCAGCGACGTCGTATCGATTCGAAAGGGAGGATCAAGGTGGTCACATCTGTCAGAATCCTCGGTGCCGTCGCGCTGATTGTCTGCGTGGCTGCCGGCCAAGACGCGAATTGCCTCGCCCAGGACGGCGCTTCTGTGGTGATCAACGAATTGCTGGCCTCGAACCATCAGAGTGTGAAAGACCCCCAGGGCCAGTATGACGACTGGATCGAGCTGCACAATCCGACGAATGTGCCCATCGACGTCGGCGGGATGTACCTGGCGGACAGCGCCGACGATTCGGCACGATGGCAGATCCCGATCGGCAAGCCCTCGCTGACGCGGATCGCGGCGGGGGGCTTCCTGGTGATATGGGCCGACGACGATGTCGGCGATACGGGCCTGCACGCGGGGTTCCGATTGAGCGCCGCAGGAGATGGGTTGTATCTGTATGCCGCCGACGGGAAGACGCTGATCGACCACGTCGAATACGGCGAGCAGTCGCCGGACGTCTCCTACGGCCGTGTTCCCGACGGTGTCGGTCCCTGGCAGTTCCTCGGATTCCCCACGGCGGGATCGACAAACGTCTCGGTGTACGCGGGGTTCGTCGGCGACCTGCGGTTCAGCCACGAACGGGGCTTCTACGATGCACCGTTCGAGCTGGGCATCACGTGCGATACACCCGGCGTGACCATCTACTATACGTTCGACGGCAGCGAGCCGGGCGCTGACACCGGACACGGACGGACCGGCACGGTGTACACCGGTCCCATCTTCGTTCTGGGCACAACGTGTCTTCGGGCCTGCGCGGTCAAGGAAGGATGGAAGTCCAGCCGCACCGCGACGCACACCTACATATTCCTTGAAAACGTGGTGGTTCAGGCACGGTTCCCTTCCGGTTTTCCCACCACCTGGGGCGGGACGTTGGCCGACTATGAGATGGACCCCGATATTGTTAACGATCCTCGTTACAGGAGCCTGATGAGATCGTCGCTGCTGTCGATTCCTTCGATGTCCCTGGTGACAACCAAGGACGACATGTTCGGTTCACAGAGAGGCATCTACGCCAACCCCAATTCCCGAGGCGAATTGTGGGAGCGGCCGGCCTCGGTCGAATGGATCTATCCCGACGGTCGTGACAGCTTTCAGGTCGACTGTGGCGTGCGCATCCAGGGCGGGGCCTTCCGGAGTTGGGGACTGACGAAGAAGAAATCGTTCCGGCTTCTGTTCAAGAGCGCCTACGGAGCCTCGAAGCTGCGATACCCTTTGTTCGGCGAAAGCGCCGTGGACGAGTTCAACACGATCACGCTTCGCGCCGGGGCCAACGACGGCTATGCCTGGAGTGATGCGCGGTATACCGAGCAGTATACGCGGGATGAGTTTGGCCGCGAGCTTCAGAGAGCGACAGGCCACGTCGCGCCGCACGGGATGTTCGTCCATCTGTACGTCAACGGCCTTTACTGGGGGCTCTACAATCCCGTCGAGCGTCCCGATGCGTCTTTCTCCGCCAGCTACTATGGAGGCGACGAAGACGAATGGGACGCCCTTCACGTCGATGAGGTGGAGGATGGAGACCGCAACGTTTGGAACCAGATGGTGAGCCTGTGCCGCAGCGCCGCCACGTCGCAGGAGGCGTACCAGAGGCTCCAGGGGAACAATGCGGACGGCACACGCAATCCGGGGCACCCCGTGCTCCTGGACGTGACCAACTACATCGACTATCTCATCGTCAATGTCTGGGGCGGCAACTGGGACTGGCCCTGGAAGAATTGGTGGGCCGGACGTGACCGCTCACCCGACAGCACGGGCTTCAAGTTCTACACCTGGGACTACGAGAACACGATCGGCAACAATCTGGGCCGCTCGCCGCTCAACAAGAATGCGCTGCAGAACAACTTCTCCTCGGCCGGCGAGCCGCATCGGTATCTGGAGGACAACCCCGAATATCGGATGCTCTTTGCCGACCGCGTGCATCGCTTTCTTTTCAACGGCGGCGCGTTGACGCCGGAGTCGCTGATCGCCCGCTACGAGCGGCTCTCCGGGGAGGTGGAGATGGCGATCATCGGCGAGTCCGCGCGGTGGGGCGACGAGCACCACGGCACGCCGCTGACGCTGGAGGACTGGTACGACCGGGACGAACGATACAACGATGGACGGGCCGGACGTGGCTGGATTCTCAACTACTATCTGCCGCAGCGAACAGGGATCGTGCTTCAGCAGTTTCGCAGTGCAAAGCTGTATCCCAACGTGGATGCCCCCGTCTTCTACGTCGACGGGCGCTATCAGCATGGTGGCGCCGTCGCCACAGGGGGCGAGATCGCGATGCGCGATGCGGACGGCACGATCTGGTACACGCTCGACGGCAGCGATCCGCGCCTTCCCGAGCGGGTGGCTTCTGCCGGCGCCGATGACGGGCTGCTCCTGGTCGCGGAGGATGCGGCCAAGCGCGTGTTCATACCCTCGATCCCGATCGTTCCCGCCTGGCGAACCAGTCCGGCCTTTGACGATTCAACCTGGACCAGCGGCGCCGGAGGGGTCGGTTTCGAGCGCAGCTCAGGTTACGAGTCGTTCTTCGAGATCGACGTTGCCGAATCGATGTATGGTCGCAGCACGACCTGCTACATCCGGATTCCCTTCGACGTTTCCCAAGAGATTCTGGCGGACCTGCCGAATCTGACGCTCAACGTGCGATACGATGACGCGTTCATCGCGTACCTCAATGGCGTGGAGATCGCGCGGCGCAACTTCGATGGCGAGCCGATCTGGATCTCGGCGGCCAACGCCCAGAACTCTGATCTCAACGCGGTCGAATTCGAACCGATCGATGTCTCTGCCTACCGCGACGCGCTGCACGCCGGGCGGAATCTCCTGGCCGTTCAGGCGCTCAACATCTCCTCGACGAGTTCGGATTTCCTGTTCTCTGCCACGCTCGGAGCGGTCCGGAGCGCCTCGGGCGGCACGGGCGGCGGGATCAGCCCCAAGGCGGTCCAGTATACCAGGCCGCTGACGCCCAGCCAAAGCGTGCATGTCATGGCCCGCTCGTTGCAGGGCTCCGCGTGGAGCGCGTTGAATGAGGCGACGTTCAGTGTCGGGCCGGTGGCCGAGAGTCTGCGGATCAGC
>JAXGYC010000015.1:0-245897 GCA_040772485.1 Sedimentisphaerales bacterium | reverse complement strand
ATTTCTCGTACGAGAATTCCTGTAAGCAATTGGCCAGGATCGCCCCTACGGAGCGTGCGGGGAGGATTGGTAGGGGCGAGGCATGCCTCGCCCGGAACACGAGGGGAGAGAACTGATGTACGATCCGAGGAAGCACCATCGGCGGTCGATTCGGTGGTTCGCGTATGACTATGCGCAGGCGGGAGCGTACTTTGTGACGATCTGTACCGCGGATCGGCAGGGGCCGTTGGGACAGGTCGAAGGGATGGAGGTCCGGCTGAGCGCGCTGGGCCAGATCGCGGCCGCATGCTGGCGGGCGATCCCGGACCATTTCGAGGACGTGGAGTTGGATGCGTTTGTGGTGATGCCGAATCACGTGCATGGAATCGTTGTGATTGGCGATGGGAGGGCGAGGCATGCCTCGCCCCTACCAGCTGCGCCGATCGGGTCCCAAAGACAATCGCTTGGGTTGATTGTGGGGGCGTACAAGTCGGCGGTTGCGAGACGAGTCAATGAGACTGGAGGCACGCCGGGCGCAGCGGTCTGGCAACGGAACCACTACGAGCATGTCATTCGCAGCGAGCAGCAGTTGAGCCGGATCCGTCGGTATGTCGAGGCCAATCCGGCGAACTGGATGTTGGATCATGAGAACCCGCAGGGCAACTGCTACGGGCAGAGCGAGAAACAGCAAATCTTCACTTATTGACAGGACTTGGGCGAGGCATGCCTCGCCCCTACCACTCGCACACCACGCTGTCGCGGGGTGAGATCATTCGCCCCTGCCAATACGTCGGCGGGGCGGGGGCACAGCGGATATTCCCTGGCGGGGAGGGGGTTGACGTTGGGTTGGGGGGTGTCGTATGATGGCGGCGGAGGTGGGATGAGACGACGCGCAACGGGTGTGTCGCGGGCCGGTGGGCTTGCGGGCCGCCGGTATGGGGCGGGCGTTGGCGTCCTATAATAATAAGAGTCTTAACGTCGTGTGCGGCGTGGCGGCGATCCCGGCGCTTGGGGCGCTTTGGTGCGCGACGCCGGCGTGGCGTGCGGCAGGGCGGGGCGAAAAACGGGATTATCAGTGCCGATAAACGGGTCGGATTGTGAAGTTTGCGGGTCTTTTTATGGGCCGGTCCCATAAAAGGATAAAGTTTTCGACAGATCCTTGCCGAAAAGAGAATATGCGTTACTATCCGACGCATCAGTGCTAATAGGCGGGTTTCTGAAACGCTGGTCGCCGCGGCCCTCGGGTCAAGGACGGCAGTATCGAAGGTCATAGACGGAGACGAAGATGAGAACGATCGCGGTGGTCAATCAGAAGGGCGGTTGCGGCAAGACGACGGTGTCGATCAATCTGGCCAGCGCCCTGGCGGACTTGGGCAAGAAGGTGTTGCTGGTGGATATGGATTCGCAGTCGCACTGTGCGGTGGGGCTGGCGGTGCCGGAGGAGCAGATCGAGCAGAGCATTTATGATGTGCTGATCAGCGAGAGCCGGAACGAGCCGATGCGATTGAGCGAGATTCTCTGGCAGATCGGCGAGCGGCTGGAGCTGGCGCCGGCGAGCATCGACCTGTCGGCGTTCGAGCAGCAGATGGCCGGGATTCCCGACCGCGAGACGTGCCTGAAGAAGGTGCTCGACGGCGTGACGAACGACTACGATTTCGCGGTGATCGACTGCCCGCCGGCGGTGAGCCTGCTGACGTTCAACGCGCTGCGGGCGGCCACCGACGTCGTCGTGCCCGTCGAGACCGGTTACTTCGCGCTGCACGGGCTCAGCAAGCAGCTCGAGACGCTCAGCATCCTCTGCAAGCGCTGCCAGCAGCAGGTCTCCGTCCGCGTGCTCGCCAGCATGTACGACATCCGCACCAAGATGGCCCGCGAGATCCTCGCCGAGCTCCGCTCCCACTTCTCCGACCGCATGTTCAAGACAGTGGTTAACTTCAATACCCGCATAAAAGAGGCGGCGAGTTTCGGACAGCCGATCAACGAGTATGATCCGGCGAGCAAGGGTCAGCAGGACTTCCGGTCGCTGGCGCAGGAACTGATCGGCGCCGACGAGCGTCTGGTGACCAAGAGCAAGCGTCTGGTGGACACGCTGGCCGATCAGCTCGAATCGATCGGGGCCAGCGCGACGGAGCTGTTGCGGACGACGCAGCCGCAAGGGCCGGCCCGCCCGGCATCGCCCGCGCCGGCGATAGGGCAGGCAGCGTCGTCGCCGACGCGCACGCCGCCGGCCGAAGCGCCTGCCAGGCCGCCGGCCCCCACGCCGCAGGCGATCGCGCCGCCGGTGGTGAAGCCTCCGGTCGAGCCGGTGGCCGCGCCGGTCGCCGAGACGCCGCCGTTCGAGGACGAGCTCATCGAGCTGCCCGAGTCGGCGGCCGCATCGTCCGAGACGCCCGTCGAGACCTTCGCCGCCGTCCCCGCGACGACCGACACGAAACTCTCCGACTACTACGGCGTCAGCCAGATCCGCGACGCCGTCGTCTTCGTCACGCTCTACCCGCGCGCCACCAACGTCCAGATCGCCGGCGACTTCAACAACTGGCAGCCGGCCGCCACCTCCATGGAGCGCGTCGGCAACAGCGGCGTCTGGCAGGCCAAGCTCAAGCTGCCCCACGGCACCTACCGCTACCGCCTCGTCGTCGACGGCCAGTGGCAGCAGGACCCGTACAACGAACGCACCGAGCTGAACCCCTACGGCGAACTCAACTCCGTCATCGAAATCCAGTAAACATCCCGAACGATACGCATCACGATGCCAACGGCGGCGCAGGCCCCTCGCGACCCGCGCCGCCGTTCGCATTTCGCCCGCAAGCGCATGTCACCGTTCGTAGTGTGCTCGTAAGAACCTGCCCCGAGCGGCGTCGAGGGGGCATATCGCCGTTTGCCGCGCGCAGGGTGGGCGCCGCCCGCCACGCCATCTTCGCTCGCGGACGAAATGCAGCGACAGGCCGGAGGCTGTAGGCGGCAGGACCTGAACAAACGAGATACGAACCCCGAGATACGAGGTACGGCCTCTGGCCGCACCTTTCTCACCCTTCTGCCCTTCGCGCCTTCGTATCTGTCGCGGGTCGCTCGGGACGGCCGCTCTTTTCCCCTTGCCCCCAGGCCCGTTCTTGGTGATAATAACGGTTGGAGCAGCAGCCAGGCGGCGGCAACGAGGCACCGAGACAATACCGCGAGAGGGAGATCATGGCAAAACGACCCAAACGAAGCACCAGCCTTGGCGACGACGCTATCGCAGAGCCCGAAGCGATGTCCATCGTCCCTGTCGAGCACGTTCAGAGCAAGATCCTGATCATTCGCGGCCAGAAGGTGATCCTGGACGCCGACCTGGCCGGACTCTACGGCGTGCAAACACGCGTCCTCGTACAGGCGGTCAAGCGCAATATCGGGAGGTTTCCCCCCGACTTCATGTTCCAACTCGACAAAGAGGAGTTCAACCGTTTGAAATCACAAACTGTGATCTCAAACGGGACCCTGGGACGCGGAGGCCGGCGCTACCGCCCCTACGCCTTCACCGAGCACGGCGCGATCATGGCGGCCGGCGTGTTGAACTCCGAACGAGCCGTGCAGGCCAGTATCTTCGTCGTCCGCGCCTTTGTCCGGCTCAAGCAGATGCTCGGACCCTACAAAGAACTGTCCGCCAAGCTCGACCGCCTGGAACAGAAGGTGCAGGGCCACGACAAAGACATCGTCGCGATCGTGGACGCCATCCGCCTGCTCATGCCTCCGCCGGAGGAACCCCCGCCAGAGCCCTTCGGCTTCCGCCGAGCCAGGAAGCACTGACCCCGATGCGACGACGAAGTCGAAGCCGCCAACGCCCGCCGAAATGAGTGAGCTGTCCCCCGATTCCCACCAGAGAACGTACCGCACTCCGCATTGGCCCCCAAGCTGCCTACCTCTCTCTTGACTGATGCCTACCTCTGCGTTTAGCATCGTGTCGACCATGATAGCTTATGAAAAAGGGAGGCCCATCAATGCGTAACGTACAACTTGTCGGCATGCTAACAGTCATTGGCGTTCTGGGCTCGGCGGCTTGGGCCGTACCGGCCAACACACTCACCGCTGAGGAACGTGAGGCTGGGTTCGTACAGCTCTTCGATGGCAAGACACTCACCGGGTGGGACGGGAATCCCAAGTTCTGGTCCGTTGTCGATGGCGCCATCGTGGGACGAACCACGCCGGAGAACCCGACGCAGGGAAACACCTTCTTGATCTGGCGTCACGGACTGCTCTGCGATTTTGAGCTCCGGCTGTCCTGGAAGATCGAAGGCGGCAACTCCGGCGTTCAGTATCGCAGCCGGGATTATGGCAACTGGGTCGTGGGCGGTTACCAGGCCGACATTGACGCCAACCATCGATATACGGGGATCCTCTATGAGGAGCGGGCCCGGGGGATCATGGTCAATCGAGGCGAAAAGGTCGAACGAGGTCCTGGCCAGAGCGTTGTCGTCGACAAGATCAGCAGTGACGCGGCCGTCGCCGAGGCGGTCGATCGGGACGGCTGGAACGAGTACGTCATCACCGCGCGGGGAAACACGCTGACTCAGACGCTCAACGGCGTACCCACCATGATGCTCATCGACAATGAGAAGGCCAAGGCCGCAGACTGTGGCGTTCTGGCGCTTCAGCTTCATGCCGGACCTCCCATGACCGTTCGGTTTCGTTCGATTCGTCTGAAGCGCTTTGCCCCGGAGGCCGGGGAGTCTCTCTTTGACGGCCAGACGCTGACCGGATGGAAGCGGCACGATGGCTTGCCGGACCATGGCGTTAACGGGAAATGGTACGTGGAAGATGGGGCGATTGTCGGTATGCAGGACCCGCCCGGCCAGGGGGGCTTCCTGACGACCTTCCGCACGTTCAAAGACTTCGAGTTCGAGTGCGAGACCCAGGTCGATTGGCCTTTCGACAGCGGAGTCTTTCTGCGGGTGGGACCTGATGGAAAGAGCCACCAGGTGACCATTGACTATCGGGACGGTGGGGACATTGGCGGCATCTATTGCCCCTGGACCCAAGGCTTCGTCCATCAATGTCCTGAAGGGATCAAACACTTCAAGAAAGGGGCCTGGAACCACTTGAAGATCTCTTGCCAGGGAGAGCCAGCCCGGATCCAAGTGTGGATCAATGGGACACAGGTAACGGATTTTCAGCACACGGCCGCATCGACTCAGGGGGTTCCTCCAGAGGGCACGCTGTGTCTTCAAGTCCACCCTGGTGGCGAAGGATACGATCAGAGCAAAGCCAAGTTCCGCAACCTTCGCATTCGCGAACTGCCCACGGGCACAAGATAAACGCCCGCATTCTCGCCGTGGGGAGATCGGTGGGCGGTGTCCACCCCTACGGCTGCTGGACCACCGATGGCGCTATGAGGCAGGCAGAGAAGGAACCTGACCCCGTTTCGCTTCCCGCCGAGCCAGGAAGCAGTGACCCGGCTGCCACGACGAAGTCGAAACCCCCAAGCCCCGAAATGCGTAAGCTGTCCCCCGAATACGCCCCGAATACCCCCCAGCCCGGATCCAAGTGTGGATCAATGGGACACAGGTAACGGATTTTCAGCACACGGCCGCGTCGACCGAGGGGGTTCCTCCCGAGGGCACGCTGTGTCTTCAAGTCCACCCTGGTGGCGAAGGATACGATCAGAGCAAAGCCAAGTTCCGCAACCTTCGCATTCGCGAACTGCCCACGGGCACAAGATAAACGCCCGCATTCTCGCCGTGGGGAGATCGGTGGGCGGTGTCCACCCCTACGGCTGCTGGACCGCCGATGGCGCTATGAGGCAGGCAGAAAAGGAACCTGACCCCGTTTCGCTTCCCGAATTCCGTCCGAAATGAGTATACTGTCCCCCGATTCCGATTCACCCCATGAAGGTCGCCTGGGACGCGACGGGCCATCCTTACCTGATTCGCCCGGAGGACGGGCAGACCTTCCGGCGGAGGTGATCGGACCAGCGTCTCTGCCTCATCCGGCCTGCGAGGACCTTGCGGATGGAGAGCCAGAGATCGCAGGTCGATTTCTGGCAAAGGGAATCGATTGACGAAGGGCGACGGCGGGGTTAGAGTGTGCGTATGGAACGGTTGGCGGCGAATCGTTGTTGCGCGCGCTGCGCACTGGGTCGCGCAGCGTAGCCATCGGCGGTTGACGACGTTCTTCATCGAAGAGGACTGAAGCCGCGTATGGGGCACTGCGGAGCGAACCGTCTCCACGCTGCGGCGGAGACCTGAGAAACAGATACACTGCCCCCCCGATTTGAAGGGACGACTATGGAACGCAGGGACTTTCTGACGGTTGCAGGTTGCTCTCTCGGCATGTGCTGTTGCACAGGGGCCGCAACGACACAACCGGCTCAGCCTTCTGATAATCCGCAAGTCAGGGAACTCCGCCAGAAGGTGGATTT
Source organism: Sedimentisphaerales bacterium (assembly GCA_040772485.1). Lineage (GTDB taxonomy): Bacteria > Planctomycetota > Phycisphaerae > Sedimentisphaerales > Anaerobacaceae > Anaerobaca. The sequence goes on along the minus strand of JAXGYC010000015.1, from coordinate 239,527 downwards.
CATGCAAAAGAGCATGGCCCGTCTGGTCGCAGCATTGGATGAGCCGACCCGCAAACGGGTCCTGGAAACGATGGGACGTGAGTGCGCCAAGGCATCGCAGCGGGAGAGGGAGAAGTTCAAGGGTAAGCCCGCAGAATTCGTGGCGGCCTTGCGCAGACAATGGATTGAGGAGTCGTCTGAATACGACGAGCAGACGGGCCGCATGCGCATCGTGGGTAAGCCGAGTCCGTGCCCCTGCGCGTTCGTCCGCGTGGGACTGACGCCGCCGGAATTCTGCCAATGCTCCGTGGGCTGGTTGAAGGAGGTTTATTCCGACATTCTGGGCCGGCCCGTGGATGCCGAGATCGAAACCTCCACGCTTCGCGGCGGGCGGCAATGTATCTCTCGCATCCAGCCGTCGCAGACCGGCTGAACAGAAGGCGCATAAGTTTGCCGCTCCGCGAAGCACATCGCCGCGCAGTGCGAGTCAGCCCATGCAGTTAGGAAGCGAGTTGCGTCAATGATTCGTAGTTCGAGGTGTGACCCCATGCCCCTGCGAAATGACCGTTATCGAAACAGTCAAGATGGGAGACAAGTGAAGATCAAAGCATACTGGAAATGGATCGGGCTTCTGTCAGCCCTGGCATTGGCAACGAACGTCGCGGCGCAGGAAACGGCGAAGGTCACGCCAACCGATCCGGCTGTTGTAGCGCGTGATGCTGCGAGATACGTGCGCATTGAGAGGCTATCCAAGCGCGTCCTCCTGGCCTACTGGATCGGGACCGGTCGATGCAATCTGACCGCCATTCAGTCGGAGAAGGGCCTGGTGGTCATCGATACCGAGATGTCGCCTCGAATCATGGCGCCGATCAAGAAGCGGATCGAGCAGGTGTTTGGCCGGGATGATTGGCTGTACGTCATCAACACGCACGGCCACATGCACCACGCCAGCGGTAACTGTCTATTCAAGGGTGCGACGATCGTGGGGCACGAGAACCTGGCGCAGGATATGCAATGGCTCGTAGACGAGCAGACGGATCCCGAACTGCATCGTAAAGCCCTGGATCGAGCGGCCGCGAACCTGCGCAACCTGCGAGACGCTCTGCCCCGCGTGGCGGGAAATCGCGCGATGACCGAGACGATCCATGGCGAGACCCGGTTCTGGCAGTTGTACACCCAGGACATGAAAGAAGGCTACGAGGTGGTCAAACCCTCCCTCACGTTCGCGGACAGGCATACGCTGGACCTGGGGGATCTGACGCTGGAACTGGTCTTCTTTGGCAAAGGCGGCCACGCGATATCCGACATCCTCATCTACGTCCCGCAGGAGAGGCTGCTGGTCAGCGGCGCCATCATCTATCAGCGGTATCGATTGCCGTGGATCTTCACGACGGCGCAGGTACAGGATGTAAATCGTTTCATCTCGGTCCTGGATTCCTTTCTTCCTGACGATGTCCGGATCGATCACGTCGTCCCCTCGCACAGCCCGCCGCTGGTCAAGAACGACATCGTTCCGGTCCGTGACTACTACCGCAAGATGCTCACAGGCGTCCGGGCAGCGCGCGAAGAGGGCCTGTCCCTTGAACAGGTCCTGGAACGTTTCTCTCAGAAGACGATGTTTCCGTATTTCTATGAGCCGCCTCGCGGCGAGTGGGAACATGGCACGCATGAGCGCAACATAAGGAATCTCTGGGACATCCTCGACAAACGGGGACAGCCACTCACCACGGATGGCGACATTGGGCATTGATAGCCGGCCGTCCCCTATTATTGGAGGTCGGCCTGAAAAATGGGGCGCACTCCTGCCCCCGTGTTGACCTTGCAATCAAGAACACGGAAGATCGCACCCGGCAAGACAGGACGGAGAGCCGGATCGGGTCAGTGGCCATTGTGAACCGAATCCCAGTCTTTCCACTTCAGCTCTTGCAGCTTTGCCTTCAGCGCATTGGCGCTGGCCTGTCGGCTCTCTCGCAGGGCTTCTTTGATCCAATCAAGGATATCGACGAGAACCGTGTCACGACTTATCACCCGAATGGGACGACCGGCGGACTGCTTGAAATCATCAACGGCCGTCACTACGTTCGGTGGGATACACTCGCGGCTCAAGTCGATCGTGCCAATCCATCTGCCCGCGACATCGTCGATCTCCGCCTCAAGTGGACCGTCGATATACCCGGCGATTTGGTCACGTGCCTCGTTGTACTTCTCTTCGTCTGCGGACTGCGATTGGGCGAGCCGCTCAGACTCAGCTTTCCAAACGGCCATGTCCTGAAGCCCGCTGGTCTTCTTGCGATCCACGATGGAGCAGCCGGCTACGAGGTACACCGCGCTGCTAATGGTTACAAGTCTGAGGAGTTGTTTCAGCATCATCGTCGCACCCTCCTTTCACTCTATGAACGATCAGAGTTACGGTACGTAGAACATGCTTAGCCGACATCTCCCGTATGACCTTGGCAATAGTTGGGCAGGCACTTGTTCTGGCCTTTTCGCCTGTTATTTTCCCGGTTTTCTGTCGCTTCACACCCATTTGCGTTGGGTGTCCGGCCCGCAGACGGTGATATGGTGCATGTCGAAGGTGCGCCGTCGAAGTCTCAGTGTTGGTTATTATGGTTGGGAGGGTCGCGGAAGGCAAGGGAAAAATGCACGGAAGCAGGCCGGAGGCGGGCAGGGGAGCTTCTGACGCATGGTTTGAGAACCCACCCTACGAGCGCCGTCTCGGCTGGCTCCCCAGTAAGAGGTCTACGCAGGAGAACCAGGACAGAGTGGGCTTCGCTTCGACTTCACTCAGAGCTTGCCCCTTCGGCAGTGCTCAGGGCAAGCTCTGAGCATCGCCGAATGGGACAAGCTTGCCGGCGTGGGCGCGACGAGCGACGAGAGACGAACGACGCGCGACGCTTCACGCATTCACGCTCCCACGGGCGCGACGCACGGCGGGGCTGGCGGTTGGGTCGGTGTGCGGTGCACACCCTACGCACGACGCTTCACGAGATACGAGCGACCAGCGACGAGGGACGAGCGACGAGTAGTGGTGACGTGCATTCGTTTGGAAAAAAGCGCGGAAGCGGGATTTTGCGCTTGACAAAACGTCGGGTGCGAATACACTGAGAGCCAACAGTGATGCTCATTCGTATTGTGTTCAAACGGTGCGGGGTTTGACAGGGTACGAAGCATGGATGCTGTGCGTGTGCTTAGAACAGGGACTGTTTTCCCCGCTCATTTCCAAGCGGCTGGCCTGTCCTGCGGATGCAAGGATAGGCCGGAACCCGTCCGACTCATGGGTTGCACAAACCCATTCGTGGCGGCTGTCTCAGCGCTGCGCAAGCAAGCCGGCTTTTCGCTCCCGATCTCGCTGCATGGTTCCGGCGGCTCGTTCGCCCGGGAACCGGCCGCGACCGGTCGTCTCGGCGACCGGCGGGAACCGTAGAGGTCCACAATCAGGTATGTCCCGGCCGTCGTGAGGGTCCGGGTGGAGGAGACAACTCGCAGGTTGGCGTGGAGGGTGTCTCTTGAGGTGACAACTCCGCGAGAGTGACGCTCTCGCGGCTGGAGGATAGACTCGGCGTGCGCTGAGGCGACGCTTCGAGCGCCGGTGGAACCCTCGCGGAAACGTGGGAAAGGGGTTCGCCGGCAGCGGTTCGAGGGCCAGCCCTCGGGCCAGGGTGATGTTCATTGTTGCGCAAAGAGGCCTGTACGGATAAACCAGAGCCTTTGGCTCTCGAATATCCACAGCGTGACCGGGCGGTTTGCGCCGAATACGGAGAGAAGGAAACGGTTAAGGAGAACGATGATGAAAAGACTCAGTGCCGCATTGATCGCTGTTGTGCTCACCGCTGCGGTTGCCGCCGGCAATACGACGTCGACCGGCAGCTACTACATGAACACGAACGTGCAGGCCAATCCCTCGCAGGTCCAGAACACGCAGGCCATCGGCGGGGGCAACGCCGTTTCGTCATCGACCTCCGACGCGATCGCCTGGGCGGGCGGCGGCTCGGCCTATTCGGAAGGCGCTACGAGCGGGTCGAGCTCGATCCTGGTGTTCAGCCCGACGACCAATTCGAACTACAAGTCGCGGACGCCTCCGCTGACGACGTATCCGCCGTACCTGCCGATGTGGAATCATGGAGGTTGGGGAACCATAAAGGCGTATTTTGCGAACGGCCCGACGAACAACGACAAGGTGTACGAGCGCGTGTACGACCCGACGAACGAGGACGACATACGTGAGGTGCGCGGGATCCTGCGGTCGCTGCCGTACACCGGTCCGATCAAGTTTCTGGGCGGTCTGTGGAACGGCGTGCAGACGCTGTTCGGCGGCCCGAACCAGTACCATCACGGTCGCGGGTTCGACATCGCCAACGGCCTGGTTCGCGACCGTCGGCCGGAGGGCAAGCCGCTGCTGGTGTTCATCGACAGCTACATCGATCCGCTGCGGCTGGAGCAGGAGGGCTATGCTTACGTCGGACGCATCAGCCTCGAAGGCAGCCCCGACCGCAACTGGGACCAGGTCTACAACGCGGCGGTCGCCGAAGCGCTGCCGTGGGACGTGGACATCCTGCTGATCTCGGGCGGCATGAAGGGCGTCACCGTCGGCGCCACGACGAGCATCAGCGGCGGCGGCGGATACAGCCAGACGAACTACTCGCTCTCGCTGCTGGGCGGCAAGAGCAAGGGCGTCACGGAAGGCAAGGGCGAGGCCGTGATGAGCGTCACGGGCTACCGTTACTGCCCCGAGATGATCGAGCGGCGGCGGATTCCGGCGTCGCTGTACGATCGCATCCGCGTGCGTCCGCAGGTGGCCGCGACGGTGACCACGACCACGCCGATTCCTGCGGGTGGGGAAACCGTTCTGGCGACGGTCACGACCGCGCCGAGTCAAAGCACCACCGTGCTGACGCTGGAAGAGGAACACGTTCCGGCGTGCGAGACGGCGCCGCAAGGAGCAACCGGCGTCGACGTCAGTCAGGATATGTATCGAATGGCGTTCCCGTAGGCGACCGGCTGCGGGCAACGAATGGATGTCTCCGGAGAAGTAGTGTGGACAGGAAGTCAAGGTTGAGAGGGTCCGGGGGGGGAAAGGAGGTGGTGGGCCCAGGGCAGGGCCAACGTGTCGGCAGCAAGACGGTGTTGTGATCGCAGACGCGGTGTCCGCGGTCCAAAAGGAGTGAACAACACAAAAGAGAAGGAGTCTACAACATGTTGAGAGCAACTGCAGTTTCAATGGTGTTCGTTCTGTTGATCGGTTCCGGGGCTTTCGCCAGCCTGCTCCACGAGCAGATGACGGGGATCGGCCTGACCAACGCGCTGGAGTTCATCCAGGGCGAGCAGCAAGCCAGTTCGTTGCAGAACCTGATCGTGGACAATTCGCAGTGCGCCACGGGGATGTGCGGCAGTCTGGCCAGCGAGAACTTCTTCGCCTCGATCGGCGAGGCCGCGAATGCGTGGGGCATGTGCGGCACGGTGGGTGTGCTTCAGGCCCTCGGCATCAACGGAACGCAAATGCAGGCGGTGGCCGAAGGCGTCGGACCCAAGGTCCAGGGCCAGTCGCTGGGCGTTGAGGTCGGCCAGAGCATTTCCAAGATGAACGGCGCCGGCTATGGCGACGCGCTGCACACGGTGGTGGCCAACGAAGGGCAGAGCGCCAACAACGCGGCCGGCTACATGGACGAGAGCGCCACGGTCATGGGGATGCAGACCTCGACCCTGTACGGCGAGCCCGGCGCCGCCGGCATGGTGACCGGCACGATGACCGTGCAGACGGTCCAGACGCAGAGCGCCATGTAATCGAGTGGGCCTTCCGGGCAGATCGGAAGACGCGTCTCTTCGAGGATTGGGCGGGGAGCCCTGAAGCGACCCTCGGGCCGTGACAGGGCACTGGGCCCCGGGGCTCCCCCTTGCACTGCGGCTACCGTGCCAGAGGGGCTGAACAGGCCGGACCACTATGGAACGACCGCCCCAGCCGCCTGGCAGACACGTGACAATGAAGTGACTGAGAAAAGGAGTTCGCAAAATGTTCAAAGGATTCGCAGTATCGCTAACGCTGCTGTTGTTCGTGGCGACTGCTGGGACGAGCGCCGCGCTGTTCCAGACCCAGGGGGGTATCCTGGGCGGAACCAACGGCGTGACCGTCGTCGGCGATGGCGCCGCGGGCAACATCAACGCATTGACCATGGACCTCTCGCAGTTGGGCACCGATGCGCTCACGCACACGACCGCGTTCCAGGGCACGACGGGCGCGCTGCTTCAGAGCGCCGGCGCCGTGGGGATGGTCGGGCTCTTTGACGTCGATCAGTGCGGCGTCGCGCTGGCCGGCCAGACGCAGATCCCGGCCGTCGGTTACCAGAACCAGGACCTCAACGCCCTGCTGAATCAGGACGTCACCAAGGTCGGTGGCCAGGGCTCGGCGTTGGGTCTGCAGACCTTCCTGGGCGTCCAGACGCAGTTGACGTTCACCCCCTGGGGCGGCAGCGCCAACGTGCAGGGGATCGGCGTGAGCCTGTACGATGCCGTCGGTGGCGGCCCCGGTGGCAGCACGCAGGTGGCTGGTGGCGCCAATTTCAGCGCCGGCCAGCTGTAGTCTCATGGAACGACAGGTGGGCTTTCATCGGCAGCCGGGCGGCTCCGCCAGCGGCGGATCGCAGACCCGGCTGTCGGAGGGCCCCCGGCAGGTGGTTCGTGTCACAGCCGGTCCGCCCCAGGCGGACAAGGGAATCGGCAATCGCTCTTTGACAGAGGGCCTATCGGACGGTTTTTCCGAGGACGCTGATGTGTGACTTCTTAGCTTCTGGGTTCGTTAAGCGACAACCTCGTTCTTGTCCACAGGATGACCTAAGAGCCCTCTGGTCAGGCTTGCCGCAGTAGACCGCATTGTGGTTCAGGCTCCTTTGGGACACGGCGTGCCTGCACCAGAGGGCTTTTTCTTGCGAAACGGCGTCGGCCTCCGGCCCGGTCGGAGGGCGAGGCGTTCCCTGGAAAAGCGGCGTGAGAACAGTTTCAGATGCAGGAGGAGGGGAAGAGAAGGGAGGTTCAACCTCGGCCAGGTGAAGGGTGATCTTTCGTCGTGTGTACGATCGATCCGCCGGCGGCGGACCGGTCCGCAAAGGAGTGAACAACACGTAGCAGAAGGAGTCTGAATTATGTTCAAAGCAGTTGTGTCTTCCATGATCGTCGTCGGAGTCATCGCCAGCGGGGCGGTGGCCGCTTCGTTGCACGAGCAGCTCACCGGCATCGGGGCGACCAATGCGATTCAGTTGCAGCAGGGCGACCAGACGGCCCAGTCGCTCCAGAATCTCGTGGTGGACAATCAACAGGCCATCGTCGGCGCCGCCAGCGAGAACTTCTTCGGTTCGATCGGCCAGGCGGTCAACGCGATCGGCAGTTGCGGGCTGATCGGGGCGACCCAGAACCTCAGCATTGTGGGCAACCAGATGCAGAATATCGGGGAATGCGTCAGCGCCATGACTCAGGGCGAGAGCCTTAACCTGACGGCGTTGCAGGGGCTCAGCCGGGCCAACGGCGAGGGCGCGGCCGATGCGCTGCACACGATCGTGCTGAATGAGAGCCAGAGCGGCGTCAATGCGGTCAGCTCGCTGGATGAGGCGTCGACCGTGATGGGCATGCAGACCTCGCAGATCTCGGGTCTGCCCGGCTCGGCCGGGGTCGCACAGGCGGGAATGACGGTGACCGGCGCGCAGATCCAGGGCATGCAGCCGCAGTTGGCCCAGTAGGATGGGCTTATAGCCCATGCTGTAGCAGTAGCAGTCACGGATCCGCCGCAGGCGGATGCCGCGAAGCCCTCTGGTCAGGCCTGCCGCAAACACCTACGGTGATCAGGCTCTTCTCGACGCGGCGGGCCTGGATCAGAGGGCTTCTTCTGTAACGCACGAGGCCGCAGGGCCGAGGCACGCCTCGCCCGCCGCCCGTGCGGACGTAGGAGGGTGTGTTGGGAACGGTCGGCACGTGGCCGGCCGTCCTAAAGGGATTGAACAACACACACAGGAAGGAGTCTCACAATGCATATGAAATGGATGGCGTGTTCGGCAGTCCTGGTCATGTTGGCCGGCTCCGGCGCATTCGGGATCACCATTCAGAACCAGGTGTTCAACGTCGGGTCGGCCAACACCATCGACCTGACGCAGGGGATCCAGAGCGCCTCATCGGCCCAGAATCTCACGATCGACCTGTCGCAGGTCGGCAACGGTTCCGGGCTGACCATGGCCAACGTCAGCCTGATGAGCGTCAGCGGCCAGATGGGCGGCCTGTTCGGAACGACGGGCCTGCTCGGAACCCCGAGCCTGCTCGGGACCGGACTGATCGGCCTGAACCCCATCTTGGGGACCGGCGGACTGACCATGCCCCTCGGGGCCCTCGGTTCCCTCCAGATGGCGCAACTCCGAGCCCAACTGCTCGGACAGCTCCTGGCCAACTGAGCCCGAACAGCCCGACAACACCAAACCCGGAGCCGGGCAACTGTCTCTTGGGTCCTTCGGCTTTCTTTGGTCCTTCAGGCCCTTCTTGCGCCTGAAGGACCAAAGAGACCGCAAAGCGAGCCCGCCCCGCCTGTGGCGGCTGACAGCCGCAAACCGCACCAGAGCCCCGAATAGCCCGATAATATAGGCAAAAATTCCAAGAATGTATTGATTCCCCCATCTTTTACTGGTACAATCCCGCCTCTTGAGACTTTCTTCGTGAGAGACGCGGTGCGGCACAGCTCGAGGAGGGTGGTGATGAGGACACGAACGGCATGGGTATTTGCTCTGGGCGTTTCAGTTCTGCTGGTGGTTGCTGTCTGGCCGGGCGCGGTCCACGCGGAGACGGTGGTCTCCTATGGGGGCCCCTTCGATCTGCCCATCCCCGCCGACTCCGACGCCACCAAGGGATCGATGGCGGACGCCATCATTGATGTCTCCGACCACTGCATCATTCTGGACCTCGATGTGGTCGTGAGCGTCTCTCACACGCAAGTCTTCGACCTGCAACTGCGGATCACCAGTCCATCGGGCACGACCGTGGTGCTGAACATGTACGACCCGTTCAACGACTACTTCGAGGGCGCCGACTACAGCAACACGGTGTTCGACGATGAAGCGTCTGTCTCCATCTCGGAGGGCCAGCCGCCCTTCGAGGGCCGATTCCGCCCGATCGATGTCTCGGGGCTTTCGGCCTTCGACGGGGAAGACGCCTTCGGGCAATGGCATCTCCAGATCTACGATGCGTACTACATGGACACCGGGTCTCTGGCGTTCTGCGAGCTGGTCATTACCGCGCCGGAACCGTCGGCGGCGTTGCTACTAATGCTCGGCGCCGGTCTGCTGAGGCGGCGGCGTCAGCGTGACAGTGCCTCGTCCTTCTGACGGACGGTCTGTTCCTGTTTGCGTCGGAAGTCGGCGAGTTTCTGTCGCAGTTGGTCGTCGTGGAGGGCGAGGATCTGCACGGCGAGAATGGCGGCGTTTTTGGCGCCGGGCTTTCCGAGGGCCATGGTGGCGACGGGGACACCGGGCGGCATCTGTACGGTGCTGAGCAGGGCGTCGAGCCCGCCGAGGCCGGTCTCGGCGACGAGGGGCACTCCGATGACGGGCAGCACGGTGCGGCTGGCGAGGGCTCCCGCCAAATGGGCGGCCATTCCCGCGGCGGCGATCACCACCTTGATCCCGGCGGCCTCAGCGCCCTCGGCGAACTCGCAGGCCGCCGCAGGCGTCCGATGCGCTGAGAGGACCCGAACGGAAGGCTCGATCCCGAACTGACGAAGCTGCTCGACGCAGCTTTCCATCACGCCAAGATCGCTGTCGGAACCCATGACTACCGCAACGAGGGGCTTTTTTCCGGGTACCATTTGTCTTTCCCACCAGGCAAAATAGAATACGATTGAAGCAGCAGCAAAAGGCAAGAATCACAAACCAAAATGGCGGTGTCCGCCGTCGAGATTGCGGATTGTGAGTTGCAGATTGCAGATTCGAGCAAAGAAAAGAAACGAATCCGAAAGCGCCAATCCGAAATCGCCAATCCAGAATCGACATTGTAGCGGTTGGGGCGGCGAAGGCAAGGAATAAGGGGGTTCACATGTCGACGCGGAAACCGATCGTGGCCGGTCAATTCTACCCTGGCGATCGCGACGAGTGCCTCGCGGAACTTCGGGTGTCTCTGGAAGAGGCGAATGATTATTCGCCCGTACCGCCCAGCGCGCCGGGCTCTGTGCCGGCGTCGATCGTGGCCGGCATCGTGCCGCACGCGGGCTGGATGTTCAGCGGCGCGGTGGCGGCGTTGGCCTTTCGGGCGATCCAGAGCGCCGCTGCGGTGGTCGAGACCTTCGTGCTGTGCGGGACAGCGCACGGGTATTTCGGGTCCGAGCCGGCCGACGACGACAGCGATGCGTGGGAGTGCCCGCTGGGCAGCGTGGCGGTCGATCTGTCGCTGCGCGAACAGCTTGTCCAGCGCGGTGTGGTCCGGCTCGACCGGGCCGCCCATCGGCGCGAGCACAGCATCGAGGTGCAGGTCCCGTTCGTGGCGCACCTGTTCCCGCAGGCGAAGATCCTGCCGGTGACGGTTCCGCCGACGCACGCGGCGATCGCGCTGGGCGAGGCGCTGGCGGAGGCGATGGCCGAGAGGGCTGCGGCGGGCGGGCGGATGGTGTGCATCGCGTCGACGGACCTGACGCACTACGGGCCGCGGTACGGGTTCACACCCATGGGGAACGGCTCGGAGGGGCTGCGTTGGGCCAGCGAGGTGAACGACCGTGCGTTTATCGACCTGGCTGTGGACCTGGACGCGGAACGTGTGCTGGCGACGGGGATCGAGAACGGCAATGCCTGCGGGCCGGGGGCGGCGGCGGCGGTGGTCGCTGTGGCCAGACGGCTCGGCGTTTCGCGCGGATGCCTTCTGGCGCACACCACCAGCAACGAAGTGATGCTCCGCAAGATGGGCTCGGCCGGCCGCGACAGTGTCGGCTACGTCGCCATCGTGTTCTGATATTCTCGGGGATACGAAGCAAGCGGAGCACAAATTGCCCAAATTCACAACGCCGCTAAGCGGCCTAAGGTCCGATATTTATGATCTGTCTCCGGACTTCCTGCCGAGATATTTTCATTGACAGAGGCCTGCTTGGCCGATATCAACACCGGGCGGGGGTCGTTGTGTGCGCAAAGTAAGCCGAATCCAATTTGGTTGGAGACAAGAAGGATGGAGCACAAGATCTTGTTGAGAGAAAGCGAGATCCCTCGCCAGTGGTATAACCTGGTTGCGGACCTGCCGACCCCGCCGCTTCCGCCGCTGGGTCCGGACGGCAAGCCGATCACGCCGGACATGCTGGCGCCGGTGTTCCCGATGAACCTCATCGAGCAGGAAGCCAGCACGCAACGCTGGATCGATATTCCCGAGCCCATTCTCGACATCCTGTACCGGTGGCGTCCGGCCCCCCTGCGCCGGGCGGTCTACCTCGAAAAACACCTCAAGACGCCCGCACGCATTTACTACAAGGACGAGAGCCTCAGCCCGGCGGGAAGCCACAAGCCCAACACCGCCGTCGCCCAGGCCTACTACAACAAGGTCGCCGGCATCACGCGCCTGACCACCGAAACCGGCGCCGGCCAGTGGGGCTGCGCCCTGGCCTTCGCCTGCGCCCTGCTGGACATGGAGTGCAAGGTGTACATGGTGCGGATCAGCTTCGATCAGAAGCCGTTCCGCAAGCTGATGATGCAGGTCTGGGGCGCCAACTGCGTCGCCAGCCCGAGCACGGAGACCAACGCGGGCCGCACGATCCTGGCCGAGATGCCCGACACGCCGGGCAGCCTGGGAATCGCCATCAGCGAAGCCATTGAGGCCGCCGTCACCGATCCGACCGGCAAGACCCGCTACTCCCTCGGCAGCGTGCTCAACCATGTCCTGCTCCACCAGACGATCATCGGCCTGGAGGCCAAGCAGCAGTTGAAGGCCGCCGGGGAGAAGCTGCCCGACGTCGTCATCGGCTGTGCCGGCGGCGGCAGCAACTTCGCCGGACTGGCCTTCCCCTTCACCGCCGACAAGATCAACGGCGCCAAAATCGACATCATCCCGGTCGAGCCGGCCGCCTGCCCGACAATGACTCGCGCGCCGTTCGCCTACGACCACGGCGACACCGCCTGCATGACACCGCTGCTGGCCATGCACACGCTCGGCCACGCGTTCGTCCCGCCGCCCATTCACGCCGGCGGACTGCGGTACCACGGCATGGCGCCGCTGGTGTGCCAGGCCATCGTCGAGGGCCTGTTCGCGCCGAGGGCCTACCATCAGAGCAAGTGCTACGAGTCGGCGCTGACTTGGGCCAAGACGGAAGGGGCGATCTGCGCCCCGGAGACCAGCCACGCGGTCGCGGCGACCATTGACGAGGCGATCAAGGCCCGGGAAGAAGGCAAGGAAAAGGTGATCCTGTTCAGCTATAGCGGGCATGGCCTGATGGACCTGGCCGGCTACGACAAGTACATGTCCGGCCAGCTCAGCGATTACGAGCTGCCCGAAGAGGTCCTCCAGAAGAGCACCAAGGTCCTGGAGAAGCTGCCGAAGGCCCCGGCCAGGAAGACCGGGCGCTGGTAAGACGGAGCGACCCGCACGGCGCCAGAGACAATTCAGCGTTCGTCGTCCGATGGAATGGGAATGAGTAAGGAGAGATCGAAATGAGGCATTTACTGTTGTTGACAGCCGTCTTGTTTGTGGCGGCAACGGCAGGAGCCCAGGACTGGGAAGGGGATCTCCTGGGGATGGAGGCAGGCCAGCTCCACGCCACGCTGGGCGCCACCTTCGACAGCGAGTACGTCTGGCGCGGCTTCAAGGTGTTCGGCAGCAAGAGCGCCACGCACGTGCTGGGCGACGTGGACCTGTTCGAAACAGGCTTTGGGATCGGTGTGGCCGGCCACTACGCCAACGGCAGCGGCTATACCGATTGGACCCGATATGACTACACGCTGTATTACCAGAACGGCGTGTTCTCGGAGGAGCCGTACGCCACCAACTTCCGCGTCGGCTGGATGATGTACGACTACATCGACACCCCCAGCGACTTCGCCGATTTGCAGGAAGGCCACGTCGTTCTTTCCTGGCCGAACCTGCTGCCCGTCAAAGGCCTGTGTCCGTCCTACGTGGCCGCGAAGATGTGGCCGTCCAAGGGCGGCTCATGGGTCGGTGGCAACGCCTCCGGCTGGTTCCACATCTTCATGCTCGACTACGGTTTCATCGTTCCGGGCGTCATCCCGCAGATTCCCGAGCACGTGATCAAGCTGCACGGGGAGATCGTCTATAACGACGGCGTCCACCCGTATGGCTTCGATGCGGACCATGAACTGTCTCACTTCGTGCTCGGCGCCTCGACCGACCTGGACCTCGGCAGCGGCCTGATGCTCACGCCGGCGGTCTACTACCAGCGCGCGCTGGACACCGGCATCGAGTGGTTCAACGACGGCGCCGACGAGTTCTGGGCCAGTGCGACCCTGAAGTACTCGTTCTAAGCAGCCCGTTTTCGTGCCAACCACCAGGGCCGCCCCATGCAGGCGGCCCTTTCTATTGACCTGTTTGCAGCGGTCCGCCAGAGGCGGATCAGACGCTATGTCCTTGCCCCTGTATGCGCCTTCGGCTTCGCTCAGGGCCCGCCCGGAACACCGTTGAAGGGGCAAGCTCTGACGGGCACACTGCGAACGGCTCTTTCGGCGGCTGTCGCGAGATTCTCTTGCATCACACGGGCGAATCTGGTAAGAATGGGAAATCGGGTGTGGATGCTCACACCGGCACACGAATGTGTGCATGCTCTTGAAAGCTGCCTTATATGCGGGCCGTATCCTCATACGGCCACGCTTTCGCGGCGGAATCGAGAGGCCCTGAGGCGGTGAACCTGCCTGTACCCAAGCCGCCGAGGGGAGATGACAGCATGGGCAGAAAACCGGCCCATCCCACATGCTGCAAGGCGCTTCCGTTCTGCCCACGCCCAACACCCCCGCGCATTTCGTGGCGTGCAAATTGCTGTTGGATTTCGACCGCGGAATCTGCTATAACTATGGGCAAAGGGTTCTGCGGTTGAGACTGGCAATTGGCCTTAGAAGCGCGATGTCTTGGGTCGACTGAGGAGCGGACATGGCCGAGAACGCTGCTGCACGCCGAAACGCATCCACTGCATCGCGGGTCGTCCTGCGCCCTTGCTGGGCGCCCTGAGAATCGCTCTTCCGCCAGGGGTCTGAACGGACCCGACCCCGAGACGTCCTGCGTCTTCCGGAAGGGGTCAAGCCAGCCGTTGCTGTGCCGCCGTACGAGCGGGCAAGCTCGCCGACACGGTGTGGAGAGAGTGTATTCGGTGTGTGGCCGGAGCATGGTCCACGTGAATCTCTTTCGAAGGAGGACAGCGATGTGCACGAGACGACTCTATTTGTTCCCTCTGCTGCTGTTGGTCGGTCTGACTGTGGCGACGCAGGCGCAGACCGACGACCCTACCCTCGCGGCCTACTGGCGCCTGGATGAAGGAGGCGGAACCAAAGCAACCGATTCCAGCCGCAACGGCAACGCCGGCGCCCTTTACGCCGGCGCCGCCTGGACCGCAGGAGCAAGCAAAACCGGTGTCTATCTGGACGGCGTCGATGACTTCATCGAAGTGCCCAACGTCCTGACCGAAAACGGCACCGTCGCGTTCTGGTTCAAGCCCGATTGGGACGGCTCGGATCCGGAAGACTACCGGCTTTTCGATGCGAGTCTGGGCGGCATCTACTTCTTCATCTCCAAGGGCGCCAATCATACCGACATCAGCCCCGATTACTTCGGCTTCTATCTGGAGGACGCCAGCGACGCCGACTACCAGGCCATCGAGTTCGACCCTGACGGCGTCATCTTCGCCGACACGTGGTTTCACGTCGCGGTGACGTGGGAGTTTGACGGTGGTCCCGCCGTTCTGTACATGGACGGCAAAGAGATGGCGCGGGCGGCCAGTCTGGGGGGCTTTCCGCCCCTGAATGCGAACCTCCGCTTCGGGTACGAGACGTTCACGTACATCCCGATGAGGCATGGCGCCATGGGTGTGATGGACGAGATCATGATCTACAGCCGGGCGCTCGCCGCCGAAGAAATCCCTTCGCTGATGGTGACGGCGCCGCCCGAAACTGCCTCTGACCCCCGTCCGGCGGATGAAGCGACCGATGTGCCGCGCGACGTGGTTCTCGGATGGAAGCCGGGCGACTTCGCGGCGGCGCACGATGTGTACTTCGGGCCGTCGTTCGACGACGTGAACGCGGCCGGCAGAGCCAATCCGATGGGTGTGCTTCTCAGTCAGGGTCAAACCGCTGCCAGCTACGACCCGCCGGGCGCGCTCGATTTCGAGACGGCCTACTACTGGCGTGTCGATGAGGTCAATGCTCCGCCGGACGGCACGATCTTTCGAGGATCGGTCTGGAGCTTCACCGCCGAACCGCTGGCCTATCCCGTCGCGAGCATCACCGCCACCAGCAACGGCGCCTCGGAACCTGATTGCGGCCCCGAGAACACGATCAACGGCTCGGGCCTCAACGCCGCCGGACAGCACTCGGCCCAGGACGCAGACATGTGGGCGGCCGCGCCCGGCGCCGAGCCCCTCTACATCCAATACGAGTTCGATCGCGTCTACAAGCTCCACGAGATGCTCGTCTGGAACTACAACTCGATGTTCGAGCTGGTCCTCGGCTTCGGGATCAAGAACGCTACGATCGAATACTCTGAGAATGGCGCGGACTGGACGGCCTTGGGCGATTTTGAGTTCGCGCGGGCCACGGCCAAGGCCACGTACACGGCGAACACGACGATCGATTTCGCGGGTGTTCCGGCCCGGTTCGTCCGGCTGAATGTCAACAGCGGCTATGGCATGATGGGCCAGTTCGGACTCAGTGAAGTGCGCTTCCTGTTCATCCCCGCCCACGCTCGTGAGCCGCAGCCGTCCAGCGGCGCCACCGAGGTGGAAGTCGGCACGCTCCTGGCGTGGCGCAGCGGCCGCGAGGCGGTCTCGCATGACGTGTATCTGAGCACGGACGCGAATGCCCTGAGTCTGGCCGGCACGGTCGAGTCGGCCAGCTTCGCGCCGGCGCTGGAGTTCGGCAGCACGTACTACTGGCGGGTGGACGAGGTCAACGAGGCCGAGGTCAATGCGGTCTGGGGCGGTGACGTGTGGACGTTCTCCACACAGGAATATGCGTGGATCGACGGGTTCGAGACCTACAACGACGACCTCGAAGCCGGGACCGCGATCTTCGACACCTGGCTCGACGGCTGGGTCAACGATACCGGTTCGACCGTGGGCTACCTCAATGCCCCGTTCGCCGAGCAGACCATCGTCCACGGCGGCCGGCAATCGTTGCCTCTGGCATACGACAACAGCGGTGCGCCGTTCTACTCGGAGGCCTGGCGGCAGTTCGACACCGCACAGGACTGGAGCGGCCACGACGCCGACCGGCTGGTGCTTTATGTGCGCGGCAATGCACCGGACTTCGTTGAGACCGCCGACGGAGGCGTCATCATGAGCGGCGTCGGCACGGACATCTGGGACACGGCGGACCAGTTCCGCTTCGCGTACAAGAGCCTCAGCGGCAACGGCTCGGTCACGGTCCGCGTCGACAGCCTGGTCCGCAGCAACGAGTGGGCGAAGGCCGGTGTGATGATCCGCGAGACGCTGGAGGCCGGCGCCAAGCACGCGTTCGTCGCAGTGACGCCGGAGCCAGCGCATGGCGTTTCCTTCCAGCGTCGTCCCACGGCCGGACAGGCCAGCGCCAATACCGACGTCGCGGACGTCGCGATTCCCTGCTGGGTGAGGCTGACCCGCACGGGCAGCGCGTTCACCGCCCATCACTCGGCGGACGGCGCCACCTGGACCGAGATCGTGGTCAGTCCGGCGCTGGAGATTCTGATGGCCTCCAACGTCTACGTCGGCCTGGCGGTGTGCAGCCACGACGCGACGATTGTGACGGCGGCCGAGTTCTCGAATCTGTCGATGAGCGGCAACGTGACGGGCGCCTGGCAGACGGCGGAGATTGGCGTCGCCCAACCTCAGGGCAATTCGGCCGAGTCGATGTACGTGCGGATCGAGGACAGCGCCGGCAAGAGCGCCACGGTTGTGAACGGCGACAGCGCCATCACGCAGCGTCCGACGTGGCAGGAATGGTCGATCCCGTACAGCGACCTGTCCGGCGTGAACCTGGGCCGGGTCGAGAAGATGGTTATTGGCGTCGGCAGCGCCACCAGTCCGCAGGCTGGCGGCGCCGGCACGGTCTACGTCGACGACATCGGGTTCGGCCGTCCGGCGGCGCCATAGGACAGAACGGCCGGACACCTGCCGTTTCAACAGCATCAAACAGGGCCTGCCCCGACGAACCGCGGGGCAGGCCCGTTTGGGCGAGGCATGCCTCGCCCCTACCTACTACAAACGAGCCGGGCACACCCCGGACGCCGGCGGGGCCGGATTATCGTTGAATTGGCGGCCCGGAATCTGGTATAACTGGAGGCGAAGGTCTTGTGGTCTGGCCTTCGAATCTGGCCTTAGAAACGCGACGTTTTCAGTCTGCTGAGGAGCGGATATGGCCCGGAGCGGTGCTGCACGCCGAAACACATCTACTCTGCGGCTGGTCGTCCCGCGTCATCGCTGCGCGCTCTGACAGGCGGTTTTCAGGAAGGAGGTGACCAGGAGGATACCCCCGCAGTCTTCCCATCGAGATTGTAGGATGGGCTTTAGCCCATGCTGTGTCAGCCGCATGGGCTGAAGCCCATCCTACAAACTACAAACGAGTCGCCCAGAGAGTGTTCTTGGTGTGTGGCCGGGAGCGATTCACAGGGTTCATTTTGCCTGAAGGAGGATTTGTCATGTTGAAACGATCATTTCTCGTGCTTCTCTGTATTCTCATTCTTGGTCCCGCCTGGTCGGCTTTCGCCGGCCTCGACCCGAGCCTGGCGGCGTGGTGGCCCTTCGACGAGGGCGAAGGCAACGTGGCCTATGACGCCACGGGCAACGGCAATGATGGCGTGTTCAACGGCGATCCGCAATGGGTGCCCGGCGTACTGGGCAGCGCGTTGGAGTTCAACGGCGACGACTATCTGAACTGCGGCAACGGCCCGACCCTCCAGATCCGGGACGCCATTACGATGGCTCTCTGGTTCAACGTCGAGGCGTTCCAGACAGAGTGGGAAGCCTTCTTCTCCAAGGGCGATGACTCCTATCGCGCCAGCCGGGGTGACGGCACCGGCAATGCCACCCACATGGGCATTTCGGGGACCTCGGTCGGCGGGGGCAACGGTTACTTCAATGGAACCGTGATCATCACCGGCGGCGAATGGCACCACTATGCCTCCACGTACGACGGCGCAGAGGGGCGGATTTACATTGACGGTGTGCTGGACGTGACCAGTCCGGGTACGGGCCAAATCAGCAGCAGCAGTTATGAGCTCTGGATTGGCACCAACTCACAGAATACGGGCCGGCTACTGCACGGGATTCTCGATGACATTCAGATCTACAGCCGTGCCTTGTCCGAGGCGGAGATCAACGTCATCATGAAGGGTTTGGCCGACCAGGCGCTGGCGCAGAACCCCAGTCCGGCCGATGAGGCGACCGATATCCCGCGTGACGTGGTGCTGAGCTGGACGGCCGGCGAGTTCGCGGCGGCGCACGATGTGTACTTCGGGACGGCGTTCGACGACGTCAACAGCGCCAGCCGGGCCAATCCGATGGGCGTGCTGCTCAGCCAGGGCCAGACCGCCACGACGTTCGATCCGCCCGGCTTGCTCGACTTCGGGCAGACCTACTACTGGCGCATCGATGAAGTCAACGCGCCGCCGGACAGCACCATTTTCAAAGGCGAGGTCTGGAGCTTCACCGCCGAGCCCTTCGCGTATCCGGTGCAGAACATCATTGCGACCAGCAATGGAACGTCGGATGCCGACACCGGGCCGGAGAAGAGCGTCGACGGCTCCGGCATCGACGCCGCCGACCAAGCCTCGACCGACAGCACCGATATGTGGCTGGCCACGCCCGGCGCCGAGCCTCTCTACATCCAGTATGAGTTCGATCGCGTCTACAAGCTCCATGAGATGCGGGTCTGGAACTACAACGTGATGTTCGAGCTGCTCCTGGGCTTCGGGCTCAAGGGCGTGACCGTCGAGTACTCCGAGAACGGCGCCGACTGGGCCGCGCTGGGCGATTTCGAGTTCGCACAGGCCACGGCCAAGGCAACCTACACCGCCAACACGACGGTTGCGTTTGACGGCGTGCCGGCCAAGTACGTGCGCCTCAATGTCAACAGCGGATGGGGCATGATGGGCCAGTTCGGGCTCAGCGAAGTCCGGTTCATGTACATTCCCGCGCACGCCCGCGAGCCCCAGCCGGCCGACGGCGCCGTCGACGTCGAAGTCGGCACGGCGCTGGCCTGGCGCAGCGGTCGCGAGGCCGCCTCGCATGAAGTGTATCTGGGCACAGACCCGAACGCTCTGGCCCTGGCCGGCACGGTCGACTCGGCCACCTTTGCGCCGGCTCTGGAGTTCGGCAGCATCTACTACTGGCAGGTGGTAGAGGTTAATGAGGCCGACGCCGTGACGGCATGGGCCGGCGATCTGTGGAGCTTCTCGACGCAGGAGTATGCGCTGATCGACGGGTTCGAGACCTACAACGACGACATCGAGGCCGGCACGACGATCTTCGACACCTGGCTCGACGGCTGGGTCAACGACACCGGCTCGACGGTCGGCTACATCAATTCGCCGTTTGCCGAGAAGACCATCGTCCGCACCGGCATGCAGTCGATGCCGCTGGCGTACGACAACAGCGCTTCGCCGTTCTACTCGGAGGCCTGGCGCGAGTTCGACAGCGCGCAGGACTGGACCGGCAACGGCGCCGACACCCTCGTGGTTCACGTGCGTGGCAACGCGCCCGACTTCACGGAGACCGCCGGCGGCCAGATCATCATGAGCGGCATCGGCACGGACATCTGGAGCACGTCCGACCAGTTCCGCTTTGCGTACAAGACCCTCAGCGGCAACGGCTCGATCACGGTCCGCGTCGACAGTGTGGTCCTCAGCAATGAGTGGGCCAAGGCGGGCGTGATGATCCGCGAGACGCTGGAGGCCAGCTCGAAGCACGCGTTCGTGGCCGTGACCCCCACGGCGTCTCACGGCGTGTCATACCAGCGCCGTCCGGTCGCCGGCGGGGACAGCGCCAACACGGACGTAGCCGATATCCCGCTTCCGCGCTGGGTGAAGCTGACCCGCGCGGACAACACCTTCACCGCGCAGCAGTCGGCGGATGGCGTCGCCTGGGTTGACATCGCCGTCAGTCCGGCGGTGACGGTCCAGATGACCGACACCGTCTACATCGGCCTGGCGGTGACCAGTCACGACGCGGCGATTTCGACGGTGGCTGAGTTCTCCAATCTGGCGATGACCGGTAGTGTCTCGGGCGCCTGGCAGACGGAGGAGATCGGCGTCGCCCAGCCCGTGGGCAATATCACGGCCGAGCCGATGTACGTGCGGCTCGAAGATGCGGCGGGCAAGAGCGCCACGGTCGTCAGCGCCGACGCGTCGATCGTGCAGCGCGCGACGTGGCAGGAATGGGCGATTCCGTACAGCGATCTGGCCGGCGTGAATCTGGGCCGGGTTCAGAAGCTCGTGATTGGCGTCGGAAGCAAGACCGCTCCCGCCGCCGGCGGAACCGGCATCGTCTACGTTGACGACATCGGATTCGGACGACCGGCGGCCGAGTAACACCGAGCCGACGGTAGGATATCTGCATCCGAACAGGTATCACATGGGTCCTGCCTCGACAGACCTCGGGGCAGGACCCTTTTCGCAGTCTGTCGCCCACGCCCGGTCAGCCAGCCCACGGCGGACGGCAAAGAACGTCTGATAAAGTGTTTCTCGGTCGTCTTGCCCTCAGATTCTCTTGCTTGGCTCGGCCAAATCTGGTAGAAATAGCATCGGTCGACTGCGAACATTCTCATTGGCGCGCCATAGCGTGTATGCTCTCCAAAGCTGCCACGGCGTGGGCACTATGCGTATGCGCCCATGCCTTTGCGGCGGAATTTGAGGAGGCCCCCAGGCGGGGCGATCGGCCTGTACCGGCGCCGCCGAAGGGAGGTCAGGGTTTTTCTGCTGTCCGAAAAAAGACGCGAGCACTCTGTCCACGGATGGAGTGCGAAATCTCTCTAGCCGAAAAGACACACCGAAGGAGGTGACCGTCGGACAGAACGGCTCGTGTGCCGTAAGGTGAACCGTCGAAGGAGTAATCAGGGTACTTTGTGGAGGAATACCAATGAGACGATGCATTTTGTTTATCGCGCTGGCCTGCCTGGCCCTGGCCCCCGTCGCTTCGGCGACGATCGTGCGCCAGGAGTGGCACCAGGACGTAGACGCCAGCCGCCCGGCGATCATCAACTTCCTGGTGGATCTGGTCAACCCGGTTCCGGTTCCTGATGTGGAAGTCATCATGGACGAGTCGTTCTACCACGGCGACCACCGGGACTACTACGTCGCCAAATTCTATGGGTGGCTGACCGTGCCGGAAACCGGCAACTACCAGTTCCACTACGCCTGCGACGACTACGGTATGCTGTACGTCAGCCAGGACGAAGAGATGGCCAACGCGGTGGAAGTGGCCTACGTGGACGGCTGGTGTGCGGACGCCGAGTGGAACAAATACCCCGCCACGCAGCACTCCGAGGTGATGACCCTGAAGAAGGGCCAGGTCATGGCGCTCATGGCCTTCTTCCAGGACGACGCGGGCGGCGACAACATGGACATCGGCTGGACGGGTCCTGGGCTCAGCAGCGACATCACGAACCCGACGTATCTGACCGATTACATCACGCACATCCCGCCGACGCCGACGTTGGCCAAGGGTCCCAAGCCGGAAGACGGCGCCATCGACATCCCACGCGACGTCGTGATGAGCTGGACAGCCGGCAAGTACGCCGCCACGCATGATGTGTATTTCGGCACGGTGTTCGACGACGTCAACGACGCGAGCCGGTCCAATCCGCTCGGCGTGCTCGTCAGCCAGGGGCAGGCGGCGGCCACGTATGATCCGGCGGGTCTGCTCGAGTTCGACACGACCTACTACTGGCGGATCGACGAGGTGAATGCCGCACCGAGCACCCAAATCTTCCGAGGCAAGGTCTGGAGCTTCACGACCGAGCCGTTCGCCTATCCGGTGGCGAACATCATCGCGACGACCAACGGCGTGTCGGATGAGACCGCCGGCCCGGAGCGGACAATCGACGGTTCCGGCCTGAACGCGGCGGACGAGCACTCGACCGAAGCCACGGATATGTGGCTGGCCCTCCCGGGCGCCGAGCCTCTGTACATCCAGTATGAGTTCGATCGCGTCTACAAGCTCCACGAGATGCTCGTGTGGAACTACAACGTGCAGTTCGAGCTGCTGCTGGGCTTCGGCCTCAAAGGCGTGACCGTCGAGTATTCCGAGAACGGCGCGGATTGGACGACGCTGGGCGACTTCGAATTCGCGCGGGCGACGGCCAAGGCCAGCTACGCGGCCAATACGACCGTGGCGTTCGACGGCGCGCCGGTCAAGTTCGTCCGGATCAACGTCAACAGCGGCTACGGGATGATGGGCCAGTTCGGGCTCAGTGAAGTTCGCTTTATGTACGTTCCGGCGCAGGCCCGCGAGCCGCAGCCGGCTGACGGCGCCGCCGACGTCGAAGTCGGCACGGCGCTGGCCTGGCGCAGCGGTCGCGAAGCGGCCTCTCATGAGGTGTATCTGGGCGCGGACCCGGACGCCCTGGCTCTGGCGGGCACGGTCAGCTCGGCCACCTTCGCTCCGGCTCTGGAGTTCGGCAGCACCTACTACTGGCAGGTGGTAGAGGTTAACGAGGCCGACGCCGTGACGGCATGGACCGGCGACGTGTGGGATTTCTCGACGCAGGAATACGCGTCGATCGACGGGTTCGAGACCTACAACGACGACATCGAGGCCGGGACGGCGATCTTCGATACCTGGCTCGATGGCTGGGTCAACGACACCGGCTCGACGGTCGGCTATGTCGAGACTCCGTTCGCGGAGAAGTCCATCGTTCATGGCGGGTCTCAGTCGATGCCGTTCCAGTATGACAACTCGACCTCGCCGTTCTACTCCGAGGCGTGGCGCGAGTTTGAGACCGCGCAGAACTGGACCGGCAACGGTGCCGATCGGCTCGTGCTCTATGTGCGAGGCAACGCGCCGTCCTTCAAGGAAACCGCCGACGGGGGCGTCATCATGAGCGCCATCGGCACAGACATCTGGAACACGACGGATCAGTTCCGCTATGCGTACAAGAGCCTCAGCGGCAACGGGTCAATCACGGTCCGCGTCGACAGCCTGGTCCGCAGCAACGAATGGGCCAAGGCGGGCGTGATGATCCGCGAGACGCTGGAGCCCGGCTCGAAGCATGCGTTCATGTGTGTGACGCCGGACCACGGTACCACGTTCCAGCGTCGGCCGGTGGCCGGACAGGACAGCGCCAGCACGGATGTAGGCGGATCGGCCGCGCCGCGCTGGGTGAAGCTGACCCGTACGGGCAACGTCTTCACCGCGCACGACTCGATGGACGGTGTCACCTGGACCGAGGCGGCGGTGAGCCCGGCGCTGGAGATCCAGATGGCCGCCAGCGTGTACATCGGCCTGGCGGTGACCAGCCACGACGCCGCGATTGTGACGGCGGCGGAGTTCTCGAACCTCTCGATGACCGGCAGCGTGACGGGCGCCTGGCAGACGGCGGAAATCGGCGTGGCCCAGCCTCTGGGCAACTCGGTGGCCGAGCCGATGTACGTGCGGATCGAGGACGCCGCGGGCAAGAGCGCGACGGTGGTGAACGCGGATGAGTCGATCAACCTGCGTCCGTCGTGGCAGGAATGGGCGATTCCGTACAGCGATCTGTCCGGCGTGAATCTGAGCCGGGTCGAGAAGATGGTCATTGGCGTCGGCAGCGCGACCGCTCCGACCGCCGGTGGCGCCGGCACGGTCTACGTCGACGACATCGGGTTCGGCCGTCCGGCGGCTCAATAGCAGTTTTGACGCGGCGGAACGCCCGCCGCTCAACCAGCACCACACAGGGCCTGCCCCGACAGCCAGCGGGGCAGGCCCTTTTCAGTGCCTCTGGCGTGCCCGCACGGGCAAGGCATGCCTGGCCCCCGCCGATTCGCGCCAAAACGGGCAATCGCGTCGAGCCGATTCTTGACGACGACCCCCCAGTTTTGCTATCCTTACGGATTACATCTTGCCTGCGGGTTGTTCCCGTGGCTTGTCTGGACTGAAGAACACCGAGAGATTCTGGGTATGTTGAAGAGAACGCATCATTGTGGCCAGCTTCGGCTGACCGATGCCGGAAAGAGCGTGGTGGTGACCGGCTGGGTCCAATCGTATCGGGATCATGGCAACCTGGTCTTCTTCGACGTGCGGGACCGGGAGGGACTGACGCAGCTCGTGTTCGACCCGGAGGCCAGTCCCGAATCGCACCAGCTCGCTCGCACGGTGCGATGCGAATGGGTGATCGCCGCGGCCGGCACGGTCCGTCCGCGCGGCGAGGGACTGGAGAACCCGAAGCTGGCGACCGGACAGATCGAGGTGGTCGTCGACCGTCTGGAAATCCTCAACATGGCCAAGACCCCTCCGTTCGAGTTGGACAACGCGAGCAGGACGAACGAAGAGACGCGGCTGATGTACCGATACGTCGATCTGCGCCGGCCCGAGGTGCAGCAGCGGCTTCGCGTCCGCCATCGTGTCACGTCGCTGGCGCGCCGCTATTTTGACGAGAAGGGTTTCTGGGAGATCGAGACGCCGATGCTGGCCAAGAGCACGCCGGAAGGCGCCCGCGACTTCCTCGTGCCCAGCCGCTTGGTGCGCAACACCTTCTACGCGCTGCCGCAGTCGCCGCAGTTGTTCAAGCAGATCCTGATGGTCGGCGGCGTCGACAAGTACTTCCAGATCGTCCGCTGCTTCCGCGACGAGGACCCGCGGGCCGACCGCCAGGCGGAATTCACGCAGATCGACGTCGAGATGAGCTTCGTGGACGTCGACGACGTGATCGCGATCCATTCGGAGCTGGTCGCCCGCATCTGGAAAGAGATCCTCGGCGTCGAGGTAGCCTTGCCGATCCGGCGGATGCCGTATTCGGAGGCGATGGCCGACTACGGAATCGACCGTCCCGACGTGCGCTTCGACATGAAGCTCAAGGATATCTCCGACCTCGCCAGGCAGACCACGTTCAAGGTCTTCACCTCGTGCATCGAGAACGGCGGAGTGGTCAAGGGCCTGTGCGCTCCTTCGGGCGATTTCTACTCGCGCAGCGACATCGAAAAGACGCTGACCACGCTGGTGACCGACTTTGGCGCCAAGGGGCTGGCGTGGCTCAAGGTCAAGATGGAAAACGGCGCTCCCACGTTCATCGGGGGCATCGGCAAGTTCTTCAGCGACGATCTCGGTCGGCAGTTGGTGCAGCGGTTCGGCGCCAAGGACGGAGACGTGCTGATGTTGGTGGCCGACCAGGAATCCATCGCCAACAAGGCGTTGGCGCCGCTGCGCTGCCGGATCGCCCGCGACCTGAAGCTGTACGATCCGAAGAGCTTTGCCTTTCTGTGGGTGGTGGATTTCCCGCTGTTCGAGTGGAACGCCGACGAGAAGCGCTACGATTCGCTTCACCATCCGTTCACCGCGCCGGTGCCCGAGGACCTGGGCAAGCTGGAAACCGACCCGGCCCACATCCGTTCGCAGGCGTACGACATCGTGGTCAACGGCAGTGAGATCGGCGGGGGCAGCATCCGTATCCACCGGCCGGAGGTGCAGCAGAAGGTCTTCGACCTGCTGAACATCTCGCGGAAGCAGGCGGAGGACCGGTTCGGCTTCTTCCTCAAGGCGCTGGACTACGGCGCGCCGCCGCACGGGGGTATCGCTTTCGGCCTGGACCGGCTCACCATGCTGCTGACCGGCACGGAGAACATCCGCGACGTGATCGCGTTCCCGAAGACGCAGCGCGGCCAGTGTCTGATGACCGATGCGCCCAGCGAGGTGGACCCCAAGCAGCTCGATGAGCTGAACCTGCGCACGCAGAAGCATCTGCACGCAGTGGAGCCCAAGCCGGAGAATTGATCCGCGATCGCGCCGTCGATCGTGGGAATCGGCCGACCCAGGCTGACCGGGCGCCCGGGCACGTCCCGGCACTGGTCCAATGCAGGGGCGGATCATCATTCGCCCGTACTCTTCGATCGTCAGTAGAGAATGATGCGTATCGACCTGAGAGAGAGTCTCCAACGCGTTCTCCGGTTCCTGCACCTGACTCCTCTGTCGCTGGCGGAGAAGTGTCGGATCATGTTCGGGGCCGCCGTGCTGTTCAGCCTGAGCATCGCGCTGCTGCTGCCGTACATCTGGATGAGCCAACTGACCAAGAAGGTCCTGCTCGATACGAACAAGATGCGCGTCGAGTCGGTCCTTCTTCGGACGCACTTCCAGTTGGAGGAGCTGTCGCGCATGGCGCGGCCGGAGCTGAACAGCCAGGGCGCGATGCGAGATCCGAACGAGCCTGGCGTGCTGTGGATCCCTCTGCGCGGCCGCGCCGGCCAGGAGGGGCTCGAACGGCTCAACAACGCGCAACGGAGGCTGTTCGACGAACTGATCGCCGATGAAACCCGCGACGACGGCCTGGAAGTGAATCGCGTGGACGGGCGGTGGCGCAGCGATTACGTGCGTTTGTTCCGCGCGACGGAAACGTGCGTGAGCTGTCACAACGTTCAAGGGTCGGCCGGCGCGTTTGCGTTGAACGAGGTTGTGGGTGTTGCGGCCGTGCGGGCGCGCGGGATCGGCAGCGACCTGAGGAAGACGGTGTTCCTCAATCGCATCTGGACGGTGATCGCGGGGCTGATCGGCGCCACCGGCGCCATGGTGGCGTTCTACTGGATCACGCAGCGGGTCATCCTGCGGCCCATTCGGCAGTTGCGGGCGTTGGCCAACAACGTCGCCGAGGGCAATCTGGACATCCGCAGCTCCATCGCGACCGCTGACGAGTACGAGCGGCTCAGCGAAGCGTTCAACCACATGCTCGACAACCTCCAGGCCGCCCAGGAGAATCTGCACCAGGCCAACCGGCAGCTCGATGCGAAGATTGCCGAGCTGAGCCAGCGGAACATCGAGCTGTACAAGGCCAACAAGCTCAAGAGCGAGTTTCTGGCGAACATGTCGCACGAATTTCGCACGCCGCTGAACGCCATTCTCGGGTTTGCGCAGGTGCTGCGGGAGAAGCCGGGGCTGCTGCGGCGTGACAAGGGACAGCGCTACGCCGAGAACATCATCAGCAGCGGCAACAGCCTGCTGGCCATGATCAACGACCTGCTCGACCTGGCGAAGGTGCAGGCCGGCCGGATGGAGCTGCACATCGAGCCGGTGTCCCTGCCGCAGCTCTGCGAGTCGCTGGTCTCGGCGTTCACGCTGCTGGCGAAGAAGAAGAGGATCAAGATCCGAACAGAGGTGGACCCCGATGTGCCCATCCTCGTGACCGATGGGGGCAAGGTGCAGCAGGTGCTGTACAACTTCCTGAGCAACGCGGTGAAGTTCACCCCGGCGCGGGGCTCGATCGAGATTCGCGCCGAGATGCTCGATGTCGATACGGTGCGCATTGCCGTCACCGACACCGGTTGCGGGATCGCGGAGTCCGACCGGGAGACGATCTTCGAGAAGTTCCGGCAGGTGGACGGCTCGCTGACGCGGGAGACGCCGGGCAGCGGGCTCGGCCTGGCGATCTGCAAGGAGCTGGCGCAGATGCTGGCCGGCACGATCGGCCTGGAGAGCCAGGTGGACGTCGGCTCGACGTTCTGGCTCGACATCCCGGCCCGGCTGTCCCCAGGCGAAGAGACGTCCCTGTTCGATTCCCACATGCGAGCAACCTCATTCGACGAAGAAGGAGACAATCATGCACAAGAACAGGCGTCGGACCTGTAGAGCGCGTGGGACCTGTTTCGTCTCAATCATCGTTCTGGCGTTGTCGATGGCGGTGGCAGGCGCGCAGACGCCGCACCCATTCTCCATCCATGACATGCTCGCGATGGACCGCATCTCCGATCCGCAGGCATCGCCCGATGGGCAGTGGATCGCGTTTGTCGTTCGCACGACGGACCTGGAGGCCAACCGCGGGCGGACCGATCTGTGGCTGGTCTCCAGCGATGGCACGAGCCTTCGCCAGCTCACGTCGCATCCCGACTCCGATTCCAGTCCGCGCTGGGCTCCCGACAGCAGGACCATACGGTTTCTTTCGAGCCGATCCGGTTCTTCCCAGGTCTGGCGGATCGCTATCGACGGCGGCGAAGCCCGGCAGGTGACGGACGAACCGCTCGACGCCGGCAACCTGATCGCCTCGCCCGACGGCAGGTACGTCGGCTTCACGATGGAGGTGTTTCCCGACGGCGCGACGGCCCGGGCCACCAAGGAGAGGCTTGATGCCATCGAGCAGCGCAAGGCGACGGGACGCCTCTACGAACGGCTCTTCGTGCGTCACTGGGACCGGTGGAGCGACGGCCGGAGATCGCACCTGTTTGTCAAGGCCATCGACGGTGGCCCGGCGGTTGATGTCATGGCGGGCATGGACGCCGACACGCCCTCGATCCCGTTCGGCGGGCCCGAGGAGATGACCTTCACTCCGGACGGCAGAGGAGTCGTCTTCAGCGCCAAGGATGTAGGGCGCGAGGAGGCGTGGTCGACGGATTTCGACCTCTACTACAGCCCGGTTGACGGTTCGCAGTCGCCGAAGTGCCTGACGGCGGAGAACCAGGCGTGGGACACGCAGCCGGTGTTCTCGCCCGACGGCCGGACGCTGGCGTACCTGGCGATGAGCCGGCCCGGCTACGAGTCCGACCAGTTCCGAATCGTGCTGCGCGACTGGCCCGGCGGTTCGAAACGCGTGCTCGCGCCGCAGTGGGACCGCAGTCCGTCCTCGATCTGCTTTTCCGCCGACGGGCGCACGCTCTACGCATCGGCCGCGAACCTCGGCCAGCACTCGCTCTTTGCGATCGACGTCGCCAGCGGCAGCGTGGAAACCGTCGTCCGGGACGGGCACGTTCACGCGTTGAGCGTCGCCGGCGAGCGGATCGTCTATGCCTTGAGCGCGATGCAGTCGCCGGCCGAGCTGTACAGCGTCGCCCCGGACGGCGCGGGCGCCAGGAAGCTGACCGACATCAACGGCGCCAAGGTTGCGGCCGCGAAGATGGGCGACTTCGAGCAATACACCTTCGCCGGCTGGAACGGAGAAACGGTCTACGCGTATGTCGTCAAGCCCGTGGACTTTGACCCGGCCCGCAAGTACCCGGTGGCGTTCCTCATCCACGGCGGGCCCCAAGGCTCGTTCGGAAACGTCTTCCACTATCGCTGGAACCCGCAGGCGTACGCCGGCGCCGGATACGCCGCGGTCATGGTCGATTTCCACGGCTCCACCGGCTACGGGCAAGCCTTCTGCGACTCGATCCAGGGCGACTGGGGAGGCAAGCCGCTGGTGGACCTCCAGAAGGGTCTGGCCGCAGCGCTCGAGAAGTACCCGTGGCTGGACGGCGACCGCGTCGGTGCCCTGGGCGGGTCCTTCGGCGGCTACATGGTCAACTGGATCGCGGGCAACTGGCCCGATCGCTTCCGCTGCCTGGTCAACCACGACGGAAACCTCGATGAACGCATGGCCTACTTCGACACCGAGGAGCTGTGGTTCCCCGAGTGGGACCACATGGGCACGCCCTGGGACAACCCCGAGGGCTTCGAGAAGCACAATCCGCTGCGATTCGTCGGGAACTGGCGGACGCCCATGCTCGTGATCCACGGCGCACAGGACTTCCGCGTCGTCGATACGCAAGGCCTCGGCACGTTCAACGCCCTTCAGCGGCGAGGTATCCCCAGCAAGCTGCTGTATTTCCCCGACGAGAACCACTGGGTGCTCAAACCCCACAACTCGATCCAATGGCACGAAACCGTCATCGCCTGGCTCGACCAGTGGCTCAGGGATTAGCCGTCGCGTTGAGTCTTGACCATGTGCGCCAGGCAAAGGCAATCCAACCTGGATGCAGCTCAGTGTTCCAGCACCGCCCGAAAACCGATGTAGGAGCTACGACAGTCGGGAGAACTGGCCCGGGACGGTGGCTGTCCGATATGGTACCGAGAGTGCAGAGAGTCCGTATCGCCCTGCAGCCAGGAAGCCCCGCGCAGCGACCTGTATTCGTCCGTATCGCTGCTGACCCAATAGCCACACCACTCGAGCACGTTCCCACCCATGTCGTACAAGCCACAGGGATTGGGTTCGAAGCTGCCCACCGGCGCCGCCTCGGCGTAGCCGTCGTCATAGCCTTCGATCGTCTTAAACTCGTCGGGTCCGTACTTTGCCCGCGCCGTCATGTCTGCGTAGTTGCCCGCCCCCTTGGTAGGCGGCCATTGTGTCCCCCACGGATAAACACCTTTTGTTTCCTGCTCTTGATCTCCAGGAGCATCTCTACTCACTGCCTTGAGCCCCACCGCCGCGCTCCATTCTGAATCCGACGGTAGCCGGTAGACTTGGCGGGCGGCCAGCACCCCTTCCTTTCGTTCCTTTTCGGTCAGCCACTTGCAGAATGCCACCGCATCCTCCCAGTTCACCCCAACCACGGGATGGTCAGGCCCCTGTGCATATCCGGGATTCTTCCAGTTGTACCCCTCCCACTCATCGTGCTTCAGGTCGCTGTTGAAACACGTCATCTTGTTGCCCATGTCACGGCCTGTGGCGCTGATAAACGCCTCAAAGTCCTTCACCCGGGTTTCCCATACGCAGAATCGTACCGAGGTCCCCTTTACGGGAACGAACGGCATGCCCAGACTGTTCGTCCAGCGTGGGGCTGACGTTGATGAGACCATCGTATTGGCCGACTGCCTTGCCTCTCGCGGCAGGAAGTTCTCGATCATCCAGAATCCCACGTCGCCACGCTGCTCGCCCACGAAGACGAGCTTCTCGCCGTCGCGCGACCAGTCGAGATGGTAGGTTCTCGCCGTGACCACGCCGGGGTCGATATCCGCAGCACTCCCGTCGCTCAGTGAGATGATTCTGATGCCGTTGTCGACGATCGCGATTCGTTGGCTGTCGGGTGACCAAGCCAATTCCACGTTGTTGGCCTCGAAGCCGCCGCGCAGTTTCATCACCACGCGAGATTCTCCGCCCTCGGCAGGAATCACGCGCAGCGTTTCTCCTTCGGTCGACCATTCATCATCTATCGAGAGATACGCCAGCAGCTTGCCATCGGGCGACCATGCGATGGAGCCGAAGGCCACCATGTCCGCTTCCACGGTCAATTGTCTCGGCTCTCCACCGCCCGAGGAGATGACGAAGATGTCCGCCTCGGTGAACCTCCTGATGATGTTCTGTACATCTCTGCTGCGCACGAACGCAACAGCCTTTCCGTCGGGGGACCAGCAGGGAAATCCGTCCGCCAAGGGCAAAGGAACGTCCGTGAGCTGCCTCGTTT
This sequence comes from Sedimentisphaerales bacterium, assembly GCA_040772485.1. Lineage (GTDB taxonomy): Bacteria > Planctomycetota > Phycisphaerae > Sedimentisphaerales > Anaerobacaceae > Anaerobaca. The sequence goes on along the minus strand of JAXGYC010000015.1, from coordinate 208,099 downwards.
CTCCGCCTCCAACGGGGAGCGTCCAGATATGAGAGTTCGGGGCTGCTTCATCCGCTGTGCGTCCGGCGAAGACGATGGTTCTACCATCCGGAGAGACATTGTTGCCGCCTCCCCAACCCCTTCTCACAATCTTCCCGCCCGCTTCAACTGGAATCACCATGACCTCCCCGCCCTCCGCAGGGACAGACGCTATTCCGTAGTCCGCCCAACTGCTGTGACTCTGATCCAGGCGTCTGGCGAAGACAAGCTGTCTGCCATCGGGACACCAGCGAGGTTGCAGCGGGTGTCCTCCGCGCGTAACACGCGTTGGCGGCCCGCCTCGCAGCGGCAATACGTAGAGCGCGGATTCCGCGTGGCTGCGGAAGATCGCCCCGATCTTGTGGTCGGGGGTCCATCCGGTCAGGCGGTACAGCCCGCCCGCTTCTTTGGGATAGTCGACGGAGATCTTCTTGCCAGTCGGCGCTGCGTCTTCACCGACGGGAACGACGTAGATCCCGTCCGCGTTCCAGTCGTGGAAGGCGATCATTCGTGCATCCGGCGACCAGACAGGGCTGCATGCATTGTCGGCATCCGCAACACGCCGGGGGGTCCCCCCGTTGGCGGGTACGACCCACAGCCCGCCTCCTCCGCGACCCCGCGACTTGTCTTCCACGTACGCAATCCACCTCCCGTCCGGAGAATACACGGGCTCCCTGGCCGGGGCATCGGCCAGCCGCTTCGCTACCCTGCTCTCCACGTCGACGGTGTAGATGTGAAGCTCATTGGCGTCCGCCGCAGAGAAGGCCAGAATTCGTCCATCGGGCGACAGGCTCATCCGGCGGTTATGGGCGATCCCCCCGCGATACGCGTCATGTACATGCCGGGGCTCTCCTCCCTCGGCGCGGACTACGTACATCCGATAGGCTCCCTCCTGCCCTTCAGCCCGTCCTTCGGCGCCAACGGGCGCTCTGCCGTTGAACGCGATCCAGCGACCGTCGGCGGACCATGCAAAACCATACGGATCCACGTTCACGTCGCCCGTATGGACTACCCGGGCGGCACCCAGGTAATCGGGTCCCAGCGCCCCTTCGCGAGGCACGATGCAGAGTCTCTTGTCGACCACCACGGCGATGCTCCTGCCGTCCGGAGACAACTGCGCGTCGAAGTGCAGTTGGAAAGGAACATGGAGTCTTCGAATCGTTGGCGCATCTGATTTCTGAGGTGTTGTTCTCTGGGCGGGTGTCTGTGCGGGAACGGCGGTTCCTTCCGAGATACCCGCTAAGGCAACGCAAGCAAAGACCACGATCAGCGTCACTGGCAGGGGCGACCAGCGGTATCGATTGTTCTGGAATCTGGCGATCATGGCGATCCTCCTTTTCAGTTGGGATTGGCTTTCGAGGATGCCGGCCATCGCCGGCAGGGGTCGCGTGCGGCAGAAGCGCTCCAGCAGGCCCACGATGGTCCGGCCGTACTGGCGGGACTCATCGGGTCCCGTGCGCGTCAGCACCAGGGCGTCGCAGGCCAGTTCCCGGTCGGCCCGCATCTTGTGGAAGGCCAGCCACACCAAGGGGTTGAACCAGTGCAGCACTTGCAGCAGGCTGGCGAGCCATCCGAGGCAGATGTCGTGCCGTTTCAGGTGGGCCAGTTCGTGCAGGAAGATGTAGCGCAGTTCTTCCTGGCTGGCGGTCTCGATTATCTCGCGCGGCAGCAGCAGGCGGGGCCGGACGAAGCCAAACAGGGCGGCCGTCGTGACGCGATCGCTTGGGACGATGGCCACGATGGTCTGGACGCCCATGTGTACCCTACACGCCTCGAAGAGTTCGAGAATGGGCTGGTTCAACAACGGCCGCTCCCGCTTGACGATCCGCCAGAGGGCGAAGTTGCTGGTGACGAGGTAAGCGCCGAGGGCAGCGGCCCCCGCCAGCCAGAACAGGGGCAGCATGCGTCGCACGACCGGCCAGGTGACTGCTGGCGGGGCCTTCCGCGTGGCGGGCGCCTTCCTGCCGATCACGGTCATCTGCGGCGAGGCCGCCGTCGGTTCTGATGGTGATACGGCCTTGGGCTGTGTTCCTTCGGACACCACCCCAAGCTCAGAGCGGTTGTCCTGCTCCGTCACATGGACGCTTGCGTGCGGCCACGCCTGTGGAATGGATGCCGGAATCAAATTCCCCAGACTCCACGGGCTCGGAGGTGTCCAGGGCAGGACCATGCGCAGCAACAGCACCAACCAGAGAGCGTGGCACCAGCGCGGGCCCAGCCGCTCGCCGAGGAACCTCTGGCCGACCAGGATCAGGCCGATCACTACACTGGCAATCAGCGTTGTCTCCAGGAGCCAGGCAAAAAACGGCTGCGTGTAGGTTGGCAACGCTTCCATCTCTATCCCTTTCTCTTCTGTTCGAGGATGTCCTGGAGTTCTTCGATCTCCTGGGGCGACAGCTCGGCATGCTCCAGGAAGGCCGCGAGCGCGGGCTTCATAGCGCCCTGGTAGACCCGGCGAACGAAGGACTTTGTCTCAGAGCGGACGCACTCGGATTCCGCTACGAGGGCCGAGTAGCGGTACCGCAACCCCTCCTCCTGGAATCCGACCGCACCCTTCTTCACCAGCCGCCGGATCAGCGTTTTGACCGTCCGAGGCTTCCAGTGCACCTCGCCCGCCAAGGCGCCGACCACCTCGTTGGCCGTTTGAGGGCCTTTCTCCCATAGCACTTGCATGATCCGCCATTCCGACTCCGCGATCCTCGGCAGTTCCTTACTCATGGCTAATCTCCTTGATTACAATTGTAGTCATGCCAAGTGTATTACATTTGTAGTCAGTCGGTCAAGGGGAAAAATGAGAATTTCTTCCGCTGCCTGAGAACGGCTATTCCACAGGCAGGACGGCCTCCCGACGATGGCGGAAGAAGCCACGGTCAGCGGTGTTCCGAGGGCTCGCCCCGCCATAAACCCAGGGCGGAAACAGTGTTTGACGCTGGGTAGGGCAGGCGGGTAGAATGCCGGTTTATCCCGCCTTCCCGGGTTGCCAGTTGGCCCGAAGGCGAGGGTCTGGTCTTGAATCGACAGCCGGCCGACAAGGAGGGCCGACTTTGCCACTGAAGGAGAACAAACGGGCCTCGCGCGCAGCGACTGCTCCGGCGGCAACCCCGGCGGAGATGGCGGTGCTGCGCAGTATGCCGGAGTCGCTGCCGGCCGAGGCGGCGGTGCTCGGCTCGATGATCGTCGATCCTCGCTGCATCGGGGACGTGGTCGAGCAGATTGATCGCACGGCGTTCTACCACAGCGAGCATCAGATCATCTTCGATGCGATCCTGGCGCTGTACGAGAAGAATCGCGGCGAGGGGATCGACGGGCTTCTGGTCCGCGACGAGCTGGAACGCAACGGCCAACTGGAGACGGTCGGCGGGCTGGACTACCTCCGCCGGGTGATGGAGACGGTGCCCTCGTCCGCCAACGTCGCGTACTACACCGACGTGATCAAGGAGAAGATGCTGCTTCGCGAGACGATCGCGGCCGCGACCGACATCCTCAACGACGCCTACGACGAGTCGGGCAGTGCGGCCGAGAAGCTCGACGAGGCGGAGCGTCGCATTTTCGCGGTGACGGACAAGCGGACCACCAGCGCCGCCGTGGCGATGAAGGACCTCGTGACCAAGGCCTATGAGCTGATCGAGAAACGCGAAGGCAGCCACGTCACGGGCTTGTCGACGGGCTTCTACGAGCTGGACGACCTGACGTGCGGACTGCAAAAAGGAGAGATGGTCATCATTGCCGCCCGGCCCAGTATGGGCAAGACGGCGCTGGTGCTGAACGTCGCCGAGCGGATCGGGATCCTCGACAAGCAGGCCCTGGCCATCTTCTCGCTGGAAATGGGCCGGCAGCAGCTTGCCGAGCGGTTCCTGTGCAGTTACAGCGGCGTCGACGCGCAGTTGGTTCGCAAGGGCATGCTGGACACGGAGCACTATCAGAAGCTGGTCGAGGCGTGCGGGGCGATCTCGGAGGCGCCGATCTACATCGACGACACCTCGGCGCTGACGCCTCTGGAGATCCGGGCCAAGACGCGGCGGCTGAAGAGCGCCTACGGAATCCAGTGCGTCATGATCGACTATCTTCAGTTGATGCACCTGGGGACCACGCGGGTGGAGTCCCGCCAGCAGGAAATCTCGACGATTTCGCGCTATCTGAAGTCGCTGGCGCGGGAGCTGGACGTTCCGGTGGTGGTCCTGAGCCAGTTGAACCGGGCGGCCGAGGGCCGGGAAGGACATCGCCCGCGCATGAGCGACCTGCGCGAGAGCGGCAGCATCGAGCAGGACGCCGACGTGGTGATGCTGCTGCACCGCGAGGACTACTACCATCGCGGGGAGCCGGACTATGAGCCGAACAACAAGGCCGAGATCATTATCGCCAAGCAGCGTAACGGCCCGACCGGGACCGTGGAACTGACGTTTCGGGACAAGTGCACGCGATTCGAGAACCTGGCGCAGATCGAGCAGGAATCGGTGCCGTTTTAGCCCGTGGCCTCGCGACGCCGTCCGCCGCAGGCGGATCGCCGTCCACGAGAGAACCGATGCAGGACACGATTTTCGTTCTCCTCATATCGATGGTGTTGGCCGCTTTGAGCGGCGCGCGTGCCGCCGAGTCGGCTGCGTCGGCCGCCGGGGACGCGGAATCTCCCTCTGCTACGATCGACGCACCTGTCCCGGATCGCGGCAGCATCATCAAGTCCATCGAGTTCGAGGGCAACCGCAAATTCAAGGACCACGTGCTCCGGCAGCGGCTCGGCTTCGAGCTGGGCGACCCGCTCGACGCGTTTCTGGCCGAAGGGGGACGCCTGACCATCGAAGAGGTTTATCGCAAGATCGGCTTTGCCTTCGTGAACGTCTCGCTCGACCGCGACGGGATGTCGCGCGGCGATTTGCTGTACCGCATCGACGAAGGAACCCGGATTCAGATCGAATCGGTCAGCTTCGTCGGCAACGAGGTCATGGACTCGGGAACGCTCGAGAAGGTCGTCAAGACGACGGAGCGGAAATGGTTGCTCTGGCCCTTCTATTACACGGAAGACGCGGTGGAAGAGGACCTGGACCGTCTTCGCGAGTTCTACTACGACCACGGGTATCTCGACTACAAGATCACCGCCAACACGGAGTTCACGGAGGACCGGACCGGAGTCCGCGTGACGTTTGTCATCGAGGAGGGGCCGGTTTATCGCGTGGCCGACATCGTTCTTTCGGGCAACACGCATTTCACCAGCGACGAGTTGCGCACGATGATGACGCTGCGCGAAGGCCAGGTCTACCTCAAGCCGACGGCGGTTCGCGACGCCCGGGAAATCGCGCGGTTGTACCGCGAGATCGGCTACATCGATGCCGAGGTTCGTCAGCGACCCCGGTTCCGCCCGGTGACCGGGCAGAACATGGTCAGTGTGACGTTCGACGTCGTCGAGGGGGGGCGGTTCCGCATCGGCCGGATCGACGTGACGGGAAACGAGGAGACGCAGGACAAGGTCGCTCGCCGGGTGCTCGACGAGTATGACTTCACGCCGGGAAACTGGTATAACGGCCGGATCGCCCCCAAAGAAGGCGGCGGGCTGATGGAGCGCTACGTCCAGCGGGCAGCGGTGGCCGAGGAGGTGCTGATCCGCCCGGTGACGCCGGAGAGCGGCGCCACGGACCGCAAGGACGTTCGCGTCGACATCAAAGAGGGCAGCACGGGCATGATCATGCCCGGCGTCGGCGTCAGCAGCGACAGCGGCGTCATCGGACGCCTGATCTATCGGCAGCGGAATTTCGACATCACCGACTGGCCCGACGACCCCAGCGGACTGCTGACCCCCTGGAAGTACTTCAAAGGGGCCGGCCAGAGCTTCAGCGTGACGCTCGAACCGGGCACCGAATACAGCCAGTACTACGTCGAGTTCGTGGACCCGTATTGGCGCGATATTCCGGTGACGCTCGACGTTCTCGGCCGCAGTTACGAACGCTACCGCGAGAGCCACGACGAGGAACGCCTCAAGGGCTACGTCGGTTTCGAGCAGCGGCTCAAGGGGCGCTGGAGCCGGAGCATCGGGTTCCGCGCCGAGAACGTCCGTATCGACGATCTCGACTACGATGCGCCGCTGGAGATCATCGACGTCCGCGGCGACACGGCGCTGTTTGGCGTGCGGTTCGGACTCGGTGAGACGGCCCTGGACGATCGCTACCGCCCGAGCCGGGGCCACGTGCTCAACTTCGAGTACGAGCAGGTGGCCGGGGACTACACCTTCGGCATCCTCGAAGGCAGCTGCGTCCGCTACTTCACGATTCACGAGAATCTGCTCGGACATAAGACGGTGCTGGCCGGCAAGGTCCGGGCGGCGACGATCGTGGGCGACGCGCCGCCGTTCGAGAAGTTCTACGGGGGCGGCACCGGGCCGTACGGGCTGCGCGGCTTCGAGTATCGCGGCGTCAGCACGCGCGGCCTCCAGACGAACGTCGCGTCGCCCCGGTACAAGGACCCGATCGGCAGCGACTGGATCTTCCTGGCCGGCGCCGAAGTCACGGTGCCCGTGATCAGCGACAACTTCGGCCTGCTGTTCTTCGTCGACAGCGGGACGATCGACACAGGCCGCTATCGTGTCTCGCTCGGCACGGGCCTCCAGATCATGGTGCCCCAGCTCTTCGGCGACGTGCCGATGCGATTTGAGATTGCCACCCCGGTGCTCGAGGACGACCGCGACAAGGAGCAGGTCTTCAGCTTCTCGGCCGCCGGCATGTTCTAACAGGAACCAGACGCCGTGCCGAACCGACGAGTCGGCCGACCGAACAAGGGAAAGGGGATTTCATGAACCGAAGAACGATCCTGATGGGCGTGGTGCTGAGCGTCGTGGCGGTGTTGGCGACCTTCGAGTACGGCCGCGCCGGGGCGGCGACCGCGTCCACTTCGCGCATCGGCGTGGTCAGCATTCGCACCGCCTTCAACGAGTGCCAGCAGCAGGGGCAGTATCGCACCCAGGCGATCGCCCGGCAGAATCGCGCCCGCGCCGAGCTGGAGGCGAAGGCCAAGACGATCGAGGCCGCCGAGGCGGAGTTGAAGACGCTCAAGGCGGGCACGGCCGATTACCTCAAGCAGTTGCAGTCGGTCCTGCAGGGCCGCGCCGAGCTGGACAGTCAGCAGGAGTTTCTCAAGCAGCAGCGCCTGACGGAAGACAAGCAGTGGATGGAGAAGCTGTACCAGGAGACGCTCAAGATCGTCGCGGCGGTGGCCAAGGAAAAGGGCTTGGACATCGTGCTGGAACGGACCGATCCGGAGTTTCCGATCTCGAGCGAGGAATTGATGGCGACTTTCAGCACGCACAAGGTTCTGTATGCCGACGGCTGCGTCGATCTGACCAAAGAGGTGATCGCCCGTCTGGACAAGCTCAAAGACCTCAAGCCGTGAGCCGCAGGCGGCTCGGACGCATTCTATGATGTGGATGGATTTGGCGGGGTTCGAATGGCCTTGACAGTAGCAGAGTTGGCGAAGCGGCTCAGCGCCGACGTGGTCGGTGGCCCGGAAGGCCTGGACCGTGCGGTGTCGTCGGTTCAGCCACTGGCGGCGGCCGGTGCGGCCGACGTGGCCTTCGTGACGGATGCGAGGCGTGAAGCGGCGGCCAGGAAGTGCGCCGCGGCCGCCGTCATCGTCGGCAAGCCGATCGTCGGCGTGCCGGCGGTGCAGTTGGTCGTCCCGAACGTCAACGCGGCCCTCATCGCGGCGCTGGAGTGCTTCGCGCCCCGGCTGGCGCCGCCCGTCGAGGGCGTGGACGCGACGGCGCGCCTCGGCGCCGACGTCCGGCTCGGTGACCACGTCAGCATCGGCCCGCACGTGGTGATCGGCGACCACGTCGAGATCGGTCCCGGGACGGTGATCGGTCCCGGCTGCACCATTGGCGAAGGGACGAAGATCGGCGCTCAGTGCCGGCTGGACAGCCACGTGGCGGTCTACCATCAGTGCACGATCGGCGACCACGTGATCGTCCAGAGCCACAGCACCATCGGCTCGATGGGGTTCGGATACGCCTTCATCGACGGCCGTCAGCGGTTCGTCCCGCACAACGGAGGCGTGGTGATCGAGGACTTCGTGGAGATCGGCGCCAACACGTGCGTTGACAGGGCGAAATTTGGCAATACGATAATCGGCGCCGGTACGAAGATCGACAATCTCGTCCAGATCGCTCACAATGTGGTCATCGGCAAGTGCTGCATGATCTCGGCGCAGGTCGGCATAGCGGGCAGTTGCCGGGTGGGCGACGGGGTGGTCCTGGCCGGACAGGTGGGCCTGGCCGACCACATCGAGATCGGTTCCGGCACGATGGTTGGGGCGCAGGCCGGCGTGATGAACAACGTGCCCGCCGGCGAGCGACTCCTCTGGTCGCCCGCCGTCAATGCGAAAGAGGCCACCCGGATCCTCGCGCATATGTTCCGTCTGCCCAAACTCGCGCAACAGATGAAGCGCCTGACGGCGAAGGTAGAGAAACTTGAAGCTGCAAACGACGATCAAGGGTGAGGAGAAGCTGGCCGGAAAGGGCCTGTTCGGGGGCGAGGAGGCGCGGGTGACCTTTCGTCCGGCGCCCGAAGACGCGGGTGTGGTCTTCGTGCGGACCGATGTCGCCGGCGCGGTGCGCATTCCCGCCGTCGTCCCGAACGTCGCGGAGCGCAGCCGACGCACGAGCATCAAGAAGGGCGAGGTCAGCGTCGAGACCGTCGAGCACTGCATGGCCGCCATCAGCGCCCTGGAGATCGACAACCTTCTCGTGGAGATCGACGGACCCGAGCTGCCGGCCCTGGATTGCAGCAGCGCCGACTACTTCCAGACGCTCAAACGCGCCGAGATCGTCGAGCAGAAGAATCCGCGCCGCGAGTTCGTCGTCAAGAAACCCATCACAGTCAGCGCCGGAGACGCCACGATTTATGCGCTGCCGTACTCGGACCCCGGGCTCAACATCACATACGATCTGGACTACAGCGGTCACACGGGGATCGGCCGGCAGATCTACAGCTATCGGCTGACGCCGGACAGCTTCGAAACCACCATGGCGCCGGCCCGCACGTTTCTGCTCGAAGTGGAGGCCCGCCAGTTTCAGGCCCGCGGGATCGGCACGCATATCAGTCCGCGCGACCTTCTGGTCATCGATTCGGACGGACCGATCAAGAACACGTATCGGTTTCCGAACGAGTGCGTCCGGCACAAGATCGTCGATCTGATCGGCGACCTGGCGCTGGTCGGCCGGCCGATCGTGGGTCGGGTGGTGGCCTACAAGAGCGGCCACGCGCTCAACCAGCAACTGGCGCGCAAGCTGTACGAGCAGGCCGAGCAGCAGGACCGGATCGAGCAGTTCGGGACCGATGCGGTTCTCGACATCCGGCGGATCCAGAAGATCCTGCCCCATCGCTATCCGTTCCTTCTCGTGGACAAGATCATCGAGATCGAGGGTGACACGAAGATCCGGGGCGTCAAGAACGTGACGTTCAACGAGATTTTCTTCCAGGGGCATTTTCCCGGGACGCCGATCATGCCGGGCGTGCTGATCGTCGAGGCGATGGCGCAGGTCTCGGGCCTTCTGTTCGCCCAGAAGCTGGAGCACACCGGGCAGTTGGCGCTGCTGCTGAGCATGGACGGCGTCAAACTGCGCAAGGCGGTCGTGCCGGGCGACCAGTTGATCCTGTCGGCCGAGACGATTCGGCTGCGAAAACGAACGGCCCATTGCCGCTGTGTGGCCATGGTCGGCGACGCGGTTGCCGCCGAGGCCGAGATCAAATTCATGCTCGTGGACGACGACAAGATGTAGAAGGGCGGCCGCCCGATTCTTTGTTCCAAGTGCAAGCTCCCTGAGAGGCAGGAACCGACAAGATGGCGAAGATACACCCCACGGCAGTCGTTGGGAAGAACGTGCAACTCGCAGAAGACGTGGTCATTGGGCCCCTGTGCGTGGTGGGAGACGGCGTGTCGATCGGCGCCGGGACCGTTCTCGACGCGCACGTCGTGATCGCCGATCGCGTCACGATCGGACAGGGCAATCGCCTCTATCCGAACTGCGTGATCGGCTGCTGTCCGCAGGTTCTCGGCTTCGATCCGGGCACGAAGATCGGCACGCTGGTGATCGGCGACCGCAACGTGATCCGCGAGAACGTCACGATTCATCCGAGCCGGTACGAGGACGCCAGCACGCAGATCGGCAGCGACAACCTCATCATGGTCGGGACGCACATCGGGCACGACTGCATCATCGAGAACCGCATCGTCCTGAGCAACAGCGTGCAGGTGGGCGGCCACGGCAAGATCGAAGAAGGGGCGTGGGTCAGCGGCGTGGCCGGCATGCACCAGTTCGTGACGGTGGGACGGTGGTGTTTCGTGGCGGGTCTGGCGGGCCTGACGCACGATGCGCCGCCGTATATGATGGTCAGCGGGCATTACCCGTCGTGCGTTCGCGGCGTCAACAAGCGCGGTCTGCACCGGGCCGGGCTGGACGAGCAGCAGCAGGAGCGCATTTTCGAGGCGTATCGGCGTCTGTACCGCGAAGGGACGCCGCTGCTGGTGGCCGCCCGGGCGCTGGCCCAGGAAGACGGGCTCGATGCGAACGTCCGGCTGATCGTCGAGGCCATTCTGCGGAGCGGCGAGCATCGCTTCGGCCGGTATCTGGAGAGTCTTCGGAGATAGCGAATCGGTATATATGGACGAGACAGCGAAAATACGCACGGCCGTCGTCGGCGCCGGCAAGATGGGGTCGATCCACGCCAAGGTCTACAGCCAGTTGCCGGACAGCGAACTGGTCGGCGTCGTCGACACCGACGCGAATCGGGCCAGGCAACTGGCGGAGAAATACGGCTGCACCGCTTACACGAATTGCGCCGACCTCCTCGGCAAGGTGGACGCCGTGACCGTCGCGACGCCGACAGTCACCCATCTGCAACTGGCCAAGCTCTTCCTGAAACAGCGCATCCCGGTCCTGATCGAGAAGCCTCTGGCGGCGAGCGTGCGGGAAGGACGCAAGATCGTCTCCCTGGCGCGGCGCTTCGACACCGTCGTCGCGGTCGGGCATTCGGAGCGCTGCAATCCCGTCGTCCAGGCGATGAAACGGCTGAGCATCGAGCCGAAGTTCATCGAGGCGCATCGCGTCAGCCCCTATCCATTCCGCTCGACCGACATCGGCGTTGTGCTGGACATCATGATTCACGATATCGACATCATCCTGTCGCTGGCCGCCAGCAAGGTTCGGCGCGTCGACGCGGTCGGCGTCGGGGTGATCGAAGGAGCCGAGGACATCTGCAACGCGCGGATCGCGTTCGACAACGGGTGCGTCGCGAACATCACCGCCTCGCGCCTGGCGCTGAAGACCGAGCGTCGCGTCCGCGTCTTCTCGCGGCAGGCCTATCTGAGCGTCGACTATCTCAAAAAGAGCGGGATCGTCATCAAGACGGCGCCGAACACGAACGTCGTCGAGTGGATCAAGCAGCAGCGCGAGCGCGGCGACTTCGACTGGACGAGCGTGAACTGGCCGGACCTGCTGCACATCGAGCAGCTTCCGATCGACGACAAGGAGCCTGTGCGTCTCCAACAGGAGGCGTTCCTCCGCGCCGTCAGGGACCGGTCGTACACGCCGGAAGTCAGCGCCGAAGAGGGTCTGGCCGCCCTCAAGTGCGCCCAGAAGATCCTCACCGCCGTCCGACGCCACAAGTGGGACTGATCCGGGCAGGGCATTCGTCGATTGGTGGAACAGCGCAGTGAAACCCGAAGGGCGGATCATCACGGTTGGGCTGTCGCCGGCGTGGGATGTCAGTTGCCGGGGGCGTGGTCTCGACTGGGGGCTTCATGCCCAGATCGACGAGCAGGTGATCCGGCCGGCGGGCAAGGCGCTGAATGTCTCGTCGGCGCTGGCCTGGCTGGGTCGCGAGAGCACGGCGGCCGGTCTGTGGGGCGGTGAAGACCACGAGCAGATGTGCAGTAGCGTCGCCCGATGGGGCAGTCGCGTGCGGGTCCGGATGACGTGCGCGGAAGGGCACACGCGGCTGAACGTCACCGTCGCCGATACGCGCGGCCGTCGAGAGATGCACCTTCGCAAGGCCAGCGAGCTGGCTTCCGCCCCGTCGCTGCGGCGACTGCGATGCGACTTGCTCCGGTTCGTCGGGCGGGACGACATCTGCGTCTTCGCCGGAGCAATGCCGGCGGGGCCTCTGCTCGACCCGGTCATGGCGTGCGTGCGGGCTTGCCGCGAACTCGGGGCGCGACTGACGGTCGATACACACGGGCCGGTTCTCAAGGCGGTCGTCGACGCGAAACTGGCCTGGCTGATCGCACCCAACGTGGAGGAGCTGGGCGAGCTGCTCGGCTCGCCGATACCCGACACGACGGCGAAACTGGCCGCCGCCGGTCGGCGCCTGCTGGGGAAAGTGGAGGTCGTTCTGATCAGCCGGGGCAAGAAGGGCGCGATGGTTGTGACAAAGGATGGGGCCTTGAGCGGCCGCGCCACCGGCCGGGGCAAGGTGATCGAAACCGTTGGCTGCGGCGACTATCTGCTGGCCGGCTTCCTGGCCGCCGTGGCGGAACAGCGTCTGGCCCGCACCGCCCTGGAGCTGGCGCTAAAGGTCGCCACCGCCCGCGCCTACGGCTGGACCGATGCCCAAACCTGGACCCACGCCAGACGCAAGGTCGCGGCAGATGTGCAGAACCTCTGAACAGGCAAACACTTAGACAGCACCGCACAAGCCAGCGAGGTGGTCCGCCGGCCTCGTTCTGCTGGTGTGTGAGTATCTTGTCAGGCGTGTGGCAGCCTCAAGGCGCAGCCTTGGGGATGGCGGATACGACTTGGCCTTGTACATCGAGAGATGGCAGCGCTTTCACCATCCCCAAGTCCTTCGGACTTGAGGCTGCCACCCGGACGCTTCAATGGCTCAGGAATGGCGATGCCCTAAGATTTCCACACACGCACACACGTTCTGCGAAAAAAGGCGAAAAAAGTTGCATTGATTTGGGCGATCCGGTATAGTTCTCGTTTCGCGGTAGTCTTGTCGCAAGGGGTAGACTCGGGCCGGATAGACGGCCATCGGGGTCAGCAGGATCACGGCATGGCTGGCTCAAGCCTCCGGCAAGACCTTACCAGACCGCTCCAGAGCGGTCTCCGTGACAGCAGGAGTATCGATTATTGATGATTGATTAGTGATTATTGGTTCGCAGAGGAGATTCGCCTGCAAATCATCAATCGCCAATCATCAATTGACAATTTCCAAGGGCCATTACCCGGTGGTGTAATCGGCAACACATGGGTTTTTGGTACCCATATTCCAGGTTCGAGCCCTGGCCGGGTAGATGACAGAAATTGATAAGTGCTTATTGAATACTGAGTGGGTAGATTGATCGTAAGTGCTTTCAACGGAGTAACTTATCAAGCAGCGATCATCAATAATCAATGGTCAATCTGAAGAGGGCGTATGGCTGAGAGAGTAGCGATACTGCTGGCGGCCGGGGTGAGCAGTCGGATGAACACCCAGTTGCCAAAGGTGCTACACGAGGTGACCGGCCGGCCGATGTTGGCCTACGTGCTCGACGCGTGTCGAAGTGTCGGCGTAGAAAAGATTTACGTCGTAGTAGGCTTCGGCGCAGATCAGGTTCAGGAGCGTTTTTCCGACGCGTCGGACATCGTATGGGTGCCTCAGGACGAGCAGAAGGGCACGGCCCACGCCGTCAAGTGCTGCAAGGAGCATCTGAAGGACTTCCGGGGCCAGACGCTGGTTCTGTGCGGCGACGGGCCGCTGATTCGCGCCAAGACGCTCCAGACGCTGATCGACAAGCACCAGGCCGAGCACTCGGCGGCGACGCTTGCCACGGCGGTCCTGGACGACCCCACGGGCTATGGTCGCATCGTTCGAGACGCCTACGGGAACATCCAGGGCATCGTCGAGGACAGCGACTGCACGCCGGCGCAGAAGGCGCTCCGGGAGGTGAACCCGAGCTACTACCTGTTCAACAACCAGGCGCTGTTTTCGGCGCTGGAGCAGGTCAAGCCGGACAACGTCAAGCAGGAGTACTACCTGACGGATGCTCTCTCGGTGCTGATCGCCACCGGTCACAAGGTTGTCGCCATCACGGCGGTGCGGCCCGAGGAGGCGATGGGCGTCAACAGCCGGGCCCAGCTCAGCGTCGCCAGCAAGATCATGCAGCACCGCGTCCAGCAGGAGTTGATGGAGAAGGGCGTGACCATTGTCGACCCCGACAACACCTGGATCGACGCCCGGGCCCAGATCGGCCAGGATACGGTGATCGAGCCGTTTACCTACATTCACGGCCCGGTTCGAATCGGACGCGACTGCCGGATCGGTCCCTTCGCCTTTCTCCGTAACGAAACCGTGATCGAGAATGACGTCGTTCTGGGGGTTTTCACCGAGGTCAAGGATGTCGTCCTGGCCGATGGAGTGCGAGCGCGACATCACAGCTACCTGGGCGATGCGGTCATCGGACGGAACGTCAACATCGGCGCCGGATCGATCACGGCCAATTTCGACGGCCAGACCATCAACCGGACGGCCGTAGGCGATGACTGCTACATCGGCTCGGGCGCCGTATTGATCGCCCCGCTGGCGCTCAAGCCCGGCGCGCATATCGGCGCCGGGATGGTTGTGTCGCAAGAGAACGTCGACGAACTGAAAGAGAAGCCGAAACAGGGGTAGCCGGAGGCACCGGTTGCCCGACAGCTACGTCGAGAGGCCCACAGAAGATGTTTTTGAACGACAGCCTGAAGATATTTTCGGGAACGAGCAATCCGGCTCTGGCCGGCGCGGTGTGCAAGTACCTCGGCATCCCCGTGGGCGGCGCCAAGCTCAGCCGCTTTCCGGATGGGGAAAAGCTGATCCGGATCGAGGACGACGTCCGGGGAAGGGACTGCTTCGTCGTGCAATCGACGTGCAATCCCGTGGACGAGCACCTGGTCGAGCTGCTGATCTACCTGGACTGTCTGCGGCGCGCCAGCGCCAAGCGCATCACGGCGGTCGTCCCTTATTTCGGCTACGCCCGCCAGGATCGCAAGGATGAGGGTCGGGTGCCCATCACCGCGAAGCTGGTGGCCAACCTGATCGCGACCGCTGGGGCCGACCGCGTGCTCGGGATCGATCTGCACGCGCACCAGTTGCAGGGCTTCTTCGACATCCCGGTCGATCATCTGACGGGAGAGCTGGTGCTGAGCCGTTACTTCCGCGACAAGAAGATCGAGAACCTCACGGTCGTTTCCCCGGACGTGGGCAACATCAAGACGGCGGCCCGATACGCCTCTCACCTTGGGGGCGACCTGGCCATCGTCCACAAGAGGCGATTCAGCGGCGATCGCGTCCAGGCCGACGAATTGATCGGCCACGTGGAAGGGCGCAACGTCCTGATGTGCGACGATATCATCGCGACCGCAGGGACCGTGTGCAGCGCCGCGGACCTGGTGAAGAGTCGCGGGTGCAAGAAGATCCTCGTCGGCGCCACGCACGGGGTCTTCGCCGGGCCGGCGCTGGACCGGCTGGCCGCGGCGCCGATCGACGAAATCGTGGTGACCGACACGATTCCGCTGAAGGAGGAGGCCCGGAAGGTCAGCCGCATCAAGGTTCTCAGCGCCGCCGCGATGCTGGGCGAAGCGATCAAGAGGATTCACAGGGATGAATCGGTCAGCAGCCTGTTCAGCCAGGGCGTGTAGAGCCATGTATTGCGATCAGGAGAGATTCGATCTGATAGGACTGTCTGAATCACGTTTTTTCGGGTGAAGAGATTATGGACAAGACGTTGTTGTTAGAAGCGCAGATCAGAGAGCACACCGGTTCGAAGGCGGCGGCGCGCGTCCGCAAGCAGGGCCAGATCCCCGGGATCGTGTACGGGCACAAGCAGGACCCGGTGGCGATTCTGTTGAACGCCCACGACTTCTCGGAAGGGCTGCACCACGGACATCGGTTGATGGACATCACGGTCGGCGGCAAGACCGAGAAGATGATCGTCAAGGAATTGCAGTACGACCACCTCGGCCGCAACATCGTGCACGTGGATCTGATGCGTGTCGACGTGACGGAGGCCGTTCGCGTGAGCGTGCCGATCGAGCTGAAGGGTACGGCCAAGGGGACGCACGAGGGCGGGATCGTCGAGCAGCACGCCAGCCAGCTTGAGATCGAGTGTCTGGTTACGAGCATGCCCGAGTCCATCGTGGTCTCGGTCAAAGAACTGGGGGTCGGCCAGGCGATCCACGCCGGGGAAGTTGCCCTGCCGGAGGGCGTGACTCTGGTAAGCCCGCCGGAGATGTTGCTGGCGGCCTGCCACGTCGTCGCGGCGGCCAAGACGACCGAGGAGCTTGAGGCCGAGACCCCGGTGGCGCCGGAAGTCATTGGCGAGAAGAAGGAAGAGCCTGCGGAGTCCGGTGAGTAAGATGGAGGCCGTGAACGGCGCGCTGGATCGGAACCGATGGCGGATCTGAGATTGGTGGTCGGCCTGGGAAACCCGGGGCCGGAATATGCCGAGACGCGTCACAATCTCGGGTTCAAGGTGATCGAGGCCTTGGACGAGGCGCTGGGGATCGCGGTCGAGCAGCAGAAGTTCGGTGCGCGGATCGGTGAAGGCTGGTATCGTGAGCGAAAGGTCATGTTGATGAAGCCGTGGCAGTTCATGAATCGCAGCGGTCAGGCGGTGGCCACGGCGGTCGGGTTCTACAAACTCAGCTTTGAGGACCTGATGGTCATTACGGACGACAAAGCCCTGGCGCCGGGCCGGATTCGGATCCGGGCGAAAGGCTCGGCGGGCGGACACAACGGCCTGTCGGACATCATCGCCCGGCTGGGCAGCGACGAATTTGCCCGCTGCCGGGTCGGCATCGGCGACTGTCCGGGGGCCCTTTCGGTGGACTATGTGCTGGGCCGGCCGCGAGAAGATGAACGGCCGTTGATCAACGAGGCGATTGTCCGGGCGCGCGACGCGGTGTTGTGCTGGCTCGAATCGGGGATCGACAGGGCGATGAGTGAGTTCAACAGCCCTCCGGTGTGACCGAAGGCACCGGGTCGGCGTGGTTCGCATAAAGCTTGGATTTCTGAGATTGCTGTTTGGAATCAGGAGGTAACAGGTTTGGAAACGGTTGCGAAGCGGTTATATGAAGGCATGTTCCTGGTCGACTCGGCGCAGGCGACGGCGGATTGGGAGGGTACGCTCTCCGTGATCAACACCATCCTCCAGCGTGCGGATGCCGAGGTCGTCTCGATGCGAAAGTGGCAGGAGCGCAAGCTGGCGTACGACATCGACCACACCTCGCGCGGCACGTACATTCTGTGCTACTTCAAGGCCGATGGGCGTCGGATCTCGGGGATCGAGAAGGACGTTCTGCTGTCGGAGAAGGTCATGCGTGCGCTGATCCTGACGACGGAGAAGCGTCCGGCCGAGATGATCGAGCGCGACATCAAGGGCGAGCCGATCGCCAAGCCCCCGGAGTTGCCGGGCGCGCCGGAAGGGGCCCCGGAGCCGCGGACGTTCCGAGGTCCGCGGACGCTGGCCGACAACGACGACGACACGGGCAAGATGGAAAGGTAGTGACGCCACGTCGCTGCCGCATCGGCGCGCCGCGTCCGTGGGCAGGGGATGGACGTCCTGCCGGGTTTGAGATTTGACGGAGAGGTGGACTATGGCCAGTTTCAACAAAGTTCTGCTGATGGGCAACCTGACCCGGGACCCGCAGCTTTCGTACACGCCGAGTCAGACGGCGGTGGTCGATTTCGGCGTGGCGACCAACCGCAAGTGGACGGCCCAGGACGGCAGCCAGCGTGATGAAACCTGTTTCGTCGACTGCCGTGCGTTCGGGCGCATGGCCGAGAACCTGAACAAGTACATGAGCAAGGGCAAGCCGATCTTCATCGAGGGTCGGCTGACCTACGACACCTGGACCGCCCAGGACGGGACCAAGCGCAGTCGCCATCGCGTGACCGTGGAGAACTTCCAGTTCATGCCCGGCGCCGGTGGGGGCGGCGGGCCCGCCGGGCCCGACCAGGCCGATCAGAGCTATGGCGGGGACCAGGCAGCGCCGCAGACACGGTCGCCCAACCAGGTCGGCGACGATGAAATACCGTTTTAGTGCAAGTCCGTTCGAAATGCAGCGTACGTTGATAGCGATGAGGTAAACAGATGGCACCACGACCACAACAACAGAAGAAACGACAGAGAAGACGACCGGGATTCGCCGGGGCGCGCGACCAGACCCAGTGCCGCTTTTGCCGGGGCGGAATCAGCTACATCGACTACAAGGATATCGACACCCTCCAGAAGCTGCTGACCAACCGGGGCAAGATCTACTCGCGCAAACGCAGCGGCAACTGTGCCGGCTGCCAGCGAAAGGCCAAACGAGCGATCAAACGGGCCCGGTTCATGGCGCTGCTGCCGTATTCCACATAGCCGGTCCCGTTGCGCCGGCGTCCGAGCGCCGGGTCCGGGCCTTGGCCGTAAGAGAGAACGTTACGAGGAATAGACGATGAAGGTTTTGCTTTACGAAGATATCAGGAAACTGGGGTGGCTTGGTGACGTCGTCGACGTGACCGAAGGGTATGCGCGGAACTACTTGCTGCCGCAGGGCCTGGCGAAGGTGGCCACCGAGGGAAACATCCGGGCGATCGCCAAGGCCAAGGCCGAACGCGCGGCGGAGCGGATGAAGGAGCGCAAACGTTTGGAGACGGCCGCCGAGGCGGTCAACGGCGCCGAGGCCGTGCTGGCGGCCAAGGCGAACGAGCATGGCGTCCTGTTCGGTTCGATCACCGATCGGATGATCGCGGCCAACCTGCGCGAGCAGGGATTTGCGGTGGCCGACGAAGTGGTGCGTCTGCCCGAGCACATCAAACAGGTCGGCTCTCACAGTGTGACGCTCAAATTCACCGACGACGTGACGGCGACCGTCAACGTTGTGGTCGTGGCCGAACAAGCCGAGCCGGCCGAGGAAGAGGCGCCGAAGGAACAAGAGTAGCCGTCGCGCGATGCGCCGCGGTCGGCGGCTCGTCGCAGGCGTGACAATCTGCGTAGCATGAGTGGTTTCCGCCTGCGGGCCAAGCGATCGGGCATTGGGGGGCACGATCGACGCGGCCACGTCCAGGCGTCTGTCAGACGTTCGAACGCCGGCGCTGCGCCTCGCCCTCGACGGGCGGCGCGCGCCGCGGCGTCGGATGCATTTCCAACGTCCCCCGTGACAGGTTCTCCGCGATGTACTGCCGTTCCGACGCCGGGATCGCAACCCGGTTTTCAGTATGGAGACCGCGCGGATTCCAGGTCCAGCGTCACGCCCATGCACAGGTTTTCCACAATACGGTTTTGCGTCGTGCAAAACGTGTTGACAACTAAAAATTTTCGTGCGCAAAGCCAGTGGCTCTCAGTCCCTCTGGTTCGTGGAAAAGAAACGACTTGGAATGGCATTGATTCAAGGGCCATCCGCGAAATAATAGGCTCTTTCGCCGTTCGAATTTGCATGGGAGGGTCGGACCCTCTTTGAAACCGCAAGACATGGCTGATAAGAGCCTGATTATCAGTATTGATACGGAGATGTCGATGCAGGGCACGATCATGGATGAGGGTTCCCGCACGGCGGGACCCGGCGCCGAGGCGATCGCCGAAGCGCTCGTGGGACGCATCGGTCCCCAGAAATACAGGATCTGGTTCCAGAGTTGTGCGCGGTTCACGTTGGCCGAGGGGTGTCTGAAGATCGGCGTCCCGAATCCGTTCATGGCCAACTGGCTCGAGAGCCATTTTCTTCGCGACATCAAGGCGGCCGCGCACGCCGCCACGGGCGGTCACCCGACGATTTCGTTTGCGATCGACGCGGAGCTTTCGGAGAAGCGTCAGCGTCCCGCGGTCGAAGCGGTGGCTGCGGCGCCCGCCGGTCCGCGGAAGACAGCCGAGGCGGCCTCTTCGCCGTCGTCCAAGGGGTTGCGGCTCTCGCTCGACACCTTCATCGTCGGGCCCTCGAACGAACTGGCCTACAGCGCCGCCCGGGCGGTTGTGCGAGAGCAGCACAGTCCGTTCAATCCGTTGTTCATTCACGGCGGTTACGGCGTCGGCAAGACCCACCTGCTCCAGGGCATCTGCAACGGCGTCACCGAAGCCCGCCCGCAGACCAACTGGCTCTACCTTTCGGCCGAGGAGTTCGCCAACCAGTTCGTGCTGGCGCTCAAGACCAAGAAGCTTGAAGCCTTTCGCGCCCGCCTGCGGAAGACGGACCTGCTGGCCATCGACGACGTGCACTTTCTGGCCAGCAAACCGTCGACCCAGGAGGAGTTTCTGCACACCTTCAATACGATCAATCTGGCAGGCAAACAGGTGGTCCTGGTCTCGGATGCCCATCCGAAGATGATCGGGCAGTTGTCGGAGAAGCTGGTCAACCGTTTCGTCTCGGGGATGGTGGTGAAGATCGAGCCGCCGGATTTCCAGACGCGATGTGAGATCTGCCGGCAGTTCGCCCAGCGGATGGTCGCCACCGCGTTCGGCGACAGCAAGGCCGCGCAGGCCGGAGCGATGTCCGAGGGCGTCGTCCGATTCGTGGCCGAACGCATCCGCACCAACGTACGCGAGCTCGAAGGCGCCCTGCTGAAGCTGGTGGCCTACGCCGCCCTCCAGAACGAGAAGATCACCCTGGCGATGGCCCAGAGCGTGCTGGCCGAGCACATCGAGCGCTGCGATCCAATCGTGCATGTCTGTGACATCGAAAGCACGGTGGCCGCCTACTTCGGAACGACCGCCGCGACGCTTCATTCGGCCAAGAAAGACCGCACCGTCTCGCTGGCGCGGCATTTCAGCATGTACTTGATCCGCAAGCACACCAAGATGTCCAGCTCGGAGGTCGGCCGGGCGATGGGCAACAAGAATCACGCCACCGTTCTGGTGGCCTGCAAGAAGGTCGAGGACTTGCTCCAACGGAACGAGGATGTCAACTGGCAGGGTCCGCACGGCAACAAGGTGGTCAAGGCCCAAACGGTCCTGGCGGACCTGGAAGACGGCATCGCCCGCTGACTTGGGCCGGCGCTGCGCACCGGCTCGATGCCCTGCGACGGCAGCCACTTGTTGCCGGTCCGCACGTGGATCGCTTCGTCTATTGACCCGCACGGCCCAGGCCGGTATAACCTATGGCCTCTGGAGCAAGAAACCTTTCGGGATTCCATTCGATGCCTGATGACAAAAGAAACACCTGGGGCGCCAAGATCAAGAGGACGTTCACGTCGGTGCTGCCGGTTTCCAAGCGGCGCAAAGGCCAGTGCGTTCATTGCGGCGCCTGCTGCAAGCTGCCCAATCCTTGTCCGTTCATCAAGAGCAATGGGGACGGCAAGATCTACTGCTCGGCGTACCCCTTGCGGCCGCTGAACTGCCGGAAGTACCCGCGAACCGAGTCGGAGCTGATCACCGGAGATACGTGCGGATATCACTTCGACTGATCGGGACGAACCGCATCTTCCACGCGGTGCAGGTCCTTTTCTGCCTGGACCGTCCGAGGCGACCGGGTCGGCCTTTTTTGCCCCCCCGTCGCGATTTCGCTGCACGTCGGGGCGCTTTCGATTAGAATGTGCGGACTGATGGCTTCATTAGGGTGATTTCTGTTATGAGCAGTTTGTTGGAGCAGATCAACGGCCCGGCGGATCTGAAGAAATTGACGGTGCCGGAGCTGGAGACGCTGGCGGAGGAGATTCGCCAGTTCATGTTGCGTTCGATCAGTAAGACGGGCGGGCACCTGGCGAGCAATCTGGGCGCCGTGGAGATGACTCTGGCCCTGCATTACGTTTTCGACTTCAAGCAGGACAAGCTCCTGTGGGACGTGGGGCACCAGTGCTACACGCATAAGATCATCACGGGGCGCAAGGCGGGGTTCGAGCGGCTGCGGCAGGTTGGGGGGATCAGCGGATTCCCCAACCCCAGCGAGAGCGAATACGACCAGTTCACCGTCGGCCACGCCGGAACGTCGGTGACCACCGCCGTGGGGATGGCCCTCGGCGAGCAACTGAAGGCAAAGGCGGCCGAGTCAAACAATGCCGGGGCGCGCCGAAAGCCCCAGAAGGCCGAGCCGGTCGCACCGAAAATCGTCGCTTTCGTCGGAGACGCCAGCATCGTCAATGGGACCTCGTTCGAGGGGCTCAACAACCTCGGGCTGGTCAAGCGCCAATTGCTGATCGTGCTCAACGACAACAGCATGGCCATCGACGCGACGGTGGGCGCGGTCGCCAAGTACTTCTCGCGGTTTCGTCTGAGCCACACGTACGAAGACATGCGGCGGACCGCGCGGAACATCCTCGAACACGTCCCGGGCATCGGTCGCGGCGTCGACGAGGCGGTCGAGAAGATCAAGAAGACCATCCGCATGGTCCTGCCGCCCAGCCAGTTGTTCGAAAGCCTCAACGTCCCGTACTTCGGGCCGGTGGACGGGCACGACATCGAGTCGCTGGTGCGCCTTTTCGAGGCGCTCAAAGAGGTCAATCACCCCGTCCTGCTGCACGTCTACAGCAAGAAGGGCAAAGGCTTCAATCCCGCCGACGAAGGACCGACTCGGTTTCACTCGACCGGCCCCTTCAAGATCAACGGCAATTGCGTCGAGTCCGCGCCGGAAAGCTCGCACCAGAGTTTCACCGAGGCGTTCGGCGTGGCACTGACCGAGCTGGCGGAGCGCGATGATCGAATCGTCGCCATCACCTCGGCCATGTGCGACGGGACCGGCCTCGTTGCGTTTCGCGAGAAACACCCCGAACGGTTCTACGACGTGGGCATCGCCGAGAGCGCTGCGGTGGACATCGCCGCGGGCATCGCCAAGACCGGCCTTAGACCGGTGGTCTGCATCTACTCGACCTTCCTTCAGCGCGGCTTCGACCAGGTCTTCCAGGAAGTGGCCTTGCAGAACCTCCCTGTGGTCTTCTGCGTGGATCGCGCGGGCCTGGTTGGCTCCGATGGGCCGACGCACCATGGCCTGATGGACATCGGGTATATGCGGATGATGCCGAACATGGTCCTCGTGGCGCCCGCGGACGCCGTCGAGATGAAACACGCACTGGAGTTCGCGCTGGCTCAGAGTCATCCGGTTGTGATCCGATACCCCAAGGACGCGGTGCCTTCCGACGAATTCGTGCGGGCCGCTTCCGACAAGCCTTTCGAGCTGGGCCAGAGCATCCTGGTCAAGCGTGGCCGCAGGCCGGCGCTGACCGTTGCCTGTTATGGGACCCTGCTGCCGGAAGCCCTCCAGGCCGCGCAGACTCTGCATGATGAAGGGATTGCTGTCGATGTCGTCAACGCGCGGTTCGCCGCACCCGTCGACGACAAGATCCTGACCGGCCTGGCGAAGGGAAAAGGCCTGATTACCGTCGAGGACCACCACGTCGCGTGCGGATTCGGGTCGGCCGTCCTCGAACGGGCGTCCGAACTGGGTCTCGACACCGGGCGCATCCGTGTGCTGGCGGCGCCCCGCCGCTTTATCGGGCACGATTCTCGCCGGTCGCAACTCATGCAGGTCGGCGTTACGGCCGATGACATTGTCAACGCGGCAAAGGAAATGCTGAACGACCGAGGCGCCAAACGCGCACAGACATGAGTCAGCGAAGGACCCTGCCCAAACTGGTCATCTTTGGGGACCCGGCCAGAGAGCCGGTCGCCACGGCCATCGAGGATTTCACCCGCTTCCTCCAGGGCAAGGCCGAAATCGTCGCCCGTTGCGGCCTCGGAGGCTGCTCGACCGACGTCCTGTGCGAGAGCGATTTCGCCGTCGTCTTTGGCGGCGACGGCAGCATCATCTCGGCGGCCAGGGACCTCAGTCAGTCCCATGTGCCCGTCATCGGGGTCAACCTCGGGAAGCTCGGTTTCCTTGCCGAATTCAGCGTTCAGGAGCTGAAGGAATTCTTTGACAATGTTGTAGCAGGCAAGGCGCCCATCGAGCGGCGGATGCTGCTGGGCTGTTGGGTCACCGAGAGTTCCCAGGGCGGTCGGGAGAAGTTCCACTCGCCCGCGGTCAACGAGGTCTTCATCACCTCGGGCCCGCCGTTTCGGATGATCGAGCTGAAGATCGCCGTCGACGGCCAGCACGTGGCCACCTGCGGCGGAGATGGCCTGATCGTCTCGACGCCCACCGGCTCGACGGCCTACAGCCTCGCGGCCGGCGGCCCGATCCTGGCGGCCTCGATGGAGGCGATGGTCATCACGCCCATCTGCCCCCATTCGCTGAGCTTCCGTCCGATTGTGATCGACGCCCGCAGCCGCGTGGAGATCTGCTGCACGCGGATCAACGAGGGCACCACCGTCTCGATCGACGGCCAGGTCTCGCGAGCGCTGTCCGTCGACGACGTCGTGAAGGTCGTACGGGAATCGAGCAACTTCCTCGTGGTGAACAACCCTCTGCGGACGCCGTGGCAGACGCTGGCCTCGAAGCTCGGCTGGGCGGAGAGACCCAAGTACGCGAGCTACTGAGCGCTCGACCGCGACGGTTGTGTTCGCACCACGCCATGCCTGCTCTCGAAGTCGAGGTGACATGATGAGAGCTTCGCTGTTTTCAGGACGAACGAACGCCGGACGCATCAGTCGATCCGATGCCGACCGGCAGATGCGCCGTCGCAAGATCGTCGCGTGGGTCGTCACGCTGATTGTGGTCTGCGCGGTCACGTCCTTCTCGTCGGGCAATCGCACGGGCGGCTACGGCGTCGGCTCGGTGCCCAGCGCGGTCCGCTCGGCGACGACTCCGCTGACCAGCTACGAGAATGGCCTCGTTGACACGCCCGATCCCATCGACAGCAGCGATCGCGTCGTCACCGGCAACGTCACAGGGGGCAAACACTTCCGTGGCGCTCTTCCCTACCGCCCGCCGACGAGCATCGACGCGCCTCTGGGCTCGACCTCGCTCGATCCGTTCCTGCGGCGCACAGCGCCGACGACGGTCGCGGATAGCGCCATGGGAGCATCTGATTCGTTCTACTCGCCGACCGGAACCGTGACGACCCCCGGCGCGGGAACCGCACATACCGGACAAACACCCCCGTCCCGATACACGTCGGGATCGGATTTGGGGCTGCAACCCAGTGACACGTCGTCGGCGATTCCGCTGGTTTCGCCGGCAATTCCCGGGAGCGACCTCACGACAGACGGGCCGACGTCGACACAGGGCGGCGCTGTCGCGACGCGAGAGGACTACCGGCAGCAGATGCGGCATTTGCAGGAGACGCTCGCACAGGTCAAGGCCGAGCTGGTGCAGCTCGAACGGAGTATTGCGGCCGGCGCGGAGGCTGCCGAACCAGGGATGCAGAGCGGTCCCGCAGACTCGCCTTCGCTGCCTGAGAGTGTGATGAAAGTCGCGCAGCCTGTGGCGCCCGCCGATGCCTTGCGCCGGCGGGAGCTGTTGCAGGAGACCGCCCGATTGCTGTCGGCGACGACGGGTTTGCTCGAGGGTACTGCGGCACAAAGCGCCGCCGCACTCGGCCAAGCGGATGCCGGCGCCGCTTCCGACACCGTCGCGGACGCACAGCCCCGACTGCGGCTCTACGAAGAGCAGGAACAGGCGCCGTCCGAAACGCCGTTGTCCATCGACGCCCTGGTCGCGCCTCGCACGCGCCAGACCGCCGGCGCCCCGGCGAGCCCGAGCGCCAGTCAATTGCCTGCCGTGCAGCGCATCCATGAAACCGCGCGGGCCTTCGACACGACGGATGCGGTTCTGAAACGCCCGCAAACGGCAATGCCTTTGCCTCAAGCGTCGCCCGGTGCGGAGTTGCCCAGCGGCTATCGTGTCCTGGGGCAAGGCGGCGATTCGGCGCTGTCCCCGATCAAAGCGGCCACGAACGCCGCACTGACGCCGGCGTCGCCGCTGAACAACGATTCGTCTTCTGCGAAGATGTTCGAGCGTTACCTTCAGTCGGGCCGACAACTGATGCAACAGGGCCAGTTCCAGCGTGCCGCCGAAGCCTTCACCCTTGCCGCCGCGTACCGTCCGAACGATGCGCGGGCTCATCTGGGCAAGGGCCATGCGCTTCTGGCAGCCGGCCGGTACCTCGACAGTGCAGTGTTCATCGCCAAGACCGTCGAGCTGGACCTGCCCGCCGCGCTGCAAAGGACGGACCTGATCCATCTCGTGGGTGGTCCCGATCCCTTCGTCCGGCACTTCAACGAACTGGACCGGCTCATCCAAGCTGACGGGGTGCCTCAACTGCAATTCCTGATGGCGTACATCTACTATCAAATGGACCGTCCGGCCGAGGCGAAAGCCGCCATCGACGCGGCCCAGAAGCAGTTGCCCTCGTCGGTCCCCATCGACCTGCTCAGGACGGCCATTAGCCGGTGACGAACATTCCTCCTGGCCGTCGAGGTTCACGGCGTGGACTGGAAGATGCCTTTGGTTTCGTTCTGCGAAGCCTCCGGCAGAGCCTCATCGGGCCAGTCTTTGCTGAGGACCCTCTGTAACTGCCCGTCCGTTCCGAGGACGACGATCTCTCTGCGATGGCGGGGTTTGCCGTCGGCCCCGGTCAGGAAGTGGCTTGTCTCGGGGACCAGGCACGTGATCTGATCGTTGCCCTTCCAGGAAGGCAGAAGATCGGGTATGTCGTCATCTCCGAACCCCTCCTCGGCGCTGAGCGGATACTGTACTTGCTTTGAACCCAGTTCACAGATCGCGAAGCGATTGGATTCCAGCGGCACCAGCAGGCGCTTGCCGTCGGGCGAAAGGCGAAAGTAATGGATGCTCTCGCTCGCCTGGTTGCGGAGGGCGGCCGGCAGAATATCCGTCACCGTTCCCGTCAGGCGGTCGTAGCAGAACAAGGAATTCCTGGGCTCGTCCAGGTCCGATGTGGGGATGGTGACCGTCGCGCTGGAAAACAGGACCCGGCCTTCGGGCCCGTATTGGACGCTCATATAGGGTTGAAACAGGGTTCCCGCGAACTGCCTGGTCGGGCCCGTAGACCGGCGCGTGCAGACCGTGTCATCCGTAATCGGGTTGGTGGCTTCGGTGGCAACGACGCCGTCCTCTGCGACGAGGACCCTTTCCTCGACCGCGCCGAGGATCGGGTCGCCATCCTGCCTGACGTAGGCGATCGCTTTGCTGTCGGGGCGCCAATCGTAGCCGAATGCGACGCCGGCAGCCACCTCGATCGCGTCGGTGTTTCCATCCGTGGAGGCGGCGATCAGGGTCGCCTTCTCTTGATCGTGAGGCGTCGGCATCAGGAAGGCGACGTGGCGGCCGTCGGGTGAGAACCGGGGCCGATACATCGTCAGGGGCATCGTCATGACAGTCGTATTCCGTTCTGGCTCGGCCCGGTCCGCCACGATCAGGCGGATGTACCCAATCTCGCATTTCTGACATTCTTCGAGCTTGTCCCGTCCCAGCCGGGTCACCAGCAACGCGTTAGCGTCTTCGCACATCGCGCGCACCACCCAGCGATGGTACGATTCCTCCGAGCCGAGCTTGCTCCCGTCACCGACAGGGAGATCGGTCGGCAGAATCGCCCCGCCGATCACCTTTTCGCGGAGCCTCTGGGCGTCGCGCCGGATCATCTCGACCACGTTCGCCGGGAACAGCTTGAAGCCCTCCTCTACCGTCGAACAGGCGAATCCTTTGACGTATGCGATGCGCTTTCCGTCGGACGAGATGCCCGGCATGATGCTCACGCCATCGGGCTCGATGGTCGTCAGCGCACCGCTGGCTCCGTCCACCGCGAACAGCTTGCCTTCGATTCGAAGCAGGCCGTATGAGCCGTCTGCGGACCAGTCGATGGAGTTGTCCGGCAGGCACCCGATCACCAGCGTCAGAACGCCGCACAGGCCAAACAGGCTGTAGCTTCTAATAGACCTCTTCATGGCTCCGCTCCTTTCTGAACTGTCGGTATCGATCCCAAAGGCTCGGCCCTGGGTCGGGCGAGTGTTGGATCTCACGTGGCTGCGATCGCAGCATGGCAACCGCCTTGGTCTGCCAGAAGCCTTGCTCCGAGTCGCCCAGGACGCGTCGCCAGCCTTCCGCGCCGGCCTGGCGCGGAGCGGTCCGGACGATGACAGTCTCGGGCTCTGGCGTCGGCGAGGGCGCAGATCGGCGTCCGATGGCGACTCCGAGTAAGGCGGCGACCGCGATCACCGCTGCCCAGCGCGCCAGCGCGCTCCAATCCGCCGGGAACAGCCGGACGGGTTCCGACGGAGTGAGCCTTGCGGCTGCTTGCGTCTTCTGCGCGATGGCTTGGCGCGTTCGGATGCAGGTCTGCGTCATCGGTTCGGCCCACTGCCTCGCTTCGGCGTGTTCGGCCAGATAGGCCTCGAACAACGTCGCGGCATCTTCGTTCAGCTCGCCCAGCGCGAGGTCCATGGCAAGCCGTTCGATCGTCTCACGTTTCATTCTGGATTTCCTCCATTTGTTCTCGGATGGCCTTCAAGGCGCGATGCAGCCGCGAGCGGACCGTCCCGACCGGCACGTTCAGCGTCCCGGCAATCTCGTCGTAGCTCAGGTCCGCCCCGAACCTCAGGTGGACGACCTCCCGATGCTCGGCGGTCAGTCTGCCGACCGCCTGCCAGAGGGCTTCGGCGTCATCGAGGTCCGGCGTCGACGTCTCCAAGGCCCGCTCCGCAGCGCCTCGTTCGAGCACGCGTGCGTCGCGGCCTCGCTTGCGGAACCAGTCGGTCTGCGTGTTTCGCGCGATGGCGAACAGCCACGCCAAGCGGCTGCCCCGCCCGTCGAACCGGTCCCAGTTGCGAAAGGCACGCAGGTAGCACTCCTGGGCCAGGTCGTCGGCGTCGCTGACGCTGTTGGATGCGCAGAACATGTACGCCCGGACCTTGCCGCAGGTCTGTCTCCAGAACTGATCGAACTCGGTTTGGAACGTGCGTGCCATGCCTGTGCGTCCATTCTAAGGTCGCATGGAGGCCCGCGAAAGTTCCCGCCTGTTGAGAGAAATGGAAGAATCGCAGGGTAGCTGTGAGCTGCAACCGTTGTGTCAGCGGCGGCGCTTCCGGAGCCTACGCGGATCGAGTTTGCGGAACGCGTCGGTGATGCCCCGGCCCACGGCAAGCACGCGGAGACTGTAATCGAGCATGCGAAGCCGGCTGTCGCCGGGCATCAGGACGCGGGCCCGGCGGACGCGTTCGGCCGCTTTGTCCATTCGACCGGCGGCCACGTACGTGAACGCCGAGTCGCGCAGCGCGCCGAAGTGTTCCGGGTCTATATCGAGGGCGTGCGCGAAGAACTGCGCCGCATCGTCCAGGTGGCCCTTGTTGGCGGCGCCGACGCCGAGGTAGTAGTGGGCGTCGGGATTGGTCATGTCGAGATTGCTGGCGCGCAGCAGGCAGCCGATGGCGTTGTCGTTGTCGCCCAGGGTCAGGAACATCGAGCCCATCGAGATGAGCGTGCCCGCCTCCTCGATGTCGAGTTCCAGTTCGGCCATCAGGCACGCCCGGGCCTCTTTCGGCCGGCCGTTGGCCAGCGCGCACTGGGCCATGCGATAGTGTGGGCCGGGCAGCGTCGAGTCGCGATCGAGCGCCTGCCGGAACAGACGTTCGGCGCGGGTCAGATCGTTCTGATTGAATGCGATCTCGCCGAGATAGAACAGCGCCGGCGCGAAGTCCGGGTCGAGTTCGAGGATGCGGCGGAATTTCTCGCGCGAGGACTCGATGTCACCGAGCTCCAGAAGAAACAGCGCGAAGTCCATGATGACTTCGATGTCGCCCGGATTGGCCCGCAGCTCCGACAGGAAATGCTCGCGCGCCTCGACGGGATCGCCGTGCGACCAGTAAGCCTGCGCGATGCGATAGTGGATCTGCGGATGGCTCGGTTCGAGCTCGGCCGTCTTGAGCCAGCACTGGACGGCCTTCTTGTACTGGCCGCGTGCGAAGAGGCTGTTGCCGATGTTGTAGTAGCACAGGGCGCAGTCGGGCTCGAGCTGCTGGGCGAGGTAGAACATCTGCTCGGCCTGGTCGTGCAGACCCATCTCGGTGTAGGTGATGATGCGATTACAGTAGCACGGCTCGAATCGCGAGTCGAGCTGCTGGATGTACTCGAACGTGGCGATCGCCCGGTCGTACTGTCCGGTGCGGGTATAATCGACGCCCAGCGAGTTGAGGATCTCCAGGTCGCCCGGGCTCAGCTCCAGCGCCGCCTCGTAGGCTTCGATCGCCTCGCTGAACCGGCTGATCGAGTCGAGCGTCAGGCCCTTGTTGAAGTGCCAGGCGCTGTTGGTCGGGTTGATCTCCAGCGCCAGGTCCAGTTCCACGAGAGCCTGGGCCATCTGGCCGTCTTCGTACAGCTCATAAGCCTTGCGGGCGTTGCGCTCGGCGCGGTCGTAGGTCCCGAACTCCATATCGTCGAACAGCATCGTCGTTGCTTGCCTCCAGCGTTCCCAGGGTACAGCCTGACTACACCCGGCTATATCGCCCGCCGACGCCAGGCCCTTAACCCGTTTTCCGCCGCCGGCGAAGTCCTTTTCGCCCGCCCAGCCCGCCGCCCGCGCCCGTGCATAAGTCCCTTGCAGAATGGAGCTTGGCCGAACCCCCGCCTCGCCGCCCCCGTCCGATAACCCCCACGCAAACCCTTCTCCCTCCACCCCCACGCAAACCGTCTGATAACCCCCGAGCTGCCGCCGCTCAGTCCAGGTCCAGCGCCGAACCCTCAAGCCCAATGATCTGCTGCTGGCACACACATGTCAGATCACGTCCGCGACGGTACCGCGTGCATCTGCAAGAATGGCAGATTCTGGCGGGGTGGCACACGCGTGAGGGTATCTCTAACATGTGATATTACAGAGGGTTGAGAAAAGTACATGTGTTCTGGCACGGGGTTTGCAAGAGTGGATTGTAGAGTGGAAAAGGCGTGAAGGCATGGATGCCGCAGAAGAGTTGGTGGAGATCTTGGGAGGTACTGACGATGTGGTTCGAGAACTGGTCACCATTCTTTGACGTGGGCAAGACGCTGGAAGAGATGGATCGGATCCTCAATGCAGTGGGTCGTCCGTTGAGCCTGCGGAGCGTGCCGCGCGGCACCTTCCCGGCGATCAACGTCTACGACCAGGGTCAGGCGGTGGTGATGACGGCCGAGGCGCCGGGGATGAAGAGCGGCGACTTCGAGTTGACCGTGCTGGGCGATTCGCTGACCATCAAGGGCGAGCGCAAGGTCGAGGAGTCCGAGCAGGAGCGCTACTATCGCCGCGAGAGACCGATGGGGACATTCACGCGGACAGTGACATTGCCCACGCCGGTCGACACGAACTCGGTCAAGGCCGAGTACCGCGACGGTGTGTTGCGCGTGTACATGGAGAAGGCGGAAGAAGCGAAGGCCAAGAAGATCAAGATTGCATCGTAAGAGGACCCAACGGCGACGACAGGACCGTTATCGTTTGATGGGAGGTTGAGAGCTATGGCACCGAATCAGCAGGAAGTCACCCGGCCGCAGCAGGCGGCGGTGACGCGAAGAGAAGAGCAGACGCAGCAGTATTTCGTGCCCCCGGTGGACACCAGTGAAACGCCGGACGGATTGGTCCTTCGGTACGACATGCCCGGCGTCAGGAAAGAGAACGCCGACATCACCGTCGACAAGGGCACGCTGATCGTCACGGGCAAGGTCGATCCCGAAGAGTCCGGAACGCCGGTCTACCGGGAGACGCGAATCGGCGACTACCGCCGCGAGTTCACGCTGCCGAACGACGTTGACGCCGGCCATATCAGCGCCGAGATGAACGCGGGCGTGCTGACCGTCCGCATCAACAAGCCGGAAGAGGCCAAACCGAAACGCATCCAAATCCGCGGCAGCTAACCCGCACAAGTGGTTTCGAGGCAGTTCCCCATCAGGCGGCACCGGATCGGCGGTGCCGCCGTTGCTTTGCGCGCCAGGTGCAAGACGGGTCAATTCTCGGCGACGTAAAATGTTTGTGGATAAGGTGTTGCGATGGTTTCGCGAGCAGGCCGCCGGCGGCGACAGGGGTTTTTGTGGAAACGCGCCGGCAAGCATCCTATAATAAGCCGGTAAAGTGACAAGGCGGGAAGAGTCCGTTTTGTATGATCGGTCGGCGTGACCGGCCGAGAGCGTGGAGAGTCCAGATCATGATCCAGGAAATCAAAGGCCAGATCACAGCCGGCAAGGGCAAGTATGGCATCGTCGTCAGCCGGTTCAACGAGTTCATCACGTCGAAGCTTCTCGGCGGGGCGATCGATTGCCTTCAGCGTCACGGCGCCTCCGACGAGCAGATCTCGGTGGTCTGGGTTCCTGGCGCCTGCGAGATCACCGTCGCGGCCAAGAAGCTGGCCGACAGCGGCAAGTTCGCCGCGGTCATCTGCCTGGGCGCCGTCATCCGGGGTCAGACCGGACACTACGAAGCGGTCTTCCAGCAGGTCGTCCGGGGCATCGGGCAGATCAACTACGACACGGCGGTCCCGACAGTCTTCGGCGTGCTGACCTGCGAAACGCTCGAACAGGCGGTCGAGAGGGCCGGAACGAAGATGGGCAACGCCGGCGCCAACGCCGCCATGACCGCCATGGAAATGACCAGCGTCATGGGGCAGATCTAGTCGCGGCAACCGCACTTATGTGCAAGGACGCTCGCACCGGGATGCATATTGACAAACGAACACGGGCCAGAGAGCTGGCGATCCAGGCGCTCTATCAGTTGGACGTTCAAGGGGCTGAGCTGCTCCCGCGTCTGATGGGTGAGTTCTTCACCGTCAACGAACCCGACGAGCGCACCCGCAAACTGGCGTGGGAATGGACGCAGGGGACATGGGAGCACGTCGAGGTGTGCGACGAGCTGATCGTCAGCGCGACCATCCGCTGGCAGTTCTCGCGTCTTTCGCCCGTGGACAAGAGCATCCTTCGCCTGGCGGTCTATCAGTTGAAGTGCTGTAGCGACATCCCGCCCAAGGTGGTGATCAACGAGGCCATCGAGTTGGCCAAGAAGTACAGTACCGAGAAGTCGGGCCCGTTCGTCAACGGCGTGCTCGACGCGGTTTTGAAGAAACTCAACACGAACCCGCAGCGCATGGAAGACAAGCCGAGGTCGGCACGTTGAGAACGATTGCAGTCCTGAATCAGAAGGGCGGCGTGGGCAAGACGACCACGACCGCGAACACCGCGGCGGCCCTGGCGGCCCTGGGGCAGAGGGTCGTGGTCATCGATCTCGATCCGCAGGCGCACCTGACGATCCATCTGGGCATCGAGCCTCAGTCGGTCCGTCCCGGCTCGTACGAAGTGCTGATGCAGTCGGCCGAGTTCGAGCAGAGCCTCATGATGGTCCGCTCCAATCTCTGGCTGCTGGGCGCCAATATCGATCTGGTCGGCGCCGAGACGGAGCTGGTCAGCGTGGTCGGACGGGAGATCATCCTTCGCGAGGCGATGCAGGCCAGCCAGGACCGGTTCGACTTCTGCCTGATCGACTGCGCGCCGTCGCTGGGGTTGCTCTCGCTCAACGCGCTGGCGGCCTCTCAGGAGGTTCTGATTCCGCTCCAGCCGCACTTCCTGGCGCTTCAGGGTTTCGGCAAGCTGCTCCAGACGGTGGATCTGGTCAACCGGCGGATCAACCGCGACCTGAAGGTCAGCGGCGTGCTGCTGTGCATGTTCGACACGCGCGCGTCGCTGCCGAACGAGGTGCGTGCGGACATCGAGCGGTTCCTCGAGAACGCGCGCGGCTCGGCGTGCGCGTGGGCCGATGCGCGGCTGGTGCCGACATTCATCCGACGCAATATCAAGCTGGCCGAGGCGCCAAGCTACGGCCAGACCATCTTCGAATATGACCCCACCTGCAACGGCGCCGAGGACTACCGGCGCGTCGCACGGTTCTTCCTGGGCGTCGAGCCGGAGGCGGAACTCGGCGCCGAGTCGCAAGCGGCGCAGGAATCGGCGCCCGAGGTCGAGCCCGCCGCCCGGGTCGCTCCGGCGGAAGCCACGCGCGTCGAGTGGGAACCCAAGGCGGCCACGGTTGAGCCGGAGGCCGGCGTGACCGCCGATGAGATGGATGGTCTGCTTGGGGAAATCGAAGAGCCGGTTCCGCTTGACGCCGACGCGAACCCTTCCGACGACGTCGAGGCCATCGTCGAGTCGGAGCTTCAGTCCTGGTCCGGCGGGGGACATGAAACGCCATCGGTGCCGGCGGACTCCGAAGGTGCCGAACCATCCCCAAGTCCGCAGGACTTGAGGCTGCCACCCGCGTCACCGGTCGAAGGCGATAACGCGATGGAGTCGCAGGCCGAAGGCTCCGAATCGGCGCCGATCGAGATTCGCGAGATCCATCCGCCGCTGCCGCGACGGTACAACCCGCCCCCGCTGAAGAGCTATCCGATCCCCCCGCCCCGCCGGTCGCAGGAATCGCACCCCGACAGCGACGCTCCGAACGAACCGGCGCCACCCGCGTCGGACCATTCCGACAGCCCCCTGTGACCTCGAACAAGGCCGACAACCGCACAGCGAGGCATGAAAAGGGCGGTCTTCTGCCGGTGCGTGGCACTCATGACCCGGATCGCCATGCAGGCGGAGAGAAGTTGGGGTGTTTGGGAGTTTTCGCTTGACAGACAGGGACTTGCTGGGGATACTGTAGTTTGAAGTCCGCTATTGGGGTGCGGAAGAGACAACGATAAACCGGAGGAGGAGAAGATGAGAAGACTCAAGATGGTTTCGGCAATGGTGGCCTTGGCCCTCGCCCTCGCGGCCTCACCCGCCAACGCGGGACTCTACGATTTCAATGGGCTTACCCAGGGGACAACTTATCCGGAGGGAGATTTCAGTGACCTTTTCGATGGCATATCGTTTCATGACGTAGACGGTTTCGGTTTTATCGTACTGTCGGCAGGGACTCTGCTGCCGGATTTTTACGGCAACGTGGTTCAGAATATGGTGGGCACCTCCACAGTGGCCAACTTCGATGTCCCGGTTACCTCGTTCAGTGTAACCATGGGCGACTTTGGCGGGACCGCGGAAACGCTTTGTCTCTATGCGTACGACGCAGTCGGCGATGTGGTTACCTTTGACACATATCCCAATCCGGCGCTATCCAGTGCCGGCTATACGTTGAGTGTAGCGAGCCCGGTCGGCGACATCTACTCTGTCAAGTTCTACGCTGAGGATGAAACGGGCCTTAAACGTGTCCCTTGGGACAACGTGTGTTTCACGCCGGTTCCCGTTCCGGGTGCAGCTCTTCTGGGGGCGCTGGGCCTGGGTGCCGCCGGCATGAGACTGCGTAAGCGCAGCGTGTGACGAGCCGCCGTCCGGTTTACATCGGAGCGACAACTTGAGAAAATGTGCCCGCCGACAAGGCCCCTTGCAAGGACCTTGTCGGCGGCTTTGTTTTGGGCGGCCGGACCTTCGTCGGTGTTTGTGCAGAGTTCAGGGAAACCCCGATTCACGCGCAGAGAACCATGTGTGGCAGCCTCAATCCCGATGCACATCGGGATTGGGGATGGTTCCGTGCCTGGGCGAGCTTCTGCCATCGCTTCGCCGGTCAAGTCCACCATCCCCAAACCTCCGCTGCGCTGCGGTTTGAGGCTGCCACACGCCTCTTCTGCTGTGGTCAAGTCCTTTGCGAGTCTCAGAGCCCGCCCGTAGGGGCGAGGCATGCCTCGCCCCTACCACAAGCAGCGAGTGGCCTGCATCCGCGCAGGAACCTCTCGCGATCCGTATAAGGGCCTTCGTCGCCGGCTATTGGCCGAGGAAGCCGGAGACCTTCATCCAGTTCTGGCAGAGGGTCGGCCAGGCGGAGGTGCCCTCGATCTTCTGGCCCAGCCCGAAGCCGTGCGGGCCTTTGGCGAACAGGTGCATCTCGACGGGCACCCTGGCCTTTCGCATGGCGAGGCAGAAGTAGACGCTGTTCTCGGCCGGCACGCCCGTATCCTCCCACGTGTGGATCAGGAAGCAGGGCGGAGTCTGCGCGGTCACCTGTCTTTCGTTGGAGAACTTCTCGATCAGCTCTTTGCCGGCGTCGGCTCCGAGCAGGTTCTGACGCGAGCCGACGTGCGTGAACGGCTCGACGAGAGAAATCACCGGGTAAATCAGCACGCCGAAGTCGGGCCGGGCGCCGGCCTGGTCGATCTCGTCGCGCGGGTCATACACCTTGTCGTCGAAGTGCGTCACGGCGGTCGAGGCCAGATGCCCGCCCGCGGAGAAACCCAGAACGCCGATGCGATCGGGCTTCACGCTCCACCGGTCCGCGCCGCTGCGCACGGTGCGAATCGCCCGCTGGACGTCCTGGAGCGGAGCGGGGTGGCCGTAGCCGGCGCCGCTGTTGCGGTGGCGGTACTGGAGGATGAAGCCCGCGACGCCGAAGGAGTTCAGCCACTGCGCGATCTGATGTCCTTCGTGGTCCATCGCCAGATGGCCATAGCCGCCGCCGGGGCAGATCACGATGGCCGCGCCGGTCGCCTTGTCCTTGTCCGGCAGATAGATCGTCAGTTTGGGGATGTCGCCGTCGGCGGCGCCCTTGGCGCCGGGCGCTCCGGCGGGCCAGAGCACAGTGACCGAAGGCTCAGCGGCGATGCAGGCGGCAGGGAACATGCCCAGCAGCAGGGCGAGCAGACTGGAACCGATGATCGTTCGAGTGTGGCTGTTCATGGCAGGTCCTCCTATTTCAGGCGTTCGGGATCGTTCAGATGGTCTGCGATGTAGTTGAGGAACTTCGCGGCGTACAGACCGTCGGCGATGCGATGATCGACCGCCAGCGACAGGCTCATCTGCTTGCGGACCTCGTAATGGCCGTTCGCCGGGACGATGCTGTGCAGCACCTTGCCCACCGCGAGGATCGTGCTGGCCGCCGGCGGCACGATGCCGATGAACGTGTCGATGTCGTAGGCGCCGAGATTGCTCATCGCGATCGTCTCGCCCTCGATCTCTTCGAGAGTCAGCCGGTTGCTTCGCGCGTCTTGTGTCAGCGTCCGCTCGGCGTCGGCGATCTGAGCGAGCGTCTTGCGGTCGGCGTTTTTGATCACGGGCACCACCAGTCCCTGCGGGCTGTTGACTGCGAAGCCGACGTTGATCTCGTCGGGGATGTCGATCACGGCTGGATCGAGGGAGGCGTCCGCGCCGTCGTTCCGCAGCCGGCCCAGCACCAGCGGGTACTGCCGGGCCGCCAGGGCCAGCGCGTGGATCAGGAATGAGTTGCTGGTGATCTTCACGCCGTGGAGTTTGCTCAGCGCGTGACGCTGCGCCAGCAGGTCCGTGACGTCGGCCTTGCGCTCGAGGTAGAAGCAGGGTTTGGTGCGTTTGGACGTCAGCATCCGTTTGCCGATGAGCTTCTGGATCCGCGTCAGCGGGACGAACGTCTTCAATGAGCTTTCCAATCGCACCTCAAACAGCGGGCCACCACGCACGAAACCACCTTCACATGGCCGCTATCATAGCCTGTCCGCCCGGTTTTGCAAGGGCGGCCACGCGCCGCGTGTAGGCTCGTGTCTGTGCAGATTCTTGGGGCATCGGCATCCCTGAGCCACTGAAGCGTCCGGGTGGCAGCCTCAATCCCGATGCACATCGGGATTGGGGATGGTTCATCGCATAGGCGACCTTTTGCCATCGTGTCGCCCGTCAAGTCCGCCATCCCCAAACGCCAAGGCGTTTGAGGCTGCCACCCGTCGTGATCGAATGCTGCAAGTTACAGCTCCGCCAGGTACAGAACCTCGCCGGCGGACAAGGCCCGGTCGTAGATGCGGACGTCGTCCATCTTTCCGGGCATCTCGCGGTCAATCGCTCCGCTGTCGCTCCAGGCGCCGAGGGTTCCGCCCAGGGTCAGGTTGGTAAATGGTGCGCCGATGGCGCGGTAGTCCTCCTGTTGCCCGTTCATGTAGATGACGATCTCGGTCGGCGAAACCGTCAGAGCGATGTGAGTCCATGCGTTGACGGGGACGATGGTCGTTCCGTCGAGGTCGCCGCTTCCGAGGCCGTTGATGCCGACGTTCAGGACGCCGTTGTGGAACTTGAAGTGCACGCCTCCGGCGCTCCAGCCATCGCTGTTCAGCCCGCCGGAATACGCGATCGAGGTCAGAGACGTGCTGGGGTTGACCCACATCGCGTAGCTGAACGTGCTGAACGTGGCGGATGCTCCGCCGATCCGCGGCACCGTTACCGCGTCGTCCACGCCGTCCAGGACCAATTGCCCATTCAACGCCTGGGCGTCGCCCAGCAGCGTGCCGTTGTAGCCGTTGCCGGAGCTGTCGACGGCACCGTTGTCAAACGTATACCAGGCCAGCAGCCCGGTTGTGCCGGGGTCCTCCGGCGTCGGCAGAGGCGGCGCCGATCGATACAGCCGGATGTCGTCAACGTAGACAAGGCCCGAACCGCCGCCATCGACGCCCACGCTCAGGCTCGTGACATTGCGCAGGTTCCCGCCGGCCGAGGCCAGATCGATGTTCCACTGCTTCCAGACCGGCCGGGTCAAAACGTTAGCCGCACCGGGGTAGACAACCTTGACGCCGTTGATCTCCACGTAGAACTGCCCGCCGGTGTTTTCGGCGTCGCCGTGGAAGAACAAGACGAGACTCTGGATGCCCGCCTGGGTCCAGTCCTGTCCGTCAAGCTCCAGGTCCGCCACCGACGTTGCGGCCGAGGTGTTGTCGAAGAATAGCGGCATCGACTGCGCCCCGCCATGCACGATCGAACGCTCGGTGAACGGGGCGTCAAGATAGCCGACCTGCGAGCCGTTTGAGTCGTCCTCGTAGCCATCGATCCAGGTTTGGAAGATTGCCTTGCCGGCATCGATGTCGTTGGTGTAGCTCTCAAAGTCGTCCACGACGAAGTACTCCAGCGTGGAGAAGCTCCAGACCTCGCCCTCCCACCGCGCGGGGTCGGCGGCCTCGTTGACCTCGTCAACCCTCCAATAGTAGGTGGTTCCCAAGTCGAGCGTGCCGGGGTCGTACTGCGTCTCGGTGACGGCGTCGACTACGGCGAGCGCCTGCGGATCGGCGCCGAGGAAAACCTCATGCGAGGCAGCCTCGCGTCCGCCGCGCCAATCGAGAATCGTCTCGACCGGGACATCGGTTGCGCCGGGCGCCGGCTGCGGCTCGCGGGCCTGGACCGGGATATAGAAGAAGCGCACCTCGCTGAGCCCGTACTGGCCGAGGAAGCCGTATCCGCTGTTGGCGGTCAGGCGGACGAACCGGGCCATCACGCCGCCCAGGTCGATCGTCGTGTTGTGCGTGTAGGTCGCCGTGGCTGCGCCCCGGGCCAGCTCGACGTCACCGAGGCTTGCCCAAGTCTGGCCGTCGACGGAGTATTCCACCGTCGCGCCCTTGATGCCGAAACCGACCGTCGCCTCGAAGGCGATGTTGTAGTTCCAGACCCAGAGCTCGTGCAGCTTGTAGGCGCGGTCGAACTCGAATTGAATCCACAGTGGTTCGTCAGGATTGGGGACGCCGAGCCACATGTCCTCCAGGTCGATCGAGTGCTGGTCGTTCTCGTTCAGGCCGGAGCCGTTGACCGTGTTTTCGGGTTCCGACCCGACGGCATACGTGCCGGAGGCGGTCGCCGTGACGTCGGTGATGGGATAGGCCACCGGTTCGCTGGTGAAGCTCCAGACCGCACCCTTGAAGATCGTGTTGTCGGGCGCCGCGTTGACCTCGTCGACGCGCCAGTAGTAGGTCTGACCCAGGTCAAGCAGGTCCGCCGGATTGTACGCCGTGTCGGCCTGGCCCTGGCTGACCAGCACGCCCAGCGGATTGGCCCTGCTGGCGGCGTTGACGTCGTCGAAGGATGTGCCGAGGTAAACATCATGTGTCGCCGCGAACGCGCCCGGCGTCCAGCTCAACACGACGTCACGCGCCACGTCGACGGCCTCGTCGGCCGGGACGGGGTCGGCGGCGAATTCGGTCTCCATCCCGATGCCCTGCATGACATCGTAAAGCTCGGCTTCGCTGAGCGTCCTCTTGTAGATGCGGATGTCGTCCAGCATGCCGCCCATCGGCTCGGTCAGGCCGCCGTTGTTGCCCATGCGATAGATCGTGTCGGGATAGGCGTTGAGGTCCCCGGTCGCGTTGGTGGTCGCGACGGTCTGGCCGTCGAGGTACAGACGGATCTGGGCGCCGTCGTAGACGCCGGCCATGTGGTGCCAACGCTGGGCCTTGACGGTTCCGGTCGGGGCCATGGCGAACGACTCTGCGTTGCTCTTCAGCGACAGCCAGCATCGTCCTCGCCCGTTCGACAGGATGTGCAGGCCATACGAGAAGTACGGGCTGGTGTGGATCGTGTTGTTGAACACCTTGGCCAGGATGATCTGGACGACGCTGACGTCGTCGAAGTAGACCCAGGCGGTCAGCGTGATGGCGCTGCCGGTGACATTCAGCGATTCCGATGGAGCGGCCTCGAGATAGTCATCCCCTCCATCGATCTGGACGGCGCCGCGCAAGGTGCCGGTGACCCATTGCGGGCCGCCGTACAGCGTGGCGTCGTTGCCGTTTCCCGACGAGTCGGCCGCCACGGTGCCGGAAGTCTCATCGAATCGCCACCAGCCCACGAGGCTCGGGTCTGCCGCCCCGGCGACGCTCGCCAGGCCCAGGCCCGCGACACACGCCACGAGAACTACACTACGAAGTTTCTGATGCATGACAATCCTCCTTTACAGAAATTCCAAGACGATGATTCTTGTGCTTCCGCGCGACTCGGCCGATGCAGATCGGTCGAGCGAATGCCGCTGGGTATAGTGGGCCGCCGGCGCGCACCGCTGGCGCGGCCGGATGCTGCGTCGGACTCTGTCACCCACGACCGACTCACTGAAGAACTCCGCGTCAGTACCTGCGCTCTTGGGGCGCGCCTCCAACCTCCTTTATTGCCTCGCGGGTCTGGAAGGAAATGCCCGTGAGGATGCTTCCGATGCGTCAATTCTACCCACGCGGGCCTCGCGAATGCAACACAATTCGCCGCACGCCCGGCATTGATCGCTCACAGGCGAGGGCGACGCATGCGTCGCCCCTACAGGTTCAACTGCGCTCGTAGGGGCGAGGTATGCCTCGCCCTCCTCGGCGAATGGTGGCTCCGCTCGGCATGAAAAGACAAAGGGCCGCCAGAAAGATAAGTCGGACCCCGGTGCAGACCGCACGTGCCATTCAATACCGGCGGGTGGTGGCGTGGCGGGGGTGCTGGTGGTTGACGAAGAAATAGCGCAGGGCGTCGATGGGGTGGTCGTGGACGCCGTCTTTGAGGGGCAGCTCGCCGGATGCGGCGGGACCGGCGTCGGGGTAGTGGTAGCACTGCATCGCCTCGATCAGGCGGCAGCAGCGGGGCGAGACCACGAGCGAACTGCGGCCGTCGCCGGAGCGGATGGCCCGGCGGACCAGCTCGATCCCCTCGACGATGCCGCTCCTGCGATAGCGCGTCACGATCCCGAGACCGCGCAGCTCGCGGACGGCGCTGGTTCCAGCGATGTCGCCGGCGGCGGCGCCCGCCGGATCGCAGAACGTTGCGGCCACCCGCTCCTCCGGGCAGGGCGTTCGTGTCTTGATTTGCTCGGCGTGCACGTCGATCGTCGCCCGGCTGCGGACGTACTCATCGATCACGCGAACCATCCCGTCATGATCGACCTGAATCCAGAGGCACACGAACGGATTGACGAAACCGAAGTCCAGCGTGCGATACAGGGGCAGGTTGGGATCGTAATCGATGGGTTTGACGTGAATGCTCGGGTCGAACTCGCTGAAGACCACGTTCTCGAGCGAGGGCCGGACGCAGAGCATCTCCGCTTCCCAGCCGGAGCGGCTGCTGCGCCGCATCTGCGCGATGCAGTCGTCGATACGCAGGTAGCCGGCCGCGTTCTTTGCCCGGCCCCGGCAGTCTTCCCACAGCGGGCACTGCGAGCAATTGCGGCCCGTGCACTTTTCGATTGTCTCCCACAGGCACCACTTGAACACGGGCACGCCTGTCTTCGTCGCAGCGGCGACCTCGCGCTGCATGATCCCGTAGGGCCGGTGCATCGTGCTGATCAGTTCGATGCCAGCGGTGAGATTCTCCTTGCTGAGCGTGGTGAACTTGGCGGCCGCGAACACGTCGTCATCAAACAGCTCGACCTCGTCGCAGCGCAGCTTCTGCACGTGCTGGCCCCGCACGCTGGTGGCCGACTGCGTCAGCACCTCGACCGTGGCGCCGTTGGCAAAACGGCAGCCGCCTTTGCGGATCGGGCCATCGAGCGCGCCCGCAGAGCCGCGTTGCAGGAACATCGTGAGATACTCGTACATCCGGCTCGACTGCTCGCCCGAGCCGCCGAGGATGCGGACCTGGCAGCCGCTCTTGAACAGGCAGTCGAGCAGCGTCGCGACCGCCGCCAGCTCCGTCTTGCCCCCGCCCCGATTGGCCCAGACGATCGTGTCTGCGGATTGATGATTGATTATTGATGATGGATTATTGGAGGCGGAAGATAGACGGTTTGAATCATCCTTCATCAATAATCGATCATCAATGGCGAAGCTGTGCCAGAGGTAGTCCATCGGGCTGCTGTGGTCGGGGCAGATGCGCACGTCCGGCACATTGATTCCGAGGAACACCTTCACGTAGTTCTTCAGGTCCTGTCTCGATCGCGGCCTCGTCCGCCGCAACAGATCGTAGACGCTTCTGGCCTTGGTCAGCGCGGGCGAATCATTCCGCCAGAGGCGGATCGCCCCTGCGTCGGCGCAGGGATACATTGTCTCTGTCATCGGAGATTCCTCCAAAGAAAGGTTTGTGGATTGTCATTCAGAGATGGGGCAGACCTTGCTCGTAGTGTGCCCGTAAGGGCCTGCCCTGAGCGAAGTCGAATGGGGCATAGATCATAATGCCTTACGGCATCACTACAAACGCGCTGTGCTGCTAATCCAACGCGGCGCCAACGTCGGAGACAGACTTGCTCGCTTCGACGGTGCCGCCGTAGGCGCCCATGTTAATGATCCCGCCATTGGGAGTTGGCTCGTCGCCGA
The DNA here is from genome assembly GCA_040772485.1 of Sedimentisphaerales bacterium. Classification (GTDB taxonomy): domain Bacteria; phylum Planctomycetota; class Phycisphaerae; order Sedimentisphaerales; family Anaerobacaceae; genus Anaerobaca. Next base: position 165,322 of record JAXGYC010000015.1, on the reverse strand, counting down.
TGGGACTGTCCGGATCGCCCGCATCGATGCAGGGACTCGTGACATCATCCGCCACCCAACTCGCACTGTCCGGGTCCCACCGCCCGGTCTGGCTCTTGAGGTGGTAGTCACCCAGAACGAAGAAATCGTCGTCCTTCTCCCACGTGCCGTTCGGGTCCCAGTACCCTGGCACAGCAAAGGCGGGGCCCTGCTCCATGTTCCCAAGATCGCGCGTTGCAACGGTATTGGGGGCGAGGCAGCAATGAAAGCAGGTTCCCAGCCAGTCGCTGTCGTTCGGGTCCTCTTGTGAAAGTCTCTCGTTCTTCCACACGATACAGTTGACCAGTTCGGACAGGCCACCGATCTCGATACGAATCTCGGGATTGCTGGCAGCGCGGTTGTCAGCGATCGTGCAGTTCTTCAGTCTGATGGCGCCGGCCGCGACGGCGCCGCCTTGCATCCCTGCGAGGTTTCCTGCAAACAGCGAATTCCGGAACGTGAGCGTGGTGTTATATGGATCGCCAAAGACCGCTCCGCCCAAAGAAATCGCAGTATTTCCGATGAACACCGAGTCCTCGAATTCGACTATCGCCTCGACCCGGCCCGCGACGGCTCCACCAGACGATGGCGAGTAATTCTCCATGAACTCGCAGGCGTACAGACTGACACTGCCCCCGCGGCAACACAAGGCGCCGCCGTTGTTTCCGTAATTGTTGCTGAATGTACTGTCGACGATCTCTGCATGGCAGACAGGACCCACGTAGACTGCGCCGCCCCAACCGGTTGTCGTTACGTTGTCCCTGAAAATGCAGTTGGCGACCTTGATTTCATGACCCAAGAGGAGCATTCCCGCGCCGCCGGTGCTTTCTCCTCGGGGAATCATGCTGTAGCGTCCTCCTCTGATGGTGAAGCCATCAATCGTGGCGTCGTCACCGCCGACTGTGACGACGTGGGTGACGTTGTCCATTCGATCAACGGGCTCGTCCTTCCGGAACACCGCCGCAGGGACGGGAAGATCGTTTCCTTTCAAATCGCCACTCAAGACCGTCGGATAGTCGTTCACATCCCGCGCATTCGGATCGGGCGCACCGACGCCGGCGTACCCGCCCCGTAATGTCAACTCATCGAACAGGTGAAACGTTTCCATTCCCCTGCCCGATCCCTCAGGAGTCATTGCGCATTGGTCGGGCTTATAGACTCCGTGTGCCACACGGATTTCCACGGATTCGCCTAACGACTCAGCATCCACCAGAGCGTCCTGGAGGAATCGATAGGCCGTGGCCCAGGACTGGCCATTTCCGGGAGGCGGGGCGTCGTCATCGACGTAGAGGATGCGCTGGGCGGTGGCATTGGTGGTAATAGCGGCGAGCAGACACGCCGCGACAAATGCGAGTTGTTGGACTATCCTCCGCATGGTTGTGCTCCCTCGACAGCATAATCAACCGTTCCACTCTGGGAACGATTGTAGCAGATCGGGCGGGGTTTGTCCAGGGGTTTCTGTGCCCGTGGGCCGGCGTCATGGGCCTCTCGATCGCCAGAACCATCCCCAAGCTGCGCTTGAGGCTGCCACCCGTGGTATGGCAGGCGAGCGACGATCCCGATGGCCATCGGGACCCTACATGGGGTGGATGACGAGGTGTCTCTCCTGGCCGGCTTCGAGAGTCAGGGGCAGGCCTTCGTGGAGGGACCGGCCCGTGGTGGTGATCTCGGCTTCGAGGCCCTCGACGCTGTAGCTCCGCGCTGGCTCGACGGTGAACCATTCGGGCAGGGTGTTCATGCGGGGCCAGTCTTGCGCGAAGCCCAAGTATTCGCGATGGCGCGGGATGTCGAAGCAGAGCGTGCCGGACCAGGGCTGGTCGGAGCGGACCACGATGATGATGCCGTCGCTCGTCGCTGGTCGCTCGTCGCTCGCGGGATCGACTCTCGCGGCGCCGAGCTGGAGGCCCTTCTGCCACGGGCGGGCGATGACGCCCTGGGTGTGCATCAGCGCGTGCATCAGGACCGTGCGGACGCCGTTGGCTTCGAGCTTCATCGTGCCCCACAGTTCGGCGGTCTCGAGCGGATCGCTCGAGCGCGTGACACTGCGGGCCATTTCGCGGTCGACCCAGGCGAAACCCTCCTCGACGGGGACGCGATTGAGCAGATAGATCGCTCCTTCGATCGAATCGGCGAAGCCGTCGATGGAGTAGTTGCCCTCCCAGTTGTAGTTGTCGTATGCGGGCTTGGTGAGGTTCCTCAGCGTGCGCTGGACCTGCGTGCGATAGACCGGCCGGCCGAGGGCCATGTCGTAGCAGAGATAGCCGACGTAGTTGTAGCCCCAGCCGTCGCTGAGTTTGCCGTTGCCGCCGTCGCGGGCGGTCAGGTGGTTGAACATCATCCCGTCTTCGTTGCAGCCCCTGGCGAGGATGGTGTCGAAGACGTGCTTGAGCCGGGCCTCGTAGACCCTGGCCTTGGGGCGGTTCTGCTGCGCCTCGACGGCATAGAGCAGGCCCAGCCCGCCGATGATCTCGCAGCCGTGATCTCGCAGCCGCGTGGGCACGAAGTCCGGCTGATCGAAGTAGTAGTCGGCCAGGCGCTCGGCCCAGGTGAGGAACTCGTCGCGGCCGGTCATCGTGTACAGCCGGGCCAGAGCCTGGAGTTGCTCGCCGTTGACCTCGACGTTCTTCGATGGGATCTTGCCGTGCGGTGTGTCGTACCGGGCGTGTTTCCAGATGTCCTCCTCGATCGCGAGCATGCGGTCGAACCACTCATCTTTGCCGGTCACTTCGACGATGGCGATCAGCCCATCCTTGACGTACTCGGATGCCTGGAAGATCAGCTCATCGTAATCGACCTCGATCTTCTGCTGATTCTGCCAGTCGTAGGGAGTGGGGATGCGGTCGAGATGATTGCACAGCTTCTGCTCGGCGCGCAGGATGTCGCGGACGGGGCCGTCGAGCGCGTCCTTGTCGACGACGAACGCCGCCCAGCACAGGAACGGATAACAATCGGCGGCGGTGTCGCGATAGTTCCACTTGCCGTCGGCGGGATACAGGCCCGTCTGCGGATCGATGAGCGGCAGCGCCTTCTCGTGCAGCCAGCGCTGCACCTTGCTGAGGGCATAGCCGGCGATCTGTGCGGAGCGCCGGGCCTGTTCGACGGCATCACTCACTTGGGCGGGCGCGCCATCCCCAAGCTTCGCTTGAGGCTGCCACACGCCTTTTCCGACGCCGCGTGTGGCGAGCGCCTTCAGCTCGTCGAGGTGGTTCGCGTAGACGCCGCGAGGGGTCGTGTCGTGTTTGGCGCAGAGGGATGCGGCCATGCCGACCAGCTCGCCCATCATGCCGCCGGTGCGCATCACGCGGATGGTGCCCAGCGCGACGTGGGTGACGCTGATGTTGCGGCCGGCCATGAAGAGATTTGCGATGTTCCGCGAGTAGAGGCAGCGATAGGGGATTGGATAGGGCTTGATGTCCGGCTGCACGCAGATCGTGCGGAACTCCATCCCCGGGAAGTGCTCCGTGTTTTTCGGGGCCGGATAGTGCAGGTCGATGGACCACGTCGTCGTCACGAACGCGTCGGGGAACTCGCGGAACTCCTCGATGTCCTGCTGCTGGAGGATCACGTCGCCCAGCAACCGGCGCGATTCACGCTTGCCGGCGATGTGCGCGACCCAGTCGAGCTTGAGGTTGGCGTACTTGGCCTTGTCCTTGCTGTGGTTTTTCTGGAAAGCCCAGTTGCCGCAGATCGCGCGGAACGTGTGGTCGCGGATGTGCTCGATCTCGGTGATCTGGTCGTTGTTCAGGCCGGATTCCCAGTCCCAGTCGCCGCGCGTGGCGCTCTGGCAACTGGCCTCGCTGAATTCCAGCGCCCAGGGGCAGTCAGGAAACGGACTTGGTTGGTCCATTTTCGCCGAGTACCACTGGACCGAGGCGCCCATCGTCATCCGGTCGGGTGTTTCGGGCGCCATCGATTCGCCCGTCTCGGCCTTGCTCTCGCGGCCCATCCGCCAGTCCGCGCCCGCCAGATGGCCGATGGTCCCGTCGCCGGTGCAGTCGGCAAACAGCGGCGCCGCGAGACGCAGCTCGCGCGAGGTCGTCAGCTCTCTGGCGACAATCGCGACGATCCGGTCGCCCTGCTTTTCGACCTTGTATGCATGGGTGTTGAGGAACAGGTGGATGTTAGGCTCGGCCTGCACCACGCGGAGCTTCCTGTCGTCGTCGTAGTAGGACGCCGGCTGGGCGTTGCCGCGCTTGCCGGAGTCGAGTTCCCGCACGACGTCGCCCAGATGTGGATAGGGCGGCAGGTTGATCTCGCCGTTGAGGTGCACGCGAATCTCGGAGCTGTTGTTGCCTCCGAGGACCGGGCGATTCTGCACGAGCGCGACTTGAAGACCCAGGCGGGCCGCCGAGATGGCGGTGCAGGTGCCCGCCATGCCGCCGCCGACGACAACGAGGTCGAACCGGCCCGCGTCCTCGGCCTGATCCGGCAAGCCCAGGGCCTTGCGCCGAAACGCGCGCATCGCGTCGCCTTCGTTGGGCGGGACGAAACCCACATCGCTGCTCAGGACGATGGCGTCGCATCGGCCTTCGAAGCCGGTCAGATCGTGCAAGGCAAGTCTGGCCGTTGCGGCCGGGATTTCGACGGCGCCGCCGTCCTGCCAGTGCCATTTGGCGCCTTCGGTGCCGAAGGTCGTTACGAGGGGCCTGCCGTCGATGAGCAATTGGAACCTGCCCGGCGCGCCCGGGGCATTCCAATTGGCGACCCAGTCGCGCGTGCGGACCCAGACGCGGTACGTGCCCGGCGCCGGGAGTGCCACGGTCGTCACGGCGTCTGCGACCGGCGCGCCAAAGCCGTGGGCCAGCAGATAGGGCGAGCCCATCTGATCCATTGACTGCTGGTCGAGCACCCAGCCGCCGGGATCGTCGAAGCTCTCGGCCTCGACCAGAACCGTCGCCGCCCTGGCGGGCGCGATCGGACAAATGACCGAGATCAACAAAGCAATCGACAGCACGATGTGAGGTCTGCACGCAAGTGTCATGGAGTTCTCCTGTGGGATTCTGCCATCCTGATTGCGGCATGGTCCAGAAAGCTCTCCCGACAGTCTAACGCCGCTGATGCCCGCTTTCAACCAGCTTATCGACGCACTTGCCCGTTTCGAGGCAAGGTGGGGGAGGCACCTGCGACCTTATGTCACCCCGAGCGAAACGAAGTGCAGTCGAGGGGTCTGGCCATAGATGGTGCGCGCTTCGGGTCTGCGGCCGGATTTCTCCGCTGCGTCTGCCTTCGGCAGACTCCCGTCGAAATGACAAGATCGGCATCGGCGTCGGCCGTAGGGGCAAATGATAATTGGCCCCTGCCACAAGCAGGTGCCGGCCTCATGCAACCGCCCTCCGAACGGCATCGGGATTGACCTGCGCGGTCATTACTGTGCGATGGCTTTGCGCGTGATCGAATCGTTCCTGGTGTTGCTGTCGGCAAATCCGCTCGGGCGGGTGATCTTCGCCATGAAGGTGTACGTCGCCGGTTTGCCCGGCGTGTACTTGAAGGTCAGCTTCGTCGTCTCGCCCGCCTTGAGAGTCACGTGTTGCGCTTCGATCTTCTTACCGCCGACGTACAGAGTCACGCCGACGCCCTCGACGCCAACGGTGCTGTCGTTCTTGACCGCGACCCCCACGGACGTTGATCGCTCTGCGCGAATGCTGTCGGGCAGTTGCAGCTCCACCAGGGCCAGGTCCCCACGGGCCTCCTGACTGCTTCCGCCACGGCTGGCGCCGTCTCCATCGCCCGGTGCGGCGTCCGTGTCCCCGGCGGGTTTCAGGATCGTCCCCCCCGAGGGATTCTGCGCAGCGCTGTCGAGCGCAGCATCGTTGCGAATCTTCACCGACGTGGTCTTGCTGACCACGCCGTTTTTCGAGTCGGTCACGTTGAACTGGATCGCGTATTCGCCTTTTCTTGGATAGACGTGCGTGACGTCCCTGTCAACGGGCCCCTGGCCGCTCTCTTTGGCGCCGTCGCTGAAGTCGAGGGTCCAGGACGCGATCGGATACGAGCCTTGGATGGCCTTGATGTGGAACGTGAACGTGTTGTCGCGCCCCTGTTTAGTCAGACTCGCGGTCGCGGCGACGGATTTGACCGTGACATTCTTCGCGACCGGGTCGGAGGCGATCCGGGTCTTCGCGATGGCGAGGTCGGCGGTGACGGCGATGGTGAAGGCCCCGTCGTTCTTGTACGCGTGAGACAGTTCCACTGTATCGCTCTTTGACTCGGCCTCTGCCCCCAAGGCGAGCTTGTTCCTGCCCTTGACGGGAACGGTTTCGTCCGTGCCGTCGCCCCACTTGACACGGCATTCCAGGTCACCTTTGAGGTTCTCGATATTGGTGATGCGAACCGTCGCGGTGATCGTGTCGCCGACGTTCGACGTGGAGGGAACCTTCGCGAGGCTGATCTTCGGTTTCTCCGTTTCGAGCACCGTGATCTTCTGCTCGGCGGCGGTCTCTCCCGCCTCATCGGCGGCGGCGAGCACGAGCGTGTACTCGCCCGGCTCGTCGAGCTTGAAGCTGTGCTCGAACGCGACGTTGTTCGCGTTGTACGTCTTGGAGGTCAGATCCTTCTTCGTCTTCGGGTCGACGAGCGTCAACGTGACTTTCTTCACGTTCGTGTCGGCATCCGCGATGGTCGCGGTCACTTGGATATTGTCTTTCATCGGAGAGACGGACGGCTGAACGGTCAGGTTGGATATGACCGGCGGGCTCGAAAGCGTCTGAAAGCTCGCCGTTCCCGGCACGGTCAGGTACCCGGAAAAACCGGCCATGACGACGTGAATGCTCACATTGTAGCTGGTGTTGGCGGACAGGTTCTGCACGGTGTAGCTGGTGGTATCGGCGTTGGTGATCTCGATCGGTGTCTGATTGCCCACCTTCAGGACGTACTTGCCGAACTTGTTGAAGCTCGCCTCGTTGGCCGCTGGGAATCGGTTCCACCGCAGCAGGGCGGAGTTCTGGCGCACATTCGCAGCATGGAGATTCCAGAGCGATTCGCCGAAGAGCGTGAATTCAACGAACGGGCCTTCGGTGATGTTGCCGCGAGCGTCTTTGGCCTTGACCTTGATCCGGTACCTACCCGGATCGAGGTTGTTGCCCTGAAGGATGACATGATGCAAGGAGGTCGGATCGGTCTGGTTGCCCGAGCCGCTGTTCCAGCCGGTGGCGCCGGCGCGCCCTTTCGGGTCTTCATAGGCCAGGGAGCTGGTCGCGGTTGCGTCGTTGAGCGAGAACGTGGCGTTGATGTTGTGGGCGCCGATCTGCTTGAGAACGAGGTTGGAGATCGCGGGCCCCTGCAAATCTTCCACTGCGGTCAGGTCCAGTTTCTGCACGGAGCCTCCGATCACGGGCAGGCGGGTCGAGACCGCCATGATCTTCGAGCCTGTCGGCGGCTGGAGCTCGAACGTGAGGTTGTGCTCGCTGGCGTTGTTGTCGTTGAAGTTGCAGGTGAAGGTGGCCAGGCCCTGGGCATTCGTGGTGATGCTGCCCTTCTGGGTTCCGCCTTCCTTGACGAGGATGGCCGCGCCGGAGACGGGCGCGCCGCTCTGTGTCTTGGCAGTAATGTTGACGGTGGCAATCGCACTGGGGAGGATGCAGTTCGGCGCCGAGAACATCCGCGCGTAGCTGACCGACCCGACGGCTCCAAGAATCTTCTTCGTGACGAAATCCTGTTTGCTGACCTCCAGTTGCACGGTGCCGACGAAATCGAACCATCCATCAAAGGTGTAGTGGCCCAGGCGGTCGGTGGTCGTCTGGCGCTGGACCGGGGCGAGCATCTTGACCGTCGCGCCCTGGATCGGGTTGCCCTGGATGTCGTAGACGAACCCTCCGGGGGACGGGCGGCTGACAAGTGGGAGCGTGACGGTGGGCAGCTCGCCCTCCGTCGTAGCCGAAACGCTCAGTGGTCCGGCGGTGACGTCTTCGTACGCCGGATGGCCCTGGACGGCGAACCGGTACGTCGCGTTGGCCTTGTCGAATGTGATCAACGGTGTCAGGCCGCCGACGCCCGTAATGATGGCCATGCGATAGCCCGCGTCGCCTGTCTTTGTCACGATAATGGGGACGTCGGGGACGCCGGCGTCGCGGAACTGCGCCTTGACCTTGACGGACGCGCGCGGGATGGACAGCGTGGTCACGCTGCCGACGACGCCGACGCGGTCCTGCGGATCGATCTCGTTCTCCGGGTCTTCGAACGTCCATGAGACCACGTTGTAATGATACTCGACGCCAAGTTCGAGGCCGGTGATGCGCATCGAGTGATTCGTAACGAACTCGCGTCCGCCGTCCCGCGTCACCCAGCCCTGGACAACGGCGCCGGTGCGTTTCTTCACGGCCGCGATGTGGTTCACGGACAGATCGGGTGAAGGGGAATACAGCACCTCGGTCGAGGCGGCGACATTCGTGGTCCACTGGAAGTCGATGTAGTCCAGGCCCGCCGTCACTTGCGGGCTGCCCATGGACAGGTCGTTGCACACCATCTCGGTGACTCTGGTGGGAATATCTGTGTGCGTGGTGGTCTGGAGCTCACCTCCGGAGAATCGTTGTCCGCTGCTGCTGACACATTCGATGCCGAAGATGTACGGCGTGCCTTTCTGGAGGCCGGTGACGACGACATTGTGCGCGTTCTTGTAGGTGTTTTCCTGCACCTTCTTGAGGAACTTGCGGCTGCTGTCGTAAACGCTGACGTAGCCCATCAGCGGCACGTTCGGACTGGTCCAGTTGACTGAGGCCGAGGTCGCGCCGGGATTGACGCGCATGCTCTGGAGCGTCGCGGTGTTCTTTTTCAGGGGGACCTCGATCTGGAAGCCGTCCTGAGGCGTCAGTTCGGCGGTGTGATAGGTCACCACCTTCTCGACGTTGTCCAGATCGACGTCGAGGACGGACAGCTTGACCGTGGCGGTCAGGCCCTGTTTGACGCGGAATTCGTACGCGATCTTGTCGACGGCGATGTGGATCTTGTCGTTGTCGCCGACGAAGGGCGTAATGTCCCTGAAGACGATCTCCTGCTCCTGGTTGGGCCGGTCGAAGTACAGGGTGTAATAGCCTGAACCCTTGCCATCAGGGATGTAACACTTGACGTTCAGACGCAGGCGCAGCCCTTCGACGACGTAGTATGGATCGGCGCTCAGCGTCAGGTTGGGTGCGTCATAAATCGCGGAAATGGCCGTCTCCAGCGCGTCCTGGAGGATGTCGATCGCTTCGGCGTCGCTGACCATGTTGGCGACCTTCACCGCGCGCACCGCATTGGTCCGCACATCCTCGGGAATCTCGTCGAAGATCTCCGGCGCCAGTTCCGCCGGGCTCTTGTCTGTCAGGTCGAAGCTGATCAGGTCCCGTTCGTCGTGGTATGCCTGCGATGTGCCCAGCGGCAGTGCATCCTGCGTATCGGTGTTAACGCCGATGTTGCTGGCGGCGCTGGCGATGCTCTCGCCCACCTTAGGGATGTTCGCGACCATGTCCCAGAAGTCCAGCGGCAGGTCGAACCACGGCAGCTCGATCGGCAGACCGGTGACCCCGATCAGACCGACCTGCAGGGTGTTCGGAAGAGAGATCCCGAAGGCGGTGGCGAAGGTGTCGCTTTCGGAGCCGATGGGCGTGGCCTTCACCTTGATCTTGAAATCGCTTCCCGACTGGGCCTTGCTCTGGTCGTAGGTGAACGCCACGCGAACCGGGCACCGCAGGGAGATGGTGCCGTCGGAGAAGCGAAAGCCCAGTTTGTAGCGAACGCCCGTCTGCACACCCAGCGGCAGCCAGGGCGACCACCGGGTCTCGGGAACGGGTTTGCCCTGGAAGTCCCATACGATCGGCGGGAAATCGTGCTCGACTTTCGTGTCAGCGGCGAGAAGTTCGCCCGCGCCCGCACCGAGAAGTGTCATGATGGCAACGGACAACGTCGTTCGGATGGACATATACGCGCCTTTCATGAGCCCGAGTTGTCATGTTTCGTGTCGTCTATACCATCGGGGCCTGCGAGGGACGTCTTTAGGCCAAAACCCCGGAAACAGGTAGGATTCCTCTGGTCCCCCGCGGCCGGGTGGCAGGCGAGGTGAGGGGACACCGCCGGGGCGCGGTCTATCGAGCGGACTGCGGGGCGCTGCCTTCGAGCATAGCGATCTTGCGGATGCGTTGGGCGTGCCGGCCGCCGTCGAAGGGCGTAGCCAGCCAGATCTCGACCATCTTCAGGGCCAATTCCAGGGACACCATCCGTGCGCCGATGGACATCACGTTAGCGTCGTTATGGGCACGGCTCAGCCGGGCCAGCTCCTCGTGCCAGCAGACCGCGCAGCGCACGCCCCGGACTTTGTTGGCGACGATCGTTTCGCCATTGCCGCTGCCACCCAGGACGATGGCCCGATCGCACCGGCCTTCGCCCACCGCCAAAGCGGCGGGGTAGATGAAATCGGGGTAGTCACAGCTCTGAGGCGAATGGGTCCCGAAGTCGGTGACCTCGTGTCCCTGGTCGGTCAGATACTGCTTGATGTGCTCCTTGTACTGAAACCCTGCGTGATCGGTGCCCAATGCGATCTTCATCTGTGCCCTTTGCCCTTGTCGCTCTACGAAAAGGCCGCCAGTATAGTCGGATCGCGATCATACTGCAACCTTGAACCGCGCAAAGGGCAGGCGCAGCGCCGGGTGTTGTGGTGATGTGCGTAAATGCTTACGGGGGAAGTGCTTACGCCACAGTAGCACGGTCGGTCACTATTGGTTCAGCGCTTCCAGGAGCCTTTCGACGACTACGTCGAGGCGGTCGGCCACGCTGTAGCGTCCCTGGCGGAGCTGTCGGCGAATCTCCCGGACTTTCTTCCGGCGGATCGGCGGCTGATCGTCCATGTCCAGGACCGCAATGCCCGTGTCCATGTCTTCTTGCCAGTTGAACGAGTCCATCGTTCACCTCACGTTCGTCAAGCGAAGAGCGGCCTGCCGGAGTCCCAACATCGGGGTCGCGCGGTCCGGCGGGCGTCCTTGCCTCTTCGCGAATTCAGTCAATCCGATACAAATCTACTGTGATTATCGGAACAGCAGGCCGCTACGCCGCATGAGGATTGCGCCTAATTTCGGATAGTGGAATCCCCGATACCAGACTGGTTTGCTGGGAGGACGCTCTGTCCCCGCCGGCGGAATGGACGGATTTCGCTCCGATGGTGTGTGACAACGTTCTGGCGGGCGTGTGGCAGCCTCAGGCTTCAACGACTTGGCAATAGCGATGCCCGAGAACCTGCACTGACACCTCCGACGGGTGCACTTGATGTTTGTGGGTAGACCTTCACGGGGGTTGCGGTCGACTCTGTCATTCCGACCGGAGCGCAGTGCAGTGGAGGAATCTGGCTGCGAAGGGGCTATTGCCTTATCCTCGGCCAGATTTCTCCGTGCGGGCTTCGCCCCATTCGACTTCGCTCAGCAAGCTCTTGGTCGAAATGACATCCGCCACGCTCTCCGAGATGACAGACCCCCTTGCTGGCCTCCGCAGGAACTTACCTACAAACACGCAGGGCACCCCCCTCCGATGCGATTCGGGCTTTCATACTGGCGTTCGGGACTTGTTGCTGGTACGCTCTTGGCACTGTGCGGCCCTCTGCACGCCGGGAACGGTTCTGTGGTAGACGCATGAGATGAAAGGACTCCTATGCCCGCTTCGGTTGATGCTGCGAGTCGCAAGGCTCCCTGGTGGCGGTCGATCGGCCCGGCGCTGATCACGGCGTGCGTCGTCTTCGGGCCGGGAAGTCTGGTCATCAGTTCGAACGTGGGGGCGACCTACGGGTACGAGCTGCTCTGGCTGCTGGCGCTGGCGGGTCTGGTCATGGGAGCGTACATGACCATGTCGGCGCGCACGGGCGTGACGGCGGGTGCGACCCACTTCACGACGCTGGCCCGCGAGGTGAACCGCCCCTTCGCAGCGCTGCTCGGCGTCGTGCTCTGCCTGACCTGTGCGGCGTTCCAGTTCTCCAATAACCTCGCCATCGCCCTGGTGGCCGGCGCCTTCGCACCGCAAGGCCACACGCTGACCGTGCAGATCGCCGCGATGGGGGCCCTCAACCTCGTGCTGGTTGTGTTCCTCTTCAAAGCGACCCACGTCTTCAAGACCATCGAGCGCATCATGAAGGTGATGGTGGGCGTCGTGCTGGTCTCGTTCCTCTTCAATCTCTTCGTGGCCTGGCCCGACTGGCTCGGCGTGCTCAAGGGCCTCGTGCCCTCGATCCCCGAGAAGCTCTCGCTCGGGATTCCCCGGATCGTCGACGGCGTTATTTCCGATCCGCTCGTCCTGATCGCGTCGCTGCTGGGGACGACCTTCTCCGTCGCGGGGGCGTTCTTCCAGGGCAACCTCGTGCGCGAGAAGAACTGGGACGTGGAGGACTACTATCGGGGCATCGGCGATTCAGTGGCCGGCGTGTTCGTGCTGACGCTGGTCAGCGCCATCATCATGACGACAGCGGCCACGGTCATCTTCGGTCGGCCGGCGGACAACATGGCGTCGCTGGCCCTGACGTTGGGGCCGCTGCTGGGCCCGGTCGCGTTCTACGTCTTCTGCATCGGCCTGGTCCCGATCGCGCTGAATCCCTTCCTCATCAACGCGATGATCGGCGGCACCGCGCTGGCCGACGGCCTCGGCCTGCCGGGAAAGCTGAGCGACCGCTGGCCGCGTATCCTCACCGTCGGCGTGCTGCTGGTCGGCTTTCTCGTTGCAGTCTTCGGGCTGTGGACCCGGACCGCCCCGGTGAACCTGATGATCGCCGGACAGGCCATGACCGTTATCGGCAATCCGCTCATGGCGGGCACCCTGCTCTGGCTGGCCAACCGCAGAAACGTGATGGGCGAACGCCGCAACCGCGCCTTGACCAATCTCATTGGGGTGGTGGGCTTCCTCATCGTGCTGTTGCTGTCGGTGCGCATGGTGTGGTTCCTCTACCTGCGCATCAGCCTGCTGTTCATCGCGTGAGACGACAGCGTCCTCGGCGTGTGGCGATCTACCGCCGCGCCCGCTCGGCCAGTGCCGTGGCCATCTCGCGGGAGACAATCAGCGTGAATTGCTGGCCCGCGTCCTCGTCGCCACCGACCTCATACGGGATGCTTTCTTCGAGCGTCTCGCGGCTCTGCGGATCGTAAGCCTGGACCAGAAACAGGCCCCTCGAATGGGCGGCGACATGAATCGTGGTCATGCCGGCTTCGTCCGTCGGTCGCTTTCGTTGCGGCATCATCTCGTCTTCGTCGAAACAGAAGACCGTTATGCCACCGAGCGGGTGACCCTGCTCATCGACGACGCAGACCCTCACTTCCACACCGGGAGGGAACTCCACTCGACCGAGCTTGATGACTTGTCCCTGCTCGACCCTGAAATATCCCAGATCCACGGGTGGATTTGAGTCCTGTGATCGGGGAGCCACAATCAGGCGCAGGTCGAGCCCTGCGGGAACGTAGATGGTCTGCGACAGGTTCGGACGAAGCCACCGCTGGTGATATGGCATCGTGGCGCTAATGGTGCCAAACGGAGGCCAGAGTTGCTCGACCCATGATGGTCTGGGTTCCTCGCAGACGATCCAGCGGAATTCGATCGAACCGTCGGCTCTGACCAGACCGAGATCCGGTCCGATGGGCTGAAGGACGGCTGTGCCGGCCGGAAACAAAGCTATGGGGCTGAGTTGTATGATGCCTTCGGTGTCCGGCACCAGGGGTTCACGACGGTGTCCAAGGGGCTCATCCGGCGCAGGGACCAACCGCTTTAGCGTATGCCAACTGTCCAGGAAGTCACGAGCCATCGCCAGAAGTGAGTCCGGAGGGTTCGGTTTGCTCAGTTCCACTGCGATTTGGTACCGTCCGTCCTCGTCCGTAATCGCGCATGCAGTGACAATCGGTCGGGGGGGATCGTGTCGAGCAAACAGAGGCGCCATCGCGGGGTTCTTCGGATCAGGGTTGGGACCAAGCCGCTCCACGGCCTCCCATTGACTTGGCTGGAGCGACGAAGTGTCATAACTCGGCGCCATCGGACAGTGAATGACGACCGCGCGAGGAATCGGTTTGCCTGTGATGCCGTGGATGACCTGGCCTCGGCAGACCAGTTGCTTCTGCCATACCTGCGCGGGCACAAAGACCACGGTCTCGGGCCGGGCGATGCTCAGGTCCACCGGTCCGTACTGGTAATACTTCCCGTCTCGAAAAGCGTCCACCCCATAGGTGCCCGCCGTGAACTGGCGCCTCTTGAGGAAGGCCTCCAATGGGCCAGTGGATATAGGACCGGCGACGGTAGCGATCACGACATGGGCACTGCCCAACTCATTGGGATCGAAAGGCGAACCGGTTTCGTCCTCGAATGTGAAGACGGGGAAGTAGTCGGGCCGATCGGCCGGGGTGAGCCGGATCGTGTGAGCGTAGGCCTCGTCGATTCCTGCGGGCATCCCGCGGATGCTTACCTCTGGCTTGTATCCCGGTTTGGCCACCGTGATGCCGCCAATATGCGGATCGACCCCCGGCAAAAACGGGATTTCGAAAGTCCCGTCGCCTTCCGTCATCGCAACGCGGTCGCTCGCGCGATACAGCAACTCGGCAGAACCATCGTCGGCCTCCTTCGCCACCATCGTCAGCAATTCCTGCCATCGCTCGGAGGTTAGCTCGGACGATTTCTGCTCGGCGCCTGGCCAGCCGCCCCAGACGATTGCGCCTCGGATGGGCTCGTCTGTCGAGTCGTCCACAACCCGACCTCGATAGAATACGGGCGGTGCCCCATGGATGACCATGTGCTCGGGGCTGTCGAGCTTCAGCTCAACGTCTTGAAAACTAAACGGGCGACCCCATCGCGCTGTTGCCGCGCGCAGGGTCCCTGGTGGAAGCGCATGGCCGCCCTTGAGCTGATCGTAAGTCAAGTGCGCGCACTGCTGGTTGTCGCGATAGAGCTTCAATTCGATACTACCCAACTCCTGGGGATCGGTGACCGGGCCTTCATAGTACTCAAAGCTGAACGTGTGAAAGACCTTGGTGGCCTCTATCGGCGTCAGCGTGAAGGTGCTTTCCGTTCCGACAGGAATGTCGCGGGATCTTCCCAATCCATATCGCCGCAGATTGAGTTGCTTAGGCGGCTCAATGTCGATGACATAGCTGCTCCCGGGGTCGGGGAGTCCCTTAAGCACGAGGTCCTTTCCGACAATCGGGACGCAGAGTGAGAACCAGCCCTCCTTGTTGGTGATGGCGCCGAACAGAAATCCAGGTTCCGACTCGATGAGGCTGTGATCTGGGCCCAATACCTTCGTGCACAGGACCTGCGCGTCAGGTACCAGGCGTCCTTCGGTGTCGACAACGGTTCCCTGAATCGACGACGCGACGGCCTGGGAATCAAGCGGCGCCAGGGGGACCAGCCAGACGCCGGCGGGGTCTTCTCTTGCTTGGCGTAACTGCACACGTCCCGTACCGTAATTCGGGTGTGAGACATGGAAGAAGAATCGGCCGGCCGGTGACAGGCGCGGGAGGTGGCTGCGCTCGTCGAGGGTCGTTCGCGCAAGCAGGATGTTCACCTGAGGGTCTGGCGTATATGTCCATATCTCGATGTCGGCGCCGGGCATGGGTTCGCCTTGGGCGTCGAAGAACGTCCACCTTGGGTTCCATTCAGGATTGACAGGCTCGATGCGGAGTGACAGCACGAGTTCGTCCGAGTACAGTCCCATGGCGATGCGACGATCCAAGGCCGCTGCGACGGCCTCGTCCGTTTGGTCCATTGCCATGAGCACGACGAACGCCCGGTCGGAGACGGTCGGATACACCGCTTTGATGGCCGCGGAGCCGACCGCCATGTTCGTGATCGGGGCGCGGACTTTCTCGAATCCCCTCGGGTCATTGGCTGGGTCAGGATAGACCCGGAGAATCGCAATTCGGCCTTCGAGCAACTCGGAGACGGCCTGGTGTAGCTGTTCTGTCGAGTCTGGCTGGGCGTACGCGAGGCACGCCATGCTGGTCGTCACAACCCAGACGAATTGGAACTTCCGCTGCATAATGGTCCCTCTCACAGGGGTAGTCAAGCCGGACCCATTGTAACGGCGAAAAGCTTTCCGGCCAAGCTCTTCTCGGGGTGTCTGTGCCGGTTGCCGGTTCGCCCGTCAGCGCGGCATTGGCAGTTTGGGGGTGGGCCTCAGGGACCATGATGCGGGCAGGGAAAGATCGTAAAAGAGAGGCGCCTCGGCTCCTCCGCAGGATCCACCTCGGGCCGCCGCAAGCGCCCCCCCAATTTGTGAAGCGGGGAGGCACTACAGTCTTTTCATCGACCCGGTCTCCTCCAGCGGGAATGCTCCCACGCGGGCGCGCGCCAGCAATCGCGAGGAGAATCCCCTGCCTTCACGCCGGTCATTATCTGGGGGTTCCGCAGCAAAGTCAATTGTGGCAACTACGTATTTTTGCGTACAAATTTCCTATCTTTACGCGCCTAGCACGGGTCCTCTCAGGGCTGAGAAGGCCGATCCGAGCCGGCCGGGGCCCTCTGCCAGGGTGCGGCACCCGCTTTGGAGATGTGGTCTCGCAGGGCGGAAAAGAGCCTGCTGTACATCGGATGGTCTTTGCCCAGGGGCTTTTCTTCCCTCGGGTCGGCGGCGAGATCATACAGTTCCATCGGCTCGAACGGGCTGTTCTGGACGAGCTTGAGATCACCGCAGCGAGCGGCGTAGTAGGCCCGTCCCCCGTAGCGACCGCCTTCGCGTCGGACCCAGAACAGAAAACGGTCTTCATCGGGCTGCGTTGCGCCGAGCAGGGTCGGCAGGAAGCTGACGCCGTCGATCTCGTGGGCGACGCGGGCGCCCGCCGCGGCGCAGGTAGTGGGGAAGATGTCCATCGTCAACGCTACACGGTCGCTTCGCGATCCCGGCTCGATCCGGCCGGGCCAGACGGCGCACATCGGCACGCGGATGCCGCCTTCGTATATGTCCTGCTTTCCGCCACGAAACAGGCCGTTCGTGCTGCCGGCGTCGAGTTGGCCGCCGTTGTCGGAGGTGAAGATCACCAGCGTTTCGTCATCGAGGCCGGTGTCCCTCAGGGCGGTGAGGACTTGGCCGATACCGGCGTCCAGATGCTCGATCAAGGCGACGAGCTTCGCCCGCCTGTCGCTGATGCCGGGCTGCCGCTGTCTGACCATCTCCAACCATTCGTCCGGCGGCTGGATCGGCGTGTGCGGAGCGTTGTACGCCAGGTACAGGAAGAACGGCTGTCTCGATTTGGCCCGCTCGCGAAGGTACTCGATCGCCCACTGCGTGAACAGGTCAGTCGCGTGGCCCTCGGGATCGATCTCGGCGTTCTGCCGCCGCATGTAGTTGATCCCGTGCCGGCGGTGGGTGTAGTAATCATCCATCATGTCGCCGAGGAAGCCGTGGAAGTGGTCGAAGCCTCGCTCGTTGGGCTGGTCGGGCGAGGTCAGGCCCAGGTGCCACTTGCCGACCAGGGCGGTGTGATAGCCCGCCCGCTTGAGCATCGTCGGCAGCAGGACCGCGTTGGGCCAGAGGCGGCCCCAGTTGTCCCTGGCGTGTGTGCGGATCACGCCGGGCACGCCCACCAGGTCGGGGTAGCGACCACTCAGCAGCGCTGCCCGCGTCGGCGAGCAGACCGGGCAGTTCGCGTAGAAGTTCTCGAACCGCATCCCGCTGCCGATGAGCCGGTCGATGTGGGGCGATTGCAGGTCCGTCGCGCCGTAGCAGGACAGGTCGCCGTAGCCCAAGTCATCGACCAGGATGACCAGCACATTGGGTTTCGCTGCGCCTTGTTGTGCAGAGGTGCGACTCAGGTTCGTCGCTGCCAGTGTGGCGGCGCCGATGAGCTTCAGGAAGCTGCGTCTGCCGATCATGGTATCTCTCAGCAACCTACGATTGTCCGCAACCATCCGTGAGACCCCCTTCCTCCCTCAAGCGGCGTACCACCTTGAGCTGGCGAACGGCCTCTCTGTCACGCGCGCGATTCATCGTCTCCTTCGTGACGATCAACGCGTCGATGGTCAAGACGCGGAGCCGTCTGCCCTCGACATCGATCGGTGCACTGACCCGCACGACCTGATCGTAGCCGCCCAGACCCTGGATCTCGCTGAGGCAGTTGATGGGCCCGAGGTCCGTGTCCAGATACAGGTTATTGAACTCAGCAGCGTTTGATGCCGTCAGGTCCAGAGGCTTTCGGTTGGGCGTCATTCGATGCACCGGGTGCAGACCGGATAGCGCTTCCTGCAAGGCCAGCAGATTGACTGCCGAGAAGTCACAGCAGATATCGACGTCTTGTGTGACGTAGGTGCAGCCATACACGACGCCGGCGTAACCACCTACCAGGACGAAGTCCACGCCGGCATCGACGAGACGTTCGAGCAGGTCCAGCAGTCCGCCGCTCACAGGAATCTCGCTTCTTGGAGCCTTCGCATTCGATCCAAGGCGACCTGGTGCCGGCGGAGGCGTTCGGCCGGGCTCAAGGCCAGGTTCGCTCGCGGCATGGAAACGTCGATGGCGTCGTCGGCAGGCTCGGCGGTCCGGTCGGGCGACGGCGCTTCCTCCTGCCACTTCGGTTGTTTCGACGGCGCGCTCATGCGTTGATTGTAATGCCGCTCGGTCGCAAGGGCAACCGCTCTGTATGGGCGGCGGGACCTCGTTTCATAATCTGCTCAGTTCGAGTTCGTCGCCGGTCCGTTCCATCCAGCGGCGCAGCTCGGCGTCCAGCGTCTTGACGGTCTGGGCGTATTGCGGATTCTCGGCCTGGTCGTTGGTTTCCCACGGGTCGTCGCGCAGATCGAAGAACTGCACCTCGTTGACGTGTGGATAGCGGATCAGCTTGTACCTCTCCGTGCGGACCATTCGCTGGAGATCGCGATAGGCGCCGTAGATCGAGTCGTAGAGTCGGTCTTCTTCGCCGGTCAGCAATGGCACGAGGCTGGGGAACTGCACCGTCTCAGGCGTTTCGATGCGGGCCATCTCGCACGTGGTGGCGAAGGCGCTCTGGAGGTAGACCATCGCGTCGATCTTGCGGCCGGCCTCGATGCCGGGACCGCAGACCACCAGCGGCATGCGCACCGAGCAGTCGTACTGGTTCTGCTTGCCCATCAGGCCGTGCTGACCGACCGCCAGGCCATGATCGGCCGAGAAGATGATGATTGTGTTGTCGGCCTGGCCCGATGCTTCCAGTGCATCGAGAATGCGGCCGATGTGGTAATCGGCGTGTGTGATGATTGCGTAGTACTCGCTCAGGTGCACCTGTACCGCTTCTTTCGTCCGAGGAAACGGCGCGAGCAGTTCATCCCGCAGCCTGGGGTCGCCCTGATCGAAAGGGTGCTCCGGCAGGTAGTTGGGCGGAATCTTGATCTTTTCCGGCGGGTACATGTCTACGAATTCCTTCGGCGACTGCCGAGGGTCGTGCGGCGCGTGGAAGGCCACGTACATGAAGAAGGGATTCCGGCTCTGTCTGGCGTGGTTCTTCAGGTAGTCGATCGCGGTGTCGGCCCAGAGCCGGCTGCTGTGGACCGTTTCGCCATCGACCTGGCGCCAGTGGCCTTCGAGCGTCTGGTCGTACGGGCTCCAAGAATTGCCGGGACGCGGCCGGTTGTACGGGTCGTTGAGGATGCCCTTCCTGGCGTTCTCCTCGGCGTTGGGGTCTTTGGAGGCGAGCATGCCGCCGCCGGTCGGGCCGATGGTCTTAAAGCTGCGTTTCAGCGCGGGGGTCTGATTGTGCCACTTGCCTGTCATGAAGGTGTCGTAACCCGCCCGGCCGAGCGTTTCGCCCCAGAGAGGCCAGTTGCCGCAGTTGTCGCCCCCGCAGGTCCAGACATACCGGCCCGTATTGAGCATGGCCCGGCTGGCCACGCAGACGGCGCCGTGCCAGGCGCCCTGATTGAAGCAGTGCGTGAACGTCGTGCCTCCCCGCACCAGCCGATCCATATTCGGCGTCCTGACATCCGGATTGCTCAGCGCGCCGAGCGTCCCGAACGCCTGATCGTCCGTGAACAGAAACAGAAAATTCGGCCGCTCCCGCCCCTCGCCCGCAAACCGATTCGCCCCGCGTTCGCGCGATACAGCCCGCTCGGCGTCTCTCCAGAATCCTACCCCGCCCAGCGCCCACAGCACCCCCCCCAAGCCCACTCCCTTCAGGAAGCTACGTCGCCTGCAATTCCTGTGGTCCATGCTTGGATGTCTCCTGTGTAGGATTATTGTTGGTCGCGTGCTGTTGTTCTTGCGGCCCGTAGCCACTCCCGGACGAGTTCTGGGAGGCGCGTCTCGACCTCGCGGCCAACGAGGACTTCGTCAACGTAACCCATGTGCAGCATGTCGACAATTCGACAGAGATACGATAAACCGCACTCCCACCACGTATAGCGTGCATCGATCATGAGATAGTGTTTGACATCTATACCCTCGGTGGTCCTGAGCTCTTCCAGTTCCATTCCATCAAGGAGGGTCTCGTACACGCCGTCCGCTACACGACTGCCGAATGTCGTGGTGTAGTAGTACTCCTTGATCTCCCATATCGCCACGGGGTTAACCGCCGAGGGAAAGGCGCCATCGACTCTGCGGGCAAGTGTCCTTATTGCTCTGCCGTCTCGCGTCACCGTCGTGAGTATGCGCGGGTCATAGTCGCACGGTCCGTGCTTGATGGTCGCCTCGATCAGCATGTTCACGATCGCAGTGAAGAATGCCGGGGCCTTCTTCTTGCCGCTCTGTTTGTTCAATGGGATGGGGCACTTCGGTTTCAGTTGCGTGCGGAGCCGTTTGTAGAGGGCCTTCGCCTGCTCCGCCGTCATCAGAAGTGGCTCGACGTCGTCGTACAAAACCTTTGCCCGGTGCGTGAAATAATCCAGGAGAGCGTCTCCAAGTTCTGTCGGTGTGCGCATTCGATCAAACAGGTGATTCGATTGAAGGCCAATCGCGCTGAGCGCGTGTTGGATTTCGTCGCTGGATGGTACTTTGACTTGCTCGCAACCTCTGACCTTGTAGCCTACCTCCTGACTGATCAGGCGTACATTGGCCCAGAAGTCCTTGGGCAGGTTGACGAATCTCGGGTCAGGTTTCACAAAAGGCGACCTTCATATTCTCGCACGAACTTCGATAGGGTGATTCCCAGTGCCTGGCAAATCTCGCGAAGCTGAACCAGGTCCAGGCGCAGCTCACCCGACTCGTATTTACTGACGAAGGACTGACTTCTCCCGAGCCTCCGCGCGAGGCTCTCCTGGCTCAGCCCGATTGCCTTTCTCTTTGCTCGCAGTAGCGAAAGCAATTCATTCTGTTCGCTGCTATGGATGCTCTTCTTCACGGCAGGCAGTCTATGGGGGCCTGACATATATTCCAAATTGGAATATCAGGCGCCGATTTGCGTCACGGCGTCCTATTGACGAATCGGGCTGTCATGTGGATAATGAGAGCCATGAATGGGACCAAGGGCCGCGGATTTCGGGGTTCCGTCTCAGGCGCATGGCAGTAGAACAGGAGGAAACGATTCATCATGCAGCGGCTTCTCTTCGATGAGCCGGGCCTTGTAAAAGAAAGCGCGAAACCGCCGCGAACGCAGTTGCTCAAGTGGATCGGCAACAAGCAGCGGTTCGCACGCAGGATCGTGTCCTTCTTCCCTGACGACTTCGGCACCTTCTATGAACCATTTCTCGGCAGCGGAGCGGTTCTGGCAACGCTGGCAAAGGAGGCCTCAGTTGGGGCCGATAGCTTCAAGCCCCTTATAGAGATATGGCAGACGCTCGCTCGGTCGCCCGCGACGTTACAGCAGTGGTACGCGGAGCGGTGGCATTCCGTGATGAGCGGGGACAAGAGGGCCGGTTACGAGGCGGTCAAGGCATCCTACAACGCATCTCCCAACGCAGCGGACCTTCTGTTTCTGTGCCGCTCATGCTATGGCGGAGTCGTTCGATTTCGCCAAGCGGACGGGTACATGTCGACGCCGTGCGGCATCCACAATCCCATCTCGCCTGAGGCGTTTGCACGGAGAGTCAGCGAATGGCATCGGCGAATCAAAGGCGCGAAATTCGTGCATGCGGAGTACGCGGACACGATGAGCCTTGCCCGGAGCGGCGATCTCGTGTACTGCGATCCTCCCTACAGCCACACCCAGTCCATCCTCTATGGGGCGCAATCCTTCAGTCTTGAGCATCTGCTCGACGTGATTGCGGACTGCAAGTCGCGGGGGGTGTTTGTGGCCTTGAGCATCGACGGGTTGAAGCAGTCTGGAAAGCTCAACTGCCAACTCCCGTACAGAGAAGGCCTCTTTGAACGAGAGGTGTTCTTGGACTGCGGCAGGTCCATGCTCAAGAGATTCCAGATGAATGGGCTGTCACTTGAGGACGAAGTGGTTCACGACCGCCTGCTTCTTACCTACTGACTCCCAGGTTTCTACTTCAGGACCATGCGAGATATCGCGAGTTCTTCGACTCTGGGGCGGGACAGGGGAGCGGGGCGGAGTTGGGCTTTTTCCCAGAGTTCGTAGTCGCTGAGTCGATAAGAGCTGTCCGGCTGCTCGGAGGCGCCGACGGGCAGCAGGGCCATCGCGCCGTCCGCATCGTCCATCGGGACGTACTGTGTGTACGACTGGGCCCGCTGCGAGAGGATGGTCCCGCCATCGATGCACGTCAGCGCCGGGAAGGTGATGTCTTTCTGCTCGTCCAGCGAGCCGAACCCGTCGAGCGTGGACATGTAGGGCAATCGCGTTTCGAGAAGTTGGCGACGGGCCTTCTCGTTCCACTGGACCGGATCGTCGCCGCAGTTGGCTTTGCCATATCGCCAGGCGGCCCGCAGGATGAGGCTCACGTAGTCAGCCTCTTCCTCGGTGAGCATGGCGTTCGGGTTCTCGGCGATTCGCGTCTCGATGGTCTGGAGCATGTTGCACAGGCCGGAGAGGCCGCCGCCATAGATTGTGGCCGCCGCGAAGTTCTGCCGGAACGCCATCGGCATCAGGTTGAGAATCTCCGTTCCCTTGATCTGCATCTCGGACCGGTATCCCGCATCCCGCCACTCTTCCAGATAATCCAGCGCCAGCCGCGTCTCTTCCTCCAGCGGGTACTGCTGGATGTCACGCAGGTGATAGCCGAGCTTGACGAGGTTGCGCTTGATCGGTGCGACCGTGTCGTAATGGATGTCGAGCACCTCTTCCGGCGTGAACGACTCGGCCGCCCGCACGCGCTCCTTCAGGCGCCACGACCGATCCGTGTCGCCCAGACTGCCGGTCGAGATGCCCATCGAGATCGGGTAGAACGAGGCGATCGGCCGGTGGTTCGCGCTGACCAGCCAGCCCTGCTTCGGGTTGATCACCTGCGGCAGCAGCTCGTGCGGCACGAAGCCCTGCCAGTCGTTGGCGCTGTCCCACCCCTCGTGCGCGGCCCGCTCGTCGAGCAGCGCATTCGCCGAGCGGATCGGCAGTGCGAGGATCGTCTTGAAACCGATGTTGCCTTCGCGATCGCCAAAGACGCAGTTGGCGCTCGGGAAGGTCCATCCACCGAGGGCCTGCTGGAACTCGTACACATCTTTGGCTCGAATCATATCGAGCGCGCCGCGGAACGTGTCGCGCTGCGCATCGCAGATCGGGATGCGCTTGAGCGCGACTTCGTCGCCTCGCCGCACGCCCATCGCCAGCGATGTCACCACCGGTCCGAACTGCGTTTGGCGCACCGTCAGCGTTTGCGGCTGGCCGTCTTTGACGTGAATCGTCTCCGTCCGGACGTCCGTGTCGAGCCATTGGCCATCGACCTGATATTGGTTGGGACGATTTGGATCGGTCTTGAGCAGAAACAGGTCCGCCTGGTCGGCGCCGAGCGCGGTCAGGCCCCACGCGACATTCGGCGTGAAGCCGATCAGGAGGTTCGGGCTGCCGGCAACCCCGACGCCGCGAGCGTTGAACGTTTCTCCGCAGATGTGGAATTCGTGGAACAGCGACGGATTGCGAACAGGCGTCTGCGGATCGCTGACGAGCACCGCCGAGCCGTCCGTCGTTCGCGTCTTGCCCACCACCCAGGCATGACTGAACCGGGGTCCCTCCGGCATACGCCGGCGCTGGGGCGTGACGTCGATCTTGCGCATCAGGTTGTGCTCGCTCGCGTAGTCCATCACCGCGCCGAGCCATTCGTCGCCGACGTCGTCTCGCTGGATCACGGAGGCATCGTCCCGTACGTGACGACCCTCGATGTTCATCGGTCCTTCCGTGTCGCCCGGCGCGAAGGCTCGCACCTCACGCTGCCCGTCCTTGATCTCGTAGTAGGTCGTCATCTCGCGCAGGCCGTCGCCCGAGAAGAACAAGCTCAGCCGCCACCAGGAGGCGATGCACGCCGCTGGCATCCAGGGCTCCGGTTCGAGGCCATACCTGGCGAACAGATACGTCAGGTTGTTCGGCTCGCTGCGGATGCAGTCGTCGACGCCTTCGCTGTAGGCTTCGAGCAGGCTCCGCAACTCAGGGGCAAGCTGCCGGGCCGTCTGCTGTGCGGCGAGCCAATAGCCGATCGTTCGCATCTGGACGTCGTTGCGGATCGCCGAGTTGGTGCCCTCGGGCCGCTGCCGGCTGACGCCCACCTTGACGTCGCCAACGACCTCGGCCAGACGGCCCTGGATGATTCGCAGGTTGTAGTACATCTGAAATGCCCGGTCCTGTGCGGTCGCGTAGCCCAGCCCGTACATCGCTCCGGCGTCGGTCTCGGCGAACACGTGCGGCACGCCCCACCGGTCCCGCACCAGCTCCACCTTCCCATACGAATGCCCCTTGGACTGCCGCGCCGCCGGCGTGTGGCAGCCCCCGAGAAACGAGATGCAGCCAGTCAGACCGATGACAACCAGAAATGCCTTCCGTGCTGTAGCCGACATGCTGTGGTACCTCCAAGAGCACGCGTTGCGGCGGACGGGCCGGGCGAAACCGGATCACAGACCCAGCACTGGTCAGACGTTCGGCTCGTCGTCCCTATTGCCCCCAATTTCCGCGCCGGCGATGACGATGACGTACTCGCCTTTGGGGTTCTCTTCGAGGTCGTCGAGCAACTGCGACAGCCGGCCTCGCGTGACGCGCTCGAACAGCTTGGTCAGCTCCTTGCAGACGGCGGCGTGCCGATTGCCGAAGACGTCGAGGGCCTCAGTGAGGAACTTGCGCAGACGGTAGGGGCTCTCGTAGTAGATCAGCGTGTGCGGTGAATCCTTGTCCATCTCCAGGAACTTGCGTCGCTTGCCGCTCTTGTGCGGCGGGAAGCCCCGGAACGTAAAGCTGTAGACCGGCATGCCCGAGAGCACCAGGGCCGGAACGAGCGCCGTCGCGCCGGGAATCGCGGTCACTTCGAGGCCTTCCTTCACCGCCTCCCACAGCGCGACAAAGCCGGGGTCGGAGATGCTCGGCGTGCCGGCGCTGGTGACCACGGCGACGGACTTCCCGTCGCGGAGCAGTCCGATGATCCGTCCGATGACGCGCTGCTCGTTGTGCTCATGGAAGGCGATCTGGGGCTTCTTGATCTCGAAGTGCTTCAGCAGCAGGCCGGTCCGGCGGGTGTCCTCGCTGGCGACATAATCCACCGCCCGCAGCGTCTCCAGCGCCCGCAGCGTGATGTCACCGAGGTTCCCAATCGGCGTCGAAACAAGATACAGCTTTCCCATTTCGGGCATTCAGGACTCCCCGACACGACTACTCGACGGTGGCGGCCTCGTAGCGTTGGAGGGCCTTGGACAGGCTCTCCTTCGCCTGCGCGTCGGTCGTCAGCTCGACCGCTTGCTTCTGAAGCATGACGGCCTGGGCGATGTATTTCTTGCCCAGTTCGTACAGCGCCAGGGCGTAGGTGTCGAGAATGGACGGGTTCTTTTCCTCGGTCAGCGTGACGGCCTTGGCGGCGGCGGCGCGGGCCAGTTCGAGGTCGCGATGCTCTTGCGGCACATCGGTCAGAATCCGCCAGGCCAAAGCGTTGAGCATGGCGGTATTGTCCGAGCC
Organism: Sedimentisphaerales bacterium; assembly: GCA_040772485.1. Lineage (GTDB taxonomy): Bacteria > Planctomycetota > Phycisphaerae > Sedimentisphaerales > Anaerobacaceae > Anaerobaca. The sequence goes on along the minus strand of JAXGYC010000015.1, from coordinate 139,445 downwards.
GACGAGCTGCGCGCCAATCGTCGCCGCTTCGCCGGGGTTCGTGCCGACGGTCGTGAAGTAGCTCTTGTACAGCGCGAGCACGCGGGCCTCTTCCTTCTCCTCGGCGGCCTGCTTCGCGGCGTAGGCGACGTGGTCGAACTGTCCTGCGACGACCTCCTTGAGGACGGCGTCCATGCCGGCCATGGGGTGCCCGTGCCAGAGAAGCGTGCCTTCCTTGCCCACGATGAACGCGTGGGGGATGCCGCGGACGCCGAAGGCTTCCATGTATCCTTTGTGGACCTGGCCCTCGCGGTCGATGGCGACGGCGTATTCCATCGTCTTCTGCTCGTCCATCTGGGCGACGAACGGCTTGACGATGTCGGCGGTTTCGTCGGAGACGCCGATGATCGTCACACCCTGGTCCTTGAATTGACGCTGGATCTCGGTCAGGTGCGGAATGCTCGTCCGGCAGGGCGGGCACCAGGTCGCCCAGAACTCGACCACGTAGATCGAGCCTCTTTCGAGCTGCACCGGTCCAGCCTTGATCCACTGCAACCCCGTCAGCGGCGCCGCCGGGCCGCCGATCTGACCCGCCACAGGATTGGACGATTCCTCCTGGGCCGCACCAACAAGGACCGCCAGGATCAGCAACGCCGCAACACCCAGGCAAAGACCCGCTCTTGTCTTCATGATCGCTCCCTTCTTTTGTTGGGCAGTCTCGCGCAATCCGCCAAGCACCGCCTCCAGTTGATTGAGATGTTCCCTGTCTGCCATGACACCATCATACCCGCACGACGCCGGATTGAAAATGGCGCGGTCCCGTCAGGACGGCATGTGCCCCAATACGTGCAGGACCAGGGCCGGGGCGATGATGGCGGCGGTCTCGGTCCGCAGGATGCGCGGGCCCAGACTCACCGGGATGGCGCCGCTTTCGCGGGCCTGCGCCGTTTCTTCGTCGCTGAATCCGCCTTCGGGACCGATCAGGATGGCGACCGACGCCACAGTTCCGCCGCTTGGCGCCAGGGCTTCGGATAGCGTCTTGGCCTGGCCCGAGGTTGCGGCGATCAGCGCTCTGTCGAACTCGCCGAGGCGCGCCAGCGCCTGGGCGAACGTTATCGCCGGCTCGATCTGCGGCACCCGGCCTCGATGCGACTGCTCGGCGGCTTCGGTGACGATCCGCTGCCAGCGGTCCAGCTTCTTCGGCTCGATCTGCCTGGCGCGCAACAGCGTCCGCTGGGTCTCGACGGGGACGAATCGCGACACGCCCACCTCCGTGCCCTTCTGGAGCACCCACTCGAACTTGTCGCGGGCCAGCAGGCCCTGGAACAGGGTGATCTGCACGGTCGGCTCGCCTGTCGACTGTCGCCGGGCCACGATCCGCCCGACTGCCTCGCGTCCCGTCACCGTCGTCAGGGTCGCCTCGAACTCATTGCCTGCGCCGTCCAGCGCGACGATCTCATCGCCGGCTTTGAGCCGCAGCACGTGGCAGACCTGATGCGCCTGCTCGGCGCTGAGCCGAACGAGATCGCCTTCAAATCCCGATTCCGATACAAAAAAGCGGTTGGCGCTCATAGGATGCAGCTATCTTATTATACTTCTGTTCAATTCGCGGCGGCCTATTATAGTTTCGGGCCGAAAAGTATAACAACGGGACCGGCTGGTGAGGCATTGTTCCTTGGCGACGATTAGCCTTCTCTACGAAGATGATGACATCCTGGCGGTGGACAAGCCCGAGGGCCTTGCTGCCATACCTGAGCGGCACAGGTCGGGTGGATCGCTCTTCGAACTGCTCTGCGCCGAAAGGCGCGAGAAGCTCTACATCGTCCACCGCATCGATAAGGAAACCAGCGGACTGATCGTCTTCGCCCGCAACGCCGAGGCCCATCGCCGGCTCAACCGGCTGTTCGAGACGCGCGGCGTCGATAAGACGTATCTGGCTTTGGTGCAAGGGGTTATCGCCGCAGACGGCGGGACGATCGACCGGCCGTTGCGGCAGTTCGGCTCGGGCCGGGTCGCGGTCGATCTCGAGCGGGGCAAGCCCAGTGTCACAGAGTTCCGTGTTGCCGAACGTTTCCGATCCCAAACGCTCGTCGAAGCCCGACCGCGAACCGGCCGGCGTCATCAGATTCGCGTCCACCTCTACAGCCTTGGCCACCCGATCGCAGGCGATCCGGTCTATGGCGACGAGGCCACGCGCCAGGGTTTTGCCCGCATGATGCTCCATGCCTGGCGGCTCGCACTGCCCCTGCCCTCGGGCCAACCGCTGACGCTCGAAGCCCCTGTCCCCGAGTCGTTTCAGGCCGCTCTCAGGATCGCGACCGCTGGCCAGTAAAATACACGGGTCGTCAGCCAACGGCTATCCCTGCCCATTATCCAAGATTTCAGACCCCATACCCATGATATTACAAGACTTTGTGCTCACCGTGAGGTGTTCGCCTCGGTTACCCGAGTGACATACGTCTGCACGCGCGTTGACAGAATGGGGCAAATGGGTATAATAAGGGCTCATTGGGTGACGCACTTGAGTGGGGTGCGCATCCGATCGTGGTACTTTTTCTTGGGGGGTATGGGTGATGCTGGGATCACGGTTTCTTCTCTGTGCAGCTTTGATCGCGACCTGCTTCGGCCTGGCGGACGTCCGCGCGGACATGACGCTCGACCTGACGAGGTCCGGTGCGAGCGGGTACATCAACGGGGCCTATTTCGTCCAGGGCAGCTTTGCCTCGGCTGGGACGGGCGTAATCGAGTCGTTCGTCCGAATTCAGACGAATCAGGCGGTTGAGCGGGGTTTCAACACCGACGCGCGGCCGCTCCAGTTTCATGAGAACAACTCGGCGGAGTTCACCCGGTCGCTGCTGCTGGCTGACGTTCCCATCGTGAGCATCAAGGGCACCGACTACCGCGAGTTCCTTCTCGATATCAACGAGGCCAACGGGCGGAAGAAGAGCTCTTTGTCGCTGGACGCGATTGAGATCTACCTGGCCGACGTCGGGAACATTGGACGCTATCGCAACCTGGGAACGGCGGTCTACGATCTCGATGCCGGTCGCGGCGACAATTGGATCAAGCTGGACGCGGTACTGGGCAACGGCAGTGGCAGCGGCGACATGCGGGCTTACATCCCCAGCGCGCTGTTTGTCGGTGGCGACTATGTCTATCTGTATTCGAAGTTTGGCGAGAACTGCGCGAATCACGGCGGCTACGAGGAATGGTCTGTGCGTCAGGTCGAGACCCCTCCGGCGGTCCACGCCCCGGCGCCCGGTGCGGCCCTTCTGAGCGGCATAGGGCTCAGCCTGGCCGGCTGGTTCCGCAGACGCCAGAGGTCGTAGGCTGCTGCGATACTCGGATTCTGCCGGGCCGTGGGGCACTCCCACGGCCCGCTTTTTTGGCCGCCGGACCAGGGGCGAGCGGCGTGCCCTCCTGCCGGCGGGGCAGCGAGAAGTTCCGAGATTTCGAGGTTTTCCGGGGGGATTTGCGCTTGACGCCAGCGCCTCACCACGGTATCACGATGCCTCGACTTTTTTGTCCTGCCCGCGGTGGCAGGCGGTGCAAAAGCGACGTTCTATCCCGAGGATACTGCGGTGAAAGCAAGTGATATGCGGCCGGGAATGGCCTTCATGATCGACGGGCAACTATGCGTCTGTGCGCAGGCGACCCACGTGACCCCGGGCAACCTGCGGGCCTTCGTCCAGGCCAAGCTCCGCCGGCTCGCCGACGGCGTCATGCTCGAAAAACGTCTGCGCTCCACCGAGGAAGTCGAGCAGGCCTTTCTCGACCGACGCGACATGGAATACCTCTATTCCGACGGCACCGGCCACATCCTCATGGACAACAAGACCTACGATCAGATCACCGTCAGCGACGACGTCGTCGGCGACGCGATCAAGTACTTCAAACCCAACACGACGATCACCGTCTCCGTCCACAACGGCAACGTGGTCAGTCTCGAACTGCCCAACACCGTCGACCTGGAAGTCACCGACACCGAGCCCGGCATCAAGGGCGCGACCGCCACGAAGCAGTTGAAGGAAGCCACGCTCGAAACGGGACTCAAGACCCGCGTGCCGCCCTTCATCAGCATCGGCGAGGTCGTCCGGATCAGCACCACCGACGGCTCCTACCTCGGCCGCGCCAAGGAATAGGCGCATCGCGCTGCTCGAACGGATCAGTCGGCATCTTCATCGCCGGTATTGGCCAGGGCGGCCAGGAGGCGGGCGGCGGTTTCGGGGGGCAGTTCTGCGGCCGGGTCACCGGCGGCGTTGGCGGGCGGCGCTTCCTTCGGGCGGGCGTCGGCCGGTGGGGCGATGATGTCGAGGCAGGCTCTGCGGGCGAGATCTTCCTTCGGGCACCCGGTCAGCTCGATCAACTTCTGGGCGGCCTGTGGTGCGTTACGGGCCAGGATCAGACGCGCCTGACGATAGGCCCGCGCGATCCGCTCCTCCACGCACTGGCGGAATCGCTCGTCGCCCAGCCACCGGTCGTACAGTGCGACGCTGACATTGTGCCTGTCGAGCACCTCCCGCTCGTTCGCCTGGTCGGCGAAGAGGTCTTCGATCACGGCGCGCTGCCGCTTGGTCAGTCGCTTCGATTCGGACATCGTGACACCTTCCTTTCCAATATCTTCGTCTCATACCTATGACGCATCGCGTTGGTGTGTGGCAGCGGCCACGTGGTTCTCTTGTCACCCCGAGCGGAACGAAGTGCAGTCGAGGGGTCTGGCCATAGATTGAACGCGCTCGTGATTCATTGCCAGATGTCTCGGCTCCGCTCGACATGACAAGCCGTGGAATTGGCGCCGGTTTCCTGCGTCTGCGCCTCGGGCCGGTTGGATCAGGCATTTTCTGATTGCGGCGGGGCGGCGCGACGGATAGCCTAACGGCAAAACCCTGTGAAGGAGTCTGGCATGAACGCAAAAGGATTTGCCGTCTTGCTGTCGTTGGCGGTCCTGGCACTGGCCGGGGCGGGCTGTTCGACCGGTTCGGGGCTGGAGTGCGGCGTCTTCGGGGCCTATCTGGACTCCGATGACCTCGGCGAGGGCTACGGAGGCGGCGCCAAAGTCGAGCTCAATCCCATCGACATTCTCAGCATCGACGCCCGCGCCAGTTGGATCCACTTCGACGACACCAACGTCGACATGATCCCGCTGGAGGCGGCGGCCCTGCTGAACTTCCCGATCCTCTTCGAGCACATCGTGCCGTACATCGGCGCCGGCGGCGGCTACTACTTCTTCGACGCCGACGATGCCGACCTCGACGACGAGGTGGGCTTCTTCCCGCTGGCGGGCCTGGAGATCGGGCTCCACAAGGTCTCCATCCTGGCCGAGGTTCGCTGGCTGTTCCTCGAAGCCGACGTCGACAGCGCCGAAGACGAGTTGGAGAACATCACCGAAGCTGACGTCGACGGCCTGGGAATCAACGTGGGACTGCTCTTTCGGATCTGAGGTCGGTCTTCCTTCTGCCTTGCCGTCCGCATCGATCGCGAGAAGCGCGCATGAATCCGCAAGCCGCCCAAGTCTGGAACTTCGCGCTGGCCAAGATGGCCGAGGCTGGCAGGTACATCGAGGCCGGGCAGGGCGAGCAGGCCAAAACGGAGATTGCCAAAGCGGTCTATGTCGGAGCGGGCGCACTGCTGTATCTCTATGGCGAGAGCCCACAGGAGCGAGCCGCCCACGAGGCGGCCCAGGGCTTCATCAGCGACATGGCCGACCCGGAGTGTTCGGCGGCCCAGGCGTATGTGGCGGCGCGGAAGATACTCGGCATGATCGCGGGATTGTCGCCGCCGGAGGACCCGCTGCCGGCGCCGTGATGGTTTCGGAGATGGTGCATCGGTTATGATGCGGACGAGAGAGAACGCGAAAACAGGGGCCCCTGGCCTGTCGAGCCGGCTGCGGCAGAATGTGGATCTGCTGATGCTCGCGGCGCTGGCAGTGATCGTGGTCGGGGCGTGGGCGGTCATCGAGCTGGCGGACGAAGTCCTCGAAGGGGACGCGCAGCGATACGATGAATGGGTGCTTGCTCACCTTCGTTCGGCGGAGGACCCGAGCCGGCCGATCGGTCCGGCGTGGTTCGAGGCCGCCTGGCGCGACGTGACGGCGCTGGGCAGCCCCACTGTGTTGACGCTGGCAACGCTGGCGTGCGCCGGATACCTGCTGATCGGGCGGCGATACCGCACCCTGGTCGTGCTGGCGGTGGTCGTCGTCGGAGGCGTCGTGCTGACGTTTGCGATGAAGGCGCTGTTCGCCCGGCCGCGTCCGGAGTTTGCCGCCGGCATGAAGGACGTCGTCTCCGCGAGTTTTCCCAGCGGGCACTCCATGCTCTCGGCGGTGGTGTACCTGACGCTCGGCGCCTTGTTCGCGCGGACCACCGGCGTGCTTCGCTACAAGATGTACTTCGTCGGCCTGGGTCTGGTCGTGACGCTGCTGGTGGGCATCAGCCGGATCTATCTCGGCGTGCACTTTCCGACCGATGTGCTGGCCGGCTGGAGCGCGGGCCTGACCTGGGCGCTGCTGTGCTGGCTGGTGGTCTGCTTCCTCCAGAGCCGGCGTGTCATCGAGCGGCCCAATGCCGACGGCGCGATCGACAGCGGCGTGTAAAGGGACGAGATGATGACGGAGCGCAAGAAGACCGCATTGATTACGGGCGCCTCCAGTGGGATCGGCGTCGAGCTGGCTCGCATCCACGCGCAGCGCGGCGGCAATCTGGTGCTCGTCGCCCGGAGGCAGGACCGGCTCGAAGCGCTCAAGGCCGAACTCGAGAGCGCCCACGGCGTCAAGGTGCATGTGATCGTCCAGGATCTGGCCTGTGCCGATGCGGCGGCGCAGATTCACCGCGAGCTGATCGCGCGGGGCGTGCCGATCGACTACCTGATCAACAACGCCGGCTTCGGCAACGGCGGCTTCTTCCACCAGCAGGACTGGGCCCGCAACGAGGCGATGATCCAGGTCAACGTGACGGCGCTGGCGGCGCTGACGCGCGAGTTCGTGCCCGAGCTGATCGCGCGCGGCGGCGGACGGATTCTCAACGTCGCGTCGATGGCGGCCTTCCTGCCCGGGCCGCTCCAGGCGATCTACTACGCGACGAAGGCGTTCGTGGTCTCGTTCAGCGAGGCGATCGGCAACGAGCTGGCGGGCACCGGTGTCACCGTCACCGCGCTGTGTCCCGGGCCGGTGAAGACCGAGTTCATCGAGAAGGCCAACCTGCGCGAGGCCAGGGGTTTCGCGCGGACCGTGTCTGCTCGCGGCGTCGCGAAAGTCGGCTACAACGCCATGCTCAAAGGCAAACCCATCGTCGTCCCGGGCGTCGTCAACAAGCTGATCATCCACCTGCTGCTCCGCCTGGTCCCGCGCCGGCGCGCCACCGCCATCAGCCGCGCCCTGATGGAACAGAAGGTCTGATCGCCACCCGCAACCCTCGCGCGCCGTCCCATTCGAATGGCAAGGGCGATGCATGCATCGCCCCTACGATTGCTGTCATTCGCCAGGTGTGGTATCACGGTGCGCCGTGGGCTCGGCTTTGTGTGGCCCTGTGTGTTCGGCTCTCTTCAATCATCCGATCGATTCGCGTGCGGTACTTCGGATTGGTGCTGTAACCGCTGTCGTAGTACCACAAGTCGTCGATGAGCCTCACGTCTCCCCAACTTTGCGGACCGGCGTGCACTCCGAAGTACTCTGGCCCTGCCAGCAGCTCCAAACGGACGATGCCATCCGTATCGATGCACACGACGCTCGGTTCCAGGTCCAGGACCGCTTGAGGAAAGGCCGATGCATTCGGATCGGGATCGCCCCAGAAGTCGGACAGCAAGTACTTCTTGGGCTCCAGTTCGCCTTCGGCCACTCTCCTCGACAGCTCTCGGCATGCAACGAGGAGCTGCTCGTAGTCAGTTTCGTAGAACAAACGCTCCCGGCTTTGCTTCGCCTGATCGACCATTTCCTTGGCTTCCAGCACGAACATGATCATGGGCGCGGTCAGCGCCATCAATCCAATGGCCACTGCAGCAATGGTCACGATCAGGATGCCTTTGGTGAGCCGCTTCATCTCGGCGCCCTCCCGGTTTCATTTCGATCCGCCAGCAACACAATCCTACCCCAGATGCTCGATGCGGTCAATTGCCATAGCGTTTCCAGTCGGCGCTTGCCGCGCATAGCTGGGGCGGGGCGATTCGATCGCGGATATGTCGGCAGGGTGGCAGCCTCAAGGCGCAGTGCAACGAAGCCTTGGGGATGGTCCCTCGCATGCTCCGTCCCCTAATCTGGCTTCCTTTCGACCGCGGGACAAGATCGCGGCAAGCGGCCTATACCCCTGCAGCCTCCGGCTGACGCGAGGGGCGAAGAATGAACCTGGCCCGTAGCGAAAAGCTGCATCTGATGGAGGGTTCCGAGGGACACCGGCGCTTGACAGAAGGGGCCTTCCGTGGTATACTGATGATAATGGAGGATGGGCTCTTGGTGGCCGAAACAGCAGGGCCGTCCGCAATCCTCCGACAGGCGCACGTGGGGAAACAGATCGCCGTATGGGCACAACCGGGGGCACGAGGGGGCCTGACAGATCCATGTGAGACGTGACACGCCACGATCGCCGGGTTCACCTCGAAGTCTCCATCGCACGTCCCGATCTCCAGCGACGCGATCGGGACCGCACAGCAGGCAGGGCCGGACCAGACGCCGGTTCGAAACGGATGTGAGGGTATATGCAGACGGCACATCGTTGCGAGATCGAATGTCCCTGTTGCGGCGCCATCCACGTCGTTGATGTCCCCAGCCGGTTCGCCCGCGTGCGATGCGTCCGTGTCACCAAGACGGTGCTGTCGCTCAACCACGTCGGCCTGTTCCGCCGCCTGTCCGAGCAAATCGAGCAGCGCTGCCCCAACACCCGCCGCCTCTACCATCTCGTCTGCACCCGCACCTACAGCCGCTCCTGACAATCGATGTCACGGGACCTCTTGCCGCACGGCCGCGCAGGCGCTGGGTGAGCCATCGTCTGCGGCTTGGGCCGACAGCGAGTCGAGGAAGTCCAGAACGATCTCGCTGAACCGCTCGGGCGCTTCCATGTTGACGATGTGTCCGACGCCGGGCAGGACGGTGTAGCGAGCGTGAACGATCTGGCGGACCAGCCGCCGGGCGACGCCCTGGAGGTCGTCGACGTCGTGCTGGCCCATGATGATCTGCACGGGGCAGGCGATCTCGCCGAGGCGCTCGATGGCCGGCGGATAGAACACGCGATGTGGATCGTGCTGCAGCCAGTGAAAGCCCGAGTAGTCGCGGATCATCGCTTTGACGTGCACGAACAGCTCCGGCTTCTTCGCGATGGACCGCAGCAGCGGATTGCCGAGCATCTCGGTCTGCGCCACCGCGATGCCCTGGCGCCGGGCGAGCTTGCGGTAGTAAAGGAACTCCTGCACGTACGCGTCGGAGTAGGGATAGCCTCGCAGGGTGCTGCCGGCCAGGACCAGGCCGGTGACGCGCTGCGGGCAGGTCAGCGCGAACTCGACCGCCAGGCTGCCGCCCAGCGACAGGCCGATGATGCAGGCCTTCTCGAGGCCCAGCCGGTCCATCATGATGCGCAAGTCATCGAGCGTCGAGTATTGGCCGGCGGGGAGGTCCGACTTGCCGAAGCCGCGCAGGTCGTACCGCACGCAGCGGAACCGCTCGGCGAACCGCTCGAACTGCATGTCGAAGATCCGCGTGTCCATCGCGAAGCCATGGATCATGATGACGCCGTCGCCCGCGCCGCGGTCTTCGTAGTAGATTCGTGCGCCGTCGATGTCGAGAAAGCCGGCATCCGAGCCCATCGAGACTCCTTGTTGCTGACCCAGTTCTTCTCCGCTCCGTCACAAACGGCTCCAGCCGCATGTTATCTCTGCACGGCTCGGCAGTCTACCAGCCGCCCCCGCCCGGGTCAACGCATTTCGGCGCCGCCCTCGTCCACGTCGGGTCATCGTAGGGGCGAATCATCATTCGCCCCTGCCATCGCCATACAGCACTCGGGTGGCAACGGCTTCCCCTTTTGTCATCCCGAGCGGAGCAACGCGGAGTCGAGGAGCCTGCCCTGAGCCTGCCGAAGGGATCTGGCCATAGACGAGGCGCGTCTCGAATTCGCGGGCAGATTTCTCCACTGCCCCATTCGACTTCGCTCAGAGCCTGCCCTGAACGCAGTTGAAGGGGCTAAGGGCTGGGCTCCGGTCGAAATGACAATGAAGGCAACGTCAGGCCGGATATTTTCGTTGGCGTATTGTCGAAGCGCCCCGGCTGCGGTAAGCTGCACGGGTCGATGCCGGCAGGCGCCGGCCTGCGCATCGCACACGATCCAAAGCACGGATGATCGACCCGAAGGAGAACGGATTATGAAGGCGGCTTTGGCGGTCCTGTTGGTGGTGGTGGCAAGCGTGGGCGTCGGCTGCGCGACGAGGCCCGAGTCGGTGGCGTCGCGCGACCTGCTCTCGATGCAGGTCGAGGAAGCGGTCTCGTTGTTCAAGATTCGCGACCCGACGATCCAGGCGTACTTCGACAGCTCGTACGGCTACGCCGTGCTGCCCAAAGTCACCAAGGGCGCGGTGCTCCTCGGCGGCGCCTACGGGCGCGGCGAGGTCTTCGTCGGCGCCGTGCGGGTGGGCTATTGCAGCATGTCGCAGGCGAGCCTGGGCTTCTCCTTCGGCGGGCAGTACTTCCGCGAGGTGATCTTCTTCCAGGACAAGGCGGCGTTCGACCGCTTTACGATGGAGGACTTCACGCTGGCGGCCCAGGTCACCGCAGTGGCGCTGAACTCGGGCTCCGCCAGCCGCACCGACTACCAGTTCGGCGTCGCCATCTTCGTCGTCCCCGACCAGGGGCTCATGGTCGACGCCTCCGTCGGCGGCCAGAAGTTCCAGTACGAGCCCGCCTTCATCATGCGCGACGAAACCCCCACCGTCATTCCCTGACCCGGATTGCCGATTTCGGATTGCGGACGGCGGATTGGTGTCGCTGGTGCGATTCGCATCGCGCATGGAACGCTCGGATGCGCCGTAGGGGCGAGGCATGCCTCGCCCTTGCCTTCAGGATGGCAAAGGGCCATGGGCGCCGATTGGGGATCGCGGATTTGCGGCGTCACGAGCGGGCCTGTTCGAGCCAGAGCTGGGCGACGGTCTTGTAGAAGGTCATCACCGCCAGGACGGCGCAGTGGCGATGGGCGTCGGGCAGGTCCGGCAGCGCATCGAGCACGGTTCGCACGCTGACCGCCAGCGCGTCGGGCAGCGATTTGCCCTGCACGTACCGCGCGACGGTCCGGCCGCGCTGACGCGTGAACTCGCAGCCGTCGGTGTGGTAGCGCACCGTGCGGATCACATCGCCCTCGATCACGAGGTAGAACTCCATCGTGTCCCCGCACGGCCCGGTGTGCCACGCCCCGGCCGAAGGGTCCGTCATCTGCCCCCAGAACTCGTCTTCCACGTTGCGTCCTTTTCTCTGCTGCGCTCGACCGGCCCTGCGCCGCCGCGCCGCGACCGTTCGAGAAGGCAGTCACCGTGCCCCATTCTACGCGCCCGCCGCGCCGCCCGCAACGCGATCCGGGTAGGCCATCCCGAAGGGGAGGGCGAGGCATGCCTCGCCCCTACGATACGCCGCTTTCCTTTTGTCCACCTGCACGATGGACGAGTTCTTCCGGCGTCTGTCCTTTGAGACGCCGGGAACCGCCGCGCCGCCGGACTGCAGGGGCGAATCATCATTCGCCCAGTACGGTCTGACAAGGCGCCTTGGCGGACAGCGCAGGATGCGATACACTGGCCGCGCTCGCGCTCGCCTGTGCGGCAAACAAGATGCGCACTCTTGCAGGAGACGAAGTATGAAACTGGGCATCGTCATCACGCAGACCGATCCGGAGACGGTTTTCAACACGCTGCGTTTGGCGTCGTACAGCCTTCAGCAGGGCGACGAAGTGCGCATCTTCCTGTCGGGCAAGGGCGTGGAGATCGACGGAATCGAAGACCCGAAGTTCGACGTGAAGGGACAGGCCCAGAAGGTCCTGGACGCCGGCGGCCAGTTTTTCGCCTGCGGCACGTGCCTGAAACTGCGCAACTCCGAGGGCTCGGAGGTCTGTCCCCTCTCGACGCTCAAGGACCACTACGAGGTCGTGCGCGACTGTGACAAGCTGGTGACCGTCTGACGCGCATGGATGGAGTTCAGATTTCGGATTTGTCCCGGTGCGCCAATCCACAATGGACAGCGTGCCGCCGGCACGTTCCACGATCCCCTTTGTCATCCCGAGTCCTGATGCACATCGGGATCGAGAGATCGGGCTGTGCTTTGGAGATCCCGCGGCCCGTTCGGAAATCCCGGGTGAAATATCTTGCCGCGACAGCCGACTGTGAACACAGATGCTCGCATGCAGGCCTTCCCCTGCAGGACGACTACGGCCGGCAGCGCCGGATTCAGGAAAGGGCAACGAGATGATCGAGTCTATCGCGGTGGGCAATATCACCTGTGCGATCGTGTCCGCAAAATGGGCCTTGGACCTTGGCGCCAGCCAGGCGCGTCAGATCCTCTTTCTGCTCGGCGGCTTGCTCTTCGGTCCGCTGACCCTGCTGATCCTCTACGTTTACTTCATACGGAGCGCCGAGCAGCGAGGCGCCCCGGGCGGCCGGGTGGTGTAGGCGTGGGTCGCACGCCGCACGCACCCCGGCAGGCCTACCGGCGTCGGCGCATCTGGACGAAGACGACCGCGCCGGTGATCGTGGTGGCGATCATCAGCAGCACGGCGACGAGGCCGACATACGGCAGGAGAATTTCGTAGCTGTGCAGCGCCTGGATCGCGTCACGGAACGGGCCGCGACGCTCGTACAGCCCGACCTTGCGAAGCAGCAGCAGCCCCCCGCACACCGCCGTGATCAGCATCGGGACCGCGCTGAGAAGCCCGATCCACCCATGCCACTTCCGCCACCCCCGCCGCGACGCGGTCGATGTTGCATTCGCCTGATTCGTGCCCATACTCATGGTGTACCTTTCCATCGCGAACCATTCTGTGCATGCCGTCACATCGGCACAGGATAGTGTACCAGCCCCGCCCGTCGGTTACACCCCCAATGCATTTTCCGGGTCCGACCGCAACGCCGGCAACCGTCCGTCGTCGATTGCGGATTGGCGCGCCGAAGCGAATCCGTAATCCGCTATCGCCAATCCACAATCGGCATCGCGGCTTGCGGCTTGGCCCGGTTGTGGTATACTGGCTTTGCACAACAGGGGGGCGCTTGCGGTAGGGGCGAATCATCATTCGCCCGTACGAGGTGTCCGTGAGAACCAGGACGAATCGAAAGCGAGGGCCAAAACGATGGCACAGGAACACGGCAAGCGATTTCAATGGCGGGCGTTCATCTCGACGCTGACGGGCCTGTCGTTCGTGGGGATGTGCATCACGGGCGTGATCCTGTTCGTGGTCCCGCCGGGACGCATCGCCAACTGGACCGGCTGGACGATCTTCGGACTGACCAAGGCCCAGTGGCAGGCCCTGCACATCTGGTTCAGCGTGCTGTTCATGGTCGCGGCCATCGTCCATATCGTCTACAACTGGTCGTGTCTGGTCCGCTATTGCCAGAGCAAGGTGACCAAGGGCTTCGCCCTGCGCGCCGAGTGGGCCTTGTCGCTGCTGATCTGCGCAGCGCTGCTGGTTGCCACGCTGGCGAACTGGCGGCCGTTCTCGTCGCTGGTCGACTGGGGCGAGTCGATCAAATACAGTTGGGACGACCCGACCCGCCGGCCCCCGATCCCGCACATGGAACTGCTGACACTTTCAGCGCTGGCCGAGCAGGTTGAGGACATCCCTCTCGACACGATGCTCGCGAACCTGCGGGCGCGGAACATCGCGGTCGATTCGCCCGATGCGATCGTCGGCGAGCTGGCGGCCGCGAACGGTATGACGCCCGAGGCGCTCTACAATATCGCCATCGGCGCCGAGCATCGCGGGCATGGACGCGGCGCGGGCCAACCCGGCGGTGGCGGATCGGGCGGCGGCCGAGGCATGGGCGGCGGCGGTGGTTCCGGCTTCGGACGCATGACGTTCGAGCAATACTGCGCCGACGCCGGCATCGACGCCGATGTCGCCATCGAGAAGCTCCGCGCCGCCGGCGTGGCCGCCTCGAAGACCACGACGATCCGCGAGATCGCCGACGCCGCCGGCGTCCACCCCTCCGCTGTTCGCGGCCTTCTCGAATAGACGCGGCGTGCCCTTGGCGATATTCTGGTGCGCGTACACCTGCAATCGCGCCGTACAGGAAGGCAAAGGAGTGATTCGCATGAGTCCGAATCAGCTTGGCGGATGGATCGGTGGCGTGCTCGGCGGCATGGTCGGACTGGCCGGTGGCGTCATCGGAACGTACTTCAGCATTCGCAACACCCACGGCCCGCGCGAGCGGCGGTTCATGGTCCGTGCCGCGCTCGTCACGTGGGTCGCGGTCGTGACGTTTCTGGTGCTGCTGCTGGTGCTGCCGAGCCCGTGGCGCTGGCTGCTGTGGGTTCCGTACGGCATCCTGCTGCCGATGGGGATCATCTTCGGCAACCGTCGCCAACAGCAGATCCGCCGCGAGGAGGCCGCCACAGCCCCTCCCGCGTGACATCCACGACCCACCGAGCCCGCGATCGCTTCCGGATGGGGCAAAATACGTAGTTTCCCTTATAGGCGCGACGGGGCGTGGTCCCGTATCCTCTCGGCATCGTCACCCAGGGGGGAAGGGTGGTGGTGTGGGACCGCAGGTGCGGCCCCGCAACAGACGATCATCAAAAACGGCGCCCCTGTACAAATCGCGGCCGGCGCATCGGCCGCTGGAATAGGCCAACCCTGATGCGCTCGTAGTCTGCGCACATGGCGTGGTGCGACGCTACTCGTGTAGACACAGATGTTGTCGATCTTTTTTAGAAGGAGACTGAGCATGGAAAGGCAAGCAAGGCGATGGACATGGTTGGCATGGACCGTTCTGGTCTGGGCGATGACCGGCGCGGTCGGCGGGGCGGCCGCAGAAGAGGCAGCTCGTCTGCACTTTGTCGCTACCTTCGAGGACCAAGTCAAGCCGGAGCTGATGGAGGCATACATGAAGGCCGCGGTGGCCAGCGCCCGGCTCAGTGCCGAGTACAAGGGCGAGATTCCCTACCTGACGTTCGTCAACGACTTCAAGGTGTTTAGCTGTGGCATTTTCACCAAATTCGCCCAGCTTGACGACTTTGACCAGAGGATGGAAGCCTGGAACCAGAAGACCGGGGGCAAGGCCGAGCAGATCAACCGGCAGATTGCCAAATGCGTCAGCACGTGTGCGAGGTCCATCATGGTGTTCCGACCGGACCTGTCATATATGCCAGAGAACCCTGCGTTCGTGCCCGATTTTTCGAAACCCTTCTACCAGGTGGCCGTTCTCTACCACGTCAAGCAGGACCACTACGACCAGGCCCAGGAGCTTGCCAGGAAGATCAAAGCGCTCATCGAAAAGAACAAGTCCCCCATGGGCTGGTTGGCCTACGAATGCATCATCGGCCCGGAAGTGCCCATTTTCATCGAGATCGCCCACGCCAAGGACAAGGCGGCCTTCGTCGAGCTGGACCAGAAGTTGCAGGCCAATGCCGATCCGGCACTGGAGAAGCTGTTTGCCGAAGGCGCTGTGGTCCTGACGAAGATCGAGAAGATGGAAGGGACCTTCGTCCCCGAGGCCAGCTACGTGCCCGAAGGCACGTTCTGAGACCGACGCCCAGCACGTTCCAGGCGTAGGTGGGCACCGCCCACCGCCTCCGCGGAACCACAGTGACATTCAAGGTGAACGCCAAAGAGCGGAAGTTCTATCAGTTGCGATGGTGTGCATTGCACACCCTGCGATGGTTCTGAACATGCCCTCGGGGCGGAAAGGATGTGATCGATGAAACGCTGCAAAGCTGTAGTGATTGTCTCTGTCGTCGCGTTGTCTGCCAGCATGACCCTTGCGGCGGATCAGTCGGCGGAGGTTCGGACGATGCTGGAACGACTGGCGGGGCATTGGACGTGGACAGGTCAGCAGGCGAACATCGGAGCGGAGAACTCCCCCTACGGCCAAGGCGGACGGATCGTTGGCAGTGGGGACGGTCGTCTGATCATGGACGGCCAGTTCATTCTCGACAAGTATCAGGAGACAAGCCCCGAGGGCAACCTGATGCACGGGATCAGTCTGATCAACTATGACCCCGCCAAGAAGTGCTTTGTGGCCCGTGACTGCATGAGCGACGGAGCAACCAGCATCTCGGAATTCACAATCGACGGACGCGTCAGAAAGGAGCACATCACGATAACCAGCAGGACAGGCGAGATTCTACTGGCTCGGGTCGTGGGGGAGTATTCGCGCGATTGGAAACGCCAGGAACAGACCTGGGAAGGGTCCACCGACAACGGCGCGTCCTGGAAACACTGGGCCACGGCGGTTTTCGAGAAGCCCGATGGACCTGTCAGCGACGAGCAGGAACTGATCCGGCTGGCGACGGCTTGGGAGAATTGCCTGGTGACGCGGGATGTGGCGACGCTGGACCGACTTTGGGCCGAGGAGTACACCAGCGGCACGCCGGATGGGAAGGTCCGGTCCAAGAAGCAGGAGCTTGCTGAGATCCAGTCAGACGATCATAAGATCGTCGCCGCGACGTGTGAAGATCTCCAGGCCCGCGTCTACGGCGATACGGGTGTCACCACCGGCATCGCCGTCGAGAAGGGCTACTACAAAGACGTTGACATCAGCGGCAGGTACCGCTTCACGGACACCTGGGTCAAACGCGACGGCCGCTGGCAGTGCGTCGCCACGCACGCGTCAAAGGTCGCCGCTGGGGGCGACGAGCAGTCCCTGGAAGGCGTCTGGGTGGCACAGGAGCAGAAGTTCGCCGGCAGCGTGCAAAACCTGGAAGGCAAGCGGCACTCGAAGACGTTTCAGGACGGCCAGTGGTGCGCGGTGTCCCACGATGCCTCGACGGGCGAGGTCGAGACCGTGCTCGGCGGCGCGTATACGTTCGACGGCAAGATGCTGAAAGAGACCATCGCCTACGTCAATGTGGACGAAGCGCTCCAGTACGTCGGAGCGACGTTTACCTACGATATCCGTTTCGAGAACGGGCGCTTCTATCAATCGGGAGACGTCTTTGGCCAGAGACTTGAAGAGATCTGGTCGCGGGCAACGGCCCCGTGATCCAGGAAGCCCAAGACACCCGTACTCAGCCCTCGGGGCGGAAAGGATGTGTCGAATGAGAAGTCTGTTGATTGGTCTTGTTGCTGTGGGAATCGTGTTGGCAGCCAGCGTCTGCTATGGGCAGGAAGGCTGGCTGCCTCCCATGCCTCAGAGGGTGCGGAACATGCTGGAGAAATTCGTCGGCACCTGGAACTGGCAGGATGAGATGGTTCAGGGGACCTCGGTATGCCGCTGGGACCCTGCCGGCAACTACGTCATCTGTCAGGATGAGGCCATGCCGGGAGGCGTTCGTCTGTTCGCCAGCAGGCTTATCGGTTGGGACGGCGTCTCGGAAGATGAGATTGTCATGTATGAGGTCGGACCAGCCATCCACGATTCCAGCCGTCTCAAGATCGTTTCGGATACGGTTATGGAAGGGGAAGGGGCCGGCGTCTGGCTCGGCAACAAATACAGCGACACTCTTCGATGGGAGAGCCAAGGGGCGGACCAGTTCAGCATTGTCGGCACACTGAAGACCGATGGAAGCGAGCCACCGTCCACCTCGACGACCATGTATACCCGCTTAGAGACGACCGACGACGAGCAGGACCTGATCCAGGTGCAGCAGGAGTGGTCGCGTGCCGAAGTGGCCGGAGATGTGCGGACGGTCGATCGCATCCTGGCCGACGAGTATGTGCTCACGCTCTCCGACGGGACGCTCATGCCAAAGGCGGAGTATCTGCGTGACATTCAGTCGGAGGACACGCGGTCCATCGCCATGAGCGTCGAAGGGACCAAGGTCCGACTCTACGGGGATATGGCCCTGGTCAAGGGCATCGTCAAATGGACCGAGCCCGGCGGAAAGAAGCACGAGGATCTCTTCAGCGAGACCTGGCTGAAGCGCGACGGACGCTGGCAGTGCCTCGCCACGCAGCAATCGGAGATTGAAACGACGGTCGACAGCGCCAAGCTCAGCCCGGAAATGAAGAAGCTGGAAGTCTGGGTCGGCAGGTGGGAATACGAAGGCGAGCAGGTCGATCCGCCGGTGGCGGGGCTGCCCTACGGCGGGGCCGGGACCTTCTCCGGAACGATCACGTATCGTTTCGTTCTGGGCGGTCGCTTCCTGGAGGGCAAAACGGAAGACCACAATCCGTCCGGCACCACGACCAGCGTCGAACTCGAGGGATACGACCCCAAGGCAGCGAACTACGTCTCCAGCACGTTCGACAGCGAAGGAAGCATGGCGACGTCGCTTGCGACGGTCTCGGCCGACGGAAGGACCTGGACGGCCCGTTCGACCATGACCACCAGCGCAGGAGACAAGGTTCCCGTCCGCAGCGTGACAACGTTCTCGCCCGATGGGATGCGCTATACGGGAACGACGGAGGTCTCCACCGACGGCGGCCAGACCTGGAAACACTGGTACGGCGTGAAGGGCAAGAAGGCCAGGGACTGAGGCGCTGAACGAGCCGAGCGCGGGGACAGGCAATCGCGGTGCAAAATACGTAGTTCCCCGGATTGTGCGGCAGTGGTGCGGCGGTAGAATTTCCAGTAGAGATGACTCGCGGATGGAGTCGGGCACGGCGTTGGCGTACCCCGCTCAGGGACGACAAAAGGCTTCGCCACAGCCGTGCCCGTTCTTTTTCTATCGTCATCGAATCCACAAATTACGTAGTTCCCACAATCGACACACGCCTTTCCGGGTCGATACGCTATAGATACTGGCCCGACTGGAGGAGGGCCACTGTGGTCATAGTTCTTGTCTGCGCGCCGGGCGCCAATACACATCCAGCAGGAGGATACGAACATGAAGCGGTCAGGCAATCCCAAGATGTCAGCGGTCGCGATGTGGATCGCCATGGTTGTTCTTGCCTATGCCGGCGGGCTGGCCCAAGCGGATTTCTCGTTCGGCGAGCCCACCAACCTCGGCCCGTCGATCAACTCGCCGGCCAGCGATTTCACGGCCTGTATCTCGCCCGACGGTCTGTCGTTCTTTTTCGCCTCCAATCGCGCTCCAGGAGGCGATCAGGACTTCGACCTCTGGGTGGTGACACGACCGATGGAAGATGCCGACTGGGGCATTCCGGAGCACCTCGGCGACGTCGTCAATTCCAGGCAGAACGAATGGGCGCCGTTCCTCTCGCCAGATGGCCTGGAACTCTACTATGCCAAGGGGCCCTGGGGCGATACGGACATCGTCGTCTCCAGGCGCGAGAGCCTCTCGGCGCCCTGGGGCCCGCCCGAAAACCTTGGACCGACGATCAACAGCGGTACGTGGGACGGCAGCCCATGCATCAGCGCCGATGGTCTGGAGCTCTACCTATACTCATCCCGAACGGGCAGTCCCGACTTGTACGTCGCCTCCAGGGCGACAGCCTCCGACCCCTGGGGGCCTGCAACAAATCTTGGGCCCATTGTCAACAGCACGTATGGAAACCAAGTATACGGAGACCAAGGCCCGATCCTGTCGGCGGATGGCCTGACGCTGTTTTTCACTTCCGCGCGACCGCCCGGTTCTCGAGGAGGCGACATGATGATCTGGATGACAAGGCGTGCGACCCGCGAGGCTGCTTGGCAGGCGCCTGTCCCGCTCGGGCCTCCTCTCAACGGCACCTCGTCGGACTGGACCGCCTCTCTCTCGCCGGATGGTCAGGTGTTCTACTTCATTTCCGATCGCCCCGGCGGATGCGGGGGCGACTCCGATTTTTGGCAGGCGCCAATCATCACCATCGTCGACTTCAACGGCGACGGCAACGTCGATGGAAAGGACGTTGCAGTCATGGCCGACCACTGGGGCCAGAGCGATCCGCGTTGTGACATTGGCCCGTATGCCTGGGGCGACGGCCTCGTCGATGTCGAAGACCTGAAGGTGCTCGCCGGGTACATCGGCACCGAGGTCGAGGATCCGACGCTCGTGGCGCACTGGACCTTCGACGAGGCCGAAGGTGATACAGCCCACGACAGCGTCGGCCGGCACGATGCCCTGCTCATGGGCGACCCGATCTGGAGACCCGATGCCGGCAAAGTCCGTAGTGCACTCGAATTCGACGGCTTGGACGATGTCGCCGCCGCTGGTTTTGTCCTCGATCCGGGCGATGGTCCCTTCAGTGCGTTCGTTTGGGTGAACACCAGCGTGGCGGGGGGCGTCTTCCTGTCGCAAGAGAGTCGCTCGAACTGGCTGCGGACAGATTCCACGACCGGGAGCCTGGTGACGGAACTCCTACATGGAGGAAGAGGCCCGCAGCAATTGGTGTCGCAGGCAATTGTCACCGACAGCCAATGGCATCGGGTAGGCTTGGTGTGGGATGGTGCCAATCGAATCCTGTACGTTGATGATGTTGAAGTCGCTTCTGATGCACCAGGGGCGGTGCCGGACTGCCCCGATGGTCTATACCTCGGGGCCGGAATGAACCTTGAACCCGCCACGTTCTGGACTGGTTTGATCGACGACGTGCGCATCTACGACCGGGCAGTGAGGCCGTAGGCCGTCGACTCGCGGCGCACCAAGCTGGGTGCAAAATACGTAGTTCCCCGGATTGTGCGGCAGTGGTGCGGCGGTAGAATTCACAGTAGAGATGACTCGCGGATGGAGTCGGGCACGGCGTTGGCGTACCCCGCTCAGGGACCAGACGAAAGGCTTCGCCACGGCCGTGCCCGTTCTATTTCTATCTTCATCGAATCCACAAATTACGTAGTTCCCACAATTGCCACAGGTCCCGAAGAGACTATAGTCCGCGTATGGCGCCCTTGCCTCGATCGCCGTCGAGGTTCCGCAGAACCTGTCATTCACACACGGTTGTAAGGAGGTCCGAAGATGAAGCCGAGAATCCGAATCTGTTTTGTTCTCATCCTCTGTACCCTGGCGCTGGGTGGGCTGCTTCAAACAGCGTCCGCCGACACCGAGGCGAACAAGGCCGTCGAACGGCGCGTGTTTGAGGAGATCTGGAATCAGGGCGCCCTCGAGGTGGCCGACGAGGTGTTCGCTTCGGACGCGGTTCTCCACGGACTGGCGGCGGGCGATCTGGCCGGTCCGGCCGCCTTCAAACAGGTGGTCGCCGCCTATCGCGCCGCCATTCCCGACATCCACTGGACGGTCGACGATCAGATCGCCGAGGGCGACACGGTGGTCAGCCGCCTGACCGGGACAGGCACGCACCAGGGCGAGCTGATGGGCATCCCGGCGACGGGCCTGAAGGTCGCGGTCACCGCCATCGCCACGGTCCGCATTGCCGACGGCAAGATTCAGGAGAGCTGGAATAGCTGGGACCAGATGGGTCTGCTCCAGCAACTCGGCGTGGTTCAGCCCGCTCGTCCGGGGCCGCAGAACTACCTGTGGGACGCGCCGTCGGACATCGTTGGCGACCCCGGCGATCCCGCGCTCAACAAGCTCCTGGTCCTTCGCGTCAAGTCGCAGTTCTGGAACGGCAAGGACATCGCCGGGCTGGATGAGACGCATCACGCCAACGCCATCGGGCACGATCCGAGTATCCCCGGCCAGCCGAGCTACGAGACCTACAAACAGAGCTGCCTGGCGTACCAACTGGCCTTCCCCGATTTCCATACGACCATTCACAGTCTGGTTGCCGAGGGCGATAAGGTTGCGGCCCGCTGGACAGCCACCGGCACTCAGCGGGGTGCGTTGATGGGCGTGCCGGCATCCGGCAAGCAGATCACGTTCGACGGCAGCACGATCTATCGCCTGGCGGACGGCAAGGTCGCGGAGACGTGGTGGGCGTACGATGCCCTCGCGGTAATGCAGCAGATCACGTCGGCAGCGGAGTGGACGCCGGAAGGGACATGGATCGTCACAGCGCCGTCGCCGATGGGCCCTCTGACGATGGTGCACGTGATGTATCCGCTGGATAGCAGCGGCACGCGCTACGGCGGCGTGCTCTGGCAGGTCAATCCCAACCCGAGCTTCTTCGGCACGTTCCCCGAGTTCACCGGCGGCTCGCAGTTCTGGGCCACCGAATCGCGGCGCATTGCGCCCAACACCTACGAGACCGGCATGATCGTCTACAGCACCCAGCCGGTTGCCGGCCTGCTCGATCAGCTCGCCGGCATCGCCATCGTCACCGGGACCTGGACGATCACGAGTTCCGAGACGAACGAAGGCCAGTCGACGTTGTCCAGCTACATGGCGGCCCAGGACGCCGACGGCGACGGCTTGCCCGACGAGGGACAGGAGCCCATCGCCTGCACGCCGTTCCCATTCAGCTCCAGGCGGGTCAGAATCCGGCCCGCTTGCGTGCCGCCTCCGACGCCGCAGTAGTCGCTGCGCGGCCCGGCAGGCACACATGGCTTGACGGCATAACGGGGCTGCGGGCAGGGAGGCCTGCGGCCCCTCTTGGCGCTCTCTGGGAATTCCCGGGACGCCGCAAAAGAAAAACGAAACTCTATGAAGTTGTCAAAGAAGACGCTCGATTGCCGATTTCAGATTGCGGATTGCGGATTGGCAGCCCGAAGCGAATCCGAAATCCGCAATCCCAAATCCGAAATCATCCATCCGCCATCGCAGGCGCCGGCTCGTCGACGGCAGTTTCGGCGCGCTGCTCCATGGTCCAGTCGTAGGCTTGCGGGTCCTTGTCGCGGGCGTGCGGATCGAACTTGGTCTGCTGGGTCATCAGGGCGATCCGCTGCTCGCGACTGCGTGTGCTGCGAACCTGCCGCCAGAACTCGGCGGCGCGGACCCAGGTGCGCGGCGGCTCGACCCCGGGCGTCCGACGGATCGCGGCGCCCGCAATCTCTCGCGCCCGAGCCTGCACCCGGTTGATCCGTGGCTGCGACGGACTGTCGCCAATGGCGTGCTGCTGGACGGCCTGTGTCAGTGTCCCGGCGTCATACCGACCCAGCGCCGCGTACCAATCGTTCAGCAAAACGCCGTTGACCTGCCACGACGGCCATCGCGGCTGCACCTCGTCGGCGAACCACGCCATAAACTCATGCTTCGTCATCGTTCAGAAACTCCTTTTGCGCCTCGGCCAGCGCCTGCCTGGCGCGGCCGTGGTCCATCTCCTGGAACGTTCTTGGTGTACGGTCTGCTGACCGAGAAGAATAAAAATGGTGGGCCTTTCCCTTCTTCTCATTCTTCTCCTTCTTCTCATTCTTGTTAGTCGTTCCTTGGTCGTTCTCCGTTCGTTCTCCGTCCGTTCCTCGCTCGTTCTCTGCCTGTTCCGAGGTCGTGACATTGATGTCGTAAATCACGGTGCTGCAGAGTGTAGCGATGGTTCCTTTGCTCGTTCCCTCGAAGCGCGCCAGGCCATAGCGTTGCAGGCGCACTTTGGCGCGTCGATACTCCTGCTCGCTCAATCCGCAGTTCTTATGGTCGCCGATCAGGGCCTGGCCGGGCTTGAGGCCGTGGAGGTTGAAGTCGTCAGTGCGCCGGGCGCGCAGAGCGATGGTCGTGAGCAGGTTGAAGGCCTTGGAGTCCTTCAGCAGCTCGCGCGTCGCTTCGCTGCGCATCAGCTTGATGAACCCGCCGGGAATCGCAATCGTCTCGTACGTCATCGATCGGACCTTTCCTGCGTTGCGGGTGGTAGGGGCGAGGCATGCCTCGCCCTGACGGACGATGCAGCCGCCAGACGGGTGAGCGCCGCGGCGCGCCGGGCGGCCTTGGTGGGTTCGTGCGATTGCTCGGCGAGCGCTGTCAGGGCGCTGTCGATGATCGCCTGCTGCTCGTCGTCGACGAAGAAGACCATCGGAGTCGCAAAAGCATACGTCCTGCTCCGGCTCCGCGCGGCGGTGGGTTGCCCGGCGGTCAATCGCTCCAACTGGCCTCGGGTCTGAGGCAGCAATCTGGCCAGCTCGCGCAGCGGACGCCGGTCGCGCAGGCGCCGCAGGATCGCGAGCTTGCGGTCGAGCTGGTCCCGCCCGGTCAGCCGGTTCAGCGTGGCCAGCAGGATGTCGGTCTGCTCGTCGTCGACGTTCCAGACGATGGCCTGGGCCTTGGCGCGTCCCAGCGTGCGCAGCGCCTCGCATCGGTGGTGGCCGTGGATGATCTGGAAGCGGCCTGGCTCGTGCGGGTGCCGGCGGACCACCAGCGGCTCGTAGCGGCCGGTCCGCTGGATGTGGTGCATCAGCTTGCGAAAGGCGGCCCGGCTCATGCGATTGGCGTGGTCCGGGTGCGGCAGCAGCCGCGATAGCGCGATCTGTCGAATCTGCATCGTCATCGAATCATTGCCTCCACTGATTTGTCTCTTGGGTCCCTTGGGTCCTTTAGGTCCTTCAAGGCCCAAAGGTGGCAAGGGCGAATCATGATTCGCCCCTACGAGCTTCATGGCCAGGTCACCTCCAGAGTCTCCTTCCTTGTCATCCCGAGCGGAGCGCAGCGCAGTCGAGGGATCCGGCCAGCGACGTGGAGCTCGCCTTGTTCGCAGCCAGATCCCTCGACGTAGCCTGCCCTGAGGAACCCGAATGGGCTCGGGATGACAAAGTCGTGCAGTAGTGTTCTTTGCATTCATGGCCAGGTCACCTCCAGGGTGGGATGGCGCCAGAGGTAGTACCTCGGTCGGTTCGTCAGCCGGGTCAGGATGTAGCGTGTTCGTTCGAGTCCGGGCGGCATGGTCCGGCGGCTGCCGTGGCTCTTGAGGAAACGCTGGACCGAGCGTTCGAGAAACGCGGCCTTCGCGCCGTCCAGCGCCTCGATCCGCTGCTGGAGAGCCTTCGCGTCAATCCGTAAGGGCGAATCATCATTCGCCCGGGCCTCGATGCCCACGGCGCTGAGCGCCTCGATCAGCTCGGCATGATACGCATCCGCTCGCGGCGCGAAGGCCGTCATGCCGGCGCGTTCGAGGAACGGATTGACCGCGCCGCACACGGCCAGCGCCTCGATGATCGGCGTCTCCATTCGCGCCAGCGTCTCGCGCACCAGCCGGGTCGCCAGGCCGATCCCTCGGAAACGCGGCTCGATGATCACGCGGGCGATGCAGCGGACGTTGCGATTGATCAGCGCCAGCTCGGTCTGCCGGTCGAGGCCCGCGAACAGCCCGTTGGTCGCCACGCGGCGCAGCGCCACGCGCGGATTGGGCATGCCGTAGACGATCAGGCCCGCCGGCTGCGTGCCGAACGATCCGAGCGCACGCTTCGGCCGCAGCAGGAACACCGCCTTGATCGCGGTCGGCCGCTCGTCGCGATAGTGATACGCCGCCAGCGACGCGTAGTCCGCCGCCTCGCCCGCCACCACCTCCAGCTTCGCATGGACAGAGCAGCGCGGCTTCGGTGGCAGTTCTCCGCGCGTGGCAGCCTCAAGCGCAGCTTGGGGATGGCTTGTTCCAGCAGCCGTAGCGTGGGCACCGCCCGCCATTTGCTCTTTGTCATGCTGAGCGGAGCGCAGCAAAGTCGAAGCATCTGGCCATAGACCAGGCGCGCGCCTCGTCTGGGCCGGATTCCTCCGCTGCCCCATTCGACTTCGCTCAGGGCTGAAGGCTGGGCTTCGGTCGGAATGACAAAGTCGTGGTGTGGCTCTCCTCACGGTCATGATCGCCTCGCGGTTTTGTAGATCACCCGGGCGGGGCTGGTGAAGTCCTTGACCACGAGCGCATCGGGCGACAGGTCCATCAGGATGTCGTCGTGGCTGGTGGCGACGATCAGCGTGGTCCTGGCGCGTCGGACGAAGCGGGCGGCGTTGAAGGCGACCGTTGCGGCGGTGATGCGGTCCAGCTCCGAGCAGAACTCGTCGGCGAAGACGAACGGTCTGCTCATCGCCAGCGCCCGGGCCAGGCGAAAGCGGTGCTTCTGCCCGTCGCTCAGCAGGCACGGCCGATGGACCAGGCCGAAGACGCCGCCCAGGCCCGCCGCCGTCAGTGTTTGCAGGCTCGTGACCATATCGCTGTCGAAGCAGTCGATCACCGTCCGGTCGTCCGGTAAACGGATGTCGTCGAGGTTGATGCGGTCACCGGCGGGAACGCTCCGTTCCAGCTCGCGCAGCAGGACGCTCTTGCCGGAGCCGGAAGGGCCGGTGATGCAGACGATGTCACCCGGCTCGATCTGCAGCGAGCACTGATGGACGGGACCTCTGTCGACGAGCCGCTCGAGCGTGACGCCGAACATCCGGCAGAGCTTCACGACGCGCTCGCTGACGGGTCCGGTCCGGTCGAACTCTTTCTTGACGGTGTAGATGGACATAGACAATTCTCCTTGGAAAGGTGTTCGGTGCGGTACAGCGCGGCAAGGCGACGGGCCTTGCGGATCGCGCTGCGCACGCAGTAGCGGCTGATGTTGCGGGCGGCGCAGATGTGCTCGATCGACAGGCCGCGAACGAAATAATCGCGGAGGATCGCCAGCTCCCTGACGCGCAGCCGACGCCGGCAGCGCAGGCAGCAGAAGAACGTGTCGTCGGTCAGTCGCTGGGCGATCCGGTGCAGCTTGCGGGCGACCGTGCTGGCATTCGAGCCGGTCAATCGGGCGATGCGACGATAGCTTTGGCCGCTGTCGAGGTACATCTCCATCAACGCCCGCTCGGCGCCCGTCAGCAGGTCCACCCGCCGACGCAGCACCTCGACCAGGTCCCGCTTCGAGGCGGCCGGCGATTCGCATCCGTTGTGTATCAACCAATCGACCATACGGGTTATTGTCAGATGACCACTCTCCGGCGTCAACGGTTTTGTTGTGTATGCGTAGAATATGCTGTGTGATTTGTGCTCGGGGGGCCTCTGGCGGACAGCTTGTTATGCAGCTAAGCAACTTGGGGGAAAGCACTTGCGTCCGGCGCGTCTTTCGGGCAGTCTGGGGGAGAATTTTTTGAGAAATTTCAGATTTTGTCGGACCGGCTCGGGCGCGTCCCGAGCGGTTTGCGACGTTTTGACGCAGGAGGCGAAGCGATGGACAGAGCGAATCACAACGAGGTTTGGCGTTCGCTGGGTGGCTTTTGCATCGCGGTGCTGCTGGCTCTGGCGGCGGCAGGCGCAGGGGGGCAGGAGCGGGCGGGAGTGCGGGCGCTCAAGGACATCGCGTATGTGCCGGAAGGGCACGCGCGGCAGAAGCTCGACCTGTATCTTCCGGCGGCCGAGCCGAACGCGCCGCGGCCGCTGATCGTGTGGGTTCACGGCGGCGCCTGGCAGGCGGGCAGCAAGGAGGGCTGTCCGGCGGTCGGCTTCGTCGGCAAGGGCTACGCGGTCGCCAGCATCAACTACCGTCTCAGCCGGCACGCGATCTTCCCGGCCCAGATCCAGGACTGCCAGGCCGCCATCCGCTGGCTGCGGGCCCACGCGGGCAAGCACCGCATCGACCCGAACCGCTTCGGCGTCTGGGGCGGCTCGGCCGGAGGGCACCTCGTCGCGCTGCTGGGAACGGCAGGGAACGTCGAGGCTTTCGACGTTGGATCTCACGCGGGCGTTTCCAGTCGCGTTCAGGCGGTGTGCGATTTCTTCGGGCCCACGGACTTTGCGAAGATGAGCAGCTTCTGGACGACGATGGACCACGATGCGCCGGACTCGCCCGAGTCGCGGCTGATCGGCGGGCCGGTGCAGGAGAACCCGGAACTCGTCCGGCGGGCCAATCCGATCACGTACGTCACGAAGGACGATCCGCCCTTCCTGATCGTCCACGGCGACAAGGACCCGCTCGTGCCGCACAACCAGAGCCAGATGCTCTACGACGCACTGAAGAAGGCGGGCGTCGAGGTGACGTTGTACACCGTCCCCGGCGGCGGCCACGGCGGATTCAAAGACCCCCAGGTCGAGACCCTCGTCGACCAGTTCTTCGCCAAACACCTTAGGCCATAGCCGATTGCGGAGTGCGGATTTCGGATGGCGGATTAGCGCATCCAGCTCTTCTCTCGCTTGTCATCCCGAGCGAAGCGCAGCGCAGTCGAGGGATCTGGCCATAGACCACGCGCGCTTCCCATTCGCCGCCAGATCCCTCCGCGCGGGCTGCGCCCTTGGTCGGAATGACAAGGTCGTGGTCGAGCGCGATTCCCCGTCCAGAGGGCCATTCGATCGTCAACCATTGTGTCTGTCTCACGAGATACGAGCGAAGCCCTCTCCCTCTTTGTCATCCCGAGCGAAGCCATCCTCGTCTTTGTCATCCCGAGCGGAGCGCAGTCGAGGAGCCTGCCCTGAGCCTGCCGAAGGGATCTGGCCATAGACCACGCGCGCTTCCCATTCGCAGCCAGATTCCTCGACTGCGCTCGGAATGACAAAGTCGTGGGTCTGCGGCCTTCTCAGTTCGAATGACAAAGTCGCGCCCCTTCATCTCAATAGTCCTTGAACTTCCGCATCCATTCGGGCCAGTCTTCGGGCCGCACGCCTCCGGCCTTGGTCCACGGTCCGGCGGTGTCGTACCACTTGGCCCACTGGAGCGTCCAGAGCTCCTTGAGGTCCACCTTGCGGAGCGAGCCGTCCATGAAGACGGCGTTGACGCCGCCGTTGTGGCGGTTGATGCACGAATGCTGCATCGCGCATCCGTGGGTGGCGAGGGGCACCGCGTCCTGCTGGGGCGGGAACTGATTCGCCAGGCCCGGGCCGGAACCCTGATAGGTGCTGTCGAGCACCAGAGGGATGCGAGCGGCGCCGCGTACGTGGACCGTGCGCCACAGGTTCTCCTCCGCGAGGCGGTCGGACGGTTCAGTCGGCTCTGTCTTCCAGTACCAGCGGTTCAGACCATAGCTGCTGTAGTTCGGGCAGTCCCATACCGGAGAGGCCCTAGGCACCCGGGCAAGCCATTGGCCCCAGGCCAGGAAGGTGCCACCGGCATATAGCTCTGCATGCAGTGCATCGTAATCCTCCACCTCGAACGCATCGCTGGATAGCCTGCCGGCGCTGGGACAGAGGCGCATCTTGCGGGTCACGCTCTCGGCCAGCGGATCGGGCGCCCGCATGGGACCCCAGTAGAGCCAGGACCCGGTCTGTCTGTCATTCGACGCATCGAAATCGGGGCCCATCTCCCATGCCGGCAGGCGGCCGTCGTTCTCGCTGGCGAGCGTGGTAAAGTGCAGCCCCCACTGCTTCAGATTGGCTTGGCAGGCCACCGCCTGCGCCTGCTTGCGCGCCCGCGACAGCGCCGGCATCAGCAGCGCCATCAGCAGCACCACGACGGAGAGCACCACCAGCAGCTCGATCAATGTGAAGGCCTTGGAATTGATTATTGATGAATGATTATTGGTGATTGGGGAGGCAGAGTCGTCGGCGCGAGACGGCGCCGGCTTGTGATTGACGCCTCCTGCTTCACGGGCAATCCTCTGGCTCGCTGCCGGTCTGCTGCGCCAGCGAATGCGCCGGCCTGACCTGTGGTCCAATCCGCCTTTCATCGTTCATGCTCCCGAGCCTATTATACACCCGGCCGGGAAAGGCACAAGAGTGGAGGCGGATCTTCCGTCAGGCCCAATGGCGTCCGTCCCTGTACCTCTACGAAAGGGCGAAGGGCGACGCATGCGTCTCGCCTACGGGCACACGTTTGTAGTGACGCCGTGAGGCGTTATCTCTCGTGGGGTTGGCATGCGTGTGGCAGCCTCAAGGTGCAGCCTTGGGGATGGTGGACTTGCCTGCCGAGGCGATGGCGGAAGGTCGCGCATCCACGGAACCATCCCCAAGTCCTGCGGACTTGAGGCTGCCACATGCCCTCTGCGAAAGGGTTTAGGGCGACGCATGCGTCGCCCCTACGGGCCAATAGTAGGGGCGAGGCATGCCTCGCCCGGACAGCCCCGCTGGAGGGGATTTTCCGTTGGCATCGAGCGGTTGGCGTGCCATGATGGGGCAGAAGAACACAGGAGGACAAACGAATGGAGAATGTTGGGGATCGGTTTCAGCGGGAGACAAAATACTTTCCGGAGCGGATGGAGGACCGGCGGCTGGACTGGTCGGCCAAGCCGGAGCTGTACAAGAGCTATCCCGGCACGGCGAAGGTGGCTCTGCCCGCGTTTACGCCGGAGGGGCTCATGCCGCTCGACGAGGCGCTGCGGCAGCGCCGGAGCGTGCGCGAGTTCCTGGCCGAGCCGCTGAGCCTGGGCCAGGTGGCGTATCTGCTCTGGGCCTCGACGGGGATCGCGCGAACGGAGGACGGCTATGCGTTCCGCACCGCGCCGTCGGCCGGAGCGCTGTATCCGATCGAGACGTACCTTTTCGCCAACGAGGTCGAGACGCTCAAGGGCGGCCTGTATCACTACGCCATCCGCGACCACAGGCTGGAGCAATTGGTCGTGGACGACCTGCACCGCACCGTCGCGATGGCGGCGCTGGGCCAGGCGATGTGCGCCGAGGCGGCGGCGGTGTTCGTCTGGACCGCTCTGTTCGAGCGGGCGAAGTGGAAGTACGGCCAGCGGGCCTATCGCTACGTCTACCTCGACGCCGGACACATCGCCGAGAACCTCGCCCTGGCCGCCGTCAGCCTGGGCCTCGGCTCCTGCCAGATCGGCGCCCTCTTCGACGACGAGGTCAACAAGATCCTCCACCTCGACGGCGCCCACGAAAGCGTGATCTACATGTCCGCCGTCGGCGTCCCCGCCTGAACCGGATCGGCCGATCCTGTCCTTGACTTGTCCAAAACGGGTTGTTAATCTATAGAGAGAAGTTAACATGTGTTAACATGCAGGTCCATCTTAACATGGCTTTTGGCCTGCGAGTCGTAAGAACTGGTGGAATATATGGTTAAGAGAGACCCTATTACCATACCGCAGTTGGCGAGAATCCTGGGGATCAGTCGCATCGCGGTGTATAAGCAGGTCAAGGCGGGCAAGATCGCGGCCACGAAGATCGGCCGCATCCACGTGATTTCCGATCGCACCGTTCGCGAGGTGCTCCGCAAACGGGTCGGGCCGCTGGACAAGCAACGCGTGGATCGTGCCGTGCGCAGGGTCGTTCGCGACTACGGGGAGGTGCTCAAACGTCTGGCCAGAGAGTGATACAGACGATCAGTCTGGAGGAAGTCGAGTACGTCGCCTTTCGCCTGGCCAGAGAGCATCTGGCATTTGATGAGCCGATTCCCGATTTCCAGACTCGCTTTCCGCATCGCCTGGAGAGCTGCCTGCTCACGCCGTTCATGAGTTTTGGCGGGAAGTCCCCGTATCCCTCGCTGGTATCCAAAGCGGCGATGCTGCTATATCTGATGATCAAGAGCCGCCCTTTCCAGAACGGCAACAAGCGGCTGGCCGTCACGACGCTGCTGGTGTTCCTCCACAAGAACGGCAAATGGCTGCGGGTTGCGCCCCACGAACTCTACGAGTTCACAGTCTGGGTCGCGAGAAGTCCGGCCGAATTGAAGGACGCAACCGTCAAAGGCGCCGAGGACTTCCTCCGCGCCCATCTCGTGAATATCAGCCCGTCACGCGGACGCTGAGAGGACTGTGGGCTGCACAGCGCGTTCTAAAGAAACAAAACGGGCGACCCGCCCCTCTGCGAGTCGCCCGATTCTTCGTCAAGAACGTTATCCGTCGCGTTACTTGTAGATCGTCACTTGTGTGGTACTGAATTCGCTGTCGTAGGTATAGCCGGTCTTGTCCACATCGTTGACAGTGAATGTCACGGACGTGCCGCTCTTCATGCTGCCCGTGGCAAAGGTGATCCCTCCATTGCTGCCGGTCACTCCCGATACACTGCCGCTGGCATCGCCGCTCCAGGTGCCGGAGACGGTGGCATCAGGTACAGCATAGTTGTCGTAGTCAGAGACCCACACCGTAACGAATGCCTCCCAGAGGCCGCTCTTGCCCTTCAGTTCGCGCCATCCTTCCAGATCGGTGTACATCTGGCCGGTCTGCGAGCCGTCGCTGACCGTGACCGTTACCGTCGCCGTGGCGGTCCCGCCGTTGCCGTCGCTGGCGGTGTAGGTAAACGAGTCGATGTCGTTGAAGTTGGCGTTTGGAGTGTAGGTCACTGTATAATCGGTATTGATGGCGACCGAGCCATACTTGCCTTGAGTGACTGCGCTGACACTGAGCACGTCGTTGTCAGGGTCATAGTCATTAACCAGCACATCGATGTTGACGGCAGTATTCTCATATGTGGTGGCACTGTCGTCATTGGCTACAGGTGGATTGTTGGTCGTGCCACCGCCGCCGGAGAGGGCAGCCACGGCCAGATCGGCGCGCACGAGACCGTATCCAAAGTAGCTATCCCAGCCTTGGGCTCCCAAGTCTTCCGCCGTGTTCGTCAGGCACTCCCTCACGGTTGTGTTGTACGCGCCGGATGCCGCCGCCAGGACGAGAGCGGCGACGCCGGCGACATGCGGCGAGGCCATGGATGTACCGCTGTACACATCGTAACCGCCACCGGGCACCGTGCTCCGGATCGACACGCCGGGAGCGGCCAGCTCAACGGCAGGCCCGGTGCTGGAAAAGGACGCCCGCGCGTCTCCGCTGTCGGTAGCCGCAACGGCGATGACGGACGGGTACTTGGCAGGATACCCCACCGTATCCGTGCCTGCGCCGGCATTGCCCGCCGAGGCCACGATCAGCACGCCGGCACCATACGCCGCAGCGCATGCATCCCTCAGCGTTGTAGAATCCGAAGTCCCGCCCAGACTCATGTTGATTACATCGAGTCCCTGGGTCATCGCCCACTCAACACCGGCCGCCACAGCGGTCAAACTGCCACTACCGCTTTGATTGAGAACCTTGATTGCGTAAAGGTCTACGTCTGGAGCGACGCCGACAACACCTATTTGATTGTCGAGGGCAGCGATCGTGCCGGCTACATGAGTACCATGGCCATTGTCATCATCATAGTTGCTGTCCTGCCGGAGTCTGAAACCGGCGGTGTAGAAGTGCGTGCCACTGGCGACGCGCGGCAGGTCAGGATGATCCAAATCAACGCCGGTGTCGATGACGCCGACACTGATACCCGCTCCCTTTGTCTCGGCTGTACTCCATGTACTAAATGGGTAATCCTCATTGCCAAAGACGCGCGTTATGCCCCAAGGGACCACTTGGTCCTCATGAGCGTGAAGCTCGAAGTTCGGCTCGACGTATCGAACGCGTGGGTTGCGTTCGATGCCCGGAACCGCTGCTTCGGGGATGCTGATCGTGATGGCCGGCACAATACTAAAAGCCCACATGACCTGGCCACCGACGTTCTCAAGCATCTGAACCTGTTCGGCTCCCGGGCGTTCATGGAAGCCTACGATGACTTCGACACGCCCACTGTTGCCCTGGCTCCAGGCGGGGTTGGCGCAGAGGAGGATGCACACGATTCCGACGGCCAGGAGGAGCGGATGGATGAATCTTTTTCTGGACATCTTTTTACCCCTTTCGCGCAATGTGGGTTACGGATTACGACGATCCATGGGGGACATCTGATTATGGGGATCGGGCCGGGCCCGTCTGAACCTTCGTCTGCGTGCGGACGGATCGCCGGCACGCGTGGAGGCAAAAGCGGTTCGAGACATGGTGCACCTCCACAAACGGTGTTGCTTCGGTTGCGCTTCCGTGCGTGAACCAGTCAGATGAATCTAATGTCAGGGCGCCTGATGCTTTGAGTTCACCTCATTGTATCGGCAGGTTGTCGGAGCTGCCAATGCCATTTTCGCGAGAACTGCACCCATGCCGGCCGGAAGGGCCCGCCTTCGCCCTTGGGCGGTGAAATAGAAAAGACATTATTGTCTTTGACAATCTGGAGTGAGATGCTACAATTGGAAATGGGTTTTTACGCAACTTGGGGATTTATGCCGGCTTTCGCAGAAAGCACTGGCAACAAAAGGGGGAATATCGGACGAATTGCACTGTTAGGAGGATTCCCATGGTTCCCGCGCATTTCTTCTGGCGTCGTTTTCCGGCCGTAGTGCTGATTGTCGTTCTGGGCCTTTGGAGCAGTGCCGCTCTGGCCCAGGATCCTGTGGAGCCGCCCGGGACCGAACCCGAGCAGGAAGCACCGGAGGAGGTTCTTCCGATCGGGAATCAGCCCGCCTTTCTTGGCGACCTGCTCCAGGACGACGGCTTGACACAGGAGGAAATCAACGGCATGCGCGAAGCGGGCGCCGGCTGGGGCGAAATCCGCATCGCGGCCCTGCTGGCCGAGCGGATTGCCGCCGACAGCGAGGGCGTCTTGACGTTCGCAGATGCCCTGAAGCTCGTGATTACGGCCCGCACCGAGGGACTCGGCTACGGCGAAATCGCCGAGCAATATGACCTCAAGGTCGGCGCGCTGGTCGGCAAGGGCCACCAGAAGGCGCAGGAGCCTGCGCCCGAACCCGAGTCTGAAGGCGAGGGCGAAGGCGAGGGCCTTGAGGCCGGCCCGGAAGCCGAAGAGCAGAACGCCGGGACGCAGCCGCGTTTTATCGATGACCTGATCAAGGAGGACGCTCTGACGCAGGAACAGATCGACGGCATGCGCGAGGCGGGCGCCGGCTGGGGCGAAATCCGCATCGCGACGCTGCTGGCCGAGCGGATCGCCGCCGACAGCCAGACCGACCCCAAGATGCCCTTCGCAGACGCCCTGGCGCTGGTAACCGCTGCGCGGACCGAGGGTATGGGATACGGCGAAATCGCCCAGCAGTACGACCTGAAGGTCGGCGCTCTGGTCGGCAAAGCCCCTGAACGCGCCCCCGCACCCGAGAACGGTGGCGAAACGGAAGCCCTTCAGGCGGGCCCGCCGCAGGACCGGCCCGATGCCCCCGGTCAGCAGAAGAGGCAGAACGTCCTGCAGAGGGTGATGAGCCTTGTGGGTTGGAACAACCGCGAACGCACGGGAAAGCCCGAACAGGCGCCGATGGTAGCGAAAGGCGTCCAAGGCGATCTCTCGGAGCGACCGGGCAAAGGCCTGGCTCTGAGGGCCGAGCTGGCCGATAGACCCGAGAGGCCGGATCGTCCCGACAGACCCGAGCGGCCGGAACGACCCGAAAAGGTCGAACGACCCGAACGGCCCGAAAGGCCGGAGCGACCCGAACGACCCGAAAGACCCGAGCGAGGACCCATGCGGTGAAACGCTATCTACTTCCCTTCAATATAGCAGTCTGGGCAGTGGGGATGCTTCTGGCATCCCCCGCCCTTTCTGCTCCACAGGACAGCCCGACCTGGCAATACGGCCTGTCGTTTTCCTATCTGACGGGCGATTACGGCCAGCCCGAGGACACTGACATCCTCTACACCGCTGCGACCGTCAAGCGGTACTTCACCAAGGGCGATGTCACGCTGACGATTCCGTACCTCGACGTTTCCGACGGCGGCGTGTCCTTCATCGACGGCGGCGCCGAGGTCTTTGAAGGCGGCGGTGGCGCCGGTCTCGGTGACATCATCCTCAAAGGGCGCTATTACGCCGTCCAGCAGGAGGGGCTGTGGCCCTTCATCGATCTGGTGGGCAGCGTCAAAATCCCGACCGCTGATGAAGACAAAGGCCTGGGCACCGGTGAAGCCGATTTCACGGTGATGGCGGAGTTCGCCCGCCGGCTGCAGAACGAGGACTGGCTGGTCCTGGCGGATGTGGGCTACACGTTCGTCGGCGAGCCTTCCGGCTATGACGTCGACAACCGCTGGCGCTACAGTCTGGGACTGGCCTATCAGGTCGATCCCAAGCTGACCGTCAGCAGCTATCTCGACGGTCGCACCGCCATCTTTGAGGGCAACGACGATCCACTTTCGATCCTGTTGATCGGGCAGTACAAATTCCGCCCCAGTCTGCACTTCGATGCGATGGTCGAGTTTGGTCTCAACGACGGGGCCGCCGATTTCGGCATCACCTTCGGTGTCCGCAAACGGATGTAACCGCCGGTCCCGGTCATCCCAAGCTCTCACGGACGCATTCCGGCACATCCGACTGCTCACATGACGAGAGTCCTTGCGCTTCTTCGTATCGCCCACGGTGCCTTTTCGCGCCGGCCGAGACTCAGTAGAATCCTTTCGGTACGGGTACACTGAGGATTGCGGCTATGGTTGGCCGGAACATAGATGAGCTGTTTGAGGCGTTGGGGCGGTCGGGGTTTCGCAGCCGGTTTCGGCTGGGGGCGAAGGAAGCGGCGTACCTGCGGCAGCGCGGGATCGAGACGATCCTGACGCACGCGCGGCAGTTCGTCGAGAGCCGCCTGGCCGACGCCGAGCCGGCCAACGACGGCAGGCAGACCCCGATGCGGAACCATCCCGTCTTCATCGCCCAGCACGCCACCGCCACCTGCTGCCGGGGCTGCCTGGCCAAATGGCATGGCATCGCCCAGGGACGGCCGCTGTCGGCCGACGAGATCGATTACATCGTGCGGGTGATCGAACTGTGGTTAAGACGCCAGCCGATCTGACCGATAAAACCCCAAGAAGGGCAATGCGGCGTCCGCGTCCGAAAATCCGTTGTGTTTCGCCGGCCGCAAGCCTATACTGACGCCGCCAAGAGAGATGATTGCCAGAGGTGAGTCATGGTGGAACGGATTCCAAAAATCGTCGTGATCGGCAGCACCTACATCGACATGGCCTTCAAGTGCGCCAAGATTCCCTCCGCCGGCCAGTCCGTCAGCGGTTCGGCTCTGTCCTATTCGCTGGCCGGTCCCGGACCGTTGCCGGCGGTGCAGGTGGCGTTGCTCGACTGCCAGGTGCACTTGATCAGCAAGGTCGGGGGCGATTCCTTCGGGCCGCTGGCGAAGAAGATCTTGACCGACTACAAGGTCAACGTCGACTACGTCTATACGGCCCCCGCCAAGAACACCGGCGTCGTCGTGACCCATGTCAATGCCGAGGGGGAGAACGCCGGCTGCCATTACTCGGGCGCCAACTGCGCCCTGCTGCCGGCGGACATCGACGCGGCCGAAGAGCTGATTGCCGAAGCGGAGGTCTGCCTGATGCACGGCTGCCTGCCGCAGGAGGCGATCGCCCGAGCCCTGCGCTGCTGCGAGCTGCATCGCACGAAGGTGATCTTCGATCCGTCCCGGCCGACCGAGCAGGAGAGTCGAAAGGGGCTGGACCTGCCCGTCGAATACTTTGCCGCCGACGTTCTGATTCCCAATCTCTACGAAGCCGCCGACATCACCGACCAGTCGACGGCGACCATCCGCACGGCCAAGCTCATCGGGTCCGAACTCGTGGCGCGGGGAGCGCGCTGCGCTGTGATCACGATGGGTCGTCGCGGGTGCATGGTCGTCGATCGCAGCGGCGCCGACCACGTTCCGGCGTTCGAGGTGGACATGGTCGACCACACCGGCAGCGGGGCGGCGTTCGCCGGCGCGCTGGCCGCCTATTGCGCCGTCCGGGACGACATCCGCGAAGGGGTGAAGTTCGCCTCGGCCGCCGGCGCCCTGGCCTGCACGAAGTTCGGCGGCCTCGAGGCGCTGCCCAGCAAGGCCGACATCATCCAACTGCTCCAGCGCGAAGACATCGACCTGCTGCCGCGCAATTAGCCCAAGAGAAAAAGTCACCCTCCTCTGTGGGGAAGGGCCTCCTCCTCGTAAGCCCGGGCACAAGGCCCTGCAGAGCCCTACCGTCCGGACCGCTCTTGGTTCAATCTGGAACGACAGCTTCCGGGTCTAATCCACATTATTCGTTGGGCAGCACCAGCAGGGCCAGCAGAACATGCACCGGCAGGGATAGCAGCCGCAGCAGTCGCAGACGACCTTGAAGGACTTCATCGCCATGCCGCAGAAGACGGGACGGCAGCCGCAGGGATTGCAGCAGCAGCCGTCGGTGCACTGACGGTACACCTTGACCACGACCATGTACATGCCGCAGGGCAGCGGGCCAACGTCCAAGCCGTCACCAGACAGCGTGAGAGGGGTGCAACCGCAGGTGCATGTGCACTCCGCCACGACCTCGACGGTGATGATGCGCGTGCACGGATTGACACACACCTTCACGTTGCCCGGCGGCACCGTGCACGTGCCTGCGACGCACGCCTCGATGCTCAGCGCCACGAGATCATCGCAGGATGGACACGCCGGGCCCACCGACACGCACACAGGGCAATAGGCCAGCGCCGTGCTGCTGAGCCCGAGGACCAGAAGCAGAAGTAATGCGGTCTTCTTCATAAGATACCTCCCTGTAATTGGATGTTGACTCCTTCTTCCGATCGGCCCTTCCCGCACCGATCCGGCCTATGTGCAGACGGCGACCGCGCGCTGCAGCGCATGCATTTGAGAACTGCCGGCGCTCTGCGGGGATCGATTCACCCCGAGAACGACGGGCCGCATGTGCGTCGGGCAAAAGATCACTGGAGGTTTTGGAGAGCTGTGTGTTTCGTCGAGGTGTCTGAATTCAAGGGTGTCATACAGACGAATTTCCCGCTTTTGGGAAAGGTCGTCAATTGTGGCAACTACGTAATTTTCACCGGTTTCTGTCGGAATTCCCACCAGGCCGCTTCGCCGATCTGCGGCGTAGCAGGAGCACACCCATCATGGCCGCAATGACCGCAACAACCAGCAGTAAGATCCCGCCGGGATAGGTGTGCGTGCCGTGCGACGGAGCAGCCGGCGGCGGTGCGGCCGATGCGGGCGCCTCGGAAACCGGCTCGACGCCAAACACGGCCAGGACGCTCGACGCATCGTAACCGGGGCGCGACCAGGAGAGGAACTTGACCGGCTCGCGGCGATAGGTCTCCTTGACCAGGCCGTTGGCGCGAGGATGGAGCCATCGATGCCGCTCTTCGCTCATGGGGAGCTTGGCGATTTTGAGGTCGAACGTCGCGCGGGTGGTTGTCCTGTAATGCCGGCAGGCCTCGAACGTGCCCGCGTCGGTTTCGACGGTCTCGTCCGCAAGCCGCTCGAATTCGAGCGTGGTCGGCATGCTGAACTTGGGCGAATCCATCCGCAGCGTCGTTTCGATCGTGGTCTTCTGCCCGACGGTCAGGTCGGGCGCCTCGTAAGGAACGGGCGGCTCGTATCGCAGCAGGCCGGGCGGACCTTGCCTGCTTTCGATCTCAATGGCCACGACCATCCGGTTCCGATCGATGTGAAGCCGGCCGACGGGATCGGAGCTGTTGGTGTAGCGCTCCTCGATGATCCAGAGCCCGTTGTTGGGGTCCTCGCCGATCACCTGGGCGATCCTCTGCCCGTCGATGGCGTTCGGTTCGAAGCTGCCCGGCTTGGGTCCGGTGTGGCGGTATGTCCACTGCTGACCCACGGTGAACGGAGCCTCGGTGCCCGCCGCCGCAGCACACGCGATGCACAACAGAATCGACACCTTTGGCCAGACACGCCACATCTGCAATCCTCCCGCACTGCTCGCACGCTTCGCTATCGAAGCACCTGTATCTCCGGCGGCGCTTCGATCTTCGTTTCGATGCGCCCATCCGCCTGTTTCCGGTGGCGGACCCTGATGACGCCCTTGGGTGTGGGGAATGTGCCTTCGACCCAGTCGAGGTCGCCCAGGTGTGGCTCGATCCGCACGACGCGACAGCCGGGCGCGACGATCTTCACGCCCAGCACGTGCTCGCTGAGCCAGGCGGTCGGGCCCGACGCCCAGCCGTGGCAGAGGCTGTGCCGGAAGCCTTTGTAGCAGTAGTTGCCGAAATCGCCGTGGATGTCCTTCTTGCCTTCGCCCACCAGCTCGTCGATCCGCGCGGCGTTCGTCGTCCATTGCAGATCGAAGTCCTCCCAGAACGTCGTGGCGCCGAGGTCGAGCATCGCGCCCCAGTACTGGCGGATCACGTCGAGGGCGCCCTGGTAGTCGCCTGCCATCGCCCGGGCCTGGAGCACGTAGTAGCCGTAGAACGTGCTCATTCGCTGCGGGCCGTCCACCGCCAGCACCTCGCGATTGAGCCTGGCCGCATCGTCCAGGCCCGCCAGCGCGATCAGCGCCGCGGCCTGCTTGCTGCCCGCCGGGTCGGGCCTGTGCTTGATGAGCTTCTCAACGCTGTCGAGGCATTTGGCCCGCGTCTGCGGCTCATCGAGCACTTCGCACAATTCCGCGCCCGCCCGCAGGGTCATCACCAGAAGCGAGTGCAGGCCCGCGTGGATGGCCGGCTTGTTCTCGCTGCTGGGCCAGTCGAGGAAGCGGCCCTCGGGCATCGCCTCGCGGCCGTCCGGCCCTACGCAGTTTGACAGCCGATCCAGCAGGTTAACCATATACTCTCGCTGCTGTCGCAGATAGTCGGCGTCGCCCGTGTAGATGTGCCAGGAGTGATGGATCAGCACCCACCACATCGAGTACGAGCTGATGCCGTTCATCCAGCGGGGCGAGGGCGTCTCGTCGCGGATCAGGTCGAGGCTGGCCGGCACGACGTCGCTGACGCCGAAGACGGCGCGGATCGTCTCGGTCTCGGGGTGCATGTCGCCGATCCAGACGAGCCGGTCGCGCTTGATGCCGTCCCAGAGATAGTCCTGCATGTTCAGGTGCACGGTGTAGGCGCCCGTCTGCCAGATGCGATTGAGCCGCTCGTCGCTGCATCGGAACGACCCGAGGTAGTCGAGGTCGCGATAAAGGAAGACCGCGCGAACGCTCTTGAGCTGCACGAAGCTGTCGTCGTCGGCCAGGTCGATCCGCACGAAGCGAAAGCCCGTGTTGCCGATCTCGGCGGTGCCCAGCCAGGGCACCAGCGTGGTCTGGTCGCGGATCGCGTGGTCGTTGGTCGTGTTCTTGTCGCCGCCGAACTCGGCCATTGCCTCGCTGGCCGATTCGCCGAAGCGCACGCGCAGGCGGACGGGCTTGTTGTCCTTGCAGTGCCAGACCATGATCTGCACGCCCCCGTGCAGTTCCTTGCCGAAATCGAGCAGGATCGCGGCATCGCCTTTGCGGCTATCCAGCACGCACGGATTCGACGCATCGAGCGTGACCTGACCCGACCGCTTCCGCAAGAGCACGTCCGCACTCTGCACCCCATCGCCGCTGTCCCAGACGACCCGCGCCGGCAGAACGTAAGACCGTACGCGCGAATCGCTTGTCGCCCTCGTGTCCAGATCCGCCACCGGCGCCGGCAACGCCGCACCTGCCACCGCCGTACACAACCCCCACACCACCGCCAACGCGCCCGATCGTCTATAGCGTTTCATCATGATCTCCGAAAAGTCCTTCTCATTGCCCCCCTGTCATAGCAAACCCTCGACGCTTTGTCCATCGTCGCGTGTGCGTAGGGGTCAGGAGAGCCTGGCCCTTACCCTCATGGCCCATGCACCGTCTCGTATCGCCCGCTGCTCCGTTTGTCATCCCGAGCGCAGTCGAGGGATCTGGCCAGCGACTTGGTACGCGTCGAATTCGCGGCCCGATTCCTCCATTCCGCTTCGCTCCAGTCGGAATGACAAGGAGGGGGAAGGCCCCAGTCGGAATGACAAGGGGGGGAAGGCTCCGGTCGGAATGACACGCGCAGCGGCCGCTTTGCTCCAGTCGGAATGACAAAGAGGGGGCAGGCTGCGCTCGGGGCAGGCTTTGCTCGTATCTTGCGGGACAGAAACAATTGTCGACCACCAAATGGCCCTCCGGACGCAAATCGCACGCGACCACGACTCTGTCATCCCGAGCGCAGTCGAGGGATCCGGCTAAGGATCATGCACAGGGGTACTTTCCTGGCGAGCGCCATCGCTGAGCCGATCCCAAGGCCACTGGCGCACCCTTCAAGACCATCCGTCGCTCAGGTCGTGCCAGTCCGGATTCTCACGCAGGATCAGCGCGATCTTCTTCTCCCGTCGCCAGCGTTTGATCTGCTTCTCGCGCAAGATTGCGGCGTGCACATCACCGAAGACTTCGAAGTGAACGAGCGTGCCGATGTGGTACCGCCGGGTGAAGCCCTCGGCCTCGCCCGCCTTGTGCTGTGCGATCCGTCGGCGAATGCTGTTCGTCACGCCCACATACAGCGTCCGCGATTGATTCGATACGATGTAGACGTAATACACCCTTCCTGCCCGCATCACTGTATCATAGCACCTATGCCAATTCGATGCCAGATTCCTCGACTGCGCTCGGAATGACAAAGTCGTTGTTTGGCTTCCCGCGCATTCGTAGAGGCACGCCGCTTCTGTCTATCATCACCTTGAGCGAAGCCTGCGCTTCGCTCCAGACGGGTGACAAACCTCCGGTCCCTCCGTGGCTGCGGAACGTGCTGGTTCTCTCGTTTGTCATCCCGAGCGCAGTCGAGGGATCTGGCCAGCGACTTGGTACGCGTCGAGTTCGCAGCCAGATTCCTCCATTCCGCTTCGCTCCAGTCGGAATGACAAAGAGGGGGAAGGCTCCGGTCGGAATCATAAGCGCAGCGTCTGCTTCGCTCCACTCGGAGTGACACGCGCGGCGGCCACTTCGCTCCAGTCGGAGTGACAGAGTCATGATGTGGCCCATTCCCGTTGAAATGACGGTTGAGGGGGCAAATCTCACTGTCGCTGGAAGCGGTAGTTGAAGCGGCGATTCGGGGCGCTGTCGCCGTGCATCGCGAATTCGATGATGTCGTCCAGGCTTTGGACGTTGTCGGCCCAGTGGAAATCGAACACGACGCGGCCGGGCGCGAGCCCGAGCGTCGCTCGCGGGATACGGATCTCCATCTGGTTGCCGCGGTAGCGATAGTCCACGCGGGCGACCTTATGCCATGAGCCGTCGGTGAAGCGATGGACGCTGGTGATGCGGTCGCTTTCGGTTTCGAGGTTCAGGAGGCAGTCGTATCCGTTCCAGCCGGTAGCGTGATCTCGATCTGCATCGATGAACAGCAGCATCCAGTTGGCGTCGGTGTGTGGCGTCAGCGGTCCGGACGTCTCGGCGTAGAAGCAGACATCGTTCGCATCGACAGCGACCTTCAATGTCACGAAGTCGTTGCGGCCGGTCGTATCGACATAGCGGCCTGCATTGCCCCAGCCGGCTTCATCGCGGTGCTCGACGTCGCCCGGCGTATCGCGAAACTCCGGTTCGACCTGCTCCCAGTCGTCGAAGCGGCCATCGATGGCGATCGGATAGTCGCGCTGCGCCACGGGCGGCTTGCGGACGCCCTTGTACCGACGGATGTACGAGACCATCTGGTGGTAGTAGTTGTCGGTGTGGCCGCCCTGCATCGGCTCGATGTCCCGGCTGTATTCCTGATTATAAGCGTCGACGAAGAAGGATTCGCCGGGCGACAGCTTGCGGCCGAGCAGCATCTGGCCGCTGCCCTGCGGCGCGATGAAGCGCTGGGCGACCCACTCGTTCCAGCCAGTGACGAAGACGAACTCCGGATCGACCTTCAGCGCCCGCTGCCACTGCTCGTCGAAGTACAGGCCCAGGTGCTCCGAGCCGGTCAGGCCAACTTCGTTCGTCTGCGGCTGGATTCCGTTGCGGCAACTGCGCCCGATGTTCGTCGTCGGGTGCTGCGCAACGCTGACCGCCAGTTCCTCCGGTTGGTCGGGCGATTCGTGCCAGCCGTAACGCAGCTCGGGGTGGTCGAGCCATTGCCAGGTATCCTGCCCGTGCGTCCAGGCCCAGCAGTCGCGATGGGAAAAGAACGCCGCAATCTCCGCAGACAGCTCGTCCGTCGCGCCACCGAGAATCAGAGGCTTGCCCTTCCAGCGGAACCACAACTCCGGGTAGAGGCCCTTGGCGTAGAAGTCGCGATACAGCGTCTCGATGGTCTTGGCCGCCGACGAGTGCGTCAGGAAGCAGATCTGCGGCGTGTGCCGGCCCTCGGCTCGCAATTGCCGGTAAATCTCGCACAGCTTCAGGTAGACGTCGGGATACGTGAACGCGTTCGTGACGTCGAAGATCAGCGTGTCGATCCCGGCGTCGACGAGCATCGAAGCGTGCTTGCGAATCGCATACTCGCTGTCGGACAAATAGTAGCCCAGCTCCGACTGCCCCCAGTGGTGAAACGCGCCGGGCGGTCCCCACCCCGGCTTCTCGGGGTCCGCGCCGAGCAATTCGGTGATGTCGAACGGCCCGCCCGTGCCATGCTGGCCCAGCCAGAGGAAGTAAAAGATGCCCACGGTGCGATTGGCGCGCACCGGACCGCAGTCGTCGTAGTCCGGCAGTTGTCTGCCCAGCGCGTCCGTAGCGACCCACGTGTCGCTCATCAGATCGCGCGGCGCCGAAGCGCCTGCCGATGCGACAATTGCGATGACTGTCACGAAGGCAAAAGAAGTCTTCACAGAATCCTGCTCCTCAAACACGGCTCGATGGCGGCCATCCACAGGCCCGGGTGGCAGCCTCAAGCGAAGCCTGGAGATGGCGCACGGCCATGCCCAAGTGATAGCAGACAAGGG
The DNA here is from genome assembly GCA_040772485.1 of Sedimentisphaerales bacterium. Classification (GTDB taxonomy): domain Bacteria; phylum Planctomycetota; class Phycisphaerae; order Sedimentisphaerales; family Anaerobacaceae; genus Anaerobaca. The sequence goes on along the minus strand of JAXGYC010000015.1, from coordinate 95,369 downwards.
CCTCGCTGAACAGCAAATCTTGCCTTACGTCCGCGTCCTCTCCCGTTCTGCCCACCCTCGCGTCGTCCCGACCCCGTTTGACTCTGCTCAGGGCAGGCTGTGCGAGGGATCTGGCCAGAGACCAAGCGCACTTCCAGCTCGCGGCCAGATTTCTCCGCTCCGCTTCGCTCCGGTCGAAATGACAAGGTCGTGGTTCATGCGCACTTGCGCAACCCTCCCGTTGCGTTGCTTGTCACCCCGAGCGGAACGAAGTGCAGTCGAGGGGTCTGGCCATGGACGGAATGCGATCGTGGTTCGCAGGCAGGAGCCATGGATACAACCCGTTTCGTCATTGCGCCAAGTTGTGCCTCAGAACCAACCGTCGCTCAGATCGTGCCAGTCGGGGTTCTCGCTCGCGATGAGAGCAAGCTTCTTCTCACGTCGCCAGTGTTTGATCTGCTTCTCGCGTCGGATGGCGGCGTGAATGTCGCCGAACGGCTCGAAGTAGACCAGTGTTCCGATGCGGTACTGCCGAGTGAAGCCCTCCACTCCGCCTGCCTTGTGCTCGGCGATTCGTCGCCGGATGTTGTTCGTCACACCCACATAAAGCGTGCGCGACTGGTTCGATGCGATATACACGTAGTAGACCTTCCCCGTCCGCATGACACCATCATACTGCGTATACCCATCCGGTGCCAGATTCCTCCGCTGCCCCATTCGACTTCGGGTGCACTTCGTGTTTAGGTATATCTTCACGGCGAGTCTGGCCGGTGCATCTTCGCCGGTCAGGCGGGGTTCACTGGGCGACGTTTCCGGGGGTCCATGGAGCGCGGAATCAGCGCGGAAAATGGTACCAAACACGCAACACCCAAACGACAAAACGCGCGTGACATTGAAAAAATTTTTACTGGCGTTGCGGCAAGGACTTGCAACGGTCAGCCCTCGAAAAAGGGCCGTTTTTTTCGTACCAAACGTGCAACACCGTCCAAGGGTAGAGGCGGACATGAGTTTTCGGTCCGCTGGTTCTTGAAACGCCGATAGCGGCCGGGCGTGTCCGGCCCGACAGAGTAAGGACGAGACAGACATGGGATTTGAGCTGGATGCATTCGCCGACCTGCGGCTCGACGCGGACTATCTCGAATGGCTGGTGGACGTGCACGCCGCCGAGATCCACAAGCACTTCTCTCGCCTGTGGGACTATTACGCCAACCCGATGGTGGACGTCGCCGGCAGCAGCGCGGCGGCCCGCAAGGTGTACGAGTCAGGCCGGCCTTACGTGCAGGCGCAGGAGTACGGGCTGCCTTCGCGCATCACGGGCCTGACGCATTCGTCCGCGACCGGTACGTTTGATTCCCGGATCGCGCGAGACATCCAGCGCAAGGAAGTGGTGGTCGAGAACGACATCGCCTGGCGTGTGAACGCCGCGGCGGATTTCCTGTTTGGAAAGCCTATCAGCATCGTATCCAAAGCGCCCGACGGCCGAAAACGACGCGAAATTGAAGAGATTCTAAAGGTGGTTTTTGCGGCCAACGGCGGCCTTGGCTTTTTCCAGGACATGGCAGTGCTCGGAAGCGTCTACGGGTTCGTCGATTGCCTCGTGCGGCCCGGCAGCGCCCTCTCCGAACACCCCCTCTCCCCTCCCTCCGCACTTCCCTCCGTGCTGCAACGGGCCGGAGCGATCGATCTCGAATTGATCGAGGCGCCGAGAGCACTGCCGGTTCTGGATGAAGATGACTATCGCACCATCACGTGCTACGTTCAGCACTTCTGTCAGAAGAAGAACACGGTCAGCCGCAAGGGCTCGTTCCTGTCGCGCATCCTTGCCGCCAGCGGCCAGCGAAGCGACACGCGGCAGCTCATCGAGGTCACCGAGATCACTTCCGCGCGCTGCTGGCAGCGCTACGAGGACAAGGTCCTGGTCGCGGAAGGCGAGCTGCCCTGGGGGTTCCTGCCTGTGGTGCACGTGCAGAATATCGCCCAGCCCTACTACTACGAGGGCGTCAGCGACGTGGAGCCTCTGATCCCGCTCCAGGACGAGCTGAATACGCGGCTCAGCGACCGGGCCAGCCGGATCACGTTCCAGTCGTTCAAGATGTACCTCGGCAAAGGGATCGAGGGCTTTGAGGACAAGCCCATCTCGCCCGGGCGGATGTGGTGCACGGACAACCCCGAGGCCTCGATCGAGGAGTTCGGCGGAGATGCCGCCACGCCCAGCGAGCAACTGCACATCGCGGAGATCCGCGAGGCGATGGACAAGACCAGCGGCGTGACACCCGTCGTCGCCGGCGTGCTGAGAAACCGCCTGGGCAATCTCACCAGCGCCGTGGCGCTGCGCCTGACCTTCATGGGGATGCTCAGCAAGAACGAACGCAAGCGCCACACCTACAGCGAGGGCATCAAACAGATCGGTCGCATGGTCCTGAGCATGTTCGACACCGCCGGCCTGTACCGGACCGACGAGGCCGAGCGGGACCTCGACATCGTCTTCGCCAGCCCGTTGCCCGAGAACCTGCTGGAGAAGCTCCAGGAGGCGCGGATCAAGCGGGAGCTGGGCGTGCCCGCCGAGCAGGTGCTCCGCGAGCTGGGCTATGAGAACACCACGTAGGGGCGAATCATCATTCGCTCGTACCTCGGCGTCAGAACACGCCAGGACAATCGTCACCGCAGTGACAGACGACAATCGCAGGTTTCATGGAGCCACCTTCGATGGACGAACACAGCTCACGAGCAGAGCAGGAACACGAGTTGGACGATCCCCAATCCGATCCCGAAAGCCATCCGGATCGCGATCGGGACGCCAGGAAGCAGGTCCCGGTGACCGAGTCGATTCGCTACCGCCGAAGGGCGCAGAGCGCCGAGAAGAGCGCGCAGGAGCTGGCCGACCGCCTGGCGGCCGCGCACGAGCAGATCGGGCGGATGTCCGAAGATCTCGAAAGTCTGCGGGTGGACCGCAGGCTGACGGACCGCCTGATGGCGGCGGGCGTGACCGATCTGGAATCGGCCATGTTGATCGCCAAGACCAGGATGGAGGCCGACAAGGGCCTCGATGTCGAGGAGCTGGTCACGCGCCTCCAATCCGAGAAGCGTCACCTGTTCGGCCGGGCGTCCGAGCCGGCGACGGCGCGAAAGACCAGCGGCGTCCGCGATCGGGTTGGGCCCGGTCGCAGCGCGCTCGAACAAGCGGCAGCGAAGGCGGCCCGCACGGGAAAACGGGTCGATCTCCAGGAGTACCTCAGACTGCGCAGGAACGTGCTGTGAAGGTGGGCCGTTTGAGGAACCCCGCAACGCAACGAACGAAACCCTGTATCAGGAGAAACAAGCATGCCATTCAGTGGAAAAGCAACGTACTCGGCCGGCGCGACGCTGCCGGAACTGGCGGAGGATGTCGCCGACATGATTGCGATCATGTCGCCCTATGAGACGCCGCTGCTCGATGCGCTGGGCGATCCGCTGCGCGAAGCGACCAGCACGCATCACGAGTGGCTCGAAGATGAGCTGCTGCCCAACAAGGACGTGATCGCCGACGCAACGTGGACCGACCCCGACGTCGATACGCAGTTCGACGTCGCGCACGGCAGCCGCTTCCGCAGCGGCGACCAGATCCAGGTCGAAGGCAGTGAGGAGTTGATGAGCGTGAACGCGGTCAACGGCAATACGCTGACGGTCCTGCGCGGGTACGCCGGCACCGTGGCGGAGAACCTGGCCGATGAGCAGGTGATCAACATCCTCGGCAACGCCGGCCTCGAAGGCGACGACAAACCCAGCGCCCGATTCACCTATCGCGCCCGCATGGGCAACTACACACAAATCTTCACGAAGGCGGTCGAGGTCAGCGGCTCCGACATGGCGGCCAGGCAGCTCGGCCTGGCCGACGAGATGGACTACCAGAAACAGGTGCGCCTGCGCGAGATGGTTCGCGACCTGGAGAACACCGTGATCAACGGAGGCAAGCCGGTCGTCGATCCGCAGGGCAGCGGCACGGTGCGCCGGACGATGAAGGGAATCATCCAGCACCTGGCATCCAACGTCTTCCGCACCGGCGACAGCGGTTTCCCGACGGGCAACGATCTCGACGAGGCCAAGGTCAACTACGTGCTGCGGAAGATCTGGGAGCTCAGCAGCGGCAACGTGGACCTGATCGTGGTCGGCGGGTTCCAGAAGCGCAAGATCAACGCCTTCTGCTCGGACAGCCGCAGCTACGGCGCGAACGACAAGACGTTCACCGACATGGTGGGCCTCTACGAGAGCGACTTCGGCGTCTGCCGGGTGCTCACCACGCGGTGGATGCCGCAGGATGCGGCGCTGTTCCTCGACTCGTCGCGAATCAGCGTGCTGCCTCTGACCGGACGCAGCTTCCACTTCAAGCCACTGGCCAGCGGAGGCGACTACGAGTGCGGCGAACTGATCGGCGAGTACACGCTCGAACTGAGAAACGAAGCCGCCCACGGCTTGGTTCGCAACCTGAGCACGAACTGACGCGTTGGCGCATTTGGACGGGTGGCAGCGGCAAACAACGTTTGCCGATGGTGTTCCGATCCTTGGACGCCAGCCATCGGCAACCGAAGAGGTTACCGCTGCCACACGGCCGCATCTGGGAGACTTGGTGACATGGTTCGATTCTCAAGCGATGTGGACATTCTGAAGTATGAGCCGATCCTGTTCGGCGAACTGCACCTGTCGTGGCAGGTGTTGGCCTCGGGCAAGGGCGCGACGCTGGACGGGACAACGCTTACGGATGCCGCGGCCGATTTCGTCAATAGCCGCGTCGAAGCGGGCGGTGTGATTCACCTCAAGTCCGCCAACGGTGCATTGGACGGCGCCTACGAGATCGTTTCGGTCGATTCGGCGACGGAACTGATGGTTTCGGTCGTGCGGGCCGACGTGGCAGACGATTCGGTCGCTCCGCCGCAAGGCAGTGACATCTCGTATCGCATCAGCACGTTCGCGCCTCAGGCGACGGAAGCGGCCTGCGAGCTGACCGAGCACTTCGGCCTCCGGCCGGGCGATCCGGGCAGCGAGATCGGCGTCGAGAACATCCTCGACACCGACGTGCTCCGCCGCGTCTCGACGTTCTCCGTGATCGCCCGCGTTCTTGCGATGTGGGCGGGCCACTGCGACAGCGAGGGCCTCTGGAGCAAGAGCGTTCACTACCGCCAGCTCTTCGAGAAGGCCCGGCAGCGCTGCCGCCTGACGATCGATCTGGGCCGCGACGGCGTGCCGGACATCGTGCGCATCGGCGGCGCGATCAAACTGGTTCGTGACTGAAAGAGGTGACTCGTGAGCACCATGTTGGATGGCAAAGCGTTATTCGATGAGCGGGACCTGCGAATCGCGGTCGGCCCGGTCGAGCGGGCCTCGATTGAACGGAGCATCGCCGGTCTCGACGGCCTGGCGAGCATCGACCTGGGCCTGCGCGGGCGGCAGATTCGCCAGCGGGGCACGCTCCGTGCGGCCAGTCGCGCGCAGATGGACGCGCGAATCGCGGCGATCGAAGGTTTTCTCGACGGCGCCGAGCACACTCTGCGGACTGCCGACGGGCGGCAGTACGACGATCTGCGGATGGATGCGTTCACGCCGCTGGGCAGCCAGGTCGAGGGAACGGGTCTCGTGGTCGAATACGAAATTAACTACACGCAGTTGAGGAGCTGACGCCATGGCGTTTTGCCGCGATGGAATCGAAGACGTCCACGCATGCGTACTGCCCGATGGGATCGGTCCCGATGGCCGGGCCGCAACCCTGTCGCGCTCTATGCTGGTGACGTGGCGCAGCAGTCTCGAAGGCAGGCTCTATCAGGTGTACTGCAACGGGCGCCTGGCAGGTGTGACGGTCGATGCGCAGCAGCGGCAAATGGTCGTCGGCGTGCCTTCGTCGTTCGAGGCGGCCGTTCGCGTAGAGGTCGTCGCGGTCGAACCGCGGGAAGCACACATCGATTTCGCAGACCAGATCGAGCAGCCGTCACACCTGGGTGCGCGTGTAAGACTGGCGTTTCTACGAAGCCAACACCTGCCTCCTGGCACAGCGCTCCGTATCTACTTCGACGGCGGCACAGGGCAGATCGACTACGACGAGCCGTTGAACGGAACGCCGATTCCGATCTGGCCCTGCCCGCAGGACAAGGCGGGCTTCGGCATGTCGCGCTTCGGCGACGGCGACTTCGGTTGGGACGCGGCGGCGGCGGTCGGGTTTGGCAAGGGCTGTTTCGGCGGCGGGCAGTTCGGTCTCGACGCCGACGCCATCGAATGGATCAGCCCGCTGCTGGCGTCGGGGACGTATCGTTTCGGCGCCAGGGTGGTCGACGAGGCCGGCAACAGGAGCGCTGCAATCAAGACGAAGCCGTTGACGGTTGTCGCGCCCGCCAGGCCGGCAGCGAGGCTCGACATCGCCTCGTTCGACGCCGAGACCGGCCGGCTCACGCTGGACGTTTCCGATCAATCATAGAGACAAGGAGACAACAATGGGCGAGGTCTATCCTTCAGACAACACGCTGCTCAACCTTCAGGCCGATGCCGAAAGCGGCGTCGAGTACATCCCGACGGGCACGGCGCCGTACTACCTGCACTTTCGCAAGCTGCTCTATCGGCTGCTGCTGGCGACGCACCGGGCCAACGACCTGCGCGTCTTCGATGAAGGCGGTCTCGACATCGGCGTCAAACCGGGCAAGTTCTGGCTGGGCACGGCGCTGGTCGACTACGCCGGCTCCACGGGCATCGCGCTGGCCGACGACAAGGCGGGCATCTACATCTATCTGACCGCCGACGGGACGCTGGTCACCGACGAGTACGACAGTTTCCCGGACATGGCGACGACGCCTCACGTGCGGCTGGCGATTATCACAACGGCGGCCGGGGACATCGTCTCGATCACCGATTGCCGCACAGGGCACAACTGCATCATTCCGCATGGCGCCGGCGGTGTGCGGAAGACCATCGAGGCGCACACCAGCGACGAGACGCTCCCGGCCGCTGAATCGGGCAGCGTGCACACAAATCTCGGCGCGACAGCGCCGGTGACACTCACGTTGCCGGCTGAGGCGCTGCCTGGGACACAGTTCACCTTCGCGGTTCAGGCAGCGCAGGAACTGCGCGTGGACCCGGGCACGGCGACGATTCGCGACGACAGCGGTCAGACGGCGGACAAGTACAAGTACGCCGCCGCCATCGGCGCTGCGCTGACGCTGGTCGCCGACGCCAATGGCGATTGGGCGACGATCGCGAAGAACGGAACGTGGAGCGAAGAGGCGTAGCGATAGCTGACGAAAGGCGAGTGACATGGCAAACGAGATTCACGTTGATTACGCATCGGGCCACACGGTGTACGCCGTCATCCGCAATCGAGCCGGCCAAGTCTGGTGTCCGGCGACGCAGGCGTTCGAAAACTGGGGCGCCGGCGGACACGATGCCGACGACTATGACGTCGCCCTGAGCGACAAGGGCGGGAGCCGATACCAGGGCGACTTCGATGCGAACATTCCGGCCGGGCGATACGGGATCCAATGCTTCGCGCAGGCAGGCGCATCGCCCGCGCCCTCCGACGCGCTGATCGACAGCCGGACCATTCTCTGGACCGGCGCAGGCGAGCTGACGGCGATGACCATCCTCGGCAACAAGACGGTATACGACAAGAACACCGGCTCGGTGGACTACTACGACGATGACCACGAGACCGTCATCCTCACGCATCGAATCGAAGAGACGGCCGCGACCTGCACGAGAACCGTGAACTGACCAACGGGCCTTTGTGCCTACGGGAGCAAGAACGATGGGTAGCTTTTCGGATTACTGGGAGAACGAGGTTCTGGACCACCTGTTCGGCAAAGGCAGCTACAGCCCGCCGGCGATTCACCTGGCGCTGTCGACCGCCGACCCGGGCGACGATGGGACCGGTCTGAGCGAGCCAAGCGGCGATGGCTATGCCCGCGCGGTGACAAGCCCGGCCGACTGGAGCGCCGCTTCGAGCGGCACGCTGGCCAACGCCGACGCGATCGAGTTTCCCGAGGCGTCCGGCGCCTGGGGGACGGTGACGCATTTCGCTCTGTTCGACGCGGCCTCCGGCGGCAACCTGCTCGCCCACGGCGCGCTGGCGCAGGCCAAGGCGGTCGGCTCGGGCGACAGCGCGCGGTTCGCCGCAGGCGATCTGGAGATCCATCTGAACTAAAGGAGACCCACGATGGCGGTAGCCAACCATGAGATTCAAGTGACGTGGAGTTCGTCGAATTCCGCGAGTGTCTCGGGGGGCGCGACGCTCGCCTCCGACATCATGTCGTTCTCGGCAGCGGCGTTCGACGCGATGATCACGCTCAAGGCCGACAACAGCGGCACGCCTGCCAGCGGCGACACCGTCGACTTCTATGCGCTGCTCAGTTGCGGCGACCCCGACGGCTCGGGCAGCGACGAATTCCCCAACGACGACAGCGATGGGATCTTCCTGGCCCGGCTGGACACCTACGCCGACGATCCCGCCGTCGCGACCGTGACGATCCCGGTCGCGAAAGCCGTGAAGATCTTCGCCAGGAATAACGCGTCGAGCAATTCTGTCACCGTCTCGGCGTGCATCAATGAGAAGACCGCATGATCTGGCCGAAGAAATCCAAACCGTTGACGACACTCGACCGCAGCGATCCCCTGACCAGGGGCTTGGTGTGTGCCGCCCGCATGGACAACCCTGGCTCGGCCGCGTCGAACTTCGTCTATCCGCACCTGCTGGCGGGCGCTGCGGCCCCGGACGGCTTGGCGACTCCGATCGAGGCGACGCACCAGGACTGGTACAACCGCTTCGGCTGGGGCTATTCGCTATGCCTCTGGCACGACGGAATCACGCTTGCGGAGTCCTGGGAGGCGCTGCTGGTCATCGGCGACAGCACGATGTCCTGGCAGCGGAACCGTGACTACGACCACTTTCGCGTCTGGCACAATGGCGTCGGCCAGACCATCGCCGATTTCCTGCTGTCCGATGTGACGGAGCCGGGCTTTGTCGTGTGCATGTGGGCTCCGCCGACGCTGAAAGCGTACGTCAACGGACAACTGATCGCGACGGCCGCTTGCACGCTTGCGCCGAAGACCAACAGCACCACCAGCACGTTGAGCATCGGCGGCTCGACCATCCTGCGCCAGTTGCTGGTCTACGACAGAGCGCTGTCGGCTGACGAGGTCCAGCGGCTGTACCGTGAGCCATCGGCGGTTTTCGATCGCGTTGGACGGTGGCCGCCGGTCGTCGCCACGGGCGGGACGACGCATGAATTGACCGGATTGATCTCCGCTGCCTCGTCGCTGTCGGGTACGGGCAGAGTGAGGCGGGCTCTGTCGGGCCAGGTGTCTGCCGTGTCCTCTTTTGCGTCCGCATTGCTCAGCGTTCAGGCGTGCGAGCCTGCGGCTGTCACGATAGCGCCGACTTGGCGGCCCTGGCGCAAGGCGGTGCTCTGCAACGGCGCGTGCCCGGATGCCTTCAAGCTGGGCACGGTGCTCACGCGAGGCTGGTTCTGGGTGCGACGTGCAGGATGTACGGCTGTCTATCACGGACCGTCCGTCGATCAGATGGACTTCGCGCGCATGGAGCACGTCGCCGACGCGGATGCACGCCGGATCAGCCTGCCTGCTCATTTGACTCCCCAGGCGGGCGCGAAGGGCTGCTACGTCGTCCGGCGGTTCAACGGCCACGGAGACGAGGAACGCACGACAGGCGCTGCGGTCACGGTCCGCATGGACGAGGAGGGCCAGCCTGCGGAGCCGGCGCCGAACGATGTTCCCGATCTGCAGGCCGTGCAGGTCTCGGGAGGCAGAATCCGGCTTCAATGGTTCTACTGTCCGCTGGATCAGCAGGTCGAGCCGGCGCGATTCAACGTCTACACAGCCGACGCTGGCGGTCAATTCGACTTCGACGCGCCTCTGGCGACAGTCGCGTATCGAGACCGCCGGTTCTATCACTGCCTGACCGACGTGCTGCCCGAAGGAGTGCGCCATTTCGTTGTCCGAGCGCAAGGGGCTAACGGGATGGAGAGCGATTCCAGCGCGGTGGTGAGCTGTCCGGTTCGGGCCGGCGGTCCGGAAGGTGTGACGATTCTTGCTGCGGAGGTCATACTCTGATGGGCAACACGATGGAAATCTTCGGGCCTGAATACGCGCGACTGGCTCTGCCTGCCGGGGCGGTGTTGGTTTCGCTCGACGGCGTGCCGTGCGACGACCTCGAACCGGTTGAACTCGTCCGCACCGGCCCGCCGGAATACAGTTGGGTGCGCCTTGCGGCCACGCCGCCGGACAACGAACGATTGGCACAGCGCTTCGCGATGGGTCGGACGATTCGTCTGCACCAGCTCTACAATCGCAGCGCGCCGCAATCCGCCGTTGCCGCTGTCCCCGTCTTCGCCGGTCGGATCGAGGGCATCGAGACGGCGCTGGATCCGCAGGGACCACGCTTCGAAGTGGTCGCCAGGGACTTCAGCGCAGTGCTCGGCCGCATCACCGTGTATGGTCAACGCGTGCGTCAAGATGACCGCACGACGCTTCTGACCGGTCTCGATACCATCTTCAACCCACAAGGCCAAGCCAATGCAGCGATCGGGCTGGCGTTCGAGGCGGACCACAAGCAGGCCGTGCCCTGGGGTTGCGCCGAGGCAATCTGCTATCTGCTGAATGAATACGTCCCGCCGGGCGACCTGCACCGGCCGAGCCTCGACCAACTCCGCGCCCTGACCGATGGCCGGCTCCTGCGCGACCTCGATGTCACCGGCCTGAGCCTTCTCGACGCGCTACATCGTTGTTGCGAGGCGGCGGCCTTGCGTTTTCAGTTTGTCCCGCGAACGAGCGAAGCCGGGCCCGACCAGGCGATCGTGTTTTATCGCAACGGTCGCGGCCGAACGGTGGAACTGAACTGTCAGATGCCCGGGCAGGGCCTGAGCTTGTCTCGAACGAACGTTGCGACGCTACACAGCCGGCGCGACTTTCATCCCGTCACGCACCGGCACATCGGCCAGGGCGACTTCAAGACCTACGAAGCGACGTTCGATCTGGTTGGCGCGTGGGACCCTGCGCGGGAGGACACCGACTACGCGAAGTTCTCCGCATCGACGAACCCGCAGTTCTACGAGGTCAAGGACGTCTACCGCAAGTGGTGCCTCAACGAGGCAGGCGATTACACTGTCGCGCCGTTCGAGCGGGGCGCGCCTTGCGATTTCTCGAAGCTTTTTGAGGGTGAGGCGTTCGTTCGCCGGCGTCGGCGCTTCTGGCCCGCGCTGAGCACGGATGGGCAAGGGCGCTCGCTGGGCTATTTTTTGGAGGTGTCGTTCGACGCAGGGATGCACTGGTGGCAGTACGTCGGGTCATTCAGCAATCTGCTCGACGAGTGCGGCGTATGGCTGGCGAGCGATCATCTCGACGTCGATACGTGGGTCGCCGCGCTCAAGGGCGCGCTGCGATTCCGGATTACCGCCTCGGTCGTCAGCGATGAACGGCTCACCTGCATCGTATCCGACGGCCCGGTTGCTTCCACCGCTCCTGTGGTCGATCATGTCGTCACGTTGCCGCGCCGGTTCCGCTATCGCAAGGTCTCGCCGCAGAGCCTCTTCGCACAGGCCGATGCGGCGACGCTCGGGCAACCCGATACCGCCGACGACACCGAGGCGCTTTACGAGTTCCTGCGCGGTCGTGCGGACGCAGCGGCGCAGATCGTCGAGACGACGCAGATTCAGACGCCCACCTTGACGCTGCACGTGCATCCGGGCGACCGAGTGACATCGAGCCCCGACAGCCGGGATGGGCCGGCGTTACGAAGTGATAACCGAGGCCTCGCCTGGATCGAACGGGTGCACGTGGATTTCCGAAAGCAGTGCACCCGGCTGAACGTGGTGCGACAACGCACCTGATTTCGAATTGCAGATTTCGGATTTCGGATTAGCGGTTGCCGGAGAATCCGCAATCCGCAATCGCCAATCCACAATCACAATGGGGAGTTTGTCATGGACAAACGACACATCACGGACGAGCAGCAGGTGCTGACGGCGCTGTCGCGAGAGGGCGCCGCCAATCGCAAGGAGACCTCGCTCGTCGTCGGCAGCGGCGCCGGCTCGACCGCCTGGCCGGTGAAGGTCAAGAGCCACGTGGCGTGGAACGTCTACCGCGTTCGCGCTGTGGTCCTGGGCGAAGCCGCCACGATTCCCGTCGAGATCGGCCAGGAGACCGAAGCGACGAACCTGGCCGAATCGTTCACCAGCCAGGGCATGCTGCCGGCCGGAACCTTCGCCATCCTGTTCCGCGCCGGCGAACGAAGCGTCTTCCATGCCAAACCATGAACCAATCTCGGACTGCGGACTTCGGCGGGTGGCAGCCTCAAAGCCGGAGGCTTTGGGGATGGCGCACCGTTTGGAATCATCCCCAATCCTTCGAAGCGCTCAGGAGGGCCGCTGCGCTTGAGGCTGCCACCCGACAAATGGAAGAGACCATGACCAGGAAACCCAACACATCGTCGTGGCGGTTCGACCGCCGGATCAATCTGTCGGTCCTCGTGCAACTGATGGCGCTGGCGTCGCTGATCCTCGGCAGTTGGCTCAACCTTCAGCGCCAGCTCGACCTGCTGCAGCGCGACGTCACCATGCTGCTCAAGGCCCAGGAGACTGTCACGCACAAGCTTGAAGCCCTCGCCGCCCAGAGCCTCTCGCACGAGTACCGCGTCCAAGCCATCGAAAAACGATTAGGAGAGAAACCATGAAGGTTCGAGTGTCCCTATCAGGTCGGTTTGTGCTGGTTGTCATCGTCGTCGCCGTGATTGGCCTGCTCGCCGTCGGCTGTGACAGCCTGCGGCTGGCGCCGAGCGAGCAGCTCAAGCAGAACGCCTGGTTGCACAACCGCACGACGGCGGTCGCGGCCGAGACGGCGCGGGCCGAAGAGACTTCGCCACAGCTTCAGGCGTTGACGAAGCTGTCGGAGGTGCAGAGCCGCGCGTTCACGTCGTACTATGGCCTGCCGAGCGAGGTTCCCCAGGCCGAGACGAGCGAGCAGATCCTCGCGCAGTCGAACTGGGAACTGGCCGAAACCGCCGTCGCCCAGTCCGCCCAACGCCCCGATCCGTGGCAGGTCGCCGATTCGCTGCTGGAGGTGGGCATCGGCGTCAGCGCCCTGCTGGGCGGCGTCTACGGCACGCGGGCGGTGCGGTTCCTCAAGGACGCCCGGGCCAAATCCACCGCCCTGAAGGAGATCATCCAGGGCAACGAGCTGTTCAAGAAGCACAGCACCGACCAGACCCAGGCCTTCAAAGCCGCCCACGCCAACCAATCCCCCGAAACCCGCCAGCTCGTCACCGCCATGAAAGTCTGATTTGGGAGTCACAAAATTGCGGACTGCGGATTCGCTCCTGGATATGAATCCGCAGCCCGCAACCGGCGATCTGAAACGGAGAACTACCGCCGTGGGCAGAAGCTGCGGCGCACGGAAGTCACGTGAGATGTGTTCTGTCCTGGGTCGTTCAGTCTTGCTTCTTGGCTTGGATGGTGGCGAGTTTGGCGTCGGCGAAGAGGTGGATGGTGCCGTCGCCCATGGTTTGGACGTGGGGCTTGTAGCCGCGAATCCACAGGGCGAAGGCGGTGGGGTGTTTGTTTTGCTTTTCCTCGATCACCACGGCTTTGGGTTTGGCGTAGTTCTCGAAGTGGACGACGTACTCGCTCAGGCCCGCCGGACAATTGCGGAAGGACATCGTCTCGTGCACATCGTTGATCAACTCGTTCATGTCGGCAGGGAGGCGGCCGTTCTTGTCGCGATACGCCGTGATGCATTCGTAGAGGTGCTTCTGCTGCTCGGCGCACTGTTGCAGGCTCATGAAGGCCTTCCCGGCGGCAGTCTGCGGATCGAACAACTGCCCCTTCGGCTCGTCCGATCCCATCACGACCAGCGGCGACTTCCACAACCACACTTGCAGCACGGCCATCGCCAGCACCAGCGCCGCCAGGGCCGCGACGATCACCTTCCTGTAACGTCCCATCTGCCACCTCGCACCAAGCCGGATTGCTTCATCGCGACCCATGATACCATGCGGCGCGCGAGCGGCTCAAGAATCGCCTGGTTTTGGGCAGCAGGTTAAGTCGGGCGGCGAATGGGTCGATGGAGGGAGATGGGCCGTGGCGTTGGGGAGCGTGAGACGACGGCACGGCGGGCTATGCGATAGTCTCCTTAAGGGGCGATAATCATGGAACTGATCGACCTGATCGCTGGATCGCTGAAGACCGTCAGGCAGAAGCTGGACCTGGACTCGAAGCACGATTTCTCGCTCGCCTCCGAGGTGGTCGAGCTCAAGGCCAAGACCGTCGAGTTGCAGCGCCTGCTCGACGACGCCGAGCAGAGTCTCAGCGAGCGGGACGAGCTGATCGCCCAGTTGCGAGCCGCCATTGCAGCCACGGACGACATGCTCATCGAAGGCGCCGCCTGGTTCACCAGGAAGGGCGAGCAGATCGTCGATGGGCCGTTCTGCACGGGCTGTTTCAATCACATGCGTCAGACCGTGCCCCTGCTCGAAGTGGCCAAGAAGCCCGAAGAGCCCGGCCTGGAGTCGGAGTGGGTGCAGTGCCCGACGTGCCGCGTGCCGTTCCGCTCGCGTCTGGCCGGTGAGCAACGCAGCCGGCGCGGCTCCGCCACGCGCCCTCCGCACGCCAACTCATAGAGTGTGCCCGCACGCCGCTTCCGAATATCAGCGAATCCATGCCGCTGCGGCGCGAGGTTCCACCGCGCCAAAAGGAAGGGGACCGCACCCGGCGTGAAACCGGATGCAGTCCCCTGAGGGTGCAAACCACTGCTTCTGTACCCCGTCCGTTAGCGCAACGAGGTTCTGCCGTGCGGCTTAGCGCGTCGAGATCGTGATGTCGTCGTAGTAGACCGACGAAGCGCCGTTGCCGAACAGGTCAATCGCGCCGAGCGTGCCGTGCTCGTTGTCATCCCAGACAGCGGTCTCAATCAGCTCGCCATTGTAGTACTTGTCGACCGAGTTGTTGTCCAGATTGATGACGTAGCTCACCTCGACCCACTCGTCATACACGATGGCCGCCGAGCCGCCGCCCTGATAGCCGACCGCTCCGGTCTCCAGATTGAACGTCGTCTGGATCGACCAGTCCTGGTTGGCACCATCATCGTAGCTGTTGAGCAGGATGAAATAGGTGGTGCCCGACGTGCCCGATGGGATGTACTGCATGGCAGAGAACTCGATTACGCCACCGGCCAGGTCGAACTCATGGACCAGGTCGGCACTGCCGACGACCTCAACGGAATTGGCGCCGCCGAACGCAAGGGCATCCGAAACCGGTGCGCCCGCTCCAGCGGTGTTGTCCCAGCCCTTCCAGCCGTTGACGCCGTGCAGGTCAGTGCCGGCGGCATAGGACTCGAAGTCCTCGACGAACAGGTCCACCGCCGGCCGCCCGATCAGCTCCACTTCGGCGATCTGCATGCTGTTGGCCGAACCCGGATCGCGAACGGCCGGGAACAGGATCTGATAGTACGTGTACGCGACCGCGTTCTCGAACTCGATCGGCGTGACGGTCTTGGTGAATCGCGGCCACGCTTCTTCGCCGGCGAAATCGACGATGTCGCCGCTGGCGATCAGCTCGAACGGACCCTCGATGCTCTCATTCGAGCCATAGAGCTCGAACGCGACCGGGTCGCGCTCGACCGCGTCGTTGGCGGTGGTGAACGTCAGGCCTCGCACGATGGTGGCCCCGACCGCCGGCGCCACCTTGAAGCCGGTAGCCTGGGTTGCGCCCTTGAAGTGCAGGTACTTCGTCGCGACGTTGTCGTCGATCGCTAGGTTCGGCGTCTCAGCGCCGGGCCAATCGCCGTCGTTGGGATCGCCCACGACCTCGTCACCGGCCGCGGTGACGTCGGCCAGGACACGCACGAGATAGGCGTCGGCGTGAATCTTGATCTCGCCGTTGGACAGCGCGCGATCGTAGATGGCCAAGCCGAAGATCTCGCCGTCGAAGTCATCGAAGAACGGATCGGCGCCGGCCCGATCCTGGGCGCCGTAGCCGATGCCCACCGAACCGGACAGGAGGATGGCCGCATCGATGCTCGCCTGGTAGACGCCGTTGACATAGAGGGCCGTCGTTCCGGCGGCTTCACTGGCGACGAAAGTCAGATGCGTCGGCACGCCCGGATTGGTGGCCACGCCGTAGTCGTAGTCGGCCACGCCGAAAGTGGTCGCGCCATAGGTGCCGGTGTTGTTCCACTGCTCGTACTTCAGTCCCATCTCGGTGTCGCCGAAATCTCTGCGACCGATCAGGCACATGCTCGCCTGGGTCTCCAGCGGGTTGCTCTTGACGATGAACTCATAGGTCATCTCGCCGCCGAAGGCGCCGATGTCGTAAACGCCATCCGCGATGTCCGTGGCGAAGAAGCCCGGGCCGGCCAGCGTGACGATGCCCGACCAGGCCTCGGGGGACGTCAGGACGTCCGGAATCACGGTGAAGCTCCAGACCAGGCCCGGAACGATCGTCTCGTCCGCGCCGACCTCATCGACTCTCCAGAAGTATTCCGCCTCGCCTTCGAGGGCGTCGGCGATCTGGAAACTGGTGACTTCCACGCGGCCCAGGTACGCATTGGGATCGCCCGCTGCGACCAGGTCGGCGTCGGTGCTCAGATAGACATCGTGGGCGACCGCGCCTTCGCCGGCCATCCAGCTCAGGACCGGTGTCGCTTCCACCTTGGTCGCGCCCACGCGAGGTGTGGGCGAGAAGGCCATCGTCGGCTCCTGAAGGGCGCCCTGCGGAATGATCTGCTTGGCGATGCCGGGGCCTTCCCAGCGCAGGAATGCTGCCGCGCCGCCGCCGTTCTCATACATTTCCATGACGAGTTGGTACACGCCGCCGGCCTCGAGTTCCTGTGGCTCGGAGGCGTCTTCGGTCGTGCCGCGATCGTACCAGCCGTCGGTGATCTGCACGCCGTTGAGGAACAGCCGGGCCCCGTCGTCCGAGGCGCTGTAGAACGTGTACGCCCCGCTCGTGGGGATGGTCAGTTCCGCGGTCCAGCGGCAGGAGAACCCATCGACCGGAATGGCCGCATCGGGCGAATTCTCGCCGGGGACGGTGCCGCTGCCCCACTCGAAGTTCACTTCGGGGACGACCTTCACCACGTCCGGCTCGCCGTCGAGGCTCATGTTGGCCCAGTACTCCGCCATCGCGCCGCCATCGGCGGGATCCAGCGTGGTGAAGCTCCAGACCGCTCCGGCAGAGACCGTCATGGTGCTGGACATCTCATCGACCGCCCAGTAATAGGTGGTCGCGGGCTCCAGAACATCGAGATCGATCTCGGTGGCCAGCGACATGGTTCGGATTCGCGTGCTCGCGTCCCGGGCCTCCACCGCGGCCTGGTCCGTGCCGAAGTAGATGTCGCGGAGGATCGCATCGGCGCCGACCGTCCAGGTCAGGGTGATCCCTTCGGTCTTGACCCATTGGGTGCCGTCGGCGGGATTCGGGGCACTTGCCGCACCGGGGTCTTGCGCCTGGCCGATCATCGCCAGAGACACGACCAGCGCACATAATACCGTCACTACTCGTTTGCTGAACATTCCATCATCTCCTCTTGCAGAACAATGTGTCGAGGGCTTGGCAGAAGCACGTACCCTGCAAGCCATGCAACGACCGACTTCGTTCACCCACGCTGTGTCAGGAGAACACCTCCTTTCCGACCGCGCAGCTCCGCCCGGGGCATATCGGGATCCCGGCGTGCCGGGATTGCATGCCATGTGGTTCGAGATCGGAGAAGCGGCGCGACGTGATTCTACGGGGTTGCTGCGTGACTGTGCGATGTGGCCACAGGTCATGATCCGGCTGAGCTCCTCACGCAGCTCTCCACCCCTCCGAAGGCGCCAAGAACTACCATCATCTCTCTTCCGGCCTCCGGCCGGGTGGTGCAAATGACAAACAACTTATCTATTATAGGTCCATCTCCGCCCGGCGTCAAGGAATAGATTCTCAGTCGTTTTCAGTGGCCCCGATCTCCATCGGGATAAGACGCTCCCGGCCCGATTTTCGGCGTTTTCATGTCCTTTCGGCCGTCCTGGCGGGCCACGGACCCCTCTATACCTGCGCGAGCTGGTCGCGATTGATCCAGACTTTCTCAATGGCGTCGGCGATATCGGCCATGTCCTGGCGCGTGCCCAGCAGGGGGCCGGAGGCCCAGAGCATCGCCATTTCCTCGCAGACCTGGTCGCATTTCGGGCAGGCGCACTGCTCGCGATACTCGCGCAGCCGCCGGGCAGAGTACATCTTCTTATAGACCTTTGAATCGAGAATGTGGTCGATCCAGGGCTCGCGGTGCAGTCCCTTGGCGATGTAAGGGCTCAGGCTGACCCCCTCGGCGGCCAGCGCCTTGAGGAACGTCGCGCGGGGGGCGCCGTTGAAAAGCTCCTTGTGGTACGACATGGTATAGAGGTAGAACGAGCCGCTCTGGGTGCCCTCGTAGAGCTTCTGGGGCGTGACGCCCGGGATGTCCTTGAGCCGGCTGGTGAGGTATGCGGCGTTCTGATTGCGGCGTTCGAACCGCTCCATCACGCCGGAGAGCTGGCCCAGCAGCACCGCCGCCTCGAACTCGTTCATGCGGTACTTCGGTCCGATCGTTTCGGTCAGACCACGACGCGAGGTCCCGTGGTTGTGCACCGTGTAGCAGCGGTCCATCAGGTCCTCGTCGCTGCCGATGACCGCGCCGCCCTCGCCGCACGCGATAATCTTGCTCGACTGGAAGCTGAAACATCCCACGTCGCCGATGGTGCCGAGCGTCTTGCCGTCGAACCGCGCCAGATGCGCCTGGCAGGCGTCCTCGATCACCCGGAGATTGTGCTTCTTCGCGACAGCCATGATCCGGCGCATGTCCGCCGGCTGGCCCATCATGTGCACTGGCATGAGCGCCCTGGTGTTCTCGGTGATCCGCCGCTCCACCTCGTCGGGATCGAGCTGGTACGACGCAGGGTCCAGGTCCGCCATCACCGGCAAGGCCCGCGCCGAGAGGATCGATGCGATCGTGCCGGGATCGGTATACGGCGAGGTGATGATCTCGTCGCCGGGACCGATGCCCATCGCTTCGACGCACGTGTGCAGCGCCTGCGTGCCCGAGCCGGTGGCGACGCAGAAGCGCGCCCCCGTCAGCTTGGCGTATTCGGCTTCGAAGGTCGGCACGGTGCCGGACGCCGACTGGATGCGGCACCAGATGCGGCTCTTGGCGGTTTTCATCAGCGAGTCGATCACCTCGTCGTCCCAGTAGGGCCACTCGGGCCAAGGCTTGTTCTGGCGGACGGGCTGGCCGCCCAGGATCGCCAGCTTGCTCGTCTTATTCGTGAGGTTGCCATAGGCGGGAATCGTCCCGGACGTGACCGCCGCCAGGGAGCCGGCCGATGCGGCCGCGATGAATTGTCGCCTCGTCAGATCGCTGCGTGCCATTGCCAGACCCTTTCAACTCTGAAACCGCTCGCCCCGTGAGTTCCTTTATACCCCTTCCGCCGCCCTCCCGCAACGACTATTCCTTTCGGTCCTTCAGGTCCCTTGGGTCTTTGGGACCCGAGAACGACCAAAGGGACCCAATGGACCCAAGAGACTGCCTCGCCCTCCTTGTCGGGTGGCAGCCCGCCCCGGGCGGGATGGTGCGGCATCGGACTGGCCTCGGCCCTTCGGGTCGGTTAGAATGGTTCGATCCGCCTGTGGCGGATTCAGAAAGGGGAGTTCGACGATGAGAACGCATCAGGCGATGAGATTGGCATTGGCTGTGGTGGTCGGTTTGTGTGCGTGTTCGACGGGCTTGGCGGCCTTGCGGGCCGGCTGTGCGAAAGTCAATATCACGCCTCCGCTGGGTCTGAAGCTGATCGGCTCGCAGGGCAAGCCGAGCGACTCGGTTCTGGATGAGCTTTACGGCCGGGCCCTGGTCCTGTGCGACGGCGCCAACACGGTCGCCATCGTCTCGGTCGATCTGCTGTATTCGCCGCTGGAGGAGATCACCAATCCGGTCCGCGTGCTGGTCGCTGAGCGGCTGGGCATCCCCGAGCAGAATGTGATGGTCTGCGCCACGCACACGCACTCGGGTCCCGACATCTTCACGAACGCCAAGCTGCCGCTCGAAAGCCGCATCGCGCCGGAGGACATCGACCAGGCCTACGTCCGCACGGTCATCGGCAAACTGGCCGGCGCTGTGCAGATGGCGCATCGCGACATGCAGGGCGCCAGGATCGGCGCCGCGACGGGCGAGCTGACGGAGGTCCTGTACAATCGCAGGCCCAAGCGGCCCGATGGCCAGGTGCAGATGGCGTTCACGCTGCCGCCGGAGATCACGGCGACGCGCAGAATCGAGACCGGCCCCGATGGCCGGACGCGAGTGGCGTTCACGATGCCGCCCGAGCAGGCGGACCTGACCTTTGGCCCCATCGATCCGGCGGTGTCCGTGCTGAGGGTCGAGGACCCCAACGGGCGAATCGTCGGCTCGCTCTTCGCTTTCGGCTGCCATCCCGTCAGCGTGTATCCGCATCGCAGCACGGCGATCTCCGCGGACTATCCCGCGCGGGCGATGCGCGTGGTCGAGCAGGCCGAAGGCGGAATCAGTCTCTTCGCGCTGGGGCTGGCGGGCAACACGGTGCCGATCCGCCGGGACGTCGGGCCTTGCGAGCAGATCGGAAAGGCCCTGGGCGCCGAGGTCCTGCGCTGTCTCCAGTTCGTCGCCACGACCGACGACGTCACGCTCGCCGCACGTCGTTGTTCGCTGACGCTGGCCACCAAGGATACCCCGGCACAGGAGATTACCACCGAGATTCAGGTGCTGAGGCTGGGCGACGTCTACATCCTCGGCCTGCCCGGCGAAGTCCTCGTCGAGGTCGGCCTGGCGATCAGGGACAAAGCAGGCATCGACAAGCTCTTCGTCACGAGCATGACCAACGACTCGATCGGCTACGTCTGCCACGCCGAAGCCTACGACGAAGGCGCCTACGAACCCACCCGTGGCACCCACCTCGCCCCCGGCGCCGGCGAAGCCGTCATCACCCGCGCCTTGGCCCTCCTGGCCGAAATCCAACCCTGATCCGCCAGCGCGTAGACGCGTAGAAGGGTAGATGCGTGACAGGTAGGGTGTGCGCCACACACCTCCCTAACTGCCTCCTGTTTGTCACCCCGAGCGCAACGAAGTGAAGTCGAGGGGTCCGGCCATAGACGAGGCGCGCTTCCGGTCCGCAGGTAGATTTCCGTTCGACTTCGCTCAGGACAGGCTCTCGGCGCAGCCTGCCCTGAGGGACCCGAATGGACTCGAAATGACAGAGTCGTGGTCGTGTGGTGTTCCTCTCGGGACTTACTTCCAGCGGAGCGCGTGGAGTTCTTCTTCGGTGCGGATGAACTTCACGGTGCCGTCGTTGAGCAGGACGCAACCGCCCTTGGGCTCATGGTTGTCGAACGTGAACAGCTCCGGCCCGCCGTGCTGATTCCAACCTGGCTTTGATTCAAAGAGGAAGACCGTATCATCCGGCGAGCCTTCTCCGCAATTCGAGTTCATCGCGTAGTCCGATACCCAACTGTCCGGGGACTGACTCGATGGGTCGGTCTCATCCGCTGGAGAATGAACGGCGTTTGCATCGGCGGCCGCGTGGACAGCCGGGCAGGTGAACCTTCGCGCTATGACTCTATCAGGATACGCGCGTCTTGTCTTGCCATCTAAGGTGTAATCAGTGCGCTGCATTGTACGCATGGTGCGCACGATCACGTCACACCACTGGTTGGGATCCGGACACAGAGGCCGCTCAGGCCCCTGCCAAAGGCCTCCAAAAAGCAGTCCACTCAGCTTCATGGCACATTCCCATCTGACTGTCAGCGGCTCAAGTGCCGGGGGATCGAGAGTCCTCAGGACCGGAGACCCCGGTTCATATGAGAACTCATGTCCCTTCGCAATGAGTGTGGGCATAGTCGGATATATGCTGAACGACGCGATGCGGTGTCTCCCCTGGTAGCACGTTATGTCGACCGGCTTGTCGAGTATCTTACCGGTTACTATGCCTCGGTCTTTTCCGCCGCGGACCTCATCGGCAAAGGCCCTGATCTGTGCCTGATCGGTCACCCTCCATTTGTCGAAGGAACGTACGTCTCGTTGTTCTTTTTCGCTCAGCATCCTGTCCAGCATGGGTGAGTATCCAAAGAAGTAGTCGAGCGCTCCATACGTGTAGCGGACTTCAACGCGGGTGCAAGCCGTGAGGTCAGGCGGCTGGCGAGGGCAGAGCAGGTACAGCGCCAGGACCGCTGCGCAAAGGGCCAGGATGATCGTGGCACGGAGCCATCTCGTTCGGCCAATTCCAGCGTGCTTCCTCATAGATTCTCTCCGCAAGGCGCAAGGTGTGTCCCGGGCACCATGCGGTGTCGGTGTGCGGTGCACACCCTACCTGTCACCCATCCACGCTTTTACGCTTTTACGCTTTTACGCATCTACGCTTTGACGTCGGGTGCGGCTTACGCGAGTTTGTCGCGGTTGTCGTAGACTTTTCGGATGGCGTTGGCGATGTCGTCCATGTCGGATTTTTCGGTCAGGAGCATGTTCTGGCTGAGCCAGACGGCTTCTTCGCAGAGCTGGTCGTTGCCGGGATAGTCCAACTCTCTGCGGTACTGGTCGAGGCGGGCCTTGGGGAAGCTGCGCGTGAAGTTCTTGGAGGTCAGGGCGTCCTCGATCAGCTCGTCGCGGTACTGCGGCCCGTACCCGCCGGAGCAGGGCACGCCCTCCGCGCTGAGAGCGCGGAGGAATTTGTCCCGCGGCGCATTGTTGAAGTGCTCCTTCTCGTAGCGGAACGGATACAGGTGGAACACCGCCCGCGTCGTCCCTTCGTACAGCCTGCAGGGGATGATCCCCGGGATATCCTTGATCTGGCTGGTCAGGTACTGGCCGTTGGCCCAGCGCCGCTGCGTGTCCGCTTCGAGCCGCTGCATCTGGTTGAGCAGGATGGCCGCTTGGTACTCGGTCATCCGGCGGTTGGTCCCGATGATGGGATAGCCGGTGGCGCCCTTCACGCTGCCATAGGGCCGGCCGCAGTTATGGAACGAGTGGATGCGGTCCATGATCTTCTCGTCGTTGCCGACCACCGCGCCGCCTTCGCCGCAGGGCAGGTGCTTGGAGTTCTGGAAGCTGAAGCAGCCCAGGTCGCCGATCGTGCCGCAGCACTTGCCTCGGTATTGGGCCAGCCACGCCTGGCAGGCGTCCTCGATCACCACGAGGTTGTGCTTTTTGGCGATGGCCATGATCTTGTCCATATCGGCCGGGATGCCGAGGATATGGACGGGCAGGATGGCCCGCGTCCGCTCGGTGATGCGCTCCTCGATTTTGTCGGGATTGATCTGGAACGTCTCGGGGTCGGTGTCGGCGAAGACCGGCAAGGCCGACGAGTTCAGCACAACATTGTAGGTCGCGATGAACGTGTACGGCGAGACGATGACTTCATCGCCCACGCCCACGTCGAGCGCGTGCAGCGCCGTCAGCAGGGCGTTGGTCCCATTGACTGTGCAGGTGCAGCGTTTGGCGCCGAGCAGCTTGGCGTACTTGCCCTCGAATTCGGTGACGGTCTGGCCCTGTCCGCGGTACCAATTGCCACTGCGCAGGATGGCCAGGACGCGTTCCTCAGCGGCCGGGTCCCAGATGGGCCAATTGGGCCAGGGCTTGGTTCGCAGGGGCTTGCCGCCTTTGACGGCCAGCGTGGCTGCGCTGCGGCCGGCGAAAGCGGGAAGGCTGCCCAAGGTCATGGCCGCCAGCGTGCCTGTCGAGGCCTGACTCACGAATTGTCGTCGTGTCATATTTCGCGTGTTCATCTGGCTCCCTTTCAGTTGCGGATGCTGATCAGATCGCTTTTCGGAGGTTTGCTGTCGGTGACGCGGGCCAGCGTATAGACGGTGCCGTCCTTGCCGACCGCGATCGAATTGACGTAGTAGGGCCGCCGGCCGTCCTCGTAGAAGATCGGGCCGTGATCGGTGTACTGGCGCGCGGGGATGTCGTAGGTGATCAGGTGCAGGTTCTCGAGCCCCTTGGACTCGCCCATCGCGGTCTTGGCCTTGCCGGCCAGGCGCTTGCCGTCGATGTAGATCGGGCCGCCGGTCAGGTAGTACAGCGTCTTGCCGTCGGGCCCGAGGGCGAAGCCGAGATAGCCGTAGCTGAACTGGTCGAACATCCCGCTTCGCTTGGAGGGCAGCGAGGTGATGCGATCGACGATCTGCACCTCCGGCACGCGCGGATCGAAGCGGAACAGGTATCCGGAGTTGCCGTGTACGCCATAGATCGCCTTCTCCGGCTCATACCAGACCGTCTGCCTCCAGTTATAGGCCATATGGCCGGCGGAAGTCGGGTCGTAAAGTCCCAAGTAATCCTTTCGCATGTCGTCGCCGACCACCAGCTCGATCGCATCGCGGTCGTATCGGTAGCGGAAGATCTCGCCGTCGCCGACGGTGTAGTAGACGCTGCCGTCGTGCGGATCGACGACGAACGAGCGGCACAGCGTGCGGTATTGCTCGCCTTTGCCGTTCTCGCCTTCGCGCGAGACGGGCCCGAAGTCCTTCAGCCCGCGTGTCGTCAGATCATAGCGGAGGAAGCGGCCGCTGGGCCACGTCAGGCCATAGAGCCGCCCGCGCTGGGTGTCCATTGTCGTGGTGAGGATTCCCTCGCCGCGAGGGGCCTTGGCCAGGTCCTCGAATTTCTTCGTGGTCATGTCGTAGGCGAGGAAGTGTCCGCCGGGATAGGGTTTCCAGCCTTCCGGCGGGATGCCGATCTTCTCCATGCCGTCGATGATGCTGTAGTAGCCCACGTGCGTCGAGAAGTAGAGCTTGCCTTCGCGCTCGACGAACGTGACGTGCGACTTGCCCTGGACGATGGTCTTGGTGTCCTTCTCGCCACAGGCCTCGGTGATGTCGCCCACGTGCTCGATCTTGTCGGTTGCCGGGTCGTAGCAGTACATCTGCGCGCCGACCTCGTAGGACTCCGAGCTCAGCACGTAGTAGATCCGCCCGTCACTGGCGGTGCCCATCCCGTTGTAGGTGTCGTGCGCGAGGGCGAAGCCCGAGTCGTGGATTCGAGCGATCAGGTCCGCCCGAGCCGGAGCTAAATGCACGGAAAGACAGACGGCCAACGACAAAACGCAGCGCAGGTGTTTCATATTCGAGCCTCCCATCCTTTTATTGTTCCGTTTTCACGCGGCGCACCAGTTCGTGCACCTTGGCCACGACCACCTCCTCGACCGATGGTTGGAAGGGGCCCGGCAGGGGGGTGTAGAGCATCGCGCCGCCCCCTTCATAGCCGCCCTCGTGGACAATGCGGGCCGAGGGCACATAGCCGAAGACGTCGTTCGAGTAGCCTGCGACCCAGAGCGGCTGGCCCGTCAGCTCGCGCTTCAGACGCAGCGAATAATCGACGACCACCTCGCCCGCCAGCGCCACCATCAGCAGGTCGTCGCCGAACCGGACTACCTGCACCGGATACGTGTAGGTGGCCGGAATCCTGCCTTCATGCTCCAACTGGGCAAGCAGGAATTCCGCGTGTAGCTTTTCGTATTTGTTGTCGGACTTGGCCTGCTGGTCGAGCGTTTCGCGGCTGGGCGGCTCGGCGAGGTCCAGCGTCACATCCTCCAGCGCCGTTCGCAGCGGGCCACGAACGGGTTTGGGCACGCCCTGGAGCGCCGCCTCGACGGCGTTGGCCAGCGCGTGGCCGTGCTCGCGGCACAGGTCCAGCGCGCGGTCCGGCGTGCGCGGATACGGGTTCTGGTCGGCCCCGCAGCCGGCGATGAACAACGCGGTCACGCCCGGAAACCGCTGCTCGACGAATTCCTTGGCATAGCCGGGATAGTCACCGCAGTAATCATAGAAGCTCAACGTCGTCGCGTGACAGGCGTATCCGAAGACGACCGCCTGAAGTCTTCCCTCGGGATCGTCGATACGCAGCACCGGGACATCATGGTCCACCGGGCCGTCCGCATGAGGACTGTTGATGACGCCTCGCGCCGTGGGCCGGCGGCGGTTCATGGCGAAGCCCGCGCGGGCATGCGTGTAGGACAGTTTGGCCGGCGCCAGTTTCTCGATGGCCTCGCCGACCACGGCCGCGATCTTCTCCTGCAACCGATCGCTGTAGGCGTCGGATTGCACGAGCTGTTCCGGTGTCAGGTTGTAGAACGAGTGTCCGTAGATCGAGTAGGCGCTCTCGCGGATCACGGGTCCCGAATGCGTATGGGACGCGTTGATCAGCAGGTCCTTCGGCGCGAGGCGGTATCGCTGCTCGACCTGTGTGGCGATCCAGTCGCGCATCGTGCGGTCGATTCCGAGCAGGTCCACCGTGACGATGGCCAGGCGGTTGCCTTGGGCGTCTTGCAAGAGGAGCGCCTTGGCGTGCAGATCGTGGACCTTGCCTTCGGCAGGTTTCGTCCGGGCGGCGTAGCCGGCCATCCACATGGGCTGGTCCGGTGTGATGACGGCTGTCGCCACACCCGCCTGCCACTGGTCCGCGCTCGCTGCCCTGGCGGGCACGCTGCAAACCGCCAACGCGCAGACGACGACCGCCAGCAAAAACGAGAGGACTGTACCGCGCCAAGTCCCGGCGCCACAACGTGAGGCGTGTGCACCCTTTGCATTCATCGCAGTCTCCTTCATGAACGCCAATGCCGACATGATACCAGCCCCGGCCCGGTGTCGCAAGCAACGAATTTGCCGGCCAGGACCCGCTATCGTGCCGGGTGGGAGCCAACGCCGTGAACTCAGGTGCGGTTGTTCATTTCGTAAGTCGTTCTGGCGAGGTGCTTTTCCTGTGGAGTGGCCTCGCGCATCTTCGGCCACCCCGGTGGGGGGCAAACACGCCATCACCGCCCCGCCCGATTCCCGTCGGGCCTGGCCCGGAGAGGTACTACGCAGGGTGTGCTGGGCCGGGCGAGGCAGTCTCTTCGGTCCGGCCCACAATCTTCACGGCGTTGGGTGGCAGCCTGAGACCTCTGCGCCTGAGACTGGATTGCTCTGGGATCTGCGCGGATATGTGTATGGCCGAGAGGCCGACAAAAAGCCTTGTACTCTGGGCGGCAGAGGGGATAATGGGGGGCGGCAACGGAGCTGCCGGCCTGCGATGTATCACCGGATGGCGGCAAGCAAACACGAATGAGATAGGAGAAGACCTGCCATGAGCGAAGCCACAAGCTACACCACCACACGTCGGGAGTTTCTGAAAAATACGGGCCGGGTCGCCGCCGCCTCGGCCCTGGCGACGGGCATCAGTTCGAGCCTGTACGCCGGCAGCGACAACACCATTCGCCTGGCGCTGGTCGGCTGCGGCGGGCGCGGCACGGGAGCGGCGGTCGATGCCATGAACGTCAAGGGTCGTGGCCCGATCAAGCTCGTGGCCATGGCCGACGTCTTCGAGGATCGCCTGACCAGCAGCTACAACAGCCTCAAGAACAACGAGAACGCCCGCGACAAGATGGACGTGCCGGACGACCGCAAGTTCGTCGGCTTCGACGCCTACAAGAAGGCAATGGATTGCCTGCGTCCGGGCGACGTCGCCATCTTCGCGACGCCTCCGGCCTTCCGCTGGGTGCACTTTGCCTACGCCATCGACAAGGGCCTGAACGTCTTCATGGAAAAGCCGGTGACCGTGGACGGCCCGACCACCAAGCGCATGATCGAACTGTCGAAGAAGGCCGACGCCAAGAACCTCAAGGTCGGCGTCGGTCTGATGTCGCGCCACAGCCGCGCGCTCCAGGAGTTGGCGAACCGCGTCGCCGACGGCGAGATCGGCGACATCGTTCTGATGCGCGGCTACCGGATGCACGGGGTCGTGGGCTTCTTCTCGTCGCCGCCCAAGCCGGACGACATCAGTGATCTGCTCTACCAGATCCGGCGATTCCACAGCTTCATCTGGGCCAGCGGCGGCAACTACAGCGACTTCTACATCCACGTGATCGACCATCTGTGCTGGATGAAGGGCTCCTGGCCGGTGAAGGCCCAGGCGCTGGGCGGCCGACACTACAAGGAGAGCCCTGAAGGCGTCCGGTTTGTCGATCAGAACTTCGACACCTACTCGGTCGAGTACACCTTCGCCGACGGCGGCAAATTCTTCTTCGACGGGCGCACGATCGAAGGCTGCGCTCCGATCTATGCCAGCTATCTGCACGGGACCAAGGGCTCAGCCATTGCCTCGAACAGCGGCGACTGCGGCCTGCCTTCGGCCATCTACAAAGGCCAGGCGTTCGACGATGCCAACCGGGTGTGGAGATCCAGGGTCCCCCGCGACGATCAGAATCCCTATCAGAACGAGTGGAATGACCTCGTCGACGCGATCCGCAACGACAAGCCGTACAACGAGGCCGAGCGCGGCGCGATCGGCAGCATGGTCACGTCGATGGGCCGCATGGCCGCTCACACGGGCGTGGAGATCACCTACGATCAGATACTCAACTGCCCGCACGAGATGGCGCCGGGTCTGGACAAGCTGACGTGGAATTCGCCGGCTCCGCTGCCGTCCGATGCCCAGGGCCGCTATCCGGTTCCGAAGCCGGGCATTGTCACCGATCGCGAATACGCATAACAACCCAGTGGGTGGCAGCCTGTAGGGGCGAATAATCATTCGCCCCTACGGGCCATGTCACGGGGATGACGGAGGAGCTGATGGGGGTGGTCCGGCACATCGGACCGGCATTTCCATGTAACGACCGAAGCATTGTCCGCCGCACACCAGGCAAGTAGGAGAAGACCCACCATGAGACAAACCACGAGCCAACAGACGTCACGCCGCCAATTCCTGAAGAACACCGGTCGGATCGCTGCGGCCACCACGCTGGTCGGCGGGCTCGGTTCGAGCCTGTACGCCGCCGGCAACGACACGATCCAGGTGGCCCTGGTGGGTTGCGGCGGTCGCGGCACCGGCGCCGCCCAGAACGCCCTGTCGGTCCCGAACGGACGGACGAAGCTCGTCGCGCTGGCGGATGTGTTCGCCGACCGCGTGGACCGCAGCTTCAAAGGGCTCCAGAACGACCGGGCCGCCCAGATGGATGTGCCCGACGAGCGCAAGTTCGTCGGCTTCGACGGCTACAGGAAGGCGATGGACTGCCTGCGTCCGGGCGACGTGGCCATCCTCGCGACGCCGCCGGCGTTCCGCTGGGTGCACTTGACCTACGCCATCGAGAAGGGCATCAACGTCTTCATGGAAAAACCCGTCACCGTGGACGGCCCGACCACCAAGCGGATGATCGAGCTGGCCAAAAAGGCCGACGCCAAGAACCTCAAGGTCGGCGTGGGCCTGATGATCCGCCACTGCCGGGGCCGGCAGGAGCTGAAGAAGCGCATCGAGTCGGGCGAGATCGGCGAGATCCACATGATGCGGGCCTACCGCATGGGCGGCCGCGCCGCCAACGCCCGTCCGAGGCGGGGCAACATCAGCGAGCTGCTCTACCAGGTTCGCAGCTTCCACAGCTTCCTCTGGGGCAGCGGCGGCGTCTACAGCGATTTCTATATCCACCAGATCGACGAGTGCTCGTGGATGAAGGGCTCCTGGCCCGTCGAGGCCCGCGCCATCGGCGCGCGACACTTCCGCGGCGAGTCCGTCGATCAGAATTTCGACAATTACTCGGTCGAGTACGTCTTCGACGACGGCACCCGGTTCTTCTACGACGGTCGGAACATGGACGGCTGCGAGAATGCCTTCAGCAGCTTCGTCCACGGCACGAAGGGCTCGGGGGTCGTCTCGACGTCCAGCCACACGCCCGGCCGCGTCCGCACGTACAGCGATCAGAAGATGGCCCGCGAGAACCTCATCTGGAGCTTCCCGCAGCCCGAGCCCAGTCCGTATCAGCTCGAATGGGACGACCTGATCGACGCCATTCGAAACGACAAGCCCTACAACGAGACCGAACGCGGCGCGATCGCCAGCATGGTGACGTCGATGGGCCGCATGGCCGCCCACACCGGCAACGTCATCACGTACGATCAGATGCTCAACTGCCAGCACGAGTTCGCCCCGGACGCCGACAAGTTCACGATGGACTCGCCCGCGCCGCTGAAATCGGACGCCGAGGGCCGGTATCCGCTGCCGCAGCCGGGCGTGCTGAAGGACCGCGAGTACCAGGAATTCGTGTAGTATCATCACATGGCAGCCGATGCGCCGCCGGTCCTGGACCCTTCGAGGCCGGCGGCGTTTGCCTTCGAGACCTCAGACCAAAGGGAAAGGGAGCCACCATGGACAGTCAAACGCAGTCGAAGGGTTTGACCTCATCGCAGACGGAAGGGACGCGATCCTCTCGCCGGCAGTTCCTGGCGCAGAGTTCGCGCGTCGTGGCCGGATCGGTGCTGGGCGGCGTCGCCCTGTCGCGCGCCTACGCGGGCGAGAACAACACGATCCGCCTTGCCCTGGTCGGTTGCGGCGGACGCGGCGGCGGGGCGGCCGCTAACGCCCTCTCCTCGCGGACGGGACCGACGAAGCTCGTCGCCATGGCCGACGTGTTCGAAGACCGCCTGACGCAGTCCTATAATGCCCTGCGGGAACAGTTTGGCGAGCGGATCGACGTGCCCGAGGACCGGCGTTTTGTCGGGTTCGACGCGTATCGCAAGGCGATCGACTGCCTGCGGCCGGGCGACGTGATGATCCAGGCGACGCATTCCGCCTTCCGTCCCACACACTTGGCGTACGCTGTCGAGAAAGGCGTCAACGCGTTCATCGAGAAATCCTTCGCTCCCGACCCCGGTGGCACGCACGAGATCCTCCATCTGGGCGAGCTGGCCCGGCAGAAGAACCTCAAGATCGGTTGTGGCCTGATGTGCCGCCATTCGTCGGCCCGCCAAGCCCTCATCGAGAAGATTCGCGAAGGCGCGATGGGCGAGATCACGCTGGTCCGCGCGTACCGGATGGATCCCGGTGCTCGCATGGGCCCGTTCCAGGGAGGCGAGAGCGAACTGCTCTGGCAGATCCGCCGGCCGTACTTCTTCCTGTGGGTGTCCTCCGCGTGGTTCATCGAGATGATGATCCATCAGGTGGACGAGTGCTGCTGGATCAAGGACGCCTGGCCGGTGAGCGCCGAGGGTCTGGGCGGCTGCGAGCCGCGAAGCGACGATTGCAGCCAGAACGTGCACAGCTACGCTATCGAGTACACCTTCGGCGACGGGACCAAGGCATTCGTCAACAGCCGCAACCAGCAGAACTGCCGCAACGACTTCGCCACCTTTGTGCACGGCACGAAGTGCGCCGCCCAGTTCTCGGGCAACGTCCACGCGCCGACCGTGCAGATTCACCAGGACCAGCGGATCAGCCGGGACAACATCGCCTGGCGTCCCGACGCTGAAAAGGTCAGCCCGTACCAGGCCGAATGGGACGCGCTGCTCGACGCGATCCGCCAGAACCGGCCGCACAACGAGGTCCAGCGGGCCGCCTATACCAATCTGGCCTCCATTATGGGACGGGCGGCCATCCACACCGGCCAGATCGTTACTTGGGAACAGATGATGGCCTCGAATTTCAATTTCTGCCCGGATGTGAACTTCACGCTCAGAAGCCCCGCGCCGGTGCAGGCTGATGCGGAGGGACGCTATCCGGTCCCAATCCCCGGCCAGTGGTCGGAAGTCTGACGCCATACTGCCTTGAGGGTGAACCTCTCCGCTCGTCTTTGGGCTGTTGTGCGAGGACCTACGACCTACATGGGCTGCGACTTGAATTTGGGTGACTCAGGGCGTATCATAACCCGCGCAGGCGCAATCTACAGGAGACCTTGATTCGATACGGAAACACCGGTCCAGGACAGGCAGATCGAACGAAGGAGGTACTATGGCAGGCTCGAACAAATCCGACGGGAGCCAGGGCACGACGCGGCGCGACTTTCTCAAGGCCTCGACCGTGGTGACTTCGTCAGCGGTCGCCGGCACGCTGGGGCTGGGCGCCCGGGTCTTTGCGGGCGGCAGCGACATCCTCCGCGTGGGGATGGTCGGCTGTGGCGGTCGCTGCACGGGCGCCGCCGCCGAGGCGCTGAACGCCGATCCCGGAACCCGCCTCGTCGCCATGTGCGACGTGTTCATGGACCGCGTCAAGGACAAGCGTCGCATCCTGAAGGAGCAGAAGGGCGATCAGGTCATGGTCGACGACGACCATTGCTTCATCGGCTTCGAGGGCTACAAGCACGTGATCGACTCGTGCGACGTCGTGCTCATTGCCAACGCCGCCAAATTCCATCCGCTGCACGCGATGACCGCGGTGAAGGCGGGCAAGCACGTGTTCGTGGAGAAGCCGCACGGCATCGATCCGGCCGGCGTCAAGCTCATGGGCGCCGCCGCCGACCTGGCCAGGCAGAAGGGCCTGTGCTTCGTCTCAGGCCTGCACAGCCGCTACGACACGCGATACGCCGAGACGGTCCAGCGGATTCACGACGGCGCCATCGGCGAGGTGATCTCGATCGAAGAGAACTTCCTTCGCGGCCCCTACGGCATCATCGACCGCCAACCCGGCCTGACCGAGCTCCAATGGCAGTGCAGCACGCAGTATCACTTTCGCTGGCTCAGCGGCGACGATGTGCCGCAGTCGCTCGTGCACAACTTAGACCGGTCCCGCTGGGTCCTGCGCGAGGCCAATCCCGTCAAGTGCCACGGCCTGGGTGGGCGGTCCTCGATGACCGACCCGATCTACGGCGACGTCTTCGACCACCATTCGGTGGTCTACGAGTTCGCCAGCGGCGTGCGCATCTACGCCTTCTGCCGGACCACCGACGGCTGCCACAACGACTCCTCCAGCGTCGTGCTGGGCACCAAAGGCAAGGCCGACATCACCGGCTATCGCATCTGGGGCGAAACGAACTGGCGCTCGACCGCCCGCTGCAATCCGTACCAGCGGGAGCACGACCTGCTCTTTGCCGCGATCCGTTCGGGCAACCCCATCAACAACGGCGGCTACATGGTCCCGAGCACGATGGTCACGGTCATGGGACAGATCTCCTGCTACACGGGCAAAGAAGTGACATGGGACCAGATCCATCAGTCGGATTTCTACTACCCGCCCAAGCCCGAGGAATGCCACGACGCGATGGACCCGCCCAGCCGGCTCGGTCCTGACGGCAGCTATCCGGTTCCCCGGCCGGGCTTCACACAGATGATATAGAGGCAATACGCCGGGACCGCAGAACCTTCCGGCGACCAATCGGATATGACGATATTTTTGGAAATGCTCTTAAGGAGACGAAGGTGAAACGCAGCAGCAGGCAGAAGCGCATCGGTGTCCTGGCCCTCTGTGTCGCAGCGGTGTTGGCCGGCAGCGTCATCGGCGCCGAAGACAAACTCCCGAAGAAGTATACCGAGACGATCAAGAGCAAGACCGGCGCCGAGCTGTCTCTCGAGATGGTCCTGATCCCGGGCGGCAGCTTCACGATGGGCAGCCCCGCCACGGAGGCGGATCGCAACGAAGACGAGGGGCCGCAGCGCAAGGTCAGTCTCGATCCGTTCTATCTCTGCTCGACGGAGACCACCTTGGAGCTGTTCATGGCCTACTACCAGGAGACGGGCACCGCCAAGAAGGAGTTCGTCGAGGTCCAGGAGGCCCAGAAGAACGCTGAGCCGGCCGCCGGCGGCGTCAACACCATCACCGGCCCGACGCCCGTCTATGGGGACATGACGATGGGCTACAGCGTCAAGCATCCGGCGATCGGCATGACCTGGCACAACGCGAGCGTGTTCTGCCAGTGGCTGGCGCAGAAGACGGGCAAGCCGTACCGCCTGCCCACCGAAGCGGAATGGGAATACGCCGCCCGGGCCGGAACGACCTGTGCCTATGGTCCCGCCGGCGACGCCGAGAAGATCGGCGACTATGCCTGGTACGAGGACAATTCCGACTTCGGTCCCGGCGCCACAGCCACGAAGAAGCCCAACGCCTGGGGCCTGTACGACATGCATGGCAACGTCCGCGAGTGGGTCCACGACTTCTACCAGCCCAACGGTTATGCCGATGCCGCGACGCAGAACCCGACCGGTCCCAAAGAGGGCAAGGTGCACGTCGCGCGCGGCGGGTGCTACGACAGCCCGGTGGCCGATCTGCGTTGCGCCGCCCGGGCGTTCGAAGAGGACTGGTGGCGGATGAACGACCCGCAGATTCCCAAGAGCAAGTGGTGGCTGCCTCAGATCGACTTCGTCGGCTTCCGCGTCGCCTGCTCGATTCCCAAGGACACCAAGTAACATCGGGTCGATCTCGGAGCAGGTTCTATGAATAGGGTTCTCAGCCGGCGTCATTTCCTCGGGACCGTGGGTGTCACGGCGGGCTTGGGGCTGACGCCGCGCGGGCTGCGCCGGATTTGCGCGAACGAGGGTCGTCCCGGCAGCTACACGAATTCGATCCTGCGAGGGGATTACCCCGACCCGACCGTCGTTCGCGTGGGCGACGCGTATTACATGACCCATTGCGGCGGCAACTGGTGTCCGGCGTTCCTGATCTGGCGCTCGCGCAACCTCGTGGACTGGGAGCCGGTGCGTTCGGCGCTGCACGAATACGGCGGGTCGATCTCGGCACCGGAGCTGACGAGCTACCAAGGCCGTTTCTACATCTACTACGAAACCGCCGGCGGCAACCACGCGATCGTCGCCGACCGGATCGAGGGTCCGTGGAGCCGGCCGCACAAGCTCGATCTGCCGCACATCGACCCCGGTCACATCGCCACGCCACAAGGGCAGCGCTATCTGCACGTCTCCGGCGGCTACGCGGTCGAACTGGCCCCCGATGGATTGTCCACCGCCGGGCCGCTTCGCAAGGTGTTCGAGCCCTGGCCGATCCCCGAGGACTGGCACATCGAGTGTGTCTGTCTGGAATCTCCAAAACTCTTCTATCGCGATGGATACTACCACCTCCTGGTCGCCCAGGGCGGCACCGCCGGACCGCCGACCGGACACATGACCGTGCACGCCCGCTCGCGAACGCCGATCGGGCCTTGGGAATACTCGCCGTACAACCCGATCGTCCACACCGCCAGCCGCGAAGAGAAATGGTGGTCGTGCGGACACGCGACCGCCGTCGAGGCCCCGGACGGCTCCTGGTGGCTGATCTACCACGCCTACGAGAACGGCTACTACACGCTCGGCCGTCACACGATGATGGAGCCTCTGGAATGGACGCCGGATGGATGGTTCCGCGTCCGCCCGGGGATCGACCGAGCTGTGCCGATTCCGCGACCGAACGGCCCGGCGCAGGGCGTCCGCATCGAACGCTCCGACGACTTCTCGTCGCGCGAACTGGGTGTCCACTGGCAGTTCTGGGGCGAGAACCCCTCGGGACACTATCGACTGGCCGACCGGCAGCTCCACCTGGAGGCCAAGGGCGCTACGCCGGGTGAAGGACGCCTCGTGACGTGCAAGGTGGGCGATCACGCCTATGTTGCTGAGGTCGAGGTTGCCGTCGACAAGGGTGCCGAAGCGGGTTTGCTGCTGTTCTACAGCCCGCAATGCTACGCCGGCGTCTCGCTCGGCGCCAAGGGCGTGAGCGCCTACGCGTTGGGCCGGCCCGTCGGGACGATCCCTTCGCCGGCGGCGCCAGGCGGGCGCTGCGCGCTTCGCCTGGTCAACGACCACCACGACGTTGCGATGTACTTTCGCGCGTCGGACGGGCGGTGGACCAAGTTCGAGAGATCGTGGGACACCTCGGGCTATCATCACAACGTTTTCGGCGGGTTCGATGCGCTCCGCGTGGCGATGTTCGCCTCGGGGCAGGGCGAGGCGCGCTTCGGCCGGTTTTCCTACCGACCCGCGTAGAGCGCCGCAGTGACTTTTGGGAAGGCAAGATCATGAAGTGTCATATGGGACTGATTCTCCTGGCGTCAACGTTGTTCGCCGCCGGCTGCGCCTCGCTGTCCTCCAAGCCGTCGGAGCGATGGTCGGCCGAGCAGGCCAACACCTGGTACGCCGGGATTCCGTGGCTGGTCGGCTGCAACTTCACGCCCAGCACCGCGATCAATCAGCTCGAAATGTGGCAGCGCGACACGTGGGACCCGCAGACCATCGACCGGGAGCTAGCCTGGGCGCAGAAGCTCGGCTTCAACAGCGTTCGGGTCTATCTGCACCATCTGCTCTGGGAGCAGCACGCGCGCGGCCTGCTCCATCGCATGGAGGAATTCCTCGACATCGCCGAGCGCCACGACATCGGCGTGGTGTTCGTGCTTCTCGACGCCTGCTGGGACCCCTATCCGCAGGTCGGGCCGCAGCCGGAGCCGATCCCTCACATCCACAACTCCGGATGGGTCCAGAGTCCCGGCGTCGAGGTTCTCCGCGATCCGGCCCGGCACGATGAGCTGAAGGGCTACGTCAAGGGCGTCATCGGCCACTTCCGAAAGGACCGGCGCATCCATGCGTGGGACCTGTTCAATGAGCCCGACAACCGCAACGATCCCGCCTACGTGAAGTTCGAGCCCGAGAACAAGGCCGAGCTGTCGTTGATGCTGCTCAGGAAGGCGTTCGCCTGGGCCCGGGCGGCGAGGCCGACGCAGCCGATCACCGCCGCGGTCTGGGCGGGCGACTGGTCGAGCGACGAGAAGCTCAGCGAGGTGAACCGCTTCATGCTCGAGCAGTCGGACATCATCACGTTCCACTGCTACGGGAATCCGGACGAGATGAAGGCCCGCGTCGAGTCGCTGCGGCGTTACGGCCGGCCCATCCTCTGCACCGAGTACATGGCGCGTCCCGCCGGCAGCACGTTCGCCGACATCCTGCCGTACCTCCAGCAGCAGCGGATCGGCGCCTACAACTGGGGCTTCGTCGCCGGCAAGACGCAGACGATCTACCCGTGGGATTCGTGGACGAAGACGTACAGCGCCGAGCCGCCCGTCTGGTTCCACGATATCTTCCGGCCCGACGGCACGCCCTACGATGCGCAGGAAGTGACGTTGATTCGCCGCCTGACCGGACGGTAGAAGCATCTTGTGGGAATGCAAAGATCAAAGAGCAAGATGCAAAATTGAGGAAGTCATCGCCGCGTTGCGGCGATTCCGCTATTCTGATCTTTGCTTTTTGATATTTGATCTTCTTTTGAATCCGCAATCGGAAACGTGGAGTCCGAGGAGAGCTGCACCATGGGAACTATCGAACAGGGTGTTCGGCAGGTGATCGACAACTGCCTGCGGATCCGGCCGGGCGAGCGTGTCGTTGTCATCACCGATCGCCCGACGCTTGCGATCGGCGAGGCGCTGCGCGTCGCGGCCGAGAAGATCGTCGGCAGCGTCCAGTTCTTTCTGATGGAAGACTTCGGGACCCGGCCCGTCGCGTTTCCCTCCATCATCGCAGAGGCCCTGCGGAACGCCGACGTGAGCATCTACGCCGCCCAGGGCGCCGAAGGCGAACTCCAGACCTTCCGAAAGCCCATGCTCAAAGCGGTCGACGCGAACCCGAAGCTGCGTCACGCGCACATGATCGGCATCACGACGCAGATCATGACCGACGGCATGTGCAGCGACTACGTCGAGATCCAGAAGATCAGCAAACAGGTCTACGAGATCGTCCACGCCGCCAGGGCGATTCGCGTCGTGACCGCCAAAGGATGCGATTTCACGGCCCGGTTCAGCCCCAGCTTGAAATGGATCATCAGCGACGGGGACATCCGCCCCCGGCACTGGACGAATCTTCCCGACGGCGAGGTGTTCACCGCGCCGGCGTCGGTCGACGGGCGCGTCGTGATCGACGGCTGCCTGGGCGACTACTTCACCGAGCGGTATGCGTCGCTGGCCGAGACGCCCGTCACCGTGGACGTTCGCGACGGCTGCGCGGTCCGCGGGAGCCTGCGTTGCGACAACGAGCAACTGCGGCGGGAGCTGGACGCCTACGTCTTCGAGACCGACGCCAACAGCAGCCGCGTGGGCGAGTTCGCCATCGGCACCAACACCGGCCTGACCAAACTGATCTACAACCTGCTCCAGGACGAGAAGTTTCCGGGCGTGCACATCGCGTTCGGCAGTCCCTATCCCGCCAAGACGGGCGCCACGTGGGACAGCGCTGCGCACGTCGACGGCGTGATCATCGCGCCGAGCATCTACCTCGACGGCCGGACGCTCATGGACCAGGGCCGATTCTGCCTTGAAGGAATGTGACAACGGCACCGCGCATCCGAATGGAGGAGCATGGGTTTTGAGCAGGTCTGCGAAGAAGTCCGACAGAGATGAGGCGACGCCGAGCGTGTTGCCGCAGCCGTATCCGTATCACGATGCGCGGAACGCGATGCTGCTGTCGGACGTGGTCGAGGGGCTTCTGTCGGGCCGGCGGATTTTTCTTTCCGGCGGCGCGGGCACGGGCAAGACCACGCTGGTCCGGCGGATCGCCAACCAGCTCGTGCAGCGCAGCAAGCACGTCGTCCTGGCGGCCTCGACGGGCATCGCCGCCTGCCAGTTGCGCGACGAGACGGGCATCCACAACTCGCACTACTGCCAGGGTCCTTCCACCCTCCACGCCGTCGCCTCGCTGCCCCGCGTCGAGATGCCCGACTCCAATCGCAGGAGAGAGTGGGGACGCCGCAAGCTCGGACGCGCCGCCGTCATCATCGTCGACGAGATCAGCATGGTCGACCGCGTCACCTTCGACCGCTTCCTCGAACGCGTCGAACCGGAAACCGGCATTCTGGTGGTGGGCGATTTCTTCCAGCTTCCGCCCGTGCCGCGCAACGAGGAGGGGCTGCCCGACTTCGCGTTCTACAGCACCTCGTTCGCCGATTTCGAGTTGATCGACCTGCAAACGGTGCTGCGGCAGGCCGAGCCGCACTTCATCGAATTCTTGAAGGACCTCCGCCATGGCCGGGTCGATGCCGCCGTCCTGGAACGCACGCAGCGCGAGTTCGACCCCGAATACCCCGTTCTCTTCGGCACCAACCGCCAGGCGGACGCCCACAACCAGAGACGGATCGACCAGATCGACGCCCCGTCGGTCTATAGCGCCTGCCAGGTCAAGAAAGGCGACCGCGAGGAGGCGGCCCAGTGGCTCCAGGGCCACACGCGGGCCAAGGCCACCCTCCAGGTCAAAAAGCAAATGCGGGTCCTGTGCATCCAGAATCACGAGGACCTGGTCAACGGCGACTTGGGCACCGTCGTCGACATCTGCACCGAGTGCGAGCCGGGCACCGAGATGCCGTACTGGATTGACGTCGAGTTCGACCGCAACGGGCTCGCCACCCGCCGGGTCAATCCCCTGGAGTTCCAGGAGCTGGTTTGGGACTCCCGCAAAGACAAGGAGGAAGTCAAGTTCACGGTCGTGCAATACCCCATCGTGCCGGCCTACGCGCTGACGGTCCACAAGGCCCAGGGCATGACGCTCGACGTCGTCAATATCGATGGCTCGCACGTCAATTTCGTTCCCGGCCACGTGTACGTGGCCCTCTCGCGGACGCGGACCCTCGACGGCGTGCGCCTGCGCAACGCACGCGGCCTGGCCGCCTTCAACGATTCGGCGGTGCTGCACTACTACGAGCGGGCCTGCTGCTTCCAGGGCCGCTCGTAGTGACGCCGTGAGGCGTTCTGTGTCCTTGCGGACACACTGCAAACCGATCTGCCCGAAGGGGCGAAGGATTATTCGCCCCTGCCTGACCGGTCCCTCAACGGGCCACCGTGCGGCGTTTTCCCTATTGACGGCGCAGACCTGCGCTGGGTAGCGTGAAAGGCTACAGCGCCCGGATTCGCCGGGTGGTAGCCTGTAGGGGCGAATGATTATTCGCCCCTACGGGATGGTGTCGCTGCAAGGCAGGGTCTCTTTGAGAGGAGTTGGCTATGCGAAGCACGATGGTACGTCTGTCGTTGTTCGTGAGTCTGCTGACGGTTCTTTCGCCGGGGCTGGTCCTTGCTGCGCCGCCGCGAAACGTCGTTCTCATCGACTGGGACGGGGCCGCACGCGAGCGCGTCGATCGGGCTCTGGCGCAGAAGGAGCTGCCCAACCTGCAAAAGCTCATCGATCGCGGCGTCTACGTCAGGATCGACGTCGAGGGGGCCGGCAACGGCGACGCGGCCTGGACGCAACTGCTGGCCGGCTATCTGCCCAGGCAGGTCGCCTCCGAAAGCGACCAACCGCCGGTCGCGAAGGGCGCCACCGTATTCGACCGCCTGGAGAGTCATTTTGGTGCCGACAAGTTCGTCACCCTCGCGCTCATCGCCGGGCAGCGCGCTGCCGCCGCGATGCGTCCGGCGGTCCCGGACGTCTGGGCTGACGGCCTGCCACGCGACGAGACGATCGGCGCCCGTGCCGTCGAGTTGCTCGATAAGTACAAGGACCGGCCCTTCTTCCTCTTCGTACACCTGGCCCGCGATGCCACCGCCTCCGGCACGAATGCTCAGCAGAACGGCGAACCTCTGGTCTGGTTCGACCGCTGGACCGGGCAGATCGCCGACAAGCTCCAGTCGCTCGGGCTGGCCGACAAGACGCAGTTCTACGTCACCACCGGCCTGAACTACCGCCGGGGCCAGGCCGAGGGCGCACCGCCGCTGTTCCTGGCGACCGACAACCGGGCGGTCTACCGCGATGGACGCCGCCAGGATGTCGCGCCGACGATCCTGGAGGCGTTCGGACTGGACCTGGGCAAGATCGAGCCAGCGCTGGACGGAATTTCGCTGACGAAGATCGACACACGTCCGCCCGCCGTACCCAATCGCAAGCCCGACGTCGTCTATGTGCCCACGCCGATGGTCGTCGTCGACAAGATGCTGGAACTGGCCCAGGTCAAGCCCGGCGACGTTGTCTACGATCTCGGCTGTGGCGATGGGCGCATCGTCGTGACCGCCGCCAAACGCTTCGGCTGCAAGGCCTATGGCTATGACATCGACCCGCAGCGCGTCGCCGAATCGCTCGACAACGTCGCCAAGGAAGGCGTCGGTCACCTCGTCACCATCGAGCAGAAGGACATCTTCACGCTCGATCTGAGCAAGGCCGACGTCGTGACGCTGTACTTGCTGCCCAGCCTGAACGTCAAGCTGATCCCCCAGTTGGACAAGCTCAGGCCCGGCTCGCGCATCGTCTCGCACGATTTCGACATGCGCGGCGTCAAGCCCGACCAGGTGGTGCAGGTCACCAGCGACGGCGTCTACATCAGTCACACAGTCTACCTGTGGACCTGTCCGCTCAACAAGGTCGACGAGCCCGACGAAGACTCCGACGACGGCGTCGACTGACCGCCGCGACGTGGTCTAAGCCGGCGGTGCGGCGGTTCCATCGGCGGCCGACGGCGCCATCAAGTTCATCCGCAGCGAAGAAGAACTCCACGCCCTCCGCTGGGAATGAGATGGTGGCAATCAGGGGGACGGAGGCGGCTGGCTGTTCTGCGCCGCGGAGAGCAGGTGCTCCTTGAGGCCCGCGAGGCCCGCGGTCCGCAGCACGCTCTGGAGCGTGGACGGCAGACCGGGCGCCAGGCTACCCTTCTGGCGTCCGTAGAGCAGTTGATTCTCGCCCTGCGCGAAGACGGCCAGGTCGCGCAGCGAGCGTCCGCCGGAGCGCACCAGGACCAGAAGATTGAACGGGCCTTCCCGCGCCTGGAGGATTCTGTCCCAGCCCTTGCGAGGCATGCGGTCGAGGTCCAATGGTTCGCCGGACGGCAGCTCGAAGACCGCCAGATCGATCCGCGTCAGGCCCGCGAGGTAGCCGCCTTCGCCGCCGGCTCGTGAGGCGGCCAGCTTCGCGAGGTTCATTGTCGCCCCGTCGAGCTGGAACTCGAACGAATCGCGCGGCGCCGCGCCGGTCTGCCGCTCGATCTCGTGGCGGGTCCACTGCGGACTGAATGGCGTGCAGCAGCCCGAGGTCAGCAGCAGGATCGCCACCAGGCAGCCCTGCCCAAGACTGTGCCCTCTCATGGCATTCGCTCCTAAAGATAACATACTGCATCCAGATACGTGATATCTACCCCACGGGACGCGGTCCTATCAGAGTCGGGTCTTTCGCAGCATGAACACGCCCAGGGTGAAGAAGACGGCGCCGACGGCGATCAGGACGGCGCAGGGGACCAGCATCTCGGTGAAGCGAAAGTCGCGCCAGATGGCGCCCTCCATCGCGAGGATGGCCCACTTGATCGGACTGAAGTGGCTGATGTTGCGCATCCAGGAGGGCATGAAGGCCAGGGGCATCATGGCGCCGCCGAACATGGCCATGATCATGAGGATGGCCCAGCCGGCGCCGCCGACGCTCTGCTCGGTCTTGCCCAGCGTCGAGATGAACATCATCAGGCCGACGAAACACAGCACCGTGCAGGCGGCGCCGAGAACGAACAGCGGCGGGCTGCCGATCGGCACATGGAAGATCAGCGAACCGCCCACGGTCAGCATGCCGATGACCATCGCGCACGTCATCGCGCAGGCCAGACCCTTGCCGGCCAGGACGTGGGCTTGGGAGATGGGGCCGACGCACAGGCGCCGGAACGTGCCGCTGGTTCGCTCGCGCACGATTGAGATCGCGAACGTCGCGGCACAGCTCAGGATGCCGAAGATCGTCGCCTGGGGGAATGTGATCTGGAACGGTGTGCGTGGCCCATCATATTCGCGTTGGACGTCCACTGTCGCAATGTTGAGCAGCCCGTCGCCAAGCCCACTGCTGTAGGTCTGGTCGTTGACGTCTTCGAGGAACGTATCGAGCGCGTCGAAATACCGCAGAAACACGCTCGTGTCTTCGCCGCTCAGGTCGTTGGCTTCGGTGATTTCTGCTCGCCAGGTGTTCATCTGCTCTCGCATCCACCGGCGATCCTGGAACTGCTTGCCCATCACTTCGAACTGGGCCTTGGCGAGCAGTCCCCGGAGGTAGGCGCCCTCCATGCGCCGCCCTGGATCCTGGGCGATCTGGAGCCTGGGCTCGTTGGCGTCGAACATGGCGGCGAGACCCTCGCCGAAACCAGGCTGGATCAGGATCGCGGCGGCCTGGTTGCCCTTGCGTACCTGTTCGAGGGCCTGCTCGCGATCGAGGCGGGCGATCTCGAGGGCTTCCTCCTCTTCAAGATGCGAGACGTAGCGTTGGGAGAACGTGCTGTTGTCATCGTCCACGACGGCGACCTTCATGCCGGAAGGGCCATCGCCCGCACCCGAATAGACGGCCCCGAACAGCAGGGCGAAGATCGCTGGGAAGACGAAGACCCAGAACAGGTTGCCCCGGTCGGCGATCAGAACGCGGAAGTCCTTGCAGGCTAATGCCAGGAGCTTTCCCATCAGTCGCGCAGCCTCCTTCCGGTCAGGTTCAGGAAGACGTCTTCGAGGTTGGCGGTTTCGACCTTGATCGCGCGGAAGCGCAGGGCGGTTCGATTCAGACCCGCCAGGCTTTGCATCGGCTCGGCGGTCTCGAATCGGATGGTGTTCCCATCGATGTGAAGACTCTGCTCGCCGAGACGTGCGGCCAGCTCTTCGTGGTTCGCCGGCGCATCCTCCAATTCGGCTTCAATGTGCGAAGGGCCGCCGTGTTGGGCGATGAGGTTCTCGACGGTGTCCAGTGCGAGCATCTTGCCACGATCGAGGATCGCGACTCGACGGCACAGGCGCTGGGCCTCTTCCATGTAGTGGGTCGTGTAGATGATCGTCCGGCCTTCGGACTTGAGCTTCTCGATGCTGTCGAAGATGAGATTGCGCGACTGGGGGTCTACGCCGACGGTGGGCTCGTCCAGCAGCAGGATGCTCGGCTCGTGCAGGAGCGAGCAGACGAGGTTGAGCCGCCGCTTCATCCCGCCGCTGAAGGTGGCGACCCTGTCCTTGCGCCGTGGGGTCAGGCCGGCCATCTCCAGGCACGTCTTGACGCGTTCCTTGAGCCGCGATCCTGTCAGGCCGTTGATGCGACCGAAGAACTCGAGGTTGCCCTGCGCGGTCAGCTCATCGTAGAGAGCGAGGCTCTGCGGCACGACGCCCAGCGAGCGCCGGACGCTCGCCCGGGTGGGGTCCGCTTGGCCATCGAGGTTGACCGATCCGGAATCGGGCGCGACGAGGCCGCACAGCATGTTGATCGTGGTGCTCTTGCCTGCACCGTTGGGCCCGAGCAGGCCAAACGTCTCCCCTTGCGCGACCTGGAAGCTGATGTCTTCCGCCGCCACGATCGTGCCGAAACGCTTGCACAACCTTTCGACCTCAATCATTCCAATCTCCCCATGCGAGCGGCCCGGACAGGGACGCGTCCTCGCCCGCGCATGTCCGATGACCGTACGCGATGTCCATCGAAAAAACAAGATCGTTCCGGCGCGAACGGCGCATGGCTGGGTGTGCAGACTTCAGCGCACCGGCATTCCTGAGCCATTGGAGCGTCTGGGTGGGAGCCCTGAACTTCCTGACCCAGTCGCTGCTGTGCATCGCCGCAAAGGCTCTTGAGGACCTCGGCTTCTCATTCGGCTCAGGTCCTTTTTGTCTCTCAGGTCCTTTGAGGCCGAAAGGACCTAAGGGACCCAAAGGACTCAAATGACCGGCAGTCCGACACCCTACAGCCCTTTACGAAGCCGGCCTGCGCCGGTAGACTCCGGCTGGCCGGATTTGGATCTTCGTGTAGAGGGATTGGCCATGGTGCGAACGCTGGCGCTGACCGTTGTGGGTTTCTGTTTGCTTCTGGTCCCGCTGTCCTGTGCGACGGCGGGCAGGCGCGCCGGGACGCCCGTCCGGCTGATCGTGCTCGATCCGGGGCATTACCACGCCGCTCTCGTCCAGAAAACGATGTACAAGCAGATCGACCCGACGGTCCATGTCTATGCTCCCGATGGACCTGAGGGGCAGGAGTACCTCGCTCGGATCGAGAGCTTCAACCGCCGCGAGGACGACCCTACCAGTTGGAAGCAGCAGGTCTATATCGGACCGGACTACGTCGAAAGGATGCGGGCGGAGAAGGCGGGTGTCGTCGTCCTGTCAGGGAACAACCGCCGCAAGACCGAATACATCAGCGCCGCGATCGACGCGGGTTTGAACGTCTTTGCCGACAAGCCGATGTGCATCGATGCGGCGCGATTCGCCGAACTGGAGCGGGCCTTCGACGACGCCCGGCGCAAGGGGCTGCTGATCTACGACATCATGACCG
Organism: Sedimentisphaerales bacterium; assembly: GCA_040772485.1. Classification (GTDB taxonomy): domain Bacteria; phylum Planctomycetota; class Phycisphaerae; order Sedimentisphaerales; family Anaerobacaceae; genus Anaerobaca. The sequence continues at coordinate 50,481 of JAXGYC010000015.1, read as the reverse complement.
AGCGCTTCAACCGGCTGTGCATCCTGCAGAAGCGGCTCGTGCTCGACACGGAGGTCTTCGGCGAGCTCGAAAAGGGCACGCCCGACGATCCGGTGATCGTCCAGGAAAGTATCCACCATTTCTCCAAGTACGTCTCAGGCCAGCCCATCCGCCGGCCCACCTGGTACTTCGATACCGCCCAGCAGGGCGAGGGCCTCGTCGACGTCACCACCCACCTGATCGATCTGGTGCTGTGGACGTGCTTCGCCGGCCAGAGGATCGACTATCGAAGCGAGGTCGCCGTCCTTCGCGCCAGGCACTGGCCGACGCGGATCACCCTGGCGCAATACGAGAAGGTCACAGGAGCCTCCGACTTCCCGGATTACCTCCAACGCCAACTCGACGACGAAGGCGCGCTGCCCTACTACTGCAACGGCGAGGCGATCTACGCCGTCAAAGGCGTGCACGCCAGGCTCGCGGTGACGTGGGCCTTCGAGGCGCCGAATGGGACGGGTGACACGCATTATTCGCTCGTGCGCGGCAGCCGGGCGCACGTGATCATCCGCCAGGGCGCCGAGCAGAACTACCAGCCCCAGCTCTATGTCGAGCCGGCTCCCGACGCCGACCTGGGCCGGCTGGAACGGGCGATGCGCGCCGCCATCGAGCGGCTTGGGAGCGAGTATCCAGGTCTATCGCTGAAATCCGACCGACGCGGCTGGCAAGTCGTCATCCCGCCCGAGCACCTCATCGGCCACGAGGCGCACTTCCGCCACGTCACCGAGCAGTATCTCGACTACCTCGCCGAGGGCAGCCTGCCTCCGTGGGAAATCGATTTCATGAAGGCCAAGTACTTCATCACGACCCGAGCGCTGGAGCTGGCCCGACAGCAGTAAGGGCGAATCATGATTCGCCCCTACCGACGGGTGGCAGCCTCAAGCCCGGAGGGCTTGGGGATGGTCAATTCGGCAACACGCGATTCAATCTGGCGAGAATGTCGGCCAGCCGCTCGCGGCCTCCTCCGCCGACTTCCGCGGTGCACCAGCCGGTGAAGCCGACCTCGTCCAGCGCCTCGCGGACCGCGGGCCAGTCGATTGTGCCGTCACCGATCTCGCACCAGTTGTTCTTTTCGCGGCTGTAGCCCTTGACGTCGAGCTTGACGATCCGCGTGCCCAGCGTGCGGACCCACTGCTCGGGCCGGCCGTACTTGTGGTGGTTGCCGATGTCGTAGTACGCGCCCACCCACGGACTGCGGCAGGCGTCGATGAAGGCGGCGTAGCGTTCGGCTCCCTGCTCCGGGGCGCCGTCGTGGTCGTAGAACATCCGGTTCCACACGTTCTCGATGAGGATGCGAATCCCCAGTTTGGCTGCCGTCGGCAACGCCTGGCCGATCACGTCAAGCGAGCGCGGGACGATCTCGCTCTCGGGACCGTCGTTGCCATGGCCCGGGACGAACAGCACAGCCGAGCCGCCGCAATAGTGAGACTCCTTGATCGCGGTCAGCAGATCGTTGAGGCACTCCTGCCGCCGTTTGGGGTCGGCTTCGGTGGCGCGCACGGACCAGTGTCGAGAATCGACCACGCCATGGATAGGCAGGCCGGTCTTCCGGCTGGCCTCGAGACATTGCTGTTTGTCCTGCCCGCCCGGCGAATCCAGCTCCAATCCGTCGTAGCCGAGGTCCTGGACCAGCTTGAACTTGTCGAGAATGGACATGTCGCCTTCGATCATGCCGAACTTGAGAGACTTGAAGATGGGCTTGCGCGTCGGCTTGCCGGGCTGGAGTACGGGCGCATAATTATTCGCCCCTACCGCGGCGCGGTGCGGCGTCAGCGCCGTTGTGCCCAGGGCAAGAGCGGTTCCCAGGGACATGGACATCATCTCGCGCCGACTCATCGGCGACGGATTGGACGACGGACTGCTATGGCGATTGGCCATGATCGAGCCTCCAGACAAGAATGCTGTTCCACGGACCTTAGATTGTAAGATGGACTTCAGCCCGTGCGGCCGATACAGCATGGGCTGAAGCCCATCCTACAGCGGTCGGCCGGCGATTTCCAGCGTCCCGCGCATTTGGTTCTATTGCCAGAGCGCTTCGATCTGCCGGACGGTTTCGTCCACGAGCGCCTGGCCTCCTTCGGGTCCGACGACAAATTTGTCGGCGCTGTATCCTCCGCCCTGGACCGCCTTTTCCGTCGGGAGATAGCCGCAATGCTGGCACGACAACTGGACCAGCAGGGTCATCGTCGCCGGGCTTCGGGCCTTCATGCGGATTCCGTAGTCGAGGTACAGCTCGAACGGATTGGTCGCCATGGCGACCTCGCCGAGCCGCAGCACGTGCAGCTCGACCGGGGCGACGGTATCCGTCGTGTAGAAGGGCGCGTTGACAGAGCTGGCCGGCGGAATGTTCACCCGCGCGACAGCGTGTTTGAAAACGATATCAGTTTCGATGCGCCGCTGGACCAGGGGCGACACATCCTGAACGGCGGCGACGATCCGCCGAGCGATCTCCTGACGGCGGGACAGGCCCCGTTGCTCGATCATGGTCTGCTCGGCACGCGAGCGAAACAGCAGATGCGGAGACAGGTCACCCGCCGCGGCGCACTGAGGCAGGACGAAGACGTCTGGCGCGATCTTGCTGTGAAGCTCCTGCCGCACATCGTGCCAGAAGTCGGCGGACACTTCGCTCAGGCCTTCGGTCTCCTGCGAGGTGCAGGCGATATTGATGACAACGCCCGTGAGTTTGCGATTGGCGTCCCAGAAGAACAGCATCTCCACGGCGTGGTCCTCGTATCCTTCGATCCCCGAGAACTCGGGCCGGTTCGTCGCGCCGTACATGACCGCCGAGCCGTCGAAGTATCGAGCGCGCCGGTTCATTCCCACCACGGCGTGTCCCAGGCCCCAGCTCATGCCGGCCGGTTTGCGCCTCTCCCACGCCTGGGCCGCGACCTGCGCGACCTTCTCTGCGAAGAACGCCCCGTACTCGGATGCCTTCATCACTCCATCGTCCTCGCTGACATCGTACAGGTCGCCGAAGTCCTCGTCCGCGAAGCCCGGGCCTGTATGCGTGTGCGTGGCGTTCAAGGCCAGCTTGTTCGCGTCGAAGTCGGGCAGTCTTGTCCTGAGGAGTTCTCTTGCCCTGTCCAGCGTGGATTTGCGGATATAAAGCACGTCGCAGGACACGAGGATGGCCTGTTCGGATTGGCCCTCAGGCGTCTTCGTTTCAAGGGCCAAGGCGGTGGCCGTCAGTGGATCGAGGACCCGCTGCGAGATGCGTTTGTGCAGTTGCCCGACCAGCGCCACGGGCTTTTCCGGCGTGATGTCGATGGTGGACCAGCCGACCGACAGCGGGGCTTTGGCCGGTGCGGACAGGCTGCTGACGCACGACAACAAGGTTATTGCGCATATTCCAAAGCTCAATCTCATGGATCGCACACGCTCCTTTCGCCTCTTTGTGCAAAACGCCTCTGTCACAGATGCCACGGGCTTCTCATGGGCCGATTCAGCATCCGGCTGGCCTGCGGGTCGTTGATGAAGTCTTCCTTCGCGGGGTCCCATCGCAGCTTGCGGCCCAGACGCGTGCAGATGTCCGTCAGGTGACAGATCGTGTCCGTGCGCACAGCGACATCGATGGGACAGATCGTGCCGCCGCGCGTCTTGACCGCGTCGAGGAAGTCACGCTGGTGCCCCTTGCTTTCGGGCAGGTGAATCCCGTCCGGCCCGATGGTCGAGGTCAGCAGCGACTCGGGTTCGGCCCAGAGCCCCTCACGCGTGACGTGCACCCATCCCTCCGTGCCCTGGAAGGTCACGCCGTGCTTGTACTGGGCCTCGTCCATGTAGATCATCTTCACACCGTCGGCGTAGGTGTGCGTTACCTTCCAGCTCGTGGCGCAGTCCGTCAGGCCGTCGGCGGGAAAGACGCCTGTGCCCTCGATCTCGACCGGGCCGGTGTCGTCGGTGCCGTGACCCCACTGGCCGATGTCCACATGGTGGACGCCCCAGTAACCCCCGATGCCGCCCAGACAGTAATCGGCGATGTGATACCAGATCGAATAGCTTTCCTTTTGCGTCCAGGGACGACATCGCTGGTAGGTGTAGGGCGCCCACGGCGCCGGGCCCAGCCACAGGTCATAGTCCAGACCCTCCGGGACCGGCTGCGTCGGCTGATTGGGAAAGGCGAAATCGTAAGGCACGCCCACCTGGATCGTGTGCAGCTTGCCGATGCGACCGTTGCGCACCAGTTCGCAGCCGAAGCGGAAGTTCCGGTCGGATCGCTGCTGTGTTCCCCACTGAAAGACCGTGCCATACTTGTGACAGGCCCGCTGGAGTGCCTTGTCCCAGGCCAGGCTCAGGCCCAGGGCCTTCTCGGTGTACATGTCCTTGCCGTTGCGGGCCGCCTCCAGCGACACGAGCACGTGCCAGTGGTCCGGCGTCGCAATGCAGACCGCGTCGATGTCGCGGCGCCCGCACACCTCGCGAAAGTCGTTGTGCATGGCGCAGTCGGAGTTGCCGTAGCGCTGATCGACGGTCTGCTTGGCTCGCTGGCGCTGGCTCGCCCGGACGTCGCAGACGGCGACCGCCTGCACGTCCTTCTGGCCCAGGAACGCTCCCATCAGGCCGGAGCCCTGAATTCCGAGGCCGATGAAACCCATCGCGATGCGCTCGCTCGGCGCGACAGCACCGGCCGACCCCATCGCCGACGGCGGAACGAAGTAGGGAATGGCTCCAGCCCCTGCGATGGTTGCAGCGCCTCTGAGAAACTGACGACGTGAACACCTGTTTTCCGAAGACATACCCGATCCTCTCGAATTGGCCACGAAGACGTAGGGTCCCGGCGCGCCGGGATTACACACCAAATCGACTTCAAACTTCAAACTTGAAACTTCACACTTCAAACTTCACGCTTGGAACTTCACCTCGCCTTGCTCTTGGAGAGCGTAAGGGTGATCCGGCCTGCGGGATCGCCGGCTTCCGTGAAGCGGGGCGGCACGAACGTGACGCGTCCGGATGCCTCCGGTCCGTCTGCGGCCGGCTCGATCGCCAGAAGCGCCGCCACCGTTTCGATGCGCGCCTTGCCAATGGCAATGCAGGCATCCTGCGTGCGTCTTCTTACGGCGTACTCCGAGCCGGGACGCATCGTCTCGAGGAGATTGTCCAGAGCCTGCTCGATCAGACCCAGTTGTGTCTCGGTTTGCTGCAATTGCCTTGTCCTGGTCGTCACATTCCCGCGGGAGCCTGCGGCATAGGCCGCACGAGTCTGGCCTGCCAGTTCGTCTCTGCGTCGCCTCAGTTCGGTCCTTTCCTGGCGCAGCCTCGCCAACAGGGCCTTCGTCTGGGGCTCTGACAGGTTGACCAGGCCGGCGGCCTTTTCGATGTCTACGGCGCCCAGGTGGTGGCGAACCGTAACCGCCAGGTCTCGTTCATTGCGCAGACGCTCGGCGATCTGCGCCAGTTCTGCGGCCTGGCGATCGGAAAGGGTGGTGATGCCGGCGGCATACTCCACGACGTAGGTTTCCGCGCCGCTGGTTTCCTCCTTGTCCCCGCCCAGGATATTGCCGATCGTTCCGGCGACCCGGTAGGGGGAACCTGCTACGGCGCCGGCGATGAGGGTCGCGGCCGCTCCCACAGCCGCCTGCGTAATCTGGCCGCGCGAGAGGCCGTCCTCGTCGATCTTGAACGACAGCGGCAGCCGAATGGACCCGCCCGCGTCCCGGAGAATGAAGAGCACCGTGTCCAGAGACGCCGGCAAAGTCAGAAGCTGCGCCAGAAAGCCATCGGGCGGCTCCGTCAGCGACAGGTCCGTAAAGACCAGCCGGGCCCGCGTCGAGAGAGGCTGATCCTTGTGGAACCGCATGTCCACGCTGGCGTCGAAAACGCCTTTGCGCAGGGTCAAGCCGCTCTCGCTGGCCACGCCCCTGAAATTGACCAGCTCCAGTCCGCTCAGGCCGGCCTTCACCCAGCCGTCGGGACGCGGATAGAGGGTCAGGCGTCCGGTGGCCGACAGCTCCTGAAACAGCAGGCGATTCTCCATCGTCGAAGGCTCCGAGGAGTCCTCGATGTCCGCCAGAGGCAAATCGGCCGGCTCATCGGAGGCGGATGCGGAGCTGCGCCTCGTCTGCGGCAACGGCACCTCCCCGGCCGTCGCAACCACGTTGAATCGCATCGGGGTCTTGACGTCGGCGCCGGCTGTGGCGAATCCGCGAACCTCCACGTCCAGGCCCTTCAGGGGTACGTACATCGGGGGCTCGACCGTGTTGTCGACGAGAGCGAAATCGACGCCCGTCACCAGGAGCTGATCGACGCGCAGGTCGAACGCGGATTGTGGATTGTGGATTGGGGATTGCGGATTGGCCGACGCGACCGCATTCGCATCGGCGGATCGCCCCTTCGCGGTCGTTTTCCAGGTCATTCCGAGCAGATGCCATCCGTCCGTTTCCCGCCGGATCGCCCCCTGCGGATTCACCAGGCCGATCTCCTTGACGTGAACGCTGCCGCTGTCCAAATCCACTTTTGGCGCCACGATCCGCAGTTCCTCGACTCCCGCCAGCACGGTGTCCGTCTGCGCGTCACGGAAGGCCATCGCCTTGACCCACGCATCTACGCCAAAAGGTCTGCTGAAGTCGAATTCTGCGACGTCGCGTCGCTCCACGTGCAGCGTCAATTGCGCGGTCCCGGAGAACCTGCCGGTGTGCAGGTTGTTGGCATCCACTGCGCTGCGGACCTCCGGCAGGATGGAAACCAATCCCGGGCCTTGGATCTGCGTGATGTCCCACTCGGCGAGAATCTGGGGCTGGGCGATGAAGGGAGACACCTCGATCTTCAGCGCCAGAGACTCGGTCAAAGGCTCAATCTGGCCGTGGACATCGATCTTGACGGGCGGATTGGTGTCCGGCTCATCGCCAAGGAGCTTGACGGTCTCGGTATTGGCCACCTTCAAATTCGAGATGACCAAGGGTGTCGCCGCCGGCCTGGCGGCATCCTTCACGGTGAGTTTGCTGGCCTCCAACGACAATCGATCGAGGACAACCAGCGGCAGCCGCCGGGCCTTCCGTGCGACGGCGCTCGCAAGGCCCGGCGCCTGATCGGGCACGGTCTGTTGGGCCGCCGACGGTTCCTCGCTGGCAGAAGGTGTGAGACCCCGCTGTTCATCCGTCGTGCCAGACGCGTCGGTGGAGGCCGACTCAGAAGCGCTAAAGTCAAATCCGAGCAGGCTCATCAGGCCGGAAGCCTTGCGTTCGACGGTGGCCTCAAGACCCTGGAGCGATACCTGCTCGATGGAGATCAAGTGTGCGTTCGGGTCGAAGCGATCGACGGCCAGTTCGGCCGAATCGAATCGCAGGAAAGGCTCCGGCTCGGAATCCCCGCGGTAATCGACATCGGTTGCGCTGGCGCGGATGCGCCGGCCCCCTTCGGGATGCGCGGTCAGCTCGCCGGTGATTCGGGCGTGGAGTTGCCCTTGCTCCAGGGCCGGTCTGACGGCCGGCGGCAGGTAGCTCAGCAACGGTCCTGCATTGACGCCTGCCGCGTCCAGCGTCAGGTCGGCTCCCTGTTTTGACGGCGTTATCTGAAGCTGTCCGGTCACGGTGGCCTGCTGCGCGATGCCGGGGGCCCTGACGGTTGCGCTGATCGTCGTCGGAGGCGATTCAACTCCGAGGGCAAGCTCGCTCAGGGCGAGGTCGATCCCCACAGACTGGGATACCGCCGGCGTCACGGCGTGATCGGACCACTGAATCTGGGCGCCTTTCATTTCCAGCCGACCCACACGCACGGGCCGGACCGGCTCTGGCGAGGCCTCTGTCTCGGTCTTCTGCCCCGGGACGATACGCAGGCCCGCGCAGGCAAATACGCCGGATTCGTCGCGCGACAGCATCAGCCGTGGACGCTCGAGCATGATGCGCTCCACCTGGAAACCTGTGGCGGCCAGATGGAGCTGTGCGATCTCGATCTGGTCAAGTCCTGCCAACTCGGCGGCGCCGTCCCTGACAGCCGCATCGCGGATCGTCGCCGAGCAATGGAGCCCGTCGATTCCCCATGTGATGCGTCCCTTCGTCCGGGCGGCCACACTGCCTTCTGTCATGACAGACTCGGTCCCAAGAGCCGCAAGGTAAGGCGCCATCGCCACCAGAGCCAGACCTTCGCCACGCAGGTCCAGGTCGAAGGACAGCCCGGCCGGCTCGGGCGCAACCGAGCCGCTCAACTGGACGGTCTCGATGGTTCCCGGACTGCGCAGCCATGCCTTCACCGATGCCGGCGATGCAGCGTTGGGATCACCTCCCAGGACAAGGTTCGTCAGTTCAAAGCCAAGGTCCGGCACCGCGATCGTCTTGGCGGGCGTGACCATGCGATCCACAAAAGTCAGTTCATTGTCGTGCCAGCTCAACCGCCCGATCTCAATCGTGGCGGTCTTCGTCCGATGTGCGCCGAGAGTCGATGGGGTCCGGGTCTCTTGGACTGCCTCCATGCTCTCGGCTTGGTGCGGCGCTGGCTCGGACGTGCGGCCGACGAGGCGAAAGCCCAGAGTGGCCAAGCAGCCTTCTCCGTCCCGCGCGACCGCCAGACGCTGTCCGGAGATCTCAACCTGATCGATGTGCGTTGCCCCGGTAACCGGGTCGATCCTGGCCCCTTGAACGCCGATGGTCTTGAGGCCGAACAGCTCTTCGGTGTCCTGCAAGTGGATATTCGTGATGGCCCCGGACGCCCCGATGGGTTCATTCGGCTGATTGGTGAACGTCGCGTTCACGTCACACGAGAATGTCCCGCCGGTGTAGAGAGACTCCAGGCCGAGCCCTTCGAGATACGGCTGCAAGGCGTCCGGGCGGATTCCCGTGCCAGAGATCTTGAGCGCTGCGCTGCCTTGGGAAGACGACAGAACCACGGTCCCCTGGGTCTGGAGGCTCTCGACGACGCCCGGCGCCCCCAAACGAGCGGTCAGCGTCAATCCTTCCTGATCGGAGGCGGCGCTGCGGACCGTCACGTCGTTGAGGTCCAGCGCCAGATCAGCCTGTGGTGACACCGACTGATCGTGCAGCAGCAATCGCACGTCCCGCACCTCCACGCTGTCGAGGGACCACGCAAAGCCGTCGCTCCCCTCGACTTCGCTCGGGGCAGGCGTCGCTGGTCGCTGGTCACTCGGGCCACTCGTCGGCTCCGGCCGCGGGCGCCGGGTGAACTGGAAACCGCCGACCGAAAGCGCGCCGGCCGGCCTCCTCCAGGCGTGGAACGCGCCCCCACGGATCTGTATCCGTCCCGCCCGAATGGCGCCCGAGTCCGCGACGTTCGCGTCGACCGCCGCGTGCTCCAGAACGAAATGCTCCGCGCCGTCGATCGTCACGGTCGTGTTCTTCGATTCGAGCTGAACCTGGAGTGTGGCAGACGAAGGGGCCGTCGCGATCTCGTTCGGCGAAAGTGTCTCGTCGATCACCGGGCCTGCATCGTTGACGTCCATCACCTCGATCCCCTGGACGCGGACGGATCCGCTGCAGGACAGCGCCAGATTGCGCGCATCGGGAACGAGTCCCAGATCGGCCAGGTAATCCTTCACCGCGTCGGGATGCAGACCCTGGAGGGCGACGTGGACTTCCGCCAGGAGGTCGCGCCCTTCGGCCGAGCCGGTCCCGTCGATCTGAAGCTGGTCCAGCACGGGAGGAGACGACAGGAGGATCTGGAACCGTGTCTTGCGTTTGTCGGATCGGAGGTCGGAAAGACGCACGTTCAGATCCAACTGCGTCTCAAAGACCGGCTCCACAGTCTCGTCTCGAAACTGCAACTGCACGTGCTGAAGTCTCAGCGCATCCATCTGGAGCGGCGGCGTCAGATCGATCTGCCCCGGCGACGCCGCGGTCGGGGCCGCCGCGGTATCGGTCGGCTGTGCCGCCTTGCTGCGCTGACGCAGGACGGTCAGCAGGGTTCGCAGTTGGGGAAACGTCCCATCCTGGGCCCGGGTCAGATTGACATCCATTCCGTCGATCTCGACGCGGCGGACGATGAGCCGACGTGTAAACAACGTCACCAGAGAGACCGCCGCCCGGCAGTACTCAACATCCGCAAATGGCGTGTTGGCGTCGGTCGGCACGAGAACCAGATGCCACAGTTCTGCGTCTCCGGTGAGCAGGGAGAGATTCAATCGTTCGTATCGCGCGTTCAGGCCGTACTGCTCCATCGTCTTGTCGATGATCCACGGCAGAGACAACCACAGCGCAATCCGCAGGACCACAATCACGGCGGCCAGGATTACACCGGCCCAGAACAGACGCCGGAGCCAACGGTGATGGTGGCCCGCCTCTTGTTCGATCCGCTGCTGGGGTGGTCCGCCGGCGGGCTGATCCGTTTCCGATCCGCCTGTGGCGGGGGCGGCTACGGGCGAATAATTATCCGCCCCTACCGCGGCCTGCCGCTTGTCTGGATGGTCCGAGAATGACTTGCGTTTTCTGTCTTTGTGCCGCACGGGATGCTCCTGTGATTCTACGGTTGTTCCTGGAGAATCCGGTTCAGTACGTTGCGCCTTTCCTTGAGTGAGGCGAGGGGATCATAGCCCTGAGGCGCCTGGTCTCTGGCCGCCAGCCATTCAAAGGCCCGTGTCCGGGCGGCTGGCGAAATGTCCTCCAGATAGATGAAGTTCTCCAGGAGCAACCGCTGCCTCAGGTCCTCGATACTCGTCGCCTCCGAGACCATCTCCTGCAGAACGGAAGGATGACGACCCACCTCGCCGGCGTGGCGGATCACGACCGCCTCCAGGTCGGGCGACGTCTGGTCGGCGCTCAGCAGCTTGATGAGCAGTTGATACGCGGTCCGCTCCAGCCGCCATCCCAGGGTGGCTGTTTCAAAGGTGGAACCCGACCACTCGTTCGTGACCGCGTTCGCGAGACGGTCCACGACGGCGTCTGTCGCCGACAGCGTCACGTCGGCGAACAGCGGCGCTCCGGTCTCTTGTGCCAGGTACACCAGTGCCCGCTGCCTGTGTGTGGGCGACGCGAGCAGTCGCAGGGCGTCTTCGATGCCTCGTCTGCCAGCGTCGAACGGCGGTCGGTCGTCGCCCGTTCCCGCCGCTGCCAGCAGTTTGTCTCGACACTGCTTCCAGCTCGCTGCATAGGTGGCTGCTTCGGCCGTTCCTTCCGGCGGGGGCGGCTGCACTTCGATCAGCGCCGCGAATCCCACGAGTCCGTCCACGTCGAATGGAGACGGCAGCACGAACGCCAGGCGATCCTGCTCCTGCATGTCCTGTGGCGCCAGCGCGATCGTCTCGGTCGTCAGCATGCCCGTTCCGCCGGGCCCGGACGGCCCTTGGGGCTTCTCCGAATCGTCGGCCTCGGGGCCGGCCGTCTGCTTCAGATGTCCCGTCGCCACAAGCGAAACCTCCAGCGAAATCCGCCGCAGGCGGATCGCCGGCACGTTCGGTTCCGGTCCGCCCGTGGCGGATCTGCGGCGCACGTGGATCTCGAGCGTACGGATGGCGCCGGAATCCGACGTCGGCTTCTCCGCGATGCGAATGACGGCGCCGATCCCATCGGGCAGAATGCCGTGCAGCTTTTCCACGAACAGCGGCGCTTCGGAGCCTTTGACGGCGATCTGGCTCCAGAACTGTGCTCTGCTTTGAATCACGCCCACGCTGGCTCTTCTCATCAGACGCGGCACAGCCGCCACCGCCGTGCTCGCCGGGAGCACCGTGATCATTTGCGTCTGTGAGGCTACGGGTCTCAGGGTGTTCTCATGCCACTGGGTGATGGCCGCAATGGTCACGTTGATACCAAGGGAATCTTCGATGCGTCCCGGCGCGCCGGGATCGGCCGGCGATAAGCCTGTGGCGTAGCCGACGCCATACTGCAACTCGGAGCCGGGCAGAGGGTGAGCCGTCTTGAGGCCGGGACGGCAACCCGCAGACAAGGCTGTCATCCAACTCATCAAGACGAGGGCAACTCGATACGGACCAGTTGAATTCCTGTGCCGGCAACTCCACTGTCGTTCCATGTTTGTCTCAGATCTGCATCCCCATGGTCGTTGCCACGGCGGGCGCCCGCCATGTCTTTTCCATAAGATAGCATGAGTCGGCGCAGAGCACAAGAATTGCCGGATCCGCCGCGTGGCAGCCTCAAAGCTTGTCCTGAGCAAAGCCGAACGGAGCGCAACGCAGCGAAGCCTTAGGGATGGCGGAGTACGGGCGAATAATCATTCGCCCCTGCGTGGGCCGTACGGGCGTCGCGGGACTTCCTTCGCGTTCCACCATCCCCAAACGCTGGCGCGTTTGAGGCTGCCACCCGCCCTTGGGTTTTGAAGGACCTAAGGGACTGAAGAGACCTCAGAGACGAGCGGGAGCTGTTCGCCGAGCAGCTCGTTCAGTTGGGCCTCATCCAGCCGGTTGTGTTTGACCAGCGCATCGACCAGGCGATCGAATTCGTCGCGATGGGTCTCGATGAGCTTCCTGGCGACGTCCAGTTGTTCCGACACGATCCTCTCGGCCAGCATAAGGGTCTGTTCGGCGAGCGGGCGCTGGCTGTTTTCGACGAAGAGCTCATCGAGCGCCAATTGTCCGATCTCCTCGTCCATGCCGTAGACGCGAACCATCTGGATCGCCTTCTGCGATGCGTTGGGCAAGTCGCCGCCTCCACCGCCGATGGCTCGGGGCGCGCCGACGCCGATGCTCAGACCCGCGTCCGGGCCATAGCAGACCAGTTCCGCCGCGCGACCCGCCATGGAGATGCGAATATCACGAAGCAGATCTTCCTTGGTTTGCAGGTCGCGGTCGTCGTCGTGTTTGCGTTCCATGTAACCGCCGGCCCCGCCGCGGCCGACGATCGTGACCTGATGGACCGGCGTGCCGCTCTTCCACGCCACCAGCGTGTGTCCCGCCTCGTGGCGGGCGATGCGGAGCAGCTTTGCCTGGTTCGTGCAGGGCAGGGCTTCGCCCATGCGCTGCTTCTCGAACGCCTCGAGCAGGATGCTGTCGGTGATGGTCGATCCGGCCAGCGCCGCCATCACGCCGGCTTCCTGGACGACGCGGGCCAGGTCGGCGATGGTCATGTATACGCTCTGGTTGGCGATCGCTTCGAGAGTCTCGGCGCCGACCTCGGATTTCGAGAGCTTTCCGATCGCCTGTTGCAGGTACGCCAGGCGAGCGGACCGGTCCGGCTCGTCGACCCTGATCTCGCGGTCGAAACGCCGCTTCAGCGCCGGGTCGAGCTTCTCGGCCAGGTTCGTCGCCGCCAGCACGATCACCGGGGCGTCCGCCGTCGCCCCGAACCCGTCCATTTCCGTCAGGAGGGTGTTGAGCGTTGTCTCGCGGGACTCGCTGGTGGTTGCGCCGCTGCGCGTCTTGCCCACCGCGTCGATCTCGTCGATGAATACGATCGCGGGCGCGTACTTGCGTGCCCGCTGGAACAGCTTCCGCACGTTTTCCGGACCGCTGCCTTGCCACTTGGTGATGAAGTTGCCGCCGGATTCCTCCATGAACGCACAATTCGACTCTCCGGCGACCGCCCGGGCGAGCATGGTCTTGCCGGTTCCGGGCGGGCCGCTCAGGAGAATGCCCTTGGGCGGGCGCAGCCCCAGTCCCGCGTAACGCTTGCGGTTCTTCAGCCAGTCGACCACGAAGCCCAGCGATTTCTTCGCGGCGGTCGCGCCGAAGACTTCGTCGAAGCGGGTGGAAGGACGTTCCACGTCGCTGACCAGGCCGACCACGTCTTCGGCCTCGATGACACGCTGAAGCCGGAATCCGCGAGTTGAGATCCCCAGGTGACGAACCGACTCGTTCAGGCGGGCGACCGTGTCGAACTCCAGGCACTGGCGCTGCCGCGCGAGATCGGCGGCCACCTTCTCGCGGAACAGGCGAAGCAGAATCCCCTGAAGGGCCGCCGCGAATCCCGGCGCGCCGGGGTCGGTTTTTGAGGATCGGTCGTACTCGGTGGCGATCATCCCTCGGGCGCCGCCGGCTCGGACGCAGGCGAGAAACAGCTCTTCGTCGATCGGCCGGGGCCTTTTCGTGTCGTGGGGGCGCTCAGTGGCGTCGTACCGATCATCCACGCAAACGGTCTTTGTCGCGCCGTCGGCCTGTTGCGTCTGGAACGACAGCAGGTAGACGGGGACGTCGGAGAAACGCTTGCGAATCGTCTGGAGGATCGTCCGGCCGTTGTCGAAGGCCCTGGCCGACAAGGGGAGATGATCGATCCGGCCCGCGCTCGGTAGGGGCGAGTAATCATTCGCCCCTACGCCGGCCCGATCGTGTCCCGTCGAGACCCACAAGTCCAGCAGGATCATGTTGACTTCATGGGCAGCCAGTTGACTGACCACTTCTTCCTTCGTCGCGGCCGCGATCCACTCGAACTCCGGATGGGCCGCCCGACAACGCGAGGCGAAGGCCTCATCCGCCACCAGGAGCACAGTCGATTTGTCCGGATTGAACAGGAGTTTCTGCGTCGCAGGGTGATTCCGAATCTCGGCCGGATCGACAGTGAAGAGCACCTCGTCGATCTGCTCGAGCACTTTTTCGACGCGCTGCGACTCGTAGAGGCTACAGAACTTGAACAGTTCCGATTTGACGAATCGCTCCACCTCGCTGCGCAACTGCCGGGCGTCGATGCTCGCGCCGCATCGCAGCACGAGCAGGATCGGCAGGATCGGATCGTGTCGAAACGTCTTGAAGTACTGCCGTTCGAGCAGGGCCTCGGTGTGCGTCATTTCCGTCTCGGCGATGCGTTCCAGCTCGTTGATGCCCAAATGATTGAACATCAGCGGATAGCCCTGCCCGAGCCGGCTGCAAATGGCCGGCGGAAAGGCCGGCTGGCCGGTCGTGGGATTTTTCTCGTTCGCCAGCGCGCTGAGGATCGTGCGCTTGTGATAGTCGGCGTTGACCGCGGAGATCCCGCTGGCGTTGGGATTCTCGTAGAGGCTCCGCCCGGCGTTCGTCGTGAAGATGATGATCGTGTCGCGGAAGCACACGTCCTCGTCGTCGAATTTGTCGTGCAGTCGGCCGGCGTCGAGGATCTGATAGAACAGTTGCATCGTATTCAGATGCGCCTTCTCGATCTCGTCGAACAGCAGGATGGCGTTGGGATTCTGCTTGACGAATCCCGTCAGGAGGCCGGGCTTGGCGGCCTGAAAGGACGGCGCAAAACCGACGAGCTGGTTGTCGGCCTGGTGGTCGCTATAGGCGGTCATGTCGAATCGCTTGAAGGGACGCTTCAGATGCGCGGCGCACAGTTCGGCCATGTGGGTCTTGCCGACCCCGGGAGGTCCGGCAAAGACGAACGTGGCGATTGGCTGCCGGCGATCGTGGTCGGCGCCCGCGGTCACCTGCGCATTGTAGAGCCCTTCGACCAGGGCATGGACCGCGTGATCCTGTCCGAATACTCTCGCCAGAAGGGCCGCCCGCAGCCCGCGAAGCTGGCCGGTCAGCTCGCCCAGCGACAGGCTCGTATCGCTGTCCATCACCCAGCGGGCCAGCAGACTCATCGCCTGTTTGGAGCCGATGGGCGCGATCGGATCGCCGAGCAGACTTGCCACCTCGACCGACATCGCGGCCGCACAGATCAGGTGAGGCAACCCCACCAGTCCCGGATGCGTCCGGTCGGGGACTCCCTCCCCGCCCGCCAGTTCGCAAGCCTTGTCGAGGAGCAAACGCACCGCTTCATCGGGCGGCATCGTGCCCGGACACGACCCCGGCGACTCGAACTGCGGGCAGCGCCGCCGCAGATCGGCGACGTTGCCGGCGGTCAGGCACTCCGCCAGCCGCACACACGCCTGGCGGTCGGAGGCGATGGCCGCCAGCAGGCTCTCGACGTCTATGCAATTCCGTCCGAGCGTGTAGGCCCGATCTTTGGCCATGGAAACGATCGCTTGTGCTTTCTCTGTGAACACGGATCACCTCACTGCAAACTACAACAAAAGGCAAAAAGCAAAGATCAAAAGGGAAGAATCAAAATGGCGGTATCCGCCTTCGGCGGATGAGTTCCTCATCTTTCCATTTTGCTGTTTGATCTTTACTCTCATCTTCCACAGCGTCACAACTCCATACCCACCTGGCGAGGGCGGGCCGAAGGGCTGTGAATCCAGATCTGCTGGAAGGTGTTCTTCCAGTCAAAATTTCGTTGGGCCAGTTTGTCGTACTGGCTCTGCGAGACGGCGAAAAGAAATCGGCTGTTCGTCTGCTTGAGCCACTGGACAAAACGCAGCCGGAAGGCGGTTGGGGCCAGCTCCTCGCTCAGGTACCGATGTAACGAGTCGAAGAACCAGATGGTCTTCTGATTTGACTCGTCGCAGAGCAAATCCAGAAACCCGACGGCGGCGACGTTCCCATCTCGGGAAAGACGTTCCAGCAACGCCCGGCTGTTCACCTGGATGACCTTCGGAGGCTTCCGCTCACCGCGTCGATCGAGCAGATCGATCAGAACGTCATGTCCCGTGCGGTCGGGTCCATGAATCAGCAGGCACGGCCGTCCCGGCGCGCCGGGATTGGCCAACGCGTCGGCCAGCACGCGCACCGCAGGATCGGCAAGAATCCGCTTTCTCTCGGCCTCGTCGACCCGGCCGGACGGTGCCAGCGGGACCAGCACGTCGGCCCACTGCTCCATCGCCTCATTGCGCTGGGCCAGTTGCGATGTCGTCGGGATTCCCTGCTGCTCCAGTCCGCGGCGAATCCATTCATCGGACCCGTTCATAAGCGCGCCCAGCAGATCGACGACTCCCAGGCGCTGGCGGCCCGCCTGTTCGGCCGCGCCCTGCGCGGCCCGAAACGCCTCGCGTGCGGCGTCACTGCGATGGACCATCCCTCCCGGTCCGCCTGTGGCGGACTGCGCTCGCGGGCCCCTTCGGTTGCGCTCAGGGCAAGCTTCGCCCGGTCGTCGCAGGGCCCGCCGCAGTCGGGTGGAAACCTCGGGCACCGTGATTCCCCACGGGTCGTCGAGATGCGCCTTCAAGTCCTGGTGTTCCTGCGCCAGGTTGCCGAGATTCTCATTGGTCTGACCGAGGCGTTCCAGATCGGTCCCATCCAGTTCTGCGAACTTCAGGATCGCACACAACAGATGGGCCGGCTCGATCTGCGACCATCCCAGGGCCTGGGCTTCCATCGCGGCCAGCGACCAAACCAGCATGATACCGGCTTCGGGTTCCATATCCGCTTATCCTTTCAATGATGCCCCGTGCAGTAGGGGCGAATACTCATTCGCCCTTCCCTGAGTGATTCCTCCGGGTCCAACGAAGCGATCGTCTGTGCCACCTTGCCGGGCGATGCCTGGTCGGCGCGCACGGACTGCACCTGGGCCACGATCGCGGTGATGTTGTCGTATCCGCCGGCCTCGTTCGCCCGCGACACCATCTGGCGACAAAGCTCCTCGCAGGGCGCATCGGCGCCCAGGATCTCGGAGATCTCCGCTTCGCTGAGCATGTTCGTCAGGCCGTCGGTGCACAGCAGATAGCGGTCGCGCTGCCGGAGGTCGAACGTCCCGACGTCCGGCGGCAGCGGCTGGTCCATCCCCACGAACCGGCGCAGCACGTGGTATTCCGGGATGTCCTCGGCCCCATCGTGGACCACGCCCTCGTCGCGCAGGGCATTGCCGAGGTTGTGGTCTCGTGTCAGCAGTTCCAGTTGGCTATCGCGAAGCCGGTAGGCCCGGCTGTCGCCGAGATGGGCGACCAGAAGCGCCGCATCGCTGACCAGGGCGGCCACGACTGTCGCGCCCATGCCTTCCTGTTCCGGCCTCGCACGTCCCATGTCACGAAGCTGTTCGGCGACAATCAGCAACGACTGGCTCAGGAGTTGCGCGGGGCCCCGAGCATCCTCCAGGCCGGCGGCACGTCCCATCGCCAGTTGGCGCGGCAGCGCCTCGACGACGAACGTCGATGCTACCTCGCCGGCCGGATGACCGCCCAGACCGTCTGCGACGACCATCAGCCCGAGCTGACGATCAATGCCGAACGCATCCTCGTTCGTCTCTCGCATTCGCCCGACGTCCGTCAGGCCGGCATAGACCATTGTCACCGACATATGCTCCCGTCAACGCGCGATCTCGATTACGCCACTTTCGTATCCGTCGCGGACTTCGTCCTGGACGTTCGCCGGCAGAAGACCCATCAGTTGGGCGACGACCTGACGCAGTTGCTGAATGTCTCCGCGCTGGAGGCACGCGTCACCCTGGCTGATCAGCCGGGTCGCCATGGTCTGGTCCTTCATCTGGGTCCTGTTGCTCTTGGCCTTCTCGAACACCGAGACCCAGAATTCATCCCTCGACATCAGCACCTCGTTGCGCAACGCCTGCACCTGCTGGAGCTTCTTGGGCAGACGGTCGTCGCGGTGCTCTTCGATGAGCTGCTCCACTTCGGTTCGCAGCTCGCCAGCGCGCCGGGCGAATTCCGGATCGTCACGGCCGAATTGCGACACGACGTTGTCGAGTTCGTCCAATTGCGCGCGGGCGTCCTGCACCATCTTGGGCCAGTTGCACTCGTTTTCCAGCCGGTCGAGGCTGGCCTTGAGTTCGAGAAGCCGCGTCTCGGCCTTGTTGGCGGCGTCGGGGTCGCCCTGCGCCGTCTCGACCAGCTCTTCGAGGTTGGCGATCTTCGCCTGTTGCTGGGCCACGGCGGTGGAAGGCCCGCCCTTGTTGGCCAGCTCACGCAGCCGTTGCTTCTCTTCGTTCAGCTCGCGCTTGAGACGCGCCGCGTCGGGCGTCCGGGTTTCCGGGGTGATGACGACCTCGAATTCCTCGTCCAGCATGGTGATGTAGGCTCGCGCGCGGATGATGCGATCCTCATCCATCATCAACGTCACCTCGACCTCGGATTGCGCAGGAATGTCGCGGCGAATCTGGTTGCCCTTCACTGCCAACACGGCCTGGAGGCGGTTGCGGTCGGCCTTGGGATTTTCGCCTTCGACGATGGGAATGCTCAGCATCTCTCCCGAGTCTTCCTTGTGCAGTGCCCTGGCCGTGCGGTACACCCGCATCTGTTTGGCCGGAAGCGGCGTGCCCTTCTCCAGCAGCATGTCGAACTCGTTGTCGCGAAGCGCCACGCCCAGCGAATTGATCACCGTCTGTTGAGAAGGAGCCGTACCGACGGTGTACACCAACTCCTCGGGAACCGTTTTCTGGATCGTACCCTTCGCGTCCGCCAGTTGGATGGCGAACGTGTTCCTCGTGCCCGCCTCCGCCAGCAGATCGGCCTTGAAGGTCCCCTCGGACTTCAGAGGGATCTTCCCGCTGTCCCAGCCCGTCGCCCGGTTCGAGAAGCGGATCGTGAACCCCGTGAGGTCCTCGCCCTCGGCGGCGACCTTGCCACGGACGCGGAAATCCTCGTCCGGGCCGATGGCGTTGTATTTCAGTTCGAGCCGGTAGCTGCCCTGTCCGCCTGTGGCGGATTCGCAGACCAGCCGCTGCGTGCCTGCGAAGACCGCCGCGCCCCGGGCGACAACGGTCAGCGGGTCGATGGAATGATCGAGCGGGACGCCGAGCTGCTCGGAAAGGATGTCCCGGAAATAGGGCGCCAGCGTCGGCCCGCCGACCAGGATGACCTTGTTGACCATGGCGGGCGTCAGGTCCTTCTCTTTGAGCACGCGCTTGCAGATCTCCACCGATTCCATGATGATCGGCGTGGCGACCGCGGTGATTTCGCTGCGCGTCAACGGGAAGTCGATCTCCACCGTCTGGCCGCCTGCGTCCTTGACCAGGCAATCGGCCAGGAAGGTCTTCTCGCTTCGCGACAGCTCGATCTTCGCCACTTCCACCGCGTGTTTGATCTGGGCGATCGCCGTGCGCCAGCGGGAGTTCTTGCGGTGCAGTTCGGGGAAGTTGAATTCCTTGGCCACTCGCGGCAGGACGATCTTCTCGACGATAGCCCAGTCGATGTCGGCGCCGCCGAGATGATTGTCGCCGCCGTGGTTGACCACGTCGATCATGCCGTCGTCGGCTTTCATCAGGGCCGCGTCGAAGGTGCCGCCGCCGAAGTCGTATACGAGCCAGTATTCCCGCTCGGCCCGGAGCTGGAAACCGTAGGCCAGCGCCGCGGCCACCGGCTCCTGTACGAGCGGACACTGTCGCAGGCCGACCATTTCGGCCGCCCGCTTGGTCGCGGCGCACTGCTTCTGGTCGAAGGCGGCCGGAACCGTGATCACGGCGGCCGCAACCTCCTCGCCCAGTCGCTGCTGTGCATCGCCGCACAGACTCTTGAGGACCTCGGCCGACAGTTCCTCGGGGCTCTTGTTCACGGCGGCGCTGCGGAACGCGTAGACGTAGTCCGTTCCCATCCGCCGCTTGAACTCGATGTATACGTCGCCTTCCGCCGCTTCGCTGAGCAGTTGCTGCCGGGCGCGTTTGCCCACACGCAGTTGGCCGTGTTTGCTGATGTGCACCGCCGAAGACGTGACATCCAGATCATCGTTGTTCTTGATGATCTCGGGCGTGACCCCGTTAAGAACGGCAATCGCGCTGTTGGTCGTGCCCAGATCGATGCCGAAATCGATCGTGCTTCGTTTGCCCATGTCTATCCCTTTCTCATTCGCCTCAGGTCCTTTTGGTCCCTTCGGTCCTCTGAGGCCGAAAGGAGTACGGGCGAATCATCATTCGCCCCTACCAATGACCGGCAGTCCCACGATGATCTCGCCGTTGGAGAGCGGGCGCTCTCTCCAGCGGATGGTGGGGCGGACGGTATCGATGATTTCCTCTCTGGCCAGGCCCGGCGTCTGCTCGAAGCTGATAACCTTCTCCGGCATGCCTTCGTCGTAGGGCTTTCCCGTTTTGTCGACCACCGCAATGCCCGCCTCGTCCAGCGCCCGGAACAGTCCCTCGACGAAGCGGTACAGCTTGCTGGTTTGCTCTTTCGGCTCGCCCGTCTCGGCGTCGATCATGCGGACCTTCAGCCGCCAGGCGTTGGTCGCGATTTCCGCCAGCGGACCGAGCAACTCGCGAGCGTCTGGCGGCCCGTCGCTCGTCGCTGGTCGCTGGTCGCTCGGGCCACGAGCGACCAGCGACGAGTGACGGCTTTGCGTTGTGCCGCGAGGTTCGTTCTTCTTCTGGGCCTTGGCTCTTTTGCTTCTCGATCGCGTGGATTTTCGCATAGCCGTCTGTTCCTCGAAGTAGGGGCGAATAATCATTCGCCCCTACGCGACAACGTGAAATCCGTCCTGTTTGGCCTTGACGACGTCGGGCCACAACTGGAGGTGGTCCAGCGGTCTGGTGTTGCCTGTCTTCACTCGTTCTCCGCGTCCGCCGGCGGCGGATCCCGCATGGACGGCCGCACACGTATGGCATCGGGGAACCAGCATCGTCAGCGGCTGGCTCGTCACCTCGACGGAGTCCTGGATGTACGGATCAACGGCGCGCACGATGGCGTGAATATCTCCGCTGTCGATTGCTCTCCTGAACTGCGGGACGACGATCATTCCCATGGGGTCCATCGGACCGGTCAGGCCGCCGGAGAACTGCAAGTGCAACCGTCCGGCGGTCACAAGGATGGCGTCGCGGTACAACGCCGGATTGCTCTTGACGTCCGCCCACGTGACGGGTTTCCTCAACGGCACCGGGACGGCGTGTTCGTTCTCCTTCGGGCAGCTTTCGCAGAACCAGCAGAGGTCCCCCTGTCGGTTCTGGCGCACGATTTCGAGGTTCTCTTCGAGGCGGGCGCGCATCCGGCTTCCGCGGGCGATCTGCAGCGTGGTGTCCAGCAGTTCGAGCGAACTGGCCCAGTCCTGGGTCTCGTTGCCGTAGACGACCTGGCATTGGAGCATGCTCTCGGCCACGCGGTCGCACGTCTCGGTGAACTCCTGCGATTCGCTGCCGAGCAGCACCTCGAGAACATCCAGGATGTGACCGACCGTGTTGAACAGCTCGATGCAGCGCTGCTTTCCGGCGGTCTTGTTGTTGTGCAGTTGGTAGGTGGCCGTTTCGATGGCATGGTCGATGCGGCCGTTGAGCGGTCTGGTCACGCGCCGCAGACTGGCGTCGACGTCGTCGTGCCCCGCGTTCGTCGCCTTCATGATCCGGATGTGGTCTCGCGCCCGGTCGTACATCTGGCGATCGCAATAAGCCACCGCCAGGTCGGCGTTGATGTTGTCAAACGCGATGGGCAGCCACTGGGAGAAGTCGCGCAGAAATCCCACGGTCAGACGCGGATCGTTCAGCGCGCCAATCCGGTCGGCCAGAAGCGACCAGAATTCCTCGTTGGCGCAGAGCGATTCCCAGTACCTAAAGGCGAAGTCCCAGTGGGAATCGAACTGCCGGCGGGTCTGTTCTGGCAACCCACCAAGGTTGATCGACGTCAGAATCTCTCGCTCCTGATCCAGCGCCTTCCAGTGCCCCAGGATCGCCAGGTTGTGCCGGGCGGCCCAGGAGGCTTCGCCGTCGCCGCCGGCAAGGTCCTCCCATTGCCTCTGCGCTTCGCTCACCTGGTTGGCCTGCACACACTTGAGCGCCTCGTCGGCATGGCTTTGGCCCCATTGGAGCGGCCAGAACCAGAAAAACTCGTGCACGAATCGCTGCCTGGCGTCTGCCAATACCCGGCCGGCCTGAAGGAGTTCCTCGCGGCTCGGCAGGGGATCGGGCCGGAGAAACTCACCGTATTCCTCCGCCAGGTCGCCCACCTCGAGAGCGGACTGGAGTTCCGCCTCGTTCCGCTTGATCTTTCGTCCGGTGGCGTCGACGTCCGCTGCGAGCAATCGAAAGGCGTTGCGGCTGTAGATGTCCGGCCCGCAGATATCCAGCAACGTATGGCATTCCCCGGTCAGCATACCCCGACTTCTCCTCAGTGGAGGGCTTTCCTCTCTTGGCGTTCGTCTACATCTGAATTCCGCGACGCCACAGAGTGACCTTCGTGGCGTACTTGTCTCTCAGTGAGGGCCATTTGTTGAACGCGTCCTCCATGATGTCCGCCGCCTCGTTCAGATTGCCCTGCTCCGTGGCGATTCGCAGCGCCCGGCGGACGAGCGCTTCGGCCTGCTCCTCGTCGGCAGCCGACAGAGGGCCGAGGGCATTTTTGGAGAAGCGCGATACGCTCGTCGATGAGGACGCGGACGGCTCGGGGCCGCAAGCCCCCGGTTTCCATGCGTCGAGCGCTTGGAGCAACTCCGCGGCGCTGGCGTAACGGTCGGCCGGCTTGGGCGAAAGGCATTTCAACACGATCCGATCCAGGCCGGCGTTCGCCTCCACGTTGTACAGACTCGGCGCCGGCGGGGGCGTTTGCAGCGCCTGGCCGTTGCCCCATCCGAGGTGTTCGTCGACCTCGAAGGGAATCTTGTCGGTCAGCAGCATGTACGTCATCACGCCCAGCGCCCAGATGTCGCCGGCCACGGAGTCGCTCTTGGCCTGGGTGAACACCTCGGGCGGTTTGAACGCCAGCGTGCCGGCGGCCGTTGCCAGGAGCGTCAGGCGGTTGACCTGCCGGGCCAGACCGAAGTCGCTGATGCGAGCCCGCAGGCCGTCGGCCTCGTACCCGATGAGAATGTTCTGCGGCTTGATGTCACGGTGAATGATGGGCGGGTTCTTGCTGTGCGCCAGACTCAGCCCGCGACAGACCTGCTTGAGAATCTCGACGGTGGTTTCGACCGGAACCAGTTGCGCCCCGTGCGACCGCCAGAACTTGTCCAGACTGCCACCGGGAACGTTCTCCATCGTGAAGTAGCCGCACTCGCCCCGCTCCGTCACGACCGTGTTCGCATCGAATACCTTCACGATGTTAGGGTGGGCGATCCGGGACAGCAGGACCGCTTCGGCCATCATCTCATCGAGTTCGGCGCGCGTCATGCCGGTGCGTTTGAACACCTTCATCGCCTGGCGGCCAAGGAACCTGTGCTTGACGCGATAGACCTCCGCAAACGCGCCCTCCGCCAGGTAGCGCTCCACCTCATAGGTGTCCCGAATGATCTGTCCCGGTTGAAGTAATGACATTGGCCCTCTGTTTTCCTGCCGGCCCGAGAGTGACATCGGACGCACCGCGGGTTCCGCCCGGGCACATACCCGTGGCGAAACCCGAGATCCGTCGTCTTCATTGCGTGTTCTCGCCGCCGTCAGCCTCAGACCAGAGAGGGGCTCTTGCCGAGGATGTTCTCGGCCATGCGGACGGTCTGGTCGCGGTTCACGCCGTTCTTGATTGCTTCGGCAATGCCCAGAATCACGTCCACGACCGTGGAGGCATGGAATCCGAGACCCAGCGCCACCGCCCGGCAGCAATCCAGTTCCTTCTGATTGATGTTTCCGTCGGCCATCATCATGAACACCACGTCGGCCAACTGCCGGACCTTCTCGGTGGGGTCCTGAGGGACGACGAACTCGATCTGGCCCGGATTGGCCACGATCTCATTCAATACGCTGGGGTCCAGTCCCAGCCGTTTGCAGATGAAGCCCAGTGTGGCCACTTCGTTCGGCTCCACCTTGCCGTCGGCCAGCATCACGGCCACAGCATTTCGCAACGCGGACTTCTTCTGCATAGTGTCTTTGTCGTCAAACCAACCCATGATTGCTGCTCCTTTCCCAAAAACCCTTTACGTTCCGCACAGCACTGGTCCGGCGGAGGTTGTCCATGGCAGACCGCACTTGTTTCTACGCCGTCAGAAAGCATCGGACAGAACCGGCTCCGGGTTGAGGAACGAATTGCACGGTGGGTGCAAGTACCCATGAGGTTTGTCCGTGGCAAGGACCTGGATTCCCAAGGAGTATCGGACCCTTCGTGCGAAGCGCTGCTGGGGGGCTTGCAGAATCAGGCCGGATTCGTCCCCGACGTCACTTTATCGGAGTACCCGAGGGAACGAGGGGATGGCAAAGGACCTGCCTGGAAGAGCTTCCGTACTGGGCGATACTGGACTCGAACCAGTGACCTCACGGGTGTGATCCGTGCGCTCTAACCAACTGAGCTAATCGCCCGAGAAGACGGTATTAGAGCAGACGGCCCGGGCGGCTGTCAAGGGGTAATCAGAGCAAAGATCAAATCGCAAAATGCAAAAATGCCGTAGGGGCGAATCATGATTCGCCCGTACTCATCCGCCGAAGGCGGATTCCGCTATTTTGATGTTTGCCTTTCGCTCCTTCCTGCAAGAAGGGCGGATTTCTACACGGCCACCAGGTTGACCCGGCCGAGCTTGACGCCCTTCATGCTCAGGATGTTCTCTCCGACCTTGTTGATCTCGCCGACCTGGCCCCGCAGGACGATGATCTCCAGGCAGTCGTGCGCGTCGAGGTGCACGTGCAGCGAACTGATCGCGTGCAGCAGGTGGGAGTGCTGTATGGCAATCAGCTTCTCGCTGAGGTTGGCCGCATGGTGGTCGTAGACCAGAAAGACCGCCGCGATCGCCTCGGATTTCGGATCGCCGAGCCGCTCCTGGCTCAATTGCTGCCGCACCAGGTCGCGGACCGCCTCCGAGCGGCTCTGGTAGCCCTGCCGGGCGATCAACGCGTCGAACTGCGACAGCAGGTCTTTGTCGAGCGAAATGCCTATGCGTTCGAGTTCTGCCATGAAGACCCCTCCTGCAAAGCACTCCTAATCTCTTCGAATTACGTAAATGACCTGCTCGGCGAGCAGGTTCGGCCATACCCGGACCGGGCTCGGACGGGTCTTGACCAGCGGGACCCGCCTCTCGATCCTGGCGCCCAGACGCCTGCAGAAATCGTCGAAGTCCTTCAGCGACAGGCAGTGAATGTTCGGCGTATTGTGCCAGCCGAACGGCAACTGACGCGTGATCGGCGCCCGCCCTCGGCACAGCAACTGGACGCGTGAGCGCCAGTGGGCGAAGTTGGGGAAGCTGACGATGACCCTGCGACCGATGCGCAGAAGGTCCTGGAGCACCCGCTCCGGATCCCGAATGGTCTGCACGGTCTGCGAGAGGATGGCGTAGTCGAAGCTTTTGTCTGCGTAGCTGCCCAGTCCGCGTTCGATATCGTATTGGATGATAGATAGTCTCTTGCAGACGCAGCCCAGGACGAGGTCCTGCTCCAGCTCGATTCCGCGTCCGTCGATTCGCTTGTCCTGTCGCAGCCGGGCCAGCAGCTCTCCGTCGCCGCAGCCGACGTCCAGCACGGTCGCACCAGGCCTGATCAGCGACTCGACGAGCTGGTAGTCGACGCGCGCGCGGTGAGCCTGCTCATGCCGATCCACGCGCCGGGTCGGCCTCGAGCAGCAGGCGTCCTCCACTTTGACAGACTCCGGGTGGCTCGTGGCGCCGAGGAAACAGCGGAGGAACGCACCGAGCGTTTCACTCTCCAGCAGGAAGGCGTCATGTCCATAGGACGAGTCGATGTTGCAGAAGCTCACGTCCTTGCCGTTGGCGGCCAGGGCATCGACGATGGCTTCGGATTGGGCGGGCGTGAACAGCCAGTCGCTGCTGAAGCTGACCACGAGGAACCGCGCCCGCGTGCTGGCAAAGGCCTGGCTCAGAGAGCCGTAGTCTCGGGCCAGGTCGAAGTAATCGGAGGCCTTGGTGATGTACAGGTAGCTGTTGGCGTCGAATCGGTCGACGAACGTCTGCCCCTGGTAGTCGAGATAGGTCTCGACGGAGAATTCCGAGTTGAAGTCGTAGCTGTACTTGCCGGCGCTGCGCAGCTCGCGGCCGAACTTCTGTCGCATGCCCTCTTCCGAGAGGTAGGTGATGTGTCCGATCATGCGGGCAATCGCCAGTCCCCGGGCGGGGACCGAGTTGCCGTGGTACCGGCCGTCGGCGAAATTGGCGTCGGCCAGGATGGCGTTGCGGCCGACGGCATCGAACGCGATGGACTGGGCGCCGAGGTGCGTCGTCGTGGCGATGGGAATTGCGGCGTCCATCATGTCGGGATAGGCGATCGACCACTGAAGCACTTGCATGCCCCCGATCGAACCGCCGATCACCGCCAGCAGGTGCTCGATCCCCAGGCGGTCGAGCAGCAACTTCTGGACGCGCACCATGTCGGCGATCGTGATGATGGGGAAATTCAGTCCGTACGGTTTGCCGGTCTGGGGATCGATCGACGAAGGCCCCGTGGTCCCGGAGCAGCCGCCGAGGAAATTCGAGCACAGCACGAAGCACTTGTCGGTGTCGATGCCCTTTCCCGGCCCGATCATGTCCTCCCACCAGCCGGGTTTGCGGTCATCGCGGCTGTGGCAGCCCGCCGCATGCGCGCTGCCGCTCAGGGCGTGGCAGACCAGGATCGCGTTGTTCCGGGCGTCGTTCAGTTGCCCATAGGTCTCATAGGCCACGTCGATCGGCCCGAGCTTCTTGCCGCATTCCAGCAGCAAGGGGGCGTCCGACTCGACGACACGGAGGACCTTGGTCTGCACCAGACCCACAGAATTGGCATCGATGGCCGTCATAAGCCATACCAGTATAGTCAGGAACTCGTTTCTGTAAACATCCACGCACCGGCTGCCGGTTGGTTTGCCGCTGCGCGCAGGGACGTAGCATGTGCCGATGTCAGGACAGTCCATCTGCTACAGGTCCTGTGGGACAGATGGGACCCCTGGGACGAATGGGACCTATGCGCTCGTGCGAATCAGATGATTTCCAGACGGCGGAGGATGGCCTTGGTCCAGCGGGCGCTGCGTGCCTGAGACATGATCAACAGCAGCATGACGAGAAGCCAGTATATGGTGAACCGCAGATAGAACAGGACGCCGTACATGAAGCCGGACCCCTTGTCGGAAACCCACTTGACCAGTTCGGCGGGGGTGTATGCCACACCGACGACGCTGGAGCCGATCAGCTCCTGCCAGGGCACGATCAGGATGAACATGATCAAGGACAGGAAAAACGCCCGCGCGATGTGATTGATGCCTCCCAGCCGCCCGATGAGGGACACCATCAGACTGAAGAACATGGCCAGACAGAACAATCCTGCTGTGATGATCAGGATGCCGTTGACCAGCTCGACGGTGCGTTTGATGTGCTTCCAGGTCAGCTTCTCGATGAAGGGCAGCCTGACCTTCTTTGTTCCGGCCGGGGCGAAGGTCGAGTCCGCCACAGGCGGATTGGCGTCGGCCACGGTCTGGGCGGCGGCGGTGCTCAACGCCTCCAGAGCCGTTTGCGGCTCGGCGGGCGCCGCGGGGATCTCGACCAGCCTCAGGTTGACCAGCCAGAAGCAGGCCTGCGTCAGCAGCAGGCAAATCACCACCAGCAGGAAAAAGAAGTTCTTCCATCCTCGGAAGACCCCTACCGCTTCCAGACAGTCGGTCGTTTCGATCATATGGCTCTGGTTGACCGGGCCTTCGTTCATCTCAGCGATCTCCAATTCCTCGACCTTACTCGGTAGACACCGGTGGCCATTATGTGGGATGGCGACAGGGAATGCAATGAGATTCTCCGGGGAGCAAGGTTTCTGTGCTGGCGGCGGAGCCGTGTGCCGGCATGCTCGGCCGTTGCGGAACCGCCATCCAAGGTCCACGAAGCCTGAGGTTTTGTCATTCGCCGGCGGGAATCGGCTGGCGGCAGGCGGCAATGGCGTGCGACAGCCCGCAGGTGATCAGGTCCACCTTGTGCAGCTCTTCTGCCGTCAATGCGGCGGGCATGGCGCGGCCCAGCAGCAGGAATCCGAGCGGACGCCCCAGGTTGGCCAGCGGCAGCGTCGTCAGAGAGACGTTGCCCAGCTCTGAGAGGTTGCCGTGCAGGCCCATGCCGAACAGATCGTTCATCGTGCATTGCCTGTTCGACTTGTAGATGCCGTCTACCAGTTCAGGGCCGAAGTAATCTTCCAGAGGTTGGTCGTCGATGGTCAACGTCTCGTGGACGTTGACCGCGCGCAACTGGCCACCCTCCCGCTGCCGCAGAAAGAAGGTGATGCTCACCCCCGGCAGCTCGTCTCGCAGCATCTGGTCCGCTCGCACGAGCAGACTCCGCAGGTCCGTAGCCCCCAGCAGAGACTTGTAGAAAGTGGCGGCAAAGCCCACGCTGTTGAGCCGTTTGACGAAGGCCCTCTGAGCGCCGATGAGGTCGTTGCACAGGATATCGATCTGGCTGGCCTGCCGTTTCCGTTCTCGGTTGAGCTTCTTGACGAGCAGACGCAGTCGTTGTTGTCGTTGGCTCTGACTCATATAACTCCACGTTCAAAGGACCCTTCTCGTAGAGGTAAAACCCCTGCGTTCCATTCGGCTTGGCGCCCCTCGTGCTTTAGCGGCATGCGCGGGGATCCCCGGTTCGTCGGGGCCGCCCCATAAACGAACACATATCAGCGGTAGAGGTCTCTCGGGGTAGTCGTGGGATGCCGGCGCCCGCCGGACAGGGCGGTGAAGGCGAAGAATGACCCCGGGGTTCTCGGACCTTGCTCCCAAATGACTCCGGCCGCCTCGATCGACGGAATCGTGGGGATATGCTGTTCAACTTGTGGGCAAATCGTATACATTACCGGCGGGCGTCGGCGCCGCTGTGGTGCGATGTCGAAGACACCTGGGCTATCGATCAGAAAGAGGGACGACAATATGAAGAAGCTCATCCTTGCGACCGTCGCGGTTCTGGCGACGGCGTCCTGTCAATCGCTGCCGCGGCACCGGTCGGTCAGTCTCTTCAACGGCAAGGACCTCCGCGGCTGGTACGTCGACGTGCCCAAGATGGACACCGACCCCAGTGTGGCCAGCCCGTTCATTGTCCGCGACGGCATGCTCGTGAGCCTGGGCACGCCCGGCGGCCACCTGGTCACCGACACCATCTATCAGAATTATCGTCTGGAGGTCGAGTACCGCTTCGCCGGCAAGCCGGGCAACTGCGGCGTCCTGGTTCACGCCTCGACGCCTCGGGCATTGTACGGCATGTTCCCCCAGTCGCTCGAAGTGCAGATGATGCACGAGAACGCCGGCGACTTCTGGTGCATCATGGAGGACGTCACCGTGCCGGACATGGAAGAGCGACGAGGACCGAAGGAGCAGTGGGGCATCAGCGAGAACAAGCAGCGTCGCATCGCCAACCTGACCGACGGCTCCGAGAACCCCCCAGGCCAGTGGAACACGATGGTGATCGAGTGCCTCGGCAATTCCCTGAAGGTCTGGGTCAACGGCGATCTGGTCAACCACGGGTACGACTGCACCGCCGACAAGGGCCGGATCGCCATCCAGGCGGAAGGCTCCGAGGTCGAATTCCGCAAGCTCCTGTTGACCCCCATCCACGAGTTCAGCGACGGCGCCTGACGGAGGACAGCCCGGCCGGGCAGGGCATGCCTTGCCCCTGCTTCACATGCGGAGGTTTGCATCGACCACACGGTCGGTATCGCTGCCAGGCCTGGCTGCGTCTCATTGGGGTCCTGGACGACCGCACGTACGGGCAACTGCGCCGGTGGTAGTAACGATTGCCGCTGGTGGTGTAGACGACCGGATCGTGCGCCGTGCGAGCGACGGATGCGGTGCTCTGGCAAGCCGGTGTTTCGCAGGCTGCCACGGTTGCGGATGAAGGCTTCTGACGTAGGCCCAGGTAAGCGCCCGTCACGACGAACGCCAAGCCTTCCGCAATGGGCGCCGCCCAGACCAGATGATGCAGTACGCTTGTCATTGCAACGCTCCTGGCAGGTGGTTCGGGCGAGGCATGCCTCGCCCCTACATGGAGCACCGCAGTCATTGTACTGCGGCCGGGGCGTTTCTCATAGGTCCTGTGAGTCGTGCTATTCGTAGGGCAGGGTGATGGTGGCAGTGGTGCCCTGGTGGGGAGTGCTGGCCAGGGCGAGGGTTCCCCTGTTCAGTTGGAGCAGGCGGGCGGCGTAGGCCAGGCCCATGCCCCGTTTGCGGCCGGCGGGCTTGGCGCTGAAGAACGGATGCGTGGCCTTTCGCAGCGTGTCGGCGTCCATGCCGCAGCCCAGATCGCGCACCTGGAGCATGACTCCATCGGCGCCGGGTTCGACGCTGATCTTGATCGGTCCGGACGGGTCCGTGTACGACTCGATGGCGTTGGCGATGATGTTGGCCAGCGCCGAGACAACCTGTGCGGAATCGACGTACACCTCGCCATCGGCGCCGACCGCCTGGACCTGGGCGTTGACGTGCTCGACCCTGCTCTTCTGGCCGGCCAGCTCGAGCGCCTCCTCGATGATCTGGTGAATCGCGGTAGCCGCCGGGCGGGGCTTCGACGGCTCGGCGAACGCCATCAGGTCGTCGATCACGCCGGTAGCCTCGCCCACGTTGTCCTGGATCTGCCGAAGGTCCCGCTTTCGCTCTTCATCGGCTTCGATCTCGGCCAGCAGTTGGGCACGGCCCGAGATCACCGACAGCGGGTTGTTCAGCTCATGGGCGACGCCTGCGGCCATCTCGGCCAGGGCCTCGATCGGGCTCTCAACCGACTTGGGCTCGGCCGCCGGTCTGGCGTCGCTCATCGCCCGGACGAGCCGTTCGGAGAATCGTGTTTGCTTCTCTTTCGCCATGGCCAGTCCGAGCACGGCTCCCGCCATCGACGCGGCGGTCTGGAACTTCTCGGCGAACAACGTGGCATCGCCCGGATAGTTCAGTTCGAAGGCCATGATCGCCACTGCTCGGCCGTCGCAGAGTAGCGGAACGAGCTTTGTCCGATCCAGATCGAGGTCCACATCCACCTGCTCGACGAGCCAGTCGATGTGGTCCTGCGCATCGGCCACGGCGAAACGCTCGGCAATCAAACGCGGCACCACAGGCCGATCTCCGGGCGCCTCCAGCACCATCCTGTGGCTGTGCCCCAGGGCCTCGACCACGATGGTGTCGATGGCCCCGGCGTGCGTTCCGCCCGCCAGGTACAGGCAGATCGACCCGGTCTGAAAGAACCGCTGCCACCGGCGAGCGAGGTTCTCCGCGATGGCCACTGCGCCGGCGCTGGGACCGATATCGCCGAGGAACTCACGGGCGAAGTCCAGGTAGCTCGAAGCCATCTTGAGGTCTCGCCCCTCGCCAGCAAGTGCCGTCTGGCCCGTCGAGAGCTTCGCCGCGACGGCCTGGATCGCATCGCAGTATCTGGCCGCCGCGTTGGGCATGGTCAGACCCAGGGCCTCGGCCCTCGTCGCGACCTCCTGCGCCAGGCCGTCTGCGATTCGGGCCAGCGTTTCCACGTCGGCCTCGACGGCTTTGGCGACGGCGCTGAGCCGCTCGGGCGGGTCGAAACTGCCGGAGCGGCCGATTCCCATGTGCCGAGCGACGTGGTCGGCCGCCCACACGATGCGCGCAATGGCCGTCTCGGGCAGACCTTCCAGCGCCGTCACGGCGCTGCTGTGGTGCAGCCAGATCGCCGTCGTGATCGGATCGGGCAGGCGCCACTTGCGGGCCAACTGCTTGCCGAGCATGGCGTGATGGGTTCCGAGATGCTTCTGCTCGACGGCGTACAGGCCCGATCCGGTGGCTTCCGCCTCCTGGACGATAGCCGCAAGGCTCTTGGGCATGATGTCCTGGAGAGCGAACTTGCCGATGTCGTGGAGCAGCCCGGCCGAGTAGGCCATGTGCGGGTCCAGGGCCGGTTGGCAGGCTTCGACGATGTGTCTGGCGCAGACCGCCACCGCGAGACTGTGCATAATCAGATCGTTGCGGGCCGGCGAGGCAGGCTGGTTCTGGCCGAACTCGATCTCGAAGCCGGCCGAGACCTTCAGGCCCAGAAGGGCGTCGCGGACCTCGTCAGCGTCGAGACGGTCGAGCACGAGGTGGATCGCATGTCGCTGGCCGGGCGGTGCGGCAGGGCAGCGTTGCCCCAGCGACAGGATACGGGCAGCCAGAGCCGGCTCGCACTGTGCGATATCCGCGATAGAGCTGGCGCAGAAGCGGCCCTGGAGCATCCGGGTGAGGTACTGAACGGCCACGCACGGTGGCACCGACAGGGCCTCCAGCTCGCCTGCGGCCAGTTCCACCTTGCGGGAAGCGGCTGCGCTCACACTTCGTTCGGCCATGCCGGTGTCCTCGTTACGTCCTTTCGCTGTCGTTCACCCGCCTCGATGAAGCAACACGCCCTTTCGCCAGTCCAGAGATTCCCCGCGTCCATCACCCCGCAGGGGCTCCGTCGCACTCACGCCAACTGCAAAGCCGCGTCGACCTTCTCGGTCAGCTCCGCGATGGTGAACGGCTTGCGAATGAAATTCTCGGCGCCCGATCGCAGGAGTTGATCGATCTCCTCCTGCTTGATGACGCCACTGACGATGATGATTCGTGTGTTCTCGAATTCCGGATTGCTCCGGATGGTCTGACAGACCACGTTGCCATTGACGTCGGGCAGCATGTAATCGAGCAGAATCAAGTCCGGTCGAAACTGCTGCGTGGCCATGCCCGCCTCATACCCGCTCGATGCCGTCCGGATGTCGAACCGTCCATCCCGCGTCAGGATGTCACTGATCAGCTCGACGATCTCGGCGTCGTCATCGACCACGAGCACCTTCTTCTTGCCCGAATCCAGATTGTCCAGCGGGATGTTGTTCTCCCTCATGAACTTGATCAGATTCTGGCGGGGGATGCGACGGAACTTCGATCCTGGTACACGGAAGCCTCTGAGTCGACCCGAGTCAAAACAGCGAATGATGGTTTGCTGGCTGACACGGCAGATTTCAGCGGCCTCGCCGGTGGTGAATAGATCCTTCATCCTTGCCCCTTCCTTTTGCGCCAACTCCATTTGACAGAAGGCTCTTCCAGGTTACCTTGGCGGCCCACATTAACCTCGGTCCGGCAATTTGTCAAGTCGAAAAAAGCACCGAACCCCCGCTTTTTACCATGATACCTAAATTCTTATCGGAGATGGACATCGGGGGGGCCGGATCACCCTTACGCTCTCCAAAAGCAAGGCGCGGTGGAGTTTCAAGTTTGAAGCGGCAAGTGTGAAGCAGGATGCCTGGCCGCACTTCAAGCTTCAGACTTCAAACCTGAAACTTCCAACGGCTTCAAACCTGCTCGAGTTCTTCTCAGACCCCGAGCGAAACCTGTCCCGTCGTGGCATTCCGCTGCTTGGGGGGCCGGACCGATGCAACACGCAGGCGGGGCATTCTCTGTGCTGTCGCAGGCGATGTTATCTGACGTTGCGCGGTCGCGACGCCGCAAAGGCCAGACTGGGATGTCCCGAGGGGGACTTGGCTGGAGAGATCCGACGCTCAGACTGCAACGTCACGAGGACGCCGACCGTAGTTGTACTGCTTCTCCGTTCGCCCTTCTCGATCGTGAATAACCAGAAGACTATAGGGATGCGTCCTGGCCAGGTCTCGCCCCCGGAGGATGGCTTCGGTGCGTGCGCGGTGCGTGCTCATCACCTGACCTGAGTTCTCCTGCACGACGTTCCATCCACGGTTTTCGTCAAAGGCCACGTGGTACGTCACGCGTCCGATTGTCTCCATACCTCCGTCTCTCCGTGACGGCGGACGACATCTCGTCACCGTCTATCATGGTTGCCGGCCCGCCCACGGGCTCACGCGCCCGTGTGTCGCGCCGCAGCTTCACCATTCTGCCAGTAGTCACTCGCACGTCAATACCTTTGCTGCACACTCCGCCTGAAAGCGGCAGTCTTCGCAGTATCGCTCATACAACCATTTTTGGCAGGCGGGCATTCGAATAGGGGATGAGCTTTGACTGGGCAACCTGCTCAGAGAGGGCGATATGTGCGGCTTGGGGGATTGCTTCCACCGAGGCGGATGCCGGCATGCGGACGTCCGGAGCAGGGGGTGGCGCAGTTTTCACACTTTCTTATCTTGTTCTACGAACCGCAGGCGATTGACATAGTAGTATAGCTATATGTATATAAATAGATATTTGAAGGGCCCGAACATGGACAAGGAACTGGCAACCCAGGCCGCGGAGGTGCTTAAGGCGGTTGCCCACCCTATCCGCCTCCAGATTGTCGAGGCGCTGGAGGCGGGAAGGCAGTCGGTAACCCAGATTGCCGAGAGGGTGGGAGAGAAGCAGGCCATCACCAGCCAGCAACTGACCATCATGAAAGACAAGGGGATCCTGAGCTCCCACCGGGAAGGGGCTCGCGTGTTCTATCAGATCGAGAACGAGAACGTGATTCGCATTCTCGGCTGCGTCTATGACCACTGTCGCAAGAAGAAAGGGCGAAAATGAGTGAGCAGGATACGGAGAAGGTGACGTCGCGGGTCAACAGGTCTTTCCTGACGGGAGGGGGGATCGGGATCGTGGTTGGTGTTCTGCTGTGTGGGGTGGCGGTCGTTGGCGCCATGCCGAAGATGATGATCGTCACTCAGGAGAGCCTGCTTGGTTTCGACGAAACGGTGGCGGCGCTGGAACAGGCCATCCCGGCCCATGGTTGGGTGGTCTCGACCGTTTCGAACATGAACGAGTCGATGGCCCGACATGGCGTTCCGTTCGGTCCCCGTGTCAAGCTGGTCAAGCTGTGCAAACCGGAGTATGCCAAGAGCATCCTGACCACCGACCGGCACGTTTCGACTCTCATGCCGTGCACGATTGCGGTCTGGGAAGGCGACGATAGCAAGGTGTATCTGTCGAAGATGAACATGCCCTTGATGGCAAGGATGTTTGGCGGTAACATCGCGAAGGTCATGGGTGGTAGCGTTGCGCACGATGAACAGGCTATTCTCTCCGGCATAGTGAAGCACTGAAAACGAGCGTCTTGTCTTCCTGATTTGTAAGAGCGTCGGTTTCAGGGAAAAGGCTCCGCCGTCGCGCTCGGAATGGCAACATGCGTGTGTCTCTTCGTTTGGACAAGGAGTCGCCAAGCGGTTTATGGGTTGGACTGACACTATGAATCTCAAACACAGGATCACGGATTTCTCGTTGAGCCACTACAAGCTGGTCACCGTGGTGATGGTTGTCTTCACCCTGGGGCTGGGAGCCCTGATCCCGCGCATCCGGGTGGACACCGACCCGGAGAACATGCTTTCGGCCGATGAGCCGGTGCGGGTCTTCCACGACGAAACCAAGGAAGAGTTCGTCCTGTCGGACATGGTGGTCGTCGGGATCGTCAACAACGCCCATCCCGAGGGTGTATTCAACGCCGAGTCGCTGCGCAAGATCTATGAACTGACGGAATTTGCCAGGACGCTGCGCTGGCCGAGCGAGGACGACCCGAACCAGGAGGTCGGCGTGATCGAGGTCGACCTGCTGGCCCCGTCCACCGTCGATCACATCGGCCAGGGCGGTCCGGGCGTCGTGACGTTCGAGTGGCTGATGCCCCGGCCCCCCCAGACCGAGGCCGAGGCGCTGGCCGTTCGCGACAAGGCCATGTCCAATCCATTGCTCAAGGGAACGGTCGTCTCCGACGACGGCAAGGCGATCTGTCTGTACCTGCCGCTGACGCACAAGGATCTGAGCCATCGGGTGTATCGAGCCCTCAACGCGAGGATCGCTGAGTTCACGGGCGACGAGGAGTACCACATCACGGGCCTGCCCGTGGCAGAGGACACCTTCGGCTACGAGATGTTCATCCAGATGGCCATCTCGGCCCCGCTGGCGATGCTGGTGATCTTCCTGCTGATGCTGGCGTTCTTCCGCAAGCTGGTGCTGGTGATCTCGCCGATGATCGTGGCGATGGTCGCGGTCATCTCGACGATGGGGGCTCTGATCGGTCTGGGCTATCCGGTCCACATCATGAGTTCGATGATTCCGATCTTTCTCATGCCGATTGCGGTCGTCGATTCGGTGCACATCCTGTCGGAGTTTTTCGATCGCTACACCAGGGAAAAGGGCCGTCGTGAAACGACGCTGGAGGTGATGGACAACCTGTTCATGCCGATGCTGTACACGTCTCTAACGTCGGCAGCCGGCTTCGCATCACTGGCGCTGACGCCCATCCCGCCGGTGCAGGTCTTCGGCATCTTCGTCGCGGCGGGCATCATGGTGGCGTGGGTCTGCACAGTGACGTTCGTGCCTGCTTACATCATGTTTCTCAAGGACCGCTCGCTGGAGGACTTCGGCGCCGCGGCCGTGCACGAAGAAAAGCAAACTTGGCTGACGCGCGTGCTTCATTCTACGGGACGGCTCACCTACGCCGCCGCCAAACCCATTCTGGTGGTGATGGTGATTCTGGCGGCCATCGCCGTCTACGGCATTACACAAGTCAACATCAACGACAACCCGATCAAGTGGTTCGCCAAAAGCCATCCGATCCGGCAGGCGGATATCGAGCTGAACCGGCACTTCTCGGGGACCTACATGGCGTATCTGGTTCTCGAAGACGCCGGCGATCCCAACGTGAGCACCGAATACGTGCAGGCTCTGCGCGATCGCCTGATGGCAAAGGCCGAAGACCTGGCGGCGGATCTGCCGGCGGCGACCGCGATCGTCGCTGAAGCCGAAAAGGCTCTCCTGGCCGAGGCCTCGACCGGCCTGACCAGGCTCGCGATGCTCGATCAACTGGGCCGCTTTGCGCAGGAGAAGGAGGCCTCCGCGTCGCAGGAAGCCGCCGACGTCTGGTATGAGCTGATCGATTTCTTCGACCTCGAGAAAGAGCGTCTGAAGATCTTCAAGCAGCCCGAGACGCTGCGCTACATCGCGCAACTGGAGAAGTATTTGGAGCAGACGGGTCTCGTCGGCAAGACCAACTCGCTTGCCGGCATCGTCAAGAAGGTCCACCAGGAGCTGATCGACGGCAAGCCTGAAAACTACACGATCCCGGATTCCAGCGCGGCGGTGGCACAGTGCCTGA
This sequence comes from Sedimentisphaerales bacterium, assembly GCA_040772485.1. Lineage (GTDB taxonomy): Bacteria > Planctomycetota > Phycisphaerae > Sedimentisphaerales > Anaerobacaceae > Anaerobaca. The sequence goes on along the minus strand of JAXGYC010000015.1, from coordinate 13,061 downwards.
TCCAGTTCCAGAGCAGCCACACGCCCGACGATCTGTGGCACTTCGTCACCAACGACTACGACAAGACCAGCCTCTGGCTCCAGCTCAAGAGCGGCGACAACAAGGACATGGAGCAGGTCGTCAAAGCGGTGGACAAGTTCTTCGCCCAGAATCCCCCGCCCGTGCCGGTCGCGCACCAGTGGGCGGGTCTGACCTATATCAACATTGTCTGGCAGAACAAGATGGTCTGGGGCATGCTCCAGTCGCTGCTCGGCAGCTTCATCATCGTGTTCATCATGATGGCGATCATGTTCCGTTCGGTGCTGTGGGGTCTGGTGTGCATGGTGCCGCTGTCGATCACCATCGTGGTCATCTACGGCGTCATCGGGCTGGTCGGCAAGGACTATGACATGCCCGTCGCGGTGCTCAGCGCCCTGACGTTGGGCATGGCGGTCGACTTTGCGATCCACTTCCTCGAACGGGCGCGGGTGACGTACGCGGCGACAGGCTCGTGGAAGCGCAGCGCTGTGGAGATGTTCGGCGAGCCGGCGCGGGCCATCAGCCGCAATGTCCTGGTGATCGCCATCGGTTTCCTGCCGCTGCTGGCGGCGCCGCTGGTTCCGTATAAGACGGTGGGCATCTTCCTCTGCGCGATCATGGCGCTGTCAGGCGTTGTCACCCTTCTGGTGCTGCCCGCCATTCTGACCGTGGGCGAGAAGCGGTTGTTCAAGGCAGCGGCGAACCCGCAGTCCGCCAAGTGTAACTGTGCATTCTGCTTCGTGGTCTCGCTGTCGAGCGTGGTCGTCGTGCTTCTCAACGTGCATCAGTTCGGCAAGATGGGTTTCAACAGCTTCATGTGGTTCAGCATCGTTGCGGTGCCGGTCCTGGCGGTGATCTGCGGCGTCCTGTCGCGCCGACAGGCCTGTCGGATGGTCCAGGCCCAGCAACAGAAGGCCGGCTCGGCCGAGAAGGAATAGAGAGGTGAACCATGACAGTGGAGTCCATGCTCCGGGGAATTGCCGGGTTCTTTGTGGTTGTGAGCGCCCTGTTGGCGCACTATCATTCGTCGTATTGGCTTCTGTTCACGGGCTTCGTCGGTCTGAACCTGCTCCAGTCGGCGTTCACCAACTGGTGCCCGATGATGACGCTGCTGCGAAAGCTCGGGGTCAAAGGCTGATATCAAGAAGTGGGAGGTGTTGCATGCTGCGCAAGAGAAGCTTCGTGGTCCTGTCTGCGTTTGTGGTTTTGGGTATGTTCACTACAGCCGGCGTCCATGCGGCCGCCGATGTGCCGGACGTGCAGACGATCGTGAACAAGGCCAATGTCGTCGCCTACTATCAGGGCGACGACGGCAAAGCCACGGTCAAGATGACCATCACCAACAAGGCGGGCCAGACCCGCGAGCGGGAGTTCATCATCCTGCGCAAAGACGTTGCCGACGGCGGCGACCAGAATTACTTCGTGTACTTCCAGCGTCCGTCCGACGTGCGGCGGATGGTCTACCTCGTGCAGAAGCACACCGGCGAGGGCAAAGACGATGACCGCTGGCTGTACCTGCCCGCCCTCGATCTGGTCAAGCGCATCGCCGCCAGCGACAAGCGGACCAGCTTCGTCGGTTCCGATTTCGTCTATGAGGACGTCTCCGGACGCAACCTGGACCTCGATACGCATGAGCTGATCGAGACCACCGATACCCTGTTCGTCGTCAAGAACGTGCCGAAGAAGCCCGAAGAGGTCGAGTTCAGCCACTACACCGTGGCGATCGACCGCAAGACCTACGTGCCGACGAAGATGGAATTTTACGACAAGCAGGGCCAGCTCTATCGTGTCATCGAGTCGAAGGACGTCAAGATGATCCAGGAGTTCCCCACGGTCACCAAGTCCGTCGTCAAGGACCTCAAGACCGGCGGGCAGACCGAAATGGCCTTCACGGATGTCAAGTACAACGTCGGTGTCGGCGATGTCTTCGAGGAGCGCTATCTCCGCAGACCCCCCAGGGAGGCCATGAGATGATCGCATCGGCGCGCGGAACGGTGACGTGCATCGCGACCCTGCTGTTGCTCGCTGCGGCGATGGCCCCGGTTGCTGCCGCACAGGACGAAGAACCGAAGCCCGACCCGGTCAAGGAGTTCTTCGACAAGCTCGACACCGAGTACCACGGCTTCTACGAGGCGCGGGCGGGCTATCGGCTCCAGAACGATCCGCACGAGAAGGACATGTCGATCATGGAGGCGCGATACCAGTTCGACCTGTTCAGCATGCGCGACTGGGGCGACGTCAAGGTCAAGGGCGACGTCTACGGCGACGGCGTGGAAGAGAAGGGCGTGTTCGATCTGCGCGAGGCGAACCTTTTCATGCGTCCGGCCGATTCCATGGACCTCAAGCTGGGTCGCCAGGTCCTGACCTGGGGGACGGGCGACCTGATCTTCATCAACGACCTGTTCCCCAAGGACTGGCAGTCGTTTTTCATCGGTCGCGACACCGAGTATCTCAAAGCGCCGTCGGACGCGGTGAAGGTCAGCTTCTTCATGGACTGGGCGAACCTGGACGTCGCTTATACGCCGGAGTTCGACTCCGACCGCTTCATCAGCGGCGAGCGCCTGAGCTACTGGAATCCCGTACTGGGCGACCGGGCGGGCGAGGACAACACGCTGAGCGTCGAACGCCGCCGGGAGTTCCTCGAAGAGGACGAACTGGCCCTTCGTCTGTACCGCAACATTCGCAACTACGAGCTGGCCCTCTATGGGTACTGGGGCTACTGGAAGAGTCCCGGCGGGTTCAACGATGCGATGTCCGCCGCGGTCTTTCCCGAGCTGTACGTCTACGGCGCCAGCGTTCGCGGCACCGTCGGCAAGGGCATCGGCAACGCCGAGATCGGCTACTACGATTCCGTCGACGACCGCGACGGCGACAATTTCCTTATCAACAACTCCGAGCTGCGCTACCTGGTGGGCTACACGCAGGAGATCGGACGCGATTTCACCGCCGGCGTTCAATACTACATCGAGCAGACCCTCGACTACGACGACTATGAGGACAACCAACCTGCGGGAATGCCCAAACGCGACGAGTTTCGCCACCTTACAACGCTGCGCCTGACCAAACTGCTGATGAACCAGAACCTGAGTCTCTCGATGTTCACGTACTACTCGCCGTCCGATGAGGATGTCTACCTGCGCCCGATCGCCAACTACAAGGCCAGCGACCATCTGACCGTCGAGGTCGGCTCCAACGTCTTCTTCGGCGACGAGGCCCACACCTTTTTCGGCCAGTTCGAAGACAACACCAACGCCTACCTCGCCGTCCGCTACAGTTTCTGACCAATCCCGCGCAATGTGTCACAGCAGGGTCGCGAGTCCATCCATGTATTGCGCCGGCGTCATCTGGTGGGCCTCCGCGAGCTTCTTAAGGGCCGCATGAGTGGCCCGGCATTCGCCCCGCTCAATCCGTCCAACCTGGCGGGCGGTGAGTCCGGCAACATCGCTCTGACGCAGCCCGTGTTGCATCCGCAGCGTCCTTATCGCCGCCCCGTAGGATCGGTTGAATTCTGTTGACTGTTGTCTTGCCCTGAGAGCAGCCTGCCCGTCGACGGCCATCTCAAGCTGCTCCCATCCCAGATGAACATCCAACGAGGGCCAATAGATGAACATGCCATCTTCGTCGATCTCGAAATGGGCCAGTGCGCTTTCCGAGTGTTCCTTCAGAGCCGGCAGTCTCGAGAGCGGCACGCGGATCTTGCTGAACCCCATTCTGCCGGGAGACACCACTACCAGCGTCTTCTCCTCCCACCATGCCTCCAGTATCCGATGCTCCTGCTGATCGCAGTCCAGGGCGGCCAGGAGCCTTTCGGCGAGGCTTGCCTCATTCTCTTTATCCGTCTCCACGAAGTGAATCCTGCTGTCGTCCCTGACGTCAAGCCAGGCCAGACGGTCGACAACGGCTCTTGATGGCAATCGTCCGCGCAGCAGCAGAAACACCTTGTCCCTGCCTTTAATCTCCTTCCATCGTCGGATCTGTGCGATTTTCTCCTGGCTGAGCTCCTGCAAGGTGCACACGATGAACAAACAAGCCGTGCCGGCTGAAGGTAGATGGTTCCAGTTCTTGATGCGCCGCCACCCGCGTTTGCCTTCTGACAGCCCCGTTGTGACAAAAGCCCTTCTCAACAGCGACTCCGCATGCTCATCCGCGGCGAGGATTTCGGGTTTCTCAATAGTCTCAGTCGTCATGTTTCACCTTGCGTTCCCACTCCAGCAGCAATTCGTCTCTGTGCTCGGCGGCCATACGCTGGAGTATCTTCCTGTCCTCTGTTGAGACTCGCCCTTTAGGCCCAGGCCTTCTCTCAAGCATGGCTGTCTGTTTCTCCAGGAACCAGACTCTGAAACACCATTCGCCACGCCTCTTCGCATGGAAATGCGGGGGCCTATGGTCTTGAGAGTAGAACCAGCACTTGATGCCCTCGATGTGAAAGCACCCGACTTCGCCCATATCTACCTCTTAGAATATACCGTGAGATCGGACATTTGTCAATAGCAACTTCACATATTTGTCCTTTTATCGGGGGCATCGCTTGGGTCCGGTAACACAAAGAACCACCCCTCTGGGGCACCAGACGCAGCAAGCACCGGAATTACAGCAATCTCCGCACGTTTGACTTCCTCGAGAGCCTCGGTGCGATGATCGTACGGCTTGGCTGCCTCGCCGTCAAGGGTTAGTGCGGCGACTCGCATGGCAACAAAGAGGATGCAAGTCGAGCTGGATACAGACCTTCCTCTGGTGTCTGGTGCGAAGGGCTTTTGGTTTGACCGGAGCCGGGGGGCCGACGTAGACTGACGGGACAGTGGTTTTCGTCCCAGGGGGCTGTTCCGGGGTCCAAAGGAGGATTGAGATGGCCGAGCAGACGCGTCTTTCACGTCGGAGTTTCATCCGGCGGGCGACCGGGCTGACCTTGGGGGCGGTGGCTTTTCCGTACGTGGTCCGGCCGTCGGCATTGGGCAAGGCCGGCACGGTGGCTCCGAGCGAGCGGATCACCGTCGGCACCGTCGGCGTTGGGCCGCAGGGCGTCTACGTGATGCGGAACTTCCTCTCGCAGGACGATTGCCGCGTCGTGGCGGTCTGCGACCTCAAGAAGCCCGTGCTCGAAGCCGGCCGCAACACCGTCAATGACTACTACAAGAACAGCGACTGCGCCACCTACACGGACTTCCGTGAGCTGATCGCCCGCCCGGACATCGACGTCGTGCACATCGCCACCTGCGATCACTGGCACGTGCTGGTGGCGCTCGAAGCCGCCCGCGCGGGCAAGGACATGTATCTCGAAAAACCGATGGGGCTCAGTCTGGCCGAGGACCAGGCGCTGCGCGAGGCGTGCCGTCGCTTCGGCACAATCTTCCAGTTCGGCACCCAACAGCGATCGGAGCGGAACTTCCGCTTCGCCTGCGAGCTGGTGCGCAACGGACGGATCGGCAAGCTGCACACGATCAACGTCTGGTCGCCCGGCAGCAGCTCCGGCGGCTCGCGCCGGCCGGCGCCGGCTCCGGACTGGGTGGACTACGACATGTGGCTCGGTCCGGCCCCATACCATCCGCATACGCCGGAGCGCATTTCCAATCAGTGGTGGTGGTTCGTCTCGGACTACGCTTTGGGTTTCATCGCCGGCTGGGGTGTGCACCCGCTCGACATCGCCCTCTGGGGCGGCGGTGACAAACTGGCCGGCCCGCTCGAAATCGAAGGTAAGGGCGTCTGGCCCGATCCCGAAGGCGTCTGCGACACCGCGATGAACTGGGATGTAACCTGCCGATACGACAGTGGAATACGGATGAACTACACCGGCACGCCCTATCCCGATGAATGGAAACAGCGCTACGGACGGACCAGCGACCACGGCACCGCCTTCGAAGGCACCGACGGCTGGGTCCATGTCGATCGCTCCGGCATCAACGCCCATCCGAAAGAGCTCCTCAATACCGAATGGGGCGCCAACGACCTGCGCCTGTACGAAAGCAACAATCACGCGCGAAACCTGCTGGATTGCGTCAAGACGCGCAAGGAGGCCATCTGTCCGATCGACGCATCCGTCCAAGCCGACATCCTCTGCCACATCAGTGACATTGCCATCCGCCTCGAACAGAAGCTGCGCTGGGAGCCGGCGAAAGAGCGGTTCGTCGACAACGATACCGCGAACCGCCGTCTCGTGCGGGCGATGCGCAGCCCCTGGCGACTTTGAGACCGATCCACAAGACTTTGAGGAGATTTATGACATGCTGAAGAAGACCACACTTGGATTGCTGACCTGCTGCTTAATCACGGTATGCAGCGCCGCTGATGACGGCGGATGGATTGCTCTGTTCGATGGGACCAGGGGCCTCGAAGGCTGGCGGGCCAGCGAGAATCAGGGCACCTTCAAAGTGGAAGACGGCAAGCTCGTCGTGCACGGTGACCGCAGCCACCTGTTCTACGTCGGACCGGTCAACGGCGGCACGTTCAAGAACTTCGAATTTCAGGCGGACGTGATGACCACGCAGGGCGCCAACTCCGGCATCTACTTCCACACCGCCTACCAGCAGACGGGCTGGCCCGACAAGGGCTACGAATGCCAGGTCAACACGACCCACACGGACATCAAGAAGACCGGCGGCCTTTACGGCGTGCAGGATGTGAACAGGGACGCCCCCTCGAAAGACGGCGAGTGGTTCCATTACTACATCAAGGTCGTGGGCAAGCACATCGTGATTAAGATCGATGGCAAGACGACGGTGAACTGGATCGAGCCGGAGGGCTGGAGCCAGGGCGGACGCAAGGTCGACAGCGGAACCTTCGCCATCCAGGGCCACGATCCCAAGAGCCTCGTCTACTACAAGAACATCCAGGTCAAACCCCTGCCGGATGACGCCGCCGATGGTTGGGTCGCGCTGTTCGACGGCACCAAGGGCCTCGAAGGCTGGCGAGCCAGCGAGAACCAGGGCACCTTCCGCGTCGAGGACGGCAAGCTGGTCGTCCACGGCAAACGCAGCCACTTGTTCTACACCGGTCCAGTCAACGGCGCCGACTTCAAGAATTTCGAGTTCCAGGCCCAGGTGATGACCATGCCCAAAGCCAATTCGGGCATCTACTTCCACACCGCCTACCAGCAGACCGGCTGGCCCGACAAGGGCTATGAGTGCCAGGTGAATTCAACGCACAGCGACCGCAAGAAGACGGGCGGCCTCTACGATGTGCAGGATGTGATGGACAACGCACCATCGACGGACGGGAAGTGGTTCCACTATTACATCAAGGTCGTCGGCAAGCACATCACGATCAAGATCGACGGCAAGACGACCGTGAATTGGATCGAGCCGGAGGGCTGGAGCCGGGGCGGACGCAAGATCGACAGCGGCACCTTCGCCATCCAGGGCCACGACCCCGACAGCATCGTCCACTACAAGAACATCATGGTGAAACCCCTGCCTGATGACGCCGCCGATGGCTGGGTCGCGCTGTTCGACGGGACCAAGGGCCTCGAAGGCTGGCGGGCCAGCGAGAACCAGGGCACCTTCCGCGTCGAGGACGGCAAGCTGGTCGTCCACGGCAAACGCAGCCATCTCTTCTATACCGGTTCCGTCAACGGGGGCACCTTCAAGGATTTCGAGTTCCAGGCCCAGGTGATGACGATGCCCAAGGCCAATTCGGGCATCTACTTTCACACCGCCTATCAGGAAACCGACTGGCCCGCCAAGGGCTACGAATGCCAGGTCAACTCGACGCACAGCGACCGCAAAAAGACCGGCCGCCTCTATGCGGTGCAGGACGTGATGGACAACGCACCGTCGAAGGACGGCCAGTGGTTCCACTACTACATCAAGGTTGTCGGCAAGCACATTGTGATCAAGATCGACGGGCAGACCACGGTGGACTGGACCGAGCCGGCCGATTGGAAGCCGCCGCAGGGCATGGCCGGCCGCAAGGTCTCCAGCGGCACCTTCGCCATCCAGGGCCACGACCCCGACAGCCTCGTCTACTACAGGAATATCATGGTCAAGCCGTTGAACCCGATCAAGGTCGTCGCCGTCACGGGCGGGCACGACTTCGAGCACGACCCGTTCTTCGAAATGTTCCAGGGCTGCGACGACATCGCGTACGTCGAGGCCGCACAGAAGGACCACAGCGAGCTGTTCGAGGACGTCTCCGACTGGGATTACGACGTCATCGTGCTGTACAACATGACAGCGAATATCTCGCCCAGGCGGCAGCAGAACTTTGAGAGCCTGCTGAAGGACAAGGGCGTCGGCCTCGTGGCGCTGCACCACGCCCAGGGCGCCTTCGGCGATTGGGACCAGTACCGCAAGATCATCGGCGCCAAATACCCGCTTAAGGACCAGGAGATCGATGGCGTCGCCCTCAAGACCGCCAGCTACAAACATGATGTGGACCTGACCGTCCAGATCGCCGACCGCAATCACCCGATCACGCGCGGCTTGAGCGATTTCGCCATCCACGATGAGAGCTACAAAGGCGTGTGGTTCGCCAAGGACAATCACGTGCTGCTGACGACGGATGAGCCGACCAGCGACAAGACCATCGGCTGGGTGCGGCCGAACTACGGCAAGGCCCGCGTCTGCTTCTTCCAGGGCGGCCACGACTCCAAGGCCTACGCCAATCCGAACTTCCGCGAGATCGTCGTCCGCGCCATCCGCTGGTCCGCCGGCCGGCTGAACTGAGACGTGCTCTTCCAGACAAACAGGGGGTTCCTCGCAGAAGAAGGAGAACGAGAACGATGTCATCCGATCTGAATCGTCGCAGTTTCATGAAGCACACGTTGGCCGCTTCGGCCGGTGGGACTCTGGCGTTGAGTGCGGCCCGGGGCGCCGAGAAGGGCCGGCTCGATATCAAGGTCGAGCCGGGCTCGAAGACCACGCTGCCGATGGGGCGGATCGGCGACCTGGAGGTCAGCCGCATCCTGCTGGGCGGCAACCTCCTCACGCACTACACCCACAGCCGGGACCTCAAGTACGTCTACAATCTCTGCGCCCACTATAATACCGAGGACAAAATCCACGAGACGATGGCCTTGGCGGAGGCGCATGGCGTCAACACGCTCTCGATCCACAACCCGCCCGGCATCGTGGAAATGCTCAAGCGGTATCGCCAGCGCTATGGCGGCAAGATGAAATGGATCATCTGCCCGATCGCCGAGATCACCGACGACATGAAGGGCTACGCCGAGATGACCAGGGAGTTGGTCGACAACGGCACCGACGCCATCTATCTGTGGGGCGTCCGGGCTGACCCGCTCTGCGCCCAGGGGCGAATGGACCTGGTCCGCAAGGCGGTTGAGATCGCCAAAGACCTCGGCGTGCCTTCGGGTGTCGGTGGACACGACCTGAACGTGATTGTCCAGTGTGAGAAACACGACATTCCCAACGACTTCTATATCAAGACGTTCCACCACCACAATTACCCGAGCGCGCCCAAGCCGCACGAGCTGAAGAACCCCTACAACGAGGTTCCCGGCTACTGGTGCAAGAGCCCGGCCGAGACGATCGAGGTGATGAAGAAGGTCACCAAGCCGTGGATCGCGTTCAAGGTGATGGCCGCCGGAGCGATTCCGCCGCGCGACGCGTTCAAATACGTCTTCGAAAACGGCGCCGACCACTGCCTGGCCGGCATGTTCGATTTCGAGATCGCCGAGGACATGATGATCGCCAACGAGACCCTCGCCGCCGTCCAGAATCGCACCCGCCCCTGGCGAAGCTGACACGACAATCGAATCGCAAATTCGCAGTCTCACTCGCGGCCCATGTGCTCACCCCATGGGCCGCTCGTCTATCGGGGTATGCTCCCGGTGGCAGCCTCAAACGCGCAGCGTTTGGGGATGGTGGTTTGTAGTGTGCCCGTAAGGGCATAACGCCTGACGGCGTCACTACGAACCATCCCCAAGCCTGCGGCTTGAGGCTGCCACACAGAGACAGGGATAAGCTCACGGGCGCGCGTTCGAGGGTGCACTTGATGTTTGTAGGTAGACCTTCACGGGGGGTTGCAGTCGACTTTGTCATTCCGACCGGAGCGCAGTGCAGTGGAGGAATCTGGCGGCGAACGGGCTATTGCCTTGTCCTCGGCCAGAGTTCTCCGTGCAGGCTTCGCCCCATTCGACTTCGCTCAGCAAGCTCTTGGTCGAAATGACATCCGCCACGCTCTCCGAGATGACAGCCCCCCTTGCTCGCCGCGGCAGGAACCTACCTACAAACACGCAGTGCACCCCGCGTTCGACGAGGCCACGAAATCGGATTGACAGCGGCCGGGCGGATCGGTAGGCTGCTCGGCTTTGTGTGGGCCGCAGGGTGTGGGTCCTGCGGGCCGGATGAAGAAGGACCAGAGGAGAGAAGGGCCGACCACTCCCGCGTACCTCCCGTGAGGCCTGTTGTTGGCAGGTTCCGCTTCCTTATGACCTGGATTCGATCGCCGGTGGTGATCATTGTCGCGACGCAGTTGCTGTTCACGGCGGGCGACCTGCTCGCCCGGGCCAACCTGCGCCACAATCCGTTCAGCGCCTCGACCTTCCTGAGCTGGTGGTTCCTGCTGTACTTTCTGATCCGCCAGGTCGCCATGTTCGGCCAGCTCTACGTCTTCAGCGCCCTCCAGATCGGCAAGACCATGGCCCTGTTCAGCGCCACCTCCATCGTGGTGGTCAACATTCTCGGCGTCCTGCTGCTGGGTGAGGTCCTTTCCGTTCAGGCCTACCTGGCCATCGGCTTGGTCGTTCTGGGCTTCCTCCTGGTGTCGATCAGTCCGTAGAGCCGCGATTCGCACGTCCTGCGCTACTCGCATCGTGTTCCGGCCTGTCCGTATGGGTCTGGCTGAGTGCTGCCAGGCCGCCCATGGCGCCGAGGTTCATGGTTTCCAGCGCGGAGCTGGGAACGATGATCATCGAGCCTTTCTCCTTGAGGCCCTCGAAGAGCATGTTCATGCCGCGTAGGTGCATGGCCATCGGGTTTGCCTCGTACTGTTTCGCGGCCTGAGCAAACTTCTGGGCGATCTCGGTCTCGGCGGTTCCGAGGATGATTCGCGCCTGCCGCTCCCGCTCGGCCTGGGCCTGCTTGGACATCGCGTCCTCCAGGTCCTTCGGGATGATGATATCGCGAATCTCGACGGATTGAACCGTGATGCCCCAGGGATTGGTCTTCTCGTCGAGAATCTCCCGCAGCCGGCTTCCCAGCTCGCCGCGATGAGTGAGCATGTCCGCCAGCTCGTGCGTGCCGATGATATCCCGCAGGGCCGTCTGCGCGGACAGCACGATGGCCAGATAGTAATTCTCAACCTCCAGGATCGCCTTTTTCGCGTCCCAGACCATCCAGAAGCAGATCGCGTCCACGTTCACCGGGACGGTGTCCTTGGTCAGCGTCGATTCCGAGCTGAAGTCCGTTGCACGGATGCGCATGTCCACCGTCTGTACGATGCTCTCGACGATGGGGACGATGAAGAACAAGCCCGGCCCTTTGAGCCGGTGAAACCTGCCCAGGCGGAGGATGACCGCCCGGTCCCACTGATTCGCGACCTTCAGGGCGAACAGGACGAACACGGCCAGGAAGATCGTGACGCCGGCTACCGTGTAATGAATCGTCGCCCACTGCCCTACGATATAGCGGTTGACGACGAACCCGCCCAGCAGAATCAGTATCGCGGCCAGGCAAGCGGGCAGATTCATCTCCGCGCTTGGCGTCTTGAAGCTTTCCATGTACTTGCGCGTGATCGCCACGGGTTCTGCGGTCTTACCTTTGAGTCTCATGGTCTGGCCTCCCTTGCAGGTACTCGACAATTTCTGTGAGTGTCAGGTTATACTGGTGTCCGCGGGCGACGAGCTCGTCACATATTTGTTTGAGCATGCGGCGTTTTTCCGCATCGCCGATTTCGATCTCGCGGTGGCTCACGAAGGTGCCGGTCCCCTGCTGCGTGTCCAGCACGTCCAGGATCTCCAGTTCCGAGTAGGCCTTGCGGACCGTGTTGGGATTGACCTGGAGCTGGACCGCCAGATCCCGGACGGTGGGCAACTGCTCGCCGGGCAACAGCCGGCCCGAGGCGATGCCGTAGCGAATCTGGTCCACGATCTGACGATGGAAGGGGACCCCGCTCTTCAAATCCAGCTTGAACTCAATCATCAGCGTGCTCCGTCAATGATCCTGTGTTGTAGTTTAACATAGGTATAGTGTACTATAGTAATAGCACACTGTCAACAGAAATTTCATTTCTTGTTTGGAGACCATAAATCATTTATTGGAAAGCGCTTACATTGACGGAGACGCTGAAGAGGAGAAAAATCTTCCTGGCCTACTCCTGCTTCGTGAGAATGGCTCCATCGCCCGAAACGACGGTGAAGTGGGTTCCCGTGCGGCCTGTGAGGGAGTCCTTTGCGGGGTGGTCGAGGTCGATCGTGTGGGGCGTGGCAGCGCCAGGCAGATTGACCACGACGAGCGCCTTTTCGTAGCTGCGTCGCCAGACATGGGAGCTGACTCGCTCGCCGGAGCCGGTCGGCAGGCCGATCTTGACGTCGTACTCGGGATACCAGTCGTGCCCGTGGCTGGTGTCGTCGGAGAACAAGTAGTAGAAGTCGCCGGCCGTCAGGGCGAAGCAGAGGCTCCAGCGCCTGGCCTGCGGATCGGCAGGGGGCTTCTTGCCCCGATCGGGGTCGCCCGGCCAGCCCGCTCGCGAGCCGATGTTCTCGAATCGCTCGATCACGCTGATCGTCGGCTTCCGCAAGAGTGACTCCGTGTGCCGCATCTTCGCGATGCAGTCGTCCCACTCGGTACGGCCGTGACTCCAGCCGGACTCATACATGATCCCATTGAGGTATGGCGCTGCGAAGTCGTGCTTGCCCACGGCATAGCCCGAATTGGCCAGGAGCAGGAAGTCGTCGCCTACCGCTTGGCGGACCTCCTTGAGAAACGCGACCCACGGCTCGCGTTCTTCACGCAGATTGTCGTAGAAGACGCCGTCGAGGCCGACCTGCTTCAGCGCCGCGGTGAGCTTGACGACATGAAGCCTGAACTCGGCGTTGTGCCAGTCCATGCGATACGTGCCGGGCCAGAATTGCTCGCGTTTGCCCTCCTTGC
>JAXGYC010000014.1:0-260821 GCA_040772485.1 Sedimentisphaerales bacterium | reverse complement strand
CAGAGCCGTGGGTAATCCCGGCCCTCTAAAATCCACCAGATGTCTACGGCATCCGCTTCGTCAGGCGGATATCATCGATGTAGATCCTGCCGGTGCCGCCGGGCTGGGGATTGTTGCGGTCGCCGACGCCAATCACCATCTTCTTGACCGCCGCTACGTCCACGCCAACCGTTTGCACATCCGCCAGGGCAATCTGCCACTTCTGCCATGCGGTCGCCTGCACCGCCTCCGCGTCTGGATGGACCACCACTGCGATTCGCCCACTGTTATCCTCGATCCCCACATACAGCGGCTCTGGGCTGTTGCCCATCTCGCCTCCGAAGTACAGGGTCAACGTATCCGCATCGTTGCTTGTCCAATCTTGTGGTGTTTCCCAAGCCCGTTCCGCCTCGGAATAGAACAATTTCCCGGTCTCCTCAGAGGACGTGCCGTCAAACAGCGTACCATCGTTATCGTAGCCCATCGGCATCGACTGTCCGCCGCCATGCACAATCTCCTGCTCCGCAAATGGGGCAAACATGTAGCCGACGATAGAGCCGGTGCCGTTGCCGGCATAGTAGGGCGGAACTGTCGCGCCGCCGGCAGGAATGTTTGGGTCACCATAGCCAAAGCCATCGAGCCAAGTGTCGAAGATGAAGTTGTCCCTATCGTTGTAGCTCTCGAAATCGTCTACAACGACGTAGTCGGCCGTCGTGAAGCTCCAGACGCTGCCCTTCCACGGGCTGTTCGGATTGGCTTCGTTGACCTCGTCGATTCGCCAATAATATGTCGTGCCCCATTCCAGAGCGCCGGGATCGTACGTGTTCAGCTCAGCCAGCTGCCGACCTTGGTAGACACCCAGGCTTGCCGGGGTTGCGACAGCTACCGCTGTTTCGTCTTCACCGAAGTACACGTCGTGGGCCAGAGCCTCTCTCGCGGCGCGCCAGCTCACGATGACGAACTGAACGACATCGGCCTGGCCGTTCCAAGGATCAGGAGAGAAGGCCCAGAACTCGCACGCTAATCGCGGATAATCCCTTCCGTCAAGAATCCACCAGGTATCCGCTGTGCCATTGGCCGTCTCGCCGATGAAGTCCCAACCATTATCCAGGAACGTACTCGCTATCTGCATCTCGGCCGTGGCTTTACCCGTGCCGCCCACACTGGTCGTCTGCCCCGAGGTCTCAATATCCCAGAAACAGGCTTCCGTCGTCGCCCACGGTCCTTCCGCGTAGCCCACGAGGCCGCCCACAGCCTCGCCGGTTCCGCTGACCGCGCCGGTACTGTAGCTCGCAGCAATGCTGCCCCAGTTGCGACCCACAAGACCGCCCACATCGTCTTTCCCGCTGACCGCGCCGGTGCTGTAGCAGTGGCTCACCTGCCACCCACTATTTTCTCCCACCAGCCCACCGACGCACTCAACACCGCTGACCATACCCGTGCTGTAGCAGTCGGTAACGTCTCCGTAATTCCTGCCCACGAGGCCGCCGGTATACTGACGGGTTCCGCTGACCGAGCCAGTAACGTAACTCGTGGCGATGCTCCCGCCGTTAGAGCCCACGAGGCCGCCGACAGCCTCCGTGCCGCTGACCGCGGCGCTGCTGTAGCTCGTAGCGATACTGCCGCCCCTCACGTTCTCTCCGACGAGGCCACCGACCAAATCATCTCCACCGACCGTACCGCTGCTGTAGCTTGCGGTGATGCTGGCCCCCTCGTTGCCGCCCACGAGGCCGCCGACGTCCGAACTTCCACGGACCGAGCCGGTGCTGTAGCAGTCGGACACAGTGCCGGAGTAGCTCAATCCCACGAGGCCGCCGACATAATCACCTAAACCGGTAACGTTAACATCCATCATTCTCAGGTTCTTGACCTCGCCCCCGGATCTCAATTGACCGAAAAGGCCCAAGTAACTCTCACCCTTGATCGTCAAATGCGATATCGTGCGACCGTTGCCATCAAATACACCTGTGAAGGTTGGGATGACGGCCTGTCTAAAGACTGATCTGCCTGGCAGACCCGGGTCCAGATCGATGTCCGCCCAGAGAACAAAATGTCTGTCCCAGAGGATACTTGCCTTGCTCAGCAGGATCATCTGCTCGGCGTCGTCGATGCGATAGGGGTTGTCCGCCGTACCCTGTCCTTCCAGCCAGTCAATGTCCGGCGCGGGAATCACGGCTCCTGGGGTTCTCTCCCAGGCCAGACGCGGATAATCGCGTCCAGCATCCAGGACCCAGTTGGGATGGTTGGCAAAGCCGTTCAGACCCAGCATATGGGGGTCCATCATCTCGTCTGTGGTCAAGCCCACTTCCACTCCGCCGGCACTTCGAAATCGACCGGAGGTCTCGATGTCCCAGAAGCTCGCCGCGATGCTGCCATAGTAGTTGTTGGAGCCCACGAGGCCGCCGACAGACCATTCGCCACTGACCGAGCCGCTGCTGTAGCTTTTTGTGATGCTCCCATACCATTGGTTGGAGCCCACGAGGCCACCGACACACCAACTGCCGCTGACCGAGGCGCTGCTGTAGCTTGCAGTGATGCTGCTGTAGGTCGGGATGGGCACATTGTACGCGTCGTACGCATAGCCGTTAGTGCCCACGAGGCCTCCAACATAGGGGCTGCCACTGACCGTGCCGCTACTGTAGCTCGCGGTGATGCTGCCATGGTTTGCGCCCACCAGGCCGCCGACATAATGAGCGCCGTGAACCGAGCCTCTGCTGTAGCTCGAACTGATGCTGCCACCGCTGTTGCCGACGAGACCGCCGACGAAATCGGCGCGGCCCCTAACCTCTACTGCCTCCAAGCCCAGATTAAGGACCTTCGCCGCAGAGACTAATCGCCCAAAAAGGCCCAGATAGTCTGTGCCCGCGATCGTCAGATGCGAGATCTTATAGCCATTCCCGTCAAGAACGCCGGTGAAGGAAGATCCTTGGAAACCGCCTTTTGCGGCGTCCGTATCCGGCGCGATGACCGCCTTGTCGAAGACCTTGCCGCCGGGCAGGTTGGGGTCCAGATCGATGTCGGCGGTCAGGATGAAGTGCTTGTCGTAGTCCTCGGGCGTCTCGCCGAGAGCGATCAGATCGGCAGCCGTGGCGATCTGGTACGGATCGTTCGACTCGCCTGTTCCTCCACTGTACTTGGTTGCGGGCGACTCGACCCAGGCATAGGTTCGGAAGAACCAGTCAGAGCCGAGTTGCTGCTGTGCGAAGACGTATCGGCTGCCGCGTTCGTAGGTGTTCGAGCCGTACTTCCAGCCGAATTGCCCCTTGCCCGTGTCGCGCACCGTTAGTTCATAGAGTTGCTCAGGAACGAGGGGCACCACCTCGGGGAACTCAAAGCGCAGGAGGCCGTCGAAGCCGTCCTCGACGGAACGTTCGGCCGCCGCGAGAATGACTCCGGCCGCAGCGATCTCGACGATCAGCACGTCGTCGCCCCGGCCGGGGTTTACGGTGAGAATGTCGATCTCCACCGCCGTCAGATTCGTGCAGGCCGGGGTGAACGTCTGCCACATGACCGCCTGGCTATCGGCAGTTGGGTTGACGTGCGTCCAGCCGCCGTCCCATTCTGGCAGGTTGCTTTGGTCGATTTGCTCGGCCGCCGGAGCGGCTGGGACGAGGGCGAGGATAAGGACCACGGCAGCGTATGCTCGGAATGTGCGTGGAGTAACCATGACATGCCTCCGATGGAACAGAGCAACGGCAAGAATCCCCCAAAATGTGCGTGCGGCGTGCATTCTTCTGCCCTCCCGACAAACGAGCCTGGCATGAACAGCGGCTCGGCGTGAAAACAGCCCACGGCAGCCCAAGGGCGGGCAGGCCACCCTCACACCGTCGGCGATCAATCCATTATACCCATTTTCCGGTGGGCGATCTGATTGTGGGAACTACGTATTTTTGGCAGGGAGGATGGGGGAAAGCCCCGCTTCGGCGTCTCTGCTGCGAGTGCTGCCCAGTGTGGCTCAGCGGACCTTGCTGATCTCGTAGACGACGGTGCCGCCGCCGGTGTACTGGCAGATGTCGGGGCACTGGACGTAGGCCTTGGTCTTGTCCTCTTTGCCGTCGAGGCCCCAGGCGGCCGGCTCGGAGACGCGCAGGGCATTGTACCACGGCATCAGCGACGCCAGCCCGTGCATGCAGACGGGAATCTCGCTGACCAGTTGATAGCAGGCTTTCAGCGTGAAGGAATCGCCCACCTTATGCACGGGGCAGTGCCCCTTGACCTCTTTGATCGTTACCAGCAAGTCCATATTCCCAGGCTCCTTTGGCCAATCTCGTGTCGCAGGTGGCTGCCACACGTCTGCCATTCGAGGATGACATCGGCACGCGCGCCGGTTATCATAGCCCGACCTGGAAAGGAGAACAAGGATATGGCGAAGGAATTGGTCGGTGTGATCGGCGGCACCGGATTGGGTGACGACCTGGCGGCGAAGCTGGCCGGTGCCGAGCAGCGCGAAGTGCAGACGCCGTTCGGTGCGCCCAGCGGGCCTGTTCTGGTCGGCACGCTCGGCGAGCGGCGTGTCGCGTTCCTCAACCGGCACGGGCCGGGACATCGGTTCGGGCCCAGCGACGTGCCCTTTGCGGCCAACATCTTCGCCCTCAAGCAACTGGGCGTCCACGCTGTGATCGCCAGCGGCGCGGTCGGCTCGCTGCGCGACTCGATCGCGCCGGGCGACCTGGTCGTGGTCGATCAATTCATCGACAAGACGTTCCGGCGGACGGGCACGTTCTTTTCCGGCTACGGCGCCTTGCACGGCGAGATGGCCGATCCGACGTGTGACCGGCTTCGCGAAGCCCTGCGGAGCATCGCCAAGCCGGCCGGGATCCGGATTCATTCTCAGGGGACGTACGTGTGCATGGAAGGGCCGCAGTTCTCGACCCGCGCCGAATCGAAGATGCACCGCGCCTGGGGCGGCGATCTGATCGGCATGACCGCCATGCCCGAGGCCAGGCTGGCACGCGAGGCGCAGATGTGCTACGCGCTGGTGGCGCTGGTAAGCGACTACGACTGTTGGCGGCCGCACGATCCATCCAAGGGCAAGCAGACCCTGATCCAGGAGATCGTCTCGAACCTCCGGACGGCCACTGACAACTGCCTGCGGCTCATCGAGGCGGTTCTGGCCGTCGAGCAGCCGCTGGTCTGCGAAGACTGCGCGTGCCGCAAGAGCCTGGAGATGGCGGTCTGGACCGATCCGAAGCAGATCGACGCCGCCCGCAGGGAGCAGTTGGCGCCGCTGTTTGAATAGACCTGACAAGAGACGCGAGAACGAGGACTGTTGCCGTGAAACCGATAGAACACAGGATGTTGGCCGTTGTGGTCGCTGTTGGACTGCTGCTGGGATTGGGATCGGCCTGTCGGCAGGAGGCGACACCGGAGGTGAAGCAGGCCCGGCTCATCGCCGCCGAGAGCATGCAGCTCAGGAAGCAACTGGTCGCTCGCGATGCGGAGATGGAGAAGGTCCAAGCCCGCCACGCCAGCGAGATCGAGCAGCGGCAGGAGCAACTGGCGGCTTGTCAGAAGAAGGTCGAGGCCCTTCAGAAGGACCTTGAAGCAGGCATCGCCTCGCGGGTCGAGAGCGTCATGGCGGCCGTGATGGACGAGAACGCCAGACTGCGCAGTGAGATCGAAACGCTCCGCGCGGAGACTGGCGCACTCAAGGCGCAGCAGGCGAGTCAGCCTTGACCCGGTGAATCGCGTACGTTCCGACGACCTGGCCGTCGTCGCGCGTCATCGTGACGCCGAGATGGTCAGCAGTGGCGTCCACGCGGATGACGGTTGCGGCGCCCTTCTGGGGCGCGCCTCCGATGATCGTCGGATAGTCGCACTGCCCTTCGACCGGCGGCCGGATCTCGTAGTGGTGTGTGTGCCCGGAGATCACCAGGTCGACCTTGCCCTCGTTGTACAGCGGCCGCCACGTCTGGTACATGTCGTCCGGGCCGTGCCATCGCTCCGATGGCTGCGGCGGCATGTGGACCACCACCACGCGAAACGGCGCCTCTCGAAACGCCTGCGACCGAATCTCCGCTTCCAGCCACTTCCGCTGCACGGCCCGGTAGCGGTCGAAATCGACCAGCCCGCTGTACTCCTTGTCGGTGTCGCGCTTGTCCTCGCCGCCATCCATGACGACGAAGTGGATCGGGCCGTGATCGAACGAGTAGTAGTAGCGACCGTCGGGCAGGGCAACATAGTCCGGCAGCCTGCGGGCAAGCTTGCCGCGCGTCTCATGATTGCCTCTCGCGTAGACGAACGGCGTCCGCGTGGCGAACAGCTCCGTGCAGGGCGCCAGCACGTGATCGATGATCTGTTGCTGGTCCTCGATATGGCCAAGGATGTCGCCATTGAGGAAGACGAGGTCGAAGGGCTGCGTCTGCGCGAGCTTCGTCACTGCGATGAGGGTTTCGTTCTGCTCGTGGATGTCGTTCAGGACGATGAAGGAGATGCTGTCCTTCTGGTCGCTGAGCGTGGTGAAGGAATGCGTGTCGCTCATGACCGTGTCGCCATAGGTGACCTCGTAGGGTTTGAACGCGACGATCTCCCTGGAGCAGACGCGGTAGCGGTACTCCTCGCCCGGCGAGAGCCCTTCGATCGTCACTTTGTGGATCGTCTGGTTGGCCGCGATCAGCCCGTGCTCGCTGTGGTGGGCTTTTTGGTCGAGGGATTCGTCCCGGCCATATTCGACCCAACCGATGCAATTGGCGTCGGTGATCCACATCACGGTCATCGAGGTTTCCGACGGCGCCTGGAGATAGGGCCCGACTACGATCCGGGCCGCACCCGCCGGCCCGTTCAGAATGGCCCATCCCACCAGGACAATCATCGCTCTTGCCGTTCTTGTATGCATTCTCGTGTGCTCCTGTTTGACAATCTGTGTGGATTCCGGTGCGATAATCAGATGATACCACGAATGTCGGAGGTTGTCACCGCCTTGAAGGTATGGATTGCCTGGCGCGGCCGTCATCGGTACAATCATCAGGAAGATCGAAGGCAGCACATCAGGAGGTGGACGCATGGACAGGTTGGTGGAAGTGTATGTTGCCGGCGATATCACGCTGGCCTATCTGATCAAGGCGCATCTGGAGGACGCCGGCATCCCGGTCCACATCGCCAACGAGAACGTCTCGGCCGCCTACAGCATCGACGGCATGGCGCCCCGCGTTCTCGTTCCTGCCTCCCGCGCCGAAGAGGCCCAGGAGATCATCGCGGAAATCCAACAGTCATCGCAGGACTTCGACGACGACCTCGACGATCTGTCCGACGAGCCTTCTGAACCTCAGCCCTGACGACGTCACTTCATGATGCGCCGGACCCTGGCGAGTTTTCCCCGGTAGGGGGGATAGACCAGCGGCAGGTCAAAACTGGTGGCGGCCTTCAAGATGCTCTTTTCGTGTGAGAAGCGCTCGAAGCCGCTGAAGCCGTGATAGCTGCCGATGCCGCTTTGGCCGACGCCTCCGAACGGCAGGTTCGGGTTGACCAGATGCTGCATGCAATGGTTGATGCAGCCGCCCCCGAACGGAATCCGCTGAATCAGCTCCTGCTGGACGGACTTGCTCTCGCTGAAGATGTAGAATGCCAGCGGGTGCTGGGGCAGCCCGGCAATCGTCTCACAGACCTCGTTGAGATCATCGTAGGTCATGACGGGCAATACCGGTCCGAAGATCTCCTCGCCCATGATCTTGTCGTCGAGCGTCACGCCGGACATCACTGTCGGAGCGATGAACCGCGTCTCGATATTGTACTGTCCGCCGATCACGACCTTGGCCGGATCGATCAGTGACGCGATGCGCCGGCAATGCTGCGCGTTCACGATCCGCGCGAAGTCGCCGCTCGACGCCGGGTCCGGTCCATACATTTCGCTGATGCGCTGTTTGAGACAGTCGATGAATTGCCTCTCCACGCGGCGATGGACCATCACGTAGTCCGGCGCGACGCAAGTCTGTCCAGCGTTGAGGAACTTCGCGAAGGCGATGCGGTTGGCCGCGACGCTCATCTTCGCATCGTGGTGGACGATGCAAGGGCTCTTGCCGCCCAGTTCCAGCGTGACAGGTGTCAGATGCTCGGCGGCGGCTCTCATGACGATGGCGCCGACGCGCGGGCTGCCGGTGAAGAAGATATGATCGAACTTCTGGCTCAGCAGGGCAGTGCTTTCCTCCACCCCGCCGGTCACGCACGCGGCGTACTCGGGGTCGAAGGCTTCTTCGATCACTTGTCGCGTCACGTCACTGCACGCAGGCGTCAGCTCCGAGGTCTTGACCACGGCGGTGTTGCCGGCGGCGACGGCGGCGGTCAGCGGAACGATAGCCAGTTGGATCGGGTAGTTGAACGGAGAGACGATCAGGTTCACGCCGAGGGGGCAGTATTGAATCCAACTGCGTCCCGGCTGGGCGAGCAGCGGCGTCCGGACCCGCCTGGGCTTCATCCATCTCTTCAGGCGCTTGATCGTGTACCGCAGATCATAGCGTGAGAAGCCTGTCTCGGTCAGGTAGGATTCGAATTGTGGCTTGCCCAAGTCTTTCGCGAGGGCGGCGTGCAGACCGTCCTCGTGCTGCGAGAGCGCATCGAGCAGGCGTCGCAGGCGTTCGAGCCGCACCTCGCAGGGGAGCGTCGCCCCGGACCGAAAGAACCGCCGCTGCCGGTTGACAATTTCGGCGATCTCCTGCGTCCTGGTCATGAGCGAAACGCTCCCGGCGCCCCTCTACGCTTCGGCGGTGACGCGGACTCGTTTGACGGCCTCGATGCAGTCGGGCAGATCGACCTGGCCGTGACGGCGTTTCATGGCGGCCGCGACAAGGCCCAGGAACATCGGGCTGGGCCGCAGCGGGCGGCTGGTCAGGCACGGATGAGCCTGGGTTCCCATGAAGAACGGGTGGCTCGGCAACTCCAGAATCTGCATGATCGGCTGGTCGGGCGCCTTGCCCGAGAAGATCAGGCCGCCGGCTTCGAGGGTCTCGATGTACTTCGGGTCCACCTCGTAGCGGTGCCGGAATCGCATCCGGACCGAGTCCTTGCGGCCGAAGAGGTCCCAGGCCACCGTCTCCGGCTTGATCTCCACGTCGCGCCCGCCCAGACGCATGTTTCCGCCCAGGCCTTCGATCTTCTTCTGCTCCGGCAGGATGTCGATCACCGGCTCAGCGCATTTCGCGTCCAGCTCGGTGCTGCCGGCGGCCTTGAGGCCGCAGACGTTCCGCGCGAACTCGAGCACCGCCATCTGGAACCCGAAGCACAGGCCCAGGTACGGCAGATCGTTCTCCCGGGCGTAGCGGATGCAGGCGATTTTGCCCTCCGAGCCGCGGGTGCCGAACCCGCCGGGCACGATGATGCCGTCGACGCGCGCCAGACGCTCGCCCGCGTTCTTGTCGGTGATGTCCGTCGTGTCGATCCACTCGATGCCGACGTCGCAGCCCAGCGCGATGCCCGCGTGCTCCAGCGCGTTGATGATCGACGCATAGCTGTCGCGGACGGCGGTGTATTTGCCGGTGATGCCGATGGCGGCCTTGTACTTGGCGGTGCCGATCTTGTCCGTGAAATCGCACCACTTGGCCCAGGCCTTTCGCTCGTACCGCAGGTTGATGCGGTCCTCGATCTTCAGCAGGCGCAGCACCTCGAAGTCCAACCCGTGCTCGCGCAGCATCGACGGGATCATGTAGATGCTGGCCGAATCGTGCAGGCTGACGACCCGTTCGACAGGCACGTTGCTGTAGATGCTGATCTTCTGCCTTGCCTTCTCGTTGACCGGGTTCGTCGCCCGGCACGCGATGATGTCCGGCTGGATCCCGAGCTGCATCACCTGCTTGATCCCGAGCTGGGCGGCCTTGGACTTCTGTTCGCCCAACGCCGGCGGCTCCAGCACGTACGTCAGCGCCACGAAGCAACTGCTGTTAGGCCCTTCCTCGTAGGCCAGCTCACGCATCGCTTCGAGGTAGTAGGCGTTCTCCAGGTCGCCGACGGTGCCGCCGATCTCGACGAAGACGACGTCGGCCTTGCTCTCGGCGGCGAGCTGCCGCAGCTTGAGCTTCACCTCGCCGGTGACGTGAGGAATCATCTGGACGTCGCGGCCGAGATAGTCGCCGTGCCGCTCCTTGTTCAGCACGCTGCTGAAAATCTGCCCGCTCGTGGCGAAGTTCGCCCGGCTCAGGTCCAGGTCCAGCATCCGCTCGTAGGTGCCAAGGTCCATATCGGTTTCCATCCCGTCGTCGAGGACAAAGACCTCGCCGTGACGGAACGGGTTCAGCGTGCCCGAGTCGATGTTGAGGTAGCCTTCCAGCTTGATCGGCGCGACTTTCAGGCCCTTGTCCTGGAGCAGCTTGGCCAGGCACGAGGAGAAGATCCCCTTGCCCAGACCGCTCATCACCGTGCCCATGACGAACACGTACTTGGTCTTGCCCTTCTTGTAGCCCGCCGGGATCGGCGAGAAGAACTCGCTCTCCGTCGAGGTGTCACTGAGTTTCGTCAGCAGCTCTTTGCTGTCAGCCATTGGAATCCTATCCTTGCGATGCTGGGGTTCTGCGAAATGGGTCGTTTGTGTTTCTCTTGCGGTGTCGTTGGACGAAGGCGGCGTATTGCGGGGGGGTGTCGATGCCTTCGGCGGTATGCTCGACCGTGCCGACGAGGATGGCGTAGCCGTTCTCGAGGACACGGAGCTGTTCGAGTTTTTCCAGTTTCTCCAGGGGGCTCTGGGGCAGCCTGGTGATCTGGGTCAGGAACGCCTTGCGATAGGCGTAGATGCCGATGTGCCGCAGGTAGTTGCCCGCCGGACCGACGCCCCCTTTGTCTCGGTCGTAGGGGATGGGACTGCGCGAAAAATAGATCGCCCTTGCGGCTGCGGCGCCCGGTACGGTTCTGTTGTCGAGCGACGAGCGACCAGCGACGGGCGACGAAACCACCACCTTGACGACGTTCGGGTCGGCGACCTGCTCGGCCTGTCGCAGCGGTGTCGCCAGCGTGGCCATGGGAACGTCGGGGTTCTCGATCAGGAGCCGGGCGAGGGTGTCGATATGACCTGGGTCGATTTCGGGCTCGTCGCCCTGGACGTTGACGACGATATCGACGTCCAGACCGGCGACCGCCTCGGCGATGCGATCGGTGCCACTCTGGTGATCGGCGCGGGTCAGGACGCATGCGGCCCCGAATTGCCCGGCCGCCCTGACGACTCGTTCATCGTCGGCCGCAATCAGGACGCTCTCGGGCAACTTGGCCTTGCAGGCCTGCTCGTAGGTGTGCTGGATGAGGTATTTGCCGGTGTCTTGGGCGAGAACTTTCCCGGGGAATCTGGTCGAATCGTACCGCGCGGGAATACAGACTACGATCTTCACTGTCGCTCGAACTCGTACGTGTACACAGTCATCCGGCCCAAGTGGCTGTACCTGTGGGAAAAGGAAAGACCCCGTTGCGGCTACGCGCCCCAACTGAAATAGCCAACGGGACCTTATCATAGACCGGCCGGGCCGCGTTGTCAACACAGCCGCCGACCCGACCTCAAATTATTCGTGATCGTCGCGCCGGAGGATCGAAAGACCTGCTGGAAGGCCTGCTCAACCGATTTCGTCCGGGGCGGGGAAATTCGCATCGATGACTTGAAATCCGGCATGGCACTTTTATACTTCACCGGCAGGTTGTGGGAAGAGGAACGCCGAACCAGGCAGACTGGAGAAAGGAACGACATGCTCAAGAACATCCCGCCGGTGATCTCGCCGGAACTGATGAAGGTCCTGATGGAAATGGGCCACGGCGACGAGATCGTGCTGGCCGACGGCAACTTTCCGGCCGCCAGCGTCGCCCAACGGCTGCTCCGCTGCGACGGCCACGATGTACCTGTGCTCCTGGAGGCCATCCTGAAGTTCTTCCCTCTGGACGTCTACGTCGATCAGCCAGTGGCCCTGATGGCGGTCGTCGCCGGCGACAAGACAAAACCGACGATCTGGGAGCAATACCGCAAGATCGTGGTCGCCAGCGGGGAGAAGTTCTCGGATTTCGAGTACGTCGAGCGGTTTGCCTTCTACGAGAGGGCCAGGAAGGCCTACGCGGTCGTCGCGACCAGCGAAAAGGCCCTGTACGCGAATATCATACTGAAAAAGGGCGTTTTATAGGCCCAACAGTGCCGGGGACAGGCGTTTCGAGGGTCATGGGAAGCCTGTACGCATTGCATAGTACGGAGCCGGTGTTTTAAAGCGGCTCTGGGTAAGATCGGGGCTGTCGGCGCCTGAGAAGGGAACTTTGTCCTATAAACAGCGGCCGCCTTCTTGACATGATCGCAATGTGGCGGTACAATTGACGTGTTCTGGTGATATCGTCCTCTCCGTGCCGCCCGTGGTCAGAAGGGTCTGCTGGGCGCATGTGCGGGCTTCTTGGCGTTTTGCGCGAAGAATCCATGGCTCTTGAGGCGGAGTGAACGGAACAGGCAAGGGTGTGTGCGCATCCATTCGGGTGTGGTTTGCGCAGATACCTGCGCTCTGCGGCGGCGGGTTGTCTCTCGCGGAGCCTGCGATTGTCGGCAGTCGCAGATGCCCTATCCCGTTGCAGAGGCGGGTGGTGCGCGATTTCTGGAGCGCCTGGAGAGGCAAAAGGAGAAGAAAGAAGAGACCATGGGCAGTAGACGCAAGGGTTTCACGCTGATCGAGCTTCTGGTGGTCATCGCCATCATCGCCATCCTGATGGGTATCCTGATGCCTGCCTTGAGCCGTGTCAGAAAACAGGCCAGGAAGGTCACTTGTCTGGCCAACCTGAAACAGTGGGGCCTGGCGTTCGCCCTCTATTGCGAGGACAACGACGGCAAGTTCTTCACCGGAGAGGTCAGCGGCAGCACCTCCGACGTGGGGTCCGGCGCGTTCTGGCGCATAACGATGCGGCCTTACTCGAAAGACGTCAAGATGTGGCTGTGCCCGCAGGCGGTGAAGCCTCGTCCGGCGGGGGGAATCCCAGCCGGCGGGTGGTCTTACACCGCTTGGCAGGTCAATAATGATGTGGGCAGCTATGGCCTCAATGGTTGGATTCTGAATGTGCGCGAGGCGAGAGGTTCCAAGACATCCGCCTGGGGTCGCAACGATCTCGATGCAGCCGGTCGGCCAAGACACTGGGGCAGGCCGCCGAGCAAAAATGCCAATGAGGTGCCGGTGTTCACAGGAAGCTGGTGGGTTGATTCGTGGCCGTTGGAGACCGACCAGCCCCCGGAGACCGACGCCGGTCCTGGCGATACGCCGGGAACCAACGAGATGAACCGCGTCTGCGTCGACCGGCACGACGGCTTCGTGAATTCGCTCTTCGCCGACTGGACGGTTCGATCGGTCGGTATGAAGGAGTTGTGGACGCTGCGATGGCACCAGACATACAACGTAAACAATTCCCGGACGATGGCCGGCGGGGTCGATCCGACCTCGTGGCCTCAGTGGATGCGCAAGTACAAGGACTACTAAGCCGAGCAGCATGTGGCGGGTGACGGCCGCGGTGACGTGGCTGCGATTGTCGGGTCGTACGAAGATCAGCGATACAAGTAGGAGCGCAACTATGGATAAAAGAACAAAGGGTTTCACGTTGATCGAGCTTCTGGTGGTCATTGCCATTATCGCGGTCTTGATGGCTATCTTAATGCCGACGTTGGGTCGTGCCCGCGAGCAGGGTCGCCGCGCCGCGTGTCTGGCCAACCTCAAGCAGTTGACGCTGGCGTGGCTGATGTACGCCGATGAGAGCAACGGCAAGATCGTCAACGGCACCGGCGGCATCGATAGCTCTCAGGCGGCTCAGGGTCCGTATTGGGTCGGCAAGTGCTGGCACGACAGCTATGCGAGCGGAATCAGCCTGGACGAGGATTTGCAGAGGGAGGGCATCAGGGCGGGCGCTCTGTACACCTACGTCAGGGACACGGGGCCCTATCGTTGTCCGACCGGCACGAAGGGCGAGCTTCTGACCTATGCCGCGATGGACTCGGTCAACGGGCTGTACCGCACGGGCACCACCACGACGATTGGCGGCAAGATGGTGGGGACGCGCGTGGGCAAGACGGTGGTGTGGCTCCGTCGGCTCGACGAGATCGTCAGCCCAGGCCCGGCGTATCGCATGGTCTTCATCGACGAGGGGTGGGTGACGCCCGACAGCTACGCCGTGCACTACCAGCAGGAGACCTGGTGGGACGATGCCCCGGTCCGGCATGGTGACGGCGTCAACGTCTCCATGGCCGACGGCCACGTCGAATACTGGAAGTGGAGAGGCACCGGCACGATCAAGTACGGCAAGCTCCAGCAGAAGATGCACGCGAGCAACAGCCGGGCGCCGGAGTCGGAGGCCGACTTCGAAGATCTCCACCGATTGCAGACAGCCACCTGGGGCCGTCTGGGATACTAAAGAGCGGTCTGTGGCAGCGCCGGGACCGGGCAAGGCCCGGCGCGAAAGAGATTCATTCCTGCGAATACCGAGAGGTTCCCATCTTCGGATGGGAACCTCTTTCGTTTCCTGGCATCTCACGTCATTTGTCAGAGGAATGCACGCGTCTGCGGCGGTAGCTCAGCGGGACGACGAGGACGGCGCAGTCCGCCTTGCGGACGACCTTCTCCGTGACGTTGCCGAACAGGGCCTTCTGGAGGGCTCCGCGGCCCTGGCGGCCCATGACGATCAGATCGACCTGCCGCTCACGCGCAAAGGCGAGGATTTCCTGTTCGTCTTTGCCGATGCGAATCTCGACGTGGAACTCGACGTGCTCGGGCACTCTGGCGCGGTAGGTCTCGATGCGCTCGTCGACGTCGCGCTTGGCCTTGGCGTCAACGTCGTCCACCTCGTAGATGTAGGTCTTCCAGAACTGGGCCTCGGTTTCCGGGATCACGTGGAGCAGATGGAGCCGGCATCCCGGACGCCGGCCGGCGGCGTCGACCGCAAAGGAAAACGCAAAGTCGGCGTTCTCCGAGAAATCGGTGCAGAAGAGGATCTGGGAAAACGTCGTTTCGTCTGACTTGAGAGGGTCCATCGTCCTTGTCTCCTCAGGTCGCTCGCGAAGCAGATTTCCTCTATCTCATCGCCTCCGGCAGGAACAGGCACAGTTGCGGGAACAGGATCAGGAGGATCGCGGCGACGATCAGGGCCCCCAGGAACGGCAGGGCCCCTCGAAAGACGGTTTGCAGCGGCACATCGCGCTCGATCCCGCTGACCACGTACACGCACACGCCCACCGGCGGGCTGATCACGCCCATCATGGTGACCACTACGATGATCACGCCGAACCAGATCGGGTCGTACCCCAACCCCACTACGACCGGGTAGAAGATCGGGATCGTCAGCATGATCAGGCCCAGGGCATCCACGAAACAGCCGGCCAGCAGATAAAACAGGATGATCAGGGCCATGATGCTCCAGCCGGGCAGCGGGAGGTTCGCCAGCCACCTGGCCAGCTCATCGGGGATGCGGGTCACCGCCAGGAAGTGGCCGAAGATGACCGCCCCGGTAACGATGAACATGACCATGCACGAGGTGCGAACCGTCTCCTGGAGAGAGCGAATCACCTTGCGAATCGTCAACTGCCTCTTGACCAGACCGATGACCAGGGTGCCGGCGGCGCCGATGGCGGCCGCTTCCGTGGGGGTGAAGAATCCGGCGAACATGCCACCCATGACCGCGATGAACAGCACCAGCGTCTCGATGACTCCGGCCAAGGACGCGAATTTGGCCGGCCAGCTCGTGCGCGGGGCGGGCGGCCCAAGTTCTGGCCGACGTTTGCAGTTGGCGTAAATCGTCAGGCAGAACAGCAGCGCGATCAGCAAACCCGGCACGATCCCCGCGATGAACAGCTTGCCCACCGACTGTTCGGTCATGATGCCATAGACGATGAAGACCACACTCGGCGGGATGAGCATGCCGATGCCGCCGCCGGCGGCGACAGCCCCACAGCCGAGTTCCATGCTGTACTTGAATCGCTTCATCTCGGGCAGAGCGACCGAGGCCATCGTCGCAGAGGTGGCTGGTCCCGACCCGCAAATGGCGCCGAAAGCGGTGCAGGCGCCCACCGTGGCCATGGCCAGGCCGCCCGGCAGGGCGCCGAGCCAGTGATAGGCGGCGTTGAACAAGCCCCGGCTGATTCCTGCGTGAAAGGCCACCTGCCCCATGAGCACGAACAGCGGGATCACAGTCAGGCCGTACGAGCTGAACGTGTCGTACAGGTCCATCGTGATCATGCTCATGGCCGCCTCGGGCGAGACCACCACCGCGAACCCGACGAAGCCGACGACGGCCATGGCGAACGCCACCGGCAGGCTGGCCGTCAGCAGAAGCAGCAGGCACAGGCAACCGACAATGCCAATCTGGATCGGCGTCATGGCTTGATCATCTCCCGGTCCGGATGAATGAGGCTGTGGCCCACCACCAGTACGACAACCGCACAGCAGAACCCGATGACGTACGGGACCCAGAAGACCGGCAATTGGAGTGTCTGGCTGACCTGCCCGTTGCGGTAGAAATCGAGGCCGTAGAGCGCGCTGCGCCAGGTGAGGAACGCGAACAGGACCATGGTCAGCAGCCGCATCACACTGTCGACCATGATCCGGCCGCGACGGTTGAGCTTGTGGAAGAAGTACTCGATGGCCACGTGACCCTTGACCGCCGTGGTGTAGGGCAGCGCCGTGGCCAGGCTCAGCGCCCCGAGGATCTTGACGATGTCGTAGGCCCCTATGAACGGGTGGTTGACCCACCGCAGGCGCAGAATCACGTCGGCGCAAGTGATCAGCATGATCCCGAGCACGCTGAGCCCGGAGACGATCGCCATCGCGTAGACCAAGGCACGCAGCGCCTTGCCGCCGGCTGCCCAGACGGTTTTCACGAGCGATATAAACCCTGTCGATTCAGCCATTTACCTGCCGGCGGCCTCAGAGTGTTTCGCAATGGAAGCTCGCAGGTCGTCGAGGAATTGCTGGCCGGGCAGGCCCTTTTCGGCTGCGGCCTTGACGTATTCGTCGAGGACCGGCTGCACCGCCGCCTGCCAGCGCTGCTGTTCGGCGGCATCCAGCGTGATCACCTCGCGCTGGAGTTCCTTGATGAAGGCGGCGCCTTCCTGATCGGCCTGGTCCCACGCCTGGCCGTGTTTGGCGACGAACTCGTCGCTCACGTCGGCGAACACCTTCTGCACCTCGGGGCTCATGCTCTCCCAGGCCTTCTTGTTGATCACGACGAACATCGCGGTCGTATAGCCGATGACCGAGGTTTCCGTGATGTGGGTGATGACTTCGCCCTGTTTCCAGCCCTTGAGCGTCTCGATGGGACAGAACGTGGCCTCGACGACGCCTTTCTGGAGGCTTTCGTAGGTTTCGCCCTGGCTCATCGCCAGCGGCGTGCCGCCCAGGCTCTGGACGATCTTGGAGGACAGGCCCGTGGCACGGACCTTCATGCCCGCCAGGTCCTCCAGCCGGCGAACCGGCTTACGCGTCGCGAGGATGCCCGGGCCGTGTGCGTGGACGTACAGCACGTGTACGTCGCCGACCTCCGCCGGCTGGTACTTGCGCACCATCTCTGTCGCCACCTGCGTGGCCACCAGGCCATTCGGATAGCCCAGGGGCAGGTCCAGCCCTTCGAGCAGGGGGAAGCGTCCGCGCGTGTAGGCGAAGCAGCTCATGCCGATGTCGGAGACGCCGCTGACGACGCCTTCGTAGCACTGGTCGGCCTTGGTCAGCGTGCCGCCTGGATAGACGGTGATCTTGACCTTGCCGTTGGTGCGTTTGCCGATCTCCTGGGCCCAGGCCTCGGCGGTCTGGCACTGGATGTGCGTCGGCGGGAAGAACACGCTGTAGGATAGTTCCGTTGTTTTCTCCTGGTCGCGCGATTTGCCGCAGCCCGAGAGGATGGTTGCCACGACCGCGACGGCCACGAACGAAACGACGACATTCCACCATTTCATTGCAGGTACCTCCCAGAAGCCCACACCGTAAGTCGGCCCTCGTAGTGTGCCCGCAGGAGCCTGCCCCGTTCGGTTCCACTCAGGGCGAGCCCTGAGCTGGCCGAAGGGGCACAACGCCTTGCGGCGTGACTACGAACGGCATTCACACGCACCAGTCACCTGCCATAGTACGAGTAGAACCGCCCGGTTGCAAGGATTCCTTTTTGGATGGAATTCGGCGGTTTCTCGGTTTGTCTCTACCGGCCTCGCCATTCGCCCAACATGCGTTTGAGACGGTGGAAGATCCCGTCCCTGGCCAGGTCCGGCGGGACCACCGCCGAGGCACGCAGCTTCTCCAGCGACTGGGCGTTTTCGGCGGCGCGGGCGGCCGCCAGATCGGAGAGCACGTGGGGGATTTCCTCCCGCAGCGAAAGCAGGTGGGCGAAGGCAGCCCGGTCGAATTCGAGCAGTTCGCAGTCCGTCACGGCGGTCATGGTCGCGCTTCGCGGCAGGCCGGTCAGGAGGCTCATCTCGCCGAAGAGCGCCCCAGGGTGCAATTCGAACTCGATGGGCCGGGCGGCGTCGGTGTTCGCGATGTTGCCCTTGACGGTCCCCTGGACCAGGACATAGAAGGACTCGCCTTGATCGTTCTGGTGCATCAGGGTTTCGCCGTGCGTGAAGCGGGTGCGTTTCACGTCCCGTGCGACGCTTCTGAGCTCATCCCGGCTGAGCATGCAGACGCCCTCGGAATCGGCCATGAGCTTGCGCCCGAAGTCGCTGCGGACGAGGTCGTCGACGATGCGCTCGATTTCCGAGGCCAGCGGCTTCTCGAATCGCTGGGCGTGCACCGCCTGCATGAAGTTGTCCAGCAGCCGGCCGCTCATCGGGAACGGGATCTCGATCCCGCGGCGCTGGAACTTGTACCAGATCATCCGCATCACGTGCCCTTCGATCGGCGTGCGCTGCTCGTAGTGCTTCGACCAGAAGCGCAGCACGTATTCGATGCAGAAGTCCTTGAAGCCGGTGATGTAGGCCTCCGGCGCCGGGTGTTTCTCGACCGTCGCAATGCTGTGCGCCGCCTCGATCAGAGCCCCGATCACGTCGCCGGGCACATCGCCGTAGCTGGCGGCGACCGGCACCTCGTGACGGCGCAACGGCGTGGGCGAGGAGAAATTGCGCACGGTGGTGTCGGCGAGCTTGCCGTTGGGAATGACCACGACGTGGCCGCCCGTGGTGCGCAGCCGCGTCTCCCGCCAGTTGACCACCACGACCTTGCCGATCGTCCCGTCGACCTCGATCCAATCGCCCACCGACATCGAGCGACTGGCGTGCAGGGACATGCCCGCCAGCAGATTGCCCAATACCCCTTGCATGGCGAAACCGATGACGCCGGTGACAATCGCCGTTGAGGTCAGCAGCACGGTGATCTTGAGGTCCAGGTATTTCATCAGCACGAAGGCGACGCCCAGCATGATCGCCAGACGCAGCAGGCCGCGAGTGAGGCGGTTGAGAGGGCAGGCCTTTCCCATCTGCACGAAAAGCTCGACGAACAGCCCTTCGATCAGCCTGACCACAACGTAGACCCCCCAGAACGTCAGCCAGGCCTGGTCGTAGCGACGCGGCAGCGGGGCGCGCCGGGGCAGGTCGAGCCAGGAAACCAACGCAGCCGAAAGCACCAGTACGGCCACGCCAAACGCGATGCAACTGACCAGCGCGCCGACGAACTGCCGCCCGGAACGCCGACTCGGCTCGACTCCCTCGGGCGTGGTGTATCGGCGGCGCAGCGGCAGCGACAGCAGGTACGCCGCCAGCAGCACCACCGCGGCCAGCGCGATATTCTCAACGTAGTACAGTATCGGCGGTTCGAGCCATTTCGGCATGGCGGTTGCTTTCCTAAATTGCGATCCATTGGCCGGCCCGCGCCAGCGCGGCGCCGGGGAATACGTCTTTCACTTGCTGCTCCAACGCGCGCAGCGTCGCGTCGTCGGCCGCCGGCGCGTGGTGTCCGAGAAGCACTCGCGGAATCCCTGTCGATGCGGCGATCTCCAGGCCGTCCTCCCACGAGGTATGTCCCCAGCCGGCAAAGGCCTCTCGCTGCTCGCGGCCGAAGTGGGCATCGATCAGGAGCAGGTTCGCCGGCCTTGGCTCGCGGCACAGGGCCTTGAATGCGGCTTCGAAGCTGTCCGTGCGCTTCTGCCACTCGATATCGGTGGCGAACACGAGCGAGGCGTCACCTGCGTCATCCATCCGATAGGCGAGAGACCCGCCGGGGTGGGGCACGGGACAGCCCTGTACCCGCAAGCCGCCGATCTGGATACCGTCGGACGGGAATTCGGCGAACTCGATCCGCGCTCTCATCTGCTTCCAGGAGATCGGCCAGTACGGCTGGGCCAGCAGCCGCGTCACGGCGTCGCGAACGCCGCCGTCAGCAAACGCCGGACCGATGAAGTGGAACGACCACTGTGCCTTGTAGAGCAGGGGGTTCATTGTCAGTCCGATCAGGTGATCGAGGTGGTAGTGCGAAAACAGCACGGTGACCCTGCTCGGTTCGGTCTGGGCCAACTGCTCGCAGACGGCTCGCATCCCGGTGCCCGCGTCGAGCACCAGCCGTTCACCGTGCGAGCCTGTCACCAGCAGGGAGGTTGTGTCGCCGCCGAACTCTTCGAAACGGCTCCCGATTGCCGGCTGGCTGCCGCGCATTCCGCCGATGAAAACCCGCATGCTCATTTCTCCGTCAGTCCCCAGACTCCATCCCATGAGGTCGGAGGATGGGCCGCGAGATTCGCACATCGCTGAGCGTAGCTCCTCGCGGCAGGATCGTCGGGCAGTTGCTCGAAGACGGCCTTGGCCTCCGCGAAGTCGCCCTTGCGAAAGAGCGCCAGTCCGGCGGCGAACGTTTCCCAATCGGCCGGCGCAGGATCGGCCGCGAGTCCCGTCAGCTCGAACACCTCCACCGCGGTCTTGCGCCCCACCACGCGAAGGTCCGCCAGCTTGCGCCCCCGGAATCCGGAAGCCGCCTGGCTCCATGTGCTGCCCGAAACCATGGTCTCGGTGCCGAAGGCCTTGTTGGCGCCCTCCAGGCGGGAGGCGAGATTCGCCGCGTCGCCCAGGATCGTGTAGTTGAACCGCTTGCGCGAGCCCATGTTGCCCACGACGACGTCGCCGGTGTTCAGTCCCACCCTCATCCGCAGAACGGCCCCGGTCCGCTGCTGGAAACCGTCGCGAAGCTCGGCCAGGCGGCGCTGGCATCGCATCGCCGCGCGGCAGGCGCGGACCGCGTGATCCGGCTGCGCCAACGGCGCGTTCCAGAACGCGATGATAGCATCGCCCTCGTACTTGTCGAGCGTGCCGCCTTCTTCCATGATGATGTCCGTCATCTCCGTGAGATAGTCGTTCAGAAGGGTCGTCAGCTCGACCGGTCCCAATTTCTCGGAGAAGCTGGAGAAGCCGGCCAGATCGGTGAACATGATCGTCAACTCGCGCTTCTCGCCGCCGAGCTGGAGGTGCTTGGGGTCGCGGATGATCTTCTCGATCACGTCGCCGCTGAGGTAGTGACGGAACGCCTGCTTGATATACGCCTTCTGCCGGCCTTCCGTCCAGTAGTTGGCGGCCAGAGCTCCAACCATGGCCAGCGCAGAAGCGCTCGCTTGGGCAACGACCGGCCACCACCATCCTCGGGCGTAGGCGGCGAAACCGATCAGAATCGGCATCGCCAGCCAGACGACCGCGAGAGGTCCGGCCTGCCACCAGCGACCGCCATAGGTCAGAGACAGGGCCGCACCGATTGCGGTAGCCAGTACGGCCAGCGTAACTGCAGGCACTCTGGCTTGGGAGATGAAGGAATCGGTGAGGAGGTTGTCGACGAAGGCGGCGTGCAGCACCACGCCCGGACATTTGGGATTGACCGGTGTCGGCCGCAGATCCAGCAGGGCCGGCGCGCTGCATCCGACGAAGACGTGGCAGTCTTTGAACGTCTCAGGCGAAAGTACCGACGTTTCGCCGTCGCGCAGACGCAGTTCCGACTGGATGACTGCGGCGGCGGAAACCGCCTCGGGCAGGCCGTGGCGACCTCGGAACCGAAGGATGGTGTCACCTCGTTCGTCCAGAGGAACGGCCTTGTCGCCGATCCGCAACCGCTGGTTGTCGGCGGTGACAGCCGTCGGCTGTGCGGCCAGATACGTTGCCAACCCTAGCGCCGGGATCTCGACCTTGTCGAAGCGGCAGAATGGGGAAACCCGCCGGAACACGCCGTCAGCGTCCGGCACGCCCGCGACGTGTCCAAAGGCCGCGGCGCCTGCTGCCACTTCCGGAACCGGAAACAGCAGATGGTCTGGCTCGGCCATCGTCGCCGTGTGAGTCGCTGCATCCGGACGCGGCATGTAATCGGGCCAGGCCTCCACGCTTCCGCCCGGCATCAGGGCCAGGACCGCCGGCGCGCCGGCTTTCAGAGCCTGTCCCATCGCCTCATCGTCCGGAACTCCATAGACGGACGACTCGGTGAACAGCAGGTCCAGGGCCAGCGCGCGGGCCCCGCCCCGCTGGCAGAATGCGGAGATCGCGCCATAGAACTCGCGCGGCCAGGGCCAGCCGAAACTGTTCTCTCGCTGCATCCAATCCAGGCTGTCCTGATCGATGAGAATCAGTTTTATGTCGGGCGAAAGGGCCTCTCGCGACGAGAAGAAACGGGCGCGCCACGTCCACGTGGGGGCCTCCCACGATTCGAGGGCCCCCCAGCGCCACAGCAGTAACGCCGCGACGGCAGCGACCAGACCGATCGCCGCTCCTCGCAGGCACTTCGCACTATGTTTGGACATGGCACCCACATTCAATCAATGAGCGCGGCCAACGATCATTCGCCTCAGGTACGGGCGAATGATTA
The DNA here is from genome assembly GCA_040772485.1 of Sedimentisphaerales bacterium. GTDB lineage: Bacteria > Planctomycetota > Phycisphaerae > Sedimentisphaerales > Anaerobacaceae > Anaerobaca. The sequence goes on along the minus strand of JAXGYC010000014.1, from coordinate 238,130 downwards.
TTCGCCCTACTTGCCGGCCAATAGGGATTGCATGGCCGCCGCAAAGCGCTGCTGCCGGACGGCGTCGATGCCCGCCCCTGAGCCGGCCATGCCTGGACGAAGCGCACTGGCCCGACTGGCGGCCGAGGGATGCGTCTTGGCGAAGCCCAGCCCGCCCGAGTTGCTCAGCCGCTCGTCCATCCGCTGGAGCATGGTGAGGATGGCGGTTTCCGGGTAGCCGGCTCGCTGCAGGATCTTCACCGCGCCGCCGTCTGCGAGGTTTTCCTGCTTGCGCGAGTAGCCGCTGGTGGTAAGCGTCATGACCACGTCGCCCACCGATCCCTCGAATTCTTCGGTCAGCGCCGCCAGCTCTTCGCTGCCGAGTTGCTTGGCGGACTCCGCGGCGATGATCGTGAACGCCTCGGTCACGCGGCCCTGCTTGATCGCGCTGAGTCCATGCTTCATCGAGACGTGGCAGATCTCATGCGCGAGCACGGCCGCCAGCTCGTCCTCGTTCTGACAGCATCGCACCATCCCTCGCGTCACGAGGATCAGCCCGCCCGGCGCCGCGAAGGCGTTGATCTCGTCGGAGTCCAGCAGCAGGAAGTGGTAGCCGCCGAAGGTCTCTGGACGGTCGGAGAAGACCACCAGCGACTGGCCCAGCAGATTCAAGTAGGCGTTTGCCTCGGGCTGATCCAGCGGCGGATAGCTCTCGAACACCTGCGCCGCGACGGCCCGCCCGATGTAGTACTCCTGTTCCGGGGTCAGGTCCTGCCAGCTCTTCTCGACGGCCGCGGCGCCGCGCTTGACCGATTCGGCCTCCGAGTCGGTCAGCACGCCCGTGGCCCGGCCGATTTCCGCGCCGACCTCGCCCACTTCTCCGCAACCACAGAACAGCACCGACGCCAGCAGGCTCACCGCCAGGATCGCTGCAAACAGACAGCGGGAGTTTGAAGCGGGAAGTGTGAAGTGTGAAGTCGGCAGCTTCGCACGGCGACAGCCAACTTCAAACTGGAAACTTGAAACTGGGAGCTTTCTCTTGTCGTTCATAGAGCACCTCCCAGCAGATTGCCCTGCGCCCGGAACGACGTAATCTGATCGGGCGTCACCTGGAATTGGGACATCCTGTCCACCCAGGTGTAGTCCAGTTTCCCGTCCGCCCTCATCTTGGCTTCGACCTGCTCGTTGAAGCCCTTTCCCGCCAGGGCGACCTCATCGGAGGACACGCCGGTAGCAGCATCGGAAGTTCCCGCGCTCATGGCGATCCGCTTTCTGGTGAGGGCCGACTCGTGCAGCCAGCCTGTCGTCCCATCCGGCATAGTCACCGGGCACCAGCCGTTCTGAGCGGCTCCGGCCTCGACGACCGCTCCGTAGTCCACCGTGGCCACAGTCTTGCCCAATTGTGAAGGCGTCGCACGCACCTTGGCATTGCGGACCTGGACGCTCATCGGTCCGGCGAGCGCTACACCGGCTGTGATTGCCAGCAGCACCGCAAGAACCCTGATCTTCATAAATTCTCTCTCCTGTGAAAGCATGTCTCATCGGTGCCGTCTCAAACCAAAACGCGCATCGGACGGCACAGGCTACAATGATATCGAGCGCGATTCCAAAAGCAAGCCGGCACCATCTGCTTGGTATAGCGCGTACCCCCGCGCAGGCTGGACGAAGGACAGCCTCGTAGGGACGAATAATCACTCGCCCCTACCCACGTCTTCTGCGAGAATCCGCAGGAAAGAACACATTGTTCTCAATCAGGGTGGCCTTGGTGTACGATAGACCGACCAGGGTTTGAACTACGCAACTACGGTACCGTGATCTCTATGTTGGGGTGGTCTATGAAGAAGTCGAACAGTACTCGTCTGATTCTTGTTGCTGTTGGCATCCTGCTGGTTCTTTTCGGACTTCGAGGCGTGGCTCTGGGGCTGGTCGGCAAGACGGCGCAGGCCAGTGTCACCGAAGTCGAGGAGGCCGCCGGCCAGCACAACGACCCCATGGAGCACAACTACCAGATTTCCTATCGCTTCAGCGTCAACGGCAAGGACTACACCGGCAGCTTCACGCGAAAGAGGGTGTACAACACCGCGACGCTGCCGTCCGTAGGCGGCACGGTCCCCATTCGCTATCTCTCAGCGGCCCCCGCCATCAACGGCGGTCCGGACACGGGGCCGGTGGGCGGCCTGGTCTTCGGCGGCCTGGGGCTGCTGTTGCTGTTCCTGGGCATCAGGCCTGCCAGGCCCGCCGCATCGGCTGCGCCTGCGGAGAACACCCAGGCTGACTCCCAGGGCTAACCGGACCCTCCTGGCAAAAGCGCCAAGGACACGGACGGCGACGGAGGACAAGCCGTTTGCAGTGGTGAACCTGGGGAGCGTCTGACGTAAGACGAAATGTGTCAAGGTGTTGCGAAGCGTCAATGGGCCGGGTTGGATTCGAACCAACGTAGGCTCACGCCAACGGGTTTACAGCCCGTTCCCTTTAGCCACTCGGGCACCGACCCAAACGCTTATCAACCTCTTGAGCCGCCGAAACCATTATTAGACGAAAAACCGGGGGCCGTGTCAACCTCTGGCTGGCGATTTTCTTTGTCCAGCCAAGCGTCCGCCAAGTGCAACGGGACCTATGCCATGGGAAAGTAGTCCCTGGCGTTGTTGTAGCAGATATCCTCCACCATCTTCCCGAGCAAGCCCATGTCGTCGGGCAGCAGGCCGGCCTCGACGTCGCTGCCGAGCAGATTGCACAGGGTCCGTCTGAAGTACTCGTGCCGTGGATAGGACAAGAAGCTCCGCGAATCGGTCAGCATGCCGACGAATCGGCTCAGCAGGCCCATGTTGGCCAGCGTCCGCATCTGGTTTTCCATCCCGTCCTTCTGGTCGAGGAACCACCAGCCGGAACCCCACTGCATCTTGCCCGGCGTCGAACCGTCCTGGAAGTTGCCGATCATCGTCGCCAGCAGGGCGTTGTCGCGCGGGTTGAGGTTGTAGAGAATCGTCTTGGGCAGCCTCCCACGGCTATCTAAGCGGTCCAGAAACCTGGCCAGCGGCCTGGCGATCTCGAAATCCCCGATCGAGTCGCAACCGATGTCCGGCCCGAGTCTCCTGTACAGGCGGGTGCAGTTGTTCCGCAGCGCGCCGAGATGAAGCTGCTGGACCCAGCCGCGTTCGGCGTCCATCGAGCCGAATTCCATCATCATCGCCGACTTGAACTGGAGCTTCTCGTGCGCGGTCAGCTCCTCGCCCGCACGGATCTTGCCGAAGATGGCACGGACCTCTTTTTCGGTGTAGTCCTCCGCATACGCGGTCTCCAAGCCGTGATCGGAGAGCCGACAGCCGTGCTCATGGAAGTACGTGTGCCGCTCCGACAGCGCATCGAGATAGCCGTCGAAGCTGGTGATGTCCATGTCGCACAGCGAGCCCAGCTTGTCGATGAAGACGTTCAGCATCTCGAGATCCTCCACGGCCATCGCCGAATCGGGCCGCCAGGCGGCGTGCACCTTGATCTCGAAGCCGTCTTCGCGGATCCTGCGGTGGTGTTCGAGAGAGTCGAGCGGGCCTTCCGTGGTGCAGACCAGCTTGACGTTCATCTTGCGCAGGATGTTGCGGACGCTGAACTCAGAGCTGCGCAGCATCTCGCTGCACTCGTGGTAGATGTCCCTGGCGGTCTGCGGGTTCAACAACCGTCCCGTGATGCCGAACGGCCGGCACAGCTCCAGATGGGTCCAGTGGTACAGTGGATTGCCGAGGCAGAAGGGCACGGTGGCGGCCCACTTCTCGAACTTCTCGGAGTCGCCGGCGTTGCCGGTGATGTACTTCTCCGCGACGCCGTTGGTCCGCATGGCCCGCCACTTGTAATGGTCCCCATGGAGCCATGCCTGGGTCAGATTCTCGAACCGGTGGTCGGAGGCGATCTGGTGGGCGGGAAGGTGGCAGTGGTAGTCGTAGATCGGCATCTTGGCGGCGTGGTCGTGGTACAGACGCCGGGCCGTCCCGGTCTGAAGCAGAAAATCCTCGGTCAAGAAGTGGCTGGTCATGGCACGTTCCAAAGAATAGAAGGACAGAAGGGTGTTGGGCTTCTATGTGTCGTCGTCTTGGTCGCCTCGCGCCTGCCGCTTGGCCACGGGCTTCTTGAAGGCGGCCATCTGCTTGGCCCAGTCGGACACCTCGCTCTGCGTCTTCTTGAACTGCTCGGAGCGCGGCTTCGGCAGCTTCTTTTCCTCCTGACGCATCTTGTACTCGTGGATGCCGTAGACGATCCACCCGCCCGCCACGACGATGACTCCGACGATCATGACGATCTTGAACCACATGGCGTCTTCCCTTTTTGTGCACCCGACCTTCTCGATCCCGACGCACGTAGGGATCGGCATCGGGACTCGGCGCCCGACCAGTCCGAATCGTACCGGAATCCTTTGGCGCGGTCAACCTGCACGGGTGGATCATTTCAGTCGGTGCGTCCAGGCGACCAGCGCCGTCAGAAGGTCGGCGATCTTCTGTCTGGTCTTCTCGTCGGTCAGGCGGCCGGCCGAATCGATTTTGTCCTGAGCGGAGGCGACCAGGACCTCCGGCTGGTTCAAGGGGTGCATGTTCAGAAACACGCACGACTGACGCAGGTGGTATTGGGCCCGTGCGGTCCCCAGCGTTCCGACGGACGCGCCCATGATCGCAACGGGCTTATCGGCGAAGGAATTGTCGACATAGGGTCGCGAGGCCCAGTCGATGGCGTTCTTGAGCACGCCGGGCATAGAGAAGTTGTATTCCGGCGTGACGATCAGCAAGGCGTCGGCCGCCTTGATCTCGGCTTTGAAATCCTTGACCTTCGCCGGCGGGTTACTCTCCAGGTCCTCGCTGAAAGGGGGAATCCCTTCGAGATCGAAGACCCGGAGCTCTGCTCCCTTGGGCGCCATCTCGCCGGCGGCGCGCAGCAGCGCCTTGTTGTACGAACCCTTTCTCAAACTGCCCGCGAACCCGAGAATTCTGACCGTCTGTGCCATGTCGGTTGCTCCCTGCCATGCGTTGTGTGATGTGGCCGCACCCACGCGCGTCCATCCTCGTGCACTACGATGTCCGGCCGGTTGATGTTCCAATCGAGCAGCGGGCGGCGTCGACGTCGCATGTGTTCGCAGTGGTCCGCCGCGGCGGGCCACTTTCGCGCCTGTGTATGCCCCTTCGGCACGCTCAGAGCCCGCCCTGAGTGGAACCGAATGGGGCAAGCTCTTACGGGCACACTATGAACGTCAACAAAGAAGGGTGAGCCACCGGGGCTCACCCTCTCGTGCTGTCGATAGAATGACTCAGTACGAAAGCCTCTACAGGCCCTTGGCGAGCATGTAGTACATCTCGTTCCAGCGGAGCTCTTTCTTGAAGTCGTAGATCCTCGTGCCGGCGTCGATCTGGACATACTCGATGCCCGCCATCTCGGTGAAATCCTGCATGTGCTCGCTGGTCAGGGCCATGCTGAAGCCCGTGTGGTGCGCGCCCCCGGCCAGAATCCAGGCGGCGGCGCCGATCTTGAGGCTGGGCCTTGGGACCCAGACCACCCTCGCCACCGGCAGCTTGGGCAGGGCGGCGTCCGGCGGGACCACGTCCACTTCGTTGACGATCATGCGGAAACGGTTGCCCATGTCGACCAGCGAGGCGTTCAGACCGGGGCCGGTCGGGACGTTGAAAACCAGCCGGCACGGATCGTCCTTGCCGCCGATGCCGAGCGGGTGCACCTCCAGCGAGGGCGTGCCATCGGCGATGGAGGCGCAAACTTCGAGCATGTGCGCGCCGAGGACCTTCGGGCCGGCCGGGTCCAGATGGTAGGTGTAGTCTTCCATGAAACTGGTCCCGCCGGGAAGACCGGTGGCCATGACCTTCATCGCGCGGACCAGGGCGGCGGTCTTCCAGTCGCCCTCGGCGCCAAAGCCATAGCCGTCGGCCATCAGACGCTGGACCGCCAGGCCCGGCAGTTGCTTCAGGCCGTGGAGGTCCTCGAAATTCGTGGTGAAGGCCTTGAAGTTCCCTTCCTCCAGGAAGCGGCGCAGGCCGATCTCGATGCGGGCCGCCTCACGCAGCGCTTCTCGTTTCTTGCCGTCCTTGCTGATCGGCTGGGCGAGTGCGTAAGTCGCCTCGTATTCGGCCGTGAGCTTGTCGATCTCCTTCTCCGTGACCTTGTTCACTCTCGCGACGAGGTCGCCGACGCCGTAACCGTACACGGAATATCCGAGTTGCTTCTGCGCCTCGACCTTGTCGCCCTCGGTGACCGCGACCTCGCGCATGTTGTCGCCGAAGCGCACCACCTTGGCTCCCTGGGTGTCGTGCCAGGCGCAGGCGGCGCGGGCCCACACGCCCAGTTCTGCCTGGACCCCTTTCTCCTGCCAGTGGCCGACGATGACCTTGCGGTTGCGGCGCATCCGCGTGCAGATGAACCCGAATTCACGACCGCCGTGAGCGCTCTGGTTGAGGTTCATGAAGTCCATGTCGATTTGGGCCCAGGGGATGTCCCGGTTGAACTGCGTGTGCAGATGGACGAAGGGCTTGCTCAGGGCCTTGAGACCGGCGATCCACATCTTCGCCGGCGAGAAGGTGTGCATCCACGTGATCAGGCCGATGCAGTTCGGTGTGGTGTTGGCCTTCATGCAGAGATCGTAGATCGCTTCCGGCGTCGTGAGGACCGGCTTGAAAACCACCTTCACCGGCACAAGCTTGGAGCGGGAAAGGGCCTGGGCGATCTCTTTGGAGTCTTGCGCGACCTGTTCGAGGGTCTCGGGGCCATAGAGATGCTGGCTCCCGGTGACAAACCAGGCTTCCAGTTTCTTGATATCCTCAATCATAGGGTTCTCCATCCAAATACCTGTTGTTCGGCCTGTCATGGAATTCCCATCAGCTTACCACCGGGCCGGTCCCCATGTCCATCGGGAACTGAGGTTTTGTGAGGGGCAAACCAGGGTGGCTGCGCGGTGTTGAACGTCACCGTCAGGAAATGGTGAATCCTGATTCGGACACTGGCGGTTTCTTCGGGATCGCGGAGGTCTCAAGTCGCAAAGTGGCGATTCGCCGGCAGGGGGCGAAGGAGCGTTCGCCCCCTGCCGCGCGGGCGTCAGACGACGTAAGTCGAGGCGGAGGTTTCGCCGCCGCGGCCGGTCCAGTTCGTGTGGAAGAATTCGCGTCGCGGCTTGTCCACGCGCTCGTAGGTGTGCGCGCCGAAGTAGTCGCGCTGCGCCTGGAGCAGGTTGGCCGGCAGGCGGGCGTGACGGTAGCCATCGAAATAGGCCAGGGCGGTGCTGATGGCCGGGATGGGAATGCCCAGCTCGGCCGCCGTCATCACGACGCGACGCCAGGAGGCCTGGGCCTTCTGCACGGCCTTCTTGAAGAACGGGTCGAGCAGCAGGTTCGTCAGGTTGGGATTGTTGTCGAAGGCTTCCTTGATCTTGCCGAGGAAGACCGAGCGGATGATGCAGCCGCCGCGCCACATCAGGGCGATGCCGCCGTAGTTGAGGTTCCAGTGGTGCTCGGCCGCCGCCGCCCGCATCAGTTGATAGCCCTGGGCGTAGCTGACGATCTTCGCGGCATAGAGCGCATGACGCAGGTCGGTGAGAAAGGCCGTCTTGTCGCCCTGGAATTTCGTCTTCGGGCCGGAGAGAATCTTTGAGGCCGCGACGCGTTCATCCTTCAGCGCCGACAGGCACCGGGCGAACACCGCTTCGGCGATCAGCGTCAGCGGCTGGCCCAGGTCCAGCGCCTCGACCGCGGTCCATTTGCCCGTGCCTTTCTGCCCGGCGGTGTCGAGGATCAGGTCGATCACCTCGTTGCCGTCCTCGTCCTTGTAGGCCAGGATGTCCCGCGTGATCTCGATCAGGTACGAGTTCAGCTCGCCCTTGTTCCAGGCGGCGAACGCCTTGTGCATTTCCTGGTTCGTCAGGCCGAGACCTTCCTTCATCATCTGATAGGTCTCGCAGATCATCTGCATGTCACCGTATTCGATGCCGTTGTGGACCATCTTGACAAAGTGGCCGGCGCCGTTTTCGCCGACCCAGTCGCAGCAGGGCTCGCCATCGTCGGTCTTGGCGCAGATCGACTGGAAGATGGGCTTGACGGCGGGCCAGGCCTTGGGCGATCCGCCGGGCATCATGGACGGGCCGAGCAGAGCGCCTTCCTCGCCGCCGGAGACGCCGGTGCCGATATAGAGCTTGCCCTGGCTCTCGACGTGCGCGGTCCGGCGGATGGTGTCGGGGAAGTGGCTGTTGCCCCCGTCGATGACGATGTCGCCGGCCTCCAGGTGCGGCAGGACGTGTTCGATGAACTCATCGACCGGCGCGCCGGCCTTGACCATCAGCATCACCTTGCGCGGCTTCTTGAGGTTCGCGGCCAACTCCTCGATCGAGTGACACCCGATGATCTTCTTGCCCTTGGCCCGGCCGTTGACAAAATCGTCCACCTTCGAGACGGTCCGGTTGAAGCAGGCGACCGTGAAGCCCTTGCTCTCCATGTTCAGGATCAGATTCTCGCCCATGACCGCCAGACCGATCACGCCAATATCCGCTTTCGCCATGATGCCGCGCTCCTTTCTCGTATCTCGTCGCTTGTGCCCCGTCGCTCGGATTCCAAACCCGCGCCTCCCGCCGGCGAACCGCATCGGCAGGCCCGAATGACAGGCGACGCCATTGTCGCGATTTCCTCCGCCCACGCAAGCCAAATCCACCTGAGGACGGCTCCTGGCGGCAGCCAGAGATGTCGCTCAGAGCTTGCCCGAAAAGTGCCGATGTAATGACACGAGCAGCATCGCAGCCGCAGAGCGTTCGGCTTGGCATGCATCATTGGAATCGGGCGCGGGTGGACCAGAGGCCGAGGGCGGGGTTGGAGATGTAGAAGATGGTCTCGCCTTCGACGGTGTTGAAGCCGTCTTTGAGTTTCTTCGGATCGTATTTGGCCATCATCCGGGCAAGGTCGGCGTAGCGGAAGTTGACGCTCTCGATCTGTTCCCTGGTCAGGTGCCCCGGGCAGTAGGTGACGCGGAAGCGGCCCTCCGTCGAGCCATGGATCAGGTGGGCGGCGGCGCTGAGGTTGGCGCGAAGGTCCTCGTTCTCGGCGACCAGTTGCAGGACCCGGTCGGTGCCGACGTAGCCGTATTTGCGGATCAGCCGATCGATCTCCTTGTCTTCGCCGAACTCGCGCAGGCCCGGCGCCAGGACGATCAGCTCGCCCCCATCGGCCATGGCCATCCGCGTGCGGTAGATGCTCTTGTTGCCCAGCCAGGTGCTCTTGAACTCCTGAGGCTCCAGGTAGACGACCACCTTCTGCAAGGGCTCGTCGAGCATCTGGAAGTTCACCTTCAGCGAGAGCTCGGCGGCGAGGTTGAAACACTCGATGTCGTCGCCGATGAACAAGCCTCGCGTGACCTGGCCGCTCTCGGTCGCAGCGACCACCGTCAGCACGTAGACGATTGGCATGTCCTTCGCGAAGTGGTCGGACGCATAATTCAACACGCGGCGGACGGGCGTGTCGGCCCGACCCATCATGCGTTCCATCCCGTAGACGGCGCCGAGATAGTGGCTCTTGTTGATCCCTTCGACCCCGCCGGTGCCGACGAAGACGTTCTTGTTGTAGTTGGCCATGCCGACCACTTCGTGCGGCACGACCTGCCCGATCGACAGGATCAGGTCGAACCCGCCCTCGACCAGCAGCTTGTCCACCTGTGCGGGCCAGGGGAAATCCAGCTTGCCCTCGCTGACCTCCTTGACGAATTCGCCCGGCACCTCGCCCAACGTCACCAACCCGCCGCGCCAGTCGTGTTCGCGGAAGAGGCCGAGTGGGACGTCGCCGAACATCCGCTTGATCTCCGGCTCGGTCATCGCGAAATGCGTGCCCACCGCCGGCAGAATGTCCGTGAGCGCCTCGCCATAGTACTGCCGCGCGTAACGGGTCAGCTCGCCCGCGCGCGAATAGAATCGCGTGATGTCCGGCGGCAAGGCCAGGACCTTGCGCCGCCGGCCCAGCTTGTCGAGCGCCTCAAACAGACCTTGTCGCAGGTCCTCAGCACTGAGATTGTCACCTTCTCTGCCGCGACGATAATAGAGCATATTCTCTTCCATTTCCGGGATGGCCCGGGATTCCTACTTGTGAACAATCAAGAGGTTCTGCTTCTCCGTTCTGTCGATGGTGATTACGAAGTGGCGCAGGAGATCCGAGCCGATCCCCATCCTCACAGGAACCTGGCAGGGGGAAGGGTGTTGGATCGGGGCCACACAGTACCGCCGGATCGTGAATTCGAAGCTGCCCAGGCTCACGGCCAGTTCGGCCGGAGGCTTCTCGCTGCTGGTCAGCATCGCAGGATCGACCATTGTCTTGCTGCTGCCGGTGTCGATGTGAATCACGCACTCGACGCCGTTCACTTTGCCCAAAACGTACACGCCGTACTTGTGGTACTCCGGCGGGTCCAGCAACTCGATGGACTCATAGTCGCTCGATCCTTTCAGGGCCGCCGGAAAGGGCCTGTGGGTCAAGCCCAATTTGCCCCTGCGATAGTCCTGCGTGAACCGATAGCCGGCGAAGTACTCCAGGCCGATCAAGCCCTCATGTGGTACGGACGAGAAGATCCGCCAGTCGGCAAGCGTGCCCTCCTGGTTCTCGTAACGGTCGCCGAAGACCTCCAGCGAATTCACCCGGATTCGCTTCACCTTTCCGCGGATTGTCCCGTCCGCCCAATACGTGTTGGCCTCCTCCAGAACGGTGTAGTCCGCCCGTTCTTGAACGGCCGTGGTGATCTGAAAACCCTTGCTGCAGCCGTAATCGAACAGCAACCGGAATGGCTTGCCATTGAGCCGAACGTCCACCTCCGGACATCCTGCCAGCGACATGTGCAGGGGCTTGATGTCGCCGGCGTCGTACTGAAGCTTGGTCTGCCAGTCGGCGTTGGGGTACGGGTGATCACCGACCAGCATTCCCCGGGAGCAACCGGCCACAAACAGAGACAGCAGGGCGAGTGCGACGCCATGTCGACCCGCCGAGATGCCCCTCAGGCCATTGGCCGGCTTCTCATCGTGTCTCCTGGAATGGCAACCCAGCATGGGAATCCCTATCTCTGCCACGGGGGCGAATCAAAGAAGAGGCGGTCGAATTCCGCGATCCACCGGGCCTCGTACGCGCCCGCATACTTGCCCTGGATGAACCTGTCGAACGCGTCATCGTGGAATCGCTTCCATGACTCGCTTTCGTGACCCGGATGGATCGGGTAGAACAGCGCCTCGTTCGCCCGCGCCGCCTGCATGTCGCCAGGGGTATCGCCTGTCATCAAGACGTGGGTCTTCTCGTATTTGCCTTCGGTGGCATACCGGAGCTGATCGATCTTGTTGCCCATCTCCTGGCCCGCAATAATCGTTACGTATTGGGCGATTTGGTGTTCGGCCCATTCCCGTTCCAGCGCCTTCTGCGATGCCGACGAGATGACGGCGATGTCGGCCTGTGCCGCGATCTTCTCCAGGCTCGCGCGCACGTAGGGGAAGGGCGGGATAGTCCTGACCATGTCGTCGATGACCCGGTCGGCTCGCCGGCTCCACTGGAAGGCCATCTCGAGTTCTCTCCTGGCCGCCGGATCGGTGGCCAGATCAATGGCTTCCAGCAGGCCGGCGTTGCTCAGGACGCTGTTCGGGTCGTCGACCCACTGGAAATAGTGCGGGAAGTGGGGAACCTCGAAGTCGGACCGTTTGACCATTGGATGGGCCGGCAGCAGTTCGGCGATGACGCTCCTGGCCGTCTGGTGGCGGTTGGCGCCGCGCGTGCGCGAGTAAAGCGCCGCAAAGTCCATACACTCGCGCACCGCCTGGGCGACCGGCTGCAAGCCGAATGAAACAGTCATCTCCGGGCAGAAGCAGCTCTGTTGCTTGGCCGCCATCGTTTCGAACGCGCAACCGTCCGAGTCAATGCCCACAAAGAACCTGTGCCGAGGCTGATGGTCCTTCAGAGGCTGGGCCGGATCGATCTTCGTCATTCGTTTCCACCCTGCGTTTGTGAGCACGGTCCAATCGACAGACGCCCTTAGGTTAAGAGGAAGGCCGGGCCAAAGACAATCAAAAAGAGCCGGACCCGATCTGATTTGCCATGGATTGCCGGCAGCGCCGACGCTATTCTATGTGCAGGTTTCGCGAACCCTTTGGATGGGCCGATATATGAACGAGTTGCTTCTGAGAGTCGAGACCCTGTGCGCCGAGGTCGATTCGACGATCCTGCTCGGAGCGGGCGCAGGCATGGTGGTGGTCGGGCTGTTTCTCTGGCTGGGCGGGGCCCGCTACGGCACGATTGTGATCGCCCTGCTGGGCGCGGCCGTCGGGGCGATGATCGGGTTGCTCGTCAGCCAGAAGGCGGGCTTGGGCCCGTTCCTGTGCATGGCGGTCGGCGCGGTGATCCTGAGCATCCTGTCGATTGCGGCGCGGAACGGCTTGGTGATCGTGCTGGCCACGGTGATCTTCGCGCTGCTGGGGGCGACGGTGTATACCAGCTACGTCCTGGACCGCCAGCCTGCCGGGGAAGCGACGACTCGCAGCGCCGCGCCCGGAAGCAGCTTTGCGGCGTCGGGCGAGCCGCAATTCGTCTATCAGTCCTTCAGCAGCATGGACCCGAACAGCCGGCAGGCCTACATCGACAATCTGGGCGGCTCGAAGGAAGACTTCCAGAGTCGTTTGAAGGTGATGCTTGCCGACCTGTGGCGGGCCTTGGGGCCGTACCGGTGGTACCTGCTCGGCGCGATCCTCATCGGCGGCGTCGGCGGCTTCCTGCTGATCTGGTTCATCAAGAACGTGGTTCTTCCCCTGTGCTACAGCGTCGTCGGCGCCACTGCGGCGCTGCTCGGCGCCCAGGTGCTCCTGCTGGGCCTGGGGGCGCACGTCGTGAACGATCTGGCGCCGCGGCCGTGGATTGTCCCGACGGCGTTCGGCTCGATGACCCTGATCGGGTGGGTGCGCCAGCTTCTGGCCGCGCGCAAGCGCCACGCCAGGGCTGAGGAAGGTCCCAAGGAGCCGGAACGCCACGAGGGGAAGAAGTAGATTCTGTCGGTCCGATACGACCTGTGGACCTGTTCAAACGGATAGGAGGTCGGCGTGCCGCCGGAACGACAGCGAAGCATTCAGTACATTAACGTGCTGCGGATTCTGGCCATCTACGCGGTTGTCACGGCCCATGTCGCCATCTGGCTGACGATGACAACGCGGCCCTTCGTCTTCCACTGGTGGCTGGGGTGCTGGCTGTTCTATCTGGGTCACTTCTCGATTCCGGTCTTCGTGATGATCAGCGGCGCGCTGCTGCTCGATGACGCGCGTCGCGAGTCGGCCGGGCAGTTCTACCGGCGCCGCATGTTCCGCGTGGGCATCCCGCTGGTGGTCTGGACGGTCGTCTATCTGCTGGTCCGGCGTTTCATCGACCATGAAACGCTTTCGGCCGGCTCCGTCGTCCAGTTGATCCTCGCGGGCGATCCGTACTATCACCTGTGGTTTCTCTACATGATCTTCGGGCTGTACCTGATCACGCCGGCTCTGCGGACGTTCGTTCGCTACGCTGGACAGGGGCAGCGGTGGTTCGTGATCGTGCTCGGGTTGGCGCTGGCCAACGCGTATTTCCAGACCGACGTGCTGCTCTGGGACAACCAGCGGTCGATCTTCACGATGTTCATTCCGTTCATCGCCTTCTACCTGTGCGGCTACGAGATCCGCCTGATCGACCCGAAGAAGGTCCCGGCGCGATACCTCGTTCTGGCGGTCGCCCTCTCGGCGCTGTACCTGGCCGCGTTTTCGGGCGTCTTCGTCGAGCGGGCCGGCGGCGTGGGCGTACGCTACCTGTTCGATTTCTTCAGTCTGCCCGTGGTGTTTCTGTCGATCGGCATCTTCTGGGCCGCCTATCTGTGGGACGCCGGGGCGAGGGGAGCCTGGCCCCTACAGGGTATCCGCCGGACAGCCCTGGAGTGGGTCGCATCCACCGTCATGGGCATCTACGTGCTGCACCCGCTCGTGCTCACCATCCTGCGGGCCAAGCTGAGCAAGCACGCCGCAGTTGGGGCGACCGAGGATGTGCCCATGTCCTTCCTGCTGGGCGTAACGGTCGTCCCGCTGGCGACTTTTGTCGTCTGCTACCTGGCCACCTCGCTGCTGATGAATATACCGATGGTAAAGCGGACAGTCTGCTGATCTTCACGTAGGGGCGAATCATGATTCGCCCGACAAAGGAGGTTCTGACGATGAAGGAATCGGTGCCGCTGAATCAGGCGAAATGGATCATCGAGCCCGGCTGCGTGGTGCTGGTGGCCGGAGGTACAATGGAGCACGCCAACCTGATGACCTTCAGTTGGCAGACGCCCATCCACACGGCCGATCCGTGCATGATCCTGCTGGTGGTCAACCGCGCCCGGTACACGTATGAGCTGATCCGCCACAACCACGAGCTGACGATCAACGTCCCGGGCGAATCGCTGCTGAAGCCGACGCACCTGGCCGGCACGATCAGCGGGCGGGGGATCGACAAGTTCGCCCATTGCGGCCTGACGCCGACTGCGGCCAACGTCGTGGCGCCGCCGCTCGTCGCCGAGTGCGCCGGGCATCTGGAGTGCCGGATCGTAGAGACCCACGGCGTGCACACCCACGACCTGCTGATCTGCGAAGTGGTCCACGCCTCGGCCGAAGCGGACTTCTTCGACGGGGCCTGGATCCCCGAGCGGTTCCACACGCTGCACTACATGCAGGGCACGACGTACGGCCTGCTCACCCGCCGTGTCGACGTCGGATGATTGCGGGGGCGAATGATGATTCGCCCCTACCGCGTGGACAGAGTTTCTGCTATACTGGCGGTTCTGAGGTCGAAAGGACCTCAACGACGTAAAGGACCTGAAGGACGAGGCTCGTTTTCCGTCCTTTAGATCCCTTAGGTCGTTTTCGTCCTTTCGTCTTTCGCAGGAGACTTCTCATGAGCGATGGCTTGATCCCGCTGAATCGTCGCAGCTTCCTGAAGACGTCGCTGGCCGGGGCCGGCGCGCTGGCGCTGAGCTTCGAGGAACGGGCGCTGCTGGCCGCAGGGGCCAGTCTCGATTCGCCCCCACCCGCTGCGGATTCACCTTCGGCTGACGGCCTGCCGACCGGTCGGATCGGCAAGGTGACGATCAGCCGGATGTTCACCGGCGGCAATCTCATCAGCGGCTTCGCCCACAGCCGCGACCTGCTCTACGTTTCGTCGCTGCTGAAGACCTACTTTACCGACGACAAGGTGATGGAAACGCTCGCCCTGTGCGAGGAGATGGGCATCAACACCGCGATCCTCCGGCTCGACGATCACTGCAAGCGAATCCTACGTCGCTACTGGGACGAGCGGGGCGGCACGATTCAGTGGATCGCCCAGATCAAGATCGGCCCGGACGACTTCGGCCAGATCGATGAGGCGATCGACCACGGCGCCGTCGGTGCGTTCGTTCATGGCGGCATCAGCGAGATCTGCATTGAGCAGGGACGCGTGGACGTGCTGGCCGAGGCGGTCGAGCGGATCAAGGCGCGCGGCGTCATTGGGGGCATCGCGGGACACAAGATCGAGGTCCCGATGGCGTGCGTCGAGGCGGGCATCGAGCCGGACTTCTATATGAAGACCCTGCACAGCGGCGCCTACTGGTCCGCCGACGGTCGGCCCGAGAACGACAACATCTGGTCCAAGACACCCGAGAAGACCATCGAGTTCATGCGGACCGTCCAGACGCCCTGGATCGCCTACAAGGTGATGGCCGCCGGAGCGATCCATCCGAGCCAGGCCTTCCGATACGCCTACGAAAACGGCGCCGACTTCATCTGCGCCGGCATGTTCGACTTCCAGGTCCGCGAAGACGTCATCCTCGCCAACCAGATCCTCGCCGGCCCCCTGGCCCGCCAACGCCCCTGGTGCGCGTAGGGGCGAATCATCATTTGCCGCTCGTAGTGACGCCGTCAGGTGTTATGCCCCTTCGGCAAGCTCAGGGCCCGCCCTGAGTGGAACCGAACGGGGCAGGTTCTTACGGGCACACGACAAACTCCCCTCGAAATCAAAGATCAAATCGCAAAGATCAAAACGACAGAGCAAAATCCAAAATGGGCTTTGTCCCTCCGAGAAGCAAGCGCCCTCACCGAACGTGCTCTCCGAGGCGGAAGATCGAGCGCGAGTGGTGCGGGTCTCTTCGATGTTTCCGGTGTGATTCTACTCTTTGATGCTTGATGTTTGATTTTGCAGGGACGCTTCATCGTCCCGTTCCCACCACAGCCTTGGATAGTCCCGCCCCTCATCGATCCACCAGAGGTCCTCGATGCCGTTAGCCGTCTCGCCCACGAAATCCCACCCCGCATCGAGATACGTCGCCGCCGTCTGCATCTGGGCGGTCGTCAATCCGGTCCCGGTCGGGCTGGTCTTCTGCCCGCTCGTCTCGATGTCCCAGAAGGAGGCGAGAGCACCTATCGTGCCGCCACTGCTGAATCCCACGAGCCCGCCGGCCTGAGGCTCAACGGAGACGACTCCGATGGCATAGCAGTTCCGAATGCTCCCTCCACTATAACCCGCAAGTCCTCCGATGTGTTTGGTGCCGAAGACGGTTCCCGTGGCGTAGCAATTGGTGATTTCTCTCCTGTTATCGCCGACCAGGCCGCCAGCGCAGTCGTCTCCCGTCACGTCACCCGCCGAATAGCAGCCTGTGATCTCGTCAATATTGAGTCCCACGAGTCCGCCCACAGCGTGGTTGCCGCTGACAGGGCCAGTCGCATAGGATCGTGTGGCGGAACCGCCCCGCATGTGTCCTGCCAAGCCGCCCACGCATTCATCTCCCGACACACGACCCGTCGCGTGGCAATCACTGATGGTTGCGGGGGGCGGCGATGAGCGCGGCGCGTATCTGACACGGTTGAATCCAACCAGACCTCCAACATAACGATCGCCGTCCACGTTGCTGGCAGAGCAGGACTGTTCGATGTTGGCGCGATTCTCTCCTGCCAGACCACCGATGTACCAACCGCCGTTTACATCGCCGTCGGTGTGGCAGCGGGCGACTGTCCCCGACATGGTGCTCCCTACAAGTCCGCCAACGTAGGACACGCCGAAGACAGCGCCGCCCTGTACGAAGCAGTCGCGAAGGGCCCCCTGTCTTAGGTACCCGACCAGGGCGCCAACGTATGATCCATCGTAGGCTTCGATATTGGGGTCGATCACTCCAACGTTTCTGATTTCCGCATCGGTGCCGGACAGGCAGCCGAACAGGCCCACGTGGCGAATGCCGAAACTGGACCAACTGAAACGGG
Organism: Sedimentisphaerales bacterium; assembly: GCA_040772485.1. Classification (GTDB taxonomy): domain Bacteria; phylum Planctomycetota; class Phycisphaerae; order Sedimentisphaerales; family Anaerobacaceae; genus Anaerobaca. The sequence goes on along the minus strand of JAXGYC010000014.1, from coordinate 220,897 downwards.
CGATGGTGTGGCCGCCTCCGTCGAAGACTCCGGAAAAGGACACGTCTCCGAAGTCCCATTCTTCAGCGTTGACGTGTGGTGCGATGATGTTGAATTCGGGTCTGCCGTCCTTGCCGTCGAAGGCCGACAGGTCGATGTCGGCGGTGAGTTGGAAGTGCTTGTTCCAGTCTTCGGGATGGGTGCCGATGGCGTTCATCTGGGCGGCGGTGGCGATGAGGTAGGGGGTGTTGGGGTCGCCGGTGCCTGCGGCGTATCTGCGCGTGGCGATAGCGTCGATGGCGAAGACGAAGAAATCGGCGCTGTTGGGCGGCGGAGTGGTCCCGCCCGTTAGCCGCACTGTGTCGTCGGTGAACGTCACTGTCAGTCCGACCGTGCTGCCGTCGGCGGTCTGACCGGTGAACTCGATAGCGTCGTCCACCACCTTACCAGCCAAGCCCGTCAGATTGAAGACCGCGTTCGGGTCCAGCGTTCGGGCCGGCTCGATCACGTCGACGGCATTGGCGTCGACCTGCTCGAACCGGGCGGTCCCCGCGTTGGGATCGACGATCAGGCAGAACTGGCCCTCGACCGAGTACGTCCAGTGGACGCCCGCAAAGCCGCCCGTCTGCACGATTGTGCTCTGCTCGGGCGAGAACACATACCGATCTGCCCGGATAACTGATTCGTCGGCCCGGACCGTCGCCACGGGAAGCGACAGGCCAAGCAGTGCAAAGACCCACATGTAATTGCGTGTTTTGCCCGCTTCCATGAGTTGTCGTCCTCCTCTCGGCCCGAATCCGGGCCAAGCCCACATTCCGCCGGCTCGCTCATACGCCTCCGGCCGCCAACTACAAGTATAGCAAGAAAGGCCCTCCGGTTCAATCCTCGCTGGTTTGTAGTGTGCCCGTGAGGGCATGCGTTCCACGAAGGAGATAACGCCTCACGGCGTCACTACAAACGGGATTCGGCGGGATTCGTAGAGGCGAATGATTATTCGCCCCCACTTCTGATGTAGGCCAGGGACTCCTTGGCGGTGCGGTCGAGGTTCTCGATGTCGCCGCCGCCGTCGAGGACTTCGCACATCTCGTAGGCGATATAGCCCTGGTAGCCGATCTCGCGGAGGGCTGCGAAGAAGGTTTTGTAGTCGATGATGCCTTCGCCGAGCGGGACGGCCCGCAGCACCGTGCCCTGTTCGAGGAAGTTGGTCAGGTTGCTGCTGTAGTGATATCGCGGCTGGCGCACGTAGTCGGCGGCGGTCGTGTGGATCATGTACGGCGCCATCTTGCGGACCGAGGCTCGCAGCTCGTCGGCACTAAGGCCCTGGAGCGTGGGCGTCCACGGGTCGTAGGCGGCCTTGACGTTGGGCAGGTTCACCTCGTTGAGCAGCCAGAGCATGGTGTCGTGGTGCGCGCCGATGTCGTGGTGGTTCTGGACGGCCAGGGTGACGCCGTACTTGGCGGCTTCTCTGCCTGCCAGGCGCAGGCCCTCGACGACCGTCGCATACTGCCTGTCATACGGGATGTCGGGCCGCTCATAGCCGGTGAAGACGCGGACCACGTCGGTGCCGAGGTCGCGAGCGAGCCTGGCCAACTCGCCGACATACGCGGCCTGGATCTCGACGTTCGGTATGCCCAGCTTGTCGCTGCCGGCGGTGAAGTCGGTGTAGCCGGCCAGGCAGACCAGCTCAAGCCCCAGCCCTTCGATCCGCCGTCGCAGCGCCTGGCGCGCCGCATCGTCGTAGTCCAGCGGCGAAACGTGCGGACGCTTGGCCATCAGCATCACGCCGTCGTAGCCCAGCTCCCTGGCCTTCACGAGGAACTCGTCGACCGTCAGCTTGGCTTGCCCGCGCCACACGCCGGCGTAGCTGACCGAATGGAGACAGGTCTTGATCTTGAAGTCGCTCGGATTGCCCGTTGGCGTTTTCTGGGCGAATGAGGTTCCGATACACAGCATACACACGATCGATGCGGCAATGATTCGCTTTTGCATGGCAGCGCTCCTATAGGCAAGTTTCAAGTGTGAAGTTGGAAGTGTCAAGTCGCCGGCTCCACACTTCAAACTTGAAACTTCGAACTCGTAGGAGCGACGTCCGCCAGAGGCGGATCGCCCCTACTTCGGTTTGACGACGTCTTTGAGGCCCTCGGTGATTCCGCGTCCGATCTGCTCGGCGCTGTCTCTGCCGTTTCCGAAGATGATCCGGCCGATGTCGATGGCCTTGTCCAGCACGTTGCTCAGGCCGGAGATCATCTCCTTGGGCAGCACGTCGCCCCCTTGCTCGGCGATGCCCATCGCCACCGCCAGCAGGACTTTGGTGGCGAGCGCCGCGACGTCCATCCGCTCGTTGCGCCCCAGATCGGTCATCTGGATTGTGCCGAGCTTGAACGTCACCGTATCGGCCTGTCCCGGGATCGGCAGCAGCTTGACGAGCACCGTGACGTTCGTGATTTCGAGATGATCGATTACCAGTTTCTTGCCCGAAGGCTGTCGGTCTCGCTCCAACGCCCCGATGACCTCGTGCAGGTTGTTGTCGAGACCCTTCTGCTCGACGAAGACCTTCATGCCGTCGAGCCGGATGTCCCTGATGAGCACCTCGTCGCTCAGCAGCGACTTTGTCTCGACCTCGATAGCGCCCTGGCTCAAATCGAGCAGCGTCGTCTGACTGTAGCCGGGCGGGTTGCCCACCGTGAGGGTCTCCAGTCCCAGAGTCCCCGCCAAGATCGACAGGTCGGCCTTCGCGACGTCCACCGGGACCTTGAGGGCCTTGGCGCCGGCCTTGCCGATCGCCACCCGCACAGCGCTGTCGGCGAAGAAGTTGATCCCGAGCGCGCCACCCACGACAATCACCAGGCCGATCACGAAGACGGACTTGATGGATTTGAGTTTCTTACGCATGGCGATTCTCTCACTCGGGATAGGAGCGAATGATTATTCGCCCCTACGGGGCGGGCGCGTCCTCGCGGAAGATCTGCGCGCCGAGCGGATTGAGCCGCTCTTCGATGCGCTCGTAGCCCCGGTCGATATGGTAGACACGGTTGATGATCGTTGTGCCTTCCGCGGCCAGGCCCGCCAGGACCAGGGCCGCCGAGGCCCGCAGGTCGGAGGCCATCACCGGCGCGGCGACCAAGTTCCTGACGCCCGCGACGATGACCGCCGGCCCCTCCTTGCGAAGGTCCGCCGCCATGCGGTTCAGTTCCGCCACGTGCATGAAGCGGTCGGGGAAGATCTTCTCGATGACCACGCTGTTGCCCTCGGCCAGCGCCAGCAGCGCCATGAGCTGCGCCTGGAGGTCGGTCGGGAAGCCGGGGTACGGCTGCGTCGTCACGTCGGTGGGACACAGATGGTCGGTCCCGGCCACGACACAGCCGTCGGCCGTCGGCTCCACCGTGACGCCGACGTTGCGTAGTTTGTCCACGACCGCCATCAAGTCGTCGAGCCGGCAGTTGACGAGCTTCAGCTCGCCTCGCGTGATGGCGGCCGCCACCATGAATGTCCCGGCCTCGATGCGGTCGGGAATGACCCTGTACTGGACGGGATGCAGGTGCGACACGCCTTCGATCACCAGCCGCGGCGAGCCGATCCCGCTGATCCGCGCGCCCATCGCGTTAAGGCAATTGGCCAGGTCGCTGATCTCCGGCTCGCAGGCGGCCGACTCGATGACGGTTCGCCCCTTGGCCAGGGCGGCGGCCATCATCACGTTGGCGGTCCCCAGAACGGTCGAGCCGAACGAACCGCCGAGGAAGATGCTCGCGCCGCGCAGGCCCTTGGGGGCTTCAGCGATGACGTAGCCGTTCTTGAGGTGAATCTCGGCGCCGAGCTCGCGCAGCCCTCGCACGTGCAGATTGATCGGGCGGTCGCCAATCGCGCAGCCGCCGGGCATCGAGACCTCCGCCCGCCCGCACCGCGCCAGCAGCGGGCCCAGAATGCAGATGCTGGCGCGCATCTTGCGAACGATCTCGTAGTCGCCCACCGGGTTGCTGATGGCCGTCGCGTCGATATGCATGGGCCCCGGTCCGCCTGCGGGGGACTCGACCCGGCAGCCCAGCGTTTGCAGCAGGTCTCCGAACAGCCGCACGTCGGACAACCGGGGAACGCCCGCCAGCGACGATTGGCCCTCCGCGAGTATGGCCGCCGCCATGATCGGCAACGCCGCGTTCTTCGAGCCGTTGACGGTGACCTGACCGGAAAGACGGACCGGTCCTTCAATCCGAAATATGTCCATGGCCTGTTTTCCTTGATAAGGCAGAGCCGCTCTGCCATACTTGGCCCGACCCGGCTCCGTCGGCGTAGTGTAGTGCAACGGGGTGCGGTTTTCAACCCTCTTGGGGTCGGCTCGAGATGTTCGGCGAAAACGGAGGTCCATGACGGCCATTACCATCGACCACGTTCTTACTCTGATCGGCATCGGCGTCTTCTCGACGTGGCTGGTGCGGACGTCGTTGGGACGCCGATCGCTGGTCGATTCGCCGCCGCGCCGCAACGACATGTTGCCACACGTGCCCTTCATTCCGTTCTTCCTGTGGCTGGTGGGGATCGTTGCCGTTCAGTCGCTGATCGGCTCGTTTGTCCGTCCGGTCGAAGGGCGGCAGAAGGCGTTTCAGGATGCGGCGGTGCTGTGTGTCGTCGCGCTGGCGATTGCGTTCGGCGTGATTGTCCCCCTGGCGTCGGTTCACTTCGCGCGGGGATTGAAGGGATTCGGCCTGCGGCTGCGCACGGTCCCGAGGGACCTCGGGGCGGCCGTTCTTCACCTCTTGGCGGTCTGGCCGCTCGTACTGGCGGTGATTGTAGCCACGACGCAGGTCGGGCAGTGGATCAGCCAATGGTCGTCGGGCCGGGACTTCGAAATGCCCCGGCACGAGGCCCTCCAGCAGATGACCGAGTATGGAAGCGTCACACTCTTGGCATTGCTGGCCTTCCTGGCAGTGGTGGTGGCTCCTCTGGTGGAGGAGATGATTTTCCGGGGCCTGTTCCAGACGGTGCTTCGCTCGTATCTGGCCGGGCCGTGGCCGGCCATCTTCCTGACGTCAACGCTATTCGCCGTCGTGCATGGGGATAAGCCGCACTGGCCGGCGCTGTTCGTGCTGTCGATCGGGCTGGGGTACGCGTATGAGAAAAGCGGATCGCTGTTCCGCCCCATCTTTATGCACGCGATGTTTAACGGGGTGGCTATCCTCGGCGCCCTGGCGGAGTCGAACCCGGCGTAAGGAAGACGCCCAGGCGGCTGGTCCGTGAGTTTCTGCGGTTTTTTTGTCGCGAAGCGGCTTTCTCACCACTACAATGCACCCCTATATTGTCGCGAGGAGCGTACACGATTTCGTCCGCTCCCGGAGAATGGAGAATCATGGCAGAGGCACTCATGGAATTCAAAGAACCGAAGCTCAAAGTCGAATACGGGACCGAGGTCAGCATCGTCACTTTCGCGGACGAGAATATCCTCGACGAGCAGCAGATCAAGAAACTTGAACAGGCCCTGCGTCCGGTCATCAAGGAAAATCTGAACAGGAAGCTTGTCCTGAATTTCGAAAACGTGCGGTTCATGTCGTCGGCTTTCCTGGGGCTGCTGGTGAAGGTTCACAAGAGGGTGATCGACCACGGCGGCCATTTGCAGTTGTTCAACCTCGATCCGAAGATCCAGAAGGTTTTCGAGATCACGCAACTGACGAAGGTGTTCGACATCGTGTAACCGACGGCCTGCGCGGGCCTTGGCCAGTCGAGGATGGCGTCCGCTGTGAAACGGGATGAGGCGATGCAGAGGGGAATCGGCGGAACCGGTTCTGTCGATCCTAAGGCAGCGCGCTTCTCGGAACGAAGAACGTGCCGCCCGCGAAGCCGTCCGGATAGGGCGGGACGCCTTCGGGCGTGGTGGAGATTTTCATGGGCACGACGTCCGAGGAGGAGTAGGTCTCGACGTGTCCATCGGTGAAAGCTGCTCGGAGTTTTACGTCGGGCATGGCCTCCAGTGGATCGCCATCGACGGCCCAGTACGAGGACAGCAACTGGGTTTCCTCAACGATCCTGGCCCCCTTGAGTCTCTCGCAACTGCCGAACGCGCCGGGGCTGCGCCAGTGATCGTGGCCGAAGTAGTCCGTGACCAGGAGCTGATTGTATCGCCCCATGCTGGCCGGACCGGTCGGACCTCGGAACAGTGTCTGCGATTCGGATAGATAGCCGACGTAGTTCCAGTAGAAGCAGTATGTCCCACCGAGAGGGTCGGTCCGGGGGGCTGTGTCCGGATTGTTCCAGTCGTCTCCGGCGTCCCACGCTTCCTGGAGATACTTGTAACGTTGAGGCGCGTTCGGGCAGAACATCGTCTTGGCGTCGGGAATGTAGTCCGCCAGGTAGGCGCTCATCGCGCGATGCATCTGCGGACTTCGCTCCTTGATACCGATCATCTTCGTAGGATCGGACCAGCTCCACTCCTCGCCGGTGCCGACGGTGGCCACCGACTGTGGGTAGCGATCCTTGTTGTCCATGGCGTAGAGCGTCAGCGCGTTGCTGATCTCCCGCTGGTTGCGCATTCCCAGCAGCGCGCGCGCCTGACGCCTGACAAGGTTTGCCGCCGGAACGAGAATGCCCATGAGCACCGAAATGATGGAAATGACCACGATCATCTCCACCAGCGTGAAAGCCCTTGCGTCACCGGCTCCTACCGAGATGTTATGCCATCTCGTGCTGATCTCACGACCCTCCGGATTTTAGGTAGTTTTTCCCTTCTACCTTTACGGTTACCCATTGTAAGGCCCCGTGTGGCCCCTGACAAGCACAATTCCTATTGTACGCCATCATTTTGACAAACGTGCGACATTTTTCATGATGGCTGCATATTGTGGCCTGGCAGGGGCAAGATCGCTATATGTAGTACCTCCGGACCTGTGTTGCTCTGCTCACTGCGAAAGAAACACATTTGCTGGCGGGCAAGGAGAGCAGATGCATAATCCGACGCTGACGCCGAGACGCCGCATCGCTCTCCCTTGCCCTCTGGCCGGCCCAAACGCCGGTTTCCAGGTTTCCATCACCGTACTCAAGCTCACATGACGCGTGCAGGAGTTACTCCTCGGCAAACGCAATCACCCCGCCCTGATCCGAAGCCAAGATCGTTTCCGTGCTGATAACGTTTCCGTACTACCCTGGGGCGCGGCCACCCACCGCGCCTCTGATCCCTACCGCGGAGGCCATCCGCTCAGGCTGGCATAGGGCGTTCCGCCGTAGGCTCCCATGTTGATCCGATTGCCGTTCGGCGTAAGTTCGGCACGCGGATACTCGTCCGGGTCTCCGGTGTCGATACACGGGCTCGTCACCGAATCGGTGATCCACTCGTCGCGCTCGGCGACGTACCGACCATACTTGGACTTCAGGTGAAAATCGCCGTTGTCCGGATCGGCGAACAGCGGGTCCTTGTTGATGTTGCCCGCGTTCTTGTCGACCGTGCCCTGCTGGACGCAACTGTATCGCGCCTTGCACTGGAACAGGTCTCCCGTGCCGTTTTCCCAGAGGATGCAGTTGACGATGCCCGGGTCGGCGCCGCCGTAGGCTCTGATGCCGAAGTCGTTGCGGACGATTGTCAGGTTTCTCAACGTGGGCGAGGCCCCCTGGTCACAGAGGATGGCCCCTTCCCCGCAGCCGGTGATCACGAAATTCGCGACAACGCTTTGAGAGCTCTCCGCGCCCCAGAACGAGAACGCATAGCCTTTCGTCGCCATGATGACAGCGGCATCGGCGGCGCTCTGAATGGTGATCGCTTTGCGGTTGAAGGTCACTTCATCGGCGGGGCTGAGGGAATAGACGCCCGGCCAGACGAGGATGGTGTCACCATTCCTGGCCAGATCGACGGCCCGCTTGATGGTTCGGAAGGCATAGGTCCGGCTGGACCCGCCGTATCCGTCGCTGCCGGTGGTCCCGTCAACGTGATAGACGAAGTGCTCGCGTCCCTTGCTCGCCTGGCGGGTCCCGCCATAGGCGCCCATATTGATGCGATCGCCGTTGGGCGAAGGCTCTTCGCCGACCGGTTCGGACGGGTCGCCTGTGTCGATGCACGGACTGTGGCCGCCGGCGGTGAGCCAGATGCTGCTGCCGGGGTTGTAGTGGCCCACCTGCGATTGCAGATGGTAGTCCTCGTTCCACGGATTGGTGAACAGTGGATCCTCGTTGATGTTGCCGTCTCCGGCGTAACCGCCCTGAATGTCGGAGTATTCGACGGGGTCGCGCAGGACGGGGTCGACGATCTTCAGTGCAGCGCCGTCGTTGCTCCAGACGATGGACGAGTTGACGAAGATATCCACGGCGGTGGACTGGATGCCGCCGGCGGGCGATCCGGATGTGGTGGAAAGCCGATTCTGCGCGATCGTGCAGTTAACCACGGTGACGCTTGTGCGGCGCGACGCCGGCCCGAACGACGATTTCCACTCGGCGAAGATGCCGGCGCCGGCGCTGGCGGCGTTGTCGGAGAAGACACAGTTGCGGAAGGTGACATCCGTGTCACGTCCGGCGCAGTAGGCTCCTCCGCCGGTCAGATTGCCGGGCGCGAAATTGCCGGTGATCCGGGTCCCGGCGACGGTCACGATACTCTCCCAGCAGTAGAGGCCGCCGCCGAGGCTGTCGTAATATGCGGCGTTGTCCTCGATCGTGCAATTGACGATGGTGGCGCCCGACTGCCCGATCAGGCCAATGCCGGCGCCGCGACCGCCGGTCAGAGTGCCGCCGAACTCGCCGGCGACGCAATCGTGGATGGTGCAGTTCGAGATGGTCGGGGCCCCGCCGACGCAGCCGATGCCGCCGCCGACCTCGGCGCCGCAGTCGAGGATGACGCAATCGGCAATCGTGGGACTGCTGAATTCACAATAGATGCCTCCGCCGATCGGATGGTTGGGGCTGCGGCTCCAGGACGAGGTGCTCGACGGAATCTGTGCTCCGAAGATGCGTCCGTGCCGGATGGTGAATCCCGACAGCACGCTGGCGGGCCCCTCCGAGGAGTGGAAGTAGAATCCCCGGTGCCCGTCCAGGTTGGCCGCGGAGGTAGGTTGGCAGTCGATGAACGTGCTGGAGGCCCCGCTGGTGCTACGCACCGTAATGGCTTTGCCGCGAAAATCGATGTCGCGATTACCCTCGCCCGAATAGGTCCCGGGCGAGACCTCGATGACGTCGCCGCTGCCGGCGGCGTCGATGGCGGCCTGGATCGTGGTGAAGTTGCCCGGAACGTAAATGGTCGCCGCGGGCGAGTAGAGCGACACCCTGAGGTTGTCGATCACCGCGCGTGTGCCCGAGAACGCGATGTAACAGGTTCCCTCTGCCGAAGAAATGGGCAGACTACGGTGTCCAGCGCTCAAAGACACGGGCTCGGACCACGTCATTCCGTTGCTGGAGGTCTTGTAGGACAGGCGGCCCGGCTCCCACTGGGAGATGGTGGCCGTGCTTGGGAATGAAACGTCGATTTCCAGCGTCCCTTTCACGACTCGCTGTCCCTGGGTCGAGTCGATCGGGAAGCAGTAGCTCAATTCGGCCGGCTGATCCTTGTGATCGACGAAGGCCAGGCCCCTGCCCTGGCTGCCGTAGAGGTAATACAGGTACGGCCCGGGAAGCGGGGTTACCCCTTCCGATCCGATGACCGAGTGGAGGTAGCTGTCCGATTGGGCTCTGTCCGTCTCGAAGTCATCGGCGTATGTGTAGGTCCAATCCGCGCGCACCGGACCCGCCGCGAAAGCCATGATGCACAGAAACAGCATCCCGTATTGTGCAACTCTGTTCGCTCTCATAGGAGCCGCCAAATCCGGCACCTGCTCCGGGGCTGCAAAAAGGCTCCGGGGGCAGCGAAAGCGCCGGCCCCGGAGCCTCGTGGGATATCGTGCGTTCCGTCATCACCCCTGGCGACCGACAGGCCGGGAGCTCCCTCAGCAGAGCTCCGTGCCATGCCGCGGAATGCGTCTTCGGTCTTGAAGACATCCCCCCAGGTTCCACCGGTACTGTCGTCGGGTGCATCCGTGCCTTGTTGATGTCCTTGATGTGGCTGTCGTTCCCCCGGCGACCCACACGCACGATTCGACTCTGCATCCTTTCTTGCCGGATGCAGTGTAAGGATCTCGCGTGGTTCGGTCGGCCGCCATGCCGTGCCCATCGCACGCGAGGGTTGTTCGGTCGCCCCAATCCGTGGATGGATATCCGAGCTTTCCAAGAATGAGGCGATGGTGAGAAAAGCCCTCGGCGAAGCCATTACAGAATACGGAACGGGAACCGGCCGACCCGAATGGATGCCTTCCGCAGGCGCCTGCCCGCCATCGGCTCTCCATCCGGCTTCGATCCACCATCGAAGCCTTTCGGCTCTCGATGTTATCGGCCGTTTCCTCAACATCATCAACCCCCTTGTCAACCAACTCATCCTGTTCCGACAGAAGTATTCGCAATGAGCTTCGATCTGCTTCTATCGGAGAAAAACGCATACACAGTTAGCACGACTCCGGCCCGTTGCGCTCTAATCCGCGAACGCTCCCCTGGCCAGTTGCACCAGCCAGAGGATGCCCTGGCTCTGTCGCAGGCTGGTCCGCTCGGTGCCGCCCGCAGGAGCCTTGAATTCGCTCAGATCGCCGTCGAGATCCTGGAGATACTCGAAGTCCAGATGTCCTGCGGGTCTCTGAGCCTGGAGGAATTCGATCCTCCGGATCACGTCTGCATCAAGATCAATGGTATAGACCAGCCTGTCTGTATCCAGAACGACTGTCACCTGGACGTCGCGTCCGTTGTTCAACAGCTCGGTCCGGAAGGAGATGCGCTGCTCGGCGGCGTCGCGACGGACAGTGTCCATCACGTGCAGGCCCATCCAGGGGCGGTTCATGCCGCTCAGGAAGCTTCCCTGAGGATAACGGGCCTTGGTCGCCCCGTTGGGGTCCTGGACGATCGCGCCGGCCGGGCCGTCGATCAGGGTCGTCCCGTTGGCGGTGGTCAGTCGGAGCCAGGGGCTGTGTTCGCGGCTGGTCGCGTAGATGAACGGGATCCTCCCGGCGCCGGTGATATCCTGGCCACCGACCTGGCCGCGGATTCGCACGTACGTCCACCCGCGAGCGTGCATGGCGTCTCGATTGTCCTGCGGCGCCACGCCCGCCGACCAATCGCTCTGGAAGTAGTCTTCCTCCAGAACGTTGCTGTGTCGGACCGTCACAGGGCGCGTCGTGCGGATCTGCCCGTCCTGCTCCTGACGCTCTACAATCACGAGCAGGTCCCGGCCCCTGGCGGTAACCGGCTGCATGCCATCCGGCTTGCCGTCTGCCCGCGACAGGGCGCTCGCCATCGCGCGGCTGTCCGTCGGCAGCCTCATCACGCTCAGGTCGTTCAACCACATGCGATGATTGTTGACCGAGACGGTGCCGTCCTGATAGCAGTAGTTGGCCTGGTCGTCCTGCAGCCTCTGTTGCGACGATCCGTCGGCCTGGCTGCGAAGTTCGGCCCGCAGCATTACCGGTCCCTCGGGCCCCTCGGGGAAGTAGTACCAGAGCTTCTCTTGGGCGGCGTTCGGCGCGCCCAGAGGGGCGGCCACGCGAATGCCCGCCTCGGGCGTTGCCGCCGGCAGCTCCGGTTTGCTCGCGATGTAAGATGTCGTGGTCACCGTTCCGACGGCCAGGGCGCCCACCGCCGTAGCGGTGACGAGGGCTGTCTTGGTGGTCGCCAGACCCGCGATGCCCGCCAGGACGCCCGCCTGGGTCATCGCGGCCGGGACCGTAAGCTGAGCGGCCGCCGCCTCGCTGGGGGCCGTCATCTTGCCGAACACGACCAGGGCCGCCAGCAGGGACCCCTTGCCGAAACCATTGCGGGAAAGCTCCTTTTGCAGCGCCTTCTTGGCTCGAACGAAGAGCATCCGGGTGCTGAACTCGCTACAACCCATAGAATCGGCAATTTCCGCATACGACATGCAATCGTAGCATCGCATGACCAGCACAGCCTTGTGGCGTGTTCGCAGCTTTTGCATGGCCTTGGAGACGATCTGCTTGAGTTCCAGGCTGACCAAGGTTTCGAGCCCTCCCTGTCGTTCCCGCATGGGTCCGCGACGCCTTTCTTCTGATGCGGCAGCCTTCTTCAGAGCCTTCTCCGTTCGGTGATGGCGGTGGAGCTTGTTGGTGGCGATGCCGTACAGCCAGGACCAGAAGCGATCTGTCTGTTTGAGTTTGCCCAGTACTCTGCACATTTCTAACAAACTCTCCTGAACAATTTCTTGCGTTAGGTCCTCTTTGAGGGTCAAGCGGTAGACATACGTGCGCAGGCGTTCCCTCGCCACGGCGGCCAGTTGGTTGAGGCTCTGTCTGTCGCCTCCACGGGCCTTTTCGACCAGTTCGATGTAGTCTGCCTGCATCTCCATGCGGGGTACCCAACCCTGTAAATCACGTTTACCGGTATTCAGTGCCATTATATCAGAGTCGTGTAACGTTTTTTTCGATCCAAAGTGGATTTTCTGAGTGCCTGGAGCTCAATCTGGCTCAAGAGGGGCTTTCTTCTAACATACGGAGCCGCAAGGTTCTGGGGTCTTCGGCCGGGCCCTTGCGGGCGCTCGCCGTCGGGCAATCCCCTGTCGGACCGGTGTATTCGGCCGCGTGGCAGGGCCAGGCGTTACGGGTCGCCTGCGATTTGGGGGCTAAAGTGCCCCGCCTGCCGGGTCGATACCTTTTCCCATGGGGGACAGGAACGTGGAACATGATGTGAACACGGACCTTGCTAAGGGCCAACGATGCTCGAATCTGGCGAACGTCCGGCCGGGATCGTCACTATCGGCCGCAATGACAACATCAAGCAGGCTGCCGCCAAAATGCTCGCCCACAAGGTCGGCTGCCTGATCGTCAACGATGACAACGGCGATTTTATCGGCCTGGTGACCGAGCGGGATATCGCCCACTTCATCGCCGAGTCGGCCGAGAACGGCGATTCGGCAACCGTTGACCGGATCATGACGCACCAGATCATCTCGTGTGCCCCCGGGACGCCCACCAGCCAGGTTCGCGAGATCATGGCCCGCCACCGTATCCGCCACCTTCCTATCGTCGACAAAGGAGTCGTCGTAGGTATCCTTTCCGCCAGGGATATCATGGGACGCCAGCTTCTGGAGGACCGAGCGGCGGCCGAGGAAGTGGCCATGCTGTCGAACTGCCTCAAGAGCATCGACCTGAGCGAAGCGGTCGAGATTGCGGCGGCGGAGGTCCCAAAGCTGTTCGGGGCCTTCAACTGCATTCTCTGTCTTTACCCGAGCGGCCAGGAGGGGCAAACGCCGGAACTGCTCAGCTCCAATCGGTGCCCCTGCCTGGGCGGGCACATGGACGAGGCCGTGACGATCCTGCAACAGTCCACCGAAGGCGGGTATTGCACAGACGAGATCTCCCCCGAGTGCGAGAGCTGCGGAGGCAAGCCCCCGCGCGTGGTCATCCCACTGGAGGTGGTCGGGCTCAAGGAGGCCGGCATGGGCAAAGAGAAACGCCTGTCAGGCTACCTGTGCATGTGCGGTCTGGACCCGGCTATCGCATCGAATCGGGAACTCATATCCTACAAAGCCAAGCTCACCCGTGAGATTCTGACCGCTCACCTGACCAACGCCACGCGATACCAGCAGGCCCGGCTCAGCTCGCTGACCGACGCGCTGACGGGGGTGGGCTCCCGCAAGCTGCTCGAAGACAAGTTGCAGGCCGAATGCGCGCGATCCGAACGGTATAAGCGACCATTCTCTGTGGCCATCATCGATTTCGACCACTTCAAGATGGTCAACGATGTTCTGGGCCACGCAACCGGCGACGAGGCGATCCGGCGGCTGGCGGCCTGCATGAAGGCCGAGAAACGTGTCCCGGACGTGCTGGCTCGCTACGGCGGCGACGAGTTCGTCATTCTCATGCCCGAGACGAAGGCGGTGGATGCCAGAGTCTTGCTCGAGCGGATTCGCACCAAGGCCCAGACGATCCGGCTTCCCCAGGATACCTCCTTGTCGATCAGTTGCGGCGTGGCCGAGAGCGACCTCGAGCACAACGATCCGCGCGACGTGATGCGGCGGGCGGACCTGGCTCTGTACGACGCCAAGAATTCCGGGCGCAACTGTGTCCGGATCTGGGACGCGAAGATGGCGCAGCTTTTGAACGCCAACGACATCGAAATCGACCGGATCAAGTCGCTTCAGCGGCGTGTGGCAGGTCTCTCGGAGAAGGCCGAGAAGATGTTCATGGAGAGCATCTGGGGCCTGGTCCAGGCCCTGGAGGCGAAGGACGCCTATGCCAAGACGCACACAGAGAACGTGATGCACTACTCGGTGGGCATTGCCCAGACGATGGGCCTGGGGCCCAAGCATGTGGACCTGATCCGGCGGGCGGCGATGATTCATGACATCGGCAAGATCGGCATCCCCGACGCGATCCTGTGCAAGCCGGAAGAACTGACCGCCCACGAACGAGTGATGGTGGAGCAGCATCCGATAATCGCCGTCCGCATCCTTGAGAAAATGAGCTTCCTGGAGCGGGAAGTCCAGATCGTCCGTCACCACCATGAGAAATGGAATGGCCAGGGCTACCCCGACGGCCTGGCCAAGACCGCCATTCCGCTGGGCGCGCGGGTTATCAGCGTGGCCGATATGTTTGACGCTCTGACTGCCGCGCGAGCCTACCACCAAACGCGCAGTGTTTCGGAGGCCCTGCGGATTCTGAAGGACTCGGCTGGGTACGAACTGGACCCCGATGTGGTCGCCGCAATGGTGACCTGGTTCGAGAACATCGCCCGACATTGCCACAAACCCTTGGCCAAACTTGTGTTGGGAGATCTTCTCCAGTGGCCCCATAGTCCCGAAAAGGCGCGGGCGTGCACGGATGTACCTGCGGACGGGCGGGAAGACCTTTCTGCTGAGCCGCAACGACACCCCGTCATGGTCCCCATCGGACATGGCAATCCAGACCCCGATTTCGGATCCCCCGGACGATCGTCCTGAGCCTTCGGCTTGGCGCCGCCCATGACGGCGGCGCAGAATGCCTTCATCCCAGTGTTTTCCATCGCCGCTTCGCGCTCCGCCCGGCTGACAATAACGGTTGCATCATCCGACCCGGCACGGTACGCTGAATCTTTCATCTGCTGTGCGGGCATGGAGGACCGCCGAGGTGTTGCGTGGGGCATGCCGCGAGAGGCCAACCAGTTGACGTAGGCTGGCCGAGGCTTTGCGGCGACAGCGGCGCGGTGCTGCCGGTTGTTTCATCCTTGCCTGATGATCGCCCGTGTTCAATGACGGACAGGATCGACCGAAAGGTGAAATACCCGTCCGGCGGTCGGCGTCCTCTGTTGCGCAGGAGTTGAAACGGTGGGCCGGGGCCTTCGAAAACGACGATTCCGTGTAACCGGATGTACCCGCTGAACCACTGACCCGGCGGAATGTCAGACGCAACGTGTTTGCCTTCCGGCTCTTTGAAACAAGGAAGGGAGAATCTCACGGAAAAGCACCGCGGGCATGTGACCGTCGGGAAGATCTGCCCACCATGAGGGTGGCGGACGGGTTTCCGTCGAGCCCGCCGGAATGTCTCAACAGCAGATCAAGCGAAACAGATCCATTGAAAGGAGAACGAACATGGTTAGAAAAGGCATCAGCATAGGAATCGTTGGCTGCGTTGTCGCACTCATCGCGGCAGGTCTGTGCATCGCCCAACCCCAGGGACGCGGCGGGCAAGGCCAGGGACCTGGTGGCGAACGGGGACCGCGGGACTTCGATCCGCAGCGCATGCAACAGATGATGCAGCAGCGCATGCAGGAGCAAATGGGCGCGACCGATGAGGAGTGGAAGGTCCTGGGCCCGCGCGTAATGAAGGTCATGAACCTGAGCCGGCAGGCCAGTACCGGCATGGGCGGTATGTTCCGCATGGGCATGGGCACACGACGTGGCGGCGCCCAGGGCGGTCCCGGTGGTCCTGAGGGTCCTGGCGGTCCTCGCGGTCCCTTCGCTCAGGGCGAGCCCACGGAAGTAGACAAGGCCTCCGAGGCATTGCAGACCACGCTGGAGAGCACTGCGGCCACTCCCGATGAGATCAAGACCAAGCTCACCGCGCTGCGGGCGGCCAAAGAGAAGGCCAAGGCCGAGTTGGCGACGGCACAGCAGGAACTCAAGCAGGTGCTGACGCTGCGACAGGAAGCCCAACTGGTGTTGATGGGCATGTTGAACTAAAGACCACTGGTAGGCCCCATGAATACGTTGCTGGAAAAGATGGTCGAACAGGGGCTGATCGACGAATCCGCGGCCCGGGGAATCCATGGGTTGCTCGCTGCCGGCGAGCCGCCCACCCGGGCCTTCGCGGCTTGTGGATTGGCGGAGGAGGCGCTGCTGCGCTTCTGGAGCAGTCAGTTCGACTGCCCCTACGTGGAGATGGACAAGTGCGCCTTCTCCAAAGAGTTTCTTTCGCGGTTCCCGGCGCGGGTGCTCCTGGACAAGCACGTCATGCCCGTGGAGAACGGCGACGGGCGGGTGCTCGTGGTCACGAGCAATCCGTTCGACACCTCCGCGATCGACGAGCTGCGTCTGGCCACCGGCCAGGATTTCCAGGTCGGCCTGGCGCCGCTGGCGGACATCGATCGCTGCATCAAGCAGCACCTCGGCGTCGGCGCCGACACGGTACAGTCGATGCTCTCGGAGGCCGGCGAGAACGGTCTTCAGGTGATCGACACCGATTCCGACGACGACATGGATCTGACGGATGCCGCAGAGGGCGCCTCGATCATCCGTTTTGTCAACCAGATTCTCAGCGAGGCCATCGAGATGCGCGCCACCGACGTGCACATCGAGCCGTTCGAGGAGACGTTGCGCGTGCGGTATCGCATCGACGGCGTGCTCCAGGAGGCCTCGGTCGCGCCGGAGGTCAAGCAGTTCCAGGCGGCCATCGTCTCGCGCCTGAAGATTCTCAGCAAGCTCGACATCGCGGAGAAGCGCATCCCCCAGGACGGGCGCATCAAGATTCGCATCGCCGACCACGAGATCGACGTGCGCGTCTCGGTGATCCCGATGTTGTACGGCGAAGCGGTGGTGCTCCGGCTTCTGGACCGTTCTTCCGTGCTGCTCGGGCTGGACAAGCTGGGGATGTCACCGCGCGACCTGAAGGTCACGAAGATGATCCTGGAGCGGCCGCACGGAATCATCCTGGTCACCGGCCCGACCGGCAGCGGCAAGACGACGACGCTCTACGCCGGACTTTCGCAGATCAACGACATTCAGCGCAAGATCATCACGATTGAAGACCCGATCGAGTATCAGCTTCACGGCATCAATCAGATCCAGGTCTCGCGCAAGGCGGGATTGACCTTCGCCAGCGGCCTGCGGTCGATCCTGCGGCACGACCCCGACGTGGTGCTCGTCGGCGAAATTCGCGACGTCGAGACCGCTGAGATCGCCATCCAGGCGTCGCTGACCGGCCACCTGGTGTTCTCGACGCTGCACACGAACGATGCGCCGACGGCCCTGACGCGTCTGGTGGATATGGGAATCGAGCCTTATCTCGTCGCGTCGTCGCTGGAAGCGGTGATCGCCCAGCGTCTCGTGCGGACGATCTGCCCCGAGTGCAAGGAAGAGCTGCCCGAGCAGGAGGTGGCTCCGCTTCGTCGCCGCTTCGGCGACAGACTGCCCGCCGTCCTCTACAAGGGTCGCGGTTGCCGGAATTGCCAGGGCACCGGCTATCGCGGCCGGATGGGCATCTTCGAGATGATGGTGGTCACCGACGACGTTCGTTCTCTGATCCTTGACAATGCTTCGCCGCGCGATCTTCGCATGGCGTCGGCCAAGCAGGGGATGACCAGTCTGCGCGACGATGGTTTCCGCCATCTGCATGCGGGCCGGACCACCGTGGAGGAGATTCTGAGAGTCACCAAGGACGACATGTTCGAGCCGATGGATACGGCCGACACGTCGCGAGAGCGGCAAGAGTAAACCATGGCGACATTTACCTACAAAGCGATCGACGCAACCGGACGAGAGACGGTCGACAAGCTCGTCGCCGCCGACCGCGCCAGCGCTATCGAGCAGATCTACGGCCGCAAGCTCTGCCCCGTCTCGGTGGAGAAGGCCGAAGAGGTTCGGTCGCAGGGATGGCTCTCGCGGGTCGGAGGGGTCTCCAAGCGCGAGATCGACGCCTTCACCCGCCAACTGGCCAATCTGCTGGCGGCCGGTGTGCCCATGAGCCGGGCGCTGGGCATCCTCAGTCGTGAGGCCTCCCGCACAGCCTCCAAGAAACTCTGGGCGACCGTGCACGATCAGGTCTCCGGCGGAATGCCCCTGGCCGATGCGCTGAGCCTGCATCCGAGCGCATTTTCGCCGATCTACGTGGCCATGGTGCGAGCCGGCGAAACCGGCGGCTTCCTCGACATCGTGCTCGAACAGATCGCCACGTTCCGGGCCCGCGAAGCCGATCTCAAGGGCCGCGTCAAAGGCGCCCTGGTCTATCCGATCATTCTGGCGGTGCTCTCGGCGGGCATCATGGTCTTTCTGCTGATGTTCTTCATCCCGCGTTTCTCGCAGATGTTCGAGGAATTCGGCGGTTCGCTGCCGGCGCTGACGCGATACATCGTGGCCGCCAGCGACCTTCTCGCGAAATACTGGTTTGTTCTGGTCATTGGCATCATCCTGATTATCTTCGGCGTGCAGCGCATGCTGACGAAAGAGGAGGGCCGGCGCACGATGGAGGGGCTGCTGCTTCGAGTCCCTCTGTTCGGCACGGGCGTGGCGCGGTTCGCGCTGGTTCGGTTCTGTCGAATGCTTGGAACGCTCGTCGGGGCCGGTGTGCCCCTGATTGCCTCGCTGCGGGTGGCCAAGGAGGCGATCGGAAACCAGGTGCTTGCCGATACGGTCAGCAGCGCCACAGAAAACGTGCAGAAGGGCCAGCCCTTGGCGCGCAGCCTGGAGGGGTGTCGCGTGCTGTTTCCGCCGGCGGTGATCGAAATGGTTTCGGTCGCGGAAGAGAGTGGGCGCCTTGACAAGGAGCTGGTCCGCCTGGCCGGCGCCTATGAAGCGGACCTGGACCGCTACCTGAAGATGATGGTCACCCTGATTGAGCCGGCGCTGTTGTTCCTCATGGCGGTGCTGGTGGGGACGGTGGTGATCGGAATGCTTCTGCCGATCTTCAATCTCCAGGAGCTGATTCGCTGACGTCGGTGTCAGCAGCGCAAGCCGGAAGAAATCGGATGCCTCTGGTGTCATCCGGCAGGCATATCAAAGTCGCAGACTGTTGGGTTGGGAATGGACATGAAATCACAGCTTCAAAACACAAACGGACGTGCCTCTCGTCGGCAACGAGCTACAGGTTCTCAGGGCTTCACGTTGATCGAGCTGATGCTGGTGCTGGTCATTCTGGCCACATTGGCGGCCGTTGTGCTGCCCAAGCTCACCGGCCGGTCCAAGCAGGCCAAGGTGACCGCTGCAGGGACGCAGATCGCCCAGATCGAAGTGGCCCTCGACGCCTTCGAGATCGATCTGGGCCGCTATCCCACGACCAGCGAAGGACTGCGGGCCCTGACCGAGAAGCCGGCCTCGGATTCCGAAGGGTGGCAACAGCCTTATCTCAAACGCGATGTCCCCAAGGACCCGTGGGGCAGCGAGTACCAGTATCGCTATCCGGGCACCTACAACCAGGAAGGCTATGACCTCTACAGCTTCGGGCCGGACCGCAAGCTCGGCGGCGACGACGACATCGCCAACTGGTCGAAGGACAGGCGTTAATCGAACGTGGAAAGTATGAGCGCGAACAGGCCACAATCTGCAGGAGCCACGGGCTTCACCTTGCTGGAACTGATCCTGGTGATGCTCATCCTCTCGACCGTGCTGGCGATGGCGGCGCCGTCGCTGCGCGGGTTCTTTGGCTCGCGCCAGGCGCAGGACACCGCCGCACAGATGCTCGCGCTGACGCAGTTTGCCCGATCCCAGGCCATCAGCGAGGGGGTCGTCTATCGGCTCAATTTCGACACGAAAGATCGCGTTTATTGGCTGACCGCCTGGAAGTCCGGGGCGTTCGAAGAGCTCGACACGGAGTTCGGGCAGGTCTTCACGCTTCCCAAAGACATGGCCATGGAACTGGAAGACGTGGACCAGGACAAGGATGAGGTGTATGTGGAGTTCACGCCTCAGGGAACGGTCACCGCGGCGACCATTCGGTTGATCGATCGCAAGGGACGGGCCCTGGAGGTGACGTGTCCTACCGTCACGGAGTCGTTCTCGATTGTCGAGAGCGAAGAGACCTATGAGCAATACGCAGCGAGAAAATAGAGTCCGAAGCGTCCGCCAGGGCGGCTTCACGTTCGTCGAACTGCTGGCGACGGTGGCGCTGATCGGCATCATCATGCCGGTGGCGATGCGGACCATTTCTCTCTGCACGGCTCTGGCGGGCCAGTCCCGGCGGGAGATCGAGGCGGTTTCGCTGGCGAGCACCAAGCTGGCCGAACTGGTCGCTTCCAAGGACTGGGAGACCGGCGGCAAGGGCGGCGACTTCGGCACCGACTGGCCCGGCTACCAGTGGAACGCCGAGGTCTCCAACTGGACGGAATCGACGGTCCGTCAGCTCGATGTGGAAGTGCTCTGGACCTCGCAGGGCCGGCAGCGCCAGGTCACGCTCAGCACGCTGGTCTATCCGGAGGAGGAGTGAGATGACCCGCGTCCGGATCCAGATCGAAGGTTTCACGCTTCTCGAGCTGCTCGTCGCGATGACGTTGATGGTGGTCGTTGCGTCCTGTCTCTACACGGCCCTCTATACCGGTTTCAACGCCCAGCGAAGCGCCCGAGCGGCGGTCGAGCCGACCAGCCAGGCGCTCAACGCCATCGAGCTGCTCAAGCAGGACATTTACGGCGTCCTGCCTCCCAAAGGGACCCTAGCCGGTGCGTTCATCGGCGCCAATTCCCGAAGCAGCAACGGCGCCGACGCGGACTATCTGGAGTTCCACACGACCCAGACCTATGCGAACACAGGCCAGCCGATGGGGGGAATCGGGAAGATCGAGCTGGCCCTGGAGGATGATGACGACGACAACGCGGCCCAAGGCAGCTACCGTCTGGTCCGCAAGGTGACCACGAATCTGCTGTCTCCCAAGGAGGTTGATCCCGAAGAGCATGTGCTCTGCCGCAATGTGATGTCTCTGAACCTGCGGTATTTCGACGGCGACAGTTGGCTGGACGAATGGGACTCCACGGAAGATGCGAACAGTCTTCCCAAGGCGGTAGAGGTCGATATCGAGATCGCCAACCGCGTTCGACGTTCGAGCGAAGAGATGGAACGGCGCCGGCTTCTCCAGAGCTTCGCCATTCCCTGCGGCGTATCCGCTGTGGCGGCGGAAGAACAGACCGAATCGACCGGGACGTCCTCGGGCGGCGCCGGCGGCGGAGCGCCCACGGGAGGCCAGGGCGGACTATGAGAGCGACGCGCAGACAATTCGTTGGGTCTTCTCGGGCCAATGGAACGATCCTGATCGTCACGATCTGGGTCGTGCTGGTCCTGGCGGGCCTGGCGCTGGTCTTCGCGCGGTCGATGCGCGTGGCCGCGATCGTCTCGACGAATCAGGTCGCTTCGGTCGAGGCCGAGTGCATCGCCACCGGGGCCTGCCAGTACATCACCTCGCAGCTCGTCGCCAACGCGACGGATTCGAGCGCCCTGGAGCAGGACGTGCCGTGGGAGTCGCTGCAGGTCGGCAAGGGCTACTTCTGGGTGCTGCGCTCGAACCTGGAAGACGACAGCGAATTTGCCTACGGCCTGACCGACGAAGCCGGCAAGATCAACCTCAATTCCGCCTCGCTGGAGATGCTGCTGAAGCTGCCGGGCATGACCGCCGAGTTGGCCGCCTCGATCATCGATTGGCGCGACGAGGACAGCGACGTGTCGACGGGAGGGGCTGAAGACGAGTATTACCTGCTGCTGTCGGAACCTTACAACTGCAAGAACGCGGAATTCGAGACCGTTGACGAGGTCCTCCTGGTCAAGGGCGCTTCGGAAGAGTTGCTTTGCGGCGAGGATACCAATCTCAACGGGCTCCTCGACGACAACGAGAATGACGGGGACAACAGCGAACCGTCCGACAATCGCAATGGACGGCTCGATGGAGGTTTCCACGAATACGTCACTGTCTACAGCGTCGAGGCCAACACCGATAGCGAGGGCAACGAACGCATCTATCTCAACGACGCCAGCGCCCGCACGACGCTGCAAACCGCGCTGCAGGAAGTGGTCAAGGAAGAGCGGGCCCTGGAGATCATGAACAACGTGCCCATCAGTCCATCCTACGGGAGTGTGATGGACTTCTATTTCCGGTCGGGCCTGACGATGGAGGAGTTTGTACAGCTCGCCGACCGGCTGACCACGAGCGAAGAGGAGACGCTGCCCGGGCTGGTCAACGTCAATACGGCGTCGAAGGAGGTCCTGCTGTGCCTGCCCGGTCTGGAGGAGACGGATGTCGACGCGCTGCTGTCGTACCGGGAATCTCACGACGATCTCGATTCGATTGCCTGGGTCGCGAATGTCCTGGATCGAGAGAAGGCGACCGCCATCGGCAATTACGTCACGGTCCGCTCGCTTCAGTACTCGGCGGACATCATCTGCCTGTCGGGCAACGGGCGAGCGTACAAACGCTACAAGGCCGTCTTTGACACGCAGGGGGGCACGCCGCAGATCGTGTACTGGAAGTCGCTGACGCGGTTCGGCTGGCCCTTGGAATATGAGATTGTGGAGGCCCTGAGAAAGGGCGAGCCCATCACTGACGCGATGATTGGTATGAGATGATTGGACGAGGATAATGTTAGGGACTCGGACCATACTGGGACTGGCGGTGGATGAGTTCGGCGTCGTGGTCGCCGAGGTCGGCGTTCGATCCGGGCGCCCGGAGGTGCGGCGTGTCGGCCAGCATCTCTTCGAGGAGAAGCTCGGAGCCGACAACGGCAAGGCGCTGGGCCAGACCCTGCGGCAGTTTCTTCGGACAAACCACTTCGCGCCGAAGGACGCTGTGGTGGGCATCCCGACGAAGTGGGTGGTCGCCAGGGAGATCACGGCTCCGCCGGCCAATGCGGATGCGGTCGCGGGCATGCTCGGCATTCAGGCGGAACGGACGTTCTCTCTGAACTCCGGCGAACTGATTTTCGACTACTGCGGTCGCACGAGCACCTCGGCGAGCAGCAAGGTCATGCTGCTGGCGGCTCGACGCCAGATGATCGACCAGATCAGGGAGTTGGCAGGCGCCGCCGGTCTGCACGTGCAGGCCGTCACCGTCTCAGCGCTGGCGCTGGGCAAGGCGTCGTCGTCCGACCCCCTGAAACAGCGATACGGTGTCTACGCCCGCCCGAACTACTGTGAGCTCTGGAGCCAGTTGAACGGAACGCCGCGGTCGATCAAGCACCTTGCGATGCCGTCGGTGAACGGCACGCCGGACGCTCGTGCGCAATCGCTGGCGGCGGCGATTCAGCAGGAGATCATGATTTCGTCGGCGCAGGATCAGAGCCCCCCTTATGAGGTGACAGTCTACGATGGGTCCAGTCTCGGCGAGGGGGCGATCGACCGCCTCAGCGAACAGCTCGGTTCCCGGGTCACCGTGACCGACGGCAGCGTGGCCCTCGCATCGGCCGGCCTGCGTCTGGCCGAACGCCTCGATCCCTCGTCAACGGTTGCGGCTGCCGCGGTGGCGATGACGGCCGTAGCGGCGGAGAAGCCTTGCGTCGATTTTCTCAGTCCGCGCATCGGACGCCGGAAAGCGTCGCCGCAAAAGCGCGCGATGACCTGGGTGGTCATTGCCGGCGTCGTCTGTCTCGGACTGATCGGTGTCGCAATCGCCGACTGGCAAAGCAAACGCGCGGACATCGCCTTGTACACCGAGCAACTGGAGCTGATCGCCGACGATGTCGCCGTCGCGCGGGAATTGAAGGAGCGTCTCTCGTATGCCAGCAGTTGGACCAGTCAGGACCCGCGATTCCTCGAGTGTCTGCTTCAGTTGACGCTGGCCTTTCCGGAATCGCCGCGCGTCTGGGCCAGCAGCCTGGCGCTGAGTGAGACGTCGGAAGGGTCGTTGATCGGCCGGGCGCTGGATGAGCAGAGCTTCTATGAGGTGCTGAACAACATCAAGGGCAACGCCGCGTTCTCCGACGTCAAGATGATGTACCTGCGGGACGCCGGGGGCAGCTCCCGCGAAAAGGCATTTGCCGTAACGTTCAAATTCCAGGGCGCGAAATAGCATGGTTCTGACCAAACGAGAACGGATCATCCTCATCGTCACGCTGCTGTGCGTCGGCCTGCTGATCGTCAGCAAGTTCGTCGTCGACCCGGCGCAGGCCAGGCTCGACGAGATGGAAGCGCAGCGGCAGCAGCTTCAGACCGACCTCGAAGAGGCGCAGATGCTGCTGGGCAATCGCGGCACGATGCAGCGGAAATGGAACACCCTGGTCGCCGACGGTCTGCGCAACGACGCCGAAGCCGAGAGCAAGGTGCTCAGCGCCTTGGGGGAATGGGCCGACGGCGCGGGCCTGTCGCTCAGCTCCATCAAGCCGGACCGTGTGGCCAGCGACAAGGGGTTGCAGGAGATGATCTTCACGGTGGCCGGCAAAGGGACGATCGAGGCGGTCTCGCGGTTCCTCTGGCAGATCGAGACCGCGGCCCTGCCCGCCAGGGTCCGCGATATGCAGTTGGGTTCGGGCAGCGAGTCCGAAAGCGCCATGTCGCTGCAACTTCACCTGTCGGTGCTCTATCTGGGCACGCCGCAGAAGCAGGCCGAGTCGGAGCAGCCGGAGGTCAACTATGATGAAGACATATAACCATCCGCGTGCCTGTGCCGTGCTGATGGCGGCCATCTGGTTTGCCGGCCTCTGGCCGACCGCCGCCGGCGCGCAGGAGCCGATCGAGAGGCCCGACGCATGGGCGGTCTACAAGGTCATTATCGATCGCAATATGTTCTCGCGCCAGCGCGGACCGGCCGAACGTCGTCAACGCGATGCCGAGAGAGAGGTGGTGACCGTCCCCGATCCGGAGTCGTACTATCGGCTCCGGGGGATTGCCCAGGAGAACGGCACGTTCATCGCGTTCGTCGAGGACACGCGGCGCAACGAGACGCTCAAGCTGCGGCAGGGGAACACCGTCGCGCGAGGATCGATCGAGTCTCTCGATCTTGACTCGATCGTGTTCCGGATGGAGGATCGCACGATCACCGTTGCCATTGGGCAGGATCTGCTCGGCGGGCACGGGGCGGTGACGATGAGCGAGCTGATGCAGTGGACTCCCGCGCCGTCGACCCCGACGAGCGGCGAGCCCACGACACCGGCCGCTCCCACCGGTGCGGAAGCGGACATTCTCCGACAGCTCATGGAGCGACGAAAGCAGGAACTCGGCAATTAGGATCTCATCAGAACCTTGACGAACACCGTGTCGGCAGGCATCCGAACTCGAAGGAGACCATAGCAATGCAAATCGTCCGAATGATTCTCGTTGGCGCAATGCTGGCCGGCGTTCTCTTGTTGACTCCCAGCCACAGCGGGGCCCAACCGGCCTCCGAGGCGCCTGGTGCGACCGAACCGGTCGAAGTCGTTCAGAGCAACGGCGACGTGAAGATCAAGCTCAACTTCCAGGACACGCCGCTCCAGGCCGTTTTGGAATACCTCTCGGAAAAGGCGGGCCTGACGGTGGTTTCCGAGGAGCCCATTTCCGACGGCCGGATGACGGTGATCAGCCGCCAGCCGATTTCGCTGGACCACGCCCTGTCCTTGATCAATTCGATCCTCAAGGAGAGAGACCTGACCACCATCCTGGTCGGCAAGACGCTCAAAGTCGTCTCATTGACCAACGCCAAACAGGAGACCGTCCCGGTGCGGACCGGACGCGACCCGAACGCGGTGGTACCCAGCGACAACGTCATCACCTACGTGATTCCCGTCAGTCACGTGACCGCCTCGGCGCTGAAGGAGAACCTCACGCCTCTGGTGCCGGCCTACGCCAGCATCGAAGCCAACGAGGACGGCAACGCGCTGATCGTCACCGACACCGCCGCCAACATCCGGCGGCTGATGGAGATCATCCAGGCGCTGGACACGCACATGTCCACTGTGGCGGAGATTCGCGTGTTCCGTCTGATCAACGCGGACGCCACCAGTACCGCCACGCTGATCAATACGATGTTCCAACAGCAGAGCAGCAGCTCCAGTCGAACCGGGGGCCGCAATCCTTTCGAGATGATGATGCAGATGCGCGGCGGTCCCGGCGGCTTCGGGGGTCGTGGCGGCCGGGGTGGAGACGCCGGTGGTGCTGGCAGCAACGCGCAGCAGGCCGGCGGAGGCGCCACGGTGAACGTGCAGGTGGTTGCGGCCGCGGATGAGCGGACCAACGCCGTGGTGGTTCGAGGACCGGCCGAGGTGCTGGTGCTTGTGGACGGCGTCATCGCGTCCCTGGACGATCGAACGGCGAAGGTCGCCGGCGTCAAGGTGTTCCAGCTTCGCTATGCCGATGCGATGAATACGGCCGACGTGATCAACAAGCTCTTTGGGGCCGATCAGAGTTCGTCACAGTCCGGCCAGGGCGGTTCCATGATGTTCCGCGGGCCGTTCGGCCAGGGTGGTCCCGGAGGCCAGCAGGATGCCGCCGGCGCCGCCACAGTGTCGCAGGTGGTCGCGGCGGCCGACAGCCAGACCAATACGGTGGTCGTGACCGGTCCGGACGATCTTCTTGAAGTCGTGGCCGAGGTGATCAAGAACCTCGATGCCCTGGTGCCCAACGTGGCGGACGTGAAGGTATTCCACCTGGAATACGCCGACGCGCAGGACACCGCCGAGCTGATCAACGAGGTCTTCGGCGAGAGCGGCACCTCGTCGCGGCGGACCAGTTCGCGCAACCAGCAGAACCAGCAGGTGCAGTTCCAGCGGGGCGGTCCCGGCGGCTTTCCCGGCATGCAGCAGCAGACGACGAGTCGTGGCGGCACCGTCTCCGACGTGACCGTGATCGCGGCGGCGGATTCACGGACCAACTCCGTAGTGGTCAGCGGACCGCCCGAAACACTGGCGACGATTGCCCAGATTATCAAGGATCTCGATGAGAACCCCGAGCAGGAACGCCGCATCTTCGTCTACGCGCTCAAGAACGCCAATGCCTCCAACCTGATGGAGGTCCTGAACAACCTCTTCGCCGAGATCCAGGCCCTGAACCAGGCCAGCACCAGCGGCACCGGGCAGCAGTTCCAGGGGGGCGGGCGGCAAACCGCCGCACCCCAGGCCGCCAGCTCGACGAGCAGCAGCGACAGCGGCGATCTGTCCGAAGACACCTACTTCGAGGCCGAGACCGAGACCAACACGCTGCTCATCTTGACCTCGCGGAAGAACTACGAGAAGATCCGCCCGATCATCGAGGAGCTGGACAAGCCGGTCGGGCAGGTGCTGATCAAGTGCCTGTTCGCCGAGATCACCTACAGCAACAACGTGGACTTCGGCACGGAGTTCTCCATGCTGAATCTCCGCAGCGATGGCGGCAGCACCCAGACCAGCACGATCTTCGGAGAGCCGTTGCAGGGGTTGTTCGTGAACAACATCTCCGGCGATCTGGATGTCACGCTGCACGCGTTGCAGGAATCCGGCAAGCTGAACATCCTGTCCCGGCCGTATATTCTCACGAGCAACAACCAGGCGGCCACGATCACCGTCGGCTCGCAAGTGCCGTTCGCCACAGGCGAGACCACGAGCAACGTGGGAACACAGACCACCACCGAATACCGCGACATCGGTATCATTCTGGAGGTCACGCCCTCGATCAATCCCGATGGGCTGGTCAACATGACGGTGCGTCCGGAGATCTCGTCGCAAAGCGGGGACACCGTCCAGATTTCGGAGAAACTCGATCTGCCGGTTTTCACGACGCGTTCGTCCGAAACCAAGGTGGCGGTCCGCGACGGCCAGACCATCGTCATCGGCGGCCTCATTCAGGATGAGATCCGCGACACCATCAAGAAGGTCCCGCTGCTGGGCGATGTCCCGGTGCTGGGGCACCTGTTCAAGCGGACTCAGAAGGAAAAGGCCAAGACCGAACTGCTGATCTTCCTGACGCCGCACGTGGCGCCGGATGCGCTGGCGCTGACGCCGATCTCCGAGGCGGTGCGGGCGCGCAGCAATCTGAAGAACGACCAGAGAACGGCCGAGCTGTTCCGCGAGCACATGGAGGCCATGGAGGAGACGCCCTCCGATCCGAACCGGCCGTAAGCGACTGACGAACCTGACGCGTCGCACTCGGATTCATACGCCGGGTGCGACGCGTTTGTATTCCGGGCTGTCCCGATGAAGCCTCATGTCTACTGCGTGGACTGGCGATACTGCGTGGGAGTCATGCCTGTTCTCTTCTTGAACTGCCGATGGAAGTAGTACACATTCGAGTAGCCCACGCGCTGGGCGATCTCGTAGCATCGCAGCGAGGTGAAACGCAACAGGCGCTGCGCCGCCTCGAACCGGAGATCCTGCTGGTAGGCCAGCGGCGAGATGTGAAACGACTTCTTGAACGCGCGAAACAGATGGCCTCGTGAGCAGTGCGACATCGACGCCAGGTCCTCGGCGGTGATGGCATCGGCATAATGCTCGTCGATGTGGCGCTTGACGTGAAGGATGGGATTATCCGGGCCGGGGGCCGCACCGGGAATCCTCTCTGCGTAACAGTGGGCGACAATCACGTCGAATACACTGGCCAGGGCGCGACGGGCATAGAAATCCGACATGGATGAGGGGCTTTGAAGATAGTCCATGATCTGGATCATGAGAATGACGAGTTCCTGCGTGGTGTCTCGGGGCAGTTGGATCTCGCTACGGAGCTGGCCGGCGATTCCGGTGTAGGCATTGAGAATCTGCCCGAACGGCAGCGTCAGCACCTTGCCGGCCTTCGTCCCGAAGGCGAAGGTGATCTCCGAGTACACGCTCGAACCCCGCTGGCTCACGAAATCGTGGGACTGGCCGGGCGAAACGATGACCAGCGTCCCCGGTTCGGCCCGATATCTTGTGCCGGATCTCACATAATACCCCGAGGATCGGGTATACAGGACGATGTGGTAGAGGTTGTGCGTGTGCTCGTGAAAGGTCCGAGCCTCTCCCACCGGGCGGTCCTGGTCCACCGCCGCATGGGCGAAAGCCGGGAAATAGGCTTCCTCCTCGTGGAGAATCATCAGGGCCTGAGGCCTGGCCTGGTTTCGGTCGGCTTGCAGATATCGGAGCATAGGTTACTAAAGTGCAATAGAATATCACTTTTATGTATTTTTTCGCCGCATGCCAAGTACGATAATACAATATGGATCGGTGTGTGCCAATAGGCGACGAGCCGAAAAAGGTGGTTCCGAGGACCGGGCGGTATGTGCGGCTTGCCGTCGCAGCAGCGGCAAGCGGGTGCCCCAAGGGACAAGAGAGGAGAGTCATGCGTTCGGTGGTCCTGTCTCCGGATTCAGTGCGGTTCCATTCCTGCGGTGTCGCTCTGTGCGGCGCGTGGGCTGTTGGATAGAGGACAGAGTCGGATAACGTTCCCGGTCATGCCAGGTGATGTCCATATCTGATCGAAAGGAGAGCATGATGAAAAAGACAACGATGCTGATCTTGTCCTGCCTGTCGCTCTGGGCAGGCGCGGCACAGGCGCAACTGAAGATCGACTTCTCCACGACCGGCGGCGCCGTCGAGGACGGCTACCAGGCCTACGTGGCCACCCATGAAGTAGCCAACACGTTCACTTCGCAGACGTTCGCGGCCTTCGGGACCAACGTGACGATCACCCCGACCTGGGCGGCCAACGCGCCTGCAGAGGCCATGCAGATGATCGACCGCACCAGCCGCAACGCCTATACCGGTACCCACACCAACCTGCTGATCGACTGGATCGGGACCGACACGCGTCAGGTGGGTGATCCGATGACCTTGACCATCAGCGGACTGCCCCAGGGGACCTATTCATGGCTGTCGTACCATCATGATGTCGCCGACCAGAGCGGCGTGTTCTCCGTGACCGTCAACGACGCGACCGGATCGAAGACGACCGCCGACATCGGGATCACCGATTCCGAAGGGACCGAGGAGGGCGTCGTAGATTTCGAATCCATCACGACTTTCAGCACCACCATCGTGTCGGATGGAACGAAGGACGTTACCCTGGTGTTTGATCTGACCAGCGCGACCGATCCGGTCGCCTACGCCTTCTTCCTCATGAACGGCTTCGAACTGGACCGCCAGATCATCGCGGCGGCCACCAGTCCGAGCCCCGCTGACGGGGCGACAGACGTTCCGACGGACACCACGCTGAGCTGGACGGCGGGAATGTTCGCCGCCACGCACGATGTCTACTTCGGGACCTCGCTCGAGGACGTCGAGAATGCCAGCGCAGCCGATCCGCGCGGCGTTCTGATCTCGCAGGGCCAGACCGGCACGACCTGTGACCCCGGCCAACTGGAACTCGA
This sequence comes from Sedimentisphaerales bacterium, assembly GCA_040772485.1. Taxonomy (GTDB): domain Bacteria; phylum Planctomycetota; class Phycisphaerae; order Sedimentisphaerales; family Anaerobacaceae; genus Anaerobaca. The sequence goes on along the minus strand of JAXGYC010000014.1, from coordinate 190,549 downwards.
GCAGACGTACTACTGGCGTGTCGACGAGGTCAACGCGCCGCCGGATTCGACCGTGGTCAAGGGGTCGGTCTGGAGCTTTGCCACCGAGCCGGTGGCCTATCCCGTGGAGAACGTCATCGCTACCAGCAACGGCCTGTCCGACGCCGACCTGGGGCCGGAGAACGTGGTCAACGGCTCCGGGCTGAACGCGGACGACCAGCACTCGGTTGAGGGCGAGCACATGTGGCTGGCCAGTCCGGCCGGCGAGGAGCCGCTGTACATCCAGTTCGAGCTGGACCGCGTGTACAAGCTCCATCAGTTGCTCGTATGGAACTACAACGTGCGGTTCGAAGCGGTTCTCGGCTTTGGGATCAAGGACGCTGCCATCGAGTATTCCTCCGACGGCGCCGAATGGAGTGTGCTCGGCGATGTGGTGCTGGCGAGGGGGACCGCCAAGGACACCTACACCTACAACACGACGGTGGATCTGGGCGGCGTCGCGGCCAGGTATGTCCGGCTGACCGTCCGGAGCGGCTATGGGCTCATGGGCCAGTTCGGGCTCAGCGAAGTCCGGTTCCTCTACATCCCCGCGCAGGCGCGCCAGCCGCAGCCCGCTTCAGGGACCACCGACGTCGAGCCGGATGCCGTCCTGAGCTGGCGGGCGGGCCGAGGGGCCGTTACGCACGAAGTCTATCTCAGCACGGACGAGCAGGCGGTGATCGATGGAACCGCCTTGGCCGGCGCCGTGAGCGAGCCTGTCTTCAGCGCCGACGGCGCGCTCGAACTGGGTCAGACCTACTTCTGGAAGGTCAATGAGATCAACGAGGCCGAGACGCCCGGCTCGTGGGCAGGCGAGGTCTGGAGCTTCTCTGTGCAGGCGGCCATCGTGGTGGACGACTTCGAGAGCTATAACGACGAGGACAAGTTGATCTTTGACACGTGGCTCGACGGCTGGGTAAACGACACCGGGTCGACCGTCGGTTACCTGAACGCGCCGTTCGCCGAACGGACCATCGTCCACGGCGGCAAGCAGTCGATGCCGCTGTCGTACGACAGCACATTGGCAACCGTGTCGGAGGCGACGTGTGCGTTCGACGATCCGCAGGACTGGACCCAATATGGCGTCAAAGGCCTGACGCTCTGGTTCTTTGGCGACCCGTCCAACACGGTCGGGCAGTTGTACGTGAAGGTCAACGGCAAGAAGGTTCTCTACGGCGGGGACGCGACCAACCTTCAGATCAAGCCGTGGCAGTTGTGGTACATCGATCTGGCAGAGTTCGCGGGCGTCAATCTTCGCAGCGTCATGGAGTTGACGATCGGGCTTGAGGGCGGCAACGGTCTCCTGCTGATTGACGACATCGCGCTGTCTCCTCTCGATCGCCAATCGGTGGTCCCGGTCGAGCCGGCGGCGACGAACCTGGTGGGGCACTTCGCCTTCGAGGGCAACGCCAACGACAGCACCGGAACGCGCAACGGGACCGTCGTCGGATCGCCGTCGTTTGCCGCCGGTCGGACCGGCCAGGCGATCGTGCTGGACGGCATCGCCGACTATGTTCACGTCGAAGGGGCGTACGAGCTGCCGATGTATTCGGCTTCGCTGTGGTTCCGCGTGGACGGCGGGACCGGCGAACGGGACGTGCTGAGCGTCTACGACTCGGCCGGATCGCACGGTATTCTATTGGAAGTCAGAAGCAACGCCACACTGCGATTCCTGCATCGGGCGCCCGTAGGGGGCTCCGGCGGAACGGATATCTACAGCACCGCCACCGTTGCCGACGGCGCCTGGTACCACGCGGGAATCGTCAAGAGCGCGCAGACCATGACGCTGTACATCAACGGCGAGGTCGCCGGCACCGTCGACAGCGCCACGGAATTCGGCCAAGTCCTCCAGAACGTGACGATCGGTGTTCTCAAGCACGACAATCTGGCCCGCTATTTCCCCGGTGCGATCGATGAGGTGCGCTTGTACAATCGCGCCCTGTCGCACGGCGAGATCGCGTGGCTGGCAGGACGTACGAGCCCGTTCGATACGCCGTAGGGACGTCGCGGCGCGCCGGGACGCCCGTTTGTAGTGTGCCCGGAAGGGCATATGGTTTGTAGTGATCCCGATGAGCATCGGGATAAGGCGTTACGCATTCTATGGAACGTATGCCCTCACGGGCACACTACGAACGCGCCAACGGCAATTCGGATTCGGAAAGGCAGAAGGATGAAGACACGAGCTTTCACCCTGATCGAACTGCTGGTCGTCATCGCGATCATTGCCCTGCTGATGGCGATCATCATGCCGGCGCTGAACCTGGCGAAGAAGAAGGCGGCCACGACCGGGTGCCTGAGCAACACCAAGAACCTCTCTCTTGGCTGGTATATGTATATGCAGGAAAACGACGGCCGGATCATGAGCTGCGAGGACAACGCGACCGTGAACGGCGTGTTCATCGGGTGGTGCGGCATCCCTCGCGACGAGAGCGGCGCTCTGATGAGCAATACGCAGGCCGAGCCGCCGGTGACTGACGAGGACGAGATTCGCGGGATCAGGGCCGGTGTGCTGTTTCCATACGTGAAGAATCCCGATGTCTACCATTGCCCGGGCGACAAGGCTCGCAAGAGCATGTACGATGGAACCCCGGTCTTTGTCACCTATTCGATCCCGCGCTGTCTGTACTGGGCTACCAGCCAGGGCAGTGCGGACTACCAGCATCAGATCCGGCGGTTCGATGAGATTTCATCGCCTTCCACGCGGTACGTGTTCGTCGAGAGCGGAGAGACGCGAAACTGGAACTCGAGCCACCACTTCGTCATGGGAGCGCCTGAATACACGCAGCTTTCCGAGTGGGGCTGGTGGGGGCCGATGGCGGTCAACCATGGCGACAGCAGCGTGCTGGGGTTCTGCGACGGGCATTCGGAAGTCCGCAAGTGGCGCGATCGCTACACGATCGAACGTGTGGACAAGCTGCTGGTGACGGGCGCCACCAACTACGGCATCGACTATCCGCCGGACGGCCAGACGCTGGACATCGACTACATGGCCGCAGGATGGGCCTATCGCTATAAGAAGTAGGGGCCCCAATCGCCATATGACCAGAGCCGCAACCATCCTGTTCGGCCTGATGGTTCTGCTGCGCTCCCTGTCGGGCCAGGCAGCGGCGCTGAGGATCGACTTCACCCAGACCGGCGGCCCTGTGGAAGCGGGTTTCCAGCCGTACTATGCCGACCACGAATCCGCGTCTACGTTCACCGAGCAGTTCTACTCCGCCTTCGGTTCGACGATCGTGCTGATGCCGATCTGGCCGGACAATCCGGCGCCGCAGGCCATGCAGATGATCCAGCGGTCTTCCGGCTCGGCCCTGGCCATCGACTGGATTGGCACCGATGCGCGGGTCGCCAATGCCGATCCGCTGGTCCTGGCGATCGATGGCCTCCCTGCCGGTCGCTATGCCTGGATCTCGTACCACCACGACACGCAGGACCAGACGGGGCTGTTCGACGTGACCGTCACGGATGCGGCTGGCTCCGTCACGACCCGGGGCGTGGATATCTCCAAGGGCGCTGTGGCCTTTGCCGACATGACGATCTTCGAAACCGTGATCGAGTCGGACGGCACGAGCCTCATCACGCTGTCGTTCGAGAACCAGGGCTACACGAATGTCTCCGAGGCCTTTTTCGCCATGAACGGGTTCATCCTGGAGACCCTCGATGCGGAGGACGACGATCCGATGCCTTCGGGCGAACCATCGACGACGTCGGTGGTGATCAGCGAGTTTGTCGCCTCCAATCGTGCGTCTCTGTTCGATGGCGACGGGAGGGCCTCGGACTGGATTGAGTTGTACAATGGCAGCGACCGTTCGATTGTTCTGACCGGATGGCATCTGACCGACCGCAAGAAGTACCCGCTCAAATGGTGCTTCCCGGCCGGCGTGATCCTGCCTTCGGGCGGATATCTTGTGGTCTTCGCGTCGGGTCGGCCCGCAGACGACTGCGTGGACCAGGCCGGACATCTCCATACCAACTTCGCGCTCAGCAAGGACGGCGAATACCTCGCTCTTGTCGATCCGGAAGGGGCGGTCGTTCACGAGTTCGCACCGTCGTTTCCGCCGCAGGAAGCCGACATCTCCTACGGTGTGTGGGAAGCAGAACCTTCCTACTTTGCGACACCGACTCCGGGACGCAGAAACCAGCGGGCGTTCCCGGGACTGATCGCGCGGACGGTCCACAGCGCCTCGCGCGGGTTTTACGATCAGGCGTTCGATCTGGAGCTGTTCTGCGAGACGCCGGAAACGTCCATTCGATACACCCTGGATGGATCGGAGCCGACCCAGCAGAACGGCATGTTGTACGATCCGCAGCAGCCCATCCGCATTTCGACCACGACGCATGTCCGATCCATCGCATTTCGTTCCGGCTGGATGCCGCGAGGCGTGACGACGCACACGTACATCTTCGTCGATCACGTCGCCCGCCAACCGGCGAACCCTCCCGGCTGGCCCACCGACTGGGGCCACGATTCCGAAGTCGGCGGCATCGTCCCGGCCGACTACGAGATGGATCCGCGCGTGGTGGACAACACACTGCCCGGATACTCCGTGCGCGAGGCCCTGCTCGATATCCCAAGCGTGTCGATCTCGATGGCGCCCGACGATTTCATCGGCGATGCCGGCGGCATCTACGCCAATCCCCTGAGCCGCTGGGAACGCAAGTGCTCGGTCGAGTACATCCTGCCCGACGGCGCCGAGGGTTTTCAGGAAGACTGCAAGATCGAAGTCCACGGCAACTCCAGCCGGCGTCCGTGGCGGATGCAAAAGCACTCTCTGCGTCTGACCTTCACGAGCCAGTATGGCTTGCCCAAGCTCCGCTACCCGCTGTTTCCCGGCTCGGACGTCGAAGAGTTCAACCAGCTTGTTCTGCGGGCCTCCTTCACCGATTCCTGGGCCCTCGTCTCGTGGGTCCCGTCGCGGTACCGGCCCAACGACTCTCAGTACCTTCGCGACGTGTGGATGAAAGAGAGCCAGCGCGCCATGGGTCAGCCTTCCGGGCGGGGCAGTTTCGTGCACCTGTATGTGGACGGCCTGTACTTCGGCCTCTACAACCTGGCCGAGCGGGTGGGAGAGGATTTCTTCGCCGAGCATCTCGGCGGCCGGCCGGAGGATTGGGAAATCAACGACGATCTGTCCGCGCCTGGGGCGCGATGGAGGGCCATGATGGCCGTCAATCCCTCCACGCCCGCCGGATACGCGCAGATGCAGGAGTATCTCGACGTCGAGAATTTTGCGGACTACATGCTGCTGCACTTCTATGCGGATGCGGAGGATTGGCCTCACCACAACGGGTACGCCGCCGCCAACGCGGTCAGCGGCGACGGGAAGTTCCGCTTCTTCGTATGGGACCAGGAAATCGTGCTCGACTGCCACGGCCGCGCCGCCTCGCGCATCGACAGCACGGGCGGCGCCGGCGACGTCTTTCAGAAGATGCGCACCAGCGCGGAGTTCCGGCTTCTCTTTGCGGACCGGGTCTTCAAGCACTGCTTCCACGACGGCGCTCTGAGCCTCGCCGTTTCACAGGCTCGCTACTATACGGTCGCCCGATGGATCGACAAGGCGATCGTCGCCGAGAGCGCCCGGTGGGGCGACACGCAAATGAGCACGCCGTACGGCAACACGATCCAGCAGCCCAGCCCCCTGACCAACATCCATCACGATCTCTATCCGCCTGCGCCCCACGGACCCGACTACTACTTCACGCGAGAAGACTCCTGGGTCGTGGAGCGCGACAACATCATTCACAACTACCTCTCTGCCATTCACAACACGGCCAATTCGTACGCCCTGCTCAACGTGCTGCGTTCGAAGAATCTCTACCCCGACATCGACCCGCCTGAGTTTCTCATCAATGGCGACCTTCAACGCGGCGGCTCCATCGCGCCCGGCGACGTGCTGACCATGACCAATCCGAATGGGGCGGGGACCATCTACTACACGCTCGACGGCGCCGACCCGCGCAAGGCATCGGCCAGCGGGCCGCAGAGGTCCGTGACGCTGGTCGCCGAGGATGCGCCCAAGAGGGTCTGGGCGCCGACCGACGACATTGGAATATTGTGGACGGGCGGCGCTGAGCCGTTCGATGACTCGACGTGGACGGATGGAACACCGGCGATTGCCGGCGCCTCCGGCGGACTCGGCTACGAGCGCAGCACCGGATTCGAGAGCTACATCACCTATGACGTCGAGGCGCAAATGTACGGCCGCACGGAAGCCTGCTATACTCGGATTCCCTTCACGGCCCGTGCCTCCGACATCGCCGACTTCAACTACATGACCCTGCGCGTGCGTTACGACGATGGTTTCGTCGCGTATCTCAACGGTACGCGGATCGCGTCGGCCAATGCGCCTGCATCTCCCGATTGGGATGAAGGAGCGGCCGCCAGCCACGACGATGTCTCCGCCACGTTCTTCGAGGACTTCGATTGCTCTGCCTTCGTCGGCCGGCTTCGGCCCGGCGACAACATCCTGGCGATTCACGGAGTGAATGCCGGCGCGACCAGTTCGGATTTCCTGATCTCCGTCGAGCTGGTTGCCGGAGAGAACTCGACCGCCGGGCTTCTCTCGCCGTCCGCCAGGGTGTACACGGAGCCAGTTTCTCTGGCTGGAAGCACGCAGGTCAAGGCGCGCATCTGGGGTAATGGACAATGGAGCGCGTTGAACGAAGCGGTGTATACAGTCAATCCGTCCCGGTAAGGCGTCCCGATCCATGATTCGGATCACAGGAGGCGAAGCGATGAATCGGATGGTGAAGGTTCGGTTAGCGATTCTGGCAGCAGGGATGGTCATCGCGACGGCGTCTCCACCCGCGGCTCTGGCGATCGGTCAGAGGCCATACGTGGAGTTTGTCCCAAGCGAAGGCAGCTTCCGGCTGGCGCACGGGGAAAACCTGGCGACGCTTTTCGTCGACGCGCAGGATCACACAGGGGTCATACGAGCGGCGAAGGATTTGCAGGCCGATATCGCCCGGGTCACGAATCGCACCCCCGAGTTGCAGACGGAACGAATCGGACTCGGAGCCAATGCGGTTCTCATCGGTACGATCGGCAAGAGCCCAATCATCGAGCTATTGGTTCGCGAGGGTAAGATCGATGTGTCGCAGATCGCGGGCAAGTGGGAATCGTTTCTCGTGCAGGTCGTGTCCGAGCCGATTCCCGGCGTCGCGCACGGACTGGTGATCGCCGGCAGCGACAAACGCGGCACGATCTTCGGCATCTACGATCTATCCGAGCAGATCGGCGTTTCGCCCTGGTACTGGTGGGCGGATGTGCCGGTCGCGCGCCGGGAGGCCCTGTTCGTCAGGCCGGGCATGTACGTGGAAGGTCCGCCTGGCGTACAGTATCGCGGCATCTTCCTCAACGACGAGGCACCGGCGCTGAGCGGCTGGGTGCACGGGAAGTTCGGCAACTACAATCACAGATTCTATACCAAGGTCTTCGAGCTGATCCTCCGCATGAAGGGCAACTTCGTCTGGCCCGCCATGTGGGACAACTCGTTCAATACCGACGATCCGCTGAATCCGCAGCTCGCCGATGAATACGGGATTGTGATGAGCACCTCGCACCACGAGCCGATGATGCGGGCGTGGAAGGAATGGGAGCGGCTGGGCAACAAGCGAGGCAGTTGGGACTATTCCAAGAACGCCGAGGCCTTGCGTGCCTTCTGGACCGAGGGCATCGAGCGCACCAAAGACTACGAGAAGATCATCACGCTGGCTATGCGGGGCGACGGCGACGAGCCGATGTCGCAGGAGGCCAACATCGCTCTGCTGGAGAAGATCGTCGCCGATCAGCGGAAGATCATCGCGGAGAAGATCGATCGCGATCTGTCGGCGGTGCCGCAGGTCTGGGCGCTCTACAAGGAAGTGCAGGGATACTACGAGCGGGGGATGCGCGTTCCCGACGACGTGATCCTGCTCTGGTGTGACGACAATTGGGGCAACCTGCGGCGTCTGCCCGCCGCCCAGGAGCGGCAGCGTGCCGGCGGGGCGGGCATCTACTATCACTTCGATTACGTGGGTGGACCGCGTTGCTACCGGTGGATCAACACGGTCCCGATCACCAAGGTCTGGGAGCAGATGAACCTCGCCTGGCAATACGACGCCAATCGCATCTGGGTTGTCAACGTGGGCGACCTCAAGCCGATGGAATTCCCCATCGAGTTCTTCCTGACGCTGGCGTGGGACCCGTCCCGCTGGCCCAAGGAGAGGATCGCCGAGTATACGCGGTTCTGGGCGCAGCGCGAATTCGGTCCGGCCCATGCCGCCGAGATCGCCGACATCGTCGCCAGCTACACCAAGTACAACGGCCGTCGCAAGCCGGAATTGATCGATCCGACCACGTTCAGTCTTGTGAACTATCACGAGGCCGATCGCGTGTCGGCCGAGTGGAAGGCCATCACGACACTGGCCGAGACGATCTACGGCAAGTTGCCGGAAGATGCGAAGGACGCATTCTACCAGCTCGTTCTGCATCCGACCAAGGCCAGCGCTATCGTCACGGAACTGTACATCACCGCCGGACGAAACCGTCTCTACGCCGAGCAGACACGGGCCGGCACGAACGACCTGGCCGAGAAGGTCCGGGCTCTGTTCCAGCAGGATGCTGACCTGTCCCGCTACTACAACCGGGAAATGGCCGGCGGCAAATGGAATCATATGATGGACCAGACGCACATCGGCTACACCAACTGGCAGGAGCCGCGTCAGAACAACATGCCTGCGATCAAGGAGATTGAGGTGCCCGAGCCGGCCCGGATGGGCGTCGCGGTCGAAGGCTCGGCGTCCGCATGGCCCGGCGGTTCAGATGGCCCAGCGCTTCCGACGTTCGATGTGTTCAACCGGCAGCGACGCTGTATCGACGTATTCAATCGTGGGCAGACGCCGTTCGAGTTCACCGCCTCTGCCACGGCCCCCTGGATTGTGCTCAGCGCCACGCGAGGAACGATCGAAAAGGAGCAGCGGCTGTGGGTGAGCGTCGACTGGGACAAGGCCCCTGTCGGGTCGAACTCCGGCATCGTGACAATCGCTCGCGAAGGCGGCGAGACCGTCACGGTTGCGGTCGAGTCATTCCATCCTGCCGCGCCGACGCGCGATTCCCTCGAAGGGTTCGTGGAAGCCGGCGGCTACGTCTCCATCGAAGCGGAGCACTACAGCGCGAAGGTTGACGCCGGGCTGGTCCGCTGGGAGAAGATCGAAGACTATGGACTGACGGGATCGTCCATGACGATCTTTCCCATGACCGCTGATAGTGTTCGGCCGCCGGAGAGTTCTCCTCGTCTGGAGTACCGCGTGTACCTGTTCCATGCCGGTCCCGTCGAGGTCATCTCGACCGTCGCTCCGACGCTGAACTTCGTTCCCGGCCGCGGCCTTCGATTCGCGGTCTCGTTCGACGACGAGGCCCCGCAGGTCGTCACCGCCGTGCCGGAAGGCTTCAACGCTGACAACGGAAACCGCAACTGGGAAGCATCGGTGCGTGACAGTTGCCGGCGGATCAAGTCGACGCACTCGATCGATGCGCCGGGCTACCACGCACTGAAAGTCTGGATGGTCGATCCGGCTGTCGTGCTCCAGAAGCTCGTGATCGACACCGGCGGCTTGAAGCCCAGCTATCTCGGCCCGCCGGAAAGCTATCGCGGCCGTTTGTAGTGGCGTCGTGAGACGCTACATTTGCCAGGAGCGTTCCGCGTTCGCAGGGCAATATGCCCTTACGGGCACACTACAAACGCGCAAAACACCATTCGGTATCCGACGTGCGGACGAGGGTGAACGTGCCGCTGAGGATTGCGCCTTCGAGGATGAATCGGCAGGGTAGGGGCGTCCCGGCGCGCCGGGACGCCCGGTCACATTCGACGGGCCGCCAGGAGCCGCGTTCGACGATGTGGACGCGGCCCGTTCCTTTCTGCACGGGGCCTTCGTAGGAGAGGAACTTCAGCGGGTGATCGAAGATCTTCTCGGCTCGGACGGAGTGCACGAGGACCTGCTCGGGCGGTTCTTCCAGCCGGAACGTCGTCAGAACCTCGTCCTGCTCCAGCATGAGGTCCCAGTGGGTGGTAGGGGCGAGGCATGCCTCGCCCGTACGGTGCTCCTGGACCACGAATCGCTTGTTCTTCATGCGGCAACCTCTTGTCAACAACGGCGAACCATGCTACCATACCGGCAGTATTCAGACAAAGCCAGGGGAGCCGATGAATCCGCCTGTGGCGGATTCGCAGGCTGAGATATCCGCCACAGGCGGATGACCCTTGGAACCTGATCAGGTTAATACCTGCGAAGGGAGGCTTGCGGCAGCACAGAAGCACTTCCTTTGTGGGAGTGCTTTTTTTGTTGGGGCACAGCGGATGGAATCACTGACGATCAACGGGGTCTCGCGGCCGTTTGCCGCGGAGGCGATGCCGGCCACGCTGGCCGAGCTGCTCGACGAGCTGGGAGTGGCGGCCACCACGGTTGTGGCGGAGGTGGACGGCGCGATCGTCGCGCCCGAGCGGTTCGGCGTCACGCCGCTGACGGACGGGCAGAGCGTCGAGCTGATCAAGTTCATGGGAGGCGGTTGATGGCTCGCGGATCAGGGGTCGGGGATCACGGCCCCGCGCGAAGTGCGGGTGGTGCGCACGGAGCTCCTGGACGAGAACAGCAAAGAGCAAAAGGCAAATATCAAAATAGCGGAATCCGCCTTCGGCGGATGACTTCGTCCTTTTTGCCTTTTGCGTTTTGATCTTTGCCTTTAACGAAGGAGGTTTCGATGTCACAGACCAAAGGGATTGCGCCTCGGGCGGACCAGCGGGCGGATTCGCCCCTACGCATTGCCGGCAGGCAGTTCGATTCGCGTCTGCTGGTGGGAACGGGCAAGTTCGCCTCGCCGCAGGTCATGGCGCAGGCGCTGGACGCCTCGGGCGCCGAGATCGTGACGGTGGCGCTTCGCCGCGTGGACATCGACAACCCGAACGACGACACGCTGCGTCAGATCGACCGCGACCGCTATCAGCTTCTGCCCAACACGTCCGGGGCCAGGACGGCCGAAGAGGCGATCCGCCTGTCGCGTCTGGCGCGGGCGGCCACTGGGATCAACTGGGTCAAGCTGGAGGTGACCGGCGATCCGTACTATTTGCTGCCCGATCCGATCGAAACGCTCAAGGCGGCCGAGACGCTGGTGGCCGAGGGCTTCGTCGTGCTTCCCTACATCAACGCCGATCCGATTCTCGCCAGGCGGCTGGAGGACTGCGGCACGGCGACGGTTATGCCGCTGGGCAGTCCCATCGGGTCGAACCAGGGGATCCAGACGCGGGCGGCGCTGGAGATCATCATCGAGCAGTGCAGCGTGCCGGTGGTGGTGGACGCGGGACTGGGGTTGCCTTCGCATGCCGCCGAGGCGATGGAAATGGGCGCCGACGCGGTGCTGGTCAATACGGCTATCGCCACCGCCGAGGACCCGCTGGAGATGGCGGCGGCCTTCAAGCTGGCGGTCGAGGCCGGACGCAAGGCCTACCACGCCGGGCCGCGCGCTGCCGCCCGGCTCGCCCAGGCGTCGAGCCCCCTGACCGGCTTCCTGGGTAGGGGCGAATAATCATTCGCCCCTACGGGCGAAGGCAGAAAGAACCAATGGTTCAGACACACACAGACAACTCGATCGGCGACACCCTCGCCGGACTCTGTCTCGATGCCAATCGCGATCGGTGGCGGCAGCGTCTGCGCGACGTCACCTCGCGCGACGTGGACGCGGCGCTGGCGACGCGTCCCGGCTCTTATCGGCTCGACAAACTGCTCGCGCTGGTTTCTCCCGCGGCCGAGGCGTATCTCGAAGAGATGGCGCAGCAGTCGCAGTCGCTGACGCGGCAGCGCTTCGGGCGGACGATCAAGCTGTACGCTCCGCTGTACCTGTCGAGCTTCTGCGTGAACCGCTGTCGCTATTGCGGCTTCAATGCCGCCAACCGCTTCGAACGGACCCGCCTGACGGTCGACGAGGCCCTGGCCGACGCCGAAACGCTGGCCCGCGAAGGGTTCCGCGATATCCTGCTGGTCAGCAGCGAGGACCGGGCGTTCATCACAGTCGATTACCTTGCCGAGCTGACCGCGAAGCTGCGGGAGCGATTCAGCTTTATCAGCATCGAGATTTATCAGATGTCGGCGGCAGACTATGGCCGGCTCTTCGAGGCGGGCATCGAAGGCGTCACGCTGTACCAGGAGACCTACGACCGCGACGAATACGCTCGCCAGCATCCCGGCGGGCCGAAGGCGGACTACAACGTCCGGCTGCGGGGCCCCGACGACATGGCGCAGGCGGGCATGCGCGAGATCGGCCTGGGCGTGCTGCTGGGGCTGGCCGACTGGCGGATCGAAACGCTGGCTCTCGGCGAGCACGCATCGTACCTGATCCGGCGGTACTGGCGCTCGCACGTGTCGTTTTCGTTCCCCCGCTTGCGGCCGGCCTGCGGCGTGACGCGCGACGCGTTTCCGCACCTGCTGACGGACCGCCACCTCGTTCAGATGATGCTGGCGCTGCGACTGTGCTTTGCGGATGCGGGCCTGGTGCTCTCGACGCGCGAAGAGGCGCTGTTCCGCGATCACGTGATCGCCCTGGGCCCGACGCGAATCAGCGCGGGCAGCCGGACCAATCCCGGAGGCTACTCGCAATCCGATCGCGGTTCCGGCCAGTTCGAGGTCTGCGACCGCCGCAGCCCGCAGGAGGTGGCGGCGATGCTCGCCCGTCACGGACTTGAACCGGTCTGGAAGGACTGGGATTGTGCGTTTCTCGGAATGGATAGGCCGGAGGCTGGAGGCCGCAGGCTGTAGGCGGTTGACAGTTGTCAGTTCACAGTTGTCAGTTCGCAGTAGGGGCGAATAATCATTTGCCCCTACGAGCTCGCCCGCACGGGAGGTTGTTGTGTCACTGACGCAATCACAGCGCGACAGATATGCTCGGAGCATCCTGCTCGAACCGATTGGGCGGGCCGGCCAGGAGAAGCTGCTGGCTTCGAGCGTGCTGATTGTCGGCGTCGGGGGGCTGGGCTCTCCGGCGGCCCTGTACCTGGCCGCCGCCGGCGTCGGCACGATCGGCCTGCTCGACGGCGACCGGGTCGACCTGAGCAATCTCCAGAGGCAGATCGCCCATGGCACCGCCGACGTGGGCGAGCGAAAGGTCGTCTCCGCCCGGGAGGCGATTGTCGCCATCAACGCCGACGTGACTGCGCGGACCTACGACCAGTGGGCGACGGCGGATTGCCTTCCGGAGATCGTGGCGGGATACGACTTCGTCATCGACGCGGTGGACAACTTCGCGACCAAGCTCCTGATCAACGACGCCTGCTGCGCCCGGCAGGTTCCGTTCTGCCACGCGGGCATCCTCGAATTCGAAGGGCAACTGATGACCGTCCTGCCGGGACGGACGGCCTGCTGCCGCTGCGTCTTCGGCGGGTGGCAGCGGCATGCGCAGCTTGCCGATGGCCCTTTCGCTCCGGAGCGCCAGCCATCGGCAACCGCAAGGGTTGCCGCTGCCACACAGGCGGGCGTCCTCGGCGTGGTGCCCGGCGTCATCGGAACGCTCCAGGCCACCGAGGCCATCAAAGCCATCCTCGGAATTGGCGACCTGCTCACCGACAGTCTGCTCACCTACGACGCCCTGAGCATGCGGTTCCGCAAAGTCTGCGTCCCGCGCAATCCTCATTGCCCCGCCTGCGCCGGCCGTTCGTAGTGTGCCCGTGAGGGCATCGATGTAGCGTCTGACGACGCCACTACGAACGGGAAAAGGAAAAGGGTGGAGCGCTGGGCTCCACCCTGGGGTGTCTGCGGAAACGGTTTGCGGTCTCGGCGATTCGATCAGCCGTCGAGGGTCCAGCCTTCGCGATACTGGCGGCGGAGCAGGTCGTTGGACTGCGCATCGTTGGTGATGCGTCCGGCAGACGCATCGTATTCGAGCTTCTTGCCTGCGCGGTAGGCCACCAGGCCGAGCAGCATGGTCTCGATCAGTCGGCCGCTGTAGTCGAAATCGCACGAGGTTTTCAGGTCGCCCTTGCACGCGTTGGTCCACTGCTTCTGGAAGTGGCCCAGGTCGGGGATCATCTGGTTCTTGTCCCGGCGGTTGTAGTAGCTCAAGTCCGCGTCGTTGCCGAACGGGATCAGCACGCGCGTATCGAAGTCGGCGATGACGTAGCCCTTCTCGCCCCGGAACATCGCGCCGTGATCGATCTTGTTCAGATCGACGTACCGGCTGGGCGAGCGCGGCATGGCGCCGCCCTGATACCAGGCGACTCGAATCGCGGGACGCCAGTCGTTGGCCGGCATGTCGAAGTGCATCTCCAGCTCGACGGGCGTGACCTCGGGGTTGTACTTCTCGCCCTTGGCCTCGGCGGTCGTCGGCAGGCCGGCGTCGATCGCGTTCCATGCGAGGTCCATCGTGTGGCTTCCCATGTCGCCGACCTGGCCGGTGCCGAAGTCCCAGTACATATTCCAGCTCAAGCAGTTCATGCCAGGCTCGCGGGAGAAGTACTCGGGGTTGTAGGGATGCCACGGCGACGGTCCGAGCCAGAGGTCCCAGTGCAGGTGCTCGGGCGGGCTGCCCGCCGCCTTGGGGTAGCCGTCGCGTCGGATCTGCCGGTCGCCCCAGGTGTAGACGCTTTGCAGCGTGCCGATGGCGCCGTCGGTGATCAGCTCGCGCACGCGATTGAAGTTCGGCTTTTCGTGGCGCTGCGTGCCGACCTGCGTCGCCAGCTTGGTCTTCTTCCGGAGGTAGTGGGCGCGGAGCAAGCGGGCTTCTTCGACGCTGATGCCCAGCGGCTTTTCCATGTAGCAGTGCAGGTCGCGGTTCAGCGCCCAGTTGCCGATGAACGCGTGCGTGTGGTCCGGCGTGCAGCAGAGCACCGCGTCGAGGCCCTTGTGGTCGAGGCACTTGCGCCAGTCGATGTAGGTCTGGGCCTTGGGGAACCGCTCGGCGCCGTGCGCGAGATGCTTCTCGTCCACGTCGCAGAGGGCCACGACGTTCTCGCTGGAGATGGCGTCGAAATGAGCGTCGGCCCGGCCCCAAGTGCCGATCATGGCGACGTTGAGCTTGTTGCTTGGTGCGTTGGCTCCGGAGAGCACGCCGCTGGGCAGGATGGTCAGCCCGGCCCCGAGGGCGGCGCTGGCTTTGAGGAATTGACGTCGTTGCATCGTGACATTCTCCTTTCGCCCGGTACGGGCCAATCATTCGCCCCTGCAGTCTGATGGTGCCTGCAAAACGATGTCGCCATCATAGCAGAGCCGAACCCGCCGTTCAACCTCAAGCAGGACGACCTATTGGTCCTTCAGCCAGACGGACGAACTCAAGGGCCGACGGCGTCGACCCCGGCGGCCGGCGTCGCCTTCGTCTTCGCTGGCCTCCGTCGTTCCTGTGCCGCGATTGTCCCGGGCGTAATAGGGGATGGCGGTCATGGGCGAGCCGTCGGCCCAGGCGCCGTGGATGACCGTCACGCCGTGAAGGAGGTCGCCCTTCCATTCCGTGTTCAGCGCCGCCGCCGGGTTCAGAACTTTGCTGAGATCCTGATCGACGCTCTCGGCGCAGTAGACCAGCGGACCATAGCGCAGGGCCACGCGGCCTCGAGTCGCTTCGATCTTGTCGCTGGCTTTGACCCGCTGAACCTTCATCGGCAGCGTCAGCGCAATCTTGTCGCCGGCCTTCCACGTGCGCCGGATAACCGCGTAGCCTTTTTCGATCGCCGGCGTGACGGCGGTTCCGTTGACGGTGATGGACGCGATGCCGTCGGCGTTCGGGGCGGGCGTGTACAGCTCGCTCACGCCGCGATTCGGCACGCGGACCCTGACGCTGAATTCCTTCGCGGTCGCCGGGTTGACGGTGATCGACACGTCGCCGCTCCAGGGGTAGTCGGTGGTCTGGACCATCTCCACATCCGTGCCGGCGACGTCCTCGATCGTCACCGTGCTGCCGACAAAGAGGTTCACGTAGATGCCGTCGTTGTCCTTGACGTAGGTCCATGTGGGCAGCATCAGCAGGACGCGCGGAATGTTGCCCACGCAGCAGGGGCAGACGTGCCAGTCGTAGCGCGGGCCGTAGGAATCCAGCGGGTTCTGGTAGTAGAAGTTCTTCGCGTCCATATCGACCGAGCCCAGCAGGGCGTTGTAGAGCGTCTCTTCGTAGAGGTCCGCGAACCGCGCATCGTGGTAGGTCATGTTGAGCTTGTGCTGGAAGTAGATCACGCCGCAGCTCGAACAGGATTCGCAGTAGGCGTCGTGGCGAAGCGAGTAGTTCGGGCCGAACCCTTCCGAGGTCTCTCCGCTGCCGATCCCGCCCGTGACATAATACTTGCGATTGACGATGTTGTCCCAGAGGCTCAGGACGGCGCTGTGATAATCGATGTCGCCGGTCTCCATCGCGACGTCGGCCATGCCGGCGTAGGAATACGATGCCCGCACGGCGTGCCCGACCGCCTCATACTGCTGGACGACCGGTACGTGGCTCTGGTCGTATTCCGAGCCGTCCTTGCGGCAGTCCAGCAGAAACTTTGCCAGTTGGATGTACCTTTCGCCTTTGCCGGCTCCCTCGGTGTCGTTGACGAAACGCCCGAATCGGACCAGGGCGATCTCCATCGCCTGATGGCCGTCGTACCATTCCTTCTTCGGGGCCGGACCGATGTTGGTGTCCCAGCAGTCGGCGAGCTTCTTGGCCGCGTTGTAGAGACGCAGGTCCTTGCCTCTGGTGAGGTTGTGGTGGGCTACCGCGGCTTCGAGGAAGTAGCCCGCGACGTAGCCCTCGTGATCGCCACGGTGTCTTGGGGACCAGTGTTCGCGATCGCTCAAGGTGAAGGCGGTCTGGATATAGCCGTCCGGCTCCTGCGCCGCCAGGATCGTCGGAATCCAGTCTTCCAGCGTCGCCTTCATGGCCTGCTGAGCCCGGATGATCTCCCGGTCGCCCTGCGGATCGACCATCAGCGCCACGCAGATCGATTCGATCGTGTTGTAGACCCAGGCGTTGGAGAAGACGTAGCCTCGGTGCCGGCCGTGCGGTTTGCCTGCCAGCTTGTTCGCGGCGTCGAGGAAATTGTTGATGCCGCCTTCCTTCACGTTCGGATCGGAGATCTTGGAGGTGCAGTGCGGAATCCAGTTGACGATCAACGCCTTCGCCCGGTCGTTCCACAGACGACTGTTGATCTTGTACGGTTTGGTGTCGACCGGATGGAGATTCTTCGCCGGCGGAGGCGTCACGACCTTGACGCTCACGGTCGACGAGCCGCTCAGCGGGCCCCTGGTCGCCGTGAGCCTGAGTACGTAATCGCCGACCGCCGAGAACGTCGCACTGGTCGTCGCACCGTTGGCATCCTCGAAAGCGACCGATCCCGGTCCCGAGTCCTTGCTCCAGGTCAGTTTCGTCGGCGTTGCATCCTTCTTCGCCAGCGTCTTCGTGGCGCCTGCCAGGTAGGTCTTGCCGCCGCGCACGACCACGCGATCGACCCCCGCATCGACGCGAGGCGGGAAATCGGGCGACCGGCCCGAATCGTAGACCTTCCACTCGAGGATGCCGGTGGAGAAGGTGTCGTTGGAGTCGATTTCCAGCCGGAGCTTCGACGTAATAACCTCGTCGAATGTCGTGGTGTTGTATCGATCCCCTTCCACGCCCAAGCCCACAGGATTGTCCGCCTTCGCAAAGGCCCCGTCCCTCCAGTACAGCAGTCGGCACGCCTTGGGCAGGCGGACGCCCCGGCGGTCGTCCCACCAGTACACGTCGACCTTGCTGGTGCTGATCGGCTGGCTCCATTCGTACTGGACCCACTGCGTGCCCCTCGTGGGCCAGTTGCCATACGAGCCCCGGCGGTTGTCGCGCGAGCTTCGCGGATCGTACTCGTCGTTGAGCGCGGTGTCGGAGGTGTCGCCGGATACGTAGGAGCTGGACGGCTCGGCGACGACGGCCATATTCACGCCGGACGAAAAGCCGGCCGGGCCCGGCTGTGCCCAGGCCACCCGAAAGAGTGTGCCCGCCGCGACGACCAGCAGCGCCGCCGGCAGAAAGGAGGTGTATCTGGTCTTCATTGCGAATCTCCGTTCGTATGTGGATGTGTCGATTGGTCTATCGTTCTGCGTCCGCTCGGATCATGCGAATGCCGAACACGCCCGCGACCGAATTGCCCGCCGTCGCCTGGAAGCGAACGGTGATTTTCTCTTTGCCCTGAATCAGATCGGCCGGGATCGGGTACTCGACATCGTAGAATTGAGCCGGCTCGGTGCGATCTACTTCCTGCTCGGCCACGCGCTGCCCGTCGACGAGGATCTCGAATCGGGCCGGACCGCGACGCCATTCGGCGCTGTAGTACGTCACGATCAACGCCATGGGATGATCGGCGTCCACCGGCAGATCGAACGAGAACCAGCTCTGGCTCTGGCGTCCCGCGCGGCCCTCAACGCGGATGGGCCGGCTGTCGTCGCCGGCCTGATAGTTGTAGTCGCGTTCCGGCTGCATCTCGCCGGGCTGGGCGTAGCCGACGGTGGCCTGTTCGAGCCTGCGCTGCCGTTCCTTCTCGGCGGCATATTCCGCCTGTTTCTGCTGCCATTCCGGCGGCGTGAAGAAGTCGCAGTAGATGCCATAGGTGCGGCGATGCAGGCGATAGAAGGGGACGAAATCCACGTCGGCGACCCGGTCCACCGAATCGGGGATGCGTCCGACGCCGTCCGTGCGGAACCGGCCCGGCTCGCCGTCCACCGGCTTGAGCCATTCGGCGACGGGTTTCTCGGCCGCCACGAACACCGAAGCTTGCGTCTGCCGTAGGGGCGAACGATTATTCGCCCCTACCACGCGCCGGCCGTCCCGCTCGGGTCCCAGGTCACCGGCCAGCACCAGCGGACCCCACAGGATGGCCGCGACGCGCGGGTTGTCCGCCGTCGGCTCCAGATACAGCGATTTGGGCAGTGTCACCTCCACGGTGTCACCGTTCTTCCATGTGCGTTTCAGCTCGACGTAGGAACTCGGTCCCTGTATGCCTCTCTGGCGATCGCGCCTCGGCCGGCCCGATTCCGGGATGCCGCGATACGGATCGATCACGTCCTCGGAGACCGCTTGGCCGTTGACCTTGACGGCGAAACCGTCGCCGGCCCAATAAGGCTTTCGCAGGGCCAGCGTGAATTCTTTCGGTGACTTGGCCGTCAGCTTGATCGTGGCCGATTCGCCCTCGGGAAAACCGGTCTCGACGGCGAGCTTGACGCCTGCGCTGGCCCATTCGGCTGTGGACGGCGCGTACAGGTTCATCCAGAGCGTGTCACCCGACTCGTAGTAGATGCCGTCGGCGTGCAGCGCGTGGCTCTCCATGCTCGAGCCCGTGCAGCAGGTGAAGCTGCCGTCGAGCATGTTGCGCTCGTATTCGTGCTGCACCGCCCGGCCGACCGGGACCATGTAACAGGCCCAGCCGTCGTTCGGGTCCTGCGAGGCCAAAATGTGGTTGAACAGGGCCCGCTCGTGGAAGTCGGCGTAGTGCGCATCGGGCCGCAAAGCGAACAGCCGCCGGGTCAGTCTGAGCATGTTGTAGACGTTGCACGTTTCGCACGTGCGGCCGTCCACGACAGTGCTGAGCTTGTCGGGATCGTGGAAGTACTCGTCCTTGCCGTGCCCGCCGGTGGCGAAGCTGTGGTGTTGCACCACCCGATCCCAGAAGAATCCCGCCGCCAGCAGGTCGCCGGCGGCGCCCGTGCAGGCGAAGCGGTCGGCCGAACCAATGAGCTTGGGCACCTGCGTGTTGCCGTGCTTGCCCGCCAGGTTGTCCTGGTGACGCATCAGCGGATCGATGAAGGACCGGTGCTCGAACTTGTACGACAGGTCCAGCCATCGGGCCTCCCCGGTGTCCGCGTACAGGTCAACGAAGATCTCGTTCATCCCGCCGAACTCGGTGTTCAGCATGCGCTGCACCTGGACGTCGGAGAGCCGGGAGACGATCCCCTCCGCCCAGGCAGCGAATTTGATCTCCAGCTCCAGTGCGGTCCTGTTGCCCGTATAGCGATACGCGTCGCGCAGACCCGCATACGTTTTGTGCAGGGTGTACCAGGGCGACCACATGCCGTTAAGGTCGAAGCCGCCGGAGCGGATGTCACCGGCGGCGACCCGCTCGAAGATCTCGGCGCCGTCGGTGCCTTCGTTGTTGGCGATCGCGCCGAGATAGCCGTTGCCTCGTTTGTCCTGGACCACCTTCATCTCGCCGACGAGGTAATCCGCCCGTTCCTTGAAACGCGGATCGCCGGTGGCGGCGTACATCAGGCTGACCGCGGACAAATAGTGCCCTGCGATGTGCCCGGTCAGTTGCCTGCCGCTGACGGAGTCCCATCCGCCGTAGCCTTCGGCCTTCGGCTCCAGGCCGGCGCGGAGGCGATAGCCGGCCATCATGCGATCCGGCTCCAGATCGAGCAGGTACTTCGCGTCGAGGTCCTGGGAGCGCTTGAGCGGTCCGCCCGTCAGACGCACGCTCTCCAGGGGCAGAGGCCGTGCCCGAACGATCTTCGCTTCAAAAGCGCTGACGGCCGGACCCTGCCCCTGGGCGAGAGCCAGACCGTGGAACGTCAGGATCAGTGACAGGGTGATGAACGTCGTTCTCCTCATGGCTGCCTCCTGTTGGTCGTGCGGCCGCGCACGACACCTTGTGATTGTTGGACGGTGCTGCTGAGGTGAATCTTAGGTCAATTCCGCCCGCCAATTCAAGGCTGTCTTTTAACCACTTCCCGCACGCCGCCTCGGCGTTTGTAGTGACGCCGTAAGGCGTTACCCCGTGTGGACGTGCCCCTTCGCCTTCGCTCGGAGCCCGCCCTGAGCGGAGCCGAAGGGGGCAAGCTCTTACGGGCACGTTCCGAACGGGCGGCCCTGGATCACTACAAAAAGTGTGGCAGCCTCAAGTCCGCAGGACTTGGGGATGGTTTTGCCAAGGACGCCATCCCCAAGCTGCGCTTGAGGCTGCCACACGTAACTATTCTTGCGCCGTTCGTGGTCTCAGATTTCCGTCCACTGGCCGGGGATGGGGACGGGGAACCAGCCGTCCGCGTCGGCCTTGACCGGGGGCGGGCTGTCGTAGTCGATGTCGTCAAGATAGTCGCAGAACTGGAAGCGCGACTTCATCATGTCGTCCCACGTGATCGTCTGGCCGGTATGGCAGGCGGCGCGGCCCATGCACGAGGTGAGGTCCGAGTAGACGGCGCGCTTGACCTCGTTGTGCGGGCGGTCGTTGCGGATGCTGTCGATGAAGACGTTCCACTCGTACTGCCACGGACTGTAGCGGTCCTTGGTGGGCGTCCAGGCGATGTTGCTGTTTGCGATCCGCTGGTCTTTGAACATGTGGACAGTCGCGGCGTGGACGTCGCCGGAGAACTGCGCGGCGCACTTGGTCCCGTGGATGAACGTGGCAAACTCGTTGCGGCACTCGTTCATCCGCCGGAACCCGCAGAACGCCTTGGTCCCGTCGGCGAAGGTGTACTCCATCGAATAGACATCGATGTTCTGTCCGTGGTCCTGGCTGCGCGGCACGCGCCCGCCCAGACCCACCGCCTGCACGGGCCAGGCGTCCTTGATCCAGCAGCATTCGTCGATCTGGTGGATCAGATTGTCGACCATGTGGCCCGATCCGACCCAGTACAGCTCGGCCCGACCGAATTCGAGCTGGCTCATCAGCTTGTTGGCGTTGGCGCCCTGGTTGCCCAGCCATCCGGTGCCGCCCAGGCGATTGGCCCGGATCAGCGGGATCTCGCCCATCTCGCCGTTGCGGATCTTCTCGATCAGCGCCTGTCGGGCCGGAGAGTGGCGGCACTGCACGCCCGCCAGCACCTTGACGCCTTTCCGCTCGGCTTCCTCGCCGGCGCGGAGCAGCCGATGCAGACCGCCGGGGTCGGAGGCAAAGGGCTTTTCCATGAACACGTTGATGCCCTTCTTGATCGCGTACTCGACGTGCAGCGGCCGGATGTAAGAGCGCGTGGTGCACATCGCCACATCGCCCGGTCGCAGCAGGTCGATGGCCTTCTGATAGCCCTTGAAGCCGATGAACCGGCGGTCCTCCGGCACGTCGATCTTGTCGCCGAACCGCTCCAGAAGCGACTTGTGCGCGCTGGTCATGCGGCTTTCCACGACGTCGGCCATCGCGTACAGCTTGATCGGTCCGCTGTTGGGGACCGACAGGGCGTCGCCGACGGCGCCGGTGCCGCGCCCGCCGCAGCCGAGCAGCGCCAGGCGGATCGTGTGGTCCTGCCCGGCGAACGCGGCCGGCGAGAGACCCCCCAGCACAGCGGCGCCTGCCGCCAGCGAGCCGGTGGCCTGAAGAAACTGACGACGGTTGACGTTGAGGTTGTCGATGGGTTGATTCATGGCTGTCTCCTCGATAAGAAATAGAACAGGCAGGGATTCTTGCGCTCGGGACGTGCGAAATAGCGACGCGTCGGAACAAGGGAAGGCCGGCCGAGCATCGGATCAATCGTGTCGATCATGGTGACCGCCAGTGTAGCCGCCCTGATGGGGCTACGCAAGTGAAGAATCTCCCTCGAATCGCGATGGATGCCGTATGCTCAACCCCTGATGGGCAGCGGGTTGTTCCGCAGGACCGCAGCGCGTATAATGTGATCTTTGCCGGAGACGGGTCCGAAGTCTCCGTGAGGTCCAAGGCATCATGATCAATATCAGCAAGCTCTATTGCGGCCAGATCACCCCGGGGGACTGGCTGCGTTACGGCAAGAAGGACTCCGGCCAGCGGCAGGGCGAGGCGGTCCCGGCCAAGGCCTCCGAGCGACGACCCATCGTCGTCTGGAACATCACCCGCCGGTGCAACCTCAAGTGCGTCCACTGCTACAACGACAGCGGGGCCGACAAGGCCTGCGATGAGCTGTCGACCGCCCAGGCCAGGGGCGTTATCGACGATCTGGCCGGCTTCGGCGTGCCGTCGGTGCTCTTCTCCGGCGGCGAACCGCTCATGCGCGGCGATCTGTTCGAATTGATCGAGCACACTGTCGCTCAGGGGCTGCGGGCGGTCATCTCTACGAACGGCACGTTGATCACCGCTGAGGTGGCGCGGCAGATGCAGCAGCTCGGCGTTTCGTACGTCGGGATCAGTCTCGACGGCATCGGGCCGGTGAACGACAAATTCCGTGGCGTCGCGGGAGCGTTCGACCGCGCGGTCAGCGGCATCCGGCAGTGCATGGAAGCCGGGGTCAGAGTCGGCCTGCGTCTGACCCTGACCCGTCGAAACGTGCAGGACCTGGAAGGCCTCTTCGATTTCTTCGAGACCGAGGGCATCGAACGCGTGTGTTTCTACCATCTGGTGCCCAGCGGGCGCGGGGCCGCGATGATCGGAGACGACCTGTCGCACGCCGAATGCCGCGACGCGATCGACCGCATTCTCGCCAAGGCCCGGTTCTTCGAGAAGGCCGGCCGCGAGACGGACATTCTGACGGTGGACAACCACGTCGACGGGGTCTACCTCTACCTGAAGCTGCTGGCCGAAGGGGACAGCCGCTCTGAAGAGGTCTGGAAACTGCTCACCTGGAACGGCGGCGGTCTCTACAGCAGCGGGGTCGGCATCGGCTGCATCGATTACGAAGGCCGCGTCCATCCCGACCAGTTCTGGTGGCGGTACGACCTGGGCAGCGTTCGTGAGAGGCCGTTCAGTGAGATTTGGATGGACCCGGATGAGCCGTTGCTGAAGGGATTGCGTGACCGCCGGTCGCACATTAAAGGCCGCTGCCGGTTGTGCAGGTTCTTCGACGCCTGCGGCGGGAGCCTGCGCGTGCGGGCCGATGCCTATTTCGGCGATCCGTGGGCGCCGGAGCCTGCCTGCTATCTGAGCGACGACGAAATCGGTCTGGGCCAGGTGGGTCGTCAGGAGTTGATCGAGAGCGGCGAGGATTTCAAGATGCCTTCGTAGGGGCGGATAACTATTCGCCCCTACTTTGTGGCGGGGGAATGACGCATGCGCGTGGAAAGGTGTTGCTTGTGAGATTGACAGCACGAGTTCTGATGACGGTGGGTGTCCTGGCGGCGAGCGTTGCCGTGTGCAGCCGGTCGAGTGAAGGGGCCGAGGTTCCGATGGTCACGGCGCCGCCGGAGTCGTTCTTCGAGAGGATCGCGGCGGGCCGGC
The DNA here is from genome assembly GCA_040772485.1 of Sedimentisphaerales bacterium. GTDB lineage: Bacteria > Planctomycetota > Phycisphaerae > Sedimentisphaerales > Anaerobacaceae > Anaerobaca. The sequence goes on along the minus strand of JAXGYC010000014.1, from coordinate 166,469 downwards.
CCGGCCGGCGCCGGGGCGGCCCTGTGGATGTGGCCATCTATCGCGACTTCTACAAGAAGTACATCGACGTCAAAGGCATGCCCGTGCTGGCCGCGGAAGAGGTGGCGGACTTGGCCTTGCAGCGGACCTATGAGATTGTCACGCACATGCTCGCCGGCCGGCCCGACATCCTCCAGGCCATGGTCGAGCAGGGAATGTACCTGATTGTCATCGGCAAGGACCAGGTCTACACCGACATGCCGGAGAACCGCAACGCGCCCAACCCGGACTACCTGAACGAACGCGTTCGCGGTACAGGCGGCTATCCCACCAGCTTCGGGGAAGAAAACCTCCTGAGCCTGCCCATCGACCGCTACGACGACGAGAGCATCGCGGTCCACGAGTTCTGTCACACGATCGACAGCATGCTGCGCCGCGTCGAGCCCGAGTGGAACGACCGACGGATGGCCGCCTATCGCAACGCCGTGGACAGAGGCCTGTATAAAGACACCTATGCGATCGGCAACCCCGCCGAATACTGGTGCGAGATTGCCCAGGCCTATTTCGAGTGCAACCGCGTCAACAACTGGAATCATGGTCCCATCGGCAAGCGCGAGCAGCTCAAGGTCTACGATCCGGAAGGCTACGAACTGGTCCGCCGCACGTTCAACCTCAGTCCCGAGCAGGACTGGCGCTACACGTGGTTGCAGCCCTTGCCCAACGTGACCGCGCCGCCCGCCCGGTTCAAGATCGATCCGTACTACACGAAGTTCACCTGGGCCCGCGAGTTCACCGTGCTCGGACGCGAGGCCTGCGACGAAGCCCTGCTCAAGGCCAACGACACGATTCGCAAGATGTTCGCCTACCGTCACGACATTCTCAAGGCGCTGATGGCCGAGGACTTGAGGCTGGTGGTGCTCGGTCCGTCGGAGAGCTTGGCCGACCTGCCGGAGTTCCCACAGATGGCCGAAAAGGGCGCCGACCACACGGGTCGCTATCTGGAGTACACGCCCGGCGTCAATCTGCTCGTCGTGGATCAGGCCAACGTGCTCGGCGACCTGGCCCGCGATCCGTACGCGACGGAATGCCAGGTGATCCGTGTCTTCGCCAAGACGCTCTACCACGTCACCGGCATGCGCCCGGTGGACCCCAACTGGGAGGATCGAGGCCGTGACGTTCAGCAGTACGAACTGCGCGTGCAACGGATGGACGTCCGATTCGACGAGCAGCTCAAGACACTGTACGACGACGCCATGAACCGCGGCCTGTGGAAGGGCACCGTGGCCGTCCACAACCGCGTCGAGTACTGGACCGAGGGTGTGCTGGCCTACTTCGACGCGGTCGGGCAGGGCGTCTGCCCTAACGATGCCGCCGCTCCGATCGCCACACGCGAGGCCCTGAAGGCCTACGATCCGGGCTTGTTCGATCTCGTCGAGACAACCATGGCCTATAAGGGCAAGGTCGATTGGCGATATCTGCCGTGACAGGCCTTCGCCGAAACCCCATGTTCAAGCATTCGGATGAATGACACCTGGAGTAGAGGATGACCATGAGAAGTCGCTGTGAATACGCCCGATGTGTAGTCCTGTCTTTGGCTCTTGGCCTGCTGCTCGCGAGCACGACGGTTTGGGCCGCCGAGTCGCCGCAGGACCGGATGCGGGGCCCGCGTCGGGTGGAGGGGTATTACAAGGGCCGGATCACGCCGCACTGGTTCGCCGAGAACACCTGCTTCTGGTATCGCAACGATCTTGCCGGCGACAAGCGCCAGTTCATCCTGGTCAACGCGGAAGAGGGCATCCGGCGGGAGGCGTTCGACCATGCCAGGTTGGCCGCCGCCTTGTCGGTAGCGGCAGACGCCGAGTACAAGGCCGATCAACTGCCCTTCGACAGCATCGAATTCGCCGACGACGCCAAGTCCGTTCGGTTCCAGGTGAACGAGGCATCGTGGGTATGTGACCTGTCCTCGTATGCCTGCTCCAAGACGGATGTCGCTCCCTCTGACCCTGAGGACGAGCCGGAATCGCGGTCCGGGCGGCCCAGAGGCCCGGACCGACGCCGGAATCAGTCTGCCGAATCCCCCGATGGCCGATGGACCGCCCTGGTCAAGGATCACAACGTGTTCGTGCGGGCCAGGGACACCGACGAGGAGATCCAGCTCAGCACCGACGGCGCCGAGGGCAACGCGTATGACCTGCTCTCGTGGGCGCCCGATTCGCAGACGTTAGTGGCCTTTCGGGTCGAGCCGGGGGACAACAAGGAGGTCTACCGGATCGAGTCGTCGCCTGCCGGCGGCGGGCGGGCGAGGCTCCACACCCGGCCCTATGCGCTTCCGGGTGACAAGTTCGCCACGTACGAGTTGAACCTCTTCGACATTGAAACGCGCGCACAAACCAAGCCCGAGGTTGACAAGCTCGAACTGGACTGGCAACGGCCCGAGCTGCACTGGAAGAAAGACGGCCGCCACTTCGCCTACGAGAAGATCGACCGAGGCCACCAGCGGTTCCGCGTCATCGAGGTCGATTCCCATAGCGGTCGGTCTCGCAACCTGATCGACGAAAAGGCCGAGACCTTTATCTGGACCGCGCACACCGAGAACCTGAAACTGGAGCGAGTCAACTGGCTGGATGAGAGCGACGAGATCGTCTACGCCTCCGAGCGGGACGGCTGGCGTCACCTCTATCTCGTGGACGCAAAAGAGGGCAGGATCGTTAACCAGATCACGCGGGGCCAATGGGTCGTGCGAGGCATCGAGCGGATCGACGAGCAGGCCCGCCAGATCTGGTTCGAGGCCGGCGGCAGGAATCCCGACCAGGACCCGTACTTCCTCCACCACTATCGCGTCAACTTTGACGGCTCCGGCCTGGTGGCTCTGACCGAAGGCGATGGGAACCATTCGATCCAGTTCTCTCCCGATCGCCGGTTCCTGATCGACACCTGCAGCCGTGTGGACATGGCCCCTGCGCACACGCTGCGCCGTACCTCCGACGGCTCGCTGATCTGCGAGTTGGAGAAGGCGGACATCAACGAACTGATCGCCGGTGGCTGGACCGCGCCGGAGGTCTTCGTCGCCAAAGGTCGTGACGGTGCGACCGACATCTGGGGAATCATCTGCCGGCCGAAGGATTTCGATCCCGCCAGGAAGTACCCCGTCATCGAGCAGATCTACGCCGGCCCGCAGAGCGCTTACGTGCCCAAGAGCTTCAGCCCCTTCAATCGGTTCGCCTCTCTGACCGACCTCGGTTTCATCGTCGTGCAGATAGACGGCATGGGCACCGCCAATCGCTCCAAGGCCTTTCACGACGTCTGCTGGAAGGACCTGAAGGACGCGGGCTTTCCCGACCGCATTCTGTGGCACCAGACGGTCGCGAAGAAGTACCCGTACTACGACATCAGCCGCGTTGGAGTCTACGGCACCTCCGCCGGAGGGCAGAACGCCGCCGGCGCGGTGCTGTTTCATCCGGAGTTCTACAAGGTCGCCGTTGCTTCGTGCGGCTGTCACGACAATCGCATGGACAAGGCCTCCTGGAACGAGCAGTGGATGGGCTACCCCGTCGGGCCGCAGTACGCCGAATGCTCCAATATCGACAATGCCCACCGCTTGCAGGGCAAGCTCATGCTGGTCGTCGGCGAAATGGACGACAACGTCCCGCCGGAATCCACCATGCGGTTCGTCGACGCCCTGATCAAGGCGGACAAGGACTTCGATCTCGTGGTCGTGCCCGGCGCCGGCCACGGCAACGGTGGCGCCTACGGCAGCCGCCGACGCGACGATTTCTTCGTGCGGCACCTGCTTGGAATCGAGCCGCCCGACCGTAATGCCAAGCCATAGGCCCGCGAGGAATTGACGCCGTGCGCCTTGAAATGGCGGCGGGGCGGGGTACACTGTGGGAATGGATAGGGGCGGTGACGATGTTGGCGTGGAGCACTGGCAGACCTATAGGATAAAGGAGCAGCCATCATGACAGAGCGAACGCGACGACAGTTTCTGCGGGACTCGATGTTTACCACGGCGGCGATGATCTCGGCCGCTCCCATGATCGGCGCGGCCCGAGCGCAGAACGCCGGCGCCAACGACAAGCTTCTCTGCGCCGTCGTCGGCTGCAAGAGTCGCGGCGGCAGTCACATCAGCGCCTTCTCCGGCCGCAAGGATTGCGAGATCGCCTATATCGTCGACGTGGACGAGAAGGTGGGCGAGAATTGCTGCAACTCGATCGAGAAAAAGACCGGCAAGCGTCCCAGGTGGGTCAAGGACATGCGCGAGGCGTTCGACGACAAGTCGCTCGACATCGTCTCGACCGCGACGCCGAACCACTGGCATGCGCTGTGCGGCGTCTGGGCCATGCAGGCGGGCAAGGACGTCTACATCGAAAAGCCGATCAGCCACGATATTCCCGAGGGGGCCGCGCTGGTGGCCGCCGCGAAGAAATGCAAACGGATCTGCCAGGTGGGTACGCAATGCCGCTCGAACCCCGCGGTCCGGGACGCGATGGAATTCCTCGCCAAAGGGGGCATCGGCGAGGTCAACTTCGCCCGGGGGCTGTGCTACAAACGCCGCAAGTCGATCGGGGCGCTGGGCGACTACCCGATTCCCGCGGACGTGGACTTCGATCTCTGGAGCGGGCCGGCCCCGTACAGCTCGCCCAAGCTGACCCGCCCGCAGTTCCACTATGACTGGCACTGGCAGCGCCTGTACGGCAACGGCGACTCCGGCAACCAGGGGCCGCATCAGACCGACATCGCGCGGTGGGGCCTCGGCGTCAATCGGCATCCCAACAGCGTGATCACGTACGGCGGCCGCCTCGGCTATCAGGCCGAACGCAACGATCCCGCCTACGTCGATGCGGGCGACACCCCCAACACGGAAGTGGCCATCTACGACTACGGCGACAAGTGCATGGTCTTCGAGACGCGCGGCCTGTCCGTGGACAACTCGGCCGACATGGAAATCAACACCATGTTCGACAGCGTCAAGGGCAACAAGATCGGCGTGATCTTCTACGGGACCGAAGGCTACCTCGCCCAAAGGGAGTACGACCACTGCGTTGTGTTCGACCTTCAGGGCCATGTCGTCAAGGAGTTCAAGGGCGGCGGCGATCACTTCGACAATTTCGTCCAGGCCGTCCGCAGCCGGCGAACCAAAGACCTCAACTCCGACGCTTTCCAGGGCCACCTGTCCGCGGCCCTGGCGCACCTGGCCAACATCAGCTACTACCTGGGCGAGAACAACAAGGTCTCCGTGGCCGAGGCCAAGGCGGTGCTCGAGAAGGTCAAGAGCCGCGACAACAATATTCTGACGCTCAACCGAACGCTGCGCCATCTGACCGACAACGGCGTCGATCTGGACAAGTACCCGATCTCGATGGGACCGCTGCTTCAGTTCGATCCGAAGAAGGAAGTGTTCACGAACAGCGCCGAGGCCAACGCGATCCTGCACCGCGAGTACCGCGCCCCGTTCGTTTGCCCGACGCCCGACAAAGTATAACGCCGATCAGGATGTGCATTCGTATTGTCCAAACAAACGCAACATAGAAGTGGAGGCTCGATGATGGCTCGTACGACGATCGTGGTCTTGATGTCGCTGTTATGTCTTGGTTCTTCCGCGTTTGGCGAGGAGACGGGCGCGGACGCTCGCCCCACCTTTCGCATCGGTCTGATCGGGCTCGACACGTCGCACGTCATCGCCTTTACGAAGCTGCTGAACGACCCGGCGAAGGACTGGAACTACCGGGTCGTCGCCGGATATCCGGGAGGTTCGGCCGACATCCCGTCGTCGGCCAACCGGGTCGAGGACTACACGAAGCAACTGAAGGACGAATTCGGCATCGAGATCGTCGATAGCATCGAGGAGCTGTGCCGCAAGGTGGACGGCGTGCTGCTGGAGAGCGTCGACGGCCGGCCGCACCTGGCGCAGGCCAGGCCGGTGATCGCCGCGAAGAAGCCGCTCTTCATCGACAAGCCCATGGCCGGCAGTCTCGCCGACGTGATCGAGATCTTCCGGCTCGCCAAGGAGAACGATGTGCCTTGCTGGTCCAGCTCTTCGCTGCGGTTCGGGCCCGGCGTGCTCGGCATGCGCGACAGCAACGACATCGGCGAGGTCCGTGGCTGCGACGCGTTCAGCCCGTGCAGCCTCGAAGAGCATCATCCCGACCTCTACTGGTACGGCGTGCATGGCGTCGAGATCCTCTTCACGATCATGGGGCCGGGCTGCGAGTCCGTCCAGCGCCTCCAGACCGACGGCACCGAATTCGTCGTCGGCCGCTGGAAGGACGGGCGGATCGGCACCTATCGCGGGCTCAAGAGCGGCCGGCAGGACTACGGCGCGATGGTCTTCGGCACCAAGGGCATCGCTCGCAGCGGCGGCTACGAAGGCTATGGGCACCTGGTCAACGAGATCGTCAAGGTCTTCGAGACCGGCCACATCCCCGTGCCGGCCGCCGAGACCATCGAGATCTTCGCCTTCATGACCGCCGCCGACGAATCGAAGAAGCAGGGCGGCTGCCCCGTTACCCTCGCCTCCGTCCTCGAAAAAGCGAAGAACTGACCGGCGCAGCCATTTCGTGTGGCAGCCTGGCGTTCGTAGTGTGCCCGTAAGGGCATATGGTTTGCAGGGCGTAACGCCTTACGGCGTCACTACGAACAGTCAAACCGCGAGACTCAGGTCCCACGGCTCGCGATAGGAGCGGTGCAGCATCTCGTTGGCGGTTTCGTCGTCGACGAATCGCTCGACGTCGGGATTCCACCGGAGCCTGCGCCCGCGCTGGATGGCGATGTGCGCGATCTGGCACATCGAGCAGGTGCGGTGGCCCACCTCGGCGTCGGCCATCGTCGTCGCGCGGTTCTTGATCCCGTAGAGGAAATCTTCCTTGTCCTGCCGCTGGGGCAATCGGACGTCGCCGTCCCTGGGCTTGATCCGCAGGATCGCCGGGTCGCTGGCGGTCATCTGCCCGCCCAGCCACGGGGCGTGAATCCATCCGTCGGTGCCCTCGACGCGGATGAAGGCGCCCTCGGCGGTGTGGTAGTCCACCACCACGCCGTCGGCGTAGCGGTATTGCACCTGGAAATTCAGCAGCACGTTCCACAGCCCGGAACCGGGCGCCGGGTATTCGCCCTTGCCCTCCACGCTGACCGGGCCGGTCCGTTCGCTGTCGTGGAGCAGTTGCGTCACGTCGAGCGTGTGCGTGCCCCAGTTGGTGACCATCCCCTCGCACGTGTCCCGGCATCGCATCCAGCCCGGCCGCGTGTACGCTTGCGGCGGATGGACGCGGTCCACTGCATAGGGCCTCTGCGGCGCCGGGCCCGTCCACATGTCGTAGTCGAGTTCCGCAGGGACGGGCGTCGGCGTCGCCTGGCCTCCGGCGACGTCGCCCGTGGGCACGCCCACCTCGATGCGCTGGATCGCGCCGACGTACCCATTGCGCACCAGCTCGGCGACGCGGTGCATGTAGGCGTCCGTGCGGCACTCGCTGTCGGTGCGGAACGTCACGCCGTATTTGGCCACCGCATCGGCCAGCACGCGGCCCTCGGCGACTGACAGCGTCAGCGGCTTCTCGCACGACACGTGCTTCCCCCGCCGTACCGCCGCGACAGAGATCGGCACGTGCCAGTGATCCGGCGTAGAGTTCATGATCGCGTCGATATCGTCGCGCCCAACTACCTCGCGCCAGTCCGTCGTCGCCAGGCAATCGCTGTTGCCGTAGTGCTTGTCCACCTCCGCCTTGGCCGTCTCCAGCCGCCAGCGGTCAACGTCGCACACCGCCACCACCCGCGCCTCGTCGGAGAACAGAAACGGCTTGAGATTGGCATACAGCGCCTGGCGTCCCATCCCCACCATCCCGACCGCGATCCGGCTCGACGGCGCATTCTTCCCAAACACCGAAGACGGCACAATCGAAGGAAACCCCGCCACCAGCCCCGCGCCGCCCAGCACCCGAAGCGCCTCCCGCCGCGTGCACGTTGCCCCCTTGTTCGCTGGTTCATTCATCGTGAGCACCTCCACAACCCCGGGTTTCCGAACGGATTGCACGTACGGTGCACCATTCTAACGACCCGGGTTGGTGTCTCGCTACCATTTGCTGCCGAAGGGGCTCACGATAAATGGCAGAGAAGGCCACCACGGTTCGCGACTGCGACGTGGTGGCCTTCCTTGGGTCTTCCGGTGTGGATTACTTCGCTTCCAGGTCCGCCAGCCGCTGCGAGTCGACGTCTTCGATCCGCAGATCGCCAAAGATCACGCGGTACTGACCTCCATCCAGCTTCCACCGGACCAGCACCTTGTCCGCATCGGCGGCGGTAACGGTATCCCCGTAATACGCCGGCTCTTTGCCTGCATCGCCCAGTTCACGGACATAGGTGGCCGCATACTTGAGCTTGATAAGCATGTCGTCATCGATCTCTGGGGGCGTGCCCTTGGCATTCAGCTTCTTGCAGATCTCGCCCACTTCGCTGACGATATCGACGGGTGTCAGTTGCGTTGGATAGGTCCCACCGCTCAGTTTGGCAAAGTAGGCCAGGGCCTCGGCCATCTGCACACCGCTGTCCAACTGCCCGACATCGACCTGTGCCAGGGGTCGGTAATCCGCCGGAATCGCCAGCACGAAGGTGTCCGGGGCCAGTTGGGCCTCCCACTGGAAGTCGCTGACGACGACATGGTCCCCCGAGCCGTCGGCGCTGGTGATATCCAGCGTCATCTCCACCGGCCAGCCTGTCGCGACATCCACCCACAGACGTCCGATGACGTCGTCCGGCACATCCGACGGCGCCGACAGACGACCCATCGGCCCGGCGAAGAAAGCAGGGACCAGCGCGACGTCCCGCGACTCCACGCCCTCGACGACGGTGCCGTCAATCTCCTTGCGTCCCAATTCGGTGTAGGGACCCTTGAGAAACTCGTCGACGATCATCCTCGGATCGCCGCTGCTGCGCCGCACCTCTTCGCGGAGCGCCTCGGTGAGCTTGACCTCCGTGTACAGCTTTTGTCCCGGCATCAACGTGACGTAGAGCCCTTCGTCTGCGAGCGTATACGATTGATTCACGAGTTCGCCGTTGAGATACGCGTCCATCCGTATCCCGTGGTCGCTCGACTGAAACCCCTCCAGACGCAGATCCGTGGCCTGGTCTGCGCGCCCGGGCGCCGTGACGGTGAGCGTATACTTCACCGCACGAACCGCGGCGACCCGGGCCCGGACCTCGGCCCAAGTGATACTGCCGGTTCCCCTGAATACCGCAACAGCTATAATCGTGCCGACGACGATCACCGCCGCCGCGGCCAATCTGTTCATCCTGCTCATGACCAATCTCCTGACCCAAACACCACGCTTCATTGTTCTCGTTTCGAAAGGTTGGTCACACGGAGCAGCTTCGATTCGGTCCATGACGCGCGACACCATCGTTTCATCGGTGCCGAGCGCCCGGCCCAGATCTTGCAGTCGGTCTTCCAGACGATCTCTCATGGCTCAAACCTCCCTCAGCAGCACCCGCAAACGCCGGTGTGCCCTGGACAACTGCTTCGTGACGGTCCCGGCGCCTCGCCCTGTGATGTCGGCGACCTCTTTGACGCTGTAGCCGCCGAAGTACCGAAGCATCACCGCCTGCCTCTCCGACTCGCGCAGTTCCAGCACTGCCGCAAGGAGCCGCCCTCTTTCCTCGTCGAGCAAGCCCGAATGATGTTCCTCCACGACGTCGGGCTCGGGCAGGGGGACCTGGCGATACTGATGCACGAGGTCCAGAGCACAGCGGCGAGCGATTCGCAGCAGCCAGGGCCCGAACGCCGCCGCGTTTCGCAGCGTGCCTAGGTTCAGGTAGGCCTTGACGAACGCCTCCTGAGCGGCGTCCTGCGCCAGGTGCCGGTCGCGCAGCACCGACGTGGCTACCGCGCGGACCGAGAGCTCGTAGCGTTCAATCAGAATCGCAAACGCCTTCCGGTCGCCGCTCAGGACGGCACCGATCAGCTCACCATCCGACTGGAGCACCGCCAGACCCTCAAAAGAACGCGTTCTCAGGTCCACCACCGGCATTTCTGCTCCCTTGTTTCGAACGCAACCATTCCAAACGAACGATCCAAACAAAAGAAGCGCTTCTACTGTATAGACAGAACCGCCGCAGAAATGCGACCGGAATGCGAAAAAAATGCCGACTCAGACGCCCTTGAGGTCTGGCGATGGTGGACTTATCTGTCGCCCTGCTTGGCGGACCGGCCACACCCCTGAACCCACGCGATGATTCTCTATGGTTTGGCGGTACGACGCGTCAGCAGGTCGAGGATGTCGCGGTGCCCGCGACGGCTGGCGAGGTCCATGGGGGTCTGACCGGAGGCTGTCTTGACCTCGGCGTCTGCGCCGTTGTCCAACAGCAGCGCAACCGTTTCGAGGAAGCCTTCGCGTGCCGCGTAGTGCAAGGGCGTCCAGCCGGACGGCGCCTGAGCGTTGACGTCCGCGCCTTTGCCGACGAGCACACTGACCAGAGCGTTGCGGATATCCGACTCCGCGATCAGAACGGCGTAGTGCAAAGGCGTCTTGCCCGTCACATCCCTGGTGTCAAGATCGGCGCCGCTGCCGGCGAGTGCTGTAGCTACCGAGACATTACCGATGGTAGCTGCGATGTGTAGCGAGGTTCTGCCCTGGTCATCTTTGGCGTTGATATCGGCGCCACTCCCGACAAGAAGCTGCGTCTGACAGCCTGTGCCTCTGCCAGCTGCTTCATGCAGTGGAGCCCGACCCAATGCGTCCTTTGCGTTCGGGTCGGCACCCTTGGCCAGAAGCAACTCAACCACTGCGTCGCCATCCGGTCGGACGGCGTTATGGAGCGGTGTGACGTCACGCCACCCCTTGGCGTTGACATCGGCGCCGTGGGCGACGAGGATCTGCGCAATCTCCGCGTGACTGTTCAGTGCTGCGGCATGAAGGGCGGAACTCCCATCGCCAGTCTTCACGTTTACATCAGCGCCATTCGCGATCAGCAGTCTCACGATGTCCGGCTCACCGGCCTGGACCGCATTGATCAAGGGCGTTACACCCGAGTTGCTCATAGCATTGCAGTCGGCACCTTGGGCGATGAGGAACTCAACCAAGTCCTTATCGTGGCAGAAAGGCGCACGGCACAAGGGTGTCCTACCAGTACTGTCCCTTGCGTTGACGTCAGTCCCATTGGAGATAAGCATCTCTGCCACATCCACATGATGGTATGCAATTGCATAATGCACCGCCATCCAGCCAAGGCCGGACATGGCATGGAGATTTGCTCCCGCCGCAATCAATAGTTCAACCAGATGTAGATAACCTTTCTCCGCCGCCAGGTGCAAGGCCGTAGTGCCGTCGTCGGTCTCGGCGTTAACATCGGCGCCCTTGGCAACAAGATACTCCCCTACGTTTGCCTGTCCTCTGCTTATGGCCAGCATGAGGGGAGTGTATGGGCCCTTGACCGGCGCATTGATATCGGCGCCTTTCGCCAGCAGGGTGCTCACCTGATTGACGTCGCCGGCCTCGATGGCCTCCTGAAGTGTTGTCTTGCTCGGGGCTGGCTCCCTCTTGCATCCGCCGACAAGGGCCACGCCCGTGCAGATCAGACAATACAGCGCACACCGCATCATCTCTCGATTCCTCCCGCCACGGGGCCGGTCCGGAAGAGACCACGGCCGCCCTCTGCGAAGCGCTATTCGGTCTGTCGGCCGGGTTGTCCAAGCCTCTCCAACCATAGCTTCCCTTCACACATCGCACCGACAGCATATCGCGGGATTGTGCGACGGTCAATCCTTTGGACGGCCGAGTGCGCGAGGGCCATGCCGCCGGATCTTCCGGAAGAATTTCACTTGACAGCGGATGAAACGTCATGTATGGTGCATACAAAACTATCCTGCCAGAAGGCCGTGGATTGCCGGTGACGAGTCAGAAATCGGGAAAAGGGGGTCTTGCGCATGGCCGGTTGCCCCGCAGCTCCATTGTTCCACCATTGGCGTGCTCTGCCGGTGTGCCGGCTCTGCATGGGAGGGCGTGCGCCGTCCGCCATAGCGAGCGTGCGAAACAAAGCCAATTCTCGGCGTGGGGGATGGAGCGTGGATCGCGGCGGGAGAAAGCGCCAAACAAAGCCAATTTCAGAGGCGAATCTGCCGCCGGAGGGGGCCGCGCCGGCGTATAGTCGGAGGTAGATATGGTACAATGAACGAAAATGGGGCGGTTTGCGCCTCTTCGACTGGGTTGGACAATGGAGGAACGGATGGATGGGGGTCTTTTTGTGAGGATGGGTGCAATAAATCAGTGGGCAGCGAGGGACCTTTCACATCGGCTGGCTGTGTCTGTTCTGGTGATGGCAGGGTGGGTCTTGCCCGCCGTAGCCCAGACCGAGCCTCTGCCCCTGTGCGAGTACGGTAAGACGCAGATCGTCTTTCCGGACGACCCGTTCGAGCAGCGGCAGTACATCGGCATGTCTAATCTGGGCTGGGTGAAGTTCGCGCTCCTGAAGCCGCCCCATGACCCGAACGTGGTGTACTTCCAGGACAGCGGGCACTTCCCGCTCCACTACGACTTCGTCTCCGAGTGCCTGGGCCCGTTCGTCGGGATCAGCCCGCAGGAGTTCGACCGTATCACGCTGTACGCCGAGGACCAGCAGATGATTCTCGGCGCCGTGGTCACGCCGCCCAGCGGTTTCGGCGTCAGCGCCCCGATCCAGGAATACGGGATTCAATTTGTCCGGCACGACCCCTTCACCCGCGAAGAGATCGCCGCGCTGTTCGCGAAGGTCAAGGCTGCCGTCAGCAGCGACCCCAACGTCCGGGCGTTCTACTTCCCGTCCTACGAGCAGTCGCAGGTGGCCCAGGCCAACGCCGAGTGGTTCGCCGAGCAGGGCATGCCCGTCAGTTCGGCATCCCGCTGGACTCGCGGCAACACGGTCTATTCGCAGGGCTGGACGATCGGCCGGCTGAGGTACGTCGCGCCCGACGAGATCGACTCGGCCTACCGCCGCGGCGATCTGCTGGCCGGCGACGTCCTTCTGACCGACGCCGTGCCGGCGGAGATCCCGGTGCTGGCGGGCGTGATCAGCCTGACGGCCTCGACGCCCAACAGCCACGTTGCGATCCTGGCCAGCACGTACGGCATTCCTTTCGTGCACCTGGCAGAGCAAGCCGACCGCCGGCAGGCCCTCGACCTTGTGGATCGCCGCGTTGTGCTGCGAGCCTACGACCGGTACGGACGGACCCTCGTGAATCTCGTCGATGCCAACGACACGATGACGGCCGAACAGGCCGCCGAGTTCCTTGCGCTCAAGCAGCCTCCTGCTCTAGCGATCCGGCCGGTTGAGCCTCTGGGCGGATACAGTGCGCCGGTCGACTCTCTCGGTCCCGACGATATTCGCTATTTCGGCGGCAAGGCGGCCAACTACTCGATCCTCCGCCGCGCCATTCCCGGGAACTGTGACGTGGCGATGGCCTTCTCCTTCGACCTGTGGAACGCCTTCCTGGACCAGACGCTCGCCGATGGACGGACGCTGCGAGAGGAGATCGCCTCGCGTCTGTCGGGCTTCAGCTTCCCGCCCGCTTCGGTCGCGGCCCTGGAGTACGAGCTCGAACAGATTCGAGGTCTGTTCACGGACGACGACGTGACCCGCTTTGCGCCCGCGCTCGAGGAGGCAGTGATCGCGGCGTTGACCGATCCGGCGTACGGTTTCGATCCCAACCGGAAGATTCGCTTCCGCAGCTCCACGAACGTCGAGGACAGCGAGCACTTCAGCGGCGCCGGACTCTACGACAGCTTCAGCGGCTGCCTGGCCGACGATCTGGACGGCGACGGCTCCGGACCGTGTCACTGCGATTCAGACGAATCGAAAGAACGCGGCGTCTTCCGCGCGATCCGCAGGGTCTTCGCCAGCTTCTACAACAAGAACGCGTACCTGGAGCGGTTGCGTCACGGCCTGTCCGAAGACCAGGTGGGAATGGCGATGCTGGTTCACCATTCGTATCCCGACGAGATCGAGCTGGCCAACGGCGTGGCGGTTCTTGAGTACGGGACCTACGGCTCGACCATCGAGTTCGTCACGCAGGCCGGCGCGGTGTCGGTGGCCAATCCTGAGCCCGGTCTGATCCCGGAGGAGGTCAGTGCTTCAACATCCAGCGATTCCGATTTCGTCTACGTCCGCGTCGGGCGCTACTCCAATCTTGTGCCGCTCGGACAAACGGTGCTCGCCTGGGAGGACGACTACAAGGCCCTCGCGCGGTTGCTGGACCGTGCGGCGGCGCAGTTTTTGCAGGATACGGGCCGCACCCCGCACAAGCTGGACTTCGAGTACAAGAAGATCGCGCCGACCGGCGAGCTGGTGGTCAAGCAGATCCGCGAGGTCCCGCACTCGTCGGATGCGCGCGCCGAGCGTCGATTTCTGGCGGGCGGCTCGATCCGCCTTTCGGTTTTGCAGGGCGAGCACGCGCCGATCTTCGGCGCCCACCGGCTCAAGTCGGACTGGCAGCTCCAGGCCCGCAGCCGCTGGCTGACGACCGAGGACTTGAGCGTTTGCCTGTTCGAGGATGCGACGTACCGCTATCACGATCGGGGCAGCTTCTCGACGATATCCGGCTCACCCGCTTCCTGGCCCGAGGCGCAGCACGCGTTTGCCGTGCAGGACCCACCGGACGCAGATCCTGATGAGCCGGTCAAAACGGAGGCCTCGCGCAGCTACGTTGCGGCAGGGTTCGAGACGACGGATTCCTGGCGACTCGGCCATCTGGACAACGCGCGACGCTGTACGCTGACCACGTCGTTCAGCATCTACGGACTCGTGCCGGAAGACTGTCCCGTCCTGTTCCTCTCGGACCTCTCGTACGATCTCGATGTGGAGTACGACGAGCCTGTGCTCGACTGGGACTGGACCGGCGAGGTGACCAGCACCAAGAGCGACCGGGTTGAGCTCAGCGAGCCCGCGTCGCCCGATCCCGATGACATCTTCCAGACGCGGCGGATCGAAAGCGACGGCGTGACGATTGAGACCACGTTCTACTGGCCGCCCCATCCGACCGGACCGACGGCGGGGTACACGGCGCCGCTGGTCCGATGGGTCGAGACCACGATCTGGGGCCTGACGAGCGAGCCTTTGACCCTCACGGGCGAGTACTCGCAGACGTATGTGCCGGGACATCACAACTTCTTCGAGTGGTTCCTCTTCGATCCGAGCCTGGAGCCGGGCCTGTCACCGGAGACGCTCGACGAATTGCGAGCCGCCGGCGTGGATTGGATCCTGGCGACCACGGGCTTCAACGGCTCGACCATCGTGACATACAACCTGAGCGACCCGCTGCCTCCCGTGCAGGACGACGGCGAGCAGCGGTAGAGGGCCTACTCCATGTTGCCCGGCGCGTGGCGGTGGGCCAGGGCGCGGGCCATGTAGTCGTCGAGCAGCTCGATCTCGAACTCTCGGACCATCTCGGCGGCCGTGACGGTCTCGTGCTCGCTGGTGATCAGGACCGAGCCGAGGAAGCCGGGATCTTTGATCGTCACCTTCGGGCCGTACTTGGCCTTCAGCGCCCGCAGACGCGACCAGTTGTAGTCCAGATGCGCCAGACAGCAGTCGAGGTTGACGTCGGCGACGACGAAGTCGAAGTAGTTCGTGCTCGACGCGAGCACGTCGCCCTGGGGATCGCGGATTTCGCAGGGCAGACCCGAGATCGCGCCGACGAAATGGGCCCGGCAGGAATAGGCCCAGTACGCCTGCATCAGGCCGCCGTGGTACATGGAGCTGAACACGATCAGGTCGGGTTTGGCCTTGGCGTATTTCAGACGCAGCTCGTCGAAATTCAGATCGAAGCAGATCGCGAAGGCCACGCGCCCGAAGTCGCAGTCGAAGACCGGCGCCTCGCGCCCGCAGAGGATGCCGCTCTCGGTGGTTTCTTCGATCACGACGTGGTTCTTGTTGTAGGCGCCCACGAGCTGGCCGTCGCGCCCGATCAGGACGCTGGAGTTGCGCCAGGTGCCGTCGTCCATCTCTCGGGCGGCCGAATAGACGATATAGCAGCGGTTCTCTTTGGCGACCTGGGCGAAGAAGTCACGGACCTGGTTCTTGCGGACGCGGTAGTAGGCCAGACGTTTCTCTCCCGAAAGGCCGCTCGCGCGGTCGCATGCCTCGGGCACGACGATCAGGTCGGGCTTGTCCGGCAGCACCTGGGCGAAACGCCCCTTCCAGTGGGCGATCACCCGTTCGACGATCTTCTGCGGCTCGGCGTTCGCATCGACCGATGGCGCCTGGGACCCGAGCGTGGCGATCCGCACGTGCCCGCGGTTCTTCTGCGGGGCCTTCTCCTCGGCGTTCTGCGACAAGGCCGTCGACGTCAGAAGGAAGGCGGTGGCTGCGACGACGAGATAGAAGCGGGACTGTCTCATGATGTCACTCCGTATCGGTTGGTCCTATTTGGGGGCCCTTCGGTCGTCGATGGGCGTTTGCGTCTCGATCTTGTTGCCGTCCAGGACGACAGGGCCGACGGTCTCTTCGATCAGGATTGCGACGTTGGCGTCCTGGGTGCGGCTGTCGCGGATCACGTTGTTGCGGAACACCAGATCGTTCACCTGCCCGCGAATGCGGATCTCGGCGCCGCCGTTGTTCTCGATGGCGTTCTCTTCGAGCCGGTTTCGGTGCGGCGCCATGCCCAGCGACTCGTTGCGGAAGAAGACGCCGTGCTCCTTGTTGGCGCGGACGACGTTCCGACGCAGGAGGTTGTCGGAGTCCTTGTGCCCGATGGAGATCCCGAATTGCCCGTTTTCTTCGAGGATGTTTTCCTCGAAGAGCCCGTGCCGGACCCGCCAGCACAGGAACAAGCCGTCCGTCCCGTTTCGCCTGGCGATGCAGCGTCGCACGGTGGGCCGCTGCGAGCCGCTGCCCGGATGCAGCGCCAATGCGGCGTTGTCCTCGCTGATGCATTCGGTCACCGTGACGTCGTTGGACTGCTGGAAGCTGATGCCGTCGCCGTTGTATCCGCGAATCGTGCACCCTTGAATGGCCGCGCCGTGCGATCCATAGAGGAAGATCCCCGCGCCCCGGCAGCCGTTCAGCGCGATGTTGTCCGCCTTGTTGCCGTCGATCGTCACGTTCTCGATGCGCGCGCCCAGGGCCTGATAGCCGCTGACCACGGGAAAGACCGTCGCGGCCTTGGCGTGATTGCCCACCATGCAGTCGGCCATCAGCGGCTTGTCGATCGCGAACGTGTGACCTTTCTGTCCCGTGATGCGGGCCACGGTGGTGTGGAACCCGCCGGCGTTGTCGTCCCAGATCGCGACGCCATAGCCGACGGCAAAGCCCTTGGGATCCTCCACGGTGATCTGCTGTTCGCCGAAGTCGCCGTCGAGGGCCAGCGCCGAAACGACGCTCGGCGCCTTTCGCAGGATGGTCCGTCCCTTGACGCCCCGGACCGTGACGTTGGGGCGCAGGTGCAGCGAATCGCGCATGAGGTACTCGCCCGCGCCGATCTCGACGAGCCCGCCTCCGAGACCTGCGATGTAGTCGACGGCCGCCTGAAGCATGCGGTTGTCGTCGCCGATCAGGTCGGCGTTCTCTCGGCCGACCGTGATGCGGGGCAACTGGTCCATCGCCGAGTGCATGGCCGTTGGAAGCTGCTGCTCCTCGGGTCGCGGCGAGAAATCGGGCGTCGCTCTGGCGGCCATCACCGATGTCGACGTGCTGAGAACGAATGTCAGGAACACGACAAACGAGATGAATGTGCGAGCCATCGTTGGTCTCCTTGCCGTTGCCGGCGCCTGTGTGGAGAGGGCTCCGAAGGGTGGACCCTCTATGCTGAGATTATCGAACGCCTGACCGCAACTGTCAACAACGCCTTGACTTCGCAGGCCATCACGGGTAAAGGATGTGTGTGTATCTTGTTCGTAGTGTGCCCGTGAGGGCATATATCCGCCGGCGACGGCGTCTTGCGTGACCAGCACGAACATAACGCCTCACGGCGTCACTACAAACGGGGAGCTGTGCGATGATTTCAGATGAGCGGGCGTTGGAGAACACGCTCAGCGAGCCTGGCGAGAGCACCTGCCGGGTGCTTGCTGAAACGAAGGGGGATTTTCTGGTCCTCGGCGCCGGCGGCAAGATGGGCCCGACGCTGGCGATGATGCTGCGCAAGGCGGCGCCAGGCCGGAAGGTGCTCGCGGTTTCGCGCTACAGCGATCGCGACGTCAAGGCCCGCATCGAGGATCGTGGGATCGAGACGATCGAGGCTGACCTGCTCGACGAGTCAATCTACGCCGATCTGCCAGATGCGCCGAACGTCTTCTTCCTGGCGGGCATGAAATTCGGCGCCACCGGCAACCAGCCCCTGACGTGGGCGATGAACGTGTACGTCCCTGCGCTGGTGGCCCGGCGATATGCGCGCTCGCGGATCGTCGCCCTGTCGACGGGCAACGTCTATCCGTTCACCGATACAAGTGCCACGGGCTCGCGCGAGGCGGATGTCCCCAGTCCCGTCGGCGAGTACGCCCAGTCGTGTCTCGGTCGCGAGCGAATGTTCCAGCATTTCTCGCAGATCCACGGCACGGCCGTGACGCTGATCCGGCTCAACTACGCCAACGAGCCTCGCTATGGGATCCTCGTCGACCTGACGAGCAGGATTCTTCGCGACCAGCCCATCGACGTGACGATGGGCTTCGTCAATGTGATCTGGCAGGGCGACGCCAACAACTACATCGCCCGGTCGCTGAGCATCGCCGCCAGCCCGCCGGCGATTCTCAACGTCGCCGGACCGGAGGTGATTCGCGTTCGCGACCTGGCGGAGCGAATCGGAAAGCATCTGAGCAAACAGCCGCGATTCACTTCGCGAGAGGCCGAGACGGCGCTGCTGAGCGATTCGTTTTCGTGCGTCGAACGGTTCGGCCCGCCCGCCACATCGCTCGATGAGATGATCGAGCGCATCGTCGACTGGGTGGCCGCCGGAAAGACGGTTCTCAACAAACCAACGAAATACGACGTTCGCGATGGGAAATTCTGAAAGCATTGGCCTATGACCCAATCGACGATCTTGGAGAAGCTTCGCGGCGGCTGCGTCATTCCCGCCCATCCGCTGGCGTTGGATGCGCGGAACCGGCTGGACGCGCGCCGGCAGCGTGCGCTGACGCGGTACTATCTCGCCGCCGGAGCGGGGGGGCTGGCGGTGGGCGTTCACACCACCCAGTTTGCGATCCACGATCCGAAGGTCGCCCTGTATCGTCCGGTCCTCGAACTGGCCGCCGAGACCGCCAGAGAGGCCGACGCCAGGCCGATCCTGATTGCGGGCATTCTCGGGCGGACGGAGCAGGCGCTGCGAGAGGCGCAGGTCGCCGTTGACCTTGGCTATCATATCGGCTTGCTCTCGCTGACGGCGCTCAAGGGCAAGTCGGTCGGCGAGTTGATCGATCACGCCCGGCGTGTTTCCGAAGTGATTCCGATCATGGGGTTCTATCTCCAGTCGACGATCAGCGGCATGACGCTGCCGGGCGAATTCTGGAAAGGCTTTGTGGAGCTGCCGAACGTGGTGGGCATCAAGATCGCTCCGTTCCACCGATACCAGACGCTGGATGTCCTCGAAGCGGTCGCGTTCTCAGGCCGGGCCGGCGACATCGCCCTGTACACCGGCAACGACGACAACATCCTCGTCGATCTGCTCACGCGGCACGTGTTCCACGATGGACAGCGCGAGGCGCCGCTGCAAATCGTCGGGGGGCTTCTCGGGCAGTGGGCCTGCTGGACGCGGCGGGCGGTCGAGCACCTGGAGATGGTCCGGCGAATCCGCGAGACGAACGCCTCGATCGAGCCGGAACTGCTGACGCTGGCCGGCCAGTTGACGCTGGCCAACAAGGCGATCTTTGACGCCGACAACGGCTTCGTCGGCTGCATTCCCGGCATCTCGTATGTCCTGATGCGTCAGGGATTGCTGGCCAACGCCGCGTCGCTCGATGCTTCGGAACGGCTTTCGCCGGGGCAGGCCGAGCGCATCGATGAGATCATCCGCCGATACCCGCATCTGACCGATGACGAATTCGTACGGGCCAACGCCGACCAATGGTTGGCGTGAACATGGGAGGACTCGAAATGAGACTGTATCGTCGACTCGCCTTCATCACGCTGTCTGTTCTTCTGTCGCTCCATTCTGTGGCCTGGTGCGCCGACGAGCCGGCTGCGCTGAAGGTCGGGACCGCCCGTGTGGAGATCACGCCGGAAGAGCCCGTGCAGATGTCCGGCTACGCCAGCCGCAAGGACCTGTCCACGGGCGTGCACGATCCGCTGTCCGCCCGCGTCCTGGCCTTCGAAGCCGGCGGCAAGCGTCTCGTGCTCGTCTCTGTGGATATCCTCGGGTTCTACGGAGGCACGGCGGAATACTTTCGCGATGCGCTGCTGGCCGAGTACGATCTCGAACCATCCGAGTTGTTCCTCTGTGCGATCCACACGCACAGCGCGCCGACGCCGACCATCGACAAGGAGAAGGGCCATCCGAACAACGTCCAGTACACCGAGAAACTTCGAGACGACCTTGTCAAGGTCGTCGGTCAGGCGCTCGGTCGGTTGCAGCCTGCGGTGGTCGGCATCGGGGTCGGCTCGTGCCCCGTGGGCTCGAATCGCCGCGAGCTGCGAATCGACAAGGCCGGCGAAAGCTCCATCGTCCTGGGCCGCAACCCCAACGGCCCGACGGATAAGGAGGTGCTCGTGATGAAGGTCAGCCAGCCGGACGGCAAGCCGCTGGCGGTGGCGTTCGACTACGCCACTCACGCCACCAGCCTGGGGCCCGGCAACTACGTGATCAGCGGCGACGTAATCGGCCTGGCCGAGCAGTTCGTCGAGAGGATCGTGGGCGACGACGCGATCGCGCCGGCCTTTGTGGGCGCTTCGGGCAACATTGATCCGTGGTTCCGCGTCCTGCCGGAGTTCAATGCCGAACCCGGCTGGGTGCCGGAGCCGGTGCTGCTCGGAACGTTTTTGGGCGAGGAGGTCGTCCACGTCTGCCGGGCGATTGATTCCAATGTCACGACGGCCCGGATCGCCGGCAATCTCGCGGTCCTCAATCTTCCCGCCAAGGCCTCGGGTGTTCTTTCTGGAGGCGGCGCATCTACAGCTCCGTTCGTCGTCACGGTCGCGCGGCTGGGGGATGTCGCCTTCGTCGGCCTGGGCGGCGAGGTGCTGACCGAGATCGGCATGGCGATCAAGGCGGGCTCGCCGTGCCGGCACACGTTCGTCATCACGCACTGCAACGGCGCGGCCGGCTATCTCGCCCCGGGCGAGCTCCACGTCGAGGGCGGCTATGAAGTGCGCAGCAGCCGCTTCGCCCCACAGGCCGCCGACGTCGTCGTCCGCGAATCCATCCGCCTGCTCCACGATCTGTGATCGTGTGGGGACCATCCCTCCTTATTGGGGTCTCGCCATGCGCAGTTGTTCGAGGGCGATTTGCGCTTCGACCGTGGCGAGTCTGGCCTGCCGGAGTTCGGTCTGCGGTGCTTGTCCGGCCTCGATTCCCTGCCGAGTTGCCTGCTCGCTCGTGCGCAGAAGGTCCACCATCTCCTCGTAGATCTCGATCTGTTCGGTGATATCTGCCGCGAGATCGGCCCGCGCCTTGAACAGAGCGACGTTGGCCTTCCGCCACTCTGCAAGTCCGGCCGAGCCGAACTTGAGGGAGAGTTCGAGCGACTTGACCTCGCTCTGGAGGATCTCGCATCGTTCTATCATCAGTTCGTGCAGTCGCTGGTTGGGCCCCCGCGCCGGGCGCTCCGCGCTTCCTCCAACGCATACTCCAAGGGCGATCAGACCGATCGCTGCCATCACAGTGAGGACGAACCGATGTTCTGGCATTCTGTAGACGACCATCGTTCTCTCCTTTCTTGAGCTCGGCAAATACCGTTAGCTTCTCCGCTCTGCGCGATTCTCGTTTTCGTCCGGCGGCGACACAAAGAAGGCCTATTGGGGCCTGCTCATCCGCAGTTTCTCAAGGGCTATTTGCGCCTCGATGGTATCGAGTCTGGCCCGCTGGACATCCGCTTCCGTCATCTGTCCGGCGTCGGCTCTCTGCCTGGCCTTCTGCTCGCAGGTGCGCACGAAACCCACCATCTCCTCGTAGGTTCTGATCTGCTCGGTGACATCCGTCGCGAGATCGGCCTTTGCCTTGTACAGAGCGACGTGAGCATCGCGCCATTCCCAAAGACTTATCCGGCCGGAGCTGAAGAAGATCTCGAGCGACTCCACCAGGCTCTTGAGAATCGCGTATCGCTCCGTCATGAGTTCCCGCAGCCGTTCGTTTGAGCCAACCGACGCGGGCCCGCCGTTCGTGGGAGTCTGCACAACCTGGCCAGGACGATCTGCGTTTCCGGCAACGGAGGCACCGAGTGCCAACAGACTGATCACAGCAAGCATCCCGATAACAAGCCGGCTTTCTCGCTTCATGTTGAGGATCATGTTTCTCTCCTTTATTGGGGCAGACAGGAGCATTCCCTTTCCGCTGTATGGGATTGTCGCCACGGACACGCTGGCACGCAAGCGCAAAACGACCTGGGGTGTAGAAGCGTGTGTGGCAGGCTCAGCGCCGGAGGATCTAAGGATGGCTCTCTTCCGTGGAGACACGCTCAATGGCCAGGGCCACGGGGGAGGGGGCTTCTTCGCCTCGCTGGGCGATGGAGGCGACGTCTTCGATGGTCTGGTGCAGGATTTCGCACGCGTGTTCGTAGCTGCACCCGGTCACCTGCGAGATCAGGCGCGTGCCGCGATCGATGAGCTTTTTATTGCTGGGCGACAGCCAGACCATGGCGTTGCCGATGACGCGGCCCAGGCGCACCATCGTCGCGGTCGAGATCGTGTTGAGCACAAGCTTGATCGCCAGGTGCTCCCACAGCCGCAGGGGCGACGCCGGCAGCTCGCACGCGAAGTGGAAGTGCTCGTCCACATCGATCGGGCCCTGGTTCGGACCGATCGTGATCGCTCCGATCTTGTGGTAACTCATCTGGTGGGGTAGGGATGCGATCTCGTCGGCCTTGCCGACGGCCACCAGCGCCGAATCCGGCGCCTCGGTGCGCGAGGCGTCGGGCTCGTTGCCGATGCGGAAGCGGTGGATCTCGGCGTTGTCGAGCTTCGGCGGATTGGCCTGAATCCGTGGCGGGGCGTTCAACTGCCGATAGGTTTCCGACTTCCATTGCAGGCCGCGTGGCGGGCGCTGGAGCATTCGCTCCCAGGCCTGCTCGGTTGGGCGGTGCGGGTCCTTCACGAATGCCCACGATACCGGCGAGTGGGTGTCGCCATCTTTGCGGAACGGCGGCACCATGAACGTCGGCGACCGCTCCGTCGTGTCGGTCAGGACATCCAGCAGAAGGCTGTCGGCGACGTAGGTCACCAGGCCGTGCTTTCGATAGATCGCCTCTTCGAACTGCGTGACGCGACGGAGGGTGTCCACCGCCGTCGGCGTCGACAGATCGCTCAGCAGCTCTCGAAACAACCGCGCGTGTTCGGCAGGAGTTCGCACCTGGCGCGCGAGCTGCGGCCGGCGGCCCTGAAGCCATCGAACGATGGCCGTTTCCAGCGCAGCGCCGACCACCAGCAGTTCTGCGGTCGTCGCCTGCATCCGGGTCGAGCCCATGACGGCCATGGGCCCGGTGGTCAGGTCGAGCTTGGTGATGCGAGGCTCCTCGATGACCTGCCGGGATCGCTCGACGTGCTCGGCCAGCAGGGCGGTCGGGTTGTTGTAGACGAAGAACACTTCGGCCCCCTGATCGAGGCCTTCCCAGGCGGTGCCGATGACGAAGGGGGTCTCGCCGCCCTCGGTGATCGCGACGACCATGTCGCCGGCCTGCACGCCCGCCTCGCGGAGCTGATGGCGGCCGAAGTCGGGGAAGTCCTCGAAGCCCTCCACCGACTTGATCAGCGCGAAGTCGCCGCCGGCCATGACGCTGATGCACAGCGGCCACAGCTTCGCCGCCTCAGGCGCCGGCGGTTTCATCTCGTGCCAGAGTCTCCGCCACGCCGCCTCCAGCAGGATGCTCAGCCGGCCGGTCGCGCCGCAGCCGGTGAAGAAGATCCGCCGGCCCGCATTCATGGCGACGAGGAATGCGTCGATCAGCCGGTCGTACCCGTCTTGGGCAAAGAGCCGATGGGAAGCCGCCGCGATGTCCTCGTCTACCGAGAGCAACTGGCGGATGCCTGTGGCGACATCGGCCTGGATCGTCTGCGAAAGATGATGCGTTTTGGGATGCGACGACTCGGTCAACAGCGGACCGAGGCGAAACGCCCTCTCTTCTCGCAGAAACGCTCTGGCTTTCTCCACGGCATCCGACATAGATCACTCCTCGCATCAGCGGGCCACTTGCCTGTGCACACGAACCTCGGCGTATTCATAGCACCTCGCCCATGCGGTGTAAACGGCAATGTCATCGTGCCGCAAACGCTCGATTCCTGGCGACGGTTCTGGTACGCTATGAGGTATGAAGGCCGGTGATAGAGACAAGTCGGTTGGGCGCTGTTGGCATGAGAGTGTTCCGGGCATGCTCGTCGCGCTGGCGTGTGGGGCGGGGCTTGTTTGTGCGGCACAGGGGCCGGCGGACAGTAATCCGCGGATGGAGAATGTGCTTGCCGTGCTGCGAACAATCTCGCAGATGCCGCATGCGATTCTCTGCGATTCCGGCGGCTTCGACGTCCCTCGCGGCGGGCATCTCCAGGGGATTCAACAGGCGAAGATCGACGGGCGGCCGTTTCTCGTGCTCAGCGGCAGTGCGAGCGACGAATCCTATCTCGCGCTGGTAGCCCTCGAAGGCTCGATGGGGCGCGTCGTTGCGGTCAAGCCCTTGATGTCACGCCCGTTCAAGCACGCCGGCGGTTTCCAGGTCTGCGGCGATTTCCTGGCTGTAGGGATCGAAGACGACAACACGAAGATGGCCTCTCGCGTATGGGTTCTCCGGCTGGCGGAGTTGTTGCAGGCCGGCGGACCGAGGCCCGTCGTCGAGATCGAGCGAACCGGCGCCTACCAGCGCGCCACCGCCGGCGCCGTCGCCATGGCCAGGGTGAGCGACCGGCACCTGCTGTGCGTGGGCACCTGGGACTCGGCTACGATCGACATCTATCTCTCCAACGCGAAAGCATTGGACGACCCGGCCTGCGCCTTCGCCTTCCGCGAAACCTGGGACGCCAGGAGCGCCGACCGATCCGGCTGGTCGGACCGCGACTACGCGTCGTATCAGAACCTCAATCTCGTGGTCGACACGAACGATACCGTGTTCCTGGTCGGGTTCGCTCACACCGGCGCTGCGGATGTCATGGACGTATTCGAGTTGCGGATGGAGACCTCCGTGCCCGTCGAGAAGCGGCCTCGGAAGGTCCTGAGACGCGCTCTGCACGGGCGCGAAACCAGCTTTCGCCACGGTTCCGGCCTGGTCATCGCCGACGCGAACACCGTGGCCGTGCTGGCCTGCGGCTATCAGAAGTTCGTCATCGAGTGTTTCGAGCCCGAGCGAAACCCAAGAAGTAACGACACGGAGCACATGGATAGACCATGACTGGCGGGAAGAAGAACATGCGAGTGGCGGGGCTGATGTCGGGGACATCGGTGGACGGTGTCGATGTGGCCATTGTGGACATTCGTGGCACGAAGGTCCGGCTCGTGGCTTTCGACGTCTTTCCGTACAAGCCTGCTCTGCGCGCCGAGATTCTCTCGCTGTGCCATCCCGACTCGGCGAAGGTGGACCGCATCTGTCATCTCAATCACGTGTTGGGCGAGGTGTTCGCGGAGGCGGTTCTCAAGCTGTGCCGCAAGTGCGGCATCGCGGCGGACTCGATCGATCTGATCGGCTCGCACGGCCAGACCATCTGGCACCAGCCTGAAGGTGGCCGCTATGGGGGCAGGACTATCCGCTCGACCTTGCAGATCGGCGAGCCTTCGGTGATCGCCCAGCGCACCGGCATCACGACGGTGGCGGACTTTCGGCCTCGTGACATGGCGGCCGGCGGGCAGGGCGCGCCACTGGTGCCTTACGCCGATTACGTTCTCTTTCGCGACGCGAAGGTCAGCCGGGCCGTTCAGAACATTGGCGGGATCGCCAACGTGACTTTCCTGCCTCGGGCGTGCAGGAGCGATGAGGTGCTGGCCTTCGACACCGGCCCAGGCAACATGGTGATCGACGAGATTGTGCGTCTGGCAACCGGCGGAAGGCGTGACTACGATCGCGGCGGGGCCATGGCGGCCAGAGGCAAAGTCGACGAGACTCTGCTGCGCGAGATGCTGAAGCATCCTTTCCTGCGCCGCAAGCCGCCCAAGTCGACCGGACGCGAGGAGTTTGGCCAGGCGTACTGCGAATGGCTCGGCCAGAAATCGCGGAAGCGGGGGCTGGCTCCTGGGGACATGGTCGCGACTGTCACGGCGTTCACGGCCCGCACGATAGCCGACGCGTACCGCCGGTTTCTGCCTGCGATGCCCGACGAGATGGTCCTGGCCGGCGGCGGCGTCCACAACCGGACGCTCGTGCGGATGTTGCAGCGGGAACTGACAGCCGTTAAGATTCGCACGACGGATGAATTCGGGATCGACGTCGATGCCCGAGAGGCGGTCGCCTTCGCGGTTCTGGCGTGGGCCACGATCTGCGGGACCGCCAACAACGTGCCCAGCGCCACCGGAGCGGCCGAGCCGGTCGTGCTGGGCAAGATCGTGCCGGGAAGATGACGAAAGCCGGGAAACTGCCGACGACGGAGAAGCGCAATCCGAAGAGCGCATCGGTCGACACCCTGTCCACGCAGGAGATCGTCGACCTGATCGGCGCCGAGGACGCGATCGTGCCTCAGGCGGTGGCGATGCAGCGCAAAGAGATTGCCGCCGCGGTCGACATGATCGTGGAGCGGCTCCGCGCGGGCGGGCGATTGTTCTACGTCGGCGCCGGCACCAGCGGCCGGCTCGGCGTGCTCGACGCCTCCGAGTGCCCTCCGACGTTCGGGGTCAGGCCGTCCTTGGTGCAGGGCATCATCGCGGGCGGCAGGCGGGCGCTGGTGCGGTCCATCGAAGGGGCCGAAGATCATCCCGAGGACGGCGCTGCGGCCATCGACGCCAGGAGAGTCAGCGCAAAGGACACCGTGGTCGGCTTGGCCGCTTGCGGCATGACGCCCTTCGTGCACGGCGCCCTGCAACGCGCCCGGCGGATCGGGGCCGGAACCATCTTCGTGACCTGTGCGCCGGAAGCGGTCAAATCGATTCCCGCCGAGATCGTCATCAACCCGGTCGTCGGGCCTGAGGTGATCACCGGTTCGACCCGGATGAAAGCGGGCACGGCGACCAAGCTCGTGCTCAACACCCTCACGACTACCGCCATGATCCGGCTGGGCAAGGTGTACGGCAACCTCATGGTGGACCTGAAGGCCGTCAACAACAAGCTGCGCGACCGCTCGGTTCGCATCGTCGTAGAGGTCACGGGGCTGTCCAAGCTCAGGGCCAGGGCCTTGCTCGCTCGCGCCGAAGGCCGCGTCAAGGCGGCGCTGGTCATGCACTTTCGCGGTGTTCCATTGGCCAAGGCCCTCGATATTCTCGAGGAGAACGACGAGCTGTTGCGTCCGGCTATTGGGGAGTCCATAGAATCGGCATAATGCCCAGACACAGACTACTCCTGTTCCTTGTTTTGCTGCTGGTGTTTGCGCTTGCGCCCGTCGGCATGGCACAGGACCAGGACGCTCGCGTCCCGTCTGTGGACGCGGCGCTCCGCGAGATCGCGCGGAATTTCACTGCGTGGGATTGGGGAGTCATTGGGGTCTATCTCATCTTCACGACCGTTCTGGGCGGTCTGCTCGCAGGCAAGCAGGCGTCGATGAAGGACTTCTTCCTCGGCGGCCGCAAGCTGCCCTGGCCGGCGGTCTGCGGCTCGATCATCGCGACGGAGTTGTCGGCCGCAACGTTCCTCATCGCGCCGGCCATCGTCTTCGCGCAGGGCGGCGACATGACCTACATCCAACTGGCCTTCGGCACCATCCTCGCCCGCTTCGTCATCGGCTACTTCTTCATTCCCGTCTACTACCAGCGGGAGATTTACTCGCCGTACGATTACATGGGCAATCAACTCGGCCCCCGCGTTCGCAACATCACCACCGGCCTGTTCATGGTCGGCGGCATCCTCGCCCAGGGCGCCCGCGTCTACATCGCGGCCAAGGCCCTTCAGGTCATCACGGGCACCGACACCACGACGTCGATCGTCATCATCGGCGCTGTCTCGATCGTCTGGACCATCATGGGCGGGATCACTACGGTCATCTGGACCGACGCGATTCAGTGTCTGCTGTTCACGCTGGGCGCGGTGGCGGCATTGCTCTTTGCGGCGACGACCATTGACGGCGGTTTCTCGGCCATCGTCTCGGAGGCGTACCACGCCGGCAAGCTGCGGACGATCAATCCCAGCTTCGATCCCAAGCAGGCGTACACGCTCTGGTGCGGCCTGATCGGCTTCGGGGTCCTGACCCTGGCCTCGCACGGCACCGACCAACTCAACGTCCAGCGCATGTTCACCTGCCGCAGCGCGAGCGATGCCCGCAAAGCGATCATCTGTTCGGGGCTTTCCCAGGTGCTGACCTATCTGTTGCTGTTCGTCGGCGCTGCGGTCTTCGTCTACTATCAGCACTTCCCGCTCAGTGACGCCGAACGGGTGGTTGTTGACGACGATTCGATGAAGATCTTTGCCATCTATATCGTCGATGTCATGCCTCGGGGTTTGTCAGGTTTGCTGATGGCCGCCATCTTTGCCGCCGCCATTTCTACGCTCGATTCGCTCCTGGCGGCGCTGTCGCAGTCGACCATTGCGCTGCTCTACAAGCCCTACCTCAGGCCCGATGCCTCCGATCGACACTATGTCCGCGCGTCGCGCGTGATCGTGCTGGTCTGGGGCATCCTGCTGACGGCCTTTGCCATCTATTGTGATGTGATCGCGCGGTCGTACGCCGACCTGCTCCAGTTTGCCCTGGCGATGGCGGCCTACACCTATGGCGCTCTGCTGGGCGTATTCCTGCTGGCCTTCCTGACCACGAATCGCGACGACCTGGGGCTGATGTGGGGCGTGCCCCTTTCGATGCTCACCGTCTTCGCCCTGAACTGGCATCAGACGATCCCGCAGGGCATTGTGGTGGTCTGCTCCGTTGTGTTGCTCGTCCAGGCCGTTCGCCATCTCCGCTCGCAGCCCCTCAAGATCGTATACGTGGCCCTGGGCGTGGCGCTGCTGCTGACGGTCAGCCTGGCCGCGTGGCAGCCTCCAGCGCCGCTTGGGGACGGCTTGGTCTCGAAGCCCGTCCACATCACCCTTGCCTGGCCCTGGCATTTTCCCATCGGCACCGCCATCACGCTGGCCCTGGGCTACCTCGTCGGCAACAAGCGGCCTGGTCTTTCTGTATGAGCCGCATTTTTGGGCCAGAAACATGGGAAAGTGGCTCTGTTTTGCACGAATGAATATGGACGCGATGTGGTATAATGGGGAGCATGGACAAGCACGAACTCAAAGCGATCCAGGGTTTTCTGTCCACCGTGGGTGAGAGTCTGGAGGGGGGCCGCAACGGGGTGGCGCTTCCGGACCGGTTGTCGGAGCTGTACCGGATCATTCAACGGCTGATGCATGCACGGCTCGGAACCGGCAGCCTGAAAGCCAAGGTCTACATGGCTACTCTGGAGCGAGAAGCGAGGCGCTACCGGCGAACGATCGAGGCGAGCCTGAGTGACGGCCACCCCGCTCATTAGCGCGTGCAGGACGGGGAGGCAATGCCCGGTGGCAAACGGACATGGAGGTGCGATTGTGCTGAAACGGATGCTGGTCATCGGGACGCTGGCGGCGGTCGCGAACACCGCGTTGGGGCAGACGTTGCTGGAAGAGGCGCGCCGGCGGGTGGAGGACCTGCGACTGGGTTCGTATGCCACGTCGCATCACGTCGAGCGGATGGCGACGGACGGGGGCTTTCGCGCGGCCGTCTGGGAGGCGGTCGAGCGGATGGAGATCACGAAGCTCTATCTGGAGGTCTATCGCGGCGGGCACACGGTGCCGCCCGAGCAGCTTGTCCAGGTTCGCGACTGGCTCACGGAGCGTGACATCGAGGTGGTCGGCGGGATCGCTACCGTTCCCGGCGGCGACGTGGGCGTCCGGCAGCAGGGCCCTCTCGGCTGGTTCAACTGGCAGAACGAAAAGACGCAGCGCGACCTGGAGCGGATCATCCGCGCCAGCGCACCGCTGTTCGACACGTTCATCGTCGACGATTTTCTCTGCACGGGCGACGTCAGCGCCGAATCGGAACAGGCCAAGGGCGACCGTTCCTGGGGGCAATACCGGCGCGAGCTGCTCACGGAACTGGCGCAGTCGATCTTCCTCCGGCCGGCCAGGGAGGTTCATCCCGGCATCACCGTGATCGTCAAGTTCCCTCAGTGGCACGATCGGTTCTTTCTGTTCGGCTACGACACGGAGACATTTCCTCGCATCTTCGATCGTGTCTGGGTGGGCACGGAAACGCGGGGACGCAACACGCAGCGGTTCGGCTTTGTGCAGCCTTACGAGGGGTTTGTCAACTACCGCTGGCTGGCGGACATCGCAGGCGAGAAGATCGGCGGCGCGTGGTTCGATCACGGCGACTGCGGCGAGCACGATTTCCTCGATCAGGCGTACACGAGCGTGCTGGCCGGAGCGACGGAACTGGTCTTCTTCAACCTCGGCGACGTTGTCGCGGGCCATCCGGACCATGCAAAGGTCGCGAGCCAGTTCGGCCGACTGGCGGATCTGGCCGCGTTCGTGCGGAAGCACCCTGTCGTGGGTGTACCCGCGTACAAGCCGCCGAACAGCGATCCGGCCGGCGATATGTACTTGATGGATTTCCTCGGCATGCTGGGGATTCCGCTGGTCCCCGTGCACGAATTCCCGAGCGAGGCGCCGGTCATCTTCCTGGCTGCTCAGGCGGCGGCCGATCCCGACCTGTACGAGCATGTCCAGAAGGCGCGGGCGCGCGGTGTGCACCTGATTCTGACGACGAACCTGCTGATCGCCTGGCCTCAGGGGCGAGAGCTTGCTGCCAAGATCGGTGTCGATCCGGATTTCCGATCGGCGCCCACGCACGCGGCCTGCGGCACGGAATCGGAGTCCGCGGACGTCATTCTGGAATCGCCCATCGAAGTGGCGCCGCGGACGGATGACGTCATCTGCATATCGCAAGGGCGGCGGCTGTTGCTCCTGCGCACGGTGAACAACATCTCTCTGCTCAATACGCACACGTATGACCAGGCGGACTTCGACGCGGTGGGCGAGGTGCTGCTGTGCCCCCGCCCGCTGGGTCTGCTGTCTCTGGGCGAGCCGGCCTTGACCGCGTTTCGTACCGCGTTTGCCGGTGGGAAACCGCCGCCTTTCGAAGGTCCGGCGTCCGTCACATACCATCCGTTTGCCGATGCGAACCGGGGCGATTGTGTGCTCCAGAACTTCAACGATCGAGCCGTCAAGGTCAGCCTGACATCGCCGCAGGACAGAGTTCGCCGGGCCTTCACGATCCCGCCGCGCGATCGCGTCTGGATCGCGTCCGGAGAGGCGAGATAACAGCCTTCCCTGCCGATCAGAAGATGCGCCGATAGATGTGGCAATAGGGCGTCTTCTGCGTCTTGTTGTAGTAGTCCTGGTGATAATCCTCGGCCGGCCAGAAGGTGCTGGCGGCGGTGATCTCGGTCTTGACGTCGTAGCCCTTCTGCCGGAGCACCTGCACCAGATTCTCGGCGATCTGCTTCTGCTCGTCGTTCAGATAGAAGACGCCCGAGCGGTACTGCCTTCCGATGTCCGGGCCCTGGCGGTTCAACTGCGTGAAATCGTGCGTTTCGAAGAAGAGCCTGGCCAGCGTCTCGTAACTGGTCTGGTTCGGGTCGTAAATGACCTCCACCGCCTCGGCGTGGCCGGTGCGGTCGGTGCAGACCTGCTTATAGGTCGGGTGGTCCACGTGACCGCCGATGTAGCCGACCGTCGTGGCGAGCACGCCGGGGGCCCGCTGCATGTGATACTCCGTCCCCCAGAAACAGCCGGAGGCGAAGATCGCTCGTTCGGTCTTGGGCTTCGACGCGGCCCGCGCGTTGCGCTGATCGGCCGAGAGGAAGTCCATCGAGATCGAGTTGACGCAATATCGCGTGTTCTTCGGTGTCAGTTGCTCGCCTTGGAATACGTGCCCCAGGTGCCCGCCGCAGTTGGCGCAGAGGATCTCGGTCCGCATCCCGTCGGCGTCGCCCTGCCACTTGACCGCGCCGGGAATCTGATCGTCGAAGCTGGGCCAGCCGCATTCCGAGCGGAACTTCGACGCTGATTCGAACAGCTCGGCCCCGCATCGCTTGCAGGTGTAGACGCCGTTTTCGAAG
Organism: Sedimentisphaerales bacterium; assembly: GCA_040772485.1. Taxonomy (GTDB): domain Bacteria; phylum Planctomycetota; class Phycisphaerae; order Sedimentisphaerales; family Anaerobacaceae; genus Anaerobaca. The sequence continues at coordinate 134,203 of JAXGYC010000014.1, read as the reverse complement.
AAGTTGTTGTACCTGCCGGTGAAGGGCCGCTCGGTTCCTTTGTAGAGAATGACGCGTTCTTCCTCGGGTGTCAGTTCGTTGTACATGGTCTGCTCTCGGTAAAGGGACAGGTTGGCGACTGAAACATCGACCTCGATGTTCTTTTTTGCCGCGACGATGGCGACGGTTCGCAGGCCGGCCGGGTCCAGCGGCGCCTGCACCAGGACCGGAACGAACTGCATGAACGGCAGCTTGACCTCCTGCCATTGCCCGTTCGTCTGGAGCGCCGCCTCATAATACTGCGTGCCGAACCGTGTGTCTTTGGTCCGCAGGCGAATCGCGTAGGATTCGCCGTTGCCCTTGACCCTCAGCTTCAGCCCCGCAAAACCGTGGGCATCGAAGTTCCGGCCTCGCGGGTGCAGGGCGAGCTGGGCCGCGACGAATCCGCCTCGGTCGGCGGATGTGACGGACCCGGTCAGGTGCAGGCACGCTTGGCCATCCTGCTGTACGAACTCCAGCTTCGTGGCGAGGGCATCTTGCCCTTGCGCTTTCTCCTCGGCACGAGGGCGGGACGCCCTCGCCACGGCGCCGCCCGAAGTCTGATCCGTTCGCAAGGCCCACTTGGTTCCGAGCACGCTAAGCTGATCCTTGCCGGAGAAGTCGTCGATCAGTCGCTCTGGCGCTGCAGGCGATCGGCTCTGGGCAGCTGTAGGACCGGTCTGCTGCCCCCAAGCTGCGACAAATACAGTGCTTATGAGAATCATGAGTGCCGCGAATCCGGCTGCTGTGAAACGCTTTTTCCGGCTCATAGTTGCTCCTTTCATAGCGGACTACTATGTATACCGGGATTCGCGACCGATTGTTTTCCCCAATTGCGGCAGGGGAGCCGATTGCGCAACAGCGGTGGTCTGTCGAGCTCGGTCGTAAGGGCGAGGCATGCCTCGCCCCTACCAGCAACCCCGCAGACAACGCCGCCAGCCCCTCCCGCGCCCGATGGCCGGCGTGGTGTGGCAGCGGCAAGCGTGCTTGCCGATGACGGCAGACGGTCTCGCGTCCTCGCACGGGGCAGGCCAATTCCTGACCGTGGCGATCCTCCCGAATATAGAACAAGGGGCCGGGATCATCGACCCCAGCCCCTCGGGTACTGCTGTTGTCGATCTGCGTCTTCGGGTCAGAACGGCTTGGCCACCGGCCCGGTCACGCCGGCGAGCCACAGGATCTCCCCTTCGGACAGGGCCTTGTCGTAGACCCGGACGTCGTCGAGCAGACCGATGTACAGCTTGTACAGGCCGCCCGCCGTGTGGTCGGTGATCGCGCCGATATAGGCGTTGTGCTGCGACGTGCCGGCGAGATTGTACTGCTCGGTGGCGACGGCGGTTCCTTCCAGCGCCCCGTCGATGAAGATCCGCAGGTTGACGCCTTGCCTCTGGCCTGCCACCGAATGCCACTCATCGTCGTTGGTCACGCTTGCCGAGTTGATCACGTACTTGGTGACGTCGTCGTCGGTGACGAGAGTGACGACGCCTTCGGTGGTCTCGCTCATGATCAGACAGTAGCGATGCCCGCCGCCGGTGTCTCCGCCCTTGCCGTAGATGGTCCCCTTGTTCTCGTCGCCGGTGCCGGTCATGCCGGTCTTGTACCATGCCGTCACGGTCCAGTCGCCCGTGCTGAAATCGAGCAGGGCGGGATTGCCGAGATCGGCGTAGCCGGCGTCGTTGACCTGGAGAGCCATGCCGTTGCCGGGCCGGCCGGAAGCGACGAATTGTCCGTCGCGGATCGTGCCGTTCAGTCCGTTGCCCGAGCTGTCGTTGGCGTTGCCCTCGAACTCGTAGCGGGCCAGCAGGTTGGCGGCGTCGGGCTCCGTCGGCGTGATGAACTCAGGGGCCTTCGGATAGAGCCGGATGTCGTCGATGTACAGGATGCCCTTGGACCCTGAGCCTTCGATGCCGATTATCAGCGTGGTCACGTTCCGCAGACTGCCGACCGCCGACAGATCGATGTTCCAGGGCAGCCAGACCGTCTTGGCGATGTCGGCCGGATCGCCGTTGTAGGCGATCTTGGTGTTGTTGATCTTCACGTACATCTGTCCGGTGTTGTCGGCCGCGCCTCGGAAGTAGAGCGACAGGCTCTTGATGCCGTTGGCGGTCCAGTCCTGCGGCTCTTCGAACTGACGTTCGGTCTCCGAATAGGACGACGACCCGCTGTTGTCGTACTGAAGAGGCATCGACTGGACGCCGCTGTGGACGATGGTCCGCTCGGCAAACGGCGCGTTGAGGTAGCCGACCGTTGAGCCGGTCTCGTTGACCCAGCCGTCGAGCCAGGTGTCGAAGATTGTCGTGCCGGCCTCGAGGTCGTCGTTGTAGTCTTCGAACCCGTCGACCGCCACGTATTCCAGCGTCGAGAAGCTCCAGACCTCACCGACCCAGGTCTCCTCTCCGATCTCGTCCACTCTCCAGTAGTACGTCGCACCCAGATCCAACTCGCCCGGCGTGGAGCTGGCCTGATCGACCGTATCGACCAACAGCAACTCCTCCGGGCTGGTGCCAAAGTAGACCTCGTGCGAGGTGGCCTCGCGACCAGCACGCCAGCTCAAGACCGTGTCCGGATCGATACTCGTTGCGGCATCGGCCGGCTGCGGCTCGCGGGCCTGCACGGGGACATAGAAGAAGCGAACCTCGCTCAGACCGTACTGAGCGAGCATGCCCCAGTTGCTGTTGACGGTCAGGCGAACGTACCTGGCCGCAGCGCCCTGGAGGTCCACGACGCTGTTGTGAGCGTAGCCGGCACTGGCAGGCGCCTTGGCCAGCTCAACGTCGCCGAGCGCGGTCCAGTCGGCTCCGTCGGCGGAGTATTCGATCGTCACGTTCTTGAGCCCGAATCCGAGCACCAGCTCGAACTCGACGTTGTAGTTCCAGACCCACATCTCGTAGAGCTTGTAGACCTTGTCGAACTCGTACTGGATGTAGACGGGGTCGTCTCCGGCCGGCAGGCCCAGCCACATGTCCGAAGCGTCGGTGGAGTGCCCATCCGCCGCGTCGAGGCCGGAACCATTGACGGTGTTCTGCGGGCCTGCGGTCGCGCCGGAGGTTGCGTTGCTCGTCGCGATGATGCCGGCAATCGGATACGCGTACGGTTCCGTTGTGAAGCTCCAGACCTCGCCCCTGAAGATGGTGCTGTCCGGCGGGGCGTTGACCTCGTCGATCCGCCAATAGTAGGTTGTACCGAATTCGAGCAGACCCGCCGGATCGTAGCTGGCGTCACTCTGGCCCTGGCTTACCAGGACTCCCAAAGGATTGGCCCGGCTGGCGGTATTGACATCATCGAAGACGGTCCCGAAATAGACGTCGTGGGTCGCCGCCGTCTCTCCCGCCATCCAACGCAGCGTCGTGTCGCGCAATACGTCCGTGGCTTGATCGCTCGGGGCCGGATCATGAGCCGTATCAGCGGCGCCGATATCCTGCATGACGAAGTCGATTTCGGCTTGGGAGAGGGCCTTCTTGAAAACGCGAACGTCGTCAATGGCACCGTCATAGGTCTTGAAAAGAGCGCTGGTGTCATTGGCTGTAATCGCTCCGAGATAGCCGTTGTGCTGTGAAGTGCCGGACAGATTGTAGGTGGCGGACAGCCCCGCATTGGAGCCCTCCTCCTGACCATCGGTGTACACCAGGATGGCGGTGGCCCTTCTCATCCCCACGACGAAATGCCATTCGCCGTCGTTGACGCGCGTAGAGGCTGTCGCCTGGAGTTTCGTCACATTGTCGTCCGTTGTCAGGGTTATCACGCCTTCTGTGACCTCACTGACGGCCAGTGTATAGCGATGACCGCCCGAGTTGTCCCCGCCTTTGGCGTAGATGGTCCCTTTGTTCGCGTCGCCTGTTCCTGTCATGCTGTTCTTGATCCACGCCGTGATCGTCCAATCTCCCGTGCTGAAATCGAGCACGGCCGGGTTGCCCAGATCCACGTAGCCGTCATTGGACAGCTCCAGGCACCAGCCGCCTCCATGCCAACCCGGGCTCACCCACTGCCCGCCGGTGATGGTCCCTTCAATGCCACTACCCGAGCTGTCTTGGGTGGTCAGACCAGACCCCTCGTCCAGTTTCCACCAGCCAACCAGATTCGGGTCTGCGGCCTGGGCAATACCCCCGACCAAAGCGCCCATCACGGCCAATATCAGAAGATTCTTCGACATGATTGTCCTCCTTCAGAATCGATCACTGGAACTGCACAGGCGTCGAGTGCCGACGCGCTACAGATATGTCGTGCGGGTATGCCTCCCGAACGCAGCGGGAATCGTGCTGTGAATGCTCCCCCTGCACTATGTATCGGGCACTACACATCGGCTCAGGTCCTCCGTCCCGTCCATGCTGAACTCGGGGGTCCACAATCCATCGGACTGACCCTGAACCTCCCGCAACCGCCAACTCTCTTATATCACATCCTGGCCTGTCATGCAACGGAATCTGTCCGGACCTGGCCCGCGTTCGGGGTACTATGGCTCTCTCGTCGGGGCGGTGACCGGGGCCGGCTGAGGAACGCCTCGCGTGGCTTTGCCGTGCAGAACACCCGCCTCGTCGAACCATAGCGGGTCGATGCAGATGAACCGGTTCCAGGGCTGAGAATCGTCCTTCTGCTGGTGGTAGATCGACCACAGCTTGCCGGCGCGATCCTTGACGACGCAGCCGTGGCCCGGCCCGAGGGCTTGGTCGGTCCGGCGGACGATGGGGTTGCCGGCGTACTTGGTGAACGGGCCCGTCGGCGTCGCTGCGGTCGCGTAGCCGATGGCGTAGTCCAGCGTGTTGGCCGCCGTGCCCGAGTAGAGCAGGTAGTAGGTCCCCTGATGCTTGAGCATCCACGGGCCTTCCGTGACCGCGCCGCGAATCTTCTCCCACGGCTCGGTCGGATGGAGCAGTTCGATGGGCTCGCCATCCTTCTCCAATGGGGTTCTCATCGGCTGGACGTGGATTCGGAAACCGGGGAACTGTACGTAGTAGAGGTAGTACCTGCCGTCGTCACAGAACATGTGGGCGTCGATGGCGTTGTCGAACAGCCTGGCGCGGTCGACGAACTTCCCCTCGGGCCGGTCGGCGACGGCCACCCCGATGTTCTCGCTGACCGTGTAGTAGAGATAGAATCTGCCGTCCTTCGGATCGCGGAAAACGTCAGGCGCCCAGACGTTCCTTTGGTCCGGCTCGAACACCCGGGGGCCCTTGGTCCAATGGACCAGGTCCGTCGAGGTGTAGACGTGGTAGCTGACGTTGTCCCCGGTCGGATAGAGGTAATACGTGCCCTCGAAGAGGATTACGGTTGGATCCGCCGGTCCGATCTCGTCGATGATGGGATTGGTGTAAGTCTTATCCGCCGCTGTTGCCAGCGACGCCAGAACGACCAGGCTCAATATCGCGTTCAGCATTTCAACGACCTCCCAGGAAGGTTTCGCAGTTCCGTCCATGCTACCCGAGGATTGCAGCGACGCCAAGAAGCCAGCCGAGAACTTGCCTGACGGAGGGCTCGTCTGTAAGATCGGTTTCTTCGCCCACGCGGCGTGCGGCGAGCGAACGTCAACCGAGGTGGAGGCCGGCCCATGCGTACGGTTCGATTCGGCATCATTGGTTGCGGGATGATCGGGCGGGAGCTCGCCAGTGCGGCGGCCCGCTGGCTGCACCTGCCTGAGATGACGGTGCGGCCGGAGATCGTTGCCGTCTGCAACCGCACCCTCGCGACGCCCAAGGTCGACTGGTTCCGCGACAACATCCCAACCCTCAGGCAGGTCACCAGCGACTACCGCGAGCTTCTGGCCAATCCCGACGTCGAGGCGGTCTACATCGCGCTGCCGCACCACCTGCACGCGGAAACCTATCTGAGGGCCCTCGAAGCCGGCAAGCACCTGATGGGCGAAAAGCCCTTCGGCATCGACCGCCAGGCGAACGAGGCGATCCTCGCAGGGGCCCGCAAGCACCCGGAACTGTGCGTCCGGTGTGCCTCGCAGTTCTTCTTCTTCCCGGCGGCCCAGAGAATTGGGCGGATGATCGAAGCAGGGGCCTTCGGAAAGATCATCGAGGTCAACGTGGGGTTCCTCCATAGCAGCGACCTGAATCCGGACAAGCCGATCAACTGGAAGCGGATGCGCCAGCTTAACGGCGACTATGGCTGCCTCGGTGACCTCGGGCCCCACGTCTGCACGCTGCCCTTCCGGGCGGGCTGGGTGCCGCGCAATGTGCGGGCGGTGCTGTCGAACATCATCCCGTCGCGCCCGGATGGGCAGGGCGGCGTCGTCCCGTGCGAGACCTGGGACAACGCGACGCTGTTGTGCGAGATGGAAGCTCCGGACTCGGGCGGGGTGTTTCCAATGACGCTGCGGGCCCATCGCGTCTCGCCGGGCCAGCGAAACAACTGGTACATCGAGATTCTCGGCACGGCCGCTTCCGCTCGATACAGCCTCAGACAGGCCAACACGCTGGAGGTGCTGGAGTACCACGGCGGCGCCGAGCAGCAGTGGCGATGGATCGAGATGGGGCAGGAGACCGCATTTCGGTCGATCACGCAGGAACTGGCTCAGTTCGGCGTCTCGGATGCCATTCTCCAGATGTGGGCGGCTTACCTTTATGAACTGGAGGCCGGCCGGCCCCTCAGCCGCTTCGCAGGTTGCACCCGGCCGGAAGAAACCGCCCTGTGGCACAGGCTGTTCACCGCCGCCCTCGAATCCCACGCCACCGGCAGGACCGTGACCATCCCGCGCTGAGCTGGGTGGCGGTTCAGATGCACCTTCGTCACATCAGGCATTCTAATCGACAGGCCTGGAGCGGCGAAACTCCTGCTCGACCCTCTCTGCCAGGAAGATCTTGAGCAGCGACTGATAGGGCACGTCGCGTCGGTTTGCCAGCAGCTTCAGCGCTTGGAGGAGCGATTCCGGCAAACGCAGAGAGATCGTCTTGGTCGAAGGTTTGAGGTTGGGAAACAGGGCGCGCTTGGCCTTGGACCAGTCGACGAATTCTGTGGAATCGTGCCGGGCCCAGAATTCTCGCTCGGCGTCCTCGCTCTTGAATCGGGGTACCTGCTTTTTCGTACTCATAGCTGCCCGTAGACCTTCTTCTCTTTTCGGTTCATATCTCTGGCCGATATGACGCGAATGTTCTTCTTGCGGACGGTGAACGCGATGAACAACATCCGTCCTGTGTCGGTTTGGCCCAGGACGCAGTAGCGCGGTTCCTCCTGCGAGTGCTTGGTATCCTCGGCCGACAATAAGGGTTCATTGAAGAACACCTGCTCGGCCTCCACAGGACTGACGCGGTGGTTCTGCCAATTCTTCTCGGCATTCGCCGCGTCCCACTCAAACCCTTCGAATTGCGGAATGGATACGGTATCGTTCATGTCAATGATGTATATTGTATAGATATGCGCTGTTCACGCCAAGGTTTTTTCATTTTGACGCGCCGTTCCAGTGCGAATGTCAGGCCCTGCGATGATTGCAGCGATGGAGCCGGTCTGCTACCATCGGATGCGTTGGTATCGCGCCCTGGTATTGTGTGGCGGGTCGGACCCAAGCAGATTCGTGGTGAGCTTCTGAGCAGGGTAGTGGAGACGTGGGAGGTTGCGGACGTCGGTCCGGTGGCCGTGGCGGTCTCGGACCGGGCGCGCCATGCGCGGATCACGATCAAGCGGACCGGCGCGGTCACGTTGACCCTGCCCAAGCGGATGTCGCTGGAGCAGGGCAGGCAACTACTCCAGAAGGGCAGAAGCTGGATTCAAAAGCATTTGCGACAGGTTCAGGCCGAACAGAGCGACCCACGGCTCGACCGCACCCAGGCGCGCGGGCAGCTTCTTGAACGCCTTGAACACCTGGCCAGGCAGCATGGATTCGCGTACAACAAGGTCTTCGTCAAGAACCAGAAGACTCTGTGGGGCAGTTGCTCGTCCCACAACAACATCAACCTGAACGTGCATCTGGTTCGTCTGCCCGAGGAGCTTCGCGACTACGTTCTCGTTCACGAGCTGGTCCACACCCGGCACAAGAATCACAGTCGGCAGTTCTGGGAGACGCTGAACTCGATCGTAGGCGACGGCCGGAAGCTACAGCGCCAACTTCGCCGCTATCAGCCGCGACCATAGGCAGAACGCCGGTTCAACGTCCTCGCATGACACGCAGACCTGGTGTGCTCTCAGAACTCCCCTTCCACGTAGTCGTCGAAATGGTACATCTCCGCGTTTTCGAGAAATGTCTCCGGCCGGGCCACGAAGTCGCAGAGGCGCTGGACCAGGACCAGGTGTTTGTTCTCCTCCTCGGCCAGTTGTTTGAGGATGGTCCTGTGGTTCGAGTCTTTGGCCTCGCCGGCCTTCTGAAGGTAGAAATCGCGGCTCTTCTTCTCGATCTCACAGGCTTTGCGATACAGATCCACCTCGCTGATGTCGAAGTCGAAGTGTTTGGCGCCGTCCCGCATCTTGGCGAAGGTCTTCTCGGCGTGCTTCAGGACGTCCGTCGCCGCCGGTTTTCCGCCGGCGTGATTCTGCATGGCCTTTACCGTCTCATAGTGTTTGACCTCCTCGCCGGCCAGCATGTTCAGGATGTTCTTCAGTCCCGTGTTGTCGGTCCTGTCCGCCAGCTCCCGGTAGAAATGCTCGGCGTACTTCTCCTTCTCCATCGCGAACTCAAATATGTCCATCGATTCTCCTTTCCATGATCGGCTCCAACGCCTGCACCCAGCGAGGTTGCCATGAAACCTGTTGTCCTGCGGTCCGGCTCATGGCACGAATAGTCCTACTGCCGGACAGGCCTTTTGTTCTGAGAAACTGGAATGTTTCGACCGCGCACTTGACTTCCTCCGATCCTGAACAACAATAGCACGGACAACGAGTGCGTTTTGCGTGGCTTGGTCGGCGCGTGCGGCGTACTGTTGTCCCCACAACGACGTTGAGGAATGCTCGCAAGGGCGCAAGCCAAGGAGGTATACGATGGGAACCAGAGGTATCGAAATCGTCGGAATGGACGTCAAGGAGCTGCTCGAACTGTTGAATCGGGCCTACTGTGACGAGTGGCTGGCCTACTACCAATACTGGCTGGGGGCCAAAGTCGTCAAGGGGCCGATGAAGGACGCCGTGATCGTGGAGCTGGAGCAGCACGCCACCGAGGAGTTGAGCCACGCGTTGATGCTGACCAACCGGATCATTCAGTTGGGCGGAACGCCGATTACCACGCCCCAGGCCTGGTACAAGTGGACCAACTGCGGTTATGATGCCCCGGATGATCCCTATGTCCAGACGATCCTGGAGCAGAATATCAAGGGCGAGCAGTGCGCCATCAGCACGTACCAGAAGCTCATGCAGAAGACCCAGACGGCCGACCCGGTCACGTACAACATCGCCCTGCAGATCATCGAGCAGGAAGTCGAGCATGAGGAGGACCTCCAGGCGTTGCAGGAGGATCTTGAACTGATGCTCAAGAGGTCGTAGTCTTTGGATAACGGCATATCCTTTGGCGTGCCGGAACGCATAGGAGTGTATTTTTCTCTCATGTTTTGAGGCCGTGGCAGCCGATTTTCAAGAAATGCGGAAGAATTCGGCTTGACAGTCGCCGAGAGGCCGCATATACTGTAGTTGCTTCTTCAATGGGTGGGTAAGACGTCCAAGATGGACCTCCGTTGGCCGAAGGAACCCGGGGGAGTCTACAGAAGCAGAGCCGTCGTCCATGGGCAGGCTTTCAGGGCATGCCGGGAATATGCGGTCGCACAAAAAACGGATTTGCCTGAGATTCTTGAACACTCGGTTTCGGCGGGCCGTACATCAATCTCGGACGCGTTAAGCATGGGAGTCCTGAAACCGGGCTCCGAAAATATAGTTGAGCATCTTAAAGCCCCTGCGTAGTCTCGCTTCCTCTCCCTCCGCACCGCAGGGGCTTTCCTTTTGGATCTCCCCAAATCCCTGCCATGACTAAGGGTTTTTCGATCGGCGGGTGAAACAAGCCTCTTTGTGTTCTGCGTGCGGGCGCCGAACGATCCACGTAGCTGTTCTTGCGACTCCGGCCGGATCACGCCAAGGCGCGACTTCGGACACGCAAACGCCCTCTTGCCGGCACGAGTCAGCCCTTGATTGGACTTGCGGCACTTGCTCGCACGGGAACGGGGGGCCCAAGTCCTCAATAGGGGCGGGAGATCCGGTTTGAAGAGCCGGGGGTGGGCGACTGAGACCGCCCCTGTCAGATGGATCAGATTGAGCCACAATTCTCATGCAGGCGTGCTTACAGGGTGAAGATGCGGACCTTGGGAAGGTTGTGGCGGAAGGCTTTCGTTGTTGGCTGAAAAACACCACTGGCTTAAATTACTATTGTAGAAGTACTTATGATATAGTGGTGCCGCATCAGCAAAAAACGTGAATCTGGGCACAACAAATCGCTTGACTCGGCAGCTTATTCTGGTGATAATGCTCCCTGTTGTTTCCTCATGGGGACAATATGATTCGCATACCTCGGTCACGTGCTTGGGGGTAACGCAGAATTCTTTGGATGTACGGTAATGGCCAACAGAAGCTGTATCATCAGGCTGTCCAGGTACAAGAACGCACTGAATCGTTTGAAGGCGCTGAACTTCGTGCGGGTGTTCTCCGACAACCTCGCGGATGCGGCCGGGGTGACCGCGGCACAAGTCCGGAAGGATTTCTCGCTTTTTGGCATTACCGGGAACCGGCGAGGCGGGTATAAGGTGGACGAGTTGAGCGACCAGCTCAACAGAATCCTCGGCAAGGACCAGCTTCAGGAGGTCGTTGTCATCGGGATGGGCAATATCGGCAAGGCCCTTTTTCACTATGGGGGACTCGAAAAGAGCGGCATCCGAATCGCGGCCGGATTCGACATCGATCCGGTCAAGTTCGAAAGACAGTCGCCCCAGCCTGTGCTGCCTCTGGAGGATCTGGTCGGTTTCGTAAAGGAGCGTGGCATTACTCTGGGGGTCATTGCGGTGCCCGACTATGCGGCCCAGCAGGTGCTGGAGTTGATGCTGTCGGCCGGAATCAGAGGCGTGCTGAACTTCGCGCCGATTTGTCTGAAGGCCCCCGAAGGCTGTATCGCCAACAACATCAATCTCGAAAGCGAACTTGAGAACCTGATCTATTTCATCAACGCCTCGGAAAAATGACCAATAGCCAGATACTGCCGGCGGTATCCATCAAAACGAGGATCCTCTTCTCGTTTCTGGTGGTCATCCTGACGCTTTCGGTCTCGATTGCGTTGCTGGGGTACTACGTGACCAAGCGTGACATCTTCGAGCGGGCCGAACGAAAGGTCCTCAGTGACTTGAAGGTGGCTCACATGGTCTATACGGCCGAGATCGAGCGAATCGGCCAGGGGCTGCGTCTGGTGTCGCCGGATGGAGACATCGATGAGCTGCGGCGCAAGCTCGATCTGCATTACCTGCAATACATGCCCGCGTCGGAGTTTGCGAATCTGCACAGCAGCCTGGCGCGAGCCGCGGCGACGGAAGGACGCGCCCTGGGCGGGACCCGCCTGGTCTCATCGGAGGAGCTGGACTCCATGCCCGGCGACCTTGCGGGCAGACGTCCCATCCCGGTCAAGGCGACTCCCATGGCCGGACCGACCGACCGCGAAGTGCTCAATCGCGCCATGGCCAAGGAGTATGCCGTCCCGAGAGTGAACGACGCGGGCGCCGTGGAAGGGGTCTTCTATGGGGGGCGCCTCATCAATCGTGACTACACTTTTGTCGACCGCATCCGAGACACGGTGTATGGCAGGGAACTGTACCGCGGCAAGCCCGTCGGCACGGTGACCATCTTCCAGGACGACGTCAGGATCTCCACCAACGTGCTCGACGAGAACGGCCAGCGAGCCATCGGAACCCGGGTCTCCGAGCAGGTCTACAAGAAGGTGGTCGAGGAAGGTCAGGTCTGGCACGACCGGGCATTTGTGGTCACCGACTGGTACAAGACCGCCTACGAACCGATCCGAAACATCGAAGGCTCGGTCGTCGGGGTTCTGTACGTGGGGACCCTCGAAGCGCCGTTCCACGACATGGCCCGGCAGATTCTGCTGATCTTCCTGGCGGCGGTGGGCGCGGTGACGCTCATCGCGGTGCTGTTTTCGTTTGTCCTGGCCGGCGCGATCTCGAAGCCGCTGACCCAGGTGGTCTATGCCAGTGAGTGCCTGGCCTCGGGCGACTGGGGCTGCCAGGTGAACACAAAGACGTCCATCAAGGACATCAACAGCATGGCCGAGGCGTTCAACGCCATGGCGGTCGGTCTGAAGGAACGCCAGGAGAGCCTGCGGGTCTCCAACGAGAAGCTCGCGGCCATGAACAAGAGCTACGTGGACCTGATCGGGTTCGTCGCCCACGAGCTCAAGGGCATCCTGGCCTCGGCGGTGATGAACGCCTACGCGGTACGGGACGGGTATCTGGGCATGATCAACTTCAAGCAGCGCAAGGCCCTCGACTCGGTCACGCGAAACCTGGACTATCTCGACGCGACCGTCAAGAAGTTCCTGAACCTCGGGCGCGTCGAGCGGGGCGAGCTCGACGTGCACAAGACCAAGCTGAGTCTGAAGAAGGACGTCTTCGACGTCTCGATCAGCTCGCTGGCGGCGATTTCGATGCGCAAGAAGTTGAACATTTCGAACGAGATCGACCCGGCGCTGGATGTCCAGGCCGATCCCGATCTGATGCAGATCGTCGCCAACAATCTGGTGAGCAATGCGATCAAGTACAGCCCGGACGCCGGACAGATTAGCGTCACCGCCCGACCGGTCAACGGCAAAGTCGAAATCGACGTGTACAACGATTCGACGCCGATCAGCGACGAGCAGCGGGCCCGCCTGTTCCAGAAGTTCTCCCGTCTGGACAGTCCCGAGACGAAGAAGGTCAAAGGCACCGGACTGGGCCTGTATATCACCAAGCAGATCATCGAGCGCCACGGTGGCAGCATCCGGGTTGAACCCCGAGAACGCGGCAATTCGTTCGTATTCCAGATAGAAAGGAACTGACACAATGCCGACTCCATTGGACCTCATCAAGAAGAAAAGGGCCGAGGCGGTCAGCCGGATCATCGGAAAAGGCTATCTCTCGACCAAACGCGTATACGTCGGGATGGCTACCTGTGAGATCGCGGCCGGATCCAAGGACGTCATGGAGGTCTTTCAGAAAGCGATCAGCCGAGGTCTGACCGACGTCTACCTCAGCCAGAAGGGCTGTGCCGGGCGATGCAACCTCGAACCGACTGTCGAGGTGATCGAAGCGGGTAAGACGCCCGTCAAGTACGGCAAGGTGGACAAGGACCGGGCGATGCAGATCATCGAGCGACACCTCAAGAACGGCCAGGTCATTCAAGAGTGGGTCATTGACTAAGCAGAAAGGGAACTGGCGGTGGCTACAACCTACAGAATCATCGTTTGTGACGGCACCACGTGCATCAACCGCGGGTCTCGCGATCTCATCTCGCGGCTGCGGGAGCAACTGGAGCGGCACGGCCTGGCGGACCGTTCGACCATCAGTCTTTCCGGCTGCCTCGGCATGTGCGACAAGGGCCCGATCCTGGTGGTCAATCCGGGCTATACCATATACGGGAATGTGACCGAAGCCGATATTCCGGAGATCGTCGAAGAGCATCTGGTGCACAACCGGCCCGTCGCGCGGCTGGCGATCCAGGAAGACCATCTGTATAACCGCTTCTTTCGCGTGTTCGGGGACGCCAAGTTCTTCGGCAAGCAGATGCGCATCACGCTGCGCAACTGCGGCATCATCGATCCCGAGAACATCGACAACTACCTGTCGCTTCGAGGCTACGAGGCGCTGGCCAAAGTCCTGACGGACATGACCCCGGAGTCGGTGGTGGCCGAGGTGGAGACCTCCGGGCTTCGGGGGCGGGGGGGTGCCGGTTTCCCAACCGGGATGAAGTGGAAATTTGCCGCCGCGCAGAAGGCGACGCCCAAATACGTGATCTGCAATGCCGATGAAGGCGACCCCGGCGCGTTCATGGACCGCAGCGCCATCGAAGGCGATCCGCACACGGTCGTCGAGGGCATGGCCATCGGCGGCTACGCCGTCGGGGCGAGCACGGGGATCGTCTACATCCGCGCGGAATACCCGCTGGCCATCAAGCGGATCACCAAGGCCATCGAAGACGCACGGGCCCACGGGCTGCTCGGCGAGAACATCCTGGGCTCGAGCTTCTCGTTCGACATTGAAATCCGACTCGGCGCCGGCGCCTTCGTTTGCGGAGAGGAAACCGCGCTGATCCACTCGATTGAAGGGGCCCGCGGGATGCCGCGCCCGCGCCCGCCGTATCCGTCGGTCCAGGGCCTGTTCGGCCAGCCCACGGTGATCAACAACGTGGAAACCTGGGCCAATATCCCCGTCATCATCCTCGACGGCGCCAAGTGGTTCCAGACGGTCGGAACCGAGACCAGCAAGGGAACGAAGGTCTTCGCGCTGGCGGGCAAGGTTGTCAACACGGGCCTAATCGAGGTGCCCATGGGAACCACGCTGCGCGAGATCATCTACGACGTCGGAGGGGGCATCCCGGGCGGCAAGAAGTTCAAGGCGGTTCAGACCGGCGGTCCTTCCGGCGGTTGTCTGCCCGAGCCATACCTCGACACGCCCATCGACTACGAATCGCTGGCCAAGGCCGGCTCGATCATGGGCTCCGGCGGGATGATCGTCATTGACGAAGACTCCTGCATGGTCGACATCGCCAAGTTCTTCCTGGAGTTCACGCAGAACGAATCGTGCGGCAAGTGCACGCCCTGTCGTGAAGGCACCAAGCGGATGCTCGAGATTCTCACGCGGATTACCGAGGGCAAGGGCCGGGCCGGCGACATCGAGAAGCTCGAACGGCTCGGCAACACGATCAAGAAGGCCTCGCTCTGCGGCCTGGGCCAGTCGGCGCCCAACCCCGTTCTGAGCACGATCAAGAATTTCCGCGAGGAATACGAAGAGCATATCCACCAGGGCAGGTGCCGGGCCCGCGTCTGCACGAATCTGGTGACGTACGAGATCACCGAGAAGTGCGTCGGCTGCGGCGCCTGTCGCAAGGTCTGCCCGGTGGGGGCGATCGCCGGAACCGCGAAGAAGCAGCACATCATCGATCAGGACAAGTGCGTCAAGTGCGGCATGTGCTTCAACACCTGCAAGTTCGACGCCATTGTGAAGGTTTGAGGATTCCACATGGACAACAGCAAGATCAGCATCACCATAGACAATCAGGAATACAAGGTCGATCCGGGCCAGACGATCATGCAGGCGGCGGACAAATGCGGTTATCGCATTCCCCGGCTGTGCTATCACCCCAAGCTCTCGATCGAAGGGGCGTGCCGGGTGTGCATCGTTCAGGTCGAGGGCATCAAGAACTATGTGGCGTCGTGCGCCTACCCCGTGGCGAATGGCATGAAAATCGTCACCAACAGCAAGGAGCTGCGTCAGGCCCGGCGCGACATCGTCGAACTGCTGCTGGACAATCACCCCCTGGACTGCCACACCTGCGATCGGGACGGCAACTGCGAGTTGCAGCGTCTGGCCTACTCCATGGGCATTCGCCAGCGGCATTTTGAGGGCGAGCGCAAGCACTACGAGAAGGATCTGTCCTCGACCAGCGTGATTCGCGATCCGGACAAGTGCATTCTCTGTGGGCGCTGCGTCCGGATGTGCTCGGAGATCCAGGGCGTCCATTGCCTGACACAGGCGCATCGCGGGTTCAGCACGGTGGTCATGCCGGCCTACAACCAGCCGTTTGCCGAGACGGTGTGCACGACGTGCGGCCAGTGCATCAATGTCTGCCCCACGGCCTCCTTTGTCGAGAAGAACTACACGCAGGAGCTGTTCGAGAAGCTCAATGACCCCAACCTGATCACGGTCGCCCAGGTGGCCCCGTCCGTGCGCGCCGCCATCGGCGAGGCCTTCGGCCTGCCGCCGGGACGCAATATGGAAGGCCAGATTGTCGCGGCGCTGCGGCACATGGGCTTCAACTACATCTTCGACACCCAGTTCTCCGCCGACCTGACCATCATGGAGGAGGCCAGCGAGTTTCTCGAACGCGTTCAGTCCAAGGGCCCGCTGCCCTTGATCACCTCCTGCTCCAGCGCGTGGATGAAGTATATGGAGCAGTTCTATCCGGACCTGATCGAGAACATCTCGACGGCCAAGTCGCCGATGTCGATGGCCTCGGCGATGATCAAGACGTACTTCGCCGAGAAGGTCAAAGCCGATCCGAAGAAGATTCTCAGCGTGGCGTTCATGTGCTGCACCGCCAAGAAATACGAAGCGGCCCGGCCCGAATTGAACGTTCGCGGGATGCGGGCGACGGACATCGTGGTCACGACGCGCGAGTTGGGCTGGATGGTGAAGTCGGCGGGCATCGATTTCGTCAACATCAAGCCGGAGAAGTTCGACGAGCCGCTGGGACTGTCCTCCGGCGCCGGCGCCATCTTCGGCGTCACCGGCGGTGTGATGGAAGCGGCGATTCGGACCGCCTATGAGCTGTATACCGGTGAGACGCTGATCGACATCGAGATCAATGATGTTCGCGGCTTCAAGGGCGTCAAGGAAGCCAAGGTGATGCTGGACGGCCAGGAGTTGCGTCTGGCGGTGGCGCACGGTCTGGGCAACGCGCACCAGGTGCTCGAAATGGTGCGGCAGGACCGGAATCGCTTCCACTTCGTCGAGGTGATGGGTTGTCCCGGCGGGTGCATCGGTGGCGGCGGCCAGCCCTATCCGCTGGTCAATTCGATCCCGCTGGACGAGGAATGTCTCAAGCTGCGCGCCCAGGCGCTCTACGGCCTCGACCGGGAGAAGACGATTCGTCGCAGTCACGAGAACCCGGACGTGCAGAGGCTGTATAAGGAATTTCTGGGGCGGCCGCTCAGCGAGAAATCGCACGAGCTGCTCCACACGCACTACAAGGCGCACCTGCCCAAGGGCATCGTGTCGCCGAATCTGAAAGTCGTCTAAGGGGGGTGGTATTGTGACGACCGTGGCATGCAACCACTGTGAGCATACGACGGCCCGCGTGGCCGATTGGGTTAAGAACCGGATCAAGCCGGAGCAGATCGAGAAGTATCTCGACCATGGGCGCTGCTTCATCGATACAGCAGCCATCGAGCAGGCCCTGAAAGCCAATGGCAAGCCCGATCCGCGAAAGGTCCGGGACATCCTTCAGAAGTCGCTGGCCATTGAGACGCTGACGCCGGAGGAAACCGCCTGCCTGATCCACGTGGAGGATCCGGAGTTGCTGGCCGCGATGCGGCAGGCGGCCCAGGCCGTCAAGGTAAAAGTCTACGACAATCGCATCGTGACATTCGCCCCGCTGTATCTGGGCAATCTGTGCGTCAACAACTGCGCGTATTGCGGGTTCCGCAGCAGCAACCACTCGGAGCAGCGTCGCGTTCTGAGCCTGGACGAGGTGCGACGGGAGATCGAGGTGCTGGCCGGACAGATCGGCCACAAGCGACTGATTGTTGTTTACGGCGAGCACCCGGCCACCGACGTCCACTACATTGCCTCGACGCTTCGGACCATCGCGGATGTGAAGGTCAAGACGCGGCGCGGCTGGGGCCAGATCCGCCGGTGCAACGTCAACGCGGCTCCGATGTCGGTCGAGGAACTCGCGGTGCTCCATGAGGCCGGCATCGGCACGTTCCAGGTCTTTCAGGAGACGTACCATCGGCCGACGTATGAGAAGCTGCATCCGGCCGGCACGGTCAAGGGCAACTACCTCTGGCGGCTCTACGCCATGCACCGCGCGATGGAGGCCGGCATCGACGACGTCGGCATCGGTCCGCTGCTCGGGCTGTACGACTGGCGATTCGAGGTCATGGCGCTGGTGTATCACGCCATCGAGCTGGAGAAGAAGTTCGGCATCGGTCCGCACACGATCTCGTTTCCACGGATCGAGCCGGCCCACAATACGCCGCTGGCGCAGCATCCCGAGCATGCCGTCGGCGACGACGGATTCAAGAAGCTGGTGACCGTCATCCGGCTGGCGGTTCCCTATACCGGCATGATCCTCACGGCACGGGAGAACGCCCGGTTACGGCGGGAGGTCCTGCCACTGGGCTGCACCCAGACCGATGCGTCGAGCCGGATCGGCATCGGCGCCTACGCCGACCTGGCCGACGGCGACCAGCAGGGCGATCGGCAGCAGTTCCTGTTGGGCGATACCCGCTCGCTCGACACGGTGGTCCGCGAGTTGGCCGAGGCCGGCTGCATCACCTCCTTCTGCACCGCCGGCTATCGCTGCGGGCGGACCGGGCAGAAAATCATGGGGCTGCTACGGAGCGGCAAGGAAGGGCGGTTCTGCAAGCTCAACGCCGTCATCACCTTCCGGGAATGGCTCGACGATTTCGGCAGCCCCGAGACGATCGCGGCCGGCGAGAAGGTGATCGCCGAGGAGATCCGGCAGGTCAAAGAGAAGATGCCGGAGATCTTCGATCAATTCATGCGCTACTACGAAAAGACTCAGGCCGGCGACCGCGACCTGTATTTCTAAGATCGACTTGACGAGGACATTATACATGACAACGACCCAGGCGAATGACGCCATCGCGACCGATGATCAGAAACTCGCGCAATTGAAGGAATTCATCGCGCAGACGCAGAAGGACGAGCATCCCGATTCGTTCCTGATAGCCGTCCTGCACAAGGCCCAGGAGCTCTACAGCTATCTTCCGGTCTCGGTGATGGACGAGATCGCCCAGGAAATGGGGATTCCGACGGCGCACATCTGGGGTGTCGCGACGTTCTATCATTACTTCAACCTGACGCCGCCGGGGCAGCACGTGATCTCGATCTGTCTGGGGACCGCCTGCTACGTGCGCGGGGCCGCGCAGATTCTCCAGACGCTCCGCGACGAGTTGAAGATCGACATGGGCCAGGTGACACCGGACGGTCTGTTTTCTTTGCAGCCGGCTCGCTGCCTCGGCGCCTGCGGTCTGGCTCCGGTCGTCATGATCGACGACAAGATCCACGGGGAATTGACCCCCAAGAAGATGATCCAGATCCTCAACCAGTATCGCAAGCAGGCCAAGAAGTAGATGACGCTTTCGCGCACGCAGACGGTGTTGGAAAGAGTCTTCTCGTCCGACATTCCGGATCGGGCGGACCTCGAGTTTCTGCTTCGCCTGGACGACGACCGGCAGGTGCGGCTGTTGTTCGAATTCGCCGACCAGATTCGCCGCCGGTACGTCGGCGACGGCGTGCTGCTGCGTGGGATCATCGAGTTCTCGAATTGCTGTCGGAACGCCTGTGCGTATTGCGGGCTGCGGCGGCCCAACCGCGGGCTGAAGCGGTATCGACTTGCGGCGGCCGAGATTCTCGCGACGGCGGAGAATATCCGGTCTGTGGGTGTGAAAACCGTTGTCCTCCAGAGCGGCGAAGAGGATAATCTCGACGCCGACTGGTTCGGGCGGATCATCGAAGACATCAAGACGCAGTGCGATGTGGCGGTGACGCTCTCCGTGGGCGAACGTGGCCGCGAGGATTACGCGACGTGGAAGGACGCCGGAGCGGACCGCTATCTGCTCAAGATCGAGACCTCCGACCCGGCGCTGTACGAGGATCTGCATCCCGGTATGAGCTTCGAAAACAGGACAAGATGTCTGCAGGATCTGGCGGACCTGGGATACCAGACCGGCTCCGGCAATCTCGTCGGTCTGCGTGGTCAGACCACCGAGAGCTTGGCCGGCGACCTCCTGTTCTTCAAGAAGGGTGATTTCGACATGATTAGTGT
This sequence comes from Sedimentisphaerales bacterium, assembly GCA_040772485.1. GTDB lineage: Bacteria > Planctomycetota > Phycisphaerae > Sedimentisphaerales > Anaerobacaceae > Anaerobaca. Next base: position 114,514 of record JAXGYC010000014.1, on the reverse strand, counting down.
CAGCCCGTTCATCCCCCATGCCGGGACGCCTCTGGCGACGGTTCCCGCCGGGGACCTGCGGACTACGCTGAAGATGATCGCTCTGACGCGAATCGTGAGCCGGAACGCCCATATTCCCGCCAGCACCGCGATCGGATCGTTGAACGGGCGGGATGCCAGAGCGCAAGCCCTAACGGTCGGCGCCAATGTGGTGATGCCCAATTTCACGCCGATGTCAGTGAGGCCGCTATACGAGATTTACCCCGGCAAGATCGGAGCCGAGACGCGGCCCGATCAGAGTGTTGCACAAGTGGAGCAAATGGTCGCCGCCATAGGCCGGTTCGTCGATCTGGACACGGGCCACTCGTTGAAGTGCCGACCGGCGGCAGGCCCGACCGAGATACGAAGCAATTACGATTTTGCCAAGTGAAGGAGAAGTACGCGATGGCGAAGAAGGTGCTGATGATTGATGATGATCCGGAGTTTGTCGATGCGATCTCGAACCTGCTCGACGCCAAGGGGTACGAGGTGCATACCGCTTCGAACGGCAAAGACGGCGTGGCGATGGCCAAGGCCGAGAACCCGGATATTATACTGCTCGACGTGATGATGACGACCAAGCATGAGGGCTTCGACGTGGCGCGTGAGCTGCACGAGGACCCGACGGCCAAGAACACGCCGATCCTGATGATGACGGGGATCCGCCGGGAGATGAATCTGCCGTTCGGTTTCGAGCCCGACGAGGCGTGGCTGCCGGTCAAGCAGGTTTTGGAGAAGCCCGTCAAGCCGGAAGTCCTGCTCAAGGCCATCGACGACCATATTCGCAAGTAGTGATCGTCATTCACATGGGCCGCGCCTGTACGGCTGATCTCCGCGCCACGCCATGACGAGGTTTCCGGCAGACGATCAGACGCTCTGGTTGCGCCCTCGGTCGTCCGATTTCGTCATGAGCTCAGGACCGTCCGAACAGGCCATGACGGAGTCCTCATGGTGTCCTTGATTCGGCGCCCACCGCCAGGTGGTCGTGCGGATCGGGAATATGGCGGTTGCCGTGCGGACCGCATTCCGCCGCAGGTATGGCGGAGTTCTCGATGCCGTGGCGGATGGAACCGATCGATTGCCACAGATGCAGGACCAGGTAAAGCAGACCCACGGTGCACAGGCCGTCTCGGATTATGCTGTCCATCATTCCACCTCTGAGAAGATCTCAACAGACCTCCCCGATTTCATCGTGCCCGCGGCCGGGCCGTTCCCACGTGGGGCCGACCGCTCTTGAAACCATAGGGTCCGGGCGTTAGGGTGCGATTAGGCGAGTGTTAGAGTTGTGTTAGATTTCTGTTAGAGTTGTGTTAGGATCGGCTCTGCGAGGGTGTTCAGGAGTGGCGTTTCGTCTCTCGGAAAAAGTTGCGTGTTGGCGGTCTGATGGTCCCTTATAATCATCGGCGATGAATCGGTTCGGGGCAGCAGTGAATCCGGGCCGACCCTGCGGTTCGGGAGCTCGTAATGGCAAAACCGACGATCCTGGTGGTAGACGACGAAGAGGACATTCGCGAGTTGGTCGAGCTGAACCTGAAGCGCGAGGGCTATCATGTCCTGACGTGCGAGACGGGGGAACAGGCGCTCCATCGCGCTTCGTCCAAGGCGCCCGATGTGATCGTTCTCGATTTGATGCTGCCGGGAATCGACGGTCTGGAGGTGTGCCGGCGGCTGAAGGCCGACCCCAAGACGCAGCAGATCGCGGTTGTCATGCTGACGGCCAAAGGCGAGGAGGCGGACATCGTCACCGGCCTGGAGCTGGGCGCCGACGACTATGTGACCAAGCCTTTCAGCGGCAAAGTGCTGGTGGCTCGCGTGCGCCGTCTCCTGCGCAAGCAGCGCGACGAAGGGGATGAGTTGGCCGTGGTGAGAATCCACGATCTGACCATCGATTCAAGCCGTCATGAAGTCCTGGTCGAGGACCGAGCCGTCAGCCTGACTCTGACGGAGTTCAACATCCTCCACACGCTGGCCAAGCGGCCGGGCCGGGTCTTCACGCGCTACCAGATCGTGGACTCCATCCATGGCAGCGACTATCTCGTGACGGACCGCGCGGTAGATGTCCAGATCGTCTCTCTTCGCCGAAAGCTGGGCTCCGGCGCGAAATACATAGAGACCGTCAGGGGGGTGGGATATCGGTTTGTGGACCGGTCGGCTGTCACCAACGAACGTTGATCCGGGTTTTGCGGAGAAGCTTCTTGACCGACTTCGGGAAAACGAATACAAAGGCCTCCCGGTCGGAGGTATCTGGTATTCGCGTATTTCGTAAGCGACTCTTATGATCAAAGACATGATCTTCTACACCGTCGGGGGACTGGGGCTATTCCTCTTTGGCATGAAGCTGATGTCGGACGGCCTGCGCGCCGCGGCCGGGCGGAAGCTGCGGAGCATCCTCGAATCGATGACGAAGAAGCCGATCGTGGCCTTCCTCATCGGCGCGGCCATCACAGCGATCGTCCAATCCAGTTCGGCCACCAGCGTGATGGTCATCGGTTTCGTCAATGCCGGCCTGCTGACTCTCAAGCAGGCCATTTGCGTCATTATCGGCACCAACGTCGGCACCACCGCCACCGCGTGGCTCGTCTCCATCTCGGGCATTGGAGCGCTCAACATCACCGCCTATGCGCTGCCGGCCGTGGGACTGGGGTTCCTGATGAGCATGAGCGGACGAAGCCGGAAGATGAGGAATCTGGGCCAGATCCTCCTCGGTTTCGGCCTTCTGTTCGTCGGCATCGGTTTCATGAAGGACGCTTTCGCGCCCCTGGAGAGCAATCCCGGGGTCCACGAGCTTTTCGTCAGGCTGGGTCACCAGCCGATTCTGGCGATTCTGGCGGGGACTGTGGTCACGATGCTCATCCAGAGCAGCTCGGCGGCGATTGCGATCGTCCAGTTGCTGGCCATCGGAGGCGCGTTCGGCTCGGACTGGAACGTGGCGCTGAACATCGCGATTCCGTTCGTACTGGGCAGCAACATCGGCACGACCATCACGGCGCAGCTCGCGGCGATCCAAGGCAACGTCAGTGCCCGCCGGGCGGCCTGGGCGCACACGGTGTTCAACGTGGCCGGCGTCGCCATGGGATATCCGCTCGTTCATTGGGGATGGTTCGGGATGTTCGTCGCCGCGATCTGCCCCTGGCCTCTGGGACCTACCACCATCGCGATGTCCATCGCGGTGGCCCACACGCTGTTCAAGCTGGCCGATGCCGTTGTCTGGCTGCCGATGGCCGGGGTTTTGGAGCGCGTGGTCGTTCGTCTCGTGCGCGAAAAGCCCGGCGATGCGGCCATGCGGCCCATCATGCTCGAGAAGCATCTTCTCGATACGCCCGAAATCGCTCTGGAACAAACCAAACGCGAGATCGTGCGCATGGCCAAGACCGCCAAGCGAGCGCTTCGCGCCTCGATCACTGGCATCGTCGACAACGATGTACGTGCGTTATCTGTCGTCAGAGAAATCGAGGATTTCGTCGATAGCTTTCAACTGGAAATCACCTCTTATCTTTCGGCCCTGTCGAGCCGGCATCTTTCGGATGAAGTCTCCATCGAGTTGCCCGTACTGCTGCACACCGTCAACGACCTGGAGCGCATCGGAGACCATGCGGTCAATATCGTCGAAATCGCCGAGCGGAAGATCGATCAGAAGTTCATGTTCAGCGAGTCGGCGCTCGGGGAGGCCGAACGGCTGAAACGCGAGGTCGAGCAGATGTTCGACTATATCATCGCGGCCCTCCAGGACAGCGATGTGGAGCAGGCCAAGGCGGCGCTGACGAACGAGAAGAACCTCAACCGGATGCAAGTCGAATTCCGGCGCAGTCACGTGGACCGGATGCGCGACGGGCTGTGTACGCCGGAGAGCGGCTTGATCTTCATCGATCTGGTCGACAACGTCGAGAAGATCGGCGACCACCTGACGAACATCGCGCAGGCAGTCATCGGGGGTCTCCAATGGGCGGGAGTCGAACCCAAGATCTCCCCGACCTCGCAAGTGGATGATTGATGCCGTCTGCAGGGACCGGATACTCGCCAGGGCATGGCCCACGAAGAGAAGTCTGCAGGGTGTGCACCGCACACCTTCTCTCTGTCGAGCTGGTGTGCAATGCACACCCTACGGCGGAGAGGTTCTCGAACCACCGCCCGTCGCAGCGGGCCGCTGTACTGAGCAACAAAGGTGCTAAAGGATCAGGATGGACGTCAAGAGCATGATCTTCGGAACGATCGGCGGGCTGGGGTTGTTCCTGTTCGGTATGGGAATGATGACCGACGGCCTCAAGAAGGTCGCCGGACAGAAGCTCAAGAGCCTGCTCGAATCGCTGACGAAGAACCGCGTTGTGGCGGTGGTGCTCGGCGCCCTGGTCACGTGCCTGATTCAGTCGAGTTCCGCCACCACGGTCATGACCGTGGGGCTCGTCAACGCGGGACTGCTGACTCTTCGCCAGGCTCTGTGCGTCGTCCTTGGGGCCAACGTGGGGACGACCTTCACCGCCTGGCTGGTCTCGGCGTTCGCCGTCTTCAATATCAGCAGCTACGCGTTGCCGATGATCGGCGCAGGGTTTCTCTCCAGCGTCGTCGGCAAGTCGATTCGCGCCCGCAGTGTAGGGCAAATCATGATCGGCTTCGGACTGCTGTTCCTGGGCATTCACTTCATGAAGGAGGCCTTTGCCCCTCTCCAGCATAGCGAAAGCGCCAGGCAGGCGTTGACCTGGCTGGGGTGCAACCCCATTCTGGGCGTGCTGGCGGGGACCCTGCTGACGATGCTGCTGCAGAGCAGTTCGGCTTCCATCGCCCTGATTCAGACGTTGGCCCTGCAAGGCGCGTTCGGTACGGACTGGGAGGTGGTGCTGCGCGTGACGATCCCGTTCATTCTCGGCGACAACATCGGAACCACCATCACCGCGCAGATCGCAGCCCTGCGGACGTCTCGAAACGCCCGGCGGACGGCCATGGGGCACACCATGTTCAACATCATCGGTGTGTTGTATGTCCTGCCGTTGGTCTGGATCGGCTGGTTCGCCGATCTGGTGGAATGGCTCGCTCCGGTCAAATTGTCGCAGGGGACGATCATGGTCTACATGGCGGTGGCGCACAGCACGTTCAACGTGTTCAACACGATCGTGTTTCTTCCGCTGATTCGCGTGCTCGAGATCATCGTTCTGAAAATTCTCCCGGTGAGGGCCAGCGAGGTGGCGATTCAGCCGGTGGTGCTGGAAAGGCACCTGCTGCAAACCCCGGTGCTGGCCCTGGAGCAGGCCCGGCGGGAAATCGTGCGCATGGCCAGGACCGCCGAGAAGGCGGTGGCGCTGGCGATCGAGAGCATTCTCGGAGGCCCTGTGAAGGACTTCACCCTGGTCCGAGAGCTGGAAGATCAGACCGATACTTTTCAGATGGAGATCACGTCGTACCTGACGGACCTGTCTCAGGAGACGCTGTCGGAGGAGGTCTCTACCGAGCTTCCGGTGCTTCTGCACGCGGTGAACGATCTCGAGCGAATCGGCGACCATGCAGTGAACATCGTCGAGATTGCCGAGCGAAAGACGAGCCAGAAGCTCGAATTCACGGAGGCGGCGACGCAGGAAGCCGAGCAGATCCGGGCCGAGCTGGCGCAGATGTTCCGCAAGGTGGTGGCGGCCCTGGATGGCAGCAACGTGGCCGCCGCCGGGTCGGCTCTGGCCAACGAACGGAAGCTCAACGACATGCAACTGGAGTTTCGTCGCAGCCACGTGGCGCGCATGACCGACGGCGCCTGTACGGCGGTGAGCGGCCTGATCTTCATCGATCTCGTGGACAACGCCGAGAAGATCGGCGATCATCTGACGAACATCGCGCAGGCGGCCATCGGGGGGCTCCAGTGGGAAGGGGTCAAGCCGAGAGTAGAGGGCCTTACTGGGAGTGCTGAGGACGAGTCCGTCGCCCTGAACTGATGTGCATGTCGCCTCACTGGCGCCGGCCGTCCGACGAGTGGCTTTGGCAGGGGATCATTGACGTGAATCCAAGCCGGCCGGGAAACCCCCCAGAGACGAGAATATGTTCAGAAGACGACTGATCTGGCAGCTCTATCCGTCTTTCCTGGCCACGACGCTGCTGGCCCTGCTGGTGGCGACGGCCTATTCCTCGTACACGCTGCGCCGATTCTACCTCGATCAGCTCAGGAAGGAGCTTCGTCTGGTGGCCGACGTCGCCGCTTCGCATGTGGAAGGGACGTTCCGCGGCCGAACGCCTGGGGATATCGACACGCTGTGCAAGAAGCTGCGGCAGGCCGGCAACGGGCGGATGCGCCTGACTGTGATTGCGGCTGACGGCAAGGTTCTCGGCGACTCGGACGAGAACCCGGCGTTGATGGAGGATCATTCCGGCCGGGCCGAGATCATCGACGCGATGGCCAGAGGGTTTGGGCAGTCGATGCGTCTCAGCCCGACGCTGGGCACGAACATGATGTACGTCGCGGTGCCCATTGCGGAAGACGGCCAGCCGATCGCTGTGGTCCGCACGGCGATCCCGGTCACCGACATCGACCAGGCGCTGAACCGGATCTACGTCGCGATTGTCTGGGCGGGCCTGATCGTCGCCCTGGGTGCGGCGTTTCTGAGCCTGCTGATTTCCCGCCGGATCAGCCAGCCGATCACGCGGATGAAGCGCATCGCACAACTATTTGCGCAGGGCCAGCTCAACATCCGGGTCCCGGAGGCCGGCGCCGCCGAACTCGATGAACTGGCCAGGGCATTGAACGAGATGGCCACGCAGCTTCAGGACCGGATTCTGACCATCACCCGGCAGCGCAACGAAGTGAAGGCGATTCTCTCCAGCCTGGTCGAAGGCGTCCTGGCGGTGGATTCGCAGGGCCGGATCGTGAGCATCAACCCGGCGGCCGCCCAACTGCTGAGCCTCGACCCGGCTCACGTCCAGGGGCGCCACATCGAGGAGGTCGTTCGCAACGTCGGGCTGCAGCAGTTTGTTCGCCGGACGCTGGAGAGCGACCAGCCCACCGAAGGCGATGTGTCCTTCCCTGACGAAGGAGGGCGCTTCTTCCACGTTCACGGCGCCGGCCTGGCCGATCCGCAGGCCGAGCGAGGCGGTGCGGTGATCGTGCTCAGCGACATGACGCGCATTCACCGGCTCGAGAACTTGCGGCGGGACTTCGTCGCCAACGTCTCGCACGAGCTGAAGACGCCGGTGACCTCGATCCAGGGTTTCGTCGAGGCTCTTCTGGACGGCGGGTCCGGCGATCCTGAGCAGAGTCAGCGGTATCTGGGAATCATCGCCAAACACGCCGAGCGGCTCAACGCGATTATCGACGACCTGCTGAGCCTCTCCCGTCTCGAAGAGGGCGGGGAAAAGCGAGCGATTCTGTTTGAGGACGTCAAGCTTCGCCCCGTGCTGGAGACGGCGATCGAGCTGGCGGGGGTCCGGGCCGAGCAGAAACGAATCAAGGCGGAGCTGTCCTGCGACGCTTCGATCTCCGCCCGGGTCAACGCACCGCTGCTGGAGCAGGCGATTGTGAACCTCGTGGACAACGCGGTCAAGTACAGCGACGAAGGGACGACGGTGTCGATCGAAGTGGTGCAGCAGGACCGGGAGACGGCGATCGGCGTGAAGGACACCGGATGCGGAATCCCGCCGGAGCACCTGGCCCGCATCTTCGAACGATTCTACGTGGTGGACAAGAGCCGAAGTCGAAAACTCGGGGGCACTGGCCTCGGTCTGGCCATCGTCAAGCACATCACTCTTGTTCATGGCGGTCACGTCGGCGTCGAGAGCGCCCCTGGAAAAGGCTCCACCTTCACCCTCCATCTGCCGCGATGACACGATCGGCCGGGGCGCTTTGGGACCCGCCAGGGCGGGCCCGGCCCGGCGTCGCCGCGGTCTTCTCGGAAAACGATGGACAGCCCGACCTGCGGTTGCCCACCCTAATACAATTCTAATATAAGACTGATTGACCGCTAACACGCAACCGGTATTTACTGGACGCGAACCTCGAGCAGAGTGGCTCAGAAGTGTTCAGACTGCGCCGGAGGTATCGGAGCACCTTAAGGGAGTCGTAGAGATGGGCAGAAGAGAAATGGGCAGGTATCAGAAGGTTCTGGGTGTTCTGCTGGCTGTGGCGCTTTGTTGGCCGATGGTTGCCGGTGCCGATGAACTGAGCGATCTGAAGCAGGAGCTGGAAGCACAGAAGACGCGTGCGGCGGATCTGGAGAACCGGATCAACCAACTCGAAGCCAGGCAGAAGCTCAAGGAGCGCACGTTCGACGAGAAGATCGAAGCGGTCCAGGCGAAGGGCGAAACCGCAGAGCCGGCGCAACTGCCCGACAATCTGAAGTGGCTGGAAAAGATCAAGATCTCCGGCGATTTCCGCTATCGCTATGAGTACATCGACGACGGGACGAGGGATGACGACTACCACCGCAACCGGATTCGCGCCCGCATCGGCATCACGGCGAATGTGACCGACGAGTGGGACTTGGGCCTCCGGCTTGCCACGGGATCGGGCGACCCCGTCTCATCGAACCTCACTCTTGAAGAGAGTCTCTCCAGCAAGCCCATTCGACTCGACCAGGCGTTTGTCGACTATCACCCCAACTGGCTCGAGGGGCTCGACGTCACCGCCGGTAAAGTCCTCAATCCTTTTCACGCCGTCGGCAAGAACGAGCTGATCTGGGATGGCGATCTGAATCCCGAGGGCGGCGCCTTGGGCTACGAGCGCGGTCTGAGCGAAAAGACGACGATGCGGATCAACGGTGGCGGCTTCTGGCTCGACCAGGACAGCAGCGGCGCCGATCCGTCCTTGTTCGGCCTCCAGACCTTCCTCAAGCACCAGATCGACAAACCGACCTACGTGCTGGCCGGCGCCGGCTACTTCGACTACGGCAATATCAAGGGAGAGAAATCGCTGACGAGCCGCTGGTCGGACGACAACTTCTCGCTTTCCGGCAACACGGCGGCCGCCGGCGATCCCTGCTCTTACGGCAGCGACTTCGATCTGATCGAGGTGTTCGCCGAATTCGGCACGGAGGTGGCCGGAATGCCTGTAGCCCTCTGGGCCGACTGGGTCAAGAACACGGTGGCCGCCAGCAGCGAGGACACCGGATGGCTCATCGGAGGCTCGATCAACAAGGTCAAAGACCCAGGTTCCTGGCAGTTCTCCTACGACTATCGCGATATCGAGCTTGATGCTGTCGTCGGTCAGTTCAACGCCTCTGACTTCATAGGCGGAGGCACCGGCGGCAAGGGCCATCGCTTCGGCCTGGCATACGGACTGGCCAAGAACACGCAGGCGGCACTGACCTACTACATCAGCGAGTACAGCGGACGCAAGTCCAACGAGGACTACGACCGCTTTCAGGCCGACGTTGCCATCAAGTTCTGAGCGAAGGCGCGAGGTTCACGCCTTCCTAACATCGAGCTAACACAACGCTAACACAGCCTGAGTACAAACCAGAGAAGAAGGAGATCGACATATGAAGAAAACCATGGTCTGGGCAGTTGTGTTGTCGCTGGTGACCGGTATGGCCGTTCAGGCCGAAACCCTGCAAATCGACGGCTCGACCACGGTCGGGCCCATCGCGGATGCTTTTGCGGAGTATTTCAGAAAGGTCTATCCGGATCTGGACATCACCGTGAAGAAAACCGGCAGCGGTGACGGGGCGGCCGCCTTGGTCGACGGACGCTGCGACATCGCGACGATGAGCCGGTTCATGAAGGACAGGGAATTCAAGGATGCGGTGGCCAACAACGTCCTGCCGGTCGCCCACGTCGTGGCGATGGACGGTGTGTGTGTGGTCGTTCACCCGTCCAATCCGGCCGGCGCTTTGACGAGGGCCCAAATCCGCGACATCTATACAGGCAAGATCACCAACTGGAGCCAGGTTGGCGGTCCGAATATGCCGATCGTCGTGATCAGCCGCGACACCTCGTCCGGCACCTATGAGACGTTCGAGAGCCTCGTGATGGACAAACAGCCGATGGGCTCCGGCATCGAGTACGTCAACGCCAATCCGCAGGCCCATGCGAGAGTCAAGACTACCCAGGGCGCCATCGGGTACGTCGGCATCGGGTTTCTCGACAAGGATGTCAAGGCGGTCAAGGTCGACCAGGTCGCGCCGAGCCGGCAGACGATCGCCAGCGGCGTGTATCCGGTCGCTCGACCTCTGTTTCTGTTCACCAACGGCTACCCCGAGCTGGGCTCGGTGGTGCACAAGTTCTGTACCTTCTATCTGACGGAGAAGGGGCAGGAACTGGTTGAGGCCAAGGGCTTCATCCCGCTGACGGCCTACTGAAGCATGGTGTCGCGGCGGGGAGCGAATCTTGAAGAGAAGAAGGGCCTGAATGGATAGCGAGAGTCTGACTCTCAAATTGGGGCCGACGGCCGAGCGCCGTTCCGCCAGAGGCGGATTGGTGCTTACTCCCGGTGAAGATCTGATTGGGTTTGTCGGGTCGTACCTGGGCCGCGCCTTGCTGTTTCTCGTCACCGGTACGTCTGTGCTGGCCGTTCTTCTGATTCTGTTCTTCGTGGTGGCGCGGTCGATCCCATTCTTCCGGGATTTCGGCATCGGGGAATTCCTCACGAGCCGGGCATGGCGTCCGACGGCGGATGAGCCGGCCTTCGGCGCCCTGACGCTGATTGTCGGCTCGCTGTACGTTTCGATTGCGGCCCTGGCTTTCGCGGTACCCGTGGGAATTCTGGCGGCGGTCTTCCTGAGCGACATCGTATCGTGGAAGATTCGAGACATCGTCAAGCCCGTGGTGGAGATTCTCGCCGCGATTCCGTCGGTCGCCTACGGCTTCTTTGCCGTCCTGGTCCTGGCCCCGTGGCTGCAGAGTCAGTTCGGTTTCTCCACGGGAACCAATGCGCTGAACGCATCGGTGATTCTTGCTGTGATGGCTTTGCCGACCATCATCAGCGTCGCGGAGGACGCGATCTCGGCGCTGGGGCGGGAGCTTCGCGAGGCGTCGTACAGCCTGGGGGCCACACGTCTGGAAACGATGGTCAAGGTGGTCATCCCGGCCGCTCACAGCGGCATCATTGCCGCGGTGGTGCTCGGCATGATGCGGGCCATCGGCGAGACCATGGTGGTCTGGATGGCCTCGGGCAACGCCACGCAAATCCCGCATCCGTGGTGGGACCTGTCGCAGTCGATCCGCACGATGACCGCCACCATCGCCGGAGAAATGGGCGAGGCGCCGGAGGGCATGCCGCATCGGAGCGCCCTGTTTGCCGTAGGCGTGGTGCTCCTGCTGATGACGTTCGTGTTGAATGTCGTCAGCGAGTACTTCCTTTCTCGGGCCAGGAAAGCGACGGGGAAGAGCTGAATGAATCTCGGCGTCCGACGTACTCTCGATCGCGTCTTCACCGGCCTGGCCGGCGCCTCCATCGTGTTGCTGACGCTGGTCCTGATCGCGGTCCTGGGCCCGATGGTCTATCGCGGCAGCAGCGCTGTTCTGTTCCAGGGGACCGTCGGGTTCCGCAAGATGCAGCGCGATCTGTTCCGCCGGGCCGATGCGACGACGTTGGCGACCGAGGTCGCCGAGACAGACCAGGCCCGCCAGGTGGTCTACGAGATGATCGACCGCTTCCGGAAGGGAATCGACATCGAGGCGATGTCGTCCGAGGCGCGCCAGATCAACCGCGAATACGGCCGGGAGCTGCGACACAACGACGCCTCTGCCGATGAGTACACCGAAGCCCGAGAGGTCGCCCGGACCATCCGGGATCTGCTGGAAGAGGCGTTCAGGAGCCAGGACATCGAGCTGATCCGCCGAAACGTCGCCGAAGTGCTGGGCCACAAAGACCAGGCGCGATTCAAGGGCACGGTGGCTGAGCGGTATTTCGTCATGGCGGCCGACTTCCTGGAGGCGGCCGAGCACATCGATCTGAGCCACTATCACGACTATCTCGTAGCACTCGATGAGGTGGAGGTCATTCTCTTCGGGTCCATCGAGCGTCCCGGCCTGCTGGGTCCCCGCCCGAACCAGGCGGCCCGACCGCTGGCGATGTCGTCTTACGGGGCGACGCGATGGGACCAGGCGCAAGCGCTGCTCGACAGACTGCTCTGGGCCGAGCGATGGGTCGAGCGGGAGCCGGGACAGCCGCTGGTCAGAGAACGAACCCCCCGGGCCGAGTTGTTTCACGACACCGCGCTGGAGCCGCTGTTCACCTACGTTCCGCAGCACCTCAACGAGATGCTCCGACCGAGGTTCACAGTCTACTGGCAATTCTTCCTCGACGACAATTTCGACAGCCACTACTTTGGCGGTGTGGGCCCCGAACTGCTCGGGACCTTGCTGATTACCGTGCTGGGCATGCTTTTCGTGATCCCTCTGGGAGTTATCTCGGCGGCGTACCTCGTCGAGTGTGCGTCGGAAGGTCCGGCCATGCGGATCCTTCGCATGTCGATCAACACGCTGGCGGGCGTGCCGAGCATCGTGTTCGGGCTGTTCGGCCTGGCCTTCTTCGTGCTGTTCCTGTTTCCCAAGCTCGGTTTCGAGCCGAAGGCGTGTATCCTGGCCGCGTCGCTGACGCTGGCGGTCCTGACGTTGCCGGTGATGATTCGCGCCAGCGAAGAGGCCATTCGGACGGTTCCGCGATCCTATAAGGAAGGCTCGCTCGCGCTGGGCGCCAGCCGGTTCCGCACGTTCGTCACCGTGACCTTCCCGGCAGCCCTGCCGGGAATCCTGACCGGCGTGATCCTGAGCCTCAGCCGGATTGCCGGGGAGACCGCCCCGATCCTGTTCACCGGCGCCGTGTCGATGGGACCGATTCCGAAGTCGATTTTCGACCCGACCCGCACGCTGTCCTATGGCAGCTACGACATGGCCGTCGGCGATCGGCTGGCGATGATGGTGCCGCACAATCAGTACGGCATGGTGGTCACGCTGATCCTGTTGATCCTGGTCCTGAACGCCCTGGCCGTGGTCCTGCGTTCGAGGGTCTTCAAGAAACTCAAGGGGCATTGACCGGCCGGTACGCGCCGCCGAAAGGTGATTGTCTGATGCCGGAGAAAGAAGAGCCTATGCCAGCTATTGCTGCCCGAAGCACGACCGCGAAGGCGGACGCCAGGATGAGAGTGACACTCGCTCATCGGGAGGCGCCGGAATCGAAGCCGCAGGCGACGGAATGCGCCTGCCCGGTGATTCGCTCGCGGGGCTTCTCGCTGCACTACGGCGCGAAGGTGGGCGTCAAGGACATCACGATGGATATCCATCCGTGCAGCGTCACGGCGATCATCGGACCCAGCGGCTGCGGCAAGAGCACGTTCCTGCGCAGCATCAACCGCATGAACGACCTGATCCCCCACGTGCGCACCGGAGGCCTGCTCGAGGTCGATGGGCAGGACGTCTACGACAAGCGCACCAACCTGGTCAATCTCCGCCAGCAGGTGGGCATGGTCTTCCAGAAGCCCAATCCGTTTCCCAAGAGCATTTTCGACAACGTCGCCTATGGACCCCGGCTCCAGGGAATCCGGCGCGGGGACCAGTTGCAGCACATCGTCGAGCAATCTCTCCGTGCCGCCGCGATCTGGGACGAGGTGAAGGACGACCTGCGCAAGTCGGCGCTGGCGCTTTCCGGCGGACAACAGCAGCGCCTCTGCATCGCCCGCGCGCTGGCGACCCGCCCGCGCGTCCTCCTGATGGACGAGCCCTGCTCGGCGCTGGACCCTATCGCCACCGGTCGGATCGAGGACCTGATCGGCCAGCTCCAGAGCACGTACACGATCGTGATCGTGACCCACAACATGCAGCAGGCGGCCCGCGTCAGCGAGCGAGCGGCGTTCTTCTGCCTGGGCGAGTTGATCGAGTACGATCGGACCGAGAAGATTTTCAGCAACCCGACGAAGAAACAGACCGAGGACTATGTCACCGGTCGATTCGGCTGATGAGTCCTATAGGACCAATAGGACGCATAGGACGAATTACCAAGGAGTGTTTCGGAATGCCCGCCCACTTATTACGAGATGTCGAACTCCTCAAGAAGGAGATCCTGACGCTGGGAACGATGGCCGAGCTGGCCGTTCGGGAGGCGACGACCGCGATCGAAACCCGGGATGTCTCTCTGGCGCAGCGCGTCATTGACAACGACTTCAAGCTCGATGAGATGGAGGTGCAGGTTGAAGAGAGCTGCCTGAAGATCCTGGCGTTGTATCAGCCGGTGGCGACGGACCTGCGGTTCATCATCGCGGCGCTGAAGATCAACAACGATCTGGAGCGGGTCGGGGACCTGGCGGTCAACGTCGCCGAGCGGGCGGCGTTTCTGGCCACCCGGCCGCCAGTCGATATCTCGTTCGATTTTGAGGCGATGGCCCGCAAGGCCCAGGCCATGCTCCAGAAGAGTCTCGATGCCTTGGTCAACCTCAACGCCGAACTGGCGCATGAGGTTTGTGCGGCCGATGATGAGGTCGATGAGCTGAACCGTCAGATGTACCGGATCGTCAAGGACATGATCCCCGCGCAGCCGCAGTATACCGAATCGCTGATCCACATGTTCTCCGCGGTCCGGCACCTCGAACGCATCGCCGACCACGCGACGAACATCGCCGAAGACGTCATCTACATGATCGAGGGCCGCATCATCCGCCACCGCCTGTGACAGCGTCCCGGCGCGCCGGGACGCCCCTACCTGTGCCAGCACGCCTCTCACGGAATCGACTTGCAGGGGAATCCGGCGGCCATGTACTCGACGTCTTCCCGCTCGTCGCCCGGCGGGGTCATACTGAATGCGAACTGGCCCGACTCATACATGGCGCGATGGCACCATTCGATGAGACTGCGGTTCTGCCACGGGTGCGTCTCCGCGTGGCCGTCGGCGAAGCCCAGCGTAGTGCGCTCGGGATGCCACATCGCCAGCGGGTCCACCCACGTCTTGGTCCCGGGGTTCATCTGCCAGGAACCGATCTGGATGCCTCGGGGGTCTGCTTCTTCGACGAAGACATGCTGTCTTGCGGGGTTGGCCAGGTCGGAGAGCCGCCTGGCCCTGGTGTAGCCAAACCACATCTCTCCGTTGGCCCCGCCGGGAATGGCAAACGTTCGGTAGGTCACATGGAGCGAGTCCTGCCTTCTTGGGTCGGCGGGACAGTGATACATCTGGACCTTGCCCACGTAAGGAAACAGCACGCCGCGTCGGATGGCTTCCTTCTGCTGCGCGAGGGTGGCGCCGACCGGGTCGCGGTCCACCCATTGGCCGGGGTCCGTGTGCCCACCGACCAGATTGCCGTCGTGATCCTGGGCGAACTGGAGCCATGCCTGCGACAGTTGTCTGACGTTGGCCAGGCAAACCGCCTCCTTGGCACGGTTGCGCCCCCGTTCGCCGACGGCGCCGAGACAGGCAATTCCGATGGCGACGCAGATAGCCAGCGCGAGCACGTCGGCCTTACGGATTCGTGAGGTTCCTGTCATGGTCTTTCCCTCGCGTCATTGCGTCGGCTCATAGCCCAGACGTCCCCAGATCGCCCGCTGGAGCCGGTGCAGGTCTTCGAAGCCTTCGGCAGTCTCCGGCACGCGGTTGTTGCTCACATGGCGTTGCTCGCTGAACCGGCCCCATTCGATCGTATCGATGCCTTTCCACTGCCAGTATTCGGCGTGACCATCGGCGAACGAGGCTGTCATGCCGTCGTTGTGTCGGACCGGCGGATCGTCCCACCATGCTTCCCGCTGATAGTGCGTGTTGTAGCTGTCCGGCGTGATCCATCCTTCATCGATGAATACCATGCGTTCGTCCGGACCCGGCGAGATGATCTCGCTTAGATTCTGCACCCAAACGACCGTGTCGCCGACCCGCAGCCCCACCAGCCTGCCTTGGGCCACCGTTGTCGTCCCTGTGCGGCTCGATCCGTTCATCCCGTCGACGACAGAGTAGTTGAGTCTCTCACCCGGGTATCCGCCTGGGCAGCGATACAGATTGAGTTCCTGGAGATAGGGCCAGAGGGCTCCCTCGCGAATCCCCGCGATCTGCTCGCCTTCCGGCAATTGGCCGCCCGACTGGTAGTAAGGCGACCAGCACATGCCGACCCAGGGCTTGGCGCTCGTCATGTAGATTCCGCCTGCGCCGTTGACGAGGTTGCCGTTGTGGTCGTCGGCGAACTGACGCCAGGCCTGGGTCAGTTGCTTCAGGTTGCTCAGGCAGACCGCCCGCTTGGCCCGCTCGCGGCCGTGCCGACCGACGGCGCCGACGGTCATGAAAAGCACCGCAACGCAGATCGTCGCGACGAGGCAGTCCACCAACGTCAATCTTCGCGGATATCCCATCTCACTGCCTCGCATTCTCGGGGATTGGATCAATAGTCCTTGAATTCGTGCATCCACTGCGGCCAGTCGGACGGTTGCACGCCGCCGGCTTGCGTCCAAGGCCCCGCCGTGTTGAAGACCTTGTGCCACTTCAGCGTCCAGAGTTCCTTCAAGCCCACCTTTCGCGCCGAGCCGTCGAGGAACAGGCAATTAATCGCGCCGCTGTGGCGGTTGATACAACAGCGGGCCATCTGGTTGCCTGACCAAGCGGCATTGGCGTGCTGGGCCGGCGCATCCGTGTGCAGGGGCCACAGGTCGAAGCGCAGCGCGTCGAAGAACACCGGGATGGTCCCGGCCTGGGCGACGTTCGCAAGGTCGCGCCAGCCGCAGCTGGCGGATAGACCGCCCTCATACACGCTCGACGCCGGAATGTCGATCGTGTAGCCGTTCAGTCCGTAACTGCCCGCGATTCCATCGAGCCCGAGTTGTGGCGTGGTGAAGATTCCCCAAGCCATGAGGTATGTCCTATACGGGCTGCTGCGACCGTACTCGTCGGACAGGGGCGTTGTTGCCGCCGGGCAGAACCACGTCCTGTTCTTCTTCCAGCTCTGCGTTGCCTCATCGAGCTGGGCGGGCCACCAGTAGCCCGTGTTGGTCATCCCAGTGAAGAACTTGCCGTCGTTTTCCCGTAGGTAATCCTGGAATGTGCCATGCCACTGGCGCAGGTTAGTCAGGCAGACGATCTCCTTGGCGCGGTTGCGGCCGATGGCGCCGACGGCCGCGATGTTGCACAGGACGATAGCCGTCAGGACCAGCAGAACCGCCACATCGCTTCTCGTGATGTTTCGTGCGGGTTTCATATCTTCGCATGCCTCCCGATTTCAGTTGGCTCACTGCGCTGCAGCCGGCTCGGGCTGCGGCTCCTGAAGCGACTCGACCGACAGAGTCTGCACCGTGTTGGCCGCATCGGTGACAAGCATGGAGTAGTCCTGCGAGTCGGTGACGAGCACAGCGCCGTCGGCGGTGACGATCGGGAAAGCGGGCCAGCCGGACGTCTGCCAGCGACCGGTCTGTTGGCCGTCGGCATCGACGACGTACACGCACCCATCGTCGCAGGCGGCGTAGACCAGTCCGTTCGCGTCGACTGTCAGCGTGAAGCCGCCGAGGTTGCCCAATCGCGCGACCCACTTGAGGGTTCCGCTCGGGTCGACCGCGCGCAGATAGGGATCGTCCAGGCTCACGTAGATCGTCCCATCGGGGCCGATGACCGGCTCGGACCAGCCGTCGGCATAGGGGTCGAACTCCATCGCGGCCTTGTCGATGGCCGGCGTGTCGAGCAGATCGACGGACCAGCGAATCGTTCCATCGCTCGGCTCGATCGCATAGAGGTGGCTGTCGTAAAGGAGCGTCTGGTAGATCGTCCCATCGGGACCGATCACCGGGGACACGAACGGCCAGCCGCCCGTCTTGTCGCTATTGGGGTCATCCGGGTCTTCGGGATACAGCACAAAGCTGCACGCCCAGTTGACGCTGCCATCGGCCGAGTTCAGGGCGTATAGCGTCGGATCGTAGAGGCCCGCGATGTAGACCGTGCCGTCGGCGCCGATCGAGGGTGACGCGAAGACAGCACCTTGAAGGTTCGCCGAGGCCTTGGTTTGGAATGACCAGAGAATCGCGCCGTTGGCGTCGAGGGCGTGGAGCTTGCCGTCGGTCGAGCCGACATAGACGTTGCCGTTTGCGGCGACGGCCGCCGACGAGTAGATTGCGTCACCTGTGCTGTGGGTCCATCGCACGCCGCCGTTTGGGTCGAAGCTGTAGAGCTTCCCATCCCGGCCGCTGGCGAACAGGCGCCCATCGGACCCGATGCTCGGGGCGCTCAGCAGCGGCGTGTTGACGTCGGTGGTCCAAAGCGGCGCACCGCCGGCGTCGAGCGTGTAGAGCTTGCCGTCCTCGCAGGCGACGTGGACGCGGCCGTCGCAGCCGACGGTTGCGCTGCCGACGACAGCGCCGCCAACTTCGCAGCTCCATTCGCCAGCCGGCTCGGTCAGGCCCTCATCGGGGCTCAATCCGCTTCGCGTGTAGTCGCCTCCGAGCGAAGGCCACCTGCCTTCCGCCGCCGGGCAGTTGCCATCCGCGACGTTCGGGTCCGCCCAAGCCCGTGGAACGATGGGCAATCCGGTCAGCGCAAAGGCCAGAACCCCTGCGCACGCCAATAGAACGATCGATGTCTTGGTGTCCATGATATGCTCCTCTTCTTCTCGCACCAGAATTCCCCGCCGGAGGCGGGCTTCCGTCCGCTCCGCCCGCGGGTGGGTTGCCAACAATGCTATTATGGGGCCTTAAGGCGCCACCGTCAAGACTCCCATCCCTTCGTGCGCTGTTCCATCGGTTCTGATCTTCATGCACGTCGAGAAGGAATCTTCACATGTATGACACGGACGGAGTCCTGCCTTTACAGCTTTCTTTCGGGTTTTCTTCCGGTCCGTCAAGAAATCTGGTCGCGGGCAGGAAAAGCAAGGGCGTCCGGTTCCCTGTCCTTCTCGCACCAGAATTGCCCGCCGGTGGATCGCGGTGCCATTCACAATAGGAAATCCCGGACGGAGGGGACGTGTTACAGTTTTTCTCGCACTTTTTTCACGATCCGATAAGAAATCCGTCGCTGACTGTCCCATGCCGTCTCGCGATGACGCCAGGGGGTTCATATTCTCCACTTTACCCTTGACGCGGTGGGTGCAATCCATTCTATTTACCACCACTGTGGCCAGGGATGGACCCATCAGCGCATGAGGCAAGGTCCTGAACCCCCCACACCCGATTTCACGCGATGAGATGTTTAGGATTCTGGACAATGGAAAGGATTGGGCAATGCGGAGTTTGAAGCTTTCGAGCATTCTCGTTGTGCTGGCTCTATCGACGGGCATGACGCTGATCGGAGGGTGTGCCGGGTCGGGGGACCTGCGACTCCAGAACGACATGCAGGCCAAGCGGATCGACCAGTTGACCAGCGAGTTGGAGGCGTGTCGTCTGGAGCTGGACCGGCTCCGGCGGCAACTGTCGGCCTCCGAGCAGACCGGCGGGGTCGAGGTCGATGCGCTGCGCCAGAAGATCGCGGCGCTGGAGGAAGACCTGGCCAGGAAGGAGGAGCTGATCAAGTCGATGCAGGATCGGCTGATGGGCACCTCGCCGCTCCCGGTTGAGCTGAACACGGCACTGGAGGACTTCGCGGCCCAGAACAAGGACATGGTGGAATACGATTCCAGCCGGGGCCTGGTGAAATTCAAGAGCGATCTGCTCTTCGAGCTGGGCAGTGACAAGGTGACGGCCAACGCCGCCGAGACGGTCCGGACGCTGTGCGGCATCCTCAACACGAGCGAGGCCAAGGAGTTCGACATCATCGTCGCCGGCCATACGGACGATATTCCGATTCGCCGGCCCGACACGCTGGTTGCCCATCCGACCAACCGCCATTTGTCCTCGCACCGCGCCATCGCGGTCGTCCGGGTGCTCGAAGGCTGCGGCCTGGAAGGCAAGCGCATGAGCACGCGCGGCTTCGGCGAGTTCCGACCCGTAGCGCCGAACGCACCGGGCAACAAAGGCAACGCCAAGAACCGCCGCGTCGATATCTACATCGTCCCCAGCGGCTCGTAGCATAAGAATCGGTGAATCGGTCCTGTTGGTCCGAGGGGACCGGCAGGACCGATTCACTTTGCCACTTCTTTCGCGATCTTCCCCCCTCCGAACACGTCCGTGATGGCGTGGTTCAGGCTCATCGTGTACGCGACGCAGATCGAGTAGGCGATGGCCCAGTGCAGCCTGAAGACGTACAGGCACGTCGCCAGCAGTACGGCCGTCACGACCAGAGTGACGACCACCTGCGAAAGCCGGGCGGTCGTGTCGAGAATCACCTCCGTGTCGAGCAGGCCCGCGCGAAACAGCAGCAGGGGAACCGCCGCGCTGAGGATGTTCGACGCGGGAAACACCATGAGCCAGCCTCGTGCCGTCGTGAACCAGATGTAGCCGGCGTAGATGCCGGTGCCCCCTGTCACCATCACTGCGAAGCATAGCATCAGCCACTTGACCGGTTCGGGCTTGCGTTTCGGGTAGAAGACACCCACCAGCGACAGGACCATCCCGATGCCTGCCAGCGGCGTCAGAACCATGAACTGCTGGCCGACGGACCATATGACCCTCGCAAGAGGCTCGTTCGGCCCCTGCGGCGCAGGCGCTCTCGAGCCCGAGGTGTATCGCGATCCCAATGTGTATCGAGATGGGGATGCGTTGGGTCCGAGCAAGAGTAGGAGGAGGAACGCCCAGCTCAGAGCGAACAGGGTCAGGCTGTCATAATGCGGCATGAAAGGGGACAGCGTCCGTGTGATGGCCCGCCGTCTTTCTTCCTGCTCGGTCAGTGGGCGATGCTTGCGCAGCTCCCTGACGATCTCGCGGTCGCTCTTGCCTCGCCAGTCCAGGGCCTCGGCGGGTGCGTCGTAGACTGTCTCTTTTGTTTGTGGCTCAGGCTCCGCCGTTGGCTTGACGCGGATCGTGTGCCCGCACGCCGGACACTTGACCTGAGTGCCAGCGAGTCCGTCTTTCGCCCAGATCTTCCTGCCGCAATACACACACGTAAAGTGGATCATCGCACCGTCACCCGTACGAACCACCGTCGAGCATTTGTCCCTGATAGTATACCATTTTCTCAGGACTCGATCTCAGTAGAGGAATACGTAGAAAGTTGGATCGTCGATGCGAATGACCGTTCGCCTCTCAGCGTCGAAGATGACTCTCGCGATGTCTTCAAATCCGGTGGACCACCAGGTGAATTCCTCTTCGTTTGGTACTTCCGGGTCCTCGGTCATCACCAGGTTGCAGATGATGTACCTGATCCCATTGCTGATGAAACCGCCGTACTCCTGATTGTAGCGACGCAGACTTGCCAGGAGAACCTCTCGCTTCACCGAAGTATCCGTCCGAACAGCCGTATTCTCGATGAGATAGGATTTGAGAACCAGATCGAGGCCTTCGATGTCGCTTGGTGTCGGAATCCATGTCCCGTCGCACTCATCCGGCAACAGGACCTTCTTGGTTGCCTCCGAGTTTCGGATGATCACTCTATAGGGTTTCCGCTTCGCCAGCGCCAGCTCATTAGCATCGTCACCGAGCACCGCGACCACATCTGCGAATCCTTTGGTCCAGGCGTGGAACAGCGCCGACCGATCTTCCGCGTCTCTTGCGTTCACGTCGGCGCCATGGGCCACGAGAAGGGCCACCATTGTGGTATGACCTCCATGGGCCGCCATTTGCAGCGGCGTCTCGCCGTATCGCGAGGACGACCCAGCTACCGCGTTTACGTTGGAGCCACGCGCGATCAACATCTGGGCGATGTCTGCAAAGCCAAGGTAGGCGGCATCGTGCAGGGGCGTCTGCCCCTGGTCACCTCGGGCTTCGAGGTCCGCACCGGCAGTGGTGAGAAACTCGACGACGTCCGCGTGTCCACCTTGCAAGGCACGATGCAGGGGCGTGTCTCCCCAGGGTTCGCTACGGTCGGGCGGAGTGTCTCGATAGATGGCCGAAAGCTCTTCAAGCATCGACGGGTCTATCCGACTCAATCGCAGGTTGATGTCTGCGCCGTTGGCGAGGAGTTCTTTGACCTTGTCCAGACGCCCGATGTACGCGGCCATATGCAGGTCGATGTCGGCCCCCCGGGCGAGGAGGAGGCTGACGACCTCCTTGTCCCCACGGACGATGGCCTTCTCCAGCGCAGTTTCCCCGGACCAATCTCCCGCATTGAGATTGGCGCTATGGTCGAGGAGCACCTTCGTGACCTCGACATGATTGATCGCCAGATGAAGCGGGGCATACCCATACTTGTCGATTGCATGGACGTCGGCGCCGTTGGCGATCAACAACTCGGCCACCTCCGCCTGACCCTGGCGGGCGGCATAGTGCAAAGCGGTGTAGTCAAGGTCGTCTCGCAGATTGACGTCGGCGCCTGCTTCGATCAGACGCTTCGTTGTCGCAACGTCTCCGAGGTACGCCGCGAGGTGAAGGTTGATCTCTGCGCCTGCTGCCACAAGGGTCTTGGCGATGCCCATTTGGCTCTTCTGCATCGCGCGGACCGCGGGAGTGCGTCCGAGCCGGTCGGTGGGGTTCACGGCAGCGCCGCTGTCGAGCAGCAGCCGGACCAGACGCCTGTGACCCAGCTTGACGGCCGCGTGCAAAGGACTGCTGAAGTTCTCGCCGCCCTGCGTGTTGACATCGGCCCCTTTGGCGATCAGGAATTCGGCGATGGCAAGGCGCCCCTTTTGGGCCGCCCGGAGCAGGGGTGTCTCTGCGGTCCGTGTCTCGGCGCGGACTTCAGCTCCCTGGGCAACCAGCAGACGCACAAACTCCAGATCGCCCAAGGCGGCTGCAACGTGAAGCGGCGTCTCGCCATCGTGGCTTTGGGTTTTGACGTCGGCGCCTCGGTTGATCAGTAGCCTGGCCGTTTCAACGGCAACGGAAGGGCCTCGAAGGGCGGCGTGCAACGGTGTGAAGCCCCAACGGTCCTGCACGTTGATGTCGGCGCCGTGGGCGATGAGCAACTGAACAACCTCGGCGTTCCCGTGGAACAAGGGTGTCTTGCCTGTGGCATCCCTGGCGTTGACGTCTGCTCCGCCTGCGATCAACGATTTGACCTCGGCGATGTCAGCGTGTGCCATGGCCTGACGCAGGGCCTCTGCGGTGTCCTGAGGTTTTCTTCCGCATCCGGCCACCAGCAGAATTGCCAGGACAGCGTACAACCACCTGGTTCGTCCCATTCCGCACTTCCTCGCATGTGTGCCTCATCCGACAGTTCATTTCCTCCCGCCCACCAATTCTCGGCGGGGCGGCAGGCTGGACCTCCATTGTATAAGGCGGCGCTGAGGTTGCCAGTCACGACTTTCTTTCGGATTATTTCGTCGAACTCGATGCGGGAGACTGGTCGGGTAGATGCGATTGGATCGCTTGGGCGACCTGTCGGGCCTGGGCGCGGATTCCCTCGGCGTTGAAGTGGACGCCGTCGGGGCTGTAGTACTCCGGATGGTCGATCACGAGCGCGAACACGTCGTCCACCGGCAGGCCCAGCGGCTCAACGAATGCGGCGGCGATGGCGTTCCTCTGTCTGACGCGGTCGGTGGTTTCCGACAGCTTGTCCAAGGCCTCGCGATTGCGGACGGGCGTGGTGGTCCTCCAGATGAGCGTGCTGTTGCGGCCATGCTGCTGCAACGCGTCGAGCAGTCTCGGGAAGGCGGCTTTGTACTGGTCCTCGGCATAGCCCCAGCCGTGCAGACCGTTGTTGAAGTGGATCACGTCGAATCGATACTGGGCCAGGACCAGCTTCAGCTCGTCGAAGAAGACCGGATCGCAGATGCAGCGGCTGGTCGTCAACCGGGCGCAGTTGGCCCTGCCTTCGAGCGCCCGCTCGACGTCTCCGAAGTAGCCCCGCACGATCGAGTCGCCGATCAACAGCACGCGCGGCAGGTCATCGCGGTCGGCGTTGGTGATCCAGATGTCACACCATTCGATACGCTCGCGGATCAGCTTGTCGGTGTGGGAGAGGATGAATTCGACGATCGGCGCTGGGTCCGCGAGGCTGTGCGGATGGTGCCCGACGCCGGGCTTGTGGATGACCTGGATCGAGCCGCCCAGGGCCTTGTACCGCTCTTCGAGAATCGCGGTGTTCTCGGCCACCGGGACGACCTCGTCGGCATCGCCCACCACGTGCAGCAGGGGGACGCCGGCTTTGGCCAGCGGTTCGAGATGGTCGATCGGATTGCACCTGGTGGTAAGGGCCTGCTCTTCGGTCAGGCCGTAGACTTCGAGGCACTGCGCCCAGTCAGCGGCGCTGCCCGGGCCGGCGCCCTTGCCGCCGGGCCAGCTCTTGATGTCGCAGACCGGCGCGTCCGCGTAGATGCAGGAGACCTTGTCGGGGTTCTTCGCGGTCCAATTGTAGATGATCAGTCCGCCCCGGCTCATGCCCTCCAGGGCGGGCCTGGGCGCCAAGCCGTGCACCTGCGTCAGGTAGGCGTAGAACTGGTCCCAGATCGCGACGGCCCTCGGAGAGCCGAAGAGGCCGGCTACGTCGATGTACGCGACGTGGAATCCCTTTTCGAGCAGCGCGACGTCGGTCTGCGGCTCGTGGCCGAAGAAACGGGCCCGCCAGATCCAGGGTTTGCCCGGCGCAACGGTCCTCGGCGTGACCACGATGCACTCGCGTTCCGCGTAGGTGAAGTCATATCGGTCGTAGGAATGGAACGACGACTTGTTCCCTGCGAACGGCGCGACTTCCACAGGGGCGGCGGCGCCGACGGTAGTCGTCATCAGGATTGCTGCGAGCACGATGGAGAATGTGCTCGCGAAGGGTTGCGAATGTGTCTCTGTCTGTGTCTTCACTGCGCGTTCTCCTGACAGGAAGGGCTTCAGTGCTCGGAGCGGTTGTGCTCGACCCGGATCAGTGCGTCTGTATCGAACCCCAGGTCCTTGGCTTGTGCCACGAGCATGTCCACGACGGATGGATCGAGCGACCGGTCCCGCGCGAGAATCCAGAGATAGGACCGGTTCGGCCCGCAGACCAGGGCGTAAGAGTATTGGTCCCGATCCAACGCGATGATTACGTAGCTGCCATAGAACGGGCCGAAGAACGACACCTTCAGATGTCCGGTCGTCGGCGCGTCGGCGAAGTAGGCCTTGCCTCTGGCCTGCTTCCATTGACCTTTGCGCTCATCGTAGCCTTTGTTGAGCACGTCCACGCCGCCGTCCTTGCGCATCGTGTAGGTAGCCGAGACGTTGGTCAGGCCGCGTTCGAAGCTGTGGTCCAGGCGGGCGATCTCATACCATGTGCCGAGGTAGCGATCGAGGTCGAAGTCCCCGACGGGCCGGATGCCCGAAGGCACGCCGGCGCAGCCGGTCAGGACGGCGGGAGTCAACAACAGCCACCGGAGCGCTCGTGCGAATCCATCTGCTCTCATTATTCAGCTCCTGTCGATTCTCCGGCTGCGTTCAGGCCGGAGGCGGCTCCACCCGGATCGGAATTTCGCGATCGATGGTGCGAATGTGGACATCCTGCTGCGGGAAGGCGATCTCAATCCGGGCCTGGCGGAACGCGTCGTCGATGGCGAAATTGATGTCGTGCCAGACGGGCAGGTTGTTCTCGATGCCCGAGAAGTAGACGCGCAGCTCGAAATCGAGGCTGCTGGTGCCGAACCCTTTGAACAGCACCGTGGGCGCCGGGTCCTTCAGGACCAGCGGATGATTGCGTGCGATCTCATACAGCAACTGCTCGGCCTTGCGGGTGTCGGATCCATAGACGATCCCGACGGCAAAATCTCGTCGCAGCGTATTATCGGAGAGGGTCCAGTTGATCAGCCGGCCCGTGATGAACTCCTTGTTGGGCACGATCAGCTCGCGCTGGTCCCACTTGCGGATTGTTGTGGCGCGGATGTGGATCATGGTGACGCGGCCGGTGACGTCTCCGACCGTGACGATGTCGTCGACGCGAATCGGCTGTTCGAACAGCATGATCAGGCCGCTGATGAAGTTGGCGAAGATCTCCTGCAAGCCGAAGCCGAGACCGACCGTCATGGCGGCGATGAGCCACTGGACCTTCGACCAGCCGATGCCTAGTTCGGTGAAGGCCAGCACGACGCCGACGGCCACGAGGAGGTAGCGGCAGACGGTGATGATCGCGAAGCGAACGCCCCGGTCCAGAGGCAGGTGTCGGAGAATGGCCAGTTCCAGCAGGCCGGGCACGTTTCGGGCGATCAGGACGGTCAGGGCGATCAGGACCAGGGCCGTCATCACGGCACCGAGGGTGACGATTTCGTCGGGGCCGGCCTTGTAGAGCCGACGCTGTCCCAGGGCCGTCAGCGCCGGCAGCACGCCTTTCCAGATGTACCATGCGCCGAGCACCAGCAGGATGCCGGTCGCGGCGGCGATGAGCTTTCTGGTCTGCTGGGACATCTCGAAGATGGTCGGTTCGGGCTTGATCTTGCTCTCGGCTGTCTCGCCGATCGGGGTCGATGTGGCCGTTGCATCCTGCGGGGATTTCTGCGCGGCGGCGGCTCGGCGCTTCTGTCGTTCGAGCAGGGCCAGACGCCGCTGGGCAAGAATCAGTCCGCGGACGAACAGCGCGCGAATTAGGAGGGCCGCGAGAATCAGGCCGATCGTGCGCATCAGCTTCCCGTTGAGATGACGAGCTCCATAGAGATAGCCCATACCCGCCAGCGCCGCGGAGGACAACGGCGCCAGCAGGCACGCCGGATACCAGAGGAAACGAAGCCGATCCATCCAGCCGCCACGCCGCTGCTTCAGCCAGGAGTCGATCAAGGGGGCGGCAGGATGCAGCACCCGCAGCAGGAACACTGCCAGACCCGCCTGGCCCACGATGAAGACCAGTCGCCCGGCGGCGCCGTACCACGATTGGTCAGTCTGCTGGCTTCGCATCACCTGGGATACGAATACGACTGGTATGACGAAGACAAGAAACCATCGCAGATGCCGACGAAGCAGCGCCAGCGGCTCCTCGCGGATGCGAAAGTGCGCATGGGCCAGGCCATGGGGCATGGCCACGCTGCTCAGAAAACTCAGGATGAACACAGCCGAGGCCACGCGACCCAATCCGGCGGCCACCGCGCGGACGAAATCATCGAGAGCCATGGCCGACAGACGCCAGTGCGCCAGCAGGAGAAACACCGGCCAGATCGCCGCCAGCAGCACGGTCAGCGCCAGCGCCTCGACTGTCAGGAAGAAACAGTCGGTCTCGATCTGGCGGACTTTCTCCGCGCCGGCTTTGATTCGATCGTGAATCCTGCGCCGAACCGTCATGGCAGCCCCGATCAGCACGGCCAGCAGGACGTAGATTGTGGGGTTCGCCACCAAATCGCTCCATATCGTGCGAGCGACCTTGTGCCAGTTCGCCGGAGAGACAAGCCATAGAATGGCTCGGGCCGCATGTCCGAAGTGGGACAGGCCCGGCAGACGTTCGCTCTTGACCCACAGGACATTGGCGTCGATGAACATGGAGAAGTCCTCGACCGTCCTGACGAGCAGCCGCTCGCTGCTGTCCAGCCGAGCCAGCCGGGTGGCATGGTCCCAATAGTGGTCGGAAATGGCCCGCAGCAGCTTTCGCTGGTTTTCGTAGTAGTCGGTCGCCTCCTTCTTCACCGCTTCCCGCCGGGCATCGCTGACGTTGGTCTCGAGCGTGGCGGTCACCTCCTCCAGCTCATCGGTCAGATCGCTCAGCTCGGACCACTGCTTGTCATACGCCATCGCCTGAAGTTGTGACGAGACGATCTCGGCCGGACGCTCTCGCATCCGCCGCTGGCGCTCGCCGACGTCCGGGAGCTTGTCGCGCTTGCCGAGCATCAGGATTCCCATCGAGTCGGTGACTCTGCCGGCGGTCTCGATCTGGCTGCGGATCTCGTCGAAGTCTCTCCGTATGGTTGCCAGGGAAGTGTCCACGGTCTCGGCGTATCTCGTGACGCCCTGAATCTTCGCTACGAGCTCGGCCTGGTGCTGGGCCAGCTCGGCATTCTTCTGGACGATCGGCTGAATCTCGGGCCGGGCCGATTTGGTCTCTTCCTGGGCGCGGCGGGCCTCGGTCTGGGCCGCCTGGGCGGCCTGCTGCCGCAAGCTGTTGACCTTGTCCTGCCAGAAGTCAAGCCGCTTCTGGGCGGTCGCCAACTGTCGCGCGGCCAGGTCTCGCTGCGCCGCCAGCAGGTCGTTCGTCGTATCGTAGTACAGCAGTTCCTTGGCGCTGGTGTCGAGCCGACTCTGGAGAGCGTCCTGCTCGGCCGACAGGAGGACCCGGTTGGCCCGGTCCGTTTCCGTTTCTTTCTCCTGCGCTGTGATGGCCGCGAGTGCCTTCTGAATCTCATCCAGGCGCTGTCGGGTGTTCTTCGATTCCTCGGGAATCCTGGTCTTCCGGTCGGCGCGTCTGCGGGGCTCGTCTTCAAGGTCTGCCGCGGTCTTCTTGGCTTCCTCGAGGGCTGTGGCCGCCTGCGCCAGAGCCTGCTCGGCCTGCGCCAGGGTCAGATCGGAAGCTGCCTCGGGCGTTGCAGCCGCCGGCTGCGCCAGAGACTTGCGGATTCCCTCCAGCGCCGACGGAGCGTTCTTGATCGCCGCGTCGTATTGTTTGTTCTTCTCCGCCAGTTCGCCGCCCAGCTTCAACTGGGCCAGGGCTCTGTCGTAGATCTCGGTCAGCCGGGTCTTGACGTCGTCGGCCAGTTCCTGCGAATCGGCGATTTGCTTTTTCCGCGCCTGAATATCCTCTGTGGTAATCTTGGGAGGGGCTGTAGTGGTCTCGCCCGCCAGAAGCGGCGTACTCGCGACGGCGTTCGGTTCATTCACTTCGGCCGGACCGGTGGTTCTTGTTTGCGGGGCCTGTCCAGCCAGACCGGTTGCGCCCAATGCCTGAACGAGAACCGCGATTGCGATCGACCCTATCATCATCCTGATGTTGCCAGGTTTCTCGTGGACCATGAGCATCTCCGAGACTGCCCCCAAGCGATGTTGCATCTTACTGATTCGGGTGATTACCGCGACGGAACTCCATTTGTGGCCGTCTTGTGTGGCTCCAAGTGTAATCCACCGTCTCATAGATGGATAGAGAATTGTCGGGCAGGCCTTCAGATGTTCTCAGCCAAGACCCACCGCCGCAGGCCTCTATTGCATGGCAACGTCCGATATGTCTTCACCCCGAGGCCGTGATCCGGTCGAACGCCGCCCGGAATCTGCCCCGTGGGACTGGAAACGATCCGCCCGGAATGATATAATGGGTATCTTGAAACGCAGGATCGGGAGGGGACCGTTCTCTGGTGGTGAGTTGAACGGTTCACCGGCGGCAGTGAGGCCGGGTTGGTGCATGAAACGGGGGTGTAGGGTTCCGATGTGCCTCGGAGTGAATCCACGCAGGACAATAACGGGCGGCGATGTCGCCATGCGCAAGGCGAACGCTGTCGCGAGCCTGTTCATTGTTCTGCTGGTCGCGAGCCAGACGCTCGGCGCCGACATGGTGCTGCTTAAGAGCCGACGTTTCGTTCCGAAGGCCGGCCTGGGCGATCTGCTGCCGGTGCGGGAGGTCGCCGGCTCGGAGCCTATCCACGTGATCCTGCAATTGGACGCGATACCGACGACCGAACAGCGGGAGACCCTGGCCCGGGCGCAGGTGAGACTGCTCTCGTACATTCCCCACCGCGCCTGGCTGGCGAGTCTGCCCCTCAGCGAGGCCGAGCGGGTGGCGGCCATGCCCGAAGTCCGGGCGGTGGCGAAGATTGAGCCCCGGGACAAGATCGACCCTTCCCTGCGCGAGGGGGGCGTCAATGTCTGTTCGAGAGCCGATTCCGGCCGGGCCAGGCTGATTGCGACGTTCTTCGAGGATGCCGACCTTCAGGCGGAGGCAAGAATCGTCGCCCAGCTTGGCGGGCACATCCTGGCGAGCAGCAGCGTGGATCGTCGCATCGTCCTGCTTCTGCCGGAGGACCGCATATACGACTTGGCCTCGCACGACAGCGTCAAGTGGATCGATCAGCACTATGAATCGGTCGACCTGAACGATGGAGTGAGAGCCGCGACCAACGTGGACACGGTCCAGGCTTGGCCCTACGAACTGAGCGGTTCCGGCGTCATCGTTGGCCAATGGGAATCGCGCCATCCCGACGCCAATCACATGGATCTGATCGGCCGGGTGATGAACATCGATGACGGCGCGCAGATCGGTGATCACGCCACGCTGGTGGCCGGAACGCTGCTGGGCGATGGCAGCCTGCTGGCCAGCCGCCGGTATCGGGGTATGGCGCCGGGCGCGACGCTCGTCTCGTTTCGCGCCTGGAACAACGTGGCGGAGCTTGGCGAGCAGTACGAGCAGGCGGTCGACGTTTACGGCATCGACATCGCCAACAACTCCTGGGGCAAGGTCGAGTGGCACGTCTACAAAGACTACTGTGCCTCGCTGGACGGCATCGTGCGAGGTGGGCTGGGCAGGCCGATTTCGGTCGTCTGTGCAGCGGGCAACGAAGGCGACTGGGCGACGATCACGTCGATGGCCGTCGCCAAGAACGTTGTCACGGTCGGGGCCACCAATTCGGACGACGGCTTGATCTGGTCGTCGAGCAACAAGGGGCCGACCGCCGATGGACGGATCAAACCCGACGTGATGTCTCCCGGCTGCGAAGCGCGCAAAGGCTGGAGCATCTGGTCGACGCTGCCGTCGAATCGTTATGGCTCCGGCTGCGGCACCTCGCTGGCGGCGCCGTCGGTCTCGGGGACGCTGGCCCTGCTTCTGGAGGATTGGCGCGGCACGCACGCAGCCGATCCGCTGCCTTCGACGCTCAAAGGCATCTTGATCCACACGGCGATGGACCTGGAGAATCCGGGTCCTGATTACTCCTCGGGTTACGGCGCGATCGATGCCAGGGAGGCTGTCGATCTGATCCGCGCCGATACACTCGACGAGGTCGTCGTCGAGAATCGTATCGTCTGGCCGGAGCAGGAGGGCGTCTACATGTTGGAGGTGCTGCCCGACCAAGCGGAACTGAAAGTGACTCTGATCTGGGACGATTTTCCCGCCGACCCGCTGGCGGCCCACGCCCTGGTCAACGACCTGGACCTTGTGGTGACCGATCCCCGTGGGCAGCGTCACTTCCCGTGGACGCTCGATCCGTCTGAGCCTCAGCAGCCGGCTCGACGCGACCGGGAGGACCACACGAACAACGTCGAGCAGGTCCACGTGGAGAACCCCTTGGAGGGCTCCTGGCGGGTCACCGTGCGGGCGACTGCCGCCCCGGAATGCGAGCAGACGTACTCTCTGATTGCAAGTCCCGGCCCGCTGGAGCCGATAATGCCTCAGGAGCTGCCCGCAGAGCTTGAATAAAACGCGGGTTTCTGCTATCATGGTTGCTTGTCGAGATAGGATTCGTAGGAGGAAGGATTTCGGTATGAACAGGCTTGTTGTGTTGTTGATCGCGGCGATTTCGGCCGTTCCCTGCCTGGCAAAGACGATTTCCGTGGATGACGACGGCTCCGCCGACTATGCGACCATCCAGAAGGCGATCGACGATTCGTGGGACGGCGACGTCATCGTGGTCAGGCCCGGAACATACCGCGAGCGGATTGTCTTCAACGGCAGGGGTGTGACCGTGCGCAGCCTGGCCCCGGACGACCCGGCGGTGGTCCAAACGACGGTGATCGCCGGACCGTCCGGTTCCAGCGTCATCTTCGACTTCGGCGAGGGCGGCGACTCCGTACTGCAAGGCTTCACGATCACCGGGTACGGCATCTTCTGTGTGGGATCCGCCCCGACGATATCGAAGAACATCATCCGAGATTGCCAAAGCGCAGGTATCACCGGCCAGAGCGATGCGGCGCCGACTGTCGTGGGCAATACCATCGTCTACAATGAGCTGGAAGGGATCTTCGCCTGCAATGGATCGATTCGGGGCAACACCATCTCCTACAACAATGCCGGTGTCGCCTACGGCAACGGATCGATTCGCGACAACCTGATTTCCTACAACTCCAACGCCGGCGGGTTGTACTTCTGTGACGGCGAGATCGTCGGCAACACGATCGTCGGCAACTTCGCGATCCCGGAAGGCGGCGGGCTCTACGCCTGCAACGGATGGATCGAGAACAACGTCATCGCCGGCAATCGAGCGGAGGGCGAAGGCGGCGGGTTGTACAGTTGCACGCAGTTGGTCTGCAACAACACGATCGTGGGCAACATCGCCGGCACGTACGGTGGTGCGATCAGCCGGTGTCCGGGAACGGTCTGCAACAACATCATCGCCTTCAATGCCGCGCCTCTCACCGCCGGCATCTACGGTCTGTGCATCAACTCGTACAACGCCTTCTGGATGAACGACGGCGGCAACTTCGGGGGCAACGCCGCGATGGGACTCGGAGACGTGGTGGCCGATCCGTCGTTTGCCGTCGATGGGCGATGGGATAATAAGGGCACCGCCGAGACGGACGACGACGTGTGGATCGACGGAGACTACCATCTCAAGTCGCAGGCCGGCCGTTGGGACCACATGACACGACAATGGGTCATCGACACTGAGACGAGCCGGTGCATCGACGCGGGCAACCCGACCTCGGAATGGTCGGCCGAATTGTGGCCGCATGGAAGGAACATCAATCTCGGCGCCTACGGCGGCACCGCCCAGGCCAGCATGTCGCTGACCGACACCGGGCACCCGGCGGACTTCGATCACGATGGGCACATCGAGCCGGACGACTTGGCCCGGTTCGCCACGATGTGGCCGGCGCAGGAAGATCTGCTCGCCGAAGACATCGATCGCAACAGTGTTGTGGACTTCCGCGATTTTGCGATCCTCGGGAAGGTGTGGCGGTCGGGTCCGCCGGTGCCGACGCCTCCGCTGCCCAATCCGATGACGTGGGCGACGGTGCCGTACGGAACCGGACCCTACTCGATTGCCATGGTGGCGACCACGGCGACGAGCACCGACGGGACCGGAGTGGAGTACTATTTTGAGAACTACCTGACGCCCGACATCAACAGCGGCTGGCGGACATTCGTGGCCGGGCAGGAGCCACGATGGGAGCAGACGGGATTGCAGCCCGCGACCCTGTACTGGTATCGAGTCAAGGCGCGGAATCGGGGCAATCGACTGGAAACGGACTGGTCGGAGATCACTCGCGCCGCCACGTTGGCGGACGACACCGAAGCGCCGACGCCAAGCCCGATGAGCTGGGAGACCGAGCCTTACGGCGTTTCGTCGAACACGATCCGCATGGTGGCCACGGAGGCCACCGACGCCAGCGGCGTCGAATACCAATTCGATTGCACCTCCCATCCGGAGTACAGCAGCAACTGGCAGACCAGCCGGACCTATGAAGTGACATCTGTGCCGCATGGTCGGTACACCTTCCGGGTTCGAGCCAGGGACAAATCACCCAACCAGAATACGACGCTCTTCTCGCTGTCCGTCACCGCCGACCTGCAGCCGCCGACTCCCGACCCGATGGAATGGGAGTCCGAGCCCGACGAAGTCAAGAGGGGCAATACCAGCCTCAGCTATTATGCGGAGATGACCGCGGCCGAAGCGGTTGACGACACGACGGACGTGGAGTACTTCTTCGAGTGCACGACGGAATCCGGGTTCAGCAGCAAGTGGCAGAGTTCTCCGGAATACTCTGTCCTGATTGGACGCGCGAATCAGGGTCACCGCTTCCGCGTGAAGGCGCGGGACACCTCGCCCGGACACAACGAAACCGGTTGGTCGTCCGTGGTGATGGCCCGGTAGGGGCGAATCATCATTCGCCCGTACCAGGTCTCTGTTGCGGATTCGCTATGGGCCAGCCACATTGGGAACATTACTCGCACCCGCGGACATGGGGATTCGCGGCTTCGGTCGAACGCGGGAAGAGGCGTTTGCCCAAGCGGCGCTGGCGATGACCGCGATCGTCACCGACCCGGCGAAGATCGAATCACGCAAGTCCGTGGCGATCCTCTGCGAAGAAGACGACGATGAGATGCTCTTCTGGTATTGGCTCAACGCCGTGCTCTACGAAATGGACACGCGCAGGATGCTGTTCGGCCGGTTTGAAGTCCGGCCCGTCGAAGGCGGCCTTCAGGCGACCGCCTGGGGCGACGAGGTGGACACGGCCAGGCACCAGCCGGCGGTCGAGGTCAAGGCGGCTACCTACGCGGATCTGAAGGTCGAATGCGATTCCAGGGGCATGTGGATCGCCCAGTGCATCGTGGACGTCTAAGGAAGGAGAATGCCGGCATGTATGCCGAAAAGCTCAAGCGCACCAGCGATTGTGCATGGTCCATCGAACCGTTCGGCCCCATGCAGGTCCCCGTGGTCGTCTTTGCGGATAAACCCTTGATCGATGCGATGGATGAGCAGGTCTACGCGCAGGCGGCGCACGTGGCGGCGCTGCCGGGCGTGGTCCATGCGTCGTACGCGATGCCCGATGCTCACTGGGGCTACGGCTTTCCCATTGGTGGCGTGGCCGGCTTTGACGCCGAGCAGGGCGGCGTGATCTCGGCTGGCGGCGTCGGTTTCGACATCGCCTGCGGCGTGCGGGCCCTGACGACCGGCCTGACGTACGACGACGTCGAACGATGCAAGGACCAGCTCGCGACGATGCTGGCCCATCGCATCCCGGCCGGGGTCGGCAGCCGAGGCAAACTCGAACTGTCTTCCGACGAGATGGACGACATGCTGCGCAGTGGAGCGCATTGGGCGGTCTCGCGAGGCTATGGCACGCAGGAAGACCTCGCGCGCATCGAGGAGAACGGCCGGATGGCCGGCGCCGAGCCGCGATTCGTTTCCGATCACGCCAAGCAGCGGCAGAAAGACCAGGTCGGCACGCTCGGTTCGGGCAACCATTATCTCGAAGTGCAGCGCATCTCGGCGATTTATGATGCCGCGATAGCCGAGGCGTTCGGACTGCGTCTGAACGACATCGTCGTGATGATCCACTGCGGCTCTCGAGGCCTGGGCCATCAGGTCGCGACCGACTTCCTTCCACGCATGGTCAAGGCAGCCAAGAGCGAAGGCATCGAGCTGCCCGAAAAGGAGCTGGCTTGCGCTCCGATCCGGTCCGACCTGGGCCGGCAGTACTTCGGCGCGATGAACGCGGGCATCAATTGCGCCGTGGCCAACCGGCAGGTCCTGACGCACCTGGTCCGCCAGGTGTTCTGTGATATCCTGCCCAGGGCCGAGGTCAAGCTGCTCTACGATGTCTCGCACAACACCTGCAAGGTCGAGGAGCACCTTGTCGACGGCAAGCCGAGAAAGCTCTACATCCATCGCAAGGGCGCGACGCGAGCGTTCGGACCGGGCCATCCGGCGCTGCCGGCGGATTTGCAGCAGACCGGCCAGCCCGTCCTGATCGGCGGAACCATGGGCACGTCCTCGTACATCCTGGCGGGCACACGGACGGGCATGGAGCTGTCGTTCGGCTCCTGCTGCCACGGGGCGGGCCGCGCCATGAGCCGCAAACAGGCCACCCAGCGATGGCACGGCAAAGACGTCGTCATGCACCTGGCGCAGAAGGGCATCGTAATCAAGGGCGCCTCGCTGCGGGGCGTTGCCGAGGAAGCGCCCGGCGCGTACAAGGATGTCATCGCCGTCGTCGACGCCACCGAGAAGGCCGGCCTGGCCAGGAAGGTCGCCCGCCTCGAACCGCTGATCTGTGTCAAGGGGTAGACACGCCTTCGCAGGTTCGGTGCTGGTTGACACTCCACGATCGCATTGCGGTCCTGCGCGGCGAAGACCGGGGGATTGTGCTTGAATGCAACGGACGGGGAACGACCAGAACCTCTTTGCACATGTGTGGTTATGACGCGGGTCTGCCTGCCTGGAACACGCAGAGAACGAACAGGGAACGAACAAGGAACGAGCGAGGAACGAACGAGGAACGACTAACAAGAATGATAAGAATGAGAAGAATGAAAAGAAGTGCCCCCTTTCGGATTTTGACTGATGAGGATGCCCGGGGATATGACGGTGTTCACAGTGACGCCGTAAGGTGTTCCGTTCGTAGTGGCGTCGTAAGACGCTACTCTCAAGGGCAGGCATGGCCTCACGGGCACACTGCAAACGGTGCTTGAAGAGAGCGGATCGGTGGGTTAGAATCCTCTCTTGCGGCCGGGAGGCTATGGGCCGCACAGCCGCTGGAAATGAAAGGAGCGCCACCATGCAGACACGTCCATCCTCGAAAACAGCAGTCTTCTCTTTCCTCGTGCTTTTCTGTCTCCTGTTTGGCACGCAGTCATCAGCCGCCGAACCGCTGGCGACGTTCACCGTCCAGGCGGGCGAGCACACCCGCGTGGACACGCCGGTATCGGCGCCGCTGGTCGGGCTGACTGATGTGTCGTCGTTGCGCCTGGAGGAAGTTGCGGGATCGCAGCGCATCGCGGTGCCTGCTCAGGTTGAAGCCGGACCGGTCCCGAAGTTGTGGTGGGTCCTCAAAGGCACGACGCCGGCCGGACAGAGCCGCGTCTTCGAGCTGGTCCGTGGCGAGCCGGCGACGGATGGTCTGGTCAAGGCCGTCAAAGGCGACAAGGCCCTCGACCTTCAACTCGGCGGCGCCAACATCCTGCGTTACAACCATGCCGTCGTTCCGGCCCCGAAGAACATCGGACGCATCCCGGAGGCACGGCGGTCGCTCTATGACCGCAGCGGATTCATCCATCCGCTCTGGTCCACCAAAGGCTCGGTGCTGACCGAGATCCATCCGGCAGACCACATCCACCACATGGGACTCTGGATGCCCTGGACGCACACCCACTTCGAAGGCAAGATGGTCGATTTCTGGAACGTCGGCGACGGCACAGGGACCGTCCG
Source organism: Sedimentisphaerales bacterium (assembly GCA_040772485.1). Taxonomy (GTDB): domain Bacteria; phylum Planctomycetota; class Phycisphaerae; order Sedimentisphaerales; family Anaerobacaceae; genus Anaerobaca. The sequence continues at coordinate 77,957 of JAXGYC010000014.1, read as the reverse complement.
CTTTGCGAAATATCTCTCCACGACCGATGGGCCGGTGTTCGGCGGCTTCCAGGTTCAGCAGGAGCACGTGGCCCGCAAGACGAGCAAGGGCGAGCAGGTGATCCTCGACGAGGTCTGGGACGTCCGCGCGTTCAACGTGGGCGGGCCGGAGAAAGGCTATTGGCTGATCGATTTCAAGTCCACGCAGCGCTGCGTCGCGGATGAGCCGCTGCTCCAGGATGAATACCGTTATGGCGGACTCGGCTTCCGCGCCACCTCGAAGTGGAAGGGCGAAGCGGCGGCCTATCTGACCAGCGAGGGCAAAGGCCGCGACGGCCACGGCACCCGCGCCCGCTGGTGTGACACATCCGGCAGGATCGACGAATGGGAGGGCGTCACGTTTTACAGCCATCCGCAGAATTTTCAGCATCCCGAGCCGATGCGCATCTGGCCGGAGCCGGACAACTATGTGTTCTTCAACTTCTGTCCCTCGCAGGCGGGAGCCTGGGAGATGAAGCCCGGCGAAGACCACGTGTTCCGCTATCGGATGTACGTCCACCAGGGCAAGATCGTTGTGGCGGACGCCGAGCGGGTCTGGAACGACTACGCCAACCCGCCGCAGGTGGACGCGACATTCAGCCGGCCGGCCGATGCGGTCACGCTGTTCGACGGAACGGATTTCTCAAAGTGGCAGCGCGACGGAGGTGGTGACATCCGCTGGACGCTGGCCGACGGCGCAATGCAGATCGTCCCGGGCACCGGCAGCATCGTGACGAAGGAGCCGGTCAGGGACTTCGCGATGCACATCGAGTTCAAGACGCCGCAACTGCCGCCCGACGTGACGGGCCAGGGTCGCGGCAACAGCGGCGTCTACATTCAGCGACGCTACGAGCTTCAGATACTCGACTCCTATGGGCTGGAGCCGAAGTTCAACGAGTGCAGCTCGATCTATCGCTTCAAGGCCCCCGACCGTAACGTCTGCAGGAAGCCGGGCGAGTGGCAGAGCTACGACATCCGGTTTCGCCAGGCCCGCTGGGACGGCGACAAGAAGGTGGCCGACGCCCGCATCACGGTCTACCACAACGGCGTGCTCGTCCACGACGATGTGGCGATCCCGAACAAGACCGGCGCCGGCCGGCCCGAGGGTCCCGAGCCGTTGCCGATCCTGCTCCAGGACCACGGCAACGCCGTGACCTTCCGCAACATCTGGATCGCTCCGCTGGATGCCGACGTAATGTCTTTCCGCGACAATGGCGGCCGGTCCCTGGACGTCCTGTGCGATGGGACGCCGCTGCTGCGATACATGATCGAATTCGATCCCTCGACGCCGCAGAGGCGGTTCGAGACGTACAAGCCGTTCCTGCACGTTTACGATGGGTCGCAGCGACTGACCAACGGGCCGGATGGGCAGAGCGAGTACGTGGCCGAGAAGATCTTGTACCCGCATCATCGCGGCATCTTCATCGGCTGGAATAAGCTGGCGTGCGAGGGTAAGCGGTACGACCTGTGGCACATGCCCAACGTGGCTCAGGTTCACCAGCGGTTCGAGGAGAAGCGCACCGAGGGCGACGTCGCGCGGTTCGTCTCAGTGGTCCACTGGAACGATCCCGACGGCGAGCCGCTTATCGTGGAACGCCGGCACATCACCGCGTGCCGACTCGATGATCCGACCGTCGTGCTGCTCGATTGGCGCAGCGATCTGACCGCCGTACGCGGCGACGTCGAGCTGGATGGCGACCCGGAACACGCCGGCGTGCAGTACCGCGCGCACAACGATGTGGGAGCCGGGCCGGACGAGGGCAAGGCGCAGTACCTGTTCCACCGCGACGGGATCGATCCGCGAACGGACAAAGATCTGCCGTGGGTGACATTGTCCCACGGCCTGGCAGGCAATCGCTACTGGGTTCAGCAGATGAATCACCCGGACAATCCCAAGAACACCGTCTTCTCGGCCTACCGTGACTACGGCCGTTTCGGCGCGTTCTTCACCAAGACCATCGAGAAGGACAAAACGCTGACCCTTCGCTACCGCTTCCAGATCGGCCGAGGCCCGACGCCCTCACGCGAGGACTTGGCCGCACACCATGTACCCTACGCGAATCCCCCAACACCTGGCGCCCGCTGAGGTCCCAGCGTGCGTCAGTAGTCCTCGACGATGAGGTGGGGGATGTCCTTGAAGTGCCGGGCGTTGCGTGTGATCAGCGACTGGCCGTGGACCATGGCCGTCGCGGCGATCAGCACGTCCATGTCGCCGGCGGGCTTGCCGATTTGCTGGAGAAAGCCGGTGATCGAGCCGAAGACGCGCGCCGCCGCATCGTTGAACTCCAGCACCTCGAACTCACGCAGCAGAGTGCTGATGGCCTCCTCGTCCTCTTCGGGACGCACGGACCTGGCCAGGCCTACGTAAAGCTCCGCAACGTTGAAACGGGTGGTCGTCAGTGCCTGTCCTTTTTCGGCCAGTTCCTCGATCTTGCGGACCGCCTGACGCTTTCGGGCCGAGCGCCTGCCGAGCAGATCGATCAGGATGGTGGTATCCAGGCACGCCATTACCGTTTCCGCCGGGATGGACGGCGCCGTTTCTCAACGTGCGATTCGATGGCGGCCGCTGCTTCGTCACTGATCGGCTTACGGCCGACCCGCTTGAGGAATTCCGCCACGTCCAGCGGCTTACCCACCACGCGCTTGATCACCTGGCTGAACGACTCGGTCTCCCGCTGAACCGCCTTGAGCCGGTCGTACGCCTCCAGATCAATACTGATCGTCTTCGTCGCCACAACACCGCTCCTTTCATCCATACACATACATGCATGTACATGATACAATACACTATGCTGCCTGTCAAGAAGAACCACCGTGTTTCTTATTTGGCGGCGGTCGATGCAGATTTCGGGAGATGTGGGGGTGGCGTGGTTTTGTCGAGTTTGCCCTGAGGTTTTCGACGGCTTGCTGGGACCAGACTATCCGGCAAGCCATTTCTTGAGGCTTTCCTTGACTTCCTCGTGGGCAACGATTCTGCCTGCCTTGACGTCAGCCAGGCCCTTGTCGATCCCACTCAGAAAGCGGACACGCTCTTCGAGGTTCTCCCAAGTCGCCGAGTCCGGCAGTTCCCGAATCGTCTTGATGGCCAAATCTCCGCTTGTCATACCACCACTATACGCTGGCCGCGCCTCTCACACAAGCCGATTGGGCCAGACTTCTGTGCGATTCGCCTCCCTGGATTCTGGTGGGTGCCTTGCCTTATCTCGGTCTTCGGGTGGGCATACCGTCCCAGGATATCGTACAGTCGCATGATCCGTCTTCAACTCCCATTGGCCCGTATCGTGACGCAGAACATGAAGGCTCCCCAAAACATCAGAGAGAGTATGTGGTGACCCTCGAACGGAAGGTGGCGATACGAAAACACCTGGGGATATCTTCCCTTCTTCTTGGTGGCTCGCCAGGATAGCTGGTACATCTCTGGGACTTCCGTTTCCTGTTCACAGAGCCTCATATCAGCAATATCGGATTCTGATGTACAGACTCCTCTCGCCATGAAGAGGACGCCTCTCGCGATCTTCCCAGCTATCCTCTGTATTCTTGCCTCGTCAACAAGGACTTCGATCTTTCCCCTGGGTAGTACAATGCCCCCTGCGCTGACTCCAGATGCACCTGCGAAGATCTTGCGAAGCATCGCTGGCGTCTGCTGTTTCTGGGATCTCCGTACGAAGTCGCTGAAGATTACGTTCGCCATAGGTGCATTGCCGTTGGCGACCAGAGGATAAAGCGCGGTGTAGAAGTAATCCTCGTCGTCCTTATAGGCATTGTTACACTTCTTGTGCGACGGGACCACGTCAAGATTGGGATTCACCTGCTTGCGGAGCGGCTGTGGAAAGAACTGCTTAGGTGGTATGTGGTCCATCGACAGTCCCATGTCACTGTCGCGTGGGCTGTGCTCAACGGCATCACCGCACAAGTAGCAGATGGGGTCCCGTTTGCTTGGCATGGGGAGATCCTCCGCATTATGTTGCTCGCGTGTCCAGGTGGCTGGGCAGCCAGCCGACTACTACTTGACTCTCATCTTCATCCCAGAAGAAGTAGATGCGCAAGCAGAACCGATCCTCTTTCGTCGGGTTACCGCACAAGTGCAGGCCGAGGAGTCGGCGTTGATTCGAACCAATTGGATAGTGCACATAGTAGGTCTTGCCCTGTTCACCAGCTCGTGTCTTTGTGATTGAAACGCCGTTTTGCAGGCCCAATCGTGCGAGCCCATTCTCCCATGCTCCTTTCGCGTCCTCGTATCCAAGGCGCATGTTACGGTACTCTCGAGCCAGCAGCACGAGACACTGGTAAACCTTGTGTACATCAATGTACGCGCCTTTCTTGATCCCTTGAATTGCACGTGGGTGCAAGGTCAATCGGCCTGCCAGTCGGCTCTCCACCCACTCGGGCATGTCGTCATAGTTATCTGGGATGTCTGCATCGGCATCGGCACTCTTGCCCGTCTTGGCTTCGAGGGCACTTCGGAGCGCATCGTTTTGAAGCTGCAAGCTTCGGTTCTCCCTCGCATACTGCTCCCGTTCTTGTTTGTATTGGAGGGCCAGATCATCGAACTCTTCCACGTCCTTTTGCGCCTCCTCGATCTTGGCCTTCAGTGCTCCAACCTCCTCACTGTGTGCTTCTTGGAGAGTACTGATCTGTGCGTGCAGTGCTTCGGTCTCATCGGCACGGGATTGCTGTTGCATCTCCTCTTTGATGTGCTCACGTATGAGCTCCGCTCGCCGAGCCCTCGCGTCAGCAAAGAACAGGCAACCGCCCCAGTCCACAGGCTTTCCCGCTGCATGGTCGGCCATCTTGTCGATCAAGAAGGATGCAAATGCACTTTCACCTTCCTGCTCGTTGTAACGATAGAATAACACGCGGTCGGGCAGGATGCGCGGATGAGTGAACGGTGAGTCCTCCTCGAAATCCAAGCGCGGATAGTACGTGCGAATCGCACCGCGGAATGCTGACCACACTTTGCCAACCATGTCTGTCCATTTGAATCCCAAGCCCATCGGCATGCACACCACGTGCGCCATGCCTTGAGTCCGTCGTGCCAGGAGGTCTTCGTCGAGCAGATACGGAGACACCTTTACAGGCCATTGGGATTCATCTGGCTGTGTGAGGAGGATTACGGGAAGCGTGCGTTCTTTGTCGATCAGCAGATTGTATAGCGTGCAGATATCTTCCCCTGTCGCGAGAACCCACGGTCGTCCGTCGAGAGGTCTGATCTCGCGCAACGCAAACTTCTTCGCCACATCGATGACCACTCGCGGGCGCGTAAGCGTAATGGGATCGACTGCATAGGGGGCCGACGCACACTGCACTCGGATGCAGAGGCGGATACCCGCATTGGTCCGGCACTGTGCTATTTCTGTCGTCCATGTTCGCCCGGCAACGGCTGGACGACCCTTGTAGGGGGCGTCTGGCTGAACGAGGCGGGTGCTCCAAAGTCCATCATCCGCCAATGATACTCCAGACAACTGCTGTTGGCCGTAGTGATCGAGGTCGAAACTCTCGAGATTCCTCGCCGACGCCGGCAGGCTTTGAGGAAACTTTGCCTCCAGCCAGTTCATCACAAGGTGGGCCGTCCCGGCAAACACGTTCTCGACAGACACGCCTTGGGGAATGACGACGTTTGCGGCCAACTGAAAGGTCGTCCGCAGACTCGAACGGCCTGGTCGGATTACCTGGGGGGTTATGGTTGCCGCTGTGCGATAGTCTGGCTTCATGACAGCAAGGGTCATATACTTCTCCCACTCGTCATCTGAATCGGAGATTCGGGCATCTCCAGCAACGTCGTTCGATATCCGTCGTGTGCTGGCGGTCTCATCAAAGGTGCAAGAACCTGTCGCTGCGCGTTCTATCGGCCGGGGAGAGGGGTGACTTGAGAAGAAGTGGGAAGAACAGATGCGAGAGGCATGAGGGCCGGGATGCGGAGGGGCGTCGCCGGCGGCTGGTTTTGTTGGATTCGGGGGGATTGGATTCTTCAGGCGTTTCCCGAGGCGATGCCGCCGATCACGACGTACTTGACGTCATGTCGCTGAAAGGACCTGAATACGGCCTGCAACCGGTTGAGCATCTTTGCGCTCCTGGAGTGCGGGATTGACGGTCAACGCCAGATCGGTGAAACAGCAGAGCATCTCCATCCGTTCGGAAAGCGGCAGAGACTGAAACCAACGGGCTTTCGCCTCCATGCTCTCCTCACGGCGGTCATGCGTGACGGCGGTCTGCGTTGTTGCGATCTTCTCAACCAAACGGTGTTCTCCCAGCGTGATACCCAGTGCCATCCTCATGTTAGCACACGTCCGCGCGTGAATCAACGGCTCTTGAACATATTCCACCTGTGCGCGGGCGGCGCCGGCTCGGCGTGCTTCTTCTCGGTGGACTCTTTTCGTTGGATTCGATTGCGTGCCGGGGCTATGATGCGCTTCGGCGGGCGATGGGGGTGGCGTCGTGGGTTCTGGAGTTGTGTCGAAAGGAGTTGTTGCGATGAAGAGGCGGATTTGTCTGTTGGCGGTGTCTGGGCTGCTGTTGTTGCTGGCACAGGAGATAGTGTGTGCGGGGCAGACATACGACGCGAGGTGGGAGTCGCTGGATGGGCGGGCGACGCCGCAGTGGTGGACGGATGCGAAGTTCGGGATCTTCATTCATTGGGGCCTGTATTCTGTCCCGGCGTGGTCGGTGCGGGGCGAATACTCCGAGTGGTACTGGAATCGCATTACGGGCGACAAGGCCAAGAACGGGCCCTGGTGGCGGTATCACAGCGCCACATACGGAGCCGACTTTCCGTATGCGGCCTTTGCGCCGATGTTCAAAGCCGAGCTGTTCGATCCGGCCCACTGGGCCGACGTCTTCCAGCGGTCCGGCGCCAAGTACGTGGTGCTGACGTCGAAGCACCACGACGGATTCTGTCTGTGGCCCAGCGAGCAGGCGAACAAGAGCTGGGGCCGGCCCTGGAACAGCGTCGACATCGGACCGCATCGGGATCTGCTGGGCGACCTGGGCGATGCGGTGCGCGCCAAGGGCCTGAAGATGGGCTTCTACTACTCGCTGTACGAGTGGTACAACCCGCTCTGGCTGGCCGACCGCACTCTCTTCGTCGAGAAGCACATGATCCCCCAGTTCAAGGACGTGGTGACGCGGTACAAGCCCTCGGTGATCTTCTCCGACGGGGAATGGGACATGCCGGACAAGAACTGGCGCAGCGAGGAGCTTCTGGCGTGGCTGTACAACGAGTCGCCCTGCCGCGACGACGTGGTCGTGAACGACCGCTGGGGCAAGGACATTCGCCACAAGCATGGAGGCTACTACACCACCGAATACGGCGCGGGCCTGGCCGACGCCAGCCATCCGTGGGAGGAGAACCGCGGCATGGCCCACTCGTTCGGCTACAGCCGGACCGAGACCCTGTCGGACTACAAGACATCGAGAGAGCTGATCCTCATGCTCATCGATCTGGTCAGTCGCGGCGGCAACCTGCTGCTCGACATCGGCCCGGACGGCGACGGCACCATCCCGGTCATCATGGAAGAGCGGCTGATCCAGATCGGCGACTGGCTCAGGGTTAACGGCGAGGCCATCTACGGCACGCGGCCCTGGCGGAACACAATCCAGTGGACCGAAGGCAAGCGTCCCGACGTCGCCTACGGGGCGGAATACAAAGCCAAATACGACATCGCCGAACTGACGGGACCGCCTACGGGAGACAAAGCCGTTATTGCGGCATTTTTCACGGCAAAGGGTGGCACGCTTTATGCGATCTGTCCCCGCTGGCCGCAGAAAGAGATGGTTCTGAAAGATATCGACGTTTCGCCCGACGCGACTGTAACGATGTTGGGCGTGGCGCAACCCCTGCACTGGCGGCGGTCCGGCCGTGACGTGGTGGTCCAGGTCCCCACTCTTTCCGTCGACGAAACGCCCTGCGAGCACGCGTATGTGCTCAGATTGACACAGGTTAGGTAGGTTTTATGGGTCCTTGTCGAAGTGGGATTTGCCGGGAATTTGCGTTTGCCACGGTTCCTGTCACCGCTATAATGAGTGCCTTTGGTGTCGCCGGGGAGGGCCGGTGCCAGTCTTGTTTGAGGTCAGTTCGGCAATGGAGAACACGCACGTCGAGATGCTCGCGATCGGCCAGACCGCAATAACCAGAGGACCGTAAGCGTTCTTTCCCGGAGAAAGGAATCGCTCTGGAAAGGGCTCCAAACTGAACCACAAAAGGAGGTTACGAGATGGCTAGACCTGTCACACTGTTCACGGGGCAATGGGCGGACCTGCCGCTGGAAACGCTGGCGAAGAAGGCGGCAAGCTGGGGATACGATGGATTGGAGCTGGCCTGCTGGGGCGACCACTTCGAGGTGGAGAAGGCCCTCGCGGACGATGGATACTGCAAGGCCAAGCGCGCGATGCTCAAGAAGCACGGCCTGGAAGTGTTCTCGATTTCGACGCACCTGACCGGTCAGTGCGTCTGCGACAGGATCGACGAGCGTCACAAATCGATCGTCCCCGAGAGCGTCTGGGGTGACGGCAAGCCCGAGGGCGTGAAGAAGCGGGCCGCCCAGAGCGTGATCAACGCGGCCAAAGCCGCCAAGAAACTCGGCGTCAAGGTGGTCAACGGTTTCACCGGCAGCTCGATCTGGCACTTGGTGTATTCCTTCCCGCCGGCGTCCCCGGCGATGATCCAGGCCGGCTACGACGATTTTGCCAAGCGTTTTATGCCGATCCTCGACGCGTTCAAGGCCGAAGGCATCAAGTTCGCGCTGGAAGTGCATCCGACGGAAATCGCATTCGACATCGCCTCGGCGCAGCGGGCGATCGACGCGGTCAAGGGACATGAGTGCTTCGGGTTCAACTACGATCCCAGCCACTTCGGCTATCAGGGCGTGGACTACGTGAAATTCATCCGCACCTTCTCCGATCGCATCTTCCACTGCCACATGAAGGACGTCTGGTGGGGGCACGGAGACGGCGCCGTCGGCGTGTTCGGCGGCCATACCGAGTTCGCTGATCCTCGCCGCTACTGGGATTTCCGCTCGATCGGACACGGGGACATCAAGTTCGAGGATATCATCGTCGCGCTGAACGACATCGGCTATCAAGGCCCGCTCTCGATCGAGTGGGAAGACAGCCGGATGGATCGTGAACACGGCGCCGAAGAGGCGTGTGCCGCGGTCAAGAAGTTCGACTTCAAGCGTTCGGCGATCGCGTTCGACGCACAGTTTGACAGATAGTCACGACCGACTTCCGCAGGACCCGGACCTCTCAAGGGTCCGGGCCCTGACGGTCGCAGGAGAAGCAGCATGAGCATCCGGCGCGGCGGGGTCCGGCGCCAACGTGCCCGGAGGGTGGTTACGGCACCAGGTTTGTATCCATCCCGATACCGAAGCGATCCTGGCCGATCCGGTTGCGACATTCCTGTGGGGGCCGGACGGCGCGACGTCGGCGGCGTCCGTGAGATTCACCGAAGTACGAGGGTAGTTCAATGACACGAGTGGGCATGGACCGACGCGGTTTCATTAAGCGGGCGGCCGGTACGGTTGCGGCGGCAGTGACGTTTCCCTATGTCGTTTCGTCGTCGGTGTTTGCGCAGGGCGGGCAGACGCCTCCGAGCGAACGGATCACGCTGGGGTTCATCGGCTGCGGCAAACAGAGCCAGCACCTGACGCGGTCGTTCCTGAACTCGCCGGGCACGCACGTGGTGGCTGTCTGCGACGTGGACAAGCTCAAGCTGGCGCGCAACAAGAAAATCGTCGAGGACCATTACGCCGGCAAGAGCGGCGCGTCCTATAAAGGCTGCGATACCTATGGTGATTTTCGCGAGCTGCTCGCCCGCAGCGACATCGACGCGGTGGTGATCTCGACGCCGGACCACTGGCACGCTATCGGCGTGATCGAGTCGTGCAAGGCAGGCAAGGACATCTACTGCGAAAAACCGCTTTCGCAGACCGTGGCCGAGGCGCGGGCGATGGTCAACGCGGTGCGGAAATACGACCGGGTCTTTCAGACCGGCAGCATGCAGCGTTCCGACTGGCATTTCCGCCTGGGCTGCGAGCTGGTTCGCAACGGGTACATCGGGCAGCTTCAGCACGTCACCGTCGGCATCGGAGGTCCGCCGGGGGATCGGCCCCTGCCGGCCCAGCCCGTGCCGGACTACCTCGATTGGGACATGTGGCTTGGACCGGTGCTGTGGCGGCCGTACAACGAGGAGCTCTCGCCGAACATCAGCTTCGATGGGTTCCCGAATTGGCGCAACCACAGCGAATTCGGCGGTGGCGGCATGACCGACTGGGGCGCTCACCATTTCGACATCGCCCAGTGGGGTCTGGGGATGGACGAGAGCGGACCGGTCGAGATCATCCCGCCCGACGGCAAAGACTACAAGGTGCTTACGTACAAGTACGCCAACGGGGTCACGATGGTCCGCGACAATGCCAACGGCGTGCTGTTCACCGGCGCCAGGGGCAAGGTCGAGACCAATCGCGGGCATTTGAAGACCTGGCCTGACGAACTCAAAGACGTCAAGCTTCGCGCAGATGAGATTCACCTGTACGAGTGCAGCAATCATTACGTGGACTGGCTCGATGCGATCCGCAAGCGCAGCAAGCCGATCTGTGACATCGAGATCGGGTGCCGTTCCGTGACGGTTTGCCACCTGGGCAACATCGCCTACAAGCTTCAACGGCCGCTGAAGTGGGACCCGGCCCGCGAGGTGTTCGTCGGCGACGACGAGGCCAACCGCCTCCTGTCGAGAGCCTATCGCAGTCCGTGGCGCCTTTGATCGAGCCGGTGGCGTCTATGCGTTTTGCGGCGTGAGTGAGGAGCAATGGGCATGACCAAAAGACACGTGTCGCGTCGTCAGTTCCTGGGAGCGGCTGCCGGGGCGGTGGCGTTTCCGTACATCGTCCCTTCGTCGGTGTTTGGCGCCGCGGCGCCGAGCGGGAAGATCACCATGGGGTGCATCGGTGTCGGCTCGCAGGGCAGCGGCAACATGAACGGTTTTCTCGAAAAAAAGGACGACGCACGGATTCTTGCGGTCTGCGACGTGGACAAGGGGCACCGTGATGCCGCCAAGCGGAGAGTTGACGAGAAGTACGGCAACAGCGATTGTGCGACCTACCACGATTTCCGCGAGTTGATTGCCCGCGACGACATCGACGCGCTGTCACTGGCTCTGCCGGACCACTGGCATTCCATTCCGGTCATTATGGCGGCGCGGGCCGGCAAGGACATGTACGGCGAGAAGCCGCTGGCGCGTACGATCCACGAAGGCAAGATGATGGTCGAGGCGGTCCATCGCTACGACCGGATCTGGCAAACCGGAAGCTGGCAGCGCTCCCAGGAGAACTTTCATCACGCATGCGAGCTGGTTCGCAACGGGCGGATCGGCAAGGTCACGCGAGTGGAGGTAGGCCTGCCCAGCGGCGGCGCCACCGGCAATCCCCCGGTTTCGCCTGTCCCAGAAGGGCTGGACTGGGACTTCTGGTTGGGACCGGCGCCGTGGCGGCCGTTCACCAAATACGGGGGCAACGCCCCGCACTGGGACTGGCGCTGGATCATGGATTATTCTGGCGGTCAGCTCACCGACTGGGCAGGCCATCACATCGACATCGCCCACTGGGGCCTGGGCGTCGAAGACACCGGGCCGGTGGAGATCGAGGGCGAAGGCGTCATCCCGAAAGACGGTATCTACGACGTGCCGACCGAGTACAAGTTCACGTGCAAGTACGCCAACGGCGTCGAGATGGTCGTTGCCAGCGACAGGCTCGTGCCCAAGGGCATGGGGGCCGTATGGTACGGGGACAAGGGCTGGATCCATGTGGATCGCGGCCGGCAGGCGACGAACCCGCCGGAGCTGTGGAACGAGAAGATCGGTCCCGGCGAGATGCGGCTGTACGAGAGCCGCGACCATCAGCAGAACTTCCTCGACTGTGTCAAGACGCGCAAGAAGACGATTACGCCGATTGAGGTGGCGTATCGGTCGATCAGTGTCGGACACCTCGGGGAGATCGCCATGCTCCTGGGTCGCAAGATCCACTGGGACCCGGACCAGCAGGTGTTCGTCAATGATGATGCGGCCAATCGGATGCTGTCACGCCCCATGCGGGCTCCGTGGCATCTGTAGAAAACGAACCAGAAACTGAGCCGATCCGCGAGGATGACGTCGCGGGCGGTGGCGACGAACCAACGAAAGGAGCAGATATGATGTACCGAGCGAGGACGGCAAGAAGGGCATTGTTCAGTGGATTGAGCGTGCTGCTGATGGCGACGTGCTTGTCGGCGGCGACGCAGGGGCTCAAAGACCCCTCCGCGGAGGAAGTGCAGAAGATCGAAGCGGCGATGCCCACGAAGGCGGTGGTCGAGCCGGCCAAGGCACGCAAGATTCTCGTGTTCAGCCTCTGCCAGGGATTCAAGCACAGCTCTATCCCGTACTGGATGAAGGCGCTGGAGGTCATGGGCCAGAAGACCGGGGCCTTCTCTGTGGTGTTCAGCGAGGATCTCAACGACTTCAACGCCGAGAACCTCAAGCAGTTTGACGCGGTCTGTCTGAACAACACGACGCAGCTCAAGCTGAATCCGAAGGATACGCCGGAGCTGGCCAAGAGCCTGATGGAGTTCGTCAAGGGCGGCAAGGGCATGATCGGCCTCCACGCAGCCACCGACAATTTCTATCAGTGGCCCGAGGCGCAGGAGATGATGGGCGGCACGTTCAGCGGGCATCCCTGGACGGGAGACGGAACCTGGGCGTTCAAGATCGACCAGCCCGACCATCCGCTCATGCTGCCGTTCGGAGGCAAGGGCTTCAAGCTCAAGGATGAGATCTATCGGACCGAGCCGCCGCTGTACTCCCGCCAGAAGCAGTTGGTGCTGATGAGCCTTGATCTAAGCGACGAGGCCACCGCCAAGAAGGCGGAGAAGCCCACCGATGCCGACACGGGGACGGCATGGATCAAGACGTGGGGGCAGGGACGCGTCTTCTATTGTTCCCTCGGCCACGACCACGCCGTGACCTGGACGCCTCCGGTGCTGGAACACTGTCTGCGAGGGATCCAGTTTGCGTTGGGTGACCTCAAGGTCGATACGACACCGAAACCGGCAGCCAGTTCAGCAAAGGGTTCAGAGATGGATCAGCTACTGGAGAAGGTCAAGGCGTACGAGTTCGGGGACAGCCGCGAGGCTCTGACGACCCTCAGTGAGAAGATTCGCCAGGCGTACGGCAAGACGGAGGAGCTTAAGAGCATCGAGAACGGGCTCCTGGGCGTGCTGAAATCGGACGCGAAATACGCCGGCAAGCAGTACGTCTGCCGCGAGCTGAGCATCATCGGGACCGAGCAGTCCGTTCCCGTCCTGGCTCCGATGCTGACGGATGAGAAGCTCTCCGACATGGCGCGCTACGCGCTGGAACGCATCCCGGGCGAAGCGGCGGACAAAGCGCTGTTGGAGGCCGTCTCGAAGGCCGAAGGCAAGGCGAAGATCGGCGTGATCAACTCGCTGGGCGAGCGCGGCTGCCGCGCCGCTGCTTCCGACGTCGGCAAGCTGGCTACGGCCTCGGATCCGCTGCTGGCCGGCGCCGCGATCAGTGCGCTGGGCAAGATCGGCGGCGCTGATGCCGCGGCCGTGCTCACGAAGGTCAAAGACAGCGCTCCCGACAAGCTGAAGATGGTTGCGTACGATGCGTGCCTGAAATGCGCCGACCAGATGGCGGCCGAGGGCGACAAAGCCGGCGCGCTGAAGATGTATCGCGAATTGAACAAGGCGGGCGTGCCTCAGTTGGTCCGTACGGCGGCCCTGCGCGGGATGCTCAATGCCGCCGGCAGCGGCAACCGGTAGAGGCCCGCGCCGACGCCGTCACCGAACCGCTCGGATGGCGGCGGCTCGATGCGCTCGAAGGAGAAAATCCGGCTCTGGTTTGGGATGCGATAGATGAGGTTGTTGTCGAGAAGACTTGGTCTGTTGACAGTAGTGACGGTTGCCTGGTTTGTTATGCCGATCGTTGAGGTCGTGGCCGACGAGACCAACCAGGAGGTGATCGACCTGGTGATGGGCGAGCTCAAGAGCGGCGATCCGGAGCGGCAGGCCGGCGCGATCGCCATCGTACGCGACATCCCGGGCGAGGCGATTACCCGGTCGCTGGCCGAGGAACTCCCGAAGCTCTGGCCGGCGGTTCAGGTGCAATTGCTTTCTACTCTGGCGGATCGAGGCGATGCGACGGCGTTGCCCGCCGTCATCGAGGCGGCCAAAGCCCAGGACGAATCGGTCCGTGTGGCGGCGCTGCGGGCGGTCGGGCAGTTGGGCAGCGTCAAAGACGTGCCCATGCTGGCCCAACGTGCGGCGACCAGCCGGGGGCAGGAGCAGAAAGCCGCCAGGGACAGTCTCTATCGTCTGCGTGGCTCGGACCTGAATGCCGCGATTCTCAGCAGTCTTGCGGCTGCCGAGCCGGACGTGAAGGTGGAATTGATCCGTGCGATCGGCGAGCGCAACATTGTTGATGGCGTAGCCTCTCTGCTACAGGCGGCGGCCGATGAGAACCGCAAGGTGCGTCTGGAGTCGCTCAAGGTCCTGAAGGTGGTTGCCGCGCCGAACGATCTGCCGGCTCTGGTGAACCTGACACTGAATCTGAAGAGCGAGTCGGATCGCAGCGAGGCCGAGAAGACCGTAGCGGCCGTTGCCCACAAGGTCGAGGATTCCAATCGGCAGGCGGCGTCCGTCCTGGCGGCGCTGCCCAACGTCGACGAGACCGGCAACCGGGCGTCGCTGCTTCGCATCCTCGGTCGGATCGGTGACAACAGCGCATTGCCCGCTTTGCGGACGGCCCTGACCAGCCGGGAAGCCCCGCTTCAGGATGCGGCGATCCGCTCGCTGTCGGACTGGCCGACGCCGGAACCGATCAACGATCTGCTCAAGGTCGCGCAGACCTCCGAGAGTCCCGTGCACAAGGTGGTGGCGCTGCGAGGGTTCGTTCGCCTGCTCGGTCTGGCGAGCGAACGGTCCGCCGAAGAGACAGTCGAACTGTACAAGAAGGCGATGGAACTGGCTCCCAACGTCGTCGAGAAGAAACGCGTGCTGGCCGGCTTGGGCGACGCCGGGACGCTACCGGCCCTGCAAATGGCCGCTCCGTATCTGGACGACCTGTCGCTTCAGGCCGAGGCCGAGTCGGCGGTCGTCAGGATCGCCGAGAAGATTCGCCAGCAGCATCCGCAGCATTGTAGAGAGGCCTTGGCGAGGGTGATCAAGGACACCGGGAATGAAACCCTGCGCGAGCAGGCACAAAGCATAATCGACCGGATAGGGACTCCATGACGGTCGCTGGATTTGGGGATGGTTCTTTGGGCGGGTGACGGAATCCGTGGTTTGGTGTTTGCATCGGGATGGTGTTCCCGAACGATCGAGAAAAGGATGGGACAATGAAGAAAGTCAGTGCAGAAGGACAGAGCGGCAGGCTTTCCCGCCGGGATTTCATGGGGACGGCGGCAGCGGCCATGGCGGCCGTGACGTTCGTGCCCCGACACGTCCTGGGGGGAGCGGGCACTACGCCGCCGAGCGAGAAGCTCAACATCGCCGGCGTCGGGATCGGCGGCATGGGCCAGAACAACATCCACGCGTGCGAAACCGAGAACATCGTCGCGCTGTGCGACGTGGACTGGACGTACGCGGAAAGCGTCTTCAAGAAGTA
This sequence comes from Sedimentisphaerales bacterium, assembly GCA_040772485.1. Taxonomy (GTDB): domain Bacteria; phylum Planctomycetota; class Phycisphaerae; order Sedimentisphaerales; family Anaerobacaceae; genus Anaerobaca. Next base: position 62,290 of record JAXGYC010000014.1, on the reverse strand, counting down.
CCCGAACGCCAGGAAGTGGAAAGACTACCGCAAGATGCTCGACGAGCAGAAGGACATCGATGCGGTGATCGTCGCGACGCCTGACCACACCCACGCGGTGGTGGCGATGGCCGCGATGCAGCGGGGCAAGCACGTCTACGTGCAGAAACCGCTGACTCGCACGGTGTATGAGGCGCGTATGCTGACGGAAGCGGCGCGGAAGTACAAGGTCGCCACGCAGATGGGCAACCAGGGCCATTCGAGCGAAGAAGTGCGGATGGTCTGTGAGTGGATTCAGGACGGCGCGATCGGCGACGTCCACGAAGTACACTGCTGGACGAATCGTCCGGTGTGGCCGCAGGGCCTCGACCGGCCGAAAGAGACCCCGCCCGTGCCCGAGGCTCTGGACTGGGACCTCTGGATCGGTCCGTCGCCGATGCGGCCGTATCACCCCACGTACCTTCCCTTCAACTGGCGCGCGTGGATCGACTTCGGTGCCGGCGCGCTGGGCGACATGGGCTGCCACGTGATGGATGCCGCCTTCTGGGCGCTGAAGCTCAAGTACCCGACCAGCGTGGAGGCCAGCCATTCGTACGAAGTGCCCACGATGTGGACGCGGTTCGACAACAAGGAGACCTATCCGACTGCGGAGGTCGTGCACTACCAGTTCCCGGCGCGCGAAGGGATGGTCCCGGTGAAGCTGCACTGGTACGACGGCGGCATGCTGCCGGAGCGGCCGGACGATCTCGAACCCGGACGCAAGATTCCCGAGAGCGGCTCGATCTTCGTCGGCAGCAAGGGCAAGATCATGTGCGGGACCTACAGCGAGAACGCGCGGATCATTCCCGAGCCGAAGATGCGGGCTTATACGAGGCCGGCCAAGCGCATTCCTCGCATCGAGGGCGGCCCGGGCGGCCACGAGCAGGACTGGGTCCGGGCGTGCAAAGGCGGTCCGGCGGCCAGCTCCAATTTCGACTATTCCGGTCCGTTCACCGAGACCGTGGTCATGGGCAACTTAGCCGTGCTGAATCCGGGCAAGAAGCTTGAATGGGACGGCGAGAACATGAAGGTCACCAACGACGAGGAAGCCAACGCCTACGTGCGTCCGGCGTTCCGCGACGGGTGGTCTTTGTAACAATAAGGGTCGAGTCTTTTATTCACCAGAAGTTAAAGGAGCCAAGCTCATGTCGAACCTCACACGTCGTCAGTTTGTCAAACGCTCGGCCGCGTTTGGAGTTGTATCTGCCGTCGGCTTCCCGAGCCTCATCCGGGCCCAGGGACTCAACGAGAAGCTCCAGGTGGGATTCATCGCCGTCGGCGGACGGGCCGGAGCCCATACGGGCGCCGCCCATGAAGAAGGCTGTCAGTGCATCGCTTTCGCTGAGGTCGACAAGGGCCGGTGGGGCGGCGTCCTGGAGAAGGAAGGTTGGGGACAGGCGAAGGGCTACACGGACTGGCGCAAGGTGTTCCAGAACCACGCCAAGGAGCTCGATGTAGTCTTCGTTTCGACGCCGGACCACACGCATTTTGCCCCGTCGATGACCGCTGTGTCGATGGGCATTCACTGCTACACCGAGAAACCCCTGACCTGGTCGGTTCGCGAGGCGCAACTGCTGGCGGCTGCGTACGCCAAGAATCCCAAGGTCGTCACCCAGCAGGGCAACCAAGGCCATGGCGGCAACGGCTGGCGGCTGGCATACGAATACGTCAAGGCCGGCGCGGTCGGCGACATCAAGGAGTTCCACACCTGGACGAACCGCCCGATTTGGCCGCAGGGCGGCGACCGGCCGCAAGGTTCGGATCCCGTCCCCGAAAACCTGGATTGGGAAGCCTGGATCGGCCCGGCCCCGATGCGTCCGTACAAGGGCGATAGAACCTACCATGATTTCGCCTGGCGCGGTTTCGTCGATTTCGGTTCCGGCGCGTTGGGCGACATGGCGTGCCACACCACCGACGGAATCTATTCCATCATGAATCCGGGCTACGCGGCCACCGCCGAGCCGTTTATCATGACCGGTCCCGTCAAGGACATGTGGCCCGCCGGGATGGTCGTCAAGAGCACTTATCGCGCCAAAGACGGCCGACCCGGGTTCAAGACCTTCTGGTACGAGGGCGTGGACGGAAACGGCAGGCCCTTCATGCCGGATACCCCGGAGGAACTCGAAGTCGACGGACGCCAACTGCCGAGAACGGGCAATCTGATTATCGGCTCCAAGGGCAAGATGCTGGTCATTGGCGATTACTGGGAAACCCCCATGATCATTCCCGAGGCTCGGCGTAAGGAATTCGGTCGTCCGGCGCAACTGCTCGAACGCTCTCCCGGCCATCACAAGGAGTTCTTCATGGCCTGCCGAGGCGAGAAGCCGCGCGAGTTCAGCCAGTCGAACTTCAGCTACTCCGGGCCCATGGCTGCCAACATTCAGCTCGGCAATCTTTGCGCCCGCGCCGGCAAGAAGCTCGAACTCAACGAAGCCGGCGAGATCACCAGCGACCCGAAGATCAACGACCTGGCCTGGCGCGAGCCTCGCAATGGTTGGGGTCCGCTGGAGATGAACGTATAGGCAGGGCGTCCTGACGAAAACAGCAGCATTCGACAAAGGTAGACCATTATGGAAACGACGGAGAAGAAACAAATCGAAGGCAAGGCGGCCGGAATGTCGCGTCGGCAGTTCGTTAGCACAGCGGCCGCCACTGCGGCGACGTTCACGTTCGTGCCGCGTCACGTGCTGGGCGGCCAGGGCAACACGCCGCCGAGCGAGAAGCTCAACGTCGCGGCGATCGGCGCCGGCGGCATGGGCAGCGGAAACACGAATGCCTGCGCCGACGCGGGGGCGAACATCGTCGCTCTGTGCGACGTCGACTGGGATCGCGCGTCCGACACGTTCAAGAGGTTCCCCAAGGCCAAGCAGTACAAGGATTTCCGCAAGATGCTCGACAACGAGAAGAGCATCGAGGCGGTGATCGTCGCCACGCCGGACCATTTCCATACGGTCGCGGCTATGGCCGCCATGCGGCGCGGCAAGCACGTTTACGTACAGAAACCGCTGACGCGCCTGGTGGGCGAGGCCCGCGCCCTGACCGAGGCCGCCCGCAAGTACAAGGTCGTCACGCAGATGGGCAACCAGGGCCACTCCGGCGACGGCGTTCGTGACATCTGCGAGTGGATCTGGGCCGGCGTGATCGGCGACGTCGAGGAAGTCCACGCCTGGACGAACCGCCCGGTCTGGCCGCAGGGCATCGGCCGACCGAGCGAAGTGCACGAGGTTCCCGGCACGCTCGATTGGGACCTCTGGATCGGGCCGTCCCCCATGCGTCCGTTCAACCGATGCTACCTGCCGTTCAATTGGCGCGGCTGGTGGGACTTCGGCGGCGGCGCGCTGGCGGACATGGCCTGCCACGTGCTGGACCCGGTCTTCTGGGCGCTGAAGCTCAAGTACCCGACCAGCGTCGAGGCCAGTTGCACGCCGGTCAACGAGGAGACGTTCCCGTCCGGGTCGATCGTTCGCTACCAGTTCCCGGCGCGCGAAGGCATGCCGGCGGTGAAGGTCAACTGGTACGACGGTGGTCTGAAGCCCGCGCGTCCGAAGGAGCTGGAGGCGGCCAGGCCGCTGGATCAGGCGTCGAGCAACGTGCTGTTCATGGGCAGCAAGGGCGTGCTTCGCTGCGGCGAATACGGCGACAATCCGCAACTGCTGCCATACGATCGCATGCGCGAGTTCGCCAAGAACAAGCCGGCGCAGACGCTCAAGAGGATCACGACCAGCCACGAAGGCAACTGGATCGAGGCCTGCAAGACGGGCGGCAAGGCGACCTCCGACTTCGAGTACTCCGGCCCGCTCACCGAGATGGTCACGATGGGCAACCTCGCGATCCGTCCGGAGAACGTCGGCAAGAGGCTCGAATGGGACGGCGAGAATATGAAGGTCACCAACGACGCCAAGGCCGATGAGTACGTCCATCCGCACTATCGCGACGGCTGGTCGCTGGAGATGTAAGCCGGTCCGGCACAGATGTCTTGTCATAACGGGTGCTGCACGTTGACACCGACGTGCAGCACCTTTGCCAAAATGCGAGGTGTTCCATGACGAATCCAAACAGCGGCAAGAAAGCCGGGGCCTCGGATCTGAGTCTGTCGCGTCGGCATTTCGTGGGAGCGGCGGCCGCGGTGGCCGCCTTCACGTATGTGCCCAAGCGGGTGTTGGGCCAGGCCGGCCGGGACTCCGCCAACAACAAGCTGAACATCGCCGGCATTGGCGTCGGCGGACAGGGCGGCAGCGACATCAACGGCGTCAGCAGCGAGAACATTGCATTTCTCTGCGACGTCGATCTGGATCGGGCCAGCGGGACGATCAAGCGGCATCCGAACGCAAAAATCTATCGCGACTTCCGCGTGATGCTCGAAAAGGAGGCCAGGAACATCGACGCGGTCGTCATCGGCGCCCCCGATCACATTCACGCGCCCGCGGCGATCATGGCGATGAAGATGGGCAAGCACGTCTACTGCGAAAAGCCCATGGCCCACACGATCTACGAGGCCCGGCGGATGACACAGGTGGCCAAAGAGACGGGCGTCGTGACGCAGATGGGCAATCAGGGCCACGCGGGCGAGGGCCTGCGGCTGTACCGCGAGTTCATTCAGGACGGCGCGATCGGAACGGTCCGCGAGGTCCACGTCTGGAGCGACCGCGCCGGCACCGCCGAACGTCCGTGGTGGCCGCAAGGCATTGGTCGCCCGACGCAGACCATCCCGGTACCCGAGCATCTGGACTGGGACCTGTGGCTTGGCCCCGCCAAGTGGCGGCCTTACGCGAAGTTCCCCAACGGTCGAGGCGGCGAGGCCACCTACGTTCCGTTCAACTGGCGCGGCTGGTGGGATTTCGGCTGCGGCGCCATCGGCGACATGGCGGTTCACAATGCCGATCCGGCCTTCTTCGCCCTGGACCTCGATGCGCCGACCGCCGTGGAGGCCGAGACCAGCGGCGTCAACGACGAGACGCTTCCGATCTGGAACATCATCCGCTTCGAATTCCCTGCCAAGGGCAATCGCCCGGCGATCCGGATGACCTGGTACGACGGATCGAAGCTGCCGCCGCGACCGGACGATCTCGAAGAGGGACGCCGGCTCGGCGACAACGGGATTCTGTTCGTCGGCGATAGGGGCAAGCTGCTCGGCGGAAGCCACGCCGGCGTGCCCAGGCTGATTCCCGAGGCACGCATGAAGGAGTACGGCAAACCTCCGCAGACGCTGCCTCGCTCGCCCGGTCATCACAAGGAGTGGATCGACGCCTGCAAGGCGGGAAAGCCAGAGGACGCCAGGAGCGGCTTCTGGTACGCCGGTCCGTTCACCGAGGCGCTGCTGGTGGGCAACCTGGCGGTGCGCTTGCAGAAGCGCGTCGAGTGGGACGCCAAGGCCATGCGCTCGCCTAACTGCCCCGAGGCGGACAACTACATCACGAAGTTCTATCGCGCCGGCTACAGCATCATGTGAGCGAGCCGGTCGATGTGCAGCCAGACACGGCCCCTGCACCGCAGCCGGCGCAGGGGCCGTTTTCAAGGAGATCGCTCGTGCGAAAGGCTACGACAATCGGCCGCAGGTGTCTCGATGGACGCAAAGCCTTCGAGACGGGTCCGAAGATGTCGCGCCGCCGAGCGCTCGGAGCGGCGGCGAGTCTCGCCGCATGGACGATCGTCCCTCGTCACGTCCTTGGCGGAGCGGGGTATATTCCTCCGAGCGAGAAGCTCAATATCGCCGGCATCGGTGTCGGGGGCCAGGGCGCCGGCGACATACAGAACGTCAGCAGCGAGAACATTGTCGCCCTGTGCGACGTGGATCGCGCTCACGCCGCGCAGACCTTCAAACGTCACCCGAACGCCAGAGCGTACTCTGACTTTCGGGTCATGCTTGAGACCGAAGGCAAGAACATCGACGCGGTTGTTGTGGCCACGCCGGATCATACGCACGCGGCTGCCACGATGATGGCGATCAAGATGGGCAAGCACGTCTACTGCGAAAAGCCCCTGACGCATTCGATGTACGAGGCGCGCGAGATCGTCAAAGCGGCACGGGAAGCGGGCGTCGCTACGCAGATGGGCAATCAGGGCCATGCAGGCGAAGGCATCCGCCTGATTTGCGAATGGATCTGGGACGGCGCAATCGGGCCGGTCCGCGAGGTTCATGCATGGACGACACACGCGGTCTGGCCGCAGGGTCTCGAGCGCCCCAAGGAGACGCCGCCCGTTCCCGAAACGCTGGACTGGGATCTGTGGTTGGGTCCGGCGCCGTGGCGGCCGTACCATCCCGCCTACGCGCCGGCGCTGTGGCGCGGCTGGTGGGACTTCGGCACCGGCGGGCTTGGCGACATGGGATGTCACAATCTCGATCCGGTCTTCTGGGCACTGAAGCTCGGCGCGCCGACGAGCGTTGAAGCGAGCTGTTCGATCTTCGTCCCGACCATCACGTGGGACAAGCCCTTCAACACGGAAAGCTACCCACAGGCCTCCATCGTGCGATATGAGTTCCCCGCGCGCGAAGGCATGCCGGCGCTGGATTTGACCTGGTACGACGGGGGCCTGATGCCGCCGCGTCCGAGGGAGCTCGAAGACGGCAGGTCCATGGGGGACAAGCTGGGCGGTGTGATCTTCGTCGGTGACAAGGGCAAGATCATGTGCGGCAGCTATGGCAACGCGCCTCGCCTGATTCCCGAGTCCAGGATGCGAGAATACAAACGGCCCGACAAAACCATCCCTCGTTCGGTCGGGCAGCACAAGGAGTGGATCGAAGCCTGCAAGCAAGGCAAACCGGCCGGCTCGAATTTCGACTACGCCGGTCCGCTGACGGAGATGGTCCTGCTGGGTAACGTCGCGGTGCGCATGAGCCTCCAGTTGCAGGCCAAGGGGCTCAAGCTCTCCTATGACGGTGGGAGCATGAGGGTGACGAATCTGCCCGAGGCCAATGCGTACATGCGGCGGATCTATCGGGATGGATGGACTCTCTGATTGATTATGGATTATTGATGATCGATTATTCGTTTGGCCGGTAGTTCAACGAACCACCAGAGTGGGGCTGCGATCATGAGAGCGGACAGCGAAAAGAGACAGGACGTGTCAACGGACGGGCCGTCGCGGCGGCGTTTCATGCAGCAGGCGGCGGCTGTGACGGCGTTCACGATTGTGCCGCGTCACGTGCTGGGAGGCGCGGGCCATACGCCACCGAGCGAGAAGCTGAACATCGCCGGGATCGGCATTGGAGGCCGAGGCGAAGGCGATCTCGACGAGGTCGGCAGCGAGAACATCGTGGCATTGTGCGACGTGGATGAGGCCTATGCCGGCCGGGTCTTCAAGAAGTATCCGAACGCCAGGAAGTGGACGGACTTCCGCAGGATGCTCGACGAGCAGAAGGACATCGACGCCGTGGTGATCGCGACGCCCGACCACCTGCACGCCGTCATTGCCATGGCGGCGATCCAACGTGACAAGCACGTCTACTGCGAGAAGCCGCTGGCGCACTCGATCTGGGAATGCCGACAGCTTGCCGAGGCCGCGCGCGAGGCGAAGGTCGCTACACAACTCGGCAACCAGGGCCAGGCCTCCGAGAGCAATCGCCTGGTCTCGGAGATCCTCTGGGACGGCGCGATCGGCACAGTGCGCGAAGTGCACGCGTGGTGCAACCGGCCCATCTCGCCGCGCGGGATCGGCCGGCCGAAGGACACGCCGCCCGTACCTGCGACGCTGAACTGGGACTTATGGCTGGGCCCGGCCAAATCGCGGCCCTATCACCCGTGCTATCTGCCGTTCAGTTGGCGCGGCTGGTGGGACTTTGGCACGGGCGTGCTCGGCGACATCGGCTGCCATCAGCTTGATCCGGTCTTTCGCGCGCTGAAGCTCGGTTATCCGACGACCGTCGAGGCCTGCTCCAGCAATATGGATGAGCCAGATACGGTGAAAGAGGAGACGGCCCCGAAGGCGTCGATTGTCCGGTTCGAGTTCCCGGCGCGCGAGGGGTTCCCGCCGCTGGCTCTGACCTGGTATGACGGCGGCCTGATGCCCCAGAGACCGGTCGAGCTGGAGGAAGGGCGCAAGTTCGGCGAGGCCGACGACAACCTCTTTGTGGGCGAGAAGGGCAAGATGCTGGGCTATCGCCTGATCCCGGAGGCGCGGATGAAGGAGTACGGCAAGCCGCCGCAGCGGATCGAGCGTTCACCAGGCCACCACAAGGAGTGGCTGATCGCGTGCAAGGGCGGTCCGGCGGCCCGGGCGAACTTCGACTGGGCCGGCATGTTGACCGAGGTGGTCCTCTACGGCAATGTCGCCTTGCGAATGGAGAGGCAGTTGTATGAAAAAGGGCTGAAGCTTCACTGCGACGGCCCGAACATGCAGATTACCAACCTGCCGGAGGCCAACAGGTACATCCGCGATGAGTATCGCGATGGATGGACGCTGTAGCCCCGACGGATCGCTGTAACAGAATCGTCTATGGCGCAATCATCAAAATGAGGAGTAGTACAGTGAAAGACAAAAGGCTATCTCGACGTGATTTCATGGGTGCCGCAGCGGCCATCGGGGCGTTCACCGTGGTTCCACGCCACGTGTTGGGCGGAGCGAACAACACGCCGCCCAGCGAAAAGCTCCGCATCGCCGGCGTCGGCATCGGTGGACAGGGCGGCGGCGATCTGAGGCAGATGGAAAGCGAGAACATCGTCGCGCTATGCGACGTGGACTGGCAGAAGGCGGCCGGCACGTTCCGGCGTTATCCCGATGCCAGGAAGTACCGCGACTTCCGCGAGATGCTCGACAAGGAGGACAAGAACATCGACGCGGTGGTGGTCGGGACGCCCGATCACATGCACGCGCCGGTCTCGATGGCCGCGATCAAACGGGGCAAGCACGTCTACTGCGAGAAGCCGCTGACGCATACCGTGCTGGAGGCCAAGATGCTGGCCAAGGCCGCCCGCGAGGCCAAGGTCGCTACGCAGATGGGCAACCAGGGCCAGGCCTCCGAGGAGACGCGCCGTTTGTGCGAGACGATCTGGGACGGCGCCATCGGCCAGGTGCGCGAGGTGCACATCTGGACGGATCGGCCTCTGAACGGGACCAACAAATGGTACTGGCCGCAGGGCGCGGACCGTCCGCAGGGCGAGGATCCGATCCCCGAGACGCTCAGTTGGGACCTCCTGATCGGTCCGGCCCCGATGCGTCCGTATGTGCGAGGGGTCTACCATCCGTTTGTCTGGCGGGGCTGGTGGGATTTCGGCACCGGAGCGCTTGGTGACATCGGCTGCCACAGCATGGATCCGACCTTCCGCGCCCTGAAGCTCGGGTATCCGACGAGCGTGGAGGCCTGCTGCACCCTCGTCAACAGCGAGACCTACCCCGTCGCGTCGCGCGTGACGTATGAGTTCCCCGCTCGGGGCGACCTGGCCCCGGTGACGCTGCACTGGTACGACGGCGGGATGAAGCCGCCTCGGCCGAAGGAGTTGGAGGACGGCCGGCGCTGGGACACGAACGGCGCGCTCTACATCGGCGATAAGGGCAAGATTCACGGCGGGCGTCTGTTGCCGGAATCGCGACAGAAGGACTACGGCAAGCCCCCGCAGAAGCTCGAGCGTTCGCCCGGCCACTATGTCGAGTGGATTCAGGCCTGCAAGGGCGGCAAGCCCGCCGGCTCGAACTTCCCGGACCACGCCGGCCTGCTGGCGCAGGTGGTTCTGATGGGCAACATCGCCCTTCGCCCGGAGCTGAAGCAGGACAAGTACCTGGGAACGAAGCTGCTCTGGGACGCCGACAAGTTCGAGTTCAGCAACGTGCCCGAGGCGAACAAGTACCTGACCAAGAACTACCGCGAAGGCTGGGCCCTGTGATCGGAGAACGATGACGATGAGCAATTTCATCGAGAGACGCAAGTTCCTGGCCGGCACAGCGGGGGCGATCGCGGGTTTCACGTTCGTTCCGGGGCGCGTGCTCGGCCAGGGCGGCGGTCAGCCGGCCAGCGAGAAGCTCAACATCGCGGCCATCGGTGTCGGCGGCATGGGGGCTGCCAATCTCAGCGCCGTTGCGAATGAGAACATTGTGGCCCTTTGCGACGTGCATCCGAATCATGCGGCAGGGACGTTCAAAAAGTATCCGCAGGCGAAGACCTACAAAGACTATCGCGTCATGCTCGACAAGGAAGAGCAGAACATCGACGCGGTGATTATCGCGACGCCCGACCACACCCACGCGGTCATCGGCATGGAATGTATCCGGCGGGGCAAGCACGTCTATCTCCAGAAACCGCTGGCCCACTCGATCTACGAAACGCGGATGCTGACGGAAGCGGCGCGAAAGCACAAGGTCCAGACACAGATGGGCAACCAGGGGCACTCGTCGAACGAGATTCGCATGCTCTACGAGTGGATTCAGGACGGCGCCATCGGGCCGGTGCGCGAGGTCTACGCCTGGAGCGACCGGCCGGTGGGCGGCGATCCGTGGTCGGACTTTCCGATCGTGGCTAGGCCGACAGAGACGCCTCCGGTTCCTGAGACGCTGGACTGGGATCTCTGGCTGGGACCGGCTGCGTACCGTCCCTATCATCCCATCTACCACCCGATGAGCTGGCGCGGCTTCTGGGACTTCGGGACGGGCGCCTTGGGCGACATGGGTTGTCACATCCTCGATCCGGCCTTCTGGACGCTCCAGCTCGGTCACCCGACGCGGGTCGAGGCCTCGACCACGCACTACGAGCCCGAGGTCGCGGCGGAGACCTATCCGCGCGCCTCGGTCGTTCGCTACGAGTTTCCGGCGCGTGGCGACATGCCGCCGGTGAAGCTGACGTGGTTTGACGGTCGGCTGCTTCCGCCCCGGCCAAAGGACCTGGAGCCCGGTCGTCGGCTCGGCACCAACGGGGCGCTGTTCATCGGTGACAAGGGCACCATCATGCACGATTCGCACGGGGCCGGCGGCGTCCGGATCATTCCCGAGAGCGAGATGCGTGCGTACCAGAGACCGGCCGCGTCGCTGCCGCGGGTCAAAGACGGTTCCGGCGGGCACGAGCGCGACTGGGTCCGCGCCTGCAAGGACGGCAAGCCCGCCAGTTCGAGCTTCGAGTACGGTGGCCCCCTGACGGAGATGGTCCTGCTCGGTGTGCTGGCGATGCGGCTGAAGGACACGCCGCTCGAATGGGACGGCGCGAAGATGAAGGTCACGAACAACGACGAAGCGGACAAGTACATTCGTCCCGCCTTTCGGGAAGGCTGGGCTTTATAGCGAAGTGACATACGATCACTCGCCAGGAGAAAAGGAAGACCATGATGAGAGATAGACGAATCACCAGACGGCAGTTCCTCAGGGGATCGGCGGCGGTAGCCGCGTTCACCTTCGTTCCGCGGCATGTTCTGGGCGGTCCGAAGTTTGTCGCACCCAGCGAGAAACTCAACATTGCCTGCATCGGCGTTGGTGGCATGGGGTCCAGCGACGTCGGCCAGTTTGCCGGCGAGAACATCGTTGCCCTGTGCGACGTGGACTGGCGGCACGCGGCCGGCACGTTCGAGAGGTTGCCCAACGCCAGAAAGTACCGCGACTTCCGCAAGATGCTCGACGCCGAAGACAAGAACATCGACGCGGTCAGCGTCTCGACGCCGGACAACATTCATGCTGTCGCGTCGATGGCGGCCATCAAGCGGAACAAGCACGTCTACTGCCAGAAGCCGCTTTGTCACGACGTGTACGAGGTGCGGCAGTTGACGCTGGCGGCGCGCGAGCACGGCGTGATGACCCAGATGGGTACGCAGCTTCACGCGACGACGGAAATGAAGACGATGGTCGAGATCATCCAGTCGGGCGCCATCGGCAACGTGCGCAAGGTGGACCTCTGGAGCGGCAAGAACTGGGGCGGCGGCACGCGTCCGACCGACACCCCGCCCGTGCCCGAAACGCTGGACTGGGATCTCTGGCTCGGACCGGCGCCCTACCGGCCCTATCATCCGACCTATCTGCCCGGCGAGTGGCGGCGCTGGTGGGATTTCGGCACGGGCACCCTGGGCGACATGGGATGCCATATCATCGACCCGGCGTGGTGGGCGCTGAAGCTCGATGCGCCGACGAGTATCGAAGCGCAGCCCGGTCCGTTCAGCGACGAGACGTATCCGACCAGGACGATCATCACATGGGAATTCCCCGCGCGCGGGAGTCTGCCGCCGGTGACGGTGCGCTGGTTCGATGGGGACAACCGTCCGCCTCGCCCGGCCGAGCTTGAGGAAGGGCGCAAGCTGCCCGACCAGGGCGGCCTGTACTATGGCGACAAGGGCACACTCCTGCTGCCGCACGGCAGTCGGCCGGAGCTGATTCCGTATGCGAAGATGAGAGAGTTCAAGCCGCCGGAGCCCTTCCTGCCGCGCGAGAAGGAAGGCGACCGCGGCCACTACCTGGAATGGATCCGCGCGTGCAAGGGCGGGCCGAAGCCGCTTTCGAATTTCGACTACGCCGGCCCGCTGACCGAGGCGATCCTGCTGGGCAACATCGCCGCCAAAGCTGGTCGCAAGATCGTGTGGGACAGCGCCGCGCTGAAGGTCACGAACATGTCCGAAATGAATCAACATTTGAGTCGGAAGTACCGTCAGGGCTGGACCCTGTAGGAACGACGGCGCGAGCGATTTGCGAAATGGACAGCAACGCAATTGTCAGTTCAGGAGAGTGTCAGATGAGCAAACGAATGAGAGTGGGGATTGCTCTGCTGGTGGCAGGGACGTGCATCAGCGTCGCCGGCGTGGCCCGGACGGAGGCGACGGAGCAATGGCGCCTCGGGACGCAGGCGTACAGCTTCAATCGCTTCACGTTCTACGAAGCGGTGGCCAAGACCAAATCGGTGGGACTGAAGTACATCGAAGCCTATCCCGGCCAGAAGATCAGCAAGGAGCACGGTGACGCTGCGCTGGACCACAACATGTCGCCTGAGCTGAGACTCCAGGTCCTGGAGATGCTCAAGGAGCAAGGGCTCAAGCTGGTCAACTACGGCGTGGTGGGCCTGCCGAACAACGAGGACGAGTGCCGCAAGGTGTTCAATTTCGCCCGCGACATGGGCATCGAGACGATCGTGTCCGAGCCGCCGGAGGACGCCATCGCTCTGATCGACAGACTCTGCCAGGAGTACAAGATCGGCGTAGCGATCCACAATCACCCGAATCCCTCTCACTACTGGAACCCCGACACCGTGATGAAGGTCTGCGAGGGTCGCAGCCCGTGGATCGGCGCCTGCGCCGACACCGGGCACTGGAGCCGTTCGGGGGTCGATCCGGTCGAAGCGGTCAAGAAGCTCGGCCGGGCCGGCAGAATCCGCAGCCTGCACTTCAAGGACCTCAACGAGTTCGGCAACCGCAGCGCCCACGACGTGATCTGGGGCACGGGCGCCAGCAAGGCCGGCGCCGTCCTGGCGGAACTGGCCTTGCAGAAGTTCGACGGCGTTTTCTCCATCGAGTACGAGTACAACTGGGACAACAGCGTGCCGGAGATCGCCGGCTGTGTGGACTGGTTCCATCGGACCGCCTCGGACCTCGGTGTCAGCAAATGGGACTATCTGTTCGACGGCAAGAGTCTTGGCGCCTGGGACGGCGATCCCCGCCTCTGGTCGGTCAAAGATGGAGTCATCCGAGGCGAGACGACGGCCGAGAACCCCGCGCGGGGCAACACGTTCCTGGTCTATCGCGGCGGCGCGTTGGGGGATTTCCACCTGAACCTGAAGTTCCGTATCCTCAGCGGCAACTCCGGCGTGCAGTACCGCAGCAAGGAGTTCGACAAATGGCGGATCAGCGGCTACCAGGCCGAGGTGGAGAACAATCCCGGTACGGTCGGTTTTCTGTACGATGAGGGCGGGCGCGCCTGGCTGGTCAACGTCGGCGATCTGATGGTGATCGACGGAGCCGGCGAGAAGGTCGTTCGCGGCCGAGTCAACGATCCCAAGCAGCTCGTCGCAGATGGTTACTACAAGGAGAAGGACTGGAACGAGTATGACATCATCTGCCAGGGCAACCACCTCCAGCACTTCCTCAACGGCTATCAGACGATGGAACTGCTCGACAACGACCGTCTGACGGCGCCGGGCGATCCGCAGGACCGCAAGGGCGCCTCGCGCAAAGGGCTGCTGGCCCTCCAACTCCACGCCGGCCCGCCGATGATCGTGGAGTTCAAAGACATCCGCGTCAAGCGTCTGTATCCAAAGTACGGCGACGCCCAACTGGTCTTCAACGGCCAGAACCTCGACGGCTGGGCGACAAACGCCGGCTCCGGCAAGGCGAACCTGTGGACGGCTGGCAGGGCCAAGGTTGCTTCGAGCGATCCGAAGCAGTTGGAGCAGACCGAAGGGATCGGCGAGCTGATCAATCTGTCGCCCAAGCATGGCGAGAGCCAGGACATCTACTCCAAGGCGAAGTTCGGCGACTGCCGGATCGAGCTGGAAGTCATGGTGCCGCAGGGGTCCAACTCGGGCATCTATGTGATGGGCGAGTATGAGGTCCAGGTGCTGGACAGCTACGGCAAGATGCGCATGGGCAACGGGGACATGGGCGCCATCTACGGCGGATTCTCGCCTCCGGTCAACGCGTCGAAGAAGCCGGGCCAGTGGCAGCAGTACGTCATCGAGTTCCGAGCCCCGCGATTCGACGCCGACGGCAAGAAGACGCAGAACGCCGAGTTCGTGAAGGTCGAGCTGAACGGCAAGGTGCTGCACAAGAACCTCGTCATGCCCCAGCAGACGCCCGGCGGTCTGACGGGTAAGGAATCTCCGGTCGGCCCGCTGATGTTCCAGGGCAACCATGGACCGGTGGCCTATCGCAACATCATCGTGAAGCCCTTGCTGAATTGAGATCGGCGGGGCGGACGCGATGCCAGCGTGTCGGAGTTGGGGATTATAGGACGCCGGGGAAAATCAGGGGAGTTTCCTTGACAATCCCGACGGCGACCCCCATAATAACGGCCCAAAATTCCGACGGTTTGTCGTGAGTCGATGTGTTAACTTTTTGGAGCTAATAAGAGCACAATGAGCGACGAAAAGAAAAACGAAAGAATGGATCGACGCAGCTTCCTGCGGTCCACGGCCGCGGTCGGCGCCGGACTGGCGATCGCCCCGCGCGTTCTGGCCCAGGCGGGCGGCGCGAAGCCTGACGATATCAATGTGGCCCTGTTGGGCGCTGGCGCCCAGGGGCAGGCGCTGATGGAAGCCGCCCTCAAGATCCCGGGCGTGCGATTCAAAGCGGTCTGCGACATCTGGGAGGCCTACAATCAGAGGCGTATCTCTCGATATATGGCTCGTTACGGTCACGAGAACAACACCTACGTTGACTACAAAGAGATGCTGGACAAGGAGAAGGGCAAGATCGACGCGGTGATCGTCGCGACGCCCGACTTCTGGCATGCCGAACACGCCATCGCCTGCATGGAAGCGGGTCTGCACGTCTACTGCGAGAAGGAAATGTCCAACGAGCTGGCCAAGGCCAAGCAGATGGTCGAGGCCTCGAAGCGGACGGGCAAGCTCCTGCAAATCGGTCATCAGCGTCGCAGCAATCCTCGCTACATCCACTGCTATGAGAAGCTGATCAAGCAGGCCAATATCCTGGGACGCATGACCACGGTCAACGGGCAGTGGAACCGCTCCGCCAGCGAAGATCTGGGCTGGCCCGAGAAGGCCGCCATTCCGGATGACGTGCTCGCCAAGTACGGCTTCAAGAACATGGCGCAGTTCCGCAACTGGCGGTGGTACAAGGGCCTCGGCGGCGGTCCGATCGTGGACCTCGGCTCCCACCAGATCGACATCTACAGTTGGTTCATCGGCGCCAATCCGCGTTCCGTCATGGCCAGCGGCGGGACCGACTACTACGACAAGGCGACGCACGAGTGGTACGACACGATCCTTTCGGTCTTCGAATATGACACGCCCAAGGGAGTCGTGCGCGCGTTCTATCAGGTTCTTACGACGAACAGCGCCCAGGCCTACTACGAGCAGTTCATGGGCAACGAGGGCACGTTGGTGATCTCGGAGTCGGCCAGCCGCGGTCAGGTCTATCGCGAGCCGACGGCCCCCGAGTGGGACAAGTGGGTCAAGCTCGGGTTCGTGAACGAGCCCAAGAAAGAAGAGGTCAAAGCCGCGGCCGACGCCGTGCTGGATGTGCGCGAGACAGCGGCGCCGCCGGCGTACGAGATCCCGGTCACCATGGAAGGCAAGCCCTACCACCAGCCGCACCTGGAGAATTTCTTCAACGCCATCCGCGGCAAAGAGAAGCTCAACTGCCCGGGCGAGATTGGCTATGAATGCGCGGTCACCGTCCTGAAGGTCAACGAGGCGGTCGAGGCGGCCTGCAAGCTCGAGTTCAAGCCGGAAGAGTTCCACGTTTAGTCGGTGTTTGAGGATATCCGCCCGGTGGTCTGTCATCGGTGGCACAGCAAGAAAGGAACTGAGATAGCCTTGAGAAGAGAACCAATCTTAGCCGCTGTCTTGTTGCTCCTGTTGTCTCTGGCGACGGTTTGGGCGCAGGAAGCGCCGGAGGCAGAGAAAGCTCTGCTGGGCGACGAGAGCGACGGGAGCCGGGCGCATTCGGTCCATTTGATACCTCTGATAGCCGAGAATGAAGACGGGCAGAAGGGCGATCCGATCAAGCCCGATGCGGATCCTCTGCTGCCTTTCTCGACAAAGTTCACCTGTGGCGAATGCCACAGTTACGACCTGATCCAGCACGGGTGGCATTTCAACGCGGTCGACAGCAATGTGCCACCCGGCCGGCCGGGCGAACCCTGGATCTACGTGGACAGCAAGCTCGGAATCCAGGTTCCGCTTTCCTACCGTTCCTGGGCCGGGACGATTCAACCGAGTGCGTTTGGGCTGTCGGAATTCGCGTTCACGAAGTTCTTCGGCCGGCACATGCCGGGCGGCGGACCGGGCGAAGTCAAGTCGACCGATGTCAAGGACATCGGGCGACAATACGTTTCCGGCAAGCTTCCGATCAACTGTCTGGCCTGCCACAACGGCCATTACGGCCAGGACATGGGAGGCGTCAACGGCTGGGCGGTTCAGATCGCCGTCAAACAGAATTACCGCTGGGCGGCGGCCGGCGCCTGTGAGTTCGCTTCGGTCAAAGGGTCCGCTGCCGACATGAGCGAGGCGTTCGACCCGTTCATGCCCGAGGGCGACGAAAAAGAGCCTCATGTGGTGTATCGCGAAGGCGCGTTCGACGCCGACAATCAGGTGCTGTTCGACATCGTCCGCGAGGTTCCGAACGAACGGTGTTACTACTGCCATTCGGATGTCTACTTCAGCGGTGAGGAGAAGACCGAGAAGTGGTCGTCCGAGGAGGACGTCCATCTGAAGGCCGGCCTGACATGCGTCGACTGCCATCGCAACGCCATCGACCATAACATCGTGCGGGGCTATCCGGGCGAAGATGAAGTCTCCGACAACCCGCTCGTGGCGACGACGACGTGCGAGGGATGCCATCTGCCGGAAGGGTCAGGTGTGCCCGAGGCGGCCCGTCTGGGGGCGCCGGTGCCTGTGCACGTGGGTCTGCCTCCGGTGCATTTCGAGCGTCTGACCTGCACCGCGTGTCATTCCGGTCCCTGGCCGGGCGATGAGGCGGTCTACACCAAGACATCTCGCGCCCATCGCCTGGGCACACCCAACGTGAACAAGGCCGAAGAGATGGTGCCGCACGTCTTCTCGCCGGTCTTTGCCAAAGACGGCGAGAAGATCGGCCCGCACAAGACGACTTGGCCCGCCTTCTGGGGTAGACGCGTCGCCGACGAAGTGACTCCGATCGAATTGGCCGTGGTCGAGAAGGCTGTCGGTGACGCTCTCGGAGAGATCGAGGGCGCCGCGAGCGGGACTTGGCCGGGCCTGTCGAAAGAGAAGATCGTCGGCGCTCTGAAAGCGCTGTCGGAAGCAGCGGATGCCAACGCCGTTTATGTAGCCGGCGGCTCGCTGTATTCTTTGAACGGAGCGGGCGAGATCCAAGAGCAGACGGACCATCCGGCGGCGCAGCCCTACATGTGGCCGCTGGCTCACGCGGTTCGTCCGGCTCCGCAGTCGCTCGGAATCCGGTACTGCACCGACTGCCACGCGACCGACTCGCCGTTCTTCTTCGGCAAGCTGCTCGTCGACAGCCCGGTTGCATCTGAAATCGCGGCGACGAAGCAGATGGTCGGTTTCCAGGAGATCAGTCCATTTTACGCGTGGGCGTTTTCGGCGTCGTTCGTGTTTCGGCCGTGGTTCAAGGTTGTGGCGCTCGGGGCATCGGCCATCCTGGGCGTGGTGCTGTTGCTGTACGGGCTCAAGGCGCTGGGAGCCATTGCCAGGGTTCTGGCGGAAGACGAATAGACTCTACTTGGACGAGTGATCAGGATGTTTCAGACCATAGCGATTCTTGTGTTGTTAGCCACCTTCATTGGCGTGGTCGTCCACTGGTTCGCCTTTCCGGCCAGTTCGGAGTGCCGGGGCGGTGGGGGCGTCGTTCGTGGAATCGTCCACGTCTTCAGTCTTCTGCTGATCGAGCAGCGCAACAGCCTGCTGGGGGCTCTCAAGAAGCTGTGCTACCTCCTGACGGTGGTGTGCTTTGTTGTTCTGGCCATCACGGGCTTCTGGCCGCTGCTGGTGCAAGGCAAGCCGCACATCTCCGGCTACCTCATGATGATCCACGCGACGTTCGCGCCGGTCTTCGCTATCTGTCTGGCGATTCTGGGGATCACGTGGGCCAGCCGCTATCGTTTCGCCGGCGGCGACTGCCCTTGTCTGGAGCGGCTGCTGCGCCGCGTGACCCGGCTGCACATCCCGGAACCCCAGGAACGCTGCAAATGCGCAACGACCGTCCAGAAGATCGCATTCTGGGCCGTCGTCGCTCTAGCGCTGCCCCTGATCCTTTCGATCGTGCTGAGCATGCTGCCACTGTTCGGGACGCATTACCAGGAATTGGCCTTGACGATCCATCGCTGGACGTCCATCGTGTTCTTCGTTGCGGTGATCATTCTTACCTATCTGTCTGTACGGGTGCGAATCGCGCAGTAAGGTATGTGCGGCGCGAGCCGCATTTTCAGGGCCGTGAGGCCCGTTTCTGAGTTCTTCACGCCCGACCGGCCGGAGCGGACCGGTGGGGGCGTGATTTTGGTCTGACGGCCGACGCGACGGCTCAGGGGCATGGGGAGAAAGCGCGTGCAGCAGAGGATCAGGTCTATGTCTGGCCCGGCTCTGGTGTCTATACCCCACTTTGCCTATTGCGGACGGTGTACGTGTGCCGATTCTATGTATGGACGTAAGTGAGTCGGGGTACTTGATTTAGGAGAGCCGATCATGAGCAACGGAGTATTACCAAGTTACCTGAGTATGGCCAAGGCCAACCCGCCCACGAACCGGGCGCCCTGGTACAAGAACACCGCGCCGACCTACGCGGGCATCTTCCTGTGGTTCGTCTTCTGGAGTGCGGTGGCCAGTGGCGGCGCCGGCGTGGCCGGCGGCATCCTGTCGCAGGGCATCGGCGTCGCGCTGCTGGGATTGGTCATTTCAGCCCTGCTGTGCCACTTCCTGTTCTACCTGGTCCCCGGCATGTTGGGACTCCAGACGGGATTGCCGCTCTATGTCGTTGGCAGTTCGACCTATGGTACGCAGGGTGGACTCATCATGCCCGGTTTCCTCATGGGCATTCTGCAGTTTGGGTGGTTGGGCGTCAATGCGTATGCCTCCTCGATGGCCCTGGCGCCGCTGTTCAACAACAATCCCGTAGCGCAGAAGATCATTGCCGTCCTTTGGGCGGCCCTGGCTGCCTTTGTCGCCCTCAAGGGCATTCAGTACGTTGCCAAGGTGGCCACCTACCTGCCTCTGATCCCGGTGGTCATCCTGGTTCTTCTGCTGGTCAAGGCGCTGGGCGGCCTTGGCGATTTTGACGAAGCCAAGCTGGTGGCGGCCGCTCCGGAGGGTTCCGGGGCCGGCCTGAGCGTGTTCGGCGTCATCGCGCTGAGTATCAGCTACATCGTTGGGTTCTTTGCCACCGCGGGCGCGGCGGGCGTGGATTTCGGCACGAACAGCAGAGACGCCAAGGATGTTCAGATGGGCGGCCTGGTGGGCATCGCGCTGATCATCATTCTTGCCGGCGGGGCATCCGTCCTGATCGCTGCCGGTGCATTCGGGCTTCTGGGCACCTACGGCCTGAACACCGCAGACCCCGGCTTCATGAGCTCTCTGATGGGTTCTACCGCTGCCGGCAAGTGGATGGGCTTGCTGCTGGCGGTTGCCGCATTCCCGTCGGCCTGCTTCTCGTCGTTCATCGCGGCCAACAGTTTCAAGACGACCATGCCCAAGGTGAACCCTTCGATCTCGGTCGGGATTGGCGCTGCGGTCAGCGCTTTGTTGGCCGTCACCGGTTGGGCCGGAGACCTCGCCAGTGTCTTTGGTATCATCGGCGCGTCATTCGGTCCGATCTGCGGCGCGATGATGGTCGACTACCTCCTGGCCGGCAAGAAATGGGCCGGTCCTCGCAAGGGCTGGAACCAGGCCGGCTGGATCTCATGGGCCGTCGGATTCATCGTGGGCATCGCACCGCTGGTGGGGCTGGCCAACATCCCGGCTGCGCCGCTGGTGGCCTTCATCGTCGGTGCGGTCATCTACTTCGTTCTCGCCAAGGCGGGGCTTCAGCCGCCGGTGGTACCGATGGCGGGCGCCGAAGCGAAATAGCTGCATAGACGATCCGTGATTCCATCGCATCGCAGCATGAGCATCGGAGCATCACAGGGGTTTGATCGCGGTCAAACCCCTGCTTTTTTTGTCTCTATCCGCCCCCACGGAGTCGCCGCCTGACGGCGCAAGAAACGCCTCTACGATGTAACAAAATCCCCTGCGGCGCAACTTGACAGGGCACATATAGGCCGATACCATGCTTGTTCTTAACCGTTGGGGCCGGCGCCAGTAGCGTGGGCCGAGTCAGCGAAACAATGGCATGAAACTCTGGACTTGTTGAGGTCAAGGAAATGGGAAAGAGGAATGTAGGTTCGATGATGAAGTCAATCTCTCTGGCGTTGCTCGTCGCGGCTCTGTGCTTCGGCCCGTCGTGCAAGAAGCAGGATCCGACCCCGGCACCAGCCCCACAGCAGTCGACGACCCAGACGCCTGCTCAGACGGACGCGCCCTCGACGGCGGCCCAGGTGGCCGATGCCGTGACCGAGAAGACTACTGAGGTGGCGGCGGCGGCCAAGGAAGAAGTGAAGGCGGCTGTCGAGGAAATCAAGGAGGCCGTCAAGCCGGCGGGCGACATGGCGCCGCTCGACATCAAGCTGCCCAAGCCGATGTTCGTCGGAACACCGCAGGATACGCGGGTGCCCAACCTGAGGAAGCCCACCGGCAAAGCCCGTCCGCCGTTCCTGGCGCCGGCCGGCTGCAAGCTCCTGTCGCTGAACAAGCCGGTCTCGGCCAGCGACGAAGAGCCCATCATCGGCGACATCGCGATGATCACCGACGGTGACAAGGAAGCCGCCGACGGCAGCTACGTCGAACTCGGCCCGTTCGTACAGCACGTGACGGTCGACCTCGAGCAGGAGGCGGAGATCGCCGCGATCGTCGTGTGGCACTATCATAAGCAGCCGCGCGTGTACTTCGACATGGTGGTCCAGATCTCCAACGACAAGGATTTCATCACCGGCGTCACCACGGTGTTCAACAATGACATCGACAACTCCGCCGGCTTGGGCATCGGCAAGGACATGCACTACACCGAGACGTCCGAAGGCGAGCTGATCGACTGCCTCTCGCAGGGCATGCCCAAGGGCCGCTACGTTCGGCTTTACAGCAATGGCAACACCAGCAACGACCTGAATCACTACATCGAGGTTGACGTTTACGGCAAGCCGGTTCAATGAGATGGCGCCGCTGGGCTCCTTCTGACAAAGGGGCCGGGTACTATTGGCTGGTGATACTCGTCGTGGCACTCGGGGCAATGGCGACCCGAGTGCCACGGCTGCGAATGCGGCCCATGCACACCGATGAGGCCGTCCACGCGGACAAGTTCCGCGATCTGCTGGAAGCGGGCCAGTACGAATACGATCCCGACGAGTACCACGGCCCGACGCTCAATTACCTCACGCTGATCCCGGCCTGGGTCGCGGGCCAGCACAGGTACAGCGAGATCACGGAAACGACCCTTCGCATCGTTCCCGTCGCAGCGAGCGCGATTCTGATCGCGCTGACCGTGTTCCTCATCGACGGTCTCGGTCCGGGGGCGATCGTCGCAGCCTTGCTCGCCGCGATCTCGCCGGCGGTGTTTTTCTACAGCCGCTATTACGTCATGGAGATGCTGCTAATCTCTTTCACCTTCGGCGCGATCGTCTCGGGGTATCGCTACGCGCGGACGAGAAGCCTCGTGTGGATCGCGGCGGCCGGCGTGTTCGCGGGGCTGATGCACGCGACGAAGGAGACGTGCATCATCGCGTTCGGCTGCATGGGGCTGGCTGGAGGGGTCTTGCTCCTGCTGCGGGTGCGGCGGCAAGAGTCATGGCGGGGCGCCCTTGGTGGTGTGCGGCCTGGGCACGTGGTTCTCGGTCTGCTTGTTGCCGTGTGCGTCTCAGCCGTCTTCTTTTCGTCGTTCTTCCGCCACCCGCAGGGCATTGCGGATTCGTATCTGACGTATGCGTCATATCTGGGCCGGGCCGGCGGGCACGACACCACGCATGTTCATCCGTGGCCTTACTACCTTCAGATGCTCGCCTTCTCGAAGTACGAAGGCGGTCCGGCCTGGACGGAAGGGATGATTCTGCTGCTGGCGGCGGTGGGACTGGTCGTGGCTCTGCGAGGCAAACCCGTCCTGGGGGCTGATCCCGCTCTGCTGCGGTTCGTCGCGCTCTATACGGCGGCCATGACGGCGGTCTACTCGACCCTCCCGTACAAGACGCCCTGGTGTCTGCTCGGCTTTCTCCACGGCATGATCCTTCTGGCCGGCGTCGGCGCGGTCGCGCTGCTGACCTGGGCTCAAAGGCCGATCCTGCGAGCGGCGATCGGGCTTGTGCTGATCGTCCTGGCGGGACATCTAACTTTCCAGGCCTACCGGGCTGGCTTTGTTTACGCCAGTGACAGCCGCAACCCCTACGTTTATGCGCACACGGCCGACGACATCTTCGCCTTGGTGGACCGCGTCGAGGATTTTGCCGGGTTGAACGGGCTGGGCGAATCCGTGCCGATCCAGGTCGCGTGCTCGGGCAAGGACTACTGGCCGTTGCCCTGGTATCTGCGGTCCTATGCTGTTGCCTGGTCGGTCGATCTTCCGGCGAAGATCGGACCTCTGATTATCATCTCGGAGGGTCTGGAAGGGGGCCTGGCCCATCGGCTCTACGTCGAGACGCCGACCCAGGATCGACGCATGTACATGTACCTGTTCGACGACCCCTATTACCTGTGGCTGCGTCCGCAGGTCAAGCTGCTGGGCTTTGTCCGCAAGGACATCTGGGAACTCTATCACCAACGGCCGGACCCGACGGAGCTGGTGGAGGGCATGTATGACCGGCAAACCGAACAACCCGCCAGCGAATCCGGCGGGGACGTTCGTCCAGAGTGACTGGGTTTCGGTCCCCGACGTGCATCGATTCGGCCATCAGGCGATGGCGACGACGTTCGAGATCATTGTCCAGCACGAGGATAAGGTCTACGCGCGGCAGGCGGCCGATGCCGCATTCGACGAGCTGGATCGGATCGAACGCGAGCTGAGCCGGCATATCGAGAACAGCGACATCGCGAGGATCAACAGTCTTCCCGCCGACAAGCCCCTCCTGCTCGGCCTCGACACGTTCGAGTGTCTCCAGCTCTGTGCGGCTGTTTCCGCGGACACGGGCGGAGCCTTCGATGTGACGGTGGGTCTGCTCCTGGATTGCTGGCGAGACGCGGACAAGAAGCCTCGGATCCCATCGCCGGAGGAACTGGCGTTCGCACGAGAGCGCACCGGCATGTCCCTGCTGCGTCTGGATGAGAGCCGGTACACTGTCGAGCTGGCATCCAGTCCGGTCCGCGTGGACCTTGGCGGTGTGGGCAAGGGCTATGGCGTGGATCGCATGGGCGCTTCGCTTCGGGACTGGAGCATCGAGCGAGCGTTGATTCATGGCGGTTTCAGCTCCGTTCTGGCGCTGGAGGAGCCGCACGGTGCCGCCGGATGGCCCGTGACGCTGAGCGACCCGAGTCGGGACCGGGAGCGTCGAATCCTCGCGCGTCTGAATCTGACCAACACCGCCGTCAGCGGGTCCGGCGTGCGGAAGGGTGATCACATCATCGATGCGCGCGTGGCCCGGCCGATCGAAGGCAAGATCGCGGCTTGGTCCGTCACGCCCGACGCGGCCACGGGCGATGCGCTCTCGACAGCGTTCATGGTCATGACCGTAGACGAGGTCCGCGACTACTGTGCTCGTCACTCGGGCGTTGGGGGTCTGCTCATTATGCCGACGGAGGAAACAGCCGAACGGGTCATCGCGATCGGCCCTTGGCGCCGGGAAGAGCTGGTGTATTAGCGCGACGTTTCCGGCTGGGGATGAGCGTTGCGTCGGTTCTCGCGAGCCATGGCTCGTTTCAGCTCGATCAGTTCCGCCAGCACGGGCCAGGGCGTCCGCGTGACCGAAAGCCGGCTGTCCAGATCGCAGGCCCACTCGACGGGAAACTCACAGATCCGATAGCCTTGGCGGATCGCCCGGAGGATGATCTCGATGTCGAACATGAATCCGTCGGTGATGCACTGGCTGTAGAGGATCCGGGCCACGTCGCCTTTGTACATCTTGAAGCCGCATTGCGTGTCGCTCAGTTGCCGAGGGACTCCCAGGAGGGCGCGGACCGTGGCCTTGAACGCCCGAGAGAACAGGCGGCGGTGCCAGGGCTGGTCCCGGAGGATATCGCTTTCGATCAGCCGCCTGGAGCCGTGCGCGATGTCGCACTGGCCCTGCTGGAGCATTTCAAGTCCCTGGAGGGCGTTGCCGTAGGGAATGCACAAGCCGCAATCGGCGAACATGACGTGCCGGCCCGTCGTGGCTTTCATCCCTGTTCGGACAGCGCAGCCCTTGCCGCGGTGCGGCTCGTACCGGATGACCTCCAGCCGGACATCGGACGGCACGTACACCTTCTTCGCTGCCTCCGCGGTGTCGTCATGGCTACAGTCGTCGACGACGATGATCTCGCCGGCCAGAGCGTTGGCCCTGAGAAATTGCGTGGCCGCCTTGATGTCGCGAGCGATCTTTTGGCTCTCTTCGTAGGCCGGTATGACGATGGATAAGTCCATTTCGTTCCTGTCGGGTGTGCGGCGCACACCGGGTTCTTCTCCTCGCGGCTCAAGAGGCACGTCTTCGACCGAGTCTGCAAAACAACCTATTATAGCCCGGAATCGCCCGCAGGCAAGCGCCGCTTGACACAGGCCGGCCGGCGAAGGTATGATGATGGCGAAAGGACGGTGCAGGATGAGAGGGCTCGGTCATTTCGCGAATCACTTTGCGCGGTTCATTGCCTGCCTCGCGCTGGCTGTGGCCGTTGGAGTCTGCGGCGTCGGCGAAGCCCAGGAGGCGACATCGGATGCGATCGCAGTGGACTTGAACCGCGACGATATTGTCGGCTTTGCGGATTTCGCGGCGTTGGCCCAGCGTTGGCGGCAGGAAACCCTGCTGACGGATACCATCGTCGGCTTTCACGATTTGGCAATCCTGGCGGCGCACTGGCTGGAGGAAACCGCGCCCATCGTCTACATCCAGTGGCTCGGCCATGCCAGTGTGAAGGTGTGGTCCGAGGGACAGATTGTCTATGTCGATCCGCAGAATCTGTCGATCTCGCCGCACGATGCCACGCTCGTGCTCGTGACACACAGCCATAGCGATCACTACTCGCGCGCGGATATTTCCAGGGTTTCGAACGGCGATACGGCGTTCATTGGCCCCCCGGATGTGGTCAACGCCTACGGAACTGGCCAGGCGCTGGCGCCCGGTGAAACCATCGCCGTGGGCCCTCTCCGCGTCACCGGCGTCTGGGCCTACAACATCAACAAGACGAACCATCCCAAGAGCAACAACTGGCTCGGCTACGTCATCGAGATCGGTTCGAAGCGCGTGTACTGCGCCGGCGACACTGACGTGACGGAAGAGATGAAAGCTCTGGAGGACATCGACGTTGCCTTCCTGCCAGCCGGAGGGACATATACTGCAACCGCGCAGGAAGCCGCCGAGGCCACGAAGCACCTTCGCCCACGACTGGCGATTCCGTACCATTGGGGCCAGATCGTTGGCAGCCGCAGCGATGCGGAGCGTTTCGCGCGTTTCGCTGCCTGTAGTGCGAAGGTGATGACCAAAGACGAGATTCTCAGCTCGCGTCAGTGGGGCAAGGAGTATTCGCTTGTGTCTCATTGGACGCTTGACGCCTCGGAAGGCAACGTGGTCAAAGATGGGGTCGGTTCCGCTGACGGTGTTCTGCGAGGCAATCCAAAATGGCGACCTCGGGCCGGTGTCTTTGGCGGCGCCCTGGAGTTTGGCGGCCAAAGCGACTATGTCGAGATTCCTTTTGTGGTCAATCCATCCCAAGGCCCGTTCAGCGTATTCGCGTGGGCTGCGGGGGCAGCTCCGGGTGAGGTTCTGCTGTCTCAGGCAGACCAGGTGAACTGGCTTGCGGCCGATGCCTCCACGGGCGCTCTGGGCACGGAACTGCGGGGGGCTGGACGCAACAGCAAGCCGCTCTGGTCGCAGACAGCGATTGCCGATGGAGACTGGCATTGTGTCGGCCTCGTCTGGGATGGAGCCGACAGGGTTCTCTACGTCGATGGTGTGGAAGTGGCCGGCGACACCCAGCCGGGCTTGGGTGGCTCGAACGACGGCCTGTACCTCGGGGCTGGCGCCGATCTGGCCCCGGACAGCTTCTGGTCCGGCCGCATCGATGACGTTCGAATCTATCTGCGCGCGATCACGCCTTAGCTACACTCACCTCAGGCAACCTCCGGCGAACAGCAGAGCGGCATGGCTCGTACGGGTCAGCAGAAGCCCATACGCATCGGAAAGGCACCCTGATATGTTCGGACGAATTCTGCTCGCCTTTGGCATCACATCGCTCAGTGCGCCGTGGCAGTCCAACGTGTGGGCTTACAGCTCTTCTCACCCCACCGTGAAGGTGTACGACACGTGGGTCTTGTCGCCAAGCCTCGGTCAGGTATCCGCCCAACCCCGGCACTGCTCGGATGACATCATCGTCAAGTTCATCGATGAATATCCTGCGGAGGACAGGGATAAGATTGTGGCCCGATATGGCTGCGCGATCGCCCAGTCCTGCGAGGGGGACCGGTTCCATCGCGTGCGCATCCCGCCTGAGGAAACACCCGAACGAATGGTGTCGCTTCTCGAAATGGAGGACGCGGTCGAATACGCGGAATTGAACTACTATGCGAGCATCTACTTCGTGCCGGACGATCCGTACTACTTCCCTTATCAATGGGACCTCCAGAACGATGTGACCGGCGGGATCAACATGGAGGCGGCCTGGGACATCGAGACGGGCGATCCCAACGTGATCGTCGCGATCCTGGATACCGGGATCGCCTACGAGGACTATGGCGATTTCCGGCAGGCCCCGGACCTGATGCAGACGCGGTTCGTGCCGGGCTACGATTTCGTCAACGACGATGGCCATCCCAACGACGATCAGGGTCACGGGACCCACGTCGCCGGAACCGTCGCCCAGAGCACCGACAACGGCCGCGGGGTTGCCGGGATTGCTTTCGGTTGTTCGATCATGCCGGTCAAGGTGCTGGCCGACGATGGGATTGGCAACTACTTCGACATCGCGCAAGCGATCTACTTCGCGACGGACAACGGCGCCCACGTGATCAACATGAGTCTGGGCAGCCCCGACGCGTCGAGGACGATAGAGCAGGCCCTTGCCTTTGCCTATGGCAGGGGCGTGACCATCGTCTGTGCGGCCGGCAACGATTTCGAGGACGGCAATCCGCCGTCCTATCCTGCGGCGTACAACGACTACTGCATCGCGGTCGGAGCCGTGCGCTACGACGATACCCGGGCGTATTACTCCAATACCGGCGCCTACCTCGACGTCGCGGCGCCGGGCGGAGATTTGCTGGTCGATCAGAACCGCGACGGGTATCCCGACGGCGTCCTCCAACAAACCTTCACGGTCGATCCCGGCACGTTCAACTACTACTTCTTCCACGGCACTTCTTCCGCGGCGCCCCACGTCAGTGGCGTCGCAGCGCTTCTGATCTCCCAGGGCCTGACGGACCCCGATGCAGTCCGTGCCGCGATAGAGGGCGCCGCGCGGGACGTCGGCCCGACCGGCTGGGACGCACAATACGGATGGGGTGTGGTCGACGCGCACGCGGCCCTGCTGTATGAGGCCCCGTGAGCGATTCTTCGCTGGACCATTTCCCCTGCCCAGGACACTTGTTTTCTGCGTCCTTTTCATGTACCTTGGTGTTGTGCCTTTGCCGGCGGGGATGAGAGTCTGTGCCGGCGCGACCGCATCGTGGGACAGACCATAAGGAGCGTCAGACTATGGCATGCAGGATCGATCGGCGGAGTTTCCTGGGCAAATCGATTGCGGCGGGCGCCGCGTATGCCGGCGTTCGCGGTTTGGAGGAGAAGAACCTGCTCGCCGCTATCCAGGACGAGGGCCGCAAGACCCGCGAGTTGAAGAAGACCACCCGCGACGAGCCGAAGATTCCCACTGGGAAGATCGGGAATCTGGAGATCAGCCGGATCATCGCCGGCGGCAACGTCATCAGCGGCTGGTGCCATAACCGGGACCTGCTCTATGTCTCCACCCTGGCCGGACACTACCTGACCGAGGAGAAGCAGTTCGACACCCTCGAACTGATGGAGGAATACGGGATCAACACGATCTCGCCTGACCCGACCCAACTCGGCTTCATCAACAAGTACAAGCGGGAAAGAGGCGGGGAGCTCCAGACGGTTGTCGGCGTCCGTCAGGACTGGGAGCACCTGAACAAGCCGTTCTGGAGCGGAATGAAAGAGTGGATCGACCGCAGCATCGACGAGGGCGCCACCACGATGTATACGCAGGGCGGCTTCACCGAGCACGCGATGAAGCAGGGTAAGCCCGAGATGATCGAGGTGATCGCCAAAGCGGTCGCCTACATCAAGGAGCAGGGCTATCTGGCCGGGCTGGGCTGTCACGATGTCAAGGTGATCGAAATGGCCGATGAGTACGGCATCGAACCGGACTACTATTTCAAGACGTTCCACCACGACAAATACTGGTCGGCCCATCCGCGGGAACACCGCAAGCACTGGTCCGTCGACTCGGACCGCTCCGACGACCACAACGAGTACCACGACAACATGTACGATCTGTTTCCCGAGAAGACCGAAGCCCTGATGGCCGGGAAGAAGAAGCCGTGGATTGCATTCAAAACCCTGGCCGCCGGCGCGATCCATCCGGAATCGGCGTTCCAGTTCTGCTTCCAGGGCGGTGCGGACTTCCTGGCGGTGGGCATGTTCGATTTCCAGGTCATCGAGAACACGGTCATCGCCAACAGGATTCTGGCGATGGATGAAGTCCGGAATCGCTCACGGCCCTGGTGCGCCTGACGTCGCGCCGACGCCGCATCCTTTTGTCATGGTGAACAACGTGAACCATCTGGCCTTCGAAAAAGAGGTTCCACGGTAGCGGACGGGCGTCTCATAGCTGACCCGGTTTTTCACTTCGTTCAGGGTGACAATCTGAACCTGTGGTTAGAAGTCCACTTTGCTTAAGGAGGGAGTCTTCCCCATGAACAGGCGAAGTTTTCTTCGTTCCACGGCGGCCGCCGGGGCCGGTCTGGTCCTTTCTTCGTCGGGCAATCGTGTGGCAGGCAATGACAGCAGCGGCGACATCCGCGTTGCTCTGATCGGGGCCGGCACGCAGGGAGAGGTGCTGCTGAACGCCTGCGTCAAGATGGGGGCCGATTCCGGCATTCGTTTTGCGGCGGTCTGTGATGTCTGGGAGGACCTGAATCTCAAACGCGTGGCGGGTCTGCTGAGCCGCTATGGCTACGAAGCCCGCAGCTACGTGGACTACCGTGAGATGCTCGAACAGGAGAAGGACCTCCATGCGGTGTTGATCGCGACGCCCGATTTCTGCCACACCGAGCAGTCGGTCGCGTGTCTCGATGCAGGGTTGCACGTCTACTGCGAGGCCCCGATGTCGAACACCATCGACGGAGCCCGCCGCATGGTGCAGGCGGCTTGCGAACGAGGCAAGCTCCTTCAGATCGGTCAGCAGCGGCGCAGTAATCCACGCTATCTCCATTGTCGCACGCAACTGCTGGAAATGGCCGGTCTGCTGGGCCGCCTGACGGCTGTCAACGGCCAGTGGCATCATCCCGCTCGCGCGGATCGTGGATGGTCGAAACGGTGGGCACTCGACGAGGCGACCCTCTCCAGGCATGGCTACGCCTCTATGCACCAGTTCAAGAACTGGATGTGGTACAAAGGCCTGGGTTCCGGTCCTGTGGTGGATCTCGGCGTGCATCAAATCGACGTGATCAACTGGTTCCTGGGCGGACCACCCAAAACGATCACCGCGCGCGGCGGAACCTACTACTACGAGGCGAAGACGCACGAATGGCCCGACACCGCGATGGCTATTCTGGAGTACGAGACGGACAAGGGCGTCGTCGCCGTCTCGTACGAAATCCTCTGCACCAATGGCTATGGCGGACACGCTGAGATCTTCATGGGCGATCAGGGGACTCTGGAGTTGTCCGAGTCGGCCAGTCGCGGAGGATTGTATCGTGACCCCGAGGCGCCGGACTGGCGCAAATGGGTGCGCCTGGGCCTGCTGAATGAGCCTGGCAGTGAGGACAAGCCGCAAGCGAGTTCTGCAAACATCGACGTGCAGGAGACCACACCGCCCGCCAGGTACGAAATCCCCATCACGCTGGACGTCCCTTATCATCAGCCGCACCTGGCGAACTTTTTCGAGGCGATTCGCGGCCGGACGCGACTGAACTGCTCTGGGGAAACTGCGTACTCCGGTACGGTCACGGCGCTGAAGATCGCCGAGGCCGTTGAGAAGAAGCAGACCCTGGAACTCGACCCGGACACCTTCCGGGTGTGACGGGCGGGTCTACTTCTGCGGCAGGGCTTCGAACACGAGAGCCTCAAACGGCCCGAGATTGAACGCGTGCGGCCGGCCCGCCTCCAGTGTGATCTCGACGGTTTCGTCGACGTTCTTCCATGGCTGCGTGAGCCGGTAGCGTGCAGGAGCACCCGGCGGCAGTTCGAACGCCGTCTGAGCGTCCACATCCAAGCGAGATCTCGCTTCACCTGGGTTGCGCAACACGAGTATGGCCTTACGCGGCGACCACGACGCGTAGCCATAGGCCTCGCCTTTGCCCGGATCGCCGCCGATCCAGTGTACGTCGATCAGCACATCGGCGTTCGCACGCGACCAGGCGGCGGCCTCGGCCAGGGCGTCCCACATCGGCGGCGTCATCATCCCCGGCGTAACGTACAGCTCCTGGAGCTGCGTCCCCGAGCCGAACAGCATGCGGATTTCGTCCACCAGATCGCCCAGATCGTCGGCCATCTGCGTCGCGGTGCCGAGCTGGGCGTAGCAGATGCCCTGGACCATCAGCGAATTGAGCGGGTACAGCGGCGCCCGCTGGACAATCATGCGATACGTGATCATGTCGCGGTAGGTGATCCAGCGCTGCCGCATCGTGCCGGCGCCGTGGAAGCCGCAGTCCGCGCCGTTGCGCCAGATGGAATCGCCATAGAACAGCCAGTAGGGTGACGGCCAGGTGCCGGTCGTGATGCTCAGGTACACATCGGGCCGCAACGCGCGCAGCTCGGTGCAGAGCGTCAGCAGCCCTTCGATGTCGGGCAGGAACTCCTCGTCGGCGCCGTCGCGGTCGTTGCCGATCCCTACGCCGTCGAATTTGAAGTAGTTGACGTCGTAGTCTTCGATCATCGCCGCGCAGACGTCGCGGAAGCGCGCGTAGTACTTCGGTCCGGCCAGAGAGAAGCCGTTGCGATTGGTTTCGAACCCCTGCGTTTGGCCGTACTTCATTCGTTCGTCCTTGGCCTGGCCATAGCCGCCCCAGGGAGAGAGCCACACGCCGATCGCCGAGCGGCGCTTCTTGGCCGGCGCCACGAGCGGACCGAACCCGTTGGGAAAGCCTGCGTGGAATTCCCACAGGGTTTTGTTGTCGTCCCAGCCGTCGTCGAACACGAACGAGTCCAGATTGACGCCGCGTTTCTGTGTCAGTTCCCGGCCGAAGAGGTCGATCACCTCCAGGCATTGCGCCTCGTTCATCTTGCGGTCGCCCCACGCGATGTCGTACCAGGAGTTGTAGTGCAGGAAGGGCCGATAGGGTCGTGGGCGCTCCAGCTCGAGGTATCGGCCATACGCCCGTCGCAGTTGCCCATCCGGTGCGACGCCGATGACCGATGACTGAACCAGCGGCCGGCCCGGATCCAGGGGCATGTTGCGCGTGAGGCGACACGTCACATGTGTCGGTGGGCCGCCGGACGCATCGCCGGCACGCAAAGTACTCTCCGAATTCGGATGCTCATACGCGAAGAACATGCCTGAAGCCACCACGGGCGATCCAGCGACCGTGCCGATCACGCGGGCATCGCGGCAATCCAGATCGACAAGCGTGATGGTTTCGAGAGGAGGTGCCTCGCGGCTGATGCGCAGCGTGAGCGACTGTCGAACGTAATGTGTGTCGTCCCGCAGCACGGCCTGCCATTGGATGCGAGGTCCATTGTCCACGCTTTGGAAGCGTGCCGTCACCATCTGTCCGGCAAGGCGATCAGCCAGTCGCGGCGAATCAGGACGGCCCGGCAGGCTCCGGATCTGCGGTGCATCGGCCAACTCAAGCTGCGATGCCCGGATGCTCCGGCCGTCTGACAGGGTCACGACGAACGCCTCCCCGATTGTCTCGATGGTGCGGTTCGAGAGTTTGTCTCTCATCGCCAGCGGTCGCAGACGCCCTGCGCCTACACTCCAAGTGACGGCCAGGGCGTCGTTCTCCAGCGTGAGAATGTCGCCGGCAATCTCGGCTCGCGCCGGCCCGGCCGGCGCCGCCAGTGTGGTTGAAGGCAGAAGAGAAACGACGATCAGCGGAAGAATGAGTTCCCGGTTCATTTCCAACCTCCCGTTACTCTGTGAGCATCCACGTCAGAGTTCTTCGACACAGCGTATCATCGTTTCGTAGTTCCGCAAGGTCCGCGTGCTGACCGTGCGCCCATAGGGACAGGCTGACGGCATCAGCACAAAGCCGCGACCATCGCCTTGGGTCCCGTCCGCAAGGGTCTTTCGCACGATCTTCTCGAACTGATCCGGCTCGGCGTTCTCGACGTCGGCGATTTCGAGGTTCCCGAACAGGACCAAGGCGTGGCCGTACTTCGCCCGGACGAAGGCCAGGTCCACGTCTCCCTGCGGCGGCGGCTCGATCGGGTCGATGGCATCGGCGCCCATTCGCACCACCGAATCCAGGACGTTGCGAATCCGGCCGTGAATGTGGATGCGAGCGAAGCCGCCCGTGCGGCGGATCGCCTCGACCATCGGACCGGTGTACCGGACGACATATTCGTCGAACAGGTGCGGTGGCAGGTACGGTTCCGTCGCGAACTCGGGGCCATAGATCCGCCAGAGGCGACCGGGGAACTGCCGAGCAACCACCTCGGTTCTGTGATGGATGACCCGGGCGCATTTCTTCAGCAGCCGATGGAACAGATTCCCCTGCGTCATGGCCACGATCGTGAAGTCCCCCATGCTGAACAGGGTAGCCGCCGCACAGAGCGGGTCTTCCGTATCGACCATAACGATGCCTCGCTCGCCCAGGCGCCTCTCCTCGTCGATCAGAGGCGAGATGTCGATCGTCTCGGCGAAGGCGTCGTCGGGCAACTGAAGGTAGGCCTCGACATCTTCATGGCTCTTGAGCAGATGCTCGACGGTCCACACTGTGTCGACGTCGGGATCACGGCGCATCAGGCTCGTCATGACCCGGCCTGCGATTCGCAGCGTTGTCCGCACCATTCGACATCCTTGGTCGAGATACTGCTCGGTTGTGAAGAACTCGCTGCGAGGCCCCTGGGAAGCGGCCTGCGGCGAATCCCACGCCTGATGCGACTGTGCGCGGACGGGACTTCGCATGCGGATCAGGTCGGTCCGTTCCTCCGCCAGAGACAGCAGAGGCCGCCAGGATGGATCGCGGTAGATGTTGAACGGGTCGGAATCGGAAGGGTCCATTTTCAGGCCGCCGATCTCATAGAAGCTGACGGCCGGGTGATCGACGGGCCGGCCGTCCAGAGTCGCCATCAGTCGTTCTCTCGACGTCATTCTCATCACATCTGCCCACGACCGCTGCGGGAGATTGTCACTCGGAGGTTCTGCGACAGTATACCACAACCCCCGGTTGCAGGAACACCACGATGGCCTGGAAAAGCAAAGGCCTGGGCATCCATCATGGAGCCCAGGCCCGTATCTATCGTGCTCGTTGGCGATTCGGCAGATGGTTCAGCCGATCTCCTCTTCAATCCAGCCGCAAATCTCCTTCACTTCCGCCAGCGTGATATCGCCCATGTGTGCGATGCGGAAGGTCTTGTCCTTGAGCTGGCCGTAGCCGGCGCTGAAGATCGTGTTGTGCTTGGCCTTGACGGCCTTGATGACGTCGGCGACGTTGATGTTGCGGGTGTTCTTGACCGTCGTCAGCGTGTTCGAGGCATACTTCTCCTCGCAGAACAGCTCGAAGCCCTTGCTCTTGGCCCAACCGCGGCAGAACTCGCCCATCTTCTTGTGGCGGGCCCAGACGTTCTCGATGCCTTCGTTGACGAACTTCGTGCACTGGTAGTGCAGGCCCATGATGTGCGGGATGCTCGGCGTCACGAGCGTCTGGTTCTTCTCGGCGGCCTTGGCCCACTGGATGAAGTCGAAGTAGTATCCCCGCGCGGGCACGCTCTTGGCCTTCTCCACGGCCCGCTTGCTGACCGCCGCGACTGTGAATCCCGGCGGCAGGGCAAACGCCTTCTGCACCGAGGCGAATGCCACGTCCCAGCCAAGTTCGTCGAAGTGAATTGGCTGGCCGATCATGCCGCTGACGGCGTCCACGAAGACCAGCACGTTCGGGTACTTGGCCTTCATCATCTTGCTGATTTCGTAGATCGGGTTCATCAGGCCGGTGCTGGTCTCGTTGTAGATCAGCGTGACCGCCGCGTACTTGCCGGAGGCGAGTTGGGCGTCGATCAGCTCGGGCGTGGTGGCCTTGCCCCACTCGACCTTGAGCAGATCGACATTCCGACCACATTCCTTCACCACGTCGGCCCACTTGTCGCTGAACGCGCCGCAGCAGGTCGCCAGGACGGTCTCGTCGGGGTGGACGCAGTTGCGAATCGAAGCCTCCCACAGGCCCGATCCGCTCGAGGTCGACAGGAAGATGTACTGGTCGGTGAACAGCAGCTTCTTGAGCATGTCGACGACCTCGCCGTGAAGAACGCCGTACTCCTTGTCGCGATGGCCCAACGTACGCCGGGCAAGCTGCTGGAGGACGTCGTCTTTGACCTGGACGGGGCCTGGGATGAAGAGTCTCGGGGGGGTCTTCCAATCTGCCATGTGCGCGCTCCAAAAGAGGATCTAGAGTTTCTGAATTGTCAAACCGGTATACATCTTGGGAAAGAAGTACGTGGACTTGTGCGGCATGCGTTCCCCGGCGTCGGTAACGGCGACGAGCTGACGCATCTTCACCGGGTTCGTGAAGAACGCGACCTGCCTGGCGCCGGCGTCGATGCGCGAGATGATCTCACCGATCGCGTTGGGTACGTCCTTGACATATTCGACAAAGTCGCTGTTGCCCATTCGCTCTTCATCAAGGGCGAGCAACTCCTCCAGCACCAGTTTCTGGAGCACGGAGACGTCGAGCATCCGCCAGGCTTCGCTCCTCTCGGACGCGACGGTTGCCATGAGCTGCTTGTCCTTGAGGACGGCGACGCGGAACGCGCCGTCGGCCATGTAGATTCCGAACGCTACCCGGTCCTTCTCGTGCAGGCTCTTCATTTCCGCAAGCATCTTCTGTCGGGCCTGCGTTTTGTCCTCGTCCTGGCCGGTGAATCGGAATTCGACCAGATCGAACTTGCCCTGAAGCTTCTGGAGGAACGTTTGCGGCGTAAGACCCTCGATTCCGGCGGCCACGCGGTGTGTCGCCAGAACCACGAGGCCCTCCTGTCTGAGGTTGGTGAAGGCCATCATCTGGTATGCGGCCGCCGGATTGCCGCTCTCCCGCCAGTAGGTCAGGCCGGTCGTATAGCGGTGGTGCCCGTCGGCGATGATGCAGCTCTTGTCGCCCATCATCTGGCGGATGGCCTCGATCTCCCCTCTGGTGGTGATGGCGAAGAGCCGGTGCCGCACGTCCTGATCGTCGACGAAATCGATGAGCGGCTTCTGGGCGGCGGCTTTCTGGATGATTCGGTCGGCGACGCCCTGGGGGTCTTCGTAGAGCATGAACACCAAGCCGAACCGAGCGGATGTGGCCCTCTTGAGATTGAGCCGGTCGAGCATCGGCTTGGCGAATACCTGCTCGTGCGGCTTGACGGTCTGCCCGAAATCTTCGAGCTTGCCCAAGGCGATGAACGTCAGACGCTCAAACGCGACGCCGTCGATCTCGAAATCCTGGACGTAGCCGTAAATGGCCTCCCTCGTATCCGGCTTCAGAGCGCCTTGCTGGATCCACTGCGTCAGGTATTCGGCGGCTCGGGTGTACTGGTTGTGCTGCTCATCGTCGCACGAGGTCGTCTTGCCACGCGTGATGCGGACGATGTTGTAGGGGTTCTTCTCGTAAAGCTGCCTCTGCTGATTCGCGTCGATGACATCGTATGGCGGGGCGATGCAGTCGCCGACGTCGCCCACGACGTGTGCATCGAATCGATATGCTCTGAACGGTCTTATTTCCATTAGCACCTTCTTGGCAGCCCTTCGAAACCGCGAATCCCTTGGGCGTTCCACCCTCTCTCGGTCGAGGCCGGAATCGTAAGTCAATGTCGAAGCCGGAAACCCT
Organism: Sedimentisphaerales bacterium; assembly: GCA_040772485.1. Taxonomy (GTDB): domain Bacteria; phylum Planctomycetota; class Phycisphaerae; order Sedimentisphaerales; family Anaerobacaceae; genus Anaerobaca. The sequence continues at coordinate 25,313 of JAXGYC010000014.1, read as the reverse complement.
CTCTGTGTTTCTCCGGGCCTCGAAGCGTCGGGATCATACCCAAGCCCCTTCGATTTGTCAAGCCAGAACGTTGTGCAGCGTGGTTCTCAAGGTAATCTTAGCCGGCGGGGCCGTCCTGTCCGCCATGTTTTGATATGCTCTGCAATGGCCTCAATCCAGCCTGAAGCGACCGGTTTCGGCGCAAACCTCCGAAGAAATTGTGTAATACTGAACTTATAGTGCTTGCTATAGGCCGTTGGCTGCCATTTGCGTATCTAATATTGCACCTTGTCGCCGTTTTCGAGGCGGAGCCAGGTGGTGAAGGTGTCCTTGCCGGCCTCGATGAGGATGACGCGTCCTCCTCGGGGGAAGCCGTCGCGGCCATAGGCGTTGAAGCCGGTCGCCCGGCCGTAAATCAAGCGGATGCCGTACAGGGTCCCCTCGTAGTCGTTGACGTGGTCGTGCCCGACGAACGTGCCTTTTATGTCGCCGCATTCGAGCATGGCCCCGAAGAAGCCGGAGTTGATCTTCGGGCAGCACACGCTCTCGTAGCGGTAGCCCGCCAGGTTGGCGTCGGATGCCGCCAGCACCTGCTCGTATTCCGGCAGGGGGATGTGGAAGAAGGCCAATGCGGGATAGGGCCGTTCGCCGTTTCCGTCCGCCAATCTCCTCGATGTCCGGCGGTACCAGTCGATCTGATCGGTGTGAATCCAATCGTAACTGCCCAGCGATTTCTCCGGCGGGTAGGCGTTGGAGTCCAGGAAGTAAAGAACCCACTGCTTCTGCCCGCCGTCGGCCGAGACCACGGGCAGATAGTAGTTGCTCACGCCGGTGATGTCTTTCGGGCCCTGCTGCGACACCGAATACGGCATGGACATGACGATGTCCATCAGGCCCCGGCGATCCTTGGTCCCCTCGTCGTCGTGGTTTCCCATGACTACCGCCCAGGGGATACGCCGCTCGGCCATGGGCTGCGAGCACAGCTTCATCATCTGTCGCGGCTGTTCGGACGATGCCAGAGAATCGCCTGTCAGCACCACGAGTTGGGGCTTCTCTACATCCAGCACCTGTCCCATCAGGGCGATGGTCTTGTCGTCGTTCTTGCTGTCCTCTCGCAGATGCAGGTCGGTGAACTGTACGATCTTGAACTGTCCTCGGGCATCGAACTGCAACGGCGCCTTTCCTTCCGACGCGGATTCGGCGTTGCCCAGCGCGACACCGAACAGAGTGAGAACCAACAGCGAACTGACGATCCTGACCGACCAGATCATGAAAACCTTCCTTTCAGCATAGTATCTCTTCTGAGACGACGCGGACACAGAGGCTAACGTATTTCGCCACCTTGGTCAAATTAGGACTCCGTTGGACTCCTGCATCCACAGATCACCCCTTCTTCCGCGGATGGCCTCCTGTAGTCGTTCGCAGTGACGGCGTCAGGCGTTCAGCGTGTCCCTTGGATTTGATCTGGCGTTGACTGGTGCTGAGGCAACATCCTGCCTTTGTGGTCCAGCGCAAAGCTGTCAGTGAACCGGGCGATTGTCTGGGCGAGGGCTTCGCAGCGCGTTCGATTGGTCATATGACCGAGTCGGACCGGCCGCTCGATGTAGGGGCCTTCGGGCATAAGGTTGATTCGGTACAGCCAACCCAACCTGTTCCAGTCGAACTGGCGTCGGATCCGCACCTCGGAGAACTCAAGATCCCGTTTCCATGGTAGGACCCCGAAGACACTCCACCGCACCGTGCACATGCCCGAGCAGGTCCGGAACGTGACCGAGGCGTGTGACAGCGCGATATGTGAGCCCAGAAGCACCAGGAGGCTCAGCACCATCACGCCTAAGATATTGGGTCGCAACGGGATCAGCGCAACAATCAGCCCCGATGCCAGAGCCGCCAGTATGGCCCCGACCAGCCGCAGCCAAACCGACCGCCCAACCACCAGCACCTCCTCTGTCCGTCGCTTGATCACTTCAACGCCAAACATGCTTCCTCCCGCTCCAAGCGAATGCTGACCTCTTGTCCTGCGAGCACCGAACGCGAGACACAAAACACAAGTCTGTCTTCGTCTCACAGTGTGTCCCAGTCTCGGAGACCACAAAGCTATTGTAGTCGGAAGGGCGCCAGAAACGCAAGCGTAGGTAAGACATGAGCAGGCGACATGCCGAAGGGTGCGACGGCTGTAAGACCAATCGCAGACAGCCATTTTGCTGTCGTGAGTGCGAGATACGAACGACGAGATGCGAGCTACGGCTTCTCTGCGGCGAGGTCGGCGTTGATGGCGGCGGCGGCGATGCGGCCCTGGCCCATGGCGAGGATGACGGTGGCGGCGCCGAGGACGATGTCGCCGCCGGCGTAGACGCCGGGCATGGAGGTGCGGAGGTTCTCGTCGACGACGATGTTGCCCCACTTGTTGAATTCCAGGCCCGGCGTGGTCTGGCGGATCAGGGGATTGGCCTGGTTGCCGATCGCGATGATGACGGTGTCAACGTCGATGCGAAACTCCGAGCCGGGGATTGCCACAGGTCTTCTGCGGCCCGAGTCATCGGGCTCGCCCAATTCGTATCGCAGGCACTCGATGGCTGTCGCGTGAGCGTCATCGTTGCCGATGATGCGCTTCGGACTTTGCAGCAGGTGGAACTCCACGCCCTCCTGTCTGGCGTGATGCACTTCCTCGACGCGGGCAGGCATCTCGCTTTCGGTGCGACGATAGATCAGATAAACCTTCTCGGCGCCGAGGCGAACGGCGGTGCGAGCGGAGTCCATCGCGACGTTGCCCCCCCCGACGACCGCAACTCTCTTCGACACGGCGATGGGCGTGTCGGCGCCCGAGCCGAAACAGTAGGCCTTCATCAGGTTGGCCCGGGTCAGGTATTCGTTGGCGCTGTAGACGCCGACGAGCGATTCGCCCTCAATGCCCATGAAGCTGGGCAGGCCGGCGCCGACGCCGATGTAGATCGCGTCGAAGCCGTCCTCGGTCATGAGCTGCTCGATGGTCCGCGTGCGGCCGACGACGAAGTTTGTTACGATTCGCACGCCCATCTTCCTGAGCGTTTCGATCTCGTTCTGGACGATGGCCTTGGGGAGCCGGAATTCGGGGATGCCGTAGACCATGACGCCGCCGGGCTTGTGAAAGGCCTCGAAGACCGTGACGTCGTGGCCGGCCCTGCGTGTGTCGGCCGCCGCAACGATGCTGCCGGGACCCGAGCCGACGATAGCGACCTTCTTGCCCGTCGATGGCGCGACGGCCGGCACCGTGACACGCAAGGGCGGGACGCCCTCGCCACGGGGCGCGCCCTTGTCTGGTTGGGCGACCAAGTCGGCTCGGTCGGCGACGAATCGTTCAAGCCGTCCGATGGAGACCGCCTTCGAGACGTCTTTGAACTTCAGGCCGACCGTACATTTCTCCTGGCACTGCACCTCCTGCGGGCAGACGCGTCCGCAGACCGCTGGCAGCAGCGAGTTCTCTTTGATGATGTCGAGCGCCCGTCCGTATTCACCCTTCGCGATGGCGCCCACGAAATCCGGGATCCGAATGCGCACCGGGCAGCCCTGCACGCACGGAGCGGTCTTGCACTGGAGGCAGCGCATCGCCTCGATTCGGGCCTGCGTCTCGGTGTAGCCCAGTGCGACCTCGCTGACGTTGCGGCGTCGCGCGTTCGCATCCTGCTCGGGCATGTCCTGTGAAGGAATGTCGAACCGGTCCTTGGGCTTCAGACCGCCCGAGTTCTGTCTGTCCAGCAATTCGTTTAGAAGTTCTTGTCGTTCCTGGTCTGTCACGGCAGGGATTTCCTCATATCATCAAAAGCAGGGACCGAGACGTCAGTGGGCGGGCCGAGCTACCCATCCAGCCCGATCCGGCATCGGTGCTGTCGGTATTGCTCGTGCGCCTGTTGCTCTTGCTGTTTGTAGGCGTTCATGCGTTTGATCATCAGGTCGAAATTGACGCGGTGCCCGTCGAATTCGGGTCCGTCGACGCAGACGAATTTGGGTTTGCCGTCGATCTCGACGCGGCATCCGCCGCACATGCCGGTTCCGTCGATCATGATCGTGTTCAGCGAGACCTGCGTCGGCACCTCGAACTTCTTCGTCACGCCGCAGCAGAATTTCATCATGATCGTCGGACCGATAATGAAGGCGTGCCCAGGCTTGGGATCGCGTCCGCAGACCTCCGCCAGAGGCTCCGTCACAAGAGCCTTGCGGGCGTACGAGCCGTCGTCGGTGGTCACGACCAGCTCATCGCTGATCCGCGCAAACTCCTCTTCGAGAATCAACCGGTCCTTCGAGCGGAATCCGAGAATGCTGACGACCCTGTTGCCTGCGCTCTTCAGGGCGGTCGCGATCGGCAGCAGGGGGGCGGCCCCGATCCCGCCTCCGACACAGACCACTGTCCCGAAGTTGGCGATGTGTGTGGGCGTGCCGAGCGGTCCCGAGAGATTGGCAATCTTGTCACCCTCGTTGAGGCTCGCCAGTTCCGCGGTCGTCTTGCCGACGCGCTGCCAGATCAGTTCGATCGTGCCGCTTGCAGGGTCGGCTCCCGCGATGGTCAGCGGGATTCGTTCGGAATAGTCGTTATTGATGCTGAGGATGATGAACTGACCGGGCCGTCGGGCCTGTGCGATCAGAGGGGCTTCAATGCGCGCCCAGAAGACGTCCAGGCCAAGTTCTCTCTTGCCTACGATTCGATGCGACATTCTGGTCGATGGTTGCCTCCGAAGATCGGCGTTCTGCGCTGCGACGAAACCGACCTCGCGTGGTGATATGAAGCACCGCGTCGCGTCAGTCCACGCGACCGGTTGGTTGTCTCACAACAGGTCGTCGATGGCCTTGGCAAGGTCCTTCTTGGCCGTCAGTCCGACCCACTTTTTTTGCACCTGCCCGCCCTTGAACAGGATGATCGTTGGAATGGCGCTGATGCCGAACTCGACCGCGGTGTCGCGGGCGTCATCGGTGTTCAGCTTGCAGATCTTGGCCTTTCCAGCGTATTCATCAGCAAGCTCCTGGATGATCGGTGTAATCATCTTGCAGGGCCCGCACCAGGGCGCCCAGAAATCCACCAGAACCGGGACCTCGGAACTGTGCACGATCTCGTCAAACGTGGCGTCTGTCAGTTCGATTGCGTTGCCCGCCATGATCCTGTCCTTCCTATGCCCGTTTGCGTTCAGAGCGGTTCGGTCCGAAAAGCTGAGGTATTCTAAGGGGCCGGCGCAGGGTTGTCAATTCCGAAACCCTCATCGGCCGAAGGCGGCGGGCTCTCGAGGGTGTGCGGCTCCTCCGCCGGGGCCGTCTTCGAACCCCTTTTGGGGGGCAATTCGAGGATTGGGATCGGCAGCTCATCGGAGACGCCGTCCGTGGAATCTCCTTCGTGGAGGGAGGCCGCACGGTCGGCAGACTCGTCTTCCAGGTCCTGCGCATCCTCCCAATCCTCGATCTCGTCCGGCTGGAGGGCGGTGCGCCTTACCCCGGCCGGTAGTTCTTCGATGGGGATCGCGAGTTCCCCGGCAAGCTCAACATCCGACGGGGTCGGGCCTGCTTCGGGCGTCTCGGCCGGTTCTTCCGCGACGGAGAGAATGGCCCTCTGCACGGCCTGTTCGGCCGGCTCGTCAGTCAGTGCCCGCAGATAGATCTGGCGGGGGGCGGTCTCGCTCTGCTCTGCCCAGATGAGTTTGTCGCGAATGAGCTCGAGCATCGCCAGGAACAGCCCGACCATGACGAGTCGGTTCGGCCGGCTGTCGAAGACGCGCTCGAACGTCATCGGGCCCTCGGTCTGGAGGCGGTGCAGGATCTCGATCTGGTACAGGTCGATCGGGGTGTCGTCCTTGATGTGGCCCGTGTAGACGGTGTTTCCAATGGCCTTGCAGACGGTGTCGAAGGCCTCCAGCAGGTCCCAGACGCTGACCTGATCCATGTCCACCTCGGGCTCGGCGTCGGGCGCCAGCCGGTCGATGAGGCTGGTCGGGCGGCTGAACCGCTCCTGGTGCTGCTCGGCGGCCGCATCGAGCAGATTGGCCGCGTCCTTGAACTTCTTGTATTCGAGAAGCTGGCGAATCAACTCGGCCCGTGGGTCGGTGGCCTCGTCCTGTGCCGTCTCCTCCGGCGTGGCTTTCGGCAGCAGCATCGCCGACTTGATCTCCATCAGCGTTGCGGCCATGACCAGAAAATCGCCCGCCAGGTCGATGTCGAACTGCTTGAGCATCTCGACATATCGCAGATACTGGTCCGTGATTTTCGCCAGCGGGATGTCGTAGATATCGACCTCCTCCTTGCGGACCAGATACAGCAGAAGGTCCAGCGGACCGGCGAAGATCTCCAAATTGACACGGTAATCAGCCAGGGGACGCTCCCGTCATACCTGCTCGCGCAGGATCTCATGGGCCTTTTCGGCATCGTGTTCGAGCGTCTGGAGTTCGATATCCTGCACTACAGGCGCGCCGGCATAGACGTTCCCGACGTTCTCGCCCATGACGACGGCCCGAATGCCGTTGTCGTCCAGTTGTTGTTTGGCCAGCTCGGCCTCGATGTAGTTCTCAAACCGGGCCACGGTGACGAGTTTCTCTTCCATGATCAAGCTCCTAACCCAACGGCGTTGCGGGCCTCGACCAGGGTCTGTGCCGCTATGGCTTTCGCCCGGGCGGCGCCGTCTTTGAGCATCTTCCACACATCGCCGACGTTATTTTCGAGCTCGGCTCGTTTCTGGCGGTAAGGCTGGAAGTACTCGATGATCAGCTCGGCCAGCCGCTTTTTGGCTTCCCCATAGCCCATGCCTCCGTTGCGGTACCGGGCATCCCATTCGGCCAGTTCCTGCGGCGACGCGACCAGCTTCAAGAGGGCGAAGACGTTGCACTTGTCCGGGTCCTTGGGGTCTTCCACGGGCGTGGAATCCGTGACGATCTTCATGATCTTCTTCTTGACGCTCTTCTCCGGCTCGAAGATCTCGATGGTGTTGCCGTAGCTCTTGCTCATCTTGCGCCCATCGGTCCCGGGCACGACCGCCACCGACTCGATGATATGCTCCTTGGGGATCACGAAGATCTCCCCATAGGCGTTGTTGAACCGCATGGCGATGTCACGGGTCACCTCGATGTGCTGCTTCTGGTCGGCCCCGACGGGCACGAGGTGCGATTTATAGATCAGGATGTCGGCCGCCTGAAGGACGGGATAGGCGAAAAGCCCGTGGTTTGGCGTAAGTCCTTGGGCGACCTTGTCCTTGTAACTGACGCACCGTTGAAGCAGCCCCAGCGGTGTAACGCAGCTCAGCAGCCAGGTCAGCTCCGTTACCTCGGGGACGTCGGATTGACGCCAGAAGACCGTCTTTTCCGTGTCGAGGCCCAGAGCGATGTAGTCCATCGCCACGTCAAGGGTGCGCCGGGCCATTGCCTCCGGGGGCGGATTGCTGGTCAGAGCGTGGTAATCAGCGATGAAGTAGAAACCCTCATGCTCCGCCTGCAACTCGAGGTGCTGTCGCATCGCACCGAAATAGTTGCCGACGTGCAGCCGCCCCGATGGCTGAATGCCTGATAGGACTCTCAACGGCGCCTCCAAAAGCAAGAACAACAGGACAAAGTGAACAAGGGCATGGAGAAAGCATACCTCCGACAGGGGCCAGCGTCAAGGCCTTTGGGATTTGCGCCAGCCGGCATCCGGCTGGCCCGCTATGACGTCCGGGACGTCAAGTCGATCCGATGGGTGGATGCAACCCGCGTGCCCTGCCAGAGCGCAAACCAAAACCGCAAGAGCAACCTTCCCCGGATTTGCTCAGCGGCATGTGACTGAGACCCCACCACGCAAAGTCACCACCGCCGTAGGAAAGCACGAAGAAACCGGTCCAGGAATGCGACAACCTGTCCCGTTTCTCCTCGGTTCCAACGCGCAGCCTGGTCTGAGACGGCGGTCACAGTGCCCGTCGACGCATTCGGCCCGGCGTCGTTTCCCGGGACGCGCCACCCGGCGGGGGACCGGACGGGCGAAATTGAATCTTACGATCTGCCCAGAGACTTCATGTACCTGCGGGCTTTCTTCAGTCCCATCCGCGAAGCTTTCTTCTTGACAGCTTCCGTCGGGCGGCCCAGATTCGATGCGACCTCTGCCGTGGCATGATTGGGGAACAGCTTCCGGAGTTGCCTGATGTCGTCCGTCGACCACATCCCTTTGACAAGGCTTTTCCTTGCCATATTGCGCCTCCTTTCAACGCACCGAACAAATGTACGTGAAGACATGCACCAGAAATTCTACGGTGCTTCCGACGTCACAATCAAGAACTTTTCTACACGCCGGGCAAAAAAACCGGCCGGCGACACGAGCGCATCGGTCGGCACAATCTGGTACGAGGCGATCTCCGACCGGTTCGACATTCAGGCCGGAGCGGCCGGAGGTGACCTGTGAGGCGGCGATGTCGCGACGGCGACGCGCCGGTATCGCCACCGACGGCACAAGTCGCGACATTCCGGGCCCAGCCGCTCAAACGATCGCCTTGCGGGCATTTGGCACAGTGTCCTGGGGTTTGACCTTGTAGGAGACCTGAAGGATCTTGCCGGTCTCGTCGATCAGAAAGGACGAACGGATGATCCCCTGGTACTTCTTGCCGTACATGGATTTCTCCCCCCACGCGCCATAGGCCTGTGCGACCTTGTGGTCCGGATCGCACAGCAGGGGAAAACCCAGATCGTACTTGCCGTCGAATTTCTTCTGCTTGGCTGGCTCGTCGGGACTGATGCCGACGGGGACCGCTCCGGCCTCGGCCAGCTCTTCCATGGCGTCGCGAACGCCGCAGGCCTGGGCCGTGCAGCCGGGAGTGTCCGCCTTGGGGTAGAAGTACAGAAGGAGCTTGCGCGCCTTGAAGTCGGCCAGCGAGACGGTCCGGCCGTCCTGGTCCTTCAGCGCGAACGCCGGGGCCTTGTCTCCCACCTTAAGCTGTGCCATTGTGAACTCCTTATTCCGATGCGATGCCGGCCAGCCACCGGTTCAGACTGCGAGCGACCGCCGGAGAGGTCACGCTTGCTGGGAAATACGCTGCGATTGCCTGGTGGTTCTCGCGCCAGGCCCATTGTCCCCCAAAAAACGGGTGTATTCTCATGGGGTGGGGGCGATGACCTATTGGTTGTGTCCAATGCGGATGGTGTCACCGGCGTCGGTCAGTTCAAAAAGGCGGGCCCGTTCGTCCGGGCTGCGGTTGGGGCAGTGCAGCAGGAGCCTCAGAGTCCCGTCGAAGCCCCGAAAGACCATCCCATGCCCGCCGTCGTCTCGGAAGAGTGGATCGGGCTGGTGGACCCAGGGACCCTGCACCCGACCTGACTTCGAGGCGGCGATGCCTGTGGTGTACCCGCTGTCGGTGAAGCTGGACCAGATCATCAGCAGCCTTCCCGTCCGGGTCCGGTAGAGACATGGCCCGTCGGTCACATGCCGGTCCCGGCCTTCGGGGGTCCAGGGGGCGTCGCTGGCTTTGAACAGCGTGATTGGCGGCCCGGCTACGCCGGACAGGTTGTCTCTGAGCCGGACCAAGTCGATTGTGCCGTTTCTGACCTGGACCCATTCATGACAGTAGATCATATAGGGGATGCCGTCCTCCACCCACAGGGTTCCGTCGAGGGCCATCAGGTTGGGATCGGTGTGCGATCGATTGGCGAACGGCCGGAACGGGCCCATCGGCGAATCTGCGACGAGCACCTGCGTACCCCGCGCGGTCTTCTCGGGCCAGTCGGGCCAGGGTTCATCGGGCAGCCTGCGGCTGCCGTTCATCGTGGCGAACAGGTAGTACTTGTCCCCGTACCGGTGCATCTCGGGGGCCCAGATGTGGCCCTGTGCCCAGAAGTCGGGCCCGATCTCGAATACCGGGTATGGCCCGGTCCACATCTGAAGGTCTGTGCTGGTCAGCACGGACACGGCGTTTGCCTTCAGGTCGGCGGGCTTCACAGAACTGGTGACCAGATAATATGTCTGCGACGCCTGGTCCGCGAGGATGAAGGGATCGCGCAGCCGCGTCTCGGCCAGCGCAAACGTGCGCAGCTCAAAAGCGGCCGAGGCGGGAATGTTCCCCGCCTCGACGATCAGCCAGCAGAGAATAAGAATCGTGCGAATGCGTCTCTGCACCATTGCAGCCTCCTTTGACGGCCGGGTGTGACTACATGCTCTGGGCCGGGAACAACCGCAGGAGCATGACGCCGTGCCTGGGCACCTCCACTCCGAACTGGTCGCGGAAGGCGCCGATGTCCTTCTGCCGCCAGAGGTCCCTGACGCGCATCGGGCCGCTGAGCTTCAGATCCGACCACTTGGCGACGACGGTCTTGGGCGTTTCATCGCGGTTGAACAGGCCCACCGCGGTCGAGCCGTCTTCCATCGGCTTGGCCCAGACCTCCAGCGAGCCGTCCTGGGCGATGCGTGCGGCCTGCCGACCCAGCGGGTCCTGGTTGACCTCCAGCACCTCATCGTTCGTCAGCAGGTTCATCGTGAAGTCATCCAACTGGGTCAGGTCGCACCCGATCAGCAGCGGCGAGCACAGCAGACACCACAGGCTGATGTGCGTGTACTGTTCGTTTGGCGTCAGACGGCTTTCATGCAGGCTCGGACCCCAGCCAACCTTGCCGACGACCAGCATGTCCGGGTCATTCCAGTGGCCCGGCGACGCGTAGGGCGAACATTCCGCCTGGGCAAAGCCGATGCCGGCCATACTGCCCCAGGAATCGGTGATGTCGCCGGTGGTCCGCCAGCAGTTGCCGCCGACCTCGGCGCCCCATTCCCAGACGTCACCCATGCCGTACTGGCACAGGCTGTAGACGATGTCACGATTGATGCGGTCCAGGCAGCCTCGCATGAAGATGTACGGCTCTTTCATCTGTTCGAGCGTGGGCCGGCGGACGATGTCGCCGTAGCCGCACCAGTCGTATTTCAGATAGTCGAAGCCCCAGTCCGCGAAGCTCTGCGCATCGTGCAGCTCGTGCAGCCAACTTCCCTCGTAGCGCTGGCAGGTCGATGGGCCGGGTGAGATATAGACGCCGACTTTCAGGCCGAGATTATGGATGTGATCCGTCAGCGCCTTCATGTCCGGGAATCGTGCGTTCGTCAGGATGCGGCCGCACTCGTCGCGCGTGGGCCCGCCGACGACCGGATCGTCGGAGCCGAGCTTCTTCATCCAGCAATCGTCGATGTTGATGTACTGCCAGCCGTGGTGGATCAGGCCGCTGGAGACCATCGCTTCGGCCGCGTGGCGGATCTTCTGCTCGTCGATCGCGCAGCCCCAGCAGTTCCAACTGTTCCAGCCCATCGGAGGTGTCAGCGCGATCGTGTTCCCGACGATGAGCCGCATCGTGCGTCGAGCCTCGCCGACATCGTTCCGCGCGATCAGCGTGATCGGATACTCGCCAGGGTGGGTCAGCCGACCCGTGATGCGTCCCGACTCCGCATTGACCGAGAGCCCGGCAGGCAAGCCCTCGGCGTGGAAGCCCATGGGCCGCTGTCCGCTGGCGGCGATGGTGTAGAGGACCGGCGAGCCCGGCCGGACGCCGAACACCTTGGCGCTGTTGATTCGCGGCGCGGGTCCCGGCTTGGGCGTCAGGATGATCGCCTCCTCCTTCGGCCCGTCGATCGTTTCGGGCATCCTTCCGACGACGGCGAACGCCGCGTCCGCCCAGTCGGCGTGGTCGTAGTTGATCCCGTCACTGCCGCCGTTGACGAGCAGAATCAATGTGTTCACCCCGGTGACGTCGACGTCCACTTCCCGTGCCGGCTGGCCCGCCTTCATCGTGCCGGTCTTGAAGACCTCCTTGCCGTCGGCCAGGATGCGGAACTCGACGGTTCCGAGTTGCCCGGCCTCGTCGTCCACGCCGACCATCGCGGTGAATCGCGTGCTTCCCCCCGCCAGCTTGACGTACAGAGCGCTGTCGGCATGGGTGCCCAGTCCGCGGTCGAAGGTCCGCCCCGCGATTCGCAACGGGTTTCCGTCTACGGATTTGTCCTTTTGCGGATCGCCCCAGCCCTGCTGGGTCTTGCTGATGTCCAGGTCGGAAAGCCAGACCTTCTTGCCTGGGGTTGTGGTTTCGGCGGCGGTAGCCCAACTGGCGGCAACGATGCCCATGCACAGCAGGGCCGGTAGGTGACGGAGCTTCATGGCGGGTCCTTTCAAAACCTTCCGTAACTTGATGGGGCAAGAATATCCGCTCTGGAGGGGGTGTTTCAAGGGTTTTCTGCCGGCGGGACAACGTACGCGGCCAGACGGTGGCCCGGTGTTTCTACTGTCCTTTTTCACTTTCTTGTGGTTATCCGACCCGCCTGAAATGCCGAAGAACAATCGACATAGTCCCGATTCTCAGGGAGGTAAACCGCCATGAGCCGTCATAATCTGATCGTCCCGAAGCTCGAAGAGGGCACGTGCCGCCGTGCGTGGCCGAGCCGCCCGGTTCTCGTGATTTCCGGCCTCTGCGTTGCCCTGGCGCTGGCGTTGACCAGCAGCTTCAGTCCCGCGCAGACGTCGATGGAGCTGACTCGCTGGAGGGAGTTCTCCTACGGCAAGGAGACGCGGGTCGTCGGCAGCCGCATGACCGCCCTCGAAGCGGTGAATCGCACCGGCTTCGTGGTGATCGGCGACGGGGATTTCGCCCGCCTGAACGGCTGGGTCGTCCACACCACCTCGCCCGACGGCAAGCAGTACTACCAGGGTTTCGTTGTGTACGACTTTGAGGATGGTTCGAGCATTCTCGCCAAGGTCGAGGCCTCCGGCCAGCCCGGCGCCAAGCAGATCGGCACCATCGTCTTCGTCGAAGGGACCAAACGCTTCAAGGGCATCACCGGCCGCGGCACCATCTCCTCCTGGATGCCCGTCCAGTGGGACATGTACACCGAGGTCGACGCCAGCTTCTCCGCTCCGAGAAACTGACCCGATCGCCAGAGCAAATCAAGAATCAAGCATCAAAATGCAAGATTGAGGAGGTCATCCGCCGAAGGCGGATTCCGCCACTCTGATCTTCGCTCCTTGATCTTTCCATCTCGCGACTGGAAATCGCTCCCCATACCCGCAGAAAGTCCGTTACCAAAGGCCCGCTGGGCGCACTATATCTACAGAGGGTCACGTTAAAGGAGTTGACGGTTCCCAGTTGCCAGTTGCCAGGGAACCGCGAACCGACAACTGTGATCTGCCAACTGCCAACTGTGATCTGGCAACTGCCAACTGTAAGCCGCGAACCACCATGGACCTTTGTTTGAACCAGACCGATGCCGAGCACAAGGGGCGATGCGATCGAGCCCCTGTGTCCCTCGTGACGCAGGACGACTGGGTCCAGTTGTACACCAGCCGCATCCTGCGGGCCTGGTTCCACCAGGCGGCGCCGCTCGGTCTGGCATATACCTACGCCAACTGGATCCGTAGCGACCTGGCGAAGGCCTACGGCCATCCTCTGACCCGAGCCTTCATCGAGGAAACCTATTGAGCTACAGCTAACAGAAGCGCAAACGCGGACCGTTTGCGTGCACACACGCCCGGACGTGATTTGACATAGACGGATCGTTTATCCTACCCAAAGACGGGGCGCCCCGTCGCATTTCCGACCGGCCACGGCACGGCCGAAGAAAGGGCTGCGAACAGTCCCGCAGGCCCTCCACAGGGGGTCCCTGTCTCCTCATTCCGATCCTCACCGAGGGAGAGTTCTCTCCTTCTTCTCATTCTTTATCATTCTTGTCTATCGGGCGCCGCTACGCGCACCTTCGTTTGATCGCACGGCGCATCGCTCAGAGGGCGCTCGCAGGGGTCGGAGCTGCCTAAGTGCCGTATAAAAAAGGGTTAGCGTCAGTCTTTGTGTGCCCCTTCGTGCGGCGCTCGGGCGTCTTCCGTCGCAGCGCGCGGCGGTCTTTCGTATCATCTCCAATAGGCGCACAGGTGCTGGTCTGCGCCTTTGTCGAAGAAACCTATGGAGCCACACCCAACAGAAGCGCAAACGCGGACTGTTTGCGTGCACACACGCCCGGGCGTGATTGGACACACACGGATCGTTTACCCAACCCAAAGACGGAGCGCCCCCTCACTACTGAAACCGACCGCAGCATGCAAAGAAGAAGGGCTGTCGGGCCGTACTATCCGTCGCGCAAGTCGATGCATTCACTCGTGTTGCTGCGGTTAGGCCGCGTGTTGTACCGAAGCGCGCCGGATGCTCGGCGCAGCGCGCCATCCGGGCATCCGATGTATTCTCGCGCAGCACAGCGTTCCGGTTCAAGTCGTGCCGTGATCCTGCCAATGAAAGCAGTGCCTTTCAAACGCCTAAGCTGAGGCCCCATGCCACAATCCCCCCCCTGCGGCCAGGGGTCTGCGCCGGCGGCGCCGATCTGACGCCCTCGACAAATGGCCGAGTCCTGAGAGCCTCAGATCCTGCTGAAGTCCCGCCCGCCCCGCCGCCGACAGCAACGGTATCCTCTCCTGAAACGGACCCCCTTCGGAGGAGGGTCCGTCCATCTCGCCAAAACGACAAAGGGCTGCGAGACTCGCCCGCAGCCCTTGATCCTGCAATCAAGACAGGACGCTATCCCCGGTATCTCCTGGCTTTCTTACTGCCTCACAAAGGAGATGTCATCGATGACGAAATCGTCTCCGCTGGCCACGTCGCGAAGATCTCGGATCTCGATGAGCGCCGAGGTCGCGGTGCCTGCGTCCCAAATAGCGGTATACTCTTGCCAACCAGGTGTACCGACCGTCCCGCTCAGTTCAAGAGTCGATCCAACAACCTCGTCGTTGATCTCAACCTGAAGCTGTGCCGGGGCGTCGGGGTAGGAGCTTGTCGCCCAGAACTCGAGAAGGTAGCTGCCATAGTCGCAGCCCACCTCAGGTATGTAGGTTATGTACGTCGCCCAGTTTCTGCCGGGGAAATCATCGCCTTCGCCCCATCCAGTCTCGGAGTCGTACCCTTCTGTGCCGGGTTCACCCAGCTCAATCTTGGCGTGCGCCGCGATGACGAGCGGCTCCTCCTCCGTCCATGTGTACTCAAGGCAGTACCACTCGGTCTCGGTGACGCCTGGATCAAGCTCTTCGTTGATCGGGAACTGACCAGGAATCGGGTTGCCATTCTTCTGTGGAATGCCCGCAGACGCAGCAGCAACGGCGACGTGCGCTTCGGTTATCACCCAGCCATCAGCGATTGCCTCCTGGTTCAGCACGAACTTGACGCAGACGCCGTTTTCGCTGGTTTTCACGAGCACATCTCCAGCGTCCCAGCTCTGTCCCGCATAGAGCGTAATGGTGGTCTCGGGGTAGGTAGGGACGCATGTAAGCCCGGTCACGGTCTGTGCCCACACGACCTCCGCGTCGCCCCCGTCAGAGGAGCCGTTCACGATCATCATCTTGCCCGTGCCTGTCGTGTGGTCGCCGAAGCTGGTCCAGGAGGAGTGGTACGAGTTGGGGTTAGTCGAGACCGTGTACATGTACTCAGGGCCTAATGTCCACGTGCCCGTGTTCGCAGGATCGAGGTAAGTGTACTCGGTGGTGAAGCCGGTGTTCCCAGCCTCGAAGTCACCGTTCACGACGAGGTTCTGGCCCAAGGCAGTAGTTGCCAAGGCCAAACAGGCGAGAATGGTCAGGATGGAAATCCGTTTCATGGTGTTCTCCTTTCGTTTGATGCTGTTTCATGTCGGCGTTCTTTGGGGTGGTTGCGTGCGAGCGGGCGGGCTTCGGCCGGATGCTGCGCAGCGGCGCACAGACCTTGTGCCGATGTGCGATGCGAGGCGAGCGTTCGCCTCCGTGCATAGTTCTACCCAATCCATTGGGCCTTACCCCCTGGGGCGCCTGATGGCAGACGACGCGAAGTTCATCTGCCCGACAGAAGTATAGCCGCCCAGGACCACGCTGTATATATGTAGAACTACGTATTCTCGCGCCGCGATGTCAGATTCTCCCTATGAATCTGCACCGGCCACTGACGGTCAAACTGGACCCGAAAAGCCCCAATTTCCTATCAAGCCCCTGGAAATAGTAGGCCAGGCCGTGGTGTCCGTCGCGCAAGTCGATGCATTCGCACGCGTTCCGCCTGTTCGGCAAGGTGTTCCTGCCAGAGGTGCCTAGCGCTGCGCGCAGCGCCAATCCACGAACTGTTGTCCGGCATGACAGGGAGTCCACAGGTGAATCCTTGCCCCAGAAAGAGGGAGGGGACGACCATGTCGTCCCCTCTTCTGTCGCTTCTGGTGATGCAGTCATTGGCAGCCGATGTCCCTTTTCAGAAAGCACACCGTGACTTAATCTGTGCCAGTGACGAGTGGCGGAAAGACATTTTGGCCCATTCGTCTTACTCTGGCCCGTGGTATTGTATGTTTCCACCGCCCAGATACCCACCGTGCGAATAGCCCGTCCAAAGCCAAACCTCAATGTAGTCTTCTGAGCCCATGTTGCCAGGTTCACCGTTGTCCTCAACGTAGATCTCGAACGGTCCGGTCTCTCCGCCCGGGTTTACAGTGGCTATGCCCGCACCCGTACCAGAGCTACTCGACCACTCCATATCATCAACCACCCCATGGAATTTCACGTCATTCGAGTGATCATGGAACTGAACCTGCCCCTTCACACCACCCAGTCCATCAGACTGCATGTTAAAGCCAAAATTGGCTTTGCCTCCTTCTGCGCCCTCGATCCAGCCTCCGCCAGTATACTTCCCCGCACACCCGGTGCCGATCACAACCATGGTGGCCAGCGCCATGATCAACAACAGTTTTCGAGCTTCCATTGTCAGACTCCTTTCCAATAGTGCTTACCTTGCTATAGGGAACCAACCGCTGCGTTTTTCTCCCCCGCCGCAGAGACGCGCCAGTGGCTTCCGTGCCGACGCCTCCTTTCTGGCCCTGGCGGAGAGGTGCAGTTGCAGTAGCCATACGAGTGAAATATCCCGAGGGTGTTGCCTGCTGCCGTTTGGGCATGTTGGGATCGCGGCCCGCAGACGCGCCGGTCTGGTGCAGTCCGGCCGTTCCTCAGATACAGCCTGATCCGTCTGCTCTGTACCTGCCCGCTGGCAAGGGGCGCCTGGGTGCCAACGGTGCTCATGGCAGCAGTCCTTTGCTACACGACCGCTTGCCTCAATCCCTCATCGGTTCCATCCATGCGGATTTGTTGTCAAAGACAACGATACGCACGAGTTCCCGTCGGGTTCGCCCGCTGGCCATTGTGGAAACTACGTATTTTTTGCGGAGGGGACCGCGTTTGGGCGGGATCTTCGGGAGGCATCGGTTGCGGTGAACAGGATGCAAAGAGCAAAAAGCAGATATGAAAATGACGGAATCCGCCTTCGGCGGATGACATCCTCAGTTTTGCAGTCTGCTGTTTGATTTCAGAAGTAGTAGGCCAGTTCGAGGCGGGCGAAGTCGTCGTCTCGCAGCTCGTGGATGACGCTGTCGTCTGTGCTGTCGAGGAAGAACCAGGCTTCGAGGATCAGTCGCCAGTTGGCGCCGAACCGCCGGCTGGCCTCGATACTGAAGGCGTTTTCCGACTTCTCCGTGTCCTGGGCGAAGCCCATGAGCAGGTGCGTGCTGGCGGCATCGTTCGGCGTCATGCGCATCCCGACGAACAGGTCGTTCTGGAAGATGGTCTGTCCGCCATCGTCGCGGTCGTTGTAGGCGTACTCGCACAGCAGGCCCATGTCGGCGTTGCTGCCGCCGACGCCGACGAAGGTGTACTCGAAGCCGCCGGTGGCGGCGAAGTAGTCCTGGAAGTACCCGTTGCGGAAATAGGCCTCGAGCTTCCAGAGCCAGTTTCCGCTGGCGTACTGGACATCGGTCCCGAACTGGTTGATCTGCTCATAGAACGGGATCAGCTTGAAATCGTTGACATCCTCAGGGTCGATCAGCTCCGGTGGCACCAGGTCGGGCGTCGCCAGCAGGGGGTCCCGGCTGGTGCCTCGAAAGACGTACACGCCGAAATCCAGGCCTCCGAAGGTGCGGCTGTAGCGCGCGGCCACGTCGATGTTCCTCTCCTCGGAGCTGCTCTCGTAAATGGTGTCGTCGAGGTCGACCACCCGGTCGGTGCGCAGGCGGCCGCCTCGGCCCGGGAACGTTCGCTCCCGAAAGTAGGGCATGAGGAAGAAATCGAGGGTGCCCCAGGTC
This sequence comes from Sedimentisphaerales bacterium, assembly GCA_040772485.1. Classification (GTDB taxonomy): domain Bacteria; phylum Planctomycetota; class Phycisphaerae; order Sedimentisphaerales; family Anaerobacaceae; genus Anaerobaca. The sequence continues at coordinate 7,286 of JAXGYC010000014.1, read as the reverse complement.
GGCGAGATCGAGAACTCGAGCATGGGCTGGCCCAGCTTGTCCTCGCCGTCGATGTGCTCGATCAGATCGGTCTGGTTGATGATGTCCACGAGGTGAACGAACTCCGTGGCGCCCCAGAAGACCTTGCCCACGCCCATTCGGACGAACCAGTTGTCCTGCCGGTAGAGGTAGTTCAGCTCGCGGATGTCCGCATGCGTGCGGCGGGAATCGGCGGTGTCGAGACGCCCGAACGGCACGAACGTGAAGCTCGATCCGTTCTCCCAGGCGTGGTAGTACTCCGGCTGCGCCGCGATCGAGGCGTTGTCCCGGTCCTGGCCTCGGTACAGAGGCTCGTTGAGAAAGCCCCGGCCTTCCACGGCAATCCAGCCGGACAGCTCCCCGGCGCCTCCTGCCGTCCAGGCCGACATCCCTATCGCCAGCGCCGCCATCCATGCCCTGATGCGCATCCGTGTCACCTCAATAGCGTCAGACTGTGTCTGTCGAAGTCGATTTCCTTCAGTCCCGTCCCGAACGACAGATTCGACCAGATCAGGATCGTGCTCTTGCCCGTCTGATGGTTCACCATCTCCATCTGCCGGGGCCGCCAGAACCGGTCCAGGTGCTTCTCGTAGCCCTTGAACGTCAGCGTCTTGAGAAGCTCGTTCTTGCGGTCGTAGTAATCAACTTTCCAGGTCCTGTAATGCTCTTTGTCGAGCCACGCCACCTGGCGCCAGTAGCCAGAGTTGGCCCGGTCCACCGGGACCCGCTCGATCACGTAGCAGTCGTTGCCGTCGTAAGCCTCGTCGCGCAGCCACCGGTAGGTGTGCTTCTCCAGTTCCTGGGTGGCGATGTCTTCGTACGAGAACTCGCTGCCCATGAACGAGCCGGACTTGTTCTGGGCGGCGATGCGCCGAATCCGGTTCAGGGCCGGCAGAAAGAGCCACTGGTCGTCGTCCGCCTGCTTGTGCGTGTGCGTCAGCAGGATCGTCCCCTTCACGTCCGCCGGCGTGTCGAAGATGCACAGACTTCGCGTGCCTTCGCCGGCGATTTCGAGCGTGCGGATGCGAATCTCCCGCTCGCTGGTCTGGCCCTGCCGGTTGCGAAGCACCATGCGGAGGTTCGCGACGCTGTCGCCGTATCCGTTGTCGAGACGGTCCGCCTCTTTCGCGATGGCCAGCCCCCGCTCCTCAGGGGAGGGTTCTTCGCCGGCGGGATACGCCGCCCGTGCAATCATCATCGCGATGTACAGCGCAACCGGAACATTGACTTTGTGCTTCATAGACAACTCACCTGCCGATCCATCTGCGGCTCACGGACAGCGGCCAGCTTACCATCTCCGCGATCGAATCGCATCAACAAAGTCGGGGAAAGGAAGAAGTCCACCAGCAAGGCCAGGCCGATCACCATCGCGCACATCAGGCCCATCTCCTCACTCAGCCGGTAGGGCGAGACGGCCATGACGGCGAATCCCGCCACCAGGACGACCGTCGTGATGCCGATGGCCGAGCCCACCGTGTGGAACGCGCTGCGCACCGCCTCTTCCGGCGTCAGCCCATCCACCTTGCGGGCCTGGAAGTACTTGATGAAAAAGTGGATCGTGTCATCGACGATGATGCCCAGCGTCATGGACAGCACGACCGACAGCGCCAGCCCCACCTGCCCCCTCGTCATTCCCCAGATTCCGAAGGCCAGGAACGGCGGCATCAGGTTGGGAATCAGGAACAGCACGACGAACTTGAGGCTTCGCAGCACGAACACCATGATGCACGAGATCGTCAGGATTTCGCCCAGCGACGCCAGCAGCATGCTCCGGATGTTCCGTTCGGTGATGTGGGCCCAGGCCAGGGACAGGCCGGTGCCGGCCGTAACCATGTGCGCGGGAGCGTTCTCCGCGAGCCACCGGCCGGCGGCTTCGTCCATCGCCCGCAGCTCGGCCGCGCTCATGCTCTCGAACGTCACGGTGAATCGCGACGCGGCGCGGTCGACGTCGATCACGTTGTTCAGATCGTGCCCGAACGGCAGGGACAACTCGTAAAAGAGCAGGTACTGGGCCGCCAGATCGCTCTGCTCGGGCAGCCGGAAGAACCGCTCGTCGCCGCCGTTCATGTCCCGGTTGAGTCGCTTGAATGTGTCGACGAGCGTCGTGACATGAACCACCTTGGGCTGTTGGCGGTACCATGCGGCGAACCGGTCGACCGTCGCCATGTATTCGGGGTCCGTGATGCCGCCGGACCGGCCGGAGGGCAGGGAGTACTCGATCACGTCCCAGCCCCGGAGGTTCTCGATCATGAAGTCGGTCGCCCGACGGAATGCGAAGCTGCGATCGAAGTACATCAGGAAGTTGTCGTCGAGCGTGATCCCGAACCAACCGAGGCTGCACACCGCCGTCACCGCGAGCATCGCATACACCACCGGTTTCCGCCGGCGAATCACGAAATCCGCCAGCCGGTCCGGATTGACCCATAGGGTCCGAGCCCGGCTCAGCCTCGTCGAGACGGGCAGCACCGCCATCATCGCAGGCAACAGAAGGATCGAATTGACCATGTCGATCAGGACGCCGATCCCTACGATGTTGCCCAGGTCGCGGAACGGCGGCGACTCGGAGAAGTTCATCGTCAGGAAGCCGATGACGGTCGTGATGCTCGTCAGGCACACGGCCTTGAGGTTCACCTGCACGGATTTGGCGACCGCCGCGTGTTTCGAGTACCCGTGACGAAGGTAGTGAAACATCGTCGTCAGCAGATGGATGTTGTCGGCGACGGCCAGCGTGAGCATCAGCACGGGAGCGCCGACGGAGACGGCGTTCATCGGTACGCCCAGCCATCCAACCAGGCCCATCGCGGCCGCCAGAGACAGCACCGTGACGGAAACCGCGGAGAATGTCCCATAAAAGGACCGCAGCGAGATCCCGACCAGCGACGACATCACGAGGAATGCGATCGGGCCGAGGGTGAACAGGTCGCGCCGGCTGGCCTCCGCGAAGGCCTCGTCCATGATGACCGAACCCGTGAGGTAGATGTCGATATCGGGGTGACGCGTCCGGAAGTCATCGAAGATCCTGCGGGCGTGCGCGGCGATCTCCGACGTGGGCGTGGGGCTATCCTGCGGCGCGACGAATCCGACGTACACGCCGGCCACGTGTCCGCGCCGGGACAGCAGCAGGTCCACGATGCCCGTCTCGGACAGCGCCTTGCGTCGAATCCCCTCCAATTGCGCCTCGGTCAGCGCGTTCGGATCGGGCACCAGGTCTTCGACGATCAGGTCATCGCCCTCGGCCCGCATACTCTGATAGTTGGTGATCGAGTGAACCGCGGCCGAACGGGGCAGTTGCCATCCGGCCTCGGTCAATTCGGCCACCGCCGTGAGCGTCTCACGCGTGAAGATGTTCCCATCCCGCGGGGCGACGAGGAAATCCACGCTCTGCTCCCGGCTGTAGGTGTGTTCGAGGGCCTTGAGTTTCTGGTAGTCGGGATTGTCCGCCCCGAAGAACACGCGCGTGTCGTTGCTGATCCGTATTCGCGTGATCCCTGCGGCGCAGACAAGGATTGTCGGCACCGTCAGCAGAATGATCCCCCAGCGGTGTCGGACCACCCATTCCCCCAGATGGTTCTCAATCCATGTCATGCTGCGCCTTGCTCTTGCGACGGGGCTTTCGTCGGAGTCGTTGCTGCCACCCACGTGGTGCTAATGAACCCCACACTGTAACGGAACCTCGCTGATCCGACAAGTCTTTTCGCGACGACGCAACGAGTTCGTCGCAAGGTGGTCCAGAGAAGTGTGTTACTGCGCTGCGCATACGCGCAGTTGCTGGATCAATGGCGGCAGCAGGTCGTAGCGGCTCAGCCGCACTCCCAGGGCGCCTCCGCCGGGATGCAGTTCCACGAACGGCGGTTCGGGCGACAGACCGAATCGGCGATAGAACGCCGCACCGAGAAATCGCTTGACCTCGCTTGGAGGAGCCTTCTGCGTGTCGATGTGCACTTGGAAGTAGTCACCTTGCCCGGCCGCGTTGACACGCACCGCGACCGCATCTGATCCAAAGGCGCGATGGAGCATCGCCTCGGCCAGGTCGATCAGCGCCAGTCCGCGAAAGAAGTTCGATCCCTCCAGCCGGCGGAATTCAGGTGGACTGTCGAGCGCCAGCGATGCGTCGTCCAGCTCCCGGTTGTAGTCGAACGGCGTTGCGCCACAGTACTCCAGCCAGCGGTCCATCAGCTCGGCTCCGGCGGCGCCTTGTTCCCACGCCAGCGGCCCTTCCATCTCTTGCCGGCTGGGCAGGCGATCGGGGACGATGTCCACGCAACGATCTCCTCGTTGCGACCGCGTGACGTACTCGATCCACTGGTCCGGGTGGTGAATGAGAAAGAAGCACTTGGCGACCTCTTCGAAGAGGTAGGCGACCATCGCGCGCAAAGGAACGCCGGTCTCTTCTACAATGGTCCCGGCGGCAGTCGCACGCCGCAGCACGGGGTCCCGCCAACCGGCGAAGAGCGCCGCGAGCGTCGCATCGGCCTTTCGCCGGGCGGCCTTCCGGTCGATGTGTTCAACTTCGATGAGCTGCTCAACGTACCAGTCGCGATGGGTGGTGACCTTCTCGCGAAGCTCTTCCTGACGTGCCAGGAGCGGCAGCTCGCGCAGAACCGAGCAGATCCAGCGGCGACTCTCATCAGACAACAGGCCGTCGTCGACCAGATCGTCCTCGATCTTCCGGAAGAAATCGGTGTCGAGCGGCAATCGTGTCAGCAGGGCGGCCAGCTCGGCGGCCTTGCCTGTCATCTTTCGCGCTTCTCCCGTGGTCGGAGGGCCGGGCCCGACGATCTCGGCGTACGCTCCCCACGACCATCGCCAGGCGCTGCGGTCGCGCTCGACGCTGTAGGGGAAGATGATCGCAAATCGCTCGGAGGGAACCGGATATGTCCCGATGATCCGATAGTTGTCTCTGGGGTTGGAGGAGATCAGCGTACCCTGTCCGGCGCGTCCCTTCTGCTCGGTGGCCTGGTCGAGCGAGCCGGCGCGAACGCCGGTGCCGTATTCGGCCTGGCAGGCCAGATGCACGAGCATGTCCGGCGGGATGCCGATCTCGTACAGCGCGTTGATCGCGTTCTTCGTCGCGACGGTTACGGCCGAGGAACTGGAAAAGCCCCCTTGCGGGATGTTCCCCGTGCAGACCAACCGCAGACCGGTGAAACGATCGCGACCGAGATGCTCGCGGACCTTGGCGCCCAGGTTGCCGCGCCGCAGCGTCCGCAGGGACGCGATGGCGTTGCCCACGAGCGCGAACGGGCGCCGCATGTTGCTGCTGACCCAGCACGATGGCGGCGGCAACGGCAAACCTCTTTTGCGCCGTCGCTCCAGTTCCTCATCGCTGAAATATCCCAGCGACAGCAGCAGCGTCTCGCTCATGTGCGTGCCGAAGGCCTCATAGGCGTGCAGGTCCGAGATGCTCTCGTCGGGATACATGGCGCTGTTGTCCGAGGAAATGGCATTGACGTCCTCCCGATACTCGCGATTCGCAGGGAAGAGACATATCTGGCGATTCTCCGCGCGTTGCACGAGCAGTGCGATCTGTTCGCCGCCGGCGGCAGCGCCGGCCCCGATGGGCATTTGCCAGGCGGGACCAAAGAAGCGGACCATGTCCGGGTGCATGAAGGCGATTCGCAGACGGCCGCCGGAGACGCCGATCCCCACCGGACGGTCAGGTTTGAAGCCGAGCCGCTCTTCGTGCGCGAGGGTCAGCAGTTCCTCCAGTTGCCGGGCGATGGATTCGGTCTGCTCGGCAGGGCGGTCCGCACGAATGGTGCCGGCCACCTCTTCGACCTCTTGTTCCCCGGGAAACGGCAGGCGGCCGCTCGATGCCACGATCGCTTCCAGGAGCGTCAGGTCCTCCGGTCGTGTCACATCCGAGCACAGCAGATCGTACTCGGGATCGGTCACCGTGGTCGTGATCGTGCGGATCTCCCCGCGTTCTCGGCTGATCGCCTCGATCATGTCGGTCAGATAGTACTGGCCCTGTGCGTTGGCGTTGGTCAAGTCCTGGAGGTATCGCAGGAGGGTGGCCGCGCGGGCGACATAGAGCGGGCAGTTGCCTTCCGTCAGTTCCAGCAGGGCCTGACGCCGGACCTCGTCCGGCTCGGCAGCGATGTCCCTCTCCTCGATGATGCGGATGACCCGCCCGTACTCGTCCCTCAGCACACGGCCTTTGCCCCGGTTCTTGGGCGGCTCGTACTGCGCGGTCAGAAATGTCAGATCGGCCTCCCGCCTTCCCGTCTGGTGTGTCTCCCACAGGCGGCGAAACACCGGCGACGGGACGATGCGGTCGCCCATCGTGATGACCAGCGGTGGATTGGCCTCGAACAGCCCGGGGGTCATCAATGCCTCGAAGGCGGCCAGGGCAGTCCCTCCGGCCGGATCGTTCGAGAGGACGTACGTGTTGTCACCGCCCAGGGCGGCACAGACTTCCTCGTGCTGATAGCCGACCACGCAGATGACCGGTGACCGATGGAGCCGGCGAAACGCATCGATCGAGTGGCGCGCCAGCGGCGTCCCGTGGACCGGCTGGACGCACTTGGGGGCCTGGCCGAATCGCGTCCCCTTGCCGGCCGCTAAAATCACCAGCACCGGCGCTCCAGACCGGATGCCTCCAAAGCCTCTAAGACTGTCCGGGTTGAGCGTCCTGTCGGCGCCGGGCCTGACAATATCCCGCAGCCGGCGAATCGGCGCCCGCCCCGATCTTTCTCCGTCCGTCATGCACTTCCCCTGGAAACCACGGAACCGGCCAGACCGCAAGGCTGTCCGGGCCGCGCCGCGTAAAATGGAGGGAACGACGACCTACCGCAAAACAGTCTCGAAGCCCGCGCTCCTCGTAACTACTTGATAATAAACGCCGAAGTCATCTTGCATAACCACTTCCCGACAACCCGACCAGAGAAACGAATTTCTCCCCTGATTTCCCGGCACCGGACGAGGGTGACGGGTTTGCAATAAAACCGGATACCTGGCGCTTCTCAGCAACAACTTCGAATCCGGTTTTCGGACGCCGGTTCGGTTCCCAAAACGGGAATCGAATTGGCCTGAGCATCAACCTTTTGGCGGATACGGATCGTTCCCGTGGCTGTCCTTGTTCTGGATCTTCCCGTCCTTGCCATGGATGTAGAACTCGGTGCCTTGGTTCTGGCTGATCTTGCGCCCGGCATCGACGGCTTCCTGCTTCTTATCGAAGTGGCCGCTGCTACGGGTCGCGCCATCTTTCTTGACGTCCCAGCCGCCGTCGGCGTTGGGCACGACATGATGTGATCCTGGTTTCTTTG
>JAXGYC010000013.1:0-314269 GCA_040772485.1 Sedimentisphaerales bacterium | reverse complement strand
CCATCCGGCGGCTCAGTAACACGGCCTGTCAAACCGTGATGGACGCCGATGGGGCACTTCCCTCGATGTCAATCGCGAAGAATGGATCCCTCGGGGCCTGTGTCTGGAAGCAGACACAGGCCCTGCCCTTCTCCAGGGCGGATCGGCCAGGATTTGGGCTTGTGGCGGCAGGAATCCTGTTGAATGACGCGCTCGGACTTGCTATAAATGAAGGGGTCGGAGCGTGGGCTCCGCAAACGGTGGATGGGGAAGCGGCATCGACACGCCGAGGCTGAGCAACGGCGTGGAATTGGGTTTGTATCCATTCGGAGGACAGAGAGATGACACGCTTGACCACAATCTGTATCGCGTCCTTTTGCATCGGCCTGATGCTGGCCGGACACAGCTACGGGGCGATTGACCCTGACACCATTCTCGGGGTATGGCTCCTCGACGAGGGAAACGGTGATTTCACCGAGGACGCCTCCGGCAACGGCAACGACGGCACCCTTATGAGCTCGCCGGGCTGGATCAACGGTCGATCCGGCAGCGCCCTGCGGTTCAATGGATCCTCGACGTATGTCAACTGCGGCAACGCCGAGATGCTGAATGTCGCCCTCTTTTCTGTTTCATTCTGGTGCAATATCCCCGCCACACAGGGATGGAACCACATGATCTCGCGGGGTCAGCATCAAGCGAGTGGCACCCCCGGGTCGGTCAACTGGGGTGTTATGATGTATGAGAACCAGGCGACCATCCTGTATGAGACGTTCAACAACACCGCCTGGGTGGGGATCAACACCCCTACGACTCTCAACGAATGGCATCATATCGTCGCCACCTTTGACGGGACCGCGATGCAGCTCTACCACGACGGCCGGCTGGCGGCCAGCAACGCAAACGCGGGTATTCTGCTCGATGCGAGTCGAAACTTCCTGATCGGCGCCCGATCGGACGCTGGCGCTGCGGGGGGCTATTTCAACGGCAGCATCGACGAAGTGGGCTACTTCAACGCGGTCGTTGCCGAGGAGGACGTGCAGACGATCATGACCAAGGGTCTTGCGGAAGTCCTGGGCAGTTCGGTTGTGGCAACCGAGCCGCGACCGGCGAACGGCCAGACCGACGTGTCGCGAGATCCGGTGCTGAGTTGGACGCCGGGCGATTTCGCCGCCACGCACAAGGTCTACCTCAGTGACAACGTCAGCGACGTCAGTAGCGGAGCCCCCGGCGCCTTGATCGCCGATGGCATTACGGAGCCTAAGGTTGCTCCCGGGCGTCTGTCGTACGAGACGACCTACTACTGGCGTGTGGATGAGGTCAACTCGGCGCCCGACTACACCGTCTTCGAAGGCGTTCTCTGGAGTTTTACAGTCGAACCGTTTGCGTATCCGATTACCGGCGTAATCGCCACGAGCAACGCGGTCTCCGATCCCACAGCGGGTCCACAGAACACCGTCAACGGTTCCGGCCTGAACGCCGATGGCCAGCATTCCATCGAGGCCGCCGACATGTGGCTGACGGCCCCCGGCCAGGAATCCGTGTACATCCAGTACGAATTCGACCAAGTCTACAAGCTCTATGAGATGCTCGTCTGGAACTACAACGTCCAGTTCGAGCTGATCCTCGGCTTCGGACTCAAGGATGTGACCGTCGAGTACTCTGAGAACGGGACGGACTGGGTGGTTCTGGGCGATGTCGAGTTCGCCAAGGCCACCGCGACCGCAACCTACAGGGCCAATACGACTGTGGACCTCGGCGGCGTCGCGGCCAAGTACGTCCGTCTGAACGTCAAGAGTGGCTACGGGGTTCTGGGCCAATTCGGGCTCAGCGAGGTGCGTTTCTACTCCCTGCCCGTGAACCCGCGCGAGCCTCAGCCGGCCGACGGCGCCACCAACGTCGATCCGGCGACGGCGACCCTGAGTTGGCGAGCGGGCCGGGAGGCGGCGTCTCACGAGATTCACCTGGGAACCGATCCGGACATCCTGCCGACGGTCGGCTCCGTGAGCGAGGCGAGCTATGCCCCCGCTGAGGTGGGGTTCGGGCGCACCTACTATTGGCAGATTGTCGAAGTCAACGAAGCGGAGGCCGTCCCCGCCTGGACCGGCGAGGTGTGGAGTTTCTCGACCCAGGAATTCGAGCTGATCGAAGGCTTCGAGACGTATGACGATGACATCGATGCCGGCACGACGATTTTCGGCACCTGGCTCGATGGCTGGGTCAACGAAACCGGCTCCACCGTCGGCTACCTCGATGCGCCGTTTGCCGAGCAGAACATCGTTCGCACCGGCCGCCAATCGATGCCGCTGACGTACGACAACGCGGCCTCGCCGTTCTACTCCGAGGCCGAACGGACGTTCGACTCCTCGCAAAACTGGAGCGTCGACGGTGCCGACACGCTGTTAGTGTGCTTCCAGGGTGTCCCCAGGCCGTTTGCCGAGTTGGCTTCCGGCAAGATCGTGATGGGTGCGGCCGGCACAGACATCTGGAACGCCACCGACGAGTTCCGTTTTGCGTACAAGCCTCTCAGCGGCAACGGCTCCATCGTGGCACTCGTCGAGAGCGTATCGCGTGCGAATGAATGGACCAAGGCCGGCGTGATGATCCGCGAGACGCTGGAGGCCGGCTCGCCGTTCGCGGCGGTGTACGCAACGCCGGACTACGGCTGCCGCTATCAGGCGCGTCTTACCGCTGATGTTGCGGCGGTCAGCGACAGCAGCGTGGTCACCACCGAGCAGACCGCTCTGCGTGCCCCGTACTGGGTCAAGATCGAGCGCGTGGGCAGCACGTTCAACGGCTACTACTCGACCGACGGAGAGAACTGGACGGCGATGGCGTGGAATCCGCAGACGATCGCGATGGGCGCGAACGTCTACATCGGTCTGGCGGTCACCAGCCACGCGACCGGCGTTCTGGCCAGTGCCGAATTCTCAAGCGTGACCACCACCGGGAACGTGACCGGCCAATGGGCGGTCGAGACCATCGGTGTTGAGCAGCCCGAGGGCAACGACGCCGGCCCGCTCTACGTCACGCTGGAAGATGCGGCGGGCAAGGCGGCGACGGTGAGCCATCCGGCCGGCGACAGCGCGGTCCTGCTGGCCGGCTGGAACGAGTGGCTGATCCCCATGAGCCAGTTCACCGGTGTGAACCTCGGCCGGATCGAGGTGTTCCGGATCGGCGTCGGCAACCGCACGAATCCGACCGCGGGCGGCACCGGCATCGTTTACATCGACGACATCAGCTACGGCCACCCCGCCGCGCAGTAGCGGGACCAGTCAAAGCATAACGGATGCCGACGGGGTGCCCCCCATCGACATCGGTTGCGGAAAATGGATGTGTCGGGGTTCCTGTCTGGCCGCAGACAGGGGCCCCGCTTTTTTCCAGGCCTCGTGGCTCCCGGATTTCGGCTGGTGGTGGTCGGAATCCTGTTGAACGGGCGGCTCGAATCTGCTATAAGTGGATGTGGTCTGGGGCGTTGGTTCTGGGACGCTGCGGTCGACGCGCCAACGCCGGAGCTTACTGAGGATTCAGGGTTCAGATCCACCCGGAGGCCCTGAGTGAGGAGTGTCTTTTCGAGCATGCAGTCCAAGGGGGCAGGTGGGCTGTCTGCGCTCACGCCGCCCATGCTTCAGCTCCGCAGCAACGAGCATCCCGCATCTGAGAAGAAAGGAGGTGCCATAGAAGCCCTACATTTGCTCTGAACAGGTGAGAGGATTGAGTCATGGCGTTTCACATCTTCATAGCGCCGGCGCGGAAGGAAGAATGCGTGCTACGGCGAAAGAAGGCGGGCAGGGTCTGTGGCCCTGAAAACGATTGTGTCATCGGTCTGCATCACGTCTGAGAAGGAGGACAATTATGGGTAGGAACAAACTGGTTGCACTGACGCTCTGTGCCTTTGTGGCGGGCCTGATGGCCGGGCCGGTGGCGCAGGCAGGCGATCCGGCGCTCATCGCCTGGTGGAAGCTGAACGACGGGACCGGTACCGTCGTTCTCGACTCATCCGACTACGGGAATCACGGGACGGTCATGAATCCCAGTGCGGGTCTCGGAGCCGGCGGCTCGGTTTGGGTCAACGACGCCGAGCGCGGCATGGTCATCAGTTTCAGCGGGGCCGACGGCAGCGGCGCGTACGTTACGACCCCAGTGACTGTTCCGGCGATGACGATGACCAACGGCTTCACTTGGGCCTTCTGGGCCAAGCAGCCCGCCGCCCAAGCGACGAACAACGACACCATCCTGGGCAACCGCTACGGCGGAACGGCATCCCCCCTTCAGTTCATCAAATTCACACCCACGCGGTTCGAGAACTACAACGACGACGGCTCCTACGTCAACGGAATCAATTACACCTCCATTCCCGCCGACGTTTGGGTCCATCATGCGGTGGTCAAGGATGGGGCGTCTCTGACCTACTATCGTGATGGTGAGGTGATGCTCACCAATACGATGACCAAGACCCTCGATGAGAATCCGTTCTACATGGGCGCTGACGGCTACAGCGGCGCACAGGAAAACTGGCAAGGTTACCTGAGCGACGTGAGGCTCTATACGCGCGCGCTGAGCGCCAAGGAGGTCCTGGACGTCATGGCGGGCAAGGGACCGACCTCGGAAACCGCCACGGACCCGGTTCCTGCGCACGAAGCGGTCGACATCCCGCGCGATGTTGTCCTTAGCTGGACGCCGGGCGAGTATGCGCAGACCCACGACATCTACTTCGGAACGGTCGCCGACGACGTGGCCAACGCCAGTCGAGCTGACTCCATGGGTGTGCTGGTCAGCCAGAATCAGGCCGCGGGCACCTATGACCCGGACGGACTGCTCGAATTCGGCCAGACCTACTACTGGCGGGTGGACGAGGTCAACGCCCCGCCGGACAGCACCATCTACAAGGGTGAGGTCTGGAGCTTCACCGCCGAACCGTTTGCCTATCCCGTCGCCGGCGTTGTCGTCACCAGCAACGGCAGCTCCGAAGCCGCCGCCGGACCGGAGAACACCGTCAACGGCTCCGGCCTCAACGCCGCCGATGAGCACTCTGTGGAAACCGTGGACATGTGGCTGGCGACCCCCGGAGCGGAACCCCTATGGATCCAGTACGAGTTCGACGGCGTCTACAAGCTCCATCAGATGCTCGTCTGGAACTACAACTCGATGTTCGAGCTGATCCTTGGCTTTGGACTCAAGGGGGTCACCGTCGAGTACTCTGAAAACGGAACGGATTGGACGGTTCTGGGCGACGTGGAATTCGCCCAGGCCACTGCCAAAGAGACTTATACCGCCAACACGACCGTGGATTTCGGCGGCGCGCCGGTCAAGTCTGTCCGGCTGAACGTCAACAGCGGCTGGGGCGTGATGGGCCAGTTCGGGCTTAGCGAAGTCCGCTTCCTGTACATTCCCGCTCAGGCGCGCGAGCCTCAACCAGCCGATGGGGCCGTCGACGTCGAACCGGCAGCAACTCTGAGCTGGCGGGCCGGCCGAGAAGCCGCCTCGCACGAAGTCTATCTCGGAACCGATCCGGCCGCCCTGGCTCTGGCCGGTACTTCTGCTTCGGCAAGCTTTGCCCCGGCGCTGGAGTTCGGGAACACCTACTACTGGCAGATCGTCGAGGTCAACGAAGCGGATGCCGTCCCGGCATGGGCCGGCGACGTCTGGAGCTTCTCGACCAGGGAGTATGAACTGATCGACGGCATGGAAACCTATAACGACGACGTCGACGCCGCGACCACGATCTTCGACACCTGGCTCGACGGCTGGGTCAACAGTACCGGCTCGACCGTCGGGTACTTGAATGCACCTTTCGCCGAGCGGACCATCGTCCGCAGCGGCGCGCAGTCGATGCCGCTCGAGTACGACAACAGCGTCGCGCCGTTCTATTCCGAGGCAGAGCGCCAGTTCGAGACGGCCCAGGACTGGATGCGCAACGGCGCCGATACACTCGTGCTGTACGTGCAAGGCGACGCATCCAACTCAGCCGAGCCGATGTACGTTCGGATCGAGGACAGCAGCGGCAAGAGCGCGTCGGCCGTGAACGGCGACGGGGCTATTACGCAGAGTCTGACGTGGCAGGAATGGGTGATTCCGTACAGTGATCTGTCCGGCGTGAATCTCAGCCGGGTCGAGAAGATGGTCATCGGCGTCGGCAGCGCGACCGCTCCGACGGCCGGCGGCACCGGCATCGTTTACGTCGACGACATCGGCTACGGTCACCCGGCCGCACAGTAACGCGGTCTGCCGTACCGGGATTGACACGGGCCGCTCAAGGCCCGAACGGTCGATCGCCATAGATGCACTGCTTGGGGTCTGCGCCTCTGCATGGGGCGCAGACCCCTGTTGTTTCCCATCAGGACAGCGCGGCCAGGGGCCCTTGCTCCAGCGGCGGCCGGGCCAGACAGAGCCTTTGGGCAACCGGCAATCACGCGGTCGTGTCGAGCCGTCCAGAAGTCTGCTTGCAGAACGCCATCTTTTGCTGTATCGTCGGAAACCATGACGGCGAAAGTGATTAGAATCGATGGCGCCGATGCCTGCAGGGATGGACTCAGAACCGCAGCCGAAGTGGTGGAAGCCGGCGGTTTGGTCGCCTTCCCTACTGAAACCGTGTACGGAATCGCCTGCCGGGCCGGCCGGGCCGCCATCGCCCGGCTGGACGAGGTCAAGGGACGAGACACGAAGAAGCACTACACCTTGCACATCGGCCGCAATGACGACTACCGGGCGTACGTTCCGAAGGTCGATCCTCGCGTGGCGAATCTCGTCCGTCGCGCATGGCCAGGGCCTCTGACGCTGGTCTTCGAACTCCATCCGGTCGAACTGAGTCGTCAGAAAGGCCAGATAGGCGACGAGACCTTCGAAATCCTGTACAAGAACGGCTCCATCGGCATTCGCTGTCCGGACCATCCTGCGGCCGCCACGCTGCTGCAACTGGTGCGTGGCCCGGTTGTTGCGCCCAGCGCGAACCCGCCGGGCTGCAATCCGGCTACCGACGCGGACCAAGTGATCGCTCAGCTTGGAGAGCGACTGGACATCATTCTGGACGGCGGCCCATGCAAGTATCGCAAGAACAGCACCGTGGCCCGCGTCGGCCGTCGAGGCGTGGAAGTGCTTCGAGAAGGAGTTTACTCACAAGTGGATTTGCAGCCTATGGCAACGATGACGTTCCTGTTTGTCTGTACCGGGAACACCTGTCGCAGTGCGATGGCCGAAGGGCTCTTCCGGGCCCACCTGGCGAAAAAAATCGGCTGTAGCGTTGACGAGCTTGCACAGAAGGGATATAAGGTTCACTCGGCGGGCACAATGGATATGGTTGGCGTTCCGGCCAGCGACGGGGCTATTACGGCCTGCCGCCTGAAAGGAGTCGACATCACAGGCCATAGAAGCCGGCCATTGACCCGTTCCCTGATCGAGGCAAGCGATGTCGTTTTCTGCATGGCGTGGGCTCATTATGAGCAGGTTCGTTTTCTTTCTCCTGACGGCCAGGCCAAGTGCTCCCTGTTGGCTCACGACGTCGAGATTCCCGACCCCGTCGGGCAGCCGCAGGAGTGTTTCAACAAGTGTGCTGATATGATCCAGGCTGCCGTTGTGGCACGAATAGGTGAACTCGACATATGAAGGTAGCTGTCGGAAGCGACCATCGGGGCTTTGACGCCAAGCAACAGACGAAGGCCATCGTCAGCCAAATGGGACATGAGTGCATCGATTTCGGGACGGACAGCACGCACCCGGTGGACTATCCCGATCTGGCCTATATCGTTGCCAAGGCCGTTTCGGAAGGGCAGGCCGACCGCGCGATCCTGATCTGTGCCACGGGCCTTGGGATGAGCATCGCGGCCAACAAGGTCAAGGGAATCCGGGCGGCTCTGTGCCACGACGAGCTTAGCGCTCAGATCTCGCGCGACCACAACGACACAAACGTCCTGTGCCTCTCCGGCGACCAGATCGGGGAGGTCCTGTTGCGCAAGATCGTGGAAGCCTGGCTCAACACCGAGTTCAGCGGCGGACGGCACCAGCGCCGCGTGGGGAAGATCCGCGCCATCGAGGAAGGACGCGATCCCCGGGAACTGAACAACGGCTGACCGGACCGGCCGTCACACAACGCGCTGCGGTGGCACCGCGGGATGCGGTTCTGTGGAGGCTGCTTCGCCTATCGATCCGGGTGTTGTCACCCTGCCATCGGCCAGTTCTCTTGCACAGATTCCGTCCAGTGCCTGGAGTGTCTGTTCGAGCTTGGCTCGATATTGGCCGCGTTCATACCGCGTGATGTCTTTGGGCACCTCGATCGGCTCCCCAAATGCTACGTGCACGCGACCGAACGGCCATACGATGAGGAACCTGTCCCAACTCTTGAGCAGGCGTTTGTGTGTGGCATCGTAGCTGACCGGAATGATCCTGGCGCCGGTGATCTGCGCCAGTTTCACGATGCCCTCGTTGACATGGAACGCCGGTCCTCTTGGCCCATCGGGAGTGATGGCAATGTTGCGACCCTCGGCGATCTTGGCCGCAAGTCGACGAACCGCTTTCTGGCCCCCCCGGCTGGTCGATCCCCGGACGGCGTCCTGCCGAAGCTTGCGAACCAGAGCGGCGCCGTAATCCCCATCGCGGCTGAGGCTGACGAGCATCGCGACTTTGCATCGGCGCGCATGCTTGACATAGAAGTAGACCAGATAGAAAAGGCGACTGTGCCAGAAAGCGAAGATGTTGCCCCCCTGCTCCACGTAGTCACGGAAGATGTGTTCGTCGGTCACAGTCAGGCGGTTGGAGCCACAGACACATCGCAGCAGAACGTTGAACAAGGACGCGAAAACTACGGTCAGAAATCTGTGCATGGTTCGATCCACAGGCTACCCGCTCACATGCACGGTTCGCACGGCCCGGCGCAGCGACCCCATGACGCATACGCTGCCGTCTGCGCGACCTCCCGGCCACACCCGTCCGCGTCCCGATCGGCGCCGTCCCAGGTTTGCAGCAGCGCCGAGCCGATCATCGCTATTGAAGCTTCTGCTCCAACTGCTCGAGCACGGAACGAATGGAGACGATCTGACTCTGGAGTTCCGTCATCTGCTGCGTCTGCGTTTTCAACTTGGTGCCCAACTGTTCGATCTTCGCCTGAGCCTCCCTGGCGTCCAGCACGGCGGCGTCACGAGACTGGCTCAAGGAAGCCACCTGCTTCTCCAGAACCCCTCGCGTATCCACGAGGTTCTCCACCATCACCTGGAGCTCGTCACGCGATTTCACCAGGTCGCCGACACGTTGCTGGAGCTGGCCCTTGTCCTGGCCCAGTTCGTCGATCTTCTTCTGCAACTCGATTCGAGCGGTGACCAGCTCATCCACCCGTGCGTTGAGCTGATCGCGGGAGACCGTCAGGTCGCGCACCTGGCCCTGAAGCTTGTCGCGGGCTTCCACGGTGCCGGCCAGACCCGATTCGGCCTCCCCAAGCGACCGCTCGAGTTTCTCGATGTCCTGCTTGAGCGCGTCCCTTTGGGCCGTGGTCTCCTTCAGGCTGGCCTCGAGCTGCTCGACCTGCCCCTTCAGTTCCGTATTCTCCGTGCCTGTGCCGTTGCAGCCACATACACAGCCACACAGTGCCAACAGCCCTGCCAGCGCGCAAAACCAAGCCAATACGTGTCTGCTCTTCATCTTTCGGATCCTCCTCCTGCACTCGGCGTCTGCCGAGGCGTACGTGGGCCGAGCCTTCCAGCCACAGCAGGCCAAGCTCAGTTGCCCAGACTCACCCTCGGGTCTGTATTCAATCGAATGACAGGATCCAGGATATCCCATTGATCGGCCACGGTCAAGCGATTTCTGACTGCGGCAGGGATTCGAAGCGGACGGTGCGCGGGGTGCAACTCAAGCAGGAGCCTGCCTCCAAAGGGCCCTTGGACTCAGGCAAAGAGTCGCCTCACGATCCCATGTGAGCGTGCAGATCGAAGACGATCTCGCCAGAACACGCGTTTGGCTGCTTGCCGCGCGGCTATACCCTGGCGGTGGAGGCGTCTCTCTTGGCGGCAGCCGGGCGGCTCGTCGTCGCGATCCGGGACGCGCGCTCCACGGCCAGAGGACCCTGGAGTGTGGCCTTGCTGCCCAGAGAACGCCATTTCTGATAGCGGCTCTCGACCAACTCGTCTATCGGGACGTGCTGCAACTGGGCGAGGGTCTTGGCCACGTAGGTCTCGACGTTATAGACCGTGTCGTGTACGTTGCGATGGGCCCCCCCCACAGGTTCGGGGATGATGGCGTCCACCAGACCGAGCCGGTACAGGTCGCGGCTGGTCAGCTTGAGGGCCTCGGCCGCGTCCGGCGCCCGCGATCCGTCGCGCCACAGGATGGCGGCGCATCCCTCCGGAGAGATCACCGAGTAGTAGGAGAATTCCAGCATCGCCAGCCGGTCCCCGACCGCAATGCCCAGCGCCCCGCCGGAACCTCCCTCGCCGATGCAGATGGAAATGACGGGAACCCTCAGACGCGACATTTCGCTCAGGTTTACTGCGATCGCCTGCGCCTGGCCGCGCTCTTCCGCCCCCACCCCGGGATAGGCCCCCGGCGTATCAATCAGCGTCACGACGGGCAGCCCGTATTTCTCGGCGAACCGCATCTTCGCCAGAGCCTTGCGGTATCCTTCCGGGTTCGGACAGCCGAAATTGCAGACGATCTTCTCTTTGGTGGTCTTGCCCTTGTCCTGGCCGACGATCAGCACCTTGTTCCGTGCGATCTGTCCGATCCCGGTGATGATGGCGCGGTCGTCGCCGAACAGCCTGTCCCCATGCAACTCCCGGAAGTCCTTGACCATGAGGTTCAGATAGTCACGCAGCAGCGGTCTCTGAGGGTGCCGGGCGACCTGCACCGTTTGCCAGGCGGTGAGATTCGAGTAGACTCGCTTCAACTCGATGATCCGGTCTTTCTCGATACGCCGGATCTCGACGGAATAATCAATCCCCTTCTTGGCGCCGAGCTTGCGCAGCTCCTCCACCTGTCGCTCGAAGTCGGCCACCTTCTGCTCGAAGTCCAGGTAGCCACCGTTCGTCGGTCGATTGTTCTCACGCGCCATAATGTCGCTCAGCTCATCTATTGCTTTCCACCGTCCAACACATCCGTCAGACGGCAGCAAGTTTACAAAAAAACAGCCCACGCCTATGGCGGGGACTCATCCTTTATTTGCCAGATCCGTCGGCCCGGTTTCAAGCGGTGAATCTTATCATTTTGCCCGGCCCCGGCAAAGAAAAAAATTGACAGGCCGGCGCGCCGGCTATACCTTTGAGGGTCGGCTGGGTTCCATCCATCGGTTATAAGGTCTTTTCAGTGAAAGACTTACGTCGCATCTGCGTCATTGGCCTGGGGCTTCTGGGCGGTTCGATATCTTCGGCGGTTCGCCATCGACTGCCGGCGATGTCGGTCGTCGGCTACAGCCATCGGGCTGCCACGCGGGCGAAGGCCCGGCGTCTGGCGATTGCCACAGAAGTGGCGGAGCAGCTTTCCGAAGCCGTAAGCGACGTCGATCTGGTCATCCTGGCGACCCCCGTCTTCACGTTTGCGGAGTACTTCGCCCACCTGAACAGGCTGGTCCGGCGCGGCTGCATCATCACTGACGTTGGATCGACCAAGGTGCTTCCACATCGTTGGGCCCGGGAGCAACTGACCGACGGGGCCCTTTACATCGGTTCGCATCCGATTGCCGGCTCGGAGCAGAGAGGGATCGAGTTCGCCAGGGACGATCTGTTCGTCGATGCCCGCTGCATTCTGACCACCACACAAGGCGCCAACCGGGTTGCGCTGGGCGCGCTGAGGCGGTTCTGGTCGGACCTCGGCTGCTCCGTTGAGACTATGACGGCGGCCGACCATGACCGGATTCTCGCCAACGTCAGTCACCTGCCGCACATCATCGCAACCGGACTGGTCAATGCGAGCGATCCGCAAGACTTGAGATCGGCGGGAAAGGGGTACCTCGACAGCACAAGAATCGCTTCCGGCCCGGCCGACATCTGGACCGACGTACTGCTGGCCAATGCCGACAACATCGTCCCAGGAATCGACCGCGTCCTCGCGGAGCTGACGGCCGTAAGGCACGCCCTGAAGGCCGAAGACCGGCAGACCATCCAAACCCTCCTGGAAGAGGCCCGCCGCAAGCGCGCCGCACTCGTCAAATACAAGATCAGAAAGAGGGAACTACTGTGAAGCAATGGCGTTTCGAGGTGTTCAACCGGGCCGGCTTTTCGGATGTGCATGGCAACGGCGTGCTGGAGGATATCCGTGAACTTGGAATCACCACGATCGAGGCCGTGCAGTCGGCCAAGGTGTTTCTCATCGAAGCGGATTTCGACCAGGCCTTCGCCCATCGCCTCGCCAAAGAGCTATTGAGCGACCCGGTCTGCGAGGAGTACTACATCGGGCGCAGCGCCGCCCCCGCCGGTTTGGCGCGAGCGACGCTGATCGAGGTCCATCTCAAGAGCGGCGTCACCGATCCGGTGGCCGAATCCGTCACCGCCGCCATTTCCGACATGGGCGTTGCGGGGGCGCACGTCCGGACCGCCCGTAAGTACGTCCTGCTGGGCGAGATTCGTCCCGCCCAGATCGAGACCATTGCCAAGCGGGTTCTGGCCAACGACTGCATTGAAGACGTGGTCGTGGGCGACGAGGCCGAGCCGCCCAGCCCTCACCTGAAACCCTACGAGCTGCGCATCACGCATTGGCCCATTCGCGATCTCGACGACCGTGGCCTGGAAGCGCTCAGCAAGCAGCGTGACCTGTTCCTGAACCTGACCGAGATGAAGGCGATTCAGGCTTACTTTCGCCGGCTCGAACGCGAGCCGACCGACGTGGAGCTGGAAAGCCTTGCCCAGACCTGGAGCGAGCATTGCGTCCACAAGACGCTTCGCAGCGCCGTCGAGATGACCATCGATGGGCAGACGAAGCGATTCGACAATCTGCTCAAGGAGACCGTTTTCAAGGCGACAAAGGACCTCGACAAGGACTGGTGCATCTCGGTGTTCGCCGACAACGCGGGGGTGGTGGAGTTCGACGAGGAATCGGCGGTCTGCTTCAAGGTCGAGACGCACAACCACCCGTCGGCCCTCGACCCCTACGGCGGGGCCGCGACGGGCATCGGCGGCGTCATCCGCGACCCGATGGGCACCGGCATGGGCGCCCGCCCGATCGCGAACACAGACATCTTCTGCTTCGGCGAGCCCGATAAGAGCCTCGATCAGATCCCCAAGGGCGTGCTGCACCCCCGGCGGATCATGAAGGGCGTCGTCGCGGGCGTCCGCGACTACGGCAACCGCATGGGCATTCCCACGGTCAACGGAGCGATCTACTTCGACGACCGCTACCTGGGCAATCCGCTGGTCTATTGCGGCAACATCGGCCTGATGGACAAGGACAAGGCGTTCAAACACCCCCAGAGCGGCAACCTCATCGTGGTCGTCGGAGGGCGGACCGGACGCGACGGGATTCACGGGGCGACCTTCTCCAGCGGCCAGATGACGCACGAGCACGAGACGGTCTTCTCCCACGCCGTCCAGATCGGCAACGCGATCACCGAGAAAAAGATGCTCGACGTACTCGTCCAGGCCAACGAGGCGGGCCTCTATGAGGCGATCACCGATTGCGGCGCGGGCGGGCTGAGCAGCGCCGTCGGCGAGATGGGCGCCGAGCTTGGCGCCGAGGTGGACCTCGACACCGTTCCGCTCAAGTACACGGGCCTGAGCTACACAGAGATCTGGATCAGCGAGGCGCAGGAGCGGATGGTTCTGGCGGTCAGGCCGGAGAACCGCGAGGCGATCCTGAAGATCTTCGAAAGCGAGAACGTCCAGGCGACGGTCATCGGTCGCTTTACCCACGACCGGAAGTTGCGCCTCCGCTATCACGGCCAACAGGTGGCGGAACTGGACATGGACTTCCTCCACAACGGCGTGCCGAAATACAGCCGGCAAGCGGTCTGGACCACGCCGGCTCTGAGCGAGCCGGTCACCGCCGATAAAGACCACTACAACGACGAGCTACTGGGCATCCTCTCGTCGTACAACGTCGCCAGCAAGGAATGGGTCATCCGTCAATACGACCACGAAGTGCAGGGCGGCTCGGTCGTCAAACCCCTCGTCGGCGTGGTGAACGACGGCCCCGGCGATGCGGCGGTGATCCAGCCGAAGCTGACCAGCTCCCGCGGCCTGGCGATCAGTTGCGGCATGAATCCGCTCTACGGAGACATCGATCCGTACTGGATGGCGCTGGCGGGAATCGACGAGGCCGTGCGGAATCTGATCTGTGTCGGCGGACGGTTTGACCGCATCGCCCTGCTGGACAACTTCTGCTGGGGCAACTGCACGAACCCGCAGACGTTCGGCACGCTCGTCCGGGCCGCCCAAGCCTGCTACGACGGCGCGATGGCCTACGGCGCCCCGTTTATCTCCGGGAAGGACTCGCTCAACAACGAGTTCGCCTGCGAGGACGGCACGACCATCTGCATTCCGGCGACCCTGCTGATCAGCGCCATGTCGATCGTGGACGACGTCGAGAAATGTGTGACGATGGACGCCAAGAACCCGGGCAACCTGCTGTTCGTCGTCGGGCGGACCAGCAACGAACTGGGCGGATCGCACTACTACAAGCTCCGTGGTCAGCTCGGCGCCAACGTGCCCAGGCTGGACCTCGAACTGGCGCCGCAGATCGCGCGTAAGATCGCGCTGGCCATCGCCGATGGGCTGGTGGCGAGCTGCCACGACTGCTCCGAAGGCGGGCTGGCGGTAGCCTTGGCGGAGATGGCTTTTGCCGGCGGGCTGGGCATCGAAGCGGACCTGCACGGCCTGCCGACGTCGAAGGACTGCACCCGGCTGGACGGGCAGTTGTTCAGCGAGTCGAACAGTCGCTATGTGGTCGAGGTCGAGCCCCGCCACTACGACGCCTTCGCCAGACTGATGTTGAATCTGCCGTTCGGGCAGATCGGCAAGGTCACGGCCGGCTCGAAACTCGTGATTCGTTCGCGCGAGGGCGCAAACGTCATTGACGCGGAGATCGACATCCTGAAACAGGCGTGGCAGAAGACACTGGACTGGTAACGGAATTGGCTGGAGCACGAGGACAGGAAATGGCAGAGGTTCGAGCATTGGTGTTGCGGGCGGCCGGAGTCAATTGCGACATGGAAACGCGGCACGCGCTGGAGTTGGCCGGGGCTGAGGCTGACCGCATTCACGTCAACCGATTGATCGAAGACAAGAGTCTGCTGGATCGGTATCACATCCTGGTCTTCCCGGGTGGTTTCAGCTATGGCGACGACGTCGCCGCCGGTCGGATTCTTGCGAACCAGATCGTGCATCACCTGGCCGACCCGATCCGGCGCTTTGTCGACGACGGCAAGCTCGTACTGGGCATCTGCAACGGCTTCCAGGTCCTCGTTAAAATGGGCGTCCTGCCGGGCAACGGCGCGTTCAAGCAGGAGCAGGTCACGATCACGTACAACGACAGCGGCAAGTTCGAGGACCGCTGGGTTCACCTGCTGCCACAGACCGACCGCTGCGTCTTCATCGAGCCTCAGCGGCAGATCTACCTGCCCGTCGCGCACGGTGAGGGCAAGGTCGTCACGGCCGACGCCGCAACGCTCGAACGCCTCAAGTCCGAAGGATTCATCGCTTACAAATACGTCGGTCCCGACGGCGAAGAAGGCCCCTATCCGATCAATCCGAACGGATCGGTCGAATCCATCGCCGGCCTGACGGACAGCACCGGCCGCGTCCTGGGCCTGATGCCGCACCCCGAGCGGTTCGTCCGCCGCACGCAGCACCCCCACTGGACCCGGCTCGGCGAAGACCTCGATCCCGACGGCATCAAGATCTTCCGCAACGCCGTGCGATACGCCCAGGAGAACCTGCTCCAGTCCTGCTCGGCGTAGCCAAGAAGGGAGGTCACGGCGCGCTCAATCGTGGCGGTACAGCGTCACGCGAAGGATACGCGGTCGATCGGAACCGGCGAACCGGTCGTGGTCGTTCGGCGGCAGCTTCGCCACCCAGTGGGCAGCCGTTTCGTCTCCGTTCAGACAGCGTCCCGGAATCCATTCCTCGCCCTCGTAGACGCCTTCCCAGACCTGGAGAATGCCCGCGTGACGCGGGCCGGGCGTGGCGGGCGAGAAGTTCACCTGGAACCAGTTTCCCGCGACAAGGTACTCATCCGGGCCGATGTTTAGAATCAGCCCGTAGGACATGTCGGTCTGACCTTTCACCTGTCGGTTGTAGCGGACGTTCGCTCGGTATTCGCCGATGTCGATCGTGGTCCCTTCCTCATCCGCGCTCTGCTGGAGGATCCCCGCCATCTTCGCAGTCGCCTGGTACTTCGTGATCAGCGGCATCAGTTGGCGCAGCAGGTCGTAGCTCTCGACCAGCGGGTGGTCGGCGTCGATGTCTTCGATGCCGAACGGCGCAAAGCACATCGCATCGTGTTCCGCAATTGCCCAGAAGGCGTTGCGCGCCGCCTCGGGCTCTTGGCGGGCTTCGGGGATCATCAACGGGTTGCCTGAGCGAACGTAGCTGGCGCAGACCGCTTTGAAATCGGGAAGATAGATGTCAGGTGCGAGAAAGTCGATCGCGGGGGCGGCCGCACGCCAGATGTCCATCACGCGCGAAACGGGGCCGCCGCTCGGGTAGTCGCCCGGCTTCTGCTTGTCGTTCTGCACCAGCCAGGCATTGGCGTACATGGGCAACGCGTACTCGGCCTTGCCCGCCTCGGCGATTCTGCCGATGTAACGCGCCATGTGCCAGGCCATGAAGACTTCGTCGGTCCAGACGCTGTCGCCGAAGACCTCCGTCCACGTTCCCGACTCTCGATAGCCCGTCGAGGCCCACAACTCATCGACTTCCGGGAGCAACTCGTTCTTATTCTCCTTGAGATACTCTATCAGCTCATGAGGTGCCGGCGAACGAAAGGCGGACTGTGCGGCGGCGTTGTGATCCCGCGATTCCGGCATCAACCCGACCTCGTTCTCGACCTGGATCATGACAACGGTCCGGTCGTCCGAATCAATCTCGCGAAGGTACCGCATCAGAGCGGCAAAGGCATGCGCGTCCGCCTGGCAGGACGCCTCGTGGAAGGGGGAAAGCACGAGCTTGTTGTCGCCGTTCCTGCTCTGGGCGCGCGGGAAGCGCAAGAGGTCTTTCTTCACCCAGGTCGGGATGTAGCTCGAAACCCCGTTCTTCCAACTGCCGAACCAGAGCAGCACCAGCTTGAGGTCGTGCTCGCGGGCGCCTTCGAGCAGGCCATCGACCAGGGAGAAGTCGAACTGCCCTTCCGCCGGCTCGACCAGCTCCCACGTGACTGTCGCCAGCACCGTGTTGAGATTCAGGGCGACGAGCTTGTCCCACATCGGCTCCATGTACTCCAGGCTCGACGCGCTGGAGTTGTGCAATTCGCCGGCCAGCATCACGAAGGGTTCGCCGTCGACGATGAGCTGGGTCGCCGTGCCCTGCCGGGCCAGATGGGGAATGTCTTCGGCGCGGATCGTCGGCGTCTGGGACATCGCGAAAAGCAGAACCACTGAGGCTCGTTTCAAGAACGCTCTCTGATGCATCGCTTCACTCCCTGAATCATGTTGCAGACTTCTGCCCTCGCTGACTCGGAGGTCGTCAGGTCAGCATTTGTCTTAGTCGACTTGTAAGCTCATTCAAAGGTTCGCCCGGCGGCACATCCGGCCTGTCCGGCAGCAGTCTCTGCATCCGGTGCTGCAAACCAGGCTCAATGTCGCCCGCGCCGTCCAGCAATTCGTACACCGGGACGCAGACGAAAGGACGCGCCAGGTCCGGGTGTGGCAGACAAACCGTCCCGTCGTCCCGGGCGAGATCGCCGCAGAGCACCAGATCGAGATCGATCGTACGCGGCGCGAACTTGTCGGCGCAGCGCCGGCGGCCCAATTCCTCCTCGATCGGCCTGAGCAACCCGTCCCGAATCTGCGTGGGACTCAAAGCCGTGTCGATCCGCCAAACCCCATTGATGAATTCGGGCTGGTCCGGCCGGCCGACAGGCGCGGTCCGGTAGAAGGTGGAGGAACCGGTCACACGTACCCGGCTTCGCAGAGACTCCAGGGCCGCCACGATATTCGGCTCGGGCTGAATGTTCGAACCGACGCTGATAAAGGCAACGGACAGTCCCTGGGCATCATACATCACAGGTTCGCCTGTCTCTGACGATGCGTATGCTGACGGTTCGAGCGAAACGCAGCGCGCCCGGTTTTTCTACGGTGACCGCGACGCGCTCGACCCGGTCACGGCGCAGGCAGATGTCCGCGACACTCTGCGCGAGGGCCTCGATGAGCCGGAATTGCGACCGCTCGACCGTCTCCAGGATATCTTTCTTGAGGGCCTTGTAGTCCACCGTGTCTTCGATGGCGTCGCTACTCCCGGCGGCGCGGAGGTCCGCGAACAGCACGATCTGGGCGATGATGTCCTGCTTCTCGCGTCGCTCATCCTCTCCGACGCCGACGATGCAGCGGAATCGCAAATCGCTGATCACAATCTGGTCGAGGGGTATCGGCTCGGTTCCGTCAGTCATACATGTGTCCCTTCATGTGGTACCCGCCGTCGACGTAGATCACCTGCCCGGTGATGAAGCGGCTGCGAAGCAGGAAGAGCACCGCGTCCGTCACCTGGGCGGGATCGCCGTAGCGGTTGAGCGGATTGCAGTGGGCCAGTTTCTGGAGGTAGCTTTCATCCTCTCCGGCCGGCGGCAGAATCAGTCCGGGGGCCACCGCATTGACCGCGACCCCTGGCGCCAATTCCAGGGCCAGCATCCGCGTCAGCGTCAGCAACACGCGTTTGCTGATGTGGTATGCCGCGTGCTGGCGGTCGTACACCGTGACACGGGTGTCGAGCATGTTGACGATCGAGCCGCCTCGGTTCTGTCGAGCCAGGGCACGAGCCAGGATCAGGGGGGCCGTCGCGTGGAGACGCAGGTTCGCTTCGAGCGACTGCGCGGAGGCCTCCCAAAGGGTCTCCTTCTCGAACGTCGAGGCGCTGTTGATGAGAATGTCGATCGGCCCGGCGTCCTGCGTGGCGCGGTCGAAGAGGCTCTCGGTCTGCCCTGCGTCCGAAAGGTCGCCCGGAACGGACCAGGCAGAGACTCCGAGGCCACGAATCTCCTCACACAGTGAGGCTGCGTCTTCTGCGGAGCGGTTGTAGTGGACGACGACGTTGGCGCCCTGCTGCGCCAGCGCCAGTGCGATGGCCCTGCCGAGCCGCCTGGCCGCGCCGGTGACCAAGGCCGTTTTACCTGCCAGAGATGTGCGGGAATCATCCATTACTGTCCTATCATCGAGACGAGACGGGTGTCATTGTACCAGAAGCACACGGGACTGAACAGGAGCGATCGGACCGGCAAAACCGTCGAGGTTGACCCTGCCGGGTGGTCCGCCTACAATAGTCCGCCATGCCGACAGACATTCCGACCGAAGGGATCTTTGCCGTTTATAAGGAACGCGGAATGACGTCACACGACGTTGTCGACGCAGTACGCCGAGCCACCGGCGAGAGGCGTGTCGGCCACGCCGGCACGCTCGATCCGCTGGCCAAAGGCGTGCTGGTCGTCGGCGTCGGACGCGCCGCGACTCGCCTGCTCGGCCGGCTCACGGAAAAGGACAAGGAATACGTTACGCGGATCCACCTGGGCGTCCGCAGCACGACCGATGACGGGGAAGGCAAAAAAGAGGAAGTCCTGGTGGACGAGATTCCCGGCGAAGAGGACGTCCGTACGGCACTGCACAGGTTCAGCGGAGTGATCTCGCAGCGACCTTGCGCCTTCTCGGCGCTTAAGCTCCAGGGCCGACCCGCCTATCGTCTGGCTCGCAAGAACCACGACCTTGAATTGGCCCCCCGACAGGTTGAGGTCAAGGAAATCGAGTTGCTGGCGTACGAATGGCCCTGGGTGGACGTGCGGATGGTGACGGGGCCGGGCGTTTACGTCCGCGCCATCGCGCGCGATCTGGGTGAGACCCTCGGCACCGGCGGGTACGTGGAAGAGCTGGAGCGAACTCGCGTCGGTACATACACCGCCGATCAGGCGATGCGCGTGTGCGACCTGCGTAGGGGCGGCCCGTTGACGCAATCGCCCTGATCTGCGGGCTGCGTGCGGCGCAGACACGTACGTCAAAGGCTGTAGAGTTCCTCGTCCTGGAGGATGGTGAAACCGGCGGCCGCAACGATTTCCTGGGCCTTCATCAACTGCGGCTGGTCGATCTCCATGCAGCAGACGCCCGTCTTGTGCGGCTGGAGCACGAAGCCATAGGCGTCGATGACGTTGATGTTGTGCTCGGCCAGAGCGGAGGTCAGCCGATGGAAGTTGCCCGGCTGGTCCGGCACGGAGATCGCGAGAATGTCCTTCAACGCACACGCACAGCCCAGTTCCGCCAGCGCCAGATACGCGTCACTGGGCCGGTCCACGATCAGCCGCAAGAGCCCGTAATCACCCCGGTCCTGGATGGTGAAGGCGCGGATGTCGATGTTGCTCCGGTGAAGGTTCTGCGTGATCGTCTTGAGCCGCCCGGCGCGGTTTTCCACGAAGATCGTCAGTTGCTTGGCCATAGTCGATCCCTCAGTCTTTGGGTCGCTCGTCGACGACACGCTTGGCTTTGCCCTCCGAAACCGGCAGCGAGCCTGGCTCGTGCAGTTCCACGTTCGGGCTGATCACGATGGATGACCGCAGCTCCTCGCGGATGCGCGCCCGCAGCGCTTCGAGCTTGGCGACGTCGCCGAGAAACAGCTTGGGATAGATCTCCACCTTCACCGTCAGGCGATCGAGCGCCCCCTTCTTGTCGACGTGGATCTGGTAGTTGGTCGCCACTTCGGGGACCTTCATGATCTTCTCTTCGATCTGGGACGGGAAGACGTTGACGCCGTTGATGATCAGCATGTCGTCGGTGCGTCCGAGGATGCGCGAGAGCCGCCGATGGGTTCGGCCGCACTCGCATGGCTCGGGATGCAGAAAGGCCAGATCCCGCGTGCGATACCGCAAGATCGGCATTGCTCGCCGAATCAGGTTGGTCAGCACCACCTCGCCTTCCTGGCCGTCTTCCACACTGCGGCCCGTAGCCGGGTCGATGATCTCGACGACGTAGGCGTCTTCCCAGAGGTGCATGTCTTTACGGCAGACACACTCGAAGGCTACGCCCGGACCATTCAGCTCGCTCAGACCGTACGAGTTGAAGGCCTGAATGTGCAGCAAGTCGTCGATCTTCCGCCGCGTGTTCTCTGAGTGCGGTTCGGCGCCGATGAATGCCCGCCTCAAGGCCAGATCACCCGCCTTGACGCCTTCGGCCTCGAACTGCGAGTGGATGTGCAACAGATAGCTCGGGGTCACGTGCAGGACGGTCGTCTCGAAGTCCTTCATCGTCTGTATCTGGCGCTTTGTGTTGCCGCCGCCGATGGGAATCACCGCCATGCCGACGCGTTCGGCCCCGTAGTGAAGCCCCAGACCCCCGGTGAACAGGCCATAGCTCATCATGTTCTGAAAGATGTCCTGCGCCGAAGCCCCGGTGGCGACAATGCTCCTGGCCAGCAGATCGGTCCAACGGTCCACGTCGTCGCGGGTGTAATAGATGACCGTCGGTATGCCGGTGGTGCCGGAGGAAGAGTGGATTCGGACGACCTCGGTCATCTCCACAGCCAGCAGGCCTTTGGGGAAACTCCGCCTCAGGTCGTCTTTGGTCGTGAACGGGATGCGTTCGAGGTCCCGAAGGTCCCTGATGTCTTCGGGACTCCGGATGCCGACGTAGGAGAGCTTTTTGCTGTAGAAAGGCGTCTTGAGGGCCCACGAAACCATGTCCCGCAGGCGCTCCAACTGGATCGCTTGGAGCGAGGCGCGGTCCAGTGTCTCAATCTCTTTGCTCCAGAATGGTATGTCCATCTGCCGGCTCGGTCTCGAAAAAGTGCGCTTGCGGCCCGGACCCCGAACCGCGATGCCAACCTGGTGGTGACGGTCGCCCTGCGGCTACAGCCCCTCGATCTCCTGCTTGGTCACGATGGAGATGCTGTGCTTGGCGAGGACCCGCTGAGCGGCGTCGGTATCTTCAAAGCGAAAGACCAGAAGGGCTTTGTCGCTGTGCTTCTCGACGAATCCGTACATGTATTCGACGTTGACGTCGCTGTCCGCGAAGATCTTCAGGACGGCGGCCAGCCCTCCGGGATTGTCCGGGACCTCGACGGCCACCACGTCGGTGAAGTTGGCCACAAAGCCATGCTCGCGCAGGAGCTTGACGGCCGCGTCGCACTTGTCCACGACCATCCGCAGGACGCCGAAACTCTCCGTCTCCGCGATGGTCAGCGCCCGGATATTCACATGGTTGGCGCCGAGAAGGGAACACACGTCGTACAGCCTTCCTTTGCGGTTTTCGAGAAACACCGATATCTGCGTGATCTTCATGGTGAACCCCTATAACGTTCGCTTGTCCACGATTCTCTGCGACTTGCCCATGCTCCGTTCGATCGTCTTGGGCTCGACGAGCGTCACTTTGACGCCGATCGACAGGACGTTCTGGATCTCCTTGCGGATTCTCTCACGCAGTTCGCTGAGGTGCCGGATCTCATCCGAGAAGAACCTCTGTTCCACTTCCACCAGGACCTCGACCTCGTCGAGCTGCCGGGCCTTGCGGTCCACCACGATCTGGTAGTGGGGCTGCGTGCCCTCGATCCCGACCAGGACGTGCTCGATCTGGGACGGGAAGACATTGATGCCGCGAACGACGATCATGTCGTCGGTGCGGCCCTTGATCTTGCTGATTCTCGGGCTGGTCCGGCCGCAGCGGCATTTGTCGTAGCGGATGCTCACGATGTCGCGCGTGCGGTAGCGGATCAGAGGAATCCCCTGCTTGGTCAGCGTGGTGATCGTCAGTTCGCCGTCCTGGCCTTCCGGCACCTCCTCACCGGTGGCCGGATCGATGATCTCCGGGTAGAACACGTCGCTGAAGATGTGCAGCCCGTCCTTGTGCTGGCACTCCTGGGCGACGCCGGGACCGATGATCTCGGACAGACCGTACACGTCCGTCGCCAGCATGTTCCAGGCCGCTTCGATCTCCCGCCGCATCGATTCGCTCCAGGGCTCGGCGCCGAAGATGCCGATCTTCCAATTGCCCTGGGTTGGGTCGATCCCCAGCTCCTTGGCCTCCTCGGCCATGTATAGAGCGTAACTGGGCGTGCATCCGAGAATCCTGGGTTTGAAATCCTGCATGATCTTGAGCTGGCGCGCCGTCTGGCCCGAGGAGGTCGGGATGATGCGCAGGCCCATCTCCAGAGCCCCATAGTGGAACCCCAGTCCACCGGTGAACAGGCCATAGCCATAAGCGATCTGGATCGTGTCGCCCGGCTCGGCGCCCGCGCAGCACAGGACGCGGGCCATGACATCGCCCCATAGCTTCAGGTCGTCCTTCGTATAGCCGACCAGCGTGGGGTTGCCCGTGGTGCCGCTGGAGACGTGGATCTCGTGGATCTGATCCTGCGACGCCGAGAACAGCCCGTACGGATAGTAGTCGCGCATGTCCTCCTTGGTTGTGAAGGGCAGCCTTTTGATGTCGTCGATGGACTGGATGGCGTCGGGGTTGACACCCGCGGCATCGATCTTCTGTTTGTAGACGGGACAGTTGCGGTAGATGTAGGGGATGAGCTTCTTGAGGTGGTGCGATTGCAGGGCCTTGAGCCCCGCCAAATCCAAACATTCGACGTCTTTTTTCCAGATCATGGTCGACCGATCTCCCTTCCCGTCAGGAACACCTTCTTGTTCTCCGCCACGACGGCGGGTTTGAAGACGGTCTCGATCGCCTTCATCCAGCACTCTTCCCGGATGGGCAGCTTCGGGGCGAGGACACCCACCAGGGCCGTATTGAGGCATCGCGGATTGTCGATCGCGGCCTGGGCCTTGTCGAGAAGGTCCGTCAGATCGACGCCGTCCTTCTTGAGAAAGGCCTTGAGTCTCGGCTGTTCGTCATGGTGGAAACAGACCAGGAAATCGGCGCCTCCGGTGACGATCAGCGGCGAATAGACCTTTTTGCCGAAGCGCAGATGGGATTCGACCGAGCCGCCCCGCTGGGCCATCCCGTGGACTTCCGATTTCTTGATGTGATAGCCGGCGTACAGGGCCGCCCACCCGCAGATTTCCGAGGCCTTCAGAACGCCCTGCCCGCCGATTCCGCCGAAGGTAATGCTGTATACTGTGTCTTTCATGGGATCGCGGCAACCCTATCTCTTGAGCAACCGGCACGGATGCCGTGAGACGATCACGGACAGCGCGTCCTCGTTGACTCGTTTCTCCAGAATCTCGGCAAACGCCTTCACGTCCATCGGGTCCACCACGTCGACGTTGTCGGCGCCACAGGCGCGGCACAGGTCTTCGAGAATCAGCTTCCTGGTCGGTTCATTGCGAATCGTCAATCCCGTCGCCGGATGCTGCTGGCCGCCCGTCATGGCGGTCGTGGAGTTGTCGAGGATGAGAATCACGCCTTTGGCCTTGTTGTAGGCGGCGTTGATCAGTCCCGTAACGCCCGAGTGGACGAACGTCGAGTCGCCGACCACGCCGACGATTTTCTTGTCGGGGGCTCCTTTGCGCCAACCCTCATGCCACGTGACGCCGGCGCCCATGCACAGGCACGAATGCAGTGCCGAGGTCGGCGGCAGAGACGCCAGCGTGTAGCAGCCGATATCGCCCGCGACATAGGCGTCCATCTTCTTCAGAGCGGCGAACGAAGCCCAGTGCGGGCAGCCGGCGCACAGACGGGGCGGTCGCTTCGCCACCTTCTTTTCCCGCTTGGCCCGCCCTGCTACAATCTGGGGCATCGATTCGGGAGTCAGCTCCCCAATCCGGAACGATGGGTCTTTGGCGGTGAGCTTGACGCCCAGCGTCTTGACGTGCTCTTCGAGGAAGGGGTCCAGCTCTTCGACGACAAAGAGCTTCTTGACCGTCTTGGCGAACGCCTTGATCTTGTCGTCGCAGAACGGATAGCTCATGCCGAGCTTCAGGTAGGACGCGTCGGGATAAACGTCTTTGAGGTACTGGTAGGCGACACCCGAAGTGATGAACCCGAGCTTGCCGTTGCCCCGTTCGACGCGGTTGAACCGGCTCCGTTCGGCCAGTGCTTTGAGCTTGACCAACCGTTTCTCGACCAGGATATGTCGCTGATAGGCGTGCCCCGGCACCATCACGTATTTCGGGGCGTTCCGCTCGAAGGCCCGCTTCGGCGGCACCCGGCGTTCGCCCAGGGCCACATCCTCCTTCGTGTGGGAGACCCGCGTGGTCATCCGCACCATCACGGGCGTGTCGAACCGCTCGCTGAGGTTAAACGCCTCCTGAATGAACTGCTTGGCCTCCGCGGGACTGGACGGCTCCAGCATCGGCATCTTCGAGTAGATCGCCACCCAGCGGGTGTCCTGCTCGTTCTGGGAGGAGTGCATGCCGGGATCGTCAGCAACTACGATGACGAATCCGGCGTTGACGCCGGTGTAGGAGGACGTCATCAACGGGTCCATCGCGACGTTGAGCCCCACGTGTTTGCAGGCGAACAGGCTGCGGACCCCGGCCACCGCGGCGCCGAGGGCCACCTCATAGGCCACCTTCTCGTTCACGGACCACTGCGCGTCGACGTCCTTGAACCCCGCCAGGGTTTCCAGGATTT
Source organism: Sedimentisphaerales bacterium (assembly GCA_040772485.1). Taxonomy (GTDB): domain Bacteria; phylum Planctomycetota; class Phycisphaerae; order Sedimentisphaerales; family Anaerobacaceae; genus Anaerobaca. The sequence continues at coordinate 288,681 of JAXGYC010000013.1, read as the reverse complement.
CGGTGGAAGGGGTCCCCGGATACGCACAAGCAACCCCCAGACCCGCCTCATAGGCTCCGTACGCCAGCGCTTCATTGCCGGAGAGCAACGCTTTCTGGGATACTGTCTTCTTTGCCATATGGCCTGATTATAGCAGTCCACGCGCCCGATTCAACGAAAAAGGGGCCTCCCGGATGCCGGAGGCCCCCCTTTTTTCGGAGATCGTGACGCCGGTTGTCCCCTTAGAACGTGTACTCCAGGTTGAACCGCAGCCAGAGGGCCTCGTCGTCGTTGGCACTGGCATAGTAGTCGCCCGGGAAGAAGTACTCACCGAGCAGGTGGCCCTTCAACTGCTTGCCAAACGTGTAGTTGGCCCAGCAGGTGATCAGGTGCCCACGGAAGTTGCTGTCGTCGTCGAGCGTCAGCCCGGGGCTCCAAGGGACGCCGGTCTCGTCGGCCCACAGAGCGTGATAGTCGGTCGAGATCTGCCAGTTCTTGTGCGGGCGGAACTTGTGACCGACATTGAGGCGGATCAGGTTCGTGCTGTCGGCGATCATCGTCTCCTGCGTGTAGGTGTAGATGAACAGCTCGCTCCACCGCGGCCACTTGGCCCAGAGCAGATCGAACTGCTCGTTGTCATCCGTATCGGGATCATCGCCCGAGGCGTACTCGCCGCCGATGTGCAGGCTGTTCTCCAGCTTGTCCTTGAAGGAGTACTCCAGATTGGCCAGGGCTCCGTATGCCTCCAGGTCCTGCATCTCACCAGCGGAGTAGTCGCTTGTGATGTCGGATTTCTCGCCCGTCTGGATGGCGCCCTCGACGCGGTACTTCCATCGCTCGGCCGGTGAACCGGAGATCGCGCCGCCAAAAGTGAGGATCTCCGCCTTCCGTGTCCAGAACGCCGGCATCTCCTCGACTCTGCTGTCGGGCGGATTGTCATTCTTGTACATGAAGAACCCTTCGAGCTGGGTCTTCGCCATCGACTTGTTCGTCAGGTACAGGATAAGCCCGCGTTCGTCCGCCGGCGTCAAGGCCCGGTTTTCGTCGCTGATGGGCTCCAGCCAGCGGTCCGACTCGGCAGCCTGGTCGACATAGACGAAATCCACCTTCGTGCTCTTCTCGGTCCAGTCGTAGGTAAAGCGGGCCGCATCAAGGAAGAATGTCCGCGATCCGTCCAGCGGCGTGCCATCCATCACCAGCCACCCGACACCGTAGGCCATCAACATGTCCTGTCGCCCGATTCTCGCTGACAGCGGCAGGCCAAACAGATTGTTCACGTTCACATAGAAGTTGTCGAACAGCGCTTCGTCGAAGTCGACGTCCTGGGGCTTCTTCGGCGGATCGTCCCACGTGCGGAATTCCCACGCCAGACGCGTGTGGAAGCTCACATCCTCATCGAGGATCCACTTCGTCCACCAACGCGTACGATATCGCTGGAAGTCGTACCGATTGTCAACGCTCTCCTTGTTGAGCGTATCGATGTTCTCCGCGTAGATCGTTCGGAAACGATGGTCCAGCCCCATTTCCAGGTACGGGTTGGGGTGATGGAAGGTGTTCCAGAACTCCGTCCAGGCGTTCGGCGGCGCCGCCGTCGGGCTCTCCGTCTCGGCGGCCCGAGCCCACAGACCGAACGTCAGGACCACGACCCCCACCATGGTTGCCAATGTCACTGCTCTCTGTCTCATCTACAGCTCCCTTCAGCCATCCCCATGTGCCATGTTCAATCCGCCGCCACACGGCGAGCCACCGCATCTATCGACCGAAGCCCCAATCGCGACGATCCTCTGCCGCCGGCTTGGCCACCAAGGTCACGGTCCTCGTGACCGGAAGAGAAAGATGGAATGACCGGATTCTCCACAACTCCTGATAGTCTGCGCCCGTAAGTCACGGCCCGCCCTGCCCAGGACATACCCAACGCTCCCAAGAGCACGCCACGCACAGAAACCATTGCCCGCGTCTCGTGGGCGGAGCCAAGGCCGACGCATATACTATTCTAATCGGATAAGGATACCCGGAAACAGCACAAAAACAAGGGGTTTTTCCGGACAACCTCATAAAATGTACCATATACCGGCTCGGAACCCCCTGCCACCATGAAGGATTCCAGAGGATATCAGACGCCTCTCCCCAGCGATGCCTGACTTCTGGAAGACCCGAATATCAATTCGATTTGACAGGCCTGCCCAAGAGATCCGCGGCGTTGCGGCAGACCATCCGCGACAGTCTCTCCTGCGGAAGACACAGGCCTTTCAGCCGCGAGAGCGTGGTCGCCTGGTCCGACCATGGCGAGTCGGTCCCGAACAGCAGGTACTCGGCCGGATGGCTCAGGAGCATCTCGCGGGAGGCAGCATCTCCCAGATCCTCCATCGCCAGGGAAATCTCCATATGGATGGGCCGTCCGAGGAGATAGCGGCGCACCTCGTCCCACTGTTGCCAGGCCCCCAGGTGGGTGGCAACAAGCCTCAATTCGGGGAACCGTTCGCTCAGTTGCCGTATGGTCTTCGGGTCGGCGCGTCGCTGTCGTGGAAAGGCGATGTCGAATCCGGTGTGGATCACGAGGAGAAGGTCCCGGCGGATCACCTGCTCGTAGTACTTCAGCATGGCATCCTGGCCGGCGTAGAAATCCTGGTAGAACGGGTGGAGCTTGACACCGAGAAAGCCTTCGGCGGCGATGCGATCGATGTGTTCGGCCATCTTCGGGTCGGCCGGATGGACCGATGGGAAGGGAATCAGACGGTCCGAACGAATCTGGCGACACCAGCCGAGGATGGGCTCGAACTGGTCGATCTTCGTAGCGATGGAGCAAACGACGCTGGTCTCGATCCCGGCGCCGTCCATCGACTTGAGCAGCGCGCCGATGGTGCCGTCGGAGTAGGCCTGGATCCCCGGCGCCTCGCTCAGAAGCGTCTTCATGGCCCGCGGCGCCAGCGCATCCGGAAAGGCGTGGGCGTGAAAATCGATGATCTTTTCCGACACGATTCGGAGCTCTCCAACCAACACCGCAGCGTCTCCAGGCCGGGTACGCCACGGCCCTGTCACGCCCACAGATATCTTATTCGTCCACGTCGGCCGCTGCCAGGGAATTCCCGGTTTGCCTTGGGCCCAGCCGCAACGTTGATAGGACGACGCTCTTGCGATAAGATGCCGGCAGACAGGTGCGCGTTGCCCCGTCACCGCGTTCGATTTGGGAGGTTCGCCATGCGCGCGATCAAGGAGTTCTTCAAGAACGACCGGTTTGCCGAGCACTGCGGCATTGAGCTGGTGGAAGTCGGAGAGGGACGAGCCAAGACTCGGATGAAGATCGAGGACCGTCACCTCAACGGCGTCAACGTGGTCCACGGAGGCGCGATCTTCTCACTGGCCGACCTGGCCTTCGCCGCGGCCTCCAACTCGCACGGCACGGTCGCCGTCGCCATCAACGCCAGTATCTGGTATGTCAAGGCCGGGCTTTCCGGGACCCTATTTGCCAACGCACGCGAGGTTTCGCTGAATCCCAAACTCGCCACCTACTCGATCGAAGTGACCGATGACGCCGGTGAGATCATCGCCGTCTTTGAGGGAATGGTTTACCGCAAGAAGCAGACGATTTCTCCCGAGATCGTCTGAGCCGCGCACCGACCCGAGTTCACCTGCAAGATCGGCCCGACCGTGAAACCCAACGTGCAACCGAGCCAGGCAGCTCTTCGGAAAGTGGCCATCCGGCGGGCCCTGATGCGATGGTACCGCCAGAGGGCCCGCGACTTGCCCTGGCGAAAGACCCGTGATCCGTATGCCATCTGGGTCTCGGAGATCATGCTTCAGCAGACCCGCGTCCAGGCGGTGATCCCTTACTACGAGCAATTCCTGCAACGCTTCCCGACCGTGCAGAGCCTGGCAAGGGCGCGCATCGATTCGGTCCTGAAGCTGTGGGAGGGACTGGGCTACTACTCGCGTGCCCGGAACCTGCACGAGGCGGCCAGGCAGATTGTCGTCCGATTTGGCGGTCGCCTGCCCGACACGCGGGAAGAGCTGCTGTCCCTGCCGGGAATCGGCGCCTACACGGCCGGCGCCGTCGCCAGCATCGCTTTCGGCAGGCGGGAGCCCCTCGTTGACGGCAACGTGATCCGCGTGCTGTGCCGGGTCTTCCGCATCCGAAAGGACCCCAAGCAGGCCGAGACCCGCAAGCATATCTGGTCTATCGCCCGCGACCTGCTGCCGGCCAGCACGCCGGGCGATTTCAATCAGGCCCTGATGGAGCTGGGGTCCGAGGTCTGCCTGCCGAGGACGCCGCAATGTGAAGCGTGCCCGCTCCGGCGGGCCTGCCTGGCGAAGCGGCACGCAGAACAGGCCAGACTGCCGGTCCGTAGCCGGAAGCAGCCGATTCCGTGCTATCCAGTCGTCGTGGGCGTGATCGAGCGCAACGGCAGGATATTGATCGACAAGCGCAAGCCCGAAGGGCTGCTGGGCGGCCTGTGGGAGTTCCCGGGGGGCAAGAAGCGGCCGGGCGAATCCCTTGAAGAGGCCCTTCGTCGCGAGGTGAGGGAGGAGATCGGCATCCGCATCCGCGTGGACGGCCTGATCGCGACCGTCGATCATGCCTACTCCCACTTCCGCATCCGGCTGCATGCCTTCCGCTGCACCTATGTCTCCGGGAAGCCGCGATGCCTCGGCTGCGATGCTGTCAAATGGGTCCGGCCGGCCGACTTGGGCCGATATGCCTTTCCGGCCGCCAACAACAGGGTCATCCAGGCCCTGCGACAGCGGCGGGAGCCGGCCAAGCTCTGACGACCGTTCGGGCCCTTGCCCTCGGCGGCTGACAGTCCTATCATCACGCTGGTTGGCCAGGAGAAAGGAGTACGCACCATGGGAAAGACCGATCCCGTCCGATGGACGATAGCGGCCATAGCGGTCCTGCTTGCCGGCTGCGCTCAGGAGCGGTCCCGCGAGCCAGCGGGTCCACCGCACCTGCCCAAAGTCCTGATCATCGGCGACTCTATCTCCATCGGCTACTTCGAACCGACCAGGAAGCTGCTTGAGGGCCGGGCCGAAGTCCACCACAATCCGGGAAATGCCGCACATACCGCCAACGGTCTGGCGAGGCTCGATGAGTGGCTGGCCGACACTCGCTGGGATGTCATCCACTTCAACCACGGCCTGCACGACCTGAAGTACATGGACGAGAAGGGCGACCTGACGGAGACAGCCAGCGGCACGCAGCAGATTCCGATCGATCAGTATGCGCGGAACCTGGATGAGCTGACGAAGCGGCTCAAGAAGACCGGCGCCTCGCTGGTCTTCGCGACCACGACGCCCGTTCCCGAAGGGTCCCTCGGCCGAATCCAGGCAGACGCCGAGCGGTACAACCAAGCGGCTCTGAAGGTCATGAAGAAGCACCGCGTCCAGATCAACGATCTGTATGCCTTCGGGCGGCCCCGCCTCGATTCGATCCAGCAGCCGCATAACGTGCATTTCACCGAAGAGGGCTCCCGCCTGCTGGCCGAGCAGGTGGCCGCGAGCATTCTTGACGCAATCGAGAAATGACGGCGCGCCGGCCGTCGATTATCCGCAGAGGAGTGCGATATGGAGCTGCAAAAAGTAAAAGCAAATAGATTCGTCGTCGTTTCCCTGCTGCTGGCCACCGTCGCCGGCGCAGAGGATGTGCCGGGAGTCGTCATCAACCACATTCCGGCGTCATCGCAAATCTACATCGGCTCGCCCGGCATCGCGGTGTTGCCAAACGGCGACTACGTCGCCAAGCACGATCAGTTCGGGCCTCGTTCCACTGAGCACGGTCACGCTGTCACGGAGGTCTTCGGGTCGTCCGATCGCGGGGCCTCATGGTCGCGCCGGGCGGTCGTGCAGGACATGTATTGGGCCAGCGTGTTCGCCCACGAAGGCGCGTTGTATCTCATGGGCACCAGCAAGAACCATGGAGACGTGGTGATCCGACGCTCGACCGATGGTGGCAGGACCTGGACGCAGGCCAGGGACAGGCGTTCCGGCGTCTTGGTCGACGGGGGCGAATACCACTGCGCCCCGGTGCCAGTGGTTGTCCACAAAGGCCGACTCTGGAGGGCCATGGAGGACGCGATGGGCCCCGGTGGCTGGGGCCGGCACTTCAACGCCTTCATGATGTCCGTGCCGGCCGACGCCGACCTGTTGAACGCCGAGAATTGGGTCGTCAGCAACCGCATCGGCCGCGACCCCGCCTGGCTCGACAACACGTTCGGCGGCTGGCTCGAAGGCAACGCCGTCGTGACGCCCGACGGGCGCATCGTCAACATCCTGCGCGTGGACACCAAGCCCGAAGGCGGAAAGGCCGCGATCATCGAGGTCAGCAAGGACGGAAAAACCGCCACCTTCGACCCCCAGACCGGATTTGTCGACTTCCCCGGCGGGGCCAAGAAGTTTACGATCCGCTTCGACCCGATTTCGAAGCTCTACTGGACGCTCTCGAACCCGATCCTGCCTCGGCACACAGATCCCAACCCCGGACGCGTCCGCAACACGCTGGCTTTGATGTGCAGCAAGGACTTGCGGAATTGGACCATCCGCTGCATCCTGCTGTACCATCCCGACGTCGACAAACACGGGTTCCAGTACGTCGACTGGCTGTTCGAAGGCGACGACATCATCGCGGCCTCGCGAACCGCCTACGGCCAGGACGCCGACGCGGCGCATAACCAGCACGACGCCAATTATCTCACCTTCCACCGGTTCGAGAACTTCCGCAACCTGACGATGACGGACTCTGCGCCAGGCGCGCGGCCGGGCGAGGCCGCCTGGCAGTCGCCCGATACAAACGGTTAGGCGTCACAGGCAACTCATTCGGGACCACAGATTCGACAGTCGATTCGCTACCGGGTCGAGGCGCTGGCTCGCAGCCGGATGTTGTCGATATAGAGCGTGTCTCGGTCGTCGCCTGGCTGGCCCGAGGTCTCTCCATCTCCGATGCCGATGGTCAAAGCGTCGATAGTCGCCAGATCGACTCCGGCGAACTCACTGACCGGAATCTCCCAGGTGCGCCACGGCTCCGACTGAATGGCGTACTCGAGTGGATGAGCCACCGTCGCCTCATTGCCGGCGACGTCGCGGATTCGCACGTACATCGGCTGTTCCAGGTTGTCCACCCGGCCTCGGAAGCTCAGAGAAAGCGCCGTCGGATTGGTGACGGTCCAGTCCTGGGGCTGCTCGAAGCGGCGCGTCGCCTCGGTCAGGAACGGCTCGTATTGATTCTGGCACTCGAACCGCATCGCTTTGGCGCCCTGCTGGACCGTGCCGGTGTCGAGGAAGACGTAGCTGAAATCGGGGCCGATGTTGTGCACCCACGTGGCCGCAATGGCATCGCTGCCGGTGTAGTCCTCGAAATCCTCGACGGCGGCCGAATCGCCTGTCGTGAACCGCCAGGTATGACCGTTAACGGTGCCGCTGGGCCCGATCTGGTCGACCCGCCATTCATAGGTCTGCCCGGACTGAAGTCTCCCCGGGTCATAGGTGGCGCCGATCGGGGCCGGGTCGACCGCCTGCATGGCACCGGCCGGTCCAAACCACAGTTGCCGTCCGGTCGCGAAAGCGCCTTCGACCCAGCGAAGCTTCGCGAGTACGGAAACCTCGGTCGCTCCATCGGCCGGACTGATCGCTACGGCGGACGGGCCGTCGGAAACAGACGAAACATCATCGAACGTGGTGTAGAACCCGGCCGGCTCGGAGTTCTCGTTCTGGGCAAAGATGCCGCTCATGCCGGTCTTGAAGACCTCGTCTCGCTCATTCGCGTCTTCCCATGGATCGTTGCCATTGGTGTCGACCATCGTCTTGGTCTGGGCAACCAGGGGCCCGCCCAGGTACTCGTACAGCCGGCCCGTGACGTAGACCGGCCCGGCCCCGACGGCTTCCAGTTCGGCGTAGAAGCTCCTGGCGTTGTCCAGCGTCGAGACGACAACGTCGAAGTCGGTCTTCATGATGTTCTGAAGGTTCACGACCTTCTCGATGTCGATGCGGAGGTTGGCCGGGCCGTCTTCCCAGTTGATGTGCATGACATACCCGCTGGCCACCAGTCCCGGGGCCGGGGTGGCGGTGCCGTCACTGAGGAAGTACGTCATCCGAACGCCGAGACCGTGGTGGTTGTGCGACGCGTCACCGGCCACGTTCACCGTCGCCCCCATTCGTACGTCGGCGAAGACTTCGTCGGAGCCGAGTCCGACGCCGAAGGCCGCTCCGCCTTTGCTGACCGAACTGGTCTCCTGCACGGCGAGGTAACCATCGCCGTCTGCCTCAGGCACGAGGGTCTGCATGTACGTGCCGGCAAGTTGCGGATACGAGAGGAATTGCCATGTCGTCAGGTCGTAACCGCCGTCGCTGAACGTCTCGGACCAACTGCCAGAACCCGCTCCCGCAAACAACAAGATCACTGCGATTGCCTGAAGTGCTCTGCTTGGCGTGCTCATCTACTTCCTCCTCTTCCAGAATACGTGCGCATAATACGATCCGCCTGCCCCACCAGCGTCGGACCGTCGATTGTCGGATTTGCCTGCCCGGTCCTCCGTGTCTGCTCGCAATCGGAACACAGGCAACTCTATTATATTCCGACACCCGCTTTGAGGCAAGCCGACGCTGGAAACAGGCATGAAATATGGCTCTTTCTACCAAGAGAAAGGGCGTTTCCCACGGCCGGCAACCACGGGAAAAGCCCTGTACGTTGCGTTCGCGCGTCCGCGAATTCACGGCAGGCTGTTGGATTCGGGAGGCGCCTCCAACGGCTTGGGCCCCTCATCGATCCGGGGCGGCGGAGCATCGTTTGCGTCCGGCCTGGGCCTTCGCGTCCAGGGTCTGTCGTTCGGATCGACCCCTTCGGGTCTCGGTCCCCACGGCCTGCCTTCCTCGCCCGGGCCGAATCGCTCCGGCCGTCGAGGCCAGTCGCCGCGGCCTCCTCGGGGTCCGTCTCCCGGCCGTCCCGGCCCGCCGGGACCCCCCGGACCTCGCCGCATGCCGCGACGAAACTCATTTTCAAGCCGGGCGGTGAGTTTCTGCCAGTCTGCCTGCTGCTGTTCGCTCAGCACGGCGCTGATCTGCGTCTTCATCTCACCAAGCAACTGCTCGATCTTCGGCCGGGCCTCCCGACGCAAGGCCTCCAACTGCTGAAAATGCTCCCGCAGAATCGTCTCAATCTTCTCGACCTGCTCGCGGCTCAGATTCAACTCGTCGCGGAACCGCATCAGCGTCATCACGACCGCGTTGTCGATATCCGGCGGACGGGGCATGCCCGGCTTGACCACCAGCAGAGTGCCTGCCACCCCCAGCGTAATGCCCGCCACCAGGATGACCAAGCCCGAAAGCGCCATGCGCCAGCGGTGCATCCGTCTCAAAGCCACGGTCGGATTCACGTTCGCATCGAGCTGTTCCATCACATCGCCCAAGAAATGCTGTTCACGATTTCCCGCAGCGGTCCCATGCTGGCGTTGTATACGGAGATCGCGACAACCGCCGCCGGAACCGCGACCGCCGAAGCGCCCGCCGCCAGCCACATCCAGAGGTTCTCCGCCACCGTCAGAGGCTCCGCCTGGCCGCTGCTCAGCAGCGTCAGCACCTCCGGCACCACGTTGACCTGGGGAACCTCTTCGGTTCGGGCACGAGCGGCCAACAACATGAATTTTTCTTCCCAGTTCATCAGATCAGCTCCATTCCGCTGCGCTCCACCAGCTTCTTCAGCCTGTCGCGAGCGCGCAGCGATTGAACTTTTACCATGGTCCGGGTCCAGCCGGTCCGACGGGCCGTCTCGGCCACATCGCATCCCTCGATATACCGCAGCATCAGCACCAGTCTGTCTCGCGGCGGCAACTGCTCGAGCAGGCCGTGCAGGAGCCCTGCCGCCTGGTCGGCATCGATGCGTTCGATGGCCTCTCTTTCGTCGGCGATCTGGTCCCACTCGGCCAGACTGAACGGCTCGGCGTCTTTCTGCCGGGCCTTCTCCTTCCAGTACCGATATCCGACTCGCGTGGCGATGCGTGCCACCCAGTGGCTGAAGGGAGCGTTGCCTCGAAAGGAATTCAGACTCAGATAGGCCTCCACGAAGACGTCCTGCACCAGCTCCTCGTGGATCGCCCGGTCGCGGCTGAAGCGCCAGAGGATCTTGGCCACGTGGGCCTGGTGCCGCTCGATCAAGCGACGATAGGCGTCTGAATCCCCCTGCCGCGTCTGACGAATGTCCTCGCTGTCCGCGGCCGCCGGCTCGGTGCGCGACGCGTCGGCGTCCAACGAGTCGGTGACGCCCCGGACCATCGCGTTCGGGAGGACTCCCGACGCTGTGAGCAAGCCCCAGATGGACTGCATCAGACCGTTCATATGTGAAAGAATACGAGAAACCCCGAGGGAGCGGCAAGGCAATTCCCGGCTCTGGACGCCCCCTGTGCCGCAGGAGCCAGGGAGCCAATCCGGCCAGAGCGACACACAACTACATCCGCCGTGGCAACCGTCCATATCCCACACATTGCCTTCATTCTCTGCTTCGTCCGGTCCATCGGCCCTTTCGCACGACGGCCCTCGGAATGGCCTTCTGACGGGACAGTGTGGGGTGACGCGAAATGGTTACACCCGCGACACGGATATTTCTGCAACCGTCTCCGCGTTGCAGCTCAGAGGGAACCTGCGTCCGCGCAGCGGGAATGGCTCGCCAATGTCTCGATCGCATGCCGGGGGTCGATAGACCAATAGAAACGCCGTTTTCTCGGCGTCCGTGACGGCGGTCTCACGGGGCCACGGCGTCCAGGCGCCGGCATGTCAGGCATCCGCTCTGCCCGGTGCAGACGCGCCATCCATATCGAACAACCCCATGATCGCGGCGCGGCGAAGCAGTTCCACGATGTTGGTGGCTCCCATCTTCCGCATCACGTGGCTGCGATGCACCTCCACGGTTCGGGGCGATCGATGCAGCGCCAAGGCAATCTCCCGATTGTTCTTGCCTTCCAGGATCAGATGGAGGATCCGCAGTTCCGTCTTGGTCAGGGCGTGGTCGTGGCCGGACGCCGGCGGGTGGTTCTGGCCCAACAGGGACTGAACCGTCTTGAGAAATGCCTCCCGGTCGAGTGGTTTCTCGATGAAATCGGCGGCCCCCAGTTTCAGGGCCTTGACGGCCATGGGCACGTCGCCGAAACCGGTCACGACAAGTACAGGAAGCCAGGGGACTTTCGCTTTCACCGCCTCGAGCAGTTCGATCCCGTCTCTTCCCGGCATCTTCACATCGGTGATCAGCAAATCACAGGGGGTCGATTCCAGGCAGGCCAGACAGTCGTCGGCGCCGGCGAAGCAGGTGACGCTCACCCCGACGCGCTCCAACGTCTTGCGCACAACCAGCCGCACACTGGGCTCGTCATCGACAAAGAAGATCCGATCCAGCGTCTTGTTCTCCATCGGCGAATCCTCCCTTTGCAGCTTCATGCTCCCGAAATGGGCAGCGACACGCGAAAGGTAGTGCCACTGCCATGGTGGCTCTCGACCGACATCTGACCCCGTGCCTGGGCGACTACGCGCTGCGCGATGCACAGCCCCAACCCGGTCCCTTCTCCCGCAGGTTTTGTCGTGAAGAACGGTTCGAAAATATGGGGCAGGCATTCCGGGGCAATCCCCCCGCAATCGTCGGAACATTCCATCGCAACCAGCTCTCCTTCCCGGCGGCCGAGGATCGTGAAACGGCGTGACCGCTGCCCGTCGGCCGCCTGAATGGCGTTCTGCGCCAGCGCGAAGAACAACTGCTCCAGATCCTTCTCGTGGATGCAAACGGCCGGCAGGGCGTCCAATCCCTGCATCTCCAGTGCCACCTTCGCCCGTCGCGCGCTCTCCTGAAGCAATCGCATCACTCGGGTGGCGGTCTCCGCGACGGAGGTTTCCCGGGCCGCCTTCTCCGACGACCGGCGGGCGAAACTGCGGAATCGCTCGGCGATGGCCGTCACGCTCGCCACTTCTGCCAGCCCATCCCTCAAGTCCTCCACGACTCTCGGCGGACAGGGCATCTTCTCCAGATCGTTCAGGGAGTTCTGAATCGACAGCCGGATGACGGTCAGCGGCTGGGTCAGCTCGTGAGACAGAGTCGCGCTCAGCGTGCCCAGGGACGCCAGTTGTTCCGCGCGGATCATGCGCTCGCTGTAGGCCGCCAGTTCATCCTGGGCCTTCTTGAACTCGTGAATGTCTCTCGCGATGATCAGGCCGGCCGTGACGTTCCCCTCACTGTCGCGCAGCGGCTGGATCGTCGTGTTGTACCAACGCATCTCGCCGCCGACGCACGACAGGCTCACCGTGTTGCGTCCTTCGCCGGTGCGAATCACCTGCCGGATGTCGGCCGCCTGGAAATCCGCAACCGCCGGCGGGAACAGGTCCCACATCGTCTTTCCGATGAAGTCTTCCGCCCGGCCGCCCAACCTCTGGGCCGCGGTGTTGTTCATGAAGAGGAACCGGCCGTCCTCGTCGACCGTGGCGATGGTCTCGCCGGCGCTCTCGACCAAAGCGCGATACCTCTCTTCGCTCGCCTTCAACTGGCGCTCCAGCCGCTTGCGTTTCGTGATGTCCCACGCGATGCAGCGTCCTCCTACGATACGTCCATGTTCCACAAGGGGTCCGGCGGTGTATTCGACATGCACCCAGCGGTTCTCCCGGTCCGCCAGGACGGTCTCGGATCGAACGCTCTGGCCGCACAGAATGTGGTGGATGCGAGACTCGATCTCCTCGCGGTGCTCCGGCAGCACAAATGCGCTGATGGGTCGTCCGACCACCTGCTCGGCGTCGAATCGCAGCATCGTCTGAATGGCGCGGTTGACCGAACACACCTTTCCGTCCATGTCAAAGGTGACGATAAGGTCCCCAACCGTCTCGACGATCTCTCGATATCTCCGTTCGCTCTCGATCAGCGAGGATTCCGCGGCCTCCAGAGCCGTCGTTTCGCGGACCACCGCCACGATGTGCGAGGGTCTGTCGCCTTCATCTCGCAGCAGGGTAAGGTCGACCAGGACGGCGGACCGGGAACCGTCCCGGCTCACGGCGAGGGCTTCCACCTCCCGAACCGTGGCCTCTGCCATCAACAGCGGGAGCATGCGCTGGTGGAGCGTGTTGAATCGTTCCGGGTCCACCAGATGGGTCTCGGGGAAGGTTTTTCCGATGACCTGCTTGGCATGCAGTCGCGAGTCCTTGAGAAACGCGCGGTTGACGTAACAAATGCGACCATCCAGATCCGTCATGGAGATCGCTTCCGGCAGCGCGTCCAGAAGTCTCTCCGCGTACGAGGCGCGTGGGGTCACGGCTTCGGTCGGTGCGCTCTGTGTCGTATCAGATGGCAGCCGGTCACGTGGGCTCACAGGAGGCTCGGCGTCGGCCACGGTGCGACGCTGCTGCAACCAAGCCATCTGGGCCGAGGAGTCGTCTGCCCTTTTCCGCTGATCCGTCACTTCCGTCTCCACCATATCCGTATGCCCAGCTCTTCTCTCGCGCCCGACGCGCGAGACAAGCCCCCCGTGACCAGATGACAGAGCCTCAATGGATCTATGCTATGCCGCTGCCATGGGCAAAGCAAGTGAAAGTTATAAAAGCTGAGAGGCTTTGTCTGCGTTAGCAAATGCAATCGATGAGGCGAAGAAACACCATCATTCAGGTCGGATTTGCGTCATCGCGCCGACCGGACATGAACGCCGGGCAGCAAACGCTCTCTGTTCAGGCCTCGTGCCGGCGCACGTTTTGCCGCAATGTGGCTTCCAGATGCTGGTCGGCTTGCGGGGTCAGAGGCGTCGCCATCGCGCGCGGCCGGATCGGCAGCGAAACCGTGAACGTCGCGCCCTTGTTCGGTTCGCTCTCGACGTCGATTCGCCCACCGTGGGCGGCCACGATCTTGCTGACGATGGCCAGCCCAAGCCCGGTCCCTTTGATCTCCTTGCAGGGGCGATGCACACGGTAGAATCGTTCGAAGATACGCGGCAACGCCTCCCGCGGAATGCCCATTCCCGTATCCCTTACCTTGATCAGGAGGTGCTCGTCTCGGCGGGCGACGGAGAGGCGAATCTCCCCTCCCTCGGGCGTGAACTTGATGGCGTTGCTCAGCAGATTCGTGACAACCTGAACAATTTGGTCACTGTCAAACGCGATGGGCGGGAGGTGCGGGTCGATTTCGGCGCTCAGGTGAACGCCTCGCTTGCCCGCAAAGGGCAGCATCGTGTGGTAGGCCTCTTCCACCACTCGGTCGAGGGCGCCTTCCTGCATGTTGAACGTCATCTTTCCGGCGTCCAGTCTCTGAAAATCCAGAACATCGTTGATCAGTCGGCCCAGCCTCTCGATGTTCCGTCTCGCGACGTCCAGGAAATGCATCTGGTCCTTGTTGATCTTCCCGGCCTCTTCATTCAGCAGAATCGTCACCGCCTCGTTGATGGAAGTCAGAGGCGTCCGCAATTCGTGCGAGATCGTCGAGACGAATTGCGACTTCATCTCTACGGCTTCGCGCAGTTCCTCTTCCGCGCGTCGACGGTCGGTGATGTCGTCGATGGCTACGACCACATGCTTGCCGGAATCGATACTGACCGGTTCGACGCTTGCCAGCAGCCAGGGCAGCACCGTCTCGCCATTGTCGTTCAGAGCCGGTCGGATTTCCAGGCCCCGAATGGGCTTCTCGGACTCCAAGGACGCCTGAATCATCGTCCGCAACGAACACTCTTCCTCCTCCCTCGCGCCTCGGCGACAATCGGGGAGGTTGCCGCAGTACATGCAGCTCAGAGCTTCGCAGGGCTCCTTGCCGATGATCTCCCGATAGTCTTTTCCCGAGAGATGACGAATCGTCTCGTTGGCGCGCACCACGGTCATCTGCTCGTTCACCAGCAGCATGCCGACCGGCGCCGCGTCGAAGATGGCCTCCAGGTTCTTCTGCTTTCGATCGAGAATCTCGTGAATCCGCGTTCGCTCCGTCACGTCCGCATCGGCCCCTCGGTATCCGGTCAGCCTGCCGTTCTCATCGAGAATCGGAACGCCGCTGCGCAGCAGAAACACGACGCGGCCGTCCTTGTGCAAGTTGCGCGTCTGGAATTCCGTGAACACGTCGTTCCGGCTGAAGATCTCAAACGCCTGGGCTTTCAACAGCGCGGCGTCCTCCGGATGAAAGAAATCGTAGAAGTGCTTCTTGCCGAGGATCTCCTCCGGTTTGTACCCGAGAATCCTCTCGATGATCGGACTGGCATACGTGTACAGGCCCTGGGCGTCCACCTCCCAGATCCATTCCCGCGCGTTTTCGACAACCTGACGGAACCGCTCTTCCGATTGGCGCAGCGCCTGCTCCATACGCCGACGTTCGGTGATGTCTCGGACGACCCCGATCGAGCCGGTGGCCACGCCATCCGAGTCCTTCAGTACGCTCAGTGAGATGTCCACATCGATCAGATTGCCTCCCTGCCGATACATCTGCGTTTCCAGATGATGCTGCATGCCCTTCTGGCGGACGCTCAGGGTGCGAATCCGCTGCCATTCCGCGTCCGGGTAGAGGCTGCGCACGGACCGACCGCGCAAATCCGCCTCCGCCATTCCCAGCAGTTCCTCGGTGAACTTGTTCCACGAGACGAGGCGTTCCTCCTTGTCCACCATCATGATGGCTACGGCGGAGTTGTCGAAGATCGTGCGATAGCGATGCTCGGCCGCCTGCAACTGACGCTCGGCCTTCTTGCGCTCCAGCGCGTAGCGGATCGACCGCATCAGCAGCGTGCTGTCCACCTGCCCCTTGATCAGGTAGTCCTGCACGCCCTTCTGCACGGCGGACGTCGCCGTCAGTTCGTCATCCAGGCCGCTCAGCACGATGATGGGCACGTGCGGGGCGCGGCTCTGGATGTTGATGACCGATTCGGTACCACGACTGTCGGGCAGTCCCAGATCCAGCAGGACGACATCGAACGCCGACTCCTTCAGACAGTCCAGGGCCGTCGACAGACGGTCGGCATACCGGACCTCCGCGACGTCCAGAGACGACTTCGCCAGGAGTCTCTCCAACAGTTTGCGGTCGACCACATCGTCTTCCACGATGAGGATTCGCAGTGCTTTGCCTGTAGTCAATGGCGTTCTCCTTTGCTCCCGTCGGGAGAAACCACCCTCCGGTCCTGGGACGCCGGTCACCGGCTCCCGTGGCTCTTCAGAATGGCCTGGATCTTGGCCATGAGCTGGGCGAAATCAAACGGCTTGGTCACGTAGTCCGACACCCCATGTGCCGAGGCGGCCGCAATGTCCTGTGCCGCACACCGAGCCGTCAGCATGATCACGGGAATGTGCTTCAGGGCGGGATCGGCCCGCAGTTCCTCAAGCATCTCGTGCCCGTTCATCAGGGGCATGTTCGTATCGAGAAGGATCAGATCCGGCTTCTCTGCCGCGGCCCGCTCCAGACCTTCCCGCCCATTGGAGGCCGTGAACGTCTGAAAATCGGCGAATTTCAGGCGGTATTCGACCGTGCTGACGAGATCGGGCTCATCATCCACGATCAGAATCTTCATCTGCGACGTCTGCTTCTTGGCTTTGAACAGTCCCAACACGTTCGTGTCTCCTTTCATCAGACGCGGCAGGAGAGTTTTGAGTCGCCCGTGCCACGTACATTGTGTCTACTTGGTTCCTGTGTGGGTTCCAGTCTCCGATCCCGGACGCTCCGAGGTCGCACTCGACGACGGTTCGGACACGTCGCTGCGCTCGGCCCCGCTCGGGTCGCCTTCCGACAGCAGAGACGCTCCGCGGAGGGCCTCATATCGTGCCGCGACGGAACTGGGCAACGGTTCGCCTTTGTGGATGTGCGGCGACAGCAGCACGACCAACTCCGATCGGTTCGTAACCATTCTGCGACTCTTGAAGAAATAGCCGATCAACGGCAGATCTCCGAGCAGCGGGACCTGGCTGACTTCCTCCGTCGTTTCCTGACGGCGGAGCCCGCCCATGACCACAATCTGCCCGTCGTCGAGCAACAACGAGGTGTTGGCTCTCCGCGTGTCCACCACCGGCACGCCCTGATCGCTCACGCCCGTGCGGACGTTCTGCTCGGCTGTGACCGTTACGAGAATGCTGTTCCCATCGGTGACGGTCGCGGTCACCTGGAGCGTAACGCCCACATCCTTGAACTGTGTCGTGCTCAGCGCTTCCTGCCCACCCGTGGCGGAATCGATCAGCTCCTTGTACGGGATCTCCTCGACGGCCTGAATGGTCGCCGACTGTCCGCTGACCACCAGCGTGCTGGGGCTTGCCAGGATGTCCACATCCCTCTTCTGCTGAAGGACATGGAGCACATGCCGGATCGTTCCGCTGATCACGCTGAAGTCCCCGCCAAGCCCGACGGTGTTGAAGGCTGTGGCGTTGCCGATCGTTTCAGCGTCTTCGACCGTGGAGCGGAGCCGCGAGCTGCTGACATTCTGTCGGTAGATCACATCATACCGGTTGTCGCTCAGGAGATCCCAGTTGATCCCGATTTCCGTATCGTTCTTGAGTTGGACGTCGAGGATCACCACCTCCACCATCACCTGCGGCGGGATGCGATCCGCCTTCTTGACTTCCGCCAGGATCTTCGCCAGATTCTCGGGCGTGTCGCAGATGACCACGGAATTGTTCTGTTTGTTGACTGCTACCATGCCAAACGATGTCACCATCTTGTCCAGCACGGTCTTGAGACTCGTGGCATCGAGGAATTTCAGCACGACGGTCTCCAGCAGAAGATCGGGGTTCTCCACCGGCGCTTCCTGCGGTTCTGCTTGTGGCGGTTTGGCATCCACAGGGACCGGCGCCGGGCGCACGGTCTCGATTGTGGAGAACGGGTTCTCCCGCCCGATGGCATCGCTACTGCCATTGGACTGCGCGGCGTGACTATCCGGCGGCGCCAGGACCGCCCACGGAAGCAACAGACCTATCCCAAAACCAACGACCCATCTGAAGTCACTCATCGTGTTCCATCTCTTTCGCAGTGGTCATGTAGATCGTGATCACAAGCTCACAGGCGACATTCTCCGCATCTGCCGCCAGCGAGGTCATCTGACATCTGTCAATCCAGACCTTCTTCCTGTGGGACTGAAGGATTCCAATGAGCCGAACCACGCTTTTGTAGGGGCCATAGACCGTAATCAGCACACCCCTGGCGAGGAGTGACGTCACCGGCGGCCGTGTCTCGGAGTCGTCAGATTCTGTGGCCGACGGCGTCTCGGGTGCCTTCAATCTCTCCGCCTGGAGGTGGCTCAGCGATATGAGACGGCAGCCCGCCTCGTTGCACGGCTCCTGCAAGTTGCGCAGGAAGTCCTCTGCGTCGGTCACATCGAACGTCACCTGCGACCACTCGGAACGTTGCGCCAGCAGTCGCTCCAATTCCTCTCGCTTCTGCTGGACTTCGTCATTCACAGCCGTACTGGTCTCGTTCCGTCGGCCGGCGGCCCGCTCGTAGCGCTGCGATGCAACCAGCAGGGTCACGTGAGGGTGAACGACCCAATTGTAGATGCCGAAGATGCCGATCAGGAGCAAGGTCCCGATGGCGGCTCGTTCATGCCTTCGTGTGAGCGTATTCAGATTCACGATTTTCACCTTCACCGTATCTCTCTCGGGGCCAGGGTACAGGTGATCGCGTACCGAATGGCGCCGTCTTTGCCCTGGATGCGCCTGGCTTCGAGCAACTCTGCACGCGCGATGCTGTCTGAACGGTTCAACATTGAAACCAGTGTGGCTACGTCCTCATTGGATTCGCACACCCCCTCCACCTGCAGGATGGATGTGCCGTCCACCGTCAACTCGGTCAACTGCGCCTGCTTCGGAACGGCGGCACCCACGTCATCGAGCAGTTGCACCCAATCGACCGCAGGATGGGACTGGGACGCCCGCGTCAGGCATTCCACTTCGGCCGTTGTGGCCGCAATTCGCTTCTCCGTCGCGGCCAGTTCTGCCACGGCTTCCGCAAGACCCTGATGGCCTCGCTCCAGTTCCGCCCGTTGCATCGCCGCAATCCTGTCCTGCGTGCCCACCACGGTCCAGCGCACGGCCCCTGTCCCCAGAATGACCACAAACAGCAGGGCGGCCAGACCGATGGCCGTCAGGACCAGATTCCGCTGCACGACCGTGGCACGGTCGGCCTCCTTGGGAAGCAGATTCACGGTCGCCGCCTTCGGCCCATCCGCCAGAAACCGCATGGCCAGACCGAGCGCGGTGATCGAGCCCTTTCCCGAAAGACCCGGTTCGATGGCCACGTGGTCGGACAGGGTGCTCCGCGTCCAGACCTCCACGGCCTCGCAGGCGACCTTCGATCGGATCGTTTCCCCCACCTCCATCGGCGCAAGGTCATGCTCGTCGTCGATCACCACCACACTCGGAATCGTTGTCCCCTCGACCGCGTAGAACTGAAGGACGGCGTTGATGTCGTCGGCTACCCGGTCGTATCGATCGACGGGAGACGGAGCACTTGGTGCCAGGGTCCGGGACCGTATGAAGTCCACGGCGCCCTTCTGCAGGACGGCCAGGGTCAGCAGCCCCCCCTTGAGCAGGGCCAGCAGGACGTTCGGGCCGAGCCTCTCGCGAGACTTCGCTGCCCGGAACACTCGCACACAGGCCAGGATGGCCGGCTCGACAGCATCGGCGCCGACGCCGACGTTCCCACAAGCACGAACCAGGGCCTCCACGCCGGCCTGGTCGGCCGCCGCCACCAGGGCCCTGCCAGGCGTGCTCTTTCGGGCAGGGGCCATCACATGATAGTCAGAGGCGGTCTTTCTGCCGGAAAACGCCGCGTACTGCGCGATTTCGTCGCGGACATACCCCGTGACGGCCTGCGGGTCGTCTTCCTCCAGGGGAACCACGCGGACCAGCGCGCCGGACAGCGGCACAGACAGCACCGTGCGTCCTGACCGCGTGCGACATTCCCTGGCGACCTTCAACGCCTTCAACAGACCTGTGACATCGACGATGCGGCCGCCCTCGATCGTGCCGACGGGCACAGACGCACGGGACGTCGCCAGCACGCGGAACCCGTCGCGAGTCTTCTTGAGCAACACGGCGTTGACCTCGCCGCCGACGATGTCGATGCCCAGCGATGTCGTCACGGTGGATTTCATTCGTTCACCCACATACGATCGATGACCACACGATGGGGCGGTCTTCCCGGCGCCACGGTGACATCCGCTTTCATTCTTGCCGAGTACCCACGAGCAGAGGTCCCGATGGACGTAATCTGCGATCCGTCCAGCGTCACGGTATAGGCGCCGCCGACGAAGGGCTTGGCGGCAAAGCCGGCACGCCATGCGGCATTCGCCCGAAGCTGCGCCAGCGCGTCGTTCAATCCGGCCTCGGCGACCGCCCGTGCTTCGGCCGCGCGAACATGGTTCTCCATGATCTGAATCTCCTCGGTGTTGATCTGCAGCATGCCGGTGAGGATCGCGGCCAGCAGCGCCACGATGAACACCGATAGGATCAGCACCACACCCCGATTGCGATGGTTGTCACCCATATCCACCATCAGAAATCACTGTCGAGATCCACGTGAATGCGTCCGCCCCCTTCGAGGCCGGCCGCCTTGATCTTGCCGAAGAATTCCGCCTGACTCCAGATGCCCACACTGCCCCGAGGATTCTGAAGAACCGCGTGCACAACAGCCTGCGTGCTGATCTGAAAACTGGCGCCGACGCCGATCAGGTTGATGCGCAGTTGCGAAGGATCGCCTGCACTGTTGAGCCGGGAATGGGCGGAAATCTCGACACCATCGCCGACGTAGATCGTCGCGCTGGAATCGGGCAGAATCCTCAGTTCCGCGTGGCTATTCGCTTGGAGCGCTCCCTTGACCAGAAGCGTGACGTGCCCGTCGATGACGAGGACGGAGTGGCCACCCAGGCTGATGGATTCCACATAGCGATCGGAGTCGATGGTCCGACTCTGCTGACCGGTCAGTTCGACAGGACCGTCGCATCCCCCGCTGAACGGAGGTCCGGTCGGCGCCGACAACACAGGGATATCCACAGGACTGGACAGCGACGCACGACGTCCCGTGATCTCTGAAAGCCCCCAGGTGGCGATTCCGGTCTGGGGGTCTCCGCCCGGGCCGACATAGGCGTCGCCCCGGATGACAGCACTGCTCCAGAGCGTAATCGCCTGGCTGGTGGTCGCGTTGACGGAGACGACGGCCTCGGCTCCCGGCTGCGCTGAATCGTAAGGGCCCTGAGAGGACCGATAGCTGTCGATGCAGATGTTTTTGCCGCCCCAGGCAACGGAGTCGCGCAGCGCCACGCCGGGCTCGAACGTTTCCGGCGTCTCCTGCCCGAACGACCCAGGACGGATGTACACACGCGTGGCGAACGTCTTGTCGCTGCCGAGCCGCGCTGGGTTGGCAAAGATGGTTTCCACTGTCACGAATCGAATCGATGACGCCTCGACGGTCGCCGTCGTGAAGTCTTCGCCGTCATAGCACGTGAAACAGAACCGGCGGACCGGACCGGCCAACTCGCCTGCCTCGCCCGTCGGGCCGAACCGGACGTAGCCGTTCGGGCCGAGGTCGTATCGGCAGACGGTCCCATCACGGATGGTGAACTCGACGAAGCCGTGATCCTGCCACGGTGGGCTGACGTCCGTGATTCGAGCTGCCGACGCCAGCGTGCGATGGAGATGGTCCGTCAGGACCCGGGCATTCTGAACGACTTCCCCGTTGGCCTGCCACGTATCCCAATGATTTCGGACGCCGGCCAGCACCGGCACCATGGCTGTGAAGATAACCGCCATGACCGCCATGGCGATCACCATCTCGACAAGTGTCAGGGCCTTGGCCCCTTCGGCATTGTTCATCTTCTTCTGCATGATTTCGGACCGTACGCAGCATCACCGCTGGACCGTCATTTCTTCGGCATGGCCAAGCCCTTCCGTTAGCCGACTTCTGCGGCCGGCGCAAGTTTGCCGCATCGGTGCGCCGGCCCGCAATCGCCGTCTCCGGGAAGCCGCAGGGCTGTTCTTATCGGTCGATGAAAGGGGCACAATGGACGCGGGAAGGAGACCCAACCGCAGGCCCGATAACGCGACCACGCGGGCCGGCCGGCGAAGTCACCGCATCCTCGCAATATAGGTCGTCAGACGAACCTGCGTCTCGCTGTCAGACAGGTGTCCGTCCGAGTCCGTATCCCATCCGACAGCCACGGAGACCAGACGCAGATCGGCATCTTCGTCGTCCTCCAGGTGGCAGAGGTAGCCGCCGGTCAGGGGCTCGGAGCTCTCGTCGAATGAATTCGTGTAATGATAGATCGACCGGGCGCGGACCTCCTCCAGCTTGTTCTGCGCCAGAATGAGGGACTGGGTCTTGCGTTCGATGGCAGCGCCGGTCATCTGGGCAATCGTCAATGCACGGAGCATCGGCACCAGAGCGATCGCCAGAACCGCGGAGGCCACGGTCACTTCCGCGAGCGTCATGCCCCTGGGCCGATCCCGATTTACTCTCCTACTCTCGCCGGGAGATCGATCTGTCTGCCGTGTGTTTACCATGCGGTTTGCTCTTGACACACTGAACGGCGCCTGTGCTCGGCGTCACGGTAATGGCGAACGTCGTATCCGAGAGCGAAACGTCCACAAACGCGCGTCCGGATTCCTTCAGGGCGCCCAGGCCGTTGAAGCAGAAGCGCGAATCGCCATGACAGCGGACTCCCGATGCGAGGGCTTGCGAGTCGACCACGGCCGAATTGTCGAGGTCGAGAATCTCATAGTTCGTGGCCTTGCCCTGGCGGCGAATCTCGAGCGCAAAACCGCCGGGATGCGTAGCCGCCTGGAGAATCGCCAGACTACGCGTCCGCCGCAGAGCGCTGACGATCTTCCGGGCTTCGACTTCGGCCTGCCGCCGATCCCGCGTCTTATAAGAGAGTCGTGGAACTGCCACACACGCCAGAGCGCCGAGGATCAACACGACGACCAGCAACTCCGCAAGCGTGTGACCCCGTGGCATCCTCATACGACCGACTCGCGCCAGGAAAAGAGGGAAGGCCGGCAGCAGGGATCAACTGCCAGCCTGTGACTGCGCATCACAAAAGAGAACGCCATCATTTGTGGCTGTGTTCGCCAAGGCGGTGGGTCTTCGTGTCGTACTTGTACTCTATGGCCAATGGACACACGGGCACTCCATCCGGGAAGTACTCCGAGTCCTTGACAAGATCATTCAGACTCGCCGGCCACTCGCCGTTGTTGGCATAGTACAGCTCGATCTGCGAATTGATCAGGTTCACATTCGTTTTGCATGCATTGATCTTGGCGGTCTCGGCACTCTGGCTGATCCGCGGAATCGCAATGGCCGCCAGCGCGCCGAGGATCAACACCACGACCAGCAGTTCAACCAACGTAAAGCCTTTCCCACACCTCATGTTGTTCTCCTTCTGCAAAGGTGACTTGCTTGTAGCCTGACCATCGGTATATCGGCCGGCGAGCCACGCGACTTTACCTGCCTCGGCTCGCGGGCATGACCATCCTGTATCGTGTTCCGGCGCGCCTGTCTTCGTGGCGGCCGCCGCCTATATTCTCGGACTGCACTGGAACGACGCGTCCGATTGCCGTCTTACCCATTGGGTCCGAAAACCATAGGCCCTTCCGGTATGGCCCTTCTACTTGAGATGGGTCATGTAATCGAACATGGGCAAGTACACGCCCATCAGAACCACTCCGATGACCAGGCCCATGACCAGAGTCAGAGCCGGCTCGAGCTTGACCACCAGGGCCGCGATGATGCGCTCGACATCACGGTCCAGCAGATCGACGCCTTTGGCCAGCATATCCGGCAGCCGGCCGACCTGTTCGCCCGAGATAGCCATCTGCACGATTTCGGAAGGGAAGATGTCATGGGCCGCCAACGCCCTGCCCACTGGGTTGCCCGCCTGAGCCATCTTCTGGAGATCTGCCGCCACGTCGGCCATCTCCGCGTTGCGAACGATCTCGCCGGCGAGGCGGAACGCATCCAGGACGGAAACCCCGACGGAAATCAGCATGGTGCATGGACGCATGAACCGCGAAACCAGGATCAGGCGATTGAGTCGGCCGAACACGGGCACGCGCAGCTTGAGCCGGTCCCAGCCACGCTTCAAACCGCCGTAGCGAAGCACAGCTTTGAGCGTCCAGCCCGCGCCGACCGCCGCAAGCAGCACCAACCACCACCAGACGCGCAGGATCCTGCTCAAGGCGACCAGAAGCAGCGTCGGCCAGGGAAGAGGCACGTGCAGACTGGCATAGAGCTTCATGAACACCGGAACCACGAACAACAGCAGTCCCAGCAGGACCACCAGGCACACCACGCCGACGGCAATGGGATAGACGAAAGCGGACCTGACTCGCGCGCGCAACTGCTCTCTCTTTTCAAGATAGACCGCGCTCATCTCGAGGGCTTCGGCCAGCTTGCCTGAGGCCTCTCCAGCTTCAAGCATACCGAGGAAGAACTGGGAGAAGATGTCCCGGTGCGGCTCAAACGCCTTGGTCAGACTCGCGCCGGCCTCAATCCGTTTCTTGACGTCCGATAGCACCAGCCGGAGCATGGGCCGCTCGGCTTGATCCGCCAGCGTCTCCAGGCAGGACGTGACTGACAGCCCCGCCGAATACATCCCGGAGAACTTGTAGGCGAACGTCACGATGTCCTCGGCTTTGATTCGCGACCGTCCGGCCGGGTGGTCCTTCACGCGCCGGGCCCGCACGAGATCGTAGCCGATCCGCGTCAGCTCGCTGCGCAGTTCGCTGACATCGGCGATCTCGTCATAGGTGCCTCGCCGTTCTCGTCCGGACGCATCCCTGGCGATGTACTGAAATGCCGGCATCACCCACGCTCCATATCCACCACGCGCATGATTTCTTCGAGCGTGGTCCGACCCGCCAGGACCTCGTCGATCGCCGCCATCCGCAGTGTCCGCATCCCCTGCGAGACGGCCTGCTCCTTGATGGCGTCGTCGTCGGCCTTATCGATGATCATCCGCTGCACGCGCCGCGATACGGAGAGAATCTCATAGATGCTCTTGCGGCCCAGGTAGCCGCTCTGGTAGCACTGACTGCATCCGGATCCTCGCCAGAGCTGCACTTCGTCGGCCGGCGGCGAGTGGCCAAAGAGGATTCGCACCTCACTCTCCGAGGCGCGATAGGGCTGGCGGCATCTTGGACAGCACGTGCGGATCAGCCGCTGGGCGGCGCTTCCCAACAGAGCGGAGCCCACCAGAAAGGCGGGAATGCCGAGGTTGATCAGCCGGGACACCGCCCCCGCCGCATCGTTGGTGTGGAGCGTGCTCAGAACCAGATGACCCGTCAAGGCGGCGCCGATGGCGATCTCCGCCGTATCGCGGTCGCGAATCTCCCCGATGAGAATGACATCGGGGTCTTGTCGCAGAATGCTCCGCAACGCAGAAGGAAAAGTCATTCCGGCGACGGGTTTGACCTGAACCTGCGTGATCCCGTCGAGGCGATACTCCACCGGGTCCTCCACGGTCACGATGTTCTTGACGGGGGTGTTGATCAATTGCAGCACGGAATACAACGTGGTGGTCTTCCCGCTTCCCGTCGGACCCGTCAGCAGCAGCATGCCGTAAGGGTTGCCGGTAAGCTGGCGGAACATCTCATTATCGTGCGAGGACGTGACCACTTTGTCAAACGACCAGCGTTCGACCCGCTTGTCCAGGATTCGCAGCACAATCTTCTCCCCGCCGATGGCGGGAAGAGACGAGACGCGCAGGTCATACTCGGCTCCCTCGTGTTCGATCGTGGCGTGTCCGTCCTGGGGCATGCGACGCTCGGAGATGTCCATATCCGCCATGATCTTGATATGCGAGACGACCTCCTGCTGGACCGACGCCGGCACGCGAATGGTGTCCCTCAGCGTCCCGTCGATCCGGTAGCGGACCCGCAGGTCGGGCGGCTGCGGCTCGATATGGACGTCGCTGGCCCCCGACGAAACCGCTCCTCGGACAATGGAGGAGACCAGCTTGCTGATCGGATCATCGCCCTCGCGCAGGGCTCGGACCCGATGTTCGGATGCGGCCGGTCCGATCGCCGCGTCTTCTTTCAGGCGCATCGACGCCACCACCTGCTTGGTGATGTCCACCTCGTCGTAATGTCGCCCGATCACCTGGCGTATCGCCGCGGGACTGGCCGCGACCGGAATCACGCGGTATCCGGTCTTCACCTCGATCTCGTCCCGCGCCGCAAGGTCCCACGGCGCGCCCATGGCGACCGCGAGGGCCCCTTCCTGGCGCTGCATCGGGATCACGTTGTAGCGATTCGCCACGTCACGAGAGATCAGATGCGCGATCATCGGATCGACCAGATCGGCCGTCAGCTCGACGTATTCGATGTGGTTCGCCTTCGCAACCGCCCGGAGAATCTGCTCCTCGCTGAGCAGCTTCTCCTGCCGGAGGATCGACAGAATGCTCTGTCCTGTCTCCCTCTGGCTCTCGATCAGCTTCTCGAGGACGGGAGGATCGACGATGTGTTCACTGGCCAAAGCCGTTATTATCGGGTCGTTCGTCTTCATCCGGTAGACTTCCAAACAGACGCATTCACGACCGTCTATCGGCTGATCCGACCTCCGACCTTAGCAGCAGACCGTTCTTCTTCGCACATGGCCTGGGCCGACCGTCCGAACGGGCCGCCCCGCCCGCACCGGCCCAAAATTACTCTTGCAATGGCGTCACAGATCGTGTATAAGGCGGCCCTGCCTTGCCCGGCGGCGTAGCCAAGTGGCCTAAGGCGACGGTTTGCAAAACCGTTATTCCCCGGTTCGAATCCGGGCGCCGCCTTCTCCTTCTGCCTGCCCTGCGGTCGAATGCCGCTGCCATGCGTGCTCTTGGGATTGCCGTCTGGCCCTGGTCTGGCGTACCGCCAGCGGACGCCGCGTCGCCGGGAACGCTTGGCAACGGAGTCTCTCGCGAAACTGGGGAAATGGGCGATACAGGACTCGAACCTGTGACCCGCTGATTAAGAGTCAGCTGCTCTACCAACTGAGCTAATCGCCCGAGGGTCCGTTTCGGCGTCGGCCGGAAACCAACGCAGCCGACACGTGCGTGTCAGCCGCGGCAAAACGGTGATTTTACAGACCCGTCGGGGCCGCTGCAAGAAAATTGCAGGCCAATCAGGCAAACTTTTCCTGGACCGGTTTGCACGCGTCCGCCGGCCGCTCCCCTTCGCACGCTCAGCGGGCCGGCAGGACGTATTCGCGGGAGTTGTTCAGGGATTGCCTGCCTCTGGCGACCGACGTTTCGATATGGCAACCCAGCGTGGCATCGCCGTGCTTGACGAGCCGGACCGACACGTTGGCGTCTCGCACCGCCAGCGAGCTCGCATCGAGAGAGATCGGCTCGTCCAAAACCACAGGTTCCGACCCGGACGACCGATGCCGGGCCCAGGCCAGAGCGCTGGCGGTCAGGTTTCGATCCGCTGCCTGAAGATAGGCGGCATCCGCCTCGAAGAGCATCGTGTTGGACCCGCCGGTCAGGGCGAACATCACAACCCCGACCAGGCCCAGCAACACGATGACATAAGTCAGTACGAAACCTCTTCGCCTTGTCTTGCTCATGGGGTCTGCTCCCGCGCCAAGCCGCCGAGAAAGAAAAGGTGCGAGTTGGCGAACCTTTGTCTGATCTTCCCGCTCAGGCGTTCCTTGAGAGATGTTTGCACTTCGACGGCGTGCGCCCGATCTGCCCGTTTCAGGAGCCGCCAGGCAATCACTGCGTCACGGAATCGCCAGATGCCCTCGGTCTGCGGCTCGGCGTTCTTGCCGCTGAGCACAGTTCGCGTCACGCCGTCTTCGTCGATCCGGTAGCAGATCACGCGTTCGGGCAGGCCGATCAGGAGCGTGCGGTCGTCGCTTGTCCCCTCGCGCGCGGCGTCGGGCAGAGCGATGGCCGCGTCCACATCGTCGCGGATGTGGCGGACCAGGTCCAGCACGCTCGTGTTCTCCTGCACCATTCGCGTCAGCCGAGGGACATCGCGGGTGAACGTCGCGAACAGACCGCTGAAGGCGATCGCCACGATCGGCAGGACGGTGACCACCACGAGCATCTCGACCAGTGTGAAGGCCTTGCGTCTCATAGCGAGCCCTCCTGTCTGGCCGGTTGCATGGCCGGCGTAACGTACCGCGCCAACTCGACGGTCACCTTCCTGGAGCCTGCCTGTGCGCTGGCCTTGACGTTGATCCGTTCCAGTCCGGCCCACTGCCCTTCTCCGGGCGTCCTGTCCAGCGAGACCGTCACGCGGGGCCAGAGCCGTCCGGCGTCCTCGCTGTCGATGGGAGCCCCGGTGGCGGTCAGGCTGTCGAGTTGCGCGATCGCCGCCGCGGTGCACTGCTGCCGGGTCCACTGATAGCGGTTGAAGCCGCTGAACCCGGCGACCGATATGCCCAAGCCGGCCAACAGCATGGCAAAGAGCGAGATCCCCACGATCAGATCGGCCAGCAGGAATCCGCCTGGTTTTCTTGTTCTTGCGGACACGAATACACTCCCATTCTCAGGTTACGGATAGACATTGCCTGCCATGGAGTTGATGATCCCCACACCTGGCAAGAAGATCGCGACAACAACGAAGCCGACGGTCGCCCCAAGAAGGATGATGGCACAGGGCCAAAGGATGAACCGCGCGAGATTGACCCGATAGCTGTAGTTGGAGCGGTAGAACGATTCGAGCATCTCCAGCACCGCCGGGGCATGGCTCGCACCGGCGCTGCGCTCGAAGGCCCAGGCCAGCCCCGAGGCCAGACCGCAGCCGCGTGCCGCAGAGGCCACGTCATCGCCCTGCTCGACGCGCCGAAGCCAGCAGGCCAGCCGCTTTTTGAAGGATTGATTGACGTCCAGATCGAGCGTACCGCGAATCGCCTCGTTGAGCGGACAATCCGTCCGGAGCGAAATACGCAACAGTTCCACGGTCTGCAAGGTGGCGCTGTTGTTCTCGAACCAGTGCAGAATGGGCAGGCGCCACTTGATCCAGTCGCTCATCCGTGAAAGCAGATACGGCTCCTCAGGACGGCGTCTTCGAGTCCGAGCCCAGATCCAGACGGGCGGGATCACGAAGAAGATCAGAACAAAAAGGAGCATGGCGGGCAGACCATTGTGTTCGTAGACAAGGACCTCCATGATGCCTATCAGCACACGGGTTGGGGCGGGCAGACGGGCTCCGGTCATCTCCTCCAGCACTGTTTTGAACTGGGGAATGACAAAGGTCATCAGGCCCAGCACCATGATAAAGGTGATCGTGAGAATCACCATGGGGTAGGCGGCGTGAACCGGCTGCAACCTCATGCGGCCGGCCGCCTGCGACCGCAGATCGGCCTCGACCGTCGCCATCGCTGCCGGCAGTTGGTCCTGGGGTTCGGCTGCCGCCAGGATCGCCAAGGCCCGGCTCGGACAGCGAGGATAGCCCCGGCGAAGCGATTCGACCAGCGAGTAACCTTGCAGAAGCCATTTCTTGATCTGCTGCAACGTGCGAGCGGTCCCATTCGTTCGCCTGCTGGCGGCACACTCCAGCGCCATGGGCAAAGGCAGGTTCTGTCGCATACTGGCGCCCAGCGTTGAGAAGACCTCTGCCGCCGTGGTCTTGCGCGATCCGGCGCGACTGGCAACCAGACAGGCCACGACGGCCGCAACGCCCAGCAACAGGAACAGAGGCAGCACGAAACCGGCCCCGACGGCGGCAAACGCCCAGAAGAAGCCGACGATGAACAGTAAGCCGCCGACTGCCGCGAGGATCAGGAAGGCGAGCCGCTGATACCATCGCTGCGTCTCGGCATGCCACCCACCCAGCGCGACCGCCACCAGGGTCACCAGAAACAGCACCACCGCAGAGAGGGCAACTTCCATTTCCGCGCTCTCGATAAAGAAGTAGACCATGCCAAGGGCAACTATCGGGACGGTCGCCATCGCCAGGGCCGGCAGCTTGTAGCCAAGGATGGTGAACACCACCATAAGAACCGCAGTGATCGCAGCAAGTTCGGACATCTTCGTTTCCTCAGCTAGCCGACAGACTGGTGACGACCTGGATCATGGGCAGGAACATGGCGAGAATCGCCATCGCGATAAAACCGCCGACAACGATCAGCATGATCGGCAGCAGAACCACCTGCAAGCGCGATTGCCCGACACGCGCCTGGTCGGCGTACATGTCGGCCAGACTGTGCAAATTGTCCGGCAACTCATTGCGCTGGGCGCCGAGCTGGACCGAATAGAGAAACAGCCTGGGCAACATCCCGGCCTCGTGGCCGGCTTCCATGAGATTGGCACCTCGCTCGATCTGCGCGGCCAGGTGTTCGCTGTCGCGCAGGAGCCGTTCACTTCCGGTGGCGACGGCGCCCAGCCGCAGGCACTCCGGCATGTCGCAGCCGGCACCCACCAGCACCGCCATCGCCTCGGCCATGCGGCTCAGCACGCTGTTGTGGTACAGTCGCCCGATCACCGGGATTCGCAACAGGAATCCCTCCTTGATCCGCCTTCCACCCGGTGAGCGGGACAGCGCCATAAACAAGGCGACCACGCCTGCCACGAGCAGACCGACGCTGATCCAGAACGGAACCACGTTCTTGGCCAGGTCAAGGACCCCCTGGGTGAGTGGATTGAGCATTCCTCCGACCATCTCCTGCAAAACAGGGGCAAACTGCGGGACGATGTACGTGAACACCAGGGTGATGATGATCGCGCCGAGCACGAAGATAACCGCCGGATAGCTGACGGCTTCGAAGATGATCCGGCGCGTGTGTCCGGCCAATTCCAAGTGCCGATTCAGGCTGGTGAGCATCTCGCTCAGCCGGCCGGTCTCTACGCCCGCTTTCAGAATGCGGCCATAGAGAGGAGGAAAGGCCCCCTGCCTCTTCTGAAACGCCTCTTCGATCCCCATTCCCCTTTCCAGATCGGCGGCGATCTCTTCGACCAGCTTGCGCATCGACGGCGAAGCGATGTCCTGGGCCAGCTCGCGCAATCCTCTCTCCAGCGGGATTCCCGCTTTGGTGATGGAGGCCAACTGCTGGTTGAACAGCAGAAACTCATTGCGGCCGATCACCGTCTTGGGCCGGGCCGGCTCGCCTTTCTCCACCGAGTTGACGGTCAGCCCCATCTCCCGCAGGGCCTTGTCTGCCTCCTGCGAAGAGGCCGCCTCGATCATCCCGGTCATCAGCCTGCCGCCGGCAGTCAACGCGTTGTACATGAAAGTCGCCATTTTCTATTCCTATTCGTCCTGCCTGATATCGCTTGGAATCCCCGCGTT
The DNA here is from genome assembly GCA_040772485.1 of Sedimentisphaerales bacterium. Taxonomy (GTDB): domain Bacteria; phylum Planctomycetota; class Phycisphaerae; order Sedimentisphaerales; family Anaerobacaceae; genus Anaerobaca. Next base: position 257,550 of record JAXGYC010000013.1, on the reverse strand, counting down.
TGTGTCCAGACTTCAAGGGGCATGCGCATCACCGGCGCCGCATGCCCGATTCAGTTCCGCCTGCGTAGTGACGCCCGCCTCGACAAGTCGCCTGCCGTCTTCCCGGATTGTCGCATGACCCTTGGTCCTCAGCAGGCCGTCCAATTCCTCGAGGTCGGCTTTGGCCAGGATCGCTTTGCGCAGGCCGCTGTCCAGTTGGACCATCTCCGCGATCAGGACGCGGCCTTTGAAGCCCGTGCCCAGACACTCGTCGCAACCGGCCGCTTCGTATTGGTCGCCCGCCGGTTTCCTGCACTTCTCGCAGAGCCGGCGGACCAGCCTCTGATTGACGACCGCCGAGATGCTCGAGGTGACCTGATAGGGCTCGATGCCCATCTCCAGGAGTCTCAGCAGCGCACCGGCCGGGGTCCCGCTGTGCATCGTGCTCATGAGCAGGTGACCTGTCAGGCCCGCTTCGATAGCGATCCGGGCCGTCTCGGCGTCGCGAATCTCGCCGATCATGAGCACCTGGGGGTCCTGGCGCAACAGCGACCGCAGCGCGGTGGGAAAGGTCATCTGGCCGTGCGGCGTGATCGGCACCTGCGTGACCCCTTCGATGCGAATCTCGACCGGGTCCTCGAGCGAGACGATGCTCTTACCGGGAAGCGTGCTGACGATGTGACGGAGAATTGCGGCCAAGGTCGTGCTCTTGCCGCTTCCGGCCGGGCCGGTCAGCAGCAGAATGCCCTGGTTCTGCGCCGCAATCGCCTGGAGCGCCCGCTCCATCGGCGGCGCAAAGCCAAGCTGGTCGAGTCTCAGGAGATCCTGACGCCGGTAGAAAAGACGGACGACTGCCCGCTGGCCGTGGATGGTGGGGAAGATGGCCAAACGCACGTCCGACACAACCTCAGCCGACGCACCCGAGATTTCCAGGCGGCCTTCCTGGGGAATGTCGTTGCGGTAGGTCAGCAGCCCCCCGAGCACCTTGAGCCGGGAGACGACGTTGTCCGCCACCGCCGCCGGCAGGCTCTCCATCGGGCTCAGCACCCCATCCAGACGGAATTTCACCACGAGCGAGTCGGCGGTGGGTTCGAAGTGGACATCGCTGGCGCCGGCCCGGATCGCCTGGGCCAGCAGATCGTCCACCAGGGCGACCGCGTCCAAACCGTTGCGTCTCTGGTTGTCTTGGGCTCTTGCGGCCATTGAATCTGCTCGTATCCCTGCATCGATCCGTTCGGGCAATTCCCGGCAGATGCCGTTCTTTCACCAGTAGGACGCGCCGCAGACGCCGGCGTTAATGGAGGTGCGGTTTTTTTGCGTTTGCAGGCGATTTTCGTTAACATCAGATGCAACGGCGCGTCTTACCAGAGAAAGACGTGCCGTCAGGGGAGTAGCATCTATGTTTGAGAAGGCCGTTCGTTGCGACCTGCTTTGGGCCGGCAGTTTCTCTGAGGCCGCCGATGCGAGCCAGCAGTGGATTCTCGCCGCGATGCACAGGCATGGACCGGAACTGGTCACCATGCTCTGGCGGATTCTGGGCAATGAGCAGGACGTCTGCGACGCCTACCAGACAACATTTCTGCAACTGGCCCATCGCGAGGACCGGCGCAGACCCAGGCACGTCAGGGCATACCTGTTCCGCACCGCCAGCAACGCCGCCATCACCATGCTGCGTCGGCGGGTGACGGAGAGCCGCACGCTGTCGGCTTGGGAATCCTGTACCGGCCAGGTTGAGCCGGCGGAGCCTGATTTCGACGCCCAGTACCTGACCGAGAAACTGCGGGCCATGATCGCTGACTTGCCCGAGCATCTGCGCAGCGTCATCACGCTCCACGATCTGGGCGAACTGCCCTACCCAGAGGTCGCCCGCATCCTGCGAATATCGACAGGCACCGCCCGCGTGTACCGGTGCAAAGCCGTGCAACTGCTGGCCGCCTGGATGAATAGAGAGGTGCAACTATGAAGCCGGTGAACCTTCTCGAACGGCTTTCCTGCAATTCGAAGCCTTCGGCGGACCGATGCCGCCGCACGCGCCAGTGGTTTACAACCGCTCTGAGTCGTCGGTTGGGTCCTGAAGCCGGGTGGGTCCGTCGCCATGTTGCCGTCTGCCCGCGATGCCAGAAACGGCTGGCCGGCTTGCGAAATGTGGAGATGGCCCTGTCCCTTGTCCGGTCCCAACCCCACAGTCTCGACCTGCTCAGTCGGGCCAATGCCCATGCGATCAAGATGCTCCAGCACGGTCTGCGCCAGGCCCCTAAGGCCCGAGAACTCGAACGATCTCGGCCGGGACCATCGCTCGTCGAACAATTTGGACAATACCGCCATAGCGCTGTAAACGTAGCCGCCTGCATTGCCATCGTCTTGTTGACCAGGGCCGGCGTGTTCGGCTCGTTGGACAAGGCCCGCACCGGCGGCCAGAAGGCGGTCCGCCAGTACTATGCCAGTCATATCGGCAACGATCTGGCGGAAGAGGTCTTCGACGGTTGAGCATGCAGCGCCGTCCCCAGGTCCGAGAAGGGACGCCCCCTTAGGCCGATAGGCTCAGTTCCGCCCCGCGGCGGTCACGACAGACATTCCCCGATTTGCCCCCCCCATGCGGTTCGGTGCAGCCCCCCCACCTCCTTTGGCCGCTGCCGGTTGTTTCCTATATTTTACGTGGCGGTCGCCGGGGCGTCTTCATCACCGTCACCGGCTCTGGTCAGCGTATGGGCCAGGAAACCGAACCACGGCATCGGAGGAATGCCCAATCCCGTTCGCGGGATGAGGCCCCTAAAGTCCGGTTTTTTGGTCAATTGACGGGCCGGGGAAGCCGACGAATGGACCGGTGAAGCCGCTTTGAACTGAATGCGATGAATTGACGTGAATCATGCTCAAGAAGTGTGCGATACTCGGTCTGGTCTTGTTGTTGGCGGGCGGCCTTCCGCTGGCATGGCAGCGAAAGCAGGCGGAAGCCGAACGGCTGGCAACGCCTTCCGGCGCTGCGAAGGGAACGCTGCAGCCGGCCGACTATCTCCAGAAGTACGGCCAGTGGTACCGCCTGACGCCGGAGGAGCAGAATCAACTGGTCCTCGAACTCGACAAGGAGCGTCAGAACAAGACGCCGGAGGAACTGGCCGCCGAGCAAAAAGCACACCTTCACAATGACCTGCCCAAGCTGGCCGCCGGCGAGATGAATCCCGGCGACATCGCCGACTATCTCTATGGCCCCAACTGGGAAGAGCAGGTCACGCAATACCGCCAGCGCAGAGAGAAAGAGCAGATTACCCAGACCACCTCCATGGTGTGTCTGTCCATCGGAGGCGCCCTTTTCGGCATCTGCCTGGTGATCTGGGTGCTCTGGTCCATCGTCCGCGTCATCAAGGCCATCGCGAGACGTCGTTCCGAGCGAGCGGTCGTCACAGAGACGGCTCCAGGTGAACTGACCGACATTCCACACGGGATTGTGGACGAACAGACGAACGAAGAGGACTCGGAGGCCGCCGTCGAGGCAGACGACATCCCGGAAGACTCGCCGGAGCCTGCTCTGTCCTGCAATGGGTATGAATCCGACCCGGCGGACAACAACGACCCCCGCGAACGATTCCTCGTGCCCCGACGGCACCGGGACCTGCCTCCGGGCCGCCCGACCCTGACCGCCGCGCCCAGACCGCAGGAGGACGGCGTCGCCGTGCTGATGACGGACGAACCGTCCGGAGAGCAGGACTGGTCGGCCCAGATGGAGTGGACGACGTCGAACGACGAGGAGAGCGCGACCGAGGCCGCGCCGCCAAAGCAGCGATTCACGCCGAGGCCCAGAGTGGCCGTTCTCGGCGAGACCCAGATCGTCGCGGCGCCGGCGCCGGCTGCCCCGGTCGAGAACCCTCTAACCGAACAGGCCGAGGAGCTTCAGCGGCAAATCACCGAGTTCCGACAGATGGCGCAGAACGCGCAGCAGGCATCCCGCGGACAGGGCGAGCCGCTCGGCGACACGCTCAAGGAGCTGGCCCAGCAGGTCTCCGCCATCCGTGAGTACGCCGCCTGTCAGCAGGACCGGGTGGAGAAGCTTCAGGACGGCTACGACTGGAGCATTGTCCGAACCTTCTGCCTGAAGGTGATCCGCTGCATCGATAACCTGGAAAATCGACTCGCCAAGCTCGACGAGGACGACGAGGGCACCCTGCAACTCGAGGAGGTGCGCGATGAACTGCTGTTCGCCCTGGAGTCCAGCGGGGTCGAGCAGTTCCGTCCCGACGTCGGCAGCGAATACCGAGGACACGAGAAGTTCGCGGAGGCAATCAAAGAAAAGGAAATAACGGGGGACGCCAGCCAGGTTGGCACGATCGCCAAAGTGGTGCGGCCCGGATATCGATATATCACGGACGAAGACAGTTACAAGGTCGTCAGGACGGCACAGGTCAAGTTATTTGGCTGAGTGTCTCGCCGCACGCCTTCGGGCGGCCCGAGGGACTCTGTGGGAAACGTAGAACGCAGGAGAATACCATGGCTAACATCGTCGGCATAGACCTGGGAACGACATTCTCGGAACTGGCGATCCTCAATGCGATCGGCAAGCCGGAGATCGTTCCGAACGCAGACGGAGAGCGATTGACACCGTCGGCCATCTTCTTCGACGAGGAGAACCCCGAACTCATCCGCGTGGGGATCGAAGCCCTCAATTCGAGGCACCTGAACCCGTCGCGCTCGGTCCGGTGGATCAAGCGTCACATGGGCGAGGCCGACTTCAAGGTGAACATCGACGGAAGGGACTGGACGCCGGTGGAGCTGTCGGCGCTGATCCTCAAGAAGCTCAAGCAGGACGCCGAAGCCGCGCACGGACCGATTCGCGACGCGGTCATCTCCGTTCCGGCTCACTTCGACGAGGTACGCCGCAAGGCGACGATGGACGCCGGGACCGCCGTCGGCCTCAACGTCATCGCGATCGTCAACGAACCCGTGGCGGCGGCCCTGTACTACGCCACGACGCGCGAGGTCGCCGGCAAGGTGCTCGTGTACGACCTCGGTGGTGGTACGTTCGACGTGACGCTGATGAACGTCAACGGCCTTCAGATGGACATCGTCTGCTCCCAGGGCGACCACGCCCTCGGCGGCATTGATTTCGACAACAAGGTCCTCGAAATCCTCCAGAAGCTCTATCACGACAAGTTCGGCACTGACCTGATCGGCTCGGAGGAAGACCGGGCCAAGTACGAGGACGAGGCCGAAGACATCAAGAAGACGCTTTCGCGCCGTCCCGTGGCCAAGAAGATCCTGTACGGTTCCAGCGGCAGCATGCGCGCCGAGGTCACGCGGGAGATGTTCGAAGAAGCGATTGCCCCGCTGGTGGCGCGGACGGACATGATGGTGGAGGTAGCGCTCGAAGAGGCCGGCCTCAAGCCGTCCGACGTAACGACCGTGCTGCTGGTCGGTGGTAGCACCCGCGTGCCGATGGTCCGGGCGCATCTGGAGCAGACGTTTGGTTTCGCGCCGGCCTGCGAGGTGAATGTCGATGAGTGCGTCGCGCTGGGCGCGGCGCTTCACGCCGGCCTGACCGCCGTGCGGCAGAACCCCGACGCGGTTGACACCGGTATCCGCGCCGGGCTTCAGGATATCTGCCTGACCGACGTCTGCAACCACAGCTACGGAACGATCTGCGCGCCGATCGACAAGGAAACGGGCCGCCGAACGATCCAGAATCGGATCATTCTCAAGAAGAACACGCCGCTGCCGTGCGAGGCCACGCAAACGTTCTATACCGTTTCCCAGGGCCAGGAGAAGGTCGAAGTGACCGTCACACAGGGTGAGGATGCCGACCCGGCCTACGTCAACACGATCGCCACCCACCGCTTCGAGCTGCCGCCGAACCGGCCGGCCGAGCGTCCCATCAAGGTGACCTACAGCTACGATCTCAACCAGCGAATGCACTGCAAGTTCGAGGACGTCGACTCCGGCCGAGTCTTGGAAGTGGACGTCTCGCTGGACGAGGAGAAATCCGGGAGCGAGGCAACGGAGGGTGCCAAGGAGTTGCAGTCGCTCAAGGTCCAATAACCGATACAACGGTGTCCCATGCTCAAGATCGTGCTTCCAGTCGTGGCTATGATCATCGGGGTTGCGGCCGGCGTCTTCATCGGGGCGCGACGCCGAGGTCCGCAATCGGATGCGAGCGGCCCATCCCCATTTGCATCGGGACTCGGACTCGCCCGCCGCCTGCTGGTGCGATTCGGTGGCTGGGGCATACGAACGGCACGTCGGGCTTGCGGCCTTGCCAGGCGCCTGCCCGGTGAACTGCAGGGGCTGACACAATCGGCCCGCAGTCGTCTGCCGCGTGCATCGCGGCCGACGCCGCAAGCAGGCGGCCATCCCGCCCTTCCCGCGACCGGCAACGGCGCCCAGGAAGCCGCCGCAGGCGTTGGGCGGAGCCCCGAGACGCGTCGCTCCGACAAATCGGACGGGGCCGTCAATTTGGGCATGCTGAACTGCCGCGCGCGAATCGGCAGAGAGCCGAAGGGCGATACCTGGCAGACGGTCCTCATTCTGGACATCTGTGGCACGATCGAGGCGCCCGACGAGAATCACGAAGTGGGTTTGAAGACGACCCTCAGCGACGTCACCGACAACAAGGGTCAAACGCCGCTGCCCGTGCCGGTGCGGCCCAAGCAGGGGCCGATCAACCGGGCGGTTTCCTTCACGTACCAGACCGAGATCGGAAAGCTCTGCCAGCAACGCACCGTCCTGGAAGACTGGATGACCGTGGCGCAGATCTCGCCGGAATGGTTTGTCCTCCCGCGACAGGGACACCGGGAACTGCGATTCAGCGTTGCCATCATCTCCCGCTCGACCGGCCAGGAGTTGGCCGCCGGTTCCTGCGTCGGCGCGTTCGAGAACCTCGAGATCGGCTATCTGGACGTCGACGACAATATCCAGCGAGCCAAGACCCTCGCGGTCGGGTTGGCCTTCAGCGTGGGCGCGGCCAACAACGCCCTGCGAGAACCCGAGACCAATGTGATCTACGGCTGGGTCCGGACCAATTTCGGCTCGGGCGACGCTTCCGAAGGCGCACGCCTGGAGTTGGAACAGGCCCTGCGGAAGACCGCCGGCTTTTTCCTCAAAGGCGGACGCCTGAACCTGGAGGAGATCTGCAACGAGATCGTGGAGATCGCCCCGATGGTGGGCCGCCTCGATATCATGGACTTGTGCCTCAGGGTGGCTGGCGCCAAGGGCCAGGTCACCGCAAGCGACATCGGGTTGCTCAAGGACCTGGCGCAATGGCTGAAGATCGATCGCACGCGGCTCCGCGCGATGGTCGAGAAGACGCTCCCGGTGAGCATGCACCAGAGCGAGGACGCGGAGATGATCCTCGGCGTGACCACGGAGATGAGCAAGGACGAGGTCCGACACCAGTTGAACCGCGAATACGCCAAGTGGAGCTCGCGCGTGATCAGTTCCGACCCCGCGATCCGCAAGCAGGCCGATCAGATGCTGAACCTGATCGCCAACGCCCGCACGCAGTACATCGGCGTCAGGCCCTCCGAGTAGCCTCAGGACGGCCCCGAGCCAATCTGCTGCCTCTCCACACGCCGCTCAGAAGATCGTGTAAATGAACGGCGCGGCGCTCGTGCCCGCCAGCAGCACGATCAAGCCCAGCAGCAGCAACACCAGCACGATCGGCAGCAGCCACCACTTCTTGTTGTGCTTGAGGAAGTGCCAGAATTCCGCGAGGAGAGAGGGACGTTGCTCTTGGGCGAGTCGTTTGAACCTGGCCGAGTCCTTTTCCGTCATATGTGGCAAACCTCACTGGTCAAAACTGTTGGAAGTAGCGTTCCACGTTCCTCGTCTGCTCGTGCGGCGCCCAGTAGGTTGGGGCCTTCGGATCGAACTTCCGGCACAACACGTCCCGGCCCAGCAGGCGAAAGACCAGTCCGAGAGGCGTGATGAGCCCGAAGTAGAACGCGCCCATCAGGATCAGGCTGACGACAAAGCCGATGGGCAGCGTGACCGCCATCAGCACTACGTAAACGCAGCGGGTCAGCGTCAGCGAGACCAGCCCGCTGAGCCAGACCAACACGCCGAACGCGACGACACCGCCACACCAACGGAGGTCCAGGCCCTTGATCGCATACAGGAGAACGGCGATGGCCGCCGTCGCGATGACGGACACCAGCCGAAAGCCGTTAAGGTCCTTGCGGCTCGGATTCCAGTTGACGCTAACCAACGACATTCTTCACTCCCGTCATCTCCTGCCCGGTCAGTCGAGCTTGAACTGCGACTTGTACTGTTCCACGTCGTGTCGTGTCACCTGCGGCTGCTCGTGCTTGTACAGAAGGCGCCTGCCCAGAACCAGCGCGTCCATGTCCGTGGCCATGAAACAACGATATGCGTGTTCCGGCGTGCAGACGATAGGCTCGCCACGGATGTTGAAGCTCGTGTTGATGATCACGGGACAACCCGTCTTGGCCTTGAACCGGCTCATCAGCGCGTGCAGTCTGCCGTGACGGTCCGGGTCCACCGTCTGAACGCGTGCGGAATAATCCACGTGCGTCACGGCGGGAATCACGCTGCGCCGGCCCTTGAGCCGGTCGAGCCCCCTGGCTGCGGCAATAGCGCCGTCGAGCCGCTTGTCGAGGCGCACCGGCGCCACGAGCAGCATGTAGGGGCTCTCCTGGCCCGGCTCCAGACCGAAGTACTCGGGCGCGTCCTCGATCAGCACGCACGGCGCAAAGGGGCGGAACGACTCGCGGAACTTGATCTTCAGATTCATCACCGATTGCATCTTCTCACTGCGGGCGTCTCCGATGATGCTCCGATTGCCCAGCGCGCGCGGCCCGAACTCCATCCGCCCCTGGAACCAGCCCACCACGTTCTCCGAAGCCACCAGATCCGCAACGCAATCGTACAGATCCGTCTCTCGTTCGAAGGTGTGGTGCGGCGCGCCGACACCCTCCAGAAACGCCTCGATAGCCCGGTCGTCAAACGCCGGCCCGAGCAGCGAGCCGCCCTGCGCATCGCGGCCGGTGGTCCTACGTTCGTGATCGAGCAACTGGTGCCACACGAACAGGGCCGCGCCTAATGCCCCGCCGGCGTCTCCGGCCGCCGGCTGCACCCAGATCTTCTCGAACGGGCCTTCTCGCAAAATCCGTCCGTTGCCCACGCAGTTCAGCGCGACGCCTCCCGCCAGCACGAGGTTCTTCATGCCCGTTTCCTGATGGACGTTTCGAGCCATGCGCAGCATGATCTCCTCGGTCACCGACTGGATCGACGCGGCCACGTCCATCGTGTGCTCGGTGATCGGGCCTTCGGGCTTGCGCACCGGCGCCCCGAAGAGCCGCTCGAACCGCCCGTCCACCATCACGGTCTTGTACCCGTACGGAAAGTACCGCATGTTCAGGCGAAATGAGCCGTCCTCTTTGAGGTCGAGCAGCTCCTTGAGGATCAGGTCGCGATACTTGGGCTCGCCGTATGGCGCCAGACCCATCAGCTTGTACTCTCCCGAATTGACGCGAAAACCGGTGTAGTAGGTGAAAGCCGAGTACAGCAGGCCGAGCGAATGCGGGAAGTGAATGACCTTCTGAAGCTCGACGCGGTTGCCCCGTCCGACGCCGGCGCTGGCGGTGGCCCACTCACCAACCCCGTCGAGAGTCAGGATGGCGGCCTCCTCGAAGGGGCTTGGGAAGAACGCACTGGCGGCGTGGGACTCGTGGTGCTCGGTGAACACATACCGGCCCGTGTACTTGCCCCCCAAGGCCCGGTCCAGCTCACGCGGCAAATGCAGCTTCTGCCTGAGCCACAACGGGACGCTCATCAGGAACTGGCGGAAGCCCCGCGGCGCATAGGCGATGTAGGTCTCCAGGAGCCGCTCGAAGTGGACCAGCGGCTTCTCATAGAAAACGACGAAATCCAAGTCCTCCGCCTTCAGGCTCGCGGCCTCAAGACAGTACGCCACGGCGTGCGACGGGAAACGAGGATCGTGCTTGATCCGCGTGAACCGCTCTTCCTGCGCGGCGGCCACGATCGCGCCGTCGCTCACCAGAGCCGCCGCACTGTCGTGATAGAACGCCGATATTCCGAGGATATTCATAAGCTACTGGACCGCGCCGGGCGCTCGGCCGGAATCCGGGGCGAACAAATCCCTCAGAGCCGCATACTTCTTCGCCTGCTCGTTGTCGCCCTTCTCGACGTAGGCGGCCGCCAGAATCTGATACCCTTCGACGAAATCGGGCTTCAACACGACCGCCTTCGTCACGTGCGCGATTCCCTTGTCGAGCTGGCCCAGGCGAATCGACTGAATGCCCAATCCAATGTGCGTCAGGTAGTTCTGGGGGTCGGCCTCCACGGCCCTGGCAAACCACTTCTGCGACTCGTTCGGATCATTCTGCTTGGCATAATAGTTGCCCATGTTGATTCTGCCCTGCACCGACGACGGATCGATACGCAGGACCTTGTCCAGGTGTCGTTTCATCGCGGCGTAGTCCTTCCGATGCGAGGCGGCGGCCGCCAGATTGACCAGAACATCGACATTGTCGGGGTCGATCCTGCTCAGTTCCTCGTACACCGTCGCAGCCTGGGCGATCAGACCCTTCTGCGCGTACTGGGTCCCGAGCATCAAGAGGGCCTGCTTGCGGTCGTAACGATATGGCGTCTCGTCCGAGGTCAGCGCCTCGATAGCCGGGTCCTTCATTCCGCCCAGTGCGCAGGCCCCTGCCAGTGCCAGCCGGATCGTCATGTTGTAGGGCTGGCTTTCAAGAAGTCGCTGATATCTGCGGACCGCCTCGCCGATCCGCCCCTGCTCTACAAGAAGCTGGCCGTAGCGAACGTTCACATACGTGTCCCCCGGAGCCTGCTCAATGGCCCACAGGTACGGCTCGTCCGTCGCGTTTTCCGCCTTGACCATTCTGCGAAGCGCGAACAATCCTTCCCGCAGCCGTTCCAGCTCGCGATCGTGCGTGATCTGCCCGGCGAACGGCGGAAGCGTCTTGCGCCGGTACATCACCATCGCCACTTCGTACATCTGGCGGCGGTCGAAGACCAGGCGGTCGCGGCATAGCTTGAGCAGTTGGTCCTCCGTCCGGTCGGGCTCGCGGAGCTTCGCGTCGGGCAGCGCCTCTCGGATCGCTCGCATCGCGGCCATCGCCGCCAGGAAGTTGCCCCGGAACGTCGGATGGACGTGGTCCAGCATCAGGTCGTCACCGAGCAGACCGTTCTGGCTGTGTTCTTCAAAACACGCTGTCAAATCGCAGAGGCTCACGCCCTGGTCCACCAGCGCTGCGGCCGATTTGCGAATCGCCTCCTCGATCCCACTGTCGGCGCGAAAGCGGAGCGTATCGAAATCGCGGGCACGGACAAACAACGGCCGGGCCTCGTCCGTCCTGCCGAGAGCCAGAAGGCACGTCGCCTGGCAGAATGCTAGGTCCGCATAGCCGTCGTCGATCGCACGGGCCTGTTCGTAGGCCGCCAGCGCGCCCTCGAAATCGCCCGAAGCCTCGCACTGCCGGCCCTGCTGAAAGTGTCGATCCCACCTCGCAAGCTGCTCGGCGGTCAGTCCGGCGCGGTGTTGGGAGCCGAACGGCGCGCACGACCGGATGTTGGTCGGCACCGTGCAGAGAATCGTCCTGGCGCCGTGCTGCCGGGCGGTCCGTGCTATGTTGCGGAGGTTGGCGCGGAAGTGGCGATAGCAGGATTGCAGCCTGGAATCATCGCAGGCGATCTGGCTGTCCAGGAACGCCTCCATGCCCAGCCATTTCCTCTCCGCCCCGCGTGCGCTGCGCAGGGTCTGGCCAGCCCTGTCCATCCACTGGCCCAGCCGGGTGTCCTTCTTGGCGGTGATGCAGAGATTGATGAACGCCCGGCTGGAGTAAAGCCCCTCGGGTAGCGTGGGCGGACCATACGGGCCGACGACCTCGTTGTTGCCCATGTAGACAACGAAAACGTCCGGCTCGTGCGCGGCGCAGTCGACCGCGATGCGTCGGGCGACGTGCGAGTTCATGGCCGTCACCGCCGCATTGACCACCTCGAATGACGTCTGCGTCGAGTGGGCATTGAGCAGGACCTCCAGGTGTCGGCAGAATCCGAACGCCACATCGGGGTCGCCGTAGGCCGCCGAACCACCCAGGACGTAGATGCGAATGGTCGACTTGTCCCTGGCCGCCAGGACGCCCGCCTCGGGGGCCCTAGATAACTCCTTCGCGACGAAATGCTCGCAGTAGTGCGCATTGGTCAGATGGAGCCTCCGGCCGGCCGCCTTCCACGGCAGGAAGAAGTCGCCCGGCTGGCCATAACCGACCAGACGCAGGATCGCTTCGAGCAGCAGAATGCAAAAGACGGGGCTGGCAGCCGCAACGAGCAGACGCAGCCACAGGGGTGATCGTCCCGGACGTGTGGGACTTGCGGTGTTCTGTGAATCGGGCTTTCTTTCCATGACGTCCCCGACAGTCACGTCCAGCGGCCCGGTTCGGCTCGTTCCGATACCGCGCGCACGAAAGAGAACATGCCGAACCGGTGTTCGGCATGCCCTTCTGAAATCGACAAACCGGTCACGCGCGCGTCCGAGAGCCTCTCATCGGGGCCTCGCACGTGACACCTGGACCACGGCCCGATCAGGCCGGCGCAGCGGGAGCAGCCGTGGCAGCCGCAGCCTTTTCCTGGGCGGCTTCGGCCTTGGCCTTCTTGCCGGCCCCGCTCTTACGATGGGCCACCTTGGGCAACCCCAGCACCGAGTCCCCCTCGGCCCATCGTTCTTCGTCGTGCAGCTTCTGGACGCGCTCGGCCCGCGAGAGCACGTTGCGGTGCCGAACCAATGCGTTTCTCACCTTAAGTGAAGGATCCATGGACATGCGAACATTCTCCTGTTATCTGCTGATGACCTTCAATCCGTATGCATCACTGAAATATCGCGGCCCGAACGACTCATAGCCGGGAGGCGCCTTGCCCTTATAGAGGGCCCCGATCTCGATAATCTTCTGTTTGGCTTCATAGCCGTTTGTGCCCTGCCGGTCCGGGTTGTCGTACGTCTGGGCCGTCACCAGGAAGTAGCCGTCGCCCTGCGGCAGCTTGCTGCCGTCAAGTCCGTGTTCGGCAAAATACCCGCGCAGCCTGTCGAACGGCACGATGCCGGTCTGGATCCCATGTCCGTTAAAATGATCCCTCACGGGCTCCAGATCCTTCCGGAGTTCGGAGCGGGCTATGACGATCCAGTTGTCGCCCGCCGCCGCCGTTGCGCCACCTGCTTGGGCAGCATCGTCCTGCGGCGCCGTCGGGGCCGCGCCAGGCGCCGGATTCGCACCGGGCGAACCCGCCGTCGGACTGTCCACGCCCGCCTGCGTCGTTCGACTGACCTGTTTGTAGCGCGCCTTCTGGTCGATCTGACCCAGCCGGAACACCGCCAGTAGGATCAAGATGACCAGCAAACCGATCGCAATGCCGATCTGGTACGGCAGCGAAATCTCGATCCGTCCGGCGTTGAACTGGATCGCCTTCGGTTTCAGCCAGGTCTGCGATGGGCCCGGCACCGCATGCGGTTCCGCCAGACCCACCGGCTTCGGCGGCTTCAGGACCGGCGGCGCCAGCCTTTCGACCGCAGGCTCCCCGGCCTCCACCACTGGAACCGGCTTGGCGGCCTTGGACCTTCGCAGCTTCTCCAGGTGAGGCTTCAACCGCTCCAGAAGGCTGGGGCCTTTCGATGCGACGTTGGGCCCGGGCTTCGACCGGGACCGACTGATTGCCTCATACAGCGCTTTTTGTCCTGAATAGCGCCTCATAGCCGAGAAGCTCCCTTTCGGCGAACACCAATACGACGGCCCGATGAGGTATTTCCATCCGGCACGGTCGATTCACAAACCAGTCTTTATAATCAAACGAAGCGGCGATTTCAATGACAAAATCGCCCTCCTGCAAAAACGTGTCTGTGCGAATTTCGCGGCGAGGCCCGTTTTCCACCACGCAGCGCCATGTGTGGCAGCGGCAAACGGAGCAAGGCGGAGTCTGCCGATGGCTTCGACGGCACGCGTATCACCATCGGCAAGCCTGCGCTTGCCGCTGCCACACGGCTGCCAGGATATTTTCACAGACACGCAAAAACCCGCACAAGGCATTTGCGTTTGCGTCATTGACAGGGCCGGCCGCATCGGAGATAATCCGCCCCCCCTTCCGCGGTGGGGTGGTCATGCCGATCCGCCGCCGGGCCGGTGCGTCGGCCTCAAACACGGGTGAAGGGACCAGCAGAAACGAACCACGGGAACTGTAGGAGCCGAAAAATGAGGTTAGCCGTCGCGGGAGTGCTGTTGCTATCTGCTTCTTTGTTGGGCGGCTGTGCCAAATACTGGTATCAGGAAGGCACCAGCTTCACGCAATGCCGGCGGGACCTGGCATCCTGCCACGCCGAGGCCGTGCGGTATTCCGACGTCGAACGCACCAGCGGCCTGGGCAGCTATGAGAACAGGTTTGTCAAGGAGTGCATGCGTACCAAGGGCTACGATCTGGTCGGGGAGAAGGCCCTGCCCGTCCGTGTCAAACGAGAGAGTTCGCCTGTCTTCGGCATCCCCGGCGTCGCCGGGACGATCGACTGACCCCGAGCCTGCCTGGGGACGACAGGAGGCGCTTCCCCTCCGCCGGGCGGTCCGAACACACGATTTGCGGGCAAGCGGATGAATTGCCTTGACAGGCGTTGGAATGTGGGGTATTTATGGTTTTTTTGTATCTATGCCAGAGAAGGTCTCTGCGGAGGCTCGCAGGGAAACGGGAGTAACCAGCAATGTTGCCAGTCAAGAAGACCAGTAAGAGTCGGACACGTACCCGGCGGGCCCACCACAGACTCAAGCCCGTCAACTATTCCCAGTGCACCAAGTGCGGGCAGGCGAAGCTGCCGCACGCGGCCTGTGAGAATTGCGGATACGTCAACCCCAACATAACCTTGAAGCTCGGGAAAGAGGAAACTGCGTAAGGATGCGAATCGCAATAGACGCCATGGGAGGTGACTACGCCCCGGACGAGATCATCGCCGGTGCGGTAGAAGCGGTTGGCAAGCTCGACAAGGATGATGAACTGATCCTGGTGGGACCGCAGCAGTTGGTCGAGGCCAAGCTGGCCGCGTCGGGGTTCAAGAAAGGCCCGCTGAGCGTGGTTGACGCGCCGGACGTAATCGGCATGGACGAGCCGCCGGTCGAGAGCCTGCGCAGCAAGCCGAGAAGCTCGATTCCCGTGATGGCCAAGCTGGCCAAGCACGAGCAGGCGGACGCGGTCATTTCCGCCGGGAACACCGGGGCGTGCGTGGCCGCGTTTCAGATGCGCATGCGGACGCTGCCGGGCGTCAACCGCCCGGGGATCGCCGTGGTCTTTCCCATGCCTGCCGGTCCGGTCACGATCTGCGACGTCGGCGCCAACATCGCCTGCAAACCGATCAACCTGTACCAGTACGGGCTGATGTCGACCATCTACGCCAGGAGCATCCTTGGAATCGCCAGACCGCGCGTCGGACTGATGAGCATCGGCCAGGAAGACGCCAAGGGCAATGAGGTCGTCAAGCGGACCCGAGAGCTGCTTCGCTCCGATCCGCGTATGGACTTCATCGGCAACATCGAAGGACGGGACATTTTCCGCGGGGTCTGCGACGTCGTCGTCTGCGAGGGGTTCGTCGGCAACGTGATCTTGAAGCTCACCGAGGGAGCTGTGGACGGGCTGTTCCGGGCGATCAAGCAGGAGCTGATGAAGGAGAAGGCCCGGCTGGCTCTGAAGTTCAAACCGATCATCATGCGCGTCTATCAGAAGCATGACTACAACGAGTACGGCGGCGCCCCCCTGCTCGGCATCAACGGCACGGCCCTGATCTGCCACGGATCGAGCAAGAGCCGGACGATTCGCAACGCCGTCTTCGCCGCCAAGAAGTGCCACACGCAACGAATCAATGACAAGATCACAGAGTGCCTCTCGGAAGCTGGCGTAAGGACGTCTGATGCCTAAGGATACAAAGAATCGCCCCTCCGCGAGTCGCGCGGTCATCACAGGATGCGGCTCGTTCACCCCTTCCAAACTACTGACCAACGACGATCTGACGCATATGGTCGATACCTCGGACGAGTGGATCACCACGCGCACCGGGATCAAGATCCGCCACATCACCAGCGACAACGAAACGACGGCCTACCTGGCCACCGAGGCGGGCAAACGCGCCCTGGAGTACGCCGGCGTCGACGCCAAGGAACTCGACCTGATCATCGTCGCGACGATCACGCCGGAAATGCCCTTCCCGTCCACCGCCTGCTTCGTCCAGAAGGCGCTGGGCGCCGCAAATTCCTGGGTGTTCGATCTGGCGGCCGCCTGTAGCGGTTTCGTGTACGCCCTGCATATCGTCCAACAGTTCATGGAGAACGAACGCATCAACAAGGCGCTGGTCATCGGAGCCGAGACGCTGACAAAGATCACCAACTGGCAGGATCGATCCAGTTGTATCCTCTTCGGCGACGGCGCCGGAGCGGTCGTGCTCGAGAGGAAGAGCGACCAGGGCCGCGGCATCATTTAC
Source organism: Sedimentisphaerales bacterium (assembly GCA_040772485.1). Classification (GTDB taxonomy): domain Bacteria; phylum Planctomycetota; class Phycisphaerae; order Sedimentisphaerales; family Anaerobacaceae; genus Anaerobaca. The sequence continues at coordinate 241,088 of JAXGYC010000013.1, read as the reverse complement.
AGCACGCTCGGCGCCGATGGCGAATACTGGGAGTCCCTGAATTGCCAGGCCCATGGCTCGCGCCACCCCGCGACCAAGCCTCTCGAAGACCGCGACAAGGTCTATATGCAGATCAAGGGACGCGAGGTCTACCAGCAGGCCGTTCGACGCATCGTCGACTCGGTGACCGACGGTCTGAAGCAGTGCAACCTGACCGTGGACGACATCAAGATGGTCGTTTCGCATCAGATGAATGCCCGGATCATCGAATCGGCGGCCAAGCGGTTGAATCTGCCCGACGAGAAGGTATTCGTCAACATCTCGCAGTATGGCAACACCTCGGCCGCCTCGGTGCCCATCGCGTTCGACGAGTGCGTCCGCACCGGGCGGATTCAGAAGGGGGACCTGTTCGTCTTCGTGGCCTTCGGCGCCGGCGTGACTTGGGGCGCCAACGTCATCGAATTCTGACCGCCCCCTGCGGGACCGACGGAAGATCGAAAACCAGCCTGTTCAAGGACACGAACAATGACTACCGCTTTTCTGTTTCCCGGGCAGGGCGCCCAGATGGTCGGCATGGGCGCCGACGTCGCGGCCGCATATCCTGTGGCTGCCGCGCTGTTCGAAGAGGCCAACCGCATTCTGGGCTTCGACCTTCGCAAGGTGTGTTTCGAAGGTCCGGCCGAGGCGCTCAACACCACGACCATGTCGCAGCCGGCGATCTTCACGATGTCGGCGGCGCTGCTCGAAGTGATTCGGACCGAATCCGCCGCCTCCGGCATCCGGCCGCAGATCACCGCCGGCCTGAGCATGGGCGAGTACACCGCCCTTTATGCCGCGGGCCTGGTCAGCTTCGAAGACGGCCTTCAGTTGGTGCGCAAGCGGGGTGAAGCCATGCAGGCCGCCGCCGACGCTACGCAGGGCGCAATGGTGAGCATCATGGGACTTGACGAGGAGAAGGTGCGTCTGCTGTGTCGGGAAGCCGGCCAGGGCGAACTGCTCGAACCGGTGAACTTCAACTGTCCCGGCCAGATCGTCGTCAGCGGTACGGTCCCTGCCTGCCAGCGGGCGGTAGAGCTGGCCCCCAACCATGGCGCTCTGAAGGCCATCCGGCTGGAAGTGGCCGGGGCGTTCCACACCAACATGATGGCCAGCGCCGCTGAGGCGCTGCGACGGGCCCTTTCGGCGTGCCGCATCGCCGAGCCCGGCGACATCAAGACGCTGGCCAACATTGACGCCCAGTACTACGCCAGCGCGGCAGCCGTCGTCGAGGGCCTGGCCAAACAACTGACCAGCCCGATCCTGTGGGCCAGGTGTATGCAGCGTCTGATCGACGAAGGCGTGGATCGCTTCTATGAGATTGGCCCCAACCGCGTCCTGACCGGCCTGATGAAGAGAATCGACCGAAAGGCCAAGGTCGTCAATCTGAGCACCGCCGACTCGATCAAGGCTCTGATCGCAGGTGCATGACCCGGCCTGAACCCGCCGCGAGAACCCAGGCCGGCAATGCTTTTATCGTGACACTTTTCACAGTAATTGGAGGCCTCAGTAATGGCTGAAAAACGACTTGCCGTAGTGACAGGGGCGGCTCGGGGCATCGGCCGCGCCATCGTGTTCGAATTGCTCCAGCAAGGACGCCTTGTGGCGGGTCTCGACGTGATCGAAGACCAGCTTGCCGATCTTCAGGAGGCCGTGAAGAAGGCCGGCTTCGAAGTCATCACGCGCTGTGTGGACATCACCGACACGCCCAGGTTTACCGAGGTGCTCGAAGCCCTGGCCTCCGAACACGGGGGCATCGGCATCCTGGTCAACAACGCCGGCATCACGCGCGACAACCTGCTGATCCGCATGACCGACGAGGAGTTCGACAAGGTGCTCAACGTGAACCTGCGTGCCGCGTTCGTGGCGACGCGGACAGCCGCCAAGTCGATGCTGCGCAACAAGTTCGGGCGGATCGTCAACATCAGTTCGGTCTCCGGCGTCATCGGCAACGCCGGACAGGCCAACTACTCCACCAGCAAGGCCGGACTCATCGGCCTGGCCAAGACCACTGCACGCGAACTGGCCAAGAAGAACGTCACTGCCAACTGCGTCGCCCCAGGCTTCATCGACACCGAAATGGCACGCAAGCTGCCTGAACCCGTCCTCGAAGCCGCTAAGCAGTTGATTCCCATGCGACGACTTGGATCGATGGCCGATATCGCCAAGGCTGTCGCGTTTCTGACCAGCGATGACGCAGGCTATATCACCGGTCAGGTCCTCTGCGTCGACGGCGGCATGGCCATGTGAAAAAATTCGGAAAAATGTTTGTACAAGTCCTGTTCGCTCGGTAAGATACCGCCCGAATCCGAACCGGGTGGGGGGTGGTACGCAGTGATTTTTGGCGACAGCAACTGACGGTGGCATTGACGAAGTTCGAGTGTATTAGGGAGGATCAACAAGTGAGTATCGATGAGGTAGATGTGCAGGCGATCGAGAACAAGGTGATCGAGATAATTAGCGAGCAGATGGGCGTCGACAAAGCGGAAATCACCAAGGAGACGTCCTTTATCAACGATCTCAATGCGGACTCGCTGGATACGGTGGAACTGGTCATGGAATTCGAAGACGAGTTCGACATGAGCATTCCCGACGAGGAAGCCGAGAAGATCCAGACCGTCGGCGCCGCCATCGATTACATCGTCAGCATCGCGCAAACCAAGAAGAAAGAAAACGCATAAAGCCTGATATGAATAGACGTCGAGTTGTCATAACGGGCCTGGGGTGTGTTACTGCGCTTTCCGAGTCCGTCGATGAGCTTTTCACTGCGCTGTGCGAAGGCAAGAGCGGCGTTTCCACGATCGAATCCTTTGACACCAGCCAGTATCCGGTCCACTTCGGTGGGGAAATCAAACACTTTGACGTGAGCCAGTACGTCGACAAGCGCGAAGCGAAGCGGATGGACCGCTTCACGCAGTTCGCTATTGCCGGCGCGATCAACGCGGTCAAGGACAGCGGGCTGGATTTCGCCAAGGAAGACCCGTACCGCGTGGCCGTGATCGTCGGAACCGGAATCGGCGGCATCAAGGAAATCGAAGAACAGCACGTTCGCCTGATCGAGAAGGGCCCGGGCAAAGTCTCGCCGTTTTGCGTACCCCGGCTGATGTCCAACGCCGCCAGCGGCAACATCGCCATTCAGTTTGGCGCCAGGGGGCCGTGCTTCGCCGTCTCCAGCGCATGTGCATCGGGCAACCACACCATCGGCGAGGCATTCTGCAACATCGCGAGCAACCGCAGCGACATCGTCATCACCGGCGGCTCCGAAGCGGCGCTGACCCCGATCGGCCTTGGCTCGTTCTGCGCCGCCCGCTCCCTGAGCCTGCGCAACGACAATCCCCCCATCGCATCGCGTCCATTCGACCGTGACCGCGACGGTTTCGTACTGACCGAAGGCGCCGGAATCCTGATCCTGGAGGAATTCGAGCACGCGCGCCAACGCGGCGCCACGATCTACGCCGAGCTGCTTGGGTACGGCGCGACGGACGATGGGTATCACATCACCGCGCCCCTGCCCAATGGGGAAGGCGCGGCGATGGCCATGAGAGTGGCGCTGGCGGACGCGAAGGTCAACCCGCAGGACGTCGGTTACATCAACGCCCACGGGACGAGCACCGAATTGAACGACATCGCCGAGAGCACGGCCATCAAGAGCGTCTTTGGCCAGTATGCTTACAAAGTCCCCGTCAGTTCGACCAAGAGCTGCCTGGGACACATGCTGGGTGCGACCGCGGCGGTCGAGTTGATCGCCGCCATCAAGGCGATCAACCGCTCGGTCATACCACCGACCATCAACTTGGACCATCCGGACGAACGCTGCGACCTGAAGATGGATTACGTGCCGTGGACGGCCCGCGAAGCCAAGGTCGATATCGCCATCAGCAATTCGTTCGGCTTCGGCGGACACAATGCCTGCCTAGTGGTCGGGAAGGTCTGAGTCTCGGCTGTATTGACGAATCCTGCCCTCCCGATCTGCGGTGTGGTCGCATCGTCTGACCTGGTGCGGCTACAGGCTCCCCGGCCGGATTGTTGCGACGCAGATCGCATATCATGAGAGGCTTACGATGGCATGGGCGATAGTGCTCCTGGCGGCTGGCCTGCTTCTGCTCTGGAAGGGGGCCGATCTTCTCGTCAACGGCGCCGTTGGGATCGCGCAGCGTCTCGGAATCAGCCAGCTTGCCGTGGGACTGACCGTTGTGGCCATGGGCACGTCGGCCCCCGAGGTGGCTGCCAGCATCGCTTCGGCTCTGGGCGGCAGAGGCGACATCGCCATTGGGAACGTCTACGGCTCCAATATCGCCAACCTGGCTCTGGTCGGCGGGCTCGTAGCGATGATCAACCCGCTGCGTGTCCAGGCCCAGACCCTTCGCCGTGAAGTCCCCACCATGTTGATCACGGCCCTTCTGCTGTGGCCGATCCTGCGGGACTTGAGTCTGTCGCGCCCCGAGGGTCTGTTGCTGTTCATCGTCTTCGCGAGTCTGCTGGCCTACACCGTGCGCGCCGCCAAGACCGGTGCATCGCCCATCCGGGACGCCGCCGTCCCCGTCGTCCCGGTCCAGTCCCGCACGGCAAAACACATCGCTCTGGTCGCCATCGGACTGATCGGCCTGTCCGTCGGGGCCCGACTGGCGGTCGACGGCGCGGTGACGATCGGCACACGGGCCGGCCTGAGCGACGCAGTGATCGGCTCGACGATCATGGCGGTCGGCACGTCCCTTCCGGAGATGGTGACGTGCATCCTGGCCGCCCTCAAGGGCCACCATGACATTTCGGTGGGCAATCTGGTCGGCTCGAACATCTTCAACACTCTGCTGGTCAGCGGTGCGGCCGCTCTGTTCCGGCCGTTTGCCGTCGGCCGCCGATTCGCCGGAGGGATCGATTTCTGGATCATGATCGGTGTCAGCATCGCATTCGCCGCCGCGGCCGTTCTGGGCCGGCGTGTCATCGGACGTGTCGGCGGCGTGCTGCTGCTGGCCGTCTATGTCGCGTATTTGGCCTACCTGCTCGCCTTCACGCAGGCCGCGTAGGGACGGGTCGGGTCCTCACGGGCACAAGAGCATGGACTCGGCGAAAACCTCGTTGAACGCCTTCTCGTTGGCGATCTCTACGTACTGGATCTTGCGCGTCAGCGCCGCCGCCATCGCCCTGCACTCGTCGCTGAGCAGGAGCATCTGTGCCCCGGAAGCGGCGGCGTTGCCCACGAAGTGAATACGTTCCAGCGGAACGTTCGGCAGCAGCCCCACGCGAACGGCGCTGGCCGGACGGATGTAGTTGCCGAACGCCCCTGCCAGCAGCACCCGTTCAAGGTCCCCGGCGTCGATGCCCATCTTCGCCAGCAGAAGCCGGATGCCCGCTTGAATCGCTCCCTTGGCGAGTTGGAATTCCCGTATGTCCCTCTGCGTCAGGACAATGGTCGGCCCGGAGGTCTGGAGATCCCTGGCCAAGCAGAAGGCCGGCTGGCCCTCCACCTCGATCCGCCTGGAAGCCACGGCTGCCGAACACTTCGAGCGGGTCTCTTCGATGTCGGCGAAGCGTCCGCTGGTCTCCACCACGCCCAATTCAAGAAGGGCGGCCACCGCGTCGATCAACCCGCTGCCACAGATCGACAGTGGCTTGCCACCCCCTATGACATCGGTCGTGATGTCATCATTGTCGACGACAACCGCCTCGATGGCCCCGTCGACGGCCCTGCTGCCGCAGCGGATGCGGGCCCCTTCGAGGGCCGGGCCGGCGGCGCAACTGGCCGCATACAGCCGCTCGCCCATTCCGAGGACCAGTTCGCCGTTGGTGCCGATGTCCACGACGAGGGTCATCTGCGTCGCGGAGCCTATGTCGACTGCCAAGGCCACCGCCGTCGTATCTGCGCCCACGAAACCAGCGATATTCTCGGCCGTATGGACGTTTCCCGCCGGATTCATGGTCAGCCCCAGGCTGCCGGGGGAAACGTCGTGAGCATTGGTGGAATGAGCCTGATACGGGGCCTGGCCCAATTGCGCGACGGGAAACCCGAGGAAGATGTGGTTCATCGTGGTGTTGCCCACCACAGAGGCTTCGTAGATGGCATTGGGGTCGATTCGGACCGCTTCGCAGAGCCCGCGAATCAGCTCGTTGATGCCGTCGACGATGATCGCGTGCAACCGCTCCAGACCCGCCTGCGATTCGGCATAGCTGATCCGGCTGACGACGTCATCGCCAAACCGCGTCTGCGGGTTGAGCATGGCTCGCGTCGCGACACATTCGCCGTTGGCCAGGTCAATGAGCCTGGCAACGACCGTGGTGGTGCCGATATCGACAGCCAGACCATAGATGTCGGTCGGGCCGGCCGGCGACCGGTATTTCTCAACGGTCGTCCGCCGGAGCCCTGCGGTGCGATCGAGACCGTGTTCGAGAATCTTGTGGGCGTAGAAACGCGACGAAGCCGGCACGGTGACAGTCAGATCGCCACGGACGGTATGCTGGCAGGCGAGCACCTCCCGGCCGGACGGGCTCAGGCGGACAACGCATTTTCCGCAGGTGCCCCGGCCCCCGCACGATGTGTTCAGCACGATCCCCGCCTGGCCGGCGGCCTCGACAAGGGTGGCTCCCTGGTGAATGGATATCTCTTTGCCGTCCGGTTCGAAGACTACACGGAAGTGCTTCATCGATCCCGTCGCACCCACGGCGTACAATCCCCGCCCCGGCGCGAGAACTCCCTACAGGGTGAATAACTGCGAAATGAGAAGACTCTTAGCTGATCTTATGCCTGATTTTCCAGCGCGTACGTCTCTTCTTGCTGCCGATTTTCCTTCTGCGTCGTGCTTTGGCCATGCATTCCTCTAAGAAAACGTAGAATCTCTACTATCAATGCTTCTGAGCCCGTATAATGGGATACTACCCGACAAATGCCTTGGTGTAAAGAGAGAAAAACCGGCAAAAACCGCAATCCCGCAGCGTCACGGTGGCACGGTGTGCGACGAGGGACCTGGGACGCGGCGCCTCGGGTGCCGTACGGTTTGTCGCTCGTGCCGCTCGGAAACGAGGTATGGACATGATTCAGTGCAACCAATGTGAGTTCTGCGAGATCGGGACGGACGGGCACAGGGTCTTCAAGTGCGATCCGTTCTCGAACATCAAGGAACCCGAGTGCCTGGCGAAATGGCAACTGATCCGCCTGGACATGCTCGTGGCCAGCTACCAGAGCATGCTCAAGTCGTACGGCAGACTCGCCCCGCTCCAGGACAAGATCTTCAAATACGTCCAGCGGGAGATCAACGAGATGGAGGAATCGGAAAGCTGGCGTGTCGATCCGGAGGACCCGGACAGCGCGCCGGAGGATCGGGACGATACCTGGCCGGTCTGATCGTGGGCTGCGAAGCGAAGGCCACCGCCCCGGCAGGTCGGGTCCTGCCTCGAGGCCGGATCGTCCGACCGGACGCTGGACAGTCGGTTCGGTTTTCCGGCCTGACGGGTGTACCCGGCGGGCCGCGTGCGTTGGGGCGATTTCCTGCAATAAACCCTTTGGCGATCTCGTCTTCTCATAGGCTGTGAACACAACGGATGGGTACAGGCGCCGAGCTAACCCAGATCATAGACGGCTGTAAGTCGGGGGATGCTGAGTGTTTCGCTCAGGTGGTCGATCTCTACGGCGCACGCTGCTATGGCTACTTCTACCGGCTGACCGGCGATCGCGATCTCAGCGACGAGCTGCTCAGCGAGCTGTTCATGAAGCTGGTCGAGAAGATTGCGTCCTATAAAGGCGGATCGTTCGAGAGCTGGCTGTTTCGGATTGCCTCGAACATCTTCCACGACCACCTGAGGGGCCGAAAACGGCAGAAGAAACTCGTCGAGGGGCGGCGGGCGGAACTGGAGCTGCGTCCCATCGAGGCGGCCCAATCGGACCTGACGCCGGACAAGGCCGACAGGCTCCAGATCCAGTTGAGCCGGCTGGACGCCGATACGCGGGATTTGATCGTGTTACGCTATTATTCCGAATTGAGCTTCAAAGAGATCGCCGAGATGCGGTCCGAACCGCTTGGAACGGCCCTTTCGAAATTGCACCGGGGGCTCAAGAAGCTGCGCGAGCTCATGGAGGGTTGAACGATGAGAGATCGCAACTATGATGAGCTGAGAGAGCTGCTGAAGAGATTCACGGACTCGTCCGAGGCCGGCTCGACCGAACGGGATATCCGCGCGGGCGACAGCCTGTTCGACATGCATCCGGCGCCGCAGGTTACGCCGGAGACGCTGGCAACCATCAAACGGCGGATCTCGGTCCGGCTGGGCATGCCGCACAGACACGCCCATCTGCTGTACCGCTACGTTGGAGCCGCCGCCGCGGTGATCGCCATGGCGCTGATCGGTTTCTTCGGACGCTCTGCCCCTGAACAGCCCCGCGTCAGCTACGCTTCGCTGATTCCCGCCGCGATATGGGACAGCGACGATCTCGTCTCCGACGATGCGCAGTTGGCGTACTTCCGGTCCGAGCTGCGGCACATCGAGACGCAGATGCAGGCCCTGGAGGCAGGTGACGGCGAGCTGGTCGCGGCCGGTTCGCTCGACGAGGTCGAACTCGAATTGATCCGCATCGACACCCAGTTTTGGAAGGAATAGACGCCATGCAGCGATGTCAGACCGCCCTTCTCGTGGCCGTGCTCCTGCTGACGGGAGGCCTCTGGACCGCCACAATCGCAAACGCTCAGGCCGAATCGCCGGACAGAGCCGCGGACATTTGGGACGAGGAATCCAGCTCACCGCTGTATCCCTGGTGGTACCGATGGCTCTCGGATGAAACCATCGATCGCATCATGAAGGGCATCGAACAGCGCGATCCCGCCAAAGCCAAGGAGCTGGCGGAACTGCGAAAGAAGGACCCCGAGCAGTTCAAGGCGGAACTGGGCCGGCATGGCCGCAAGGAGATTGAGGAGATCAGCCGGGAACGCTTCGAGGCGCGCCGACAGAGGAGAAACACCGAGTTCCTCGAGTGGCTCAAGGCCAACTATCCCGAGGACGAAGCCCAACTGGCCAAGGTCAAGGAAAAAGACCCCCAACTCTACGTCAAGAACTTCGAGCACCTCCTCGAGCAGTATGGGCGTATCTTCGAGGCCCACAGCGCCAACCCCGAACTCGGCGCGGTGTTGAAAGAGGACTACGACCTGCGGAAACGACGCGACGATATCCTCCGCCAGATGCATCGCGAACGGTCCGACGCCAGGAAACAGGCCCTGGGCGCGGAATTGCAGGACATCGTCGCTCGGCGCTACGATCTGATCGTCCGCCGCAAGGAAATCGCTTACGAGCAGCTCCAGAGGAAGATCGAGGAGATGCAGCGTCAGATCAAAGAGAGCAAGGACGAGATCGTCCAGTGGCAAAAGACCGAGGTCAAGCGGGAAAACGTCCGCAAACGGGTGGAGGCCCTTACCGAGGGGCTGAACAAACGCGGATTCAAGTGGGATTGACGTGTAACGCTTGAGACGGGATCGACCGAAGGCCGCCGCTTTCTATGCCTTCTGGCGGCGCAGTTCCATCTGCGTGGCCTGCTTGAGCGTCTTCTTCTCCTTGCCGGTCAGGCTGTGCAACCCTTCGCGGTGGACCTTGGCGAGGATGCGATCGACCTCGATCTGGAGCTTGCGCTGCTGCTCCAGGTTCTTCTCCCACGATCCGGACCGCACCTTCAGACGCCACCGTCCGACCCTGGGCATCAGCACAACGTAGGCGGCACCGGCCGCCATACCCGCCAGATGCGCGGCCTCCCCGCCGGCGTTGTTGCTCCGCGTGACGATCAGCAGGAAATACATGAAGACAAAGACCGCCGCCGCAACGCGAATCGGAAGCGGGAACACGATTACGAACAGGACGATGTGCGGAAACAGAATCGCACAAGCCGCCAGAAGCCCAAGAATCGAGCCGGAGGCGCCGATCATCGGGATCGCCGTCAAAAACCCAACCGCGGTCAGGAACAGGTAGAACAACGCACCGGCCGCGCCGCAGATCAGGTAGAACGGCAAGAACCGGCGACTGCCCCAGTGCCGTTCCAGAGGCGGGCCCAGGAAGAACAGCGCCAGCATGTTGAAGAAGATGTGCCAGACCGCGTCCCGGTTGTGCAGGAACTGGTAGGTGACGATCCGCCAGGGTTGAAGCGCCGTGGACCACGAGCCGCCGTCAACCGCGAACCAATCCTCCAGGAAATCGCCGACCGGGTTCGCCAGCACCCCGATCACGAAGATCGAGAGGTTGGCGATGAGCAGCCACTTGACCACGGGCGTCAGACGCGGCAGATTCAGCCGCATTTGAGGCGAACCGTGAAACTGCTGCCGTTCGCCGGCCTGAGTGTAGTCCCTGTCGTAAAGGCCCATAAAAAGTCTTCTAATCCGCAAATCTGTGACGAGTACCCTGGGCACCCCCCACCTATATTATCGGTAATCCCGCCGAATGTTCAAATGAAATCGCCCCAGGAAACTGGCCCACCGGAGGCTCTTGAGCCTCCAGGCCGCTCTGCGCGGCCGCAGACGCCCTTCCATCGCCCCACAAAGAAAACGCGCCGCCAGCCTCGACCATCCGTTGCCCGCAGCTTATCGCCCCCTGCCCAGGGCACTTCGGCGTGTTCCGGCCCTCGACGCAGGCCCATGCCCTGTTACTGCTCCTCTGCAACATCCGCGCCATCTGCCTCAAACCACAGCCGCGGGTAGTCCTGCCCTTCGAGAATCCACCAGAGATCCTCCGTGCCATTGGCCGTCTCCCCCATGAAATCCCACCCCACCTCCACAAACGTCGCCGCCCTAATCATCTCCGCCGTGGTCAACCCCGTCCCCCCGGCGCTGGTCGCCAGTCCACTCGCTTCGACATCCCAGAACGATGCCTGAACGAGGCCCTTGAAGCCCCCTGCGAGACCGTTGATCTGGTCCGGGTAGCCCTCACCCTCCATCACGCTTGCTGCATAGCAGTGCGAAATGGTGCCCTGGTTCACCCCGACCAAGCCACCTGCGGAGTAACCATAGCCACATATGCAGGCGGTCGAAAGGCAGTTTCTGATTGTGCCACAGCTCCACCCAACCAGGCCGCCGATTCCCTGACGAATGACAATGTCCATCTGACGCGTGTGAGACAGGCTTTCCACTCTCCTGGGTGCGGAGTCCGACAAGACAGCGTTCCACTCGCTGGCCTTGAGGACACCGCCCCTGACAGAGCAGTTCGCGACTGTGCCCCTGAAGAGGTACCCTACCAGAGCCCCAACGAGCGTCTGTCTACCCACGCTGACATTGGGATCAATCAGGCCCAAGTTTCTGATCTCCGCATTGGGGTCAAAGACATATCCAAAGAGACCGATGTTCTGGACATAGTAGCTGTCGTTGACTCGGTGAAGCTGCAAATTCGAAACGGTATGGCCGTTGCCCTCGAAAACGCCGGTGAACGGATGGTCCCACTCAGCCCCAATGATGTTGAAGACTGCTCCTCTGAACGGAGACAAATCGATGTCGGCCATGAGTATGAAGTGCTTGTCCCAATGCGACGGCGCCCAGCCGATCAGGGCCAGTTCTTCGGCCGTGTGGATCTGGTACGGATCGTCCTTCGTTCCCGTTCCGGCCCAAGCCAGTGGCTCCAGGGCAGTGCCAGGCCGGTCCTCCCACGATAGCCTTGGGTAGTCATTACCGTCGTCAAAGGTCCAGAGGCCGGCGCTCTCGAAGGCTCGCCAACCGACGAAGTTAGCCGCCATTTGCATCTCGGCTGTGGTCCGGCCGGTCCCATACACGCCCCTGGTCTGGCCGCTCGTTTCGATGTCCCAGAAGCATCCTTCAATGATGCCGTTTCGACTCGAACCCCCTCGTCCCACCAAGCCGCCTGTATCGCTGTTTCCATAGACAGCACCGGCCGCATAGCAATTGCGCAGAATCTCGAAGTACCCGGGGCTTCCCATCAAACCGCCAACCTCAGTATCGGCGGTCACGTCGCCCGTCGCATAGCTGTCCGTAACCGTGTCGGCCCCGTATCCTGCCAACCCTCCGACGTTCCGAACACCGGTTACGTTGCCCGTTGCGCGACAAGCCGTGATCGCCCAGCCGCCCGCGCCCACCAACCCTCCGACGTCGTTCCTGCCGCTGACATTGCCCGTTGCGCCGCACGCCGTGATTGTCCGACCACCCGCGCCCACTAATCCTCCCGTCAGGTCAGCCCCGGAGACGTCACCGCTGGCATAGCAGTCCTGAATCTCGGCGCTACCATTGTCCCCTACAAGCCCGCCAGTCAGATTGCCGCCCGAAACATCACCGCTCGCATGGCAACCCAGGATCGCTCTGCCCCAATTGGCCCCCACCAGTCCGCCAACGCGCGACTCCTCCCCACAGACGTCTCCAGTCGCGTAACAGTCGGCGATCCCCATGTACCAGATCGACCCGACCAGCCCACCGACGCCCTCTCTGCCTGTCACGTCACCTGTGGCGTGGCAGCCTGCCGCAACCCCGTCATGCAGGTCCCCGACCAGACCACCCACCATGGAGTTGGCGTCAACCCGGCAGTCCGAATAAGAGTCACCGATGAGTGATGGCCAACCGGCGTATCCGACCAGTCCGCCAACGTACTTCTCGCCGTAAACGCTTCCTTCAGCACCGCAATTGGTGAGAGTTCCGCTGAAGTCTCCGACCAAGCGGCCGACATAGTCCTGGCCGCGAACGGCGCCTTCCGCGCGGCAATTGACAAGAGTGCCTCTATCAACGTCACCAATCAGGCCACCAACGTAAGAGATACCTGAGATTCGGGCGCCCTCAACATAACAGTCGACAACTTTCCCGCGTGTTAGACTGCCAATCAGGGCACCGGTGAAGATCCCAGCGGTGTTTTCGACGACCGGATCGATCAGACCGAGACTGCGAATCTCCGCGTCGGGGCCCCACACGTAGGTGAAAAGCCCCACAACGCGGGCTTCATCCGTGTGAACGGTGAAGTTCACAATCGTGTGGCCGTTGCCGTCAAAGACACCGCTGAAGCCCCTTCCTCTGCCACCTTTGATGGGTATCAGGAAGTCGGGATAGGCGGCGAGGTCGAGGTCGGCCATGAGTTTGAAGTGTTTGGACCAGTCGTTGGGGTCGTCGCCGATGGCCTGGAGTTGCTCGGCCGTATAGATCAGGTACGGGTCGTTGGGCTCGCCCGTGCCGCCGCCGTACTGGGCGCGGGCGGACGGCGCAAAGAATACGACAAGACTCCAGACGACGACCACGATGCTGAATCCGCTGTTCCTCTCCATCGTTCGCTCCCTTCAAGGCATGCCCCACGTCACGCACCGCCCACACGGTCATCCGAAACCGCAGAACCGGCAGACCTCTATCCGCACATCTCGAAGGCAGGCACGATGGGAAAGGAAACGAAGTATGATGACGAGACTAAAGCAATCTCCCGGCCCGCCTTCATTCCTTGACACACCTCATTCTACCACACCGAACCGGGCATTTCCAGCTATTTCCCGACGCCGGCCAGGGCGAGGGGTGCACTGCGTGTTTGTAGGTAGGTTCCTGCCGAGGCCAGCAAGGGGGGCTGTTATCTCGGAGAGCGTGGCGCATGTCATTTCGACCAAGAGCTTGCCCCTTCAACTGCGTTCAGGGCAGGCTCTGAGCGAAGTCGAATGGGGCGAAGCCCGCACGGAGAAATCCGGCCGAGGATAAGGCAATAGCCCCTTCGCCGCCAGATTCCTCCACTACGCTGCGCTCCGGTCGGAATGACAAAGTCGACTGCAACCCCCGTGAAGGTCTACCTACAAACACCAAGTGCACCTCTGCCTGATGTCTGTGCAGACTTGATCGCAACATTTCTGGCGCGGAGAGTCGAGGGTGGCAGCCTCAAGCCCGCAGGGCTTGGGGATGGTACTGAACACAGGCAAGCGCCCCCGGAATCGATGCGACAGCCTAATTCACCATCCCCAAACGCTAACGCGTTTGAGGCTGCCACGCCAAGAGACCTTCGCACACATCTACTTGCGTGGTTTGGCGGGTTTGGGGTTGTCGGGGGCAAGGGTTTCGGGTTTGACGAGGGCGAAGAGGACGACCAGGGCGGCGCCGAGGATGACCAGGCCGATGCCGAGAAGCTGGGCGATCGTCAGGTGGTCGATCTCGAAGGGGTTGTCGTCGCGCAGCATCTCCATGAAGAATCGCATGACGCCATAGACGACAAACATCAGGCCGAAGACCGAGCCCGGCCTGGTCGCGAAAGCGTACCGGCCCATCCGCTCGGCCTTTCGCGACCGTCTCCAGAACAGATAGAGAATCAGGCAGAGCACGCCGGCCGAGGCGGAGGTATACAACTGCGTCGGGTGCACGGGCAGACAGCGGTACGGCCCGTGCGTCACCTGGTCGCGCTGTTCGGGCGTGAGCTGCGCCTTGGGCTTGAGGCCGGGATCGTAGTTGCCATCCCCATCGTAGTAGCCGAAGAACTCCGGAGGCAGATCCAGGTGCGGCCCGATCCGGCCCCGCTCCAGGTCGGGCTGCACCTGGCTGCGATAGGCGAACGAGCCGTACGGGAAACGCACGCCCCACGGCAGGTCGGTCGGCTTGCCGTAGCAGCAGCCGTTCAGGAAGCAGCCGATCCGCCCGAAGACCAGCGCCAGCATCAGTCCGACCGCCAGCGCATCGAGATAGTGCCGCAGGGGCAGCTTGTGATAGCGGATGTAGAGGAAGATCACCGCGATCGCCAGCAGGACGCCGCCCAGCAGTTCGAGGCCACCCTTCCAGATCGCGAAAACGCTCAGCGGGTCGTCGCGAAAACTGTCCGGATAGTGGATCACGAAGAACACCCGCGCGCCGATCACGCCAGCAATCAGGGAATAGAGCGCCGCGTTGGTGATGTGTTGAGGGTCCTTCGTGAAACTGCGGCTGAGATAGCGAATCAGTGTGACGGCCGCAAGGAACCCGACGACCATCATCAGACCATAGCTTTTGACAGTCAGGTGAACAAAGGGGATTTCGATCAGTTCAGGGTGCATTCAGCGGCGTCTCACCTTAACAACAGTCATCCGCGCCACGGGCAGATGCCACTGGAAGTCGTTCGCTTGCCATCATGGGAACCGAAGTCCTTTTCGCTGTCGCGGCAACGGCCCGCCGCTACGGTTTCACGATCCTGTTCTTCTCGTCGAGTACCACAACCCTGGGCTTGATCGAGGCGGCCTCTTCGGGCGTGCAGAGACCGAAAGCCATGATGATCACGATGTCGCCCGGCGCGGCGAGTTGGGCGGCGGCCCCGAGGATCACGACGGCTCCCGAACCGGCCTCGCCCGGCACGGCGTAGGTCTCCAGCCGGCTGCCGTTGTTGAGATTGGCCACCAGGACCGATTCATACGGCAGGATGCCCGACGCCTCCATCAGGGCCGAGTCGATCTCGATACTGCCGGGATAGTGCAGCCGGGTCTCCGTAATCCTCGCCCGGTGTAATTTGCTCTTGAGCACCTTCAGTAGCATCAGCGTCTTTTTCCGTGTCTGAGTTCCATGCGGACAAAACGCGGATTATAGCTCATTGGCTGCCGCTGTCCACCACGATATTGTCGATCAGGCGGGCCCGTCCCAGACGGGCGGCGACGGCGATCAGGACCGCCCTGCCGATGCATTTGACGTCTTCGAGCGTTTCCGGGTCGACGAGGCTGATGTATTCAATCTGCAAGGCCGGTGCCCGCCGCATCACGGCCTCAATTCGCTCGCGAACCTGGGCGGGGTCGGTTTCGCCGGCTTCGATCAGTTCCCGGCCCTTCTTCAGGGCCTCGTAAATGATCGGCGCGTCTTTGCGCTGCTGCGCGCTGAGGTACTGGTTCCGGCTGCTGACGGCCAGACCGTCAGGCTCGCGGACCGTCGGGCAGACCGCGATCTCCAGCGGCATGTTCAGGTCCGCCACCATCCGCCGGATCACGACGCACTGCTGGGCGTCCTTCTGCCCGAAGAAGGCGACGTCGCAACCGACGAGGTTGAACAGCTTCGTGCAGACCGTCGTTACGCCACGGAAATGGTTCGGACGGGATCGGCCGCACAAATGCTCCGTGATGCCTGACACGGTGACCCACGAGAGATTCTCGCCCGGATACATCTCGGCCGCCGACGGCGCGAACACGACGTCCGCACCGTGCTGCTCGCACAGCGCAAGGTCCCGCTCGAACGGCCTGGGATAGTTGTCGAAGTCCTCTCCCGGCCCGAACTGTGTCGGATTCACGAACAGGCTCACCACCACGAAACCGCATCGCCGTCGGGCCGCGTCGATCAGCGAAGCGTGTCCGACGTGCAGCGCGCCCATCGTAGGCACCAGACCGATGCCCTTTCCCGCCGCACGGGCCTCCGCGGTCCACTGTCTGATTTCCGCGATCTTCCCGGTAACTCGCATACTCCTGGCACCCTTCAACACGATCTCAACCGACCGCCACCCGCTCGCGTTCGGCGACATAGGCCTTGACCTGGAGCGCCACGTGCTCCAGCGCCGCCTCGTCACTGATGCCGATCTCGGAGGCGGGCAGCCGGATCAGCGGACAGGTCCGCCAACCTTCGAAGAGCCGTTCGTAGTCGCCGCGCAGCGCGTCCAGGAACTCCACCGTGATCTGCTGCTCGTAAGGCCGGTTGCGACGGCGAATCCGTTCGAGACAGCGCTCGGGCGAGTCTTCCAGGTAGATCACCAGCACCGGCTCCTTCACGGTTGCCGCGAAGACCTCATGCACGCGCTCGTACAGTTTCAACTGCTCGGCGTCCAGCAGACGCCGCGCGTAGATCAGCTCCTTCTGGAACACGTAGTCGGTCAGTGAGACACAGTCGGGCAACAGCGCTTCGGCACGGAGCTGGTCGGCGCGGTGGAGCAGGAAGTACAACTGGCTGTCGAGGGCCAGTTCTTTGCGGCCGGCATAGACCTGGGGAAGAAACGGGTTCGTATCGTAAGGCTCCCGCAGCGTTTCGGCATCGAGAGTCGTCGCGAGGCGTTTCATCAGCGTGGTCTTGCCGACCCCGATGGGGCCTCCGATGCTGACGAGCTGCGGGCCGGCCGGATCGAGCACGAAGTTGCCCCCGCCCAGCCGACGGGCCAGCTCGCGCACCGGCTCGTTGAACAGCGGATGAACCAGGTCGCCGTTCAACTGGCAGAGCCCGTCGAGGACAAACGAGCGCAGGTGCATCTGTGGGTGAGGCACGATCAGATGAGGAAGGCGGATGACCCGTTGCCCGAAGAGCAGCAGATCGAGATCGATTGTCCTCGGCCCCCATCCGCCGCGACGCGTCCGGCCCAATACGTCCTCCGTGGTCATCAGGACGCTCAGCAGGCTCTCGGCGCTCAGCGTCGTACGAATCTCCGCGACGCCGTTGAGATAGTACGGCTGAGACGCCCGCCCGAGCGGCGCGGTCTCTTTGATGTCACTGACGCGCGTGACCTCAATCTGTGGATGGCGGTCCAGGGCGGCCAGGGCTTCCTTGATGGCGCGCTGCCGATCTCCCAGGTTGCTGCCCAATCCGATGTACGCTGCCGTCGGCTCGGCCATGGGTTTCACCTCTCAAAAAGGAAAACCTTTCCGTGGCATTCCTTGATCCGACGTCCTCCTGCGTGGCCCGAGGCACGGAAGACGCAGCATCGTTTCACTTGTCGGCCGGGCCGATCAGGATGCGCGCTGCCCGCGGCGGCAACGACAACGAGATCCACCTGAGCCGTTCGGCGGAGGCAGGCTCCATTGTACCGGTGGCCGGGTCGGCAACAATCCATCTCCCCGCCTGCGAGGCGGAGATTTCACAGTCGCACGGCGCTGTTCCCACGTTCACGACCAGCACGAGATCGCGGCCGTCCCTGGCAAACCGCCCCACCACAATCCGCTCCTGCGGATCGCTCACAAGACCGTTGTCGTAGAGGGCCGCCAGAGAATCGAGGCTGATCGTCTCGCCGGGGACGTCACGCACGAGACGGCCTGCGGCGCTCTCGAATCGCCGGACGTTGGCCCTGGCCGGTGCAGGAAGCTCGACGTCCGCCGGAAGCAGCAGCGCGTCGAAGCACTGCCGGCCCACGCAGATCCGCCGGCCCTGGACGCGGGCGCCGGCCAGCACCTCGTGATCGGCCAGAGCAAAGGAGATCTGGCTGCGCGTCATCCGCTGCCCGAGGTTCATGAAGGAATCGATGACGCGGCGCATCAGCGCCGACTGCGACTGCTTCGTGAGCTTCTCGGCCACTGGCCTGTATTCAGCCCACACGTCCGCGATCGGATAGTACAGCAGCACACGCGGGGCCGGTTGGGCCTCACGCAGCAGCGCGTTGAGCCGGCCGACGAAATCGCCATACGCACGATACTCCTCGCCACTGCGCTGCTGGCGGTTGTAGTACAGGGTGAACTCCGTGACGCCGAAGGCTGCCTGCCAGGCGGCGGTCGCGCACATCTCGGCCAGCGAGGCCGGCCCCTTGTCGGCCATGGTCTGCGAGAAATCGCTCACTTCCGTCATCACCCGCCGGCCGCCATTGAGCAGGGCCGCCGAGGCCGGCAACACGGCGGTCATCCAGCCTGTATAGACTACCGCCTCCGGGCTCGACGTCAGCAAATCCAGGCCCGGAATGTCCATCCGCCCAAGCACCTTGAGCGAATTGCCTTCGAGGGCCGGATGGTGTTCAAGGGTCTCTTCCCAGAGAATGTGGCCCGATGAAGCGACGCGGTGGGCCTGGGCCCACTGTTGGATGCGCCCGTAGTAGCGTCCGGCCAGCAGATCGGCCACCAGCGCCCAGTACTGCTGGCGAATTCGCCGGTCCTGTTCGCTGTCCCCTTCGAAGAGGCTGCGGCGCGCCGCCAGAAGGTCCTGCCCATAGCAGCGTCGGTAGAGATCGGGCAGGTCCGCCACCCACGGCACCGAGGGCAGCGGCTGAACGTCGGAGTCCAGCGGATCCGCGACGCGGACCTTCAGGCGCACCTCATCGGGCAGAGGGCCGATGTTCACCGCCATCAGCGAGGGCTCGTCGGTGAACAGCGCCTCGATCGTCGTGCCGAAGAAGGGCTTCAAGCGTTCGTAGTAGGCATCGTGCGTCGTCCGAATGAAACACTCGACCGCCGCCTGGTCGATCAGGTTCGGATAGCGTCGAGCTGCGTAGTAGTTGTTTGAGGCGTGCGTGTGCTCGTACGCCGGACGAAGCACGAACGGATCGGCCCGGCAAGGATCGTAGGCCAGCGCCAGCGCCTCGAAATCCGCACTCTCTTCGAGCACGAGCCCGCCGGCCGCGCCGCTCGGGTAGCCGTCTTCATCGTAGATCCAGACGCGCAGACCCGCATGGCTGCACGACTCGACCGCGCGCACCAGGATCTCCCAGCTCTCTTCGGATCGCAGATAATCCGCAAACGCCACATTGCAGACGATCCCGCCAAGCCCGAGATCCTTCAGGCCCATCATCGCTTCGAGCGTTGCCTGTTGCCTGGGCACCCCGTGTACGATCTGAAGCGGGCGAAACTGCACGGGCAGGTCTCGCCAATCGGCAAGCCACGACCCCGGCAGATCGACGGTCGGCTCGGCTTGTGCCGCCACAGCCGGAACCTGCGCCCACAGCACGACGCCGAGAAGAATCACGATTGCGTTTCTGGCCAGATTCATTTTGGTCCTCCGTAACCCTCGAATGGCCGTCGGCCAATGCTGCACGATCCTGTCACAACGAGGCGAATCGGTCCAGGGCCTCTCGAACATTCGCCAGCGTGCCGAACGCGGTCAGCCGGAAGTACCCCTCGCCGGCCGGTCCGAACCCGACGCCGGGAGTGCCGACGACATGCGCCTCGTTCAGCAGCCGGTCGAAGAACTCCCACGAGCCGAGCCCATCGGGCGTCTTGAGCCAGATATACGGGGCGTTGACGCCGCCATAGACCTGATAGCCGAGTTCGGTGAGCCTTTCGCGGATCAACTTCGCGTTGGTCATGTAGATGCCAATCGTCTGCGCGATCTGCTTTTTGCCCTGCGGCGTGTAGACGACCGCGGCGCCCGCTTGGCTGATGTAGGAGACGCCGTTGAACTTGGTGCAGTGCCGGCGTTTCCAGACCGGGGCGACCTCGACCGCCTGGCCGTCCTTCCGCCAGGCTTTCAACGTCCTCGGCACGACGCTGTACGCGCAGCGCACCCCCGTGAAGCCGGCGGTCTTCGAGAGGCTGCGGAACTCGATCGCCACGTCTCTGGCCCCTTCAATCTCATAGATCGAATGGGGGATATCCGGGTCGGAGATGAATGCTTCATAGGCGGCGTCGAACAGGATCAGCGCCTTGTTCTTGCGGGCGTAGGCAACCCAGCGAGCCAGTTGGTCCTTCGTCGCGACCGAGCCCGTTGGATTGTTCGGAAAGCACAGGTAGATCATATCCGCCGGCCGGCTCGGCGGCTCCGGGACGAAACCGTTCTCAGCGGTGGCGGGCATGTAGACCACGCCTTCGTACTGGCCGATCTGGTTGGCCTGGCCGGTCCGCCCCGCCATCACGTTGGTGTCGACGTAGACCGGGTAGACCGGGTCGGCGACGGCCACGACGTTGTCTGTGCCGAAGATTTCCTGCATGTTGCCCGTGTCGGGCTTGGCGCCGTCGCTGACGAAGACCTCGTCGATACCGATGTCGGCGCCGCGCGCCTTGTAGTCATTGTCGACAACGGCCTGCCGGAGGAATTCGTAACCGACACCGCTGTCGTCATAGCCTTTGAAGGTCTCGGCCCGGCCCATTTCGTCGACCGCCCGATGCATCGCCTCGATCACCGCCGGCGCCAGCGGCTGCGTCACGTCGCCGATGCCCATGCTGATGACCCGGGCCTTGGGGTTCTGCTCCTTGAAGGCGCGAACGCGCCGGCCGATCTCTGGAAACAGATATCCGGCACGGAGTTTCAGGAAGTTTTCGTTGATGCGAATCATGGTTCCTTTCGTTCTTTTGCGGACCCCCTCGGGGATACGACTCCAGCCCGGCGGCAAAGGCGAGGCATGCCTCGCCCCTACGGGCGCCCGGGACCCAATCAAGGCCCGCCATTCTATGGCCCGCGTCCCAGGGCGTCAAGCCGACACCCGAGGCACGCGGGCCGAGCGCCATCGCGAGCCGGAGAATCAGGCTTGGCGTCAGATTTGGGGCCTTGTGGTTCACAAACGGTTGCGGTATATTGCCCTCATGGCCACGGATGGCTGGGTTGGCAGGTGTCGTTTCACCGTCTGTCATCGACAAAATACGGTGCACGCGCAAGACCACTATGGGCAATCGGCGAAGCAATGTGAAAGGGGATCACCGATGGCAAGCCAAGACACAGACAGACACGCGATGCGAATGACCTGTTGCCCATGCGGCGGGCACGGTCACGACCGTGACGGCATCAGCCGTCGCAGCTTTCTCCAGGGCGTCGGCGGCGCGACGGCGTTCGGCGCGGCGTTGACGGGCCTGACCTGGTCTTCGGTGGCGATGGCGGAGGCGGAAGGCCCGGCCGGACCCGTCCGCAAGCCCCTGGTGGTCAAGCCAATCCTGATGTACGAAACGCCGCAGCGAAGGCCGCAGACCAGTTGGCGCAGTTGGGGTGGAATCGAGACCCAGGAGGACGCCGAGAAAGAGCTGCGGGCCATCAAGACCGAATTGGTCACGCTCGAGAAGAAGGCCGATTTCCCGGTCGAGTTCCTTCCGCCGGCCGGCGCGAGAAATGCTGAGGAGCTGGCAAAGATCTCCGACCTGGACCAGGCCGACACCTATCTGGTCTACGCCGCCGGCGGGTGGATGGGCATCTTCGATGAGCTGAACAAGCGCGGCAAGAACATGATCATCTTCTGCCGGCACAAGTCCGGGCCAGTCTACCTCTGGTATGAGATCATCAGCCCGCGCTACCTCAGGCAGCACACCGACACGCTGGCGGTCAAGGGCGTCGACGACAACGACGTCGTGATCGACAGCCAGGACGAAATCCTCTGGCGGCTTCGGGCGCTGTGCGGCCTGAAGAACACTCTCGGCACGCGGATCATCGCCATCGGCGGTCCCGCCGCCTGGGCCCAGCCCGCCGACGTCGTCCCGAACCTTGTGCGAGAGGTCTGGAAGTTCGACATCCAGACCGTCGACTACGACGAGCTGGGCCGGCTGATCAAGGAGGCCAACACCGACAGCGCCGCGGTCGAACGCGCCAAGGCCCGCGCGAAGGACTACATGAAAGGCCGGGGCGTCAAGCTCGAAACGAAACCCGAGTACGTCGAAAACGCCTTCCTGCTCGAGCAGGTGCTCCGGGGCATCATGAAGAAAGCGGACTGCCAGGCGCTGACGATCAACAGTTGCATGGGCACGATCATGCCCATGTCGAACACGACCGCCTGCCTGACGCTGAGCCTTTTGAACGACTCGCGGTATCTGGCGTTCTGCGAATCGGACTTCGTCGTAATCCCGTCCGGCGTGCTCCTGGGCAACATCTCGGGCATGCCCGTGTTCCTGAACGACCCAACGTATCCGCATGACGGCATCATCACGCTGGCCCATTGCACCGCGCCGCGAAAGATGAACGGCAAGGACCTGGAGCCAGCCCGCATCATGACGCACTTCGAGTCGGACTACGGCGCCGCCCCCAAGGTCGAGTTCCGCAAGGGCCAGATGACCACGAACATCGCGCCCGATTTTGCGTCGAAGCGCTGGGTGGGGCTGCGGGCCGAGATCGTGGACTCGCCGTTCCTGCCGATCTGCCGGTCGCAAATCGACGTTCGCTTCACGTGCGACAGCCTGAGGCTGGCCGAACGCATGCCCGGCTTCCACTGGATGACCGGCTACGGCGACTACCTGCGCGAGCTGGCCTACGCCTGCAAGAGAGTGGGGATCGAGTTCGAGAACCTCACAGCCTGACCGAATCGACAACGAGAGCATTCCGGGAGCCGGAGCCATCGGGGTCCGGCTCCCCATCCATACGACGAGCAGCAACTGAGAAGGAAAGACCCATGAGCATTCGGTGTTCGACGGCGGTACTGACCGCCTGGGTGACAGCCGCGGCGTTCCTGGCGGCAGAGCCGGCCCTGGCCACAACGATCCAAGTCTCGCCCGATGGACCGGTCAAGACCCTGACGCAGGCCCGGGACATGATTCGGCAACTCAAAGGCACGAACGGCCTCAAGGAGCCCGTGCAGGTGATCGTCGCCGACGGCCGCTACACGTTGGATGAGCCGTTGATCCTGACGCCCGCCGACAGCGGCACCAAGGACTTTCCGATCAGCTACGAAGCGGCGCCGGGCGCCAGGCCGGTCTTCAGCGGCGGCCGAGTCATCACGGGATTCAAGGCCGACGCCGACGGCCTCTGGTCGGTTCGCCTGCTCGACGTCGCGAACGGCAAGTGGTATTTCGAGCAGTTGTTCGTCAACGGTCGCCGCGCCGTTCGCGCGCGAACGCCCAACAAGTGGTATCACTACATGGGCGAAACCTCGGAAGTCCCCATCGAAGGGCAGGCGGGCCAGTTCCTCCGCGTCACCCAGGTCCACGGCGACGCCCTGGCGCCACTGGCGGAGTTGAGCGTTGCGGAGATCCAGGACATCACTCTGGTCGCGTATCACAAGTGGTGCATCACGCGGCGTTTCATCACCGCGATCGACGCCGCCGATGACCTGATCGTCACCACAGGCGAGCAACTGAAAAGCTATTCCGGCTGGCCCGTCAACACGCGGTTCCATCTCGAGAATTTCAAGACGGCCCTCGATGCGCCGGGCGAGTGGTTCCTCGCCCGCGACGGAATGCTGTACTACAAGCCTCTGCCCGGCGAGGACCCGGCGACCGCCGAGGTTGTCGCTCCGCGATTGACCAAGCTCGTGCTCTTCCAGGGCCAGCCCGAAGCCGGTCAGTTCGTCGAACACATCACGCTCAAGGGATTGACGTTCCACCACAACGAGGAACTGCTGCCTCGCAGCGGCTACGCCCCCTATCAGGCGGCCTACGCGACCGAGGCGGCCGTCATGGCCGACGGCGCGCGAAACGTGACGATCCAGGACTGCGAGATTGGGCACGTCGCCACCTACGGCGTCTGGTTCCGCCGGGGTTGTCGCGACTGCCGGCTGGAGCGATCGTACATCCATGATCTCGGCGCCGGTGGTCTGAGGATCGGCGAAGGCGAGATGCGCTCCGAAGAGAACCTCCGGACCAGCCACATCACCGCCGACAACAACATCCTGCGCACCGGCGGGCGGATCTACACCTCCGCCGTCGGCGTCTGGATCGGCCAGAGCGGCGACAACACCGTCACGCACAACGAGGTCGCCGACTTCTACTACACCGGCCTTTCCGTGGGCTGGCGATGGGGCTATGCCGACAGCCTGGCCAAGCGAAACATCCTGCGCTTCAATCACGTCCACCACATCGGCTGGTGGGTGCTCTGTGACATGGGCGGCGTCTACACTCTCGGACCGTCTGAAGGCACCTCCGTCAGCGACAACGTCTTCCACGACATCTACGCCTACTCCTACGGCGGCTGGGGTCTCTACACCGACGAGGGCAGCACGGGCATCCTCATGGAGAACAACCTCGTCTACAACACCAAGACCGGCAGCTTCCACCAGCATTACGGCAAGGAGAACGTGATCCGCAACAACATCCTGGTCGACAGCCTGCTGCACCAGTTGCAGGCAACGCGGGTCGAAGAGCACCTGTCATTCACGTTCGCCAACAACATCGTCTACTGGAAGACCGGGCCGCTGCTGGCGGGACCGTGGACACAGGTCAAGATCAACATGGACAACAACTGCTACTGGAACGTCCCCGGCCAGCCGGTCAACTTTGTAGGCCTGCCGATGGAGAAGTGGCAGCAGGAGAACGGTCACGACCAGCACTCCATCGCCGCCGATCCGCTGTTCGTCGACCCCAAGAATCTCGACTTCCATTTGAAGCCTGACTCGCCGGCGCTGAAGATCGGGTTCAAGCCGTTCGACTACACGCAGGCGGGCGTCTATGGCGACCCGGCCTGGATCCGAAAGGCCAACGAGGTGACCTACCCGGCGCTGGAGCTGCCGCCCGACCCGCCGCCCCTGGCGGTTCACGACACGTTCGAAGGGACCGACGTCGACCAGCCGCCACGTGCCGACCAGGTCCACGTCGAGGGCAAGGGCGACGCCATCACGGTGAGCGACGAGACCGCCGCCGCCGGACAGCGCAGCCTCAAGTTCACCGATGCCGAAGGGCTGCGGTATTCCTACAATCCGCATCTGGTCTACTCGCCAAACCACAGCGCCGGCACGACCCACTGTTCGTTCGACCTGCGAGTCGAGCCGGGCGTGCTGTTCCAGCACGAGTGGCGCGACTGGCGATCGACTCTGTACAGCGTGGGCCCGAGCCTCCGCGTTGACGACGCCAAGCTTCGGGTGGGCGGTCGCGACGCGCCGGGACTGCTGGACCTGCCCATCGGACAGTGGGTGCACTTCGCGATCTCGGCCGACCTCGGCGCCGGCAACAGCGGCACGTGGAATCTCACGGTGACGCTGCCCGGCCAGGAGCCCCGGCGGTTCGACAAGCTCGCCAACGGCAACAAGACCTTCGAGCAGTTGACCTGGCTCGGTTTCGTCAGCCACGCGACGACCAAGACCGTCTTCTACATCGACAACCTCAAGATCGACAACCAACTGCCGTGAGGCCGCAAGGGACCTCAAGGACCCGAACGACCTCAGGGACAAGGCTTGCCCTTGCGTCCCTTTGGTCCGTGAGGTCCTTTGGGTCCTTTGGAGGAGCGCCGTCCGACGAGGCGGCCGCGATGGCCCTCGTCGAATACGAGAGAATCCGGAAGATACTCATGCTTCGGACTTGCCTTGTCCTGCTTTCCTCTCTGATTCTGCTCTCTGGGGCATTCGTTGCCGGTATTGCTCGCGGGGCCGAGTTCCTCGTCTTCGATGAGACGTTCACGTTTGATGAGGGGCTGAACGGGTTCAAGTGGTTCATGCCGCCGGCACAAGCGCCGGCGGACTGGACGAGGCCGGACGACTACGAGAACGGGCGGGTGTACACCCGCTTCGAGATTCTCAGCCAGCCGACGAATGCGGCCAGCAAGCTGCAGTTCGGCATCTGGCAGGACGGCGGCAAGCGCGAGACGATGAGCCCCCACTGCGAGCTGCACGGGCCGGGCGTCGTCACGCACCACGCCTCGCCCGCCACGTGGTGGGAACTCGACCCCAACCATCCCGTAGACTTCTCGCGTGTCCGCGACTTCCTGCACTGCGGCATCATCGTCTGGTCCAGCGAGCCGCTCGGCTACATCAGCACGTGGAATCCCAATCCCGAGGTCTGGGCCAACCGGCACAGGTACTTCCCGATGCGGGTCCGCGCGACCGTGGTCGCCGTTTCGGCAGGCGGGCGCTTCTCCGGCTGGGACCACTGGCTCAGACGCAACGCGGCTGCGACGTCCCTGTTCGATTTCAAGCACCACTTCATCCGCTCGACGATGCCGACCGAGGACTGGTTCCATTCGGTGACGCTGGCCGACTTCGACAGGGACGGCGACCTCGACTACACGATCGCCTCGGCCCGACCGCCCGGCCGTACTGAGAACAACTTCTACTGGTACGAATATCGCGGGCCTGACGATTGGGTCGAGCGCCTCGTCGGCTCGATGGGCCAGACGCAACAGGCCGCCGCCCTGCTCGATATCGACGCCGACGGCTGGATCGACATCGTCTCGGGCAATCATTGGTACAGGAACTCTCATGATCCGAAGAACGCACCGTTTACCGCACATCGTTATCGCACTCTGGATTCGGGCTTTCACGACGTGGGGGTAGCGGACATCAACGGCGACGGTCGCCCCGACATTGTCACGCTCAGCGAGAACCACGGCTGCTACTGGTACGGGCAGCCGGAACGTGCTCTGCTCGGCGAGCTCTGGAACGAAAGACAGATCATCCCCGCCGCGAACTGTCCTCACGGCAGCTTCGGACCCGAAGGCATCGGCGATCTCGACGGCGATGGCGACAGCGACATCATCCTGGGCGACCGCTGGGCACAGAACAAGGATGGCGGCGTGATGTGGGCGTTCCATCCGCTGCCCTTCGGACGCTGGACCGTGCCCACCTGGGGCGGGCCTGCCATCCTGGCCACGCGAAGCGTTATCCGCGACATGGACGCCGACAGAGACAACGACATCGTCATCGTCGAATGCGACGTGCCCGATTGCCTCGCCGCGATTCTCTACAACGAGGATGGCCGAGGCACGTCTTGGCGCAAGGTGCTGCTGCCGCAGACCGCGCCGGGCCGGCGGGGCTCGCTGCACAGCCTCCGCGTGGCGGACTTCAATCTCGACGGCAGGCTCGACATCCTGAGTATCGAACAGGAGGACTGCCGCGATGCCAATCCGATGCCGCCGCCTCGCTGGTTCATCTGGGAAGACACCACCGGCGTCTGGACCGAGCACGTGATCCTCGACGCGAACCTCGGCGGGCATGAGGCCTGGATCGGCGACGTCGATGGAGACGGGGATATCGACATCGTTTCGAAGACGTGGCGCAGCGGTCTCTATCGCGACAGCGCCAACGCCGGCAACGCTCACGCCGACTTCCTGGAGAACCGCGCAATCGTCAAGTCCTCCGGCCAATGATGGCGTCGCTGTCTGGGGCGGCTATCGTGCTGCCGGAATCTTGCCGTCGGCGATGGCGGCCTCGGCAGTCGGGTAGCCGATGAAATCGCGTGCGCGGATCAGGATCGCCTCGGGCGCGCCGATCGAGTAGAAGTGCCGGCCTCTGCGGCTGGCCACGAACCGGGCATCGCCCGGGTCGATCTGACGGACCCAACTGAAGGCCGGCGGATCGCTGCGATCCAGCCGGGCCGGCTCGGGAACCACGCCGGATGGCAGCACACCCAAGCTTTCCGGCGCATCGGGGAAATACTTCGCCAGACCTGCCGGCGATGGAGCGGTGCGGCGGCCCGGTCTTCCGAACGGTCCGTACAAACCCAACAGGACCAGCGCTGCTGCCACGGCCACGATGGCGGCGCCGATCAGGACGCGGCGCCTTCGGATGGCTTGCCTGGCCCGCGACCAGCGTTCCGCCGCCGCGACGATCTGTGTGCCGACGGTCGAATCGGCCACTCCCGATCCCATCAGCTCGCGCAGCAGACTGGATGTCCCCGAGCCCAACGTTCCCGAGTCCACCACGGCGCCGGCAATGGCTTCGGCCCGCAGCGCCGAGGTCACCTCTGCCGCCGACGGCCGCTCGCTCGGAGACTTGGCCAACATGCGGGACAGCAGCGTCGCCAGCGTTTGCGAACAGTTCGGCAAGTACGTCCGCAGGTCCGGGATCGGTGTCTTGACGTGCTGCTGGAGGACCTCTTCGAGGCTCTTGCCCGTGTAGGGCGCCCGGCCGGTCAGCGCACAGAACAGCGTCGTGCCCAGGCTGTAGACGTCGACGGCCGGCGTCTGCTCCCGGCGAAGGATCATCTCGGGCGCCATGAACAGCGGCGAGCCCACCGCCTTGTGCGTGAACTGGAACGGATCGTTGGGATCGTCGATGTGCACCAGTCCGAAGTCGGTGACTTTGCACCGTCCCTGCCGCGTGAGCATCAGGTTGGCCGGTTTGATGTCGCGATGGAGGATGCCGATCTCATGTGCCGCCGCCAGCGCCGAAGCGGCGTCCGCGATGAATGCGCAGGCCCGGTGCGCCGGCAGCGGCCCGGCCGCCTTGATCGCCTGCCCGAGATTGCCGCCTTCGAGCATCTCCATCGCAATGTACCACCAGCCGTCGTGCTGGTTGATCTCGTAGATGTGCACCACGTTCGGATGATCGATCTGAGCGGCGGCGCGCGCCTCGCGGAAGAACTGATCGACCCGCTGGGCGGCGTCGATGCCCGGCAGGCGTTTGCACAGCACCTTGAGCGCCACGATGCGCTGAAGGTTGATGTCGCGGGCCTGGATGACCCGTCCCATCTTGCCTTCGCCGATCAAGCGCAAGAGCTTGAAATGGCCCAGCACCTTGCCCACCCAGGGCGGCTGACGGACCGGCGAAGCGCGCCTGGCCCCTGCGGCCGGCGCTTGTACGGGCGGAGGATTATTCGTCCCTACGATCTGCGTGTCGCCGGCCACGAGGCTCGCCTCGAACTGGGCGTCGTCGATCCCGGGCGAATGATGATTCGCCCCTACTGCCTCATCTCTGGCTGACATCGATCCGGTCCTGAGAGCCGATATTGATGCCGGTGAAGTACATCACCGTGATCACGCTTTGCTGTTGCTGTGGCCGCCCTTCGCTGACGTCTCCCTCGTCCGAGGCGACGGCGATGAACGGCGTGTCGCTCAGCCGGCAGACCGCCTCCACCTTCATGTCCGGGAATCGGGCGAACAGGATCGGGCGATCCTGCTTGTGCCCGCTCCACCAGAACAGGGCGCTGTTGAGCGTATTCGGCGGGAAGGGCTGATCCTTGCTCAGTTTGGGCCCGTTGCTGCGGGCGGCGGTGATCAGGTATCCCTGGGTCCGCGGGTCCCAGCACAGATCGCTGACGCCCCGGTCTCCCAGATCGATCGCGAACAGATCCACCAGGTCCAGTTTGTTCGCATCCCGGACATCGAACGCCTCCTCGACGCCGACAACCACCGCCATCAGTGCATGCGAGCCCAGCAACGGATTCCGCATCCCGAGCACCAT
This sequence comes from Sedimentisphaerales bacterium, assembly GCA_040772485.1. Taxonomy (GTDB): domain Bacteria; phylum Planctomycetota; class Phycisphaerae; order Sedimentisphaerales; family Anaerobacaceae; genus Anaerobaca. Next base: position 211,580 of record JAXGYC010000013.1, on the reverse strand, counting down.
GCGGCTGCCGTCCGGTGCGAAACACATCCCCTCGACGTTGCCCCAGCGATAGGTGTTCTTGTCGCTGCCTGCGAAATCGGGATGAAACGTGCGATAGGGTTCGATGCCCACAGCCTCGAAACGCTCGTTGATCAGATCGCGCAGCCGCCCGGCGTTGAGCACCACCGGCCGGACCACGCGCGCCGGGTCCAGATCGCGCAGCGCCACCCGCAGCATGTGCCGCCGCTTCGGCAGAGGCAGCTCATCGGGGTCGTTGCTCAACGAGCACATCACGTAGACAACCTGCTCCCGGCCCCGACGGGTCCCGGCGAGCCGGGACACCACCAGACACTCCGCGTCGTCGAGCAGTTCCTGTTCGTTGCCGATCACCACCTGCGGGCTCGGCATCCCGATCCTCATCTGCTCCAGGTCGATCGGACAGGTGAACAGCGCCAGCCCGTGGCGGTCGCTGACCAGGATCAGACGGCCGTCGGCCCAGACCATGCCGCTGCACTCCAGGGGCTTGACTTCCGTCCCCTGTGCGGAAATGGGGGCTTCCACGGTGACATCCCGCTGCGCGACCACCGGCGGCTCAACGACGCCGAAGTGGATCTCCACGGCCGCATCCGCCGGGTCTGTTCGAAGCTGGGCGGACGCGGAACCGATCCCGACAAGCATCGTGCCCATCAGCAGAAGACGAACCATCGAAAAGGAGTGCTCTACCGGCGCCAGCATAAGGCCCACCCTGCCACTGCGAAATCCATAGTACGCCCGACTCGGGAGCAAGTCAACACGCCGCCTGCGTCATTTGAGCAGAGAATCCGAACGGCGTCATCTTCGTCCGGCGTTCATTTCAGATGCCGGCCAGTCCTCCGCGCCGGCGCTTGAGCCAGTAGGCAGCCAGACTCAGTCCGGAGGTGCCCAGAATCGCCGCATCGGGCAAAGGCGCGGTCGTCACGAATCCGTCGCTGGCCGAGGTGTCGACACATCGGGCATCGTCCGCATATGCCGGCAGACACTGAACGTGCAGCCCGATCCGGAAGTCGGAGCTGTGGATGGCGCTGAGAATCGCGTCGAGTCCGTCCGCGGCGACGTGGAATCGCAGGCTCAGCGACTCGCCGGCGCCTATTCCCCACTTCGGACCCGGATTATCCGCATCGAAGGACAGCGCATCGCTCACCTGAAAGACCGGGTCGATGCTCTTGCCGCCGGGGAGATTCAACGGCCTGGCCGGCGTGCGGAAATCCACCCCTGGATATTGTTTCTTGTCGTAGTCGCAGTCGAGAATCCCGTCCAGGCTCCGCAGCAGGCCCGCGCGGTCGTCGAAGTAGATGTCGGCGATCACCGCGCCCGAGGCAACCGCCCCGGAGTTCTGAAACGTGAAGACCACCTGCGTGGACCCATAACCGACGATATCAACGGAAAGCTGGGAAGCGACATCGACGGCGCTATTGTCGGAGATGCGTCGGAAACCGTGACTGTACACGTTCGCGCGACTGTCTGCGGCCGAAACGCACACCAAGACCAGAACCAGACTCACGCGGACCGCCGGGCGACCCGTGATTCGTTCCCCCACCATCCTTCTCCTCCGGTGCCCATCGTGCGACGCGCCGTGCGCGCCAGCCAAAGGCGGTCCGCCGAGGCGGATCCGAACGGGGCAAAGACACCCCCATTACCCAAACTATGGCCTCGAAACCCGGCATGTCCAAATCCCGGCGTCCGTCTCGCATTCGCTTCGGATCGGCGCAGGCGGCCGGACCTTGGTGGCAAATCGGATTCTCGGCCCATGAGCTATGGCTCGATTTCGACCCTGGCGGACATTCCCGGGCGCAGTGCATCGGCCGAGTCGTCGATCTGCACCGTGATGAGCCCTGCAACCGCGCCCGGCGCAGACGAAGGCGGTATGCGAACGTCTGTGACGTGGCCGCGGAACGTCTGCTGCGGTATCGCGTCGACACGGATCGTCGCGGCCCGGCCGCTCTCGATACGCCGGGCCATCTCTATCGTGGTCCGCACAGTGAGCTTCGGATACTCTATACTCGCCACGTGCACCAGCGGCTCGTGGCAGTGGATCACGGTCCCTGGGCCGACAGGGGCACGGCCCGGACCACGTTCTGAGATCGACTCGGCGTATCGCACGATTCCGGCATGAGGCGCATAGATTCTGCAGGCCGCGATCTGCTCTTCCAGGAACAGCGCTCGTTCCTGCTCGTGCGCCAGATGCACCTTCGCGATCGCCATCTCCGCCTTCGCGCGATGAGTCACCTCAGCACTTTGGTTCCTGGCGCATTCGAGATCGAGTCTCCTCTGAGCAATGGCCAAACGCAGCTCCGCCTGCCTCTGCTCATGGACGAACGCGCCGAGCGTTCGCAGTTCCGTCTCGGCCATCTGCAATCGCATCTGGGCCTCGCTGACGACAAGCTCCGCCTCCTGAAGAGGTCCTTTGTCCTGGTCGTTCGCCAGGCGTTGCTCCACCTGCGTCCGACGTTCGGACGCCATCGCCAATCGTTCCTGGGCGAGCCTCAGCTCGCTCTCGGCCTGGGCGAGCAGACGTGGGTATTCGACAGTCTCGAACATCTGCGCTGCGCGCTCAGCGATCGCCAGGGCCTGCTGGGCGATCTCGACAGCCATCCCCGATTCCTTTTCTCTGGCCGGCAGTACCATCTCCGCCGCCTCCACCTGCGATTGCGCCTCGAAGACACGCACGTCCGCCAGGCCTTTTTCCTCCCTGAGCTGCAGGCCGTCGAGCTCGACCAGCAGGTCGCCCTTCGTCACCATCTGGCCTTCGGGCACGACGGTCAGAATCGCCCTCGCAGAGGCGGCTTGGCTACGAACCACGGTGGATTCGCATGGCTCCAGTCTCCCCGACTCCCGGATGATGCCACCTTCCCTCGGCTCACCCTGGCCCCCGAGAAGTGGGCCGATGCCTGTCGAGAACCATACCAGTAGCAGAAATGTTCGAGCGTGATTGAAACCTCTCATGATCGTCCTCCCAATTTTCCGCATCGCGTTGATCAGTCCACCGTCTGCCACAAAGCAAACGACCTCCTCACCCACCATGATAGAGCGGCTCGCTCGAAATGGGAAATCGTTTCTCGATTCAAGACTACCGAAGCCCAGGCGAATCGCGTATACTGCCGGGGCATTGGCAAGAAACGCTGACGTTATGTGACAACGCCACGAATCGAGGGGTAACAGCATGGACATCTTCCAGATCACAGCGCAGGAACTGCTGGACTCACGCGGCAACCCGACGGTAGAAGCGACGGTCCACCTGGACCGGTACACGCGTGTCAGCGGCATGGTGCCCTCCGGCGCCTCGACGGGCAAGTACGAGGCCGTCGAGTTGAGGGACAACGAGCCGCAACGCTACCGGGGCAAGGGGGTGCTCAAAGCGGTCCGCAACATCAACGGGATCATCGCTCCGGCCCTGATCGGACACGACGTGACCGACCAGCGGGGCATCGACCAGAAGATGATCGAGCTGGACGGCACCGACAACAAGTCCCATCTCGGCGCCAACGCCATCCTGGCGGTCTCGATCGCGTGCCTGCGGGCCGGCGCTGTGGCCCGGCGCATGCAGTTCTACGAATACGTCGCCGACGTCTTCGGCAAACCGGCCCGAGAGCCCTTTACCATGCCCATCCCTCTGATCAACGTCCTGAACGGGGGCAAACACGCCATCGGCTCGTCCGATTTCCAGGAATACATGATCGTACCGGTCGGCGCCCCGACGTTCGCCGAGGCGACGCGCTGGGCCGCCGAGACGTTCCATGAGCTCAAGGGCATCATTCAGGAACGCGGCTGGCCCACCACGGTCGGCGACGAGGGCGGCTACGCGCCGCCGGTCGAGTCCAACGAAGAGCCGCTCAAGCTCATCATGCAGGCGCTCGAACGGGCGGGCCACACCCCCGGCGAGGACATCGCCATCGCCCTGGACCCGGCGGCCTCCGAACTCTATGAGGACGGCAAGTACAACCTGACCAAGGACGGCATGTCGCTCACCTCGGCCGAGATGGTCGATCTGTTCGTCGACTGGGCCGGCCGATATCCGATCATCTCGATCGAGGATGGTCTGGACGAAGAGGACTGGGACGGCTTTGCCCTGCTCAAGGAGAAGACGCAGAACAAAGTTCAGATCGTCGGCGACGACCTGTTCGCGACGAACCCGCAGCGCGTGCGGATCGGGATCGAGAAGAACGTAGCCAATTGCGTCCTGATCAAGGCCAACCAGATCGGCACGATCACCGAGACGCTCGACACGGTCCACCTAGCCTTGGACAACGGGCTGACCGCGATCGTCTCCCACCGCTCGGGCGAGACGGAGATGCCTTTCGAGGCCGATTTCGGCGTCGGCACCGGCGTTGGCCAGGTGAAGATCGGCTCGGTTTCACGATCCGAGCGGGTCGCCGAGTACAACGAGCTGATGCGAATCGAGCGTCACCTCGGCGGCCGGTCGATCCTGGCCCATTTCCCCTTCACCGGCGTCGCGAAGGCGTAGGCCCATCCTGCGCCTTGTCAGGGGTCTCGCCTTCAGGCAACGCGCGGGCGTCCTGTGCCACTGCCCAGACGCAGCGCGAGCGGTTTTTGGCCTGCGCGTAGGCGCGGACGTGGAAATGACGGACCTTCAGGCCCTCTCGTCGAAGACGTCCTTCGAACCGCGGATCGACGTCGACCGACCAGATCGCCAGACAGCCGCCCGGGCGAAGGGCCCGCATCGCGGCACCGATCCCCAGAGGACCGTACAGCCCCTCGTTGCCGGCATAGGTCATCGCGCCGGGCCCGTTGTCCACGTCGAGCAGAATGGCGTCGAACGCGCTCTCGGACCGCCGAATCACCTGGGCGACGTCGCATGATTCGACCGTCACCCTGCCATCCCGCAGCGGATGGCCCGCCAATTCGCCCAGAAGCTCCTGGTTCCAGCGGACGACGTCAGGCATCAGCTCGGCCACGACGACGCGGGCCCCCGGCGGCAGCAGATCGAGCGTCTGGCGCAGCGTGTAGCCCATGCCCAGCCCGCCGATCAGGACGACAGGGCGCGGCCTCTTCTTGATCTTCTCGCACCCCAGACGGGCCAGCTCCAGTTCCGATTCATGCTCCCGGCTGGTCATCAACTGCCGGCCGTCCACGCTGATGAAGAAGTCGCGGTCGTGCCGGGAAAGGACCATTCTCTTTCCGTCCGGGGTCGTCGTCGACGCCAGTTCGATACACGGTTTCAAGGCGATCCACCCTTTCTCATCGTCCGTCGCTGCCGAGCTGTACGGCTGCCATACGTGCGTTTCGAGGCCCATTGTCGAGGATGGCGGGCGATTTGGAAAGTCCAGGCCAGGCAGAAAACAGAGGTCGGCGTGGAAGCAGCTTGCGGCCGTCAGTGTTTTCTCGGTTGCAGAGCGAGTGGCGATCGGTTATATTCCGGCCGTCTAACAGTCTGGGGTGACTTAAAGGAATAGGCGATATGGACAAAGGACGGTCGATCTGGTTGGTCTGCACGTTGCTTCTTGCTGTGGTGGCGCTGGCGGGATGCTATGAGCCTGAGCCGAGACCTCGCGTCATTGGCGAGGACCGGCCGGTGCCCTTGCCCACGACGCAGTTGATCCCGCAATACCGTCTCCTGGGACGCTCGATCCAGGGCCGCGCCATCACCGCTCAGGTTCTCGGGGACGGACCCGACACGACGCTCATCGTCGCGACGATTCACGGCAACGAACCGGCGGGCACTCCGCTCGTCAGGAGACTGGCCGACCACCTGGCGACCAACCCGGGTCTGCTGGAGGGCCGTCGCATCGTTATCATCCCGGTGGCCAATCCGGACGGCATGGCCGCCGGAACGCGGGAGAACGTTCGCGGCATCGATCTGAACCGCAATTTCGAGGCGTCCAACCGCGTCAACAATGGCGCCAACGGACACCAGTCGCTGTCCGAACCGGAGAGCCGGGCGCTCCAGGCCGCCATCGAGGAGTTCAGCCCGAACCGGATCCTCTCGCTCCACCAGCCGCTCAATTGCATCGACTATGACGGCCCCGGCAAGGCCCTGGCGGCCGCCGTCGCGTCATCCAGCAGGCTGCCGGTCAAGAAGCTGGGCGCCAAGCCGGGTTCGCTCGGCGCCTACACCGGCGAGGAGCTTGGCATCCCGACGATCACCATGGAGCTGCCGCCGGCCGCCTCCAATCTCAGCGTTGATTCTCTGTGGGAGCGGTACGGCCAGGCCATGATCGTGGGCATCACCTACTCGCTGCCCGCGTCGAAGTAGAATCGTGGAGAGAAGGCACACCCTGTGGCGGTGCCACGACGTTTGCGGCCCCCCTGCCACCGGTCCGGCATCGTGGAATGCGCGTGAATTTCGCCCGGCGGCCGGTTAGAATCTTCCCAACGACAAATGCATATGGGCAGATTCAAGCTGAACAACCGGTTCCAACCGTCGGGCGATCAGCCGCAGGCCATCGAGCGGCTCGCTGTCGCCTTGCGCGCCGGCAGCAAATTCCAGACCCTCATGGGCGTCACCGGAAGCGGCAAGACCTTCACCATGGCCAACGTCATCGCCCGGTTTGACCGGCCCGTCCTGGTCATCTCGCACAACAAAACGCTGGCCGCCCAGCTCTATGAGGAGTTCCGCGAGCTGTTTCCCGAGAACGCCGTCGAGTACTTCGTCAGCTACTATGATTACTACCAGCCGGAGGCCTACATCCCGCAGCGGGACATCTACATCGAGAAGGACGCCTCGCGAAACGCCGACCTGGATCGATTGAGGCTTTCCGCGACGACCAGCCTCGCGACCCGGCGCGACTGCATCGTGGTGGCCTCGGTCTCCTGCATCTTCGGGCTTGGCTCGCCGGAAGCCTACAAGGCCAGCATGGTCGCCGTCCGCACCGGCGAGACCTGTGACCGCAACACCCTGCTCGGCAAGTTGGCCGACATCCAGTACGCACGAAACGATATCGACTTCCAGCGCGGGACGTTCCGCGTTCGCGGCGACGTGGTCGAGCTGTATCCATCCTATGAATCGTTCGCCATCCGCATCGAGTTCTTCGGCGACGAGATCGAGCGGATCAGCTACATCAATCCCGTCTCGGCCGAGATTCTGGCGGTCGAGAGCCAAGTGTTCATCTACCCGGCCCAGCACTACATCATGCCGGCCGACCGCATCGCCGAGGCCGTCGAAGGCATCCGCGCCGAGCTGGCGCAGCGTCTCGGCGAGCTGCGCAGCCAGGCCAAGCTCCTCGAAGCCCAGCGGCTCCAGGCCCGGACGATGTACGACATCGAGATGATCCAGGAGGTCGGCTACTGCAGCGGGATCGAGAACTACGCGCGCCATCTGGCGGGCCTGCCGCCGGGGGCCAGGCCCTATACGCTGATCGACTACTTCCCCGACGATTTCCTGCTGTTCATCGACGAGTCCCACGTCACCATCCCACAGTTGCGCGCCATGTGGGCGGGCGACCACAACCGCAAGGCCGTGCTCGTGGAGCACGGCTTCCGTCTGCCCAGCGCGATGGACAACCGCCCCCTGCGGTTCGAGGAATTCCAGCAGAACTGGTCGCAGGTCGTGTTCGTCTCGGCCACGCCGGCCCCGTTCGAGCTGGAGCTGTGCGGCGGCGAGGTGGTCGAGCAGATCATCCGGCCGACCGGGCTGCTCGATCCGGAAATCTTCGTCCATCCGGCGACCAATCAGGTCGAGCATCTGCTCGAGGAGATCGGCCGGCGGGTCGCGGCGCACGAACGGGTGCTGGCGACCACGCTGACCAAGCGGATGGCGGAGAACCTGGCCAGCTACATTACCAAGCGCGGCTATCGCTGCCGCTATCTCCACAGCGAGATCGACACCCTGGAACGGATCGACATCCTGCGGGACCTGCGGCACGGGGAGTTCGACGTGCTCGTGGGCGTCAACCTGCTGCGCGAAGGTCTCGACCTGCCGGAAGTCTCCTGCGTGGCCATCCTCGACGCCGACAAGGAGGGCTTCCTGCGCAGCCAGACCTCCCTGATTCAGACCATCGGGCGCACCGCCCGGAACGTCAACGCCACCGTCCTGCTGTATGCCGACACGGTCACCGAATCGATGCGAAAAGCCATTGACGAAACCGGGCGGCGGCGTACAATCCAACTGGCGTACAACCAGGAACACAACATCACGCCGGAAACGATCAAGAAAGAGATCCGCAACAGCCTGACCGAGCAGATTAAGGCCCGACGCGTCGCCCAGGAGGCGATTCGACTCGGGGACTCCGAATACGACAAGGTCGAGTTGGCCGGACAGATCGAGCGGGAGATGCTGGAGGCCGCCGAGGCCCTCGATTTCGAGCGGGCGGCGGTATTGCGGGACCAGTTGCGCGAATTGAAGGAGCTGCCGGAGTTGGTGCTCGCCGATTCGCACAGGAAAAAGAGCACCTTTCTGGCCACCAAAAAGCAGAAGCGGCGCGGGAAGGCATAGGTGTACAGGGTTCGCCGCCAAACCGGCGCGGTGCGGCCCGACAGGTAGGGAAGAAATGAAGAAACTGAACATCGCGCAGGTGCGTCCCCTCATCCAGATGGCCGTCGAAGAGGACCTCGGTCGAGGCGACGTGACAACCGAACTGCTGTTTCCCGACGACTCGACCACGCGGGCGACCATCGTCTCGCGTGAGGAGATCGTCGTGTGCGGCGTCCCCGTGCTCGAAGAAATCCTTCGGCAGTACGATCCGCGTCTGAAGATGACCGCCCATGTCAAGGACGGCCAGGGCGCCCACGTGGGCAGCAAGCTGGCCACCATCGAAGGACCGCTGCGTCCCATGCTCAGCGCCGAGCGGGTCGTGTTGAATTTCCTCCAGCGTCTCAGCGGGATCGCGACGACGACGAACAAGTACGTGCGCGCCATCCGGGGCACCAAAGCCAAGATCTACGACACGCGCAAGACCCTGCCGGGCTGGCGTCTGCTGGAGAAGTACGCCGTCACTTGCGGCGGCGGTTACAACCATCGTCTCGGGCTTTACGACGGCATTCTTGTCAAGGACAACCACATGGCCGAACTGGGCAAGAACTTCCCCTTGCGGCTCAAACGCATCGTCGAGGACGCCCGCAACGTAAAGGGGCTCTCGTTCATCGCGGTCGAAGTGGACCACGTCGATCATCAATTGAACCACGTTCTGAAGATCCCGGGCATCGACATCGTCCTTCTGGACAACATGGGCCAGTGGCAGCTCAAGCACGCGGTGAAGATGCGCGACGAGATGTGCGGCAAGGGCAACAAGCCCCTGCTGGAGGCCTCAGGCAATATCACGCTGGACAACGTCTCGGCGATCGCGCAGTGCGGGGTGGACCGAATCGCCATCGGGGCGATCACCCACTCGGCCGCCGCAGTCGATATCGGACTGGACAAATAAGCGAGCTTCATGCCACGTGACGACCGACTCGACCCGGACAGGATCAGCGTCAAGCTCAAGACCAGACGGATCGGACGCAAGGTCCTCGTCTACGAACGCACGGCCAGCACAAACGACGTCGCGGCCGAGTACGCGCGCAACGCGGACAATGACGGCCTTGTGGTCTTCGCCGAGGAACAGACCGCCGGCCGGGGACGAACCGGCGCGCAGTGGCAAAGCCCCTACGGCGAAAGCCTTCTGTTCTCCGTCCTGCTGATCGGCCGCGCGATGGAGAACGAGCTGCTGTCCCTGACCTGCGCGGTGGCGGTCGCCGAGGCCCTGGGCGCCGTCGGCGGCCAAAGGGCACGGATCAAGTGGCCCAACGACGTCCTGCTGGCCGGCAAGAAGGTCTGCGGCATCCTTGTCGAATCGAGGCGCGTCGCGCGTCGCCCGTCGCGCGTCGCTCGACTACCTGAGAGCTTGAGCAGTCCCTCACGAGCGACGGGCGACGAGCGACGAGATACGACCGTGATCGGGATCGGGATCAACTGCCATCAGAGCGCCGAGTCGTTCCCGCCGAAATTGCGCGATAGCGCCACGAGCCTCGATCTGGTTGGGGAGGGCCGCTGCGACCGCATCACGCTGGCCCGCCGCACGCTGGCCTCGCTGGACCAATGGCTGCGAACCGCCGAGAAGAACAAGGAACGAGTGATCGAAACCTGGAGCAGCCTGAGCACGCAACTGTCGCAGCGTGTGACGCTCTCCTGCAACGGGCGGACCTTCACCGGCCACTGCATCGGGATCGACCCGGTCAACGGCCTGATCCTCCAGCTCGACCGTGGCGGCGTCCGCATGTTCGACGCCGCCCACACCACCATCCTCAAGTGACAACCTTGCGGCCTATGCCGAGGCGCGAAGCTTCTCCAGCAACCAGAGGTTGATCAAAGTCTCGGTCGACACGCCCTGCTGGTGCGCCTGCCTGCGCACCTGAACCAGCAGATCCCTTGCCACCGGGCAGTAAACCTTGCGGGAAGACAGGTCGATCTCCACCTCGACTGGTTCCATCGCATCGTCGTAGTCCGCACTGCTGTGGGTATCCCAGAAGTCCGACAACTCCTCAAGCGTCTGGAAGCTCTCGGGCAGAGCGTCTTTGGGCGACGACTTGTCATTTTGCATAGCTTCTGCGCTCCTTGTCATCCATATCCGGCGCACTCAATATCAGGGCCTCGTTCGTCATCTTATGGATGAAGAAAACCACAAGATAGCAGCTCGATCAGCGTAAACACCCTCTTCTTCATGGTCTCAGCTTTCGAGGCCGTCTGCCATCCCGGGCCAGGGCGACGCATGCGTCGCCCCTACGGGCCAATGGTAGGGGCGAGGCATGCCTCGCCCACGAGATACGAGATACGGTCAGTAGTCCTTGAACTTTCGCATCCACTCCGGCCAGTCCTCGGACTGCACGCCGCCGGCCTTCGTCCAGGGGCCGGCCGTGTCGTAGTTGGGATGCCACTTGAGCGTCCAGAGCTCTTTGAGGCCCACCTTGCGCACCGACCCATCGAAGAACAAGCAGTTGACCCCGCCGTCGTGGCGGTTAATACACGAAAGCCAACGCCTCTCGGAGTAGTCGGCCATCGGGATCGCATCGGATTCGGGCGGAGGGTCGGCCTCAAAGGCACCGGGCCATGTCGCAGACCATGTGCTGTCGAGCATGACGGGAACGCGGCTCGGGGCCCGGACATGGGCGGTTGCTTGTCGCGATGCGTCCCATATCAGACCTATGTGGGCAGCTATGAGCGCCGAATTCGTGCCGTAACTGCTACAGGCGAATGAATCGTATTTTAGGAAGGTGTGGTCCCAGGCGCGGAAGGTACCGCCGTAGCCCGTCATTACCTCACCCGGCGAATCTCGGTCCGGAGCCATCACCAGTCTGGTGGCCATCGGACAGAAGCGTATGTCCCGGGACCGATTCTCCGGGGGCGGCACATCGGCCTGCAAACGGAAAGACCAAGCCTTGTGAGTATTGCCGGTCTTGTCCCACTTTCGGAGGCTGGCATCGTCCTCGCTGGCGCCGGCGGCCACGCGCAGGGCCCACTGCTTCAGGTGGGCCTGGCAGACCACCGCCCGCGCCTCCTTTCGCGCCCGCGACAGCGCCGGGACCAGCAGCGCCATCAGCACCGCGATCATCGCGACGACCACCAGCAGCTCGATCAGGGTGAATGCCCGCTCGCTTTCGATTTGCGTTCTCGCATTCATGGCTTCCCCACTCCCTGGTTCGACAAGGAGTCCTGACGCCGCACGGCACTCTTGCCGGTGCTCGGCCACCGTCGCTGTTCACCATCTATTATCGTATTTCCGCCTTTGGCGTCACGTGCAAAACCTGAGAGGTCTTGTGGAGGCCTATCGGTCCAATGGGACCTATTGTGTATTTCGTGGCGGGCGATGGGCGGGTATACTGGGCGCACATGACACGAATCCATCGAAAGGAGCCGGTCTATGACAACGTGCGGACACAAGCGGACAGCGGGAGTGTTGGGGATCGTTCTGTGCATCGTCGCGGGTTGGGCGTCGTCGTGCCCTGCTGCCGAAAGCGAGGCGATGCAGGTGTGGCGGGACCTGAAGTTCGGGCTTTTCGTGCACTGGGGTCCGGTCAGCCTCAAGGGCACCGAGATCGGCTGGTCGCGTGGGCGCGAGGTGCCCGCCGACGAATACGACCAGCTCTACAAGCGATTCAATCCTACGCTGTTCGACGCCGAAGCGTGGGTCACGACCGCCAAAGAGGCCGGGATGCGCTACCTCGTCCTGACGTCCAAGCACCATGACGGGTTCTGCCTGTGGCCGTCGAAGTACACCGACTACCACATCGGCAACACGCCCTTTGGGCGGGACGTGATGCGTGAGCTGGCCGACGCCTGCGCCGAGCACGGCATCCAGTTCTGCACGTACCACTCGATCTGCGACTGGTACCATCCAGATTACCCGATGGGCAGTCCCGGCGGCCGCACGAAGAAGCCGAATCCCAACATGCCGCGTTACTTCCAGTACCTCAAGAACCAGACGAGGGAGATCATCGAGAACTACGGCCTGCTGGGCATCATGTGGTTCGACGGGCAGTGGGAAGAGCCCTGGACGCTCGAATACGGCGACGAGCTGTACGCGTACCTCAAGGGCCTCCAGCTGAATCTCGTGATCAACAACCGCGTGAGCAAGGGTGGCCAGGCGGGCGACTACGACACGCCGGAGCAGCGCATCGGCAATTTCCAGAACGACCGGCCGTGGGAAACCTGCATGACGATTTGCCAGCAGTGGGCCTGGAAGCCCAACGACGTGATGAAATCCGAGAAGGAGTGCATCCAGACACTCGTCCGCGTCGTCGGAGGCGATGGCAACCTGCTGTTCAACGTCGGGCCTATGCCCGATGGGCGAATCGAACCGCGACAGGTGGAGCGCCTGTTGGAGATGGGCCAGTGGCTCGGCAAGTACGGCCAGACCATTTACGGCACTCGCGGCGGCCCCTTCAAAACCACCGCCTCCCTGGCCAGCACCTACCGGGGCAACACCGTCTACGTCCACATCCTCGACTGGCGCGACGAGACCGTCACGCTGCCGGCGTTGCCGAAGCGCATCGCCAATGCGTCGCTCCTGACCGGCGGCTCCGTCAGTGTCCGCCAGACGTCCGACGCGATCGTGATCGGCGTGCGCGAAGAGCACCGCGACCCGATCGACACGATCGTGGAGCTGACGCTCGACGGCCCGGCGGCGGACATCGCACCGCTCGCGTTGTCCTCGTCGTCGCTGGCCGCAGGCAAAAAGGCCTCGGCCTCCAACGTCTTTCAGAACAATCCTTCCCACGGTCCTGACAAGGCGTTCGACGACGATCCCGGCACTCGGTGGGCGACGGATGCGGGCGTCAAGCAGGCCTGGCTGGAGGTGGACCTGGGCCAGCCCCAGACGATCTCCAAGGTGATGCTCAGCGAGGCCTATGACCGCGTCCGGCGTTTCGAGCTGCAATACGTCGACGACGGAACTTGGGTGACCTTCGTCGAAGGCCGGCGAATCGGCGAGGAATTCACCGCCGGTTTCGAGCCTGTCACCTCGCAGCGCATCCGCCTGAACATCCTTGAAGCCACCGACGGCCCAACCATCTGGGAATTCCAGCTTCTGGCCCCCAGGAAGGCTCCGTTTGTAGTGACGCCGTGAGGCGTTACAGCCCGTCGGCTGCATGAGTTCGTCCACAGGGACTCGTATGCCCTTACGGGCACACTACAAACGGACACGGTTGCGGTTTGCCATCTGGGGGCGTTGTGCTATACTTGGGCCTCGCGCCGGGGGTGCCGGCGTGCGAGGAGCATTGGACGACGAAATGCCAACCCGTACAGTGAGGTAGTCGAGCATGGCCGAGAGGTTTGACGTTGTGGTGATCGGGGCCGGCCCCGGCGGCGCCAGGGCCGCCAGGCGCTGCGCCCAGCGAGGGGCCTCCGTGGCCCTGGTCGAGAAGGAGTTCATCGGAGGCACCTGCCTGAACTGGGGCTGCATCCCGTCCAAGACCCTGCTGGCGTCGGCGCACCTGCTGATGAAGGCCCGCAGCGCGTCGGAGATGGGCATCGACATCGCGTCGGCTACACCCAACTGGCCTAAGATCCAGCAACGCCGCGAGAGCATCATCGCCGGCCTGCGCAAAGGGATGCAGGGCTCGACCAAGATCAACAAGATCGCCTACTTCGAAGGGACGGCGGTCGTCCACTCGCCGACGAAGGTCACGGTCGAGGCCAGCGGGCAAAAGACCGATCTCGAAGCGGGCAAACTGATCCTGGCGACCGGCTCCGAATCGATCCAGATCCCGAGCCTTCCCTTCGACGGCAAGGTCGTCATCAGCAGCACAGAGGCGCTGTCGCTGCCGGAAATCCCGAAGTCGATGGTCGTCGTCGGGGGCGGCGTGATCGGCTGCGAGCTGGGCTGCGCGTATGCCGCGATGGGCACCAAGGTCACGATCGTCGAGGCACTCGAAAGCCTGCTTCCGATGCTCGATTCGTGGGCGAGCCGGCTGGTCGAACGCGAGTTCAAGGGCCTCGGCATCGAGGCGCTGACCGGGCGAAAGGTGATGAGCGTCGACAAAGGCCCGTCGTCGGCCAAGGTCAACCTCGACGGTGGCCAGGCCATCGAGGCCGAACGCGTGCTGGTGGCCGTCGGGCGGCGCGCCGCGGTGGACAAGGCCATCGTCTCGGCGCTGGGCCTCGAGATGAACGGACCGGTCATCAAGGTCAACAAGAGAATGGAGACGAACGTGCCGGGCGTCTACGCGGTCGGCGACGTCGTCGGCACCACCTACCTGGCGCACGGCGCGACCGCCGAGGCGGAGGTCGCCGCCGCCAACGCCACCGGCAGCAGCGAGGAGATGCTCGACTACGACCTGATTCCGCGCGTGATCTTCACGTTCCCCGAGGTCGCATCGGTGGGCAAGACCGAGGCGAAGTGCCAGGCCGAAGGGCTCGATGTCACGGTCGGCAAGGGCTTCTACAAGGCCAACGGACGCAGCGTTGCCGAGAACGACACGAACGGCCAGATTCACGCCATTCGCGACAACGCGATCAACGAGATCGTGGGCGTCACGATGGTCGGGCCGCTGGCGACGGAATTCGTCGCGTTCGCGCGGACGCTGATCGGCACGTGCGAGCCGATCCGCCAGATCACGTTCCCGCACCCGACGATCTCCGAGACACTCGAAGACGCCGTCCACGAAGCCTTGGGCGAGCTGCTCCTCGAATAGCACGGAATGATACATCAAACAGCAAAAAGGAGATATCAAAATTGTGGAGTCCGCCGGAGGCGGATGAGGTACGGGCGAATCATGATTCGCCCCTACGATCTGCATTTTGCACTTTGCCTTTTGATTTCATGCGGAGGGTGCGCCGGTGACGCGTGGCATCCAGATTGAGCGAACAACCACGGCTGCGTTGCACGTCCGCGACTTGGGCTTGGCCGAGTATCGTGAGGTTCTGGCCCTGCAACAGGAGATGAACGAGCAGCGTCAGGCCGACCGGATCGGCGACACCGTGCTGATCGTGGAGCATCCGCCCGTCATCACGCTGGGAGCGCGCCGGAGCGCCAACAGGCTGCTGGTCGAGCCGGAGGAACTGAAGCGCCGAGGAATCGACGTGGTCGGGATTCGTCGCGGCGGCGGCGCCACCGCCCACAATCCGGGTCAACTGGTCGTCTATCCGATTGTCCACCTTCAACGTCTGGGTCTGAGCGTCAGTGAATACGTCCGGACGCTTGAAGCAATCGGCATCGACCTGCTCGCGCGGGCGGGCGTCGCGACCGAAAGGCGAAAAGGCTTTCCGGGGCTCTGGACCGGCGGCAGGAAGATCGCCTCGGTCGGCGTGCGCATCCGCCGGTTCGTGACGTACCATGGCATGGCCATCAACCTCTGCAACGACCTGCGTCTGTTCGACGTGATGGTCCCCTGCGGCCTCGACGGCGTCGAGATGACTTCGGTCGAGAAGGAAACGGGCCGGCCCTGCGATATGGACGCGACCAAGATGCATCTGACGAAACTGCTCCCGCATCACCTGGGCGGAACGCGACCATGAGCGCCGACGCGAAACGACTGCCGCCGTGGCTGCGCCGGCCCTGGCCCGCCGGGCACAGCTTTCAGCACACCGAGCAGACGCTCGAATCGCTGCACATCGAGACGATCTGCGACCACGCGAACTGCCCCAACAAGGGCGAATGCTGGGGCCGCGGCACCGCGACCGTCCTGATCCTGGGCAACGTCTGCACGCGGAACTGCCGGTTTTGCTCGGTCGCCACGGGCAAGCCGGAGCCGCCCGACCCGACTGAGCCGGCCAGGCTGGCCCGCATGGTCCAGCAGATGGGCTTGAAGTACCTCGTGATGACCAGCGTCAATCGGGACGATCTGCCCGACGGAGGCGCTGGACACTTCCGCGAGTGCATCGCCGAAGTCCGCAAGCACTGCCCTTCCGTGCGGTTCGAGATTCTCACGCCGGACTTCCGCGACAATCAGTCCGAGGCCCTCGACATCCTGGCCGACGCATTGCCCTTCGTGTTCGCGCATAACGTCGAGACGGTTCCTTCGCTCTATCCGAAGGCCCGATCTGGCGGCAATTACCGGCTCAGCCTGCGCCTGCTCGAAATGGCGGCCCGGCGATATCCCGGCATCCCCACCAAGTCCTCGATCATGCTCGGCTTGGGCGAGACCGACGACGAAGTGATGCAGGTCCTGCGAGACCTGCGCGCCGTCGGCTGCCGGCGCATCACCATTGGACAGTACCTCAAGCCCTCTCGGGACTCGCTGGACGTAATCGACTACGTGCGTCCGGAAACATTCGCCTGGTGGGAACAGCAGGCACGCGAGGCCGGATTCGACTGGGTCCAGGCGTCCCCCTTCGCCCGCAGCAGCTACTTCGCCGAACGCTACAACGCATAGCCATCCCCCATCTCGTTGCGTCATTTGCTTGCTGCCTTTAGCCATTGGCTGACGTCAACGGCCTCCCCGATGTCCTATGTTTTAATAGACCTTTTGATGGTAGGCGCTTTTGAGTGGCACTTCAGGCGGTATCCAGGGGGGAACAGATGAAACCGTCCGTATGTATCAGTTTTACGCGTCGAGGCGGTTCTGCGTTGGTCTTGTCGCTCATCTTTCTGGCAGTGCTCTCCTCGCTGTCCATCGCCATGGCGACGATCTCCAGCGCCAACATCCAGGTCGCAAACAACCAGCAGGACGCCGGCCGCGCGCTCGCCAGCGCCCATTCGGGCCTCGAAGTCCTGCGGTATTACCTCAACGACATCAGCCTTCCCGGCGGGGCCCCGACCAGCCGCCTGGAGGACCTCTTCGACGAACTGGAGGCCGAATTCGTCGATCTGCCGAACATGGGCGTTTCGTACCAGGACAGCACGATCACCATACCGCAGGTCAGCCTGGACGGGGCGACCAAAACCAGCTTCACGGCCGCACTGACCTACGGTCGCCTCCTCGACGGCGCAACCGACTACGATGCCATCGACATCACGATCATCGGCAGCGGCGGCCGGGCCACCAAACGGGTGGCCGTCAGCTACCAGTTCAAGGAGATCGGCAATCCCATCTTCGATTACGGCATCGCCACCCGGGGGCCCCTGGTGACCCAGGGCAATGTGGACATCGAAACGTTCAACGAGAAATTCTGGGCCGATATCTACATCGAGAGCCTCAACAGCGCCCTGGCCCTCGAGATGATCGGGAAATCTTCGATCGCCGGCAAAGTGACCATCGCCAACGGCGTTGCCTACATCGACATCGCCAACAGCAGTTCCGTGTATGGCGCCAAGGGAGCCGCCGCCGCCGAGTACATCACCATCGGCGCCGATGCCTGCACGTTCCCCGTCCCCAATCCACAGGACTTCGAAGGCTATATCCAGACCACGTTTCAGCCGGGCGATCCGACCTCGAACACCACGCTGACGAACATCGAGATTCCGCCGGACACCAATCCGCAGTTCACCGGCAATACGACCATCAACGGCATCGTCTACGTCCGCCAGCCCAATGTCGTCCGCTTCGTCGGCAACGCGACGATCAACGGGATCATCGTAGCCGAGGGGCAGTTGGAAGCCCCGTCGGAACTCAACCAGCTCGATTTCGGCGGAACCGTGGTCAGTAACGACGTCTCCACCTTGTCCGCCGAGGAGTTCGGGACGCTCACGGAAGAGACCGGGACGTTCATTGTCGCGCCGGGGTTCAGCGTGTCCTTTGGCGGCAACGCCAGCATGATCAACGGGGTGATCGCCGCCAGCGGGGTTCAGTTTTACGGCAATGCCGGAGGAACGATCAATGGCTCGATCATCAATTACTCCGACGACCGCATGGAACTGGCGGGCAACACGGATCTCGTATTCCACCGCTCGGGACGTGACAAGATCCCGGCTGGTTTCGCACCGGCAACAACGCTTGAATTCGCGCCCGACAGTTACCACGAGTGCATCTGAGCACACGGGGGCCTTTGCACGAAAGGCCCCTCGCGCGGCCGGCCTGCCTTCGACAGACGACCACGCCACGCCCAAACAGGTCTGATAACATCCGGCCCCGGAAACCTGCCTGCCGCGAATCCCCCTGGGATTTGGCAGACGCCGCTTTCTATCCTATAGTTAATATGGATCGTAGAAGGGCAGCACCGTTACACAGCAGGTCGTTTTCCGGGGGGGGAAACACATGTCCACGGCAGGTAAGCACCACCACAGATCCAGAGGCTCGGCGCTGATTTTGTCCATGATTTTCGTCCTGGTCTTCTCAGCGCTGGCCGTCTCACTGGCCACCATCTCCGGGGCCAACGTCGAAGTAGCCTCGAACCATCACAGACTCAACACCGCTCTGTTGGCCGCCCAGTCCGGGCTCCAGTGCGCCCAGTACATTGTCCACACCGTCAGCCTGGGCGCGACCCCGTGGAACTACGTCAGCGACACGGAGGCCACCGCCGTCTGGAACACTCTGTGCAACTACGTGGACACCCAGAACCTGGACGGCAAGACCGTGACCTACGACGCCAACGAGCTGACCGTACAGGGCATGACGTGCGACGGCGGGACCGTCACGTTCGACATGCGCTTCTGTCGAGACGCCAACGATCCGCGCACCATCTACCTGGAGTCAACGGGGGTCAACGGACAGGTGTCGCGCAGGGTAGGCGTCGCGATGGACATTACCAAGGACCGCGAGGTTCTGACGTACGCGATCGCCAGCCGCGGTCGCATGTGGCTGACCGGAGACACCACCATTCACGGCGATCTCTACAGTTCGTGGGATCGCCCGGAGATCAGCCCGTTCAACATGACCAGCGACTCGAGTGTTCTCGGCACCATCAACACCGTCCTGGACCTCGACGACATCCTCGCCGAGGGCTATCAGATGGAGACGCTGGACGCCAATGGACTGCCCTTCGATACCGAGGGCAATCCGCTGGGCACCAATTACGCCGATCGCTATTACAGCCCGGACGACGAAATTCTGGCCTATCACGAGGGCATCAATTACAGCCAGCCAGAGGGCACTGACGTGCCCGGCATGAGCATTTCGGATTACAACACGGACGTTTATACCTCCGGACTGGCCGAAATCCCGAGCTGTCCCACCGAGAATCGCGTGGTCGAGTATTTCCCCCATGCGGCGGGAAACTACGCAGCGCCCCAGAGCAGCAGCAGCCTCAAGGTGACGCGTCACGTGTATGAGGACATGACGTTCACGGACGCCACACTGCCGCGCGGACGCCAGGCGCTGTTCCGCAACTGCACCTTCAACGGCGTCCTCTATGTCGACTGCAACCCGACCAGCACGTACTACACGTCCTACACCAACAACGTGCGATTCCAAGACTGCACCTTCAACGGCGTGATCGTCACCGAGACGCCCCAGCCGTTCAACTGGCAGAAGAACTGCCTCTACTTCACCGGCGGCGCGACCTTCAACAACCAGTCGTCGGTCCAGGAGGCGACGATCCTCGCCCCGCACTTCAACGTCAATCTGGGCAACACGAATCCGGAGCAGAGCGACAACAACGTCCTGACCGGCGCCATTGTCGGAGGCATCGTGGACATTCGCGGAAACGCGCAAATCTACGGGACAATCATTTCGATGTTCGACACGACCCCCTATTCCTCGGGATACGTCACGAACATCGGCGCCACGCTGGAAGACGGAGGTTCGGAAACCACCGAACTGGGCGACATCGGCGTCATCAGCATCACCCCGGAAGAGGACACCATGCTGCCCAGCGGCATCACCAGTCCCATCGTCATCAAACCCGATCAGAGCACGTATTCGGAAGCCTGAGCGGCTGTCATCAGAAGTAGTGGACGACGCAGTGCAATCTCAGAGAAAGGAAAGGAATATGCAAAGAATTTCTGTCAGAACGCTCACCCTGCTGTTGTTGCTGCTGGTCTCGGTGCTCACCCACCAGTATGTCCGGCTCGTGCCCTCGGCCAAAGCCGACGCAATCTGGCTGGACGATGATCCCAACGAGCCCGGACCTGAGAGGGCGTGGTGGTCCCTTGTGGACGACGACCCCAATGAGCCAGGACCGGAGAGGGCGTGCTGGTTGCAGGGTCTTGTCCTGGGGGACGACGATCCCAATGAGCCTGGGCCCGAGAGGGCTGCTTGGTCGCGTGGGCTGATCCTCGTGGGCGACGACCCCAACGAGCCCGCCGAGCCGGGGCCCGAACGAGTCTGAGGTCCGCAGCGACGGACTATCTCGCGGCGGGCCGAGCAGGGGCCCGCCATACCCTTCGCCGGAGACAGCGCCCCGATGAACGTCGGGGGGTTGTAGAAGCGGGAATGGACGCTGTCTCCGGCGTCCGGGGCGAATCGCCCCGCCATCTCCCACCCCGGTGAACGTTGCCACCTCCCCCGTCGAAACCGCTACGGCCCCATTCCTCCGTCACACCCCGGTCATTCGTGTTCTCTTTGGCGTTTGACAACCGGCCGTTCATCTGCTCTAATCCCGCCGATTTGTCGGACACCCAGCGATCTCCGCCGGAGATCTGTCTTGTACAGGAGAGAACCGAATGCCAAAGCGCCCCGATCTCAAGAAGATCATGATCATCGGGTCCGGTCCCATCGTGATCGGCCAGGCCTGCGAATTCGACTACTCGGGCACGCAGGCCTGTAAGGCCCTTCGAAGCCTGGGCTACAAGATCGTGCTGGTCAATTCCAACCCGGCCACCATCATGACGGACCCGGGCATGGCCGACGTCACGTACATCGAGCCGCTGACGCTCGAAAGCGTCACGAAGATCGTCGCCAAGGAGCGTCCGGACGCCCTGCTGCCAAACCTCGGGGGCCAGTCGGGACTCAATCTCAGCAGCGAGCTGGCGCGGGCCGGCGTGCTCGACAAGTACGGCGTCAAGATCATCGGCGTCCAGGTCGACGCGATCAAGCGAGGCGAAGACCGCCAGGCCTTCAAGGACACGATGACCAAGCTCGGCATCGACATGCCGCGAAGCCTCATCGCCAACACCATGAACGAAGCGGAAGCCGCCATCGAGAAGATCGGCCTGCCGTGCGTGATTCGCCCCGCCTATACCATGGGCGGCACCGGCGGCGGCTTCGCCTACAACATGGAAGAGTTCCGCGCCATCGCTGAACGCGGGCTCAGCGCCAGCCTTGTCAACCAGATCCTCGTCGAGGAGTCCGTCCTCGGCTGGGAGGAACTGGAGCTGGAAGTCGTGCGCGACAGCAAGAACCAGATGATTACCGTCTGCTTCATCGAGAACGTCGACGCCATGGGCGTCCACACCGGCGACAGCTACTGCACCGCACCGATGCTCACCATCAGCGCCGAGGTTCAAGAGCGCCTCCAGAAGTACGCCTACGACATCGTCGAGGCCATCCAGGTCATCGGCGGCACCAACGTCCAGTTCGCCCACGATCCCAAGACCGGGCGGATCGTCATCATCGAGATCAATCCACGCACGAGCCGCTCGTCGGCCCTGGCCTCCAAGGCGACCGGCTTTCCCATCGCTCTGGTCTCGGCGCTGCTGGCCGGCGGCCTGACGCTCGACGAGATCCCCTACTGGCGGGAGGGAACGCTCGACAAGTACACGCCGTCCGGCGATTACGTCGTCGCGAAGTTCGCACGCTGGGCGTTTGAGAAGTTCGAAGGGCTGCCCGACCGGCTCGGAACCCAGATGAAGGCCGTCGGCGAGGTCATGAGCATCGGCAAAACCTACAAAGAGGCGTTCCAGAAGGCGATTCGCTCGCGCGAGGACGGCCGCTACGGGCTGGGCTTCGCCCGCGATTACCACAACAAGAGCCTCGAAGAGCTGATGCGCCTGTTGACCGAGCCGTCCAGCGAACGGCAGTTCATCATGTACGAGGCCCTGCGCAAAGGCGCCGACGTGCAGACCCTGCACGAGACGACCTGCATCAAGCACTGGTTCATCGAGCAGATGAAGCAGCTCGTCGAACTCGAAGAGAAGATTCTTCGGTACAAGGGCAAGACGCTTCCCGGCGAACTGCTGGTCCAGGCCAAGCAGGACGGCTTTGCCGACCGCTACTTGGCCAAGCTCCTGGGAGCGAAGGAAACCGCGATCCGCCAGCAGCGCAGGAAGCTCAAGACCGTGCAAGGCTGGCACCCGGTGCCCGTCAGCGGGGTGGAGAATGCGGCGTATTACTACTCGACGTACAACGCTCCGGACGCCACGGACGTCTCGCCGCGGCGCAAGATCATGGTCCTCGGGGGCGGTCCCAACCGCATCGGCCAGGGCATCGAGTTCGATTACTGCTGCGTCCACGCGGCGTTTGCCCTCCGCGATGAAGGCATCGAATCGATCATGGTCAACTGCAACCCGGAAACCGTCTCGACCGACTACGACACGTCGAACAAGCTCTACTTCGAGCCGCTGACGGTCGAAGACGTGCTGAGCATCTACGAGAAGGAGAAGCCCGAGGGCATCATCTGTCAGTTCGGCGGCCAGACTCCCCTGAACATCGCCTCGGAACTCGAAGCGGCCGGTGTGAAGATCATCGGCACGACGCCCGACACCATCGACCTGGCCGAGGATCGCGACCGGTTCCGCCACAAGATGGAGAAGCTCGGCATTCCCCAGCCCGAGAGCGGCATGGCCAGCACGCAGGAGCAGGCGCTGGAAATCGCCGCACGCATCGGGTATCCGCTCATGGTGCGTCCATCGTTCGTGCTGGGCGGCCGGGCCATGCAGGTCGTGCACGATGAGGAGATGCTCCAGCGGTACATGCAGGCGGCCGTCGACGTCTCGCCCGAGCGGCCGATCCTCATCGACCGCTTCCTCGAGAACGCCATCGAAGCCGAGGCGGACGCCATCGCCGACGGGACCGACGCCTTCGTGCCGGCAGTCATGGAGCACATCGAAGAGGCGGGCATCCATTCGGGCGACTCGGCCTGTGTCATCCCTCCGACGACGATCCCCCAGAAGCACATCGACACGATCTACGAGTACACGCGCCGGATCGCAATGGAGTTGAAAGTCGTCGGGCTGATGAACATTCAGTACGCCATCTGCAACGACAAGGTGTACATCCTCGAAGCGAACCCGCGTGCCAGCCGGACCGTGCCGCTGGTGAGCAAGGTCTGCGGCCTGTCCATGGCCCGGATCGCCACCCAGGTCATGCTCGGCAAGAAGCTCTCCGACCTCGGTCTCAAGCCGCGTCGCGTCCCGCACTACGGCGTCAAGGAATCCGTGTTCCCCTTCTACTTCTACCCCGAGGTTGACCCCCTGCTCGGACCGGAGATGCGCTCGACCGGAGAGGTCCTCGGCATGGCCGATTCCTTCGGCTTGGCCTTCTTCAAGGCCGAGGACGCCGCACAGGGACGCCTGCCCGTCGAGGGGACCGTCCTGATCACGGTCGCCGACAAGGAGAAGAAAGCGGTCGTCGCGGTCGCCCGCCAGTTTGCTGACCTCGGTTTCAGGATCAAAGCGACCAGCGGAACGCAGGCGTTCCTGGCCAAGAACGGGATCGAGGCGGAGCTGGCCTACAAAATGTTCGAGCAGCGCCCGCATATCGCCGACGACGTGATGAACGGCAAGATTCAGCTCGTGATCAACACGCCCAGGGGCAGGGCCGGCAAGACCGACGACTCCTACATCCGCAAGGCCGCCATCCGCTACAAGGTGCCCTACATCACGACGATCGCCGCCGCCCTGGCGGCCGCCAAGGGCATCGCCGCCGTCCGCCAGAAGCAGCCGGAAGTCAAGAGTCTCCAGGAATACCACGCCGCGATCAAGTAACAGCGATGTGATGTAGGCGCCGAACATGTTGACACGTAGAAGCTTCGTCAGGCGGTCGCTCCTGGCGGCCGCACTGCCATTGGCCGGTTGTCGCGTGCGAGCGGAGGAAACCGCCGCGACCAGGATCGAGATCTCCCTTGCGCAGTGGTCTCTGCATCGGACGATCTATTCCGGCCGGCTCGACCATCTGGACTTTCCCGCCAAGAGCAGGAACGACTTCGGCATCTCTGTCGTCGAGTACGTCAACGGCTTCTTCGGCGGCCGGTCCATGGACTTCCGCGAGGCGGGCAAGAACGCCGCCTACCTGAAGGAACTGCTCAAGCGAAGTCGCGACGCCGGCGTCGTGAACCATCTGATCATGGTCGACGACGAAGGCCCATTGGCGGACGCCGACGAGAAGGCGCGACGCCGGGCGGTGGAGGACCACAAGAAATGGGTCGAGGCCGCCCGGTTCCTGGGCTGCCGGACGGTCCGCGTCAACCTTCATGGCAACGGCTCATCGGAGGAAAAACGCTCGGCCTCCATCGATTCACTGGGCCGGCTGGGCGATTTCGCCAGGACAATGGGGATCAACGTGGTCGTGGAGAACCACGGCCACGAGTCATCCAACGGCGCCTGGCTCGCGTCGGTCATCAGACAGGTCGCTCGACCCAACGTAGGCACGCTGCCGGACTTCGGCAACTTCTGCCTGACCCACCCCTGGGGCAATCCGCTGGAGGGCTGCGAAGAGCTTTACGACCGCTACCGGGGCATGGCGGAGCTGCTGCCCTTTGCCAAAGGCGTCAGCGCCAAGAGCTACGACTTCGACGCCAGTGGCGAGCAACTCCTGATGGACTACAAGCGGCTTGTGGACCTCGTAAAAGCCTCCGGCTTCCGAGGCTACATCGGCATCGAGTTCGAGGGCCCCACGCAGCCCGAAGACGAAGGCATCCGCAACACCAAACGCCTTCTCGAAAAGTACCTCTGACTTCACGTACCCGTCCCGGACAGTCCTGAGCCTACGGAGTCCATGGGATCAGCACCACCGCCTTCTGCTCGAACCATTCCCTCCAGCCTTCCGGGAGCATTCCGCTGACACTTTCGAAACGGGCGTCACGCAAATGGTATGTCAGGCCGGGAACAATACCTTCGATCTCCAGCACTCCCGACGGACCGACGCTGACAATGCGCTCGGTCGCCCATAGGACCTCCCCGTCGACGACGGGACGAAGGCAGATCGACCGGTCCGCCACCACGTTGCCGTCCTGATCCTCCAAGACGACGACGGCCTTCTCGGTCGGTTGCAGGATCAGTTCCACCGGCCCAGTTTCGTTCGGGTCGGCTGGAATTGCGACCACCTTGGTGGCCGCAAGTCCGTGATCCTGGGTCTCGGCGTAGAGGCGCAGATCGCGACTCGCCGGCACTTGCGACAATTCGAACGTGCCATCGGAGTTGACCCCAACGGTCCAGATCAAACTGCCGGCCTTGGCTGTGTAGAATTCTCCCGCACCGCCGTAGACCACAACATCTTGCGCGGGCGCGCCATCTGGCCCGACAACCGTACCCGAGACGCGGACCAGATGTCCTTCAATCCGAGGCGATCGGACAACAACATCCACCTCTGCCCCCTGCGCCTCAAACGTAACTTGCCAGTCTTGCGATGTATGAAGACTGCTGCCAACATAGACACTCTCCGGCGGCAGGTACACCTGCAGCATCGTCGGTCCGGGCAGAACGCGAACCATGAAGACACCGTCGGCATCGGAGTACCCGTTGATTTCACCCGTTTCATTCCTGCCGTGGAGGCGGGCGCCCGCCACGGGTCGATTCGTCCCCTCCTCCAGAACCAGACACCTGACCAACGTCGCTGTCGAGGAGACCTCGACGACCATGTCGTCGATCGTCTCGCCGGCCAACAGACGCAACTCCCGACCCGGGCCCGCATAGCGAGAGTGTTCCACCGTCATCGTGTACCGACCACTGCCCCCTTCCGAATGGCCCCACGGGCTCGTGTCCCACCCCTGCGCCGGCAGGTCCAGGAACGCGAATTGCCCCTCCTCGTCGGATTCCGCCAGGAAGTAGTCGTGCATCCAGCCCGTCTTGAGACGCACCACCACCCCGCTGACGGGCTCGCCCGATTCGGTCAGGACCCATCCCGAGACATTGGCGCCAGGACTGAGGCGGATATGATTCTGACTGGGGAAGGCCAGGCCCCTCGCATAGCCGCCGAGCGTCGCATGGAAGCTGCATCCCGTGTCGGGCAGATTCGCCACCGAGGCGACCCCATTGACGTCAGTTGCGGCTCCCAGCACGCCGAGGTCCGTGGGCACACCGAGGTAATCACGAAACAGCGGGTTGGCGCTCGTGCGATCCCCGGCGTGATAGAGCCAGACGCGGACGCCCGGCAGCGGATGGCCGTCATGATCCGTCACGAGAATCGTCCGCGACGTCGGCGTAGTAAGTGTCAGATTGTAGCCGCCCGGTTCCCGATTCTGAGTGATGTTCTGCCAGGCAAAAGCATAGTCCGGATGCGTCGCGATCAGGACGTACGAGTCCTGCGCAGGACTATGCCCCTCCCTTCGCACCAACTCAATCGGGGCCGTCAGCACGTACTGGCCCTGTCCATCCGTCTGCCTCTGCTCAACCACGTGATTGCCGAAGCCGTATTCACTGACCTTGTGGTACAACAGCACGGTCGCGTCTGCCACCGGTCGGCCTTGCTCATCCCGAACGGTTCCCGACAGCCCCGCGTCGGCTGGCGACGGTTCAGTCTCTTCGTCTGCGGCTGACTCGGCTTGCGCTGTCGACGCATCGGCACGCGATGGCTCTGCGGTGGTGACGGTATCGGCGAGAAAGACCCCGTCGCCCAGCGCCGGATTCGCATCGACGCGCACCCGCAGTTCACGCCGTGAGCCGGGACTCGCGCCGGCGTCGTTGAAACTGCTCGCTTCCGTTCGAATCACCTGCGGATACCAGCGTCCTCCGGAGGTCTGGGCCGTCTCGACAGTTATGGTTTGTGAGGTGACGCCCTGGCCTTCCTGGTTGCGGACGCGTTCAATCTGCATGTAGTCTTTGTCCGGATCGAACCAGTAGTCTTCTCTCGCGGCATACTCGACAAACTGGAGGCCGACCAGTCCGGGCCGGTTCGGGTCCTCCGGCAGCAGCCGCACCTGGTGTTTGAACTGCGACGAGCCTGACTGGAGCCGCAGGTGAAGATTGGGCCAGATCAGACCGGTCAGCGAATGGGGCACTGGACCATAGGGCATCTCGAACTGGTCGATTTCATGTTCGTCCTCGACGAGTTGCCCACCCACGTTTTGCCAACGGATTGTCCGCTGCCCGTCAAACAACAAGCGCAGCGTCAGCGCGTTGACGTCGGCGACTTCGAGAACTCCAGCAATCGTCAACTCGTTCCAGCCGCCTTGGACCAACGAATACAGGCTTCCCACCTCATCGGCCCGCCTCTGCGAATCGAAGCCGCGATACACATCGCACCGCTTCATCTCGCCTTTCTGCCACAGCACCGCGATCTGTCCCGCCTCGCTCGCACCGTCCGGGTCGACCCGCGATTCCAGGACCACCGCGACGTGATCGCCGAAGCCCCGCTCGAATCGCTGCTGAACGGTGTTCACCAAGTCCAGCGCCGGTCCTTCCGGGCGGATGTCGAGGATCGCCGCATCACGCGGCACGCCCAGCGCGTAGATATCCTCCGGTCCTCGCTCGGGATAATCGAAGGACGTCGCATACGCCTGCTTGTGACCATCTCGCAGAACGGTAGTCTCCTGCCGGACCAGCAGATTCCGCTCGACGTCCCGGACGTAGGTCATAGAAACGCGACCCCCGTCCAAGTCGGAGCTCACCACCATCCGCTCGACCTGAACGCCATCGTCGTCGTGGGTGCCACGCAAGACCTCCGTCCCACCTGCCTTGGCGCGTTCGACCGCGTCCGACAGCGCCGCCAGGGGGTTCCAAAGCGGCTTGATCCTATAGCTGTCTGTCGTGAATGAAATCATGATCCGATTTGCGACCGGATCATACGCGTGCATCACGTTCTCGTCGTAGTCTGCGTACGTGATACTCCCGTCCGGGCTCTTCTGCACGAGTACGCCGCCTGCCGCCCGCTCCCAGTATTCGTACCGCCGCCCTCCGGCCGATTCCATCGTCTGCACCACGTGGATCCAGGGCGCCTGCCGCATGCGCGCCAGCGTCTGGGCCAGCGTCACGCTCGGCTCGCCCAGTGGCAGCAGCAGCCATCCCACCACCGCCACAACGCCGCAGACGATCACCGCCGCAGCCGCCACACGCCATAGCCTGCTCCCCCAATGCTCGCGTGACCCCGCCGGTTGTCGCTGCCCGATTGCTCCCACAACCGTCCTCTCGATTTCCCTTACGGCCGGCGCCATCCGCCGCGCAAAGTCTGCCAGCAAACGGTCGTCCGCCGCCAGATCCTCGCGATACAAGCCGCAGGCAGCACACGCGGCAACGTGCTCGTCCACCTCACGAGCCTGCTGGCCAGTCAGCGGGGTCGCCAGAGCACTCCGCATCAACTCCCTGAAATACTCACATTTGTCCGTCATGATTCCAGACCCTCCGACCCCAGGTAGTCACGGAGCTTCCGGCGCGCCCTGCTCAGGCGTGTCTGCACCGCGGCCTAGCTGATATCGAGTGTCTCGGCAATGCTCTTCGTGCTTCGCCCGTCAAAGTAGAACAACAGAAGGGGTGTGCGGTAGTCCGGGCTCAGTCTTGCCAGAGCCCCTTGGAGACGCCGATAGTCTTCCGGGGCCTCATCGGCGCCAGCGGTATCGCCCGGCGGCAGGACCACCTCCGCCTTCCGCCGGCGAATGGCATCGATACACAAATGCCGTGCGATCTGGGCGATCCAGGCGCCAAACCGCTGTGCGTTGCGAAGGCTGTTGATTTCCATGAAACCCCTCAACAATGTCTGCTGCGCCGCATCTTCCGCATCGTGCCGGTCGCCGAGCATGCTCAGACAGATGGCGAAGACGCGCCCGGAATGCGCTTTGACCAGACCGCCGTAGGCCGTCTTGTCTCCGTTCCGGCACGAAGCAACCAACATCTTCTCTCTTTCCGTATCCAACCAAGGCTCCCATTCCAGAATTCACTCTCTAAGACGCGAGGAAACGCAAACCCTGACACCCTTTCAACGTATTTTTGACAAAAGGCTGCCGGACGCGTATAGTGTTAGCGCGGCGCCTGTCGGGCGAACCGGCTGCCCACCTCCGGGGGAACTCCACGTAGCGTGGCGATTTCGCTGTTTTGCCTTTGGGAAAAGCGACGTCTATGCAGTATGATCCAGGTTAAATTGTGAGGTGGACCGAGCAGATACATGGCAAGCTATCTGAATAATCTCTTCATCGTCGAGGAAAACGACTGGTTCGGTGACGCAATGGCGAAGGGCACAACACCGATCGATGGCTACGTTGAGGCCGAGGAGGCCAGGGGATCTGAGAACGATATAGACCCTCACGTTCCCGATGTGATCGGGATTCTTCCGATCCGCAACACGGTCGCCTATCCGGGCACGGTCACGCCGCTGACGGTCGGCCGCGAACGGAGCAAGGCCCTGCTGGCCGATACGCATCCGAACGAATCGCTGATCGGCCTGCTGACCCAGCGCAATCCGGACACCGACACCCCGAGCTTTGCGGACCTCTACTCCGTTGGCACCACTGCCAGCGTCCTCAAGATCATCAAGATGCCCCAGGG
Source organism: Sedimentisphaerales bacterium (assembly GCA_040772485.1). Taxonomy (GTDB): domain Bacteria; phylum Planctomycetota; class Phycisphaerae; order Sedimentisphaerales; family Anaerobacaceae; genus Anaerobaca. The sequence goes on along the minus strand of JAXGYC010000013.1, from coordinate 181,809 downwards.
ATCGGTCAACATCTTCGTCCACGGCATCGCCCGGTTCAAGATCGTCGAGCGGATCGCCACCGAGCCTTATCTGAAGGCGCGTATCAAGCTGCTGACCGTCAAGACGAAGATGACCAAGCAGCTTCAGGCGCTGATGGTCAGCGTACGCCAATCAGCCAACCGCGTCGTGGCGCTAAGCCCCAATGTGCCGGAAGAGGCCTCCGTGCTGCTGGAGAACATCGAAGACCCCTCGTCGCTGGCTGACTTCCTGGCGGCCAATCTCAGCATGGACCTGGTGAAGAAGCAGGAGCTCCTGGCGCAGCTCGACCCGGCCAAGCGACTCAACGAGCTCTCGGTCATCCTCGCCCATCAGCTCGAAGTGCTCGAGCTGAGCCACAAAATCCAGGGCCGTGTGCGGGATTCGATCGACAAGAGCCAGCGCGAGTACTTCCTCCAGGAACAGCTCAAGGCCATCCAGTCCGAGTTGGGCCAGCAGGATATGCGGACCGAGGAATTGAAGGAGCTTCGGCAGAATATCGCCAACGCCAGAATGCCCAAGGCGGTGGAGACCGAGGCGCTGCGCGAGTTGGACCGGCTCAGCAAGATCCCGGCCGCTTCGCCCGAATACAGCGTCATCCGCACCTATCTCGACTGGGTCTGCGAACTGCCCTGGTCGGTCCAGACGGAAGACCGCATCGACATCGGCCAGGCCCAGCGCATTCTCAATCGCGATCACTACGATCTGACCAAGGTCAAGAAACGCATCCTCGAATTCCTGGCGGTGCGGAAGCTCAACCCGAAGGGCAAGAGCCCGATTTTGTGCTTCATCGGGCCTCCCGGCGTGGGAAAGACCTCGCTGGGCAGGTCCATCGCCCGCTCGATGGGCCGCAAGTTTGTCCGCGTCTCGCTCGGCGGCATCCGCGACGAGGCGGACATCCGAGGCCACCGCCGGACCTACATCGGCGCCCTGCCGGGACGAGTCATGCAGGAGCTGCGCAAGTGCCACAGCCGCAATCCCGTCTTCATGCTCGACGAGCTGGACAAGATCGGCGCCGACTTCCGGGGCGATCCAGCCAGCGCTCTGCTCGAAGTGCTCGACCCCGAGCAGAACAGCACCTTCAGCGACCACTATCTCGACCAGCCGTTCGATCTCTCGGCCGTGATGTTCATCGGGACCGCCAACTACACCGAACCGATCCCGCCGGCCCTGTTCGACCGCATGGAGCTGATCGAGCTGCCCGGCTACACCGAAACCGAGAAACTCCGCATCGCCAAACGATACCTCGTTCCCAGGCAGCTCAAGGAGCATGGGCTGAGCAAGTCGCAGTTGACCATCCGCGATGAGGCGATCCGCACCACGATCCACAGCTACACCCGCGAGGCGGGCGTGCGCAATCTCGAGCGGCACATCGCCGCCATCTGCCGGTCCGTCGCCACCCAGATCGCCAAAGGCGACAAACGACGAGCGACCATCGGCGCCAAAGACCTGGCGCGCATCCTCGGTCCGGCCCAGCACGAGTCGGAGCTGGCCCTGCGGACCGGAATCCCCGGTGTCGCGACGGCCCTGGCGTACACGCCCGTCGGGGGCGAGCTGCTGTTCATCGAGTCGGCCTCCATGCCCGGCAAGGGAAACCTGCAACTGACCGGCCACATCGGCGACGTGATGAAAGAGAGCGCCCAGGCGGCCTTCTCTCTGGTCAAGGCCAGCGCCAAGCGGCTCGGCATCGACGAAAAGCAATTCGGCAAGGCCGACTACCACATCCACGTGCCCGCCGGAGCCATCCCCAAAGACGGTCCCAGTGCCGGAGTCGCCATGTTCACCTCGCTGGTCAGCCTGCTGCTCCAAAAGCCCACGCGGCCCGATGTCGCCATGACCGGCGAGATCACCCTGCGCGGCCTGGTCATGCCCATCGGCGGACTCAAGGAGAAGGTCCTGGCCGCCAAACAGGCGGGAATCACCACCGTCCTGCTGCCGACGCGTAACAGGAAGGACCTGCCCGAGATCCCCACGGAAGCCAGGAAGGGCCTGCGATTCGTCTTTGTACGCAACGTCGACGAAGCCTTAAGGGCAGCACTTGACGCAGATTAACAAGATAGAAATCCCCCCAAGCATCTATTTTCTCAAAAACGCACAGGAAATTCCTTGACAAGGCAAGGGGATGGTGTTATGGTCTGCCGCGATGGACCAACGCGTACCGGATGGAATCGGTTGGGTCGCAACTACTGGTGGGGTCGGTACGCATGGAGCACCTGCGCATCACGGATTGGAGGGCTTGCCGCACGGGGGGACAACACGTGGCCGGGCGGGCACCCGCGTTTCTTCTGAACGTCGTCTTTACGGTCGGCGTCTTCTTGTCGCTTGCCGCCTCAGCGGCAGACGCCGGATCCCCGGATGACGGCGACTTCGAACGCTTCCGCGTAATCGCCGAGAAGAACATGTTCGCTCGCCGTCGTGCCGCCGATCCCAAGCCGCAAACGGCGCCCCAGGTCGTCAACGAGCCGGCCCTCCCGGACATTCGCCTCGTCGGTATCGTGCGGATGAGCGATCCCTATTCCTCGATCGCGATCGTCGCAGCAGGCGGCAGACACCGGCTCTGCCGCGTTGGCGACAGCGTGGAGGGCTTGATCCTGCGCAGCATACGCGACCATGACATCGTCTTCGAAACCCCGTCCGGCCACTGGCTGACGGAAATCGAGCCGGACACGACAGTGTACCGCGGCACCATCCCCCAGGTTGATCCGACCGCGCCCGGCTTCGTCGCAGAGCCGGAGGAACCGGCGTCCGGCGGACGTGGGCGGTTGCCCGTTCGAGCGATCGAGGTCAGGCAACTGGCCAATGCCGGCCTGGTCACCTACAGAGAGAACGGCGCGGTCCGGGGACTGCAACTGACACGAAACGCCTTCGGACTGAAGGCCGGTGACCGGGTCACCCACGTCGACGGCCAGGCCCTCTGCACCCAACGGCCCAAGCAGAAGCTCTGGCAGATCGTGCGAAAGCACACCGCATCCAAGGAGCACGGCGACGAGATCCACGTCGTCGTAGAGAGAGACAGGCGGACGCTCGAATTCCTCATCGCTCCTGTCAGCTGACCGCCCGCGTCCATCCAACCATCGAATGGCCAGTCCACGAATCAGGCCAGGTCGTCGTCACCTCCCACCACGATGGCGAAACGGTCCGCCAACGAAGCCAGGTTCGCCGCTTTGACCGTTGAGGCAGGGATCACACCGCCTCTGCCGTCAGGCAGATCGCGCGTCGTCGTAAGCTCGGCAACGATGGTGCAGCGGTATCCCACCTCCGCCGCGTCGCGCGTCGTGGAATTCAGGCACATGTGAGTCATGTACCCCGTGATGATCAGATCCTTGCGTCCCATCAGCGTCAGCTCCGCCTCCAGCGTCGTCTGCGTGAACGAACTGGGCAGGCGCTTCTCGACGACCGGCTCGCCCGCAACCGGCCGCACCTTGTCGACGATCTCCACGAACCGCCTCTGGGGGTCGAAAACCCTGCCGCCCGGCACGCCCACCTGGACGACGTGAATGATCGGCACGTGCGCCGCGCGGGCCCGCGACAAGAACCGTGACAAAGCATCAATGGATCGTTCGATCTCCCACAGAGGCAGCAGGCCCTCGGTGTACTCCTTCTGCGCGTCGACAACGATTACCAAGCTCTGTGCCAACGGCGCCGGCTGCGACGGCAGCCCGGCCATCTGTCGAAGCGTCACAGGCCCATCTTGCGAAAGTCGCTCTGTTGTCATCCCGTCACTCTGAGATAAGAACCTTGTCCTTGATTGGCACGGTTCGCACGGAGCCGTCGTCGAAGACCACGCGCAGGGCGCGCGGTTCGGCGGCTTCATTGATCAGTTCCCATGCCTGGCCCGAGCAGCGGACCTGCACCTTGTCGATTCCGAAGGCCAGCTCGCGCTGGCGGTCGATGTAGACGTGGCCGTAGTGATCGAGGATGCGCATCGCCGCCTCGGCCGCCGCGCCGTTGCCCCAGTCGTAGATCGTGAAGACGCCCATCCCCTCGCCTTCGGGACTGGTCCGCCCGCCGTGGCCGTAATTCTCCATCGTGAAGCCGTAGTCCTTAGGCCCGAACCACGGATAGACCTTCTCCCACATCGCCCGCACGGTCGGGTTCTCCGGGCAGTACATCATGATGAAGCCGGACTTGAGCGCTGCGACGCCGCGCTCGAAGTAGGTCGGCTCGCCCGTCTGGCAGTAGTAGTCCAGGAACAGCTCGGCAAAGAGCGTCTGGCGCGAGTCGTTCCATTCGCCGTCGCAGTTCATCACGCCGAAGCCGCCCAGCGCGGGCACGTAGATGAACGGCGGCTGCCAGACCTGCTGGCCCATCGACAGCTCGTCGAGCGTGCGCCGGCCCCATTCGAGGTAACGCGGCTCGTTTGTGGTGCGGAACGTCGCCAGCAACGCCTCGGCAGTCCAGAACATGGAGAGGCTGTTCTGCTTGTGCATCGCGTTGCGGGCGATCTTCTGGCCCAAGTACTTGTCGCGTCCCCATCCGCAGCAGGACCAGTACGTCTCGAAGTCCTCCCATCGGCCCTCGGGAATGATCTCTTTGACGACCGCGTCCATGGCGTGGACGGCCGCGTCGCCGTACTTGATCCGGCCGGTCATCTCGGCGAGCTTCAGCAGGAATGTCACGCTCATGCTCGTTTCCGGCGTCCGATTCATCACGGGCCCCGGCCGGCGCGTCTCGGGGTGCAGCCAGCCTGGGAAGAAGCCCTCGGCGTCCTGCAGACTCAGTAGCCGGTCCGCGTACGCGCAGGCGTACCTCAGCAGACGCTCGTCCGGCTCCAGTTCCTGGTACCAGCGAAGCATCAGCAGCGCCGTCCAGCTTGCGTCCAGAACGTGGTACCATTGCGACGAGATGCCGTGGTCGTGCGGACTGCGGTTCGAGTTGCCCCAGGAGGCGTCCTGCCAGCCGCGCGGACGCGGCAGCTTCTGGCCGTCGACCTCGACCGTTTCGTTCGGCGTGCCGATCACCGCCGGAAACAACCCGTCCTTCATCGGCGCCGCCAACGCCAGCGCCTTGGTCAGGCGGGCCTTGCGAAGAAGCTCCGCATCCGACGTCTGCCGGGCGTAGCGATACAGGCCCGAGGCGCTTCGCAGCGATGAGAACCACGCCTGGTTCCAGATCGACAGGAACTCCCGCTGATACCACGGGCCGGGATAGTTGGGCGACTGCGAGATGTTGACGATGAACTGCGGCGCGCCGACGCGCACGCCGCCGAGGTCGAACTCCTGCCAGACGAACTGCCCCCAGCCGTCGAACGCCCATGCATAGGCGTGCTGCACATAGTTGGTCAGCGGCGCCGGCAGTGGCTCGCCCTTGGCCAGCAGCGGGCTGCCCCATCGCTGCCACTGGAAGCGCGCGACCTTCGACCAGGGGTTCCGCACCTCGCCGTCGTCGTGATAGGCGGTGACGAAGAAGCTCAGCTCCACCGGTCCCGGCGCGAACGTCATCCCCTGCGTCTTCTTGAACAGGACGTGCTCGGGGACGTCCGTGCGCGTCATGCCCAGCCACATTTTGCGCTGCGTCGCGTCGTAGTCCATGAACCAGGGGTTCCCGGCCCGCCGGCCGACGGCGTCGAGGTCGGGCGCGACCGCCAGCGTCAGCGATCCGCGCTGCACGATCAGCGCCGGCGCACGAAAGACGTGCTGCGCAATCACGTAGCCTTCTTCCGGCGCCAGGTGCGGCGCCCACCAGAAGTCCGGCTCGATGGCCAGATCGAACCGAATCGCAAGCTCGTCCTGCGCTGCCGGCTCGGCCACGTCCCACGTCATGCGGACGTGCCTCCAGCCGTCGGCGACGTCCGCGACCTCCACACGCGCCGGCGCGCACTTGGCCAGCTCCGGCGTCGAGAATCGCACGCACGGCGTCCCGTCGAGCGTCACAAGATACCCCGCGTCCGTCCTGGCCAGTGTCATCCCCTCGCCCGCCCGAGCCGACAGAGGCGAACAGGCCAGCACAACCCAAACGAGCAGACGCGCGAAAGGCACATCCTGAGTCCCCACCAATCTCACCCTGCGAGTATCCGGTCCGGTTATGACATGTCTCATGCTCCGTGAGTCCTCCGACGCGATGCCATGATCGCTCCTGTAGTCCCCGCGAACACGGAGAGCCCCACGCCGACCGCCAGGAGCACCAATGAACCACTGACCTGCCCCACAGCCAGCAACACAAGGCAGCCGCCGAAACAGACGGCGTTGACCACCAGAAGCGACAGTCTCAGGGGCGACAACCATTCGCGGCAACATTTCCGTTCGGTCTGTGCTGGCATCGTTCGCTCCTTTCCATGCGCCGTCAGGTCTTGAGAATGGTCAGAATCTCTTCGGCGGTGACGGTGTGGCCGAGACTGCCGTTGGCGGCGCCGGCTGAGCCACCGCCTTTGCCGCCGGTGGCATTCTGAATCATCTTGAGCAGCGCGGCGGCATCGAGCATTCTGGAACTGATCGCGATGCGTGCGCCGCTGACCGCGATTCCTGTGCCTTCGGTGGCCTCGGCGATCAAGCCCGCCAATTTGGCGACGAGTTGCGGCGGAATCTCGGCCACCTGGACGCCGACCTTCGACGATTGCACTTCACGCACCTGGGCCGACGCCGCCAAGCCGGGCAACATCTGGGTCCAGAGCCGAGCGATCTCCTTCGTCAGGTCCCGGGCCTGCGCCTGGGCCTTCTCGAAGGTCGCGAGAAGCTCCGGCGTCGAACAGCTCGCCGCCTTGCGCAGCTCGCGCAAGACGTTTGTCTCCTGCTGCGAATACTCGAGCGCCTTGCGGCCCGCCAGAAAGAACAGCCGCGTCCCCTCTTTCTTGCTCTCGATGTCACACAGCCGCACCATGCCGATTCGCCCCGTCGTCCGCACGTGGGCCCCGCAGCAGGCGGACTGGTCCCACGCGCCGATCTTCACGACGCGAATCACGTCGGCCTCGATGGGTTTCAGTTCATCGCGCACGCGTACGTCCGCCTGGTCGAACAGCGTCTCGACGGGGACATCGAGCGTGACCACCTCCATCACCTCGCGCTCCAGCGCCATGACGGTGTCCCATTCGACCTTGCGGTCGAAATCGACCGTGCACCGCTCCAGGCCGATGTGCACGCCGGTCGTCCGCAGGCCGAACCGCTTCTGCGCGATCCCCGAGATGATGTGCTGGGCGGTGTGCTCGCGGCGCAACCGATCCACGCGCGCTACGTAGCGGCCGTCGCTCAGCGGCTGGTCGAGCCGGTGCACGATCTGCCCGTCGACCACCTCGACGCCGAGAATGTTCGCCTCGCCGATCGTGCCTGCGTCGGGCGGCTGCCCTCCTTCATCCGGATGGAACAGGATCGGGTCGGTCGTCACACGGCCGTCGTTCAGCGAGGTGACGTCAACCTCCGCCTCCAGCGTGTCCGGCTGCGTCCAATACAATCGTTTCATGGCCCGATTGTAGCAGCCCACCCGCCCCGTTCAAGCGCCATCGCCCCCAATGCGTCCTCGCAATAGCCCTCCCGCCCTGTCATCCTGAGCGGCAGCGAAGGACCTGGCCAGCGAAAAAGACATCCCCCTTTCCGCGTCCGCGTCACCAGGCCTCAGCCCGGATGGTTCGCTGACGCTCACCATGACAATCGCATCGCCCGCCTCAGTTCTCCGGGAACCAGCCGTAGACCCCGTCGCCCCACCGATACCACGCATCGAAGGGCCGCTCGTTCACAAGGTTCGGATCAGGCGCCGACCCGGGTGGCCCCACTACGATGTACCAATGGAAGAAGCCACCACCCCCATCGTCAACGACTGCGGCACACGCTGCCACACTCCGCGGCCCTGTGCCGATTCCTCCATCGGCTCGTCCCCTGAATCCGGGTCTCTCATACGATCTCCGTTTCTGCACATCCGGCCTTTGTCTCTCTCAGCGCGCCCCCCGAGTTCCGATAGATCCGATTGTGACAGCGCCGGCACGGGGCCGCAACCCAAATCCACGCGTGAATCATCGCCCGCACAAGGTTCACGGTTGCGTAGCGATCCCCTCATGACCCGCGCCAGAAATGGTAAGGGCGAGGCATGCCTCGCCCCTGCGGCCCACGCGAAGCCGTGTGGCAGCCTCAAACGCGCCGCGTTTGGGGATGGTGGCCCTGACTGCTCGCGGATACTGGAAGGTTGCCAAGGCGAAGAACCATCCCCAAGCTCTTCGAGCTTGAGGCTGCCACACAAACTCTCCACACCCCGACGGGGCTTGCCGTGGAATCCGCACGGACGCCGGCGCGGCACACGGAGGGAGAATCGACGCCAGTACTCATTTTGGCTTGCGGTCAGGGTCTGGTTCGTAGTGACGCCGTCAGGCGTTACCTTCGCCGGGACGAGTATGCCCTCACGGGCACACTACAAACAGCTTCGTTCCCCCCGCCAAGAGACAGCTTATCGCGTCAGGGAGAATCCTCTTGGCCTGGAAGGCGGAAGGGGCTATAATCGACAGTGTTGTGGGCGTGCGGTCCGGCATTTCCATTCGGGACCGGAGGGTCTGAGACAATGGATCGTGCAAAAGACGCGAATCGCGGAGCAGGAGCGGCTCTTCTCTCCCGGCCGACTCTGACATCATCCCGGTCTTTTCTGAAGGAGGATCACCATGTGTAGAGTGCGTGTAGCGTTGGCTGTCCTTGGGCTGATGGTGGGTATCAGCACAGCGGCCCAGGGGGCCAATCAGATTCGCAACTGGGAGTTCGATGAGCCCCTGGCCGGCGACAACTGGTGGCTCTGGGAGACCACGGACTTCGAACGCGTCGAACCGGTGCCGGACACGACCATGTCCGGCGACATGTCGCTGCGCGTCGTGATTCCCGACGGCGCCGCCGGCTCCCTGCAACTGATCCAGTCGTATCTGGAGCTGGTGCAGGGCGAAACGTATTACATCAGCTTCATGGCCCGCGCCGATGCGCCGCGGAGCATTTCGGTGATGCTGCTGGGTCGAACGACCCACAACTGGGCCCAGTTCTGGCGCGCCCTGGACATCCAGTTGACGACCGAGGTGCAGACCTTCTCCTTCGAGTATGCGCACACGGGAGCGACGGTGGGCGGCACCGGGAACTTCAACGACGACATCGATTTCTACTTCAACCTGAACCAGAGCGACATTGATCTGAACATCGACCGCGTCTGGATGGACACGGAGCCGGCCCCGGAGATCACGGTCCCCGTCGCGGCCCGCGAGCCGCACCCGGCGCACATGCAGACCGATGTGCCGGTCGACACGATGCTGAGCTGGACCGCCGGAACGTACGCCGCGACCCACGACGTCTATCTCGGCATAGCGTCCAACGACGTCAATGACGCCGCCCGCAGCAATCCGCTGGGCGTCCTCGTCAGCCAGGGCCAGGACGCGACGACGTTCGACCCGCCCGGCAATCTTGAGTTCGGCCAGACCTACTACTGGCGTATCGACGAGGTCAACGCCCCGCCGGACGGCACGATCTACCCGGGCAGCGTCTGGAACTTCACCACCGAGCCGTTCGTCTATCCAATCGCCAACGTCATCGCCACCGCCTCCAGCTTCGACGGGGTCGCCGGCCCGGAGAACACCGCCAACGGATCGGGCCTGAACGCCGCCGACCAGCATTCGATCGCCGCAGGCGACATGTGGCTGTCCGCCGCCGGCGCAGCGCAGCCCGCCTGGATTCAGTATGAGTTCGACGGGCTCTACAGGCTCCAGGAGATGTGGGTCTGGAACTACAATGTCCAGTTCGAGCTGGTGCTCGGCTTCGGCCTCAAGGACGTCACCGTGGAGTACTCCGCAGACGGCACGAATTGGACCAGTCTGGGCCAGTTCCAGTTCGGTCGCGGCACAGCGCGGGCCGACTACGCCCACAACACCACGATCGCCTTCGGCGACGCGGCGGCCCGCTACGTTCGCCTCACCGCCGACACCGGCTATAGCGCGCTGGGCCAGTTCGGCCTCAGCGAGGTCCGCTTCTACCACAAGCCCGCCAGCGCGCGCGATCCAATGCCCGCCGATGGGCAGGCGGACGTCGATCTCGATGTCACCCTCGACTGGCGCGGCGGCCGCGATGCGGTTTCGCACTCGGTCTACGTCAGCTTCGACCGCCAGGCGGTCGCGGACGGAACCGCCCTGGCCGATGCGGTTGATGAAAGTCGTTACGCGCTCGGCGGGCTGGACCTCGGAACGGTCTACTACTGGAGGGTGGACGAGGTCAACGAGGCCGATGATCCCGCCGCATGGGAGGGACCCGTCTGGAGCTTCTCCACGAAGGAGTACCTCACCGTTGATGATTTCGAGAGCTACACCGACGACATCGACGCCGGCCAGGCGATCTTCCAGACCTGGATCGACGGATGGACCAACGGAACCGGCTCGACCGTCGGCTATATCGAAGCGCCGTTCGCCGAGCTGTCCATCGTCCACGGCGGCAAGCAGGCCATGCCCCTGGAGTACAACAACGCCCAGCCGCCGTATTACTCCGAGTCCCAGCGCGACCTGGGCGGCCAGGACTGGACCGCCGGCGGCGCCGACACGCTCGTCGTGTACTTCCGTGGCCGGGCCGCGACGACGCCCACCACGCCGGGCAACGAGCCCGCGCCGCTGTATGTCGCCGTCGAGGACAGCGCCGGGCACATCGCGGTTGTCAAGCATCCCGATCCCGATGCCGCGACAGTCACGCAGTGGCAGGAATGGCGCATCGCGTTCAGCGAACTCGCGGGCGTCGATCTCGACAGCGTCGCGACGCTCTATATCGGTTTGGGCGACCGGACCAGTCCCGCCGCCGGCGGCGCGGGCCTGATCTATATCGACGACATCCGGATCGGCCATCCGATGTCACCCGCCGCCCCGTAGCGGTCAGGTTGGTGACTTGTCGACTGGCAGCCTCAATCCCGATGGAGATCGGGATTGGGGCTGCCATACGCGGTGGTAGGGGCGACGCATGCGTCGCCCTGCGTTGATTAGGCGGATGACCGTTGACGCGAGCCAGCAGAGCGGCCACAATGCCGCATAGTATGACCGATCGCAAGAAGGTGATGATCTACACGGACGGCGGCTGCCTGGGCAACCCCGGCCCGGGCGGTTACGGCGTGGTGCTGCGTTATGGGCCGCACGAGAAACATCTGTCCGCGGGCTTTCGCCGGACCACCAACAACCGCATGGAGATCATGGCGGCCATCGCCGGCCTCGAGGCCTTGAAAGGCCCCTGCCACGTCACGCTCTACAGCGATTCGAAGTACCTCGTCGATGCGATGACCCTCGGATGGGTGACGCGGTGGAAAGCCAACGGCTGGCGACGCAACAAGAAGGACATGGCGGTCAACGTGGACCTCTGGGAGCGGCTGCTGGAGGCCTGCCGGGGCCACGAGGTCCGCTTCGAATGGGTCAAAGGCCACGCCGGGCACCCCGAAAACGAAACCTGCGACACCCTCGCCAACCAGGCCGCCACCCGCCCCGACCTGCCCGCCGATCCCGGCTATGAGCAATCGTAATCCCGGCAGGGTGTGCCGCCCCGGCCTGTGATGTCACCGCCTGGCAGGACGACGCAGGAGCTTCTCATCACGGCACAGCTCGCGCCGCACGGTGACCTGGACGAAAGCGTCGCACGAGCCGCAATACGTCTCCTGCTTCGGGGCGCTGTCGCCGGTCTGGAGCGGAATGTCGGAGATCAGGGGAAAGACGTGCTCCGGGTTGTCGCCGCACACGACTTCGTATACGTACTTCTCCGCATCGATCATTTGTCAGTCTGCCTCTCACTTACTGCCCGCCACCGGTCTCGTCGTGGCGTGACATATTGCATCCGCACAAGCTCCGATTCCGCTCGCAGTCAGAAGCCGTCTCCCGCCGCGTCGGAGCGCTCGCACGAATCTCGACCGACGCTATCCTATCGGCCACAGCGCGGGAATCAAGCCTCAATACAAGAAAAATGCAATCGATTGAAGGACTCCCGTGAACGACCGATATTCGCTAAAGACCGGCGCATCGCGCGGTCGATCTTTCGTACATGGCAGAAGACAGAACGACGGCACCATGCGCATCGAAGCATTCACACAGGATCGCATGGCGTGGAATCGCCCGGGGACTGGCGTCGTTTGCGGGCGGGTTCGGCCTGCTGAACGTGCTCGGCGAGCTGCGCCACGCGGGTTTCGACGCGAACCTGTGGTGGATCGACCTGCGACCGGCGCCGGCGCCGGTGACGCAGGCGTTTCTGGCCGTGACATCGCTCGTGCTCCTGGCGTATGCCATGCGTCCGGCGCGGGGTCGATGGCGACGCGCCGTCACCGCCGGCGTCACGCTGGCACTGCTGGTCTTGGCGATGTCGAACGCCGTCGGGTTCTTCGCTATGGCGGCGCATGGGGACATTGTCGCAGGCTGTCCTGTGCCTTTCTCCCTGCTGGTGGGTGGTGCGTTGGCCATCGTACTGGCTGCGGTCGTCCGGCCATCGGCCGGTAACGCCCGCTGCAGCGCGTGGACCGAACGGCTCGCTATGGGGCTGACGGTCGCGGCCTGCGTGATGGGCTTTCCCCTGGCGCAGATGGTCTGCTTCGGACTGACTGATTATCGAAGGCCCGCCGACGTCGCAGTGGTTTTCGGGGCGCGGGTCTATGCAGACGGCAGTCTGTCCCTGGCGGTGGCCGACCGCGTCCGCACGGGTTGCGCGCTCTACCGCGACCGGCTCGTCGGCGCCGTGATCCTGTCCGGCGGGCCGGGCGACGGCGCGACGCACGAGACCGAGGCGATGCGGCGACTGGCAACCGAACTGGGCGTTCCGGCCGAGGACCTCGTGATCGATGCGCAAGGCGTCAACACCGAAGCGACCTGCCGCAATACGTCGGCGATGTTCGCCTCGCTCGGGGCCGCCCGCGTGCTCGCCGTCAGCCACTTCTATCACCTGCCACGGATCAAGCTGTGCTATCAGCGATACGGCTGCGCAGTCTGCACCGTCCCCGCCAGACAGACGCGCGTATTGGCCCGCCTGCCACGATACATCGTCCGCGAGACCGCGGCGTTGTGGCTGTACTACCTGCGTCCCCTCTGGTCGGGCCGCACTGTCCGCATGTCGTGAGGCAAACGCACGCGCTACTTGTCACTGAGCCAGGAGGGGCCGTACGCAACGTCCACCTTCAGCGGGACGTCGAGCGGGATGGCGGTGGTCATCGCTCTGGAAATCCACGCGGCGTGCGTCTGGGCCTCCGCCGACGGAAGCTCGAACACCAGCTCGTCGTGGACCTGAAGCACCATGCGGACCGGCAGGCGCTCCGCATCGATCCGTTTCTGGATGGCCAGCATCGCGACCTTGATCAGGTCGGCGGCCGAGCCCTGGATCACGGTGTTCACCGCCAGCCGCTCGGCCTGCGCGCGGCGGCCTCCGTTGCGGCTCTTGATGTCCAGGATGCGGCGGCGACGTCCGAGAATCGTTTCGGCGTAGCCCGTCCGTCGGGCCTTCTCCACGCACGAATCGAGGAACGCGCGGACCGAGCCGTACCGCGCGAAGTAGTCTTCGATGAACTGTTTGGCGTCGGCGGCGCTCATGCCCGTGACGCGCGACAGCCCGAACGCCCCCTGGCCGTAGATCAGCCCGAAGCTGACCGCCTTGCTCCGCGAACGCATCTCGCTCGTGACCGCCTCCAGCGGCACGCCGCAAACCTGCGAGGCGACGAAGCGATGGATGTCCTGGTCGGCCGCGAACGCGGCGCGCAGCGCCTCGTCGCGCGAGAACTCCGCCAGCAGACGCAGCTCGATCTGGCTGTAGTCGGCGCTGAGGATGCCGTCCGTGGCTTTCTGCGGGACGAAGGCCGCGCGGATCTTGCGCCCGAGTTCCGTACGGATCGGGATGTTCTGGAGGTTCGGATCGCTCGACGACAGCCGCCCGGTGGCTGTGACGGTCTGGTTGAACGACGCGTGCAGCCGGCCGGTGCGCGGGTTGATCATGGCCGCCAGCTTGTCGGTGTAGGTGTTCTTCAGCTTGCTCAGCGTGCGGTGCTCCAGGACCAAGGCCGCGATCGGGTGCTCGTCCGCCAGCTCCTCCAGCACGCCGGCGTCGGTGCTGCGTCCGGTCTTGCCGACGCGCCCGGCCGCCAGCCCCAGCCGGTCGAACAACACCTCGCCAAGCTGCTTGGGCGAGTCGATGTTGAAAACGCCCCCCGCCTCTTTGTAGATCCGCTCGCTGAGGAACTCCAGCGCCTCGCTCAGCTCGACCGACATCGTTCGCAGCAGGCTCGTGTCCAGCGAGACGCCGTTGAGCTCCATCTGCGCCAGCACGGGCACCAGCGGCATCTCCACGTCCGCGAACAGCTTCGCCAGGCCGGGCTCGGCCGCCAGCCGCTCCTGAAGGTACAGATACAGCCGCCACGTGACGTCGGCGTCCTCGGCGGCATACTCGCACGCCGCCGCGGTGTCGACCATATCGAACGTGAGCTGGTTTTTGCCCTTTCCGATCAGCGCGACGATGGGCACGCACTCGTAATGCAGATAATCACGAGCCATATTGTCCATCGAATGGCTGCTGCGGCCCGGATCGAGACAATACGACGCGACCATTGTGTCGAAATGGACGCCCCGAACGGGCATTCCGGCGTTGTGCAGAACGAGCCAGTCGTACTTGATGTTCTGCCCGACCTTGCGGACACCCTCGTCCGCCAGGATCGGCCCGAGCGTCCGGCGGACCGTCGCCAGGTCCAGGCAGGTCGCCCCCAGCGGCCCCCGCACGGGCAGATAGAACGCGCGGTGCGGCTCCCAGCAGAACGACAGCCCCACCAGGGCCGCCCGCATCGGATCGACCGACGTCGTCTCGGTATCGACCGCAAAGAGCGTCTGTTTCTTCAGCTCGCTCGCAAATCGCTCGAACGCGTCGGGCGTATCGATCAGCGTATACTCGTGCGGCGTGGTCCGGGCCGACGCCGGTTCGCCCGCCGGCGCCGGCGCAACAGCGTGCGGTTCCGCCGGCGCAGGCGCTGCGGGCGCGGGATTGCTCTGCGTCTGGAAGCCAAACTGTGTCAGCAGCCGGGCAAAGCCCAGTTCGTTGAACAAGGCCGCCAGCTTATCCCGGTCGGGCGGATCGAGCTTCAGCGCCTCGTAATCGGCCTCGATCGGGACGTCGCAGTCGAGGGTCACGAGCTTGCGGCTCAGGTACGCCAGGCCCTTCGAGTTGCGGAGGTTCTCGCCCCGCTTTCCCGGAATCTCGTCGACGTGGGCATAGAGGTTGTCGAGGTCGCCGTAGGTGCGGATCAGCTCGGCCGCGGTCTTGGGCCCGATCAGCGGTACGCCGGGCACGTTGTCCACCGCGTCGCCCTCCAGGGCCAGGCAATCGACGATCTGCCCGGGCCCGATCCCCCACTCCCGGCGCATCGCGTCCGCGTCGGTGACCTTGCCCGTCTTCATGTCGAACGCGCTGACCCGCGCATCGAGCAGTTGCAGCAGGTCCTTGTCCTTCGAGCAGATCCGCACGTCGATCCCGTCGGCGGACGCGCGCCGGGCCAGCGTCCCGATGATGTCGTCCGCCTCGAAGCCGTCGACCCGCAGGATTGGAATCCGCAGCGCCTCGAGCACCTGCTCGATCCGCCCGATCTGCACGGGCATGTCCTCGGGCATCGGCGGGCGGTGCGCCTTGTACTCGGCGAACATCTCGCTGCGGAACGTCGGCGCCTTGCTGTCCATCGCGACCACGAGCATGTCCGGCTTGTGTTTCTCGATCAGCCCGAGCACCGCCATCGTGAAGATGTACGTCGCCTTCGTCGGCTCGCCCGACGGGCTGCTCAACTGCTGTCGCATCGGGGCGAAATAGGCCGCATAGATGTGCGCGTGACCATCGATGATGTAGAGCGTCCTGGGCATGGCCGCCACTCTATGCCCCTGGCCAGGGCCTGTCAAGCACGCCGGCCGACGGCCCGGGCGTCGCGTCACGTGTGTGGCAGCCTCAAAGCCTGTCCTGAGCGAAGTCGAATGGAGCGGAGCCTTGGGGATGCCTGATGCAATTTCGGCTTGCGTATCAAGCGCCGGTGGTGCTCGCCGCCATCCCCATCCGCCTGTGGCGGATGAGGCTGCCACCCGCCACAGGCGGACCAGAGCGTTCTCAGAGACACCGCGCGTCCGCCGGTGCGCCCAAACACGCAACACCCAAACGACAAAATGCGCGTGACATGAAGATTTTTTTATTCGTTGCCGCACAGGGGCTTAGCGTCGCCGGGCCTCGAAAAACGGCCGTTTTTTTCGTACCAAACGTGCAACACCGCCCCTTTGTAGAGGCCGACATTGGTTCGGCCGGAAGCGCCGCCGGGCCTGCGAGACGGGTCCCGGCGGTAGAACCCGATGTTTGGCGGGCGGGTGTCTTGACGATCCTGCGGCCCATCCAGGTCCCGGCCCGGCTCGAACGCCTCGCGGCGCCACTGGCGCTGCTGTGGCGGCGCCTGCGGTACGGCTACGTCTTCCGCCGCATCCCGCTGACCCAGGGCCTCTACGCCCTGGTCGATCCGGAAGACTACGCGGCGCTGGCCCGCTACAAGTGGCACGCCACGCGCGGGCGCAGCACGTTCTACGCCCAGCGGAAGGTCTGGGACCCGGTGACACACAGGGAGATCACGATCAAGATGCACCGCCAGATCCTGCACGTGCCCGACGGCCTGCTGGTGGACCACGTCAGCCGCAACGGCCTGGACAATCGCAAGGCCAACCTGCGCAGCGCCACGCCCGCACAAAACGCCTGCAACCGCGCGCGAGCCAGCCGCTCCGGCGGGCACTCCGCCTATCGCGGCGTCACCTGGCACAAGGCCATGCGACAGTGGTTCGCGAGGATCGGCGTCGGCGGCCGCACCATCCCGTTGGGCTACTTCGACGACGAGATCGACGCCGCCCTGGCCTACGACGAAGCCGCCCGCCGCCACCACGGCCCATTCGCCACCCTCAACTTCCCCCACGGCCCGCCGCGCCGCGCAGCGGGCGTGAAGCGTGAAATGTGAAGCCTCGCGCGCAGGTGCGCATCGCACACTGGTGCAACTACGGGTTCTTCCGTATCACGGGAACCGTCACTTCTTCTTCGCCCCTCTTGACGGTCACGACCACCGAGGTGTTGGTCCTTCCGGCCAGTTTGCCGGCATTCTGGACCCAATCGGCGGCCACCGGTTCGCCGTCGATCATGGTGACCACGTCTTCAGCCTGAAGGCCCGCCTTCTCCGCCGGCCCGTCGGCCGTCACCGAAACGATCCTGCCGCCGCTGATCGCCGCGCCGATGCTCTCGACGTTGAACACGGCGTCCGCCGCGACGGAAGCCGGCGCGCCCGCCGCCGAAGAAACCGACTTGCCGGGAATCTCCTGGATCGGCGCGAAGACGACCGACACCGTCTCCGTCACGTCCTTCTTCCGTTTGACCACCAGCTCGTGCGTTGTTCCCGCCTGGTGATGCAGGATCAGGGCATAATTGGCGACCGGATCATCCGTAACGGCAACCCCGTCCGCCGTCAGGATCACATCCCCGACCTGAAGGCCCGCCGTCGCGGCAGGGCTGTCTGCCTCAACAGACTCGATCTTGTCCCCATAGTATCCCGCGAGCTTGACACCAAGCTCTCCCGGATTCTCGGTCTCCAAACGATACTTCATCCGGTTCAATACGATCTGATACGAACTGGCCGCGTCGTACTCCTTGCTCTGATCGCTCGTGATCTGTTCGTAGGCCGAGTCCGGACGCAGCACGTTGACCATGGTCATCATGACCCGCACGCCCCCGGGCGCATTGACCAGGTTGTACGTCACGCGATTCTCGCCCGGCACCGGTTCATAGTTGATCTGGTACGGCGAATAGCGATTGAAGACGATCACGTTCGGATTCTGGCTCTTAAGCATGTAGTCGCCGGTCAGCATCTCGCTGGTCAGGTAGGCCGCCACGGCCTTCATGCTCGCCTTGACCACCACTTCCGGCTTGCCCGTACTGGTCTGCAGTTGCAGCGGACGGGCCCGCCCCCCACAGCCGGAGAAAGCCATGCCAACGCCCACACACATAATCACGGCACAAATCCTTTTGGTCTGCACGATCACGGTCCCACCCCTTCAAAGAAGCCTTGCGTGAACAACCAATATCTGCCCGGATATTAGGCCATCTTCGCGGTCCTGGCAACCCTTTCTTGCCGAAGATGCTCGGCCCGTGGCGGGCGTTGAGGCGTAGGTGGGTAGAAGCGTAGATGCGTAGAAGCGTAGATGGGTCGCGTGAAGCGTCGTGCGTGAAGCGCACAGCGACCCGACTACTGGCCGTGGGGCTGCGACTGGAGGATGACGATCTTCTGCCAGATCTTGCCGGCCAGACCGCTGCACAGGTTTTCGAGTTCCGTGGCCGCCTCCGTCACTCCAGGGTCGTGAAAGCTCTCGACGTAGAGGTAGCCCAGTTTGCTGGTCAGCGAGAGCATTTCCGTGCAGTAGTCGAGATAGCGCCCGAGGGCGTATGCGTCGAGCTTTCGTTCGGGGCTGTGGGCGGTGGGCTGGGCGTGGATGCCGACCGTATCGGGGTCTTTCGTGAGCTGCTTCATGTCGATGACGTGGGCGATGTCGCGCAGCTCGTTGATGGCGCGGATGGCCCGGCCGCGTTTGATTCTCGTCTCGATGGACCAGAGAAACGCCGCACCGAGGGCGATCAGAATCAGCAGGTTGGCGCCCGCGTCGATGGCCTGCACCAGGCCGAACAGCGTGACTTGCTCTGTGGTGTCGTAGTCGATCAGAATCGTCACGACCGTGAGAAGAAAGGCCGCGATCAGCGCAACGATGACCAATCGAAGCGCCCAGACGGGACGGCCGATCCGGCTGGCGGTCCGCTCCGTCCGCAGCGCGATCCCGTGCAGGTGCCGCCCGACCTCGTACAGATCGGACGTGGGAAACCGGTCCTTGATCCGCAACGTGAGCCGTTCGATCGTCGCGATCACCCGCTTGGGGTCCAGTCGTACCTTCATGAGCTCATCTCCCACACCGCGTTCCCGATGCCGCCGCAACGCCCACGATGGCGAACTCGATGCCCGCCTCCGAGACCCGCCGCAGCAGACTCAGCAGATCGCTCATCGTCGTGTCGCCTTCTGGAGCTCTTCGACGGTATTGAGGGCGATCTGGTGACGCCGGAGCCGCTCGGCGACGGTCAGGGCCAGGTTGTCGCGCAGTTGGGCCACGTCGATGCCGTATTCGGCCGCGGCCGCAACGGCGTCGAACGGTTCGACGCGGTTCTTTCCGGCCTGTTTGTCTGAAGTGGTCTCGGTCGCCATAGTCCCATTCTACCCCGCCCCAGCCCACAAGGGAAGCCTCGCCGGGGCCCAAGAGACGAAAGGACGACAGGGACGAAAAGGACCGAAGCGCTATCGGGGGGGCCGTGGGAGCGCGGATGGGTAGCGTGAAGCGTGGAGCGTCGCGCGTATCGCGTGAAACGTCGCTCGTCGCTCGCCGACAGCCTCCCGGCTGGACGGTGCATTCCCTTTGCCATGCGGGGCGAAGGCGAAGCACCTGGCACCGAATCAGATGCGCTTCGCGGCCACAGCCCGATTCCCGAACGCGCTCCAAGGACACCAGGGCAGGAATCGCAGGTTTCTCCTTGTTTTCGCAGGGGTCCGCCGATAGAACTGGTAACAGGAAGGGCTACCGCTTAGGTGCGTGAGCGTGTCGAGTGCGAATTCGGCGATGCCAACAGCGAATCCGAAATTGCCCATGGAGAGAAAACATGCCTGCCATCTCTGATCGGTCAACGCCCACGAAGAAGGGTCTCATTCTCTCGATCGTGGTTGGTTCCATACTTCTGGGCATCGGTGGCGTGGTTGTCTTGCCAATAGGGCTTCTTGCGCTCAGCTTCCGATTCGACTCGAAGCCCGACCGCGCGATGCTCACATTGCCCGATGGCGCCCACGCCATTGAACACACGCGGGTCCGACTGCCCACTCTCTGTGCGGAGTACAGCCGAAACGTCACATACATCACCGGTGGGGTACGTGGCAAAACGACTCCACTCGAACTCGACTCCTGCGGCGGGTATCCCATCAACTGCTACCTGATCGAAACGGCGCGGGGCCCTTTCCTCCGCCTCGACGATGCGGTGGCAGAACACCTGTTGGACCTGACGACCCAGACAACCTACGCAGTGACTTGCGTGCTTGGCGAGGCCTACATTGGCGAACTCAAGGATGAACGTGCCTGCTCCGGCTGGTCCATGATGAACAATGATCCTTCAACGCTTTCCGTAACCATCGGCGATGTTGAAGCCAGGCCCATCACCGACCTTACCGGTGATGCCACGGAGGTATATCTGGGTCGCTTCAGCGGTGGGACCGGCCATTTGCGCTTTACGCCCGCAAGCGAATCGCCCGAGATGGCCATCAGACACCTTCGCGATCGAGTGCAGAGAGGAATGCCGACCTTGCCCGACGCACAACCGGGCCCCGATCAGCATCCATGAAGGACGCATTGGCGCAGTGGAAGGCCAAAGGGACGACAGGGACCGAAGGGACCTAAGGGCTGTCGGGGACGCTGGGGGGCTCCTTGCGCTGCCGGGCTCGGGCGGCGGCCTTGGGATTGACGATTTACGATTGAGGATTGACAGGGCAGGAAATCCGGGGACGCCATAGGCTGCCCGAGGGGACGGGCCCCGGTTTCGGGGGACGGGCGGGGCAAGGCGGTGCGGCTACGGGGTCGTGCCGCAGACGCGGATGGGCAGGTGCTCGGCGTAGCGGAGGAAATCGGAATCGCTGGTCAGGATTTGCAGGTGTTCGCTTGCGGCGACGGCGCAGATCAGGAAATCGGTGGCCGAGCCCTGGAGGCCTTTCTTGCGGCAACGATTGCTGAACTCGGCGGCCTGGACGAAATGCTCCGTGCTCAGGGCGATGTCTTCGAAGGCGGACAGGGCCTTCCGGAGCGTGCGGAACTGGGCGGGGTCGGGAACGCCCGAGAGCAGTTCCTGGCGGATGGGGCCGATGAGCACGACCCGGCCGTCTGCGATCAGGTCTTCCAGCACGCGCGTGAGATTCTCGTCGGGCGATTTGCGGCGGAGGACCTTCGACCAGACGCAGGTGTCGACCAGGACCTTCATCGCCTGCGAGCCTCTTTGTACCGATAGGATGGGTCGAACTCGATCTTGCCCGCGAGCTTCAGGACTCCACGCTGCTTCCTGCGGGCGATGTATTCCTGCAAAGCGGACGTGACGGCCTCCTTCTTCGTCCTGTGCGCACCCGCGGCCCGCGCCTGCTCGATGAGCTTGTCGTCCAACGCCAGATTCGTGGCCATAGGGAACTCCTTTCTACACAAAGTATAACACATCCTGGTGTGTGGATCAAGCGGCTTGTCCCAGTTTTCCGCCATGGAATCAGGCCCTTGTGATCGGGCCTGCGGCTACGGGGACGGGCCGCATTCGCCGATGGGCGTAAGGTGCGGCCTGTCCGGCTCGGAGGACCGAAAGGACGAAAAGGACCAAAGGGACGACAGGGACCTACGGGCTGTCAGGGGTGCCGCGTGGCTCTTTGCGCTGCCGGGCGCGGGTGGCGAGGCGGGCGGCGGTCATGCGTTCGCGAAGGCCGCCGGCGTTGACGAAATCCTTTTCGAGGCGCTGGATCTGGCGGTCGAGCAGGTAGTTCGTCACCTTGATCAGGCCGATGATGACATTGGCGCAGATCTGCGGATCGGGATGCTCGATGCCTTTGCGGAAGGTTTCGTAGCAGGCATCGCCCTGGCGATTGAGCCGGCGTAGGCGTTGTGCGTGGGGATGGTCCGCGTCCCATTCTGCGAGGCGGCGCGTCCGCAGGAAATCGCGGTAGTCGGCCAGCAGCTCTTCGAGGCTGGCGCGAGCGACGCTGGTCAGCTTTATTTCCATCTCCTTGGAGGTGCCGGAGGCCTGGCTGCCTTCGATGATGTTCTGCTTGCCGGAGCGCGCGGCCTGGACCATCTGGTCTCGCGTGCGGTCGCGCCTGTCGAAGAAACGATCGCAGAAATAGACCGTGGCGTCGTAGACGACCTCGGCCTTGCGATAGGACAGCAGGTGGGCATAGCCGCCGTGGGCGGGGATGAAGCCGTCGGTCATGGGGTCGCTCCTCCAAAGGACAGAAAGGACGAAAAGGACCTAAGGGACCAAAGGGACGCAAAGGCAAGCTCTGTCCTTTAGGTCGTTTGGGTCGTTGAGGTCCCTTCCTGTCTCGGCTTGCAGTATACCATCCCGCAGCGCAAAACAAAAGCCCCGGTCCGAAAACCGGGGCTTCTTGTATCAAGAAACAGTTAAGCCGAACAGCGAGAGTGCCTGACTTGCGCCGGCCCGAAAGGGGCCGACGTTCTAGATATCCCTAGAAAGGAGGTGATCCAGCCGCAGGTTCCCCTACGGCTACCTTGTTACGACTTAGTGCCAGTCGTCGGGCTTACCGTCGGCAGTCGCCTCCCTTGCGGGTTAGCAAACCGACTTCGGGTACTCCCAACTCCCATCACTTGACGGGCGGTGTGTACAAGGCTCAGGAACACATTCACCGCGTCATCGCTGATACGCGATTACTAGCGATTCCAACTTCATGCAGGCGAGTTGCCAGCCTGCAATCCGAACTGGGGCCGGATTTTTGCGATTTGCGCCACCTCGCGGTCTTGCGTCGCTTTGTTCCGACCATTGTAGCACGTGTGAGGCCCTGGGCATAAAGGCCATGATGACTTGACGTCATCCCCACCTTCCTCCGGTTTAACACCGGCAGTCCCGTTAGAGTTCCCGGCATGACCCGCTGGTAACTAACGGCAAGGGTTTCGCTCGTTAGAGGACTTAACCCGACATCTCACGACACGAGCTGACGACAGCCATGCAGCACCTGTGCAAGTTTCACCCGAAGGCAGCCCAACCTGTTTCCAGGCGGGCATCCAAGCATGTCAAACCCAGGTAAGGTTCTGCGCGTTGCTTCGAATTAATCCACATGCTCCACCGCTTGTGTGAGCCCCCGTCAATTCCTTTGAGTTTTAGCCTTGCGACCGTACTCCCCAGGCGGCCTACTTAACACTTTGGCTTCGGCTGTGCCGGCGTCAGAACCGCCACAACCTAGTAGGCATCGTTTACGGCGTGGACTACCGGGGTATCTAATCCCGTTCGCTCCCCACGCTTTCGTGTCTCAGCGTCAGGACAGGCCCAGTGCAACGACTTCTCCACCGGCGTTCCTCTTGATATCTACGCATTCCACCGCTCCACCAAGAGTTCCTCGCACCCCTACCTGCCTCAAGAAGCGCAGTTCGTCAAGCAATTCCTCGGTTAAGCCGAGGGATTTCACAAAACGCTTACGCTTCCGCCTACACACGCTTTAAGCCCAGTGATTCCGAACAACGCTTGCCACCTTCGTCTTACCGCGGCTGCTGGCACGAAGTTAGCCGTGACTTCCTCTGGGTTAGATCAATCCGCCGAAACGGACTTTCTTCCCCCTGACAGTAGTTTACATCCCGAAGGACTTCCTCCTACACGCGGCGTCGCTGGGTCAAGCTTTCGCTCATTGCCCAATATTCGTTACTGCAGCCCTCCGTGGAGGTCCGGGCAGTGTCTCAGTCCCGATGTTGCGGGCCAACCTCTCAGTCCCGCTACCCGTCATCGCCTTGGTGGGCCGTTACCTCACCAACTAGCTGATAGGAACTAGGCCGCTCCTGCACCGATAAATCTTTGATCACCCGCCCATCGACGGGGGATATTATTCGGTATTAATGCCCCTTTCGGAAGAGTGCAAGCACTCAGACGCTATCCCGAAGTACAGGGTACGTTACCTAGCCGTTACTAACCCTTTCGCCACTAACTAGGCGTTCGATTGCTCAATTGCCTAGCTCGTTCGACTTGCATGTCTTAGCCACGCCGCCAGCGTTCGTTCTGAGCCAGGATCAAACCCTTCAGTTTGAATCGTCGAAACCGCCGAAGCGGATTTCGTCACTAAAGGCTCAACACTTCTGGTATATTCGCACCGAAAGTGCTGAAAAAAGGCTATTGCATTTTTCCCGGCCTCGCCGGGGCGAATCCCGCCGGGCCGGTGCACTTTCGCTGCTCATATGGCTTAACTGTTCACTTGTCAAAGATCACAAACTAAACGGGTGGGCAAGCAGTCAGTCAAGGTTGCCTGTCCACCAGTAGTCATGTTATTCTACGCACAAATCGGAACGCGTCAACCCCCTGTCGAGGAAAAAATGAAAAAAATCTTCACTTTTCTCAGAAGGCCGTTTTCGGCCCCCCAAACCGCATCCCCCGGCCCCCGAACAGCCTGCGATTCTACCGTTTCCTGCCCGAAATGCAACCGGATTTCGTCAATCGTGATGCGTCGTGCATCTTGCGTCAGGCGTGAAACGAGCTTCCTCCAGCCCGTCGCCCCCTTCTCGCCCTTCAAACCCTTCGCACCTTTCCTACTCGATAGGACCGATGGGTTCTATAGGTGGTTGCGGCAGTGGTGGTGGCGGGTGTGGTAGAGGCGTTCGGTGAAGCCGCCTTCGGTGGCAAACTTCTGTTCGAGGCGGCCGAGCCGGCGGTCCAGCAGGTAGTTGGCCTGGCGAACCAAGCAGACGAGGGCGTTGGCAGCAATCTCGGGGGAGCCTTCTTCCACAGAGGACCGACTGGACGTATAGGCGATCCGGCGGATCGCCAATGATCCTGGGTGATCTTTGGGCCAGAGGGGCAAGGTTCTCTGTCGCAGAAAGCCTTCGCAATCCAGGAGCAACTCTTCCAGGCTCGCCCGGGCAACGCCGGCGCAGGGTTGGGGCCGGCCCTTGACGACTGGTCTCGGCTGCCGGGCCCTCAGGTGGCTGTTCCTCTCCAGGCTCTATCTCCTCTTCTCGATTCTTGGTTTTAGAACCACTCTTTTGTTGTAGATCAGTTCGGTTTCAAGGCAGGCTTTTGTGTCCGGGTCTGTGAAATTCGGATCGAAAGCATGTGCTGTTACCTTTACAGAGCAAACACCGTCAGCATCCTCGAAATCGGCGACCAGCTCAGCGTAGGGCTTCGGGTATCCAAGCAGTGTCATCTTGTCGACGAGAGCGAATCGTCCGAGTCGAGTGTAGGTTGGGAAGTTGGGGATTCCAATTTCCTTCCTCTTCACATCTACTATGAAGCCTCTTCGCACAGCTGTTCTCGGAATGAAGACGACAAGGAGATATCGGCTTTCCTCAATAGAGTAGATTCTTCCTCGAAGTTCGGGCGCCTCAGATATGTCGACGTCATACGGTGCTTCTTTCAAGAGCCTTGATTCCGCAAGTGAGCAAAACCCGACAATCCCGAGTCCGAGCAAGACAGCCCCGATGAGGTAATATGCCACGAGTTTCCCTCTTCTTCTTGTAGTCATTGCGGACAAGCCTTCCTGCGTTCGAGGAGCGAGAGGTCAGGACGCGTATCTCCTCACGACCATATTTTTCCAATGCGGGTTATATGTGACTGATGTCGTGCGCGACTTCGCTCGCTGCGATTCGAGTCCGACAATACTGAAACAACACCAGGGACAGGCACTCACCTCTGCTGTTTCGAATAGATGGCTGTCTCTGTGTTCTCTCTCCTGTTTTCCCTCTATTTTCTCCTCTGGCTTTCTCCTCGCAGCATTCTCGTTGACAAGCACCCTTCGAGACTTGTGAGTTCCAGTTCAATACGAAGGTCTTGGCTTATTATGGCTATTCTGCGTCCACCGCGTTTGATGTGAATGTAGTTGAATACGCCGCCAACGGCCTTCCCCTGTCTCACCTTGTCCAAGTGTACCGGATTCCAGGCAACGACGTTATGCAACTCCAAACGATACACTTCCCGCGGGGTATCAATGCCCACCGATTCGAGATGGAATACTCGCGTTTCTTCGTCCAGGCCAAAGTCTTGATCCGTAAACTCTGAGTCGTGCATCGTAGGCGCCGCGTTTTTCAAATCGTCCGCTGTACGTATTTCCATGAATGATCTCCAGTAATAGCGACATCAGGCAGGGCGAATTAAAGAGTTGGCGGTAGCCGCCATGAGCAGGGATCAGGTCTGGCGCATGGGTCTCATCGGTCCTGTTGGTCCCATAGGACCTATTCGACCCATAGGACGGATTGGACCTGTTGAATTCTCCGCGACTTCGCTCCATGCCGGCTATGATAGCATTTGCGGATAGCGGAGTCAATGATGCTCTACGCTCCAAGAACCCGCCGGGCCCGCGAGCGACGGGCGACGAGGGACGAGCGACGAACAGCTCAATTCGGCGGGAATTCGTCGGAGGGGGCATCGTCGCCGGACGAGCCGTCGAAGTCTTCGTCCTCGTCGTCTTCGGCGCTGTCGTCGATGTGCTCGTCGAAGGTCCAGTGGTGCAGGGCGTCGATGAGGATGGCGGAGGTGATCTCGTAGCCGTCTTCGGCGTTGACCTCGCTGAGCAGCTCGCCCAGATAACTGGCCAGGCCCTGTACGGCGTTGACGCAGTCCTCGAACTCCAGCCGGACGGCGTCCTCCGTGCCGACGACGGTCCCATGGTTCATCACGTTGACGATCAATCGGGCCCTGGACTGCGGCAAACGTTCCATAAGCGAAACCTCCAGCTCGCGCACCGGCGATGCGCGGCATGCGACTCTCAGACAACAGACAGCGACGCGGGATGACAACCTCTCGCGTCCGATGGCACATGGCCTCAACTCACGCTACCCGTCCTGCCGACGGCTGTCAAACGCGAAATCGCACCTCGTGAGAAATCTGAAATCCGAAGCACGAAACCCTGTCCTGAGCGCAGTCGAATGGATCCGAAACAAATCCAAAGGTCCCAAATCCCAAATCCAAAACGAGACCAGCCCGGCAGCAGGGTTTGGAGCCTTCGAGCTTCGGGTTCTGAATTTGTTTCGCATTTCGAGATTCGAGATTCGTATTTGCCGCAATCAGCGGAAGCGGATGCAGACGGGGCGGCCTACGCTGATCTTGTGGCTCGTCGGCTCCAGGGCGCCGGTCTGCGGGTCGATGCGGAAAACGACGACGCTGTCGCCGTCCTGATTGGCAACGAGGCAGAAGGCGCCGGTCGGGTCGATGTTGAAGTTCCGCGGCGTCTTGATGCCGGCGGTCTCGTGCTCGACGAACGACAGCATGCCGTGCGCGGGATCGGCGCGATAGACGACGATGCTGTCGTGGCCGCGATTGGAGCCGTAGAGGAACCGGCCGCTCGGATGTACGCGGACCTCGGCGCAGGCGCTGGCGCCCGCAAAGCCGGCGGGCAGCGTCGGGACGGTCTGCAGTTCGGCCAGCGCCCCGGTCGCAGAGTCGTACGCGAAGGCGGTCATCGTGCTGTTCAGCTCGTTGATGACGTAGGCGTGCTTGCCGCCGGGAGCGAAGGCGAAGTGTCGCGGCCCGGCGCCGGAGGCGAGCGAGGCAAACGGCGGATCGTTGGCGACGATCGTTCCGGCGTCGACATCGAGTTTGTAGATCATGATCCTGTCGATTCCAAGGTCGGCAACGAAGGCGAACCGGTCGTCGGGACTGACGTTGATCGAGTGCGCGTGGGGCCCTTTCTGGCGTCCGGGGTTCGGGCCCGAACCGGTGTGCTGGACAACGCACGTCGGTGCGCCGAGCGAGCCGCCGGGGCGGATCGGGATCACCGACGCGCTGCCGCTGCCGTAATTGGCCACCAGCACGTTGCGTCCGGCGTGGTCGACGTTGATGTGACAGGGGCCCGCGCCGCCCGAGGGCTGCTGGTTGAGCCGCTTCAGGTCGCCCGTTGGGTCGATGGCGAAGGCGGTGACGGCGCCCGCCCCGCCGCCCTCACTGACGGCGTAGAGGTACTTGCCGCTCGGGTGCAGCTCGACGAACGACGGGTTCCGCGCCTCGGCGGCCAGGACCGGCTCGGCCAGCGCGCCGGTGTCGAGGTCGAGCGCGGTGCGGTAGATGCCCCCGCTGCCGCCGCCGGTATAGGTCCCGATGTAGACCGAGATCGACTTGGCCGAGGCGGCCGAGAACGCCGCCAGCGAAACGACTGCCGTTATGACGATGGTCCTGCCCATGTGCGATTCTCCACACCTGTCCGCGCCCATTATCGTGCGACGCATCGCCCGCGCCGCCGGAGCCATTATACCGATCCCCGCCACGCAACCGCAGCCCAAAACAAGACCCGATTGCCCGTTTCAAGGTACGCTGGAGGAAAGCCGTTGGTAGTGTGCCCGTCAGGGCATACCACCTCGCGACCCCAGAGAAGGTAACGCCTCACGGCGTCACTACAAACAGGGCATAACACCACGTCTATGTCACCAACTACTCTTCGGCAGGGTTGGCGGCCAGAAGCAGATCGATGAAGGCTTCGAGGTCGAGAGCGTCGAGGGCGCCGTCAGCGTTCAGATCGGCGGACGGATCGGCCTGACGCCAGGCGTCCATGAAGAGTCTCAGGTCGGCGACGTCGATATCCCCGTCGGCGTCGTAGTCGCCGACCGCCGGGACGCCGCGATAGAGGCGGACCCTGCCGTCGCCGGAGCCGACGAGCAGGTCCCAGTAGCCGTCCCTGGGGCCAAAGCGGCCGTCGCCGGTCCAGGTGCAGACGAAGGGACGCGAGCGCGGCGTGCCCGCCAGATCGATCGGCGCGCCCTCGCTGGTGACCAGCGCGTAGCCGGCGAACATCGGCAGCGAATCGAGTCCGACGTTCTTGTAGAACAGCAGCAGGCCGTCGGTGTTGCCGGTGAGCAGGTCCTTCTTGCCGTCGCCGTCGAGGTCCATCACGACGGGGCTGGAGCGCAGGCCGGGGACCTGAAGGTCGCGGCCGTCGGCCTGGGCGAACTCGCCGTCGGGTGGCGAGAAGTAGAACGTCGGCGGCGCCTCGCCGGCGCAGCCGCAGTTAAGGTACACGTGGATCGCCCCGTCGAGCGCGCCGATGACGAGGTCGAGCAGGCCGTCGCTGTTCCAGTCCACGGGCGTCGGTGTCGCGCGACTGCCGACGTCGAGGGTCCAGATTCCCTCGCTGCCGACGGTCAGCGCCGTGCCGGCGTCGAAGGCAGGCTCGTTGTCGTCGGCCACGTTCAGGAAGATGCGGACCGTGCCGTCGGACAGGCCGACGAGCAGGTCCTTGCGGCCGTCGTCCCAGTCGACCACGCGCGGAAAGCAACCCATGCAGCCCGCAGCGGGACAGGCCAGATCGGCGCCGTCCGCCTGGACGTAGAAGAAATCGCCGAACTGCGGGTCCGCCTCCGTCCCGACGTTGAGGTACACACGCACCTTGCCCTCGCCGGAGCCGCCGCCCTGCCCGACGACGAGGTCCTTGAGCCGATCGTCGTTCCAGTCGACGAACGACGGCACCGAATAGCCCGGCACCTGGAGGTCCGCCCCGCCGGCCTGGACGATCTCCTCGGGTCCAAAGTCAATCGCCATCGTGGCAGGCGTATTCGAAAGGAGCACCACCGCCGCCAGAAATGTCACCACCCTCGTAGCTGTCCGCCTCATCTCGCATCTCCTCGCCATAAAGAGAAAACATCGGCCGCCTCAGCCCTCCGCAGGGCCGGCCCGCCGCAGATGGAAGCGCCGTCTTCCCCGCTCGGTCCTTCCATGGAAATATCTATTATATCTCGCAGACGCCGGGCCGTCAAACCGAAATACTTCCTGCTGTTGCAGCGTGCAGATCTCAAGGCAAGCCCCATTCCGCCGTAGAGAGCCGCGTGTGGCAGCCTCAAAGCCTGTCCCGTTCGGTTCCACTCAGGGCAGGCTCTGAGCGAAGTCGAATGGAGCGGAGCCTTGGGGACGGCTCACATGGTTTCGGCTTGGGTATCGAAAGGTGGTGGTACTGTCCGCCATCCCCAAGTCCTGCGGACTTGAGGCTGCCGCACGGTTGCCGTGATTTTCTTACACACACATTGCAGCCTTGCGGACCGGCCCTGGGAGCACCGGCGCTCGGGACACCATCGGCAAGCTCCGCTGCGCTGCGTTTGCCGCTGCCACACAGCGCTTGTAGCAGCGTGGGGCGCTACTGATGC
Organism: Sedimentisphaerales bacterium; assembly: GCA_040772485.1. Lineage (GTDB taxonomy): Bacteria > Planctomycetota > Phycisphaerae > Sedimentisphaerales > Anaerobacaceae > Anaerobaca. Next base: position 151,981 of record JAXGYC010000013.1, on the reverse strand, counting down.
CCTTGCGGGCACACTGCGAACGGCGGCGAACGGCGCAGGGTCAGACCACGAATCGCTTCAGGACCGCGGCGGTGTGCATCGCGATGAGCATCAGATAGTCGAGGTCGCCGAGCGTGTAGTGATCGTGGATCATGGCGTTGTCGACGTAGATGACGCCGTAGCAGCCGCCGGGCCCGCAGATCGCGGCGATCAGCGCCGAGCGGATCCGCTCCTTCGATTCGAGGTCGGCGGCCACGCGGGGCATGACCAGGGACTGCGCCCGCTCGACGGCCTGGTTGATCTTGTCGGCCAGCATCAGATCGCCGATCTCCACCGGCTTGCCGTCGCGGCGTTTGCCCGCGTGGTACGTCATCGGTCCGCTGGGCTGCTCCCGCAGGGCGCACCAGGTGTGGAACGCGCTGAACTGCTGGACGCTGACGTTCAGCAGCGCCACCAGCAGCTCTTCGAGATTGGTCGCCTTGCAGATTGCGTCGCAGGCGTGGGAGAAGTCCGAGAGCCTCTTGGCGGCCAGGCGCATCGCGGGGGCGTGCCCGGCGTCGGGCTTGCGCACCACCGTTTCGTGCAGGGGTGTCGCCAGACCCGCCTCGAGGTTCAGGGTGTCCTCGAACTGCGCCGAATTGTCCGGCGGACGCTCGTCCAGGCTGACCTCCAGAGTGAATTCCGTGATGCGAATCGCATCGCCGGTCTTGATCGGCGCCTTGGCGACCACCTCCCCGTTGAGGTAGGTCTTGTTCGCCGAGCCGAGGTCCTGGACTTCCCAACGGCCGTCGCCGTCGCAGACGATCACCGCGTGCTTCTTGGAGACGGTGCGGTCGGGAAGGAAGACGTGGTTGTCGGCGCCTCGACCGATCTCGATGGGACCTTGGGCGAATTGATATTCCTTGCTTTCGCCGTCTTTTTGTTTGAGTACCAGACGCATCGTTTGATCTCCGCATCCGGGTTCATATTGGGCTGATGGTATTATCGTCCGTTCACGGCGGCCTGTCAAGGAAACATTTGCCCAACAATTCCCGGGTGTCTATGCCGGTTTTGGGCCCATGCCGTTTTCAGGCGCAGAGGGCAGTGTGTGGCATCCTCAAGTCCGCAGGACTTGGGGATGGTTCTGGGCAGTGGCAACCCTCTGGAATCGGTAGAACAGGCCGGTCTACCATCCCCAAACGCCAAGGCGTTTGAGGCTGCCACGCGTGCTGGACGACCTTCACATACACATTCCCAAGCCCGCGAAGGGCCGGGCCTTCCTGCCGAGAGGACGGCTGACTACTTCTTCACAGGCCAGTTATGTGTCCGGCGGGCCCGATAACGATACTGATCGAGGATGACCGCCGCGACGATCACGCAGCCGGTGATGAGCCGTTTGGTCGATTCCTGGGCGCCGACCTGGGCCAGCCCGGTGCCGAGCACTGCGATGATCAGGACGCCGAAGAACGACCGGACCACCGAGCCGCGGCCGCCCATCAGGCTGGTGCCCCCGATGACGACCGCCGCAATCGCCTGCAATTCGAACCCGATCGCGGTGTTCGGATTGGCCGACGACATGCGGGCCGACTGGATCACCGCGCCGAGAGCCGCCAGCAAGCCGCACAGCACAAACACCGCCAGCTTGTACGGACGCGGGTCGATCCCCGACAGCCGCACTGCTTCCTCGTTGGTCCCGATGGCGATCAGGTACCGCCCGAACACGGTCCGCGACAGAACCAGTTGCCCGCCGGCGACGATGAGGATCGCCAGCACGAAGGGAAGCGACAGGCCGAGAATCGCGGTGTCGGTGACCACCTCGACCGGCGCGCCGATGTAGATCGTGCGCGAGCCGGTCATCAGATACGCCGCCCCGCGCGCCGCCTCGAGCATTCCCAGTGTGACGATGAACGAGGGCAGACGCCAGCGGATGACGATCAGGCCGTTGACGGCCCCGCACGCCAGGCCCACCAGCAGGCACAGCCCGACTGCCGGCAGCAGCGGCCAACCCCAGTTGACCAGCGCGATGCCCAGCACCGCGCCCGCCAGCGCCAGAACCGAGCCGACCGACAGGTCGATGCCCGCGATGATCAACACGAACGTCATGCCCACCGCGACCACCGTCGTGTCGGGAATCTGGTTGGCCATGGTGCGGAACGTGGTGAGCGTGAAGAAGTTCCTGGCGGTGACGCCGAACACGAGGATCAGCAGCGCCAACGCCGCGACCATCCCGAGATAGTCGCTCGCCAGCCGCCTCAGGTCCACTCGTCCGCCCGTCTTGCCTTCGTCCATGCACTGCTCCGCAGACTGCCCACGTCACGACGCCTCCCGGCCCATCACGTGTGTGTGCAGATTTCAGAGCACCGGCATCCTGAGCCATTGAAACGTCTGGGTGGCAGCCTCAAGTCCGTAGGACTTGGGGATGGCCGAAAGTGTCGGCGTCTCCAGATGTACAAGCGCACATCGTATCCGCCATCCCCAAGGCTGCGCCTTGAGGCTGCCACACGCCTGCCAGGATGCTTTCACACACACTATCACTCGGCCAGGCCCGGGATCTCTTTGTATGCGACGACCCCGTCGCGGTCAAGCGGAATGCCCTCCGCAAACGTCTGCGGTTTGCACGCCCCCTCGGCAAACTCAGACAGACACGCTACAAGGAACGCGCTTGTAGTGGCGTCGTAAGACGCTACTGTCCAAACCTTATGCCCTCACGGGCACACTACGAACAGTCTGTGCGGCTATCTCAGAAGATCGCGCGAAGCTGTGTCACCAGGATGGGCACATCCTCGCGGACGATCTGCCAGACCACGTTGAGATCGACATCGAAGTAGCCGTGGATGAGTCGGTTGCGCGTGGCCGTGATCTGGCTCCAGGGAATCTCTGCGTGCTCCTCTTTGAGTTCGTCGGAGAGGCCGTTGGCGGCCTCACCGGCAATTTCGAGCAGTCGTACGATCGCCAGTTGCTTTTCCTCGTTCGCCAGAAACGCGGACAGGGAGAGGCCTTCGGTGAAGGCGACAATCTTCTCGGCCGCGTCGAGCATGTGCCGCAGGCGAAGGCGGTCCGCCTCAGCGTTCATAGGCCACCACCGCCTCTGCCAGGACTTCGTCGCGGAAATAGCGGCTGAGAAAGCCCGGCGTATTCAGATCGACCTTGCGTCCGAGCAGCTCGGACAGTTCCTCCTGCATGCCAAAGAAGGCCAGACCGGGCGTGTGCCCGGGCTCGAACTCGACCAAAACGTCCACGTCGCTGTCGGCACGGAAGTCCTCGCGCAGCACCGAACCGAACAGCGCCAGCCGCCGGATATGATGGCGAGCGCAGAACGACGCAATCGTCTCTGACGGGATATTTATGTTGCCAATCACCGCAAATCTACCTCACTACAGCAGGTACCGTGCACCATGTTCTGTCCGAGCAGTATCACCCAGATCCGGCGCCGGGCCAAGAGAAAACTCATCTGGCGTCGTAAGACGCTCGTTCGTAGTGGCGTCGTAAGACGCTATCTTCTCTGGCCGCGTGATCCCTCACGAATCGGAGATATGCCCCTTCGGCTTCGCTCAGAGCCCGCCCTGAACACCGTTGAAGGGGCAGGCCCTCACGGGCGCATGACGGGCGGATCTTCCCCATCTCAAGATACGCGAGGGTGCACTTGATGTTTGTAGGTAGACCTTTACGGGGGGTTGCAGTCGACTTTGTCATTCCGACCGGAGCGCAGCGTAGTGGAGGAATCTGGCTGCGAAGGGGCTATTGCCTTATCCTCGGCCAGATTTCTCCGTGCGGGCTTCGCCCCATTCGACTTCGCTCAGGGCAAGCTCTTGGTCGAAATGACATCCGCCACGCTCTCCGAGATGACAGACCCCTTCCTGGCCTCGGCAGGAACCTACCTACAAACACGCAGTGCACCCGATACGCGACTTCGTCGGGTTTTGGGCTTGACGGGGCCGGAGCGAGTGCGATAATGGATGGCGAATAGCGAAGACACCGGCGATGCGGCACCTGCGGCAAAGCGATGCGGCGAAGACTCCTGGTCGCGAGAAGGAGACCCAAGCCATGGCGTCTGGCAGGCAAAACAGTGGAGTGCGTCCACGCGACAGTAGTCGATCAGCAATAATCCATCCCCACGCGTTTACCCTGATCGAACTGCTGGTGGTCATCTCCATCGTCGTGCTGCTGATGGCGTTGTTGTTTCCCGTGTTGCGCCGTGCGAGGAACAACGCCCGCGCCACGGCCTGTCAGGCGCGGCTGCACCAGTGGGGACTGGCGTTCAAGATGTACACCGACGGCAACGAAGGCCGGTGGTTCACGGTCGGTGAAGAGGATCCGGGGCGCCACAATTGGCTGGGGCTGGTAGCGCCGTTCTTGTACAACACCCCGGGCTTTGCGGCCTGCCCGATGGCAACCACACACGGGCCGAACCACTCTGAAACCGGTCCGTTTGAGGCCTGGTGGATCGAGGAATTCGGCCCGATTGGCTACACGCCGGGCGGCCAGTGGATCTATGGGCCCGTCAGCTACGGCTTCAACTACAAGATGTCGTGGACGCGATGGACAGACCCGCGATCCACCGACCCCAGGACTGACCATTGGGGGCGTGTCGACGTAAGAGGGGCTGCCAACGTGCCGGTTCTGTGCGATTGTTCGCGCTTTAGCGCCCACGTGGCTGACGGCGAACCACCTCCGCCGCGCGGTCTGCTCCCTGACAATGGCCGATGTACGCCGTGCATCGACCGCCACCATGGCGGGATCAACATGCTCTTCATGGACTGGTCCGTGCGCAAGGTGGGTCTGAAGGAACTCTGGACGCTCAAGTGGCACCGCCAGTTCGACACCTCCGGACCGTGGACGAGGGCTGGCGGCGTCCAGCCCGAGGATTGGCCGCAGTGGATGCGGAAGTGCAAGGACTACTGAGGACCCCGCTCAAGCGCCGCGGGGGCTGAGGCAATGAAGAAACGAGCGTTTACACTGATCGAGCTGCTGGTGGTCGTCGCGGTGATTGCGTTGCTCATGGCGCTGCTGGTTCCAGCTCTGTCACGGGCGCGCAAGCAGGCGCGGGCCGTGGCCTGCCAGTCCAACCTGCGCCAGTGGGGCTTGCTATTCGACATGTACCTTGAGGACCACCATCGGCAGTTCTGGCCTGGAGAGCCGCGTCACCAATGGGCGTGGAAGTTCGAGCGCTATCGCTTGGACTATTCCGCGTTCGCCAAATGCCCAATGGCCACGAAATATGACCCGGAGAATGCGTTCTTCTCGACGTGGTACCAGATGGGATACAACTTCCAGACCGTCGAGATGAGTTACGGAGTCAACGAGTGGTTGTCGAGCGCGCCGCATCCGATGCAGCCGGACTATTACTGGGGTACGTCGGAAGTCAAGGGAACTGCCGAGATACCGGTCCTTCTGGACTCTGCGTTCACTGAAGTCAGACCATACGACTGGGAACCTGTTCCCGAGTCGCCAGGTAAACCGCTTGGGTCTATGTGCATCGATCGTCACAGCGGCGGAGTGAATATGCTCTTCATGGACTGGTCGATTCGCCACGTCGACATCAAGGAACTCTGGACCTTGAAATGGAGTCGCATGTTCAACACGGCTGGAAAATGGACCAAGGCCGGTGGCGTGGAGCCCGAGGACTGGCCGCAGTGGATGCGAAAGTACAAGGATTATTAGGATGGACGAGGACCCCACAGCGGTCTCGACTGGGAGTGCGGCTCGATCACGACATTGTCATCCCGAGAGCAGTCGAGGGATCTGGCCGCGAACCAGAAGCGCGCCAGGTCTGGGGCCAGATGCTTCGACTTCGCTCAGCATGACAAAGAAGCGATGAGCGGCGCTCGGGAAGACAATGCGCGAGATACGCGTCAGTCGCGGTTCGTGTCAGCCTTTGACCAGCCAGATGTTGCGGAACTGGATGGGATGGCCGTGGTCCTGGAGCTGGATCGGGCCGGTCGGTCTCTGCTCGGCGTTCGGGTTGGCGGTCGGGCGCGGGATCGCGACGTTGTCGTGGATCTTCACGCCGTTGAGGTAGACCGTGATGCGGGCCTCTTCCGCCACCTTGCCGTCGCTGCCCAGTCGCGCAGCGCGGAACTCGATGTCGTACGTCTGCCACGTTTCCGGCGGCAGCGACGCGTTGACGTCGGGACGCTTGACGCTGTAGAGGCTGCCGCAATCGCCCGAGGTCTCGACCAGGCCGAACGAATCGAGGATCTGCACCTCGTACAGGTCGTTGAGGAACAGCCCGCTGTTGCAGCGGCCCTGCCCGCGATTGAGCGGCTCCAGCGGCAGCCAGAACTCCAGGTGCAGGTGCTTGATGTCGCCGAATCGCTCCTTCGTCGTGGTCGAGCCTTTGCCCACCTGCATCGCGCCGCTGTCGAGGGCCTTCCACTCCTGGTTCGTCCAGGCGCTCAGATCGGGCTTGGTCCCCTGCTTGTAGGGCAGCAGCACGACCGCGCCCGCGGGCGCTTCGAGCCCTTCCTTCGGGCTCTTGCGCGTGACCTTGTCCAGCTCGAAATGCAGGCCGTACTCGCTGGCTACCGCAAGGTGGCCGTCTTTGATCTGGCCGTGCCAGTGATATCCGCCGGAGCGCGAGCCGATCAGCGCCTCGAAGCCGCTCTTGCTGGCGTAGACTTCGACCGTCGTTGCCGCACGTTGCGGATCGTTGCTGGTCGCTTCGATGCGAACGCGGTAGTGGTCCTCGCCTTCGGCCACCACGACGGCGGTGGCGGGCATCTGCGTGACACTGTCGGGGTAGAACGTTCCGGCGTACTGGCCCATGAACGGATCGGCCCAGCCCGCTGAGGCGGTCAGAGCGACGAGACTGAGGACAACGAGTCGGAATGCGGCGTGCGTGGTCATTGCTTGAGCTCCTTACTGTTTCTGAAAGATTGACAATGCCACCATGCTACCACGCCCCCGCCCCGCGTCAAGCCCGTTTGTAGTGACGCCGTGAGGCGTTATTCTCTTCTATGCAGGGTTGGGTGGCAGCCTCAATCCCGATGCACATCGGGATTGGGGATGGTGGACTTGGCTGCCACACAAACCAGAATGGTGCTTTGGCAGACGATGATTTCTGGCGGGTGGCAGCGGCACGCGGAAGCTTGCCGATGGCTTCGGGCTTGTCAGGCGCCGGAGCGTTCGGCCAGCGCGATCAGCCGCTCGGCGATGTCGGACGCCGCGTTCGGCTTGGCGACCAGCTTGCAGGCAGCCGCCATCTCGCTTCGCGTGACGTCGTCGCGCAGCAGCGACTCCAACTCCTCCCAGAGCCAGGCGGCGCGGTCGTCGGCGTCACTGACGTCGTCGACGATCACCGCGGCGCCCACCTCGACGAGCTTGCCCGCGTTGAGGTACTGGTGGCGGTCCTTGTGGTGCGGATACGGCATGCAGATGCTCGGCACGCCCGCGACCGCGTACTCGGCGACGCTGACGGCGCCGCTGCGACCGACGAGCAGGCCGGCCGCCGCCAGAAGGTCGGGCATGCGATCGTAGTAGCTGACGATCTTGTGCCGAATGCGGGCGCCCTCATAGCCCTGGACCACCTGCTCGTAGTTTTCCAGGCCGGTCAGGTGGACGATCTGCCAGGCGTCCGCAAAGGCCTCCAGTTTGGGCAGCAGCATGCATACCGCCTCGTTGATGCGCATCGAGCCGCTCGAAGCGCCGGTGATCAGCAGGACCTTCCTGCCGGCGTCCAGGCCCAGCGATTCGATGGCCCGCGTCCGGTCGGGCCGGGCGAAGTCACGTCGCAGGGGACAGCCGACCGTGGCGACCTTGGTGCGGCGCGTGTTGAATCTGCGGGCGCTTTCCTCGAACTGCACGAAGATCTCATCGGCCCAGCGGGCGGCGAGCCGGTTGGCCCGGCCGGGCGCGAGATCGACGTTGACCAGCGCTACCGGCACCCCGAGCTTGTGGCCGGCCATGCACACGGGCGCTGCCACGAAACCGCCGGCCCCGACCACCACAGCATGGGGGCTGCCCGCGATCAGGCAGCGGGCCAGCCGGTAGCTCTGGCAGAACGTCAAGCCGAAGGCCGCCAGCCGGCGCGGATCGAAGTACAGACCCGTCGCCGGCAACTCGGTATAGGGAAAGTCCGTCCGGTCGAGAATCCGCCGGTCGACAGGACGCATGCTGCACAGGAAGTGAATGCCCGCATCGGGCCGGCGCTCGACGATCCGCTCGGCCACCGCCAGGGCCGGATAGATGTGTCCCCCGGTCCCCCCGCCGGCGAAGAAGAACGAGATGTTGCTCAATGACAGCCTCCCTGCTCGTGGTGCGGTCTTGTGTTGAGGTCACGCATGCGTGTCGGCAGGCGATTCCGGATCGCCCTGGTCGGTTTGCGAAGCGATGTTCAGCAGCACGCCGACCGCCGCCGCCGACAGCAGCATGCTCGTGCCGCCCGAGCTGATGAACGGCAGCGGAATCCCCTTGGTCGGCAGGACCACCGTCACCACGCCGATGTTCAGCGCCGCCTGGATGCCGATCGTCAGGACGATGCCGGCCGCCAGCAGCCGGCCGAAGCGGTCGCGGCAACGCATCACGACCACCCAGCTCAGGCAGATGAACAACACGAACAGCCCGATCACGCCGATCGTGCCGACCATGCCCAACTCTTCGCCGACGACCGCGAAGACGAAGTCGGTGGTGTCCTCGGGCAGATGGCCGTACTTGGAGATGCCCTCGCCGAGACCCTTGCCCCAGACGCCGCCGGAACCGATGGCGATCAGCGACTGATTCGCCTGGTACACGACGTCGGGCCACTTCTCCGGCTGGAGGAATGCCAGCAGCCGCTTGATGCGGTGCGGCGAGTGCAGCAGGCCCGCGGCGACACCGGCGCCAGCGAACGGGATCAGCGTCAGCATGTGCCACCAGCGAACGCCCGCGATCATCAGGATCACGAAGCTGACGAGCGCCACGAAGGCGGCGGTGCCGAAATCCTCGACCACGATCAGCCCGCAGACCAGCCCGATCAGCCCGCACAGCGGCACAAACCACGTCCAGTAGCGGCGTATGTGCGGCTCGGAGCGGGCGCACACCGCCGCCAGGCCGAACACCATCGACCACTTCGCCAGCTCCGACGGCTGGAAGCTGATGCTCACCGGCCCGATGGTCAGACGCAGCCAGCGCCGCGCCTGGTTGATCTCGGTGCCCAGTTGCGGGATCAGCACGACGACCAGCAGCAGGATCGAGACGAACACGAGCCAGACGGGCGCCGATTTCCACCAGCGGTCGCGCAGCCGCAGCCAGCGGTAGTCGATGGCCGAGGCGACCAGCAGCACAATGACCGCGACCGGGAAGAACATGATCTGCCGCAACGCCGGGAATGCGTAGAACCGCTTCAGGTCGAACTCATAGCCGAGATTCGCCCCCGCCGAGAACACCATCACCGCCCCCAGGCCCATCAGGAACACGATCACCATCGCGATGTAGTCGGCCAGCCGGCTTCGCGGTTCATTCATAACTGCTGTCGAACTAAGCATTTATCATTGCCCTGCCGCCGGACGCACGCCGCCCGGACACATGTTTCCCATCTTATCTTTCGGCAAACCCCCTTTTCAATCTGCAAAAAACGCTCAGCATATATGCGTCGCTCGTGACCCGTCGCTCGTCGCCCGTATTGCGTGATGCGTCTTGCGTCTCGCGTAGATGGGTAGATGCGTCGGAGCGTAGAAGCGTTGTTTGGGCACCTCCAGCCTACGCAGAGCGTGGCTCGTGAAGCGTCGTGCGTCGTGCGGGATGGCCCGAGGAATCATGCGGAAACGCCCGCCGCCCTCCCGATTTCCGACCCCCCCTGCCAACAATCCCGTCGGCAACAAGACTGTTGGGAAAGCCCTGCCTCGCATCGCAGAGAACGCCGGGTGGCAATCCATGTCTCTCGGCGAAGTGAAAGAACGATCGCTTTTTTGTCATATCGAGCGGAACGCAGCAGAATCGAGATATCTGGCCGCGAATGGAGCGAGAGTCCCGTCCCTGGCCTGATTCCTGCGCGCGGGCTTCGCCCCGTTCCCCACGTTCCTTGACCCTGCCTGCCCCGATTGCCAGGATAGGGAAAGGAACGAGGCCAAATCTGAGCGACTATCGAGTAGTGACGCAAGTCAAAGGGGATGGAACGCGGACGATCAGGAATCCGCCTTTGCAGGCGGCAGAGCGCGTCGAGGTCACGATCTGCAGTCGCACCGACGAGGACAATAGAATAGCAGCATCAGCGGCCTGAGATTCTTCAATATCCATTGCCGACAGCAGACCTGATTCGCGCCGACTGAATCGCAGACAGGGATTCTCCTTCCCTCGGCGAATCAGAGTCGCAGGAAGACGGCCATTTCATTGGCGGCGGCCATCAAAGCGTTGATGTAGCCCGCGAAGCGGACCTGTCTGGTTTGCGTATCCCACTCGAAGAAGAAGTCTCCAGGCTCGCGGAAGCTCGTGCCGTAATTGTCAGCGTACATCCGAGCCAAGACCTGCCTTGCCGTGGCACTGTAGTGGGCAAGGTAGTTGCGGATGACGTAGAACTCGTCCATCTTCCTGGCAGACTCCGAAGGAATGGACGCAAAAGGATTCTGACCGGCGGTGAGAAAACGCCTCGCCTTGCCTTTCAGATCACTCGTGTCCTTGAAGTCGAAGTACCCCAATCCGGAAAGCATTCCCCTCGAAACATCCCGGCTCAGCGTTCTCGGCAAGACCAATCCCTTTCGGCGTGCGTATTCAGATGGATCACGCCGGAGACATTCCACAAAGACATTCTCGACGAGTACCTCCCACGCGACGTAGATCTTCAGTACGAATGCTTCGTGGATGTGCTTCTTCTCCGATCGGTGGATTCGTCTGTCTATCTCTTTGGCCAACTCCGGGGCAACGACAACTTGCTGCGCTTCGTACAACTTCAAGAGCAGGTCTGTATAGTCGTTGAGGCGCGAGAAAAACTCGTCGAACTCTCTCGCCAAAGGTGGCTTCCTCATGAGTCTCCCCTACCCCGGTATACGTTGCCCCCGGCGCGCAGCGACAGACGGAGTCGAGGGCCGTCTATCTTCTCGGTCTCTTTCGGCCGTTCATGGCGCGATTGACGGACTTGCCCGCGACCGTCACTTCGGCCACGGCTCGTCCGTAGGCGTCCCTCGCGAGGGTGTGGACCTCGACCTCCTTGCCCTGGATGAGTCGTTTCAACCGCTCAGTGGCCTTGGGGCCGGTCTTGCTGCGTTTCTCCGCCGCATCGACATTCGCCAAGCGGACCGGATGCCGGCGCGACCGTGTCAGGAACGTGTCGCCCGCAATCACCTTTGTCACTTTCTCTTTTCGCTTGGCCATGGCTCGATTCTCCATATACGAACATCGAACCACAGTATAATGCGCGAGAGGAAGGAAGTCCAGGTCTTCCCGGAGACCGGTCTGCTGCGCCGATTGCAGAACGTTGCCGATGCTGGGGGAAACATCCCCAGGCCCTATGGGCATGAGGCTGCCACGCGGCCTCTGAAACCGGCGCTGATTGTCATGTCGAGCCCCGTCGAGACATCTGGCTGCGGATGGGGAGCTCGCTGGGGCTATGGCCAGACCTTTCGGCTGCACTTCGTTTCGCTCAAGGTGACAAAAAGAGGAGGCGGAGGGCTCACTTTGGTGCGATCAAAGCACCACCTTCGGACGGCATGCCAAGCTCCATCCGCAAGCCCTGCGGGCTTGAGGCTGCCACGCGGCTGCTCAGCAGGCGGACTGCGTGCGGTAGCCTGTCCTGAGCAACGCCGAATGGAACGCGCCGGCTACGGGGCATTTTGGAGACTGGGAAAGAGGGTTGACGGACGGGGTGGTGGTGGGGATAATTTGGGTTTGCGGGTTGGGTCGGCCGGGGGCCCGAATGGACCGTTGCGGCGGGCGCCGGACTCGCGGGTCGGACGGATCGTATGGGCTTGGCCGGAGCGGTGGGGTCCTGCGGCATCCACCATGTCTTTTCCAAAGGGGCGTAACAATGAGCGAACGTCAGAGCACACGCCGCGATTTCCTCAAGAATTCCATGTTTGTCGGGGCCGGTCTGGTCGCGGCCGGTCCGATGGGCCGCATCCTGCTTGCCGCGGCGCCGGGCGCGAAGATGAAGTTCGGCCTGGTCACCTACCTCTGGGGCCAGGACTGGACGCTGCCGGTGCTGATCGCCAACTGCCGCAAGAGCGGCGTCCTTGGCGTCGAGCTGCGCGTCGAGCACGCCCACGGCGTCGAATCGAACCTCAGCAAGGCCGAGCGGCCCGACGTCAAAAAGCGGTTCGCCGACAGCGGCGTGACCCTCGTCGGGCTCGGTACCAACTTCGCGTTCCACTACACCGAGCGGGACCGGCTGCAGAAGGAGATCGCCGGCGCCAAGGACTACGTCGTGTTGTCGGCCGATTGCGGCGGCTCCGGCGTCAAAGTCAAGCCGAACGACCTGCCCAAGGGCGTCTCGTACGAGCGGACCATCGAGCAGATCGGCAAGTCGCTCCACGAGATCGGCGCGTTCGGCGCCGAGCACGGGCAGGAGGTCCGCTTAGAGGTGCACGGCGGCTGCTCGCAACTGCCGACGATCAAGGCGATCATGGACGCCACCGACCATCCCAACGTGAAGGTCTGCTGGAATTGCAACGGGCAGGACCTCGAAGGCGAAGGGCTCCAGTACAACTTCAACCTGGTCCGGCCGTACTTCGGCGCCACCGCTCACGTCCGCGAACTGAACCTCGGCGACTACCCCTACCAGGAGTTGATCGACATGCTGGTCGCGACGGACTACGATGGTTGGGTGCTGCTGGAGGCGCGGACGAAGCCCGACGACCGCGTCACGGCGCTGGCCCAGCAGAAGGCGGTGTTCGAGCAGATGGTGGCCAAGGCGCAGTCGGGCGGCTCGCGGGCCGCTCGCGGCGTCAAGATCACCGAGCACAGCGACAAGGTCACCGTCGAATTCGACGGCAAGCTGTTCACCGAGTACTGCTATACGCAGGCACTGCGCCCCTACTTCTATCCGGTGATCGGGCCGACGGGCGTGCCGGTGATTCGCCACTGGCCGATGGGCGACGGCCCCGGCGAGGCGCACGACCATCCGCACCACAAGTCGCTGTGGTTCACACACGGCGACGTCAACGGCGTCGACTTCTGGGCCGATGGGGACGGCAAGGGCAAGGTCGTCCACGACAAGTTCCTGGAGATCAGCTCGGGTCCGCAGACGGGCGTCATCCAGCAGCAGAACAAGTGGCTCGCGCCGGACGGCAAGATCGTCTGCACCGACACGCGGACGCACCGGTTCCACAACCGGCCGGAAGGGCCGATGATCGACTTCGAAGTCACGATCCACGCTTCGGAAGGCGAGGTCGTGCTCGGCGACACCAAGGAAGGGTCGATGGCGATCCGCCTGGCGCCGACGATGCGCCTCAAGGGCGAGGTGGGCCAGGGACACATCGTCAACAGCGAGGGCGTGCGCGACGGCGACACCTGGGGCAAGCGCGCCGCCTGGTGCGACTACTATGGCCCGGTCAACGGCGAAGTCGTGGGCGTGGCGATCTTCGACCACCCGAGCAACCCGCGCCATCCGACGTGGTGGCACGTGCGCGATTACGGCCTGTACGCCGCCAACCCTTTCGGCATCCACGATTTCGAGAGAAAGGAGCGAGGCGCGGGTAACCTGACCATTCCGGCGGGCGAGAGCATCACCTTCAAGTGGCGGTTCTACTTCCACAAGGGCAACGAGATCGAGGGCAAGGTGGCCGAGCAGTTTCGCCAGTACGCCTCCTGAGAACGAACCGAAGACGAACGCAGACAACGGCGTTCGAGACGAACCTGAAGACGAAAGGAGCTATCATGAGCAATGTGACACGTCGCGACTTCATCAAGAGCTCGGTGGCCGCAGGAGTGGGCCTGGCGCTGGCGGCCCCGCACTCGCGCGTGCTCGGCGCCAATGACCAGATTCGCGTGGCCGTCGTCGGGGTCGGCGGTCAGGGGGGAGGCCACATGGGGTACTTCCACGGCTGCGAAGGCGCCAAGCTGGTGGCCATCTGCGACGCCGACACCAACCAGATGGACGGCAAAGCCAAGGCGTTCGAGGAGAAGCAAGGGTATAAGCTCCGGACCTATACCGACGTCCGCAAGCTGCTCGAAGACAAGGACATCGACGTCATCACCTCGGCGACGCCCAACCACTGGCACGCGCTGGTAACGATCTGGGCCTGCCAGGCGGGCAAGGACGTGTACATCGAGAAGCCGGCCAGCTACTGCATCTGGGAAGGCCGCAAGATGGTCGAGGCGGCGCGCAAATACAATCGCATCGTGCAGATCGGCATGCAGAAGCGTTCGTCCGAGGCGCATCCGGCGGCGTTCGAGTGGATCAAGGAAGGCCACATCGGCAAGATCAAATGGGTTCGCGGCTTCTGCTACAAGGGCCGGGGGCCTGGGACCAACGGAATCGTCCACGGCACGAACGGACCCAAGCCGATTCCCGCCAGCGTGGACTACAACCAATGGTGCGGCCCGGCCGACATGGTCCCGCTGAATCGGACCGACCTGCACTACGTCTGGCACTGGATGTGGAACACCGGCAACGGCGACATCGGCAACCAGGGCCCGCATGAGATGGACATTGCCCGCTGGGCGCTGGGCGATCCGGGCCTGCCGCAGCACGTCTTCAGCATCGGCGGCCGCTTCGGCATGGGCGAGACCGACGACGTCGGCGAAACCGCCAACACGCAGATCGCCTACTTCGATTACAAGCCCGCCCCGCTGATCTTCGAGGTGCGCGGACTGCCCCGCAAGAAGGGCGACCGCGCGCTGGACCACTATCGCGGGACGCGCGTCGGCGACTGCATCCAGTGCGAAGGCGGCTACTTCCCCTGCGACGACGGTGGCGGCTGGGTTTTCGACAACGACGGCAAGCGAATCAAGCAGTTCACCGGTCGCGGCGGCGCCGGCCACCACGAGAACTTCATCAAAGCGGTTCGCAGCCGCAAGGTCAGCGACCTCAACGGCGACATCGAGATCGGACACCTGTCGGCCGCCCTGTGCCACATGGCCAACACCTCGCATCGCCTCGGCAAGAAGGCGACGGTCGATGAGGTCTTCCAGGCCATCGGCGACAACGAAGAGATGTTCGACTCGTTCAGCCGCATGGTGGAGCATCTCGTCGCCAACGAGGTGGATCTCGAGAAGGAGCGGATCACGCTGGGCCCGGTGCTGACGATGGACGCCGACAAGGAGCGATACGTTGGCGAACACAGTGACATGGCCAACATGTACCTGAAGCGCAACTACCGCGAGCCGTTCATCGTGCCGGAGAACGTCTGATGCGGTTCGCGCTGTGCAATGAGATGTTCCAGGACCGGCCGATGGCCGAGGTGGCCAAGATCGCGCGAAAGCTGGGCTATCACGGGCTGGAGATCGCGCCGTTCACGCTGGCCGCCTCGGCAACAGACGTGACGAAGGCGAAACGCCGTCAGACGCGCCGGGCAATCGAGGACGAGGGTCTGGAGTGCGTGGGTCTGCACTGGCTGTTCGCCGGACCAGCGGGCCTGCACATGACCACGCCCGACGAGAAGACCTGGACGCACACACGGGACTACCTGTCCGCCCTGCTCGATCTGTGCAGCGATCTGGGCGGGAGCGTCCTCGTGCTCGGTTCGCCCAAGCAGCGCAGCGTCGTCGAAGGCCAGACGTATTCCGGCGCCTGGCAGCGCGCGGCCGACCTGCTCGGCTCCGTGCTGGACAAGGCTCGCGATCTGGGCCTGACGATCTGTCTGGAACCGCTGTCGCCCGCCGAGACGAACTTCATCAATACCGTCGCGGAAGGCATGAAAATGGTTCGGCAGCTCAACGATCCGAGCCTGAAGATCCATCTCGACGTCAAGGCGATGTGCTCCGAGGGCCGGCCGGTTGGCGATGTTATCCGCTCGGTGACCGCTGACGAGATCGGCCACTTCCACGTCAACGACGCGAACCTTTACGGTCCCGGCATGGGCGACGTCGACTACGCGCCCATCGCCGAGGCGATCAAAGAGGTCGGTTGGGACAAGTGGCTTTCGGTGGAGGTCTTCAAGTACGACCCCGATCCCGAGACCATCGCCAGGCAGAGCATCGACTATCTGCGGCGCTTCTGGCCGTGACCATTTCGGGTCACGGACGATCAAGAGGCAATCGCGAGGCAGGCCCGCAAGCCTGCCTCGTCTTTTTGCCCGCGCACACACTGGCACGGTGTTAGAATGGAGCGGTCTGAGTGGGGACGTCCACGCGATGACCGCGTCAAACGAAAAGCTGGAAGGGCTCGACTGTGAAGCGGCAGATAAGAATGGCGTTCGTGCTGACCTTGGTGACGGCGGCGAGCGGCTCGAATGTGCGAGCCTGGCAGACGGCGGTGTCGATCGACGGCGAGCGGTTCCGGATCAACGGACAGCCGACCTACGCGGGCCTGGCGCCCGGGGCGCTGGGCAGGCTGATGAACGCAAGGATGGTCAACTCGACGTTCGACGACGAGAACCCCGCGACGCGACCTGCGGGCTTCGACCCCGAGGCGAACACGACGCGCTTCATCGACTCGATGGACCAGTACAAGGCGAAAGGCATCCTGGCCTTCACGCTGAACCTCCAGGGCGGCTATCCGGGCTACGAGGGCGCGGTCAACTCGGCGTTCGCGCGGGATGGAAGCCTCAAGCCGGCGTACGTGCGGCGGGTCGCTCGCGTCATCGAGGCAGCCGACGCCAAAGGGCTCGTCATCATCCTGGGGCTTTTCTACCAGCGGCAGGACCAGATCCTGGCCGACGAGGACGCGGTGCGTGTCGCGGCGAGCAATGCCGCGACGTGGCTCGCCCGGCAGCGATACACCAACGTGCTCGTCGAGATCGCCAACGAGTATCGCCACGACGGATTCGACCACGCGATCCTCCGCGAGGAGGCGGGCGAGGCCGAGCTGATGGACCTCGTACGGTCGGTGCATCCGAAGCTCCTGGTCTCCACGAGCGACCTGGGCAATGCGCGCCTGCACCCGGCGTTGTGCGAAGCGGCCGACTTCATTCTGCTGCACGGCAACGGGACGGAGCCCGAGGACTATCCGCAGCGGATTACAGCAGTCGCGACGCACGGCAAGCCCATCGTGTTCAACGAGGACTGGTGCTTCAGCGACGACAGTCGCGGCGTGGCCGACGCGCCCGCCAAGGCGACCGCCGCGTTCGAGAACGGCGCCTCCTGGGGCATCATGAACCAGACCCGCAATCAGCAGTGGCCCTTCGTCTTTGGCATCGGAAAGCCCGACGAGGGACAGAATGCCATCGAAGACCTCGCCGCCTACGAGACGATCCGCACCCTGGTCGGAATGCCCGCCGGTGCAAGATGATGCTTGCAGGCCAGGGCGTGTGGCAGCCTCAAGCGGAGCTTGGGGATGGCGGACTCCGGGTCGCGCCGATCACGGAAGGCCAATGCCTGGAACCATCCCCATCCCGACAGATGTCGGGAGGAGGCAGCCACCCCGGACCAACCACGAGCAGAGTCCCAATACTCAAGCAGAAAGGACGATAGAATGGATCGCAGGACGTTTATCAAGGCGGTGCCGGCGTTGGCGGTATTGGGCGGGGCAGCGCCGAGCATGGCAGAGGAATTGCAGCCCATCGCCCTGTCCCATCCCGAGGTCGAGGGGGCAAGTCGGTGCTGGCGGCGCTGTTGGCGAGAAGGACCAATCGCAACATCAGCGACAGGAAGCTGCCGGATCAGGTGTTGTCGAATCTGCTGTGGGCGGCCTTCGGCGTCAATCGCGCCAGCGGCTCGTTCGGCAAGGCGGGCCGGACGGCGCCCTCGGCCAGCAACTCCCAAGAGATCGACCTGTACGTGGCCTTGCCTGAAGGCGTGTACCTCTACGATGCGGCCGCACACCGTCTGAATCCCATAGTGGCGGGCGACCTGCGCGGCAGATCGGGCCGGCGAGCAGCGACGACCGCGCCGGTGAACATCTTCTACGTGGCAGACCTGAGCCGGTACGACACCGGCCCGAATCAGCCCGACCGCAGGATCAGTGATCCCGAGGTCCAGAAGTCGTACTATTATTGCGCGACGGGAC
Source organism: Sedimentisphaerales bacterium (assembly GCA_040772485.1). Lineage (GTDB taxonomy): Bacteria > Planctomycetota > Phycisphaerae > Sedimentisphaerales > Anaerobacaceae > Anaerobaca. The sequence continues at coordinate 134,010 of JAXGYC010000013.1, read as the reverse complement.
TGATCGCACAGAACGTCTATCTGTTCTGCGCCTCGCAGGACCTGGCGGCGTGGCTGCACAACTGCGACAAGGAGAACACGGCCAGGGAGCTGAAGCTCCGGCCGCAACAGCGTGTGCTCTTCGCCCAGACCGTCGGCTATCCGGCGTAGGGGGCCGCATGACGCCGGCCATCCCCAAGCTTCGCTTGAGGCTGCCACCGGCATGACACGCGGGAAGAGAATCTGCCTTACGGCGTGCCCGTCAGCCAGTTCTCGCCCAGAATGCTCAGGTCGGTGAAATCGACCCGGCAATCGTTGTTGATGTCGCCGGGGATCGGCTCGGCCGTCGAGACCATGCGGAAGACCTCGCCATCGACCAGATCGAGCAGGTACAGTTCGCCGTCGGGACCTTCGCCAAACGAGGAGAGGAAACTGATGTTGGTCAGGCCCGGATTCAGCTCGGCGGTCCGCTCGGTGAATTCGGTCAGGACGCCGTCTCGATAGCGGAACGACCAGATGCGGGCCGAGCCGTAGTCGGCGAAGAAGTACGTCCCCTGCCAGCCTCCGAGCTTGCGGCCCCGATAGACGGAGCCCCCCATCACCGAGACGCCCCGTGACAGAATCAGGCATAACCGCTTCATCGCACGAATCCTCCCAGGGCCGGTCGCGTCCCATCGTGGGGCTTGTCGTCCATCCTTCACCCACCGGTACGCCCGCCGCATCGTCGAGTTCTCCGCCCGGGCATCTTCCGCGTGTAATCGAACCGGGAAGCGACACTGGGCAAAACCTCTTGCCGGCCACGGGGTGCGGATGTAGACTTCGCCTGATGCGGGCCGAGACGTCGTGGCGGCCGGCGGAGAACACACACCGTGCGATAAGGAGTCTGTCCATGTCTGAATTCGATTCTCTGGAGTTTACCGAGACGGAGGTCGCCCCCGTGCTGGCGGCGCAGGTCAGCGGGGAATGCGGCCTGGAACCCGCCAGCATCGGTCCGGCGATCTCCAAGGCATTCGACCGGCTCGGGCAGTTCCTGCAAGAACACGCCCTCGCGCCCATCGGGCCGCCTCGCGCGATCTATACGAGTCATGGCCCCCAAGGGATGAAGTTCGTCGTGGCGATGCCTATTGCGGCACCGCCGGCAACGCCGGTCGCCCACGATCGGACGTTCATCGGCCCGCTGGCGGGGATCAAGGCCCTTCGCTTCACGCATCGCGGTCCCTATGCGGGTCTGATGGGCACGTACGGGCAGATCACCGCGTTCATGAAGACCAGGGGCCTGATGCAGAGCGAGGCGGACTGGGCCCGTTACATGCCCATGTGGGAGGAGTACCTCAACGATCCGGACACAACGTCGCAGGCCGACCTGCTGACATATATCTATCTGCCGTCGGCCTGAGCCGTCGTTCCTGCCTGCGTCGTCGAGAGGATCAGCGTTTGAAGACCGCCGTGCGGTGCCTGAGGATATCGGATCGGCTGATGATGCCCACCAGACGTGTCCCGTCCAGAATCGGCACGCGATGGAAATCCTGCTCGATCAGGCAGGCGCAGATGTGGTAGAGACTGGCCCTGCGATTGAAGGACACGACGCTCCGGGTCATGAAGCTCTCGACAGGGGCCTCGAGGGCCTCCGGACTGGTGGCGCAGCGCAGCGCGTCCTTTTCCGTGACGATGCCCAGGAGATTCATCCCGCCATCGACCACCGGCAGGCCCGTGACGTGATGACGGGCAATGAGATCCATAGCTTCGTACAACGTCGCCTGGGGCGCGAGCGTGAGCAGGCCGAAGTTCATGGCGTCTTCTGCGCGCATCTCGCCGCCGGGGGCCAGGTCGCTCCGATGCGCCGATGGGCACAGCTTCTGCATCAACACGCGAACGAGGTCCGCCCGTGTAATCATGCCGGCCAGCCGCTGCTGATAGAGGATGGGCACGCGCCGAAACGAACGCTCCACCAACTGCCGGTAGATTTTCGAGACCTTGTCTTCGACGTCGAAGCTGGTGGCGTAGGGCGTCATGTAGTCCTCGACCAGGCCCGGCAGATACTGCCCCTCGTACAGCAGCTTGAGCAGGTCTTTCTCGGACAGCATCCCGTCCAGCCGGCCTTCGGATGTCACCGGCAGGCCACTGATGTCGCGCTCGATCAGCAACGTGACTGCCTTCTGGACCGGCTCTTTCCGGTCGATGCTGACGACCCCGACCTGCATCACGTCGCGGGCCAGCAGATCGTCCATCTCGTCGAAGGGATTGTTCAGGCAGGTAGCCTGCCCGAGCGATTCGCTCTCGCAGTAAGCATCACACGTCATCGTCTTGTCCTCATCAATCGTCGTCCGTGCCAATGCCCGGTCGCGCCGGATCATCTCTGAGACGGGCATACCTGCATGCGCTCATCGGCCGGCCAGCGGTACAACTCAAGGAAATCCCCACTCGGCCGGGTGAAATACGTAGTTCTACGTAGAGTCGGGCACTCCCGGAAGCTGCGTTGTGGCCCGACTGGGCAGCCGCCCGGCCGCTTGGCATCTACGCCCGAGTCGTTTATCATGCCCCTGCCGGGCTTTCCGGCCTGCCTGCACGATCGGTTTCACGTGGCGGGCAACATAAGGACTTGGAGCACACATGAGCACAACCGGACCAAAGGGCAATCACGCCGAGCCGCCGGCTAAGCCGCCGCGCCGCGCCCGCTATCGCGGCACGTATCCTCAGAACTACCGTGACAAGTACAAAGAGCACAACCTCGAAGCCTACCCCGAGATCGCCGCGCATGTGCGCGCCAAGGGCAATACGCCCGCCGGCAGCCACGTGCCGGTGATGACCGAGCAGGTCCTCGCCTGCCTGCATCCGGCCCCGGGCCGGGTCGTCATCGACTGTACCGTCGGCTACGGCGGCCACGCCCGCGAGTTCGCACAGCGGATCGCGCCGGGCGGAAGGCTGATCGCCCTCGACGTAGATCGCGCCGAACTGGAGCGGACGCGCGCGCGTCTGGCCGGAGTTCCGGCGCCCGTGAGCCTCCATCGCTGCAACTTCGCCGGCGTCGGCAACGTGCTCGCCAAGGAAGGGCTCGACGGCTGTGACATCCTCTTTGCCGACCTCGGCGTCTCGAGCATGCAGATCGACGACCCCGATCGCGGCATGAGCTACAAACACGAAGGCCCGCTCGACCTGCGGATGGACGACCGCCTCAAACGGACCGGGGCCGACCTGATCGAATCGCTCGGGCAAGACGAGTTGGCCGAAGCGCTGCGCGAGCTGGCCGACGAGCCGGACGCGGAGGCCATCGCGCGAGCGATCGTTGCGCGTCGTGTCGGCGGGCGTACCACACAAACGTCGCAGCTCGTCGAGCTGGTCCTGGCCGCCAAGGGTCTGACCGTCGAGGGCTGGCAGAAGCAGCGTGCCTCGCATCCCGGCCTGCTCCACCCGGCCGCCCGCACCTTCCAGGCCCTTCGCATCCTGGTCAACGATGAGCTGGGCTGCCTGAAGAAACTGCTGAGTCTGGCCCCCTACTGCCTGCGTCCCGGCGGACGGATCGGCATCATCAGCTTCCACAGCGGCGAAGACCGCCTCGTCAAGCAGTCGTTCCGCGAAGGCGTGCGAACCGGCCTGTATCACGAGACTTGCGACGCGGTGCTCGTACCCTCGCGCGAGGAGATCGCGTCAAACCCCCGCAGCGCCTCCGCCAAGTTCCGCTGGGCCGCCAGGAAGACACATTCATAGCGAACCATCCTCAATCCCGTTGGGCCTGAGGCGGCCATGCGAATCCACAAGCCGCACGAGTCCATAAGGGCGAGGCATGCCTCGCCCCTGCCCCCCAGTTCAGAACGGGCAATCGCCTCGTCGATTGCGGTTGTCAAACCGGGAGAATCGTGGTATGTAAAAGTGGTCCGGAGAAATGAACGGTATGTCGGCGGTGGATAAGGAGACAACGATGCCATTGATCCAGCTTGAGACCTCATGCGACCTGTCGGACCGGAACAAGAGGGAATCCGTCGCCAAGGCCCTGTCGCGTCTGGCGGCCGAGGGGACCGGCAAGCCCGAGCAGTACGTCATGGCGTCCGTTCAGGACAAAGCCACCATGACAATGGCGGGCGAGACGGGCCCGTGCGCGCTGGTGACCGTCAAGGGGATCGGGGGTCTGAGCAAGTCGGTCAATCAGACCCTCACCGGCCGGATCTGCCAGATGCTCGAAGAGGAACTGGCCGTCCCGACCGACCGCATCTACGTCACGTTCCAGGAACTGGCCGGCACGCACTGGGGCTGGGACCGCCACACGTTCGCCTGAGGTGCGCTCTCGGCCGCGCATCAGGCGGTCTTGCGGGAGAAGGCCTTGAAGAACGTGTAGCAGAACACGCCGTCCGGCTCCGTGGTCCGGTAGAGGTCCCGGATGCCCTCGTCGAAATCGCACGCCTCGATCAGGCCCGCTTCGAGCGCCGAAGTCCGCACGCCTTCGACCATCGCCGTGAACGTCTTGCGCGTGAAACCGTCGACCAGCTCGGGCCGGCTCGCATCGACGTACACCATTCGCGGGGAAACCCGCACCGAATCGAGGCCCGCCTTGGTGAGCAGCGGAAACAGCTCGCGGCCGATATTCGCGTTGCCCCCCGCCTGCTTCTGCAACTCGACCTGGCAGCGAATCGCGGCATGGGCCTTGGCGCTGTCGGGATGGAAATACGTTGAGCCGTGGTCCCCTTCGATCACCGTCATCGTGCCACCCGTCCTGAGCCGTTTCTTCAGCTCCATCAGCGCGCTGACGGGATCGGAGAGATGCTCGAGGACGAAACACACGAAGACATGGTCGAACGACTCGGCTGCGAACGGCAGATCGAAGATATCCGCCTGGCGGAAGGTGACATTGTTCAGGCCGGCGGCCGCCACCGCATCTTTCGCCTGGGCGAGAGAGCGTTCGGAGATGTCGATGGACGTGATCTTTGCGCCGGGGCTGTTCCGCGCCAGTGTCACCGTCTGGGCCCCGACGCCGCAGCCGGCCTCCAAAATGGTGCTCCCCGCCGGGTACACCGTGTCCGAGTGCAGCAGTTGCACCAGCGTGGAAGCCTGGTCCTGCAACCGCGTGTTCTCCCGAGGATCGTATCCGTGCACGTAACGCCTGCCCATCCGTCTATTCCCTTTCGCTCAAAGACTATTGTGGACCTCCAGCATTCCCTATCGAAGAGGGGGGCAAGACAGGTGCAACCATCGGCAAGCCTTGCTTGCCGATGCCACCCTCTTGTGGGGTGCAGTTGCGGCGCGCCGGGCATCAGGCGACGGGGCCGTAGCGCGGGCCGAGCGTGGGGGCCAGCTCCCGGCCGAACGCGAGCAAGTCCTGCCGCTCATCGGGGGCCAGAGGCCTGTAGCGCCGGGCCAGCTCGACGTTCTGGATCGCCTGCTCCATCGTGAACGGGCCGACGTTGGCAACGTGGACGCCTTCGAGGTCCAGCGCGTAGGCCAGTGCCTGGCCCATCCGCTCGGGCGGCGTGTTGCACCCGACCCACCCCTTGCGGTGGTTGGGGAAGCCGCCCTTGATGCCGGCGTAGACCTTCATCGCCACGACGCCGAGATTACGCTTACGGCACTCGGGCAGCACCGTGCCTTCGAAGTCGTAGATGTTGCGGTCGGCGTAGTTCATCACGTTCATCACGACGTCGATCTGATCCGTTTCGAGCATCTTGACGAAGTGCGGCGGCCTCTCGTGGCCCGAGAGCCCGATGAACCGCGTCTTGCCCGCCTCCTTCTGCCGGAGCAGGTATTCGAGGATGCCGTCTTTGGCCAGCACCTTGTCGAGGTTCTTGTTGCCGATGTTGTGGATGTGCACGAGGTCCACGTGGTCGGTCTTGAGCGTCCGCAGCGATTCCTCGAACATCTGCTGCGCCCGCTCGCCCGAATCGGTCCAGCACTTGGTGACGAGGAACACCTTGTCGCGCCGGGTCGCCAGCACCTGGCCCAGAGCCTCTTCGGCGATGCCATAGATGCGGGCGGTATCGACGTAGTTCACACCGCGGTCGATGACCTCACTGAAGATCTTCACCGCTTCGGCCAGATCGCCACGGGCCTCGCCGATCGGCGCGGTGCCCAGGCCCAGGATCGTGACCCTGGCCCCGGTCCGGCCGAGCACTCGCGTCGGCAATTCCGACCCGCCCGATGCGCTCGCGTTTCCGCCGGTCGCCCCCACCGCCAGCGCAGCGCCCGCCCACGCCGTCTTCTGGAGGAACTCGCGACGGCTCCACCCCGCGCCCGTCGCCTGTCGCCGATCCAACTCCTGTCGTCTCATTTCACAACTCCCTTCTGCTGCCGATCCTGACCAGCGCGTTTCACCGTCGGCGTTGTGGGGTCTCTGCCTCCTCGTCGGAGGCAGCGACCTCGGTCTCGGCGAGCCATTGTTGGGCCAGCAGGGCCAGGTCGCAAGCGTCGACCCGGCCGTCGCCGTCGAGGTCGGCCGAGCCGGCCGGTCCCGGCCAGCCCGCCAGGCGAGCCCAAAGCCACCAGGCGGCGTAGGCCTTCAGGTTGGCGTTCAGCGGTTCGCTGTGCGCCGAATCGCAGGAGTACCAGTCGACGTTGCGCGTGTGACTGTTCTGCCACTCGATTGCCCAGTTGCCCTGCCGCGATCCGTTGATCTCCGAATAATAGTCGCAGTTGTCGCTCGGGAAAGCGTAGTACTTGCCGTCCGGATCGTGGCTCTCGATGTCGGCGAAATCAAAGAGGACCTTATTGTTCGCGCGGCAGTACTCGCGGATGACCTGGTTGGCGGCCTTGTTGTTGCTGTCGGCGCCGTGGTCGACGTGGCCGGTCATATAGACGAACGTGACATCCGGGTACTCCTGTTCGAGCTGGCTCATCGGCGTCAGGTATTCGCTGAACAGCCGCCCGCCCGCGTACTTGCCGCTCACCTGCCCGCACCACGACCACATGATGACATTGACGTTTTCGCGCCCGGCGCCGTTCAAATAGCTCCGGGTGTTGTTCACCCAGTCAGGATAGTAGCCGACGTCGCCGCTCATGGCGTAGTCGTGCAGGTCCAGCGCGCCGCCGGAGCCGCCGTGGTTCCACGCGAACATCCCGGCTGGGTGCTGCAAGCCCTTGCCCCCGCCGTTGGCAAACGCCACCAGACCGCTCATCCCGCTGGTGATCTGCGAGCCGTGCGAGGTGTGCCCATAAGCGATATGCAACACAGCCTTCGCCGCCAGAATCGCCTCCGCAGGAATCCGCGTGATACCCGTACACGTGTGATCGACGATCACCGGCGCCGCGCGCGTCACCGCCCCGGCGGGGAAAGCGACCCCAAAACTGAGCAAGAGCACAATACCGATCCGTTGCAGATCCATGACCAGCCTCCCACCGATAAGGTTGACACACTCGTTTGTCTCCACCCCTCCATCATACCAGACGGGGCCGCCTCTGTCACGCTCGTTTCTTGTCGCCATGACCCGTTTTCGGGAGTGAAGAAGTCGTTCGCAGTGTGCCCGTAAGGGCATACAAATGCGGCGACAGATGAATAGCGTCTCACGACGCCACTACAAACGGCCTCCGCGTCAGAACTCGATGGGGGTGCCGATCTCCACCACGCGTTCCAGGGGCAGGCCGTAGAAGGCCATCGGCCGCGTCGCGTTACGGGCCATGAAGGCGAACAGCCTCTTTCGCCATCGTGCCATTCCATGGTGGTGGTCGGCCACCAGCAGAACCTGACCGCCGACGTAGTAGCTGACGCTGTCCAGATCAACGTCGGGCCCGATCCGTTTGGCGTTCTGCCGCAGCGCGCGCGGGACGTGAGGGTTCTGCATGAAGCCAAAGTGCAGCACGATCCGGCAGATCCCCTGTCCGAGATCCTCGATCTCGAAGCGGCGGGACCGCGGAACGCGAGGCACGTTCTCCACGACCACTGTCAGGAGGATCACCCGCTCGTGCAAAGCCCGGCTGTGCCCGAGCAGGCGCACCAGCATCGGCGGCGCCCCCACGGGAGTCTCGGACATGAAGACCGCAGCGCCCCCGACCCGCGCCGGCGGATTCTGGGCCATCTCGCGGAGCAGCGTCTCGAGCGATTCGACGTTCGTCGCCAGCTTGCTGCTGATCAGGGTGCGCCCGATCTTCCACGTCCAGAGCGACACGAAGGCCAGCGCGCCGACCAGCAGCGGGACCCAGCCGCCTTCCACGATTCGGTACAGGTTGGCACCGAGGAAGGCTCCGTCCACCACCACGAACAGCAGCGTCAACAGGATCGCGACGGCCTTGGGCCAGCCCCACAGCTCGCGCGCCACCACGTAGGCGAGCATCGTGGTGATGACCATGGTGATCGAGACGGCAATGCCGTACGCCGCCGCCAGGTTGTTCGACCGCTTGAAGGCCATGACCAGGGCAATCGTCGCCAGCATGAGCAGCCAATTGATGCCCGGGATGTAGATCTGTCCGATTCGCTCGGGCGAGGTCTGGACGATCCTCACCCGTGGGAAAAGCCCCAGCAGGGTGGCCTGGCGCGTGAGCGAGAAGACGCCGGAGATGATCGCCTGAGAGGCAATCACCGTCGCGACCGTCGCCAGGACCACCATCGGATACAATGCCCACGCCGGCGCCAGACGGTAGAACGGCTGTGTCACCTCCTCCGGGTGGGCCAGGAGCAGGGCGCCCTGGCCGAAGTAGTTCAGCACCAAGGCCGGCTGGACCAGCGCGAACCACGTGAATCGGATCGTCCGGCGTGTGAAATGGCCCAGGTCCGCGTACAGCGCTTCGCCCCCCGTGACCACGAGAAAGATCGCGCCGAGCACGAGAAACCCCTGGAGACCGTTCCGCGCGAGAAACCCGATGGCGTGGGTCGGGATCAGGGCCGACAGCACCGCCGGACGCAGGAGGATGCCGCGCAGCCCCAGCACCGCCAGCGTGGAAAACCACACGACCATGACCGGGCCGAAGACGAAACCGACGCGGGTCGTGCCGCGACGCTGGAAGGCGAACAGGAGCACCAGGATGACCACCGTAGCGGGAACGACGTAGGGATCGAACCTCGGCGTGGCGACCTCCAGACCCTCGACGGCGCTGAGCACGGAGATGGCCGGCGTAATCATGCCGTCGCCGTAGAGCAGCGCGGCGCCGAAAACGCCCAGGATCGCCACCACCTTCCGCTCGGGATGCGAGCCCTTGTGCATCGGGTGGATCAGGGCCATGAGGGCCAGAATCCCGCCTTCGCCCTCGTTGTCGGCGCGCATGACGTAGAGCATGTACTTGGCGGAGATGATCACTACGAGCGACCAGAAGATCAGCGAAAGGACGCCCAGGACATTGTCCGGCGTCGGCGTCAGGAATTGGTGGCCCATGAAGGCCACGCGCAGCGCGTAGATCGGGCTGGTGCCGATGTCGCCGAACACCACGCCCAGGGCCGTCAGACACAGAATGAGGAACCTGCCTCGCGACCGGTCGTCTTCCGGCGGCCCGCCCTCGCCCGGGAATCGGTCCCTCTCGTCCGAGATCCCCTGCCGCGTCCGTCCTGTTGCCACGCTCCTGCCCCTTCCCTGTCGAGCGGTGTCCCCACACCCTGGCCGGCCACGCCGCCGCGGCGCCATCCACACCATATGAGCGCCCGCCCCCGCCCCTCGTCCAGAAAATTCCCCGTCGCGACAGTCCAACGTGTATACCGGTTCAGGTCACAGGCGTTCCTGAGCCATTGAAGCGTCTGGGTGGCAGTCTCGAGTCCGCAGGACTTGGGGATCGTTGAACGCGTCGGCATCTCCGGATATGCAAAGCCAAATCGTATTCGCCGTGCGTAATCGACCACGCCCATAGGGCGTGGCATTAGGAAGGCCCGCCCAAGCGGGCCGAACGCGTCATAAAACCCCCGTGGGTGGCAACCTGGGAAATCGGCATTGCTGCATTGTGTGACTACGCCCTGCCTTGCCACCCAAGACTCTTCGCGAGTATGTGGCTACAGGCACCCTGTTGCACCTGGGTGTCTGCCGACCATGGAACACAGTTGGCCATCCGTACATGATTTCTGTTCGCCGTCCTGCCCCACGAGGCCTTCCTGGAAAGGGAGCCTATCATGCTCTCTGGCGATCCGATACACCATGGACCGCTCGAAGCTCTTCGGGTCACACGGCCAAAGGCCGTGGGTTTAGCGGCGCGCTAAGGCCGCACTCCATTTGACTTCGCTCAGGACGAGTTTCGAGGCTGGCATCCGCCGCAGGCGGACCAGGATGTTCTCACGCACAGGAAGCAGAGCCGGCGCGACCAGAGCATGGACAGGACGCCCCACAGCGATCAGTAGCCGAGGCGGCCCCAGGTGGCGATTTGCATTTTCTGGACGTCCTCGATGCCGTCTTCGGTGGTCGGCTTGTAGTTGTGCTGCGGATTGGCCATTTTGCCGACCTCGATGGTCTCTTTTCCCTTGTACTTCCAGTAATCGCTGTGTCCGTCGGCGAAGGCGACGTTGGTGCCGTCGGCGTGGCGGACAAAGGGCGGGTCCCACCACTGGGCCACAAGGTAATGGATGGCATAGCTGTCCGGCGTGATGCGGCCCTCATCGAGGAAGACGAGCCGGTACGACGGAGCCGGGACCGTGATCTCCGACCGCTTTTTGACCATCAGCACCGTGTTGCCCACGCGCACGCCTCGCGTGCCCTCATACGTCCCGGGAGCGTCGAAACAACCATTCATGCCATAGGCGGTCGAGTAGGTGCGCATCTCGCCGCGAATGCCGGTCGGGCAGCGGTACACCTTCTCCGCCTTGGCGTAAGGGAACAGCGCGCCGACCCGGATGGCCTCCATCTGGGTCTCCTGCGGCCGCTGCTCGCCCGTCGCATAGCCGCTGGCGCAGTCGTTGCCGACCCAATACCGTTCACCGGCGTGCGGCCCCCCTGTCGGGACCGGCGCTGTCGGCACGCCGGAGGGATCCCAATACGCTTCGCCGTTGACGATTCGGTCGTCGTTCTCGTCGGCGTACATGATCCAGCAAAGCGTCAGGGTCTTCATGTGGTTCAGGCAGACCGCCCGGCGGCCCTGCTCGCGGACCCGGTTCAGCGTGGGCATCAGGATGCCCATCAGGACGGCGATGATGGCGATCACCACCAGCAGCTCGATCAGCGTGAACGCCTCACGATGCCGACCGCTTCGGCCATCGAGAATGCCCGCTTTCGCTGCCGTACAACCACTTCTCTGTCTTTGCTCGCCCATGATGAAGCTCCTTTGTCGGCAATCGTTCACGAAAGTCCCGCAGAGCACACGACAACGTACCGCCGTCTCGACGGGCGCGCAGGCCCTCCATGAGGTAAAAACAGCATGCAGATTCCTCCGACGGCTCGTGGTGTGCCGCCCGCCCGGCCCTCGCACGTCGCTCGTGCGCCCGTTCTGCCTGTCGGCCCGATTGTTGCAGCTTCTCGGCGCATACGTCCTCCGCGCACATCCAAGATCAGCCTACAGGACAATCCTCCGGCTGTCAATCTTTTGTCATGCTATGGCACGATGCCGGAAAGTCGCGTGGATCATGAAGGCGCCGATCAGAAACATCCAGCCAAGGAGCCTCACCACGCCGCTCGTCGAGGGTATGGGGTTCCACGCCCCATGGCCCATCCAGAGTGCATCCCCCAGTATCTCGGACCACCAGACGCACACGAACCCCAGCGTCAGCAGCAAACCGGCGGCAAACTGAACGTTCGGCAACCTCGCGTCGTTCGGCTCGGCCGCCGGCTCATCCCCCGACAACGGAAACACCATCGCCACAACCACGTACAGCACGACGACAAGCAGACAGCCCCACCGCGATCGATCCATTCCTTCCGCTCCAATCCCCGCCCCCCGTCGTTCACTCGACCGAGAACAGTGTCCTGACAGCATCCTTCACGAAATCATAGGCGTACACATTCCGGAGGTCTTCTCTGACCCCATAGACACAGTGAGTCAATGCGGACAGGCCAAAGACCGAGGAGGCTTCATCGATCCGCCTGGATCGAACGACGTCGCCTGTACGGTTGAGCACGTAGATCGTCTCGCTCGCAGAGAAGTAGGCGAGATACTCCCCACCAATATACAGTCCCCCGCTTGGCGACAGCTTCTCAGGTAGAATGCACAGTCGGTGATCACCAGCAAACACCTCGGTTCCGACCACATAGACTACCGCTCCATCAAGCCCTTGCGCGGCCAGACGAATCTCCTTCGCCCTCAGGATCTCTGCGACTTCAACCGTCATACTCTCGGGATTGAGCTTGGCCTTCGACATGACCATCGTGCGATAGCCAGTAACCATGTAGAAAGTGGATTCATCCGTCCACAGCATCTCGCCTGGGGGTGACATGCTTGATTCGTGCAGAACACCGTTGTCGATCCTGAGGAATCCCAGGTGAACACCAGAGCCGTCGCAGCGCGCCGCGCGCAACGGGATGACGTTTCCGCTGCGTCCCCAAGCGTAAGAACCCGTGGTGACGACGAAGTTGGGATCGATAGCAATACATTCTGCCTGAGAGATTCCATCGGCCGTGATCTTGAACTTCTTGAATTCCTGTTGCTCCTCGCCCGTGATCCACAACAGTTCGTCCGATTCTGCGCTGTGCCTCCACTCCGCCCCCAGGCACGTACCCACACCAGGGATCGGTAACACCTTCGCCTTGTTATGTGCCCCGTCGAGGCGGACGTTGTAGTAACGAATGGCCGACCCTTCCTTCGTGCCGCACAGCAGCAGAGTGCCGCGACCGTTCACCTTCAGAGGGCCGACTACCCGCACGTCGATCTTCGATGCGTCGGTTTTCTGTACTTCGGTCTTCTTCTCGCACCCGGAACCCGCCACAGCGAGCCACAGGATCATATTGCCAACCATCAGACTCCGCATGACACATCTCCCTGCAAGATTCGCATGTCCCCCACCCCTTCTTCCGTGCCAGTATGGTCTTTCGGCGCCCCGAACACAAGTCGGAACGGCCCCTGCGCATCGTGACACGATGGGAGGGTCTGCCTGTCCCGGGCCTCCAGCGCGGCCCTCCTATCCGAAAGACGCCTGTATCCGGGAAATAGTCAAATCGCGAAGCCGCCTGCGGCCTGTGGCCTACAGCCTCCAGCCTGATGGGGCGCACTTGATGTTTGTAGGTAAACCTTCACCGGAGGCTGCAATCGACTCTGTCATTCCGACCGGAGCACCGCGCAGTGGAGGAATCTGGCTGCGAATGGGCTATTGCCTTATCCTCGGCCAGATTTCTCCGGGCGGGCTTCGCCCCATTCGACTTCGCTCAGAGCCTGCCCTGAACGCAGTTGAAGGGGCAAGCTCTTAGTCGAAATGACACCCGCCACGCTCTCCGAGATGACAGCCCCCTTCTTGGCCTCGGCAGGAACCTACCTACAAACACGCAGTGCACCCAGCCCACCGACGAAGCGGCGTTTCGAATGGAAATCAGGGGTGCGGGAGGGTATAATAGCGAGCTTGTGGGAGTTTGGACTGGAAAAGAACGATCCCTGGAAAGGTTTGGACGGTTTTGAAAGACAGTATTGAACCCTTGAAGAAGCTCAGCCGGGCGATTGCGCCGGTGGAGAAGTGGCTGCCGCAGGATCAGGTCCCGTGGGTGATCGCCGGGCCGTGCAGCGCCGAATCGCTCAAGCAGATGCTGGCCACCGCCAGGGGCTTGGTCAAGTCCGCGCACGTCAAGGTGTTCCGAGCGGGCATCTGGAAGCCCCGCACCCGGCCCAACTCGTTCGAGGGTGTCGGCGAGGCCGGGCTGGACTGGCTCAAGGCGGTCAAGGACGAGACGGGCCTGCCGACGGCCACCGAGGTCGCCAACACCGAGCACGTCGAGCTGTGCCTGCGTCACGGCGTGGACATCCTTTGGATCGGCGCCCGCACCACCGTCAGCCCATTCTCCGTACAGGAGATCGCCAATGCCCTGCGGGGCGTCGATATCCCGGTCATGGTGAAGAACCCGATCAACGCCGATCTGGGTCTGTGGCTGGGCGCAGTCGAGCGGCTGCTCGACGTGGGCGTCGGCAAGCTGGCGGCCTTGCATCGGGGCTTCTCCACGTACGTCGAGACCGAGTTCCGCAACGAGCCGAGCTGGCAGATTCCCATCGAACTGAAGCGCCGGCTGCCCGATCTGCCCTTGATCTGCGATCCGAGCCACATCGCCGGCGTGCGCCACCTGGTCGAGCCGGTCGCCCAGATGGCGCTCGATCTCGGCATCACCGGCCTGATGATCGAATCGCACGTCCATCCCGAAGAGGCGTTCAGCGACGCCAAGCAGCAACTGACGCCCAAGGACCTGTGCCAGATGCTCGAACGGCTGCGGGCCAGGGACGCCGAGGTGACCGACCGCGACCTGAAGAGGCACATGGCTCGGCTGCGGTCCGAGATCAGCCATATCGATGCCAAAATCATCGAGGACCTGGCCGAACGGATGAAGTGGGTCGAGGAGATCGGCCGACTCAAGCAGCAGCACAACGTCCCGGTCCTGCAACTGGGGCGGTGGGAGAACCTGCTGGAGGACCACATCGCCAAGGCGGAAAAGGTGGGCCTGGATGCGGAGTTCATCAAGGCCATTTTCGAAACGATCCACGCCCAGGCGATCAAACGCCAGTTGTAGGCGGGGGTTTGCCCTTCTGTCGCTCGTTTCCAGGCAGCCGACCCACACGGGGGGCTTGGCCCAGACTATCGCCCCACAGAATCCCACTCCATGCCGCGTTACCGCCCTGCCGTCCCGTGCCTCTAATGGGTAGAGAGCGCTCCGGAGTTTCCGGCGTGGGCCGGAACAAGGAAACTGGACATCGCAGGACCGCAGGAAGGATGGGACGAGCCATGAGAGCGCTGATACGAAAATCCTGGGCGTGGTGGCGCGGCCTTTGGGCTGAAGACTTCTTCACCGACCGAGAGGTCGACATGCACTGCTGGGCCAACAAGTCCGAGGTTCTCCGACGCCTTTCCAGCCATCCGTACTGACACTGTCAGGGGTACGAGCAGAGGTCCAGAATCCTCTCGCTCGTACCCCTGATCTTTCGACTCGTGCGGCCTTGGCCGTTCGAGCCTTCACACACCTCCATCAACCCTCTCCGGGTCGTCGTGTGGTCGAATACAACAGTCAATTCGCCATCTCACACATCGCCGCGGCCTCCCAGTCCTCGGCGAAGCGTCCGACGGCGGTGTGAAGACGGCTCTTGACCGTACCGATAGGGATGTCCAGCATCTGTGCGATTTCCGCATACGGGAATTTGTGGAAATAGGCCAGCACGATGATCTCACGCAGCTTGGCGGGCATGCGTGAGATGACGCGTTTGACCGAGGCGGCCCGCTCGTCGCGAATCAGGTCGTCGTACGGCATCCGCTCGTCGTGGTCCAGCGCGTTGACCACGTCATCGATGGTGGATTCGTCGCTGTCGAACATGTTGCCCAGTTGCGTCACCTCGCTGCGCTGCATGCGGCGCAGCGCGTCCTTGGCCTTGTTGGCCGCGATGGTGAACAGCCACGGCCGCAGCGGTCTCGATATGTCGAACGTATCCCGGCTGACAAACAACTGGAGGAACGTCTCCTGGAACACGTCTTCGATCAGGTCAGACCGATTGAGGAACCGCCTCAGGAAAGCGTAAACGCTGTCACGATACCGGTCCATCAGTTCCTGGAACGCCTCTTCGTCGCCTGCCGCATATCTCTTCAAGAGCTTGTTGTCATCCATAGTAATCCCCTTCGATTAGTAGCTGATGATGACTACGTGTCATCGTAGCAGATGGGGCATTTGTGCAAATCGGGCATTCGCTGGTTATGGCATCCGGTTTCCCCTTGGTTTACATATCGGGAAATCCCCGATAGTCCGGTCGTCTTACCGGCCTTTGGCAGGCAATACCCCTACCACATTCAGGTCAATCGCAGGCCGCCCCTGTGCGAAGGGGGTGCGGATTTCTGTTGATCGCGCCGCCGGGCGGCATATAATGCGTCTGCCCGGGGAGCAGCAGACAGACGCGATTGTGCTGTGGGCCCCGGGTGGTCCTCGTGTGAGGGTCCCGCGCCGGGATTGGGCGCTGCGGCCGGCCCGGCAGGAATGGACGTTGGCTCCCCCACATGGGAGGCTCTGTGATGACAGACCGTGGCGAACAGACGCCGGGGAATGGGTCCCGCCTGGAACTTCCAGTGGGGGAGTTTCTCACACAGGCGCTGTTGGATTCCCTGGAGTATCCCTTCTACGTGATCGACACGCACAGCTATCAGATTCGCCTGGCCAACCGGGCCGCCCGCCGGGCCCCTGCCGGCAACGATATCACCTGCTACCAGTTGGCGCACGGCCGGGCAGCCCCCTGCCAGGATGCCGGGCACCCATGCCCTCTCGATACGGTCGTCCGTACGAAGCAGCCGGTCACCGTCGAACACATCCATCGCGACCCGGCGGGGCATCCACAAACCATCGAGGTGCGTGCCTTTCCCGTCTTCGACGAACAGGGGCAGGTCGCCCACATCCTCGAATACTGCATCGACGTCGGCCGGCGTCGCCGAACCGAGCGGCAGATCCGCCGGCTCAACGAGCGCCTCGAACAACGCGTGCGCGAGCGGACGGCTGAACTGGGGGCGGCCAATGAGCGCCTGCGTCTGGAATCCCAGCGCCGACGCCGTCTCGAACGGGACCTGCTCGAAATCAGCGAACGGGAACAGCGGCGCATCGGCCAGGAACTGCACGACAGCCTTGGCCAGTTGCTCACCGGCGTCGCCATCCTGACCAAGGTCCTGGAGCGCAAACTCCGCCGCCAGGCAATTCCGGAGGCGGGCGACGCCAGGGAGATCGCCAGCCTGGTCAACAGCGCCGTGGAGGAAACGCGCCATCTGTCGCGCGGCCTTCATCCCGTCGCGCTCGATGAAAACGGCCTGATGTCCGCGCTGGAGTCCCTGGCGGAGGTCACGCAGAACGTGTTCCGCATCTCGTGCGTCTTCCGCTGCCGGCAGGCGGTCCCGGTGCGTGACGCCTCCATGGCCCTGCACCTGTATCGGATCGCGCAGGAGGCGGTGACCAATGCCGTCCGGCACGGCCAGACGCGTCACATTCAAATCGAGCTGAGCGCCCCCGCTTCGCGTGCGCTGCTGACGATCACGAGCGACGGTCGCCGGTTCGAGGAATGGCCCACCGACCACAAGGGCATCGGGCTCCAGATGATGCGCCATCGCGCCGAGATGATCGACGGAACCCTCGAGGTGCAGCCCGGCCCCGACGGCGGAACCCGGGTCGCCTGTGCGTTCGATGCGCAGGTACGAGTCAACGAAGGGGAGACGAAGCATGGCCTCAAGGATGCCGGGCAAGACGGAACCATCTGAGAAACGCCGCATCATCATCGTCGACGACCATCCGATCGTTCGACAGGGTCTGGCGCAACTGATCAACCAGGAGGACGATCTGTACGTCTGCGGCCAGGCGGAAGATGCGCATCAGGCCATTCGCGGCATCCGTGAGCTGAATCCCGACCTGGTCATCGTCGACGTCTCGTTGCGAACCACCAGCGGCATCGAATTGATCAAAGACATCAAGGTGCAGTTTCCGAGCCTGCCGGTGCTGACATTGTCGATGCACGATGAAGCGATCTACGCCGAACGGGCACTGCGCGCCGGCGCCAGGGGCTACATCATGAAGCAGGAAGCGACCGAGGAGGTGGTCAACGCCATCCGTCGGGTCCTGGCCGGAACGGTCTACGTCAGTCAGGGGATGGCCGCCAAGATGGTCAGCAAGATCATCGCCGGCCCGGGCGAGAAAGGCGCCTCCCCCGTCGACCGGCTCAGCGACCGTGAACTGGAGGTCTTCCGCCTGATCGGCGAGGGCTACGGGACGCGCGAGATGGCCGAGAAGCTGTATCTGAGCGTCAAGACCATCGAGACGTACCGCGCCCACATCAAGGAGAAGCTCAATCTTCAGGACGCCAACGAACTGCTCCGCGCCGCCATCCGCTGGGCCAACGCGCAGCGCTAGCCGCCAGGAGGCAATCGCCGCCGGCAGTTGACGCAGATGGTTTGATTTGGTCTAATATCATCAGAGCATCCATTCGTGGAGGAGGATACCTCCGTGCTCGCGGCAATCCCGGATGCCGAACACGGCTCTGCCTCGATTGAAGACGGCTTTGAGTGACGGAGGTGAAAGATGGCCCGGCGTACGTTCCCTTCTGCAGTTCTCCTGGTGTTTCTGTGCAGTGTGTCCACGCCGCTGTACGGCTGGGGATCGGCCACCCATGCGTACATCGCCCACCAGATCGGCGAACAACAGGGAACCTCAAGCCTGAATGAGGTGTACGGCGCGGTTCTGCCGGACGTGTTCAATGTGATGTTCGGCGACCCCTACCAGGGCCAGTTATGGACGCAGACGCATTACGAATTCATGAAGCTGGTCGAGTACGCCGAGTTCGATGACGACAAGGCGCTGGCCTTCGGGTTCGCCAGTCACAATGAGGCCTGGGGCGCCGATCAGACCGCCCACATCAGCTCGATCGTTCATCCCGGCCAGGGCTACGTGGTCCGCAAGCAGAACGAGCTGGCGGCTACTCTGGAACCTCGCATCAGGCTGTTTCTCCTGCTGGGCGGCGTGTCCAACGTAAACACAGTGATCGACGAAGTGCTGCCGACGGTGGCACATGCCGCGATCGAAACAGCCGTCGACGTGCTCGTCAGCCGGAACGAAGACCCCGGTATCGGCCTGCGTCTGGCGATGGCGGCCCGCACCAGAGGATGGTCGGCTCCGATCCTGCTGTGCAAAGCCTATGCGGCGGATTTCGCCGCCACCGCGGGAACCTCGGAGGCCGTCGCCGCCCCGCTCATCGTCGCGGCCGAGAGCGAATTCAGAATCCAAATGGAATTATACGGAACCCTGCTGAGTCAGGAAGACCCCGTCGCTGCCCTGGCAGAACAGGGCGCCGATCTGGCCTCGCTGCTCCTGGCTGCCGAGCTGGGGGTCGTCGTCGAGATCCCTGCCGATCTGATGGCGGAAACCCTGAACGCCGCCATTGAGTTGGTAGAGGACGACTACGCGTCAGAGCTCGCAGCTACGGTCACGTATGTTCGGGCGGGATTGGAGTCCCGCGGAGTCACGAAGGCCGCCCCATAGAGAACAGTCCCGCCGGGCGCGATGCCTGATCCCATCCGTCACGTCGACTCGTTCGTCTCTCCCTTCGGTCGCTGCCGGCCTTTCCACCTGGAACTGCCGAACGCCGTGGCAATGCCCTGCGTATCAGGTGGATCGTGCGAATACCAGAAGCCGGAAGATCAAAGGAGAATGCCGAATGCGACGCAGAGAATTCCTGAGAGACGGAACGCTTGCCGCCGGTGCGGTAGTGGCGGCTGGAATCGTGGGGCCAAGCGGCGCGGCAGACGGGCCGGGCGGCGACAGCTCCAACCCCGCGAAGCTGCCTCGACGGCCGTACGGCACTACCGGCGAGCGGCTGAGCATCATCGGCTTCGGAGGGATCGTCGTCAGCGGCACCGAGCAGGAGCACGCCAACCGCGTGGTTGCCCAGGCGGTTGAGAAGGGAGTCAACTACTTCGACGTCGCGCCGACCTACGGCGACGCCGAGATCAAGCTCGGACCGGCCCTGGAACCCTATCGCAAGGACGTCTTCCTGGCCTGCAAGACCACGCAGCGCACGAAGGAGGGCGCCGCGGCCGAACTGAAGGAGTCGCTGCGACGGCTGCGGACGGACCACCTCGATCTCTATCAACTTCACGCAATCACCGACGTGCAGAAGGACGTGAATGCGGCGTTTGGCCAAGGCGGGGCCATGGAGGTCTTCCTCGAAGCGAAGAAGCAGGGCCAGGTCCGCCACCTGGGGTTTTCGGCTCACTCGGAGGAAGCGGCCCTGGCGGCCATGGAACGGTACGACTTCGACTCGATCCTGTTTCCCGTCAACTTCGCCACGTTCTATGAAGGCGGCTTCGGCCCGCGTGTGATCGAGGCGGCCCGATCGAAGGGCGTGGCGATCCTGGCCCTCAAAGCGATGGCCAGACAGAGGTGGCCGGAAGGCGACCCGATGCGGCAGCGGTACTCCAAGTGCTGGTATCAGCCACTGACGGACCGCCAGGAGGCCGCACTGGGCCTGTACTTCACACTGAGCCAGCCGGTCACCGCCGCGATCCCGCCCGGCGACGAGTCGCTCTTTCAGATGGCTCTGGATCTGGCGATGGGTTTTCGCCCTGTCTCCGACGAGGAGAAGGAGAATCTCCGCCGGATGGCCCGGTCGCTGAAGCCCGTCTTTACGCAGAGCGGCCCGCAGACGTAAGCGACACGAATCTGTAGCGCCGGAAAGGCCACAGCCTGCGCATGCCAGCGGCGCATGTCGATCGGCAGCTACACGGTCACTCCTTACTCTGCCAGAATCTCAATGCCGCAAATCTGCGGGTTCTCGATGTTTGGCGTGAAGCCGATCACCAACTGGCCGTTCTCCACAGACACGCCTTTGTACTCTTTGACCAGGGGCTCGAGCGGCCCGACGGTCTTGAACAGGTCGAGGTCCTTCAGCATCTCATGGCCCGGCACACTGACGGAGAAGACCCTCTCCCCCGGTCCCATGATGCCCTCGAAGGTCTCCGCAAAGTGCAGACGCACGGTGTACTTGCCGTTGGGAACCGTGAATTTGTACGACTCCATGCTGTATCGTTCGGTCTCGTAAATCCGCGGGATTTCCGTGCCTGTGATCCCCACTTCCGGGCGGTCGATGGTCATGCCGTTGTCCGCGCCCCACGTCTTGCCGGCGCCCAGTTCCTGGTCCGCGGCCCAGACATTGCCGAGCTTGTCCTTGAACGGATAAAAGGCCCCGCAATCGACCCGCAACACGAACTTCCCGGCGGCCGTGGGCGTCTTGAAGATGTGTTGCGCGAACAGATACAGATTCTTGGCCCATTCGGTGCCGTCGTGGCCGTGGGAATCGACGTGCCAGATGTGCGGCACGTTGTTCTCTTTGAGATACTGATGGATGCCTTGGCTGATGCGGATCAGACCGTCCTGGTTGCCGCAGGCCAGCCACAGCAGCCTCAGCTTGTCTCTGGCCGCCGCCGGGTCGGGCACAAGTTCCGCGGCAGGCTTGGTGTTGGGGGCCGAGGAGAACCCGCCGACCCAGGCGAAAACGTCGAGGTGGCCCAAGCCGAAGTTCAGGGCCTGGCCGCCGCCCATCGACAAGCCCGCCAGGGCCCTGTTCTCGCGATTCGCGCACACGGAATACCTGGCCTCGATGGCGGGGATCACGTCCTTGAGCAGATCGCCTTCAAATGCAGCGAAGGCCGGAGCGGTGGCGAAGACGTTCCCCTCGGCGCGGTCGTTTTTCTGTGCCCGGCCGTTGGGCATGACCACGATCATCGGCTGGATTTTGCCGTCGGCCAGCAGATTGTCGAGGATGTTCTCCGGGTGGCACAGGCGCTGCCATTCCGTCTCGTCGCCGCCGATGCCGTGCAGCAGATAGAGCACGGGGTACTTGCGATTGTTGGAATAACCGGGCGGCGTGTAGACGAGCATCTTCCGGCGCGTTCCCACCGTCATGGAGTCATACTCGACCATCGTCAGCTCGCCGTGCGGGACATTCTCCCGCCTGGCATTGAATCCGGCCGGTGGGTCATCGAAGGCGGGCTTGTCGTCCGGGCCCAGCTCGATCGGTCCGCCGAATCCGCCTCGTCGATCACCTCCGCGGGCGGCTTGTCCCGGGCTCCGTTGAGCTGCCGAAGCGTTGTCCCGGAACAGCAGCGGCGCAAACTCGCGCAGGCTGCGCCGCCAGGAGAGGAACTCGTGGGCCGTGTCCGGGGAAACGTAAAAGACGCTGTGGATGCCGGCCTGTTGCAGCGCGTCGGCGTTCGCCTTGGGATCGCCGCCACGACGAGCCCCACCGAGTTCGCGGCTGCCGTAGCTGACGAACACCAGCTTGACCTTCTCCTTGAAGCCGGGCGTGTTGTCGACATCCTCCAGGGAGATGGTCCCGCCGCTGAAGAGTCCGATGTGCGAGAACCTATCGAGATTCTTCAGGGTGATTGTCTTGGTTTCCATTCCTCCCATGGACAGACCGGCCATGGCGCGATGCGGTTGATCGGCGAGCGTGCGGAAGTTGGCGTCGACGTAGGGGATCAGCTCATCGACGAGAACCGTCTGGAAGGGACCGATATCGAAGTTCCTCAGGCCGCCAAATCGGATCTCATTCGTCATGCCGTAGGTCATCACGATGAGGAAGGGCCTGGTCTTGCCCTCGGCGATCAGGTTGTCCATGATCAGGTTGGCGTGGCCCTGGTTGCTCCAGGCGGTCTCATCCTCGCCCCAGCCGTGCTGGAGGTACAGCACCGGATACCGTTGGGTCAGATCCTTGTCGTAGTCGGGCGGCGTGTACACAAAAGCGCGGCGTGAGGTGTTGGTGCTCTTCGAAGGAAAGAGAATCTGCTGCACTCGGCCGTGGGGAACGTCCTTGAGGGCGTAGAAGTCCCGGTCATGCGCAGGAATCTCGATGCCGCTTTCCCACCGCGTCGAACCGTAGAAATTCGACGTGCCGGGGTCGTTGAACGTCCCCCCGTCAACCGTGAGATGGTAGTAGTGAAAGCCTTCATCCAGCGGCTTCTGGGTGACACCCGTCCAGACGCCGTCCTCGCCTTTGTCGAGGGCGAAGCCGCCCCGTTCCAGTCCGCCCAGGCTCACCTTGACGCTCTGGGCTTCGGGCGCTACGATGCGGAATCGGGCGTAGCGTTGGGAATTGACCTGCGGATATTCCTGGCCGGGTTGGTTCAAGGTCGAGGGTTTCCAGTCATCCGCTTCTGCGCGCTGATCCGTCTGCCCCGCACAGAGTGAACCGGAGAAACTAACGAATAACGCAAGTACGATTAGATCCCTTTTCATGATTCTTCTCCTTCAGTCCCTGAACAGAAGTGGAGCGAACTCGTGCAGGCTGCGTCGCCAGCTCTGCCACTCGTGAGCCGTCAGCGGAGAGACGTAGAAATGGGTGTTGATGCCCGCTTCCTTGAGCGCATCGGTGTTCGCTTTGGGGTCGCCGCCGAAGCCACGAGGGCCGCCGGTCCTGCGGTTTTCGAGTTCGCGGCTGCCGTAGCTGACGAACACGAGCTTGATCTTCTCTTTGAAACCGGGTGCATTGTTGACGTCATCCGGGCTGATGCTGCCGCCGCTGAAGATACCGACGTGGGAGAACGTGTCAGGGCTGGCCAGGGTGATCACTCTGGTCTGCATGCCGCCCATGGAGAGGCCCGCCATCGCCCGGTGCGGCTGATCCGCCAGCGTGCGATAGTGGGCGTCGATCATGGGAATGATGTCTTCCAGAAGGGTCTTCTTGAAATTGTCCGCCCAGCCTTCGGGGGGCCAGACCGCGCGTCGCCCACCCTCCGCACGCCGGGGCGGGGGAGCCGTGGTCCAGGTGCCGTTGTCCATCACGATAATGAAGGGCCTGGCCTTGCCCTCGGCGATCAGGTTGTCCATGATCAGATTGGTCCTGCCTTGGTTGGGCCAGCCCGTCTCGTCCTCGCCGCCGCCATGTTGGAGGTACAACACGGGATAACGGGTCGCGGTGTCCTTGTCGTAGTCGGGCGGCGTGTAGACGAAACAGCGACGCATGCTGTTGTTGACCTTGGAGTAATAGAGGTTCTCGCGGATCTGGCCGTGCGGAACGTTTTTGAGGGCGTAGAAGTCCCGGTCCCTGGCGGGGCATTCCACGCCGCTGCCCCAGCGGCCGGCGCCGTAGAAATACAGGCTGCCGGGATCCGGAACCGCAGCCCCGTCGATCCAAATCTGGTAATAGTGGAACCCCTCGTCCTGGGGCTTCGACTCGCCGCCGGTCCAGACGCCATCCTCGCCTTTGGTGAGAGGGTATCGCACAGCTCCTATGTCGAGCTCTACCTTCTGGGCCTGGGGCGCAGAGATGCTGGTGCGGACCCGACCGTCCGAGGTGACCTGGGGATACTGCCTTCCGGGCTGATTGAGGGTCGAGGGCCTCCAATCGTTCGCGTCCGCCGGTTGGTCTGCCTGCGCTGGACACAGTGAACCTGGGAACGCGAGCATCAACACCAGTGCAATCAGGCTGCCTCTCATGGCATTTCTCCTTCAGTCCGTGAATAGAAGTCGAGCGAATTCTCGCAGATCACGTCGTCACGTCAACAACAGACCGTTGCTGTGCGGCTGATGCTGTCTGTATAACACCGCTCAGAAAGGTCAGAAGTGAAACAAAAAAGAGGAATCCGAGGAAGATTTTCTCGCCTTCTCGGCATTTTTCATATCTCGCCTCTTGGTCTGTGCCGGTGATAGAATAAGAAGAACGCAATCAAAGACAGCACGGATTGGCCATGGAACAGGACAAACGCACTCTGGACTTCCTGGGGCTGTTTGTACGGCACCAACAGGAGATCTATGCCTATATCCTGACGTTGGTGCCTCACGTCAACGACGCGGACGACTTGTTCCAGGACGGGATGAGCGTGATGTGGCGGAAGTTCGATCAGTTCCAGCCGGGGACGAACTTCGCCGCCTGGGGCATCCAAATCATGCGGTATCAGATTCTGGATTACCGTCGGAACCAGGCCCGCAGCAAACGAGTGCTGATGGAAGACGCGCTGTTCGAAAAGCTTATGGACCACCTGCCCGCCATCCAGGACGAAATGGCCTTGCGCATAGAGGCCCTGCGCAAGTGCCAGACACTCCTGGACGACCGTGCCAGGCGGATCGTGAAGATGCGTTACGAACACAACACCTCGGTCGAGGAGATTGCTGCCTACCTGAAGGTGTCTCGCCGTCACGTCTACCACCTCCTCGGCCGGATCAACAGCGTGCTGCTGCGATGCATGCGCAGGACGCTGACGGAAGGGAGCCGTCCGGCATGAACGCACCTCCTTTCCCGGATATGGATGAGCTGATCCAGCGACTGCTGGACGATCAACTCGAGCCCGACGAGATGCAGCATCTTGCGAAGGCCATCAGCGAGGACTCGCGGGTGCGGGACTACTACCTCGATAGTCTGCTGGTTTCTGCCGTGATCCGGCGTTCCAGCCAGGTGACCGGGGAGCTTTCCAAGTCGGACCTGATCCGGGCGATCTCAAGCGGCACGGGTCCGGGCCGTCCCGGACGCCTGGGGCGGCGCCTCCGTTCGGTTGCGGCGGTCCTGGCGCTGGGAGCCTTGGTCCTGGTCTCTTTCTGCCTGCTCCGCCACAAGGCGCAAGGCCCGGTGGTTGGCATGCTGGCCGAGACATATGAGGCTCAGTGGCGAGGGGCTCGTCCGCGTCCGGGCGAAGCGGTGCGCGTCGGCGCCTACGACCTCCGCGAGGGTGTGGCCAGGATGGAACTGGACCAGGGAACAAGCCTCCTGCTCGAAGCGCCTTGCCAGATCGAGCTGAAAAGCGTTGGGGAAGTGACCCTGCGAAGTGGCAGGCTTGTCGCCGTGGTCCCTCCGCAGGCGAAAGCGTTTCGCGTGCGAACGCGCGCGGCCCTCATCACGGACCTGGGCACGGAGTTCGGGGTGATGGCCCATTCCGACGGGAGCACCGAGGCCCATGTTCTGAAAGGCCGCGTGAGCGTCGCTCTCGATCCGAACCGGTCGGGCCGGTCGACGTCGCTCGTCGTCAACGAAGGGCAGGCCGCAGCGGTTGACGCAGCCGGACGGACGATTCGAGGCGGGCTGGCTGCTCGCGAGGATCTCTTCGTTCTTCAACTGCCATCGTCCAACCGGCCTTCCAGTCGCTCGGGGCGATTGAATCTGGCGGACATCGTGGGCGGTGGCAACGGTCGCGGCGCCGGCAGATTGAACCGGGGCATCGACCTGGCGACCGGCCAGGCATTCAAGGGGCCCGCCACCACGATTCGGCGGGCACAAGGAAACGACTTCCGGCCGACGCCGCAGTTCTACGGCATCGACGGCGTCTTCGTGCCCAACGGAGCCTTGGGCCCGGTCGTGATCAGTTCCACCGGCTTGACTTTCTCGGGTTGTCCCCGGACGATGGGGAGTTACTATGGCGGCCCGGCAAACAGCGGCAAGTTCTTTGACATCCCAAGTCGGCAGACCCATACCGCCCGGCTTCATGGCGTCAGTTCTGGCACATCCACGCACCCGGCCCTGACCCTCCATCCGAATGCAGGAATCACCTTCGACCTCGATCAGATTCGCCGGGACAACCCAGGCATCCACATGGACCGGTTCACCGCCGTGTGCGGCATCCCCAAAGACTTGCCTCAGGCTCCGTTCAGTGCCGCCGATGTCTGGGTACTTCTGGATGGCGTCGTCCGTCTGCACTTGCACTATCCTGTGGAGCGGAACGCTGTCGAGAAGGTGGACGTGCCGATCCCCGCCCAGAGCCGGTTTCTGACGCTGGTCGCCACCTGTTCCGGGCGAGCGGACTACTCCTGGGTCTGTTTCGGCGATCCGTTCCTGGAGTGACTTTTCATTCAGACGTGAGCCTGGCCAAAGATCAAAGCGATCTATGGGACCGAATCAACTGAGGAGTATCATTATGAAAGAGCATCTTCGCCCATCATGCTCCCGCACAGGGAGGCTGACAAAGAGCGACATCATGACGATGCATCCGTTGCATGTGCTCGTATTGACGTGCGCCACTCTTCTGATCGCCGGGCAGGCGCGCGCCGCCTCGGCGCGGAATCCCGTCATCTGGGCCGATGTGCCGGACGTCGCGGCCATTCGCGTCGGCGACACCTACTACATGGCCAGCACCACCATGTACATGAGTCCCGGCTTGCCCATCATGAAGTCGAAGGACCTGGTCAACTGGGAGCTGATCGGCTATGCCTACGACACCCTGACCGACAACGAGGCCCTCCGACTGGAGGACGGCAGGAACGCCTACGGCCGGGGGTCCTGGGCCCCTTGCCTGCGATACCACAATGGGACCTTCTACGCATCGACCTTTTCCAGCACGAGCGGCAGAACGCACATCTATACCACCACGGACATAGAGAAAGGCCCGTGGAAAGAGACGGCGTTTGCACCTTCGCTGCACGATCATTCTCTGTTCTTCGATGACGACGGTCGGGTCTATATGCTCCATGGCGTCGGCAACCTCCGGCTCGTGGAGCTGGAGCCGGACTTGTCGGGAATCAAACCCGATGGCTTCAACGAGGTCGTGATCCCAAACGCCAGCACCGTGGCCGGACCCAATATCAGCCTGCCTGCCGAGGGATCGCAGATGCGCAAGATCGATGGCAGGTATTACGTGATGAACATCACCTGGCCGCGTGGCGGCATGCGCACGCAGATCCTTCATCGGGCGGACAAAATCACCGGCCCCTACGAAGGCAAGGTCGTCCTTCAGGACCAGGGGGTCGCCCAAGGCTGCCTGATCGACACGCCGCAGGGCCGGTGGTACGCCCTTCTCTTCCAGGACAACGGCTCGGTCGGCCGCAGTCCCTGGCTTGTGCCGGTCCGATGGGAGGACGGCTGGCCGGTGCTGGGCATCGATGGAAAGGCGCCCACGACACTCAATATCGACGTAGACGACCAGGGACTTGGGAACATCGTGGCCTGTGACGAATTCGATCGCGAGTCCGGCGAACCGCTGCCCCTGGCATGGCAATGGAACCACAATCCCGATCCTCGCCACTGGTCCATCGGCGAGCGGAGCGGTCACCTGCGGCTGGCCACGGGGCGGGTGGACGGCGACGTCCTCCAGGCCCGCAACATGCTGACCCAGCGGACCTTCGGCCCGGTCAGTTCCGCGACTGCGAAAATGGAAGTGGGCAACATGGAAGACGGCGACTGCGCCGGCCTGATTGCTCTACAGAGACGATACGGCTTCGTCGGCGTCAAGAGGCAGGGCGACAGCAGGTCGATCGTCATGGTCAGTGCTCAATCCAACGCGCCCGAGGAGATCGAGAGCGTTCCGCTTACGCAGCAGAGCGTGTATCTGAGGATCGACTGCGACTTCCGCCAGCGTACGGACAAGGCGGATTTCTACTACAGCCTGGACGGGACAACGTGGACGAAGATCGGCACCACCCTTCAGATGGCCTACACCCTGCCGCACTTCATGGGCTACCGCTTCGGATTGTTCAGTTTCGCGACCAGGACGTCCGGCGGGTTCGTGGATTTCGACTACTATCGTGTGAGCGACGAGCTTGTGTCGGCCTCGCCGACGGCGGTCCGTGCAGACGTTCCCAAGCTGCCCTTTGCTGCGCCACTCAGGTGGAAGTCCACAGGCGCACTGATCAGGCCGATCTCGGACGAGACGCACACCATCGTGTCCGTCAAAGACCCCACCGTCGTCCGCCACAACGACCTGTGGCACGTCTACGCGACCGTCTACTCGACGTCCGCCAGGACCTGGAACATGGTGTACCTGAACTTCAAGGACTGGTCCGATGCCGCCAACGCCAAGCTGCACTTCCTCGATCAGAATCCGAATCTGAGGGGATACAAATGTGCGCCACACTTGTTCTATTTCACACCCCATCAGAAGTGGTACCTGGTTTACCAGACACAGCCGCCGGCGTACTCCACCACCGATGACATTTCCAAGCCGCAGACGTGGACTGCGCCGCAGAGGTTCTTTGACAGACTGCCTGCGAGCGCCCCGAGGCTTCCGATCGACTACCATGTGATCTGCGACGACACGCATGCCTACCTGTTCTTCACAGGCGATGACGGCAACTTCTATCGCAGCCGAACGAAGATCGAGGACTTCCCCAAGGGCATGAGCGATCCCGAGGTTGCCATCCAGGACCACCGAAACAACCTCTTCGAGGCGAGCATCACCTACAAGATCAAGGGCACCAACACCTATCTGACTGTGATTGAGGCCCTGAGCCCGGCAAGGTACTATCGCGCCTGGACCTCCGACCGCCTTGATGGCGAATGGACCCCCGTGCCGGGCGCCGATTCGTGGGATACGCCTTTCGCAGGGATCAACAACGTCACGTTTGAAGACGGCGTGCAGCCCTGGACGAGGGACATCAGTCATGGGGAATTGATTCGCGAGGGATATGATGAGAGAATGATCCTCGATCCCGACAATCTTGCGTTTCTTTACCAGGGTCGCGATCCGGCGAGCGGCGGACGCTACGAGCTGTTGCCGTATCAACTCGGCCTTTTGAAACTGGATCGTTCCGCGAGGTAGAGCCTCAGTGAAAGGAGCATGCAGTGGGTAAGAAGAAGACTGTCACCGTTGCGAGCCTGGCGATCCTGTGGATCGGTGCGGCTCCGTGCGCCGCCGGGCAGGATGTGCCCGCGCTGAAGGATGTCTTCCAGGACCACTTCCTGATCGGTGGGGCCCCGAACCGCTCCGTGGTGACAGAGCGGGACCCCAATGCCGCCGCGATCGTCGAGAAGCACTTCAACACGATCACCGCAGAGAACGACCAGAAGTGGCAGCTCATCCATCCCCGGCCCGACCGATACAACTGGGAGCCGGCCGACAGTTTCGTGGCCTTCGGCGAGAAGAACAGGATGTTTGTCATCGGCCATTGCCTCGTCTGGCATGCCCAGACTCCTCGATGGGTGTTTCAGGACGATTCGGGCGGCGAGATCACGCGGGATGCGCTCCTGGCTCGCATGAAAGACCACATCATGACCGTCGTTGGTCGCTACAAGGGCCGGATCAAGGGCTGGGACGTGGTGAACGAAGCCCTCGACGAAGACGGCACGCTGCGAAACAGCCCGTGGCGGCGAATCATCGGTGAAGGCTCCGAGGACCAGAACTACGACTTCATCGAATGTGCCTTCCGGTGGGCGCACGAAGCCGACCCCGATGCGGAATTGTACTACAATGACTACAATCTCGAGACGTCCAGGGCCAAGTGCGACGGCGCGGTCGCGATCGTGAAGCATCTGAAGTCCAAGGGACTCCGCATTGACGGCGTCGGCATTCAACTGCACGGCGCCCTCACGCACCCCAGCGTCGAAGGCCTCGAATACGCCATCACATCGCTGGCCGCCGCCGGCGTCAAAGTCATGGTCACGGAATTGGACATTCGCACGCAGGCCCGCGGCTATCGCGGGGCCGATATCAGCCGGGTCAGCCGGGCCGGCACCGAGGATCCGGCCGCCGCAGCCGCCGAGACGCAGAAGAAGCTCGCCGACAAGTACACCGAGATCTTCTCCGTGCTGCTCGCGCACAAGAAGGACGTCACTCGCGTGACCTTCTGGGGCGTCTATGACAAGACGTCCTGGATCGGCGGCTCGCCGCTGCTGTTCGATCGCAACGGCCAACCCAAGGAGGCCTTCTTCGCGGTGGTGAACGCCGCGCGGCAGCAATGAGCCTGGAGAACAAGCCGCTTCTCCAAGGGGCAGAGTCCAGGCACGACTATGGGCTCCTACCGAGGACGAGGCTGCAATCGCACGGTGGCGATGCCGAAGGCCCTTACGGGTACGGCCACAGCGCCATCCGCTGACTCCAGTTCGGCCTGATTGGCCTCCACGAGGTTTGCCTGCCAGGCCCTTTCGACGTTCAGGCCCGTCACGCTGAGCGTCGCGGTCGTCGGCCGGCCATCGGTTTCGATGAGGCGGACGACGATGCCCTGACCGTCTTCCGCCTGCTTGATGGTGGTCAGCAGCACGTTCGAGGGCTCCACGCGGCAGAAGCTCGCCTGACCCTCCAAGTCGCCCTGCCTGGGGCCATTGATGACTACGGCGGTGAGCGGGTTGTGAGCGGCCCAGCCGAAGTTGCGGTTCACACGGTTGGCCTGCGGCCCATCGTGGCTGGTCAGACTGTAACGAAACAGAAGGTCGCTCTGCTGCACCGGCTGGAAGTTCGTGCGGAAGTTGCTGTCCAGGACGAAGGCGTACATGTGCCCGTTCGTGAGCTGCTCGGGCGTGACGAAGGGATGCCCGAAATCGGGGGCCGTCACGCCGTGGTGGGCCTGCGAGACGTAACAGGGCCACAGGCCGCCGAACTCGATCAAGTGCGATTCCACGGGCGACAGCGTGATTCCCAGATCCGCGTTCGACACGCTCGCCCAGTGCTGCACGGCGTAATAGTTCGAGTTTGAGCCTGGAAACTGATCGCGCAGCGGCTCGATCACCGAGTTGGAGCCCTCGAACCGAAACGCCGGCGCATCGACCTCGAACGGAAACGCGAAGTAGATCTCCAGCAGCGGCGTCGAATCCTTCAGGACGCGGTTGAACAGGTCGATCCGCTTGATCCTGTCGTACAGGACCACCTCCTGGATGATCTGCGGACAGCCCGGGCCCGAGCCACGAGCAACCAAGCTCGCACAGACCGGTCCTTTCTGTCCCGTGCGAATCTCGGCGCACGTCGGGCCTTCGCGCCGGCTCGTCTGCACCCACTTGGCCACGAACTGGTTCAGTTTGTCCGGCGCCTCGCGGTCCACCAGCTCGCGCGACAAGTCTTTGTCGTAGAGGCTCGCGATCGCGCCGGTTTGCGGGTCGAGCGTGACCCGGAAGAAACGGTTCTCGACAGTGTTCTGTGTGACGGACAGCCCGCTGTCGAATTCGGCCGCACTCTGTCGCGGGACGACGCGATAGGTCTTGTAGCCCATGGAGGGGACCTGCTCGGCGACAAACACCAGGTCGAACAGCTCATGTCCCTCGAACTGCCCGCGCGCCCAGCGGTGCGGGGCATAGGGAGCAGCCGCCAGCGGGCCGTCCAGCTCGACGACCTGGCAGGGAACCGTCTGTCCGGTCCCGCAGTCGATCAGATCGAAGGGGCCTTCCACGGCGCATTTCGTCACACGCACCACATCGGTCCGGTCGATGGCCAGCGGATTGAAAACGACGATGTGTCGGCCGGATTGGTCGAGCCGGATGTTCCGCGCGATGCCCTCCAACCCTGTGGACAGCACGGATTGGGCCAGCCCGGCGGCTCGGTAGGCGTAGTGGCTCTTCTCATTCCAGGCCCAGTCCTGGAGCTCGCCGGCTGGATAGTCCTTGCCCCAGGTGTGCTCGTCGTAGAGGAGCACATCGTCATACGCGCGGGCGATTTTCTGTGCCGGATACGGCTGATTGCAGACCAGCGAAGCAATCGTCGCGGCCTTCTCCGCCGAGAGCAGCTTGTCGTGCGTCAGGCGGTTGATGGTCGTCTCCTTGGCCGTCGAGACAGCCCCCACCACGTAGTCCGTGTGGGGCAGTTCGCCGCGAAACGTGCGGACGTCGCCGCACTGCTTGTCGAGAGCCTCGAAGAACATGGCGTTCGTGGCGACGATGAGCCTCGGATACGCCCACTTTGCATTCCACTGCCTGACGACCTCGCTGATCTTCATGTCGGGGGGATGGTTATCGACGCCGTTGTGGATATACCGCATCACGTCGAACGGCGAACCCCGCTCATCCATCTCATCGAGCATGCCGGGCAGGGCCTGCATGACCTCATCATAGGTATCCGGCCCGACCACGCGGCTGAAGAAACCATAGCTGCCCTGGTAGTAGACCAGCACCGTCCGGCCGTCCGGTCCCTGCCAGCGGAAGGCGTCGGGCCGGCCGTGACGCAGGATGGCCGCCTCGTCCCAGAACGTATGGATGTCGTTGCGGCCCCACTCGAAATAGGTGGGCAGCCCGGCGAAGAAGTACTTGATGTCGGCGCCTGAGAGAACGGACGCCAGGCCCCAGCTCAGACCGGGCAGATCGGTGATCGACCCGACGGATATCTCGCCGCCGTATTGCCGTACGAACCGGAAGGACGGATACATCAGCCGGATTTGCTGCTCGTGCCCGCACAGGCTGTCGATCTCGTTGCCGAACAGGGCGCCGATTTCGATCCGACCCTGCCGGACGTAGGCTGCGAATCGGTCGATTGTCTCCTGGGGTCTGTTCTCGATGAAATGCGCGAGCGACCAGGTCCCCTCCAGCGTGTAGCGGTACTTCGCCTCGTCCGGCCAGTTGCCGGTCTCGTCGCAGAATCGCAGCACGTCGTCGTAGAAGCCCGCGTAGAGGTTCAGGACGTTCTCAATCGTGTCGGTATAGCCCAAGTCATGGTGCGTGATCGGCACGAAGTAGATGGTCCAATGCTTGCGAGGCTGCCACGGGGCTCGGTGCGTGGCCAGGACCTTGCCGCCCGCCCGGAGAACGAACTCTGCCGACGCCGCCTCCCGAACATCCGGCGCCTGGAATCGCAGCGTGGACTCGCCTCGCGGGATCGGCCCGAGACTCGCCGACCGGCGGGCCGAGCCGATCCGGACTTCGAGGTCGGCCCCGACGGTTTCGCCGGCGTTCTCGACGGCGACTTCGACCGTCTGAACCAGTTCATCCTTGTCGCGCGAGAACAGAACTGTCGGGCGTACCGATACGATCCGAATCGACGAGCCGCCCGCCGCTGCGTTCTGGGCCTCCGCACAGAGAGGAACGGCTGCAAGCAGAACGACGCAGAACAAGGCACGCATCGACATGCGATCCAGGCATCGCTGCTTGTAGTGATCCGCCTTTGGCGGATTGTCCTGTTGGTATGCCCTCACGGGCACACTACAAGCGGCGGCGGCATGAGTGAGGTTCATCGTCTCTCCTTTCGTTCGCGCTCCAGATTGGACAGGACTGCCACATATCTGCACGATCTCTTCAGGTTATGAGGCGGCCCCCCTGCTGTCAACGGTTTCGCCACCCGCGCCGGGCGGCTGTGACTTGAATGGGTCCGCTCGCGGTGCTATCATCATCGGCGGGATATCGTGGTGTCCGTCACTGCCTGATCTAAGGAGAACCGCTGTATGAGACTGACCTTCTGGCTGTTTGCCGCATCGTTGCTGTCTTTCACACTGGCTGCTGTCGGCGTGGAAAGAATCGATCCGCTGATGGGCACGGTGGACCCTTGCGATGGGACGTCGTGGTACGACGGCCGGCTCCTTCTGCTGGAGGGCAAGGGTTGGGAGGACACCGAATCGCACTACGACCGGCTGCCCGCCAAGGCAAAGGACAAGGTCCGAGCTCCGGTCTGGGATCTCAGTCAGCACAGCGCCGGGATGTGCCTTCGCTTCGCGACGGAGGCAACATCGGTCCGGATTCGCTGGACGCTCCGCCGCGAGAACCTGGCGATGCCCCACATGCCCGCCACGGGAGTGAGCGGGATTGACCTTTACGCAAGGATCGACAACGGGCGATGGACGTTCGTCCAAAACGGCCGACCCACTTCCAGGTCGAACGAGGCATCGTTCCGCGTGCCCCCGGACGCCGAATGCATGTTGTACCTGCCTCTGTACAACGGAGTGGAGTCGATCCAGATCGGCGTCGACAAGGACATGGGCATTTCGCGACCAGCGGCTCCTGCCGCGCCGAACAAGCCGATCGTGTTCTACGGCACGTCCATCACCCAGGGCGGGTGCGCCTCCCGCCCGGGCATGGCGTACGCGGCTATCGTCCGCAGACAGCTTGACGTGCCGGTGATCAACCTCGGCTTCTCGGGCAACGGCAGGATGGAACCGGAGATGGCGGACCTTCTGGCGGAGCTGGACCCGGCGGTGTACGTTCTCGATTGTCTTTGGAACATGCGGCCCGCTGAGGTATCGGAGCGGGTAGCCCCGTTTGTCAAAACACTTCGGACGGCCCGGCCCGACACACCGATCCTGCTCGTGGAGGACTCCAGCGTCAGCAATACCACGCCGACGGAGAAAGGCACGATCCTCCGCCGGATCCATGAAGAGCTGACGGCCGAGGGAATCGGCAACCTGCACTTCCTGTCCAATCGAGACATGCTCGGGACCGATGGAGACGGCACCGTCGATGGCTGTCATCCCAACGACGTGGGGATGATGCGCCAGGCGACTCTGTTCAGCAAATCTCTGGCAACGATTCTCGGGAGGCCGATTCGTTAAGACCTTCTCCAGGGTCAGTCAGAATCACTGCTGCGTCACAAAAGGAAACAGCGTGCGCAACTCGTCCTTTGTCGGATACCGTCCGTACTCGCAGACCTCGAAGGCCTCCGCGTGCCGGACCTTCTTGCCTGCTTCCTCGCCATACAGCTCGATCAGCTTGTCACGATACTGGTTGGCGAGGTCCACGTGCTGCTGTCGGAGCCAGCCCTTGCGCAGTTGCTCCTGCCGGGCCTTCAGATCGGCCGCGTCGCGGGGGATATCGCTGGCGCTGCCGCCGCAGCCTCCCTCGATAAACTGCGACACGAGCTCCGCCATCGCATCGAGCTTGCGCTCGATCACGGAATCGATGGAGACGACAATGTCGGGACGGAACGGATTGGGCTTCTGGAACCCGTCGGACGCGTAGAGAAACACCGGGTTCTTCTTTATCGCGGGCACGTCGGGGCAGAAGAACGGCACGGTGACCATATACGCCGCATCCTGCACCAGGATGCCGGTGTAACGATGGTCCGGATGATAGTCGTTCGGCCGATGGGTGATCACGATGTCCGCGTTCCAGTGGCGGATCAGGCGGGTGAACGTCCGGCGGTTCTCCAGCGTCGGCTCGATCTCACCGTCGTGGATGTCGAGCACCTGGACCGTGTTGCCGAGGATTTTGGCGGCCTCCTGGACCTCCGCCGTGCGACGCAGGGCCAGCGGCCCGCCGGCCGTCTGCCAGTGTCCGATGTCGCCGTTCGTGGTCGAGACGAATTTCACATGATGGCCCAGGTCGCTCCACAGACAGGCGGTGCCGCCGGCGAAAATCTCAGAGTCGTCAGGATGGGCCCCAAACGCGATGATCCGCAGCTTGCCGTCTTCGGGCGGCGCCTTGTCCGCCGCAACCATCGCGGACCCCACCGCGGCGGAGTTCGCCATCCCCAGCCGCGCGGCACCAAACGAACCCGCCAAGATCAACCCGCAGAAGACCCCGCACACATACCATCGCCATCGGTTCATGGGACTGTCTCCTTTCCGAACGTCCTTTCGCTATCCAAATCTCGGTGACCGAGGGCGCTACTCGCTGGGCGCCGGCGCCGTCTTGGCGGCAGCGTCGTCGCGGAAGAGCAGTGCGAACAGGCCCAGCAATACCGCGCTCATGATCGTGATGATGATCCAGATGGGATTCCAGTCCACAACGCCGTCGGTCGTGTACCTGTTGATGAGCTGCACGTTGAAATAGGTTCAGCGAGCATCCCTACACCGTAGCGATCAGGATGATGAAACCCTGGGCCTGGGCGCGCGAATCTCGGGCGAGGCCTTCTTGTCCACGTAGACCTGTCCGCCGACGAAGAAGAAGCCGAAAGTCACGTGTGCAAGGAATGGCGATGTAATAGGGCCAGGTCTGCCCCATCGCCCCGCCTGCCCAGAAGGCCGCGTAGCTTGCCTGCGGCGCGCCAGCCGATAGCGCCGCAGCCCACACAACCGAGCGCACCACCAGCGCTTGAGGGGCACCACGAGCATGACGAACATCTCCTGCCAACTGCCCCAGATTCATAGTCGCCGTGATGTATTCGAAGCCCCCTGGCTCTCGAAGAACTGCGGGCGAGGGAGAAGTACATGGTGAACACGGGAGCATCACAGGCATGGAGATGATGATGAACAGGGCGAAATTGCACAGTCCTTCGCTGAGTGTCAGCGCTGCAGCCCCGAGGACGTCGACGATTGAAGACTTCCGGCCCTTGCCCAGAGGCGGCGTGTTGAGCGAAGTCCAGGTTCAGCAGGGCCGCCGCCAGCACCGCGCCCGCAGTACAGAGGAATCGCCGTGTTGTCGATCTTCAGGCCATCGTACAGCCTGGCCGCCACGATGCTGAAGGCCGGACACCACCCAGCCGATGGAGCCGAAAAGCCGGATCGGGGAACTTCTCGAGGGGCGTTGGCCACCTCAACGATGGCGTTGGTCGGAACCGTCGGCATGGCGAACGTAGCCAGCAGCAGGATCACGAACAGGGACGTCGCATCGGTGACGCGCGCCCCAAAGAAGAACAGGACGGCGCAACAGAGATTCAGGGCCGTCAGCACCTTCTGGCTGGCGAAGTGACGATCCGCCACCATGCAGAAGACCGGGGCGATCAGACAGCCGAGCGGCATGACGCTGAGAATCCGCACCTTGGCGTCGCCTTCGATGCCCAGTTTCGTCAGATAGGCCGCCAGCGGCACCCACCAGACCGCGAACATCAGGTACTGGAGAAACATCATGACACTCAGACGCACTCTGACGCTCAGGGGCATCGCATCCATGGCACAACTCCCTTCCTGCTAACGAGGTGCAAATCTGTGAGCCGCTCAACTAAGAGCCCAGGCCTCACAAGACCGACGGCAATCATACCATGCCGCGCGGCCTTCCGATAACATATCTGGCAGACAAGGCGTGCTTTTTCCATGCGTCACCTTCGCCATAGGCCAAAGGGCCGCCGAATTCAGAGGATTGCCCGTCGCATGCCTTTCCCGTACACTTGTTGTTGGCTCTGACCTGCGCGAACAGGCGATGGAAACCATCCGGGAGAACGCATGACAACGACATGGCACAAGCATCTGATCGCAGCGATCTTCGGTCTCCTTTCCATGGCTGCGGGCGCCGCCGAGCCCCTGTTCTTCGACACCAACGACGCGGGCCCGGCTCCGGCCGGCGTCCCCGCCGTTCGGCCGTGGAAGACTGTCCCTCTCGATCCGGACTACGGCGGCCAATGGGTGGTCGCGGCCGATCTCGACGCGGACAGTCGGGTCGATTTCGTCTCCTGCGAAAACCACAACGTCGGCGATGTTCACTACACCTCGACCGCCGTCGCCCACAATCTGGATGGCATGATGCTGTGGCGCTGGGGCGATCCCGACATCGGCCGCAAGGAATGGCACCACGACGTCGCCTGCCAGATCCATGACTGGGACGGCGACGGCCGCCCCGAAGTTGTCCTCGCCACCAAGGGGGCCCTCGTGGAGCTGGACGGCCGCACCGGCGCCGAGCGGCGCCGCATCCCGATTGCCGAGGACGCCACCGACTGTGTCGTCTTCGCCGATCTCGCCGGACGGGGCCGCCCCACCGATGTCCTCGTCAAGAACCGCTATCACGATATCTACGCATACTATCACCGGGGCGAACTGCTCTGGCACGTGAACGATCCCGGCGGCGCTCGAACCGCCCACCAGCCACGCCCCATCGATCTGGACGGCGACGGCAAAGACGAAATCGCCGCCGGCTGCGCCCTGATCAACGCCGACGGATCACTGCGATGGAGGTTCCGCTCGGCCAAGGTCGACGAGAACCGAGGCCATCTCGACTGTATCCGCCTGTTTCGCCGGGCCGACAGGCTGGAAGACGTGCGTCTGGTCCTCACGCTGTGCGGCGCCAACGGCATCGCCATGATCGACGGCAACGGACGGGTGATCTGGGAGCGGGTCGGCAGCCATTTCGAGTCCATCGACATCGGCCGCGTCATCCCCGATCCGCCACAGGCGGGCCAGATTCTCGTCGACATCGATCATCAGCCTTTCGGCAAGGCCCCCCTGCTGCTGATGGATGAAAACGGCGTCCTGCTCGGCCGCATCAACACCGATTACGCCCGCCATCATCATCTGCTCGACTGGACCGGCGATGGATTCGATGAGACCATCAACGCGCACAGCGGTGCGATCTACGACCACGCGGGCCGACGCATCGCGACGCTCACCGCCCCAAAGGCGGACAGGGGTGAACGCAGCATGCTGGTCGGCGATTTCACGGGCGACGGTGTGCCGGATGTGACACTCGTCACGACGGAAGCTCTCTACGTCTTCAGGAACGGCGGCGGCGTCAAGCCCACACCAGGCATTGGCCTGGGAACCGAGTTCAACTTCACGCTCTACTGATCGATTTCTCCGCCGGCGCTACTCGCCCACGCCCAGGCGCTTCTGCAACTGCTCCAGAGATACTCCCTTGGTTTCCGGCAGGTACTTCAGCACCAGGACGAACTGCACCAGCATCATCACGGCGAAGAAGGCAAACGCCGCAGCGCCGGAGTCGCTCGCCACGACCGGGAACAGCCAGCTCACACCGATGCAGAGCAACCAGATCAAGAAACAGGCGGCTGCCGATCCCGAGGCGCGAATCGCATTGGGCAGCAGTTCGTTGATGCACACCCACACGACAGCGCCCTGCGAATAGGCGTGCGAGCCCACGATCCCCATCATCGCCACAATGACGATCCAGCCCTGCGCGTGCGTGTGGAAGACCCATGCGGCCAATCCATGGGAAAAGATGAAGGTCACCGACCCGGCCAGCAGGAGCGCCTTGCGTCCCACCCGGTCTATCAACACCATCGCAAACACCGTCATGACGAGATTCGTCAGGCCGATGATCACCGACTGCATCAAGGCCCCCGCCTTGTCGGCGCCGGCCATGCGGAAGATATCGGCCGTGTAATAAATCACCGCGTTGATGCCGTCCAACTGGTTGAACGCCGCGATCATGCCGGCCAGCAACAGCGGCTTGAGGTACTTGCGATGGAGAAGGCTCTGATGGCCGCCGATCCTTTCGGAGGTGAGCGACTGCTCGATTTCATCGACCTCCCGTCGAGGATCCTCGTGGCCGAACCTCGTCAGGACCTCTTCGGCCGCCGCACGGTCCCCTTTCTTCATCAGCCAGCGGGGGCTTTCCGGAATCAGGATCGAGGCCACGAGAAAGACCGCCGCCGGGACCGCCTCCACGCCGAACATCCATCGCCACGCGGCCGGATGCTCCGGCCCCAGCAGATAGGCCACCAGGTAGTTCGAGAAATACGCCGCCAGGATGCCCACGACGATGTTCAACTGGCTGACCGCCACCAGCAGGCCGCGGCGACGCGCCGGGGCGATCTCCGTGATGTACACCGGCGAGACAACGGACGCCCCGCCGACCGCGATGCCGCCGATCCAACGGAAGAACAGCAGCGCACGCCAGTTCCAGGCATACGCACAGCCGACCGCCGAAACCAGATAGAACAGGGCCAGCACCGTCAGCACCGGCCGCCGGCCCCACCAGTCCGCCGGCCGGCCCACCAGCACAGCGCCGAAAAGGGTCCCAATCAGGGCGCTGGACACAGTGAAGCCCAGCAGATTGTCGTTGAGCGAGTATACGCCTCGCAGCGCTTCCGTCGTGCCCGAGATCACCGCCGTATCGAACCCGAACAGGAACGACCCCAACGCCGCGATGATGGAGCTGGTCAGCAGCATCACACCGCCATGCGTTTCCTTCATACCGCCATCGTCGGTCATATCCATATCGCCTGGCCTCACATTTGTCACAGTGGCCTAATTGAACTCTGCCCGCACCGTCACCAGCCCCCACGCCGGCACGTCGATGGGACCGTTCACACGTTCACCTGCCCGCTCACTCGTATCGCTCAGGTAGACAGCCGCCGGACGGACGCTGCCCCACTTCAGATTGACCGACCGCGCTCTGTCTGTCGCGCCGAACAGACGCACGATCAAGGCGCGGCCATCATCACTGGGCTTCAGAGCCGTCACGAGACATTCGCTCGGCTCGACGGTCAGCAATGACTTCGCGGGCTGCACGCCCTGCGCGCGTACGGCGAGGAGCGGCTGGCTGAAGCCGGTGGCAAAGCGTGACGCCTCGGCCGGATCGCGACGGCGGTGAGGTCGCAGAACGAATCGGAACACGGTCGGACCCTCCTGGTAGGCGCGGTAGTTGGTGCCCCAGTGATTGTTCATGGCCCAGGAATAGAGCTTCTGCGTCGGCTCCACACGCCGTCGCCAGACATCCGGATCGGTCTGCGAGTTGAGCAGCGTGGCGGTGATGCCCCCTATCTGCACGAGCGGCGCATCGAGCGTGACCCACGTGACGCCGCGCTCGGCGTTGGAGACATCGGCCCAGCGGCCCACGGTGAACCAGTTCTTGCACGCGCTGGGCATCTGGTCGCTCTCCGGCCGCATCATGCCCAGCGGAATATCGAGGAGCACTTCGCCCTCCGGCACCGCAAAGGCAAACGCGAAATTCACGCTCTCTTTGCCCTCTTTCGCATGATAGCTCTTCGCTTGCAGCCGCTCTTTGTCCAGCGTGTTGATGAGTTCGACATGATCGAGCCCGGATACCACGCGCAGCTCCCGCACGAGCTTCTTGCAGCCCGGCGCGGGCGACTCGATCACGAGCGATGCCACTAACGGGCCTTTCTCGCCAACGCGAATCGTCACCGGCCCGTTGCGCTGAAGGTCCTTCAGATCGTCGCCGATCAGATACAGATAGTCGTTCAGAGCCTCGCCACCACTGGTGTCGGCGAAGTTGCCGCTCAGTCCCCTGGCCTTCAATTCGACGATGCCGCCGGTACCCTCATCGACCCGCAGACGAATGGCCCCGCTGTCCAAAGTCGCGCCCTCTGCGATCGCCCGGCCCTCGCCATGAGGCGCACCTGAAACCACGGTATAGCGGCGGGCGGCAAACGGCGGCACATCGCGCGCCAGGAAGA
Source organism: Sedimentisphaerales bacterium (assembly GCA_040772485.1). Classification (GTDB taxonomy): domain Bacteria; phylum Planctomycetota; class Phycisphaerae; order Sedimentisphaerales; family Anaerobacaceae; genus Anaerobaca. The sequence goes on along the minus strand of JAXGYC010000013.1, from coordinate 92,955 downwards.
CGAGCTCGCCCGATGTCAGTCGCTGCGACGGGACCGGCCGGCCCGCGTCATCGGTGACACGTAGGGGCGAATAATCATTCGCCCGCACTTTCGGCAGGGTCACCAGCTCCGTACGCGGCCAGGAAAGCGTGTTGAACACGTCTATTGTTCCCGCCGATGCGACGGAGTCGACGCGTTCTGTTCCAAGAGATGCGGCCAATAGCTCGCGCGACTGCCGGTCCGCCACTTCCGCGTAGCTTCGTTTGATGTCCCATTGTTCGAGCGTCTCTCTCCGCTGCGGCTCGCTCACGCTGCACCAGGCGCCCCAAGTGTGCTCGGAGTACAACAGCACCTTGTTCCACGCCTCTTCAAAGGCCGCTGCCGAATATGCGGACGGGCGCAACATCGCAAAAAGCGTCTGGGCCTGCGCGAGCCGGTCGGAGCTGGCGCGGTTCATCGCGGTCTCCAGAGCCGATGAGCCGGCGCCGTCCTCCCAGTACGGGGTCCAGTCGCCTCGTACAGCGGGCAGCCTGTCGCCGTAGCGTTGTTCGAACGCACGGAACGCCTCGCTCGTCCCGGAGATGATGAAGCGAGGCCACGCGTACCTGGCGTTCCAGTCGCGGACGAACTCACAGATGGCAGGGTCCGGCACAGCGTTGTCACCATGCCCGGCCCAGCGCACGTAGGCGATGTCGAACGGATAGCCGCGTTGCTCCAGCCCATCGGAGAAGTCCTCGACCAGTTGCGGCGACATCTTCCCGTAGCGGTGCGACATCGCATAGCCCCAGAATGGAATCCAGACGAGCACCTTCGACCGCTCGTCGGGGCCGGCCCAGTAGAACGGCTTGTTCTCCCACTCGCGCAGGATCGTGCCGATGCGGTCGAAGTAGTTCGGCGCCACCGAGAAATAGCGGACTCCCGCGTGGGCCATGGCGGTGACCGTGCCCCACGTGTACCCCGGGACATCGGAGATCATCGCCGCGTCGATCGGCACGCCGGTCTGCCGGGCCAGCTCCGTGGCATAGTTGAACAGGCGCACCAGCTCCTCCGGCCGGCACAGCCCGGTCAGCTCGTTGAGGTACATACCGTTGAGCACCACCTGTCCGGCCTTGACCGCATCGAGGAACTCCGCGCGCTGCTGCTCGCTGAGCCTGTGCAGGTACAGGTCCGCCGCCCAGAGCACCTCGACGTTCCACACGAAACGAGAGCCTTCGGGATAGCCGGCCGTTCGCTTGGCGGCAGCGATTCCATCGACGAGATTCTGCACCTGCCTGGCCTCGATGGCGGTCTGGATCTCGGTATAGCCGATGTCGGTGTGCGAGTGCGGCGTGATATACACCGTCAGCTTCCTCACCGGCTTGAGCGTCACGTCACGGGCCGCGATCACCTTGCCGTCCACAGCGATCGTCAACTGGCCCTTCGTCTCCGCTTCGACCGCATCGACCATCAGTTCCACTTCCTGCGTCCCCTGGGTCAGGCGCAGGGACTTTGCAGGTCCGTGCAGAAGGCGCACGACGGCGTCGGTGTCCTCGCCGAAATGTCGCACGGTCACCAGGAGCGGCTGGGACATCCGCCCCTCCCGCTCCTGCAATGCGCGCACCGGCCGGACCGAGTCCAGGAGCGTTCGCGCTTGTACCGGGCGCAGCTCGGCGCCAGCGGGCGCTGTCAGTGACAGCGAATCGTAGAGCATCCAACTGCCGCTCAGCGTGGTGACGCGGACTTCGTTGTCGCCTCTCTTGAGCAGGTCCGCCGGGAAGGCGACCGCAAACTTGTGCTCCCGACCCTTCTCCGGTTGGCCGAACACGGAGGCATCTCCCGCACCATTGGGCAGGGACTGCTCGAACGCCTGCCCGTTCACCTCCACGAGCAACTTGGGCGGGCCGGCGCTGTGGGTGTCGATCAGATCGAACAGGAGCCGGCATTCACCGCTCGCCGGCGGAGTCCTCAAACCGAAAAGCACGATGAACGTGTGTGGCCGAGCGCCCGCCCAGCCATCCGCCGGGCCGGGCTGCACATACGGCCAGTCTTTTTTCGGCTCGGAAGCCCCGACCACGAAGAACGCATCGTCCTCGAACCGCGCATGGCCGTCCGGGGCCAGGGCAAACTCCGCGTTGTCATTGTCGGCCCGGCCGATCTCCCAGAGCACGGCAGAGGGATCGACCGAGGGGCCCTGCTGCTCTTCGGCCCAGGCCAGCAGCTCGACGATGGCCATGCCGAGAACGCCCGCCGAGCCACGAAACTGACCCGACCCTCGCGGCTGATTGTCGCGCGACCACCACTCATGAAAGCCGCCATGCCGAAGGACTCTCGCGGTCATCGGCGCAAGCTCGCGGTAGGCCTCGGCGACGAGCCCATGACGGATCAACTGCCGGATCATCCGCCCGCCGAACCAACACCAGTCGCCGCCGTTCTGGTAGGAGTACGGCCCCATGGCTGGATTCTTGAAGCTGCCTTCGGGGTAGACCGGGTAAAGCGTCAGCCCAATCGAGCCGGCGCCGGCGCGCCGGACGTTGTCCACCATCTGGCGAAGCGCGTCTGCGATTTCATCTTGCGTCAGCAGCCCCGCTTCGATGGCCACCGCCGTACCGCCGTGGTAGTAGACCGCCGCCTCGTCAAAGCCGCTGGGAAAGGGCGACCCTTCGAGATAGACATGGGGACGGAACTTGCGCCGGTCGGCATCCCACAGATGTTTCCGCACGTTCGTCCGGAGGTCGTCTCGCACCTTGCGCCAGCGCGCCGATGAGGTTCCTGTGTCACCGGTCAGCGAGAAGTAATCGTCGATGGCCACAAGAAACATGGCGTTGTCGTAGATGTCGAGGGCGCGATGAGAGCTCTCATCCAGCTCGACGCCCCACTCGTGTTCGGGCTGCACGTCGCCCCAGTCGGCGGTGGTGGCGCCCCACACCAGACCGTGCGCGACATCGAATCGGTGGGCGAGCACGTACTCCAGCGCCTGGGCCAGGCGATGGCAAACCGATACGCCATCGACTTTCTCGTCGAGAATGGAGGAATCCCCCGTGGCGGCAACATACTTCCGCACGGCCTGGACCAGCGAGGATTCCTGATCGGTCTCGACGGTGTTCTTATGGGCGAGCAGCTCCGGCGCGAGAGCCGACTTGCGGTATTTGTAGGCGATGTTGCCCTGCGCCTTCGGGATGTACCCATCGACGATATCGCCGTGCGGCCCCTGAAACCGGAAGAAGGTCAACAGGGCCGCGCGGACCGGCTGCGGATCGTTCACCTGGAGCGACAGCTCGATGAAGGTGTTCAGATCGCGAATCCACACCTCGCCGTAACCGCTGCCGGCGGTGAATCCGGTCTTCAGCAGGCTCCGGGCCTTGTCCAGAACCAGCGGCAGGTTCGGGTCGGCCAGGATCTGCCGGGCCACAGAGGCGGATCGGAACGATGGAACGCTGGAATGTTGGAATGATGGGGCAGTCTCCGGCGCTGCCCCCAGTGTTCCAATGACCGCACATTGCAGTATTCCGACCAGGACAAGGGAATGGTGAAGTGCGCCAGACATCTTGGGACCCTCGGGGTTTACTATTTGCGATCGGCCATCTACAATTCTGCTCAGCGACAGCCAGATGGTAAATCGCAGATGGCGAATTGTAAATGGTGAGCCTATGACACCGAGAGAAAGAGTCCTGGCCGCACTGAATCACGTCGAACCCGATCGCGTGCCGGTCGATCTGTCGGGGCATCGCTCCTCGGGCATCGCCGCGATGGCGTACCCCAGGCTGCGCAGATACCTCGGCCTCGAACCGAGACCCGTTCGCGTCTACGACGTGGTCCAGCAGCTCGCCATTGTCGATGACGACGTACTCGACCGCTTCGGCGTCGACTGCATCGAAATGGGACGAGGCTTCGCCCTCGGCGACGACGACTGGAAACCCTGGAGGCTTCCCGACGGCACGGATTGCCTCATTCCCGCCTGGACCCGCATGGAGCGTCGGTCCGATCGCTGGGTCATTCTCTCCGGCTCTGGAAGAGTCATCGCGCACATGCCCGACGGCACGCTATACTTCGAACAGACGTACTTCCCCTTCGCCGAATCGGACGACGATGGGATGCTCGCCGACGCCTTCGGCGAATGCATGTGGACCGCCGTGGCGTCCCCGCCCGGTCCGGCCGATCCGCAGACCCTCCGCGAGGGAGCCCGGCGCCTGCGCCAGCACACCGACCGGGCCATCATCGGCCTGTTCGGCGGCAATCTCTTCGAGACGGGCCAGTTCTTCTACCGGGCCGACAACTTCTTCATGCTGCTGGCCTCCGACCCTCCGCGGGCCCATCGGTTTCTGGACCGGCTGGTGGAAGTCCATCTGGCCAATCTGGAGAAGTTCCTCGGCGCGGTCGGCCCGTCGATCGACATCATCCTCTTCGGCGACGATCTCGGCATGCAGACAGGCCCCATGCTCAGCCCGCGCATGTATTGCGAGTTCTTCAAACCCCGCCACCAGATTCTCTGGAATCGCGCCAAGGAGCTGGCCGACGTGAAGGTCATGCTCCACTGCTGTGGCGGAGTTCGCGAGCTGCTCCCTCATCTTATCGAAGCAGGTCTGGACGCCATCAACCCCGTCCAGATCACCTGCTCCGGCATGAACGCGACGGAACTGAAGGCGGAATTCGGCCGGGACCTGACCTTCTGGGGCGGCGGTTGCGACACGCGGGAGGTTCTCACCGCGGCGCGCCCCAACGAGATTGCGGAGCACGTCAGAAATCAGGTTCGCATCCTCTCGCCGGGCGGCGGCTTCGTCTTCCAGCAGGTCCACAACATCCTGGCCAACGTTCCGGCCGAGAACATCGTCGCCATGTTCGACGCCGTCAACGCAAGCCGGTGACCACGCCGTGCGGATAGAAAGGGGGCCCCTGCCGCATTGACAAGGGCCCCGAGGCATACGCCACTACGCACAGCGGTTCACGATGTCACTTCGCCCTCCACTCAGAAGGGCTTGTGCAGCGGCTCCGTGCGGCCGGCCAGTCCGGCAACCTCTTCCGCCGACAGGACGCGATCGTAGACGCGAACCTCGTCGATCATGCCGAGGCACCATTGGTCCCAGTGATTGTGGCCAATCTCAAACGGCCCGGCGCCGGCAACCAGATTGCTGCTGCTGATGGTGTCCGTCGCGACCCCGTTGACATAGAACGTGCAGCCGGCGGCCTGACCGGCCACGAAGGTGACGGCCACGTGTTGCCAGGTGTCCAACTGCAGGATCGAGTTATTGCCGTCATGATCCATGACGCCGGGTGTGGTGAAACGCAGGTGATCGTTCATGCTCTTGAAGGCATAACCAACATTGGCCGCCGAACGGCCGGCGAAGGCATGGTCTCCCACAAGGTCGGACGGATTCACCCACAGCGTGATGCTGAACGCCTCGGTAAACGCGAGCTGAGGTGCGTCCCCGCAGTTCACACCGCTGCTGCCGTCAAACTGCAAGGCGCCGTTCATCACGCCGGTTACCCACTGTGGGGCGCCTTCTAGCGCGCCGTCATTTCCATTTCCGCTCGAATCCGCAGCCAAGGTTCCACTGCCCTCATCGAGGTTCCAGTGTCCAACCAGATCGGTGTCATCCGGCTGCGCCGGCACGATGAACTCCGGCGTCAGCGGGTACAGCCGGATGTCGTCGATGTACAGCGTCCCTGTGGCTCCCGCTCCTTCGACGCCGATCACCAGAGACGTCACGCTGCGCAGGTTCCCGCCGACCGCCGACAGATCGATGTTCCAGGGCTGCCATGCAGCTTGGGCGATGTCGGTCGCCGGACCGTCGTAGGACACCTTGGCATTGTCGATCTTGACGTACATTTGGCCGCCGTTGCCCGCGGCGCCGTGGAAGTACAGCGACAGGCTGCGAATCCCGTAGACGGTCCAGTCCTGGTCCAGGGCCAACTCGGTCTCGGAGACGGCGGCTGCCGTGTTGTCGTAGAACAGCGGCATGGATTGTCGGCCGCCATGGACAATCGTCTGCTCGGCGAAGGGAGCGTTCAGATAGCCGACCGTCGAGCCGGTCTCGTTGACCCAACCGTCGACCCAGGTGTCGAAGATCGTCGTCTTGGCATCGACGTCGTCGTTGTAGCTCTCGAAGTCATCCACGATGATGTAGTCCTGGGTCGCAAAGCTCCAGACGGGCCCTGCCCACGTCGTGACAGCCTGCATCTCGTTGACTTCATCGATTCGCCAATAGTACGTCGTGCCCAGATTCACCGAGCCGGGATCGAAACTCGGCGCATCCGACGTGCCGGCCAGCGTCAGGGCGTCCGGGTCCGTGCCCAGATACACCTGGTGCTCGACGGCCTCGCGACCAGCCCGCCAGCTCAAAACCGTGTCCGGCTCGACCTCGGCGGCGCCGTCGGCCGGCTGCGGTTCGCGGGCCTGGACAGGGATATACGTGAAGCGGACTTCGCTCAGGCCGTACTGGGCCATCATGCCCCAACCGCTGTTGACGGTCAGGCGCACGTACCGGGCCGGGACACCCTGGAGGTCCACCACGGTGTTATAGACGTACGTGTCCTTGCCCGTAGCCCGGACGAACTCGACGTCACCCAAGGCCGTCCAATCGGCCCCATTCTCGGAGTACTCGACGGTCACGTCCTTGAGTCCGAAGCCGAGGATCAGCTCGAACTGCACGTTGTAGTTCCAGACCAGAAGCTCGTGGAGCTTGTAGACGCCATCGAACTCGTACTGGATATACAGGGCCTCGCCCTCCGGTGCCATCGCCAGCCACATGTCGTTGGCGATGTCCGAGTGCTGGTCGGCGGCGTTCAAGCCGGAACCATCGACGGTCCGCTCCGGGCCGGACAGGCCCTCTGAGATCCCGTTGCTGGTGGCCACGACGTTCTGGATCGGATAGGCAACCGGCTCGGTCGTGAAGCTCCAGACGTCGCCCTTGTAGATCGTGAAGTCGGGGGCACCATTAACCTCATCGACGCGCCAGTAGTAGGTCGTCCCAAGATCGAGCCGACTGGGCGGATCGTAACTGGCGGCTGCCTGGTTCTGACTGACGAGCACGCCCATCGGATTGGCCCGGCTGGCGCTGTTGACGTCCTCATACACAGTGCCGAGGTAGACATCGTGGGTCTGGGCGTACGTGCCCGCCAGCCACGCCAGCGACGTATCGGTCGGCACGTCCGTGGCGCCGTCCTCCGGCCGCACGACGATGGCGCCGACGTCCGGAAGCAAGGGAGCCGTCGCGTGAGCGAGAATCTCGGCATCGGTGAGGGCATAGTCGTAAATGACCGCCTCATCCATGAAACCGTCCATCCCATCCGAAGCGCTGGCCGCGCGACCGCCAAAGCTGTCGATCGGGCAGTCAATCAGCGTCGAGGTCGTCCCCAGCAGCACTCCGTCGACGAACACCTGCACCTCGCTTCCGATCTTGCGATAGACCACATGGATCCACTGTTCCACCGGCGCAATCAGATTGGCTCCCGCCACGGCGGTAAAGCGCGCGTCGATCACGCCGTATTCGGTGAAGCTCAGCTCCTCGCCGACGCCCCAGCCGACGATGCGCAGGGAGAAGGCCGAACTGTCGGAGAGGGCTTGTGCCGCCGTGTTGTCCATCCTCATGACAATAAACTCGGCCGTCCACTCCGGGCTGGTGACGTTCCCGCCCTGCGTCCACATGACGTCGTCCTGACCACCGGCTTCGAACCGCACAGCCTCTCCCGGTCCGAAGAGTCCTTCCTGGCCCAGTTCCACCAGACTGCGGTAGACCCCGTTGAGGCCGCCGCTGCCTCCGTCAAACGCATCCGTCGTTCCCGGGGCCTCATTGAACCGATACCAGTGCACGGGATTCGCGGCCCGCACCGCCATCTCCCACTTCTGGGTTCCCGCCCGACTGACACCGCTGCTGCCAACGATGAGAAACAGAACGAGCAGACAGGATAGCCTTCTAAACATGACAGTCCTCCTTCAAAGTACCATGAACAGTGTCACCCAAACTCAATACGGGCACCGGATGTGCCCATCCTACGGATTCCCTGTATGTGAAGCCCGAAGAGATCACTCTGTTGCCGGTCGTCCGAACGCGATGTCGTCGATGTAGATGATGCCGGTTCCGCCGGCGGCCGGGCTGGTCCGGTTGCCGACGCCGATCGTCATCTTCTCGATCTTCGTCAGGCTGACGCCTCCGAACTCGCCCAGCGCGAGCCGCCACTCCTGCCACTCGGCCGCCAGGACGGCGTCCGGGTCCCCATGGCCAACCGTCGCGGAGTGCCCGGCGCTGTCCTCCAGCGTAACGTAGAGTGTCTGCGGCGAGTTGGCCGCAGCGCCCTGGAAATACAACCTCAGGCTGTCGGCGCCGCTGACCGTCCAATCCTGCAAGTCGTCAAACGTCCGCTCGGCCTCGGAGTAGAACGGCGAAGCGCTGTTGTCGTACGCCAGCGGCATCGACTGTCGACCGCTGTGTACGATCGTCTGCTCGGCAAACGGCGCATTGAGGTACCCGACCGTCGAACCGGTGTTGTTGACCCAGCCGTCCAGCCAGGTGTCGAAGATCGTCGTCTTGGCGTCGACGTCGTCGTTGTACGTCTCAAACCCATCGATCAAGGCGTACTCGCGGGTCGCAAACGTCCAGATCTCACCGGCCCAGGCGCTGACCGTATCGGCCTCATTGACCTCCACAATCTGCCAGTAGTAGGTACTCCCGAACGCGAGATCCGCTGGCGCAAACGTCGCTTCGTCAACCGAGCCGACCAGGCCGATGGACTGCGGATCGGTGCCGAGGTAGACCTCGTGGGAAACGGCGTTTCGGCCGGCACGCCAACCAAGGACGGCCTCCGGGTCCACCTCCACCGCGCCGTCCGTCGGTTGCGGCTGGCGGGCCTGAACCGGGATACACAGGAAGCGGACCTCGCTGAGGCCGTACTGCCCCAAGGGCCCGTAGCCGCTGTTGACGTTCAGCCGCACGTACCGGGCTGCGACGCTGCCGAAACTGACGGTCGTGTTCGCTGTATACGTGGTAGTCGCTGTCGCCCTGGCGAACTCGAAGTCGCCCAGCGCCGTCCAGTCGGTCCCGTTCTCGGAATGCTCAATTGCAACACCCTTGAGCCCGAACCCGAGCATCGGCTCGAACTGGACGTTGTAGTTCCAGACGAGCATCTCGTGGAGCTTGTATACGCTGTCGAATTCGTACTGGATGTAGAGAGTCCCCTCGGCTGGCGGGTAGGCCAACCACATGTCCGTAGCCTTAATGGAGGCTTCGTCATTGGCGTTGATGCCAGAGCCGTCGACAGTGCGTTGCGGCGTCGACACCTCATCGGAGGTCCCGTTGCTGGTCGCGATGACGTTCGCAATCGGGTAGCCGACCGGCTCGGTGGTGAAGCTCCAAACCTCGCCTTTGAAGATGGTGTAATCCGGCGCCGCGTTCACTTCGTCGACGCGCCAGTAGTAGGTCTGGCCCAGGGCGAGAACCCCCTCGAAATCGAAGCTCGTCTGGCCATGGCTCTGGCTGAGCAGAACTCCCCTCGTATCGGCGCGGCTGGCCTCGTTGACATCGCCGAACACCGTCCCGAAATAGACGTCGTGCGTCGCAGCGAATTCGCCCGCCGTCCAGCTCAGCGTCACGTCGCGAGGGACATCCGTCGCCCCGTTCTCGGGCTGGGGCGCCGAGCTGATCGCCACGTTGCCCTCCATGATCTTGGCGACCTCGCCGGCGGCGATGGGCCGGCTGTAGATCTGCACATCGTAGAGCGCGCCGGTCCACACCCGCTCGTCGTTGTCCGCCACCCCGATCACCGTCCGGGCATTGACCGCCGGACCGATCGCCACCGGCACGGGGCCCATCTCATCGACCCCGTTGAGATAGACCACCATGTTGGCCCCGTCGTACACGAAGGCCAGGTGGGTCCACTCGCTCTTGGGCATCTCGTAGAAGGGGGTCGAGTTCGGAGCGCACGAGATGCCGATGCGATTGAAATGCGGCGCACTGTCGCTGCCACCCCACAGTTCGAGCTGGAACATCATCGTCGTCTCGCCCCAGCCGTCTGACTTGGTAAAGAAATGATGGTACGTCTCATCTCCGTCCCACAGCGCCCAGATAGTGAACGAGAATTGTCCCGTCCCGTCCGTGGGGTCAAACCGGGGACATTCGATTCCGGTGCAGGCATCGGTTGGATGAAAGGCCAGCGCCAGTCCGGAGTCGTCAGGGCCGCCGACCCACTGCGGCTGCCCGAGCAGCGTCCCATCGTGCCCATTGGCGGAACTGTCGTAGGCAACAGCGCCGCCGCCTTCATCGAGCTTGTAGTGGGCAACAAGGCTCGGGTCGGCGGCCTCCGTCACACCTGTCTGAAGTGGACCGAACACCAGGGCACAAGAGAACACAAGCATCAGAATCTTACACATGGCGGCCTCCTTCAAGCACCGAATGAACCAATTCATCCACACCCCCGGCATTTGCCGGACCGGCGACCCTTTCCGAACAGACGACGGCCTGCTGCCGCGCTCACTCGACGTTGCGTGGGCGACCGCAGCCGATGTCGTCAATGTAGACGATGCCGGTTCCGCCGCCGGCCGGGCTGGTCCGGTTGCCGACGCCGATCGTCATCTTCTCGATCCTCGTCAGGCTGACACCGCCAAACTCACCCAGCGGAATCCGCCACTGTTGCCACTCCGCCGCCAGGACGGCGTCCGGGTCCGCATGGCCAACCGTCGCGGCGTGGCCGGCGCTGTCTTGCAGCGTGACGTAGAGCGCCTGCGGCGAGTTGGCGGCAGCTCCCTGGAAATACAACCGCAGGCTGTCGGCGTCGCCGATGGTCCAATCCTGCGGATCATCGAAGAGCCGTTCGGCCTCGGAGTAGAACGGCGAGGCGCTGTTGTCGTACGTCAGCGGCATCGACTGCCGGCCGCTGTGGACGATGGTCTGTTCGGCGAACGGGGCGTTGAGGTACCCGACCGTCGAGCCGGTGTTGTTGACCCAGCCGTCCAGCCAGGTGTCGAAGATCGTCGTCTTGGCGTCGACGTCGTCGTTGTAACTCTCGAAGTCGTCCACCACCGCGTATTCAGCCGTCGTGAAGCTCCAGACGGCGCCGGGCCACACCGCGACGGCGTCGGCTTCGTTGACTTCGTCGATGCGCCAGTAGCAGGTGGCGCCGAATTCCAGACTGTCCGGGGCGAAGGCTTCGCTGTCCACCGTGCCAGCCGGGGTCAGAGCGTCCGGGGCCGTGCCGAGATAAACCTGATGGGAGACCGCTTGGCGGCCGCTGCGCCAAGTGAGGACCGTACCGATCTCAACCTCGGCAGCGCCGTCGGCGGGTTGCGGCTCGCGGGCTTGCGCGGGAATGTGCAGGAAGCGCACCTCGCTCAGGCCGAACTGGCCCGCCATGGCCCACCCGCTGTTGACGGTCAGGCGAACGCATCTGGCCGCCACGCCGCCGAATTCGACGGTCGTGTTGGCCGTATACGTGGCCCTGGCGGTGGCCTGAGCAAACTCCACGGTGTCCAGAATCGTCCAGTCGGTCCCGTTCTCCGAAAACTCGACGGTCACGTTCCTGAGTCCGAAACCGAGGATCAGCTCAAACTCGGCATTGTAGTTCCACACGAGCATCTCGTGCAGCTTGTGGACGCCACCGAACTCAAATTGAACGTACAGGGCCTCATCGTCCGGGGGACCGGCCAGCCACATGTCCGAGGCCTCCGTGGAGTGTTGATCGTCCTGATTCAGTCCGGAGCCGTCGACCGTCCGCTGCGCCGTGGAAACCCCGTCCGAAACCCCGTTGCTGCTGGCCACAACGTCCTGAATCGGATAGGCGAACGGTTCGGTCGTGAAGCTCCAGACAACGCCCTTGACGATCGTGTTGTCCGGCGGCGCCATGACTTCGTCGATCCGCCAGTAGTACGTCGCATCGAAATCGAGCACACCCGGCGGGTCATAGCTGGTCGCCGTCTGGCCCTGGCTGACGAGCACACCTCTCGGATCGGTTCGGCTGGCGTTGTCCACATCGTCAAAGACGACGCCGAAGTAGACGTCGTGCGAAGCGGCCGCCTGGCCGGAAGACCAATCGAGACTCGCCGTCCGCCTCACATCCACGGCGCCATCAGGCGGCTGGGGAGCGCCGGCCACGCGTGCGTCGATGATCTCGATCACCTTGCCGACCCCGCCGCACAGCAGCATTCTGGACCCATCGTCCACCACATCGAAACCCCAGTTCGGGTTGGTGTCTCCTGTCAACGCGTCAAGCTCTTCTTTGGTGTATCTGCTGTGCAGAGCCCCCAGAGTGGTTGCGTCGGACATGCTGTAGACGTAGATCCCATTGTGCGTCGTATGGACGTACAGGAATCCGTCCACTTCCTTGACCGTCCAGAGTCCCCAACTGCCGTCACCGGTGACGTCGAGGGTCCCCAGCAGCGTGGACACACCTGTGGCCAGATCGATGGCCCAGAATCCTGCGGCATTCACGCCGGAGTCGCCGTAGTAGGCGTAACCACGGTAGACATCGCCCACGCGAACGTTCCGAATGCGCGAGGTGGCCCCGGTGGTCACGTAGCCGTTCGCGTTCCAGGTCGTGTTGGCGCTGACCTGGAATGGTTCGGCGCTGACGTCCGTCAGGTACAAGTTGGACCTCAGCCCGCTGGCGTAGCTGTTGTGGATGATCGTGTCATCATCTACCCAGTCGTACGAACTGGGCCTGACACCGAGATTGGTGGCAAGCACCCGGCTGTCAAGGTTGAGGTCGGGATCGATCCTTGAGAAGTAGTCGTTGTCGGCGCCGCCGGCGAGCAGCACGTAGGAGGCCGCCGGGAACGCGTCCGCCATGCGAGCCTCAGCGCCGTCTGCGATACCGGCCACGGCCTCATAGTCGGTCGAACCCACCGGGTAGCAGCCTACGCCGCGATTGGGAGAGTTGATCTGAACGACGTAGTTCCTGCCCCCGTACGAACGCGGATTGTACATGGAGCTGCTGGCGCCAAGGTCCGTTCCGAAGTCCATGACCGCGCCGACTCGCAGCGCCGCGCCGGGCACAGGCACGCCCAAGACCTGCGGTGTTATTGCGAGCGTCGCAAGGATGAAGAACGAAGTCAGAAAAGACAGCCTCTTGCACATGGTCATCCTCCTCTAAGAGTCAAACCGGCACTTCCTACCTGCCCTGACAGCCTGTAATCCTGGACCGCACAACCCCTATGATACCGCGACACCGCCCCGATCTCAAGAGTTTCGGCCGTCAAACCGGGCCTGGACGGCGAGAATCTGCTGTTTCTGCCGCAGGATCGGGCGTTTCGCCGCTTCTTCGGCACAGATCCGGCACCATTTTCTCGTTTCCGAGCCGCATTCTGACTGAGCATCGCATCCGGTCAGAAATCCAGCAGCCTCAGGACATCCTCGATGGTCCCCTCCTTGCTGACCCGGCGACCCGGCCCGGACGGCTCGTCGAAAACCAGATACTCCTTCTTCGCCTGGATGGGGAGCGAGAGCTTGTAGGGTTGGCAGTTCGCAATGGCAGCCACGGCGCGCCTGGCGCCTTCGTAGAGGGCCGGGCGAGTCTCGTCGAACGGGTATAGCTCGGCCGCCTCGCGTGCGATGCCCCGCTTGACGGACACCGTGACACACTCGGGCCCGAAGAACCTGTTGCTCTCCCGGCACGTCGCCTCGTCGCCTGTCACCATGATGGTCGGGACGCGGTAGTATCCGGCGATGGCGGCGCACTGGACCAGCTCACCCGATTCGACGCCGTTGTACCAGTAGCGGTTCTCGCTGCGCGACGATTGGGTGTGACAGAGCACTCCGTCGGGTGTGCCCATCATGGCGTGGGCGCCCAACTGGATCATGCCGGCGAACGATTCGTCCAAGCCCGTGAGCGGACCCGGACGTGGTGTTCCCGTTATATACTTGGCGCCTGGCTCCATCAGGTGTGGAACGAACGCCTGGGACCCGTGGCCGTCGAGCACGACAATGTCGGTCGCGCCGGCCGCCCGCAAGCCGCGAACGACGGCCGCGATGTCGCCCATCAGGTATTCCTTGGCCTTCTCGCCCAGTGGGTTGCCCGGCTCCCGCGTCTGGGCGAACCGGTATACCCCGCTGGCCCCTTCCAGATCGGTGACGATGTAGATGCGAAGCGGAGCCACCGCCAGGGACAGAGGCAGGCAACCGAACAGGAACAGCCAGCCGACAAGGCAAACAACAGGAACTCGCGGTCTCATAGTGCACCTCAGCGCAATCCTGGTCTGTGGGAGGACATGATCCACCGCCGTCATCATAGGCCGGGAAGGCCTGTGCGATATTCGTCCTCGTACAGGCCGATCTTCTCGACGGGAATCGGCTTGAAGCCGATCTTGTACGCCGGTGAGCCGTCCTGTAGCCGGAATGTCGCCGGCGGCGCGCCCTCAAAAAGCGGATCGACGTCCACGCAGTTGTCTATGAACGTGACGTAGGGTCGCGCCTTGCCCTCTACTTCGTCCCACCGGCCGCCCCAGGAAACGTTGCGCGCAACGACATTGCCCTTGGGCGCCGCCGGCTCATCCTGAACGATCCCGACCAGCTCCGGATAACGATTGCGCCAGAGCGGCGACGTATGAGGCATGGCCTTCAGCCGCTCCATCATCGTGGTCTCCACGCTGTCGCTGGCCCACCCCATCGCTCGCGCGTCGATGTGCAATGCCGGCCGGCAGTCGACGAAGATATTGTTCTCGACGGAGCAGTCGCGTCCACCGCCGATGAAGGCGGCCCGGGTCACCCTGTAGAAGACGTTGCCGTAGATTTGCGTGCCGCAGAACATGTCATCCAGATAGACGCCGACGCACCCGTGCCCCCGAAATCCAGTGATGTCGTGCAGGTAGTTGTGACGGATGACCGTACCTCGCATCGTCCAGTCACGCCCGGCGTAGATCGCCCCGGCGTCGTTGGATTCCAGGCAGACATCGTGGATCTCGTTGAACTCCATAGTGTGATCGTTGCCGCCGAACGAGATCGCCATGTGGGGCGCATCGTGGATCAGGTTGTGCGTAGCGCGGTTGCCCACTCCATCGAGCGAGATCGCGGGCGTGTACATGCGGTTCCATCGACCGTAGTGATACAGATGATTGTTGTCCGCGAAGTGCCCGCCGGGCGTGAGCGATGACCGCTCGCCCCCGCTCATGCTGATGCCGCCGTTGCCCGTCCCATAGACATCGCAGGCGACGACGCCGTTGGCGGCGCCCCCTTCGATCCGCACGGCCCTGTCGCCCAGGTTGCGCAGCACGCAGCCGGCGATGAGCGTGTGCTCGCAGTCGCGCATCACGATGGCCGTGCCGCGAGCCGCTTCGAAGATCAGCCCCCGAACGGTTACGTGCGACACACCTTCGAGAGTTACGAGCGTGTCCAGGACAGAGACGACCACCCGCCCCTCGTCAATCGGCTTCGGCGGCCAGAAATAGAGAATGCCCGTCTGGCGGTCCAGATACCACTCGCCCGGCGTGTCGAGTTCCGCCAGGATGTTCATCCCATAGAACCATTGACCGATGCGGTAGCCGTAGCTGTGATACGGCGGCATCACGGAGAGAATGCGTTTCTCCGGATCGATGGCTTCGACCTTCTGCCGCTGGTCGGACCAGTCCCAGAACCAGTAGCCGTGCACCCATGCGTCCTTCTCCTGGAGCCAGCGGCTCGGCCGGTCCCCTTCATACATGAATTTGCCGGTCTTGCTGCCCTTCGTGCCTCGGACATTGACGGTATCGGGTTCGACCAGACCCACGATCGTGACGAACCCCTCGTTCGGCCAACGGGCCAGCGTCATGGGCTCATCATCGAAGAACAGCTCCAGGCCCCCGCCTTTCACCTCGCCGTAGTCACGGATGCCGGCCGCCTTCAGATCGGCCTGGAGGATCTTGTCGCGGGCCTCCGCCGCCAGTCTCTTGAGAACGGCATCGTCCGTGACCGGCTGCCAACGGTTCACCTGTCGGCCTCCGACCAGCCGGACCTCCTCCCCCGGCCACGCTCGGTATGTCACCGCCTTGCCGGGGCGTCCGGAATCGTCCGCCGTCAATACGAACGGCGCGGACCGTTCATATGTACCCGCCCTCAACCAGACGATAGTCTCCTCACTGCGATCCAACCTGCGAACGGCATCACGAGCCGCCTCAAGGGTCTGGAACGGCTCCTCCCTCGTGCCAGCCTCGGCATCGTTGCCGTGCGGCGAGACAAAGAACTCCGCCGCACCGCATGGGTGAAACGCCGCCGCCGAGACACTCATCAGCACAACGGCTGCCACAGCCGTCCTTCGCAAGACCTCTCCAGGGAGAGGCAACCAACCGTTTGCAGACTCCACTCGTGCGTTCATTCGAAGCATCCGCCTCTCTGTCGATCACAATCACTTGTGTCGTGCCCGGCACCCATCCATCGATGCCGACCCACACGACGATGCCGATGCAATCATAGTGAACCGGCGTCCCCAGGCAAACCAGAATCACCCCCGAGGCGGATCGATTTCTCTTGGACCGCGCCCCCTGCCGTGCAATAATCCTCCACCGTGGTGTGCCGCGCCTCCCGCCAATTATCGGCCATCCAGGTCGAGAAAGGAGAACCGCTATGCGTCTGGTGTCAAGCTCACTGCTGGTCGCGGGCCTTGTCCTGCTGGCTGCCTCATGCCGGAAGCCCCAGACCCACACTCACGACAGAGCGGAAGCCCCGGGATCGGAGCCGGCCGTGCCGAAAGGCTTCGTGTCGCTCTTCAACGGAATCGACCTGGAGGGTTGGACGGTGCGCGATCCCCAGAACCGCGACTGGCAGGTTGTCGAGGGCGTCATCGACTGCGACCCGCAGGAGGGACCGGGCGACCGGAATCTGTGGACCGCCGGGAGCTACGGCGACTTCGAGCTGCTCGTCGATTGGCGCATCAAACAAAGCCCGTACATCAACCGGGCTGCCAAGGCCATTCTGCCCGATGGGACGTACAAGAAGGACGATGCGGGCAAGGATGTGCTCTTCGAGGTTCCGAATACGGATTCCGGCGTCTTCCTTCGCGGCCAGCACAAGTCGCAGGTGAACATCTGGTGCTGGCCTGTCGGTTCAGGGGAGGTATGGGGCTATCGCACCGATCCGGCTTTTTCGCCCGAGGTTCATGCCTCGGTGACGCCGAAACTCAGAGCGGATCGGCCGGTCGGCCAGTGGAATACCTTTCACATCGTCATGAAGGGCGACCGCCTGACGGTCAGCCTCAACGGCCAACGGGTCCTTGACAACGCGCAGCTTCCCGGCGTCCCGGCCCGGGGCCCAATCGCTTTGCAGCATCACGGCGCCCGCGAAGACGGGCAGTGGGGAGCATCCTTCCTCCAGTTCCGCCGCATCTTCATAAAGGAGTTGGATGCGCCGCCCCGCCCGGCGACACAGGAGTGATCCGCCACAAACCCCCGCTGAAAACAGACTTGCGGCATTGGGCGGTACAGGACTCGAACCTGTGACCCCCTGCGTGTAAAGCAGGTGCTCTAGCCGACTGAGCTAACCGCCCGTCCTGGGGCGGCAGGATATCGCGTTTTGCCCCTTGCGTCAAGCGAGCGGCGCCTATATATTCACGCGTTTCCATTAGGTCAGTGCCCGTGCGCGGGCCGCAGAATCAAGAAAGGCTCAAGAATGGACGTTTCCGAGGCGATTCGCCGTCGTTACTCATGTCGCAGCTACGCAGACCGGCCGCTCGAAAAGAAGCAGTTGGACATGATCATCGAGGCGGCCAGGCAGGCGCCGTCGGCGAAGAACCTGCAGGATTGGCGTTTCGTGGTGGTCACCGACAAGGCCACGAAAAAGAAGCTTGCGGTGGCAGCCAACGGCCAGACGTTCATCGAGAACGCCGGGGCGATCATCGTCGCCTGCACGGTCAGCGACCACGTGATGCGCTGCGGCCAGGCGATCGGCCCGATCGACGTATCCATCGCCCTCGAACACATGTGCTTGCAGGCCACGGAGTTAGGTCTGGCGACGTGCTGGATCGGGTCGTTTTACGCCGACAAGGTTCGCGCTGTCGTCGGGATTCCCGAGGAGGTGGAGATCATCGAGCTTCTGGCGCTGGGCCATCCGGCCGATTCGCCCAAGGAGCACCGCCGGGAGCCCATCGAAACGATCGTCAGTTTGGAGAAGTGGCGCTTCTGACAGTGCTTAAGTGATTTTTCAAAAGACACTTAAGAAAATGTTGACATCTTGCCGATTCTCTCTAAAATAGAACCGACCGAACACGGGGACGTGGTGTAACGGGAGCACACTGCGGTCGCATCGCAGGAATGAGGGTTCGATTCCCTTCGTCTCCATTCATCTTCCGGTCCGATGCCGGGGTCCTTCCTTTGTATGTACTGCTTCAGGCCCGACTTCTGCGATCAGGGTCATCTTGCGTAAAAATCTATTGGACAATCCCTAACCATGACGATAGATTGTCCACGTTTGTCCAATTGCAAGTCCAATTGTACGTTCGGTGTGACAGATGCAACTCACGGTAAGAGATGTGGCCGGCCTGCTCAAAGTAACGGAGAAGACCATCTACAGGTGGCTGAAGAACGGTTCTCTGCCGGCGTATCGGGTGAACAGCCAGTACCGCTTCAGCCGGGCGGAACTGCTCGAATGGGCGACCGCCCACCAGATCAACGTGTCTGTGGACGTCTTTCGCGAGCCGAGCGAGACCGAGGTCTCCTCGCATGCCCTCTCGGAGGCGCTGAGTCTGGGCGGCATCTACTATCGCGTTGAGGGCCAGAACAAGGAATCGGCGCTGCGCAACGTGGTCAGTCTGATGCGCCTGCCGGCGGAGGTGGACCGCGAGTTCCTCCTCCAGGTGCTCCTGGCCCGCGAGGCCATGGCCTCGACGGCCATCGGAGACGGCATCGCCATTCCGCACGTGCGCAATCCCATCGTGCTGCACGTAACCGAGCCGATCGTCTGCCTGAGCTTCCTGGAGAAGCCCATCGATTTCAGCGCCCTGGACGGCAAGCCGGTGAGCTGCCTGTTCACCCTGGTCAGCCCCACCGTCAAGGCCCATCTCCATCTGCTCTCGAGACTGGCGTACATCCTGCGCGACAAGGGCCTCAGGGGGATTCTCCAGAAACAGGGCAGCCGGGAGGAGATTCTCTCCGGAATCGCGAGGATCGAATCGGGTCTGAAACAAGACTCATCGGAAGTCAGAACTGGAGAAGACAGGTAGATGTCGCTTTTCCTCTGTGGGCTGGCGGTGCTCTTCATCGGTGGACTGGCGTCACTTCTGAGCGGTCGAAGACCGGCTCTGTCGTCCGTTCTCGGGGCCGGCGGCGCGGTCGTCGGAAGTCTCCTTGCCATTCTCCCGGCTTTCGCTGTGCTTGCCGGCGGGCGGACCGAGTCCCTGCGGGCGAATTGGAACGTGCCTCTGGGTTCGTTCTTTGTCCAGATCGACCCTCTGTCAGCGGTGTTTCTCCTGCCGATCCTCGGTCTGTCGGCCTTAGCGGCGATCTACGGCGCCGAGTATCTCTGGCCCTACCGGCACGAGAAGAGCCTCGGCGTTCCCTGGTTCTTCTACAATCTGCTCGTGGTGGGAATGGCGCTGGTGGTCGCAGCGAGGAACGGGCTGTTGTTCCTCGTGGCTTGGGAAGTGATGTCTCTGGCGTCGTTCTTTCTGGTCACGTTCGAATATGAGCGGCAGATGGTGCGCCAGGCCGGCAACATCTATCTGGTCGCCACGCACATCGGAACGGCCTTCCTTATCGTGTTCTTCGTCCTGCTGGGCGCTCATGCGGGCTCGCTGGACTTTGACACGATCCCGGCGGTTCCCTCGTCGCTGGCGGGCGCCTTGTTCCTGCTGGCGGTGGTCGGCTTCGGCACGAAGGCGGGCTTCATGCCGTTGCACGTGTGGCTGCCTCACGCGCACCCGGCGGCTCCCAGCCACGTTTCAGCGGTGATGAGCGGGGTGATGATCAAGACCGGCATCTACGGCCTGGTCAGGACGCTGACCCTGCTGGGGGCGCCGCAGGCCTGGTGGTGCTGGGTGCTGATCGCAATCGGCGTGGTGTCAGGCATCCTGGGCGTGCTGTTCGCGCTGGCGCAGCATGACCTCAAGCGGCTGCTGGCCTATCACAGCGTCGAGAACATCGGCATCATCACGATGGGCCTGGGCCTGGGCCTGCTGGGCGTCCACATCCATTCGCCGACGCTGGCGGTCCTCGGCTTTGCGGGCGGCCTGTTTCACGTGATCAATCATGCCATCTTCAAGGGATTGTTGTTTCTGGGCGCCGGCGCGGTCCTGCACGGCAGTGGGACGGGCCACCTCGACCTGCTGGGCGGACTTGTCAAACGCATGCCCTGGACCGCCGCGGCCTTTCTGGTCGGCTCGATCGCCATCTGCGGCATACCGCCCCTGAACGGGTTCGTCAGCGAGTTCCTGATTTACCTGGGCGCGTTCAAGAACGGGATCGTCGGGGGCCTCGACGCCGCGATTGCCGCGGTGATTGTCATCGGCAGCCTCGCGCTGATCGGCGGACTGGCGCTGGCCTGCTTCACCAAGGCGTTCGGCACGGTCTTTCTCGGGCATCCGCGCAGCATCCACGGCCAGCAGGCGCACGAGGTCGGCTGGGCCATGAAGGCGGCGATGGCAGTCCTGGCGGCTTTGTGCGTGCTCGGCGGCGTGCTGTCGCCACTGGTTGTCCGGTCGGCGCAGGCGGTCGTGGGCGAAATCACCTCCCTGCCCGCTGACGCGGTCGAGACGGAACTCGCGACCGCCTCGTCGACACTGACGCACTTCGTGGTCGTTGCGTTGCTGCTGGCGGCAATCGCCGTTCTGTGCCTGCTGGTGCGCAGGCGTCTGCTGAGCGGCCGCTCCGTCCGCCAGTCGGTCACCTGGGACTGCGGCTACGCGGCGCCCGACTGCCGCATGCAGTACACGGCGACATCCTTTGCGCAGCCTCTGACCGACCTGTTCGGCTTCCTCCTGCACACCCACAGAGAGGTCCACCCGCCCGAAGGGGTGTTCCCGGCCGACTCGGCCCTCGAAACCGAGACCGCCGACGTCTGCGAGAAGTACCTGTATCAGCCCGCATTCGAAGCGATCCGCTGGTCGCTCGGGTGGTTCCGTTGGCTCCAGCACGGCCGGCTCCAGGTGTATGTCCTGTACATCGCATTGACCCTGTGGATCCTCCTGATTTGGAAGCTGATGTGACATGATGACGACGCTGAAGCTGGTCCATCTTCTGCTGGCCTTCGTCGCGGCGCCCCTGCTGCTGGGGATCATCAACCGGACGAAGGCCCTCTTCGCCGGCAGAAGAGGCCAGCCGCTGTTGCAGGCGTACTACGACATCTGGAAACTCCTGCGTAAAGGCGCGGTCTACAGCCGCTCGACGTCCTGGCTGTTCGCCGCCGGTCCGTGGATCGGATTTGCGGCGATCGTGGCCGCCGCCGCGCTGGTTCCGTTCGGCGGATCCAGGGCGTTGATCGCATTTCCCGCTGACTTTCTCGTGCTGATCTACCTGCTGGGTCTGGCGCGGTTCCTGCTGGTCCTCAGTGCGCTGGACACCGGATCGAGCTTCGAGGGCATGGGCGCCAGCCGGGAAGTGACGTTCTCGGCGTTGTCCGAGCCGGCCCTGCTGATCGCCCTGGCCGCCGTCGCCAAGTACACCGGCTGCGTGTCGCTTTCGGACATGGTCGTCGCGACGGTCCCGCGTCTGTGGCTGGACGCCGGCCCGATCGTGGTGCTGGTGGGCTTTGCCCTGCTGATCGTGTTCCTGTCGGAGAACTGCCGCATCCCGGTCGACGATCCGAATACCCATCTCGAACTGACCATGATCCACGAGGTCATGGTGCTCGACCACAGCGGACCCGATTTCGCGATCGTTCTCTATTCGGCGGCGCTGAAGATGTGGCTGCTGGGCCAGGTGCTGGTCGGCCTGGTCGTGCCGGTTCGCACCGGCATTCTGTGGCTGGACACCCCGGCGGCGCTTCTATCGATGGCGCTGCTGGCGGTGCTGGTCGGGATAATCGAATCGTCGATGGCTCGCGTCAGACTGCTCCACGTGCCCCAACTTCTCGTCGGCGCCATGACGCTGTCGATCCTGGCGGTGGTCCTGGTCCTGAGGTAATCCGATGAACGATACCGCAGACATCGTGCTGGTGTTCCTGGTTCTGACGAACCTGATGCTGCTGGGCCTGAGCCGGCTGGGCGCCTGCATCCGGACGGTCGCTTTGCAGGGAGTCGCGCTGGGCCTTCTGCCCCTGCTGATGGATGGCGGGCGCATGGAACTGCACGGGGCCGCCTTCGCGATCGCGATCATCATCCTCAAGGGCGGCGTGTTTCCCTGGATGCTGATGCGGACCCTTCGCGAGGTGAACACGCAGCGTGAGATCGAGCCGTTCATCGGGTACGGCAAATCGCTCGCCGTGGGGACGCTGATCCTTGTGGTGTGCATATGGCTGGGTTCCCGGCTGCCCTTGCCCGAACCGGTGATGTCCTCGCTGATCGTCCCGGTGGCGTTCTTCACCATCATGTCCGGCCTGTTCCTGATCGTCAGCCGGCGCAAGGCGCTGACGCAGGTGCTGGGCTATCTGGTCCTGGAGAACGGGATCTATGCGTTTGGAGTAGCCCTGGTGGACAAGCAGCCGCTGCTGGTCGAGCTGGGAATCCTGCTGGACGTCTTCGTGGCCATCTTCGTCATGGGCATTGCGATCTTCCACATCAACCGCGAGTTCGACCATATCGATACGGACAAGCTGTCCGGGTTGAGGAGTTGATTCCGTGATCTGCGCTGTGCTGCTGATTCCCGCCGTCGCCGCCGTGCTGTCGCTGCTGATACGCGACGTTCTGGTGCGTCGCGTAATCCTCGTTCTGACGGGCGTCGGCCACACTGCGGTGACTGTGGCGGCCTGGAACGCGACGCCCCAGCCCCTGCTGAACGGCTGGCTGATGCTCGATGCGGTTGGATTGCTCTTCCTGACGATCACCAGCATCCTGTTTCTGGCCTGCTCGGTGTATGCGTTCGGCTACCTGGCCGTCCAGGGCGCCGGCAAGCAGCAGGACTACGAGGAAGGAACGCTGTTCACCAACGCGTCGGACGCCGTCTTCTGCGCCTGCCTTGAAGCCTTCCTGGCCACGATGACGCTGGTCACGGTCAGCCGGCACTTCGGCCTGCTGTGGGTCGCCATGGAAGCGACCACGCTGGCCAGCGCGCCGCTGATTTACTTCCACCGGCACCATCGTTCGCTCGAAGCGACGTGGAAGTACCTGCTGATCTGCTCCGTGGGCATCGCGCTGGCCTTGCTCGGCAACTTCCTGATGGTCATCGCCGCGTCGAGACAAGGAGGCGAAGGCATCGCCATCGTCGTCGACGCGCTGATCGAGAACGGCGCAAACCTGAACGTCCCCTGGCTCAGGGCCGCCTTCCTGTTCTTCCTCGTCGGCTACGGAACGAAGATGGGCCTGGCTCCCCTGCACACCTGGCTGCCGGACGCGCACAGCGAGTCCCCCTCGGTGATCTCGGCCCTGCTGTCGGGGGCGCTTCTGAACTGCGCGTTCCTCGCGATCCTGCGCAGCTACCAGGTCTGTGCGGCGGCAGGACAAGCGGCGTTCTGCCAGGACTTGTTGATCCTGTTCGGGTTGATCTCCATCGGCTGGGCCACCATTTTCATCCTCGGTCAAACCGACTACAAGCGCATGCTGGCGTATTCGAGCGTCGAGCACGTCGGGATTCTGGCTCTGGGAGTGGGAATCGGAGCGGGCGCCACGTTCGGCGCCATGCTGCACGCCGCCAATCATTCGCTGACGAAGGCGATGTTGTTTCTGGTCGCCGGCAACATCCTGGCGGCGTACAAGACCAAGGCGACGACGGAGGTTCGCGGGATTCTCGGCGTGCTGCCGTGGAGCGGCGTGCTCTGGATTGCCGGCCTGATCGCCATCACTGGAATGCCTCCCTTCGGCGCGTTCCTCAGCGAGTTCACGATCGTCAAAGCGATGATCGAACAGGGGCGGATCGGGATTGCCGTCGCGTTCCTGGCGATGCTGGCGCTGATCTTCATCGGCATGACCGCCGCGTTCCTGAACATGGCGCAGGGCCGGTCTGCGAGCGATCTGCGTCCGCCCGGCAGGAGCGAGTCGATTCTGGCGATCCTTCCTCCGCTGGGATTAGGGGCCCTGACGCTGATGCTGGGCCTGTATCTGCCCCCAGCGGTAGACAGCCTGCTTCGCGGGGCTGCCGCGACGATAGGAGGACATTGATGCCTGTCTCGAACGCGATTTCGTTCTACAACGGTCAGGCGATCGACACCAAGCAGGTCCCGGTCCTCGACGTCGGCACGTTTCGCAGTTCCGTGATCGACGCGGCGGCTTCGGGGATGAGAATCGCCGCTCTCTTCGCGGCCCCGGTGGGCAACAGCCGACTTCGCCTGTTCGCGGTGTTGGCCGACGACAGCGCGGGAACCCTCGGCGCATTGTCGGCCGACGTGGGCGAGCGCTATCCGTCCGTCGCGGTCGACTGTACGCAGGCTCACTGGTTCGAGCGAGAGATCGCCGAGCAGTGGTCTATCGTGCCCGAGGGCCATCCGTGGCTCAAGCCAGTTCGATTTCATCCGCCGTATCGCGGCGGCCGGCGACAGGACGAGCCGATCGCCCCATCGGTGATGGACTTCTTCAAGGTGGCCGGCGAGCAGGTGCACGAGGTGGCGGTCGGTCCGGTGCACGCCGGCATCATCGAGCCGGGACATTTCCGTTTCCAGTGCCACGGCGAGCAGGTCCTGAACCTGGAGATCTCGCTCGGCTACCAGCATCGCGGCGTCGAGCGCGCCCTGGTGGGCGGCCCCAATAAGCGGACGCTGCACTACATGCAGACCCTCGCCGGCGATACGACCGTCGGCCACACGACCGCTTGCTGCCAGCTCATCGAATCGCTGTCCGGCCGGAACGTGCCCCCCCGCGCGCAGGTGCTGCGCGCGATCGCGCTGGAGCTGGAGCGTCTGGCCAATCATACCGGCGATCTCGGCGCGCTGGCGGGCGACGTCGGATACCTGCCGACCTCTTCGTTCTGCGGACGCATTCGCGGCGACTTCCTCAACACGACCGCTCTGATCTGCGGCAACCGTTTCGGGCGGGGCCTCGTCGTGCCCGGCGGCGTCGGCTTCGACATGACGGATCGGCTCTGTGACATGCTGGCCGAGCGAATCGCCCAGGGACTGAAGGACGTGACCGTCGCCGCCAACCTGCTGTGGAACACGCCGTCGGTGCTCAGCCGCTTCGAAGACACCGGCAGGGTTCCGATCCAGACCTGCCGGGAACTGGGCCTCGTGGGCGTCCCGGCGCGGGCCTGCGGCGTCGAGATGGATTGCCGGTTCAACTTCCCCGCCGGCATGTACCGATTTGCCCAGGTCCCGGTGTCCACGTGGAACACCGGTGATGTCTTCGGCAGGGCCTACGTGCGATGGCTGGAGATTCAGAGGTCAGTCGCCTTCATCCGCGATCAACTGGCGGCCATGCCCGATGGGCCGACCACGACGCAGGCGAAGCCCCTGGCCCCCAATCGATTCAGCGCCGCTCTCGTGGAAGGCTGGCGCGGAGAAATCTGCCACGCAGCGGTCACCGGTCCCGACGGTGCGCTGGCGCATTACAAGGTCGTCGATCCGTCCTTCCACAACTGGATGGGCCTGGCGATGGCGCTGAGGGATCAGCAGATCTCCGACTTCCCGCTCTGCAACAAGAGCTTCAACCTGTCCTATTGCGGTCACGATCTCTAAGGCACGACCATGATAAAGCCATTGTGGGCACGACTCCAGCAGGGGCACCGGACGGTGGCCTTTCCGAAAGGCGAGCCCGTTCTCCCCGAGCGATTTCGCGGCCGGCCGCAGGTCGAGCCTTCGAAGTGCCTCGCGGACTGCACGCGATGCATCGACGCCTGCCCCACCGAGGCCATCCGGAGGGAGAACGGCGCGATCGCCATCGACCTGGGGCGATGCCTGTTCTGCGGGGCGTGCGCCGAAGCGTGTCCCGCCGAGGCCATCGAGTTCACGCGCGACTATCGTCTGGCCGGCCGCTCGCGCGACGATCTGGTCGTCCACGACCGGGCGGTGAAGCTGGCCGAGGCACTTGATCAAAAGACCCGAAGCCTGTTCGGACGATCCTTGAAGCTGCGCCAGGTCTGTGCCGGAGGCTGCAACGCCTGCGAAGCGGACACCAACGTCTTGACCACGGTCGTCTTCGATCTCGGCCGGTTCGGCATCCAGTTCGTGGCTTCGCCCAGACATGCGGACGGCCTGTTCGTCACCGGGCCGGTTCCCGCGAACATGAAGCTGGCCCTGGAGAAGACCTACGCCGCCGTGCCCGACCCCAAGCTCGTCATCGCGACGGGTGCGTGCGCCATCTCCGGCGGCTGCTACCGGGATCATTCGGAGGTCTGCAACGGCGTCGAGGGCATCCTGCCGGTGGACCTGTACATTCCCGGCTGCCCTCCTCACCCGATCACGATCCTCGACGGTCTGCTTCGGCTCCTCGATCGCCTCGGCTGAGCATTCGAGCGCATCTGGCCTGCACGGCCATTGATGTGTAACATGGTGTGGATGGGACATACGACGATGGACCCAGTTTCCGGACAACCGCGTCAAGACCAGAGGGCCGGCCCGCCGAGCGTTTCGCGCGCGTCGCTGATGGTCGGGCCGGAAGGAAGGCTCCTGCTGATCGCCGTAGTCCTGGCCTTCGCCTACACCGTCTGGCTGGGCGTGATGGTCGTGCGCTCGCCGGGCCAGTTCCAGATGCTCATCGGCATGACCGCCACGACCCTCGTGTTCGGGCGGGCGGCAGGACTCGCCTACGGCTATTCCGTCTCCCTCGGGCACGTCTACGTGATCGCCGTCACTATGGTGGTCGAGACCCTGCACGTGCTCGTCTTCTATCCGTTGTTCGTGTTCAGTTGGCGACACCTGCTGGTGATCAAGTCGCTCAAGGCGATCTTCGACCGTATCCACCAGGCGGCCGAGACGCACAAGGCGAAGATCCAGCGGTACGGCATCATCGGCCTTTTCGCGTTCGTGTGGTTTCCCTTCTGGATGACCGGACCTGTCGTCGGATCGGCGATCGGCTTCCTGCTGAACCTGCCGGTCTGGCTGAACATCTCCGTCGTGCTGGCCGGCACGTATGTCGCGATCCTGTGTTGGGCCCTGTTCCTGCGAGAGCTTCACGCGCGGGTCTCCGCGTACGATCCGTACGCGGCCATGGCCCTGGTGGTCCTGCTGATCGTCGTGATCGCCGTCGGTCATCTGCTGCGACGCACGCTCGGCGAGAACCGACGAAGGCACTGAGCCGCATCACATCGGCCTTGCACCGACGCGTGCCTCACTGTAACCTAAGCTCTCCTGGAGGGCTATTCATCAAGGAGTCGGCAGTATGGTCAAGACCGAAGAGCTTCACGTTCCAACACGCGGCAACAACCACGTGGTCGACATCACCGGCCAGGTCGCGCGGGCAGTGGGCCGTTCCGGCGTGCGGGACGGGACCGTGACGGTCTTCCACGTCGGTTCGACCGCCGGCCTGACCACCACCGAGTTCGAGCCGGGCCTGGCCGAGCATGACCTCGAAGCGGCGTTCGAGCGAATCGCACCGGCCGACGGCCACTACGTGCACGAGCAGACCTGGCACGACGACAACGGACACTCCCACGTCCGCGCCTCGCTGCTGGGCCCATCTCTGAGCGTGCCGTTCGTCGAGGGGCATCTGATGCTGGGGACCTGGCAGCAGATCATCCTGGTGGATTTCGACACGCACGCACGCAAGCGAACCGTCATCTGCCAGATCATCGGCGAATGACGGCGGGGGCCTCCCTACGACGCTCCATCATCGCAGGAAGGCCGGCGTGTGCATCACCACTCCTCGAGAACGCACAGGACCGCCGCAACTCCACCTCCGACGACGATCCCTGTTCACCTCCATGCCGCAGCTTCGGTTCGACGCGATTCTGCCGAAGCAGACGCCGGACCGAGCCCGTTTCCGTGCGTTCGAGACGGCCGCATCCGCCTGTGGCGGACCGCCGGCTTTCGCACGCCAAACCAACCACGCCGATATCGTTCCTCGCTGCGTCGGCCTTACACGTCGCGGACCGCCGTCCGGGCCAGCCATTGCTCGTCGCAACCGCTCTCGCAGCACTCGTACCAGATGTAGAGATAGCCCCCTTCCACCACGCGATCCACTTCCATCATGGTCGCCCCACACCTCGGACACGGGCGCGCGCCGGCAGCCTGCCTGGGTCGCCATCCGACGCTCTCTGGGTATGTGGTATCCATCGTCCTGTTCTCGCTGCCAATGCGCCGCCCGTTCGCTACGACTCTGTGCGAACGCCGCGGCGCTCATTTCGAGGACTGATCTTACCAACCGAGTCGCTGCGACTATAGGAACGCCGCAGGCAAAACGCCAGCAGGATTTTCCTTGCATGGCCCCGCCGATGGCGGCCTCTTGCTTAAGAC
This sequence comes from Sedimentisphaerales bacterium, assembly GCA_040772485.1. Classification (GTDB taxonomy): domain Bacteria; phylum Planctomycetota; class Phycisphaerae; order Sedimentisphaerales; family Anaerobacaceae; genus Anaerobaca. The sequence continues at coordinate 64,645 of JAXGYC010000013.1, read as the reverse complement.
CTTGCGCATTGGCCTGTTGCGTCAATGCATCGGCCGCTGATTTTCTTTCAGGGCCGTCAGAATCTCATTCGATACGCCGAACGCCGTTCCGTGCCGCACTCCCGCCGGGAACGAAAGCTCCTCGGTGATCGAACTCCAGTGCACCAGGTCCCTGGACCGGGCGCCTTCCATGCGATGGCGCGTGTAGGCGTCGTAGTAGACATACCAGTACGGGCCGATCTTCAGGGCGGTGGGCCCTTCGACCCAGTCGGGTGAGAACGGCTCGGAGGCCGGACCATAGGGCCCTTCCGCTCTTGAGGCGGTCGCGATGCGGATATTCTTCTTCGCCACGGGCTCTTTCGTCTCGTCCTTGACGAACAGGAGGTATCTGTCGGCCTCTCTGACGAGCGTGGCATCGATGACGTTGAATCCACCGTCGAAGAACAGCTTCGTGTCGCTGTAGCTGGCGAAATCCGAAGTGGTCACGTAGTAGACGCGGTGATTGAGCTTGCGGCTGTTCGGCCCGCCGTCGCCCAATTCCTCCGTGGACGGGAAGCGGCCGGAGATCGTCGTCGACCAGAAGATCAGGTATTTCTGCGTGGGCGCATCGTAGTAGATCTCCGGTGCCCAGCAGTTCAGCGCGCCGCCCTCGTGCGCCATGACTTCCAGCCAGCTCTGCTCCGACCAGTGGATCAGGTCCTTCGAGTGGGCCAGGCCGATGCCTTTGTCCCACCAGCCGCTGGTCCAGACCATGTGAAATGTCCCGTCCGGGCCCCGGCAGATGCACGGATCGCGCATCAGCCGGGTGCCCACCTGCGGCGTCAGAAATGAGCGGTCGTCGTTCAGGGCTGTCCAGGTCAGGCCATCGGCGCTCCAGGCCAGGTGCAGGCCGTCTTCGCCGTTGCCCTCGAAGTAGCTGAACAAGTACGGCTGGCCCGCCGCAATCGAAGCCAATACCACAACCGCCACCACCGCCGCAACCATCCAGCGCATCATCATCCTGCCTTTCATAGGGAGTCCTCTTGGCGTCACAAACCGTGTTCCGAGCATCGTACGGCACTGCTACGGCAACTGCAACCGGCCACGGAACGTAATAACGGCCTGTCCAACGCGCAGACGACAAACGGCGGACGCAATTACCCATTCTGGCCTGGGTCAGGATTCCGTTCGTAGTGACGCCGTGAGGCGTTACCTTTGCCGGGCAGGTATGCCCCTTCGGCAAGCTCAGAGCCCGCCCTGAACACCGTTGAAGGGGCAAGCTCTACCGGGCACACCACAAACGGTTTCTTCCTGCCCACGCCAGAGGACGGGTAACCACGTCAAAGGTCCTCGTTGCCGCCGAGGGTGTTCAGTGGTATAGAGGATGGGTGAATTCGACAACTCATTACAGGGGATGACCATGAAATACGAATACCTTCATCCGCGCGACGAGCTGGTCCTGACGATGCAGCGGATCTATCGGTACAAGATGACGACGACCTCCGGCGGCAATCTGTCGATCCTCGACGAGAACGGCGACATCTGGATCACGCCGACGGGCGTGGACAAGGGCACGCTGACGGCCAACGACATCGTGTGTGTGCGGGCCGACGGTCGGATCGAGGGGCTGCACCGGCCCAGCTCGGAGTACCCGTTCCACAAGGCGATCTATGCGATCCGTCCGGACCTCAAGGCCATCGTCCACGCGCACCCGATGGCGCTGGTGGCCTTCAGCATCGCGCACAAGGTGCCGGACACGCGGCTGTTCCACCAGGCGTGGCGGTCGAACGGGACGGTGGCGTTCGCGCCGTATGGCGTGCCGGGCAGCGAGGACCTCGGGCGCAAGATCGCCCAGAAGTACGCCGAGGGGTTCGACAGCGTGATTCTCGAAAACCACGGCGTCTGCTGCGCCGGTCAGACCCTTCAGGACGCCTTCGGCAAATTCGAGACGCTCGAGATGTGCTGCAAGATCCTGATCAAGGCCCACACGCTCGGCGAGCCGACGTATCTGACCGACCAGCAACTGCAACTCCAGAGCAAAAGCGACGTGCCGCTGGAGGCCTTCGACTACGATCCGAGCATGATGAGCATCCGCGAGAAGGAGCTGCGTAACCAGATCTCGCGCTTTGTCGAACGGGGCTACCGCCAGCGGCTGCTGACGATGACCACCGGCACGTTCTCGGCGCGGATCGACCGCGAGAAGTTCCTGATCACGCCGTATCCGCTCGACCGGCACGCGGTGCTGCCCGAGGAGATCGTCATGATCCGCAAGGGCAAGAAGGAGTTCGGCAAGCACCCCAGCCGCGCCGTCCTGGCGCACAAGGCCATCTACGACGCCCATCCGAACGTGATGGCCATCGCCAACGCCTGCCCGCTCAACGCGATGGCCTTCAGCGTCTGCCGGCGCACCATCGACACCCGCACGATCCCGGAAAGCTACGTCTTCGTGCGGGAGGTGAGCCTGCTGCCGTTCGAGACCGTGTACAACGACTTCGCCCTGCTGGCGCGGACGCTGACGCTGCAAAGCCCGGCGGCGGTGCTGGCCAACAGCGGCGTCATGGTCGTCGGCGACAGCGTCCTGGCGGCCTTCGACAAGCTGGAGGTCCTCGAATGTTCCGCCGAAGCGGTGCTCGACGCCCAGCCCATCGGCGGCCACGTTGCGATGAGTTCCGAGATCATCGACGAGCTGATCGAGGCCTTCCACCTGGGACCGGCGCCGTCCAAGTGAGACCGCCGGCCGCGTCAAGACAATCGAGGTCTACAGGCAGGGGCGATGCATGCATCGCCCTTGCCGCATATGACAGGCCTCCTTCTCGCCGACGAAGGTCGGCGGACAGCTCGACCTGAGCACGTCGAATGGGACGCACGACCTGTGGAACGCCACAGGCACAGTGCGTGTAAAGACATCCTGGCATGCGTGTGGCAGCCTCAAACCGCAGCACAGCGGAGGTTTGGGGATGGTGGACTTGACCGCCGAAGTGATACCACAAGGTTGCCTGTGCACGAAACCATCCCCAAGCCCTCCAGGCTTGGGGCTGCCACACGCGGAACGGGGTATTCACACACACGCACCAGTAGCTGGAGCAAGGGCCGGGACGATGATAGAATGGCGTCGGTCGGCGCCCTCCGCACCGGCGGGCGCGCCGTTTCGAGGAGAACCATGAGAGAGCAACGTCATCTTCTGGCTGTCGTGTTGACAACGACGGCGCTGGCATCCCTGGCGGCCGCCGAGCTGCGCGTGCCGGCGTTCACCGCCTATCTCGATCCCGACGTGCGCGGGGCGCGCATCTCGGAATCGGCGGGCATCACACGATGGACCGATCCGTCGATCAAGGTGCTGTGGTTCGGCGACATCAAGACGCCGGGAACGCTCGACTGCGCCGTGACGCTGCGATTGGCCGAAGGCGCTGCGTCGCGATTGCGTTTGACCGTCGCGGGCCAGTCGCGCCAAGCGAGCGTCACGGCAGCCGAAGCAGGCGTTGTCACCGCGGCGTTCGGCTCGTTCGACATCGCGCAGACCGGCTACCATCGCTTCACGCTCGAATCGCTGAACGCGCCGGGTCAGCCGGCCGGCGACATCGACGCGCTGGTCCTCGACGGACCGGCGGCGCGCGAGGCGCACTTCAACCGCAAGAGCCGGCGCAACGCCGCATCGGTGCACCTGTTCTATCCCGTGGAAAAGGACACCAGAGTCGAGGCCTTCTATTGCGAGATGATCGGGCTGGAGGACCCGGTCTGGACCTACTACATGGCCTGCGGCTGGCATCGCGGCTACTTCGGCATGCAGGTCAACAGCCCAACCGAGAGGCGAATCATCTTCAGCGTCTGGGACAGCGGCAGCGAGGCCATCGACCGCGATAAGGTTGCCGACGAGAACCGCGTCAGGCTCGTAGGCAAAGGCGAAGGAGTCTACGCGGGCGACTTCGGCAACGAAGGCACCGGCGGACACAGCCACATGAAGTATCTGTGGAAGACCGGCGAAAAGCAGCGGTTCCTCGTCACCGCCAGACCCACGGATGAAACGCACACGATCTACTCCGGCTACTACTTCCACCCCGACAGCAGGAAGTGGATGCTGATCTCCAGTTGGCGAGCGCCGAAGGAAGGCGGCTATCTGCGCGGACTCTACAGCTTCAACGAGAACTTCGGCGGCGCCAACGGCCATCTGCGGCGCAAGGCCCTCTACGGCAACCAGTGGATTCGCACTGCCGAGGGCCAGTGGATCGAACTGACGACGGCGACGTTCAGTCACGACCCGACGGGAAAGGCCGACCGGCTCGACCGCTTCATGGGCCTCGAAGACGGCTGGTTCTTCCTCTCGCACGGTGGCTTCGTCCCTGGCTCCACCCCTTATGGCGAGCGCTTCACCCGCCCCGCCACCGGCCAACCGCCGACCGATATCCTACTGCCGGACTGAATCGCAGACCCCCCGTCTTGATCCACCCCGGCGCGCCGGGGCGACTCAGGGCAAGCACGAAACACGAATGCCGAAATCCGAGACAAGCACCAGATCCAAATGACCCAATGAAGACGGCAGAACACCACCAGTCTGTTTATGTCATTCGGGCTTGGGAATTCGAATTTGTTGCGGATTTCGTGTTTCGTGCTTCGGATTTCCAGCCGCCCGACAACACGTACCCCGATGGTGCGCAGACGCTCTCGGCGTCTGGCGGTCTATTTGATCAGGCCCTTGGCGCGGGCGATGCCGGGACGGTTTTGGATGAGCCACTGGTCCCGCGCCTCGTTGCAGCCGGGGCAGACGTAGTCGAGGGCGTATTCGCCGTGGACCGCGATGTCCCCCTCCCAGGTACGGGGACTGTCGGAATGCGGGAACAATTCCCGCTGGGCCGCCGCCCACTCGGGCCCATAGAGGTCGTCGTAGCTGGCGATCACCGGGACCTTCTGCTTGACCATCACGCGGGCGTGGACCTCGCAGATCGGAGGGTCGCCGAAGTCCCGTCCCCTGGTCAGGTCGGGCATGCAGCCGGCGACCGTGCCGAGAAGAATCAAAGCACTCAATGCGTAGGCAAGACAGTGACGTGCGTGATGGATTCTCAAGCTCATCCCCAAACCTTTACCCAGCAGACGCAATCCTGTCAAACAGATACTGATCGATTCACACTTTCTCGCGACCATTCTACTCGCTCCCGGCGCCGTCTGCAATCCCGCTGTCGCGCCGGCTCGCTCGCGACATCCCGCCCGACGGCCCGGCTCGGCGCATGTTTTCGGACGCAATCACGCCGACTCCACGATCACCTGCTCTTCCCGCTCGGTCAGCAGCTCGATCATCTCGCCGTTCGTTTCGCACGCGTGCAGGCGGGCGACCCAGTCCTCGTCCCGGAGCATCCGACACAGCCTCGCCAGGATGTGCAGGTGGTGCGTGTCGTCCTGGGACGCGGTCAGGAAGAACAGATCGGTCAGCCTGCCGTCGGGGGCCCCGAAGACGATGCCGCGTCCGGTCTTGCCCACCACCAGCAGCGAATCGGCGATCTCATAGGGCAAGGGCCGCCGCGGGTGCGGGATCGCGATGCCCCGCTCGATCGCGGTGCTGTGCATCTCCTCGCGGGCCATAACCGCCTCCAGCAGGGCGTGTTCGTCGTACACCAGGCCGGTCCGGCCGGCCAAGGCCACCAGCTCGCGGAGCAGGCTGCTCTTGCCGCGTGAGTTCAGTTGCGTGCTGACCGCCTCCGGCCGCAACAGCGGGCGGACGATCGCCTCGCCCTGCGGCTTCTGCCGCTGCGCCGTCATGCCCGCGTCGACCTCCGCCAGGTGGTCGCCCGTCATCGAGCCCATCTTCTGCTGGAGCCACTCGGTGATCTGGGCCCGGTTGAAGCGCAGCTCGCCGCCCACCTTCTGGCAGGGAATCTCCCCCCGCTGGGCCATGCGCTCCAGCCGGCGGGCGTCGGCGCCCAGCATCCGCGCCAGCTCTTTCACCGTCAGACTGCGGTACGGCATGCGTCAGCCCCTGTCCCCGTCACAGTTCGCGTATTCGGCCATCGTCCCATCGAATGTCACTCCGCGCCGATCCAATCGAAACAGACCGTCCCCCGGCGAACCGTCAGGACGACCCGGTGGGTCCCTTCCGCCAACTCGACCGTGTCCAGATCGATCTCGTCCCAGCCGGTCTGCGCGATCGGGATTTCGAGCCCCATGCCGTCGCACGAGATGTCGAAGGCCGCCGGCACGACCTCGGCCTTCGCCCGGATGCTGGCGCGCAACTGGCCGTATCCGCGCGTATCGACCTCGTAGGCCGTCCATTCTCCTTCGCCCAGCCGGATGCACTGTCCGGCCCGCAGCCGCGTATCGCCCTGATCGAGCGGCACGATCGGCACCGGCTCCGACATGCGGTAGTATTTCGCCTTCTGCTCGGCATCCTTGACGAAGTACGATCGCCCCGGACCCTGGTGACCGTAGTTCTCCGCCTCCATCCGTCCCGGGACGCGGCGCAGGATCGCGTTGACCACGTCGGGGAAATAGACACAGTTTTCGAGCTTGATGTTCTCGATCAACTCGTCGAACGCCTTCTGAGCGACCTGCGCCGAAGGCTTGTCGTCGCCCCGCGAGTACGCCACGATCTGGTCCCATCCCGCAGGCCGGTTGATCGAGTACGGCGTATTGGTCGTGTCCATCTTTTTCCACGGCCAGAACGACCATCCGATGTTGTTGGTCTCGAAGTACTGCGTCGTGCCCCAGCAGATCGTGTTGTCCTTCTCGCCGGTCTCACCCACCCACACGGGCGCGTTGAGTTCAGCGCGGCGGGCCAGGAACTGCTCGATGCTCCTGAGGGTGGTCGGTCGGTCCCAGCAGTAGTAATGGAACTGGTAGAACAGGTTGTCGTCGAACGGCCGGGAGAACATCGACCAGTCGTTGGCCCAGTCGGCGCCCTCGAGGGTGATCATGTGACGCCTGTCCACCCGGCGGATCGCCTCAGTGATTCGCTGGTAGAGCGGTTGGAGCCGGTCCTTGTACTTCTCGGCCGCGCCGGTCCGCGCCGGCAGAGGCTCGTTGAGCAGGTCGTAGGCCGCCACCGCCGGCTCATCCTTGTAACGCTCGGCGATCCTGACCCAAAGGTCGACCAGCAGGTCCTGGTTCCGGGCCTCCATGAACAACCCCGGCTCGTCGTTGGGGCTGTCGTCGATGTTGGCGCCCGTCTGGCCGCCCGGGGCGCCGTGCATGTCGATGATAACGTAGATGTCGTGCTTCCTGCACCAGCCGACCAGGTTGTCGAGCAGTTCGAATCCTTCCGCGACGTACGTGGGATTGTCCCCTTCGGTGAGGAACCGTCTGGCGTTCAGGGCCGGACGCACCGAGTTGAACCCGAGTTCCGCGATCCGCGCGATGTCCGCCTCAGTGATGTAGTGCCTGCGGAAGGCCAGCCAGAACGCCGCCGCCTTCTCCGGGCCGATCAGATCGCCGACGAGCTTCTCGATCTTTCGCGGCCGGTCCCCGCCCTCGCCGAACTTCCACATGTACCCCTCGGGCAGAAGCCAATTGCCCAGCCCGACGCCCCTGAGCAGGACCTTGTTGCCCTCCTCGTCCACCATGTCCTGGCCCCGCGTGCGCAGGAACCCCTTCGCCTGCGAAGACGCCGATGTCATCGACATCGCCAGCAGGGACAACAGGCACGACATTGCCACTCTTCGAACCCGGACCATTCTGCGGTCTCCACCCACCATAGCTCTTGCCATTATCTCCATTTCAGGCCCGTTTTCCAGTCCTTTTCTGACGCGATTACGTGTCTCCTGGCAGGGCTCAGAAGAAACCGTTCGTAGTGTGCCCGTGAGGGCATCGTTGTCTCAGCGACGGTAACGCCTTACGGCGTCACTACGAACAAGACCCTGACCTTTGGCCAAAACACGTAATCGCGCCCTCTTCTCAATAGCCGGCGGCCTGTCCATCCTTGCGCGACTCGGACGCACCGTAGTACACCCGATTCTGCCCGTCCCATTGAATCGCCTGATAGCCGCCGAAGTCTCCGAGATTGTACTCGATACGATGTCCCGCCCGCACCAGCTCGCGAACGGCCTCGTAGTCGAACCCGGTCTCCAGGTACACCGTCCCGCCGTCGCTCATCGTCTGGCCGGTGGGCTGGGAGGAGCCGAGGTGGAGGATGCGCGGCGCATCGCCCGCCTCCTGCACGTCCATCCCGAAATCGACGAGGTTGACGACGATCTGCACGTGCATCTGGGGCTGGGCCGCCCCGCCCATGACGCCGAAGCTCAGGAACGGCCGGCCGTCCCTGGTGATGAACGCCGGAATGATCGTGTGAAATGGCCGCTTGTGCGGCGCGTACGTGTTGAAGTGCCCTTCCCGCAGCGAGAACAGCGCGCCGCGATCCTGGAAGATGAACCCCAGGCCGTCAGGAGCGAGCCCTGAGCCCATGCCGAGATAGTTGCTCTGGATCAGCGAGACCATGTTGCCTTCGCTGTCGGCGACGGTCAGGTAGATTGTGTCGCCTTTGTCCAAAGCAGGCTCGCCCGCGTCGTAACGCTTCGCGGCGCGGTTCGGATCGATCAGCTTTCGCCTCTGGGCGGCGTATTCCTTGGAGATCAGTTGCCGGAACGGAATGTCGTTGAACGCCGGGTCGGCGTAGAACTTCGCCCGGTCTTCGAAGACGAGCTTCTTGGCCTCGATGAAGCAGTGCATGTAGTTGCGGCTGCCAAAGCCCATGCCCTTGATGTCATAGCCTTCGAGGATGTTCAGCATTTGCAGGGCCGCGATCCCCTGGCCGTTGGGAGGCAGCTCCCAGACCGTGTAGCCGCGATAGTCCGTCGAGACGGGCTCGACCCACTCCGAGGTGTGCTCGGCCATGTCCCGGTAGGACAGAAAGCCTCCCACGCGTTTCATGAAGGCGTCGATGGTCCGCGCGATGTCGCCTTTGTAGAACGCGTCCCGGCCCTGTTCGGCGATCCGTTCGAGCGTGTTGGCGAGATTCGGGTTCCGGAATACCTCGCCCGCTTTCGGCGCGGGCGCGAACGTCTCTTTGAACCCCTCGTAGCTTTCCAGAACCGGCACGCTCACCTGCCAGTGATATGCGATCAGGTCCGAGACGGGGAACCCGTCGCGGGCGTAGGCAATCGCCGGCGCCAGGATCGCCTTCATCGACAGCTTGCCAAATCGCCCGTGCAGCTCGAACCAGCCGTCCACGCAGCCGGGGACCGTGACGGGCAACGGGCCTCGCGGCGGGACATACTCCAGACCCTGCTCTTTGAAGTGGGCCATGGTCAGCGAGTGCGGCGAGCGTCCGCTGGCGTTGAGACCGTAGAGCTTCTGCGTCCCGGCGTCCCAGACGATGGCGAACAGATCGCCCCCGATGCCGCAACCCGTCGGCTCCATCAAACCGAGGGTGGCATTGGCCGCGATAGCCGCATCGACGGCGCTGCCGCCCTGCTGGAGGATATCGATCGCGACCTGCGTCGCCAAAGGCTGACTCGTCGCGGCCATTCCGTGCTGCGCGATCACCCGCGAGCGGCTGGCGAACGGCTTGCCCGTCACCCGGTCATACGCCGCCAGCGGTTGCGTCAGAAGCAGGAGAACCAGCGATACAAAGCATGACGCTCTCATAGACTCACCCCGGCCGGTAGTAGATAAACAGACCACACAATCCCCATTGTGGTCCCCCGCCACAGCAAACGCAAGCCCATTCCGCAAGCGTGGTCCGCCAATGCGCCGGCGGTAGGTGGTCCGTAGACACGATTGCCTGTTTTGGCCGGGGCGTGGTTGAGGGTCGATCGGGGATGGTCGGGTGCGGATGGACGAATTCCTGGAGGCCGGCGGCTGCTCGTGGCAAGGATGAATCATGATTCGCCCCTACGGCTGACGCCGGTGCCGCTCGGCCATGTACCTGGGGACGGCGCCCGGCGGTGTCCACACATACCTCTTTCGGTAGGGGCGAGACATGCCTCGCCCTGGCGGGCTTCTCTCATCCTATGTATGCCCTTACGGGCACACTACAAGCGGGTACGCGAGATGATTGTCTGCTGCGCGCTTGCTGTGGGCGCGGCATGCGCGTAGAATACGTGGGGCAGGTGGACGCGAAGGTCCTGGGTTTGGGAGGTACGAAGATGGCGACGCGACAAGAGAAACACGAGACGGAGAACGGGACGCTGACCCGGCGGCGGTTCCTTTCCACGAGCTGCCTGGCCGCATCGGCTCTGGGGGTCGGGCTGCCCACCCGGCCGCTGTGGGCTCAGGGGACCTCGGCCTCCCCGACTATCGACCGGATCGATCCGGGCTACATCGGGCCGCAGTTCTTCGACGAGCACGAGAGACAAGCCCTGATGGACGTGGTCGATTCCGGCTCGCCCTTTCGCTACTGGGGGCCCGGGACGCCGACGAAGGTGCTGCGGTTCGAGGAGGGATTCGCCAAGCACATGGGCACGAAGTTCGCGCTGGGTGTGACGAGCGGCACCGCGGCCCTGGACTGCGCCGTGGCCGGCCTGGACATCGGGCCGGGCGACGAGGTGATCGTTCCGGCGTACACGTGGTGGTCCGACTACACCTGCGTCGTCCACGCGGGGGCCTTGCCCGTCTTCGCGGACATCGACCGCACGCTGAACATCGACCCGAAAGACTTCGAGCGGAGAATCACGCCGCGAACGAAGGCCGTCATCGCGGTCCACCTGCTCGGCGGGCCGGCCGACCTGGAGCCGATCATGGACATCGCCCGCAAGCACGGCGTCGCGGTCCTGGAGGACTGCGCCCAGTGCGTCGGCGGCTCCTATCGCGGCCGCAAGCTCGGCTCCATCGGCAACGTCGGCATCTACAGCTTCCAGATCAACAAGACGATGACCTCCGGCGAAGGCGGCGCTGTGGTGACGAGCGACCCGGTCCTCTACGAGCGGGCGGCGCGCTTCCACGACATGGGCGGCCTGAACGGGCTCTTTGCCCAGCGCACGGGCGCCAGCCGCGTGCCCACGTTTGCCGGCGAGAACTTCCGCATGAACGAGCTGACCGGAGCGGTGCTCGGCGCCCAATTGCCCAAGCTCGACACCATGGTCGCCGCGTTGCGGAGCCATGCGGAGGCCGTCTACGACGGCATCAAAAGGATTGACGGCATCCGTCTGCGTCACCGTCCCGACCCGGAAGGCGACATCGGCTACAGCGTCTTCTTCGAGATGCCCGACAAGGCGGCCCGCGACCGCTGCATCGAGCAGTTGCGCCAGCGTCACGTGCCGACCTCGACGCTCTCAGGTTCGGTGCTGTTGCCGATTGCCGAGTCCGTTGTCAACAAGCGCGCCCGGCATCCCAACTGGCCGTCGTTCAACAGCCCCGAGGGCAGGGCAATCCAGTACGGCCCGGACTGCTGCCGCCAGACGCTGGAGATATTCGACCGCTTCGTGCAGGTGCGCATCGGCCCCAAATACACCCAGCGGATCGACGACTACATCATCGACGCCATCCGTCAGGTCCACGGGGCCGCTACGTAGCCGCGCAGCGCGCGGATGACGCTACCACTGGTAGAGCCAGACGTACGTGGTGTACTCGGTCTCGGGCGGGTCGTGCAGCGTTTCTCCGTCCAGGGTTTCGCCGCAGCGACAAGTCAGCCGCAGGCCGTTCTGGAAGAAGACCGGATCGTCCTCGTGGAAGCGGTACGCGGAGAAGGAGTTGTCCTGCTTGTCCAGATGGGTCAGACCGGCGATGGGCGTATGGAAGCGGCCCTTGTCGAAGTAGTACGTTCCGAGAAAGTAGTCTTCCAGCCCGGAGGAGAGAAACAGCGGCCGCGTCGCCCCCGTTTCGTAGGCGCGCACGCAGGCCTCCATGTAGCTGAGATCCTTCCAGGAGCCTGACCGCCGCAGCGCGCGGGCGGCCATCGTCACCTGATACAGCGATCCGGCGCCTTTGACGTCACACAGCGCGAACTCGTCAAGCGGCTTGGCTCGGTGGTTCTCCAGCCTGTACAGCCGCAGCCGTGCATGGTCCGGCAAACGGACGCCTCCGAGCCAGACGGGCAGGTTCTCCGTGCCGCGCACGATCCACCAGAACATCGACGCATCCTCGGCATCGGGTGCCCTCTGGGCGGTGACACGTATGCTCCGGCCGAACGGGATGCGATAGGTGTTGTAGACACCGCTCGGATGCCCGGTCTTGCCGATGCGGGCGATGCCCCAAGGTGCGTGGTCGTCGCCGAATCCCATCCCGTGGCCCACAAACAAGTCCATGTCGATCGACGCCTGCCGCTCGCCGTCGACGTACACGCGAATTCGCGACCGCTCGAAACCCTTGAACGAGCCGCCGAACCACATGTGGGTCAGGCACCCACGCCCTATGTGAGCAAACAGCTCCGCTTCGCTGCCGTCGGCCAGCACCTTCGACTGCTTTCCCATCGTGCCGAAAGTCTTGAGCGTTGAGACATCAACCTCTGCGGCGCCCGCCGCCGCACTGACGACCAACAGCAGAATCGCAACGCCTGTCCTGATCTTCATGGTGGTAGCTCCTGTCACAAGGTTCGCTGGTCGATCGAGCACCTACCCGCGCTGATGCAGGTCCCAGAGGGCCGGATCGAAGGCGGCGCTCCGCGATGGGCAGTCCTTGCGCCGACACACCTGGCAACTGTGGAAGTCCACCTCCGTCACGAAACAAATGCCCGAGACCGTCTTGTTGGGCTTCATCAGGAACGATTCGGTCAGCTCGACGCCGATCTGCCCTTTCACGTCGCCGAGCAGCGCGAACAGCTCACGTTGCTGCTCGATGGGCCAGACGTCGACGTCGCCCGAGCCGGGGCTCATCGACGACGTCTTGCCCAGCGCGAAACGCTGCTTCAGATGCTCGTTCAAATGCCGGATCGCGCCGCCGAGCAGGACCGCCTTGATCGCATCCCACCAGAACTCGGCGAGAAGATCGCCCGTCGGCAGCGTCACCGTGTCCATCTCGTGCCCGCACGTGGCGACGAACGGAAACACCCGTTCGACCCGGTCGAGATTCGCCCGCAGCATCCGGCTGGTGAACGTCACGCCTTCGACCGTGACCGTGTCGGCGCCTTTGCCGTCGAGGAACGCTTCCTTGTAGAGCGCCTTAGGCCGCGCGACCTGCCGAGCCTTCTCGATCAGCTCGCGCAGCGTTTGTCCATCGGGCGAATCCGGCTCGACGTGCACGGTCCTGGCAATGGAAACCACGTCCAACTCAAAGGGGATATCGATCAGCTTCTTCATCCGCCCACCCGCTTGACTGTGAAACCTTGCCTGGTCAGCTCTTCGGCGAGCAGGTCCCGATGGTCGCCCTGGATCTCGATGACGCGGTCCTTGACGGTTCCCCCGGCGCCGCACCTTCGCTTGAGCTGCGTCGCGAGATTGCGCAGCGCGTCTTCGTCGAAGGGAACTCCGGTGATCAGCGTCACGCCCTTGCCCTTGCGTCCCTTGGTCTCGCGGCTGACCCGCACGATCCCATCGCCCGGCGGAATCGCTGCCGCCTGCCGCTGCCGGCAGACGCACTGGCCCACCGGTTCGCCGCACGCCGGACACATCCGCCCCTGCGCCGTCGAATACACAATCCCGGTTCCTTTTGCCATAGAGACTCGCATCGTTGAGGCCGGACCATCGCGTGACAGGTCAGGCATTCGTCCACCTGATCTGAAACTCGATTTCCTCGTCGCCGCCGTCGCGCTCGTGCTCGAGGTTGAACTCCGCGCGGACCGGCACATAGATCCGCTCGCCGGCGATCTGAATCTCGAACTTCTCGCCGGTCTCCAGCGCATCGGCCAGCCGCCGCAGCTTCGCCACGAATTCGCTTGTCGAATACACCTTCTCCACGTCGCGATTCGATTTGCCTGCCATACGTCATGCTCCTCGATGAAGATGAACTCCCAAATCCGGCCACGCGATCGGCACAGCTTGCGAGCGTGGCCGCAATGTCTTCTGAACGCGCGTCACACCTCGAAATACACCCCGGCCTGTGTAAGAGCGTCGCGGAGCGCGCCGTAGGGCAAGTCGCGGGCGCCGCAGTTGTGGGTCGCGCACATTGCGGCGGCGGTGCCGGCGCCCTGGCCCTGGGCCATACAACTGACGGTGTTGCGCGTGGACATGTGGGCCTCGTGATCCGACGTGATCATCATGCCGCAGGCGTACAGGTTCTCGACGCCCTTGACGCACAGAGCCCGGTACGGGACGCCGTATGTGCCGCCGTCTTTGATCTGAAGACGCGGGGCGCTGTCGTGGAAACCGTAGACCATGATCTCGTCGTCGAAATGCCGGCCTTCGAGCACGTCCGGCAGTGTGATGTCGTAGTCGCACTCGATGCAGCGACCTCGCCGGATGCAGAGCTTCGGACTTGTGCGCGCCATAAACGCCTTCTCGCAGCCGGGCATGTGCTTGCGGAACAGCTCGACCGCCTGGGCCATCCGCCGGCGAATCTCCAGTTCGGCTTTGGCCACCGCGTCGCGATCGGTCGGGCTGACCGGCAGCTTGAGGTTGCACTTGATGAACATCAGATAGTTGTCGTGCACGGTCGTGGTGATCATGGCCATGCCGATGTTGCGGGCGGCCTGGGCCAGCTCCGGCAGATTCACCCACTCGGCGCCCGCGCGGACGATCTGGTCGCTTTTGCCGCTGCGTATGCCCCTGGCCAGTTGGCCGCTGAGCTTGTTCGCCTCGATGAACTCGTGGTACTTGTCGATATCGACGTTCCCGATGCCCACGCTGTTGCACACGGGGTAATCGTTGGGCTCGGTGTACTTGGCGCCTGCGTACGCCGCCAGATCGCCGTAGGCGGTGCAATCGATGAACGATTTGGCGTAGAACGCTTCGCGGCCCGCGCGGCTCTCGACGACCGCACCGCGAACGCGCGAGCCGTCCGTGATCGCGCCGACCAGCAGCGTGTTGACGAAGACGTGGACGCCCGCCTCGGCGAGCATCTCAAACGTGACGAGCTTGTACAGCTCGGCATCGATCGCGGTGCAGACCGAATCGTAATTGTAGGCGGTGAGCATCTCGGCGTGGCCCGAGCAGCCGCCCACCTTCATGAGCCTCTCGATGATCTCCTGCGGGATGCCGCGAACGACCTGCCGCTTCTCGACGCCGAACGCCTTCCAGAGGTTGTAGAAGCTGTGCAGCGCCGTGCCGCCCTCGGTGACGGTCCCGCCGGGATAGCCCTTGACCTCGATCAGAGCGGTGTTGGCCCCCTGCCGTGCGGCCGCCATCGCCGCGACCACGCCGCCGGTGCCTGCGCCGGCCACCACCACGTCAAACCGGCGAATCGGCAGTCGCCTGGCGGGCTCGTCGTAGAAGTCTCCACTGCCCCCGGCCGCCTGCGCTGTGTCCAGCGACAGGGACGCGCCTGCCCCGGCCAACAGCATCCGCTTCGAGAACTCCCGTCGATCCATGCCCATTCTCCTTCCAACCAGAAGTATTCACCGCCCATCGTTGAGTTCGCCGCATCGATGCTTTTCGTCATCGGGGCAAACGCCTGCCGGCATCCCACTCTTGTGGCCCTCGGCAGATGAGGCATCGCTGGCAGCGACCCTCTTCTCATGCGTCACCACTCGCGCGGAAGGCTGGAGAGAAATTGACAGAGGTAACTCCTTGCCTCTGCAAGCGCCACGGAGCGACCTTCACCGCCGTGCACGAGAACATTCCGGGATTCACGCACGCCGTGAGCGCGCACAAGATGGTCGACCGGCACGCTGCAACGTAATGCGACCGCATCCATGAGTTGACGCACCGCCGGGCGACTTCGTCTTCCCATGGCACCTGTCCAGAACTCGCGAAGCGCCATCTCAAAGACGGCAAACATCCGAATCAGATACGTGCACTCCAAATCGTCATGGCAGGCACGAATATCTCGCAGGCGAAAGCTTCCTATTCGCAGGATGTGCGATGAATCAGAGCGGCATACCCTCAGAAAATATGAGGTCGCCGCCCTGCCGGCCTCGCACATGCTCTCGCAAGACTTGAGCTGCTGGATAATCTCGCGCGTCTTCATGCTGCGGAGGTGAGTGCATCCACCAGTCTGACAAAGGCCATCTCGCTCCAGGGCTCCGGCCAGTCGACACGAGAATCCGTCTTGATCTTCCACTCGCCATCGACCAGAATCAGCAACAAGCGGTTGAGGGCGGGAAACGATTCGATGTCAACACGACCTTCGGCTCCGACGATATTGCAGCCAATCGGCTCCACATGTATCTTGCCGGCAGGCGCTTGAATAAACAGAATCGGCACCGTGTACGGACCGACGTGGTCTTCCACGATCGCCTTCTCCTGCTCATCCACAAACCAGCGGCGCTGCCCGGCCCACGCCTTGATGGAATCCATAAGGTCTCCCACCTTGGCCAGCCAATCATCGCGTTTGCGTCTCCAATCCTCACTCGTGAGACCTCGCATTGCCGGTTTCTTCATCATCTACCAGACCTCTCTGCCTGCAACACGACCCCAATCGACCCCCGAAACTTCATGGCTCTTCGGGGTCCGTCTGATGAGATCGCTCAGTCGGCTCAGAGGAGTCACCCTGACGGCGCCGTCACGAACGCCAACACTCATCGGAGCCCCTGCGGAGACCGGGGCATCCTCCAACAGTTGCCCAAGCGAAATTCTCGTGCACGGCGAACGCTTCGATGCTTTTATAGCCATAGCCAGATCCCTCGTCGGACACACAAAGTGTAGCAATTCCCATAGCCGCACGTCAAACCCTTTTCTTCCGGGCGGTGACGGGCCATACCCGTCTCAGTTCTGGCTGGGGAACGCGGCGTAGACCAGCGGCTTGAGCGTGGCGGGGATCGTCTCCGAGTACGGCATGTACTGTGTCAGGAGCATCACGATGGATTCGTCGTCGGGCGAGATGCCGAAGAAGGTGCTGGCGGCGCCGGACCAGCCGTATTCGCCCACGCGGGTCCCGCCGCTTGGATCGGGCTTCAACCGCACGGAGAATCCCAGACCGAAACCGACGCCCTCGCCAACCGACACGCCCGGCGGCAACTGGTCGCGCGTCATCATCTCCACCGTCTCGGGCCGCAGAATCCGCACATCGTCGAGCGCGCCCTTGTTCAGCAGCATCTGGCAGAACCGCAGGTAATCGCGCGCCGTCGAGACCAGCCCGCCCCCGCCGGACAGGAACGCACGCGGTTCGAGAAATGCGTCGCTCCCCAGTTCTTCCGTCGGCTCCAGTCCGCCGTTCGAACCGGGACCATAGCACACGGCGAAGCGATCGTGCTTGTCCTTCGGGACGTAAAACCCGGTGTCCCTCATGTCGAGCGGCTGGAAAATGTTCTCCGAGAAAAAGACATCGAGCGTTTGCCCCGAGGCGCGTTCGACCACGTGGCCCAGCACGTCCGTCGAGACGCTGTAATGCCACTTCGTTCCCGGCTGATACAGCAGCGGAATCCCGCCCAGCCGCTTGACCATTTCCTTGAGTTCGATGTCGCTGAGGACCTCTTTCTCGCGATACATCCGATCGACGGGGGTGTCCCCGAAGATGCCATAGGTCAGTCCCGAGGTGTGCCGCAGCAGGTCGCGCACCGTGACCTTCCGCCCGGGCTCGACCGCAGTCGGTTCGCCCTGCGCGCCTTCGGCGTAGACCTTCCGTCCTCGCAGCTCGGGAATATACAATTCGACCGGCTCATCCAGCAGCACCCTGCCCTGCTCGTGCAGGATCATGGCGGCCACACTGGTCACCGGCTTGCTCATCGAGTAGAAGCGCAGGATCGTGTCGCGCTCCATCGGCTTTCCCGCCGCGAGGTCCCGCGAGCCATAGGCTTCGAAGTGGCATATCTTGCCCTTCCGCACCACGAGCGTGATGATGCCGGCCACCTTCTGGTCGTCCACCATCTTCTGCGCGACCGCCTGCATCTCGGCGAGCCGGGCCGACGAAACTCCCACCTCTTCCGGCCGGGCCAACGGGATTTCCGCCGCCCATAAGGCCGACGCCACCAGCCACGTCACCACCACCCACACGACCCACGTTCTTCTGAGTCTCATCGTCACTCTCCAAGAATCAGCAGGGAACCAAACGCGCCAATCACACGAGGACCATCGGCGGTGCATTCTCATCGCCAACAGCGCCCCACGCAAGCCAAATCCGCCGGCACGCTGCTCAACGTGTCTGTGCGAATTTCGCGGCAAGGCCCGTTTTCCACCACGGAGCGCCATGTGTGGCAGCGGTCCCGATGGCCACCGGGAGAGCAAGGCGGAGTTTGCCGATGGCTTCGACGGCACGCGTATCACCATCGGCAAGCCTGCGCTTGCCGCTGCCACACGGCTGCCAGGATATTTTCACAGCCACCTACCCAACTGCGCAAAAGCACAACCGGCCCTTTCCGCCTGATGTCATGCTGAACGAAGTGAAGCACCTGGGCCAGGGGGGTGCGTGTGTGGCAGCGGCAACCCTTGCGGTTGCCGATGGCCGGAACTGCGGAAAGCGGTCTATCGCGGAAGAACCCGCGGCAATCTCAGGGCGCGTCACATCCATAGCCGCATCTTCCGGCGGCCCAGCGCGATGCTCCAGGTGACATGAACGACCCCTTCAGCGGACGGACAGGAGCTGTTCGAGCGTCTGTGTTCGCTCCGCCGCCGATGACGCCGCATACGGATCGGACGGCGCACGACGCGGAGGTTGGACCGCATGGGGATCGCGCGGGATGAATTCGGCGATGAACTTTTTGGCATGATGAATGGTGATCGCTTTCTCGATCACCAGCAGCAGGCCGAACATGACCAATACGGGTGCGGCCTGCGGATTGCCAAGGGCGACGCCGACAAGGGCGACCAGCGTGATCAACAGCAGGTAGGTTTCCCCAATCGCGTCGAGAACTCCGAGAACCCAGCGCCGCGCGTAGAAATACCCGCCGCCGGGCAGCAGCAGCGAATACTTCACCGCTGCCGCCGCGGTCTTGAACGCCTGCCCGCACGCGGGACAGGCGGCCGTTTGCGGCGCCAGCAACTGCGCACAGCTCGGGCACAGGTGGTTCCGCTCGGGGCAATCGCTCGGCTCGGCCGGCTCCGGTGCGGCGATGTTGAGGCGCTGGATCGTCGCCCGGTCCGGGCCGGGAATCCCCAGGAAGCTCTCCGTCTTGCCGGTCAGGTATTCCGCCCGCAACGCCGAGCCTTTGACGTACAGACGACGGCAATCCTGGTACCGAATCTGAGCGATCGACTGGCGATACTCATACTGCCCCGTGGCGGGGATGTGGAGAATGCGTCGGTTCGTGAAAACGAACAACGCACGCTTGATCGCCATGATCCACAGGTGCCCGATCGTGAGCTGCTCGACAGTCGAGAACGGCGAACAGCCCGTCGTGACGAACATGACGGTTTCGCCCTCTTCGAGGAAGCCTGCGAGGAAGCCGAGTTTCTGTAGCAGTTTCGTTCGCTTTTTCTCGATCCTCGCGCTGTAGTCGCCCTTCTTGTCGAGGAAGAGAAAATCGGTGTTGACGGGCAACCGGAATATCGGACGTTGCGATGGAACTACCCTTGGCGTTTCCTCTCTATGCATGGTTGTAGCTCTCCAAAATCGCCTCAAAAACAGCACCGCCCGTTTATCGGCCAATCCGGGTCGTCCCTTGAGGCAGAATCTGGAGAGGATTTGCACAGATCGGGCAAGAGGCCGGAAGGTTCGCTCGGCTTCGATCAGCGGATCGGCAGCAGGACGAAAATCACCACGTCCCAGACCGCGTGACTGATGAGCGCCGGCCAGAGGGAGCGGAAGCGCCAGAACATCGCGCCCCAGAATACGCCGCACAGGCCCGCCGCCGCCAGCAGCATGAGGTTGAAAGACCAGAGGTGTACGAGGGTGTAGATCGCGGCCGTCACGACCAGCCCCCCGAACGCCCCGAAGCGCTGCGCGCAGCGGCGCTGGACGCAGCCGCGCCAGAAGATCTCCTCGGCCGGGCCGACCCAGGCGAACAGCAGCACACCGATCAGCCACAGATCCGCCTGACTCCGCGTGCGGTAGACCAACGAGACCTGCTCTGATGCGAACGGCAGGATCGCCGCCGCAATCTTATGGCCCACGAAGAACATCAGATAGAGCACCAGCGCAGAGAACACGCCCACGGGGACATGCCACCAGCGAAATGCAAAGACCTCGCGCAGCGAAGGGCGATTGAGCCACAGGCCCGCCATCGCCAGCAGGCCGCAAGAGAGCGACATCGCAGGCCAGAACGGGACCGCCTCCCGCGTCCACGGCGAGAACATCACGAACCATAGCCCCGCCGCCAGCGCGCTGAGTGTCCAGACGGCCCTCATCAGAGTAACGCTCCGAGCAGAATCGCCAGCGCGAACAGCAGCCCGAACGCCAGGTGCAACTGCGCGGTCTGCACGTCGAGCGTGGCGATGCTTTCAGGCTGCTGCGGCCGACTGTGGACCACCCGCCGGACGTTGCGCATCGCCAGCGGCGCCGTCAGGAGCACCAGCAGGCCCCACAAACTGACCAGCCTGCCGGCGATCATCCCGAGCACCGCAACGTACGCGCCGCCCACGAGAGCGTAGTACTCGAAGCGCGCGCGATCGTGACCCAACAGATTCGCGACCGTGCGCACCTGCGCCTCGCGGTCGTGCTGGATGTCACGCATGTTGTTGGCGTGCAGGATGGCCGCGACGAGACAGCCGACCGGAAGGCTCGCGATCAGAACCGCGTGGTTGTACGAGCCGGTCAGCACGAAGTGCGATCCGATGACCATCAGCGGGCCCATCAGCGTGAACACCAGCGCATCGCCCAGCGCGAAGTACTTGTAGCCGACCGGCCGGGCGGTGTAGAAGAACCCGCCGAGCAGGCCGACGACGCCCAGGGCGAAGATGGGCCAGCCGCGCACGGCGATGAACAGCAGCCCGATGCCGCACGAGGCGGCGAACGTCACCAGCGCCCCGATGAAGGCCTGTCGCGGCGTGAGCAGCTTCTGGACGATGACGCCGCTGCCGCCGTAGGAGTAGTCGTCGGTGTCGATGCCCTTGAGATAATCGAAACAATCGTTGATGAGATTCGTCCCGGCGTGCATCAGGACCGACGCGACCACCACGAACGGAAGCAGCCACCACGCGACCGGTCCATCCACACGCGCCGCCATCGCCGCCCCGACGAGGACCGGAACGACCGACGCGGTGAACGTGAACACGCGCACCGCCCGCACCCAGACGAGCCACATGCCCCTGTGCCCTGGCACTGCTTCGACCATGCCCATCTCCAAAGATCGCGAACGTTCGAGAGACCCACCACGATACCGCCCCGATGCGGCTGAGGCAACCGTCGATTGCTTCTTGTCAAGTGCACCTCGCCATCGGAGGTAGTAGGGGCGATCCCGGTGGCCATCGGGACGTCGCCCCCACGCTGCCAAGCGGATCAGCGAATTCGAATGTCATGGCCGAATAGAACCAGTAGCAGAATGATGTCGAAGAGGGACTGCAGAGCAACGAACAAATAGAGGGACGCGGCCAGGAACAGGCAGGCGGCGAGCAGGCTCGCCCAGAGAATCACACAAAGGGCAAACCCCTTCCATCCCAACTCCTCACGGGCAATAAACACAACTGCCCAGAACACTATGAACGGAACCGCCATTGTTCAAACCTCTCACTGCGCACCAGTGGGTGCCTCCAACCGGTCCGCCCTGGCGTGCCGCCGGTCGGCGACGCGACCTTCCCGAAACACTTCACTTCTATAGACGCGCGAGGAGCGAGAACGATCACGGCCATTACGTGTTTCTTACGCGCATCACCTCAGGCTGACGGTCCGGGTGGCAGCGGCAGGCGAGAGGTTGCCGATGGTTCTTCGCAAGGGTTCTCAGGTCGCGTCGCGTCCGGCCGGACCGTCTGATTTGCCGAGGGCGGAAAGGCTCATGTGGAAGGCGAGGACCGCAATCGCGGCCGCCATCAGCAGGTTCAGCATCCCCTCCAGGGGAAACGTCCCGGCCATCTCCCAGTCGGCGTCCAGATCGGCGAACCGCTCGAGGTTCGCGGCCAGCGGCCGGAACACCGCCGGCACCGTCAGGAACAGCAGGATCGTGCTCTCAGCAAACGCCACCACCGCCGAGGCCGCCGGAAGCACGAACACCACCACGCCGCACAAAACGCAGAAGCCATAGTACAGATTCTTGCAGCCGGGCATCGCATCCAGGGCCGCCACACGAATGTTGATGCCCACCACATAGTCCAGAAGGATAAACGCCGGCGTCAGCAGATAGTAGTATCGCGGAATCCCATGTCCCACCCGCCTGGTCATATCCATCGTTTCTTCCTCATGTCCGAGTTTCCACCATCCGTTCCCTCGTGGTGCGAGCGCGCACGGCGTAGGCGTCGAGCCCCCAGAGGGCCAGAGCCAGCGCCGCTATCGCAACGCCGACCGCCGCAACCGCAAATCCCGCCACGGCAGCGGCCCGGTGAGCCGGATCGCCCGGCGGCACCTCCGGGACAAACTCGGTCCCCAGACGGGTGTTGTCGAGGCCCTCCAACCGGCCGACGCAGTAGACGTCGTATTCGTGCGCCCCGAAGAACGCGCCCAAGCCCGCCATAATCACGCCGGCAACCAGGAGGTACTCACGCAGCAGAACTTTCCGGGGCCTCTTCGCGGGCCGCGTAGCTCGCTCCCGCCACGGAGCCTTGGCTCGTCGGTATTTCCGGATGCCGGTCATGAAGTCTCACACTGTGACGCTGTCTGCTTGCGTCTTGGACACAGCCTTGGATTGGGTCTGCTCGGCCGGCGTTCTCCAAAGGCGACAGAGCAGATACAGGAAGACGCAGACGGCAACGACGTTCACGCCGTACCCCGGCGCGGATATCAACTTGCCTGCCGGAACCGCCTGGCCCAGAACCAGCAGCGAGGTGCTCCCGATCCCACTGTCCACGACCCAGGTCCGGCCCCACAAGCCGGCGGTAATCTGAAGGCCGCAGACGAATCGGTAGGTCACAATCGACGAGACGACCACAGGAATCTGGAACGCCTGACAGACGGCCGACCACTTGATCCCGCGCCGCGTCCCCTCCGCCAGCAGCACGCCGGCCGCTATGGCGAACACGGAAAGGCCGACGTACACACCGAAGGGAAACCACCACCCGCTGTGCCCCTCCCGGGCCCACGGCCGCGCGGCCAACAGCATCACCATGCCCGTGGCCCCCCTGCCGATCTCCAGGATCGCCACAATCCGCCGCATCCACCGGTTCATTCAATGCTCCTCACAGCGACAATCAATCTTGCAGTCGTCCCCTGCCATCCCCAACCCGATGAACATCGGTTGAGGCTGCCACCCTCCGCTTTTCAGCGGTCGGCATCACGTTCGCTTCCACTCCAATGCGACCACCTGGTATTCATCCTCGTACAGGATCTTGCCCGGCATTCTGGACCGGAGGATGCGCACCGGGACGCTGTGCTCGCGCAGTATCGATATGATATCCCAAATCCGGCCTATGGCTTCGCCCGCATCGTCCTTGAACCATGACACGGCGTCTCTCGGCCAGTCGCTGCTGGAAAACGGCGGACACGGCAGGTAAACGTCGAGCCAATCGTAGATCTCCTCCAGTGCCACAGCCTCATGGGCTTCGAGACCTCCGTCATCGCGGAGGATTCGAGCCTCCGTGATGACACCCGTCAGGCGCCAGTGCTCCTTGTTGTCATCTCCTACGACAAACCGTACAAACACGCGTCACCTCATCCTGCCATGAAGACCTCATCGGGCCACCTGCTTTGCCTGCCGGCGGCCACCACCATCGCCCAAGTTGGCTACGGTGCGCATGAATTCGAGGCCCTTGTGGGTCAGGGCGGCGCCGGCGTCGGTGACGCCGATGAGCCGGAGGCGAACCAGGATGCCCACGATGCGCCCCTGGACGGCGTCGCTTGCCATCGCGCGATCCGGATCGGCCGCCAGTTTGCAGAGCAGCCAGGCGCCCAGGCGGACTTCGTCGCCCTTCGGCGGCACCCACAACCAGGAACTGCCGAAGACCTGCCCGTACGCCGTCACAATGAACCCCGAGACCACGAGGATCAGCGCAAGAAAGAAGTTCTCGCCCTCCGGCATCTGCGTGATGTCGTCTGGCAGCCTGACCTGCCCGATCAGTCCGAGGACCACCAGACCGCACAGCGCGTAGGCCAACGCAAAACCCAATGGATGCGACTGCGGCCACGGCGTGACGTATGTCGCCGCCAGCAGAACCCCGAAGAGCGCCGCGCCGGCGATCCATGCCGCCTCGAACTGGAACTCGTCCGCCGCGCGTCTGCCGCCGAACAGGACGAAGACGATCATATAGGCCAGAAAAGCGTTGGCCGCGGTGTAGAAGGCCACGGCATCCCGGATCTCCACGCCGGGCACGCCACTCAACAGAAACCCCGCCGCCGCCATGACGACCAGGGCGGCCATCGTCACGAAGACCGGCGTCGCCAGCACGGTCAGCACCGTGTAGGCCATCGCGTCACGACGTTCCCGCTCCAGCACTGCCGCCAGGCGCCGCTCGACTGTCTCCATGTCCGCCGTCACGACCGCCCCTCCCATTGAGCGCATCGTCGTCGAATCGTCCGCATCGGTCTGAACCTCTCCAGAACCACGGTCCCGCGTCGCGGCCGTCGCACGCGGCCGTGACTTTGCTCATTTTATCACAGGGTCATACGTTGGGCAAGGATTTCGCGCGGCGGATAAGCGACAATCGTAGGGGCGACGCATGCGTCGCCCTTGCGTGTAGACACGAAATACCCCGAAGCGTTTGGAGGCGGGGACGGTCACACGAACAAGTCGCGACGGCGCCAGATGAGGGCGCCGAGGGTGGCGGTGGCCAGGGCGATGGCGGCGAGGATCGCCATGTTGCGGACGGGCCAGCCCTGCCAGAGGTCGGAGTAGTAGATCAGGTAGAACAGCGTCGCCTTTCGCAGGAACTTCAGATCGGGCCACCACTGGGCGACGATGGCGACGAAGTAGTTGAGCGTCAGGAAGGCGACGGAGACGCCGACGGCGGCGTAGAACCGCCGGAACGTCACTGCGATCAATAGCGCGAACGCGCCGAACGTCCCGGCCAGCAGCCCGGACGTCATCGCGATGCGGAAGAACAGGGGCAGATCGATCGGCTCGCTGAACGTGTACAGATTCACGGCCGCCGCCGTCCCGGCGAACATCACCAGGACCAGCCCGAACGTCCCGACCACCGCCACGATCGCGGCACAGACATAGACGTGCGTCTTGGCCACCGCCCGGCTGAGGATCAGCTCCATCGAGCCTTTCTGCACCTCCGCGGTGAGCAATCCCGCCGGCACGCCCACCACGAACACCATCTGGAGGAACATCACGAACGGATGCTGGTAGCCGACCGTTAGCAGGGCCGTCATGCTGCCGGAATCGAGCATGTCGCCGCCCAGCGCCGTCTTGACGATCGACGGAAGCATGTTGATGAAGGCCAGGAACGTCCGGACGTTGAGGTTGTCGTGGACGATGGCCGCAACACCGATCTGCATCAGGAAGATCAACAGGCCGATCCCCAGCCACGCCGGAAAGACCCGCGCGAACCAGAACCGCAGCAGCACGAACGGGAATCGCGGACGCGATGAGCGGCTCATGCGTCACCTCCTTGCGAAGCGACGCGACCGCGCCCGACCGAGCCGGCCGACGGCTCTCGATAGTACTGGATGAAGGCGTCTTCGAGTGACATCTGTGGCGTGGCGATGCGCTCGACGGCAAACTGACCGAGCCATTTGAGAATCGGATCGGCGGCGCCCTGGTACGCCAGGTCCAGCACGCCGGGCTTCTGCTTGACGATGCGCACGCCCGCGAGGGCGGCCGGCAGGCGCGGCGCCAGATGCCCGTCGGCGAACCACACCGTCAGCCGGTGCTCGCTGCTCTGAACGATCTGCGCGATCGGCGCGACCTCGACCAGCCGGCCTTCGCGCAGGATGCCTGCACGCCCGCAGACGGCGGAGACCTCGCTAAGGTCGTGCGACGACAGCAGCACGGTCGCGCCGCCCTCCGCGGTCTCGCGGATCAGGTCCAGCGCAGCCTGGCGCATCAGCGGATCGAGCCCCGCCGTCGGCTCATCGAGGATCAGCACCTCGGGCTCGTGCTGGAACGCATAGATCAGGCCCACCTTCTGGCGATTGCCCTTGGACAGGTCGCCCACGCGCCGGCTCAGGTCGAGGTCGAACCGCTCAGCCAACTGCCTTCGCCGCGACGCGACGCGGTCGCCGCCCCCGAGAGCCGCCAGGACGCCAAGCGAGCGGGCCGACCGCATCGTCGGCCAGATGTGAAACTCGCCCGGCAGATAGCCGATCCGCGCGTGCTCCGTGGCCCGCCCGGCCACCACACGCCGGTCCAGCACGCGGACCAGCCCGCTGGTGGGCCGAAGCAGACCCATGATGCAGCGGAGCGTCGTGGTCTTGCCCGAGCCGTTCGGTCCGAGGTAGCCGAAGATCTCGCCCGGCTCGATGGCGAACGTCACGTCCTCGACCCCCCGGGCCGAGCCGTACCGTTTCGTCAATGACCTGACCTCAAGTGTTGCCATCGTTCGTAGTGACGCCGTGAGGCGTTACCTGGTTCGTAGTGACGCCGTGAGGCGTTACTTATTCTGTTGGCTCCAGCGGCGCGATCGGCCTAAACGGATAGACGCACGAAATCCGCCTTGCTTTCACGGAATCCTGGAAGCCGGTAGCTGCGTCGAGCACGGAGAACCGGCAAATCCCTGCGGTCTACAGCCTACGGCCTCCCGCCCCTGGTGCGTTCGCTCACGCGGTCCGGCTGGTGACCTCGATCAGGTGGTAGCCGAACTGCGTCCGCACCGGGCCTTGCACCGTGCCGACCGCGGCGCTGAAGACCACCTCGTCGAACTCCTTGACCATCTGACCGGGACCGAACGTGCCGAGGTCGCCGCCCTGCCGGCCCGAGGGGCACTTCGAGTGCTTCCGCGCCAGGTCCGCAAAGTCCGCTCCCCCCTCGATCTGCTTCTTGAGGTCCTCGCACTTCGCCTGCGTTTCCACCAGGATGTGCCGCGCTGCCGCTTTTGCCATCGTGCTCTCCAGTCTTTGGCGTTTCCTTGCGGCCCGGCGACCACCCCGTCGCGGACCGTTCGTCGTTCGCAGCGAGGCCGCAAGGCGTTGCCCGCGCATGCCCCACTGCGAGGGGGCCATTGTGCTCCAATCCCACCCCCAACGCAACACAATTCGACCCGGTTCGTAGTGTGCCCGTGAGGGCATAGGTTCGTAGTGTGCCCGTGAGAGCCTGCCCCTTCAACGGCGTTCAGGGCAGGCTCTGAGCTTGTCGAAGGGGCATATTCTCCATAGAAAGACTAACGCCTGACGGCGTCACTACGAACGATGAAGGCGGGTGGCAGCGGCAAGCACAGCTTGCCGATGGTTCTTCCTGCTCCAATCATCGACCATCGGCAACCGCAAGGGTTGCCGCTGCCACACATGCCGTGCAGCTTTCCGTGGGGAATCGGTGGGTGCGATGAGCCTCCTTGCGCCACGGGGACAGGGTCCGGCGTAGGGGCGAATGATTATTCGCCCCTACTGTCGCCACCAGCGAATCGCGGTCTCACTCGAGCTCGTGCCAGATGTAGGCGCCGCCGGCGATAGGCAGGCGGTCCTCGCCGCGATTGCGAAAGACCTTGCCGCCGGGCAGCGTCTGCGTCGTGGGCAATTGCGTCTTGGGAATCGGCATGTCCTTGCGGCCGACCGTCAGTCCCCAGGTGCCCTCCAGTCCCGA
Source organism: Sedimentisphaerales bacterium (assembly GCA_040772485.1). Classification (GTDB taxonomy): domain Bacteria; phylum Planctomycetota; class Phycisphaerae; order Sedimentisphaerales; family Anaerobacaceae; genus Anaerobaca. The sequence continues at coordinate 37,104 of JAXGYC010000013.1, read as the reverse complement.
ACCCCATTGCAGACAGACCATCGGCCGATTCGTCTCGTCGAGCGACAACCGCACATAGCGCGGCTTCAGGTCCAATACCGGCGAGGGAAGGTTCACGTCGCCCGGCGCCACTCTCACAGCGCCGTCTTCATCCCTCACGACTGCTATCGCCTCTTCGCTGCATGCGTTTGGATTGACCGTGTCGAGCCACGTCTGCATGGCGGGAATGTCCGCCTGCCGTTGGACATACCTGCGAAAGCCCCACAGCCGGAACTGGTATCCGGCAGGCCAGAACTCGTAGAACAGTGCCAGCAGGGACACCACGCCGGCGATCACAACGGCCCAGCGCGGAAGCAGCCTGCGGAAACCACGAATGTGCCTGGGCCAGGCGATGAACAGCCGCAACGCCAGAATCCATGGCCCGATGAACAACAGCAACCCCAGCCACATGAAGGCGAGGAAGCCGTAGTAGCCCCACGAGGAGTGTCCATCCCGTCGCGTCCCCAGGTACTCCAGCGCCGAAGGAACGCAGAAAAACGACACGCACAGCACGACATACACACCAAAAAGGACGATGTCCCAGACGTACCATGGCCGCTCTCCTCTCGCGGGAGTTTCGCCACTCTCACTAATCGCCTGGCAGTTGGCTTCTTGCACTATACGGCTCCTCGTTTCCGGCTTGCCCTATTCTCACTCGCGGTCGTGCCAAATAAGAACACCGGGGGACACACTGAGATTGTACGGGGATACGCCAAGGCTGTAGCCGGCCGCTCTCGCCAACTCCGACGGCGGCGTCTCCATCGTTTCTGGGCCGATGGCCAAGTGCCACGTACCCAGCAGGCCGGAGCCCCAGGTCAGAATCACTGCCAGACCGCCGTCCTCGACAGACGACAGCGCAACGTATCGGGGCTCCAGGCGCAGAAGGCATGGTGGCAGGACGACATCGTCGGGCACAAGCACAGGCTTGGATTCCTCATCCCTTCTGACATCAATCTGAACGCCGTGCCAAGCGTTTGGATCGAGGGCGTCCAGCCAAGCGCGAATCGCAGCGACGTCCACCTGCGTCCGCACATACTTCCGCATGCCCCACATGTGCATCTCACATGCCGGCGGCCCGTACTGCAGAAACAGAAACGGCAGGCCCGCATATGCGAGCGTGCCCAAGCTCACCACAATCTGAAGTACGATCAGCCTTCTGAGACGGACGATGCGCAGAGGCCAGCAGTGTATGATGCGGACGAGCAGCGCCACCAGACAGATGAACGCGATGGGTGTGAACAACACAAGCCACATGCTTGCGCAAAATATCAGCTCCTTATCGTTGCGAAGGCCGCCCACGTACGACAGTAGAGGAAACGCATTGCCGAAGGTCCCGAACAGAAACAGCACGCCCAGCAGGACCACATCCCACGTATACCAGGGCAGGCCGGCTTTCGTGCGGCTGGGGTCGTTCGCATTGGATGCAGGCATCGCCGAGTCCCTCTTGTACAACGGGGATGTCCAGTCGTCTCGGGACCGCCCCGCTCTCGTATCCTGCGGGGCCCGCCGTGGCGTCCCGCCTCTGACAGCACCATTGTGCTGGAGAGAACGCGAAGACGCAAGCACATTTCGCGCCAGCGCGTCGTTTGTAGTGGCGTCGTGAGACGCTACCTTCCATCGGGCGCACCGCCTCTTCCGTATCTGTGTATGCCCTTACGGGCACACTACAAACACTATGCCCCTTCGGCTTCGCTCAGAGCCCGCCCTGAGTGGAACCGAACGGGGCAGGCTCTTACGGGCACACTACGAACGCGCGGCGGTAGGGGCGAGGCATGCCTCGCCCCTACGAATAGGATCGTTAATTGAGGGTGGGTGGCAGCCTCAAACGCGCCAGCGTTTGGGGATGGCTGAACGGGAAGGAAGTCTCGCACTGGGCAACCACCCGCCGATTCCGCCATCCCCAAGGCTTCGCTGCGCTGCGCCTTGAGGGTGCCACGCGCGGTTTGTAGTGGCGTCGTGAGACGCTACCTTCCATCGGGCGCACCGGCTCTCGCAAGTCTGGGTATGCCCTCACGGGCACACTACGAACACGCGGGGCAAGTCCCGTGGGTAGGGGCGAGGCGTGCCTCGCCCCTACTTGGCGGCGGCGAGCTTGGCGAGGTCGATCTTGCCCATGGCCTGCTTGATCACGTCCATGGTGACCGCGTTGCCCCGGACTTCGACGACGAAGCGGTCGGCCACGATGATCCGCAGGAGCCCGTCTTTGGCCTCGTTGTCGTATTCCTCCATCGCCTTGTAGCCGTTGTAGGTCGTGACCTTCTCATAACCGGTGTCCGTCTCCCGACTGTACTGCGCCATCGCCCAGCCGGTCATGCCTATCTTCATCGCGCCGCTGAGGTTTCCGACGTCCGTAATCGTGACGTCGATGGAACCGTCGCCCTCGCTGGCGCCGTACTGGCCGTCGGCCACGGACAGGTCGGCTCCGCCCATCTGCGTGCGTTCGGCGGAGGCATCGATGCGGGTGAAGCCGGGCAACTCCGCCGGCAGGAAGCCCTTCACTGTCGCCGGCGACAGGGCCGCGACGGTGGCGCCCTGGTTCATCTGGGCCAGGGCCTGTTTGGTCTGGGCCTCCACCTGGGCCATGTCGGGCGCTTGCGTAGATGACGCGGACGGTGTGGCCGTCTGGCTCTGGGCCGGAGCCGCCGATCCCGATCCTGACGCCTGATCCTGGCCCTTCTTGCCGCAACCGGCCAGCAGCAGCAGCGCAACCACAAACAGGGCAACAACGCCATGCGTTTTCACGATCGATGCCATACCTGAGTTTCCTTACACAAGCGGTTTCTTTTCATTTCTGTCATGCCAGGGCGACATTGTCGCCGCCGTCGCCCCACAAATCAAGCAGGATCGCAAGAATCGGGACCCGCCGGGTGCATTTGGTGTTTGCAGGTGGCAAGTCGCACGGGCCTTCATGGCACACGGAGTTGCTCGGTGCCCAGACCACACCGGTAGATTCCTCTGCCGCATAAACGGTGGTCAGGTCGTGTGCCGGAAGGGCGACGCATGCGTCGCCCCTACCACGTCGCTGCGGCGGGAACGACTGGATTTGTTGCCGTGCTCTGCGAGAATGCACCTGCCAATATGAACCGGACGCGGCCTCGCCGGCGGCCCGGATTCCGCAAGATGGCCTCTTGCCAACGCCGAGGGGGCTCGGCATAATGCCGCGAATAATTGGCGTCACCCGGTGATCGATGGACAGGAGGTGGAGAACCATGAGAACAGTGCGGATGGTGTGTTGGCTGCTCGCAATCGCGGCAGCGTGGCCCGTAGTATCGTTTGGCTCGGAATCGGCGGCAGTCGACGCCCGCCGGAAGTACAGCACGACGAACAGCGCGCCCCCCATAGACGTGAGACCCCCGACCGCGACCGCGCCGGCCACCCTGGCGTTCAACCGCCGGTGGGAGCCGAAGGAGCAGGCCTTCTCGTTCCTGGCGCCGCCCGACTGGACGCTCGAAGGCGGAATGTTCCACGTCAATCCGGCGCAGACGGGCGGGTCGACCAATTCGATCAGCGCCAAGTGCGACCTGACGCTCAAGAAGGATGCCGAAGGCACGGTCTTATTCCGCTGGCTGCCGACGTGGAGTTTTGCGGACATGAGCCGCAACCCGCAGTTCTCGTACAGCGCTGCGCTGTTCCCGCCCGGCTCGCAGTATCAGGGCATGACGGTCCGCCCAATGCCCGGCGTCAATCAGTTCCTCCAGGAGCTGTTCATGCAGGTCCATCCGCAGGCGGCCGACGCCAGGCTGGTCGAGTTCACGCCGATGCCGGAGCTGGGCGAGGTCTTCCGCAAGATGTACAAGTCGCTCGACGACACGATGCAGGCGGCGGGATTCCCGCCGTTCGGCTACGACGGCGGCGGCATCCTCGTCGAGTACACCGAGGGCCAGCGCCGCTACCGCGAGACGCTGTCCACCTGCCTGGCCGACATGCGCGCCTCCGGCGCGATGTGGAGCAACCAGTACACGCTGGCGATGCGCGCCCCGGCCAACGAGACCCTGACGTGGAAGCCCGTCTTCGACATCATCCGCCAGTCCATGAAGCTCAACCCCGAGTGGTTCGCCCGCGCCTCGCAGGCCGACGCCGAGCGGGCGAAGGCGGCGCAGGACACCATGCGGTACATCCAGAACATCGATCGCGAGATCTACGCCAATCGCGCCAAGACCAACGCCGAGATTCGCCACGAGAGCTACCTCTGGCTCAACGCCCAGAACGAATACGTCAATCCGTTCAACGGCCAGACCGAGCAGGACACCGCCCAGTTCAAATACCGCTGGACCACCGAGCAGGGCGACATGATCTACACGGATCGGGCGGACTTCAACCCGAACACGACCCGGCCGTACAACGACCGCACCTGGAAGCTCACCCCCGTCCGCGAGCGGTGAGCCGGCCGCGGCCCCGCTTCTCCAGCCCGCACCGGGCGGCCCCTATCTAACACCAATTCGGTCCTATAATTTTTTTCCGGCCGGCGAACCCGTCTTTCGGGCCGGCGTAATAAGCGCAGTGATCCAGGCAGGGATGGTCGGACGATTCCGAAAAGGAGATGGCCATGAAGGATTCACTGCTGAAAACGCTCGACTGCATCAGCTACTCGTTGATCATGATTGGGGCTCTGAATTGGGGATTGGTGGGCCTGTTCCGCTTCGACCTCGTCGCGGCGTTCTTCGGGCCGATGAGCGGGCTGAGCCGCATCGTCTACGCCACTGTGGGCATTGCGGCCTTGTACGACCTGTTCGCGATACGCTCGATGATCCACCGCTGGGACGTCCACCTGCACCACCCCGCGCCCGTACACGCGTGATCGACTACGCTTCAACATCTTCACTTCCTATAGCCCTCTTGCTCGTGGCAAGGGGCTTTTTTCTTTCGCCGGGGGCGGAGAGAGCACGTGCGGCGGAATTGTCTACGGGTGCTGCCGGTTGTACGCTTCGAGCAATTCGATCGTGTGGCGCAGCAGCGACAGGTCGCCCCAGCGGCCGTGGCCGGGCACGACGATGCGCGCATCGGGATAGCGTGCCAGCACCTTGCGGACCGACACCGGCCAGGCGGCCATGTCCGCATCGCCGGTGAAGCCGGGCGTTCGTGACGCCAGGGCCTTGACCATGCAGCCGCCGAAGAGCAGCCGGCGGCTTGGGAAGTAGACCACGACGTCGTCGACCGTGTGACTGGGGCCGGGGAAGTGCACCTCCACCGTCTCCGGTCCGACCTTCAGCGTCAGCCCTTCCGCCAGCGGATAGAGGCGATTCGGAGCGACGAGCTTCTGCTTGACGAGGATGTCGCGGTGCTTCTTGTTCGCCTCGCCCTCGAAGAATGGCAGCACCTTCCGCACCGTCTCGGCCCAGCACTCGGCGATCAGTCGCGGCGTGACATCGGAGCCATAGCACGGCACGCCTTGGCCGAGCAGGTAGCCGTTGCCGCCGAGATTGTCGTTGTGAAAGCCCGTGTTGATCTCGACCACGTTCGGATCGGAGAATGTCGTCTTGAGCCACTCGTATACCAGCCGCGTCGCCTCGTCCGTGCACGGCGTATCGACCCACACGAATCGCCGCTCCTCGCACCGCACCAGCAGACTGTTGTTGCCGCCGGCGAACCGGTGGACCACCAGCCATGTGCCCCCCTCGATCGGCTCCAGTTGCACCTCGTCACTCAGCGCAATCGGCTCGCCCGCCCCACACCAGCCCGCTGACGCCAGCAGCACCGCCAGCCCAACCCACCACGCCGTGACACCCTTCATGCGAACTCCTTTTCCACCAACCCGGCTCATCCTACCCGCCGCCAAACCCTCCCACAAGCCCCCGCTCGTAGTGAGCCCGTAAGAGCCTGCCCTGAGCTTGTCGAAGGGGCATACCCAGACTTGCGGGGCTGGTGTGTTCGATGGGAAGTAGCGTCTCACGACGCCACTACGAACGCATTCGCAGCGCTCCCGTAGGGGCGAGGCATGCCTCGCCCTAACCCCTTGTCCCCCGGCGACCGAGGCTCGTTAGCTCTTGATTCACAGGCGGTTACGAAAAGTACGCAAATATGTGTTTTTTGGTTGACGAATACAGGCTTTTCGTTTAGACTCATGATGTCTCACGAAGGTGAGACGTGGCGCTGCCTTTTGGGCGGCGATTGACAACCGGTATACGAGAATCCGCTCCGCCTGACGGAGCGCCGGCCCAGGGCGGTGCCGCCGATGGCGCACCGCAGTGCCCTGCCGGCCGGGTCCCCTGCTGCTCGTGTGCCCATTCCCTGTCCGCACTCCATCCATGCAAGAATCCCACCTCTCTCGATGCGCGCCCGTGCACGAAGAAAGGAGCGATGATGAAAAAGTCCCGCAAGAAGACCGACACCCCACAACCGCAAACCAACGACAATCCGTGCAACCAGTGCGCCGCCGACGGGCCGGAAAGCCCCTCGTGCAAGCGCCAGTGCAGTTGCTGCGTCTACGCGCAGTGGGTGCGTCCCGGCATCAGCGCGCTCTTTCCCATGGGCTGGATGAGCCGCCTGATGTGCGTCAACTGCGACGCCTCGCCCGGCGAGATGCGCGAGGTCTCGCCCACCTTCACGTGTCCCAATTTCCGCCCTCGCCCGCAGCCCCCGGTCCGCCTGCCGGAGCCGCCGGCCCCCAGCGACGAGGTCCGCTACATCGCCCTGACCAAGGGCAAGTTCGCCATCGTCGACGCCGCCGACTACGAAGCCTTGAGCCGGCACAAGTGGCACCTCGTCGCGCCGGGCAAGCTGTACGCCGGCCGCAAGGAGAACGGCAAGACGATCTACATGCACCGCGAGATCATGCAGCCGCCGCCCGGTATGATGATCGACCACATCAACGGCAACGGCCTCGACGACCGCCGGGCCAACATGCGCACCTGCACGAACCAGCAGAACATGCGGAACCTCCGCAAGCGCTGTTCCGGCTCGTCCATCTACAAGGGCGTCTACTACGACAAGCGACGCCGCACGTGGTCCGCCCGCATCTGCCACAGCGGCAAGAGCATCCACCTCGGCACCTTCGCCACCGAAATCGAAGCCGCCCGAGCCTACGACAAGGCCGCCCGCAGACTCTTCGGCGAATTCGCCTGTCTAAATTTCCCCCAGGAAATTTAGACGTCGCTCGTATCTCGTCGCTCGTCGTTCGTGCCGCCATGAGGCGGGGCAAGATCTCGTCGCTCGTCGCTCGGGTTCCAACGCCGTATCTCGTATCTGGTATCTCGTATCTCGCGGGGCGGAGGTGGGCGGTTTGGGGCATTGGGATTTCGGTGATTCGGGTTTGTTTAGAGTTTCGGGTTTCGTGCTTCGGATTCCACCGGCCGGACCACATTTGCCCTTGCGGTCGGGGCGGCCGGTGGTCATAATGCTGGCAGTTGAAGCGTGACCTGCCGCCGGCGCGGACGGCATCCACAGGTCCTGACGATCTCGCGTGATCGACTGTTTGTAGTGTGCCCGTGAGGGCATAGGTTTGTAGTGACGCCGTAAGGCGTTCGTTCGTAGTGGCGTCGTAAGACGCTACTGGCATCCGAAGAGAGAGTATGCCCTTACGGGCACACTACAAACGAGAACAACGCCTCACGGCGTCGCTACGAGCGAATCAACGAGGAGGGAGGATGTACGAATACCGGAGGATGACGCGGGAGGAACAGGCGAGGGTGCTGGCAGGCCGCAAATGGCTCCGGCGGCCTTGGCATGCGCCACCGCATTTTGAGCAGAGCGATGGCGTCTATCTGATTTCCGCCGCCTGTTACGAGCATCGTTCCATCCTGGCGACGGAGGCGCGACGTACTGCCTGGGAGGCGATGCTGTTGGACCGACTTGTCTCGGAAGCCATTCACGACATTGATATCTATGCCTGGGTTGTGCTGCCAAACCACTATCATCTTCTTATTGAGGGTGATCTGCGCTCGTTCGCACGCAGGATCGGGCGCCTGCACAACGGCAGCGCGACGCAGTGGAACCGTGAGGACCGGATGCCGGGACGCAAAGTCTGGCATCGCTTTTCCGATCGCGCCATCCGCTCGGAGAGACACTACTATGCGTCACTCAACTACCTCCACGCCAATCCCGTCAAACATGGGCATGCGACCTGCGCTGACGAGTGGGCGTGGAGCAGCCTCGGTCTCTATCTGGAGACAGTCGGGCGAGAGCGTCTTGATGAATGGCGGAGGCAATACCCCGTCGGCAATTATGGCACGGGCTGGGATGAGTTCGTAGTATGCCCGTAAGAGCCTGCCCTGAGCGAAGCCGAAGGGGCATAAGGTTTGTAGTGACGCCGTGAGGCGTTACGCATTCTACGGCGAATATGCCCTCACGGGCACACTACAAACGACGAGGGTAGCGTCTCACGACGCCACTACGAACGAGACACGAGCGACGAGCGACGCGGAAATGATGGCGGCAGCCGTCATTTCCGGATGATGTCGGTGATTTTCATGAGGCGGGAGGTGTTGTCGCGTTCGGCTTCGGAGAGTTTGTCGTGGATGTAGCGGGTGGTCTCGTGGATTTCGGGGATGACGACGTGTTCGAGGACGTTGACGCGGCGGCGGGTCATCTGGAGCTCGACGGCCAGCAGGCGCGCCTGCTTTTCCTTCTCGGCCAGCTCGATCAGGAGGTCGAACGCCCGCTCCAGCGACAGCAGCGCCACGTCCATCTCGCCGGAGGTGGTGGCGTAGCCGTAGCAGATGATCTCGCCCTCGATCTCCTTGAGCAGGTGCGGGACCTTGACGTTCATCACGGAGGCGAACTGCATCGCCATGCTGAACTTCTTGGTGGGCACTTCGAGGGCGGCGCGGGTGTATTCCGGCTCCATCGAGGCCCTCGCCAGCATGAACTGGCGGAACGTCTGCGACAGCTCGGTTTCGACCTTCTGGCGCAGCGGCTGGATGTCCCGCGCGATCTTGATCAACTGCCGCGAAATCTCGTCCCGCTTCTCGCTGAGCAGCCGATGACCCCGGCTGGCCAGCGCAACCCGCTTTCGCAGCCGCAACAGTTCCATGCGTGTGGCGTTTACGTTGGCTAACATAGTTCGTCGCTCGTCCCTCGTCGCTGGTCGCTCGCGTTCCTATCCACTCTGCCGATCAGGTTCGTGAGCATGCGCGATTCGTGGTCCAGGTCCTCTGCAAGTTCTTTCAAGTCCGTGTCGGTCATGTAGCGTCGGCGATGTGCAATGATCGACTGCGTGTCGAGTTCCGCACAAGACCCTAATGAGATGTACAGGAACTGACGGTATTCCTTCGCGTGGCCACGAACGAAGCCCTCGGCAATGTTCGAAGGAATCGAGACGGCCGCCTTTCGCATCTGGAGCGTCAGGCCGTAGAGTTCTCCGCGTGGAAACTTGTCCGTCAGTGTGTACACCCTGTCAACGATTTCGATCCCTTTCTGCCATACCTTCAGTTGCTTGTAGTCACTCACCTTCATCGTCTCCCTCCTCCATTGCCTGCATCGAGCGACGAGCGACAAGCGACGAACGACGCTGCAAGCTACGCGCCGCCGGCCTTCTGCCGGAACTTCGGCATGTACTTCTCGATGAGCTTGACGTCGATGCGCTTGAGCTCGGCGTTCTCGAACATGCTCAGCAGCTCCCAGCCGAGGTCGAGCGTCTGCTGGACCGTGCGGTTCTCGTAGTAGTCCTGGGAGATGTAGCGGGCCTCGAAGGCGTTGGCGAACTTCATGTACTTGCGGTCCTCATCCGACAGGGCCGCTTCGCCCATGATCGTCGCCAGCTCCTGCATTTCCTTGCCGCGTGCGTAGGCGGCGTAGAGCTGGTTGTAGAGGTCCGCGTGGTCCTCGCGGGTCTTGTTCTTGCCGATGCCCTTGTCCTTCAGACGCGACAGGCTGGGCAGCACGTCGACCGGCGGCGCGACGCCCTGGCGGTGCAGCGAGCGGCTGAGGATGACCTGGCCTTCGGTGATGTAGCCGGTCAGGTCGGGCACCGGGTGGGTCTTGTCGTCTTCGGGCATGGTCAGGACGGGAACCATTGTGATGGAGCCCTTCTTGCCCTTGATGCGTCCGGCCCGCTCGTAGATCGTCGCCAGGTCGGTGTAGAGGTAGCCGGGATAGCCGCGACGGCCGGGCACTTCCTTGCGGGCGGCGCTGATCTCGCGGAGGGCTTCGCAGTAGTTGGTCATGTCGTTGAGGATGACCAGCACGTGCATGTCCAGCTCGAAGGCCAGGTACTCGGCGGCGGTCAGGGCGAATCGCGGCGTGGCGATGCGCTCGATGGCCGGCTCGTTGGCCAGGTTGATGAACATGACCGCGCGCTCGATGGCGCCGGTGTTGTGCAGGTCGTCGATGAAGAACTGGGCGGCTTCGAACGTGATGCCCATCGCGGCGAAGACCACCGCGAACTCCTCGCCCTTGCCGAGGACGGTGGCCTGGCGGGCGAACTGGGCGGTGAGGTCGTCGTGGGGAAGGCCCGAGCCGGAGAAGATCGGCAGCTTCTGGCCGCGAACGAGCGGGTTGAGGCCGTCGATCGTGGAGATGCCCGTCTGGATGAACTCGTTGGGGTAGTCGCGGGCGTACGGGTTGATCGGCTGGCCGTTGATGTCGAGCCGGCTCGTCGGGATGATCGCGGGGCCGTCGTCCTTGGGGACGCCCAGGCCGCTGAAGACGCGGCCGAGGATGTCGGGCGAGACGCCCAGCTCCAGCGGCTTGGCCAGGAAGCGAACGGTGCTGCGCTTGACGTCGATGCCGCTGGTGCCCTCGAAGACCTGGACGAGGACCTTGTCGTTCTCGACCTGGAGGATCTGGCCGTGGCGGATGGAGCCGTCGGCCAGCTCGATGTCGACGATGTGGCCGAACTTGGCTTCGTCGACCATCTCGACCATCATCAGGGGGCCTTGGATGTTCGTGACTGTCTGGTATTCTTTCACCGATCGCATGGGATACTCCTACGGCTGTCGGGAAGCTATTCGCCTCGTCATTTGGCGGCGGCCGCACCTTGAAGCTGTTTCATCTGGTCTTCGATCTTCTTGCGGATATGGACGATCTTGTCGATCTCCGTCTGCGGGATGTACTTGGCGCGGGCGATGTCCTCGCGGACGGCCAGCTTGAAGATGTCCGCCGTCTCGACACCCGCCTCGATCGCTTCGAGGCCCTGGCGGTGGAAGTGCAGGACGGTCTTGAGCATCTCGTACTGCTTGACCATCGAGGTGAACGTGTCGACCGCGTGGAAGGCGTTCTGGTGGAGGTAGTCCTCGCGCAGCGACCGCGACGTCTCGAGGGCCAGGCGGTCGCGCGGCGACAGCGCCTCGGCGCCGACCAGGCGGACGATTTCGCGCAGCTCCGACTCCTGCTCCAGCAGCGTCATCGCCTCGACCGTCATCCGCTCCATCTCCTGGCCCTGCTCTTTGTCGTCGAAGCAGCCCTTGAGATATTGTTTGTAGAACGAGTACGAGGTGAGCCAGTCGATGGCGGGGAAGTGCCGCTGGTAGGCCAGCTCGCCCTTGAGCGACCAGAACACCTTGACCACGTGCAGCGTCGCCTGCACGACGGAGTCGGACAGGTCGCCGCCGGGCGGGCTCACCGCCCCGATCACCGACAGCCCGCCCTCCCGCTCCGGCCCGCCCAAACACTTCACCCGCCCCGCCCGCTCATAAAACGCCGCAATCCGGGCGCTTAAATAGGCCGGATACCCTTCCTCGGCTGGCATTTCTTCGAGGCGGGTGGAGATTTCGCGCATGGCCTCGGCCCAACGGCTGGTGCTGTCGGCCATGAGGGCGACGGTGTAGCCCATGTCGCGGAAGTACTCGGCCAGCGTAATCCCGGTATAGACCGACGCCTCGCGCGCCGCGACGGGCATATTCGACGTATTGGCGATCAGCACGGACCGTCGCATCAGCGGCTCGCCGCTGCGGGGGTCCTTCAACTCGGGGAACTCGGTCAGCACGTCGGTCATCTCGTTGCCGCGTTCGCCGCAACCGACGTACACCACCACGTCCGCATCCACCCACTTGGCGAGCTGGTGCTGCACGACGGTCTTGCCCGTCCCGAACGGCCCCGGCACGCACGCCGTCCCGCCCTTGCTGATCGGAAAGAACGTATCGATCACGCGCTGCCCGCTGACCAGAATATGCTCCGGCGCCAGACGCCGCGCGATCGGCCGCGGGTTCCGCACCGGCCAGCGCTGCATCAGCTTCAGCTCGTGTGTCGCCCCGTCGTCGCCCCGGCACGTCCCCACCGTCTCCTCGACGGTGAAATCGCCCTCGCGAATCCCGGAGATCGTCCCGCTCACGCCCGGCGGGATCATGATCTTGTGCACCATCAGGGTCGTCTCTTTGACCTCGCCGATGATGTCGCCCGGGCCCACTTTCGTCCCGTCGCCGACCGTCGGCTTGAAGTGCCATTTCTTCTGGCGGTCGAGGCCCGGCATGTCGCTGCCGCGGCTCATGAACGAGCCTTCCACGCCCACCAGATCGTCGAGCGGCCGCTGGATCCCGTCATAGATGCTCTCGATCAGCCCCGGCCCCAGCTCCACGCTCAGCGGCGCCTCGGTGTCCACCACCGGCTCGCCCGGCCCGATGCCCGTCGTCTCCTCGTAGACCTGGATCGAAGCCGTGTCCCCGCGCAGCTCCACGATCTCCCCGATCAGGTTCAGCGCGCCGACGCGCACCACGTCGTACATGCGGGCGCCGGCCATGCCCTCGGCCACCACCACGGGACCGGCCACTTTGACTACGCGACCTACTCTTTTTTCACTCATCATCCAATACCTTTAGTGTGTTGCGTCGTGCGTATTGCGTACTGCGTCGTGCCCCACTCACGACTCCAGCTTCTTCATCAAGTTCGCGATCATCCGACACTCGTGATCCAGCTTCTCCAGCATCTGCGACTCATCACGTAGCGCTATGTAATTCAATTCCCTGGCAATCGTCGCCTGCGTTTCCAGCTCGGCACAACTGCCCAAGGCGATATCCAAGAACCTTGCGTACTCCTTGTTGTGCCGCCTTCGGAAGCCCTCGGCCACATTCGACGGTATCGAGACGGCCGATCGCCTCATCTGACTGGTCAACCCATAAAGCTCATGCTTTGGAAACTCGTTCGTGAGCTTGTACGTGTCCTTGACAATTTCAATCCCTGTCTTCCAGATGTCCAGATCTCTATATGTTCTGATCTTCTCGGTCATCGTCCTTTTCTAACGCAATACGCACTACGCACTACGCATTACGCGTTTGCCAGGATGTTGATACCGGTAGCGAGCTTGAGGACCTTGCCCAGCGCCTCGGTGGCGAACCCTTCCGAGGCGGTCGTGAACGGGACCACCACCACACAGGGGGTCGGCTTGCTCTCGGTGGGCGAGAACGCCGCATCCGCCTGCGGCGCAACGTTCTCGGCCACCACCACCAGCGCGTAGCCGGCGTCGACGATCTTCTCGGCCGCCGCAACCACCTGCTCGGCCTGCTGCTCGACCGCAAACGTGTCGGCCCCGAGCGCCCGGAACGGCATCACGAAGTCCGCATCACCTAACACTGCCACTTTGCCTTCCATCTACTTCGTTCCTTGTGAAGCGTGAAGCGTGAAACGTGAAGCGTCTTTCAGACTTCAAGCTCACCCGAGTTTCTTCACCAGATTCCTTAGCATGCGAGTTTCATGATCGAGCTTCTCAAGCAACACACCCTTGGCCTCCGCGGCCAAGTATTTCAGTTCCGCAGCGATTTCGATCTGCGTCTCCAGCTCGGCACAGGAACCCAACGCTACATACAAGAACTGCTTGTATTCTTTGTTGTGGAACCGATTGAACCCTTCGGCGATATTCGACGGAATCGACACCGCCGACCGGCGCATCTGACTGGTCAGACCGAACACTTCCTGCCGAGGAAAGCCTTCAACCGTCGTGTAAACATCCTTTACGATCTCAATACCTTTCTGCCAGACATCCAAATCTCTGAAGTTCGTGATCTTCCTGTTCATGCCCATCGCGTTTCACGCTTCACGAACGACGCTTCACGTTTCACGCTTCACGCTTCACGCTATCCGGTCCAGGATCAGCTTCGTGTCCAGTTGGTTCTTCTTGGCGGTCAGGATCAGGCGGACGGTGCGGATCTCCTGCTCCTTGGTCAGCAGGAAGGCGATGATCGGCTGCGGTCCGGCGGTCACCTGGCTCGTCGCCTTCAGATAACCTGCGATATACTCCTCGCACTGCTGCTCGATCTTCAGGAACGACTGGCTCGACGCCACGTAGCCGGCGCCCTGCTCGACGAGGCGGTAGTACGGCGTCGCGAAGAACAACTGGCCCAGCGTCTCGTAGGCGCTCTCCTGCGCGTGGCGCAGGCGGTCGGCCTCGATGAATCCGCCCGGCAGGAACACGCCGCGAGGGTCGGCATCGCGGAACTTCACCCGCAGCAGGGTCCGCAGGTTCGTCAGATCGATCTGCATCCGGAACAGGTTCAGCAGGAAGGGATGCCCGATCTGCTCGGCGGCGGCCATCTTGTACTCGGCCTCGCACCGATCGATCGTCGCATCGATCTCGCGGACGTCCTTGTTCTGGTAGTAGGCCAGCACCGCCTGCTCGGTCGCCTCCCGCAGGTAGTCGGGAAACAGGCTGTAGTTCTCCTCCTCGAACGCTCGGCCGAGCACGTCCGGCGGCACATTGCCGTCTTCGCTGTAGTCCGACCCGACCGGCTTGTCGGTCAGCACCCGGCGAAGCGCCAGACGCAGGTTCGCATAGTCATCGCGGCTGCGGAACAACGTCACGATCCGCTCGTCGAGCATCCAATCGGCAAACAGCCCGCGGACCGCCGAGCGCTTCTCCAGCAGAATCGCCTGGATGTCGTCGAAACGCCCGCCGCCCTGCGGCAACGCATACTCGCCCACCGTCAGGGACGCGACCGCCCCCGCGAAGTCCGGCGCATTGGCCATGTCCATCAGCACCGCACGCGAGAGCAACTGCATCTCCATCGCCCGGACCTGGGCGCACTGCGAGGTATACCGCCAGTCCTCCGGGCCCACCTGCGGATACGTCAGGAATTCAAACATCGTTGCTTCAGATCGCACGTTCGGCATCTCTTTCGCTGTGGTCGGTTATCCTCGAGGCCGCTCAGGCAAACAGTTGCTTGGCCAGATCGATCTCCAGTTCGGTGCGCGACTGGTCCACCAGCGGCCCGAGTGAGACATTGGTCTTGATCTTGCCGCGACGCAGGACGAACCCGCCGGCCAGACGGTGCCGGTCGGAGGCCAGTTTCAGGTTGCCTTTCTTACCCTGACCAGCCAGCCGGCCGTTGACGTCGTGGATCAGCCCCTGGTCGATGCGATGTTCCTCGGCGCCGACGACGACCTCTTCGTCGCCGGTCTCGGCGGCCTCGACCATCAGCCGGGCCATCAGCTCCCGGTACTCGTTGTCGGGCAACTCGGCGAGGCGCTGTTTGGCCCGCGCGAACACCTCGTCGAGGATCGACGCCTTCTCCGCCAAGTGCGCCTTGGCGGCCTCCATGCGGGCCTGGGCCAGGATGTGCGACTTCTCGTCCTCGGCGGCCTTGGCCACAAGGGACTCGGTCTGCTTGCGGTAGTCGGCCAGTTGGGCGTCGAGCGTGGCGCGCTCGGCGGCGGCCTTGTCGGCGGCCTCTTTGGCGATCTTGGCGGCCTCGGCCCGAGCGTCCGACAGTATCTTCTCTATGACCTGTTCTGCTTGCATCTGCATCATCCGCTTACTAAGGATTTGCGTTTGTCCAGCCCAGACGCTCAGGCGGCGGCCGCGGCCGGTGACTTGATCGCCAGGAGGATCAGCAGAGAGATCAGAAAGCCGAGCACGGCGTACACCTCGACCATGGCGGCGTAGAGCACGCCGGCCTTGACGGCGAGTTCCGGCCGCTTGGCGGTCAGCAGGATGCCCGCCGCACAGGTCTTGCCCTGGTGAATAGCGCTGAGCATACCCGCAAAGGCCACCGGCAGACACGCCGCGAGAATCGCCAGCGAATTCATGAGATTCAGGCTGTCGGCTGTGAGGAACTCCTGGATCTTGCTCAGGGCGAAGAAGGCGATCACGAAGCCGTAGAAGCCCTGGGTTCCCGGAAGCACCACCTGGAGGAACAACTGGCCGTACCGTTCCGGCTTCTCACTGAGCACCCCCGTGGCGCTGCGTCCGGCGATCCCGATGCCGATCGCCGAACCGATACCTGCCAGGCCGGCTGCCAACGCGACACCCAAAAAAGCGATTCCCATTGTGATCTGACTCATCGTACGTTCCCTTTCTTTCGCTCTCGTGAGGAAGGGCCCGACCCCACCTCAAACATCCCAGCGGTGGCTCGGCGCCCACCCTGCTTCACTATTTCGGTTCTCAGTCCGTGGACGAACGGTCCACCTGAATATGTCGGTACTCTTTGCGCAGCGGCTCGAACTCGCGCCCGCCGCCCTGGAGGAACTTCGTGAAAAACTCGACGAACTGCAAACGCATGCTGTGTACGAACGCGCTCAGGCAGGAGTTGGCGATGTTGAACACGTGCCCGCCGACGAACACAACGATGCCGAGAATCCAGCCGAGCACGCCCAGGTCCATGACCTGCTTGACGATCGAATTGACCGCCATTCCGAAGCCGGCGGTCACCATGCCCAGCGCCATCAGGCGGATATAGCTGAGCACGTCGCCGACGTAGAAGACCGTGCTGAAGACGTTGTAACAGCCCATGCCGATGCGGGCGCCCCAACTGCCCTCCCGCTCGCTGAACAGCACGATGCCCAAAGCCGGAACCAGCGCCACATAGCCGAAGAGCGTGCCCACCGCCGGCGGCAGCAGCCCCGCCTTCGCCAGTCCGAAGAGCATCAGACTGTTGAGCCAGACGAACCACGTCCCATGATCGAAGATCGCCTCGCGCTGGTCCCCCCGCTTCCATTTGTGCCAGAAGGCCAGCCCGATCGCGAAGATGATTTGCAGATAGCCCAGAGCCAGCGAGATGTAGAAGAAGTGCATCGGTTTTTCGAGCGGGTCGAACCACATCACCGCGTTGCGAAAACCGTTGAGCTGCGGCACGAAGACCTGAATGGCGTCGCCGCACCAGCCCCCGGTCAGCGCTCCGGCGATCACCGTCGTGACCGAGCAGACGATCATCATCTTGATGAACTTCGCGTCGCCTTTGATCTTCTTGAGGACCCACCACAGCACGGCGATCATCACGATCCCGTAAGCCGCGTCCGTCAGACAGATGCCGAAGAACAACGCGAAGAACGGCGCCAGGAACGGCGTCGGGTCCACGTCCGTCGCCGCCGGCATGCCATACAGGCGGGTAATCACTTCGAACGGACGCGACCGATGCGTGTTCTCGATCTCGACCGGCTTCTCTTCCCCCTCGGCCACGTCGATCCTGCCCACGCTGGCAGCGTCGAAACGGCCCACGATCCGCTCGAGCTTCGCATAGTCCTCGGCGCGCACCCAGCCTTCGAGCAGCACCGTCTGTTCGGTCCCCGGTGCGCTGCCTCGAATGGTCTCGCGGCCGAGCACGTTGCGATAGTGATCGTCGAGGATCTCCAGCCGCAGCAGGTCGTCCGACAACTGGCCGGCCCGCGCTTTCTGTTGTTCCAACTCGCGGCGCGACTGCTCCAGCTTGTGGCGGTGCTGCGCGATCAGCTCGGCGACCGTCCCCTGCATGCCTTCGAAACTGACGGCTTCGTATTCCGCCGAGCGCAGCGCCTTCTGCACCTCTTCCGCCCGCTCGTTGAGCGCCACGATCAGACACGCCTGGCGGTTGCCCGCCGTGCCGACCTGCTGCAGCGTCGCGCCAAGCTCCGTGAGCTTCGCCGACGCCTGCGCCACGTGCTGAGAGGGAATCAGTCCGGTCCAGCAGGTGACGCGATGGAGCCGGCCGATCTCCTCGACGGGCGTATCGAGCCCCTGCCAGGGACCGAGCGTGTCCAGCGTCGCCTGCGTGGCGTCGCACTCGTTTGCCAGCCGGTCCATCCGGCCCGAAACCTGCTCGGCCTCGTCGAGGGCATCCAGCGCGTTCTCGCCGGAAACGATCTCAGCGTACCGATCGCGTTCGATCTTCTCGAGCGGCGCGAAAAGGCCGCGTTTCTCTTTGCGATAGGGACGCAGGAAACCGACGGCGCGCTCCAGCCGCGCGTGGGTCTCTTCCATGTCACGCGGTCGGCGGCTCTCGGTCTGCAACTCGGGCGATTGCTTGCTGATCATCGCCCGCTGGGCGTCGAGGATCTCGACGATGCCCGCCTGCTGCACGTCTTCGAGCAGGTCGGCCGCCTGGGAGCGGTGGCAGACGATCAGCACTTTCGCCATCTTGACAAGGGCCATACTCAGCCTCTCAGGTAACTGACGACCCGGTTCGCCGCCGCGTCGATCTTCGCTTGGGTTTCCCTGCGGAGCGTCTGGCGCCGCGCGTCGGCCTCGGCCTTCAACGCGTCCGCTTCGGCCCGGCCTTCGCCGGCCGCCTTGGCGACCGCCGCATCGATCGCCTGACGCCGCTGCTGCTCGGCCTGGGCCTGCGCCGCGGCACGGCTCTTGCGCGCCTCTTCGGCGGCTTTGACCGCGTCGGCCTTCGCCTGCTCGATAATCTCCTGCGCCTGCGCTTCGGCCTGCTTGATTTTCTTGATCAGTTCCATGTGCCGGTACACCCCTACTGTCACAGCGACTTGAAAAGAACCGGGAGTCTATAGCACCCACGCCGTCGTGGCAAGCAAAAACCCCATCGGGACGGGCGATCACAGCATCCGGTCTACGTCCGCGACCAGCTCTTTGACGTGCGCCAACGATTCGCCGAACTGCTGCTTCTCCGAATCATCGAGGTCCAATTCGATGATCCGTTCCACCCCCCGCCGGCCCAACACCGCCGGAACACCGACGAAGTATCCACCCACCCCATATTCGTCACGACAGTATGCAGAACATGAAAAAACACCTCTGGTATCTCGGAGAATGGCCTCGGCCATCTTCACCGCGCCGGCGGCCGGCGCATAGTAGGCGCTGTAGCCCAGAAGGTTCACCACCTCGATGCCGCCCTTGCGCGTGCGCTCGACCAGCTCGGCGATTTTTGCCTCGCTGAGAAACTGCACAATGGGCACACCGCTGACAGTTGTGAATCTGGGCAAGGGAACCATGTCGTCGCCGTGCCCGCCCATCAGCACGCAGTGGATGTCGTCGACGCACACGTCCAGCTCGGTCGCGAGGAAGTAACAGAAGCGCGCCGAGTCGAGCGCGCCGGCCATGCCGATGATGCGTCGCTGCGGAAAGCCCGTCGTCTTGGCAGCCGCATAGACCATCGCATCGAGCGGATTGCACACGACGATGACGAAGGCGTCCGGGCAGTGCGCGGCGATCTGCTGGCTGACGGACTTGACGATGTTGGCGTTGGTGGCGAGCAGGTCGTCGCGGCTCATGCCGGGCTTTCGCGGCACGCCGCTGGTGACGATCACGACGTCGCTGCCGGCGGTCGCCGACCAGTCGGTCGTGCCGACGATGCGCTGCTCCGAACCGTACAGGCCGCTGGCCTCCGCCATGTCCAGGGCCTTGCCCTGGGCCAGACCCTTGACGATGTCCAGCAGAACGATCTCGCCCAGCCGCCTCGTCGCGGCGATGTGTGCCGTCGTGGCCCCGACGTTGCCGGCGCCCACGACCGTGATCTTGTCTTTTGCCATAGAAGATACCCCTACCAAGCTTGTTCGACACGGTGACCGGGCGAGATGCTACAGGGATGCCACAGGGTTGTCAATCCAACAGGGAAATAATGTGATTCTTTTCACAGAGACGGTCAGAGGCATTCCGTCCGAAGCTGCTGCCAGCGGGCCCTCATGGCGTTCAGCAGGGGTTGACGGTCGGGTTCGGCGGCAAGATTGCGCTGCTCGTGGGGGTCTTCTTGCAGGTCGAAAAGCTGCTCGTACGCCGGCTGTTGCTCGATGTACCGCAGGTACTTATATCGCAGCGAGACCACGCCTTCGCTCTGGGGTATGAGGTTGGGGCCTTTGCCGCCGGGGCGATTGACGAACAGGTGCTCGTAGAAGAAGTCGCTGCGGCCCAGGCCCGTCCGGCCGCGAAGCAGAGGGCAAAGGTCCACGCCCTGCATCGCCGACGGCGCCTCCACGCCCGCCAGCGACAGGATCGTCGGGGCGATGTCGATGTTCAGGGCGATCTGCTCGCGGACCGGGCCCCGGCACCACGCGGGCAGGCGCGGGTCGTGGATCAGCAGCGGCACGCGGATCGACTCTTCGTAGCCGTACCACTTGCCCGCCAGGCCGTGCTCGCCCAGGAAAAAGCCGTTGTCGCCGGTGAACACGATGACCGTGTTGTCCGCCTGGCCGAGGCGCACCAGCTCGGCGCGGACCCGCCCGAGCACGGTGTCGACGCCCGTGATCAGCCGGTAGTAGCCCTTGACCGACTCCTGGTACTTGGCGGGCGTGTCGAACCGCATCTTCCATCGCACGCGGGCCGTCGTCGCATCGTCGCGCAGGAACGCCGGCAGCGTCGCGAAGTGCGCGGGCGAGGCCGTCTCGGGCACGGGGATCGTGACGTCCTCATACAGGTCTTTGTAGATCGGGTCATAGATGAATTGGCGCGGGTCGCTGTCCTGCACGTGTGGGGCCTTGAAGCTGACCGACAGGCAGAACGGTCGGTCGTCGCTGCCCCGGAGGAACTCGATCGCCTGCTCGCCCATGATCTGCGTGAGATGCTTGTAGTTGCCCTGCTCGTCGGTCTGTTCGTAGACGGGCTGGCCGGGGATGCCCTTCCAGTAGTCGAATGTCCCTTTGTGGAAGTCGCGGTCGGCGCCGACGCCGTACTTGCCGATCAGGCCGAGGCGATAGCCCGCCTGCTGGAGCCGCGCGGGGTAGGTGTCGGCCCAGGCGGCGTCGAAGAACGGCGTCGCGAAGTCGTGGATGCCGTGGCGGCGGCTGTACTGGCCCGAGAAGATGCTGGCCCGGCTCGAGCAGCAGATCGACGTTGTGACGAAGGCGTTGGTGAACCGCACGCCGGCGGCGGCCATCGCGTCGAGGTGCGGCGTCCGAACGATCGCGTTGCCCGCGCAGCCCAGCGTGTCCCACCGCTGGTCGTCCGTCAGCAGGAACAGGATGTTGGGCCGCCGGCTCGTCGTCGCTCGCGCCGGCCGCCCGCACGCCATCGCGCCCAGCCCCACCGCCGCCGACTTGAGAAACGCCCGTCGACTTGTCCCGTGCTTCACCATCGCGGCTCCTTCCATTCCACGCGCCATCCCCCCACTCCGTCCCCCCATCATAGCCGCCCTTCTCCCGCCCCGCCACAACAACTCGTATCTCGTATCTCGTCGCTCGTATCTCGAATCTCGTCGTGCGTATAGCGTCAATCGCGGCCCCTCCGGCCTACGGCCGCCGGAACGCGTCGGAGCGTAGATGCGTAGAAGCGTAGATGGGGCGGGACGTATCTCGTGTTTCGTATCTCGTATCTCGAATCTCGTATCTCGAATCTCGTATCTCGTGAACTGGGAACTGCAAACTGAGAACTGCCGACTGCCGCCGCAGGCCGCAGAGTCCGCGAATCTGCCATCCGAAATCCCCCGCCGATTCCACCTTTTTTCGTTATCCCCCGCCCGATTCCGGTCGATAATAGAACAAGCTGGAAGCAACCTTCGTAAGACAACGCGAGATCGATCTTCGACGATTTGGCATGGACACAGTGCCATCGCCGAAGATGACAAAACCATGCACTCTCTGCGGCATGTCATCCCATCTTGTCGGTCTTCCTTCTAAACACAGGGCGTGCATCCTACCGACATGACCGGTGTACGGCATCGTTCTGCGATTGGGCCGGAACGAAACGCCCACCAGATATGGTTTCTAACTCAGAACTCAACCCTCAGATCCAAGCACTGAACACTAAAGCCCCGCGCCCCCAATGCCGACAAGACCCTCAGAGACACTCGTTGGCAACATATTGATCGTGTCAACACAGGTATGGTATCGTGCCATTCCTGACGCGGATTACGCAGGCGTGGAACGCCTAACAAGGCAGAATACGATGGCATCCGAGACCAGGGTACTCAGTCTTGATATGATAGGCCGGTCTTCTGAGATATCAGAATGGCTGTGGCAGTTTCATGAATCGGAACGTGATGCCGCGATCTCTCTGCTGATGCATTTGAGCTTCGTCCCGCGGGACCTGTACTCCGGTTGGCTGAAGAATGCTCTTCTATCGCTCTCTGAGGATGGTGGATACGCAGTGTACGTCGTTAGGAAGCTCGGAAAGCATCGCGATCGCCTGTGGGATGATGTGGGTGAGGTCATCAATCGACCTGGTAACTCGATGGGGAGTGAGGACCTTGTCTATTCGGTAGTGGCCAACACCGTGCGCACAGATGCCCGTCTTCTCGATCATCCGTCGTTAAAGGTACTCCGAGACCGGAGGATTCGGCACGTTGTGTTGGTGGAGGATTCAATAGGAAGTGGCAGGAGAGTGTCTGACTTCGTCGCAGCAATGATGAGACACAGAACGTTTCGAAGTTGGTGGAGCTATGGGTATATCAAGATTACTGTCATCTCCTACGTGCGGACGCGCCAAGGCAAGAAGGTGATTGTCCGAGATATACCAGGATCTGATCACGGCGTGAGGGTCTTCAGGAAATCGTCGAAGATCAGGTTTCTCAGCAAAAACGTCTACGATGCGGAATTGCGATCATCGCGATGGGGAGGTATGCACGCGAGCATTGTTAAGCTGTGCGACTCCGTGGATCTCATCCCTGAAAAGTGGAGGCGAGGATTCGGAGGCGTCATGGGTAATACCGTCTTCTATCATAGCGTGCCCAATAACATCCCAGGTGTGTTGTTCGTTCGCAGTCCCAAGTGGCGTCCCCTGCTTCCAGCCAGGAGTCTGCCAGACTGGCTCGTTTCTTTGCTGGACAATCCGGCCTCCAGGCAAAACGCAGGGCGTTATCCGGTGAAATACTATACGCCACTCTCGAGTGAGGCACTCAGACTTCTTTCACTGGTCAAGCGAGGAGTTCGGCGCACATCAACGTTGGCTCTACGCATGGACTGTGACACAGAGTGTATTGCAGCTCTAGTTCAGAACGTCGCTCAGTCAGGACTCATCTCAGACAAGAATCGTATTACTGAAGCCGGAGTCAGGGCGATGCGACGATACATGAAGACTGCTGGAGCAGAAAGAGAATTGTCCAGAGAGTTATATGTTCCGAGATCATGGTGTGCCGATCAGGTAACTTTTCAGCCGCCTGTTCAAATGCGGGAATCGTTGCAGGAACAGGCATATCCTGCCAAAGAGAAATCTGCGGTGGGTGGGGAAGCCGGACAGGCTTCTCTGGAAGGATCTGACGCCAAGGCGGCTTCGCCGCCCTTGAGTGACAGTTCCCAAGCACCTTCGATGTCTCGTGAGGGACCTGTCACTCCAGGTCCCCTGGACTCAAAGGAGATGTGAATGGAAGCTTGGTCGGTACACCATCTTTTTGAAAAGGCTGAGATCAATTTGGGGGCGGAATGCGCTGCTAGACTCCAGCAATATGCGCAACGGTTGATCAATGCGGGGCTCCCCGTGATCTTCTCTCTCGGCCATCTGGCCGAAATCACTCAATCCGACTACAACATGCTTCGTGATACCATCAATCGGAAGCGAGAAACAGCGAACTACAAGATGTTCGCCACAAAGAAACGCTCGGGAGGCCGGCGATTTATACATGCGGTGTCCGGGACGTTGTCTCCCGTGCTGCACTTCCTCAACACTCAAGTTCTCCAGAAGACTTCACCACATCCTTGCTCTTTCGCGTACCATCGTAACGGAGGTATCAGAAAATGCGCCGGTTCTCACTGTGGTGCACGCTGGCTGTTCCAGTTTGATCTAAAACACTTCTTCTACGATGTTTCTGAAATAGACGTCTTTCACGTATTTGAAGAGATGGGGTACCGCAGACTCCTGGCATTCGAGTTAGCACGGCTCTGCACAACGACTCATTTACCCAAGAGGTATAGAAACCTACTCCATAGACGGGGAGAGTGGTGGGATAATAGAGGTCCTTACTGGAGAAACGGTCTTGCCACAGGGGTCTTGCCACAGGGTGCCCCTACAAGCCCAATGCTCAGTAATCTCGTAGCCTGGAAATTGGATGATCTGCTTTGCACCTTCTCGCTTGCACACGGATTCGTCTACACGCGCTATGCTGACGATCTGACCCTGTCGGCAAGAAACCTGCCGAAAGACATGCCGATAGGAAGAATCCACAGGAGTGTCATTCACGCCATCCGGTCATGCGGCTTTCGAGAGAACCCAAAGAAGACCAGGATTGCTGGACCTGGGTCTAAGAAGATCGTCCTGGGATTGCTTGTGGATGGCACTCAACCGCGAATCTCAAGAGAGACGTACCGTAGAATCGACCGCCTGCTCTACGCAAGCGGGAAATTTGGAGTTGCGGAAGTAGCTGAGCATGAAGGATTTGACTCCGCCTATGGCTTCCATAATCATCTATCCGGCCTGATCGTGTTTGTCAAAGATGTGGACAGGATGAGATGGGCCGAATTCCACAACCGCCTATCGGAGCTGAAGACGCCGATCTCGCAAGGGTAATCTTGAGGAGGGTGCCGTAGGGACAGACCGCGTTCTCCGGTTGTTGGCGAGGGAGGAGCGTAGATCGCCATCCGGTTGCGGAATGGCGGTGCGGCGGGATGGGGTCTTCGCTCGCTGAACGATTTCGCGCGAGACATACGACTTCCAAAACGATATAATGGCCTTGACAATTCGAGACTTGTGCGAAGGCGAGTGGGTTCCCGATGGCCGCAACAACAGAGTCCATTATTCCGGCGGAACGGATTCGACAGTGCATCTACCTCGTCCGTGGACAGAAAGTCATGCTGGACAGCGATCTGGCGACGCTCTACGGAGTGGAAACAAAAGCCTTGGTCAGGGCGGTGAAAAGAAACATCGAGCGATTTCCCGGCAATTTCATGTTTCAACTCACGAAGGCAGAGTACGATGCCTTCTTGAGGTACCAGATTGGCGCCTCAAGTCCAGGGCACGGCGGCCGGCGGGATGGGGGCTTGGCGCGGGGTGCGAGCGGGACATGCGGATCGCGGGCGACGCGGAGAAAACGGAGAGAGCGTCGCTTGTCGCTTGTCGCTCGTGATCCGTGGCACGTGGCGGAGCCGTTGGCACGAGCGACGGGTCACCGGTCACGTGCGACGGCCCCCCGCTTCACGCATCCCGTTGGTGCAGGCCGGAGGCTGTAGACCACAGGCCGGAGGGACCGCGACCGACACAGCACGCGCGACGCGCGACGCCGGACATCACGGACGGACCCTCTTCTTGAGGCTTCGCTGGTGTCTCTGGAGTTCTTCCGTCCCCTTCTGCCAGTATTCCAGTTGCTCCGGGATGGTCATTCCCTCCAATCGCTTCATCACCTGCTCGGCCCCCTGGCGCTTCATCTGAACACAGTCAAAGGTCTTCGTCTTCATATCCGACAACCTCCAGCGGTGAGTAGATGGCAATATCGCCGTAGCCGTGCAGCTTGTTCACCGCGTTGTATTTGGGAATCTTCCGGAAATTGACGATGTGGCGGAAGTTCCAGCTCACGATCATGGACGTCTGCGATACCGTCGCCAAGGCAACATGGAGCGCATCCGTGGCGAATCGCTCCGAGACAATGCCCGCGGCGAGGTATGCCTGCTGCAAGCGCAGCGTTTCGTCGGTGATCGGGATGACTTGCGCAACCGGCAGGAGGTCGTCAAACAGTTGGCGAACCGCTTCCGGGGCCGCCGCAATCTCCTGCCTGACCACTTCGGAGGTGACAAGTCCAAAATCTCCCGCCAACACCGCGTCAACGAACGCCTTGCTCGGCTCGCTGAACTCGTCATCAAACACGCCGCCAAACACGGACGTGTCCGCATACACCAAGATGGTCCTCTGCCGTGCCATAGCCTTCATCATAGCGACACGTCGGTCGTGCGGCAAAAGGAAAACCAGGATGCCCGGGGGGGGACCTCATCTCCCTCTGCGCGGTTGGCGAGGGCGGAGGGTAGATCGCGATCCTGTCGCGGAAGCACGGTGCGGCGCAGAAGGGGAACAACGTGGCTCGTGGCTCGTGGCCCGTGATCCGTGGCACGAGGCTACGGCCTCGGCACGAGCGACGGGTCGCCGGTCACGGGCGACGGCTTCCCGCTTCACGCATCCCGTTGGTGCAGGCCGGAGGCTGTAGGCCACAGGCCGGAGGAGCCGCAGTCGGCGCCGCACGCACGACGCACGACGCAACACGCGCGACGAAAGGTCGGTGGCGTACAGCGCAGGGGCGAGGCATGCCTCGCCCCTGCCGATTCACGAGATACGAGATACGCCCTACTCGACGGCAAACCAGTCGTCGGTCAGGGCGCTGTCTTCGAGCCAGTGCTCTTCGAGCAAGGCCCTGTCGAGCTCATCGACGCGGCAGTCTCCGTTGAGGTCGCCGACCGGAGGCACATAGTCGGGCAGCGACTGGGCGGCCTCGCACGGGTTGTTGTAGACGTTGATCGTGACCGCGTCGGTGCCGATGTACTCGCCGTCGAAGGCGGCCAACTGCAAGACGTACTGGCCCGTCGCAGCCAGCATGACGTTCGTGTCCTCGGCGTTCGGCGTCTCGATCATGGCATCGCCTTTGGCCGGCTCCGTCTTGACCGTCCATACCACCGTGTAGGGCATGACCGTGCCATCGTCGGTGACGGTCGCATCGAGCGCGCCCGTCCTGGGTCCACCCTCCAGCCAGGTCACGATGTCGGGGCCGGCGTCCACCTGCGGAACGAGATTGTCGGAAAGGAACGTAAAGATCGGGCCATAGATCGGATCGTTTTCGCTGCCGACGTAGGTATCGACCGCCCAGTAGTACCGCGTCTTGCGTTCGGCCTGCACCGTCACGGAGGTGACGTTCTGCGCGCTGACGACCTGTATCGCCTCGGGGTCGGTGAAATCGACCAGTGCCTGATAGTCGTCGGTGAAATAGACGTCGACGAGGACCGGCTCGCCCGGCACGCAGGGATCGGGCAGGGTCCAGCTCAGCGTCACCTGGCCCGGCGAGACGAGGGCGCCGTCGGCGGGATGCGGATCGAGCAGCGCGGTGGCGGTCAGCGTGGTCCGGCCGGGGTTGGTGACATCGTAGTCCAGGTGCAGGACGCCCTGGTCGCGATAGGCGATGATCCAGCCATTGTCGATGTAGGTCTGCACGGTCACGGTGTCGTCGCCGTCAAGGATCAGAGTGCCCGCGCCGACGTCCATCAGGGCCTTGGCGCTGGTCATGCGCAGGTCAGCGGCGTAGACCGTGCCGCCCCGCAGGTTCGCGGTGCCGGTGCCGGCCAGGCCGGGGATGACCAGCTCATCCTCTAACTCGATGACGCCGCCGGTCATGTTGAGCGTACCGATGCCGTCCCAGCCGAGCTGAAGCGATCCGGTCGCGAAGAGGCCCCCGCTGACATTCAGGACGCCGTGGCCGGAGGGGCTGTCGACGCCGACGTACGCGCCGGAGGCGGTGAGCGAGCCGCCGGTGATGTCCAGGTTGGTCAGGACACCGCCGTTGCCGACCCGCAAGGTCTCGCACACGGCTTCGATGCCCTCCTGGACCACGCAGTGCGTGTTCTCCGGCATATCGATAGACGCCGGGTCGGTTTCGGTCGGAACGGTGTCCGTGTTCCAGTTCTGCGGCGTGCTCCAGAGCGAGTCGGGCCCGCCGTCGTCCCACGAAATCAACGCCGAGGCGCTGCCGCCCAGCGCCAGCAACAGGACCAAAGAAACCAAGCACGTCATTCTACTGAACATGGCAATCCTCCTTCAGAACCGTCGTTTCATTTCTATGATAGACGTTTTTCGGAATTCCGCGTTTGCCTTCGTACCTGGCGCATCCGCACACTCAGAATCTTATGATACCATCGGAGGCGGCCCGATTTCAATCGTCTTGGCGGCACACGGAGGCTTTTTTTGCGTGCCGGCGGGCCCGGCGGGGAGAAACGAAAAAGGTCCAGCGTCCTCCGGGGGGTAGGGACACCGGACCTCTCATCATATTACATTGCCTGCCACGGCTGGGATATCCATCGGCCCGAAAGGGGTCCGACTTGCGAAAAATACCCCCTATGCCGGTCGGACAACACGAAAATACGTACTTGCCACAATGGACGGGGCTCCTCCGCCCCCTGTTTGGCAGGCCCCCCTGCGGCCGCGTCGCAGGGTCCGATAGGCAGCGGCCGCTTTTTGTGATGCGTCAGGCCGCCTGTGGCCGATAAAGTGACCGTGGGAAAGAGCAGAGGGCGGAGGTCTTGAACCCGCCGACGGACTCTTTCGCATGGAGGCTGACGCCCGGTCAGCGGCGTCGCTCGAGGCGTCGGAACTTCACGGGAGGTTGTGAGATCATGAAAGCCAGCGTCCTGATCAGCACGTACAACCAGGAAAAGGTCATCGGCCAGGCCATCGAGGGGGCGTTGTCGCAGACGACGGATTTCGACTTCGAGATCGTCGTCGGAGAGGACTGCTCCACCGATTCGACGCGGGCGGTGATCGGCGGTTACCGCGACCGGTATCCGGATCGCATTCGCCCGCTGTTCCGCGAGCACAACCTGGGGCTGATGCGGAACCTGCCCGAGTCGTTTCTGGCCTGCCGGGGCGAGTACGTCGCCTGTCTGGACGGCGACGACTACTGGACGAACCCGCACAAGCTTCAGCGTCAGGTCGAGTTCCTCGACGCGCATCGGGACTGCAGCATCTGCTTCCACAACGCGATGATGGTCTGGGACGACGGCTCGCAGGGTCCGACCCTCCACTCGCCTCCGGGTCGGCGGCCCACGTACGGCCTCGGTGAGCTGCTGGCGCACGATTTCATCAGCACGTCGTCGGCGATGGTCCGCAACCACCTTGTGCGGGAGTTTCCGAGCTGGTTCGGGACGCTTCCGGTGCCGGACTGGCCGTTCTTCGTGCTTCACGCGATGCACGGGAAGATCGGCTATCTCGACGAGGACTGGGCGGTGTACCGCCAGCATCCGGCGGGGATGTATTGCCGGCTCGCCGAGGAGAAACGCATGGAGCAGAACATCGGCATCACTCGCACCTTCCGCGACGTGATGGGTCCCGAGTGGCGAGGCCCACTGACGGAGGCGGTCCACAGCCGGTGTCTGAGCCTGGCGCTGTACTATCAGCGGCACGGAGACAAAGCCAAGGCCGCGAAATTCGCTCGGATGGCGGTCCAGGAGAGGGCGCCGGGTCTGCTTCGGTCCTGCCGCACGGCGCTGAAGGTCTTCGCGTACATGCACGTGCCGGCCCTGCCGGGTCTGGTCGCGCGATGTCGGGCGCGGGCCAGGGGAGGCGCGTCCGGCGAATCTACCCGCCCGGACCACGAAGGCCAGGCTTCCATCGACAGGTAAAGCCTATCATCGCGCCACACCGTACGCGCGGGCCAGCAGCTTGATCGGGTGGGTGACGGTTACCTCGTCGATGTGCTCGATCTGCATCTTGCACGCGGCGCACTCGGTCAGCACGTTGCGCGTCGACGCCGTCGCGATGGCGTTCCTGAGACTCTCGGAGATCCGGTCGGCCAGGTCGTAATTCTTCCTCTGCATGCCGAACGTGCCCGACAGGCCGCAGCAGCCCGCGCGAAGGTCCGTGACTTTCACCCGGAAGTGCTCGCCGAGCAGCCTCAGCGTCACGGTCTCGTCGCCCACCGCGCACAGGTGGCAAGGCAGGTGATAGACGAACTCGCCGGGCACCGGTTCGGTCGGGGCCTTGAGGCGGCCGCGCCGCCGCAGGTCGGCCAGGAAGTTCATCAGCTCCCAGGTGTTCTCCGAGACCCGCCGGGCGTCGTCGCCGGAAACGTAGTGACGCATCTCCTGCTGAAGGCACAGGGCGGCACTGGGCTCGGAGCAGACGACCTTGTATCCGTCGCGGACCGCCTGAGTGAAGCGCGCGACGTTGAACGCCAGATCGCGGCGGGCGGTCTTGACGTCGCCATACACAATGGCGGGCAGCGGCGCCGGGCGCTGGGCGGGCACGATCACTTCGACGTCGTTGTGACGCAAAACGTCGAGGACGGCGAACCCCAGGGCGTGATCGTTCGAGCCGGCGTAGGAATCCACAAAGTAGGCGACTTTGTCGACGGGCGCAGCCGGCGGGCCGACGGCGGCCAGATGTTTCCGCGCCGCCCTGACGAACGAGCCTCGCTGGAAGGTCGGCATGCGGCGTCGGCGGTCCAGGCCGATCGTCCGGTCCATCCCCCATTGGAACGGCCCCAGTCGCAGGAACGCATTCGAGACCGGCGCGAAGACGCTGCCCAGCAGGCTCAGGTAGCGGTTGTGGCTCAGGGCCAATTCCGTGCGGCGCAGGCCCTTGCGCCGCACGTACTCGGCGCGGGCGGCGGCCATCAGCGTCGAGACGCGGACGCCCGACGGACACTGCCTCTCGCACATCTTGCAGTTGACGCACAGGTCGAGGAACGTGCGGAATTCAGGCGATTCGAAGTCCTTTTCGTCCAGTTGGCCCGTGGCCCAGTAGTGCAGCAGGTTGGCCTTGGCGCGCGAGCTGCCCAGCTCCTCGCCCAGGGCGCGGTAGACCGGGCACATGCGCAGGGCCGGATCGCGCGTCAGACAAAGCCCGCAGCCGTAACACTGCTCGAACTCCAGCGCCAGCTCATGGTCGGCGAAGTGCATCTCGGACCGCGTCTTCTCGGGCAGAATGGGTCTGGCCCGGCGGAGGTTCTTGACCATGATGTCGGGATCGTCGTTGAGGATCTTGCCCGGGTTCATCAGGCCTGACGGATCGAAGATCGTCTTGACCTTGCGGAGAACCTCGTAGAACGCGTCGCCGTACTGCCGGCGGACGAAGCCGGCCCGCAGCAGCCCGTCGGCGTGCTCGCCGCTGATCGAGCCGCCGAGCGACCAGACCAGCGAGAAGACCTCGTCGGCCATCGCCCGCATCTTGTCGACGTCGCGCGGGTTGCCCAGGTCGAGGTAGGGTCTGAGGTGCAGCTCGCCGTCGCCGGCGTGGCCGAAGAACGACATGGTCGTGCCGTACTTGCGCTCGATCTTCTGAAGGCCGTCGATGTACTCGGCCAGGCGCGTGTGGTCGACGCTGGCGTCCTCCATGAACTCGGCCGGGTGCTCGCGACGCCGCTTGCGATAGAGCAATGGGCCGGCGTCCTTGCGCGACTTCCAGACGCGGGCCTGATCGGCGGGCGAGGTAATGATGGTCCGCCCCGCCGCCTGCTTGCCCACGGCCAGGTCGGTCACCTCGATCCGCTCGCGGACTTGGGCCTCGGTGTCGCCGACGTGTTCGATCAGCAGCACCGCTGCGGCCTCGGCCGGCAGGATGTCACGATACTGGGGCAACTGGTCGATCGCCAAATGAATCAGGGTCCGGTCCATCAGCTCGCACGCGGCCGGCATGGTCTTGACGATGGTCGGGACCGCCCGCGCCATGCGGTCGAGCGAGTCGAACTCCAGTTGGAGCAGGCCCTTGACCTTCGGCAGCGGGACCGTCCGCAGCGTGATGCCCGTGAAAATGGCCAGCGTTCCCTCCGAGCCGGCCAGCAGGCGGGCCAGGTCGATCCGATGATCGTGGCAGACCGACGCGATGTTGTATCCGCTGCGGTTGCGTTTCGTGGCGGGGACCGCCCTGTCAATCACGTTCTGGTTGGCGGTCAGCAGCGACCAGCACTCCCTGGCGATGGCGTCGGCCCGGCGACCGCCGGCCTTCTCCACGTCGACGGCGTTGGCGAACGAGGCCACCGTCCCATCGGGCAGCACCGCCTCGATCGACTCGACGTGCTCGCTCATGTGGCCGTATTGCAGGGAGTGCGCGCCGGTGGCGTTGTTGGCCAGGCAGCCGCCGACGGTGGCGCGGTTGGCGCTGGAGGGGTCGGGCCCGATCTTGCGGCCGCACCGCGCGAGGTGCTTGTTGAGGTCGTCGAGAACGACGCCCGGTTCGCACGTCACGGTGGCGCCGTCGTCGGCGGTGTGAAGGATCCGCGTCATGTGCCGCGTCATGTCGAGCACGATGCCCGAACACAGGGACTCGCCGGCCACGCCGCTGCCGGCGCCGCGCGGCGCGACGGGCAGACCCTCCCGAACGGCGTACGCCACAACAGCCTCGATGTCACGCGAGCGGCGAGGGGCGACCACGCACTGCGGAACGATGCGATAACTGCTGGCGTCCGTGCTGAACGCGACACGATGAAGGATGTCGGCAAACGCCTCGCCTTCGATCCGGCCGGTCAGGTCGGCAGCGATTTGGATCGGGTCTTTGGCCATGTGTCAGAGATCTACGTCCATCAGGGGTTCCGGCAGGCGGCGCGCCTGGCCTATTGCTGGAAGTCACGCGGCAGGAACTGGGAGGCGGCCACTTCCCCGCTCATCCGCAGCACCGCCAGATCGTCTTCGCCGACCTGCCCGTTGATGAACTGCTGGACGGTCGGATGGGGATGATCGCGGATATGGTCGGCATCTCCGTCGGCGATGATCCGCCCGTTGTGCAGCATGATGATGCGGTCCGCGACCTTATAGGCGCTCTTCATGTCGTGCGTAACCACGATGCTGGTCACGCTCAGGTCCCGTTCGAGCTTGAGGATCAGTTCGTTGATGATGTCGGAGCGGATCGGATCGAGTCCCGTCGTCGGCTCATCGTACAGAATCACCTCCGGGTTCAGGGCGATCGCCCGCGCCAGGGCGACGCGTTTGCGCTGCCCGCCGGAGAGGCTCGCCGGATAGTAGTTCTGAAACCCGTCCAGACCCACCATCGCCAGCTTGGCTTTGACCACCTCTTGTATCTGGCTCCACTTGACGTCCTTGAAATGCTGGCGGATCGGAAACATGATGTTCTCGGCCACGCTCATGCTGTCGAACAGCGCCCCTTCCTGGAACAGGTATCCGAAGTGCGTGCGGACGCTGTGCAGTTCCCGTTCGCTGAGGTGGTCGATCCGCTGGCCGTCGAAAAAGACCTCGCCGGTGGTGGGCCGCTGCAACACGATGAAATGCTTCATCAGGACCGTCTTGCCGCAGCCGCTGGGGCCGATGATCACCGTGGTCTTGCCCCTCTCGATAGAGACCGAAACGTTGTCGAGCACCAGCTTCTTGCCGAACTTCTTGGTCAGATTCCTGACCTCAATCACGGCGTCGATCATTCCGTGCCCGTCACCCGGTTCCTTTTGATCGTCCTGTCGTTCCAAGCTAAGCACTCCTGAGTCGGCACGTCATTCGGCCGTTGCAGGCCCCGGCGTCAGACGAGGCTCTTGATCGGCCAGAAGGTCAGATAGATGCTCTTGAAGACCACCGCCAAGGCAAAATCCAGCGCCAGAATCGAGATGAAACTGGCCACGAAGGCGTCGGTGCAGGCCTGGCCCACGCCGTGCGCGCCCTCCTTGCAGTTGAACCCTTTGTAGCAACTGATCGTAGCCATGGCGCCGCCGAAGAAAAAGCCTTTGATGATCCCGATGGAGACGTCCCACAGCTCGACGCCGGAGGCGCTGAAGTTCCAGTAGGCCCGGCTGTTGATCCCTAATTGCAGGAAGCTCACCAGGGCCCCGCCGATCACGCCCATCAGGTCGGCGTAGATGATCAGCACGGGCGTCAGCAGCAGGCACGCCAGCAGCCGCGGCGCTACCAGATAGCGGATCGGGTCGGTTCCCATGCTGCGGACCGCATCGATCTGCTCGGTGACGTTCATCGTTCCCAGTTCGGCCGTGAGGGCCCCGCCGACCCGTCCGGCCAGCATGACCGCCGCCAGCACCGGCCCGAGCTCCTTGACCACCGAGATGTTGATCAGCACGCCGAGGTGCTCTTCGAGCCCCATACCCGCCAGTTGGTCGTAGGCCTGGACCGCCAAGGTCATTCCCACAAAGGCGCCGGTAATCATGATCACCGGCACGCTCCGGACGCCGATGATGTTCATCTGGGTCCAAACCAGCGGATACGTCTGCCGGGCACAACAGCTTCGAAGCGAGGTGGTCACCGACCGCCAGGCGAATCGTCCAAACCGACCGGCGTCGACCACATCCTGGACGGCTTTGGCCCCAAGCGTTGCTATCATCAAGGCATTCCCTTATGCGAGGAACGAAGGTTCACGGCCTCGTTCGATGCGAGCCGCCATGCTCCGGCTGTCTTTGTAACCGGCCCGGGCAGCCTTGTCAAGCGCGACCGCCCCCGACGGAAGCGGGCGGCGACAGCATCTCTTCGAGGATTTCGGCGGCGTCCTTGACGAGATCGGGGCAGATGGTGCGGAACAGGCCCTCCCGGGTGGCCTTCTGGGCCCCCTCGGGCGTGCTGATGTCGCAGCCGAGCAGTTGCTTGCAGACCACGCTTCGGTTGCGCTGCTGGAACTTCGCGACAAACTGGCCGAGGGCCGCGTAGACGTCGCCGCGTCCATCCCGCTGGTCGCAGCGGGGGCCGGCGAACCTGAGCCCGAGGACCATGAAGGCCCCGGTGACGGCGCCGCAGGTCTCGCCCAGGCGCATCCCGCCGGCGAAGCCCGAAGCCAGCTTCATTGCCTGCTCGCGCGACAGTCCGAGGTCCGGACCATAGATCGCCGCAATCGCCTGCGAGCAGGCCGCCCCGCCGCAGAAGCACTCCACTGCCTGATCCACTTTGCTCATATTCCCACTCCTTGGGTCCAAATCCGTGCGTCCGTTGACGACGTGAACCGTCATTGTAGAGTCTCGCCCGCGAGACGGCAATCCTCAGATTGCATGGCATCTGCATGGGTTCTCGCGGGGTTGTATGCCCTTACGGGCACACTACGAGCGCCGTTTGTAGTGGCGTCGTAAGACGCTACTGCCTCCGCGCCGCGATTGACACTGGGACACCACTGGGCTAAGATCACGTGTCTATGGCACTTGAGGAAAGTCACATTACGATTCTCGGGATCGAGACGAGCTGCGACGAGACGGCGGCGGCGGTCGTCACCGATGGTCGGCAGGTCCGTTCGTCCGTGGTCGCCTCGCAGACGGCGCTGCACCAGAAGTACGGAGGCGTGGTGCCCGAAATCGCCTCGCGGGCGCACATCGAGAATCTGCTGCCGGTGCTCACGGAGGCGATGCACCAGGCGGGCGTCGGCCGGGACGAGATCGACGCGATCGCCATCGCCAACCAGCCGGGATTGGCTATCGCCCTGGTCGTGGGAGTCACCGCCGCCAAGACGCTGAGCATGATGTGGGGCAGGCCGCTGGTCGCGATCAACCACCTTCACGCCCACCTCCAGTCGGCGATGCTCAACGAGGAGCAAATCGAGCTGCCGGCGGTGGCCCTGGTCGTCTCAGGTGGGCACACCTCGTTGTACGACTGCGAATCGGCGCTGGACCTGACGCTGCTGGGCTCGACGATCGACGATGCGGCCGGCGAGGCGTTCGACAAGGTCGCAACCATCCTGAAGCTGCCCTACCCCGGCGGGCCCAGCATCGAAAAGGCCGCGCGTAACGGCGACCCCAAGGCGATTCGCTTTCCGCGCTCGATGCTCGGACGCGACTCGCTGGACTTTTCCTTCAGCGGGCTCAAGACCGCCGTGCTGTACCACTGCCGGGGCAAGGACATGAAAGGCGCCGATTGCGTGGACCGAATGAGCGAGCAGCAGATCGCCGACGTCGCGGCCTCGTTTCAGGCGGCAGTCACCGACGTGCTGGTTCGCAAGACCCGACGCGCCGCCGACCGGATCGGCGCCAGGACGGTCCTGCTGGGCGGAGGCGTTGCCGCCAACGGCGCGCTGCGCGAGGCGATGGAGCGGATGTGTCAGCGGCACGGGCCGCCGCGAAGGCTGCTGGTCGCTCCGAAACCATATTGCACGGACAACGCGGTCATGGTAGCCTCGCTGGCGTATCACAAGTACAAGGCCGGCCTGTTCGCGGACCTGACGCTGGAACCGAACTCCACCGGCTGATCGCAGGGATGATCGGGGCCGCCGCAGACGCCGATCCAGTCAGACCGTCAGGAGGTGTCCCATACAAGCCGAACACCTGAGAGAATTGCTGGAGCAGGTCAAGTCAGGTCGCGTGGCCATCGACGAGGCCATGGACAGGCTGCGGCACCTGCCGTTCGAGGACCTCGGTTTCGCCCGCGTCGATCATCATCGGCAGCTCCGCCAGGGATTTCCCGAGGTCATCTTCTGTTCGGGCAAAACGACCGAGCAGGTCCTGGCGATCTTCGACTCGCTGGCGGCCCGAGGCAACAACGTCCTGGCAACCCGCGCAACCGCCGAAACGTTCGAAGCGCTGGCCGCGACAGGCAAGTTCCCGCTCGCGCGTTACGAGGCGCTGGCCCGCGCGATCGTGCTGGAGCAGAAGCCGCCGGCGGCGTCGAAGAGCGTCCTGCCGATCCTCACGGCGGGAACCGCCGACCTGCCGGTGGCGATGGAAGCCAAAGTCACCGCCGAAATCATGGGCCAGCGTACGGAACTGATCTGCGACGTGGGCGTCGCAGGCCTGCACCGTCTGCTCGGACATCTGCCCAAACTGAACGAAGCCAATGTGCTGATCGTCGTAGCGGGGATGGAGGGGGCGCTGGCGAGCGTCGTGGGTGGGCTGGTGAGCTGCCCGGTGATCGCGGTGCCGACCAGCGTCGGTTACGGCGCGAGCTTCGGCGGGCTGTCGGCGTTGCTGACGATGCTCAACAGTTGCGCCTCCGGCGTGACGACGGTGAATATCGACAACGGGTTCTCCGCAGCGGTAACCGCGACGCTGATCAACCGGAAGATCGACGGGGTCGCATAGACTATGGAGATCGTACGAGAGGCACCGAGGCTCAAACCCCGGCCTGTCGACGGGCACAAGGGGACATTCGGCAAGGTCTGCATCGTCGCCGGCAGCGTGGGGATGAGCGGCGCGGCGGCGTTGGCCGGCCGGGCGGCACTGCGGTCCGGGGCGGGACTGGTTCGCGTGGCCACCGCGCGAAGCGCTCTGCCCGTCGTTGCCGCGATTGAGCCCTGCTACACCACCATTGCCCTGGCCGAAGACGCCGCCGGACGCATCAGCGGCAAGGCAATCGGCGCGATCCTTGAGGCGACGGTGCAGAATGACGTAACCGCCATCGGTCCGGGTCTGGGCGCCAGCGCTCAGCTGCGCTCGGTGATCGAGACGCTCATCCGGCAGGAGGGCCTGCGGCTGCTCATCGACGGGGACGGACTGAACAACCTGAGCCGACTGCCCGACTGGCCGAGGAGACGCAGGGCCCAACTGGTTCTGACGCCGCATCCGGGAGAGATGGCACGGCTGTGGTCGGGTCTGTTCCGAGACG
>JAXGYC010000012.1:0-326705 GCA_040772485.1 Sedimentisphaerales bacterium | reverse complement strand
GGACGTCGCGATTGATCACGGGCAGCACGTGAACGCAGTCGCCTGGGGTAACCGGGCGGTGAGACCCAGCGAGCTTTTGGGGCCAGCCCTCAAAATACAAATTAAGGGCTCTGCGGTTGCCATGCGGCTAATAGGGCGACGATGCTGTCGGTGCGCTGGCGCAGACGGGGGTTCGGCGGGAGTTCGTCGGCAAGCCGAGGCAACTGTGCGCTGACCGCCGTACCGCTGCCGGACCAAGGGTCTGGACAAAGACCTTGTCCACGAGTACGCCTTCACACTGCGGTGAAGGGCGACCCCTGAAACGAACAAGCCGGACCTCGCGCGCGGTCCGGCTTGTCTTGTCGGTCTGCGATTCGATCCTACAGATTGAAGGGGGAGATGTGGTCGCCTTTGGCGGCGCGCAGCGCTTCGAGGCGCTGGCGCTGGGCGGCCATCTCGTCCTTCATCACCTTCGGCGTGTCGGCGACGGTGGCGTAGATCTTCTCCATGCGATCGAGCTTGGCGAGCAGTTCGGGGATGCGGATGGTGAACTGCTCGACGTAGTTCCGCTCGGTGTAGTCCATGCTCAGGACCTGCTGGAAGAGCCGCTGGAGGTCGTCATACCTGGGGATCAGGCCGCAGGCGGCGTCCAGCGCCTCGGCTTCGCCATGAATCCGCAGCTCCATCCACTTGACCCACACGGCCTTGTCGAGCATGCCGTTGAGGTACTTGCCGTCCTTCTTCAGGAAGTAGTTGGTCCCGAAGACCTTGGGCCGCTTCAGTTGTCTGGCGAAATCGAGGTTGTTCTGGAGGTACTTGCCGACGGACATGGACAGGAAGTCCATGTTGCTCATCACGTTCCACTTGCGGACGCCCTGGGCGCCGGTGGTCGCGGCGGTCGTCTCCGATTCGAGCATGGCGCCCATCGTGCAGATGCCGTGCTCCCAACTATAGGCTTCGCGCACCGGGACGTCGGTGTCGCTGTCGCGTCCGCCGTAGATGATCCCGCCGACGGGCAGGCCGTCGGGGTTGTCCCAATCGGGGTCTTTGTTATCCAGATTGCTCATCCGGACCGTGTAGCGGGCGTTCTTGTGGCTGGGCGTGGTCTCTTCGCCGTCCGGGCCGATCATTCCCCTGGTCCACGCGGTGCTGACGTGGTTCATGCCCGTGTCGGGGATGTCCTCGCCCATGCCGAGCCAGTAGGGCCGGCCGTTGTGGACCAGCACGTTGCCGAAGATCACCTCGCCTTCATTGTGCAGGACGTTCCAGATGACCGGATCGCTGTGGCCGGTGACGTCCTGGATGATGCCGAAGATGCCGGCCTCGACGTTGGCGGTGCGGAACTCGCCGTTGATGACGCGGAAGTACGCGAGATCGTCTCCGACGATGTTCTCGCCGGGGATCATCGCGGTCGAGGTCTTGCCGCAGGCGGAGGGATACGCGCCGCACAGATATGTCTTGCGTCCCTCCGGGCCGTTGGCCCGCATGATGAACATGTGTTCGGCCAGCCAGCCCTCGCGGTCGGCCTTGCGGATCGCCAGACGCAGCGAAAGCTTCTTGAGTCCGACCGTGTTGCCGGCGTACTGCGTGTTGACGGAGTACACCGTGTTGTCGACGTAGTCGATGTAGACGCGGTTGTGCTCGTGGTCCTTGCAGGTCATGCGCTCGGTGACCTCGCCGGTGCAGTGGCGGAACTTGAAGAACTCGAAGGGGCCGCAGGCGCTCTGGCGTTTGAATTCCTCGTAGCCTTTGCGGTACAGCATGTCCTCGCTGTGGACGACGTAGGCCGAGTCGGTGATTTGCAGACAGGGAATCGCGAAAACCGAGTTGACCGGGCCCAGGCAGAAGAACCGCACGAGCATGGTCCGGCCCTTGTAGGCGCCGCGCTGGAGCTGTTCCATCTCGCTCATTCCCTGCTCGCGTTCGATCTGCTTGAGCTTGGGGTCCAGCGTTTCGCCCTTGGGCACCAGGTACTTGGTGACCTCGGGGTTGCGTCCCTGGTCGTAGTAGCCGTCGAAGTGGACGGTGTGGCCGGCGGTCGGCAGGGGAATCTCCTC
This sequence comes from Sedimentisphaerales bacterium, assembly GCA_040772485.1. Taxonomy (GTDB): domain Bacteria; phylum Planctomycetota; class Phycisphaerae; order Sedimentisphaerales; family Anaerobacaceae; genus Anaerobaca. The sequence goes on along the minus strand of JAXGYC010000012.1, from coordinate 324,669 downwards.
CTTGTTGTCGATCGCCAGTTGGCGGCAGTAGGCGGCGTCTTCCTCGGCGTCGGTGCCCACCCAGACCCTGTCCGGGGTGCACAGCTCGATGGCCCGGGCGACGAAGGCGTTGACGTCCTGGTTCTTCAAGGCGTTGAGCTTTTGCAGGCTGGCCTTGTCCATCTTGCCTTTCAAGACTGACTGTATGTCCATCGATTCTCCTTCTACGGTTCAAAAAAAGCCGCAGTCTCAAGATACATCTTGGGCCACGGCTTCGATGTTCCACACGCAGACAAACGGGACACAAGCCCATCCGGGCGACACGTTTGTGGTTCCGGCGGATGCCCCTGCGACCGTCGCGGCGGCGCGTTCGTTCCGCCATAGGCGCAGTACTCAACCACGGACCACGCGAACCGAAGCAGCATACCAATGTGGGCGAAGCTGTCAACTGTTTTTGTCCGATATTTTGGAGGGGACGCGGTGCGTCGGCTCGCGGGGGCCAAAGCCCCGCAGGCGGCAAAAGGAGGTTGACACCCGTGGGGGACAGGCCCAGAATGGGCCGCACGTTGGTTTCGGGACGGGCCTTCCGCCTGGGGAGGCCGAACGCGGGCGGTTCCGGAGACGAGCCCCCTGATCTCGAACCGCTGATGGAACGATCGAATAGGAGACCTGCAATGGCAGCAAGCACCGGTCAACAAGGCCCGGCGTCGGACCACGGGCAGACGGCACGCGAGAACAAACGCATCGAGCGGGACCGCGAGATGATCCGGGCGGCCCGGGCGAAAGGGCCGGGGGCGCTGCTCAAGACGTTCGTTCGACTGTCGGGTCCCGGCTGGCTTCAGAGCGGCATCACCGTCGGCGGCGTGTCCTTCGCCTCCAGCCTGTACCTCGGTGTGCTCAGCGGCTTCACGTTCCTGTGGCTCCAGCCGGTGGCCATGATGTGGGGCATCGTCATGTTGGCGGCCATCGCCTACGTGACGCTGTCCAGCGGCGAGCGTCCCTTGCGGGCGATCAATCAGCACGTCAGCCCGGTGCTCGGCTGGAGCTGGCTGCTGGCCTCGATGGCGGCCAACCTCGTCTGGTCGATGCCGCAGTTCAGCCTGGGCAGTGCGGCGATTCAGCAGAACCTCCTGCCCGGCATCTTCGGGGGTGGGGAAGGCAGCCTGTTTCAGGGCGACACCGCCCGCGTGGTGGCGGTGCTGCTGTTCCTGGGCGTTTGCATCATGGTCTCGATGTTCTACAGCCTGGGCGGCCGCGGTGTGCGGATCTTCGAGAATCTGATCCGGGCCATCGTCAGCATGATCGTGCTGTGCTTCCTGGCGGTGGTGGTGAAGCTGTCGATCGAGGGGGCGATGAACTGGGGCGATGCGGCCGAGGGGCTGGTGCCGAGGCTGCGGATGCTGTTCCGTCCCGTCGAGAGCCTGACGCCCTATCTCCAGGCGGTGGTCGAGAGCGGGCGGCCCTATTGGACCGAACTGATCACGAGCCAGCAGCGCGGCGTCATCATCAGCGCGATTGCCGCGACGGTGGGCATCAACATGACCTTCATGTTCCCGTACTCGATGATGCGGCGGGGCTGGGACAAGGACTTCCGCGGCCTGGCCATCTTCGATCTGTCCACCGGCCTGTTCATCCCGTTCGTCCTGGCGACCGGTTTCGTTGTCATGGCGGCCGCCTCCCAGTTCCATACCCGACCGGCGCCCGGGTTCGTGCCGGAGGTGGAAGGCGAAGTCGTGACGGTGGCGCCGGCGGCGAACCTGGTCGGTCCCTACAACGCGCTGCTGGAAAAGCGGATGGCGTTCGAGATCGGCGCCGAGGCCTATGACAAGCTCTCGCCGGAAGCGCGGAAGCAGGCGGTCGATGCGCTGCCCTATGCCGACAAACGCATGGCGGCCATGCTGGTCAAGCGGGACAACTTCAACCTGGCCGACGCCCTGGCGCCGCTGACCGGCAAGGGCATCGCGCAATACGTCTTCGGCCTCGGCGTCATGGGGCTGGGACTGAGCGCCGCAACGATCCTGATGTCCATCAACGGGCTGTGCTTCTGCGAGATGTTGGGCCAGAGGCCGGGCGGATGGATCCAGCGGATCGGCATGCTCATGGTCTCCGTCGGCGCGATCGGGGCCATCTTCTGGAAGCAGCCGGCGCCCTGGCTGGCGATTGCCACGTCGGCCTTCTGCTCCGTGCTGCTGCCGATTGCCTACTTCACGTTCCTGCTCATGATGAATAGTCGCAGTCTTCTGGGCGCCAACATGCCGACCGGCGGACGCCGGGTTCTCTGGAATGTACTGATGGTGTTCGCCACCGCCGCGGGCACCTTCGTCAGCCTCTGGAGCCTGTGGCCGAGGATCGGCGCCTGGAGCCTCGTCCTGATCGGCGCGTTCATCGCCCTGAGCCTGATCGTCCACGTGATCCGCATGGGAAAGGCCAAGGCCGCCGCAGGAGTATAGAAGACGTCCATCGATGCGGTGACGAGCCTGGAGGCAGATCTCCGGGCTCGTCTTGTTTTCGGGCATCGCTATTGGTGAGTCGTTGAAGCGTCTGGGTGGCAGACTCATCCGCCACAGGCGGATGGGGATGGCGCAGGGCGCCACCGCCTCTCGATACGCAAGCGGAGATCGTATCAGCCATCCCCAAATGCTGCGCGTTTGAGGCTGCCACACGGTTGCCGGCGTGCTTTCACAGACACGAGCGTTTGCGGTTCTACCTGGCGGGAATCAGATCGGCTTCCAGCGTGCCCTGTGAGAGGCGCAGAGCTTTCAGGCGGACGTGTTTGTCCTCCACCTGGAAGACCGGGTCGAAGGATTCGCCGGCCAGCAGGGACGCGGCCACCTTGGCCCGGATGTCGTCGGTGTCGACCGGCACGGTTTCGAGACGCTCCTGGTACATTTTCTTGGCCATCATCTTGGCGACCGGGGTGATGTTCACGGCGCCGACCTTGACCTTGGCGACGTTGAGGTTCAGCAGCCCTGCATCGTCGAGCTGCGGCTCCAACTCCACGGTGATCACGAGATCGGCCTTCTCCACGTCGGCGGTGCCCATCAGGACGATGCGGCCGGGACCGAAGAGCACCTCGGGCGCCGAGAACACCACGCCGCCCGTCTCGCGCGGCCAGCGAAGCCGGACGATCGCCTCATTGAGGACCCGATCGAGCACCGTCAGCGTGAATGGACGCTGACTCTGGGCCCCGTTGTAGAGCTGCGGGCCCAAGTCATGGGACAGGTAGGGGTGAACGCGCTCGCTGTCGGCGCCGGAGGTCGCGCGCCTCGCCGAACGATAGCGGGCCGGCTTGTACAGCAGCAGCGCCAGGATGACCACCGCGACGGTCAGATCGATCAGCAGCCAGTAGAAGAGCTTCCTGTGTTTCGATCTCTTCTTTGGCCTCTTTTCCGGGGCCGGCGCCGGGTCGTGCGTTCCTGATCCTGTCATGTTGTTGGCCAGCGTCATGTCGGTGCGATCCTGTGAAACCATCGGAAGGTGACCAATCCTGTGGGCCGCGCACCTGCCGCCTGGCGACCCGAGAATGCAATCCCGTTCCATCCGCGTCCTCCGGGCCGGAGGAAATAGTTTCCGACAAATAGGCCCGGAAGCCGAATTCTGTCTTGCCCGATCGTGTCGGCGTGATTATAGTGGTTCGCACGTTTATGAAAAGACTTTTTGTTGCCGGGTTCGCGTCAGATTCGGTGCCGCCGAGCGGTTTGGATCGAGCGAGGGGGGCGCAATTCCGGACGAGTGATGTGACCTGGCGCATTTGGAAAGAAAGGTTTCTGGAGCTATGGCGAGCCACTTTGCGGATCGGTTGTGCGAAGCTGTGCAGGCGAAGAAGACGTCCCTGATTGTGGGGTTGGATCCCGTGTACAGCCGTCTGCCGGCCGCGATCACCAGCCACCGCCAGATGAACGACGAATTCGATGCGGCCGCCGCCGTGGATGCGATTTTCGACTTCTGCACGCAGACGATGCGGATCGTCGCGCCGATGGTGCCGGCGATCAAGATCAACATTGCGTTCTTCGAGAAATATCTCTGGGAAGGTCTGGAGACGTACTACGCCTTGATCAACGAGGCCAACGATCTGGGTCTGGAGATCATCGGCGACATCAAACGCGGGGACGTCGGCCATACGGCGGAGATCTACGCTTCGACGCATCTTCAGAATCCCGAGCTGGCCGGTCTGGAAGACACGCTGGCGCCCGACGCGATCACGATCAACGGCTATCCCGGTCTCGACGGCATCGAGCCGTTCGCCCAGATGGCCGATGCGCAGGGCAAAGGCGTCTTCGTGCTGGTGCGCACGAGCAACGCTTCGGCCGCGGCGATTCAGGACTTCACCGACGCCCAGGGGCAGGCGCTGTACGAGAAGATGGCCCAGATCGTCAACGAGATCGCGACCCAGCCCGGCCGCGTCGGCAGCAGCGGATACAGCAACATCGGCATGGTCGTCGGCGGGACCGCGCCCGAGGTGACCGCGGCGCTGCGGACGAAGTACGACAAGATCTGGTTCCTGGTGCCCGGGTACGGCTCGCAGGGGGCCAGCGCCGTCGAGTGCCTGCGGTTCTGCAAGCCCAACGGGACCGGAGCGCTGATCAACGCGTCGCGCTCGATCATCTACGCCTACGAAAAACCGAAGTATCGCGACCAGTTCGGCGACGACTGGAAGAAGTGCATCGAGCAGGCGGTGATCGACGCGAAGGTCGAGCTGGCCACCGCGATGCAGAGCAAGCTGTAGGCGTTCTTCGTCGTCCGCGGTGGCGGACCAGGGACGGGGTCGTTCTCGGGTGCGGCGCATGCAAAAGGGTGTTTCCACGACGAGCGAGGCATCGTGCCCGGCCGCGTGGTGCGCCGAACCGATGTTCGACCGCATCGCGCCGACCTACGATCTGTTGAACCACCTTCTGTCGTTCGGGCGGGACTTCTCCTGGCGTCGCAAGGCCGCTCGATGCATTGCCGCCGGCGGGCCGTTGCGAGTGATCGATCTGGCGACGGGCACGGCGGACCTGTTGGTCGCGCTGCTGCGGGAGCGTCCCCATATTGTCGATGCCGTCGGGCTGGATTGCTCCAAGGAAATGCTGGCGGTGGGGCGGGACAAGCTTCGCAAGTGCGGCCTGGCCGCACGGGCCCGGCTCGTGCCCGGCGATGCGACACGAACGTCGTTTGCGGACGAGAGCTTCGATGTCGTGACGATGGCGTTCGGGATTCGCAACACGCCGGACCCGCGCGCGACCCTCGATGAGATCCATCGACTGCTGGCGCCCGGCGGCAAAGCCGTGATCCTCGAATTCTCCCTGCCCGCCAACGCCGTCGTGCGATGGGGGTATCTCGTGCACCTGCGGCTCGTCGTGCCTCTGATCGGCGCGCTGGTGTCCGGGGATCGGCGGGCCTATCGATATCTCAACCAGTCCATCGAGTCCTTTCACGGTCCGGCCGCGTTCTGTGCTATGATGGAGCAGGCCGGCTTTCACGACGTCTCGGCTCAACCTCTGACCGCCGGCGTCGCTTCGATCTACAGAGGTTCCAAGGCGGCGGGAAGCAGGTGACATATGAAGGCATCGGATCTGGCGGGCAAGAAGATTCTGGTGATGGGTCTGGGTCGCTTCGGCGGAGGAGTGGACGTGGTCCGGTACGCGGCCGGCGCCGGCGCACAGGTCACCGTCACCGATCTGGCATCCGAAGCGCAACTGGCCGACTCCATTCGACAACTGGATACGTGTTCCGGCATCGCGTTTCGCCTGGGCCTGCACGATCCGGACGACTTCGCGTCCGCCGACATGGTGGTCGCCAATCCCGCGGTCAAGCCCGACAACCGCTTTCTCGAAGTCGCCCGCCGGAACGGCAGGATCGTCACCTCGCAGGTGGGCCTGTTCTTCCAGTTGTGTCCGGCGCGCATCGTCGGGATCACGGGCGCCAACGGCAAGAGCACCACGACCACGCTGACCGCGCATCTGCTTCGCCAGGCCCAGAGTGACCGGCCCTACGGCAACGTCTGGCTCAGCGGCAACATCGGCGATCAGCCCCTGCTGACCATCGTCGACCGCGTCGGGCCGGACGATGTGGTGGTCCTGGAGCTGTCGAGCTTTCAGATCGAGCAACTGGCGGAGCTGGGCGAGGCCCCGCAGATTGCGCTGCTGACGAATCTGACGCCGAACCATCTGGACCGCTACGGCACGTTCGAGGCTTACTGCGCCGCCAAGGAAGGTCTCTTTCGGCATCAGCGGCTGGATGGCGAGACGCCGGCGATCTCCCTGTTCAACGCCGAGGATGAGGTCTCCGCCGGTTGGTTCGAGCGCTACAGCGGCCAGAGCGGTCGGGTCTGCATGAAGTTCTCCGCCGACGATGTGCCCGCGAAGTTCCGCGACGTCTACCGGTTGCCCGGCCGGGCCTACCTGTCGAACCTCGCCGGCGCGGTGGCGATCGCCCGGAATCTGGGCGTCCGCGACGATTCGATCGAGGCGTCGCTGCCGCAGTTCCAGGCCCTGCCGCACCGCCTGGAGCTGGTGGCCGAAGGCCGCGGCGTGAGCTGGTACAACGATTCCAAGGCGACCACTCCTCTGAGCAGCATCGTCGCCCTGGAGGCCTTCGACCGGCCCGAGATTCTCATCGCCGGCGGCTACGACAAGCACCTGCCGTTCGATGATCTCGGTCGCAGGATCGCCCAGAAGGCCAAGGTCGCGATCCTGATCGGGCAGACGGCGCCGCAGATCGCCCAGGCAATTGCGGCCGGATCGAACGGCCGCTCGCAGGCCCGCGTCGAGTTCGCCAGGTCGCTCGCCGAGGCGGTCCAGACCGCCCACGAGCTGGCCTGCCCCGGCGACGTCGTGCTGCTCAGTCCCGCCTGCGCCAGCTACGACATGTTCGAGAACTACCAGCAGCGCGGCCACCAGTTCGCCGAGCTGGCGCGAGGGCTTGCCAGCGAGTTATAGGAATCTCCCGGCCGGCCGCCGATCCCGCCGCAAAAAATCTCTCCCTCCGTATCGCGTTTTCCCGCTCGAAATGCACGGATCGTCCCCCGCAGTGGAATCGGCGGTCTTTTTCTCGGCGGCCCCACGTTAAGTCGGCGCCGTCCCGGGCCGATGGCTCCTCTGAATGACGCTGTAACAGCCCGGAGAAGGTCTTCGGAGGACACAACACATGGACACGACAAGTGAACGGCGGTTTGAGGAGCGGTTGCACTACCATTGGCCCATCTGGTTTGCACAGGACGCCAACGGAGACTTGTGTCAGGGACAGATGTCGGACATTTCCAGTCGCGGTGCGGCGTTCACCTGCTATGCAAACCACTATTGCCCCTATCCGGGGGAGCACATTGCCGCTCGTTTCAGCGTCCCTCGCTACGGCCAGGACGGTTCGTTCGATATGGTCGACTTCGTTCGCACCGGCCACGTCTGTCGCGTGGACCACGTCAACAGCATTCTGCGGCGCATCGCGGTGCAGTTCGCCGAGCCGCTGCCGTTCCATCCGGGCGAGCAGGAAACGGGTTTCGAGATCGATTCCGTCGAGGAGGCGGAGTCTCTGATGGTCTGACGGGCGTCTGGTTCGAGACGTCGTCCGATCAGATCTGCGAATAGCCCGTCGGCCTCAGGATGATGTCGGTGATGTTCGAGACGGTGTCCTTGTAAGCCGGGTCCTGGCTCAGTTTCCGCCAGTCGGGATCGTCGCGAAACACCTGCCATCGTCTGTCCCGATCGGCCATGTCCTCAAACGCCAGCATGTAGGTCAGGTTGGGCTGCTGCGGGCCGATGATCGTCTCGCCGAAGAACACCGGATTCAGGCCGGTCTTTCGGAAGATGGCGATTTCGCCGCCTTCGTTGAACATTTCGATCTTCTTCTTCGCGGCCTTGATGCTGTGGCTCTCGTAGATGCGCATCTCAAAGATGCGTTTCTGGAACCTGGGCGCTTCGAGCTGCGGCATGTGGGTGAACGCGGCCATCAGCGAGCTCTCGTAGCGGACGTAGCCGGGCTCGGAGATCGCCGCATCGACGAACCCGCTGCCTTTCGTGCGGAATTCGTCGTCTTCCATCAGTCGCGACGACGACTCCAGCACCGATTGCAGGGATGGATGCACCAGCAGCACGTAGAGCGTCGGTTTGCTGGGCCCGTACACCGCCTCGAAGGCGCCGACCGGCTTGATGCCGATCCGGTTCATCGCCGCGATGCCCACGTCTCGGAGGAAGTCCCCGACGCGTCCCCTGTTTGCGCCGGAGCGAAGGTGATACTGGCGCAGCTCGAAGAACTGTCGCGGCGACGACGCTCTTTCCGCGTCGGATTGAGCCGTGGCCTGCGTGGCGACTGCGGCGGCCAGACCCGTGGCCAGGAAATTCCGTCGATTCATCGTTGCTGTCTCCTTCTCTTGCGTGTCGATGCGAGGACTTCGCAGTCCAGTTGCCGACACGCTACCGGCCTTGGACGCCTGCGTCAATGTCTGATTTACCTGTGCGGTGTGGCCGATCCGCGTAAACAAACAGGGCGGAGCACGGTGTTCGTTCTCCGCCCTGGGCGATGGCTCGAAAAGTCGTGTGACCGGCCCTACTTTTTCGGGGGCTGGGGGATCCTCGATGGGAGGGTCGCGCAGACTTTGGCGATCACCTTCTTGATCTGTTTCTCCTGGTCCGGGGACAGCGCGTTGCCGGCCACACCGCCGACCACGCCGCCCGCGACACCGCCGATGACCCGGTCGCTGGTGTCCCCGCCGGCCAGCACAGCGCCCGCCGCCGCGCCCGCCGCGGCGCCGACGAACGTCGCAAGGCCCTTGCCCGTGTTGCCCGAACCGCTGCCGATCCAGAGGATCGACGCGTCTTCCACGTCGAGCAATTTGGCGGTTATCTCCATCTTGTCCTTGTACTTGGGGATGTTGATGACCAGGACCGCCGGCACGTTGTTGATCCGTCCGGCCCGGGCGGCGTCCTCGTTCGTCGTCATGTCGGAGGCCTGGAATTCCTGCTCTTTCAACAGGGCCTGGACGCTCTGACGCTCGACGACGTTGTACCCGCGCTTCATCAGCTCCATCACGAAGAAGTCGCTGATCTGGTTCTTGACCACCTCGCCGTAGACACGGCCGGTGACGTCCACGATCGCCACCTTGTTGAGACTGGCGAAATCATAACCGACCATCGCGTAGCTCTCGCCCTGGCTCGACGCGCAGCCGGCCGCCAGCAAAGCGCCCATCAAAACGGTAAAACACACGGTTCTCATCGCTTTTTACCTCCTGTGTAGTGAAAACCACAAATCCCAAACATCCGAACGTGCCATGGTACCGATCTGCGGCGTCCTGTCAACTGTTTCCACCCGTCGGTCGCAAGGCGCACAGAGCGCCATCTACCTCCATAGAGGCACCTGGCGAGGCGATGGATACTACAAAAATGGGGACTTGTGTGTTCGGATGCGTCCGGCTACGCCGGAGGATGGGCGAGGCGGTCGTGTTCGGCCGGTTTGGCGGGCCGGTTGGGCCATTTCAGGACGTCAAAGACGTACTCGCTGGCCTGGCGGATCATCACGCTCGGCAGGCATGGGCACATCTCGAACGATCCGATAATCTCGTTGTCGTACCGGTGAAGGACGCTGAGCAGATACTCCCAGTCTTCGCGCCGAATCCCGCCGCGCAGTCCCGGCGGTTCGTGATCGTCGGTATTGCCGTAGTTGTCTGTCAGGTGCAGGTGAGCCACGCGAGGGGCCAGGGCGTCGACGTATTGCCGGAACGAGTGCTCGCGGTCGATGTTGGCCGCCCCCGTGTCCAGGCAGTAGCGAATCGAATCGAATCGTTCTCCGACGTGCAGCAGGGCCGCCAGCGAGCCGGTTTCGACGCAGAGCGCCACGCCGTTAGCGTCGGCCATCCGGACCACCTCGCGCGCGAAGGCGGTCCCGTTGCGTTCCGGCCCGTCGGTGATGCCGAGGCTGCTCGGCTCCGTGACGATGTTGGCGCCGAGCAGCGTCGCACACTGAATCTGCTCGGCCCACTGTTCCAGGGTGGGGTTGTCGGTCCGGGAGCGCATGGACACGAGCATGCCCTCGGTGGCGGCCTGAAGCCGCGGCCAGTTCCGCCGCTCGTATCGGCACTCGTTCTGTCCGCGCAGGTTCGGCCACAGCTCGATGCCGAAGCCGAGGCCGCGCAGGTACTCGCACTCCTGCTCGAACGACAGCGGGTGCTCGCGCCACCAGAAGACCATCGTGGAGATCACATACCGAATTCGCATGATGCCATCCCGTCTTTCCCGGAACCTCCTTGCACGACAAGAGTTAGTATCGAACAGAACGGGCGGCGGGTTGAGCGTTTCCGCCAGATTCCGGCGTAGCTGCGGTTCCTCCGGGCAGTAGTGCGAAAGATGCCTGCCCGGGCCTGGCGTGCAGTCCCATAATGCGCGCGTTCGTGCCCCCAGTGGGGCACTTGCGGTGGGGGCTTCCCTCCGCAGGTCGAGCGAAATAGCGGATACGGGCGGCAAAAGGCGCGAACGCCCCCGGCCGGGGCGCGTAAGCTCAAAAAAGGCCTTGGATCGTCCGCCCGACGCCACTATAATGGCCGAAATTTCTGTCCACGGAGAACGTATATGTCGCAAGCAAGTCAGCCCAGCGGCGCCGGCGCCGAGAAGAGTTTCGAGGAGAAGGTGACCGAGGTCATCGAGATGGTCCGTCCCGCCTTGCAGGGCCACGGCGGCGATGTCCAACTGGTGGGCATCAACGACGACAAGACCGTCAAGCTGCGGCTACAGGGCGCCTGCCAGGGCTGTCCCGGGGCCGCCATGACCATGAAAATGGGCATCGAGCGCATCCTGAAGGAGAAGGTGCCCGAGGTCAAAGGCGTCGTCGCCGTCGCATAGCGTGTCGGTCGCGAGCGACTTGCCACGCACGGCGCCCTATGGCGTGCCCAGCAGCCGCCGGATGCGGATTGCGTCCGGACTTTCCACCATACCTTTTTCCGTGATGATGACGCTGATGTTCTGCGCGGGGGTGACGTCGAAGGCGGGGTTGCAGACGGCCACGCCTTCGGGGGCGGTGGGGACACCGGCGAAGCGGGTCACCTCGCTGGATTCCCTCTGCTCGATGGGGATTTTGTCGCCGCCGGCGATGCTCAGGTCGAAGGTGCTGGAGGGGGCGGCGACGTAGAACGGGACCCCGTGCTGTTTCGCCAGGACGCTGAGGCTGTAGGTTCCGATCTTGTTGGCGGCGTCGCCGTTGGCGGCGATGCGATCGGCGCCGGTGATGACCAGGTCGATCTTGCCTTGCTTCATCAGCCATCCGGCCATGTTGTCGCAGATGACCGTCACGTCGATGCCGGCCTGCCGCAGCTCCCACGCGGTCAGGCGGGCGCCTTGCAGGAGCGGCCGCGTCTCGTCGGCATAGACTCTGAACGAGCGGCCCTTCTGGTGGGCCTCGAACATCACCGACAGCGCGGTTCCCTGTCCGGCGGTGGCGAGCGCTCCGGCGTTGCAGTGCGTCAGCACGCCCGCGCCCTCGCGAATCAGCGCCTCGCCGTGCCGGCCGATCGCGCGGCACATCTGGACGTCCTCGTCGCGAATCGCGTTGGCCTCGGCCAGGATCGCTTCGTGCAGCTCGCCGAGCGTCAGTCGCGGATGGCGGCAGACTGCCCGGGCCTTGCGCCGGATGCGATCCAGCGCCCAGAAGAGGTTCACGGCGGTCGGCCTCGATGTCGCAAGGAACTCACAGGCCTCGACGATGGTCTTCAGTCCGTCAACGGTCGTCGCGCCGGCGCCGAGCGTCTGGAGCGCCAGGACCGGGCCGTAGGCAGCCGCGACCCCGATGGCCGGCGCGCCGCGCACGGCCAGCGTGCGGATCGCTTCGTGGAGCTGCTGCGTGTCGCGGACCAGCAGCGTGACGAACTCGCCCGGCAGGCGCCGCTGATCGATCAGCTCCAGCACACCGTCGGCGCCGTCAATCCATTTGACTGCTTGTGGGATCGTAATGCGATTCTCCTTATCGGTCGACGCGAGCGCCGCTGCCTTTCATGACTTTTTCGACTTCGCCCAGACTGGCGGTGGTCGTGTCGCCCGGCGTGGTCATCGCCAGCGCGCCGTGCGCAGCGCCGTAGTTGACCGCTTCGCTCGGGCTTTTGCCTTCCATCAGGCCGTAGATCAGGCCGGAGGCAAAACTGTCGCCGCCGCCGACGCGGTCGTAGATCTCCAGGTTCTCGCGCAGGACCGCGTCGTGGAACTGCCCGTCCATGTAGAGGACCGCCCCCCAGTCGTTGACCGAGGCGGTCCTGGCGTTGCGCAGCGTGGTGGCGACCGCCTTGAAGTTCGGGAACTCCTTGACGGCTGCTTCGATCATCCGTTTGAAGTTCGTCGGGTCGAGCTTGGAGAAGCTCTTGTCCAGGCCCTTGACCTCGAAGCCGAGCGCGGCGGTGAAGTCCTCCTCGTTGCCGATCATCACGTCGACGTGCGAGGCGATGGCCCGATTGACCTCGCGGGCCTTGGCCTGCCCGCCGATGTCCTTCCACAGCGAGTTGCGGAAGTTCAGATCGTACGAGACGATGGTGCCGTGCTTCTTGGCGGCGGTGACCGCCTCGAGGATTACGTCGCGCGTCGTCTCCGAAAGGCCGGCGAAGATGCCTCCGGTGTGGAACCAGCGGATGCCGTCGCGAGCGAAGATCGCATCCCAGTCGACGTCTCCTTTCTTTAGTTGCGAGGCGGCGCTGTGGGCGCGGTCGCTGCACCCGACGGCGGCGCGGACGCCGAACCCGCGCTCAGTGAAGTTCAGCCCGACGCGGACCTTGCGCCCGATCCCGTCGTAGGGGACCCATTTGATGTACTCAGTGCTGACGCCGCCCTGAAGGATCAGGTCCTCCAGCAGCCGGCCGACGGGATTGTCCACGCTGGCGGTGACGACCGCGGCGCGCTTGCCGAAGCAGCGTCTCAGGCCCCGGGCGACGTTGTATTCGCCGCCGCCTTCCCAGACGCGGAAGTGACGCGTCGTGTGGATGCGCTCGTCGCCCGGGTCGAGGCGGATCATGATCTCGCCCAGCGAGAGGATGTCATACTTGCATGCCGATGCGGGCTTCAGTTCGATGGTCGCCATAACGCCTCCGAATCGATGATTTGCGAGCTACTGTTTACGATTTGGCGGAACAGGCTCACGGCAATCGCAAATCGCAAATCACAAGTCGTAGATTTTGCCTTCGCGGTAATCCTGCCATGCCGGCTCGAACGCCTTGCGCTCGGTCGGCGCCGGTCGCGGCGTCACCGTCGTGCAGGCGAACAGGTCTCTGGCCTTCGGGTCAAACTCGATCCGCAGGATCGACTTTCGCAGCTCGACGTTCTCGGGCCTGAATTTCAGCGGCTTGCCCGTCGCCTGGTTGATGACGTCCTTGTGGATTTCGATGCCGTCGGCGGCCAGGACCAGATGGGAGCCGCGCGAGCCGCTGCCCTGGCGGAGCAGTTCGACGACGGCCTTCAGGTAGCCGACGCTTGCCAGCGCCAGGTGCTCGGCCTGGATCGCGGCGACCACCGATTTAAGTCCGGCCAATTTGACGCCGCCGGTGCGGATCGCTTCGTACAGGGCAATTGCCTGCTTGAGGGCCTTCGTCGCGTCCGCCATCTCGCGGATGTGCCCGCCGGAAGTGGTCATGCGATTCTGAATCTCCTCGACGACCGCCTTGGCTGTCGCGCCGGGCGACTTCTTCCAGCCGTTGAGTTTCGCAATCAGATTCGCCAGTTGCTCGTCGATCTCTCTCTGCTGCTTCGCATAAGTCGGGACATTGGCGCCGTAGACGTTGGCGATGTACTCGGCGGCGCGGAGCCCGCCGGTCTGTCCGGCGTTCAAAGCCGAGCCGCCGGGACGCTTGACGCCGTGGCTGCCCGCCATCTCGCCGATCACGAACGTATGCGGGATGCTCGATTCCCACCACCTGTCGATCGCGAAGCCGCCGTTGTTGTGCTGGGCGCAGACCGCGATCTCCAGCGGCTCTTTGTACAGGTCGATGCCGTGCTCTTTGTAGATGTCGATCGCCAGCGGGTTCATGTGGGCCAGCCGCTGGATCGGCGTCGCCTGGAACGCGCCGGCCTTGGCGAGATAGTCATGCGCCTCGGGTTCGAGGTCTTTGATGTCGAACGGTTTCATCGAGGCGTTGCCGATGGGGTTCTTGCGGAAGTCCATGAACACCCGCCGGCCCTTCTGCGTCTCGTTGAACACGAGCACGTCGACCAGCGATGACTGGTGGTTCTCGATCCGCTGCGGATCGAACGGCCACTGATAGCCCTTCAGGAAGATGTCGGTGGCCATCTTGCTCATCGTCGGGAAGAAATCGGTCAGGAACTCGCGTTCGTCCCTGCCGGCGGTGTCGGTGCTGAACAGGCGGGGCAGCGCCTGCATGTACGTGCCCGAGACGTTCCAGCGGAACTTGATGCTGGCCAGGCCGAACTGTGATTCGGTGACGTTCTCGGCGGCCAGTCCCGCCTGGAAGGCCAGGCCGTGAATGCCGATCTGGCCTTCGGGATAGACGCTGGTCTTGTACAGCGCGCCAGGCCCGCCGGCCGCCAGCACGATGTTCTCAGCGAGGAAGACGCTCAGGCCCCAGTTCGACGCCGTGACCTTCGACTTCTGGACGGTCACGAGGCCCGCGATGCGCCTGGCCTTGCCCTGGCCGACCGTCAGCAGATGCGCCGCCTCCTGCTGATCGAAGATCTCGATGCCGTAAGCCTGGACCTGTCTCTGGAGGCACTCGCTCATGAACTTGCTGGTCTTGGGGCCGGCGCTGGTGGCGCGTTCGGCGGGGTCGTGGTCGGTCTTGTAGCCGATGAACGTGCCCATCGCGTCGGTGGGGAAGGGCACGCCCGCCTGCACGAGGTGCGCGAACTCGCGCAGCGAGCCGATCCCTTCGGCCAGCGCCAGGTCGCCGTGACAGCAGCCGCCCGCCAGCAGCGTCTTGGCGAACTGTTCGGCGCAGTCGGGAATCTCCGGGCTGGTGCCTTGCTTGTAGTAGGTCTGCTTGTCGGAGCCGCTCATGCGCGAGGCGCCGAGCTTGAGGCCCGCGGTGACCACCGCGATCCGCTTCTGCGCGTCTTTGACCCCTTTGCGGGTCATGAACTCATAGAGGTGCACGGCGCAGTTCATGCCGGCCGCGCCGCTGCCGACGATGATCGTGCTATAATTGTGAACGGCCACCGTCTGTCGGGCGATCTTTCTGGTCTTCACGGTCGCTGATTCTCCTTCCCAAACGATTCGGTCAACGATGCGATGTTGTCTATCAGTCCACCTTCTCCGGCCTGGCAAATTCGGTTGTCATCGAGCGAGGCAGTCGATAGACCTCTCCGGCGCGCGTGCAGAAGTAGATCGAGGATTCCGAGGGCTGCCGGCCGTGCCCGTCGGCCCACAACGCGTAGAAGTCCTCGTGCGCGCCGACCGGCTCGCGGGCGTACGTGTGGTTGAACGGACTGTCCTTCGTGAGCTGGGCGACCTTCTGCCAGGTGGCGCCCTGGTCGGCGCTACGCCACATGGCCATCTCGCCGCCGGGGTTGTAGGGCTGCGGGCCCGTTTCGGTCGGCGCGATGATGCGCCAGGTTCCATCGGCTTCGAGATAGAGCGAGCCCATGTCGTAGTTGTTGTCGGAGGCGAAGGCCGGCCGGATCGTCCAGGCCTGTCCCGTCCAGCGGGCGGTCGTCCAGGTGCGCGGGTCGTTCTTCGGGCCGGCCTCGAAGCCCTTGCTGGTGATAAAGAGGATCACCGGATGGCCCGAGGCGTCGAAGCGGATGTCCTTCAGGTAGACGAGCAGGCCTTCCTTGTCGTAGTCGTGAACGAGCGCCGCATTCTGCGGCTCGGTCAGCGGGATCGTGACGTCTGTCCCGTCGGCGGCGTGCCACGATTGCCCGAAGTCGGTCGTTTCGAGATAGTACAGGTTCGTGCGCCAGTTGAGGCCCTTGCCCTTGGGATGGTAGTTCAGGGCGGCGCCGGCCCTGGACTCGGTGACGCTGCTGATCTGGTAGTGTCCCTCGTCGATGGCGGCCAGTCGCTGCCACGCCGACCAGCGGTGTCCGTCGGCGCTGGTCATGAAGCAGGCAGTGCGCGCCGCCGGGTATTTGTATCGGGTGAAGAAGGCGACGAAGCCGCGATCCGGGACGTGCCAGGCCTGCATGTACGAGAAGTTCGTCATCATAACCTGCCGGCCCTCCTCGATCTTCATCGGATGGACCTGGACGAATTCGTTGACGTCGTACGGGCGGGCGCTGCGATGGACGTAGGAAGGCCGCGATGTCCCATGCGAGGTCGAGAAGATCCAGATGATTCCCTCGTCGTCGGCGCTGATGACGGGATTGTCATGGGCGTCGCTGGTCCGCTTGTCCAGCAGGATCGTCGGCCGGGGGACCAGGCCCGTGCGGTGGTCGTAGTACGAGACCATGTGCAGCAGCGTCTTGTTCTGCCGGTCGCCGTCGGGTGTGCCGCCGTAGCAGAAGAAGGTCCGGGCGACCTTCTCGCAGTAGACCGCGAACGGCTGGTGCTTGGCGCAGTAGGTTCCCAGCCCGCCGCTGTACTTGTAGCGGTACTCGTTGTCGAGCGGCTGGTTCATGTACCAGATGCCGCGATAGCCGGTGTCCTTGGCGTTGGGCGTTGCGACCTCGGTCGGTCGGTCGGCGGCCGACAAATGCGTCGCCAGCAGCAGGGCGGTGAGAACCATCAGCCGCCGGTGACGAGATCGTTCGCAGGTTGTGATGGTCCTGGCGTGTGACATAGCGTGCCTCGCTATCCGACGTTGAAGTCCCGTCCGGTCGTCCGGCTGATCTGTTCGAGCGAGGCGCTGCCGAAATCGAGCCCGGGGTACTTCTCCCGGCGGAGGCGGTCGATCAGTTGCTTGACGACCGCCAGCTCTTTGCTCAGCAGCTTGTAGTCCTGCTCGTCGACGATCCTGGCGAGGGTGGCCTTCTCGATCATGCTGAAGGAGCCGCCGAGCACGAGGACGCCGGCGCCGATGTAGTCGGGGATGTTCGATGCCGTCGTTCCGCCCGTGGGGACCAGGCTGATCGTCTTGTGGATGGCGGGGTCGACGGCCTTGACAAAAGCCGGACCGCCCAGCTCCTTGGCGGGAAAGACCTTGCAGAGATTGGCGCCCCTGGAATACTGGCTGACGATTTCGGTGGCGGTGCCGCAGCCGGGGATCATGGGGACCTTGCCCGCGAACCGGGCCAGGCCCGCGTCGCTGAAGTTCACCGCCGAGACCAGATACGCGGCGCCTGCGTCGACCACCTGTTGCAGCGTGGGCAGCGGATCGTCCGCGTGGGCGGCGTTGTAGACCTTGAGCATGCCGGGCCAGTCGATCAGGCTGGCGGCGCCGGCGACGAAATCGGGCATCTCCTTGCGGAGCCGCGAGAGGTTCTCCAGTGGTTGCTTGATCCGGCAGGTCACTTCCATGTTGCTGATGCCCGCCGCAAGCAGCGCCTCGGCGGTCTTGACGATATCGAGCTTGTCCTGGTTGAAGACCAGGATGAAGCCGTCACGGATTAGAGTGACGAGTGTGGTCTTGATATCCATATGGGCCCTCTTCGAATTGGCAATTTACGATTTACTATTTGCGATTTAACTTCGCGGCTCCGACGGCTGGGAGCGAACCGGTGCATCGCTTCTTCAAATCGTAAATCGTAATTCGTAAACCCTACAGCCTTCGCAGGTGGAAGCCGCCGTCGGCGTTGATGACCTGGCCGGTGCAGAAGTCGAGCCGGCCTTCGGCGATCGCGCCCACCGCCTTGCCGATGTCCTCGGGATAGCCCCATCGCTTGATGGGCGTGACGCCCTCGGCGATCATCTTGTCGTACTTGGCGGTGACGACCCTGGTCATGTCGGTCTTGACGATGCCGGGGCGGACCTCGAAGACGCCGATGCCGTACTCGGCCAGCCGGTCGGCGTAGAGCATTGTCATCATGCCGATGGCCGCCTTGCTGATGCAGTACTCGCCGCGGGCCGGGCTGCTGGTGTAGGCGGAAATCGATCCGGTGTTGACGATGCGATAGCCGCCGTCGGGATCGGTCTTCTTCTGCTCGATCATCCAGTTGGCGACCATCTGAGTCAGGAAATAGGGGCCTTTCAGGTTGATGCTCATCACGCGATCGAAGCTCTCTTCGGTGGCCTCCAGCAGGTCGAGCCGTTTCAACGGGGCGACGCCGGCATTGTTGGCCAGCAGGTGACATCGGCCGAACGCGCTGCGGGTCGAATCGACCAGCTTCTTGCGGTCGGCGGCGTTGCTGACGTCGATCCGCATCGCTTCGCATCGCGCGCCAAGGGCCCGGGCCTGCTTTTGGGTTTCCAGTGCGTTGCTCTGGTCGGGCTTGCCCTGCTCATCGAAGTCGAAGTGGGCGATCATCAGATCGTATCCCAGCCTGGCCAGCTCCAGCGCGATGCCCCGGCCGATTCCACGACTGCCCCCGGTGACGATGGCTACGAGTCTATCTCCCATGACGATGATCCCTTCCGATTGTGGTTACGATTGCAGAAACAGGTCGATCCGGCGGGCGGCCCGCATGCCGTCGGCGACGGCCGCGACCACCGTGGACGGTCCGCGAACGAGGTCGCCGCCGGCAAAGACGCCACGGCGCGACGTCGCGAGCGTTTCGTTGTCGGTCCGGATCAGTCCGTTGACGATCTGGACGCCCGGCAGAATCCGCTCCAGGTCGCCCGGAGCCGACTGGCCGATGGCCTCGACGACGAGGTCCATGTCGAGATCGTACGCGCTGGCGGTCACGGCCTGAGGCCGGCGACGGCCGCTGGCGTCCGGATCGCCCAGTCGCGTCGGGCACAGCTTGATTCCCGTCAGCTTGCCGTCTGTTGCGTGGTAATCCAGCGGCTGCGTCAGGATCAGGAAGTGCACGCCCTCGTCAATCGCCCGCTGTCGCTCGGCGCCCCAGGCGGGCATCTCCTTGAACGAGCGGCGGTAGATCAGGTACACGTCTCTGGCGCCAAGCTGCCTGGCGGTCACGGCGACATCCATCGCGGTATTGCCGCCGCCGATGACGGCGACGGACTGGCCGGTCAGGTCGAGCCGGCCGGGCTGCTTGGCCTCGGACAAGAAGTCCATCGCGTTCCAGAGGCCGTCGAGCCGCGTGTCGGTGACACTGGTCGCCCGGGGCAGGCCCAGGCCGATGAAGGCGGCGTCGAAGCCCTGCGCCATGATCGTGTCGAGGTTGTTCTGGGCGTCGAGCTCTTGCCCGAGGTGCAAAGTCATGTGGTCTTCGGGCACATCCGAAAAGATCGCCTTCAGCTCGTTGGCCAGCGCCCGGCTCTGGCGATCGGCGGGGATGACCGACTCGACCATTCCGCCGAAGGCGGCGCTCTTGTCGAAGACTGTCACACTGTGGCCGGCCTCCAGGAGCCGGGCGGCGCACGCCAGGCCCGCCGGACCGGCGCCGATGACCGCCACCTTCCTGCCGCCGGCCTTCTTCGGGATTCGCAGCTTCGACCAGCCATTCTTGTTGGCCTGCTCGGAAAGATACCGCTGGATGTCGGCAATCGGCAGCGGCCCGTCGCCGATGAAGTGCTGGAGGCAATGGCCCTGGCACTGCTGCTCGACGGGACAGAGCCACGCACAGACCTCCGGGAAAACGTTCGCCTGACGGATGACCTCGTAGGCCTCGCGCTCCTTGCCGTCGAGGAACAAGTCGATGAACTTCGGAATTTCGATGCCCGCCGGACAGGCGAGCTGGCACGTCGGTTCCTGGCAGTTGCGGCAGGCGGCCGCCAGGCGAAGCAGATTGTCCTTGTCGCTCATGCGACCGTGCCGGAAGATCGGCCCGTAGACCGCGTGGTCCCGCACAACGCAGCCGGTCTGCCCGCCGTCTCGCATGATCTGCGTGCAGGCGCTGCATCCGATGCAGACCTTCTCGGGGTCCATCTTGCCTTTGCGGACGATGTCGCGCGCGAAGTCCGGATAGGCGAAGGCCATGCGTCCACCGCCCACGATGGTGACAAGGCCCTTCGTCTTGTTGGCGGCGCCGACGTTGGCCATGAGCGTGCGGAGCCAACTGTAGCCGGTCCCGACGAGGGCCATGTCGGGATAGGCCTTCTGCACCTGCCCCGTGACGTTCACGAGCCGCGCCACGCCGGTCAGGGGATGTTCAGGCTCGGGATAGCCGCCCACGATCGGTTCGTTGAAGGGCCGGCCGACGTGGGGATTGTAGTAGGGATTGGCGATTGTGATGTCGATCAGCCTGACGCCGCGATCCTGGAGCAGGCCGATGAGCTTCTTCGGCTCGGTCAGATCGGGCCTGGTGTAGTCGTCCCGGTCGACCGCCCAGCCGTAGGGGTAGGGGATCGCGTCATAGATGCCCAGCCGCGTGACGACGCGGGCCTTGTCGCCCAGTTCGCTACGCACTCGCTCGACGGTCTCGACCAGCAGGCGGGTGCGGTTCTCGAACGAGCCGCCGTACTTGCCCGGGCGATTGCGGCAGGACAGCAGCTCGTTGATGAGGTATCCGTGACAGGCCTTGATATCGACCGCGTCGAAGCCGATCTCGAACGCGATCTGCGCCGCCTCGACATAGGCGTCCTGAAGCCGGTCGAGGTATTCGTCCGTCACGAGCGGATAGTCGTCGGGGAGTTTGCTCTTTCCCTTCAGATGTGGCGGCCACTGCGGCACGAGACAGTCGCGATACGGGTCGCGCTGTCCGATGATCGGACGAGCGACGCCGTCGGGCTTGCTGTAGCGGCCCGAATGCGTCAATTGCGCCACCATGACGGGACGGTGGTCTTTGCCGTTAGCCTCGGCGGCCTTGGCTCGCGCTCGCTTGACCATCTCGGCGAAGGTGTCCCTGCTGCCCTTGTGCAGCCACAACTGGCGCGGATTGGCGCGGGCCTCGGGCACGACGGCAATCGCCTCGGCCCACAGCAGACCTGCGCCTCCGGCGCCAAATCGCTCGTAGCGGCGGAGGGTCAGCCTGCTCGGGCGGCCCTCGGCGTCGCCGTCGCAGCCCTCCATCGCGTGGACGCTCAGCGAATTCGGGATGGTCAGTCCGTCGAACGCGACCGGCTGCGCCAGGATGGAAACGTCTTCGACGGCCTCGACGTTGGCGCCCAGCCGGCGGCTGAGGTTCCTCAGGTCTTCGACGGTGCGGAGCCGAAACTCCCATGAACGAAGTGGAACGGTCGATTGTGCGGCCTGAATGATGCCACCTCCTTGCCTCTGAGTCATACGACCTATACGGCCTATGGGACCCATGAACGGTTCTTACGCGAGTTTGGCTTTCAGGAATTTCGCGGTATAGCTCTTGGTGTCCTTGACGATCTCTTCGGGCGGTCCGGCCACGACCACGGTTCCGCCGCCGTCGCCACCCTCGGGCCCGAGGTCTATAATATAGTCGGCGATCTTGATCACATCAAGGTTGTGTTCGATCACCACGACCGTGTTGCCCATGTCGCAGAGCCGCTGGAGGACGTTGAGCAGGTTCTGAATGTCGGCGAAGTGCAGGCCCGTGGTGGGCTCGTCGAGCACGTACAGCGTGTGGCCGGTGGCGGCCTTGCCCAGTTCGGCCGAGAGCTTGACGCGTTGGGCCTCGCCGCCGGAAAGCGTGGTGGATGACTGGCCGAGCTGGACGTAGCCGAGCCCGACGTCGGTCAGCGTCTTGAGGAGGCGGACGATGGCCGGGAAGTTGGCGAAGAAATCCACCGCGTCTTCGATCCGCATGTCGAGCACGTCGGCGATGCTCTTGCCCTTGTAGGTGACCTGGAGCGTCTCGCGGTTGTACCGCGTGCCCTTGCAGTCCTGGCAGGTGACGTAGACGTCGGGCAGGAAGTGCATCTCGATCTTCTTGGTGCCCTGTCCGGCGCAGGACTCGCAGCGTCCGCCCTTGACGTTGAAGCTGAACCTGCCGGGCTTGTAGCCTCGAATCTTGGCCTCGCGCGTCATGGAGAAGAGCTTGCGGATCAGGTCGAACGCGCCGGTGTAGGTGGCGGGATTGCTTCGCGGGGTCTTGCCGATCGGCGACTGGTCGATCTCGATCACCTTGTCGATCTGGGAGGCGCCCAGGACGTTCTTGTGCTTGCCGGGCTTCTCGCGCGACTGATAGAGCCGGCGTTTCAGCGACCGCAACAGAATCTGGTTGACGAGCGTGCTCTTGCCCGAGCCCGAGACGCCGGTGACGCAGATGAAGACGCCCAGCGGGAACTTGACGTCGATCCCCTTAAGGTTGTGCTCGGCGGCGCCCTTGACCTCGATGCACTTGCGCAGGTTGTACTTGCGCCGCTTGGGAGGCAGCTTGATGCTCTTTTTGCCGCCGAGGTACTGGCCGGTGAGCGATTCCTCGCACCGGATGATGTCTTCGAGCGTTCCCTGGGCGACGAGGCGGCCTCCGTGCTTGCCGGCGGCCGGGCCGATATCGATGATATGGTCGGCGGCGCGGATGATGTCCTCATCGTGTTCGACCACGAGCACGCTGTTGCCGATCCGCGTGAGCTTCTGGAGGATCCGCAGCAGGCGGTCGTTGTCGCGGTTGTGCAGGCCGATCGTCGGCTCGTCGAGGACGTAGCAGACGCCGACCAGGCCGCTGCCGACCTGCGTGGCCAGGCGGATGCGCTGGGCCTCGCCGCCGGCCAGGGTGCTGCTGATCCGGTCGAGCGTGAGGTATCCCAGGCCGACGTCGACCATGAATCCCAGGCGGGCCTTGATCTCCTTGAGAATCTGGGTGGCGATGATCGTCCGCTCTTCGTCGAGCTTGAGCCGGCTGAAGAACCGCTGGGCGGCGTCGATGCTCAGAGCGGTCAGCTCGCAGATGTTCTTGCCGCCGACGGTAACGGCGGCGGCCTCGGGCCGCAGCCGCGCGCCGTGGCACGTCTGGCAGGGCTGCTCGGACAGGTAGCTGTGCAGCCGGGCCTTGACGAAATCGCTCGTGGTGTTCTTCCATCGCCGCGCGAGGTTCGGGATCACGCCCTCGAAGGAGAGGCCGTATTTGTCGCGGTCCTCCTCGCTCGTGCCGTACATCAGGAGGTGCTTCAACTCGGCCGGCAGCTCGTCATAGGGCATCGCTTTGCTGACGCCGACCCTCCGGCAGAACCGCTTGATCAGGCGGTTGTAGAAGATGTTCATCCGCTTGCCGCCCTTGCGCCAGGCGTCGATCGCGCCGTTTTCGAGCGAGACCGTCTTGTCGGGCACGATCAGCTCCGGATCGAATTCGAGGATGGTGCCGAGTCCGTCGCAGCTCTTGCAGGCGCCGTACGGGCTGTTGAAGCTGAACAGCCGGGGCGAAAGCTCCTCCAGGCTGGCCTCGGGGTGGTCGGGGCAGGCGAACTTTTCACTGTAGAGCGTCTCTTCCCAGCCGCCGTCGCCGCCGTTGTTTTTGTCGGCCGCCGGCTCCTGGAGCAGGATGAGCGCGATGCCCTCGGCCAGCTTCAGGGCGGTCTCGATCGAGTCGGCCAGGCGGATGCGGACGCCCTGCTTGATGATCAGACGGTCGACCACCGCCGCGATGTCGTGCTTCTTGTTCTTGTCCAGCTCCGGGACGTTGCGGACGTCGTAGATCGTGCCGTCGACGCGGACGCGGACGAAGCCCTCCCGCTGGATGTTGGCGAAGATGTCCTTGTGCTCGCCCTTCTTGCCGCGCACCAGCGGGGCGCAGACCTGGATCTTGGTCTCTTCGGGGTGGGCCAGGACGGACTCGACGATCTGGGAGGCGTGCTGGCTGGTGATTTGTCGGCCGCAGACCCAGCAGTGAGGCTGGCCGACGCGGGCGAAGAGCAGGCGGAAGTAGTCGTAGATTTCCGTCACGGTCGCGACGGTGGAGCGCGGATTGCTGCTGGCGCTGCGCTGCTCGATGGCGATGGTCGGGGGCAGGCCGGAGATGTCGCCCACCGCGGGCTTCTGCATCTGTTCGAGGAACTGGCGGGCGTAGGCGCTGAGCGATTCGACGTATTTGCGTCGGCCCTCCGCGTAGATCGTGTCGAACGCCAGCGAGCTTTTGCCCGAGCCGCTGATGCCCGTGATGACCACGAGCTTGTCGCGCGGGATGCTCAGATTGACATCCTTGAGGTTGTGCTCGGCGGCCCCGGTGATCGTGATGACCTTCTCGTTTCGCTGCGGCATATCGGTAGCGGACCCAATCCTTCGATTCCGATTCTCGTCCATACGAATCCCCCGTTCCTGGGGTGTGCATCCGACTTTTCTCGGACGGCACAAACCAACCATTGTACCGATTCGCCCCGAAAACGCAAACCTCCCCCTCGCCCATTTTCCCGCCTTCCGCTCGGCCGCCATTAACCTCCAGGTGTTGTTTTCACCTTTGCCGGGGGCACGGTAGGTGCTACAATGCCTTGTGATTGCGTGGGCGATCCGATTGGCGCGCTGGCGGCGGGTGGTGCCGACTCCCGTTTGACTGGACCTGATGAGCGAAGGGATGTCATGGTCATCGATGAGATCGGCACCGACGAAGACGGGTGCCGCATCGAGATTCTTTTCGGTACGATCGCCATGGAGCAGTGGGGCATCCGCCCCGTCCCCGAGGAAGGGCGTCTCGACCTGAGCCATTATCCGGAGGAGTCCGTGGAGTTCTGATGCGCGTCGTCCGGCGCACCAACAGGAGTACGTCTAATGAATCGGCTTGAGATTGGCTCTTCGGCTTTTGATCAGGTGTTGTTACATGATGTCCCCGTTTACGCGCTGTCTGTGCACAGGCTGGAGTGCGAGGTCAATCTCGTTCTCGATATCGATTATGCGGCGTGGAATCGCTTTCCGGACGACCACTATGAGATTCCGGCGACTCTGACGTTTCTGGATGTCGTTGACCTTCAGATCCATCTGGACTGGGGCACTTCGCTTCGCCGAGAAGAACCCTACGGAGTCATCTGTGACTTCTCGGGTCAAATGATCATCTATGATTTCCGGCGGTTCGCGTATACGGACCCCATTTATACCGAAAGACCCTATTTGCGTTACGAATTGGACTTCTCGGACCCGCGCGACGGGCGAATCAGCCTTGGGGCGAAGGACTTCACCATCGTGGGCCGACAAGACCCCGTACGTTCCGACCAGCAAACGCATGATCCAGATCAGAGACCGCCCCTGTTACGGGGCAGGTGAAGGAGGGCAAACAGGATGGACATCGACTACGACAAGATCGATGATTGCACCCTGACGCTGCTGTATCTGGTCACATCGGAGGGCAACTGTGGGGCGCGGGCGCTGCGGAAGCAACTGGCCAGGTGTGTGACGTTCACGGAACTGCGACAGGCGAGGTTGCAGCCTCCATAATCGGGCCTGATCGCGCGGACACTCTGTGCAAAGGGCGAAGCGACGTGCGTGAGATCTTCCTTTTTCTTCAGTTAGAGTCAACGCGGGGAGGAAATGCTATGGCGAGAGTATTCAGGAAGGTGAAGCTAGACGGGACGGATTGCGAGGCACTGTTCGATAGCGAGATACGTGGCACGTACGTAACGTCGAGCCTAGTCGCTAAGCGGGGCCTGAACGTGATCAAAACCAAACTCCCGCTTCTCAGAAGCTTCGGCAAGCACGTCAAGAAAGCGACCGAGATCGCATCGCTTGACGTGGTGGTCGATGAGCGTTCAGTGCCGACCCATGCCATCGTCATCGATGAGATCCCTGTTGCCGACTTCCCAGGAGAGGACGTCGATATTCTGTTCGGCGTCCTGACCATGCTGCAGTGGGGCATTCGTCTGGATTCCAAGCAGAATTGCCTTGAGCTGAGCCAGTATACGCAGACATTTGAGGAGCCACCTGCCTCTAGGAGGCTCCCCTACCGGGAGAAGAGAGGAAAGGGCGTTCGACGCACCCAATCGCTCAACGATCAGGAATGGGCGGAGTTTCAGGAAAAGACACAGGTAGAATGCGCCCAGCCTCGCCATCTGGACAACTCTGGCCACTCTCATTGGTGGTGTTCTGTCAAGCCAAGTCCAGGGGACTCAAACAGCCTGAGCCTCAGACTGGTGGGGCTGTCTTATCGTAGGGGCAACAATTGGCCTGCTTTATCGTCACGCATTACTTTGTTCTTGCTGTGGGTCCAGTGGAGACTGGGCCATGCTCGCGAATGCCTCGACGCAATACGACCGGAGATGTGGCGAATTGCACGTATTCCGCAACCAGAACTAAGACCTATGGGCCCGTACCCAGGGTTCCTGAAAATAGTTATGTGGGTCCCGGTGCAAGTCACTTCTCGTCTGGCGGAGTCGCGCCGGTGGTATTTGCAGCCAGCTCTATGGGTCCAGCTGGCAATGACCTTTGTTCTGTTTATTTCTCTCATGCTCGTGATTGTCACGGGCGCGTTCGACCTGCCCAGCAGTTCGCCTCCGCCAGTTCCCTCCCCGCAACAGGGCACAGGATCGGCCTACCGTTTCGACGTCCAGGAGCCTGAGAGAGGAAGCATTGCCTTGGTTGGAGGGGCCATCCTCGTCAGAGGAATGGATGCGAATCAGCCGCCGGACCCTTGTGGGGTCGGACCTGCGGCTCCATAATTGGGGTATGTTCTGAAGGATCGCTCTCCTGCATCGTAGGGACCGCGGCCCTACGGACACGAGTGCAGACGATAAAGGGGAGAGCTTAGTGGTAGTGAAGGCACGAGCACTTCATGGTTGGGATTTGTCGTATGCGGAGGCGCGGGCGGTTCAGACGCGTCTGGCGGGGCAGGTGCGGTCTGAGCGGCTGAGGAAGCAGCCGGAAATCGTCGCGGGGCTCGATTGTGCTTTCACAGGAGGCGGCAAGCGGATCGTTGCGGCGGTCGTCGTCCTGCGCCGTGTGGCAGCCTCGTTCGAGTTGATCGAGACCGCCAGCGCCTCGATGGACGTGACGTTTCCCTATATTCCCGGCCTGCTGTCGTTCCGCGAGGCGCCGGCGTGCCTGGCGGCGGTCGCGAAGCTCGAAAGCAGGCCCGACCTGTTCCTGATCGACGGGCAGGGGATCGCGCATCCCCGCCGGCTGGGACTGGCGGCCCATCTGGGGCTCTTTCTCGACAGGCCCGCCATCGGCTGTGCCAAGAGCCGCCTGATCGGCACGTTCGACGAGCCCCGAGCGGAGAAGGGGGCACACAGTCCTCTATACGACGGCGACGAGATGATTGGGGCGGTCGTTCGCACGCGGACGAGAGTCAAGCCGCTGTTCGTTTCCGTGGGACATCGCTGCACCCTCGACGACGCGATTGCCCTGACGCTGGCCTGCACCACGAAGTACCGGCTGCCCGAGCCGACGCGCCTGGCCCACCAGACCGTCAGCGGCCTGAAACACTGACGGTCTGACGAGCCGTTCAACTTCACTTGCTCAACGATGACACGCGGATCACCCACGCGTGCCGGCAGGGCGAATTGTCACGCACGGCGGCCGGAATCGTCACGCGAAAGCCTTCTCCGGCCTTCTTCCATGCGAGCTCCGTCCCCGTCCCCAGCATCACCACTGCGGCGTTGTCACTCGGCCGCAGCGTGGATAGAGCGATCTCGGCCGGCGGGCGCATCTGGCCTTCTTCGGCCAGATAGATGGCATAGACCGTGCCGTCCTTCTTTTGGGTCAGACAGACACGGCCCTCTTTGTACGGCTCTACCGGCTGCGTGGCGTAGATGGCCTCACCGTTGACCTCGATCCAATCGCCGACCTGCTCAAGCAGTTCATATGCCCCGGGGTCCCAGAGGCCGTTCGGATCGGGCGCGATGTTGAGCAGGAGGTTGCCGCCCTTCGAGACGATGTCCACCAGCGTGCCGATCACCTGCGTGGGCGAGTTGTACCTGGCATTGTGCACCCAGGACCAGCCGCCTCCTGCGATGATGCAGGATTCCCACGGAAAGGGCAGCGTCTTGTCGGGAACGCGATTCTCCGGCGTCAGGTAGTTCTGGTACGGCCCGGGCACGGCCCGGTCCACGACGATCAGGCCCGGCTGTTTGGCGCGGGCCTTGGCCACCAGTTCGCCCATGCGAATGTCCTGGTTGACCACACGCGCTTTGACGAACCCGGATGGGCTGTCGTTCAGGCGACCTTCGTACGCCTGGCGGATTTGTTCGGGGGACTTCTTCGCGACCCAGCCGCCGTCGAGCCAGAGGATGTCCATCGGCCCGTAGTCACTCATCAGTTCGAGGATCTGCCTGTGGGTGAACTCGATGAATTTCTCCCACCGCTCGGGATAGGCGTCGGGATCGTAATTGACGTTGCGGTCCGGCGTGGCGAAGTTGGGCCACCAGTAGTAGGGACAGTGCCAATCGGGTTTCGAGAAGTACGCGCCCGTCCAGAGCCCTTCGGCGCGAAAGGCGTCAAAGACCTCTTTGGCGATGTTGGCTCGCTGGTGGCGATGGAACGGACAGCCGGGGTCGGTCACTTTGTAGTCCGTCAGCTTGCTGTCGAACATGCAGAAGCCGTCGTGGTGCTTGGTGGTGAAGACGACGTACTTCATGCCGGCCTGGCGGGCGGCCCGGGCCCACTTGCCCGGGTCGAACTGGGTCGGATTGAAGGTGGTCTTGAGGGCTTCGTACCTGGCCTTGTAGGCCCTGTAGTCGTCCAGATTGCGGCGGCACCACCCCTCATCCTCCGAGCAGATGGACCACGACTCGACGATGCCCCACTGGCTGTACGCGCCCCAGTGCATCAGCAGGCCGAACTTGAGGTCCTGCCACTTCTGGAGCTTCTGGCGGACCAGCGGATCGCTGTCCGGCACGTAATGTTGCTCGTCATGCTGGGCCCAAAGCGTCGTGGCGAGACCAAGCACCAGCCCACACAGCAGTATCGACCCTTTCTTCATCTGATCGCTCCTTTCCGTTCTCGATGATTGAGCTGCCGGCCCGGCAATCGAAAGGCCGCGTCCGGGCCCGCTTAGGATACACGAGGCGTCGAGGTTTGTCCGTTCAATTCGCCGCGTTCCGGCCGGGCTCCACGCACACCGGATCTGGTCGGTCAGGCCGTCAGCCGGTCAAAAAGATGGAGACTCTTCGCGGGATTGAATGGGCGGACCTCGCACCGACCGGTGTGTTGGCGCCGTTCCCACCGTGCAGCGCGCCGATGCCGGTCTGGCTTCTCAGTAGTGGTTGCCGGGTCCGTAGTCGTCGAACAGACAGATGGGCACGTAGAACGCCAGCAGGGCCGCGAACGCCATGACGCTCACGAGCCACCACTGAAGGCAAGCATAGAGAAAGGCCGCACCGATCGACAGGACGATCAGCCAGTGCAAAATCCTCGTGTGGTGGCCGACCGGATGAAAGCCGCATGCAGACCCTGTCGGCGAGGAAGGCCTTTCTGACGCAGAAGTGGAAAGCCACAGTTGCTCCTGCTGTTCCGTTCGCATGGCTCCTCCGCTTGTTTCCGTCCGGAACTCCGTCATCCCCCTGGCTCCATGTGCTCCGGAAGAGAACGGCGGATGGCTGAGGCATCAGCGCTGTGAGCCCCCCGTCGCATATCGGTCTGCGGACTCCAGCCGCCCGAAGGTCTCTTCCCTGGTTGTGTTACCGCTCGCGTCCGTGGCGACCCCATCTCGATCCTTCAGTATGCGTTCTTTATTACCGGAATCGCAGGGCCAAGTCAATTGAAAAACGCAGAGAAAAGTGTGTCGTGTCTGTGCGAGTTTCGCGGCCAGCCCTGTTCTCCAGTACAAATCGCCATGTTAGGGGGTTGAAGAATCGCGGTTTTTGGCGTACAAGCGAACATTTCACGGGCTGGCGACGTACTGACGGGGTTTTGTCACATGGACAAGAACCAGTCGAGCCGGCTGGGTAGGTTGTGTGGGGGACTTACCGAGGGTTGTTTGCGAACAGGGGAAAGTCTTTATGGCGACAGATGTGAAGCAGATCGGCGAAATGGTGCAGGCCAAGAGCGAGTTCGTGCGGACGCTGCTGAGCGAGATCGACAAGGTGATCGTGGGCCAGCGGTACATGCTCGAACGGATGCTCATCGGGCTGCTGGCCAATGGGCACATTCTGCTGGAGGGCGTCCCGGGCCTGGCCAAGACGCTGGCGGTGACGGTGCTGTCGAAGGCTATCGACGCGGAGTTCCGGCGGATTCAGTTCACTCCCGACCTGCTGCCCGCCGATCTTATCGGAACCCAGATCTACCGCCAGAGCGATGGGCAGTTCTACACGCGCAAGGGCCCGATCTTTGCCAACATCATCCTGGCCGACGAGATCAACCGCGCCCCGGCCAAGGTCCAGAGCGCGCTGCTCGAATCGATGCAGGAGCGTCAGGTCTCGATCGGGGAGGAGACCTTCGCGCTGCCGACGCCGTTTCTGGTGCTGGCGACGCAGAACCCGATCGAGCAGGAGGGGACGTATCCGCTGCCGGAAGCGCAGTTGGACCGGTTCATGCTGAAGCTGAAGATCGACTATCCGGACAAGAACCAGGAACGTCAGATTCTGGACCGCATGGCGGTGACGGACAAGAAACTGAACGTCCGGCCGGTGATCAAGCCGTCCGATATCGCCGAAGTCCGCTCGATCATCGACGAGATCTACATCGACGACAAGGTCAAGGACTACATCGTCGACATCGTCTGCGCGACGCGCGACCCGCAGAAGTACGGCCTGAAACTGGCCAACCTCATCAGTTACGGCGCCTCGCCGAGGGCGACGATCTATCTGGCGGTGGCGGCCAAGGCCCACGCGTTCATCCAGCAGCGCGGCTACGTGACCCCGCAGGACGTCAAGAGCATCGGGCCCGACGTGTTGCGGCATCGCGTGATCGTCAGCTACGAGGCGGAAGCGGAAGACAAGACCAGCGAGGATGTCATCAAGACGATCTTCGACAGCATCGAGGTGCCATAGGAAGATCAAAGTGCAAAATGGAAAATGCAAAATTGAGGAAGTCATCGCCGCAAGACGGCGATTCCGCAGTTTTGATATTTGATATCTGATTTTTGCTTTCTTCTGCATGATACCTGAAGAACTCATTAAACGAATCCGGCAGATTCAGATCTACACCTCGCGGGCGGTGGACGCCAGCTTTGCGGGCCAGTACGAGAGTGTGTTCAAGGGCCGCGGCATGCAGTTCGACGAGGTCCGCGAGTACATGCCGGGTGATGAGATCCGCACGATCGACTGGAACGTCACCGCGCGCACGGGCCGGCCGTTTATCAAGCGGTTCGTCGAAGAGCGCGAGATGACGGTGCTGTTCGCGGTGGACCTGAGCGCCTCGGGCGAGTTCGGTACGGTCAGCAAGCTCAAGAACGAGCTGGCCGCCGAGTTCTGCGCGGTGCTGGCCTTCGCCGCCGCCAAGAACAACGACAAGGTGGGGCTGCTGATCTTCACCGACCGGATCGAGCTGTTCATCCCGCCCAAGAAGGGCAGCCGGCACATCCTGCGACTGATTCGCGAGCTGCTGGGCTTCACGATGCCCAAACGGCGGACCAATATCCCGCTGGCTCTCGATTACATCGCCAAGGTGGTCCGCAAGCGGGCGACGGTGTTCCTGGTCAGCGACTTCATCGGGGCGGACTTTCAGAAGCCGCTGAGCCTGCTGAACAAGCGACACGATGTGATCGCGGTGCCCGTCCGCGACCGCGTGGAGGTGGCCATGCCGGCGGTCGGCCTGATCGAGGTGCAGGACGCCGAGACCGGGCAGATCATGCTGGTGGATACGTCGAGCCGGCGCTTTCGGACCCGGTACGGCGAGCACAGCTCGCGCCGATTCAACGAGCTGAAGAACACGCTGCGGTCCGCGAACGTCGACCTGATCCCGATCGCGACGGACAAGCCGTACATCAACGACCTGATCCAGTTCTTTCACATGCGGCATCGCCGGCATTAGTGCCGGCGCCAACATCGGGGGACGTGGAGACAGACAAAACGATGGCAGAGAAACTCGATTTTTCGCTTCCTGCGAAGCGGCCGCAGAGTTCGATCGCCGGCACGCTGACCGTGCTGCTACTGGTGGCCCTGACGGCGCTGGCGGTCGCGAATCTGGCGACGACGCTGCGGAACAAACAGCCGCAGGCCGGGCAGACGCCGCAAGGGCTCGCGGCCGACCAGGTCAAGGCGCTGGCCACCCGGCTGGACCAGAGAGATCTGCATCAGGAGGCGGCGGGGTTGTGGCGCGACTACGCCGCATCGCCCGCTTTGACGGAGGCCGAGCGAGCCAAGGCGCTCTTTCACGCGGGCGTCTCGCTCGAAAAGGCCGGGCAGTTTGCCCAGGCCATCGAGCAGTACTACCGCAGTGAGGCGACCGCCGCGCTCGACGAACTCCGCACCCAGATCAACACGCACGTCAAGCAGTGTTTCGAGTCGCTGGGCAACTTCGCGGCCCTGCGCTACGAGCTGATGGATCGAACCAGTCTGAACCCATCCGATGCCGCCGGGAGCAAGGTCGTCGCGGAGATCGGGCCGGAGAAGATCACCGAGGCGCAGCTCGACGCGATCGTTCAACGCGGCATCGAGAATCAACTGGCCTCCGTCAAGGCCTTCATGTCGCCCGAGCAGCTCAACGAGCAGAAGAAACGCCTGCTCGATCAGTATCGTGCGCCACAGGCGAAGCAGCAGTTCCTGCAAAGCTGGCTGGCCCAGGAGATCCTGTATCGGCAGGCCCTGGACGAAGGGCTGGCGGAAAAGGCCGAGACGAAGCAGGTGCTGGCGGACGTGACACGCGGCGTGCTCAGTCAGCAGTTGATGGACGAGAAGCTGGCCTCGAAGATCAATCTGACCGAGACGGACCTGCAAACGTACTACTCGGCCAACAAGGACAAATACGTCGAGCCGGCCAGGGCGAAGATCAGTCACATTCGCCTGGCCGACGAGGATCGGGCGGCGGACGCTCTCAAGCGGATCGGCGATGGCGAGGATTTCGCGACCTTGGCGAAGGAGTTGTCCGAGGACGAGGCTACGAAGAGCGCCGGCGGCGCGATCGCTGAGGATGTCCTTCGCGGCGCGTACGTTCCCGGCATCGGCGACGCCAACGAGATCAACAAAGCCATCTTCACGGCCGATGCGCCGGCGGTGCTTCCCCAGGCGTTCCAGACCGACAAGGGCTGGGAAATCGTCCGCGTGAATGAGAAGCATCCCGAGCGACAGAAACCGTTCGAGGAGGTCCGCCAGCAGGTGACGCAAGAGCTGCTGCGCCGCAAGCAGCAGGAGGTGCAACAGGACTACATCAAAGAGATGATGGACAAGTACAACGTGATTATCCACACGTCGGTTCTGGCCCCGGCGCCGCCGACGGATTCCCAGGAGCCTGCGACACAGAGATGACCGCCTCGCGCAAGACAATCCGAATTGCTCTGCTCGTTTTTGCGGGCGTGCTGGCGCTCGGCGCCGGGTGTCGACGCGACTCGGACCGCGCCGAGGCGAAAACCGCGTTCGAAGTGGACAAGGTCTACGAGCGCGGGCCGGTGACGGTGCACGTCCGGCTGGACAAGACGAAGATCAGCATCGCCCAGACCGTGCTGCTGCAATTCGAGGCGACGGTGGGGCCGGGCTACGAGATGCAGATGCCCAAGGTCGACGAAGCGCTCCAGGACTTCGGGCTGGTCGGTTGGGACACTTCCGGCAAGCGGCTCGACGAGAAGAACAACGTCGTCACGACGTACGAGTACCGGCTGGAGCCGTTCCTTTCGGGCAACTACGAAATCCCGGCGTTCACCTTCACGTTTCACGACGTCAACGAGCCTGACGCCAAACACGAGCTGAGCAGCGAGCCTGTCGCGGTGGAGGTCACCAGCCTGCTGGGCGAAGACCTGGCCAACCTCGTCATTGAGGACATCGAGGGCGTGGTGGCGATGCCGCGGAAGGCGGCGACGTGGTGGGTCCGGCTGCTGGTCGGCGCCGGCGTCGCCCTGGCGGCGGCGGGCGCCGTGGCGTGGTTCCTGTTGCGTCGGGCCGGCAGGCTCCAGGTGCAGCGCATCTTCCAGCCGGCCCATGAGATTGCCTACGCGCGATTGCGTGCCCTGGTGGCCGAGAAACTCGTGGAGGCCGGCCGGATCAAAGAGTTCTACGAGCGGATCAGCGGCATTCTGAGATACTACATCGAGGACCGCTTCGACCTGCACGCGCCCGAACGCACGACCGAGGAATTCCTGGACGAGTTGCGGCGGACCGAAGTCTTGCGAAGTCCCGACAAGAACGTGCTGGGCGAGTTTCTGACGCATTGCGACCTGGTGAAGTTCGCCAGACATGCGCCGACGACGGAACAGATTCAGCGCTCGTTCGATCTGGTCAAGGATTTCATCGAGCGGACCCGGTCGGACGAGCGTCAGGTCGATGTGACGGACAAGGTGCAGGCGGCCGCACCAACCGCGGCGGGGGTGGCGTAGATGCAGTGGTATACGCCGTGGGCTCTTCTCTTGTTGCTGGCGTTGCCCTTGCTGGGCTACCTGATGCTGCGCAAGAAGCGATCGGCCGCCGTGAAGTTCCCCAGCCTGATCGACATGCGCGCCTGCCCGGTCTCCTGGCGGCTTCGCCTGCGGCCGGTCCTGGTGGCGGCGCGGTTGTTGTGTCTGGCCCTGCTGATCCTGGCGCTGGCCCGGCCGCGTAAGGGCACGGTCCTTTCGGAGATCTCGACCGAAGGGGTGGCGATCCAGGCGGTGGTCGACCGCTCGGGCAGCATGGCGGCCGAAATGGACTACGACGGCCAGAAGCTCGACCGTCTCGAAGTGGTCAAGCGCGTCCTCGCCGATTTCGTCGAGGGCGACAAGAAGGGCCTCAGTGGCCGCACGGGCGACCTGATCGGTCTGATCAGCTTCGCGCGGTATGCCGACACGGTCTGCCCGCTGGTGCTCAGCCACAACATCCTGACGGAGTTCCTCAAGAAAACGGAGATCGTCAACATCCGCAGTGAGGACGGCACCGCGATCGGGGACGCGATTGCACTGGCCGCCGCCCGCCTGAAGAAGGCCGAAGAGGAGCTTCAACGCCGCAACGCGCAGTTGGGCTTCGGAGAAACCGAATCGCCCGAGGGCGAACGCGGCGGCTTCGAGATCAAGAGCAAGGCTATCGTCCTGCTGACCGATGGACGCAACAACGTGGGCGACTACGATCCGCTGGCGGCGGCGGAGCTGGCCGCCAAGTGGGGCATCAAGATCTACACCATAGGGATCGGATCGGCCCAGTCCTTCGCGACGGTTCAGACGATGCTCGGGACGTTCCGCATGCCGACGCAAGACGACCTGGACGAGGAGTTGCTCCAGGCGATTGCGCAGAAGACCGGAGGTTTCTACAGCCGGGCCACCGACGCCGAATCGCTGCGCGACGTCGTCAAGCGGATTGATGCCCTCGAGAAGACGAAGGTCAAATCGGTGCAGTACACACTGTACGCCGAGCGTTTCGGGCGCTGGACGCTGCCGGCGCTGGCGTTGCTCGCGCTGGAGATGCTGGCCGGCTGCACGATCTTTCGAAAAATACCATAGGCATGCAATGTGAATCGATAATGGCCGAACAACGACTTTGTCATTCCGAGCGCAGTCGAGGAATCTGGGCGCGAATCAGGAGTATGCCGAGTCCTTGGCCAGATCCTTCGCTGCCGCTCAGGATGACAACGGTTGTGTGGCTGCGGTAGTGCAATATGAACCTGGGCAATGACAAGGCGTTGTGGCTGTTGTTTCTGGTTCCGGCGGTGCTGGTGCCGGTCTATGCGTGGTGTTTCTGGCGCAAGGCCCAGGCGCTGCGGGCGCTGGCCAGTTGCGAGATGCTCGCGAAGATCAACAACAGCGTCAGCTTGGGCCGGCAGGTGTTCAAGGCCCTCCTGCTGGTGCTGGCGTTCGTGCTGATCGTGCTGGCGCTGACCGAGCCGAAGTGGAATCCGCAGCCCCAGCAGATTCGCCGGCAGGGGCGCGACGTCGCCATCCTGCTCGACACGAGCCGGTCCATGCTCGCCGAAGACATCAAGCCCAATCGCCTGGAGCGGTCCAAGATTGCCATCTCCGATCTGCTGGAGGTGCTCAAGGGCGACCGCGTCGCGATCGTGACGTTCGCAGGCAACGCGACGGTCAAATGCCCGCTGACGCAGGACTATGCGTTCGTGCGAATGGCGCTGGCGGACATCTCGACCGAGAGCACCAGCCGGGGCGGCACGATGCTTGGCGACGCGATCCGCAAGGCGACCGACGAGGTGTTCGACAGGCAAAGCCGGGAGTTCAAGGACGTGATTCTCATCACCGACGGCGAGGACCATGACAGCTTCCCGGTCGAGGCGGCCAAGAAGGCGGCCGAGGACGGTATCCGCATCATCGCCATCGGCCTGGGCGACGACAACACCGGATCGCGCATCCCGATCACCGGTCCCGACGGCCAGACCACGTTCCTGAAATACCAGGGCCAGGAGGTCTGGTCGAAGCTCGACAGCGACACGCTGCGCGAGGTGGCCTACGCCACGGAAGGGGGCAAGTACCTCTCGGTCGAGCCGGGCACGACGATGGACCTCGGACAAATCTACGACAACCTGATCGCCTCGGCGGCCAAGCGCGAGCTGGAGTCGATGACGATGATGAAATACGACGAGAAGTTCCAGATCTTCGTGGCGTTTGCCATCGGACTGTTGATTTGCGAGGCGTTGCTCAGTGAACGCAGGAAAGCAGCCAGTTTGTAGTGACGCCGTGAGGCGTTATGCCGTTTGTCATGGTGCTGTACGCCGCTCACTGGTAGGGGCGAGGCATGCCTCGCCCTTACAGGCCCTATTCGCAGCGATGCTCTTGCTGCTGGCGACGGTGACGGCGGCGCAGGGGGCCTCTGCGCAGGACGCGGTCCGGCAGGGCAACCGGCTCTACGCCGACGGCCAGTACGCCGAGGCAGTCAACAAGTACAACGAGGCGGAGGTCGAGCAGCCGGAAGCCCTTGTGCCGAAGTTCAATAAGGCCAACAGCTACTATCGCCTGGACGATCTCGGCGAGGCAATCGATCTCTATCAGGAGGTCGCCGCCGAGAGCAAGGACATGGCGCTCGTCACCAGGGCCAAGTACAACCTGGGCAACTGCTTTTTCCAGCGAGGCGCCAAGCAACGCGATTCCGATCTGCACAAGGCTCTGGAGGACATGCAGACCAGCATCACCTACTGGCGGGGCGTGCTGGATATCGACCCGAAGAATGAAAAGGCCGCACGCAATATCGAGGTTGCCCGACTGACGATCAAGGATATCCTCGATCAGATCAAGAAGCAGCAGCAAGAGCAACAACAGCAGCAACAACAGGACCAGCAGAGCCAACAGCAGAATCAAGACCAGCAACAGGGCCAGCAGCCCCAGGCGCAGGATCCGAACCAGCCCCAGGAACAGCAGCCGCAGGGGGCCGAGCAGAAGCAGGACCCGAATCAGACGGAGCAGCAGAAGCAGCAAGGCCAACAGCAACAGGACCAGGGCCAGGACCAGCAGCAGGCGCAGCAACAGCAGGTCGTGCCGGACGCCACCGCCCAGGAAATCCTCGACAAAGAGCAGAGACAGAAAGAACAACGCCAGATTCTCCAAAGAGCAGCGACCCAGAAAGTCGAAAAAGACTGGTGACATGAAACATCTCGTTGTAACCATCTTGCTCGTGGCAATTGCCCTGCCGGCAGGCATCGCGGCCGGTCAGACGCGGACGCGGGTCCACGCGAAGGTCGACTCCGACACGACGATCTATCCGGGACAGACATTTGTCTATTCGGTGGTCGTTGAGGGAGGCAAGCCCAGCCGGGTCGATGTCTCCGCCATCGCGCAATTCAATCCCCAGCGTGCCCCTGGCGGCACTTCGATGGTAATCGTTAACGACCAGACGACCATCAGCTATTCGGAGAACTACGCGATCGTGGCGGACAAGCCGGGGACGATGGTCTTTCCCGGTGTCACCGTGGTCGTGGACGGCCAGACCTATACGACCAACGCGGTCGAGGTGACGGTCTCGGCGCCGGGGACGACGGATCGCCTGGACCTGGAAGTGACGCTGTCGGAGACGAAGTGTTACGTGGGCCAGCCGGTGGTGATGACGGTGCGCTGGATCGTCAAGGCGCAGGTGAAAGACGCGGCGTTCGACGTGCCCGTGTTCAAGAGCGACGATTTCTTCATCGAGGACCTGCCGGATGCGGCGGGCGCCTATGCCAAGACAGGCGCCACCATTCACGGCGTCCCGGTCGTGGTCTATGAGAATCGCGAGCTAATCAAGGGCATGGAGGCGGCGATTGTCTCGTTCCGCAAAGTCCTGATCCCGAAGAAGCCCGGGGCGGTGACGCTGGAGCCGGTGACGGTTTCGACGAGCATGGCGACCGGCCGCGTCCGCACGGGCGACTTCCTGAACCCGTTCCGAATGAACTACGAGCGGTTCGCGGTGCAGTCTGACGCGATCCCGCTGAACGTGCTGCCCCTGCCCGAGACGGGCCGGCCCAAAGGTTTCTACGGGCTGGTGGGCCGCTATACGATCGAGGCGTCCGCGACGCCGACCCAGGTCAGTGTAGGCGATCCGATCACCCTGACCATCCGCATCGGCGGCAATCCGTATCTCAAGCCGGTCCAGTGGCCCGACCTGGAAGGCGTGCCCGATCTGGCGGACAACTTCAAGATCCCCAGCGAGAAGGCGTCGCCTCTCCTTGAGGACGGCCAGAAGGTGTTCACGCAGACGCTGCGGGCCGGCCACGACCGGGTGACGGAGATTCCGGCTATCCCGCTGGCGTATTTCGATCCGGACGCCGGGGATTACGTCGTCGCCAGGACCAAGCCTATTCCGCTGGAGGTCGCCGCGGCCAAGGTGCTGACGGGCGCCGACATCGAAGGGCTGGACGCCGCTCCGGTCGGACGCCAGGTCCAGGCCCTGCGGGAGGGATTCAGCGCCAACTACTACGGTCCGGAGGTTCTGGTCAATCAGGCGTTCTCGCCTCTGGCGGCGCTGGTCAGCCCGGGCTACGCCGTGCTTTGGGCCGCTCCGCTGATTGCGCTGCTCGGCAGCGTGGCGTTTCGCTTGGCGACGCGAACCAGTCCCGAGGCGGTGGCGCGGAAGCGCCGCCGTGGGGCGTGTTCGGCGGCGGTGCGACGGCTTCGTGCCGTGGCCTCGGCCCAGGCAAACGAGCGACACGATCTGCTGATCGCCGCTTTGAGAGGATACGTCGGCGACCGATTCGACCGCACCGCCGGTTCGCTGACCGCCGACGACTGTCGCGGCATCGTGCTGGCGGCCACCGGGGACATCGATCTGGCCGACCGTCTTAAGGCCAAGATCTCCGAATCGGAGGCATCTCGCTATGCGTCGATCCATGCACAGGTGGATGCGGCCCAGATCGAGGAGGCGATTGAGCTGGTGCAACGGATAGAAGAGAACTCGAAGCGATGAAGACCCATACGACGCACATCCTGCTGCTTGTAGCGCTGGCTGGCGTTTGTAGTGTGCCCGCAAGGGCATATGGTGCCGGAATAACGCCTGACGGCGTCACTACAAACGTTGAGGCGGCCGCGCGCGGTTTATCGGGAGATCAGCTCTACGCGTTGCTGAACGAGGCGAATACGGCGTTCCAGCAGGCCAACGCCGCGGCCAAGACGCCCGACAAAGCGACGGAGCTTTACCGGCGGGCCATCCTCTTATATGAGAAGATCATCGATCAGGGCGGCATCCGCAACGCCCGGCTTTACTACAACCTCGGCAATGCCTACTTCCTCACGGACGATATCGGACGGGCGATCCTCAACTATCGGCGCGCGCTGCGGCTCGACAGCGCCGACGTGAACGTCCGCAACAACCTCGCCTTCGCGCGAAGCCAGAGGCTCGACAAGGTCGGCGTACAGACGGAGAAGCGCGTGCTCCAGACCCTGTTCTTCTGGCACTATGACTTCTCGCTCGGGACCCGGCTGTTCCTCGCCTGCCTGTTCTTCGCGGGCCTGTGCATCGGCGCGATCGTGATGGTCTGGCGCGGGCGTGGTCCGGTAGCCTCCACGATGGCGGTGCTGGGCGGACTGCTGTGCCTGTGTTTCCTGATCTCGGTCGTGGTGGAGGCCCGCGAGCGATCCACGCGTCTGGGCGGAGTCATCACCGCATCGGAGATCGTCGCCCGGCAAGGGGACGGCCCGAATTACGCGCCGAGCTTCAAAGAACCGCTGCACGCCGGAACGGAATTCGAACTGCTCGATCGGCGTCCCGGCTGGTTCCACATCGAGCTGTCCGACGGCAGCCGGGCATGGGTCCCCGACACGGCCGCCGAAATCATATAGGACCGGCGGACCCGTCCGCCACGCCGACGCGAGGGGTCGTCTGTCCCTCGGCACTTCCTGTCATCCGACTCGGCTCCCCACAGATCGCCAGGGACGCTCCAACGTCCGAGAAGCGAAACGCGCCCGATGGAATACCCGCGATGCGGACGGGCAAAATGCGGAAAATAGCCAAAAGCTGATTGAGACGCGCCCTTGATGCGCCGATTCAGCTACGGTTCAGTCCGGCGATACGCTCCGAGGGGCGTGTCCGTCGCCGTGCTTGCGCGAGCGCGGACGGGGTTCCCTGTGGCAGGGGGCCGTGGGACGTGTATGGGGTTGGAAAGTGAGGACACACTATGGGAAAGTCACTGATGATCGTCGATGATTCGGCGACGATGCGAAAGATCATCATGCGCACCGTCCGGATGTCCGGTCTGGAATTCGATCGGACCGAAGAGGCCGGAAGCGGGGTCGAAGCCCTCCAGAAGCTCCAGGGCGGCCCGGTGGATGTGATTCTCTGCGACATCAACATGCCCGAAATGAACGGGACCGAGCTGGTCAAGAAGGCCCGCGAACTGCCCACGTGCAGCAATACGAAGATCGTCATGGTCTCGACGGAAAGCGCCCAGGACCTGATTGACCAGGTCATGCATGACGGCGCCGACGGCTACATCACCAAACCGTTCACCCCGGAGAAGTTCCAGGAGAAGCTGACCCCGCTGCTCAACTGAAACGCGGATCGGTCGCGCAGGTCCGGCCTGTCGCAGGGGACCTGGGAGAAACGCCTGGAGGTGCTGCTATGAGCCGAAACTGTTTGCCAATTGCGGAGGCGCAGAAATGATTACCACGATGTCTCTCAGGGACAGCCTGTTGGACAGTGCGAAAGAAGTGTTTGAAACGATGGCGTTCATGGCCCTGGAAGAGGTCGCCGACGAGCAGGAGGGACCGGGTCTCGAAAACGAAACCCTGCTGGGGACGATCACCTTCAAGGGCGATCTGGAGGGTTGCCTGGCCATCTGCTGCGGCTGCCGCTGCGCGCGAACGATCGGGGCCAACATGCTGGGTACCGATCCGGACGAGCCCATGAGCGACAATGACATGAGCGACGCCATCGGAGAAGTCGCCAACATGGTGATGGGCGCCCTGAAGGCCCGCGTTCAGGAGGAGGTCGGGACGATGGAAGTGTCCATTCCGTCGGTGGTTCGCGGGCGAGAGCTTCGCAACAGTCTGGGCGAACGGGCCAGCAAGATCTCGGTCACGGTGAACCTCGAAGAGGAGCACAGTGTGCAGTTCTCCCTGTTGTACCGGGAGAGCCAGGCATAACGAGGACGACAGGCGTCCGATCGGGTCCGTGCGACCGACGGGACCGGCGGCGCAGCGCTTTGCGGTGTTACGACAGGGCGAAGAGAAGGACAAACGATGGCAGCCACAGCAACCGACATAGAATCGCGTCTGGCCGACCTGTCGGACAGCGCGTTCAACGCCTTCTGCGAGGACATCGGTGCGATGTTCGACGCGGACGTGCAGTGCAAGCGCCAGCAGGCTGGCGCCGGGACCGTCGGGGACGTGCGCAAGCTTTTCAAGAAACTGACGGCGGTTCATCTGGTCCAGGCGTCCGGCGCGCTGGACGGGACCTTCCAGTTGTTCTTCGACCAGGGCGGTCTGTTCGT
Source organism: Sedimentisphaerales bacterium (assembly GCA_040772485.1). Lineage (GTDB taxonomy): Bacteria > Planctomycetota > Phycisphaerae > Sedimentisphaerales > Anaerobacaceae > Anaerobaca. Next base: position 283,079 of record JAXGYC010000012.1, on the reverse strand, counting down.
GCTGTCCGGCGTCATTGTGATGTTGCCCCAGAACAAGATTCTCGACGTGGTCAAGCGAGGCACAGACGAAGATGCGAACAACCTGACCGATGCCGCTCGCGAGGTGGGCAATCTGCTCGTCGGTTCGTGGGACCGCGCCTTTCGCGAGGAGTGTCAGGGACATGAGCACTTCCTCAAGACCAGCACATTCATCGGCAAACCCTGGGAAGACTCGACGAAGATCAGCCTGACCGATGAGGAACAGGTGCATTTCGCGGTCTATGAGATGACCGTTGCGTCCTATCCGAGTTTCTGTTGTGCCGCGGTGTTTCCGGCTCGTGTGATCCACGCTTCGGGGGACGGCGAGGCGAGCAGCACTGCGACCCAGGCTGCGGCGCCGACGGCGCCGGCGCAGGACACTTCTTCCGCCCCGGCGGCCGCAGCGCCTCCTGTGTCACCGGCACAGGATGATTCCAAGGCTCCGGCCCGAGAGGCCGTCCCTCCGGCTGCCCCTTCGGTCGCTTCATCGCCTGCCTCCACGGCCGTCGCCACGGCGGAGAAGCCGCAGACGCCGGCGCAGTCCGGTTCCTCAGAACCTCCCACAACCGTCGACGCGAGCGAGGCACGAACGAAGGCCCCGGTCGAGACGAAGGTCTCCGCCGCGACGTCCGGCGAGGTGGTTCGAGCGGCGATTCCCGAAGACATTCAATCCGTCGTGGAGGCCGTGGTGGGGCCCTCCGTGCCGCCGGCGTCGCCCAAGATCCCACCCAAGCCGCGCGTGGCCCCAGAGCCGGCGCCGCAGAGCGGCTCGTTGCTCGATCAGGTGCTGGCCGACTACACGGTGGAGCCAGACATCTCGGCGCTGACCGATCTGCTCAACAAGCCGGCCAGCCAGATCATGACGCCGGAGGTGATCTGGTGCGATCCCGAGACGACCGTTCAGGACGTGATCGGCCTGATGCAGCAGCACAGCGTCGGATACGTGCTCGTCGGCCGCGACGGTGCGCTGGAAGGGCTCCTGTCCAATTCGAGCATTCAGAGCGCGGTCAGTCCGTATCTGCGTCCGGCGTTCGCCAAGTGGCGCCGCCCGGAAGACGATGCGACGCTCGGCATCAAGGTCAAGTGGATCATGAGTCGCCCGGTGCGAACCATCAAGCCGCAGACCCCGTTGGCGACCATCATCGAGAGTATGTGTCGATACGGCGGACGTTGTCTGCCCGTGGTCGATGCCCAGTCGAAAGTCCTGGGCATCATCACCGTGTTCGACATCCTGTTGCGCGTGCTGGAGGCGGATCAATCCCTTTCCTGGAAAGGCAAACCCCCTCAGGCCGTCCCGGTGCTCGTGTAGCCGGCGCGTTTTGAAGTAGGAAAGACTCTGTGAAGCAGCGAAAGAGATGGCGATGAACCAGAATGACACGCTGATCCAACTCGTTGAACAGGCCGCCTGCTGCGTGAACATGCTCGGGCCTTCGGACTTGTCCGACGCCCGGCAGTTGGAGGAGATTCTCAGCCGGATCGACCGGACCGTCCATGAACTGGATCGAGGGTCCGACCCGCTGCGGACTCAAATGGAAGGCGTAACGGCCGAGGCCACCCAAACGCTTCAGCAGGTTCTCGGACAGGAGGTGAACGACACCTCGCAGGCTCTGAACGCCATCGCCAAGGCCATTTGCAGTCTTCAGGGTCTGGCGCGTCAGCTCGACGGTTCGGGTCCGGGCGAAGCGGTGCCGTCTCCTGCCCCTGTGCCGGCCGAGCCGGCGTCAGAGAGCGCCGGACCGGCCTCTTCGGAACCGGCCGTCGCCGCCGCCGAAACTCCGGCCGCTCCGGAGGCAATGACGATCTCCCCGGACGATGCGCCGTTGGTGGTGGACTTCATCACCGAGGCCGCCGAACACATCGAGAACGCCGAATCGGCCCTTCTCGAGCTGGAGAATCACCCGGACAACGAGGAGCTGATCAACAAGATCTTCCGCGGGTTCCACACCATCAAAGGGATGGCGGGCTTCTTGAATCTCACCGACATCGGGTCGCTGGCTCACTCGGCGGAGAACCTGCTGGACCTGGCGCGCAAAGGCAAGCTGGTCCTGGCGGGCGAGAACAGCGATGCGGTGTTTGCGTCGGTGGACATGCTCAAGCGGATGCTGGCGTGTCTGAAGGAAGCCATGGAATCGGGCGCCCCGGTCCCCCGGCAGGACCAGCTCCCGGCGTTGCTGGAGACCCTGAAGGCGGCGGCCGAAGGCAGGACGCCCGCCGTGTCGGTCCGTCCCCCGCAGACGAAGGCGGACGACGAGAGACTCGATATCATTCTCGAGGACAAGACCGAGACGAAGAAGGCCGCGTCGAGCGGTGCGGCCGCACACGCGGCGGCCGACGACAAGATCAAGGTCAGCATCACGCGCCTCGACAATCTGATCAACATGACGGGCGAGCTGGTGATCGCGCAACTGATGGTCGCCGAGGAGATCCACACGGGAACCTCCTCGACGCATGATCTCGCACGCAAAGTCGCCCACCAGGGCAAGATCGTGCGAGAGCTTCAGGAACTCTCGATGTCCATGCGCATGGTGCCGGTCCAGGGCGTCTTCCAGAAGATGAGCCGCCTGGCCCGCGACCTGTCCCGCAAGGCGGACAAGCAGGTGGACTTCGTCACCGTCGGCGAGGAGACGGAACTGGACCGCACGGTCGTCGACAAGATCGCCGATCCGCTGATCCACATGGTGCGCAATTCGCTCGATCACGGCGTCGAGCCGAGCGCCGATCGCGTCAAGGCCGGCAAGAACGCCACCGGGCACGTGGAACTGCGGGCTTTCCATCAGGCCGGCAACATCGTCATCGAAATCGAAGACGATGGAAAAGGACTGGACAAGGATCGCATTCTCAAGAAGGCGATCGACACCGGCGTGGTGGAGCCGGGGCAGGAGCTCTCCGAAGAAGAGATCTTCAAGCTCATCTTCCACCCCGGACTCTCGACCGCCGAGAAGATCACGAGCGTCTCGGGACGAGGCGTCGGCATGGACGTCGTGAAGAAGAACATCGAGTCCCTGCGCGGCAAGATCGAAATCAGTTCGGCTCGCGGCAAGGGCACGACGTTCACCATTCGCCTGCCCCTGACCCTGGCGGTCATCGACGGGCAGGTGGTCTCCATCGGCGACCAGCGCTACATCATTCCGATCAACGCGATCGTACGCAGTCTGCGGCCGACGAGCCGGCAGATCTCCAGTGTGCAGGGCCGGGGCGAGATGATTCTCGAACGCGGCGAACTGATCCCGCTGGTCCGTCTGTATCGCCTCCTCGGCGCGGTCCCGACCGAGGAAGATCCCACCAAGGCCCTGGTGGTCGTCGTGGAAGAGGACGGCAAGAAGTGCTGCCTGCTCGTGGACGACCTGCTCGCGCAGCAACAGGTGGTGATCAAGAGTCTGGGAGATGCTCTGGGACGCGTCCGGGGGGTTTCCGGCGGAGCGATCATGGGGGATGGAAAGGTATGTCTGATTCTCGATATTCCAGGACTTGTGGCACTGGCCCAGGCACAGTAATGAAACCTGGGCAGGGGGGGCTTCTCCGATGACCATGTCAGTATTGCAGGACATTGTGCTGGGCGAGGATGAATTTCGCCAGATCAGCGACCTCGTCTACGAGCACTGTGGCATCAACCTTCACGACGGCAAGAAAGAGCTGGTTCGGTCGCGGCTGGCCAAGCGGCTCCACAGGGGTCGGTTCACCTCGTTCTCGCAGTACATCAAGCACGTGTTGGAGGACCCGACGGGCAAGGAATTCTCGATCCTGGTCGACTCGCTCAGTACGAACCTGACGAAGTTCTTCCGCGAAGAGCGGCACTTCGAGTACATGCGGACGCAGTTGCTGCCGCGTGTGATGAAGGCCCGACAGAGCCGGGGGCAGTGCCGGATTCGCGGCTGGAGCGCGGGTTGCTCCTCCGGCGAGGAACCCTATTCCATCGCGCTGACGTTGCTCGAAGCGCTCGGCGGCAAGGGCCGCTGGGACGTCAAGCTGCTGGCCACCGACGTGTCCACGCAGATTCTCGAACGGGCCCAGGCCGGCATCTACGACCGCGAGCGGATCGAGCCGATTCCGCTGCCGCTGCGGAGCAAGTATCTGATCGCGCACCGCGAAGGAGGCAAAGAACGCTACGAAGTCGGGCCGGCCCTCAGAGAGCTGGTGATCTTCCGCTACCTGAATCTGATGAAGGACTGGCCGGTCAAGGGGCCGCTGGACTTCATCTTCTGCCGCAACGTGATGATCTACTTCGACAAACCAACGCAGGCACGCCTGATCCATCGATTCTATGATTTGCTGGGCTCCGGTGGCGTCCTCTTCACGGGCCACTCCGAATCGCTGACGGGAATCGAGCACGCGTTCAAGTACGTGCAGCCAACCATTTATCTCAAATCGTAGGGGGCGGGCATGGTCAAGACGCGAATTGTGGTCGATATCTCGGACGCGAAGGTCTCCAGCGACCCCTCCGACGTGCTGGTGACCTACTCCCTCGGTTCGTGCATCGGGGTCTGTTTGTACGACCCGGCCACCCACATCGGCGGGATGCTGCACTACCAACTGCCTTCCTCGAAGATGGACGAGGAGCGGGCCCGCAGCAAGCCGCTGATGTTCGCCGACACCGGCATGGCGCTGCTGTTGAACAAGATGACCACGATGGGCGCCAACAAGAAGCGGATGCACGTTCGACTGGCCGGCGGCGCGGCCATGGCGACGGGCCCGCAGGGGTTCGACATCGGCAAACGCAACTATCTGGCCATCCGCAAGATTCTCTGGAGCAACGGCATGTTCATCAACGCCGAGGACGTGGGAGGCAGCGCCGCCCGCAGTCTCTACATGGACATGGCCGACGGAACCGTGACGGTGCGATCAATCGGGCTGGAGAAGTGCCTGCGCTGACGCCCCTCGGAGGGTGAGCCGCTGTTACGCGGGATAATGGGATGACTGGACGAGGATGTGGAAATGACGTTGACGATAAACAAATGCATACGGGTTCTGGTGGTCGACGACTCGGCGATCGTGCGCAAGATTCTCACGCAGGAGCTGGGACGACACCCCGGCATCGAGATTGTTGGGACCGCCCCGGACCCCTACATCGCTCGCGACAAGATTCTGGCGTTGCACCCGGACGTTTTGACACTCGACGTCGAGATGCCGCGCATGGACGGCATCACGTTTCTTCGGAAGCTGATGAAGCACCATCCGATGCCCGTCATCGTGCTCAGTTCATTGACGCCGCAGGGCGGTAAGACCGCCATGGAGGCGCTGGACGCCGGCGCCGTCGAGGTGATGTGCAAGCCCAGCGGATCCTACAGCGTGGGCAACATGTGCGACGTGCTGGTCGAGAAGATCAAGGCGGCCTCCACCGCGCGCATCGCTTCCCGGCCCGATGCGGCGGTGCGAAGCGTCGCTTCCGCGCCGCGGCTGAGCATGGCCGAGACCACGAACAAGATCTTCGCCATCGGCGCGTCCACCGGTGGGGTGCAGGCCTTGACTCGTGTGTTGTCCATGCTGCCGGCCAACGCGCCGGGGACGGTGATCGTCCAGCACATGCCGGCCCATTTCACCACCTCGTTCGCCCAGCGTCTCGACACGGAGTGCGCCATGAGCGTCAAGGAGGCCGACGACGGCGACCACGTCGTGCCCGGCCGCGTGCTGATCGCCCCAGGGGGACTGCACATGATCCTTCAGCGCTCGGGCGCCAACTACTACGTGGCGCTCCGGGACGGTCCGCCCGTCTGCCGGCAGAAGCCCAGCGTCGAGGTCCTGTTCAACTCCGTGGCCAAGTTCGCCGGGGCCAACGCGATCGGAGCCATTCTGACCGGGATGGGCGACGATGGAGCGACCGGGCTGCTGAACATGCGGCAGGCCGGCGCGCACACGATCGGCCAGGATGAGCAGTCGTGTGTCGTCTTCGGCATGCCCAAAGAGGCCATCGCCCGAGGCGGCGCCGAGCGCATCGTTCCTCTCGACAAGGTCGCCGAACACCTGATCGCGCTGGCCCACACCTGATCGGTCCTCGCTCGAGCGGCAGGGCGCGTCTTCGCCTCCTACGCTCCACGGCGGCCTACCTGGCGGCCTTCTCGAAGGTGAAGCCGTGGGCGTCGGCGTCCACGCGGATCGTGTCCCCATCGCCGAACGTGCCCGCCAGCAGCTCCGTAGCCAGCGGGTTCTCCAATCTCTGCTGGATCGTTCGCTTGAGCGGCCGCGCGCCAAAGGTCGGGTCGTACCCTTCGTCCATCACGCGGTCCCGAGCCCTGTCGGTGAACTCCAATGCGATCTTGCGGTCCCGCAGCCGGTCGGCCAGATAGCTGAGCTGAATATCGACGATCGCTCGCAGGTGCTCGCGCGCGAGCATGTGGAAGACGATGACCTCGTCGATCCGGTTGAGGAACTCGGGCTTGAAGACCTGTTTGAGCGCGTCCTTGACGTGGGCCTCGATCTCCCAGTCGGCGCCTTTCTCTTCGGAAAGCTGCTGGATCTGCTGGCTGGCGATGTTGCTGGTCATGATGATGACCGTGTTCTTGAAATCGACCGTGCGACCCTTGCCGTCGGTCAGCCGGCCGTCGTCGAACACCTGGAGCAGGACGTTGAACACGTCCGGATGGGCCTTCTCGATTTCGTCGAGCAGGATCACGGAATAGGGCTTGCGGCGCACCGCTTCGGTCAATCGTCCGCCTTCCTCGTAGCCCACGTAGCCGGGAGGGGCGCCGATCAGCCGGGCCACCGAGTGAGGCTCCATGAATTCGCTCATGTCGATCCGCACCATCGCGTTGGCGTCGTTGAACAGGAAGTGAGCCAGCGCCTTGCTCAGCTCGGTCTTGCCGACGCCGGTGGGCCCGAGGAACAGGAACGTGCCGATCGGCCGGTTCGGGTCCGAAAGCCCTGAGCGGCTGCGGCGCACCGCGTTGCACAGCGCCGAGATGGCCTCATCCTGCCCGACGACCCGTTCGCGGATCTGCTCTTCCATCTTGATCAGACGTTCCCGCTCGCCCGTCAACAGCCGCGAGACCGGGATGCCCGTCCACTTCGCGACGACCTGTGCGATGTGCTCCTCGGTGACCTCGTCCTGGAGCATCTTGTGGGTTTTCTCCGATCGGGCGAGGTTCTCTTCCCTGGTGTCCAGGTCCTTCTTGAGGTTAGCGATGGTTTCGTATTTCAGGCGTGCGGCCCGTTCCAGCTCGCCTCTGCGCTGCGCGTCCTCGAACTCCGTCTGCGCCCGTTCGATCTGCCGCTTGAGCTGCTTGATCTGGTCGATGCCGCCTCGCTCGCTTTCCCACTGCGCGGTCAGCTCTCTGTCCTGCTGCTCCAGTTCGGCAAGCTGTTTCTCCGTGGTTTTGAGCCGCTCCTTGCTGGCAGGGTCGCTCTCCTTCTTCAGCGCCTCTCGCTCAATTTGAAGCTGCACGATCTTGCGGCGGATGTCGTCCATCTCGGCCGGAAGCGAGTCGTTCTCGATCCGCAGCTTCGAGGCCGCCTCGTCGATCAGGTCGATGGCCTTGTCGGGCAGCCAGCGGTCGGTGATGTAGCGGTTGGACAGCGTCGCGGCCGCGACCAGCGCCGAGTCGGTGATGCGCACGCCGTGGTGGGCGTCATAACGCGCCTTGAGCCCGCGCAGGATCGCGATCGTCTCTTCGACGCTCGGCGGATCGACCACGATCGGCTGGAAGCGACGCTCCAGTGCCGCGTCCTTCTCGATGTACTTGCGGTACTCGTCCAGGGTCGTGGCGCCGATACATCGCAGCTCGCCTCGGGCCAGCGAGGGCTTCAGCAGGTTGCCGGCATCGACGGCGCCCTCGGCCTTGCCGGCGCCGACGACGGTGTGCAGCTCGTCGATGAACAGGATGATCTGGCCCTCGGCCGCGACCACTTCCTTGAGCACGGCCTTGAAGCGGTCTTCGAATTCGCCTCGGAACTTCGTGCCGGCGATCAGGGCTCCCATGTCCAGGGCAATCACGCGCTTGTCCTTGAGCCCAGAAGGGACGTCGCCGGCGACGATCCGCTGGGCCAGCCCTTCGACGATGGCGGTCTTGCCGACGCCCGGCTCGCCGATCAGGACGGGATTGTTCTTGGTGCGGCGGTTGAGCACCTGCATGCACCGTCGGATCTCTTCGTCTCGCCCGATGACCGGGTCAAGCTTGCCCTTGCGGGCCATATCGAGCAGGTCGATGCCGTAGCGTTCCAGGGCCTTGTACTTCTCTTCGGGATTCTGGTCGCTGATGGTGGCGCCGCCGCGAATGTCCTTGAGGGCGTTCTGGACCAGCTCCGGAGTGACGGAGTTGACGCTGAGGATCTCCTTGGCGTCGCTGTTGACCGCGGCCAGCGAGAGAAACAGGTGCTCGACGCTGAGGTACTCGTCGCCCATCTTGTCGGCCCGGTTCTGGGCGTCGAACACGACCTGGTTCAGCGCCGGATCGGGCATCAACTGACCGGGAGTGGTTCCCTGGGCGAGTCGGCCCAGCTCGCTGTCGGTCATCTGACGCACGCGGCCGACGTTGACCCCGATCTTCTTGAGGATCGTCACCGCAATGCTCTCGTCGTCACTGAGCACCGCGCTGAGCAGGTGCAGCGGCGAGAGAATCGTATGAGACCGGGCCATCGCGATCTGCTGGGCGGTGGCCAGCGCCTCCTGAGCTTTCAGCGTGAATTTGTCGAATTTCATTTCCGGACCTCACTCGAATCATTCGTTCCGATTGGGGACAGCCGTCCCCAGTCGAGGTACGGTGCAAACCATGTGCCGGAATCGCTGTCATGCTGTAAGTGGTTTTATATAAATGGCTTACGTTGTTTTTGTTCCCGGCCCTCAGATGCCAATATGGCAGCATGGCAGGACCGATCGCTCAGGCGGGTGCCCAAAGGGGGTCACGAATCGAGCAGTTCGCCGTAGCGCTCGACCGAGATGTCCGTTTCGCGGAGTATCTCGCGAAGCAACGGACGAGAAAGCGGTCGGCCCTTGTGGTGCGGCAATGTGGTGGTTCTGCCGTCGGGATGTCGATAGAAGGCGTGGCTGCCTTTCTGCCGGACCTTTGCGAAGCCCTGGGCAAACAGGAGCTTCTCCATTCTCTTGGCATCGATGAGCTTCAGTTTGCTCAACCGGCCACCTCAAGCTGCTGGATGCCGACGAATTCCGGGACGCGCTTTCGTGCCTCTTCGTCCATCTCCTCAAGGCACAATTCGACTACCTCTCTCAGGTTCTTCTGAAGCTCGTCCAGCGTCTCGGCCTGCGTATGCGCCCCTGGAATCCCAGGCACGATCGCCACGTAGAGCCCTGTCTCTGGGTCCTTTTCGATATATCCGGTGACTCGAATCATTCTGCGATCCTCACTCAGGGCCTTTGGTACGAAGGGGCTGCATTCCCATTGCGATGGTATCGAATCCCCTCCGGAAGGTCAACCGAGTTTGCGCCGGGGTCCTGCCGTCAGGCGGGTGCGTAGAAGGACGCCAGGCCTTTGCGGATGAGCATGACCGCGATGGCCGCCAGGAGCAGGTTGGAGACCTTCGACATGGCCTTGGCGCCGGATTCGCCCAGCAGCTTGATCGCGACCAGGGAGGACCGAAAGAGCAGGCCGGCCAGCAGGATGTTGGCGACGACCGAGATCAGGGTGGGCAGCAGGCCGTACTCGGAGACCGCCAGCATGGACGTGGTCAGCACCGCCGGACCGGCCAGCAGCGGCGTCCCCAGCGGAACGACTCCGAAGTCGCTGTCGGGCATCCGTCGTCGTTTGACCGGGTTGACGATGTCGATGATGGCCAGGCAGAAGAGGATCACGCCGCCGGCGATCATGAAGTCACCCATCGTGATCCCCAACGCGCGAAAGACGAGCTTGCCCACAAGGATGAACGCGACGGACAGGCATAGCGCCGTGAGCATCGACTGGAGGATGATGCGGTGCTTCTGTCTGGGGTCGAGACCTTGGGTCAGTGACGTCAGAATCGGCAGCGTGCCGATCGCGTCGACCGCGACGAAAACCGGAATGAACGCCAGCAGGATGTTGTTCAACATGGGACTCTGCCTTCTCGATCTTGCCGCATCCGACACATCCTCGCGACGCTAATTCAACCAGACAACCGTCGCCGTAACGTAGATCGCATACAGGACCAGGAAGAGTGCGGCTTCCCGCCGGTCGAGAATGTGCTTCTTGCTGGTGAACATGCACGCAAACAACAGTCCGCTGGCGACGATCGCGGCGCCGATGTCCACGTTTGCCCTGGACTCGAAAGGAATGGGGCGGATCAGCGAACTGACGCCGAGGATGAAGAAGATGTTGAAGATGTTGGAGCCGACGACGTTGCCGATGGCGATCTCGGGGTTCTTTCGGTAGGCGGCCGCGGCCGAGGTGGCCAGTTCGGGCAGCGAGGTCCCGACCGCGACGATGGTCAGGCCGATCACCGTCTGACGCACGCCCAGCGACGTGGCCAGCTTCACGGCTCCATCGACCACCCACGTGCTGCCGAGGAGCAATCCGATGAATCCCGCGACCATCAACACTACCGTCTTCCACGCGGCCTGCGCATCCTTGTGGGTCGCCCCCGGAATGCCTTCGGCCCGAGCGATGCTGGCGGTGTAATACAGGAAGATGGCAAAGAAGCACAGCAGCACGAGACCGTCGATGCGCGTCAGACGCGAAGGGCCGGCGCCGTCGATGATCAGGTCGTTGGCCAGGATGCCGACCAGCAGGGCGGCCAGCAGACTCAGCGGAATCTCTTTCCAGATCGTGCCTTTCGTCACGGCCAGCGGGAAGATGACGCCGGCGACGCCGAGGATCAGCAGGATGTTGGCGATGTTGCTGCCCAGAATATTGCCGATGGTGATGCCGGTATCGCCCCGGATGCTGGCGGTCACATTGACAGCCAGCTCCGGCAGGGAGGTCCCGAACGCCACCACCGTCAGCCCGATGGCCAGGTCCGAGACATGGAGCCTCCGCGCCAGCGACGAGGCGCCGCTGACAAACAGATCGGCCCCCTTGATCACGAAGACGAATCCAACCGCCATGAGTCCATATACCAGCATCGCCGCGACTCCAGAAACCGTATGCCATCGAGTGCAAGACCGCTCATGATACCAGCCTTTACGGCCTTGGCAATGGTCCGATGGCACGCCGAGCCAGGGGGGGGTGCACTGCGTGTTTGTAGGTAGGTTCCTGCCGAGGCCAGCAAGGGCGGCTGTTATCTCGGAGAGCGTGGCGGATGTCATTTCGACTAAGAGCTTGCCCCTTCAACTGCGTTCAGAGCCTGCCCTGAACGCAGTTGAAGGGGCAGGCTCTGAGCGAAGTCGAATGGGGCGAAGCCCGCACGGAGAAATCTGGCCGAGGATAAGGCAATAGCCCGTTCGCCGCCAGATTCCTCCACTGCGCTGCGCTCCGGTCGGAATGACAAAGTCGACTGCAACCCCCGTGAAGGTCTACCTACAAACACCAAGTGCACCGAGCCAGGGGATCTGCCGCGCCAGCCGACGCCCTCGTGTCCGTCACATCGTGCCGACCTTCAAGGGATGTTCGTCGCCGACCACGCGCGATTGGCCGGCCGGGGCGGTGGCGCGGACGTTCTTCCGGCTCGCCAGCGGCTGTTTGGAGGCGATGAAGTAGCTGTTCTGGAAGTCGTGGGGCAGTTGCCGGATCTGGATGCCGGTGAAGCCGGCGGCCCGGAGCATGTCACAGGCGGTCTGGCGACCCCACATGGCGCCGAGCCCGAGGCCGCCCTGCGCCAGCGAGACCGGCATGCAGTGCAGACACGAGATCGCATACAGCAGGGGGCCGGCCGGATGATCGCGGTTCTCGTGCATGTGGCTGGAAGCCGCAATGTCCTGCATGAGGAAGACGCCGTTGGGTCTGAGGGCCTGCGCGATGGCAGCCAGCACCCGGTCGGGCCGGGCCTGATCGTGGATGGCGTCGAATGCGGTGATGAGGTCGTACTGCTCGGGCCACTCGTATACGGTCAGGTCGTGCTGCTCGAATGTCACGTTGGTCAGACCGTGTCTCTCCGCCTCGGTCCGGCCCGCTTCGATCGCCTCTTCGAGCAGGTCGTACCCCGTGAAGCGGCTGTTGGGGAACTCGCGGGCCATCCGGTTCAGCGCCCGTCCGCTCCCACACCCGACATCAAGGACGGAAATGCCATACCGCAACGCGTCGACCAGACCCGGCACCAGAGGCAGGATGCGGTCGATCAGCACAGCCACGACCGTTTGACCGCTGTCTTCGGCCATCACTTCGTTGAAACGCTTGTACCTCGCGTACGACAAGCCGCCTCCTCCGCGGAAGCATTCGAGAATCTCGTCCTCGACCGTGCCCAGCAACGGGATATACTGCGCGAAGACCGCGATGTTATCGGGTGTCGCTTGCCTCGTCAGTGACGCGGCGTGTTCCGGCGGCAGCGAGAAACGCGCTGCATCCTCATCGCACTCGACGATCCCGCCGGCGAGCATGGCGCCGAGCCATTCGCGCACGTACCGCTCGTTCAGACCGGCCGCGTCCGCGATTTCCTCGCTGGTCGAAGGGGGCAGGTCGCGCAGGGTGTCGAAGAGTCCCGTGCGGTGCCCGAGGGAGATCATCACGGCCAGGGCGCCGTCGTTCAAGATGTCGAGCAGCCGCCGGGCGAACGCCTCGGACCGCTCAGTATTCAAAAGGGTTGGCTCCATCTCTGACACCTCCCATCCATCGGATAATAGAGACTATGAACGATATCTGATATAAGACCAAAATAGCCTTACTTGCGAATCCGCACCGTCGCACGATGTGGACTTCGGCATCTCGAACTTACTCCTGTGCGACGACGGTGTTCTACGGAAATTCCCCGTTGCAGCGATTTGTCGCTTCCGGTGCAGACGGGTCGAACTGGCTGAACCAGCGAACCGTAGAGGTAGGGGGTGCGTGGTCCAACCCGGAATGAATCCCGCACTCCACCGGGGACATTCATCTGCGCCCGACACTGGCTTTTGCTTTCCCCTCGCGTGCCTTTTGTGATTGATCCTTGACTTCATATACGCTGGCAAATCGCGAGTGCTTCGGGTACAAGACAGGCAGGACGGTGGTGTTTCGTCATATTGCGATGGATTGGGTCATGGTTGAGAGGCGGGCATGATAGACGCAAGTCGAGTGTGGGCGGATGTGGCGGCGATTCGGGCCCGCGCGCCGCTGGTGCACAACGTGACGAATTGGGTGGTGATGGACCTGACGGCCAACGCGCTGCTGGCGCTGGGGGCCTCGCCCGTGATGGCGCACGCCGTCGAAGAGGTCGAGGAGATGGCGGCTCTGGCGGGGGCGGTCGTGCTGAACATGGGGACGCTGGACGACTCCTGGATCGCCAGTATGACCGCGACGCTGGACGCGGCGCGCCAACACGGCAAGCCTGTGGTGTTCGACCCGGTCGGCGCCGGCGCCACCCGCCTGCGGACGCAGACGGCGCGACGTCTGGTGGAAGCGGGGGGCGTGTCGGTCATCCGAGGCAACGCGTCGGAGATTGCCGCGCTGGCGGGGGCGGCCGGACGGACGAAGGGCGTGGATAGTCTGGACGAGTCGCTCAAGGTCGCCGACGCTGCGGCCGGCCTGACGGCGATGTGCGACGTCGTTGTCATCAGTGGCGAGAAGGACGTGGTCGTCGGCCGCGACCGGCGATGCGTGCTGGCCAACGGCTGCGCGCTGATGACCCGCGTCACGGGCATGGGCTGCACCGCGACGGCCTTGGTCGGAGCGTTTTTGGCGGTCCAGCCCGATCCTTTTCTGGCATCGGCCCACGCGATGGCGGTGATGGGTATCGCAGGAGAACTCGCACGCGACGTCAGCGGCGGGCCGGGGAGCCTGCGGATGCACTTCCTCGACGCGTTGTATGACCTCGATGAGGAGAAGATCGCCTCGCGGCTGCGGGTGGGACAATGAGCAGGGCGTTCGATCCGTTCCTGTATCTCGTGACGGACCGCGACCTGGCCGGAGCGCGAGGAGTCGCCGAGGTCGTGCGGCTCGCGCTCGACGGCGGTGTGACGCTTGTTCAACTGCGAGAGAAGACGCTGGCCCACCAACCGTTTGTCGAAGAAGCATGCGCACTGCGGGAGATTTGCCATGCACGAGGCGCGCCGCTGATCGTCAACGACAACATTGCCGTGGCGCGGCAGGCGAACGCCGACGGCGTTCACCTGGGCCAGTCGGATGCATCGGTCGAGGAAGCCCGCGAGACGCTGGGGCCCGATGCGATCATCGGGCTGTCTGTCGAGACGATCGAGCAGGCGCGGACCGCCGCGACGCTGGACATCGACTATATGGCGGTCAGTCCGGTCTTCGCGACACCGACCAAGACCGATACGGCGGCGCCGCTGGGCCTCGAGGGCGTACGAGCGATTCGCAGGTTGACGGACAAGCCCTTGGTGGCGATCGGAGGCATCAACATCGCAAATGCGGCGGACGTTCTTCAAGCCGGCGCCGACGGCCTGGCGGTGATCTCGGCGATCATGGCCGCCGCCGATCCGTGCCAGGCCGCACGTGCCTTCCGCCGCCTCCGTTCGGCTCTCACCGATCCTGAACGTGAGCGGTGAGCACCAGGAACACGACCCGCTGGCGGTCCTGCGTGGCCGCTGCGATCACAGGCTCACCCGGCCTGAGCACGATGCTTCCCTCCCATTCCCACGATTCCGTGTCCGGCGGGCCATCTTCCGCCTCCGAGCGGGAGGCGAAGACGCTGCACGACAAGCTGTAGAGGATCTCTACCGACCGTTCTGACAAGATGGTCGCATGAACCGAAAGTGCCGTGCCGCTCTCATAGGACGCATAGCTCCTTTGTGGAGGTCCATCCCGTCTGACGTATGTGGTGTGTGTCGCCCGGACTTTGCTTTCCCTCTGGTCCCCAGCGGCTTTCCTGGCGCCGGCAACGACGCGGGCCTGCCGGTTCTCCAGGCACGCGAGGATGTTCTCGACGCTGACGTTGTGCGGCGAGCGGCCGATGGGGCTGACGCCCAGTTCGGCCAGGGCCGGCAGGTTCACCTCGACGACGAAGGCCTCCAGCAGAACGGTAGTGGCCTGGGCCTGGTCGCTCTGCGGCTCGCCGGGCCGTTGCTGCGCCTGGGCCGGCCTCTGCGTCGGTCCGTGGATCAGAGCTGTCGCGAGCAAGGCAACACAGATGGCGATCGACACACACTTGAGATTCCGCACCATAGTCATACCCTTTCAGAAAGTCCTGTTTTGACTTCGTGATTCCGCTCAATCTCATAAGGCATGTCAACGCTGCGGCGTCACGCCAAACCTCGCCCGCGCGATCGAAGTCGGTCTGGATTGGTCTTGCTCTTGGGCGGCGTTTGTGGGATCATGGAGAGCAACTGATTGAAGAGAGTGATCGATGGAACTGAAGCCGGACTCTACCCGATTCGCCCCGGCCGAGCGCGCCGTGGCCACGGAGGTCAAGCGGCAGTCTCGCCTGTTCAGCGAACGCACGTTGCTGCGTGTGCTGCCGGAAGTCGTGCCGTGCGCGCTGGTTGTGCTCAACGCCCAGCGGCAAATCGTCTTCGCCAACGACCGCTTCATGGACCTGGTGTATCCGGATAAACAGAGAGACGATGTCTACGGACTTCGGCCCGGCGAGGCGCTGGGCTGCATTCATGCCTCCCAAGCCCCCGGCGGCTGCGGGGTCACGGAGTTCTGCAGCAAATGCGGCGCCGTCGGGGCCATTCTGGCCAGCCAGCAGGGCGACACCGACGTTCGCGAGTGCCGCATCCTTCGCGGCAAAACGCACGAGGCCCTTGATTTGCGGGTCTGGGCCAGCCCGGTGGAAGTGGAGGGCGAGCGGTTTTCGGTCTTTGCGGCTCTGGATATCAGTCACGAGAAGCGGCGGCAGGCGCTCGAACGGATCTTCCTGCACGATATCCACAATGTCGCGTGCGGCCTTTCCTGGTCCATCGGTTTTCTCCAGAAGGCCGGTGCGGAGGACCGCGAGCATTACCTCGACGATATTCGGCGTCTGTCTCGCGAGTTGAATGAGGAAATCGGAGCCCAGCGCACGCTGCTGCAGGCCGAGAGCGGCGAACTGGTCCTGACGCCGGCCCGGGTGGGGACTCTGGCGGTGCTGCGGGACGCGGTCGAGCTGTACCAGGGTCATCCGGTGGCCATCGATCGCGTGCTGCGGATCGACGAACGGGCCCGGGATGCGACGGTGGTCAGTGACCGCGTTCTGTTGATGCGCGTGGTGTGCAACCTGATCAAGAACGCACTGGAGGCCTCGCGGGAGGGGCAGACGGTTACAGCGGGCTGCTCCGCCGACGGCGACGCGGCCGAGTTCTGGGTCCGCAACGAGGGCTTCATGCCTCGCGACGTCCAGTTGCAGATTTTCCAGCGGTCGTTTTCAACGAAGGGCGCCGGCCGGGGCCTGGGTACCTACAGCGTCCGTCTGCTGACCGAACGCTATCTCAAGGGCAGCGTCTCGTTCACCAGCTCTCCCGACCACGGCACGACTTTCCGCGTCCGCTGCCCCGTGACGCTGGAATGATCGAAAGGAGTTGACAGTTCTCAGTTCCCAGTCCACCGCCAACTGTCAACTGCCAACTGACAACTGTCAACGGTCAACTGACCGCGGCTGATCCTACATTTGGAATGATGACCGCTCTGAGTGGCCGGCAGCCTCGATGAAAGGAGAACCGATGAAAGGGTGGATTGGCAGGTTTGTGCTTGTGAATCTGGCGACGATGGGGGGGACTGTGTTCGGGCAGGAGTATCCTGCCATGGCGGAGGGGCGGCGGATCGAGATGCTCCGGCATCCGGCGAAGCGGCCGGTGCGCATGGTCTTCGATACTGACACCTACAACGAGATCGACGATCAGTTCGCACTGGTTTACGCGCTGATCTCGCCCGAGCTGGATGTTCAGGCGGTGTACGCGGCTCCGTTCCACAACAGCCGCTCCACCGGACCTGGCGACGGCATGGAGAAGAGCTACGAAGAGATCCTTCGCATCCTGGGCAAGCTGGACCGCTCGCCCGACGGCTTCGCCTTCAAGGGCAGCGCGAAGTACCTGGCCGACGTGAAGGCGCCCGAGCGCAGTCCGGCGGCCATGGACCTCATCGAGCGGGCGAAGAGGAGCAGTCCGGACGACCCGCTTTACGTCGCCGCCGTCGGCGCCATCACCAACGTCAGCAACGCGATCCTGATCGAGCCTTCCATCATCCGCAACATCGTGGTGGTCTGGCTGGGCGGCAACGGGCACCACTGGCCCCATCAGCGCGAGTTCAACTACATGCAGGACTTGAAGGCTTCCCGCGTTGTCTTCGACAGCGGCGTGCCGCTGGTGCAATTGCCCTGCACGCCCATCGTGACGCATTTCACCACGACGGTGCCGGAGATGGAGCGGTACGTCGGCGGACGCGGCGCGATCGGCGATTACCTGCTGGGGATCTTCAAGGATTACCACAAGGACCACTTCGCCTGGTCCAAGGTGCTGTGGGACATGACCGCCATTGCGTGGCTTGTCAACGACCGCTGGCTGCCGTCCGATCTCGTGCACAGCCCGATCGTCACGGACAATTACACCTTCAGCTTCGACAACTCCCGGCACCTGATCCGCGCGGTGAACTTCGTGCATCGCGACCCGATCTTCCGGGACTTCTTCACGAAGCTGGATGCCCGTGCGAAGAACTGAGGAGGAACGTGAATTGCCCTCTCGCCAACTCGTCCTCCTGAGTGGAGCGCAGCCTTCAGCCCCTTCAACTGCGTTCAGGGCAGGCTCTGAGCGAAGTCGAATGGGGCGGTCGAAGAGCCTGCCCTGAGCTTGCCGAAGGGATCTGGCTATGAACGAGCAGCGCGTAGGGTCCCTGGCCAGACCCCTCGGCGGCACTTCGTTCCGCTCGGGGTGACAGTGCGGCAGTCAGGAGCGGATCAAAACATATGTGCAGGAAGAGGTCGGTCATGAGACATGGAGTGTTTCTGGCGGTCGCGCTGGTGTGCCTGGCGGGTGCGGCGCAGGCGGAGAACGAAAAGTACGAGGCCTATCTGATGGCCTATTTCGGGCCGGCCGAGAAGCTGTTCTTTGCGGTCAGCGACGATGCGCGGAACTGGAAGGCCCTCAACGATGGGCAGCCTGTCTTCGACGCGGGCGTCCGGCTGCGCGATCCGTTCGTCAATCGCGTCAAGGGAGTGTTCCATCTGGTCCACACGAAGGGTTGGGACCATCCCACGATTTTCCACTGGGAATCGACCGACCTGATCGGCTGGAAGGGCGGGCCCATCGACGTGGTCGAGCCGGCCAGGCAGCGGGCCTGGGCGCCGGAGTTCTTCCACGTGCCCGTCGAGGATCTCTTCTATGTGTATTGGGCCTCAATCCACAACGGACACAACACGATTCATTATGTGACGACGAAGGACTGGACCGACATCACGCCCGCCCGATCGGCCGTCTGGTACGACATCGGGATTCACGACATCGACCTGACCATCGTCGAGCACAAGGGCACGTATTACGGGTTCCACAAGCCCGGCGATGTTGACGACCGCATGGGCAACCGGCTCTCGACCGTCACCAGTCTCGACCCTGCCAGGGACAGCTTCGTCAGGTCCGGCCACGGCAAGGTCGTCTTCGAGGGCCAGACCAAACCGACCGAAGGCCCCGAGGTGATCCACCTGATCGGCCAGGACAAGTGGTATATCTACGGCGATCCGTTCCATGCTCCCTTGGAGGCGTGGGAGACCACCGATTTCGTCACCTTCACCAGGATCGAGGTCACCACGCCCGACGGCGCCAAGCACTGCAGCATGATCCCGATCACCCGCGCCGAGTTGGCCGCCTTGCAGGCGCGATACCCGAGCCGGCAACGTGCGTTCGTAGTGACGCCGTAAGGCGTTATGCTCGCGAGGCAACAGTATGCCCTTACGGGCACACTACGAACGAGAGGTCTGTGGTTGACGGGGCTGTTCTGAACTCGATAGGATAGTGGCCCGGTGGAGGTGACGACAAGAAGCCGGGCGTTGACTGGAGCTGCGATGGTGTTTCTCGGATTGCACGCGGCGGTGTGGATGGTCCTGGTGGTGTACTTCGCCGCCATGTTGCTGCTGGGCTGGTGGAGCAAGCGGGACGTCCGGGACCAGGAAGGGTATCTGCTGGGCCACCGGCGGTTCGGCGTCTGGATGATGGTGATGCACGCCTTCGGCGCCGGCACCAACCCGGGCGACGTCGCAGGCGTCGTAAGCAAAACCGTCTCCGGCGGCGCCTCGGGCATCTGGGTCTCGTGGATGTGGATGTTCGGCACGCCTTTCTACTGGCTGATTGCGCCGATCGTCCGCCGGATGCGATGCCTCACGCTGGCCGATTTCTTCCAGGAGCGGTTCGGCAAGCCCGCCAGCGCCCTGTACATCGTGGTGGCCGCCGCCGGGATGATCGTCTGCCTGGCGAGCGTCCTGCTGGCGACCGCGCGGACCGCGCAGGGACTGATGGGCAAGGCGACGGTCGAGGCGGTCTCGGTGCAGTCGCAGAGAGCGACCGCCGGCTCGGGCCAAGCCGAGGCGACCGCGTCGAGCGAGCGGGAAAGCGAAGCGTGGTTCTTCGGGATTCTGCTGGTGACCACGGCGGTCTTCCTCGTGTATAGCTACTGGGGCGGCATCGTTGCCGCGATTCGCACCGACATGGTCCAGGGCCTGATGATCATCGCGCTGTCGGTGATCGCGATCCCGATGGCGCTGAATCTCAAAGAGGTCGGCGGTCTGGCAGGCATGCGCCAGACGCTGGCGGCCCGGACGGACCTGGGCAATCTGCTGAGCCTGTTCGATCCGGGCGTGTTCGATCTGTGGACGGTGATCCTGCTGTGCATCAACGCGCCGCTGAGCGCGCTGGCGTTTCCGCACCTGATCCCGATCTGCGGGGCCGGCCGCACCGAGTGGGAAGGGCGGGTCGGCTTCACCTACGGCAACATGCTCAAGCGAATCTGCACGATCGGCTGGTGCCTGCTGGGCCTGGCCTGGCTGGCCTACCTGCTCGAGACCGGCTCGGCGATCCATCCCGACGCCGCCTTCGGCGATTCGATCCGCATGCTGCTATCCCCGCCGCTCCAGGGCGTGATGCTCGCCTGCGTCCTGGCGGCGGCCATGTCGTCGGGCGACGCGTTTCAGATCACGGTGGCCGGGTTATTTTCCGAGAACATCTACCGCGTCTACATCCGGCCCGACGCCGACGACGCACGCATGGTGCGTGTCACGCGTATCGCGGGCGTGGTCGTCGTGCTGATCTCGCTGGTCGTCGCGGTGCTCATGCGACAGAGTGTTGTCAGTGCGATCCTGGACTACTTCAACATTCTCAGCCTGGTAGGCGTCTCGACCGCGATGGGGATTCTCTGGCGACGGATGAACACTGCCGGTATGTTCTGCGGCACGATCTCGGCCGTTGCGGCCTTTGTGATCACGCGGTATGTCGGCGGCTTGCCCAGGCACGTGACCATTGTGGTGCCGATTCTGGCGGGCGTCGTCGCGGGGATCGTCGGCAGCCTCATCACGCGCCCGCCGAAGCGGGAGGCCCTCGAACGTTTCCTCACGAAGATCTATGTGCCCATCGGCCAGGAGGCGAAGCTCGCTCTGCCGCTCGACGAGGCGGTCCCGCCCTCGCAGCGGTGGCTCACCGCCGGCGGGCTGTTCGTCGTCAAGCCCACGCGCCAAACGTGGCTGGGCTTTCTCGTGACATTCGCGATCTGCGTGTTGTGCGTGGTAGTGATGCAGGCGCTCCTGAGAGGCTGATGGACATGCCGATGGAACCGATCCCCTCGTGGACCGACAGACTGACGGCGATCGCGCAGCAGCCGTTGGAATTCTGCGAAGATTTCCCTCAGATCGCACGGCGCCTGGAGGCCTGGTGGCGTCACGATCTGCTCGATCGGCCCGTATTCCTGGCGGAGGCCGACACGCGTCCGGAGCGGCCGATCACGCGCCGGCTGGAACACATGCACGAGCCTGACGTCTGGTTTCGTGAGAAAATGCTCGACATGCAGCAGATGCACCGGGTCGGTGACATGCTGCCTCGCGTCCGTGTGGACTTCGGAGCCGTACTGCTGGGCAGCCTCCTGGGAGGGCGGCGCGAGGTGCGCTCCGATACGAGCTGGACGCATGCGTTCATCGACGACGATTGGTCGAACGCGCCGGACTGGACGATCCCCGACGGTCATCCGGACTGGCGGCTGCTGTGCGATTTGACGCGGCGGGTGGCGCAGGATGCGGCGGGGCGGTACCTCGTGTGCACGCCGGACCTCGGTGCGGCGGCGGATGTGCTCTTGAACCTTCGCGGCTCGGAGCAACTGTGCCTGGACGTGGTCACGCGGCCCGAGACGGTCAAGTCCGCGGTCGATGCGATCTACGCAAGCTGGCGGAAGGCCTTCACACGTTTGTATGCCCTTGCACTCGAACAGGGCGCGGGACTGATCCACTGGCTGGGGCTTTGGTCGGACCGTCCGTATGCAGTGCCCGCGTGCGATTTCAACGCGCTGATCGGGCCGGCGCATTTTCGCGAGCTGTTCCTGCCGGAGATCGCGAGGGAGGCGGCGGCGGCCGGCCGCGCCGTCTTCCATCTCGACGGGCCCGATGCCACCAGACATATTGACGCACTGCTGGAGGTCCCGGAGATCGATGCGATTCAGTTCACGCCGGGCGCGGGCAGCCCGTCAGCCCTGGCGTGGTTGAACATGCTCAAGCGGATTCAGAGCAAGGGAAAATCGCTGCTGATCTTCTGCCCGGCACAAGAAGTGTTGACGCTCGCCGATTCGCTGCGGCCCGAAGGCCTGGCAATTCTCATCGAGCAATCTCCACCGCCGGCGGAACTCGATGCACTCTTCAGCGAGTTCACGCGGCGATACGGACCAGCGTGATACAGTGACAGGCGGTGGTCATTCCCTGGCGGTGTTCCGGAACAGACCCAGCACGGCGCTGATCACGGGTAACGCCATCGTCGCGGGAACGGCCGCCAGACGCGAGAGGATGCCGGAGGTTGCATGCTCGTAATCTGCATGGTCCTGTCGCGCCGCACCCTGTAGCTCAGGTGGCAAGGCGGCTCTCAGGTGACGCAGCGCCAGAGCCGCCACGTGCCGGACAGCCGGCCAGGACGCTTGAGAAATTCATCCATTGACAGGCGCAGGCCTGTTGCCTATTGCACGGTGAAGGTCGCTTCCGCTGGTCTGGCGGCGCCGAGGGCGAGGCCACGCGACCCGGGCGAGCAACCGCCGATCGTGACTTTGAACTGACCCGGCTCGAGCCTGGTGTCGCCATTCTCGTCGACGAGGGACATCATCTCCGGCGTGATTGCGAACGTGACGCTCTGATGTCGGCCCGGTCCCAGGCGCACCCGCCCGAAACCCTTCAGCGCCGCGATGGGTGTCCGCACCGACGCTTCCAGATCGGTCAAATACAACTGCACGACCTCATCCGCCGCGACCGAACCGATGTTCCGGACCGTGACGGTCGCGCGGACCGCGTCGCCCTGACGAACCTTGTCGCGGTCCAGCTTCAGATCGCTGTACTCGAATTGCGTGTAGCTCAGGCCAAAGCCGAACGGATACAGCGGCTCGGCGGTCATGTATCGGTACGTTCGGCCCTCCATGGCATAGTCTGTGTACGGGGGCAACTGATCGACGGAGTTCGGGAAGGTCAGCGGCAGTCGTCCCGACGGCGCCGCATCGCCAAAGAGCAAATCGGCCACCGCCAGCCCGCCTTGCTCGCCGGGATACCACGCGTACAGCACTGCATCGGCCAGCTCGTGGACCTCGCCGATGGCCAGCGGGCTGCCTGCGGTCAGCACCACGATGATCGGCTTGCTGTTGCCCTGGCGCAGCCGACGCAGGAAGCCAACCTGGTTGGCGGGCAGTCCGATATCCACGCGGTCGCCTTTGTGAGGCGAGGCGATCGATTCGCCCTCCTCGCCTTCGAGCAGGCCGGTGATGCCCATCACGACGACGATCGCATCGGCTGCCTGCGCATCGCCCGTGGTCCAGTCGATGGGGTTGATGTTCTCGCGGTCCAGCAGGAAGCCCGGCTTGTATTGGATGAAGCTGCCCGGTTTGAGCTTTCCGGTGATGCCCTCGAGGATGGTCACCATTTCGTCGCTGACGCCATAGTAGTTGCCCATCAGCGCGTCGACGCTGGTCGCGCAGGGTCCCGTGACGTAGAGATAGCGCATGTCCTTCTTCAAAGGCAGCACGTTGTTGCGGTTCTTCAGCAGGACGACGGATTTGGCCGCGGCTTCGCGCGCAAGCTGGCGGTGCTTCTCACAGCGGATCACGTCCGTCGACGTCCTGGCGTATGGATTCATCTCGGCCGGATCGAACATGCCCAGCTTGAACCGCGTCCGCAGGAGGATCGCGAGGGCCTTGTCGATTGTTTCCTCGGTCGCCAGTCCTTTCTCGACCGCTTCGACGAGGTGAGGGAAGGTGCTGCCGCAGTTGAGGCTGACACCATGATGGAGCGCCATGGCGGCGGACTCGGCGGGCGTGCGGGTCACCTTGTGTCCGGCGTGAAGATCCACCAGCGCCCAGCAGTCCGAAACGATGTGGCCCTGGAAGCCCCACTGATCGCGCAGGATCTCACCGAGCAGCGTCTTGCTGCCGCAGCAGGGCTCGTCGTTCGTGCGGTTGTACGCGCACATCACCGCCTCGACCTTCGCGTCGACCAGCGCCTTGAAGGCGGGCAGGTACGTCTCATACAGGTCCTTCGGGCCGGCCACGGCGTTGAACTCGTGACGCAGCTCTTCCGGGCCGCTGTGCACCGCGTAGTGCTTGGCGCAGGCGGCGACTTTGAGGTACTTCGGATGATTGCCCTGGAGGCCCTTGACGAAGGCGGCGCCCATCACGCTGGTCAGGTACGGATCTTCGCCGTAGGTTTCCTGGCCGCGACCCCAGCGCGGGTCGCGAAAGATGTTGATGTTCGGGGTCCAGAACGTCAGGCCGCCGTAGCGCAGGCGGATGTCGCGATCGACGGCCGCATGGTACATCGCGCGGGCCTCATCGGAGATCGCGCTGGCGATGCGCAGCAGCAGCTCGTCGTCGAACGTTGCGGCCATGCCGATCGCCTGCGGGAAAACGGTGGCTCTTCCGGCCCGCGCCACGCCGTGCAGGCACTCGTTCCACCAGTTGTACGCCGGGATGCCCAACCGCTCGATCGCCGGGCTGTCGTACATCATCTGCGAGACCTTCTCGGCGAGCGTCATCCGCCCGATCAGGTCCGCCACCCGCTCTTCGATTGGCAGGCTCGGGTTGCGAAACGCCATCGCGGACAGGGTCGGATTGGCTTGCCCCTGCGCGGTCTCGGTTCGGCAGGCGGTAGCGATCAATACGGCGGCGGGCAGTACGACGGTCAATGCCGTTACGGTCTTCTTCATACGCCGACTCCTTCACAGGACTGCGACACACTCGGTTCCCTTCATGCCCAGAATCTACCCGCTCATCCGGTCGCGATGCAACCGCAAAGTTGCGAAACCGGTCGCGTCGGATAGGGGGGTGACAAAGGGCGTCGATTCTGATATTCTACCGGGGTAGATATCTCGACCTCTTGGAGATGCGACGCCATGGCCGCCAACGAGCACACCCGCGACAATGAGCCCAAACCACCGACCGTCGAAGCCCTCGCTGCAGAGAACGCGCATCTGCGCCGCCGGATCGCCGAGATGGAGGCACGGCAAGTCGAGTGCGTGGCCGGGGTCGCTCAGGACATCAGCGTCCAGAAGGAAGCGGAAAAAGCGCTGCGCGAGAGCCAGGTCCGCCTGAGGGCGGCGATCGAGAGTCTGCCCTTCGACTTCTTCATGCTCGACAACGAGGGACGCTACATCATGCTCAATTCCGTTGCCCGAGAGCACCACGGTGACTGCACCGGGCGTCGGCCGCAGGACATCTGTCCGGATGAAGCCACGCTGGCGCTGTGGCTGAGCAACAACCGGCGGGCCCTCGCCGGCGAAGTCGTCAAGGCCGAGGTTCAGATGGCCCCGCACGGCACGCCGGGACACTACTACAACATCATCTCCCCCATCCGGGACGGCGAGGAGATCCTCGGCATTCTCGGTGTCAATATCGACATCACGCCGCTGAAGCGGGCCGAAGCGGCGCTGCGCGAGTCGGAGGAGAAGCTCCGCAACCTTGCCGAGCAGTCTCCCAACATGATCTTCATCAACCATCGCGGACGGGTGGTCTACGCCAATTCGCGGTGCGCCGAATGCATGGGCTATACGAAGGAGGAATTCTGCTCGCCGGACTTCGACTTCCTGACGCTGATCGTGCCGGAGCACCGGGACCGCGTCATGGAGAATTTCCGCCTGCACGCGATGGGCCGGGAGGTTCCCCCGGTCGAGTACGCACTCGCCACGCGCGACGGACGGCGGATCGAGGCGATCCTGGCCACGAGACTGATCCCGTACGACGGCCAGCAGGCGATTCTCGGGACGGTGACGGACGTCACCTCACTGAAGCAGGCGGAGGAGGCGCTGCAACAGGCGAAGGATGGCCTGGAGTTGCGTGTCAAGGAGCGCACCGCCGCCCTGGAGGCGGAGGTGGACCGCTGCCGGCGGATGGAACTCGATCTGCGGGAAAGCGAGCAGAAGTGCCGCACCCTGGTCGAGAGCGCCGCCGACGCCATCGCCACGGTGGCGGAAGGCGGGGAGATTCTCTTTGTCAACGACGTGCTCGCCCGGTGGTTCGGTGCCTTGCCGGAGGGAATGGTCGGCCGGCGCGTGCAGGATTTCTTTCCCCAGCCGTTTGCCGACGAGCAGGTGGCGCTCATCCGCCATGCCATCCACACCGGCCGGGCGGTGAAGGTGACCGTTCTGGCGCCCGTGGCAGAGCCCCGACGCTGGTTCAACGTCACGTTCGAGCCGTTGACGATGGGCGGGACGCCGGCGGCTCTGGTCGTCGCTCGTGACATCGACGATCTGGTCCACGCGAGGCAGCAGGTCGAAGACGTTCGCGAGCAGATGGCGCGGGCCGATCGCCTGGCGTCGCTGGGCACGATGAGTGCGATGGTGGCGCACGAGCTGACACAGCCGCTGACGGTGTTGCGTCTGTCGATTCAGAATGCGTTGGAGGCCGCGCGAACGGACGGCGCCCACACCGTCGTCGAAGACCTCCAGGGTTGCGTGGAAGAGGTGACTGCCATGACGGGCATCGTCGAGCGGTTTCGAGGATTCGCGCGGTCCTCGTCGCCTCACCAGTTGTTCGAAGTCGATCTGTCGGCGATGGCCGATCAGATGATCCGTCTGACGGCCGAGGCGGCCCGCAGCGCGCAGGTCGAGGTTTCGGTTCAGGGGCTTGAAGCACTGCCGAGGTTTCGCGCTCGTGCCAAGGACATGGAGCAGTTGTTCTTCGCGCTGCTGATGAACGCCATCCAGGCCTCGGACGGTTCGGTCCCACGGAGCGTGGTAGTCCACGGTCAGGCGCGTGACGGGCAGATCGAGCTGCGTTTCGAGGACACTTGCGGCGGGGTGGCGCCGGAGAACGCCGAGCGGATCTTCCAACCCTTCTTCACCACCAAGGCGCACGCCGGAGGGACCGGCCTGGGCCTCTGCGTCGTCGAGCACATCCTCGATCGCTACGGTGGAAAGATCGAGCTGATCAACCGGCCGCCCGTCGGCGCGACCTTCAAGGTCACCCTGCCTCTGCCCGGTTCGTAGCCGGTCCGTTTGTAGTGTGCCCGTCAGAGCATACCCGCCGCAGGCGGGCTAATCAGATCAATAGTCCGCCCAAGGCGGGCCACTACAAACGATCTGTCCTTGCCTTGGATGGTCCTGGTGCAGTATCATGAATGCGGTGGTGTGGCCGATTCGCCAGGGGCGGCGATGCCCGGAAGGAGGCCGCCGGTTTGAGCGAGCCGAGGCGAGCGCGGCCTGTTTGAGACGAGTTCTCATGCTCTTGCGAAGGGAGGATGAGCCATGAGCGAGAAGGTTCTCTATGTCATGCTCGGTTTGCTGCTGAGCGCAATGACGGGAGCGGCGCAGAGCGCCGAAGGCGAGATCCTCATCGATCCCAATCTGGTCGGCTGGTGGCCGTTCGAGGAAGGGCAGGGGACTGTCGCGCTGGATGCCTCGGGCCATGGGAATCACGCGACGCTGGTCGGCGATCCGCAGTGGGCCCCCGGCTACGATGGCCTGGCCCTGGACTTCGATGGCCAGGGCGACTACCTCGACACCGGCAAGGTCCCCTCGCAGCTCGGCATCGGTGGCGACGCGCCACGCACCGTCGCCCTCTGGGCCTACACCCGCAGCTTCAACGGCGGCGGCCTCTACGAGATGGGTGGCGAGGGCACGCGAGAAGGCTTCTCGCTAAGAACGCAGGATATCGACGGCGGCTGGCAAGCGCGCTACGGCGGGATCGACGCGAACTTCTACGCGGAATCGCTGAACGAGTGGGTCCACTTAGCCCACGTCTTTGATGGATCGCGGGCGGAGATATACGTTGATCCTTACTGGCGCACCTGGGACAAGATTGCTCTGAGTACCACCGACGCGGGGACCTTCCGGATCGGTCTCTGCGATGATGCCCTCTTCGATGGCATGATCGACGATGTTCGGCTGTACAACCGCGCTATGACAAGCGATGAGATTGAGCGGATCATGTACGGCAGCCCGCTGCTGGCTGCTGAGCCGCAGCCGGCCGACGGTGTGGCCACCGACATCGCGCAAGCCTCGGTGCTGCGCTGGTCGGCAGGGGCGATTGCGATCGGACACGACGTGTACTTTGGAACCGATGAAGCCCAGGTCCGAGACGCAACGACTGAGACGGAGGGCATCTATCGGGGACGCCTGCCGGCCGAACAGACCGAGTACGCTCTTCCCGAGGCGCCGCCGGACTGGAACGCCGCCTACTGGTGGCGCGTCGATGAGATCAATCCCGATGGAACGGTCACCGTAGGCAAGGTGTGGAGCTTCACCACTGTGAACCATTTGATCGTCGACGACTTCGAGAGTTACACCGACGACATCGAGGCCGGCGAAGCGATCTTCGACACATGGCTCGACGGCTGGTACAACGGGACAGGTTCGACTGTTGGGTACCTTGAAACTGACTGGTTGAGCCCCCCAGTTCACAGCGGCTGTCAGGCCATGCCATTTACTTATGACAACACAATATCACCGTGGTATTCCGAGGCGTCTCGCACTTGGGAAGAACCCCAGGACTGGACGCGGTATGGCGTCGACACTCTGACGCTCTACTTCCTGGGTCGTCCGCTCGCGTTCCTGGAGCGGGCCGACGGTAGCATCCTGGTGGGTGGCTACGGCTCCATCGGTAAGAAATGGGATTATCTGCGTCTTGTCTACAAGCCGCTGGATGGGGACGGCTCAATTACAGCACGGATCGATTCCGTGGCGGCAACGAACCCGGATGCCAAAGCGGGTGTGATGATCCGTTGGGGCCTTGAGTCGGAGTCGAGGAATGTGGCCTTGCTTGTGACGGCCGGCAGCGGCATTTCGTTTCAGTACCGGCGCGAGGAAGGGGGGCCGACCGAGCAAATGATGCTGCCGGGACCCGTGCCGCCGTATTGGCTCAGGCTCTCGCGAGAAGGCGCCACGGTTGCTGCCGAATGCAGCGCCGATGGCGCGAGCTGGGGACCAGTAACGGATGATGCAACCGCGTCATCAATCGAGATGCCGGCAGGCGAAGCATTCGTTGGCCTGACCGTGGCAACTCCGGGCTGGAACCCTACGAGCGCCGAGTTCTCCAGTGTGTACGTAGCAGGAAGCGATGCGAACGAGTGGCAACTGGCAGATATCGGCAGCTCTTACGAAGGCAACCATTCCGAGCCAATGTATGTGGAGTTGGTCGACGAGGCGGGAAGCCGCAAAGCCGTGATTCATCCGGATCCGCTGGCAGTCAATGCGGCGACGTGGCAGCGCTGGGACATTCCGCTCAGCGAGTTCGCGAGCGCAGGGGTCGACATGACCGCGATCGAGCAGATGATCGTCGGGTTCGGCGACCGGGACGATCCAGTGCCATCGGGTGGGGGCATGGTGCACTCCGACGACTTCTGGCTGACGCGCTCGACTGCGCCGTAGGGGCGATGCATGCATCGCCCGCACCAGGACAGGCAGGCGGCTTTGGGTTGCATCATGCGTCGGGTAGAAGCTATCCTGTTGTTCGTAGTGTGCCCGTAAGGGCATAGATACGACAAGGATGGCCCGCCGCGGCGGGCGACTGCGAACGGTAACGCCTGACGGCGTCACTACAAACGTCTGAAATGATGGAAGGGCTTCTCGTGACACCAGTGCGATCGCGCGGGATGGGCGATGCCGGCATCGCCCCCACGACGGTACTGATTCTCGCCTGGCTCTGTGGTGTCGTCGGGGCCGAGGCGATGGGGCCGCTGGTGGTCTGTCCGGCCAATCGGCGCTATTTCCAGAACGCCGGGACGGGCCAGGTCGTCCTGCTGGCCGGCTCGCACACCTGGGCGAACCTCGTCGACATGGGCACCACCGACCCGCCGCCGGCGTTCGACTTCGAGAAGTACGTCGACTGGATGGCCGGGCTCGGCCACAACTTCATCCGCCTCTGGACGTGGGAACTGGTGACGTGGGACACCACCGCCAATCAGCAGAGCAAGCGGCATACCGTTGCGCCGCTGCCCTATGCGCGGACGGGCCCGGGCAACGCCCTCGACGGCAAGCCCAGGTTCGATCTGACGAAGTTCGACCCGGAGTACTTCGAACGTCTGAGGTCGCGCATCGCGCTGGCACGCGAGCACAATATCTACGTCTCGGTCATGCTGTTCGAAGGTTGGGGCCTCCAGTTCGCCGCCGGCGCCTGGGAGGGCCATCCGTTCCATCCGAAGAACAACATCAACGGCATCGATGGCGACGCCAACGGCGACGGCAGCGGCGTCGAAGTCCACGAACTGGGCAACGAGGCGGTCACCGCGATCCAGGAAGCGTACGTTCGAAAGGTGATCGAGACGGTCAACGGCTTCGACAACGTGCTGTACGAGATTTCGAACGAGAACCATCCGCCTTCGACCGCCTGGCAGTGCCGGATGATTCGATTCATCAAGGCGTGCGAGGCGACGCTGCCGCAACAGCACCCGGTGGGTATGACCTTTCAGTACAAAGGCGGCATGAACGAGACGTTGTTCGACAGTCCCGCCGATTGGGTTTCGCCCAACCCCGAGGGCGGCTACCGCGACGACCCGCCGGCGGCCGACGGGCGAAAGGTGGTCGTCAACGACACCGATCATCTCTGGGGCATCGGCGGCAATCCAGCGTGGGTCTGGAAGAGCTTTCTGCGAGGGCACAACGCGATCTTCATGGACCCGTACGACGGCGAGGTTCTCGGGCCGGGCTCGGACCCGAAGTGGGACCCGGTCCGCAGGAGCCTGGGTTACGTCCGGCAGTTCGCGCAGCGAATGGACTTGGCGAGGACCGTGCCGGTTATCGACGTCGCATCGACGAAGTACTGTCTGGCCGAGGCGGGCAAGAAATATCTGGTCTTCCGCGCGGAAGGGCAGGGCGATTCGTTCACGGTGCGCCTGCCTTCCGGCTCGTACACGTGCGAATGGTTCGATCCGGGCAAGGGCGAGCAGATTGCGGTCGAGACGATCGAAGTTGAGGCGGGCGATCGCGAGTTCCGGCCACCGTTCGCAGGCGATGCAGTGCTGCTTCTGACTCGCACGGCCTTTCCGGCCGACGACTGGAAGCAGGCCACGCCGCAATCGCAGGGCGTGGACGCCGCGAAGCTCGACGAAGCGGTCGAGTTCCTGCGCTCCAAGGCCGGACGCGACGGCGTGAATCAGATGCTGATCGTTCGCCACGGCTGCGCGATCTGGCAGGGGCCGGAGGCAGGCGAGGTCCACGGCATCTGGTCGTGCACGAAGTCGTTCACCAGCACCGTGCTCGGCCTGCTGATCGATGACGGCAAGGCCACGCTGGAAACCCTGGCCAGGGACTACGTGCCGGCGATGGCTTCCGCGTATCCGGGCGTGACGCTGCGGCATTTCACCACCATGACCAGCGGCTACCGCGCCGTCGACGACGAGCCTCGCGGCAGCTATCGGCACGGCCCGAGCCCGACGCCGTTCGACCCGTGCAGCACTCCGCTGTTCGCGCCCGGCACGCAATACGCGTACTGGGATTCCGCGATGAACCAGTTTGGCAACGTCCTGACGCGAATTGCCGGCGAGCCGATCGAGGACCTGTTTCGCCGGCGGATCGCCGAGCCCATCGGGATGGACCCGGGCGAATGGCGTTGGGGCAACTTCGGTCCGATCGACGGGATCGTCGTTCACGGCGGCTCGGGCAATTCCAACAACCACATCTTCATCTCCGCGCGCCAGATGGCCCGGCTGGGACTGCTGTTTCTGAACGATGGCACCTGGAACGGCAGGCAGTTGATCCGCACCGAGTGGGTCAGGACGGCGACGCGGCCGCAGGTGCCGGCCACGATCCCGCTTTGGCGCGACAGCGGCGCCGATGGACGGGGTGTCTACGGTTTCAACTGGTGGGCAAACGGGATCAGGCCCGATGGCCGGCGCAGGTGGCCCGGCGCCCCGGCCGGGGCGTTCTCGGCCAGCGGCTACAACAACAACGACATGTTCGTGATCCCCGAGTGGAACATGGTGATCGTTCGCCTGGGACTCGACCAGAATCAGGTCCCGCTCACCGACGGAATCTACTCCGAGTTCCTGCGCAAGGTCGGTGCGGCACTCCTCGACACGCCGTAGGGGCGAATAATCATTCAGGATCAAAGCAAAGATCAAACAGCAAAATGCAAAAATGAGGAAGTCATCCGCCGACGGCGGATTCCGCCATTTTGATGTTTGCCTTTTGCTCTTTGCCATTTCTTTCGCGCGCCGTAGGGGCAACCCCCCGTGGTTGCCCTGGGCAGGCACAGGGGCCTGCCCCTACAGACGGCCACACGACGCCACTACAAACTACGCATTCTGTGCGTATTCCCGGTCTTTGACGAGGCCGGGCTGCGGCGCGGGGTACATGCCGTCGGGGCCGGGATGGATGGGCGCCTCGGAATCGGCGGTCAGCTTGTCCACATCCCCTGCGAATTCCTCCTGGCAGTTGAGCATCTCGTCGTAGGTCACGACCTGTCCGGTGTGGACGGCGCGCCGCGCCATGGCGGTGACCAGGCCGGCTTCGGTGCCCCGCCTGGCCTCATTGAACGGCTTGTCGTTGCGGATCGCGTCGATCAGCTCGTCCCATTCGAGCTGATAGGGGTTCGGCTCGGGCTGCGGAAACGCCCAGACGAGATTGCCCCTGGCGAAGTCGTGGCCCTTGTAGATGCGGCACTTGGCGGGCGTGTGCATGTGGGTCGAGATCACCGCCGCGCCCTTGGTTCCGTGGGCGTAGCTGGCGAATTCGCCGCGGCATCCTTCCATGGCGCGCACGTAGATGAACAGTTTGGCGCCGTCGGCGAACGTGCACTCGACGTCGTAGTGGTCGAAGTTCTGGTCCACCGCGCCGCCGCGATGGCAGCGGCCGCCGGAGCCCTGGGCCTTCACCGGCCAGGCGCCCTTCATCCAGCAGCATTCGTCGACGTTGTGGGCGATGATGTCCTGAAAGAGGCCGCCGCTGGCCCAGAAGAAGCCGAGGTAGCTTCGGATCTGCCAGAGCAGCTCGCTCTCGCTGCTCTGGTTGGGACCGTAGAACCCCGCCGGACCGTGCTGGCGGTAGGTGCGGAGGGTCAGCAGGTCGCCGAGCTGGCCCGATTGGATGCGGTCGTAGAGTTCCCAGCGGGCCTTGCAGTGCCGGCACATCAGTCCGACGCCCACCTTGAGGTTCTTCCGCTCCGATTCGGTCGCCAGTTCGAGCATCTTCCGCGTGCTCGGGCCATCCACGGTGACCGGCTTCTCCATGAAGACGTTGATGCCTTTCTGGATCGCGTAGCGGAAATGGACCCAGCGGAACGCCACGGGCGTCGTCAGGATCACCACGTCACCGGGCCGCAGGCAATCGATGGCCTTCTGGTAGGCGTCGAAGCCGAGGAACTGTCGTTCCGGCGGGACGTCGATCTGATTGGCCTGATAGCCCATGATCCAGGTGTCGGCCGAGCCGCCGGTTCTCGGGGCGCTGGCCGCATCGAGCAGGCCCTTGTAGCTGCGCTGGAGCCGGTCGGCGAAAAGGTCGGCCATGGCGTAGAGCTTGATCGGGCCGCCCTTGGCCGCCATGGCGTTGGCCGCAGCGCCTGAGCCGCGTCCGCCGCAGCCGACCAGTGCGACGCGGATGGTGTTGTCCTGGCCGGCGTAGACGCGCGGCGCTACCGCCGCCAGAAGGGCTGATCCCGCGGCAATCCGGCCCGTGCTTTTGAGAAACTCGCGACGTGATGTGTCGTTCGGTTCGCTTCTGCCCATGATCGATCTTCTCCTGATTGGTCTGTATCGGTGGTTGGCAGTGTGCCCGTTCGTAGTGGGCCCGTAAGGGCCTCTGATGATGGGGTAACGCCTTACGGCGTCACTACAAACAAGGCAATGCCTCATCCCGATGTCCATCGGCGACACTACGAGCCCCGATGTCTATCGGGATTATCTCCTCTGGCTTCGTGCTTCACAAGCACATTCCATCTGGCGGCGACGTGGAAATCGGCTATACTCGCATCGACGCCGGATCCCGATTGCGGCGTGCGTCGGGATGCCCGTCCTGTGATTTCGCTCTTCAGACTCCGGATAGGGAGGCGATCATGTTGATGAGGCAACCGAACGTGACGAGATGGCGTGTGGTCCCGATGTGCATCGGGATGGCAGCTCTTGCTCTGTGTCAGTCGATCGGCGCCCGGGCGGAGGTCCGGAACCCGAACACGGACTGGTTCAAGGACGCGGGGTATGGCGTGTTCATGCACTTCCTGCCGGGCGATGCCCAGGGGCTGGCGCGCGTGAAGGACTTTAACGTCGACGCGCTGGCCGACCAGGTGGCGACCATGGGAGCGAGGTACTTCGTTCTCACCCTGGGTCAAAATGCGGGGTTCATGAACTCGCCCAATTCCGCCTACGAGCGCATCACCCGTTACGCGCCCGGAGAACGCTGTTCGACACGCGACCTGCCGCTGGACCTGTATCGCGTGCTGGCGCCCAGAGGTATCAGGCTGATGCTGTACCTGCCGTGCCAGGCGCCCAATCGCGATGTTCGCGCGCAGGAGGCCTTTGGGCTGCCACAGGGCCCCAAGGATCAGCCGATCACGGTCGAGTTCGCCAAGAGATGGGCTCAGGTGATCCAGGAGTGGTCCGACCGCTACGGCGACAAGGTCGCCGGCTGGTGGTTCGACGGCGGCTACGAACACATCGGCTTCAACGAGGCGATTGCGCAGGTGTACGCGGCGGCGGTCAAGCACGGCAACCCGAAGGCGATTGTCACCTTCAACCCTGGCGTCAGGCTGATCCGCTGGACCGATGCGGAGGACTACACCGCGGGCGAATTGAACGAGCCCTTCGAGTTCGTGCCGACCGACCGATGGGTGGCCGGTTCCCAGTGGCACGCCCTGACGTACCTCGGCTCGCGCTGGGGCGCCAGGGACATTCGCTACTCCGACGAGCAGTGGGCGACGTGGATGAGGTCGGTGCTCGCCAGAGACGGAGTGGTCACACTGGACATGGGTCCGAATTACGATCCACAGGCCGGGCCGGTCGGGTCGTTCGCCGCCGAGCAGGTGACGCAGGTTCAGGCGATCAAGGCAAGGCTGGATGCATCCTCGGCGAAGAAGTTTCCACCTCGTCTGAAGCGCGCCGACAGCTTCTTCGGGCTGCACTTCGATTTCCACGCGGGCACGGACTGCACGGAGATCGGCAAGAACACGACGCGCGAGATGATCGAGCGAGTGATCGACCAGACGCGGCCCGATTACATTCAGATCGACTGCAAGGGACATCCAGGTTTGTCGAGCTATCCGACCAAGGTAGGCAACCAGGCGCCCGGCTTCGTCGGCGATCCGCTCCGGCTGTGGCGGCAGGTCACCGCCGAGCATGGCGTCTCGTTGTACATGCATTATTCCGGGGTGTGGGATTCGGAGGCGATTCGTCTTCATCCGGACTGGGCGGTGACGAACGCCGACGGCTCGAAGAACAAGAACGCGACCTCGTTCTTCGGTCCCTATGCCGACCGGCTCCTGATTCCGCAACTGCGGGAACTGGCAGGCGACTACGGCGTCGACGGCGCCTGGGTGGATGGCGAATGCTGGGCGTCGCAGCCGGACTATGGAGAGGCGGCTCTGAAGGCGTTCCGTGAGGCCACGGGAATCGACGCCGTGCCGCGCAAGCCGGGAGAACGCTACTGGTACGAGTTCCTCCAGTTCAATCGAGAGGCCTTTCGCAAGTATCTGCGATATTACATCAGCGAGGTGAGGAGAACGCATCCGGCGATGCAGCTTTGCAGCAACTGGGCTTTCACGGACCACATGCCGGAGGCGGTCTGTGCCCCGGTCGATTGGCTCTCGGGGGATTACTCGCCTGAGGACAGCGTCAATAGCGCCCGGCTGTCGGCGCGGTATCTGGCGCACCAGGGCAAGCCATGGGACCTGATGGCTTGGAGTTTCGCCACCCGGGGGCCTACGAAGGACGGAGCGAGGCAGAAATCATCGCCGCAGTTGCAGCGGGAAGCCGCAGTGGTGCTGGCCCTCGGAGGCGGTTTCCAGTTCTACCACACGCAGAAGCGGGATGGCTCGATTCGCGAGGAGAATCTTCCCGTGATGGCGGAGGTGGCGAAGTTCTGCCGGCAGCGGCAGGCGATCAGTCACCATGCGACCCCCGTGCCGCAGGTGGCTTTGCTCTATTCGACCGCTTGGCACTACCGCGAGATGAACGGGCTGTTCAATCGGGACCTGTCGCGGATCAGCGGCACCTTACAGGCGCTTCTGGAAAGCCAGTGGTCGGTCGATGTCGTCAGCGAACACCACCTGGCCGGTCGGATGGCGGATTGGCCGCTCATCGTGATCGCCGAGTGCGATTATCTGGAGCCGGCGTTCAAAGAAGAGCTGGTGGGTTACGTGAAGACCGGTGGCCATTTACTGATCGTGGGCCCAGCCGCCGCATCTCTCTTTGCGTCTGAATTGGGCGTTACTCTCAAGGACGCGCAGCAGGAGCCTCGCTATCTGGCGTGCGAGGGCCGATTGTACGCAACGCGCGACGAGACGCAAACGCCGGTTCTCGGGCCGAACGCGCAGGCTTTCGGCACACTGCACGTCGCCAACGATGCGAGTTCTGCTTCGCAAGCCGCCGCGTCAATTACGTTGCTGGGGGATGGGAAAATCGCCGCGACCTACTTCTCGTTCAGCCGGGGGTACCTTGCCGATCGGTCGCCTCAGGCGAAGGCCTTTCTGAGCGATCTGGCCCGCCAGCTTTTCCCAACGCCTCTGGTGGAGGTGAAAGGATCGCCCGATGTCGATGTTTCCGTGAATCGGCTCGACGGGAAACTGACCGTCCATCTGGTCAACACCTCAGGCGCGCACTGGGACCGGGACAATCCGCTGTTCGATTCCATCACGCCGGTCGGTCCGCTTCAAGTCATCATCCGAGGGCAGGATAAGCCCGCGAAAGTCACGTTGGAGCCCGGAGCGGAGTCCATCCCGTTCGAGTATCGTGCCGGCGAGATCCGCCTGACGGTGCCGTCGCTGGAGATTCATCGCGTGATCGCGGTTCAGTGATTCAGGAAGAGACAGAGAGGTTGCTATGATCATGCGCGAGCGGCTGCTTGGAAAGGCGGTGGGCTTCCTCGCTGGATTCTGCCTGATCGCAGGAACGTTGGCAGGCAGTGTGCGAGCCCAGACCTCATCCGAACTGACGCTGAGACTCTCCTCCGAGACGCTGGAGGTGTACGAGCGAGGCGAGATCGTCGTCGAGCCAGTGCCGGCGGCGGAGAACCCGTTCGATCCGGATTGCATCGCTCTGGACCTTGAAGTCACGACGCCGTCCGGAAGGACCTTGCGAATTCCGGGGTTCTACTATCGCCCGTTCAGCCGCACGCTCCAGGGCAACCACGAGGAATTCGAATCGCAGGGCGAAGGTTCCTGGCGGCTGCGTTGGCTGGCGACGGAGGTGGGCCGGCACGCGCTGGCGGCGACCGTGACGCGCGACGGCAAGGTGGTGTCACGCGGACAGGCGACCGTCAACGTCACCGCCGGCAAGCGGCAGGGCCTGGCGCGCGTGGAACCGCAAGGCAAGCGCTACTTCCGCCTGGACGATGGGACGCCGCTGTTCCTCAATGGATTGTGCGTCTGCTGGCATGGGCGGCGCGGGACGTACGATTACGATGACTGGCTGGGCGCCTATCGCAAGGCGGGGATCAACTACATGCGGCTGTGGATGTGGCCGCAGGCGTTCGGGATCGAGTGGGATCGCGACGACCGGCTGCACTACCGCATGGACAGCGCCTGGCGCCTGGACTATGTGCTGGCCGAGGCGGAGCGTTCCGGCGTCTTCGTGATGCTCTGCTTCGACTATCACGGCATCTTCGAGGTCAAGCCCGACTACTGGAACAGCAACAACTTCTGGCCTCGCCATCCGTACAACGCTGCCAACGGCGGGCCTTGCGCGACGCAGAATGAGTTCTTCACCAGCGAGCAGGCCAGGCGGCTCTACGAGAAGCGCCTGCGCTATATGGTGGCGCGCTGGTCCGCTTTCCCCAACGTGCTGGCGTGGGAGTTCTTTAACGAGATTGACAACGAATACGCCTATGTGAAGCATGAGGACGTCGTCGCGTGGCACAAGGAGATGGGCCGTCGGTTGCGGTCTCTCGATCCGTACGATCATCTCATCTCCTCGAGCTTCACCGGCGGCAGCGAGCGACCGGACCTGTACGATCTGGCCGAGATGGATTTCTCGCAATACCACTCGTACAACGAGCAGCATCCGGCTCAGATGATGGCGCAGAAGACCGAGAAGTTCTTCGCCAAATACCACAAGCCGTTCTTCGTCAGCGAGTACGGGACCGACTGGCGAGGGTGGAAGCCCGACACGGATCCGCATTTCCGCGCCTTGCATCAGGCGATCTGGAGCGGCGCGTTCACCGGCGCCGCGGGCACGGGAATGACCTGGTGGTGGGAGAGCATCCACACCGCCGATCTCTATCAGCACTGGTCCGCGTTGAGTGCGTTCCTGAAGGACACCGGCATGGGACGCGGGGACCTGCAGCCGGCGCGATTCGAGGATGTCGAGGGTGAAGTGACGTCCTTTGGCGTCGCCGCCCATGATGAAGCGTTCGTGTGGCTGCTGGACAAGGCCTGCGACTGGCCGAACGGCGCCAAGGAGGCGGACCCGCCCGCCGTGACGGGCGCCGCCGTGACGCTCGCCGGCGTTGACGATGGCGTCTGGTCTATCCGGTGGTGGGATACGCTCGCTGGCAAACCGCTCGCCGAAAGCGGAGGGAACGCTCTCGGTGGCAAGCTGCGACTGGAGCCGCCCGCCTTCCGGGCGGACGTCGCCGGGCATCTGATCAAGCGCGACTGACGTTGCCTGTGGGTTATGCATCTGAAACATCTTCTTTTTCAGGAGAAACAGATATGAGTAGGGCGAAGAAGACAGCCGCGGAACCGATGGACGCCTCGCGTGACTGCTCGCGGCGAGAGTTCCTCAAGACCGGCGCCATCCTGGCCGGCGGAGCGCTGCCGTTGTATTCGACCCTGGCGGTGAACACGGCGCCGAGGAAGGTGCGGATCGGCGTGGTCGGCGGCGGGTTCGGCACGAGCTTTCAATGGCACGAACATCCCGACTGCGTGGTCGAGGCGGTCAGCGACCTGCGGCCGGAGCGCCGCGAGGGCCTGATGCGCACCTACCGGTGCAGCAAGTCGTACAACTCGCTTGAAGAGCTGGTGCTCGATAGGAACATCGATGCGGTCGCGGTGTTCACCGAAGGACCGAACCACGTCAAGCACGTGACCGAGGTGATGAAGCACGGCAAACACGCGATCTCGGCGGTGCCGGCCTCGCTGGGCGGCGGGGTCGAGGAGGCCGAACGCCTGCTCGACGCGGTGAAGAAGTACGGCTTGACTTACATGATGGCGGAGACCAGCTACTACCAGCAGCCGACGATCTCGGCGCGGCGGTTCCAGCAGCAGGGCAAGTTCGGCACGGTGACGTATTATGAGGCCGAGTACCAGCACGCCGGGCTGGAGGTGCTCTACTTCGAGAACGGCAAGCGCACCTGGCGGCACGGCCTGGCGCCCATGCACTATCCGACGCACTGCACCGCCTTCGTGACCGGTGTCACGGGCGAGCGGCTTACCGAGGTCGTCTGCCACGGCTGGGGCGACGACGACCCGATTTGCAAGGACAACGTCTACCGCAACCCGTTCTGGAACGAATCGGCCATGTTCAAGACCGATCGCGGCCACGCCTTCCGCTGCAACGTGTGGTGGAAGGGCGCCCATCGCGGCACCGAGCGGGCCCAGTGGATCGGCGACAGGATGAGCTTCTATTGCGGCGATCCCAACGGTCTGGGGCCGGTGATCGTGCGTTCGGCCGAGGGACGCAAGGAGAAGGACGACGCCGGCTTCGTCCGCGACCTGCCCGAGCTGGAACGCTACGAGCAGCCCGACTGGTGGAAGACGGACATGCTGCCCGAGCCGCTGCGCCACGACAGCGGCCACCACGGCTCGCACACGTTCCTGACCCATGAGTTCATCGATGCCCTGACGCACGACCGCCGTCCGACCGTGGACATCTACGAGGCGCTGGCGTATACCGTGCCGGGAATCATCGCGCATGAGTCGGCGCTTCAAGGCGGCGCCCTGATGAAGGTTCCGCAGTTCGTAGTGACGTCGTAAGATGTCGCCTTCAAGTAGGGGCGAATAATCATTCGCCCCTACCATATGCCCTCACGGGCACACTACGAACGGCCTGAAAGGAGTCGCAATGGTCATAAAACGAATCGTTTTGCTTTTCGCGGTCGTGCAGATGATGTCGGCGTTCGCCGCAGGCGACGAAGCCAGCGTGACGCAGCTTGCCGCAGAGGTCGGCTCGAAGGGATGGATTGTGTACGCGGCGCGCAGCGACGAGAACGGGACGTGGGATTTGTTCCTGATGCGTCCGGACGGATCGCAGCGCCGCAATATCACGAACACGCCGGACCACGAAGAAGGCGGCCCGCGTTTCTCCGCCGATGGCGAGCGGCTGCTCTACCGCCGGTTTGCCAAAGGCACGGTCATCCATCACGACCTCTGGGGCTTCCAGGGCGAACTGATGATCGCAGCCGGCGACGGCTCCGCTCCCGTTCAGGTCGGCGCCGACAAGGAGTACCCCTGGGCCTCGTGGTCGCCCGACGGCACGCAGATCGCCTGCCTGACGATGAAAGGGATTCAGATCGTCGATCTCGACACGAAGCAGATGGTCAGACAGTTGCCGCGAAAGGGCATCTACCAGCAACTCTTCTGGTCGCCCGACGGCCGGTGGTTCTGCGGCGTCGCCAACGCGCGGATCATGTGGACCGTCGTTCGGATGAACGCCGAGACAGGCGAGCTGAACATCGTGCAGGAGTTTCAGAGCTGCACGCCGGACTGGTTTCCCGACTCGAAGCATATCATCTACCCGTCGCGTCCCGCCGGTCAGAAGGGCTACGGATTCACGCAGCTTTGGATGAGCGACGGCGAGGGCGGCGGAGCGAAGATGATCTACGGCGAAGACGGCTATCACATCTATGGCGGGGCGCTGTCCCCCGATGCGAAATACGTGCTGTTCACGCGCTGCGCCCAGGATGGAGGCGGGTCGGAGGGGGCCGGAGCGCCGATCTGCGTGATGCGCATGGCGGATGCTCCGGCGATTGCCGGTCCCAGTCCGGACCTGCGCAAGGTGCATCCCGATGCCAAAGAAGCGCCGGTTCTCCAGCTTGTGGATGGCTGGGAGCCGTGCTGGACCTATGCCGATGTAGGAGCGAAATGATGCGTCACCGTATGGCCTGTATGTGTTGTGCTTTTGTTGTTGTCCCCATGTTGTGCGCCTCGTGTGCGAAGAAGACGGACCCCGGCGTCGATGCCCAGGTGACCAGCCTGGGCAGCGTGGAAGTGACCGCCGAGCTGCTGGAGATCCCCGGCGAGGTTCGAAACGATCCCCTGTACGACTACGCGCACGTGATGAAGTACAAGGTCCTCACCGTACATCGCGGCCAGGCGGCCAAGGACGTGATCTATGTCGGCCAGTACAATCCCGCCAAGCCGCGCGATGCGGCGGCCGACGCCCGCGTCGGGCAGATCGGCGGCAATCTGAGGCAATTCCGCGTCGGCGACGTCCATCGCCTGGCGATGGAGGTCCCGATCGACGACTATTACATGGGCGGGATCATCAACAAGTACTTTGGCCAGACGGAAGACCCCGTCTACTGGGCCCTGTGGACAAACCGGGTCGTGCGATAGAGCATGGCGTTCAGCTCGCATATCTTCCTGTTCTACTTCCTGCCGGCGCTGCTGGCGCTGTATCACGTGCTGCCGGCCCGGTGGCTGGCCGCCCGCAACGTCCTGCTGCTGGTCGCCGGCTACGTGTTTTATGCGTGGATCGACCCCCGGCTGACTCTGCTTCTTCTCGGCCTGACCGTCGTCAATTATGTGCTGTCGCGCCTCATTGTGAGCAGCCCCACGCGCAGGGTTCGATTGCTGACGACCGCCGGCGCTATTGCGCTTGATCTTGCGGTGTTGGGCATCTTCAAATACACAGCGTTTCTTGGAGACAGCCTCAACAGCCTGCTGCGCTTTGCCGGTCGTGATACCTTGCCGATCCTGCGAATCGTCCTTCCCGTGGGGATCTCGTTCTACACCTTCAAGGTCATCAGCTACATCGTGGATGTCTACCGTGGCCGGTCGCCGGCGGCTCGTTCGCTATTGGACTTCGCCTGCTACGTCTCGTTTTTCCCGCAGCTTCTGTCAGGCCCGATCCAGCGATTCGGCACGATCGACGCCAAGGGCGAGATCGTACCGACCTTCGCCGACCAGCTTCGCACTCGCTGGTGGACGCAGAACACATTCTCGCATGGTGTGGCCCTGTTCATGCTCGGGTTCGCCAAAAAGATTCTGCTGGCCGATGGCGTCGCCCAGGTGGCCGACGCAGTCTTTACCGCCGCGTCGCCGGGCACTCTGGATGCGTGGTTTGGCGCCCTGGCGTACTCGTTCCAGTTGTACTTCGACTTTTCCGCCTATTCGGAGATGGCCATCGGGATCGGGCTGATGTTCGGATTCGATTGTCCCCGGAACTTCGACGCTCCGTATCGGGCGGACAGCTTCGGCGATTTCTGGCGCCGCTGGCACATCACGCTGTCGGGCTGGCTGCGGGACTACTTGTACATCCCGCTCGGCGGCAATCGTGCCGGGCCGGGCCGGACCTACATCAATCTGATGATCGTCTTTCTCCTTTGCGGCCTGTGGCACGGCGCCGGCTGGACCTTCATCGTCTGGGGCACCTGGCACGGGTTCTGGCTGGTCGTGGAGCGATTGTTCGGCCGAGAGCCGTTCTATGCCTTCCTGCCTTCGCCGGTCCGAGTTCTTGCGACGTTCCTGTTGATCACCGTCGGCTGGGTCATCTTCCGCGCGCCGGACCTGGCGGAAGCCGGGAGGATGCTGGCGATCATGTTCGTTCCGCAGTCGGCCCAGGGCGGCTCGACGCTCCTGAGCGCCGTGATCTACACCCGTGGTCACCTGATTGTCATGGCGCTGTGCGCTGTGCTGGTGTTCCAGCCCTTGCAGGGTTGCGATTGGACCGGCCGGCTCCATTGGGCAAAGGTCCCCGTGCTGGTCGTTCTGTTTGCGTTGGCGTTGATGACGATGTTCGCGCAGTCGTTCCGCTCGTTCCTGTATTTCCAGTTTTAGGAGTGCTTCGGTGGCGGCACGTCGCTTCCCATGCGTCTGTCTGAGTGTGCTCTTCCTGGCGATGATCGCGGTAGTCGCTGTGAGCCAGATCATCTTCGAATGGCGGCAGGGCGATTCGCCGCAGATCGCGGAGCTCTTCCGGCAGAAGCCGACCCGCGCGAATCTCAGACGCCTGGAAAGCAGTCTGGAGAGCGGCTGTCGCATCGGACAGATGGTTCGGCCCTGGATGCAGTTCGCTCGTTTCGCTCTTCTCCAGGACGCCGGCGACAACGCTATCCTGGGGCGCGACGGCTGGTTCTTCTACCGTCCCGCGGTTCAGTACCTTGTCGAGCCGTGGTCGCCCGAGGGCGGGCAGACTCAGGGAAACGTATTCGACGCGATCATTTCGTTTCGCGACGATCTGGCGAAGCGCGGCATCCGGCTCCTCGTGATGCCGGCGCCGAACAAGGCGAGCGTGTATCCCGAGATGCTCACAGGCCGCACCTGCAAGGAAACGGGATCGGTCAACGCATCGACCAGGGAAATCCTGGTGAGACTGAAGCAAGAGGGCGTTGAAATCCTCGATCTTTTCGATGTCTATGACCGCGCCAAGCGTGTGGCCGGCAGTCCCGCCTGTTACCTCGCGCAGGACAGCCACTGGTCGCCCGAGGGCATGAGGCTGGCGGCTGAGACGGTTGCCAGGCGACTGGTCGATCTGGGCTGGATCGAGAAGGGGGCGACGAAGTACGAGACAAGGCCTGCTCCCGTCGAGCGCCATGGCGACGTGCTCCAGATGATGCGCGTGCCGCAAGTGGAGCGGCTCTTCGAGCCGCAGCGGATGGATTGCACGCAAGTGGTCGATGCGGAGACCGGGCGGTTCTATGCGGACGACCCGAACGCGCCGGTGCTGGTGTTGGGTGATAGCTTCCTGCGGATCTTCGAGCGGGATGAGCCCGGCAGCGGCGGCTTTGTCGCGCACCTGGCGAGCAACCTGGGATTCGGCTTGAGCAGCATCGTCAGTGACGGCGGCGCCTCGACGCTGGTCCGCCAGCAGTTGGCGCGCAAGCCCGCCTTGCTTAAG
This sequence comes from Sedimentisphaerales bacterium, assembly GCA_040772485.1. Lineage (GTDB taxonomy): Bacteria > Planctomycetota > Phycisphaerae > Sedimentisphaerales > Anaerobacaceae > Anaerobaca. The sequence goes on along the minus strand of JAXGYC010000012.1, from coordinate 239,363 downwards.
GGCAAGAGGGTCGTGGTCTGGGAATTCGTGGAGCGGGACCTTCGTTTCGGCACCGAAGGCTGGCAGCGCGTGCCGCTGCCGGCGCCCGAATGAGCTGACCGTGGAGCCATAGCGATGAAGACGAACGTAAGAGCAGCGATTCTGAGTGTTGTGGCAGTGGGGTGTCTTACAAACTTCTGTCAGGGCCAGAAACAAATCGTCAATCCGAGGGTGCAAATGCAGGAGGCCCTGCCGGAGAAAGGGGCCATGCTCATCGGCGCCGATTACTATCCCGAGCACTGGCCACGCGAGAGGTGGGAGACCGACGCCAGGCTCATGAAGGAGGCGGGATTCAACGTGGTTCGCCTTGCGGAGTTCAGTTGGATCAACATGGAGCCGCAGGAGGGCGAGTTCGAGTTCGGCTGGCTGGACGAGGCAGTCAACCTGCTGGGCCGGCATGGTATCCAAGTCATCCTCGGGACGCCGACGGCGGTGATGCCCGCCTGGGTCGCGCGCAAGTATCCCGAGACGCTGCGACAGAAACCGGACGGGACCCGCATCGTCTGGGGCGGAAGAAAGCACAATTGCTTCACCAGCGGCGCCTACCGGCTGCTCTCGGAACGCATCACCCGCGCGATGGCCGAGCATTTCGCGTCGTCGCCCCACGTGATCGGCTGGCAGACGGACAACGAATTCGGCGGGGGCGAATGTCACTGCGATACCTGCCTGGCCGAGTTCCAGGACTGGCTGCGCCGCAAGTATGGCACGCTCGACGCCCTCAATCGCGCCTGGGGCAACCACTTCTGGGGCCTGACGTTCACCACCTGGGGTGAGATCACCTTTCCCGACAATCGCACCGGTGAGATGTGGGTGATGGGCAATCCCAGCGCGTGCCTGGACTTCAAACGCTTCACCTCGTGGCTTCGCGTGCGATTCCAGGCCGATCAAGTCCGCATCCTCCGCGCGGTCTGTCCGGACGACTTCGTGACGCACAATTTCATGGGCCTGTTCAGCGACCTGGACTACTACGATCTGGCCGAGGATCTGGACTTCGTGACATGGGACAACTACCCGATCTGGTTCGATGAGCCGGACATTCCCTACAGCGCCTCGCTGGCGGCCGATGTCATGCGCGGGCTGAAAAGCAAGAACTTCATGATCATGGAGCAGACCGCCGGACCCTGCGGATGGGGTTCGTTCGGACGCAATCCCTGGCCGGGCGAGATTCGCAAGATCGCGTACCAGCAACTGGCGCACGGCTCGGACGGCCAGATCTGGTTCCGATGGCGCACCTGCACGGTGGGACGCGAGCAGTATTGGCACGGCCTGCTCGGACACGACGGCAAACCGCTGAGACGCTACGACGAAGCGGCACAGACCGCCCGGGAATTTCGCAAGCTGGAGGACCGTCTGAGGGGAACCACGGTCGTCTCGGATGTCGCGATCCTCTACGACTACGACAATCTCTGGTCGCTCGGCTTCCAGCCTGGGTACGAGGGCAACAGTCTCCAGGCCGCCATCCTGCGATACTACGATGCCCTGTCTCGCGTGGGCGTGAATGCGGACCTCGTCAATCGCCAGGCCGATCTGGCCAAGTACAAGCTGGTCCTGGCGCCGGACCTGAATGTGATGCCCGACGAGACGGCCCGCAAGCTGGTGGCCTACGTCGAGAAGGGCGGCGTTCTGCTGGCTGACTGCCGGACGGGCGTGAAGGACTGCAACAACCTCTGCCACGAGCGCACGCTCCCCGGGCTGCTGTCGCCGGCGCTGGGCATCCGCATCGAGGAGTACAGCGCGCTGGGGTCCAACGTGCGCTATGCCGTCAAAGGCGAAGCGGGTCTCGATGGCAGCTACAATGCCATCCGATACACGGATTGGGTGACTCCCGACGGCGCCGAAACGCTGGCGCGATACTCGGAGCAGTTGCACATGAAGCCGTTTGCGGCGGTGACGCGGAACCGCTTCGGCAAAGGCCAGGGATGGTATGTTGGCACGGTGATCGAGCAGGAGTCCTTCTACGATGCTCTGATCGCTCAACTGCTCAAAGACGCCGATATCCGGCCCGTGGTCGATCCGCCCAACGGAGTGGAAACCTCGATTCGTCAGGGACGGGGAAAGAAGCTGTTGTTCGTCATGAACCACACGGACCAGCCGGCGACAGTGAACGTGCCGGAAGGCAAGGCAGAGCTATTGAGCGGCGGGCGGACGGAGAGGACCTTGAAGCTGGACCGTTTCGGTGTTGCGGTGGTCCTTCTGGAGCAGTGACCCACATGACGCAGAAATCACGAGACAACTCCTGCGCGTTGTGCCTGTTGACGTCGTGCTTTCTGGCCGCGACCGTCTCGGGCTGCCGGGCGACGTCAACCGATGGCGAAGTCGAGGCGGCCCAGGGCACGCGCACGTACTACGTGGATGCCCAGCGAGGCGACGACGGCAATCCCGGCACCAGCCGCGAGCAGCCTTGGCAAAGCATCGCCCAGGTCAACAGGATGGACTTCGCTCCCGGCGACGCAGTCCTCTTCGCGGGCGGACAGACCTTTGCCGGCACGCTCCGCCTCCAACGAGAGGACAGCGGAACGCGGGAGCGACCCGTTCGCATCGGTTCGTTTGGCGGCGGGCGCGCCACGATCGATGGCGGAACGGGCGGTGGTCTCCAACTGATCGAGTGCGCGCGTGTCACGGTTTCGGAGTTGATGTTTGTCGGCTGCGGGCGCAAGAACGGCAACGACGGCAATGGCGTGGAATTGAATCGCACCGAGCATGTTACGCTGGATTCGCTGGATGTCAGCGGATTTCGCCTCTCCGGCGTGGCCGTACTCGGAGGCCGGAACATCCGCATCACCCGCGTGGACGCCCACGACAATGGTTTCGCGGGCATCTCCACATCTCGAGATGCGGACGGCGCGCGCACGGAGGACCTCTACATTGGGCACTGCGTCGTCCGGAACAACCCGGGCGATCCGCAGAACCTCACCAACCACAGCGGCAACGGCATCGTGGTCGGCGGCTTGGATGGCGGCCTCGTCGAGTACTGCCTGGCCTTCGACAACGGCTGGGACATGCCTCGCCAGGGCAATGGTCCCGTCGGCATCTGGGGATGGGACTGCGATCGGCTCACGATTCAGCACTGCATCTCGCACGACAACAAGACCGCGGCCGGCGCATTCGACGGCGGCGGTTTCGATCTCGATGGAGGCGCTACGCGTTCGATTCTCCAATACAACCTGTCATACCACAATCACGGATGCGGCTATCTGCTGTGCCAGTATCCCGGCGCCGGCGTGTGGAAGGACAACGTCTGCCGCTACAACATCAGCATCAACGACGGCCTGACGAACCACTTCAGCGGCATCTACTTCTGGGCGGGCGATCGGGGCATCTCCGACGCCCAGGTGTATAACAACGTCATCGTCAACGACCGCTATGCAATCTGCTCGACGCACGACATCGAAGGACTGGTGTTCCGCAACAACATCCTCCAGGCGGGACAGGCGGCAGTGGTTGGGCCCTTGCACCAGGCAGTGTTTGAGAACAATCTCTACCATATCTCGTCGGAGCGCGGCGTCGTGTTCCAGGACGGCGACCACATCTTCAAGACGCTGGCAGACTGGGCCCAGGCTACTGGCAAGGAGACCCGCGATGGCAGGCTGGTCGGATTGACAGGCGATCCGAAGCTTACCCTGCCGAGACAGTTGAACGAACTCCCCACCGACCCGCGGCAGTTGCAGAGCATGCCGTTCTTCAGGCTTCAGTCCGACTCACCCTGGGTCGGATCGGGCATGGCCATCGCCGACAACGGCGCCCGCGACTTCTTCGGCAATCCGGTCCCTGCCTCCTCGCGTCCTTCTCTCGGCGTCCACGAACCAACCCGCTGAAGGGCAACTCCTATACCCTCGTCTTGTGTGCGCAATCGATCAGAACCTCCTCGATTTTGGCGATCTGGCCCTTGACGTTGAAGTGCCGGGCCATGCGTTCTCGTCCGGCGGCTCCCATCCTCCGTCCCAGATCGGGATCGCGCGCCAGTCTCAACATGCTATCCCGCATGCGGCCTACATCCCGCGCGGGGACGATCAAACCGGTTACCCCGTCGACCACCTGCTCGGCCAGCCCGCCGAAATCAGTCACGACAACCGGCAGTCTCATGGCGGAGGCCTCAGCCACGCCGACCGGCCAGCCCTCGGCAAACAGCGAGTGCTGCACGAAGACGTCCGACTGCCGGAGCTGCTGCCTCACTCCGTCCTCGGAAAGCCATCCGGTGAAGCGGACGCTGCCGCTCAAACCGAGCTCGGCCGCGAGCGTCTCGAATTCCTGGCGGTCCGGGCCGTTGCCGACGATCACCAGGCGAGCCTCGGGAATCTTCGCGACCACGCCCGCAAAGGCGCGGATCGTGATATCGATCCCCTTGATCTTGAGCAGACGGCTCACCGCGACGAACTGGGGCGGCGCGCCGCTTCGCTCGCCCGGTGGAGCGGGGATCGACTCGTCGACCGGCACGCCGCACGGAATCACGTGCACCTTCTCCGATCTTACCCCGTGTTCGAGCATCCAGTCCCTTTGTTTCAGGTTGACCACAACGATCTTGTCGAAGTGACGAAGGGCAGGCCCCAGGCTCCATCGGTACCATCGGTTTTCCAAGGCGCTGCTCAAGCCGATGGAGTGGAAGTGCACGGTCAGAGGGATGGCGAGCCGGCGCACGATCGGCAACATGCGCAGAGCCATCATCGGATACTGACACAACATCACATCCGGACGTATCTCGCGAAGGACCTTCTCGATGCTCGCGTACTCACGACGCGTCGTGGCCAGGAAATTCCGCCTGGGCAGGTTGCGTAATCGGTGGAGGCATCGGATCAGCCGAGGCGTCTTCTCGGGCCAGCACCCCGGCTCCTCCAGAATGTGCATAGGCACATCCCCGACGGGAAACATCTCTCGGTTGACATACCGCCAGGTGAGGACATGGTGGCGAAGGCGCGTGAAGCCAACGATCTGACGCCACATCCATGTCTCGCTCACTTCGCCAACCGAGCGTGTTGCGAAGCAAAGCGTTGGGGCGCCATGTGCGACCCATTCTTCCCGGACCATGCCGTTCACTGCCAGTTTCGGGTCGCAGAGTCCGGATGTGAACTTGTGCGCCGAGCTGAATTCTTGATCCACACTCGTCAACCCCCAATCGACTTCTGTGGCGCTTGTCTGCGTTTGTTTTCGCAGAGTGCAAGCGTTTGCAGATCGAAGCTCGCATTGTAGGAGAAGGGCTGGACCAAGGCAAGGAAAACGCGTTCGGCCTGACGCGCAAGGTCTTCGTACATGCCTGGACCGACTGCGCACCTCGCTCCTGCGAGGGCGAGTCATACGGCTGAAGGGGCAGATATTATCGGGCGATTGCGGCATCGGGTTCCAGGATTCTGCGCATCGGCTCGGCCGGCGGCGGGATTTGGGATTCTATATGGGCAAAAGACTTAAGCGCGCCGTCGCAGGAACCGATAAACCTCTGGAATGTGCGATCTACGAGTTGATATTTGCGGTTTTGTTCGCCGAATGGGCGTGTGGCTGACGGTCACTGCCTTGAGCGTCGCCGTTGCCGGATGCAGCGACAAGCTCCTGGACCCGACGCAGATCGGGCGGTTCCGTCCGACGCCGGCGGTCAACGTCATCCTCGATTCGCTCGGGGTCGCCGAGGAGACGCCGGTGGCGTGGAAGACCGCCAGCGAGCCGCGCCCGCAGGACCTCGTCGCGGTCAGGGGCGACTACACGCTGCGCACGGGCGACCTCGTGCGCATCTCGATCTTCGAGCTGTTCCAGGAAGGCGCGACGATGGTCAACGACTACGTCGTCTCGGAGACCGGCAAGATCTCGATCCCTGAGGTCGGCGTGATCCAGGCGGCGGGCCTGACCGAGACGCAGTTGGAGCAGGAGATTCGCCAGTCCCTGGCGCCGGCCATCCTGAAGGAGCCGTCCGTGACGGTCTCGCTGATGAACTCGCAGCAGCGGACTTTCTCGGTTCTGGGCAATGGCGTTCCGCAGCCGGGCCGCTACGGCATCCCTCGCTACGATTTCCGATTGACCGATGCCCTGGCGACCGCCGGCGGGCCGATGCAGTTCAACGTCAGTCACATCTACGTCGCACGCGCCCAGGACACGACGACCGCCGCGCCGGCAGTGCATCCGGCGACGCCCGAGACGGATGAGCTCCCATTCGTCGCGCCGCAGTCGTCGTGGGGCGAGCCTCTGCCTGGTCCGACCGCGCCGCCGCACGGACAACCGTCGCTGACGGCGCCGCAGGGCGACATCCCGGTGCCCTCGCAGCCGGCCGAGAAGTTCGAACTCCAGCGCGAGATGCTCGACCTGATCGCGCCGTCGGTCGGAGCCCGCCGGCCGACCGATCCGAGCCCCGTGTCTCCAACGCAGAGTGCGTCGCGGCAGGAGAGCATTTCGGCCTCCGTGGTGCCGCCGAGCTACCGACTGCTCGTGCCCGAAGAGGCCGCCGTACAGAACACACCGCGCAGCGGCGATCTCCTGATCAGTCCGACGGAGTTCGGACCGAGCGGGCCGGGTGCGAATGTGACAGGCCAATCGGAACCCAATGGCAGGGTCGAGTGGGTCTTCCGCAACGGCAAGTGGGTCGCGATCTCGACCGAGTCGGGACAGGAGACTTCGTCCGAGACGCCCCCGCCCCAGGAGCCTCGCCCGCAGGGCGGTTCGGCGCCCGCGACAGCCGGCGCCCAGGCGCCGAGCGGAGAGATCGATTGGGTCTTGCAGGACGGCAAATGGGTGCCCGTTCCGAAGGGCCAGCTCCAGACGGCGGCCGCGCCGTCGGGGGCGAAACCTGCGGAGCAGGCGAAGCCCTCGAAGCCCGAGATGCTGCCGATGGACGCCGAGTGGCAGGAGGCGGTGCAGACGCGTCTGATGAAGATCCCGGCCGACAGACTGCTGGCGGGCGACCAGCGGTACAACATTGTCATCAAGCCGGGCGACACGATCTACGTCCCGGTCGATATGATCGGCGAGTTTTGTATCATGGGCAACGTCAATCGCGCCGGATTCATCGGTCTGACGGGCCGGCCGATGACGCTGAAGATGGCGATTGCCGCCGCCGGCGGTCTCGGGCCGCTGGCGTATCCCAAATACTGCGAGGTCGTGCGACGCCTGGGCGGTGACCGGGAGGAGATCGTCATGGTCGACCTGGACAAGATCGCCAGCGGAGAGCAGCCCGACTTCTACATCAAGCCGAACGATCTGATCAACGTCGGGACGCATCCGACCTCGCGGTGGCGGGCGGCGCTGCGCAACGCCTTCCGCGCGGCCTATGGTTTCGCGTTCGTGTACGATCGCAATTTCGCCTATCAAGACGACTATTACGGCACCTCGATCTTCTGATGGAATTGACCGATTCTCGTGACTGCGACACCTTGTACTGCTGCCGATCCGCACGATTCGAGTCCGGCTCGAAGAACCTGGGGCGAACTCGCGCGGTGCAGCTACGTCAAGATGGCCATCGTCGCCGGACTGCTTGGTCTGCTCTTCCGAAGTGAAATCGAGCGTACGGTCCGTCTCTGGGTGAGCGACCCGAACTGGTCGCACGGATTCCTCATTCCGTTGTTCAGCCTGTACCTCATCCATCAGAGCAAAGACAGCATTCTGGGTCTGGAATACGCTCGTGATCCGCTGGCCGAGATCCTCGCCGGCCGTCGTCCCGCGCGCCTGAGTCCGGGTCAGACGCGTCCCTGCTACGCCGGTCTGGTCCTGCTGCTGGCCACTCTGGTCTTCTATGTGTTCAACGTGGTCAGCCCGTCCGGATACGCCTATTTCCGTCCGCTGTCGCTGATTCTGGCGATCGGTTCGGTGGTGCTGTTCCTGGGCGGCCGGCGTCTGCTCGCCCGGACGTGGCTGCCGATCGCTTTTCTGATTTTCGCGGTGCCGCTGCCGCGTCGTTACTACGTGGGTCTGACGATCCCGATGCGGAAGATCGCCGCCGTGGTGGCAACCGCCTTGTTGAACCTGGTCGATGGACTCGAAGCCGGATCCAGCGGCGTGGTGATCGATATCGTGTATAAGGGCCGGCATCTGGAGCCTCCACTCGACGTCGCCGAGGCGTGCAGCGGGATGCGCCTGCTGATGGCCTTCCTCGCCCTCGGCGTGGCGATGGCCTATCTGCATTACCGCCCGCTGTGGCAGCGCCTCGTTCTGCTGGCCAGTACAATTCCCATCGCGATTCTCTGCAACATCGTTCGCGTGACGGTGACGGGATTCATCCACGTGCTGGCCGATCCGAAGTACACGCGCGGAATCTACCATGATGCGCTCGGCCTGGCGATGCTGCCGCTGGCCTTTGGCCTGTATGGTTTTCTGGCCTGGTTCATGTCGAGCCTGTTCGTTGATGAAGACCGGCTCGGCAGAAGCAATGTGATCGTTCGCGGACGCCCGAGATCATGAGCCGCCGGACCGACACCAGAGAGAGATACCTTCAGCCGGCGTTTCTGATCTGCACCGCCGTGCTGGCGCTGGCCTGCGCGGGCATGTCGGTGGCCAGGCAGAAGCTCGGACTCTATCTCAGGAAAGAGCCGCTGCCGCTCCGGAAATCTCTCGACGCCCTGGAGGAGGCGGCGCTGGCGCCCTATACGGTGGTCGCCAAACTGAAGATTCAGAACGAGGACGTCGTGCGATCGCTGGGCACCGAGGACTACATTCAGTGGGTGCTGGAGGACCCGTGTCAGCCGAGCCAGAATCCGACCCGGAGGGTCATGCTGTTCGTCACGTACTACCGTCTGCCCGACCGGGTGCCGCACGTGCCCGAGGAATGCTACACGGGCGGTGGATACCGCCGGCTGGACACCGAGCCTGTGGCCTTTCGCATCGGCTCGCCGGACAACCCGCGCGACATTCCCGGACGTTATCTGGTCTTTGAGAGTTCCGGAGGCGCTCCATTGTCCGGGGCCACGAGGTTTCCGGTCCTGTACCTGTTCCGAGTCAGCGGCGAATACGCGGGCAGCCGCGATGCGGCCCGGATGGCCTTGAATCGAAACATTTTCAGCAGGCAAGCGTATTTCTGTAAAGTCGAGTTGGTGTTCAACCAGGCTTTCACCGCGCCGACACGGGCGATGGCGGTCTCGGCGGGGGAGAGGCTTCTGACGATTGTACTGCCCTTGCTGGAGCGCGATCATTGGCCGGACGGCATACAACCTTAGACCGACAGGCGTAGAAAGGGGAGCATCGATGGCAAGAAGGCGTCTCAACAAGAAGGTCGCGCTGATGGGCTCGACCGTCTTCTTGATCCTGGCTATGCTGGCGGTGGTGGTCATCCTGCGTCTGACTCGCGATCCGGCGCAGTTCGTAGCCGACGGCGATGCGGCGTGGGCGGCCCAGGACTACGAGACCGCGCGACGCAACTATGCCGAGGCGCTGGGGCGCACGCGCGTGTCTGAGGACAAGATCGATCTGTACTTCAAACTCGCGGAAGTCTACCGGGTGACCGACGATTGGCGCCGCGTGCTCGCCTGCTGGGAGCAGATCATCATTGCCGACCCGCAGAACACCCGCGCCCGGCTGGGACTCCTCAAGTACACCTACATCATGGCCGACAGCCTCAGCGCGGTTGGGCAGAACGTCGGCGCCTGCTGGAAGGACGTCTCCACGCAGGCGACCGACCTGTTGGAGGCCGCCGCAAACGCCGATCTGTTGGACGAGGAAAAAGGTCCTTGGGAACCGTCTCTGGGCGATGCGGAGCCGGCGGCATGGGATTGTGGAATCACGCGCCTCGGTCCCTTTCTGCACTTTGTACGAGGCCGGGCGGCGCTGGAAATGGCTCGCATGGGCGCGGGCACCAGCCCGGACGAACTGCTTACGGAGGCCAAGAGTCATCTCCAGCAGGCCAGGCAGTTTGACCCCAAGAACGCCGGCGTCTATCGATACCTTGCGGCCGCGTTTCAGGAGGAGGCCCGCCTCGCCGAGTCGAAGGGCAATCTCGACCTGTGGGAGAAGGCTGTCAGGCAGGCCGAGGAGACTCTGGCCGAGGCTGTAGAGATGGCAGGGGATCAGCCAGGCGCGCACATCGAGTTGCTGGGTCGCAGGCTTATGGAGGCCAAGACCGGGTCTCTCACGCAGGCGCGAGACCGGACGAAGGCCCTCGAGGGACAGTACCAGGCGCTGGCGGAGAGGTTCCCTTCGAACGCAGAGGTGTTCTCGGCGCTGGCCGAGTTCTATTCGCTGCAATCGGCCTACCTTCACACCGACGCGGCCGCCGAGAAGCTCGATCGGGCCATCGCCGCGGTGGAGAGAGGCCTCGCTCTGGACCCGACGAACGTTCCGGCTTTCCGCCTGGCGGCCAGGCTGTACTATCGTCGCTTCACGCTTTACGCCGACGAATCCGCGTTGCACAAGGCCATCGAACTGGCTGAAACGGCTCTGGAATTACCGGATGCGCAGGACCGGCCCGGACCCAGGCAGTACGCCGGACAGATGTACCGATTCTCCCTGTGCGCGCTGCTCGGCCGGTTCCACCTCGAACAGACGCGACTGTCGCAGCGCTCGGACGAGGTCCATGCGACCGTCCTGGCCAAGGCGGAGAAGGTGGTTCATGAGATCGAGCAGATTCAGGGCAGCGGCGAGAATCCCCAGGTGGTCAAGTGGCGTGGTATGCTGGAATTGGCTCAAGGCCACACGGGCCAGGCTGTCCGCGATCTCTATGCGGCGTACGAGCAGATCGAGGCGGCCAGCGGTTCGGACGACGAGGGCGACGCCTTTCTCTCCTACACGCTGGCCGGGCTGTTCAAGAACACTTCCGAGGTCGGCGCCGTGATTGAGTTTCTCGGGTCGGCTCTCAATTCAGGGATTGTCAACACCCGCCCCGATACGGTCCTGGACTACGGCGATGCGCTGCTGCGCGTGCGTTCCTTTGATGTCGCGTTGAGTGCGGTCAACAGTTTTGAGGAGCGGTTCGGCGCGACCACTCGAAGCCGGCAGCTTCGCGTCCGCACGCTGCTCGCCAAAGGCCATGTCACCGAGGCGGAAGAGGCCATCGCTCAACTGGACCCGGCCGATCCCAACACACTGAAAATCCGTCTGATTCTGGCGGCCTCGCAGGCCACGCAATTGCAGGAGGCGATTCAACGCAGCGCCTCGGCGTCGTCACGCACCGAACCAGCCTCACAGGGTCAGGTCGGCCCAACGGAAGATGCGGTGCGGGCCATGCAGGCCGACCTGTATGAATGTCGCAGACGGCAGGCGGATCTGATCGAGCGCCTGGTGCTCGTCGATCCGACCGCTGTGGATGGCAAGGGCCTGGGAACGCTGTGCACGATGCTGATTGCGCAGAACGACGCGGCCCTGGCCAGAGCAGTTGTGGAGGCGTTCCTGAAACGGTCCGGGCAGGATGTGGAGGCCCTGTTTTGCCGGGGCCTTCTGTCGGAGCCCGATCCCGCGAGCTGTTCGGAGTCGCGGCGTCGCGAGATCCGATTGCAGGCGATTCGCAGCCTGAGCGATCCTGTCGTCCGGGCGGCGGAGCTGGGTCTGTTCTATGAGGCCGGCGGTCAGCTCGACGAGGCCATTGCGCAGTGGGAGTCTGTGCTCGATGCCACCGAGTCCCAGACGCCTCAGGCCGCTGGGGCCTATCTGCGAAGCGGACCGCCGAGCTGGCGGCATCGAGCGGTCGGCCAGCTCTTCGACATGGCTCGCCGCAAGAACGACTGGACGCTGGCCCAGAGGGTGGTCACGGCGGCAGCGGCCGACAACCTCGATGACTGCGAAGGCCGTCTTTTTGCCGGCCGACTGGCATTTGCCAGGGGACAACACGCGGAGGCATTGGACCATCTGGACGCATGCCTCAAGCTGCGGCCGATCTTCTCCTATGGCTACATGTTTCGAAGCAACGTTCAGGCGGCTCTCGGCAATGAGCTCGCCTGCCTTGAAGATGCGCGGAAGGCATCCCGGCTGAATCCCATCGATCCCCTGATCGCCAGGACACTGGCGAACGCGCTGCTCGTTCGCAACCAGGGGTTGGGAGACCGCGTCTCGGCCGAACAACGGGACGAGGCGCAGCTCGCCCTGGAGCGCGCCATCCAGTTGAACCCGACAGACACGCAGGCGCTGCTGGCCTATGCCGCCCTGGTCGACGAGACCGATCCGCTCAAAGCGCTGGGCATTCGGCAGACGGTTCAGATCACCGCGCCGAGTCTGGAGAACGCCGTGATGCTGGGGCGCCTGGCGACACGGGTTGCCGTCGAGCAGACGGACCCGGCTCGAAAGGGGGCGTTCCTGGCGATCGCCGAGACGGCCTTCGAACAGGCCCGGCAGATCGACACTCACAACGAGTTCATGCTCCAGAGCTACGCGGAGTACTATCGCGTCACGGGCCAGCCGGACAAGGCGGCCCAACTGCTCGTCAATTCGCAGGACGGCCGGCTTCTGTGGCGCCACTACTACCGCATCGGTCGCTACGAGCAGGCTCGCAAGCTCCTCGAACCGCTTCTCGACGAGCCGGCCAACAGGAACGACGCCCTCAAAGGAATGGTCCTCGTCGCTCAGGCGACCGGAGATAAAGACGCCGTCAAGGCATACTCGGAGCAGTTGCTCGGTCAGGAGGACAATGCCGCCAATCGTCTGGCTCAGATTCGCGCGTTTCTCGATCTGGGCCTCGTTCGGGACGCAGAGCAGAAGCTGCATAGCTTTCGGGAACGGTATCCTGACGAGCCTCGTCTTCTGGTGCTGGAGGCCTTTGTCGCGAAGTATCAGGGCCAGTTGGAGCGTGCCCTGGAGTTGACGAATCGCAACCTCGAGAAGAACCAGCAGGACGCCGCAGGCTGGCGTCTGCGGGGCGAGATCAGCCAGCTCATGGGCAACTACGATCAGGCGATTCTGGACTTCCGCAGGAGCCGGCTGCTTGCCGACGACCCCGATGCCGCTGTTGCGCTGGCCAACGCGTACCTCTGGGCCGGGAGACACGAAGAGGCCATCAGTGAGTTGCTGGCGGTGTTGAAAGCACCTACGGCGCCGGCATCGGCCAGGATGCTGCTGGAACGAACCTATCGCAGGCTCGGACGCGACGAATCGCTCGAGCAGTTCTATTCGAAGACCCTGGCGGAATTCCCGGAAAGCGCCGCCTGGCTGACGCGTGCCGGAGCCTTCGCCATCGACCGACGCGATTTCGACGAGGCCGTGAAGCTGTACGGCAAGGCCTATCGCCTCGCGCAGACGGCGACTTCCGATGTCCGGCAAAGCGGTACATTGCGTGCGGCGGTTCTGGATGGATATCTGCATTCGCTGATTCTCAGCGCCGGAGACCCCACCGCAGGAGGGGATTCCTGGCGTCCCGAGCGGCTGGACGAACTCTTCCGCGAGGCCGGAAAGCACGTCGATACCGTCTGGGCCGCAGTGGCCTTCTGTCGGATGGCTGAGGCCAGGAAGAAGCTCGGCGATGACGCCGAAGCCGGACGCTTGTGCCGGCAGGCGGTCGACAAGGCCTGGAGCAATGACCGACTGGCCATGGAGATTCTGCTTCGCGTCCGTCGTCTGCTGGGGCCGGAAGAAGTCTCGCGCTATTGCCGAGGCCGGCTGGCGGCGAATCCCGACTCTCTGGCGGCCAACGCCACGATGTTCCATCTGGCCCGCATCGAGAACGATTATGACGATGCTGTCGAGTATGTCGACAAGTGCATTGCCTTGAGCGGGTCTGATGCCGATGCCCATCGCAATGCCACCGCCTATACGCTCCAGAAGGCCGATCTGCTGACGGTCGCCTATCAGGGAACTTCCGATAAACGATATCTCCAGGCGGCTGTGGGCGTCTACGAAAGTCTGGCGGAGAAAATGCCGACAAACCACAGTGTTCTGAACAACCTGGCGTACCTGTTGGCGCAGAATGACGAGCGGCTCGACGAGGCGCAGCGATACGCCGAACGCGCGCTGAACGCCAATCCGGACCAGGCGGCGTACCTGGACACGTATGCCCTCGTTCTGCATAAGAAAGGAAACGATGCCGCGGCGGTCCGGTTCATCACCGCGGCCATCCAGCAGTACGAGGTGGCCCAGATGGCGTCGGCTACGGCGTACGAGCATCTGGGCATGATCAAGGAGGGCCTGGGCGACAAAGCCGGCGCGTTGGCGGCCTATCGCCACGCCAGGGGACTGGCAGACGAGGAACGGTCCGACACTGCCAGGCGTCTGGACGCGGCCATCGAGCGATTGCAGACGGCCCGGTAGCCGACGTGCGACGCGATGCGTTCTCGCAGATGGATTCTGTGGGGACGGGCTTCGGGGAGTGACACCGATGAAGAGAAATCCGAGCCCGATGAACATCGGGAAGAACAGGAAGACCGGCTCGCCGACCCCGGGCGCCCCGACGACGGCCTTGACACCCAGGGAAGTCTTCGGGATGCTGCGCCGGCACCTCTGGCTGATCCTGTTCATGACCACCCTCGGAATGGCCCTGGGAGCCGCCGGATGGGTCCTGGTCCGGCGCTACGCGCCGCTGTATCGCGCCGAGACGATCCTCAAAGTGCTTCCGCCGATCGAGACCGATCCCATGGAGATCGTGGCGACCCAGGTGCAACAGGACCTCCAGTACGGTCATCGTGTCTCCCTGGCCAATCTCATGAAGCGCCAGGACAGCCTTCAGGGGCTGCTCGAAAGCGATAAGGTGCGGGGCACCACGTGGTTCCGTCAGAAGGTGCGTGGAGACATTCGCGACGCGGTCGCCAGTCTGGAAGACAATCTCAATGCGTTCCCACACCGGGAGGCCGAGCACATCATCGTCTCGATGACCTGCGGCAGTCCGAAGGAAGCGGCGCTGATCGTCAACGAGATGGTGCGTCTGTTCGTCAGCCAGCACGGCGACACGCAGCGGCAGGACGTCAACCAGAAGCTGATCGAGCTGACGGCTCGTCAGAGCTTCGTCGAGAAGGAGGTCGCCGACAGCGAACGCGCCCTGCAACGCGTCCGGGAGGAAAGCGGGATGACGGATCTGGAGCGTCCCTCGGGCCACTACTTCCAACATACGATCACCATGCGGCTGAACGACCTCGAACTCCAGGAGAGCGAGCTGTCGCTGGCGATCAAGCAGCTTCGGGCCGACATTGAGAACCTCAAGGTGCTGGCCGAGGGTCCCATCACCGATCAGGTCGAGCACGCCATCGAACGCGACCCGGTGATGATCGCACTGGCTCAGCAGTTGGCATTGCTGGAGGGGCAGTTGTCCGGCCGGCTCACGAAGTTCGGCCAGGACCACCGGGTGGTTCGTCAGACCCAGGAGCTGATCGGCGAGATCGAGCAGAAACGCGGTCAGCGGCGTCTGGAGATTGCCGAGCAGACCCGACGTGCGAATCTCTACAACGCCCGGGACACCCTCCGCGTTCTGGAGGAGCGACAAACGGAACTGCAACTGCTCAGGGACCAGGCACGCGACAAGCAGAAGGCGCTGGACGAGGCGCGAGCCCGCTACGAACAATACACGAAAGTGCGCGACGAGCGCATCGAGATGCTCAATCAGATCAAGACACAGATCGAGAAGCTGCGGATCATGCTGAGCGATCCGGACACGCCCAAGGTGCAGCCGCTGGGTCTGGCCCCGGAGCCGTTGAAGATGGTCATGTCCCGGCACGTCCTGCTCTGGGGTCCGGGCGGCACGATGCTCGGCCTGATGCTCGGCCTGGCTCTGACATTCCTGATCGAGATGCTCAACGACCTCGTGCGGACTCCGAACGACGTTCGGCGTTTCGTGCATTTGCCTCTGCTGGGAATGATCCCGGACGCCAACGAGGACCGTGCCGTCGACGATGTTGATCTGTGTCACGTTGTAAAGGACGCGCCGTATTCGCTGCTGGGCGAGTGCTACCGGCGCTGCCGCACCAACCTGGACCTGACGGGCGAGGCGGGCTTCAAGACCCTGCTGATCGCCAGCGGCGCGCCGGGCGACGGCAAGACCTCCGTCGCGTGCAACCTGGCGGCGGCCTTCGTCGCCAAGTACGAGAAGGTGCTGTTGATCGACGCCAACCTGCGTCAGCCGAGCCTGCACCTGGCCTTTCCGCGGACGGGTTCCGAGGAGACGAAGGAGACGCGTCGGCAGGGACTGACGAGCATCCTGACCGGGCAGTGCGACTATCAGGCCGCCATTCGACCGAGCAGCATCGCCGGGCTGGACCTCATCTACGCCGGTCCGCCCACGGCCAGTCCGGCCGAGGTGCTGGCCGGCCGCCGGATGAAAGAGCTGATCGAAGGCGTAGCCCAGCACTACGACCGCGTGATCGTCGACAGTCCGCCCGTGCTGCTGGTCAGCGACGTCAAGGTGCTGGCGCGGCTCGTGGACGGGACACTTCTCGTGTTCAACGCTGCGACGACCACGCGCGGAGCGGCCCGGCGGACGCTCCGTGAGCTGCAGGAGGTAGGCGCCAACGTCCTCGGCTGTGTGCTGTTCGGCGCCGAGGCCATGAAGGGCGGCTATTTCCGCCAGCAATTCAAGGCGTACCGCAAGTATCTCAAGCCCCAGTTGGCCGCCAATTCCGCGTGATCTGCGCGGGACTCATCGGGCTGGGGAGAAACGAATCGCGACAAAAGGGGCTTTCCTTCGGGGGACGGCCTCGTAGAATGAGACGCCGTTGGGTGACTTGGCGTTCTGCAAAAGGATGACGTCTATGGAGAAGTTTCTGGTGACGGGCGGGGCCGGCTTCATCGGCTCGAACATCTGTCGGCGGCTGGTCGCCGAGGGCTGCTTCGTGCGCGTGGTGGACAATCTGCTGACGGGCAAGCGCAGCAACCTCGATGACATGATCGACAAGATCGAATTCGTCGAGGCCGACATGGGTGACCCGAAGGTGGCGCGGTCCGTGATGAAGGGCATCGATGTCGTCCTGCATGAAGGGGCGCTGCCGAGCGTGCCCCGCAGCGTCGACGAACCTGAGCTGACGCACAAGCACTGCGTCGATGCGACGTTCATGCTGCTGATGGCCGCACGCGATTCGGGCGTCAAGCGTTTCGTCTACGCCGCCAGTTCGTCCGCCTATGGCGACACGCCGACGCTGCCCAAAGTCGAGACGATGCCCACCAGTCCACTGTCACCTTATGCGGTCGGCAAGCTCGTGGGCGAGTACTACTGCTCGGTCTTTGCCAAGGTCTTCGGTCTGGAGACGATTTCGCTTCGTTATTTCAACGTGTTCGGGCCGTACCAGGACCCGACGAGCCAGTACGCCGCCGCGATTCCCGCCTTCGTGACGTCGATCTTGAAGGACCAGCCGCCCACTATCTACGGCGACGGCGAGCAGAGCCGCGACTTCACCTACATCGACAACGTCGTGCAGGCCAATCTCTGTGCGGCCCGTGCCAAGAAGACCAACGGCGAAGTCGTCAACATCGCCTGTGGCGAGAAGGTCACCGTCAACGAGATCATCGCCCTGATCAACGAGATGGTGGGCAAGAAAGTCGTGGCTCATTACGCGCCCGCCCGCGCCGGTGACGTCAAGCACTCGCTGGCCGACATCACCGCCGCCAGGAAGCTGATCGGATTCGAGCCGGTCGTCCTCTTCCGCGACGGCCTCCAACGCGCCATCGCCTGGTACCGCGACAATCTGATGTGACCGGCGCCCATTGACGGGTGTCACTCGATCTGCGTGCGGAGGGCGTCGGCTTGTTCGAGCAGTTGCTCGCGGGTGAGGTCCTGCCGGGGAGCCAGCTCGAACGTCCATTCGTAATCGTCCGCGATTTGGCCGGGATAGAGAACGCCCGCGAAGAAGTCGAACGGAAAGCGGTCGTGCAACGGCGCCTTCAGTTCACGGTGCGTGTCGAGCGTCTCGAAGCCTTCCTTGCTGGCGCGGATCCAATAGTCTCCATACCAGTTGAACGACACGGTAACCGGGGAGACGCCGATCTGTTCGTCGTTGAGCGTGACCAGAGCGCCCTGAGGCTCCGTGTTGATCGTCAGTTTCCGTTCGACGCAGCCACAGAGGAGCACGGTCGCCAGGGCGGCCGCGACAACGAACAACAGGGAACGCGTATTCATATCCACAATCCTTTAAGGCGATTGAGTCCTTTCAGTTCGCCATTATAGGTACGCGCCGTCTCTTGGAAAGCGCAAAACCCTACGCGTCGGTACGATCCGGGTGGCAGCCTCAAGTCCGGAGGATTTGGGGATGGTCCATCGTGTTGGTCGCCCCGTGCATTCTCGCAACGGATGAATCTACCATCCCCCCACGCTGCGCGTTTGAGGCTGCCACCCTTCCGTCACGATCGACGGCAGCTCAATCAGCGGGCACGCAGCGGCCTTTGCCCCATTCGCGCAGAGCGCAGACCTTCTCGGCCATCGTCACCGAAAGGGGAGGCGAGGCCCGTAAGGCCGCGATCAGACGCTCCGTGTCCAGCTCAGTCTTGTCTGCGTAGGCGGCATGCAGCGCCGAGGTGACCGCCTGCTCGATCTCCGAGCCGCTGTAGCCTTGCGACGCTTCGCTCAGAGCGGCCAGGTCGAATTTCTCGGGATCGCGGCCGCGTTTTCGCAGGTGGATCGCGAAGACTTGCTGGCGCACTGGCGGCGTGGGGAGGTCGACGAAGAAGATCTCATCAAAGCGTCCTTTGCGGAGCAGCTCCGGCGGCAGCGCCTCGATGTCGTTGGCGGTGGCGACCGTGAAGACGGGCGCCTCGTGCTCCTGGAGCCAGGTCAGCAGCGTGCCGAACATGCGCTGCGACAGTCCGCCGTCGGCGCTGCGGCTGGCCGCCGAGGCAAAGGCCTTCTCGATCTCGTCGATCCACAGGATCACCGGCGCCATCATCTCGGTCTGCCGCAGTGCATCGCGCAGATTGCGCTCGGACTCGCCGATGAAGCTGGCGTACAGCGTGCCCGGGTCCAGCCGCAGCAGGGGCTGGTGCCACGCGGTGGCGATGGCCTTGGCGCACAGGCTCTTGCCCGCGCCCTGCACGCCGAGCATGAGCACGCCCTTGGGGGCGGCCAGGCCGAACGCCTGCGCCTCGGCGCTGAAGACGTCCTGCCGCTGGTGCAGCCAGGTCTTGAGGCGGTTCATCCCGCCGATTTCACTCAGATCGAGCGGCGTCTGGATGTATTCGAGCAGCCCGCCCTGCTGGATCATGCGTCTCTTGTTGGCGATGATCACGTTGATGTCGTCGTCGCGGAAGCGCTGATCGGCGGCGACCGCGTCGCGAATGATCCGCGCCGCCTGGCGACGCGTC
Organism: Sedimentisphaerales bacterium; assembly: GCA_040772485.1. Lineage (GTDB taxonomy): Bacteria > Planctomycetota > Phycisphaerae > Sedimentisphaerales > Anaerobacaceae > Anaerobaca. The sequence continues at coordinate 220,229 of JAXGYC010000012.1, read as the reverse complement.
AGCCCGCGCAGATTGCGGACGATCGTGTCGAGGCCCTTCTGGGTAATGCCGACTTCGATCGGTTTCTTGCGGTGCAGATGCTGGAGTGTGCTCCGGATGATCTGAAGCAGTTCCTTCTCGTCGGGATATGAGATCTCGAACGACCGGGTATAGGCTTTGACCGCGTCAGGCAGCTTGTCGGCGCTGTCGATCATCACCAGCGTGATTCCCGTGCCGTCGAAGCCGTCGATCATGTCGCGCAGGATGCGCAGGGCCTTGCCGCTCCGGAGATGCTCGGCCAGGTCGAGCGCGACACAGAGGGAGCCGGGCTTGGCCCGCGCGAGGTTGGCCAGTCCGGCGGCCGGGCCGTCGGTGTTGGCGATGGCTGGGCTGCCGTCGATCAGCCCGTCCCGCACCCCGTCGGCGACCGACCAGACCCACATGTCCCGCTTGAGCTTCTCGGCGACCTTTCGCACGATCTCCAGCGCGTACCGCTCTTCCGTGGTCACGATGGAGATGCAGCAGTCGCCCCCCTCGATCAGTTGCTCGAATCGTTCACAATCGTTCATGGTCCTTCCCGGTGTCTGCAAAGCGTCTGTCGGGGCCGCTCCCCTTGGCCTTCCAGCCTATCGCAAACGCCCTCGATTCGCAAGTCTCAGGTCCGTGGAGTTGACAGGCGGGGGGGGCTTGGGTAGGCTATGGCCCTATCACGGACACTCGTAAGGACGGATTTCATGAAGATTTCGCTGAACTGGCTGAACGACTACGTCGAGACGGGACTTGCCGCCGAACGCATCGCGGCGATTCTGAGCGATCTGGGTTTTCCCTGCGAGGGGATCGAACGAGTGGGCGACGACACCGTGCTCGACGTTGAGGTCACCAGCAACCGGGGCGACTGCCTCAGTCACATCGGGGTCGCGCGGGAGCTGGCGGCCGCGACGGGCAGGGAGCTGAGGCTGCCCGATGTTGAGCTGAGCGAAATGGACAAGAGCGCGTCCGAGTTCGTTCAGGTCGAGATTGCGGAGCCCTCTCTGTGCGGCCGATACACCGCACGGGTGATCGAGGGCGTCACGATCGGACCGTCGCCCGAGTGGATGGCCAGGCGGCTGGAAGCGGTCGGGATGCGCAGCATCAACAACGTCGTCGACGCGACGAACTACGCCATGATGGAAACAGGGCAGCCGCCGCACGCCTTCGACCACAGCACCATCACGGAAAGCAGGATTATCGTCCGCAAAGCCGTCGCCGGCGAACGGATCGTCAGCATCGACGGATCCCAGTGCGAGTTGGCGCCCGAGATGCTGGTGATCGCCGACGCCAAACGGCCGGTCGCCATCGCCGGCGTGATGGGCGGCCTGGAGACCGAGGTGGGCGACAGGACCACCACGATTCTGCTGGAAGAGGCCCATTTCGATCCGGTCTGCATACGCACGACGAGCCGCCGTCTGGCTCTGCCTTCAGAGGCAGCGTTCCGTTTCGAACGGATCGTGGACATCGAGAAGATCGACTGGGCCTCGAGACGGACTGCCCAGTTGATCGTTCAGATGGCCGGCGGTCGCGTGGCCAGGGGTGTGGTGGATGCCTATCCGAGAAGGCCCCAGCCACGGGAAGTGACGATGAGGCTTTCGCGTCTGGGCAAGCTGCTCGGTATCGAGGTCCCGTCCGAGACGGTCCTGAAAATCCTCGCTTCTCTGTGCTTTTCGCCGCGTCTGTCGGACGGTTCGGTGGTGTGCTCGGTCCCCACGTGGCGAAGTGACATCCAGCGGGAGGTGGACCTGATCGAGGAAGTTGCCCGCGTTCATGGCTACGACAAGGTTCCCACGCGCAAGAGCATCCGGATCGAGGCCGTGCCCGCCGACGCGCGTCAGAGGCTGGCCCAGTCCATCGGCGGATTCCTCAACGGCTGCGGTTTCTATGAAACCGTCACCGTGACGTTCATCGATCAGGCGATCGCCGCGCTGTTTTCCGACGGCGGCGCCATCGGCAACCTGGGTGTCAGGGACGTTTCTCGCAAGAGCGCCAACTTGCTGCGGCAGACGCTGCTGGGCTCGCTGCTGGAGGTCCTCAAGACGAATGTCAACGCCAAGAACCTGCCGTGTCGCGTCTACGAGATCGCCGACACGTTCCGACCGAGGCAGGACCGAAATGCTCTGCCCGAAGAGAAAACCAAAGTGGCCTTGGTTTGCAGCGGCGATTTTCGCGAGCTGCGGGGCGCTGTCGAGGGATTGATCCGGCATATCGATCGCCGGGCGACGGTCGATTTCGTGCCGGCTGATTGCTCCTGGGCGGATGTGGGCGCCGAGGTCACGGTCAACGGCCGCGTGATCGGTGTGGCAGCCGTCTTCTCGGAGGCGGTTCGGAGCAAGCTCGATTTCAAGGACCTCTCGCCGTGCGGCGCGGAACTGGATTTCGCCGAGTTGCTGGAGCTGAAGGGCGCACCGATCTCCATTCGGCCGGTGCCGCGTTTTCCGGCCGTCGAGCGCGACCTGTCGATCGTTGTGCCCGAGGAGACTGCCTGGAGAGCCATTGCCCAGGCTATCCAAAGCATCGCTCCGACGGCGTTGGAGGACATCCGATTCGTGGACATCTATCGAGGCAAGGGCATCGCACCCGACAAGAAGAGCGTGACCGTTTCCCTGCGATTCCGAGATGAAGACGGGACGCTGACGCACGAGACGGTCGATGGCTATCAGGCGGCCATCGTCCAGAGTCTCCATCAGGCCGTAGAGGCGGAATTACGGACATTGTGAGATTCTCAGGAACCGCCTGAGATGCCACGCGCGACGCAACGTTTTTTTTTCACGTCCCGAACGTCGAATGCCGATAAGAGGTATAAGCGTGTGGGCCAAGGTGCTGTTGACCTCCAGAGCTATTTGCTTGACGGACCCGCCGCCATATGGTATAAGAGAATTGCGGGCTGACCCCTGCAGTGTTCGTGAGAATGCGTACTGTTGAAAGAACCGATACCCGTTCTGAGGGAAATCAGGTCTTGCCGGGCCGGACATGCCTACTCGATAGGACATCCGGACGCGAGCAACGATTGCCCACCTTGCAGTAATGGGTTCTCTTCAAAAGCCATTCTCACGGCACAGGTGGAGGTGAGCTGGCAATAGATAAAAGGCCTGTCTATGCAGGCCTTTTTTTTATTGGTGCCGCTGACAGCCACGACGCGTCTGTGTTTGTCGGACGTTCCGGGGCCGAAAGGCCATAAGGACTTGGGGGTTTTGGAGTTAAGACGGCCAAAGGATTTGCCGATGAGAGGGTGAGGACCTGCTGTTCTCCGTGTGGTGTCTCCGCATGAGGATGTCTTGACTTAGTGAGGAGCTGCAATGCCGAGTGTCCGTAACTTCACTGTTCTGCCGGCTTTGCCGGATTGTCTGCAAGAGTTGGACTACGTTGCGAGGAACATGTTCTGGGCCTGGAACCCACCGCTTGTGGAGTTGTTCAAGCGGATCGACCCGAACCTGTGGGTGGCCTGCGGCCACAATCCGATCAAGCTGCTGGGCAGCGTCTCGCAGACGCGTTTGCAGGCATTGGCGCGCAATGAAAGCTTCCTGAACGAGTTGAAGCAGGCGGCAGCGGCATTGCGATCGTATCTCCAATCCTCGACCTGGTACGAGAAGGTTTGTCCGCAGACGAGCAGAGAAGTCATCGCGTATTTCAGTGCGGAGTTCGGACTTCACGAATGCCTTCCGATCTACTCCGGCGGCCTGGGAATTCTCGCGGGCGACCATCTCAAGAGCGCCAGCGATCTCGGCATCCCGCTGGTCGGCGTCGGTCTGATGTACCAGAAGGGCTACTTCCGCCAGTACCTGAACATCGACGGCTGGCAGCAGGAAGCCTATGCGGAGAACGACGTGTTCAACATGCCGATGGAGCTGGTCCGCAAGGAGAGCGGCCGGCCCCTGACGGTGAGCGTCGAGTATCCCGGCCGCAACGTCCAGGCGCAGGTCTGGTGCGTCTGCGTGGGTCGGATCAAGCTGTATCTTCTGGACACCAACATCGCTCCGAATTCGTCGGTCGACCGCATGATTACCAGCAACCTTTACGGCGGCGACCGCGAACTGCGAATCCGCCAGGAGATCCTGCTCGGCATCGGCGGGCTCAAGGCCCTGCTGGCGATGGGCATTGAGCCGACGGTCTGCCACATGAACGAGGGGCACGCCGCCTTTATGGCGCTGGAGCGCATTCGACAACTGCGCAACGCCAAGAACATGACGTTCGAGGAAGCGGTGGAAGCAACCCGCTCGGGCAACGTCTTCACGGTCCACACCTTGGTCAAGGCCGGCCTCGACGAGTTCAGCGTGGAGCTGATGGACAAATACTTCGGAGGCTACTTCCCGCACCTGGGTGTGAACCGCACACAGTTCCTATCCCTGGGACGGCTGCTGCCGGACGATGAGACCGAACCGTTCAAAATGCCGGTGCTGGCCATTCGCCTGAGCGGTTACGTCAACGGCGTCAGCAAACTGCACGGGCAGATCTCTCGCGAAGTGTGGGGATCGCTATGGCCCGGCATTCCGGAGAAGGAAGTTCCGATCATCTCGATCACCAACGGTATCCATCTCAAGACGTGGCTATCGGAGGAGATCGGCGGTCTGTACCAGCGGTATCTGGGTCCGTCCTGGTCCGAGAGCGTGTTCGACAAGTCGGTGTGGGACCAGACCGATCAGATTCCCGACGAGGAACTGTGGAGCGCCCATCAGCGCTGCAAGGAACGGCTGATCGTGTTCGCCCGCAAGCGGCTGATGGCCCAGATGCAGCGTCGGGGCCGGTGTCACGGCGAACTGCGACAGGCCGAAGAAGTGCTTGACCCCAAAGCCCTGACGATCGGTTTCGCCCGGCGTTTCGCCGCCTACAAACGCGGCGATCTGCTCCTGCGAGACGCCAAGCGACTGGCCAGGCTGCTGAACGATCCGGAGCGCCCGGTCCAGTTCATTTTTGCCGGCAAGGCCCATCCGAAGGACACCGGCGGCAAGGAGATCATCCGCCATATCATCCATTTCGCCTCCGACGAGACCGTGCGACGGCGCATCGTCTTCCTGGAAGACTACGACATGGACGTGGCGCGATTCCTCGTGCGAGGCGTCGACGTCTGGCTGAACAACCCGCGTCGGCCGATGGAAGCCAGCGGCACCAGCGGAATGAAGGCGGCCGTCAACGGCGTGCTGAACATGAGCACCCTCGACGGCTGGTGGCCCGAAGGTTATATTCCCGAAGGCGGCTGGGTCATCGGCGACGAGCAGGACTATCAGAACCAGGACTACCAGGACATGATCGAGGCGCAGGCGATCTACAGCATCCTCGAGAACGAGGTGGTGCCGCTGTACTACACCCGCAGCGCCGACGACCTGCCCCGCGCGTGGATTGCGAAGATGAAGGCCACCATCCGGTGGGTCGCGCCGCGTTTCAACACGCACCGTATGCTGGCGGAATACACGCGCCGGTTCTACAACCCGGCGGCGGCTCGCTATCGATACCTGGCCGCCGAAGCGATGAGCCGGGCGAAGGCCTTCTCTCGCTGGAAATCGGAGATTCGTCAGGCCTGGTCGGAGTTTGCGGTCAGGGACGTCACGGTGCTGGTCAACGGCGAGCAGGACGAAGAGCGGTTGAATCCGAGGCAGCCGCAGTTGAAGGTGGGCTCGGAGCTGAACGTTCGCGCGTTGGTCAAACTGGGGCGTGTTCTTCCGGAAGACGTCTCTGTCGAGCTGTATTCGGGACCGACCGATTCCTGGGGCAACATTCAGGAGGGCTCGCCCGTCGCGATGCGGCACGAGCAGAGAGCCTCGGACGATGGAGAGCACTGGTTCACCGGCTCGATGGAGTGCAAGACGACCGGCCAGCATGGCGTGGCCGTCCGCGTCCTGCCCAACCATCCCGATCAGGTCAATCCCTACGATCTGGGCCTCATTCTCTGGGAGAAACGGCCCAGCGGATCGCTGTAAAACGGCCGGCCGGAAAGACGCTACTCGTTCTCGCGATCGCTCAGCAGCTTGTAGGCCGCCTCCGCCGACGGGGCCTGCTCCAGCGCGCTCTTGAACGACGCATCGAGCATCAGCCGGCTGATCCGCGCCAGCGCCTGGATGTGGGGACCGGTCTGGTCGAGCGGGCTGATCAGCAGGATCACGGTCGATACGGGCTTGCCGTCCACGCTCTGAAACTCGATCGGCTGACGCGCGATGCCCAGCGCCATGACCAGATCCTTGACCGCGTTGCACTTGCCGTGCGGGATCCCGATCCCGGACCCAATCCCCGTGCTGCGGGTCATTTCCCGGCTGAACACCGCCTCCAGCACAACGTTCTTGTTCAAGAGCAGTCCGTTCTCATCGAGCAGATGCACCAGTTCGCTGATCACGGCATTCTTGTCCGTGCCTTTCAGCGGCACCCTGACGGAATTCGGTTGCAGTATCTGTGTCAGAATCATGGTTCGTGCGACCAAAGGAAGCTTCAGCAACATGTCCTGATAAACAAGGGTCGCACTATAGCACTCTCTCTCGACTCTGCCAAGGGCTTTTGCCCGGCCGATGCATTATTTCTGATCGCCTCGGCGCACAACCAAATCCCCCGAGCCACATGGGCCCGGCCGAGGACAAGGAAACTCACGGCAGGGAGCAGGCCCGGCTCCGTGTTTCGGATGGGCGTCCATGTTGGCAGGCATGCCCGTGTCGAGATGGCGGGTGTGCTACTGCTTCTTCATGGCGTTCTTGATGACGCCCACGATTGCCATCAGGACGCCGCCGCCCACGCCGCCGCTGGCGATGCTTCCCACGACACTGCCGATGTCCATCCCGCCACTGCCGGTGGCGATCCCCAGAAGACCGAGCAGTTGGCCGCCGATCCCGCCGCCCAGGATGCCGGCGATGGAATTGCCGAGCGTCCCCAGGGAGAACTGTTTCATCAGACCGCCTGCCACATTCCCGCCGACGGCCCCGCTGACCAATTGAATGATTAACGGCAACAGGTTTCCCATCGCACTTGCCTTTCAGATGGTTCGCTTGTGTTTGTGTTCGGCGCGGATGGCCGTCAACGAGGACACCTCAGGCACCGCAGGTTGTCCCGCATTGGCGGCTGCCGCGGTTGCGTTTCTGTGCGTGCTTCGACGGTCAGTATTCCACGCCGGCCGGCAGCTTCTTGGCCTGCTCGATCCAATCGGTCACCATCGCGAGCGTCGGCACCCGTCGGGTCAGCTTCTTCTGTGTGTTCACTTCGGTCATCTTCTTCTCAAGGTTGGCGGGAACGCGGTTCTTGAGCTCCTTGACCGTGTCGACGCCGGAGGCCTCCAGGAGTTCGGAGTACTCCGATCCGATGCCTTTGATGCGGTACAGGTCGACCATGTTCACCCACTTGAGAATCAGGGACTCGCTGATCCCCGTCTTCTGGGCCAGTTCGGCTCGCCCCTTCTTCGTCTTGCCGGCGGCCAGCAACTGGTCGGTATTGCTCACCCCGGCGGCCCGGAGCTTTTCCCCGTAGGTTGGACCAATCCCCTCTACGTCTTCGATCTTGTACTGCGCCATCTCTCAACTCCTTTCACGTGAGCGCCACACCACTGTCGATTGAGGAATCCGATACTCCTCAGAAATCGCCTGATGTCGACAAGACAGCATGGACCGCCATTTGTCCGTTCGCAACAAGGAAAAACCTTCAATTACAGACCTTGACCTGAAATCCATTCGACGTCAATTATAGAACAGCCGGGGTTGCATCCGGCATCGTCTCTGATTCCATAGGGGAAAAGTGGGGATTAAATGGATGAATTCATCGTCATCCAGACCACCGGTTCCGCCGGCTCGGATGGCCTTGCGGAGCCGCCCGCAGACAGAAGGCGCACTTTCCCCGGCAAGAGCCGCAAACGTTGACTTGACGCTGTCCCCTCTGCGATATAGCCTGACTGTCGCGTGGACGCAAACATTGTTCGACTTGAAAGGAGCCTGCCGTGAGATTCGCAAAGCGCCAAATCCTGTTGTGTTCCCTGATCCTTCTGCTGTCGATGACCTTCGGATGCCGCAAGAAGACTGATGACCAGACGGCTTCCGGCACCGGGACCAGAGCCCCTGCCCCGGCTGCCACCCAGACTCGGGCCGCCGCTGTGGACCTGGAAAGGGCCGTCAGCGAGATCCAGACCGAGGCCCAGACCATGACGGTCGAAAGCCTCAAGGCCACCGCGCTGAAGTACAAAGACGCCATCCTCGCCAAGCAGGCGGACGTCGAGAAGCTGGCCGCCAAGATCAAGGAGATCCCGCTCACCGAGGCCCTGGGAGAAGAAGCGAAGAAGCTCAAGGCCGATCTCGGGAATCTGGAAACCGGTCTGAAGGCGCTGAAGGATCGCTTCCAGGTCTACTACGATGCGCTGAAACAGAAGGGCGCCGACCTGACCGACCTCGCGCTGTGAGGTGGTCCACGCCACGGGGGGGGATGACAGGGGGGGCCGTGTGGCCTCAGGCAGAGCGGCGGTGGTTCGCGCTCGTAGAACAAGGAGAATACCATGCGCTGGAAAGACAGGCGCGCCAGTTCAAACGTCGAAGACCGTCGGGGCCTTTCCGTCAAACAAGGTATGGTCGGCGGGGGACTCGGAACGCTCATCCTCGTCCTGGCCATCTACTTCCTCGGAGGCAACCCGTCCCAGCTTCTGAACTCGCTCCAGATGCAGCCGTCGACGGACTCCTCGTCGTACGTGCCGACGGCCGAGGAGAATGAACTGGCGCAGTTCGTCTCTGTCGTGCTGGCGGAGACCGAGAACGTCTGGACGGATCTGTTCCGCCAGCAGGGGTTGAGCTACGAGTATCCGAAACTGGTCCTCTACACCGGCACGGTGCAGACCGGATCGGGATATGCCACTTCGGCCACCGGTCCGTTCTATGCGCCGGGCGATCGCAAGGTGTACATCGATCTGAGCTTCTATCAGGAACTGCAGCAGCAGTTTCACGCGCCCGGCGACTTCGCCATGGCCTACGTGATCGCCCATGAGGTGGGCCACCACGTGCAAACGCTTCTGGGCATCACGGAGAAGGTGATGTCTCTGCGGTCGGGGCTCAGCGAGACGCAGTTCAACAAGTACATGGTGTGTTTCGAGCTCCAGGCGGACTACCTGGCGGGCGTGTGGGCCCACTATGCCGACCGGGTGAACCTGCTCGAAGCCGGCGACCTCGACGAGGCGCTCAACGCCGCCAGCGCCGTGGGCGACGACCGCATCCAGAAGGCGGCACGCGGCTACGTCGTGCCCGACAGCTTCACCCACGGAACATCCGAGCAGAGAAGGCGATGGTTCCACAAGGGATTCACCGCCGGAACCCTCCGCGACGCCGACACCTTCGCCGCCGAGGGCCTGTCCCTGCGCTAACGGTGAGGACCGCCGTCGCTGCATACGAGAGCACAAGGCCTATCCGTAGCATCCGCTCCAGGCCGGTGACGAGACTGCGGGTTTCGACCCGCATCGCTTCACGCGGCGGCCCGCCGCATCGCCTCGCGAGCGACGAGCGACGAGGGACGAAATGCGTCTTTTTCTTGCGTTGCAGTCGGTGTCGCGGTACGATCGAGGTGTGCATGGGCTCCAGAGAGGGGCAGTACCGGAAAGGACATTGCAGATGACGGCGACGGATTTGGGCGTCTCACAGGAGCAGATCGAGCAGTTCTGCGCCCGCTGGAAGATCGCTCGGCTGGCCGTCTTCGGCTCGGCCGTTGCCGGCCGCCTGCGGGCCGACAGTGACATCGATCTGCTGGTCACCTTCGCGCCCGATGCCGACTGGACCATGTTCGACCATTTCGCAATGGAGGACGAGCTGTCCAAGCTGTTCGGCCGCGAGGTCGATCTGGTCAATGTGCGGGCGCTCGAAGAGAATCCCAATCCGGCCTACCGTCGCGGGATCGTCGGCTCGGCGAGGCAGATCTATGCCGCGTGACGACAGCCTCCTGCAAGACATGCTCCACGCCGCCGACACCGAGATCCCCAAGCTGGTCGAGTTTCTTCGCCAGCAACTGGCCAAACACGAATAGGCACCGAGTCCGATTCGTCCGAGATACGAAAAACGAGATACGAGATACTGCTCTTTTCCTTGCCCCTCCGCCCCCGCCGTTCTACAGTAGATTCTGTGCAAGTGGAACGAACGGCCTCGATGAGACGCGGAAAACCCTTCATTCCACAAACGGGACGTGTTGGGAGAACCAGCGAAAGACTCGCATTCGGCAAGAGACGCAAGACAATGCGAGAACGAGATACGTGGCTATCCCGCAGCTTCTGTGGTTCTGTTGGGAGAATGAACCGTGAGAATAAGCGAGACGTTTCAACTGGGCAAATCTCAGGCAGAGTTAGACTTCGTGGACATTGACCCTGATGAGGATTTCCGCCTGTTTGTCGACCCATACTTCCTTGCCGCCAGAACAGATGCGTGGTCGGTGAGTGCAACCAGGACAGTCCGCGATTTCTTTCAACACGTCGTCACCCTCATACGAGCAGGCAACCACACCGTCGCGCGCCAGCTCTTCCTCCACCTTAGTGAACCAAACGAAACATGCCTTGGGCTGTCGCGAGGTAGGCCATCCGGTCGCGGAATTGGAGCTGTTGAGGCCGATAGCATCTTCAACAGTCTGATGAATAGCAGAGCCGTGCAGACGGGAATAGTCGACCATCTCGAAGACTGTCGGTTATTTGTCGATGGGATCGACAAAGATAAGACATCCGATATGACGACAAACATAATACGCCATCACTTGATCGAGTACACAATCGATCAGTGTAGACTATGGGGAATCCCAACTCAACGTGACGTACCAACAGGATTCTGGTGGGATCGGAATCGCTCTCAGTGGATCAATACCTACTCCGAGATGCTTATCGTCCAGATGCGAAAGATACTTTTGGTGCCGAAGGCAGTTGTTTCATACTCGGATAGGTATATCCCGCAACGATATTATCAGCACTACATCTTGAATTTCCTCCAGAACGAACACCTGGAGATGAACTCGGCTCTCGTCCAGCAGAAGGTCAGACGTGACGGAACAGTGCGACGCTTTGTAACAAAGAGGAGTTTAAAAGAGACTGTCGCACCGTATTCGAAAGAATTCCTCACTAGCTTTACGCAACGGCATCCAGAAGTATTCCGCGACTTTCGTCAGCACGCGGGGGCGAATGACTCTGTTCTTCCAAACGAGGCGTTGAGTCCGGCGGACGTGAAGGAAATAGCACGTTTCTTGTCACAACAGTTGCCAGCAATTCCGGCTGGCAACGAGGCTGCAACACGCTACCACCGCACTGTGGCCGGCATACTTGAACTGCTGTTTTACCCCAATCTAGTATGCCCTCAGATAGAGCAGGAAATCCATCAGGGTCGGAAACGCATCGATATAACGTTTGACAATGCCGCAGAGCATGGGTTCTTCTTCCGTCTGCATACTACGCATCAGATTCCATGCCAGTACGTCTTCATTGAGTGCAAGAACTACAGCCGGGAGGTCGCAAACCCTGAGCTTGACCAAATGGCTGGGCGCTTCTCGCCAAACCGCGGCAGATTCGGGATAATCGTATGCAGAGACATCGCTGATCGTGACTTGTTCCTGACAAGGTGCAGAGACACCTACGATGATGGTCGCGGCCTGATAGTCCCTTTCACCGACCGCGACCTGATCGACGTGCTTGTACGATTTGCCGAAGGGCACAGCCGCCCAGAGGAAGAGCTTCTTGCCGAGAGAATGCGACAAATATTTCTTGGCTGAAATATTAGGGACACGCGTCTATCAAAAGGTGAGGCGAGTCCGGAATAGTGGAGATGGTGAGTATCGCGCGTTCTCCGAGTCTCATGCGGAAGGCAAGTCAGGAAGACCGCCTATGGCGCTTTGGGTTCCTGTTTTGGCGGTGGTGCTGGTGGATGTGCTTGTAGGCGATAGAGTGTCGAGTTTCAAGGGTTGAGTTTCAAGTCTGAAGAGGTTCGCTTCACGCTTCACGCTTCACGGGAGACGCGCGGCTTGGGACTGCTCGGCGCGTACGGTGTGACCATCCTGGCCCTCGGCCTGAAGGCCCTGTTCCGATAGGACGCAGAGCGTTGAGTTGCGAGTTTTGAGTGTCGAGTGCGAATGGTGAGGAAGGATGCGTGGGTTGTGCGAGCGACGAGGGACGAGCGACGATACGTGGATAGCGTCAGGCGTGGCGGCGGCGGAAGCGGGTGTAGAAGCCGCAGCCGAGCAGGGCCACGAGGGCGAAGGCGGCGAGATTCTCGATGAGCGGCGGGATCATCTGGTGGGCGTGGGTGACCACTTCGACCGATGTGTTGTAGACGAGGGCATCGAGCAGCAGTCCGGCGGCCAGCGCGCAGCCGGCGACGGTGGCCAGGTAGAGCAGAGCGGTGCGCCGGCCCATCACGTTCCAGATGGTGGCAAGGCCCGCGGCGTTTGTGGCCGGGCCGGTCATCAGGAACACCAGGGCGGCGCCGGGACTGAGGCCCTTGAGAATCAACGCCGCTGCGACCGGCACCGACGCCGAGGCGCAAACGTAGATCGGGATGCCCACCGCCATCATCACGAGCATCGCGGGCAGTCCGCGTCCCAGCTTCTCCGCGAAGAAGTCGTCGGGCGTCAGCGCCGAGATGATCGCGGCGATGGCCAGGCCCAGAAGCAGAGGCTTGCCGATATCACGCGGCAGCGTGACGAAGGCGTACTCCATCCCGTCGAGGAGTTTCTTCGTCCACGTGGGGCTCGGCGCCCCATTGTTGGGCGGATCGGCCGCCAGGGCCGGTGCATTGCTCTTTTGCCCGAAGAGGTTGACGAGCAGTCCACCGACAACGCCGGTCACCAGCGCGACCACCGGCCGAAAGATGGCGAAAACCGGGCCGAGCAGGCTGTAGGTCACGAGAATGCTGTCGACGCCCGTCTGCGGTGTGGACAGCAGGAACGAGATTGTCGCGCCCTTGCTGGCGCCCTGCTTGTGCAGCGACATGGAGACGGGGATCACGCCGCACGAGCACAACGGCAGCGGCACGCCGAAGATCGCTGCCTTGAACAAGGGCAGCATGCCGGGCCCGCCCAGATGCCGCTCGACCATCTTCCGCGAGACCAGCATCGACAGCAGGCCCGCCACGAAGAAGCCGAACAGCAGGTACGGCGACATCTCCGCAAACACCGCCCAGAAATCCACTGCAATCTGACGCAACAGGCTAAGCACGGCTCACCGCCCCATTTCCCGCCTCTACCGTCACGCTGCGAATCACGTCCCCCCGCAGGGAGACGGTGACGTCCTCGAACCCCATGGCCCGGCCGCTTCGTGAGATCGCCTCGCGGGCCACACGCGTCAGGCCGGAGCAGCATGGCACCTCCATGTGCACCACGGTCAGCGAGCGGATCGTATTGGCCCGGAGGATGTCCGCCAGCTTCTCGATGTAGAACTGCGCATCGTCGAGCTTGGGGCAGCCCATCGCCACGCTGCGGCCTTTGAGGAACCGCTGGTGGAAATCGCCCATCGCAAACGGCACGCAATCGGCTGCCAGCAGCAGGTCCGCATTGGCGAAATACGGCGCGGTCCTCGCCACCAGCTTCAACTGCACGGGCCAGTGTCTCAGTTGCGACGCCGCCGCTGGTTCCTCGGCGGCTTCGGTCGGCGCAGCCTTCGCCGTCTCGTCGAACCGCTGCATCGCCAAGCCCGGACAGGCAAAACCGGGGTCGGGTTTGTTCTCTTTCGCCAGATAGGCCTTGGTGGCCTCCTCATCGAACTCGGCGGCCTCCCGCTGCTCGATCGTGATGGCGTCCTGGGGGCAGTGCCCCAGGCACGCCCCCAGGCCGTCGCAGTAGGTTTCGCTGACCAGTCTCGCCTTGCCGTTGATGATCTTGATCGCGCCCTCAGCGCAGGCGGTGACGCACTGGCCGCAGCCGTTGCACTTAGCTTCGTCGATCTTTACGATGTTTCGTACTGCCATGATACACCTCGGTTCCTACGGGTTTGGAGGTACCGCAGTTTGTCGTCATCCCCTTCGTGGGGGTGCGGCCACGAACAAGAATCGCACCTCGTCCATGGCCAGACCCCTCGACTGCACTTCGTTCCGCTCAGGGTGACAAGGAAGCTGCGATCAGTCCTCCTTCACCGTACAGGATCGCCAGCCGCTCAGGTGGCGAGCGTGGCGGCAATGTCATCTTTCACACTGCCGATCGGCTTGATGTCGAACTTCTCGACAAGCACGTTGAGCACGTCCGGCGTGACGAAGGCCGGCAGGCTCGGTCCCAGGCGAATGTCCTTGACGCCCAGGTGCAGCAACGTCAGCAGGATCGCCACCGCCTTCTGCTCAAACCACGAGAGGATCAGCGACAGCGGCAGATCGTTGACGCCGCAGTCGAACGCTCCCGCCAGCGCCACGGCGATCTGCACCGCCGAATAGGCGTCGTTGCACTGCCCGACGTCGAGCAGTCGCGGAATGCCGTCGATGTCACCGAATTCGAGCTTGTTGAAGCGGTACTTGCCGCAGGCGAGCGTCAGGATCACGCAGTCGCCGGGCACCTGCTCGGCGAACTCGGTGTAGTAGTTGCGTCCGGGCTTGGCGCCGTCGCATCCGCCGATCAGGTAGAAGTGGCGGATCTTGCCCGCCTTGACCAGGTCGATGACCTTGCCGGCGGCGTTCATCACGGCGTTGCGTCCGAAGCCGACGGTGATGTACTTGGCCGGCGCATCAGCGGCAAAGCCGGGCGCCGCCAGCGCCGCCTGGATGACCGGCGCGAAGTTGCGGTCGTCGATGTGCTTGACGCCGGGCCAGCCGACCAGGCCGAGCGTGAAGATGCGGTCCTTGTAGCTGTCCTTGGGTTTCATGATGCAGTTGGTCGTCATGACGATCGGGCCGGGGAACTCGTCGAACTCGGTGCGCTGGTTCTGCCAGGCGCCGCCGTAGTTGCCCGCCAGGTGCTGGTACTTCTTCAGGCCGGGATAAGCATTGCAGGGGAGCATCTCGCCGTGCGTGTAGACGTTGATTCCCTTGCCCTCGGTCTGTTTGAGCAGCTCGTCGAGGTCTTTGAGGTCGTGGCCGGACACCAGGATGCACTTGCCCTTGACCGGTGTGATGCGCACCTTTGTCGGCTCGGGATGGCCGTAGACGCCTGTGTTGGCGGCGTCGAGCAGCTCCATCGCGCGGAGGTTGATCTCGCCGGTCTCGAGCGCCTTGGCGAGCAGGTCGTTGACATCCGATGGGCCGGTGGTCAGGTAGTCGAGCATGCGGTGGAAGCCGGCGTAGAGCTTGGGATCGTCCTTTCCGAGAATCTCGGCGTGATCGACGTAGGCGGCGGCGCCCTTGAGGCCGTAGACGATCAGCTCTTGCAGGCCGGCGGGCGTGCCACCGAGCTTCTCGATCCACTTGGCGATCGAGACGTCCTGCGCCTTGGCCAGCAGACCCTCGAGATCGTCGGTATTCTCCCACCAGCGGACCGGACAGGAGAAGCTCTCGGGTGTCTTGCCCGCCTGGCGGGCGGCCTTCTCGTACAGCGATTGGGCCTTGCCCTTGATGATCGCCGCCTCCTGGAGGAACGTGCCGAACCAGCGCAGATCGAAGTTCACGTTCGTGATCGTGCTGAACAACGCCTTGACGGTGAAAACGTCGACCGCCCGGTCCCGCGCGCCCATCTGGTGGGCGCGGTACGCGTACCGCGAAATGTCCTTCGTCGCGTAAATCAGCAGGTCCTGAAGCGCTGCCGTCTGCGGATCCTTGCCGCACGCTCCCGCAACCGTACACCCCGTTCCTTTGGCCGTCTGTTCACATTGATAACAAAACATTTGAGATCTCCTTGGTTATGTTCGTGCCCTGGTTCGCGGACCTGCGACGCAATTTCCGATGGACGGATGACCTCGGCGTGAGGCTTCTCGTCGGTCGGCCCGGCCGCTACAGCAATCTCGTGGTTTCCGACGGGCGCGGGGTCTTGACGACCAGCACGCGGAAGACGCCGTCGCTCTCGTTGTGCCATGCGTGCGGAATTCGGGCCGGACTGTTGATCAACGTATCCGGTCCAACCTCGCGCCGCTCCTGCCCGATCTCGACCACGCCTCGCCCTTCGAGGACGTAGAAGAACACGTCCACGGGTGTGACATGGCTCTTGATCGATTCACCGGGCCCCAGGGTGATGTGCATCACCTGAGCGTGCTCGCTGTCATGCAGCCTGCTCACCTTGACGTGGTGCGGGTTCTGAATTCCCGGTGCGGCCTTGGCATCCATCACTTGCATTCTGCGGCATCCCCTTTCTCATTCGATCTAACGAATCATGATCAACAGCATTTTGAATCGCTCGACGGCGGCCACCGAGTGCGGCACGTGCGCCGGCATGACGATCAACTCGCCGGCGGCCACGTCCCGGCCCCGTCCGCCGATCACCAGATGCGCCTGGCCTTCGACGACCTGGACGACCGCATCGTAGGGCGAGGTATGCTCGCTGAGCTTCTGGCCCTGATCAAAGGCGAACAGCGTGATCGTCCCGCTGTCCTTGTCGAGGATCGTCTTGCTGACGATGGAGTCAGCGGCATATCCGGTCAGCGCCCCGAGCGACTCGGGCTTGCCCACGCACGCCTCCAGGAGCACCGTCTGTTTCGTTCGTTCGGTCATTTGCGTCTCCTGCGTCGCGTGGCCTTCTGTGCCGGACGCCGGCTTTGCGCCAGTTCGCCCAGCGTCACGGCGCCAAGGTACTGGTCCATCTGCTCCTGGAGCCGTCCGATCCGCGCCCGGATCGGGCAGCCGTCCTGCCTCTGACAGGCGCCGTCGCCCAGGAGACACCGATTCAGGCGCAGCGGGCCTTGGATCGCTTCGATCACCGCCAGGATCGGCACCTCCTGAGGTGGCCGAGCCAGGCGGAAGCCTCCCTTGGGCCCCATGTCGCTCTCTACAAGTCCTTCTTTGTGAAGCCTTTGCATCAGTTTGCACGCCAGTTGGTACGAGACGTCCTCTTCGTCCGACAGCGCCCGGGTCGACACCGATCCATCCCCATAACGACCGGCCAGGTTCACCGCCAGACGCAGGGCGTAATCCGTATTCCGCCTGAGTATATCCATCGTATCTCACCCGAGGTCGTCGGTTGGCGACAGGCCGACACCGGCCCGCCACTCTGTATAGGATAAATATAGTCCTACTTGTTCGCTCGCGGCAAGAGAAAAATGAGAAAAACGAAGAATTTCTTTCTGCGTGTCCCCATCGACCGGATTGGACGATTTCTCGTCACGATCTTCTCGGCCCCAATAGACATGTCTGCGTTCGTCGAGCCGATTCCGCGGCGCGCCGCGATCAGGGCAGCAGCTTGACGCCGGCTCCGCCGACGAAGGATTGCGCAACATCCCACGCCTTTTGCCGGGTCGAGACGTCGGGATAGCGCGGCGCCGGGGTCACGCCGTGCCGTGCCAGCAGACGGGCGGCGTCCACGCGCGCCTGCTGCGCCAGGTTGGCCGCCTCGCCGAGAAGCCGCATCGACTCCTGAGGGGAATGAAAACCCATCCCGTTCGTCGCCGAGACGTAGTCCCAGCGAAACTGCGCGCCGCGAACCAGCGCCCGCGCCGCCCGGAGATCGTCGTCGGCCGTACCCGCCTGCACGGCGGCGGCAATGTCGAAGTGCGCTTGCACCAGCGCCTCCTCCGCCTGCAACATCGCCTCGCTCACCTTGGTCTGGATGCCTTCCACTCGCCCTCGCAGCTCGTCCTCGCTCCAACGGTGGCACACGGCACAACTGTTGGCGATGTTCAGCAGGGGGCTCTGAACGTGATGGTCGGTGAACTTGACGCCTCCTTCGGTGCGGTAGGGCATGTGACAATCGGCGCACGAGACGTCGCGGAACGAGTGCACGCCGGTCCGGTACAACTCGTAGTCCGGATGCTGGGCCTTGACGATCCGCGTGCCCGAAATCGGGTGCACGTAGTCCGCGAAGTCGATGGCGTCATAGTACGCCAGCATGTCGTCGGCGGTCGTGCCCTTCGGCCAAGGGAAGGTCAGATAGTTCTTCAGGCCTGCCGATTCATCCGTCTTGAAGTAATACTCCGCATGGCATTGCGTACACACGAGGGATCGCATTTCCTGGTGAGTCGCCTCGTCGATATTGCGTCCCATCGCGGCGAACGCCTCGCGCAGCGCCGGCCGCGTGATCCGCAGACGCAGCGTGTTCGGGTCGTGACAGTCCTGACAGCCGATCGGGTGTGTGATCTCACTCGTCAGATCGTGGAAGTTGGCGGCATAGAACTCCTTCACGCCCATCTTGTCCATCATGCGGGGCACGTCCGTGCTCTTGCAGGTCCAGCAGGTGGCGGCGTTGAACGGCGTCGTGATCCGCGCCGTCTCGCGGACGTCCTGCACGGCGTAGTAGTGCCCGCGAGCCTGGAGATACTCCTTGCTGAACCCGTAGCCGGCGAACAGGATCACCTGGAACGGGTCCTCTTCGAGATAGTCGCGCGGATAGGACCCGCCGAACTTCGTCCTGGTGTCGGTGATGCGCGTCTTCAGGTACGCCTCGTACTGTCTCGGGTAGCTCTGTCCCCAGACGGCGTTGTCGGGCTCCCACTCGGCGATCGGCGTGGCGACCATGGTCGGCCGCTGCGCTTCCCACCGTCGCTCCATCACCGAGACCGCCAGCAGTCCGAGCACGAGGATCGCTCCGGCGGCCGAGACGAGAATCGCCGCCCCCGCCCACAGCGGCAGCGGGCCGGCGCTGGTCGTAAAGAGCTTCGACTTGTTCCCAGACGATCCTGACGCCATCACTGGTCCCCTTTCTTCATCCAACTGAGCCCCGCATCGGGCAAGGCCGGCCGCAGCATCGACGGGCTTGTCGAGAGACTGCGAACCGAGCCGTGGACATTCTCATGACAATCCCAGCATCGCCGCTCCGGCGATGACGCCAGGCGAACCATCGCGAGCAGGTCGCTGTGGCAGCGGACGCAGTTGCTCTGGACGACCGGCACCGCCGGAGCCGACAGTTCCAGCACCTGCGGCTCGGCCCGGAGCGTGAATACGTACGAGTGCTTCATCCCGTCCCGGGCCTTGTAGGCGTACTTGGCCGCGATGTTGTGGTGCGGCACGTGGCAGTCGACGCACACCGCCACGCGTCCGTGGCTGCCCCGCTGCCAACTGGCGTAGGCGTCGGTCATGACATGGCAGTTGATGCACGTCAGGGGACTGTCCGAGAGATACGAGGTCGCGTTGGCCACGCGGACCAGCAGCAGCGCCAGAGCGACCGCCACGCCGGCAAAGCCATAGATGCTCACCTGCCAGGCCCTTGGCAGCCCCGAAAGCGTCACCACCGACATGACTCGATGCCAGAACCCCATGTGGGCCATGGTAGTGCCTCCGCCCGCCACCGGCAACCCCAGGCGACTAAGGGTTTTCCCTAATGGCACGCCGGAGCCGACCGCGTGAAGCGTGAAACGTGAAGCGTGAAGTGGGGACCTTCAGGCTCTGCACGATAGACATGAAACGGCGGCGGGATTCCCGCCCGGCGCTACCAGAACAGGGCCTTGAGGCCCAGGGCCAGGATGGTCACGCCGTACGCACCGATGACGGGGAAGGCGAACAGGATGAACGCCTCGTCGAAGCTCACCACGAAGCCGCACCCCACGAAGCACAGCGCCCACGCCCCCGACGCCACCATCCACGTCCCGCTCTTGTGCCGGAGCCCCGTCACGCCCACGAGCACATCGACCAGCACCATCGCCAGAACAAGAACCCAAAGTGCCATACACAGCCTCCCTGACTCGCCTTTCGCACAAGAAGGAGAGCGAGCCGTGATCACCCCGTTCGCTGCTCCGGGCGCGCCCGGAACCGCTGCATCATCTCAGCATCAATTCTCCCCTGCCTGAGTAGAGCCGGCTCTCAGTTTGGCGACGACGGCGAGGAATTCGTCGGGGGCTGGAGAGGGTCGACGCATTCGGTGCGCTGATGTCCTGGGCGAGGCCAACGTTTGGAGAAGTTGAGGTCGCCCAGGCATAACGCCCTGCCCAAGCGTGACGCGGCCTGCTCGTCGATCCAGACGGTTTGTCCTTGGCCGGGTCGTACCGCTGCCAGGGTTTGGCCCGCAAGAAAGAACCTGTCTATATCCGCTGACTCATTGATCTCTGGGCTCCAGAAGATGAAGCTGCTGACGATCACATAGTCGAGCTGGTCGGGCAGCACGCCACCTGTACGGATTTCGTATTGAATCCAGAGATCGCCGAAGCCGAGTGCGACGAAAAACGTTCCTTCCGACGACGGTCGTGACAAGTGAGATGGCCAGGCATGCCACAAACAGCCAGACAGCAACCGCGACGGCTCGGTCGAATACTCTCCAGACGGTGGACCAGGGAATATTGCGCGCCATTTGAACATCGGATCGCTTCTCCCAATTCTTCTCGCAGAGGCCAATCCCGACGTCTCTCGATGCACATCGGAAGGACACCCCAGGACCAAGGCACTTCCGCATCCCGTCAGAAACCTGGGCTCCGCACAGAACCTATTGTAGAGCGGCGGGGGTGGAAAGGCAAGGGAAAACGCATTTCGTGGTTCGTCGCCCGTGCCCCGTGGCCCGTGAGGCAACTGCCGCGTGAAGCGTCGTTCGTGAAGCGTGAAGCGGTGCAGCGGCCGCGGGCCGCGTATCTCGTGGCCCGGAGGTCTCGAGCTTGCCGTCTATTCGTACTTGACCAGTTCCAGGCGAAGAAACTCGATCAGTCTGGGGATTTCGGTGTCAGCTGCGTTGAAAACCTCGCGGAGGTCGACTCCACGATAGTGGTGGATCAGCTTGTCGCGCATCCGCGCCATGGCGGACCAGGGCATGGAGGGGTGGGCCTGTTTGAAATCGTCGCTGAGCCGCTTGGCGATCTCGCCGATCAGGAGGAACTGGTGCAGAACGGCAGACTGGGTCTTGATATCGGGACGAAACTGCTCGAAATCCATCGAGCCCATGAATTGCTCGATTTGCTCGGCGGCGCGGAGCATGTCCTGCAGGAGGCTGTCGTCACGCGGCATAGATCTGCCTCCGCGGAGCCGACGATCTCGCGACGGTAGGCAGGATTGGGGTTCTCTTCGAGCGCCCGCACGCTGACCAGATCGACCTCGCGGCCGAACAGCTTGGACAGCTCGTCCTCCATTGCGAAATGGTCGAACATGGTCCAGTCGGCATCGGGCGCGAAGGTGACCAGCAGATCGATGTCGCTGTCGGCCCGCAGGTGGCCGGCAACGGCCGAGCCGAAGACGGCCAGCCGAGCGATCTTCCAGCGGGCGCAGAACTGCTCGATCTGCTCCTGTGAGACGCCCAAATCCGTCGCCGTCATCTGCAATGTCCTTTCCGGTACTGCCCCTCTGGAGTCCGTGCACAACCCTATCGTATCGCCACGCCGACTTGGACGCAAGGGAAAGACAGCGTTTCGTCGCTCGTTGCTCGTGACCCGTGCCCCGTGAAGCGATGCGGCGGGACGCCGCCGGCCAAGCGTGTGGGGCGTTGGTGCGTAGGAGCGTTGGGCCGGGCCGGCGTCTCGCCCGACGTTTGAGGTCGCAGATTGCGACCTCAGAGACTGAGCCTACGCGTCTACCCATCTACGCTTCTACCGATCTACAGCCCCCGTGCAACCCAGGGGAAATACGGCTCGGCGGCCCCGGGACTGATGATTGACCATCGGAACCGGTGCGGCAGGGGATGGGAGGGGCGGGAATTCACAGAGATGGTGAAATTCTCGTTGACAAAAGTGCATGGTCAATATGCCATGTATGCAGCCTGGCGGCTGGAAGCACGGACCCCGGGTCACGGATCACGAGACACGTACGAAGCGGAAAAGGGAGAATCATGGCGAAGCGGAAGAAGCCCAGAAAAGGCCGGAGACGGGACAAGGGGGCCGGGAATGGCGGTCGGGCGGAGGCGGTGGGCGGTGCCGCCGCCGGACAGCGACGTCTGGCCGAAGTACCGTGGCAAACGCTGGAAATCGGTCTATGCGATCTTGTTCGCCGGTCGCTGCCAGTTGTGCATTTCTCCTGTCCGCTGCCGAAGTCGCGACAGCTTCTGGACAAGTGGCTGGGCGTGGCCAGGCGGCTGCTGTGCACGAACCATCCCGACAGCGCGGGCGAGTTGCGGGAGGTGCCCGATCGACACCTGCCGGAACTTCAAAGCGAAGAGCTGGAAGCCCACCCGAACGAAACGCCCGAAGGCGGAGCCGACCCGCCCGCGGGCGAGACCGACCCCAACGTCCGCTGGATCCCGCTGGGCAGGGAGCTGTTCGCTGGTCGATGCGGCGGCGCAGGCGAATCAGCAAGTACAGATGGTATGCCAAACGCCAGGGGGCGACGATCTGCGACCTTGCATCCGGAAGGGCAAGGTTGTGTACATGCACCGGCTGATCATGTGCGGGCACGCAGGGGCCGCATCGTCGATCATATCGACGGCAACGGCCTGAACAACCGGCGCTTTAACCTGCGCATCTGCACACACCAGCAGAACCAGGCCAACCGCGGGCCCCGAGGCGGGAGCTCGCAGTTTGTCGGCGTCCTGCGGCACAAGGACAAATGGGAAGCCGGGATCCGCTATCGAGGCGAGTACTTCTATCTCGGGCTCTTCGACGACGAAGTCGAGGCGGCCAAGGCCCGCGACCGCAAGGCGTACGAACTGCATGGCCAGTGCGCCTATCTCAACTTCCCCGACGACTTCCGCGCCGGGGCGATCCACCGCCTGAGCGTGGGCGGATAACCGGCCTTTCGGCGCGGAACACCCTTCCAGAAAAGCCGCTTGTCGCGTACCTGCGGGAATATCCGTTGTCAGGGATACAGGCGGATGTCGTCCACGTAGACGACGCCGAGCGCGCCGGCGCCCTCGATGCCGATGATCAACGACGTAACGCGGCTCAGATTCCGCCGACGTCCGACAGGTCGATGTTCCATGGCTGCCACGCAGCCTCGGTGAGATCTCCGGCGTCGCCATCGTAGGCCGTCTTGATGCCGTTGACCTTGATATAGAGCTGTCCGCTCCTGGCCGGCGCGTCCTGGAAGAAGAGCGAGTCTCTTGATGCCGCTGGCGGTCCAGTCCTGGGCCAGGGCCAGCTCGGCCTCGGATCGTGCAGCGGTGGTATTGTCATAGAAAAGCGGCATGGACTGGCGGCCGTCGTGGACAATTGACATCTCGGCAAACGGCGCATCGAAATTGCCCACCTGGGAGCCGTTGTCCGTTGTCTCGTAGCCGTCGATCCACGTCTGGTAGATGCGGTTATCCCCATCGTTGTACGTCTCGAAGTCGTCGACGACGATATAGGGCTGGGTGGAGAAGCTCCAGAG
Source organism: Sedimentisphaerales bacterium (assembly GCA_040772485.1). Classification (GTDB taxonomy): domain Bacteria; phylum Planctomycetota; class Phycisphaerae; order Sedimentisphaerales; family Anaerobacaceae; genus Anaerobaca. The sequence continues at coordinate 197,046 of JAXGYC010000012.1, read as the reverse complement.
GGGACCTTCCCAGGTGGTGACCGCCTCGGCGTCGTTGGCTTCGTCAATTCTCCAGTAGTACGTCGTGGCCAAGGTTGAGAGCCCCCGGATCGAAAGTGGTCTGGCCGACGGTGTCCATCTGCGGCAAGTCAGCGGGATCGGTGCCGAGATAGACCTCGTGCGTCGCCGCATCGCGGCCGGGACGCCATTGGAGGGCCACGTCCACGCGAACATCAGCACTTCCGTCGGCGGGCTGTGGGTCCGCGGCATGAACGGGGATGGCGAAGAAGCGGACTTCACTGAGCCCGGCCTGGGGTAATGTGCTCCAATTGCTGAGGATGGTAAGCTTCACGTGTCGGGCAGGGACGCCGCCAAAGTCCACGACCGTGTTGTAGGCGTAGTCCGGAAGACCAGGTGCCCGGGCAAACTCGGGCACGTCGGCCAGGACCGTCCAGTTCGTGCCGTCCATCGACGTCTCGATGATCACGTCCCTGGCGCTGACACCGAGAAGAGATTCGAACGGTTGGTTCGAGTTCCAGACCCACATCTCGTGGAGTTTCTGCGCTTCGGCAAATTCGTACCGGATCCAGCGTTCGGGATCCGTGGTCGCGGTAAGCCACATATGATCGGCGGCAGTGTCATGCTGATCCATGGCGGTGAGACCCGAACCGTCGATGGTCTTCTCCGGACCCATGGTTGGCATGTGGGCGCTGGAGGCGCCGGCCGCTACCGGAACCACGGGATAGGCGAGATGTTCCGTGGTGAAGCTCCACACCTTGCCCTTGAATGGCGTGAAATCAGGGGCGCGTTGACTTCGTCCACTCGCCAGAAGAGTCAGTGTCGAAGTCGAGACGTCGGGGTCGAGGTACTCGCTGGTCGTGCTTTGGGCGGCCAAAGTCCCGGCGCATCCGTCAGACCGGCGGTATTCACATCGTCGAAGTCGGTGCCGAGGTAGACGTGGTGGTCCTGCGCCGTGATGCCGGCCGTCCAGCGGAGGTCCGAATCTCGCAGGATCTCGGTGGCTTGGTCTTGCGGGATCGGGTTGCTGGCCAGGTAGGGATTGGGTCGCCATTGCCCAAGCACTACCCTGTTGACCTCCTCGGTGCTCAAGGCCTTGCTGGAGATCCACACCTCATCCACGATCACGTCCACGGGCTGCGTATTGAGGGTACCTGCCTCCGCCCCAAGCCAGAAGCCGGGTGATTGACTCACGTCGGTGTCATACCCTTCCGCGTCTATTGTGTAGGCAGCAGCACCGTTGACGTAGTGCACCACCGTGTTTCCATCGAAGACGGTGATGATGTAGATCCATTCGCCCACCGTCAGGTCGGGTCCCCAGTAGTTCTTCTTCCCGAACAGGACGAAATCGAATGCGTTGCCGTTGAACTCGAACGCCCAGCCCGTGCCTCGCTGCCCTGGCGTGCCAAACATCCCGAGCATCTTGTGGTATCCGGCGGGGAGGGAGACGGGCTTGAACAAGGCTCCCACGCTCATGGGCGCCTTGAGGCGTGCCAGGGAGTCGGAAGCGGGGGTGTTGGCCACCACCTCGGCCCCATTCAACAGGAGCGCCTTGCCATACCGGCTGTCTTCCCATCGTGCAGGCCCTTCCAGGGCAGCGTCGTTCTATTAGCTGGACCGATCCGAGATGGTGGACAGCCCCTCTTCGTCGAAGTCGTAATACAGCACGAGATGCTCCGGCAGATCGGATGCGGCGCCGACCGTCACCAGGGCCAGAACCATCTCCACACAAACCAGCGTCATACGGTGCTTACACGCGCTCATTACCGCTGCCTCCTTCCAGAATCTAAGACAGCCTGGCCGCAGGGCATGCGACGCCCCGGCGCACCGGCTCCTGACCGAGGATGAGGATAGCCGCCTGGTACTGTCCTTATTATTGGCCTGTGTGTTTCTTGAAAGGCCAGGGTCGCCCTTGCAGCATCGGTTTCTCCCGGCACCTCGATCTCGAACCGAGGGTGCTTCGGCGTCCGATCGCTGCCCCCTGGTTCTCCAAGAACATTATAGAGATGTGCGGACAGAAAGGCAAACAGAAGGCGGGACGACGCGGCTCATGCCTCGCACTGTACGGCCGACGACGCGCGAACGTCCGACGCCGAGAAGGGAGCCGACGGGCGGGGTGCCAGCGTCCGCAAAGCGCGTCGAAGACGGAGCCTGGGACGTCCGAAGTCGTCCGCTTCTTCGTCCGGCGCGGGACGAACTTCCGTCTCGACAAAAAAAATGAAAAAGATTGAAGGATCACCCGTTGACAATCCGACGTAACACGTTGATTATCGTGTCTCATGGTGAGTGTTTCACCACGGCGCATGCAGCGATGAGGAGCTCTGCGTTGCGAGGCATTCCTCAGCCGGTCGTGAGACCAATTAGTAAGGAACCGAATTACTCATGAGCAGTCTATCCCGTTCAGGAGGTGTTTCGTCACGCTGCGAGGCGATTTCGTCGCCGATCGCAGATGACGAACCTCCGCCCCTGTGTGATGTCGCCACACCCCGTCGCCTGTGCTCCGACTCCTGGAACGACTGGCGATGGCAAATCCGACACCGTATTCGTACGGTCCAGCAGTTGGTGACGCGTTTTCCCTCCCTTCAGCACGCCTCCGATCTCTCGCCGGTGATGGGGAAGTACCCTTTGGCGATCACGCCGTACTATGCCTCCCTGATCCGGCGGGCCGATAAAACCGACCCGATCTTTCAGATGTGCGTGCCGCAACTGACGGAGCTGAACGATCCGCCGTTTCTCTCGTCGGACCCGCTGGAGGAGTGCCACGACATGCCGGTGCCCGGTCTGGTGCATCGTTACCCGGACCGTGCGCTGCTGATCGCGACCACCACGTGTTCGACGTACTGCCGGCACTGCACGCGCAAACGGGTCGCCGGCACGCGGGAGACGACGATCAGCAAGCGGCGTCTGGAGCAGACGGTGGCGTACGTGAAGGAGCACCCGGAGATTCACGACGTGATCGTCTCCGGCGGCGATCCGCTGACGCTGAGCACCGCGCACCTGGAAGAGGTGCTGGCCAGCCTGCGTCAGGTCCCGTCGGTGCAGATCATCCGGATCGGAACCCGGGTGCCCGTGGTCCTGCCGCAACGCATCACGGAAGATCTGTGTGCGATGCTGCGGAAGTACCACCCGATCTGGATCAACACGCATTTCAACCATCCGTACGAGATTACGCCGGAGTCGAGCGAGGCCTGTACGCGCCTGGCCGACGCCGGGGTCCCGTTGGGCAACCAGTCGGTGTTGCTGCGCGGCGTCAATGACCAGCCGCAGATTATCGAGCAGCTCTGCCGCAAGCTGGTGAGCATCCGTGTGCGCCCGTACTACCTGTACCAGTGCGATCTGGTTCGGGGAGTGGAGCATTTCCGGACGCCGCTGTCCCGCGGGATCGAGATCATGGAGTACCTGCGCGGACGGCTGAGCGGCCTGGCGATCCCCACCTTCGTGGTGGATGCCCCCCACGGGGGCGGCAAGATTCCCGTCCTGCCGACCTACGTGGTCTCGCAAAGCCCGACGCAGACGGTGCTGCGCAACTACGAAGGTATGCTGATCGCCTATCCGGAGCCGCAGGATCGCATCGCCGAGCCCGTGGACGCCCCAAGCGACGTCTCGGCGCCGAGCGTCTGGGACCTGGCGGCCGGGCATCACAGCCATATCAAGCCGGCCCAGGCGACGCGCCTGATGCGTCGAGAGGCACATTGCAGTGTAGGACCGCTCCCGGAGACTTTTTGATGATCCGCATTCAGCGGGTCTACAGCGCAGTTCTGCCCATTGACCGAGTTCGGATCGCGCAGACCCAGGAGATACTCCGCCTGAATTTCGCGGCTGTGGCCGGGTATGCGGACAAAATCCCGGACCTGCTGGCCCAGCCGGTCAAGTACGGCTATAAGACCGTGCTGCTGGTCAGTGAGACCGGTCTGGGCAAGGTCACCGGCTTTTCCCTGGTGCTGCACTTTCCGGAGATCAACAGCAGTCTGCTGGATTTTGTGGCGACCCGGCGAGCGGAGCGCGGCCGGGGTATCGGCAGCGCCCTGTTTGAAGCGACGCGCGAGTATCTGCGCGCACATGGCTCCCTGGGGCTGTACATGGAGGTGCTTCCCGACGACCCGGCGGTGGTGAAGGACCCATCGCTGTTGGCGGAGAACCGGGCGCGACTGCGGTTCTACGAGCACTACGGGATCCGACCCATCACGCACACCGAGTTTGAGACCCCGATCAATGACTCGCCGGCGCCGTACCTGCTGTTCGACGACCTGGGCCGAGGCAAGCCGCTGCGGCGGTCGGAGTGCCGGGCGGCCGTCCGGCTCATTCTCAAGCGAAAGTACGGGCACATCGTCCGTCCGGACTACATCGAGTGCGTGGTGGAGAGCATCATCGACGATCCCGTGCGAATCCGGGAGCCGCGATACGTAACGGAAGCCACGACGTCGGGCGATCCCTACCCGACTCTGCGAAAGGCCTTTGCCCTCGTTCGCGGTCAGTTGCACACCATTCATCACGTCAAGGATCGCGGCTACGTAGAACGTCCGGCCCGCGTCGGCGCCCTGGAGGAGGTCTGCATGGCGACCGGGCTGTTCGACCCGATCGAGGCGCGCCACTTCGGGCAGGAGTACCTGCGGTCTGTCCACGCCGCCGATTTCGTCAACTACCTGAAGGTGGTCTGCGAGAAGCTGACGGGCGAGCAGCCGGTGTACCCTTACGTATTTCCCATTCGACGGCCCGAACGCCGGCCCGAGGAACTGGCCATGTGCGCCGGCTACTATTGCATCGACACGTTCACGCCGCTGGATCGCAGCGCCTACCGCGCGGCTCGCGAGGCGGTGGACGTCGCACTGACCGGCGCCGAAGAGCTGTTGCGGGGGCGACGCGTGGTCTACGCTCTGTGTCGCCCGCCGGGTCACCACGCGGAGCGTCGCAGCTTTGGCGGCTTCTGCTATTTCAACAATGCCGCGATCGCCGCCCAGTTCCTGTGCCGCGAGGGCAGGGTCGCGATTCTCGATATCGACCACCATCACGGGAACGGCGCGCAGGACATCTTCTACAACCGCGACGATGTTCTGACTGTGAGCCTGCACGGCCATCCGCAGCATTCGTATCCTTTCTTCAGCGGTTTCGCGGACGAGGGGGGTGAAGGTCCGGGCAAGGGCTATAACCGCAACTTCCCTCTGCCGCAGGGCACAGACGAGGCGGCTTATCTGGCGGCTCTGGACAGGGCGCTGCGGCTCGTTCGGCGTTTCGATCCGGCGTTTCTGATCGTTTGTCTGGGTTTCGACACGATGAAGGGCGACCCGACGGGCTCGTTCGTTCTGGCGGCCGGCTCTCTTCGCAAGATCGGCCGACTGCTGGGCGGTCTGGGCCTGCCGATCCTCGTCGTGCAGGAGGGGGGCTACAGTCTTCGGAACCTGCGACGCGGCGCTGCGGCGTTCTTTGCCGGCTTGGCAAAGGCTCTCTCGGATGAACTTGCGGGGGTAAAGCCATGACAGTTAGCCGTGAAGAAGCACGAGAACACCTGGCTGTGGGGCTCGTCTACGATCTGCGAGATGAGTACCTGGCCCAGGGTTACAGTGAAGAGCAGGTCGCCGAGTTCGATTCCGCCGCTACGATCGAGGCGCTGGAGCAGGCGCTTCGCAGGCTGGGCCATCGACCCGAACGGATCGGCAACGGCATGGCACTGGCGGCCCAGTTGGTCGCGGGTCGTCGCTGGGACCTGGTCTTCAACATCAGCGAGGGACTCTGGGGCCGCTCGCGTGAGGCGCAGGCGCCGGCCCTGCTGGAGATGTACGGCGTGCTGTATACCTTCAGCGATCCGCTGATCTGCGCCCTGACGCTGGACAAGGCCATGGCCAAGCGGATTGTCCAGAGCGCCGGCGTCAGGACGCCGCGATTCGCGGTGGTCAGCAGCCCCGACGAGGTCGAATTGGTGGATCTGACGTTTCCCATGTTCGCCAAGCCCATCGCCGAGGGCACGGGCAAGGGCGTGGACCACCGCTCGCGCATCGACAGCCCGGCGCAGCTTCGCCATGTGTGCCACGATCTGCTGGAGCGATTTCGAGAGCCGGCGCTGGTCGAGGAGTATCTGCCCGGCCGGGAGTTCACCACGGCCATCCTGGGCACCGGTCCGGCGGCCGAGGTGCTCGGCACCATGGAGTTCACGATTGCGGGCGGCGCGCCTGCTGCTGACTACTCCTATGAAGTAAAGGAGCAGTGCGAGAGCTATGTGAAGTACTTCGAGATGCCTCGCGGGGCGCTGCGAGACGAGGTGGAGGCGCTGAGTCTGGCGGCTTATCGGGCTCTGGAGTGCCGCGACACCGGGCGTGTGGATGTGCGTCTGGACGCGGAGGGTCGGCCGTGCTTCATCGAGATCAATCCGTTGCCCGGCCTGCACCCGACGCACTCGGATCTGCCCATGATCGCGACACAGCAGGGGATGGCCTATGAGGATCTGATCGACCGGATCGTTGTCAGCGCCCTGAGCCGACGGGAGGACTTGCCATGTCACGCGGCCCGGTGCTGATCCTTTACAACGAGCCGGCCGCAGCGAAGGCCGGTGGCGTTCTGGAGAGTGAAGCAGGCGTCCTCGTGGAGGTCGCGGCCGTGGCCGAAGCTTGTCGCAAGCTGCGCCGACCCTGTCGGGCAGTGGGCGTGCGAGACTACGCGCAACTGCCCGAAGTCTTGTCCGGGGCCGATGAGTCGGTTGTCTTCAACCTTGTGGAGGGATTCGCCGACCATCCGGAACGGGCGGCCTTCGTTCCGGCGGTCTGTGCGGCGTTCGACAAGGCCTGCACTGGGAGTGCGACTCTGGGGCTGCTGCTGTCTCTGGACAAGTGGCACAGCAAGATTCTGCTCGAAGGCGCGGGCCTGCCCGTCCCGCAAGGATACCTGATCCCGGCAGGTACAGCATGGGCTGAAGCCCATCCTACGGATTGGCCGGGGCCGTATATCGTCAAGCCCGTCGGAGCCGATGCGAGCGAGGGGATCGATGCGGCCAGCGTGGTCCCCGACGGCGGTCGCGCACTGAAGCAGGCGGTCGCGCGCGTGCACGAGCGGTTTGGTCAGCCGGCCCTGGTCGAGCAGTACATCGAAGGGCGGGAGCTGAACGTCTCGGTGATCTGGCGCGGCGACGAGCCCGAGGTCCTGCCGCTGGCGGAGATCGACTTCAGCGCCTTCGATGGAAGCCGTCCGCGCATCGTCGGCTACGAGGCGAAGTGGCTGGCGGACACGTTCGAGTACCACCACACGCCGCGAATCATCCCGTCGCCCTTGCCGGCGAAGGTGGCGCGCCGCGTGCGGGAGCTGGCCATGGCGGCCTGTCGCTGCCTCGACTGCCGCGACTACTGCCGCGTCGACATGCGTCTGGATCATGCGCTGGAGCCCTACATCCTCGAGGTGAACGCCAACCCGGACATCTCGCCGGATGCCGGCTTCGCGGCGGCCCTGGAGGCGGCGGAGATTACGTACCATGAGTTCGTCCGCCTGACGATCGACAATGCCGTTTCGCGTCTGGCCAGGCCCAGGACCCGATCGCGGCGACGGATCGGCGCCAAGGCCGGCGCCGGCGACCTGCGCATCGTCTGGTGCCAGGCGTCGCATCGCGACGCGGTGGTCTCGCTGCTTGCGGGAACCCAGATGTTCCGTCCGGGCGAGGTCCAGATCGCCAAGGAAGTGCTGGACGACGGCATCCGGGGCGGACCTGACGGCCACTATCAGTCGTACGTGGCTATGCGAGGGGACGAGGTTCTCGGCTGGGTCAGCTTCGGCCCGACACCCTGCACGATCGGCACCTGGGATCTGTACTGGATTGCCGTTGCCGCTGCCTGTCAGGGGCAGGGCATCGGCCGTGCACTCATGGCCTTTGCCGAGTCGGAAATTCGAGCGCGAGGCGGGCGCCGCGTGATCGTTGAGACCTCCGGCCGCGATGCCTATATACCTACCGTCGCCTTCTACGAACGCATCGGTTACCTCCGCGAGGCCACATTGCAGGATTTCTACGACATCGGCGACGGCAAGGTCGTTCTGACCAAGTGCGTCGCGCCGACCATTGCCTCGTAGGACATTGCCTCAGTACCTTGCCACGACCTCCTGACGTTCATCCAGCTTGCCCGGCAGGATGATCCATTCCTTGTCGGCGTCGAAACGCTCATAGGGCTGCCGATTGACGGTGACGCTCTTGATCCTGGCGCCGTCCGGATGCCTCAGACGCAGGAAGATGCGCTCCGGGGCGTTGCGCCCGGGCGGCTCCACGACCGCTTTGATCTGCCCTTCGTTCGATTGCGACTCCAACATGAGCGACAGGACGCCGAAGTTGGAGGGTGCGTTTCGGATGCTGACCCGCTTTCCATGCGACAGCCAGTATCGGGGGATGGCTTGCCCGAGATACAGGTTCGGGCCCGCCTCGCGGATGAACATCAGCCGCAGCCAGTACATGGACTGTGCCTCATCCGAGGACTTGAAGTGATCGCCCCTGGGGTATCCCAGCTCCGGCAGCGAGTGCTCATTGCACATGCGGATTTCCGGATAGAACGCGGAGGCGAAGCCGTTGAAGTAGGCGCGAAGGAAATGCTTGACGTCGTCCCGCCACAGATAGGGCAGGGGGCCGTCCAACAAATTGGCCTGCATCGAGAAGCCGCCGCGAGAGAACCAGAAGTCCTCGAACGCGGGTATCGCGTAGCCATAGCGTTCGGAGATATAGAGGTTGTCCTCGAAGTCCTTCATGATCCACTCGGTCTCTGGGGCGTCCGGCCCCAGCAGTCCGTACGCCGGAAGGAACAGCGACCCTTCGAGCGTTTCACGCAGCCAGCCGTGGGCCCGGCCTCGCTCGTACAGGCGGGAAGGGATCTTCGGAACGTACGTGGCGTCCCGCAGCCGGACGACCGGGCAGCGAATGCGCGATTCGGTGATGCCTCGCATGACATCGTCGTAGTAGGCCTGTGCCTCCTTCTGGAGTCGTGCGCCTTCGAGATGTCCGAAATCCGCCAAGGCCTCTGCCAGCGCCTGAAAGCCCCAGGCGGTAGCGCTGTTGGTGGCCAGCCAGTACCAGTAGTCGGTGACGTCTTCCAGCGAGCCGCTCGGCAGCCAGCCGTACTCCAGCGGTTTCGTGCCGTCCTTGAGGGTGGTCATCGTGGCCTTGCGTTCTCCGACGACCCAGTCACAGGCCTTGATGAGCTTGGGCGCCGCCTTCTCCATCCACGCGCGATCCCGCGTCATCCACCAGTGCTGGGCCATGTTCCACATGACGTAGCCGTGGCTCTTGTTGTATCCGCCGGTCTCGTGGCCTGCGGCGCCGTAGAACTGCCCCTCGCGGCTGCGGAAGTTGCCGGGCATCGAGACGGTGCCCTGGTAGTGCAGGAAGGCGTCCAGGCACTGCTGCGCCTGCTCGTGCAGGCCGCGACGGTCCAGATCGCTGATCATCATCACTGATTCGTTGGGATAGACGCCGTAGTAGAAGGTGCCCACATGGGCGTGCAGGCGATCGGAATCGAGCTCCTTGAAGCAGTTGACCAGCAGATGCCTCAGATGGGCCTTGTAGAAGTCGTTGATCCAGGGCTCGGGTGTCTCGATTTGCGTGGCGTTGGCGGTCAGCTCCCGCCAGAAGCCGCAGATGCGCCGGGCGTCGGAATCGAAATCACGCTTCTGCAGGGCTTCGATTTCCTTCGCATCCGTGAGCGTGACCGAGGGTATGTAGAGGTGCAGCGTCATCGACTCGCCCGGTTCGAGGTTTGCGGCCCACGCGGTCGAGTTTCCCTCTTCGGAGACAGTTCCCCGGTTCGCGTCGGCGATGAGAAACCGCAGACAGGGACCCTGTTCGGTCTGCGCCACCGCACGGCCGTCCTGGATGGTCAGCTTGCCCTCGCCAGGGGCGTGGGACGCGAAACGCAGCCGGACGGGCGCGGCGTCCGTTGGCGAGACATTGACCATGCGGACCTGCATCAGGAGCACCGTCGGGTCGTCGAGGTCGATGTCGCTCAGGTCCGCGTCCAGCGCGTCCAGGATGGTCGCCTGCTCGTAATAGACCGGCCCATCCTGCCACCATGTGTACACCAGCGGCAGGTAGCCTTCCTCCAGCCGCCGGCCGCCTCGAAGGGTCTCGTCGGGCAGGCCGAAGGAGATCCGCAGCATGTCGCCTTTCCACTGCTTGCGGGCGCTGTCCCGTTCGCTCTTCTGGATGTTGAACCATCGGCCGACCGCGCTGATGTCGACGTCGCCGTTGGGGTGCTGTCGGATCGTGTTGCGATCTCCCGGCAGGCCGTGGACGAACCAGAGCGGACGCTTCAGGGGCATGTCGTCCCAGGCGCCCGGCAGGGTCTGCTCCGGTGCGTCTTTGACGCGATCGTACACCGTGCGTCCCCGGAAACCCGTGCGCAGCGCCTCGCGATAGCCCTCCAGAGTGATGGTGTCCTGCGCCGCTGTCACCAGCACGCCCAAGTCGTCGACGAGAATGCGGTCGCCTCTGGCGACCTCGTCGGGGGCGAAGGAGAACGGCCGGGCGCTGGAACGGACGGTGACGATGGTCCGGTCGTAGCGGTCGTCGGCGGGATCTCGGGCGACCAGGAGGTCGGCCTCAATGGCCGTGCTGTCGCCGGCCGGAAAAGACCACCTGAGGTTGTCCGTGACGTCGATTCGAGTGTCGCCGGACGGACGGACGCTCACGAGGCGGCCGTTGTGGACCTCAAGAAGGCCTCTCTCGACGCCGGCAGCGCCTATGGCGGCCAGGGCCGGCTTGCCGAAATGGATGCGAACGCTCAGCGGTTGATACGCTGACTCCGTGAGCACGCGCAGGCTGCGAAGTCGGGGCGCGGTCCGGCCGAAAAGCAGACGCACCCAGAGCGTCTTGCGGTAGGCGACGCCGGGACCCTCGACGCCTTCGATCTCCTTGGAGGTGATCGGCAGGAACGAGAACGACCACGTCGCGCCGTCGGCGGCGACGGACGTCTCGGCGTCGATCCACTTGCCGTTGGTCCAGTCGTCCATCGCATCCCAGCCCACGCCGCCGGCCCCGCGTTCGGCCTGAACCGGATCGGCCTTTCCATCCCAGGTCCGGCGCCAGTACTGTAGCGTCACCTCGGCCGGCTCCGGCAGGCTCTGGCCCTCCTCGAACTCGGCGATCACCCGCCGGACTTTCCTCGGCTCGGCCCAGCGGATTCCGTGCGACCGTCCATCCGCTTCGGAGACGCGAAAACCGAACGGCGCGATGTCGCAGGCCTCGCCCGATGCTGTGGTCTGGTTCCCCTGGTCTGCCCGCAGCGAGCCGCATGTGAGCATGACGCACGCCGCGACGACGATCCTTGTCTTCTCCATGACCGATTCCGTTGCCATAGATGTCACTCCATTCAGGGCTGTGCGACGATGGCGTGGTCCCAAGGCTTGACGCCTTTCTTGTTGCCACCGAAGCCGATGGGTTTTGGATCGTATTGTCCGATGATGTCCACCCGGCTCTCGGCCGGGATCCGGTCGCCCAGGCCCGCCGACCAGTAGCATGCGTTGACCATCAGCCGGCGGAAGTCCTCGTCCTGGAAGTCGCCGGCGTGTCCCATCGTGGTCGTGAAGACCTTGGCGGTCCTGCCTGTGTCACCGGCATAGGTCTTGGTCCAGGCCACCGGCAGGGGCTTCTTGTCCTCGTTGACCTTGTCGGTCGGGTGCATGCCGGCCAGGACGTAGCCCATGATGACGGGCGTGCAGTCGCCGTGCAGGGTGGTCAGGCCGTAGACGTCCGAAGGGCCCCAGATCTCGCCGACGCCGCGAACGATCGGATGATTCTCCATGCCCGGCGCGACGAGTCCTCGCGTGCTCTCTTTCTGGTGGACTCCGTAATGGCTGATCCACGTCTCGCCGAGAACCTGGCGGCCGTAGCCGCCCCGGAAGCTTTCGTCCTGGTTGTCCCAGCTATACTTGGCGTAGGGGCCGCTCTTATCCTTCTTATAATAGAATGGGTGGGTGGCGGTCCGCAGGGCGATGATGGGCCGGCCCGAATGGGTGTAGTCAATGATGTGCTTCATCTGCTTATCGGGCAGCTCGCGGAACCGCGTGAACAGCACCATCAGATCGGCGCCGTCGAGGGCCTCCAGGCCGGGGATATTGTCCCCGATCACCGGGTCGATCTCCCCCGTTTCCTCGTTGACCGCGAACAGCACGGTGCATGTGAAGCCATGATGGACCGTCAGGATCTTGGCGAGCATCGGCATCGATTCCTCGGAGCGGTACTCCTCGTCGCCCGTGACGAAGACGATGTGCTTGCCCTGGCCCGGCCCGGCGTGGCCGTCGAACGTGATCCAGCGTGGATCGGACGCCGCCAGGAGATTTGTCGGGCCTGCGAATACGGTGACGATCAGAGTCAGCAGGCATGTCTTGGATGTGGTCATAATCCTTACCTCCTTACTTGGGCCTGTTTTTGGCATGTGATTATAGCAGTGGGCAGTCCCTCGTGCACGCACTGTATTGTCGACGGATGCCACAGGAACCTACTTTTGCGCATCTGAGAACGGACCTTGAAAAAGGTTGACAGAGCGTGGCGCCGCCGGTAGAAGGGACGGGAAGCAGCCGCGTGGGGGCACCCTTTGCGGCGGCTCGGGCAGATACAGGGCCTGTTTCTACCGCAGGAGCCGGAACACTATGGCCATCATCATCAATTCTTTGCGAGGACGCCCATGAAGACTGGATTCAATCTCCTACTCTGGACTCCCTTCGTCACTGAGGAGCATTTTGGCATTCTGGGAAAACTCAAAGCCACGGGCTACGACGGCGCGGAAATCCCACTTTTCGCCGGCGACGTGGAGCACTACAAGAAAGTGGCCAAGGCCCTCAAGGACAACGGCCTGAAGTGTACGACGTGTACCGTCATGCCGGATGGCGAGCACAACCCGATCAGTGCGGATGCCAAGAGCCGCGAGAAGGCCGTCGATTACCTCAAGTGGGCGATTGACTGCAACGAGGCGCTTGGCTCGGAGGTCCTGTGCGGGCCGTACTATCAGCCGCTTGGAGGCAAGTTCTTCAGCGGCAAGGGGCCTACGCCGGAAGAGAAGCAGCGGGCTGCCGACGTGCACCACAGGATCGCAGACTATGCCCAAAAGGCCGATGTCGTGCTCGCGATTGAGTGCCTCAACCGCTTCGAATGCTACTTCCTCAACACCCTCGACGACGGCGCCGCCCACGCCAGGCGGGTCAACCATCCCAACTTTGGCGTGATGTACGATTCCTTCCACGCCAACGTCGAAGAGAAGGACCCGGTCGGCTGCATCAAGAAGAATCTGAAGATGATCCGTCACGTTCACGTCTCGGAGAACGACCGCGGCACGCCGGGCAAGGGACACGTGCCGTTCAAGAAGATCTTCAAGGCCCTGCGGGCGGGCGGCTACGACCAGTGGCTGACGATCGAGGCCTTCGGGACCAGCCTGCCCGAGCTGGCGGCGACGACCTGCGTCTGGCGGGAGCTGTCGGCCAGCCCCGAGGAATGCTATCAGTTCGGGTACAAGACGATCAAGGAAGGGTGGGACGCCGCCGCTTGACACGATCAGGACGAGACCGTTAGCGAACGCTACCGCACCGGAAAGGAGCCAGAGATGAGTTCGAAGACCTTCCCCAAACTTCACAACGCCATGTGGCCCGGGCTGGTGGGCAAGGGAGATGGGCCGGGCCAGGAGCCGCCAATCAGTCTGAAGCGGATGCTCGATTTGACGGCGGGCGCCAGAGTGAACGGCCAGAAGTTCGACGGCGTCGATTGCTTTCTCTTCCTGCCGCACACCGACCCCAACGCCAACGACGACGATCTGAGGAAGATCGCCGACCTGATTGCCGGCTATGGTTTCAGCGTTGGGTCGCTCGTTGCCCCGGTGTGGGGCGGTACGGTAGGCGACACCGCGATGGGCGACGCCGCGGCCCGCAAGAAGTTCTGCAACGCCGTGAAGGTGGCCTGCCGGATCGCCGGCGTGTTCAACAAGCACGGCGTGCGCAAGTACGGCGTCATCCGGATCGACTCGGCCGACGGCAACGTCGAGAAATGGAGCAAAGACCCCAAGAAGAACACCGCGGCGATCGCCAAGACATTCCGCGAAGCCGCCAAGATCGCGGCCGATCACGGCGAACGCCTGGCGGCCGAGGGCGAGATCTGCTGGGCCGGTATGCACAGTTGGAGGGCCATGCTCGATCTGCTCGAGGCGGTGGACATGCCCGAGACGCTGGGCTTCCAGGCGGACATGGCCCACACCTATCTGTACCTGATGGGATACAACGCGCCGGAGGCAGCGCTGCTGAAGCCCGGCTATTCCGAGGACGAGTTTTACGCCGCATACGAGAAAATGGTCGACAAGCTGCGGCCCTGGACGATCGACTTCCACGTCGCCCAGAACGACGGCGAGGTGCGCGGCGCCGGTTCGCACGACAAGACGGGCAAGCACTGCCCGGCCGGCGACCCGAAAGGCAAGCTCGACGTCGTCCGCTGCGCCGGCTACTGGCTCAAAGACGCCCCGAAACGCGGCATCCAGCACATCTGCTGGGATGGGTGCATGTTCCCCAACGCGATGCTCGAGACGCAAAGCACCTGGAATGACATCCTCGACGTGATGCTCAAAGTGCGCGCCGCCCACGGATGGACGGCGTAGCGGCAGGGAACGCGCCGCGCACGATTTGCGAACGTCTACGACCTTGAATAAGGAATCACTGCAATGGCCAAAACACTCAACGTCGGCATCATCGGCTACGGCTTCATGGGCCGCACACACTCCAATGCGTACCGCAAGGTCGCCAATTTCTTCGATGTGCCGTACAAGCCCGTCCTCAAGACCATCTGTGGCCTGGAGGAGAAGGAGGCGAAGGCCTTCGCCGACCGGTGGGGCTTTGAAACGTACACGACGGACTGGCACAAAGTGATCGACGACAAGAGCATCGACGTCGTCGACATCTGCGTGCCGAACAACTACCACGCGGAGATCGCCATCGCGGCCGCCAAGGCGGGCAAGGCCATCTGCTGCGAGAAGCCGCTGGCGCTGAACGTCGCACAGGCCAAGAAGATGGTCGATGCGGTGGAAAAGGCGGGGGTGCCCAACCTGGCTTCGTTCAACTATCGTCGCGTGCCGGCGGTGACGCTGGCCAAGCAGCTCATCGACGAGGGCCGCCTGGGCAAGATCTTCCACTATCGGGCCAACTTCCTTCAGGACTGGACGATCTCGGCCAAGGTCCCGCAGGGCGGGATGGCCACGTGGCGTCTGGACGTCAAGGCGGCCGGCTCCGGCGTGACGGGCGATCTGCTGGCCCACTGTATCGACACCGCGATGTGGCACAACGGTCCCATCAGCTCCGTCTGCGCGATGACCGAGACCTTTGTGAAGGAGCGCGTGCATGCCGAGACCGGCAAGGTCGAGCCGGTCGGCATCGACGACGCGTGCACGTTCTTCTGCCGGTTCGACAACGGCTCGATGGGCAATTTCGAGTCCACACGCTATGCGCGCGGGCACAAGGCCCTCTACACGTTCGAGATCAACGGCGAGCATGCGTCGATCGCCTGGGACCTCCACGATCTGCATCGCCTGAGCTACTTCGATCATCGCGACGATTCCATCGTGCGCGGCTGGCGATCGGTCCACGTCACCGACGGCGACATGCCCTATATGGGCAAGTGGTGGGTGCCGGGACTGCAAATCGGCTACGAGCACTCATTCGTACACCAGACCGCCGATTTCCTGACGAACATGGCCAAAGGCAAGCCGACGGCGCCGACGTTCCGCGACGCCCTGGCGACGCAGAAGGTCTGCGAAGCCGTGCTGGCTTCCGCCAAGGTCGGCAGGTGGAAAGACATCACGTACTGAACCGCATCGAGCCTGAGGGTGGCGACGCGATCCCGATCGCGACGAGCGTTGAGATCGGGACGGACGGGCCGGGGGCATAACGAAGAAGGGATAGTGAATTATGGCGACGAAGGCAGTGGCCGAGAAGGCCCTCGAACAGGGAAAAGGTATTCTGCGTCTGACGCCCACGTGGGTGCCGCGTTCGTTCTGCGTTCCGGGTCGGCGGATCAAGCTGCACCCCGATGATTACTACGCGCTGGGGGGCGAGCGAGGTGGCCTGGACGAGCGATGGTTCAGCTCGACCACGCCGGCCGACAACGGCCCGCTCACCTCACCCAACGAGGGGTTGAGCTTTGTCGTCTTCGAGGACGGCGACAAGACAAAGCAGATTTTACTCCGCGACGCGATCGACGCGCTGAAGGGCGAGATCATCGGCGACCGTCTCTGGAAGCAGTACAAACGCTGGCCCATGTACTCGAAGTTCTTCGACAACAAGGCCGCGCTGCCCCATCACATTCACCATCGGGACGAGCACGCCAAGCTGACGGGCCAACTCGGCAAACCGGAGGCCTATTACTTCCCGCCGCAGGTGAACAACCACGGCGGCGACTTCCCTTATACCTTCTTTGGGCTCTATCCAGGCGTGACCAGGGACCAGGCCCGCAAGGCCCTTGCGGATGCGGCGGCGGGCAAAGACAACGCCATCACGGCTCTGGCGCCCGCCTATCGACTCACCCCCGGGACCGGTTGGGATGTCCCCCCCGGTGTCCTTCACGCCCCGGGCAGCCTTTGCACGTATGAGCCGCAGAAGGCCTCGGACGTCTTCGCGATGTACGAAAACGTCACGCACGACCAGGTTGTGCCCAAGGAGCTGCTGTGGAAAGACACGCCCAAGGACAAGACCGGCGATGTCGACTGGCTGCTTTCAGTGATCGACTGGGACCTCAACGTCGATCCGGACTTCGCAAAGAACCGGTTCATGCAGCCGGTCCCGGTGCGCCCGGTCAAGGAGATGCAGGCCGCCGGCTACGTCGAGAACTGGATCTGCTACAAGTCCACCGCCTTCAGCGCCAAGGAACTGACCGTGCTGCCGGGCCGGACCGTGACGATCAAGGACAGCGGCGCCTACGGAATGATCATGATGCAGGGCCACGGCAAGATGGGCGCCTGGGACATCGAGACGCCCACCATGATTCGCTATGGGCAGTTGACGTACGATGAGTACTTCGTCACGGAAAGTGCGGCCAGGGAAGGCGTGAAGATCACCAACCCGTCGAAGGCCGATCCGATCGTGATGCTCAAGCATTTCGGCCCCGACAACCCCGATCTGACTGTGAAATAGCATGCGGGATGGCTGCCCGCCTACGTGTGGGCACAGACCGGTCCTGCCGTATTTATGAGGAGACCATCATGTCGCAGAAGAAATCGAGCCTGTCTCGTCGCGCGTTTCTAAGACGCACGGCGACTCTGGCGGCGGTGCCATACATCGTTCCGGCTTCGGTGTTCGGACGCAACGGCGCCGTGCCGCCCAGCGAGCGTATCCTCGTCGGCGGGATCGGCATTCGCAGCCGCGGCCAGCACGACCTGCGCTGGATGCTGCCGGAGCCCGATGTCCAATTCGTCGCGATCTGCGACGCGCAGAAAGCCAGCCGCGAGGCTGTCAAGAAGATCGTCGATGATCGCTACGGCAACAGCGACTGCGCCATGTACCCGGAGATTCGCGAGTTCCTGGCGACCCGAACGGACATCGACGCCATGCTGGTTACCACGGGGGACCGCTGGCATGCCCTGGCCTCGATCTACGCCATGCGCGCCGGCAAGGACGTCTACTCCGAGAAGCCCTCGGCCATGACCATCGCGGAAGGGCAGGGCGTCGTGGAGACCGCCCGCCGCTACGGACGAATCTACCAGACCGGGACTCAACGGCTCAGCGAGGGCAATTTCACCTTCGCCAACGAGCTGCTTCGCCTGGGCTATCTGGGCAAGGTGCACACCGTTCGCGCCCACATCGCTCCGTGGGACGCGGCGGAGATGAAGCACGAGTGGCTGCCCGCCGAGCCGCTGCCGCCGAAAGACGAGTTGGATTGGGACGCCTGGCTGGGCCCGTGCCCCTGGCGGCCCTACAATTCGTCTTATGTGCGCGGGGGCTGGCGAAACCATTACGATTTCCACACCAGTTGCATCGGCGAGTGGGGCGCCCACACGTTCGCGCAGTGCCAGGTCGCCATCGGCGCCGCGGACACCTCGGCCATCGAGTACAAGTACGTTGCGAACGACAGCGGCGACGGCATGGTCACCCGATTCGCCAACGGGATCAAGATGGTGCTCGAGCGCGACATGGAAGGCAAGATCTGGCATGGCTCGTGCGGCGTTCGCTACGAGGGCACCGAAGGCTGGGTGTCCACGGCCGACGGATACGCCGAACCGGAGGTTTCGAATCCCGCCTGGATGCAGGATTTCAAGAAGCTCGTCGGCGACTACATGGCCCGCACGCAGCGTCCGATGAGTCACATGCGCAACTGGCTCGACTGCATCAAAACCCGGCGGCAGACCGTATCGGGACCGGTCATGATGCATCGCTCCATGTCCACCGTACACGCGGCGAACGTTTCGATGTGGCTCAAGCGCGATCTGCGTTTCGATCCGGTCAAGGAGGAGTTCGTCAACGACGAGGAAGCCAATCGATTCCGCTCGCGCGCGATGCGGGAACCCTGGACCATCTGAGAGCCTCACTTTAGCTGGAAGGAAGTCGACCCATGTTGAAGTCAAGAATATGCGTTCTGTCAGTTGCCGCATTGCTCGTGGCCGGTATCGCGCCCTTGTGGGCACAGACGGTTGCCCCGAAGGCGGACGAAGGCAAGCTGATCGCCACCTTGACGTCGGCCAGTGCGTCTCGCAAGGACAAGGCCGACGCCTGCCGGCAGTTGTCGATCATCGGGACAAACAAAGCCATTGCGCCGCTGGCGTCGCTGCTGGGCGATCCTGAAATGTCGCACATGGCCCGTTATGCGCTGGAGCCCATCTCCGATCCGGCGGTGGACCAGGCCCTTCGCGATGCCTTGGGCAAGCTCAGCGGCCGGCCTCTGATCGGCGTGATCACCAGCATCGGCGTCCGGCGCGATGCCCAGGCGGTGGAACCTCTGATGAAGATGCTCATGGACGACCAGGTGAGCCCCGAGGCGATGGGGGCCGCTGTGCGGACGCTGGGCCAGATTGGCAACTCGGCTGCGTCGCAAGTCCTGATCGCAAGCCTGGACCATGCGCCGCCGGAAGGCATGATTGATGTGTATGAGGGTCTGTTGCGTTGCGCCGAGCATCTCGTCGTCGAGGGCAATCGCAACGAGGCCAGAGCGATCTACGATCGGCTGCGTCAGACGAAGGGTCCGCACCAGGTCCGAGCCGGCGCGCTGCGCGGCGCGATCCTGACGCGCAGCGGCGGCGAACAAGCCACCCTCATCCGGGAGCATCTGCGCAGCGACGACTACGTGTTGTTCGCGGCCGCCTGCCAGACGGCCCTGGACCTGCCGGACGCCGGGATTACACGAGCGCTGACCGAATCGCTGCCTCAATTGCCTGCCGACAACCGCATCCTGGCGATTCAGACGCTCGGCAAGCGAGGGGATAAGGCGTCACTACCGACGCTGTTCGAAGCCTCCAAGGCAGGGCCACAGGCCGTTCGCGTTGCCGCCATAAAGGCCATGCCGGAAATCGGCGACGTCTCGGCGGTGCCCGTGCTGGCAGGTCTGATGGCCGACACCGACCGTCAGGTTTCGCAGGCCGCCCAGGAGTGCCTCGCGGCGATGCAGGGCAAAGAGGCCGACCAGGCGGTGATGACGATGTTCGACAGCAGTGACACGAATAGACGCTTGGCGGCGCTGGAGTTGATGGGGCGCCGTCGGATGACGGGTGCGGTACCTGTCCTGTTGAAAGCTGCCGGAACCACGGAGGGCAATCTCCGCCAGGCCGCCATCAAGATGGTGGGCGAGTTGGGCGGGCCGGACCAGTTGCCCCCGCTGCTCGATCTGCTCGGAGGTCTGGAGGCCTCGTCGGATCTCGAAGCGGCAAGGCAGGCGATGAGTCAGGTCTGCGGCAAGGCGGCCGATCCGCAAACCGTTAGCCCGATGCTTATCAACCGGCTCGACCGGGCGAGACCGGCGCAGAAGATCGTTCTGTTGCGGGTCCTGAGCGGAGTTGGTGGTCCTGCGGCTCTGAAAGCAGTCCGTGCAGCGGTCGACGATCCTGACGGCGAGGTGCGCACCGGAGCCATCCGCGCGCTGGGAACGTGGAAGACTACCGACGCGGCCACGGAGTTGCTGGCGCTGGCCAAAGCGACCGATAACCCCAGTGACAGAATGTTGTCTCTGCGATCGTATCTGGGTTTTGCGGCCCGTCGTGACCTGCCGGCCGAGATGCGTTTGACGATGTGCCGGCAGGCTGGCGAGTTGGTTCGGCGGGACGACGAGAAGAAGCTGCTGCTGGGCACCTTGGGCGGCATCGATTCGATCGACGCACTGGGCGTGATCGAGCCCTATCTGGCGGATTCGGCGACAAAGCAGGAAGCGACGGTCGCCCTGCTGGGGATTGCCGACCGGCTGCTGAGTCAGCGTGAGGCGAACCAGTACGCGGCCAAGCTGATTGGGCCGTTGGAAAAAGCCATTCAGGCGGCCGCCAGCGACAATCTGGCCCAGCGAGCCAAGACCTTGCTGGAACAGGCCCGCGCCAAAGCGGGCCGCTGAGTCCGAAGCCAAGGGCGGCCATGAGGTTCGCTGGAGTGTCTCGGGAGCGATTCCCGAAGGCTGGGCGGAGTTGGTCTGTCATGCCGTGACGCCGCAAGCAGGCCGGCGTCCAGGTGGAGGGTTCTCGCGTTACGGAGTCAGGGTAATGCTCCTGAACGGATCGGATTGCGCGCTCGGTCTGTCGTGACGGAGTGTCAGGAATACCGCCAATTGTCTGGAAGATCGGTATGCTTTCTGTCGATGTTGAAATGGGGTATCAGGAGAAAATGGTATTGTTTCCGGCTGCCCCATATGGTAATAATAGATGGATTCGGATAGGCATGTTTCAGGCCCAGCGATGGTGTCATAGCTGGCGAGTTTGTTGTGACAGGCACGCAGACGGCTTGCCTCCTCAAAGCCTCAATTGAGGGCTTTGTCCGGGAGTGCGAGTGCACGCGAGGGGTCATGTCAGATGCTTTCCGCTGATATCGGACGTGGCAGGGGTTGTGTCCCTGCGCGGAAAGGAGGTGAATGAGCGAGTTTTTGCGGCGGTATCGCATCTGCGAGAAAACTGTGGGTGGATCCGTGACGTTTGCGATCCGGCCAGAGGCACCGTGCCGCCGGTCGGCCGGCGAGGGCCGGTGTTTCGACGTGTTTGTTAACGTAATTTGTAGCAAGCAGTTACATTCAGAAGGAGAGTAGTATATGTATCGAACGTGGATCCACATGATCTCCGTTGCGGCGCTGCTGCTGGTGGTCGTCGGGCAGGCGCAGGCCAGCCCATACATCCGCGCCGCCTATTGGGACAGTAACTATGGTACGGCTTGGGCTGGCGACGGCATCGCCGTCCGAGACGCCCTGGAGGCGGCAGGATATGAAGTTCTGGATGCCGCCGCACTGCGGGACTGGATGGACGCTCGCATTGCCGACCGCAAGCTCAGCGTGGTTGTTATGTGTCGGGACGCCGTGCCGGATACGGTCGCCGAGACCCAGGACGCGAACTGCACCATTCGCCGGTACCTGGATGCCGGTGGCAAAGTCGTCTGGTATTCGGACATCCCGTTCTACTACGTCACGACCGCCGGCGGGGCAAACACCACTTGGGGAACTGGCGGATCGACGAACATCCTCGGATTCAACGCCGCAGGCGGCACCTGGG
Organism: Sedimentisphaerales bacterium; assembly: GCA_040772485.1. GTDB lineage: Bacteria > Planctomycetota > Phycisphaerae > Sedimentisphaerales > Anaerobacaceae > Anaerobaca. Next base: position 175,408 of record JAXGYC010000012.1, on the reverse strand, counting down.
ACGTCGGCGGCACCGTGACTATCACCGACGAGGGGGTCAAGTGGGGACTGACGGATGCCTGGACCTCGACTCGTCCGGCCGCACCGGCTCCGATTGAGAACTTCACGATTCTGGCTTCGGACGCCAATGGCAACGCTCCGGGCTATGTCGCGCACTTCCTGCCGGGCGACACCTTCCGCGGATTTGTTCGCATCGAGGACCACACCGGAGCGCCGGTGAACATCGACAACCTCATCGCGGTGGCCGAATATGCCGAGTCGATCAATACCGCGACCGGGCCGCAGCCGGAGAGCGGCGCCACCGACATTCCTCGCGACGTGGTGCTGAGCTGGTCGGCAGGCTATTCGGCCGTCACGCACGACGTCTACTTCGGCGCGTCGTTTGACGACGTCAACGCCGCTACCCGGAGCAATCCGATGGGCGTTCTCGTCAGCCAGGGTCAGACCGAGACCACGTTCGACCCGGCGGGCATCCTCGATTTCGAGACGATCTACTACTGGCGCATCGATGAGGTCAACGGCGCCCCCGACAATACGATCTTCAAGGGCGACGTCTGGAGCTTCACGAGCGAGCCGTTTGCCTACGCGATCGCGGACATTGTTGCGACGAGCAACGCCGTCTCGGAAGCCAAGTCCAGTGCGCAGAACACGGTCAACGGTTCCGGCCTCAATGCCAACGATCAACATTCGATCCTCAGCGGTGACATGTGGCTTGGCGTTCCAGCCGGCGACGACCCGATCTGGATTCAGTGGGAGTTCGACGGCGTCTACAAGCTCCATGAGATGCTCGTGTGGAACTACAACGAGCAGTTCGAGCTGATCCTGGGCTTCGGGCTTAAGGACGTGACGGTCGAATACTCCGAGAACGGAACGGACTGGACCGTGCTGGGCGATGTGACGTTGAACCAGGCGACCGCCAAGCCGACGTATGCCGCCAACACCACGGTGGATTTCCAGGGTGTGACCGCCAAGAGCGTACGGATGACCGTCAACGGCGGTTTTGGAGTTATGGCGCAGTACGGCCTGAGCGAAGTCCGCTTCCTGTACATTCCCGCCCAGGCGCGCGAGCCGCAGCCGGCCGACGGCGCGACGGACGTCAGCGTGGACAGCACGCTGGCTTGGCGAGCCGGTCGTGACGCCGCTTCGCATGAAGTCTACTTCGGCGCCGATGCCGAGACGCTGGCTCTGGCGGGTACCGTCAGCGTGAACACCTATGCTCCCGGCGAGCTGAATCTCGGGACGACGTACTACTGGCAGATCAACGAGATCCAGGACACCGAATCGTGGCAGGGACCCGTCTGGAGCTTCGCGACGCAGGAGTATCTGGTCGTCGACGACTTCGAAAGCTACAACGACGACATCGACGCTGGCACGACCATCTTCGACACATGGCTCGACGGCTGGGTCAACGAGACCGGCTCGACGGTCGGCTACCTCAACGCGCCGTTCGCCGAGCAGGGCACCGTCCACAGCGGGCGGCAGTCCATGCCGCTGGCCTATGACAACACGTCCGTCGCCACGTCCGAGGCGGATCTGGAGCTGTCGGCGAACTGGTCGCTGTATGGCGTCAAGAGCCTGTCGCTGTACTTCTACGGCGCCGCCGGCAACACGGGACAGCTCTATGTCAAGATCAACGACGCGAAGGTCGCGTACGATGGTCCCGCCATCAACCTGGCGCGTCCATCGTGGCAACTGTGGAGCATCGATCTGTCGCAGGTCGGCAACGTCAGCAACGTTCGCTCGCTGACGATCGGCGTCGAAGGTTCCGGGGCCAAGGGCCTTCTTCTCATCGACGACATCCGTCTGTACCCCGAGGTTCTCGACTACAGTTCACCTGACATCACCGGCGCCGGTGACACCGTGCAGGGCGTTCCGAACGATGCCGACTGGCCCGCCGCCGAGACGCCCAACCTGGCGATCGACGACAACGTGAACACGAAGTTCCTGCACTTCAAGGGCGTGACGCAGCCGACCGGCATTCGGGTGACTCCGCTGGTCGGGCCGACGGTGGTGACGGGCCTGACGCTGACGACGGCCAACGACGCCGCCGAACGCGATCCGGTGAAGTTCGAGCTGTCCGGCTCGAACGGCACGATCGACGGGCCGTACACGCTGATCGCCAGCGGCGACGTGGTGGACTTCGCCGGCGCGACCGCCTGGCCGCGCTTCACGAAGAACGCCACGCCGATCGAGTTCGCCAACACCGTGGCGTATGCGCACTATCAACTATTGTTCACCGCCGTGCGCACGCCCGGGTCGGCCAACAGCATGCAGATCGCCGAGATCGAACTGCTCGGCGCCGCCCAGTAGCATCGGGTCTGGTAACGGTTGAAGCCGCCCACCGGCGGCGAAAGGTACTCCAAGGGGCCTGTACCATCGCGGTGCAGGCCCCTTTCTCGTTATTGTCTGCCCAGCCGGCTACGCGATCCTTTTGAGCAGCCAGGCCATGTTCTGGCCGAGGGTTCGCATCGTTTGCAGGCCCTCTTCGTCCTTTTCGACCTCGCCTTTGGCCAGGCCGAAGCCCATGTTCCAGTAGATTGAGCCGGGCACGATCATCTGGCTGATGAAGAAGAAGTGATTGATGGTGTCGAAGGCGTGGATGGAACCGGCCCGCCGGACCGCCACGACCGCGGCGCCCACCTTGCGCCGCAGCATGTCGCCGTTGGCCCGGGCGACGAACCCGGCGCGGTCGATCAGGGCTTTCATCTCCGTCGTCACGTCGGCGAAATAGGTCGGCGACGCCAGAATGATCCCGTCGGCCTGGACCATCTTCCCGATGCAGTGGTTGGCGATGTCGCTGGTGACGACGCATCGACCATCCTTGTTCTTGAAACACTGGCCGCATGCGGTGCAGCCACGGATGGGCTGGCCAGCCAACTGGACCAGTTCCGTCTCGATGCCTTCGGCCTCCAGTTCCGCAAAGACTTGGCGGACCAGAATGGCGGTGTTGCCGTCTTTTCGGGCGCTTCCGTTGAATGCCACAACCTTCATCGCATGCTCTCCTTGCTGTTGAGGGGTCGGTGGTTCCAGCCGTCGAGGCCGCATGCTATCCAATCCGCTCGCTCAAGGCAAGGCTGCAACCTCAGCCCGGATTCGTTGCGTGTACCCGGCATATGGTGGCGGATCGGGGCCAGGGTTCCTGATCGCCACTCCTGGGGCCGCCCGATCCTTCTATCCGTCATCTCGACTTCGCTCAGGGCTGAAGGCTTCGCTCCAGTCGGAATGACAAAAGGGATGCGTCAGATATAAGCGCCACCGTATTCCAACCTCGCCCGATTCCGCCAATGTCCGGATAAAACCGGGCGGACAGCCTGAAAGGCCGCGACGGGGGTCCGTATCGGCGATCCGGCGTGGAATTTCCCCGCAATAAACGGTTCCGGCCTGCGACCAACCAGATGTGGCCGAATCGAGGCCGAAAACAGGCAATCAGTGGGGTTAACGAGATTTGAGGAGTTCGAAAATGATTACGAAATGGCTCAAAATTGGGGCAATGGCAACGGTCGGCCTGGGGCTGGCCGGCGGTTTGCTGTTCGGAAAGGACATCGTCAGCTACGCCCGCAGCTCCGCCAAGGGCGTGCGGACCGTGGTCAAGGATTCGGTGCCGATCGAGTTCGAGTTGCGTCGGGCCCGCGATCTGCTGGAAGAGATCATCCCGGAGATGCACGCCAACATCCGGCTGATCGCCCAGGAAGAGGTGGAAGTGGCCGCGCTCAAGGGCGAGATCGCCAAGAACCAGGAAGGTCTCGAAGACGAACGCGACAAGATCAAGACGCTTCGTGGCTCGCTGGAGACCCATCAGGCGCAGTACTCTTTCGCGGGCCGGCAGTATAGCCGCGAGGACGTCAAGGCCGATCTGGCGGCGCGGTTCGAGCGGATCAAAGAGAGCGAGCTGGTCCTGGCGAGCAAGCAGCGCCTGCTGACCTCACGGGAGAACTCGCTCAACGCCGCGGTGCAGTTGCTCGAGAAGACGCGGTCGCAGAAGAACATCCTCGAGAACAAGATCGAGACGCTGGCCAGCCAGTATCGCATCGTGAAGGCCGCCTCCGTCGGCTCGAAGGTCCAGGTCGACAACGGCAAACTGGCCCAGACCGAGAAGCTGATCGCCCAGATTCAGAAGCGTCTGGACGTGGCGGAGCGCGTGCTGGCGCACGAGAGCCGGTTCATCGAGGCGATCCCGGTCGATACCGTTGTCGAAGCGGACCTCGTTGCTCAGGTGGATGAGTATTTCCAGCAGCACGACGGGCCGGTCGAAGCAGATTCGGCGCCGGTTGCGAAGGCGCACGGCTCTGAGGCGTCTGATTAGAAAGACGAAGCTTCTCGCTGCCCGGCCGAGGCGTCGGGCAGCCGCTCTCGCAGAACCGAATGGAGCATCATCCGCCAGGTAGGGCTGCATTGCACAGACCCGCGCCGAGTGATAGAATCGAATCAGGCCAGCTTCACCGGCGCTCGCAACGAGAAGGAGCCTTGTCGTGTTGATCCTGCGAATCAAGCAAGCGGAATGTGCGTTGGCCGACGGCCGGCTCGACGAGGCCTTTGAGATCGCCAAGGCCGAGGACGTCCGGCATCATCGCCACGGCCAGAGGCTGGTCGGCCGACTGGCGCGGGCCTATCTCCAGCGGGCTCGTCAGGCCCTGGAGGGCAACCGTTTGGACCTGGCGCTGGCCGACTGCAACAAGGCCGAGAAGCTGGCGGGCAACAGCGACGATGTGGCTCAATTGCGTGAGGCGGTCTGCCGGGCGATCGTCGAGCGGCAGCAGGGGCACGAGCAGGACGCTCTTCGCGTGGCGCAGGCCAGAGAACGGATCGCCAATGGCTGGCATTCCGTCGGCGGTCAAATCCTGGCCGAGGCCAATCCGGGCGATGCCCAGGCCGAGCTGCTGAAGCAGGAATTAGCCGCCGCCCGGTTGCACACCGAAGACGCGGTCGCCAAAGCCGAAGAGGCGCTGAAGCGCGGTGACATTGTCGCGGCGGTGGATTTCTTTCGTGCCGCCGATGTCGCCAGGGCGCGAAACGGCCGGGTGGGTGAACTGCTCGGTCGAATCCGCAAGCTCGCGGGCGAGCAGGTTCAGGCCGGTCTGGAACAGGGACGCATCGATCGCGCCCAGTTGCTGTTGCAGAGACTGGCTCCGCTGGATGGCGACAGTCCCGAGATGACCGAGCTGCGCAGGGCGCTGACGCAATGCCACCAGGCGGCTGAGCTGGTGGCGGCGGGCCAGCCCGGCGCGGCGCTGCCGCTGCTGCGGAAGGTCAAGGCGATGTACCCGTCGGCCCGGTGGCTGGACAAGGCCATCGGCGACGTCAAGCAGGCGGCCGAGGCGCTGGAAGAGCTCGATGCCGGGCCGCTGGGCCTGAGCATTGCGGACGCCGCCGGGAGTCGAGAACAGACGATGGAAGGCGACGAGCCGGCAGCCCCCGCGCGTCAGGAACTGCCGCGTCGGATCGTTCGAGGTATGGATGCGCGAATGGACAACAGGGACACGTCACCGCTGCCTTCCGAGTTCGTCATGCAGATGGACGGGATCGGCAGTTATCTCGTTTTTCGCGACGCGCGTGTGACGATCGGTCCGATCAGCTCGTCGGCCCGACCGACGCTGGGGTTAATGGCCGAGCCGAACCTGCCGGTGGTCAGCATCGAGCGCGTCGACGCGGATTACTTCGTGCGGTCGGATAGCGCCGTTCAGGTCAACGGCGAATCCGTGACCGAGAAGCTGCTGGCTGACGGCGACACGATCGCATTGTCTCCGAGATGCCGGCTGCGGTTCCGTTTGCCCAACCCGGCCAGCACGACCGCTCTGTTGCTGCTGAGCGGCGCCAGGCTGGGCCGACCCGACATCCGACACATTCTCCTCATGGGTCGTGACATTCTCGTCGGACCCTATACGAACCATCATGTACAGACCGAACACCTCGAAGACACCATCACGTTCTTCGAGCAGAACGACCGACTGCTGTGCCGGGCGAGCCAGCCTGTTACGATCGACAACCGACCGATGCAGCCGGAAAAGGGCCTGACGATGGACCAGCCGATTCGGATCGGCAAATTGTCCATGGTCCTGGCCAAGTTTCATGCGTAGCAGCAAGCAAGGTAAGTGACGACGATCTTTTAATCCGGCAGAAAAGACTATGGACGCGTACCAATACAAGTACGGAGATCGACCGCTGGAGGGGTACACCATCCAGCGAGCGGCCGGGCGAGGCGGCTTCGGCGAGGTCTACTATGCCGTCAGCGACAGCGGCCGGCAGGTGGCGCTCAAGGTGATCCAGAGCCACGAGCAGATCGAGTTGCGCGGGATCAGCCAGTGCATGAACCTCAAGAGCCCGCACCTGGTTACGGTCTTCGACGTCAAGTACAACGACCAGGGCCGGCCTTTCGTCATCATGGAATATGTCTCCGGTCCGGCGTTGAGCGATCTGTTGAAGGAGTCGCCCGGGGGGCTGGGCACGCAGAAGGCGGCTTTCTTCCTGCGTGAGATCGCCAAAGGGCTGTCGTACCTGCACGAGTGCGGGATCGTGCACCGCGACCTGAAGCCCAGCAACATTTTCTACGAGAACGGCTACGTGAAGATCGGCGACTACGGCCTGACCAAGGCGATCAGCGCCAGCCGGCACGTCAGCCACACGATCACGGTCGGGACCGTCCACTACATGGCGCCGGAGATCGGCGCGGGGCGGTATGACCGCAGCGTGGACATCTATGCCCTCGGCATCCTCCTCCACGAGATGTTGACGGGCCAGGTCCCGTTCCTCGGTTCCAGTCCGGCCGAGATCCTGATGAAGCACATGACCGCGGCGCCGCAGCTCGAACACATCGAGGAGCCGTTCCGCCGCGTGATTCGCAAGGCCTTGGCCAAGGACCCCGACGAGCGGTACCAGACGGTGCAGCAGATGGTCGAAGATGTCTTCGGCGCCGAGCACGTGCGCAACAGCGTCTCGCAGTTCTCGCCGGAGGAGCTGTCCGTCGTCGCAGAACACATCGCGCACAAGATGGGGGAGGCAAAAGCCGCCGGAGTCCAGCGGCCGGCCGCCGCCGGGCAGACCCCAGGCCAGAAAGACTTCAGCAAAGAGATCGGCAAGAAGGCCGAGTTCATCGCCAAGAAAGTCGAGGTCCTCGGCGGGCAGATGGCCGAGAAGCTCAAGGTCGCCAAGGAACGCGCCCAAAAGAGCGTGCCCAGCCGCGTCACGATTGCCGATCCGATCAGTCCTAATCAGCGCCGTACCCTGGCCCTGATGACGATGGCGACCGTCAGCTTCGGCGCAGCGCTGCTGGGCCAGATGCGCAATCAGAACGCGCTTCCGCTGGCGATGACCGTCTTCGTACTGGTCGGTGTCGCGTCGCGGATCATTCTGTATTCGCGTCGCCAATGGTGGGCGACCCTGGATGAGGATGCCCGCTGGCTGGGCCGGGCGGGGACGTGTTTTGGCGCCGCCTTCGTTGCGGTGCTGGTCGCGTCCATCGTGGCCCAGGTCTTCGGCGGCCACGCGTTCGGCGAGGGGCGGGGCGGATGGCACGGCCCATTTCCATTCGGGTGGTTTCCGTTCTTCGGCGGCTTCATGGGCCAGTGGGGCGGAAGGGTCCTGGCCCTGGCTCTGCCGATGCTGCTCGTGGACTGGTGGAAGATCAGCGATCCGCAGCGGGAGAAGCGGGTCGTGCTGGGACATGCCCTGTGGATCGGTTTCCTCGGCTACGTCAGCGGCGGGGTTTTCGGGCTCGAACCGGTCGCGGCGGCCTGTGCGCTGGCGGGCATTGTCCTGGTGGTCCAGGCGGCCAGCCCGTTCGGCCGGCCTGTTGCCGAGGTGCTGAGCGTTCACGCCCGAGCGGCGCAATCGCCCGAGCGGCAATCTCGCTCCGGCGTCTGTGCTCGTCCCGTCGCGCCCTATGCCCGCCCGTTGTGGATGTTCGCGTGGCTGGCGAGCATCGGACTCGGACTGTCTCTGTGCATTCTGGCCGGCACGAGCATGCACGGAAACGACTTCGGGTTTGCCATCGCCTTTGGTGTCGATGCGTTTATCTTCTCCGTGTTGTGTTTCGTCATGATGTTCCGGAGCAAGTTCACCGGCTGGTACCGCTATCTGATTCGGCCGGCATTGGTGACCTTGTGCGTTCAGACTGTGGTCACTTCCTCGATCCTGCTCGGCACCACGCACAACGGTCCGCCGTTCGGGGTCTTTCTGTTCCTCATCATCTTCCCGAACGTCCTGGCCCTCGTTGTGCTGTTCGCGCCGCCTCGGACGTTCGGCGTCCGCGATGTCGGGATGCCGGATGATGCCGGCCGACCTTTGCACCAGCCATCGTGCCACCGCGCGACGCCCAGCGGAGCGGTTTCGCCGGCCAAGCGCTTTGCATCGCTGCTGCTGGCGGTCATCGGGCCGGCGTTTGGTCTGTGCGGTCTGCATCGCTTCTATGTGGGCAAGGTTGGAACGGGCATTCTCTGGCTCTTCACCTACGGTTTGTTTGGCATCGGTCAGCTCATCGACATCATCATGATTTTGTCCGGCCAGTTCGAGGACAAGAACGGCCTGCCCGTAGTGAACTGGCACGGTCCGACCGACGTCACCGTGGAGATGCCCAATCGTCCGCCGGCTGCGGCGGCGCCGGTAGGGGCCAGGGACGCTGCGCCGGTCATGCCGAGCGAGCCTGCCGCCGCTGCTGCTGCGGCGCCGGCACGAAACGAGCCGCCGTCCTCGCCTTCCTACGCGAGCACCGGGACAATTATCTATGAGCCGTGGCATCCGTTCAGCGGTCTGATCTGTGCGCTCGGCCATATCTTTCTTCTTGCGGCGATCCTGGTCGGCCTGGCTATCGGCCTGCACCTTCCCGTGGCGGTGGCGGCCGGCTGGCCCGATCCCGCGATCGCGCAGGAGTTGGAGGGGGTCTTCCACAGTACCGAATGGCCGAGGACGGTCGAGCAGGGGGGAGGACTGCTCATCGTGGTGCTGCTGTTCGTTGCGGCGGTTTTGATCATGGTCGGCCGACGCCGCTTCGGACCGGCGCATCTGATCCGCGCCCTGCTCGGATTGGGCGGGTTCTTCTGGGCGATCTCGCTGTTCCGCGGTGAGGTTATGTCCTCCTCAGAGGCTCGGGGAGTCGCCGATCTGATGCGGCAGAGCGAATGGGGCCTCGCACTGGAGCGGCTCTTCGGCGCCTTCAGTCAGGAGGAAGCGATCTTCGCGGGTGTGATCGCCCTGGTTTCGATACTGCTGCTGGCCTGGCCCCCGCGCCGACAACCGCCGATCTTCGCACCGATGCCCAATCAGGGGGTGGTCCTATGATGCCGATGTTCCTTATCCCGATCCCGTTCATCTTCGTGCTGCTGATCTTGCTGCTGGCAAAAGCGCCCAAGGTCGGCGTGTGGGTCGTTGGCGGGCTGATCTCGTTCGCTGTCTTCGCCTTCATGATTCTCCTTCCGCTCGGGATACACAACGGCTCCATGCCGAACGTCTTGCCGGACGGGGGCGAGATCCCGTTCTTCGCCATTCCGATTCCATTCCTGTTTGTCTTGCTCATTCTCCTGCTGCACAAGTCGCCGAAGGCCGGAGCAACAGTGATCGTCGCTGTGGTCGTTATGGCTCTGCTCGGCGCGGGCCTGTGGCTGCGTCGGTCGCATAGGCATGGCGTGTATCCGCAGGCGACGATCAGGGTACCCGAGAGCATTGGTCCTGTGAGTCCCATCAGTCCCATCGCTCCACCGGCGCCGACGGTGCCCTCGGTGTCCTCGCCCATCTGGTCGGAGGGCGTCGAGCAGGAGTTCGAAGCGGATGTCTATCCCTCCAGGCGGGCGGCGGTTCGGGCGCTGGGCCGGCGGATGGCCAGGCCAATGCGAGAGATGCTTGCCGATGCCAACGGGCTGACCGAGGTCGTTCTATTCCAGGAAGAGCACGAGCAGTGGCTGGTCACGGAGTTCAAAAAGGGACTCGCGTCGTTGCTGCCCGAGGTTCCCTGTTCGCTCGCGGCCGCGACACGAAACGTCGAATCCACGGAGATCGGCGTCACGTTGCGATTCGCCGACCTCCAGGCGTTACCCTCACCCTGGGACCGGTCGGGCAGCTCGACGATCCTGACCAGCGACGTGTTGGCCAGCGCCCGGAGCCAAAACCGGGAGGCGACCGTCCGGCAGCATTTCGTGGAGAAGCCCTGGGTCGAGGATTTCTCGTCATTTGTCGCCGACAAGCCGGACAGACATTTCCTCATCGCCCGGTCGTGGGAGACCTGCACGGACCAGAACGCGGCGCGTCACCAGGCGATGCAGGATGCATCTCGCCAATTGGCAACGAGCTATGAGGATCTGCTCGAAGGTGACTTGGTTGCCGACCAGTTCGTCCAGAGCTTCGATGGCATCTCCGGCCCTCTCTGGCGGCATGCCCTGCTGATCGATGCCGCGCCCGACAACCTCGCTTGGCTTAACGCACGCAAAAGTGCCCAGATGCACGGCGAGAGGATCACTTGGGCCCGCGTGATTCTCTCGGCTCTCGGTGTTCTGGTCGTAATTGTGGTCGCCTACCTCTTCCTCAACATGGCCACCAGAGGGTATTATGAATGGACCTTGCGGATCGCCGGGACCGTCCTGGCGATCGCGGGCATCATTGCCATATTCCTGGTCCTGAGGTGACAGGGCAGGGTCGCTCGTCGCTTGTCGCTCGGGGGGTGCGATGGACGAGCGGCCGGAGAAGAGCGACGGCAGATGGACAAGGTCTCGAAGCCGGAACAGTACTTCCTGGACAAGATTCGCCAGGGTGACCAGCAGGCGTGGTCGGACTTCATCGGGCGGTATCGAGGCCGCCTGCTGCGTTTTGCCCGCGCCAAGCTCCCCCAACGCGCCGACGCGGAGGACGTGGTGCAGGACGCGTTCATCGCATTCGTCCGCAGTCTGGATCGGTTCCGTGGCGAGTGTGACCTGGAGACGTATCTCTTCTCTCTGATCCGGCGGAAGATCATCGACAGCTACCGCCGCAAGGATGCGCGGAAGGTCTGCCTGATCCAGGACGCCTACGAGCCGGATTCCGATGAAGGTTCGTCTGATGCCTTCGAGCAGGTGGCCGGCTCGGTTCCGACCGCCAGTTGGTACGCCCGGGCCGACGAGCAGTACGACCTCCGGAAGACGGTGCTGGCCGAGGCGATGGAAGAGCTGGTGGACGGCTTCAAGAAGGCCCTGCGGTTCCGTGACTTGCAGATCATCGAGCTGCTGCTGTACTGCCAGTTGCCCAACAAACGCGTCGCCGAGACGATGAGTATCGACGAGAAGACCGTCGCCTTGGTCAAGCATCGCAGTCTCAAACAGATCCGCAGCTTCATCGAGCACAAGAGGATCGCCTCGGACGCCTCGCCGGGGGATTTCGAGGGGCTCCTGACGGATATCTGGGAATACCATCGCTTCAGTTGCCCCAAGCGCAGCACGATCGGCGGTTTCCTGCTTCGCACGCTCAGCGACGACTGGCAGCGGTACGTGGATTTCCACCTTAACGTCCTGGGCTGCCGTTTCTGCCGGGCCAACCTCGAAGACCTCGAATGCGAAACCGCCGAGCATTCCCAGCAGCTCCAGGCCCGCATCATGGAATCCACCGTCGGCTTCCTTAGCAGGCCGTAATCCCGGCGGTCCTGTCGGAGACAAGGCATCCATGAGTTTTTTTTTTTTTTCGAGAAATGATTGACTTCGCGGTCAGCCTGGATACTATGTACTACATAGTATGTAACGCAAGGATATGGCGATGGACTCACGAGCGCAGTATCGCCGGGGTTGCGTGCGGACGCTGGTACTGGGACTGCTTTCCAGGCGGCCGATGTACGGGTACGAGATCGCCAGCACCCTGGCCCAACAGAGCGAGCAGGTCTTCTCCCTTGGTCAGGGCACCCTGTACCCGCTGCTGTATTCCCTGGAGAGAAAGGGCCTGATTCGCGCCGGCAAAGAGGAACGAGATCCCGCAAACGGCCGCAAACGCCTCTACTACGAACTGACCCCGAAGGGCAGGCGCTCCCTCCAGGAGGATCTGGATACCTGGTCCCAGATCGTCAGAGGCATGACCCTTGTGCTGAGGTCCGCCCATGCACAGCCTTGAGGAGTATCTCGACAGGATCATGGAGATTGCCGACCTGGCCCCTCGGGATGCGAAACGTGTCCGCAGCGAACTCCAGGTGCATCTCGGTGAGTTGCTGGACGCCGGAATCAGAGAGGGTCTTTCAGAAAGCGAGGTGATGACCATGGTGCGAAGGGAATTTGGCAGTCCGCAACAGTTGGGGGCGATGATCGCCAAGGCCAGGGGGCGATTCCGGACGTATCTCAAGAAACAGGCCCGACGCCTTCCTTTGACCCTGGCGGCCGCGTTGGTGCTGGCGTTAGCGATCAGGGCGACGGCGTTCGCAGCCTTTCGGGTGACGAATGACGCAGCTTCGCCCCGCGTGCCGGCCTGTTCCAGGGTTCTGGTCAACAAGCTCAGCCGACATCCGGACGTCAACGACGTTGTCGTCTTCCGCGTCGAGGAGGGCTACAGGGTTGGCATCGTCACTCGAACGCAGGCCAATGGGGAGGACATCGTCGTCCATCGGAACGGCGAACCCGATGTGGTCCTTCCTGGCGGCCAAATCGTTGGAAAGGCGATCTTCCTCTATTCGTATGCCCCTTGACGGGTCCGGTCCGGCTGCCATGGCGCGAACCGCCCGGCAAGGAGGCCGTCGTCTGTAACGTAGGCCCGGCGTCTGCGTCTTAACGGAGGCGGCCATCGAGGTCGCCCAGTCAAATCGGTCGAACCGCGTGGAATTGGCGTGGAAGAGAGCATTGCATGGCTAAGGGGGAGATTGCCGGTGCGATTGAGCGCGCGGATCGGTCCGAAGGCGGCCAGTCTGTGCAGGCTGCGCGGGCTTGGGGCGAAGGTCCCGCCGGGCTTTTTCGTCACGACCGCTGCTTTCCGGGAACATCTGCGTTCGGGCGACTTTCGCGCCCAGATGGCGGCGTGTCTCGATGTGAAGGCGGATCACCTTGAAACGACTCTGGAGCAGATCCGAAAGCTCATCATTGGCTCGTCTCTGCCGGATCCTGTGCGCGAGCACATCACGACCGCGTACCAGCGATTGGGCGCCGGCACGGTGGCGGTGCGTTCCTCGGCGACGGCCGAGGATCTGCCCGGGCATTCATCTGCCGGGCAGTACGAGACAATCCTGGGTGTGACCTCCCTGGAGGCCTGTCTGGGCGCGGTCAAGAAGTGCTGGGCTTCCCTCTGGACCGAGCGGGCATATGAGTATCGCCGGCGAAACGGGATCGACCACGGGCAAGTCGAGATGGCGGTCATCGTGCAGGAGCAGATCGAGCCTGAGGCGGCGGGGGTGGTCTTCACGCTCGATCCAGTCACCGGCAGCCCCAGCCGGATCGTGATCGAGGCCTGCGTCGGCTTGGGCGAACGTCTGGTTTCCGGCCATGTCACGCCCGAGCGCATCGTGCTGCGAAAGAAGAACCTGGGAATCATCCGCCAGACGACCGCGAACGGTGAACCGGTCCTGGAGGTTGCATTGGCCCAACGCCTCGCACGCCAGGCCAGGCGGATCGAGCGCAGACTGCGCGGTCCGCAGGACATCGAATGGGCCATGCGTGATGGGGACGTCTGGTTCCTCCAGGCCAGGCCCATCACCGCTATTGCTGAACCGAAACCCTGGGAAGAGCGCCAAGTCTGGACCAACCTGAATCTGGGCGAGGTCGTGCCCGACGTGATGAGTCCCATGACGCGATCGATGATCGAACCGATGTTCATGCCACTGTTCGGCTCGATCTTCCGTCTGGTTGGGGCCGACCTGACGAAAGCCCCGATCGTGGGCTTCGTCGCCGGAAGGCTCTACTTCAACATCAACACCGGCCTGGCCGCTGGGATGCCCTTCAACCAGGGCCCGGAGAGATGGGCCCGCGCCTCGACCCTGATGGGAGGCCAGCAGAACCGGCTCTTCGAGCTCGGCGAAATCGATCTGTGCGAGGAGGACCTGCCCGGGCTGGGCTTCTCCTGGTTCCGCTACATCCTCTCCTGGCCCCGGATCGTACGCACGATCATTGCGCATCGACCGAGCCGGGGTGAAACCTTCAAGGCCTCTTTGCGGGCACAGGGCGATACCTTGTCACGCGTGGACGCCAAGGCCCTACCGACGGAAGAGCTGCTGTCTCTCATTGGCGAGATGATCGACGGCAGCCTCGCCAACACCGATCTGCTCTTCCTGGGGCCCGGTGCTGCGGCGCTGCCCGTCTTGCAGAAGATCTGCCAGGATTGGCTCGGTGATGAAGATCTGACCCTCGCCTATCGACTCTTTGCCGCCCAGGGCGGCATCGCCGACACCCAGGCCGGTCTCGATTTGTGGCGGCTTGCATCACTTGCCCACGAGCGCAGCGAAATCGAGGACCCTCTGCTTTCCGGGATGCCTTGGGACAAGGTACGTCCCGCCCTGGAGCGGACCGAGCACGGCCGGCAGTTCCTCATCGCCTGGAACCGATTCAAGGCCGAGCATGGCCATCACTGTCGGGGTGAGCTGGAGTTGCTGAACGCGCGTTGGTCCGAACGACCCGATTACATTCTCAACCTCCTTCGCGGCTACCTTCGTTCTGCCGACAGTGCCGATCCTTTGGCCAATCAGCAACGTCTCGCCGAGGAACGGGAGCGGCTTACCCTGGAGTGTCGCCGGCGGTTGAAGAATCCGATCAGGCGTTGGATCTTCGATTGGGCCCTGCGCAACGGGCGGAAGGTCGCGGTCGACCGGGAGAACTGGAAGAACGAGGCGGTCCGCCACATCGCCGCCTTTCGCCGGCTCGTGCTCGAACTGGGCGAGCGGTTCGTGAGGCGGGGCATCCTGCGCGAGCGGGACGATATCTTCTTCCTCGAAATCCCCGAGGTCGAGCCGGTTGCGAGCGGAGCGGCAGATTTCGATGTGGCCGCGCGGATCACCGAGCGCCGGGCCGAATATGAACGCAACTGCCGCCTGACGCCGCCGCCCGTCGTGGTGGGCCGATTCGATCCGCAGAAGCATCGTATGCCGGAGGTCGACACGACGGCGACGCTGTTGAAAGGAACGGCGGTCAGTCCTGGTACCGCCGTCGGCAGGGCGAAGGTGATTCTCCACGCCGACGATCATCAGCACGTCGAAGCAGGTGAGATCCTTGTCGCCCCGTCTACCGATCCGGCGTGGACCCCGTACTTCCTGCCGGCCGCCGCTGTCGTCATGGACCTCGGCGGCATCCTCTCGCACGGGGCGATCATCGCCCGGGAATACGGCATCCCCGCCGTCGCCAACGTCACAGGTGCCTCTCGCATCATCCGGACCGGCCAGATCATCGAGGTTGACGGCGATCGAGGCGCTGTGCGAATCCTGTCGCAGGTCACAGGTTCATGGGCAGGCCGCGGTCGCGGAGGTATTCCTTCATCCGGGTGATGGTGAAGTCACCGAAGTGGGTGATCGAAGCCATGAGCACGGCGTCGGCGCCGCCTTCGGCGATGGCGTCGTAGAGATGGTCGAGCGTGCCTGCGCCGCCGGAAGCGATGACGGGGATATTCACGGCGTCGGAGACGGCCTTGTTCAGCTTGTTGTCATAGCCCGCCAGCGTGCCGTCGGCGTCCATGCTGGTCAGCAGGATTTCGCCGGCGCCGAGTTCTTCGCCGCGCTTGGCCCACTCGACGACGTCGAGGTCCGTCGGTTCCGAGCCCGCCTTGACGCACACCTGCCAGCGCCCCGGCCGCGTCTTGGACCGTCTTGCGTCGATGGCGAGCACCACGCACTGATTGCCGAATCGCCGCGCCGCTTCCGCGATCAGGTTCGGATTCTGCACAGCCGCGGTGTTGACCGATACCTTCTCGGCGCCGCTGCGCAGCAGCTCGTCGATCTGCTCGACCGTCTGGACGCCGCCACCGACCGTGAAGGGAATGAAGACGTTCTTCGCGACGCGTTCGACGAGGTCCACGATGGTCTTTCGCGAGCGCATCGTCGCGGTGATGTCGAGAAATACCAACTCGTCGGCTCCCGTGTCACTGTAGCGGGCGCCCAGCTCGACAGGATCGCCGGCGTCGCGCAGGTTCAGGAAGTTGACGCCCTTGACGACGCGGTTGTCCTTGACGTCGAGACACGGAATGATTCGCTTGGTCAGCATGCCGCCGCTTTCCGAGTGCACATCTCGTAAAAGTTCTGGAGGACCTTCAATCCCTGCCGGCCGCTCTTTTCCGGGTGGAACTGCACGCCGTAGATGTTGTCCTTCTGGACCGAGGCGGGCAGGGCGAAACCATAGTCGGAGTAGGCGATCTTCACGCGTTCGTCGGCGGGTCGGGCGTAGTACGAGTGGGCGAAGTAGAAGTGCTTCGCCTCACCGAGGTCCGAAAACAAGTCCATGTCCGCCGGCAGTTCGACCCGATTCCAGCCCATGTGCGGCACCGGCTGGCCGGCTGGCAGGGCGACCACATTGCCTCGAATCAGGCCCAGTCCCCGGTGCGGGCCGTATTCGCAGCTTTCCTCGAACAGCATCTGATAGCCGACGCAGATTCCGAGGATCGGCTTGCCCGTTGCGGCGGCCCGCTTGACGAGTCCGGCGGCCGAGCCAAGAGCATTGACCGCGTATCCGAAGGCCGCCACGCCCGGCAGAACCAGGCCGAGGGCCTTCTCTACGGTTCCGGCATCCCGGCTCAACTCGATGTCGCAGCCGATATGCCGGAACGCATTGCAGACGCTGCGAACGTTGCCGATGTTGTAGTCAATTACGACGATCATCCGACAAATGTAGCTTCCGCCGATTGCTCCGGTCAAATCAGAATAGCTGATAGCCCGCTTAAGCAGAAGTGATGCCGGTTTCGGCTGCGCGAAGTTCGACTGGCGAATGCTTCTTCGGCATGCAGAAATGCCCGGTTTTTCGCCGTTTTTAATAGAGTCTTCGTCCGGGAATGCCGATTCTGTAGGGAACGAAACACGGAGAAGCTGGGGATACGACCATGTGTGGAATTGTCGCTTATCTGGGCAGGAAGGCCGCTCAACCGATCCTTGTGGAGGGGTTGAAGCGCCTGGAGTATCGAGGATACGATTCGGCGGGCGTCGCCGTGCTGGACGACGGCTCGATTCGCGTTACCAAAACCCGCGGACGCATCAGCGCCCTGGAAGAGATCCTGGACGAGCCGCGCACTTGCGACACCCTGGGCATCGCGCACACGCGCTGGGCCACGCACGGGCAACCCAACACCGTCAACGCGCATCCCCATTTGGACTGGACCGGCAAGATCGCCGTCGTGCACAACGGGATCATCGAGAACTACGCGACGCTGCGGACCTGGCTTCAGAACGAAGGGGTCGCCTTCCGCAGCGAAACGGACACGGAGGTCATCGCGAACCTGATCGGCTACATCTACGCCAACGAGAGCGACACCGGCCTGGCCGACGACCAGAACGTATTCGAGTGGGCGGTCCAGCAGGCCCTGCGGAAGCTGCACGGCACCTTCGGCCTGGCGATCCTCTGCGCCGATTTCCCCGGCACGCTCATCGGCGCCAAACGGGGCAGCCCGCTGATCCTGGGCGTGGGCGACGCCGAGTACATTCTCGCGTCCGACGCGGCCGCCATCGTCGAGCACACCACGCAGGCGATCTACATGGCCGATAACGAAATGGTGCTCGTTGGTCCGGATGGATTCCATACGAAGACGATTGACAATGTCACGATTGCCAAGGACCTCAAGCAGATCGAGTTCTCGCTCGAACAGATTGAGCTGGGCGGTTTCGAGCATCACATGCTCAAGGAGATCTTCGAGCAGCCCGAGTCGCTTCGCACGTGCATGGGCGGACGGATCGAGCTTCAGGAGGGCCGGATCAAGCTGGGTGGCATCCGGGACTACCTGCGGCAGTTGACGCGCGCCCGTCATGTGATCTTCACCGCCTGCGGCACGGCGTTCCACGCCGGCCTGGTGGGAGAGTTCCTTCTCGAACACCTGGCGCGCATCCCCGTCGGCACCGAGTACGCCAGCGAATTTCGCTATCGCAACCCCATCATCGAAGACGGCACGATCGTCATTGCCATCAGCCAGTCCGGCGAGACCGCCGACACGCTCGCGGCCGTCGAGCAGGCCAAGGAACGCGGCGCGATGGTCCTCGGGGTGGTCAACGTGGTCGGTTCGACGATCGCTCGCGCCACCGACGCCGGCATCTACCTGCACGTAGGTCCGGAGATCGGTGTGGCCAGCACGAAGGCCTTCACCGCGCAGGTGGCGGTGCTGAGCATGCTCGCGATCGAGATGGGGCGGCGCCGGCACCTGAGCAGCGAAGACGCCACTCGCCACGTCGCAGAGCTGGCGCAGATTCCGGAGAAGATCGAGACGGTTCTCGAACAGTCCGATCGCATCCGCGAGATCGCGGCGGCGAACATCGATAAAGAGAACTGGCTGTTTCTCGGGCGCGGGTTCAACTACCCGGTGGCGCTCGAAGGGGCCCTGAAGCTCAAGGAAATCAGCTACATTCACGCGGAGGGCTTGCCCGCGGCGGAGATGAAGCACGGTCCGATTGCGCTGATTGCCGACGGCATGCCGGCGGTATTCATCGCGACGGCCGGAGCGCAATACGACAAGATGATGGGCAATATCCAGGAGGTGCGGGCTCGAGGCGGCCGCGTCATCGTGGTGGCGACCGAAGGCGATGAGTATCTCGAAGGCGTCGCCGACCATCTGATCACGGTCCCTCAAACGCCTGAGCTGTTCCAGCCGCTGCTGACGGTGGTCCCGCTGCAACTGCTGGCGTACCACGCCGCCGTGCTTCGCGGCCACGATGTGGACAAGCCGCGCAATCTGGCCAAGAGCGTGACAGTCGAGTAGGGGCGAATAACCATTCGCCCTACCCTTGAAATAACGGGATACAAACAACCATGGATGGTCTGCCTTGTCACGTACGACCAGTTAACAGCCGCCGCACGGCATTCAGCCTGATCGAGATGCTCGTCGTCGTTGGCGTCGTTTCGGTTCTGCTGGCGATCCTCGTTCCCACGTTGAGAAAGGCGCGACAGGCGGCGTCCCGCGCGTCCTGCGCCCACAACCTCAAGCAGATCGGCCTGGGCATGAGCATGTACCTCAACGACAACGACAGCACATATCCGTGTGCGACCGATCCGGTGTCCGAAGACCCGGTCTACTGGCTATGGATGGGACGCGGATGGCGGCGTTGGGTCAAGCCTTACCTGGGCGGTTCTATCGATGTGAACGATCCCTCGGTGCTGTTGTGTCCCGAGGATCGTGCCGACCCGGCGTTGTTCGAATCGACCAGCTACGCCTATTCCATGACGTTCTACCACAGCCCGCAGCAGATCGATGCGATGAACGAGAGAGCCGAAACCTACAGCGACCCGCGTCCGTCGATCCCGCAGCGGGCCGACTCCGTTGCGCATCCGGCCGCCAAGATTCTCATCGGCGAGTGGGCCAGCAGCCATGCCTCCGTCGAGATCGAGCAGGGCTGGTGGAACTGGCAGGGGGCGCGGAACTTCCTGTTCGCCGACAGCCACGTCGTCTTCCTCAAGGCCGAGCGGATTCTGGCCGCGCGTGACGGCTTGCCCGACGCGAACCTGACCAGTCACGGCATTCAGGGCCGGGACGTGGCCCAGTGACCGGCGGCCTGGCGGTGGTCTACGAAGAACCCATCACCTGGAACTGGGCCTCCTTGCCCGCCTCGATGCGCAGCCCGTCGCCGAATTGACGGACGCCGAAGCCGGTCAGGCGAAACTCGGTGAGGGTCACCTCGCCGTGAAGGACGGCCAGCGTAACCTTGGCCGAGTCACCTGTCCGCTCGATCATGCAGGCGCCCCACGCATCGCCATTGGACCAGAAGTGGTTGCCCTCCTGTCTGGCAAAGGTCATGGTCTTGTCCACGGCGCTGTAAAGGAACCCGGTCAGCGCGGGCACGGCCGCCCAACTGGCCATGGCGCGGGCGTAATGGTGTCCGCACTCGGCCTCGTCGAACGGGCTGCGCTTGCGGCCGTCATATCGGTCACGGATGTTC
Organism: Sedimentisphaerales bacterium; assembly: GCA_040772485.1. GTDB lineage: Bacteria > Planctomycetota > Phycisphaerae > Sedimentisphaerales > Anaerobacaceae > Anaerobaca. The sequence goes on along the minus strand of JAXGYC010000012.1, from coordinate 155,443 downwards.
GCGATGCACTTGAGGCCGTCGTCGATCATGCCTTCCTGGAGCATGCCGACGGCGGCGGTGTATTCGAACCCGGTCATCACCTCGCTGAAGTACGGGAACGGGTTTTCCGGCCGGTCCTTCGGATAGCTGGCCATCAACAGGGCCGATTCGCCATCCATTGCGAAGCTGCGCATGCAGTTGAAGTGATCGTACAGGCTCTCGCGGTAGTTGCACTTCATGATGCTCGCGAGGGTCTTGCGCACGTGCTCGGGCTTGGCCAGGTAGCCCAGGCCGCAGACGTGCGCGGTGTACTGGCCGACAAGCTGATCGACCAGACAGCCGGAGCCGAGCTGGTAGTCGGGCTTGCTCAGGTCCGCAGCGCCCATGCCTACGAGCAGAGCGGGCGCGACCGCGGATCGGTCCTTGGGCGGGCGGATGTGATGCTCGTAGTACTCGCCGTTGAAGAGATTCTCGTCGATCCACCGACTGCCCTGTTCGAACAGACTGCGGCACGTCGCGGCGAAGGCCTCGTCGCCCTGGTGCCGGGCCATCTCCTCGGCGGCGCGCAAAGCGCCGAGATACCACAGGCCCATCTGAGGATTCGGTCCGTAGTATTCGACGTCCATCGTGTTGTGCTGACAGCCTTCCATCACGCCGTCTTTGTCGGCGTCCCACCCTCCTTCGATCCAGCAGAACTCGACGGCCTTCTTCGCGTGCGGCCAGAGCGAGTCGAGCATACGATCGTCGCCGGAGAGCTGCCAGTCGCGATAGAGTTTCATCAGGCAGCCCATCTGGCCGTCGGCGGCCGCTTTGCCGAACTCGCGAGCCCGTCCGACAGGGAGATTGACGCGGAAGCTCATCAGGCCGTTGTCGTCCGTCGCGTGGGCGAACTCGACCTCGCGCATCGATCGGGCCAGCGATCCGAACAGGAACGCTGTCGCGTGCTCGTAGTTCCAGACGTGGGTGCACGAGCCATGGCAGCAGCCGCCTCGGTTGCTGCACCCTTCAAATCCGTAGAAGCGGCCATCCTGCGTGCGGAAGCAGGTCTGGCTGCGCAGCGAGCTGAGATTGAACAGCGCCGCCTCTTTGACGACCTCGGGCAGGTCGCTGTTGCAGAAGGTTCTCACGAAACGCACGGTGTCCGCTTCGAGCCGCTTGAGCTGTGCCGCGACTTTCTGAGCGACGTCCCAAGCGTCGGCATAGCGGGTCGCGTAGTAATTGCCGATCCGGTCCTCATCGACGCCCTTGGGGGTCCAGGTCATGCGGTTGGGGAAGTGCCAGGCGATCAGGAAGGTCACCGCCGCATCGTCTTGCGGAGGGACTTCGACCTGGACGGCCAGCGACGCCATCGGCGTGTCCTCGCCCGTGGGCTGCCGCGCTTCAAGCCGGCCGTCAGCGCTGAAATCGTCCCAGAAATCGAGCGGTGACCGGCCCCAGCCCGAGGCGATCCAGGAGAGGCGATGGCTGACGGCGCCGTCGGCCGTGGTCGCCAGCGCGATGGTTCCCCATTGCTCGGCCCTTTCGGCGACGCCCTCAGAGTTCATGAAGATACCGCGAACGTTGTCCGCTTCGCGATAATGGTTGCGGTTGGCCCGTCCTCCGGTGGCAATCAGGTCGCCTTTCCAGTCTTTGGTCTGGCCGGAGCCGTCGATCCCGACAGAATTGGGCATGTTCCCACAGACGGAGGCAACCAGCCTTTGATCGGTCTTGTTGTGCAGGATGTACCGCAGGATGGCCACCGGTACACCGCTGGTTTCCGCATCGCCGGGGACCAGCGGGTTGAACGCCTCCAGGCGTATATCGATCGGCATGTCCGGATCGGATAGAGCCACCTGGCCCAGCGGATACGCCGCCGCGAACGAGCAGTGGCGGAAACGCGGAAGACCATGGTTGGGCGTCGTGCTTCCATGGCTGTTCTCATAGGCGGAAAGGTCGATCGGGCCCTCCGCGGCTTTGGCCAGCGTCTTTCCATCGGGCGTCTGGACGAAGACTGCGAAGAACGGGCCGAACGAACCCCTCATCGGCACGAAGCCCTTGCCCGGCCGATTCATGATTTCCCAGTCACACAGATTGCCCCGACCGCCGAGCGACACCGTCCCGGTCCCGATCCCTCCGAGAGGCAGCGCGATGTGCGCGAGGTGTTGCTGGTCGTAGCTTCTGATCACGGGCCAGGCGGAGGAAGCCTCCTGTGGGCTGGGCGCCGGACGGATTGCGACGGGATCCTGTGCGAAGGTTTCGCCCGCACAGAGCAGGCATGCCACCAGGACGAGGATCAGTGGAAGGGTAGAGTGCGATTTCATGGCGTTCTCCCGCGAGAGCAGCGTTCTTGCCCTGTCCGAAAGACGGGGCCCACAGGTCCGAGAATACGAATATGGGTGATACGAGCTAACTGATGCCCAGCACGTCGGCCATGGAGTACAGGCCGGGGTCTTTGCCGACCAGCCATTTTGCCGCTCGCAGGGTCCCTCTGACAAGGGTATCCCGGCTGTGTGCTGTGTGGTTAAGGGTTACCGTTTCGCCCAGCGTGCTGCAAATCACCGAGTGGACGCCCACGATATCGCCGGCCCGGACGGCGTGCATGCCGATCGTGTTGGGCTGCCGCAGGGCATCCTTGCCCTGGCGTCCATGCGTGAGGCAGTCGGGAAAATCCCGCCCGGTAGACTGGCATATCTTCTCCGCCAGCGTCATGGCGCTGCCGCTGGGTGCGTCCTTCTTGAACCGATGGTGTTGCTCGACGATCTCGATATCGTAGTCTGGCCCCAGCATAGCGGCCGCCTTGCCCACCAGAGCGAACAAAACGTTCATCCCGACGCTCATGTTCGTTCCGTAGAGGAGCGGGATCTTGGCGGCCGATTCGGCGAGGATGGCCTGCTGGTCTCGGCTCAGACCCGTCGTGCCCATGACAAGTGGAATCCGGTTTTCAGTGCAGTAGCGCAGGGTGTTACCGGCCGCTTCCGGCGTGGAAAAGTCGACTACCACGTCTGACCGCCCCGCGCAGGAGTCGGTCAATGGCACGCCGAGGGTGCCCGCTCCGGCCAGCAGTCCGACGTCCTTTCCGATATCCGGATGGCCTTTGGCGTCGGTGGCTCCGACGATTTCGAATTGTTTCGATTCCACCGCCAGGGCGACGATCCGCCTTCCCATGCGTCCGGCCGCCCCCACAACCGCCAGTTTTGGCTTCATTTCTAACCCCTTTTCGAACAGAGTGCCCATGTGATCGATAGGATCATAATTGGCGGCTCGGCGATTGGCAAGCCGGAAGAGGTTTTCCGAGCCATCGGCTCGCGGGCTTGGCTGTGGCACATGCTATAGGGCATTCTCGGGATGGGGTGCTCTATATGTGGGGGGTAGACGGGGCTGGCGAGTCATATCCCGGAACGGGCATTTTTGGATATCGTCAGACGCCAAAAAAGGCCAAAATACTCAAAAAAGTTGTTGCCCTTGCCCTACGGGGCCACTATCATAACAGCTTGGATTACGATGATTAATGGCTGCCAGTAAGGCTGTGCGAGGTGCAGGCAATGGCGTTTACAGGACATGTGAACAGTGCAGCGGCATAGATTCGCAAATTGTGGCTGCGCTTTCGCGCCGATGGCGGCTGTGGAATCGATGTTTCTGCTTCAGTATCGTGGCGCCGGCGAGGTTGATGGTGAGGTTTGGCGGTTTCGACCGATGAGTGGGCCAAGCTGCTGTCGGAGGCAACTGATGTAGGCGAAACGCAGGAAACAACCTCGGTTGGGCATGGGTGTGTTGGAGTGGAAACTGCTAAAGGTTTCCACTTTTTTTTGCTCTTTGTTGGGACATCTGTTCCCGTCGGTGAAATGGGCGGCGGGCGACGATACGACGCGATAGTCGTCTCCGGTGTACCAAGGCAGGTACTCAGGGGGCCGTCTGAGTTTTGATGAGAAAAGACTATGAACCAGGAATTGTTGAGGATCGTGGATAACATCGCCCGGGATAAGAACATCGACAAGGAGTCGATCTTCGCAGATCTCGAAGAGGCGATGGTTTCGGCGGTTCGCAAGCATTTCGGCGACCCGGACAGCGAGATTGTGGTCCGGATTGACAGGAACGACGGCAAGGTGGCGGCGTTCCGGGATCAGCAGCCGATTGACATCCGGCGGCTCGGCCGGATTCCGGCTCAGACCGCCAAGCAGGTGATGATCCAGAAGATCAGGGCCGACGAACGGGACAGCATCTACAGCGAATTCGTTCAGAGAAAAGGGCAACTGATCAGCGGCTCGGTCGTCCGCTACGAAGGGGGCACGCTCATCGTCAACCTGGATCACTGGACCGAGGGATTCATGCCCAAGGGCGAGCAGATCATGGGACAGACCCACCGCCCGGGGGAGCGCATTCGCTGCCTGATTCTCGACGTGAAGGAGACCGCCAACCAGGTCAAGATCATCCTGTCGCGGACGCACCCGGACTTCATCCGGCGTCTTTTCGAGTCGGAAGTGCCGGAAATCGCCGAGAACATCATCGAGGTCCGGGCCCTGGCCCGGGAAGCAGGCTACCGCAGCAAGGTTGCCGTGACCAGCTACGACGACAAGGTGGACCCGGTGGGGGCCTGCGTGGGCGTCAGAGGCAGCCGCATCAAGAACATCGTCGACGAGCTCGGCGGCGAGAAGATCGACATTGTCCGATGGAATGAGTCGTCGCAAGTCCTTGTCGTCAATGCGCTTATGCCCGCGAAGGTCAGCGAGATCGCATTGTGCTTCGAGTTGGGGCGGGCTACCGTGGTAGTGGAAGAGGATCAGTTGTCCCTGGCCATCGGCAAGCACGGGCAGAACGTCCGCCTGGCGGCGCGGCTCAGCGGCTGGGACATCGACATTCTCACTCCGGATGAATACAACCTCGGCATCGAGAGGCTCGCCACCTGTGTCAAGAGCGTCGAAGGCGCCGACGACATCCTCGTTGATAAGCTGATTGCCTTGGGTATCATATCAGTTCTTGATCTCGACGACGTGGGCCCCGAGCCGCTGGTGGGCGAACTGGGCCTGGATCCTGACTTCGCCGAGAGACTGGTGCTGGGCGCTGATCAGGCTGCCAAGATGATGGCGGCCGAATCGGAACGTAAGCAGGCCGAAAAGGAGTTGGCCGAGCAGACGGGTCGTCTGGACGTGCGGAAGAAGGATCAGGACGAATAGGGACGTGGAGGTTCCTTGGCTACTACAAGAGTCTACATATTAGCTCGTGACCTCGGTGTCAAAAGTTCTGCGATCGTAAAGAAGTGCCAAGACGAAGGTTTGGACGTCAAGAATCACATGACCGCGATTTCCGCCGGTCTGGCTGCCACCATTCGCGAGTGGTTCAGCGAAGGGGAAAACATTACGACGGTGGAAACGGCGGAGAAGGTCGACCTATTGGAGGTTCGCGTCAAAAGACCCCAGCGGACCAAGGTGATGCAAACGTCGCCGTCGACGGAGGAAGCGGATGGTTCCGGTTCCGTCGAGGCGGCGGTAGCCGAGGCCGAGCCGTCCGATGAGATGGAAGCTCCGCAGGAAGAGGCGGAAGCTCCGGCTCCAGCAGTGGCGGCTGTAATGGAGGTCGAACAGACGGAGGAGGAACCAGTGCAGGCCCCTGTAGTCGCGGTGGAAACGGTCACGCCGGAACCGCCGGTTGTGGTCACGGAGCCCCCGCCGGCGCCCGAGGTGGAAACGAAAAAGGTGGAGATCGAGGTGCTGCCAGCCGGACCCATGCTTGGAAAACCCAAGCCGGCTATCCTCAGCGGGCCACAGGTGGTCCGTGTCGAGGCGCCCGAGCCGCTGGATCGCCCGCGACCTCGTCCGCGTCCACGTCCGCGACGCGACGGTGCAATCACCGAGCCCCTGATATACAGAAACAAGGAAAGAGGGGCGGACGTGGTCGCCCCGGCCGACGCCGACAAGAAACGCGGCAAGCACCACAAGGAGAGAACTCACGGTCGCCGAAAAGAAGGCGTCGAAGAGGAAGCCGGCAAGAAGCCCAAAGTCCACGGGAAGTGGCGCCAGCGAGACCTTGACGAACGACAGGCGCGACTGAGCGCCGCGGGCGGCGAGGGGTTGCGGCTGCGCCCGTCGCGGAAGATCGCGTCCAAGGCGCAGCGGGAAGCCGCCGCCGGACGGCCCAGGAAAGCCACGGTCAGTGAACCCGTCACGGTCAAGGATCTGTCGGCGGCTCTGGCAGTCAAAGCGGCCGACATCATCGCCAAGCTGATGCAGCAGGGGACTATGGTGACCGCCAACCAGGTCATATCGAACGAAATGGCCGAACTGGTCGCCCTGGAGTTCGAGACCGAGTTGGAGATCGTGCGCAAGAGCACGGCGGAAGAAGAGATTCGAAAGGAATTCGAGGTGCGCGAACGCGCCCATCTCATCAGGCGTCCGGTGGTGGCGGCCATGCTCGGGCACGTCGATCACGGCAAGACCAGCCTGCTGGACAAGATCCGCTCCACGCACGTTGCGGCCGGTGAAGCCGGCGGCATCACGCAGCATATCGGCGCCTCCCAGGTGACCTGGAACAACAAGACCGTCACCTTCCTTGATACGCCCGGCCACGAGGCGTTCACCGCCATGCGCGCCCGCGGGGCGAACATGACGGATATTGTGGTCCTGGTGGTTGCGGCCGACGACGGGGTGATGCCTCAGACGATCGAAGCCATCGCGCACAGCAAGGCGGCGGGCGTCGCGATCGTTGTGGCCCTGAACAAGATTGACCTGCCCGGCTGTGACATCAACCGCATTTACGCCCAGTTGGCCGAGCATGATCTGACCCCGACCGAGTGGGGTGGTACGACCGAAGTGGTCAAGACCAGCGCCACCACGGGACAGGGCGTTCAGGATTTGCTCGAGGCGCTGGACTATACCGCCGAGCTGATGGACCTGAAGGCCGACGACACGATTCCTGCGACCGGCTGGGTCATCGAAGCCAAGATGTCACCGCAGCAGGGTCCGGTGGCGACGGTGCTCATCAAGGAGGGGCAACTGAACAAGGGGGACATCATTCTGGCCGGCGACACACATGGCCGCGTCAAGATGATGAAGAACAGCTACGGCAAGAAGATCAAGACCGCCACGAGCTCCATGCCCGTGGAGGTCAGCGGTCTCAACGGCGTCCCGCAGGCGGGCGACCGGTTCTACTGCCTCGACGACATCAATCGTGCCAAGGAGGCGGCCGAAGAAAGTCGGCTCCGCGCCCGCGAGAGATCGCTGGCGGAGCGGACCCAGGTGACGATGGACAACCTGTTCAGTCAGATTGAAGCCGGAAACGTCAAGGAGCTGAACCTGATTGTCCGCGCCGACGTGCAGGGATCGGTGGACGTGCTCAAGAAGTATCTCTCGGAGTTGAGCGTCGACGAGGTCCGCATCCACATTCTCCAGGCCATGCCCGGAGGCATCACGGAAGGGGACGTGCTGCTGGCGGAGGCGTCGAACGCGATCATCATCGGCTTCAACGTCGTGGCCGACGAGCGCGCCGCCAAGACGGCGGAAGCCGAAGGGGTGGACATTCGGCTGTACAACGTGATCTACCGCATCACGGAAGACCTGAGGAAGTCGATGGTCGGTCTGCTCGAACCGGAAGAGCAGGAGAGGGTCCTCGGTCGGGCGGTCGTCCGGGCGACGTTCAAGGTTTCCCGCATCGGGACCGTCATCGGCTGCTACATCAGCAGTGGCGTGGTCCTCAAGAGCGCCAAGGCCCGCCTGATCCGGAACAACATTGTCGTTCGCGACAACCTGTCGCTGGAGTCCCTCAAACACTTCAAGGACGACGCACGCGAGGTGAAGGCCGGATTTGAATGTGGCATCAAGCTGGCCGGTTTCGACGATCTGAAGATCGACGACACTCTGGAGTTCTACGAAACCGTCAAGGTGGCCCGGACCCTGGATTCATGAGCCGAGTGTCGACGACCCGCACAGGAAGAAACGGCGGTATGCCCACCCGAAGGCAGGAAAAAGTTGCTCGTGTGGTGAAAGAGGTGGTCAGCGACGCCATCGCCAATCACCTGAGCGATCCTCGCATTGCGGGTCTCGTCACAGTCACGCGGGTGGAGATGGCGCCGGATCTGCGTACGGCGGAGGTCTACCTGAGCGTGCTGGCGCCGAACGAGGCGGACGAGAACAAGACGTTCGCGGCGATCGACCATGCCACCAAGCGCATTCAGTCGCTGCTGGGGGCGGCCCTGGAAAGCAAGTTCTGCCCGGTGTTGCGTTTTCACCGAGACGAGCATTTTCACAAGACGCTGGAAACGATGCGACTGATTGACCAGGTGGCGAACGAGCGTCGCCGCCGGGAGGTCGAATCGGGCCCGTCGGACGCTCCGGATGTCTGATGCACGGTGTGAGGAAATGGGTGTCTGTGCTCTGTCACGCGGCGTTTTGGAGTGCGGCTCGCTGGCCGCAGGATCATCTGGAAAGGCCATGAAAAACAGCAAGGAACACGCACAACGGTTGCAGAAGCTCTATCGCGCGCTCAAGCGCGTTCATCCGAAAGTGGAGAAAGTCGGCTATGACGATCCGATCGAGGCCCTGATTCACGGCATCGTCAGCGAGCGGCTGAGCGAGTCCGCCACACAGCGGGCGATGAAGGGCTTCCGGGAGACCTTTGTGGACTGGAACGATCTGCGCGTCTCGCGGGTGGAGGAGATCGTGGAGGTGTTGCACGAGGATACGGCGGCCAGTCGAGCGACGGCCTTTGCCCTGACGACGGCCCTGCGGGCGGTCTTCGACGAGTACCATGTGCTGAGCCTGCAAACTCTCAAGAAGGTCGGCAAGCGTCCGGCCAAGCAGGCCCTCGAACACCTCGACGGGATGGACGCCTACGTGGTCGGCTATTGCATGCTCACGTCTTTGCAGGGTCACGCCATCCCGCTGACCGGTCAGATGGCGGACTATCTCAAACAGCATGAGGTGGTCGACCCGGTGGCAGACGAGTCGGACATCGAGGGATTCCTGACCCGCCAGATTGCCGCCAAGAATGCCTATGAGTTCTACGAGTTGCTTCGGCGGGAGAGCGAATCGCCCAAGGTCGCCAAGAAGAAGACCCCACGCAAGAAAGCGAAGACCGCCAACGTGGTGAAGGCCAAGAAATGACACGTGCGATCGCGGGGTGCAGGTCCGGCACACCGCGCGAGCACGGGGTACGGATGGATCAGATGAGTTCAGAGAGAGTCTTGAAACTGGGTATTCCCGCCGGGAGTCTGCAAAAGGCGACGGTGGAGCTGTTCGCCAAGGCGGGGTTCGATATTTCCGATTCGAGGCGGAGTTACCTGCCGTCGATCGACGACGAGGAGATCGCCCCGGTCTATCTGCGTGCGCAGGAGATGGGCCGTTACGTGGGAGACGGTGTGCTCGACGCCGGCATCACCGGATTCGACTGGATCACGGAGAACAACTGTGAGGTCGTCGAGGTGTGCGAGCTGCCCTACAGCAAGGCGACGAGCAACCCGGCCCGGTGGGTCCTGGCGGTTCCCGGCGAATCGAAGGTGACCCGGCCGGAGGACCTTCGGGGGGGGATCGTAGCCACGGAGTTGGTCGGCGTGACGCGGCGGTATTTTGCCGACCGGGGCATCGACGTCAGGGTCGAGTTCAGTTGGGGCGCGACCGAGGTGAAGGCCCGCCTCGTCGATGCCATCGTGGAGCTGACGGAGACGGGGACTTCGCTGCGCGCCAACAATCTGCGGATCATCGATACGGTTATCGTCTCGACGACGCGGCTGATCGCCAATCGACTAGCTTGGCAGGATGATTTCAAACGAGAGAAGATCGAGAATATCGCTATTCTGCTCCAGGCGGCGATCGAGGCGCGCACCAAGGTCGGGCTGAAGATGAACGTTCGCAAGGAGGATCTGGACGCCGTCCTCAAGGTGTTGCCGGCGGAAAAGAGTCCGACGGTGTCCAGCCTGGCGGACTCGGGCTATGTGGCGATCGAGGTGATCGTGGACGACAAAGTGGAACGAGCCCTGGTTCCCGCGTTGAAGCGCGCCGGAGCGTCGGGCATCATCACGTATCCGCTGAATAAGGTGATCCATTGAAGAGTTCGGCGCCGAGGGGGGCCGACGCACGAGAATTGCTGGCGATGAGCTTGCGTTTCTGTATGACAGGCACGGGGATGAACCATTGGGAAGAAAGGGTATGATGACAGAGCACAGATTGCGTATCCTTTTGTCCGCCGCCGTCGTGGTGCTCGCGGCTGTTTTCCTGGCGGGTTGTCGGCCGTCGAAGGTCGAGCCCGGGGACGGCGGCACTTCCGCCGATCCATCGTTGATTGTGGCCACGATCGGCGAGTACTCGATCACCAAAGGCGAATTGACGCAGCGGCTGTCGCAGAGCGTTCGGCCGCAGCGCGACGGTTCCGGCGGGCCACAGGAGCCTGTCACGGCCGAATCCGTGTTGCAGGAGATGCTCCTGGAGAAGGCGATGGTTCTTGAAGGACGCGCGCTGGGGTATGCGGAGGATGAATCGGTCTCCACGTCTGTGGACCGGTACAGGCAACGCAAGCTCATCCAGGCGTTCCTCAGCGACTACGTCCAGGAGAACGTCCCCGTCAGTCAGGCGGAGATCGATGGGAAGATCGCGGCCGATCCGAACCTCAGTCCGGAACAGGCCAAGGGGCAGGTGCTGTCGGCCAAGTGGCCGCCGGTCTACCAGGCGCTGTACGCCGAACTGGTCAAGAAATTCGAGGTCAAGAAGGTCGAGAAGAACTTCGCGCGGGCCGCTCAGATTCATCAGCGCCTCTTGACGCAGCCGGTCGAGCCGCGAGGCCGCACCGTGTTCTGGATCACGAATCATCAGATTCAGACCGAGTTGGGCAGAGACGAAAGAGACATCGTTCTGGCGACCTACACCGGCGGGCAGTTCACGCTGTACGACTGGTTCAAGACGTTGAACGAGATCGCGCCGCCCGGACGGTCGAAGGACCTGGGCACGCCGGCCGGGGTGGAGAAGCTGCTCAATCGCGGACTGGAGCCGACGATCGTGGAGGCCGAAGCCGTGGCGCGCGGCTATGACAAGAAGGAGGAACTGGTTCGCGACATCCGGGCCCGCGAGGACATGACCATTCTCGGCAAGATCCGAACAGACAAGTACAAGGACGTCCCGGCGCCGACGGACGAGGAGATCAAGGCCCATTTCGACCAGAACCCGGAGAGGTTCGCGATCGAGCCCTCGCTGAAGATCGATCAGATCTGGTGCAAGGACCTCCCGACCGCCGAGCAGGCCAGTAAGGCGGTAAAAGGCGGAGCGGCGTTTGCCGCCGTCAAGGCCGAGCAGTCTCTGCGGGCCGAAGAACCCGAGCACAACGTGTATCCGTCGAGCGAAGGGGCGTTCTGGAACGAACTCTGGAAAGGGGAACCGAACGATGTCATCGGACCTGTGAAGGGGTTCTTCGACGACCGGATCCAATGGCGCGTGGTGAAGGTCATCGAGAAGACGCCGGCACAGATGCGGCCGTACTCCGATTCGTTGAAGAATCAGGTCCAGTCGGCCCTGACGACGCAGCGGTTCAAGGACCACATGGAACGCTACGGAGCGTCGCTTCTGGCGAAGTATCCCCACAAGGTCTATGCAGAGAGGATTCGAGATATCGATCCGCTTGAGGTGACGGAAACCGACGTCAGACCGCAGCAGTGAGGTCGCTTACCTGATGGGCGCCGCGCATCGTGGAGCCGTAGCCATGAACGGAGTGATGGAAAAGCGGTCCTGATTATGGTTTTCACGCTGCAACGATACGTGTTCCGCGAGCTGTTCCGGGTCTTCCTGCTGGCGACCATCGGCCTGACGCTGATTCTCAGTCTGGGCGGCGCGCTGGGGCCGGTTCAGGAATACGGGGTGGGCCCTCGACAGGTCCTTCATATCCTGCTGTACTTCATGCCGATCACGCTGACGTTCGTGCTTCCGATGTCGGCGCTGTTCGCCTCGGCCCTGACCTACGGCCGCTTCGCCAGCGACAACGAGCTGGACGCGTGCCGGGCCAGCGGCGTCAGTCTGTTCACGATGGTCTACCCGGGGCTGGTGCTGGCGATTCTCGTGGCCATCGCCAACCTGCTGCTGAGCTTTCACGTGATGCCGTATTTCGTGCATCTGGCGGAGAAATCCCTCAAGGCCGACGCCAAGCAGATTCTCTTTCGCAACATCCAGCGGCGCGGATTCTACAAGATGCCTCCCGATGGGCGGTTTCTGATCTACGCGGACAACGTCGATCCGAAAGGGGACACGCTGTCCGGGATCGTCGTCGTTCAGTCCGAGCGCGGTGCGATCCGGGACATCCGCACCGCCGAGGCCGCCCGAGTTCATTTCGATTCGCAGGAGAACGCCAACCAGGTTACGCTGGAGGTGTACGAGTTGCAGCAGATGGCCCAGGCCGGGAGCATGGGGGGGACGATGCAGTATGGGTCGTTCCAGGCCGATTTCGGCTCTCTGCTGGGCGATGACATCAAGTTCAAGAAGGTCCATGAGATCAAGCAGATTCGCGCCAACCTGATGCGGTTTGATCCTGTCGGCAGAGTGGCCCGGTCGGCCTTCACGCAGTTGGCGACGGAAGCCTTGGCAAAGGATCTCAGTGAGAAGCTGGGGACATCCGCCGAAAGGCCCTATGAGTTGCGCGGGCGGGACCGAGCCGTGCGGTTCACGGCGTCCCGTTGCGCGTTGCGCGACGAAGGCAACATCGATCTTCTGGGGCCGGTTCGTGTGGAGGAGTATGACAGCCTCTCGGGCAGGCACCTCCAGACTCTGCGGTGTGACAGGGGGGCGATTCGCGTCGACGACGATCTGACAGGTCCAGGCCTGAGTCTGGATCTGTCCAGCCCGAGAGTCGAAGTCACCGGGCAGCTTGTCGTTCGGCACATCGTTTCCGGACTGGCGCTGCCGGCGCCGCTCCAGCAGAGCCTCCATCGCGCCGGCGTGCTGGAGACGGTCGTTCCGCAGGGAGCGGCGGCGATTCTACAGGGTCCGCCGACGTCGATGCTGGCGGCGATGCAAAAGCAGCTCGACCGGGAGATCCGCCGCACGCTGGTGGACATCGAAGCCGAGATGAACTCACGCCTGGTGTTCGGCATCGGCTGCGTTCCGATGATCCTGATCGGCATCGGACTGGGAATCATCAATCGAGGCGGTCACCTGCTCAGCGCTTTCGGCGCCAGTTGCGTGCCTGCGGCGGTGCTGGTCGTGACGATCATCAGCGGCAAGCGCCTCACGGGGAACCTGGGCTCCGAGGGTCTCTCCGGCACGGCCATCATGTGGGCGGGACTGACCGCCCTGACGGTGCTGGCGGCCTTCATCTACCGGCGGCTGGCGAGAACCTGAGGCCAATCGAAAGTCCCGGACGACAGAGAGGATATACGAGTTGCAGCGATGAAGATTCTGGATCGCTACACCGCAAAGAACTTCATGGTCGGCTACGTGATCGCGTTCTGCGTTCTCATCGGGCTGCGGATTATCATCGAACTGTTCGTCAACATCGACGAATTCGCCGAGCACGCATCCCGTGGCACGTGGGCGATGACCTGCCACATTATCCTGTTCTACGCCATGCGGACGACGCTCTACTTCCGTGACACCGCCGGCGTAATCACGGTCGTGGCGGCGGCGTTCGCGCTGGGCCGGATGGTCCGGTCCAATGAACTGGTGGCGATGATCGCCTCGGGCGTCAGCGCCAAGCGCATCGTCGGGCCGATCCTCGTCCTGGCCATCCTGTTCACGGGTCTGTCCGTCGCCAACCAGGAAGTGCTGATCCCGACGATCAGTGACAAGCTGGTTCGGGACGAGGACGACCTGCCCGGGCAGGAGTCGTTCGCGGTGTGGTTTCTCGCCGACGGCAAGGGTTCACTGATCTGCTCGCGTCAGTTTTCGATGGAGACGCTGACCCTGGATTCGCCGACCATTCTCACGCGGCAGAGCGATCCGAACCACCCTGGGGTCTGGAAGGTGACCGGACGCATCTCGGCGGATGCGGCGGTCTACAACGCCAAGGCCCGAAGCTGGGATCTGGTCAACGGACTCTACATTGGAATGGACGCGACGGACGCGGCGGACGCCAGGCCCGTCGCCTCATACCAGGCGCCGGATCTGCTGCCGAAGGATATCGCGGTCCGCCAGATGTCAGGGTACAACGCCTTGCTCAGCTCCCGGCAGTTGGCGGCGCTGGCGGCGCAGAAGACCAAGATCAAAGACGTGGCGCAACTGACCAGCCAACGGCACTTCCGGATCACGGATCCGCTGATCAACCTGACCATGCTCATGGTCAGTCTGCCGGTCCTGATCTGCCGCGATCCGCGGGCCATGAAATCGGCCATTCTGGTGAGCTTCGCGCTGACGGTGGCCTGTTACATCACCACGTTTGTCTGCAAGATGCTGGCGACGGAGGTGGTGTTCGCCCGGATCATGCCGGAGTTCTGGCCCTGGGTGCCCCTGTTCATCTTCCTGCCGATTGCGATCATCGAGCTGGATTCGATGCGGACGTGACGCCGATCACGCATGGCGCGGCGTCTCACGGGGCTGCTGGCGGATCGCCTCCCGCACCTGCCGATTGATCCGCACGCTGCACCAGTGCTGGCCGCACATTGAGCAGAAGTCGGCCGAATCGACCCGGCCTCCTTCGATCTGGCCGCGGGCTTCGCGGTGCATGCGGTCGGCGGTCGCCGGATCGAGGGATTCGCTGATGTGCGCCTTCCAGTTCAGATTGGCGCGGGCCACGCTCAGCCGGCGGTCCCGCTCGGCGGCGCCCGGCAGACCTCGCGCCACGTCGGCGCCATGGGCGGCGATCTTGGTGGCCACCACGCCCGCTCGAACGTCGTCGGCGTCGGGCAGTCCCAGGTGCTCGCGGGGCGTCACATAGCACAGGTAGGACGCGCCGTAGAACGCGGCGGCGCAGCCTCCAATGGCGCTGGTGATGTGATCGTAGCCCGGGGCGATGTCCGTCACGAGCGGACCGAGAACGTAGAATGGCGCCCCGTGGCAGATCTTCTGCTGGATTTCCATGTTGTACCGGATCTGATCGAAGGGGACGTGCCCCGGTCCTTCGACCATGACCTGGCAGCCCTTTTCCTGGGCCCGCTGCGTCAATTCTCCGAGCGTCCGCAGCTCGGCGATCTGGGCTTCATCGGTGGCGTCGGCGATGGCCCCCGGGCGCAACCCGTCGCCGAGGGAGAAGCACACGTCGTATTCGACCATGATGTCGCACAATTCGTCGAACAGCTCGTAGAGTGGGTTCTGCTTGTTGTGATGGAGCATCCATTTCGCCAGGAGGGCGCCGCCGCGGCTGACAATCCCGGCCACACGGTTCTTGAGCAGCGGCAGGTGCTCGCGGAGCAGTCCGGCGTGAATCGTGAAGAAATCGACGCCCTGGCGGGCCTGCTTCTCGATCGTCTTCAGGAGGATGTCGTCATCGATCTCTTCGACCTCCCGGCCCTCGATGACCTGATAGATCGGCACCGTGCCGAAGGCGACGGGGCAGTGGGCCAGCATCTCGCAGCGAACGGCGTCGAGGTCGCCGCCGGTGCTGAGGTCCATGATCGTGTCGGCACCCACGGCCAGGGCCGCGTTCATCTTCTCGATTTCCGCCTGGACGGAGCACCGGGTGCTGCTCGTGCCGATGTTTGCATTGACCTTGGTGGTCAGGACCCGCCCGATTCCCATCGGTTTGAGGTTGGTCTTCAAATGGAGCGTATTGGCGGGGATAACCAATCGTCCCGCTGCGGTTTCCGTCCGGATCGTCTCGGAACTGACGCCTTCGACCTCGGCGATGTGCTTCATGGCCTCGGTGATCTTCCCGGCTCGGGCTTGCTGCAGTTGCGTTGCCATGTGTCTGAACTCCTGGTGCCAACAAAAAAATCGCTCCCGCAGGAAGCGATTCGTCGCACTTCAGTGATAGCGTCTTGTCTATCGCTTTCCTACGCAGGCATTTCCGCCCGGTTCATTCCACCGGGCGGCTGTCCTGATCAGGTTCGGAGGGTCTCTTCTCAGACCGGTGTGTTCGGCCGATCACCCCTAGCGACCGCCGCCATTATACCGTACGTGCCCCGGCACTCCAAGGGTTCTTTCAATTCGCTCGGCCTCGAAGCGAAGGGGGGCGACTATGGCTCCGGGGGCGGTACGGCGCCGGCATCCCGCTGACGGGTCGAGAGCAGGATGAGATTACGCAGACCTTCGGGGCCACGGGCGGCCAGCCACTTGTCCGCAAAGTGCTTCTCCTGGACGATCTGGGCGATGGCCATCAGGGCCCGGAGATGGTAGTTCCGCTGGTCTCTGCTGCCGGCCAGTATGAACATCATCCGGACGGGATCAGGCGAGTTCCCGAAGCGAATCCCGCCTCGGGCACGGACAAGCAGGATTTCGAACCGGTTCTCGCCCTCGACGATGACATGGGGAATGGCCAGACCGGGCTGGATCACCGTACTGCTTTCTCGTTCGCGCTGCTGGAACTTCTCGAACAACTCGGGCTCAGACAGACCCAGCCGCACGCTCAGAAGCGATGCCGCCCGAGTGAGAACCTGCTCCGATGTCTGGGGGCCCTCGATGTCCTCGATTCCACACCGGCGGATCAACTGATCGAATCGATCCTCGATGATGTTGTCTCGTTCGAGCAGGATATCGCGAAGCTCATCTTCCAGTGTGACGGTCTGGATGGCCTTGTCGGTGACGCGCTCGACCACGTGCATCACGGCCGATGCTCTTCTGACCCGTCTCGATACGTAGAGTACGTACCATGCGGCGCTGAGCACGACAAATCCCGCCGAGATCGACAGCGGGACCACGCCCATGTCGACGATCAACGCGGCGTAGGCGACGATGGCGAAGATGTGCATATAGGGATAGAGCGGCGAGCGGAACAACGGGCGGTAGCTTTGGATCCGGCTCTCCCGCATGATGATGACACTGGCGTTGTCGAGGATGAACAGGATAATCATCAGTGTCGAAGCGGTCTTGACGAGGGGCTCGATGTCGAGGAACACAATGGCGGCCACCATGAACAGGCCGGTGAGCAGGACGCCGCTGTGGGGAGTGCCGAACCGCCGGTTGACGCGCGCGAGAAACGCCGGAAGCAACTGATCGCGGCTCATGGCCAGCGGGGAGCGCGAAGCGGCGAGAATCCCCCCGTTGGCGGTGGTGACGAACGCCGCCATGGCGGCCGCCGCCAGCAACAGGTATCCGAACGTCCCCATGCTCTTGCCGGCGGCTGTGGAGATCGGCATCAGGCTGGTCGCCAGCTCGGCCCCTTCTACCGCACCGACCGTAACGGCCAAGACGGCCAGGTAGAGCAGGGTGACGACGAGCCACGCCAGGGTCATGCCAAGCGGCAAGTTCCTGCCCGGCTGTCGGATCTCTTCGGCGATGCTGCACACCTTGGTCAGTCCTCCGTAGCTGACGAAGGCCAGGCCCGCCGTGGCGAACACCGCCGCCCAGCCCTTCTGCATGAATCCCTCATATCGTGACAGACTGACGAGTTCGGCGTCCTTCAGCAGGAACACGACGAGAATGGCCAGCAGCACCGCCACCAGAATCGTTTGCACGCGGCTGGCCTGCCTGACGCTGACCAGGTTCAAGATCGTGAACACCACACAGCAGACCACGCCGATCATCTTGAGATGGGTCCTGGTGAGCTGGATGCCTGAGATCTCCTGGAGGGCCAGCTCCGCGAGGATGGCGACGCCCACCACGGCAAAGGCGCTCTTGAGCGCCAGGGAAAACCAGTTGGCCAGTCCGCTGAACAGGCCGAGGACCGGCCCCAGGCTGCGCTCGACGTAGAAGTAGGTTCCGCCGGCTCGGGGCATGGCCGTTGCCAGTTCGGCCTTGCTCAATACGCTCGGCGCGATGACCAGGGAGGCGATCAGATAGGAGACGATCACCGCCGGTCCGGCCTTGGCGTACGCGATGGCCGGCAAAATGAACAGCCCGGAACTGATCATGGCCCCGGCCGCGACGGCAAACACGTCCAGCGCCCCGAGCTGTTTTCGCAGTTGTTCCAATGTTCAATCTCCCGTGCGGCGTCGCGGGGCGGTCCATACCGTTCTCTGCCGCAGCCTTCCCAGTTTACGCCGGACGCCACATTATAGCGATGACGGTTTCCAGATCAAATGCTCTCCAGAGGTTACGTGCTGGTCCCGGTTGTCGGTCTATTCGACGGTTTCACGCGCTGGTCGGCAGTGGTATACTGGTCGCGTCTTCGCTGCGCCTGCGGATGCCGACGCGTGATTCACGAGCCGAGCTGATTGGAAAGGAGCAAACATGCCACAGCAGACCAGAAGAGAATTTCTCAAGACCCTGGGTGTGCTGGCCGGCTCGGCCGGGACGCTGTCGATCTGGCCGGGCTGTGCGGCAGGCGAGGGAACTGCGGGTGGGATGGGCAGACGGCCCAACACCATCTTCATTATGACCGACGATCACGCTTCCCACGCCATGAGCTGTTATGGCAGCCGGATCAACCAGACGCCGAACCTGGATCGCATCGCCAAGGAGGGGATGCGATTCGACAACGCGTTCTGCACGAACTCCATCTGCGCGCCCTGTCGTGCCGTCATCCTGACGGGCAAGTACAGCCACCTCAACGGCGTCACCGACAATCGCCAGAAGTTCGACGGCGCGCAGCAGACCTTCCCCAAGCTGCTGCAACAGGCTGGCTATGAGACCGCCATGGTCGGCAAGTGGCACCTGAAGACCGATCCAACAGGGTTCGATTACTGGAATATCCTGCCGGGGCAGGGAGTTTACTACAACCCTGAGATGATCGAAATGGGCCAGAGGAATAAATATCCCGGCTATGTGACCGATATCATCACGGATCGCTGTCTCGACTGGCTCAAGGCGCGCAGCGGACAGAAGCCGTTCTGCCTGATGTTCCACCACAAAGCGCCGCACCGGCGTTGGGAGCCTGGCCCGGACCATCTGACGATGTACGATGACCGGATGATCCCCGAGCCGGATACGCTGTTCGACGACTACTCCGGTCGCGGGCGTGCGGCCAGGGAGTCGGACATGAGCATCGAGAAGACGCTGACGGCCCACGACCTGAAGCTGACGCCGATGAAGAGTCTTGCGGACGAGCAGAAGGCGCGATGGGATGCTGCCTACGGACCGAAGAACGAGGCCTTCGAAAAGGCCAATCTCCAGGGCCGGGACCTTGTGCGGTGGAAGTATCAGCGGTACATCAAGGACTATCTGCGGTGCATCGCATCGGTGGACGACAACGTCGGCCGGCTCCTGGACTATCTGGACCGGTCCGGCCTGACGAACGATACCGTTGTCATCTACACCTCTGACCAGGGATTCTATCTGGGCGACCACGGCTGGTTCGACAAACGGTTCATGTACGAGGAATCGCTGCGCATGCCGCTGGTGGCGCGCTATCCGAGGGAGATTCGGCCGGGCTCGGTCAACGACGACATCGTTCTGAATCTCGATTTCGCCGAGACGTTTCTGGACTACGCAGGCGTTTCGGCGCCCGCGGATATGCAGGGCCGCTCGCTGCGTCCCATTCTCGCCGGTCGGATGCCTGAGGATTGGCGCCGCTCGATGTACTACCACTACTACGAATACCCGGCCGAGCACAGCGTCAAACGTCACTACGGCGTTCGCACCCGGCGCTATAAGCTCATCCATTTCTATCATGACATCGATGAATGGGAGCTCTACGACCTCCAGAAGGACCCGCAGGAGATGCGAGACGTCTATGACGATCCGACATACGCGTCTGTCGTGTCCGAGTTGAAGACGGAACTGTCGCGGCTCCGTGCCGCGTATCAGGACACGACCGGCTGAGGGCCATGGAAGGAGAGGCGAAATGTCCAGGGCAGCTTGCATCGGCGTGCCGGTGGTGGCGGCGGTTGTGATTTGGGGGTCGGTCGTGATCGGGGATTCAGTACAAGGCATAGGGGAGACGGAAACCATGAAACAAGGCCATCGGGAAGCCGAGACGCCGGCCCTGAAAAGCCTGACCGTGAGAATCGTTCACGACAACAATCCCTTCGACGACGGGCTCCAGACCGCCTGGGGGTTTGCGGTGACAGTGACCGGGCCCGACAACAAGACGATTCTGTTCGACACCGGAAGCGATGGGACGCTGCTTCTGGACAACATGGCGTTGATGGAAATCGATCCCAATGCCATCGACACCGTGTTTCTCTCACACGCCCACGATGACCATACAGGCGGACTCGTGGGTTTTCTGACGGTGCATCCGAAGGTGGACGTCTTCCTGTTGGAGTCTTTCCCGAAGCGCTTCAAGGAAACCGCGCGAGGCTATGGCGCCGCAGTTGTCGAGGTGGAATCCCCGAGAGAGATATGCGCTCATGTGTATTCCACCGGACGCATGGGCCGGCAAGTCTACGAACAGGCCCTGGTCGTCCGCACCGTGAAGGGGCTGATCGTCCTGACCGGCTGCGCACATCCAGGGGTGGAGAAGATCGTAGAACGGGTGCGGGCTCTGCATGAGGAAGACATCCTGTTGGTGATGGGCGGTTTCCATCTGGGGTGGGCCACGGAGGGTCAGATCGAACAGGTCATCCGCACCCTGAAAGGGTTCGGTGTTCGATATGTGGCGCCCACCCACTGCACGGGCGAGAAGGCGCAAGACCTCTTCCTGAAGTATTTTGGGAATCGCTGTCTTCGTGCCGGAGTGGGTAGCGCCATCACTCTCGCCGACCTGAAGTGACGCCGGGTCCGACGTCGCTCCAGATCGACGAGAGGGGTATACGGATTGACTGTCTACGGCTGCATCTGCTGTTGCTGCATCTGCATCACGACGGCCATGATCTCCTGCACGTGCTGCTTCGGAACGGCCAGGTCGACGGTCATCTTGCCGCCGCTGGCATTGCCGGCGACCGCGATGCTGCTCTGGCTCGGGATGTCCGTCTGGGGCATGGGCATCGGCGCGAACGCGCTGGCGATCTTCATCAGATGCAGCACGTTGAGTGACATGAAGAAGTCGGATCTGTCAGCGCCCGGGATCATTGCCAGGGCGGTCTTCGCCTCGCCGCTGACCGCCATCGGACCGCCGGCCTTGACCTGATCGATCAGCTTCTCGACGGAGCTTTGTGCGTCCGGGCCCAGAGCGTAGACGAGCTGGTTGTTGACCGTCGCCATCTGGATGTCGAGCCCGTCACCGTAGATGGCATTGATCGCCTGGGCTTCCGGCGCGTCGGGCTTCGTCGCCTTCAGGCCCAACGTGACTGTGTTGATGGGCACGCCCGCGTGCGTCGAGGCATTCTTCTTGAGGTCAAACGTGCATTGCATGCCCATCTGTTCGTAGAGTTTGCCCACCGATCCGGTGGTCATCAACTGGGCGGCCTGGTCCATGAGCTGAGAGAATTTCGCGGGGTCCTTTACGTCCGCCACGTAGGTTACCCGGAAGGGCGGCTTGCTGTTCATGTCTACGGACATGGACCCGGCCACGGCCCCTCCGAACGCGTCCATCGTATCGGCGACCATCTTCTTGAGACCGGCAATGTCGTCCGCGCCAGCCCCCTCTCCCCCCGCCTTGGACATCATCTCGATAGAGGCTTCGTTGAGCTTTTTCCACAGCGGACTGTCCATCGATCCGGCGAAGTTGATGGCGGCCCCGTCCTGCATGTAGCCAAGCAGCTTGCCGGCGCCGCTGGAAGAACCGCCCTGGAACATCTGCGCCATGCTTGAGCCGGGCACGCCCGCCAGCACGAAGCTGGCGCCGATCCTGTCGACGCTGGGCGTCAGCGAGATGCTCAGATACTTGGCTTCCTTCATCAGCTTGTCGAGCATGGCGGCGGATGCCTCGATGTTGGCGGTGGCCTGTTTGGCCATCGCGCCCTGGCCCTCGGCCTCCATCGCCTGCATTCCCTGCTTGGCTTCCTCGATCTTGGCCTGGAGCATCGGACCGAAAAGCTGGCCGGCCAATTCGACGTTGGCGTAGATCCACACCGGCGCGCTGCCCGATTGCTTCAGTTCCGCTGCATCCAAGACGCTCGCCAGAGTCGAGGACCCGGCGCCGGAGGCCTTCAGTGTGGTCAGGGCCTCTTCGTTTCCGATCGTGCTGACCAGGGCATATCCGCCGACCTCGATGGCTGCCAGCATGGGCGCGCCCTCAGGACCGATCTGCGAGATTCCCTGGGCGTTGGGCTGGCCTACGTTGGGGTTGCCCGAGACGAACTGCTGATAGCTGCTGACCGGAACGAGCAGTCCGATGCGGCTGGGATCGGGACCACCGCCGGGAAGCGGGCCGAACAGGACGAAGCCGCCCGCCATGTTGACGCCCTGGGGCTGCGCACCGCCCAGGAACTGCGCCAACTGGGCCTTGACGGGCATCGAAACCCCGAACGGCAGCAGGCCGGTCAGGAACATGTCGATCTGGCCCAGTGCCCCGTCCAGGTTGTTGATCCGGACGCAGAACAGGCTTCCGGATGGGACCATCGTCATCGGATCCGCTGCCGGGCTCGCCATCACAAGGCCGAGCACGCAGAGCGCCGACAGGACCAATGTCTTCTTGAGTCTACGTGACCGTGTCATCGTTTCTTTCCTCCCGAAGCAATTAGGTGATTTCGCGTTTCGTCCGTATGTCACAGAGTCGCATCAGTATACGAACGGGCCACGCGCATGGGTACAAAAAAAGCTCTCGGCGAGATGGCACATCGATTCCATCGCCCGCTGCCGGAGGAAGAGGACGTCGCCTGGTGTGCGCGGCAGATGTGTTGTAACTGTTTGTTGTAGAATAAGTTACGAGATAGACGTCGCCGTGAAGTCATACGATTCCAGAAGATCAGCGACGGATCACGATGTCCAGCGTCTGGCCTTCGGAAAGCCGCATAGGTTCGGCCAGTTCGATTCGAAGCTCTCCGGCGTCCAGCGAATGTGTGCTGCGTAGTGTTCTGCCTTCGTGGCCGATGTCAACCTCCACGCTTTTCCAGTCCGGTGGGACACAGAAGGCGAGGGTCTTGAGGTTCAACTGCCCCCATCGCAGCTCGATCCGCTCACGCTGCGCGTCGTTCGACCGGTTCTGCGCGAACAGGCCCCAACCCTCTGCGCCGGTGAAGGCCGCTCTGAAATCCTCCGGGCTCATCTGCGGGGCGAAGCGGATATGGCCTTTCGGTCCGTGGTACTCGAAGCCGCACAGGGCGGTGAAGACGCTCCAACTGGCCATCGCCCGCGCGTAGTGGTCGCCACACTCGACTTCATTGAAGGGGTTGTGCTTGCCGGGATGGTAGCGGTCGTGGACAGCGCGGCAGATCGCCAGCGCCTCGTCGACCATGCCTTCCCACACCATGTGACCGGCCACCTGATACTCGATCCCGGTCCAGACCTCGTTGCGATACAACACGCCCTCCGCCATGTATTCGCTCTTGGGCCAGGTGCAGGTGAACAGACCCGCCTCGCCCGGCCGGGCGAACCAGCGGTCCGGGAGATAGGCCGCGTTGTAGGGGCCAACGTCGGGCGCCCAGTTGTATTTCCAGATCGACCGGAGAGCTTCCTTGACGTTGGAGGATGGGTAGATGTAACCCAGTCGGAGCTGGTGCGCCCAGCCCTGGCCGAAGAGCTGGTCGGACAGACATCCCTTGCCGTACTGATGTTTCGGATGCTTGTCGAGATCGACGAGCTGGATGAAGTACTCGCCGTCCCAAAGCCGTTCCATCGTCAGTCGCGAGCCGCTTTCGAAGATCCGCCTGCAACGCTCGGCGAAGGCGTCGTCTCCCATCTCCTTGGCCATCTCCTCGCCCGCGCGCAAGGCGGCCAGATACATCGATCCGACGAAGGTGTTGGGTCCCTCGAAGTTGATGTCGAAGGTATTGTGCTGACTGTTCTCGATCAGGCCATTTTCGTCGCAGTCCTGTCCGATGGAGAACTCCATCGCCTTCTTGATGCGGGGCCAGTTCCGCTTGAGGAACGCATCGTCCCCCGAGCAGAGGTGCTCGCGATATGCCTTCAGGATGGTTCCGGCCTGCCCATCGGCGGCGTACGCCCGATTGCTCCGAAAGCCGACCAGTCCGCTGTCGGGATCGAATCCCTCGCCGAAGTCCTGCATTTCCCGAGCGCTGCGCTCCAGTTCGGGAAAGAGCCGGGCCGGCGCATGCGCGTAGTTCCACACGTGCGTGCAGGTTCCCTCGCAGCAGCCGACGCCTTCCCACGCCCAGAACCGTCCGTTCTTCCACCACTGACACGTCCCGGTCGCGAGGTTGGCGACGGTCGAGTGCAGCCGGAACAGCAGCCAGCGGGGCAATGTGCTGTCCTCATAAAAGGTCTGATGCCACAGTTTGGTCCGGCCGCTGAGCCGTTCGTGGTTGTCGAGCACGTAATGCGCCACGTTTGCGGCGCTGTCGAAACGGTTGGCGTATTCATGCCCGTTCGGATGGTTCGGGAAGAACCAGCTCAGGACGAACGTGAATGTCACAGTCTGGCCCGGAGCCAGCTCGACCATCTTCGTCATGACGGTTGACGCATCCGCCGAACGGGACGTTGATCCATCGAACGCCAGCACGAGCGAGCCGTAGTCGGGCAGCTTGTCAAACGGACCCATGTCGGCGTCGTATGCTTCGTCAGCCATCTCGATCTGGTCGATGTTGATATGTCCCCATCCACCCGAGTGACGGTCAACGATCTCGATATGAGCGGTCTTGCCCTCCAGGTCTTCCACGTTCCAGAAGTGCCACTCGAGTTTCTCATTATCCTTGCCTGTGGCGGTGCGCACGATCTGACCGTCGACCAGCAGATTGATGCATGTCTCGTCCGCGTGGCTGCCTCCGCCGATCAGGAAGTTGACGTACTTCCGAGCGATCGTCAGAGCAGGGCTTCTCAGCGTGCCGTGCGGGCGATCGCCGCCGAGATAGGTGTTGACCAGGCCGCTTCCGAGAAAGCCGCTGACCGACTGCTGATTCGCGAGGGTGCCGTGGGCGGGGCTTTTTCCGAAGGCTTCGCCTGTGACCTGCCAGTCGCCATAGTCCGATCCCTCAAAATCCATCACGACGATCTTCGGACGCGGCGCCTGCGTCTGCTCCTTCGGCGGTTCCTTGGCGGTATGGATGAGCAGTGTCCGGCCTTTCTCGTCAGCGATGCGGCTCTCGCGCGCCACGCCGCGGCTCTTGGCGGAATGAAAGCAAACCGCGTTCTCCAGCCAGCCCAGAACGCTCACCTGCAGCGCCTCCTCGGAGGTGTTCTTCAGCGTGATATGAAACAGCGTTGCCGGCAGGGCGGAGTCCCTCGCATTGAGCGGGATGAAGGGCGAAAACGCCTCCATCTCAACGTCAACCGGAAACCCGTCGGCGCGGTACCGGACCAGTCCGATGGGATACTCCATCATGCATTCGACGGTGCCGAAGTCCCGGTTCAAGGGTTTGATCGTCTGGGTGTCGCCGTTCCTGACCGCGATGGCGAATCCCGACTCGACAGGCGAATCCGGTCGGTAGGTGCGATAGCATTCGGCACCGTAGCCGCTGAAGATGTGCCTGTTGAAGATGTGCCAGAGCCCCAGCGTGCCGTCGCTGCGCAGGTACATCTGGCCGGTCGCGATCCCGCCGACGGGCATGCCGAGGGCGTCCGCCTCGTCAGCCGCGTAGACGGCACGCTCGCCACGCTCACGGAGACCCTGTAGATAGGCGGAGGTGAGGCCCTTGTCCGCTGGCACCAGATGTCCATCGGCATGTCCCACGCCGGTGCAGCCCACCCACAGCATGACGGCAACCGACAACGTCGAAATCACTCGCTGCTTCTCCATTCTCCTGACTCCTCTGTCGCTCCCGATGTACGCCCGCGACGAATCACGAGCAGAACACCCGCAATACGTGGTGTGGAATCTTGCGGAATTCCGTTGACTTGAGGGCGATTGTAGCTTAGACGAAGAGCGATACGCAAAGGAAATCAGGACCACGGATTGGGGATGGCATGAGAACCTCTGCGTCAGAGCATCCGAGTGTTTCAGATCTCCCAGCGGGCGCAGATTTGGGTGAGGCGTGTCCGCTGCCAGCATCCTGCGACATACCTGTTCAAAGGCCCCTGATACAGAAGGAGTCCGGTATGAATTATGGGCTATGTCCATCCAGTAAGACCGAGACACGGCGATGGAGTCGCGACATTTCCTGGTTCGGCCAGATCGCATTGCTGTTCCTGCTTGTCCCGGCCGTTGCTCGAGGTCAGTTCTTTCGGGTCTACGAGTACAAGACGGCGGATGCCGGCGCCGTGGAGATCAGCTACTGGACCACCTACATCGGTTCTTCCGATGAGGAAATGGGCTACTTCGACGAGACCTTGTCGCGCGAGAAGATGTGGGCCCATTCCTTCGAGGTCGAGTACGGCCTGTCTCACCGGCTGACGGTGGGTTACTACGCTGATTGTCTGGACCCCCAGGGCGGGAGCTTCGAATACGTCCGGTCGAAGCTGTTGGCCCGCTACCGTCTGTTCGAGAAGTACCAGCGGCCGGTCGATCTGGCTCTCTATGGAGAGTACATCCTGCCCGACAAG
The DNA here is from genome assembly GCA_040772485.1 of Sedimentisphaerales bacterium. Lineage (GTDB taxonomy): Bacteria > Planctomycetota > Phycisphaerae > Sedimentisphaerales > Anaerobacaceae > Anaerobaca. Next base: position 129,077 of record JAXGYC010000012.1, on the reverse strand, counting down.
GACTACGACGACTCGGAGAAGTTCGAGTTCCGTCTGGTGGTGGAGAAGGACATCGGCCCGGTCCGCATCGCGTTGAACCCGATCCTTGAGAAGAAGACCAGCGGCGAGGACGTGGAAGAGGGCGTCGAGTTTGCGTACGCGGCGGGCTTCTACTACGACGACGCGGGCGATGGGCTGTGGAACACGCCGGATGTGCACATCCGGCCCGGCCTGGAGTTCTACGGCGAACTCGGGGAGCTGTCCGATCCGAAGGGCTCCAGCGAACAGGGGCACTATGTCTTCCCGGTGCTGGACCTTTACTACACCGGTCGCACGAGTTGGAAAACGCACTGGAACGTCGGAGTAGGATTCGGCCTGGGCGGCGAGGCGGACGACGTCGTTGCCAAGAGCATCCTCACGTTCGAGTTTCTGTTCTGAACGCAATCCTCGAAAGGAATCTGGAGGTCTCCATGATCGCTCGGCTTTCCATCAAACGAATCGGTTGGACGGTGCTCATCGTGTCGGCCTGCGGCGGTGCGCTGCTGCTGGCCGGTCCGGCCGGCAACAAGGCAAAGAAGGAACAGACGCATGCGATGGACCACTGGGACGATCCCTACGACTGCATCGGATGTCATTGGGAACGGTATGCCGACTGGTCGAGTTCGCAGATGTCCCGGGCGTACACGGGCGACTTCTTCCAGGCCCAGTACTTCCAGTATGCGGTCAAGGACGCCGCGCGCGATCCGATGATGAAAGACCTTGCGGCCGATTGCCTGGGATGTCATTCCCCGTCGGCATTTCTCTCGAATGTCGTGCCGCCGCCGGAGGTTGAACAGCCCGACAACTTCTGGGACCGTGCCTGGCCCTGGATGGATTCGTACCGCACGGTGGGGCAGGTCAAGACGGTCCTGGCAAGCGGTCCGCTGCGAGAGGCGCCCGGGCGGGCCGGGGGCAACCCGCTTGCGGAGGCCAAACAGGATGCCGAGCGGGGCGTGTTCTGCGACTTCTGCCATTCGCTCTCGGGCATCGCCCAGCGTGATCCGGTCAACCACAACTATCGCGTGGACGCCGGGCCGGGGGAGAACACCAAGCGGGCCGACCTGGAGTTTCCGTGGGCCCCTTATCACGAGACGCAGGTCTCCGAACTATTCGAGAGCGCTGAGCTTTGCGGCATCTGTCACAACGAGCAGAACCCATTCGGCGTCTTCGTCAAGGCCACCCATCGCGAATGGCTCGACACTGACTATGCGGACCGCGACATCGTCTGCCAGTTCTGCCATATGCCGCCGCGAGAGGGCAAGCCCGCCAAGATGGGCCGCGAGCGGCCGTGGAACCACGCTCATTGGTTCGGCGGCGGGTTCAGCAGCTTCGTCGAGGGCGCTGCATCCGTGAAGCTGCTCCTCGATGCGAAAGCCGTCGCCGCCGGCAGCACCGCGCCGTTGGAGGTTTCGGTCAGCGAAATCGCGACGGGCCATCTGTTCCCGACCGGCGCGACCGAAGAGCGGGATGTCTGGCTGCGCGTAGCCGTCTGCGACACCGACGGCCGGGAACTCCAGCACATCCCTGTACCGCCGAATCCGCAGGATCCCAACGATCGCTACTTCATCACGTCGAACCGGCTGGAGGCGTACCCGACGCATAGCTCGGTCAGCCAGGCCCTGGCCAGGGATTCATTGCCCGAGGGAGATCGCATCTATCAGGATGTCTTTCTGGACTCAGCGGGGAAGGTGACGTTCGGCCAATGGAATGCGGTCCGGATCACTGGAAACCGCCTGATTCCGGGCGAGACCCGCATCGAGAAGTATTCCTGGCAGGTGCCGGAGGGATTGGCCGGACAGGAGGTGTATCTGAAGGCGACGCTTTGGTACCGCCGGATGGCGGATTCGCACGCCGAGATCCTGGGGATCGAGAAGCGTCCACACCTGCTCGTCTCGCAGGACGTCAGGCGGATCAGACTCACGGGACGCTGACGGCAAGGCCGGCCACGCCAAGCTCGACGGCCAGCAGCGTCGGCTCGATGATGTGCAGGTTGTTCAGGAACGGCTCGGTGTACTTGATGTCGCCGCACTCGGCTTCGTCGAAGTGGTGCTGCTTGCCCACGTGGTTGTTCCAGTCGACGCCTTCGGTCAAGAAGCCCGTATCACGCTGGTGATGTTTGGCGGTGGCGCGAAGGATGGTCAAGCCGTCGAGCAGATACTCCGCTTCGCCCGTATCCCGATAGGCTTCGAGATAGGCCAGCGCCGCCTCGGCGTTCTCCCAGAGATAGGCGGTGTCCCAGCTCTTCTCCATGTAGAGCAGACCCTTGGTCTGGACTCCGTTGCGATCCTCGGTCATCTTGAACTGATCCATGCCGGCCAGGCACTTGTCGTAGGCGAAGGCGCGTACGCGCTCGTCCTTCAGCAGCGATCCGGCGTCTCGCAGAACGCGAAACGCCACCGCGTACGCGACGCACTCGTGCTCGTCGTAGGTGTCATGGTTGATGCTCCCGAAAATGCCGCCGGCGTCCATGAAGACCTTCACATTCGCGCGGACGGCCTCGGTGTAGTTGGCCAGACCGCGCCGGGTCAGGCCCGTATAGAGCTGGAGGATGAACAGGCCGTCGCCGCTCTTCTCGAAGAGAATGTCACCATCTCCGTAGGCGTTCTGCGGGAAGTGTTCGCCGTCGGGTTGGCAGCGTCGGGGATACCAGCCGTTGGGCGTGGGTTTGACGCGCGCGTCGATCCACTGGGCCGTCGTGGCGGCGACCTGGCGCATGCGGCTCTTGCGCGGCTCCTCGACGACATCGCTGAACAGCAGCAGTTGATAGGCGATCTTGGCCATCGAGCCGGGGCAGAACCAGTTGTCCTTGTGCTGGTAGTTCAGGCAGAAGCGGTCAGTGGTGGTCTCGCGATAGCCTGTGATGAAGCCCGTTTCGTAGTCGATGAAGCCGGCCGTCAGGACGTGGTCCAGGATCGACAGGGCCTTGCGCTGTAGCGTCGGATCCCTGTGACGTCGGCCGTAGGCGTGCAGTTCGTACGCGCCGCCGACCGCATTGGCGGCCCAGCCGGGACCCTCCAGGTTGCCGAAGTCGTGCCAGCCCATGATGTTGCCGTCCTTGTCGACGAAGCTGGATTTGCTCGACAGGTTGCCCTTGTACTCGACCAGAGTCCGCTCGACGGTGAAGCGGACCGAATCGGCGGCCGAATCGAGAACCGTGTAGTCCGGGTCTTCGGGCAGGTAGAAGGCGGGTTTCGCCTCTTCGAGCTTCACATAGTCGAGCCCGACCATGTAGCTCTTGACGGCCTTGTCGTTGGCGCCGACGATCTCGATCCGCAGCGTGTGCTCGCCGGCGGACAATTCGTGCAGGCCCATGTCCAGTTCGCCGGTGGCGACCACGCCGTCGTTGTAGAGATCGATGGGATCGCCCAGCTTCCTGCCGTCGAGATAGAACTGCGCGATGCCGTAATCGACGGCCCTGGTCAACTGCATCTTGAGTCGGTACACGCCCGCCTTCTGCACGGGCACGGCCAGGTCCAGCGTCGCGCCGAGCCTGGCATCGGTCCACCAGAGATGCGTATCGCCGCTCCAGTCAGGACCGAAGCCGTACATGTCTTGCGGGGCCGTGTTGCCTGCGCTCCTGGCCAGGACCTTGAGGGTCTCGCCTTCGAGTGCGCCCTTGACCTTGAACACCTCGATGGGTGTCCAGTAGCCTTTGCGCTGCTCAACGCCGAGAGGCTCATAGGGATCGCTCTGTCCGGAAGCCTGGTACCAGTATGCGGTCGCGGCGTAGAGCGTGGGCTTGTCGTTCGGATAGTACTTCTCGATCGCGGCCTCGAACGACGTCTGGAACGGGACGTTGTCGGTGATGTGCCAGCGGTTGACCGAGACGTGGCCGCGGTTGCTCATGCTGATCGTCTGGTTGTGGTAGCAGTTCTCGAACAGCGCCGGGTCGCACCAGGCATAGCCAAAGTAGTCCTCCGAGCCCGTGCCGAACGTCGAGGGGAATCTCTCGCCGTCGACGAAGAACTTCTCGTCGCCCTCGCCCCACCAGCCGCCGCGCGGGTTCCAGACGTGCAGCATGACGCCGCAGAATCGGCCGCGTCCCTGCGTTTTGAGCATCGTCCAGTCGATCTTCCGCCGCTCGGGGTCTTCCGGCAGGAACGCATCCCGATGCCACTTGGCGTGAAACCGCCCATATTGGCTGATGTCGCCTTTGAGCGGCACTGTCACGATCTCCAGGTGGGCCTTGCGCGACTGGGCTCCGTCGTTGACCAGGGTGATCTCGTAGCCGGAGGCGAAGGGCATGAACCAGTGGCTGTACCACCACCCGTCGTCGGTCAGCCCGCAGGGCAGCGAGCGATACGCATTCGCCCCGGCGGCGGTGCCGAAAAAGTCGCCCAGAGGCGCCCATACGCTTGGCGATTTCTCGCCGTCCCAACGGATCTGGATCGTCCACTCGCGCAGCGCATCGCGATCTTCCGGCCCGGCCGGCGGATCGAGCTTCACGCGGAGCGTCCTGATCGCTCCGGGCCCTGTGTGGCGGCTGATCACACACGTGCCGCCTCCGCTGGAGCTGAGGTCGCGCTTTTCGACTCGTTCACCCGGCTGTGACAGCCCCGCTGGCCCACACTGGCCCAAGATCTCGTCCGCCTTGGCCAGTGCATCCTTCTCGGCCTGCGAAAGCTCCCGCGTGAAGGTCGGCAGGGCCGTTCCCTTCGGATACGTCGTATAGGTGAAGTGATAGTAGGCGCCCCAGTCGCCCTGAGCGGTGATCTTGCAGGATTCCTGGAAGGGGATCGGGACGTAGCAGTTCTGTCCGCGCGCCGCCTCGTGGACGAGGGCCGGATAAGTGAACGGCTCATTCTCCCGGTTGAAGTATCCGATGAAGGGCAGGTCCACCGCTGGCTCGGCGGCCCCATCGAGGTAGATCTTCACGCGTCCTTCCTTGGGCAGCGCCGACCAGATGCGCCAGATCACGCCGGGACCTTCCATCTCCGCGAAGACCAGCTCATCACCTTCCTTGCGGATGATCCCGCCGCCGTCGCCGTTGGCGTCCCAATCGATGTACTTGCCGGAAGCCTCGTCGTACTTGCTGCGTCGGTCCCAGCTCGACCACTGGACGCACTTCTCGCCAGTCTCAGGCAGCGTCGCCAGGTGCTCCAGGTCCGTCAGCCGTTCCACGAGATCGATATAGGTCAGCGTCTCCGCGCGCACCGCCACAGCAGTCAACGCAATCAAGAAGAAACTGCCGAATCTCCCTGGAAATGGGGTGAACGAGAATCGTCGCATCCTGGCCTCCCTTTCTGGTATGAATCACCTTCTCCGGCCCTTTCACCGGACATCACAGAATTCGGGAAGCCCATTCTAACGAAGAAGGCCCCTGGTTGCCAGTGGTTTCGTCGAGATCGACGCCACCCGGCAACGAGGGGCCCATCCGGTTTTGGACAGTTCGTCTATGTGACGGCAGACGGGCAGTCACAGTGCATCAGGTCTGCCCTATGGATTCGGATACTTGACCGAGCAGCCGTAGGGGGGCGTGGTCGGCGTGGTCACCGGCTGGCCGGCCAACAACTGAGAGATGGCCTGGTCCACGTAGTTGACGTTCGCGACGTTTGCCTCCACCTTGCCCATCGGCGCGTTGTCGATGGCTCCCTGGTAGACGACGACGCCGTCCTTGTCGATGACGAACATGTGGGGCGTGGTCCTGGCCCCGAAGGCCCGTCCGACCTGGCCCGACCGATCGTCAATGATCGGATAGGGCAGCTTGTGCTCTTTCGCAAACGTCACGTTGGCTTCTGCCTTCGTGTGGTTGGTGCTGTTGACGGCCAACCAGACGACCTCTTTGTCTTTGTACTTGTTGGCCAGCTCCACCATCGTCGGCTTCGTATTGTAGTGATACAGGGAGAACGGGCATTCCATGTTGAACCATTCGAGCACGACGATCCTTCCCTCGAGGTCGGACAGCTTGTAGGTCCGGCCGTCAAAACTCTTGAGCTCCACGTCGGGGGCGCTGCGGCCTCGGCGCCCGGTCCGCTGGGGCCTGTCGGCTCGCTGTCGCATCCCTTGCGTCATCCGCTGCTGCTGTTGCTGGAGCTGCGCGAGCCTGGTGCGGTAGGTTTCCTGCTGTCTGGCGATGAGCTTCTCGACTTTGCCGGCAGTCTCGGTGGCCTTCTCCTTGACCGCGCTGGCGTGGATGGCCTGCAACTGCTCGATCAGGGAGTCCTGCTGGCTCTTCAGTTCGTCGATCTGCTGCTGCAATGCCTGGACGCGTTGCTGCTGTTGCACGGCCGTGCGCTGGTTGGCGGGGTCCTGTCCGGCAGGTCCCGAGCCTCCCTGGGCGAGCGAAATCGACGTCCACAACAGCACCAACGACGCAATCGCTACCAAGTTCCATTTCCGTGTCATGGCGATATCCTCCTAACAAGCAAAGGTTTTGTCCGATTTGCCTTCTACTTCGGCAGTTCTTCCGTGATACCCCACTTAAACTACCTGCTTGAAGATGTTGCGTAGGGATTTCTACTGCCGTCAGAGGAGAAAGGTTCACCCGCGGACGAAAATGGGCCGGCGTCGGTGCACGGCCCGAAAATGGGCCCGAACGCGCGTTTTCGCGTGCGGACGCGTATCGTCCGGCTTTATCCGGACGTGGCAAGGGCCGCCTTGACCTGTCGGACGAAGGCGGAGACCTCGGCAATCGCCTGGGCGGGATCGTCCAGGTGGGCCTCGATCATGCCCACGATCCGCGATCCGATGATCGCGCCGTCGGCGCCCGCGTCGGCCACCGCTCGCGCGTGTTCGGGCTTGCTGATGCCGAACCCCACGCATACAGGGACGTTCGTCAGCGACTTGAGTCGGTGAACCAGGTCTTGCACGCTGTTGGAGAGGGTGTCACGACTCCCCGTGACACCGAGGACGGAGACCGTATAGATGAAGCCCGTCGTCCTGGCGGCGATTAGCTTCATTCGTTCGGGCGAGGTGTTGGGCGTGACCATGAAGACGCTGTCCAGGCCGGCGTCGCGAACCGGTCCGAGCACCTCACCTGCGTCGTCGATCGTCATGTCGGCCACGAGCACGCTGTTGACCCCGGCGTCGTGGGCGTCTCGGAAGAACGCCTCCGTGCCATAGTGAGTGATCAAATTGTAGTACATCAGCAGGCCGATGGGGATGTCCCGGTAGTTCTTGATCTGCCGGATGAACTCCACTGCCCGGCGTACATTCATTCCACTGCGCACCGCGCGGATGTCGGCCTTCTGAATGGTCGGCCCGTCGGCGATCGGGTCTGAGAAGGGGATGCCAAGTTCGAAGATATCCGCTCCGGCGTCGATGGCGGCCTTGACCAGGGCCAGGCTGCTGTCGAAGTCCGGATCGCCGATGACGAAGAACGGGATGAGCGCCGTTCGTTTTTGCCTTCTCAGTTCCGAAAACACGTCACGATAGGATTTCATGCTTGTTGATCCTGTTTGGGTTGTTCTTGAATAGGTCCCATAGGTCCGATCGGACCTATTCCAACGGTCGATGTGCTTCCACGATTCCGACGTCTTTGTCACCCCGGCCGGAAAGATTGACCATGACGACGGTCTCGGGAGTCAAGGTGCCCTTCAGACCGGCCACGTAGGCCAGCGCGTGTGTGCTCTCCAGGGCCGGCAGGATGCCCTCGATGCGCGTCAGCAGGCCAAATGTCTCGAGTACGTCCGCATCCTCGGCGGCGACGTACTGGGCCCGGCCGATGTCACTCAGGTAGCAGTGTTCCGGGCCCACCCCCGGATAGTCCAGGCCGGCACTGATCGACTCGGTGTCCAGGACCTGCCCCTCCTCATCCTGGAGCAGATAGGATCGTGCCCCGTGGAGGACTCCAGGCGTGCCCGCAACGATGCTGGCGGCGTGCTTGCCCGTGGCGACTCCCTGACCGCCGGCCTCGACGCCGATCAGCTTGACGTCGGGGTCGTCGATGAAGTGGGCGAAGGCCCCGATGGCATTACTGCCGCCTCCGACGCAGGCAACCACCATGTCGGGCAGCCGGCCCACCTGGTCGAGAAACTGCTGCCGGGCCTCTCGGCTGATGCAGCTCTGGAAATGCCGCACGATCATCGGATAGGGGTGCGGTCCGGCGGCGGTGCCGAACAGGTAGAACGTGTCCGTCACGTGCGCCGTCCAGTATCGCAGCGCATCGTTGATCGCATCCTTGAGGGTCCCTGTACCGCCCTGAACCGGTATGACTTCCGCGCCGCAGAGCTTCATCTTGTGGACGTTGACGCTTTGTCGCGCGACGTCGGTGACGCCCATGAAGATCTTCGTCTCCATCCCGAGCAGGGCGCCGATCATGGCGGTGGCCAACCCATGCTGGCCCGCGCCGGTTTCGGCGATCAGCTTGCTCTTGCCCATGTGTTTGGCGAGCAGGCCCTGGCCGAGCGTGTTGTTGACCTTGTGCGCGCCGCCGTGGAGCAGATCCTCGCGCTTGAGGTAGACCTGGAATCCCACGTGCTCACTGAATCGCTTCGCATGGTACAGCGGGGTAGGGCGGCCCGCGTAGTGTGCCGACAGGTCGGCCAGTTCCGCCACGAACGCCGGATCGTCACGAAATCGATCGAACGCCTCCTCCAGTTCCTCCAGCACCGGGATGAGCACCTCGGGGACGTAGTAGCCGCCGTAGTCGCCGTATCTGCCTCTGTGTTTCATGTCGAATGCCCTTTCAAACACAGGTCCCATCGGACCTACAGGACCTATGGTCATGCTCTCAAGTGTCGGATATTGTCGAAGAGTCGCTTCATCTTCTGGTGGTCTTTCTTGCCGGGCGAAGCCTCGACGCCGCTGCACACGTCGATCCCGTAGACCCCGAGTTCGACGGCCGCGACCGCGTTGTCCGGATTGATTCCGCCGGCCAGGAAGATGCGCTTGCCGATATGGCCGATGATGTTCCAGTCGAAGGTCAGCCCCGTGCCGCCGTACTTTCGCGGGTCGTACGCATCCAACAGGATGGCATCCGTGAAGAAATGGTCTGCTTGTTGAATGTCGGCGCTGTCCTTGACGCGAATCGCTTTCATCGTCTTGGGGCTGTCGTAGGCCAGCCAGCGACAGAATTCGGCGTTCTCGTCTCCGTGCAACTGGATCCAGTCGAGCTGGCATTGGCTGGCGATCTCCCGCGTTTCTTCGAGGGAGCTGTTGACGAACACGCCGGCGAGGTCCACGAAGGCGGGCAGCTTGTTGATGATCCGTGTCGCCGCTTCCGGCTGGATATACCGCGGGCTTTTCGGGTAGAAGTTGAACCCGATCAGGTCGGCGCCCATTTCCAGGGCCGCCGCAGCATCGTCGTAGTTCGTAATTCCGCAAATCTTGACTTTGGGTATCAGCATGACAGTGATCCGAAATACAGAGGAAATTCACCCTTTGTTGGAGACCTCGATCAATGTTTCAAGACAGTGCATGGCCTTCCCGTCGTCGATCGAGTATTCGGCCAGCGGGATGGCTTGTTGGAAGTCGTCCGCGAGTCCGGCCACGATGATCGCGGCGGCCGCGTTCAGGACCACGATGTCGCGACGCGCCCCGCGTTCTCTGCCGCTGAGGATGCTGCGGATCAGCGCGGCGTTGGTGATGGCGTCGCCGCTGCCAAGCTGGTCGATGGACGCGCCGGCAAACCCGAATTGAGCCGGATCGACTTCCGTTGACTCGATTCGCCCGTCGTGCAGCTCGATGACCCTTGTCTTGCCCAGCAGGCTGATCTCATCCATGCCTTGGCCGTGGACGACCATCGCCCGTTTGACGCCCAACAGCTTGAGCGTCTCGGCGATGCGCTCCAGCAGCTCGACGTCGGAGACGCCCATCACCTGGGCGGTCGCGCGGGCGGGATTGGCCAGAGGCCCTAAGATGTTGAACGCGGTCCGAAAGTCCAGGCTCTTGCGGATCGGCTGGACGAAACGCATCGCCGGATGGAACTTCGGCGCGAACATGAATCCGATGCGGGCCCGTCGAATGCACTCGGCGACGACGTCCGGGCCGGGGTCGATCTTGACACCCAGCTCGTCGAGTACGTCGGCCGATCCGCACTTGCTGGTGATGCCGCGGTTGCCGTGTTTGGCGACGTAAACACCGGCGCCGGCCGCGACCAGCGCAGCGGCGGTCGAGATGTTGAACGTCTTGATTACCGCGCCGCCTGTGCCACAGGTGTCAACAAGGTTGTCGATTCCCACGTTGACGGGCACCGCATGATCGCGAAGCGACTGTGCCAGGCCGGCCATCTCCGCCGACGTCGCCCGCTTCATCCGCATCATGGCCAGGAATGCCGCGATCTGCACCTCCGTGACTTCGCCCTCGAAGATCCGGTCTTGCAGGGCCTTGGCCTGCTCGAACGTCAGGTCGTTTCCGTTCAGGATGATCTCCAGGTACTCGGTGATTGTCGCCATGGCTTAGCTCCCTACCGTTTGTCTCTTCTGGGCCGCGATGCGCAGGATGTTCTGGATGATCTTGCCCCCGGCGGGGGTCAGGATGCTCTCGGGATGGAACTGGACGCCGTAGATGGGCAACTCCTTGTGCTGGACGCCCATGACGACGCCCTCGAATTCTGCGGTTTTCTCCAGGCAGTCGGGCAATCGCTGGGCCATCAGGCTGTGGTACCGCCCGGCCTGGAGCGGGTTCTCGATGCCCGCGAACAGCCCTTTCTCGTTGTGGCTGACGCGCGAGGGCTTGCCGTGCATCGGCTCCGGGGCGTGGCCGATCGTGCCGCCGAAGTGCTGCACGATGATCTGGTGCCCCAGGCAGACGCCGAAGATGGGCAGCTTGTCCTGGAAATACGCCATCGCTTCGAGCGACACGCCGGCGGTGTCCGGGTTGCCTGGTCCCGGCGAGATCACCAGCAGATCGGGATCGAACTGGGCACAGACTGCAATCAGATCGTCGAGGCTCGTGTCGGCGCGGTACACGCGGGTCGCGCAGCCCCGCTTGCCGAAATCGTCCACGAGGTTGTACGTGAACGAGTCGAAGTTGTCGATGAACAGGACTCTGGTGTCGTTCGTTTGCATGGTTTCGTCCTTCACGCGGCGCTCGCGATGTCGCCTTGCGATCATTGTCCTCGGATGGCCCGGATGCAGGAGCGGGCCTTGTGCTCGGTCTCTTCGAATTCGGTCTTGGGCACACTGTCGTGCACGATCCCGGCGCCGGCGCGAATGTAGGCGGTGTGGTCGCGAACCTGGAGGCTGCGGATCGTGATGCAACTGTCGAACTGGCCGTCCACCGTCAGGTACATGACGGCGCCGCCGTAATAGCCCCGCTTGTTCTTTTCGAGCCGGCGGATGATCTTCATCGCCTCGATCTTCGGCGCGCCGGTGAGCGTTCCCATGTTCATCGTCGCCAGGTAGGCGCTGAGCGCATCGAGATCAGGCCGGAGCGTGCCTTTGACGTTGCTGACCAGGTGCTGGACGGATTCATACTTCTCCACGGTCAGCAGCTCATTGACGACCCGGCTGCCCGGATCGGCCACGCGGGCGATGTCGTTCCTCGCCAGGTCCACCAGCATCATGTGCTCGGCCAGTTCCTTGCGGTCCAGCTTCAGCTCCGCTTCGTATCGGAAGTCGGTGTCGGGGTCGATCTCGCCGTCGATGCGTCCTCGCGGCTTGGTGCCCGCGATGGGCCGGATTTCGACGTGCCGTGGACCGGTCCCGCTGACGCGCAGGTTCAACTCGGGGCTGGAGCCCATCAGCACCGCGCTGGGCATGTTCAGATAGAACATGTACGGGGACGGGTTCAGCTTGCGCAGCCGTTTGTAAACGTCCAGCGGCTCATCCGGGCACGGCTCGGTGATCGTCCGGCTCAGAACGACCTGGAAGATGTCCCCGTCGAGGATATGCTGCTTGGCGGCGCGGACCATGGTTTCGTATTCGCCCTGGCTGGTGTCGGTCGAGGCACCGGGCAGGGGGTCGTCGTGGCGTCTGCCCTTGGGCGGCTCGAACCGGGCCATGTTGAAGTAGTAGTCGAAGGCGTCCTGGGCCTCGGCGACGACCGCCTCGCGGTTGCCGTTGGTGACCATGCAATTGACCACGACATAGCCCTGGTTGTGCTCGTGGTCCATCAGAAAGATGTTGTCGGCGAAGAACAGCTCGTAGTCGGGATTCCCCAGCACGTCCTGCTCGCTGGCCGGCAGCTTCTCGAACTGGTCCACGAAGTCGTAGCTGAGGGCCCCGAGCAGGCCGCAGGTGACTCGGAAGGGCTTGCTCGCCAGCCGGAACGCGAACGCCACCGCCCGCAGCACGTCCATCTGATTCGTGCTGCGAAGCCGGGTTTGTTCGTCCATCGTCCCTTCCGTCGGACGGATTCGCCCGACGATCCGGTCAGCCTCGAACATGACCGATTCGCAGAAGGCAAACCGCTTCTCGTCGCCGGCCAGGTAACCGAGCATCCGCTTTCCGGTCTTGCTGAGGGCCTGGATGCGAAAGTCCAATCCTGTGCCGGTCAGGTACAGGGCCGGTCGGGCGGTCCCGAAACTGAGTGCCCCCGTGCCCGCCAGGTACTCGCGGGATTCCAGCAGGCAGCAGTTCTTGGCCCGGCCGTAGTCGGTCAGTTTCGCGAAGAAATCGAGGGGATCGCCCACGTCGATCCGTTTGACGATCGGAACGATCTGGCCCGGCTCGGCGCCGTGTATGATCTGTCGATAGTCATCCATAAGTCCGGCTCTCAGAATAGCGAAGTTCTACTGACACAGCCGCCGAAACACCAAAAAAAAACGCAGCCTGCTGGTTCCAACAGGCTGCGTCACAAGGTCTTTCTTAGCGGTTTTTCTATGGCAAATTATCGCTCGCCCGTCGGATGTATGTCCTCAGGCCACCACCAAAAGTTGCAGTAATAGCGATAGTTCAGCATCATAGTGATCCTATTAGACCCCTTTACCCCGAGTTTGTCAAGCGGGAAAAAACAGAATTTTTTGTCCACCCGGTTCCGCGGCTACCATTGGGCCTCGATATAGGGTCCTATCGGACCTTCGGGTTTGGGCTTCGGACGGCTTTTCAGGATCGCCTCGGCGATGGCGATGTCGCTCGGGACCGTGATCTTGATGTTGGACGAATCCGTGCGGACGATGGAGACCTTGTGGCCCAGCGCTTCGACCAGGAAGGCGTCATCCGTGACCTGGGCCGGGTCGAGCCGGGTCAGATTCTCGTAGGCCTTGCGAAGCAGGCCGGCCTCGAAGACCTGGGGCGTCTGGGCTTCGAAGAGATTGGCCCGATCCACGGTCCGCGTGATAACGCCGTCCTGGGCCTCCTTGAGAGTCGCCGTGACCGGGCAGGCGGGAATGGCGCCGCCGCTCTTGCCCGCGGCGGCGATGACCTCGCCGACGAGCTGCTCGGTCGCACAGCATCGGCACGCATCGTGGACCGCGATCAGATCGATGTCGTCGTTGACCAGTTCGAGGGCCTTTCGGACGGTATCGAACCGCTCGCCTCCACCGAAGAAGACCTTGACGCCGAAGAACTTCAGGTTGGCGCCCCATTTGACGTTGACGATCTCCTCGTCTTCTTTGGAGATGCCCAGGAGCACCTGTTTGACGTCGTCGCGGTTGGCGAACAGCTCGATGCTTCGCACGAAGACCGCCCGGCTGTCGACGTCGGTGAATTGCTTCTTTCGCTTTCCCCCGAACCGGGTTCCCGGTCCGGCGGCACAGATAATCGCTGCCACACTCTTGGCCAACGTCTTCTCCTTTATTTGTTGGTGGGGGTGAATGATCATTCGCCCGTACAGGGCTTCCGGCTAATAATCGATTCCGCGCCGGGCGCCGATCCCCTTGTCGAACGGGTGTTTGATCTTCTTCATTTCCGTGACGAGATCGGCCAGCTCCACCAGTTCGACGGGGGCGTCCCGTCCCGTCAGGACAACTTCCACAGCCGGATCGCGCCGTTCGATCAGACGCCTGACGTCGTCCAGACTTGCCAGTCCGTGGCCCAGACAATAGACGATTTCGTCGAGGATCAGGACGTCATAAGATCGCTTCTGCGCGGCTTCGGTGAGCTTGGCCAGAGCTTCGCGAATGGCGATCCGCGTCCGTTCCACTGCCTCCTTGTCCGCAAACGAGGCGGCCATGTCCCAGTCTTCTTCCATAGCCTCGATCTGGATACCCGCCGCCGATTGCAGGGCGAGACGTTCCCCGAGGTCAAGCGAAGGGGGCTTGAGGAACTGATAGACCAGCACCCTGTTGCCCCATCCGGCCGCCCGCATCGCCAGCCCGAACGCCGCCGTCGTCTTGCCTTTGCCGTCACCGGTATAGATCTGAACCAATCCTTTCTCCAGCATCGCCGTATCTTATCCACGTTCACGCGGCCATTCAAGTCCGGCTCTGCTGGTGCTGCAGTGCCACCTGTGTGGCTCCGGTCATGGTGCCCATTCGAACGAAGTTGTCCAGACTTGACGCATGGCAGAGGACGTGATAGCTTCTGGTGTGTTGGCCGATGCACGTGACGGCATTGCGTCGCGCCACCAGACAGATGGAACTACGACGGGCGGCTGTCCGGACTCAGGATACGCGGCATGGCAAATCCCATTCGATGGAAGCAGCGGCTTGAGAATTTCGAGCGAGCGATCCTACTGCTCAAAGAAGCATTGGAAACGCGTCCGGGCGGTTTGTCCGATCTGGAAAAGGAAGGGGTCGTCCAGCGCTTCGAGTACACGTTTGAGTTGGCGTGGAAGACGCTGAAAGACTACCTGGTCTATAGTGGCTTCGTGTTCGATCAGATCACGCCGCGCCGCGTGGTCAAACAGGCGTTCGCTGCTCGGATCATCAAAGACGGTCAGCTATGGATCGAGATGCTCGAACAACGGAATCTGATGTCTCACGTGTACGATCGTGAGACGTTCGATGCGGTCTTTCGCAATATCGCGCAGCGATATGTGGGCGCTCTGGAGCAGGCGTACGTATGGCTGAGAGAAAGGACCGAGGAATGACCACGAGATTCGGTCTGACGGAAGAGGCCCTGACGATGATATGTGACGTCTTTCGCCGGTACCCCGAGATCTGCCGGGTCAAGCTCTTTGGATCCAGAGCTACAGACCGATTTGACGACGGTTCCGACGTCGACCTTGCCCTATGGGGTGAGGTGAATCTCACGTTGCTCGGTCGGATCGCCCGCGAGTTGGATGAATTGCCGTTGCCCTACACTTTTGATGTCAAGGCCTATGATGCAGTCCGGTATGAACCGCTCCGCCGTCAGATCGACCAGACCGGCAAGATGCTCTATGGTTGCTGAGCGACAGCCTCTCTCTGGGGTCTTTCCTCTTTCAGTGGGTGAGATCGGGTACATAGTCCGTGGGTGACGACACCGGAACGAAACCCTGACGGGAGGATAGACACGCATGAGTCTGACGCGATTTTCGACTGCTCCGATGGTTTTGTCTGGCGTTCTGATCCTGGCGGTTGCGGCGACGGGAGCGTCACAGGAGATGCCGGCTTCATCTTGTCCGGGGCTTGATGGGGCGGCTGGAGCCTTTGCCGAGGGCAGGCTGGAGGAAGCCATCAGGGGATTCGAGACGGTGGCGCGCGACGCCTCCGTTGCGCCATTCGCTCGCGGTTTGGCTTTGTTTGGACTGGCGGAAGTGGCGCTGGCGAAGCAGGATACAGCAGGAGCGCTCGCGGCCTGGGAACGTCTGGAGGCGGACGCGACGTTGCTGCGGTTCCATCGGGACATCGCGAAGCGACGGATATCGGAGACCCGACGCATCGCCAGGGGCTTGTCCGCGCGCGACCCGAAGACCTACCGCGAACCGTTGCCCTTGTTACCCGAGCCGGGAAAAGTGTTCTATGTGACGCCGACGGGAGATGATGCTGCCGACGGTTCGCGCCAGAAGCCGTTTCGCAGCATCGAGAGGGCGCGCGAGGCGGTACGCCAACTGAAGAAATCGAGTGGCGGACTGCCCAGAGGCGGAGTGAAAATCGCCATCGGCGCCGGGGAATATGTCTGGGGGCGGACGCTGCAATTGACCGCCGAAGATTCCGGCTCTGCCGAGGCGCCGGTGGTCTATGAAGGTCCGGCGGCCGTCCTTCGCGGGGGCGTGCGAGTGAGCGGATGGAAGCCGATCTCCGATGCGGCGGTTCGCGAGCGACTGGATCAGGCCATTCGCAGTCGCGTGCTCGAAGCCGACCTCAAGCCCCTGGGCGTTGAGGATTGGGGCGATGCCACGGAATTACGTCGGCGGCCGGAGTTGTTCGTCGATGGGAAGCCTCAGACGCTCGCCCGATGGCCCAACGAGGGCTTCGTCAAGACCGGCGAGATTCTCGGCGACGACAACTTCAAGCTCTGGAACACGATTGAAGGCTGTCGCGATGGGAAGTTCCGTTACGTCGAGGACCGCCCGAGCCGATGGCTCGACGAGCCCGACGTGCGTCTGTATGGCTACTGGTTCTGGGATTGGTTCGAGGAGTATCAGAGGGTCGCCTCGATTGACGCGGATGCGAAGACGTTCACGTTGACACCGCCCTATTCCGGCTATGGGTATCGCAAAGACCAGCGTTACTACGCGTTGAACGTGTTCCGCGAGATCGATGCCGAGGGCGAATGGTATCTGGACCGGCGGACGCAGACCGTCTATTGGCTGCCGCCACAGGGGCTCGACGCCTCGAAAGCGGACGTGGTCCTCAGTGTGTTCGACCAGCCGTTCATCGCGTTGACTGACGTTGGACATGTGATCCTGCGTGGCCTGACGCTCCAGGAAGGACGTGGAGACGCGATCCACGTCCGCGGTGGAGCCGACTGCCTCGTCGCCAATTGCACGATCCAGCGGTTCGGTGGCGATGCGATCGTCGTCGAAGGCGGTCTGCACCATGGCATCTGGAGCTGCAAGATGCGCACGCTCGGCTGCGGCGGGACGCGCGTGGCCGGCGGCGACCGGATGACGCTGACGCCGGGCCGGCACTTTGTCGAGAATTGCATTGTCTCCGACATATCCCGGCTCAAGCGCACCTACGCGCCCGCAGTTCATCTTGACGGCTGCGGCAACCGCATCGCGCACAACCTGTTCGAGAACATACCCTCCTCGGCGATGCGCATCGAGGGCAACGACCACGTGATCGAGTTGAACCACATCCGCAACGTGGTCCGCGAATCGGACGACCAGGGTGGGCTGGACATGTTCGGTAATCCGCTTTATCGCGGCGTGGTGATCCGCTGGAATCGCTGGAGCGACATTCGAGGTGGCACGCAGCACGGGGCGGCGGGGGTGCGGCTGGACGACATGATCTCCGGCGTCGCGGTCTACGGGAACATCTTTGAGCGGTGCGGCGCCGTCCACTTCGGCGGCGTCCAGATCCACGGCGGCAAGGAAAATCTCATCGAAGGCAACCTCTTCGTCGATTGCCTGGCCGGTCTGAGTTTCAGCCGCTGGGGCCAGTCCCGCTGGCTCGAGGCCATCGAACGGTTCCTGCCCCAGGCGGGAGAGCCTGCCTATGCGAGCCGCTATCCCGAGCTGGCCGACCTCAAGAGTCATGCCGACGTCAATATTATCAGCCGTAACCTCTTCGCCCGGTGCGAGAGTATCTTTCTGCGCGATGGGGGAAGCGGGCAGGTCGCTCTCAACGCCGCTGCCGACGGGACCCTCGCGACGCAGATCGCCTCCGGCGGGCAGATCCCCAGTGATTCCAGCCTGCTGCGGTCCGTTCTATTCGAGCCGATTCCCGTCGAAGAGATCGGGCCCTATGAGTCGAATTAGGGCTGTTCGGCGCACCCTTCACGGACGGATTGCGCTGCGCGCACGATGGCGGTGAAACGTCACGAGATTCTGCTCAGACGGCACCCTCATATCGCCGATAATCCTTTGACTGAGCGGATTTTGCGATTGTTTGCAAAAGCGCGGCCCCCGGATTAGGATAGGGCCTCGAAACAGACCGGCAGACATGCTTAGGATATCGCCAACGTGACGCACGACAAAGGTCAGACGGAGTTATCGGTGGTGGTGCCGCTGCTCGACGAGCAGGAGAACCTCCGCCCGCTGTACGACCAGATCCGACAGGCTCTGGACGGACGCTGCGCATACGAGATCATCTTCGTCGATGACGGCAGCACCGACGGCAGCTTCCAGGTCCTGAAGGAATTCCACGACGCCGATCCGAATGTGCGGGTGATTCGCTTCCGCAAGAATTTCGGGCAGACCGCGGCCCTCAGCGCCGGTTTTTCCCACGCCAGGGGCGGCATCGTGATCGCGATGGACGCCGACCTCCAGAACGATCCGGCGGACATCCCCATGCTCGTCGCCAAGCTCCGCGAAGGATACGACGTCGTCAGTGGTTGGCGCAAACAGCGGCACGACAAGGCTTTAACGAGGCGGCTGCCCTCGCGGATGGCCAATTGGCTGATCTCGAAGATCACCGGCGTCAAGCTGCACGACTACGGCTGCACGCTCAAGGCCTACCGGCGGGAGGTCCTGGCTCAGACCAAACTCTACGGCGAGATGCACCGGTTTATCCCGGCACTGGCCAGTTGGAGCGGGGCGCAGATCGCCGAATGCGTGGTCAACCACCGACCCCGGACCGCCGGAGTGGCCAAGTACGGGCTCGGCCGCACCTGGAAGGTCATCCTCGATCTGATCACCGTCAAGTTCCTTGGGTCCTTCTCGACCAAACCGATCTACATTTTCGGCGGCCTCGGTGGCCTGATGGCCCTCTTCGCCTTCCTGCTGGGCCTTATGGTCATCTCGCAGAAGGTCAACGCGGGCGTGGACATGAGCGGCAATCCGCTGCTGTTGCTCACGGCGGTGCTGTTCCTGACGACGATCCAGTTCATTCTGATGGGCCTGCTGGCCGAGCTGCTCGTGCGCACCTATCACGAATCCCAGAATCGCCCGACGTATGTGATAAGAGAAGTCCTCGACGCGACGGACGGCCGTGGAGATCATGTGAATGACTAAGATACCTCACCGAAGCAGGCATTCCCACGGACGTTCAACGCATGCCGGCCAGACGCGAACCGCCTCCGGCGGCGGACACTGGAAGCGATTCCTGATCGCGGGTCTGATTCTCATCCTGGCCGGTGTCCCGTTCGTTTTGGGCAAGTACTTCGAACTGAGCTGGCCGGATCCGTTCGACAGCGGCTCCTATGTGTATTCCGCCCAGCACATCCTGTCCGGGGCGCGGATCGGCTACGACGAGAAGCCCAGCGCCCAAGCCGGTACGCTGTTGGTGAACATGCTGGGCGTGACGCTCACCGGCTTCAACGAGACCGGCTCGAAGATCCTCCAGGGCCTCTTCCAGGCGGCGGCGCTGACGCTCATGTTCATCACGCTCCGGCGTCTCTACGGCACTCTGGCGGGGGCGACTGGCGTGATCGTGGCATCCGTGTATCTGTCTGCCCCGGTTATCGCCAAGTATGGCAACGTCAAGGAACAGTTCATGATCGCCCTGATGGTCATGGGCATCTGCTCCTTTGTCTGGTACCGGCTCACCGGTCGCTGGTGGTGGGCACTGCTCACGGGCATGTTCCTGATCGCCGGGCCCTTGTTCAAGCAGACGGGGGTCTCTGCCATTGCGGCGGTCGGGCTCTTTCTGCTGGCCCAAGCGATTCTGCGCCGATACGCCTGGCGGGAGGTGGGCAAGGATATACTGCTGCTCGTGGCCGGAGCGGCGATCACGATGACGCCAATCTGCGCCTGGTACGCGAGCATGAAGACGCCGCTCCTCTACTGGCCCTATTCCTTCGTCGTGGGGCCGGTTCTCAAGCTGGCCGGGGCGGATATGAAATACCGCGCGGACACCGGGAAGCCATCGCGGGAGGCAGGTATGCCGGACCAGAAGGCGGACCAGCCGCGCACCGAGGGCGCTGCAACATCCTCTCCGTCCACGCCGGGTGGGCGGGAGTCCCGCGCGACAGATAAGGACAGCCTGATCCTGCGCCTCCTACCCGGGTACGTCAGCAACAGTTGGCGGTTGCTCGGTCCGGCCGAGAGGAAAGTGGCGTTCCAGCGCGTCCTGCGGCACTACTACGTTCTGATCCTGCCTATCGCCCTGGCGGTCGGGGCACTCGCGGCCCGCGCAGTCGTCCTCTGGCGGCGCAGACCTGCGAAAGGGCAGAGCGAGGAGGATCCGGGTCGCTTCGTGCCGCTGTTTGCTCTGTGGTGGTTCCTCGACATGGCATTCTGCTTCATCAGCCCGCATTCCTACGAGCAATACTACCTGCCACTGAACGCCTCCAGCGCCGTCCTCGGCGGCTATCTCGTCGGCCTGTACAGCCATCGGTTCCACGCGGACCGCGACAAGACCCGGTGGATCGTAATCGGCCTGGTCAGTCTGCTGGCGATGATTGTCATGTCCTGGCATATCTTCTTCGGCCTGACCTGGTACCCCTATAGCGGCACTTCCGAGATGGATGCCCAGGGGCGGCCGCTTCGCATCAGGGGATACCTGCAGAGGTGGCAGGAGGTCAGAAGGGGCGGGAAGGATGTGTCGACCGTGGTGGGCGACTACATCCGCAGCCTTTCGCAGCCGTCGGACACGATCTACGTCTGGGGCTGGTACCCGGGCATCTACGTCCAGGCCCAACGGCTGAGCCCCACCCCGAAGGCCTTCGAGGGCACGATGCACATTTTGCCGCCGTCGGAGTTCTCGGACCGGGTCCTCGAGATTGTTACGGCGTTTCAGAAGAACCCGCCGAAGTTCATCGTGGATACGCGCAAGATCCACTTTCCCATGAAGTGGCCCTGCCTGGAGCTGTGGCCTACTTTGTGGAACGGGGCGCGACTTCTTCCTAGCCTGCCGCGCGACAGAGACCAACGGACGAGCTTCATGCTGCGGATGCTCAATGTCCAACCGACGGACCTGATCCGGCCGAGCGGCGAAAAGGGCGACGTATTCCTGCGGTCCGACCTGTCCGAGGCGATTCGCCGGTACGATGCGGCTTACGAAAAGTTGCTCCGCGAGAAGGCCGGACCGGATGAGGCCCAGCGCTACGAAGCCATGCAGCCGCTGCGGCAGTACGTGATGGAGAATTACCGGATCGTGGGCGAGTGCGGCGACATGGTCTTGTTCCAACGAAAGTAGTGTTTGTAGTGTGCTCATGCGGGCATATCTTCAGTATGAGGAAGAGAACGCCCTCTGGCGTCACCACGAACGGGTGGAGTGTTTTGATCGTGCCCCAGTTTGCCGATGAACAACTGAACGACCAGCAGGATTTGTACGACCGCGGCTGGCGTGGTGGGCTCGAAGGGGGCAAGGAGCAGCGGGGCAACCTGCAGACGAACCTCGACTTCCTGGCCCGGACGAACTTGCTCAGGCCGGGTGATCGGATTCTCGAGATCGGCTGCGGCATCGGCGCGGTGGTCAGCGAGTTGACGCGGCAGGGCTATCACGTCACCGGCACCGACATCTCCCGCGTCGCCGTCGAGTACGGCCTGGCCAAGTACGGCGACCTCGATTTGCAGGTGCAGCCGGCCGAGGAGCTGGCCTTTGCCGACGGGCAGTTCGATGTGGTCCTGAGCTTCGATCTCTTCGAGCACATCGCGCGGATCGACCGGCACGTCAGCGAGGTGCATCGGGTGCTTAAGCCGCAAGGCTATTATCTGTTCCAGACGCCCAACAAATACAGCAACGCGCCCTTCGAGACTCTCGCGCACAGGTCGCTGAAGTGGAGGCGATACCATCCGTCCCTGCACACGCCGAGGCAGCTTCGCCGACGTCTGACCGGACACGGGTTCGACGTGCGGTTTGTGAAGATGAATGCGATCAATGAGTTCACGCGCCCAAAACTCCGGAAGCTCGGGCCGCTTGGCTCGTTGGTCGCGAGGGTCAACTTTGAGAAACTGCCGCTCGTGCTCCAGACGAACCTCTACGTAATCGCTCAAAGGAAAGACTGAACGCGTGCACACTGTCATGCTGAACGCAGTGAAGCATCCGGCTTGCGGCTGGAATCGTTGCCTGGCGACATTCCATGCCCAGGTCCTTCGCTGCGCTCAGGATGACAAGAAAGACGTCGTCACGCTCCCTGTGGTGCAGGTGACAGGCGGTGTAGATCGATGAAGCTGCTCATGCTCAACTATGAGTTTCCGCCGATCGGCGGCGGGGGAGGGCAGGCCCACCATGCGCTGCTGAAGGAATTTGTGGGCCGGCCCGATCTAACGGTCGATGTGCTGACGTCGGCGCCGGCGCCCGGGTTCTTCCTCGATCAGTTTGCCGACAGCATTCGTGTCCACAAGGTGGGCATTCGCAAGAAGGAGCTGCATTTCTGGCGGCGCAGCGAGGTGCTTGCCTGGCTCCTCAAGGCTCGCCCGCACTATCGCCGGCTTCTGCGGGAGAACACCTATGATCTGGTCCATGCGTTCTTCGGCTTTCCTACAGGCTGGCTGTGTTACCGCACGGCAGGCAGGCTGCCCTACGTGATCTCGCTTCGAGGCTCCGACGTGCCCGGCGACAATGCCCGCCTGCAACTGGAGTACAAGGTGCTCGGTCCGCTGGTGTTCAAACCGATCTGGCAACGCGCGTCGGCCCTGGTGGCGTGCAGCGAAGGGCTGCGGCAGCGGGCGTTGCGGTTCCTGCCTTCGACGCAGATCGAGGTGATTCCCAACGGTGTGGACCTGAAGCGTTTCACTCCGGCCGAAGGCCCCTCCGGCCGGCCGGGATCCCTGCGGCTGATCACGGTGGGCCGGCTGTCTCCGACGAAACGCCTGCCTGTGCTGATCGAGATGATCGAATTGCTCCGCAAGGAAGGCGGCGACGTACAACTGACCATCGTCGGAGGCGGCGCCCTCGAAGGCGAGCTTCGCCGGACGATCTCCGATGAACGGTTCCGGGGTGCGATCACGATGACCGGGCGGCGCAGTGCGAGCCGGATGCCCGAGATATACCGTCAGCACGACGTTCTGGTCAGCGCCAGCGCGCAGGAGGGGATGAGCAACGCCATGCTCGAAGCGATGGCCTCGGGGCTGCCCATTGTCACCACCCTCTGCGAAGGCGTCGACGAGCTGATCTCAGACAACGGCATCGTCGTGGACGATCCGACTCCGGCCGCCCTGGCCGCGGCCGTCCGAAAACTAGCCGACCAGCGGACGATGCTGACCGCCATGTCCCTGGCCGCCCGAGAGAAAGCCAAAACCTTCGGCTGGGACGCCGTAGCGGAATCGTATCTGCGATTGTACGCGAGAGTGAAATGAAGATTCGGGTCCTTCACATAATCGATCATTTGGGCTATGGCGGCGCGCCGTTCGTGGTGAAGAACCTTGTCGAGCGAATGCCGGCCGATCAGGTTCAAAGCTATGTGTGCGCCCTTCGCCCCAACCCCAGACCGCTGCCCATCGATGCAACAACCATCACTCTGAAGTCCGGCAAGTACAGCCTTGCCGCCATGCGATCCGTCCCGAAGCTCTGCGAAGAGCATCGGATCGACATCGTGCATGCCCATCTCCAGAAGGCAGTCATTGTTGCTCTGTTGGCTCGTCCGCGATTCACGGCGAGCCTTGTCCTGCACGAGCACGGGCCGGTCTTCCGGGGCGGCAGTGGTTGTGTCTATCGATGGACCCTCAGGCGATTTGGTTCGCGGGCCGATGCGATCATTGCCAATTCCCAGGCGGCAGCGGTTGCCATTCGGCAGGCGATGAGCGATTCCCGTTTGCCTGTCGTCATCGTCGCCAACTTCATTGACCTTGAACGATTCGATCCGATCGCTGCATCGTGCGCTGCCGAGTCGCTCGGACTGACGGAGGAAACGATCTGCCGGCTTCGTCGGCCGGCTCGACCGGGCCGCGGACCTGCTCGCAGAAGTCGTGCTGCCGCAGGCCACGGGACGGTGGAGGTCCTGGTGCATCTACTTGCTGGGTGACGGCCCGGAGAAGGCGGCCCTTGCGAGCCGGGCCCCGCGGCTCGGACTCGAACGGATCGTAGTCCTGGCCGGCTTGCACGAGTAATACCGCGTGGTCATGCGCTCTTCGACCTTGCCGTGGTCCCCAGCCGCCGGGAGGCAAGCCAAGAAATGCGGCCTTGAGTTGATGCGGATGCGAGCCCGTCATCGTGTCGCCCGTGGAGGTTGCTCGAGCTTGTCCGGAGACGGCGAGACGGAATCGTCCTGTCCCGGCTGGATGTCGAGACTATTGCACAGGAGATCCGAAAGCTGGCGTCGGACGCAACGCTGCGAGATCGTTGCACGCCGCGTCTGCGCACGCCGGTCGGTTCGATGGCACAGCCGCCGTGCAGCAGGTTGTTGAAGCTACTCAGAGGTTGATCTGCGGAGCCTGAATATCACAGCGCGCCGATGCCGCCGTGTACGAGCATGTCCACGGCGACATCTTCAATTTGTCGAGCAGCAACGCCTGCACGCGATGCTTCGCGAGGCGTTGGCTGCGTGCGACGGGCCGCGCCGCCGCCGCGCGTTTTACTGCTGCGTTCAGGCGCATCCCGCTGCGCGCCCATGCGCTGGTAGCGTCCCGCACATCTTCGGCGGATTTGTCTGCGGATTTCCTCAAAGACATTCGCAGTTCTCCGCAGCGGCTTGTGCGAGACGCTCCAGCTCAATGGCAAGGATCTGTCCAACGTGCTGGATGCCAATTTGACCTTGGTAGTTGTTTACTGGTCTCGCACCATGTACCGGACTATCTGGCGATCGTTCGGCGTCGGTGACCAGTTCGGCGGCGTTCTTTACATCGATCACGAGGTCATTGATATGTACTACGAGAGGCCGCCGGTTTATGCTGACGGTGAAGCGCGCGTCCTCGTGTGAACTGGCGGAGCACTACGTTTTGGACGTGCGGCTATGTCCACCTTTTGCGGCGTCTGCGGAATCCGCGCTACAAGCGAGAGGGCGCCTCACGTCTGGCCGGATGACCGCATCGAATGGGCCAAGATTGAGCAGGTGGTTGCCCTCCGAAGGTTCGACATCCTCATCCGGCGCAGAGATCTACCTTCTATACAAGTCATCTATGATCTCCAGGTCTACAATGAATACGCGATCATGCGGACGAGCGGGTCCTGATCGCAAGGAAGGAGAAGCCAGTGAGCTCAGAAAGGACAGATACCTTCTTCGACCATCTGCAGAAAGCCGAGCGACCGACCGCGTTGGCGATGCGTTTCACGTAGGGCGTTCGAGCGAAGCCGTCTTTTGCCGAAGTCGGTCCCGACAGCCGCATTTCTCGAGATCGGGCCGGGCAGCGAGTTCTCGCCGGGATCTTGTCTCGAACGCAAGCTCGAATACCATGCCATCGAGCCAAACGCGGGAGCTCGCGGAGTCCTTCGTAGCAAGGAGCCGACGCTGTCTGTGAGGCGCCGCTGCTGCCGCTCGACCGGCAGTTCGATCTGTCGATTAACGTGATACACATGAGTGGTCAGGAGCAGGCTTTTTGATATCGCCTGTCAGGTCAGGTAGCGCTCAAACCTGGCGAAGTTCCATCCACTGTCCGGTCACCCTGAGCTGGCGTCAGCACTTCTTCAACTGCGACTTTTCGCAATACCAGTCACCAGTCGCCGGCGGCTGGACCAACTGCTGGTGAACGCCGGCTACGCGGACATCCGCAGCCGCTACATGAGCGGCCTCCCGTCGGGGTCGCCGTGATCCCCGCGGGCTTTGCTTCCCACCTGCCTCGCTGCTCTGGAGTCGCTTTCGTTTTGCTGCCCGGTTTGCCGCAGGCTCTACAAGCTTCAACTGGACTCTTTCCCGCCGGGTCCTGATTCTCGGACATAACGTCACCGAGGCGACCTCTGGAGGACTTTGAGACAGGAACATGCACAATTCCGGCGTCAACAAGAATCACCCGGCTCCTCCTGAGGCTCTCGGTCGCCGTCGTTCTGCTTGTTTGGGTCTTCTCCAAGGTGGACCTGAGTTTCCCCGCGAAACCGTTGCTGCGGCGAAGTGGCAGTATTCGATCGGTGTACTCCACTGCTGTTCTCCTGGGTGCAGAAGTCGGTGGCCTTGCAGCGGATTCTGGAAGAGCAGGAGGAGGTGAGCACGAACTCCATCTTCGAGCCACCTGCGCTACATCGTTGTACGGCCTGGTACTGCCGGGATTGCGACCACGGGCGTGAAGTGGTATCCTCGCCGGCCCATCGGTAGAGGGATCGACGCCCCGCCGGGCGATGCCTGCCAATCAGGTGACGCTGACGGTGGTGATGACGGTTGTCGGTCTCGTCGGGCTGATCGTGGTGATCCGACGGCCCAGGTTCGCCGGCGACGGTGGAGTTCGCTGGCGTTTGCGCCGTGGTCCGGGCGATTGTTGTGCTGGCCGCTTTTGAACGAGCGGACCGGCAGACCCGCATATCCGGCTGCTCATGCGTCCTCGCCGTTGCCCCCAGAGGCACCAGAGAAGGGCCGACCCTTCTGATGCAGATCGCGATATTTTGTGTCCTTCTTCGGCCGGATGGCGATTTCACCTCCGCCGTCGGCTTGATCAACGTGGTGGCCGCTCTTCCGCGGGATGGTTATGGCGTCTTTCGCCGTTTGGGCAGCATCCGATGCTGTTGTCCTGACCAGCGTTCCGATCTGGGCCGGTTATTGTTCTCGTGCTCGGCACATCTGATTTCCATCGCCAATCTCGGTAAAGTGAAGCGGACACTTTGTAGTAATGCTGGGCTGGCTACGGTGTTCCCTGAGCCGGCGGCCCCGCTTACGTCCATGATTCTGTTCTCTTCTCTGGTCTTCCTGGCGGCGCTCGGGGTACCTACTAACCGTGTGGACCCTTCCGTCAGCAGCACAACCTCCCGCCTGAGCTTGCCGTAAGGTTGAGGATTCCGGCTCGCTGGACGTCGGCAGGCCCTTTTTTACAATGGGGCTGTGTGCAAGAGCGTCGGGAGATAGGGCTCCAGTGGTCGGAAGAGGTCCCGTTGTGTGGAGGTGTCGGCATGAGAGCCGCGATTTGGCTCGTCCAGCGCATGTCATGGTACGCCCCAGTGATGATTCCGTCTGCCAATGGCGATGTCCACCTCTGGACGTTCGATGAAGAGGGGGTTTTTTTGGCTGACGATAAAGCTGGCAGCCGGCCCGGCGATCTGCACGGGCCGCAGTGACGGCTACGCGGAGCGGCCCGAGGTTCGATGGCGAGGATGATCATGTGGCCTTTACCCGACAACAATCCTGTGGCTGCTTTCACGGTGGTCGTACGGTGTCATTCTGGGTGTGCTTCGAACGGGACAGGGGTTTTTCCAGGCGCAGAGTGAAGTTCTTTGTGGACTTCAACTATGGTGCCAGCGACCCGCAGAACGAACTTGGGTTCAACATACAGGCGGGGAGACACCGGGAAAATCGCCTTTCAGATGACCATCGATGCGAAGTACGGACGAGGATCTCTATTCAGAGTCCGTCCCGAAGGATACATGGCGTCACATCGTGGCTGTGCGAAAGCCATACAAAGAATCTACATCGATGGTCAGATGGATGGTCGCCCTGTTCATCGTCTCCCATCGACTTCGTTGGTGACTACGATGACGACCGAGTCAATGTAGGGCGGTACACGACGAACGGGGTTTCGCTATCATTTCGAAGGTGTGTTTGAGAGTTCACAAGTGCGTTGTTTGACCGTGCCCAAGCTGGAGGAAATCCGCCGGCCTTATGGAGAGATGCCCAGCTGTTGATGGGACTCATGGAAGCGATCGGAACGACGGCCAGCGCTCTTCGACGGCCTTGGCGACGATTCAGACAGCAATCGCCCTGGCCAAGCAGGGCGACGTGGTGAACGTGTATCCTGGCGTCTATCGTGAGGAGGTCCGTTTCCTCGGCAAGGCGATCACGGTTTGCAGTGTGGGCGATGCGGCGGTTCTGGAGGTGCCGGATGGATACGCGGTGTCGTTCCATCGGGGTGAGGGGGCGGACAGCGTGTTGAAGAATTTCGTGATTCGGGGCAGCCGGGTCGGCATTCTGGTCGCCGACAGCTCGCCGACGATTGTTAACGTCACGGTCGTCGGGAACGAGTGCGGCATCGAGGCGTTTGGAGACGGCAGTCCGGACATCCGCAGCAGCATCTTCTGGGACAACACCTGGAGCGATCTGTACGGATGCCAGGCCACGTACAGTTGCATCGAGCGAGGCGCCGAGGGGCAGGGCAATTTCAGCGAGAATCCGATGTTTGCCGATCCCGACGCGGGCGACTATCACCTGCGCAGCACGTGTGGCCGGTACTGGCCCGAGCACGATATCTGGGTGCTCGACGACGTGACGAGTCCCTGCGTGGATGCGGGGGACCCTGACGCCGATTTCTCAGGCGAGCGCCAGCCTAACGGCGGTCGAGTGAACGCAGGCGCCTTTGGCGGTACCGCCTTCGCCAGCATGAGCCAGACGCCCGCGTCTGCCGATTTCAACACCGACGGTGTCGTGGACGCCAACGATCTGGTTTTGTTCATGGACCGTTGGGAGCAGCAGGTGCAGGAATAGGCCTATGGCCGGCGGCCCCCTGCCGGGGGGGCTACCCTCAAGGTGGCGTCACGGAAGTCGCGTCGATGTCGTCCCGGGACGGCAATGACTGCAGGGCGTTGTGGAAGAAGGTGTTGTCTTCGAGGAGTGTCTTCCCAGGCTCCAGGGTGTGCACGAGAGCGGCGGCGGGTGGCAGGCCGGCCTGCCGATGGCCGCCCGGGTACCGCAGACGGACGTCTGCAAGCTCCGGCAAATGGTCTTCGATCCGCCTATGGGGTAAATGTCCTTTGCGTACGGCGCCGCCAAAGAGATACAATCCACTTCGCACAGTCGTGGTGTTTGTGTGTATCTGGGACAAGATTGCTGGCTGACAGACCCCGATGGGGGCAGAAGGAGGCAAGCGATGTACCCGAAACGGCACGCATTTACGCTTATCGAACTGTTGGTGGTCATCGCCATCATCGCCATTCTCATGGCCATCATGATGCCGGCTTTGCAGCGGGTTAAAGAGCAGGCCCAGGAGATGACCTGCCGGGGCAACCTGCGGCAGTACGGCCTGGCCCAGGTGCTCTATCTGGACGACTGGGACGGACGCTACCCAAGTGCGTGGACTTCCCTGGTCAAGACCGAGGCCCCGGTGAGCGGATACCAGCGGTACTGCCGATGGCACGATCCAAGGTACAAAGCCGACGGTCCGTTCTGGCCCTATCTCAAAAGCGACAAGGTCCATCTGTGTCCGACGTTCAATGTCGTCGCCAAGACCGAGGCGCACCGGCATCCCAGCCACGATCCGGCCAATCCTATCGATCCCTACTACAGCTACAGCATGAACGCCTACCTCGGCTCGAAGTCGGGAGCCGCCGGCGGCGGCGTTTTCAAGCAGAGCGAGATCACCCGAGCCAAGAACGAGGTGTTCTTCTTCTCCGAAGAGAACATGTGGACGCGGCCGGGCTGCAGCAACGTGCTGAACGACAATGCCCTTTGTGGCGATGGCCGCGACTGGTTCGGCACCTTCCACGGGGCCAAGCGCAGCGACTGGAACGGAGGCACCGTCAACGCCGTTTTTGTGGACTGCCACGTGGAGCAGGTTCGCTCGGGCCTCCAGACCGACCACGGCCAGACCGACTATTCGGACGCGGAGTTTGGACGGTTCGAGAAGTTCAGTTGGCCCTTCAAAACCACACCTCCATAGCCGGTCGCGAAGCCCTCGACCTTGGGTCCGGCCGGGCGAAAAAACGGCCTCTACGCCTCCGGGAACGCCACATTCCGGCCGGTGGGGGGCATGTCCGCCCCGGTGTAACCCAAAAATACGTAGTTTCCACATATCAGGTGGTTGCGCCTTGCGGTCGATACGGACAAAGCACACCAAGAAATGGTGTTGCTCTCCGCCGGCGGATGTGGTACAGTCAGTGGGTACGGAAATGTGCTGTCCGATGCGTGCCACGGAGGCACGGATCATGGAGTGGGAGTAGGGACGGTGCGGAACGGAGGCAGTTCAAATAAAGGCATCACTTCAGAGGTCTCGAACGCGGTGGATGTGGGGCTCATTCGACCGGCAGGACCGATAGAACCCCATCTTGAGCGTCTGCCTTGCGCCGGACGCAAGAGCAGACCAGGCAGTTGTATGTATCTTCGATAGACGCAGCGCTCCGGTATGCGGCCGGGATGCTGATGTGTTGATTCACTTACTGTCTGAAGGAGGATACTCATGTGCAGGAAATCTGTCTGGTGGGCCGTTCTCTGTGTGCTGGTTGTGGCGGGAGCGGCGATGGGGGAGCTGGTGGGTCACTGGAAGTTGGATGAGGGCAGTGGCACCACCGTCTTGGATTCATCCGGCAAGGGCAACGATGGGACTATCGTTGGCAACCCCACGTGGGTTCCCGGCGTGACCGGCAAGGCCCTGGAATTCCACGGTCTGGGGGCGGCCGGCGGTGGGGGCGACTACATCAATTGCGGCGCCGACGCCAGCCTGAACATCACCAGTCTGATCTCCATCGCCCTCTGGATCAGACCCGGAGCGGACGACCCCGAAGGAAAAGGCACGGAAACGGCGCCGATGGCCAAGGCAGACCAGAACGCCAGTCCCAGTTGGAGCTATCAGGTTCGCTACGGCTGGGGCAGCACGCAGCCCTACATGGCGTTCACGTTCAACACGTCGCCCAGGGCCTGGGCCTATATGGGGCAGAACCTGGTTCGCGACGAGTGGTGCCACATTGCCTGTACGCACGACGGCTCGACGCTGACCAGCTTCCTTAACGGTGTGCAGGCCGAGACGACCCCAATGGGCGCCATCACCGCCAGCAACTGCCCGGTCCTGATCGGCTCGGACGGCTGGGGCTGCGACTGGATCGGCGACATCGACGACGTCCGGATCTACAGTCATTGCCTGACGCTCGACGAGCTGATTGAGGCGATGCAGGGCGCCGGCCCCGAAGTGGCGGCGGACCCGGTTCCCGAGAATGAAGCCATCGACGTGCCTCGCGATGTCGTTCTCGGCTGGTCTGCCGGCAAGTTCGCCGCGACACACGATGTGTACCTGGGAATGGTCTTCGACGATGTCAATGACGCGAGCCGCGCGGATTCGAGGGGCGTGCTGGTCAGCCAGGGGCAGACCGATACGACGTTCGATTCCCCCGACCTGCTCGATTTCGAGACCACCTACTACTGGCGGATCGACGAGGTGAACGCCGCCCCCGACAACACGATTTTCAAGGGCGAGGTCTGGAGCTTTACGACCGAACCGTTCGCCTATCCGGCCGAGAACGTCATCGCCACCAGCAACGCCAGTTCGGACGCCGTCTCCGGTCCCGAGAACACCGTCAATGGTTCCGGGCTCGATGCCGACGACACGCACTCGACCAAAATCTCCGATATGTGGTTGGGCCTGCCCGCCGGTACCGATCCGGTCTATATCCAATACGAGTTCGATCGGGTCCTCAAGCTCCACGAAATGTGGGTCTGGAACTACAACGTCGAGTTCGACCTGGTGCTCGGGTTCGGGTTCAAGGACGTGACCGTCGAGTACTCGCTGGATGGGACCGACTGGAGCGTTCTGGGCGATGTGGAGTTTGCGCGGTCGACTGCCAAGCCACACTATGCTCACAATACGGCGGTCGATTTCCAGGGTGTGGCCGCCAAGTACGTCCGGCTGACCGTAAAGAGCAACTGGGGCTCCATCCCCCAGTACGGGCTCAGCGAAGTTCGCTTCTACCATATTCCGGTGTCCGCACGGCAGCCGCAGCCGGCTGACGGGGCGACCGACGTGGATCGCGCCAGTGCCCTCAGTTGGCGCGCCGGTCGCGAGGCGACCTCGCACGAGGTCTATCTCGGCATGGATCCGGAGGCCCTGTCTCTGGCCGGAACCGTGGCCGAGCCCAGCTTCACGCCCCAGACGCTCGAATTCGGCGCCGCGTACTCCTGGAGAGTGGACGAGATCGGAGACCAGTCGAATTGGGCCGGAGCCGTATGGAGCTTCACGACACAGGAATACGCGCTGATCGACGATTTCGAGAGTTACACCGACAACATCGAGGCCGGCGAGGCCATCTTCGATACATGGCTCGATGGCTGGGTCAACAGCACCGGCTCGACGGTCGGCCACCTCAATGCCCCGTTTGCCGAGCGCACGATTGTCCACGGCGGCCGCCAGTCCATGCCCTTGGCCTACGACAACGGCAATTCGCCGTTCTACTCAGAGGCGGACCGGGTCTTCGATGATCCACAGGACTTGACGGTCGGAGCTGCCGACAGCCTGAGCCTGTATTTCCAGGGCAGTGCGACAAATGAGTCCCAGCCGCTTTACGTCACGTTGGAGGACAATGCCGGGCATGCCGCAACGGTCGTCCATGCAGACGCGGACGCCGTCCTGGCGGCGGAATGGCAGCAGTGGCGGATTCCGCTGAGCGGTTTCGCAGGTGTCACACTGAGCCGAGTCGAGAAGGTGACGATCGGCGTTGGCAACCGGACCAGTCCGGCCGCAGGTGGCAAAGGCACCATATACATCGACGATGTCGCCTTCGGTCGGCCGGTCGCTCCGTAGGGCCCGTCCGAAGGAGCAGCGGTGTCCTGCAGATTCTGAAGCATTGCAGGGGGCCTGCCCAACGATATCGGGGCGGGCCCCGTTTCGACTCTGCTGACGGTAGCGATTGTGGTTGTGTTGGTGTCACGGAATTTGGTATAAGTGATTGTGCGAAGTCTTCACCTGGCATTCGCGTTTTGGCCTTGGAAACGCCAAGCTATGTGTCTACCGAGGAGCGGATATGGCCGGGAGTCCTGCTACACGCCGAAGTGTATGCGTTTTCATGTCTGCTTCTTGTGAGATCTGTCCTCTCTCGGGAAGGAGGTGAACGGAAGGGGAGTCGCAACGCTCGCAGCGGGTATCGGAGTCGGCAGACTCCGGATTTGTGTCAGCAATGGGTTTTCACATTGCCGGTGCAGACAGAGACACGCGCTAACAGAGAAAGAACGAGCGGTACACACGACTCTAACCTTTGCGTGCTAAAGAAGCAGGAGTCGCTAGGTTGGTGTGCACACGATGCTGGACAGCCCAGAAACTCTTTTTAAGGAATGGAGAAATGAAAAGAACGAAGTACTTGCTGTTGGCCCTTGTCCTGGCCTTTGTTGGTATGGCGCAGGCCCAGGAGACCTTTGTGCTGTTGTCAGAGGATTTCGAAGGCTTGCCGCTGGGGCCGAACGTTGATGAGGGACTGGCCGGAGAGGCCGTATGGACGGACATCCCCCCGGCCGGCTGGATCAACGATGCCAGCGAAGTCCCGGGAATTGAGGATCCCGCCACGGATGGTGTGACCGAGTGGGCCGGATGGGGCTTCGCCAACAAGGAATGGTGGATCGAAACCGCCGGCGATCAACGCCGTGTGGAATTCACCTTGGCACAAGGTACTGTTGCCATCGCCGATTGCGATGAGTGGGACGACGCGGGGCATCCCGCTGTGCCTGCTACGGGCACGTACAATGTCTGGCTCAGCACGGCTCCGATCGACCTGTCCTCCGCCAGGGCAGGCACGGTCAAGCTCCAGTTCGACTCGAGCTGGCGTCCGGAGTATGACGACAACTACCGTCAGACCGGAATCATCAAGGTCTCCTTCGACGGAGCCGAGCCGATCACAGTGCTTCTGTGGGAGTCCAATTCTGCCAGCCCGAACTTCAAGGATGACAACTCCACCAACGAGACCATCGTGATCGACATCCCGAATCCCGCCGGCGCCACGAGCATGGTGATCACCTTTGGGATGTACGATGCCGGCAACGACTGGTGGTGGGCCATCGACAACATCCTCGTGACCGGTGGGTGGAGCGGTGTGCGCGCCTCCAATCCCGACCCTGACAACGGAGAGGTGGAAGTCGCCGTCAAGACCGCCCTGAGCTGGACGCCGGGAAATTACGTGGGTGCTGCGTCGCCCAAGCACAGAGTCTCGCTCAGCGACGATGCTGGTGCGGTCGAAAGCGGAGCAGCCGTCGTCGCGACGCAGGATCCCAACAGCTTCGATGCCACGGGACACCTCGATTTCACCACGACGTACTACTGGAGGGTCGATGAGGCCAACGGCGTCGGCTGGGACGTAGGCAATGTCTGGCATTTCACCACGGAGTCTTTCGTCTATACGGTCGAGAGCGTAGTGGCCACGAGCAACGGCGCTTCGGAGGCGACCGCCGGGCCGGAGAACACCGTCAACGGGTCGGGACTGGATGCCGACGACCAGCATTCCACGAAGACCACGGACATGTGGCTGGCCACCGCTCCTGCGGATGAGAACCTCTATATTCAGTACGAGTTCGACGGCGTCTACAAGCTCCACGAGATGCTGGTGTGGAACTACAACGCCGAGTTCGAGTTGATTCTCGGTTTCGGGCTCAAGGACGTGGCCGTCTCGTACTCGTTGGACGGGACCGATTGGACCGCTCTGGGCGACGTCGAATTCGCCAAAGCCACCGCCAAGGCCACGTACACAGCCAACACAACCGTCAGCTTCGGTGGTGTGGCGGCCAAGTACGTCCGCCTGACCGTCAACAGCGGATGGGGCATGATGGACCAGTACGGCTTGAGCGAAGTCCGCTTCATGTTCATTCCCGCCCAAGCCCGCCAGCCGCAGCCGGCCGACGGCGCTGCCAACGTGGCCATCGACGCGGCTCTGAGCTGGCGCGCCGGTCGCGAGGCCGTCTCGCACAAGGTGTATCTGGGGACCGCCGCAGACGCCGCGACCCTGGCCGGGACGGTGAGCGCTGCCGCGTTCGTTCCAAGCGATCTGGAATTCGGCACCACGTACTACTGGATGGTCGAGGAGGTCAACGAGGCCGATGACGTCCCGGCGTGGGCCAGCGTCCTGTGGAGCTTCACGACGGCTGAATTTGCGGTGGTGGATGACTTCGAGAGCTACAACGACGACGTCGATGCCAAAACGACGATCTTCGACACTTGGCTGGATGGCTGGGTCAACAACACCGGCTCGACGGTCGGTTACCTCAACGCCCCGTTCGCCGAGCGGACCATCGTCCACGGTGGGCGGCAGTCGATGCCTCTGAAGTACGACAACTCGGCTTCGCCGTTTTACTCGGAAGCCGAGCGGATCTTTGATTCGGCCCAGGATTGGACCGTTGGCGGAGGCGACAGTTTGAGGCTGTACTTCCGTGGCGATGCGGCGAACTCGGCGCAGACGCTCTACATCACGCTGGAAGACCGCGCCGGGCACACCGCAACCGTCAGCAATGCGAACCCGGACGCTGTCCTGGCGGCGGAGTGGCAACTGTGGCAGATCGCGCTGAGTGAGTTTGGCGGCGTCGATCCGGCGTCGGTCGAGAAGATGACCATCGGCGTCGGCAACCGGACCAGCCCGGTCGCCGGCGGCACGGGCACCGTCTACATCGACGACATCGGCTTCGGCAGACCGGTTGCAGCGCAGTAGTCGGACGTTGCCACCTCCAGCCATACCAGCAGTTTCAGGCTGGAAACAGAGGTTTCGTGGGGCTGTGAGCACACCGCTCACAGCCCCTTTTCTATGACCGTGTGGTGAGGGCTTGGGATTCGGCCTGTTTCTGTGGTATCATAGATGCACGAGATGCCATTTGTGGCGACGAACGAGAAGTCATGGTTCAGGCCGTGGGGGCCGTTCGGAGGACCCAACCATGATCAAGTTCTCCTGTCCGAAGTGCGCCCAGTCGATCCGCGTGGACGACAAGCACGCGGGCAAGAGTGGCAAATGCCCCCGATGCGGGACCGCCGTGGAGGTGCCTTCCCAATCGAGCATCATCACGTTTCACTGCGCCAGTTGCGGCACGAAGATCAAGGTCGCCAGCCGCCACGCCGGAAGGAAGGGCAGGTGCCCGAAGTGCCAGGAAGCGGTGGTGATCCCCGGTGGTGAGCCGGTGCGGACGGAGGAAAGGCCGGCTCGGACGATCGCTTGCCCGATGTGCGGTCGGGCGATTGACGTGCCCGCAGACGCCGCAGGCATCTTCGTGGAATGCCCTGCGTGCGGGAGCTTCCTCGACGCTTCGACGGGCCATGTCGCCTCCGAACCCGTGACTTCGGTCTCTTCCGAGGCGGTCGCGAAACCCCACAAGGAGCCTGCGACAGCCTCCGCAACGCCGGCCAGGTCGAACCGCCGCCGGCTCATCCTCGTTGTCGGCGTGCTTGCCGTCGCGACGGCAGCTCACATCGGCCTTGTTCTGTTCGTCCGCTCCCGGGACTCCGCGCTGGTCAGGGAATCACCCATTCGGCATCGCCAGCAAGAGGTCGCCGAAATGGGGTCTTCGGCCGAATCGGCGGCTGGCGAGGTCGCGCCTTCCGAACGGATCGCCTCGCCCGAAAGGGTCTTGTCGCCTGCTCCCGACGCGATTCGCCTGCGATTCGAGCCCCGTCCGGGAGCCGGACCGACTCTGCGCGTGACCACGCGGCTGGATATCTCCTCCCAGGAGGCTGGGCAACAGGTGGAGCTTGTGAACACCCAAGCGTTCACGGTTGCTCTCGAAGCGAAGAGGGCGCGACCGGATGGGGCTGTCCCCGTCGTGGTCACGCTCCGTACGATACAAGTCCGGACCCAGATGGGTGGAACGGTCCTGGGCGAGTACGATTCGGACAAATCCCTGAGCGAGGCCGACTCGATGGCGGGAATCTACGTGCCCTTCGTCGGAAAGCGTTTCACAATCCACGTTTCGGATCAGGGCGAACTGCTCGATCCGGGATTCGACGAACTGTTCCTGGCCGTTGCGGCCGACCGCGTCGAGGTCGAAGATGACATGATGCGGGAGCAGCTCAAAGAAAGGGCGGAGGAAGCCATTGTGAAGACCGACCAAGACCATGGCTCACGCCGGAGCAGGACCCTGGCGCTGAAACAGCAGTTCGAAGAGTCCTTCATCTTCGGAGCCGATGCGATTCGTGGCCTGCTCGACCATCTGATCGTCCGCCTGCCCAACGAGCCGGTGCAGAGGGGCAGCCGGTGGGATGGGCCCATCCCGCTCCGATTGGAGGCGCGCTTCGAGATACCCGGCAACTATACGATAGCGGTCCTTGAGGAGGACTCGTGCAAAATCGTTGCCGAGGGACGGCGAGGCATGGAGGACGAACCCATCATCTATCAGCTCGGCGCGACGACGGTCAGCAGCCAATTGGGAGGCTCCTCACAGATCGATCGAACCGTGGACCGCGCGACGGGCTGGCTGCGCTCCACAGAGGAGCGGACTTCCCTCCGCGGTCGCGTCCTGAGGACCACCTCCTCCACGCCGGGTCAGGCGGCGTTCTCCGACGTCGCCATGGAGATCATTACCACCGTCACTGCGGTCGAGTAGCCACGCCCCGATACGGCCGCTTTGTCCTGCATCCGGGAAACCCAGCCACCCGGCCGCATGCATGGTCGGTCGCAAGAAGGCTTGCCTGATTTCCGGTCGGCGCTCATAATAGGGACGCACGACGCCGCAGCGAAAGCGGCGCGATCCAGGACATTGGGGATGTGATTATGCCGGCTTCATCCGAAATCATGGGGACCTCTTTTGGCGAAATCACGATCGGCAAGACAACATATGAGACCGACGTGTATGTCCTGGCCAGTGGCGAGGTCAAGAGGCGCAAGAAGAGACTTGCCAAGGAGGTCTATGGCACGTCGCACAAGATCGGCCCGGCGGAGCTGAAGAGGGTATGCAAGGGCAGCCCGAAGAAGGTGTTCATCGGAACAGGGCAGTCCGGCGTCGCCGAACTGACGCCGGAGGGTTGCGACTTCCTCCGCGAGCATCGCATCGAGTTCTGTGCCCTGCCCACACCCGAGCTGATCGATGCCTACAACAAATTCGCCAAGCCCAAGGCGGCCTTGATCCACGTGACTTGTTGACGCAGGGCGGTCTGTCTGCGGCGTTTATGCAACGATCCGGCGGGGCGCCGAGAGCGTCGGCCAGCCCGCCGATGCATCGCGAATATGGCCGTTGAGAAAGTACTCGGTCTCCCGCCGGGCCCGCGCGCTCCATGCGAAAAGATTCTCATAGTCGGTTGCCGCGCTCTCGCAGGCCGAGAGGTCAGCTTGAACAGAACGGTCTTCGCGTCCGTCGGACATCAGAGAGCAGTTCCGTTTCATCGCAATGCTCCATGCAAAAAACCATGACTCTCATACCGGCGATCTGTCGATCTCCTTATCTACGTAGACGCTCTCCACAGCATCTTCTGACATCCAAACCAGGAATTCTTTGAAGATTCACGGCTCATCGGACGAGACAGAGCGGTCAAGGCGGAATGGAACAGCACAGAGGCGAAGCAGGGCTCCAGGAAGTACGTGCCGGCGGTTGGCAGGGCGGCTATTGCAGGGCGACGTCACGGTAAATCCCAGCAAGCTGTATCGCTTGCTTTACCGCATCATATTCCTGCTCCACGCGTTGGCGGATGCTCGTGGTGATCTCGTTCCATGCGTCAGGGTTCTCCGCCAACCAGAGGATACGTTCGGCCACGCCGCCCACGTCCTGCTCGTCGGCCAACAGATACCCACGGTCTGATCCGAAGACCTCGGGGATGTCGCAGTGCCTTGTGCTGACCACGGGCATGCCGGAAGCGGCCATTTCGATCATACCGACCGGCGCGCCTCCCTCGCAGTCGCCGTTGGAGGTTGTGAGGCTGGGAGATACAAAGATGTGATGTTTGTACGCTTCCTCCAGCAGCCGGCGGTGAGGCTGGAACCCGAGGAGTTTGACGCTCGAGGTCAAGTTGTGCTTTTGGATCCCCTGCATGATCCGGGCTTTCTCTTGCACCCCCTCTGCGGTCGACCCACTGTCTCCGATGATTGTGACCTCAAGCGGAACGTGATCCCGGATCCGGCCCAGAGCCTCCAACGCAAGCGGAATCCCCTTCTTCTCGCGGAACGAAGCGGCGATGAGCACGCGAAGCGGCTCGTCGTCACGGCGGCGACGCGGCTGGAACGGGATTGTATCGATTCGAATGCCGAGGTGGTGGACCGTGACTTTCTCTTGCGGGCAGCCGAGTTGTACGACCAGCTTCGCCAGGTGCGGACCCTCGCAGAGTACACGATCGACATGGCGGAACAGTGCGTGATACCGTGCCCTCCATCTTGGGTCTTCGCAGGGCAGCCGATTCGCGTCGACGCCGTAGAAGGTAACGACATGCTTGAGCCCGGCTCGACGTACTGCGTCTTTGTAGCTCCAGCCGATGTAGCCGAAGTGCGAGTGTACTACCGAGGCGCGGTGTCTTCTGGCGACATCGACGAGATGGGCACTGTGCCGACGGAAACGCGTTCGTAACGTCAATAGTCCTTGCAGGACGATCAGGGCACGACGGGAAGCGCTTTGATCCAGCCAACAATGGATGTGGGGCACCTCGAACGCATCGAGATTCGCGGTTGACCGACAGACAACGTGGCTCTCCACCTCCGCGGGCAGATACTTCACCTGGGTATAGAGCCAGTTCTCGGTCAGATGGACCCAGGTGTGGACGTTGTGAATGACAACCTGCTTGTGCATGGTCTGCCCTTCAACATGCGTGGCGCGAAATCCGATCTCGTGGAGGACGCATGGAGCAGCCGCAGGCTGCGCGGCGTGCCGGTGCGATCCACCGAATCCCTCCGTCGGGCGCGCTACGCATGGAGTACTCCCTCCACGGCACGAATCACGTTGTCAACGTCACCATCTGTCAGCCTTGCAGACAGGGGCAGGCTGACGGTCTGCCGGCCGATCCGCATGGCCTGCGGGTAGTCCTCCGGTCGCCAGCCGAATCGCTCCTGATAGAACGGGTGTTCGGGCAGGCTCAAATAGTGCACGCCGACCCCGATGTTTCGAGCCGTCATGGCCTGCAAGAAGGCATCCCGGTCGATCCCGCAGCGGGCCTTGTCGACGAGTATCGTATACAAGTGGCGAGCATGGCGCGTTTCAGGCTCGATCGGCGCCGGCAGAGTCAACGGCAGGTCTGAAAACGCTTTCATGTAGCGATCCCAGATCGCCTGGCGGCGCGACGCGTACGGCTCTATCCTGCGCAACTGATGAATACCGATCGCCGCCTGCAAATCCATCATGTTGTACTTGAAGCCGCAGTCCACGACATGGTAGTGCTTGTAGCCCTGGTCGCCAAATCGCCGCCACGCATCCTGCGTCATGCCATGCAGAGCCAGTCTCTTGATCCGGGCGGCACCCTCCTGATCGCTTGTGATCACCATTCCCCCCTCGCCGGTGACGATGTTCTTGGTTGCGTAGAAGCTGAAGCATCCGAAGTCGCCGAAGGTGCCGGCGTGCTGCCCTCGGAACTCCGTCTCGATGGCATGGGCGCAGTCCTCAATCACCTTCAAACCGTGATGGCGGGCGATGTCCATGATGGTGTCCATTGGACAGGGTCGCCCGGCAAAATGTACGGGTACGATCGCGCAGGTTCTTTCGGTGATCTTGTGCGCGACCTGCTCGGGATCGAGGTTCATCGTAACGGGGTCGATATCTGCCAGGACTGGTTTCAGTCCGGCATGGATGATCGCATTCACCGTGGCGCAGAACGTCATCGGGGTCGTGATGACTTCGTCACCCGGCTGAAGTCCCGCCGCCAGCATGCTCAGGTGCAGGGCCGCCGTGCAGGAGTTGACCGCAATGGCGTACCGGGTCCCCTTGTAGCGTTTGAAGTCTTCCTCGAATTGAGCGACCTTGGGTCCGGTTCCCAGCCAACCGCTTCGCAAGCACGCGACGACCTCCTGGATTTCCGTCTCTTCGATGGCGGGCGAGCCGTAGACAAGGAATCCCCCGTTCATAGAGGTCGCAGGAAACTCGGGCGTCTTCTTGTCCTTCATCTGGTCTGTTTCCCGTTGCTTCTGGTGTTATCACACTTGCCGAGACCACGCCAGGTGGCCACACACGACTTGCCTCCGGCTCTGCTTGAGAAGCCACGGAATCCCGGGGGGGCGTATATACCGATATCGTCCGCCTGCCCCAGACATATCTCCGGTATCGGCACGATCAGCCCGCAGCTTTACGAAGATGGGAATGCGTGGATCAGGCCGATAATCGGTGCATTTGTCACAGGCCCGGCGGATCGCACGCATCCTGCTCGCAGGTTGTCACCAGTGGCCGTCGCGACCGCGTCGGTCTGATCTGAGACGGCATGAACCGGGTTCTCCACGTCGATAACTTGGTGGTGGCGGAAGACGCCTGGGCTGATGGTCCCCCAGATTGCCCCAGCAGCCTGAACATCGGCGGTGACCGAAGGACGGTCCCCTGAGTCTATTCCTGGGCCTTTACGAGCCAGGCATCATGTGGGATACTCTCGCAGGACGGCGTGCCACCGAACCTTGCCGAACAGGTTGATGCCGACGGCCAGCCAGAGAAACCGGGCGTCGAGCTTCTGTTTGAACCGGACGGCGGAAGAGTTGAAGCGATGGGTGACGCTGTAATATGTATCCCGCCCCATTCGGCGCAGAGCCTCGTAGGTGCGGCGTCGCAGGTAGGGTGCGATATTCATCCCTCGGAAAGCGTCCAGTGTGAACTGGTCGAACAGGTAGACCTCGTTTTCACGCAGGGGAACCCGGTGCCACGGATAGGTGCACTCGGCGAGATTGCACCAGACGAATGCCGCAATCTGTCCGTGGTGTTTGATGCCGAAGCAGAGTTTCCCTTCGTCAAGCCGTTGGAGCAACTCGGCTTCCGACCGCCAGGGGACCAAGGTCACGAAAGTTCGGATCTCGTCGGGACCGAAGGCGCCGAAGGTGCAGTCCTCGGCGCTCGAGTTGCAGCCCTGCGTCGAGTCGTCGACCAAACCTTCCTGCGTCCAGTAGTAGAACTCGATCCGGATCCTGAGCCGGGGCAGGACCCGCTCCGTCAGCTTTTCCAGCACGAGCCGGTATCGGATTGCCCGGTCCACCTTTTCCCATATGTTCATTGTCAGACTCTCAGAAATCTCTGTGTCGTCCGCTCCGATGCACCACCTATAAGTGCAGATACGGTTCATGCGGCCAGGGCATCACGCGGGATACTTCCTGATGACATAGTGGCGACAGATCTTGCCGAACAGGTTGATGCCGACGGACAGTTCGAGGAATCTGGCATTGACCTTCTGTCTGACCCGGATGGAAGACGAGTTGAACCGATCGACCACACTGTAGAAGGTGTCTCGCCCCATACCTCGAAGGGCGTGGTAGGTCTGACACAGCAGGCAGGACGCGACGTTCTTTCCCCGAAACGCATCGGGCGTGAACTGATCGAACACGTAGACCTCGTTTTCTCGCAAGGGGACGCGATGCCATGGATAGGTGCACTCGACGAAGTTGCACCAGACGATCCCGGCAATCTGCCCATGATGCTTCAAGCCGAAACAGCGTTTTCCCTCATCGAGCCGCCGGAGCAACTCGGCCTCCGACCGCCAGGGGACCAGGGTCACAAACGTCCGGATCTCGTCGGGCCCGAAGGCGCTGAAGGTGTAGCCGTCGAGGTCGGGAGGCAAGCCTGGTGGCTTGCTGTCGTTCAGACCTTCCTGTATCCAGTAGTAGCATTGAATCTGGATTCCGAGCTTGGGCAGGATCCGTTCGGTCAGCTTTTGCAGGGTGAGCCGGTATCGGATGGCCTGAGCTGCCTTCCTCCATGTATTCATCGGCGTCGTTCCTGATCTGCGGTGTCCCGGCGAAAGATGGGTAGCGCTTACATGGGGTTCCACCTGAGAGTCTATATCGGACAACGTCCCGGAATACTTGACTGGAACGGACCGGTATCTTCAAATGTGCTCGTCCGGCGACGTCCCCCGGTTGGCCGTGTCTGTGAAAATGTCCTGGCAGGCGCGTGGCAGCGGTCCGCCGCAGGCGGAGAGCAAGGCGGAGTTTGCCGATGGCTTCGACGGCGCGCATACCACCATCGGCAAGCCTGCGCTTGCCGCTGCCACACATGGCGCTCCGTGCTGGAAAACGGGCCTTGCCGCGAAATTCGCACAGACACGGTTGGCCTTCGGAGTCAGATTCCACTTGCACACGGACGCACAAAATTGTACATTCCTTCCCTTAGTCTACAATTTTGTGGGCCGTTTCCGGGATGGACGAAAGGCATGGCCGGCATGAAGGCAAAGCAATCGGCGGAAGTACGACTCCTGAGCGATGTGGCGAAGGCGTTTGCCGAGTCGTTGGACCTTGAGGAAACGCTCAAGAGCATCCTGAAATCGCTCGACACGCACCTGAAGCTGCGGCGGGGGACGATCACCCTGCTGGACCCGCAGACCGAGACGCTGACGATCCGCGTCGCGCACGGGCTTAGCGAGAAGTCCAAAGGCCTCGGCAGCTACAAGGTTGGAGAGGGCATCACCGGGCGAGTCGTGCAAACCGGCGAGGAGATCGTCGTAGCCGACATCTCCAAAGACCCGCGATTCCTCGGCAAGACGCAGGCGCGGAAGCCGGCGGATGGCACGCGTACGGCGTTCTTCTGTGTGCCGATCAAGCTCGACGGCCGGACGGTGGGCGCCCTGAGCGTGGACCGGCAGGCCCAGCGAACGGACAGCTTCGAAGCCAACGTGCGGCTACTGAACATCCTCGCGGCAATGGTGGCCCAGGCGATCAAACTCAACAAGCTGGTCGAGTCGGAGCGGAAGTTGCTGCGGGACGAGAACGTACGGTTGCGGCGCGAACTCAAGACGCGGTTTGACCTGCGCAACATGGTCGGGACCAGCAACGCCATGCAGGAGGTCTACCGCCTGATCGAGCAAGTGGCCGAGAGCACCGCCACCGTGCTGATCCGTGGCGAGAGCGGAACCGGCAAGGACCTCGTCGCCCACGCCGTCCACTACAGCAGTCTCCGCGCCGACAAGCCCTTCATCAAGGTCAACTGCACCGCCATGCCCGAGACCCTGCTGGAGAGCGAGCTGTTCGGGCACGAGAAAGGCGCCTTTACCGGCGCGGTCGAACGCAAGCTCGGCCGCTTCGAGAGGGCCAACGGCGGGACGATCTTCCTCGACGAGATCGGCGATTTCCCGCCCAGCCTCCAGGTCAAGCTTCTTCGCGTCATTCAGTTCCGCGAGTTCGAGCGCGTCGGCGGCATCGAGACGATCAAGGCCAACGTCCGCATTATCGTCGCCACACACAAGAATCTCGAAGAGCTGATCACCGAAGACCTGTTTCGCGAGGACCTTTACTATCGGATCAACGTCTTTCCGATCTATCTGCCGCCGCTGCGCGAGCGCAAGGACGACATCATGTTGTTGGCCGACCACTTCCTCGAACAGTTCGCGGCCGAGAACGGCAAGCACATCACGCGGATCTCGACGCCCGCGATCGACATGCTGACGCATTACC
This sequence comes from Sedimentisphaerales bacterium, assembly GCA_040772485.1. GTDB lineage: Bacteria > Planctomycetota > Phycisphaerae > Sedimentisphaerales > Anaerobacaceae > Anaerobaca. Next base: position 85,108 of record JAXGYC010000012.1, on the reverse strand, counting down.
ATTGGCCGGGTAACATTCGCGAGTTGGAGAACTGCATCGAGCGGGCGGTCCTGCTGTGCATGGACGATGTGATTCGCAGCGAACACCTGCCCCCGTCGCTCCAGATGATCGACCGCACCCAGGTCGTCGCCACCCCCTCGCTGACGGAGATCATCGCCAACAAGGAGCGCGAGCTGATCGTCGACGCCCTCAAGAAGGCCGGCGGCAGCCAGCGCCACGCCGCCTTGGAGCTTGGCATCACTGAGCGCATCCTCGGCTACAAGATCAAGAAGTACGGCATCCACCCCAAGTACTTGTAGCGGCTGGTGGTCTGCGATACGGATCTCGCGTACGCCGGAAAGAGCCGGAGCACGGGAGTTTCGCGCTTCAGCTTTCGTCCGGATTTCGTGCTTCGGATTTCGAATCGGCTCGGCCGTAGCGGCCGTTGCCCGGCTCCAGGTGCAGCAACCGCCGCAGCTTCGCGGACGTCATGAGCGGCCGTTCGTTCGCTTCTGCAATCAGGTGTACTCGGCGCAACAAGTCTGCGTTGCGGGCCAGCTTGCTGCGCTGTCGGTCATAGTAGATGTTGTCCTCGAGTCCCACGCGCACGCCGCCGCCCATCGCGATCGCCACGGAATTCACGGACAGTTGGTAGTCTCCGATACCCGCCAGCGACCAGTACGAATCCGCCGGCAGGTCGCGGATCATGATTCCGCCGTGCAGCAGATCCGCCTGGGCGCACGCCACGTTGCCCAGCAGCAGGTTGAAGTAGAACGGTGGTGAGATGGCCTGCTTCCTCTGAAGGTAATGAGCGTAGTTGATCATCCCGGCGTCGAACGCCTCCAATTCCGGGACGATCCCGCGTTCCTTCATCCGGCCGGCTAACGACAGAATCGTATCCGGGGCGTTGATGCTGGCCACCTTGTTGAAGTTCAGCGAGCTGAGCGTCAGGCTGCCCATATCCGGCTTGACGTCGCCGTCGAGGCCGAGGACCTCGCTTCGCTGCGCCAGGTCCTTGAAATTGCGTCCGCTGGTGGAGACGCAGATGATCAGGTCGCCGGCGAACGACCGGATGGCGGCGATGATCTTCTCGTAGACCTCGGCGCGGTACGTCGGCTCCCCGGTGACCTCATCCCGTGCGTGCAGATGCACCATTGTGATGCCGATCTCGACGGCGCGGTGCACGTCCTCGACGATTTCCTGAACGCTGATTGGGACGTAAGGCGTCATCGCCCTGGTGGGGATCATTCCCGTCGGCGTGAAGTTGACAATCAAATCCATAAGCTCGTTCCTTGTGGACGGTTGCGCCGGAGACTACAGGCGCGGACTGCCGGACGTAGGTCAGGGACCGGAAATTGTGTCGGAGGTCTGGCCGGAGAGGGTGTGCTCCTGATCGTCCTTGACGACTGTGTCGACGACGAAGGTCGCGTCTCCTCGTCCTCTCAGCCATGCGGTTCGGAACACAAGGGTGCCGTCGCTTTGGGTGGTCCCCGAAACGTTGCCCCCGCTGATGCCTTCCCAGTGCCCCCAGACGTCGGCCTCGACGATCGGTTCGTCGCCGTCATGGAGGGTGACCACCGCCGTGGCGCGCCACCGCACCAGGAATCGCTGTGTGCTCATCTCGATGGTTACATGGGCGTTCGGCGGCTCGCTTGCAGACACGGTGACGACCACGTCGCGATTCACCGAACCGGTACCGCCTTGGTCGTCCGTCACCGTCAGGGTCACGGTGTAGACGCCGCCTGCGCCGTATCGATGGTCGGGGTCTTGCTCGCTTGACGTGGCTCCATCACCGAAATCCCAGTCCCAACTCGCAACGGTGCCGTCCTCGTCAGCACTCTCATCGGTGAAGGCGATGTCCAGGCCATCTGCAAGGAAGGAGAACTCCGCCGTCGGCTTCTGGTTCGCGGCGACAGTGACTTCTTCGGACGTTGTATCGGTGCTCTCGCGGTCGTCTGTCACTGTCAGGGTCACGGTGTATGTCCCGCTACCTGCATAGGTGTGACTGGGGTCCTGTTGTGTCGAGGCGGCTCCATCACCGAAGTCCCAGTCCCAGGCTACAATGCCACCATCTGGATCGGTGCTGTGGTCGTTGAAGCTCACGTCCAAGTCACTGGCCTGGAACGAGAACTTGGCCGTCGGAGGTTCGTTGACGCGCGGTCCCGTCGCGCCGGCCCAGCCGAGATTCTCATGGTAGCTGTCGGTTTCTGTCTCCGGTTGATGGAGCCGATTTCCGCTGTCCTGGTCGGCGCCGGCGTCGATCAGGGCCTGGCGGATTGCGTAGACGCCGGAAGCGTTCGTGGCTCGACCGTGACGGGCGATGCAGAGTGCTGCCAGTCCGGCGGCGTGAGGTGCGGCCATACTGGTGCCGCTGGCGGTGGCGTATCGCGCGCCCGCCCAGCACGACCGGATGGCCACGGCGGGCATCATCAGGTCAATGGCGGCTCCCGGCGATTTGACAGGGTTGGCCGATACAACGCCCCGGCTGAAGTTGCTGAAACCGGCGAAGGTATCGTCGTTGCCGTCGGTGTCGGCCGGACCGGCGCCGCCCGGTTTGCCGTCGGTATCCACCATTGCTGAGATCGTCGCGACCTCCGGATATGCGGCGGGGATGACGTCGTCGCTCGTACCGAACAGGCCGTCGGCGCCGTATACATCCACGCCGTCGTTGCCGGCCGCAGCCATGTACACCACACCAGCCGTGACGCTGTTCCGGATCGCCTCGCGCAAAATGTCGCTCTTGCCCGTCGCGGTCAGGCTCAGATTCGCCACTTCGATTGTGTCGGCGTGGTCCGTGATCCAGTCGATCCCGGCAATCACATCGGACAGATATCCCTCGCCGTTGGCGTCGAGCACGCGGACGGCCCACAGACGTGCCCCCGGTGCGACGCCGACGACGCCGAGGTCGTTGTCGATAGCCGCCGCAATGCCCGCGCAGTGCGTGCCATGCCCGTTGCCGTCGTCATATCGGTTGTCCTCGATCGACCGCCAGCGGCGGGTGTAGAATCGCCTCCCACCGGCGACCCGCAGGTCGGGATGGTCGATGTCGATCCCCGTGTCGATGATTGCGATATCGACGTCCACCGAATCGTCGATGCCGTCAATCTCGATCGTTGCGTGGAGGTCGACGTCGATCCGATCGACGCCGGTAGGCAGGGTCTGGGCGGCCGCATAGACGCGGATGTCGCGCTCGACGCGGACCACGCCCGGCTGCTTGAGGATGTCGTCTCGGGTCTGTCCGGGCGCCAACTGGATCGAGAACCCTCGCATTGAGCGGCGATAGATGTGCCCGAGCCGGCCTCGGGTGCGCAGGGCCGCGCCGCGACCGGTCTGCAACGCGTCGGCCGACCGGCTCACCTGCACAATGTAGGCGTCGCGCGAATCTTCGGAGCGCGCGGGCTGCGCACTGGCGGTGGAACCCAGAACTATGACCGATAGCAGGACGGTGAGCAAACGTTTGCGGACCATAAAGACCCCCTTCATGCGGCTGCCGGCCGCATTTCGCCGAAGACGGCTCGGACGAATCTCCCGAATCGTCTGTGGCGACTGACATACTGCTGCATCCATCTCCACTATTCATCGGATGAGGCGCCTCGAAAACTCCGCAGAAAAATCGGAAGTCCTGCGGAGCCTTTCGGCGGTCTTCGCGATCAGGCGCGTTCCGAAGCCGCGCCTGGTCCGATTGGGGAGAGATAGCGAGGGCAGGGCCCTGGCGGGTACCCTGCCCTCGATGTGGGACTTGATTGCCTTGCTTTGGACGTTGCCTGCGCCCGATCCGGTTTCAGAACCCTTTGTAGATCGGTCCGGGACGGCCCACGAGGCCGGCGATCTCCGCCATGCTCAGGGCGCGGTTGTAGAGGCGGACCTCGTCGATCCTGCCGTTCATGTATTCGGTCCCGGAGCAGTTGCCGATACGAAGTTCCTGGTCGGGCTTCATGAACAGTGGCGTGCCGCTGAAGGCCACGGTCGCCGAAAGCACGCCGTCCAGATACAGACCGGCGGTGTCGGTCGCATCATCCACCGCGTAGGCGATGTGATGCCACTCGTTCAGACGCACGACGCCGCCACGCGCGGCGTCGATATCGACGCTCGTATTGAGCCAGACGCTGCCATCGCCGACGTCGCCGTGGACGCGCGTTGCTTCGACTTTCACGTCGAACGTGTTGTCGCTGTTGAATCGCGTTCCAAGGATCGCCCGCAACGCATCGAGATCATTTACGTTGATCCAGGCGGCGACCGTGAATGAGTTCATGGCGAAGTCCGCCGAATAGGGTACAGAGACGTACTGTGGCACGGTGGCGTTGCTGGCCAGATCAAGGGCCTGGCCCTGGAAGCCCGGCACGAAGTCGGGGGTTCCGGAGATAGTCCCATGGTGGCCGCCCGCGGCATCGCTGGCGTCCCCGTCGAGCGGATAGTAGGCGACCAGGTTCGCATCGTCCGGCTGGACCGGCTCGATCAGCTCACTGACGTAGGGATAGACGCGGATGTTGTCGATCAGCAGCATCCCCGATGCGCCGGCGCCTTCGATGCCGATCGTCAGCGTGGTCACGTTCCGCACGTTCAGCCCGGTCAGATCGATCGCCCAGGGAATCCACGCCGCGATCTTCAGGTCCTCGGCCGAGCCGCCGTAAGAAACCTTCGTGCCGTTGATCTTGACGTAGAGCTGTCCACCGCTGTTGGCGGGGGCGCCGAAGAAGACCAGCGACAGGCTCTGGATCCCGTAGCCGGACCAATCCTGCGGCTCGTCGAACGAACGCTCCGCCTCGGAGGTCGTGGCGCCGTTGGTGTTCTCATAGGCCAGCGGCATGGATTGCTCGCCGCTGTGGGCCAGCGTTGTCTCGGCGAACGGGGCATTGAGATAACCGACGGTCGAGCCGGTGCCATTGACCCACCCGTCGAGCCATGTGTCGTAGATGTGATTGTTGGTGTCGTTGTAGATTTCGAAATCATCGACAACGATGGATTCAGCGACGGAGAACGTCCAGACCTCGCTGCTCCAGACGGCGGGTTCCTCGACGTCGTTGATCTCGTCCACCTTCCAGTAGTAGGTATGGCCCAGTTCGAGAGCGGCGTCGTAGCTGGGCTGCGAAACGGTCTCGACGGCGGCAGTGCCGTCGATTACGGCCTGCTCATCGGTGCTCACGTACACATTATGCTGTTCGGCCTCGCGTCCCGACCGCCAGCTCAGGGTGGTCGCGGGATGCACGTTCGCCGTACCGGAAGCCGGCTGCGGCTGGCGCGCGAACGCGGGGACGTGCAGGAAGCGAACCTCGCTGAGGCCGTACTGGGTCATCGTGCCCCAACCGCTGTTGACGGTCAGACGGACATACTTAGCCGCCACGCCCGCCATGTCAATGGTGGTATTGGCGGTGTAGGTGTCGGTGGTTGTGGCCTGAGCCAGCTCTACGTCGCCCAGAGCAGTCCAGCCAGTCCCGTCTGTCGAGTGCTCGACTGTGACATTCTTGAGTCCGAAGCCGAGAATCTTCTCGAACTGCACGTTGTAGTTCCAGACCAGCATCTGGTAGAGCCGCAGAACACGCTCGAACTCGTACTGGATGTGCAGAGCCTCGTCCGCCGGGGCGCTAGCCAGCCACATATCGGTGCTCTCGGTGGAATGCTGATCGGCCGCGTTGAGTCCGGAGCCGTTGACGGTGTTCTCCGGGCCGGCGCCGGCCTCAAAGAGTCCGTTGGTCGTGGCGACAATGTTCTGGACGGCATAGACGTACGGCTCGACTGTGAAGCTCCAGACGTTGCCAGTGAAGACCGTGTAGTCGGGCGCTCCGTTGACTTCGTCGACGCGCCAGTAGTAGGTCTGGCCCAGTTGCAGCCGGCCCGGATCGTAGCTGTCGGCGGTCTGGCCCTGACTGACGAGCACGCCCAGCGGATTGGCGACCGTTGCAGCGCTGACATCGTCCCGCGAGGTGCCGAGGTAGATGTCGTGGGTGGCCGCCGAAATGCCAGGTGTCCAGCTCAGTAGTGTGTCACGCGACACATCGGTTGCTCCATCTTCCGGGTTGGGAGAAGAGGCCGCGTGCGTGGCGAACTCCTGGTTCGTCAGGCCATAGAGGTGCCATGACTGGTTGAACAGATCCTGCGTCACCGTGATCACCAGATCTTCGCCGGCGACCGCGGTGAACTCGTAGTTGATGTAATAGGCGTCGTTGTCGTTGGGCATCCCCACGGTCGTCGCATCGTCCTCATTGATCGTTTCGGTGGCATCGGAAATCGGACCTGCGCCGTCAGGATCGAATACGAAGATTACCGTACGTTGGTTATTCGCCGCCCATTGGCGGGTATAGATCCGAGTGTGGTACGTATACCCCGCGGTGAGCCCGCTGAGCGTCCACGTCGTCGTCCCATCGATGGCGTTATCGCCGTTGTAATACATGTCCGTCAGCAGATCTACCAGGCCGCCGGAGACGTTGTGAGCGGCGTTGCCGGCATGATCGTAGAGATATCCGGAGGAGACCTCTCTGTTGAAGTTCAACGTGCCGTTAGCGGCAGCGTTATAGGCATCGAACTGCACCCCATTGATCAAGGCGCCCGGGGTGCCGGTCCCAAAATCCAATTTGTGGGTGTAGGTGTTGTCGGCGCTTATGCCGCAATCAGCGTCCCCAGTGATCTTGACATAGCTGATGCTTCCGGCATTTGCCGAGGTGGCCGTGAAACCGAGGATAGCCACAGCCGCGGCGGCGAGAGCTAATACAATTGCGGGGCGATTGTTTGTACACATAGCGATTCCTCCAGATCACATCAGAGTCAACATTATTCTGCAATCGTGCACGATTCCATTGCGGCACGCCGGCTGACTACCTTCTCTCCCTGTGAAACGTCCTCCGTTTGCGCCGCGGCCGTCCGTGGCAGTGTCAATGTTACGTCAGTTGTCCCCTGTCTGTCATAGTATCGTCCGTTTGGGGCCGACGCAATAGAACGAACTTATGTTCCCGCGGCGTCGGGCTTATGGCGCCCCAGGGGAGGGGGTTAGCTGCGATACAAAAATGTAGTCGTATGAAATATGGTCTACATTTATGTGCATCTGCTGGTGCCGGGCATTCCGGTGCGCGTTTTTTGTATCTTGTTGCGGATGGGGCGGTTACGTGCATTCCAGTCATGGTGCCGACGGCTGGCACGCTGCTTGCGTGATGCAGGGAGATCATCATCGATAGTCCATGGATCGAGCGTGATGGCGCAAGTGACATTTAGTGATGGCAACAGCAACCGGAAGCAGGAGAGAGAAAGAAATGAGCAAGTCCAAGGCAGTATGGTGTGTGGCAACTATGATTCTGGGTCTTCCTGCGGCAGTTCTCGCCGAAGGCGATGTGACCGTCGGCGTCGGCGCCGATCTTCTCAGCAAGTACGTCTGGCGCGGCCAGAATCTCGTCGACGATTGGGTGTTCCAGCCGAGCGTCAGTGCCGGCTACAAGGGCCTGACCGGTTCGATCTGGGGCAATCTCGATCTGACTGATGAGAACGACAGCGCGGGTGAATTCACCGAGGTCGATTACTCGCTCGACTACTCGGGCAGCGTCCCGGGAGTGGATGTCCTGGGCTACTCGATCGGCGCGATCTACTACGACTTCCCGGGCTCGGATCTGTCCGGCACGACGGAGCTGTACTGCGGGTTCAGTCTGGACGTTCCGGCCAGTCCGTCGATCACCGTCTATCACGACGTGGATGAGGCCGACGGCGTCTACGCCTCGTTGGGGGTCGGTCACAGCATCGAGGCAACCGAGAAGATCCCGGTGGGGATCGACCTGGGCGCGTCGGTGGGCTGGGGCAACAAGAAGTACAACGAGTTCTACTGGGGCGCGGACGGCTCGGAGTTGAACGACCTGGTGCTTTCGGTCGCCTTCCCGTTCGAGGTGGCCGGCATCAGCGTGACGCCGAGCGTCAGCTATATCACACTGCTCGGCAGTGACGTCAAGGACTCCGATGCCTACGACACGGACCACAACATCGTCGTGGTGGGTGTGGGTTTTTCAAAAGAGTTTTAGATCCTCCGTTGTGGAAAGGATATGAGGTGAGCATCATGCGATTCAGCGTAGTTCTGTTGGCGTTAGTCATATTAGCGGTTCCGATTTCCGCCGGGGCCGCCGAAGAGGCGACCGCCTCGCCTGCGGAGCTGGTCAAAGAAGAGCTGCAGACGAACATCAACATCGTAGGACCTGTGTGGCGGCGTTTCTGGTGTTCTTCATGCAGGCCGGCTTCGCCATGGTCGAGACGGGTTTCACCCGCGCCAAGAATGCTGTGAACATCCTGATGAAGAACCTGATGGATTTCTCCATCGGAAGCCTGGTGTTCTTCCTGGTCGGCTTCGGCCTGATGTTCGGCAAGACCAACGGTCTGTTCGGCACGACTCTGTTCGGCCTGGCCGGCGTCGAGAAAGGGACCGGGTGGGACTGGACATTCCTGATCTTCCAGACGGTGTTTGCCGCCACGGCGGCCACGATCGTCTCGGGTGCGATGGCGGAGCGAACGAAGTTCATCGCGTACCTGGTCTACAGCGCGGTCATCTCGCTCGTGATCTACCCGGTCTTTGGATCGTGGGTCTGGGGCAGCCTGCTGCACGGTGGCGGTTGGCTGGAGGGCATGGGATTCCATGACTTCGCCGGCTCGACCGTGGTCCACTCGATCGGCGGGTGGCTGGCCCTGGCCGGAGCGATTGTGCTGGGGCCTCGCGTGGGCAAGTATGGCCCCGATGGGAAGCCTCGCGCGATTCTCGGACACAACCTGCCCCTGGCGGCATTGGGCGTGTTCATCCTGTGGTTCGGTTGGTTTGGCTTCAACCCCGGCAGCACGACCGCCGGCAACGGACAGGTCGGCTACATCGCCGTGACGACGAATCTCGCGGCGGCTGCCGGCGCCGTCACCGCACTGATCACCTCGTGGTGTGTCCTGAAGAAGCCGGATATCTCGATGACCCTGAACGGCGCGCTGGCGGGCCTGGTCGCGATCACCAGCCCCTGCGACGGCGTCACCCCCTTCGGTTCGGTTGTCATCGGCGGCGTCGGTGGTGTCCTGGTGGTTCTCAGTGTTCTCTTTGTCGACTACGTGCTGAAGGTGGACGACCCAGTTGGCGCCGTCAGTGTGCACGCAGTCAATGGCGCGTGGGGGACCTTGTCGTACGGACTGTTCGCCATGGACCGTGGTCTGTTCTACGGCGGCGGCTTCAAGCAGCTTGGCGTCCAGTTGCTCGGTGTGGCTACAGCCTTCGTGTGGGCGTTCGGCCTGGGCCTGGTCCTCTTCAGTATCCTGAAGCACACCGTCGGGATTCGCGTGAGTGCCGAAGAAGAACTTAAGGGGCTGGACATCGGAGAGCACGGCATGGAGGCGTACGCCGGATTCCAGATCTTCAGCACAACCTAAGGGACCCCAAGTGGAGCAGATACGATGAAACTGATAATCGCATACATACAACCGCATAAGTTGCAGGATGTGAAGAGGTCACTCTATGCCGCAGAGGTGTTCAAACTTTCGGTCACGAACGCTCTCGGATGCGGCGCCCAGAAGGGATATCACGAGAGCTACCGGGGAGTGGACTTCGAGGTGAATCTGCTCAAGAAGGTGCGGATCGAGATCGCGGTCAACGAGGATTTCGTGGACAAAACGATCAACGCCATCATCGAAGGAGCCCGTACGGGAACGATCGGGGATGGGAAGATCTTTGTCCTGGACTTGAGCGAGTGCATTCGCATTCGCACGCAAGAGCGCGGTGGTGCGGCCATAGGGTGATTCCAATGGATACTTCCCTGCCTCAGGGCCATCACTTCGTGTGCCCGTCGGGCCAGAAGGCGGCTCCTGTCCACCGGAGGGACAGGACCCGGTTTTCCTTCAGCGGGCACACCCGGCCGGAGATACCGGTGAACTACAAAACTGTTTACTCCTCAGGCCAAAACCACGAAAACGTAGACCTGCCGCCGTTGCTGATCAGGAAGTGTCTTCTTGTAAGACGCTGTCAATACATGAGATATGCGATTGCTGCCTTCGTGGGCCGGCGTGGCACGGGTTTTGTTACGAGTAACTGGTCGTAGATTGGGCGAGCGTTCTCGCCCGCAGAACAACGGTTCGACGTGGAGGCACACGAACGTGATGGCGCAACGAAGAAGGTCTGTTTGGCGACCGGGCTGGAGGCCTGTCGCGACATGGTTGTCTGTCCTGCTGCTGGCGGGCACGGCCTCGGCGGCCGAGGAGGGAGGGCCGACGGTTCAGTTGCTGGACCAGGGATTGAATACCCTCTGGGTGCTGGTCGCGGCGTTTCTCGTGTTCTTCATGCAGGCCGGGTTCGGGATGGTCGAGGCCGGGTTCACGCGGGCCAAAAACGCCTGCAACATCCTGACGAAGAACTTCCTGGACTACTGTGTCGCCTGCATCATGTTCTTCATTGCCGGCTATGCGTTCATGTTCGGAACCGGAAACGGTTTCGTCGGATGGACCGGGTTCTTCATGTCCGGCGCCGAGAACCCGTCCTCGGTGCAGCCTTGGGCGTTCTGGCTGTTTCAGGCGGCCTTCTGCGGCGCCGCGGCAACGATCGTGGCCGGCGCGATGGCCGAACGGATGAAGTTCCCGGCCTACCTGATCTACACGGCCGTCGTCAGTGCGGTCGTCTACCCTGTTGTCGGGCATTGGATCTGGAGCGGTGGGGGGTGGCTCGCGAAGATGGGCTTCGCTGATTTTGCCGGCTCGACTGTGGTCCACTCCGTAGGCGGATGGATCTCGTTCATCGGGACCATCGTGCTGGGGGCCCGGATCGGCAAGTTCTCTCCGGATGGGCGGCCCCGCGTGATCGCGGGCCACTCGATTCCGCTGGCGTCGCTGGGCGTGTTCCTGTTGTGGTTTGGCTGGTTCGGTTTCAATCCCGGCTCGACGCTGGCCGTCGGCGATGGTGAAGCGATATCGAGAATCGCGGTCAATACGAACATTTCGGCCTGTGCAGGCGCGATCGTCGCGATGGTTGCGGTTTGGGCATTCTTCGGCAAGCCCGATTTGTCGATGACGATGAACGGCTGCCTGGCAGGGCTGGTGGCGATTACGGCAGGGTGCAATTACGTCAGTCCAGCGGCGTCCATCCTCATCGGCGCGGTTTCCGGCGTGGTCGTCGTGGCGGGCGTGGCGCTGCTGGACCGGATTGGCGTCGATGATCCGGTGGGCGCTATCCCGGTTCACGGAATGAACGGGCTCTGGGGGACACTGGCGGTCGGCCTGTGGGGCCAGAAGTCCTATGGACTGGCGAACGACGGCCTGTTCCACGGCGGCGGATTGGCGCAATTGGGCGTTCAGGCTCTCGGGACCTTCACGGTGGATCTATTCGTCATTGCGGTGATGGGTGTGGTGTTCCTGGCCATCAAGCACACCATGGGCTTGCGCGTCTCGCCCGAGGAAGAGATGCGGGGTCTCGACATCGGCGAGCACGGAATGGAATCGTATGCCGGTTTCCAGGTGTTCACCACGACCTGACCTTTAGCGTCTTTCGAAGATTGGGAGTCAGATGCGATGAAACTGATCATTGCCTACATTCAGCCACACAAGCTCAACGATGTGAAACGGGCCTTATTCAAGGCCGAAGTGCACAAGATGTCGGTGACAAACGCCCTGGGATGCGGCGCGCAGAAGGGATATCACGAGAGCTACCGTGGGGTCCAGTTTGAGGTCAACCTTCTCAAGAAGGTCCGGCTCGAGATCGGAGTCAACGAGGACTTCGTCGAACGGACGATCGAGGCGATCATCGCCGGGGCGCGAACCGGCCAGATCGGCGACGGGAAGATCTTCGTACTGGACCTGCCCGAGTGCATCCGCATTCGCACGGGACAACGCGGCGGCGAAGCCATCGGATAGCCGTCACGCGCACGGCAGGGGGCGGCCGAAAAAGGCAGGCCTGAGCCACGCGCCATCATCGTCTGTGCCCACTCCTGTGGGCCGGCGATTCGAGCCTCGTCCGCCCGGGCGAGGCTCGATCTTTGCCGGGCGGATCATGCACTACAATATTGTAGGCGGCCCGGCGGTCGGTCGACATAAATGTAGTTTGTCGCAAGGCGGCAGGCGCGAGTCAATGGACTGTAAGATGTTGTTTTATCGAAGGTTGTGTATCCGCATTCCGCGTTGGATCGAATTGGCACGCGAGTTGCTGAAGAGTATGTCGTGTGTGTCAGTGTTGCCTCCGACACACACCAGAGCAGACGATGATGGAGTCTTCAGTTCGATGGTGGCAAGGAACAGACAGGCTATTCGGCCGGTGCGGCGGTCTGCCGCGCCGCTGTTGTGCGGGCACGACGCCGAAGTTGCGTCAGGCCTCCGGCCGGTAGCGTCCGCTGCGGCAATCGATCGCCGGACATCGGCTCTTGCCCCATGCGTCGCCCGGCATTCGTGGATGAAGTGCGCGCTGCACCGCGCCGTGCGGTGGCATTGGACTGTGGGTGAGGCTTGCTCGCCGCCGGCGGGTTCTGCTGGGGAGCTCGCCGAGCGGCGCGAGCCTCACCCCGTATTGACAGTCCGGGCCGACGCCGATAGCATGGCCGCATCATCTCATCGGCTTCGAGGAGGCGCAGGCATTTGGGTGTGGCGCGCTGGACCCAACAACAGGTGTGATGGCAATTGAGGAGTCAAAGATGTCGATTACAGTCAATGAGGCATTCGGACGCAACGTCTTCAACGAAGCGACCATGCGGGAATGTCTGCCCAAGAACGTGTTCCGCTCGCTCAAGAAGACTCTGGATGGCGAGCAGCCGCTGGATCCTGTCACGGCAGACGTGATCGCCAACGCCATGAAGGACTGGGCCATCGCCAAGGGCGCCACACACTTCTGTCACTGGTTCCAGCCGATGACCGGGCTGACCGCGGAGAAACACGATGCGTTCATCTCGCCGACAGTCGACGGGCGCACCATCATGGAATTCAGCGGCAAGGAGCTGATCAAGGGCGAGCCCGACGCCTCGTCTTTTCCCTCCGGCGGCCTGCGTGCCACGTTCGAGGCCCGCGGCTATACCGCATGGGACTGCACCTCGCCGGTCTTCGTCAAGGAGAACGGCAAGAACATCACGCTGTACATTCCCAGCGCCTTCTGCTCCTACCGGGGCGAGGCGCTGGACAAGAAGACGCCGCTGCTGCGGTCGATGGATGCGCTCAACAAGCAGGCGGTCCGCGTCCTGAAGCTGTTGGGCAACACGAGCACGTCGCGCGTCACGGCAACGATGGGCCCGGAGCAGGAGTACTTCCTGATCGATCGGGAGTTCTACAAAAAACGCCTGGATCTGGTGCTGGCCGGGAGGACCCTGTTCGGCGCCAAGCCGCCTCGCGGACAGGAGCTGGAGGACCACTACTTCGGTTCGCTGCACGAGCGCGTCGCCAGCTTCATGAATGAAGTCAACAACGAGCTATGGAAGCTGGGTGTCACCGCCAAGACGCAGCACAACGAAGTCGCGCCCGCGCAGTACGAGCTGGCGCCGGTTTTCTCGACGGTCAATGTGGCCGCCGACCACAATCAGTTGACGATGGACACGCTGCAGAAGGTCGCGCTGCACCATGGATTCGTGTGCCTGCTGCACGAGAAGCCGTTCGCCGGGGTCAACGGCTCGGGCAAACACAACAACTGGAGCATGGTGACCGACGACGGTGTGAATCTGCTCGATCCGGGGGACACGCCGCACGACAACATGGTCTTTCTCGTGATGCTCTGCGCCGTGGTCAAGGCGGTGGACAAGTACGCTCTGCTGCTCCGCGCCAGCGTCGCCAACGCCGGCAACGAGCATCGGCTCGGCGCCAACGAGGCGCCGCCGGCCATCGTGTCGGTTTTCCTGGGCGATCAGTTGACCGACATTTTCGAGCAACTGGCCACGGGGCCGGCCAAGAGCAGCAAGAAGGGCGGCCAGCTCAAGCTCGGCGTCTCGACCCTGCCGCCGCTGCCGAGAGACTGCACCGACCGGAATCGCACCTCGCCGTTCGCCTTCACGGGCAACAAGTTCGAGTTCCGCATGGTCGGCTCGACTCAGTCGGTGTCGGGCCCCAGTTTCACGCTCAACACGATCGTGGCCGATGCCCTCTGCGATATCGCCGACGAGCTGGAAAAGGCCGACGACGTCAAGGCGGCCGCGCAGAAGATCCTTCAGGACATCGCGGTCAAACACGCGCGGATCGTATTTAACGGCGACAACTACACGGCCGAGTGGGTGGCGGAGGCGGCGCGGCGCGGACTGCCGAACATCCGTTCGACCGTCGAGTCGCTCGTGGGCATTCCTTCGAAGGAAAACGTCGCGGTGTTCAGCAAGCATGAGGTCCTGTCAGAGCACGAGCTGAGAGCGCGGACGGAGGTCCTGCTGGAGGTCTACAGCCGGCAGATCAACATCGAGGCGCAGACCATGCTGAGCATGGCGAAACGGCAGATCCTGCCGGCGTCGTGTGAGTACTCGGCTCGTCTGGCCGGCGCTGTAGCGGCAGTCTCCGGCGTGGGCGGCCATGCGGAGACGCAGAGCCGGATGCTTGCTCGCGTGTGCGAGTTGGTTGCGGCCCTGGAGCATGGGATCACAGAACTGGAGAAAGCGACGGCTCGGGCGGCCGCCACGAAAGGCGCCGAGGCCCAGGCGGAAAGCTATTCCCATGACGTCGTGCCGGCGATGCACACGGTGCGAACGGCCGCCGACGAACTGGAGGCCCTCGTCGACGCCAAGCTCTGGCCGCTGCCGATCTACGCCGAGATGCTCTTCATCCGATAGTGCGCGTACGGATTCCGTTCGGGAGGGCGATGCCTGCGTCGCCCCTGTCCCGATACGATACGAGCGTCGCGTGAAGCCGAGCGGGAAACAGGGGCTTGCTTTTGTCTCCTGGGCGACGTAGATTTGTCGCGCATGGAATTCGCGATCGAGACAAGCGGGTTGACGCGTCGCTTCGGTGACCTGGTGGCGATCGACAGCCTGGATTTGCGTGTCCGGGCGGGCACATTCTACGGCTTTCTCGGCCCCAACGGCGCCGGCAAGTCCACGACGATCAAGATGCTCACGGGCCTGCTGGCCCCTACCTTCGGGACGATGCGTATCCTGGGCGTAGACACGGCGGACCCGCGGGCGGCACGCGAAGTCAAGCGGCGCATCGGCGTGGTGCCCGAGGACCTGGCCTTGTTCGACAACCTGACCGGGCGGGAGTATCTGACCTTCGTCGGGCGTATGTATCAACTGCCTGCGGCCCTGGTGCGCGAGCGCTGTGACGAGCTGCTGGCGATGATGACGCTGGCGCACGAGGACAGGAAGCTGACGCTCGAGTATTCGCACGGCATGAAGAAGAAGCTGGCGCTGGCCGCGGCGTTGATCCCCAATCCGGACCTGCTGTTCCTGGACGAGCCGTTCGAGGGGGTGGACGCCGTCTCGTCGGCGGTGCTGCGCGATACGCTCAAGCGGTGCGTCCAGCGCGGCGCGACGGTGTTCCTGACCTCCCACGTGCTGGAGATCGTCGAGAAGCTGTGCACCGACGTCGGGATCGTCGCCCAGGGCCGGCTCGTGCACCAGTCCACGATGGACGAGATTCGGCAGGGCGGCTCGCTGGAACAGCGATTCCTCGAAGTCGTCGGAAGCGGTCACATCGAGCGGCAGAAGCTCAGTTGGCTGGAGGGGTAGATGGACATGGACCAGCTCCGCACGATCCTGTGGCTGCGCTGGCGTCTGAGCCGCAATCAGTGGTCGCGAGCCGGCGGGCTGGCGGCCGCCCTCACGCTGATTGTAGTTGCCATCGCGCTGGCCATCAGCGCCGGCGGCGCGGTCATTGGTTTTCTGTGCGGCGTCTTCATACTGCCGGAGGTTCCGCCCCTCATCCTGCTGATCATCTGGGACGGGCTGACGCTCATGTTCCTGTTTCTCTGCGTGGCGTCCATCGTTTCGGACATCCAGCGGTCCGAGACGATCGACATCGGCCGCATGCTGCATCTGCCGATCTCGCTGCGGCAGATCTTCGTCATCAACTATCTGGCGTCACATCTGTCGTTGAGCGTCGTTCTGCTGGTTCCCGCCATGCTTGGCCTGGCCCTGGGGCTGGTTCTGGGCAGGGGACCGGCCATGATCTGGATGTTGCCTCTGGCGATCGGCTTCGTCTTCATGATCACCGCGTGGATTTACTGCCTGCGCGGCTGGTTGGTTACGCTCATGATCAATCCGCGTCGCCGGCGGGCAATCATCGCGGGCGTCACCGTGGGCTTTGTCCTGTTGACTCAGCTTCCCAATCTCCTGGTTCAAACGGTCTCGGACCGCGGCCGCCATCGCCAGGGGGCCTCGGCCGATGCGCCGGATGCGGCGACCTCGCCGGGCAGGCCGGAAGCGACGATCCCGCCGCTTGTGCTGACCGCGCACAAGGTCGTGCCCTTTCTATGGGTGGGCAACGGGGCGCTGACGTTGGCCTCGGGCGACGTCCGTCCGGCGATTCTGGCGAGCATCGGCGTCTTCGGTATCGGCGCGCTGGGGCTGCGGCGGGCCTATCGGTCCACCATTCGCTTCTACCAGGGTGGCGAAACCGGCCGGACGGCTACACGTAAAGACAAGACGAGACAGGCCGCGCGCGTTCAGGACGATTTCAGCAGACGCCTTCCGGGCGTGCCGTGGGAGGCTTCCACGCTGGCTCAGGTGTTCTTCCGCTCTCTCAAGCGAGCGCCCGAGGTCAAGATGGCGCTGGGCATGAACCTGATGTGGCTGGTGATCTTCGGCGGGATGGCGCTGTTCAGGCGATCGTCCGCACCTCCTGACGCCGTCAAACCGTTCCTGGCGACCGCCGCCATTGCCGTTACGTTCTTCGGCATGGTTCAGCTCATGTTCAATCTGTTCGGCTTCGACCGGGGCGGGTTCCGCACGCTCGTATTGCTGCCGATGCCTCGTCCGTGGGTCCTGCTGGGGAAGAACCTCGCGTTGTTTCCGATCGCGGCGGTGATCGGCCTGGTCTTGTTGGCCCTCGTGACGATCGCGATGCGCCTGCCGGCGATGGTCGTGCTCGCCGCCGTCCTGCAACTTCTTGCCGCGTTCGGCCTGCTGAGCATGATGGGCAACCTCTTCTCGGTGCTCGTGCCGTACCGGGTGGCGCCGGGCTCCATGAAGCCGACCAAGACGCGCATGACGACGACCCTTCTGATCCTGTTCTCGGGCCTGCTGTTTCATGTGGCGATGATCCCGATCTTCCTGATGCCCCTGTTGGGGTATCTGTTTGAAGGCGTTGGCTGGGCGGACAGCGGACCGGTGAACATTGCGGCGTCGGGGCTGCTGCTCGTAGCGCTGGCCCTGTGCTATGCGCTCAGTCTTGCCCCTCTGGGTGACTTGCTTGAGCGACGCGAGAGGGCGATCCTCGAGGTCGTCGCCCGCGAAGTGGAATGACGTGGCGGCCGATGGTCTCCATAACGAAACAGACCAGGGACCGATGGTGAACATGGATCAGAACGGATCGACGCCGGGCGACGTGGAACGGCGGGCGGAGGGGGCACGGGCGCGTTTCGACAAGGCGGCGGCGACCTGGGACGACAATCCCTCGCGAGTGGAGTTGGCGAAGGCTGTGGCCGGGGCGATTCTTGCCGACGTTCCGCTGACGTCGCAGATGGCGATCATGGATTTCGGGTGTGGGACTGGCCTGATCACGCGAGAGTTAGCGCCGAAGGTCGCTTCGGTCACGGCGGCCGACACTTCGGCGCAGATGCTGGCCGTACTCGAAGCCAAGGCGAAGGCATCGGGCCTGGACCACGTCCGGCCTCTCCTGCTCGATGACGGATACCCGTCGCCGGTGGGCCTGCAGTTCGACGCCATCGTCAGCAGCATGGTCCTTCACCACATCGAGGATATTCCGGCGCTGCTGGTGCGGCTGGCTCAGTGGGTCCGGCCGGGAGGGTGGATCGCCATTGCGGACCTCGAACCGGAGGATGGGACCTTCCACAGAAGCGATGCGCACGTCGTCCATCGCGGCATCGACCCCGCCTGGCTCCGAACGCAGGTCGAAGCGACGGGTTTCACGGTCGAAAGCGCCCGGACGGTCCACGTGGTCCGCCGTCAACCCGAGGGGGCCGATCGGCCCCGAGACTACCCTGTCTTTCTGCTGGTCGCACGCCGGGTACATTTCTGATCGACGCATCAGACTACGTGCGCCAGGTGAGCGATGTCACCTGGCCGTCGATGCTTGTGTTGCCGGCAACCGCGTGCAGGGTGAATTGACCGCCGCGAGCGCTCAGGTTCGCCTCGACCCAGCCCACGGGCATCTCGCGGTTGAAGCTGTAGCCGACGGCCGGCAGGTTGATCAGGGCAATCCCTTCCTGCATACCGAACGCGTAATCGTGCGAATGGCCGTAGACAAGGGCCTTGACCTTCCGCACCGGCTCGACGATCTCGAACAGCCTCGGTGAGTCGAGCAGGTCGCCGTCGGTGTCGCGCAGGGAATGGTGGAAGCACAGCAGCAGGGGGGTGTCGTCCGACTCGGCGAGGTAGGTCTTGAGCCAGTCCCGCTGCACCTTGCCCAGCAGCCCCGGCGTCTCGTTCGTCTTGACAAGGGAATCGAGAAGGACCAGACGCATGGGCCCGGCGTCGACGATCGTCACGTGTTTGCCCTTGACCGGCTGGATCCGGCCCGGCGTATTCCTGAACTGCGCCAGGATATTCGCACGGTTGTCGTGATTGCCCAGCGCCATGTAGACCGGCACCTTGCCGTCGAGGGGCGCCAGCAGCCTGTGGACCTGCGCGTAATCGTCCGTCAGGCCCTGGAGGCGGGCCACGTCGCCGGCGATCATCATGCCCGCGGGCGGCTGGGCCAGCACCTGCTCCAGGACCTTCTCCAGATTGCGGTGCGGATAGAATTCGCCACTGTGGTCGTTGGGATCGGAGGCGATGTGAATATCGGCCAGAAACGCCCACCGACTCGCGTATGTCGGCGTCTGGCTTCGCCGGCCGGTGGCGCAGCCCGGCAAGCCTAAGGCGGGAAGCGCCAGTGCCGCAGCGCTGGCGCGAAGGAATTCTCGTCTTGTCAGCCATCGATCCGATCGCGTCGTCATTGCCTGCTCCTTCGAGTTGTAAGATGGGCTTCGCCGTTTGCAGTGTGCCCGTGAGGGCATACAATCAAGGTAACGCCTTACGGCGCCACTACGAACGGCATGGGCCGAAACCCATCTTACATAGCACCGATGGACCCTGTTGTGCAACCCCTTAGCAGAGAATCAGGCCGCTTTCTTCTCGCCGTCGGGTCCGTGGATTTGCCGTGACCACAGGGCGGTCCATACGCCTCTTACTTGTGAAGCCGGCTTTGTTTGACATGCGGAACAAGTCCAAGTACGCTGTGACGTGCGGTGCGTCACAAGTCGTCGGGAACGACGAATTCTGAAGTGGTGTGACCTGAGAAAAAGGAGCGAAGAGTATGTGCAGGCGGGAGCCAGCGGCATCAGCGTGTGTCATTGTTCTGTGCGTGGTGTTGGGTTTCGTTCTGAGCGGGTGTATTTCGGGCCGGTCCGACGTCAGCTACGGTTCAAAGGGACCGGTGGTGGGAGGTGAAACGCTCCGGCAGATCAAGGTGGGCGTCACCAGCAAAGAATGGCTGCTCGGCACGTTGGGAGAACCCACGAGCGAGACCCAGACGCCTGAGGGGACCGAGATTCTCAAGTACGCCTATACCAAGAAGGTTGACAGCGATCTCGACGTCTTCATCTTCCTGAGCTTTGACGACCGACGCGAGGAGCGCACATCGCTCTATTTCGAAATCACCGACGGCATCGTCAGTCGGTACTGGAAGGAGGGGAAATAGGCTCGGCGCGCCGCTGCGAGCCACGCCGAGACGCGGCAGCAGCACAGGGCTTGTCGGGTGGTGCCGGAACGGTTAGAATCCGTCCGTCTTCGTCGCACGTGGTTTGGGTGGTCGCAGGGAAACACATCTGTGGCAGGCAGATTCGCCGACAAGCGCGTGATCGTTACAGGGGCGTCCTCCGGGATCGGAGCGGCGACGGCGCGGCAATTTGCTGCCGAGGGGGCCTGCGTGGTGCTCGTGGCCAGACGACAGGAGGCACTCGAAGCCATTGCCCGCCAGATCGGCGCCGACCGGACACTGGTGGTCGCCGGCGATGTGACGGATCCAGCCGCCATGCAGATGATGCTGGAGCGAACACAGAGGCATTTCGGACGCGTCGACATTCTCGTGAACAACGCAGGCTTCCACGCCAGAGGTCAACTCGAACAGTGTTGTCCGGAGGACCTGGCGAGGATGATCGACGTGAACCTCAAGGCGCCGGTGACGTTATGCCGCATGGCGCTGCCTTATCTGAGGCGGGCCGGCGGTGGCGCAATCGTCAACGTCGCCTCCCTGGCCGGGCGAGTCCCCGGCGGCGGTGCGGCCACCTACAGCGCTACGAAGTTCGGACTGCGGGCCTTCAGCTTGTCGCTGGCCGAGGAGCTGGAAGGCAGCGGCATCACGGTCTCGGTGGTCAGTCCGGGTCTGGTGGACACGCCGTTCTTTGCGGACCAGGTCGAGCTTGTCACGCCGATGGCCTTCTCCCAGCCGATGAGCACGGCCGAAGAGGTGGCCGAGCAGATTCTCGCCTGTGCCTTCGACGGACGGCGGGAGAGGGCCGTCCCGCAACTGGCAGGCTGGTTGTGTACGGCCGGCTACCTTCTGCCTCGCGCCAGACGTCTGCTGCGACCGTGGCTGCAGCGGCGAGGCCGGGCCCGGAAGGAGCAGTACGTCCGCAGCAAGAGACTGCATCATTTCTCGCAGACGCCGCCGGCGCAGGATGCGTCGGAAGGTATCTCTGATTTCAGGTGAGCATTGAACGTTGAGGTGCCATCCCGGCCTTTCAGGCGACGAACCGGTCCGATCGACCTGGTTCACGCCATCCGCTATGCGCAGCGTTGCCGGCAGGTGCGGCGTCTGATGGCCATGACGCCGCACGAGCTGGAGCAGTTCCGTCTTGAACGACTGCGAGACCTCGTTGCGCACGCCTACGCAAACGTCGAACTCTACCACCGCAAATGGCGCCAGGCGGGCGTGCGGCCGGAGGACATCCGGACCCTGGGAGACATCCACAAGCTCCCGGTGGTCACGAAGGACGACTTCCGGCACAGTTTCCCCGACGGTGTCCTGTCGCGCCGGTGCCGGCCGAGCCAGCGGTATCTGGTGGGAACGTCGGGTTCGACCGGCAGTCCCGTGAGCGTGTTCGTCGACTTCGACAAGGTCCTGCTTGATTTTGCCGTCAATCTGCCTCAGCTCATGGCGGGCGGCCGTCCCATCACCGTGCTCTCGGGTCTGCGTGATTTTCTGCTTCGAAGGAACATCCGGCAGTTGTTCATCGTGGTGGACCAGCCACGGGCGTATGAGAGCCTGCACGGACGCATCTTTCCGCAGATGCGACATACCGTGGTGGACTCGCTCCTGCCGGCGGCCGAGCATATTGAGGCGCTGAATCGCAAGCGGCCAGTGTTTTTGATGACCTACCCGAGCGTCCTGCGAAACATCTGCCTGACACTCGGCGGCGGTGCGGCGGTTCATCAGCCCGAGCTGATCATGGTGATCGGCGAGATTCTGGACGAGCCGCTGCGGGCGCTGGTCCGCCGAACCTTCCGGGCGCGGGTGATGGATGTATATGGTTCTACCGAGGCGGGATTCATCGCCGCCGAATGCCCCGAGCACTGCGGCCTGCACGTGCTGACGTGGAAGGTGCTCGTCGAGCTGCTGGACGACGACGGCAAAGAGGTCGCGTCAGGTCATACGGGCAGGGTGGTGATCACCGACCTGTTCAATCGCGCCACGCCCATTATCCGCTATTCGGGTCTGGGCGATTATGCCTGCCGGGCAGTCGAGCCGTGTCGGTGCGGCCGGACGCTGCCTTTGCTGGCCCGCATCGAGGGACGGTCGGTGGACTCGATCGTCCGGCCCGACGGCCAGCTCGTTCATCCCTATCATCTCACGTTGGCCCTCGAAGACGTGCCGCACCTGGCCAAGTTTCAGATTCGGCAGGAGCGGCGCGATCACATTCGGGTCCTCCTGGTCAAGGACCTTGTCCCCGAGGCGGCGAACGTCTCATTCGCTCCCGATGGCGAGTTGGGGCAGGTTATCCTCGAACGCTTCGGGCGCATTCTCGACAACCAGATCACAGTGGAGCTTCATACCGTCGTGGACATTCCCTCTCGTCCCGGCTCGCACAAGCACGCGACGGTGTTGTCCCTGGCAACCTGAGACACGGCGATCCGCATCAGGAGATGGTCTTGCGGACATACGCCGGGCCGAACGTTCTGGTCAGCACGCCCGGCAGCCGTCCCCGTCGGCCCAGGCCGATGACCCATGAGACCAACGGGTTCTTGCGTCGCGATCCTGCCTGTTTCATCGCTTCAAGGTTGACGCCGGCGATCTCTCGGGCCACCTCCTCGAACGGCCGGTCCGTCTGCCGAGCCTGGGCTATGAGGTTCTCCACCCTGGGCACGAAATGCTGCCGGATGAACTGAACAATCTTCTCGTGGTCGAGAGCGAGCGAGCCAAGGATACTGCCGAGGACACCGCCACTGTTTGAGACGAAATCCGGGAAGTACGTGATGCCCCTGGCGCCAAGGGCCTCCCGGGCTTTCTGCGTGACAGGGTTGTTGGCCCCGCAGACGATTGTCCGGGCCTGCACCCGATCGGCGTTGGCGCTGCTGACGCTCCAGGATAGTGCGCACGGGACGAAGAACTCGGCCGGCGCCGCCGGCACGTCGGCCGGTGCGATGCGACGCGCGGGATCGTATCGGTTCACGCAGTCGCTGCCGGCGGCGGCCCGCTCGCGCAGAAGACGCGTCACGTCGAGTCCTTCGGAATCGTAGACCGCGCCGCGGTCTGTGGAGACAGCCACGATCCGGCATCCGATCTCGGCAAGCTGTTCGGCCAGCGCGCCACCGACTTTGCCGAAGCCTTCGATGGCCACGCGACAGCCGTTCAGCGATAGCTTCCGCGCCGTCGCCACCTGCTCGACGCAAAGCCGCACGGTCAGGGCCGTGTAGTATCCCGAATCCCGCGCCGACCGCGGTCGCATCAGACCGGCGGTCCGGCAGATCAGACGCAGGTCGTCGTCATTCGTCCCGGCGTCTTCGCCGGGTAGATATCGCCCCTGGAACGGCGCGAGCCGCTCGGCAAACGACCGCACGATCTCTTGACGCTCCTGTGGTGACATCGTGTCTCGATGTGTGAGAATCGCGGCCTTGGCGCCGCCGAACGGCCACTTCAGGAAAGCGTACTTCAGGGTCATGGCGCGGGCCAGATGGCACAGGTCGGCTGTGAACATCTCTGGGACCATCCGAATGCCGCCGCCGCTGACACCGCCGATGCTCGAATCGATGACGAGATGGCCCAGCACAGACCCATCGGGCCGGTAGAACGAATGCAGCGCCTCCGGCGTGACCTCAGGATTCTCGGTCTGCATATGGATGCGTCCTCATCTGGACCCCGATGCACGTCGGGACTGCCGGAGGAGGGACTCGAACCCTCACCCTGTTGCCAGGACGGGATTTTGAATCCCGCGCGTCTGCCAATTCCGCCACTCCGGCTCAGTCGTTACTTTCCATCAGGGCGGACATCATAAGGAATCGGTTCGCGCCCGTCAACAGACAATTCACCCGCCGGGCGAAAACGAGACGGGTCGGAGGCGCCTGCCATTGCCCGTGCGCGGGCGAGGGGCTATAATCGACGCCGATAGGCCGTCGAAAGGGGGCTTGTGATGGGCAGCCGAATCGGTAGAAGGGAGTTTTTGAAGACGATTGGCACCGGGGCCGCCGCGGGCGCTCTGGCGACGATGCTCGGACAAGGCCCGTCGGCGGCACGAGACCGATCCGATGAGCGCGCCAGGCCCAACCTGCTGTTCGTCTTCGCCGACCAGTGGCGCGCGCAGGACACTGGCTACGCCGGCAACGCCGACGTCCGAACGCCTCATCTCGATCGGCTGGCCAGGACCAGCGTCAGTTTTCGAAACGCGGTGTCGGGCTGTCCCGTGTGCAGTCCGTTCCGGGCCAGCCTGGTCACCGGGCGGTATCCGCTGACGCACGGGGTCTTTCTCAACGATGTCCTGCTGAACGACGAGGCGGTCTCCATCGCGCAGGCGTACAGCCGTGCGGGGTACGACACCGCCTACATCGGCAAGTGGCACCTCGACGGCAACCATCGAACCGCCTTCATCCCTCGCCAAAGGCGGCAGGGCTTTCAGTTCTGGAAGGCCCTTGGTTGCACGCACGACTACAACAACTCGTTCTACTATGGCGACGAGGACATCAAGCTCCGATGGGAAGGCTACGACGCCATTGCGCAGACCCGCGAGGCCCAGCGCTACATCCGCGAGCACGCCGCCGGCAGGCCCTTCACGCTGTTCCTGTCGTGGGGGCCGCCGCATGCGCCGTACCACACCGCGCCGGAGAAGTACAAGGCCCTGTTCAACCCTGATGTGCTGGCGGTTCGGCCCAATGTTCCTGAGTCCGACAGGCAGAAAGCCCGCGAGGTTCTGGCGGGCTACTACGCCCACATCGCGGCTCTCGATGACTGCGTGGGCGATCTGTTGGCGACGCTGTCGGAGAAGGGAATCGCCGAGAACACGATCCTGGTCTTCACGTCCGATCATGGCGACATGTTGTATTCCCATGGCCGCCAGAAGAAGCAGCAACCCTGGGATGAATCGATCCGGGTTCCATTCCTGTTGCGGTATCCGGCGGCGTTGGGTCTCGGCGGGCGAACGATCGACATGCCGATCAGCACGCCGGACATCATGCCCACGCTGCTTGGGCTTTGCGGCATCGACGTGCCCGATACCGTCGAGGGGACGGATTTCTCAACTGTTGTGAAGGGCGCCTTGCCTGTGCCTGATAACGCCGCTCTGATAAGCTGTCCATCGCCGTTCGGACAATGGACGCGCAAGGCAGGCGGTCGCGAGTACCGAGGCGTCCGCACGGAACGATACACGTACGTGCGCGATCTCGACAGCCCCTGGCTGCTCTTGGACAACATCGCCGATCCATACCAGTTGACCAACCTGGTCAACCGGCCCGAGCACGCTCGATTGCAGGAGCAGTTGGAGGGATTGCTGAGAGCGAAGCTGACACAGACCGGCGACGATTTCCGCTCGGGTTGGGACTACATCCGACAATGGGGTTACGAGGTAGACGACTCCGGCACGGTGGTCTATACGAACTGAATCCGACCGAATTGGCAATGAGGTGACATCATGCGGCGATGGATCTGGAGAATGGCCTTGTGTCTGTCCCTGGCAGCGGTTCCTCTTTGCCGCGCGGAGGCAAAGCGGCCGGCCAGTTGGACGCGGACGGAGGCGCTGGGATATGTCCCCACGCCAACCTCGGATTGCCTGCCGCTTTCCGATCAGGGCAATGAGGGCCGCTGGCTCCCGTACGCGCCGATGACGGACGAGTTCGAGGGCACGTCGCTCGATCCGGACCGGTGGTGGCCTCGGAACCCCGGGTGGCTGGGTCGCCAGCCGGCCTACTTCTGGCCGGGCAATGTCACCGTCTCGGACGGCAAGCTCCACCTGGTCATGCGCCGCCAGGAAGTGCCCGAGATGCCCAAAGACAAGGGCTACCATACCTACACATCCGCCGCCGTGCAGAGCAAGGGCCGCGTCAAGTACGGCTACTTCGAGGTCAAGGCCAGGGCGATGAAGTCACACGGGTCCAGCTCCTTCTGGTTCTACGACAGCACGCCCGAGGAGTGGACCGAGATCGACGTCTTCGAGATCGGCGGCAGGTCGCCGGGATACGAGCGCAAGTACAACATGAACGCACACGTCTTGCATACGCCTACCGAGAAGGAGCACTGGTCCTGCGGTGGCGTGTGGATCGCGCCGTCGGACCTGGCGGACGACTATCACGTCTACGGGCTGGAATGGGACCCGGATCGGATCAAGTGGTACTTCGACGGGGTGCTGGTCCGCTGGGTCCAGAACACCCATTGGCATCAGGCCCTGACGCTGAACTTCGACAGCGAGACGATGCCGCAGTGGTTCGGCCTGCCCGATGACAGCGATCTGCCTTCGACCTACAGCGTCGAATACGTGCGGGCCTGGAAGCGGGCGGATGCTGCCGGGCAGCCAATGGAAACGGCGCTGCCGGTGGGTAGCGAATACAAGCTCATCTGGTCCGATGAGTTCGACGGGCAGACGCTCGATTCGACCAGGTGGGATTATCGCGGCCTGGGGCCGCGCCGCGATGCGGTCAACGTCAAGGAAACCGTCTCGCTCGATGGCGAAGGGAATCTCGTCCTGACCACGAAGCGCGCGGGCGATGCGTATCATACGGCGATGATCGGCACCCAGGGCCGGTTCGAGACCACCTTCGGCTATTTCGAATGCCGCATCAGGTTGCAGGAACAGGTTGGGCACTGGTCGGCCTTCTGGCTCCAGAGCCCCAGCCTGGGGCAGCCGCTGGGCGACCCTGCCGCCGCGGGCACCGAGATCGACATCTTCGAATACTTGCGCAAGGACGGCGACCGCGTTCATCACAACCTGCACTGGGACGGCTACGGCGAGCACCACAAGCACGCCGGAACGACGGTGACCGTCGCCGGGTTGCAGAAAGGCTGGCACACCTTCGGCCTGCTCTGGACCGACGCCCAATACGTCTTCTACGTCGACGGCAAGGAAACCTGGCGCAGCGACAAGGGCGTCTCTCATCGCAGCCAGTACATCATCCTGAGCCTGGAGGTCGGCAAGTGGGCCGGTGACATCGCACAGGCTCAGTTGCCCGACCACCTCTACGTCGATTACGTCCGCGTCTACCAGAAGCAGGGGCAGTAGCCCGCGTGCTATGCGAAGCTGTGGTGGACGGGCTGCTTTTTCAGTTCCGCCAGGGTGGGCAGTAGATCGAACGACAGGACGCCAAACGCCTCGGTGAAGCGGTCGATGGTGTGCTGGATCTGCGCCATGGTTCGGCCGTGCATCATGGCGAAGAGGTTGTAGGGCCAACGGCTTCCAAGGGATGCCGGGACCTGTCGCTCGTAGCAATGGCTGACGGCGCCCGAGTGGGCGAGCCAGCGGCCGGCCTCGACGATGTGCCCGGGATCGACCTGCCCGACGAACATGACATTGGCGGTGAAGCCGAGCTTGTGATGGTTCAGCACGCCTGCGATGCGGCGAATCACGCCGGCCTCGATCAGCTCAGCCAGCAGCGCGAACATCTCGGGCTCGGCCATCGTCGCCGGACGCACCGCATCGAATGGCCGGCTGGTTACATTAAGACCGTCAGCGAGATGCGTCAGCAACTGCTTCTGTTCCTCGCGCAACACCACCGGCTCCGTCCCCGGCACCCGCTCGACGTCACGCAGCAGCACGTCGTCGTCGCTCTCGGCGTCGAAACGCACGTCCAGCTTGAAGACGCGCGTCACCGGAAGGCTGTGAAACTCGATGTCGAAACGGGCCGCAAGCTCGATCAGATTGTGACGGAGCTGCTCGGGCGATTCGGCCTGGAGGGTGAACCACAGGTTGAACTCGTGGCGGCGCAGGTAGTTGTGCGACACGCCGGGAAGGGCGTTGATCGCTGCCGTTACGGTCGGCACCTGTTCGTCCGGCACGTGGGCAGCCACCAGCGCGCTGGCCATGCCCAGCGCACGCTGGTTGAGGACGGCGCAGATCCGCCGGAGCACGCCGTCGGCCTGGAGCTGCCGCGCCTGATCCAGAACGTCGGCCTCGGTACACCCCAGATCCGTTGCCATCTGCGCAAAGGGCTGCGAAACGAGCGGCAAGCCTCTCTGAAGGCGATTGCACAGGCGTTTCTGGAGATCGGTCAGAGGGGCGGTCATGGCTTGCCCTTTGGCTCGTACCAGCAGATCGGGTCCGTAGCGAGGTAGTCGCCCGTCATGGTGTACGCGCGGGCTCGACAGCCGCCGCAGACCTTGACGCAGGCGCATCGGCCGCACTCGCCCTTGTAGGCGGGCAGATCGCGAATCGCATTGAGAAACGGCGAGCGGTCCCAGATTGCCGCAAAGTCGTAGCCGTTTTCGACGAGATTGCCCGCCGAGATGTCGAGGAAGCCGCACGTCTGGACGTCGCCCCGGTGGCTGATGAAGCCGAAGCCTCGGCCGCCCATGCATCCGCTGACGTGTGCCTTGGGCAGTTCTGCGTTCATCTCGCGGAGGAGCCGGGCGTACTGCGGTCCACAGGTCACTCGCAGCTCGATGCCAAGATCGGACCGCAACTGGAGCAGGTCGCCCAACAGCTCGGCGTATTGCTGTGGTTCGAGTATCTCCTCGGTGATCTCCTCGCCCCGCCCGGTCGGGACCAGGATGAAGGGGTTGTAGCAGTAGGCCCCGAGCCGGCGTGCGAGATCGGCGATGGCGGGCACCTCGTGCAGGTTGCTGCGTGTGATGGTCGTATTGATCTGAAAGCGGATGCCCACTCTCCTGGCCGTTTCGGCGGCCCTCAGGACCGTGTCGAACGCACCATCGGTGCGGCGGAACGCGTCGTGCGTCCGGGCGGTGGCGCCGTCGAGGGAGAACGACAGAGCCATCACGCCGGCCTCCTTCAGGGCCGCCAACGAGGCGTCGTCGATAGCGTAGCCGCACGTGGCCATCACCATGCGCAGCCCCAAGTCGCGTCCGTGCCGCACCAGCTCCACGATGTCCTCCCGTTCGGTGGGCTCGCCGCCGGTCATGATGACGACGCACTTCTCATAGGCGGCCACCGCGTCGAGAATCCTCTTCCACTGCTCCGTGCTCAACTCGTCGCGTCGCACCGCGCCGTCTGCGTCCGCCCGACAGTGCCGACAATTGAACCGACAGCGCCGCGTCACCTCGAACGCAAGCAAGCGGGGTTTGTTGTCCTGCTCGTCCTTCATGATCCTCGATCCTACGCCTGCGGGACGCCCGCGGTTCACGGCCCACCTGGGCGCGTCAGGCGGGGCTTGCGGCGCAGCACTCCGCGCCAGGATCGCGCGCCCTTTCGATGCGGTGGGCGCAAACAAAAACCGCGTTTTCGATACCGAGAACGCGGTTCTTGCACGAGGCCGATGGGGATCGAACCCACAACCTTCGGATCGACAGTCCGATGCTCGAAAACGCTAACCCCACAATAAGACAAGAACTTACGGCGTCAAGCGAAATCGACTTGGCGGATTTCTTGGCGCAGATTGTCCGCCAGCATCCCGAACTTGCCGGCCTGATCGAACGGTGGCCCAACGTTGCGCCCGAGCTGCGCGCCGCCATTCTGCGGATGATTGCGAAGGGAGAGGCAGGGCAATGATCCGGTTCTGTACATGTTACACCAGCGATTCGACACCTTACCCCAGGCGGCAGGGGGGTGACAGGCGTGGTTTTGTACGCACTATGGGTATTTCCTGTACAGTCCCCGAGCGACGACCGCGACATGGAGGTTCCAGACCATGATTGAGATATCCAACTTCCCGCTCCAACGTTTCCCCGACTTCGGCAAGGAGCTGAGACGGCCCTTCGAGGTCCACGAAGTCTGTTACGACTGTGCCGAGTTCTATGGGCCGGGGCACGGCGAACGCGGCTGCGACGCATGGCCGGCGGACAAGCCGATGAAGACTGCCGACAGGAAGCACCTTCTCTGCCTGGACTTCAACCGGCTGCCCGATGTCATGCCGGGGGAGCCGACGGGCCAGGTGTTCCCGCCGTCGAGAATGAACGGACGGAAGACACCGAGGGAACGAACGTCAGAGCCGACGATCACGCCGGCCGCCCTGAAGGTATCCAGACCCATAGTGGCAATCCAGGAGATCGACACGAAACGACCGTGCGCATGCGGACGGCACCTGCCCAAACGACGCCGGTACTGCGACGATTGCCGGGAGCGGCGAAAGCGGGAAGCGACGGCCCGATTCAAGAAAGCGCATCGGGGGCGCTCCCATCGCGTCTCAGGCTTGCCACAGAAACCCGCAGAAGGCATCCATATGGCCCCGGGAGGCGGGGCAATAGTTAACATGGCCCACGGGTCGGACCTGTGAAACTTCCGTATTCCAGCCGCCATTTTGGAGGCTCGCAGCAATGGCACGAAGAAGATCACCAACAACGAAGGAAAACGCTGTTCGACAGGACGCGAAGCCCAGTTATGGCAAGCCGCCGAAAGAGCATCAATTCAAGCCCGGTCAGAGCGGCAATCCCGATGGACCGCCGAAGCGCCGCACGAACCTCTGGGTCTGGTTCTGCAAGTACATGGCTCTGACCGATGCGCAGATAGCCAAGCTCGACAGGGACCAACTCACGCAATCGCAACAGACTGCCCTGGGCTTGGTCAAGCGGGTCAAGGCCGGCGAGAAGATAGGGTCGACGCGCATGGCCCGCTACATCGTGGACCGGGAAGAGGGCAAGGCCGTCGAGCACCTCGTCATCGACAGAGACACCGACCTGAGCGACGACGAGTGCGAGCAGTTGAGGGAGCTGATCCGAAGGAATCATGGCAGCGACGCTGACGAATGACCAGATCCGCTATGCGGGCAGGAAGATTCTGCTGTACCGGCCCCGGCCGGCGGCGAAGCTCTTCCATCAGAGCCGGGCGAAGAACCGGTGGTTGTTTGGCGGGAATCGCAGCGGCAAGTCTGAGGCCAACATCGGCTTCGACCTCTGCGCGTTCGCCCTGGGCCTGCATCCGTACCGCACGACGCCGAAGAACGCCACCATCTGGGCGGCAGCCAACACGTGGGACCTGGTCGGCAAGCTGCTGTGGATGGAGAAGATTCAAGCCTACCTGCCCATGGCGCAGATCGAATCCATCGTCTGGCACAACAAGGGCGCCGACATCCCCAAGGAGCTTCGCCTTCGCAACGGCAGCCGGATCGAGTTCAAAGCCTACGAGCAGGGCCGCAAGGTCTTCGAGGGCCGCGCGATCGACGCCTTCTACGGCGACGAACAGTGCAAGAGCGAGGCCGAAGGTGTCTGGCAGGAAGTCCAGGCCCGTCTGCTCGACAAGGGCGGCTTCAGCGCCCAGAGCATGACGCCGATTCTCTATCAGACGTGGCTGGAGGACCGCATCAAGGCCCTGCCGGAGACGGACGCCATCTTCTACAGCGACCTGAACGACAACCGCAAGAGCCGGGGCGGATACGTGGCCGATGCCGAGATCGACGCCATGATCGCCGAATGGCCCGAAGAAGTGCAGGAAACCCGCATCAAGGGGCACTTCGCCGCCTTCCTTGGCGCGGTCTACAAGCTGTTCAACCGCGACACGCACGTCGTCAAGCCGTTCGAGATTCCCGCCGACTGGCCCCGCTGGCGCAGCATCGACTGGGGCTTCAATAACCCGTTCGTCTGCCTGTGGCTGGCCCGGGGCCCCGATCGGCGTTGGTACGTCTACCATGAACACTATCAAGCCCGAGAGACGTTGGCCTACCACGCCGAGCGAATCAAACAGATCAGCGGGCGGGAGCGGTATCGAGCCACCTGGGCCGACCATGATGCACAGGACCGCCACCAGTTCGAGAATCTGGGCATCAAGACGACGCCCGCCCGCAAGGACGTCCATCTCGGCATCGAGGCGGTGCAGACCACACTGAAGGTCCAGGCCGACGGCCGGCCACGACTGTTCCTCTTCGAGGGCTGCAAGCACACCATCCAGGAGATGACCGGCTACCGCTGGGCCGAAGGGACCGAGACGCACGACGCCAGAGACGAGCCCCTGAAGGTCAACGATCACGCTTGTGACAGCTTGCGCTACGCCATCTTCGGCGTCGAGGGCGCCGGGTGTTTCTCTGGATGCGATTTGTCTTGAAGATGGTCCTGCGAATGATATCGGCAGAGAGTGGATGCGAAGAACGTTTGCGAACGCGGAAATGCAGTCAAGGAGAATGTCTTATGGACTGGGAACAAGCGAAGAACCTACCTGTGGGCCACGTCTGGGATCGTCGGGACCTGTGGAAGCACTTCGAGGTCATTGCCGGCGGCGTGGCCTATCCGGGCAAGCGGCCGGGCTTTGCCGTCGTGGCGGGGCTGCGGTCCGTTGAACACGAGCGCTACCACGAAATCTACGTGCTCGATGAGGCCGAATCGTCGAACCTGGGTGAGCTTTTGCATCTGTGCCACGGCCTGATTCCCAAGTACCACGACCCGGCGTCGCCCGACCAACTGTTTCGGTGGTTCGGCGACTGGCGGAACACGGCGGCTCAAACCTTGATCCGCGACGTGAACGGCCCCGCCGGCGCTCTGCGGAGCACCGACCTGGACATTCGCTCCAGCTCCGTTCTCGACATCAAGGATACCCCTTACAACTTCATGGTGGCGAAGATTCACGAGTACACCGGCGAAGGGCAGAAGACGCTCCATCTGCGGAACGGTCGGATCGAAAGCCGCCTGCATGAGATTCCACTGGACGGACTGTCCGAATTGCCCTTTGGCAGCTATCCGGCCGCTGAGGCCCTGATGTTCGTGGTCGAGGGCTTGCGGGAAGAGGCCCAGAGAATCTGGCATCGCAGGACGCATCCGCGCGACGACGCAACGCCCGTCGATTGGATTCCAGGGGGGCCTTACTGAGGTCGCGCCGTGGTGCAGGAGCTTAGAACGGCGTTCGTTGTAGAAGCCTTGCGGGAAGAGGCCCAGAGACTCTGGCACGCCATGGCGCACCCAGGCGACGACTACGAGAACGTCGATTGGTGAAGACCGTTGTGTGCCAGACGCCCAACGGATACCCCCGATCAGCACGCCAAGCTCAAACAGCTTGGCGAATGTGTCAAGGGCGTTGAAGAGATGACTGCAATGGTGCTCCTCATAACTGCGACGGTATATCGCCGTGGGCTTGATCCTGTGATTGATGAAGTTGCTGCCGGAGTTCGTTGTTCTCACGCCGAAGCTTGGCGGTAACGTCCAGGAGAGAGAATAGTCCCAGGGACGCAATGAAGGCAAGGAATCCGCCCAAGTCGCTGCGAAGACTTGTATGTTCAGGTTCCCCGAAGGTATCAATCCCAGTCTGGTTACTCCATGACGACGGAATGAAGAAAAGGCACGACTTAAACCCGGGGTACAAGAGGAAGAACACGCCGAAAAGGAAGCCGAAAGCCACGGTTGTATGTCGTAGGCGCCAAAAGAAACCATCGTAAGGTTCACGTCGGCAGTGCCAGTATATCCAGATCGCGGTTGAGAAAGTAATCCAGCCACCAAACAAGACCAAGAAGACACAGCCAATCAGGCTATCCATGTCGGGCCTCCCAAGCGGTATTGTCATGACCCTTCGTACGGGGATGTCTTGCCGTCGGCGTTGGTTACTGGATAGTCACGTCATCCGGCGGCAGCGGTCTTTCGTCTTGGGGGCTATCCACGTCCGGCAGGCTGATCCACGTTTCCCGTATCACATCCAGTGTTTCCTCTATCGGCCTTCCCGCATCGTTCGCCTTGTCGAGGTACAGTTCGGCTTGGTCTTGGACGCCCAGGACGTGCTCCATCACCTTCCCCTGGCTCTTGAGGTAACGATACAGGTTTGGCTGGTGCTTCTTGAGGTGCCTCAGTTTCTGTCTGCCGAACGCGTGGAGTTGCGACTCCCAATCGCCTGTTTGTCGGGGCATTGGTCGAATCTCCAACCCAGAGATGTTGATGAACGGCGTTCGTTGTAGACCTTCGCTGGCGGAAAATCAAGAATTTCGGCGGATTTTCCTTGAACTTCGCGTGAAGAGTCTCGATATTATGAGTATGCGAAACACTCGATCACACCTTCGGATCAATTCAACATTCATGGCCGGGGCGGGTCCAACCGTGAGGCGACCGCGCATCGAGTGTGCGTGCATACCCCCGGCCGCTTTTTCAAAGGAGAAGTACCATGCGAAACACTCAAACCATCCCAAGTAGCGAGACAGCCACCACAGGAATCGAGAAGCTCGACGGATTGCTCAGGGAACTGACAATCCCCGACCTGGCAGCGGTCTACGGCTGCACACAAGCGGCCGTCAGTGTTCCATCGCTGGGCAAGAGGATCGCGGCCTTCGTCGCCAATCTTCTCCGCCAGAAACAGCAGGAAGGCGGTCTCGACACGGAGTCGGAGCAACTGCCCCTCGAAACATGGGAGTCTTTCGCCGCTGGCATTGAGGCGGCGCAAGCGGGCGCCGAGAGTGCTTGAAGCGATCCCCGGGGACGGTCTTTGCGGGCCGGCCCTTCTCGCGGATTCTGTACGCCTTATTGGCTTACTGCGTACAGAACCCCCGTGAGGGCCTGCTGTACGGTGTCGAAACCATGCGGAACGGTGTACAAAACGGGAGGCATACCATGAACATCGACCGAACCAAGTACCTCAGCGCCGAGGAAGTGAAGCAGTTGCGAACCGTCACTGAGGCCCGGGCCATCGTGGACCTGCGCGCCGGGCGCCTCAATGGGCCGCTGGTGTGGATGGCTGTGGACCTGGCCTTGAGCACCGGCCTGAGAGTCTCCGAGATCGCGGCCCTGAACGTCGAGGACGTGAACCTCAAGCGCGGCTGTCTGGCGGTCCGGCGGGTCAAGAAGCGGCGGCAGAGCAAACCGGAGAGTCTGGCCGTGGGCAAAGAGCTGGTCGATCACCTGCGAGACTACTTGACGTGGAGATCGGCACGTGTGAGCGATACGGGCCTGCCTGCCACCAAGGGCCCGCTCTTCGTCGGCTCCCGAGGCCCGCTGACCGCCCAGGGCTTGCAGAGGATCTGGAAGGCCGCGATCCGGCGGGCCGGATTGCCATCAGAGCTTTCGATTCACAGCGCACGCCATACGCTCGCCGTGGCCCTGCTTCGGCGGACCGGGAACCTCCGTCAAGTCCAAAAGCAACTCGGCCACAGCAGCCCGGCGACGACGGCCAACATGTACGCCGACGTCCCCTTCGAGGACATGCAAAGCGGCGTGACGGGGCTCTACGCAGGCTGAGTGGGAAGTGGAATTGCGGCTGTGCATGGGGGCAATCGCCGCCGCTTGGGCGACGGACGGCGCGAAGGGGTTCACCCCCACGTGCGTGGGGACAATTCGTCCAGCCAGCGTTCCACGGCGGCCCTGAGCGGTTCACCCCCACGTGCGTGGGGACAATGGAATATGGATTCTCTCTCCGCGAAACACTTCGCGGTTCACCCCCACGTGCGTGGGGACAATGCACGCCGGACCACTACAAAGACTTGGCAAAGACGGTTCACCCCCACGTGCGTGGGGACAATTCGTAAGTCATACTCCTCACGGCTGATCTGCATCGGTTCACCCCCACGTGCGTGGGGACAATTCGAGGGGCTTCTCGCCGGGTGCTGTGCGGAACGGTTCACCCCCACGTGCGTGGGGACAATTGTCTACCCCTTCCGCGTCGCCTTCCGGCGGGCGGTTCACCCCCACGTGCGTGGGGACAATGAAACGCACGCCCAGTGTTAGCAGCAGGCGGTGCGGTTCACCCCCACGTGCGTGGGGACAATCGCTGACCTGCACGGCCAGCGGCGCATACTTGTCGGTTCACCCCCACGTGCGTGGGGACAATTTGCTTACACTCCGCCTCCACGCGGCGGATTCCGGTTCACCCCCACGTGCGTGGGGACAATCCATCACGAACGTGGTCCCCGTGTCCGCCGCCCGGTTCACCCCCACGTGCGTGGGGACAATGTCTGGTAAATGGTGCCCGGGGCCGTGTGCCGGTTCACCCCCACGTGCGTGGGGACAATGATTTCATTCTCCAGCCGCAGGCGGGCAACGTCAGTTCACCCCACGTGCGTGGGGACAATGGTTTACGCTCGTATGCGCCTGAACGTTTGAACGGTTCACCCCCACGTGCGTGGGGACAATGTCTGGCCGCTGAGATTCGTCACCGTGACCAGCGGTTCACCCCCACGTGCGTGGGGACAATGCCGACCGTCGCCCCCGCGCCGATCGCGACGCCGGTTCACCCCCACGTGCGTGGGGACAATCTATGCCAAACCCGCGGCCGGTCCGCAGTCTCGCGGTTCACCCCCACGTGCGTGGGGACAATGCTGCCCGTTCGTTCGCGTTGCCATAACTTGCCCGGTTCACCCCCACGTGCGTGGGGACAATATCTTGAGTTCCCATTCTTGCCACGGTCCCTTCGGTTCACCCCCACGTGCGTGGGGACAATTCAAGTGCCTTGAGTCTATGTGTTAGCGGGATCGGTTCACCCCCACGTGCGTGGGGACAATTTATGACTGATCTGTCTATCTTTTTGTCCATTCGGTTCACCCCCACGTGCGTGGGGACAATTGACAGCGCCGGTTTCTTGCGTGGTTTGCGGTCCGGTTCACCCCCACGTGCGTGGGGACAATGGTCGTACACGCTGTAAAGGTTCATCTTCATACGGTTCACCCCCACGTGCGTGGGGACAATACCACAGCATTGTATGCCGTGAATGGGCCGACCTCAAGATGTTGATACATGGCTCGGCCTGCGTTTGTCTCTGTAGGCCACCAGCGCGATGCCCTCGAAGTCTTCCAGTTGACGAGAGGATTCGCCTTCGGAACGGAAGCTGTACCCTTGCGGGCTCGAATCGGACCATATCTGAAGGACATAGCCACCCTTACGCTTCTTGAGGGCGTTCTGCCAGAGCCTTTCCCGTATTCTGGCCGTCGGATTTCCAAGGAAAACCCCAGCCTTGGGCTCGATCAGCCAGCGAGATAGCTCGCCCTTCAAGCTCGTCGGTACGTTCTCCAACATCATCACGAGCATCGAGCACCTCCGCAATATCAGGCAGAATGCGCCGGATCAACCTGGCCTGCTTGAACATGTCTCGACAGGCCAGTCGGGTTCGTCTCTCAACATCCTCCTTGGAGCTGGACACCGTCTGGAACGCCAGAGGGATGGTGATCTCCGTCTTGTACAGGTCCGCCACGTCGTAAACGAAGCTCAATACCTTGCCGGTGTGGATGAAGCCAATGGCGGGGCTGTGACCGGCGGACAAGATGGCGGCATGGCACAAGCTGTAGAGGCAAGAGTTGGCAGAAGAAAGCGCCCGGTTCAGCGGGTCGGCGGTGTACCAACTGCTCTGATCGTAGTCGCGGCCTTCCCACTTCACGCCGCAGGTTGCCGCCATCTGCTCGTAGGTCTTGCGAACCCGCGCCCCTTCCATCCCCCTGAGTTGCTGGATGGTCACATCCGCCGAGACGGGAGAAGGGAATCGCTTCAGGTACATCCGGCGGGCGACGAGTTCCCGCTGCTGCGGAGAGGCGTATAATTCGGCCTGCCGGAGCAGTCGGTGGGCGCTGTGCGTTCCTCCTGTGCCGAAGGCGTACATCTTGACGCCTTCCTCGCCGACGAAGCACATCAGGCAGTTGTTGGCCGCCAGCGCCTTGGCCGCTTGCTGGGTGATCGACGTGCCCGGCCCCAGCATGACCAGCGACAACTGGTCTATCGGAATCAGCGTTCGTCCCTCCCCCTGACGAAAGACCAGGCCTTCTTTGTCCTTGTCCAGGCCGCCGCGCTCCAGGTAGAGGTGCGTCCAGCGGTCCTCGAACTTCGGCAGTTCGTGCAGATCAGCCATAGCTTCTCCTAAGCGCGGGCAATGCTTAGCAGACCCATCCCCGGTCCCTTGGCCGGGCCAATGCCAGAGCAGAGCGTCTGAAAGAACTCCTGCGTATCCGTTACTTCCAGAATCCCTTCGTACTCGACACCAAACAGCGCGATTCGATGGGTAGATACGCCATCCGCATTACACCCATCGGCCATTCGACCGCGAGACTTTACCCAACCGGCGCGATGGACAGAAGTCCAAAGCCAAAGGCCTTCGCTGGACCGATTCCCGAGTGTAGTGCATTGTGGAACCGATCTATGCTGACGACTTCGAGAAGGCCGTCGTAACGTACACTTCGCAGGCGTTGGCCTCTGCCTGAATCACGGGTCTTGTTGACGTAGACATATCCGGCCTGAATGTGGAGTGTCCTCTCAAGAGGCTCGACCAGCCGAAAGCCATGCATTTCACCTTGCGCTACAAGCCACTCTCCGAAAGACGCGGCAGGCACGGGAACGCGTCGTCCATGACGACCCGGCTGATTCGCTTGCTCCCGTCGCTTCTTGGGAATGGTTGCGATCTTCCGGACTGGATTGGCCGTCAACATGAACTGGAAGCGGCTCCCTTCAGCGATGGACACTTGCATCCGCCTCGGCTCCGAGGGCGGCGCGGCGAGCAGGCACGCGGCATTGCCAACGGGCCGATCGGTTCGCGCATCGAGCAAGCCCGGCTTGAGACCGAAAGCATAGTCCCAATTCGGCTCCACAGAGGATAGGACGAGAATCCCAACGGATTCACCCGCCAAGCGGTCCACTCGAAACAAGAAACCGCTATCTGGGCTGCGCGGCACATGCACGTGGGACAATGTCTCGCGACCGACTGTTTCCGCTTTCTGGTCAGCAAGATGACGGGTTTCCGGGAAATCCTCCGGCGCATAGGGCATCAGGAAATCCGGGTCGGTTTCTGTCTTGTGCCGTTCCGTGGAGGGGAAAGCCATGCAGAGTCGTTGGTGAACGTGGTACATGTTGCGCAGCCAGAGGCGCCCAGGGCGAGGCTGGTCGGGATCACTGCCCACGTCGATCAAGAGATGGGATAGATACATCATTCGACCTCCTCGGCGGCAAGTCTGCGCCGTCGGGTTTCGAGCGACCGGAACCTGACGATCTCGTCACGTTTCTGAATGATCTGGTCCCGCCACTTCGGATCTTCGGGATTGATGCGGTCCAGACCCATGCCCATGCCGTATTCGATCATGGTCACGGCGTCGTGGCAAAGCCGGCAGAGAGAACGCAGCTCGTCAACGTGTTCACCCCCGCCGGCATGCCGGTACGTAACGTGCTGGACGGTGGTTGCCGGCGACTTGCAAAAGACGCACAGGTAGTTGTCATGATTGAGTCGTTCCAATCGCCTCTTCTTGTACTCGGTGTTACTGTAGTCAGCTCGTGGGCGAAATGGGTCGGGAGCAGTACTCTGCCCGGATCGTTCCGCAATTTGGAGCTGACCATGCCCACCAACCTGCAACGACGTGCGTATGACAAAACGGGGTCGATGCGACGGCGGTTCGAACGTCAGCGGCACATCGTACCAGATGAGCGCATCGTCAGGCGCTTCGGGCTGCTCGGGCGACGGCTGCCAATCAAGCAGACAGTCCACCGTCCCAGGCGGCTTGTCACCTCGGAGACGCCCACGCCAAGGGATCGATATTAACGCAGACAGCAAGTCGGAGAAGATACCGGGCGCGTGCTCCATCAACGGCCGGGATGGTGGGCAGGACTTGCGGCCCAGGTAGAGCGTCCACTTCGGAGTACGCATGGCGCCGGTCAGTTGGACAATCAGCGACGGATCGCCTTGCAGGGCGACGAGAAAGGACGCATCACATAGGTATTCACGTCGCGTGAGCATCGCGCCGGGCTTGGTCTTTCCCTCTCCTTCGGCAATGCGCATCTGCATCCCGGCTCCAACCGTGTGATAGTCCCACCAGCGTACACCCGGCACGTCAATGCGGACGGCCATGTGCAAGTCGCTAAGTGTGGAAAGCCAGCTATCAGCAGCATCGCGCCGGGAAACGCCCAATGCTGCACAGAACATCCCGATTACTCCTGATTTGGTCGGAGCCTCGGCAGTTCTGCGGATGACGAACTTCGACTCCTGGACGCCCCAGGCTTGTAGCGGGCCTTCGAGACGCAGAAAGAGGGTGTTTGCACTCATGGCGTTACCTCTGTGTTCACCACGACTTTCTGAACCTCATTCCAGTCCTGACCGATCGCTCGGATCAGGGCAGCGATCACTTCGTCGAGCGATCTGAACGAGTTCTCTTCCTGTGTTAGCGGGAGGTCCCTCAGTTTCTTCTTGCCATTCTCCTCATCTGTGACTTGCGCTGCCAGCGGATAGCGGAGGTTGGGCGAAAACCAGAATCTCTCCTGTGGCTTGCCATACCCAGTGTCCAAATCATGAACGTACTGACCGAGTTGAGCCATACTCTGCGAGATCATGTCACGTTCGCCCTGGGCCGCCGGCATGGCAAAAGCATTGGCATAACTGACCGGCGTGTCTCTGATCTCGATCAGCAAACCATCGGGAGGATTCTGAGCAGCAAAACTGTTCTGCTTACCTGACGGATTGGTCATCGCCGCCCCACGGATAAAGGCCCCCACCGTGTGTGCGGCCAAATGCTCCCTGTTGCCCTCGAAGCCCTCAAGATTTGTGACCAACGTTTCCCAGTGAATTGAGAAGTACTTGTAGAAGCAGGCAGAGGCAAACATCGCCTCATCAACGTATCCAGCTCCCGCGTCGTCGCCGGGGACATCGTCCGCTGCCACATAGTAGTCCACTTCCGGGCGCGCCTCGTGCGTCGATATCGCGTGGGCTACCTGAAGTGCCGCATCGACAGTTGTGTCTTTCAGGACGCCGGTTTCCAGCATTCTGCCACTGAGGGCCATGTCCGGTACGGCCGTCCGCCCGGCGATCAGTTTGCCGAACTCCTCTGCGAGTTGTTCATCCGTTCTTCCTTCGCCATCCTGCAACAGCTTGGCCATTTCATTGATCGCCCGGCGGCTGGTGTATACCAGCATGTCGCTCCTGTTATCATCCTTGGGCTTGATGCCGCACTTCTCAAGGATTCTCGCCGCACGCTTCTTCACATCAGCCTTGCCAGCAACGTTCTCACCGATCAGTTTCGCCAATTGGCGGGTTCGGATGCCGCCGAGCAATTTCTGAAATCCCTGGCTCATACGAATGCTTCGTTTGATGCACTGGCTGGAGATGCGTGAACGCAGGACGCCGCCGAAGTAGCACGTCTTTGGTGCACCCAGGTCATCCCGGTTCAGATTGGCCGGGCTGTGATTTTGGATTGCATGAATCTGGATCAACATGACTGTCCCCTTTCGCTATCTCCCAAGAATTGCTCCGCCCACTTAAGGCGGGTACTTTCACGTTTCCAACGAGAAAGATCAGTAGCCAGTTGCACCCAGTCAAGCTTCAGCCCATTCGAGGCAATGCAGCCAATGGCCCATCGCAACGCTGGCTCGATCTTGCCCAGTGGCAGAACCAACATGCGGTCAAACCTCTTCGCGAATCTGTCCCTTGCTTTATGCTCGCCCGGCTGGCAAGCGCCGAGCTGTCGTGCGAGATCATCGCCGGGGGAATACTCAATTGGCGAGAACGCGTAGAGCTTAGCGATCAGCCAGGATACCTCTCGGCGCGGAGGGGGCCCGCCTTTCTGTTGTCGCAAGGGCCACCAGAGGCCAGCGAAGAGATCGTACCCGTCCACCGATTCATTCAGCCCCTGTCCCGCGTGCGTACGCAGCAGCCCCAGATCGCCTGCTTTCAGGCTCGTCAAGAGTCTAATGTATTGCTCGGTTGCGCTCACCTATTCCCCCCTTTCTTTCGTCTCGGTTCCCCGACCTCCTTTGGCTTGGCTCGCATATCTGGTAGGGCGTTCGAGACTTGGCGGCGCCGTTGCATAGCCGCCGTCGTGAAACCAGGAGACACTGACCGTGCGACCACGGCCATCACTGGCCGATATTGTTCTGCCGCTCGTTGCCATGCTCTATCGTCTCCCGTGGCCAGTTGGGGCGTCTGCCCGGAAACGATGTCTTCGATGTGGGGACGAATGGCAGTGGTAATTGCCGAGCCTTCAACCTTTGATCTGCCTATCCGCCTCTCCATACTGGCACCCTGCTTGGCCCATTGCCGGAGCAGCGACGCCGCCATCTCCTTGATTGATGGCCCCAAGGGCATCGCAACCGTTCGCTCCCAGACATCGATATTCTTCGCCTGGTCCGTGGCGAAGCCAACGATGAGAAGCGATGCTCGCTTCTCCTCTGATCCGATCCTACCGGTCTCGACCAAACGGGCGAGTAGATCGGGCCAGGGGCGGTCCATCCTGAATTTTCCCGCTGCACTCTGGTCCCGGGCTCTCATGGCTTTTCGCGGCGTCTTATCGAGGTACACTACATGGGGATCATTCCAAAGGGCATTCTCCTGTCTGCCCGCTGTCTGAAACTCGCATGTGCGGATGATAGCGGTCTTCTGTAATCCGCAAGCAACACATGTTCCGTCTGATTCTGGATGATGCAGCCATACGCGTCTGGAGAGCATCGTCAAACCTACAAGGTGGGGAACGCTCTCCGCTGGCCGTGGCCCCCCGTAAGGGTTCACCCACACCGGCTCCCCAATTTCGATGCTCGGAGTCCAGTTGGCGACCAACGTCTTCAAAAGCGACGACTCCCACGCG
Organism: Sedimentisphaerales bacterium; assembly: GCA_040772485.1. Taxonomy (GTDB): domain Bacteria; phylum Planctomycetota; class Phycisphaerae; order Sedimentisphaerales; family Anaerobacaceae; genus Anaerobaca. The sequence continues at coordinate 43,082 of JAXGYC010000012.1, read as the reverse complement.
ACAACATATACTGGAGGAGTGCCGTTGATGCCGGCCTTTAGATCCGGCAGACCGCTGACGGAAAACAACGGCAGTCGCAGCAACCCGATTGCACAACATGCCAGACACAATCCGTCCAACTCATCTGTAGAGTGTCGAAAATGCCAGAAGTTGTTGCCGGTGGGTATCTCTTGGATCAGGTCAGTAGTCGGGCGCCTTCTCTGGGCCGCGTGGTCCTGATAGAACCGTCGTCCCTCCCCCAGCAGATTGAAGCGTTCCCTGTTGGCCTCAAGCTTCTCGAACCATTCGGGGGGAAACGACATGCTGAGACTTGTTCCGACATCATCCGGTGGATTTCCTTTGCACCAGTAGAGCAGTGCGAGCAGGAACCGCAGAATTGCCACCCGATCCATCGGATTGCTGGCCGCGATTTGCCGGATTTGACCAGCCTCCTCCAGGGCCTTACGAATTCCGACGCGCTTGTACGTCCCGTCACGGTAGAGAACCGGAATCCAGTGTTCGTCCAACAGATTGTAGTTCGCCGTCATCTCGCCCTCATTTCAATGGTCCCCACGGAATCGGGTCTCGGGCCGCACTCCGTGCCTGTGGGGTGTCTGCCAACCTGCGTCCGGTCTTCCGGCCCGTCGGCGGTCATGAGTCTGGCCCTGAAAATGGCAACGCCCGCACGTGTCTTCAGCTCTGGGAACACTGCGCCAAAGCCGAAGCCATTCGCATTGAACGCCGCAAAAAGTACATTCCCTCAGCCCGCCTCCATCTTCCTTATCGTCGCGAATCCGCTCCCCGATAAGTCCGAAATCGGAAAACTTTCCCCTTCGGACACACTTCCTCCATCGCAACCTGTACCGCCTGCGAACATCTGCGCCCCGTACGTGCCCACCCTCGTTCCTTTGACCTGCGAGCCCAGCAAAACCGTCGCCGAGCAGGCGGAAAAAGGCCAAGGGGGCGAGGGGAGGTTCCTTCCCGAGTTGTGCGCGCACACCCCTTGGCCGCAGCTATGGCGTCCGCGACAGCCCGGATGTGGATGGGAAAACCAGGAGATTGGCGTTTCTTCGCGACCGGCGGCCTCCACCGACCGTCGGCTTCTCCATTGCGTCGGACCTGATTCTGTACAGATTTCCTGGCCGTTTGGACATCTTACATACCCTCAGAAGGCCCTGGCGGCGCTGCTTCTGTACGTTCTTCTCGTGTTCTCTGTACAAAACCGGCCGGGTCCGGCAGAAAGAACGTCGTAACGCGCTTGTCGGACGTTGGTGACACACCTGCTCCAGCCACGGGCAACCTGTGCGTGCATGTGACCTGTGACAGGATACAGCAGACTCTGTCGGCGTTGTTCGCGATGGCTTGAATCGAGCAACTGACGTGGTACAATAGCGGCGGATATCCATCCGGTCCGTCCGGCGCGCGGCGTCCCACCTGCTCGCTTCGCGTCGGGCGGGCACTTTGAGCAGGTGATAGCATGGGGATGTACAAGCAATGGGCGGAAGAGATCACCCCGATCGTGGAGAGCAACCCTGCAATTCGCAATCGTCTGCGGGAACTCATCAAGCCGCTCACAGAACAAGACGAGGCTTACCGCGCCAACGAGGCAGCGGGACCGTTCGATGATCCCTGCGACGTGCTCACGTACCGAATCCCCGGAACGATCATCACCCGGTTGGATGCGCGCGAAGAGGTGGACCTGACGGCCCTGCCGGCCCTGGAAAGCGAACAGGCCGAACGGCAGCGCCAGGCGATCATGCTGGTGGGAATCCACGATCACTCTGGCGCGGTGAAGATCAGCGCCGGCATCTGGCCGCCGGAACTCCTCGACCGCGTCTGGCAACGACTGCAATCGGACCCCCCGAACGGTCCATGCGACACGGTTATCAAGAAGGCCCTGGCATGGTTGCGCGGAGGATTGGCTGGCGAAGTGGGTGGAGCGGGAATCATCCACATCCATCTGAGCCAGTGGCAGAAGAGCAAATCCCGAACGCTGATGAAGATGTTCTTGGAAGACGAACAGCGAGAAGGGGTCAGAGTCATACGGAAGTGGCACGGCACCGTCATAGAGCTTCGGCGGATACTCAAGGACAAGGGTCTCGCGACAGTGGCAACGGCGATCACGCCGGTTCGGAAGAAGAGAGGAGTCTACTGTCTCAACATCCCCCACAACGAAGTCACCTGGGAAAGAAAATAGCGCGTCAACCTCAAATCATTCCCCATACTTTCCCCCATACATTGCGACTGGCCTATAAGCCCCGAAAACTGCACCCACAGGCCCGTTCTACGCATTTCGCGCAAGTCAAACCTCCGCACGTTCCCCACACCTTCCCACATGGTTGCCGACTTGAAAGCACGCCATAATTCTCAACACGGTCCCGCTCTAAATCCGATTTTGCTACTGGTAGGTTTGATGTGAATCGCAGTGTACACATTTTGGAGATTCTAACATGGACGTTGTGAGTAGTGGCCAGATTGCGGCAGAGATTGGCGTTGATCGGGACCGGGTTTCTTATGCGCTTCGCCGGGCAGGAGTCGAGCCTATTGGCAGAGTCGGAATCGTTCGCCTGTTTCCCCGGGAGGCGGTCGGGACTGTACGAAAGTTTCTGGCGGCCGGGCGGAAGCACCGCCCTCGTTCAACCTCGCGGCAGGGACACCGGAGATGATCTGCGCACAGACAAAAGAAGCCGGCCACAGCGGGCAGCGGCGACCGGCGACGACAAACCAGAGGCCACGCTACCACTTCACGGCTGACTTGTCCACCACAATCGCGACCCGCCGAGCAATTTTCGGCCTACGAGCCTATCTGCATCGTCCCGGCCTGCCCATTCCCGAGCGGCGGCTTTGCGCGGCTCTGTTGGAGCGTTGGCAAGCCGAACTTCTCTCACCGCACACGTGGAGGTGTCTATGACGCTCGTAGTTAACAAGGAATTTGCTGAACTGCTGCCGCCGCTGTCCGCCGAGGCGCGAGCGCAGCTTGAGCAGTCGCTGCTCGCCGAGGGCTGTCGCGAGCCGCTGACCGTCTGGCGGCATGGTGGACAGGATGTTCTGCTCGACGGGCATAACCGCTGGACTATCTGTCAGGCTCACAAGATCGCGTGTCGGGTCAAGGTCCTGACGGACAAAGAGGTTCCCGACCGCAATGCAGCGGTCCAGTGGATTCTTAGCAACCAGCTCGGCAGGCGGAATCTGACGACGGAGCAGTTCACTCTGTATCTCGGCAAGCTGTACAACGCTCAGAAACCCAAGCAAGGGGGAACGGGCGCGAATCAGCATCAGAAACCAACCGGACACGATGTCCGGTCTGCGCAACAACTGGCTCACGAGCATGGCGTCAACGAGCGCACGGTTCGCCGGGCAGGCAAGTTCGCCGCCGCCGTCGAGAAAGCCAAAGAGCGAGACCCCGATATTGAGGCCAAGGTCCTGCGTGGCGAGGTTGGCCGGCAGGATGTCATGGAGAAGGCCAAGCCGGCGAAGTCTTCCGAGCCGAAGCCCGATCCCGACGGCCGCCCGATCCCCGAGCACCTGACGCACACGTTCGAGATCGGCCAGCAGATCACGCATTTGGCTCGTGAGGTGACGCGGGTCCGCACTGCGATTGAGAAGTCGGCCGAGGCTGAACCGATGTCTTGGGCACAGATCGGCCTACAGGACGTCACGGCCAAGCTCAAGCTCGTCGCCGAGGGCCTGCGGCTGGGCCTGCCCTACATCGTGTGCCCATATTGCGGTGGCGCCGACAGCGAGAGCTGCCGAGGCTGCAAGGGAACCGGGTTCCTGAGCAAGGCTCGGGCCAGGTGTGCGCCGAAGGAGCTTCGAAGCGGCAAGGTCGAGGAGGGCGACGAGTGATTCTCCGAGACTATCAGCAGGACGCAGTGGCCAAGACCTTCGAGTCGTTCCGCTCGAACCAAGCGGTCCTGCTCGTGTTGGCGACGGGGCTGGGCAAGACGGTGATCGCCGCCCACATCGCCGACGCCTTCAAGGAGCGCGGTCGCATCCTGCTGCTGGCTCACCGTGAGGAGCTGGTCTTCCAGGGCCAGGGGACACTCGAGCGCGTCACCGGCGCCCGGTCCGAGATCGAAATGGCCGATTCGTGGGCGCTCAAATCGGCGCTGTGGGGTGGAGCGAAGATCGTCGTCTCTACGATCCAGACCCAAATCGCCGGCCGCGACGGGGGACGGATGAATCGCTTCGATCCCAGCGAGTTCGCCCTCGTGATCGTCGATGAGGCCCACCACGCCACGGCCGCGAGCTACCGGAAGGTGATGGAGCACTATCGCCGGAATCCTGACATCAAGGTGCTCGGGCTCACGGCGACGCCCGACCGCGCCGACGAGGCTGCGCTTGGAGAGGTCTTCGATGACGTGGCCTACGAGTACGACATCTCGGACGGCATCGAGGGCGGCTGGCTGGTGCCGGTCACACAAACCAGCGTGCACGTGGAGGGCCTGGACTACTCGTCGATCCGCACGACCGCCGGCGACCTCAATGGGGCCGACCTCGCTGCCGTGCTGGAGTTCGAGTCGAATCTTCACGGGATGGTGACGCCCGTCCTGGACCTCTGCGGCGACGCCAAGACGTTGATCTTCACGGCGTCCGTCGCTCAGGCGGAGCGGTTCGCGGAGATTCTCAATCGTCACAAACCTGATTCTGCCGAGTTCGTCTGTGGGGCGACGCCCAAGGAGTACCGCCGGAGCCTCTTCGAGCGGTATGCCAAAGGCGATTTTCAATTCCTGGTGAACGTGGGTGTCGCAACGGAGGGTTTCGACGAACCGGGCATCCAACACGTGGTAATGGCGAGGCCGACCAAGAGCCGCGCCCTCTATGCTCAGATGTTGGGCCGGGGGACGCGGCCGCTACCCGGAATCGTGGACGGTGTCGATACAGCCGACGCCAGGAAGGCGCTGATCTCCCTGAGCGACAAGACCTGCCTCAACGTCGTTGACTTTGTGGGCAATGCGGGCAGGCATAAGCTGATTCACCCCAGTGACATCTTGGGCGGAAGGTACAGCGACGAGATCGTCGAGCTGGCGAACCGCAACGTCGAGCGGGCCGGCAAGCCGGCCGATGTCACATCGGAACTGGTCAAGGCCGAGCGCGAGATCGAAAAGCGGCGCCGTACGCGGGAGGAGGCGGCGCGGCGGGCGAAGATCCGTGTCGCGTCCCGCTACAGCATGTCGCAGGTGAATCCCTTTGACGTCCTCGACGTTGTGCCATGCCGGGAGCCTGGGTGGCACGTCGGGCGACTCGCTACGGAGCGACAGAAAGCCGCCATTCAGAAGTTTGGTGTGGATGTCCCCGAGGGCTTGAGCTTTACGCACGCTGGTCAGTTGATCGACCGCCTCATCAAACGGGCTCAGGCGGGCAGGCCGACGTTCAAGCAGAGCAAGCTCTTGAAACGCTACGGCTACAACCCGGACGATATGACCTTCACGCAGGCCAGCGAGACCATCACGGCAATTGCGGGCAATGGCTGGCGGAGGGTGGCGACATGAACTGGATTAGGGTCACACGCCGACAGCCCTGTCCGATCTGCACCCGGCCGGATTGGTGCTCCCTCTCCGAGGACGGACGCGTCGCCGTGTGTATGCGCGTCGAATCCGACAAGCCGTGCAAGTCCGGGGGATGGTATCACAACCTGACCGAGCCCGTGACCGTCCGTCCCGCGCCGAAGCCCAAGGTGAAGCCGGTTGCCACTGAGGACTTCGCCAGACTGGCCGTCGAGTACGCCGAGCAGCTCACGAACACCTCGATCCCCGCGAAGATGCTCGGCGTCTCGGTCCGCTCCCTCGAACGACTGCAAATGGGATGGAACGGCAAGGGCTACACGTTCCCGATGCGCGACGGCCGGGAGCGGGTCATCGGCATCCGCGTCCGGGGCAACAAGGGCAAGTGGTCCGTCCCTGGTTCCCACAACGGCCTGTTCTGGCCGGAAGGCGTCTACCGTGGCAACGATTCCCCGCTGATGATCTGCGAGGGTCCGACGGATTGCGCCGCGCTGCTCGATTTGGGTTTTGCCGCTATCGGCCGTCCAAGCTGCACCGGCGGCGTCGAGCACATCGTGGAGTTCCTCCAGGGCCGGCGACGCGAGGTCGTCATCGTGGCCGATCATGATGAACTCAAGCGACGACCGGACGGCTCCAGCTTCCGACCCGGCCAGGAGGGAGCGGCTCGACTGGCGCAGGAGATCAAGCCGCTGGTCCGCACGGTCAAGGGTATCAAACCGCCGTACCACAAGGACGTGCGGGACTGGGTCCGCGCCGGCGCCACCAGGGCCGTCATTGAGTCCGTCATCCGAAACACGAGGTTTGTGGATTTGGCTTCAGCGCGGTCGCTCCGCGAACCGGCTCGGGCATCGGCGACGACCGGCCTTCCCGCCGCCTTGTCCGAGCCGGCTGGGGCAGAAAGGAAGGCCACGGCGTGATGTATCGCATACGAGATTGGAACCAGCTCTACGAGAAGGCGCAAACACGCTCGTGCAAAGTGATGAATTGGGTCGCTATACCGAACAAGCACGATGGAACTGGCTACGCCACGCTGGCCAGCCACAAGCAAGCCTGCGAGCTGTTCACGGCATGGATTCTGATTCTCGAAGTGGCCAGCAAGATGCCCACGCGCGGTGACCTGTTCAAGGACGGAAAACCCCTGAGCGCCAGCGACCTCGCCAAGCGGACTCGCTTCCCGGAACGCATCTTCTCGCTGGCTTTCGATACATTGACTCTGCCGGAGATCGGCTGGCTCGAACGCGTTGATGACTACGGAGTCCTCCAAGATGAAAAATGAGGTTATAGCCCTGCTCGTGCCATTCTACGGGCACACTGATAGTCCGCTATCAGCGTGCCATCAGTCCGCTGATGGTCCATTGCAGCTACAGGACAGGACAGGACAGGACATTAACTACTCAGGAAGAGAAGTAGTACAGACTATAGTTAGTGACTGTCCTAAGGGAGTGGACGGTCAAGGTGTTGGCGGGCAGACCGGGAATGGTGTCCGGTTGATCCTGCTTGCCTTGCTGCTGCTGCTCCTGGCCGCCGGCGTGGTTCGGGCCTACACGCTCGACACGGAGCACCCGCTCTATCCCTACGCCAAGGGCATCTACGTCTTTGACAACCGCGCCGACCACGGCGACAACATCGCCGGGACCGGAACGATGGTCGGAACAGTCGAGGACGCCGACGGGTTCGACACCCCCATCACGCAGACTTTCCAGAGCTGGTACAACAGCTTCGGTTCGGCCTATACGATCTGCCTCTGGCACGGCGGCTGGACGCTCGGAACCTGGAACCCCGTCTTCGTCATCAACAGCGCCGAAGACAGCAACGTCATCAACTGGTGCAGAAATTCCACTCAAACCTATCTGAGGGTCTACCACAAAAACGTCAATTACGATGTGACCGAGGCGGCGACCAGCGAGATCGCCGGGGCCATGATGCTCTCGTTCGTCTGGAATGCGACCAACGCCTATGTCTATGACGGGAACGACGTCATCGGGACCAAGGCGGCGGCAACGGCGCCCCAGACCAATTGCACGACCGCCACAATCGCTCTGGGCGGGACGGCCACTGTGACGCGCATCTACATCTTCTCGAAGACTCTCGACGCCGCCGAACTCGGCGCCTTGGAGGCCGACCCCAATAGCATCTTCACCGAGGAGGAACCCCCGCCCGATCCCCCGGCCAAGGCCACTGGCCCTTCACCCGCCGACGATGCCAACGGGGTCTCCATTCCCGTGATGCTGTCATGGGGACTGGTGGAAGACGCCAACAACTACGACGTCTACTTCGCAGAAGTGGCTGGCGCGCTGACGTGGCGCACGAACACCGACGCCAACAGCTATTCGCCGTTCTGCTGGCCGGCAGTCGAGTACCAATGGCGGATTGATCCCAACAACGTGGCCGGCACGACCACGGGAAATGTCTGGACGTTTACGACGGCGATTCCGGCCGAACCGAACGAACCCGAGCAGCCGGAAGAACCAGAAGAACCCGAGCCTGAGGAACCCGAAGAACCATCCGGTTGGCGGAACACCCGCCAGTGGCGACGGACTCCCGCCTGGGTCAAGCGCCAGGGCTTAGAGGGCTGGAGGAAACGCGAGACCGGCTCGGAGGGCTGGAAGAAGCGGATACTGAGAAGCTCGGCGGAGGACCAACCGTGAACGCGGACAAGGGCAGAAGGGAGTGTTGATCGTGGAAGTCGCGAGGTGGATCGCGTGGCTTGCATTGGTGATGTTGGCTACCGGCGTGCTGGTGCATCTGGCGCTGCGGTGAAGCAACTGATGGACGAACTGGCAAACAACGTGAACGCTCTGTTGCTATCGGCCAAGGATGCCGGCAGACTCCTGGGCATCGGGGAGCGATTTGTCTGGGCGATGCACAGCTCAGGCGAACTCGGCCCCTTGCCGATTCGCTTGGGGAAGCGTACTCTGTGGAGTCGGATCGAGTTGACCGAGTGGGTCCGGGCCCGCTGTCCTCGGCGCGAAGCATGGTTAGCACATATCGGAGACGTAGCATGAGGCTCTTTCGACCAACGTATCGAGACAAGACGACCGGGAAGGTTCGCACGGTCGGCAAGTGGTGGATCGAGCTGCGCGACCACCGGGAGATCGTCCGACGCTTCCCGGCTTTCGCAGACAAGGGCCGCTCCCATGTCTTTGCGCTGCAAATCAAGAAGCTCATCGAACTCCGCATGGGGAACCAGCAGCCGGACGCAGACCTATCCCATTGGCTGGAGCGCGTTCCGCCGAAGCTGATGGAGCGATTCGTGCAGATCGGCCTGCTCGATTCGACGCGAGCGGCCGGGGGAAGGGCGTTGACGCAGTTGCTCGGGGACTTCCTACAGCATCTCAGAGCCAAGGAACGGACGCCGAAATATGTGGGCGAGAACGAATCCATGCTCACGCGGATCCTCGCCGGCTGCGGGTTTCGCGTCTTCAGTGACATCACGCCGGGCAAGGTGGAACGCTTCCTGAAGGCCCTGAGAGATGACGGCCTGAGCGTACGCCGATCCAACGGGTATCTTACCGCCCTCAAAGGCTTTTGCCGGTGGATGGTGGACACCGGGCAGGCGACAGAGAGCTCCGTCCAAAGTCTCAAGAAGCTCAATGAGCAAGGCGACGTACGACGGCAACGGCGGGCTGCCACACCGGACGAATTGCGGAAGCTGCTGGCGGCCGCGATCGAGGGGTCGGAGCGGTTTGGCATGAGCGGGCCGGAGCGGGCTCTGCTGTATCGCTTCTGTGCCGAGACGGGCTTGAGGGCAAACGAAGTCAGAACACTTACGGCAGGGGCCTTCGATCTGGATGCCTTGACCGTCACCGTACGGGCGGCCTACAGCAAGCACCGGGAAACCGATACCGTACCGCTCCGCCCTGAGCTTGCTGAGGCTCTACGCGGCCACCTGGCGGGCAAACTCCCATCGGCCAAGGTCTTCGGCGGTCGGTATAAGCGACTGACGGACAAAACCGCCGACATGCTCAAGGCCGACCTGGAAGCCGCCGGCATTGCGTATGAAGACGAACAGGGGCGCGTTCTGGACTTCCACGCCACAAGGCACACCTTCATCACAGGATTGAGGCACGCTCCCAGCCGGGTAGCTCAAAAACTGGCCCGGCACAAGTCCTCCGCGATGACCGACCGGTATACCCACGTCCGGCTGAATGATGAGCGGGCGGCCCTGGAGCTGCTGCCCGATTTGACCACGCCGGACACGCAATCCCAGCGGGCCACCGGCACGGACGGAAGGCATGTCACGACCCCGTTCGACTTGGCGGAGAACTTGGCGTTTTCAGGTGCAGGCAGGTGCACCCGACCACAGGGGAGCGCAGAAGAAAACCCCACTGGCGCTATCACCAGCGGGGTTTACAACGAGGCCGATGGGGATCGAACCCACAACCTTCGGATCGACAGTCCGATGCTCTAACCAATTGAGCTACGGCCCCAACCGATAGAACCGCGAATATAGCGATTGCCTGGCAACCGTGTCAAATCTTTTTGTCCCGATTCCACTCAGATTCTGTAGCTTGGCTCCCTGGGCGGCGGGACTGCCGGCCTCGGGCCGGGCGGGATTACCATCGGCCGGCAAGGTACCCTATTGATTTCCGAAACAACTGTTTTAAACTGCTGTATGAAACGTCTGTCCTACTGAGGGTGACGCAGTGAACGTGTTTCAGTGATCGGCGAGGAGCCATGGACGAAAGAACCGTTCAAGATCGATTGGCTGAAGCGGCTGAGGTTCTGTTCTGTCAGCGAGGCTTTGATGACACCGGTGTTCGCGAGATCGCCGCGGCGGCCGGCTGCAACGTGGCGTCGATCAACTACTACTTCGGAGGCAAGGACCGGCTCTATGTCGAGGTATGGCGTCGTCAGCTTGGCATCATGCGAGAGACTCGGACGGCCGGCATTCGCAAGGCAATGTCCGGCAACGAGTTGCCGTCTCTGGAAGAGCTGCTCAAGTCTTATGCCCGGTCCTTCTTCGAACCGTTGGCTGACGAGAGTGGACTGTCTGTTGGGCAAGGGCACTGCCGGTTCGTGGAGCTGATGATCAGAGAGATGGTTGATCCGCGTCTGCCCGCCGATATGTTCGTGACCGAGATGGTGTCGCCGGTGATGGCGGTCCTGACTGAAGCCATTCAGACGGTCTGCCCGTGGTTGAAGCCGCCGACGGTTCAGCGTATGATCCTGTCGGTCGTCGGGCAGCTTGTGTACGTGGTGGCGGCCCGGAGGATGTTCGAACGATGCGACTGCGCGAATCTCCCCCGATTGAATCCCGAGGAGATGATCGATCACATCGTCCGGTTTTCGGCCGCGGCGATTCGCGGCTACGAAAAGGGAGAGAGAGAATGAAGGTTCAGGCTGGTGTGGTTCTGCGTTTTCTATCGTATTGCATCGTCGTTGCGCTGGCTGGCGGCTGCATGATGGGCCCGAAGTACTCCAGGCCCAAGACGCCGGCCGAGGCGGCGCCGAGCTTCGTCCATGCCCCGGAGCCGGCCCAGGACATGAGCGATTGGCAGCAGGCGGATCGCTGGTGGGAGCGTTTTGGCGACCCGGTCACTGCCGATCTGGTCCGGATGGCGCTGGAGAACAACTACGATCTGAAGGCCTCTGCGGCAAGGGTGCTCCAGGCCCGGGCGGGCCTGTCCGAGGCGAAGGGCAAGCTCTGGCCCGAGATTTCCTATGGTCTGACCCGCAACCGCAGCAAGAGCTACTTCAACTTTGGCGGCGGCGGAGGCGAAGAAGACCCCAACAATCCCTTTCTGTCGATGTTCAGCGGGGGGTTCAGTCCGTTGACGACGACTTGGTCGCAGGACATTTCGGTGTCGTATCTGGTGGACTTCTGGGGAATGTTGCGGCGGTCGCAGCGTGCCGCGTGGGAGGAGTTGCTGGCCACCGAGGCCAACCGGCAGACGCTGGCCAACTCCACCATCGCCCTGGTGATCCAGGGACGGATCAACGTGGCCATCGCCCAGCGGCGTCTGGCACTGGCGAAGGCCAACGTGGCGAGTCTCCAGAACACGCTGGACATCACGGAGCGGCGTTATCGCCAGGGCCTGATCGGGCCGGTGGACGTACGGCTGGCCCGCGCCAATCTGGAAGGCGCCAAAGTGCAGGAGCCGGCTATTGCCTCGGCGCTGGCGGTTTCGCGTCATTCATTGGATGTGCTGGTCGGCAGGCAGCCTGGGGTTTCATCTGCTCTGACGGAAACCCTGCCCGACCTGCCGGAGCTGGGGTCGGTTCCGGTCGGGGTGCCCGGCGCCTTGCTGGATCGGCGTCCCGACGTCCGGGCGGCCGAGTTTGCCCTGCGTGCAGCCAACGAGCGGATCGGTGTCAGTGTCGCGCAGCTCTATCCCAATCTGGTCCTGACCGCCAGCTACGGCCGCAGCGCCGACACGTGGGAGGACATCTGGCGCGATTTCTCCGAGACCTATTCCGCCATGTTCAACCTGGCCCAGCCCATCTTCAAGGGAGGCCAGCTTCGGGCCCAGGTCCGGGCGGCCAAGGCCCGGTATGAAGAGGCGGCTGCCACCTACGGCGGTGTGGTGCTCGACGCCATGCGACAGGTGGAAGACGCCCTGATCAGCGAGCAGTTGCTCCAGCGTCAGCTCGAATACACCCAGCTCCAACTCCAGGAGTCCAAAGCCGCCGAGGACCTGTCGAGGCGACGGTACGAGCAGGGGGTCGAGGGCCTTCTGACGGTGCTCGAATCGGAACGGTACCGGCGGGTGGCGGAGGAGCAGGTGGCCGTCCTCCAGGGACAGATCTGGACGAATCGCGTGAACCTGCACCTGGCGCTGGGCGGTGACTGGGCCGGCGTCGATGCCGCGGAATCCCAACTGGTGAAAAAATGAGCTGGCAGGCGACGAAAGGCGAAGGCGTGGAGCAGGATCGGCGCCGTGACACGACGCAGAGGCGGGCAGGCGTGCGTGCGTGGTTGTTTGTGTTCGTCCTGGTCCTGGGTCTGATTGCCATCGCGCTTCTCGTCAGGTTTCGCAGGTCCCCGCAGCGCGCCGAGCCGGGCGCCCCGGCTCCCCTGGTTCAGGTTCGCAAGCTCGTCGCTGCCGACATCCCTGTGGTCATTCTGGGCTCCGGCGTTGTCCAACCCAAGGTCGAAGTGAACGTCATGCCGGAGGTGGCCGGCACGGTGGTGTTCATCCATTCCGAACTCAAGGCCGGCGGCATCATTCGAGCCAACGAAAAGATCGTGCAGATCGATTCACGTGACCACGAGCTGGCCGTTCGTCAGGCCCGGGCGGCTGTGGCCGAGGCGCAGGCCGCACTGGAACTGGAAAGCGCCGACACGGATCGTGCGCCGGCGTTGCGTGAGCCTCGCATTCAACGAGCCATGGCCACTCTCGATTCGGCCAGGACGCAGTTGGAGATGGCCGAGCTGAAGCTCCAGCGGACCACGATTTCGCTGCCGTTCGACGCAATGATCGCCGGCGATGCCGTGAACCTTGGCCAATACGTCGGGGTCGGGCAGCCTCTGGCGACAGCATGTGGGATCGATGCCTTCGAGGTGGAGGTCCTGCTCGAAGGCAGCGACCTGGCCTGGCTCGACGTCTTTCCGCTGCCGGCTCCTGTCGGCGGAACGGATGGAAATCTCGCCCCGGCCGAGGTCCAGGCCGAGCTGGCCGGCGGCACGCACACGTGGGCCGGCCGCGTCACTCGAACGACAGGGCAAGTGGATCGCGCTTCACGCAGAGTCCCGGTCGTTGTGGAGGTCCCCCGCCCGTTGGATGGTTCCGAAGGCAGACCACCTCTCTTGCCCGGAACCTTCGTCAGTGTCCGCATTGCCGGAAAGACGCTGCATCGCGCTGTGGCGGTTCCGCGCGAGGCCATCCATGAATCCAATCGCGTCTGGCTGGTTCGCGACGGCAGACTGACTGCCCAGCCCTTGGAGATCGTTCGGACCGATGACAGGCATGCCTATGTCACATCGGGCCTTCCCGATGAGGCGCTGATCGTCACCGACAGGCCTGATGGGTTTGTCGAGGGGATGGCGGTCCGGATCTCCGACCAGGCGGGTGAAGGGCGGTCTGCCGAACGCACAGCCCCTTGAAACACGCGATCCGGCCGGCGACGCACGTCGCCTCCTCCGCCGCGTTCGACGTGTGCCGGCCTCGATGATGGCCCGACCGGCGACCTCTCTGCAGTCCTGCCGGGTTTGCCGTGGATTTTTCTGGCAGCGGCTGGATACGCGTCGGATAATGACCTGGTGGTTTGGCCGCGGTCGAAGGCGGCCAGGCATGGAGGTGACCATGGAAACCACGGCGAAGTATCGGCCCAACATCCAGATCGTCTCGGACGTCGAGGATCTGGCGTCCCGGACGGTCAATCTGTTCGTTTCGTGTGCGCGCGAGGCGCTGGAGTCGAGGGGCGCGTTCAACGTGGCTCTTTCCGGCGGCCAGACACCCCGACGGGCCTTCGAGAAACTGGCGGCCAGTCCTGCGGCACAGGCGTTGCTCTGGCAGCACATTCACGTGTTCTGGGTGGATGAGCGATACGTCCCTGTGGATTCGCCTCACAGCAATTATCGGTTGGCCGCCGACGCGTTTCTGAGGAAGGTGCCGATCCCGCCGGACAACATTCACAGGATTCCAACCGAGTACGAGGATATCTCCACGGCCGCACGCTCGTACGAGACGATTCTCCGCAACGTGTTCGCGCTCGAAGAGGGCCGCATCCCGGAATTCGACCTGATCGTTCTCGGCATGGGCGCCGACGGACATACGGCGTCCCTGCTGCCGAATTCCTTCGCTCCGTTCGACACGGACGACCTCGCGTGCGCTGTCTACGTCATGGACGGCCGGCTCAATCGAATCACCCTGACCCATCCGGTCCTGCGCGCCGCCAACCGCCTGGTTGTCCTCGTGTCGGGAGCGGAGAAGGCCGAGACGCTCAGAGAGGTCCTGAACGGCGAGCCTGATGAGGTCCGTTACCCGATCCACATTCTCTGGCCGGTGCTGGACAAGGTGATCTGGTTCGTGGACCGTGATGCGGCGGGCGCCATCTGACGGAACGGGCCGGCGCCGCCAGGCGCTGATTCACTCGGGAATGATCAGCTTGGTTCCGGGGCGGATCTTGTTGGCGTCCTTGATGGTTTGCTCGTTTGCGGCCAGGATCTTCTGCCATCGGCTGGCGGTGCCGTAGTATTGCTGCGATATCGAGGAGAGAGTCTCGTCCTTCTGGACGATGTGGAACCGGGTGGTGGTGATCTTCTGCTCCCTTTCGTGGACCGTCAGGTCAGGTTGCGGGACGTGCGTCTGAGTCGGCGGGACGTTGACGGACGGCTCCGGACGAACGGTCTCGACGAGTCCGGTGACGGGCGAGGTCTCCGCGACCTGCGTCGGTCTTTCCGGAGCCGCCGATGCCGCCGACCGGCTCGGTTCGGAGAAGAGGGGCTCCGTCTGAGGCCGGCTCTCCTGCGAAGTGGGGGCCGAAGGACTGACCATCCGCGCCTGTGTGGTCAGGGTCGGGCGTGTCACCACCCAGACCAGGACCACGCCCGCCAGGACCACGCCGCAGATCATCCCTATTTTGAAATCTCTGTCCACTGTACAGACCGGGCTGCAAAACTGTGCTCATGCCCACGAAACGCAAGCACCCGGGCGGCGGGGCGTGGTTTGGCCCCACCGCCGTCGGTACGATTGACAGTCTATTTCGCCTGTTGCTTTTCCGTGCCAATCAGCAGCAGCGGGGCCGCCACGGCGATCGACGAATACGTTCCGACAATCAGGCCGACCAGGATGACGTAGTTGAAGCCCCGCAGGCCGGAGCCGCCGAAGACGTACATCACGAACACGACGAACAGCGTCGTCACGCCGGTGATGATGGTTCTGGACAAGGTCTCATTGATGCTGTTGGTGATCGTCTGCGGCGTGAGCTGGGCTTTGTGCCGGTTCTCGCGGATACGGTCGAAGATCACGATGGTGTCGTTCAACGAGTAACCCAGCAGGGTCAGGATGGCCGCGATCAGCGTACCATTGATGCGGAAGTCGCTGACCAACAAGGCCGGCCCGATGGCCGTCTGGGCCAGGTAGGTTGAGATGGCGATGGCGCCCACCGCAATCGAGACGTCGTGGAACAGGCACGCGATAGCCGCCAGTCCGAACCGCAGACTGCCGAACCGCAACCAGATGTAGCCGACGATTGCCGCCAGCGACAGGACGATGGAAATCAAGGACCGCGTCTTGGCCTCCGAGCCGACGAACGGATCGATCTGGGTGACACGAGGAAGTGTCGTTTCCCTCTGGGTGGCCAGCAGAACGCGGTTTCTCTCGTTGTTGACGAACCGTTCCCACTCCTGTTCGCTGAGCGTTCGCAGTCCGGCTTCGGGCTCGACGCTCACGAATGTGAAGGCGTTGACCGGCTGGTTCGGGTCGGTGTTCTTGAGCCCGGAACCGTACACGGCGTATGGATACCAGGCCAGATTCTGTGTGTCCAGTCGGAAGCGAAGCTCCTGAATGCGCTGACGGATCTCTGCCAGCGTCGCCGGGGTCTGGAGCGTTGTCTCCAGGCGGATGCCGCCGACGTAGTCCGCCAGTTCCGGATAGGTGTCGACGACTTCCTCGGTGATCCTCTCCGCGGAGGCGATCGCGGGATGCAGGTTCTGCTGAATCTCCAACTGACCCTGGAAGGCCTGTCGGATGGCATCGGTGACGACCTCTTCGACTTCCGGCTCGGCGATCGTCGCGTTGGGGAACGCCTTGGTCAGGACGTCCTGGACCATGGCCGGATTGACCCGGCTGGTCGAGACGACGTACGACTGGGCTCCGTCGGACGCCAGCTCGAACATGCCCATCCGCCGGCCGAGCTCGGATTCCGCTTTGCGGATCTCGGCGGTAGCCGCATCGACCGCCGGGCGGCTGCCGCTGAATGTCACCACCGTTTGCAGCTTGTTGATCGCCGTGGTGGTGATCTCATACTGGCTGTAGATCTTCTCTCCGCTGGGACTGTCGCCGATCGGTTCGCCGACACTGTAGATCGTGGCTGCCTGGAGACCGGGGTTGTTCAACTGCACGCCGATCTCCTGGATGCGTTGCTCGACGTTCGCACGCGTGAGGGATACGCCTTCTTTGAGATCCATCTGCACGCTCGTGCCCCCGGTGAACTCGATGTCGTACTTCGACTGGCCGCGGACGAAGAACAGCGTCAGACTGCCGACCACCAGAAGCGCCGAAACCGCAATGAATACCTTCCTCATGCCCATCCAGTTGATGTTGGGCACGCTGATCAGACGCAGCATGACCAGACGCTCTCGGACGATTCGCTTGGAGACCAGCAGATCGAGGATGACGCGCGTCACGAAGATCGCGGTGAACATGCTCGATGCGATGCCGAGCATCAGCACGATGGCGAAGCCTTTGATGTCCTCGGAGGCCACATAGTAAAGGATGGCCGCCGTAAGGATCGTTGTCAGGTTCGAGTCGAAGATCGCGGAGAACGCCCGTGCGTAGCCGTTGCGAATCGCCGTGGTCAGGCCGACCCCCTTGGCCTGCTCCTCGCGGATGCGCTCGAAGATCAGCACGTTGGCGTCCACGCTCATGCCGATGGTCAGGATCAAACCAGCGATGCCGGGAAGGGTGAACGTCGCACGCAGCCCGGCCATGATCGCCAGTGTGAACAGGACATTCAGCAACAACGCCACGTCGGCGATCGAGCCGCCGACGGCGTAGTAGACGATCATGAAGCAGATCACCACCACCAGACCGATGAGGCCCGAGCGGATACCCTTCTGGAGGTTCTCGGCGCCGACGGACGGGCCGATGACGCGTTCCGAGATGGGTTGCTCGATCAGGCGTGCCGGCAGTGAACCGGCGTTGAGCTTGTTGACCATGTCCGTGATCTGCGTCATGGTGAAGCTGCCGGTGATGATGCCCTGGCTGCCGATCGGGCTGTCGGGATTGATCTCGGGCGCGGAGATGGCGATGCCGTCGAGCAGGATACACAAGGGTCGCCCGGGGTTCTCTCGCGTGACATTGTAGAACAAGGCGCCACCCTTGTCGTCCAGGTGGAAACCGATGGCCCTTCGGCCCATGTTGTCCGACGACGGGAACGACTTCTCCAGCTTCCAGCCGCGTCCGCCGGTCGCGCGCAGGATGGCCTCGTTGGGTCGGTTGCTGGCGAGGACGTAGCTTTTGTCGCCGAACTGGCCGAAAACGGCGTTCCGGGCGCCGAACTGCGTGGGGTCCTCGATCTCGCACCAGACGTACTGGCTGTCGGAGGCCGACTTGGGACCTTTCTCGCTCAGTTCCTGGGTGTAACGTTCGATCTCCGCCTCGCTCAGCTCGGTGCGGCCCCGGGTCGGGAGGATGCGCCATTCGAGGATGCCGGCGCCCTTGAGCATGCGCTGAAGGTCCTTGGGGTCATCGAGCTGGCCGCGATAGGGGCGGTACTTGTCATAGGTGGTCACGAGGTTGTCGAGAGCGGCGGCACGATCGGGGAACATGGCCTTGAGCTGCCCGATCCTCTTGACCCGGTCCGACAATCTCTGATCCATTTCCAGGACGTAGGTGACCTGATCGATCGTCAGATTCAGTTGATCGAGCTTGCGTCTGGCGGCGTCGTATCGATCGTTCAGGCCCGCCTCGGCGGTGAGCTGATTCAGCACCTCCACCAGTTCCTTATACGCCGTGACGTACTCGGTCAGCGGCGCGACCTGCTCCTCGGAACCGGCGAAATCCTTGAGTGTGTTCGCCAGCTCGCCCGCGGCCAGCCTGGTCCAGTCGCCTCGGTTGGCCTCAACGCGGTCCACCGCTACGCCCGCGTCACTGAGGGTCTTCTTGAGACCGTCGAGCTTCTGATACAGGGCGTCCCGCTTTTCCTGGGCCTGCCGGCGGGCGTCATACGTCGAGACCAACGTATCGATGATGGCCGCGCGATTCGGATCGCCCTGCGCAAAGCGGGCCAGGGTCTCCGCGCGTTCGGCTGCCGGCTCCTGGAGCGCGCGCATGATGGTCGCCGGGTTGGTGTTCCTGGCGAGAAGATCGTTCAAGGCGGCCTCGTACGCCTGGCGGAACTGCTGCGTAGCCTTGCTGGCCAAAGGCATCTGGATCTCGAAGCGCGTGTTGCCCAGAGGCCGCCAGACGAGGTTCTGGATGTTGGCCGGATCGATGCGCCGGCGCAGCACCGCGATCATCCGCTGGGCGAGGTCCGTCTCCTCACTGGCGGTCAGGCCCTCCGTGTTGATCGCATAGATCAGGCTGGTTCCACCGGCCAGATCGATGCCGGGCTTGAGCTTCTTGTCGGGCGGGTACAGGCCGATCACCGCCAGCGCCACCAGAATGAGGATCAGGACAATCTTCGGTACCAGATTCTTGTTCATAGCGTTTTCCTGTTAGGTTCTCTCCTGAGTCAGTCTCTCTTCGACCATCCGCCAGAGGCGCTTAATCTTTCCCCTCCTGGGAGAGATTCTTGCCGATCGCGGAGGTGCTGACTCGTATCTTGGTGTTGTTCGATTCGTCGATCTTGAGCACGACCTCGTCGCCTTTGACCTCCACGACCGTTCCGAAGATCCCCCCGATGGTTCGGACCCGGTCATTCTTGCTGAGCGACTGCACCATCTGCCTGTGCTTTTGCTGCTGCTTGCGAGGCCCTCGCATCAGGAACAGGTACATGACCACGAAGATGAAGATCAGAGGCAGATACGAGATCAGCGGCGAAACCTGCTTCGTCGGGGCCGGCGCTGCGGCATCTCCGGCGGGGTCCGGCACGACGGCGGTGCCCGCGTCGCCGCCGGTCACGGGCTCCGAACTGATTCGCGACGGCGCTTGATTGCCGTCTGCCTGCGCTATGATCCACACGTTTGCCATGATGAATTCCTTTCTAAGGCCCTGGGTATATTCGCGATAGCGTATACAGTGGGGACAGAATTGTCAAATTCAAATGGCGTGGCTGCGTCGAAAACCCTTCGAGCGGTCGGGCTTATCGGACGCCTTGGCCACGGGCCAGTTCCGCGGCGGCCCACCGGTCGAAGCCTCCCTCCTCGATCTGCGTGCGAATCTCGGACATCAGTCGCTGGTAGAACCTCAGGTTGTGCAGGGACAGCAGGATGGGACCGAGCATCTCGCCGCAGTTGAAGAAGTGCCGGATCGCTCCGCGCGTGAAATGCCGACACGCGTAGCAGTCGCAGTCTGCTTCGATCGGTTCGCCGGAGTCGATATGGGCGCTGTTGCGAAACCGCAGGGCGCCCTGACGGGTGAAGGCGAAGGCGTTGCGTCCGTTGCGCGTCGGCAGGACGCAGTCGAACATGTCCACACCGGCCCGTACCGCCGCGATGATGTCGGCGGGCATCCCGACGCCCATCAGGTAGCGGGGGCGGTCGGCCGGCAGCAGGGCGGCGGTGTGCTCGACGGTGCGGACCATGTGGTCGTGGCCCTCTCCGACGCTGAGGCCGCCGATGGCATATCCGTCAAAACCGATACGAACGATTTCCTCGGCACAGCGGCTGCGAAGCGCAGGATCGATTCCCCCCTGGACGATGCCGAAGAGCAACTGCCCGTCGCGCGCGTGGGCCTGCTTGCAGCGACGGGCCCAGGCGATGGTCCGGTCTACGGCCTTGCGGACGTGCTCGGGCTGGGCGGGGAAAGGAGTGCATTCGTCGAAGCACATGATGACGTCGGCGCCGAGCCGGTTCTGGATGTCGGTGGCGGTCTCGGCGTTCAGATGGACGCGGGCGCCGTCGACGTGACTGGCGAACTCGACGCCGTCGTCGTTGATTCGGGTCAACTCGCCGAGAGAAAAGATCTGGTAGCCTCCACTGTCGGTTAGTATCGGACGGTTCCAGGCCATAAAGCGATGGAGACCTCCGAGCCTCTCGACGACCTCCGCGCCCGGGCGCAGCATGAGGTGGTAAGTGTTGGCCAGGATGATCTCGGTGCCGGTGGCCTCAATCTGGTCGGGCGTGACGCCCTTGATGGTTCCGGCGGTGCCGACGGGCATGAACGCCGGCGTCTGGACGGGCCCATGGGCCGTGTGCAGGACGCCCCGGCGGGCGCCGCAGCAAGAGTCGGTTGCGATGGTTTCAAAATGCCCCATGTGGAATTCGTCACGCTCCGGCACAGCAATCGGCCTGCGGTCCCATACGACCGATAGGACCTGCAGGACCAGTGCTTCAATAGAGGCTCACGATGGTCGAGCCGGGATAATAGTGTTCCAGTATCTGCTCGGCGGTTCTGCCCAGCCGGGCCATTCCTTCGGCGCCGCACTGGCACATGCCGACGCCGTGGCCCCAACCCCGTCCGGAGAGGAAAGCCCAGCCGTTGCCCCAGGAAACGATATGACAGATCGTGCTCTGGATCTTGCGCCCGCTCGGATCGAGCGCCAGGCGGAGGTCTTCGCCGCGAAGGGTGTCCGTCTGGCCCGTCGAGCCGGTCAGGCGAATCCGGGTCAGCCGGGCGAACGGGCCGTAGTCGCTCTTCTCTATGGCGACGATGCCGGTGATCTCCCCGAGCTTCTCGAGGCCCGGATATCGGGCAACCAGGCGATTCGTGACGGTGGTCTTGTCGAACTGGGCCATCGGCCAGAAGAACAGCCCCATCTTGGCGACCTCTTTGCAGTAGGGGCAGGGCACCGCTTTGAGCGGCCCGAACGCTTCGCCGAAGACACGTTCGCAGTCTTCGGTGTGCCCGCCGCAGATCGAGCTGTAGTAGGCCGGAAACAGATCGGTCCGGCCGGTGCGAGGGTCTTTGGCAACCAGCACTTCGCCGTAGGTGGCGTTCACGGCGTTCCAGACCTGCGCCGATTCGGCCCCGATGCCGCCGTACACCTGGCTGGCCTGTGTGCTGCTGACGTCCCAGTCCCGATTTGCCCCGAAGCGTTTCTTCGTGTAGAGGCAGTAGGTCCTGGCGGCGATGGTCTGGGCCCGCAGGGCCTGCGGCTCCCAGTAGCTCGGCATCTCGGCGCCGATGACACCCGCCAGATAAGGCTCCAGGGGCACGAAGTTGACCGCGCGGAAGGTTCGCCCGTCCTCATTGAGGATCAGCTTGAGTCGGCCGCGGTAGTCCTGCCGGTTCAGCGTGAACACGTGGGGCCGCTCGGTGCTGATGACCACCCTGTCACCCGGCTGGACCATTGTTCCCAGCACGATTCGTCCGCCGGAGAGCGTTACCTTGACGGGCCCTTCCAGCGAGGAGGCGACAGGCTCGCCGCCCGGGACCACGGCAGAGAAGTCGTGATGATCCACGTGCATGACCGACGGCGACGCCACCGTGCACTCTGTGGCGCTGGACAGCAGCAGAACGCGGACCCAGAACTGGGATTCGACGTCCATCTGCGGCGTCGGGCGAACGATCTCGCGCCGGCCGCACCCGGCCAGAAGAACCATCGAGCTGACGGCAACCGCCAGCGGGACCGTGCCACGTCTGCTGCGTGCCACGGCACGGAGCCTCCTCGTGGAGGCCGGGCTCGATAATGGCTGGTTACGCGACGGCACAGGCGGGTCGGCTACTCAAGGTTCCGTAGCGACAGGCCAAGACCCGACAGGGCTTTCTTGATCTCGTTCAGACTGGTGACGCCGAAGTTCTTGCACCCCAGAAGCTCCGCTTCGGTGGTGCGCGTCAGTTCGCCGACGCTGTGGATGTTGAGCTTCTGAAGGCACTTACGGGCCCGCACCGACAGTTGGAGGTCGTCCACGAGCTTGTTCATCAACCCCTGGTCTTCCGGGCTGCTCGGGCCGGCAAGGTCTCCGGCGGCAAGGCTCTTATCCTCCAGGGCCATGCCCAGGCGAAGCCCCTTGGTGTCCAGAATTGCCTTGATCTCGCGAAGAGACGTTTCGCCGAAGTTCTTATAGGACAGCAGCTCGGCTTCGGTGATGTTGAGCAGGTCGCCCAGCGTGCGGATGTTCATCTTTCTCAGGCAGTTCCTGCTGCGGACGGAGAGCTCAAAGTCGGAAATGGGCGTCTCGAGAATCTGGTTCTTGCGGCTTCTCTTCTTCTCCCGCTCCTCGTCATAGTACATCGTCTTGGAGCTGTCGACGTCCTTCTTGAAGAGCAGGGCGCGCGGGTGATTGGGGTGGCACTCCAGGACCTTGTCGACACAGTGGCAGGCCTTTTCGAACTCCCCGCGGTCTTCATGGAGCACCGCCAGGTTCAGCAGGGCGCTGACATAAGCCGGTGCGCAGGCGATGGCCTGCTTATAGTAGTCGATGGCCGTCGACTCGTAGCCGGACAGATCGTGACGATACGCCAGGTGAAACAGCGCCCGGTGATGGTCCGGGGCCAGCTCCAGAACCGTCTTGTAGTTCTGCACGGCCTTGTCGTATTCCCCCAGAGTCTCCTGGAGGCGACCGAGCTGGTAGTGGTACTCGGCGCTGACGTTCTCGAAGTTCTTGCAGGCGTCCAGCTCCCGGGTGGCCGCGTCCAGGTCGCGGCTTTCTCGATAGGTCGCCGCCTTTTCCAGATTGACGTTCAGAGGTTCCGCCCCGAAATCCATCGCGCGTTGCAGGCAATCGACGGCCTCGCCGTACCTTTTGCGTCGGCGGAGAGCATAGGCCAGGTAGGTGAACTTCTCCAGGCAGTCCTTGGCCTTCTGGAGCTTCTCTACCGCCTCGCTGTGCTTTCCGAGCATGAACAGGCCGATCCCCGCCGCCAGGTTCGCTTCGGCCGACGTCTTGCCGCATTCGGCCTCGACCTGTTGGGCGAATCTGACGCGGTTGGACTCATTGGAGTTGACGGCGCGCGACAACGCGTGCAACTCCTTCATCGACGGCAGTGGATGGGCAAAAAGGTTGATCTCCAGTCCGGCGGTTTGCTCCATGGATATCGTCTCCCAAAAGGATCTATTCACGTCGGTCCTATGTCGGCCCCTGAAACGGACAAACCGGTATTATAGGCTGGCTGCCGCCCTTTGCAACAGCTTTTTGCACGGGCCGCGGCACCGGCACCGGGCGACGACGGGGGCGAAGACTGGGGCCTGTGTCAATTCAGACACAGGCCCCAGGACAGACGGGCAAGAGGGTGGCAATCCCGAGGTGTCCGCACACGAGCGCGACGACGTCGCGTCCGTCGATCCTACTGGCTGGAAGCCGGATGGCCGAATGCGATGTCGTCGATGTAGATCAGACCGTTGCCGCCTGCGGTCGGATTGTCGCGGTCGCCGACGCCGATGTGGATCTTCTCGATGCTGCTGACTCTGACAGCGGCCGAACCGAATTCGCTCAAGGGGACCCGCCACTCCTGCCAGAGGGGTGTTACCGTCACGGCCGGATTGCCATGCGCCACCGCCTGGACCTTGCCGCTGGTGTCCTCAAGGGCCACGTAGAGCGTGTCCGGCGTGTTGCCGGTCGGCTGTTCGGCGCCGATGCCGGCGTCGAGCCACTGGCCCGTGACGTTGCCGGTTGTGGCAACATTGGAGAACTCCGCCAGCGTGGCCACGTTGGCGTTGTGGCTCGTCACGGCCAGGCCGATGTACACGTCGGCAGCCATCGCGATCTGCACGGGAGCCGCCGGGGCGAGGTCCACCCACGTGCTGCCGTCCTCGGACCGCTGCGCGGTGAATGTGTTGCCCGTCCGGGTCAGCTTCACCCAGTACGGTGCGGCCAGGCCGGCGGCGTCGGTGTTGGCGCTGGCGGCGTCCGCTTGCGGGCGGCGCTGGAACGACACGCCA
This sequence comes from Sedimentisphaerales bacterium, assembly GCA_040772485.1. Taxonomy (GTDB): domain Bacteria; phylum Planctomycetota; class Phycisphaerae; order Sedimentisphaerales; family Anaerobacaceae; genus Anaerobaca. Next base: position 19,008 of record JAXGYC010000012.1, on the reverse strand, counting down.
TTGGCGGGAGTCACCACCACCATCGCATGGGTCGAGCCGGCTTCGAGGCTCTCGCGGATCATCACGCCGGCTTTCGCCCAGACGTCGCTGGGCGCGATGCTGTCGACACGCGCGACGATCGAGCCGTCCCCGCTGAGTTGCTTGTAGACGAAACGGAACTGATCCGAGTTGCCCCAGATGTCGCTGCCGATGGCGCCCACGAGGATGCGGCCGTCGGCCTGCTCCAGAACGCCCGGCGCGCTGCCGCGCACGTACAGCACGAGGGTATCGGCGCCGTGGATCGTCCAATCCTGGGGCGATTCGAACGTCCGTTCGGTCTCGGAGTACCAGGGAGACACGGTGTTGTCGTAGGCCAGCGGCATCGACTGCGCGCTGTTGTGGATGATCGTCTGCTCGGCGAACGGCGCATCGAGGTAGCCCACCGTCGAGCCGGTTTCGTTCTCCCAGCCGTCGATCCAGGTCTGGAAGATAGCCTGGCCGGCGTCGAGATTGTCGGTGTAGCCGGCGAAGTCCTCGATCACGAAGTACTCTTTCGTGGAGAAGCTCCAGACCTCGCCCTCCCAGACGGCGGGCGCGCCGGCTTCGTTGACCTCATCGATTCGCCAGTAGTACGTCGTGCCCAGATCGAGCGAGCCGGGATCGTATCGGGTCTCGGCGACGCTGCCGACCGGGGCGCCGCCGCCGGCGACGGCCTCCCGGTCGCTGCCGAAGTAGACGCTGTGCGACGTTGCGGATCGGCCTGGGCGCCAGGAGAGCACGACCTCCGGGTTCAGGTCCGTCCGGCCGGAACCGGGTTCCGGATCGCGCGCCGCCGCGGGGATCTGGTAGAAGCGGACCTCGCTCAGACCGTACTGGCCCAACATGCCCCATCCGCTGTTGACGCTCAGTCGGACGAACCGGGCCGCTGCGCGGGCCATGTCGATTCGCGTGTCTGCGGTGTACGTGACTAGGCCGTTGGCTTGAGCGAATTCGAAGTCGCCCAACGTCGTCCATTCAACGCCATCGGTGGACGTGTCGATACTGACGCCCTTGAGACCGAAGCCGAGGATCGGTTCGAACTGGACGTTGTAGTTCCAGACCCGCATCTCCGCGAGCATGTAGAGCCGGTCGAATTCGTACTGGATGACGATTGGCTCGCCGGCAGGGGGGGCGCCAAGCCACATCTCGGGTCCGTTCGTCGAATGCTCGTCGTTGGCGTTCAGGCCCGATCCGTTGACGGTGTTCTCGATTCCGGCGCCCGCCTGTGGAATCGCATTGGTCGTGGCGATGACCCCTTCAATGGGATAGGCATAGGGTTCGGCGGTGAAACTCCAGACCGCGCCCTTGAAGATCTCATTGCCGGGGGCGGCGTTGACCTCATCGACGCGCCAGTAGTAGGTCTGGCCGAAAGCGAGCAGGCCCGCCGGGTCGTACGTGTTGGCGTCCTGGCTCTGGCTCAGAAGCACGCCCATCGGATTGGCCCGGTCGGCGGCACTGACGTCGTCGAACGTCGTGCCGAAGTAGACGTCGTGTGCAATCGCCGTCTCGCCGGGCCGCCAGCTCAAGACCACGTCGCACCGCACGTCCTCCGCGCCGTCCGCCGGGTTCGGAGCCGAAGCGGTCGGATCGGCAAATCCGCTCATGGCCGCTGCCACATCCTCGGCAGATAAGGGCCTGTCGAAGATCATCACCTCGTCGAGGATGCCGTTGAAGGTTCCGAGTCCATCGGCCGTGTTGACCACTCCGATTCCCACGTTCAGATTGCTGAAGTCGCCGCTCGGAAGGCTCCACGAACCAGTCAGCTTCTCCTCGCCGTTGAGATAGACCGCGCCGGTTCCGGCCGCCGCGTCGTGGGAGCAAGCGTAGTGTGTCCACTCATCCTCGATCAGGTGATCGCCCGTCAGGTACAGATTGCTCTGGGGGCTCGTGTTGGACTTGAATCGCAGTTGGCCGCCATCGGGGCTCAGCTCCGTCCACCAGTACATCGTGCCTTGCCGCTGACTGATCAGGCCCTGATAGAGGCTGTTCGAACCGGCCCACTTGACCCACACGGCCAATCCCAGACCGGCCGGGCCGTTCGTCTGCCAGGCGCCGAGGTTCACGAAAGGCGAGCCGTTGCCGCCGACGAATTGCAGGGCGTTGCCGTCCTTGCCGGGGACCCAGGTCAGAGGGCCAGTCAGCGTCCCGTCGTGGGCGCCGGTCTCATCGACGGCGGTCAGACCCGACGTCGCGTCCAATTTGTAGCAGGCCACCAGCCCGTCCGGCACCGCGGCCCGCATTGCGCATGCCGTCGCCAGTACGCACAGACCGGCCGTCATCAGCCACAGTCGATTCATTCTCGAACGTCTCATGCCGAACCTCCTTAACCGTGCACTATTGCGGGGCTTGTGCCGTTCCGCCCTCAGCTCCTGTCGATCGTGGCCGCAGGCGCTTGCCGGGTTGAGCCAGGATCTTCACGACAGCTTCTATAGTAACCGATGGCAGCCGGCCAGAAGACACGAATATATTGAGCAAAGGCGACTTCGCCCCCAAGAGGGTGAATGTGAGTGTCCGGCCGAGGCCGAGAGTCCTGCCGACCATAGACAGAAGCGTGGCTCCGGCCGGTGAGGACCGAAGCCACGCTGCATTGTCGCTGTCGACGGGATGACGCTGTTCGCCCACGTCCCCGTCAGGGCGAATGATCATTCGCCTCTACTGGGTTGTGACCGGGCGGCCGTAGCCGATATCGTCGATGTATACGGTTCCCGTGCCTCCGGCGGCAGGGGCATCGCGGTCACCGACGCCGATGTACAACTTCACGACCCGGCCCAGATTCACGCCACCCAGGTCGCTGTAAGGAATCTGCCACTGGTTCCAGCCTGTCTTCGTTGTCGCAGCCGGGTCCGGGTTCTTCGCGACCGCGATCTTGCCGGCGGTGTCCTCCACGGCGACGTAAAGGGCCTCGGGTACATTGCCCTCCGGCTGTGTGACGCCGATGCCGGCGACCTGCCATTGCCCGCTGACGCTTCCCGCCGTCGAGATGTTGGAGAACTCGGCGCTGGTCGGAATGGCCCCGTCATGACTGGTCAGCGCCAGCCCGATGTAGACATTGCCGGCCATCTGGATCTCCAGCGCCGGACTGACGGTGATGTCCGCCCAGCTCGTTCCATCGGCGGAATGCTGCGCGGTGAACGTGTTGTTGGTCCGCGTCAGCTTGACCCAGTATGGCGCCGCCGGGCCGGCCGCATCGGTGTTGGCGCTGGCCTGTCCAGCGACCGGGCGCCGCTGGAAGCTGATACCGTGGTCCGGCGTCACCGCCACGAAGGCGTGCTTCGACCCGGCTTCGAGCGTCTCGCGAATCATCACGCCCGCCTTGGCCCACTCATTGCTGCGTTCGAGACTGTCGACACGGGCGATGATCGAGCCGTTGCCGCTGAGGCTCTTGTAGGCAAAGCGGAACTGATCGGCGGTGTCCCAGATGTCCGTCCCGATCGCGCTCATCACGATGCCCTGGGCGGTTTCGACGAAGGCTGGTGCGTTGCCTCGGAAGTGGAGCACCAGCGTGCTTGCCCCGTACGCCGTCCAGTCCTGGGCAGTTTCGAAGTCGCGTTCGGTTTCGGAATACCAGGGCGAGGCGCTGTTGTCGTACTGCAACGGCATGGACTGCCTGCCGCTGTTGACGATCGTCTTCTCCGCGAACGGCGCGTTGAGGTAGCCGACCGTCGAGCCGGTGTTGTTGACCCATCCATCCGCCCATGTGTCGAAGATGGCTTCCCCGGCATCGACATTGTCGGTGTAGGTCTCGAACCCGTCGATCACCGCGTACTCTTTGGTCGCGAAGCTCCAGAGATCGCCTTCCCATACGCTGATCGCCTCGGCCTCGTTGACCTCGACGACCTTCCAGAAGTAGGCGCCTCCGAATTCCAGACCTGCGGGGACCAAGCTCGGCTGAGCGGCCGTGCCGGCCAGCGCCAGCGACGACTCATCGGAACCGAGGTAGACCTCATGGGAGACCGCCTCTCTTCCGGTCTGCCATCTCAGAACGACGCCGGGATCCACGTCGGTGGCGCCGTCGGCCGGCTGCGGCTTCTGCGCGTAGACGGGAATCTGGAGGAACCGCACTTCGCTCAGGCCGTACTGGCCCATCATGCCGTAGCCGCTGTTGATCGTCAGGCGGACGTGCCTGGCGGCCACACCGCCGAAATCCACCGTCGTGTTGGCGGCATAGTCGGCCTTCGCTGTGGCCTTGGCAAACTGGACGTCACCCAGACTGGTCCAGTCCGTGCCGTTCTCGGAGTACTCGATGGCGACATCTTTCAGACCGAAGCCGAGGATCAGCTCGAACTGCACGTTGTAGTTCCAGACCAGCATCTGATAGAGCTTCTCGACTCTCGGGAATTCGTACTGGATCCAGGTGGCCTCGCCGGCCGGAGGTGTGGCCAGCCACATGTCCTTAGCCGCGATCGAGTGTTGATCCTGGGCATTGAGTCCGGACCCATTGATGGTATTCTCGATGGGGCTGTCTTCCTCGCTGGTCGCATTGGTCGTCGCGATGATGTTCTGGACGGGGTAGGCGAACGACTCGGCGGTGAAGGTCCAGACATCTCCTTTGTGGATCGAGTTGTCCGGCGGCGCGTTGACCTCGTCGATTCGCCAGTAGTACGTCTGATCGAATTCCAGGCGTCCGGGCGGATCGAACGTTGCGGCGCTCTGGCCCTGGCTGACCAGCACGCCCAGCGGATTGGCCCGACTGGCATTGCTGACGTCGTCGAAGACCGTGCCGAAGTAGACGTCGTGCGTGTTGGCAAACTCGCCGGGCGACCATGCCATGACAACTTCTCGCGGAACGTCCGTGTCGCCGTCCGCGGGATCGGGGGCCGAGGCCTTCTCGCTGCTGCCTTTGGCGAGAATGGCGGTTCCCCAGGAGGCTGGGATCTGCCAGTCGGCATTGCTGCCCGAGAACGTCGAGACCTGGGCCTCGCGGCTGTCGCCGCCGTCGTCATCGTCGTTGATGAAAACGTCGATCCCGATCAGATCCCCCATGGTGGGCGCCGAACCCTGGAGCGACAGCCACGGGAGCCTCATCTCGATACGCCAGCCGGTGTCGGTGTTGACCTGGGCGTGTTCGACGCCGTCCAGACTGGTATTCGTCCCCTGGACGTCGTCGGCGGTCCAGCCGAACGTGTACTGGCGATCGTCATCCGCCAGCGGCGATCCGGGGCCTTTCGTGTTGCCTCCATCGAAGTAGAACTCCACGCTGTCGTCCAGGTACGCGCTTCCGGAGTTGTTCTGGAGGGAATCGTCGTTGACGTCCACGATCACGTAGATGTACAGCCCGTCCCACATGGCTCGCCAACTGCCGGAACAGTCCGCGGGCGAGGAGACGGTGCCGTCGATGGTGGTCTTGATGTACTGCGTTCTGGCGATCGACCAGATCGGGTCGACCTCCCCATCCAGGGCAGGGGGCTTGATGACCGAGGGGATTTCCATGTCATAATCCTGGGCCGCCGCCGACCCGACCAGGCCCAGAATCAAGACCAACAGACACATGATTCTTCCGCACATACTTGTCCTCCTTTCAATCAGCCTATGGAATGGCATGGCGCTGCATTCATTTCTGATCGATTCGTCAGGCCCCCGAGGGGCAGAGTGCGTGCCGCGGCACCTCCTTTCCGAAAAAGCGACAGGAGAAATCGTCAAATGACGGATCATCTCTGGGAACGAACATGGACCCGGCGCATCCCCCCTTGCGCCATGTGTGCAACGCGACACATTGCATAAGGGCCTCCGAGTCCGATTCGCCGCAGGGTGGCTCGCTTCAGACCCTCGCGGCTACATCAGGAACCCACACATCCGTATATCCTTTATACCAGACGCCGCCCCTTCAAGCAACACGGTTTTGCGTCAAATCGGAGCCGGGCGGCACGTTCCAGCCACCTTTTCCCGCTGCCGGGGGCCGAATCGGCCGGTCGGAAGGTCGACCGGGACGGCCGCCTGCTGTGCCGGGGCCGGCGCAGAAGTGGTCATATACCTGCGGGAAGGTCGAGATCAGTATGGAATGCGGCCGATGTGGTCGAATGTGGAGCGCACGACCAGCGCCACCCAGTCTTTGTCGGTGTCCACCGCCGGCTGGCCGATGGTTACCACGCCGGGGCCGGAGGTCATCGCCAGCGTCCCGACCTGAAGCGGGCCGCCTTCGCGAGGGTTGAACCATCGAATGCGAAAGGTCTCCGTCGCGGTCCCGAGGTCCAGATCGGTCGTTCCGCCCGAGGGCAGATAGATGGCGTACACCGCTCCAGGTTCGGCCAGGCAGTAATCGTCTTCGGCCGACGTCAGCTCGTCGTGGTGGTTCATCCTGGCGAAGGGAAGGTCTCGGATGAACTCCACGGCGTAACGCGTCAGGTCCCACAGGCGCTCGCGGCTGCGCCAGCTCTCGCAGTTCAGGTCGTTGTGGGCGAAGCGATAGCCAAAATACCATTCGACGCCCGCGCCGCCGGCCATGAGGTTGGCCCAGAGGTGCTTCTTGCGCGCCTCGTCGTGGGCGTAATCGTCGTTGTCGGGCTTGACCCCCGTGTGGGCCGGACCGATTTCGTCGAGACAGACGAACCACTGCCGTCCGGCCTCCTTCGAGGCGTCAAGCCACTTGAGCGTCTGGGCGTGCGTGTCGTTGGTCTGGAGCGAGGGCCCCTCGAAGTCGGGGAACCCCAGCAGCGGTGTGTAGACTTCGTCGTACTTTCCCGGATAGGTGTGGCAGACGATCGGATGATCGTACGGGTCGATGTCCCGGATGTACTTGCAGAAGGCCTTCCGCTGTGCGTCGGTGTTCGTGTTCTCCTCGCCCAGATTCCAGACGAGCGCCAGGTGGTGGCCGAACCGGGCGATCAGCTCGCGGTAGTAGAGCTTGCGCAGCGGGCCCAGTTCGCCTCCGTCGAGCGCCTGATCGTTCTCCGTCTCCTGCGTGACGACGTGGAGCATCAGGCCGAGTCGGTCCATGTGCGAGAACACGATCTCCCACTGATCGAGTTTGCTGCAATCGAAGCGCAGCTTGTCGCCCGGGACGACCCAGGGCCACACGTCCTTGCCGTCGCCGCCGTCGACGTTGTAGGTGAGAAAGTAGACGCTGTTCATGCGTTTGGAGGCGAGGTAGTTCAGGGCGCCGATGATGGCCTTGCCCTTGCCGTCTTTCCAGGTCGGGTCGCCCTCGCGCCAGTCCTGCAAGTGCGGCTCGTAACGGTGAATGAACTTGGGGCCGGCCGCTTCGCCTTCGCGCAGCAGATCCTCGGTGTCGTAGGTGTCGTCGAAGTCGGCGTAGGCCAGGAAGTTCTCGGGGCTGTCGGCTCCGGCCTTGATGAAGTACTCTTTCGTCTGGGCGAATTGCAGGTAGCGTCCGCCGGTGTATCGCAGCAGGCCCTTGGCACGCAGGTCGGGGGCGAGCTTGTCGCTGGCGTTCACGACGAACGTGCCCGTGAGCCCGTCGAACGCGGCGGGGGTCCCGACGTTCGGGTCGGTCATCAGGGCCACCTCCGGACCGGCGCGGAACGACGCGGTGTAGGTCCACAGGCCGGCCTCGTCGGGGACGAAGTGGACGCGCCAGCGGTTGCCGCTGTTGGCGCTGGTATTGGCGGCGTCGCCGTCGGCGGCGTAGTAACCCGGCACGACGTGCTGCCGGTCCCAGCGGGAGAACGTCACGTTCAGGCGATAATCGACAAAGGGATTGGGATCGGCGATCTCGTTGGTCTTGGGCCCTTCGAAGGTCAGCGTGACGGCGTGCCATTGCATCGTGGGACCGGTCAGGGCCGCCGCCGCTTGCGGCGCGTGCGTGGCGCATCCACAGGCGAACGTCAGCCAGGGCAGGACGAGCAGAATCGGCCCGTGTCGCTTCATATCGAGGCTCCTTTTCGGATCAACCATTTTCAATCGTCCCGGTATGGTAAGGGTCGGCCCGAAACCTTGGCAATAGAATTCTGCCCCGCTCGTAGTGTGCCCGTGAGGGCATACAAGGGAGCAGCGTCTCACGACGCCACTACAAACGATCGCTTTACCGTGTCCCTGCGAGCCGTGCGGCGGACAACTCGGCGTCGAGCAGCAGGTCGGAGCTGGACAGAGACTGATTGTGGACCTGGATCGCCAGCACGTTGGCGCCGGGCACGAGCACATCGAGATAGTCTGTCAGATCGACCGGCTCCGGATCGCAATCGCCGCCGCAGGCCTCGTGACTGAGCAGAGCAGGCTGATCGTGTGCAGGCTCGTCGGGTTCGGCGAAGCCGGCGACACGGACGCCGTTGATGAAGGCGATGTAGCCATCGTCGAAGTCGACGGTGAGCGTCAAGCGGCTCAGTTGCGAAGGATCTTCGACGTGGAACTGCCGGCGGGCGTACACGCTGAGGTAGCCGTTGCGCATGTCGGGCAGGTCCGTGGCGATGCAGGACTCGTAGCCCGAACCGGTCTCGTAACCGATCGGGGTCTGGCCCGACGGCCATGTGCTGTCGTCGAACGACAGCGTGTTCCAGTCGGCGGGCGGCTGCTGGGTCCCTTTGAAGTACCGCCAGGAATCGCCCGAGACGACCAGCGGCTCGATGAAGGCGGCGGCGTTGAGATACGTGATCTCGGAGTTGCCGGTCAGCTCGGCGCCGATGGGATTGCAGAGCGTCACGCGGATCCGACGAATGCCTTCTATGGACGCGATGGCGAGGGGGATCTGTCTGACGGTTTCGCCCGGAACGAAGTGCAGCGTGTCGCTATCCAGAATGCTGCCGTCCGCCTCGACTGTGTAGTCGATCGAGACATTGCTCGTGGTGAAGGTGCTCAGGCGAACGGCAACGGTCTCGCCAAGCTCCGAGACATCGAGCACGTTCGCGTCGACGGCCAGGCCGATGCCGACCGCCCCGGCGCCGGTCGGCAGGAAGGGCGCCAGGCGGGCCGATTGATTCGGGTCGGTCTGCGGGTCCCACGGCGCGTTGTCCGGGAAGTACGGGTCGGCAAGGCTCAGATGGTTGTCGCGTACGTCCATCTGCGCCAGGTGCACGGACCAGTCGTCCCACGCCTGCCCCCAGACGTTGCGCCGGTTGAACAGCAGCAGCGAATCGCGCACGCGCAGGAATCCGTGGTAGCTCCAGTCGTAGTTGTCGCCGAAACGCGCGCCGACGAGATTGGCGGTCGACAGACAGCGGACGGCGTCGACGTCGGGCGAGCCGAAGCCACATTCGATGCCCTGGCCGCAGTTGAGAGCGACGGTGTCGGTGACATCGGCGTCGCGCGCCTCCGACCAGGCCATCGCCTCGTGGTAGCACGATTCAAACCAGCAGCGTTCGACTTTCACCGAACCGCCGGAGCCGGAGCCTGCGTCGACGCCGTCATCCAAGGCCCAGCCGATCAGGCAGTCGGTCAGCACGTGGGCGCCGCCGGTCAGGTAGAGTCCATCGTTGTCGTCATCGGCGAAGGGCGCGGCGGCTGATGGAAACTCGATCAGCGCGCAATCGTTCAGGACAACCGAGCCTCCGTTGTACTGGCCGGCGGTGATGCACTTCTGCACGAGGCACCGCTTCATCGTCAGGTACGCGTTCTCCCCGTGGCCGGCCTGGCCCTGGTTCTCGACGAGGAAGCAGTCCGTCAGCGTCAGATGCGCATCGTCGGCGAGGAAGAAAAGGCATTGCTCGTCGCGGTGGCTGTGGCCATAGTCGGAGTGGTTGTCCAGCCAGTCCGGGTCGGCGCCGCTGCCGGTGAGGATGGTTCCTGTGAAGGCCCCGTGCGAGCCTCCCGCCTCGAACAGGAAGCCGCCCCACGGAACGCGTCGGTCTTCGCAGGTGAACACGACCGGATGTTCGACGGTTCCGCTGACGATGATTTCGCCTTCGACCACGATGTCCGTGTCGGGATCGACGAGAACGACGCTGCCCGCTCCGACGGTCAAGGTCGCGCCCGATCTGATGGTCAACGCATCGCCCGCGACACGGATGCGTGCGTTCTGCGGCCAGTTCGTCGCTGCGACGATCTCTCCGGAGACTGTCTGCCATCCGGTCGTCGCTTCGATCTCAATTTGACGTGAGGCCGTGAGGGAGTGTATCCGGCCCGTGCAGAGCAGGGGGCCGGGGTCGGTCGCCGCCGGCAGGAAGACCGAGCCAACGCCGCGCAGCAGGTCGAGCGGGTGGTCGGGGAATTCAAGTGCCTCGATCGCGCCGTTGACGCCGAGACGCCTTCCCGCCTCGTTCTCGACTCGGGCGACGACCGGGATCTCCATTCCAGCCGGGTACTGGGCCGGCGCGACAAGCTCCAATCGCGCGCCGGCGAACTCGCCGGCCGCCGAGGCGATCGTCGGATAGGGCGTCCAGGGCGGCAGGCCCCATTCGGCGTTGCCCCGGCTGCTGTCGCGGACGATGAAGCGGACCACCTCGCTCTGCTCGGCCCCCGAGGCCGCTTCGGCCCGATGGACGTGCAGTTCATAATAGTCGGCCTTGTCGACAGTTACGGAGACATCCGTCACAACCGGCTCGCCGTTCAGTGAGGCAGCGGTCTCGATGCCTTCCTCGGATGACACGACAAAGGAGATCCGGTCCCTGTAGACTTCCCGGTCCTCGACGCCTTCGACCCAGGTCTGTGCCCATCCTGCCTCGACCTGGGCGAGAACAAGCACCAGCCAGAGCAGCATCGCCGGCGCACCGGCACGGCGGCGCACCGATTCCCACAAACCCTTAAAAATGCAGCACTTAGTTCTCCGTCCCATGTCCCTCACTCCGCAGACAAAACCCCCATCTTCCCAGCCAAGAGCCTGCCGGGCCCGCTGTCCTGGCTGGAAATTGGCTTTGTTCGTTCGTTGCCGGATTGCTATAACATATTTTATAAAAAGGAGTTAAGGCTTGTTGTGTCCTCCGTAATTGGGTTTGTTTTGCACGAATGCCTGCCATAGATCCCCACGCTTCTTGGGCCACGACCCGGCCCGCTTCGGACTGAATACTGAGACCCAGTCATGTTCGTTAATCAGAATACTAATGTCAGCCCGGCGCGTCAAGCCAAATCCCGATTTTTTCATCTATCCGAAAGGGGAGTGTGAGTGTGTGTGGGCCCTTTGCCCGGCGCAGCAAAAAGGCCGGACCTCCGCGGCCCGGCCTTGGTGGTTTGACTGGACTCGAAGGGCTACGGATTGAGGGACGAGCGAATCCGTCTCGCGAGGGTCATGATGTTCTCATATGTCACATGGGCTGGCGCCACGCTGTTGTCGCTCAGTTCCGCCATGGCCCCGATGACCCAGGTCTTGAACTCAACGTCCGACGTGATGGTCACCTCTTCCGCCACGAGATTAGGCCGGCCGCCGAAACTCCGGGGTTCCACGCCACTGTATTCCGAGATGACCTTGTAGTGCTTGAACGTGTTGCGTTCCGGCACCTTTCTGTCTGGCACATAGAGACCCCATTCGTAGAACTTGCCTCTCTTTGCCGTCCAGGCCAGATGATAACCCGCCAGGATCGTGTCCTCTTCTTCGATGGGCCAGGGCTTCAACGCCACCACACGCGCCGGTAGCTGGGGCAGAGACTCCGCCGGCCGCAGATTGGCGAAGAGGCCGGCTTGCGATTCGTGGGGCATGTGATTGGCATGCCAGCCGAGGATGACGCTTCCGTCGTTCAGCGTGAACCCAACGCACGTGTAGAATCTTGACCTACCGTCATAGTCACCAAGCTCTCGCGTGACCGCAGTGGCTTTCGTATTGACCAGCTCATAGCCGTCAGGGGGATCGGTGCGAAAACAATCCGGCGGTGGTAGGACGTCGTATTCGATCGTGTGGGCCTCCTGCCTCAGCATCCATTCTACCGAGTCCTCCTTTTCGTTCAACCATCGACGGATGCGGAGTATCCGGCCTGTCGAGGGGGACAACCATATTCTCAGCTTCGTGTACGGGACAGTCTCGTCCGGCGCGACGATTTCACCTTCCCACACATCGGTCGCGGTCCCTTCGATCTGCTCGCGTCCGGTCCGGGTGAATCCCTTCACCTCGCGGAGGTGTTTCATGAACGCGGGGAACGCCCCCATGGTGTGCATCTTGAGACGTCGCTGGAAGGGACTCAGCTTTGCGTATTCTATCGATAGCGTAGTCCGTCCCGTGGCGGGATCGGTGGAGTAACTGCGCGTATCCATGCAATACTCGCCGTCAAAGACCTCCAGCATGCACAGCGGCCGGTTCGGGTCCGAATCGGCGTACCCGATGGTGTAGTCGTCTCTGTAGCGGCCGTTCCTGCGGTCGATCCAGTGCTCGAAAGGCAGTCTCTTGAGTTCTCCGCTATCGACGGACTCCTGCAGGTGCCATCCCTTGATATGGATGACATCGGTATTTTGGGAGTGTTGCAGGGCCTCGGTGAGTCCGTAGGCGGCCGTCCCCAAGCCGATCCAGCGAAGGCCAAGTCCGGCCGCGACAAGGATGCCTGCGGCAACGGCCACTTTCCCTAGAATTCGCCTTCGCAGGGATGGGACTGCCAGCCGAGACTGCTGGATCGCGGCCAAGACCTGCGACCGGCGAGCAGCCATGTCGGCGTCGATCCGGGCGAAGTGCTCGGTCAGAGAGGCATGCTCCCGTGTCAGCGATTGGGCGTACCGGCGGCAATCGGCACAGCCATCGATGTGCTCTCGAAGGGCTCGCTCATCTGCCTCGGGCAGGGCATTTGAGATGGCATCTGAGATATGGTCTCTGATTCTCCGGCAATCAGGGTTCATGACAACCTCCTTCGCTCAGCAGGGCGTGCAACTCGTTTCTTGCTGCGCGGATCCGCTGACAAACCAGCGAGTGTGAGATACTCAGTATCGTGGCGATGGTTCCGGCGTTCTTCTGCTCAAAGTAGTACATGGTCAACGGTACGCGCAGCTCCAGAGGCAGGCGCCGGATGGCGCGTTCCAGATCGTGGTTCCCATGCGGTTCTCGTGCCTGCTCAACCGCTTGCTCGGCGGCTCTGGCCTTGAGACGTCTCCGCCTTCGCAGGGCATCAAGGCACAGATTTCTGGCGACCTTCAGTATCCAAGGCTCAAACCGCCCGGCGTCGGACAGCTTGCGGATATTCGTGAAGCCCTTGAGCATCACCTCCTGGGCGAGGTCTTCGGCGTCGTGTACGCTGCCCATCATGCCCAGACACAGGGCGAAGACGCGTCGGTAGTGCCTCTCGACCAGGGTGGCGTACGCCGCCTTGTCCCCTTGGCGGCAAGCTTGCACTGCGTTGTCGTCGGCCGCGTCGTTCAATCAGGGTTCCCCAACCTGTTCCGTCAATCAAGACGAGCGGCGCGCCGCCTCCATGCAGAAAAAACGGCGCGCTCGGCCAGATTCATCCCGCGGATCGCACCAGGTAGGCCGGGTGCGTTCGTATCGCACGCATCAGCCCTCGTCAACAGAAAAGGCCGGACCTCCGCGGCCCGGCCTATGGGGTTGCTGAATCTGGCAGGGCGAATGATCATTCGCCCCCACGAACGTGCGCCTGGTTCGCGCCGGCCTCCAGCGCCGCTCTATGGCTCCTCCTCGCTGGCCTCCGCCAGGATGATGTCGCACGTCGTGTCCACGCCGGCGTGCAGAACCACCTGTTGCGTACGTCCCTGTCCGGCGGCTTCTACGACGAGTGTCGCCTGCGTCCAGCAGGACGGCAGATGTCCCAGGCTGTAGCAGCCGTTGGCATCCGTTTGCGAAGCGAACCCGGCTTTCCACTCTTCATCGAGCCCCCCTGCGCGGAGCGTGTTCGATCCGATCTGCAATTCGATCGCTTTGGCCAGGACCAGGGCATCGGCGACGGGAACGCCGTTGGCGTCGGTCACCTGTCCCGTGATGACGCCGGCCGGGCCGGTGACGAGCACGACGTCGGCAATCTGAGGGTCGCCGTCCATAGACCCGTTGCCGGCGAGCTGGCCCGGATCGCCGGGCAGGTTCGCGAGGAAATCCTCTTCGTTGCGGATGGTGAGAACCACGCCCTGGTGTGTCTCTTCCACGCGTTCGTCTGAATCGTCTGGCTCGTCGGAGACTCTACGCCGAACCGGCGTGGGCCCGGAAGGCGGTCGGATCACGGTCCATGCGACGCTGTAGGGATCACCGTCCGTATAAGCCCAGACGAACAAAGGCAAGTCCACCGGTCCTATCGACTGGCTGCCGTCTGCCGGCGGGGCGGGCAGGGCGAATGTCCCCTGGGCATCCGTCTGACCCGGTGCGGCGTAGGATGCGAAGATCCACGCATCGGGTACGACGTTGCCTTGCAGGTCGACCACCGCACCGGCCAGTGCTACGGAGTACCCCCCGGAGGTGTCGTCATCGTCCTGCATCGCCTTGACCTGTTTGTCCCTGGAGGGGATCGGGGTGGTGTGTGCAATGAACACATACCAACGTCCGGGGCGACCATTCACGGCGAAAACACGGAACTCCTGGCTGGTGACCTCCGTTTGCCCGTCACGCTCGACTTCGTACTGACATGGAACCCTGTACCTGGGCGAAATGAACCGGATCGGCGCCGGCTGTCCGATGGAGAGGATACGTACGGGCCGCAGGTGGCTCAAGCGCTCGCTCATCATTTCGACCGGCGCGCCGCCGCAGAGATTGCCCGCCGTGGCGTAATCCCCTTGCGCCCAGGCTTCCAGCATCTGACGGAGAACTTCCACGGCCGCCTTGTCGTTGGTCATGTCGCCTTGCGCCATCCCGACCTCCTGCGTCACCTGGTCTATCAGGATGGTGCCCTCCGGGAAAGCGCGCTCGAAGAGTCCGGGGTCCATCACCTCGTTGTATCCCAGCACCTCGATGCCGTGGTGGACCGTTCCTCCGTCCTCCTGGCCCCAATAGTCGTCGATTCTGACGACGAACTTCGTGACGGGATCGACCACCAGAGTCTGTTTCAGCGGCTTGCCGTCCGTGCGCTTCACGTGAATCGTCATCCGGTACGTATCGCGCAAAGACTCTTCCATCTCCATGACGGCCTTGCCCTCCGCAACCAGCGCATCAATCTCCTCGACGATCGTCTCCGGATCGAACTCCTCCAGTCCCTCCAATCCGCCGCCGGTGTTCTCGACGTGCGTCATCAGGTGAAGGCCCCACGGCGGTGGATAGTACTGGCTCATGACGTTGTCTTGCCAGATCGTCACGAGCGTGTTCTCCGGACCTTCGCTCTCATGTTGCCGAAAGCGAATCAGGTTCCCGTCTTTGTCGAACTCGGCCCAGAATTCGTCTTTGCGTCGCTGTTGCCAGTAGGTTTGTATGTGGAACGAACGTTTGCCCTGCATCGCCTGCACCGTCTGCCCGAAGGCGTAGGCCGGCGTCGTTGTCCTGACCATCATGGCGATCAGCACCCCGGCAACGCCCAGGAATACCGCCGCCACAGCGAACCTCGTGACTGGACTTCTCATAATGCTTCTCCTTCCCTTCGGCGGATCGTACGCCGCCGAAGATCTCTTCTGGTTGTCGGGTAATTGCTCGAGCAGGTGTTCCAGGACCACCCGGTCGGCGCCGGGGGCCGTGCGGATGCCCGCCTGGGCTACAGATTTCTTGAGGTCTCTAAGCGATCGCATTGTGTTACCTCACCATTGAGCAGTGACCGAAGCTTCCCGAGTCCGCACCGGTATCGGCTCAGGACCGTCTTGATCGGCACCCCTTGCAGCTCCGCGATCTGGCGAAACCGCAGCGCGCCCTGAAGACGCAGGGCGATCACCTCGCGCTGTTCGTACGAGAGCAGGGCCATCGCGCGGGCGACGCGCTCCAGTTCCTCGCTGCAGATGGCCCACTGGTCCGGCCGGACCGATTCGGAGGCGACCGATTGGATCTCGTCGAGGCCGACCTGCCCGCGCCGTCGGCGGTCGCGGTTGGCGTTTCGCACGCGGTTGGCCACGCACGTCGCCAGATACGCCTTCAGAGAGCCGGTCAGCCGGAACTGAGGCGCGCCGCCGATGAACGCGACGAACACGTCCTGGACGACGTCCTCCGCCCATGTCGTCTCATTGGACAGCGAAACGGCCAACCGGAGCAGATCCTCTCTGTACTTGCCATAGATGCGGCATAGCGCATCGCGGCTTCCCTGCTTCAGCCGCCAAACGAGATATCGGTCTTCCAGCACGACGCCGAGCCTCCGAATCCCGATGGCCATCGGGGATCGATCCACATTCGCCTATATAACACGCACGAGCCCCGTTTTACTCAAACGAAAACTCCTCGCGTGCGAATTCAGCGCAAAGAGAAGGCCGGACCTCCGCGATCCGGCCTGGATGGTTCCGTCGTCAACAACGGGCTATGGCGTAGTGGACTCACGGATTTGTCGTGCCAGCGCCATGACATTCTCGTAGGTGACGTGGCCTGGCGCGACGCCGTCGTCACTCAACTCCGCCATCGCGCCGCGCACGAACAGGTCAAACTCGTCGGGGGCAATCGGATTCTTGTGCACAGGGTTTCCAACGGCCGGCTCCTGCTCCACGGGGAGATTGAACCGGCAGAGCATGCGAACGACTTCCGGCCCGGTGGCCGCCGGCGGGGATGGCTGCGTCGGCACGAACAACGCCCACTCGTAATACCAGCGGTCGGATTTCGTGTAGGCCAAATGGCGACCTGTGTAGACAACCTCCGGACGCGAATAGGGCTCCAGAGGAATGGTCTTGAGCCCATAGACCACCATCGGAAGCTTGGGCAGCTCTCCGCCAGGCGTGAGGTCCTGGAACAGATGCGCCTGATCGACGTAGCGATCCTGCTCCAGGTCGTCACTGTGCCACGCGACGATCATGCTGCCATCGGCCAAAGTGAAGCTGACGGCGACACAGACCCGGGCCCTGCCCATGAAATACCACCCCGTACCGAGACCCTCGCCAAGCGTGGCCGTTTCGAGCGTGTTCTGGTACTCGTAGTCTGGCGGCGGATCGAAGGCGAAGACCTCTTCCGGGACCTCGACGTCCCGCTCGATGGCCTCGGCACACCAACTCAACCGCCAACGATCCCCATGGTCCTTGGCCCAGATATAGATTCGCCCCAGTTCCCCCGTTGCCGGTGCCATCCAACAGCGGGTCTTCTTCTGAGCATCGATCCTTTCCCATATATCGAATAGGACGCCCTCTATCGTCTCCTGGCCCACCCGGACGAAGTGTTCGAGTTGCTCTTCCGTGATCCGGTGAAGGCGCTCCTCGATCTGATCTCGGATGGTCAATCGTCTCATGATCGGGCTGGTCTTGTTGAACCAGACGAGTCTCCTCGTGTGGTCGATGTCCATCGCGTACTTGGCGGTGTGAACGCCTTCGATGCGGTTTATGCCACGCGTGCCATCCGGTCGGCTCCACGAGGAATACGAACTGAAGTACTCGCGCAAACCGGGCACATCGAGCCAGAGTTCACATGGAATGACGATGGCCTGCTCGAATCCGGGCTGGTTCGAATCGGTCTCGTAGAGCCAGACCGTCGACTGGACGTGCAGCGTTTGAATCTCTCCAAGCAGCATGGGCAGGTCCGTGATGGCATAGGCGGGCGCGCTGGATCGGCTCCAGAACGTCAGGGCCAGCGCCGCCACGGCGATGACCGCCGCGACGGAGGCTACTCTTGCGATTCGAGTCTTCATGAGTCTTCTCCCGATACCCGGCCCGCAGGGGACCGGTCTGATCGGCATGGATTCTTCTCGTGCGTTCATGACATCCGTCAACAGTCGGTCGCGTAGCGTCGAGCCGGCGGTGAACCACAGCTTGTTGCGAATGGCCTTCTCGACTTTCTTCTTCGGTTTCATTTTTCCACCTCGCCGTTCAGCATCGACCGCAACCGGTCCAGGCCGTACCGGTACCGGCCTTGGACCGTATTGATGGATACTTGTTGGAGCTTCGCGATATCGCGGAATTTCATGTCCGCCTTCAGCCGCAGCAGTACAACCTCACGCTGCTCATCGGGCAGTCTGGCGACAGCCTCGTTGAGTCGGGCCGCCTGTTCGGTGAAGCTCGCCACGTGGTCTGGTTCGACCGACTCGCAGGCGGACCTGGCTTCGCGGCCCGACGCCTGCACCTGCCGCCGCGAACGCCGGCGATAGTCTCGAACGCGGTTGACCACGCTCGTCGCCAGGTACCCGCTGAGCCGGCCTCGCAGGCGAAACCCCGGGCCCAATCGGGCGAACGAGACGAACACGTCATGCACCACGTCCTCGGCGGCCGCCCGGTTGTTCAGCAATCCCATCGCGAGGGTCAGCATCGAGTCGAGGTACTTCTCGTAGATCCGCGCCAGCGCCTCCGGGCTGCCCCGGCGGAACTTCCATTTCAACAGCTTATCTTCGGCTATCGCCATCGGTTCACGCCGCCGTCAAGAACGATCATTCTCACAATGTACCACGCTCGAAGCCCGTGTTTCGTATTCTGCCCGCGAATTTTCTCCGCGCAAAAGAAAAGGCCGAGCCAACGGCCCGGCCTGTGGAAGCCGTGCATCTGCGAATGTGTGCGGCGAGATACTGAGGCGCTTAGCCCCTGCGTCCTCGCCCACTTCCTTGGACTACCACTCGTCGGGCGAGATGTCGATGTACCCGGCTGGGACATTGGGCTCGAAGAGGCTCCTGTCCAGTTCCACGTCCCACTGGAACTGATCCTGGACGTACGCAAAGTGTCTCGGGCCGTCGTCTCTGGCACATTCGCCCTCGATCCGGAGGGGATAGCCTGTTTCGATACTGCTCCAGATGCGTGCGACGAGACTGTCCGGCCGGTGTTCGCCCGCCGTAGCGGCCAGGGCATCCACCCGCCGCTGCCGGTTGCGCTGCCGGCGGACCCGGTCCCGCACGCGATTGACCACGCTCTGGGCCAGGTACGCCTTCAGGCTGCCTTTCATCGCAAAGCCGTCGGCGCCTTTGGCGAACGAGACGAACACATCCTGCACCACGTCTTCGGCTTCGTGCGGATCGTTCAGCAGACCCATCGCGACGCTGAGGTGGTGGGTGTGCATCGCACACCAATCTCCTGGTGGGAAGGTGTGCGATGCACACCCTACGATCTATCTTACGCAACCAGCGCAAAACAAAAGGCCGGATCGTCAGAATCCGGCCGGGGAGCCAGGCGGAGCGCATGGAGAAGGGAAAGCAGCCTCTTCAGAGCCGCTTTCCCTTGTATACT
>JAXGYC010000011.1:0-329106 GCA_040772485.1 Sedimentisphaerales bacterium | reverse complement strand
GAAAACAGAGAATCAGGGGCCAAACAGAGAAAGAAAGGCTGGAAGATGGGGAGAATCGATGATGCCAAGAGGTGCTTTGGAAAGATGTGAAACGGGCGCAAACCCTTTAGAAACAAGGGGAAAAAGAAAACCCGTCACCCCGGAGAATGACCCCAGAGAGACGGGTTTGTCTTTTCTAAATGGTGGAGGCGGGGGGATTCGAACCCCCGTCCCGAGATGTTTCAAGCCAAGCGTCTACATGCGTAGTCGTTCTTTTGGGATTTCGCCTCGCCCAGCGCCGAGCGACAGGCTCTGGGATCGGTTATTCCGGTGCGATTTCGCCCCGTCGGCCCGGACGTCCGAAAGGGCTAAGCCTGCTTTTTGGCGCCCTTGCCAGGCTCACAGGCAAAGCCTGACAGGACGGGTGGCCTAATTAGGCCGCCATGCGCAACTGAGAGTTGCCATTTAACATTTAGGTGCCGGATGATTAACCAGGCCAACCGGCGTCCTGGGCATGCAACTTGACCATCCGTCATCCGGTCGAAGCCATTCGCCCCCATATTCACTTATCCCGGAGAACCTCTGCGTCTCCTCCATTCTATCGCGATTTACGGAACGATGCCAGGGAAAGTTCTCAGCGGCGGACGTAGACCTCGTAGACGTAGTTGACCCGCCTCTCGGTGGCCGGGGGCAGTTCGATGGTCCAGGTCAGCTTCGAGAGGCCGTTCATGCGGCCGAGGCCCTTGGCCAGTTTCTCCTGCTTGGCGCCGGGGTCGGTCGACTGGACCTCGCCCGAGAGGGTCTTGGTGATCTCCAGTTTGATGGCTTTGTTTTGCGTATTGAGGATCGACAGGTCGCCTCGCACGGTGATCTGGTCGAAGGTGTCGCCGTACATGCGAATGGCCTCCCGCTTGCGGCTGGTCTCCAGCTCGATCTGCTCGGCCTTGACGCCCACGGCGCGGGTGATGCGCAGGATCGCAGTCCCGCCGGGCGGTGTGTACTTGAGCGTGTCCTGGCCGAGGATGGCTCCGGCCTTGACCGTCTGTCCCGGCGCGGTCGTCCACGGCACGGCGGTTGTGTTGGTCAGCCGCAGGTTGTGCCAGACCTCCTGCTCGTCTTCCACCTGAGAGTCGCGATCACGACTGTAGAAGTAGCGCCCGGCTTCGTCGACATAGTCGGGCAGGTCCCACTGATAGATGTGTTCGCAGGGGGCCGACTCGGTGAACAACGGGATGTACGCCACCTGGCCTCGGTCGAGATCGATCTTCCCTGCGGGGTAGAGGAACAGGTCTTCGGCCACCGCCCCGACCTCCGCCGCACCATACTCAGGTTCGGCCATTCCGGCCCCGCCGTACATGACATTCTGCGTGACGACCGCCGCCGCACGGCCACGCGGCATGTCAGGCTGGTTCAAGCTTTGCAGGAATTGGGCCAGAGTCTGTCGCAATCCGATCGGGCTGAGGATGTCTGCGAATTGCAGATGCGGGAAGCCGGTGACCAGTTGGGCCGCGACGTCCTTCAGCTCGCACGCATCGTTGATGACCAGGGCCTTGGCCGAGATGCGCACCTTGCCTTCCTCGGTGATGTCCACGAGGTAGCTCGGGGCCCACGTGACGCCCTTGGCGAGAAAGGTCACCGCGAGTCTGCGACCGTCGGCGGCCCGCTTGAGCCGCACGTCGAGTTCGGTTTGCCGGACCGGGCGAGGCACCTTCTGCTCGGCAGAGCTTCCCGTGAACGTCACGCCGGTGACGGCCCGCGGATCGACTCCCACGAGGCCCGAGTCGGTCTGGATCGTCACCAGAGCGGCCGGCTGCTGAGGCGCCCGGTAGTCATAGCCTCTGGCCGGCCCGACCGGAGGTCTGGGAGGATAGAGTTCGTCCTGGTCCGCTTGGCGGTCCTGGGCGAAGTAGGTGATGATTCCTGTGATCTCCCGGTCGCCGCACGCGATTCGCGCGCTGCGCCCGACGTTGGCCTGGAGCAGCTCGGGGATCGTGATGGCGTCCTGCGTCTCGGTGGAGTCGACGTCCTTCGCCACGACAGAGGCCACGTCGACCTGCGCCGGATACGAAATCCAGAGCGTGCCGTGTGCCGGCGCCGCCGGCAAGGCGATCCGCAACTGGGTCTGTCCGGCTGGACAGGTGACCTGTCCTGTGAAGAAGCCCAGGCCGTTCTTGAACAGGGCTACCTGCTCGATATCCAGCGACATCGCCGGTGGCGGGCTCTGGGCCAGCGTCTGAATCGTCAGACCGAGGGTGAGAAGAAGAGCCGACCGATGTGTGTTGCATCTCATGGCATTGACTCCTTTCCGCCTGAAAAATGACATCTCGCCCGCGTCAGCGGGACCGCCGCACTTCATCTGACGCAGATGCTATGATGAGGCTTCGTGCGGGCAAAGCAAAATGTTCGCAAAAAGGCGATGGACGGACCGAGGGATTCCTCGCTATGGTCACCGTTTGCAGTGTGCCCGTAAGAGCATGTGTTCGTAGTGACGCCGTGAGGCGTTTCCCATTATAGGGAAGGTATGCCCTTCCGGGCACGCTTCAAACGGCGCAAGCTGAGGCCTTGAGGAGAACGCGACGTGGACATCTGGAACGAACCTGACGCGGTGCTGCGGCACTGCCTGAAGTGCGGTGCGGCGGCCTTGCGTCTGATCGGGAGCAAGCAGCTCTACTGCGACCATTGCGGCTTCGAATTCTACGTGAATCCCGCCGCGGCTGTGGCAGCGTTGATTCCCGATGCTGAGGGACGGCTCCTGATCGTCGAGCGAGCCCAGGAGCCCCGAAAGGGAACGTGGGATCTGCCGGGCGGGTTTGCCGACCCGGGGGAGTCGGCCGAGGAATCTCTGCGGCGGGAGGTCCGGGAGGAACTCGGACTGGAAATCACCCATTCGCGGTACCTGTGCTCGTTTCCGAACCGCTACGAGTACATGGGCGTGCGATACGCGACCATGGATTTGGGGTTTGTCTGCGATGTCCAGGATGCGGGTGCGGCCCGCGTCGCGGAGGAGGAAGTCGCCCGGCTGTTGCGCATCCGGCCCGAGGAGATCGATCTGTCGCGATTCGGTTTCCCCTCGGTGGCCAGGATCGTCGAGCGGTATTGCGTGGCTCGCGGCAATATGGTATAAGAAGAGTCAGAGGAGTTCCGTTCACAGCCGACGGGGGGTAGGCCGTGATCTGAAAAGTGGCACGCCTTTAGTGTGCGGTTGAGTCTGGAATCACATCGAGGTCAGGGTCGCACGGCCGGGACAGAGTGTGGGTGCTGTGCAAGGCGCTTCGACCCGCCCGATGTCCATCGGGGCACATCGGGTCAGTCGCAACGCCGCCGGACAGATCTTATTCGAAGGAGGATCATTATGGGCAGACGACTGACGTATCCATTGTGTTTCTTCTTGTGGTTCGCGGTGTTGTCGGCGGGCGCTGCACGAGCGGCCGACGCGACTCTCGTCGGCTACTGGATGCTGGATGAACAATCGGGCCTGATCGCGGCCGATTCGAGCGGCAACGGCAACGACGGGGCGTTGTCGGGAGACGTTCAGTGGCAGCCTGCCGGAGGGATATCGGCCGGGGCGCTGCTCTACGGCGGAACGAACACCGCCCACGTTGAAGTCTCTGCGGCCGGGCTGTCCGCTTCGGCTGGGACCATCATGATGTGGGGTAGCCTCAGCGACCCGCAGCCCTCGCAGACGCGCTACTTCTTCGGACACACCACGCAGCCGTCGTACAACAACCGCATTCAGTTGTACATGGACGGCAGCAACACCGAACTGGATCTTGGGTTGGGCGGCGCCCACGCGGTCCGCAGCAACATCCGAATCCTGGAGACGCAGAGGTGGTATCACGTCGCGCTGACGTGGAACAATGGCAGCTACGTCGTGTACATCGACGGCGAAGAGGCGGCGGCAGGAAGCTATTCGGGACTGAGTGCGATCCACGACTTCCTCTGGATCGGCAACGACGGCAACCCGGTGTCGGAAGGGACCGAGGCGTTCGGCGGCCTGCTCGACGAGGTGGCGATCTACAGCCGGGCGCTGCCGCTGGAGGAAGTCCAGTATGTGATGAACGGCGGCCTGCGGGAGAAGGCGACGGCGACCGAGCCTCAGCCGGAAGACGGCGCGGTCGACGTACGCCGCGATGTGGCGCTCGGTTGGGTCGCCGGCAAGTACGCTGCTGCCCACGACGTGTACTTTGGGACGGCGCAGGCCAACGTCGAAGCGGCGGACCGGGCTAACCCGATGGGAGTGCTCGTCCGCCAGGGCCAGAGCGATACATCGTATGCCCCCGCCGGACTGCTGGAAATTGGGCAGACCTACTACTGGCGAATCGATGAAGTCAACGCCGCGCCGGACAACAGCATCTACAAAGGGGACGTCTGGAGCTTCACCGCCGAACCGATGGCCTATCCGATCGTGGGCGTGACCGCTACCAGCAACGCGACGCCCGTGGAAGGCCAGGTGCCGGACAACGCGGTCAACGGCTCGGGTCTCGGCGCCGACGGCTTGCACTCGACGCAGGCTAACGACATGTGGCTTGGCGCGCCCGGCGAGGACCCGGTGTGGATTCAGTTCGAGTTCGACAAGGTGTACAAGCTCCACGAGCTTCTGGTCTGGAACTACAACGTGATGTTCGAGCCCGTGCTGGGCTTCGGACTCAAGGACGTGACCATCGAGTATTCACTCGACGGCGCCGAGTGGGTGGTGCTGGGCGATGCGCATTTCGCCCAGGCGACGGCCAAGGCAGGCTACGCGCACAACACCACGGTCGATCTGGGCGGAGCGGTCGCCAAATACGTCCGCCTGAACGTCAACAGCGGGTGGGGCATGATGGGCCAGTACGGTCTGAGCGAAGTGCGGTTCACGTACATTCCCGTCCAGGCCCGCGAGCCGGCGCCGGCCGACGGCGCCACCGAGGTCGAGCCGGACGCTGTGCTGAGCTGGCGCGCCGGGCGCGAGGCGGTTTCCCATGATGTGTACTTCGGCGCCGGCCCGGATGGGCTTTCCCTGGCCGCCAGCGCCGACCAGGTGACCTTTACGCCGGACGCACTGGCCTTTGGCTCCACGTACTATTGGAGAGTCGATGAGGTCGCAGACACCGTCTGGGCCGGCGACGTGTGGAGCTTCTCCACGAAGGAATACGAGCTGATCGATGGATTCGAGACGTACAACGACGACGTTGATGCGGCCACGACGATCTTCGACACGTGGCTCGATGGCTGGGTCAACGACACCGGATCGACCGTGGGCTATCTCGAGGCTCCGTTTGCCGAACGGACGATCGTTCGCACCGGCAAGCAATCGATGCCGCTGCAATACGATAACACGGCCAGCCCGTTCTACTCCGAGACCGAGCGGACGTTCGAAACCACGCAGAACTGGACGGTTCACGGCGCCGATTCTATCGTGCTGTATGTCCAGGGTGTGGCGCCGGCCGCTGACGGAACCGCCGCAGGCAATGCTCCCGCGCCGCTGTATGTGACGATCAAGGACGCCGCCGGAAAGGTCGCAACGGCAGCGAATCCGGACACGGCCATCACGACGACCGCCGAATGGCAGCAGTGGCCGATTCCGTACAGCGACCTGGCTGGCGTCGATCTGAGCCGGGTCGAGGGGATAGTGATCGGGGTCGGCAGCCGCACCAGTCCGACACCGGGCGGCGCCGGCATTCTCTACATCGACGACATCTCGTACGGAAAGCCCCTCTTGGGTCAGTAGTGCCGGAAGCCGACTGAGGCGTTCCGCCCAGAACGGGAGGATCGCCGACGCAGCACGGTACACTCGAGCCTGGCTCGATCCGATAGCCGTAGGGGCGAGGCATGCCTCGCCCCTACCACAGTATTGCAGACACATGTGACGTCATGGGAAGACGATGTGTGTGGATTCGACGCTGTGCTTGCGGGCGAATACCATTGCATCCGTCGCTCAGATATGCTACAAATGGAAGCAGACAAGGGGGGCAGGTCGGCCGGATCTGCTTTGACGCATTGTGGTTGGCTGACCAGGTGTCGGTGGCTGAGCCTGGAAACACACGAAACACGCGGATCGGAGGTCGCAGACGGACGGAGAGCTTCAGACGCGTGGCACACGGTACGGCATTCGGAGCAGGGTTTCTCTTCATTCCCATAGGAGGACAGTCATGTGCAAGAATGTGACGTTGAGTGTTTGTGTCTTCATGGTCCTGATCGCTGCAGCGCCACCGGCGCCGGGCGGCATCAACGACGGGCTGGTGGCCTTCTTCAAGCTCGATGAGACGGAAGGGACTGTCGCGGCCGACGCCTCCGGCAACGGCAACGACGGCACCCTGCTCGGAGCGGGGCTGTCATGGGCAGAGGGACGCGATGCGGGCGCCCTGATGTACACGGGCGTGGACACCGATGGGCGTCTGGAGTTCTCCACCGCCGGGATGTCCATCAACACCGGAACGTTCGCCACCTGGGGATACCTGTCCGATCCACAGCCCGAGACGGACGGTCGGTACTTCTTCGGCCACACGAGTCAGCCCCAGTTCAGCAACCGCATCCAGCTCTACCTGCAGGAAGGAACCACGCCGTCAAGACTGCTCGATGTCGGGTTAGGCGGCTCGCACACCACCAGGACCGACATCGTGGAGCTGCCGATGGAGGAATGGCTCCACGTGGCGATGACCTGGGACAACGGAGCCTACGGCGTCTACTACAACGGCGAGCAAGTGGCCAATGGGTCCTACTCGGGTTTGACGGGCCTCCACACCGTGGCCAATGTCGGCAACGATGGAAGCAGCGCGCCGTATGAGGCGTTCGGCGGCATGCTCGACGACGCGCGGATCTACAACCGGGCGCTCACCGCGGCGGAAGTGAGCACGATCTTCCACATGCCGCCGATCTCGCTGTTTTTGGCGCAAGACCCCAGTCCGGCAGATGGGATGGTGGAGGTGCCTGTAGACGCGGTTCTTGCCTGGACCGCCAGCCAGTTCGCCGCGGCGCATGATGTGTACTTCGGAACATCGTTCGACGATGTCAACGACGCCGGACGAGCCAATCCGATGGGTGTCCTGGTGAGCCAGGGCCAGGCGGCGACGACGTACACGCCGGCGGCCGCCCTCGAATTCGGCACAACCTACTACTGGCGAATCGACGAGGTCAACGCGCCGCCGGACAGCACCATCTTCAAGGGCCAGGTCTGGAGCTTCACCACCGAGCTGTTTGCCTATCCGATTCCGGGGGTGATCGCCACCACCAACGCAACTTCGACCGAGGGCTCGGGGCCCGAGAACACGGTCAACGGCTCAGGTCTCAACGCCGACGACCAACACTCGACGCAGGCGACGGACATGTGGCTTGGCACGCCAGGAGCTGAACCGGCGTGGATTCAGTTCGAGTTCGACAAGGTCTACAAACTGCACGAGCTTCTGGTCTGGAACTACAACGTGCAGTTCGAGCCGGTGCTCGGTTTCGGGGTCAAGGACGTGACTATCGAGTTTTCGACGGATGGCGCCGAGTGGGCGGTCCTGGGCGATGCACAGTTTGCCAGAGCGACGGCCAAGGCTGACTACACGCAAAACACCGCGGTCGATCTGGGCGGCGTCGCCGCCAGGTTTGTCCGGCTCGGCATCAACAGCGGCTGGGGGATACTCGGCCAGTACGGGCTCAGCGAAGTCCGGTTCACGTACGTTCCCGTTCAGGCCCGCCAGCCGCAGCCGGCCGACGGGGCGACAAACGTCGATCCGGACACCATCCTGAGCTGGCGTGCCGGACGCGAGGCGGCCTCGCACGACGTCTATCTCGGCACGGACTCCGACGCCCTATCGCTGGTCGATAACGTGACACAGACCTCGATCGCCTCGGCTGCGCTGGAGTTTGGAGCCACGTACTACTGGCGCGTCGACGAAGTGGGAGACACCGTTTGGGTCGGAGACCTTTGGACCTTCTCCACCAGCGAATATGCGTTGATCGACGGGTTCGAGGATTACACTGACGACATCGATGCCGGCGAGGCCATCTTCGACACCTGGGTGGACGGCTGGGTCAACGACACCGGTTCGACCGTTGGCTACCTCGATGCCCCGTTCGCCGAGCAGACCATCGTCCACGGCGGCAAGCAGTCCATGCCCTTGCAGTATGACAATAGCACATCGCCGTTCTACTCCGAGACCACACGGACCTTCGACGCCGCGCAGAACTGGAGCGGCAACGGCGCCAACACGCTGGTGCTGTACTTCCAGGGTGTCCCCGGGCCGTTCGTGGAGTTGGCCAATGGCACGATCATCATGGGTGCGGCCGGCACGGACATCTGGAACACCACCGACGAGTTCCGTTTCGCGTACAAGCCGCTCAGCGGCGACGGCTCGATCGTGGCGCTTGTCGAGAGCGTATCGCGTGCGGTCGACTGGACCAAGGCGGGCGTGATGATTCGCGAGACGCTGGAGGCCGGTTCGCCGTTCGCAGCGGTGTATGCGACGCCGGATTACGGGTGCCGCTATCAGGCCCGTCTGACGGCCGATGTCGCGGCGGTCAGCGACAGCGGTGTGGTCACCACGGAGCAGACCGCTCTGGTCGCCCCGTACTGGGTGAAGATCGAGCGCGTGGGCAACGCGTTCAACGGCTACTACTCGACCGATGGAGAGAACTGGACGGCGATGGCGTGGAACCCGCAGACGATCGCGATGGGCGCGAACGTTTACGTCGGTCTGGCCGTGACCAGCCACAGCGCCGGCGTCCTGGCCAGCGCGGAGTTCTCCGGCGTGGCGACCACGGGCAACGTCAACGGCGCCTGGGCCGTGGAGACCATCGGCGGCGATCACCCCGAAGGCAACGGAGCCGGGCAGCTTTACGTGACGCTGGAAGACGCGGCGGGCAAGACCGCCACCGCGACCCATCCGGCCGGCGCCGGGGCCGTGTTCCTGGCCGGCTGGAACGAATGGGCGATCCCGTACAGCGATCTGGCCGGTGTGAACCTGGGCCGGATCGAGGCGATGACCATCGGCGTCGGCAACCGGACCAGCCCGACCGCCGGCGGCTCCGGCATCGTCTACGTCGACGACATTTCGTACGGAAAGCCCGCTTCCGAATAGAGCGGTGAACGGACAGAAGAAGGTGTTTTTCGGGCCTGTGCCTGCCGGGCACAGGCCCGATCCCTGTCGGCCCGGCGTGCTCGCCCGGCAGAATGCGCCATGTTCCCGCTTGAGTTGCGGCGGTGATCGGGTACAATGAATTCATACTCCTGGATCGCAGGAGGGACCCGGGTGTACGGGTTCGAGAGAAGGGTGTTGAGCAGAATCATGGGTTTGTAGTGTGCCCGCAAGAGCCTGCCCCTTCAACGGTGTTCAGGGCGGGCTCTGAGCTTGCCGAAGGGGCACAACGCCTGACGGCGTCACTACAAACAGGATGGTCAGGCACGCCCTCCGTATTGATCCAGCAGGTGTGGAGCGCTTTCGGGCGTCCTCTTCTTGCCGGGTGGCAACCTCAAGCGAAGCTTGGGGATGGAGTCCTCTCGAAACCATCCCCATCCGCCTGTGGCGGATGAGGCTGCCACACGCGGGCCGGAGGCGGAAGGAGGCGCGATGAGGTCCGATGGTCAGGCGGTTGACACGGTGAATGAATTGCAGTCCAACGCGTCCTTGTGGCATCGCGGGGTGAAGACGACGATGGCTCAGGTCATGCAGGTTTTGTGCCTGGCGGCGATTGGCGTCCTGGTTCGGAGCGCGCCGTTACGGGCATACGGGCCTGAAGGGATAGCGTCTGACGACGCCGGTACAAACGGCGGCTCTCTCGTGTGCTGGGGGCAGGACGTCGGTCCGGCCGATGGGACCGGCTCAGAGGCCGAGTACGCGGCCATTGCCCTCGGTGCATATCACGGTCTGGCGCTGGACGCCCACGGCGTCGTCACGGCATGGGGCGAGAATGGCAGCGGCCAAGCCATCGTGCCGAGCGGACAGAGTTTCACCGCCATTGCCGCTGGCTTCTATCACAGTCTGGCCCTGCGTCAAGACGGCTCGATCGTTGCATGGGGAGACAACACCAGGGGCCAGCGTGACGCCCCTTCCGGGGCCGGGTTCGTCGCCATCGCCGCCGGTCATTGGCACAGTCTGGCCATCCGACCCGACGGCTCTGTGGCTGCATGGGGGTGGAACGAACACGGCCAGTGCGACGTCCCCGCCGGATACGATTTCACTGCTGTCTGTGCGGGGCTGTGCCATAGTCTGGCCCTGCGGTCGGATGGCTCGCTGGTTGCCTGGGGAAGTAATGGCGACGGTCAGTGCGATGTGCCATCCGGAAATGACTTCACCGCCATCGCGGCCGGTTCGCTGCACAGCCTGGCCCTGCGGCGCGACGGTTCGTTGGCTGCCTGGGGCCGCAACGACTACGGCCAGTGCAACGTCCCCCAGGGCGGTGGCTTCGTAGCGGTAGCGGCCGGGGCGTTTCACAGTCTGGCTCGGACGTCGGGCGGTTCGGTCGTTGCCTGGGGATACGACAGCCACGGACAATGCGACGTCCCGACGGCCTACTACGTCGCGGCGATTGCCGCCGGCGGTTTTCGTTCTCTGGCCGTAGAGACGGATCGACCGAGGATAGAGGCCGTCGAGCCTGTCATCGTGAATGTGCCCGACGTGGTTGCCGTCGAAGAGACCGAACCCGCTGACGCCAACGCGACGGTGGCCGAGGTGGCGATTGATCAGCCCGATGTCGCACCGGCAACCGCCGAGGCGGCAGAGCCCGCAGATTCCAACTCCGTGTCGGTGGCTTTGGAGACGCTTGATGCGGTGGATCCCAACGCCATTGCCATGGCCGATCCCAATCTCATTACGCCCGTGGATGCCAATGCAGTGGCACCCGTTCCGGCTGCTCTGCCGGTTATTGCCGGTGAACCTGCGTTCGTTCCGGCCGATGCCGACACGACGGGACCTGTAGATGCCAATGTGCCGTTGCTTGCGGCTGCGCCAACAACGGTGAGTCGGACCGACGCCAATGCTGTTGAACCCAAGCCGCCCGTCCAGAAAGACCCGAATGAGGCTGTCACCAAGGCGGTTGCCGCCGACGCCGTCCCGGCCTCGGCGCCGAAAGCCGGCGGCGGTCGCGCCCCGGGGCTCTTCGAGGGGGTCGAGTTCTACGCTTGTGGGGATGCCGGCAGCAAGCTGGCCCGTCCGGTCTATCACTTTACGTCGGAAACCCTGACGCCGCATTTCTACACCATCAGCAAGGAGGAAAGGGATCGCCTGATCGACGAGCATCCCGACGTCTGGACCTACGAAGGAGTCGCTTTCCATGCGTACCCGGAGGAGGGGCATCCGGAAGGGGCGATTCCCGTGTACCGTTTTTGGTCCAGTCTGCTGAGCACGCACTTCTACACAATCGACGAGAACGAAAAGAACACCTATATCAAGGACTACCCGGATCTGTGCACCTACCAGGGCATCGCCTGGTATGCGGACAAGCCCGGTGGCACATCGGCCTCGCGCGACGACAAGAAGGACGCCAAGAAGTAGGCGCCGCCCGTCATCGCTTGCACCGGTGGTGGAGGGAGAAAATAAGTATTTGCCACAATTGACAAATTGGGGGTGATAGGGTATATGTTGGGCCGCTAAGGAGGGCAAACCCAGAAAGGTCCGTGCACGGTTCGTACTTCTTTCGAGACAGAGGTCTGAACGCATCGGATGGTTGCCGGAGTGGGGGTACTTTTTGCTTGTTCCCGGTGGCGGTGCGGAATTTGCGCGTGCGGGGCTGCGCGCCTGGGGCCAATGCGTGGGGGTCAGAGATGTTCTTTGTTCGCAAAAGGCTGTATGGAGCGGTTGCCGTCGTCGTGACGTTCGCCATTCCGCTGGGCGTCTTCCTGCTGCTGAATCGACACGTGCCGATGTGGACCGCCGCTGTGACCGCGTTGCTCGTGCTCGGCGCCTCGGTCTGGTCGGGGCTCTGAAGCGATGACGCGTGCTGCGTTGTGTTGGCGCCTCGGGCGATCTCGGGACGGGGCGGGTTCCGGATTGCGTGACGTCATTGGCGCACAATTCATGAACTCCTTATTCGGACCTTCCGTAGGCATCTGGAGCGTGAGGCCGATAATTCCGACCTCTCCAGTATGACCGCACTGTTAGACTGTGATGGAGCATAGCCATGAGGCAGCATGTCGCACGCATCGTGATGCTGCTCGCGGCGAGCTGCGGCGCAGCAGTCCAGAGAGTCGAAGCATCGTATTCGGACTGCCTTTCGGCAAATGACGGCCTGTTGGATGCTCCCGCTGCGCGCCGTATCCCGCTATGGCCGGCGCAGAGGATCGGCTCGGAACGCGGGCGGGGCGGGACTGGGCCTGCGGGCGCGCATGCCATAGTGGTCCCTGATCTCGGGGATCGATATGTAACGCTCGACACCTTGCGCATAGCTTCTTGGGATGGATCGCGACCGGTTCACTGGGACCTTCGGTATGACGGCCGCGCGACGCAGAGAGCGGGTGCAGTCCGCCATACTCCGTTCGAGCTGTTCGGCACGACGCCATTTGCTGATGGCTACGGCGCCCTGTCTCCGTGCGACTCGAATTCCTGGCGCGATCGTCTGGATGGTGTCTGCTTCGAGACGGAGTCCGCCCCGGTTGCCTCCGCCGCAGAAGGGCCGGCTTCGCTCTCCGATCAATCCGGTTCGGGCCGACAGACGATGTCCGGCGCCAGCGCCATGATCTTCTCTTCTCCCGGCGCGGTGTTGCTCAGCGCGATCGGGGTGGCGTTGATCGGGCAGCAGCGACGGAAGACGTTGTTCTGATCGCCGCCGCCGGCCATCCGGCCGGACGAGGTTTCCACCCGACGTGTCTGTCGCTCCAGGTTTCTCAGAGTCTGTGTCCAGCAGGCGAGGGGACCGGTTTGTCCTCGACGGCGCCGTGGGCGGGCGATTATAGTAGCGGCCGTGATCGCGGTGGAGACCACGCATGGCCGACAGACTTCGCTCGCTCGAACACAAGATCGTCTATCCAATCGCTCAGAGAGTGGCGCCGTACGTATCGGCAAACGTCCTGTCTGCGATGTCTCTGGCGGCGGCTGTTGCCGCCGGCGTGGCTTTCTGGGCCGGTCAGCCGGTCCTCGGCGCGGTCCTGATCCTCGCAAACGGCTTCCTGGATATGCTCGACGGCTGTGTCGCGCGCGTCCGCGGAACCGCCGGGGCGTTCGGGTCGTTCGTCGACAAGATCATCGACAAGTATTCCGACCTGATCTTTCTGCTCGGAATGTTCCTGGGCGACTTGGCCGACCTGGCTCCCGTGATCGTCGCGATGGTGGGTATTCCACTGGCGACCTACATCAACTCGGCGGTCGAGAGCCTGACCCGAGGCGAGGTCAAGTTCCAGGAGAAGTTCTCGCTGCGGTTTCTGCGCATCATTCTCCTGGTGGCCGGCGGATTCCTGCGTCAAACCCATCTGGCCGCCTGGCTGGTCGCGGCGGTAGTCGCCTACGCCGTCGTATCCAGGACCGCCTACAACCTGCTCTTCCTGCGTCGTCGATCCAGACCATAGTCCCGAATGACCGACTGGTCGGGGACTTGACGCGGTCTGGATCAGACTCTTCTTTACATTTCGGCTTGCGGACGGCCTAATATGGCTGCCGGGCTGGCTGTGACAGCCCGCCCAAGCGCTGGATGGATCGAAGGGGTGAGCATGAGGCAGGGAGTTTCTGTCGGGCTGTTGTTGCTGGCGGTTGTCGGGGTCGGCTGTCGTACGAAGGTGGAGACGCACATTCAGTACGACCGGCCGCTGCCGCCGGGACAGCTCGCGCTGCGCAAGATTGCCGATCCGAATGAGTTCCCCGATTTCAGCAAGGCCTGGAAAGATTTGGCCACGTTGAAGACGGCGACCCACAACAGCCTGAACTACCTCAGCAAGGCCTCGAGTCAGCAGTATTACCCGTACGGCGACATCAACCACGACCGCGCGGTCAAGACGCTGGAGACGTTTTTGACTTTTGTGGATTCGGGCATCCGGCCTTCCGAGCTCAACGGCGTGATTCGTGCTCATTTCGACGTCTACATGTCCGTCGGTTGCGACGACCAGGGGACCGTGCTGTTCACCGGGTACTACACGCCGATCCTCGACGCTTCTTTCGAGCGGACCGGACGCTTTCAGTGCCCCCTCTACAAGATGCCCGAGGACCTGGTCAAAGGCCCCGATGGGCAGACGCTGGGCCGCCGCGATGCGAGCGGGCAGATCACGTCATATCCCGATCGGACGACGCTCGAACGCTCGGACATGCTCAAGGGACAGGAGCTGGTCTGGCTGGCCGACGCGTTTGAAGTGTACATCGCGCATGTGCAGGGGTCGGCCAAGTTGCGCCTGCCGGACGGCCGGATCATTACGGTTGGCTACGCCGCCAGCAACGGACATGATTACGTCAGCGTCGCCCAGGCCCTGGTGGCTGACAGGAAGATCCCCAGCGACCGGATGAGTCTGGCGACTATGATCGACTACTTCAAGCGCCATCCCGATCAAGTGGATCGCTACACGCAGCGCAATCCCCGCTATGTGTTCTTCCGCATTGCCGAGGAGATGCCACACGGCAGTCTCAACGAGCCGGTCACGGCCATGCGCACCATCGCCACGGACAAGTCGATCTTCCCGCGTGCGTCGCTGGCATTCATCTCGACAACCGTGCCTCACAAGGGTCGGTCCGGTGTCGTGCGGGAGCCGTACGAGGGTTTCGTGCTGGACCAGGACACCGGCGGGGCCATCCGCGCTCCCGGCCGGTGCGACATCTACATGGGCCAGGGCGACGAAGCCGGACATCTGGCCGGCCAGACCTACCAGGAAGGCCGCCTCTATTACCTCTTCCTCAAAGGCCCCTCGCCGACCCTGTGACTTGGCAACATTGTCCATTGTCCGCCCGGACTTGGGCGTGCGCTTGACAGGCCGGCGGCAAGAGCCTATCATGCCACAAAGGATTTTGTGGCGACAGGATTTGTAAAGCATGCCTGAAAAAGGATTTACGCACTTACACCTGCACAGTCAGTATTCGCTGCTCGACGGCGCCATACCCTTCGGGCGGCTCTTCGACCGCTGCAAGAAGCTGGGCATGGATTCCGTGGCGTTGACCGACCACGGCAATCTGTTCGGCGTGATCGAGTTCTACACGAAGGCGCGTGCGGCCGAGATCAAACCGATCATCGGGATCGAGGCGTACATCGCTCCGGGCAGCCGCTTCGACAAGAGCGGCGGTGGCGGCGTGAAGGAAAACGCCTACCACCTGATTCTGCTGGCCGAGAATCTCGCCGGCTACCGCAATCTGCTGAAGCTCAGCAGCATCGGGTTTCTCGAAGGATTCTACTACCGGCCGCGAATCGACAAGGAGGTGCTGGCCGAGCACAGCGAAGGGCTTATCTGCACGACCGCCTGCATCGCCGGCGAGGTGCCCACGGCGCTGGTTCATGGCGACCCCAAGGCGGCGCGCGAGGCGGCGGAGAGCTTCGTGAAGATTTTTGGCCCGGACCACTTTTTCCTGGAGATTCAGCACCACGAGAGCTTGGACGATACGACCCCCGACGTGCGCCAGCCCATGATCGACCTGGCCAACGAGATGGGCGTCGGTCTGGTCGTGACGAACGACGTGCATTTCCTCGACGCCGAGGATTACGAGGCCCACAATGCGCTGTGTTGCATCAGTACCGGTAAGCTGATCACCGACGCGAGCCGCCTGGTGTATCCGCCGGACGTATATCTCAAGAGTCCCGACGAGATGCGCCGAATGTTCCGCGATGTGCCCGAGGCGTGCGACAATACGCTGGCCATCGCCGCGCGGTGCAACGTGGAAATCGACCTGAGCGCCCGGCACGCGCCGGTCTACACGCCCGCGGACAAGAGCACGCCCGAGGAATGCCTGACGCGCCTGGTCATGCAGGGCGCCAAACGGCTCTACGGCACGATCACGCCGGAGATACAGGATCGGATCGATCGCGAGCTGGCCGTCATCGAGGGCAAGGGTTTCGCCAGCTACTTCCTGATCGTCTGGGACTTCTGCAATTTCGCCCGCGAGAATAATATCCCGGTCGGCGCTCGTGGCAGCGCCGTCGGCACGATCGTCGGCTACTGCCTGGGCATCTGCGACGTGGACCCGATCCAGTATGACCTGCTGTTCGAACGGTTCATGGACCCGGCGCGAAACGAGATGCCCGATATCGATATCGACATCTGCCAGGACGGGCGCGCCCGCGTGCTGGAATACGTCCGGCAGAAATACGGTCAGATCGCGCAGATCATCACGTTCGGGACGATGAAGGCCAAGGCGGTGATCCGCGACGTCTGCCGGGTGCTCGACGTGCCGCTGGCCGAGGCCGATCGTCTGGCCAAGCTCGTCCCCAACGACCTGAAGATCACGCTCGACAAGGCGCTCGAGATCGAGCCCGAGCTGAAGCAGGCTTACGAGCAGGACGAGCGGACGCACAAGGTGATCGACATTGGTCGAAAGCTGGAAGGCCTGACGCGTCACGCCTCGGTTCACGCCTGCGGCGTGGTGATCGCCGACGAGCCGCTGACGAGCTTCCTGCCCCTGTACAAGGCATCCGGTTCGGACGACATCATCACGCAGTTCGAAGGGCCCACCGTCGAGAAGGTCGGCCTGCTGAAGATGGACTTCCTGGGCCTCAAGACGCTGAGCGTCCTGGCCCGCGCCCGCGACCTCATCAAGGACCTCCACGGCGTGGAGATCGACCTGGAAAAGATCGACATCCACGACCCGAAGACCTTTGCAGTCTTCGCGGCCGGCAAGACCAAGGGCGTCTTCCAGTTCGAATCGGGCGGCATGCAGGACCTGCTGATGAAGATGAAGCCCGATCGGATCGAGGACCTCATCGCGGCCAACGCGCTGTACCGGCCCGGGCCGATGATCCTGATCCCGGACTACATCGATCGCAAGCACGGCGCCAAATGGACCCTGCCGCATCCGATCATGACCGAGGTCTTGCAGGAGACCTACGGCATCATGACCTACCAGGAACAGGTCATGCGCATCTGCAACCGCCTCGGCGACATCCCGCTCCGCGAGGCGTACACGCTGATCAAGGCGATCAGCAAGAAGAAGCTCGCCGTCATCGCCAAGGAGAAGGAGCGATTCATCGCCGGCTGCGTGGGCAAGGGCCTGAGCAAGGACCAGGCGGTCCAGATCTTCGAGCTGATCGAGCGCTTCGCCGGATACGGTTTCAACAAGAGTCACTCGACGCGCTACGCCTTCGTGGCTTACCAGACCGCCTACCTGAAGGCGCACTGGCCGGTCGAATTCATGGCGGCGCTGCTGACCTACGAAATGGACAGCACCGATAAGATCGTCGAGTACATCGCCGAGTGCCAGGCGATGGGCATCGAGGTGCTGGCGCCCGACATCAACGAGAGCGGCGTCGATTTCACGCCGCTCTACAAGGACGGCGACAAGCAGCGCAATGGCGTGATCCGATTCGGCCTGGCGGCCGTCAAGGGCGTCGGCGGCAGGGCGGTCGAGCAGATCATTGAGGCTCGCAAGAAGATCGGCCGGTTCAAGAGCCTGTTTCATTTCTGCGAGAACGTCGATCTGCGAGCGGTCAACAAGCAGGTGCTCGAAGCGCTGATCAAGGCCGGCGCGTTCGACCGGCTGGGCGGCAACCGGCACCAGATGATGGTCGGGCTCGAAAAGGCCATGGAAACCGGCGCCAGCCTCCAGAGCGACAAGGTCAAGGGCCAGATGAACTTCTTCGGCCAGATGAGCGGTCAGATCGATTACGCGGAGGATCACAAGCGCCTGCCCGACGTGGCGCCGTGGCCGGAGCCGCAGATGCTCGCGTTCGAGAAGCAGGTGCTTGGCTTCTATGTCACGAGCAATCCGCTGAGCCATCATGCCGAGGAGATCGCCGACTATTCGAGCATGAACACCGCGCAGCTTGCCCAAAGCTCCGGCGAGAAGCAGGTCGTCATCGGGGGCATGGTCACGAGGATTCGACACAACATCACCAAGAACGGGCGAAACGCCGGCGCGAAGATGGCGGTCTTCGTTCTCGAAGACCTCCAGGGCACAGCCGAGGTGGTCCTCTTCCCTGACACGCTCAATCAATTCGGATCGCTGCTGGTCCCGGACACCGTGGTCTTCGTCCGAGGCAAGACCGATTATCGACGGGAGAAACCCAATATCATCGCCTCCGAGCTGATTCCTCTCGAGCGGGCGCGCGAGAAGCTGGCCAGAGGGGTCAAGATTCGGCTCGACGCCCGCGAGGTGACGCAGGAGAAGATCGTGCACATCCGAAGCATCTGCCAGCGCCACAAGGGGGACCGCCCGCTGTCGGTCGTGGTTCGCACCGGCAAGGGCAAGGTCTACGCCACCGCCGACCGCGCGCTGTGCGTCAATCCCGACGTGGAATTCTGCCGGCAGATGAAACAACTCGTCGGCGACGAGAACTTCGCCCTGGCAAAGTGACAAAGGACCCACCATAGTGAAAGGGATGCGAACCATGCGAGAGGACAGAACACGTACGAGTCGGCTTCTTTTCGTCGGAATCTGTTTGCTGTCGGCCTTGCCGCTGATTGGGTGCCGCACCAGCGGGTCTTTGCAGTCCGATGGTTTGCCGGCGGAGGAATACCTCGTCGGCGGCGGCATGGTGATCAACTGGCAGGCCCCGGCCGAGGGGACCGCCTATCTGGTGGAAAAGGCCAGCGGCAAGATCGTCGAGACGCGGTCGATGAAACGCGGCGACACATACGATTTCTCCATTGCATCGACCGGCCAGGCGGCGGAGTTCGAGAAGGTGATGGGCGTCAAGCTGTCGGAAGCGCGTCTGATGCTCTATTTCGAGCCGGCCGGCGCGAAACGTTCGGGTCTGTAGGTGGCCTTCCATGTTCGACGACACCACTCCCGAGGCCCAGGCTGTGCAGTTCCGCATAATGCGCCGGATGGGTACCGTCGGCCGGGCCGCGATGCTGTTCTCCCTCTGCGAGAATGTGCGAGCACTGACGGAGGCAGGTGTCCGCCATCGCCACCCGGAGTGGGATGGACAGGCCGTGAGGAGAGAAGTCTTCCGGCTCACGCTTGGTGACAAGTTGTTTCGCGAGGTCTACAGCCGGGATCGAACCGATGGCGAAGGGGCTGACTAGTTCGGGAGGTGGCGGTTTGAAGAAAGCGTTGGGTGGCAAGTTCATCGTGTTGGATGGGCCGGATGGGTGCGGCAAGAGCACGCAGACACGACTGCTGGGCCAGTGGCTGCGCGAGCAGGGTGTGGCGAGCGCGAGCTTCCGCGATCCGGGAACGACCGTCATCGGCGAGAAGATCCGCGAGATCCTGCTGAGCACCGCCCACTATGCGATGACCACGCCGACCGAGGTGTTGCTCTACATGGCGGCGCGTGCCCAGCTCTGGGTCGAGGAGATCGCGCCGGCCCTGCGGGAGGGCAAATGCGTGCTTCTGGACCGCTGGCTTTCAAGCACGTGCGCCTACCAGGGCCACGCGGGGCGGTTCGGCACGGAGAAGGTGATCGCCATCGCCACCGGTGCGCTTGATCGGGTCTGGCCCGACCTGACGATCGTGCTCGACGTGGACCTGGCGGTGGCGGCCGAACGGCTCAACCGAACGCTGGATCGGATGGAGCAGAAGGGCGACAACTATCATCGAGAGGTTCGCGAGGGTTTTCTCAAGCTTGCCGAAGGCCGGGAGGATTTCGTGGTGATCGACTCGGCCGCGGGGATCGACGCGGTTCACGAACGCGTCGTTGCCGCCGTTCAGCGGTTGGGTGCATCGTCCCAGCGCAAGGCGCAGGACCGATAGGACGAATGGGACCTACGCCGATCCTCACAGGTGCGAGTTCACGTATCGTGGTCTGAATATGCCGTTGAAAGATATCTTCTGTCAGGACGGGGCGATTGAGATCTTGCAGCGCGGGCGCGCCGCCGAGCGTGCCGCACATGCCTATATCTTCGCCGGACTCGAAGGGGTGGGCAAGTACACGACCGCCCGCGCATGGGCCAGGCTCCTGCTCTGTAGCAGTCCTGTCACCTCTGGCCGTTCCGATCACCTCTTTGCCGACAGTTGCGGCTCGTGTGAATCGTGCACCCTGTTCGGGGGGGATGCACACCCCGACTATGCCCACGTCTACAAGGAGCTTCTGGAGTTCACCAGAGACGGCAAGGGACGCAAGCCGCCGGTGGAGTTGCCGATCGACGTCGTCCGCGAATTCCTGCTGGAGAAGGTCGCCATCCGTCCGACGGTGTCCGCGCACCGGGTCTTCGTCGTCAGCGAGGCCGAGAAGCTGAACGTCTCCAGTCAGAACGCGCTGCTGAAGGTGTTGGAGGAGCCGCCGCACTACTGCACGATCATCCTTCTGTGCACACGCCTCGAACAACTGCTGCCGACGACGAAGTCGCGCTGCCAGATCATCCGGTTCGGACCGATCGCAGAAGACCGGATTGTCGGCCGTCTGGCCGAGATGGGGCTCGATCGCTCCGGCGCCCAGTTCTTTGCCAGACTCGCTCAGGGCAGCCTGGGACTGGCCTGCCAGTGGGCCAGGCTGGAGGGCGGAGGTCTGGCCCTGTTCGACGCCAAGAAGACAATCGTCTCTGCCGTGGCGGGTCTTCAGCGGGCCGACGTTCTGGAATTGGCCGAACGGTTCATCGCCTGTGCCAAGGAGATCGCTGCCGCCTGGGCCGACCTCGACAAAGCGGTCAGCAAGAGCGATCTTACCCGGCGGGCACAGAAGACCGTCATCCAGATCGTCCTTTCCGCGTTTCACGATGCGATGCTGGTCAACGTCGTGCCGAAACACCCTCTGATTCACTTCGATCAGGACAGGGAGATCGCCCGCCTGGCGAGCCGGCTGGACCCCGAAAAGGCCGCCAGGGGCATCGAAGAGGGCTACGAGGCTCTCCGCTGGATCGACGCCAACGTCAACGAGAAGCTAATTTTCGAGCGGTTGTTGTTTCGTCTGGCCCCGTCTGCTATAATCCACCCAGCGCGTTAATTCCGTGTAGTTCTCCATTTACGGGATTCCCGTTCCCATCTGGTGTATGGCGGACTCCCGGTTAGGATTGTCGATATGACCGAAACCACAGTCAAACAGAAGCCGATCAAGGGCCGGAAATACCTCCTGGTTCGCTACGGGCGGATGAATACGCTGGGCCTGTTCGAACATGAGGAAATGCAAGTCCCCAAGACGCCGGCGCGGGTCGTGGTCAAGACGGACAAAGGGCTCGAACTGGGCTACATCGTCGGCCAGCCGACCTCCTACAAGGATGGACGCTTCCGCTTCACCGACGAGCAGATTGCCAGCTACTTCGCCAACAGCGACATCAATTTCGTCAACGAGATCGCCGGCAAGGTCATTCGCATCGCGACCGCCGACGACATCAGTGAAGAGCAGCACCTGACGAAGATCACCGACGAGGAGATCGCCTGCTGCGAGCGTTTCGTCAAGGAATTGGGACTGAAGATGAAGATCGTCGGCGCCGAGCACATTTTCGGCGGCGAGCGCATCGTCTTCTATTTCATGGCCGATGGGCGCATCGATTTCCGCGAGTTGGTTCGGCGGCTGGCCCAGGAATACCAGACGCGGATCGAGATGCGTCAGATCGGTTCGCGCGACGAGGCCAAGCTGCTGGGCGACGTCGAGAGCTGCGGCCAGGAATGCTGTTGCATCCGTTTTCTCCAGTTGCTCAAGCCGGTGAACATGCGGATGGCAAAGATGCAGAAGGCGACGCTCGACCCGTCCAAGATCTCCGGCTACTGCGGCCGGCTCAAGTGCTGCCTGCGCTACGAGGACGAGACCTATACGTCGCTCAAAAAACGGCTGCCCAAGCGAAGCACGTGGGTGCAGGCCAAACGAGGGGAAGGGAAGGTCTTCGAAGGCAAAGTCGTCGACACGCAGATTCTGACCCAGCTTGTCGTCGTGGAGTCCGAAAACGGCGAGCGGGCGGCGTTCCCCGTGGATGAGGTCACGATCCTCCCGGCCCCTCCGGTCCGCCCGGAGAAGCCCGAGGGCAAAGAGCTCCCGCCGCCCCGTCGGCCCCGCCGCGGCGGCGATCCCCGAAAGAGATAGACCCTGAGGACGATACATGCCTCGACAGATCGTAGTCACTTCGGCGCTGCCCTATGCCAACGGCCCGATCCACATCGGGCACCTGGTGGAATACCTCCAGACCGACATCTGGGTGCGTTTTCAGAAAGCCTGCGGCAATCGATGCCTCTACTTCTGCGCCGACGACACGCACGGCACGCCCATCATGATCAGCGCCCGAAAAGCCGGTATTACGCCGGAGGAGTTGATCGCGCGGATCCACAAGGAGCACAAAGCCGACTTCGACACCTTCCACGTCGAGTTCGACAACTACTACACCACTCATTCGCCCGAGAACCGGCAGCTCAGTGAGCTGATCTTCCAGCGGCTCGACCAGGCCGGTTCGATCGCTCGGCGCGACATCGAGCAGACCTACTGCGAAAACTGCAAGATGCCGCTGCCCGATCGGTACGTGCGCGGCACGTGCCCCCGCTGCGGCGCGCTCGATCAGTACGGCGATTCCTGCGAGATGTGCGGTTCGACGTATCAGCCCAAGGATCTCGTCGATCCGCGCTGCGCCACGTGCGGCGCGACGCCGGTGCTTCAGACCTCGGAGCATTACTTCTTCAAGCTGGCGGACTACGAAGACCGGCTCAAGGCGCTGCTCGGCGGCGGCCACACGCAGAAATCCGTCGCCAACAAGCTCGATGAGTGGTTCCAGGCGGGACTGAAGGACTGGGACATCTCCCGCGATGGGCCCTATTTCGGGTTCAAGATTCCCGGCGAGCAGAACAAGTACTTCTACGTATGGCTTGATGCGCCCATCGGCTACATGGCCTCGGCCAAGAACTACTGCGAGCGGCACGGCCTGGATTTCGACGAGCTCTGGAACAGCACCGACAACGAGCTGTACCACTTCATCGGCAAGGACATCATGTACTTCCATGCGCTGTTCTGGCCGGCCATGCTCATGGGCGCGGGGTTCAAGACCGCCAACAAGCTCTTCGTCCACGGATTCCTCACCGTCAACGGCGAGAAGATGAGCAAGTCGCGCGGGACGTTCATCCGTGCGGCCACGTTCGCACGCCACCTCGACCCGGAGAGCCTGCGATACTACTACGCCAGCAAGCTGACCGACACGGTGGGGGACATCGATCTGGGCGTCGAGGATTTCGTCAACAAGACGAACGCCGACATCGTGGGCAAGTACGCCAATCTCGCCTCGCGGTCGGGCCCGATGCTGGCAGGCAAGCTCGGCGGCCGGCTCGGCCGGCTGGACGCGGAAGGGCGGCAACTCGTTGAAAAGCTCGCCGCCGCGAAGGATGCCATCGTTGCCGGCTACGAGGGTCTCGATTACGCCTCCGTGGTCCGTGCGATCGGCGCGTTGGCGGATGAGGCCAATCGCTACGTTGAATTGAAACAGCCCTGGGCGATGATCAAGGTCGATCCCGAGCAGACGCGGGCGACGCTCACAGCGGTGTTGAACGCTATGAGAGTCCTGACGATCTACCTCAAGCCCATCCTGCCGAAGTTCGCCGAGAAGGTCGAGAAGTTCCTGAACGTCGCGCCGCTGGGCTTCGCGGACGTGGACAGGACCCTGGAAGATCATCAAATTGGCACGTTTGAACGGTTGTTTGAGAGAATTGACGAGGAACAGGTACAGACCATGCTGGAAGAAAGCAAGGAAGGCCAGGCCCCCAAGGCGGCCGCGGCGCCGGAACCCGTGAAAGAGGCGGTCGCGCCCTTCAAACCCGAAGTGACCATCGATGATTTCGCCAAGCTCGACCTGCGCATCGCCAAGGTGGTGAAGGCCGAGCCCGTTGAAGGAGCCGACAAGCTCCTGCATCTGG
Organism: Sedimentisphaerales bacterium; assembly: GCA_040772485.1. Classification (GTDB taxonomy): domain Bacteria; phylum Planctomycetota; class Phycisphaerae; order Sedimentisphaerales; family Anaerobacaceae; genus Anaerobaca. The sequence continues at coordinate 305,347 of JAXGYC010000011.1, read as the reverse complement.
TGCTGGACGTGGGTGGGATCGAGCGAAACGTCCTGGCGGGCATCGCCAAGGCTTATCAGCCCGATCAGCTCGTGGGCCGGCTGGTGGTGTTCTTCGCCAACCTCAAGCCCCGCAAGATGAAGTTCGGCACCTCCGAAGGCATGATTCTGGCCTGTGGTCCCGGCGGCAGCGACGTGTTTCTCCTGGCGCCCGACGCCGGCGCCGCGTCCGGCCTGGTCGTGTCCTGACAATCAGCTCAAGGAGTCCAATCGGTCCGACCGGTCCAATGGAACCTGTATGGTTTCGGTCCGTGCAGAAAGGCATATGAAGAAAGGTCTCGACCAAATCGCGATCGCCGACGGCCGCTTCAGCGTGGCGGCCTTCAAGTTCGTCTACGAAGGGCTCGCCTACACGATCAAGAACATCGTCGGCGAACAGCAGCACGTCAGCGGCCAGACCCTGTGCGAGGGGCTCCGTCGAATGGCTGCGGAGAAATACGGCCGGCTCGCCCCCATGGTCCTGCGTTCCTGGGGCCTCAAGACCACACGCCATTTCGGCGAGATCGTCTACACGCTGATCGAACACGAGTGGATGAGCGCCCAGCCCACCGACACCATCGACGACTTCAACAACGTTTACGACTTCCAAACTGCCTTCGACGACCTCGTCGCTTTCTGAGGCTATCAGGATAGTTCGAGGGCGTAGGCCTGGTCGCAGCGGGCGGCGAGATGGTCGCTGGGGCAGGGGGCGAAGCCGTATCGCTTGTAGAGGGCGATGGCTTCTTTCAGGACCGAGGCTGTTTCGAGCGTCAGCGTGGTGAAACCCAGTTGACGAGCGGAGGCCAGCGCATCCTCGAGCAGGAGCTTTCCAAGCCCCCGGCCTCGATGCGTTCGGCGAAGGTACATCTTCCGCAGCTCACACGTCTGGCCTTCCACAGGATAGAGGCCATAGGCGCCGACGACGGAGCTGTCTTCGTCTTCCAGGACGCAGAACGTGCCGCCCCGCGCGAAGTACGAGCGTTCGATGTCGTCGAGGTCCGCGTCGGTGACGCCGGGATCGGGCTTCAGGCCGTACTCGCCGAGAACTGTGAACACGAGGGTCTTCACCGGTTCACAGTCGGCATTGGTTGCACGTCTCAGTCGCGGCCACATCGTCATTGCAGAGATCAAAACGCAAATATCAAAGTTGCGGAATCGCCTTTGGCGATGGCTCCTGCCATTATGGGTTTTTGATTTGTCATTTTGGTGCTTTCATTTTGATATTTGATATCCTCTCCAGCAGGTCTGTGTGGAAGGTGCCTTCGAACGTTCCCTCCACCGGCCCGGTCATGAAGACTTCGCCGTCGGGCATGATCTCGATGTGCAATTGCCCGCCGGGCATGTGGACGGCGATGTCGTGGTCGACCAGGCCCAGCTTGTGGGCGGCGCAGGCGGCGGCGCACGAGCTGCTGCCCGAGGCCAGCGTATACCCGGCCCCGCGCTCCCAGATGCGGATGTCGATGTTGCCCCGGTCGATGACCTTGAGCAGTTGCAGGTTGATGCGGTTGGGAAACCGCTGGTGGTTCTCGACGTACGGCCCGATCGCGCGAGCCTGCTCCTCGCTGACCTGCTCCATCGGGATCACGCAATGCGGATTGCCGATGGACAGGCATGTGACCTTGTAGTCGGCGCCGTTGACGTCGAGGGTTTCGTTGACCACCTCGCGCCGCTGTCCGGCGACGGGAATCTCGCTGCTGATGAACGTCACCTTGCCCATGTTGATCCGGATCAGGTTCGCCGTGTCGTCCTTGACCTGCACGGAGACCGTGCCTCCGAGGGTCCTGATCTGAAACGCCTTCGAGCGGACGTATCTTTTCTCGACGAGATACTTGGCGAAGATGCGCAGGCCGTTGCCGCTCTTCTCGGCCTCGCTGCCGTCCGGGTTGAGAATCCGCAGCCTCGGAATGTCCCCATCGAGAATCGGCCCGTAGAGAATGCCGTCGGAGCCGACGCCGAAGTTGCGATCGCAGATCAGACGGATGTTCGCCTCCGTCATCGCCACGTCCCGAATGTTCGGGTCGATCACCAGATAGTCGTTGCCCAACCCGTGATACTTCTTGAAATCCACGTCCATTCTCACCTGCCCTGCAAAACACGTGTTTCTGACGGTGTTTAACGAACTTGGTTTATATACGACTCACTCGGTTTCATCAACAGTCGCTTCGCCCGGTTCTGCCCCTTCGCGGGCAAGGTAGCGTTGGGTCCAGGGACAGGCGTGAATGCAGATGCCGCAGATGGTCGCCCTGAATCCTGCCTCGTTCGACAGTCTGACAGCCATCGCGCGGCACGCCGGCGCCTGGTAGATGGATTCGCGGGCCATGCCCATCTGCCAGTTATCCCCGACGATAGCCTGTGCCGGGCAGCGGTCCACACACTGACGGCAGGTGCCGCAGCGCGAGGCGTCCATCGGCGTGCCTGTCTGGAGATCGGCATCGGTCAGCACCGAGCCCAGCCGCACCGCCGGCCCGTACTCCTTCGTGATGAGCAGGGCCGACTTGCCGATCCATCCCAGACCCGCCCGGGTGGCGATGGTCTTGTGCTGGACCGGCATCGAGAGCGTCACGGGATTGAACTGCTCCGTGGTCGATTGGACGGGGTTTGCTCGATACCCGGCGCCGGCCAGAATGGTCGCGGCGCGGTCGCTCAATTGTGCCAGTAGAGCGTTGATGCGATTGTACTCGGCGAAGTAACGCGGCGTCGGACCGTTGGCGATTTCGCGAACGATGGTCGGGTCCAGTTGGACCGCGATACAGACCGCTCGGGGCGATCCGCCCGTCAGGCTCGCCGGAAGCCCGCTTACGTCGGCAAAGCCCACCAGACTGGCGCCTTCATTCCGTAGTCTCCGTTCCACCTCTGCGTTCAACGATGGCATTCTCCGTCTCCTTGGCTATCCGATGCCTGCCGCCAAAGTGCCTCTGCCGTTTGGGCAGACGGCGCGACAGTTGTTGCAGACGTAGATGGGCTCACCTTTTGCCGTCCGGCTTTGCGCGTGGCTTCGGCAGAGCTTCTGGTTGACCGTCAAGCCATCGAGGGCTTGGGCGGGACAGGCCTCGACGCAGCGCCGGCAATCCCCGGCGCAGAACCGGTAGTCGGCCATTGCATCGCCCTCCAGTTCGATGTCCAGCAGGATGGCTCCCAGACAAATCCGATTGCCGAATTCGCGGTTCGTCAGCAACGTGTTCTTTCCCATCACGCCCAGACCTGCGAGCCGGCCGGCGTGCTTGAGCGACAGCAGGCCTCGCCCCTCGCAATTCGGCGCGTCCCAGTATTCGTACGGTTCGCTCGGCAGGGGCACTGCGCAGAGACGACCCAGGCGTTCCAGTCGGATGCAGAGGGCACAGACGAGTCGAGCGACCTCCGCGAGGATCACGTCGTTGACCACGCTGTAAGGAATCGGACTACGCGAATGGAAGGGGCCTTCGGGGACGCGCTTCGCCACCACCAGGACCGACCGGACCTGCGGGAACAGGTCTCTCGGATGAAACCCCTTCGGAGCCTGATCGAAGCGATTCGCGGGCGCGATGCCGCACAGATCCGCGCCCAATTGTCCTGCGATGTCTTTGATAGTCTGGCTGGTGATCATAGCCATTGTCCTTTCGCAACCATGACGACGTTACCGCCGACGTAGACGTCGATGGCGTCCTGTTGTCGTTCCGCCTTCAGACGGATCAGCGAAGGCCGGCCGATCTCATAGCCCTGCTCGACATGGGCGTCGATCTGGTTCTCGCCGAAATAGCGGTGCTTGACGAGATAGCCCGCCAGGCAACCGTTGCCGCTGCCGGTGGCCGGATCCTCCTCGATTCCGTAGAACGGCACGAACACGCGGACGTTCAAGTCGTTCCGCCGGTCGTACGGCTCGGAGCAGAAGACCAGAATGCCGTCCTCGTGCTTCTGTCGCGATTCGGCGAAATACCTGTCCCGGTTGACCCTCGCCTGCTTCACAGCTTCGAGGTCTTTCAGAGGGACGATGGCGAACCACAGCCCCGTCGAGACAGCCTGGATGGGGAAGCGCGTGTCGATCTGCTCTACAGCCAGCCCCAGCAGTTCCGCCATCGACGCCGGATCGGTCGTGTCCCCGAAGTCGGGCGACTTCTGCTTCATCCACAGGATGCTGCGGCCCGCTTCCTGGCCGAACGTGACCGGGATCTGCTTGAGCTTCAGGTTCAGATTGACCTGTTCGACGGCGTTGCCGGCAATTTTGTGCCGGATGACGTAGGCGGTCCCCAGGGTCGGGTGTCCTGCGAAGGGCACCTCCGCGACGGGCGTGAAGATTCGCACGTTGTACCCGCCATCGCGCGGTTCATCCGACAGGATGAACGTCGTCTCCGAGAAGTTCATCTCTCTGGCCATCTGCTGCATCTCGTCGTCGGTCAGATCGCCTGCGTTTCGAAAGACCGCAAGCTGATTGCCCGCATACTTCTGCTCTGCAAACACGTCCACGATATAGAAAAGGTGTTCGATCATCGCATATCTCCTGTCGATTCACCGCGCCACTATGGCCATGAGATGACGCCGTCCGACGTCCTCGGTGGTTCCGAGAGAGGGCAGCAATTCCATCGACCTGAAACCGCAGTCGGTCAGCAAGCTGCGATATTCCTCGTCCGTATAGGCCTGGATCGTCTGTCCGTGCCTTGTCACGTCGCCCGTTGCGGCGTCAATCACGTAGAAGCACTGAACCGCCGTGCGGCTTTCTGAATTCCAGAAGCTCTCTTCGAACCAGAGATGCGGCGTATCGGAGAACAGCCCCGATTCCGCAGTGTGCCACGAGGGTCCTTGCCTGCCCAATTGTTCGATCGCGCTGAACCGGTGCGGCTCCAGAAGCAGGACGCCGTCCGGAGCCAGCGCCTGCCTGGCTTTGGCCACGATCGTTCTGGCATCGGACGGATGGAAAACGTTCAGTTCCCCGAACACCATCATCACCAGGTCGAATCCAGTTCCGAAATCGATAGTCCGCATGTCGCCATGCACATAGGTGCAGTCCAACTGCTGCTCAGCCGCCTGCTGCATCGCGTATTCTATCGAAGCGGGGGAGCAGTCGATGCCGACACAGGAGTGTTTCAGCTTCGCCAGCCGGCTGGTGTAGAGGCCCGGCCCGCATCCGAGGTCCAGAATCCGCGCGGGCGTGTCTCCCAGCAAGTGATGGTGAATCCACCCCACGTGCTCATCCACGACGACGAACCGGCGACTGGCCAGGTCGTGCTCTTGCGAGAGGTGCTCGCGCAGCATCCGCCGGCTGAATCCCGGCTTGTGCCAGGGAATCTTGTCGGCATCCACCCAGGGTCTGGGCTGGCGCGAGCGTGTCACGATATCGGCGATCCGCATATTGCTCTCCTGCTGTAACGGCAGCCGGCTCAGGCCAGCATCTCCTTGATGATTCTGCCCAGGCGGGCGATTCCTTCCTCGATGCGGCTGGCGTCGGCGTTGGAGAAGTTCAGACGCATGTTGTGCGTCCCGCCGCCGTCGACGAAAAAGGGCGTTCCCGGAACGAAGACAACCTTCTCGCGGGCGGCACGCTCGAACAGCTCCAGCGCGCTGAGCCGCTCCGGCAGCGTGGCCCAGATGAACATGCCGCCTTCCGGCCGGGTGAACGTGACCTCGGGCGGCCAGTGCCTCTCCAGGGCCGCCAGCATGATGTCCTTCTGGTGTTTGTACGCCGTTCGGATCAGCGCGATGTGCTCGTCGATGTCATGCGTGACCAGGAACCGGTGCAGCATCCGCTGGCAGAACGAGTTTGAGTGCAGATCGCTGGCCTGCTTGGCGACGGCGAGTTTGGCCATGGTCTCAGGGGCCGCGCAGACCCAGCCGAGCCGCAGACCCGGCGCGACGATCTTCGAAAACGATCCGAGCAGCACCGCCTTCCTGCCGAGCTCATGGCGCATCGACGGTTTCGCCGTCCCCTCGAAACGCAATTCCCGATACGGGTCATCTTCGATCACGAACGCGTCGCGCTCCTTCAGGAGGGCGGCCAGCGCGCGTCGCTTCTCGACCGAGTAGCTGATGCCCGAGGGATTCTGGAAGTTGATGACGGTGTGGAAGAACCTGACACATCGCGTTCGCAACACGTCGGCCAGCCGGTCGAGGTCCAGGCCATCTTCCCGCAGAGGCACCGGATGGAACTGCGGCTCGTACACGGAAAACGCCTGGATCGCGCCGAGATAACCGGGCCGCTCGATCGCGATGGCATCCTGTCGATCGATGAAGACCTTGCCCACCAGGTCCAGAGCCTGCTGCGACCCGTTGGTGATCAGAATCTCGTCGGGCGAGACGTCCAGACCTTCGGTCTTGCGGTATCGCTGGGCGATGTACTCCCGCAGCGGCGGATAACCCTCGGTTGTGCCGTACTGAAGGGCCGATCCATCGGCCCCAGCGAGGACATCGGCAGCGGCCTGTACAATTCCCTGCACGGGGAAGAATCGCGGGTTCGGCAGTCCCCCGGCGAACGAAATGACCTCCGGATTTTGCGTGACTTTCAGAATCTCGCGGACGAACGACCTGGGGATCGTCCCCATTCTCGGCGCATACGGTGACGTCATTATGGCTCCTCTCCATTGCAGAAAGTGGAATCCGGCGTTTCCTTCTCCAATGATTCTCGCAGTTCCTTTTCCATGAACGCGACGACAAACGGCAAGTGATCGAACTTCTTGGTTCCCGTCAGGACGAAGCCGAACCGGCCGTACCATTCTGTGAGCGGCTCGTCCTCGGCGATGATGCCGATTCCGACACGCTCCAGTCCCATCGACTAGGCCTGGGCCAGGATATGCCGGACCAGCGCGCTGCCGAGCCCTTTCGACCGATGCTCCGGCAGCACCGCCAGACGCTCCAGGTAACCGATCTCCGGGCGGGCCTTCTCCAATGCCACGCATCCGCAGACCACGCCCTGCTCTTCGAGGAAGTAGTATTGCACGCCTCGTTCGAAGTCGGCTCTGGCACGGTCCTCGGTATAGAAGGCCGGGCTTTTCGGGCAGTTCTCTTCCGTCAGGCCGAAGCGCTTCGCGACGGTCGCGCAGGCGCGTCGCAGAACGTTCACTACTGTTTGCGTTTCGTTTGCACAAGCCGGCCGAATGGTCATGGTCCGTCTCCTCAAACTCCTGTTATCCGACTTCTGCGCTCCAGCAGGACCACGTCGCGCCAGACGCCGTTCATCCGGCCGATCCGTTCGCGGATGCCGATGGTTCGGAAGCCGCACTGTCGGTGCAGCGCCAGGCTCGCAGTGTTTTCCGGAAAGATGCCCGCCTGGAGCATCCAGAGGCCGGCTCGCTCCGATTCCCCGATCACCGCTTCGAGAAGGGTCCTGCCGACCCCTTGGCCTCGCGCCGACGCCTTGACGTAGACGCTGACCTCCGCTACGCCTGCATAGACGCGACGATGCGAGACCGCGCCGAGCACGATCCACCCGACAACGCCGTTGCGCGACCGCGCCACGAGCCGGCAGTGCGGCAGGTGCGTCTGGTCGAACTCCTCCCAGCTCGGCACGGTGTCCTCGAATCGGGCGTTGCCGGTCGCGATGCCCTCGCGCAGGATCAGGGCCACCTCAGGCCAGTCGGACGCCGTCATCATTTCCACTGCGATTTCCATCGTGTCACCTTTCCGCGTTGTTTGGGTCGGACGGCGGATCGATCTCCAGGCCCATAAGATAGGCGTCGTAGAACCGGCCCGCTATCGCAAACTGGCGGGTGAACACGCCTTCTCTGATGAAACCAAAACGCTCGTAGAGACGAATCGCCCGCTCGTTGTCCGTGCGGACTCTCAGGCCGATCTTGCGGATGACGCCGGAAGACTTCGCCCACTCGATCACGGACCCCATCAGCGCGGTGCCGAGACCGAGTCCCCAGTGCCTTCGCAGCACACTGATGCCCGATTCCCCGGTGTGCCTCAGCCTTCTTCTGGAGTCGCCCGTGAACCCGGAGATGCCGGCGATGCGGCCCTCGATCTCTGCGACGATCAGCAGCTTGTTGTCGGCGCTGCGGTGCTCTTCGATGAACTGGCGTTCCTTCTCCAGCGGCCAGTCCAGGTCACCCTGGCCCATCGCCAGGAAACCCGTTTCCGCTGTCACCCGGTCGAGAAACTCCAACACAGCCGCCGCATCATTCAACTCGGCCTCGCGGATCGTCGCGACCCGGCCGTTTCTCAGGGTGACCTCTATCTTGTTCATCGTTCATTCTCCCGCGAGGAAACCAACCGAAGGGGTCGGGCTCTTCGCTGCATCGTTACTGACTTTTCTTCGTGCACAAGTAGCTCGCCAGGAACTCGTCATGATAATCGGCGGTTTGTATGCTGAAACCAGCCTTCTCCAGAAGGCCCTCCATGATCCAGCCGCAGGTGCTGTACTCATCGCGCACATGCGCCTCGGATTCGCTTTGTCCGTTCGGGCCCATCTGCTCACGGGTCTTGCCGATGAATCGCTCGACACCTCGGTCGTATTCAGCGATGTCGAAGGAGAAGACCACGTCGAACAGAAATAGCCGGCCGTTGGGTCTGAGCATTGAGGCCAGGCGCCGCAGGGCGACGAGTTTCCAGAAGTCGGGCAGGTGGTGCAGGGCGGCCACCGTGCTGATCGCATCGGCCGGCTCGGCTTTGTGCTCATAGGTCAGGAATCCGCCCCGATGGAATTCGATGTTCTTCAGTCCCATCCTGCGGGCCTTTCGCTGCGCGCGGCGGAGCATGGCCGCAGAGACATCGACCGCGTGGATGGTTCGATAGTATCCCGCGGCGGACAGAGCGAACGCCCCGGTCCCACAGCCCATATCGATCACCGTCGCCGACGGCCCGACGCTCAGACGCGCGACAATGTCCGCGGCTTCCTGGCGATAGTCCCGAAACGAGCGGTGATGCACATCATAAAGCCTGGCCCGGATGGCGTTGTTGTAGTTGACGCCGCAGGGCTTGGTCTCATCGTACAGCCATGCAGGCCCGCGTGCGGCCTCCAGTGCGTTGGCGTAGTGCATGCAGAACTCGATATCCATCTCTCTGACCCTTATCATCAGACGTACCTCTCACGTCCTCGCAAAGCGTTTTCGTTTTGCTGGTCCGCATATAATGAAAAAAGCCTTCCAGGGTTTCGTGCTCCCTGAAAGGCTTCGCTGGTTGATTCACAAGGCGATGGAGATCCTTCTTAGGGAGCACCCTCCACAAAGCACAGGGCCTTGGCCACAATGACGCGGGTCGTCATCGGGGTCACGGCGATGTGTGCGCAGGCCTGCGGCCTCGTCACACGGTGACCTCTCAACTGCCTGGCCATGTTCTTCCCAAGATGGATCATGTTCGTAATCTCGTCAAAATCCCAACTACAACTTGAATTTATAGATACAGTCTGTCCGAGTCAAGGGAAATTGCCGACAGAAAGAGAAAAAACACACAGATTTCGTACCGCCTCAAAGGAGCGTTGCCGGCGCTCGCCGTCTGATACGGCGCGACCGGACAATCACGTCAGAAAGCGCAGGAGGACTTCCTTGAAACAGGCTTGCCCCGCTTCAAGGTCGGCCACGGCAATATGCTCATCGACCTGGTGGCACTGATTGGGCTTGCCCGGTCCGTAGATGACGATTGGGGCGCCCAGCGGCGCCAGGTGGGGCGCATCGGTGGTGAAGCCGATGGCATTGGTCTGATCCACGTCCACTGCCGAGCAGAAGCCCTGGACGAACTCGCATTCCGGATCGGTCTCCATGGCTCCCGCACAGCGGACGACGGACAGCGTCGCCTCGAACCGGGGGACTTCGGCGGTCAGGCGGGCGAGCATCCGCTCGACGTCGTAGCGGATGGCGTCGGTGTTCTGTCCCGGCAGGGTGCGGACGTCGACGCCGATCGCGCACCGATCGGGGACGATGTTCATGGCCTCGCCGCCGCGGATGGTGTTGACGCTCACGGAGCACTTGCCCAGTTCGGGATGCGGCGGGAAGTCGACTTCATAGCGTTCGAGTTCCTCGATGACCCGGCGCATCGACACGATGGCGTTGACCCCGCGCTGCGGCATGGAGCTGTGGACCGCCTTGCCCCTGGTCGTGATTTCCAACCAGAACAGGCCGCGATGGGCGGTGATGACCGCGAGGTCCGTGGGTTCCGGAATGATCACGCCGGCCGGCTTGGTCAACCGGGACAGGTCCGCCGCGAATCGCTGCACTCCCGCGCTGTCCGTCTCTTCGCCGGCGGTGGCGGCAAAGGCGATGTCGCCCTGGAGTTCGACGCCGGAGGCGACCACCTCGCAGATCGCGCCGACCGCCGCTGCGATTCCGCCTTTCATGTCCACGGCGCCGCGCCCGTAGACCTTTCCGTTCACTTCCCGGCCCTCGAAGGCGGGATACGTCCAGGGGTCCTCGCCCGGTCCGACCACGTCGAGATGGCAGACGAACAGCAGGCCAGGCCGTTTCCCGGTCGATGGAACCCGGGCGATGACGTTGGCCCGGTTTCGGTCCCACGAATCGATCCGACAGTCTACGCCGTACCGCTGGAAATGGGTGGCGATCACCTCCGCCGCAGCCTGCTCCCCCGTATCGAGAGTGGATCGGGCCCGAATCAGTTGTTGCAGCAAGTCTTTCATGGCCCGCCAATTATACACGAAGTCCCGGGCGAAGCAACCGGCGTGTCCCACGCCCTTTCGGACCGTAGCGACGAGTGCCGCCGATGAGCCACGTCAAAAATATCTCACAAACACGCGATGTTTCTATTGCGGACGGCGAAGTATCCGCCCATAATTCAGGATTAAAAGGTTGTGGCTCGACCAGAGGAGCATAAATGGGACCTGTACTGAACGGGTTGATAAAACTTCAGAGTGTGGAAAACCGCTTGCGTGCCGCCAAGGCCAAGCTTGCCCGTTGTCGAAGAAGCGTCATCGTCCAGGAAAACCAGGTTCGAAGCCTCCAGAGCGCCCTGGAGGCCAAGAAGGAGGAGGCTCAGCTCACCAAGGTGCAGTGCGACCGTCTGGAGCTGGAACTCAAGTCACGAGATGCCGAGGTCAACAAGCTTCGCGCTTCGCTGAACACCGCCAAGACGAACAAGGAGTACGCCGCCGTTCTGACCATGCTGAACACGACCAAGGCGGACAACTCGAAGATCGAGGCGCAGATCCTGGAGTTGATGAAGGCGGTCGAGGCCGACGAAGAAGAGTCTGCGGCCATCCGCAAGCAGATTGAAGAGCAGATTCAGGTGCTGGAGGACATTCGCAAGAAGGCCGACAGCTCGGCCGGCGAACACGAGGCGGAGATCGCCAAGATTCAGGCCGAGTGGAATGAGGTCGCCAAGGGTATTCCCGCCAAAGCGCTGGCCGTCTTCAAACGCGTGGCCGACACGTACGACGGTGAGGCGGTGGTGAAGATCGACGAGCAGGAGGGCCGCTCGGACGCCTACAGTTGCGGCGGGTGTTTCATGGGGGTCACCGCCGAGTCGGTCAATCTGCTGATGACGCGGGACGACATCATTCGCTGCTCCAATTGCACGAGAATCCTGGTGCTCGGCGAGTCTACGGACTGAGCGGGCCGATCGCCGTCGTCGCTTCTTTGTTTGGGGAGGAACGCCGTTGTCTGCCAAGCTGATTGTCCATACCGACGGCGGCAGCCGGGGGAATCCGGGTCCTGCCGCCGCAGGCTTCGTTCTCGACGATGCTGACGGTCGCCGCCTGGCGGCCCGGGCGTTCTTCCTCGGCGAATCGACCAACAACGTTGCCGAGTACACCGCCCTCGTCCGAGCGCTGCAAGCCGCCGCCGAGTTCGGCGCCGGACGGGTCACGGTTTTCAGCGACAGCGAGCTGCTCGTCCGCCAGATCAACGGCCGGTACAAGGTCAAGAGCGATCTGATCCGGCCGCTTTTCGACGAGGCCACGGCTTTGATGAGCCGGTTCGAGAACTGCGAGGTCCGACACGTCCGACGCGAGAAGAACGAAGACGCCGACTGCTTGGTCAACCGGGCGCTGGACGCCGAGCGCGACATCGACGAGACGCCCGGGGCCCCCAGTTCGGCCCGCGACGCCTTGTCCGATCCATCGGGTCCGCCGCTTCGCCTGGGCGTCCTTATCAGTGGTGGCGGCCGCACCATGGTCAATATCCTCGACGAGATCAGGAAAGGCCGGCTCCACGCGGAAATCGCCGTTGTAATCAGCTCCCGCTCGACGGTGGCCGGCGTTTCCAGGGCCCGCGATGCCGGAGTGCCGCTGGAGACCGTCCGCAAGAAGGATTACCCCGACGTGGACGCGTTCAGCCGAAGGATCGAGGAAGTCCTCGCCGCCGCCGGCGTGGATCTGGTTGTGCAGGGCGGCTGGCTTTGCCTCTGGAAGATCCCCCGGCAATACGAGAATCGCGTCCTGAACATCCACCCCGCTCTGCTGCCAAGCTTCGGCGGCCAGGGCATGTGGGGCCACCACGTGCACGAGGCGGTGCTCGCCGCCGGATGCAAGGTCAGCGGCTGCACGGTCCACTTCTGCACCAACGAGTATGACAGCGGGCCTATCGTCATTCAGCGAACCTGTCCGGTGCTCGATGACGATACGCCCGACGCGCTGGCCGAGCGCGTCTTCGAGCAGGAGTGCATCGCCTATCCGCAGGCGATCAAGCTGTTTGCCCAAGGCAAGTTGCGGATCGAAGGCCGGCGCGTGAGAGTCATCGCATAGCGGCCGGCGGGCAGGGGAATGCCGTGACGCCATACAAACGATCGCTGTTGATCCAGTTCATCGCCGTCGGCCTGGCGACCGTCACCGCCGTCATCGCGATGCTGCACCTGAAAGACTACGTCAACCGCTCCGAGGCGATGCGCGCGATGACCCAGCTTGGACAGCGCGTCCTGGCCTACCGCTCCGAGCGCGGCTCGCTGCCCCCGCAATCGTTCATTGACGACGTCAAGGACGACGTGGACGGCGCTGTGCGGATCGGCAACGTGCGTTACCGCGCGCTCTGGATCGGCCCCGATGCTCCGGCCGGGACCATCCTGGCCTACTCGGAGAAACGCCACCCTTCGTCCTTCCTCGACGACGGCTTCGTCGTCCTGCGGCTCGACGGCTCCGTCGAGTGGATGCCCTCCGCCCGGTTCGCCGACCTCTTTGCTGCCCAGCGAACCGACGCCGAAGTCGAGTCTCTCAGCGGAGGGGCAAGAGCCGACTGAAGTTGCGTCGCGACTCTGGCACCGGGATTCTGCAACTGTCCGCCGACGCGAGTCGCACCTTGCGAAAAAGAAAGGCCGTGGTCAGCGGGCTGACACACGGCCTGTGGGTTCGGCTGAGACGTCGCGTCACTTGGACTCGACGACCTCCTTCTTGGCCTTCTCGGGCTCGGCGACCTGCTCGCCCTCGAAGTTCAGGTGCTCCTCGTCCTGGACGTCGATCTTGACAAGGTTCTTGCCCTTGAACCGACCGGCCAGCACCGCCTCGGACAGCGGGTCCTCGATGTAATGCTCGATGGCTCTTCGCAGCGGTCGGGCGCCGAATTCGGGGTTGTAGCCCTTCTCGATGAGGAATTCTTTCGCTTGCGGTGTCAGGTCGAGACGCAGCCCGTATTCGGTGAGCCGCTTGAAGACCTTGTTCAGTTCGTATTCGACGATCGTTTGCAGGTCTTCCCTCGACAGCGGCTTGAACACGATCATGTCGTCGACGCGGTTGAGGAACTCCGGCCGGAAGTGACGCTCCACCTCTTTGTGCAGAACGTCTTTCATCTTCTCGTAGTTCGACTCGGGCGTCTTCTTGCCGAAGCCGAAGCCGGACTGGTTCTTGATCAGCTCGGCGCCAATGTTGCTCGTCATGATCAGGATCACGTTCTTGAAGTCGATGCTGCGGCCGAAGCTGTCCGTCAGGCGACCTTCGTCCATGATCTGGAGCAGCATGTTGTAGACGTCGGGGTGCGCCTTCTCGATTTCGTCGAGCAGCAGCACGGAATAGGGCCGGCGTCGTATGCGTTCGGTGAGCTGGCCGCCTTCTTCGTAGCCGACGTATCCCGGAGGGGCGCCGACGAGCCGGCTGACGTTGTGCTTCTCCATGAACTCGCTCATGTCCAGCCGGATCAGCGAGTTGCGATCGCTGAACAGGAACTCGGCGAGCGCCTGGGCGAGCAGCGTTTTGCCGACCCCGCTGGGCCCGAGGAAAATAAAGCAGCCCATCGGCCGGTTCGGGTCCTTCATGCCACTGCGGCTTCGACGCACCGCCTTGGCGACCGTGGTGATCGCCTCATGCTGCGAAACCACCGTCTTGTGCAGTTCGGCCTCGAGTTCGAGGAGCCGCTGCGTTTCCTTCTTTTCGAGTCTCGTCAGAGGCACGCCCGTCATGTTGCTGACGACCTCCGCGATGATCTCGGTGTCGACCACGCCGGTGGCGTCCTTGTTCTGCTCGTACCACTTCTTGTGAAGCTGGGTCTTCTCGTCCAGCAGATGCTGCATCTCATCGCGGAGCGATGCGGCCCGCTCGTAGTCGGCGCTTCGGACCGCCTCGTCCTTCTCGACCTGGAGCCGCTCGATCTTCTCTTCCACCTCGGTCAGGTCCGGCGGCGGCGTCATGTTCTTCAGACGAACGCGGGCGCCAGCCTCATCGACCACGTCGATGGCCTTGTCCGGCAGGCACCGGCCCGTGATGTAGCGCGTCGAAAGCTCGACCGCCTGGAACAGCGCCTCGTCGGTGAAACGGACCCTGTGGTGCGCTTCGTACCGGTCCTGAAGGCCGCGAAGGATCTCCAGCGCCTCGTCCTTCGAGGGCGGGTCCACGATGATGGTCTGGAACCGGCGCTCCAGAGCGCCGTCCTTCTCGATGTACTTGCGGTATTCGTCCAGCGTCGTGGCGCCGATGCACTGGACCTCGCCTCGGGCCAGCGCCGGTTTCAGGACGTTGGAGGCGTCGATGGCGCCTTCGGCTCCGCCGGCGCCGACGAGGGTGTGCAGCTCGTCGACGAACAGGATGACGTTGGCGGCGCGGCGAACCTCGTTGATGACCGCCTTGATGCGTTCCTCGAACTGGCCGCGGTATTTGGTGCCGGCCACCATCATCGCCAGGTCCAGCACGACGATCCTCTTGTCCTTGAGGATTTCGGGGACCTGCTTGTTGATGATCTGCTGGCTGAGGCCTTCGACGATGGCGGTCTTGCCGACCCCGGCCTCGCCGAGCAGAACAGGATTGTTCTTCGTGCGGCGGCAGAGGATCTGGATCAGACGCTCGATCTCTCGTTTGCGTCCGATGACCGGATCGAGCTCACCGTTGACGGCAAGCTGCGTCAGGTCGCGGCCGAAGCTGTCCAGCGCGGGTGTCTTGCTCTTGAGCTTGCGTCCGGCGGCTCCGGGCGGGCCCATCTTCAGACCCAGATCGTTCGGCGCGTCCTCCACGCCGGCCCCCAGAAGATTCAGCACCTCCTGACGCACGTCTTCCAGCTTCAGACCGAGATTCATCAGCACTTGGGCCGCGATGCCTTCGCTCTCGCGAAGCAGGCCCAGCAGGATGTGCTCGGTGCCCACGTAATTGTGGTTGAGCGCCCGGGCTTCCTCGATCGCGTACTCGATGACCTTCTTGGCTCTCGGCGTCTGAGGCAGCTTGCCCATCGTGACCATGTCCGGGCCGCTCTTGACCAGCTTCTCCACCTCCAGACGCAGCTTCTTGATGTCGACGTCGAGGTTCTTCAGAACCGTCGCGCCGACCCCGCTGCCCTCTTTGACCAAGCCCAGCAGGATGTGCTCGGTCCCGATGTACTCGTGATTGAACCGCTGGGCCTCCTGATTGGCCAGGGCCATCACTTTCCTCGCCCGATCTGTAAAGCGCTCAAACATATTCGTTAAACCCGCTCCAAAGAATGTCCGTTTTCGTCCGGTTTCTGCGGCCCAGGAACCACCCCAGATTCCCTGCTCATCGCTACGTTATCTCATGATCGCCGCGTTCTGTCAACTCAGCGAATTCGATAAAGGTCCGCACGCCGAGCGGGTCTGCATCGCCAATGAGTACGTTGCGTGACCGTTAGTTATATGACGCAAAGGGCCTCCGTGTTCATCCGGGCCAGGGGCCTGCCCCCTGGATACCGTAGGTATCGGCAAAATCCACCGGAAACTTTCCTGCCCCCGGGGCGCAAAGCCCATCTTCTTCACTGGATTTGTGAAATGCGCTGGTTTCGGGCGCCCGGAGATTTTTGGGACCTGCGTTTCGCGCCCCGTTTGTAGTGATGCCGTCAGGCGGTATGCCCCTTCGGCAAGCTCAGAACCTGCCCTGAACGCAGTTGAAGGGCCAGGTACTTGCGGGCATGCTGCGAACGTCCGCCGCGCCGACACACACGTCCCCCCATGCGGACTACTTGTCGTCGTGGTTGCTCTCTTCGAGGAGCTTGCGCAGATACGCGTTCTCGCGCCGCGTCGCCTCCAGATCGAAGGCCTGGTACTTGATGCAAACTCGAAGATAGTCGAGCAGTTCCTGGAGCGTGTCGATGCTCTTCTGGAGTTCTTTGCGATTGGCCTCGGCCTGTTTGGCAAGGTCCGCTAATTTCTTGTGATTCGGATCGGTGCTTTCGCCGAATTGCTTGACCAGCTCGTTCAGCGCACCTTCCAGACTGGCCTCATCCATCGCAACCTCCTCCAGTAGCTTTCACATCGGTGTGCCGCCCCAAGTCCATGGGCGCATTGTACCAGAAGGGGCCATCGAAAAGAAGCGCATTTGGAGCGGTTTTGGCCTCCATTTGTCATGTCGGCGGTCGTAGGACGCCGGAGGCGATGGCGTGTGTCGGGCGTAGGGTCTGCATGCGATTTGACGGAAAGTCATTCCGTTCCGATTATGGCGACGGGCTGGTTTCTTTTGGCACGGCGATACCGAATCCCTACCATGGACGTCTCAGTTTGTGGATGGTCCATCCGGCCCAGTGTCGCGTTTGGGAAGATCGATGTGCAGTGAGAAAGCATTGCTGGACAAGGCCGCCCGGGGGTGCAGGGATTCCCTGTGCCAGATTTATGAGACGCACAAGGACCACCTGCTGACCCTGGCCCGAGGGCTTTGCGGCGACCGAAGCACGGCCGAAGACGTTGTGCACGATGTCTTCGTGGCCTTTGCCATGAGTCTGCCCGGGCTGCGTGTGAAGACGAGCCTGAAGGGCTACCTGAGCGTCAGCGTGTGCAACCGGGTGCGCGATCTGGCCCGGACCGAGATGCGACGGCGTCGCGATCCGGGCCGCTTCGATCCCGGCCCGGCCGACACGGCGGCCCCGGACGCCCATGCGGCGGACGCCGAGTTGACCGATCGCCTGCGTGCGGCTCTGGAGCACGTGCCCCTCGATCAACGGGAGGTCCTGCTGCTGCGTGCCCAGGCGGGACTGACCTTCGAGCAGATCGCGCAGCATCAGGGAATCTCCTCCAACACCGCACGCGGACGGTATCGATACGGAATCGACAAGCTGCGGTGGCTGCTGAATAGAGGGTGCGAACGATGAGACCGGCAGAGCAACAGATAGAGCAGCTTCTCGCAGGATTGCAGGACCACGCCTCGTCGGCCTTCGACGAGCGGACGCTGCGGGATATGTTCGCGGCCCTGGAAACCTCGGTAGGCGGATTCCCTGCGCGTCGCTGGCAGGATATTGGCAGAGCGATCATGCACAGTCGAATTACGAAATTGGCGGTCGCAGCGGTGCTGCTACTGGCCGTCCTGCTCTTGGCCCGCCACCTGACCGGCCGCGAATCGACCGTCGCGCCGGCAGGCAGAGACCATACCGTCGCACAAGAACCCCACATTCCAGATGCTCCGGCCTTCCCTGAGACCATTGGCCAGCGAGAACAAGAGCGACTGGCCCGGGAACTCGCCACCGCCCAGGAACTCTTCGCCCAGACGGACGTGAAGGGATTGCTGTACCTGCTCGACACCGGTCTGGAGCCGACCAGGATCGCTATCGCGGGCTACCTGGCCCAGATCGGCGATGAGTCGGCCCTGCCGGCCCTGCAGAGACTGGCCGACCAGTGGCAGGGGCCTGCGGACGACAATCCGTTCCAACGGAGTGTCGAACAGATCCGAATCGCGGTTCCGGAAGAGAACCAGACGGACACCGAGGACTTGTCCACGACAGAGCCGCAGTTGCCGGTCGGCGGGGTCGCCGTGCCTGACGGCACGCACATCGTGGTCCGTGTGACCGAGAGAACTACCGGCCGGGCGATTCCCCACGCGACCATCCAGGCCCGGATGGGCAGCGAGATCAGGACGCACGCCGCCGACGATCTCGGCGTGTTCCGCTTCGACTTCAATGAATCGATCCCCGACCAGGTGAGGATCGCCGTTGCCCACGAAGGATACGTCTGCCAGGGCGTCACCCTTCAGGGCCTGAGCCGGGAGAGACTGCCAAAGACGGTCGAGTTCTCGCTTGGGAAGGGGATTGTCATCGGAGGCCTCGTCCGGGACGAGGAAGGCCGGCCCGTCGAAGGCGCCAGTGTCCAGTCGTATATCGGCGAAGAGCAACAGTTCGATCGGCCCTGTGTCAGCGTGCGCATCGAATTGACGACCGACGCCGAGGGGCGCTGGCGCGCGGGGGGTGTGCCGCGCGAGGTCAATCGTCTGTGGTTCAACGTCTACCATCCTCAGTTTGCCGACGGTGGCTTCGAAATGCCCCGAGACCTGAAGCTGGACGATCTCCGTGCCGAGCAGGCGGTCATGGTGCTTGCGCAGGGCATCGACGTAACCGGTCGGGTGATGGACCTGGCCGGCCGGCCCATCGCCGGCGCCGAGCTGCTGGTGGGCAGCGACTATTTCGCACGCGATTGGACGCAGACCGACGAAGCGGGTCATTTCGAGTTCCGACACCTGCGGCCACTGAACCAGTCCTTCCTCTTGACCGTCCAGGCCCCGGGGTTCGCGCCCCAGCGGAGGGAACTGCCCTCGCTGAAGGACCTGGCGCCGGCGGACCTTGTCCTGGAGCCGGCCAGTCTCCTGATCGGCCGCGTCGTTGACTCGGCGGGCAGACCCATCGCGGATGCCTTCCTCTGCACGGAAGACTGGAATGGCTGGCGCACGGTCAAGTGGCAGGGCCGCACGGACGCCAACGGCATGTTCGTCTGGGATTACCCACCTCATGATGCGATCGCGATTCGTATCAGCAAATCGGGCTATAGAGAGTTCGAGAGACAGGTCGTTGCCGATGATCGGGAGCAGACCTTCGTTTTGGCCCGGCCCACGACGATCCAAGGCTCGGTCACCGACAGCGAGACCGGGCGGACAGTCGATCGGTTCAAGCTGACCCCCGGTGCCCGTTGGCCCGGTGGTACGCGTGCCACATGGGAGACGTCGGAAGGTTGGGTCCAGTGGTTCACGGACGGTCGGTACAGCTACACCTTCTCCGGCGACGCCGGCGCCTACGCGGTCCGCATCGAGGCCGACGGCTACCTGCCCGCTGAATCACCGTTCGTCGACGCCAACGAGTCGGAGGTTACCATCGACATCGCTCTGACCAAGGGACAGGGTCCCTCCGGCTACGTGCTCGACGCCAACGCCGCGCCGGTCGAGGGCGCCGAGGTCTTCTGGCACAAGACCATACTGATCCAGGACGGCGAAATAATGGGCAGAACGCAACCCGCCTACGCGAAGACCGACCGCGAGGGACGCTTTGCGTTCAAACCGGAGGATCGGGAAGACCTGTTCGTGGCGATCTGCGAACAGGGCATAGGCGTCGTTGCTCATGAGGAGCTTGTCCATGACGGGGTCATCATGCTGACGCGTTGGGCTCGCGTCCACGGCGAGCTGCGCATCGGCACGAGGCCGGGCGCGAACAGGCGATTGCAGTTGGTCAGCCAGGAGCGGTTCCTGGGAAGTATTGCTCATTGCACAAATGAGACGTCGACGGATGAGCAGGGTCGATTCGTGTTCGAGAGGGTCCATCCAGGGGAATTCCGCCTGTACAATCAGATCTATGAGGTTCTGCCTGGCCAGACTCTCGAACTGCACCTCGGTGGGACCGGGCGGACCGTGAAAGGCAGATTGGCCCTGTCGATCCCGGCGGATGTTCCCATCTGGCCCGATCTGTACCTTGCCACGATCGGAGAACCTGTGCCGTTCGAGAAGTACCCCAAACCGCCTGGGTACGAGCAGATGAGCCCGGACGAAATCGAGGCGTGGATGGAACGCTATGGCCAGACTGCCGAGGGCAGGACCTACGCCGACTGGTTCGGGCGGATGTACCACCAGCCGAGCAGGAACCTGCGCGTCGAGATGGACGGCCGCTCTGGGTTTCATGTGGACAACGTCGAGCCGGGGGTCTATGCGCTGAAGGGGCTTATCCGGCCGGCGCCGACACATGACAGCTCGCGGATCCATGAGATCGTCGGACGGCTCTGGCACGAGGTTGTGGTGCCGCCGTTTGCCGGCGACGCGGAGATGGATGTGCCGCTCGATCTCGGTACGCTGGCGGTCCTGCCGGGCGATCTGATGGTCGGGGACGCGGCTCCGGATTTTGATGTGCCCGCCTTCGGTCCGGGCCGCATCCGTCTGGAAGACTACCGGGGCAAGGTGCTCCTCGTGGCCTTCGCCGCCTGGGGCTATACGAATCCTGTCTCGCCGGGCGTGTATGACCTCAAAGATCTCTATCAGCGTTTCGGCGAGAACCCACGGTATGCTCAGGTGAGCCTGCTGTTCTCCGGCAACCCGGTGGTGGACAAGAGGATCATCGACGAGGCGGGACTGGACTGGCCCCATGGTGTGCTGAATGCTGCCAGCAGAGAAGAAACGGAGTACCGCATTACGACCCGGCATCCTATGCCCTGGACCGTTCTGATCGGTTCGCGCGGAGAGATCCTTGCCATGGGGCTGCATGGCGAGGACCTGCAACAGGCCGTCGAAGAAGCGTTGAGGACGGTCCCGTAGCGGGCGGTCTTCGCGATGGTCGTCGGTCCGGCGGCGGTGTTCAGACGCTGAAGATCAGGTCGAGCTTGCCGTGCTTGGGCGCCGGCAGGGCGGCTCGGCAGTGGACGCAATCGGTCCGGCTCAGGCCGCGACGTTTGCCGCAGGCCGGACAGGCCATCGTCGCCGTGTGGTTCAGCGCCCAGTAGACCAGAAAGCCCGTCAGGTTCAGCATCGCCACGAAGACCAGCCAGAAGGCCAGCCGGCCCCAGGAGGTGCGCCGGGGGCGCCCGTGCCAGAACGTCAGCGCCAGCATCGCCGCCGTGACCAGCATGCTCCAGATGCTGTAGTGCGGCCGCATCTCGTCAATCGCCCGGATGAATTCTCGCGTGAACTCGCTTCGCTGGTACAGGTTCTGCCAGAAACCCGCCGGGAAGGGCAACCAGCAAAGGTCGCACAGAAGCGGCGAGAATGCCGTCACGAACTGTTTCACATTGGACCGAGGCTGCACGTATCGGATGGCGCCCGGATCGCCGGGCAAGGTCCAGCTATAGCGATTGACCAGATCGAGGCCGCCTGTCTCGCTGACGCGATACAGCTCGACCGATTGATTCTTGGGTGTCCGGCGAAACTCGGTCCACCAGTCCGGATCGATTCGTGCCGGGCGCGCCGGATACTCCAGCCACATCCGTCGCAGGAAGACGCCCTCCTTCGTTGCGGCGAATTCACAGTGGTTGCCGTACCATTGCTGCCATTCGAGCGGCCCCTTCACAGTGATGGTGTGGTCGGGGTCCTTCAGGATCAAGTGGTGCACCTCGTTGCTCGTCCGGCAGTGCAGCAACGGACGAGTTAGCGCCATCGTTTCACCGCTTACCCGCCAGTAACGATAGCTTGGGTTCATGGCCACGTACTCGATCTTGCCTTGAGGGCTTTCGAGAATTCGCTCGGCCTGTCGCGATGCGAAGCCGATCTCGTAGATGCATTGCTCGGTCTGCCACAGGAGCTGCGGACTCTGGGAATCCTCGGGCCACCAGGCCTGGAAGCTCTGGAAGCGACCAAACGGGCGTACAGCCGATTTGGAGTCGGTGAACCCGGCGGCGCTCAGATAGCCCACGCGGCCGCCTTCGAGGCTGTGGCCGATGAAACAGTCCGCCCATGAATCATAGCGCCATATCTCCCGCAGTTCATCGGGCGTTGCGACGGATATCTCCAGAATCCGAGGCGCGGCGAACTGCTGAAGAAGATGTTCCATCCTTTCACGTGTGAAGCCGTCGTTCCGAATGGCTTGAGCCCATGAAAGGTAGTTATAGGGTCGTTCGCTGGCCGAGCCATCCCAGAGCAGCTTGTCGTTCACGTCGTAGACCTGCTCCTGGCCCGCCGGTGCATCCGACGGATACGATCCATACGCCGGTTGCCATCGATTCTCACCAATCTGCGTCACGAGGTGCAGTGTCCCATCCGCAAGGAACTCCTTCCTCGCAAGTGTGATCCTTTGCGTTCTGGCCTGCTCGGGAGTCGGCTCCAGCTTCGGCTCCGTGGATGGCGCCGGGGTCGCCGTCCAGAAAACGTACGCCACTTCGAACGTAATGGCCTGCACGATGGTCACGAGCAGCAGGACCAGCAGTGTTGCCATGAAGACTCTGGCCGCTCGTGCGATGTAGTGGATAGGGTGTTTTGCGTCCATAAGCCCGACTTCCTCTTTCTAAAACTCCCGGCTCAGAAAGGCCGCCACGGTCTGCACGAACAGAATCGCGATGACCAGCACCGCCAGTGCGAAGACCCAGCCCGGATGCCACTGCACCAGCATGACAAAGACCGCCAATGTAGCGAAGGCCAGGCCGAAGATGCGCGTGGTGTACCAGCGGGCGGTGCTCAGAGCCGACAGGGCTGTTCCCAGATAGACCACCAGGCCGATGACGATGTAGATCCAGCCGACGACCAGTATTTGGACGGGTTCCGGAATCGGAAGAAGGCCCGGCCGGCAGGCGTACCAGTACAGGCCCGTCCAGACCAGACCCAGTGAGATGAGAAAGCCGAGGATCGCCGCGACCAGTTTCGCCGCAAGAATGGTCCGTCGCGATGTCGAACGGTGCAGCAGGAACGACCAGGTCCGCGCGAACAGGGGAACCCAGAAGTGGCACACGCCCAGGACCAGACCCAGACCCGGCCCGATGAACGCCAGCCACATGGCCACCCACGCAAGGTGCGGTGAACGCACCAGATCATAGGTGTTTACGACCTCGCCGGGTGCCAGACCCTGATGGGCCGACCAGTGCTGGTACCGCATACGAGCGAATCGCGATTCGGAGTGCACCGTCAGCAGCCCGACGCCCAGCAGGAGCAGTCCCGCCAGCAGCAGCCAGGGCAGCGACTCGCGCAGCTCTTTTCGTAACAACGCCAGGAATCTCATGCTAAGCCTTCTCCCACTGGAACAGCCGCCGGCGATGAGGCGGGGCGGTGAACTCGATGAACTGATCTTCCAGGTTCATCTCGACGAAATCAAATCGCTCGGCGCCGGCCTGCCGGGCCCAGTCGGCGACCTCCGCATCGCCGACGCCCACCAGCGTCAGTTCGAGCTGCCGCTCGCTGCGACGGAAGTGGAGCAGGCCGGCAAGCTCTACGTCGGCCGGCGCCGAGTCTTCGAAATGCACTACGACCTTGCGGACTGACGTCCGGAATTGTTCGAGCGGGCAGTCGGCCCGCAGCACGCCCTTGTCGATCACGACGATGCGATCGGCGACGCGTTCGACGTCCGCGAGGATGTGGCTGGAGAACAGCACCGTTCGTCCCTGGCGTGTGATCAGCTCGATCATGCCTTCGAGGAACTGCCGCCGGATGGCCGCGTCCAGACCGAGCGTCGGATCGTCCATCACCAGAAGCTCCGGATTCGGCGCCAGCGCCAACGCCAGCGAGACCTGGGCCCGCTGACCGTTGGACAGATTCTTGATCTTTTGCTTCTTGGAAAGCTCGAAGTACTCGATCATCTCGGCGAAGAGCCGGCTGTCCCACTGTCCGGGGAAGAAGGCCCTTTGGAACTCCTCCAGCCGCCCGATGGTCATCCATCGGAGGAGCCGATGGCCTTCGGTGACATAACCGATGCGCTGGCGGATCGCGGGCGTCAGCGCGGTCGAATCGCAGCCGAGCAGGCTGGCCGATCCGGCGGTCGGCGCAAGCAATCCGAGCATCAGCTTGATCGCGGTGGTCTTGCCGGCGCCGTTGCGGCCGAGAAAGCCGCAGATGCACCCGCGCGGAATGCGCAAGTCCAGATGGTCCAGCGCAGGCTTGGCGCCGTAGTATTTCGTCAGACCCTTCGTCTCCAGCACGATCTCAGCCATTTTCCGCTTTGCCCTTATCCAGTGTGCCCGCGAATTTCTCCAAACGTTTCTCGAAGAGCGCCACCAGCGCGCTGCGATCGAGACCGAGATTGACCGCGCGGCTGATGAGCGTGTCCATCCGTTCGGCGAGGATGTTGATCTGGGCGGCGTCCGCTTGACGCAACGCCGGATCACTGACGAACGTGCCCGAGCCCGTCTTTGTGGTGACCAGGCCCGACTGCTCCAGCAGCGTGTAGGCGCGAGCCACCGTGTTGGGATTGATCACCAGCTCGGCCGCCAGGGCCCGCACCGCCGGAAGCTTGTCGCCGGTCCGCAACTCGCCCCGCGCGATCGCGCCGCTGATCTGCTCGACCAGTTGCTGGTAGATGGGCGTCTCAGAACCGCTGGATATCTGCATCCAAATTGCCATGGTGACCGTTCTCGACCTGTCCGCACGATAAGTGTACTAATGTAATTAGTACATTTTGTATTATCTGTTCGCGCAGTTCAAGCCCTTTTTTCAAAAAAGGGCGAGATTTTTTTGCGGACGGCCCCTCCCGGCTCTACCGGGAGGGGCGCAAGATGCTTGTAGGCAGGATGTTACAACCGGTGCTCAGCCCTTGGTCTGGGGATTCATGACGCGGCCGAGAAACAGGATGCTGCCGGAGGTGTTGTCGCGGACCATGAAGATGAACGGGTGGTCGGCCTTGAAGACGGGCGTCCGATTCGGTCCCATGGAGGTCATTCTCATCACCACGCCGGTCGCGGCGGCGGCCTCGGTGCCTTCCTCATTGACGTCGACGTAGGCCTGATGGATCACCGCCGAGATGAACAGGTCGCGCCGGCCCGTCATGCCCGAAAAATCGGCGGCCCCGGTGAACGCCTGCGCCATGCCCATCTGCGCCAGCACCGTCTGAAGGCTGAACTTGCTGGTCATTTTGAACTTGGGGATCGAGACGAACACCTCTTGTTCACGGAGGTTGTCCAGCCACTTGGCGAGATTCTCGCCGGTCAGTCCCTGCTCAATCTGCCGGATTCCATCAAGGGCCCTCGGCAGCAGGATGACCATCGACAGCTCGTCGCCAACGTATGGCAGTTGAAGCACTTGCAGCTCGTCGATCTGGGCGTAGCCGAATTTGGCCTTCTGGTTCATCATCGGGACCTGGACCGTGCCGGCGTCGAGCAGGGTGAACGGGGCGTCTTGCGTCCGGTCCTCCTTGAACTGGCTCGCCCAGTTGCCCTTGAAGTAGATGGCGTTGGTCAGCACAAGGCGGGTCATCTGGCCGACGGCGCCCTCGCTGATGAGGTCCTTGATCTTGCCGTTGGTCTGCTCCTCGACCCAGGCGTTGATGGTCCGGCGGGCCTTTTCGGTGGCGCCGACGAAGTCCACGTTGCGGATGCGCCCGCCGTACTCGGCCTCGACGAGCTTGGCGAACGCGTCGAGGAAGGCGAAATCCTGCTGGCCCCACAGCGCGTTGGCGACCCTCAGCTCGCAGGCGTCTCTTCCGCCCTTTGCGTTGAGGTCGCGGATGATCGCGCCGAACGCTCCGGCGAATTCCTCGGCCGTCATCGGCTCGCCGGCGATGCTTAGCTTCTCCAGGACTTGGCCCGAGGTCGGATACCACAGCGCTTCAGCCATCTGCCGCTCCGTTTCGCCCCGCGCCCCGGCGCAAGTCATCGCCAGCGCGGTCGAGACGCTGTAAGGCGAGAAGAACAGGTTGCCGTCGCCGCCGCGCAGCTTCTGGTAGAGGGCGAGAGCGAATTGATTGTTCCCGTTGACCACTGCCTGATGGGCAGCCGCTGCGATTTCGGCCTTCTCGTCGGCCGAGCCGTGGGCGGCGCAGCCGAGAACCATCATTCCTATGACTGCCGTACTGAGCGTCTTCATCGGTCTATCCTTCCAAGAAAGAACTCTTTCCACTCGCTATGACGATCATTCTACCGTTCCGGTTGACCGGCGTCCTTCCGGAATCGTGCGAATTCCTTGAGCGACGCCGCAAACGCCGCTAAGATGCCGGGTCTGACACCAGCAGAAAGGGCAGGCGTGATTCGCACCACCCATCTTGAGATCAACGGCAGGGACCAGTGGGTCCGCCGGAGCCGCAGCGATGTCGGCTTCGAGGTCCGCGAGTGCGTGGTCAAGCAGCCGCGTTTCAACCGGTTCCTCTATGAGTACGTCGGCCGCGACTGGAAGTGGGTCGATCGACTCGTCTGGTCGGACGAACGCTGGCGCGAGTACGCCACTGCCGACAACCTGCGGACCTTCGTCGCCTGTCGGCAGGGTTCGCTCGTCGGCTACTACGAATTGCAGCAGCAGGGCGAGAGCGTTGAAATCCGCATCTTCGGCCTGACCCCGGAATTCCTCGGCCAGGGCCACGGCGGGGCCTTGCTTGACCATGCCATCGACAGCGCCTTCGCCTGGGGCGCCCGCCGCGTCTGGGTCCACACCTGCACCAACGACCATCCTCGCGCCCTGAACAACTACCTCAAATCCGGCTTCAAGGTCTTCAAGATCGAAGAGAAGTAGCCGCGAAGCTGGATTGCCACGATTCTCTCCTCCTGTACGTGTGTGGACATGCTCGCATTTTTGTGGCAGCCTCAAACGCGGAGCGTTTGGGGATGGCAGATCTGGCTATCGCGCCGATTGGAGAAGGTTGCCAATGCGGAGAGCCATCCCCAAGCTTCGCTTGAGGCTGCCACACGGCCTCGCGGCGTATCTGGGTAGAGAATTGTCCTTGAATGCGCGGGCTCCAGCGGCTATAAAGCGGCACTCCCGCATCCGGTTGGTTCCGGGCGGCACGAGGGTGATTTGTCGGCGTTCTGAGGTGGTTCCCTTGGCGCAGCGCAGCAGAAACGTGGATCTTGTCGTTACTGATCTCGGCGGAACGATGGTCAGGACGGACGAGGCGATCATCGCGGCGGTCCGGCAGGCCGCGACCGAGTTGGGTATTCCCGATGGGCATACCGACCCGGTCTACGGCGTCTTCGGCACGAGCATCTGGCAGTACGTGCACGCGTGGCTGCCCGATGGACACAAGGACTGCACCGACGAGTGCCACGCGCGGTTCTGGGAGTTGTTTCCCCACGCGGTGCTCGATCAGATCACCGCGTTCGACGGGGTCGAGGAGGCCCTCGTCGAGCTCAAGCGGCGGGGCGTTCGAATCGCGGTGCTCAGCGGCCTGAAGATCGAGTCGATCGAGCGGATCGTTTCGACGTTCCGATTCCAGGATTGGGACGCCGTGCGCTCGTCCATGCCGCTCAAGGCCGCCGCTGACTCGCGCGCCGAGGGGATCAGACGGCTCGTCGAGGAATTCGGCGTCGCGCCGCAGCGGACCATCTACATCGGCGACACCGATCACGATGTCCGTCAGGCCCGCAAAGCCGGCGTCATCGCCGCTGTCGTCAAGACCGGCGGCCAGGCCCGCAAGCATCTGCACAAGATCGAAGCCGAGAACCCCGACCACCTCCTCGCCTCCTGGCCCGACCTCGTCAACGTCGTCGCAGCCTGACCGGCGGCATGATGAAGCGCGGTTGAGTTTCGAGGATTGGAGGGATATCATCCGGGTATGGAACGCAACGGAACAGGGACCTCATATTGGGGTCGCGCCAGGAAGACGAGTGTTGAGATGCCTGGATGCCATGTGGCGCGCGTACGGCTCGTGTCCTGCGCTCTTTTCATGGCGTGCTTGACGAGTTGCGCCGGATGCGGTCAGTCGCAGGCTGTGCATGAGAGGAAATATCTGGCCGCCCCGACTGTTCTTCCGCATGTCACCGCGGAGATGAACACGCCCGGATTCTGGATTGGCCGGCTGGCGGAGCCGGACAGGGTCGTTCTCTCTGAGGGCGAGATCCGCCAGTTGAACAGCGACATTCGGACGCGTCTGCGGCTGACGAAAGACATCGCGCAGTTTCCGCAGGAGTTCGACGGACAGGAGTTGCGCGCGATCGTGCATCGCGAATTGGACGGTTTTCGCAACATGACCTTGTACTGTGCCGACGGTCGGCAGGTGGGCGAGTCCTTCTACGCATCCATAGAAGACAAGATGAGCCTGGGGTCCATCGGCTCCGCCGTGGAGGTCCGGTTCGGTTTCGTGGTCTGCAATGCCGACCAGAGATTGCTGCCGACCGCCAAGGGTCTGTACGCCGAGGCAGGGGATGTCGATTTCGACCAGGTGCAGAACAGCGCCCTGGATATCGGCACGCCCGTGGCGATTCTGCACGCGAGCGCCGACGGGCAGTGGCACTACGTGATGGGTCCTTCCAGCGACGGCTGGATCGAGACGGAGAAGCTGGCGTTATGCTCGCAGGAGCAGTTGCGGGGCATAATGGGCCGGCCGTTCGTGACGGTCGTCCGCGCCAAGGGCAATGTCTATCTGGATGCGAAGTTGACGCAGTACTACGGCTTTGTCCGCATGGGATCGAAGCTGTTTCTGTCGGACGACAACGCGCATGGCGTGGTGGCCGTGGTGTTGCCGACGCGGCGGGAGGACGGCACTCTGCAAGCGCGAACGGGCTATCTCAAACGCCGGGAGATCGTTGCAGGCCATCTGTCCTATACGCCCCGGCACATCATCGAGCAGGCGTTCGAGATGCTCGACACGCCCTACGGCTGGGGCGGGGCCAATGGTCAGCAGGATTGCTCACAATTCGTGCAGGAGGTGTTTGCCACCGTGGGCATTTCTCTGCCCCGCAACTCCTCCGACCAGGCCCAAGTCGGCCGGATGACAGGGCATTTCGAGCCGGAAGACCCCGACGACAAGAAGCTGAAGGCCGTAGTGACACAGGCGCTCCCCGGCGTGAGCCTTCTGCACACGAAAGGCCACGTCATGCTCTACATCGGGCAAGTGGCGGGCCGGCCCTATGCAATCCACGACGTCTGGGCCTACCGCCAAGCCGGCGGCAACGCCGACACCATCCGCGTGATCAACCGCGTCGCCGTCACCGACCTGCACTTGGGCGAAGGCTCCCGCATCGGATCGCTATTGCACCGCCTAAGGTCTATCCGCGTTTTCACCTCCACCCCCGAGAACTGACGCAGACCGTCACCGCCTCTGCGCTCTCGTCGGCCCGCCGTTGCCTATTGCCACTCCGGCAGCCGTTCTTCCAGTCCTTCGCGGATGAAGTCGGGCAGGTCACTTTCCAGCAGCGCCTCGACTTCGTCCATTCCGATCCTCTGCGGTGCCCGGCCCCAATACATCAGCAAGAATGCACGATACCCGGCCGGGAGCGAGTTGTCTCGAACGATCGCGGTTAGCGCATCGACGATGTTTCGCCCAGAGTTGTCATATTGGTGATACGTGTCGAAGTCCAGACGGCCGGAGTCGCGGAACAGAAGCGATTCACCCCCGCTCTCTCTGTACCACCTCGGCCAAACCTCCCACAGCAGACCCTCGACCACGCCCAGATTCGCCCCGTACGTCCCGGTCAGAAGGTTCCTGAGCAGCGTCGTCAGAAACTCCTGGGAGCTCGCCTTCCCGCAGAGCTGGACGACGAACTCGTTGCTGGTATAGGACACGAGCCGACGGACCGTCTCAGGAAGGGAGTCCGCCTCCAGCACCTCCATCGCCGCCTCCTCCAGAAGAGGCTTGCCCCACTCCTTTGTTCCATAGTCCGATGCGAGCAGTTCCACCCGGACGCCCGGCTTGATGCTGGTGTCTGCTGCCAATCGCCGAAGCAAGGCCAAACGGACTTCGTCCAGTGTTCCCTGCTCCGGATGGAAATAGTGCCACAGTGTCTCCGCCTTTCGGACGCCGTCGACGGCCTCCGCGTCGGTTGGCGACGTCCCACCCTTGCGCGCTGACGAGGGCCGCAACAGGAACGCCTGTTTGAGCGTCAGCCATGTGCCGTTCCAGGATTGACGCACCTGCTCTTCGATCAAGGTTGCCGCCTCGACGCAGTCCAACTGGGCCAGCGCCCATGCGATCTCCGCGCGTCCCTCGGGCGAATCGCTCCTGTCGTACCAGTTCAGGAGAATCTGCTCGTCGCCCCAGGCGTACAGCACGTCGGCCGCAACGAGCGTCATAAGCGCATCACCCCTGTTCCATATCGCAAGCAATCTGTCCTGATCCTGGGCAAGAGGCTTCCGGATACGACCCAGCAGGTAGAGAGCGTACCAGTCGTTAAGCCCTTCTTCGGATAGGGCCGAACGCAGGACGGCGTCAGCGGCCGTCTCCGGCATCGGGTACAGCAGATACCGACAGTTCCGTTTTCGGATGATCTCGACGCGTAGGCTTGGAGGATTGGCAGCATTGGAGAGGAAGTAGTTCCGCAGAGAGGCAATGCCGCCCGTTCCTTCGGCCTGGCCTACTTCGATTACGCCGGCTTGGTCACGGACGATCTCCTCAACCAATGCAGCGGCCACCTCCGCCGATCCACAAGCCGCCTCCGCCCTGGTCATGGTCGGCAAGACGGGATGGTCTGTATCGACCGCCCGGGCATGCAGTCCCTGAAGGGGTGTTAGCAGCCGCGCGTCTCGGCTAACGGCCGCCCGCCAGACAATCCACTCGGCTCCCGAATATGGCGTTGCCCACTGCCGTTCACGCGCGCTGCTAAAAGCGTGCGGGCCGCTAGATATCCCCTCGGTCTGTCGTATCAACGCATCGACCAGATCGTCCTTCTCCTGGACGGTCCCGTGACGTTGAATCCAGTCGGCGACGATCTCCATCTCGATGTAGAACGCCAGCGCTTCGTAGGTCCAGAGAGCCAGTGGTGGTGAATCAGGGCCAAGGACGTCGGCAACCCGCCTGCTCAGGATTGGCCCGAGTCTCTCGCTGCCCAACTTCATCAGAGCGAGGTACGCTTCCATCCGGACGAGCTGATTGTCGTGGTCGGCGCATCGCGCCAGCGTCTCTTCCACGCTATCGGCAACCTCGCGCTCCAGAGCGATCTCACCCAGCGCCCAGATGCAGCTACGTACATGGGTGCAGCCGATGCGGATATATCGATCCTCTTCCTCCCGCAATGGGTACTCGTCCCAGTAGAATAACCATTCGTGCACGCCTCTCCACGAAAGGATCCTTGCCGACAGAGGCAGACTCTCGTGATAGTCCTCCGGCGTCGGATTGACCTGGTCGAGGGCGCTGGGAGACAGCGCCGCGATCAGGTGCGGAACGCCGTTGGGATCGCAATATCGGCCGTACTGCGTCGCCGCCTGCGCCACGCGCAGCAGATCGTCGCTGGCCAGCCATTTCGCATAGTCAAGTTCACCGAAGACCAGATCGTCCACCATTTCTTCAGGCTGGAAGATGCGTCGCAGTCTTGTGATGGATCGCGTCTGCACGGTTGTTGCGCGGCCCTCGACGATTTCCGTTGCGTACTCGATGTCCGACAGGAAGATGCCGTCGCGCACCTGGTGGATCGGTCCGCCATGCAGACTGATCTCCCATTGATCGTCCGCAAAGGTCACCGGCTCGTAGTGCTTCGGACCTTCGATGTAGATCAATTCCTCGACGGGTCCAACCGCCATGCGCGTGAGCTTGAGCGGATAGACGCACGTCAATGACTCGAACGCGAATTCCAGCGGATGGAGCGTCCCACTGGCCAGCTTGTCGCGCGTGATGTTGGTCAGTGCGTCCGGATGAATCCGGGACGCCACCATCCACCACCCCTCTCGGATGTAGTCCTCCAACACCGGGGCGATCTCGTCGGGAACGGTGAACTCGCTCGCGTTGAGCCACTGGAGAACGTTTTCGGCTTCCACCGGCCGCAACAGGACGACGTCATAGTCCCCGACCCGCCGACGCCATTCGACTGCGCTTGTTCCGCCTGTCCGCCCAGTACTTGCGGTCCTGCTATCCATCTGAAAGCCCGCGAAATCCGTGTACGACAAATCGGGCTTGGCCGTTTGCTCGTGAAGTGCATCGAAGATCGCCGCGTCGCCCCGTTCGACGGTCGGCTGCGAGGGGACCGGAACGATCCAGACCATCTCTTCTGCCGGGCCTTCGTACTTCGTCTGGATCAGCAGCTTCTCGTGTGAGCCATCCCAGCGGATGTAGACCTTCTGGGTCGGCTGAAGCACCTCGGGTGTGCCGCGCGGGTCCCAGGGAAAGAACATGCCGCCGTCGCCGAGCGCAGCGCCCGCGCACACCAGGACATGCAGCCAGAGAGCAAACCAGAGCTGTTGTCTCGCCTTCATTGTCGCACACTCCGCCATCCGTCACTTCCTCGTCATCCGCCGCGCAGCCCCGCCGGGGCAGCAGGGGCCGCCACTATCCATAGGATAGCTTTTCTGCCCGAAACAGCAAGGGAAATCGCCCGCTGTGGCAGCCTCAAGCCCGCAGGGCTTGGGGATGGCAGGCACTGGCAACCGCGCAAGGGCGAATCATGATTCGCCCCTACAAACCAACGCCCGTATGCTGCTCATCAAGCCCGGCGAGCTTGGGGATGGGTGACGTTGGCTACAGCTTCTTCTTTTCGAACCAGGCGAAGAGGGTCAGGCAGATGGCCCGGAACAGCACGATGGCGAGTCAGGTGTCAAGCCCCGGCGTCTCGGGCAGGGCGGTCCGGCGGAACACGGGACAGAGTTCCGCGCGGACCGCGCCGCCAAGTCAGATGGTCTTGCCGGATCGCGCCGGGACGGCGCGCCGTCAATGCTTGACCTGGCGCTCGCCCAGGGCGCGGTCGAGCATGAACAGGCCGCCCTTGTGGTCGCCGATCATCTTGATCTTCTGCACGATCTCATCTGCGGAGGCTTCCTCTTCCACCTGCTCTTTGACAAACCATTGGAGGAAGATGGTGGTCGCGTAGTCCTTCTCCGATTGGGCGAGGGCCATGTGCTCGTCGAACTCGCGGGACACCTTGCACTCGTGCTCGTAGGCGGCCTCGAAGGCGGCCAGCGGGCTGGCCCATTTCGTGGGCGGGGCCTCGATCGCTGCCAGGAGGATGCGGGCGCCGCGTTCGCGCAGGTGGTCGTACAATCGCATCGCGTGTTCCGTTTCCTCATGCGATTGCGCCATCATCCACCTTGCCGCGCCCGGCATGTTGATCGACTCGAAATAGGCGGCCATCGACAGATAGAGCCTGGAGTTGAAGAACTCACGGTTCATCTGGAGGTTCAGGGCGTTGGTCATCTTCTTACTGATCATGGTTGTCTCTCCTTTCATGGTGTTGCGGCCGTGCGGCGCGTGGCGTTCCACGCGGTCATGCCGCCGATGAGGCTGAAAACGTGTTCGTACCCTTGTGCTTTGAGAAAACTGCCGGCGATGTTCGAGCGATAGCCCGATCCGCACACCGCCGTGACATGGCGCTTCTTGTCGATGTCGATCCCGTCCTTGATCAGATCGGAGATCGGCTTGTGCACGGCGCCGTCGATGTGTCCGGCCTGCCACTCCGCGTCGGTCCGCACGTCCAGCACCACGTGGTCGCGGTACTTGTCCATCACGTGCATCAGGCTGGCGGACGTCAGTTGGGGCAGATGGTCGAGGGCCTTGCCCTGCATGGCCCAGCCGGAGACGCCGTCGGACAGATAGCCGATCAGCCGGTCGTAGCCTGCCCGGCGGAAGCGGCGGGCCGATTCGCGGGCGTCGGCCTCGCTGTCGGCGACGATGACGATCTCGCAGGCGGCGTCCACCACCATGCCCAGCCAGTTGACCGAGTTCGGCGTTGATCCAATGTTGATCGCGCCGGGCAGAAACGCCGCGCCGAACGCGGCCTGGTTGCGGATGTCCACCAGTCTGACGCCCTCTGCCACCGCGCGCTCGACCTGCGGCACGGCCAGCCTGCTGAAGGACACCGCATCGCGCAGCAGCTTCGGACCCTGGCGGTTCGTGTCGACAATCGCGGCGAAGTTGGGCGGCCGGACCTGGAAACCTGTGGTCATGATCCGCCGGAATTCCTCGAACGGCATGTTGTGGAGCAGCGGGTTGTTGCGCCGCTCGAACCCGAGGGTCGACATCGGCTTGGCGCTCATGCCGCGCCCGCACAGCGAGCCTTCACCGTGTGCAGGATAGACCTCGGTCCAGTCCGGGAAACGCGCCAGCTTTTGATAGAGGCTGTCATAGAGGTTGCGCACCTGTTGTTCGAGCAGGTCGGCGCCCGCCAGATCGGGCCGGCCGATATCGCCGACGAACAGCAGATCGCCCGTGAGCAGCGCCACGACGTCCGCCGACCGGCCGTGGTCGGTGACGGCCAGAGTGATGGAGTTGGGCGTGTGACCGGGCGTTTCGATCACCTCCAGCTCCGCTGCTCCGAAGCGGAACCGCTGGCCCTCGTGCAGGGGCTCGTGCGGATAGTCGGCCTCCACGGCGGGATGGACGTGCACCGTCGCGCCGCTCTGTGCGGCAAGCTCCTGGCTGCCGGTGATGTGATCGGCGTGCAGGTGCGTGTCGAACACGTCCGTGATCTGCAGCCCGTTTTCCTGAGCCGCGTCGAGGTACTGCCCGACGTGTCTCTCGGGATCGACCACGCAGGCGGTCCCTGCTCTCGGACAGCCGATCAGGTACGAGTAGCAGCCCAGACCTTCCACCTTGAACTGTCCGAAGAACACTGTGCTTCTCCTTACGCAAGGTATGATCCGGGTCCGGCGGGCGGCGCGATGCCGGCCGCCCGCTCGCCCGAATCCATGTCACTCATTGCGGATCATTTCACTTGCCGCCGTGCGGGCACTTCTTGAGCACCATGAACCAGTCCAGGACCTTCGTATCGGAGGCCGGTTTCTCGACCCGGTCCTTGGCGCTGCCGCACGAGCCGGGCGGCGGCACGATCACGTCGTCGCCGATCTGCCAGTTGGCCGGTGTGGCGATGCCGTACTCGTCGCTGTGCTGCATCGCGATCAGCAGGCGCTTGACCTCGTCCATGTTCCGCCCGTTGCTCAGCGGATAGTACAGGATCGCTCGCACGATGGCCTTGGGGTCCATGATGAACACCGCGCGCACCGCCTGCGTGCTGCTGGCGGCCGGCTGGAGCATGCCGAAGGCCTTGGAAACCTCCATCGTCAGGTCGCTGATGACCGGGAAGTTCACCTCGATGCCCTTCATCCCCTTGTACTGGATCTTCTCCTTGATCGTCCGCAGCCAGGCGATGTGGCTGTACGTGCTGTCGATGGACAGGCCCAGCAGCTTGCAGTTGAGCTTTTCGAACTCGCCGGCCATGTTGGCGAAGGTCATGAATTCGGTTGTGCAGACCGGCGTGAAGTCGGCGGGATGCGAGAAGAAGATCACCCACTTGCCCTTGAAGTCCTCGGGAAAGTTGATAGGTCCCTGCGTGGTCTCCGCCTTGAATGACGGGGCCTTCTCGCCGATCAACGGCATGCGGTTGTCGTTACACATTCGTGATGCTCCTTTCACTTATGTAGAGTTCCTTGGCTTCACAGTTGTCATTCAGGCGAGGTCGAAACGATCGAGGTTCATCACCTTGTTCCATGCGGCCACGAAGTCCTGGATGAACTTCTCCTGTGCATCCTCACTGGCATAGACTTCGGCCAAGGCCCGCAGTTGGGAGTTCGAACCGAAGACCAGGTCGACACGGGTCGCGGTCCATTTGAGCTTGCCCGTGGCACGATCGGTACCCTCGAACAGGTCCTGGTCTTTTGAGGTTGGCTTCCATTCCGTGCCCATGTCAAGCAGGTTCACGAAGAAGTCATTGGTCAGCGACTCCGGCTTCTTGGTAAAGACGCCATGCTTGGACTGTCCGAAGTTGGCCTTCAAGACGCGCATGCCACCGATGAGAACCGTCATCTCCGGAGCGGTCAGCGTCAGCAGTTGTGCCTTGTCAACCAGCAGTTCCTCAGCGGATACGGCGTATTTGGCCTTGAAGTAGTTGCGGAATCCGTCCGCCACCGGTTCGAGCACGGTGAAGGACTGTGCGTCCGTTTGCTCCTGCGAGGCATCGGTCCGTCCCGGCGTGAAGGGAACGGTCACATGGTGACCGGCATTCTTGGCCGCCTGCTCGACGCCGGCGCATCCGCCCAGGACGATCAAGTCGGCGAGTGACACTTTCTTGCCGCCGGACGCAGCGCTGTGGAATTCCTTTTGGATCTGCTCCAGTGTCTTCAGCACCTTCTTCAGTTGGGCAGGTTCGTTGACCGCCCAATCCTTCTGGGGAGCCAGACGGATGCGCGCCCCGTTGGCGCCGCCGCGTTTGTCGGAGCCGCGGAACGTGGACGCGGACGCCCAGGCAGTGGAAACCAGTTGCGAGATGGGCAGGCCAGAGGCCAGGATCTTGGCCTTGAGAGCGGCAACGTCCTTGGCGCCAATCAGCTTGTGATCGACCGCAGGCACCGGGTCCTGCCAGATCAGATCCTCGGCCGGGACCTCCGGACCGAGATAGCGCGACTTCGGGCCCATGTCGCGGTGGGTCAGCTTGAACCACGCACGGGCGAAGGCGTCCGCGAATTCCTTGGGGTTCTGCTGGTAGCGCCGCGCGATCGGCTCATAGACCGGGTCGAAGCGCAGCGAGAGGTCGGCGGTGGTCATCATCGGCCGGTGCTTCTTCGAGGGGTCATGCGCATCGACGATCATGTCCTCTTCAGCCACATCTTTGGCCAGCCACTGATTGGCGCCGGCCGGGCTCTTGACCAACTCCCACTCGTACTTGAACAGAATGTTCAGATACCCCATGTCCCATTTCGTCGGATTGGGTTTCCAGGCGCCTTCGATGCCGCTGCCGATCGTATCGCCGCCCTTGCCGCTGCCAAAGCTGCTCTTCCAGCCGAGCCCCATCTGTTCGATGGGGGCGGCTTCGGGTTCCGCACCGACGTGGGTCGCAGGACCGGCGCCATGACATTTTCCGAACGTGTGCCCGCCGGCGACGAGCGCCACGGTCTCTTCGTCGTTCATCGCCATGCGTGCGAAGGTCTCGCGCACGTCACGGCCGGAAGCGACCGGGTCCGGGTTGCCGTCCGGGCCTTCGGGGTTCACATAGATCAGGCCCATCTGCACGGCCGCCAGAGGATTCTCCAGATCCCGCTTGCCGGAATAACGGCTTTTGGGCTTGTCGCTCGTAGCCAGCCATTCCTCTTCGGAACCCCAGTAGACGTCTTCTTCCGGCTCCCAGATGTCTTCGCGTCCGCCGCCGAAGCCGAAGGTCTGGAATCCCATCGACTCGAGGGCGCAGTTGCCGGCGAGGATCAGCAGGTCCGCCCAGGAAATCTTCCTGCCGTATTTCTTCTTGATCGGCCAGAGCAGCCGGCGCGCCTTGTCGAGGTTCACGTTGTCGGGCCAACTGTTGAGAGGGGCAAAACGCTGGGATCCGGACCCGCCGCCACCGCGGCCGTCACCCATGCGGTACGTGCCGGCGCTGTGCCAGGCCATCCGGATGAAGAGCGGCCCGTAGTGGCCCCAGTCGGCCGGCCACCAGTCCTGGGAGTCGGTCATCAGGGCATAGAGGTCCTTCTTGACGGCCTTCAAATCCAGTTTCTTGAATTCCTCGGCGTACTGGAAATCTCCGCCCATTGGATTGGACTTGGAAGAATGCTGGTGCAGGATCTTGAGGTTGAGCTGATTGGGCCACCAATCCCGGTTCGACCTGCCGCCGCCAGCTATGTGTTGGCTGGCTTTGCCCGTTACCGGGCACCTGCTATCGTTCGTCATACGATTATCTCCTTTCGTGGTCTGAATGGATGCACCGTGCCGCTATGCACCGGGGCGTTTGGACCGTCGTCGACGGGCAGGCCCGACGCTGTCGTCAGTCTCTTCTTGTCCTTCGCCATCGCATTTCTCCTGTTCCAAAATGTTCTTACATCGTAATCAATCCTATATGGCGTTCACACGGCAAGTTCATCCTCTCCTGGTGGTATCGCCTACCGCTTGTCTTTCGCGCAGTTCGTGCAGAGCCCGCGAAGCTGTACTTGGGTCGATTCGACGCGCCCCAGCGCCGAGACGGACTTGGGAATCGGAAGGTCGTCGAGCGTCGGGCTGTAGAAATCGCGGACCCGCCCGCACGCGGTGCAGATGAAATGGTGATGGTGCTCCATGTTGGCGTCGTAGCGACCCCGCCCGGAGACGATCTCGGCCTTGTGGACCAGACCCTGCTCCTCCAGGGTCGCCAGGGTGCGGTAGACCGTGTCCCGCGAGATCGCCGGCACCCGCCGGCGGACGTGCCGATAGATCGTCTCGGCGTCCGGGTGGGTCTCGGCCCCCGCCAGCGCGCGGAAGACCTCCATCCGCTGGTGCGTGGTCTTCAGCCCGCCCGTCCGGCACGTCTCGGCGAACCGTTTCATCCGCCGCTCGATCTCTGCTTTCGATACCGCCATGCCTGTCTTCTCTAAATAGGAACCATTCCGATTAAAGAACAATACGCACCGGGATGCCCCTCCTGCAATAAGGAATTTCCTTATACGCGATGGTTTCCCCCAGAGGCGGAGATCGGCGGGTGGGTCAGGAAGCCGAGGCGACGGATTCGAGGTGCTCCCAGCGTTCGAAGGCCTGAGTGTGCTGGGTTTCGAGGTCGGCGAGGCGTTTCCTGGCGGCCACGACGGTGTCGGGATTGCGATAGAACGCCGGATCGGCCAGTTGGTTGTGCAGGACCTCCAGTTCTTCTTCCAGCGACTCGATCATCGCGGGCAGCGACTTCAGTTCCCTGGACTCCTTGAAGGAGAGCCTCCGCGGCTGGCTGACTTTGCGGGCCTCTCTGTAGAGCTTCTTCTTGTCGACCCTGGGTTTCTCGGGTTCGGGCGGCTCCCGGTCCTGTTGTTGGACCCAGTCCCTGTAACCTCCGACGCATTCGACGATCGTCCCGCCGCCGGTGAAGACCAACGTGTTGGTGACGACGTTGTCGAGGAAGGCCCGGTCGTGGCAGATCAGCAGCAGGGTCCCCTTGAAGCTGACCAGCAGCTCTTCGAGCAATTCAAGCGTTTCACTATCCAGATCGTTGGTCGGCTCGTCGAGGACCAGCAAGTTGGCCGGCCTGGTGAAGAGCTGGGCCAACAACAGTCGGTTGCGTTCCCCGCCGGAGAGGCGGCGGACACGCGTCCTGGCTCGCTCCGGCGTGAAAAGGAAATCCTGGAGGTAGCCGATGATGTGCTTGCTCTTGCCATCGATGGTGACGGTGCTGCCATTGGGCAGCACGTTCTCCCAGACCGTCTTGTCCTCGTCGAGCTGGTGCCGCAGTTGATCGAAGTACGTGATCGCCAGTTGCGTTCCCTGCCGGACTGTGCCCGTCTGCGGGGTCAGTTCGCCCAGCAGCAGGCGAACCAGCGTGGTCTTGCCGCAGCCGTTGGGACCGATGATGCCGACCTTGTCGCCTCGCGCGATCCGGACGTCGAAGTCCTTGATCAGCGACTTGGCGTTGTAGCTGTAACCGACGCCCTGGGCCTCCAGCACCAGCGTGCCCGAACCCTGGGCCTCCGCCAGCTTGAGCGTGGCGGTGCCCATCTTCTCGCGGCGCGCCCGACGCTCCGCACGCATCTTCAGCAGGGCGCGCACGCGTCCTTCGTTGCGATGGCGCCGCGCCTTGATGCCCTGGCGAATCCAGACCTCTTCCTGGGCGAGCTTCTTGTCGAATCGCTCCCACTCCTTCTCCTGCGCATCCAGCACCGTCTGTTTGCGCTCCAGGAACGTGTCGTAGTCGCACGACCAGTCGAACAACCGGCCCCGGTCGATCTCGATGATCCGCGTGGCCAGCCTGCGCAGCAGCATGCGATCGTGCGTGACGAACAGCAGCGTCTTGCCCAGACCGAGCAGGTATGTCTCCAGCCAGGCGATCGTATCGATGTCCAGATGGTTGGTCGGCTCGTCCAGCAGCAGCAGGTCGGGCTCACAGACCAGGGCCGCCGCCAGCAGCACGCGCCGCTTCTGTCCACCCGAGAGGGTGCGGCTGTCCCAGTCGGGATTCAGGCTCATACGCGTCGTGATAGCCGCGATCTCTTCGAGCACCGAGCAGGCGCGATGGGCGTCCAGTTGCTCGTGCAATTGGTGAAGGGCGCTGTGGTCGGGATCAGGGTGTGCGGCCAGACGCGCTTCGGCGCGATGATAACGCACCATAAGCTCGCCACGCTGGCCCAGGCCCCGCGCGATGATCTCGAAGACGGATCCATCGAGGTCGTGCGGAATCGTCTGCGAGAAGTACGCGACCTTGACGCCTGATTCGGCCTGGACGGTTCCGCCGTCGGGCGCGACCAGCCCGGCGAGGATCTTCATCAGCGTCGATTTGCCGGTCCCGTTGCGGCCCAGCAGACCGATCCGCTGCTGCTTGTCGATTTGGAGGCTGATCCCGTCCAGCAGCGGGGGACCGCCAAAGGCGATACGAATCTCTTGCAGCGATACCAACGCCATCGTTCAGAGCATTCCCGCATCACATCGATTCCAGGGTTCAGCCAGGGGCCACACGCCCGCCATCCTACCGTCCAACCGCCGGAAACTCAATTCCATGTGCTATGCGGGTCTCCAGCTCACACGGCGCAGGCCTTCACGGCCTGGATGAGGGACTCCATGGGGTCGCGCGTCGGGGTGTATTCGTGCGCGACGTAGCCGTCGTAGCCGGTCTCGACGATGGCGCGCATGACGGCGGGGTAGTAGATCTCCTGGTTCTCGTCGAGCTCGTGGCGGCCCGGCACGCCGGCGGTATGGAAGTGGCCGATGTGCCGGATGTTTTTCCTGATCGTCGCGATGAGGTCGCCTTCCATGATCTGCATGTGGTAGATGTCGAAGAGCATCTTGAATCGCGGCGAATCCACCCGCCGGCACAGCTCGAAGGCCCATGTGTAGTTGTCGCACATGTAGCCGGGATGGTCGACCTTGCTGTTGAGCAGCTCCATGCAGAGGGTCACGCCGTGGTCCTCGGCGATCTTGACCGCTTCCTTGAGGATCGCCCGGCAGTTGTCCATCCCCTCTTCCTCGCCGATTCCGGCCCGGTCGCCGGCCATGCAGATCACGTTGGGCCATTTGTACTCGGCCGCCGCCTTGATATTCGTGCGGAAATCCTCCATGAACCTGGCGTGCATCGACTTGTCGTTGAGCCCCTGCTTGATCGACCCGGCGCCCGGCACCATGGTCGCGACCAGATCGTGCTTCTTGAGCACGTCCCAATCGTTCCTTCCGACGAGGTCTCGGCCGACCAGTCCCATCTCGACCAGCAGTTTGGCCGTCTGCTCCTGGTCCAGCCTGGCCCCGCGCAGGCATCCGCCGCAGATCGACTGTTTGATCCGTCCGTTCTTCACCACTCGTCCGGTCTGCCCCCATGCGGTTTTGGATAATCCCATCAGCCCAGCGGAGGCGCCGACAGCCGCAGCGGCCAGCACGTCACGACGACGGAGAAGACGTCCCCCAACTGCCGCGCTCGC
Source organism: Sedimentisphaerales bacterium (assembly GCA_040772485.1). Taxonomy (GTDB): domain Bacteria; phylum Planctomycetota; class Phycisphaerae; order Sedimentisphaerales; family Anaerobacaceae; genus Anaerobaca. Next base: position 264,064 of record JAXGYC010000011.1, on the reverse strand, counting down.
ATCTACGTGGGTATGCGTGCCGTTCATCTCTTGCTCCTTTCAGCAATCAAGGTTCTGTGAACCTGAATAGTCCTGATATGTCACACGGCAGACCGGCAGAGCTGTCAATCCACGAGCACCAGGCCATAGTAGTTGGGACACTGGCGGGCGCTCTTGACCACCTCGATTGGAAACCCGGCCTTCTTCACCGTGGAGAAAACGTCGATCCCGCAGGCCTCCATCGCCGGTCGAGCCCGCTCGGCATGTCGGCACTGCCCCTGGTCCACAGGGCACTTCTTACAGAGGTAGCACGGCCCGGCGCCCAGTCCGAACGCCTTCCACGCGCCGCAGAGGAAGATCTCTCGCTCCAGATCGGCCACGGCGGCCTTCACGTCGGCTTCGGGGTCGAAATGGATCAGCACGGCTCTGTGGTAGGTATCCAGCACCTTTCGCGTCTCCTCCGGCCCGGGCGTGAACGGTGGACACACCAGACACCGGCCGTAGCCGTCACAGCCGAACTGGCACTTCCATCGGACCCAGGGCGCCGTCTCCACCTCGGACGGTGCGACGATCCGGACGTCCTTGGCGCCCGGCTTCTCGGTGGCCATGCGGCAGAGCATCTCGTCGGAAAGAGTGGAGATCCTTGCCGGTGTTCTCGGTTTGTCAGCCATTCGCCACCATCGCCTTCTGTCAGGGTGCGGACCTCGCGATGGAATCAGATCGTGTAGGGAACGCGCATCGCGCGGGACCGCATCCGGTTGGCTTCCGCATCGCCTACAAACTCGGCCTTGCTCAGATCGAACGAGAGGGTTCGCTGCAACTGCTCGCAGATGTCGGCCGCCAGGCAGATGTTCATCGACCGCGCCATGACCTCCGGACTCGCCACCGGGGCTCGGCGCGAGCGAATGCAGTCGAGGAAGTCGCGCACGTGGTCCAGCGGTCGCTGCGTCCGGGCCACGTATTCGGCCAGCACCTTTGCGTGATCGCGCATCAGAGCCGGCGTAGAGACGTCGGTTTGTGCGTAGCCATCGGCGGCCCCGGCCCATCCTTCGGGTCCGTCGAACCGCTCGCCGCAGGCGCCATGCCAGTACTCGCACGGGTCCCACACCGAGCCGGCGACGCGGAACAGCACCAGCTTCACGCCGTTGGACAGGCGCGTCACCATCGTCGCATCGGGTCCGGCGTACTCGAACTCGATGCGCGACACGCCTGTCATGTTCAGGCCCGCCAACGCCTGGGCCACCGTGTGCGCCCCCCACATCGCGACGTCGGTCGCCAGATCGTAGAAGTGATACCACCCGCCGCCGCTGACATATCCGGTGTTGTAGGGTCGCCACGGGCAGGGACCGAGCCAGAGGTCCCAGTCCAACTCCTCTCTGGGCGGTTCGGGTTCGGCGGGAAGCCAGTCGTGACGCAGCCCGTCGCGCCAACGGCAGTCGGCGTAAACGGTATGGATCGGGCCAAGCCGGCCGGAGCGAGCCAACTCCATCGCGAACACATGTGGAGGCTCGCTGAGCCGTTGGGCGCCGGTCTGATAGACCCTGGCGTAGCGGTGAGCGGTCTCCACGACCGCCTGACCCTGCGCCATCGTAAGGCACGCCGGCTTCTCGCAATAGACGTCCTTGCCGGCCCGCATCGCGAGGATCGAGGCCAGCGCGTGCCAGCGGTCGCCGGTGGCGATGAGCACGGCGTCCACGTCCGTGCGTTCGGCCAGGAACTGACGCATGTCGCCATACGCCGCACAGTCCTTGTTGCCGTACTTGCTGTCCACTGTGTTCTTGGCGGTCTGGCGCTTGCTCTTCACGACGTCGCAGACAGCGACCCACTGCACGTCCGGCTGCGTCAGCATGTACCCCAGATCGTAGGAGCCCCGGCCGCCCACGCCGATGCCGCCCATCACGATGCGCTCGCTGGCCGCCACCGCGCCGCCTCGCCCCAGCGCCGAAGCCGGAACGTAGTAGGGCAGTGCCGCCGCTCCGGCCGCCACCGCCCCCCGTGCCAGAAACCGCCGCCGTGTCAATGTCCTGCTGCTGTCGTCGCCCATGAGGTTCTTCCTTGTCTTCACCATGTCATCGTCTTGACCCAGCTTACGTCGGGGGCGGCCTGAATTCAAGTGTTCTCCGCCCGCGCCGCTGCCATCTCAGGGCAGCCGCACGTTCACACCAGAGCGGCATCCGTGTACAATGGGCTTTGCGCAACCAGTATAGCATGGAGCCAGCATCATGGACTACACTTCTGATACGCGTCGGCACGGTTTGCCGTGGGCCGTTTTTCTGGCGATTCTGTGTCTTGCCGCCGGCGCTTCGGCCCTGTCCCTGGACGCTCCCGAGATGTCTGTGCGTTTCGATGAAGAGCATGGGTCTCTGATTTCCCTGCTCGACAAGCGCACGGGCCACGACCACATCGACGCGAACGCGCTCGGCAGTCTCTGGACGCTGGAGCTGCCCCCGCAGGCCGGAGGCACGCTGCTTCCCGAACACGCGCGACAATTCGAGTGTCGACAAGAGGACGACGATCCGTGTCGAGTGCGACTGGCCTGGACGGGGTTCGCTCGGGACGAGATGCCCGCTCTGTCGGTTTGCGTCACTGTCCGCCTTGACCGTGCGATTCAAGCCGGCCATTTCTCGATCCTGGTGCAGGGTCTGGACGGCGTGGTTCCCCAAGTAGTGCGTTTCCCGCGCATCGGCGCCATCGCGCCGCAGGAATCGGAAGTGCTCGCCGTACCCTATTGGGCGGGCGAGAAGACGACGCGCGCCAGGCAGATGCTCTCCCCGGCGGCGGGGCAGGCCCAGCGGCGAGAGTTCGCCTATCCCGGCATACTGTCCATGCAGTGCATGGCGTTCTACCGCGACAACGGCCCGGGCCTGTATCTTGCCGCCGATGACATCGCCGCGCGCAGCAAGAGCTTCGCCGCCTTCGGCGATGGACGCGGCGGCGTCGGCCTGGAGGTCTGCCATTTCCCGGGCGCCGACGCGGCGGCGCAAGGGACGTACGAGCCGGGCTATGAGGTGTTGGTGGGGCTGTTTGAAGGCGACTGGATCACGGTGGCCACGCGGTATCGACAGTGGGCGCTGCAGCAGCCCTGGGCGCGGCAGAGCCGGCTGAAACAGGGCCGTACGCCCGACTGGGTCCGAAACACAGGGTTCTGGGTCTGGAACCGTGGTCATGCAGGCGGCGTGCTGCCCCCGGCCGCCGCCATGCAGGACTATCTCGGCGTGCCGGTCAGCGTGTTCTGGCACTGGTGGCACGGCTGCGCCTATGATGTCAACTTCCCGGAATACCTGCCGCCGCGCGACGGGACGGACGCCTTTCGCACCGCCGTGCGCCAGGCCCGCCGGGAAGGGCTGAATCCCATCGTCTACATGAACCAGCGGCTCTGGGGCATGAGTTCCGAGAGCTGGATTTCCAAGAACGCCCAGCGTTACGCCGTCAAGAAGCCGGACGGCACGGTGCAACCGGAAGTCTACAACACCTTCACCCGGTCCCCCATGGCGTCGATGTGCATGGGCACGGCGTTCTGGCGCGACACCTATGCGGGCCTGTCCGAAACCGTGTACAACGACCTGAGCGTCAGCGGCATCTACATGGACCAGGCCTGCTCGAGCCTCGTCTGCTATGACACGCAACACGGGCACGCGCCCGGAGGCGGCACGTACTGGATGGAAGGATTCCGCGCCCTCGAATCCGACATCCGTGCGCGATGTCCCGGCATCGCCCTGGCGGGCGAGGGTTGCGGCGAGGCGTGGTTGCCCCATCTCGACCTGATGCTGAGTCTCCAGGTCAGCCAGGAACGCTACGCCGCCCCCGGCCAGTGGGAACCGATTCCGTTCTTCCACGCCGTCTATCACGGCTACGCCGTTCTGTACGGAAACTACGCGTCGCTGACGCGGCCGCCGTACGACCCGCTCTGGCCCAAAGACTCTGCCCCGGAGCAGCCCCTTCAACTGCTCGACGAGAAATTCCGATACCAGTTCCGTCTGGAACAGGCGCGCAGCTTCGTCTGGGGCCAGCAGCCTTGTCTCGCGAATTTCCTGCCGGAGCACCTGGCCGAGCGGAAGGCGGACTTGGATTATGTCAGGCAACTGATCCAACTGCGGCAGGCGGCCTTGCCTTATCTGCTGCACGGCACATTCGTCCGCCCGCCGCACATGGATATTCCCGACACGGAGATCGACATGTCGCGCCTGTCCATCTATGCCGGCCAGCAGGGGGCCGTCCAGGAGTACCGCAAGCGCGTGCCGCAATACCTCGCGGGCGCCTGGCGCGCCGATGACGGCGGCGTCGCCGTGGCGATCGCCAACATGGCCGATGTGGAGCACCCGATCCGTCTTACCCTCAGCCGCGAGGAGCACGGCCTGCCCGAGCGGGGACGCATCTATAAGCGGCTTCCCGCCAGCCGCACCGAAATGGGCGGGTTTGAGAACGGCCAGGCAACCGTCACTGACACGCTCGCCGCCGCAGGCGGCGCCATCTATGAGTTTGTGCCGGGCGCGCGGTGGGACGAGGTCCGGACGGAGGCCGGACCCTGAAGGGCTGATCGCGCCGCCAGGCCGAAAGACCGCGCAGTGAGGCGAGGTTTGCCGTACAATGTGATCCGGCCTGTGCTTGGAGACCCAGTATGAAGACCGCATCCATTATTCTCGGTGTGCTTGTTGCCGCCGCCTCGCCGGGAACGGCCCAGGAGGCGCCCGTCGTGCTTGAGAACCCCCATGTCCGATACACGATATCCGCCGGCGGACAGAATCTCGCCTTCGTCGACCGCGCGACAGGCGTGGACTACCTCAAACGCGATGTGCCTTCGGCGTGTGCATCGGCTCGACGCCGCGGCGTGGAGCACCCGGCGACGTCGGCTCGATTGGCGAACGGCCGGTTGACCCTCGAGTTTGCCCCGGCGGATGCCAAGGTGGTTCTTCGTGTCGCTTCTTGCGACGCGTACATTCAGCTTGCCGTGGATTCGGTCAGCGGGGACGGCATCGAATCGGTTGTCTTCCTGAACGTTCCGCTCACGCTGCGAGGCACGCCTTCAGAGTCCTTCGGCGTATGCGCCATGTCTCTGAACCTGATCACTCGCGTGGATCAGTTGCCGGCACTTCAGACGAGCCTGCGGGCGTCGTGCCATGCCAAGTTCGGCATGGAAGGGGCCAAGGTCGCCATCGTCGGAATGCCGACCGGGAGGATACTGGAGGCCCTCCGCGACGTGCTGACCGACGCGGACGAGATGCCTCACTGTCCGGTCGCGGGGCCTTGGGCGCACGAGATTCCATTCAACCACGGCTCGTATCTGTTCAACTTCGGCTCGCTCACGGAGGCGAACGTGGACGACTGGGTCGCGATGGCGCGGAACCTCGGGGTAACGCAGATCGACAACCACGGGGGCGGCGCGTTCTTCCGGTTCGGCGACTTCACGCTGAATACCGAGAAATGGCCGCAGGGATGGGACACGTACCGGCAGATCGTCGCACGCCTGCACGACGCCGGGATCGGCTCGATCTTCCACACCTACGCCTTCTTCATCGACAAACAATCGAAGTACGTCCATCCGGTCCCGGACGGCCGGCTGGACGCCTTCCGAACCTTCACGCTCGCCGCGGGCATCGATGCGAATGCCACAGAAATCATGGTCAACGAATCGACCCAGGGCATGACGACCGTCACGGGTTTCTTCGAGCACAACAGCGTCATCCTCCATATCGGCGACGAGCTGGTCACGTTCGGCGCCGTCAGCCAGGAGCCGCGGTGGCGCTTCACACAGGTCCGGCGTGGCGCGCTCGGAACCACGGCGGCCGCACACGCGCAAGGGGCGAAGGCTCGCCATCTCAAGGAGTGCTTCGGTCTTCTCGTGCCCGATGTGGAATCGACCCTCTTCGAGGAGATCGCGCAGAATCACGCCGAGGTCGTGAACGCCTGCGGCTTCGACGGCATCTATCTCGACGCCATCGACGGCAGCAGTATCCTGCGCGGACCCGACGAGTGCTGGTACTGGGCGGACAAATTCGTCTTCGAGATCCAGAGGCGTCTCGACAAGCCGGTGGGCATGGAGATGAGCGCCATGTGGCATCATTTCTGGCAGTACCGCACCCGCTGGCAGGCATGGGACTATCCGCAACGCGGTCACAAGCGCTTCATCGACCTGCACGCCGAGGCGGTCAACGGCGGGCTCCTGCTGCCTTTGCATCTGGGCTGGTGGAACTTCCAGCACTTCAATCCGCCGCAGGTCGAGCCGACCTATCCGGACGTGATCGAGTATCTCGGGGCCAAACTCATCGGGTACGATGCGGGAATCTCGCTCACCGGCGGGATCGACCATGCCCGGCTTTCGGCGGTGCCGCTGTTTCGCCGCGCGGTCGACATCCTGCGCACCTGCGAGGAGCTGCGTCGAGATGGCGCCTTCGACGAGACGATCAAGGCGCAGTTGCGCCGGCCCGGAAAGGAATTCTCGCTGGTCCGCGATGCGAGCGGGGCATGGCGATTCTGCCCGAGTGTCTGCGACTCTCACGTGGCCAGCGGTGCGGAACCGTGGAGCCTCTCGTGGGTGGTGGAGAATCCCTTTGGCGAGCAGCCGGTGCGTTTTCGCCTGGAAGCGCTGATGGCCGCCGGCTCGTATGACGACCCCAACAACATCGTCCTGGCCGACCTCTCTGCCGCCGACCAGTTTGCCGGGCCGCTGCGCATGGCGGCCGGCGTGACCGCATCGTTGACGGAGACACCCGATGGCGCGGGACCGGCGGGGATCTTCGCCGCGACCAATTCAGGCACGGTTCCCCGGAGTGCGGCGTGGGTCAGGCTGGACCGCAAATTCGAACCCTGCCTGAATCTCAAAGGTCGTGAGGCCATCGGCTTCTGGGTCGAGGGCGATGGCCAGGGACAGATCATCGCCGTCCGGCTGGAAAGCCCACGCCACATCTCCTACGGCGCTGTGGCGGACCGCTATATCGACGTCGACTTCACCGGCCGGCGGCAGTTCACGCTCGTCGAGACCGAGTCCGCCCGCTGGAGCGACTACGCCTGGAACGACGGCAAAGGAGGCTATAACGTCTACCGCGAGACCATTGACTTCGGCACGGTCGAATCGGTGAGCATCTGGTACAACAATCTGCCCAAGGGCCGGCCGGTGCGGTGTGCCGTCGGACCGCTCAAGGCGCTGCCGATGCTGCCCTGTACGGTGAAGAATCCCGCGATCACCGTCAACGGCACGACCTTGTGTCTTCCTGTCGAGATGCCATCCGGCTGCTATCTCGAATTCCGCTCGGACCATGACTGTGTGCTTTACGGGCCCAAGGGTGAGACGATCGCGAACGTGACCCCGCAGGGCGAGCCTCCACTGCTCCGGGCCGGACCGAACCGGATCCAGTTCTCCTGCGACGCCGCAGATGGACCCGCTCCCCGCGTGCGGCTTACAGTCGTGCCCCAAGGACCACCCCTGTGAACCAGCCACGCGGCAGGAAGCACTCTCGGCATCGTCTGACGCAAGCCCCATGCGAAACTCACATCAGTCCTCGCAGGATTGCGGACGGCGGATTTCGGATTGGGTTGCCTCGGCCAATCCGCAATCCGAAACGAGCCCCTGCCAGAGTTGGCTCTTGCTTGACAGGGAGCGCCACATATCGTTGGTATACGGCATTTGATGCAGTCTTGCGACGATGGGTGCATTTGGAGCGTTTCGACCGTCCCGTTCGGCTCGTCCCTAAGGACGGTCGGACGATCGGCGACGAAGCGCTGCCGATAGGGCCCGATGAAGAGATCACGCTGGCTCTGGATTTTGTCTGCGATGTGCGTTAGATACGATCAGAGCAAAGATCAAACAGCAAGATGCAAGAAGGCCGTAGGGGCGAATGATTATTCGCCCCTACATCCGCCGCAGGCGGATTCCGCTATTTTGATATTTGCCTTTTGCTTTCTGTTGTTTCTTTCTGGGAGCACAGACAGGGTGTTTTACAGAATGGAGAGAATACCGATGAGACGATGTGCACTTCTGATGGCGTTGATGGTCCTCGCCGGGCCGGGCCGTCCGTGTCCTGCCGCGGACGACAAGACTCCGGTCACGGCGATTCTCGGAGCCTTCGGAGAGGAAGTGGAGATTATCGAAGGCCGGTTGGAGCAGGTGCAGTTCCATACGCTGCTGGGCATCGACTTCATCACGGGCCGATTGAAACACAGGCGTATCGTCCTGGCACAAACGGGCATCGGCAAGGTCAATGCCGCCATGACCACAGCGCTGCTGATTCACGAGTTCCGGCCCAGCGAGGTGATCTTCACGGGGATTGCCGGCGGAATCGATCCCAATCTGTCCCCAGGCGATATTGTCATTGCCGAAAAGGTGGCGCACCACGACCTGGTCATCTACACCGAGGACGGCTTCGATACCTACCAGGTAAGGAATCCGCTCACCGGCCGGCACAATCCCATATTCCTGCCGGCCGATCCGAAGCTGCTGGATCTGGCCCGGAAGGCCCAAGAAGGGTTACGTCTGGAGAAGATCGTCACGAGCGCTGGCGAGAGAGTCCCGCGGATCGTGGCCGGGACGATCGTCAGCGGCGACGCCTTTGTCGCTTCCGCAGTCAAGCGGGCGGAGCTGCGCCGGCGTTTTCGGGCCGACGCGGTGGAGATGGAGGGCGCCGCCGTCGCGCAGGTCTGCTTCCAGCAGCAATTGCCTTTCCTGGTCGTGCGAAGCCTGAGCAATACCGCGGACTCGGATGTCCGTATGGACACGGCACAGTTCAATGAACTCGCCGCCCACAACTCCGCGCGTTTTGTGCTGAGCATCGTCGAACGGCTGGGAAATCTGGGGACCCTATAGAGTGCCGGTCCGTCAAGGAAATCGTCAGCGTTCGGGCCAGGAACGAGGGTATTCCAAAGAACCGCCCGCGTCAGCGCCGGCCGTCGCTGACACTGCCGATTGCGGATTTCGGATTGCGGATTGGGTTGCCTCGGCGAATCCACAGTCCCCAATCCGAAACGAAGCCCTTCCAGAGTCGGCTCTTGCCTGACAGGGAGCGCCACCGGTCCCGCCCATGTGCCAAGAGGTTCCGGACACGTTCAATTTCGCCCTCTCCGACCGTGGCATGGTTTACACGCGTGCGTTCTTGTCGTATATTCCCGCCATGATCCATGAGAATCAGATACGACAAGTCGCCGTGCAGTTGGCAGATGCCGCACATGCGTCACGGGTCATTCTGTTCGGTTCATATGCCCGGGGAGAGGCCACGGATCGAAGCGACGTGGACTTGATGGTCGTGGCGGAAACCGACCTGCCCCGCCACAAGAGGGCCATCAACCTGTACAAGCAGTTCCGCCCGTATCCTTTCGGCATGGACATTGTTGTTTACACGCCGCAGGAGATCGAAGAAGGAAAGAAGTCGGCCCTGACATTCGTCTCGGCGGTCTTACGCGAGGGCAAGACGCTCTATGAACGCCCGGATGGAGCTGGCCCGCCAGTGGCTGGCCAAAGCACAGAATGATCTGCTGAACGCGGACAACAACCTCAAGTCCGAGGTGATACCGTATGACACGGTCTGCTTCCACGCCCAGCAAGCCGCCGAGAAGCTGTTGAAAGCCTATCTGGTGACGAGAGGCGTTCCGCCACCGTTCACCCATGATCTGCTGTTGTTGCTGGAGCGGATTCTCCCACATTGTGCGGATGCGGAAACGTTGCGGGATGATCTGGTGCTGCTGATGCCCTATGCCGTTGCAGCACGGTATCCGGATGGGTTCTTCATGCCGACGCCTGAAGATGCAGGCGAAGCAAGACGAGCGGCCCAAAACGTGCTGGAATGGCTCCAATTCCATCTGGAGAGTCTCTTTCACTGAGAATCAGGAGCAGTCCGGAGACGGCGGCTGTGAGCGGATCTACGGCCGGATGAACCCGACCGGACAGGGAGAAGACAGGCGGCCGGCCCCTCGCGTGCGACTCACAGTCATTCCCCAGGGATTGCCCCTCTGACCCCGGCGCAGAGCCGCGCCTCACTCGGCCAACCCCCCGGCCCATCCGTGTTCCTTTCCTCAGCCCGAACGGGGGGATAGAATCCACCGGCGCCACGGAGGCTCACTTTTCCAGCAGACCCGGCATCTGGAGCCAATCGACGAACCGATCTGCCCACGTGTCGCAGGGGAGATCCTGCTTGTTCATGCCAAACCCGTGTCCGCCTTTCGCATACAGGTGAAGCTCCGCCGGTTTCTTGGCGGCCACCCAGGCCTGGTATATCGCCACGCTCTGGGGCGCCAGGCCGAAGTGGTCGTCGGTCGCAGCCACCGCAAACAAAGGCGGTGCATCGTCACGAACCCCGTCACCGTGGATCACCAGGTCGTGAGCGAGATACACGGGAGCGACGAAATCGGGGCGAGTCTCGGCCGTGTAGTTGTACGCCACCGAGGCGGCTACGATGCCGCCGGCCGAGAAGCCCATGATGCCGATCCGGTCCGGGTGGACTCCATAGTCCTTGGCGTGGGTACGGACGTGCGCCATCGCGGCCAATCCATCGGCCAACGCCAGTTTGATGATGGGAGCGACCTTCTCCAGGAAGTTGCCGCCCGACGACGCTTCCAGCATCGGGTTCTCGGTCTCGCATTGCAGGAGTCGGTACTTCAGGACAAAACACGTCACTCCCTTGGCCGTCAGATAGCGCGCTACATCATATCCCTCGTGATCGACGCAGAGCATGCAGAAGCCGCCGCCGGGGCAGATCACCACCCCCGTGCCGTTCGCGGTCTCTGCCTGGGGCGCAAAGACCGTCAGCGTCGGCTGGACCACGTTGACGATCACTCGCGTCATGGCCGGGCCGAACTTGATTTGCCGCTCGGGGAGCTTCCAGTCTCCCGATCCGGGCGCAGGCCCGTCGTACAGACTGACCACCTTCTCCTCTGCTCCCTGTGCCATGGCTCCCAGGGCCAGAACTGCCCCCAGCATCAACAAAGTGAGATTCCTCATGATGAGTACCTCTCAAGATCATGGTCTTGACCTTGACGCACACCACTCCAACCTTCGTGCCGCCAACCGAAAGGCGTTCCACTCTGGGTTAGTCGTGCGAGAACCAGGTCTGTTTCAGACATCGCCGCCAAATACCCGAAAATCGTCTCCGAGGGGGGATAGGCGCATTGATACGCGAAGCGCAACGCGGGAGGGCCACACTCCCTTCCCCATCCGGGAGTATTTCCCTCACCAGCACCTCTTCGGAACAGGCCGGACCGCTCCCACCCTCGAAGCCTCGACCGACGGAATCCTTACGCCCCACCGCTGGGATACGAGATACGCCCTTGACTCCGACGCGGCATTGCTGTAGGCTATAGCCGGATGTGCGAAGGGAAGCTATGCGTGGAGAGGTTCCCATAATCCGGCCCATTGTACCGACGCCGCGTGGCGATGCCGAGTGGTTCGCCCAATCGGTCGAGTACTACATAGCCTGCCCTGAGCTTGCCGAAGGGGACAACGACGCCGCACAGAGCGGGACCATCGGCTCCGGGCAGGAGACCTGGATGCGGACGACGGTCGTCGGGCCGGGCAACGTCAGCTTCCGGTACAAGATGTCCTCGGTCAGCGGGGATGCCCTGGCTTTCTATGTCGATGAGAGTTTCAAGGCCAGTTGGTCGCAGGGCAGCAGTTGGCCCTGGACGGGCAATTTCGCGGTCCCATCGGGCACGCACACGCTCAGGTGGAAGTACTACAAGTACTCCGGCTCGACCGCCGGCTCCTGCTGGATCGACGCGATCCAGTGGTCGGGCGGTGTGCCGGGATCGGGCGGCGGAGCCGACTGGGAGCAGATCACCTACACCTACGACCCCTCCGGCCGGCGGATCGCCAAGGACGTCGATGGCGTGGTGACCAAATACCGCGCAGCCTGCCCTGAGCTTGTCGAACGGGATGGCGACCACTGCATCGCCGAGTACGATGCTAACGATGTACAATTGCGGAAATACGTCTACGGCCCGTGCATCGACGAGCCGATCTGCATGGTTGAAGCGGCGGGCAGTTACGCCGGCACATACTACTACCACTTCGATGCCCTCGGCTCGGTGGTGGCGCTCAGCGACGCCGACGGCGACACGGTCCAGGTCTACGAATACGACGTCTATGGCCAGGTCGCTGCCTCCGACCCGAACCATCCCAACCGCTTCATGTTCACGGGCCGCGAATTCGACAAGGAAACCGGCCTCTACTACTACCGCGCCCGCTACTACAACCCGACCATCGGCCGCTTCCTCCAAACCGACCCCGCTGGACAAGGTTTGAATTGGTACAGTTATTGTGGAAACAACGCGACCAATTGCGTTGACCCAAGTGGGGCTGTGTACTATGGCATCCTTGACAGAGACCATGAGGCTGCCTATGCCGATCAGGTCACGTTCGCGTGCTTCAACGACGACGGCAGCATCAAATGGGCCCACGGCTTTGATAGTCTGGATGACGTAATAGCGTGGCAGAAATACCGCTTCGCAAGGGGAGGGATCGATTGGAGGACTCAGACAGGCGGTGACCTGGCGAACGGTAACGAGGAGGTATTCTGGGCTATTCAGACGCTTATCTATCTTGGCTACGAGTGGGATTATGAATCGAAGATTGAAATGATTGAAGACGCGGGTATTCGGGTAACGCCCTTTGACAAGCCCGGTATAGGACAGTGCTATGCCCCTCTGGAAGAAGGGCGACCAATCTATTGGAGTCCAGTTAAGTCTGTTTCCCAAATCAACACCATGACGGGTGGGGGACAGAGGCAGTGGCACACGTATCCGGAGCTTGTCGCTCTAGCCCACGAGTTGGGCCATGCTTATGATGATATCACAAGGGGATTCGAGTGGGAGACTAACGACAGCGGTACCAGGAAACGGCCTCCGGCAGGCGAAGAACTTGTCAGAGAGCAGAATGCTATTTTCTGCGAGAATTACTTCCGGTTTGCGTTCTACTCGAAAGTGCCGGGCTATGAATGGGTTCGACCTAGGCCGGCAGTTGGCTGGTCCCGCACCAGAAGTGGATATACACCAAACAAGAGCTTTCTTCATCCGGATGTTTCCTGGGAGGCGTTCCCATGGTGGACACCGGTCCTACCATAGGGAATGCTGGTTATCGTTCGCGTGGGCAGAAGATCATGAAGTGTCGTCTATATCCTGCTTTGCAGGAGATTTGTGTGAAGCATGGTGCATTCAGATATTCGGAACGGGGGTTACGTGAATGAGTAGTGTTGATATCCGATGGCGAGTGTCATCGCGATTTTGTCACAAGGTCCATTGGGAGGCGTTGGCGATGAACAGACGAGAAGTGCTGCTAATGGCGGTCCTGGCATGCGTTTTCACAGTACGCCGTGCACAGGCGGAAAGTGACACCAATTCATTGGCAGGAGATTGGAGGACGACAGTGAAGATCGCCCTTGTCACGTTCGAAGTGAACGATCACAGCCTCAAGCTGGCCTACAAGATCAAAAATGCTTTGAACCAGGACATCTGGCTTTGTGAAGGTATTCGGATACTGGACCAGCCGACTGTGAGAGACTACGACGTGTATTGGGATCCGGACACAGACGCCACTCTTGTAATAAGGAAGCGGTTCGAAGTGCCAGACGAGGCTGCCGGATATCATATCCGAGCGTATCAAAGCACATATGTTCGTCTGCGCCCGGGTGAGGAGCGAATCCAGGCAATGTCTCTCCCGATTCCGGTTGAGCCGTACCATATACTCTCGTTCTGGGATGTTCACGGTACCCACGATGTGAACCGCGTGGTTATCGATGTCGGCGTCTATTGTTGCGACTTACCGCAGGTGATTCAACGAATCTGCGAAATATCAGAACTTCTTGATTGTGAAAAGTTAACATATCCTGATGTTGGTATGCAGAACACAGAACTCTATGACGCCTACTTTGGCGGATTGCTGGTCTCCGCTGCTTTCGGGGGCCTGGACAGCTTCAATGACGCACATATGGCAGACAGTGACCGAGTTACCCTGCCGCATCTGTGGCCCATCTCTCTGGGGGAGCGTTCTTTGAAGATAGTCGTCAATGGTGTTTCGTTCTCCTACGCAGGGACGCCCGAACCGGGCGATGGTTAGGCGTGACGGGCGGACCGGAGGCGCATTAACATGCAAAGTGCAACACGGTAGGTTGGAGACAGATTCAGGGTCAGCCATTTCGATAATCATTAACAGACCAATGGGCGCGTCGTGATCTTGGAACGAGGCATGATGAGCTTATCGAGCAGGCGGGTGCTGCAACGTGGTAACTCGTTGCTGGATGGGGTGCTTCAGGACCGGATCAGCGGAAAGGTGGGCTGGCAGCAGAAGTCGTACCCGCTCAGTGGGGACGGGACGCACGCCTTGGTCTGGGTGTACAGCAGGGACAGCAGCAGCGAGAGCGGCTCGGATCGGGGCTGGGTGGACTACCTCCAGTGGACGCCAAGCGCCGGTGGCTCGTCGACAACCGACTGGGAGCAGATCACCTATACCTACGACCCCTCCGGCCGGCGGATCGCCAAGGCTTCAGTCGAGATGACAACACCGGCATCGGCTTCGTCCGTAGGTGCGAATGATGATTCGCCCCTACCACAAACAGGTGGCCTCCGGGGATTCATCCGTCGCCTCCCAGCGTCCTGACCGGCCTTCAGCCAGTCGAGGCCAAAACGGGTGATCGCGTCTCCAGATGCCTTGAAGTACGGGGGGGACCGTGGTATGGTGGGGGCGGTGCGTCCGGGAGCGCCGACCTGGCGGTGGATGGCGAATCCCGGCGATGGCGACGATTGCAGGGAGTGTGCGAGAATGAAGAGAGCCTTTACACTCATCGAGCTGCTCGTGGTCGTGGCGATCATCGCCGTGCTGATTGCCCTGAGTCTGCCCGTCACGAGGTTGGTGCGCGAGCAGGGCCACGAGACGGTCTGCCGGTCGAACCTGCATCAGATGACCGTGATGCTCAAGACCTACTGCAGCGACCATGACGGCCTGTTTCCCAATCCGACCTTTCTGTACCATTCGGAGGAATCGTTCATCAGCTCCCGTTCCGGGCAGCCGTCGCGGCTGCCTTACGGCGCAATGCACCCATGGACCTGCCGCTGGCACGACGCCGGGATCGGACCGTCCAGCCGGCTGCTGCGCGATCACAGCGAGCTTCAGGGCGCTCTGATACCCTATCTGGGCAACCCCAAGGTCCTTCTCTGCAAGACCGGCGTTCGCGCCTGCCTGGAGCGAGGCTGCAACAACCGCGACCCGAACAAACCCAGGAGGCTTCAGATTCCCGGATGGGGTCCTGGTGGGGGCGGAGGACCCGCAGGGGACACACCCGAACCGAACGAGCCGCTCGCCCTGGTCCCCCAGTACTGCTACACGATGAACGGGAACCTGCACAGGACCTTCCTGACCGGGACTCTTGGCGGGGGGGCGGGAAACGCCGTGGATGCCAGGAGCGTCCGAATCACAAGGGTCTGCCGGGAAACGCAGGTCACGCGAAGTCCTGCCGAGGTGTTTGCCTTCGGCGAGGAGAATTCCTGGACGATCAACACGGAATCGCGATGGCCGGCGCGGCACAATCTCAGCGGCCCCTGGGGAGGAACCCAGGATGGGACCATGATTGATCCCGGCGATCCCATCGACTCGCGGGCGCCGAGGTTCAGGGTCACCGGCGCCATTACGATCGGGTCTCTGGACATCGGGCCTTCGTACACCACCTTTGACACATCCCCGGAGCGTCCCTATGCGTCGACGATGCCGGAAACCGACGTCGGCGATGCGTTTGCGACCTACCACCGTCCGCGTGGGGGCGACCTGAACACGGGGCACTCCTATGTCTCCATGCTGGACGGCCACGTGCGAAAGGTTACGGTGTCGGACCAGCTCCGCCGGAGCCGACGGGTCGGAAATCTGCCGGAGAGCTCTCTCGGCCCCGGCGGCAACCTGCATCTCGCCTGGCCTCTCGAGATCCCGCCACTCGCCGGCTGGGAGAACCAGTGAGAGACGCAATCTCGCGGGGCAAATTCCGGGGATTTCGCCGAGAATAGCGCTTGACTTGCGCGCCCGGCGAGCATAGATTGAAAGATTCTTTTTTTATTGGAGTCCAAGGAGTCTTTACGTGCAAGAGGCGATTGCCAAAGCGGCCGCCCTGGTTGAGGCGATGGAGTATATCCGGGCCTTTCGCGGGCGGATTGTGGTCGTCAAGCTGGGCGGCAGCGTTCTGGACGATCCGGCGGCGCAGCGGAATCTGCTGACCGACGTGGCGTTCATGGCGACGGTGGGGATGCGGCCGATCATCGTCCACGGGGGCGGCAAGGCCATCACCCGCGCGATGAACGAGGCGGGCCTGGAGCCGGTCTGGGTGCAGGGCCGCCGCTATACCGACCAGCGAACGCTGAACATCGCCGAGCACACGCTGGTCCACAAGACGAACGTGCCGATCTGCCAGACGCTGGAGGAGCTGGGCTGCGGGGCGATGGGCCTGCATTCGCTGAGCAGTTGCGTGCTGATGGCCGAGACGCTGCGGCTGCCCGGCCCGGAAGGACGCAAGCTCGACCTCGGCCTGGTCGGCAAGGTCACCGACGTCAACGGCAAGCTGCTCAAGACGCTCTGCGCCGAGGGCACGATCCCGGTGATCGCCTCGGTGGCGATCGACAAGGCCGGCGGCAAACTGAACGTCAACGCCGACAGCGCTGCGGGCAAGGTGGCGGCGGCGGTGGTGGCCGAGAAGTTGGTGATGGTCAGCGACACGCACGGCATCCGGCGGGACATCAATGACCCCGAGAGCTGGATCAGCAGCCTCGACGAGGAGCAGATCAAGCAGATGATCGACGCCGGCGTGATTACCGACGCGATGTTCCCCAAGGTCGAGGCGTGCCTGATGGCGCTGGAGGCCGGCGTGCGCAAGGCCCACATCATCGACGGCCGCATCGACCACTCCCTGCTGTTGGAAATCTACACCGAGAAGGGCATCGGCACCGAGATCGTGCGAAGGCCATAGGTCCTGTACGCCCTACAGGACCGATTCCATTCGAAGCCACAAGAGATATTCATCCCCAGACTCCAGAGGGATCTATGACAACGCAAGAAACGATAGCACTGTTTGACAAATACGTGATCGCCAACTACGGCCGGCTGCCCCGCGTCATGGTCAAGGGCGAAGGCTCCTACCTCTACGACGCCGACGGCAACAAGATTCTCGACATGTTTCCCGGCTGGGCGGTCAGCGGCATCGGCCACTGTCACCCGAAGGTGGTCGAGGCGGTGCGCCGCCAGGTCGGCGAACTGATCCACATCGACAACACGTTCTACTCCGAGCCGCAAGGCCGGCTGGCCCAACTGCTCAGCGAGCGGGCCTTCGGCGGCAAGTGCTTCTTCTGCAACAGCGGCGCCGAGGCCAACGAGGCGGCCCTGAAGCTGTCGCGTCTGCACACCGCCAAGGGCAAGTACAAGTTCATCACTGCCGAGGGCAGCTTCCACGGCCGCACCTTTGCCACCGTCACCGCCACCGCGCAGCCCAAGTACCACGACGGCTTCCTGCCGCTGCTGCCCGGCTTTGCGTACATCCCGTTCAACGACGTCGCGGCGCTGGAGGCGGCGTTCACCGACGAGGTCGCCGCCGTGATGGTCGAACCGATCCAGGGCGAAGGCGGCATCAACGTCGCGACGGCCGAGTTCCTCGGCGCCATTCGCGAGTTGTGCGACGCCAAAGGGGCGATCATGATCCTCGACGAGGTGCAGACGGGCGTCGGGCGGACCGGCAAGTGGTTCGCCTATCAGCACTACGACGTCGAGCCGGACATCATCACGATGGCCAAGGCCCTCGGCGGCGGCGTCGCCATCGGCGCGATGATGGCCCGACCGGAGATCGCCGCCTCGCTGGTGCCGGGCAAGCACGCCTCCACGTTCGGCGGCAACTGCCTGGCCTGTGCCGCCGGCGTCGCGACCATCGAGGCCATCGAGGAGGACGGCCTGCTCCGGCAGGCCGCCGAGATCGGCCAGTACGCGCAGGACAAGCTCCGCTCGCTCAAGGACAAACACGCGATCATCGACCACGTCCGGGGCATCGGTCTGATGATCGGCATCCAACTGATGCGCCCCGGCGCCGCCATCGTCGCCGCGTGCCTGGAGAAGGGCCTGAGGATCAACTGCACGCACGACACCGTGATCCGCTTCATGCCGCCCATGACCGTGACGCGCGAGCAGATCGACGAGGCTATCGGCATCTTTGACAACGTCCTGTCCGGGAGTTGACCATGGAAGACTTCCTTGCCATCAGCGAGTGTTCGACCGACGAACTGAACGCGCTGCTCGAAGAGAGCCGGTCCCTGAAGGCGATGTACAAGTCCGGCCGGCGCGACCTGTGCCTGGCGGGCAAAACCCTGGCCATGCTGTTCGAAAAGCCCAGCCTGCGGACCCGCATCAGCTTCCAGGTCGCGATGACCGACCTGGGCGGCAGCCCGATCTACGTCAAGCCCGAAGACATCGGCGGCATCGGCAAGCGCGAGCCGGTCAAGGACATCGCGCGGGTGCTCAGTCGCTACGTCCACGGGATCATGGCGCGGACGTTCGAGCACAGCACCGTGGTCGATCTGGCCCGGTATGCCGACATCCCGGTCATCAATGCGCTGACGGACTGGTCGCACCCGTGCCAGGCAATGGCCGACGTGCTGACGATCGGCGAGCACTTTGGACGGATCGAAGGCATCACCATCGCCTTCATCGGGGACGGCAACAACGTCGCGCGCTCGCTGGCCTTCGCCGCCGGCAAGCTGAAGATGAAGCTGATCGTCGCCTCGCCCGCCGGCTATGAGCTGGACGATGCCTCCATCCGCGTGGCCAACGGCTTTGCGCCGGGCTGTGTCGCGCAGATGAGCAACCCGCGCGCCGCTGTGGCGCAGGCCGACGTCATCTACACCGACACCTGGGTCAGCATGGGTCAGGAGGACCAGAAGGACAAACGCCGCCGGGAGTTCGCCGGCTTCGAGGTCGACGCCGCTCTCGTGGCCGCCGCGCCAGAGCACGTCCGGGTCATGCACTGCTTGCCCGCCTATCGCGGGTTCGAGATCAGCGACGAAGTCACTGAGTCGCCCCACTCGATCCTCTTCGACCAGGCGGAGAACCGCCTCCACTTCCAGCGCGCCCTGCTGCGGAAGTTGATGCGCTGACCGGATCGTTCGGCCGGCTCAATCGGCGGCGTCGCGCCGACGGAGGTAGCGCAGGACCTCGGCGCGCGCCGCAAGGTCGCCCTGGGCGGTGTACTTGTCGATGCGCTGTTGCTCCGATTCGATCAGGCCGGCGCGCGTGCCCGTGAGGACCCCCTGGGAATGGGTCACGACCTCGTCCCAGTTCCGGGCCTTGCCCGGCAGGCTGTAGAGCTTCAGTGGCGGATACTCGCGAAGGGCGGCGGTGACGACCGCCATAAACGCCCGCTCCTGGTGGAACGGCGCCGAGGTCACGATCAGGCTCCGCAGCCTTCGCGCCTTGGCGAATCGGACCACGGCATGCGCCTCGATCTGCGTGTGCAGGATTTCGGTCGGCTCCATCGGGACCTCTTCGATCGTCTCCCGGGGGATGCCCGATCGGATCATCGCTTCGCGGTAGGCAGGCGCGCCGACGTAGCCGCTCTTGGCGGCGCAGTCGGAGATCCATATCCGCTCGACGCTCTTGCGGTGCAGCAGTCCGCGTGCGGTCGCGAAGACGCTCTCCTGATTCGGTTCGGTCTGCGCGAAGAGGTACGCCGCATCCACCTGGGAGGGGATGGTGTCACACAAGATGCGCAGCAGCAGTTCGATGCGTTCGTTCACGTTGCCTCCAGCCCTTTTCGTCATGGACAAAGACGCCGGAGAATGTAGCGCAGTCGCGCAAAGGGGTCAAGGGAATTGAAGAACAGGTCCTATGGGTCGAATTGGACCGATAGGACCTGTTCTGTGTGCGAAGGTTATCTGCGGGGCGTGGGACCGTAAGGGCCGCCGCCACCCATCATGTCGTAGGGCGAGCCATAGGCGCCGCCGGGGCCGCCCACGCCACCGCGAGAGCGGAAGCCGCCTTTCTGGAACGATTTGAACGACTGAGGCTCCTTCCGCTTCTCCGTCGAGATGAGCTGGTACGTCGCCAGCAGGTCCTTGGACCAGTTTCGCGTCCCTACCGGCATCCGCTCGATGTTCATCCCGTCGTGGGTATAGAGCATATCATAGTAGACCCGCGGCTGGAGGCTGGGCTGGGTGCTCCAGTCGCTGACCTCCAGCAGATCGACGAGGACCGTATTGGTGCTGTAATCGATCAGCTCGGGGTTGATCGCAGCGTCGGCCGGGTTCGCCGGGGTCTGATACATGGCCATTCCGCCAGCGCCGCCGTAGGGACCTGCGGCATACGGCCCCATGCCGAGCATTTCCCGACCCATCGGGGCGCCGGTGATTCGCCCGCCGGGAGCCATCAGGCGGTCCGTCCTCTTGGGCTTTTCTTCCTTGGGCTCCATCTCCTTGCCGATCGCGTCGCCCGGCCGGACCTGGAAGTCCTCCGTACGCCAGTAACCCAGCAGGTAGCGGGCCACCTCCACCGTCGCGGTCTTCTGCCGGTCCTGCACGTCTTTGGCGAAGAAGTACAGCCGCTTGGGAACGCTCACCGCGTCGGTGACCTTCGAGAATTCACTCCAGAGAATCACCTGGTTCTTCTTGTCGGCGTCGCGCGGCGCCAGCTTGTCCGTCCCGGCCACGGGATTGAACACGCCCAGCCGGATGCGGTAGCGGTGGGTCTTGCCCGGTGCCATCGTGTCGTCAAAGGCCCAGAACAGCAGGGGGTCCTTGCTTTTCGAGAGGTCCGTGGTGTAGTTCATCGCGGCCTGTGCAAACTCGTAATAGACCTCGTCCGTGGTCGGCGTCATTCTCATGGTGCCGTCCATGGGATATCCGCCGTACGCGCCAAGGCCGGGGTCATAGGCCATGTCACCCGGAGCCCGACGGCCCGTGCGGGCGCCCCGCTGGCGTGCGTCAGGAGCCATCGGGTCCATTCCCATCCCCGGCGCGCCTCCCCTGGTCCGGCTGGTCCGGGCGCCTCGATCGCGGGTGCCGCCGGCGCCGCCGTAGGGATCGCCCATCCCGCCGCCGGCGGTCGTCTCGCGACGTCGAGGGCTGGTCCCGGTCGCGGTCGCGCCTCCGGCCGCAGTGCGAAGGTTGTCGCGACGACCCCCCGTATCGGCCTCCTGGCGATCCCGCTGCTCTTCGCGCTCCTTGCGCTTCTCATCGGCCTCGATCTTCCTCTGAACCTCTTTGAACTTGGTGTAATAGCTGGGCGGGAACCACTCTTCCTCGGCCGAGGCGATCTGGTAGGCCTCAGGCTGGAGGAGCGACATGGTCACGAACCTGTCGGCGTATTGCATCATCCGAACGCCCAGACCTCCCGGGGGCAGGTCCTTGACGTTCTCCACGATCTGGAACAGGCTTCGGTTGGCTTCGATCCGACTGCGCGGCACATCCACCCAGTCGCTCCAGGTTCCGTCGTCCAGCAGGGTCTGCCGCTGGAGATTCACGGCGGCAAACTTCGGATTGGCCATGCACGGGTCCCGCCACGCCTGTTTTGCCACTTCCGTTCCCGCAAAATAGGCGTTGAACTGCCGATACAGCTCGGCCACGTTGAACTTGGCTTCCACCGTCACCAGATCGATGTCATTGGGCTCGGTTTCCACGGCGTCATAGGTGCGCTGGGGAGTCACGTCTTCGAGAGGCACGTAAGCCGCCGCACGAATATGACCGACCGCGACGTCGGTCACCGGCCCGATGCGCGGCAGCGCATACCGAGGGCGGTCGTCCGGGGACTGCGCGACGACTTCGCTGGGACCCAACTCCGAGCTCATGAAGCTCAGGGGAGAGCGCAGCAGCTCCAGGAAGCTCTCCGGCGCGGGCCGGCCCACGAACACCTTGGAGACCACCGGATCGTTCGGATCGATCGGGCCGGTGAGCTTGGGAACGTACGTGACCTTCTTCTGGCTCGTTCCGCCTCCACTCTGGAGCTGCAGCGCCAGGTCTTCGGCCTTCTTCTGAATGGCGGTGTCGATCTGGCCCGGACTGTAGGTCTTGCCGTCGTATGGGACGCCGTTGGGGCTGAAGATCACTTTCGTGAAGAACAGCCAGATGCAGAACGCCCCGACGATCACGAGCACGATCTTCTCCACATGGTTCTCGCAGAACCGTCCGATTTTGCCTAACAATTCTCGCATAGCTTATCCCGCTGTCAGATTCCGTCGTATTTGACTGATTCGATTACCCTTCGGAGTTTTCTTCGCCTTTCAGCTCGTCCTTGACCTGTTTGGGTATGATCTCCAGGAAGGCCGGCGTCCGTGGGAAGACGTACTCGCAGATCAGGTCGAGCTCGACGACGGGCTGGTCGCCGTAGCGATAGAAGTAGTGGGTGAAGCCCTCCTTCTCGACCTGGCTGACGCTCGTTTCGAGAATACTGATCTGATTGTGTTCGTAGGTCTGTTCCGGCTGATCGCCGTAGAACCCTCGGAACGTGTGCGGCTTGGCGGTGCAGATCCGCTCCATGAAGGAATTGACCTGTGTCGCGTCAATGACCAGCTTCACGTTGAACTGCACCACATCGATTCCCGTCAGGTCATCCATCGGCAAGGTCGTGAACCGACCGGTACAGGGCGTGGTCAGAGCGTCCTTGGTGCCGGTGGCGTACGTCGGGTTTTCGTTCTCCTTGGTCCGTCGGGTGAAGCCGCCGCGTCGGCCCCGCATGGCCCGATTCTTCTTGAGCGTGAAGTCTACGCTCATCAGCCGTTTGACCGGGGCGGTGAGGATGCTCTCGGCCCCTTGATTCATCTGCCCGATCGACGTGAACACGTCCTGGACGATCCAGTATCCGACCTGCCAGTACCAGCAGTCCTGGTACGCCTTGTCCTTGTTCTCGAACGTCCAGTCCGTCCAATAGGCGTAGCCGGCGACGTCCACCGGACTGCCATAGACGGTGAACGCCCTGGCTCGGTCCAGGCAGATCTGATCGACGATCTTCTTGTCCGTTTCTGTGACGATGCCCAAGCCCTGGCCGCGTCCCATCATGCCGCCCCCCCCGTACGGGTCCATGCCTCCCCCATAGGGAGCGCCGCCGTAGGCTCCTTCTCCGTAGGCGCCTCCCATGCCCGTCCGGAGCGTGCTGCGCGGCGCCGTCTTCAGGGCCGCCTGGATCTCCGCTCGCGCCGGACACAGTCCCGCGCCGACGTTCTCGATGAGCTGGTCGACGGCCGCGTGATAGGCCTGCCCGAATCGTTCGAAGAGCACACGCGAGGTCTCGTTCGTATCAGGCCCGAAAACGTCGTACCGCAGCAGCTCCCGTTCGACCGTGCGCGCGATCAGCGCTTCGATCGCATTGACGTCTTCGGCGCGGGCCTCGATCTCCGCCCGCATGACTTCGGCCTCGGCCGCCGAGTTGACGTCGCGGATCAGAGTGTCGACCGTCTTGCCCGTGCGGAGGCTCTGCTCTTCGACCGTCTTGCGCAGCCGGGCGCCCAGGATGCGCGTGGGGATCAGCAGCAGCAGCGCCACGATGACGATGATGATCGGCACGAGCAGCGCCAGGTTGTTCTTGAGGAAGCTGAGCTTCTTCAGGATGTCCTTGATGTTGACGTTCGGTGCTTTCATTCTGATCTCACCTGTTTTCTCTAATAGGGTTCCATCGCATCGCTGCCGCCGCTGCTGCGTCTGCGGGAGCCGCCGCCCGTCGTCGCGGTGCTGTCCGTAGCGCCTTTGATCTCCGGCGCATGGTCCCACTTGAGCTTGAAGTCGAGCTGGAACCAGGAATCGTGGATGATCTGTTGTTTCTTGTTCAGCAGATCGACCCTGGGCTTGCCGTCGGCGTCGAGGACCGGCTCCGCGTCGATCCGTTCTCCTGTGACGGGGTCCACGAGGATCTCGACGCCCTGGGTCCCGGTCATGTCCAGCAGGATGGCGGACCGGCCGGTCGTGCGGCCGGCGGTGTTGGTCGTATCGGGAATGACCTCGACCTGTCCGATGCCCAGCGGTGCGGTCTCCCATTCGACCACGGCGTACTCGAAGCGGAAGTGATCTGCATCCTTCTTATACAGCTCGAACGGGCAGTTCGAGTCGGTGATCTTGTCGAGATTGGCGATTCGCGTGACGAAGCCCCATTTGGATGGATTGTCGGTTACGTTGGGCGGATCCACCAGGGCGCCGACGTTCTTGTAGGGGCTGAACCCGACGACGCTGACGACGAAACCGGGCGTCTTCTCGGCCTCCGATGATTTGGCGAACCCGCCCATGCCGGCGTACCGGTCGCCATAGATCGCCATCAGTTCGGCCATCACGCTGTCGGGGGTCGAGCCGTCTTCGCCGTCCATCGCCAGTTGGCTGTCGCGCATCATCGCGTCCCTGCGCATCGTGGCCGTCTGGCCGAACTGGGCGGTCTCCAGGTCGTCGCTGAAGAACACCGAGACGCTGGTAACGATCAACTGCTTGCGCTCGGGCCGCGGGATGCTCTTGACCCTTTCGGCGTCGCCGCGATCGTACGCCAGGAACAGGTCACGCTGGTCGGGTGTGTTCTCGGCGTTGGGCAGCGCCGCCAGGAGGAGGTTGTACAGGTCGGGGACGACCTCGCGGTACTTGAACGGCGACAGGTGCTTCTCCAGCTTGGCGTCGTATTCGGCCTTCTGGCTCTCGAACTGGCTCTTGACTTCCTGCGCGCTCTGGGCCTTTGCAACCACTCGCTTGGTCGCCGCACGGGCCTGCTCGCTCCGCGCGTAGCTGACGCGGTCGAGGCCGACGCGCCCCAGGCACATCAGCGAGACGATCAGAAGCATGACCGCCGCTCCGATGAAATACTTGGTCTTGTTCGCCCAGGCCATCGACCTCGCCACGCTCGACGGCAGAAGGTTGCTCTCGATGCGCGCCATGCCCAGGCCCTGGAGGCCGAGGCCGTAGACGACCCCGAAGTCCGCCACGCTTTCGTGGAATTTGGCGCTGGAAAGCCCCGGCGCGATGACCGCTTTCTTGAAGGCTTCCGGCTTCTCGACCGGGATTTGGACGGTCTGCTGGAGATATTTGGTCAGCCCGCGAAGCCGGGTGCCGCCGCCCATGGCGATGACGCGGGTGAGCTTCACGTCGGGGTTGGAGCTGGTGTAGAACCCCAGCGACCGCTGGACTTCGGCCGCCCAGTCGGTGAAGACCGGACGCATCGCCTGGAAGATCTGGCGGGCGTACCGGCTGACCGGGGCGGTCCGCTTGAGTTTCTCGGCCTTCTCCGGGCTCAGCCGGAACGTCTCGGCGATCGCCTGCGTGAACGCGTTGCCGCCCATCAGAATGCAGCGCTGCCAGACGGCCGATTTCGTGCAGACCACCAGATCGGTGCTGTCGGCCCCCACGTTGACGATCACCGTCGCCCGGTTGTCCGATCGAACCAGATCGGGCCGGTCGAACAGGAGGTAGTTGTACAGCGCCATCGGCGCCATCTGAACGTAGCTGACCTGAAGGTCCTCCCGCTCGAAGTGCTCCATCTCCGCTTCCACCACTTCGTTCTTGACCGCGAAGATGCCCACCTTCTGCTCGGGACTGTCCGGCTCCGTCATCATGACAAAGTCCCATTGCACCTCACTCATGTCGAATGGGATCTGCTGGGCGGCCTCGAACTTGACGATCTCCGGAAGCCGCTTCTGCTCGACGGGGGGGAGCGTCACGAAGCGGGCGAAGCTGTTCTGGCTCGGCACCGAGACGATCAGCGGGTCGTAGCTGACGTCGTTGCGCTGGACGAACTGCCGCAGCGTAATCGCGATCAGCTCGTCCCGCTCGGCGGCGCTGATGCCGCTGCTCGACAGGATCTTGCCGTGAGGAATATGATCGAAGCCGATGACCTGGACCATGTCCCCGACCGCCGCAAGGTGCAGGGCCTTCAGAGACGTATTGCCCAGGTCAACCGCCCAAATCGCATCCGATGCTGCTGCCATAACGAACCTCCCGCTTATCGGCCTGCGTACCGCCAGTTAGTCTTGTAAACAGCTCTCAACAGTCTTACCATTGTACCACATCATGGACAGATTTTCCATCTTGACACTCGGTTGCAAGGTAAACCAGTACGAAAGCCAGCAAATTCGCGAGCTTCTCGAACGGCTCGGCCTTGCTCCGGCCGATGTCACACACTTACCGGACCTTGTCGTCCTCAACACCTGCTGCGTGACGCACACCGCTTCGGCCAAGAGCCGGCACCTGCTGCATCACGCGCTGCGTCATGGGCCGAAAGCCGTCGTCGTCTGCGGCTGCCTGCCCGTTGCCCCTTGCGATGAACTCCAGCCTGCCGAGGAGAACGTCCATGTTGTGAAGGATCGATCCGATCTTGCCGGAACGTTGCACCGTCTGATCGAGACCTTTCGAACCACCCCAGATGCAGAGAACCTCGGGCCATCCTCCAGGAACACGCCCATTAGACCAGAAAACGGCCCCAAAGTCAAGCGCAAAAACGACTTATGTCCGCCTCCGGAATTGCTGCCCCTTTCCCGCTATTGCGGCCAGACCCGGGCCTTCCTCAAGATCCAGGACGGTTGCGACGGGTTCTGCACCTACTGCATTATACCGGCTACGCGCCAAAAGGTTCGCAGCAATGCGCCCGATAACGTGCTGGCCGAGGCCCAAGCCCTCGTGGCCGCAGGGCACAAGGAGATCGTCGTAACCGGAGTACACATCGGTGCTTACGGCCAGACCACGGTCCGCCGAAGGCACTGGCCGACGCCGGAGAACGACCATCTTCCGGCGCTTCTCGACCGGCTGGCCCGGATCGACGGCTTGGCGCGGATCCGCGTCAGCTCGCTCGACCCGGCCGACGTTACGGCCCGCCTGCTGGAGGTCTTCGCCCGGCACCGTAACATCATGCCGCACCTGCACCTATCGCTCCAATCAGGCTCCGATCGCGTTCTGCATCGGATGTGCCGGCCATACACCGCGGGCGATTTCGTCGCGAAAGTCGAGCTGGCCAACGGCATCCTCGACCGTCCGGCCATCACGACCGATATTATCGTCGGTTTCCCATGTGAAACGGACGACGACTTCCGCCGGACGCACGATCTGGCCGAGCGGGTCGGCTTCGCCAAGATGCACGTCTTCGCGTTCTCGCCTCGAAAGGGCACTGCCGCCGCCCGGATGCCCGAAAAGGTCCCGTCTGAAGTTAGGAAAGAGCGATCGCAAATCCTTCGCGATCTCGACCACAGGCTCCAAAGCCAATTCCGCCGCCAGTTTCTCGGCCAGACCGCCCGGGTCCTCATCGAGAGCACCAACGGCCGCCCCAGCGGCCGGGCCGAACGCTACTTCACAGTCCGCCTGTCGTCCGACGGGTCTCCGGCAGCCGAACGGGTCCACACGAATGACCTCGTCACCGTCCGGCTCGTCGAAGACACCGCCACCGCCGTCCTCGGCGTCCCGGCGTAGCCGCCCGCCCATCCACGCCGCCACCAACAGTCCAGATGCGCCCCCGACCCGCCCGTTTCACAGCCAGCGCCAGCATTCGCCGTCCGAAACGAAAAAATCCGCCGTGGTTCATGCGCTGTATCGTTGGACTGGCGATTGGTAGGGTCGACCGCCCAACGGCTCGGCCCCCAATCCACCATCCGCCGCCGAGGCAGACCCCGAAACAGTACCGGACACCTTGAATTGGCCCCTAATCCCGCACCCCCATCCCGTCGATAACACCAACAGATGGAAGCATCCCTGATGAGGCCAGCAGGTTAAGAGGCCGTCTGGATGACATGGAACTGAAACCGAACCTGGAAATGCGTACACTGTCCCGAATGGCGGTCCGTTAAGGGATGCACCACGCATGAAATCCCCGTTTCTGGCCCAAGAACGCGGATAGAAGCGACAAGGATCGCCTTAACGGACCGCCATTCTACACTGTCCCCGCGTTTCCCTGTCCCGCGTTTCCCCAGCCCGACGACTCCTGGTCCGTCGTTGAGCCGCTCGGCTCACCGGTCCTGAAAGCCCCTGTATCGCTGGTTCACCGTTCAGGATCGTTACTCGAACATAAGTTCTACAAAATCGTTGTTGCCCAATGGCAGCGACAATTCGATGGAGGTCAGCGAGGTATGCCTGAAGGAGAGAGGACCGCAGCATGCGGACTGAGCCTTGGCGATGTGACACGGCACACGGACGGCAAGGGTGAGCTGTCGGATGGGTTCAAGCGTGTAGTTGGCGAGCGGGATGAGAATACCCTTGTCATGTTTCAGGAAGACTGCATCCACCAGGTTCACGCTGCACGTGATCGGAGGCTCAACGCCTGCCGCACGGACCGGCATCAAGAGCAGTTCGCGCGTGTTCACAGGGTACTTCCACGGGTTGTAAGAACGCTCCAGGAGCAGAGCCTCCCTCTGTTCGAACGCCGATAGTGCCGCACCTGCCTTCACTCTCTCTTGTAAGGCATTCCGCGCATCGAGCGCTTGCTTGATGTAGTCCAGCGCGGGCAGGAACCCGGCACAAAAGACCGTGCCTTTGCCGAAACTGCCCCTCACAAGCGCAGGGGACGCATCTTTGAATGTGGCGAGCACCGTCGCGTTCCCGCGAGGGTTCAAGGATTGTTTCACCGCAAGCACGTCGGCCGTCCCGCCGTTCCATCGCACCTCGTCTCTTGGCGACAGAGTCGCAAGATAACGGCCCGATGATGTGTATTTGGCCAGCTCAATGGCTGCGCCTCGCTCTGCGGGTATTCCCTCGGCGAGGGTACCCAGAGGACGGTTGTATTCATCGAACGTCGCCGCACCGGCAGAGAGCCAAAGTGTGCCGCCGCGTTGCACCCACTGCCCGACCTTCTCTGCCGCTGCACGTGTGAGGTTAGGGCCGCAGAGGTAGCAGACTTGGTATGCATCGAGCAGGCCGGCGGCCGCCTGTGGCTCAGAAACGATATCCACGGGCACCTGCGCGTGGGTTAGGGCGAGCCATGTGTGCATGCGGTCGAAGCCATAGGCGAGGTTCTCATGGAGTGTCCATATGTCAGACGCCGAGCTGTAGAGCAGCGCGACCTTTGCCGGCGCGGGCATGGCGGTTAGCAGCATGTCTTCCACGGCACCCACTTCGCGCGTGAGTGCTGCATTGGCGCTCCAGGTCTCGGGCCTGGCATGCCAGACGTGACTGCGCCAGTAAGGTCCACCTTCATGGGTCGCCCAACTCGGCCCGTACGAGAAGTTGTTTAGGACTTTCACGCCGCGTCCAAGTTCGCTTGTGGCCTTGAGCTTGATGTCCCACGGCGTACGCCCGTCGTGGGCGACGAGGTGATGTCCGATCACCTGGCCGCGCATGCGTGCGGCGGCGCGCATGATGTCCACATTGAATGCGGCGCATTGATATGTGGAAGCCCCGTTGGCCCAGTCCTCGCCCCAGATGGCGTTCTGATCCGGCGCGTCGAGCAGCTCGAAGTAGTCCACCCCCTGTTCGTAGAGATTTCCTTTGTAGATAGCGCCGTCGCTGAAGTTGGCGACGGTCGGCAAGGTGCGGCCGTAGGCGCGTTCGAGAATCCTGCGCTGCGTGGCCATGAAGTCGCCCAGCGCCCGCGTGCGGAAACGCTGCGAGTAGTAGTACAATGCCGGACACGCCTCGCGCTGCTGGTCCGTGACGAGCTTCACAGTCTCCCAATCGTTGACCAGTAGCTCCGTGGGCGTCTTGCCCATCGCTTTCAACCAGGCGACAAACCGTTCTTGATAGGCCGGGTCCGTGGCGATCACAGCCAAGGGCTGCCCGGTTGGCTCATCCATGAGTTCACAGTAGACGATCTCCTCCACCTTGCCGCCGCGGCGATGAAAAGCCGCCGCCTGTTCCTCTGCCCGGGCCCGCATAGTCTCGAGGTCGGGCCGGCAGTAGGAGTCGCCGTGCAGATACCACACGCCGGGGATCCGACGAAGGGAATTGTCGGCGAAACCGAAGTACTCAAGGGTCCTGCGCTCGCGTGCGGTGGTGGCGGCATCCATGGGAATTGAGAAGGGGTTCAGTTCGGCGGTGACAAAGAACGGAAAACGCTGGCGCATCTTCCCGTGTATGGGCCAGGGATGCGCATCGGCGAGCCGACCGGTATCCTCCGCGATTTCGCGAGCCGTCTTAAGGCGGCCGAGGTTCGCCGCCGTGAGCAGATTGGGCGGTACATAGAGGGCCATGCCGCTCGGCTGCTGATCGAAGGTCAACGTCCGCACGATGGCCTTGTCGTCCGGCGCCGTGGCGAACTCAAAGGCGGCGTGCAGCCGGTTGGCAGGCTCTGTGTATGTGTGGCGGGCCGTGACATAGAGCATCGCACCCGAGTCCTCATAGATTGTCGGGGTGAGGTCGCACCAGGCGGTCCGCTCCCCACTGGTGAGCATTGCCTCCGTCTTCACGGTGATGGCGGCTTCAGTCCCATCTCGTCCCAGCGAATAATGCCCATACCACGGGGCGCGATAGTGATCGGCGAAGATGTGGATATAGACCGGTCGCTCATAGCCCTGGCCCAGCGTCACACGTACGAGCGTTTGCGGCTTGCGGGGCGTCATGGACGCGTCTGCTGCGGACATGACCGGGGCTGCCGCCTGGACCGATGAAACGCCGCACATCACGGCGGCGACAAGAATTACCTGTATGGCTTGTTCTTTCAACGTAACCTCCCGCGGCGGCGCCGAGACAGAAAAGGGACAGCAGACCTTTAGTTCGCACGTCTTGATTATTAACTATTCGCCGTCTGTTTTCAATCGTATTGCTGTGCGTGTTGCGTTCTTCTCATTCTATTCGTCGTTCGACAAGAGCTCTACGCCGCATCGTGACGAGGTGCCCCCGATGTCACCGTAGTGGTCCTGTCACACGGGTACCACAACGGAATCCAAGCCCCCAATGCTAAGGGGGATCTTCCTGTCCTGCACCTGCAACTGGAAATCTTCGTTCGTCTCTGCGAGATTCCACAGGAAGACCCTTCCGGCGGTGGGATACCAGGCACAGACAACGGTTTGTCGTCGGTTACATAGGGGACGTTCAAACCGCCGGCCACCATTTCCGCCTTCACTTCCCACAGGGTGTCCAGGCTATCCGGGACCGCGCGAATTGACTTCGGAATGCCTTTCAGCCCCGTACGGCAGAAGCAGTTCCCTTTCGCCCGGCAATAGCGTGCATCCTGATCGGAAAGGGGGGAAATAAAGGTACCAGGTACGATTGGCAAGAAGATAAGCGGCGGGGTTTGCCGTGTGCGTTCGGGGGCGAGGTGTACCTCGCCCCTACCCGCGCTACCTGATGGGGCAGATTCAGGGTCTGGGGCAGATTCAGGGTCAGCCCTTTCGGTAATCAGCACGACGATACCGGCTGAGCCGTGATCTCAGATTCGCGCATGATGCGTTTGTGCCAGAGTCGGGCGGCAGAAGGAGCATAGGGGGCGCTAACGACGAACGAAAGGGCTGGCCCCAGAGTTGCCCCATCGCCTCGCCGCTCGACTGATCCGCTGCGTTCTTGTCGCACGCCCGCGGCCGGGCCAAAGCGGTCCCAAGCCGGATGAACCCCCCCTTCTTTGAATGCACGATTGCCCCGTCTGGTGGTCGGTGGTATCATCACGTGCGTGTGGAAGACCGCGGACGTTGCGAAGGTGAGAGAGTCTGAGTGGAGCGTCTCATCGTGACAGTCGCCTACACGGTGAAATGGAGGATCTGAAATCGTGCGAGCCACCCTTTCAAACTGCGTGCTGGCCGCGGCACTGCTGTGGCTTCTGAGTTCTGTCTTCCCCGATGTTCGGATTGCAGCGGTCGGCTTGGCTGCGGCCAGGTCAGAGACTACCAAGTTCCTGTACCCTGTCCAGATTCGCCCGGACGCGCAGCCTTCCCTTGATGGCGGCTGGTTCCGCGCGTTCGATTTCCAGCGATGCCAAGTGTGGGCCAGCAGCGCCGACGCGGGCTGGGGCGCCCGGGCGGTCGAAAGCGGCTGGACGCAGGGCTGGATCGTGTCCGTCCTGGGCATGCGACAGATGCAGACCTCGCTGTGGGATTTGGTCACCAAAACCGACATCGCCGCAGACTTCGACCGCCTGCGTCGCGAGATGTTGCCGGATGAGGTGGTTCAGTCTCTCGCCGCGACGCACAAGCCCAAACCCAGGATCAACCTTACGTTGATCCCGCCCTCGCCGGTGACGGACCGGATCGAGCTGGATATCCGGGGATCGGTACGGAATGACATTGATGCAGCGCGGACCTTCGAGATCGTGCTGCATTTGGATGAAGAGAAGCCCAAACAGCGTCTGCACCAGGCGGCTCTCACCATAGGTCCCCAATCGGCGGCAGGCTTCAAGTTCTGCTGGCCCACCCAGGGGCACGCGGGCCGACATTGCGTCATCATGACGGCGCGATCCGGCGATGTGACGCTGCGAATGGTGCGTCGCATTGAGATCATCGCCTCGGATGTCCGCTCCACTCGCCGGCTCGGGGGCGCCTGGGTGGATCTCTATCACCACGACGAGCAGGAAGGAAGACCCTTCAACACCGAATTGGGCAAAATGACCGATGAGAACTGGCGCGAGCTGGTCCGCGCGATGCACGTTACCGAGCAGAATCTGCTGGTTATCACGATGATGTTTCAGAACTTCACTCATCGCACCAAGCACGACTTCACTCCAGAAACATATCCGGGCAAAGCATATTATCCTTCCGAACTCTATCCCGCCCGCATGCCCATTGCTTCGACCGACCCGCTGGAGACGATCATGGACGAGGCTGACAAACTGGGCATGCACGTGATGCCGGGGGTTGGCATGTATGCGTTCTTCGACTACACCCCGGACTCGCTGCGCTGGTGCACGAACGTGGCGGACGAACTCTGGCGACGTTACGGGCACCATCCATCCTTCTATGGCTGGTATCTCAGCCACGAGCAGGGCGGCGGCCTGTATATTCCCGGCCTCGGTGACCCTGCACTTCAGCGTCGGGAGATTGTCGACTTCTTCAAGGTGTTCACTTCCCATGTCAAGCGGTATGCCCCGGACAAACCCGTGCTCCTGGCGACCAATCCCTATGGTCTTTGTGGCGCGGAGGGAACATACCGCCAATTGCTGCTCCATGTGGACATCCTCGGGCCATTCGGGTTCCACCGCATGCCCACGGGCGACCTGACCGGCGAGCAGGCCGCCACACTGTTGCAGTCGTTGTGCGACGAAGCCGGGTGCCATCTCTGGCTGGATGTGGAGACATTTGTGTTCCAAAATGGCGTCGAGCTTCATCCTCGTCCGGTCGGCGAGTTGATCGGCGACTTCCAGCGTTTCCCGACCTTCGAGAAGATCCTGCACTACCAGTTCCCCGGCATGATGAGCGCGCCGGAGATGACCCGCCAGCCGGGCGGGCCGGCCAGCGTCACGCTATATGAGGATTACAGGCGGTATCTGGAAGGAGAGTAGGATCCGTCAACGTCCGGCAGATCCAGGAGCGACTCGGGGTCATCCCCTGGTGCCAGAGAATCGTCCCTGATGTGAATCATGCGCGAGGGGGATTAAGGGTACCAAGTACGATTGGCCTACCTGACACCTTTAATTCGCCCTCTGTTGCGCGTGGCGCGTCCTCATTCGGACTTGGGGAAAAGCGCCATGAGGCTGTCGGCGAAGAGGGTGTGACCGTAGACGTTGGGATGGTTGATGTTGTTCTCCATGAGAGTGATGTACGGGATGCCCTGGCGCCAGAGCCGACCGTAGCGCAGGGATCCTTCGGCGACCGCGATCTGGTTCTTCTGGGCGAAAAGACGGACGCCTTTCACGTAGGCGCGGGGATCCTCGTCGATATTCCGCTGGCTCGACAATCCCATCCAGTTGGGACGGATATAGTGGGGGGTCAGAATGATCCACTCGGCGCCGATCTCGCGGAAGTCGGCCAGGATCTTCCCGTAACGCTCCTGGACTTGGGCTTCTGAAAGCCCCCCATCATTGACGAATTCGGAGACGACCAGATCGGGCTTCCTGTTCAACACCTTTTCTCGGTAATTGTGTTCGCTGCCCGGCGGTTCGCGGAGGTAGCTGTCGGTATTGCGTCCGCCCCACGCTTCGGTGACCAATTCAATCTTGGCGTTTGGATAACGTGCTTTCAGACGCTCGACAAACATCGTCTGGTAGCGATGGAAGGTGGTCACGCTGTCGCCCCAGGCGAGGATCTTCAGCGGTTGTCCGGACCGGAGCTTTCGCAGGGCGTTGGGCATGCGTCTTTCCGCCACCGACAAGCCGGTCGCCGGCGGCTCCGGATAGGCGGTTTCCAGAATGGGGAAGAGGTTTTCCTCCGTCAGGGCGTCGAGCCGGCCGGAAACGAAGATGTTCGCCAGCCGGGTCTCGCCCGGAGCCAGCGTCGGTGGTTCGGGCATGGCCGTGTGCGGCGTTCCTGTCTTGAGGACGATCCGGCCATCGGCAGAGAACACGGCCGAATCGATACGCAGTCTGGCGTACCGGTAGTCGATGTACACCGGTTGGTCGGGGCCGATCCGGCCCTGCGGCAAACGACCGACGCAGCCGGAGATAAGGTCGGCCTCATAATCAATGCCTTTCCTGAATCCTGCAGCCGCGGGTTCCGGCCCGGCTCGGACCACGAGACTCTCGGGGTCGAGCGAGCCTTCCACCGTGCATTCGGCGGCAACGACGCCCGTGAGCCGGACGCCCCTTCTCCAGCCCGCGGTAGTCTGGGCATCGAAATCCGGGAGCTTGTCGTATTTTTCACGGGCGACCGTGACGATAGTCACGCCGGGGACCTTCAACTCGGCGGCAACTGGCGGACGCCCCGGGACAGTCACCGAGACGGTCCAGTCTCCCGTCAGGCGGATCTCCGCTGGCGACATAACCGGGGCTGCCGCCTGGACCGATGAAACGCCGCACATCACGGCGGCGACAAGAATTACCTGTATGGCTTGTTCTTTCAACGTAACCTCCCGCGGCGGCGCCGAGACAGAAAAGGGACAGCAGACCTTTAGTTCGCACGTCTTGATTATTAACTATTCGCCGTCTGTTTTCAATCGTATTGCTGTGCGTGTTGCGTTCTTCTCATTCTATTCGTTGTTCGACAAGAGCTCTACGCCGCATGGTGACGAGGTGCCCCCCGATGTCACCGTGGTGGTCCCGTCACACGGATACCAGAACGGAATCCAAGCCCCCAATGCTGAGGGGGATCTTCTTGTCCTGCACCTGCAACTGGACATCCTCGTTCGTCTCTGCGAGATTCCACAGGAAGACCCTTCTGGCGGTGGGGTACCAGGCACAGACAACGGGTTTGTCGTCGGTCACATAGGGGACGTTCAAACCACGGGCCACCATTTCCGCTTTCACTTTCCATAGGGCGTCCAAGCTATCCGGGATCGCGCGAATTGCCTTCGGAATGTCTTTCAGTCCCGTCCGACAGAAGCAGTTCCCCTTCGGCGGGCAATAGCGAGCATCCTGATCGGAAAGGAAAGTCCAGCCCTTCGGGCCGAGCGTATCGACGACCTCAAAAGGAATGCCGCTTGCCAGGAAGATACTGAAGGGGTTGTCGTTGCCGACATAGCGTGAGGCTTCGCCCCAGTAGTGTTTGAAGGGCCCTTGCGGCGTATGGCCTCGAATCGCCTCATGGAAAGCAGCCTGTTTTTTCATCGCGGGGGCGAGCGTTTCCCAATGGGTCTTGGGGAAGGGAGTCATCCCGGACATATACATCGTATTCCGCACGTCGCAGATCGTCGAGACCGCCAGCTTGGCGGCCATGTTCGGCGCGGACAGTTGGTCGGCGGGGAAAGCCGTCGTTTCGCTGTAGGCCAGATCCGCTCGGGCATAGCGACGATGGAAGAGGCAACTGAAGAGTTCTCCGGTCTTGCCGGACAGACGGCCAAAGTCATGGTCATTGAACATCATTTCGCCCACGCGGAAGGGCCCATCCGCATAGTCCGCCAGGCGGATTCCCGCTTTCTCCGCGCCCAAATACATGATCATGTTCCCCATGGCCACCTCCGGCGCAGCGGCTTGCTGTGCCTTGAAGCACGCCGTCAATTGGTCAGACGTATGGTCCACCCAGCACCGCAGGATAGGGGAGAAGTTCCGCGCTTTCACATCCGCCAACAGTTCTTCCCACTGCGATTGCGAAAAGCCATGTTTCTCCAGAAACTGTTGCTTGTGCCAATCGCAAAAACAGCCCCCGATTACGCCCGGCCCCTGCGCGAGTCGGAAATCGTCATCGAGGAAGATCGTCCCTGGTTTCAGTGCTTTGATCCGTCGAATGGCGTCGACGTTTTCCTGCGTGGCGGGAGGGTGCAGCGAAGTGCCGGAGTACTTCGTGCCATCCGGTCTCTCCGCCATCCGCCAACGCGTCGGCGGTGTCAGCGGCGTTGCACCTGTGGCGTCGCCCAGCGCATCGCCCGGATGCCCCAGCGGCACGTTGATGATGTTCCAGCCCAGCCCTTTCGCCTCCACCAGTGCGATGACCGGTTTGAGGTCTTCCGGCTTCTCATACCAATGCCCGAAGAAATACGACGCCAGCCAGACATCGCTCACGCCCGCCTCTCGTATGAGATCGAGCAATTCAGGGCGTTCGGTAATGACCTTGGAGGCCAGGCAGCAATGAAAACGCCGGGCGCCCTGTGCGGCCAGTACGGACGATGGCTTCAGGAATGCCGAAGCGCCCGCAGCGGCGCTGATCGCCAGAAAATCGCGTCTTGATAACATAGTCGGGGGATTCCTTCATGGCCGCATAAGACGTCTCATAGAAGTCGCATGTCAGAATTTCACCACAGGCATCATAAAGCGAGAGAGAGCGGATTTCAAAGAGGGAACTGAAGGTACGCGGTACGAATGGCATGAAGATAGGCGACGTCGGTTCGCGGTGTGCGCTCGGGGGCGAGGCATGCCTCGCCCCTACCTGAGCCGCCTGATGGGCCACCGTGCCTTGTCGCGATCCGACGGTTTCGCACGCGGCATTGTTGGACGGGCGACGTGTGGAGTTGACGGGCTTGCGCCTCGGGATCCAATCCACCATCCGCCTCTGAAGAGACCGCGAAAGAGCAGCGGACACCTTCAATTCCGCAGTGCGCCGGCGTAGACCGCGCGCATCAAGAAAACCGGCGTTTTTCTAAAAACGCGCGTTGTGATCTGCGTCATGATAGTACAATCGACTCGTGCGAGGGTGGGCCGGTGAGACAACATCGTGTTTGAGGCTTGCTCGTCGTCATCGATCTTGCACCGTGCCATAGCGGGCCACCTTTGCGAGAGAGCGTTCTGTTTCACGCTGGGAGAATGCGGGCGGGTTGACAGCGCACGACGGCCGAGGAGTGCTGTATCGACTGTCTTGGCGCTGTACCGCATCCGGAGGGAGTGAGTATGGCTTCGTTAGCGAGTCAGCCTGCGGACAGGGGGCAGCGTAGAGGCGATCTCCGGCCGGACCTGTCCCGGCCAGGGCGACCCTATCGCCGAACCGTCCTTCATCGGTCCTCTTCGATCGATCCTCGCGCCTTCACGCTGATCGAGCTGTTGGTGGTGATCGCGTTGATCGCCGTGCTGGTTGCAATCCTCGTTCCGGCGTTGCGTCTGGCAAGGGAGCGGGCCCAGCGCATCGTCTGTCTGAGCAATCTCAAGCAGCTCACCACCGCCTGGATCGCCTACGCCGACCAGTACGACGGCAGACTCGTTTCCGGCCTCTCCTTCGGCTATAGGAAAAGAGGGCACGATGGATGGAAGAGAAAGCTGCAAGGATGGGTAGGCGATGCCTTCCATAGCCGCGCGGACGTGTTCGAGAACTCTGACAAGGGGGCCCTGTGGCCGTACGTGCGGGACATTGACGTCTACCGCTGCCCCCGCGGGTACGCGGATAACCCGGTCACGTACGTCCCCGTGGTCGCCGCCAACAATAACACACCCCACATGGCGGGAACGTATGTCCCTGACACGGCCGAGGTGGAAGTGGCGGAAGTCGGAGTGCGTGTCGGCCGCACCGTCCTGAAACTGACCAGACTGACAGACATCGTCAGTCCGGGTCCGGCCGCCCGCGCGGTCTTCCTGGACATAGGCCACTTCCCACAACCCTTCGATTACTGCGTCCATTACTTCTCTCCCGGTTGGTGTCTCAGCAGTCCCCCCGCGCCAATGCGACATGGCGCGGGCACCACCTTCTCCATGGCGGACGGACACGTCGAGCATTGGAAGTGGAAGGGCCGGGAGACGTCTCGCGAATTGCAGGCCGTAAAGAGGATCATCACGACATCGCCTGCCATACAGGAGTATGTACCCCAGACCGAAGACGGCCTCTACGATTTGCAGAGGCTGCAAAAAGCCACTTGGGGCAGGCTGGGGTATGCGGCCGAGGAGGATTCCGAGCCATAGGAGCCCCTGTATCCCGTTCCTGGGAGAAGACCCCAAGGAAGCACCTGACACGAATGGCACTGCCGTCCGCAATCACCGTATGGGCAGCGAGTTACGTTTTCCGGAGTCGCGCACCTGACTGATCGCGCGGTTGCTGCATCATGGGATAGCGATGGCGTCGACGTTTCAAGACACGTGGTTCGATGCGCCCCGGGTGGGGAAATAAGCCCCTTCGGCTTCGCTCAGGGCGGGGTCTTGCGAGCCTGCTGCGAACTGTCGCCGGCGCTGTTCTGAATCTGTAAGGTGCTGGTGGCAAGGCACTTATGCCCTGGTACGGTCTCGATTTGCCATCCCGGCGAGAGACCCGGGCCGGCGGGGCCACAGGGGGGCGAGGACGGGAGGATTCCCTTGGGCGGAACTGGCTGGCGGAAATTTTTCGCGATTTTGTAACGGGCCCTCGAAACTCCCGTCCATACCTGCGGGGATCACGGCGGGCCCGTATGCGTCGCGCGGCGCAGGGCCCAAACGTGATCCCCCAACGGGGAATCTGCGAAACATCTCTTCGCCAGGGGCGTTGGACACAGCAAAGCCGATGAAACCGAACGTCGCACAATTGGAGTTGAACCTCATCCGCCGGGCGCAGAGCGGCTGCCAGGACAGCGTCTCTCGCCTCTCCAGGCTCGCCCAGAAGCGGGTTCAGACCTACATTTACCGCATGACGCTCGATTTCCACCTGGCGCAGGACCTGTGCCAGGACACCCTGCTGGAGATGATCCGACATCTGCCCGAGTTGAGAATCGAAAGCCCGCCGGCCTTCTGGGCCTGGCTCCACAAAACGGCCCTGAACAAGATCAGGTACCACATCCGCCAGAGGCGTCACAGTCTGGTACGCCAATCCATCGAATCGCTCGACGATGCCGCACTGGCCGAGCGGCTTTCCGAAGCCGGTGCCTCCGCCTGCGACAAGCTCATTCATCAGGAGGTCGTACAGGCGGTTGTTCGCGCCATGGCATCGCTGAAGCTGAACTACCGAAGCGTTCTGACCCTGCGCTGCTTCGACGACCTGTCCTACGTCGAGATTGCCGAGGTCATGGGGGGATCCCAGCTTCGGGCCCGGCTGCTGTTCTTCCGAGCCAAGAAATCGCTTCGCCGACAGCTTGCCCGCAATGGATTCGGCCGGATGCACCTCGTTTCGGGCCTGACCGTGTTCGGGGCCATTACTGCTTGTACGGGTCGATCTGCGGCGGCGGGGGTGCTGATCGGCCAAAATGCGATGAGGACCGGCCTTCGCACTGCGGCGCTGGCTGCCGCGGCGTCGAAGGCCGGCCTGACCGCCGCTGCCGTCGTCGTCGCGGTACCGATGTTTGTTGCCATCGGGGCCTTGTCTTCGGGCCTGCGTCACGCCGACCCGGCGGCGCCGGCGACCACGCCTATCGCCGAGGTTCAGGAGGAGTTCGCGTATCCGTCCGCTGTAGTCGGCAGCAGCAATCCGGAGGGCAATGGCTGGACCTGTGTCGATCTGAGCGAGGCCGGGACGCCTGCGGCGCGCGTCGATGCGCCCACCGTGCTGGTCCGACGGCCGCAGGGTGACAGCGTCGCGCTGGTCCTGCCGGAGAACCATTGGGTCCAGCTTGGCTTCGGATCGACGCTGTACGACGCAGCGGGGCCCGACCTGCTCGTGACGGGCGCCGACATCGAGGACCTGCCCGAGGTGGCCGCGGTCAGTGACACCAACGATCTGTTCATCCTCGCGCCGGAAGGAGCGGTGTCTCAAGCGTCCGGCGTGACCCTCATCACCTACGACTTCGCCCAGGTGCCCGCCAGCGCCAGGCTTGCGGCCGTCCGCATCCGAGGTCTCGCCGGCAACGGCGCCCAGGGCGGATTCCAGCTCGTCGGCGTTCAGGCCCGGACTGTCCCCGTCCGGGCCCCTCAGACGGCGCAGCTCTTGCCCTGACCGACGCAATCACTATTCCTCCTTCCCTGTTACCCCCCTTCGATCCGATGGCCATCGGCATCGAAGGGCCTTTAGTCGCGGAACGAGGTACGGCTTGCACACCTGCGAGCCTTTTTGCTGGCGCTTCCGCTGCGTGCCGTGTTTCTTCGGAGACGTTCGGCGAGGCAGATTCGCCGTGCGGCTCTATCGCGCCCTATGGCTTGCTGTTCTCATGCCGGACTGTCTCGGCGAAATGGCGGGTGAGAGTCTCATACAAGCGGCCGGGAAAGGCGTTCTCGATCTCCTCGATGCTCCGCAATCCGAAGATGCACGCGATGGCGAGCGGGTCGGCCCGGAAACTGGTATGGCCCTCGTAGAAGCCGTAGCCCATGATGTAGTAGGGGAGCATCTCACTGAATCGCAGGTGGGTGAGCTTCTCCTGCAGTTCGGTCATTTGCGTGCCGGAAAGACCGGCATACGTGCGGCGCAGGAAGGAATTCTCAGCCGGCCTGAGCGTGCGTCGGACGTTGATGTCGAACGTTCCCTGGATCTCATCCTGGAAGATGGAGATCTGCCAGCCCTTCGTCGATTCGGCACGCAGCGTGATCTCATGGTCGTTGTAGAAGAAACGCGGGATGCTGGAGAACCTTCTGAACGTGCCGCGTTCGATGTCCTGAAGGATCATGTTCCAAACGTGATAGAGCGGCCTGGCCATTTGGGGATGGGTCAGCCCCAGTTTCCTGACGAGGTCGTTGTCGCCTTTGAGAACCGAGAGGATCGTCTCATCATCGGCCATGAACCCCGCTCCCGAAAACCGCCCGGGCCGGCCGATGTAGGTGATCAGATCTACGGAAAACCCCGTGATCATCGTCGTGGCATCCAGCTCCGCGTCCGCGTGGAGTCCGGTCTGGGCCAGTGTCGGGAAGTCTTCGCGATCCACGTGGAGCTGTCGGTCCTTGCCGTAGGCGAACGGGACTCTGTAGCTGTAGTGCAGGGGCTTTCCATTCTCGACGGTGACAGGGATGCATACGTACTTGCCGTTTTTCAAAACGGCGGTCACGATCTCCGTTGCGTCTTCCGCCAGATACGGAGACGGCAAGGCCGGCCGCTCCTCGAACTCGTGAGGATAGAGAAGAGGGGCCTGGTCGCTCCGGCTGGCAGACGCCGCATGCAACAAGGATGATTCCGCCAGACAACAGGCAACGACGATCACAGCGATAGAGAAACACACGACGTTCCTGCGGCACATTTCTCATCTCCTTGCATCGTGGACTACGGTTCACGGCTACACAAGGTCTGCCTGGCCGATGGGACCAGGGCGAGCTTCTCCAGCATAGCCCGTGGGTGTCCCTTCTTCGATACTGTGCTATGACGATTACCCTCGTGAATCGGTTGACAGAAAATCCAGCCCATGCCGATCAGATTTCCGGCCTTGGCTCGCCCGGAATGGTCTCCGTTCCAGTCGTCGCTGGTATCTCGTATCTCGTCCCTCGTTGCTCGAAAGCCTGAACTTGAAACTCAAAACTTGAAACCAGAGACTCCGTTGACTTGTCAAACAGCTCCGCCTCGGCGCCCGCATGAGCGGAAAACAACACCGGCCTCAACAAAAGGACGGTGTTGCGTGTTTGGGACGAAATCGCGTGCCTTCCCGGCGACAGAGAGACCGTCCATTCTGCGGATCGCCCAACGCTCTTGAGCCCGACAGAAACCAGAAGTGATACGTGGTTGGTGAATCTAACGGAGAATTGACGGGGGGCTCATGGGATTGTAACGCGGGTGGGCGATGTTGGCGGTGGGCCGTCGCGGGGATGGCGGTCAGACGGAATAGAATTCAGGAGTCAGAGGTGGACGAGCGCTGCATTGGATGTCCGTGGTTCGATCGGGAGACGGAAACCTGCTTCCGCAAATCGTCCAGGTTCTGTGAAGCGGATCAGACCGTGCTGGGCGTGGGGTCAACCATAGGTTTTGCCGGCGTCGTCGACGTACAGCTCGCTTTTGGCCTGGCTGACGATGGCGGTAGCCTCGGGGACCTCGGTCAGGTCGGGGACCTTCAATAGGCGGAAGCATTTTCGGCATCGCAGCCTGCGGTCGGCGGCGCTGCCGTCCAGCCACCAGTGGTAGCCGCAACGGGGGCATTGGGCGATGATGTGCATCCGATAACCTCTGTCGCAAACGTTATTTAGAGTTTCCTGCCTCTATATAGTCGTCCGGCGAGGCCGTTTATTTTGAGCCGGATTGCGATTTCCTGCTCGCGTGCCGAATGCACCGGTCTAATAATAAAGAGGCCGCCAGGGCAGGATCGGTAACAAGCGATCTGCGAAAAACTTCTCGGACCTGCGGCCCGTAGAATCCACTTGAATCGAGCCCATAATTGTGGTACGATAAGTGCTACTGGGGGCAGAAGTAATGAACGGCCGGATCGGATACAAATCGTTGGGTGTTTTTGATGTTGCGGCTGCTTCGACGCCATGCTCGCGGCGTCTGCTGGTCGGCCACAGCGAAGCGTCCGGTCCTATCCATGTCGACGTCCACGTCCGATCCTACGACGATTCGTGCCCCCTGGCCTTTCCGGCTCCAGCGCCACTACCCGGCCGCCTGCCGGTTGGAACCATCCTCGACTGCTACGTCTGACAACATAAGCGGTTTGTCCACAAGCCTTTAAGAGTTAATAGCTCCGTTTCTGCGCGGGGCGCGCCGGCCTCGGGCAGCGCAAAAAAAAACGGGGGCCTTTGCGCCATCCTTGGCAGGCCCCACGACTCGATCTGGCTTTCTATAAGGTCTTTAGATTCCGAAGTTTAGGATGTTCCTCGCGGCCGCTTGCACGTTCTCCGGGCTGGTCAGTTGACCTGAAGCGAGTAGCTGGCGCGCCTCTTCGACGGCAACGGCATCGGCCTCGGCGGAATTCTTGGCTTGATTGATCAGGTCTTCGAAGCTCACGTGCAGCGAGGCGTCGGCCTGGCTGCCTCGCGGCGTATTGACGGGGTCGGGAGTTGGGAAGGATGCCTGTCCCATGAGGGGGCCGACTCGATTGATGTCAATGTTGTTTATCATTTCACGTTCCTTAGTATCCGTGTTTCCATGTTTGTTTTCGTATGATCGGCCGGAATCTTAAGGGCCTTCCTGCAAAAAAAACCGGCCCATAATAGGGGCCTCGCCACCCGTGGCGGACCGTCCGGCCCTGACGCCGGACCGGCTGCTATTGCTCCGGGCGTTCGAACGTCTCGGCCACCTCGTAGGCGACGAACTTGCCGAATTTCAGCGGACTGACGACCACCAGCTCTTCGCGCAGCGACGCAAAGCCGGTCCGCAGGTCGTCCTTGAAGTAGCGCTTGATTCGCCTCTGAATGTCGCCGTCGGAACTGTCCCAGACCTGTTCGAGGCCCCAGAGCAGTTGCCCGTCGGTCAGATCGAGCAGCTTCAGGCGCAGGCCGAGCGACATGTGCGGGTAGGGCGTATACTCGGTGACGGTCCCGACGAGCAGACCGTTGCACTTGAGGGTCTCGCGCATGGCCAGCAGTTGTCGCATTGCCTGGAGCGAATCGAGGTTCTGCTGGAGACCTCTCCAGTCGGGATTGTCCTGATGGACGATGGTCAGGCCAAAGACCTGCTTCTTCTGGAGGGCGACGAAGAGCGCCTCGGTCAGGTCGGCGGAGATCTGGGGGT
This sequence comes from Sedimentisphaerales bacterium, assembly GCA_040772485.1. Lineage (GTDB taxonomy): Bacteria > Planctomycetota > Phycisphaerae > Sedimentisphaerales > Anaerobacaceae > Anaerobaca. The sequence goes on along the minus strand of JAXGYC010000011.1, from coordinate 220,313 downwards.
GGCCGGAATTGTTGTCCAGTTCGACCAGTGCGATGCGGCCGAGGTTGGCGAGGTCTTTGTAGGGGTTCAGGTAGAACGAGCCAGCCATGCCGTTGCCGTTCTGAGGCGATTCGCAGCCGCCCTGCCAGGCGGCCACGACCACTGCGGCAACGAGCAACAAGGCCCGGCGTCCGACGGACGCGGAGCCTCGGCGGCCCGATTCGATTGGACTACGGTACATTCGGTTCCTCCCTTACCGGCGTGCTGCTGACATTGGGGTCGCCCTGGGGCTTGGCGCTCAGCGTCGCGGCGTGAAGACGTTCGAGGTTGGCGGCGTCCGCTTCCCCCCCGAGAATCTCCAGCACCTTCAGCAGCGCCTCCAACTGCGCCTTGGCGGCGTCGCGCATCTCCCCGCGAAAACCGAGGATGTTGCTCTTCCATGTGTTCAGCTCGGTGAGCATCTCGATGAGAAGCTCATTGGCTTCGCCCAATTCCTTCTGCGTCTGTTTGAGCTTGGCCTCCAGGGCCGCGATCTGCTGCAAGAGGGCCTCGTTGTCGGCGGTCAGACGCTTGTTCTCCTCGCGCAGCGCGACGGTCTGGTCCGAGAGGCGGGCATACTTCTCCGACAATTCGATGGCCGACTCGACGGCGGTCCGTCCTTCGAGCGGGGTATCCTGGAAGCGTTTCGCACTCGATCCGCCTGTCTGGGGGTTGGGTGCGTTCTCGGTGGTCATCGGGCGGATCGGTCGCTGCGGAGGGTTGCAGCCACAGAAGGTGGCGCCCAGGCACGATACCGCGAACAGTGAAACGATTTGTCTGATCCTGCACATCGGATATCTCCTGGCAAAGCAACGTCTCATGAAGCCACCGTCGCGGCCGACGCGGGGGCCCCGTCCGGTCGGGCATATTCACATCGGACCAACGTGGTCTTGCCGCAGGAACAGGTCACCTCCACGAGAGCGTACTGTGGATGGTTCTCGGCAATGCGAATCCGCGTCGGCGCTGCGCCACATGAGGCGCCCGTCTTCGGAGCGGCCTTCGGGTGCAGATCCAGTCGGAACGAACCGTCCCACTGCACCTGGCTGGCTTTGAGAACACGTCTTGTTGGTTTCGGCATCGGCGTTTCTTTTCCTTGCTGTTTATTCCACCCGGGGCCAACGGCGTCAAGCACAATAGTCGATCGAGTGCGGGTCGTCCTGATTAGGCGGGTTCGCCTTGGGCTCTTCGGCCTCTTCCGTCTCGGTCTCGGGCTCGGGCTCGGAATGGGATTCCGACTTCGCATCCTGGCGGCGCTTGCGTTCCTCCTGCCTCTGGATCGGCGTCAGTCCCTGGATCGTCTGCAGGCCCTCGACTGGCCGGATGGCACTGTAATCACTATCCGTCATCGCGGTATTCCCCCAATTTGGCCGAGAGAATCACCAGCGCACTGGCGTGCAACTGGCTGACACGGGATTCGGTGATCTCGAGCAGATCGGCGATCTGCTTCATGGTCAGGTGCTTGTGGTAATAGAGCACGACAATCTGAAGCCGGCGCCGGTCGAGCTCCTGCATGGCCGCCGTCAGCTTCTTGAGCATTTCGTCTTTTTCCATCCGACTGTCGGGAGCAGCGGTGTCGGCCGACGCCAGAATCTCTCCGAGGGCCGGTTGTTCCTCGCCGGACCCGTCGATGGAGACGAAGTGTTGGGCCCGCGCGCTCTCGAAGAGCGTTCCCACCTCGTCGACGGAGATGCCCAGCTCATCGGCCAGTTGCTCGTCGGTAGGGGCGCTGCCGGTCCGCTGGGCGATGCTCTGGCTGACGCGCAGCGCGTGGCGCACCTGTCGATTGACGTTGGAGGGCAGAGGCGAAGCCCTGCGCAGCTCATCCAGCACGGCGCCCTTGATTCGGATGTAGGCGTAGGTCCTGAACTCCGCCTGATGCGAGGCGTCGAAATCGCGGGCGGCCTTCAGCAGGCCCACCGTGCCGGCCGAGACCAGGTCGTCGAACGACAGCGGAGGACGCAGATAGCTGGCGGCGCGATGCGCGATCTGGCGGACCATCGGCAGCAGCTCGACGATCTCGTGTTCCGCGATCGAGCGGGTCTTGTGTCCCGAGTAGGCGCGCAGGGCGACTGCCTTGAGGTGGTCGCTCCTCTCGGCGGTCTGCCCGGCGGTGGTCTCGTCGGTTGCTTCAAGAAGATCGTCAGTTCTTGCGGTCACCGGTCTGATCCTTGCTTATCTGGCTGGCAATCATCGCTGCGGTCACAATGGCGTCCACGGCGCGCATGGCCACGGAGGCGACCAGGTACGTCACCACCGCGCCGAGCACGGCGCGCTTGCAGCACGTTTCGGGCGACAGGCTTACCACGCACCCGACGATGCTCAGGACGAAGAAGGCGATCACCGCGGCGGTGAATGCGATGGGTCGTGTCTGAAGCAGCATAAGTCAGTCGTTTCCTCCGTCGAGTGTGCACCGCACACCATTGCCTTTTGTCTTGTGGGTCTTGTCATTACGCATGGGCATAGGCCGGTGCGGCCTTCTCCTGGGGCAGGATGGTTTCGATCGATTCGACCTCGGTGCCGAGCACGATCTCGTCATAGGCCACCACCGGAAGCATCGGCAGCGTCCGCGCCAGCATCCGCGCCAGCGGGGCTCGCAGTCGCGCATCGCAGAGCAGCACGAGCTTCTCGCTGCCCTGATCCATTCCGGACCGCCACGCGTCGGCCATCATCCGGTTCAGTTCCATGGCGACGTCGGCCGGAAGGTTCAGCGTCAGCTCGCCGCCTTCCTGGCTCAGACTGCCGGTCAACTGATGCTCGAAGGACGGATCGAATGTGATGGCCACGATCTTGCCGGCCGCGTTGCGGTATTGTTCGGTGATGGTCCGGCTCAGCGACTTGCGTACCACCTCGGTCAGCGTGTTGGCGTTCTTGGTCTTCGAGGCGTTTTCCGCCAGCGATTCGAGAATCGCCGTCAGTTCCCGCACGGGAATGCCGCCCTTGAGCAGGTTCTTCAGGACCCGCTGGAGCAGGGCGATGGAGACGTCGCTGTCGGCGCCGACGATCTCTCCGACGAGCGACGGCTGGTTTTTGCGGAGACGGTCCACGAGCAGTTGCACGTCTTCGCGGGTCAGCAGCTCGTCGGCGTGTCTCTTGAGCGTCTCGGACAGATGGGTGATGAAGACCGACTCCGGATCGATGACGGTGTAGCCGTTCAGTTCGGCGGTTTCCTTCTTGCCGGCCGAGACCCAGATGGCGGGCAGTCCGTACACCGGTTCGGTTGTCTTGATGCCCTCGACCTTTTCGCGGACGCCGCCGGGGTCCATGGCCAGGAACATCTCCGGCTCCAGCCGGCCCTTGGCCACCGGGATCTCCGAGAGGCGGATCTCGTAGGCGTTCGGTTCGAGGTTCAGATCGTCGCGCAGGCGCACCAGGGGGATGACGATCCCCAGGTGCTGGGCGAACTGCCGGCGCAGGGCGCCGATCCGCTCGAAGATCGTGTTGCTCTTCCTGGGGTCCACCAGCGTGATCAGGCGCACGCCGACGTGGACGGAGATCCGATCCATGTCCAGCAGCTCCTCGACCGGTTCCTTCTCGGTCTTCTTGGCGGGTGTTTCCGGCGCCGACAGCGGCTTCTTCTCGGCCCGGGAGGCGGTCCGCCCGACCAGAGCGACGGCGCCGCCCAGGAGCAGGAACTGGACCTTGGGCATGCCGGGAACGAAGGCCATCGCGCCGATGATGCAGGCCGCCGCCAGAAGAGGCTGGCCGGCCTTGAGGAACTGCCTGGAGATGTCCTCGCCGACGCTGTGGCTGGAGGAGATCTTCGTGACAAGGAAGCCCGAGCTGACCGAGATGACCAGTGAGGGAATCTGGCTGACCAGACCGTCGCCGATCGAGAGGATCGAGTAGGTCTTGATGGCGTCGGTGATGCCCATGCCGTGGGAGTAGCCCATGGCGATGCCGCCGACAATGTTCACGGCGGTGATGACCAGGCCGGCCTTGGCGTCGCCGCGGATGAATTTGCTGGCTCCGTCCATGGCCCCGTAGAATTCGCTCTCCTTGACGATCTTGGCGCGCCGCTCGTTGGCCTGGCTCTCGGTGATGACGCCGGCGTTGAGGTCGGCGTCGATGGCCATCTGCTTGCCGGGCATGGCGTCCAGGGTGAATCGCGCCGACACTTCGCTGATGCGCTCGGCGCCCTTGGTGATGACGATGAACTGAATGATGACGAGGATCAGGAAGATGACCATGCCGACGACGAAGCTGCCGCCGGCGACGAAGCCGCCGAAGGTCTGGATGATCTTGCCGGCGTCGCCCTGGAGCAGGATCAGACGCGTGGAGGCGACGTTGAGCGAGAGGCGAAACAGCGTGGTGAACAGCAGCAGGGAGGGGAAGGTGGACAGTTCGAGCGGCTCGGTGGACGAGAGCGTCACGATGAGTACGGCGATGGCCAGAGAAATGCTGCACGCCAGGAGCAGGTCGAGCACCGTGGTGGGCAGCGGGATGATCAGGGTGGCCAGGACGGCCACCAGTCCGAAGGCCATGATGATGTTGCTGTGGGCGGCCAGAGGGACATTCATCAGGTCCCGATGTCCGGCGGGGTCGCCTGTGGCTGAATGCGGCGTTTTGGAGCGATCAGATGCCATAGAGAGAATTCAGTTCCTCTGGGTCCCTGTGTCTTTTCTGCCGTTCGGTCAGCTTGCCGCGGCGGCGGTGCCGGTAATCGTCTTGATCCGCACGGCGAACCGATTGTCCACCACGACCACCTCGGCCTCGGCGAACTTCGAATCCCTCAGGTACAGATCGACCGGCGCGTCGATGGACTTCTCGAGCTGGATCACTGCGCCCGGTCCGAGCTGCAGCAGGCGCCGGACGGGAACCTGCGTGGTGCCCAAGGCCACAGTCACGGGCACGTCCATGTCCAGCAGGATGTCGAGTTGCCCGCCGGAACCGGTGGCCTGTCCCTCCGGGGCTTCGGGAAACTCCACCGGCTGGGCCTGCGTCTTTCCGTCGGTCGGGACCTGTCCCGGTGCTTGTTGGGACTCGTTCTGGATTTCTGCTTCGGCCGTTTCAGGCATAGCCGCATTTCCTTTCTGACGCTTACCTGGCGTCGCGACCCCGAGGCGCATCGGGATGGGAGTCCGCGGCGCGTTCGGTAATCAACACCGCGTACTGCCCGTCCTTCTGGGCGGGGCGGCCGCGGAAGACGGTTTCGTTGTGAAGGATCAGGTCGACCGGCTCGTCCAGGCCCTTGTCGAGCAGAAGGACGTCGCCGGGCGCCAGATCGAGGACCTCCTCGAACGACAACCGCATCGAGGCCAGCCGGGCACAGATCGTCACGGGCATCCGGTGCACGTGCTCCATGAGCAGACGCGACAGTTCATCCTGTTTCACGTTCGGCTTGGCCGGGATGGATTTGCCCAGGACCGGGGCCAGCGTGGGACCGCCCACGATGAAGGTCGCTTCGGAAGCGGCCTCGGCCTCGGCCTCGGCTCTTCGGATCTGAAAGACGATCCGGCAAATCGGGTCGGACGGTTCGAAAGACACCGGGGCCGCCTCGCGGCTCACCTGGCCCGCCGCTTTGAGGTCCTGATGCGGGCGAAGCGAATCGAGAAACGCTTCGGTCATCGCGCCGGCCAGATCCGAAAGAAGGGACTCCTCCAACGAAGAGAGAGGCCGATTCGGGTCCTGATCGGATTCGGAATCGCCCAGCAGACGCGTGACCCAGTCCATGGCCACGGTGGCGCCGATCGCCAGGAACCCGCAAGGCGGCTTCTGGGCCGGGCCGAACGTCACGGCGAAACTCTGCTCGGCCTTCGCGTGACGAGCCGCATCCGCGGCGAAGTGCTGGGTGATCGACGCGGGGACGACCTGGAACTCGCTGTTGAAGAAATGGACGCATCGTTCGGACAGCACCGCGGCGACCTGGCTCATGATGGCGGCCAGACGGTCGCGCTGGTCCTCGTCGAAGTAGTGAGGGTCCCGCCAGTCGTAGAGCGCTGCCTCGGAGGTCACCTCCGCCGGAACAGGGGTCGAGCCGACCGCCGCCAGCAGGCGGTGCAGTCGCGCGCGGTTCAGATGGACGCCGGACGAAGCGGTCATTGGATCGACAACTCCTTGAACAGGACTCGCTTGATGCACGGCGGGGCGTTGGGAAACAGTCCCTGGTTGAAGGTGTCGGCGATCTGGCTCTGCACGCTGCGCAGGTTGCGCTCGCCTCGAATGTCCTCCAGCGTCAGGTTGGCCACGAACAACGTCAGCCAGTTCTTCAAGAGGGGCTTGCGCTGCTCGAGGAAGGGGGTCCCGTCCTTTTCGGACAGCTTGTCTCCGACTTCGAGTGTCAAGGTGATGCGCACGTAGCGTGTCACACCAGGCTCGTTGAGATTGGAGACGACGGGTTCCAGGTCGTAGTACCAGCTCGAGCCGGTGGCGGCCCCGTTGACCGGGGGCAACGCCGGGGCCGTTGCCGTCGGCGCCTCGGAGGCCGCTGCGTTCTGGGCCTGGCCCCGCGTGCCGAAGAGCCGCCCGACAACGAAGCCGCCGCCGGCGCAGAGCGCGACCGTGACCACCGGGATCAGGCAAGGCATCAGTTTCGAGGACTTGCCCTTCTTGTCCTGGGCCTCTGACTCGGAAGCCTTCTCGTTCTTCTTCTTTTCGGGTTCAGCCATGGGTTGCGAATCCTTCCTTGCGTTCGAGCCCTGTCCCGAGATGTTCAGGAGACCGGCTGGAGACATTCCTGCTGACGGTAACGCCGCATCTTCTCACGGAGCGTGCGATCGCTGATTCCGAGGACCTTGGCGGCCTTGGTCTGGTTGCCGGAGGTCTGGCGGAGGGTTTCGAGGATCGCCTTACGTTCGAGATCGGCCAGAGGGATTCCGCCGACGCCGGCGCCGGCGTCGGCAGCCGGATCGGCGGTCACGCCGGCGGTGGCGACTGTGCGATGCGGCCGGTCGCACTGGGGCAGAGGCTGAAGCTCGTCGAACAACCACGAAACATCGGCCAGCGACAGTGTTGGGCCGGTCCCGAGAATCAGACTGGTCAGTACCACATTGCGGAGCTGGCGGATGTTGCCGGGCCAGGGGTACTCCGCAAAGATCTCCATCATCGCCGGGTCCAGGCGGGCGATGCGCCGCTGCGCTTCACGGGCATACAGATTGACGAAGTGCCAGACCAGTTCGGTCAGGTCCTCGCGTCGCTCCCGCAAGGGCGGGACCACAATCCGTGCGGCGCTGAGCCGATAGTAGAGGTCCGGGCGGAAACGCCCCATCTGCACCTCGCCCAGCAGATCGCGATTGGTCGTGCTGATGATGCGGACATTGATCTTGATGTTCTCGCTGCCGCCGACCCGTTCGAATTCCTGCTGCTCGAGGATGCGCAGCAGCTTGGCCTGAAACTGAGGCGGCGTCTCGGTGATCTCGTCGAGAAGCAGCGTGCCGCCGTGGGCCCTTTCGAAGCGGCCCTTGCGTTGGGTGTACGCTCCCGTGAAGGCGCCTTTCTCGTGTCCGAACAGCTCGCTTTCGAGCAGCGTGTCACTGAGGGCGGCGCAGTTGACGTGGACGAACGGTCCCAGAGCCCGCTTGCTGTTGTGATGGATCAGCATGCTGATCAGCTCTTTGCCGGTACCGCTCTCGCCGTTGATGAGGACGGGCACGGAAGTCGGCGCGATGCGTTCGGCCAGCGTGACGGTCTGCACGAGCCGGGCGCTGCGTCCGACGATCTGATAGAGGCAGCGGTCCCCTTCGCAGGCTGACGCGGCGGTGGCGACGCGCCGGTTGGGCAGCATGGTTTCGAGAACCCCTTCGATTGTCTGTTGCGACAGAGGCTTGAGCAGGAAATCGCGACAGCCGGCCTGGATGGCCCGGACCGCGGTCTGCGTTCCGAGGCGCAGCAGGTGATGGCCATCGGCCGGACGATTCCCAGCGCCGGACGGTTCCTGCGGTCCGGCGAGCATGACGATCGGCATCTCCGGCGCGGCGGCGCGAATAGTCGCCAGCAGTTCGAAGCCGTCCAACCGGTCGGGGGCGTATCCCAGAGACGTGCTGAGAAAGACCAGGTCGCAGCGGTTCTTGTCGAGCGCGGCCAGGGCGGCTCTGGCGTTGCCGGCCAGTTGCGCGCGGACGCCCTTGCGGGCGAGAGTCGCGAGCATGAGTCTTGCCGTCTCCGGCTCGTCCTCGACGATCAGCACGTTGACGCTGTCGCACTGGGCCGGGGTCCTGTGGTTGCTTTCGATGTCGATGTCACTCACTCTGGGAGTCTCCTGTCAGCGCGTAGAATGCATCCATCATTCCGGTTTCTCTGGCATGAGCTGTTGCGGCTTGGCGCTCTGATACCAGGTGATCAATCGGCCGTGCGCCTTGGCCAATTCCGTCCAGGCCGAACCCGGATGCTCCGACACGAGCTTCATGTACAGGTCCTTGGCGCGGGCCATGTCGGTCTCGCGCAGGCAGTTGGCCAACTGGAACAGGATCCAGGCCCGGTCGTCCTGTTTCGACGAGTCGTGGGGCGCGATCCGAGCCAGCGCCCGCTCGTAGAAGACTGCGGCCTCGGGTCGGTGTCCGCTGAGGAACAGCAGTTCCGCCATCTCGAGCGGATCGCCGATCTGGTTGGGGTCCTGCAACACGTCTTCGAGTTTCTTCATGGTCCTGGGCGCCAGCGCGTTAGGCGGTTCGGACAGCTTTGAAGGAACGGCGACGGGCTCGGCCGGCGGCATCTGCGGCGTCGGTGTGGCGCTGACAACGGGTGTCGGATTGGTCGGGACCGCCGGCTCCGCGGGCGCCGAGAATACCGGCTCCAGGGAGCTGTCTTCGAATCGCACGGTACGAATGCGACGGATCAGGTCGTCCAGGGCGGCCCGCGTCTCGGCGTCTTCGTTCGGATCGGGGGCCGCCATGCGACTCTCCCAGAGGCGGCGCGTCAGGCCGGTGCTCCAGGGGAGATTGGCGTCGACTTCCTCGCTTCGCGTCGTTGTGCGGCTCAGAAGACCGGTTACCGCGTAATCGGCGTCCGGCGAGGAATACTCGGGAGTCACGCTGTTCTCCGGCGCGGTCTGGCGGTTGGTGTTTTGCCGGGCCGGCGCTTTCGCCGTGCGGCGGTTCGCCGGCGGCTTTGGCATTGCCTGTCCCCAGATCGGGTCCAGCGGCAATCCCACGACCAGGCAGAGGATCGCTGCGGCCAGCGTGCCGGTCCGCCATCCGCAATCGAGAGGCACGTGTCGGTCTACAGTCATATTCCCACCCCCGGACTGGGCAGCGCGCCGCCGGAACTCGAAGAAGCCGTCGGGGCCTCCAGCAGCACCGAGACCGCCCGGTCGTATTGCTCCTGCTGACGGTATGCCTCCGCCAGCAGTGTCTGTATCTCTTTCTTCTCCGCGGATTCCTCCGTGTGTTCGAGCAATTGCAGGCAGACCGAAACTGCCTGTCCGCTCTGGCCCAGGCGAAGGCAAATGCGCGCCAGCTCGCAGCCGATCTGCTGGGCCAGCGGCCCGGGCTCGACCAGGGTGAGCGTTTCGCTCAGCGTCTTGCGGGCCCGCTCCAGATCACCGGCGTCGACGCAACAGCCCGCCAGCTCCAGCGCCACCCTGCCTCGAAGCTCGGAGCTGGGAAGGAACTGCCCTTTCTCCCCGAGGATGGCAATCGCCTTGTTCTGGAGGCCGATGGACCGCAGAATCCTTGCGCGAATCAGCAGCAGCTCGACGGCCTCCTGCTGCGACAGTTGCCAGGCGTTGGCCCCCTCGAGCGTGTTCAGGGCTTCGACGTAGAGTCCCTGCTGCATGTAGGCGCGAACCAGAGCGACGACGGTATCGACGTGCTGCTGCTGCGACAGATCGCCCTTGAGCGCGAGGTTCAGCACGGCGTGGGCCTCCTGCGGTCTTTCGAGCGCCAGATAGGTCTTGCCGAGGAGCAGACAGGCGGCGTGGAACTCCCGACGGTTCTGGTTCTGGGCCAGCGTGACGTAGCGGCTCAGCCACGTGGCCGCGTCTTCATACCGCTCGGTCTCGTAGAAGCCGCGTCCGGCCCCCAGCGCCGATTCCGTCTGCGCGTCGCGCGACAGGCCCATGCTGTACACCTTGCGGTACAGATTCGTCGCCTCCTCGTACAGCCCGGCCTTCAGGGTCGCATCGGCCAGATACAGGCAGGCGCGGTCCGCCAGATCGGTTTCGGGATAGAGGTCCACCAGTTGCTTCAGGTCGGCCTGGGCGCCCGCGTAGTCGCGCAGCGCCACCTTGAGCCGGCCCGAACACAGCAGGGCGTGAGGCGCCAGGGCGTCCTTCGGGAATCGATTGGCGATCAGCCTGTATTCGGCGATCGCCTCGTTGGTCCGATCGCGTGCGGCGTAGAGCAGCCCCAGGGCGAAATGGCTGCTGGAGACCCGGGTGTCATCTTCGGCGGTCAGGAGGAACCGTTGCCAGAGCGAGACGGACTCCTCGGCGAGCAGTTCGGTGTGTTCCGCCAGAGAGATATAAGAGGATGGATCGACGATGCGGACACTGCCCTTCGTATCCATTCGGGCCAGCAAACCGACGCTGCCGGCCGCAATCGTCATCACCTGCTGCGTCGTCGCGGATCGCAGATAGAGGTAGGCCGGCCGCCGGCGGAGCGTCTCCTCCTCCAGAGCCACTCGGCTGCTCTCCGGCCACTGGATGTTGTAGCCCGTGTTCGTGGCGAACCGGGACAGCAGTTCCTCGATCGGGGCGCCGTTGCAGATGACCGACCAATGGCCTTTTTCCCCCGTCGGTCGGATCTGCGGCCCCAGCAGGGCTTCGTCGAGTTTCTCGGACCCCGAGGTCAGGAAGACCTTCAGTTGGGCGTCGTCGAGGTTGACGAAGGGGTCGATGTCCGGGTGCCGCGTCCACAGCTCCGCCGGCAGGTCGCCGTCGGCGTCGCGCAGAGACAGCAGGCTTCGGGTCAACGCCTCGGAGATCAGGAAGGAGCATTGACGCTGGACCGCCCGCACCCATTTCTGGTCGTAATCCACCACCTCGACCAGAGCGATGGTTTGATACGCTCGCGTGGCCGCCTCCAGGTAGCGCTCGCGTTCCATCAGCGTCGTGCTCTGATGGTATCGCGCCAGGGCGCGAAGCATGGGGAAACGGCTGAGCGAGACGGTTCGGAGCATGTTGTCGGCTTGCTGCGCGTTGCCGGCGTTGCGGCTGCACAAGGCCATGCGAAGCAGCAGGAAGTCCCGCAGCGGTTGCTGCTCCTCGGTGGGAGGAAGACGCCGGTAGAGTTTGTCGTACGTCGCCAGGGCGCTCTCATAGTCGGCGCCCAGATAGAGCTTGTTGGCGATCTGCAGGGACAACGGTTCGACCGTCGGCAGGTTGATCTCCGCCCTTGGAGGAATCGCGGCCGGTTCGGGCGCCGGTGGGTTCGGTTCACGAGACTGGAGCGGCGACTGCGCCGGCGGGTCCGTGTAGGACGGCTGAAACGACGTGTACTGGTTCTGCGCCTCATCCGGCTGGACAGGAACCTGTTCCTGGGACGCCGACGGCACGATCCGGAGCACCGCATAGGTCACCAGCGCCGCAACGAAGACGATTCCGGCGAACAGCCCTTTCTGCACGTTGGTGAATCGTGGACGAGGCAGACGCAGCGCCGTCGTCGGCGGGCCTTCCAGGGGATCGCCAAACTCGGAGGGCCCGGCCTCTGAGGCGAGGTCGAGGAAGGAGGCGAAAATGTCGCCGTACTCCGGCTGGTTGACCGGGGTCGCAAAAAGCTCCTCGTGGAGCGGTCCGGAGGGACCATCGGACGCCTGCGTCTTCTTCTTGCGGTTGAGTTGTGGCCGTTTCATCGGCATAACGTTCAGCTCTCTCAGTGCGGGCGACGCTCCGAACCGTCTTCGGCGTTCGCAGAGCATGGCCCACGACCATATCGAGACCATAGCAACAGGCGTGCCAGGGAGACGGTCGCGGGGCGGCGGCAGCGGTCGAACGGCCCGCAAAGGGCGGAGAGGCCGAGGAAAGGGCCTTTCTTCTATGGCGCATCGTTTCCGGCCGATGTCAGGATTCTATACGGACCGCCCGATTTTCTGACAGCGGCGTTGCGGTGACCCAGCGGAGGTGTTTCAGAGAGAGAGTGTGTGTGATGTTGGATCGTAGCGGGGACAAATGCGGCAGGCCGGATGGGCCGGCGCCGGATGCGGCGGCTAACCAACCGCAACCGCGTCCGACTCGGCCGGCTCGGAGGCGGCAAGGCAAACCTCGCTCGCCTGGCGGGTCTGCTTCTGGATGTTGTATTGCTTGACCTTGGCGTACAGCGTCGCACGTGTGATGCCCAGAAGAGAGGCCGCCTGGGTCTTCTGCCAGCCCGTCTCGTGCAGGGCGCGGGCGATCAGTTCGCGTTCGGCCTTCTCCAGCGAGAAGTCGCGGGCCCGTTCGCCCAACAGGCCGGGCGAAGGCTCTTCGCCGTCCGCAGGCTCGATGACAATGCTGTTAAGGCCGATTTTGTCCGTCTTCTCCAGCAGGATCGCCCGTTCGATCACGTTGCGCAGTTCGCGCACGTTTCCGGGCCATTCGTGCCGGCACAGCGATTCGAGGGCCATCTGCGTGATCGCCGTCACCTTGTTGCTTTGCGCGCCACGGATGTTCGAGCGGGCCAGGAAGTACTGGGCCAGAAGGCGAATGTCTTCGCGTCGCTGCGGCGACCTCAGCGGCGCCAGCACGATCGGGCAGATGTTGAGACGATAGTACAGATCCTGACGAAAACGGTTTTCTCGGACGTCCTTCTTCAGGTTGCGGTTGCTCGATGCCATGATCGTGGCATGGCAGGTCAGGTCTTTGACACCTCCGACCTTGCGGAAGGTCCGCTCCTGAAGCACGCGGAGGAGCTTGGCCTGGAGTTCGAGCGGCATCTCGCTGATCTCATCGAGAAACAGCGTGCCGGCGCCGGCTTGTTCGAGCAGGCCCGTCTTGTCGCGGTCGGCGCCGGTGAACGCCCCTTTGACGTGTCCGAACAGCTCGCTTTCGAGCAGTGTGGCGGTCAGCGCCGCGCAGTTGATCGCGACGAAAGGTTCCTGGGGATGTCGGCGTACATGGATCGCCCTGGCGGCGACCTCCTTGCCCGTGCCGGTTTCGCCCAGGATGAGCACGGGGTTGCACTGGCTGTCCGCGACCAGTTCGATCATTCGCAGGGCCTCGCGCACCGCGGGACTCTTTCCGACCATCGCGATGGTCTCGGCATACTCGTTGAGGAAGTAGTCTTCGTGTCGGACGCCGTCGGTGGGCTCGCCGGGCCGCGCCGCCCCTCGGATGCCGGCGGCGATCTCGTGCAGACGCCGGCAATCCTCCATGCCGACGAGATAGTGGGAAACGCCGGCCCGTTCGTATTCCATCTCGGAGAAGGACGAGGGGTCCATCATCGCCACGACGGTCACCGGCACCGGATGGATCCGAAGACCGATGCGGTCCAGGAAGCAGCGGATGTGACTCGGAGGGACCGTCCCGTCGAACAACGTCAGATCGGGCGTTACCGTTTCGATCATGTCACCGGCCTCGGACAGGTCGTCCGCGACGAACACCTCGTGGGCCACTTCCTGGGCCAGGCTGTGAATGTGAGAGTCTCTGCTGATGACCGCGATTCTTCGAAGTACGCTCATACCACCCCGATGTCACTGAGTCGTTTCTGGTGTCGTGTTGCATCCGTTCCTGCACGATACCGCCCCCATCGACTGCCGATTTCCGACAACTTTAATTTTTATTGGACGGGTATCCATGTCACGTCAGGAGCGAACCGCGCGCGGCAGGGGTGATCTCCGTGTTTTATAGGACACGTTTCGGCCGGGCTGCCGACGCGGTGCGATCGCGCGCCCATATAGGACTCATCCGATAATTCTTATGGGACGCGGAAATTCTCGCGGGATCGGCGAATAGAAATCATCCGTCTGTATTTTTTTCCGGCGCTGCGCCGCAGGCAGGATTCTCTGGATCGCAGGAAGATTCGTCGCCTTCCGCCGCGTCCCGGCCCGACCGGTTCTCGCCTGCAAGAAAACATTCCCGACGCCTAAGTGCCTGTTTGGACGCGAGGTACGATCCCCGCGCACGCCGGCGAACGGAAGCGCGGGGCGTCTGTGGCACGACAATTGCAAAGCTTGGCCACGGACCGTCGGCCGACGTGGATGCGTGTCGCGCAGAAACGGAGCGGCCGCCGAATGCAATGGTTTGTATCGAAGGGAACGCACATGAGTACCACGGGTACCGTCACGTCGGCCAGCGACTTGCAGATGAACTTCATGACGCTGCTGGTTACGCAGTTGCAGAATCAGAACCCGCTGGAACCGATGGACAATCAGGACATGGCGGCACAACTGGCGCAGTTCTCGCAGCTCCAGCAACTGGAGAGCATGAACAACTCCTTCAGCCAGGTGCTGACGTCCCTCCAGCAGGGATACGCCAGTTCGCTGATCGGCAAGGACGTGTCATTTGCGACGACGGCCGACGACGGGACGCAGGAGACCCAGACGGGAGAAGTGGAGGAGGTGGTTCTCGACGACGGTGCGATCGAGTTGATCGTCGGCGATCATCAGGTCAGTCTGGCGGATGTGCTTTCAGTACGAGAATAACGGGCCAATCGGCATTATCAGTAGTAGGAGAGCAGTGCGATGAGTTATGCGTTGTCATCTGGAGTGACGGGACTCCAGGCCCATCAGAAGATGTTGGACGTGGCTGGCAACAACCTGGCCAACGTCAACACCACGGCGTTCAAGGCGAGCACGATCACGTTCAGCGAGTTGCTCGGGGAGACCCTCCAGCAGGCGTCGCAACCCACGGATCGGATCGGCGGAACGAATCCGCAGCAGATGGGAAGCGGCGTGGGCGTTGCGGGCATTTCCGCGAACATGGCTCAGGGCAACATCGTGAACACGGGCAATTCGCTGGACGTGGCGATTGAAGGGGCGGGGTACTTCGTGGTCAGCGACGGCCAACAGTCCCTCTATACGCGGGCCGGCACGTTCGGCGTTGATGAGGCCGGGTATCTGGTCGATCCGTCCACGGGGTACCGTGTGCAGCGGCTGGGACTGGTGGGGGAGGCCGATGGATTCCAGATTCCCGGCAGCAGCAACATCCGGGTCCCCTACGATGTGGCTCTGGCGGCCCGTCAGACTACGGAGATCGTCGTCAGCGGCAACCTCAGTGCCGATGCAACCGGCACCGCCACGGCGCAGTTGCTGATGGCTTCCTCGAAGTTCACGGTCGGCGACGCCGATGCGACCGCCACGACACAGATCGATCAACTCGATCAGTTCTCAGGCGGTTCGGGCGCCGGCGGCGAACTGGGCGCCGCTCAGACGGGGACGATCAGCTTTGAAGGGTACGATCCCGACGGAACAGCGTTCAGCGGAGCCGCCCTGGACTTCGCGGTCGGCGCCGACACCACGCTGGACGATCTGATCACCCACTTGAACACCAACGTGCTCAGCGGCGCGACCGCCTCGCTGGCCAACGGATACATCCGCATCACCGACAACGCCACCGGCTACAGTCGATCGGACATCACCATGTCCTACAGCGGCGACGGCGCGCTGGACCTGCCCGGGTACTTCGAATTGAAGACGGTGGGCGGCGACGAAGTCAAGGGGGTCAACATCGCCGTGTACGACTCGCAGGGCGGCAAGCACGTCATGTCCGCCGCCTTCGTGCGGACCGACGCCGTCAACACCTGGGACATGGTCCTGACGTCCATGACCGGGAACATCGCGTCCATCGATCTGGACAGCCGGCGCGTCGAAGGCATTACCTTCGATTCTCAGACCGGCGCCTTCAACGGGGTGCCCGATGGCACGAACATGGAGTTCACCGTAACGTTTGCCCACGACGTCGACCATTCGCAGACGATCCAACTGCAGCTCGGCACCGTCGGCTCGTTCGACGGCCTGACCCAGTTCGCGGGCAACTCGACGGCGGTGGCGCGCGAGCAGGACGGCTACGAGGCCGGCAGCTTGTCGGCGGTGTCGATCGACAACGAAGGCGTGCTGATCGGCAGCTTCAGCAACGGGATCAAGAAGGATCTGGCGACGATGGCGGTGGCCCTGTTCAAGAACGCTGCCGGCCTGGAAGGCGCCGGCGATGGGTATTACGTTCCGTCGGCGAACTCGGGGGCACCGGTGATCACGCAGGCGAACACCGCGGGGGCCGGTTCCATCCATGGCGGGGCGCTGGAGAAGTCCAACGCCGATGTGGCGACCGAATTCGTGACGCTGATCCAGGCCCAGAACGGATTCCAGGCAAATGCGCGAACGATCACGGTGGCCAATCAGATTCTCCAGGAGTTGACGAACCTGATTCGGTAGGACCGGTCGCCGTGATGAGCCGATGAGGAAATGAGATGATCGTCAGTGACGTGCTATGGGATACCAGCCGGGCGGCGATCGGCGTGCTGACGCCGATCGAGCGGTGGTCGGCGGCGCGCCGGATGAGCGGCGATTCGCCCTCGTATGCGTCACGGTACGAATTCGTTCTGGCGGCGTCGGTGATCCTGGCGGTTCTGGTCTTTCTGTTGTGGTGGATCAGCCACCGTCGTCGGACGCGGAGTCGAGACCTGACGCGGGAGCTGTTCGCGGAGAATGCCGTGCGGCGGGGGCTCAACGGCCGCGATCGTCAGATCCTGCTGGCGATCGTCATGCGAAGCGGCCTGGGACGCAGCCATGACATTTTCACGACGGTCGATGCCTTCGATCGCGGCGCCGCCAAGCTTCTGGCGGAGTGCGCACGCACGCGAACGGTCGAGGAGAACGAGCGGCTCAAGACGGAAGTGGCTTATCTTCGGGAGCGGCTGGGCTTCCGGGCCATGCGGTCGCTCGGAGGAATGGCCGCCTCTCACCGGCCGAGCAGCCGTGACATTCCGGTCGGCAAGATCGTGGAGGTAACCCGTCGTCGGCGTCATCATGCCGGCGTTCCGGTCCGGGCCGAGGTGGTGCGCAACGACGATCTCGAATTGGCGGTGGAGCTGGAGGAGCCCGTGGAGACGCGCGCCGGCGACCTCTGGTGCGCGCGATATGCATCTGGGGTGTACGTCTGGGAATTTGACACGACAGCGGTGACGTGCGAACAAACACGGCTGGTGCTCAACCACACCGACGACGTGCGGTTCGTCAACCGCAGGCGTTTTCCACGCGTGAGGGTGAGGATGCCGGCCCTGGTGGCCCGCTTTCCTTTCGCCAGGAAGGGACAGCCAGAAACAGCGCCCCAGGCGGGTTCCGATCGCGTCGGTGTGGGTCTTGCACCCGGCGCGCCGGAGTTCGTTTCCGGGACGAT
Source organism: Sedimentisphaerales bacterium (assembly GCA_040772485.1). Taxonomy (GTDB): domain Bacteria; phylum Planctomycetota; class Phycisphaerae; order Sedimentisphaerales; family Anaerobacaceae; genus Anaerobaca. Next base: position 203,113 of record JAXGYC010000011.1, on the reverse strand, counting down.
TACGGAACTGGCCGGCCCCGGACTGCGGATCGAGCTTCCGACCCCTTTTCGTCCCGGCGAACGAGTTCTGGTGATGTTCCGTCCGGCCGGGATCGGCGGGGGCGAAAACGAACCGGTCGCCGACGAGACCTGCGTCGTGGAGGACGTGGGCCTGGTGCGGCACAGTCGCGTCGCCGGCCCAGGCGTCTCCATTGCGGTCGAGTTGTCGGGACTGAACGAATCCGAGGTGGATGTACTGGTGCGCATGACGAATGTGATTGCTTCCAGGGCCGGCGTCCAGGGCGAGACGGACGACGTGACGACCGAACCGGCGACGGTCGCGTCGGACGGCACGGTTGTGGAGCAGGGAGTGTAGCATGGCCGATGTCACAACCCAGGTCAGTGCAAGTCTGAAGGCGTTGACGCGAGAGTTCGACATCATCACGCACAATCTGGCCAACGTCAGCACCAGCGGATACAAGCGCCGGTGCAGCTCGTTCTCGAGCATGCTGGACGATCAGCAGAATGCGGCCGCGAGCGCTTTGGATTTCTCGCAGGGCAATCTGGTCGAGACGGGGCGGACGCTCGACGTGGCGCTCTATGGAAAAGGATTCTTCGTCATCGAGACTCCGGACGGACCGCTGTACACCCGGCACGGCGTGTTTCGCGCCAATCAGAACGGGCAGATCGTGGATTCGGAGGGACGCGCGGTGGCCGGCGCCTTCGGTCCGTTGGCCGTTCCGGCGGGGATCGACGTTTCTCAGATCACCGTCGGTCAGACCGGGCAGATCAACGCGGGCGGCGGCTCGATCGGGCAGTTCCGAATCGTGGATTTTGCGGGAAAGGAAGACCAGCTCGAAGCGGCCGGGTTCTGCTGCTACCGGGCCCCGCAGGACGTGCCGCCCAGGGACGTCGAGGAGGTGGTGGTCAAGCAGGGGTACCAGGAAGCGTCCAACGTGCAGATCATCGACGAGGTGGTCAGCATGATCATGGTCTCGCGGATGTATGAATCGAATATGAAGCTGGTGAACACCAAGAAGGATGCGACGAACAGCGTGATGGGCGTGGCCATGGGATAAGGCCGCGCCGCCGATTCGCTGTGCAGATAAGGAGAGTCGCCCATGATACGAGCTTTCTCCACAGCCTCCACGGGCATGATGGCCCAGCAGACGCTGGTGGATGTGATCGCCAACAACCTGGCGAACGTCAACACCACCGGATTCAAGCAGAGCCAGGTCGAGTTTCAAGACCTGCTGTACGCCCGGCAGAAGGAGGCGGGCACGGAAGTGGCCCCGGGCATCAACGCGCCGACCGGTCTGGAGATCGGCAGCGGGGTCCGCGTGGCCTCGACGCTGAAGATCTTCAGTCTGGGGGAGTTCCGCAACACGGGCCGGAACATGGACATCGCCATTCGCGGTGAAGGTTTCCTCCAGGTCGTGATGCCCAACGGGGACATCCGTTACACGCGCGACGGCTCGTTGCAGACCAACGCCAACGGGCAGGTGGTCACCATGACCGGCTACATGATCGAGCCGGCCCTGACGATCCCCACCGAGGCCGCCTCGGTGGACATCGGCGCCGACGGAGGCATCAACGTCACCGATCAGGCGGGCGTCCGCTCCGTGATCGGCCAGATCCAATTGGTCCGTTTCTCCAATCCGTCGGGCCTGCAAAGCCAGGGCGACAACCTGTACGCCCCGACGGACGCCAGCGGCGAGGCCGTGGTCGGCATTCCCGCGCAGGACGGCTTCGGATCGATTCAGTCCGGCTTTCTGGAGAAATCGAACGTGCACATGGTCAACGAGCTGGTGAACCTGATTACGGCCCAGCGCGCGTACGAAATCAACTCGCGCGCCATCAAGGCCGGTGACGAAATGCTGCGCAACACCAACAACATCTTCTAACGGGAGCCGGCGATGAAGCGTAGGGTATTCCTTCTGGTTGGGATGGCGGCGGGCCTCCTGCCGCTCGGCGTTGTCACGAGCGCCGCGACGGCGGCGGCCGACGATGCGCCCGACGGAATGCGTCTGCAAGTCCACCTGCCCCGCGAGGTGACGGTGGAAGGCAACCAGTTGAGCCTCGAACAGATCAGCGTGATCCGCGGATCGGCGCCGCTCGTCGCCAAGGCCCGCCAGGTGCTTCTGGGTCGCCTCTCGGCGCCGGGCCAGAAACTGGTTCTGGATCGTCCCACCATCCTCAGTCGTCTGGCCACCTGCGGGATTGGGGCCGATCACGTGCGTGTGACCGGCGCCGATTCCGTGACCGTGCGCCGCCAGCAGCAGATCATCGAGGTGGAAGACTTCGTCGAGATCGGACGGCAGTTCGTCCAGCAGTTGGGCGGCTCGCATTCGGTGTGTGAGATCATCGCGGTCGCGCGGCCGAAAGACCTCGTTCTCTCGGAACGGCCGCAGGATGTGCAGTTGAAACCCGAGTTGGTTCGCGGCGCGGTTCGCGGCCACGTGACCGTACGCGTGCAGGTGACGGCGGACGGCCGGGACGTGGGGACGCGCGACGTCTCGTTCCGTCTGAAGTACCGGACGCATCGTGTCGTCGCGACAACGCAGATCGCCGAGGGGACGGCCCTGACGCCGGACAACGTGACGATCGAAGCGGTCGTGTCGGACCACCCGGAGCCGTCCGGGTGGAAGCCCCCGTACGGACTGGTGGCCACGCGCACCGTCGCCGCCGGGGCCGAGATTCGTGACAGCATGCTCAGCGCCGCGCCGACGGCGGTGCAGGTGCGACGCAACGAAACGGTGCTCATCCGCATCGAGCGTCCCGGCATCCTGGTCACCGCCATGGGCACTTCGCTCCAGGACGGTCGGATGGGCGAACTCGTCAAGGTGCGAAACGCCGACTCATCGAGAATCATCGTCTGCAAGATCATGCCCGACGGTTCGGTGGAACCGGCCCTCTGAGGCCGAGGATGGATCGCGGGCGCATTTCGCAGGCCCGACCCTGATGTGGAAGGAAGACGAATGAGGAAGACGACACTATGGCTGGCAATGGCCCTGGCACTCGGCGCCGCCGAGACGCTCCCGGCCGGCTCGATCTGGGCCAAGCGCGACACGAACATGAGGACGGTATACGCCGACGATGTGGCGCGCAACATCGGCGACGTGCTGACGATCACGATCGTCGAAGACAGCAAGGTGGACAACAAGGCCAAGCGGGACCTCCAGAAAGAGACGGAACGGTCCAGCGCGTTCAACGGCGATCTGAACATCGACCACCTTCTGCCCAGCATCCCGGGCTTTACGATGAACGCCGCGTCGGAAAACGAGCTGAAGAGCAAAGCGGACTACAAGGACGAGCGGAGCTTCGAAGACCGGGTCAGTGCGGTGGTTGTGGACATCCTGCCCAACGGGAACCTGGTGGTGATCGGGACGCGTGACCGGAACATCGCGGGCGACGTGCAGACGATCGAAGTCAGCGGCATCGTTCGACCCAGCGACATTGCGTTCGACAACACGGTCAAGAGCGCGCAGGTGGCGAACTTCCGCATCGTCACGCAGAACGGCGGGGTGGCGGCCCCCTATACGAGAACGGGATGGCTCGGCCGGGTGTTCGACGTCCTGTGGCCCTGGTGAGGGCGGGAGCGGAGATTCCTGCGGCTTCTTTGGAGAAACCCAACGATGGAATTCATGAGCGCTTATAGCCCGGCCGTTCCGGTCGCCGGATCGGAACGTCTCCTCCGGATCCTCAGGAGCGGAGGCATCGGCGCACTGCTTGTGCTGCTTGCGATGGCCTGCGTTCCGGTTCGCGCCGAACGCATCAAGGACATCGTCGAGATCCAGGGCGTGCGCGGCAACCCGCTGACGGGCGTTGGGCTCGTGATCGGTCTGGCGGGCACCGGTGACTCGGGCCTTCTGTCGCGACAGATGCTGACGAACATCCTGCGAGAGTCCGGATTGGTGCTGATGCCGAACGAATTGACCGGCGGCAACATCGCGGTGGTGATGGTGACCGCCGAACTCGGGCCTTTCGATCGCGAGGGAATGCGCGTCGACGTGGACGTCTCGGCGCTGGGCGACGCCAAGAGCCTGCAGGGAGCGATGCTTCTGCCGACGCCGCTGAAAGGCCTGGACGGTCAGGTCTATGCGGTCGCGCAGGGAGGCATCTCGCTCGGCGGCTGGTCCGTCGCGGGCAAGCAGGCGTCGATGTCGAAGAACCACCAGACGGTCGGGCGCGTCGCCGACGGGGCGATCGTGGAGAAATCGGAACTGGCCAGCTTCATCGAGCAGGTGGCCGGCCGGCGCTTCATCACGTTCAGCCTGCGCAACAACGATTTCTCGACGGCCCAGCGCATCAGCGAGATCATCAATCAATCGTACGCCGACAGCGCCGTGGTTCTGGACGCCGCCAGTATCCGGGTGATGGTCCCCGCCGAGGTCGCGCAGAAGGACGTCATTGCGTTCCTCGACGAGATCATGCAGAAAGAGGTCACGGTGGACATGCCCGCGACGGTGGTGATCAACGAGCGCACCGGCACGATCGTGGTCGGCGAAAACGTCGGTATCTCGTCGGTGGCGATCTCCCAAGGCAGTCTGGTGGTGAAGGTCAAGGAAACCGCTCAGGTCTCACAGCCGACGGCGCCCTTCTCCGAGGCGGGTTCCACCGAGGTGGTCCCGGAGACGATGGTCGGCGTGGAGGAGCAGAACGCCTACCTGATTCCGGTCGAACGGGCGGTGACGGTGTCCGAGCTGGCCAAGACGCTGAACGCCATCGGGGCGTCGCCTCGCGATCTGATTGCGATCTTCAACGCGTTGAAAGAGGCGGGCGCCTTGCAGGCCAAGCTGGTGATCATGTAAGGAAACCGAGATGGACGGCATCGAATCGATCGCACTGCCTCTGGCGGTGCCGCCGGCGGCCCTTCGCCAGGTCGCGTCCGCCGCATCCGACCCGATCGAGGGGATGGATGCGGAGGCGATCCGCAGAGCCTCCGACGAGGAAAAGAAGCAACTGGCCAAGGATTTCGAATCGGTTCTCCTGACCAAGCTGTTCGAGGAGGTCAAGAACTCCATCGAGGATTCGGGCTTCGACGACGACGTCGCCGCCGATCAGGTTCACGGCATGTTCTGGTCGTATCTGGCCCAGGATGTGGCGAACAAAGGAGGGTTCGGGCTGTGGCAGGACCTTTACCAGCATTTCCAGGCGATGGACGGGGTTGACGTCGGCGGTGGATCGGTGAACGAGGAACTCTGACGATGATATCGAGCGTGGCAGAAACCAAGGTGGACGCCCTGTTGGCGGCCCTGGATGAGGATATCCGCAGCACACAGAGCACGTTGTCTCAACTGGATGTTCTGCGCAGTCTGATCATCAAGCGAGACGACAAGGCGCTGGAAGCGCTTCTCCGTGATCTTCAGGAGGAGGCGGAGTCGCGCCTAACGGCGATCCAGCGGCGCCAGGCCATCCGCAAGGAACTGGCCGACGAACTGGGATGCGAGCCGGGTGCGATGACGCTGTCCGCGTTGCGTCGCCTGCTCGTCGATCCGCAGCGCCGGGCGGTGGAGGATCGCCAAACCCGTCTGAAGGACCTGGTCGCTCAACTGAAGCGGGAATATGCGCTGACCACCGCGCTGGTGGCGGATTGCGCCCGCTTCAATCGCTCGTTGATGCGGGTGTTCTTCGGGCAGGATGCCCAGGGCAAAGCCACGTACAACGCCCGGGGGACGGTGCATCGTCAGGCGAATGTGAGCCTGGTCAATCTGCACTATTAGCGGCACAAGGGAATGTCATGGCCGCCGGCGCGGTCTCTTGCCGGACGGCGGTTGAGGATCAGCCTATGCAGAGCTTCTCGATTGGATTGAGCGGTCTGAGTGCGGCGTACGCGGCGATGGACGTCATCGGCAACAACATCGCCAACGCGTCGACCGACGGCTACCATCGTCAACGCATCGAGTTGAGTCCGTCGGACGCCACGCAGACCGGGCGGGCAGCGGTCGGCACGGGTGTGGAGGTCGCCGGCGTTACACGCCTGATCGATGAACTCGTGGAGCGCGAGATTGTCAGTCAGACCTCGTCCAACGGGCAGATCTCCCAGGAGCTGTCCACGCTTTCCTCTGTCGAGACGACGTTCGGTGAGTTCGGCGCCAGCGGCGGGCTGAACGCCACGCTGGATGCGTTCTTCGATGCGCTGCGCGGGCTGGCGGCCAACCCGCTGGAGCAGACGTGGCGCAACGAGGTCGTCAGTTCGGCGCAGGTTCTGACCACGGAGTTTCGACGGCTGGGCGACTCTTTGACCAGTCTGGAAGACCAGGTGGTGCTCGAGGCGCAAAACGTCGCCGATTCCATCAATGCCCTGACGGAGCAGATTGCCGAGCTGAACCAGAAGATCCAGGCTGTGGAGATCAACGGAGGACAAGCCAACAACCTGCGTGACAGCCGGGATCAGTTGATCGTCCAGTTGTCCGCGCTGACGGGTATTGAGACGCAGAGGCGGGAATACGGTGGGGTCGACGTCTCCATCGACGGACTCCCGGTGGTCACCGGGGCCATTACCCTGGAGGTCTCCGTCACGATACAGAACAATGGATTGCTGGCCCTGCAAGCCACGGGGACGGAAGGATATGGTCTGCTCGTGGAAGGCGGGCGTCTCGGGGGTTTGCTCTCGCTCAAGAATGAGTTGCTCCCGCAGCTTCAAGACGACCTCGACACGCTGGCCAAGAGCATCGTGGTCCAGATCAATGCGTGCCACGTTCAGGGCGTCGGGCTGGAGGGGGCGTTCACGGAGATGGACGGCTGGGCGATGAGCAACGAGGATCTGAGCGAGGTCGAGCCCCCAATCACCGACGGGACCTTCTACATTCGGGTCACCAACACGGATACCGGCCAGATCCGGCGTCACGCCGTGACGGTGGATCTCTCCGGCGCTCCTCCCGACACGTTGGCCACCATCGCCGCCAAGATCGATGCCATCGCGGGTCTGAATGGATCGTCGGATTCCTCAAAGCTCCACATCGTGTCCAGCCTCGGATATGAGTTCGATTTCATTCCGGCACCGCTGCCGGAACCGACGGCGAGCAATCTGACCGCAGCAGCTCCACCGACGATCTCTGTTTCGGGCACGTATGATGAGGAGTCCAATGAGACGCTCCGTTTCACGGTCAGCGGCACCGGCGCAGTCGGAAACGGCGTGCTTCGTCTGACGGTCACCAATTCCGGCGGGGACGTGGTCGCCACGCTGAGCGTTGGCAAGGGTTACGCCGCCGGCGACGTGATCGAGATGGCCAACGGGATCAAGATTGCGCTGAGCACAGGCGATCTCAACGACGGGGACACCTTCGACATCGACGTCTTTCAAACGACGGACACCTCGGGGCTTCTGGCGGCAGCGGGCATGAACGCTTTCTTCTCCGGTGCCAGTGCCTCGGAGATGAGTGTCAACGCCGACGTGGCGCAGAATCCGAACCGGATTGCCACGGCGCTCGGCGGGGACCTGAGCGACAACGAGGCCGCGCTGCGGATGGCGCGCGTCCATGACGAGCCGGTGGCGAGCCTCGGGGGGATGACCGCCAACGAGTATTACCAGCGCACGATCTCCGATCTCGGACAGCAAGTGGCCCTGAAGCAATCGAGGCAGGAGAACATCGAGGCCGTGATCGAGGACCTGAAGAAGCAGCAGAGCGAAGTCAGCGGCGTCAACATCAACGACGAGGCGGCCCAGTTGATTGTCTTCGAGACGATGTTCCAGGCGATGGCCAAGTACCTCACCACCCAGCAAACGGTGCTGGCGGCGCTGATGGACGTGTTCTGATGGCGGCCGCGTCGGGGCGGGCCCAAGGGAGCGGTCGGAAGGAATGATTCAAACAACGTGCAGAAGGCGACGGTGAGGCAACCATGAGTGGTTCCATAGCGAACATATGTGATAACGTCAGTTACGCCCTGTCTCTCCATACCCGGGCGATCACCGAGTTGCAGGAGCAGGCGTCCACGGGCAACCGGGTCAATCGGGCCTCCGACAGTCCTTCGGAGGCCTACCGGATTCTCGGTTTGAATACGCAGGATCGCTCGTTGGCTGGCTACATCGAGAACATCCAGGATCTGATCGGTACGCTCGAGATTTCCTCAACCGTTATCGAGAACATGGCGTCGGAACTGGCCGACAGCCGAACCGTCCTGACCGAGATCGTCGGCGGCGTGTACGACAACGAGGGACAGGAGCGAATCGCCGAGAAGCTCAACAGCACCCTGGAACAACTGGTCTCTCTGGCCAACACCAAGCACGCCAACCAGTATCTCTTCTCGGGAAACAACACCGGCAGTCCGCCCTACGCGGTGGAGTACTCCGGTGGGCAGATCGTCCGCGTAACCTATCAGGGGGGCGAAGAATCCCGCCGGATCGACGTGGCCCCGGCGGTGGAAATCGAGGCGTTTCGTGTTGGCAACGACATCTTCCAAGCCAACCAACGCGAGGACCCGGTCTTCCTCGGCACCACAGGGGCCCGGAACGGCACCGGCACCTCGAACGTATGTGGCGACGTGTGGCTGACGGTGGAGCACGACGGGAGCAACTACCGAATCTCGATCGACGATGGCGCGACCTTCGTCACGGTGCCGGCGGGTGGGGACACCAACCAGGCGGTGACGGATTCGCGCACGGGCCGCATTTTCTATGTCGATACCACGCAGATTACCGCCACCGGCATCGAACTGGTCCGCGTTCCCGGAACGTACGACGTCTTCGGCACCCTGATGAGTCTGCGAGACATCCTGAGCAATGACCGCGAGGTTTCCACCCAGCAATTGCTCAGCTACGTGGACCAGTGCGTCCAGGCGGTGGAGGAAGTGCGCAGTCTCCTGATCCAGTCCGATGTTTCTACGGGATCCAAGGTCGGGTTTCTCACTACCCTCAAGGACACGCTTGAAAGCATGCAGTTTGACACGCAAGATGAAACCACCAGGCTCCAGGAAGCCGATATTTCCCAGATTTCCATCGATCTTTCCCGTCGCGAGATTCTCTACCAGATGTCGCTTTCGGTCGCCGCGAAGCTGATGGGCATGTCACTGCTGGACTACATCAGTTGAACCGGACCATCCCGAGGGGGGTTCACGGTCGTTTTGCAGACGTCGATGTCTGATTTCTATCCAGACGATCCGTCGCGAGGGGCCTTGCGCCAAATAAACCCCGTTTCACCACGCCGGCACGCCATTTGCACACATCGGCCAAGAGTCGCGTTCTACTCCGTTGTCCAGAAGGAGCATACATATGACCGCACAGACAGGTGTGAATGCCCACCAGCGTGGGCTGGAACTGGCCGAGGCCGGAAAATACGAAGCCGCATTGAGCTGCATCCGCGAGCACTTGCGGGCGGCTCCGCAGGATGCCCAGGCCCTGAACGATGCCGGGGCGATCCTCCATTGCCTGGGGCGCTCCGAGGATGCCGTTGCGCATCTGGTCAAGGCGCATGCGCTGCGCCCGGACAGCGGGGAGATCGTCTGGAATCTCGTCGAGGCCTATCTTGCGGCGGGCATGGCCGGTGAGGCCGCCTCCCTGCTCGAGACGATGGAGCGGATGGACATCCTCAATATCGAGGTGCTCAACCGCGTCGCCACGATGTTGCTCGATCAGGGCCAGAAAGGTCCGGCTGTCGAGGTCCTGCTGCGGTCGCGTCACCGATGGCCCGAACAGGACGTGCTCAATCCGATTCTGAGCGTGATTCAGAGCAAACGTCCGAAAATCGCGCTGTTCCGGGTCGGGCAGGGCGTGGACGGCGCTCTGGCGGAGGCGTGGGCATTCGTCCAGGAGCGGTTCCAGACGGAGTTCTACACGGGCCGCACGCCCGAGGAGCTGTCGCGTCTGATGCAGTGGTGTGACATCGCCTGGTTCGACGGCGGCGGTCCGATCGTGGCCGAGGCGCTGCAATCGCCGGCGCCGGGCAAGATCCTCGTCAGTCTGCGCTGCTCGGACGTCCGCGACGACTGGGTGAGGCGGGTTCGATGGGAGAATGTGGACATCGTGGTTCAGATCGGCAGCTCGGCCGTCGAGGAGGCGCTGCTGCAGTGGGTGCCCGACATTCGGAATCGGACGCGCCTGGCGGTCGTGCCCCACGGAATCGACACGACGCGATACGCGTTTCAGCAGCGCGGTCGCGGCAGGAACCTCGCGTGCATGGGCCGGCTGTCGATGGAATCCAATCCGGCTTTTCTCCTCCAGTGCATGCAGAAGCTGCACTACCTCGACGGAAGTTATCGGCTGTTCTTCTGCGGCGATTTCGAGAATCCCATGCTCGAACAGTACACGCGTCACATGGTCCAGACGCTCGGCCTGACCGGCGTGGTGTCGTTCGAGCCCTATGCGGGCGACCAGAACGCGTGGCTTGGTGACAAGCACTTCATCGTCTCCGGCGGCATCGGCGAGAGCCAGATCGAGTCGCTGCTGACGGGCATGGCCTGCGGGCTGAAGCCCATCGTGCACCATTTCGCCGGCGCCGACCGTCTGTTCCCGGCGCCGAGTCTGTTCCGCATCGCCGAGGAGTTCTGCGAATGTGCGCTCAGCGGCGAGTACGATCCGGCGGGCTATCGGCGGTTCGTGGAAGAACGCTATCCGATTCGCAGGCAACTACACCAGGTGGGCGGCATTCTGAATCAGCTCGAAAGCGAGATTGACGCCCGGCGTCTCGGCGTCGGTTCGTGTCGTTCCGGCGGGATTTGCGACGTTCCGACGCCGCGTGGCCGTCGACCGGGTGCGGAAGTCCCGGCCAGCCCGTTCACCCTGTAATAGTGGCGCCATACGTGAGATTGAACACTCGTCCAATGTCCACAGATCGTCAGGAGAATCTGTCGCAGCCCTCCGCTCCGGACGGCCGCGATCGAAGCGGTCCTCTGGTCAGTGTGTTGCTGCCCACGTACAATCGGCGCCGCTATCTGCCCTACGCTCTGGCCAGCGCCGTGCGGCAGACCTATCGGAACCTGGAAATCTTCGTGGTCAACGACGGCGGCCACGACGTGCGTGACATTGTTGCATCCTTCGACGATCCGCGAATCTCTTTCATCGATCGGCGCGAGAACCGGGGCAAGCCCCATTCGCTCAACGAGGCGCTGGCTCGCGCTCGCGGCAAGTACGTCGCCTATCTCGATGATGACGACATCTACTATCCGAACCATGTGCAGGTGTTGGTCGAGGCGCTGGAGGGGCCGACCGATTGTCAGGTGGCCTACAGCGACCTGTACAAGACCTACTGCCGCGTGCTGTCCAACGGCGACCGGGAGATCCTGAGCAAGCACGTGGAGATCAGCCGGGATTTCGACCGTTTTCTGATGCTCTACTTCAACCATGCGTTGCACGTTTCCCTGATGCATCGCCGCGATCTGCTGGACCGGACGGGTTTCTATAACGAGAATCTGAACATTCTGATCGATTGGGACATGACGCGCCGCCTGGCGTTCTTCTCGGACTTTCAGCACCTGCCCACGATCACGGGGGAGTTCTACAGTCCGATCGAGGAGTCGGACCGCATCTCGATTCAGCGCCGCAAGGACCCCCAGGAGTATCTGCGGAACGTGCTGGCCATCCGGACCACGCACCCTCCGAAGCCGTGGGACAAGCTCGAGGAGCTGGCGATCATCCTGCTCGTCGATCGGCTGGACCAGCGCGTTGCAGAAACGTGCGGACGCCTCTGGCGGTACACGTTCTATCCCTACCGGCTCTATATTCCGCTGTCGTCTCATGACATCGGGCGGCTGAACAGCGAGATGCCGAACATGGTCCTGGTTCCCGTCGATCCGCAGAGTTCGGCGCAGCAGAAGGTGGATGCGGCGCTGCAACGGATCGAAGGCGCTTATGTGGCGATTGCGCCCGGCACTCTGCCGATCGAGGAGATGTGGGTGGAGGATCCGCTCTACGTGTTGATTCACAGCGCGTCTGATCGGGAAGCGCTTCTGCTGGAGGGCGGTGGTGCAGGACTATGGGGCGCCGTGTTGAAAGAGGGCGATCTGCGGCAGGCCAGGCGGGCTTACCCTGGCTTGTCGCTGGAAGCCTCGCTGGCGGCCTGCGGCATCCGGGTGCGGCGTCCGCAGCCGGAAGAGCTGCCTTTTCAGTTCGATGAGTTGTTGCGGCAGGCGTGGCAGGCGGAGGCGGACGGCAATTGGCCGCTGGCGGCCCGGGCCTATGAGTATCTGGCCGCACGCCATCGTAATGAGTTGTGGATGACATCTTTGGCGGCCGGCGCCCATTTCCACGCGGGCCATCACGCACAGGCCGCCCGGCTCAGTCGCCAGGTCAATCAGGTGCGATCGACCGTGGAGACCCTCCTGCTGGAGGCCAAGGTGTGCCGCCGGAAACGGAACTTCACAGACGCCATTGGATTGCTCGAACAAGCCGAGAGGGGACTTCAAGGTCATCTTCCGATACCTGCACGCACGCCGATGGTCTCAGCGCAAGGGTGGCAGGAAACTGGGGAAACGCAGACATGGATACGGCGCCAATGAACGAGGTCGAAAAACGCAAGAGAACGCAGCACTATGAAGTGCTGCGGGAGTTGGGCGACTGCTACACGTCGGTGGGCAACTACACGCAAGCCCAGCGCTGCTACGAGAAAGCGGCGTCGATCGGACCGGATGAGCCGGGACCGTATGTGGGTCTGGGGGCGGCCGCCCTCCAAACGGGCCGATGCGAGGATGCCGAAATTGCGTTTCGCGTCGCCTGCCGGCTGGATCCCAACTGCGCCAAGGCCTACACCGGTCTGGCCATGGTCGCACAGCAGCGCCGAGAATACGCGCCGGCCTTCGATCTTTACATGAAGTCGCTCGAACTGGACAGCGACAACATCACCGCACTGCTCGGATTGTTCCAGGTCTCCTGTGAGATGGGTTCCTTCGCCAAAGTGATCTACTACCTGGAAGTCTACCTGCACATGCATCCGGGAGACGCCTCGGTGATGTTCGCGCTGGCGGCATTGTACCTCAAGGACGGCCGTCCGGACCAGTCGCGGGAAATGCTGCTCGATCTGCTGGCGCTGGAGCCGACGAATGAAGATGCGACGAACCTGCTGGAAGAAGTGGACCACAGCCTGGCGGGAGCACGATAGCCCATGAGCGTCAGCGACGACCACACGAAGCGTGCACCCGACCGGCTGGCAGAGCGTCTGGAGGAGTTGAGCCGCCTGCTGCGGCAGCAGATCGACGATGTGCGCGAAGGCCATCTCGATCGAGTCGAGCGGCTGGCGGCCCGCGCCGAGACGCTGGTGGCCGGAGTGATCCACGACCGGCAGCGCGCCGGAACGCTGGCCGAATCGCAGAGAGCGCATCTGGCACGGTTATACGAGGAGCTGACTCTCGCCCTGCGAGCCGAACGAGGCGACGTACAGGCGAAGCTCAGACAGCTCAGACAGGTCAAGAGGGCCATCGTCGCCTATGGGCGAAAGGCCCGGACAGGATCTCCGTCGCCGGGGACCTTCGGCGACGGGGCACGTATTAAAGTCACCAAGTAAGGAGCGTTCCCGATGAACCTATCTTGTGTCGGTCTCGGAAAGCTGGGCCTTTGCTCGGCGGCGTGCTTTGCCGGCAAGGGACATCACGTCATCGGCGTGGATTCCAGCGCCGAGCACATGGAAGCACTTGTCAGCGGACGGTGTCCCGTCGACGAGACCGGACTGCCGGCGCTGCTGGACGGGTGCCGAGCGCGCATGGAGTTCACCCCGGACTACGGGTATGCCGTGCAGCACAGCGACATTACCCTGATTACGGTGCCGACCCCGAGCGACGCGAACGGCCGCTTCTCCAATGCGTACGTCGAGGCGGTTCTCGATCGCATCGCCGGGGGCCTGAAGGCCAAGAAGTCGTTTCACGTCGTGGCCCTGGTTTCCACGGTCATGCCGACGACGTGCGAACACGTCTTTGTGCCCATCCTGGAGAAGCTGACGGGCAAGGTGTGCGGGCGGGACTTCGGGTTCGTCTACAATCCCGAGTTCGTCGCGCTGGGGTCGGTGATTCACGACTTCCTCCATCCGGACATGCTGCTCATCGGCGCCTCCGACGAGCGGTCGGCGCAACTGTGCCGGGAGCTGTACTCGTCCGTGGTGGAGAACGATCCGTACTATGCGGTCATGAACCTGACCAACGCGGAGATCACCAAGCTGAGCCTCAACTGCTACGTGACCATGAAGATCAGCTTCGCCAACGAGCTGGCGTCGATCTGTGAACGGATTCCGGGCGCGGACGTCGACGTGGTGACCACGGCGGTCGGGTCCGACACGCGTGTGGGACGTCGTTACCTCAAGGGTGGGCTGGGCTTCGGCGGTCCGTGTTTTCCGCGTGACAACCTGGCATTTCAGCGTTGTGCCGAGGACGCCGGGGCGGATGCGAACCTGAGCCCGCGCGTCGTCAAGGTCAACGGCGAGGTCGTGAACCGGCTGTTCACCATGATCAGCGAGCACGCCCGGCCCGGATCGAGCGTGGCCTTGCTGGGCCTTTCCTACAAGCCGGGCACGCACATCATCGAGGAGTCGCAGTCGGTCATGCTCGCAGCGCAGCTCCTCAAGGCGGGCTACGTGGTCCGCATGCACGACCCCAAGGCGCTGGGAAGCGTCCGCGAGGCGCTCCAGGGACGAGGCGTCTACTGCGAAGATCCGTACGATGCCGTCTCGGGGGCCGGCGTGGTGGTGATGCTGACGAACTGGCCGCAGTACAACGATCTGGACGTCGCCCGATTGGAGGAAAGGGCAGGCACGGCGCCGCTGATGATCGATTGCTGGAGAATCTATCGGAACGCCACGCTGAAGAAATTCACCTACCGCGCGTTCGGGATGGTGACCGCACCTACAGGGGGAATCGCACATGACAGTCGCACAGACATTCTCTACCAGGACCGTCGAGGACGTACGGCGGTACTGGAACGCACGTCCGTGCAACATCCGGCACTCACCTAAGCCGGTCGGGACGCGGGCGTATTTCGACGAGGTGGAAGCCCGCAAGTATTTCGTGGAGCCGCACATCCCGGCCTTCGCCCAGTTCGATCGGTGGGCGGGCAAGAAGGTGCTGGAGATCGGTTGCGGCATCGGGACCGACACGATGGGCTTCGCGCGGGCGGGCGCTCAGGTCACAGCGGTGGACCTGTCCGATGCGTCGCTGGCGGTGGCGAAGGAACGCGCATCGGTCTTCGGTCTGGCCGATCGCATCCGGTTCTATCAGGCGAACGTCGAGCGGCTCAGCGAGGCCGTCCCGGTTGAGGAATACGACCTGGTCTACTCCTTCGGCGTCATCCATCACACGCCGCATCCGCAGGACGCCGTCCGCGAGATTCGCAAGTACATGGGGGCGCAGAGCGTGTTCAAGATGATGGTCTACCATCGGCATTCCTGGAAGGTGCTCTGGATCCTGCTGAGGTTCGGGAAGGGGGCCTTCTGGAAGCTCGACGAGTTGATTGCGCGCCACTCCGAGGCCCAAACGGGCTGCCCGGTGACGTACAGCTACTCGCGCCGGACCGTGCGCGATCTGTTGCAGGGGTTCCGCATCGAGAAGATGTTCGTCGATCACATCTTCGCCTACCGCATCGCCGAGTACAAACGTCACGAGTATCGTAAGGCATGGTACTTCCGATGGTTACCACGCACGGTCTTCCGCTGGCTGGAGAGCCGGCTGGGGTGGCACCTGTGTATAGATGCGAAATCCGTTTCCCGGTAAACAGTGCCTGACGCGATACAGAAGATGGTAAGGACGTTGGCTCACGGTACGACAAGTCGCTCATATGTGGAAGCACACTTCCGCTCATGCGAACGTCGCGGGAAACTGCAGAACTGCGTCAATGACATCGCACTCC
This sequence comes from Sedimentisphaerales bacterium, assembly GCA_040772485.1. Taxonomy (GTDB): domain Bacteria; phylum Planctomycetota; class Phycisphaerae; order Sedimentisphaerales; family Anaerobacaceae; genus Anaerobaca. The sequence goes on along the minus strand of JAXGYC010000011.1, from coordinate 187,374 downwards.
GTATGAGTCTGAGACCAGCTTGCCAGAGTCGACGGGAATGCAGCAGGTCAAGGCATCGATAGGGGAAGCAGAAGAATGAACATTCTCGGCATTAATGGAATCAACGATCTTTTCCATGACGCATCCGCAACCTTGATCATGGACAACCAGATCATTGCCTCCGTTGAAGAAGAGCGCTTCAACAGAAAGAAACACTCAAACGGCATCCCTTTTCATGCCGTTGAGTTTTGTCTGAATCGAGGCGGCATCACATTGGCAGACATCGATCACATCGGCTACTACTTGGACCCCGCCGTTCTGCGGAAGGTCTTTGTTGATGATGTCGTAGCAAAATATGGTGCCAGTCCTGCCAGTTTGGCCTATTACAGCAAGGCAGCAGAAGACATTTCTCGGGTCAGAGATGTACTGTTCAGCCATTTTCGTTTTGGACGAAAGACACAGTTCCATTACATTAATCATCACCTCGCACACGCGGGCAGTGCCTACTACATTTCCGGATTTCATGATTCTTCCGTACTGACAATCGACGGTTCAGGTGATCGGGAAACATGCACGCTCTATCACGGATCTGGACCTAATCTTAAGAAAGCGCATGACTTTCTGCTTTATCCTGAATCGCTTGGCTTTCTCTATACTGTATTTGCCAGTCATCTCGGACTGGGCTGGATTTCTGGTCCTGGAAAGCTGATGGGATTGGCAGGGTATGGGAAAGTCTCTCCAGGATTGCTAGATGACATCATCGTTCTTGCAGAAGATCCTTACAAGCCTGTTTCCATAGATCTGAGTTTCTTCAATTATCACATCGGGGGCAGTGGTTTCTCGCAAAAGGGTCTGGAACGATTTGGTAAACCTCGACAGCCCCATGAGCCCTTGGAGCAAATTCACTGCGACTTGGCAGCAACGATGCAGAATGCATTGGAAGATGCGATTTTGCATCTTGTCAAAATGATTCCACACCATTTGCCGAAGGTTGAGAATCTCTGTTTTGCCGGAGGGGTCGCCTTAAACGTTTGCACCAACCGGCGGATCCACGACCTCGGCCTCTTTGAGGGCTTCTTCGTATCGCCTCCCGCCTATGATGGCGGTACCTCCCTTGGATGTGCCTTGGTTCTGGACGCAAAAACAACAGGATGTGGGGCCCATGAATTCAATGTGTACAGCGGGCCGGATATCTCCCGTGATTTTGATATCGAAGCTGCGATCGAAACCTATGTGGATCGCGTCCGGTGGTCGAGGATGTCAGAAGACCAGCTCTGTCACACCGCGGCGAAGATGATTTCCGAAAACAAGATCATTGGCTGGGTGCAAGGTCGCATGGAGTGCGGACCACGGGCGCTCGGCAACCGCAGCATTCTGACCAATCCGGTGAATCGGCATGCCAAAGATGATCTGAATACGCGGGTAAAGAAACGAGAATATTTCCGTCCCTATGCACCGTCTGTTCTGGCCGAGGAATGTCTGAATTGGTTTGATATTGCTTCCAGCCCCTACATGCTCATGGAAGCCAAGGTGCATTCGCACAAGCGCGAGAAGGTCCCCGGAATTGTCCACGTCGATGGGACCGCTCGTCCACAGAGCGTAACGGAACAGCAAAACCCCAGGTACTACAAGTTGATCTGCAAGGTACATGAGCTCACAGGCGTACCCATGGTTCTGAATACTTCATTCAATATGCATGGCGAACCGATCGTCAATACTCCGGAAGACGCGATTGAGGATTTGCTGGGGTCGGGGCTGGATGCTTTGTTCGTCGGCGATTACTGCATTGTCCGTGCGGAAGTGACAGAAAATACCGAAGCAGAAGACCAGACTCATCCGGCGGATGTCATCGCTGGCCTGCGTGATAAGTGGCGCGAGCTGCCGGGGACGCGACAGGAGAGGCTGTTTAGCCGCAACATGCTCGAATGGTCCGATCAGCAGCTTCTGCAGTATTGGGAAGAGGGAAGACGGCAGACCTCTACGCCTGAGGTTCGGGGCTGGTTTCAGCAGTTGTACAAGGACGAGTTCGCCGGAAAGGAGGTGGCGGACATCGGCCCAGGCATCGGGGTGGATGGAATCTTCTTCGCGCAGCACGGCGCACGAGTTACATTCGTAGATATTGTACAGGACAATTTGACTCTATTGCAACGAATATGCGCACTCAAGGGAATTCGGGCGGAGTACTATTTCGTCGAGGATTTCTTCGCCTTCCACTTTGACAAGGCCTTTGACGTATTCATGGCCATCGGCTCTTTTCTGAATGCTCCGTTTGACTTTATGAAAAAAGAAGTGGCGGCACTGAGTCCGTTCCTGCGCATCGGCGGCAAGGTGGTTATGCTTGCCTATCCCAAGGAACGCTACATTCAGCTCGGCGCGCAATCCTTTGAGCACTTTGGCAAGATGACAGATGGCGAACGGACCCCGTGGGCGGAATGGTACGACGACGAAAAAACGAAGAGCCTGTTTGGGCCTGACTATCGGCTCAATTGGAGTCGGAACTTCGGCACCGATGGAATTGAGTTCAACTGGTTTGATCTGACGAAGGTATCCTGTGCGCCTCAGGAGACTCCGCCACCAGAGCGAAATCCGGTGTCGGTGTTGGCGTCGGACGATCGTGGAAACAACGCGACTTTGGGTGAATGCAAAGGTCAGCAGGTCTTGTCTCCTTGTCCGAGCATAGTCACGGTAACCTGTAATGACGGTCGTGGGGGGGATGTGCGACGGCGCACACCGTCCTTTAGCAAGGGGTTGTGTGCTCAAGCCGCGCGCTCTTGCTCGGCGATCGACGTTTCAGAACGGACATCTCTTCCTATCCGTGCTTCGTGCGCAGGCAGAAGAGCCTGCCAGAAAGTGTCGGCCGAGTCTTTGCCTATCGCGGCCCATGTGCAGGAAACTCCGTACTGGCCGGAACTGTCGCAGAAACAGCAGTCCAAGCGATCCCCGATGAACGTTGGACAGATGGTCAGCGCCGGCATCGACATGTACCACAAGGGCGACGTGCCCAACGCCACGAGCGTGTTCCGTCACGCGGTGGCGGCCGATCCCGAGCACGCGAATGCGTGGAACAACCTGGGCGTGCTGCTGGTCCAGCAGAACCAGATTTCCGAGGGCCTGCGCTGTTTCCAGAACGCCTTTCGGAGGGACCGCACCAACGGCGCCCTCGTGTCGAATTACGTCAGCGTGTTGCGAAAAGCAGGTCGGTCGGATGAGGCTCATGACGTCGTCGATCAGTATCTGCGGGCCGGCGGCGATCCGCAGCGCGTGAGCGGCGTTACCGACAGGCGAACCGAAGCGCCCGCTGATGCGATGCCCCTCGACGACGGGACTATTCCCTTCGTTCCGGTCCAGGAACTGCACCGCGCCCTCGGGTTTCAGACGCCGATCGACTATCCGGCGTCGTCCCTGACGAAATCGCTCGGCGCCTGGAAGATGGAGATCGACGACATGCCGATCTTCCGCTACCTCTATCGCCATTTTCGGCCGCGACGCCATCTGGAATTTGGCACCTGGCAGGGCGCCGGCGTCGTCTACTGTCTCCAGGAGTGTGACGCAACCGTCTGGACGCTGAACCTGCCGTTTGGCGAGTCACAACCCAACGGCGAGCCGGCGTATTCCGGCGACGGCGACTCCTACGGCTTGGGCACTTCGCTTGTGGGCGAGTGGGCCCGGCGCATCGGGCTGCCCGAGCAGCGCGAATACCCCACGGATTCGTTTGGTTTCATCGGCCGGTTCTACCTGGAGAAGCAGCTTGGGCATCGTGTCTGCCAGATCTTCTGCGATTCACGGCAGTGGGACACCTCGAACTACCCGCCGGGGTTCTTCGACACGGCTCTGATCGACGGTGGCCATTTCCCCGAGATCGTCGCCTCCGACAGCCGCAAGGCGCTGTCTCTGCTCCGGCCCGGCGGCCTGGTCCTCTGGCACGACTTCTGCCCGCCGATGCGCGACCGCAGTCCCGTGGTCCAGGGAGTGATGCAGGGCGTGGAGAGCATCCGTGACCTGCTTGCCGATCAGCTCGAACGGTGGTTCTGGATCAAGCCGAGCCATATCCTCGTGGGAAGGAAGAAGACATGAGAGTGCTGCAAGTTGTGCCCAAGCGCAAAGGCGCCGGCAATATCCTGCTGCAATACCGCAACAAGGTCACCTCCAGCAACGGTGAGGACGGTATCATCGAGTACATCGCGGCGAGGATGAACGTCGCTCCCGGCTATTGCGTCGAATTCGGCGCCTGGGACGGCCGCCTGGGAAGCAACACGTGGAACCTTCTGAATCATCGGGGGTGGAAGGACCTGCTGATCGAAGCGGACCGGGCCAAGTACGCCCAATTGGAAAGCTCGTACCGCGATCATCCCGGCGCGGTCACCTCCAACGCCTTCGTCGGCTGGCAGGGCGACGCGGCGCTGGACCGGCATTTGGAGCGGCACGGCGTGTCGGCCGACTTCGCGCTGCTGAGCACTGACATCGACGGAAACGACTGGCACGTCTGGCGGTTTCTGACGCGGTTTCGGCCGCGGATCGTTGTGATCGAGTTCAACAATCACATTCCCAACGACATCCTCTTCATCCAGGAAGCGGATGTCTCCGTCAATCAGGGCAGCTCGCTCCTGGCGATGATCGAGCTGGGCAAGCAGAAGGGATACGAGCTGGTCTGCACTGTGGGATGCAACGCCTTCTTCGTGCCCCGCGAAGACTATCCCCTGTTCGGCATCGAGAACAACCATATCGACGCCATGTTCGACGACACGCGGACGGAAACGAGAGTGTTCCAGTGCTACGACGGCACGCTGGTTCTGGCGGGGAAGAAGTCGCTGAACTGGCACAAGATCGACTTCTGTGACGAGGACATCCAGATTCTGCCCGCTTCCCTGCGACGCTATGGCAGGCGGCTGGATGTCTCTTCCACGACCTGACGAGCGAAGACGTACACGTAAGACAGCGCGATAGAAGAGGACGCACGCAGTGAACGATACACCTTATCTGAGCGTGGTGGCCACGTCGAGAAACGACGATCACGGCGGCAATCTCGCGCTGCGCATGCAGCTTTTCGTTCAGTGCCTGATGGCCCAGGCGCAGCGACACCGCCTGAAGACGGAGCTGATCCTGGTGGAATGGAATCCGCCCGCCGACCGTCCGCGCCTGCGGGAGGTGCTGCGGTTCGACGCGCATCATCCGTATTGCTCGGTGCGCATCGTCGAGGTCCCAGCGGCGATCCACGCTCGGTATCGGCACGCCCAGGCTCTGCCCGTGTACCAGATGATCGCCAAGAATGTGGGCATTCGCCGGGCGCGCGGCCGTTTCGTCCTGGCGACAAACGTGGACATTGTGTTCTCTGATCCGCTGTTTGCCCGCCTGGCGAAGCAGGATCTTCAGTCCGGGCGCTGCTATCGCAGCATCCGCCACGACGTGGACAACGCATTGACGTCCGGGATGCCTGTCGAAGCGGTCCTGGACTATTGTCAGAGCCATTTGATCCGCGTGAACCAGCGAGAGTGCTCGCTCGACGTGCGCGACGGGTCCAGGCACGTCATCTACCGTCCCGAGGTGACCGAGGAGAAACTCGGGCACCCGAAGCTGTTCACCAACGGCTGCGGCGATTTCACTCTCCTGGCGCAGGAGGACTGGTCTCGTCTGCGCGGCTATGCGGAACTGGACATGTTCTCCTTCCATCTCGATTCGCTGTTTTTGCACTGCGCGCATTACGCCGGGATCGCCGAACACGTGTTTCCCGACGACCACGTGCACTACCACATCGAACACCAGGAGGGATGGACGCCGGAGATTCATCGCGATCGAACGCTCGATGCTCGCTTGGACAAGGGAAAGATCGATCGTCTGGACAATGCCTCCCTGCGCCGGCTGCTGGACCGCATGCGAAACGAGCGAAAGCCGCTGATCTTCAACGACGCAGACTGGGGCCTGGCCAACGACCGCCTGGCCGAAGAGCACGTGACCGTTGCAGATTGGGAGCAGGCGGATCGGGAAGGGGCCGCAATCGCCGTCCCGGCGGCAGGGCGATGCGACGAATCGCAGGACGCGCCCTACCTGAGCGTCGTGGTGACGACGCGGAACGACGACCACGGCGGAAATCACCTCCATCGGTTCCAGGTCTTCCTCGACCACCTGGCCGACATGTGCGCGCGGCATGGCCTCGCGGCCGAGCTGATCGTGGTGGAATGGAACCCCGACCCCTCGCGGTCGTCGCTGGCCCAGGCGACGCGCTGGCCCGATCCGTCGCGACTGGCGAGCCGGGTGATCGTTGTTGGTCCCGAGATTCATCGATCGTACCGGAACTCCGACAAGTTCCCGTTGTTCCAGATGATCGCCAAGAATGTGGGAATTCGGCGGGCCCGGGGGCAATATGTTCTGGCGACCAACATGGACGTGCTGTTCTCCGACGAGCTGGCCGCCTGGCTGGCCCGGCGGGAACTGCGGGAGGACTGTGTCTACCGCATCGACCGGCACGATGTGGGCCAGGCCACGATCCCGTCGGGATTGTCCCGCGATGAGGTCCTGGAGTTCTGCGTCCGTCACGTGGTGCGCGTCCACGGGCAGCATGGCACCTATGCGTGGGGCGATCCGCCGCGGGTCGGCGATCCGGACCGGTTGCACAGCCACGCCTGCGGCGACTTCACCCTGATGGCGCGCACCCAGTGGGAGCGGCTCAAGGGCTATCCGGAGTTTCCCCTCTGGTCGATCTATCTCGATGGCCTGCTGCTTCACGCGGCGCGCGCCGTGGGGCTGGAGCAGAAGATCCTCCGCGAGCCGCTGCGCCTCTACCACATCGAACACTCGCTCGGCTGGGCAGTGACTCAGGACACCGTCAAAGAACGACCGAGCCTGGATTACCACAAGGAGTACCAGCCCCTGTGCGCGGAGATGCTGCGGACTCGCAAGGCGCTGGACGTGAATTCGGAGAACTGGGGACTGAAGGACAAGGTGCTGGAAGAGTGTGAGCCTGGAGCGCGCGGTTTGCAGCCGGTGCCCATGACGTGCACTGCCGGCGAGCGGCCGGACGGCTTGTCGGACGAGATCGTCCGCTCCTGGATCGATCGCATCAGCTCCACCGAGAATCGACTCTACTATCGAGACCAATCCGCCCGGACCCTGATCGCTCTGGCCCGCTATGCCCGCACGATGAATCCGACGGCGGTCGTGGAGCTGGGGACGCTGGCCGGGCTTTCGCTGCGCACCTGGATCGCCGCCGCCGAACGCGCCAGAATCTACGCGGTCGATCTGAGCTTCCAGACCTTGAAGGAGACCGGACGCATTCTGCCCCTGGACCTGTCGCGCGTCACTCTGCTGGAGCAGGACATCCTCAAGACGGATCTTGCCTCCCTCTGGACGGCGCAGGACCGGGTGATCTTCTTCGTGGATGCGCACGATCTGCCCGGCGTGCCGATCATGGAGCACGTGCTGACCAGGGCGCTGCCGACCCTGCCGGACGGCAGCTTGGTGGTCGTGGACGATCTGTGGTTCAGCGCCGAAAGACTGACGCGCGACAACGCCAAGGCGTTTCTGGACAGCCGCGTAGTTGCAGAGATCGACGAACTGCAATGCTTCGAAGGGTATTACGCGCCTTACCACGGAGGCGGCTCATTCATGGGCTTTGCCGAGGTGATCCCGCTGCTGAAATTCGTCAACGCGCACCGCATTCCGCTGGCCCACGAGAAAGGGGGCAAGCAGGTCTCATTCGTGTGGCGAAGCGCCTTGCGAGAGACATTGGGATCGCGCGGACGCGAGGTGGAACCGATCGAGTGCTACGGTTCGGTGTTGCACAATCCGCTGGCCTCCGTGCCTGTGCCGGCGGCGCTGCGCGAAACGATGGACAATCTCGCTCAGGATTACCGGCAGAAGAAGATTGTGCCGGTGGCGGAACGCCTGACGAGGCTCCTGGAGCAGTATCCCAACGATCCGGGCCTGATCTACGGTCTGGCGGTCTGTCTGGCCCGCTGCCGCGAGCTGACGCGCGCCAGAGACCTTCTCCGTCGCGTCGTCCGGGACTGTGCCGATCCACGTTGTCGGCGGCTGTTCGACGATCTTGTCGCGCGGGTCGGACCCGGTGACATGGCGTTGTCCCGAGTTCCTTCCTCGCCGCCGCAGGATGGAGAGGGCCTGACGATCTTCGCGATGCCCAAGCCGTTCGAAGGACACATCGCGACCATCCAGAAGAACGCGATTCGGAGCTGGGCCCGGCTGCGGCCGGCCCCGCAGATCATCCTGTTCGGCGACGAGCCGGGGACGCGTCAGATGGCGCAGGAGGTCGGCGCGTGTCACGTGCCCGACATCGAGCGCAACGAATTCGGAACGCCCCTGGTCAACAAGCTGTTCGAGGAGGCCCAGCAGCGCGCTTCGCATCGGATCGTCGCTTACGTGAATGCGGACATCATTCTCTTTGAGAGCTTTGTGAAGGGCGTGCGGGAGGTCCAGTCGCGTCTTGCGAAGTTTCTTCTCATCGGTCAGCGCTGGGACCTCACAGTACTGGACGAGATCGACTTCGACCGGTCCGACTGGCAGAGCACACTGCAAGCCCAGATGCAGGAACGCGCGATGCTGCACGCCGAGTGCGGCCTGGACTACTTCGTGTTTCCCAAAGGGGTGTACCCCGAGATTCCGGCGTTTGCGATCGGACGCATCGCCTGGGACAACTGGCTGGTCATGGCCCCGCACCGGGCCGGCGTTCCGGTTGTGGACGGCACCGAGTTCATCACCGTGGTCCATCAGGACCACGACTATGGACACGTCGCCGGAGGCCGGCGTGGAGCCTGGAGCGGTGCGGAGGCCTCGCGCAACCGCGCCTTGGCCGGAAAGGTGGATGATTCGGCCTACACCTCCGGGGCCGAGTGGATCCTGCGCCGGGATGGACGGCTGACCGAAACCGCGCCGCGAGAACCAGTGTTCAGCAGCTCATCGTACCGCGAGTATCGACATGCCTGGCTGGCCAGAGAAGCGCGACGGCTGATGGCCCTCGACCGAATGGAGCTGGCGGCGGCCAAGTGGGAGGAGACGCTCCCGATTCTCGAGCGACTGCTGATTGCGGCACGGCGCAAGGGAAGCTCTCCAGACTCGGACGGTGTCCGACTGGCCGAATGCTATGCGACCGCGTGCGTGTCACTGGCCCAGTGTCACATGCAACTGGGTTGCCACGATCGAGTCGTGGCGGCCTACACGCGGCTGCTGGAGACCTCCCTTTTCGAGATTCCGCAGAAGCAGCGTGACGACATCCAGCAGGTGTGTGATCGGCTGCGCGAGCGTCTGCCGCAGAGCAAAGATCCTCTGGCGCATTCGCCCGTCGATCGACGGAAGCGATCCACTCCGGCCGAAATGGTTCAGCCCTCGAGATGCTGTGGGGCGACGAGACCGGGCCACGGCGAGAAGCGGCTGGCCCTGATCGTCTCGATTCCGGATCGCGCCGACGATTTGCGCCGTCTCCTCGTGGACATCGAAGACCAGGCGGACGATATCCGCATTCTGCTGAACGAGTACGACACGGTCCCGGAGGACCTGTATCGTTTCGCCAAGGTCTCGCGAATCGAAGCCAGTCCGAAGGGCGAACTGTATGCCAGCGGGGCCTGGGACTTGCTGATGCCGGACGACGACGGGTATGTGCTCGTGATGGACGACGACATCAAGTATCCGCCTGATTATGCCGACACGATGATCGCGAAGATCGAGGAGCATCAGCGTCGCGCCGTCGTCGTGGTCCACGGGATGGATTTCCGTCCGCCGTGTGCCGATTTCGTCGTGGATCGGAACATGTACCATTTCGAAACCGCTTGTCGTCAGGACCGTGTGGTGCACGCCGGAGGCGTGGGGACGCTGGTGTTCCACACCAGCACGATTCGCCCCCGGAGCCGTGACTTTCCGAACCCCAATTTCCGCGACCTGTGGTTTGCCGTTCTGGCGGCCAAACGTGAAGTGCCCATCGTGTGCATCGCGCGCGACGCCGGTTGGCTGCTTGCCAAGAGGATGCGCGGCAGACAACTGTGGCGCATGGCCTGCGAACAGGGCCAGAGGGACCTGAAGAATGAGGTCTTCCGAACCCGCCTTCTCCCTTCGCTGAACATCGACGTGCTCCAGACCCACGCGGCCGATCATCGCTTCAGCATCTTCTGCTTCACCAACGGTCGCCGCACGTTCGACTACTGCGTCCGATCGCTGACGGATTCCTGGGACCGGCACGAGAAGACCGTGATGCTGCGAGATATGGACTTCTTCGCGGCCACCGCCCAATGCCTCGAAGATTGTGAGACGCCGTACTTCTTCAAGGTCGACGACGATTTTCTCCTCCATCCCCAAGCCATCGCCTACATGCGAAAGAAAGTGCTGGAGTATCCTTATCCGGAGGAACTGGGGATCTACTACTGCCATCTGTGGGAGGACTGGACCCGCCGCGTGCGACAGAGCATCAAGGTCTACCGGGCCGAGGCCCTGCGTCGGATCGGCGGGTTCCAGGTGAACGATCAGGGGAAGGTGGATGAGGCGACCAAAGCAGCGCTGGAGCGGGCCGGGTTCAAGGTTGTCGAGGACCCCAGCGTGGTGGCGCTCCATGCCTGCGGCACTTGGGAAGAGCAGTTGGAGTACGAGCGACTCTGGAGCGCGATGGCCGATGCGCCGTACGAGAAGCCTACACATGATGCGATGAAGGCTTACTGCGGAACCAAATCGCTCGAGACGCAATACGCCATGAGGTTGGGGACGCTGGAGTCCATCAACCGGCATTTGAATACGCCGTTCCACCGATTCCTGGTCGAGAGTTCAACCGACGCTCAGGGCGTCCCGTCGCCAGAAGACGCGAGCGAAGGACGAGTCGCATCGTGGCATGGCGTCGATTACGCCGAAGCCGGCGGGAGCCTGCTCCACCCACCCTCGAAACCGCGTCGGCAGAGGGTGCGCGATCTCGGCTCGCGGCCTGCGGCCCCGGCGGAGCACAGTGCGCAGATCGACAGTGCGCGTCGGCCCCAGGTCAGCGTGGTGCTGGCGTGCCGCGATGGGGAGAAACACCTGCGTGAATGTCTGGACAGCATTTTGAAGCAGACTCTGTCGGAGTGGGAGCTGTTCCTGCTCGATGACGGCAGCACGGACGGCACGCGGCGGGTCATGGAGGAGTACGCCGCTGGCGATGCGCGCATCCGGCCCTTCTTCTTCGACGAGAGCGCCGGACCTTACATTCGCCGCAATTTCGCCATCGAACGCGCCGGCGCTCCTTTCGTCGTGATCCAGGACGCCGACGACCTCATGTGCCCCGAGAAGCTGGAGCGGCTGTGGTTGGCCATTACCCAGGACGACCGTCTTGGCGTGGTCGGCTCGTTCTACCGCATGTTTCTCGATGAGTACCAGGGGGCCGAACACAGCGATACGGTCGTCCTGAAGACGACGCACGAGCAGATCCTCGAAGAATACCGGAACGCGGCCGTCTGTGATTTCTGTTGGCATGGCTCGGCGATCATCCGCAAGCGCCTCTTTGAGGATATCGGGCCCTACGACGAGAACCCTTTCGCCTCGGACTCCTTCTGGCTGGCCAAGGTGGCGGAATATGCGTGCCGAAGCGAGGCGGTTCGCTTGATGAATCTGCCGGAGGCGCTGACCCTGCGACGGATGCACGTCAGCTCTCAAACGGGCAGCCTGCCGGCGTTCGATCCGCGCAGTCGGCGGGCGCACTTCAAGGAGCACCGCCGCCAGAAACTGTCGGAATTGATTCGAACGCTCCATGCCGACCCTCGTGCCAATATCAAGGCGGTCCTGCGTCGCACCGTTTGTGGCGACTTCATCAAGAAGAACGCACGGCTCTTCCCCGAATGGGAAAACGCGCCTTTGACCGGTCCGATCGTCCAGGGTTTCCTCGGACGGATCTACAGTCACTTCACGAAGGGGCAGTTCGTTCAATGCCTTTGGACGAGCCGGATCGTGGAGCAACTGGTGGAGGGCATCGCGCAGAACGTGCGAAGCTATGAGCTGATCAAGGGTCTGGCCTATTTCGCACTCGGGTACCCTTGCGAGAGTCGGGAATGCCTGGACCGGGAATGTGACATTCATGGGACCCCTGTGGCGGCACAGTTCCGTGCGGACTGGCTCGATCGCGGCAACGGTCTGCAGCCGCGAGCCCAGCGTTTGAGCCTCATCGAAAGGGCCCTCTTTCATCCGGACGGCGGACAAACGGAGCCGGTCGAGTGTCTTCTGGACAGTGGCGCCAAAGGACCGACAGGCGTGTCGGTTATCGTGTCTCTCGCGGGGGATGCGGCGTCGTGGGCCGATGTGATCGCTTCTTTCGGTGCACAGACTGAGAAGGACTTCGAGGTCATCGCAATGGTTCCAGCGCCTTTGGGGGAGGACCTGGCGCGTCGGGCCGGACACGTCGGCTTTCGCCTTTCCGTCCTCGGCACGAGGGAGGGAGTGAGCCAGTGTCGATACAGGAATGTGGCAGCCGACCGGGCGCAGGGCCGCTGCCTTGCGTTCCTGGGAGAGCATGTGGCGCCGGACCGTGACTTTGTCGCACGTGTACAGCAGCACTTCCAGGAGAAGGACCTCTGCGGCCTGCGAGGCCGGATTCTCTGTGAGGGCTGTCCCTCCACTCCCCTCCGGTTCGATCTGGGGCCGGACCAGTTGGCGGCCGCGTGGGACATCGACGAGTTGTGTGTCTTTGACAGAGAGACCTTCTTCCGCCTCGGCGGGTTCCCCGCCGTGCCGTTCGATCACGGGGCGATCCACCTCTCGCATCGGGCGTATGCCGATCTGCGTGGCGGGCGGCGTCGTATTCTGTACTGCCCGGATGTGCTCTGTCGTTACCGGGGACCGGAGGAACTGCGGGTGGGTCTTGTGGATCGGTTCGCCATGGAGAATCGCTTCGTGGTCAGTCAAGCGCTGCTCGCGGCCCATCTCCAGGAGGACCAGGAGCGTCATGTATGGGGATTCCGCGAGTTCCTGGAGGGGTTGTACTGGAGGGATACCGGTACGCCGGAAGAGTGCTTCCGACGGTTTCTCCGGAGCAGCCTGTTCTTCCGGGAGCGCGACCTTCACCTGGCAAGCGAGTGGGCGCGGATGGCGCTGCGGCTCCGTCCGGACTGCATTGAGGCCCGTTGCGTCCTGGGTTCGGCGCAGGCGATGCTGGGCCAGCCCGGTGATGCATGCGTTCTCCTCGAAGCGTGCCTTGAGCCGCTGGAGGAGTTGATCGCCTTGGAGCGGCTGGATCGCGCGCGGAGCGAGTTCAGATGCTATGCCGACATCGTGGAGTGTTACGTTGCCAGTTGTACGCTGCTGGCCGAGTGCTATATGAAGACGGGCCGGTACGATCGCGTGGGCGGCACCTATGGGCGACTGCTTGGGAACCCCCATGTCCATCTCGATCCGGCGCAGCGGCAGAACATGGAACGCATACGAGACCGCCTGGCTTCGTCGCACCGGGCCGAGATCGTGTCCAGGCCCTCGCATGGGGCCGGACGCGGACGCGATGCGGCGCCGGTGAATTCTCCTCCCCCAGGCAGGACGGAGCCGCGAAGCCCGGTCGTGCGACCGGCAGATGAGTCAGGGCGGGATCGCGCGTCGGAAGACCCGTGCGTTCAGAAGCTGACGGAGCTGGAACGCATGTATCGATCGATGCCTACGGGATCGGCGTCCCGGCATGCGGTTGCCAGCCGCCTCGCCGAACTGTTCCGCAAGGCCGGTGCGACCGACAAGAGCAAGATGCTGGAGAGGGAAGCTCAGGCCATCGGCAACACCATGGCCTACGAAGAGGCCCGGCGGACCAAACCGGACGTCTGTTGCCATCGCCCCGTGACCGTGGAGTTCAACGTGATCACCCGGTGCAACGGCGGCTGTGTCATGTGCAGCTATGGGACAGACGGCGAAATCATGGACCTGGCACAGTTCCAGCGTCTCGCGGACGAGTGGCTGCCGGCCGCCCGCGATGCCCATCTGATTGGTGGCGAGGTCCTCCTGCATCCGCAGTTCTACGAGCTCTGCGAATACGCCAATCGTTTTGGCGTGTGCCTGGGTATGACGACCAACTTGTCGACGCTGGCCGGACGCCGGGCCGAAGCGATCCACAAGTTCTTCCACACGGTTCGGGTCTCTGTGGATGGAGCCACCCGGCAAACCTATGAATCCATACGTCGGCGTCTGAGCTTCGAGCGACTCTGTCAGAACTTGGCGGTTCTGGCGGACATCAAGCGAAGCAGGCCGGAACTCGAGATGGAACTGGCTTTTGTCGCGATGCGCCAGAACATCGCGGAATTGCCCGACGTGATCGAAATGGCCGCCCGGTACGCCTTCGATAGCGTCGCCGTCAATTTCGTCCATGTGTACAATGCTCAGACCTTGGACGATTCACTGCTGTTTCACCGAGAGCTGGCGAACAAGCACCTCGACCTGACCCGGGCGGCAGCGGCCCGACTCGGCCTGGCTCTGGACATTCCCGACAACTTCGACCTGAGCCGGACGCCCTACGTGGCCTCGCAACAACTGACGGAAGGCCACAGACAATGCACCCGACCCTGGCAGCGGGTCCGACTGCTCATCCATGGCGAGGTCATTCCCTGCTGTCATCTCCACGACCTTCCGATGGGCAATGCGCTGACGGAGTCCTTTGAGGGGGTGTGGAACGGCGAGAAGTTCAGAGGACTGCGACAGGCCATCCGGGACAGTCGCGATGAAATGCCCGAGCGATGTAAGCACTGCCGCATACTGATGCGCGGAGCCGATTCTAACGACGCGATGATGCACGTCAGTCCGGCTCTTGTGCCCGAACTGAAGCAGCGCCTCCAGGCGCGAGCCAGTACGCCGGCGATGGCTGTATCCGTTGCGCCCGCGTCGCGTGCATCCGTGCCGGCGGTCAGCGTGGTGTTGGCGTGCCGCAACGGGGAAAAGCACCTGCCGGAATGTCTGGACAGCATCCTGCAGCAGACCCTGTCGGAATGGGAATTGCTGATTCTTGACGATGGCAGCACCGACGGTACGCGCGGGATCATCGAAGCGTATGCCGCCCGCGATGCGCGCATCCGGCCCTTCTACTTCGACGAAAGCGCCGGACCGTACGTCCGTCGCAACTTCGCCATCCGACAGGCCCGTGCGCCGTTTGTCTCGATCCAGGATGCCGACGACATCATGTGTCCCGACAAGCTTCGGCGTCTTTGCGATGCAATCGGCGGCGACGAGCGTCTGGCGGTCGTGGGTTCGTTCTATCGGAAGTTCCTGGATGATTTCACCGGCATCGAATCCACTGAAGCCATGACGCTGCCGGAGACGCACGAGGAGATTCTGGAGGCGTATGACGCCCGGTCCATGTGGGATTTCGTGTGGCATGGCTCGGCGATCGTCCGGCGGATGCTGTTCGAGGAGATCGGGCTGTACGACGAGAATCCCTTCGGCGCCGACTCGTTCTGGCTGGCCAAGGTAGCCGAATATGCCCGCCGCACGGAGCGCATCCGGTTGTGCAATACTCCGGAGTTTCTTACTCTGCGGCGGGTGCACAGCGAATCGCAGGTGGGGCAACTGCCGGCGATGGACCCGCGCAGCCGGCGAACGCGCTATTCACAGTACTGCCTCAGCCGGCTCCAGGAGGTGGTCAACACGGTGGCGCGCGACCCCTCGATGGATGTCGCCCGAGCGCTGCGCGAATGTACCTGCGCCGACTTCCTCCCACGCTTCGGCGCGCAGATCGCCGAATGGGAACGCGAGCCGATGGACGAAGGGATCGTGGTTCGCTTCCTTCAGCGTGCCACAGAGTGCTTCCGAATGCAGCGGTACGTCAGTTGCGTGCAGGCCCTGTCCGCGTTGGAGGGCATGGACCTGGAACTGCCGCATCGCCTCGCCAATGTCGATCTGGTCCGCGCGCTAGCGCTCTATGGGCTGGGGCACAAAGAGCGGTGTCAGATCTACCTGCGCAGGGAGATGGCCCATCACGACACCCCGGCCGCCCGGCAGTTCTACGAGGAGACCTTCACGCGAGGCGTGCAGATTGATGTGCAACAGTGGGGCGCCGAGCATGCGGACGCCGTGGCACTGCGAATCACGGATGCAAGGCCTCGGGTCCCGTCTGCGCCGGCAGGGCCCGGCGTCGAGACGGCGCTGGGCGGGTCGCCCAAAGTCACGGTCATCACCGCGTGCCGGAATGCCGCTCGGTTCCTCCCGGAGTGCCTGGACAGCATTCTGTCCCAAACGCTGGGCCAATGGGAACTGTTTCTGCTCGACGATGCCAGCACCGATGACACCCGCCGGATCATCGAGGAATACGCCCAGCGCGACGCACGCATCCATGCCTGTTTCTTCGACGACCAGAAGGGACCGTACGTCCGGCGCAATTTCGCCATCGAGCGGGCCCGCGCGGATTTCATCGTGATTCACGATGCCGATGACCTGATGGGCTCCACCAAGCTGGAGACTCTGTACGACGAGATCAGCCGGGACGACCGGCTGGCTATGGTGGGCTCGAACTACCGCACGTTTCTCGAAGTGTACCAGGGTCCGGAACACAGCGAATGCAGCCAACTGCCCTTGACGGACGGCGAGATCATGACTCGGTTCAAGTCTTGGCAGCACGGGATGAGTCACGGGACCGCGATCATCCGCAAGGTCCTTTTCGCCGAGATCGGTCTCTATGACGAGAACCCATTCTCCGCCGATTCGTTCTGGTCGGCGAAACTGGCTCTGTATGCCCAGGCCGGTCAGCCCGTCTTTGTGAAGAACGTGCCCGAGAGCCTGACCCTGATCCGTCTGCACGCGATGAACTACACGCGGGTAGTGTCGACACTCGATCCGCGCAATCGACGAACGCGGTACCGGCAATACTGTGAAGGCCGGCTGTGGCGCATCCGCGAGCGCCTGAAGTCGGAACCCGGCATGGACATCGGACGTGCATTGCGTCAATGCACCTGCGGCGATTTCCTGACGCGTTTCAGGGCCCAGATCCTCGCCTGGGAGAGTCAGCCTCTGGATGACCGGGTTGTCCCGGAGTATCTGGACATCGCGGTCTCGCTGTTCCACCGGGGTTTCTTCGTCAGTTGCGTCAACATCCTCAACAATGTGGAGGTTCTCGATGCGACCGTGGCCGACCGCGTCGTCGGCTACAGCCTTTTGCGCGGCCTGGCCTTTTTCGCACTGCGGATGAACGGGCAGGCTCGCCTGCATCTGGATCGTGAGATTCGTCGTCACGGCACGGCCGCCGCCCGCCGGTTTGTGAACGATGCCCTCGAGTCCACCAAGCCGGTCGACCTGGCCTCCTGGTGTCAGGAGCACGCCGAGCGACTCAACCTGGGCATGACGAAGCCTGGAGCGAAGGCGCCGCAACGGACGACTCTTTCGCCTGTTGGGACGTGAGAAAAAACAGATGAAAGGCTTCAGGACTACGCAGGTCGGAACGATAACACTTTCGGGGTCGATAGTTCCGACAGCCCTGGGGATTTCTGTGCGCCGCCGGGTCGGCGGCCAATGAAGGGTCGATAATCATGGGCGAATTGCGGCTTTCCGGCCTGTCGACGGGCATTGACACCGAGACACTGGTCAAGCAACTGGTCGCGATTGAAGGGCAACGGCGCGACAAGTACGTCGAACGAAAAGAGACTTGGGACGATCGCCGGGAGGCCTTGAACACGCTGGATGCGAAGTTGGAGGCCCTGCAAAAGGCCGCCGAAGGTCTTTCCGACGCCAAGAAGCTGCGTTCCTTCGGAACCAAGACCAGCGATGAGGATATCCTTTCGGCCGAATCGTCCAACACGGCTTATGAGGGCAGCCATTCGGTCGTCGTGAATCGGCTGGCGAATGCGGAACGCTGGGTGCACACCAGCGGCCTGGAATATGCTGAAAGCCTCGTTGGGGCCGGCACGTTCATCTTCTCGTACAACAACGAAGAGATGGTCATCACCACCACAGAGGACACGACGCTGGAGGAGCTCGTGGGGCTGATCAACAACGACGCGAGCAACCCGGGCGTGACCGCGAATTTGCTGTCCTATAATGACGCCTATCATCTTGTGCTGAACGGCAACGACGCCGGCTCGGACTACGAGATCAAGATCAACACCAGCAACACGGAGGTGTGGCAGGCGACCTCCTCCCTCACCGTGGGCATGGAAAATGCCGCTGTGACCGACAAGATCCAGAAGCTCGATCAATTCAGCGGCATGCTGACGGGCGACGAGTCCATCACCATCTCGGGCACGATGCACGACGGCACGGTGGTCAACCACACGCTGAACGTCAACGAGAATACGACCCTGGATCATCTCCTCGGGGAGATCAATGACGCCTTCGCAGGCACCGCGACCGCGACACTCGTCAACGGTCAGATCCGGTTGACCAGCCAGACCAGCGGCGTCAGTCAGATGACGCTCGGCCTGGCGTACAATCCCGGATCGGGATCCACTACGCTGGACCTGCCGGCGATCAGCCAGTCCACGCAGGGGGGGCAGTGTGACGGCCAGCCTGGCGGGGTTTGCCGGGTCGGATTTCGTCGAGACGCAATCCGCCCAGGATTCTCAGATCAAGGTGGATGGCTTTCCGCCGGGCGCCGATGAATGGATCAGTCGCAGTTCGAACACGGTTGACGACGTCATTTCCGGCGTGACGCTGCATCTGCACGACGCCGGGACCGTGCAAGTGAGCCTGACCCGCGACACCGAATCGGTCAAGGACAAGCTCCAGTCATGGGTGGACGCCTACAATGACGTGGTGGCGTTCATCACGGCAAACACTGGATACGACAGCACACAGGGGATCGCGGGCCTCCTGATGAGCGACTCGACCGTCACGAGCATTACCAACAACCTGCGGACGTCCCTGGTTCAGCGAACCAGCGGCTTCGTTATGGACGTCGACAGCTTCCTCATGCCGGGACAGATCGGTCTCGAACTCGACCGCGACGGTCTGCTCTCGCTGGATTCGACGGCATTCGACGAAGCGATCGCGAAGGACTACATGGGTGTGCTTTCTCTGATCGGGGCCGACAAGACGGGCAGCTCCGACAGCAACGTGGTTCAGTTCTACAGCGCTTCGAGCAAGAATACCAAAGGCGGGACATACAGCGTGCAGGTGACGGTCTCCGGAGGAGCCATCACCAGCGCCAAGATCAAGCCGGAAGGCGAATCCGCCTATCGCGATGCGATATTCGCCGACAACATTGTCACCGGGGACCGAACGTTTGACAACAATGGGACGCCGCTGTACGCGGAGAATGGCCTGACGCTCAGCGTCGATCTCAGCCAGGACGGCACCTTCAACGCCACGGTCCGCGTCAAGCAGGGATTCACCGGGGCGATGAAGGAGGTGCTCGAACGATTCCTGAAGCCCACGAACGGATGGCTCACACTGGACCAGGAGTCGGTGGAGTCGCAGATTGAGAACCTGGAGGACCGCATCGCGACAGAGGAAGACCGCCTGTCGCGCGTGGAGGCGCGTCTGGTTGCGAAGTATGCACGGCTCGAGAGGACTCTGACACTGCTGCAAAGCCAGATGTCGGGATTGCTGTCCTATGAGTAGGCGCCTGCCGGGAAGAAGGCCGGTCTCGTCGGCCCGCTGGCACTACCTTCGGGCCTTCGCCTTGCGGCTTTGCCGCAGGCGGTAGATCATCGCCAGAACTTCCGCCACCGCCATGTAGAGCGATTCCGGTATGCGCTGTCCCGGCTGGACGGAGGCGTAGATGGCGCGGGCGACTTCCGGCCGTCGGACGATCGGAATCCCGTACGAACGCCCGATGGCGATGATCTTCTGCGCCACGTGGTCGGCGCCCTTGGCCAGCAGGACAGGCGCGTCCATGGTCTTGGCTTCATACCGCAGCGCGACCGCGACGTGGGTCGGGTTCACCAGGATGACGCTGGCTTTGGGCACCTCGCGGATCAGGCGTTTCATCGACATCTGGATCTGAATGCGGCGGATTCGGCCCTTGATTTCCGGCGAGCCTTCGCTGTCTTTGCGCTCCTGTTTGACCTCCTGCCGGGTCATCTTCAGCTCTTGAATGTACTGCCACTTCTGATAGAGGGCGTCGGCCAGCCCGAGGATGATGACGGCGATGCCCACCCGGATCCCGAGGCCGAAGGTCATCGACGCGATGGAACCGATCAACTGCGAGGACCAGGCCCAACGGAGGGCGGCCATGGTCTCCAGCTTGTCCCGCAGGTAGAGCCAGACGATCAGACCGACGATGAGCAGCTTGGCGATCGAGCTGATCAGGCGCACCAGCGACCGCACGTTGCCGAGTCTCTGGATGACGGAGACGGGATTGATGGCATCCCACTTGAATCCCACGGCCCCGGCACTGAACGTCACGCCCCCGATGGCGATGCTGGCGGCAATTCCGGCCACACTGATGGCGGCCAGGATGGGCAGCATGACGACAACCGCGTCCACGATATTGGCGTTCAGGTACGCCGCAAACGTGTCGGCGTCGGCCATGGGGCCGATCTGCCCGGACACGCTAGCTTCGACCTGGCCCTTGGCCCAGCGCAACAGGCCGGGCGCCAGCAGCGCGACACTCAGAAACAACACCAGAAGTGTAACTGCCGAGCCCAGGTCCTGGCTCTGCGGGACCTGCCCTTTTTCGCGGGCCTTCCCCAGCTTTCGCGGGGTCGGTTGCTCTGTCCTTTCGGCAGCAGGTTTGTCGGCCATCGTCGAGACTGACTATGGATCATTGATGATTGATGGTTGGGAGAACGTCCCGCTTCTGCCATCGTCAATCATCCACAATCAATCATCCTTCTAAAGCGGCAGCAGCTTCGCCATCCAACCGGCCATCTCCGTCACATACCCATTGAGGAAGGGCAGAAACGTCGCGGCCATAATCAGCCCCAGACCGATGCGCACCGGCATACTGATGAAGAGAATGTTCATCTCGGGAACCAGCCGCGCCAGCAGGGCCAACGCCACCATGAGGACCATGAACGCCGCCAACATGGGAGCCGCCAGACGCAGCGCCGCGATCAGCATGGCCGAGCCGGCCGTGAGCACCCCTCCGGTCAGCATCTGGATCGTCGGGATCGTGCCGGCCGGGAAGGCGGTGTAGCTCTTCGAGAGGATCAGCAGGAACAGATGGTGCCCGTTGGCGCTGAGGAACAACAGGACGAAGATCATCTCCAGCAGACCGCCGAGCGGCTGACCGTTCTCTCCGGTCAACGGGTCCAGAATCTCGGCCATCGTCAGTCCCATCTCACGCTCGACAATCTGGCCGCTGAGCCTGACCACCGAAAACAGCGAGCTGACGATCACTCCGAGGGCCAGGCCGTAGGTGGCTTCCCCGGCCAGCAACAGCATCGCCTTGAGCGTGGAGATCTCGGCTACGTCGATGCCGAGCGGCACGACGGCGGCGAAGAAGACCGAGAGAACCACGGTTGCGGCCACCTTGATCTGCATCGGGATCGCCTGCCACCCGAAGACGGGAAGGATCAGGAAGAAGGCGGAGATGCGCGTCAGGACCAGGGTGAAGCCGAGCAGGATTTCGAGCATCGAGGCCTCCGCCGTCAGTACTTGATATGCTGAATCTGTGCGAAGATTTCGGCGGTGAACCGCAAGGCGATCTGGAGCATCCAACTGCCGAACAGCAGGCTGACGGCGCAGACGGCCAGCAGCTTCGGCACGATGGTCAGCGTCATGTCGCGAATGGACGTGACCGCCTGGAGCAGGGTGACGATGACGCCCACGGCCATGCAGGTGATCAGGATCGGCGCCGACAGGAGCAAGGCGGTCTCCAGCGTATGTCTTCCCAGGTAGAGCACGTAGCTGTTATCCATAGATTCCAGTCCTCTTTGTCAGGGTGTGCCGTTGCGGCCGGGGCCGGTCATCACTGGAACCCGAGGCTGAGGCTCTTGGCCAGCAGCCCCCAGCCGTCGACCAGGATGAACAGGATCAGCTTGAACGGCAGCGAAATCATCACGGGCGGCAGCATCATCATGCCCGCGCTGAGCAGCACGCTGGCGATGACCATGTCGATCAGCAGAAACGGGATGAACAGGAGGCAGCCGATCTCGAAGGCGGTGCGGAATTCGCTGATGATGAAGGCCGGGATGACGATGTGCAGCGGGATGCCCATGGGCGTGGTCGGCGGAGCGACCTTGGCCATCTGGACGAAGAGCGCCAGGTCGTTGCGCCGGCTCTGACGCAGCATGAACTCCTTGATGCACCCGGC
Source organism: Sedimentisphaerales bacterium (assembly GCA_040772485.1). GTDB lineage: Bacteria > Planctomycetota > Phycisphaerae > Sedimentisphaerales > Anaerobacaceae > Anaerobaca. The sequence goes on along the minus strand of JAXGYC010000011.1, from coordinate 165,293 downwards.
CGCCGTGTCGGTGGCCTTGGTGAAGTCGATCTTGTCGGCGAGATAGGGCTGGATCGCTTCCGTGTTGACCTTGGCGTACGTCGGGGCCATCGTGTACAGCGTCAGAAACAGGGCCAGGCCGATGACCGCCACCGTCGGGGGTATGCTCTGGGTGCTCAAGGCCCGCCGCGCGAAGGACAACACGATCACGATCCGGGTGAACGACGTCATCATCATCAGCAGGCTTGGCAGAATCGCCAGGCCGCTGAAGATGATGACGAGCTTGACGGGCGTGGACCAGTCGCGGCCCTCCGCCTCTTTGGCGGTGGCCTTGTCGAGGACGGTCGCCAGGTCGTTCAGGCTCGGCACGTTGTTCGATGGCGGAACGGTGGTCGAGTCGGACGGCGCCCCGGGCAACGGCAGCGGCGCGATCGGGCCGGCCATCTGCCCGTGCGACGCCGTGACCGCTGCCCCAAGGACCAGCAGCATCGCCGTCAAGGTGGTTCGAATCGCCATCATCTATGCACTCACCGGATTGTCGATGTCCTGCCTGGGCAGGTCCAGCCAGGTGTCCCCGACGTGGGCCAGGGCGGCAATGCTCTCGTTGGTGCTGCCGATCAGCAGTCTCTGGTTGCCGATCTCCACCAGGTGCAGCGCCTTGCGCGGTCCGAGATAGGTGGTTTCGACGACGCGAATCTCTTTGCCGCACGCCTTGGTGAGGTTGGGAAGCACCCTCTTGGACAGGTACAGGGCGCCGACGCCCAGGCCCACGACGAGCAGGACCGAGAGCATCATCTTGAAGAACAGCTCCTTGTTGCCGAGATTGCCTGACGTCTCGGGACCCGGCTGGGCGAAGCTGGGATCATCGAACAGGGTTCTCTGCGCCGGTGGGACAGGGGCTGGTTTCTCCTGATCGGTCGCGCGAGCGGCAAAGCCGATCAGCCCGCCGGCGGCGACGACCGCGGCGAATATCACCAGTGTCTTCCTTTTCTTCAGATCGTTCACACGGACCTCGAAATCGTTCTGGCCGGTACGGCTTGCGAAGGAGCTCTGCCGGCGGCGGCCTGACGCGTCCCAATGACGGTCGAGGTGCCGCATCATGAGCAGATGTGCAAACGGTGTGCCGGGACCCTGGGGCCTGTCAAAGAGGGCCTTTCGATGGCGTCAGAGGGATTTCGGCCGTTCCGCCGGACGTCGGGACGACTGAAGAATGGTCAGACTGTCGAAAAACTTGACACGATCAATGTCAGGGGCCCGATTTCAGCATGGCGATGAGAATCTGCGACTGCCCGGGATCGGGGCGGTCCTGGCCTGCCCAGTTGCCGCCCGGGCCGGCTCCCCACCACAGAATGCGCCATGGGGGGGCCTCCTGGGGCGCAGAAGCTCCCGGTCGAGCAACCAAGGTCTGGGCCAACTGTTCCTCCAGGAATCCGGCGACCGCCTGCGCGCGGCGGGCCGAGAGCATCCACTGTTGTCGCTCCGTCGACTCGTCGCCTGCCAGCCCGAGGACATACAGGGTACAGGTTTCGGCACGGAGGTTCTGCTGGAGGTCGAGGCAGTATCTCGACAGATACTGACGGGCCTCCTCGTTGAGCAGGGCCTGGCCGGGCTCGAACCGCACGGCCGTGATCGAGAAGTCGAGGCGATGACCGACGATCTGCGAAGGCAGCGTGCTCATCGACTGGTTGAGACGCTCGAAGATCCGCCGGAGCTTTTCGCGGTATTCATCGAGGGTCCGGTCCGACGTCGTCTCCGGGTCGGAGGTGCGGTACTTCGTTGCAGGGGCGTCCAGATTCGGGACCGGTTTGTTGCCCAGAAGCACTCCCAGACCACACAGATTGATGGCCTCCCGGAAGGAATCGCGACCCTGATTGAACAGCTCCGGGTCCTGCACGGTCGCCAGCGACAGCAGCAGCACGAAGAACGTCAGCAGCAGCGTCACCATGTCGGAGAAGGTGACGATATAGGCCGGAACCTTCTGCTTCTCTTCCGGAGGTGACGGAATCCGCGATCTCAATTGTATGTGCTCCGTTCCAGAATGACGATCTCGACCACCCGGGAGACTCCCGGTTTCAGGGCTGCCAGCCCGCTGTGACGCAGCGTCTCGGGGTCCACGGTGGCCGCCGAAGTGATGCTCAGTCGGGTTTTGGCGACGCCCTGGCCGTCTGTCAGGAACTGGGCGATTGTCCAGGCCCGGCCCAGCCCGATTTCGTCGGAGGCCTCCTGGCCGGCCTCCAGCGCGTGCTCGCTGACGATCACTCGGTTGGGCACCGCCTTCAGCAGGGCCGCCACGTCGGTCAGCATTTGGCGGCCGTGACCGCTGGTCCGGGTGCCAAGACCCAGAAAGATGTCTTCCGACGGCACCAGAAACACCTTCTGATCCTGGAAGTCCATGAAATCCAGACTCTCGCTCGGATTCGATTCGTACTGCCCGTCGACCGTAGGTTTGTCACTGCCTTTCTCGGGGTCCTGTTGATGGACCACGCGGGGTATGGGCAGCAGCGTCTCGTTGGTGCGGGTCAGACGTACCCCGATCGACGAGAGTCCCTCGGCAAACGCCGACTCCATTCTCTGAAAGACCTTGTTGTCGAACGAGGAGAAGCTCAGCAGCAGGACGAAGAACGTCAGCAGGAGGGTCATGCAGTCGCTGAATGTGACCATCCATTCCGGGGCGCCCGGATCGTCTTCCTGCGGTTTCTGTTTGCCTCTGGGGGCCATCAGACGGTTGCCTTGATTTCCTTCCGCCGGCTATGCGAGACGAACGCCTGCATCCGCTCGCGGACGATGGTGGGGTTGTCGCCCTGGGCGATGGAGCAGACGCCTTCGAGAATCATCTCCATGGCCACGGATTCCTCCTTGGAGTAGATGCCGAGTTTTCCGGCCAGGGGAATGAACACGAGGTTGGAGGCAAATGCCCCGTAGAACGTCGTGATGAGGGCCACCGCCATGCCGGCCCCGATCTGGTCGGGCGAGCTGAGGTTCTGGAGCATCTGGACCAGACCGATGAGGGTGCCGATCATGCCGAAGGCGGGGGCGGCGGCTCCCATGAATTCGAGGATCTTCTTGCCTCCGGCGTGACGCTCCTGGAGATACTGAATCTCCGGCTCCAACATGTCCCGGATGGCCTCGGAATCCTGCCCGTCCACGAGCAGTTGCAGGCCCTTGGCGAAGAAATGATCGCTCAGTTTGCCGATCTCCGGCTCCAGCGCCAGCGTGCCGTCGCGCCGATTGATGGCCGCGAAGTTGACCATCTTCTGGACCAGTTCGGATTGCGCCGGGATCTTGGCGATGATCGTCTTCTTGATGATCGAGAAAATGCTGAGGAACTGCGGCAGCGAGAAGTGGATCATTGTTGCGCAGAGCATCCCGCCGATCGTGATGCACAGCGAGGGAACGTGGAAAAAGATGGCGGCGCCGCCGCCCATGATGATCGCGCCGATGATCACGACCAGGCCGAGCAGGGTTCCGATGATGGTTGCGATGTCCATGGACGCGTTATCCTCCTGTGACCTGTTTGAGCTTCTGACACAACAAGGCGGCCAGGGCCGGCTCGCTCGTCGCCAGTTCGGCCAGCACCTTCGCCTTGGTTCGATCCTGCATGAAGAAGAGGATCTTGACGGCGTCGTCGATGTTGGTGTTGCGTGCGGCCCCGCCGCTCGTCGATTGCGTCATGGCCATGTTGCTGAGGATTTCGCCGGCGCGAACGGGGTCCATCTTGTCGTAGGCGGCCGCGATGGCCAGCAGGTTCGCCTTCTCCGCCTGGTCGACTTCCACGCGTGTCTTCTGGAGCATGTCCCGTTCGTTCCGGAGATTCGCAACGGTGGCCGCCAAGTCCACCCGCAGGTTGTTCAGTTCCGCGACATCCTTCTGGAGGGTCTGCTGGGCGACGGCCAGACGCTGCCTTTCCTTGTCGAGACTGAGGATCTTCGTGTTGTACTCTTCGATCTTCTCGCGCACCTCGAAGATCAGTTCCTTGAGCTGCTCCTCCGTCATCGCGCGGGTATTGGCGCTGTCGTCGGCCGGGGTCAGCGCGGTCGCCAGGACCGTCGGTGCGGTCTTTGCCGGCGACGGGCCCCGGCCGGTGGCGGAAGCCGGTTCCTCCGGCGCCGCGCCCTGGACGGCGGCCGGCTTGGTGAGCCAGGCGGTGCCGAACGCGCTGAGGAAGCTGACCAATCCCGCGGCCGCAGTGATTATCAGAAGTTTCTTGCTCACGGTGTATGCTCCCAACTGGTATCCACGGGATGCGCGTGCGACGAGACCGCATGCGGCATCAGAGCATCGGACTGTCTTCGTGCAAAGCTGAGGGTCGTTCGGTCATCCATCTCTCTCTGTTCGAGTCTCTCCTGCTCTTCGAGGAAGCGTGCCTTGGCTTCGGCCCGCAGTTTCTCCAGGCCTTCCTTGAATCTCTTGGCCGCCAGGACCTCGGCGGTCTTCTCCTTCTGCCGGACCTCCAGGTCGCGGATCTCGTCTTTCAGCGTTCGGATGATCCGATCGTCCCGGTCCGCGTTCCTCAGGAAGAACTCCTGGGTCCCCAGACGTCCGGGCGACCGATCCTGCGTGATCTCGGCCATGATCTCCCGCAGGATGCGCTGGCGCGTGAGCAGATCGCTTCGCTTGATGGCCAGGGTTTCGGTCAGGCGAAACAGCTCCATGCGTTTGAGCTGCTCTTCCTTGGTCCGGATGTCCAACACTCTCTGGAGGCGCCATACGAATCGTCTCATAGCCGTATCCGCCTTACGTCCGAGCCTTGTCGGGACTGAGCAACTGGTCCCAGACGCGCCGAATCTCCGTCAGTCGTCGGACGGTTTCCTCAAAAGGGGTCCTCTGACGTACCGGCTGCACGAGGAATTCATTGATGCGGTCGATCAGGCTGATGGCGCCGTCGATGCGCCGGTTGCTTCCCGGCGAGAAGGCCCCGATGTTGATCAGGTCCTCGGCGTCGGCGTACGTCGCGTAGATTTCCCGCAGCTTCTGAGCAGCCGCGCGATGCTCTTCGCTGACCACCGCCGGCATCAGCCGGCTGACACTCTGCGAGATGTCCACCGCCGGATAGTGGCCGCGACTGGCCAGCTTTCGCGACAGGACGATGTGCCCGTCCAGCAGGCTTCTGGCGCTGTCGGCCACCGGGTCGGTCAGGTCATCGTTCTCCACCAGCACCGTCAGGATGCCGGTGATGCTGCCGATGCCGGCGCAGCCCAGACGTTCGATCAGCCGGGGCATCAGGCTGAACACGCTCGGGCAGTAGCCCTTCGTCGCAGGGGGTTCTCCGGCGGCCAGACCGATCTCTCGCTGCGCCTGGGCAAACCGGGTCAACGAATCCATCATGAACAGGACGTTCTTGGCCTTGTCCCGGAAGTACTCCGCAACGGTCACCGCCACGAAGGCGGCCTTGACCCGCTGAATGGGCGGCGCATCCGACGTGGCCACTACGACCACGCTGCGAGCCAGACCCTCGGGACCGAGGTTTTCTTCCAGAAACTCGCGGACTTCGCGGCCGCGCTCGCCGATCAGGGCGACGACGTTGACCGCGGCGTCGCTGCCGTTGGCGATGTCACCAAGCAGGACGCTCTTGCCGACGCCGCTGCCGGCGAAGATTCCGACGCGCTGGCCCTGGCCACAGGTCAGAATACCGTCGATCGAACGGATGCCCAACGCCAGCGGCCTGGTGATTTTCTCGCGGCTCAACGGCGGCGGGCTGCTGACGTCCAGCGGCCTCTTCTCGTCTCCGAGCAGAGGCCCTTTGTTGTCGATCGGCTCGCCCAGGCCATTCAGAACGCGTCCGAGGACCTTCGGACTGAGCATGATGTGACGGGGCGTGGTCCGGGCCGTCACGACGTCGCCGGGGCAGACGCCCTCGATGTGTTCCAGCGGCAACAGGATCACGTGGTCGTGACGGAAGCCGACCACCTCGGCCAGGACCCGCCGGTCGGTGCCGATGTGGATTCCGCACAACTCCCCGAGGCCGACAGACGGACCGGCCGACTCGATGGTCGAGCCGGAAACGCGTACGACGTAGCCCTGGCAATCCACCAGGTCCACCGTCTCCAGGGCCGAGCGGTACTTGTCGAAATCGATGGTCGGGCAATTGGAGTCGATCATAGACTACTGCGCTTTCTCCAGGGCTTCGCCAATCCGCGCGAGGTGCTCCTCGACGAACGACTTGACGATGCCCTTCGGGGTCTCTACCAGACAGTCGGCGCGCGCGATGCCCCAGTCGGCGACCAGATCCAGTTCCGCAAACTGCGTGCCGGGGTTTTCCCGCTGGAACTGCTGGCAGGTCGCCAGATCCTCCGGGTTCACGCGCACCACGAGGTTCTGACGGGCCGGGGCGCACTTCAGCGCCTCCTCGATGATCGTCTGGATGTCGTATTCACCTTGGTCGATCTTGCGCGTCAGGATCTTCCTGGCGATCTCGACCGCCAGCCTGGCGATGTCGGCCCGATGGCGCTCGACGGTCTGCTGGTGCAGGTCGTTCAGCCTGGCAGCCAGGGTGTTGATGGTCTCACACAGTTGTGCGAGGCTCTTCTTCTGCTGTTTGAGCGCCTCCGCTTCGCGAAGTGCGTCCGTCGGCGCGGCGAGGGGTTTCTGTGATTGGGCCTCGGCGTTCATCGACGGGTCCGGGGGCAAGACCGCCTGCCCCGGCTCTTCGACGACGCGAAGGCCTGCGACAGGTCGGGGCAGATTGAGCGTCAGTGCCTCGGACATGATCCTACTCTTCCACGAAAGTCAGTTCACCGTTGCGGTTGAGCTCCCGCAACCCCTCGACGATCTTGTCGCGCGCCTGGCGAATGTCTTCCTTCTTCGGCGCCGACATCAGGGACGCCTCTTCGCTCACCAGGGCCGCCGCACGTTCGGAGATGTTGGACTTGATTGCCTGGGCAATCTCGTCAGGGACCTCGTGCAGGGCCAGCGCCAGTTGTCGTTCGTCGACGCCGCGCAAGGCCTGCTGGAGGGAGCGGCCGCCGATCTGGGGGATGTCGTCCCATGTGACCATGAGATTCATCACCTTCTCGCCGGCCTCGCTGTCCTTCTGCTGGATGGCCTCGAGGACGCCGTCGCGGACCTCCTTGTCCAGGTTCCGCACGAGGACCGCCACCTTGCGAAGCGATTCGGCCGGATGGGCCTGCACGGCGCCGGCAATCTGCTGGGTCGAGCCCAGGGCTTCCAGACGCTTACGCACCATCTGGGCGATTCTCGCTTTGGCCTCGGGAGTCACCGAGCCGATGGCGGTCATGCGGCTGATCGCACTAACCCGCATTCCCTCGCCCAGCAGCCCGAGGATCTCCGAGCCTTTCTTCGGAGGCAGTTCCGACAGGACTACCGCGACCGCCTGCGGATGCTCGGTCTCCAGGACGGTCGCCAGTTTCCGTTGGTCCGCCGAACGGATGGTCATGAATGGATCGCGCTTCTGAAGCAGATCCTGAATCTCCTGCTGCACCTGCTTGGCCTTGTCCTCGCCTACTGTGTTCTTGAGGACCTCGCGCAGGAAGTTCTTGAACTGAAATCCCGATTCACTTCCCAGCGATTGGCAGAATTGCCGGGCGACCTCGGCGGCCTGCTTGGCATTTCGGTGGCCGGAGGCGTCGAGGTAGCTCAGCTCGACGGCCAGCTCCCGAACCATTCGGGGATCCACGCCTTTGAGCAACTCGGCGGCGGTGGCCACATCGAGGCTGGTCAGGAGCAGGGCGGCCTTTTGTTTTCCGGTCAGTGCCACGTCTTTCGTCACTCCTTCTCTTCGATCCAGTTCAGGAACATCTCTCGGACCTGGTCCGGATTGCTTCTCAGGGCATGGGTAATCTGTCGGCGCAGCAGGACGGGCTCGGCCGCCGGGCTGCCCTGGGGCAGCAGACCGCCTCCGGTGCTCCCGCCCTCGGCCAACTGCCGGGTCTGGCCGGCGGCGACCGCTTTGCTTCTGGCGCGGCTGAAGATCCGGAAGACAATCAGGGCGCAGACGGCCATGATCCCCAGCGACAGATGACGGGCCAACGCCAGATACCGCGGCCAAGCCGTCGGTTCGTCCTCGATCAGGGACTCGGTTGGCTGGCGGAATCGCGCGTTGACCACCTTGAGCGAATCGGTCTCCTTCAGGCCCAGGGCCGTGCGGATGATCTGCTCGACCTCGGCCACCTCCATGATCAGAGCGGGTTGGGCGGCCGTGGTGGTGTCATTCGCATCGCGCACGTACAAATCCACGAAGGCGGCCACGGACAGCGAGCGGATCTCTCCCGGGAGGATGATCTGCTGCTTGACGGTCTTTCCGACCTGATACTCGGTGACGATGGACTCGTCCTTCTTGGTGCTGCCGGCGGCGGCCTGTTGTCCGGCGTTGCCGGCGCCGGTTTCCGAGTTGTTGGTGATTTCCTCTTTGGTGGCCACCTTGGCCGACGGATCGTACACCTCTGTGATGGTGCTGACACTGTTCATATCGACCACGGCGCTGACGCGGACGGTGGCGCGGCCCGGTCCCAGGACCATCGTGAGCATGTCTTCGGCCTTCTTGACGAGGCCTTGTTCGACGCGCTCCTTGTAGTCGTGGACGGTGCCGGCGCCGGTGGCCAGTGTTGGATCGCTCTGACCGGAAAGGAGATTGCCCTGGCTGTCGATGACGGTGACGTCGTCGGACTTGAGGCCCTTGACGCTTCCGGAGACCATGTGCGTGATGGCGGCGATGTTGACGCCGCTGAGTCGGTAACCGGGCTTCATACGCAGAACGACGGAGGCGGAGGTCCGGCCTTCTTCCGAGGCGAACAGATTCTGCTCCGGATTGACGATATGGACCCTGGCGTGCGCGACGCCGTCGATCATCTGGATGCTCTTGGCCAGCTCGTCCTGCAAGGCCCGGCTGAGATTGACGTTCTGGACAAAGGGGCTTACGCCGATCTTCTCGTCGTCGAAGAGCTTGTATCCGTTCTGCTCGCCGGCCGGCAGACCTTCCTTGGCCAGGTCCAACCGAAGCTGATAGACGTGCTCCTGGGGGACGTAGATCGTCGTGCCGCCGTCCCGCAGTTGGTAGACAATGTCCTTCTCGGCGATCTTGTCGGTGATCCGGGCGGCCTCCCCCGGTGTCAGCTCCTGGTACAGCATCCTCATGTCGGGTCGACGCGCCCAATGGACCAGAAGCGACCCGATAATGGCCGAGGCCACCAGCACGGCGGCCAACAAAGCCCTTTGTATCAGGCTGATCTTCTGCCAGACCAAGGCTATCTTGTGAAGGAGTTCCATCGAGCCTCTGAACCCGCGCTACCGCGCGTTCTCAAGACGCGTCGCAGGGCGCCACCACGGCGCCCGAGATTCGCCGGGCCTACAGCGGCATGTTCATCGTTTGCTTGTAGGCCTCGATGAGTTTGTTTCGCACGCCGACCAGGACTTTGAAGCTGACGTCCGCCTTGGCGACGCTGGAAACGACCGCCGTGATGTCGTTGTTCTTGCCGGTCAGCAGATCCTGGATGGAGGCATCGGAGGTTTGCTGGAGATCGTCCACCTGCGAGACGTACTTGTCGAGGGCCTTGACTGCCTGCGAGAAGTCGGTCTTGGCCCCGCCGGGACCCTCGGTCGGCGGCAGGGAGGGCCTGGTGTTCGGCAAGAGGGAATTCACATTCGGATTGAAATCGATCATTTGGCTATCCTTCTGTTACCGGAGTAATTCCAGGGTGGTCTCGACCATCTTCTGATAGCGTTTCAGAATGGCCGCGTTGGCCTGATACGCCCGCGTGGCGGTTGAAAGGTTCATCATTTCGATCGGCAACTGGACGTTCGGCATGCTGACGTAGCCCCCCGCGTCCGCCTTGGGGTTGCCCGGATCGAAGATCTTCTCCAGGGCGCTCATGTCCTGGGCGATGCTGTCGATCCCGACGCCGCCAATGCCTTCTTCGTCCTGATTCTCGGTGCGAAAGAACGCCTCGAGCCGGCGGTACGGCTGGCCCTGTCCGTTGTCGATCGTCCGAGCGTTGGCGATGTTCGATGAGATGAGCTCCATCTGCGTGTTCTGGGCCCGCATGCCCGAGACGGCGATATCGACGGGACCGAACGTGCTGTCTACTCGCATAGTGACGAATCCTTTCTCAATTCACTCGGAGCGTTGTGCCTGCGGCCGGGTCACGGCGTCTCTTTCAGCCGCCGACGCGAATGGCGGCCTCGATCTGAGTGAACTTCTTCTGCATGAGCCTGACATAGGCGGTGTGACGCAGGGAGTTCTTCACGAGGCTTCCGACCTCGGCCTCCATGCTGACGTCGTTTCCGTTATCGCGGATCGAGGTGTTCCGGGGTTCGTAGATCTCCGGTTCGACCTTGTCGAGATCGACCGCACGCGACGACTTCAGGGCCTTGGCCAGCAACTCGTCGAACTTGACATCGATTCGCCGGTACCTCGGCGTCTCGATATTGGCCATGTTGCTGGCGATCGTCCTCTGTCGGAGCCCTTCCGCTTTGATCCCGGCCTCCAGCAGGTCCACGATATTGTTCGACTGCGTCATCGTTTGCACCCTTCTGTTCACGAACGAACATTCTTTGACGGGAACATGGTGTGCAATAACCGTGCCAGGTCGTGGGCGTCTGTGCGGAAGGTCGTTGCGGGCGTTGCGGAAGACCCGCGAGGAAGGGGAATCGGGGCTGTCGGCGTCTTTGGGGCTCTTTTCGGGGGTGTCAGGATTCTATACACACGGTTGGGTAATTTGACGCGCATCGCGGCGCATGAGGCGGCCCGGGTTGTCGCGTCGAGGGGCGGAAAAGACCTCCCGGTTGCGGAACATTCCTCCGGCGGATGACCGGTCAATGCGGCAATCGCATCGCCGCTGCATCGGAATGCGAGGCGCAAAGTCTTGTCCGTACAGGCCTTAAACCTGAACTGTCGCATCGAGGCTGCTGCTGGCACACCGCTTGCTGTGGTGGGATCATGTTCATCTGTTGTCGTTTAGGAACCAGTGCATGAGCGATGTAGCGACGGTGATCAGCAAGCTGTTCGTTGGCACAGGCGGCGAGGCGGGGGCCAGTCGCTCCCATGCGTTCCAGCCAAAGAGCAAGGGGGCCCATCCGCTCTTTGCCGAGACGGCCCCGCTGGCCAGACTCCGAGAGGAGATAAGGTCCAATAACGAACAGGTTTCCGATATTGAAAGGCCGAAGTGTCTGGAAGAGCCGGAGGTGGCAGAGCGCCAGACCGATCCGAAGGAGTTCTGTGCGTCCGGCGACCGCCCACGACACAAATCCCTTGATGATGATGCCACCGCACCAGCGGAAGAAGAGACGGCTCCGCTGGAGGTGGCGTCGGCGGCAGGCGAGGTCACGCGGCACAGCGAAGCGATCCTCGCGGCATCGCCGTCGGACGCCGATGGCGTTGCAGATGTCTCAACCACGGGCGAAGTCGAGGTCGTCAGCGGTGTGGGAGCCGAGGTGACCACCGACGTTGCCCTTGCACCCACGCGTCAATCGCTGAATATGGTCGCACAAGCCGGCACTGGTGACGGCGGGGCATTCAGCCAGGTCCAGGCCGGTGCCGTGACGCAGACGGACGAGGGACGCCAACACTCTCTCCAGTCCGAGGTCCTGGTTTCCGTGGCCAGGGGCAGTGTGGAGGTGTCGGCAAGAGTGTCGGTCTCGGACCAGGCGACGGACAAGGCGTCCGATAATGCCCGGGTCCAGTCGGGTCAGCCGGCAGTTTTCGAAGGGACCAGAACGGTCGGGGCAGATGCGACGACCGTGGTCGTGAAGGAACAGACCGGCGAAGTGGCGGATGCGCAAGCGAAGGCTGCCGGTTCGAATGCGGAGGTCACCGATATACCTGTGGCGGCCACCGGTGAAGCGGCGGCCAAGCCGCAGGGGCAAACCCGATCTGAAGTTCAGATTGCTTCGGAAGGTCCGAAGGAGTCTGGCCTCGACAAGGTCGCGATCGCATCCCGCGGACTGCAGGCGCCCGAGCGCACTTCGGACGACATGCCTCGGGAGGACGGACAGTCCTCTTCACAGCAGGACCACAGGACGGCTTCCCAGGGTGGCGTCCAGGTTGTGGCGACGCCGGAACAGGACAAGCAGGCATTTGTCCCGGGCTTCAAGAACCTGGCGCAACCTCAGGCGGAGTTGACCGCTGCTGTCGAGAACCAGACCGCGGATGCTTCCGCTCGACTGTCGGCGCAGACGCCCGGCTCGGCCAGTCTTGGCGCCGCAACGACGACAAAAAGCCCGGTCCAGGACGTCGGAGAACAGATTCTCAGCTCGGTTCATGCCTCCCTGGCTCGTGCGGACAAGCAGGTGCAGATCCGGCTGGACCCGCCGGAACTCGGTAGCGTTTTGGTGCGTCTCAGCGAACAGGGCGATCAAATCCGCGGATTCCTGGAGGTCAGCCGGGATGAAACGCGCCGGGAGATCGAGCAGGCGCTGCCCCAGGTGCTGAGGGGTTTGCAGGAGGCCGGCGTTCAGGTCCGGCGGCTCGAGGTCGTCGTTTCCGATCAGCCCGACAGGGGCGTCGGTAGGGAACAGTCGCAGCAGGACGCCTGGGCGCAGCAGCAGCGACAGCATTCAGATCAACAGGGGTATCGCCCGCAGAGCACCTCTGGGATAAACTGGCCTGCACAGACGGGGTTCCCGCAGGACCCCACGGGCCGCGACAGATTGCAGGCCCAAGGCGTGCAGGACCGCATCGACATGCTGGTGTAACCTGCCCTATGGGCTTTCGGTCTCACCGGCCGATGGTGGCGGCAGGCCACCGATCCATGGGGACCGCCCAGGAGGCTTGGCGGGCGCGCCACTTGCGCCGCGCGATCTCGATCGAACGTGTGAAGGAGGTTCGGAATCGGGTCAGCGAGAATCGCTCGGCAACGGTCTTGCGGGCCTGTTGTCCCATCAGGGCCGCTAATTCTCTGTCCTCCAACAGAATCCTCGCATAGCGCTGCAATTCGCCGGGATCGTCGCTGAGGAATCCACTGATCCCGTGGCGAACGGGGGAGGTGGGGTGACGGTTCCCGAGCACCGGTAGCCCCGTGGCCATAGCCTCGGCGCTGGCCATGTTGAATCCCCCTTCGAGGTGTGGATCGGCGGTGTGGATGTAGAAGCGATGGGACTGGAGAGTTCTCTTCAGGTCGTTCCAGTCGCGAGCGGCCTGGACGCCTGGAATGTCCGGATTGTGACCCACGAGGGTAACGGGAATGCCCTCGAAGGCCCTCTCGTGAAAGTCCCAGCAGAGAATCCGTCGGCGGGAATTGATGAAATTGCAGACGCGCACGCCGCAGGCCTTCTCTCCAGAGTAGGGCAGATAGTCGTTCACGTCGATGCCGAAGTGGACGATGTCTTCGGTGAACCCCCACGATTCGCCCTTGTACATCGATGTGGCGACGACGTGGGCACCCGCCAGTTCGACGTACTTGTGGAGCCTGTCTTTGTACTCACGGGGATCGCAGCCGGGACGTTCCTCTTCTACGCGCCCCTCCAGGGTGTGATGGAGCACCAGGATCTTTGGCTCGGACCGGCTGCGCACGTCCAGGAGATCCGCCACGTTGTGGGTGATGATGCAGTAGTAGTCCGTTTCGCACGCGAGAACCTGCGGCAACGTGACGAGGCGCGCGTTGGCAGGAAGCGGACGCATGCGTTCGTCCCAGCCAAGGTTATACTTGCCCTTGAGGTTGACGACGACGTCCAACCGATAACCGAGCGTCCCGAGTTGGTAGACCCAGGGCTCGTGGCAGTTGAATACCAGCAGCGTCGTGTCCCGTGTCTGGGCATTCTCTTGTGTCATACGCGATCTCAGATGCGGCCACCCGACCGTACCGGCCGAGAGCAGCGCTTGTTCCGAGAGCCCGGCGGATGGCCCTGGCCGCCGGCTGGTCGACCGATGGAGCGCTTTGGACGGCCGCAACAAAGAGATTATCGGCATTTGCGGGGGTTTGCATGAATAAACGACCGGGGGCCGGGCGGCGACCCGGGTTGCATCCTGCCGAATCTTCACGACCGGAACCCGACCACGCACGCCGCACGGCAATGTCCTTCTTGCGAGGATTCCAGGTTTTTTTTGCCAAGAATTATGCGGCAGCGGGGAAGTCGGGCCGGCGATATCAGCATCGTCAACAGGGGTTTTAGAGGGCCGTTCCTTTTTGTGGCTTTTCGCGACGCCCGGAAGACTCAAGTCCCTGGGTCTTTTGGCGATAATGACCATTAAATGCCGCGAAATTGTGAGCGGATACGCTGTCAATTGAGCAAACGAGTAGGGGCCAAATTGGGGTCTTTGTTTAAGGAGACGGAAACATGTTAGCAATCAAGAACAATCTCATGGCCGCGAACGCTGCCCGCTACCTGGGGCAGAGTTACGACGCCTTGGCCACGTCGGTCGAGAGGCTGTCGTCCGGTCTTCGCATCAACAGTGCCAGCGATGACGCCGCCGGTATGGCCGTCCGCGAGTTGATGCGTGCCGATATCGCGGTGCTGCAGCAGGGTGCGCGAAACGCCCAGGACGGCGTGAGCCTGCTGCAAACCATGGAAGGTGCCCTACAGACCATCGACGACCTGATGGTGCGTATGCAACAGCTCGCCGAGCAGGCCGCCACGGGCTCGTACTCGTCGGCTCAGCGGGTCATCATGGACAACGAGTTCACGGAGATGGCCAGCGAAATCACCCGTATCGCGACCTCGACCGACTTCAACGGCATCAAGATGCTCAACAACTCGGCTACGGTCTCGGTGCACTTTGGTGGTGAGACGGACAAGATCGACATCACGGGCAGCAAGATGGATGCCTCGGGTTTGAGTATCGCGACCCTGTCGATTACTACGGCCGAAAGCGCTCGCGCCGCTCTGACGACGCTCGACAGCGCGATCAACACGAAGGACACCGCGCGAGCCAAGTTCGGCTACATGATCAATCGTCTGGAGTCCACCGGCGAGGTGCTCAACATTCAGGCGGAGAACCTCTCGGCCGCCGAATCGCGTATCTCCGACGTGGACGTGGCCACGGAAATGGCGACTCTGACGCGGAACCAGGTGCTCTCGCAGGCCGGTACCGCGATGCTGGCGCAGGCCAACTCGATTCCGCAGATGGCCCTGACGCTGCTGGGCTAATCGCCTCGGCATCGAGATCACGCAGCGAATAGAGGGAGATGGCTGATGGAGATTGCGTCAGTCATCTCCCTATCTATGAACGTGTCTGTGTGACCTGTCTGCCTTCTCGGTTTCTTGACGCCGGGAAGAATCGCTTCCAGGGACTCGGAGGACGATGTCTTTGACGAGGGCATTACCATGAACGGAATCGGTGCATACAAGGAAGCCACCGTTGGCACGCAAAGCAGGGGCCGCCTGATCGTCCTACTCTACGACGGGGCGATCAAGTTCCTCAAACTGGCCATTCGGGAGCTGGAGGCCAAGAACTTCGCGGCCAAAGGGCAGTACATCAATCGGGCACAGGACATCATCAACGAGCTCAGCGCGGTGCTGGACATGGAGGCGGGCGGCGAGATCGCCGAGAATCTGCGCAAGCTCTACCTGTTCATGGGGCGGCGTCTGAGCCAGGCAAACGCCAAACGCGATCCGCAGATGATCCAGGAAGTCATCGGATTGCTGGAAGAACTGAATCAGAGTTGGAAAGCCATCACCGGCTGAGCCGTCGAACTCCCACGTTTTTGGCGATGTCGCGTGCGAAGGAGACGTCGCCGGGGCGGCCGAATGAGTCGGGCGGTTGTCTTAGAAGTCGCGAATCAATTGCACCTGGAAGATGTGGTTGTCCTCGTATCCTCCCCCTTTGCCGTCCTCATATCGATAACCGGCGGCGATCTGCCAGTTGGGCCATGAGAACGTGGTCAGATCGCACTGATAGATGTCTACCGAAGGGTGATCGGGAGCCGACAGATTGTGCGTCAGCCGGTCGAACGACAGGTGGATCACGATGTCGTCGGTCAGGTAGTGGGACAGTTGCGCGAACACGTCGCGTGAATCGGTTCCCATGTAGTGGCCCATCACCCGGCCTTTGTAGGTGTATCCGGACTGGTAGAGGCTGTGGTTGTAGAAGACGTTGGGCTTGCCGGAAACGTGGTTGTCGGCGTATTCGATGCGCAGGTCGGTTCGCCCCGTCTTTAGCAGATCATTTAGCTGGATGCCGCCCAGCATGCCCCAGTTGCTCGGAATGCCACCGGCCTCATCCTCGCCGGCCGCATCGATGTAGAGCCTGACCGACCGCAGCGGCAGACCTCCGCAGTAAGGGATATCGGCCAGAGGAAACAGCACAGAGGTGTCGAAACCGGCGATCTGGTTGTCTTCCTCCTGATTGCTCATGGCCAGGGCCAACTCAATGTAGTCCAGCAGGTCCACGCTCGGCCTGCCCTCTCCGCCGAACATGAACACGCGGGAGAACCCCACCTCCCAGACGGGCAGGGGCTTGAAATTGACTCGGATGCCGGACAGCATGGCCTCCGGGATGACCCGATCCTCTTCCAGTTCGCTGAGGAACCACTGCGCTCGAAAAGGCCCCAGATTGCGCAGAAGCCACGGCAACTGGATTGGTTGCGGGTTCGTTACTTTGACCATGGTCAGGGGCCGGGCGTTGTTGCTCATGAGCATCGAGCCACGATAGCCCGGACCCCACCAGAGCGAATCCTTTCCGACCTGCACTTCCAGCGGTCCGCCCTGCACCTTGCCGTATCCTTCGATCAGCCGAACGTCGTTGTCGCCGGCGTCTGAGGCGGCGCGGAATTCCGGGTGCAGATAGAATGCGGCGCGTTCCCGGAGTTTGATGCGCGACGCGAACCCCGCCCGGTAATTGGAGCCGGACTCGAACGTATCGCCGCGGATGTTCTCCAGGCCGCTGTCGCGGTCGGCATGAAGGAATTTGACATAGGGGTCTTCGACGGGCTTGACGAACGACTCGCTGTACGCGCCGTCGAGAGCGCCGATCAGGATCAGATCCCCTTTGAACTCTTCCGTAAGCCTGTCGACAATGCTCGAAAGCACCTGCGGAGGATCCTTCATCTGCGACAAGCTTTGCGTTGCCCGCTCGATGTGCCTGGCCATTTCGACTCGGGAAATGGGTTTGACGGTCAGCATGGCGCTGTCGATCAGGCCGTAATTCGCCAGTTTATCGACGGCCTGATAACTCCAGTGATCGAGGGGAACATTGGTCGATACCAGAGCTTGGCCCGGAGCAGGCAGTAGAAAAACCAGAATGAGAGACGCCGCAATCCTTCGCATGGCCTCTATCGATACAGGGTATTCGCGCGAATCCTTCTCACGACCGGCGCGAGGATAAGGCATCCCGGCAGGCTGGTCAAGTTCAATGTGCAGACGGACCCGGCCGGAATTCTCTGAACGAGTAAAGATTTCCGGGCGTGCTGTCCGATAAACACAGTTGAGTTAACGTTGTTTCGGTTGTATTGCGCGCCGTGTTGTCGCGGCGACAAGACTGCAGGGGCCTTGGCCGCCGACCGTGGCTTCGTGCCATCGTCCGTTCGCGACACGGTCGGCCGGTTCGGCACGATACATCTGCGGACGGGCGTTTCAGGGGCTGGTCATTGACGACAGCCGTCCCGGCAGGTGAGGAAGGTCAGGTCGTCGGGCTGTGACACAAGAGGAGTTTGGAATGGAGTCCGGTGAGTCCGTTTCCCAGGTCCGGTCGGAGGATCGAGCGGTTCGGAGGTTTGCCATCTTGCGCCGTTTCCATCGACGGGCATGGGCGGGTGTTCTATCGGGCGCGGCCTGCCTGGTCTTTTCGCTGGTGCTGGCCGTCTCGGCGCTCGGGGCGTCGGCGGGAGGGACCGCTGCTTCCAGGGAAGCCACTCGTCCGCGTACGAACACCCCGACTTCCCCGCCGATCACGCGCCCACGCACCAGCGCACTGGCCCCCAAGACGGCCGAATTGTCCGATCCAAACAGGGTTGACCCGCGGCTGGTCTATGGGGGGCTCAGGCCCGCCCCCGCAGAGCAGAGCCCCGTGCTGGAGCCGAACGACGTCAATCTGCCTGCGGAACCGCCGGTTCTTGTGCCCGAAGAAGAGCCCTCGGCCATGGAGCGGCTGATCGCAGGTGAGATCGACCCCAACGTATCCACGCAACTGAAGCAGTTCGGATACGATGTCTTCGCCGCACCCGTATTGACCTTCGCGCCGGTGACCGATGTGCCCGTGGGGCCGGATTACGTGATCGGGCCCGGAGACAGCTTCATTGTGACGCTCTGGGGACGCGTCGACGCCCAGTTCCTCTTGCAGGTCGATCGCAACGGTCAGGTCGTCGTGCCCCAGGTGGGGGCCCTGCGGGTTTGGGGCATGAAGTTCAGCGAGCTGGAAGACTACCTTCAGCACGAACTGTCGCGCAAGTACTCCGATTTCAAGATGTCCGTTGCGATGGATCGTCTACGCGTCATCCGTGTCTTCGTGGTGGGCGAAGCCTCGAAGCCCGGCAGCTACACGATCAGTTCGCTGGCGACCGTGATCAACGCCCTGGTGGCGGCTGGAGGACCCTCCAAGAACGGCACTCTGAGGAACATCCAGTTGCGGCGCAACGGCGCCGAGCCGATGACGGTCGATCTGTATGATTTCCTTCTGGGCGGCGACCGCAGCGGTGACGTCCGGCTCCAGGACGGTGATACGATCTTCATCCCGGTGATCGGCCCGGTGGTCGGTGTGGCCGGCAACGTCAAACGCCCGGCGATCTATGAGATGGCCGGGCCCATGACGTTAGGCGAGGTGCTCGACCTGGCCGGCGGAGTCACCTTTGCCGGATGGCTCCAGCGCGTGCAGGTCGAACGCATAGAGGATCACCGCAAGAGGATCGTGGTGGATTTCGACCTGGCTGACAGGCAGGCCGGCGCGGGTCGGCGGGGACCGCTGGATACGGCGGTTCACGATGGAGACGTCGTCAAGCTCTTTCCTGTGGCGGCCCGCGAACGAGACATCATCTCCGTGGAGGGACACGTCGAGCGGCCGGGCAAGTACGAGTGGAAGCCGGGCATGCGTCTGGGCGATATCCTCAACTCGTACGATGTCTTTCTGCCTCAGCCAAACACCGACTACGGCGAGATCGAGCGGCTGGTTCCTCCCGATCTGCACGTGACGTTCATTCCGTTCCACCCGGCCAGAGTGCTGGCTGGCGATGAGGCGGCGAACCTCGAGTTGGCCCAGTATGACACGATTCGCCTCTTCCAGTGGGACGAGCGAAACTATCAGAGCGTTGCGATCTCCGGCATGGTGTTTGACCCGAATGAGTACCGGCTGGTTCCGAACATGCGTGTGACCGACCTGATCGATGTGGCGGGGGGGCTGAAGAAGGATGCCTATTGCCGCTCGGCGGAGGTCACTCGCCGGCACATCTCTCAGGACGGTGTGGATACGGAGAAGCTCGATGTCGATCTGGACAAGGCCATGGCGGGTGATCCCGAGCATGATATTCTCCTGCGAGACCGTGACACCCTGGTGGTGCGGCCCATTCCGGAGCTGGATTTCAACCGAGTGGTCGAGATCCAGGGGGAGGTGCGATTCCCCGGCCGCTATCCCATTCGTCGGGCCGAGACCCTCAGTTCGCTCCTCGAACGAGCCGGCGGCTACACCGAGCAGGCCTATCTCAAAGGCGCTGTCTTCACCCGCGAAAGCGCCAAAGAGGTTCAACGAAAACGACTGGGTCAGTTGATCCGGCAGCTTGAGGAGTCCATGTTCGGCGGTGCCGAGCAGGCCTTGGGCAGTGCCCTCGACGCCGAGACGGTCAAAGGTCAGCAGGCGGCGCTCGAGGCGAAGAAGGAGCTGCTCGCCAGGCTTCGCACCAGCGAGATCACCGGCCGAGTCGTCGTGAAGCTGACGCCGCTGGAGCAGTTCAAGGCAACGAAATACGACGTCGAGCTTGAGGACGGCGATCTGCTGGTCGTTCCTCGCATGCCGGGAGTCATTCACGTCGTCGGCGAGGTCTTCAACGAGACGTCTCTGTTGTACGAGACCGATGGCACGGTCAGTTACTATCTCCGCCGCGTGGGCGGAATGACCAAAGACGCCGACGCCAAACAACTGAGCATCATCAAGGCCGACGGCTCCGTGATCAGCCGGCAACAGAATCGGGGCAAACTCGTGTTCTGGGACAATGAGTTCAATCAATGGTCCTTCGGCGGCCTCAAGAACACCGAACTGGACCCGGGCGACACCATCGTCGTGCCGAGGAAGCTGGATCGCTACTTCTGGCTCAAGACCACCAAGGACATCACCCAGATCGTCTTCCAGATCGCCGTCGCCGCGGGGGTGGTATTTGCCATATAGCCGCCGGAAAGAAAGGGCGTGAACATTGGCTCAGCAGCAGGCAAAACAGGGTGGCCCGGCATCGCCGCAAGGCCCGGCGACGGCCGGCGTGGACGAGATCGACTTGTTCGACTACCTGCTCGTGATCTGGCGGCATCGGTGGATGATTGTCGGCTTGAGTTTCGTGGCCATGACGGCCACGGTGGCCTTCATGCTGACCAGACCTCGCCAGTATCAGGCCAGCGCCACAATCGTTCCGCCCGTCGGCATCCTTCAGAAGCAGTCCATTGCTCCGGGCGGCCTCGGTGGCCTGGGAGGGATAGGGAACTCCATGTTGCGCAGCATCATGGACAGCGGCAGCATCGCCGGCATCTACGTCGAGATTCTTCAGAGCCGCGAGGTTGCCGACACGCTGATCGACAAGTTCGATCTGATGAACGTGTACGAGAATGTTGAGAATCGGACGGAGACACGCAAACAACTGGTGAAGAACACCACCATCAAGACCACCGATGAGGGGGCGGTCAAGATTGCCGTCAAGGACCGCGACCCCAACCGGGCGGCCGCCATCGCCAACGCCTACGTCGCGGAACTCGACCGGCAGAACAAGAGGCTTTCGGCCGGCGAGGCGACCAGCAAGCGGGTTTTTCTGGAGGGTCGTCTCAAGGAGCTGGAGACCAAACTCAGCCGGATTGACAGCATCCCCGCACATGAGGCGCTGGTCCAGGAGAAGCTCTACGAGCTGCTCGTCCACGAATGTGAGCTGGCCAAGATCGAAGAGGCCAAGAGCATGCCCACGCTCCAGGTGCTCGATGAGGCCATCGTTCCGGAATTGCCGGTCGGTCGGGGAACGGTCAAGAAAGGTGTGCTGGCCGGCATGGTCGCGTTCGTATTCGGTGTCTTTGTGGCCTTTGCGCGTGAATATGCGGCGGCGGTCAGAGTTCGAAGTGGGGGGCAGGCGCCGTCGCAGAGTGCCGAACGACGCGGCGGTGGCGGTTATGCGATTTGCCTGGAGCAGGAAACGCCGAAGGCTTCGCCCTCCAGAGAACGCAAGCCGCCTGCTGAGGTGAGTTCGGGGGCCAGGTAGCTCGGATCGAAGGCATGATCCGGCGGGTGGTGATTGTAGGGATGGGTGGTGATGCCCGCCTCGGATTTCGACCACGGTAGTGCCGTCGTCGCCAACGGCCCGGCGCCACCGACGGGGACGGAGTCCGTCCGGACCGCGGCGCAGCAGGCGATGCATGCGCACCAACAAACACTAAACAATTGGCGAACACGGCTTTGCAAACTGAACGTGACAGCAGTTACTCTGCCCGACGCGTAGCCTTGGGGGATCCAGATATTTCTACGAAACGAACCCATTTGGTAATATGGCGAAGCAGAAACTGAAGACAACGGACAAACAAACGGCTGCCAATCGGCGCAACGCCCAGGAATCCACCGGCCCGATCACGCCGGCCGGCAAGGCCAAGGCCTCTCGCAACGCCCTCAAGCACGGCCTGCTGGCCAGCGAAATCGTCCTGGGTGGCGAAAGCCGTGAGGAATTCGAGAGCTTCCGGGACACGATGATCGAGCGGCTTGACCCCGACGGCGAGTTGGAGAACATGCTGGCCCATCGTATCGTCGCCGGCGCTTGGCGGTTGCGGCGGGCGGGCCGGATCGAACAGGAAATGCTCGACGAGATGTTAGCGGCCGCGGTCGCGGGTGAAAAGTATCCGTTCGATGAATTGACTCGGTTGGTGGGGTCCTCCAAGTCTCGTCCCCACACATTGGGTGGCGTTCTGAGCGAGGCCGCTTGGCGGTGGGACCGCGTCAACAATGTGGCCCGGTATGAGAGTCACCTCGAACGCATTGTCTACAAAGGCCTCCATGAGCTTCAGCGTCTTCAGGCTGCGCGGGACAACCGTCTCGCACCTCTTCCGGCCGCTCTTGATATCAGCGTAACAGGGGCCGAGGCAGACTGAACCTGCCGCGTCATGCGGCGCGAGCGGCCCGCCGGGGCGAGAGACCGTTCTGGAATCAAGAATCAGTGGAAGCGTTAGCCAATTGGGTCGTTTGCAGTCATCGTCGGGTGCTGTCGTGGTTCCACGACGACGTCTTCCGACGACTGTTTATCAACGCCGGCAAGCTGCTGTCGGCCAACGCCGTCGCGGCTGTCCTGGGCCTGATCGCCACCGTGCTGACTGCCCGCGTCCTCGGACCCCAGGACTACGGCGTTCTCGCATTGGTTCTGGTCTATGAATTGACCATCGGCAAGCTGGTGGCATTCGAAGCATGGCAGGCGATCATCAAGTTCGGCAGCGAGGCCTTGCATGCCGAGGATCGCCCGGCGCTCCGGCAGCTCATCAAGTTCGGCTTTACTCTCGACATTGCCAGCGCCGTCTTCGGCACGGTTCTTGCGGTGACCTTGGCTGGACCCGTCATCGCCCTGCTCGGCTGGGACCCATCGGTCCGGCCACTGATGGTCCTATACAGTATGCTGATCCTTTTCAGCCTCAGCGGTACGCCCATTGGTGTCCTGCGGCTGTTCGATCGATTCGACCTGCTCAGCTACACCGCAGTCCTCAGCGCCGTCGTCCGCCTGGCAGGAGTAGCTTGGTGTCTTCTCACAAAGACAGGTCTGTTCGGCTTCGTGCTGATCTATCTGGTCACCGGGGTCATCGGCCAGTTGTACCAGGTCTTTGCTTCCCTCTGGGTTCTCCGGAAGCAGAATGTCAACGGTATTCTTCGACAGCCCATACGCGGCATTCGCCGCAGATTCCCTGGGATCGTCGATTACGTCTGGACCACGAACCTGACGATGACGGTGCGCATGCTCTCCCGCGAGGCCGACGGCCTGTTCATCGCCGCCCTGACCACGCCGGCCGCGCTGGGCCTGTTCAAAGTCGCCAAGCAGTTCGCCAGCGGGCTGCCGAAGTTCTCCGAGCCGTTGTCCCAGTCGATCTATCCGGAGCTGGCTCATGCGTGGGCCCAGCAAGACGGCAGGCGCTTCAACTCTTTGATCAAGAGGACGACGCTGTTTACCAGCGTCGCTGCCTCCCTTGGGTGGTTTGCCTTTCTGTTGGTTGGGAGATGGATCATTCATTTCACCGTGGGCCCGGCGTTCGATGGTGCGTATTGGGTGACGGTGTTCTACCTGCTCGCCATGGTCATCTTCCTGTGCAGTTTCTCGCTGACGCCTTCGCTGCTGGCGATGGGCCTGGCGCGCAAGTCCTTCTTCGCCAACTTGGTGGCTACCGTTATTTATTTCGGCCTGCTCTTTTGGGCGGTCGACCGCTTAGGTATCGTTGGGGCCTCATTGGCCTACGTCGGCTTCTTCGGCGTGTGGTCCGGCATCATGGTCTTCTTTCTGAGAACCCACCTCCGGAGGTAGAGGGCAGAGGTCTATGCGACTGAGCGGTCTCAAAATGACCTTGCGCCCAATCGTTCACCAGATGGGCTTAGTGCCGCGCATACAGGCCTTGCGCGGCCGAAGCATCCGGCTGATGCGGCAATGCCGTGATCGTCTGGACAAGTCGAAGGCGCAATCGGAACGCACGGGCTCGCGTTGTCGGTACTCGCTGAGTGCCGAGGGTCTGCCGACGTGGTGCGGATACTACGATAAGACGCCGTTCAGTGACGACAACAGCAGGATACTGGTCATGGCCATGACCTGCACGAAAGACTGGTCCCGTGCGGCCATAGACATGCCGCTAAGACTGGGCTTTTTCGAATGGCAGCAGGTGACCGAGGGCCATTCGCTCTTCCATCCCTTCGCAGAGACCCACACCTGGAGCTGGCAGCAGGGCTGCATGCTCCAATGGTTCCCCGAAGACCCGGACCGATTGGTCTTGTACAATACGCTTGTTGACCGACGATACGGATCCGTGGTTCAAGATATCCACAAGAAGGACATTCTGAAGTCTTATGCCCTGCCTATTTATGCGGTTGATCCTTCAGGCCGGTGGGGCGTCAGCCTGAACTTCTCGCGTCTGGAGCGACTGCGGCCCGGCTACGGCTACAGCAATTTCCCTGATGCGAGCGCCTCGGATACACGTCCGGACGATGACGGACTGTGGCGAGTCGACTTGGCGAGCGGCCGCAGTGAGATGCTCTTGAGCCTGCGACAGATCGCTGACTGCCGACCCCTGCCGTCGATGACCAATCCCCCGCACTACATCAACCATCTTATGTTCAGCCCCAATGGCATGGGTCTGGTCTTTCTGCACCTCTGGCTGTCGCAAGGCCGCCGCATGAATCGCCTGATGTTCTACGATTTTCACGATAGCTCGCTGCACGTTGTGGACGATGCCGCGACCGTCTCCCATTTCAACTGGCTTGCTGACGATCGCTTGATCTGCTTCCGCTATCCACACAGGGGGCCTCCAGGTTATTATGTGTATGGGTTTGGCCTCGACCATACGTTTGAATGCGCGCCGATGCCGGCTGCGATGCCCACACAAGACGGCCACCCATCGCTGAGCCCCTCAGGGGATCTGTTGGTTATCGATACATATCCTGACCGCGCGGGCGATCAGGCTCTCTTTGTCTTTTCGATGCGAGAAAAGGCCCTTCGAGAGGTTGGCAGATTTTTCAGCCCTTTCCGCTATCGGGGCCCCAGACGATGTGACCTCCACCCCCGGTGGGACAGAACCGGAAGCCGAATCTGCTTCGATGGGACAGAGGGAGACAAGAGAAGGGTCTACATCGTTGATCTGGACATGCCATTGGTTGCGGTTAAGAGCCACGAGTGCGGAGAAAGTCAGCGGTATGGCGCATGGAATCAAGTCTGATCTGCAAGAGATGCAGTACGATTTCCCATATCATCACTTGCCATCGCTAAGTGAAGATGGTGTTCTCCGGGTGCATCAGCAACTCACATGGGGCCTCGATTATCTGACGTACATAACGTTCGTCCGCGACCTTGTTGAGCACCGAAGGCCGGTATCGCTCATTGATGTCGGATGCGGGGACGGGCGTTTGATCCACGTGATCAAGGCCTTGGTTCCCCACGTGTGCGGCGTTGACCTTTCCGAGCGAGCGATCGGTTTCGCGCGGGCGTTCAGCCCGGATGTTGATTTCGTGTGCACTGACATCGGCAGCCTGTCCGGAGAATACGCCTGTGTGACGCTCATTGAAGTACTTGAGCATATTCCGGACGGTGATATCCCTGGTTTCCTGCCGCATCTTGCCGGACTCATGCGACCTGATGGCTGGTTGATAATCTCAGTGCCTAGCGTGAATGTGCCCCTCACCAGGAAACACTATCGCCATTACGATCTCGAACTGCTCAGAAGGACGATTGAGCCATGCTTTGAGATTGAGGAACACTGGTGGTTATACCGGCGAGGCTTTGTCGAACGTTGTCTTCGGACCTTCTTGTGCAACAAAGTCTACTGCCTCAGTTTCTCACCGCTCTTGGCAGCGATTTGGCGACTCCATAGACGACTGACGTACTACGCGGATGCTGCCAGTGGTGCTCATTTGATTTGTCTGGCGAGGCGAAGAGCGGAATAGTGTCCCTGTCACAAATGAGTGTTCTTCGTGTGCAATACGGACGCAATCCGGAATCGCTGCCGAAGCGATGGGGCCATCCTGCGGATGTCATGATGCCACTCGCTTCCCCAGAGATCGACCGGAAGGCCCAGGAGACACCGCCGAGAATGAGGATCGTATATCTCTCAGGTGCCGTGATCCCTTCTCGTGGTGCGAATAGCATCCAGGTCATGCGGATGTGTGAAGCCTTTGCCCATAACGGGCATGTGACAACCCTGATTGGTAAGCAGTCCCGTGTCGATCCGTTGCAGGGCGTCTGGGAGTACTATGGGGTTCACGAGGACTTCGAGGTGATCCTCATCCCATACAGATGGTCCAAGGGGGCGGGTGTCTTCACGTTGTCCACGCTCTACAGCCGACTTCGTGGGTATGATCCGAAAGAAGTGCTCATCTATGCGAGGGATATCTACGGGGTTTCGCTGGCGCTCCGCATGGGCTTTCGAGTGATCTATGAGGCACATGCCGCACCGTATAACCACTTGATCCGCTATCTCGAAACGACCCTGTTGAAGAATCCCCGTTTGATGCGGCTTGTTGTTATCTCCGAAGCTCTCAGAACGCTCTACGCCTCCCGATTCGATATCGCCCACAAGACGGTCGTTTGCCACGATGCGGCCAGCTTGCCGAATGGGTCGCTTCATGAGGAGCTTTCCTGGCCACTGTGCCGCGATACTCTCCAGATCGGCTACACAGGACACCTGTATCCGGGCCGAGGGATTGAGATCATCATCGAATGCGCGAGGTGCCTGCCCCAGCACGATTTCCACATCATCGGCGGCACCGAAGAGGGCATTGCCTTCTGGAGAGCACGGGCCACGGCGAATGTCCGTTTCCACGGGTTCCTGAAACCTGCAGTCATCCACGCGGCTCGTGCCAGATGTGATGTTCTGCTGATGCCATACCAGAAAGTGATTGTCAACCCACACAGTCGTTTGAATACGGTTCCCTGGATGTCCCCGATGAAGCTCTTCGAGTATATGGCGTCTCGCAAAGCCATCATTGCTTCAGATCTGCCTGTTCTGCGCGAGGTTCTGGATGAGCGGACGGCCATACTGGTGGAACCCGACGATCCGGAGAAATGGGTGCATGCCATCCGTCGCTGCGAGGATCGAGTGGTTCGCAGCAGCCTGGCACAAAACGCATATCAGATCTTCTCGGATAGATTCACATGGAGAAGAAGAGCGGAGGTGGTTCTGGATGGCGTCCTTTTGTGAGGGAGGGGTTGACCTCGATTTTAGCGATGAGATATGTGTATATATACATATATCGAGATCTGCCAGCCGTGTGAGATCATGAAGATGCTGAACAGACTCATATCCATGAATATACGCCTGAGCACGTATTTCGATCAAATGATACCATGTCTTGGCACATCGAAAGGCTACAAGACCGAGTTGGTGTCATTCATCAATGCTTTTCTTTGTGGGTATTCAAACTGCCAAGTACTTGAGGTTGGCGGTATTGATAGGCCTTTGTTGTGCCGTTCAGAAAAGGTGAGATACGATGGTCTCGATGTTGATTCCAATGAGCGGTGCTATGACATCTATGACAACTTCCACAAGCAATCGGTCGAAGAAACGATCGTTGACCGGTATGATCTCATCATATCGAAAGGAGTGCTTGAGCATGTAAAGAATAACAAGGCCGGTGTGGTGCAAATGTACAGGGCATTGAACGAGGGCGGGTGTATGGTGCATTATTTGCCTTCGAAGTACCATCCTTATTCCATTCTCTTGAGTCTCATCGGCTCGAAATGGCAGCGCAGAATGATAGGCCTCCTACGGCCCTGGGCTGCTAATCGAACAGGTTATCCAGCATTCTTTGATGAGTGCTCGCCTTGGGCGATGAGGAAACTCGTCGAACGCAGTGGATTCAAGCATGTGGAGATAGTTCCGTTCTTCAGTGCCAGTGACTATTTCCGCTTCTGCTTTCCTGTCTATGTCGCCATAGGTCTATGGGATTACGTGTGCAGGGAGCTCACATTAGACCAATTATGTTCTGGTTTCATCGTCATTGCCAGAAAATGAAACCACCGACGAAGCCGAACGTCCCTGTCCCGAGAACACTGTGTATTCAGCTGAACAAGGGGGCATCATCCGCAACATCGCATGATGTGATGAGCTTCCCCTCGAGCATCATGGGCACTTTCTGTGCTGGCTGTTGTATGCCCACCTTTATTACTTGGTTACGGTGTCTGTACTTCCGATTGTTGAGATGACGTCTTTCCTCATCAGTGTCCTGCTGGTGGAATTGTTCTCCGTGCTCGTCATATTGAGCACCAAAGGGAAGAAGAATGTGGTGAACGTACTGATCATCTTCCATTCCATCAATCTCGTGAAGATTCTCTTCTTGTGTATCTGGTCTTTGCACAAGACGGGGGGCATCGATCTGGACTACCTACAGTTCCCGGATGAGTATTACTATGTGGCCGAATGGCACGCCAATGCTCCGCTCAGCAATCTATATCATCTTGCCGTGATAGGCATGAGAACTGTCGGCTTCAGCATATCGAACCTCAAGGTTGTCAACATACTCATCAGCAGCTATGCCATTGTCAGGCTATACACACTGAAGGATCTCGTAAGAGAGAAGAGCCGATACGTTGTGTACCTTCTCCTTCTGTGTGGGCTTCTCTTCTTGCATGTGGTGTATTTCTCTATTTTTGTATTGAAGGATGTGCTGTTTTTCTACGTGACAGTGGAATTCACCATTGCACTCATTCGGCGACCCATCCGCAATGAGTGGTATCTGATCGCTCTCTGGGCCGCCATCTTGATGCTCATTCGTCCCCCCATGGTTATAGGGTTTCTGGTGTTTCTGTTTGACAGATACTGGCGCCTTCGATGGATCAGGGTTCTTCTGTTCATCTCGTTGAGTGGTCTTCTTGCTGGTTATGTCGGTACCCGGTATCAGGACAGCTTCTATCGCCTGATAGCCAGAGGCATATGTGAGCATACCGGTGTCAAGAGGTCAGAGCTTGCGAAGAGCGCGATGACCCAATATGGGCAGGATGTCATGTCGTCTGGTTTAAGCACGTACATGGGTCATGTCTCAGCAAATGTTAGGACCGTCACGCTTCCGATCGGCCGTCTTGATTTAACGATTCAGCTGATTTTGATTCTCGAGTGGTGGACCGCTTTTTACATTCTCATACTCAGAAGGAACCTCCTGTATCTGATTAGATGGTGGCCTATTCTCTTGATAGCCTTGCTTTACTTCGTGGGCGGTATTCTGACTATGTACAATATCCGGTATCATGTCTTCCCGGTGACTGTCTTCCTGTGTCTATCTGTATTCGTTGCAGGCAAACCAGTGTTCTCTATTCCAGTTCGCTACCGCGAAGAGTTCCAAGCCAGGCAGTGTGTCTCAAGACGGTGGCCTATGCTTGGGGTCTGATGGATGAAGGTGGCGCTGTGTCAAATGAGGTGGCGAGCGAAACACCTTCGGTGTCAGTTCGTAGACCACGTGGGGGGATAGTCAACGCCCGATGAGAATCTGCATACTGAACATCACCTCCGGCGACATGTGCTGGGGATATCGAAATTACCTCGCGGAGCTTGTACCTCGGTTAACATCTCATCCCCGTGTAGAAGCTCTTCTTGTCGGGGTGCCGGAAAACATGGATTTCGCCGAGTGGAGGAAACGCGCCCCTTCTGTGCGATGGCTGCCTTTGCGCTGCGCGCTGACAGCTAGGTGTCGTGAGGTCCCTCAAGATGCCAGAAAGGTGATTGAGCGATTCTCGCCGAATGTCATCTTTATTCCTACCGCTCGCTATTGGCAGACCGACGGGATTCCGGTTGTCAATATGGTGCGGAATATGATGCCAGCCACCTGCTCATATTCAGCTCACTACTGGGACTCTGTGAAGAACTGGGCCAGATTCGTTCAGATGCGCCGCGCTGTCCAGAAGTCCAGTCGTGTCATCGCCGTTTCTCACTTTGTTGGCGATTACCTCTCCAGCAAGCTCGGTGTATCACCCGGGAGAATCGGTGTTGTCTATCATGGAACTGAGTCATCGCCCACCCGGATATCAGAAAAGCCTCCCTCCATTCCTCATGATTGGCGGGGGCGGTTTGCATTTGTGGCTGGAAGCATCTATCCTTACCGAGGCTTGGAGGATCTCATTTCTGCCTGGGTGCGGATTGGCGACACTGAGCTCTGCCCTTTTGTTGTTATAGCGGGGTTCGTTGGGTACGGAATGCAGAGATATTACGACCAACTGCGAGCACTGATTCGTGATCGAGGTTTAGATTCCCGAATCCAGTTTGTTGGCCCACTAACCAAAACGCAGATGACATGGTGCTATAGGAATTGCGCCGCATTTGTCATGACCAGTCGTGTTGAGGCTTGTCCGAACATCGCGCTTGAGGCTATGGTACATGGGTGCATGTGCGTATCGACGGATAAGCCACCCATGCCCGAGGTTTTTGGAGACGTTGCCCGGTACTACTCGGCGGGCGATTCACAGGCATTGGCCGAGCAGATTCGTAACTTGCTCCATCTTGCGGATGAGAAACGTGTGCAGATGAAAGTTCTATCGGTTCGCAGGGGGGGGCAGTTCACATGGGAGGCGTGTTGCGACCGGACCGTTGGGGAACTCCAGCGGGCAGTTGCACGGCAAAGGCACTGAGAAAGTGCACTGTTACTGCAGGGCGACGTCGGTTCTGCAATTCTGTTCAAGACGCCCCTTAATGGCTTTGCACGTCTGCTATCTTCTGCCGCATATTCTGCCCACATCGGGGGGTAGTGTCATCGGAGGCGCTGCGGCGAACTGTGTGTCTCTGGCCCTTGAACTGAAGCGACGGGGCGTCGGTATCGAGGTCCTCGCATCCGTTTCTGACGGTGGATTGGCGCATCTGGCGGGCAGCCCCCTGTCCGAGATTCTCAAGCCGCTGCCGACCTGCGGCGGGGGGCTCCTGGGCAAAGGGTTCGGCACCGTGCGCACGTTACGTCGGGGTCTCAGGGAACGTCTGCGAGAGTCTCACTTCGACATCGTGCATTGTCACTCGGGAACGTATCCCTATGCGCTTGCACCGTTGGTCGCGGATCGCCAGACCTCCATTCGCATGCATTCGCTCTATTGTCCGCTTGGGGCCAACGGCGGAGTGTATAGCCGCTGGTGGGAGGCGATGTCGGCCGCTCGGCTGGTATTCCAGCGACTGGATCGAGTTGTCGCCGTGACGCAGAATGTGCAACGATCTTTGCAGGTGGCCGGTGTGCCGTCTGAAAAGGTCGAATTGTTCCCCATGTGCGTGGACACACGGCGATTTCGCCCGAGAGGCCGACCGCAACAGTTGAAGTACTTCCCGCACAATGATGGCCAGGCCCGCATTCTGTTTGTGGGCAATGCATCACAGGAGAAGAGGCTGGCCGAATTGTTGCTTGCACTCAAAATTCTGGCCGACAGAAGGCTATCGTTCTTCGTGGTGGCGGCCATTGAGAACCAGAGCCAGATCAAGGAATACACCATTGGCTACGATCGCGCGAAGGACTTTGTCCACCGCTGTGGCCTGGAGGACTGTGTCCGATTCATTGGCTTGGTCGATGCCATTGAGGACTTGTATGCTGAAGCCGATGTCCTTCTGATTCCGTGGAGGACGAGCCGGGGACCTTCAGATTATCCGATGGTTGTTCTCGAAGCGATGGCCATGGGCAAGTGCATTATCTCCACGCCTGTAGGTGGTTGTCCTGAGTTACTTGCGGGCGGTAAGGCAGGCTTCCTCACGAAAGACTTCTCCGCGGAGAGTATCGCTTCGGCGATTGAAGTTGTGATGCGTGATTCCTTTATGCGACGAAGCCTGCAAGCAGCTGCGGTCCAAAGGGCGCAGGAGTTTTCCGTCCGGACCTCCGCGCACCGCTTGATGCTACTGTACGAGGAACTGCTGCGAAAGAAGACTAGTTGCCATGCATCCAGAGCAGTCTAACGAAGCAGACTATCTGCTGTATGCCAGGAGCGCGGACCGGTACGATCGCGTGCGTTTCAGCGGCATTGCTGGTCGATGGGGTCATTGCAGGCAAGTCGAGATTCTCGCGGAGATCTGCGGCGATTGGCGAGAAAAAAGGGTCCTGGAAATAGGATGTGGCACCGGGCGCATAACAGAAACACTCGTGCAGTTCGGCGCAAAGGTCACTGCCACGGATATCAGCGCCAAGATGTTGGAGGTGGCCAAATCTCGCTTCGTCGGACAGGAAGCCTCTCGGACACCGTCGTTCCGGATCATGTCCGTATCGGATATAGACATGGACCTGCAACCTTTCGACTACATCATCATGGTCAATGTGTTCGGACGTCTCTCGAACCCCGCTGGAGCCATCCAGGCAATCGCGTCCCGAATGTACGCAAACGGTAGCCTCGTGTTCACGTTTCCGTGCCTCACGAGTGTTCTCTTTCCTTTCGGCGTTCTCGTCAATGCCAGAGGCAGGAGCTTGTCTCGTGACGTGACCTCGCGGTGGTACGCGCCCAAGACAGTCGCCGAGATGTGTCATCGTGCCAATCTGGAAATCGTGAAGTTTCGTGGAAATCACTTTGTGCCGATACCTCGTCTTCTCTTCTGGACTCTGCCATTCTTCTGGGTTTGCGACAAACTCCTTGCGGCATCTTGGCCAACGCGATGTCCGAGCGTTTTTGCAGAGTGCAAGATCTCTCCTTCAGCCGCTCGATAGTCCTCCCGCATGCACCCCTGAGAGAATTAGCTGATGAAGGTTTCCATCGCTACTGTCTGCTACAACAGTGTCGACACCATTGTCGATACGCTCCAGAGCGTCCTCCTTCAGGATTATGCAGATGCTGAGCACATCGTTATCGATGGCGGCTCAACGGATGGGACCGTAGATATCGTCAGCAAGTACAACGGTTGCATCGCAGAGTTTGTCTCCGAGCCGGATGAGGGCATCTACGACGCCATGAACAAGGGTGCTCGTCTTGCCACTGGTGACATCATTGGCTTCCTGAACGCCGATGACATTTACGCCGATACCCGTGTCCTCTATGATGTGGCGGCCACGATGGAGACCACGGAGCTCGACGCCGTCTACGGTGACTTGGTCTACGTACGGCGGGATGATCCTGCCAGGGTGACCCGCTACTGGAAGGCGGGGGAGTATCTGCCGGGGTCCTTCCGTCTTGGATGGGTGCCGCCCCATCCCACGTTCTTCTGCCGAAGGAAGCTCTTCGAACAGCATGGCTACTTCAATCCGCTTTACCGAATTGCTGGTGATTTCGAGCTGATGCTGCGGTTGATCGAGAAGAACCGGATTCGTGTTGGGTACATCCAGAGGCCGCTGGTGCGGATGCGGGTCGGTGGGCGGGCCAATACGATTCGAGGTATGCTGCGCGGCAATCGCGAGATTCTTCATGCCTTTGCGGCCAATGGGCTTCGACCCTCCCCCGGCTTCTTTTTGCGCAAACCACTGGCGAAGTTGGGGCAATTCACCAGACGATCTATGCCTATTTAACCATCCCATACTGCATAGGGGCTTCTTCTTGCCTGAATGTCCCATGTGCCCCCATCGTGTGTGCATAGCATAAACCAGACGACTTATTCTGTTTAGATGCCCTATTTCTCGAAAAAACGACCAGGAGGCCATATCTGTCTAAGTTCTTGTCTATTATAAGTTTATAGAGATTGAACTGCCTATGGAGGGGGGGGGTCTGCCTGTCTGACAGCAGAAAGTCTTGACTCTGCGCCCGTAAACGCGTATACTACGTATCAATGCTGGGTCGTCGGGAACGACTCCAAGTGAGTTCATTGCCTGGTTGGCTTGGCAGTTGTATCCAAGGATGGGAGGGGGGATGCGTGAGGAGGAGAACACAAACGGCAGGTTCTGGAGTGGGATGAGTTCCCAGAGAGGGTGGTCGAGATGAAGAAAGCATTGGCAGTACTGGCAGTATGTTTGACGCTGGCAGGAACAAGTCTGGCGGGCGTGACGACATTCGACGATCTCACGACCGAAATCAAACTGTCAGACATTCCGGATGGTTACGCGGGCTTTGCCTGGGACAACTTCGGCCTGATGAAGTACGACCGTTATGGCGGTGCAGGGTCGTCCGGATACTACAACGGTACGGTTTCCCCCAACTACACTGCCCTCAACGTCTACGGGAACCCGGCTGAGTTCTCCGCTACCGAGGCGTTCGATCTGGTGGGGGCGTACTTTACGGCTGCTTGGCGCGACGGTCTGCTGATCGAGGTTGAAGGCTTTCTCGGTGGCGAGTCGGTGGGCAGCACGGAATTCAACGTGAACACCGATGGGCCTGTGTGGAAGGAGTTCAACTGGACCGTAGATCGCGTCACGTTCGCATCGTCCGGTGGTGAGGCTGGGGCCTTCGATAAGACCGATTACCATTTCGCGATGGACAATCTGACGACGCGAGAGGCGACGCCGGCGATTCCGGCTCCGGGTGCGGTGCTGCTGGGCAGCCTCGGGGCGGGTCTGGTTGGCTGGCTGCGACGGCGCAGGGCCCTGTAATCCGGGCTTGAAGGCGCAGCCCAGACGCGGTTGAATACCGGCCTCGGCCGGAGAATAGAGAAGATATATAAACCGGCGGGTCCGTTCGGAGCCGCCGGTTTTCTTGTTTGGGGGCGGTTCCCTTTGTCGTTCCTTCATATGTGCCGAAGGGCTGTATTTTGATCCCTTGGCGTTGACAGTGCTGGTCGATTTCGCGGGATATTGGACTAATGCTTTTGTCTTGTTCCGGCCGATGTAATCCGTAGAATTCTTGGACTTTCTGACCGATATGGGGTCCGTACGGTCGTGCTGGCAGCCGACGGGCAGCCTCCGAACGAGCGTGGGCTGCGAAAGGACGCAAAGGGGACCGCTTGGCTTTCGTGGCGGCCAGCTTGGGGAAACCATGGAGCAAGGATTGCATCTTCGCGAGGTGAATCTCCACGAGGTGGGCGGAGGGATGCGGGTTGACCGCGAGCCGGCCCAGGTCGGTGTGATCGAACTGCGCCCCCATACGCGCGTGGCCTATCGACACGAAGAAGCCCCGTCTTTTGACCCGTCGACTTATTCCATCGCCCAGCCGGCCAAGAGCGTGGAATTGCTGATCCGGCTGCTGGATCTTGCCGGTTCTCTGTGCATTCTCCTGTGCGCTCTGCCGCTGATGCTCGTCGCGGCCCTGGCGATCAAGCTGACCTCACGCGGCCCGGTCCTCTACAGCCAGGAGCGGGTGGGCAAGGGCGGCAGGCTCTTCAATCTGTACAAGTTCCGGACGATGATCGACGGCGCGGAAAAGCACCTCGGCCCGGTCCTGGCGTCCAAAGACGACCACCGTGTGACGGCGGTCGGCCGCATCCTGCGGCGGACGCGGATGGACGAACTGCCCCAACTGTACAACATCCTGCGGGGCGACATGAGTCTCGTCGGACCCAGGCCGGAGCGGCCCTTCTTCGTCCAGAGGCACAGGGCCTTGCAGGGTGTGCGTCTCGTCGTCAAGCCCGGCCTGACGGGCCTCGCCCAGGTTCGCAGCTTCTACGACCTCAAACCCGCCCACAAGGTCAAGTACGACTACATCTACATCCAGAACCGCTCCCTCCTGCTGAACATCTACATCCTCCTCCAGACGATCCCCGTTCTCTTCGCCAAGAAGGGCTGGTAGTCCCGCCAGTCTGCCGCCGGTTCTTGTCCACCTTCCGCTCCGCGCGCGCACACCCACACGGATTGCCGTCGCGTTCCTGCGTGACGGATGCGGAATCCAGCGACGTTCAAGCCTTTGGATAGACCCAGGGGGCTCGGTAATCGCGGCGGAGCAGTCTGTTGGCGTCGGGGTCGCCGACGCAGATTTCCTTTTCCCCGTCCCAGGTGACGCTGCGTCCGAGCTTGTACGACAGCATCCCCAGCAGGCTCAGGTTCGTCGAGTAGTGGATCGCCTCGATGTCGCACACCGGGCGGCTACCCGTCTCGATCGCGCTGAGGAAATCGGTCCACAGTCCCTTGATGTTCTGCTGGTCGGGCAGGTTCAGTTGCGGCTCCTCATGGACCTCCTGCTCGCCGCGGCCGCTCGGATAGAACGTCCAGCCTCTCTGCCAGCCCATGTGGAACGTCCCTTTGGTGCCGTAGAAGTAGCAGCCGACACTCTCCGTCTTGTCCGTCGGGTTGCCGGCGAACTGGCGGTGCTCCCACGTCAGCGTGAAGTCCTCGAACTGATACGTCGCCACCTGATGGTCGGGCGCATCGGTTGTCTGGTGTTCCGCCGTCAGGATGGGCGCGCCCTTGATCGGCCGGCCGCCCGTGGAGTGGATGGTCTGTGGCCACTTCTGTTCCATGATCCACAGGACCTGGTCCAGCCAGTGGACGCCCCAGTCGCCGAGCGTCCCGTTGGCGTAGTCGAGGTAGCTGCGGAACCCGCGCGGATGCGCGCCGCCGTTGAACGGCCGCAGCGGGGCGGGGCCGCACCACAGGTCCCAGTTCAACTCCTTCGGCGGCTCGATGTTCTTGCGGGGCTGCTCCGGCCCGCCCCCGCCGTAGAGCACGAAGCACTTGACCATCCCGATCTGGCCGGCGCGGCCCTCGCGGAGGAACTGTCTGCCCGAGACGTTGTGTGGCGAGATGCGTCGGTGCGTGCCCACCTGCACGACGCGGCCGGCGGCGCGGGCGGCCTTGACCATCGCGCGGCCCTCCATGACCGTGTGGCCGATGGGCTTTTCGACGTAGACGTGGGCCCCGGCCGCGACAGCGGCGATCGTCGGCAGGGCGTGCCAATGGTCCGGCGTCGCGACGATGGCGATATCGGGCTTCTCGGCAGCCAGCATCTCGCGATAGTCCTCATAGTGCTTCGGCGTATCGCTGGTCCATTTGACGACCTCTTCGGTGCATTTGGCGAGCTGGCGGCGGTCGACGTCAACAAGGGCAACGATCTTGCAGCGTCCGGAAGCGGCCGCTTCACGCAGGATGTTCGTGCCCCACCAGCCGCACCCGATCAGAGCCGTGCGATACGTTCTGCCTTGTTGAGCGGCCACCACGTGGGGAAAGCTGACGGTCAGCCCGGTGACCAGTGAACTCTTCAGGAAGGCGCGTCGATTCATGGATATGGCGAGGCCTCCATCTTCGTAGCTGCATCGATCTGAGCATTGGATTTCTTCGCGAATCCGGCCGGCCGGAGCCGCCTTTGACGACCTCAGTGTCCGGCATACTCGCCCCCCAGTCAAGCCGAAAACCCACATTGCGGGCGGCGGAGAGGTCCTGGCGTCTCGGGGTGTCCGTGGTATCATGGTCTGCGAGAAGACACTCTCTTGAGGAGTCCGCCCATGATCGCGATGAAACGACAATTGCTCTTGCTCCTTCTGGTCTGCGCGTCCAGTCCGCTGTGCCTGGCGAAGACGTATCCGCACCGCTGGGTCTTCGTGTCACGATTGCTGCGAACGGATCAGGATGTAGCTGATGTCGAGCGGATCGTGAAGACGGCATCGGCCCATGGTCTGAACGGCATGGTTTTGTCGGCAGGTCTGGATTGGCTCGACAGGCAGCCTGCCGAAAACCTCGACCGGCTTGCGAGCGTCAGAGACATCTGCAGACAACATGGCGTCGAAATCGTCCCCAGCATCTTCAGCGTCGGCTATGGTGGCTCGGTTCTGGCATACGACCCCAACCTCGCCGCGGGGATTCCAGTCATCGATGCTCCGTTTGTTGTGAAGGATGGCGAGGCGCTTCTCGAATCCGACCGGGCGGTGCGAATCGCCAACGGCGGGTTCGAGGAGTACGATGGGGACCGCTTCAAGGGATATGGGTTCCACGACAAGCCCGGCGACGTCTCGTTCGTGGATACGACCGTCTTTCATGGCGGCAAGGCGTCCCTGCGGTTCGAAGGCTTCGAGCGATACGAGCACGGGCACGGTCGCGTCATGCAGCAGGTCGCGGTCCAGCCGGGACGCTGTTATCGCGTAAGTTGCTGGGTGAAGACGGAGGGCTTCCAACCGGCCGATTACTTCCGCGTGCTGGTCCTCGGCGAGGACGGTCGCGATCTTGCTTTTTATCTTCCAGGCGCCGTACCCTCCGGCCAGTGGCGTCGGATTGTGATGGGGTTCAATAGCCTTGATCGCGACAAGGTGAACATCTACGCCGGCGTCTGGGAGGGCAAGGCGGGACGAGTCTGGATCGACGATTTGGAACTGGAGGAGGTCGGGCTTCTCAACGTTCTGAGGCGGCCCGGCACGCCGGTCACCGTCTGTGATGCGAAGAGCGGCCAGGTCTACGAAGAAGGCAAAGACTTTGCGCCGATCAAGGACGACCGACTGAACTTCCGGTTCGATCATGAGTCGCCGAGCATCGAGATTCTCCCCGGCGGCCGGATCAAGGATGGGCAGTGGCTGAGCGTCAGCTACTACCACGGGATCGCGATCTACGACGGCCAGGTCACGATCTGTATGTCGGAGCCGAAGCCGTACGAAATCTGGGGCAAGCAGGCCGAGCTGATCCATCGGCACCTGGGCCCTTCCAAGTACCTGCTCAGCATGGACGAGATTCGGGCCGGCGGAAGCTGCCGGGCGTGCAGAGATCGAGGTCTGAGCATGGCCCGGATCCTGGGCGATTGCATCACCAGACAGGTGGCCATTATCAGGAGCGTCAATCCGAAGGCCGAGGTGCTCATCTGGTCGGACATGCTCGATCCGCATCACAACGCGCACGGCGACTATTATCTCGTCGAAGGCGATTTTTCCGGCTCGTGGAAACTTGTCCCCAAGGACCTGATCATCGTCTGCTGGCACTACGAGAAGCGTAACGAGAGTCTGCCGTTCTTTTCGTCGCTGGGCTTTCGCACGCTGGCGGGCGCCTACTACGACGGCGACACGCTGGAGAACCCCCAAGGCTGGCTCGATGCGCTGGATCGGACCCCCAACGCCATCGGCATCATGTACACCACCTGGCAAGACAAGTACGATCTGCTCGCTCCCTTCGGCGATCTGGTGACGAAGCGGTAGCGATCGAAGCGGCGGGGACCCTGCGGGTGTCCTGGCCGGTGTCGAAGAGCGTCGTCACTTGGTGCGAGACTGCGGTCGGGAGGGCTCTGCGCTACGGAGCGCGCCGCTTCAGCGGGGGCGTATACCCGAGGCGGCCCCAGATGGCTCTTTGGGCCCTCTGCAAGTCGTAGCGGCCGTTCTCGGTCCGAGGCGTATAGAAGCCGTCACCGTCCGAGTTGTCGAGCACCTCCGCGGAGAGACCGTCGCGCAAGGGGAATTCCTTACGCGGCAGGGCCACAGTCTCATCGCCTCTCCATTTCCAGTATTCGGCGTGGCCATCCGCCATCGAGAGGGTGGCGCCGCCACCGTGGTGGATCGGGGGAGGATCGACCGCCCGCCACTTCGGGTAAAGGTAATGGACTGCGAAGCTGAAAGAGTCGCCGACCTGGCCTGCGTCGATGAAGACGGCGCGTTCGGCTGGGCCGGGACTGACGATATCCGTGATCCGCGTCAAGTGCAGGACGGTCCGGCCGACGCGCTCGCCGATGGCTGTTGCCTCCGGGGAGAGGTTTGTGGCGGTCCCTTCCAGATTGGCGCCATTGGCGCCGGCGACCACCTGATAGGTTGCCAGGTGTCCGGGCAGGCCGCTCGCACAGCGATAGACGTCGATGTCCTGAAGGTAGGGCCAGAGCGCGCCCTTGTTGGGATCCGCCAAAAGGCTCTCACGGTCTGCCGCCTGGAAGGCTCGGCCCAACCATCCTTTCGCTTCGCGGCGGTTCGACCAGGGGGTTTCCTTGTGCCGTAATCTCCAACTGAAGGCGCAACCATTAACGAGTTTGCCGTCGTTCTGATCGGCATAGGCGATCCAGGCGGCGGTCAGTTGGCGCAGATTGCTCAGGCAGAGGGCCCGGCGGGCCTGCTCTCGAGCCCTGCCCAGCACCGGCACCAGAAGTGCCATCAGCAGGGCGATCACCGCGATCACCACGAGCAGCTCGACCAGCGTGAAGGCGCTGCCGGCGGAATCCTTCCGGTTGTCTTCCGTGCGTTCAGTTGCCATAATCCGCACTCCCACTGCGTCAGGGAGCCCTCCGCTTCCGCGCGGGCGCATACCCGAGGCGGCCCCAGACGGCTCTTTGCAATCTCTGCAAGTCGTAGCGGCCGTCCTCGGTCTGCGGTTCGTAGCCGGAAATGTCGTTTACCCTTGTTCTTGCTTCCTCTGCCACGACTTCCACAAGGAGATCGGGACCGGGAAACAGTTCGCGTGGGATGTCCAGGGTTTCACGGCCCCTCCATTTCCAATACTCAGCGTGGCCGTCTGCACACGACAAGGTTATGCCGCCGGCATGCCGGATGGGAGGCGGGTCCGACCAATGCCATAAGGGATGAAGGTAGTGAACGGAGAAAACACCGTCGCTCGCCTGTCCATAGTCGATGAAGACAGCCCGCTGGGCAGGGCCGGGACGAGTGATCTGCTCCAAACGGTTCAGGAACAGGACCGTCCCGCCCACGCGTTTGCCCAACGGGTGCAGCGTCTTTCTATCCTCCGTCTGCGGCACATAGGTTCCTTCCATGGGTGTGCCATTGGCGGCCGAGACAATGTGATAGGTGGCCAGATGGCCGGGCGTTCCGTTGGGACAGCGGTAGAAGTCCACGTCGCTGATATAGGGCCATAAGGTCCCCTTGTCCGGATGTTCCAAAATGGCCGAGCGGTCCGTCTCCAGAAAGGCCCGGCCCAACCAGCCGCGCGCCCAGCGCCACGGTTCATTGTTGTGACGGTGTCCTGCGACGCCAAAAGCACGGCCGTGGATAAGCGCGCCGTCGTATTCGTGGGCATAGGTCAGCCATGCGAGTGTGAGCTGGCGCAGGTTGCTCAGGCAGACGGCCCGGCGGGCGTGCTCTCGAGCCCTGCCCAGCACCGGAACCAGAAGCGCCATCAGCAGCGCGATCACCGCGATCACCACCAGCAACTCGATCAGGGTGAAGGCGCTGCCGGCGGAATCCTTCCGGTTGTCTTCCGTGCGTCCAGTTGCCATAGTCCGCACTCCCACTGCGTCAGGGAGCCCTCCGCTTCCGCGGGGGCGCATACCCGAGGCGGCCCCAGACGGCTCTCTGCACTTTCTGCAAGTCGTAGCGGCCGTCCTCGGTCTGGGGCTCATAGGCCCCGTACAGGCCGGACGCGTTGGTCAGCCACTCGTTGCTGAGGCCGTTGTACGCTTCGACTTCTTTGCGCGGTACGGCCAGGGTTTCAGCGCCTTTCCAACGCCAGTATTCGCCGTGGCCGTCGGCCATGGACAACGTGGCACCACCCTGGTGATGGATGGGCGGAGGACTGGCGCAGTCCCATTTGGGGTAGAGATAAGGGACCCTGAAGCAGGGGTCGATCTGGCCTGCGTCGATGAAGACCGCGCGCCTGCCGGGATTGACGATATCCGTGATCCGCGTCAGGTGCAGGACAGTCCGCCCGACGCGTACGCCGATGCCTTCGAGGTCTACAAGAGTATTGCGCAATATGGTCCCCTCTTCTGCATTCCCTACGTTCGCCGCATTGGCGCTGGTGACCACCTGGTAGGTAGCCAGATGTCCCTTCCGGCCGCTGGCGCAGCGATAGACATCGATGTCCCTAATATAGGGCCAGAGCGCGCCCTTATTGGGGTCGGCGATGAGGGTCGCGCGGTCGGGCGGCCAGCCGAAGGCTCGACCCATCCAACTCTCCCGCCTGATCCAACTCTCCCTCCTGACGTAGTTGACTTGTGGAGGGCCATTAAGGGCGTGGCCGTTGACGAGTTTTCCGTCATTCTGATCCGCATAGGCGATCCAGGCGGAGGTCAGTTGGCGCAGATTGCTCAAGCAGACGGCGCGGCGGGCGTGCTCGCGAGCCCTGCCCAGCGCCGGCACCAGAAGCGCTATCAGCAGCGCGATCACCGCGATCACCACCAGCAGTTCGATCAGCGTGAAGGCGCTGCAAGCGGTATCCTTCCGATTGCCTTGCGTGCGTTCAATCGCCATAGTCCGCGCTCCCACCGCTGGCCGACGGTGGCCGACCCCGAAGCCCCGCAGGCATCCCCACCGGAAAAGCGGGACCTGCTACCGCGGCTTGCTCAGGTGCGGTCAATCCTCGGCGCCTTCGGGCGGCGCGGCGCCGAGGCCGATATCGTCGATGTATACGACGCTGTTTCCGCCGGGACGCAGGTCGCTGTGATTGCCGACGCCCAGGGTCAAACGCACGACGTGGCTCAGGTCCACGCCGGCGAATTCATCGAGGTCGATCGACCACTGCTGCCAATCCCCGCTCCGCAGCGCCTGGGGATCGGGGTGATATGCCATGGCGACCCCGCCGGCGCCGTCCTCGACGACCACGTACAGCCAATCGGTCTGGACGTCGTGGTCCTGATCCGTGCTGCCGTGGAAATAGAGCGTCAAGACCTCGGCGCCGTCGATCCGCCAATTCTGCAGCGGCCCTTCGAGGTCTCTGTACGTCTCGGCATAATAGGGCCAGTTTGCGTTGTCGTAGAAGAACGGCATTGCCTGCAAACCGGTGTGGATGATTTCGGTCTCGGCGAACGGGGTATACCAGTGTCCGACCCGGGCGTTGCCGCCGGACCAAACGTCGTCGACCCACGTCTGGAAGATCGCTTCACCGAGATCTTCATCGTCCGTGTACTGTTCGAAACTGTCCAGGACAAGCACGTAGGAGGCAGGCGTCCCCGCCAGGGGTTGCTTGGTGAAGAAGCGGACCTCGCTGAGCCCGACGAGCTCGATGTCCAGGGGTTCTCCCCCAGGGCCAATGATGATGCTGACATAGTTTTCGTCTTCCCACACGTTGTGTATCGTGAGTCGGACGTACCGAGCGGCAATGCCGTTCAGCGAGACGACGGTACTCACGAGGAATCTGGGCCTGTCTGTGACCTGGGCGATCTGGATGTCGCCAAAGACCACCCAGTCGATTCCATCTTCGGAGTACTCAATCGTGACGTCTTTGGCCTGGAAACCCCACGCGCCGCAGTTCCAGACCCACATCTGCTCCAACTCGTACAGGCCGTCGAGTTCGAACTGGATGTACGCAACGCCGTCGTTCGGGTCGACGAGCCACATATCGCTCCAATCGGCCGAGTGCTCGCCGGTGGCGGTCATGCCGGAGTCGTTGACCGTGTTTTCGGGCTCATGACCCTCTTCCGAGGGCAGATTGCTCGTGGCGGTGATGTTGTAGATCTGATAGGTGGGCTCCGCAAGCGTCCAGAATTGAACCTCGCTGAGCCCTATGATCGGATGGATTCCATAGATTCCATGGGAGCTCAGGAGGGTAAGGCGGACGTAGCGGGCCGGGATGCCTTCCAGCGAAACGATGGTATTGGCGATGTAATCGTCGTCGCCGGTGGCCATGGCACATTCGATATTCCCGAAAACCGTCCAGTCGATCCCGTCCTGAGAGTACTCGATCATGGCATCCTTGACGCCACGTTCAAGGAACCAGCCCTCATTGTAGTTCCACACCCACATCTCCTCGAGTTGGTAAACGTCTTCGAACTCGAACTGGACATAGATGGGCTCGTCGCTCTGCATGGCGAGCCACATGTCGCCGGGCCAGTTGGAGTGCTGGTTGCTGCCGTTCAGGCCGGAGCGATTGACGATGTTCTCGGGGCCGAGATCATCGTCTGGCGGAGTTCTGTTGCTTGTGGCGGTGACGTTCCAGATGAGAGAGGGGACTAGGCCGGGCTCCTGGGCCCGGGCGGGCGAATGGTGGATCGGAGCGAGGGTCAGGGCGAGCAGCAGATAGAACAGCCTGGCAGTTACACATTCGTACGTTTTCATCGGGTTTCCTCTCCTGAGTCTTCCCAGAGCACAGTTCTCCTATGTATATAGACGAACCTGCGTCGAGGTATCTGCAAAAATCTCATCTGCTGTGTTTCCGCGGTCGCTGTCAACCATAATACCCCCATCTGCCGGGGCATGTCAACCCTTTTGGGCAACGCGATTTCTGGTTCTTGAGGCAGAGGGGCAGGAGCCTCCTTTCGCCTGGAAAGACGGCTGGGTCCGGGGGCAAATACGGCCTTGTGCGCGCGCAAGAAGAAGGAGAGTTCTGATGACGCCCCCCCTCGGTGTTTGGTGGAGTCCTGTCTTTTGCGATGCGTCCTGCGTGTGACTGCTACTGGCCGCTGTTCGAGGTGCGTCGACGTTCCTTGAGGACTTCGATCCGTTTGGCGATCCGCCCGGCCAGGGCTTGGTTGCCTGCGGAGTTGGCGACCTGGAACGCTTCGTCCAGGTGAAGCAGGGCCTCGTCGATCCGGCCGGTTTCAACGCAACTGTCGGCCAGGCAAAGAAGCGCGTCGAGGTTGCGAGGGTCGGATCGAAGGATCTGACGGAGATGTGCGATGGCCTGGTCGTATTGCCTGACTCGGACCAGGGTGATGGCGAGATTGTAGCGGACGGCGACGTCGTTGGGCTCGAGGGCGACTGCTTGGGACAGATGCGCAAGGCCCTCCCCGACGGCCCCTTTGACGCAAAGGGCGGTTCCCAGGCGGGCCTGCGTCTCGAAATGATCGGGTTTGAGTTCCACGGCCTTGCGATAGTATTCGATGGCCCGGTCGGCGTCGCCTTGTTCCTCCAACGTTGTGGCCAGATTGTAGTGGACCTCATGATCCCTGGGCTTGAGTTCAGCCGCACGCAGCCAGCACCTGATGGCCTCCTGCGTCTGGCCTTGGCTGAGCGACACGGCGCCGAGATTGAAGTACGCCTCGGCGTTGTTCGGGTCGAGTTCCAGCGCCCTGCGCAAATGGCGAACGCCCTCATCAAGCATCCGTCTGGCGACCAGGATGACTCCCAATTCGGTCTGTATTTCAGCGACATCGGGCTGTAACTTCGCCGCTTCCGACAGATGCCGGATGGCCTCGTCGTGTTGCCTGGCTCCAAACAAAGCCAATCCAAGAAAATGGTGGCCGTCGGCGCTCTGCGGATTCAATTCCAGGGCCTTGCGGGCCTGGCGTTCGGCGCCCTGGTAATCGTTCGATTTCAGGAACTCCCACGCGGCTCGGGCGTAGGACAGGTCATCGACGAACTGCTCGCGTATACGCCGGATCGCGGTTGGGCTGGCGTTGACGAACTCCGGTATGTTGGCGGCGCGGTCGGGGGCGGTCAGGCGATCGAGAACGACCGGCGGTGTGCTCTCGCCGTCCTCGTCGATGTGGGTCAGATACAGGCGGGTGTACGCCGAATCGGGCTTGCCCGA
Organism: Sedimentisphaerales bacterium; assembly: GCA_040772485.1. Taxonomy (GTDB): domain Bacteria; phylum Planctomycetota; class Phycisphaerae; order Sedimentisphaerales; family Anaerobacaceae; genus Anaerobaca. Next base: position 120,481 of record JAXGYC010000011.1, on the reverse strand, counting down.
GAAGACGAGCCACTTGCCGTTGGGCGAGAAGCTATGCCAGGAGTTCATGCGTTTGGTGTTGCCGCGCAGCCTCCTGGGTTGGCCGCCCTCGGCGGGAATGATATACATTTCGCTGTCCGGCTGGAGAAGCATGTAGTTCTCCGCCTGGCAGAACACGATCCACCTGCCGTCCGGGGAGAACCGGGGAAAGAAGTTGCTCTTGCCGTTGAAGGAGGCCCCGACCACGGGCTGTGCTCTGCCGCCTCGGCTCTCGTTGAACGGAATACGATAGAGGTCAAACTTGAACGGCTTGCCCTCCTCCAGGAACTCGCGACAGTCCTCAGGACCCAGCAGCACCTTGCGCTCGTTGCCGGCCTTTCGCAGCTTGTAGGCCTCTGTCGCCGCAAAGACGATTTCCTTTCCATCCGGGCTCCAGGTTGGGTTGCTCTGCACGAGGTTGGGGTCATCGGCCCCCGGCAGCGCGCGAAACTCGCCGGTCTGGCGGTCGTAGATGCACAGAATTCCCTTGACCGGGAAGAACAACTGGGAGAACTCCAGGCCCGGCTTGGGCACGAAGACGGATTCGTCCTTGACCGTGCTGACCACGTACCGCCCGTCCGGAGAAACCTGCGAGAGCAGGCCGAAGGTCGGATCGCCCTCGTCTCGTTTGTAGTCGCTCCAGGTGATGATCGTGTCTGCGTCGAGAACCATGGACTCGCGGACCGGGGCGATGGCATACGAGCCTTTGTTGTTGGCGTAGTCGACATCCATTCCCAGCACGGTCGCATCGGCGGAGAACGAGTGGCAGTTGCCGCACACGGGCAGGTTCTCCAGGATGATCGGCGGAGGCTCGGTCGACGAGATCGCACCGAAGCGCCAGCGAATGTTGGACGGGTCCTTGACGGCCTCGACAAAGGGAAGATTCACCTCGCGGTAGAACAGCGGCGCCCCGACGGGGTCCGATGAGGTGCAGATCGTCACGCGTCCTGCGGACAGGACCTCCGACGGACGGCGGCGATGGAGTCCGGCGATTGTCACCACCGCCGGCGCATCGAGGGACCGGCGTTTGATCTGGTCCCAAATTGCGGTTGTCGGTCGCCATTCAGGTTGCTGCGTGATCTCGTCGATGCGGTCTGCGCCGTCACGAAACTCCACCGAGACGAGCCATGTGTCCGAGCGAGCGTCCTGGTCGTTCCACCGAAAGACAGGAGCGCTGATCTCGGGCGGGAACAGGGTCCCGTCGAGGGGGTATCCGATGACCACCCGATGGCCTGGCGTCGTCCGGGCGAGGGATTCCAGTACTGCCTGTGCATCGGGGCTCGCCTGACGAATCGCAAGAACGGTCATGCTGGCCGCGAAGCCGGCCGCGACGACGCCGGCGGCCCACAAGAGATTTCGAACCGACTTTGACACTGGTTCTTGACTCCCGTTGGTCTGTCATGATGCCCGAATCAGCTCGTATTATAGCGGGTTTTCCTCGTGCCGCGAACGCCAAACCTCCGATTCTGACCGAGGATGCGCCGAGACGAACTCAAAGGTCGGCGGATGTCTTCGCAGCGCGTGAAAAAAGGGAGCCCGGCGTTCGGGCTCCCCTCAGTTCCTGTTTGTGCGATACGATGGTTCAGCGTTTGGCGGTGAGGGTCTTGTAGACGCTCTCGCCCCCGTTGATCAGGTGGATCAACGGGCTGGGGCGATCGAAGCCCTCGATGAACGAGGGCCGGGCCGCCCACGGGGTGACGCTCAGCACGCCCGTCAGGTCCATCCAGTGCTGCAGTCGGGCTACGGGCAGGTTCCACGTCATGTGGAAGTGATTGGCCGGCGGGTACTGCTTGTACTCGACCATGCTGGCGTACTTCGGTACGACGAAGGTATGCGGCCAGGTCGGATTCGTCAGGTCGCACATGGCCTTGCCCAACTCTTCCGGCACTTCGGTCGTGTGCGCCTCGTCCCAGATCAGGCTGAACAGCCCCGTGACGCTGCTGTACGCCATGCGGGCGGCGATGCCGTCGATGCCCGCCGGCGTCAGGAATGTCACCGAGTTGCCGCCGCCGGGGAAGTAGTCGGGATCGGCCAGCGGCATCGTCACACGTTCCATGATCTGCTTGACCGTGGCCCCAGGCGTCGCCGCCCAGTCGAAGGCGGCGCTGCCGGAGTTGTCGCCGTCGACGAGGCCTTTGACGTACCAGTCGGCGGTCTTGTCGAGCTTCTTGAGGCCCAGCCTGGCCGCCAGTTCCTGGATCTCCCACGCTTCCCAGACCTTGCGGAAGTCCATGAACAGCGGGGGATTGCCGCCGCTCAGATAGGTCATGAAGAGCATGGTCAGCAGGCCCTGCATGTCGGCCTCTGTCGCGAAGGGCACCGGAGCCTTGCTGCCGGTGTAATCGAACGTGCTGTTGAAGAATGACTCCATCACGTCGGCCACCGGCAGCGGGATGCCTCGTCGATCGCTGCCCCATTCGAGCTGATTCATGAAGCCGCCGCCGACGGCGTTGAGGTCGTTCAGCAGGTCCCGGACGATCAGGTACATGGCCAGAGACTGGTTGAATCGCTCACTGGTCTCGTCGCCGGACAACTCCAGTCGCTTGCCGACGTAGCGGTCAATCCAGCCCCGCAGGTCCTTCAGTTCTTTCTCCTTGTAGGCCTTCTTGTTGAGCATGTCGGCCAGGAGCTTCATATCCAGCCGGGTGATCTCGATGCCGAAGGTGTTCCGCGTGGGCAGCACGTGGGCCAGCGCCGTTTCCATGCCCATCGAGTCGTGCCCGAAGACGAGAACGCGACGACCGCGCAGCGCCACCGCGGCTACCGCCCCATAGCACCAGTCGATGAGATTCTTCGCGGTCTGCTCGGTCATCTGTGGATTGGGCCCCGTGTCAGGCCAGGTGCCGACGTTCAACGTGGTCATTCGGCCGCATTGGGCGAAGGCGCCGTTGGCGGCGTGGGCGTAGACGACGCCCGGCCGGGGACCGCTGTTGCCACAGGTGATGTTGAACGGGGTATTCGCAGGAAACTGCTGGAGCAGCGAGATCGTCGTCAACTGGGGGAACGCCCACGTGTCGGGCACGCAGACGATGACGTCGACACCGGCCCGGCGGAACTGCTCGGCCACGATGTCCGCTTGGGCCTCGCCGTCGACCAGGACCGTCGAGTACACCACCGGCACCGGAGTCTTGTCCGGCAGCAGGACGTTGCCGCTGATGGCCTCGGCGGCCATCTTCACGATATTCTGACCGCGCGTCCGGCTGTCTTGGTCGATGCGCGGATCGCTGGTGGCGAACACGCCGATCACCGGCGCCTTCGGCGTGGCCTTCTTCATCGTGGGCAGTTGACTGGCTTCCGTCTTCTTCGCCATGGGGGCGCTCCTTTCAATGTATGATGGCTGTCTGCGATCGAGGACCTGGGACCAGCGAGAGTCCACGTGTCAGATCGTCGGTATCAGACGGCAAATCCCTTGGGGTCCTCCAGCAGAGTTCGTACGAAATCGAGGAACTGGGCGGCGTAGGCGCCGTTGGCCACCTTGTGGTCCACCGACAGCGTCATGTTCATCAGCTTTCGCACGAGAATGTTGCCGTTGTCGGGCACGCACGTGTCCGTGATCTTGCCGACGCCGAGAATGGTGCACTGGCCCGGCACGACGATCGGGATGAACGACTCGATCCCGAAGGCGCCGAGATTGCTCACAGTGGTGCAGCCGCCTTCAAGGTCCGACAGGTCCAGCTTGTCGTTGCGGGCCCGTTCGACGAGCGCCTGGCTGTCGCGGGCGATCTGCTTGAGGCTCTTCTTGTTCACGTCCTTGACCAGCGGGGCGACCAGACCGTCGGGGACGGAGATGGCCAACCCGACGTGGATCGCATCGGCCAGCTTGATCGCGCTGCCGGCGAGCTGGCCCGTCATGATGGGATATTTCTCCAGTGCTGTCGCAACCGCCTTTATGATGAAATCATTGAATGAGACCTTCACATCGCCGGTCGCATTGATCTCGGCACGCCGCGCGACAAGGTTTGTGACATCGGCCTTGACGGTCAGATAGAAGCAGGGGATCTCCTGCTTGGATTTGAGCATGCGTTCGGCAGTGATCCGCTGGAGCCGGTTGAGGGCTATGGTCGCGCCAAGTCTGGCTTCGCCGGCCGTAGCAGTCGGCGCCGGTGCGGCCTTGGCGGCCGGGGCCGGCTTGGCGGACTTTGCTTCGGCGGCCTTCTGGATGTCCACCTCGGTGATCTTGCCGGCCGGACCTGTCCCTTTCAGGGTGGCCAGGTCCACGCCCAGCTCCTCCGCGAGCTTCTTGGCGCGGGGCGATGCCATGATCTTGCCCGCCGGCTTGGCGGGCTCAGGTGCGGCTTTGGCCGGCTCGGCGGTCGGGGCCGCTGCGACCGCGGGACTACCGGGAGCGGACTTGACGCCCAGCAGAGAATCCACGTAGCTTCGCGGCACGCTCTCGTCCTTCTCACCCAGGATCATCATCGGCGCGCCGACCAGCAGCGTCTGATCGACCTTCGCCAGGATGTGCTTGACGAAGCCGCCGAACGGCGACTCCATCTCCAGCGTGGCCTTGTCCGTCTCGATTTCGAAGATCACGTCGCCCTTTTTGACCTCATCGCCGACCTTGACCAGACAGTTGACGACGGTGCCTTCCTCCATCGTCTGGCCGAGTTGCGGCAGCTTGATTTCTTTCGCCATCGAATCGTCCCCGTTCCTGTGCTTGATAACGTCCTGTCCCTGCGCCCACGCCGTCACTGGCCGACGGATTGCTTGACGGCGGCAACGATCCGCTCGACGCTGGGAATGCTCGCGTTCTCCAGCGGCTCGCTCATCGGTGGCGGCACGTCCAGCGCTGCCATGTTGATCGGCCGGCAGTCGAGGTAGTCGAAGCCGCGCGAGCCGTCGCCGAAGTCGTATTCCATGAACTGCCCGGCGATCTCTCGTCCGGCGCCGCACCAGCCGAAGCCTTCACTGACCGTAATCAGTCGTCCGGTCTTCTTCACCGACTCGGCGATGGTCTTCATGTCGAGCGGCTTGAGCGTGCGAACGTCGATCACCTCCGCATCGATCCTGTGCTGGTCGGCCAGGACCTTGGCAGCTTCGAGGGAGAGCATCGCCATGCGGCTGTAGCTGACGATTGTTGCGTCGTTGCCCGGCCGCTTGATGTCCGCGACGCCCAGAGGAATGATGTAATCGTCCGTCGGCACCGGGCCGACCTGACCGTACGTGGCCTTGTGTTCGATGAAGACCACGGGGTTCTCGCTGCGAATGGCGGCCTTGAGCAGCCCCTTGGCATCATAGGGCGTGGAAGGCATCACGACGTAGAGGCCCGGCGTGTGCATCAGCCAGGCCTCCAGCGACTCGGAATGGTGGGCGGCGATGCATCGCCCGACGCCCCCTTCGGTCCGCAGGACCATCGGCACCTTCGCCTTGCCGCCGAACATATAGCGATTGTAGGCGCCGACGTGGACCAACTGGTCCATCGCGATGGTGACGAAATCGACGTACATGATCTCGGCGATGGGGCGCATGCCGCGCAGGGCCGCTCCGACCGCCGCACCGGCTATCGCCGCCTCGGAAATCGCCGTGTCGATCACACGGTCCGTTCCGAATTCCGTTAGAAGGCCGCGCGTCGCCTGATAAGCGCCGCCGTAAAGGCCGACATCCTCGCCGAAGAGGAACACGCGCTCGTCGCGCCGCATCTCCTCCGCCTGGGCGGCCGCAACGGCCTGCCCGATCGTCATCACGTCCATGCCAAACTGCGACTTGACCGCGCCGCTGGCCTCTTCGGTGCGCTCCTTCTTGGTCTTGGCAGTAGACGATGCCAGCGCTGCTTCGAAGACCTGCGAGGCCTCCGTGACTCTGGCGCTGGTCGCCTTTTCCTTTTCGATCAGATCGGCCGGATACGTCTCCTCGACGTAGACGTCCTTGGCGACGTCCGCCCCATTCGGCCAGGGACTGTCAATCGCGAACTGCGTGGCGGTCTCGATGGCGTTGAAAGCAGCGTCTTTGATGGTGTCCAGCTCCGCCTCGGTGCAAAGCCCCTCAGAGGTGAGCTTGTTCCGCCAGACGGTGATCGGGTCGCGCTCGTGCCAGGCCTTTTCCTCTGCCTTGGTTCGATACGCCCTCGGATCGCTCCGACTGTGGCCGTACCAGCGGTAGGTCTTGGCCTCGATCATTGTCATCAGGTTCTCTTTGCGGGCCCGCTCGACCGCTTTTCGCACCGCGAGGAAGATCGCGGCCGGGTCCTGACCGTCGACGATCATTCCCGGCACGTTGTACGCCTTCGCCCGGACGGCGATGTCTTCGATGTTGCTGGCGCACAGCGTCCCCTCGACTTCGCTTCCGGAAAACGGCACGCTCATCCCGTAGAGGTTGTTTTCGATGATCGCCACCAGCGGGACCTTGAGCGTCGAGGCCATGTTCATCGATTCATGGAATGTGCCGGTGTTGGTCGACCCGTCGCCGAAGAAGGACAGGACGACGCGGCCGGACTTCTTGCACTTCTCCGCCAGGGCCGCTCCGACGGCCGGAGGTTGGTTGCCGCCGACGATGCCGGTGGAGCCGAGGTTGTTCTGACGCTCGACCTCGGCGATGTGCATGGAGCCGCCACGACCTTTGCAGTAGCCGGTCTCCTTGCCCATCAGCTCGGCCATCATGGCGTTCCAGTGGTTCTGGCGGGCGCCGTCCCCGTCGGCGTACTTGTTGCCGATCGCCCCGCAATGGCCGTGGCCCCGATGGGTCGAGCCGATCACGTCGCCGCGTTCGATGGCCGCGATGGCGCCGGTGGCTACCGCCTCTTCGCCCGCGTACAGGTGGGATGCGCCTTTGATGATGTTCTGGCCCAGCAGGTCGAAGACCTTCTCCTCGAAGAATCGGATCTCATACATGGTCCTGAGCCAGTCCCTGGCCGTTTCCAGTGTGATGAAGCCCTTGCCAATCAGGTCCTTTACCTTGGGTACGGGCTGTTTGCGCGTATCCTCGATAGCGTATTCCATACAACGACTCCTGTACTGGACTGTTTCGCGGCCGTAGCCCCGCCGCAGGCGGCGGAGGCCTCCTCTTGGCTGCGTAAAAGACGCATAATATAGCAGGTTTCAGTGCTTGCGACAACATCACACGTGTGATTCGCGGTTTTTTTCGACCGTCCGATTGCCGCGTCCGGGACGCTGTTTCGTTGCACAAGGAGCCTCCATTCGCGCCGCGGGACCCGCATTTGGCGCATTCTCTGAAGACGGTTACAATCGAGGGCCATGGTCTGGAAGAGCCCGGGCCGGAATTGAATCCCTGCAGAGGAGTAGGAAATGAGCCATTCGAACATTGATTCGCGCGGGAACCGGAGTATTCGCAGGTTCTTATGGCTTGCCGCCTGCATGGTGTGCGGCCTGTGTGCATCAGGCGTTGCCAAGGCCTCTGCGGATTTCCGACACGGGCCTTTGAAGGTCTCCGAGAACAAGCGGTTTCTGGTCTATGCCGACGGGACGCCGTTCTTCTATCTGGGCGACACCGCCTGGGAGCTGTTCCATCGGCTCAATCGCGAGGAGGCAGACAAGTACCTGGAGAACCGCTCCGCGAAGGGCTTCACGGTCATCCAGGCGGTCGCCCTGGCCGAAGTGGACGGACACCGCGACCCCAATCCCTACGGACACCTGCCGCTGGTTGACCTCGATCCCGCCCGGCCGGCCATCAACGACGGTCCAAACAACGACTACTGGGACCACGTGGACTACATCGTGGACAAGGCCAACTCGCTGGGTCTGTACATCGGCTTTCTGCCGACGTGGGGCCGCTACTGGCACGACAACGTCAAGGACGGCAAGCCGCTGTTCACCGTCCAGAACGCCGAGACGTACGGCCGGTGGCTCGGGCGGCGGCACCGGGACAAGCATCTGATCTGGATCCTGGGCGGCGACCGTACCATCGAAAACGATGAACAGAAGGAAGTCATTCGGGCCATGGCGCGCGGGCTTGCCGCTGGTGACGGCGGCGCGCATCTGATCACATTCCATCCGCGCGGCGGGGGCGGTTCGGCAGACTATTTCCACAACGACGACTGGCTCGATTTCAACATGCGACAGAACGGGCACAACGTCAAATTCAACGAGGGTTTTCAGAATACGCGGGCCGACTACGACCGCACGCCGGTCAAGCCGGTCATCGACGGCGAGCCTATCTACGAGGATCATCCAGTTTCGTTTCGAGCTCGGGACCTGGGCCACTCGATCTCGTCCGACGTCCGTCGGCCACTCTATTGGGACCTGTTCACCGGGGCCTTCGGTCATACCTACGGCCACCATTCCGTCTGGCAGATGTGGCAGCCGGGCCGCGGGCCGATCAACAATCCGCTGATGCCGTGGTATGAGGCCATCGACCAGCCAGGCGCCGGCCAGATGCAGTATGGTCGCCGGCTCATCGAATCGCGTCCGTTCCTGACACGGGTTCCCGATGATTCGGTCATTGTGACGGACCGCGTCCCGACCTCCGTGCCGGGGGCGGGCCGATACCGATTCGTCGGCACCCGAGACACCGAGGGATCGTATGCGATGGTCTATGTCCCCATCGGCCGGACATTCGCGGTCCGCATGGACGTGATCAAGGGCGCCAAGGTCAGGGCCTGGTGGTACAACCCGCGCAACGGCCAGGCGACCGTTATCGGCGAGTTTGCCAATTCGGGCCACCGACAGTTCACGCCGCCGGACAAAGGCGAGATGCTCGACTGGGTCCTCGTCCTCGACGATGCGGCCAGGAACTACCCTGTCCCCGGCGCCCGCCAGGGATTCTGAAGAGAAGGCGTGAGGCACGATGATGCGTAGAACTCGATCACCGGACCGGGTGGGACTGTCTGTATTGCGCGCGTTGGCGGTCCTTATGCTGGTTGGCGTGACCTCGTTCGCGACGGCGTTCGGCATTGTGCCGGAACATGCGGTGACCGAGCAGGGCGTTCGCCTCAGAGGTGTCGGCCCCGATAGCCCGATCATCTACGACAACGACTGGTGGTTCGATGTGTTCGACAACAACTACCTCTGGGCCCAGGCGAGCCTGGGCAGGGCCGATCTGCGAGGGAACATCGTTTCCCTCGACATGTGGGACTGGCAGAAGGGTTATCACTACAAGATGCAGCAGTGCGTCGACGATGCGAACAAGGCCCTGAAACTGGCCCGAGACAGCGGGCTGTGCCATATTCCCGACCTGACGCTCGTGTCGGACCGTGTTCTGGAGCGGCCGGCCAGCGGGCGGATCGAGGACACCGCTGCTCAGGAGACGCCCGGTAGCCGGTTGATCGTGGCCGAGGCGCGCAAGGCTTCGCGCGCCAGGCCGCTGGTGATCGTGGTCGGCGGTCCCCTGACGACCGTGGCCAACGCGCTGCTGACCGATCCGGAGATCGCGCCGAACGTCGTCGTCTTTGGATTGACGGTGAGCTATTACGGCTACAACGGCAAAGATGGCTGGAGCACCTACATCGTCGCCAAGAAGGCGCCACTGGTGGAGTGGGCCACCCGCTCTTTCTGGGACAAAGACTCGGTGTTCACCGCCGAGCATTTCGACGTGCTGCCGGACAATCCGTTTACGCAGGATATGAAGCGATTCATCCGGACGGACCTGGGCCGGGCGAATCAGTTGGGCGACGGCGCGCCGCTCGTCTGGCTGTACCATCCGAAATGCTGGAAAGGCGTGAAGGTGCGCGAGGCGGTGTGGCGCGGTCCGGCTACCGATTTTGTCGAGATAGCTGAAAGGCAGCCGGGGGATGTGCTGGAGATTCCTAAGGCTCAGACCGATCTGATGGAGTGCCGCAAGGAGTTCTTCCGTGTCCTGACCGATCCGGAGCTCTACCGCAAGTGAGGAGAACCGATGGCAACGGGGGGCGATTGCGAGCAAGGCCTGGCGTGTGAGAGGGCACAGGAAATCCGGCGGCAGGTGGTTTCAGGTCCCCCTGCGCCAAGGTCGGCGGAGCGTCGAGTCGTGCGGCGCTATGGCCGGCGAGACATGCGATTTGTCTCGGCCACAGGGGTGCACGTGTTGCTCGGGGCCTCGGAGGCGTACCCCGAAATGCTCGGCGCCATCGACTCGGCTGCCGATCACGTCGAGCTGGAGACGTATATCCTGCGGGCCGATGAGACGGGCCGGGTCTTTCAGGAGGCGCTGATCCGCGCGGCGCTGCGCGGGGTCCGCGTTCGTCTGCTGTATGACTGGTTTGGGTCGCTCACGCTGCCCGGACCTTTCATTCGCGAACTCCTCGATACCGGCGTATCGGTGCGGGCCTATAACCCGTTGGTTTGGCGCCGCTCGATCTGGGCGCTCAGTCACCGCGACCATCGCAAGATCCTCATTGGTGACGACCAGGTCTCCTTTACCGGCGGCCTGAACATCGGCGACGAATACAAAGGCGCCCTCGACGGCGGCCCGGAATGGCGCGACACACAGGTTCGCCTGGACGGTGCGGAAGTGGCCGCCGAGATGCTTGATCTGTTCCACTACGGGTGGCGGCGAGCCACGCCCTACGACAAGACGCTGAAGCGCAGACATCGACTCAAGTCGAGCGTTCGGCGGCGGATGATGGCCTTGGCCGATCGCAAGGATCGACCATCCGGCCGCCTGGGCGAAGAAGTGGCGATTCCAGTGAGCATCGTCGGCAACGAGATTCTGCGACGTCGCCGACAGATTCACCGCGCTTATGTTCGGGCCATCTGCGGCGCGCAGCGTTACGTTCTGATCGAAAACGCTTATTTCATTCCCAGTCGGGCGGTCCGCCGGGCGCTGGTCAGAGCGGCCCGACGCGGCGTGTTTGTCGGTGTCGTGGTCGGCGCCCGCAGCGACGTGCCCATCGTGACCTGGGCCACGCGCTGGCTGTACGATCGGCTTCTCAAGGGTGGCGTTCACCTGTTCGAGTGGCCCCTCAGCGTGTTGCACGCCAAGACCGCCGTCATCGACGACGCGTGGTTGATTGTCGGCAGCTACAATTTCGACCGCCGCAGCCTGCTGCACCAACTGGAAAGTGTGGCGGTGGTCGCCGATGCGGATGCCGCGATCCGACTGCGGGACCGGACGCTGGCCGATATCGCCTGTTGCCAGGAGGTTGCTCTTGGGACGCATCGTCGACGTCCCTGGTGGCAGAAGGCGCTTCAATACATGGCCTACCTGTTGCGTCACTGGCTTTGAGACGCTGTGGGACCATGCGTGCCGCAGGATGCTCAGGGAGGAAAGAGAAAAGGGCAACCCAGAGGCCACGAAGGCCATCGTCTACAAGAGGCGAGTCCTCAGAAGGCGCCCCCACGTCGTGTGGGAGCACGCTCTGTGGGCCCCTGGATTGCCACGGTGCGGGGCTATGGGAATAAGAAATCAGCACAGTTCATCGACAGTGACCGGCGGTGGGGCGTCTGCACCTTTTCGGGCCGCCACCTGCCGTCTCTGCCGCCATCGATCCATTTGTCCATCGCCGGCGCGTCCATCTCACGGGACGGTGACGAAGGTGTCGCGCAGCCCTCCAGCCACCCTGTGCGAAGGGCTGCGCAACAGAGAGTGAGAGATAAGTAAGAGAGAGAGCGAGGTAATCGTTTTCCACGAGTCCGACGCGTGTGAGGAGCGACCGATTCCGAAGGCGTAGCTTCAAGGGATCGGCGGTCTGCCCTCGCAGCGGGAGATCGATTCTCAAGGGGAGCGACGGCGCAGAGTCCGGGCGACGAAGGACTGGGGTTGGAAGCGAGCGTCTCGTAGCGTTCCGGCAACGATTGGCCGGAATCCCGACGCGAGGTGAAACGACCGCCTTGTGGGGTCGTCCTCGCCCTTTCATCGTCCTTGCACGGAGCACCGAAAGAGCCTGGGTCTACCGTCCGCATCACAAGCGGTGCGGGCCCCAGCGCCGACAGTGCTGCTGTCCATAAGCATTTCGCGTGTGCGACCATGCCTCTGCCTCCAACCAGAGGCTCTCCTCCTTGAACACACGGTCCTGCGGCCAAATCCGCCAAGGCGATCAGGAATGGCCTCCTCCATACGTGAGGACCATGTGAGTTATCGCCACCTTCTTACACGCTCGCGGCAACAATGTCAAGAGAAAACTTGGCAAAATGGGTGGGAAGGGCAGTTCTTTTCGGACGTGGCACGACGCAGCGCCGATGGCGCGCACCGTTCGCGAAGTGCAGAACTCCCGATCCGGGATGCTATCTGACCATGACCTGGCCGGCGTCGGCGACGAGGACCTGGCCCGTGATCGTGCGGGCCTTGTCCGAACAGAGAAACACAATCGCATCGGCGATGTCCTGGCCCTTGATCTCCCGCTTCAGCGCCGTCTTGCCGACGTAGTAGGGGATGACTTCTTCAGGTTTGATCCCGTATTTTCTCGCGCAGACCTTGATGTACTCCGGGTTCCAGATCCTGGAGCCTTCGAACACGTTCCCCGGCGCGACGCAGTTGACGCGAATGCCGTGCTCTCCCAGTTCGAGGGCCCAGCCTCGGGCCAGATGCAATTCGCCGGCCTTCGTCGCGTTGTAGGCGGAGTTGTTCTTGCTGGCGTCGAGGCCCGACTTGGAGCTGAGATTGATGATGCTGCCTCCGATCCCCTGCTCGATCAGGATGCGCGCCGCCTGACGGGCCATGAGGAAATACCCGGTCAGGTTGACTTCCAGGGCCATCCGCCACTTGTCCACCGGCATGTCCACCAGCGCGTAAGGCGGGGCCAGTCCCGCGGCGTTGACCACGATGTCCAGGCCGCCCCAGTGAGCCAGCAGCGCCTCGAACGCCTTCTGCACGCCGGCCTCGCTCGTGACATCGCAGGGGACGACCATCGTCTGGCTCGTCGGCCGTTCGGCGGCGATCCTCTGGGCGGTCTGCAGGGCGGCCTCTTCGTCGAGGTCTGCCAGCGCGACCATGGCTCCCGCTCGCGCCAGGCCGACGGCAATGCTCCGGCCCAGTCCGCTGCCGGCCCCGCTCACGATCGCGATGCGATTGAGCAACTCGCCCGGTCCCTCGCTGCTGACGAGCTTCTTGCGAAAGGCTTCCGATTCCCAGTTGTTGATGAAGTCCTGTTCGCGAGCGGTCAGCGCGAGGACGCCGCCCATCCGGGCCGCGTGCATGCGCACCTTCAGGCTGGTGTCGGTAATGTCCGCGATCAGTCCGGCCACGTTCTTCTCCGCCGCGACGAACAGCCCCAGACCCTTGACGACGAACGCCGCCGGGGTCTTCTGTCCGCGCTGGGCCAGCGACCGAATCCGCCGGGCAATCGCCTCGGCGCGAACCGTTTCCACCCACATCGCCGAACCGTTGGCGTAGACCAGCTCGTCCGGATTCAATGCGGGCGTCGCCAGCAGTCTGGCCGCCTTGCGGTGGGCCATGAATGCAGCAACGGCTTCATGCGTCGGATAGTAGCTGACCGGCAGGTATTGGCCGGTGGCTTCGAAGATGGCCTTCCGGATCGCCAGCTTGGTCCCGGCGATGCTGGCCGCCGAAGCGAGCGCAACCTTGCCGCTCTTGAGGGGTCTCAATCCGTTCGTGCAGAGGGCGATGACCTGTCTGACGAGCCGGATCGCCGCGTCGGCGCTGCCGGCGGTGACGAACAGGCCGTGCTTCTCCAAAAACAAGACGCTGGGCTTGCGGCCGTGTTCCTGCTCATACTCCGCCACGAGTCTGGCGATCTTCCTGGCCAGCATGTAGCCCGGATCGGTGTAGGGCACCCACAGGGGTGTGATTCGTTCGTCGGCAAACACCTTGTCGAGCGCCGCCCGTCCCTTCCGGGCGCTGACGTAGGCCGCCACCACGAGCGGATGCAGATGGATCACATGGGTGTCGAGCAGAGCGTGCAGATGCGCCTCGACCGAGGGACGTGCGCCGCCCGTGATGTTGTCGTCACAGGAGAGCAGCAGCCGGTTGACGACTTCAGTCTCTCGTCGGATCGCGTCCATCTTTCCGAGCGACTTGTCGGTGAGAATCGACAGCACCGATTCGATGCGCAATCGCCGCCAGCCGCGTTCGGCGCTCATGTCCTTCAGCGCTGTGCCGCTGGCCTTGATGTACATATACCTGCCGTCGGCGGTCTTGACCGACGTGTTGCCGCCGCCGCCGAGCACCAGTTCGGGGTCCTTGCCTGTGGTTGTCGATATCTTGATCAGATCTGCTAATGCCTTGTCCATCTGAGTTGGTTTCCTGAATCCGAGAGTTAAGAGCCGTTGCGAAGCAGTCATTATTAGCACATCGCTTCGCCCGTGTCTACGGTGTTCTGACTGAGACGCCGGCGTCGCAGGCTACTGCCGATCGGGGTGGGCGCCCCATTCGTGGCGTCGAGCGGGGTCGAAGTAGGGGTTGATCTCCGGCATCGCCGCGCCGACGGACCGTCGCCATCGGGCCAGCTTGATCTGGAGTTCCAACGCTTTGCGTGGAGAGACGACGGACAGATCGGTCTGCTCGCCGGGATCGTCTCGCAGGTTGTACAGTTGCGACGCACCGTTCTCGAAGAACTCGATCAGCTTCCAGTCGCCTTCGCGGATCGCGCCGGCGGGTGTCGAATGATGGTAGTGGGGATAGTGCCAATAGAGGGCGCGGTCGTCGAACGGGTCTTTCTGTCGCAGCAGAGGGATGAGGCTCTGGCCATCGAGCACCTGTCCAGCCGGACCGGCGGCTCCGGCGATTTCCAGCAGGGTCGGGTAGAAGTCCACGCTCGTCACCGGGGTGCTGCACAGGCTCCTTGGCCCGACGACGCCCGGCCAGCGCACGATCAACGGTACGCGGATGCCCCCTTCGTACAACGTGCCTTTTTCGCCCCGCAGCGGGGCATTCGTCGTTACGATCGGGCCTTCGCCGGTGTACATCTGCCGCAGCCCGCCATTGTCCGAGAAGAAGATGACGATGGTGTTGTCGGACAAGTCCAGTTCGTCGAGCCTCGTCAGGATGCGCCCAACGTTGGCGTCCACGTGCTCGATCATGGCGGCGTAGACCGGATTGTTGACGCCGGTGGCCGGTTTGGGTTTGTTCTCGTACTTCTCCACCAGATCGGCCGGCGCTTCGAGCGGGATGTGCACGGTATGATGGGCGAGGTACAGGAAGAACGGCCTGTCGCTGTGGGTCTCGATGAACTCGATAGCGCTGTCGGTGAACGCGGTGACCTGCTTATCGGTGCGATTCAGTCCGCTCAGGCGAACGAAATCGAAACCCTGCATCTGCGGTTCACGGTCGGCTCCACCCAGGTGCCACTTGCCGACGTGGCCCGTGACGTATCCGGCCCCCTGAAGCGCCTCGGCGATGGTGACGATCTCGAGCGGCAGGTATTGTGTGCGGTTCGTCGGCACGCGCAGCTTGTCGTAGGGCCGCCAATGGCCCGGGATGAAATCGGTGACCCCGACGCGGGCAGGATACTGGCCGGCCATGATGCTGGCCCTTGTCGGCGAGCACACCGGACAGGCGGCATAGGCATCGGTAAAGCGCATGCCCTGTTTCGCCAGACGGTCAATGTGCGGCGTCTCATGGAATGCGTTGCCGTAGCAGGGCAGGTCGGACCAGCCCATGTCGTCCAGTAGAATGAAGACGATATTGGGCTCATGCCGCTTTGCGAAGGATTGATTCGCCGCACAGCCGCCCAGGGCGACACCGACCGCGCTGATGCCCAAGCGGCGCAAGAACTCCCTTCTCGACTCCATACCACACGCCCCCTTTCCGGAGACCACCTCTGCGTATCACGGAACGACGACCTCGTCCTTCTGCATCTTGTCCGGCTCTTTCCACATCCAGCCGGTGGCGGTGACGAACCAGATGATGGTCGCCAGGATCATGATCCACTTGGCTTTGTCCAGGTCCATCCGGCCGGCCAGAAACAGGATCGAGGGCAGGATCAGCGCGACTAACGATGCAAGGGAGACAGTTATCAGGATCGAACGCATGGGGACTTCTCCTTATAGCGCCGCGGCAGGGCGGATACTCTTCTGATAGAACTTGCTCAGGATGATGTACAAAACGGCGGCCACAAACCAGCCGGGCAAGGAAACAAAGAAGATTTGCACGCCGGCGTATTTGACGAGCAGGAACGCCGTCACCAGTGTCACTCCCCACGCCAGGCCGGCGGCCCAATTGAAGGCCCTTCCGCTCAGTTCGGCATACGAACTCTTCAGGCCAAACTTACGGATCAGCCAGTAGTCCACGAAGATCACCGCGCCCATCGGCATCAGGACCAGCCCGTAGAGGGCCACGAAGTCCAACAGCCTCATGGCCAGCGCCGGGAACATCGCCGCGACCGTCGCGATGGCGCCTGTAATCAGCGTCACGCGGAAACGCGAGGACTTGGGAACGACCGCCTGAAATGCCAGGCCGGCGCGGTAGATGGTCGGGTTGGCCGTGGTCCAGCCGGCGATAATCACGCAGAGAAGACCGGTCAGGCCGGCGGCCTGATAGGCGAGCGGACCCGGCAGCACCTTTGTGTTGCCCGGCTCCGCGTGCATCTGGA
Organism: Sedimentisphaerales bacterium; assembly: GCA_040772485.1. Taxonomy (GTDB): domain Bacteria; phylum Planctomycetota; class Phycisphaerae; order Sedimentisphaerales; family Anaerobacaceae; genus Anaerobaca. The sequence continues at coordinate 104,106 of JAXGYC010000011.1, read as the reverse complement.
ACGCGTAGAGGATCGCCGCCGCCAGCCAGGCCAGGAAGTGCCCGAGGAACATGCCGGTCCCGCTGGCCACGGCGTACCACGACTTCTTCGCGAAACGCAGCACCGACAGGTCGCTCATCCCGATGTGCATCGCCATGTTGCAGAACCACGCGAAGAACATCACATGCCAGAAGGTGAACTTGACCCGTCCCGGGTGTGGGTCGCCTCCCTGCCAGATGTGCGTCTTGGCGAGCGTCCAGACGTCCGCGAGGTTGTTGACCTCTGAGCCGGTGGCGTCGATGAACTGCTTCAAGCCGACCAGCCCGAAGGCGATGAACACGAGCACCATCCAGGGGGCCGCGATGTTGGCAACCTTGGATACGATCTGGTAGCCGTAGGCGGCTACGATGGAGATCATCGCGCCGCACGCCAGCACCGCGATCACCCATCCGATGCTGTTGGGATACTTGTCGCTCAACTCCGGCATCGGGAACTTGAACCAGACGCCCAGCGCTGTGGCCGACACCGTCACCATCGCGCCCGCCAGGAAGCAGAACATCACGCCGTTGGCGAGGTTGTACAGCGTGACGAGCTGCCGCCCGCAGATCTTCTCCAGTTGGTAGTAGAGCGTCAGCCGGGCCCGCGTGGCGATCGGAGCGCACAGGAACATCCAGCTCAAGACGGCCAGCACGTTGCCCGCAATCAGTCCCACGACGAGGTCGAATGCGCTGACGCCGGCGGCCACGAACAGCGGCCCGATCATCAGTTCCGTGCCGGCGCAGTGCTCGCCCGCGTACATGCCGACGAAGCTCTTGAAGCCGAGCAGCCTGTTCTGCGGCACCGGCTCGCGCTCGAATTCATCTCCCGCCTGCGTCTGCTGTGACTGCCGTTCTTCGCTCATGCGTCTGTCCCTTCCCGCAGCTTGTTTGTCTGCTACGCTCGTTTGGCGAGCACGTTCTTTTCGTAGGCTTTGACGTCCGCCAGCCAGGCGGAGCCGACCGGCACATCGGACCGGGCACAATAGTAGTCCCACACCGCGCCATAGGGCAAGGTCTTGAGCTCTTCGAGCATCGCCAGCCGCAGCGTATAGTCGCCGCTTTTCTCGGCTTTGCGCAGCATGTCGGTCGGCTCCAACAGGGCGATCAGCAGGGCCTTGATCATGCAGCGCGTGCCGATGACCCAGGCGGCGATGCGATTGATGCTGGCGTCGAAGAAATCCAGGCCGATGTGGACCTTGTCGAGCTTGCCGCTGCGCACCAGTTCCTGCGCGATGGCTCGCAGCTCGTCGTCGAGGATGACCACGTGGTCGCTGTCCCATCGCACCGGACGGCTGACGTGCAGCAGCAGCTCCGGCACGAACATCAGCACGGACGAGATCTTGTCCGAGATGACCTCGGTCGGGTGATAGTGTCCCGCGTCCAGGCACAGCAGGATCTGTCGCGACGTCGCATAGCCCATGTAAAACTCGTGGGAGCCGACCGTGTAGCTCTCGGCGCCGATGCCGAACAGCTTCGATTCGACAGCGTCGAGGTGGATCGCCTTGTCGATCTTCTCGGCGAAGATCCTGTCGAGCGAGTCGGCCAGCCTCTGCCGCGGGGCCAGACGGTCCACCGGGAGGTCCTTGTAGCCGTCGGGAATCCAGACGTTGGTCACGCAGGGTGTGCCCAGTTCCTTGCCGATGTAGGCGCCGACCCTGCGGCAGCAGATTCCGTGTTCGATCCAGAACTGCCGGATGCCGTCATCGGCGCTGGAGAGCGTAAACCCGCTGTCGGCCTTGGGGTGCGAGAAGTAGGTCCCGTTGAAGTCCATGCCCAGGCCGTTGGCCCTGGCCCACTGGACCCATGTGGCGAAGTGCTCTGGCTCCAGTTCGTTGCGTTCCACCTTGCGTTTCGCGTCGAGGTAGATCGCGTGAAGATTCAGGCGATGTTTGCCCGGGATCATGCTCAGGGTCTTTTCCAGGTCGGTGCGCAACTGGTCCGGCGTGCGGGCCTTGCCCGGATAGTTGCCGGTCACCGCCAGACCGCCGTCGAGGCCGGTCTCGGGATTCTCGAATCCGCCTACGTCATCGCCTTGCCAGCAGTGCAGCGAGATCGGGATCTTGCCCAGCCGGTCCATCGCCTTGTCGGTGTCTACGCCGATCTCAGCGTACCGTTCACGTGCCAGTTGGTAGGCCGGTTCGACCTTCTTCAAATCGCTCATGATTGTCCTCTTCGGTCAAAAGATGCAGGTCCCCCGCTATGGCTTGACGATGATCAGTTCCTTCTTCGCGGGCAGCTTGGGGAATGGGGCATGCGGCTCGGTCTGGTACCAGTAGACCACCGACGAGATGTCATCCTGCAACGGCAGGTAACGTCCCTCGCTTTGCCAGCCCAGGGCCTGCATGGTCACTTTCAGGTCCCGCTCGAAACGGACCGGGTCCATGATGTGCCAGCGATAGAGACTGAATCGCGGCTGCTTCTCGGACAGGATCACCTGGGGCATGCCCGCATACGGCGTGCTGAATTCCTGATAGTCGCGAGTCCCCGGTGCCATGAAACCGTACGAGCCGCAGAAGTAGTCCTCCGTTCCCGTCCCGCAGATCGTGGGGAACTCCCGATCGCCGTCCATGTAGAACTTGATCTCGCCTTCGCCCCACCAGCCGGGGACTGTTCGAGCCCCAGGTCATGTAGGTCCCGACGTATTGACCACGGCCCTTGATGCCTTCGACGAGCGTGTGGACGTCCTTGTAGGGCAGCGGATTGACACGCCGGAACTGCGCGTGGAAATACGCCATGTCGTCTGGCACGTGCGTCAGCGTGTAATCGATCTGGTAGTAGAGAATCATCGCCTTCTCGTCGAGGTTGGTCATCGTGATCCGGCAGCTCTTGCGGAAGGGCATCGTCCAGTAGCAGTTGAAGCCGCTGCCCGGGTTGACGCAGACCGGCAGCGATGTCACCTGGGTGTATTCGCCCATGCCGCAGGCGAAGAAATCGCCGGCCGGGCACTCCACCGACGGGGCCTCCTCCTGGTCCCAGTAGATTCGCAAGATGTTCAGGCGGTTGTCGCCCGTCGGGGTCATCCAGATGTGCTGGATGGCACCGGAGCCGTTGATGTCGGCCATGGTGAAGGTCTGGCCCGCGTCGATCCTCACGGAGGGCGAAATCTTCCAGCCTTGGCCCAGCTCTCGTCCGGCGTTCTGGCCTGTCCCTTCGGTGGCCATGCCTCCTTTGCCCTTCTCGCCTGTGAAATTCTCCGGGCTGATCGAGCGCGTCCTGGCGTCCGACAATCTGGCCAGGTTGCTGAGGCTCATGTCCAGGCCGTTGAACGGCGTCTCTGCGGCGTTCAACGCTCCGGCCGTCAGCAGGAGCAGCAGCGCCGCGCCACCGGCCAAGGCGATGAGTCTACCACGGCACAGACCAATCGGGAGTTGATGCGTTGATCGGCGCTTGTCTCGTTCCATATCCTTCCCTTCTCTGATTTTCAGGTGCATGCCTCCAGCAGCTTCTTCTCCGCTTGGAGTGTCCAGAGTCCGTCCTTCAGACAGGCCGCGACGTCGGGCCGCTTGGCCACAAGCTCTTCGAGACGGAGCAGCGGAAGGTCCCGGCACGCCGGATAGACGACGATCTTGCCTGCGATCGTGCGGTTCTCCACGGCGCGAATCCCGTCGAGCGCCCCCTGGAGGCCCGAAATGGCCGCCACGCTGACGTTGGTGTCGAGCCGGTTTGATTCGACCTTGGCCAGCATCCGTTTCATGTCGTCGAGCGTCGATCCGCTGGTTCCGATGAAGTACAGGCGTTTCTCGATGTAGGCGTTCAGGTCGATCTGGCCGGTGACGTTGGCCGGGATGCCGGCGAAGATGTTGATGATCCCGTGCATCGCGGCGTCCTGCACCGCCGCGGCCACCAGTTCCGGGATCGGCGCCATCAGAACCGAGTAGCTGAACTCCTCGCCGCCCGGTGGCTCCTTGGCGTTGTACGGGATGTATTCGAGGCCGTTGTTCCGGGCCAGCGGCTCGGCGATCTTCGTGAGCATTGCCAGGCGGTTGTCGTCGACGTCGCCCGCGTATACGCTGACGCCTTCGATCCCCTGGCACAGATTGCGGATGACGTGCATCATCCCCATCGGTCCGCCGGCGCCGACGACGTTGACCTTGTCGCCGTGGCGGATCTCCCCGGTCTTCGGGATGGTCTTCATGGAGCTGGCGGGGTCGGCGTCGGTTGTCCCGATGATGCGAATGCCTCCGTAGTGAACCCGGCCGACCATCGTGACGACGGGCCGGCTGAAGCGGTCGCCGCAGAGAACGATGTTCAATATCCCGTGGGCGGCGACCTTGGCGAACAGGTCCTCCACCGTCCTGGCGCTCGATCCGAAGTAGACCACGTCGTCGAACGCGGCGTCGTCCAGGTCTTCATATTCACTGGCCCGCACCACCGGAATCGTGAGCTTGGCGGGCGGATTCGATTTCGCGACCCACGTGATTTGCGCCGGTGTGCCGTATCGTTTGAACAGACTGCCGAGTCGGCCTTCCGGGATGTCGGCTTCGGCCACGATGAGCATCTGGCCGCCCGTTTGGAGCGTTGTACGTTCCTTCGTCGCGTAGGCGTCTTCCACGCAGGCCCACGGTTCGACCAGTGCGATGGCTGAGCCCGACCGGTCCTCGGCTGCCGGGATCAGCATCGATTCCCCGTCGGGGCTGGTGATCGCCCGCTCGTCCATCAGGACGTACTCCTGCAGGGCGCCCTCGAAGTTGTAGCCGAACGCGGCGTTGGAACTGGCAGTGTGCAGCCAGCGGTAGTCCGTCTGCACGAGGTAGCGTTCGCCGATCTTGTGCCTCGTGACGCCGGGGCCCACCTCGACGATCCGCACGACCGTCTCGTGGCCCGGCACCGTTGGCTTGTCGTTCGGCACGTAGCTGGGAATCTGCGTCAACGCGTCCGGCTCGATGCCCGAAACGATGGGACCCTTACGGACGTGGCCGGTGAATTGCTTGAGCAGTTTCAGGTCGGAAAAACACAGTCCGACGACCTCGACTTTGGCGAGGATCTGGTGCGGACCGGGTCGAAAGACCTCCTTGGACTGGTTCAGGACGAGTTGGTCGGGGCCCACCAATTGGACGGCCCACTGCGATGCCGGGATGCTTGTCATGGTCCAAGCCTTCACTTCTGTGTTGATTCTGCTGCGAAGGTTCTTATTGCTCTACTTGTCTGAGGACCTCGTCGGGTGTCGTCGTTTCGCCAAGGGCGGACAACTTCGTTTCCCGGTCCGGCTGTATCGAACGACCCACCGCGGCGAAGAACTCATTTCGCGCCGCCCGGTCCCTGAAGTGCCGCTCGGCCCACGGGCTGGTGTATCCCAGGCCGCATTGCTGCTGCAAGACCGAGTGGGCATACACGATATACGCCCCTGTCAGGAAGACCGGCAGCAGGGGCTCCAGCTCGCCGGTTCCGAAATCATCGACGAATTTCTGGCCCGGGCTGTTCATCTCGGTGCCTCCGACGACGACCAGGTGGCGGCGCCGGGCGACCTCGATCACCTCGTAGAGGTTCCTGACCTTGTCGTCCTGCTTTCCCGGCGTGTAGTTGCGGTCGGGAATCACGTTGATCGCGACGGCGCCGGTGCTCATCGCCACGTCGAGAAGCTCTTCGATGTCTCGTTCGCCGTCGCTGGTGCCGTCGAGCCAGGTGTGCGTGGGTATTCCGCCGCAGGCGAGGATGAAGCGATTGGTGTCGGCCATCAGGGGGAACGAGCCTTTGTCGGGCTGGACGTAACCCACCCCGCCTCGCTTCATCGTCTTTGCTCGGATGGTGTTCAGCAGATTGCGACCCTCCGGCAGGTCCAGGGTCTCGGCGCCGACGCCCAGCTTCCGGGCCCAGAAATCAGCAAGAGGCTTGCCGCCGCCAAAGTGCGCGGCCGCCTTGCGGGCGTAGGCCAGACACATGTGGCGCTCCGTGGCGTTGCCCGCCGGGGTCAGCGCCAGCACGTCGCGCTCATAGTCGAGTTCAACGGGGCTGAGGTACTTGTTGACTCGCTGCATCAAATCGCGATTTCGTTGCTGGGCCGTCTGTTTGAGACCATTGAGGAAACTCTGCTGCGAGGCGGGCACCTGCGAGTTCGGGAAGCCCACGCCCATGTGGTATGAGATGCCCGGCTCGCCCGGCGAGTTGATGACGCGCGTGGAGAACTCGGGCACGTAGACCCGCGTCTCCAGACCCGAGCAGCCCTTCAGGTCCAGCCTGCGTCGCGCCTGCTGAAACTCCTCCAGCGCGTCGAGCACGTCGAAGTCCACCGTGCCGGCCGCCGCCAGGCCGGCCTTGCGGGCCAGCCACGCGAACTTTGTCGGCGAGTAGCCATAGGTGTTGTACGAAAAGAAGGTGTGGCAATGCATGTTCACGAACCGGCCGGGCTGCGGCAGTTCGATGTCGCCGGATTCGACCTTGTCGCACAACGCCGAAAGCGCCCCCCGGCGTTCGGCGAGGTCGAAGCTGTCCAGTTGCCGCTCAAGTGCCGCTGTCAAACGATTCTCTCCTTGGGACTTTGTCTCACCGAAACCGCACAGGGATGCCGGCTTCAGCGTTTCGTATACTGCTCGTATCTCTGTGTCCACATCGACGCGTTGCGAGGCTGGTACTCTTTGAGGTCGAAGGACTGGCGGACGATCGCGCGGGCCTCGTCGATGCTCTTGAGTCGGCCGGTGGCGATCACCTGCATCAGGATGTTGCCGCTGGCGGTCGCTTCAATCGGGCCGGCGACGACTCGCTTGCCGGTGGCGTCGGCGGCGAACTGGCACAGCAGCTCGTTCTGAATCCCGCCGCCGACGATGTGGAGCACGTCGATGGCATTGCCTGTGACGTCCTCGATAGCTTCGAGCGTCCGGCGGTACTTCAGGGCCAGGCTCTCGAGGACGAGGCGGACCATCTGTCCCTTGTCGGTGGTTGTCGGCTGGCCGGTCTGCGAGAGGTACTTGTTAATCCGGGTCGGCATGTCGCCCGGCGCCAGGAATTCGTTCCAGTCGCAGTCGATGTAGCCAAAGAAGGGCTTGGCCTTCGACGCCAGATCGGTCAGCTCGCCGTAGGAGAGGTCCTGTCCCTGCCGCTGCCATTGCCGCTTGCATTCCTGCACCAGCCACAGACCCATGATGTTCTTCAACAGGCGGATCGTGTTCTGCACGCCGCCCTCGTTCGTGAACCCGTAGCCGAATGTCTTGTCGTCGATGATGGCCCTGGGAATCTCGACGCCCATCAGGCTCCAGGTGCCCGACGAGAGGTAGGCCCAGTTGCTCCCGGTCCCTGGCACGCCGAGCACGGCCGAAGCGGTGTCGTGCGAACCGACCGCGATGACCGGAATCTTCCCGCAGCCGATCTCGCTCGCGACCTTTTCGGTCAAGGGTCCGACCACGGTGCCGGGCATGACGATCGCGGGCATGACCTCCATCGGAAGGCCGAGCTTCTCGAAGATCGCCTTGGACCACCGGCCCGTCGCCATGTCCATCATCTGCGAAGTGCTGGCCAGGGTGTATTCGCCGAAGGCCTTGCCGCAGAGGAAATACGAGAACAGGTCCGCCATGAAGATGAGTCTCTTCGTCTTGGCCAGGGCGGCCGAGCCGGCCAGACGCACGGCCAGCAGTTGATACAGCGAGTTCAACTGCATGAACTGAATGCCCGTGTTCTGGTAGACGTCCCGCTTGGGCATCAGCTCAAAGGCCTTGTCCATCATGCCGTTGGTCCGGCTGTCGCGGTAGTGGAAAGGGGCCTCGATGAGCCGGCCATCGTCGCCGATCAGGCCGAAGTCCACGCCCCAGGTGTCGACGCCGATGCCCAGTGGCTCGCCCCCCGCCTTCCTGGAGGCCAGAGCGATGCCCTTCCTGACCTCGTTCAGCAGGCGATCGAAATCCCATCGCAGCGAGCCATTCACGTCAACGGGCCCGTTGCTGAAGCGATGCAGTTCTTCGAGGTGCAACTTCCCGGCCGCCATCGTCCCGAGCATGACGCGCCCGCTTTCGGCGCCGAGGTCCACGGCGATATAGCTCGCTGTCTCCGACATCTCCGACTCCTGATCTCATGCTCCATCGAACGGCCGATGGCAGAACCAGGCACGGACACGCAGTGCGGATGGTCCTGCTACGCGGTGCCTTCTCGGACGCTACGCCATCGGCGATGATTCAAGATAGAGATTAGAAAGGCAGGCAGAACGACCGTCAACCCTAAACTCGGCGGTCCGATGCTCTTCAGGAGGCCGCCAGAGTGACACTTGGCTGGAAGCGGATCTTGGCTTGTCCGATGAGGTAGAAGCTCCCCGTGATCAGGATCAGGTCCTCGCGACCGACGGCGCTGCGGGCCAGTTGGAGCGCTTCGCCGAGGCTGCTGGCCGTCTGGCACATCTTGCCGCAGATGTCCGTGTACATGTCCGCCAGGTCCTGCGGAGAGACCGCCTTCATCGAGCTGCTCCGCGTGAAGATGACCTTGTCGGCCCCATACTGAAGCTCGGTGAGCATGCCGGGAATGTCTTTGTCCGCGTTGCAGCCGAAGATCACGACCATCGAGTCGTAGGGGATGTTCTGGCCGATGGCGTGAATCAGCGCCCGAACACTGGCGGCGTTATGGGCCCCGTCGATCATGATGCGGGGGTCCTCGCAGATCATCTCCATCCGCCCGGCCAGCGTAACTCCATGAAGCCCGTCGGCCGCCTTGTCGATGTCGATGTTGTACCCGGAAGACTTGAGCCGGTCGAGCAGGGCCAGCGCCAGGCCGCAGTTGATCGCCTGGTGTTTGCCGTGCAACGGAACGCGGATGTGCTCGAACTTGCTGGTGGGCGTCGTCAGGCAGATTCGCGTGTGCGGCCCGTGCTCGCGAGACGTCTCGAACCGATACGAGAAGTCGATGTCGCTGCTGCCCGTCACGCTCAGCGGCGCCTTGACCGCGATGGCCTGCTCCTTCAGCACGCTCATGGCCATCGGCTCCTGCTGCACGGTGATGGCCGGCACGCCTTTCTTGAAGACGCCGGCCTTCTCCATCGCGATCCGGTCGAGCGTGTCGCCGAGCTGGAGCTTGTGGTCAATGCTCAGGCTGGTGATGCCAACCACCTTGGGGGTGATGACGTTGGTGCTGTCCAGCCGGCCGCCCAAGCCGGTCTCGATTACGGCGATATCGACCTTTCGGTCTGCGAAGTACATGAACGCCAGCGCCGTGAAAATCTCGAAGAACGTGGGTGGGTCGTCGGACAGCTTCTCGACCGGGGCGTAGATGCGGTTCATCAGCCCCAGCATCTCCGCTTCGCTTATCATCTCTGAATTCACCACAATGCGTTCGTGCAGGTGTACCAGGTGCGGGGACGTATACAGCCCGACCGTGTAGCCGTTGGACTCGAGCATCTTGGCGAGCATGGTGGCCGTGGAACCCTTGCCCTTCGTGCCGGCGATGTGGACCGTGCTGATCTTCCCATGGGGATCGCCCAGCAGGGACAACAGATTCCGCATCCGGTCGAGGCTGAAGGTCGTCACGTTATAGCGCACGTGCTCTTCTTTTTCGTAGTCGGTCTTCTCGAACAGGTAGGCGATGGCTTGCCTGTAGTTGGTGAAGGGCTTCTTGGCTTTTACCGAGACGACTTTTGAAGAGCTTCGTGCTTCTGGTTTCTTTCCGGTTTTCTTTGTCGTTCTTGTCATGGACGACTGATGCTATCAAATCGCTGAGGCGTCGTCAACCATTATAGGGCGATTGCCCGGCGAATTCGGGCCAAAATGGCGGATGGATGATCCTGTAAACTCTTGTCAAAAGAGTGTTTAAAGAAATGTCACTCTGGTAGTGCCGTCATGCCTGGAATTGTCTATCATAAGCATCCATTCATTTATTCACGTTTGTTCTTATGATTTGGCCCGATCAGACGCCTCAGGCTCCAGAGCAGACTGCCGAACAGAGGAGCAGAAAAAGGGCCTGGATCGGCTCGACCCAGGCCCCGAAGAGCTGCGCCGCTCGCGAGCGAACACCCGACGCTGGGGGAGTCTGTGCCCTCAGCGGCCCTATTGAGCGTCGAAGGGGTGCCCGTACTGGATGTCATCGACGTAGATCAGGCCCGTCCCGCCGGCAGCAGGGCTGTTGCGGTCTCCGACGCCGATCATGATCGTTTCGACCCTGCTCAGATTCACGCCGCCAAAGGCGCTGAAGGGGATTCGCCATTGCTGCCAATCGGGTCGGGCGGTGGCGGCTGTATCCGGATTGGCTGCCACCGCTATGCTTCCGTTGCCGTCCTCAACGGCCACGTAGAGCGCCTCAGGCGTGTTCCCTTCTGGTTGCGTTGCCCCGATGCCTGCGGTTTGCCACTGGCCGGAGACGGCGCCTGTTGTGGAGATGTTCGAGAACTGCGCCACGGTCGAAATCGCCGCGTCGTGGCTCGTTACCGCCAGGCCGATGTAGACGTTGCTGGCCATCGTAATCTCCAGGGCCGGGCTCACCACGATGTCGGCCCAGGCAGTGCCATCCGCCGATGTCTGGGCGGTGAAGACGTTGCCCGTCCGGGTCAGCCTGAGCCAATACGGGGTGACGATGCCGCTCGCGTCCGTATTGGCGCTTGCCTGGCCGGCCACCGGACGACGCTGGAACGAGACGCCGTGGTCCGGCGTGATGGCTACGAACGTGTGTTTTGAACCGCCCTCCAGCGTCTCGCGGATCATTACACCGGCTTTCGCCCATTCGTTGCTGCGGACCAGGCTGTCGACGCGCACCGAGATGGAGCCGTCGCCGTTGAGGCTCTTGTATGCGTAGCGGAACTGGTCGCCGTTGTTCCAGATGTCCGTTCCGATGGCGCTCATGATGATCTCGCCGGCCGGGCTCTCGAAGAAGGCCGGTGCGCTGCCGCGAACGTGCAGCACGAGGGTATCAGCGCCGTTGGCGGTCCAGTCCTGGGCGGTGTCGAAGGCGCGGCTGGTCTCGGAGTACCACGGCGACGTCTGGTTGTCGTACGCCAAAGGCATCGACTGCTTGCCCCCGTGGACAACCGTCCTCTCGGCAAAGGGGGCGTCGAGATGGCCGACAACCGAGCCGGTGCCGTTCTCCCATCCGTCAATCCAGGTCTGGAAGATACCCTCTCCAGCGTCGAGGTTGTCGGTGTAGTTTTCGAAATCATCGATGACGACGTACTGCTGTGTGGAGAAGCTCCACATCGGCCCTGCCCACACGGCCGGCGTCGCCGCTTCGTTGACCTCGTCGACCCTCCAATAGTATGTAGTCCCAAAGCTCAGGGCGCCGGGGTCATAGGTGGGTTGGCCAACCGCGTCGATCAGCGCCGTTCCATCGGCTACGGCCGCTTCGTCGGTGCCGAAGTACAGATCATGCGAGGCTGCTTCGCGGCCGGCCCGCCAGCTCAGAGCGATGTTCGGATTGACATCCGTTGCCCCGTCGGCCGGCTGCGGCTGGCGCGCCTGGACGGGGATGTAGAAGAACCGGACTTCGCTAAGGCCGTACTGGCCCATCATGCCCCAACCGCTGACGGGTGTGAGCCTGACGAATCTGGCGGCTATGCCTGCAAGGTCCACGGCTGTGTTGTGGGCGTATCCGGCGGTCGCCGGGGCCCTGGCGAATTCAACCTCGCCAAAGCTGGTCCAATCGGTCCCATCCGTGGAGTACTCCACCAGCACCTGCTTGAACCCGAACCCCAGCACCGGCTCGAACTGGATGTTGTAGTTCCACACCCACAGCTCGTGGAGCTTGTAGACGCGGTCGAATTCGTACTGGATCCAGACGGTCTCGCCCGGCGCAGGGGTTCCGAGCCACATGTCGCCGGCGGCTACGGAATGCAAATCGTTCTCATCGAGTCCGGAGCCGTTGACCGTGTTCTCCGGCTCTGACCCTTCGGTGAAGGGGGCATTGGTTGTGGCGATGACCCCCTGGATTGGGTAGCCAATAGGCTCGGTTGTGAACGTCCAGGTGTCGCCCTTGTAGATGGCGAAGTCCGGCGCGCCGTTGACCTCATCGACACGCCAGTAGTACGTCCGGCCGATATCGAGCAGCCCAGGCGGGTCGTAGGTGTTCGGTTCCTGGCCTTGGCTGGCGAGCACGCCCATCGGATTGGCGCGGCTGGCCTCGTTGACGTCGTCAAACACGGTCCCGAGGTAGACATCATGTGTCCTGGCGAATTCGCCGGGTGTCCAGCTCAGCAGAGTGTCGCGGACGATGTCTGTGGCCCCGTCCTTGGGGGAGGGGTTCTCAGCGATGGGCTCGTACGTGCCCTCCATAACGACTGCCAGTTCCGCTACAGACAGCGCCCGGCTGTAGATCCGCGCGTCGTCAAGACGGCCGACCAGAAGGTGGGTCGGCACGGCCAAATCGCGTCCAGCGCCCAGGAGAAGCCGGCCGGTGCTACTGGTCTCGATCTGGCCCGAAGCGCCGGCGGTGGTCACCACAGCGGTGTCGAGGTAGATGGTCTTGGTCTGGCCGTCATAGGTGGCCGCGACGTGATGCCACTCTCGATCAAAGAGGGCGGCGGCGCCGTTGGCGGCGCTGGCGGTCCATTCCGTCGGGGCGCCCGTTGTCTTGAAACCGAGCTGCTTGTTGGGCCCGTTGTAGTAGAGGGCGAACGTGTCGATGTTGGGCCCGCCCCGCATGATGATGCCCGACCAGTCAGGGTAACCGAAGTCGGGGTCCGCCCAGACCCAGGCGGCCAGCGTCACGGCGCTGCGGATGTTGAAGACGTCGCTGCTGCCGCAGTCGATGTAGTCCCCGTCGCCGTCGAGAAGCACGGCGCCTCGCAGGATCCCTTCGGCGCCCAGCGTCGCGCTGCCTTGAAGAGCGCCGTGGTTTCCGTTGCCTGATGAGTCGAAGGCCGTCATCCCTGAGCTTTCGTCGAGTCTCCACCAGCCGATGAGGCTGGGATCGGCCCCCTGCACGACGCTGGCCAGAGCAATCGCCATTGTTGCGCACGCGAGAACAAGATGCCTGGACATGGTGATCCTCCTTCAGAAATGAATGAGTGCCTGCCTCGGTGACGTGCCACGACGCGTCTGTGGGGTCAGCGGCAGATGCTGCAACAGAACCTCCGATTCCAGATTGCCCTTCACCACCGTACCGATCGCGATGCACACCGCCGCCGGAAGTTCCGACGAAGGCAACCGCACGAGATATTCTGATTCTACCTCCTCGCCTCGGTGCTATCAATCAGATTGTGGACCTCGGCGGTGGAAAGCTGCCTCAAAGCCAAATGAGAAAAGGCCTTGGGGATGGACAACCTATCGACGCTTGAACAGGTTGCCGGGAAGCTGCCTGATGAGCCCTTTGAGGCGAAGCGACATCAAAGTCGCGTTGACCGTCCCGGGGGCCAGATCGGTCCGGTCGATCACCTGATCGGTATGGAGGGGCTCGGAACCAAGTGAATCGTAGATTTGCTTTTCGTGACCTTTGAGATTGAACTGGTGGGTGTCGAACAGCGGCATCTCGGCTTTGGCTGCCGCCTCGCCGGCCGCCTGGGCCGTGTGCTCCCTGAGTTGCTCGCCCACGTAGCCCAGGGCCTCCATCACGTCCTCGACCGACTCGACGAGCTTGGCGCCCTGTTTGATGAGTTGGTTCGGGCCTTTGCCCATGGGCGAATCGATCTTGCCCGGCACGGCCATGACCTCGCGGTTGCTCTCCAGGGCCGTCTTGGCGGTGATCAGGGCTCCGCTGCGCAGGCCCGCCTCGATGACGATAGTCCCGAGAGACAGCCCCGCAATGATTCGGTTACGCGGCGGGAAGTTCTCGCTCAGCGGTTCATACTGGAGCGGAAGCTCGGAAATGCAGGCGCCGCTTTGACTTATGAGTTCGAACAGCCTGGCGTTTTCAGGTGGAAAGACGTTGGCCAGGCCGCAACCCTGCACGGCGATCGTGCGGCCCTCTGCCGCCAGCGCGCCATGATGGGCAGCGGTGTCGATCCCCCGAGCCAGGCCGGAGACGATTGTAAACCCAGATGCAGCAAGAAGATGCGCAAAACGAGATGCCTGCTCGGTCCCGTAGATGCTGCAGCGCCGCGAGCCTACGATGGCGATGCCCAGATTGTCCTCGCGCCCGAGCGTTCCCTTGACGTACAGAACGGGAGGCGGATCGTAGATTTGCTTGAGCAGGGGCGGATAGCGCGAATCCTCCATGTGGATGAGCCAAACCCCGAGCTTCCGGGCCCGCTCCAATTCTGCGCAAGTGTCGAATTTGTCGCGGGTCGAGACGATTCGCTCGGCCGTCTTGGGGCCGATTCCCTCGACGCGGGCCAAGCCGCTTGCCGACGCGCCGAGGGCTGCATCGACTGAGCCATAGAACTTCAGGAGCCGACCGAACGAGACCGGACCGACACCATCGGCACGGATCAGTTTGATCCACTTCTCGATATCCGGCGAATTCTCTGGAATCTCCTTCGCTACCCTCACGTCGCTGCCTCCTATAATCCCTACAATCATACTCGAAATCCTCTCCTCGATCAAGTTGAAGATTCCTCAGTTCTGACATGGGATATCCCACGCCAGGCAGCTATCCGGCTGTTCTTCTCCGTCGGGAGGCAGGAAGATTTTTGGCCTCTGCCGGTCTGTTGCCTATGCTTTAAGGGGCGGCTTTCTCCGTCGCAAGGCCGCTCCTGACCAGGAACTGAATCGGAAGGGGGGATTTTGCGATGAAGAGGTGGAATGCGGTTACGCTCAGATATGTGGGCATGGGGTTTGCCTGTCTGATCATTGCCCTGGCAACGGTCCGGGCGTTCGATCTGCATGACATCGGCCCGGCCGTCGTCGGCGCCACGATGTTTTCCCTGCTGGTGGCCTCCACCGCCGAAGCCCGAAAGGCTTGATTGCGCCGACGTGCATCCCATCGCGATGCCAGGTGCGCGATGGCGACGCCTTCGAACGGTAGCGAATCCTCTCTGGCCCATCCCTCGCGACCCCCCGCGTGACTTCGGCTGTCACATCACGCCGTCTCTCTTGGCGTTTTCGGTTTTCTCCGCATACCGCTTGCGTTAGAATTGCCTTCGACCGCCCCAGGACGCTGTGCGGCGGATGCAACCTGATGGTTTCAACAGCAAGGAGAGATCGAATGCGACGAGTCTGGTTGAGCATGCTTCTGATGGGTGTGGTAGCGTTGGGTGTGTCCCTGGCAGCGGTGGCAGCCGAGAAGCCCGCACAGATCAAGGTCTTGTTGATTGCCGGCGACGACGTGGCGCCGTACCACGACTGGCGTGAGATCTCCGAGAAGACGCGCGAAGTGCTGGCCGGCTCGGACCGGTTCGACGTCAGGGTTTGTGAAGACCCGCTGATCCTCGAAGCGGATGCGGCGCTGGCGAACTACGATGTGATTGTCATGACGATGTTCCATCGCGGAACGCCCAAGATGACTGACCAGGCGAAGGAGAACCTTCTGAATTTCGTCAAAGGGGGCAAGGGCTTCTATACGCAGCATCTGGCCAGCGCTTCATTCCCTGACTGGGCGGAGTTCCGCAAGCTGTGCGGCCGCGTGTGGGTGATGGGTACGAGCGGCCATGGTCCGCGAAGCGTCTTCGACGCGAAGATCGTCAAGAAGGACCACCCGATCACGCAGGGATTGAAGGATTTCCAGATCTTCGACGAGTTGTATTCGAAGTTGCAGGGCGACGGTCCGATCGAGGTCCTGGTTTCCGCCTATTCCGACTGGAGCGAGAAGGAAGAGCCGCTGGTCTTCACCACGCCGTACGGCAAGGGCCGCTGCGTGCAAAATGCGTTCGGCCACGACTTCAAGGCGATCCTCAACCCGAGCATGCAGCAGTTGATTCGACGCGGCGTCGAATGGGCCGCCACGGGAAAGGTTCAGTAGCAGCGTCGTGATGCGTCATGCGTGATGCGCACTGCGCAGTACGAAATGCGCGGGCCGAGGGTCCAGGCTGCCCGCGCATTTCGTTTTTGGGCCGCTGGATGCTCAAGCACGCCGCGCTTAGCGGGGCTGTCCTGCGGATGTCTTGAGGTGGCGGAGGACCTCGACGGCGGGGGCGGTCCAGATGCGGTCTTTGTTGGTCGAGAGGTACTCGACGAGTTTGCGGTGCTCCTCGGCGTCGATGTAGAGACTGTGCGTGCCCTCGCCCACACCGTGGAACATGTAGAAGACCCACTGGCCTTCACGGACGGCCGCCTCGATCTCCCCGCGAAGCTGCTCGAACGACTTGCCGTCCCCGCTGTAGTGGCCCAGGGCTGCGAAGTTCGCCTTCGCCGGATCGATCGGCCGGCTGACGTATTCACCCCGGGCGCCAACGAACAGCTTCGGGACTAGCTCTTCAAGACTCGTCCGGCGGTCGATCGGGCCGACGTGGTTGTGGCAGCAGGTGTTTCCGAACGTGCGTTCGGTCTGGCCGTCGATGAGCTGGAGCACGAGGTTGGCGATCCGCATCTCTCCGAGCCATCGGTCGGGCGTGTAGTGTGACAGGTTGTAGTCGTCGGAGAGCCAGGTGTGCTCGCCGGGCCGATCCTTGCGGCAGGGGTGGAACAGCGAGTGGTTGCCCAGTTCATGCCCGGCACGAGCGACCTTGCGCCATAAGTCGGTGTGCAGTCGAAATCCGGGGCTGTCGATCTGGATGTAGAAGGTTGCTCGCAATCCCGCTGTCTCAAGTTGTGGTGCGACCGACTCGAAATGCGCGACGATGGCGTCGTCGTATGAGAGCGTCACGGCCCCGCGCTGTCCGGCGGGCCAGTGGAAAGGCTTGGGAGCGGACTGCTCCGATGCTCCGGGCGCCATTGCCACGGCGACAGAAACACACAGCAACGCGGCCACGACGGATCGTTTCCATGACTCGAGCCGAGCAATCTCCAGGTCTGGCATCATGTTCTTCTCCTCGATACGGTTCTCCGGGCCACCAGGCGAACACGCCCATTCTACTGAATCCCACATCCACCCGATACCCCGGGACGCTCGCGATGTTTTCGGCGACGCGGGAACGGGCATTGAAACCCGAGAGTGTTTTCGGATAGGATCGGGCGAGGAATGGACGAACCGGATGCGGCCCGGGCTGTACAACTCATCCAGGCGGCAGGGTTGGGCCCGGAGGCAAGACAGCAGTGAGGATATCATTGTGAAGATCGTATTGGCAGGACCGAAAGGGGCAGGCAAGAGTTCGGTGGCGGCCGAGCTGGCGAAGCTGACCGGCCTCGAAGCGATCGAAACGGACCGCCTGATCGAGGAGTGTTTCGAGAGGGACACGGGCGAGAAGCACACGTGCCGCGAGATCTTCATCGAGCACGGCGAGTCGGCGTTCCGCGCGGTGGAGAAGAAGGTGGCGGTCGAGCTTGGCGAGGCGGACTGGAAGCTGATCGTCTGCGGCGGTTCGAGCCTGCTGGACCCGCTCAGCCGCCGGGCGCTGCGCCGTAACGCGATTCTGATCTATCTGACTGCCGATCCCGCTGCACTGTGGGGCCGCATCGCCGAGAAGGGGCTGCCGCCCTGGTTGCGCGGACCCGATGCGCGGGCCCAGCTTGATGAGAACGTCGCCTACCGCGAGGAATTGCTCAGTCCATTTGCCGATGCGGTGATCGACACGACAGACAAGACGCCCGAGGAGATTGCTCAGATTGCGATGCAGCACATCGTCGAGGAATTGACGGTGCGCTGCCGCGCGGCCAACACCTACGGCGATGTCGTTCGTGTTACCACCTTCGGCGAGAGCCACGGCCCGGCCATCGGCGCCGTGCTGGACGGGGTGCGTCCGGGCGTGGAATTCTCTGCCGAGGAAATCCAAAAACAGCTCACCCGGCGCCGGCCCGGCCAAAGCGAAGTCACTACGCCCCGCGACGAGAAGGATCAGGTGGAGGTGCTCTCCGGCGTGTTTGGCGGCAAGACGACCGGCGCGCCCATAGCGATGGCGATCATCAACCGCGACCACGATTCGTCCAGGTATGAGGGGATCAAAGACCTGTTCCGGCCCGGGCATGCCGATTTCACGTATTACCGCAAGTACGGCATCCGCGACCATCGGGGTGGTGGCCGCTCGTCCGGACGCGAAACCGCCGGCCGCGTCATGGGTGGCGCGTTCGCGCTGCGGGAGCTGGCAAACCGCGGCGTGAAGATCGTGGCCCACGCGGTCGAGATCGCAGGCATTGCCGCCGAGACGTGTGACTACGACGCTATCGAAACCAATCCGGTCCGCTGTGCCGATCCCGACGCGGCGCAGCGCATGGTCCAGGCGATCCTCGCGGCCAAGGACGACAACGATTCGGTCGGCGGCGTCATTCAACTCGACATTCACGGGCTGCCCGCCGGACTGGGTGATCCGGTGTTCCAGAAACTCGACGCCAAACTGACGGCGGCGATCATGACAATCGGCGCGATCAAGGGGATCGAGGTCGGCCTGGGCTTTGCGCTGACGCAAATGCGCGGCAGCCAGTCCAACGACAACATGGCCGATGGTGGGTTCGTGACCAACCACGCCGGCGGCATCACCGGCGGCATCTCGACCGGGCAGACCGTTACGCTGCGGCTGGCAGTGAAACCGACCTCCTCGATCGCCAAGCCGCAGCGGACCCTGAACGAGCGGATGGAGGACCGGCCCATCGAGACTCACGGTCGGCATGATCCCTGTATCGTGCCTCGCGTGATTCCCGTCGTCGAGTCCATGGCGGCGCTGGCGTTGCTCGACGCCTGGGAGGTGCAGGATCGACTGCGGCCCGGCTGGGACCGGCCTGCATAGCACGACGCTGGTTTTGGACCCTGGAGTGGCGGACCGAACGCCGATTCGCTCGCGGTCAGACGCGGACCTTCGTTCGGATGGGCGTGCGTCGCAACCGGCAGTCTCGGGGCAGGAGCGTTCCCTGATTGTGCCAGCAAACGTAGCATTCGGTCGGCTTGACCTTCTGACCTTGCCGGACGCAAGGCAGAGCGTGTGGGCAGCTCCTGCAGAGGTAGGCGCACCCTCTGCAGACGCGTAGTCGTCTCTTGATGGAACCGGTGTTCATCCGATACCTCCTCCTCACGCCGCAAATCCAGTCCCGACGTCCATCGCAACTGAGGTCGGTCCGGCTGTCCTCCCGGTAGTCTTCGATCCGTCAAGCAGACCCTTTCATCGACCAGTTCGCCTCTTCACTTAACGTCCGAGAATCGCCCGCTCTGTGGCGCCCTTTCGGGCGCAATCTGAACATGCAGGGCGGTGAGTGCGTGGGACACGAGGGGGGGGAATCGTCTGGCGAATTCGTGCCGGATGTGTTAAAATGGTGAAGCGGCGCTCGGAGTTGGCGCGAGAGCCACCGGCCCCGTCGTGGAAAAGCGAAACCTCCTTCTGGACAGGGGATAGCATGGGTGCAGCTCGGCCAACGCGCTTGTTTGCGGCGCTGTTTGCGGTACTGGGCGCAGCGGTCGCGACGGACGCACAGTCCGGGCGACCCGGCGCCGAGACGCGGGTCGTCATCAACGAGATCCTCGCCTCCAATCGCAGCACCAACCGCGATCCCCAGCGGCAGTACGATGACTGGATCGAGCTGTACAACCCCACGAATGTCAGCGCGGACGTGGGGGGAATGTACCTGACCGACGACTCCTCGACGCCCACGAAGTGGCGGTTTCCGGCGGGCCCTCCTTCAACGACGATTGCCCCGCACGGCTACCTGCTGATCTGGGCGGACGGCGATACTGCCTCCACGGGTCTCCATGCGAGCTTCAGGCTGGAGGCGGCCGGTGAGGACGTCGTTCTTGTGGCCGGTGATGGGACCACCGTGATCGACAGCCTCTCGTTCGATCAGCAGCGGGCCGACGTCTCTTATGGTCGCTATCCGGACGGCGGCCCCGATCTGCGGTTCATGGCGGTCCCGACGCCGGGCGCCGCCAACGTCATCGTCTATGAAGGCATCGCCGAGACGCCGCAATTCAGCCGCCGGGGCTGTCTTTTCAGCGAGCCTTTGACGGTTGCCCTGACGACCGATGCGCCCGGCGCGACGATCTACTACACGACCGACGGAACCGATCCTTTCAGCGTGCCCCGGCAGAGGCCCGGCGGAAGTGTCTACACCGGGCCGATTCAAGTCTCCAGGACCATGACGATCCGAGCTGTCGCGTGGCTGCCGGGCTGGCGGCAGAGCGACGTGAGCAGCGAGCGGTTCTCGTTCGTCGGCGTCAGTCTGCGGGATTTCCGTTCGCCGCTGCCTCTGATGGTTGTCGATACGATGGGCAAAGCCGTCAGCGGTACGCAGACCCCGGTCTACGGTTACGTTATCGATACGGACGAACGGAGTACAGCCGCCGTGACGGGCCCGACGGACTTTGCCGGCCGGGCGGGTCTGAACGTGCGGGGCAAGAGCTCTGAGGGTTTTCCCAAACAGCAATACCACTTCGAGGTCTGGGACGACGACGATCGCGACCGGGCCGCCTCGATCCTGGGGCTGCCCGCCGACGCGGACTGGGTGCTCCAGGGACCCTATTCGGACAAGACGCTGATGCGCAATGTCCTGGTCTATCGCTGGAGCAACGAGATGGGCCGCTATGCGCCGCGCACGCGGTTCATCGAGCTGTTCCTCAAGACCGACAACAGCGAGCTGTCGATGAACGACTATGTCGGCGTTTACGTCTTGATGGAGAAGATCAAGATCGCTCCCGATCGCGTGGATATCGCAGTTCTCGATTCGGACGATAACGCCGAGCCCGAGATCACGGGCGGGTACATCGTCAAGAAAGACAAGCTCGATGGTGGCGATGTGACGTTCCGCACCAGCCGAGGCCAGGAACTGATCTACGACGATCCGATCGGGACCGATATGACGCAGGCGCAGAGGGACTGGATCCGGGATTTCCTCAACGCCTTCGAAGCGACCCTGTACGGCGGGCACTTCAAAGACCCGATCGACGGATACGCTGCGTTCATCGACATTGGCGCATTCATCGACCATCACATTCTGGTGGAGACGGCCAAGAACATCGACGGCTTCCGTCTGAGCACGTACATGTTCAAGGACCGCAACGGCAAGCTCCACATGGGCCCGGTCTGGGACTACAATCTGTCGCTGGGCAACGCCGACTATCTCGATGGCTGGATTCCGAGCGGCTGGTACAACCGTCTGCTCGGCGATGGGGAGTATCCGTGGTGGCGTCGTCTGTTCGAGGACCCGCAGTTCCAGTTGCAGTACGCCGACCGGTGGTTCGAATTGCGTCGAGGTCTGTTTGCCACCGAGCGGCTGCTCGGCATGATCGATGACTACGCGGCCCTGCTGCAGGAGCCTCAGGCGAGGAACTTCGCGCGCTGGCGAATCCTTGGCCAGTACGTCTGGCCGAACGGATTCGTGGGAAACACGTATCGCCAGGAGATCGAGTGGATGAAGGGCTGGCTGGAAGCAAGGCTTGCGTGGCTGGATGGGCAGATTGCCAGTGAGTTTGCCTCGGCGCCGCCGGCGTTCAACCATCAGGGTGGCCACGTCGACAGCGGATTTGTCCTGGAGGTGACGGCGCCGTCCGGGATCGTCTACTATACGCTGGACGGGTCGGACCCGCGATCGCTCAATTCCTCTGACGCCATGCAACGGACCGTGCTGATCCCGGAGAATGCGCCCAAGCGCGTGCTCGTGCCGACCGGGCCTGTCGACGATGCCTGGCGGGGCGGTGCGACGTTTGACGATTCGGCCTGGACGCCGGCGACTGGAAGCCCCGGCGGGGTCGGCTTCGAGAGGAGCGTCGGTTATGAGGACTTCATCTCTCTCGACGTCGGAGCCTCGATGTACGGCCGACAGAGCAGTTGCTGCATTCGCATTTCGTTCAACTTTACGGAAAAGGCCGATCCGTTCGACACGATGACACTGCGGATTCGATACGACGACGGTTTCGTCGCCTACCTCAACGGGACCGAGATCGCCCGACGCAACGTCACGGGGACGCCGGCCTGGAACGCGAACGCCGCCGATCAGAATCCGGATTTGAATGCGATGGATTTTGAGGAGATCGAGATTTCCGGCTTCGAGCCTCTGTTGCGCCGGGTCGGCAATGTCCTGGCCATCCACGGCATGAACGTCTCGTCGACAAGCTCCGATTTTCTGATCTCCGCGGAGCTGGTGGCGACCACCGTCGAGCAGTCGGAGCAGGTCTCGACGGTCGAGCGATACGCCGGGCCGATCACGCTGAGCGGCAGCGCGCAGGTCAGGGCCAGGGCCCAGGTCGGCAACAAATGGAGCGCCCTGAACCAAGCGACGTTTGCGGTCGGGCCGGTGGCCGAGAGCTTGCGAATCAGCGAGATCATGTACCATCCGCCCGAGACCGGAAGTCCCGACGATCCCAACCTCGAGTACGTCGAGCTGGTCAACATTGGCCCCGAGTCAATCGACCTCAATCTCGTCAGGTTCACCGATGGTGTGGATTTCACCTTCGGCTCGGTTGTGCTGGCGCCGGGCGACCGCGTGCTGGTGGTCAAGGACATCGAGGCCTTCGAAACACGGTATGTCCCGGGCCTGCCTATTGCAGGCGAATACACCGGCAGCCTCAACAACGCCGGCGAGACCGTCGAGCTTCAGGACGCCGCCGGACAAATCATTCACAGTTTCGCCTTCGAGGATGACTGGTACGACGCAACTGACGGCAAAGGCTACTCGTTGACGGTTGTGGACCCGATCAGTAGCGATGCTCAAGCTTGGGGCGACAAGGCGACATGGCGACCCAGCGCTGCGGTGGGCGGCTCACCCGGCTACGACGAGGCCGGCATCTGACCTTCCGTGGTGTTTTGTTCATGGGTGTGTGAAAATGTTCTGGCATGTGGGTGGCAGCCTCAAAGCGTAGTGCAACGGAGCTTTGGGGATGGCGGATGTGAGTGGCACATACGTACGGAAAGGCCTCTGCGATGCGGTCCATCCCCAAGTCCTGCGGATCCGTTCGGCTTCGCTCAGGACAAGCTTTGAGGCTGCCACCCCTGGTTGTTTGCGCCCTCAAGGGAGTGCTGCCCCATAATCTTGACAGACACTTGTTCATCGCCTTCCGAGAATCAGCGGGCGGAGAATCGGAGAACACGGTAGAATGTGCACGGGCGTCGCATGGGTCGGCGCCGAGGGAGCAGCGGGGCAAGTTGAAAGGGTTTTCATGTTCGAGCGTTTTACGGAGCACGCGAGGGCGGTCATGCTACTGGCCAATCAGGAGGCCCAGCAGTTCGGGCACGAGTTCGTCGGGACCGAACATCTTCTCGGGGGCCTTGCCAAGGAGGTCCACGGCGTGGCTGCGGCTGTGCTCCAGCACTTCAACGTCGACCTCAAGCCCCTTCGCAAAGCGGTCGAAATACTTCTGGCAGGCCACCCCCACGTCGAGGTGCCCGAGAAACTCGCCCAGACCGAGCACACCAAGAACGTCATTCGCTATGCCGTCGAAGAGGCGCGGACGCTTGGTCATAACTACATCGGCACCGAGCACCTGCTGCTGGGCATGATGCGCGACAGCGAAGCCATGTCCGCGCAAATCCTGGCGAATCTCGGCCTGAACCTCGATGCGGTGCGGGAAGAAGTGCGACGGCTTGCGCCGCCGAGTCACGAGGTCGCGAACTACCGGTCGGAATGACGCACCCTGCGATCGGGTTCCTCTGGGTCGCGTAGTGCTACGGGATGCGCCATTCGAGGATGCCGGCGGAGAAGTCCTCGCGGAGTTGCACCTCGATGCGCAGGGCCGCCGTCGTGATCTCGTCAAATGTCACGGTGTTGAAACTATCCTTCTCCACGCCGCAGGCCGATGCGTTCGTGACCTTCTTCCACTCGTCTCCATTCTTGTGCAGCAGTGTCCATGACCGGGGCACCCGGCAGCCACCGCCGCCAGCTTCGTCGTCGAACCAGTAGACTTGGACTTCGCGAATCGTGCGCGGCTCCTTGAAATCGTACTGGACCCACTCGGTCGTGCCCTTGTGCGGCCACCACGTGAAGCGCGGGATGTCGTGGTCGTTGGAATGGGCCGGCAGCTTCTCGTCGCTCAGAGCCGCGACGGTGTCGCCTTCGTGGCAGTGCGAGGCCTTGGCCGGGATCTTGCCCACGCCCCCAACCGAGGGCAGTTGCCAGTCAGTTGCGTTCGCACCTTCGCCGATCCACGGAAACGCGCTGATCCGAACCCTCGCGCAGCCCATCGGGATCAGCGTGACTGTCTCCGTCGGTTCGTTCGACCGGACAGGGCTCTGTTGAACTTCGTCGATCAGTCCGCGGGAATCCGCCTGCCAGTTTGGGATCTTCCGAGCCTTTGCCGTCATCTCGACCGGTGCGGCGTCGGTTTCGAAAGGCTGATCGTCGCCGGGCCAGCTTCGCTCCGTCACCTTGAACTGGGCTGCGACCGGCCTGGTCGGGTCGATGACGAGGCCATAATTCCAGGCGGTCGTCGGGAAGACGTCGAATGCAGGCCACTTGTCCGTGCCGCCGTAGCGGACGTACTTCTCACCGACCTTGAGCGAATACGTCAGCGGGCCGCGATCCACTGAAACGCAATCGCCGTTTCGGGGCCAGTAGCGCAGGCCAATCGTCATGGGCAGGGTCAGCTCGACCTTGTCCCCTTGCTTCCAGAGACGGTCGAGCGCGATGTACGCCTGCGGCCGGGCGGGGACCTCCACCTTTTGGCCGTTGACCTTCACAGTAGCGCCCTCGCACCAGCCGGGCACGCGCAGATAGAGCGGGAATTGAACGGGCTTCTCGGTGGTAACGGTCAGTCGGATCGTGTCCTCGAACGGATAGCGTGTTTGTGCGCGGATCGTTACCTCGTTGCCCGCTCCAACCCTGGCAGTGACTTCCGAGGCCGCATACAGCACGGCGGCCAGGCCGTTGTCGGGCGTCGCCATCCACAGGTGTTCGGCGTAATAGGGCCAGCCATGCGCGACGTTGTGCTGGCAGCAGCGGTAGCTGTGCGGATTGTACGAGAGCATCTCGCCACCATTCTGGATGCCGGGGGCCTTGTTCGTGTGGTCGAGCTGGCAGGCGTTTGGGCTGGTCAGGTAGTGCAGGCCCTTCAGGTCGGCCGTCATCGAAGGCGGGAACGTGTTGAACGCGACGTCCTCGCAGCGGTCCGCCCACTTCAGGTCGCCGGTGATCTTCAGCAGCATCTCGCAGGAGAGCATGAACTCGACCGAGGCGCAGGTCTCGATGCCTTGTCTGGGGCCGTGGTAGCCCTTGCGGCAGTTTTCGTCGCCTCCGAACATGCCGCCCGGGACCTCGCCGTAGGTGCCCCAGACCATCGCGTAGTTCCGTTCGGCCGCCAGAAGGTGGTGCCGGTCGTGGGACTGCTGATAGAAGGTGGCCGGTGCGCGGAAGCACTCGGCGATATTGACGTTGTGCCAACTGGCGATGGTTTCATCCCATCGCGCCATGTTGCGATGGATCTTCTCGCCCAGCTCCAGCAGATACGCCTCGCCCGTTCGGTTGTACAGCCAGTGGACGCTGGCAAGGTTGTCGCCGGCTCGCTGCTGTTGCCAGAAGGGCGGAAGGAACTGCTCGTCCGGGACGGCCAGCTCCCACTTGAAGTACTCGCGCATCAGGTCGATGACGCGGGCGTCCTGCGTGTACTCGTAGTAGCTCTGGAGGGCGTTGAGCATGACCATATTGGGCCACAGGTCAGGCATCTTGTTCTCGTCGCGGCCGCTGGCCTTGTTGGCGAGCGGTCCGAACCAGCCATCGGGCTGCCGGCTGGCGATGGCGGCCTCAATCCACACCTTGGCCTCGTCGATGATCCGCTGGTAGCCCAGGACGTAGCCCATGTCGCCAAAGCCCTTGAGCCAGTAGGGCAGCTCTTCCCACGGGCTGTGGCCCTCGCCCGTCGGCGAAAGCCAGGCGTTGCCGTCCTTGCGAAGGAACTGACTGATTTCGCCCAGATGGCCCACGAAGCCGTCGGCCTGGAGTTCGAGCTGTCGGCGGACCCAGCCTTCCGGCTTGATCGCTCCGATCGGCAGCTTGATCAGCGGCTCCGGCGTCAAAGGCGGCCGGTTGCTGACGTAGAAGTCATTGGTCTGTGCCGTCGGTGGCGTCGAAACGACTCGCACCGTCGTTGCCCCATACAGGCTGGAGATAAGAACCAGGGTGAGGACTGCTGCGATAGCGATTCGCGACGTGTTCATTGAGGCCTCCTGTGTCAATGATCCGTAGGGCACGCTGGGCGCCACCAAGCTGGAAAGCGGCCCAAGCCTGCCTTTTCTTACACCGCCGGAGCATACCAGATTCCCCGCTCGACACAACCGCCCCTGCATGGTGAAAGAACGGAAAAAATCCGGGAAAGAAATGCCAAAAAAGGTTGACAAATACATGATAGTCGTAAATATATTATTGCTTAGGATTGTATCGAGTCACACTTCTGGCATATGGTTTTGGGAGAGTCGATCATGAAAACCAGCTTCATTGCCGAGAATCGAGGATTTCTGAGGCTCTGTGCGGGTGCGGCACGTTTCTATGGCCTGCTGTTTCTGTTTCTGGCCGGGATGATGGTGGCGCTACCTGCATTCCTGATGCTCTCGGGAATGGAAGCCGACAAGCTGAGGTTCTGGCTGGGGGCGATGACGCTCTGGCGTCTGCTGTCGCTTGTCCTGGGTGGGCTCTTGGCGCTGGCCCTGGCCGAACTCATCACGTATGTCATGGAAGGAGAGGGCGCACCGAAATGGATTCTCCAACATGCCGATAAGGTCCTTTTCGTTTATGCCGCCTTTTCGACCGTTGTACATGTCTGCCTGGCCGCAAGCACCATCTCCCACGGATCGCGGTGGCGTTCTTCCGAAATTATTTCCGTTGCGTTCATGCTGCTCCATGCCATAGCGACCCCCTTGATCCTTGTCGGCATCGGCATTGCATTGCGGAAGATTCTGCCGATCATCCAGGAATCCAAGACGCTCGTATAGGGACGCTCTCATGATTCGCATCAAACTGGGCCATCTGCTGCTCGACCGTGACATGAAGCTCAAGGATTTGGCCGAGCGGACGGGGCTGGCCGTGAACAACCTGAGCATCCTCAAGACGAACAAGGCCCGGGCGATTCGCTTCTCCACGCTCGAATTGCTCTGCCGGGAACTCCAATGCACGCCCGGCGAGTTGATCGAGTTCGTCCCCGGCCCCGATCCCGACCCCGACCCTGACACGTAAGATCCGCATGGGCTTGTTCGTAGTGACGCTGTGAGGTGTTCGCTGTATCACTTTGATTTGCGACTTGTCCTTGTCCGCATCGAATGGAGAATATGCCCTTACGGGCAGACTACAAACGCGTCCCTTGCGTGCATCAGGGACATGCGGTATTCTCTACCTTGTGCATGGGTTGACAATGTGTCTGGATGACCACTGAGAGACAAGGGGCAGTTCTGCGGAGATGACACGATGCTATCGTCGTTCCTCTACCTGCTTGGGCTCATCGTAGCCCTGTTCTGGCTGATCCAACTGATCGATCTGTTCATCCGCGATCTGCGCGATTTCGAGAGTCACACGCACAAACTGACTTGGTTCCTGGTCCTGGTATCCGGCTCCGTCGTCGGTGCCGTCTTGTACTACTTCTGGACACGTCGCATCATCGCCGCCAAGGCGGAGAGAACCGAATCCTGAACCACAGGGTCGGTGTTCACTCTCTGCAAACTGTCCACCCGGCTGCTGTGTGCGAAGGGGGCTATCGATACACCAGGGCTGCCGGATCGCGCGTGCGTGGCTCGGTATTTCCCCAATTTCTTCTTGATCTGGCGGCCTGCGATGCTACCATTTCTATTGTTGACTGGAAGATGTGGATGTTGGGAACGCATCAGAGACGATCATCGAAACACCCGCACCAAGGATAATCGCTCGAAAAGAAGCCGGCCGCGACCTCACCTGCAACCGGCGTCATGTTGTCCAACCGGTGCCGGCAGGGGGCATTGCGCGAAGATCGCTTGGCAATCGCCACGGCATCACGAGTGGCGCGAGCAGATGGCGGCCCTGGTGGTCGCTGAAACGGAATCGGAGCACGTATGAGCACACCATCCATTCGCGACGTGATTGAACGTCATCGCAAGACGATTCTTGCTGTTCCCGGGGTTCAGGGAGTTGCCGCCGGCCGGCACCCGACGAAGCCCGGAACGATGTGTATCACCGTTTACATTACGACCCAGACGAGGCCCGCTGGTATTCCGGAGAACCTGGAAGGATTTGACGTGGCTACGGAGACCACGTCCGGATTTCGCGCCCTGTGAGCACCGCGCGGGTGGGTGTTCCGCCCAGTCCGTACGTGGTTCGTCATTTCACTGGGAGGTGTCTGCCATGGCACGCGCGACTTTTGTACAATACAAACATCTTGTTCGAGGAGCGAATCAGTTCTTTCACATGCTGCGTTGCGATTGCATCAACGGGTATGCAATCGGCAGAAAGCAAGTGGGGGGCAAACAGAAGGACGAACTGGCCATCACTGTTTTCGTGAACAAGAAACTCTCCCTGCGTCGGTTGCCGCTTTCCAACCGGATTCCCAAAGTGCTTCGCTTGCCTGACGATCGCGCCTCGGGCGGGGTGCTTGAGTTCATCACCGACGTGCAGGAGGGCCGGTTTCAGTCCTTGGAGTACACGGCGAGGGAGCGCCCGGCGACGAGTGGGATCAGCATTGGGCACGTGAGCATCACGGCAGGCACGCTCGGCGGGCTGGTGAAAGACAAAGACAGTGGGAACGTGGTGATCCTGTCCAACAACCACGTCCTGGCCAACTCGAACGAAGGTGTGGCGGGAGATGCGATTCTCCAGCCGGGCCCGCACGATGGTGGCACGGATCCAGAGGATCGGATCGCCACGCTGACGCGTTTCGTTCCGATCGACTTCGCCGCGGACGCCGAAAACCTCGTCGACGCGGCCATTGCGACGCCGATCAAGCCGGTGCAGGATCAGGTCAAGTGGGAGACCAAGAACATTGGTGTTGGCGTGCCTGCCGAGATTCGCCATCTCGTCGACTCGGACCTCGGAATCGATGTTCACAAAACAGGACGAACCACCGAGCACACGCAAGGGTTCGTTCACGCTCTCTATGCGACGGTTCAGGTCAAATACGACCTTTTCCAGAAGGCGACCTTCGTGGATCAGATCATCGTTTCGCAGTCGCCTGGCGAGGAGGCCTTCTCTGACGGTGGTGATTCCGGATCGCTCGTCTACGACTTGAAGAACAAGTGCATCGGATTGCTTTTTGCCGGGTCCGATGCGTCCGACAGCGAGCCGGCGAAGACCATCATCAATCCCATTCACTACGTCCTGCGTGAGCTGAACGTTGAGATGCTGAAGGCTGGGGATCTCCCCGCCGCAACGACAGCCGCGCGTCGTCGCACACGTCGGGCGCGCCGCTGATGCCTGTGACCTGGAAGAACAGGAAGTGGGGTAGGATTGACAGGTGAGCCCGTGCTGCGAGCGGCCATGTAGGGTCGGGCTATTGCACACCGTACACCAGAGCGACGGCGCCGAGGACAACTATGGCACTGCCTGCGACGGAGCGGATGGTGGGGTGTTCCTTGTCCAGGAGCTTGGCGAAGAGAATGGATGTGACGATGGCCTGGATCATGCGTCAGTCGAAGTCGGTGGGCAGGGCGGGATCGCGCAGGTGGTCGAACATTCGCGCGATCTGGAAGGGCAGGGTGCGGCTGATCGAAAGGGCCGGGATGGCGTCCTCGGCGAAGAATCCGACGCCCGTCGTTTCGTGGCTTTCCGTTGCCTGGCCTCCGGTGATCTCGCAGAGGAAGAACAGCTTGTAGATATGGAACGGGATGGGGGGCAGATGCGGGTGTTTGCTGCGGTCGTAGACCGCCGCCAGCTTGCAGACGCGAGCCTCGAAGCCCGACTCCTCGAAGATCTCGC
This sequence comes from Sedimentisphaerales bacterium, assembly GCA_040772485.1. Lineage (GTDB taxonomy): Bacteria > Planctomycetota > Phycisphaerae > Sedimentisphaerales > Anaerobacaceae > Anaerobaca. The sequence continues at coordinate 74,453 of JAXGYC010000011.1, read as the reverse complement.
GGACGACCGCCTCCGACGGGCTCTGGCACGGGTCGGCCCACCCGCCGGGAAGCGTCCAGCCGCCGTCGAGGGCCTCGCGGACCAGCAGAATCTTCCCATCGCGAAAAGCGGCGCCGCGCACGTCCACCTTGGGCGTCGCATAGCCTTCTTCCCGCGAGAGCAGATCGATGACGCTTTTTTTGTCGAGGTCGAACCCGTCGGCCATCATTTCGGCCGCGATCTCCCGGAGTTGCTCGTACCGTTCGATGTCGTACGGATTGTTGGAGAACGTCAGGCCGTTCTGTGCCAGTGCGGCCACTTGCTTCGCCCATTTCAGCCAGTTTGGTTCCATGCGCATCAGCTTCGCATGAAGAGGGCCGAATGTAAAGACAGCTTCGTGCGGGCCACGGCGGATTTGACGCCTCCGGATGGGTGTGAACCTCGCTGCAAGCCTGGCCGTATATACCTTCCGAGGGGCCGGTGGTGTTGTATTTGCGTGCCGCGGTTTGAGGTGGCTCATTCGCCAATCGATGCGTCCATTCCAGGGGGTGCGAGATGAGCGCGCATGCAGGGAAATCACTGACGGCCGAGCAGATCCGCACGCTCCTGGACCAGTTGGAACGGGCTGCCACGCGGGAGGCTTGTTGGTCTTGCGAATGCCTTCAAGGGTTCATCACAGAACTCGAATCGGACGCAGCGGCGGATGCCAGGGGACTGCTGGAAGCATGCGAAGTCCGACCTGAACACCGGCATGGCAGCCTGGGCTGTCGGCCTTGCCCCCCGGCAGAGCTGTTTGCGCTGGCCATGCGGTCATAACACCACCGGCGGGTACCGAGTAGCAGTACCTAACGCTGGTTTGTTGCCGGACAATCCTGCTGTACTGACGCGGCGGTTGCCTCTCCTGAGCCAGTTTGGCTCCCTGCTCGTTGACCTGACCCTCGCATGATACGATCTGTTCGATATATGCCCCTCCCAACTCGTTCTCGCCTTGCGGCCTCCAGACACGGGGCAGGTCAATCCGCATCTATTGTGGGGCGGGCTTTTTTGCAGATATTGTTGCCTATGGGCAAAGATTCTGATACACTACTGGGCTTACCTCGTGGGGGTGGCTCCGCCTCGGTTGTGAGTCGGAGGCAAGTAGCGGATTTCAGGCAGGTTATGTATCTGAGGATTACGGTGTATGTACGCTGAGATGGTGCGTAACGTGGCGATCATCGCCCACGTGGACCATGGCAAGACAACGCTGGTGGACCAGCTTCTTTATCAATCCGGCATGTTTCGCAACGAGGAATTGGACAGGCTGGCCGGCGGCGAGTACGGCCTGATCATGGACTCCAACCCCATCGAGCGCGAGCGCGGGATCACCATCCTGAGCAAGAACTGCGCGATTCAGTACTTCGACACCGACGGAATCGAGTACAAGATCAACATCGTCGACACGCCGGGGCACGCCGATTTCGGCGGCGAGGTGGAGCGAGTCCTCAAGATGACCGACGGGGTTCTGCTCATCGTCGATGCCTTCGAGGGGCCCATGCCGCAGACGCGGTTCGTGCTGACCAAGGCCCTCCAGCATGGGCTCAAGCCCATCCTGGTGGTCAACAAGGCGGACCGGGCAGATGCGCGGCCCGATGACGTGGTCAACGAGGTTTTCGACCTGTTCGTCGATCTCGATGCCGACGACGAGGCGCTGGATTTTCCCGTGCTGTTCGCCTCAGCCAAGGAGGGTTGGGCCACGACCGATCTGGCGAAGCCCAACAGCAATCTCAAGCCGGTCTATGATGCCATCATCCGGTCGGTGCCGGCCCCGAAAGTCGATCCCGACCGCCCTCTGCAAATGCTGGTGACCACGCTGGAGTACTCCGACTACGTTGGGCGTGTGGCGATCGGCAAGGTCTTCGCCGGGCGGCTGACACAGGCCCAGTCGGTGACAGTGATCGACAAGGCGGGGCGCCACACCCAGCAGAAGGTGGTGCAGTTGTACGAGTTCGAGGGCTTGGGCAAGAAGCGGGCGCTGGAGGTGCGGGCCGGCGACATCTGCGCCGTGGCGGGCCTGGACCCGGTCGACATCGGCGATACGATTGCCTGCCCGGATGAGCCGAGCGCGCTGCCGGTTGTGGCGATCGACGAGCCGACGATGAGCATGACCTTTCACGTCAACAACGGTCCCTTCGCCGGAAGGGAGGGCAAGTATGTCACCTCACTGCATCTGCGGGATCGCCTGTATAAGGAGCTTCAGACGAACGTGGCGTTGCGGGTCGAGCCGGGCGAGAGCGCCGATGCGTACATCGTCTCCGGCCGGGGCCTGATGCACCTCGGGATTCTGCTGGAGAACATGCGGCGCGAGGGCTACGAAGTCTGCGTGGGCAAGCCGGAGGTCATCATCAAGATGGTCAAAGGATATCGCCAGGAGCCGATCGAACGGCTGGTGATCGAATGCCCGGCCGAGTGCCAGAGCGCCGTCATGAGTCTGATCGGGAACCGGCGCAGCGAGATGACCAAGATGGACGCCAAAAGCGGCGTCAACGATTACGTCCACATGGAGTTCATGATCCCATCACGCGGCTTGTTCGGCCTCAACGCGCGAATCCTCACCGCCACGCAGGGCCGGGCGGTGATGCACCACACGTTCGAGCAGTATGAGCCGATGCGCGGCTCGATCCCGCAGCGGCAGGCGGGGGTGATGATCGCCACCGAGACCGGCACGGTTACCGCGTACGCGCTCGATGCGCTGTACGATCGCGGCGTGTTCTTCGTCCGGCCGGGCGACGAGGTCTACGAGGGCCAGGTCGTCGGCGAGCACTGCAAGGAGAACGACATCCCTGTCAATCCGGCCAAGACCAAGCAACTGACGAACATGCGCACGTCGTCGAAAGACGATGCGGCCCGCGTGCGTCCGGCCCGCCTGATGAGCCTCGAGGTGTGCCTGGAGTACATCCAGCAGGATGAACTGGTGGAGGTTTGTCCGAAATCGATCCGGATTCGCAAACGTTACCTTAAGGAAGCCGACCGGCGTCGCGCCGCGAGACGCGAAGGCTAAGCCACAGATTCGGATCTATCGACGCCGGCCTCCCACGGCACCGACGATGCCCGGCAGTCCGGACGCGGAATTGTAACCTCCGTACCCGGCGCCGCGGCCCTGACCGAAGCCTCCCATCTGACCGCCATAGCCCTGGCCGTAGCCGCCCCCCATCATTCCGCCGCCCATCATCATTCGCATCGTTCCGGGGCTCGGTGCGTAAGATGGTTCGGCCACCAGATCGGTGACGTCGTAGACGCGCGGCACGCTCTTGCGGACGGGCAGGGCGTCGACCGTTGCGATGATGATCACGCCACCGTCTACGGTGTATCCCAGCCGGGCGGCGCTGCCCGCCGAGACCGACAGCAACAGCGTGTCCAGGTACTGACCCAGACGCAGGCCCGGAATGCTGTCGAACCCGATCGGGGTCTCGCGGTAGATGTCCGCGCTGTCGCCGATCTGCCGCCAGAGCACGACGATGTTCAGTGGAGGGCTGGTTGCGTTCCGCAGGATGTCGATCGCTTCGCCGAACGCCGTATCGCGCGTCAGCGTCGCCGGGCTGGCCGTTGGCTTGGGTGTTTGCCTACGGGCGGATGGCGTCAGCGGCGTGGCCGCCTGGCCGGCAGCGCAGAAGAGCATCGCTGCCACCGGAGCAAGCCACCTTGACCCGGCGGTTTTCAGTCGCGTTGTCATAGGCATTTTGTCCATACCGGCCTCTGGCCCGTCAAAGGCATCGTCAATCTCCCCCATACGATTCTTTCATTCGTACCAACAACAGAATGCACCCGCAAGGCCGGCGTTTCACCACGAGCCGGGAAAATTCTGCTTACACTTTTGTGACCAGCGCGGCGTGGCCACGGCCCTCGTATTCGCTACGCCGGCTGCGCGGCCAGCGGGGCGAGTTTCTCCAGAACGCCTTGGAGAAGCTCCTGCCTTCGTCTCAATGCGCCTCGGAAGTCCCGGTCGTCTGTGTGAGAGATCTCGGTGTGCAGGTCCGACAGGTAATTCTCGACCACATCCCGGAGGGTGGTGGTCTCCTGTTCCGTCAAGTCGATCATATTCATGGTCGATCTCCTGTACCCGTTGCGTCAACCGCCGGCCCGCGCATTCGTCGGGTCTCGTCCGCAGCGTGCCTACCTTAACTGATTCGACAGTCTATATTTACGCGTCGATGTAATTGATACGCCCCCTATGTCCGGTCAGTTCGCGGAGACGCCGGCACTCTGCACCACGATTGCGAACACGGAGAATCGCCGATGCTTGTGCACGGGTCGGTGGGTTCGGAAGGTTGTGGAAACGGTGGGAGGTTTGTGACTGTGCATGTGGCACGTACGCAATTCGGCCGAGCGCAAGAACGCGAAGAAGGACGTGCGGAGATGGTCGTCGAGAGTGCTTTCAATCCTTGCCTCAAACTCGTAAAATCGAGTAGGCGGCCGACGCGTCTTGAGGGCAACGACACGGCTAACAGAGGGGAGACCCCATGCGATACGCACAGGTTCTACTGGTGATTTGGGGCGGCGGCACCTGCGTGCTATGGGCGTCGGCTTCGAAGGTCGACTACGTGGCAAAGCTCAATGAGCTGATGACCAGAGGGACCGGCGAATCTCTAAATGCGGCGCCCATCTACGAGCAGGCGTTTGAGTCCTACGTGGCAGCGTCGATTTCGGTGGATGGAAAGGACATCGGTCGCTGGCCGACCGAATTGCCGGCCGACAAACAACGGGCCTTGGTCGCCTGGGTCCGATCGAACGCCGAAGCGTTGGATCGATTGCGGCAGGGTACCCGGAAGCCGGGCTATTGGCTCCAGTATCAGGGGGATATGGTGTTCTGGGACATCGGAGGGGACGACCGTCCTGCTGAGACGCGCGAGTTGTTCTGGGCACTGATCTTCGGGGCGAAATCGAAGGCGGTCGAGGGGGACACAACCGGCGCAGTTGGAGATGTACTGGCGGGCTGCCGTTTTGCCTCCGACATGAGACAGAAGCTGTTCTTTCACGAACAGATGGTTGGAATCAGTCTTCTCGGTTCTGCTTTGGAGGCGGCATTTCAGATCCTCGACAGAACTGATGTGAAGGTGCCCTTGCTGGAGTCGCTGCAGGACGACATCGCGCAGATTTCAAAGCGTTACAACGATCGGATCGATCTGCGGGCCGAGGAACTGGTAGCCCTGGATGTGGTCCAGCATGTTCTGGGCGGACTTACGGAGGCCACGCCATTCTCTCGGACGGATGAGTTCGACAAGGCCGCGGCCCGTGTCTCCGCCGCGCTGGGTGTTGAGATGTCGGCAGAGGAGTTGTACAGGTCGCTCTTCACGCATTACCCCGCCGGATTGAAGGACCTTGTCATCAAAGGATACGCGCATTACAGCGAGATCATTCGCAAGACACCGATCGAGTGGAAACGTCAGGGGATCGACTTTGATCTGGAGATCGACGAATGGACCGGAGGGAACCTGTTGCTTGTTTCTCTGGTTCCTGCCGTGGATCTGGGTTCAACGGTCTCTTTCCGCTGCCAGGTCACGCGGGATGCCTTGGCGACAACTGTGGCCTTGTTGCGTTATGAGAACGAGAAGGGGCAGTTCCCAGCCAGCCTCTCGGACCTCGTTTCTGCGGGCTACCTCAGCGGACTGCCGATGGACCCGTACAGCGATGGGCCTTTGGGCTATCGCCGTACGGCGGACAACTTCGTGCTCTACAGTCTCGGTGCCGACTTCGACGACGATGGTGGCGCCCCCAGTCGGTGGGGTCAGGACGAACAGGGGGGTGATCAGGTCTTCTGGCCCGTCTCGCGAGACTGACCGCCCTGGCCGTTTGGTGTTGGAATTCCGCTGTTCTTCGCAGGAAATGTGTTGCCATCGGCGTAGCGCCGGGTATAATGGGGGTAATGAAGAAAGGCGGGCCAGGGAACGCTTTCATAATCCGTCTGCCATCATAGTTTTCGTACTTCATTTCATAGCGGCCCGGCCTTCGAACGGCAATGTGGTTCGAGCATGAGGAGACCGCCAGTATCGCTTTCATCCTGATCGTCCGACCGGCCCTCGCTATGCGCTGAGGGACCGGAATTGGGCGGCTCCCCGACCGGTGTTCCAAGGCACATCGTGTGCCTCGTTATCATTACGATCATCTGCTGTAGGAGGAAACTGACATGGTACGGTTTGAAATCGCGGCAATGGGGGGAGGCGGACGTGCCGGGGGGCAGAGGCGGGGCGCGGACAGCATGGTCTGGGTATTGTGGTGCATGGCCCTCATTGCGTGCTTGCTCGGTGCACGCGCGGGAGCCGGCCAACTGGGCTTCGGGCAGTACTATGAGCCCTATGTGGTTGAGGTCGAGCCGAACGCGCCGGGCTACACGCTGCCTCTGGACCTCGAACAGATCCTCAACTTCGACGATATGTCCAGCGTCGCCAATGTGACAGCGCTGTCGGACCTGATCTGCCGGAACGGCTTTGCCGTGGCGCCGCCCGAGGCGACGACCTGGTGGAGCGAGTCCTATGACGACATGGTCGACGCCTGCCGGCACATCACCTCCAGGAGCGTCCCTCTCTTCGTCACGACGGATACCGTCCTGCACTTATACCATATCCAGTTCGACGAGACGCTGAAGGACGTAGAGGAACGGGAGTTCATCGGCGACATTGAGGCCATGACCGAGGCGATGCTGGCGACGATGGAAAGCCTGTACGACCAGCTTGGGGGCGAGTTGCAGGAGGCGGCTCGCCGCAATATCGCGTTTCTTTCGGTCGCCAGGAAGCTCCTTGTGCCCGACGCCGGTGTTTCGGAGGTAGTTTCCGGGACGGTCGAGAGCGAACTGGCCAGAATCGAGGCGCACGAGGGCTTCGCGCCGAGCGACCTGTTCATCTACCAGGAGGACTATTCGCAGTACGTTCCCCGCGGCCATTACACAAACAGCGAAGCTCTGGAGCGCTACTTCAAGACCCTGATGTGGTACGGACGCATGAGCTTCCTGCTGAAAGGCTCCGAGTCGTGGGGCCCGCTGGGCGAGGCCCTGGTCAGCGTGGAAGACGCCCGGATTCAGACGCTTCAGGCGGTCCTGCTGGTTCAGGCGCTGCACAGCGAAGTCGGCGCGCAGACGGCGATGGAGGTGTGGGACCGCATGTATGCCGTCACCGCGTTCTACGTCGGGCTGGCCGACGACCTGACGCCCTACGACTACATGGGCACGCTGGAGACGGTGGTAGGGACCGACTGGATGCAGCGACTGTCCGAGTTGACCGATGACGCGACGTATCTGGCATTCAAGGCGGAACTGGCCCTGCTGCCCTCGCCCCGGATCTTCGGCGGCACGGGCAACATCATGGTGGTCGAGCCGATCACCGACGATACGCTCAACGAGGTGCTCGACAAGACCAAGGGGATGCGGCTGATGGGCCAGCGGTTCATTCCCGACTCCTACATGTTCCAGAACCTGGTCTATCCGGCGGTCGGTCAGCACACCGGCAGTTCGGCCGGCTGGCCCTTCACCAAGTCGGTTGACGGTGTCCGTGGCTACCCGCGTGGGCTTGATGTCATGGCATTGCTGGGGTCCAGGCAGGCTCTGCACATCCTGATCGACGAAGGCGACACGGATTACGTCAATTACTGGCGCCGCTTCGGGGAGCTGAAGGATGAGTTCGATGTCCTCAGCGCCGCCGACTGGAACACCAACCTCTACTGGTCATGGCTCTACAGCCTGCGTGCGTTAGTCGATGATCTGCCCGAGGGCTATCCGAACTTCATGCGAACCGATGCCTGGCGGCGGCGCAGTCTCAACGCGGCGCTGGCCTCCTGGGCGGAATTGCGGCACGACACCATCCTCTATGCCAAGCAGAGCTACACCGTCGGTCGTTCCGGGCCGACCGCGCCGCCGCCCGGATATGTCGAGCCGGTCCCCGAGTTTTACGCTCGGCTCCTGACGCTGGCCCGCATGACACGAGCGGGACTGGGTGACATGCAGGTCCTGAGCGAGCAGGCGACAACGCGGCTGACAGGGCTTGAAGGTCTGTTGGAGCGTCTGACCGAGATTTCCGCGAAAGAGTTGCTGAACGAGCCGCTGTCGGATATCGACAACTCGTACATCAAAGCCCTGCCAAATTCACTACAGTCGCTGGTGACCGGGGTCGACATGCTCGGCGTCAAGACCACGCTGGTGGCCGACGTGCACACCGAAGGCTACGAGGGCATGGTGCTGGAAGAGGGCGTCGGGAAGGTAGACATCATCGTCGTCGCCTGTCCGGCAGCCGATGGGTCGGTCTTCCTGGCCGCCGGACCGGTGCTGAGCTACTACGAGTTCAAGCACCCCATGAGCGACCGACTCACCGACGAGGCCTGGCGCACCCTGCTCAGTTCGCCCGAGCGGCCAGACCGGCCGAAGTGGTACCAGCCACTCCTGTCTTCGACGGAAGAACCCGTGGATTCCAGGGGACGCGGCCGCTGACGCGACAGACAGCAGGCAAGGGCACAGGGCTCCTGAAAACCTCCGTCGGCGGCGCAAGACTCTATCTCGCTGTGCGTCTATGATGGAGAGGGGAGACTCCCGACTCAGCGGACCGGCTCGATTCGGAGATTCCTGATTACTGGCCCATCGTGGTGCGTGTGTCGGGCTGGGGTTTGCTGGTCCTGGCGATCCGGATGCGTTTCAATCTGATTCCTTCGCCATAACGCAGCGGTCCAGCCGGGTCACGTCACAGGGAAGGGAAAAATCCTCGGTGGGGGGCGCAAGACTTTCCTGCTTCGGGCGTCTATGGATGAGACGAGAGATTTCTGATCCTGCGGGCTGGCCATCGGCCGGGCGACCGGTATAATGGCGCGCGAAGCGGATTTGAAAGGAACGATAGATGGGTGCGTTGGCTGTCCAGTTCAGTGGCATTGAGATGCTGTTCCTCGTCTGTGCCATCCTCGGAGGGGTTCTGTTCGTGGTCCGCCTGGCCCTGCAATTCATCGGCGGCGACAGCGGAGGCGACCACGACGTAGGGGGTGTTTCCGATGTGGGCGACGTGGACGCCGGCGGGGCTGACGTCCACGGAGACTTCACCGGCGACGCCCATCTCGATGCGCACGATACGTACCTGAGCTTCAAGGTCCTGTCGTTTCAGGGCCTGACGGCGTTCTTCATGATGTTCGGCCTCGTGGGTCTGGCAATGATGCGCCAGACGCAGCAGGGGCCGGTGGCGGCGTTGATCGCCGCGTCGCTGGCCGGACTGGGGACGGTCTGGGTTATCGGACTGATCTTCCGCAAGGCCGGCACGTTGCAGGCCAGCGGCAATATCAACCTGCGCAATGCCATCGGCCAGCAGGGCGAGGTCTACCTGACGATCCCGACTGCCGGGACCGGCAAGGCGAAGATCACCGTCCAGGAGCGGCTGCGCATCTACGACGCCGTCTCGAACGGCAGCGAGGAGATTCACACGGGGCAGCGGGTCCGCGTTGTCGATGTCACGCCGCAGGATGTGCTGGTCGTGGAGAAGATGCCGCAAGGGCCCCAGGGCGGATAGACCGTAATGCATAGGCCAAGTCAGACTCTTATGACAGGAGCGGAGATATGGAGATGATGCTTTCGGAAGTGCTGGCTCAGAATACGCTGGGACTCAGTTTATGGCTGATTGCGCTGATTGCGTTTGTCCTGCTGTTGGTCTCGACCGTGCTGTTTCTGGCGTCGCGGTACAAACGCTGCCCGTCGGACCGCATCCTGGTGATCTACGGAAAGGTCGGGCAGGACCAGTCCTCGCGCTGTATCCACGGGGGCGGCGCATTCGTCTGGCCGCTGATTCAGGACTACTCGTACATGAGCCTGACGCCCATGACGATCAGCATCCCGCTGCAGGGGGCGCTGTCCCTTCAGAATATCCGCATCAACGTCCCGAGCACGTTCACCGTGGGCGTCAGCACGGACAAGTCGATCATGAACAATGCGGCCGAGCGCCTGCTGCGTCTTCAGCCGCGCGAGATCGAGGACATGGCCAAGGAGATCATCTTCGGCCAACTGCGTCTGACGGTGGCATCGCTGACGATCGAGCAGATCAACCAGGACCGCGAGAGCTTTCTGGAGTCCATCCGCAAGAACGTCGAGCCTGAACTCAACAAGATCGGCCTGTACCTGATCAACGTCAACATCACCGACATCACCGATGAGTCAGACTACATCGAGTCCATCGGCAAGAAGGCGGCCGCCGAGGCGATCAACAAGGCCAAGGTCGACGTCGCTGAGCAGGCCAAGCTCGGCGCCATCGGCGAGGCCCAGGCTAATCGCGAGCGGTCGATCCGCGTGGCCGAGCACACCGCCGAGTCGGAGAAGGGCCAGAAGAAGGCCGAGGCCGACCGGCGCATCTTCGTCCAGCAGCAGGAAACGGTCGCCACGGTCGGCGAGGCGGAGGCGAACCGGGAGCGGTCGATCCGGGTCGCGGAGAACCTGGCCCAGGCGGAGAAAGGCCGCAAGAAGGCGGAGGCCGACCAGCGCATCTTCGTCCAGCAGCAGGAGGCCGAGGCGGTCAAGGGCGAGAAGCAGGCCCAAGCCAGTCAGCGCATCTTCGTTCAGCAGCAGGAATCGCTGGCCGTCGACGGTGAGAACAAGGCCAAGGCGGAGATCGCCGAGTACAACGCGGAACTGGCGGCCAAACAGGCCGAGGCCTTCGAGAAGGGCGAGGTCGCCAAGCGCAAGGCGGAGGTGGCCATCCAGAAGGCCCAGTACCTCGCTGAGCAGGAACGTCTGAACGCCGAGGAAGTGGTGCGGCAGGAGATCGAGCGGCGCAAGGTCGAGATTGCGGCTGAGGCCCAGGCGGAGAAGTACCGCCGCGAGGCGAAGGGGCAGGCCGACGCGACCTTGGCGAAGTACGAGGCGGAGGCCAAGGGCATTCGCCAGGTGCTCGACAGCAAGGCCGCCGGCTATCAGGCCCTCGTCAAGAGCTGCAACGGCGACGCCCGGGCCGCTTCGACCCTGCTGATGATCGAGAAGATCGAGGACATCGTGGCCCGCCAGGTGGAGGCCATCAAGAACATCAAGATCGACAAGGTCACCGTCTGGGACTCGGGCAACAACGAGAAAGGCACCTCTTCGACCGCCAACTTCCTCTCGGGCCTGATCCGGTCGATTCCACCGCTGCACGAGGTGGCGGGCATGGCCGGCGTGGAGCTGCCGCAGTATCTCGGCGACACGACGGAGAAGCCGGACAAGGGCCGCACGACCAACGTGCAGCAGACCCCGCCCGAGCAGGGAAAGACCCCGGAGAAATCGAAGTGAGCGTCCCCGAAACTGAGATCACCGGTGGCATCGGCAATCGCTGATTGTCCGGTGCCACCTTCTTCTCTCCGCCGGCTGCACAAAGCATCCCTGCATGCCCTTCCTTCCCCTCGCGAAAAGTCACCGAAAAGGCGCGCCCCCGTAACAGATCGGTAACACTCCGTCGGCATATTACGCTTGTGCAAAACGAACCGTCACTGCTAACTTGGTCCTATTGAAAGGAGTGGAGCCATGAGAAAGACAAAGCCGTTCACCATCATTCTGCTGGTGCTCGTCGGCGTGGTCGGCGCGATCGCCCTGGCCAAGTCGGCGTCGGTGCTGTTGCGGGAGGGCCTGTACTCCGAGGAGGTGGAGGGAGATCTCGACGCGGCCATCGGCGTGTACAAGCAGATCATCGCCGACGCTTCGGCGCCGCGAGAGCAGGTGGCGCAGGCCCTGTATCGTCTGGGCATGTGTCACATGAAGAGAAAAGACGAGATAGAGGCCACGGCGGCGTTCCGCAGACTGGCGGCCGATTACGGCGATCAGACGCAGTTGATCGAGAAGGTCAAGCCGCTGCTGGACGAACTGGGCAATGCCGACCCGGCCAGTCTGATGCCTCCGGATACCCTGGCCTACATCGAGATCGGCAGCCCGGGAAAGCAGGTCGAGACCATTCTCAGCATGCTCAAGGATACCCCGTTCGAGAACCCGCTGGCCATGATCGGGCAGAATCAGTCCAACGAAGGGCAGAGAGGGCCGCAGCAGATCATCGGGTCGCTGATGAATCCGAGCATGATGGCCGAGTTCAAGAAGATCCGTGGCATCGGTATCGGCATTACCGGGATCACCCAGAACAATCCGCCGGCGATTGCGGTCCTGTATCCCGGCAAGAGCGATGTGCTGCGCGGGATCATTCAGATGGGTTTGGGCTTCGTCGGCCAGCCCGCGCAGGCCATCGAGGGAATGACGACGCTGTCATTCGGCGATGGCGGCGGCGCGGCCTACGATGACACCGTGATCATCGTGACCAGTCCGAGCCACAGAGGCGCTGAGCTGCTCCAATGGTCGGTCAAGCAGTACAGGGGCCTCGTCAAGGAGCCGTCGCTGGCCTCCAGCAACAAGTCGTTCGCCAAGATCGGTAAGAAGGCCCGGCAGGACAACATGCTGACGGTCTGGTTCAATGCCGACGAGGCGTACCAGAATCTCAAAGCAATCCTTCCGCCGGATGCGATGCCGGAAGAGCTGCACATGGCGGAGCATTTCGCCGATCTCCAGAACATCGACGACGTCATCGCTTCGCTGTCGATTCGCCCGTCGGGCCTGGCGCTGGACGCCAACGTCCATCTCAAGGAAGGGCACAATTGCCTGGCCTACAACCTGATTCGCACGCCGCGGCTCAACATGGCGGCGCTCGACGCCGTGCCGTCGGATGCGATCGCACTGATCTCGCTGGGCGTGGGCGAGTCGGGCACCCCGCAGGCGGCGGCGGTCAGCGAGCAGATCCGCAATGCGATGGGCCTGGATATTGGGGCGCAGTTGTTCGACAACATCGAGCAGATCACGCTGTTTGCCGTGCCGTTCCGAAAGCCGACCGAGCAACTGAGCGAGGACATGCCGCCTCAGATCAAGTCCATCGGTCTGGCGATCACCAGCGTCGATCCTCAACAGACCTATCAGATTCTCAGTTCGACGCTGCGTTCGGCCAACGTGGTCACTGAGGAAACGCAGCCGACGGGTGGGCGATTTGATTTCACCCTGCCGAACCAACAGAAGCTCTTCGGGTACATGGACCAGGCCGGCAAGGTCACCGTCCTGTCCCTGAGTTCCGATCTGGTCGATGCGTCCATCAGCGCCGCCAGACAGCGCGCCGGCGCGCTCAAGGGCGGCCCGTTGCAGGAGACCCTGAAGTCACTGGCGGAGACGACCAGCAAACTGGCCGTGCTGAACGTCGCGGGAGCGATGCAGTTCGCCGTCGAGAATATGGAGCTTCCCTCGGGTGCAGTGGCCGACCGCGTGCGTGAGGCGATGGCCCAACTGGCTCAGGCCAGCGCCAAGACGACGGTGCGGCTCCAGACCAGCGAAGAGGCCAACAGCTTCGCCGTGCATCTGAGCGTGGACAACCTGCCCCCGATCTCCAGACTGATTGCTCCGATCAAGCAGATTGCCGACGGCATGTCGGAGATCGAAGGTCGGGACGAGGAGTGGGGCGCCGAACCGGTGTCCTTCGCAGGCATCGCGCCGACCGACCAGGCTCCCGCCATCGACGGCAAGGTGGACGGTTGTTGGGACAAGGCCCAGGCGTACGCGCTGGAGCACAACTTCTACGATTCCGTCGCAGATGACAGCGATTGCTCGGCTTCCTTCAAAACGCTGCACGACAAGGACAATCTCTACGTCCTGGTCGAGGTCGCTGACGACGACCTGTGCAACGACTCGTCCGAATTCTGGTGCGATGACGGCGTGGAGATCTTCATCGACGCCGACAACAGCCGGTCGGGCGATTACGACGATAATGACTACCAGTACTTCTTCGTATGGGATGCGACCTCGCCCACGATGGGCAGGGGCGGCCAGGAACGGGCCGACGGAACCGAGTACAAGTTTGCCAGGACCGACAACGGCTATCGGCTGGAGGTCCGCTTCCCCTGGAACGTGCTGAAGGCGAAATGCTCGCCGGGCGTTTCGATCGGATTCGACGTCCAGGTCAATGACGACGACGGCGGCGGCGAGCGGGATTCCAAACTCGCCTGGAACGCGGTCGAGGACGACGCCTGGCAGAATACCAGGGCCTTTGGCGTCGCCCAGCCGCTCGGCCTGGTCGGCTGGTGGAAGCTCGACGAAAGCTCGGGCGACGAGGCAGGCGATGCCTCAGGCAACGAGCGCACAGGCAGGCTTGAGGGCGATCCCACGTGGCAGCCCGCCGGCGGCAAGGTCGGCGGCGCGCTGGCGTTCGATGGCCAGGATGACTACGTGGACACCGGATACAACACCGACACACCCACGTGGACGATCGCAGCATGGGTCAAGAGCCCTGCGGCCCCTACGGACGACAGGCAGACGGGGCCTGTTCATCGCGAAAAGAACTACCAGATCAACTGGGATCATATGGTTGACACGTTTCGTGGTGCCGCCGCCGTCTGCATCGATGGCGTATGGCATGGCGCCAGCTTCGGGGACTTGGAAGCCGACACGTGGTATCATATGGCGGCCACGTACGATGGGGAGAATCTCAAAGCCTACAAGAACAGTGTCCTGATCACGGACAACTCCGATCCCTCCGGCGTTCCGAACGCCGAGGGCGAAACCTTGAAGCTGGCCAGGCACGCCAGGGACGCTGAATGCTTCCGTGGGACCGTCGATGAGGTGCGTCTGTACAACTACGCCCTCGACGCGGCCCAGATCGCCGAGCTGGCAGGCAAATGACGATGGCGCAAAATCAACGAGGTAGCCCGTGCGACGACGGCTGAAACTCAACGCGGACTACGGCCAATATCGGTGGGTGGTATCGCTGCTCGCGGTGGCGGTGGTGCTGCCCACCGTCTGTTTGCTCTGGTTCATGAACGAGGCGATCGACAACGAGCGTTTCGTGATCCGCCAGAAGCTCGTCCTGCTGCATAACGACCAACTGGAGAAAGCCCGACGCAAGGCCGACGACGAATGGGCCCGGCGCTGTCGGCGGCTCGAAGACGACGAGGCTCATCCGTATCGTCTTCTGGCGGAGATTGTCGCCCAGGGCGACTGCGATGCACTGTTGATGCATGATCCATCGGGCCGGCGTCTGTACCCCGTGTCTTCCAGCGAGGCCGACCGCGCGAGCAATTCTTCCGAGGTCCTGGCCGACGCCTGGCGGTCGGAGTTCGTGGATCGGGATTACGCGGGAGCGGCGGCTCTGTACGAGCAGCACGCTCTTTCGGCCTCCGGCTATCGTCGGCGTCTGGCGGAATGGGTCGGCAAGAACCCGCCGCTGGACGATCGCGGACTGTTCGACGCCCTGATCGGACAGGCCCGCTGTCTGGCCAAGCTCGACCGAATCGGTGAGGCGGTCGCCGTGTGCCGACAGGTCGCCTTCAGTGCCCTCGCCGACGGCACGGATACCGGCATTCTCTCGCGGATCGCCAACGCGCGACTACTGATGCTGACCTGGATGCAGGACCGCGCGCAGTACGATGACCTGTTCGAAGAGACGTTCTCCAAACTACTGGAAATGCTGTATCAGCCGAACCAGGCAGGTGTGTCGCTGCCGGCCGATCAGAATCTCTTTCTGGCACGCAAGGCAATGGACCTCGCGCGCCAAAGCCCTCGCCTCCGATCGCGCCGGCTGCTGATCGGCGGCACGCCGCTGGCAAAGAGGGTCGAATTCGAGGAACGGTCGCTGGCGCTGGCCGAACGGTTTGGAACGATGGCGGACTTCGAGACATGGAAGCCGGACCAGTTGCACCCGATGAAGATGGGAGATGAGATTTCATACGGCCTTGTGCACAGGTCCGGTCGGACGGTCAGTCTTGCCCTGCTTTCGGACCAGACCGTCCGTGCGGCGCTCAATGAGTTCATCGGCGTCTTCCCGAACGACTACGTCGAATGCCATATTCTGGACGAAGAGGGTCGGCTCGTCATGGGGCCGGCGGAGTTCCCAGCCGAGCCCTTTGCGGCCGGTCCGGTCGGAGCCCATCTCCCGAACTGGAAGATCGAGCTGTTCTTCAAGGAAGGGGATGTGCTCGATCGGGCGGCCGGGCAGCGCATCGCCGTTTACACCTGGACCGGCACCCTCGTGATTCTGTTGATCCTCATCTGCGGCGCGGTGGCCGCCCGGTCCATCGGCAAGCAGGTCAAGCTCAACCGGCTCAAGAATGACTTCATCGCCACGGTGACGCACGAGCTCAAGACGCCTCTGGCCTCGATGCGTGTCCTGGTCGACACGCTGCTGGAGGGCCACTATCGGGACCAGCAGCAGGTGACGGATTATCTGCAACTGATCTCAAAGGAGAACGGGCGGCTCAGCCGGCTGATCGACAACTTCCTGACGTTCTCGCGGATGGAACGCAACAAGCAGGCCTTTCAGATCCGCCGGGCCTCTCCGGCGGTGATCGCGCACAATGCCGCCGAGGCCGTCCGCACCAAGTTCGACCGGCCCAACTGTCATTTCGAGACGGAGGTTTCCGAGGGGTTGCCCGACGTCATGGCCGATCCGGATGCGATGGTCACGGTCCTGGTCAACCTGCTCGACAACGCGTACAAGTACTCGCGCGACGACAAACACATTGCGCTGCGTGTTACAAGTGAGAATCAGTCGGTTCGGTTCGCGGTTTCGGACAACGGCATGGGTATTCCCCGTCGGGCGATCAAACGGATCTTCAGCCGGTTTTACCAGGTAGACCGCACACTGTCGCGCCGGGCCGAAGGCTGCGGTTTGGGTCTGAGCATCGCGAAGTTCATCGTCGATGCTCACGCCGGGACGATTCGGGTCGAGAGCCGGGCGGGTCACGGAAGCACGTTCACGGTCACCCTGCCGGCGAAGAGCTGAACCGTTTGCGGAAAGGACAATCCACGATGGCAACGGTACTGATCGTAGAGGACGACCCGGTCATGATCCGGGGTCTGGAAGACAACTTCAAAATGACCGGCTACGACGTGCTCACCGCACGCGACGGTCCACAGGGCCTGGAAACGACGTTGAAGGAACGGCCCGACCTGGTTATTCTGGACATCATGCTGCCGGGAATCAATGGCTATGAAGTCTGTTCGGGCATCCGCGAGAAGGACCTGGACATGCCGATCATCATGCTGACAGCCAAAGACCGTGACGCCGACGCCGTGCTGGGCCTCGACGTGGGGGCCGACGACTACGTTCGCAAGCCGTTCAGCATCCGCGAGCTGCTGGCCCGGGCCAACGCGTTCATGCGGCGTCGCACGGTGTGCGAGCCGATGGTGTATGAGTTCGGCGACTGCCGGCTCGATTTGCGCGCCGGAACGCTCCGGCGGGAGGGCCGAGAGGTGCCCTTGACGCCGGGCCAGTTCAGGATGCTCCGGCTGTTCCTGCGCAAGGCCGGCTATCCGCTCTCCAGGGAGGGGATTCGCACCGCCGTCTGGGGCTATTCACATTTCATCTCGCTGAAGGACATTGACAAGACCGTCGCGGTGCTGAACGACAAGATCGGATCCGACCCGACGCGTCCGCCTCGCATCGCAGCGGTCGGCAATACGGGATACCAGTTTGAAATGCCGTGACCCTATGGAAACCATCCTCATCGTTGAAGACGACCCCACCATGCTGCGGGGTCTGAAAGACAACTTCGAGTTTCACGGCTATCGCGTTCTGGCGGCCGACGACGGCGAGGCCGGTCTGAACGCCGCACTGAACGCCAGGCCCGATTTGATCCTGTTGGACCTGATGCTCCCCAAGATCAACGGCTATGAGGTGTGCCGGCTGATCCGCAAGGAAAAGCTGGGAATGCCCATCATCATGCTCACCGCCAAGGGTGAGGAATCCGACATTGTTCTGGGCCTGAACCTCGGCGCCGACGACTATGTCACCAAACCCTTCAGTATCAAGGAGCTGCTGGCTCGCACCGATGCCCTGTTGCGGCGGATGCGTTCGACGGAGCTGGAGGTCTACCGGTTTGGCGACTGCGAACTGGACATCAGCGCCCGGAAACTGACGCGCGGAGCGGAAGAGATCAAGCTGTCGCCCAAGGAGTTCCGGCTGCTCGAGTTGTTCGTCAAGAAGCCCGGGCGGGCACTGAGCCGCGACGAAATCCTCAATCTCGTCTGGGGCTACGATTCGATCTCCGGCCCGCGCACGATCGACCGCTTCGTCACGACCCTGCGGAACAAGATCGAGCCTGATCCCCACAATCCCGTCTACATCCACACTCTCCGCGAGATTGGCTACAAATTCGACCCGCCGCAGTAGCGCCCTTCGGTCAGTCGACGCCGGGATACGTCAGCGTCGCCACGAGCCGCTCGGATCGGTCCAGAAGATCGATTGTCTCGCCTCGACTGGAGAGATGGCCGCGATAGTTGCCCTGAACGAACAGCCCCTGTCCGCCGGTTGGGTAGGTCTCTCGCTGGCGGAAGGCTCGCACGTTGGGGCAGACGTACAGGCTGCCGCCGGAGATGATGACCGTGCCAGGGGCGAACTCGTGCTCGATTCCTCCGGCCAGCTTCCAGCCGGAAATATCGACGGCGTAGGCGTTGGGATTGATCAGCTCGATGTATTCTTCGTCCTGGTTGCCGGAAATCGGGGCGTAGTCGTAATCCCCGAAGAGGATGGATACATCGTCCGGCTGCGGATCCGGAATCCCCGCGACGCCTCCCGCCGGCGGATTCGTGGTGTTGTGGATGCTGTGATCGACGTACAACTGCACGCGACGCGGAGGGAAGTAGTTCCGCAGGGAACTGGCGGACCCTGCAAGATAGCCTCTCGCCTGGGTCACCATCTCGTTGATTCGATTCTCGAAGAGCAGTCGATCGGCAGGCGTTCCGGGAGGCTGAAGCTGCTCGTCCATCACGGTGCGCAAACGCCGGAGAAACATCTCCTGTGTCTCCGGAAGGTGGTACATGACGCTGAGGTACACGCTCCACTGGGAGCCGCCGGCCTTCGGATGCGAATCGGCGCCGAGGAACGGGTGCGTGGTGTAGACTCCGCCGTCTCCGACGACGCCGAAGGTCCAGTCCTTGTCCCAGGGGAAGATCGACCATTCCCCGCTGCCGTCGCTGTCGCAGTAGAAGTAGAAGTTCTTCCGGATGTCGTCGGTGTCCTGAAGCAGACAGCGGGCGGCCAGATAGCACATCATCTGCGGAAGGTTGAAATGATCGAAGACAAACGCTCTTCGCCTCTGCTCGGACGAGGCGTTCAGACCCGCCACGATGGCGGCGACGTCGTCGCGTCCCTCCTTCTCGCGGGTCTTCTTTTCGATGCCCGAGCTGATGTCGTTGAATACGGGCGCCGAAGAAGATCGCTGCACGAACTTGTACAGCGCGCCCGCCGGGTCCAGGCCGTTGCGTTCGAGGAACTCTTCGTCCACCTGCTCGATGAAGATGCCGACACGATCGACGTTGCCGTTGCACACCGACAGCATCAGGAACGACAGCGAGGCCGGACTGCCGGCCTTCCGCATCGTCTCGAAGGCCAGGGGCTGCCGCAGATAGCTGGAGTCCGAGCCGTTGCTGTTGAGGTTGAATTCGTGGACGCGCGGGTGTTCGGGCGAGAAGCGGAACTTGTGCCCTCGGTTGAAGACGAACTTCTGTGAGCCGTTTGTTGTGTAGGCGCCGCGTTCGCGTACGAATACATTGTCGTAGAATTCTCCATCGAAGAACACAGACGCGCGCCCTCCGCTTCGCGTTCGTGTGCGAGCGGGCTGCTCCGAGAACCAGTAGAGCACAGGCAACGACGTGCTGAGCGTGGGATCCTGCGCGACGGTTCCGTAATACTCCGGCGAATCGTCCGGTCGCAGGAAGAGCGGATCGCGCGACGTGCGGCCCTCGGTATCGACGGCATCCACACGCCAGCGAATCAGGCTGCCTGCCTCGTAGGCCGATGCGGGAATGGTCGCGGTATATACTCCGTCCCCGGCGGTGGCGTCGCCGCCGGTTCCATCATCGACCATCGGGATCGTGTCATGGTGTTCTGTCCGGGCGAGAACGTCGAAGTCGACTTGCCAGGTCAACATTACGCCGACCACCGGAGCCAGGGTTTGCACAACCCGCGCCGTGATCACGAGGTCTTCGTCGGGATCGGGAGGCGGGGGATTCTCCGTGACGTCGCGAATCGTCGGGCCGATCTGGGCCAGCGCCCCCTGGTTGAGCGCTCCCGGCGTCGGCTGCACGAGATACCCTTCGAGAACCGTCGACAAATCCACTTCGTGGACGTGGACGGCGATCAATTCCGGCAGGATCAGCAGATCGGAACTGATCAGGTCGATATTGAGGCCCTGGATGGCCAGAACGTTGTCGCCCGGAACGAGCCGGTGCGCGTGTGCCGAGATGTCGAAGTCTTCGAAATCGACCGCGTCGCTGTCCGGGCGGTTTTCCGTAGCCGCGGCATTCCAGGCCAGAGAGGCCTGGTTCGGCGCGTTGGACCGGGCCACCTCGAATCCGTTCAGGTAAGCGACAAAGCCGTCCTCGTACTTCATGTGCAACGTCAGCCGATTCACGGATGCCTCGTCCTCGACGCGGAACGGAATCCGCACGTACACGGTGGGATTGACGCCCCGCATGGCGCCGACGTCGAGGCCGACGTTGCCAGGGTAGTCGAAGCCTACGCCGGTCGTGCCACGAAGCCAGTGGGCATCCTCGAACCCTGCCAGCATCCAGGCGGAGCCCAGCGATCCGTCGGTCGGGACGAGCGCCATCGCCTCGGCGCCTTCCGCAACGAGGACCTCCTCGGTTGCCAGACCGGCGCCGCCAGAGTTCACGCCGTAGGAGACATCCGCGAATTGCGGCGGATAGTCGACGTAGGCATGGGCCACCGTTCCATCCGGCGCCACCAGAGCCAACGACTCTCCGCCGGCGGCCAGTGCGAAACTGGTGTGGAATTCTCCCGCCGGATCGCGCTGGTTCTTGCCCGACGCAAAGACCACGAGGAAGCCGCCCGGGGCCAGCGCCGCCGCCGGGAACTCCCATTTCATCAGATTATTCAGGTTGTCGGTGAGAAACCAGCCTTCGAGGTTCACGGCCACAGACGATGGATTCCATATCTCGATCCAGTCTGAAGACTCTCCGTCCTGATCGAGAAGCTCGCCGGCGGACAGGGGTGTCCGGCTCGTATTGGCGGCCATGAACTCGCTGATGACCGGCGTTTCCTGTGCGGCGGCCAGGCCCGCCATCGACAGCATCGCCGCTGCGGCCAGTCGTAAAGAACCTCTCATGAATCCTCCTCTTCCAAATCGGTCTTGCGAGAACCTCCCGCCTCGGCTCGTGGACGCCAGGCCACGAGAGCGCTCCAGCTTCCAAGCTCGGGGTTGGTCGCATCTTTGATGCTCAGAGCCATCGGTCTCGTCGAACCAGTTGTCGTCGTGCTTGAATTCGAGGATCGTACTGTTGTCAGGATATCGACCACGCGTCCGTATCGGTCCAGCAGGTTTATGGTTTCGCCCCGACTGGACAGATGGCCTCTGTAGTTGCCTTGCACGAACAATCCCTTTCCTCTGCTCGGACCCGTCGGGCGGTTGAGGAACGCGCGGACGTTCGGCGAGACGTAGATCGCGCCGCCGGAGACGATCACGGTGCCGGGCAGAAAAGTGTGCTCGATCCCACCTTCCAGTTGCCAGCCGGAGATATCCACCGCATAGGAGTTCGGGTTGACCAATACGATGTACTCTTCATCCTGATTGCCGCTGGCCGGATTGAACTCGCACTCGGCAAGGAGGATCGTCGCGTTGTCGGGCTGTGCGTTGGGGATGGCGGCCGAGTATGATCCGGCGATCGGATAGCTGGCGACGCGATCCACGTTGTGCGTGACAAACAGATGCGTCCGCCGAACGGCCAGGTAGTCGTCCTTGATAACGTTGATCGCGTAGGCGAAGGATTGGTTTCGTGGGTAGCCGCCCTCGCCGCCCCACGTCCAGGGATTGGCCCATTTGGCGTAGTCGCACGCGACGTCCGAGGTCATCGCGGCTACCAGCTCGTCGATCCGATTCTCGATGAACAGCTCGTCATAGGGCGTCCCAGGCGGCTTGAGGAATTCGTCCATGACCGTTCGCAGGCGACGCAGATACATCTCGCGCACAACCGTGTCGTTGAGTAGTGCGTCGATCAAGCGATTCCAGTGGAAATTCCACTCCTTGCAGTCCTCCTTGCCCACGAACGGGTGTGAAGGCTTCACGTCGCCGGGCTTGCCGGGGACTTGGTCATCGTCGGCGTAGATGTAGTCGTGATAGGAGCTGCCCGTCCAGTTGGAGCCCCAAGTCAGGTCGTGGTCCCAGGGCAGGATGCACCACTGGCCCGAGCCGTCCGAGTCACAATAGAGGTAATGATTCTTGTGCGGATGATCGTTCTGGTGGCACAGGACCGTCGCGACGAGGTAGTTGAGCGTCAAGGGCAGATTGACGTAGTCGAAAATGTTATTGTGCCTTGCGAGGCCCGACGCGTTGTTGATGGCTCGGCGGAAATTGCTCAGGTCCTGCTGGTTGTTCTCCCATCGACGCGTTTTCTTCTCAGCGTTGCCGGACGCATTGAACGTGTCGTACATCTTGTAGAGGGCCCCATCGGGATCGAGCCCCTCCCGTTCGAGGAGCTCCTCCTCGGGCTCCTCGATGAAGACCTGCACGCCGTAGAATTCGCCGTTGCGCTGAGCGCGAACGGGGAACGATTCGCTGCCCGGACAGCCGCACCAGTCGTACGACTCAAAAGCCAGGTTCTGCCTCAGGTAGGCCTTGTCGCTGTAGGTGCTGTTCAGGTTGAATTCGTTCACGCGTGGGGCGTCCTGGCGATACTGGAACTTGGCGCCGTGATTGAACTGGAACTTGAAGTGCTTCTTCGGGGCGCCGGAGGTGCTGCCGCCGCGGATGTGGATGCCCACGTTGTCGTAGAACTGCCCGAGGTAGTAGACCGAGCAGCGGGTGCCGCTGCGCGTTTCCGACGCCGGGACGTTCTCCACGAACCAGTACAGCACCGGAAGGGCCGTATTGACCTGTGGGTCCTGAACCACTGTGCCGTAGTACTTGGGCGAATCGGTGGGATGAGGATACAGAGGGGCCCGTGAGAGTTGTCCGCGCGTGTCAACCGCGCTGACACACCAGCGCACCATATCGCCCGGCTCGTAGAACTGTGCGGAGATCGTCGCCGTGTACAGACCATCCCCCGCCACGGCATCGTCTCCGTTCCCATCGTCCACCATCGTCACGGTGTCGCTCGTCATGAACCGACTGTCGGAATCGAACCCTGTCACCCAGGTCAGTTGCATCCCGAGGACCGGGGCCTGTGTCTGGAGGACCCGGGCAGTGATTACGAGATCTTCGTCATCGGCCGGGGCGGGAGGGTTCTCGGTGACATCGCGAATGGTCGGGCCGATCTGGGCCATCGCCGCCTGGTTCGCGGCCCCTGGCGTCGGCTGGAGGAGATACCCCTCCGCGACCCCCTCCAGGTCGATGCGCTCGATGTGAATTGCCGTCAGTTCCGGAAGGGCCAGCAGGTCGGAGCTGACCAGGTCCGCGTTCAAGCCGTGGATGGCCAGGAGATTGTCGCCTGCGACCAGGCGGTCCTTGAAGGCCGAGATGTCGAACTCCTCGAAGTCGACCGCATCGCTGTCCTCCCGGATGGCGGTGGCCGAGGCATTCCAGGGCACGTCCGGCCCGTCGGGGGCGTTGGCCCGCGCGACTTCGAAGCCGTTGAGATAGGCGACGAAGCCGTCCTCGTACCTCATGTACAGAATCAGGCGGTCCGCTGGAGCGGGGTCGGCGACGTGGAAAGGAATGCGGATGTACACGGTGGTGGCGACGCCTCGCATGAAACTGACGTCGAGCCCGACGTAGCCGGGGTAGTCGTACCCCACCCCGGTTGTGCCGGTGAGCCATTCGCTGTCGTAGAACGACGCCAGCATCCACTCCGTCCCAAGCGATCCGTCCGCGGGGACCCAAGCCCTGGCCTGTGCCTCTTGTGGCACGAGAACGGTCTCGGTCTGGCCGCTGACGCTTCCGGCGCTGAGCCCGTAGGAGATGTCGGCGAACTGCGGCGGATAGTCGATGTACGCATGGGCCAACGTTCCGTCGGGCGCGACCAGAGCCAGTGATTCCCCGCCGGCAGCCAGTGCGAAATTCGTATGCAGTTCAGCCTGGGGCTCCCGCCTGTCCTTTCCCGACGCGAAGACGACGAGAAAGCGGCCCGGAGCAAGCTCGACGGCTGGGAACTCCCACTTCCTCAGATTGTCCATGTTGTCGGTTAGAGACCAGCCGTCGAGGTTCACCATGTCCGCCGATGTGTTCTGAATCTCGATCCAGTCGGGGTAGTCGCCATCGCTGTCGCGCAGACTGCGGTTGTTCGAGGCGACGAATTCACTGATCACCAGCGCCGCGTCGGTCGGGTCGTCCTGAGGGGGCTGGGCAGACGCAGGATTCGGCCATAGGGCGACGGAGACCATGAAAACCAGGAGTGTTCTCGTGAGACCTGCCATCTGCGAAGCTCTCCTACCGACTCTGGACCAAGCGTGCCTCAGGCCGATCCGCCGCATCTCGCTGGCCCGGAGGGCCCATTCAGCACAACGATTATAGCACATCCAGGCCCAAAAGACAAACCGCAAGGGGCGAAACGTCTCGTGCCGCTCCCGTCTGTTTCGGTAGCGATTTCCGCAGATGTGTGCGGGCACAAGGCGGGGACGGATGGCTACTTCTGGAGGGGGTCCAGGGGGAGCAGGATGCCCGCGTCGGCCTTGGAGGTGGCGTTTTCGGCGACCGAGGGAACGGCTTTCTGGATGCTCTCGAGCGTTCGCAGGGCCGCGGTGAGGACCGCCGTGTTGTCTTCCGCGGCGACGATCTGGTTGAGCAGGGCGCACGTCTCGGCGTTGGGGTAGTTCTCCAGGGCGTAGATGGCCGCCGTTCGGCCCTGTTCGGCCGAGACGCTTTTGCTACCAGCCGCCGCGTAGAGCAAAGCCGATTGAGCCTGCGGTGCGCTGATCCTGGTGATGGTGCTGAAGAGCGAGCCGCCTTCGCCTGGCGATGCGGCTTCAAGTCTGCTCAGCAAGTAGTTAACCGACGGGGCGTCACCGACGTTGGCCAGGGCTTCGATCGCGGCCTGTTGCAGCCCGTCCAGGGCGGGCGACGAAACGTCGCCGGCCAGCGCGCGCAGGGACTCGCTGGCTTGGGGCGAGCTGATGTTCCTGACCAACTGCGCCAGGCGAGCGGCTTCCTCTTCCGTCAGGGCCGCATCGTACCGCGCGACGATCTCATCCAGGACGGGGGTGTCCGCCATTCGCGACAGGGAGGCGCCGGCCGCACGCTGCACCATCGCGTCTTCCGTGCCCTGGAGTGTATCCAGCAGCAGAGGCCAACTGTCGTGGTTGCTGATGTTCGACGCGGTCTTGGCGATCTGCTCCTTGTACGGACCGTCCTCGATCTGTGCGAGCGTTTCGAACAGAGCGGCCGTTGCCGCCGGCGTGCCGATTCGGGCCAGCGCTTCGGCCGCCCACAGGGCCGCTTCGTCCGTTCCGCCGGCGACGATGTCACTCAACGGTCCCACCCCTTCGTCGCCCAGCGCAACCAGTTGCTCCATGGCTTCCTTGATTCGGGAATGGTCCTGGTCCCGGACCGCTTGTCGCAGCGACGTCAGTATGGCGTGGACCGCCTGGAGTTCCTGTGGCAGGTCTCCGCCGCCGACAGAGTCTCCGGAACCTGTCCATTCAGCGCGACGTCGGAGGGCCTCGATCATCCGCAGGCGGTCGGCCGCCAGAGTTGTATCCGTCGCGCCGGTGTCGGGCAACGGCGCGAGCGCATCGGGAGGCAGCGTCGAACCGTCTTCCGGCAACCTTGCCTGCGATGTGTTCTGGTCATTCTGTTCTGTCGCGGCCGTGGTTTGTGGCGCCGATGGGTCCGGCTGCCGCTGTGATGGCGTCAGGTCTTTCTCGATGGACTGGTGGACCGCCTGGAGAAGGACAATGGCGGCTACCACCAGGGCCGGGTACAGAAACAGCGGCCACTCCGACTTGAGGAAGCTCCGGGTGGTCGCCTGTTTGTTGGTTTCCGTTGCCGGCGTATTCCTTCGACGCATCATATCAACTCCGCACATTCCAGACCGATCGGCCCGGTCGAGGACCGGGCCGATCCAAAACGTTAGACGCCAATCTGCTCCGGGACACTGTCCCTTGGAGGGTGTTCTACGGTTTCCCGTAGCTGCCCTGGCGAATCTGGTTGACCTCTGCCGAGGTCAGCACGTCCTTGAAGACAACGATCTCGTCCATATTGCCCTTTAATCTATAATCGAATTTACCGCGCTGAGCGCCCAGAGACAGAGGAGACTCAAAGACCGCCACAGCATTGGTGATCACGTGAGAGCCATACTCCGCAAGGTCGGTTTCCTCGTCATAGAGATAATAGTCGGTGATTCCTGTTGAGAGATCGTATGTCACGGCCAAATGGTACCAGCGTTTCGACTGTATATCTTCCAAGTCGACGCGTTGGTTGCTCAACCCATTATTGTATCCGAACTGTAGTCGCAGTTTCGTGGTGCTCGCTACAGCGTCGGTATATAGCCACAACGATCGTCGATCCCGGTTGTCCGTGCCCTTGAAGACCAGTGTATTAAGGCCGTCTTGATCACTGTCCAGTCTGAACCAGAGACAGATGGAAAAGTCTGTTGAAGGCCCCCCGTTTTTCAAGGGGAAGGCAGTGTCTAGATTAGCATCAGCTATTTCCAGTCGTGAGGCGGCAGAGAAATAGCCGCTAGCATCGCCCTCGATAACTTGCTCGGTATCGGCGAACACAGGCGTCCGCGCGTGTATGTCATCAGCCATTGTGAGGGTGTTGTTACCGATGCTGTCCTTGTGAAGTTCATTGGACTCAAAGCGCCACAGGGCCACGCAAGCCGGATCGCTCGCGAAATTGTTGCCGACCTTGTTCGTTCCGTAGGAGGCCACCAGCGTCAGCCCGGAGTAGGTCTGATAGGCTCGCAGCATGATGTACCAGGTGGCTGCGGCGGGGCTGGTGACATCGACGCTTTCGTTGTTTCCGATCAGATACGGGCGGTAGTCATAGCTCGTTGGGGTGGGCTGAGCGCCTCTCTTGACATAGAGGTCGCAGTCCCCGGTGCCGCCCGAGATGGTGATGCTCAGGAAGTCCTGTCCGGCAGGAACCACAATCTTGTAGAACTTCTCACTGCCGGCCGCGCCCGAGATTCCAGCAACCGGAACGCCGTTGCTCAGCGTGATCACGGTCGGGTCTGTCACGGGAGTGTACGTCGCCACGAGGGTCACGCCCGTGTAGGCCTGGTAGGCTCGCAGCATGATGTAGTACGTGCCGGCCGCCGGGTTGTTGATGGTGACGGTCTCGTTATTGCCGCTCAGGTACGGGCGGTGATCCCATTCCGTGGTTGTGGGTTTGCTGTCTTTGCGGACGTACAGATCCAGGTCGCCTGTGCCGCCGGAGGTCTGGATTTCCAGCTTCGACTGCCCGGCGGGCACGTCGATCTTGTAGTAGACCTCGCTGCCGGTGGCGCCGGACAATCCCGTCACGGGCACGCCGTTGCTCAGTGCTGTGACGGTGTCTCCGCCACCGCCGCCGCCATAGGTGGCCACGAGCGTCACGCCGGCATAGGCGTGGTAACCGCGAATCATGATGAACCAGTCGCCGCTTTGCGGATTGTTGACCGTAACGGTTTCATTGTTGCCGATCTCATACGGACGGTAGTCGTAGTCCGACGTCGTCGGCGCGGCGCCTCTCTTGACGTACAGGTCGGCGTCGCCGGTGCCGCCGGAGATCTGGATTTCGAACTTCGTCTGCCCGGCGGGCACGCTGATGCGATAGAGCTTCTCGCTGCCTGCGGGGCCGCTGATGTCGGTCACGGGCACGCCGTTGTTCAGGACCTTGATCGACTCGGTGAACCAGTAATCCGCTTTGAGAGTCACCCCGCTGTAGGCGGTGCGGGCCCGCAGCATGATGTACCACGTGCCGGCCGGCGGGTTGTTGACGGTGACGGTCTCGTTGTTGCCCGACAGATAGGGTCGGTAGTCCCACGTCGAAGTGGTGGGCACCGCGCCGCGACGGACGTAGAGATCGCAGTTGCCGGTGCCGCCGGAGATGCTGATTTGCAGTACGGATTGCCCGGACGGGACCTCGATCTTGTAGACCTTCTCGCTGCCGCTGGACCCTGCGATGCCGGAGATGGGAACGCCGTCTTCGAGCGTCAGAACCGTGCCGTAGGTGGCGACCAGAGTTACGCCGGAGTACGCGCTGTACCCGCGGAGCATGATATACCATGTGCCGGCAGTCGGATTGCTCACGGTGACAGTTTCTTCGTTGCCGGAGAGGAACGGCCGGTAGTCGTAGTCCGTGGTAGTCGGTGCGGTGCCGCGCTTGACATAGAGATCGCAGTCGCCGGTGCCGCCAGAAATCTTGATCTCCAGATTGGTCTGGCCGGCCGGAACCTCGATGCGGTAGATCTTCGAACTGGCCTGCGCGCCGGAAAGGCCGGTGACGGGCACGCCGTTGCTCAGGAGTGTGCCCACGCCGCCGGTATAGCTGGCCAGCAGCGTCACGCCGGTGTAGGTGCTGTAGGCTCTGAGCATGATGTACCACGTCCCGGCGGTCGGGTTATCGACGCTGACAGACTCGTTGTTGCCGGAGAGGAACGGCCGGTAGTCGTAGCTGGCCGTGGTGGGCAGGGCGCCCTGCTTGACATAGAGATCGCAGTCGCCGGTGCCGCCGGAGATGCTGATCTGGAGTTTGGTCTGTCCGCTGGGTACATCGATCTTGTAGTACTTCTCGCCCGCCGTAACATCGCTCAAGCCGCTCACCGACACGCCATTGCTCAGCGTCACGACGGTGATGCTGGCCGAATAGCTGGCCTGAAGGGTCAGACCCGCAAAGGCGGTGTAGCCGCGCAGCATGATGTACCACGTGCCGGCGGCGGGGCTTTCCACGAGCACCGTCTCGTTGTTTCCGACCTTGTAGGGTCGGTAATCGTAGGTCGTGGTCGTCGGTGCAGCCCCTCTGCGCACGTACAGATCGCAGTCGCCGGTCCCTCCGGAGATCTGGATCTCCAGGTCGTCCTGCCCGGCCGGTACGGCGATCACGTAGAACTGCTCGCTGCCGGCCGATCCGGAAATCCCCGTGACCGGCACGCCGTTGCTCAGGCTCGTCGGGGCGCCAAAGGCCGCCGAAGCGATAAGGCACAAGGCCGCCAGGGCCACGATGCCTCTCACACGCGATCGATTTGCACCGTTCATGTCGAACTCCTCTCTGAACCAAGACAGTTGACTGCGAATCCGTTTCTGATTCTGAATGTCGGACATATAACTGGCTCAGATTAGTGCCTTTGAAGACGCGTTTCGTAACGCTTTTTCCGCGTTTTTCCGCCTTTCCAGCGGGGTATGAAAAACGCTCCGATTTGGATCGGCCCTGATATCGCGAATACGTCGCGTTTGTGGGAGCTGCAAGCCCGCGGCCACGCTACTTGAGAAGCCGATTCGCCGCACGTTGACAAATTCCCAGTGAAGCCGGTCCCTTTTCTATCGGGCCTCCAGGATTTCCTTTGAAGAGATATACGGTTTCGTCGGCTGAACGGTCTACTGTAACGTGGATTATATTATCTATTTTGCCTCCAGGGGATTAGAATGGGGTCTATCGGTGGTTTAAGGAGGGGCGAATCAGATTTCCACCCGATTTGCCGCAGGGGCCTCAAGAGTCAGTCCCATAACCTGACAAAGGCGAAGGTGGGCCAAGATCCCCGGCCAAGGCGTCGGTTTCTGGCGGCCTTGGGACCAAAGCGCGACAGGATTTTGTCTGCACCGGTCAATGGCAATTGACTGGGATATCCTTTATAGTTGCACTCGTGTTGGCTTTGGGAACCCATGTCTGTGATGCCGCACCGCCAGATGGTTCTCGCGTGGACAGGGTGGTTCGCAACTACTGCACGGCTGGCCCGCCGAGCGAGGATCTCAAGCCGGACGGCAATTGACATGTGTATCGACAGGATGACTGAGAACGAATGCAGACAGGAGATTGAATCGATGAAGAAGAAGCCTTCTCTGAGTCGTCGTGACTTCATGTTCAAAGGGGCGGCAGCGCTCGGGGCGGCCGTGGTGTTTCCCCACGTCATGCCCTCGACGGTCTTCGGCGCCAATGCGCCCAGCAACCGGATCACGATGGGTATGATCGGCATGGGCCTGATGATGGGCGGACACTTGAATGGGATGCTCGGACGCAACGATGTGCAGGTGCTGGCGGTCTGCGACGTGGACGGGCGCCGACGGGAGAGCGCCAAGGGCCAGGTCGAACGAGCCTACGCCAATCAGGCGGCCGATGGCGCGTATAAGGGCTGCGATGCCTATCTGGAGTACGAGAAGCTCTGCGCCAGGCCGGACATCGACGCCGTTTTCGTGGTGACCCCCGACCACTGGCATGCCATGTGCTCGCTGGCCGCCATCAAGGCCGGCAAGGACGTGTATTGCCAGAAGCCCATGACACTCACGATTCGCGAAGGGCGGCTGATGAGCGACGCCTGCAAGCAGTACGGAACCGTTTTCCAGGTCGGCTCGCAGCAGCGATCTGAATGGGCCTTCCGCAAAGCGTCGGAGATCGTCCGCAACGGCTGGATCGGCAAGGTGCATACGATCTATACCAGTCTGGGCTCGTTTGCCCCTCCGACGACGCTGCCGGCCCAGCCGATCCCTGAGGGATTCGACTACGACCGATGGCTCGGCCCGACGCCCTGGTTCCCGTACAACGCAGAACGGGTCAAGGGCGACTACGGCGGCGGATGGCGACGATTCTGGGAGTACGGCTCCCGCAAGAACGGCGACTGGGGCGCTCACCACTTCGATATCATCCAGTGGGCTCTGGGCATGGACGATTCCGGCCCGGTCAAATTCGTTCCGAAAGGCTGGCCCGGCCACCAGCACCAGACCCACTACTATGCCGACGGCACGAAGGTCCTGCGCGACCATCCCGTATGGGGCGGCCACATGATCCAGTTCATCGGTACAGAAGGGGAGGTGATGGTCAGTCGCGGCGGCCGGCTCGACACCAGGCCGGTGGAACTGGCCCAGGCTCCGCTGCTGCCCAGCGAGATTCACCTGTACGATTCGAACGACCACGAGGGCAACTGGATCGACTGCATCCGGACGCGCAGCACGACGATCTGTCCCGCCGAGATCGGCCATCGCACTGCGACGATCTGCCATCTCAGCGGCATCGCCGAACGCCTGGGAAGGCCGATCCACTGGGATCCGTCCGAGGAGAGAATCCTCGACGATCCGGCCGCCGAGCGCTGGTACGACCGTCCGCGCCGCGCACCCTACGTGCTGTAGAGGCGAATGATTATTCGCCCCTATTTGGCCTGCAGATGTTGACGTCGATCGAAAGGAAATTGACGATGAGGAACAAGCTCTCAAGCATCGTAAATCATGGAATCATCCTCGCGGTCTTTCTGGGAATGGCCGCGACCACACAGGCACAGGACGGCGTCGACCTGGTCAAGCAGTTGTGCGGCAAAGCCGAGGCGCCGGCGCGGGACGCCGCCCAGTTGGCCCAGGCCTATCAGAAGGCCATCGACTACCTGATGCCATTGATGTCGGCCGACGATGTGCCGAGCCGCTACAACTACCAGATCATGTTTCAGGACATGGGTTCCTATGCCGCCCGTCCCGGCGCCGAGACCGAACGGGAAGCACTGGCCAGAGTGATCGTCGCGAATCTCGATCGCGCCGATATGCCCGACGTCGTGCGCCACTGGTTCGTGCTGCAACTGGAACGGATCGGCAAGGGCGAGTCGGTCCCGGCCCTCGTCAAGCTGATGTCGGCCGACGACAGGCATCTGGCCGACTACGCCCGTCGCGCCCTTGAGAAGAACCCGGACCCGAGCGCGACCGAGGCCCTGTTGGAGAAACTGGCCTCGGCGGACCAGGCCGCGTGGAAGATCGGCTTGCTCAACTCCCTGGGACAGCGCCGTGCGGCCGAGGCGATCGAACGAATCGCCGAATCGCTGGGCGATGCGGACCCCAATGTTGCGTCTGCTGCCGCCTCCGCGCTGGCGAACATCGGCGGCGCTGCGGGCGCCAAAGCCCTGTTCGGCGCGCTCAACAAACCGCTGGGTCCGGTCTCGGTGAAGGTCGCACAGGCTCTGATCGACATCGCGCAGGAGAGGACTGCGCACAATGACGTGGTCAATGCCGGCAAGGTCTATGTCGCCGTCTACAACTGGGCGACGAAGCTGACTCGCGATCCCAACAGCCCGAACCCGTTCAGCATTCGCGTGGCGGCTATCAATGGTCTGATGATGTGCGACCCCGACAAGGCCACCGGAGAGATTGTCAATATCATTCGAGACGGCGATCCAAGGGTCGGCCGCGTTGCGGTGCAGGTGGCGCGCCAGGCGCCGACGACCGCTCCGATGCGGGCGCTTGCACGCGTGCTGCCGGAGTTGCCTCCTCACTTTCAGGTGCAGATTCTCGGCCTGATCGCCGACCGTGGCGATTTGTCGTCCGTCGGTCCGGTCAAGAGGGTTCTGCACAGCGACTATGAAGCGGTGCGTCTGGCGGTGATCGACACGCTGACGGAAACTGGTTGCGATGAGTCGGCCGAGGCGCTGCTGGACATTGCCGTGAATGGCTCGGGTGCGGTTCAGCGTGCGGCCCGTGAAGGGCTTGCGTTGATGGTCGGCCCTCGCGTGGAGGAGGTCATCCGTGCCAGTGCGGCCTCGGGCGATGTGAAGAAGCGCAGCGCAGCGATTGGTCTTCTGGGCAAACGCCGGGTCCCCGGAGTCGTGGAAGCCTTGACGGGCTATGCCGCCGATGCGGATGAGGAGATCAGCTCGGCTGCCTTCAAGGCGATGGTGGACGTCGCGGACATGGTTGATGCCGGGACGCTGGCCGATCTCGTCGCCAAGACGAGCGGCCAGGGTGCTCGCAGCAGTGCCGGCGCGGCCCTGCGGGCGGCGCTGACCAAGGCTCCCGACAAGGCGGCAGCGGCCGAGGCGGTTATCGAACGAGTCAGGAACTCCACCGGCGAGGTCAAGGTTACCCTGCTGATGTCCCTCGACGCGGCGGGCGGTCCGGCGGCTCTGGAGGTCGTCACACGGGCCGCACAGTCGCCTGACGAGGCCCTGCGCGAGGCGGGGATTCGCACCCTTGGCAACTGGCCTGATTTCGCCGCGGCCGATGTTCTGCTGAACATCGCATCGAATTCGGAAACTTCGCTGACGCACTACGTCCTCGCGACGCGGGGAGCGCTGCGTCTGATCGTGACCAGCGACTCAGCTCCACTGGAAGACCGCGTGAGCCTCTGCTTCCGCGCCTTCGACAATGCCCGTCGCGACGACGAGAAGCGGCAGGTTGTGGCCGCGATGGGAGCGGTGCCGAGTCCGAAGGTCGCCGAACGCCTGTTGGCTCTCGCCAGGGAAGGCGATTTCAAGGCCGAGGCGGCCCTGGCGGCGGTCGAGCTGGCGGGCAGTATGCTTCGCCGGGATCGCCAAGCTGCCCGCGATCTGGCGCAGAAGATTCGCGATCTGAACGTCTCGGACGACGTCAACAGCCGGGCCGAGGCGGTCATGAGAGGCCGTCCGATGCGAGGCCGGGGACGCTGACCCATCGGGGACGATGTTTCGGACTCGTCCCAGTGTGCCGGTTCGAGATCGAATCCGCCTTCCACGAGTCGCACGCGGATTGAAGGAGGTATGAGAATGCAGAGACGTCTGTTGCTTGTTGCAGTGATTGCCCTGTCGATCACGAGTGAGGTTCCGGCGGCGGATTCGGACATCCGTCTCAATTCGCTCGGCTTTCTTCCCGGATTGGCGAAGAAGGCGTCGATCGCCGCGTCTTGCTCCGATTTCGCCGTGAAGCGCGCCTCCGACGGCGCGGTGGTATACTCGGGCCGGGCAGCCGGACCTCGACGCCAGGAAGACGTGAGCCAGGACGTCTGGATTGCCGATTTCTCAGAGCTGCATAGCGACGGCAAGTTCTACCTCGACGTCCCCGGCGTAGGACGCTCGATCGACTTCGAGATCGGCGAGAAAGTCTACGATTTCGCTTATGTCACAGCAATGCGCGGTTTCTATCTCTGGCGGTGCGGCTGCGCCGTCGAGGGCGTCCACAATGGGGTTCGCTACACCCACCACGCCTGCCACCTGGACGACGGCTACGAGGACTACCTGGGACGGGAGGGCGTCAAGAGAGACGGGACCTGAGTCATCCCCAGTTTTGACCGAGGAGTTCGTGCTTCAAGCGGCGCAAGAGATACTGGCAGGTGGGGAGAGGGCAGGTTTGCATGAACAGGCCGATGGTGAAGAGACTGCATTCGCCCGTCCGGTTGTTGGAGCACCACCGGCCGGGGCGGAATCGTTCGGAGGCGTACAGGCCGACCGTCACCAGGAGCAGATACGCCAAGGCCAGAATAAGCAGAAACCGACTCAAACGCTGGGAATCCTTGATCTGGATCAAACGCAGAGCAAACCCATTGCGTTTGTTTTTCACGTCACGAAAGTACTCTTCAATGCTCATCCGCCGCGCAAAGACCTTGGACAAGACTTGGGCGCGAAGGTGCTCTTCGTCCGTCATCAGATACCAGGGTTCCGACTGATCCGGCAGCCAAACCACAGCCACGTCCTGCACGACGGGCCGCTCTTTGCGATACGAGACGTGGCGTAGCAGGTGTCTCTGGCCCCGATGGATCGGGTAATCCGCCAGGCGACCGGTGAACCGCGAACTGCTCACCCACACCGACGGCTGGATGCGGATGATGTAATGGAACTTCAGTTCCTGGCACACGCGGGCCATCTCCGTTCGACCGAACCCCCGATCGGCGAGAAGCGTCACCCGGACCGAAGCGGCCACCATGGTGTGAAACAGACGCAGCAACCCGTATTCCAGATTGTTCTGCGAGCGATAGACCTCCTCGTAACGGTACACCGCCCACAGCAAAGGCAAGGCCCGGCCTCGCAGACGAGCCGCCAGGACCAGGCACTGAAAGTGGCGGATATCCACCCAATCGAGGCTCACCAGCAGCTTTTTTCGGGGTTGGGCGAGCCACTGGACCACGCCCCGCATCGCTTCGCTCGGCTCGACCCGAGTGTTTCCTACAAAGCGGTCGACCCGCTTGATCCCCTGCTTGGCGGCCAGCGCCGATTGCCCCGCCAATGCCCGTCCCAGTTGGGCCAGCGAGGCCCGCACCACGATCATCGCCGCCGGAACCAAGACGCTCAAGGTTTTGGCCTGCGAGAGCCGAAGACAAGAGCATACCGAACGTACAAAATCCGAAATCTCCTGGCGTTTCATGGTCGACTCCTTTCGATCGAGTTGGCATTGTGATTTCTTTCACCAACTCTCATCGTCAAAGAGTCGACCTTTTCATTGGGCCCTACCTTAAACTGGGGATGATTCAGAGACGGGACCGGGGGCTGGCATGATGCAGGCGATTACGGCAAGTACACCGTCAACGCCGGGATCACCGTCGGCTGTCTGTTCCTGGCGTGGGACCATTTCCAGGACAAGCTCAAGGATCTCTCGCTCGGTCTTCCTGACACCGCGCCGGGCTATCCGGACTTTCTCAAGGAGCTCAAGTGGGAGACCGACTGGCTGCTGAAGATGCCGTATCCGGACGGCTCGGGCAGGGTCTCACACAAGCTGACGAGGACGAGCTTCTCGGGTTTCATCATGCCGGAGAAGGATGAAGCCAAACGCTATTTCACGGAGTGGAGCTCGGCCGCGACCGCCGATTTCGTCGCGATGATGGCCGTGGCCGCCCGCCACTTCCAGCCGTACGACGCCGCCTACGCACAGAAGTGCCTCGATGCCGCTCGGACCAGCTATGCCTTTCTCCAGGCCAACCCCGAAGACAAGCGGTTCCAGCAAGGCGACTTCCGAACGGGCGGATACCAGACCAGCGATTCCGACGACCGGCTCTGGGCGGCCATCGAGATGTGGGAGACCACCGGCGACGCCCGGTGCCTGAAGGATTTCGAGGAGCGAGCTGCGGCGCCACCTGCACGCGGCAGGAGGCCTGTTCAGGCCGGCACGATTGACGAGGATTGGGACTGGGGCAACGTGCGGAATCTCGCGATGTTTACCTACGTCCTGTCGAAACGCGAGGGGAAGAACGCCGAGCTGCTGGCGAGTGTACGGGATGATGTGCTCTCGACCGCCGATCGGCTGGTGGCCCAGGCCAATGAAGACGTGTACGGCCGTGCGATGCGACGCTACTACTGGGGCTGCAACGGCACGGCCGCCCGACAGGTGCTGAACCTTCAGGTGGCGTACAGGCTCTCGCCGAAGCCCGAATATCTGAACGCCGCATTGGACGCCGTTGCGCACCTGTTCGGCCGCAACTACTACAATCGGTCTTATGTCACGGGGCTGGGAATCGATCCGGCCATGCACCCGCACGACCGCCGCTGCGGGGCCGACGGCATCGAACAGCCCTGGCCCGGCTACGTCATTGGAGGCGGACACTCTGCGACCGGCTGGCGCGACGAGCAGGAGGACTATCGCACCAACGAGATTGCGATCAACTGGCAGGCGGGCTTGGTCTATGCCCTGGCCGGATTCGCAGGCGGCCAAAAAGCAGCATGGGCCAGAGCCCATCCTGCAGGCTCGCGGACCGACCTTGCCCTGCGCTACGACAAGCCGGCGACCGATTGGATGACCGAGGCCTTGCCCATCGGCAACGGCTCGCTTGGCGCGATGCTCTTCGGCGGCGTGGACGCCGTCCGCATCCAATTCAACGAGCAGAGCCTGTGGACCGGCGACGAGAAGGACACCGGCGCGTACCAGAATTTCGGCGATCTGGTGCTCGATCTGTCGGCAGGCGGCGACGCGGCGCCGCTCGAATACCGGCGCGAATTGGACCTGACCACGGCGACGCACCGTGTCCGCTACCGCAGGGGCGGAGTGGTCTACGAGCGTGAGGCGTTTTGCAGCCATCCCGACCGTGTGATGGTCCTGCGATTTACGGCGAGCCGCCCGGGCAGCTACAGCGGAACTCTCGGGCTGAGTGACGCCCACGATGCGCCGGTTCAGACCTGGGGCAGTGGTCTCATGGCGTCGGGCCGATTGGACAATGGTCTTGAATACGAGGCGCAGGTACGCCTGCTTTGCGAAGGGGCAGACGTGCGTGCCACCGATGGCAGGCTGACGTTCTCCAACGCCGACAGCCTGACGATCCTGCTGGCCGCTGGCACCAACTACGTGAACCGTTCGGATCGAGGTTGGCGCGGGTCCCATCCTCACGAACGTCTCGTGCAGGCCGTCGAAAGCGCGGCGCGCAAGTCGTATGACGAGTTGCGAAAGGCCCACGTCGACGACTACCAAGCCCTGTTCGACCGGGTGGAATTAGATCTGGGCGCTTCTTCAAACGAAACCTTGGCTCGGCCCACCGACCAGCGGATTCTCGCCTATCACCGCGACAGGAAGAACGATCCTGATCTCGAAGAGCTGTTCTTTCAGTACGGCCGCTATCTGCTGATCAGTTCATCCAGGCCCGGCGGTTTGCCCGCCAATCTCCAGGGGCTGTGGAACCACAGCAACAATCCCCCTTGGCGGTCCGACTACCATTCGAACATCAACGTCCAGATGAACTACTGGCCCGCCGAGCCGACCAACCTGGCCGAGTGTCACGTGCCTTTCGTCGATTACATCGACAATCAGCGGCAGGTCCGCAAGCGGGCGACGCAGGAGTACTACAAGTGCGAACGGGGCTGGACCGTCCAGACCGAGAACAACATCTACGGCGGTTCAAGCTGGCGATGGAATCCGCCGGGCAGCGCGTGGTACTGCCAGCATCTCTGGGAGCACTACGCCTTCGGGCAGGACAAGGCCTATCTTCGCGACAGGGCGTATCCGATCCTCAAGGAAGTGTGCCACTTCTGGATAGACCGCCTGGTCGCGCTGCCCGACGGCCAACTGGTGACCCCCGACGGCTGGTCGCCCGAGCATGGCCCCGAGGAGCAGGGTGTCACCTACGATCAGATGCTGGTCTGGGACCTGTTCACCAACACGATCGAGGCAGCCGACGAATTGCGCATCGACCGCGAGTTTCGCGATCATCTGGCCGGCTTGCGGGAGCGGCTGCTCGGTCCACAGATCGGCAAGTGGGGCCAGTTGCAGGAGTGGATGACCGACCGCGACGACCCCAAGGACCAGCATCGGCATGTCTCGCACCTGTTCGGTCTGCATCCGGGACGCCAGATCGCGCCGCGCATCACGCCCGAACTGGCCCAGGCGGCGGCGGTCTCGCTCAACGCTCGCGGTGACGGCGGCACCGGATGGAGCCGTGCCTGGAAGATCAACTTCTGGGCCCGACTGCTCGACGGCGACCATGCCTACACGCTGCTGCGCAATCTCCTGACGCCGGTTGCATTCAAAGGCACGGACTACCAGGACGGCGGGGGAGTATACCCCAACCTGTTCGACGCGCATCCGCCGTTCCAGATCGACGGCAACTTCGGCGCCACCGCCGGTATCGCGGAGATGCTGCTGCAAAGCCACACGGATCGGATCGAATTGCTGCCGGCACTGCCCAAAGCCTGGCCGAGCGGATCGGTCAGAGGGCTCCGCGCCCGGGGCGGCTTCGAAGTGGATATCGAGTGGAAGGAAGGCCGGCTCATTTCCTCGACCATTCGTTCTCTTGCGGGCAGACCCTGCCGGCTTCGCTATGGGCAGGTTACTGCCGACCTGGACTTGGCTCGCGGACAGACCGCCAACTGGGACGGACGTTAACCCGTAGGGGCGAATAATCATTCGCCCCTACCGTGACGCTGTGTGAAAGGATTCTTCTCTAAGGAGAGTTCCGTGCAGATCGGTTGGGCCGACACTGCGATCATCGTTGCCTACATCGTGGGAATCCTCGCTCTGGGTTGTTGGGCAGGTCTGCGCCGGCGCGCCCGCGACAGAGCGGACGAGTACTTTCTCGCGGGCAAGACGCTGCGCTGGCCCGTGATCGGCCTGGCGCTGTTCGCGACCAACATCTCGACGGTTCATCTGGTCAGTCTCGCCGAGGAAGGGTATACGAACGGCCTGGCCTATGGCAATTTCGAGTGGATGGCGCCGTTCACGCTGATCGCGCTGGCGTTGTTCTTTGCGCCGTTCTACATCCGCTCGGGTGTGGCGACGTTGCCCGATTTCCTGGAGAAGCGGTACAGCCGGGCGAGCCGGGATTGGCTGGCGGTCCTGTCGATCGTCTCAGCGATCTTCATTCACATCGGGTTTTCCCTGTACGCGGGGGCGACCGTCCTGGAGGGGCTCTTCGGCATCCCGAAGATGTGGAGCATCGTTCTGATCGCGGCGATCACCGGTTTGTACACGATGGTCGGCGGTCTGATGGCGGTCGTGCTCACCGAGTCCGTCCAGACGATCATCCTTCTGGCCGGCGCGATCATCCTGACCGCGATCAGTCTGGTCAAGGTCGGCGGCTGGAGCGGGTTGGCCGAGCAGGTGGACCCGGTGAAGCTCACCGTGTTGCGTCCGGCGGGCGACGCCTCGGGGCTGCCCTGGTATTCCGTGTTTCTGGGCTATCCGATCATCGGGATCTGGTACTGGTGTACCGACCAGACCATCGTGCAGCGCGTCCTCGGCGCCAAGGACGAGAACCATGCGCGAACGGGCCCGTTGTTCGCCGGCTTCATCAAGATCCTGCCCGTTTTCATCTTCGTGCTGCCGGGCCTGGTCTGTCTGGCCCTGGTTCGAAAGGGGGCGATCCCGGCTTTGCCGCTGAACGAGCAAGGTCAGCCCGACGCGGCGCTGACCTACTCGCACATGATCGGCACGTTGCTGCCGGTTGGCTTGCGGGGCGTTGTTGCAGCCGCCCTGATGGCGGCGCTGATGAGCACGGTGTCCGGCGCTCTGAACTCGGCGGCCACGTTGTTCTCCTACGATCTCTACAAACGCTGGGCGCCCGGCACGTCGGAAGACAAGCTTGTGATGATCGGGCGAATCGTGACGTTTGTCGCAATGGTCCTGGCGGTGGTCTGGTCGCCCCTGTGCGGCCGCTTCCCCACGGTCTTTCAGGGCATCAATGCGGCGATCAGCTACCTGGCGCCGCCGATCACCGTGGTGTTTGTCGCCGGCGTGTTCTGGAGGAGAGCCTCTTCCAAGGCGTCGTTCATCACGCTGATCACCGGCTCGGCGGTAGGCTTCGTTGTCTTCCTTCTGGACTTCACCAAGCTCCTGGCGGCGTTCAAGACGGCTCATTCCGGTTTTGGGTTCCTGAACTTCATGGTGATCAGCTTCCTTCTCGCGTGCCTCTGCGGGATGGTGATGATCGTCCTTTCGCTCGCCTTCCCGGATGAGCCGACGGAGCAGAAGATGGCCCTGGTCTGGAAGTCTCCGTTGGAGCCTCTGCGCGAGAAAGGCTGGCCCGGCCTGGGCAACTACAAGTTCCTCAGCGCGCTGCTGGCGCTGACGATGATTGTTCTGTATGTCGTGTTCCGATAGCGAATCCGTCGATCCTTGAGAGGTGACGTCATGCGGCTCCTTGTAGTGTCGATTGTTACGATGATGGTCGCCGGCTGCGGCATGGGCCGGCCGAGCCGCTTGCCGGAGGACGGGCCGCTGCGGTTTGCATTCATCACCTGCACGGTCGATGCCAAGTTCTTCCGGCCGGTGAAGAAGGGTGTGCGTGACGCCGCACAGATGATGCGCGTGGAGGCGGACTTTCTCGGCACCGAAGGCGTCGATGTCCCGGCTCAGGCAGCGATGGTGCGCCGGGCGGTCAAGGAAGGCTACGACGGCATCGCGCTCAATCTCATCGACCCGGAGGCGTTTGACGACGTGGTCCGGGAGGCCATCGATCAGGGTGTGCCGGTCGTCGCGTTCAACGTGGATGACCACGCCTCGCCCAACGCCCGGCTTGCGAGCGTTAACCAGCGGCTCTATGAAGCGGGGCGGTCGCTGGCTTCGGAACTGCTGCCGGAGATTTCCGCCGATGCACACGTTCTGATGACGATGCACGACGAAGGGGTCTCGGCGCTCGAAGACCGCTTACGAGGCTTGCAGGACGTGCTCAAGGACAAAGGGGTCCGATGGACCGTGCTCGTCACGGGTAACGATTCCGCCAGAGGCGCGGAGCGCATCGCCGAAACGCTGCGCGAGCACGCCGACATCCGTATCGTCCTTGGGACCGGTCAATCCGACACCGAGGCGGCGGGTCTGGCCTTGGAGCAGCACTTCGCGGGCCGGGGGTATTGGTCGGCCGGGTTCGACCTGTCCGATACCACCTTGCGTCTGGTCAAGGCCGGCGTGATTCGCTGCACCGTGGACCAGCAGCCGTACATCCAGGGGTTCTATCCCGTCGTGCAGCTTGCGCTCTACTGCCGTTACCAGATCCAGCCGTCGGATATCGACGCGGGAGCGGCGATCATCGACCGTGACAATGTCGACGCGGTGATTCGGCTGACACGGGAGGGCTATCGATGACGTGCGACGACACGCGCGTGAACGCCTGGAGGCATTTGCCCGAGAAGCGGTGTTGCGTGACATCAACAGGTGAAAGGGGTGCCGTATGAATCGTAGATGGGTGTTTGGAGCGGCGATCGTGCTGCTGCTCGCTGCCGTGGGGGCAGGTCCGGCTCGGAGCCAGGATCGGGACCAGTGGATTTCTCTGTTCGATGGCAAGACGCTGAACGGCTGGTCGGTCCACAGCGGCACCGCCCGGTACCACGTCGAGGGCGACGAGATCGTCGGCACGACGGTCAAAGGAAGCCCCAACACGTTCCTCTGCACGGATCGGCAGTACGGCGACTTTGTACTGGAGTTCGAGGTCAAGGTGGACCCTCGGCTCAATTCCGGTGTGCAGGTCCGCAGTCAGATCGCGCCGACGGAGATGGCGTTCGTGTTTGCCAGCCGGGACGGAAAGCCTCAGTCGGTCGTGATTCCGGCCGACCGCGTCTATGGCTATCAGGTGGAGATCGCCACCGAGAAGGCCGGTTCCTCGGGCAGCATCTACGACGAGGCGCGCCGCGGCTTCATGCTGGCCAGCACGACGAGCGATCCTGTCGCGAGCAAGGCGTTCAAGGACGGCCAGTGGAACAAGTACCGCATCGAGTGCAAGGGCGACCGGATCCGGACATGGGTCAACGATGTCGCTTGTGTGGATCTGCGGGACAGCATGACCGCCCGTGGCATCATCGGCCTCCAGGTGCACGGCATCGGGAACGAGGCCGGTCCCTACGAGGTCCGCTGGCGCAACCTCCGCATCCAGGCGGCCGATGGCGGCATCGAACCGCCGGTGGTGTCCTGTCCCATCCGCGTGCTGCAGTGCACGTCGAAATGGACCGGGCCTCGGATGGCCGACGGCCGGCCGATGGTGTCCGATGATCTGCTCAAACGGATGCGGAACGTGCCAGTCACGATGGCCTGGGGCATCGTCAGCGGCGCCGGCTATCACAACTGCTACGAGACGGCACTGGGCTGGCAGGTTATGCGTCCCGACGAGGCGATCGTCGGACGCGTGCTGACCGCGCAGTATATGCCCATGCAGCCCGACCTCAACAAGGCGATCATGGACCAGGGACACGCCGAAGGGCGCCTGGGCAACTCGAATTCCTGGCCCATCGACATGCTCCAGAAGGGCGACGTCTATGTTGCCGACGGGTTCGGCAAGGTCCTCGACGGCACGCTGATCGGCGACAACCTCGCCAACGCGATCTACGCCCGAAGCGGCAATGGCGTCATCTTCGACGCCGGCGTCCGCGACCTCGAAGGCATCGAGGAGATCGAAGGGTTCAACGCCTGGCACAAGGGCGCCGACCCCAGCTATCTCAAAGAAGTGATGCTCAGCGCGATCAACGTTCCGATCCGGATCGGGCGGGCGGTGGCCTCACCCGGCGACGTGGTGCTGGCCAAACGCGAGGGGATCGTCTTCGTTCCCGCCCATCTGGCCGAGAAGGTGGTCACTGAATCGGAGGCCATCACCCTGCGTGACATGTTCGGACACCAGCGTTTGAAGGAAGGCAAGTATACGCCGGGACAAATCGACAGCCGGTGGACGCCCGAAATCCGTGAGGACTTCCGAGACTGGCTCAAGAAAAACATCAACGAGCTGCCCGTCCCGAAGCAGGTGATCGAGGAGATGCTCGATCCCAAGACCAGAAACTGGTAGCACCCACACGATCGAAGCCTTTGTCACAACAAGAAGAGGACTCATGAAGAAGAACGAGCGACAACACGAGATGGCGACTTCGAGACGTTCCTTGCTGAAGACGGTTGGGGTGGGCTTTGCCGGCCTGACCCTGGCGGGCATGATCGACGCGCCCATCGAGGAGCAGATCGCCTGCGCGACACAGAACGTCCAGCGCAATTCCAGCCCATCGGAACTGCGGATCACCGACCTGCGGGTCGCGGTGGTGGCCCGGGCGCCGATGCGCTGCCCCCTGATTCGCATCGACACCAATCAGGGCATCTGCGGCTATGGCGAAGTCCGCGACGGGGCCAGCGAGAAATACGTGCTGATGCTCAAGAGCCGCCTGTTGCGAGAAAACCCGTGCAACGTGGAGAGGCTGTTCAAGAAGATCAGGCAGTTCGGCGGCCATGCTCGGCAGGGCGGCGGCGTCTCGGGCGTGGAGATGGCGCTGTGGGACCTGGCGGGCAAGGCATACGGCGTGCCGGTGTATCAGATGCTGGGCGGGCGATACCGCGACCGAAT
Source organism: Sedimentisphaerales bacterium (assembly GCA_040772485.1). Lineage (GTDB taxonomy): Bacteria > Planctomycetota > Phycisphaerae > Sedimentisphaerales > Anaerobacaceae > Anaerobaca. The sequence goes on along the minus strand of JAXGYC010000011.1, from coordinate 30,974 downwards.
CCGGCTGTATGCCGACACGCCCGACGGCCAGGTGACCGGCCTGAAGAAACGGATCGAACAGGGATTCACATTTCTCAAGTACGACTGCGGCATCCAGACCATACGCAATGCCCCCGGCGCGCTGAGCTACCCGACGAGCCAGACGAACTGGCGCGGCAAACACCCTTTCACCGCGATCCAACTGTCCGACAAAGGGGCCGCCTTGATGGCCGAACGCTTTGCCGAGGTCCGCCAAGTGGTCGGTTGGGAGATCCCGGTGGCGTCGGACCACTTCGGGCACATCGGCGTCAACAGTTGCATCAAGCTGGGCAAGGCCTTGCAGCCCTATGCGCTCGCCTGGCTGGAAGACATGGTCCCGTGGGAATACACCGACATGCTCAAGGAAATCAAGAACGCCATCGATGTGCCGTTACTGACCGGCGAGGACATCTATACCCTCGACGGCGGCTTCAAGAAACTGATCGACGAGCGCGCCGTCGATATGGTGCATCCCGATCTGGCCACCGCTGGCGGCATCCTGGAGACCAAGAAGATCGGCGACTACGCGGAGTAGAGCGGCGTCGCGATGGCCATGCATTTCGCCGGAACGCCCGTGTCCTTCATGGCCAATCTGCACTGTGCCGCGGCGACCGAGAACTTCATCGCCCTGGAGCACCACTCCGTCGATGTCGACTGGTGGGAAGACCTCGTCACCGGCGTGGACAAGCCGTTCCACACCGACGGTTTCGCCCGTGTCCCGGAGGGACCCGGACTGGGCATCGAGTTGAACCTTGACGTGATCCAAAAACACCTCGAACGCGGCCAAGAGCTGTTCCCGCCCACCGAGGAGTGGAACCAGGATCGTTCGAACGACCGACTGTGGAGTTAGAGATGGGGCCTGCAGACGGGTGGCAGCCTCAAGTCCGTAGGACTTGGGGATGGTTCATAATGATGGGCCATCCCCAAGCTGCGCTTGAGGCTGCCACCCGTTGAAGAAAGTCAGTCAGGGGAGATGCTTGCCAATGGGACGCTCGGTATTGAGACACTGCTGGATCGTATCGGCGGTCGGTCTGGTGGTCGCGATCGCCACGTTCGTCATGGGGCATCGGGCTGTCTCGGGGCCTGCGCTGATCGTGACGTTCGCGTCGCTGGCGTTGTATTGCATGAGCCATCCGGTTCTGAAGAGTTTCGCCTTCACGGTATGGGTGTTCGCCTTCGTGACCGCTTCGATGGTGTACCCGGCGGCCTTCATGACCTGGCCCGGCTTCGACCTCGCCATTCTGATCGTCCCGCTGATTCAGATCATCATGTTCGGCATGGGCACGACCTTGAGCGTGGCCGATTTCACCCGCGTCGTCAAAATGCCCTGGCCGGTCTTCGTCGGTTTCGTTCTTCAGTTTTCCGTCATGCCCTTGGTCGGTTTTACACTGGCCAAAGGTTTTCGCTTCGAGCCGGAGGTGGCGGCCGGCGTGGTCCTGATCGGGGCCTGTCCGGGCGGCGTCGCCTCCAACGTGATGACGTACCTGGCCGGTGGCGACGTGGCGCTGTCCGTGACCATGACGGCCTGCTCGACGCTGGCCTCGCCCGTCATGACGCCGCTGATGATGGAACTGCTGGCGGGGAAGATGGTCCCGGTCCCATTCTTCGGGATGATGTTCACGATCATCAACATGATCATCGTTCCGATTGTGGCCGGTCTGCTGGCCAACTACATGCTGTACGGCCGACGCAGGGTATTCCATCAGGGATGGATGTTGGGTCTCGTTGCCACCGTCAGCGTCGGTGCCGCGACACTCATTGCGGCGTATGCTCCGAAAGCCATCCTCACGGTCGGCAATGGCAGCCTCGGGAAGGACGGGCTTGTGGTGGGTCTGCTGCTGATCGGCATCGTGGCGCTGGCCAAGCTGGTGATCGGTGTCTGGTTGAAGGGGCCCGAGAACTGGATGGACAAGGTCCTGCCGGTTGTCTCTATGGCCGGGATTTGCCTGATCATCGGCATCATCACGGCCCAATCGCGTGATGATCTGATGAAGATCGCCCCGTACATCATCCTCGCGGCCATGCTGCACAATGGTATCGGTTATGTGCTGGGCTACTGGGGCGCTCGACTGCTTCGGCTCCAGGAAAGCGCATGCCGGACGGTGGCTATCGAGGTGGGGCTCCAGAATGGCGGGATGGCTTCCGGCCTGGCCCTCAAGACGCTCCTCAGCGCCAAGGCCGCGCTGGCGCCGGCCATCTTCGGACCGTGGATGAACGTCTCCGGCTCGATCCTGGCCACGTGGTGGCGTCGAAAGCCTTTGGCCAAAACACGCTGATGCTGTGCCTGAAGAAGACGTCAATTCCGTTTCATAGTGACGTGATCTGAGGTGGAGACATGAAAGCAGTTCGCACTGCAGTTGTAGTGGCTCACATCGCGTTGTGGCCCTTTGTTTTTGGAGACCCTGCTTGGGCGCAAGGTGAAAAGGACCGGTTCGTGCCGGGCGAGGTCTGGCTCGACACGGACGGCAAGCCCATCCAGGCCCACGGTGGGGCGGTGCTGGCGCGGGACGGCACGTACTACTGGTATGGCGAAGACCGCACCCCCGGGCGCCAGACGGGGGTCTCCTGCTACAGCTCGACCGACCTGTACCGCTGGAAGCATGAGGGCGTGGCTTTTCCGCAGGAATCGCTGTCTTCCGACATCCGCGACCGAACGTTCATCGAGCGGCCCAAGGTCGTCTTCAATCCGAAGACGGGCAAGTACGTGATGTGGATGCACCTTGAGCAATGGGGCTACCACTTCGCCAGGGCGGGTGTCGCCCAAAGCGACCGGCCGCAGGGTCCGTTTGTTTTCGTCCATCACATGCGGCCCATCCATTACGATTTCGAATACAAGGACGACGATCCCGACCGGCAGAAGGAATTTGGCGGAACCTACCGCGACATGAACCTCTTTGTGGACGACGACGGCAAGGCCTATGCGTTCTACGCCTCCGAGCACAACGCGACGATGTACATCGTTCGACTCAACGACGAGTTCACGGCGCCCGCCAGTCCGATCGTGCAGGATCAGACGTGGGCGCGCGTCCTGATCGGCAAGTACCGCGAGGCGCCCGCGCCGTTCAAGTTCCAGGGCCGGTACTACCTGATTACGTCGGGCTGCACCGGCTGGAAGCCCAATCCGGCCGACTACGCAGTCGCCGACCACATCCTCGGCCCCTGGGAGTCGAAGGACAATCCGTGCGTCGGAGCCGATGCGGACACGACCTTCCAGACGCAGAGCACGTGCGTGTTCGCTGTGGCGGGCAAGCCCGGCTGCTACATCTTCATGGCCGACCGCTGGATGCCCAGGCGGCTGCACGATTCGCGCTACGTCTGGCTGCCGCTCGTGGTCCGGCCGGATGGAACGTTTGCGCTCACGTGGCTCGACCAGTGGGACCTGAGCTACTTCGACAAACGATAGCGCCATGCACGGGACGGGAGTGATACGAGAATGAACGGATCGCGACGAGTTACCTACATCTGCATTCTGGCAGTCATTCTTCTTGCGTCAGCGGCGCCGCTGGGTGCGATGGATTTCGACTTTGACTGGCGTTTCAGCAAGGGGGATTTCGCGACAGCGATGATGCCGGCGTTCGACGATTCCGGCTGGCGAACGGTGGACGTCCCTCACGACTGGAGCGGGGAGGGGCCGTTTGGCGCCGAGTACGCCAGCGGCAGCGGCTACGCCCCCGGCGGGATCGGATGGTATCGTAAGCATTTCAAGCTGGATGCGGCCAACCGCGGCAAGCTCGTGGTCATCGAATTCGACGGCGTGTACCACAACTCCGAGGTCTGGATCAACGGTCACTTCGTCGGCCGGCGGCCCTATGGCTATTCCAGCTTCCAGTACGACCTGACGCGTCACGTGAAGTTCGCAGACGACGACAACGTAATCGCCGTCCGCGTCGACCACACGAAGTTCGCGGATTCGCGCTGGTACACCGGCTCGGGCATCTATCGCCACGTGCGTCTGCACATCACCGGCAGGCTCCACATCGGACAATGGGGTGTTTGTGTCACCACGCCCGAGGTGAGCGAAAGCTCCGCTACAATTCGTGTCGAGACGGTTGTCTGCAACGATCACGACAGGGCCGTAAGTCTGTCGCTCGATTCGAGCGTGGTGGCGCCGGACGGAAAGGCGGTCGCCAGTCTCCGTCAGTCCGCAAGTCTGGACGCTGACGCCGAGCAGACCTTCGTTTCGCATATCAGGATTGCCGACCCCGAATTGTGGTCGCTTGAATCGCCCAGCATGTACACCCTCCACAGCGTGTTGAAGGCAGGCGATGAGATCGTGCAGGAGGTGTCCACGCCCTTTGGGATTCGCACGATCGCATTCGACCCTGACAAGGGCTTCTTCCTGAACGGCAAGGCGCTGAAGCTCAAGGGCGTCTGTCTGCACCACGATGCAGGTTGTCTCGGTGCGGCGGTGCCGGACAAGGTGCTCGAACGGCGGCTGCGGCTGATGAAGGACCTCGGCGCCAACGCGATTCGCACCAGCCACAACCCGCCGGCCCCGGAACTGCTCGACATGTGCGACCGGCTTGGCCTGCTCGTCAAGGACGAGGCGTTCGACGAGTTCACACCACCCAAGAACAAGTGGGTCGCAGGTTGGAACGCGGGCCAGCCCAGCAAGTTCGGCTACGGCGATGTCTTCGCCGAGTGGTCGGTCCGCGACATGGAAGACCTGGTTCGCAGGGACCGCAACCATCCGTGCATCATCATGTGGAGCATCGGCAACGAGATCGACTATCCGAACGATCCGTTCTCTCACCCGGCGCTGGGCAACAACTACCGGCGCGAGCATCCACCCGCTGAGGACCTGGTCAAGCATGCCAGGCCGCTCATCGAGGCGGTCAAAAAATGGGACCGCACGCGTCCGGTGACGGCGGCCCTGGCCAGCATCACCATGTCGAACGCCGTCGGCCTGGCCCAACTGCTCGATGTCGTCGGATACAACTATCAGGAGCAGCACTACGAGGCCGACCACAAGTCCTATCCAAGCCGGTTCATCTTCGGCAGTGAGAACAGTGACAGCTACAATGCCTGGCTGGCGGTCCGCGACAACGAATACGTGGCCGGGCAATTCCTCTGGACGGGAATCGACTATCTCGGCGAAGCCCGACGCTGGCCCAATCGCGCCAACGGGTCGGGACTGCTCGATCTGGGCGGATTCAAGAAGCCCCTCGCCTGGTTCCGCCAGAGCCTCTGGTGCGACGAGCCGATGGTTTACATCTGCGTTTCGCCCCGCTTGGGCCGACGCTGGCGAGGTATGTTCGGCGCCGACCATTGGAATTGGGCCGAAGACGCTCACCTCACCGTCAGCGGTTGCACCAATTGCCAGGAGGTGACGCTGATTCTCAACGGCAAACCTCTGGAAACCAAGCCGATCTCTGAAGCGAGCGACGGTGTCCTGACCTGGGAGGTTTCGTTCGAGCGCGGGACGCTCCAAGCGGTTGGGCGAAACGATGGCCACGATGTCTGCGAATGCACGCTCCGCACCGCCTCCGATCCGAAGCGAATCGTTCTCTTGCCCGACACGACCGAACTGAAGGCCGATGGCAAAGACATCTGCCATATCGAATTCGTGATTGTCGACGAAGGCGGCATCTGCGTTCCCATCGCCGATCACGAGATCACATTCGACGTCGATGGCCCGGGACGGATCATCGGTATCGAGAACGGCGACCTGAATAGCCTCGATGATCCCAAGGACAACACTCACAAAGCCCGTCAAGGCAGGGGTTTAGCCATCTTTCAGGCCACGCGCGAGCCGGGCACGGTGCGTCTGACGGCACGCTCCCATGGTCTTGTCGCGGCAACGACCGAAATCGAGATTGCCGCGAACGCCCGGTAGACGTTGTTCACTGCGACAGACACTCCGAGCCGGACATCGGATTGGCTGGCCGTTGATGCGGTTCGGCGCAGGCCGTACAATTATGACATGGCAGTTGGATGCCGCGTGCGTGGTGTCAGGATTGCCTCTTGCGCCAGCAGGCAGAAGGGAGGCACGATATGGCCAAGGCGAAGAAGGTGACAGCCCCGAAAACCAGTTTGCCCCTGAGCAACTTCGACCTCAAGAAACGCTATGACGTCTATTATCACATGCGCAAGGGAGTGTGCGCCTGCCGAAACGTAATGGTCAAAGGCAAACGGACCTTCGAAGACGTCAACGAGGTGAAGGGGCCGTTCGTTCAATACCTGGAACTGGAGGATGCCAAGGGACGCACGTTCATGTTGAACTACCTTCACATCTTCATGATCTGCGAGGCGGGAGTGAAGGTGCGGTTTTCCTCGGCCAAGTAGGGTGTGCACGGTGCCCGAATTCTCTTGCATGATCCGTTTGTAGTGTGCCCGTGAGGGCATACAGGCCTCAAGAAACAGCGTCTGACGACGCCACTACGAACGACAGGATGTCATTCTCTGTTGGGTGTGATGAAGGAATGAACTTCGGGGTGACGGACAAGAAGCAGGCGGAGTTGGAGGCCCGCATGGCGGCGCTCGGGCTGCGCGAAGAGGACTTCGAAGAGAAATTCATCCGCTCCTCGGGTCCCGGCGGGCAGAAGGTCAACAAGACGTCCAGTTGCGTGGTGCTCCGGCACATGCCCAGCGGCCTGGAAGTGAAGATGCAGAAGGAGCGGTCGCAGCCTCTGAATCGATACCGTGCGCGCAAGCGGCTGTGCGAGCTGATGGAGGAACTCCGGTTCCAATCCGCCTGCGGCGGATCGGAACCGCGCGTCAAGAGCCCGGCGGCTCGGAAGGCCGCGAAGATTCGCAAGCAGAAACAGCGGCGACGAAGGCGCAGCCGCAGTGGATAGTCGTTTCGGATCGACAGCCAGGAGAACTCGGAGATCGGCCATGAATCGTATCGCAAGCGAAAAGACACTCACGAAGTCCACGATCCTCGTCGCTTTCTTGCTGTTGGGTTCCGCGGCTGTGACCCGCGCGGCCGATCCTCTCGTCGGGACGTGGGAATTCAAGTTCTTCCTCGGCGATCAGGAGGTGACGGCGCGTGCCGAGTTTGCCAAGGGGGCGGACGGCGCCTACCGTGGGACGTGGACGCCCGTATGGCCGGAGGATTTCCAGGGAGACCGGCCCGAGTTCGAGGTCAAGCTCTCCGACATCACGTTGGACGGCAGCAAAATCGAGTTCGTTCAGACGGTCTCATCGCCCGATTGGGAATTCGTTCTTGACTACGCCGGAACGTTGCAGAGCGACAAGATTACGGGCGTGTTCTCAGGCGACCAGGGCGACCTCGAAGCGGTGGCCACTCGTATGGCCTCGGAGTTGTCATCCGGCTTCTGGTCCTGGGCCTCGACGCCTCCGATGGGCTGGAACAGTTGGGACTGCTACGGTCCGACGGTGACAGAAGCGGAAGTAAAGGCCAACGCCGATTACATGGCCGAGCACCTCAAGTCGCACGGCTGGCAATACGTCGTGGTGGATATCCGGTGGTTTGTGGAGAACACCAAGGCTCATGGCTACAACCAGACCGATCCTCGTTACGTGATGGACGAATACGGCCGGTTCCTGCCGGCGGTGAACCGCTTTCCGTCAGCGGCCGGCGGCAGGGGTTTCAAGCCTCTGGCCGACTACATCCACAGTAAGGGACTCAAGTTTGGCATTCACGTCATGCGGGGCATCCCGGTCGAGGCGGTCCGGAAGAACACGCCCATCCTCGGCAGCAGCGCGCGGGCAGCGGACGTCTACAGCACGGAACAGCAGTGTCCCTGGCTGCGCGACATGTACACGATCGTCGCCGACCGGCCCGGCGCGCAGGAGTATTACGATTCGATCTTCCGGCTTTACGCCTCGTGGGACGTGGACTACGTCAAGATCGACGATTTGTCGCGGCCCTATCATCGTGCCGAGATCGAACTGATCCGCAAAGCCATCGATGGTTGCGGCCGGCCTGTCGTCCTGAGCACCTCGCCGGGGGCGACCCCGCTGGAGGCCGCCGAACACGTCAAGACGCACGCCAATCTCTGGCGCATCAGCGACGACTTCTGGGATCGGTGGGTGGACATCGTGGAGATGTTCGAACGCTGTCGGAACTGGGCTCCTCACGTCGGGCCCGGCCACTGGCCCGACGCCGACATGCTCCCCTTGGGCCGCATCAGCATTCGGGGCGAACGCGGCGATGACCGCCGCACCCGCCTGACCAAAGACGAGCAGATTACGCTGATGACGCTCTGGTCCGTCTTCCGCTCTCCGCTGATGTTCGGTGGAGACCTGCCCAGCAACGACGAGTTCACCCTGTCGCTGCTGACCAACGACGAGGTCCTGGCGGTCAATCAGAACAGCACGAACAATCGCGAGCTGTACCGCCACGATGGCCTCATCGCCTGGGTCGCCAATGTGCCGGACGCCAAGGACAAGTACGTGGCTTTGTTCAACACGCGCGACGCCAGCGAGGCCGTATCCGTGAAGGTGACCTTCGAAACAGTCGGCCTCCAGGGCCGCTGCACCGTTCGGGATCTGTGGGGCAGAAAGGACCTTGGTACGTTCTCGGATGAGTTCATCTCGCCCATCCCGTCACACGGCGCAGGGCTCTACCGGATCAGTCAGGAATAGCAGCCGGACATGTATCATGTGTACCCGCGCGTCCGCCAATGACAGGGGCCTGGATCGCGCCGATCCAGGCCCCGTGTAGTGCTGCTTCTTGTGCCGGCGGTACTACTCAGCCGCCGGCCGGCCGTAGCCGATGTCATCGACATACACCGTTCCGGTGCCGCCGGCCTGCGGATTGGTGGCGCTGCCGACGCCGATGACCATCTTTTCGATCCGGCTCAGATTCACGCCGGCCAGATCACTGTACGGAATCGCCCATTCCTGCCACGACGGACGCAGGTTGATCGACTCATCCGCGTTCACCACCGTCGCGCTCTTGCCCGCCGCGTCCTCGATCCGCACGTACATCGGCTCAGCCACCGAGTTGCCCAGGGGCTGGACCACGCCGATTTCCGCCGTCTGCCAGGCGCCCGTCACGTTGCCGGTCATCGAGAGATTCGAGAACTCGGCCGCCGTGACAATCGCGGCGTCGTGGCTGGTCACCGCCAGGCCGATGTACACGTTGGCGGCCATCTGGATCTCCAGCGCCGGGCTCACCGCCGCCTCGGTCCAGGTCACGCCGTCCATCGAGTCGTGCGCGGTGAAGACGTTGCCCGTGCGGGTCAGTCTCACCCAACGCGGTGCGGCCGATCCGCCCACATCGGTGCTGGCGCTGTCCTGTCCGGCCACCGGCCGACGCTGGAACGTGGTGCCGTGGTCGGGTGTCACACACATGAAGGCGTGCTTCGAGCCGGGCTCCAGCGTCTCGCGGATCATCACGCCCGCCTTGGCCCACTCGTTGCTGCGGACCAGACTGTCGACGCGGACCGTGACCGAGCCGTCGCCGCTGAGGCTCTTATACGCATAGCGGAACTGATCCGTCGTGTTCCAGATGTCCGTGCCGATGGCGCTCATGATGACGCCCCCGTCGGCGGTTTCCTTGAAGGACGGCGCGTTGCCACGCACATAGAGCACGAGGGTGTCGGCGCCGTTGCCCGTCCAGTTCTGCGCGGTCTCAAACTCGCGCCACGCCTCGGAATAGAACGGCGACGTCGCGTTGTCGTACTGGAACGGCATCGACTGAGACCCGCCATGAACGATGGACTTCTCCGCGAACGGAGTCTCGATATAGCCGACCGTCGAACCGGTGTCGTTGACCCAGCCGTCGAGCCAAGTGTCGAAGATCGCAGTCCCGGCCTCGATGTCGTCGTTGTAGGTCTCGAAACCGTCGATCGATGCGTAATCCTGTGTCGAGAAGCTCCACAGGTCGCCGGTCCATGCCGTCACAGCGTCGGCCTCATTAACCTCTACCACCTGCCAGTAGTAGGTGCTGCCGAACTCCAGAGCCGGAGCGAAGGTGGCCGAGCTGACCGTACCCGCCAGCGCCAGGGCGTCCGGGTCCGCGCCCAGATACACCTCATGAGAGGCGGCTTCGCGACCGCTGCGCCAGGCCAGCGCCGTGCCGACTTCGACGTCGGCAGCGCCGTCGGCCGGCTGCGGCTCGCGGGCCTGCGCCGGAACGTACATAAAGCGGACTTCACTGAGCCCGAACTGGCCCATCATCCCGTAGCCGCTGTTGACGGTCAAACGCACGTACTGGGCGGGCGCGCCGCCGAGGTCGACGGTCGTGTTGGCGGTGTAGGTCGCCTTGGCCGTCGCCTGATTCAACTGCACGTCGCCCAGTGTTACCCAGTCGGCGCCGTCGGCAGAATACTCGACGGTCACGTCCTTGAGCCCGAAACCGAGGATCGGCTCGAACTGGACGTTGTAGTTCCAGACCAGCATCTCATGGAGTTTGTAGACGCGATCGAACGCATACTCGATGTACAGAGGTTCGCCCTCGGGCATGCTGGCCACCCACATGTCAGGAGAGTCGATCGAGTGCTGATCGGCCTCGTTGAGACCGGAACCGTCGACCGTTCGCTCCGGCCCGGACCCTTCGTCCGACACGCCGTTGGTCGTCGCGATGATGTTCGCCACCGCATAGGCGAACGGCTCGCTGGTGAAGCTCCAGACCTCGCCCTTGAAGATGGTGTTGTCCGGCGCGGCATTGACCTCGTCGACGCGCCAGTAATACGTGGTTTCGAAATCCAGAACGCCGGCCGGATCGAAGGTCGCATCGGCCTGCCCCTGGCTGACCAGCACGTTCAGCGGATTGCTCCGGCTGGCGGCATTGACGTCGTCAAATGACGTCCCGAAGTATACGTCATGCGCGGCCGCAAATTCGCCCGGCGCCCAGCTCAGCGCCGTCTCGCGCGGCACATCCACCGCCTCATTCTCCGGATCGGGCGTCGAGGCCATGCCGGGGCCCACCGAGGTCGAGACGTCCGCATACGTGTCGCCGACCTTCAGTTCATCGTAGAAAAACTCGCCGTCGCTGCCGATGCGGATCCGATCGAACGGAACCCGCCCGACGACTTCGCCGGCGGCCTGGTTGTCGTAATACGCCGTCTCCACCGTCGGCTCCTGATTCACCGGCGGATTCATCCAGCAGGTGAGATGGGCGCCGGCGGCCTCGTTGATGATGCGAATCACGAAGAACCCCTGCTCCGACGTCGGCGCCGTCGAGAGCTTCGTGCCCGTCACCGCCCCGGCATCGCCGGCGGCGTTGTACAGCGCGATGCCCCAGTACGAGGCGCCGGAGGGCTTGCCCAGGAAGATCGCTTCACTGCTGCCGGTGAACGGAGAGATCCCCGACCAGGACGGGGTTGCCGAGCTGGCGCACAGAAAACTGATCCAGATTGTGCGGTTTGCGGCGTCGAAGCCGGAAGGCATCATCCGGTAGCTGACCGTGCTGGCCGTGCCCACCTTGTTGCCTACCACCTCCAGATCGGGCCACTCCAGGCCCGGCGCGACGATGTTCTGGCCGCCGTCCCAGGCGACCCCTGTGTCCCAGCCCGTGCCGCCGGTGTTGCCCGCGATACTGCCTTCCGGATAATCGAAGCCGTCGTAAACGATCAGATCCGCCGACGCACTGCCGACCAGACCGATCGCCAACACCACACCACATAACTGCGCGAATCTTCTCAACATTTCTCTTCCTTTCTGCATATACTGACTTGAATCCGGTTGTCGCAGGGCAGCTCGATGGCTCTGCGGACGACCTTGCGACATTGGCGACAGTGCCGCGCGCCGTTGGAACGCCGGACGATGCGCTCGAGCGACGCGACGGGCGCCCGTGGCGCGTTTCGAGAGTAGATGGCTCGGAGACGAACAATGGGGACACTGTCAGCCGGCCGATGCGTTCGAGAGAATCACGGCAGGCCGCGCGCGGCGGCCCACAGCATGGCGTTACATTCTGTACCGGACCGGATTGGCGCAGCTCCTGATGCGTCGTGATTCTACGGGCCTGTCGCCAGGAAGATGAACATCCCATCGTGCGAGTGGGGATATGAGAGCCTTCTCAGCGGCGAGACAACATGCGCGATACGAACGGTCCCGCCGGACCGGTGAAACTCCCGGACCGACGCACCTGACCGTATCTGACCCTCGCGTGCCCCTCCTCAGCGGACAATCGAACCTTCTACCCTCAGCGATTCACATTCTGTCGTACGGCGACCTCCTTCCTTCGCCAAGACGGATGGTACACCCCATCTGCGGATAGAACACGTTTCCAGGCGGCCACAACGCCGCCTTCTCCCTTTGGCGGCATGTACAGGTCGTTCTCACCGCCAAGGGCCTCTCGATTCCGCCGCATAAGCCCGGCCGCACGAAAATGCGGCCGGCACTGAGGCAGTTCCCGAGAGCAGGCACAACGATGTGTGCCGGCAGGGGCGAATAACCACTCGCCTATGACTTTGTAGCAGATTCACGGCCCGGATGCAAGAAAATCTCTTCAGGACGCAGTTGAACATGCCCCGCCGGGCGTGCAGACGGGTTCACCTGGAGCCGAGTGGGGAATCGACCCATGGTCCGTGCTCCATGCAGCGGGCATGTCCGGCGCAGGCGCGTGAAACACCGGCCGGGGCCCGCGGGGCCCGGCAGAGTCCTTCCGAAGCCCGCGAAGTCCTGCGGCTCGGGCTACATCACTCGGCCGCCGGCCGGCCGTAACCTATGTCGTCGATATACACGGTGCCGGTTCCGCCGGCCTTCGGACTGGTCTTGCTGCCGACCCCGATCACCATCTTCTGAACGCGGCTGAGATTCACGCCGGACAGATCGCTGTACGGGATGGCCCATTCCTGCCACGTGGGACGGACGGTGATGGCCGCGTCGGCGTTCACAACCATTGCCGTCTTGCCGGCGGCGTCCTCGATCGTCACGTACATCGACTCCGACGAGTTGCCCGCCGGCTGCGCGACGCCGATTTCCGCCGTTTGCCAGTTGCCGGTTACGTTGCCGGTTGTTGAGACGTTCGAGAACTCGGCCGCCGTCACAATCGCCGCATCGTGGCTGCACAGCGCCAGGCCGACGTACACGTTGCCGGCCATCTGGATTTCCAACGCCGGGCTCACCACAACGTCCGTCCAGGTGACGCCGTCGGCCGATTGCTGGGCGGCGAACACGTTGCCCGTGCGGGTCAGCTTCACCCAGTGTGGAAGCGGGATATTGGCCACGTCCGTATTGCCGCTGGCCTGTCCGGCCACCGGGCGGCGCTGGAACGAAAGCCCGTGCGACGGCTCCGGCGTCAACGCAGCGAAAGCGTGCTTTGAGCCGGGCTCCAGCGTCTCGCGGATCATCACGCCGGCCTTGGCCCACTCGTTGCTGCGAACCAGACTATCGACGCGGACCGTCATCGAGCCGTCGCCGCTGAGGTTTTTATAGGCATAGCGGAACTGGTCGGTCGTGTCCCAGATGTCCGTGCCGACGGCGCTCATGATGACGCCTCCGTCGGCGGTCTCCACGAAGGACGGCGCGTTGCCTCGCACGTAGAGCACGAGGGTGTCGGCGCCGTAGCCGGTCCAGTTCTGGGCGGCCTGGAACTCGCGTTCGGTCTCGGAGTAGAACGGCGCGGTCGAGTTGTCGTATTGCAGCGGCATGGACTGCCGGCCGCTGCGGACGATGGTCTTCTCGGCAAACGGCGCGTCGAGATAGCCAACGGTGGAGCCGGTGTCGTTGACCCAGCCATCGAGCCACGTGTCGAAGATCGTCTCGTGGGCATCGATGTTGTCGGTATAGGTTTCGAAGCCGTCGATCAGTGCATATTCCCGTGTCGAGAAGTTCCAGATGTCGCCGGCCCACGCCGGGACCGCGTCGGCCTCGTTGACTTCAACGATCTGCCAGTAGTAGGTGCTTCCGAATTCCAGCGTGGGAGCGAAGGTCGCCGAGTCAGCCGTACCGGCCAGCGCCAGGACGTTCGGGTCCGTGCCCAGATGCACCTCGTGCGAAGCCGCTTCTCGGCCGGCACGCCAGCTCAGCGTCGTCGCCGGCTCGACGTCCACAGCGCCATCGGCGGGTTGCGGCTCCCGCGCCTGGGCGGGAATGTACAGGAAGCGAACCTCGCTGAGGCCGTACTGGCCCATCGGACCCCAGCCGCTGTTGACGTTCAGCCGGACGAACTTCGCCGGCGCCCCGTCGAACGGCACAGCCGTATTGGCCGTGTACGTGGCCTTGGCCGTCGCCCGTGCAAGCTCGAAGTCGCCCAGCGCGATCCAATCGGCGCCGTTCTCGGAGTATTCGACGGTCACGCCCTTGAGTCCGAAGCCGAGGACCAGCTCGAACTGCACGTTGTAGTTCCAGACGAGCATCTCATGGAGCTTGTAGATGCGGTCGAACTCATATTGGATGTAGAGAGTTTCGCCCGCCGGCGGGGTGGCCAGCCACATGTCGCCGCTTTCGATCGAGGCCTGATCGTCGTCGTCGATGCCGGAGCCATCGACCGTCCGTTGCGCTGTGGACACCGCGTCCGAGATTCCGTTGGTGGTGGCTTGAACGCTTTCGATCGGGTAGGCAATTGGCTCTACCGTGAAGCTCCAGACGTCGCCCTTGAGCACCGCAAAATCAGGAGCGCCGTTGACTTCGTCGACGCGCCAATAGTAGGTGCGGCCGAAGTCCAGGTACCCGACGTCCACGCTGTCGACGTCTCGGGCCAGACCCTGGGCGACCAGGGCTGCGGGAGCCGCTGCATTGACGTCCTCGCGAGAAAGGCCGAAGTAGACGTCGTGCGTAGCCGCATATTCGCCGGCCGTCCAGGAAAGGTCCGTGGACCGCAGGATGTCGTCGGAGCCATCAGGTGGCATCGGATTCGACGCGATGCCTCCGCTGAGCATCTTCGCCTTGGTCTGGACCATCAGCAGATTGACGTCCTCCTCGGTCAGGACGATGTTCCAGATGCCGATCTCGTCGAGAACGCCGTCCCACGGGAACCCTCGGGCGGCATCCAGCTCGCCAACCCACAACGGCGCGCCGCCGCCGTTGGATCCCTGCGCCGCCGTGGCGGTATGATCGCCCGTGGCCTCCAGGATTCCGTTGACGTAGAGCTTCGTTTTCTGGCCGGTTGCGGCCTGGGCGTCAAATGTGTACGCGATGTGGTACCACGTGTCGTTTTGCAGGACGGTCGTGGAGTTGATTCCTCCCGTCGCATTGACGCGAGCTTCCAGGCGCTGGCCCGTCCAGATGAACAGGTTGTAGGCGTCGCCATTCTGGTTGGCGATTCGCTTGGAGACGATGGCCATTCCCTCATGACTGGCGATGTTCTGCGGAAACGCCCAGGCCTCGATGGTCAGCGTCGACATGCCCTCCAGCTTGGGGGCGTGGGCGATTTCGAGGCGATTGGCAGGATCGCCGTTGAACGCCAGTCCCCGAGTCCCAAGCTGCCCGTCCGCTGCGCTGAGCGAGCCCAGAACCGTTACGGTCGTGGGATTGGCCGAGGCGTCGATGGGACTCTCGGCGCTCTCCATGGGCAGGTAGAGCACCAGTCCCGCCGTGTCCGGGCCGGCCGCCATCAAAGCGGTGTTGAACAACAGCAGCAGAAAGCATCCCCAATGTGGTCTTCCCGATCTTGTGTTCCGGAAACGTCTGGGCGTGCACATGGCAATCCTCCTTCAAGAGAAGACTCAGACTCTACTTACTTGTACCAGAATCGCGCTTCCCAGGCAACCGCGTTTCATCATCGCCATGACTGGGTTTCCTGAGCGAGAATCAAAGACCAAAGAAGCAAGGGGCCTGGATTGTGTGGACTCAGGCCCCATGTGACAGGTCCGTTCGCCCCGGCCGGGTTATTCAGCCGCCGGTCGGCCGTAGCCGATATCGTCGACGTAGACGACATCAGCGCCGCCGGCGGTCGGAGCGGTCCTGCTGCCGACGCCGATAACCATCTTGTTGACGCGGGCCAGATTCACACCGCTCAGTGTGCTGTACGGGATCGACCACTCCTGCCACGCCAGATGCAGCGTGATGGCGTCATCGGGATGCACGGCTGTCGCGCTGTTGCCGGCGCTGTCCTCGATCGTCACGTACATCTTCTCAGCCTGGCTGCCGGCGGGCTGCGCAACGCCCACCTCGGCGGTCTGCCAGACGCCTGTCACGTTGCCGGTCGTCGAGATGTTCGAGAACTCCGCACCTGTCGCCACCGTGGCGTGGCTGGTCAGGGCCAGACCAATGTACACGTCGCCGGCCATCGGAATTTCCAGCGCCGGGCTGACCACGATGTCGATCCAGGTCTCACCGTCTTCCGACTGCTGGGCGGCAAAGACATTGCCCGTCCGGGTCAGCTTCACCCAGTGCGGCAGCGCGATGTCGGCCAGGTCCGTATTAGCGCTGGCCGCATTGGCTGTCGGACGACGCTGGAACGAAAGACCGTGCGACGGCGTCGGCGTCACCGCCACGAAGGCATGTGCCGAGGCGGCGTCCAGCGTCTCACGGATCATCACGCCGGCCTTGGCCCACTCGTTGCTGCGGACCAGACTGTCGACGCGGACGGCGATCGAGCCGTCGCCGCTGAGGCTTTTGTAGGCATAGCGGAACTGGTCGGTTGTGTTCCAGATATCGGTGCCGATAGCGTTCATGATGATGCTGCCATCGGCAGTCTCCACGAAGTCGGGCGCATTGCCGCGTACGTAGAGCACCAGCCGGTCGGCGCCGTGGCCGGTCCAGTCCTGCGCGGCTTCAAACTCGCGCCACGCCTCGGAATAGAACGGCGAGACGCTGTTGTCGTACGCCAGCGGCATGGACTGTGTGCCGGTGCGGACGATGGTCTTCTCGGCGAACGGTGCGTTGAGGTAGCCGACGGTCGAACCGGTTTCGTTGACCCAGCCGTCGAGCCAGGTGTCGAAGATCGTCGTCTTGGCGTCGACGTCGTCGTTGTAAGTCTCGAACCCGTCGATTAAAGCGTATTCTTGCGTCGAGAAACTCCAGAGGTCGCCGGCCCATGTAGTCACGGCATCGGCCTCGTTGACTTCGTCGACCTGCCAATAGTACGTGCTGCCGAACTCCAACGCCGGTGCAAACGTGGCCACATCAACCGTGCCGGCCAAACTCATTGCGTCTGCGTCTGTGCCCAGATACACCTGGTGCGAGACGGCCTCGCGACCGCTGCGCCAGGCCAGAGCCGTGCCGACTTCCACGTCGGCGGCGCCGTCGGCCGGCTGCGGCTCGCGGGTCTGGGCCGGAATGTACAGGAAGCGAACTTCACTGAGTCCGTACTGGCCCATCATGCCATAGCCGCTGTTGACGTTCAGACGCACGTACTTGACGGGAACCCCGCCGAAATCGACGGTCGTGTTGGCCGTGTATGTCGGTTTGGCCGTGGCCCGGGCTAACTCAAAATCACCCAGAGCGGTCCAGTCCGTCCCGTTCTCGGAGTACTCGACTGTGACAGCCTTGATGCCGAAACCGAGAATCAGCTCGAATTGGCTGTTGGAATTCCAGACGAGCATCTGATGGAGCTTGTAAACACGTTCGAACTCAAACTGTATCCACAGCGGCTCGGCACCGGGCGTGGCCAGCCACATGTCGCTGCTGATGGTCGAGTGCTGATCGGCGGCATCGAGCCCGGAGCCGTTGACCGTGTTTTGCGGTCCGGCGGCGGCCTCGGAGGTCCCGTTGCTGGTGGCGACGATGCCGGCGATGGGATAGCCGACCGGCTCGGTCGTGAAGCTCCAGACCTCGCCCTTGAAGATGGTATTGGTCGGCGGCGCATTGACCTCATCGACGCGCCAGTAATAGGTCGTCTCGAAGTCGAGCACGCCCGCCGGATCGTAACTGGACGCCGCCTGGCCCTGGCTGACCAGCACGCCCATCGGGTTGGCCCGGCTCGCATCGTTGACGTCGTCGAACGCGGTGCCGAAATACACGTCGTGCGTCGCCGCGAACTCGCCCGGCTCCCAGGCCAGAGACGTATCTCGCGGCACGTCCGTCGCCTCATTGGCCGGACTGGGCTCGTCGGCCAACTCCGCATTGGGGCCCTTGCCGAGCATGACGTCAGCCAACTCCTCCGCCGTCAGGACCCGACTGTAGATGCGAACATCGTCGATCAGCCCGTTGAAGTAGGAGTAGTTGTCTTTGCGCCCGCCGATACGGATCGGCTCATCGTTCAGGATGCCGAACTCTGCGGTTTGGGCAGTCGCGCCGGCGGATACCCCGTCGATGTAGAACTCCACCTGGCCACCCTTCAGAAGCGTCACAGCCACATGATACCACTGCCCCGCGGCGATCGCCGTCGTGGAGGTGTGGAAGACGTACACCTCCCCCGGTGTGTTCTGGTAACCCAACTGCAGCAGACCATTGGTCACCTGGACGCGGAACTCGTAGTTGCCGGGGAAGTTCGACCCCGCCGTGCCACTGGGCGACTTGCAGGCGATGAAGTAGTACGTCGTGAGATTGTTCAGATTCACCCATGCCGTGATGGTCAAGGCGTTGTCGATGTCAAGCACCGAGCTCTCGGATGCCTCCACCAAACCGCCCGATCCGTCGAAGCTCAGGGCGCCCGACCCGATCTGGCCCGTCTCCCATTGAGGGTCGCCCACGAGGGCGCCGTCGTGCCGGTAGCTGCTGGAGTCCCGGGCGGCCGTCCCCACTCCCTCATCGAATTTCCACCAGCCGACCAGCGCGGGATCGGCAGCGTACACGATAGGGCCGCCCATCACACCTACTACGAAGACACACAGTCTCAACGCTTCCAACATTTTGCCCATGGTCGTTCTCCTTCAAAGCATACCGCGACTTCAGAGTACTACGCTATGTTCGAACACGAAGAACACCGATCGCCATACCACTGCGGCGATAGAGGGGAATAACAGGCTGCGAAATGCGACTGCGCTTGCCACTGTGGTGACTCCTCCTCGAGCGGAAACGCCGCTCCCACGGTCCGACACCAACATCAGCCACAAGACATGATTTATCTATTTTATGACATGGCGTCGTTCGGAATCAAGCAAAATCACATGCGCCAAACGCGCGGGAGATGGCCGGGGCCCGTGTCGCGTGGCCCCAGGGCCCGAAATCCGCAGCGAATCGCGGTCAGACGCCGGTTCTGCCGAAGTCCAGGCTCAATCGGCGGCAGCAGGGCGGCCGTAGCCGATGTCATCAATATAGACGATGCCGGTTCCACCGGCGGTCGGGCTCGTCCGGTTGCCGATGCCGACAGCCATCTTCTGAATCCGACTTGGATCGACGCCTGCGAACTGGTCCAGCGGGATGCGCCATTGCTGCCACTCGGCGGCCAGGACGGCGTCCGGGTCTGCGTGGCTGACCGTTGCGGCGTGTCCGGCGTCGTCCTCCAGCATGAGATACAGCGTCTGGGGGGAGTTCGTGGGGCTGCCCTGGAAGTAAAGGCTCAGACTGTCGGCGCCGCCGGCCGTCCAGTCCTGATCCCGGTCGAAGGTTCGCTCTGCCTCCGAGTAGAAGGGCGAAGCCGAGTTGTCGTACGCCAGCGGCATCGACTGCCGGCCGCCATGCACGATCTTGCGCTCGGCAAAAGGCGCGCTGAGGTAGCCGACGGTGGAGCCGGTGTCATTGGTCCAGCCGTCGAACCATGTGTCGTAGATCGTCGTCCTGGCGTCGACATCGTCGTTGTACGTCTCAAATCCGTCGATCAACGCAAACTCCTGGGTCGAGAAAGACCAGACGTCGCCGGCCCACGCCGGGACCGCGTCGGCCTCGTTGACCTCCACGACCTGCCAGTAATAGGTGCTGGCGAACTGAAGATCGCCCGGAACGAACGAAGCGCTGCTGACCGTGCCGGCCGGCGAAAGGGTCCCCGGATCGTTGCCCAGATAGACCTCGTGCGAGACGGCCTGGCGGCCGCTGCGCCAGCTCAGAGTGGCGTTGATTTCCACGTCGGCAGCGCCGTCGGCCGGCTGCGGCTGGCGGGGGTGGGCCGGTATGTAGAGGAACCGGACTTCGCTGAGACCGAACTGGCCTATCAGACCCCACCCGCTGTTGACGGTCAGCCGGACGTATCTGGCCGGGACCCCGCCGAATGCCACCGTCGTGTTGGCCAGATACGTGGCCTTGGCGGTCGCCCGCGCGAACTCCTTGTCGCCAAGAGCCGTCCAGTCCGTGCCATTCTCCGAGTACTCGACCATGGCGTTCTTGATCCCGAAGCCGAGGACCAGCTCGAACTCGGCGTTGTAGTTCCAGACCCACATTTCATACAACTGAACAACGCGGCTGAATTCGTATTGAATCCACACCGGCTCGCCGCCCGAAGGCAAGCCGAGCCACATGTCCGTGCTCCTGGTCGAGTGTCGGTCATCGGCGTCCAGCCCGGACCCGTTGACCGTGTTCTGAGGCCCTGCGCCCGCTTCGGAAGCGGCGTTGCTCGTCGCGATGATGTTCTCGACCGCATAGGCGAATGGCTCGGCCGTGAAGTTCCAGACGTCGCCTCTGAAGATGGCATTGTCGGGACCGGCGTTGACCTCATCGATCCGCCAGTAGTAGGTGAGGCCGAAATCGAGAAGACCCTCGCCGTCAAAGCTCGCCTCGCTTTGGCTTGTGCTGACCAGAACCCCCAAAGGACCGGACCGGTCGGCATTGGACACGTCCTCGGCGCTTGTGCCGAAGTACACATCGTGTGTGTCCGCCCATCGGCCCGCTGTCCAGCGGAGCACGACATCACGCGGCACATCTACCGCGTCGCTCTGAGGGCTGGGATCGTGTGCCTTCACCAGACTTGAGAGATAGTCCTCGATTCTTATGTCGTCATAGTAGACGGACGACGCGCCGTTGCCAAACAGGTCGATGCTTTGAATTTGCGAGGTCCCGCTGTAGACCCAGGCGCGCGTGGAAAATAGCGCGCCGTTGTAGTACTGCTCCAGCAGATCGTTGTCCAGATCGATGACCAGTTTCAGTTCGATCCACTCGTCGTAGATAATCTCCGCGGACGCGCTGGAGTCGTAATCGTCCCCGATCTTGCCGTCGCTCAGCGAGAAGAACCACTGCACCGATCGACCGATGTCGCCATTACGGTATGTATTCTGCATGTGGAACCGAGTGACTCCGCTGGTCCCCGATGGAATGTACTGCATCGCGGTGAGGACCCACTTGCCCTCGGTGATGTCAAGAACCTGAACCGCATCCGCGCTGCCGTCGATCTCGACCGATTTCGTGCCACGGAAGGCATATCTGTCGGACACAATCCCCGCGGCTCCCGCATCCCCGTACCAGCCTTCCCAGCCGGCTCGTTCATGAAGAACGACGCCCGCGTCGAACGATTCGAAATCCTCAAAGTACAGGACACGCGCTGACGCACTGACGCACACAGACGCCAGTGCAAAGGCCGCAAGCGAATACTTGAGAGTACCCATTTGACACCCTTTCCATATGTGCAGTAGACGGACGCACTGCCCCGCATGCTACCGCGTTCATGATACCCGATCGAGGGCTTCACTTCAACGGTCCGCGGACGCGATCTCCGGCTCGCGGCTATCGTTTTCTGTCAGGCAGGCTGGCTGGTCCCCTGCGGGGCTGAGAAAGGCCCTTGCGGGCCGCAAGTCGGGGCCTTCGAGTCCGGCTCGTAGGCCAGCCGGCGGGCGAGCGTTTTGTAGCCGTCCAGTTGCAGCAGAGTCAATTGATGGTGCAGTCGGAGGGCCACGAGACGCTCGCTACAGGGCGCCTTCTGGGCGACCGCCTGCTCGATCTGCCGGTCGATCAGGGCCTCGCGTCCCGGCACATCCGTCGCCTGAAACGTCTTCTTGAGGCCGTTCTTGTCGATGTGAAAGGCGATCTTCGCCGCACGCAGGGCCGGCCCGTCCGACAGAATCTCTTCCGACAGGCCTCGGGGTCGCGCCGAGAGGTACTCGACGAAGGCGGTCTGCTCGCGTTTGATCCTGTCTGCGTGGGCTTGCGCGCGGACCACCTCCTTCTCGCCGTACCCGAGCGCCTGCAGGTCGCCGACCAGGCTGTCGGCGACGTCTCGGCCGGCGTCGTTGGGATAGTCGAGAGTCCCGTCGCAGTACTCCGGATCGTATCGGATTCGCAACTCGGTGGCGAACTCAAAGCAGGGCAGGAAGGCCCTTTCGAGCATGCAGGCCGCATTGCTGTAATCCCTGCCCAGCACGGTAGAGAAGATGGACTTGCGGAAGGCCAGAACGTCGGCCCTGGCTCCTGCGAAGGCCGCCAGCCATTCGGCGTCTTCCTCGCCCGGCCAGAGCAGGACCTGGGAATTGAACGCCTCCGTTCCGTACTTGCTGTTGAGCAGCAGGACGGCCCGGCCGGCTTCCATCGCCATCTCGCGCGTTATCAGGAAGAACCAGAACTTCGAGAGAGCCAGTCGGGGGACCTGACGCAGGCTGTCGATCCGGCCGAACTTCGCCTCGCGTTTGATGGCGGTCAGCGACACGTTGCCGGCATATTGCTCAGGGATCTTCGTGTCGCTCGGGTCGAAATACGCGCCGTCGCAGAAGTCCTCGTACAGGTTCAGGTGGAAGCCGATGTCGTAAGCCTCGCTCGACTGAGGCCGGCTGTGCCTCAGTGCGTAGAGCGCCGAGGCAACGAAGCCTTCGCGTGATTTCTCCAGGTTGTTGCCCAGGGGCCGTTCGCTCATCACAGCGGCGACCACGTCGGCCACGTCCCGATCGGATTCGATTCCAAGGGTTTTGCGAAGAGAGGGGTCCCAACGGCGAACCGTCTGCTCGACGCGCTGCCTGGCGGAGCAGATCGCATCGCGTTCCGCCTGTTGCTCGGCGGGGCTGTAGCGAATCGTCGCTTCGTGCCGAAAGACCCTGTCCCAAAGGACGTTGAGGTGGTCGTGCGCCTCGGATTTGCGGTAGTCCTCCATGAGATTCAGGTCGTTGGCTTC
This sequence comes from Sedimentisphaerales bacterium, assembly GCA_040772485.1. Classification (GTDB taxonomy): domain Bacteria; phylum Planctomycetota; class Phycisphaerae; order Sedimentisphaerales; family Anaerobacaceae; genus Anaerobaca. The sequence goes on along the minus strand of JAXGYC010000011.1, from coordinate 8,248 downwards.
GGCGATGGTGGCCAGCCGTCCGGACAGGGCACGGGGGACATATCGCATCGCAGCGCCCAAGGCGAGCAGCCCGCCCCCGACGACGACCGGCGCCAACAGGGCCTCGATCCGCGTGAAGCCGGGCAGACCCAGATAGCTGGCCAGGCGGCCGGACACGGCGATACCTGCCGTCCAGAGGGTGGCCTTGGGACTGGCGCGCATCATCACCGCTCCGGCCTGGCTGAGCAGGTCGTCCAGGCGGGCCAATCGCAGAATGTCCCTGCACGTCTGCGATCTTGCCCTTCCGATCTTCCTGATTCGGTCTATTCTCATGGTTCCTCGTGGCGGCACGACACCAGCTCTGGCATCCAACTGTGGTTTTATACCATCGATCACGCCGTCGAGCCAGAGGGGAACAAAAGGCTCGACATCATGGTAGGAGTCTGGCACAATGCACGGCTGAGGTTGACCCGGGCAGGAATGGAGAGCCATGAAGACCGTGGCAAGTGTAGATATCCACAGGGAAGGTGATGTCGCGATCGTCTCGTTCACGAGCGGCTGCATCAGCGACGTCGAGCAGATCATGGACGCTTCGTCCCGCGTCAATCGGCACGTTCAGGAGAATCCGCCGCGAGAGATCATCTTCGACTTTTCCGGCGTCAAGTTCTTTTCCTCGCAGGTGTTAGGGCTGCTGCTGGAGGCCCGGGGCCACGTGAAGCGGCATGGCGGGCAGGTGGCGGTCTGCGCCTTGGACCCCCAGTTGCATCGCGTCTTCCGGATCACCAATCTGGACAAGATCTTCGCCTTCTACCCCGACCGGCAGACCGCTCTGTCGGAATCAACGGTCGCAGATCGATAGGATCAGCCCTGCCGTTACGGCCAGAGTGCGGCCCCATCCTCGTAGAGCCGGCGGATCTCCTCCGGCAGGAGGGCCTGGTCGAAGATCATCACTTCATCCACTGCTCCTCGCAGGTTGGCGCTTTCCACGATCTCATACTTGGCTGGGATCATCGTGAATCGGCCGATGCTGACGCTGCCGTCACTCTGTCCGCCCGCGAAGAAGACGGGGCTGGATGAACACGTTCGCTTGTTGTCCAGTTGGCCGTTGACGTATAGCTCCTGGCTGTTGCCATTTCGGACAGCGACGATGTGAACCCACACGCCGGCGGCCAAGGGCTGCGTCGTCTCCAGATCGCCACATGTCTGATCCACGGTGCCGATCTGGAACGCGATCTTCTCATTGGCCCACTGTCGCATCACGCGACAACCCGACTGGCCCACAGAAGGCCCATAGCGACCTTTCTGTTTGAACCGCGCATAGTCCAGATCCAGCACCGTTTCGTCTTCAGGAGGGTCTTCGAGCTGGAAGCGCGCCCAGAACGCAACGGCAAAGTCTTTGTCCGGAAGCCAATAGTCGCCGTTCCCTGGCAGCGCCACGTAGTCATCCACGCCGTCGAAGACCAGAGCCGAAGCGGCCTGGCCGCCGGTCCACTGGGCGCCAGAGATTGTGCCGTGGCGGTTCCCCGCCGAATCGTGGGCAATCTCTCCCTGGTTCTCGTCGAAGGACCAGTAGCCGAGAGGATAAGGAGGGTAGTCGCGAGTGACTCGGATGGTCACTGTGGCGGTTTCGGAGTACCCGCCGGATGGCGGCGTGCCCCCGTCGCTCACGCTGAACGTGAAGCTGTCAGTGCCTGCGAAGTCCGCATGAGGAGAGTAGACGACCTGATTGGCAAAGGCTTTGAGTCTCGTCGGGCTTTCAATGTGCGTCCCGTCCGGATGTTCCAGCGTTCCGTGTTCTGGAAGCGAGACGATCTGACAGGTTAGCTGACCCGGCGACTCGGGGAGCCCGTCATCCGTTGCGTCAAGGCGGATCGTCAAAGGTGCGTTCACTGATGCTTCGACTTCCATGTCACGTGCTGTGGGAGGATTCCCAAGCAGTGGCAGCAAGGGTTCGGCATCGGGATTGGGCGCGTAGGTGACTTCGAGCCTGGCGGCGCGGTCGCCGGACGCCTCGTCGCACGCGAAGAACGCCAGGTCCTGCCCGTGGTAGGCGACGGGCAAGTAGAGAATCGCCATGGCATTGCCCTGCAACCAGCCTGGATGGTCAACGACCTCCTGAATGACCTGACGGATATCAGGACTTGCGCAGAACGTCAGACGCGACCATGCATCGCCGACCTGCCAGGTCCATGGGACCGACGCGACCGTCGGGAGCAGTCCGAAGATACGGCGATTGCCGCCGGTGAAGTCCGGGGCGTCTGCCACTGCTTCGGCCTGGAGCAGACCCTCAACCGGTTTCCCAATGACCGCGGTGTCCATGCAGATCAGCAGGCGGGCGCCGACGATCTCACTACCCGGCGGGATGTCGACGTTTCTGAATCGCATCGCGCTGCCGTGCTTGCCGACGGTGAGCGTCTCAGAGTAGACCAGTGGATTGCCGTCGGCTCCTGACGCATCGTCGGCCGCAGCGACCACCTGATACTGACGCGTGACCATATGTCTGACCCTGACCGTCACGGTGGCGGTGTTGGACGTTCCTCCCCGTGGGCGGGCGCCTCCATCGTCAGCGTAGAATGTGAAGCTGTCGTCGCCGGCGAAGTCTGCATCGGGCGTGTAGATGACGCGATCGATCCCGTCCGCAAGCGTCGTCGGCTCGGTGATTGGAGTGCCACGGTCGCTGAGCCGGCCGTGCTCCGGCAGCGATGCAAGCGTATAGAGTGGAGCCATCGGCAATCCGTCATCTCGTCCTTCAAACGCGATTACCAGAGGGCGGCTTGGAGACGCGTAGATCTCGATGTCCTGCACGGTCGGAGGGGACTGCCCCGGCAGCGAAGGCGGCGACTCAGGATTCACGTCAAGCGGCGGCGAGTAGACGATCTCCAGCCTTGGAGCTTGCGTGGGATCGGCGTCCCACGAGCAGAAGTGCGTGCCCTGACTGCTGAACTTCTGGCCGCTGTACAGCAGGACCAGGGCGTTGCCGCTCGACCAGTCCGGGCGGCAGACGACTTCCTGGACTACCTGCGCGATGTTGGGACTGGTGTGCCACTGCTCATCGGGTTCAGTTCCCTGCCAGTCCCAGCGTGTTTCCGCCACGGTTTGCGGTCGCTCCCATATCTTGGGATTGCCCTTGGCGAAATCAAGAGTATCACCGGCGGCCTCTGCACGAACGACGGCTTCGACCTTGACAGTCGCCTCCGCGTAGAACTTCAGGTGAGCGCTGAAGATCGTGCTGCCCTGAGGGACTGCAACGTCCCGGAACCGGACAGCCGTCGTGTCTTGTCCGAGCCAGAGGAACCTGCCCGAGGCGAGTTGATAGCCGCTGCTGCCGTAGGCGTCATCGTTGGATGCGCAGACCTGGTACTCGGCGCCGAGCAGATTCGCGACAGTAATGGTAACTCTTGCGGTTTCCGACGGGCCTCCGGAAGGGCTGGTCCCCCCGTCGTCAACGTAGTATGTGAACCCATCGTCACCGCTGAAACCAGCATCGGCTCGGTACACGACTTGGTTGCCGTGATTGGCCAGTGCTCTCGGCTCGGTGATCGTGTCGCCTTGGACGGTCTCCAGGACGCCATGCTCGGGCAGGGAGGCCACTGTAAACGTCAGTGCCCCAGGTGGGTCGGGAAGACCGTCATCCTGGCCGGCAAGCGCAATGGTCACAGGATCGCTCGACGACGTGAAGGCGGTGGTATCACAAACTTCCGGCGGGCGGCCGGCGAAAAGTGGCTGGCTCGATATGAGGGAGTAGTGTTGATCGTTGTACCTGAGACTGCCTTTGTAGGAAACCTCTATCTTGTACAGGCCTTGCTCACTCGGCGTCAGGATGCAGACCTGCTCCACGTTGTCTCGGGAGTTGTCGCCCGTCCATGCCGGTGCGCTGGGATCGAGTGGATCGAGGACATACGGGCAGTACAGGGTCGATCCACTCGGGCCGGTGATTCGCAGATCCAGATCGTGGATCAAACGCGAGGAAGGATCGTCCGAGGAATTGGCGCTGGCGCACGGCGGATCCGTCCAGCAGAGTGTGACGCGGATCGGTTCATCGGCGCGGCTGTAGAGGTAGTACGAGTGGGTCCTCAGACCGGGATCGAGTACGCCCTGCAGGAGGGTGGCGCCTGGGGTTGCATCGTGCTGCTTGGTGATCAGTTCGACGGCCGCCTTGGTATTCATCAGCCCCCAGCCAAATTCGTAGTCCGGTCCCGGCCGGCCCAAGTCGTCGGCCGTGTGGAGAATGAGGCCTTTGAGAGTGCTGGCCCGCATGAACTGTCCGGGGAAGAGCCGTTCGTAGTGTTGTATCAGCAGGGCTGCCGATCCGGCGGCGACGGGGCTGGCCATGCTGGTGCCGTCCCCTCCGTCGTAGGCATCGTCGGTCTCGTCCGTCGTCGAAAACACGCCGACGCCGTTTGCGACGAGGTCCGGTTTGATGCGTCCGTCATCCGTCGGGCCCCAACAACTGAAATCCGTCATGGCGGCGTGCGACAGGCTGCGGACGCCACGGGAGACCGCGTCCTGTACGGCGCCCACGGTCACGACGTTCTTGGCCACCGCGAAGAAAGAGATGGTGTCGTAGCCACCTTTGACCTGGCCCTCGCCGCGGGGACAGGTGTCCGGACTGTACGCGATATCGTGCCAGCCTCCGCCGGAACGGTAATAGACGGTCTCTCCAACGACGTTTGGACCGTCACATCGATCGTTTCCGGCCGATGTGAATGCGAGATAATACGGATTCGTGTAGGCCGTCTGGTCCCAGGTTGAAGCGATGCTGCTATAACGTCCAAACCAGCCCTCGACAGCATTCGAACCCATCGCGGCGCCCCACCAGTGCCAGCCAATGTATCCGGAAAGCGAATCGGTCGCGTGGTATTCCCATCCAACCAGAATCCCATACGAGTGGTTCGATATGTAGATCGCGTTGGGCTGTCCAGGCACTCTTGCAGCACGCGTGTTCATCTGGGAGGCGTCGTTGTTCCAGTCGTACGACTCGACGCGGACGCCGGGAGCCATGCCCTTGGCCGAGGGGACGACACCGGCGGCGCCGATTGTCCCGGCCACATGAGTCGAGTGGGCCGAAGTTACGAACGAATCCCGAACCGTTACACGGGACTGTCCGTCGGGCCCCTGGAACTCCTGGTGTGTCTTGCGCACGCCGGCGGCATCCCATACTCCTACGGCGATGCCTTCGCCGTCCAAGTCCCAGGGCAGGAGGTCTCTGACCCGGTCGGTCTGAAGGGAGATCGCCGCATTGAGATTGGACGTGACGTAGTACACGGGCCGTCCGTCCCAGAGCGCCACCAGTTCGCATATCCGCCGTCCATTGTCACAACGGATGGGAGCCCGATGACGCAAGGCCCACTCCACCGCCTCAGCTCTCTGGGCCCGGCTGCGGACGGCGAGCTGCAGCGCGTACACGTCTTGTTCCGGCGCGGAGTCCGGGAGGATCTGCTCCTGAGCGATTGCCGGCACAGGGCTCAGCGCCGCCGCGAAACAAGAAGCAAGAAGCAAAAGGCAAATCTCAAAGCAGCGGAATCTGCCCTCGGCGGATGACTTCCTCATTTCTGCGTTTTGATCTTTGCTTTGTTCCTGGCGGCCGGTTGGGACTCTCATTTGCCTTGTTCTCCTCTCCGTCGGGTGTTGCACGTCGACAAATTCCTCCACCGACAGGGACCGCCGCAGTCCAGTAGTGGCTCAGCCGCTTCTGGTCATTCGCAACGGTGGGGGCTGTGACTTTGCCGCTCCTCCGGGGTCCGCACGGGGCACTTCCGTTCGCGTGACGCAAGGATGGGTACGCACACGCCCCGCTCCGCGTCCTCGCGATTCCGATGTCACCAGGACTCCACAGGCAACCATTATACAGATTCCGGCGATGTCCGTCAAATCGTGGCGGCACTGTCAGGGGCTTTCAGGGGTCAAACAGCCAAATTCGCGGTACCGTCCGGGTTTTGGGTTGACCCAGGGCGACGAAAAGGTGTATTATAGGATCGAGGTCGCGTTGGCTGTCGGATGGCATGCGGCGGGCGGTTGGATCAACGGAGGTGCGCGGCCCGAGACACTCCGTGCGCTCGAGATGCCATAGGGAACGTCTGGGAGTCCCGGCGCGCCGGGATTCGATCCCGGTCATGTGTCCGAGGACTGCTTGTACTTCTGATAGGAGGAGAGCATGCGTTGGTCTGCTTCACGCCGCGATTTGTATGGAAGGGTCCACAAGGCAGCGTTCCTGCTGCCCGTGACCGCCGTTTTTCTTCTGCTGGCGGGTGTGGTCCTCTCCACTCCGGCCGCACAGGGAGCCGTTTCAGGGGCGCTCTTCACGCCTCCGCCACCGCCGGCAGTCGTGCCGGTAATCAGCGGCGTCTATCCGAATGACCTGGACGGCAACCACATCGACGATGAGCTGGACAGCGCTGCCCTGACCTTCGGGCCGTCGGCGCTGTACGAGACGAGTCGATCGCTGGGGGTGCTTTCGCGCGCGACGAGCCTCAACGTCGAGCTGATCTTCAGCGAGCCGGTGACCCAGGAGCAGATCGATGCGTTCGGCCAACTGGGCGGCGAGATCACTCACATGTTCCAGGCCGTCTCCTACGGCTGGAACGGTTGCATCCCGTTGGACTGTGTCAGCCTGCTGCCTTCGGCCATGGGGCCGACGCTTGTTCTGGTGACGCCCAGGACCTGCGAGATCCGCCTTCACATGGATCTGGCCACGCAGATTGCCCGGGTGCGTCCGGTCTGGCAACCGGGATTTGCCGGCGGCGTCGCCGGCTTCCAGGGCGATCCGAACACCACCATCGCCATCGTGGATACCGGCGTGGACGATACGCACGTGGACCTCGCCGGGCGGTGTGTATATTGGAGTGACATCAGCGGCGATTATGAGCCCGATCCGGTCGACTACTACGGGCACGGCAGCCTCGTCGCCGGCGTGGCCCTCGGTACAGGCGCCAGTGGCGGCGCCGAGACGTTCGATCTTCGTTATACCTACTCGCTGGAATCGTTCAGTTGGCTCCACGTGGTCGAGCCGATCTCGCTTCCGGCCGGCCCGGTCACCGTGACATCGGCGGCCTATTGGGATGGGCCGTCCGCCTGGCTGGATCACATCTATTGGCGCGCAGGTACCCTGTTGGACAGCCCGCAGTGGATCGGGACGGGCGGAGAAGGAACCTCCGGATTGACGGTGAGCCACACATTCGACGCCAGTGAGGGGCAAACATTCGCCCCGATCCTGGCGGACTATGACGACGACTACCTCTACAATGTCTCTATCGTCAGTCGGGTGTCTCCGTATCCGGCGGTGGGCGACGGGTTCAACACGTTCTGCGGCGTAGCCCCGGGTTGCCGGTTCGCCGCCATCAAGATGGCCATGAAGGACGGGATGACCTATGGGGATGCGTTCGATACCGCCGTCGACGACCTCGTGGTCCGCCGCACGGAGAAGAACGTCAAGGTCATCAATTTCAGCGCCGGACTGGTGGACGCCTGGGGACTGCCCGTCCAGAGCATGTCTCTGCGCGACAAGGTCACCTCGGCCGTTCGCAACGGAGTGATCGTCGTTGTCTCGGCCGGCAACAGCGCCAACGAGTCGTCCGAGGAGGCCCGGGGGATGAGCGACCCCGCCCGGGCCGCTCTGGCGATCACCGCCGGAGCCTCCAACGACAACAACGCCCTTACGGAGTACACCACCTACGGATTTCGCGATCCCCGCAAGTACACCGGGGAGGACTACAAGCCGGACCTCGTGGCGCCGGGAGGGTCGTACTACTACACAGCGGTCATGTCGGTGGACACCGGCACGACCGATGGTGGTCTTGGCCCGGACCGTGAACCCCACGACTACACGGCCGCACAGGGTACGTCTTTCTCCAGCCCGTTCATCGCCGGCTGTGCCGCTCTGGTCATCGAAGCCCTGGAACGCCAGGGGCTTCAGTGGGACTTCAACTCGGACCGCCATCCCAGGCTGGTGAAGATGCTCCTGTGCGCCACGGCCTCGGAGACGAACGCCCGTCGCGAGAACAGGCAGTTCAATCCCACGCTCCAGCGTGCCTCTCGCGGGCCGGACGGTTTTCCCGTCGGCAAGGATCGCTATGAGGGGTACGGACTGGTCAATGCGGATGCGGCGGTGGAGGCGGCCAGCCTGACGTATACCCCCGGAACCTCGACCAGCGGGGAGCTTGGGCCGACTTTGACCGACCGGCGGGTTTGGGCGCGGACGGTTCAGCTCGCCGCGGGAACCGGCATGGACGTGACGCTGGAGAACCCGGCAGAGGGTGATTTCGATCTCTAT
>JAXGYC010000010.1:0-481474 GCA_040772485.1 Sedimentisphaerales bacterium | reverse complement strand
GGAGGGTGTAGCGCGTGCGCGGGAAGACGAACACCACCCCGTTAATCTCTTCCTCATAGCTGCCCAGGTCCTCGCCGGCGCCCTGTACGGTCAATGCCTTCAACTCGTCCCAATCGGCCTCGGTCAGAGTGATCTTGCCTCCCACGGGCGTGCCTTCGGCGCAGGTCACGACGGTGCCGTCGGCGAGCGTGAAGCGACGCGTCTGGAAAGTGAAGGTCTTGCCGTACATCTGCCTCTGGGATGTGCCGAGCGATTCACCTTGTCCGAGGGTCTTGATGCGTCCTACTTCGAAGATCTGCTCCGGGGCAAGGATCTTCGTCGGTGGTGGCAGCTCCGGATCGCCTTCCCCCATGCCGATCTCCCGGCCGCCGGCCAGCACATAGCGGCATGCCAGCACGCGCATGACCTGGCCGTCCAGATCGTACTCGGTCACCTGGGTCACCTCGCGGCGGCCCTGCTCGCGCAGGCGGGCGACTTCCGCGAAGTCGTTTTCCCTCTGGACGGGGGTCCGCTGTTTGTCCACGTTCGGTGCATTCTCGCCTATGGTGATGGTGCGGCCATCCGCCAGCGCATATTTGACCTGGTACCCTCGGGTGAAGTGACCGTTGACCTGGGTGTCGAAGACTCCCACCAGTTCTCCGAGGCCCTGGGCTCGCAGTCGGGCGATCTCTTCCAGATCGCTCTGCATCTGTTCGACGTTCACCTCCTCGGAGTCACGCCCACCCATCACCACCGAACTGCCGCCGGCGACGCCCACGCCCTCGGTGTAGCCATTGGCGTCCTGGCTGGTCCTTTGATAGACGATTTCAGGTTCCGACTCGAAGTGGTATCTGCCCTCGGTGTCCTGACCCACAAAATGGTACCGATACACTCTCACGCCGATGGTCGCGCCGATCGCCCCTGCGATGATCAGGGCCAGCACCAGCGCCACTTTCAGAATTCTTGCGTTCATGAGGAATCTCCCTGCGCTTGGATTCGTGAGTTCCGATGGGGCGGTCGACGACGCCCGCTGCGTCTGAACGATTGACTGCCACAGGCGCTGTCGCGTCTGCTCGGAGGCCTCACAGTTCGCTTTCTTGATTGCGTGTTCTGTCTTCTCTGCCGGTCTCATCTCAGAGCCTTCCATTCAGAAGTGACCGCAGTGTCTCGATGCCTCGTCGGTAGCGTGCCTGGACGGCCACGTACGAGGCGTTCTGCATCCGGGCAATCTGCTTGAATCCCATGCCGGCTTTGATCCGCAGCGCGACCACCTCGCGCATCTCGTACGGGACCTGGGCCAGCGCTTCGTACACCTGCCGGGCCTGCTCGTCGCAGATCAGGCTTTCTTCGGGCGAACCCGCCTCGCGCTGCGGCTCGGCGATCGCACGAACCCGAACATCGCTGCGCTTGCCCGCTCGAAGATAGTCCCGGGCCTTGTTGGCGACGCAAGTCGCCAGATAGTGCTTCAGGTTCCCGGTGAGCCTGAACCGGTCCGGCGAGCGGGTCAGCGACACGAAGACGTCGTGCACCACGTCCTCGGCCGCATGGGCATCGTTGAGAAATGCCATCGCCACGCTGAGCATGTAGTTCAGGTACTTCTCGTAGATGCGCCGCAGCGCCTCCGGCCGGCCCCGTTTGAGCCCGAGTTTCAGTAGTTCATCTTCAATCATGAACCGCTCGGCATTGTCGGAAACGATCGTTTTCCACCATTATCACGCCGGAGGACTCCGCTCCAATACCAGAAATCCCGGTTTTTCTGCGCAACTTGTGACCGCCGCAAGACCGTTCCGCGCAAAAGAAAAGCCGGGTCTCACGGAAGCCCGGCTCTTGTGTCAGGAGGAGAATTCGATCTTGAGGCTATTGGCCGTCCTTGGGCGTGCCAACGGACCAGATCGCTTCGGTGCCATCGCCGAGGACGTACCGTTCCCGTTTGAAGGAGAAGACACGGCCGGCCACGGTTTCCTCATGCGTGCCGAGGTCCTCTCCCGGTCCTGCGTCGCGGAGTCCCCAGAATTCCTTCAACTGCGGACTGAATTCTTCCCATTGCTCCTGGCTGTACATGGGCGTGTCGGCGGCAGGTTCGCCCATCTCCTGGGTTCGCCCGTCCGCAAGTTGATACCGGTACTCGTGCTTCTTCAGCCGATAGTCGCCGATGACCGTCTCTTTGACGCGGACCAGTTCCTTCTTGCCCTGCTGACTCAGGCCCTGCATTTCTTCCAGGTCCGTTCGGGTCTGCTCCACGTCCGTGACGCCATTGGCGTCCGTGGTGATGAAGAGCTCGCCCGAGGTCCCTTCGCCCCCTTCGCTGTAGAAGATGTGGGCGGCGCCGTCCTCGGTTTTGCCCCGGTAGTAGATCCTTCCGATATTCACGCCGACAGCGGACAGGGCTCCGGCGCCCAACAGTACGGCAGCCACCGCTGCCAGCTTCCAGTTTCTTCCTCGTGCGGACATGGTCCGTCTCCTTTCGATTTCCTTGAGCACCTGCCGGCGCAGCTCGTGCCGATGGCGGCCGGGTGCGGGCTCCGGCAGGGCAACGGTTCTGAGATACTCGTCGATTCGTTCGATGTTCTTGTCCATGGTCCACCCCCTATTGGGGCCATACGCCATAACGTGAAAGGATATCCTGCAATTGGGCCAGCCCACGATGCAAGTGACAGCGGAGCGTCCCTTCCTTGCGGCCTGTGATCTCGGCGATCTCCGCGATCGTCCGATCCTCGAAATACCGCAGCACGATCACCGTACGATACTTCGGTTTCAGACGCAGCAGAGCCTCGTGCAGCAGACGATACTCTTCCGCTGCTGCCGACCGGTCACTGGCTGGTGGGGCGGTATCTGTGCCGCAGCCGCCCGTTGTCGTACGCCAGACTCGGATGCGCTTGGCCCTGCGATACTGCATCCGAATCTCGTTCGTGGCGATCCGATAAAGCCAGGCCTGAAACCGCATCGGTCGCCAGCGAAGGCGCTTCAGATGGCGAAATGCGGCCAGGAACACGTTTGAGGTCAGGTCTTCGGCGGTCGCGCGGTCCGGCGTGCAGCGACAGATATAGCGAAAGATCGCTTCATAGTGCTTGTCGTAGAGCCTTCCCGCCGCCTGCGTGTCCTCGCAAGCGGCCGCGACGAGCATCTCGTCCTCGTCGAAAACCTCAGGCGGACTGTCGAATCTGACCTCGATTGCCTCATTTGCCATCGCACGGCTCCGGAGTCGGTGTTCACCTATCATAATGCACGAGCTGTCGTGCTGTTGCGTTCTCCTGGGAGGTGGGCGCAAAAAAAGAGCCGGGTATCACGGGGACCCGGCTCGGGTGAGGCTTGCAGGCTGTGGCGATCAGTCGTCGACCTGCCACCAGTCGTTGTCGAAGTGGTGCCACTCCGGGCGGGTGATGACGATATGGTTCGCGCTCTTGCGACGAATGCACTCGGCCCGCGCGTGTTGGCCGTCCTGGCTGAGCTCGACCCCTCGCACGTACACCACGATCGGTTCGGTAATATTGACCCCACGCAGGAGCATCTGCTTCATCTCCTCGATACTCTTGACTTGGGCGACGGTCTGCTTGAGCCGCTCGACGTCCTCGGCGGTGCCGCCGAAGAGGTTGGGATCGTACGGGACCTGGCCTTTGACCAGCCTGTAGACGTAGTCCTGGTTGAAATTCGCGGCCCAGGCGACCCGGTCGCCGGCCTCGAAGGCAGCCACCATCGCCCCAATCCGTTCCTTCAGTCGGGCGGGCAGCGTCTGGTCCTGACGGAAGTCGTACGGCGCCACATCCTTCCCGACGATGGCGTCCTGCCTGGCCTTCAGCGTCGTCGCGCCCTTGGCGTTGCGGACCTCGACCTTGCCCTTGGTGACCTCGACCGCCAGCAGTTGGACCTGCTGACCGGTGTCGGCGACGCCGTCCACGAGGTCCAGCGTGAACTGCGTGCCCAGGGCCTTGACGTCACCATAGGGCGTGTGCACGACGAATTCGCCTTTGCCCTTCGCGACCGTGACATCGATCACGCCGGCGATGTGTGTGAAACCCCTGGCATTCTTGTCGGAGTAGAGCCAGACCTGGGCGCTCTCAGCAAGCTTGACGGTTGAGCCATCGCCGAGCGTATGGATCGTCGGGCCCTCCAGGAGTGTCACATGCCAGCACATCCACCCAGGCGATTGTGAATACTGATAGATGCCGAAGATTCCGGCGATGACAATCGCGGCGGCGGCCGCGAGTTTGACAAACAGGCCGTTCATGGCGATTCTCCTTATCCGGGGCGGGCGCTGCTGCTGCGGCGTCCGCGAGGTGAGCTCTTGCACGGCCTCGGGATGGCGGGCTTTCCACGCTTCGAAGTCGGGCCGCGTATCGTCCGAGCCGATGGCCTTGTCCAGCGCCTCGTCCAACCAGTTTTCGTCGTTCACGCGTGCCATGACTTAGCTCCCGAAACCATTACGTTTCAACCACTGTGCCACTTTGTGTTTCGCTCGCACGAGCCGGCCGTTGACGGCCGATGGGGTGATGTCCAGGACCGCCGAAATCCGGGCCTGGCTGAATCCATCGAAGTACCGCATCACGATCAGCTCTCGCTCGGCGTCGGGCAGACTCCACACCGCCCGGCGAACCGCCTCCCATCGCTCATCGTCCTCGCACTGCCGCTCGTCGGCCGGTTCGGCCGGCAGCGGGACGGGCTTGAACCTCCTCCGGCGCATCTGCCTTGTCACGTTGCGGCAGATTCCGCCCAGCCAGGGGCCGAACTTGTCGCGGTCCCGCAGCGAAGGCAACTCCCGGCAGGCGATGGCGAACACCTCCTGGGCGGCGTCTTCGGCCGCGTGCTTGTCGCCCAGTCGAGCGTAGGCCAGGGCCACGATGGGATTGTGATAGCGCTGATAGAGAGCCCCGAAGCTGTCCAGATGGCCGCCCTGGGCCGCCTCGACCAGAACCGCATCCGATCGTTCCTGCGATTCGATTCTCATGTCAAACCTGCTCATTTCACCGGTGCGCTGAGCTCAGCGTTCACCCCAATAGTGTAACGCCGCCGCAGAAATGTGCGCGAAATCCGCCTGTTTTTGATGTGATCTTTGTGAATGAAATGCGCGTCCGTTCGGGTCAGCGGGCCACGAGGATGTTGGGGACCAGCGGGACTTCGATGACAGTTTCCTGGCCGTCGCGGACGACGGCGAGCATGGCCTTCTCGCCGACGGACCACTTCATCGACTGGCGGAGCAGTCCGTTGGTTTCGAGCACGTCGACGTTGTTGACGGCCAGGACCTTGTCTCCGAGCTTCAGGCCGGCCTCGGCGCAGCGGCTGCCAGGGCGAAATCGGCGGATGATGTACTTGCCGAGCAGCATGTCTCCCGGCTCCCATTCGATCCCCAGCGAGGCCGTCGGGACCATGTACAGGTCGGCTACGAAGCCGATGAGCGACTCTTCGACGTCGCGAAAGCGGGCGGTCCCATGGATGCGGGCGGGGTCGTCTTCGACCACGATCGCATTGGCGCCGTACCTCGCGGCGATCGGTTTGGCCGCCTCGATGAAGTCGTCGACCGTCGTCAGAGGATTCTCCAGATCGGCGTAACGTCCCACCCAGGTTCCGTCCATGTCGAAGCCGGAGGTGCCTCGAACGATGTACTCGACGTCCTCGACGGCGATCGGCTCGGCCGCGTACCATGGCGCGACGCGGAACTGGACCGAATCGGGGGCCGGCGTGAAGGCGCCTCGCTTGGGCTGGATCGGTTCGGCGCCTCGCTTGAGTTCATACTTCAGGGCCATCTCCGTGAACGCGTCCGACGCCTTGTAGACGTCGTACGACGGGCGGGCATGCTTGGGATCCTCCCGGAAGCAGGCGACGAGCAGCTCCGCAGACGGCTTGCCCAGGCCATTCACCTCATTCTGAGAGGCGATCACCGCCAGATACTCGAAGCCGTGTTCCAGGGTCACCTCCGCGGCGCGCATGAGCACCAGATCCGACGCCTTCTGCTCCGAGACGAATGCGTTTCCGGCGTACCGGACGCTGAAGAGGTTGAAGTCCTCCTGCTCGCTGGCGTATCCACCGGTCATGGAGGACTGCCCGGACCGGTAGCCGCTTGCGCAACCGGCGCTCAGGACGAACATCGCCAACACGGCCCACGCGATGGGGAATCTCATGCTCTGACTCTCTGGAACCAAACCCTATTCGACCGGCAGGGCGGCGCGCGATCACCGCGGCGCACACATCAAGCCTGCCTCCGTCGCGACCATTGTCCCCGAATCTCCGTCCCGCGACAACGAAAAAGCCGCTGGACTACTTGAGCCGTCCGGGGTCAAGCAATCGTGCTCCGTGGAATACGGTCAATATCTCCGCCAATCCGACTTGAAGGCGATAGATGATGCGATAATTGCCCAGGATGATCTCACGAATCGCGGCGTCGTTGATCTCGGGGACTATCCGGCCGCACTGGGGGAAATCAGCGAGTCGCTCGGCGGCCTCGAGGATGTCCAGCACAAAGAGGCCGGCGAAGTGAGAAGAGTCTTCTGCGATGAATTCGGCGATGTTGTCGAGGTCGTCTGCTGCCTGAGGGGTCCACCTCACTTGAGCCATTTCGCCATGCGCTCCTTGACCTCTTCATGCGGGATCAGTTGTCCGGCTTCGGCCTGTTGGAGCCCCCGCTCGACTTTGGCCAACAGCAGCAGACGCTCCATGGCGTCCTCGATGGAGGCGTCATCGGGCAGCGATTGAACCGTGCGAATGACCTTCTCTTTTGCCGTCATGACATCAGTATACCGTACGAGACCATCGCAATTCAAGTCTGTCGTATTGCCCGATTATCCGTTTTGGGACGCGCCTCGGAAGCGCCCGTTCGTAATGTTGCCCGCAAGGGTACTTTGCCCTTGAACGTAACGCCTGACGGCGTCACTACGAACAACGAATGCCTGATCCCGATGTACGTCCGGATCACGGCAAACAGAATCCCGGTCTTGTGCCCAGACGGACAATCGCACTGAAGACCGGCAGGTGGATGTGTGTGTGAAAACACCCTGGCATGTGGGTGGCAGTCTCAAAGCGTAGTGCAACGGAGCTTTGGGGATGGCGAATGGGAGTGGTGCGTACGTACGGAAAGGCCTCTGCGATGCCATCCATCCCCAAGTCCTGCGGACTTGAGGCGGCCACCCCTGGCGGTTTGCGCCCTCAAGGGAGTACTGCCCTATGATCTCGACAGACACAGATGGATGGTCCGGGAGTATTCTGTTTGCCCGCCTGGGCGGGGCGGGCTACAATGGCCGGCGGTGACGAGTGGAGCATCGCGCGGTCGTACGGATGATCCGAATGGCGTAGCAGCGGAACTGACGCGTTGAAAGGGAACGGCCATGTCTATATCGATCCGGTTTGGTATCGTGACGTCACTTGCAGTTGCCGTCGCATCGGTCTCGGCGGGAGCGGCTCCGGCGGCGGGGCAGTGGCGCGGTCTGCACGTGCTGAACTACGGTACCGACGCAGCGCTGGTTGGACTGGGCGAGCAGATTCCGACACTGGCGGAGATGGGAATCAACGTCCTGATTCTCGAGATCAACTACGGCTTCGCCTATCAGTCGCACCCGGAGCTTCGCATGGGCGATGCGCCGGCGACGCGCGACGGGGTGCGCAAGCTGGTGGCGACCTGCTGCGCCAACGGCGTTCGACTGATCCCGCAGTTCTCGTGCCTGGGGCATCAGTCCTGGGCTAAGAGCACGTTCCCTCTGCTGACGAAGTACCCGGAGCTGGACCTGACGCCCGGCGCGTTCCCGAACAACGAGGGCATCTACTGCCGCGAGTGGGACCCGCTGAATCCGAAGGTTTACGAGATCGTGCTGCCCATGCTCGATGAGCTGCTCGACGCCTTCGACGCCGACGCGATGCACGTCGGGATGGACGAGGTGTTCCTGATCGGCTCGGAGCAGTCGCCTTCGACGAAGGGCAAGAACCCGGCCGAGGTTTTCGCCAAGGCGGTCAACGATCTGCGTGCGCATCTGGTCGGCAAACGGCACGTCGAGATGCTCATGTGGGGCGACCGATTCATCGACGGCAAAGCCACCGGCTACGGCAAGTGGGAAGGGTCCGAGTGCGGGACCGCGCCCGCCATCGACCTGGTCCCGAAGGACATCATCATCTGCGACTGGCATTACGGGCAACGGGACGAGTACCCCTCGGTGCCCATGTTCATCGAGAAGGGCTTCCGCGTCTGGCCGGCCGGATGGAACAAGGTGGAAGCGACGAACGCCCTGATCCGGTACAGCCGGCGCTTCGACGATCCGAAGATGCTCGGGCACCTGTTCACGACGTGGAGCGGGCGCAAGAAATGGAGCGAGTTCCCACCGCTCGTCGAAGGGCTCAAGCTGCTCCAGGCGGCCGACTGAACGCGCGGAGACGAAACCCTGTGAGCGAGGAAGGTCTCCGTAGCGAGCTTGCGACCTTTGAGCCTGAGGGCCGGATCGCATCGGTCGATGCGCTTCGCGGCCTGGTCATCCTGCTGATGATCTTCGTCAACGACGTGGCGGGCGTCCGAGGCGCGCCGAGCTGGCTCAGGCACGTCAGCGCCAAGGCCGACGGCATGACGTTGCCCGACGTCGTCTTCCCTGCGTTCCTGTTCATCATGGGAATGTCGATCCCTCTGTCGCTCGGCCGGGCGCTGGAGGCAGGCCGATCCGGGCTTTCGCTGGCGCCCAAGGTCGTTGCGCGGACCCTGTCGCTGCTGGTGATGGGCGTCCTGATGGTCAACCGGGACCAGCACAATCCCGGCTATCGCGGTCTGTGGGGGCTGCTGATGTACGTGGCTATCTTCCTGGCCTTTCCTGTCGTGCCGCGTGGCCCGGAGCTTCGTCGCAGAACGTTCCAGGTGTGGCGCATCATGGGCTTTGTTGGATTGGCTGTCCTGGCCCTGGTCTATCGCACCGCCGACGGCAAGCGTCTCGTCCTCGGTCCGCTGTTCGATTCGAGTGACACGGTCTGGCTGCGTCATTCCTGGTGGGGCATCCTCGGACTGATCGGCTGGGCTTATCTCGTGGCGTCGCTGGTCTATCTCGTATTCGGGCGCCGGCGCGAGTGGCTGATCGGCGTCGCCGGGCTTCTGGCGATGGTCTACGTGGCGGATCGCGAAGGGCTGTTTGCGCGGGTCGATTCGCGGGCATGGCTCGTTTGGGCCGCGCCGGCGATCGGGCTTCTCGAACGCGCGTACGGCTGGGCAGGCTCGCACGTCTCGATCGGGCAGTCTTTCGGCTCGCTCGCGTCGATCTCGGTGGCCGGCTGCTGCCTCGGTACCATCGTCGCCGGCGAGTCTCCGATTCGCACGCACGCCCAGCGGCTGCGATGGGCTTTGGGGTATGCCGTTGGCCTGCTTGCCGCCGCGCTGCTGTTCGATCCGCTATATGGGATCAACAAGATTCAGGCGACGCCGGCGTGGTGTTTCCTCTGCTCGTCGCTGACGGCGCTGACGTGGGCCGCGTTGTACTGGATCATGGACGTGCGAGGCTTTGGCGCCTGGAGCGTGGTCGTTCGTCCCGCGGGGGCCAATCCGCTGATGGCCTACATCCTGCATCCGTTCGTCTTCACGGCTGCCTCGTTCATCGGTCTGCCGCTGGCGTTCTACAAACGTCCCGACCTGCCCGTCATCGTGAGCATCCTCGGTTGTCTGGCGATGGCCTTTGCCATCGTCGGCCTGACCGGTCTGATCGGCCGCCTCGGCTATCGACTCAGAGCCTGATCCTCTCATTGCTTGTTCGTTTGCGCCAATCACGATACAATTCGGACGCCCGAAGGCCGAAGGTCTGGTGGCGTTGCAGAGATTCGAGAAAGAAGGAGCATCTGATGACGATTCGCAGTCTTTTGTGTCTGGTCTTGTTGCTGGCTTCGGCGACCGCGCCGGTTCATGGGGCGGGGCGCGACGAAGTGACATTGCGTCCGCCGGCGGTGCCGCTGGTGCCGTGCGATCCGTACTTCAGCGTCTGGTCCTGCGCCGACAGGCTCACCGACGACGGGACGCGTCACTGGACGGGCAAGCCCCACCGGCTCACCAGCCTGGTCCGCATCGACGGCCAGGCCTGGCGGATCATGGGCGACACGCCCGCCGACGTGGGCGCCCTTAAGCAGACGTCGCTCCAGGTTCTGCCCACGCGAACGATCTACACGTTCGAGGGCGCGGGCATCGCTCTGACGCTGACCTTCATGACGGCGGCTCTGCCCGAGGACATAGACCTGCTTTCCCGTCCGGTCACCTATTTGACCTGCGACTTCCGCGCCACCGACGGCAAGTCACACGACGTCCAGGTATACCTCGACGCCTCCGCCGAACTTGCGGTGAACACCCCGAATCAGGAGGTAGTGTGGGCCGGCGAAGAGATGGAGGACCTTGTCGTCAGCAAAGTGGGCTCGAAGGACCAGCCGGTCCTGGCCAAAAGAGGCGACGACATCCGAATCGATTGGGGTTATCTCTATGTGGCGGCACCGAAGAACGTTGTGTCGTCCCGCGTGTTCGCGCTGCGCGAGCTCGCTCAATCCGCCTTCATCAGGGACGCCATGCGTTCGGTCGCGATTCTCAACGGCCCGACGGCCGCCGAGAACGTATGTGCCGCGATGGCATGGGACGCGGTCAAGGTTTCGAAGAAGCCGGTCAGTCGCTGGCTGATGCTCGCTTATGACGATCTCTATTCGATCCAGTACATGAAGAAGAACCTCCGCCCCTACTGGCGTCGCAACGGCTGGGAAGCGGAGGATTTGCTCAAGGCGGCGGCTCGGGACTATGAGTCGCTCAAGAAACGCTGTGCGGCCTTCGACAAGGAGCTTATGGCGGACCTGACCAAGACCGGGGGACGCAAGTATGCGCTGCTCTGCGCGCTGGCGTATCGGCACTGCTTTGCGGCCGGCAAGTTCGTCGCCGACGCCGACGGCCAGCCGCTGCAATTCTGCAAGGAGAATTTCAGCAACGGCTGCATCGGGACCTCCGACGTGTTCTACCCGATGGCCCCTCAGTTCCTGCTGTTCGGGCCTTCCGTGGCCAAGTCGTTCCTCGTGCCGTTCATGAACTACACCGCGTCCGAGCGATGGCGGTTCCCGTTTGCTCCGCATGACCTGGGCCAGTACCCGCACGCCAACGGCCAAGTCTACGGCGGCGGCGAGCGCACCGAGGAGAACCAGATGCCCGTCGAGGAGAGCGGCAATCTGCTGATCCTCATGGCCGCCGTCGCGCAGATGGAAGGCGATGCGGACTTCGCGGGTCTGTATTGGCCACAACTGACGGCGTGGGCCGAGTACCTCAAGGCCAAAGGCTTCGATCCGGAGAACCAGCTCTGCACCGACGACTTCGCCGGCCACCTGGCGCACAACGTGAACCTCTCGGCCAAGGCCATTTGCGGCCTGGGCGCCTACGGCAAGCTCTGCGCGATGCGAGGCGACAAGGCGAAGGCGGACGAATACATGAAACTGGCGAAAGAGTTCGCCGCCCGCTGGGTCGAGGAGGCCAACGACGGCGATCACTACCGCCTGGCGTTCGACAAGCCCGGCACGTGGAGCCAGAAATACAACCTCGTGTGGGATGAGCTTCTCGGTCTCGATTTGTTCCCGGCACAGGTGCTCCGCACGGAGATGGAATACTACAAGAAGGTGCAGAACACCTACGGGCTGCCCCTGGACAACCGGTCGCGCTACACGAAGCTCGACTGGATCCTCTGGACGGCGACGCTGACACAGAACCAGGACGACTTCGAGGTCCTCGTCGATCCGGTGTTCCGCTTCCTCAACGAGACGCCGGACCGCGTGCCTATGAGCGACTGGTACTGGACGCACGATGCCAAGAAACGCGGCTTCCAGGCCCGGCCGACGGTCGGAGGCGTGTTCCTGAGGATGCTCTATGAGAAGCACATCTGGCGGAAGTGGGCCCGCCGCGACGTGACGGACGCATCGGGCTGGGCGCCACTGCCCAAGCCGCCCAGGGTGGTCACGGCGGTCCCGACCAGCCAGAACGAACCGCTCACGTGGCGGTACACGACGGACAAGCCGGCCGACGATTGGTTTGCGGCGGATTTCGATGCCTCCGCCTGGAGCGAAGGACCCGGCGGATTCGGCACCAAAGGCACGCCCGGTGCCAGCGTCGGAACGGTCTGGAACAGTTCCGATATCTGGTTGCGTCGCGAGTTTGTCCTGCCCGAAGGGATGTGGCACGACCTGCAACTACAGATCCACCACGACGAAAACGCCCAAGTCTATCTCAACGGTGTGCTTGCTCTGACGACGTCGGGCTTTACATCGAGCTATGGGGAGATGGCGATGACGCCGGCGGCGCTGGCGACCTTGAAACCGGGCAAGAACGTGTTCGCCGTTCATTGCCGTCAGACCTCCGGCGGGCAGTACATCGACGTGGGCCTCGTGGACGTCATTCGGGAGGACGCCCGGAAACCATAGAGCGGCGTTGGCCAACACTTCTGTTGTGACGCACGTCACGGCCGTGAGCGGCCGGCGGCCTTGATCTGTTCCAGCAGGGCCGCCATCTCCTTGACCGTTTCGGGATGTTCGGCTGCGACGTTGTGCCTCTCACCGAGATCGGTTTGGAGGTCGTAGAGCTGCGGCTCGGGGTCGTTGCCCAACTCGATGTTGACGTTGCGGTTGATCTTCGCGCCTTTGCTTGGCGCGATGTATTTCCAGCGGCCCTTGATGAGCGATAGCGTTCCGGCGTGCTCGACCAGGTGGTCGCGGCCGGTTTGTGTCCTGCCCAACAGGGCGCCAAGGACGTCGAAACTGTCCGGCGCCGCATCGGCAGGCAAGTTCTGTTCGGTCAGCGTCGCCAGCGAAGCGAGGAAGTCGATCTGGCAGACGAGGGCTTCGGAGAGGCCCGGCTTGAGCTCACGTGGCCAGCGGACGATGAACGGTACACGCGTGCCGGCGTCGAACGCGCTGTATTTGCCGCCCCGCAACGAGCCCGACGGCTTGTGCCCGCCGAGCCTCTCCACCGCCTGGTCCTTGTATCCATCGTCCACCACCGGGCCATTGTCGCTGGTGAAGATCAGCAGCGTGTCGTCGGTGAGCTTCAGGCGGTCCAGCGTTTTGAGGATTTCGCCGACGCACCAGTCGAGCTGAAGGATCACGTCGCCGCGAGGGCCAAGCCCGCTGGTGCCTGCGAAGCGGGGATGCGGCACGCGCGGGACATGGATGTCGTGCGTGGCGAAGTAGAGGAAGAAGGGCTGGTCCTCGTGCCGCGCGATGAAATCAGTCGCCTTGGCGGTGATGGTGTCGGCGATATCCTCATCGACCCAGCGGGCGGCCTGGCCACCTTTCATGTAGCCGATCCGGCTGATGCCGTTGACGATCGTCTGGTCGTGGCCGTGGCTGGGGTGCATCTTGAGCAGCTCGGGGTGGTTTTTGCCCGTTGGCTCGTCGCCGACCGGCCCGGCGAAACTGACCTCGATCGGGTCGGTGGGGTCGAGCCCGACGACCCAGCGATTCTCCACGTACACGCAGGGCACGCGATCCCCGGTCGCGGGGATCAGGAAGCAGTAATCGAAACCGATGTCGAGCGGGCCCGGCTTGATTTGTTCGTTCCAGTTCAACTCCTGCCCTTGTGCGCCGAGGCCCAGATGCCATTTACCGACGACACCCGTGGCATAACCTGCCTTTTGCAGGAGCAAGGGCAGCGTCGCGCGACCCGGTTCGATGATCATTCGCGCATCGCCGGTAGCGACGCCCGTGCCCTTGCGCCGCCAGGCGTATTCGCCCGTCAACATTGCGTACCGCGACGGGGTGCATGTCGCCGAGGCCGAATGGGCGTGGGTGAAGCGCACGCCTTCGGAGGCGATCCGGTCGATGTTCGGCGTCTGGAAGTCCCTGGCGCCGTAGCAACTGACGTCGCCATAGCCGAGATCGTCGGCATAGATCAGCACGATGTTCTTCGGGCGTTTGCCCTGAGCGGCCCGCAACGGGGCAGGGATCATGGCCGCAGCCGCGGCCAACGAAAGGGACTTCATGAACGCGCGTCGGGAAATTCTGTGCGGTGACATTGGCTCATCTCCGATCATAGAATTCGCATCGGAACGGTTAGCGGCGTCTATCAACGCCATTGTGACGGCGAATCGACGCAAGGCAAGCGAGAATTTGGGTTCGCAGGGGTGGCGCGGCAGAGCGGGTGTCCTCTTGCGTGAACGTCCCTGGCATGCTATCTATAGGCCCGCAATGGACAAGGACGTCAAAACTCGTTCCTCGGCCGGGCCCGGCCAAGGCCAGGGGACAACATGCCAAGAACGTTTGATGGCCCGGCGGCAGGACCTCCAGCGCGATCTTGTCTTGTACCGGCGTCGCGAAAGCCGCTGGTCGTGGCTGAGACTGGCGACCTTCGCGATCTGCGTTGCGGCAATCGTGGCCACGGCCCTGCTGTATGGGTTCCTGCCCGCGGCAGCAGGCGCTGTCCCCGCTCTGATTGTGTTCTGCCTGGTAGTCCTGCGGCATCTCCACTGGAAGGCCAGAAGAAGCCTGACCGAGCGGATTCTCGTCGTGGTCGAAGAATCACTGCGCAGCGCCGTCGATGAGGGCCAGCCCATACGCGACTGGAAGCGTCCATCGGACTCGGATCTCGCGGAGGCGGTTCTGCCGGTCGCGTTCGAATCGGGTCCCACGTGGGCCCTGAGCGAGCAGGAGCTGGACGACCTGGACATCTACGCGGCGCCTGTCGGAGTCTTCGGCCTGCTGAATCGCACCTCGACCGATCTCGGCGCCCGGCGGCTGCGCGACATGCTGGACGGACCGTGCCTTTCCGCCCAGCACATTCTCTCTCGACAGGAGGCGGTGCGGTGGCTCGCCGAGCACGATGCGCAACGGATCGACATGATGGCGTCCGTCGTTCCGCTTCGCGGCCAATCCCAACAAATCGAGGCGCTCGCTGAGCGTCTTCACAACACGACGTCCAACCCGCATGTAAATGCGTCGAGATGGATTCGCGTCTGGTCGGTGTTCAGCGGTCTGTTCTTGGCGCTTGCCGTCGTACAGATGCTGCGCGGGCAGTACGGCTGGTTCCGGCTGATCGTCGCGCTGATCGTGGTCAACCTGCTGATCGCGCGTCTGAACCGAGACATGCTCACCTTGCTCAAAGCCGCTGCACTGCCTCTGGTCCGGCTGGCGTCGGTCCTGCGTGGGCTTCTGACGGTGGCCCAGTTCGCCGAGGAGAGCCTGCCTGCCGAGGCTGATCTGGGCGTGCTGAGGCGTCGTTTTGAGAAGGTGGTGACCGAGACCGAGATTCCTTTGCTGTGCGAGCATCTGGGGTGGCTGGCGCTGGGCGGCCTGGCTCGCAGTCTGATGAACGTGATAATCTTCTACGATCTGCACGTGTGCGAAGCCATCGTCCGGCGTGTCGTGTCCGGCCGGCAGGTGCTGCTTGAGGGTTTGGCCGCGATGGCGGAGCTTGAAGCCCTCGCCAGCCTGGCGTGCTTTGCCGCCGAGCGGACGGGCACGTGCTATCCGGACCTCGTCGGCGAGACTCTTGTATCGATTTCCGACGGCCGCCATCCGCTGATCCCGTCCGGGCACGTGACGGCCAACAGCGTGTGCCTGACCGATGCGAAGCGCATGTGGGTCATCACCGGTCCCAACGCTGCGGGCAAGAGCACGTACCTGCGAATGGCGGGCGTGAACGTACTGCTGGCACAGATCGGTTCCGCTGTGGTCGCGGGGCAGATGTCACTCTCGCCTGTGCGGCTGCTGACGGACGTCCGCATCCGTGACGATCTGGCGCGGAACGAGAGCTACTTCCTCTCCGAGGTCCGGCGGCTTCGCCGCATGGTGGTTGACTCCGGCAGCGAAACGCGTCTGCTGGGCCTGATCGACGAACCTTTCCGTGGCACGAATTCCTCCGAGCGAACGGCGGCCGGCATCGCCCTGGCGGAGCATCTGCTGGCCTCCGGCAACCTCTTTCTGGTCGCGACACACGAAGAGACGCTGGCGCAGACCGCCGCCGCGTCCGATCTGGCCGAGAACCATCACTTCCAGGAGCACCTGACCGAGCAGGGCATTGAGTTCGACTACCTACTCTGCTCCGGCCCGGCCGGCACCCGAACCGCCATCCGCATCCTCGAACAAGAGCACTACCCGCCCAACCTGCTCGACCGCGCCCGCCAGTTGCTTGGCCAGTGACCTTCTCTCCGCACCGGTGGTCCAATCTGCTCGGTAAATCCATAGAGGTAAACCGTATCGCCTTGGGCGCGTATTCCGACCTCTCGATGACCAATGTCGCGGTCGTATCCTTCGAACATCCGGCAGCCGTCCGTTGATTCTGGCCACCACGCAGGAACATCCTGAAGATTTGACAGCTTCCGATCCTCTGTCCGTCATCTCGACCGGAGCGAAGCGCAGTGGAGAGATCTGGCCGCGAGGAGGCTCGTTGGCCGGTTCTTGTTCGAACCGGTTCGGAACACGAGCCATTCTCTTACTCCAGGCCGCCGACGTAGAACACGCGATACTGCCCATCCGGCGCCAGATTCCTCCACTACGCTTCGCTCCGGTCGGAATGACAAGGCGGGGGCAGGTGCTGTGTCTTCGCCACGGATGCTGCGGTAATCTGATTGCTTGCCCATTCTCTGCGCTGCCGGCGCTGTTCTCCGGTCACGAATCATGCTCTCGTATTACCAGATGCGGGGGAGGAGGCGGTAGGGGACGCGGGCGGCGTAGTCGGCGTAGCCGGGAAGCTCGCGGTGCAGGGTTCGGTCTTCCAGACGGGTTCGGACCACGATGGTGACGGCGACGAGAACGACGGGGATCAGGCCGCAGGCAGAGCCGACGATCAGCGGGGCCGCCAGGATCCACAGCCCGGCCCCCACGTACCCTGGGTGCCTGATGAAGCGGTACGGTCCATCTGTCACCACTCGGTGGTTGCGATCGGTCTGGATGCGGACGACCGTCTCGAAGTGCGTGTTGACGAGCATGGCCCAGGTGATCAGGACGGTGCCGAAGACGTAGAGGGCCGTTCCGACGACGAGTGACCACGTTCCAAGGTTCGACCACTGGTATCTGCCGACGTCGAGTCCCACCACGATGGGCACCACATAGAAGCCCAAGATGCCAAACGCGATCACGAGGGGCTTGTCCCATCGTTTGACGTCCCGCATCTTTTTCCAGCGGCCTCGTTGATTGACGAGTTCAGGGTTCTTCCAGGCGAGCAGGGCGATCTGGCCGAACAAGCCGACGAAGCTCAGGGCCAGGAAGAACCACGCTCGCGGCAAGGCCATCGTCCCGGCGGCGGCAAACAGTGCTGCTCCCTCGATAAACGCCCCGAAGAACGTGCCGACGAGGACCGTGATCCCGGCCGCGTCCAGCCGCTGTCTGCCTCCGTCTTTGGGTTCTTCCCGCATGGCTGTCCTTCCGTCTTCTCGCAGAGTCGAGCCGACCCATTTGCCGTTCTG
Organism: Sedimentisphaerales bacterium; assembly: GCA_040772485.1. Classification (GTDB taxonomy): domain Bacteria; phylum Planctomycetota; class Phycisphaerae; order Sedimentisphaerales; family Anaerobacaceae; genus Anaerobaca. The sequence goes on along the minus strand of JAXGYC010000010.1, from coordinate 464,144 downwards.
ATGCGCCGGCGCAGACCATGATCCCCTAAAGTGGGGCTGAGAGCAAGCAGCGGGGCAGACGAGGAATGGAACGAACGGGTCGCGCCATGCCGTTATTTGGCGCGAATCGTGTTCAGGCATCGACTGCAGATCGAATCGGGTGGCAAGGTTCCTGTCAGCATTTCGAGGCGGAGCTGGCGATAAGCGTTGCCGATCCAGATGTCTCGAAAGCGGTCCGTCGTGATGTTGCCCAACGGCATCCCGCCATCAACATCCAGGCAGCAGGGGACCACCGTTCCATCGGCGAGGACGCAGCCATGCTGAAACGGCGCAGCGCAGGGCTTGTATGCGGTCGACTCCCCCGTGCCCGGCACGCGACGGTCCTTCATGCGGCCGTGCCACATCATATAGTCGACGACCTTGACCTCGTCGACGCCGCTGGATTTCCATTCGTCGACAAAGGCGTCGATCAGGCCCTCTGTCTCCTGCATCCGAATGATCTCGATGCACGTTCGGGGCCCTCCGTGGGGAGATCGCCTGCGCAGGTCCAGGTACTGCCGGAGATTGGATCGGACCAGCTCGAAGCTGGCCGGCGGACGCAGCTTCTCATAGACTTCCGGGGAGCACCCATCGAAGGAGAAGGAGATGGAGGATAGCGGCGAGGACAGGATCTTCTCGGCCATCCGGCTCGTCAGGGTAGTCGCGTTGGTGTGGACTGCGGTCCGGCACGCCTTCGAATCGGCGTAGTCGATCATGTCGAAGAGGTTCTCGTGGAGCAGGGGTTCGCCCGACATGTAGAGTTTGATCAGCGGCCGATTCTCGCAGACATCGTCGATGAGTTGCCTGAACATCGACATCGACATCTCGGCACTTGGTCGACTCAGGCCGTCGGATTGGGGGCACATCACACAGCGGAGGTTGCAGGCCCTGGTGATGTCGGCCCAGTACTCCGAGGGCATCGGGGGAATGTAGTAGTCCACCAGTTCAGCGACGTTGTTCCACAGGGTCATAAGCTGTCCCCCGTGCAGCTTCGCCCGCGGCGCGCGAAGGGAAGCGGTTGAGCCTGCCGGATGGATGCTGACTCTGGAATCGGGCGGGCGCAGAACATCACCGTCCGGGCAAAGAAAGCGGAAAGACTCGTACACCCTGGGCCGATCCGGCAGGCGGCCGGAGCCACCACAGGTCCTGCCGCAGCTTTGTATGCCGTCGTCGTCTCCATCTGGCGCCTCTGATGAAAGGCCCATTATCAGTATAGCAGACGACGCACAATGCGCCCAGTGTGGAGACTACCCGTTTCCCGTAGACAAGAACCCTCCCCGCGCAACAGACCTAGGTCTGTTGCGTTCGCAACGGCAAAACCATTCATGGAGCCGCCTGGCTTGTGTCGCCAAGCGGCTCGGAGGTCTCAGATCGTAAAGATGCAGGCTGTGTTTGCGGTTATGCTCCCCATCCGACTATGGCGGGGCCTCAAGCCCGTTTTCTGTTGCGACAAGGCCCGATGAAGATCACGCAATTCCCATTTCGGCCTTCAATTGGGCCTCAGCCTCTCGCCAGTTCAACTCGTCCTGACCCGGTTGGCATCCTTTCTTATGCCAGATGGCCTCTGCTCGCCTGGCGATTTGTTCGTGGGTCAACTTCGTAGAAGCGCTGGACGGCTTGGTCGTCGAGCCGACCCCTTTTATCGTAGCGGCTCCAGTCCCGAAAGTCTTGGTGCCGCCGGATTGGGCGTTACGTTCCATCGTTCCAGTGCCGCTTTTCTGGGCCTTCCTGCCAGCCATTGCGAATCCTCCTTTGATACTAATGGAGTCCTTGTCAATTATAGACTTACGTTAGTTTCCACCGCCTCGGCTACATAGCCGCGCGAGTCTTTCCTGAAGCATAGTGTACGACTTACTTGGATTCCGCGTTCGTTCGTTCCCCGGTGCGTCGCCCCAAATTGCACATTTGTGGGTCTTCGCACAGAGAAACGGATCACCCCGGCCGCATCAAAGACCTGCGGCAAACCCCCGATGCGGCCCGCCAAGCCGCCTATCTCTTGGCATATTTGACGGATTTCGGGCTGCAAAGCAAGCTAATAATGGCGCACAGCCACCAAATTTTCCCGTGTTTCTGGGCCGGACGCGCAATTCTTGCCCTGTAAGGCCCGGTTCCGGGGGTCTTTCTGCCGACCGCTGTGGTTGCGGTTGATTCAGCTTAACCGCCGTGCTATTATCCCTTGTGTCAGTGTTTTAGCGTCCATCGCCAGCGACGCGTATCCCTGGATGGGACGCCGCGGACTTTGCCGAGGTGGAAATGGATGGCGGTGTACCGGCGCCGGAAGGCAGTTTCGCTGTGCTCGCAGCAGGGATTGCGTTGGCCTTCCTGGTGTCCTTCTTCTGTTCGCTGATGGAGGCGGCCCTTCTGAGCCTGACGCCGGGGCAATTGGTCCGGCTCAAACGGGCCAACCCCCGGCTTGGCCTGGCCATGGGCCACTTGAAGGACGATCTGGACCGACCCATCACGGTGATTCTCGCCCTGAACACGGCGGCCCACACGATTGGGGCTACGATTGCCGGCGCACAATTCGCCCTGATCTTCGGCAGCAGGGCGGTCGGTGTCTTCTCCGGCCTTTTCACCTTCCTCATGCTCCAGTACACGGAGCTTCTGCCGAAATCGCTCGGCGTACGGTTCAACGCAGTGATCTGCGCGTGGATGGCCATTCCGCTGTCGGTGCTTACGCGCGTCATGGCGCCGGTCATTCGTCTGTTGCGGCTGCTGAACCGGCCCTTTGAGTCGCGTTCGAGAGCGGACGCCGCCTCCTTGTCGCTGGATGAGGTCGTGGCCCTGGCCGGACACGCTCGCCTCGTTCGCCTGATCACGCCTCAGCAGGAGAACATCATCACCCAGGCTGCTTATCTCTCGAAGCAGACCGCGGCCGACATCATGGTGCCGGTCGAGCAGATCACGTTCCTTTCGAGCGATCAAACCCTGCCGCAATCCCTCATAACCGCCCATATGGACCCACACACGCGATTCCCGGTTGTCCAGAAGGGCAATCGGGATGATGTGCAGGGATATGTGAATTTCAAGGAACTGGTCTATCGCGTGCGGACGAACCCGGCCGAACCGACGCTTCATGGGGTGATTCGCCCCGTTCGTTTCGTGCCGCCGGACATGCCTTGCCATCAGGTCCTCCGTGCCTTCGTGGACGAGCACGAGCACATGGCCATCGTGCGGGACAACCAGGGTCACACGGCCGGACTGATCACGCTCGAAGACGTGGTGGAAGTGCTCCTGGGCGACCTTCAGGATGAGTTCGACCGCCTGCCGAAGATGTGCCACAGCCTTCCCAAGGGCGTTTGGATCGTCGGCGGGGGCGTGCCGATGTCGGAACTGGCGGAGCGGCTGGCGATGCCCCAGATTGCCGCCGAGGGCACGCTCTCCAACTGGATGGCCGCTCGACTGGGCCGGAGCCTTGCCATCGATCAGAGGCTCCGCGTCGAGCCTCTGGAGTTCACCGTGCGCCGGATTCGACGCGGCAAGCTGTTCGAGGTGCTGATCTCGCCCGTCGGCCCCCCACCTGGACCCTGATCCGGTCGCGACGCGCACGAGCGGTCAGGCCAAACGGCCGATCCCGAGGTCGGTACCGCCCGTACTTGGTTGCGGGAGGCTGTCCAACCGATGGCCTTGGATGTGGCACCATCCGAACCGAAGGAGACACAGTATGGCACCATTGAGCGAGAAAACGTGCAAGCCATGTCGCGAGGGAGGCGCCCCGCTCAAAGGCGAGGCCGTGAAGGCGTATGCCGGGCAACTGAATCCGGACTGGGACGCGGTGGACGATCACCATCTGAGCAGGGAATTCCGGTTTGACGACTTCCGGCAGGCCCTGGCTTTCGTCAACAGGGTCGGTGAGCTGGCCGAACAGGAGAACCACCACCCGGACATCTACCTGGGCTACGGCAAAGTCAGGATCGACTTGTGGACGCACAAGATCGGCGGTCTGCACGAGAACGATTTTGTCCTTGCCGCCAAGATTGACAGGCTGTAGCTAAATGGGCGCTGCTGCCGGGAGAAAGCCGGGCAGACGATTCCGGGAAGGAGCCCTGAAGATGCAGAAAGTGGCGTGGGGAGTGCTCAGCACCGCAAAGATCGGCCTGCAGAAGGTCATTCCCGCGATGCAGAAGGGCAAGTACAGCAGGATCGTTGCCATCGCGTCGCGCGACTCGGGCAAGGCCCAGGATGCGGCCAGGCGGCTTGGAATCCCCAAGGCCCACGCTTCCTATGAGGCGCTTCTGGCCGACCCGGCCGTCGAAGCGGTCTACATCCCTCTGCCGAACCACCTGCACGTCGAATGGTCGATCAAGGCCCTGGAGGCGGGCAAGCACGTGCTCTGCGAGAAGCCTGTCGGACGGGACGCCGAGGAGGCGCGCCGGCTCCAGACGGCCGCCGCACAGCATCCGCACCTGAAGGTGATGGAAGCGTTCATGTATCGATTCCATCCACAGTGGGTCGAGGCCAGGAGGCTCGTGGCGGACGGGCGAATCGGATCGCTTCGCACGATTCAATCGTTCTTCTCCTACTGCAACGTCGATCCGGCAAACGTTCGCAACCAGCCCGACCTGGGCGGCGGCGGCCTGCTGGACATCGGATGCTACTGCATCTCGCTGTCGCGGTTTCTCTTTGCCGCCGAACCGCGGCGCGTCCTCGGCCTTGTGGAATACGATCCGACGTTCCGCGTCGACCGGCTGGCCTCGGGCATCCTGGAGTTCGACGCCGGGACCTCGACCTTTACCTGTTCGATGCAGCTCAGCGCCTATCAGCGGGTCAACGTCGTCGGCACGACCGGCCGGGTCGAAATCGAAATCCCCTTCAACGCCCCTGCGAAGAAGCGCTGCAGGCTGTGGCACCAAAGCACGTCGGACTTCCGCGAGATCCGCCTGCCAAAGACCGACCAGTATGCCGTCCAGGGCGACCTGTTCTCGCAAGCGGTGCTGAACAACACCGTCGTCCCGACCCCTCTCGGAGACGCTGTTGCGAACATGCGCGTGATCGACGCGGTGTTCGCCAGCGCCAAGGCCGCCGCATGGCAAGCGCTGTGAGCCGTGCGCCCGCATCGCGGCCCCGGCACAGGCAACGAAAGAGGTGGTCGTGGAGAGGGCGACCTCGTTGCAGCCGAAGGCGCGATGTGGTAGCATGCCACCCGTGAGTCATTTACGAAATCGAACGGCTTGGAGGATTCCATGAAGTTTCATGTCTGGTGGTCTGTCGCTGCCTTGACGGCGGTTCTGCTGGTTGCCTCGATCTCGCACGCGGAGGTTCGGGTCCTGTCCGACCGCACCGACGGGTCGGCGGAGTTTGCGTTCAACAAGGTCCCATCGCCTTCCCGGAGCGATGCGGCGACGCAGGCGCGTTTCACGGTGGTTGACGGCCGGCCGGACGGCAATGGAGGCGGCGTCGAGAAACTCCACGATGGCAAGGTCCCGACGGAGGAAGATCAACCTGCGCAGAGTTTCTTTTTCCGAGCCGGCACGGACGGCGGACGCCTTCTGATCGATCTGGGCGGCGCCGTCGATATCAAGCAGGTCAACACGTATTCCTGGCATCCCGGCAGTCGCGGGCCTCAGGTGTACGATCTGTACGCCAGCGACGGGAAGGCCGACGGCTTCGATTCTCAGCCCAAGAAGGGGACCGACCCTCAGACCTGCGGGTGGAAGCTGATCGCCAGGGTCGACACGCGTCTCGAAGGAAACGGCGGTGGACAGTACGGCGTCAGCGTCTGCGAATCGGATGGCACGCTCGGTGCATACCGGTATCTGCTGCTGGATGTCTCTCGCACCGAGGCGGCGGATGCGTTCGGCAACACGTTCTACAGCGAGATCGACGTGGTCGATCCGACCTCGCCGGTCGTCGTCGCCAGGCCGGCGATCGAGCCGGCCGGAGAAGTGCGCCGCGAGATCGTCGACATCGAGGGCGGCAAGTACCAGATCACGATCGACACCACCGAGACACCTGACCTGAGCAAGTGGGCGCACGACGAGCTGGCGCCCGTCGTGAAGCAGTGGTACCCCAAGCTGGTGGCCATGCTGCCGAGCGATGGGTACGAGGCCCCGACGCGCGTCACCATCACGTTCAGCGCCGACATGCAGGGCGTCGCCGCCACCGGCGGAACGCGGGTTCGCTGTGCGGCCCGCTGGTTCCGAGGTCAGTTGCAGGGCGAGGCCAAGGGGGCCATCGTGCACGAGCTGGTGCACGTTGTGCAGAGCTACGGCCGGGCCAGACGAAACAATCCCGACGCCACCCGCACGCCGGGGTGGCTGGTGGAGGGCATTTGCGACTACATCCGCTGGTTCCTGTACGAGCCTCATGCGCATGGCGCCGAGATCACCAGCCGGAACGTCGAGCGGGCCCGCTACGACGGCAACTACCGCATCAGCGGAAATTTCCTGAACTGGGTTACCGGGACATACGACAGCGACATCGTCCGAAAGCTCAACGCTGCGGCGCGCCAGGGGCGGTACAGCGAGAACCTCTGGAAAGAATACACGGGCAAGACCGTGCAGGAGCTGGGAGACGAGTGGAAAGCGGCGATGCAGGCCAAGGTCACGGCCGAGGCAGCGGGCCCCGCGCCGAACACGCTGACGGAGCAGGAGAAAGCCGCCGGCTGGAAGCTGCTGTTCAGCGGCGAGAATCTGGACGGATGGCACAACTTCAAGAGCCGGAGCATCCGTCCGGGCTGGCAGGTGCGCAACGGGGCGCTGGTCTGCGCCGACCCGCACAACGCGGGCGACTTGTGCACGGATGAGAAGTACGAATGGTTCGAGCTACAGCTCGATTACGATATCAGTCCCGCCGGCAACAGCGGGATCATGTACCATGTCACCGACGAGGGCGGTGCCGCGTGGGCGACAGGTCCTGAGTTTCAGCTTGAGGACAACAAGGAGGCCGCCGATCCGGTGCGGTGCGGCTGGCTGTATGCCCTTTATCAGCCTCCAACCGACTCCGCTACGGGCAAGTGGCTCGACGCCACGAAGTCGCCAGGGCAGTGGAATCACGTCCGCCTGCTCGTGACGCCTGAGAAGTGCGTCCACGAGATCAACGGTGTCCAGTACTTCGAGTACGTCCTGGGCAGCGATGACTTCAACGATCGGGTGGCTCGCAGCAAGTTCGGGCGGATGCCTCTGTTCGCCAGGTCGAACACCGGCTACATCACGCTTCAGGGCGACCACGGGCAGGTGTGCTTCCGTAGCATCAGAATCCGCCCGATTGAGCCTGCGAAATAAGGCTCGATCAGCCGTTTCTCTTTTCCCGCTTGGCCTGCCTCTTCTCTTTGGCAGTCTTCTGCGGCGCTTTCTTCTTCTCTTTCCTGGTGTCGCGGGACTTTGCCATGTCTATGGTCTCCTCTGGCCTGCGTGAACCCCGAAAAAAAGAAGCGGTAACAGAGGGCTGCTACCGCTGCAAAGATGGTGAATGATTGTATAGGAACGTTTACGCGTCGCGAGCCTCAACTCCCCGAAAGCCCTTGCCTCGGTCCGTTGCAAGCTCGTTCGACATGGCTCTCTTGCACCGAACGCCCTATTCTTGCCATTGAGCAGTATCGGGAAAGGGGAGCGGAAAACTTTAGGGAATTTTCGCCTCGCGACCGAGAAAAACAGAAACATCAGGTCTCCCGGCCGCCTTCGGGCGGTCGGCGGGCTTGGGACGGGCCATCCGACGCGGAGATTCTCCCTGGCGTGGGTGCACTTGATGTTTGTAGGTAGACCTTCACGGGGGGTTGCACTCGACTTTGTCATTCCGACCGGAGCGCAGCGTAGTGGAGGAATCTGGCTGCGAAGGGGCTATTGCCTTATCCTCGGCCAGATTTCTCCGTGCGGGCTTCGCCCCATTCGACTTCGCTCAGGGCAAGCTCTTGGTCGAAATGACATCCGCCACGCTCTCCGAGATGACAGCCCCCTTCCTGGCCTCGGCAGGAACCTACCTACAAACACGCAGTGCACCCCCCTGGCGTCGAAATCTGCTGCGGGTGTTGCTGTGGCCCTCATTCGACGGTAAAATGAGGAGTTGAGCATATCTCTGGAATCTGGCCGTAGGGTAACCGGGCCCGGTTACGCATGGGGCGCCGGGGCATTCGATAGCAGCGTCGAGGCGTGATATTGAAAGGGCCCGCACATGTTCAGGCGTAACGGATTCACACTGATCGAGTTGCTCGTTGTGATCGCGGTCATTGCGATCCTCATGGCGATCCTGATGCCGGCCTTGAAAATCGCCCGCGAGCAGGCGCGGGGCATCAACTGTCTGGCGAACCAGCGGTCCTTGGCGCAGGCGTACATCATGTACGCCGACGAGAACAACGGCTCCATTTGCGGGGGATGGGCCCAGGCCGACGATGCGGGCGGGGTGCCCCCGTGGGTCAAGCCGCCAGGCGATATCAGCGCCAGCGGGACCTACAGCCAGGTCAGCGGCGCCGTGACGATTGAACAGCGGTACAACGGTCTGCGGGCGGGGGCCCTGTATCCCTACCTCAAGGAGTTCGACGTCTATCATTGCCCGGGTGACAACCGCAAGAATCTCGGCACCAGCCTGGGCAGCGGCCTGGAGTTCCGGATCTTCCGCAGTTACTCGCTGTCGGACTACATGCGCGGGACGGCGGCTACCGACCCGAAGAAGCTGTTCACCTTCAAGGACCAGGCCAACAAGATGCTGTTCGTCGAGGAGATCTACGATGGCTCGGCCGGCAACTTCAATCACGACGGCTGGTCTTATATCCCCTACGATGGGAGTCTGTGGGACCCGCTGGGGAACTTCCACAGCGACGCCTGTACGTTCAGCTTCATGGACGGCCACGCCGAACGCAAGAAATGGGAAGACAAGCGGACCATCATCTACTGCTCCAGTCGAAGCGAGGCGGCGGCCCGGGGGTTTGGCAAGGGACAGATATTCAATCCGCCCAATGCAGACCTCGCCTGGCTCGATGCACGCTATCCGGGCAAGACCCATCAGGGTGTCGGCAACTGAGACGATCGGGAGCCGTTGCTCCTGTGGCGGAGCGCCTCGGGACGAAATCGAAACATGTTTGCCAATTCCTCCGATTCGTGCTTTACTGACGGTCTGTTGTGCCGGATTGCGTAGGGGTGCATCTGCCGGCACATCGGACCCGAGGCGTGCTGTCACGTGCGGGTTGTTGGGGTCTCTCCTTGGAGGCAAGGCGCCGTGAACAGCGCTTATGATTTTCGCATCATCCGCGTCCTGCGCCGTCGGCTGAATCTGACCTTGCAGGCGTTGGCGGGCCGCTCGGGCCTGACCTATCCGACCGTCGAATCGGTCGAGACGAACAAGACGCTCCCTTCCCTCAAGACGCTGGACGCGCTGGCCGGGGCCCTGCAAATCTCCACGAGCGCGCTGATCGGATTGGCCGAACGCCGCTTCGTTCAAAGACGCAAGGCCAAGGAAGAGCCGCGAGGTCCAATGTCCAAGTCGGACAGGGGTCTGGAAAAGTGCCGCGTCGCCCGCTACGACAAGGGCAAACTCATTCGCGTCATCGCCGAAGAGGGTGATCACGTCCACGTGATGGGACTGCACGAGGACGTCCACGAGTTCTGCTACATTCTCAGCGGGCGCGTGGAGCTGCGAATCGAGGACAAAACCTATCGGCTCGGTCCGGATGACACGATCCTCTTCGACGGTCTTCTCGACCACTCCTACACGCAGGTCGAGGCGGGCGAGTACGTGACCGTACACCTCCCCAAGGACATCCGCGTCATCGAGCGGCTCCTCGAAACCAAGTCGGAAGACGAGACCGAGCCATAGGTCGTTCGGCCCCGTCGGCTCAGCCTGCCACGGTGACAGGCTCTTGCTGGCCAAGTCGTCCGGCGGCAAACCATCCCCTGGTTCGCAGGCAGATCCGCACCAGCAGAAGCATGACGGGCACCTCGATGAGCACGCCGACGACGGTGGCCAGGGCCGCCCCGCTGGACAGGCCGTACAGCATGGTGGCCGTCGCGATGGCGACTTCGAAATGGTTCGACGCCCCGATCATCGCCGAAGGAGCCGCGTCCTCATAGCTGAACCTCAGAAGTCTTGCCGCCGCATACGTGACGGCGAAGATCAGCACCGTCTGAAGGAACAGGGGAATCGCGATCCACAGAATCGTCAGCGGGTTGCCGAGAATGGTCTCGCCCTTGAAGCTGAACAGCAGCACCAGCGTCGCCAGCAGGGCGATGATCGACACAGGTGTCAGCACGTGCAGGAAGCGGGCTTCAAACCAGGTTCGACCCTTGGCCTGGATGATCCATTTGCGCGAGAAGTAGCCGGCCACCAGCGGAAGCGCCACGTAGATCGCGATGGACAGCAGCAGCGCCTGCCACGGCACGGGCATCTTGTTGACGCCCAGCAGCCAGCCGCCCAGCAGGCCATAGAGCACCAGCATCGTCAGCGAGTTGATCGCGACCATGACCAGCGTGTGGCCCTGGTTGCCTTTGGCCAGATAGCCCCACATCAGGACCATCGCCGTGCAGGGCGCGATCCCCAACAGGATGGCCCCGGAGATGTACGAGCGAAACAGCTCGACCTCGGTGCCGTCCTTGACGATTTCCGTGCCGGGAACCAGGCCGCGAAAGACGTAGCCCAGGAAGAACGTTGCGATGGCGAACATGGTGAAGGGCTTGATCCCCCAGTTGACGATCAGCGTCAGCAGCACCGGTTTGGGGCTCTTGCCGGCCTGGATGACCTCGGTGAAGTCGATCTTGACCATGATCGGGTACATCATGAAGAACAGGCAGACCGCGATCGGGATCGAGACGACCGGCGCGCCGCCGACGTAAATGGCCATCGCGTCGAGCGACTGCGCCACGCCCGGCGCCAGCTTGCCCAGCACAATCCCGCCGACGATGCACAGCGCCACCCAGATGGTCAGGTATTTCTCGAAGACGTTCAGGCCCTTCGTGGCCTTCGCGGGGGTTTGGTCGGCCATGCTTGCGACTCCTTCAGATCAGGCCGGGTCCTTGGCGAGGATTTCCGCGACCCTGGCGTCCATATTCAGCGTTTGTTTTTCTTCGCAACGAAGTTGACGCTGACGACGTAGTCTCCGAGTCTCGCGCCGGACGGCAAGCCGTCTCGAACGGCCTTATACAGGGCGTCGTTGCAGTCGTCCATGACGTCGACGTTGTACGGCTTGTCGTCCGTCTGTGTAGTATGGAGGCCGGCCGCCTCGATCATGCCAAGTGTCTCTTCGATTGGCACCGCCCCCGAGATGCAGCCGACAAGGGCCTCTGCGGCCGCTTTCACGGCGTCGGGCAGGGGGGCCTTCAGCGCCAGGTCGGAGACGCACGCGATCCCGCCGGGCTTGAGCACGCGCGCGATCTCTCGCCAGACTTGGGCCTTTTCCGGAGACAGGTTGATCACGCAATTCGAGATGACCACGTCAATGCTGGCGTCGGCTACGGGCAGGTGCTCGATTTCACCCAGGCGGAACTCCACGTTGTTCAAGCCCGTCTTGCGGGTGAAAGCCGGGATGCTGTTACGGGCCTTGGCGAGCATCTCGGGCGTCATGTCCACGCCGATGGCCCGTCCGGCGGGACCGACCTTGGCGGCCGCGATGAAGACATCGAACCCGCCGCCGCTGCCGAGGTCCAGGACAGTCTGTCCGGGTTTCAGGCCGGCCAGTGCCGTGGGATTGCCGCAGGACAGGCCCATGTTGGCCCCCTCCGGCAGGGCCACCAACTCCTGGGCGGTATAGCCGATGGTTTGCGCCAACCGCGTCGGGTCCCCGCAGCCGCAGCCGCACCGTTCGCCACCCTGTGCGATCCGTGCGTATCCGGTCCTGACCGATTCGCGAACGTTCTCGTTGGCGTTTACGTCGTGGGGCATCGTGAAATCTCCTGGTGTCATGTTCTCGGTGTCGTCGGCCCTTCCGGCAGTCGTTCGATGAAGGCTCGAATCTCATCGCGGACGCGGCGGTAGCAGTGCAGTGCCTGTTCTTCGGTCTTCGCCTGTTGGGCCAGGCGGGGCGGGTCATCGAAGCCAACATGGACGACCTTGGTCCTGGCGGGAAATAGCGGGCACGATTCGTGGGCGTGGTCGCAGAGGGTCACCACGTAATCGAACGCGATGCTCTTGAGCTCATCGACGTGCTTGGAGCGATGGCCGGAGATGTCCACACCGGCCTCGGCCATGACACGGACGGCATGGGGATTGAGCCCGTGCGTCTCGATGCCCGCCGAATACGCCTCGATCGCGTCGCCCTTGAGGCGGCGGGCCCAGCCCTCGGCCATCTGACTGCGGCAGGAGTTGCCCGTACACAGGAACAGCACCTTCAGCTTCTGTTTTGCCTGCGGCATATTTCCTCCGGGTCCATCGCGAGAATGGCCTTCAATCTCTTGCGGTCCTGCATTGTCTGCGGCGATTCCGCGAGGCTGCGCCGGACCCACGCCACGGCATCGCGCACGGCCTTCGGAGCGTTGCGGCCGGGCAGCCGGTAGTGCATCCAGCGCCCGTCCTTGCGGCTCTCGACCAGCCGGGCCTGACGCAGGATCGTCATGTGCTTCGACACCGTCGAAGGGGCCAGTTGCAGCAGTTCGACGATCTGGCAGACGCACAGCTCCCCGCCCGCCAGCGCCGTCAGCACCCGCAGCCGGTTCCCGTCGGCCAGCGCTTTGGCGATCTCCAGAACTTCACGCATAGTCACCTTTCACATTTCGCCACATGACGAAGTATAGAATAGAGCGATCTACGTGTCAAGCCGCAAGAGGTTCAGAATTTCGGAGGCGCAGCCGGGAACATTCCTCCACGAGGCGGAGAATCACGCTGACCCGGCCGAAGGCAAGCAGGTGCGCAGGGTACGCACCGCACGTCGCTCGGCTCAAGAACGCCCCGGGACAGGCACGCCGGACGCCTGCCTGCGCCATCCGGCGGAAGGCGCCCGTTGCGCGACCTGCGATTCGCAGGTACCGGGATACTCTGACCGTCTGTTCCCTTGCGGGCATCGCCGAGGTCCAGGCCAAGACAGCCCCACCCAGCGCGGTCGATCCTCTCCTGTGCCGCCGCATCCAAGGCGCTACCTGCGATTCGCAGGTAGTGGTCGCACTCGGAGGGTGCGTTTCTCCAACGCCAGGATTGGCAGGGTGTGCGCTGTACGCCGCTGCGCGACGGGACCGGCGCAGAGATGGGTGTCGCGAGGTCGCACCAGCGGGCGAGGTGCGCTACCTGTGATTCGCAGGTACCGGTCATGGGGGGCAGCGCAATCTCGAAGATGCATGGCTCCGCTTGTCAAGCCCGCCGCAGGCCCTCCGTTCACGCCGTTGCCATCGAGCCGTCGAACGCCCCTCGACCCGCCCTTGACCCCGCCGAGTCTTGTGTGGTGCCCCCTCAGCCGCCCCAAGCACCCAGACAAAAAGTACCTGACACCTTTAATTCCCCCTGGTGGGAACCAACCCGAGCGCCGTCCCGGCCCAGGGGCAGGGGCGACGCCGTCGACGCGTGGGCGTCGCCTGCTCAACCTGCTTCTGGCCCAAAGCGAAAAATCCCAGAGGCCTGGGGACAGAGTCCCCAGAGACTGAAATGCAAAACGTCCTACCGATCAGCTCGTGACTGTCACACCCCACCGTGTTGCACTTCGCATGGTAATGCGCCCAGATCAAGCCTCAATAGGTTCTTCGATTTCTGAGTTCACTACATAACCATCAGCCACTTCCTCGACTTGGCACCTTACCGGCCTAGCATTCGTTAATCCTGAAGCGAGTATGCTGATCGCAGAATCAGACAACAAATCCACTTCTCGGACAATCCACGGCACAATGAAGCTATCTCTGGCTCGATGAATGGCCTTGATCAGTTCGCAATAGAGACATGCATTCTTTCTATTTATTTGTTCTTTGCCCTCAAAGAAAATGGATACGCGAACCACTCTTGCCCTATTATCGGCAGATTCTGATTCCACTTCCTGGAGAACAGCTCTCTCCATGCCAACACTCAAGAGTGCGCGTGCAATGTATGTCGCTGCCAATTCGGCCCATGCTTTTTCTGTTGACAGCCTTTGGCTGAATCCCTCTGTAAGCAATAGAGCCTTGGGCAGAGAGAGAGAATCACCTCGACCGAGCAGAGACACCATGGCTTCTGTCGCGTCGCTGGTCAGACCACAGAACAACCGCCACAATCTTGTCTGGGCCTCTGTGGGAGATTCCCCGCTAAGAATTGCCACTAGATTAGCAGGCTTCTCCACAAGATACTCTGCCGTGAAGAAATCTCGGAATTCATCAAGAACAAAAGCCCATCTGTTCTCTCCTTTGTGCACTATCAATCCCGTATGCTCTTCCAGTGTATGAAGCACTTGAACACCTGGGACTTCCTCAGCAAACCGGTTCACAAGCCCGAGAAAGTCATCAACACCGAAGTCCGTCTTCTCCGCCTTGTACAGCATGTGGGCTATCCTTCGGAGCAACAGCTGTTTCCGCTCGGGCGTTGCCCAAGGCTTGAGTGACCTCAGGATGCCTCGACTTGCGTCCCACTCGTCCGTCAAGGCATCAACAATCCTGAAGATGATACTGCCAATGTCACGTGGCGTCATTTCATGTCTTCTATACCTTGCAAGGATCAAGCCGAGAAAGAAAGGTCGCGAAGCCAGTCTAGCACAAATCGGTTCCTCGATAACGCCAGACCAAAAATCATCGCGTTCTCGAGGATTTGGCAACGCGTTTGCCACAAAGCTGTGAATCTGAGCTTCGGACAAGGGAGCGAGCTCAAAATGGCTGAACTCCTTCAGTCCCTCAACAGTGGTCCCGTTTCGGGCAGTGACGACACACCTGCACCCAGGAGACCGTGACAGTATGCAGGCGATATCTCTGACAACAAAGTCGCGTAGATCCTCACGTACTTCATCAAGCCCATCCAATACGAAAGTCACGTGACCAGTTTCCTGCATCTTTCTAAAGTCATACAAGAGTCTCTCGTCCCCGCACTCTCTGATGTATTTCCTTGACATTTCTTCCACGCGGCTCGTTAGCGTCCAATCTCTGAGCTGTAGATACACCGGAAGCAGGGACTCAGCATTTGATCGATACTCATTCGCCAGCTCCAGGACAAGCTTCCGTGCAAAACAAGTCTTTCCCGATCCCGGAGCACCGTACAAAAGGGTGCGCCTGGACTCACGGAGCTTCTCCGGATTCAGCAATTGCGCAACCGGCACATCAGAATCGCACTCAGTTACTCCCAAGGTCACAAAATCACTTTCAAGATCATATCCTTGTTCCGGCATAAGCCATTCGGCTGTTCGTATCCGGTCGAACAGCCCCCACAGATATCCACCCCACGGGCCGTACTCTGTCATTTTCTCAAAGCGGTTGTCGCGCTTCACTCCGTAGGAGGTGGATAATCGCCGGAGAAGCTCGCCACCAGAGATCGTCGCGTTTGCCTCCTCTTCTGCCTTGGCAAGAAACCACTTGTCGTCGTTACATATTGTTGTCATGTTCATGCTATACACCGTCCAGGAACAATCTAGCCCGTATGGCTGTGAGTTCATAGTATGGCAATCCACCCTCTGTCTTACAGTCGACCTGCTCCATACGACATGACCTGCCCTACGGACGGTGGGCGCGGGAACCGCTAACGGCTAGGCTGCCTCATCCATAGGGTTCAACTGTCGTGCCTCGTAACGACGCTCGTATTCAGCCGGACTGAGATAGCCCAGGGCACTGTGGCGTCGGGTCGGATTATAGAACATCTCGATGTACTTGAACACCTCCCTACGGGCTTGTTCTTCCGTGGCGTAATCGCTGTCGATCCACTCGGTCTTGAGGGACCCGAAGAAGCTCTCCATCATCGCATTGTCCCACGGGTCGCCCTTGCGTGACATGCTCATCGTCAGGCCCTCGCATGTCAACAAATCGCGGAACGCCTGCGAGGCATACTGAACGCCACGGTCCGAGTGATGGACCAAGTCGTCTTGCGGACAACGCCGACGCAACGCCATCTCCAACGCCGCACACACCAGGGCCGCGTCGATGGTTCGGCTCAGGCTCCAGCCCACGATCCGCCGCGAGAAGCAATCCAGGACCACCGCCAAGTACAACCAGCCCTCGACCAGACGAATGTACGTGAGATCCGCCACCCACTTCTGATTTGGACGTGTGGCGGCGAAGTCACGTTGCAGCCGATTCGTCGCGATTGGCTCGTCGTGATTCGAGTCGGTGGTCTTGACGAAACGCCGTTTATGCCGGCCAGAAAGGCCCAAATCCCCCATGACGTGACGGACGGTCTCGCGGCAGCAGGCGATCTGGTGGTCCTCGATCAGGTCGCGGTGCACCCGCCGGTAGCCATAGGTCCCGTGCGAATCGCCATGCGAGCGTTGTGCGGCCTGCGCGATCTCCTGACGTCGTTGCGTCCTCGCTGAGGGCTCGCGTCGACGCCAGGCATAATAGCCGCTCCGCGAGACCTGCAAGACCCGGCACAGGAGTTTCAGCGGATAGCCGTCCCGTTGGGTGTGGATCCAGGCGTACCTCACAGGGACTCCTTGGCGAAGTACGCCGCCGCTTTTTTTAAGATTTCGTTCTCCAGACGCAGTTGGGCCAATTCCCGCCGGGCCGCTTTGAGTTCTTCGGCCAACGGGACCATCTGCCCTTTGGGCGGCAGGTGGCCGTTGGCGCGGAAGGCCTTGACCCAGCACCGCAGGGCCCAGTCGCTGACGCCCAATTGCTGGGAGGCCTGATGATAGGTGGTGCCGCCCTCGACGATGAGCTTGGCGGCCTGGAGCCGGAACTCCTCACTGTAGCGTTTCGGTCGTGTACTCTTGTCTGCCATAGATGGTTCCTTTCGTGTCTATGGCAGCCCAGTCTATCCAGCTCGCCACGCGCCCACCATCCGTAGGGCAGGTCAACATACTCCCTCATAGAATGGCACAGATTGCCGCAGTGCTCTTAATCCCAACCTGCCGCGAAACTCCCTATCCATGCTTATGAGAACGGCTTCCTTGATTAACCTAGTCCCCACCCCCCCATATCTTGGTTCATCAGTGAGTATCTTTGCATTCCACGGGGCGGTCTCAATGAAATCGACATAAACCAGATCCCGCCCTCTGTCGGGCTCGAGTTCAGCGTAATGTCCCGCTGTCGTAAACATCAGGGCCCCTTGTGTTTGCCCATCACATTCAATACAGAAGGAAGCACGAAAAAGAGAGCCTTCTGTCAACAGGAGGGCTTTCTTACTCCAGTCCCAATGCCAATGCTGAGGGATATCTTCAGGCCTTACGCCATTCTCGATCCTCTTCTTGACTAGTTCAAGCCTGGTATCCTTCCATTCGCCTTCTATCCGGACCAAATCAAGAGGCACTAACTCCGACCTCAGCGTCGCGTCTTTGAGTTTCCCAGTCGAATTATCCCTAATTCTCACCGTTCGGATACTCATACAACCATCAGTTCAGCTTTCTTGTTAGACTTCTCATCCTCAAAGAAGAACTTCTCGCCGTTTGCGATCCGTGCCGAGACCAATTGGTACAACCCAAGTGCCTGGCGAATTACAGCGGTCTTGCTCATGCCTTTCCTGGTTGACATTTCGTCGAGGGTGCGCATTTCTTGGTCCGTCAGATTCAATGTCATCGTTTTCTTTTCGGCCATCGCACAACTCCACATACCCACTATAACGATACGTATTATTCGGCCATAGGTCAAGCAGTATTTGGCCATATAATATACAATTTACATATACTTCTTCATTGCGCATCCACTTACTCCCTCTCCACGGCACTTCAAAACAAACAGACATAAGGCAGCTAAGTACTTTGGCTACAATGCCTTATATTTGAATCTGTCCGCGTCAAAGGCCGACTGAAACCACCGTTCGAGTCTCCGGCTCTGGTAGTTTTTCTCTGCGTTATCGCCCCCGCCCTTATGCTGCATGTTCCACACGCTCACTCAAGGTCCCGGGCGGATGTCTCGCAGGTCAGCGGCTCTTCCGCGGGGGGAATTAAAGGTGTCAGGTACATTTTTCCTTGAAGACCTGGTCGGCGGGGGCCAGACCAATCGCTTCTGGTCGATCTCGCGGCATCGTCGAGCGATTTCCTCTGGCCATCCGTCAGTGAGTTCAAAGGGGTCGTCGAGGTCCAGGCTCTCCAGCAGCTTCTCGGCAATCAGGGCTGTTGCCTCACGCGGGAGCTGGGGGGGGAATTAAAGGTGTCAGGTACATTTTTCCTTGAGGACCTGGTCGGTGGGGACCAGATCAACCGCCCCCTGGTCGATCTCGCGGCATCGTCGGGCGATTTCCTGCCGCCATTCGTCGCTGAGTTCAAAGGGCTCGTCCAGGTCCAGGCTCTCCAGCAGCTTCTCGGCAATCAGGGCCCTCGCCTCTCGCGGGAGCTGAAGCGCTTCCTTTATCACGTTTTCCGTTTGCGGGCTCATTTCGCACGACTCATAGTCTCTTGGCCGCTTTGAATATAGGGCATTGTCGCGGCGGCGTCAGGCGCAGGAGGGAATTGAAGGTATTCGGAACGAACGGCATGGAAATGAGCGGCGCGGTTTGCCGTGCTTGTAGGGGCGAGGCATGCCTCGCCCTTGCCTGCAGCCCGATACGCCGTAGCGTCCTGTCCTGATCTGATCCCAAAACGCATCAGGATCGGCGTCGGCATCACTGCGGACGGGTTGTCCGTCGTATTCCCACGCGCACGGAGGAAGGGCGAAGCATGCTTCGCCCCTACCAACGGGTCTTTCGTTCTTCGTGTGCTCGTGCGAGTATACCTGTTCAACAAGTAGCGTCTGACGACGCCACTGCGAACGAAGGTCTCCCGACATCAGGACGTTGGTATCGAGAACGATCTTCATCGCCGCTTCCGCACGCATGAGACCGCCGAAGCGACGCCGGAATGGGTCAGGGGGCGGGGGGGATCAGTTTTTCCAACTGCTCGATCAGTTCGGAGATGCGTACGGTGGCGACGCGCCAGAGTTTCTCCTGGCGGACCTCGCCGTACTCGTGAGCGAGGAAGTGCCGTTGGCCGATGATCCCTCGCCATGGGATTTCCGGGTGGTCCCGCCGGAAATCGTCCGACACGCCGCGTGCGGCCTCACCGATGATCTCCAGCTTTCGTTCCACGGCGGCCTGAAGCACCTCGTCCTGCGCGTACACGTGAAAGGTCTTGCCGGCAACGAACTGGCGGACCTTGCGGGCCGCTTCGAGCATGTCCCAGAGCAACGAGGCATCATCGGCGTCACGCGGCACGGTAGATCACCTCCCGTGTGTCGAGGATGGTGCGCCGGCGGAACGGATTTCGCAGACCCTCCTGTTCGACCAGATCGACGTCGCGTCCGAACAGGGCGATCAGTTCATCGCGCATCTCGACCAGATGGAACAGGTCCCATTCGGCCGCCGGCTCGAAACTCACCAGCACATCCACGTCGCTATGGGGTCCGAAGTCGGCGCGCAGGACCGACCCGAACAGAGAGAACTCCCTGATCTTCCAGCGGCGGCAGAACAGCTCGATCCTGTCCATCGGAATGTCAATGTTCCGGCTGACCATGGCCTCACCTCAAGAGCGCAGCGGATAATGTACGGCTTCTCTCCTGGCCGACAAGGCATCCGCTGCGTATGCACAGGGCCATTGTACAATGCGGCGGCGCCAAGGCAAGGGAAAGATGATTTGATCGCTCGCGACGCCTGGCCTGCCAGGCAGCTTGCGCACGACTCCCAATGTCTTGGCCCGTCGGAATATCGGGCATTGTCGCGGCGGCGTCAAGCGCGCGGGCGAACCAAAGGCATCCCGAACGAATGGCCTGGAGATAAGCGGTGGGGTTTGCCGTGCTTGTAGGGGCGAGGCATGCCTCGCCCTTGCCTGCCGCCCGATACGCCGTAGCGTTCTGTCCTGATCTGATCCCGAAACGCATCAGGATCGGCGTCGGGATCACTGCGGAGGGGTTGTCCGTCGTATTCCCACGCGCACGGAGGAAGGAGCGTTTGCAGCCGGACGACTTTCACCCCCGTCGTCGTATTCCCACGCGCACGGAGGAAGGGCGAAGCATGCTTCGCCCCTACCAATGAGCATACCCATTCAACAAGTAGCGTCTGACGACGCCACTACGAACGAAGGCCTCACGACATCAGGACGTGGGTATCGAGAACGATCTTCATCGGCGGTTTCACGCATCTACGCTTCTACCTCCTGAATTGTAGACTGAAGAGGTCGGAGTAGGACAGGGGGCTCAGAACCGTATCTCGTATCTGGTATCTCGTATCTTGTCGCTTGTGTCCGGTCGCTCGTGGCTCGTGCCCCGTGATCCGCCATTGGGGGAAGGCTTGAAACCCGAAGCACGAAGCACGAATGCTCCGAACCTGCCCGGCGTGGGCCGGGGGGCCTGTCGGCTTGCTGCGAGCGACGGGCGACGAGCGACGAGATACGGCATTTCGAGTTTCGGATTTCGTGCTTGCAGCGGCATTTCCGGGGCTGTGCGAGGGGCGAGATACGAGATTCGAGATACGGCGTTCCTGGCCTTGTTTTGGCCTCACGGCGGGCCTTTTTGCGGCCGGCGGGGCCTGCCACCGTCCTGCGGGCGACGAGCGACGAGATACGCCCCCGGGGAAGGGTGGAACAAAAATTATGAAAAAAACGTAAAAAGGGTATTGACCGGGTGTCGATCGGGCAATAGAATTGCGTTTCTCAGATATGGCTGAGGCGATGAAAGTCGCCCATTGCTAAGGGGTAAACAAGAATTTTGGATAGAGTGCTTCAAACTCGAAAGTTCTTGCTCTAACTGCCGCAGACGAAAAGTCTGGTGAGGTGGGAACCGCTGGCAGTGAAAAGCAGCGGTTTTTTTGTTGCTCTTTTGAAACTACAGACTAACAATAACCGGCATTCTAAGTCAATTGAGGCTATAGGGTGTTGTGAGCTTTGACGCAGAACACCTTGACGAAGGGCTCGTAGCTCAGTTGGTTAGAGCGCACCCCTGATAAGGGTGAGGTCGGAAGTTCGACTCTTCCCGGGCCCATTCGATTGATTATCGATGAATGACAATTGATGATGGGTCGAGGGATGGGGTGGAGCGGTTGCGTCGTCGGCCCGAAACGGTTGCTGGTAAATGATCAATAATCATTTATCAATAATCCATAATCGATGGGTCTTGGGGACGTAGCTCAATTGGGAGAGCGCCGGCTTTGCAAGCCGGAGGTTGCCGGTTCGATCCCGGTCGTCTCCATTGCCCCCGCAGGGCAGGGGGGCCGGATCGAAAGAAAAAGTTTCGAAAGCAGCAAGATTGCAGTTGCAGGGTATAAAATCGGCGTTAAGATAGCCGTTTTTTATAGCCGCCGGAAGGCGGCGTTCTTTGACAAGTCCATAGGCGGATATGTGGGAAAGAGAAATCCCACCGAGTCATCTCCACTGATCTGAAGTGGAGGGCTTGGACATTTTGAGCGCTCATTTGTAGGCGATGCCAGTCAATCGCGGTCAATCCGAGATTGATATGGTCAAGTTACTAAGGGTGTATGGGGGATGTCTAGGCGTCGAGAGGCGAAGAAGGACGTGGCAGGCTGCGATAAGCCCGGGGCAAGTGCCGAGCAACTGTTAATCCCGGGATCTCCGAATGGGGCAACCCGTTGGGACTGGGCAACCAGATCCCATCACCTGCGGCTGAATGCATAGGCCGTATGGGGCGAACGCAGGGAACTGATACATCTCAGTACCTGTAGGAAAAGAAATCAACCGAGACTCCGTCAGTAGCGGCGAGCGAAAGCGGATCAGCCCAAACCAGGGGGCTTGCTCCCTGGGGTTGCGGGCGCCAACATCACCAGAAGGACGGTTAGCTGAATGGTCTGGAAAGTCCGACCACAGAAGGTGAAAGTCCTGTAGGCGAAAACCCGAATTCTGTGTTGGCGTACCAGAGTAGCACGGAGCTCGTGGAACTCTGTGTGAAGCTGGGGGGCCCACCCTCCAAGGCTAAGTACTCCTCGACGACCGATAGTGGAAAGTAGCGCGAGCGAACGATGAAAAGGACCCCTATTAGGGGAGTTAAAAGAACCTGAAACCATACACCTACAAGCGGTGGGAGCCCTATGACGTTCCTTCGGGGGCGTAACGGGTGACCGCGTGCCTTTTGCATAATGAGCCGGCGAGTTACCGTTTGCGGCAAGGCTAAGCATCTCCGGTGCGGAGCCGTAGCGAAAGCGAGTCTTAACAGGGCGAATCAGTCGCAGGTGGTAGACGCGAAGCCAGGTGATCTACCCATGGCCAGGTTGAAAGGGATGTAAAAATCCCTGGAGGACCGAACTCACTAACGTTGAAAAGTTAGGGGATGAGCTGTGGGGAGGAGTAAAAGTCTAATCAAACCTGGAGATATCTCGTTCTCTCCGAAATAGCTTTTGGGCTAGCCTTGAGCCACTCCTTTGCGGGGGTAGAGCTACTGAATGGGGATAGGGGACCACCAGTCTACCTACCCCAACCAAACTCCGAATACCGCAAAGACTATCTCAGGAGTCAGACGGCGAGCGATAACGTCCGTCGTCAAGAGGGAAACAACCCAGATCGCCAGCTAAGGTCCCGAAGTTGGGCTAAGTTCATAAGGAAGTTGAATTGCTGTGACAGCCAGGATGTTGGCTTAGAAGCAGCCACCATTTAAAAAGTGCGTAATAGCTTACTGGTCGAGCAGTTTGGCGCCGATAATGAACGGGAATAAGCCGAACACCGAAGCTGCGGATTGGTCGGTCGATGCGTCGACCTTCCAGTGGTAGGAGAGCGTAGCAGTCAGCATTGAAGCGGTACGGTAACGAGCCGTGGAGCGGCTGCTAGTGATTATGCCGGCATGAGTAACGATAAAACAGGTGAGAATCCTGTTCGCCGAAAGCCTAAGGTTTCCTGGGGAAGGGACATCCGCCCAGGGTTAGTCGGCCCCTTAGTTGAGGCTGAAAGGCGTAGACGATGGGCAGCAGGTTAATATTCCTGCACCATGTCACCGGACGAAGGTCGTGACGCATCTTCCAAGAGTATCCCGTGAGTAGTCGTGCGGGTCCCGCAAGGGCGAGGTCAAATTAGGATACCGAAGTACTTGGCGAAGATGCCGAGAAACAGCGGCTGTAGGTTGAAGGTGGCGTGACCGTACTAAAACTGACACAGGTAGGCGAGGAGAATATCCTCAGGCGCTCGAGAGAACGGTCCTTAAGGAACTAGGCAAATTGACCCCGTAAGTTCGCGATAAGGGGACCCTCCAGACACGTTTAATTCATTAGATGTGGGCTGAGGGCACAGAAAAGTGGCTCTAGCGACTGTTTATCAAAAACACAGTTCTCTGCTAACTCTCAAAGAGGATGTATAGAGAATGACGCCTGCTCGGTGCCGGAAGGTTAAGTGGAAGGGTTAGCTCCTTCGGGGGCGAAGCTCCTAAATGAAGCCCCGGTAAACGGCGGCCGTAACTATGACGGTCCTAAGGTAGCGAAGTTCCTTGTCGGGTAAGTTCCGACGTGCATGAACGGCGTAACGACTGGAGCACTGTCTCAAGGACGGACTCGGTGAAATTGTAGTTGTGGTGAAGATACCACATACCCGCGGCAAGACGGAAAGACCCCGTGAACCTTTACTGTATCCTGGTATTGATGCCTGGCATGGCTTGCGTAGGATAGGTGGGAGGCGTTGAAGTTCGGATCTCGGTCCGGACGGAGCCAACCTTGAAATACCACCCTTGGCATGTTAGTCACCTAACCGTGACCCGTGAATCCGGGCATGGGACAGTGCTAGGTGGGCAGTTTGACTGGGGCGGTCTCCTCCAAAAAGGTAACGGAGGAGTTCAAAGGTACACTCAGCGTGGTTGGCAATCACGTTTAGAGCGCAAGGGTACAAGTGTGCTTAACTGCGAGACCGATTGGTCGAGCAGGTGCGAAAGCAGGACCTAGTGATCCGGCGATCCCGTGTGGAAGGGTCGTCGCTCAACAGATAAAAGGTACTCCGGGGATAACAGGCTGATCTCCACCGAGCGTTCATAGCGGCGTGGAGGTTTGGCACATCGATGTCGGCTCATCACATCCTGGGGCTGAAGGCGGTCCCAAGGGTTGGGCTGTTCGCCCATTAAAGTGGTACGCGAGCTGGGTTCAGACCGGCGTGAGCCAGGTCGGTCCCTATCTGCCGTGGGCGTAGGAATCTTGAGGGGATATTTCCTTAGTACGAGAGGATTAGGAAGTACTGACCGCTGGTGTACCGGTTGTGCCGCTAGGTGCAGCGCCGGGTAGCTATGTCGGGAAAGGATAACCGCTGAAGGCATCTAAGCGGGAAGCCCACCCCAAGACGAGGATTCCATTCCAGCTTCGGCTGGAGGAGAGCCCTGGAAGACCACCAGGTTAATAGGCCGGATGTGTAAGACGCGAAATCGTCTCAGCTTACCGGTACTAACGCTCGATCACTTGACCATATCAATCTCTGGTTGACGGATTGATGCATCGCTACAATGCCGCTCAGATCCATATCCGCTATGGACTTTTCGAAAAGTGAATACTGTCGAAGAGCAAAGGCAACAGTGGAAGGGCTTCGGCCCCGCTGGACAGTTCGTGTCGTTCCGGCTCCGCTGTGCCCTTTTTCCTTCTGACTATATCAGGCCCTCGCCTGATATAACGAGTTTCCTGGTGACGTTACTGACGGGGAAACGCCTGATCCCATGCCGAACTCAGAAGCTAAGCCCGTCCAGGCCGATGGTAGTGCGTAAGCGTGAGAGTAGGTCATCGCCAGGAATTACAAGGCCGGTTCGTGAAACACGAGCCGGCCTTTCCTTTTGCGCCGTGGCGAGGGCATCTTGCCCTTGTATGGCCGTTGTTCACTCGCCCACGGCGGCCGCCGGATCTGGCATCTCCCCTCGGCTCCGCTCGGGGCAGGCTTCGCGAGTTGGGCGGGGTGCGTATGGCGTCAATCGTGATTCCTCCGGCCTACCGCCTCCAGCCTCCGGCCTGCATGACGCGGGATGCGTGAAGCGGCGTACTTCAAACTTGTCGCTTGTCACTTGAAACTCAGCCGCAGGCCGCATACTCAAAACTCAACACCAAGCGCTCAAAACTCCGCCCGCCGCACCCCTTCGCACCCTTCAGACCCTTCACACCCTTCGCACCCTTCGCCCCCTTCGCCCCTTCACACCCTTCGCACCCTTCAGACCCTTCCCACCTTCGCCCTTGCCCGCCCATCGTAGGGCCGAATCATCATTCGCCCTGCATTCGACCCGACAATTGTACCGGACACTTTTAATTCCCCCCTTTGATTATCCGTGCCCGCCTTCTATCACCGGAGAAGAGCAGACCCGCCGCGGATCTGGCAGAATTCCGCGCGGAATTGCTGATCCAGCTCAGATCATGTAATTGTCTGTTCATCGTTTGCCGATAATACGGATGAGACACCGGGAACAGCAGGGATAGACAGCGAATACTGCGGTGAGAGAGCTGTCAGGAATCTGATTCTTGGCCTCGGGTGTTTGCGCGAAGCTGGGAAGTGCGCCGCCCGGGGCGGACCGAAGCCCAATGCATACTGAGACTTGGCTGAATTTGATCTGATATGCATATCCACGAGCTTAAGCAGAGACTCCAGGGCCATTTTACCGACGGTCTGGTAACCATTATCGGAAGTGGCCTTTCGTGCGCGGAAGGCTTGCCAGGCATGGAAGAAGTTGCTCGCTTCCTGCAAGAGAAGATTCCCGATCGTACAAAGGACGCCGATCAGGAAGACTGGCAAGAGATCGCCAACCTACTCCAAGGGGGGCTGAACATCGAAGAGGCAATGCTCAAGAAGGCGCCGAGCGCACCACTTGAGTCGCATATCGTGGAGGCTACCGCGGAACTCCTCGTGCGACGGGAGCGTGCAGTTATCGACGAGATTCTCGGCGGCCGCAAGACCTTACGGTTCACACGACTGTTGCCTCACGTGTTGAAGCCCCAAGCTGGCATCCCCGTCATCACAACCAATTACGACCGGCTTATCGAAATCGCGGCTGAGATGGCTGGCTTGGGCGTGGATACAATGTTTGTTGGTCACCATCTGGGAGTCTTCGATGAGAAGAAGAGCCGAATGAGCTTCTGCCGCGATGCGCGGCTTAAGTCAGGTCGTTACGTTCGTCTGGAGTATACAGACAGGGTATTGCTGCTTAAGCCGCATGGCAGTCTTGACTGGTTCCTATTGAATGGAGATCCCGTGCGATGTCCCTTTGATCTTCCCCAGCCGCGCCTAATAATAACGCCCGGCCTCAACAAATTCCGGACAGGCTACGACCGGCCATTTGATGCTCACCGTGAGAAGGCAAATGAGTGCATTGACCGTGCGACACGCTTCTTGATCCTAGGGTATGGATTCAACGACGATCATCTTCAGACACATCTTGCTCCCAAGCTGAGAGCTGGAGCACCAGCCCTTGTCCTGGTCCGAAGACTGTCAGAGAAAGGTAAGAAACTAATCAGTGAATGTGATGGGATGTTCGCACTCACTGCACCCGGCCCCGCCGGGTCACTTGGGACGCGATACGTTGATCGACATTCGCAAGAGGATCTGGCAGGGCCTAGTGCCGTTTCCAGTGGGCGAGTTTCGTGACATTGTTAAATCATCGTAACGGCGGTCTAAGAAAGGACTTGCGCCAACACGAGAGGTGATATAGATAGGTTCTCCACTTGGAGATTTCGGAAGACCAAAGTGGAGAACTTGCCATGGACAAGGTTCGAGCACGAACGCTGAAGCCGTATGAGTCGCGAAAGCTACATCGCATGAAACAACAATCCACCAATCTGGTCAACAGTCGACACGCTCGCATCATCCTTCTATCGCGCGGCGGCCTCCAGAACGCTTCGATCGCCGACCGGTGCGACTGCTCACCGGCGTGGGTTCGCCGCGTCCTCCATCGCTTCAATCGTGGCGGGATCGAGAGCATCACCTGGTATCCCTATTATTGTGGATGCACGGGCCCTGTGAAGTTCTTCTCCGATACCATCGAACAAATCTATGAAGTGGCCCTGTCACCGCCGAAGGCTCTGATCCAGATGAGTGTATGGTCCTTATCGAAATTACGTGCGTACCTCCAGGAGCAGAGGATCGTCGCTTGCATCTCTTTAGAGTGGCTACGTCAATTGTTGCGACGACATAAGATCCGTTGGCGGCATACCAAGACCTGGAAAGAATCTACCGATCCGGAGTTCTGGCCCAAGTATCGGCGGCTTCGGCGACTGTACGCCAAACGGCCGAAAGGAGGCCGGCGTATCTGTGTCGATGAGTTTGGGCCGTTGAATCTGCAGCCTCGGCACGGCCTGCATTATGCCCGAACCGGTCACGTGGATCGCCTGCGGGCCACGTATAGCCGCACCGGAGGGGTACGGCACCTGTTCGCCGCGTACGATATGGAGTCGGATACGCTGATCGGCTCATTCACCACGGTGAAGAACGGGACGACATTCCTGCCGTTTCTCAAGCAGCTACGTCGGCGCTACCGGCGTGCTGAGACCTTGCACATCGTCCTGGACAATGCGGGCTACCACGGTACGCCCGAGGTGCGACGGTATGCCTCCTGCCATAACATTCGCTTCTACTGGACCCCTACAAATGCTTCTTGGCTTAACCGCATTGAATGTCATTTGACGGCCCTGAGGAAGTTCACCTTAGACAACACGGATTACCGCAGTCATGAGCAACAGCAACAAGCGATCATAAGCTACCTGGACTGGCGTAACCGCAAACGCCAGATCAGTGTCACACAGTGGGAGACATACTATTGGCACACCAAGAAGGTAGCCTAAACTGCCGCAGAGAAACCCGATACTGTGTTAATGGAAACGGCACTAGTTTGTGGGATTTGGATGTATTTGTGCGGGAGGTATTTGAGGTATGACTGAGTTTGCACTACAGTTTGAAGGCGCTGCCTTGCTTGGACGCGTGGCGGGGGTTGACACGAGCAGGGTGTGGATTGATGTGAATGACCCTATCCTCTTGACGCGTGTCGGGGTGGGCAATTTGGTGGCCATTAAAGGCACAACGGAACGCGAATATCTCATAGGTATGACCGAGCGAGTCACACGAACGCTCGGGGAAAACCTGATGGAAGAGGAAGCCGACACGGCTACAGAAATCCCGATCGGCCTGAGCAATAAAGATATGCTGCGTGCCTTTCTTGTCGGCACCTACAGAACCGTAGATGGCGATAAAACGAACGTGTTCAAGAGAGGAGCTGATTCCTTTCCGCAGGTTGATCGCGAATGCTATTTCATCGAAGGAGCGAACCTCCAACGGTTCATGGCACTACTTGGGGCAAATGTGCCAGAGAACGAGAGGCTTGCGGTTGGACATTTCGTGGCCGATCGCACGGCCGTGGCGATAGCTGACGGAGACAAATTCTTCCAGCGCCACGCCTCAATTTTGGGTAGTACCGGATCGGGAAAAAGCTGGGCGGTGGCGCTGATACTGGAGAAGGCGAGCAGGTTGAAGTATCCGAACATCGTCGTATTAGATATGCACGGCGAATATAGCCCCTTGACTGACCAGAAGAAAGGCGGGTTTGCCTCACCTTTTCGAATAGCTGGGCCTGGTGACCTGAAGAAGCCGCCGAGTAATGCCATCTTCCTGCCCTATTGGCTTCTTAACAGGGAAGAGATGTTGTCTATGATTCTGGATCGGAGCGACCAGAATGCCCCGAACCAAGCATCGCGATTTACTCTTCATGTCAGGGAACTCAAGGATAGAACGTTGGCTGATGAGAAGCAGAATGAAGTGCGTCAGACATTCACCGTCGATTCTCCAATTCCCTACGAACTGGCTGATCTGGTAAAGCGGCTTCAGGATGATGATACGCGTAAGGGCCAGGGGAAGACCGGACCGGTCAAGGGAGATTGGGAAGGAAAGCTCACGCGGTTCATATCCCGCCTTGAAGCCAAGATTGAGGACCGGCGCTATGGTTTCCTGTTCCAACCCCCGGCGGAAGCCCTCGCGTATGGTTGGCTGGCAGCCCAGATGGCGAGACTGCTTGGGAGTAACAAGAATTGCCCCGGCATCAAAGTGGTAGATTTCTCTGAGGTTCCCTCAGATGTACTGCCTGTTGTCACGGGGACATTCGCGAGACTACTATATGAGGTGCAGTTTTGGACACGGCCTGAGAAGCGCACCCCATTTACGTTGGTGTGCGACGAGGCGCACCTGTACCTTCCAGTCAGAGAGGACGCAGACGCTGTTCAGCGTCAAGCACTTGCGGCATTTGAACGAATTGCCAAAGAAGGAAGGAAATATGGGGTCTCGATTCTTGCTGTGAGTCAGCGTCCATCCGACGTGAGCAAGACCATCCTCAGCCAGTGCAACAACTTCCTCGTTCTTCGATTGACGAACGACAGTGATCAGGCCGTCATTCGCAGGCTTGTACCTGATTCAATGGCGGGCGTGACAGACATTCTCCCCCTTCTGGATACAGGGGAGGGGGTGTTGCTCGGCGATGCCGTCCTTCTGCCAACTCGCATCAAGCTCGACAAACCTCTGGTTACCCCTGCAAGCATCACGCGCGATTTCTGGGTCGAATGGGCAACGAAGTCCCCTGATGAGAAGGCTCTTGCTGAGGCAGTGGAGACCCTCCGAAAGCAGTCGAGGCCAGGAAACGGATAGGCGTCTGTCAGACTGTGGGCGGGGATCAACCGGAGCAGGGTCTTGGGATGGGCAGAGCCCGTTTTCTCGGCAGATCGCGCCGGATTCCTGGTTGTTTGAGGGTGTAGATGGAGGCGGGCAGGGATAATCAAAGGGGGGAATTAAAAGTGTCCGGTACAATTGTCGGGTCGAATGCAGGGCGAATGATGATTCGGCCCTACGATGGGCGGGCAAGGGCGAAGGTGGGAAGGGTCTGAAGGGTGCGAAGGGTGTGAAGGGGCGAAGGGGGCGAAGGGTGCGAAGGGTGTGAAGGGTCTGAAGGGTGCGAAGGGGTGCGGCGGGCGGAGTTTTGAGCGCTTGGTGTTGAGTTTTGAGTATGCGGCCTGCGGCTGAGTTTCAAGTGACAAGCGACAAGTTTGAAGTACGCCGCTTCACGCATCCCGCGTCATGCAGGCCGGAGGCTGGAGGCGGTAGGCCGGAGGAATCACGATTGACGCCATACGCACGCCGCACGACGAGATACGAACCTCGGGCCACAGGTCACGGACGACGAGCGACATGCGACGAAAAGGAAGAGCCTGCCGGGCCGTGGCGCCGGCAGGCTCGAATGCGCTGCGTTGCATTAGCGGCCGGGGCGTTGCGGGCGGACGACCTTGGCGCCCTTGATCTCCTGCGTGCCGCGGGAGGTGTTCATCTGGCCGGTGAGCTTGCCGTCGGCGATCTTGCCGGCGAAGTCCATCTTGAACTCCTCGTCTCCGAACGGCACGACCATGCCGAAGGTGAGCTTGCCGTCGGCGAACTCGACCTTCTTGATGGGCATCGTGCCGTACAGAGCGCTCATGTCGGGGTGGACGACAAGCCGCTGCTTGATGGGGCCCCACTCGGTCTCGACGTCGAGGTTCCAGGTGCCGATGGCGGCCGCACCGAGGCGGGCGCCCTGGACGTCGACGTCGCCCATCTCGGACTTGATCGTGCCGGTGAGCGTGTCACCGTCGATGGTGCCGTTGAAGGTCGATTCCCACTGGCGGTCCTGCATCTTGCTCTTGCGCTTGAAGTTCAGGACGCGTCGCTCGTACGAGAAGTCGCTGATCTCGTGCTCGCCCCACTGGCTCTCCCACCTGGCGGCGAGCTGGCCTTCCTTGTCGGGCGTGACGACCAGCGTGCTGGTGACATCACGGTCGCCGACCTTGTATTTCATCTCCCATCGGCCGGCGGCGGAGGACAGGCGCGGGCTGCGCTGGCCGGTGACGTCCGATTCGCCCTGATCGTTGGACAGGACGCCGGTGAGCTTGTTCTCCTCGATCGTGCCGCTGAACGTCGAGATGAACTCGTTGTCGCCGAAGCGGGCGACGTGGACGAAGCGCAGGGTGTTGTCCTCGAACTTGATGTCCTTCAGGTCGTTGACGCCAAAGGGGCTGATCCACTGTCCGGCCCATCCGCCCTCGGGCCCGCCGCGCGTGAACGAGAGGATCACGTTCATCTCGCGCTCGCCGAAGGGGATCTTGACCTGCCAGTCGCCGAAGATGCCGCGTCCGCCGGGCGGCTGGGCCCACACGGGCGCCGTCAGCAGGGTCATCAGCAGGCAGGCACACAGGGTGGCTTGGGAAAACGTTCCGCGTCTCATGCTACGTTCCTCCAAAAAGGGATAGGTTGATTTGCCCCATGCATACCCCGCCGGCGGCCGGCTGTCAATAGGCTGCTGCCACGGCGGGGGTGAGAAACGTGAGAAGGGTGTGAAAGGTGAGAAGGGTGAGAAACGTGAGAAGGGTTTGAAGGGTGAGAAGGGTGTGAAAGGGTGGGCGGTACGCCGGTTTTGGCTTGGACAGCGAGTGGGTCGGGGTGATAATGGAATGGCTGCGGTGAATCCCGGCTGGGTCGGCGAGACCTCCGTGGCCCGCCGGAGACTGCCGGAGGGACAAGACCTCAAGATGGTGCGAAGGGAGCGATGCGATGATGAAGAGCCAGATGCGTCAGAACGGGCAGGAGGGTGTGAAGGGGGTGAAGGGGGAGAAAGGTGGCGCGGGGCGGGCGGCGGAGGGGTTCGAGGACCTGCACGTTTATCAGCGGGCGCGGGAGCTGACGAACGCGATCTATCGCCGGACTCGTGAGGGCCGATTCGCTCGCGACCTCGGGCTGGCCGAGCAGATTCGGCGGGCGTCGGTCTCGATCATGTCGAACGTGGCCGAGGGGTTCGAGCGGGGCGCCACAAAGGAGTTCATCCAATTTCTCTACATCGCGAAGGGCTCGTGCGGGGAGGTGCGGGCGCAACTGGCGATTGCCGGTGACCAGGGCTACATCTCGCAGGCCGACTACGACGGGTTGCACCATCTGTCACGCCGGATCAGCGGGATGCTGTCGAACCTGATCGCCCACTTGCAGCGATCGAGCTATCGTGGCGAAAAGTACGACCGTCCGTCTCGCCTGGCGGCCTCCGACACGTGATCCAGGTATTTCCACTCGCCAACGAGCGCACGCACCCCGCAGCGGCTCTGTCCCGCCTCAGTCCCGCCAACCCTCTGCGCGCCCTTCACACCCTTCAAACCCTTCTCACTCTTCACACCTGTTTTTTATATGCGGCCTTGGGGTCGTAGGTCTTCTGTGCGATGAATTCGAGGGCCTTGGCGGAGCCGGGTTTGATGGCGCGGTAGAAGCAGGATTGGTAGCCGACGTGGCACTGTCCGGCGTCGACGCGGACCTTGAGGATCAGGCAGTCCTGGTCGCAGTCGACGAGGATCTGGCGGACCTGCTGGACGTGGCCGGACTCCTCGCCTTTCTTCCAGAGCTTCTTGCGGCTGCGGCTGTAGTACGTGCCCCGGCCGGTCGCGATCGTGTGGTCCAGCGCCTCGCGGTTCATCCACGCGACCATCAGCACCTCGCCCGTCTCGGCGTCCTGGGCGATGGCCGGGATCAGACCCTCGGCGTTGAACTTCGGCACAAACTCCAGCCCTTCTTCAATCTGCTTCGATTCCAACGGCAATACCCCTGTCAGTTCCAGTTTCGATGCAAGGCCGATTCCCCATCCCGCACGCGATATTCATAGCACATCCCTCGCCGGTCCGCAAGGCGGATCTCGTCACTCGTAGTGCGTGTGCGGATTTCAGGGCTCACGAATGCCAGCGCCCCGGAAACCTGCACACAAAAAAACTGTTCGGGAACCGTTTTCTATTGTGCGGCGTGGTATAATAGGGGTGGTTGGCCATCTTTGGCATTTCGAATCGCATCTTCTGTCCTGCACCTTGAGAAGCCGTCGTTATCCTGCATTGAGAGGATGAGAGTATGGCTGGGGTATGGGTGCTGCTGTGGGTTCTTTCGGCCGTGCTGGCGTATTTCTGCACGGAAGGCGCAGCGTTGTGCTGCGCCAAAGGCTCATGGGACCGTCCGACGCGGGAGTTTGCCATCGTGTGCAGTCTCCTGCTCGGGCCGATTTACCTGCTGATTGCGGCGGAGTTGCTGCTGCTGTCGGCCATGGGCAAAGGGCTCAGTTCCGACATCCCGCAGCGCTACAAACACTGACAGGCCTGCCCTGTAGGCCCGCTGGCTTGTGCGGAACTGTCTGAGCGGCACGACAGACAGAAGGGGAACCCCAAACCTTTTTCGCCCGTCCCGTTCCCGGTCCGCGTGGCTCGTCCTCGCGCATAAGAAAACGGGGCCCGTATCCTGTCGATACGGACCCCGCGATGAACTTGGCGAGTCAGACCACCTGAGCGGTCTTTCTCGATCTTACTCTACAACCACCGGCTCGGGCTCAGGAGCGGGCTCAGGAGCGGGCTCAGGCTCGGGTTCGGGCTCCGGAGCGGCCGTCGGGCCTTCCAGACGCACGTTGTCCAACCCGATCCACGAGTCGCCGTCGCTGACGTTCTGGAACTCGATCCCGATCGTCTTGCCGACCGCGTCGGGCGCCAGGTAAGCGTTCAGTTCCAGGGCGTACTCCTGCATCGCATCGGTCAGCGCCACGTCGGCGGTTGCCGCCGGAACGCGTACGCCGTCCGCCAGATAGTACAGGGTCATGCGCATCGTCGTGGCCGCCCAGGTGATCCGGGCATCCACCTTCAGCGTGAACAGGTCGCCCTGCCCCAGAGTCACGGGTGTCATCTGCCAGACGGAGGGATCGCCGCTCATCAGGTACGCGGTCCACTCGCCATCGGTGGCGGTGTAGCCCGTCTCGACGCCCGAGTTCACGACGTTCGCGTCGGTGGCCCAGCCGGGCACGGCGTCGAAGCCTTTCTGCTTCTCCGTCCCGGGCAGCTCGAAGCTGGCGTTCTCGATCACCGGCACCGGCAGCAGCACGGCGTCAATGACGTGGACGACGCCGTTGGCCGCAATGATGTCGGTCGCGACCAAGGCCACCTGCCGTCCGGCGGCATCGATCAGGACGCCGCCTGCCTGCTTCAGCGTGCCGCCGTTGAGCATCGTGAGCTCTTCGGCCGCGAGCACGTCCGCCGCCAGCAGGGAGCCGGGCGCGATGTGGTACAGGAACAGATTCTCATCAGCGGCCAGCCGCAGCGCGGCGATCGCCGCATCCGTCGGCGCCAAGACGGTGTATTCGTCTGCGCCGGTCAGCAGCGCCATCAGCGACGGGTTGCTCTGCACGATGCCGATCAGCTCATCGAGCTGTCCGGCCAGGTCGCCCGCGCTGTTGGCGGCAACCAGCATCTCGACGATGTTGCGAATCTCGAAAGGCAGCATCATCGCATCCACGACGTGCATCAGACCGTTCGAAGCGACGCCGTCAACGGCCAGCAGATTGGCCTGACGTCCGACGCCGTCGGTCAGCACGCCGTCGGCCTGCTGGATCGCCGTGCCCTGGATCGTGGCGATCTGGCTGGCGGCCAGAACGTCCGCCGACGCCAGTTTGCCGGCGACCACGTGGTACAGCAGGACCTCGTTCAGGATCCCCGTATCCAGGCTGCCGACGTTGCCCGCGTTGATTCCCATTGCGGCGAACGCGTCATCGGTGGGCGCGAACACGGTGTAGTCCTCTTCGCTGGACAGGGCTTCGAGGATCGCCGGATCGGCCTTGCTCATAGCCGCCAGAAGGGTGTCGAACTGCCCTTTGAAATCGCCACTGCTGTTGACTGCCAGCGCCGCGTCCACGATGGTGGGCACCGACGGAGCGGTCCGATACAGGCGGATGTCATCGATCCAGATCTTCCCCTTGCGGCCTGTCGCAGGCTTCGTTACGTCGCCCACGCCCACGGCGAGGACTCTGACGTCGCGTACGTTGATGCCCATCGAATTCAGGTCGATGCTCCAGCTCCTCCACCACGGCTTCGACAGGTCGCCACCATACGTAGCGGTCTTGCCGTTGATGGTCACATAGAGCTTGTCGTTCGGCTTGTTGCCAGGATCGCCGTGGAAGAACAGCACCAGCTTCTGGACGCCGTTGTTGGCCCAGTTGGTCCGGCCGGAGATGGTCCGCTCGATCTCGATGTGATACGGAGATTTCGAGTTGTCGTAGGCCAGGAACACCGACTGGTTGCCGCTGTTGGCGACCTCCTGATCGATCACCTGATTGACGTTCGAGGCGTTGCGCACGCCCGTCGACTTCTTCCAGCCGTCGACCCAGGTGTTCTTGACATTGTCGCTGGTGTAGCTCTCGAAATTATCCACCGCGAAGAAGTTCTGCGTGGTGAAGCTCCAGACGTCGCCGTCGAGGGCCTTGGGCGAGAACACGTCGTTGACCTCGTTGACCTTCCAGTAGTACGTGGTCCCGATGTTCAGCCCGAGGGACTCGAGGTTGAAGCTGTTGGTGTTCAGGGTCTTCACGAGGGCCGTGCCGTTCTCGACGGCGGCCTTGTTGC
Source organism: Sedimentisphaerales bacterium (assembly GCA_040772485.1). Classification (GTDB taxonomy): domain Bacteria; phylum Planctomycetota; class Phycisphaerae; order Sedimentisphaerales; family Anaerobacaceae; genus Anaerobaca. Next base: position 428,861 of record JAXGYC010000010.1, on the reverse strand, counting down.
TGCTGAGGTACAACTGGTGCGAGCCGACCAGCAGACCGGACCGCCAGCTCAAGGTTCCGTTGACGGGCACTTCGACCTGTCCGGGAACCGGCTGCGGCTCCCTGGCGCGGACGGGAATCGCGAAGAAGCGGACTTCGCTCAGGCCGTACCTGAGCCCGCCGCCCCAGTTGCTGTTGGCGACGAATCGGACGTACTTGGCGGCGGTGGCGGCCATATCCACGGTGTCATGGGCATAGCCGTAGTCGCCGGGGGCCTGGGCGAATTCGACGTCGCCGAAAGTCGTCCAGGTGGCGCCGTCCATCGAGGTCTCGATGGTCACGTCCTTGAGGCCGTAGCCGTACATGGACTCGATGGCGGTGTTGGAGTTCCACACCCAGACCATGTCGAGACGGTAGGGCTTGTCGAACGCGTACTCGATGTAGACCACCTCGTCGGGCTCGCCGGAGCTGAGCCACATGGTGGTGCCGTTGGCCGAATGCAGGTCGTTCTCGTCCAGGCCGGACCCATCGACGGTTTTCTCGGGTCCGAACATGTCGCTCTCCATGCTGGAGGCCGTAGCGGTCACGTTCGTGACGGGAATGCTGTACGGTTCAACGGTGAAACTCCAGACGTCGCCCTTATAGACGCTGTAATTAGGGGCGGCTCCCACCTCGTCGACTCGCCAGTAATAGGTCTGGCCGAATTCGAGCCGGCCGGGATCGAAGCTGTTGCCCGTCTGGCTTGCGCTGACGAGCGTGCCCGTCGTGTCGTTGCTGTCGGTGCTGCCACTGGCGACGGCCTCCAGGCTGGTGCCCAGATAGACGTCATGCGTCGCGGCGGTCGTGCCGGCCGTCCAGCCCAGCGTCACCTCGTCGCGCAGCAGATCGCCGGCTCCTTCGGCCGGACTCGGCGCCGAGGCGTAGCGAGACGGAATGCTCAGCATGTAGTTGACCGCATTGCGGAACATGATCTCGCCTTCAGCCGTGAGGTTCCAGGCGCCCTGGGGGGTGGCGCCGGATTCCTGCGTTCCGACCGAGAAGTACAGACGCGGCCCGCCGGCAAACTGACCGGCCCCGGCGTAGTACTCGGCGCCCTTGTCCCATTCGACGATCCAGGCCATGGCGGAAACCGGCGCGGTGGCCAGCAAGGTGCCGTTGCCCGGATCGAGGGTGCCCATGAAGGAGGTCATGCCGGTGCCCACGTTGGGGTCGATGACCGAGACGAGGTTCGCCACCACGTTCGGGTCGTTTGGATCGGCAACGCTGAGCGTCACGCCGGCAAACAGCTCGTGGGTCGGGTCGAGCACTTCCATCACGGTGTCGGTCGTGTTGTTGGTTGCGGTGCCTGTGTCCATCCATTTCCAGCGGCTGTTGCGCACGAGATAGGCGCTCAATTGGAGCATCGGCGCGGTGATCGAGTTCCACTGTGCCACCTCGTCGCCGTCATCGTAATTGCCGCTGTTGGACAGGCGGCTGATGATGACCAGATCGGCGGCGTTCAGCGCCGCGATCTTGGCGTCGTCGAGAGTCCACCAGTAGTCACGTTGTACGTCAACCGTGTGCCCTTCGGCCACGAGCCAGTCGATCAGTCCCTGGTCATCGACGACTCCGTCCGGCTCGCGGTCCACATTCTCCGTGACGACCGTGATGTTGGCGGCTTGGACCGCCGAGCTCAACGCGAGCCCCAACACGGCCAGAAGAAACAACGTTTTCTTACACATGACGGTCCTCCTTCAACTGAACAGAATTTCATCGTGCCGGGGCAACGCGCCCGCTCGCCCCCCCTGGTGGCACGCCGGAATCTTCCCATTGCTGTATGCTGTGGTTCTACGTGTAGATTTGCATCGCTGCACGTCGCCGGAGAGACCATGGCGCCGCCCGCTCGACCACCTCCTTCCTTTCTCTCTCAGCGCAACCCCGGCCTTCCGATCGGATTGGTCGTCCAAAAACACGTGAAACGCACCGTTCCAGGGTATTGCAGCGACTTTACCTGCCATCTACTTCTCCAGCACCGGCGCTTCCCGACGGGATCGCCGCAGGCTGCTCGGGACTCCAATTTATCACTTCCGACAATATGGAGTCAAGGCAAATATCCTATAATCTCCATCTTGACGGTCGACTGGCCCGGGTTGCCCTCCAGATATTATGGGCAGAGCCCTTTGCCAGGGTGTGCCGAATCGGGCGGCGCCTCGGAAGGCGATGTGGTATGGGTGGGGCAAGAGGTCGGATCGCAGGTGATTGATCGCTCCCGGACTCGGTGGGACGGAGCCGGCACGGCCTGCAGCCTCGCCACCCGCATCGGGGCCGCAACCTGAGCCGAATAGGGAAAAACAGGGTCGCCCGCCCTGGGAATGCGATGGAAATGGAGGGTTTGGGAAAGGGGTTTTTTGTTGACAGAGGGCCTATTTCGCTTTAGAATCAAGTGGTTAAGGCCGATTACTACGACGGCTTGTTGGTCGTAACCGCCTTCGAAAGGGATGGACCGCCCGACTGGGGAGACCGCGAGGTAGGGGTATTCATGATACTTCTTCGCGTTCTCCGCAGCCGGGACCGGTCCTATAACGCGACGCAAGGGGTATTGGAGACATCTCGATGTTGAACGGACGAACCGTTGCCGTGGTTCTTTGTCTCGCAGGTTTGGTCGTCGGGAGCGGTCTGTCGCAGCAGCGCACGCTTGCCAACGATTGGAACGACTTTCTCCATTTCACTAAAATCGGGCGGTTCGATCTGGCCAAGGGTTACGGCCAGGCCATCCTTCAGAGCAACCCCGACCCCGTGGCGCTGCTGGAGCTGACGCAGGCCAATCCGCAAGGCTACGAGCTGGCGATGAAGGTGGTCGACACCTCGAACGATGCGGAGCTGGCGTCCGTGGCCAGGCAGCTTCTGGCGGTGATCGAGCAGGGGCGGTTCGAGCTGCGGTCCGACCCCCAGGTCATCGTCGACGAGATCAGGCGGCTCAGCACCACGATTCGCGGCAAGATCAACGCGATCGCGCGTCTGAAGAACTCAGGCGAGTACGCGATTCCGTTCCTGCTCGATGCGATTGCCGACCCCTCGCGGCGCAGCGAACTGGACAACCTCCTCGAAGCGCTTCCGCAGATCGGCCGCAATGCGATTCGTCCCCTGGCGGCTTCCCTTCAGATGAACAACGATGCGGTCAAGGCGGAGGTCATCCGTGCGCTGGGTCAGATCGGCTATCCTCAGTCGCTGCCGTACCTGAAATACGTCGTGGAAAAGGACGCCTCGAGCGAGCTTCGCAGCCTCGCCGCCCAGAGCATCCAGAAGATCGATCCGCAGATGAGCAACGCGCCGGCGGCCGCGATGTTCTTCCAACTGGCGGAGAAATACTATTATCACGACGAGTCACTGGCCGCCCAGGAAGGCCCATCGTTTGCCAATGTCTGGTTCTGGGATGCCGATGCCAATCGGCTGGTCCGCGAGGAAGTGGACCGGGCGTACTTCAACGAGCTGATGGCGATGCGTTGCTGCGAATGGTCGCTCAAGGCCGACGATCAGTTCGGTCTGTCGATCGGACTGTGGCTGGCGGCGTTCTTCAAGGCGGAGGCGACGGGCGTGGCGATGCCGGAATACTTCGGCGCCCAGCACGCCGGGGCGCTGACCTACGCCAAGACCGCGGGCCCCGAGTACCTCCAGCAGGCGCTGCTGCGCGGGCTCAACGACAAGAACGCAGCGGTCGCTCTCGGTGCGGCCGAAGCCTTGGCGACCACCGCCGGAGAGAACTCGCTGGTCTACACCGTCGGCCCCGCCCAGCCCATGCTCCAGGCCCTGTCCTTCTCGGATCGGGCGGTGCGCTACACCGCCGCCATCGCCATTGCCAACGCCGGACCCCGGCAGCCCTTCAATGAGAGCCGTCTGGTCGTCCAGAACCTGGCCGAGGCGCTGGCCCTGAACCCCGACGCCATCAGTGGTGAGTGGACCGCCGAACTGGCCCAGGCTTACGCCCTGCGGGCCGTCCAGGCCCTGCTGAAGGTGGGCGTCAGCCGCAATCCGGTCATCGACCTTTCCCTGGCCCAGGCGGCCCTGGTCGGCGCGACCCGGGCCGAGCAGCAGAACCTCCAGGTCCTCGCCGGGCAGACGCTGGCCTACCTCAACAGCCCCGATGCCCAGCGGGCGATTGCCGAGATGACGCTGAGCGACGCCTACGACATGGCGGTGCGGATCGATGCGTTTGCGTCCCTGGCGAATTCGGCCAAGCTCAACGGCAACCTTCTGCCCGATCCGACGGTCGATCAGATCTACGGCCTGACCGCTTCCGACGAGACCGAGCCCGACCTGCGGGCCGCCGCAGCGGCTGCCTACGGCGCGCTCAACCTGCCCAGCCAGAAGGTCAAGGAACTCATCCTCGACCAGTCCAGAAGCTGAGCTCGTTCGCAGTGTGCTCGTCCGTAGTGTGCCCGTAAGGGCACACATGAGACAAGAACAGCGTCTCACGACGCCACTACAAACCAACGCCTTGCGGCGTCACTACGAGCGGCGCAATTCCTCCGGGAAGTTCAGATAGGCGTACTCGCCATGAAGTTCGTACGCCTTGCGGTCGCGCGCCTTGGCCGCCTCCACTTCATCATCGAAAATCCCGACGTAGTAGCACTTCCCGCGACGCGTGACATGCGCCCCCCATTTGTCTCCCCTGCGGTATACGCCCACGAACTGGGACGAGCCGCCGCGCGACGCCCTGTTGGCGAGGTTCTGCGCGGGCGTGCACACCCGCAGATTGCAGCGACGGTTGTTCAGACCGTTGCCGTCGATGTGGTCGACCACGCAGCCTTTGCGGGGCTTCATGAGCATCCGGTGCATGTGGACCGTTTTGCCGTCTTTGGTGGTGGTGGCGGCATAGACGTTCTTGCCGCCGTTGTTTGTGGCATACCAGTGATACTGGCTGACCTTCTCATAGTCGGCGGCATCGACGATAGCGAACAGCCCCTTCCCGAGCGGGATGCGGCGGACCTCGGGGTCATGCTCATCCACTGTCGCGGCGGCGCGGCGCTTCGGAGGGTTGGGGCAGGATCTCCGCCAGCGTTTCGGCTTGAAATTGCGGCACGTCTCGATGGGCAGGACCTCGCGCAGCTCGCCGGGGCTGTCCGGATGGTTCGTACACAGCAGCAGGCGGGACTGGCCGTGGAATTTGTCCAGCAACTGGCGCCACTTCGACTGGGGACAGGAGTACGCGCACAACTGGCACCGCCCCGCGAACAGGATCGCGTAGACCGGCTTCCAGTTCTTGCCGCGATACTGCTGCGGCCAGACAGTGCTGTCCGGCGGCGGCACCTGCGGCGGCTTCCACTGGCGAGCCTGCCGGCTCTTGCTCCGCGCGCCCTCGGCTTTGGCCTTGTCCCGCTTTTTCCGCTTGGCCATCGTTTTCTCCTTCCGTATCGCACGTCTCTCGTGACCCGTGGCCCGTGCCTCGTGGCCCGTGTCTCGTGAATCGGTCCTTCTTCGGGACCGCCACGTCGCGTCCGTTTCACGCTTCACGCACGACGCGTCACGAGAAGCCCGACGGGCTTATCTATGGTATTACGACCATGCATCTGCGTCAAGTACAAAATGCAACAAAATATTTCTGTTTTCCGCTCGACAAACCCCTGGCCCGCCATGCCCGGCAGGCGGTACGGTGGGTTCTCAACCCACGCGGCAAGTCTGCCGAGATACGAACGACGAGAGGCGAGATACGCGGCCTCCGGCCGCAACGCTTCACGCTTCACGCACGACGCTTCACGCCCGTCCTCGCCCGCGTTTTCCCTGTTCTTGAGCCTCGGTTCGCTGTAGAATGGCAGTGGTCCCGAAGCCCGGAGGCGTGCGTGAACTCCGGGGCGGAGACAGGCAGCGGTGTGCGAGGCACACGTGAAGAGACTGCGAGGCAAGCGCATGACCGAAAAGGCTAAAACGCGTATGGATGTGCCCAGAATGTTTGACCACCTCTCTCGCATCGTGCTCCGAATGCTCCCACTGTTTCCCGGACCGGAGCTGTACGACTTGGTCAGGGACTTGGGTAGGTCTCGAACCGATCTGGATCAGAAGATCAACAGAGCCCAGGCCTCTCTCGCTGAGACATCTGAGCTAATTGGGGAATTGGAGGCGGGGCTGCACAATCGGGTTGAAAAGCTGAAGCAGCTCAAGGAAGAGTATGACAAGTACTCACAACTTGCGGCCGTTGAAGAAGACAAGGCAAAGGTGATTATTCAACAGATTGAGGCGACTATCGGCAGAAACCGGGGAAAGGAGAGGATCATTGCTCTTGGGCTTAATCTCGTTGCTGGAATGATTGTCTTTGTCCTGGGTGTTGTTTTGGGACCGCATTTGACAACTTGGCTGGGACTAGGTGGGCAGTCGTAGGGTGGGTTCTCTACCCACGCGTGTGCGTTGGGTGTACTCCGTACGCCGCCGTCCTTGCCTGAGTGGATCAGTCCGCGTTTTGGCTGGTTTGTTTGGTCCCGGCCGCCTCGGGATAAAACCACGATTCCGGGGCTCGGAAGCGTGCGTGAACTCCGAGGGGAAGAAAGGGGAGTGGTGTGCGGTGCACAGCCTACGAGACTGTCTGCCTCGGGCATTTAGAAGCGAAGCGGAACTTCTTTGGAAGTGAGAAGCAAAGCCGAATGAGTGACGAAAGACCACCGGACTATCTGTATCACTACACGACGGCCGAGGGACTCAAGGGGATTGTCGAGAACCGTGAGATCTGGGCCAGTGATATCTTCTCATTGAACGACAGTAGTGAGGTCTACCATGGCCGAGACCTTCTGTTCGATTGCCTGAATGCCCGGAAGTCCAAGCTGGACCCGAACCTGAAGAAGCAACTTATCGCGAGCCTGGAGGAGCTTGGTCCTCGGAAGTTCGTCTCCACGTACGTTTGCTCGTTCTCGAAAGAAGGCGACGACCTGAGCCAGTGGCGGGCGTATTGCCCGCATGGAGGCTACGCCATCGGGTTTCCCACAGACCAACTCCAGGAATTCGCGGCTGGCCAAGACGGAGTTTCTTTGGAGTGTTGTGTGTATGAACGGAAGGACAAGCTGAAGCTGTGCCGACGCTTCATCAGGACTCTGGATGGGGGACCTAGATACTCTTTAAAGCTATATGCCGAAATATTTGCGGCAGAGTTTGCCTGTCGATTCAAACACAAGGCTTTCAAGAGTGAAGAAGAGTGGCGACTCATCTCGGCTGTATTAGAAGGTTTTGGCAGCGAAACCACCCCGGAGTTTCGCTGTCGTGGGAGTCTGGTCGTTCCGTATTTGAGGTTTACTCTCACTGAGCGGGCGCTCTGGAAGCGGGTGAAGATCGCGGTGGGTCCGTGCCGGCATCCAAAGGAGGCCAAGGCGTACGTCGCACGGCTCTTACACGCAGCGATGACGAAGCATGGAGAGATACCCGATCCTCGAGCCGACCAAGTGACGATATCGGAGATACCCTTCCGACAAATGTGATGAGGAATCGGGGGACAGTAGCTCGAACGGCGCCTGACAGCAGCATGCAGCGGACGGCGCTGATGCCGAGTGTGTAGGCCCTGGAAGTGTTGGGCAATTCCGGGGAGCAATTCCGCGGACGGCTTCCTCAATTCGCGATGGCTTCTGGTGGCGTGAGGGTTGCTGGGGGGCGGTTGGGGTTGCGGGGGTGGTGAAGGGGAGGGGGGGTGCAAGGGCGGGACGCCCTCGCCACGGGGGCACGCCGGGGGGGTTGAATAGACACCGTTACGTTCGGTGGTCTGTTGACGCTCACGACATTGCACCATAAAATGGTTGTTGGTTGCTTTGCGCTGTGTGCCTATTACCGGCAGAAAGAGATGCGATGATAACCGAGGCCCAGAGACAGATCATTCTGCACTATGCCCGGGAATACCAGGTCGATGAGGTGGTCCTGTTCGGTTCGTCTCTGGACCCCGCTCAGACACCCCACGATGTGGATCTGGCGGTCAAAGGGATCGAGCCGGCGCGGTTCTTCCGGTTCTATGGCGACCTTGTGAAGCATTTGTCCCTGCCCGTCGACCTCGTGGATTTATCCCGCAAGTCTTTGTTCAATGATCTCGTCGAAGAGAGCGGATTGAGGATCTATCGTGGATCTGACCAGGAAGATTGCGGCTGAGAGGGAGAACGTAGAGCAAGCCCTTCGTTATCTCGATGAGGCAAGGGCGAGGGAGCTTCGGTCGCCTGTCGAGCTGGCGGCTATGGCTACGTTTCTCCACAACATCTACAACGGGATCGAGAACATCCTAAACCAGATTCTGAAGGCCAAAGGTATCCGCGTCGCGCACTCGGAGACATGGCACAAGGACGTGCTGGAAGCCTCCGTTCACCATGGGCTCATATCGGAAACGCTGGCCGACCGCCTCTATGAGTACCTGACCTTCCGCCATTTCTTCATTCATGGTTACGGATTCATGCTTGACGACGCCCAATTGCGCCCGCTGGCCGATGACATTGGGGGAATCTGGGAGCAGTTCGTCGGCGCGATAGAGAGGCGTGACGCCGACGGCTCGTAGCCCGCGGCCGGGGTGGCCGCGACTCGGGGACGCACGCCGGGGCGGGTGGAGGAGAAAGGAATTCGGGGGACGGAAGCTCGCTTGCGAGTTCCACGACAGGCTCACGCTTGTCATGTTGAGCGAAGCCGAAACATCTGGCCAGAGACCGGGCACGCACCTCATTCGCAGCCATCCCGATGTACATCGGGATCCGCTGCCCCATTCGATTTCGCTCAGGGCTGAAGGCGTTGCTCCGGTCGGAATGACAAAGTCGGGTGCTGGACTCCGCGAGAATCCGCCTACAAACACGAATCACAGCCCTTGGCGGGCGGTGGTCGAAGGTGTTGTTGACGGGTGGGGCGGGGGGGCATAGAATGCCCGGATTGCGTGCGGGTATGGATGCTATGGGCGACTGGGTGAAAGGGTTCAGCAATGCGTATCGACCGCGATCAAATCTCGGGCTGTCTGGACGAGTGCAAGAAGCATTTCACGACGGAACTGCTGCCGTTCTGGCTGAATCGGTGCAAGGACGACCGGTACGGCGGGTTCATCACGCATTTCGACAAGGACGGCAAAGACGCCGGAACCGATGAGAAGTCGATGCTGGGCCAGATGCGGACGATCTACTCGATGTCGGCGGCCCATCGCGCCGGCTACGGCGGCGGCCGCTGCGCCGAGTACGCCAAACACGGCGTCGATTTTGTCATCGGCAAGATGTGGGACCAGCAGTACGGCGGGTTCTACTGGACGACCAACCGCAAGGGCGAGGTGACGATCGACAAGAAGATCCTCTACGGCCTGAGCTTCGCCATGTACGGGCTCGCGGAATACACGATGGCCACCGGCGACCCGCGCGGCCGGGAGTATGCGGAGAAAACGTTCGACCTCGTCAAGAAGTACTGCGCCGAGACGACGTACGGCGGGTACTGGGAGATGTTCGAGCGCAACTGGGACCTGTGCGGCCCCGGCCCCAAAGGGGGCGACCGCAAGACCCTCGACGTGCACATGCACCTGATGGAAGCCTTCACGAACATGCTCGAATGCACCGGGCAGAGCATCCACCGCCGCACCCTGCTCGAAGACATCGACCTGCTGCGCAAGCGCATCCTGCACCCGAGGTACGCCACCGGGATTCCGCAATTCACGGCGGACTGGAAGATCGCGCCGCAGATCAAGTTCGACATCGTCTGGGGCTGGGACCGCTTCGCCGAGGGCGGCAAGAAGGCCCACGCCGAAGACAACACCTCCGCGGGACACAACGTCGAGTTCGCCTGGCTGCTGGCCCACGCCACCGACGTTCTCGGCTCCGGCTGGGATGACTACGAGAAGGTCATCAAGAAGGCGATGGACCACGGCCGGAAGAACGGCATCGACCCCGAGTTCGGCGGCGTGTACACCGAGGGACCGCACGCCGGCGGCGTCTACGACATGGAGAAGGAGTTCTGGCAGCAGGCCGAGGTGATGATCGGCATGCTGGAGGGCTGCCTGCGGTTCGGGCCGAAGGTCTACTGGCCGGCGTACGTCAACGTCCATCGCTTCGTCTTCGACAAGATGATCCATCACCCGGTGGGCGAGTGGTGGCCGCTGACCACGCGCGAGGGCCAGCCCATCTGGACGCACATGAGCCACTCGTGGAAAGTCAACTACCACACCATTCGCTGCATGATCGAGTGCATCAAACGCCTGGAGAAGCTGCAGGCGGGCCTCTGAGCGGACGACGCGATGGAGTACGAAGGCAGATACAAGGCATTCGATTCGAGCCGGATCGCAACGTATCCGCTCGAAGGCCGCAGCAACAAGGTCACGCTCGGCGATCTGGTGTTTCCGGGCGGGCTCGACGCACTGAACCTCGACGTGCCCGAGCCGACGGCGCGTGACATTCGCGCCGTGGCCGAGGCCATCGTCGCGGCCCGCCGGGCCAGGAAACCGGTCATTCTCTTCACCGGCGCGCATCTGATCAAGAACGGTCTGGGCCCGCTGCTGGCCGATCTGGTCGAGCGGCGCTTTGTCACGCTCGTGGCGGGCAATGCGGCCACGACGATTCACGATTTCGAGCTGGCCCTGATCGGACAGACCAGCGAGAACGTTCCGGCCGCTCTGGGCGAAGGGCAGTTCGGCATGGCCTACGAGTTCGCCTACATCAACATGGCGCTGAGCGTGGGCAACCAGCAGAAGCTGGGCTACGGCGAGACGCTCGGCCGGATGATCTGCGACGAGGTGTTCCGCAAGCAGGTTTTAGCTCTCGTGACGCGGGAAGGGTCTCCGAAGCAGTTCACTCATCCCGAGACGAGCGTCCTGGCGGCGTGCTATCGCCACGAGGTTCCCTTCACCGTGCACGTCGGGATCGGGACCGACGTGATCGACCAGCACCCGAGCTTCGATGGACAGGCGAAAGGCGGCTGTTCCGGCCGCGATTTCCTGATCTACACCAACGAGATCACGAAGCTGACCGAAGGCGGCGTCGTGCTCAACATCGGCAGCGCCGTAACCGGGCCGGAGGTGCTGCTCAAGGCCGTTTCGATGGCCGCCAACGCCGGCGCGGCGCCGCGTGACATACTGACGGCCGACTTCGACCTGCGCCGCCACGACCCTGGCCAGATGGCCGACGAAGCGGCGCCGGGCTACTACTTCCGCGATCAGAAGAGCGTCGTGACGCGGATTCCGCATGCCTTTGGCGGCCGGGGGTTGTATGTGCAGGGCGATCAGCGGGCGACGTTTCCGCTGTTGTATCGGGCGATTCTCAAGGGACTCTGAGAGGGGCAGGATGAACGAGCAGCGCATCCGTGAGATTCAGGATCGTATCAGGAACGTCACCGTCGCCGTTTACGGCGATTTCTGTCTCGACGCGTACTGGATTCTCGATCCGAAAGGGTCGGAGGTCTCCGTCGAGACCGGGCTCCAGGCCCACGCGGTGGCCCGGCACTACTACTCGCTCGGCGGCGCCTCGAACGTCGTCGCCAATCTGGCGGCGTTGAAACCCCGGGCGATCCAGGTCATCGGGGCCGTCGGCGACGACCTGTACGGCCGCGAGCTGCGGCGGCAGTTGGACGCGCTGGGCGTCGACACGACGAGCCTGGCGATCCAGCGCGAGAACTACGACACGGTGACGTTCGCCAAGCCGTACCTGGAAGACCGCGAGCAGCCTCGGATGGACTTCGGATTCTTCAATAGGCGCAGTTCGGCAACCGACGAGGCTTTGCTGGCCGGCATCCGCCGGGCCCTGGAGACCGCCGACGCGATGATCGTCAATCAACAGGTCCCCGGCAGCATTCCCAACGAGAGTTTCATCGACGGGGCCAACGCGCTATTTGCCGAATTCGCCGAGAAGGTCGTTCTGCTCGATTCCCGCCACTACGGCGGCAAGTTCAAAGGCATCTATCGCAAGACCAACGACCGCGAGGCGGCCATGCTCAACGGGGTCGAGGTCGGCCTCGACGAAGGTCTGCCGCTGGAAGATGTGCGGACGTATGCCGGTCGTCTGTACGAGCAGTTTCACAAGCCCGTGTTCCTGACCCGAGGTCCGCGAGGGATTCTCACCGTCGATCGCGACGGTCTTCACGAGGTTCCGGGGATTCAACTGCTCAAGAAGCTCGATCCGGTGGGCGCCGGCGACACCGTGACGAGCGCCCTGGCGTTGTGTCTCGGAGCGGGCGTGTCCTGCGCGGAAGCGGCCGAGTTCGCCAATCTGGCGGCCGCGGTGACGGTTCAGAAACTGTTTCAGACGGGCACGGCTTCGGGCGAGGAGATCCTCGTGGTCGGCCAATCGCCGGACTACATCTATCAGCCCGAGCTGGCTGAAGACCCGCGAAAGGCCCGGTATCTCGAAGGAAGCGACATCGAGCTGTGCGAGGAGGCGATTCCGTTCGGCCGGATCAAGCACGCGGTCTTCGACGCCGACGGCACCGTCAGCACGCTTCGCCAGGGTTGGGAGCAGGTGATGGCTCCCGTGATGATCGAGGCCATTCTGGGCGAGCGGTACCGCACCGCCGACGTGTCGGTCTACGAGAAGGTGCGCCGCCGCGTGCTCGAATACATCGACCAGTCGACCGGCATCCAGACGATTCTCCAGATGGAAGCGCTGGTCGAAATGGTCCGCGAGTTCGACTTCGTGCCGGCCGACAAGGTCCTCGACAAGTTCGGCTACAAGGACATCTACAATCGGGCCCTGATGGAGGTGGTGAACCAACGCATCGCCCGGTTCGAACGCGGCCAGCTCGACGTCAGCGATTTCACGGTCAAGGGGGCCGTCGATTTCCTGGCCGCGCTGCGCAATCGCGGTGTCACGCTCTATCTGGCCAGCGGGACCGATCGGGAAGACGTGGTTCGCGAATCCCACGTGCTGGGCTACGCCGAGTTCTTCAACGGCGGCATCTACGGCGCCGTCGGCGATGTCACCAAGTACTCCAAACGCATGGTCATCAATCGGATCATGACCGAGAACCACCTGTCCGGCCCCGAGCTGGCGGTGGTCGGAGACGGTCCCGTCGAGATGCGCGAATGCCGCAAGCGCGGCGGAATCGCCGTCGGCATCGCCTCGGATGAAGTTCGTCGTCACGGTTTGAACCCGGAGAAGCGCACGCGCCTGATCAAGGCCGGCGCCCAGGTCGTCGTGCCCGACTTCTCCCAGTGGCACGACCTGCTCGATCTGCTCTTCGGTCGATAGACGGTCCACACGAGAACCTCTTCCTCTTCCTGACAATGAAGAAGGGGCCCACACCCTGGCGGTGCAGGCCCCTTGACATACCTTCGGCCGCGAGATTGGTCGTTATTCGACCGTACGCGGCAACTCGATCTCGGCAATCTGCATGCTGTTGGCCCAGCGATGGAAAAGGGCAGGGCAACCTGTGGTCGCCCTGCCCTCTATTACTACTCCATTTCTGCCGTCAGACTGCCGTGCTACGGCGCAACGTACGGCCCTTCGTAGAATCTCACATTGTCGATCCAGAAATCGGCGGCGGCGAAACCGATGTGGAAGGTGATGGTCGCCGGGCTGACGTTGGCTTCCAGAACGGGAGTCGTGACGCTGAACTCCGTCCATTCGTCCGTCATCGTGAAGACCTGAGCGCCATAGCCCGTCCACGGATCGGCCGCCAGTTCCGGCTTGAAGTTGATGTCCAGCGTCCCGGCGCTGCACCGCAGAAACGCCGAAAGCGTGTACTGCTTGCCTGCCTCGAACACATGCCCGGTGTGCTGCAAGCCGGCGTCCCAGAAATTCGCGCCGGCAGAGTTCACCGTGATGTGCAGACAGGAATCGCCTTCTATGGCCCCGGCAGAGACGACCTCGGCGGTCACGTCGCCATAGGTGCTCCACGGCGCCATGACACCATCCTCAAAGCCGCCGTTGGCCAGCAGGTTCACATAGGCCGGCTCCGGGGCCGGATGACCGTAGCCGATGTCGTCGACGTAGACGGTGCCGGCGCCGCCGGCCTTCGGACTGGTGGCGCTGCCGACGCCGATGACCATCTTCTCGATCCGGCTAAGGTTCACGCCGGACAGATCGCTGTACGGTATCTTCCATTCCTGCCACGTCGGGCGGACCGTGATCGCCGCATCGGCATTCGCGACCGTTGCGCTCTTGCCGGCGCTGTCCTCCAGCCGCACGTACATCCCATCGGCGGCGTTGCCCTCGGGCTGCGCCACGCCGATCTCCGCCGTCTGCCAGTTGCCCGTTACGTTGCCGCTCGTCGCGATGTTGGAGAACTCGGCGGCGGTCGAGATGGCTGCATCATGGCTGCACACCGCCAGGCCGATGTACACGTTGGCGGCCATCTGGATCTCCAGCGCCGGGCTCACGACCGCCTCCGTCCAGGTCACGCCGTCCATCGAGTCGTGCGCGGTGAAGACGTTGCCCGTGCGGGTCAGCCTTACCCAGCGCGGTGCGGCCGCACCGCCTACATCCGTGCTGGCGCTGTCCTGTCCGGCCACCGGCCGACGCTGGAACGTGGTGCCGTGGTCCGGCGTCACACACATGAAGGCATGCTTCGAGCCGCCCTCCAGCGTCTCACGGATCATTACGCCCGCCTTGGCCCACTCGTTGCTGCGGACCAGGCTGTCGACGCGGACCGTGACCGAGCCGTCGCCGCTGAGGTTCTTGTACGCGTAGCGGAACTGATCCGTCGTGTTCCAGATGTCCGTGCCGATGGCGCTCATGAGGATGCCCCCATCCGCGGTCTCCACGAAAGACGGCGCGTTGCCTCGCACGTACAGGACGAGGGTGTCGGCCCCGTGGCCGGTCCAGTTCTGGGCGGTGTCCCAGGTCCGTTCGGCCTCGGAGTAGAACGGCGATCCTGAATTGTCGTAGGTCAGCGGCATCGACTGCCGGCCGCTGCGGACGATGGTCCTCTCGGCAAACGGTGCGTCGAGATAGCCGACGGTGGAGCCGGTCTCATTGACCCAGCCGTCGAGCCACGTGTCGAAGATCGTCGTGTGGGCATCGATGTCATCGTTGTAGTCTTCGAACCCTTCGATGGTTTCGTATTCCTGCGTGACGAAGCTCCAGACCGGTCCGGCCCAGGTGCTGATGGCCTCGGCGTCGTTGACCTCGGCGACCTTCCAATAGTAGCGCGATCCGAACTCGACATCGGTCGGGCTGTAGCTGGCCGTAGCGACCGTGGCGGCCAGGGCGGTGCCGTCGGTCACAGCCGACTTACTGGTGCTCAGATAGACCTCGTGCGAGGCGGCCTCGCGTCCGGCGCGCCAGCTCAGCGTGGTTGCCGGGCTCACGCCGATCGTGCCGTCGGCCGGCTGCGGCTCGCGCGGGTGAGCGGGAATGTACAGGAAGCGGACCTCGCTCAGGCCGTATTGCGGCATCATGCCATAGCCGCTGTTGACGGTCATGCGGACGAACCGGGCGGGCACGCCCTGGAGGTCCACCGTTGTGTTGGCGGCGTAGGTCGATTTGGCCGTGGCCTGAGCCAGTTCCACGTCGCCCAGGGCGGTCCAGTCGGCGCCATTCTCGGAGTATTCGACGGTCACGCCTTTGATCCCGAAGCCCAGGAGCAGCTCAAACTGCACGTTGTAGTTCCAGACGAGCATCTCGTAGAGCTTGTAGACGCTGTCGAACTCGTATTGAATCCAGACCGGCTCGGCATCGGCCGGCCGGGCGAGCCACATATCGGTACTATCGACCGAGTGCTGATCGTCGGCCTTGAGGCCGGAGCCGTTGATCGTGTTCTCGGGCCCCGCTCCAGGGTCCGAGGTCGCGTTGGTGGTGGCGATGATATTGGCGATCGCGTAGGCGAACGGCTCGGCGGTGAAGCTCCAGACGTCGCCCTTGAAGATTGTGTTGTCGGGAGCGCCGTTGACCTCATCGATGCGCCAGTAGTAGGTTGTCCCGAAGTCGAGAACGCCGGGCGGATCGAACGTGGTGCCCGATTGGCTCTGGCTGAGCAGCACACCCAGCGGATTGGCCCGGCTGGCGGCGTTGACGTCGTCGAACGAGGCGCCGAAGTAGATGTCATGCGTGGCGGCCGACTCGCCCGCGGCCCAGCTCAATACGACGTCGCGAGGGATGTCGGTCGCGCCGTCGTCGGGCACCGGCCCGGAGGCGGTGTTGATCGACTCGGCGTACTCGGCCACGGCGATCAGGTTCTGGATGTTAGCCGGAGCGCCACTATGGTCTTCAATGCGGACGAATCCGCGGAAGGTGTCGCCCGGCAGGTAATGCTTGACCCAGCCGGCGGCGTTGCCGTTGGTGTCCAGCGCCAGGACGGTCAGGTTGTCGGTCACCGTCGGCGACGTCGGCCGCGTCGACGACCACGGCGTGACCAATCCCCATTGAATCCCCATCTCGGTGAACGTCACCTGCTGATTCTGATCGTTCGGCCCGGTGGCGGCGTTGAAACCCAGTATCTGAACGGCGCCGTTGCTTCCCGGGGAGTTGCTGGTTGTCCCCACGTAATAGAAGGGCCAGTCGGAATACCAGACGACCTTGCCGCCCGCGTCGAGATACCGTCGGATGGTGCAGTTCGCGTCGACCGACTCGACCACGGTGTCCGGGACGACGTCTCGACACATCACGACCACGCTGAGTCGCCGGTCGGCGATGCGGTCATCCATCCACGTCTTGAGCTCCGCCGCATTGACGACCTGATAGCCGACAGCCGCCAGCGCGTCGCGCACCGGGCCCCCGTCTCCCGCCCAGGCGGTGCCTTGACTTGCGTCCCAGTAGGCGACGCGGATGTACGGACTGCCCTGGGCCTGGCTCACGGCGGCCCCCAACAGCAACATCACGACAATAAGATGATTCAATCCCCTGCACATGACTGTTCTCCTTCCACGAACCCAAGAAGACGATCAAGCTTCATCCGACGAACGTCAGAGCTCCGTTCCCCGCAGCGCCTTGCGGCGCCGTTGCCGCGGGGTACTTCCAGATCTTCCCTTCAGACGTGAAATGCTGTTGGATTCGCGCTCACCTCCTTCCTTCGGCCGGCATGCTGGCCACGAAATCGAATTGACGGACCGGAAATCCAGGGTTTGAGGTCTCGCCCTTCAGCCTCGGTTCGTGTGAAGTGGCAGACCCGACACCGGAACCTCCGACCGATAAAAGAACTGATCCGCCGGCTCGGCCTTCGGGGGCCGAGACCGCTCTGGCTGGAGTAGGTCTGAAAAAACGCCATCCTGAGCCTCTCTATTGATACCACACCCGTGGCGGGCAGGCAACAATAATCCGTCAGGCGCCAGCTTTCTCTATCGACACAAAGGAGCGCGGCCTTCAGGCGTGGCCGCCCGGTTCGTAGTGTGCCCGTGAGGGCATACCGTTTGCAGTGATCCCGATGAGCATCGGGATAAGGCGTTACCTCGTTCTGTGGAAGGTATGCCCCTTCGGCAAGCTCAGGGCAGGCTCTTACGGGCTACCAACGACGAGAATAGCGTCTTACGACGCCACTACGAACAAAACGCCTTACGGCGTCACTACGAACCTCTCGACGCCGGGCGCAGACGATCCGGGTGAGGCAGGGCGGGGTTCCCGATCCAAGCGTAGATTGGGAACCCACCTGGATGCTCAGCCCGTTTCGGCCGGACGCCGCTATTGGTCCGCGACGGGCCGGCCGAAGGTGATGTCGTCGATGTAGATCAGGCCGGCGCCGCCCGAGGCCGGGTTGTCGCGCTCGCCCACACCGATGTACATGCGCTGGACGCGGTTCATCCTCACTCCGGCGGAAGCGAACTCGTCCAACGGGATGTGCCACGCCTGCCATTCGGGCCGCAGAACCGCCAGCGGGTCGGGGTGCGCCACGACGCCGATCTTTCCGGCGTTGTCCTCCACGGCCACATAGAGCGTGTCGGCGGTATTCCCAGCTGGCTGTTCAAGCCCGATCGAGGCCGTCTGCCACTGGCCGGTGACGTTGCCCGTCGTGGCGACCCCTGAGAACTCGGCGCCGGTGACCGCGTTGAGGGTCGTGCTGGTCACGGCCAGCCCGACGTAGACGTTGGCAGCCATAGTGATCTGGACCGACGAAGCGGCCGGATCGGCGGTGATGCTGACCCACGTCGCGCCGTCCTCGGATCGTTCGGCGGTGAACGTGTTGCCCGAGCGCGTCAGTCTCACCCAGTACGGCACCACGAGACCAGGCTCGTTGATGCTCAGGCTGGTGCCGTTCATCGTGGGGCGATATTGCAGGGCCACTCCGTTTTCCGGCGTCAGCACGACCATCGCGTGGGCCGCACCGGGGTCGATGCGCTCGCGGATCATGACGCCGCCCTTGGCCCAGGGCCAGGTGTTCGCGATGCTCTCGACCCTCGCGACGATGGAGCCGTTGCCGCTGAGGTTCATGTAGGCGAAGCGGAACTGATCGGCGGTTCCCCAGATGTCGGCTCCGATGCCGCCCATGACGATGCGGCCGTCGGCCGTCTCCAGGAAGGCCGGCGGATTGCCTCGCAAGTGAACGGTCAGGGTGTCGGCGCCGTACACCGTCCAGTCCTGAGGATTGTCCCAGGTCCGTTCGGCCTCGGAGTAAAATGGCGAGGCCGTGTTGTCGTACTCCAGCGGCATGGACTGTGTTCCGCCGTGGACGATGGTCCGCTCGGCGAACGGCGCATCGAGGTAGCCGACCGTCGCGCCGGTGTTGTTGACCCAGCCGTCGGCCCAGGTGTCAAAGATGGCTTCGCCGACGTCGAGGTTGTCGGTGTAGCTCTCGAAGTCGTCGATCACCTCGTAGGCTTGCGTCGAGAAGCTCCACACGTCGCCTCTCCAGAGCGGCGTCGGCTCGGCTTCATTGACTTCATCGATTCTCCAGTAGTAGGTTCCTCCAAACTGGGCCGCATCGGGCACATAGCGATTGCCGGTGACGGTGGCGGTGGGTTCGGCGCCGGCGGCCACGGCGTCGGGATCGGCGCCAAAGTAGACCTGGTGGGAGGCCGCCGCCCGGCTCGGACGCCAGCTCAATGCCGTCGCCACATCCACCTCGATTTCGCCGTCGGCCGGCTGGGGTCGGGTCGCGTAAGCGGGGATCGATAGGAAGCGGACCTCGCTCAAGCCGTACTGGCCCAGCGCGCTCCAGCCGCTGTTGACGGTCAGCCGGACGTATCTGGCCGCCACGCCGCCGAAATCCACGGTCGTATTGTAGGCGTACCCCGGCCTGGCGGTTGCCCGGGCGAACTCCACGTCTCCCAGCACGGCCCAGTTGGCGCCGTCCGTGGAGTACTCGACGGTGACGCCCTTGAGCCCGAAGCCGAGAATCAGCTCAAAATCCACGTTGTAGTTCCAGACCAGCATCTGGTGCAGTTGGTAGACGCGGTCGAACTCGTACTGGATATACAGAGGCTCGGCGCCGGGCGTGGCCAACCACATGTCGCTGCTGACGGTCGAGTGCTGATCGGCAGCATTGAGCCCGGAACCATTGACCGTGTTCTGCGGTCCGGCGGCAGCTTCGGAAGTCCCGTTGCTTGTGGCAATGATATTGTCGATTGGATACGCCAGCGGTTCGGTCGCGAAAGTCCAGACCGGCCCTTTGACGATCGTGCTGTCGGGCGGCGCGTTCACCTCGTCGATCCGCCAGTAGTAGGTTTGGCCGAGTTCGAGACGGCCCGGATCGTACGTCGCGTCGCTCTGACCCTGGCTGACCAGTACGCCCATGGGATTGGCCCGGCTGGCGGCGTTGACGTCGTCGAAAGCCGTTCCGAAGTATACGTCGTGCGTCTGGGCGAACGCGCCGGGTGTCCAGGCGAGGTCCACATCCCGCCAGATGTCCGTGTCGCCGTCGGCCGGATCGGGGTCGGTCGGCAAGTCACGACGCGGCAGCGGGGGCTCTGCGCCAAAGTACACCCGGTCGAACCAGACTTTTACGTTCAGGTCGCTGCCGACCATCGGCCACCAGGTTCCCTTCAACATCAGGTAGAGAGTCACGGTTTCGCCTGCCTCATCGCCCAGAGTGTCTCCGGTATGCGTGTATTCGATGAGATAGGTCTGGGCGGTGGGAGTCAGATCCACTTTCCGCTCCACCTGGGTGGGCCAGTCTGCATTGTTGAGGTTCGTCTGGACCAGGACCACCATCTCCCGGCTCTGCTGGGCTCTGGCGGTGAAGCCGAGGGGATAGGTCTTCCCCGGCTCCAGCAGCAGGCCGCTCTGGGCGATCCCGATGCTGGCGGTTGCCGCGGCGTTGGTCACATCCAGCAGGGCCGCATTCGGGCCCGAGAGCCCCGCGTTTCGAACGGCCGAAACGTCGAAGCCGGTCGTTCCATAGCGGCCCCATCCGGTCAGACCGTCGTCAAATTCGCCGTTGACGATTTGATTGTCCTGCGCGAAGGCGAGACCTCCCGCCCAGCCCAGAACAAACGTCAATGCCATCACACGGATCAGCTTGCTCGACATGATCGTCCTCCTTCAAGAAAGCTCTCAGATCGTCCACAGGCAAATGTACGTGCGTTTCATTTCTGCCGTGTGCCCGGCAGAACGCATTGCATTGCGGCCTCCGAAACCACCTTCGATGCGAGCCGTCCCGGCGGGGTGTCTGGTTCATGATGCTGCGCTCCGGCGACAAGCTCACGAAATTGCGCTTCCGTACTCCCCCATTTGTACCAGATCGCGGCCCCCGGAACAACAGGAATTCCCTTTTGGGCGGTTCCGGCGCTGCTGTCCTGGGATGTGTGGCTTGCCCTCTGCCGGCGCCTGCATGGTTTTTCAGGGGCGACCCATCAGGATTGACGATGAAGAATACGCAATTGCCACAATAGACGCCGGCGGCCCATGCTGTACCATGAAATCGTTGCCCATGGAAGGGCGGTGGGCACCGTTTCTTGGGAATGGATTCTTACCGTACGGTCAGGGTGATGAACGAGGGGGAGGCGGTGCCCGCCATTGCAGTTCCGGCCCTGCCGGATGTTGGTGGCATGTTGTGGCCGCCGGCGGTCGACAGACGGGTGGGAACGGGAGTATCCCGACGTACGCCGGGACACTCCCCAGACTGGCGTTTCTACGGCAGGTCGATGCCCCAGAAGAAGGGGTCCCACGTCCAGCCGCTTCCACTGTTTTCGGTGACTTCGACGGAGATCTCTTCCCAATCCACGAGTGACCCGTCGAGGTACACTCTCACGCGGATCGTGTACGTGCCCGCCAAAGACATCTTCATCGGCACCTGGTGGTAGAAGTAGCTCTCATCCGTGTCCTCGACAGGGTCCTGAGGGCTTTCCCAATACAGGTCCACGGTGCCGGTCCGGCCGCTGAGTCGCGCCAACGAAACCGACTGCGAATAGCCGCTCGTCGGCCACTTGCCGAAGACCTTCACGACAGCGTTGCTCGTGGTGGTCGGGTTTGCGGGTGTGACCTGGACATCGCAGATCACGTCCTGCATCGTGGGCCCTGAACCCTCGACGACCTTGAACGTCAGTTGTTTGCTGCCGGCCAGACGGTCGTCGCAGTACGACTGCACGATCGCGAAGTAGTTCCCCTTGGCCAATACCCCGAGCGACTCCCGGCATTGTCCCTGATTCCAGCCTGGAAAACCGCCTGTCGCCTCGCTCCAGTAGATCTTGACCATGAAGGTGCTTCCGATCCGCCGGGTTTCCACCCGGTCCAGGCTCAGGGCGTCGGCGACCGTCGCGCACAGTACCACGGACGAGGCCGTGGTCGGTTCGGCCGGCTCTACGGAGAGGGTTTCGATGGCGCCTTTACGAACCAGAGACGGAAGAGTGATGCTCTGGGCGGCGGCGGTGCTCGCCAGCGCGAGCAGCGCGCATACGATGACTTTAGACTTTCCCATGGTCCTGCCTCCTTGCAGAAACTCGTTTCGGGTGTTCCCCGCCTCACGTTTGTACGGGTGTGCCTTTGACAGCGGCGTCCTCCAGACGCGCCGACACGCCCGCACTATAGGGCATCGCGGCATCGTTTGTCAATTGTGGAAACTACGTATTGTCGAGTGGCGAGGTTGGGCGCCATGGGAAGAAGCTGTGCCGAATGTCACGCTTGCGATCAGATTGTGTTTACCGCGTGGTCAGCAGACCGATCAGTTGGCGCTGGATGTCGGCGTTCTTGGCCGCCAGCACGTTCAGAGAGAACGTGGCTCCGTTCCCGGCGAACAAGTCGAGGGCCTGGCCCGAGGTGTTGGAGACGATGCCGCCGGCTTCCTGTACGATCAGCGCCGCGGCGGCGACGTCCCATGGTTTGAGGCCGGATTCATAGTATGCCCCGAGCCGTCCGGCGGCGACGTAACTGATGTCGGTGGCCGCCGAACCCAGCCGCAGCACGTCCGTTGCGACGTTCATCACCGCCTCCAGTGTCGCGACGTGAGGGCCAAGCGCGGCGCCCTGGTAGTACGCGAAGCCGGTGGCGACCAGACTGGCCGACAGGGACTTCGACGGGGACGCCATCTGGAGCGGCCGCTCGTTCAGGAACGCGCCGCCGTCACGCTCGGCCCGGAACAGCTCGTCTCCTTCACAGGGGACGTACACAACCCCCACCACCGCCTGCGCGCGGTAGCAGAACGCGATCGAGACCGCGAAATGCGGCAGACCGTTGGCGTAGTTGCGCGTTCCGTCCAGCGGGTCGACGACCCAGAGCCGTTCGCCGCCGGATTGTTGGGCATACGACTCCTCCGAGAGGATCGCATCGTCGGGGAAGCGCTCCCGGATCGCATCGAGGATCAGTTTCTCGGCGCCGAGGTCCTGGGCGGTGGCGTAGTCGTGGGGGCCGCTCTTGATCTGCGCGATCGCCGCCTGATGCTGGTTTGCCCGGAGATACGCGCCGGCGCAGCGCGCCGCCGCAACGGCTACTTGTCGTTCGTGGATGAACGGCGTTTCCTTCATCTTGCAGGTCCCGATCCCGAATCGGTGGTGAACTCAATCGTGAAGACTGGCGGAAGCATGCTTGCCGGGGCAGTCCGTGTCAAGGACGTGTATGCGAATCAGCGATCTTCGACGCGGCGCAATGCCTGGCGGATCAGCCAGTCCTGCCACGAGGCCGGCAGATAGGTCATGAGCATACGCACGCGGGCCTTCGCGGGCAGGCAATAGCGTGCGCGCGGACGCCGGGCGGTTGCAGCGCGGCAGACAGCGCGGGCGACCGCATCTGCCGAAGCGGCGCCGTCCGTCAGGACGCGGTCGATCCATCGTGCCTGTCGGGAGTAGAACGAGGCGAACGGGCTCTGTCGCATCCGGTCCGGCTCTGTCCGGAGGAGGTCCCTGCTCCTGCGCCAGATGTCCGTGGCGATCTCGTTGGGCTCGATCAGCGCCACCCGGATGTTCCACGGCCGGAACTCCTGTCTTGCGGCGTCGCTGATTGCCTCCAGCGCGTGTTTGCTGGCGGCATACATCCCCAGGCTCGGAAACGACAATCGGCCGGAGATCGAGCTGATGTTGATGATGTGCCCGTGACCCTGCTTGCGCATCTGAGGCCCGACCAGTTGCATCATCGCCAGGGCCGCGAAGGTGTTCACTTCGAACTGGTCGCGCACGTCGTCCAACGAGACTTCTTCGCACACGCCGGGCAGTGCATATCCCGCATTGTTGATGAGCACATCGATGCGGCCCCAGCGATCCACCATGGCCTGTACGACAGCCCCACGCGCCGAGGCGTCGGCCACGTCGCCGGCGAACCACGCCGCGCGATCGCCCTTGCCATGGGCGGCGTTGATCCTCTCGGCGACTTGTTCCAGTGCCTGCCGACGCCTGGCCGTCAGGAACACGCGGAATCCCTCCGCCGCCAGGGCCACCGCACAGGTTGCGCCGATGCCCGAACTGGCCCCTGTGATCAACGCCGTCCGCGTCATTGTCACTCCCCATGCCACCCACGTCTTGTCTGTCGACAGTTCGCAGAACCTGCCGCTCTGGATGCCCCCGTTTAATCGTTCCGGGCCTGGCCTGTCCACAAGAAAAGGGCAGCCGGCGCGTCCGACGCAAAGAGACGGCCATCGGTGTGTGTGAAAACACCCTGGCATGCGTGTGGCAGCGGCAAGCGAAGGCTTGCCGATGGTGATACGCATGCCGTCGAAGTCATCGGCAAACTCCGCTTTGCTCTCCACCTGCGGCGAACCGCTGCCACACATGGCGCTCTGTGCTGGGAAATGGGCCTTGCCGTGGAATCTGCACGGACACCGGCCGGCAAGGATGTACTTGATGTTTGTAGGTAGATCTTCGTGAGGGCTGCAATCGACTTTGTCATTCCGACCGGAGCGCAGCGCCGTGGAGGAATCTGGCTATGAAGGGGCCATTGGCTTATCCTCGGCCAGATTCCTCCGTGCGGGCTTCGCCCTTCTTGGCCTCCGCAGGAACCCACCTGCAAACACGCAGACACCGGCCGGCGATCCCACGTTTTTTGCGTTTGACGCAGGCCCGTACGGGCAGTAGTTTGATCCGGGTACCGGGGCGCCCGGCATGGGACGGACCTTCATCACATCCTGGAACGAAGGAGAGCGGATCATGGGCAAAGGCGGACAGGTCAACGTGGCGATCGTGGGGCTCGGGTTCGGAGCGGAGTTCATTCCCATCTACCAGGCGCATCCGAAGGCTCATGTGGAGGCGATCTGCCGGCGCAACAAGGCCAAACTCAACGAGATCGGCGACGCCTGCGGGATCGAGAAGCGCTACACGAGCTACGCCAAGCTGCTGGCCGATCCGGCGATCGATTTCGTCCACATCAACTCGCCGATTCCCGACCACGCGCCGATGTCGATTGCGGCGTTGAACGCGGGCAAGCACGTGATGTGCACCGTTCCGATGGCGACGACCATCGACGAGTGCAGGCAGATCGTCTCGCTCGTCAGGAAGACGGGGCTGAAGTACATGATGGCCGAGACGGTGGTCTACAGCCGCGAGTTTCTGTTCCTCAAGGAGATGTACGAGAAGGGTGAGCTGGGCAAGATCCAGTACATGCAGGCGTCGCATCCGCAGGACATGCAGGGCTGGCCCGAGTACTGGGAGCGGATGATCCCGATGCACTACGCCACGCACGTGGTCTCGCCCGTGCTGGGCCTGGTCGACGGCCGGGCCGAGTATGTCTCCTGTTTCGGCTCCGGCGCCATCAACGCGAGGCTGGCCCGCAAGAGCGGCAACAAGTTCGCCATCGAGTCCTGTCACATCAAGATCAAGGACTCGGACGTCGCGGCTCACATCTGGCGGTTCCTGTTCGATACGGCCCGGCAGTATCGCGAGAGCTTCGACGTCTACGGCTCGAAGAAGAGCTTCGAGTGGACGCTGGTTGAGGGCGAAGAGCACGTCCTTCACACCGCCAAGAAGCCCGAGCCCCAGATTCCTTCTCGCGTGCGGGTGCCGGACTACGCGCAGCGGCTGCCGGAAGAGATTCGCAAGTTCACGCGCACGATTCAGGACGCCGGACATCTGTCGTTCATCCAGGGCGGCGGCCACGGCGGATCGCACCCGCACCTGGTCAACGAATTCGTCTCGGCGCTGCTCGAAGACCGCCACCCGAGGCCCAACGCCGTCACCAGCGCCAACTGGACCTGCGTCGGCCTCTGCGCCCACCAGTCGGCCCAGAAGGGCGGCAAGATCGTCCGCCTGCCCGCGTTCACCCTGGCCGACTGAGTCCCAGTGTGTTTGAAGAGATCCTGGCATGTGGGTGGTAGCCTCAAAGCGTAGTGCAACGGAGCTTGGGGGATGGCGGTTCGTAGTGTGCCCGTGAGGGCATACCGGGATTGCGATGAGGTTAACGCCTGACGGCGTCACTACGAACAGCTCTTCGGGATTGAGACTGCCACCCCTGGCGGTTTGCGCCCTCAAAGGAGTCCTGCCCTGAAATCTTGACAGACACGAGTGACATCTGGTTCGGGAAATGGGCTGGACAGGAACCTGCGCCGAGCCTATCATGACAATTCCAGATTGTGCTGTGTAATCGATGGAGTCTGCCGTGATATATCGCGTGGTTGTTGTGTTGGTTTTGCCTTGGCTGGTGCTGGGTTGTTCGGACGGGATGCGCGACCCTCGTGCGAGGGCGGCGATCTGCGCCAGGAGCTGGAAGGTCAAGGGGTTCACGTTCGATGCCGACACGATGACGTGCGCGCAGATGTTCGAGCGGGCGCAGGCCATTCGCAACGCGGCGTATTGGAGACAGCGGGGGTACGCTTTCGATCCCAACATCATGACCGCCGGACAGATGGACCGCCGGGCCGCGGAGTTCCGCAAGTCCGGAGTGAAAGTGTATCCGCCGCCCTTGACTGCGCCGCCCTCGACCGCGCCGGCCGAGGCGATCGAGGCGAGAGCGACCGCACCCGAGGGTGTCCCCGTCCCGGAGGCGACGACAGAGGCGCCGACTCCTGCCCGGCCGGAAGACGCGGAGACCCGGCGAATGCTTCAGAAGATGACCATTGTGCAGGTCCGAAAGAAGTACCCGCAGTACGACGACATGGACGACATGGAGCTGACGCACGCGATCCACAGCCGGTATTTCCGCGAAGTGCCTTTTGCGGATTTCGCCCGCCGGTTTCTCGGCGGCCGGCCATAGCTCCGGCACGACGTTGCCGCCGTCCTAACCACCGCGCGACACATGGATCTGCGTCAGGGCCGCTCGGCTCAGATACGGGCGGAAGTAGACCCGGTAGTCCTCGTTGCTCACGTCCGAGTGTTTGGCCAGGCATTCTTCCACCACGTCCATCCGCGTCTTGAGCTTGTCGCAGCCGAACTGAGGACACTGCCCGCAGTTCTCCAACCCTCTCCTGACGACGCAGGGATAGACCTGGCAATCCTTGTCGGGGGTCTCCGGAGCCGCCTGGCATCCCTTGCACGGGTGGATTTCCTCCGGACGCACCCGGCAATTGAAGTACCTGGCCATCGCTTTGCTCAGCCTTTTCTTGTCCTGCTCGCCCTTGAGATTGGTCTCGAAGGCCGGGCAGAGGTCACAACGATAGCCGCACTTGGCCAGAATCGGCTCCATGGGATGTTCTCCTTTCTGCGATGTAGGAGCGCATCGGATCGCTCCTCGGTTTCATCGCGTCTCTGTTCCGCGGTGCCGGTCTGTGCTGTCTCGGTCGTGATTGTCGCCTGAGCATCGCACCGTGTCAATCGTGTTCAGGCTCTCCTCTCGCTCGATGCTCGATTCCATTTGACAGGCGGGCATGGTGGGACTACCTTCTGCGCCGCTGCGTGGGCGGTCGAGCCTCTGCGCCTTTTCCAGACAGTTGGAACTTTGTGAATGAAACGAGTTTGTGTCTATTGCGGCAGTGGGGTCGGCGGGCGGGCCGAGTATGCCGATGCGGCACGCTCGCTGGGCAAGGTCCTCGCCGATCGCGGGCTGCACCTGGTGTTTGGCGGGGGCCGGATCGGCCTGATGGGCGTTATTGCGCGGACCGTGCTGGAACATGGCGGCCAGGTCACCGGCGTGATTCCCCAGGCGCTGCACGAGATGGGTCTGGCGCTGACCGATGTGGCGGACATGCGCATCGTCGCCGACATGCACGAGCGCAAGGCGCTGATGGCCAAGCTGGCGGACGCGTTCATCGCAATGCCGGGCGGGTTCGGGACGATGGAGGAGATCCTCGAGATCCTGACGTGGGCGCAGCTTGGGTTCCACGCCAAGCCGGCGGGCCTCTTGAACGTTGCAGGATACTTCGACGACCTGATTCGTTTCGTCGACCACGCGACCGCCCAAGGGTTCATCGATCCGGCCCATCGCGACCTGCTGCTGGTGGACCGGACGCCGGATGCGCTGCTGGCCCGCCTGGCGAGTCACAGGGCCGTGCGTGCGGACAAGGCCCAGTGGGCCCTCCGCGCGAGCCTGGAGTGAGAATCCGCGTTCAATCGCAAGGTGGCTTTCGCATGGGATACCGGGCGATTTCACTGAAGCTCCCCACCGACTACAGCGACGAGACGCTCCGCGAGCGGATCGGCAGGGCGCTGTCGCTGTCGGAGTTCTCGTACACGATCGAGCACCAGAGCCTCGACGCCTGCCGCAAGAGCGACATCCACTGGCTCGTCCGCGTCGGGGTGGCTTCGGAGCAGATCGAGGGCGGCGCTCCCGAGACGCCTGCGCCTCTGTCTATTCCGCAGGTTGCGCCGGGGCGGAGGGCCGTGGTTGTCGGCTCCGGCCCCGCCGGCTTCTTTGCAGCACTGGTCCTCCAGAAGGCGGGCGTCCACGTCACGCTCATCGAGCGGGGTTCCGACGTCGAGACGCGGGCCGAGGGCATTCGCACGTTCGAGAAGACGGGCGCGTTCAACCCTTCCTGCAATTATGCCTTTGGCGAAGGCGGGGCAGGGGCCTTCTCCGACGGCAAGCTCACCTCGCGAAGCAAGCACATCGGGTCGGAGCGGCAGTTCATTCTCGCCAGCTACATCCGCGCCGGCGCGCCCGAGGAGATCGCGTACATGGCCCATCCGCATCTCGGCAGCGACAACCTCCGGCGGATCGTCAAACGACTGCGCGAGGAGTTCCTCGCTCTCGGCGGCCGGATGCTGTTCGATACGATGCTCGAAGACCTGACCATCGAAAGGGGCCGCGTCGTCGAGGCCGTCACCTCGTCGGGCGGGATCGAAGCGGACTGCTTCCTCATCGCCCCCGGCCACTCGGCCTACGAGACCTATCGCATGTTGATCGGCAGGGGGGTGCCGTTTCGCACGAAGAATTTCGCCATCGGCAGCCGGGTCGAGCATCCGCAGGAGCTGATCAACCTCGCCCAATGGGGCCGGGCGAGCCTGCCCGGCGTCAAGGCCGCCGAATATCGCCTGACGTTCAATGACGCGGGGTGCCTGCCTGTTTATACGTTCTGCATGTGTCCAGGCGGGGCGGTGATCCCGGCGACCGCCTACGCGGACACAAACATCGTCAACGGCATGAGCCACTATCGCCGGGCCGGGCGGTTCGCCAACGCCGCATGCGTCGCCGCGGTCAATCTCGAATCCCTGCTGGGTAGAGCAATCGCGCCGGCCGAGGCGCTCGACTGGCTTGGCTCGCTGGAGCACAGCTTCTACGAGTACTCCAACGGCTTCGCCGCGCCCGCCTGCCGCATCACCGACTTCGTGATGCGAAAAGGGCCGTCCGACGTCCTCGAATCGAGCTATCCGCTCGGCTTGAAGCCCGCGCCGCTGTGGGAGATGCTGCCTTCGCAGATCAGCGACGCCATTCGCGAGGGGCTTCAGGATTTCGCCCGCAAGATCAAAGGCTTCGAGACCGGCGCCATCCTGGGCCTCGAAAGCAAGACCTCCTCGCCTATCCAGGCGGTCCGCGACAAGACGGGCCTCTGCGCCGGCTTCGAGAACCTCTACCTCGTCGGCGAAGGCAGCGGCTACGCCGGCGGCATCATCTCCAGCGCCGCCGACGGCATCAGATCTGCCCTCCACGTCGCCGAACGATTCGCCCGTTTGTAGTGTGCCCGTGAGGGCATACGGGCTTGAAAAGATAGCGTCTCACGACGCCACTACGAACGGCGCATGCAATGTGTCTTTCCTGCATCTTTGCCGAGGAAATCTGTTTTCGGCGTGTTTTTCTTGTATCGCCGGCGTCGCCGCTGCGACTCATAGAAGGGCATTGGAGAGCGCTTATGGTGTCGAAGCGGTGCAAGGCGAGAGCCGTAAAGGTCGTATTTGCTGCGGCGGGCATCGCGGGCGTCGCACTGGCGATTGCCTGGTTGTACCGCTCGGGTCCACCCTCCGTGCCCCCGGAGGCGGCGTCTGTGCCCCAGGCGGACGAGCGGACGGTGACCCTGGGCGACACGCCGCTGGTGAGCGAGCTGCGCAGCACGGACGACGCCCGTTCAGGCCCGGTGCCTGCTGTGCTGTTTGGGATTGGCCGACCTGACGCAGACGATGCCCCGGACCTGAGCACGCCGGCCCAGGCGGTCTACAGCGTTCTGGAACTTCTGGACCGAAGCGACACGGAAGCCTTGTCCCGGTGTTTCTGCGACGGCGTGCCGGACGCAAACGAAAGCCCGTACCCTCGCTACGTCGGCCCGCCCGTCGAATTAGCCGACGTGGTCGAGGAAGGCAATGCCGCGACGGTCGTCTGGACCGCAACCGTCCACACCGAGTTCTCTCTGGACGGCGCGAGCCGCGCGCCCGGCGAGACCGTCACTCTGATAACTCGCTTGGTTCGCGTTGAGGGCCTCTGGAAGCTCGCAAGACTGCACGATGGAGACGACTGATATGAAACGCCGGCGGATGTTCATGGTTACGTTCTTGTTGGCTCTGTTTTGGCTTGCCATGGGTCTGGATGCCGGGGAAAAGAGCTTTCCGGCGTTGGCGGCGTCGCCCGGTGGGACCCGGACCTTGTCCTTTCCGGCTGGCCAGTGGGTGGGCAATCTGTTTCTGGAGCCGGAATCGGGGCCAGGTTGGGACCCGAGGGGGGTGCGGTTCCTCGGCGAATGGGAATACCTTGGTCGCGCACGAGGCCCGGTGGGCGCGCCGAATGATCGAAACATCAAGTTGATGGTCTTTCTGGACCTTACCCCGCGCGAGGCGGCCCGGCTGCGGACGGAAAACCCGCGTGCGTACCAGATGCTGATCGCCGACGGCGCCCGCGAAAGGCCGCAGGACCTCTCGGCGCTGGCGGCCCTCGAACCGAACGATCTGTTCTGGCTTTCGGTCGGTTCGCCCATGTACGATAGGGCGGGGACGAAGCCCCAACTGCTGGAGCCGGTTCGACACCTGACGGGCCTTGAGATGCTGAGCCTCCAGAGCGCGGGTGTCACCGACAGCAGCCTGGAGGATCTGCGACCCCTGCGCTCTCTCAAGGGTCTGGAACTGACGCAGTTCCCGCTCGGCAGCCGCGGGCTGGCAGTTCTGAAGGACCTGCCCAACCTGGAGTACCTGAGCCTCTGTACCGGCCTTACGGACACCGGACTCAAAGAGGTGGCCCAAGTCTCCAGCCTGCGCTGGTTGAGCATCGTGGGCGGGAGAATGTGGGGTCCGGGCCTGGCTGAGCTGGCGAGACTGCCGAAGCTGGAACGCCTGTGTTTCTGGGGCGGCAAGGGCGGCGGCCCACTCTATGACCGGCACATGAAACACCTCGAAGGCGTCAAACAGCTCAAGAGCCTGACGCTCTGGGGTCCGGACAATCTCACCGATGCGGCTCTGGCGTCGATCAGCAAGATCGAGAGCCTGGAGGAACTGCACTTCATCATGGGCCAGCCCAGACTCACGCCGGTCGGCGTGGCCCATCTGAGGAACCTCAGGAACTTCAAGAAGGTGGATTTTGGCCATGCGTGGGCCGGCCCGCCGGGCCAGCAGTACGGCGACGAGGTCGCACGGCAACTCGCAACGATGCCTCAGCTCGAATCCATAGAAGGGCTCAGCTACCTTTCGGCCGAGGGGCTCAAGACCGTCGCTGCGCTTGGCAACCTCAAGTGTCTCGGCGTCACCCTGAAGGACCGCCGACAGGGTTACGACGGCCCGACGGGCCTGTCCCATCTGGCGAGTCTCCGTTCGCTGGAGGAACTTCGGATCTACGCGGGCGATCCACTGCCCGACGCCGACGTTGCGAGCCTGGAGCCGTTGACGAATCTAAGAGATTTGAGCATCGCAGGCTCCGGCGTGGGCGATGGCGGTCTGGCGTCCATCGGCAAGCTGAAACAGTTGGAGCGTCTGGCCATGCATGTCCTGACGCGCAGCAGCCTGAACCGTCTGAATGGACTGTCGAATCTGGAGTCCCTGAACGTTCACGGCCCCTGGGGCGACATGGCCCGGCTCGCCGAGGCTGATGAAGGGACACTGGACCTGTCCGGATTGAGCGCGGTGAAGGAGTTCTACATAGCCGGCCTGCCTCTGCACGATGAGGACCTGGCCTTTCTCAAGAACTGGCGTTCGGTTGAGACGTTGATGATCCAGTCGACGACCCCTCTGCCGGGATCATACTTGCGGTATCTCGGAGGATTGCGTGCGCTACGAACCCTGTGGGTCCTCAACCTCTCGAACTGCACGGGCGAGAACCTGGCGCACCTGAACGGCCTGCCGGCGCTGCGGAGTCTGAGGATCGGCGGCAATATACCCGATGCGGCCCTTTCGTCCCTGACGGGCCCGCCGTCTCTGGAGTCCCTCCTTCTTGAAACCGACAACCCCATCGCTCCGCAGACGGTCAGCGATTTCAAGGCATCTCACCCTCTGATCGAGTATATTCACGTCAACAAGCCGTTCGACCCCGGCCAGCCCCAACGCCGGTAGGACAGGGCGGCCCTGTGGGGTTATGGTATTTCGACCGCGGCGAAGCGCAGTGGAGGAATCTGGCTGAGAATCAGAAGCGCTGTTCATAGCGCGCTGTAGGGGCGAGGCATGCCTCGCCCTCACGAACGGAACGCCAGATGGCGTCACTGCGAGTGGGTTGTCCGTCGTATGCCCAAGAGAATGGGGCAAGGGCGAAGCATGCTTCGCCCCTACGCCGAACCCCATCTTCCAGACCCGCGGGGGCTTCTTCCACACGCCATAGCGAGACGGGTAATCGTATCATGCGAATGGTTGGCGCCGGGTGACAGGCCTCTGTAGAATGGGACGAACGAGCCGGGAGGCTGGAAGGACTCCTACAGCCTCCAGCCTACGGCCTCCAGTCTCTTGAATGCGGGAAGGATGTGAGCCTGTGACGCTACAGACGATGGGTCCGGTGGCAGAGACGCCGCATGAGCGGAGGATGATGGTCTACCGCTGGGCGATCTTCGCGGTGCTCGGGCTGGCGTATTTCTTCGTCTACTTCCATCGGCTTTCGCTGTCCGTTGTCGCGGACGATCTGGCGGCCGATTTCGACGTCGCGGCGGGCGTCCTGGGTCTGCTCGGCTCGGTGTACTTCTACTGTTACGCGGCGATGCAGTTTCCGGCGGGCCTGCTGGCCGATTCCGTCGGACCCCGCAAGACCGTCACCGTCTCTCTGCTGCTGGCGGCGGCCGGCAGCGTGTTCTTCGGCCTGGCGCCGGGCATCCGCACCGCCTTTGCCGCACGGGTGGCGGTCGGACTGGGCGTCTCGATGGTCTTCATCCCCACCATGAAGATCCTCTCGCAGTGGTTCCGGGCCGGCGAGTTCGCCGTGATGGCCGGAATCCTCAACGCCGTCGGGGGCGTGGGCGTGCTGGCGGGGACGTGGCTTCTCGGCCTGCTGGCCACATGGTTCGGGTGGCGCGTCTCATTTCAGGTGATCGGAGGGGCGAGCCTGCTGCTGATGGCCCTGGTCTGGCTCATCGTCCGCGACCGGCCTTCTGACAAGGGCTGGCCTTCGATCGCGCCGACGGGCGACGGGAGTGTGTCCACAAAGGCGCCGCACGAAACGCCTGACGGTGCCACTGCGAACATCGGTCTCTTTGCCGGCGCCAAGCGTGTGGTCGCCACGACACATTTCTGGCCGGTGGCCATCTGGTTCTTCTTCGATTGCGGCATCTTCTTCGGGTTCGGCGGTCTCTGGAGCGGTCCGTATCTCATGCACGTCTACGGCATGAGCAAAGGCCAGGCCGGAGCGGTCCTGAGCATGCTCGCCTGGGGCATGATCGTCGGCAGTCCGCTGCTGGGCCTGCTGTCCGAGCGACTGCTGCACAGTCGCAAGCGGGTGTTCATCCTCGCTTCGGCGATTCTCACGTTGCTGATGCTGCTGGTGGTCATGCGGCCCGCGAGCCTGCCGCACTGGGCGCTCTTCGTGTGGTTCTTCCTGTTCTCGGTGTTCTCGTCCGCCATTGTGATCATGGGCTTCACCACGACCAAGGAGCTGTTTCCCGTCGCGATGGCAGGGACCTCTGTCGGAACGGTGAACCTGTTCCCGTTCTTCGGAGGCGCGGTGTTCATGTGGCTGCTCGGACGGATATTGGACGCCTATCCCCACGCTCCCGATGCCGGATACCCCCTCGCCGGCTATCGCGTTGTACTCCTCGTGCTGCTGATTGCATCGGTCCTGGCTCTGGCCTGCACGCTGGTCATGAAAGAGACCTACCGGCGCCAGGCCCGGTAGAGATACCGGATCGCTTGGTCTTCGGTGTGTGTCAGAACATCCTGGCATGTGTGTGGCAGCCTCAAACGCGCAGCGTTTGGAGATGGTGGCCTTGGATGTTCGTAGACACCAAAAGGTGCCCAATGCGAAGAACCCGGTAGGGGCGAATAATCATTCGCCCCTACGTCATTCGTGCTTCTGCAGGGTGCCCAAGCGAGCCTCGCAGAAGCGGTCGTGCACCCTCTTGGGCATGACTTCTTGGCGCGGTACGCCGAATCGGCGTAGAATGGGCAGGCCGGACTGCGAGCCGCACGTGTGCTGCGGCCGGTTCACATACTGCCTGTAATGAAGGAGGCTGACCGATGTCGACTGCTGGATTGGGACCGATGGACCGCCGCGATTTTCTCGAAACGTTGGGCCGGCTTTCGCTCGGAGCGACAGCGGCGGCGAGCCTTTCCACCGGCGCCGCCAGGGGCAACCAGCGATCCGCGGAGAAGGTCTGGCAGCCGGTGTCCGATCGGAAGGTGCGCGTGGGCATCGTCGGCTACGGCGTCTGCCAGTTCGGCGCCGCCTTCGGCTTCCAGGACCATCCGAACGTCGAGATCGTCGCGGTCAGCGATCTGATCGCCGAGCGGCGCGCGGGACTGATGCAGGCGTGCCGCTGCGAGAAGTCGTACGAGTCGCTGGAGGTGCTGGTCAAGGACCCGAAGATCGAGGCGGTCTTCGTCGCCACCGATGCGCCGAACCACGCCAAGCACTGCATGGAAGCGCTCCATCACGGTAAGCACGTGATGACGGCGGTGCCGGCGGTGTGGGGCTCGATCGAGCAGGCCGAGCAACTCGTCGAGACGGTTCGGAAGACCGGCCTGAAGTACATGATGGCCGAGACGAGCTACTACCGCGCGGACTGCTGCGCGATGCGGCAGATCTACCGGGCCGGAGGCTTCGGCAAGCTCGTGTACTCCGAAGGCGAGTACTTCCATTTCTGTCCCACCCCGATTCCGTCGTTCAACGGCTGGCGCATCGGCTCGCCTCCGCTGTGGTATCCGACTCATTCGACCGCCTATTACGTCGGCGTCTCCGGCGGGCGGTTCACCTCCGTCTCGTGCATCGGTTTCGACGCGGGTCTGCCGTCCAACAGGCCGGGCGCCAACAAGTACGACAATCCGTACAGCGACGAGATCGCGTTGTTCCAGACGAGCGAAGGCGGCGCCTCGCGCATGCTCATGTGCATGGGCGTGCAGGACGTGGTCGTCGAGACCGGTCGCGTCTACGGCCAGCGTGGTTGGATGCAGGACACAGAGTATCACGGCCTGTTGAAAGACCTGCCGGACATCGCGGTGCCGGCGCTGCCGCCCCGCATGCCCGCCGGCGGGCACGGAGGCTCGCACGGACCGCTGGCCAACGAGTTCATCACCGCGATCCTCGAAGACCGCGAGCCGCTCGTCAACGTCTGTGAGGCCCTCGCGATGACCGTCCCAGGGGTCGTCGCGCACCAGTCGGCGCTCAAGGACGGCGAGACGCTCCCGATCCCGCAATACGACAGAGCATAGGGTGTCCAAGGAAGGGAATGGATGGGAAAAGCCAGGAAGAAGGCCGCCGCGACGAAAGCCGGGGCGGTTCATACGAAGCACAAGAAGGGCGCACGGAAGCTCGTCAAGAAGACGGTAAAGAAGGCGCCGAAGAAGACCGCCAGGAAGGTTGCGAAAAAGGCGGTACGGAAGGGCAGAAAGGCGGAACCCGAGCCGATCCCGACGCCGGAGCCGCTGCCTGAGCCACCCGTCCCGAGCGACGAGCGACCAGCGACGAAGCAGCCGGCCCGCCGCGCAACCGCCGAGGACATGGCTCGCGGCCAACGCGAGATTTCGGTGGCCGAGTTCTTCACCAAGAACCGCCACCTGCTCGGCTTCGACAATCCGCGAAAGGCGCTGCTGACGACGATCAAGGAGGGCGTGGACAACTCCCTCGACGCCTGTGAGGAAGGGGGCATCCTGCCCGAGGTCAAGGTGATCGTCGCGCCCGGCTCGGAGGAGGATCGCTTCCGCGTGACGATCGAGGACAACGGCCCGGGCATCGTCAAGACGCAGATTCCCAAGATCTTCGCGAAGCTGCTGTACGGCTCGAAGTTCCACCGGCTCAAGATGTCGCGCGGCCAGCAGGGGATCGGCATCTCGGCGGCCGGCATGTACGGCCAGCTTACCACGGGCAAGCCCGTTTCCATCACGTCGAAGACCAGCCGCAACAAGCCGGCTCACCACTACGAACTGGAGATCGACACCAAGAAGAACGAGCCGCGAATCATCGTCGATGAGACGATCGAATGGCCCGTCGAGCGCGGCACCAAGGTCGAGATCGAACTGGAAGCCAAGTATCAGAAGGGCCGCCAGTCGGTGGAGGAGTACCTCGAACAGACCGCCATCGCCAACCCGCACGTCTCGCTCCAGTTCGTCACGCCCGAGGGCGAGGTGAAGGACTACAAGCGGGCCACGGACCAGTTGCCCGTCGAGACGCGGGAGATCAAGCCGCACCCATACGGCGTCGAGCTGGGCGTGCTCATCAAGATGCTCCACGACACCAAGGCGCAGACGCTCCAGTCCTTTCTGCACACGGACTTCTCCCGCGTCAGCATGCGCGTGGCCAGGCAGATCTGCGAGGCCGCCAAACTCTACGAGCGGGCCCGGCCCTCGCGCATTGCCCGGCAGGAGGCGGACAATCTCTTCAAAGCGATCAACCACACGAAGATCATGAACCCGCCGACCGATTGTCTCAGCCCGATCGGCGAGGAGCTGATTCTGGCGGGTCTCAAGACGCAGATCGAGGCGGATTTCTACACCGCCGTGACGCGTCCACCCTCCGTCTATCGCGGCAATCCGTTTCAGATTGAGGCCGGGCTCGCCTATGGCGGCTCGCTGGAGGCCGACGGGCTGGCGCGCGTGCTGCGCTACGCCAACCGCGTGCCTCTGCTCTATCAGCAGTCGGCCTGCGCGATGACCAAGTCGGTGATCTCCACGGACTGGCGCAACTACGCCCTCCAGCAGGCCAACGGCGCGCTGCCCTCAGGCCCGCTGGTCATCCTCGTGCACATGGCGTCGGTCTGGGTGCCGTTCACCTCCGAGAGCAAGGAGGCGGTGGCGCACTACCCGGAGATCATCAAGGAGGTCCGGCTGGCGCTGCAGGAGTGCGGCCGGCGGCTGGCGGTGTTCATCCGCCGGCGACGCAAAGCCGCCGAATCGGAAAAGAAGAAAGCCTATATCCAGAAATACATTCCCCACGTCGCCATCGCCCTTCGGGAGATGCTGGACCTCACCGAGCGTCAGGAACAGGCCCTCGTGACGCAGTTGACCGACGTCCTCGAAAGGAGCCGATCGTGAGCAAGCTGGCCAATCGAATCAAGGACACCGCCGCCTCCGTTCGGGACAAGATTCAGCACAAGGGCAAGCCCACGCTGTCTTTCCCGCTGCGCGCGTTGAGCAACGTGAAGTACCTGCCGAAGACCGGCTTTCTCGAACTGCGGGGCAAGCGGAAGACCCGCACGCTGACCGTCGCAACCGTCAAGACGTTCGCCCAGACGCTGCGCATGATGTCCACCGCCAAGACGCTCGTCGAGGACGACGAGATCATGACCAAGCGAGAGGCATATTACGTCTCGAAGAACTGGGACGATGCGCGGTTCGACGAGCAGCCGGAATCGGACACCGTGCTCGACGACATCGAGGCGCTGTTCGAGGTCAACCGCGAGCAGCTCGGTTTCATCCCGGAAGAGAAGGGCGGCGAGATCGCCGGCCAGCTTGTGGTCTTCGATCGCCAGCCCGACACGGGCAAGCCTCTGCGGATCGACTGCACGCAGTTCGGCTCCGGCGCCTATTCGATCCCGATCTCGGTCGAGCACCTGAAGTTCGAGACCAAGGCCAAGTTCATCCTCGCCATCGAGACGGCCGGCATGTTCCAGCGGCTCGTCAAGCACAGCTACTGGCGCAAGGCCAACTGCATCCTCGTCTCGATGGGCGGCGTGCCGACGCGGGCGTGCCGGCGTTTCATCCGTCGGCTGGCCGACGAGCTGAAGCTGCCCGTCTACGCCTTCGTAGACTGCGATCCGTACGGGATGTTCAACATCTACCGCACCCTCAAGGTTGGCTCGGGCAACGCCGCACACATCAACCGCTATTTCTGCGTGCCCAACGCCAGCTTTCTCGGAGTCACGCCCCAGGACATCGTCGACTACAAACTCCCCACCCACCCCCTCAAGGAGGTCGACGTCAAGCGGGCCAAGGATGCGCTGAAGAATGACCCGTTCGTCCAGCACTTCAAGCCCTGGCAGGACGCCATCCAGCAATTGCTCGACATGGGCGTCAGGGCCGAGCAGCAGGCCTTTGCGGTCCACGACCTCAACTACGTGATCGAGCACTACCTGCCCGAGAAGCTGGCGGCCGCCAAGTCCTTTCTGCCATAGGAGTTAACGCGATATCGGACGTTTGCCTCTTGCGGTGAGCTTTCCCGGACGCTGGAAAAGGGGCTGCGGAGGAATCGGGCGTTTGTCCGACCGGCGCAGAATGTGTCGATTTCGGACTCGCCGCGGGGGAAAAAGGTCGGTAAAATGTGGCCGCGCAGGGAACGGACTTCCGATATTAACATGCGACTGGTTTTCAACGGATTCTCGTGTAAGAAGGCCAATGTGTGTCCGTTTTAGGAGGTAAGCTATGAAATGCTGTCGTCCATCTATGTTCGGCGCGGGCCTGTTGCTCGTGTCCCTGCTGGCGCTGCCGGCTGCGGCGTTCGATCAGCCGGCGGTCAACCTCGGTTTCACCAGTTTCATGGATGGCGGTCCGCCGGCTGGACCCGGCTTTTACTTCGCGGAGTACATCCAGTACTACACGGCCGATGAGCTGGTCGACGGTCCTCCGTTCGATCCGGAGCTGGATGTGTGGGTCAGTCTGAGCCAGTTCATTTACCAGTCCGATCGCCCGATCCTGTTCGGCGGCAAGTGGGGCCTTGATGTGATCGTCCCGGTCGTCAGCTTCGACGCCGTCAGCCTCCTGGACGACAACGGGACCGGCGTGGGCGACATTCTCGTTGGCCCGTACCTCCAGTGGGACCCGATCATGGGCGCCAACGGTCCCAAGTTCATGCACCGCGTCGAGCTCCAGACCATCTGGCCCACGGGCAAATACGACGACGACAAGGGACTGAACCCCGGCAACAACCACTTCTCGTTCAATCCGTACTGGGCGGGCACCTACTTCTTCACGCCCAAGCTCACCGCGTCCTGGCGTGTGCACTACCTCTGGAACGATGAGAACGATGACACGGAGGTCCAGCCGGGCCAGGCGGTCCACTGCAACTTCGCCGCCTCGTATGAGTTGATTCCCAAGAAGCTGCGGGCCGGCGTCAACGGCTACTACCTCAAGCAGGTGACCGACTCGGAAGTGGACGGCGAGGAGGTCTCCGGCCGCGAACAGGTCCTGGGCATCGGACCCGGCGCGATGTACAGCTTCTCGCAGAACGACCATCTGTTCTTCAACGCCTACTTCGAGACCAGCGTCAAGAATCGTCCCGAAGGCGACCGCTTCCAGGTCCGCTGGGTGCATCACTTCTGAAATCGACTGCGTCGATTCCGGGGACATCCGCCCCGTTGTCGCATCCATACGAACCGCGACAGCCGGGTGCGATGTCCCCTTTCTATTTCCCACTCTGCATCACCGGCGCGGACCAGTGCCTGACTGCCGCCTCCGCGAAATTCCCCTGTTGCTTTGCCTCCGGCTTGTGCCTTATATGTAGCGGACAGGGTGCGTTCTTGTTTGAAGGAGCCGGAGATGAGACGTGCGGGATTGGTCTGGCTGGCATTGCTTGTTCTGTTCTGCGGCTGCAAGCGACAGCCCTCGCGATCGGACGGCGAACTGCCAATTCACAAGGCGGTCAGCAGTGGGGACCTCTCTCGCCTGCGCCGCCTTCTGGCCGTCGGCGCGGCTAGTCCCAACGCGCTGGATCGTCATGGGTGGATGCCGATCCATAGGGCAGTTGACCAAGGCCACGCGGCCATGGTGGAACTGCTCTTGAAATACGGCGCCGATCCAGATGCCGATGGCCCATACGGCCCGCCTCTTCACATGGCCATTACCGAGGGCCACGGGGCGGTCATCCGCAGGCTGATCGACGGCGGAGCCGACGTCAACGTCAGAGATGGGCGCATCGGAGCATGTACCGCTCTGCAGTACGCCATGTGGGGCGCTCGGCGTGTGTGGCGCGACGAGGTGATCGAGATTCTGCTCGACGCCGGCGCCGATCCCAGGTTGTCGGCGGATGGCGGGGGCACCGTGTTGCACGGGGCGGCCGCCGAAGGCCTGACGAAGTGGGCAAGCCTTTTTCTCTCCCATGGGGCAGACATCAATGCCCAGACCGCGAGGGGCTCTACGCCTCTGCATAGTGCCGTCTGGGCGAACCACACTGAAATGGCAACCTTCCTTCTGGACCATGGCGCGGACATCAACAGTGCCGATCAGGTGGGCGACACGCCTCTGCATATTGCGGCAGTCAATGGCTATGCCAGCCTCTTCGCTCTGCTGAGGGAGCGGAAGGGGGACCCGAATGCGCGGAACGATCTCGGGCAGACACCGCTCGACTGCATGCGACGACCCGACGAACCCAACATGGTCGTCTTGCATGCCGACGGGCAGAGCCCCTATGAGGTCATCTTCACCCTTCCGGCCACGGTGGGCGGGTTCCTCGCCGGGCACGGAATCGAATTCGACCACGTCTGGACGCCCAGCCGCAATGACATCGAGGGCCTGGACCTCGAAGCGGCGGTCAAGGCCAGCGATCCTCTCGCCACGAAATCTCATTCCTCTATGGAGTACATCCTCGAACACTTCACGCAGTACCATCGCGAGTACGCCGGCTTTCTCCGACAGGGACGTAAATACCTCATCTGCAATATGTACTTTGCCAGCCTGGATACGCCGCCCCGTGACGGGCTCACCGCCGGGATTATGGACGCATGGTGCGACCTGGTGACGACCGTAGTCGATCTCGAAAACAGCCGCGTAGTCTCGATCGATTGCAGCTACTGAGTTGGACACCCTTTGGGACCAGTTCGCAGGGTGAATTATTGCCTCACGCGTAAGGTGCGCGCAGCAGATCAGGCATCGGCGCACAGGGTTCTGCACGGGTTTCCCAGAGTGTCCATCAGGTGCGAGAAGCCGGCGGCGGTGAGCATGTTGCGGCAGTCGGCGGTGGTGATCTCGTTGCTCTGGCGCCACAGGGCGGTGGTAAAGCCCTCCGGCCCAGCGGGATGGTCCGGCGGACGATCTTCGGCCAGCGGCTCGCCGGCCTCCGGGAAGAAGGCGTTGGCGCCGCTGAACAGGCCCACGATGTTGGACACGTTCACCGCGATGCTGGCGGTCTCCTTCTTGTGGGCGGTCGCCAGGGCGACGACCGCGACGATCTGGCCGAGCCGCGCAAGGGAAATCTGTCCGTGGGCATAGAGCGGCGAGCCGGGGACAGGGAACCGCTGCATCGCCCCGTGCTGGCGGCAGGGCAGCTCGACCCCGAGCCATATCTGTTCGGCCAGCTCGTCGGCGGTGTGCTCCGGCCCGATCGGCTCGCAGAGGTTGTACCACGCCATGCCGGACTCGAGGATCCGCTCGATGGTCGCCCGTCGCTGTGCGGCCGTCATGCACGAATCGATTCCTTCGCGGAGCCGGCAGACGTGATAGGCGCCGCTGACACCCACGTCACGCAGCTCGCGCAGTTGCGACAGATTTACGTCCCCGACGTTGGCGAGGATCTCCAGATGGGCGGGGATCGAACGGCGCAGCGTCACGCACAGGTCGCGAAACCACTCGAACCCGAACCGGTGCATCGTCATCAGGAAGACGCCCCGGGCCCCGCCGGCCGCAAACCGTTCGCAGCGGGCGATGACCTCCTCGGTCGGCAACACCGACGCCTGGATGCTTGTGTGCGATTTGGCGAAGAAGCAGAAGGCGCAATCGCCGTCGCACGGTTCCATGTCCACGCCGATCTGGCCGAGCAGCAGGGCGTGGTTTCCGAAACGCCGGCGTGACACTTGGTCGGCCGTCGACCGCAGCAGGGCGGCTTCGAGGGAGTTCTCCGGCAGCGAAAGGAGCGTCTTCGCCTCCGCCTTGCTGATCGCCCGCCCCTCGGCCGCATCAGCCAGCAGCCCCTTAATCCGTTCGTCCCGTGACATTGTTTCTCCCCTGACAACAGCTCCAACGTCTCAATATCAAGTTGGAGGGCCGAGACTGTAGCGGCTGGCTCCTGCTTGACCCAATCAGGTCACTCTGCCTTCTATACTCCTGCCGATATGCCCGAGCAGGTCGTCGAGCATCCGCCGATACTCCGTGAGACTGGCGAACCAGCGCGACAGGCAGTTCTCGCCTCGGTTGGTAAGCCGGAACATGCGCCTGGAGGGCCCGGCCTGCGAATCTTGCTCCGTCGACGAGAGCAGACCCTCGGCCTCCATGCGTTTCAGGAGCCGGTAGAGTCCTGTGTAGTCGGGCAACTGCTCGCGGAAGAAACCGAAGACCTGCAACTGCTTCTCAATGGCGTACCCGTGCAGGCCCTGCCGGTGATCGCACAAGACCGTCAGAACTGCCGGACGCAGCATCCGGTCCAGAGACCGGCCCGTGCAGACGCAGTGACGAAGCTGGCGGCAACTATTCGACATACTCCAATAGTATCTCTTGTGCGCCCAATGTCAACCCGGAATCCGACGACGCGTGGATTTCCCGTCCTGACGCGCTTCGATCGGGATCGATCTGAAGATTGGAATGCGGTGCCAGACCCGATCGCGTCAGCGGGCGGAGTCCTCGGAGCTGTCGGGGGTCTTGCGAGCGACGGTGGTCCCTGTCTCCAGAGGGGCCAGGAGTGTGAAGCGGCTTCCCCGGCCGGGCCGGGACTCCATGTCGAGACGGCCGCCGAGGAAATCCAGGCGTTCGCGGATGTGGAACAGGCCGAACCCCCGACGATGCGAAGTGCCGGTCAGGGCCTCCTCCACGTCAAAGCCGATCCCATCGTCCGTCACCTTGATCTGGATCGAGCCATCGAGACGCCCGATGTCCACGGTCACGGCGCGGGCCTGCGCGTGCTTGATGGTGTTGATCAGCAGTTCGCGAACGGACTGGAACAGCA
Source organism: Sedimentisphaerales bacterium (assembly GCA_040772485.1). Classification (GTDB taxonomy): domain Bacteria; phylum Planctomycetota; class Phycisphaerae; order Sedimentisphaerales; family Anaerobacaceae; genus Anaerobaca. Next base: position 386,002 of record JAXGYC010000010.1, on the reverse strand, counting down.
CGATGCGGATGTCTTCCGCCAGCGGTTTGGCGGCGCCGTCGTCGCGAAAGGTGCAGTCGATGCCGTACTGGGCCTTCACCTTATCCTCCAGCAGTTCCTCCAGAGCCGCTTCGAGGCCGAACTTGTACAGCGTCGGCGAACTGAGATCGAAGATCAGCCCGCGCACGCTTTCGATTGTCTTATCGATGGTATCGCAGATGCCTTCGACCTCGTCCGTCTCGGTCACAGGCAAGCCCTGGAGCTTCATCTTGGACAGAACGAGGTTCTGACAGGCGTAGTCATGGAGTCCCGCGGCAATCCGTCGCCGCTCGCGTTCCTCGGTCAGGGACAACTCCGACGCCAGCGATCGAAGCCTCTGCTGGTAGGCTCGCAGCTCGTCCTCGACGGTGTTCTTGACGAACGCATACAGGACGAAGGCCCAGGTGAAGGGGATGAAGAGCCCCGCGATGTCCTCCACCCAGTCCAGTCCGGCGGTCAGCCCCGACCACTCGAGGAAAAGGGCGGCGTGGTAGCACGCCATCAGGGCCAGCAGAACGGCCAGGAGGATCGGGACCGCCGGCGCAAAGCTCGTCCGCTTGCAGCCGCGAACGATAAACGCCGCCGCGATTGCACTGGCAGTAAAAGATATCAGATCAAGATATGCCATCGGGCGCATCAGGGACCCTCCGGTTCCAGGGTCCGAACACGAGAGCGCACCACAGGGTCAGCAGGATCGCTCCTGCCATCAACGCTAGGTGCTCCAGCCAGTTGAACAGCTCGGCCCAGAGGAAGCCTTCGACCACGGTGCTCAGGCTGCCCAGGACCAGACCGGCGAAACTGCCGAGGATCAGCAATGCGTGCGGAATCTTCCGAAGGTGGCGGTACGTCGCGACGATCTCGACGACCACCGCACAGGAGATGATCAGCATGAGCGCTTCGTCATGTGTCATTCTCGACGCTCCTGCGGTAAGCCGGATCAAAAGCCCGGCACGGCACCAGGATCAGGAAGCCGACATCAGAATAACAGAATCGCCGTCTGCGGGCGAGGATCTTTCCGAAAATATGATTCGTACGGCTGAGGGTTGGCGATTGGCATTCGGTGTTCCGAACATCGCCAGCGGCCCCGTGGTATAATCGTCCCATGAGCAAGAACGCCGAGTATATTGATCGATTCCTGCCGACGACGGCCGAGGAGCTGCGCCGCAGGGGTTGGGACCAGGCGGACGTCATTCTGATTACAGCCGATGCCTACGTGGACCACCCATCCTTCGGCGCCGCCTTGATCGGACGCTGGCTCCAGAAGCTGGGCTATCGCGTCGCCGTCCTGGCCCAGCCCGACTGGCGAAGCGTTGAGCCGTTCCGGGCATTCGGAAGACCCCGTCTGTTCTGGGGGATTACGAGCGGCTGCATCGATTCGCGGCTGAACGACTACGCGTCGCTGGGCCACCGGCGCTGGCAGGACGTCTACAGCCCGGGCGGCGTCACGGGCCTGCGGCCGAGCCGGCCGCTGTTGGTCTATTCGGCCCGCGTCCGCGAGGCCTATCGCGACGTGCCCATCGTGCTGGGCGGGCTGGAAGCCAGCCTCCGGCGTCTGGTCCATTACGACTACATCGAGGACCAGCTCAAGCGGTCCGTCCTGGTCGACGCCAAGGCCGACCTGCTGATCCATGGCATGGGCGAACGGGCCGTGGCCGAGGTCGCGGCCCGGCTGAACGCGGGCCGGTCGATTCACGAGCTGACCGACATCCCCGGCACAGCGTACATCGCCCACAAGGGGATCGCGGTCCCCGACAACGCGGTGCGTCTGCCTTCGCTGTCGCAGCAGAACGACGACAAATCGCTGTTCATCGCGACCCATCAGCAGTACCAGTTGCAGGCCGGGCTGCAAGGGCGACCGGTCGTTCAGGAGCAGGACCCCGGCACGCTGGTGGTGATGCCTTCCGCCGAGCCGCTCAGCGCCCAGGAGTTGGACACACTCTACGATCTGCCTTTCACCCGCGCCTGGCACCCGCGATATGACGCTCAAGGTGGCGTGCCGGCACTGACGCCGGTGCAGTTCTCCATCACGACCCATCGCGGCTGCTTCGGCGGCTGCTCGTTCTGTTCCATTGGATGTCACCAGGGCAAAGAGATTCGCTCGCGATCCCTGCCGTCGCTTCTGGCCGAAGCGGATCGGCTTCGTCGGCATCCGCAGTTTCGCGGTACGATCGAAGACCTCGGCGGACCGTCGGCCAACATGTACGGCATGGACTGCGCGCGGAGCGAGACGTGCGAGCGGGTCAGTTGCCTGTTCCCGAAGCCTTGCCGACGGGGCGAGTTCGACCACGGCCCGATGCTCGAGATGATGGAGGCCTTTGTCCGCTGGAGCCGGGATGGGTCGAAGCGAACCAACGTCTTCGTCGCCTCGGGGATTCGGCACGATCTGGCCCTGCAAAGCCGCGATTATCTCGACATGCTCGTGAAGCACTTTGTCGGCGGTCATCTGAAGGTCGCGCCGGAGCATTATTGCCCGGAGGTTCTGGATCGGATGGGCAAGCCTCATTTTGAGGTGTTCGAAGAATTCGAGCAGCGGTTCACCGAGTCCTGCCGGCGTGTCGGCAAGGAGGCGTACCTCGTGCCGTACTTCATCAGCGCGCACCCGGCCTGCACGCCCGAGGACGCGATGAAGCTCACCGAGTACCTCCTGTCCCGCTCGTGGCGGCCTCGCCAGGTCCAGGACTTTGTCCCGATCCCGCTGACGCTCTCGACGGCGATGTACGTCTCCGGCGTCGACGCCGCCGGACGCAAGATCCACGTCCCCACCTCCCGAAAGGAAAAGCGCCTCCAGGCCGCGCTGATGCAGTACTACCAGAGCGAGAACCGCACGCTCCTGGCCGAGTTCCTGCGCGACCGCAAACGCCCCGACCTGCTCGCCAAGATCGCCCGCCTCGCCACCCCCAAACCGCGCCGCAGGAAATAGCGGTGTGTGAGAATATCCTGGCATGCGTGTGGCAGCCTCAAAGCCCGTCCTGAGCGAAGCCTTGGGGATGGCGGGTACGATTTGGCCTTCCATGTCCGGAGACACCGACACTTTCAGCCATCCCCAAGTCCTGCGGATCCGTTCGGCTTCGCTCAGGACAAGCTCTGAGGCTGCCACCCAGCCGCTCCAGTGGCTCAGAGATGCCGGCGCCCTGACACCTGCGCACACACAAATAGCGCGTGGCTGTACGGCGGCCCTTGTGTATCCCCGCCATTTCGGGTTTGATATTCGCCGGCTCGGTCGCGGTGGTCGCGACGGGGGCCAAAGGTCTTGGGCTGGCAAAGGGCTTCAGTGTATGCGTGTGATTCTGACGACGACGCTGCTACTGTGCTGCAGCAACATCTTCATGACGTTCGCCTGGTACGGGCACCTGCGGAACCTGTCGCATCGGCCGTGGATCATCGCGGCGCTGGTGAGCTGGGGGATCGCGTTCTTCGAGTATTTGATTCAGGTGCCGGCCAACCGGATCGGGCACACCATGCTCAATGTCGGACAGCTCAAGATCCTCCAGGAGGCGGTCACGCTGACGATTTTCGTGCCGTTCTCGATCCTCTACATGAAGGAGCAGGTGCGTCTGGACTACCTCTGGGCGGGCCTGTGCATCTTCGGCGCCGTCTTCTTCGTCTTCCGACACAAGATCTTCGGCTGATTGCCGCCTCCAAGCCCTCGATCGGCAAGGACGCTCGCATTCGTTCCTTCATGACGAGCGTCCCTGTCGTGGTGTGTCCCGCTGTCTGTGCTACGGATTGGGGGCCGCGACGATCTTGAATACGACCCCCGTATTGCCATAGGGTCCCAGCGCGGTGCTGGCCAGGACGTAGACCTCACCGTCGCGGTCCTGTCCCATCCCCTTGACGAAGAGGCCCAAAGGCTGCTGCTCGTTGCCGATGAGCAACTCCGCGATCTGCCCGGACCAGAGGTCGGCGACGAAGAGCCGGCCCTGTGGCGCGCTGAACGCGCGGGAGAAGTCGCCGAACACGTACATCGCGCGCAACGGAGGCACCTGCGTTCCGAAGTACAGGAACCCGCCGACCACCGCCAGACCGTCGTCGTGGTCGTACTGGGCCACCGGATCGATGAGAGCCGGGTCCTCGAACGGCACGCCGACCGCGATATCTTCGGGATCGAAGAGGAAGTCACCCTCTTTGATCTTCCAGCCGTGGTTGCCGCCCTTGCGCACGATGTTGATCTCTTCGACGTGGCCCTGTCCGACGTCCGCGACGATCAGCGCGCCGGTGAGCGGCTCGAAGCTGAAGCGGTACGGGTTGCGGAAGCCGTACGCGAAGATCTCATCGACGCCGTCGATGCCGACGAACTCATTGTCCCAGGGGATGCGGTACTGCCCGTTGGCGCTCGCGGCGTTGCGGCTGTCGGGCGTCGCGGCCGGCGGCAGGGGATCGATCCGCAGGATGCTGCCGTGAACGGTGTGGATGTTCTGGCCGTTGCCGTCGGGACCGTGGCCCGCTCCGGCGTCATTGGCGGCGCCCCCATCGCCCAGGGCGATGTAGAGGTAGCTGTCCGGGCCGAAGGCGAGATAGCCGCCGTTATGATTGAACTGCGGCTGATCGATGCGCAGCACCACGCGGGCAGTGCTCAGATCGACCACGTTCTGCACCCGGGCCAACTGCCACTCCGTCACGACGCTCTGGTGGTTCACCTCCTCGGAAGCCAGGTCGAGCGTGAAATCGGCGGGGCCGCCGACCGGCTCGCTCGTGTAGGTGTACAGCGTGTGGTAGCCGGGACTGCTCGGATCGGCGAATCCCGGATGGAACGCCAGGCCCAGCAAACCTCGTTCGTCGTAGTCGTCCTCATCGAAGCTGCCGAGAATGCCCAACGGCTGGACGAGGCGATCTCGCACGTCGAGGAAGGGCGTTTCGAGAAGCTGTCCCTGTTCGATGGTGCGCACCAGACCCGCCTGATCGACGATGTAGAGCCGTCCGGCAACGGCCGGGTCAGGCTGAAGGTCCACAGGGGCGATCAGGCCCGCGGCGACGGTCGCCAGGTCGATTCGGATGGGCGATGGTTGGATGGTCTCGGCCAGGGGCAGGCCGGCCACGGTGAAATCGCCCCGCATCTCCATGAAGTGCGGCCGGCACCGATAGCCGGGCGTCCGGCCCGATTCGGTCGTCGCCTGGTGCAGCTCGGCGGTCAGCGTGAACGCGACCGTCCCTTGACCGTTGTCCTGCCAGTTGACCTTCGGATTGGATTCGAACGGTCCGGCGATCGACATCGACAGCAGCACCTTGTCCTGTGTCGGTGACGGCGATTTGGCGATCACCTCAAACGGGTGCATCATGTAGTCGACCACCTTGACCTGGTACCGTTTGCCCAACGCCAGGGCCAGCGTCGGGTCCGCGCTGCCGATCGTGCCGAACTCGATTCCGGCCGGCGTGAAGGCGTCCAGCCGGTACGAAGACGACCCGATCGCGCCGAACGTCCAGCTTACATCGACGGTCTGCGCCTGCCCTGTAGCGACGGTCAGCAAGAGAATCGTCGCCCATGCAGCAGTCGTGCTTGTGATTTGCAGTCTTGCCATAGTCCGCGTCTCCTTACACAACGTGGCTGACCAAAAAGTATATAAGACTTGATTTGTCTTACTGTGGGATCGCGCTGCGGGTTCAGCAGTTCGAAGGGCTCGTGCGAAAAAAGGGCGCGGCCTTCGCGGGCGAAGAATCACCTGCGATTCTTCCGGCGTATCTGTCGTATGCCGGTTGGGATGGTGACCGCGGGGCTATGGCCAGATCGAGGCGATCTCGAAGACGTCGAACGAGTGGACCGTGATCGGGGCGCCCTCGCAGAAGAAGCCCAGGGCGCGGTTCTCGTCGGTGAACTTCACACCCATCGGCATGTAGACCCGGCCGTCGTTGGCGAAGATCTCGATCGAGGTGCGATCGACCAGGACGTCCAGTGCTATCTGGCCGTTCTCGGGCGACAGCGGGGCGGTCTTGTCCAGGCAGGAGAGCTGGTTCTTCTGCGGATCGAGCACGATGCGGACGCCTCGGACGTCCAGTGTCACGCGCTGGGCCTGCCCCGGCTCGAACCGGGCGCGTACGCGAAACAGCTCGCCCTTTACGCCGGAGAGCAGGTCCTTTCGCGGCGTCAGTTTCTGGCTCTCCCAGCCACGGTGCGGCTCCTGGAGCCGTTCGATCTCCCGGACCGGCGCCGCGAACAGACGCGGCCCTTCCTCCGTCGTTCGCAACGTCAGCTCGACCGGGAACAGCATCATCTGGTTGAACGGCATTCCCGGCGTCTCGACCCGCCCCCAGGCGACCTGGATGCGCCGCCCGTCCTCGGGCGGGATGTTGCTGTATGTCTGCGAGGCGTAGAAGCAGTTGCCGTGGCTGAACTTGATCTTGTCCGATTCGGGCGTGAAGGTCCTGCCGTCGAACGCGCCGATCCGGTAGTCGCCGTCGGCGGCGTACAGCACCCATCGCTTGTCATCGGCTTTGCCGTCGACCGGCAGCTCGAAGATCTCGGGACATTCGTAGAAGCCTTCGATCAGGCTGGCGTATTGCCAGTTCTTCAGGTCGTCGGAGGTGTAGAACGCGATGGTGCGCTTGTCATCGACCTCATGGTACAGCGCCATGACCCAGTGCCTTCCGGGCCCATACCAGATGACCTTCGGGTCGCGTCCCTGGTGCTTGACGACCGGATTGCCCTCGTATTCGGTGAAGGTCGCGCCGCCGTCATTGCTGTAGACGATGCACTCGCCTCGTCCGGTGCTGGTGTAGGCGGCCACGATGGGCGGCTCATCGCCTTTCTGGAAGCCGGCGGTGTTGTTCACGTCGACCACGGCGCTTCCCGAGAAGACCCAGTCGCCGAACTGTTGCGGATACAGGGCGATGGGAAGCTCGGTCCAGTGAACCAGGTCCACGCTGACGGCGTGGCCCCAGTGCATGTTGCCCCACTGCACGCCATAAGGATTGTGCTGGTAGTAAAGGTGGTACAGACCCTTGTGGAAGACCAAGCCGTTGGAGTCGTTGTTCCAGCCCCGTCGCGAGGTGAAGTGAAACTGCGGCCGGAGCTTCTCGCGATACAGGTTCTCGGCGCCTCGGATCTCATCGGACTGGCTGATGAGGTGCAGGCCGCGCGAGGAACGCGGCAGACCGTCCACCTCGATGGTGGCCGTCGCGCCCTGGAACGCGCTGACGTCCAGGAAGACATGGAAATCGGGACTGACGTCGGCCAGCTCGATCTCGAATTCGCGGACGACGCGCTCGTCGATGATGACCCGGGCACGCCGCTTGGCGGCGCCGCTCTTCACCGGGAAGTTGAGATATCGCGCGCTGAGCCGAAGCTCTTTGCTCTGGTCGAAATCGTCTTTCGAGTTCGCCTGGAAGATGTGATCGACGGTGATGTGGCCCCAGAGACGCGTATGGTTGTCCACGATCCGCAGTCGTGCGGTCTTGCCCATGAGATCGGAAACATCCCAGAACCGCGCGGTCAGGCGCTCGGAGCCGCCGGGGCGGTTGTTGCGTCCGGTGGCCGTGCGGACCGTCCTGCCGTCGACGATCAGGTCCATGCAGGTCAGGCGGGGATAGCCGCCTGCGCCGATCAGGAAGTGAATGTAATTGCGCTCGATCTGGAAGGGCGGCGAGGTCAGCGTGCCCGTCGAGGCGTCGCGTTCGCGGAAGCTGTTGACCAGACCGCGGCCCACGAAGCCGGTCACCGCCAACTGCCCGGGCAGCGTGCCTCGGGCCGGAGCGTTGCCGAACGCATCGCCCGTGGCCTGCCAGCCGGCGTAGTCCGTGCCCTCGAAATCGCAGATGAGCAGGTCCGGTTCGTGTGCTCCCTGAGACAGCCCGCCCAGAAGCATCGGCAGGAGAATCAATGTCCACTGTCGCATCGCAGCGTCCTTTCCTCTTGCGTCACCAGCATGTTTGGCGGACCCGCCGTCGGGCGGCTCGCATCCTTCGTCACCCGGACAGGTCCCATAGAAGGATTATGCGGGTTTTCTCCGCCGCAGGCAAGTGTTGACGCGGCCATGCTTTGCGGCCAGGCGCGATTTCATCCTTGTTTTTGTCGTGGGCATGAAGCATAAAGGGCCGTTCGGTGGTCTGGTGACGTGATATGCAGCCCAGGAAGATCAGTCTCATTCAGCTCAATGTCGCCGTCCTGATGTGGGGCGGCACCGCGATGTTCGCCAAGGGCATCGCGCTGCCGGTGCCGCACATCATCTGCCTGCGGTCGCTGATCGGGGCGGCGGCGCTGGTGGCCATGCTCGCGGCCCTGCGAAGGCCGCTGAAGGCCAACGGCGGCCGGCACTACGGGCTGATGCTCACGCTGGGATTGCTGCTCTGTGCCCACTGGCTGACCTACTTCAAGGCGCTGAAGGTCTCCACCGCTGCGGTGGCGATCCTGTCGTTGCACACCTATCCCGTTATCACGGCGATCATCGAGCCGTTCCTCTTCTCGGAGCGTCTGCGAAAGTCGGACGTCCTCCTGGCGGTGGTGGTCTTCCTCGGGATTGTGATCATGACGCCCGCGATGAGCCTGTCGGACGCGACGACCCAGGGGATCGCGCTGGGGGTGATCTCCGGCCTGTTCTTCATGGCCCGCAATCTGCTGACGCGCAAGTACGTCCATCAGTACACCGGCAGCGTGCTGATGTTCTGGCAGATGCTGGTGACGGGACTGGTGCTGCTGCCGTGGCTATTCATCGACCGAGCGGCCTGGACGCCCGCCACGGGGGGCCTGCTGCTCCTGCTGGGCGTGGTCTTCACGGCGGTTCCTCACACCCTGTTCTCCGCCAGCTTCAAGCACCTCAGCGCCAAGACGGTCGGGATCATCGCGACGCTGCTGCCGTTCTACGCGGCGTTCTTCGGCTACCTGATCCACGATGAGACTCTGTCGCTTCGCACCGTCGTGGGCGGCTCGATCATCCTGGCGGCCATCGCCTTCGAGACTGTGCGAAGCGTCCGGGCGTAGGCCGTTCTCGCTGGCGCGTGGCAGCCTCAAACGCGGAGCGTTTGGGGATGGCAGACTGGGTTGTCTCGCCGATTCCAGGAGGTTGCCAGTGCCAGGAGCCATCCCCAAGTCCTGCGGACTTGAGGCTGCCACGCGCGGCTCTTCGCTCTCCGAGCTGGCATGTCTCGTACGATGTGCGGGCACCTCATGGAGCGCGACGGTTAGCGCTGGCGGCTGCGAGGACTACGCGGTAGAATGTCCCGCCGGTCTGCGCCACAGGGCGCCGAATCGACTGAGGTATCGGTTTCTCTCAAGGAGCAAGGAAATGAAGAAGGCAGTGGTGTTGGCGGTGTTCGGTGGCAGTCTCCTGTTGTCGTCTTGCAGTCAGAACCTCGCCGTGCCGCCCAAGACGCACCCGAAGGTCAGCTCGTGGAACAACCTGTTTGCCCCCGACCTGTCCGATGCGACGTATCCCGAGGGCGTCTGGACGTTCGAGGACGGGGTCCTGACCGCCAGCAAGGACGAGGCGATCTGGACGAAGAAGGACTACGATAATTTCATCCTCGATCTGGAGTTCAAGACCGCCGAAGGCACCAACAGCGGCGTGATCGTCTACTGCACCGACATGCAGAACTGGATTCCCAATTCCGTCGAGATCCAGATCGCCGATGATTTCTCCGAGGAGTGGGCCAAGCAGCCCGCCACGTGGCACTGCGGTGCGATCTTCGGCCACTTGGCGCCGACCAAAAGCATGGTCAAGAGGCCCGGCGAGTGGAACCGCATGACCGTCACCTGCCGCGATCAGATGATCTACGTCATGATCAATGGCGAGACGGTCTCGGTCATGAACATGGCCCTGTGGACCAGCGCCAAGACCAACCCCGACGGCAGCGAGATCCCGTCCTGGCTGAGCACGCCCTTTGCCGAGCTGCCCACGCATGGCAACATCGGGTTGCAGGGCAAGCACGCCGGCGCGCCGATCTACTTCCGCAACATGAAAATCAGGGAAATCGACTGACGCCGGACCCTCGTCTTTTTTGTCGAAAATCAGGGAATTCCTCTCTTGGCGACGTCTCGGCCGAGGCATTAGCATTGCCGATATGTGCTTTGTGGTCGAGAGCTGCCCGCGGGGGCAGATGGAATATCACAGGTAAGGAGCGAAATACCGATGAAGGGAAACGAAAAAGTCATTGCGGCGCTGGATGCCCGGCTGGCCGACGAGTTGACCGCGATCAATCAGTACATGGTTCACTCCGAGATGTGCGAAAATTGGGGCTATGGACGTCTTCATGAAGCCATTCAGAAGCGGGCCATCACCGAAATGAAGCATGCCGAGAAGCTGATCGAGCGAATCCTGTTCCTCGAAGGCAAGCCCACCGTCAGCAAGCTGAACAAGATCAGCATCGGCGACAACGTCGAGAAGCAGCTCAAGAACGACTGGAAGGCGGAAGAGGCCGCCATCAAGGACTACAACGCCGATATCCAGATGGCGGGCGAGGCTGGGGACCACGGCACGCGCGAGCTGCTGGTGTCCATCCTCCGCGACGAAGAGGAACACATCGACTGGATCGAGGTGCAGCTCGACCAGATCAAGCAGATCGGTTTCCAGAACTACCTGATCGAGCAGATGGAGTAGGGGCGAATCCTCATTCGCCCGTGCCGCAGAAATACGCACGAGCGGGCGTGCCGCTGTGTCTCATTGAGACTCTTCGCGGTGCATTTCCCGCCGGGGTGCCGGAGCGCACAGGAGCATCCTGCACGCCGCAAGTGTCTTCCGCTGTTGTGCCGTTGTGGGCGAGGAGTTCCGCAGTATGTCCGTATTCGAAGCGGTGATGCTGGTCTGTTTCGGGGTGAGCTGGCCGATCTCGATCGCCAAGTCGTTGCGCACCAGGAAGGTGGAGGGCAAGAGCCCGCTGTTCATGGCGATCGTCTGTTTCGGCTACCTCAACGGCGTCATCTACAAGGCCACGCAGTCTTTCGACTGGATCATCGCCCTGTACGCCCTGAACATGGTCCTGGTGGCGGTGGACCTGTCGCTGTACTTCTACTACAGCCGCGACCGGCGCGGGGACACCCCCGGCGGCTGGGCACAGACGCCGCAGGGCGAGTGCGTGCCCTGAAGAGGCGATCGGGGCCGAATCCCGCCCATCCGCCTTTGGAGGGTGTCCGCCTGCGATATTCCGTTGAATCACGGCGGGCGTATGCGTATAATCCGCCTTTTCACCAGACTCCGGGCGTTTTGAGGATACCGTTATGGCGAAGAAGCAGCAGAAGGTCGTGTTGGCATACAGCGGCGGGCTCGATACGAGCGTGATCCTGCCCTGGCTGAAGGAAACCTACGGGTACGACGTCATCGCGTTTGCCGCCGAGTTGGGGCAGGGCGACGAGCTGGCGGGCATCAAGAAGAAGGCCCTGGCCAGCGGGGCCACCAAGTGCATCGTCAAGGACCTGCGGCGGGAGTTCGTCGAAGACTACCTCTGGCCGATGCTCAAGAGCGGCGCCATCTATGAGAACGGCTATCTGCTGGGCACCAGCATCGCCCGGCCTCTGATTGCCAAGCACCAGGTGGACGTCGCGCACGCCGAGAAGGCCACCGCGGTCGCGCACGGCGCCACGGGCAAGGGCAACGATCAGGTCCGCTTTGAGCTGACCTTCATGGCCCTGGACCCGGCGCTCGACATCGTCGCGCCGTGGAAAGACCCGAACTTCAAGCTGACCAGCCGCGAAGCCGCGGTCGACTACGCCCGCAAGCACAATATCCCGATCGAGCAGAGCAAGAAGAAGATTTACTCCCGCGATCGCAACCTCTGGCACATCAGCCATGAGGGCGCCGACCTCGAAGACCCCGCCAACGAGCCTAAGGACGAACTGTTCGTGATGTCGCAGCCGGTCAGCCGCACGCCCGACAAGCCGGATTACGTAACGATAGGGTTCCACGAGGGCGTCCCGGTTCGGCTCGACGGCAAGCTCACCAGCGGCGTCAAGATGATCGAGACGCTCAACGAGATCGGCGGCCGGCACGCCATCGGCCAGGTGGACGTCGTGGAGAATCGCCTGGTGGGCATGAAATCGCGCGGGGTCTACGAGACGCCCGGCGGGACGATCCTGATGACCGCCCACGCCGCTCTCGAAAGCCTGACGATGGAGCGTGAAACGATGCACTACAAGCAGCAGGTGGCGCTGAAGTATGCCGAGCTGGTCTATTACGGCCAGTGGTTCAGCCCGCTTCGCGAGGCGCTGGACGCCTTCATCAACGTCACGCAACGCAGCGTCGTGGGTGACGTCCGGATCAAGCTGTTCAAGGGCCGCTGCACGCCGGCCGGCATGAAGAGCCCGCACAGTCTCTACCAGGCGGACCTGGCGAGCTTCAAGATGGGCGCCGAATACGATCCGACCGATGCCAAGGGCTTCATTCGGCTGTTCGGGCTGCCGATGAGGGTAGCCGGAGCGGTCGGGCGTCGGGAGCAGAAGGGCGGCAAGTAACGCAAGGGCAAATCATCATTCGCCCGTACGAACGGCAGAGCGTCCACGGTGGCACGGGAGGCGATGTGGCGGCACAGGAATGGATCATCAGTGCGTTCACCTTTGCGTTCGGCTGCTGTATCGGCAGCTTCCTGAACGTCGTGATCTACCGCCTGCCCCGTGAAAAGTCGCTGGTGAGCCCCGGCTCAGCCTGTCCCGGTTGCGGCAAGCCCATCCGGTTCTACGACAACATTCCGCTGGTCTCGTGGCTCGTCCTGCGAGCGAAGTGCCGCCATTGCGGCATGCGCATCTCGCCGCGGTATTTCGTCGTGGAGCTGCTCACCGGCCTGGTTTTTCTCGGACTGTACCTGGTCTACTTTCACTCGCCGCTGCGGCAGGGCATGCAGGCGCCGAACGGGCGGTTCGTCTACGTCGTTCACGTCGCCCTGCTGGCAGCGTTCATCGCCGGCTCGGGGATCGACCTGGAACTTTGGATCATCCCGCTGTCGATCTGCTGGTTTGCCACCGCTGTCGGGTTCGTCGGCTCGACGGTCGGGGGGTACCTGATCGACCCGGATGTCATCAAAGCCTTCTCGCTGCTTCCGGTCGCCTCGCCGGGAACCGGCGCCTTGGCGCTCGGCGCGGGAATCGGCCTGGCGATCAGCCTGCTGCTTCTCAAGGCGGGTCTGATCCATCGGAGCTACCAGGTGCCCGAGTCGCAGGCGCAGGCCAAGCCCGCCGACGAGAAGCCCGAGGTCGAGAAGGGGGCCTTCCCGTTTGCTGACGACCCCGAATTCAACCATCGCCTTGAAGCGATGCGGGAGATCATCTTCCTGACGCCGATCATCCTCGGGGCGATCGCAGCCAACGTCGTGTTGACCCGGCCGGCGGCGGTCGCGGCTTGGTGGACCGGCCTCCTGGCGTACCCGGCGATTGCCGGGTTCCTCGGCAGCCTGTTCGGTTACTTCGTCGGATGTGCCGTCGTCTGGGCGACCCGGGTCCTCGGGACGCTCGCGTTCGGCAAAGAGGCGATGGGACTGGGCGACGTCCACCTGATGGGCGCCGCCGGGGCGGTGATCGGCCCGCTGATGGTGGTGGTCGCGTTCTTCGTCGCGCCGTTCTTCGGGCTCGGCTGGGCGCTCTTCCAGACGTTTTTCAAAAAAATTCGCCAGATTCCCTACGGTCCTTTCTTGTCTTTAGCTGTCTTGACCGTTATGATTCTGCACGATCGGATTGTAAGGGAATTTGCCTTTCTTTTCTTGCACTGAGAGGGCACAGTTGCGTTCATAGGATTGCAAGGAGGTTTCGAATGCACGTCGTCAAGGTCAAAGCGATCGTCCCGCTGCTGTTGGTTGTAGGGCTGTCTCTGGTTTCCGGCTGCACCGATTACAAGAAGAAGTACGACTACCTCAACGTCGAGCACCAGAACCTTAAAGGGCGTTTCGAGAACCTCCAGAACGAGAAGCAACAACTGGCCCAGAAGATCAGCCAGGACCAGCAGACGATCGACAATCTGCGTCGTCAGATCGAGGAATTGAACCAGACTCCGGCCCAAGCGACGGGTTTCGGCGAGGGGTATGACGTGGCTTTCGATCCGGCGGCCGGGACGATCACCGTGACGCTGCCCAATACGATCCTCTTTGAATCGGGCAAGGCCGAGCTGAAGAGCGCCACGAGCGCCGAGCTTGACCATATTCTGTCCGTCCTGAAGTCGAAATACTCCGGCAAGGAGATCGACGTCGTCGGGCACACGGACACCGACCCCATCGCCAAGACCAAGGACCTCTGGAAAGACAACTGGGAGCTGTCCGCCGAACGGGCGCTCTCGGTGGCACGCTATTTGATGGCCCAAGGCATCCCCGACGGCCAGGTCCGCGCCGCAGGGTGTGGCCCGGCACGTCCGGTCGCGCCGAACACCACCTCTGCCGGCAAGGCCAAGAACCGACGCGTCGAGATCGTCGTCCATATGCGATAGAGCGACGTGCTCGAATGCCCGCCCCTGCGGGACATTGAATCTCAGCCCCGCTTGGTCGGCGCTATCGTGACCACGAACTCGTGCTGCGCCGGGTCAAACCGAACCTCTGCGACAGTCCCTGTGATCGGACAGATGCAGGTAGTCTCGGCTTCACTCGCACACAGATTCTGTCCTTTGCGGACCTTGTCACCCACTTGAACGGCAGGCGCGTGCGTGGCGTCCATTCGTATGATGTGTCGGCTGCTCATTTCCTGGCCTGCGGAAACGGTTTGATTCCCAGCGTCTGAGCGATTCTCTGCGGGATCTCCGTGTTGTCGTAGACGCCGCCGAACTTCTCGGATTTTGGTCCGATCGCGTATACGGGCACGGGCGAGGCGCTGTGTCCTTTGGTCGACCAGTGCACCTTGATTTCGTCGCCCTTGAGGCTCCCTTCGGGAATGGTTAGCCCGCCGGTCTCATGGTCGGCGGTGACGACCACCAGGGTGCGGCCGTCGGCGACGGCGAAATCGACCGCCGCGCGAACCGCCTCATCGAACAGCAAGACCTGCCGCGCACAGGCTTTGGCATTGTTCGCATGGCAGGCCCAGTCGATCTGGCTGCCCTCGACCATGAGGAAGAAGCCCCGGCCGTATTTCCGCGAGTCCGTCGCGGTCTCGTCGAGGATGTCGATGGCCTTCCTGGTCATCTCCGCCAGCATCGGTTCCGGCGACAGCGTGGTCAACCCATCGAGCTGGAACAGACCCAGCACGAGAGGCCCGCGAACCCATCGCAACTGATTGGCGGTTCCGATGACGGTGTATCCGGCGTCTTCGGCCTCGGCCAGCAGGTCTCTGTCGTCTTTTCGCCCGCTGTCGGAATGCGACTTGGGCAGGAAGTACTTGCGTCCGCCGCCGAACAGGACGTTGATCCGATTGCCGATCAACTGCTCGGCAATCTCGGGTTCCATCTTGCGGCTCTTGACGTGCGAACCGAACGACGCGGGAGTCGCGTGTGACATCGTGCAGGTGACGACCAGGCCGGTCGCCATCCCCTTGGCTTGTGCCGCCTCCAGGATGCTGTAATAGGGCGTCTCCTCGGGCGCCATGCCGATCATCCCGTTGTTGGTCTTGATGCCGCAAGCCAGGGCGGTTCCTCCCGCCGCCGAGTCCGTCACCAGCCGGTTGGCCGAGTGGGTGGAAATCAGCCCATGGACCGGCAGACGCTGCATGTGGATTTTGCCCTCGGCGCCGATCGCCTTCATGCGCGCCAGGGTCACCTGGCTCAGGCCCATGCCGTCGCCGATGCAGAGGATGACGTTTCGGACCTGCGCGGCTCCGGCCCGATACGACTGCATCTTGGCCGGCGCCTGGTAAAAGCTGATATCGTTCGGGTCCGTTTGAGGGGTCGGATAGTTGAAGACCTCCGCCGATGACAGAGTCGTCCAGGACAGGACTACGAAGGTGATCATCAGGGTGGTGGCTGTCCCCATGCGGCGACGATTCGTCATTGGCCTATTCTCCTTCTAAACGCGGAATGTGAACGGTCGTTGATACCATACCGCTTCTATCTACGCAAACACGAACCGCGCCGTTCCGAGCGGTTGCGAATCCGCCGACATTTTCTTCTTCGGCCGAATGGCCTCTGCGGGCGTACTGCTTTCGGTCGCAACTGCGAATCTCTACCTGGGGCCCGAGCTTTTCCAGGAACGCTTCGTCCCGCGTCGTCGTCGAGCCGTGGTGGGGAACGACCACGATATCGGCGGTCAGCTCGGGATATCGGACCCGAATCTGCTCCTGGGCAAATTCCTCGATGTCTGAGCACAGGAGAATCTCCACGCCCCCGAAATCGATCAGCAGGACCAGCGAACGGTCGTTGTCGCTCAGTTCGCGTGTGTCGCAAGGGTCGTCGGGAGGCCAGAGCGTGCGAATCGTGGCTTGTCCGGTGTCGAGAAGGGGTGGCAGGGGCTCTATCGGATGCCCCCTGTGACGCAGGGATTCGGTCAGCAGGTCCGCCGTCGGGTCGCTTGGGGGCGGGACGCCGAACCCCTCGCCGGCATACACGTGACGGACCGTGCAGCCATCCACGATCTCGGGGATTCCGTTGACGTGGTCGACGTCGCCGTGGCTGACGATGATGGCTTCGAGTTCCGCGATGCCCACGGAGTTGAGGAAGGGCATTACGATGCGCGATCCGATGTCCCGGTGGTACATCGAGCCGGCGTCGAAGAGCATCGTCTTGGCGCCGGGCAGTTGAACGACGATCGCCTGGCCGTGCCCCACGTCCAGGCAGGTCATTTGCAGATGGTCTCGGTGGGTGCGGCTCCACTTGATCGTGCCGATCCAGGCGAGCACGACAACAGCCAGGGCGACGCACAGGATGGGCTTCAGACGGGTGCGGCCGAGGCGTCCGAAGCGGGCGAGGAGCACCAGCCCGTAGTAGGCGACGACCAGGCCAATCGTGACGCGACCGATGACGATCGTGTTGGCGTCCAGCCGGCCCAGGAGCGTCACGATGCCGGCGAGCCAGTCCGTGCAGACCGTCAGAAGCATTCCCAGGACGGCGCCCAGGCTGGGCAACAGGACGAACGCCGCAATCTTCACGAAGCCTGCCGTCAGGATCGCCTGCACCAGAGGAAAGACCAGCACCGTCCAGAGACTGGCCAGCGGCGTGATCGTCCAGAAATGGTACAGCAGAATGCCGGCGCCGCCGATCCAGGCGCCCAGGCCCGCCGCGAGCAGTCGGACGGTGCCGCTGCCGACGCGCTTGACCGCATACACCGCCAGACTCGCCGACAGGTCCTGCCAGTGGAACCAGCCGCGCGTGAGGTCATGGAAGGCGCGTTCGATGGGACTGGTCAGCGCCAGGATTCCCGCCACAGCGGCAAACGACAATTGCCAGCCCGCCTCGAACAACTGAGTCGGCCGGATCAGCAGCAGGACGATCGCCGCCAGACACAACGCATTGAGGACGCTTGTGCGGCGGCGCGCCAGGACCGAGGCACAGAAGGCCCACACGATGAGGGCGGCGCGAACGGTGGGCGCCCGCGCCGGGACTGTCAGCAGGAACGCTGCCACGGCGACAGCGCACAGAACGGCGCGCCCCGGCTTCATCAAGCCGGCGGTCTTTCCCAGCCACCAGATCATACCGGCGAAGATGCCCAGGTGCATGCCGGAGAGGCTGACCAGATGGAGCAATCCCGTCCGGCGAAAGGCCTCATACGTCTGCCGGTCGATTCGCTCCCGGTTGCCCAGCAGCAGAGCCTCCGCCAAGCCGTGGGGGTCTTCCACCGATGCTGCGCCGCACAGCAGCGCCGCTGACGCGCCTTCACCCAATCGCGTGCGCAGACGGGCGAACGGGTTCACGCCAGCGGTCCGGCGCCTCTCGATCGCATCGCCCGAGGGGACCGAGGCGCCGACGTAGATATTGCTCCGCGCCAGGTGTGCGGCCAGATCGAACTGCCCCGGATTCCTCGGCACCTCGAATCGATACAGCCAGCAATAGGCCTGGATGGTGTCGCCGATCTTCAGATTCAGCGTTGGCTCGTCGATCTGCATCCGCACGACGCCGCTCGCATCGACCCAGCCGCCGCCGGTCTTGACCCGATCCAGTCTCACATGGAATGCCGTGGGCGGATCGGTGAACGTCAGCTCCGCGAAGCACCAGTCCGCCCGGATGCTGAGGGGCCGCGTGACAATGCGCCCGCGCACGGTTGCCAGAACCCGCTCGGTGCCGACGAAGTGACGGATGTCGTCGCCGGCAGCCGTCTGATAGACGCTCAGGCGGATGGCCCCGAGTCCCATGAAGCAGAGCAGGGCGCCCCACGCCGCGACGGAAGGCCGCAGACGCCGGACTGTGCAGGCCATCACGACGCAGAGGGCGGCCGCCATGAGAACCGGCACAGCGATCTGTGGCCACGGCCGCTGCGGCGAATCGGCCGGTCCGAACGACGTCGCGATCACGTGCTGGGCGACAATCCCTGCCATGAGGCCGACAGCCGGGAAGAACAGACCCGCCGTGTCAATCAGCCGCGTGTGGAGACTCTGCCGGCTGAGCTGCGTCTCGATGAGGGCCAACCTTCTCCGAATCTCGTCCATAGTGATATCGATACTCTACCGTATTGGGGGCGATTCGACCAGAGGTAACCCGCGCATTTCTGAACCGAGAGCGCTTTAGCGGCCTATAGAGAGGTGACAGAATGGCCGGCGCTGCGAAGTCTTGTCGGAGGCCGGGATCGATTCGGACGTGGGAGTCATGCCGATGGACGTGGAAATGAGCGGTTATGAGGTGCTCGAAATCGCCGAGAAGATCGAGCGAAACGGGGTGAAGTTCTACCGCCGGGCGGCGGGTCTGTGCAATGATGCGGGCATCAGCACGCTGTTTGTCCAACTGGCCCAGTGGGAGAGCAAGCACATCGAGGTGTTCCGGCAGATGCGCGAGCGGCTGGCGAGCCAGCACTGGCAGCTCGGAGATTTGCGTCCGGATCGGCTCGACGGGCCTGATGCGAGGGCATTGGCGGGGCTGGCGGTCTTCGGGATCCAGCCCGATCCGGGCCAGGAGTTGACCGGCGACGAGAGCAGGGCCGACGTCCTGAGGATGGCCATCGAGAAGGAGAAGGATTCGATCGTTTACTACACCGGCCTGAAGGACTTCGTGCCGCAGGAGGTTGACCGCAGGACGTTGGACGAGGTGATTCAGGAGGAGATGAAGCACGTCCGCATCCTCGTTCAGTCGCTGGAACAGACCATGTAACGGTAGCACAGGGGGGCGTCCATGACCGCAGGACTGAGCGCCGCCGGAGGTGGCAATCGGCTGGCTCACCAGAGCAGTCCGTACTTACTCCAGCATGCGTCCAACCCCGTGGACTGGCACCCGTGGGGGGATGAGGCTTTCGCGTGCGCTCTCCGCCGGGACAAGCCGGTGTTCCTGTCGATCGGCTACTCGACCTGCCACTGGTGTCACGTCATGGAGCGCGAGAGCTTCGAAGACGAGGCAACCGCGGCCCTGCTCAACAACCACTTCGTCTGCGTCAAGGTGGATCGCGAGGAGCGGCCCGACGTCGACGAGACCTACATGAAGGCGGTCCAGGTGATGACCGGTTCGGGTGGCTGGCCGCTCTCGGTGTTCCTGACGCCGCAGGGCAGGCCCTTCTATGGCGGGACCTACTTTCCGCCGACCAGCATGTACGGCCGGCCCAGTTTCCAGCAGGTGCTTCTGGCCATCGCTCAGGCTTGGCGCGACAAGCGACGCGATTTGCTCGAATCGGCGAAGAAAGTCACCGATTCGCTTGTGAAACTGGAGGTGACCGGTTCGCCGAAGATCGCCGCCGCCGCACGAACAGCGGACGTTCCCCAGAGCGCCTTCGTCGCATTGTCCCGCTCCTTTGACGAGTCACACGGCGGGTTCGGCGACGCCCCCAAGTTCCCGCAGCCCGGCACGCTCGCGTTTCTGTTGAGCTACGCGCACCGCACGGGCGAGGAGGGGGCCTTGCGGATGGTCACTGA
Source organism: Sedimentisphaerales bacterium (assembly GCA_040772485.1). Classification (GTDB taxonomy): domain Bacteria; phylum Planctomycetota; class Phycisphaerae; order Sedimentisphaerales; family Anaerobacaceae; genus Anaerobaca. The sequence goes on along the minus strand of JAXGYC010000010.1, from coordinate 366,180 downwards.
AACGCTGGACGCCATGGCCGCCGGCGGCATCCACGACCACCTGGGCGGCGGGTTCCACCGCTATGCGACCGACCGGCAATGGCGGGTGCCGCACTTCGAGAAGATGCTGTACGACCAGGCGTTGCTGGGCCAGGTCTTTGTCCAGGCGTTTCAGGCGATGGGCCGCGAACGCCACGCATCGGTGGCACGCGGGATCTTCGACTACGTGCTGCGCGACCTGACCGACCCGGGCGGCGCGTTCTATGCGGCCGAAGACGCCGACAGCGAAGGCAAGGAAGGCGCCTTCTACGTCTGGACGCAGGCGGAGATTGAGTCGATTCTGCCGCAGCGACAGGCCGGGCTCTTCTGCGAATGCTACGGGATCACGAAGAAAGGCAACTTCGAGAACGGAACGAGCATCCTGCACCTTGCTCGCCGGCGTGCGAAGGCCGGCGACGAGCCGGCGGACGTATTGACGGAGATCGAAGGCGAACTGGCCGGCGCTCGCCAGAAGCTTCGCCAACACCGAAACACAAGACCGCGTCCTGGCCGGGACGACAAGATCATCGCGGGCTGGAACGGATTGATGATTTCCGCGATGGCCTATGGCGGCGCCGTGCTGGGCGAGCTGCGATACGTGACGGCGGCCGAGAGAGCAGCCCGTTTCGTGCTCGATTCGCTCCTCGTGAAAGGCCGGCTGATGCGCTACTTCCGAGGCGGGCGGGCCGTCGAAAAGGGGTTCCTCGACGACTATGCATATCTGATCGGCGGTCTGGTCGAGCTGTATCAGGCGACGTTCGATGCCCGGTGGCTGCGCGAAGCCGCAGACCTGGCCGACCGGATGATCGATCTCTTCGGCGACAGCCGGTCCGGCGGGTTCTTCCTGGCCGGTCGCGACGGCGAACGCCTGATCGTACGCGACAAACCATCCTATGACGGCGCCGTCCCCAGCGGCAATTCCGCCGCCGCCATGACGCTGCTGCGTCTGGCAGAGCTCACCGGCGAGGAACGCTATGCCACGCACGCTCAACGGGTGCTGGATGCCTTCTCCATCTCCATGGTCGAGTCGCCGACCACACTGGCGGCGATGGCAACGGCGCTGAGCTTCGCGCTGGGACCGAGCCAGGAAATCGTCATCGCCGCCTCGGCGCAGCCGGCCGAGACCGACGCTCTGGTGGACGAAGTCCGTCGCCATTTCCTGCCCAACGCCGTGCTCCTGGTCCGCCCGTTCGGCCCTGAGGGCCGGGCCGTCGAAGAGGTGGCTCCCTTCGTGACCGGTCTGGGGCCGATTGACGGACACGCCGCCGCCTACGTTTGCCGCGATCGCGCCTGCCGGCGACCGGTGACGAACCCACAGGATTTGCGGGAAATCCTCCTGTCGATTGGCCCGAAACACTGAACCGTTGACACTGTCGGGTCGTGCATCATAATACCGCTGGCAATGCTCAGCCCGTGCGCATGGGCAAGGCAGGTGGAATGCGATCTCGACAGGCGACGAAGTCCGACGAATCGAGGATGACTGAATGAGGGCTACGCAGCAGGCAGTGAAGAAGCAGGACGTTTCGATCGTCCTGTGCGGGCAGGCAGGGCAGGGCGTGCAGACGGTCGAGCACCTGTTGACGCGCATCCTGAAGGCCGCCGGCTGCCACGTTTTCGCCACGAAGGAGTACATGTCCCGCGTGCGGGGCGGCGCCAACTCGACGACGATCCGCGTCTGCGGCAATCGCGTCGCGGCGCCGGTCAGCCGCATGGACATTCTCGTGCCCCTGAACAAGGGCGCCGTTGCCCACGTGGCCGAAAGGCTCTCGTCGGAAACAGTGCTCGTCGGTGAGCGCGAGGTGGTCGGCGACGAGGACATCGAATCGCATCGATTCCTGGCCGTCCCGTTTACCCAGATTGCTTCGGACATCGGCGGCAAGATCTACTCGAACGTGGTGGCGGTCGGCGCGATCGCGGGCCTGCTCGGGCTCGATCCGGACGCGGTGGTCGCCTACGTCCGGCGGTTCTTCGCGAGAAAGTCCGAGGACATCGTCGCCAACAACGTCAAGGCGGTGCAGGCCGGCTACGATGCAGTCGGCAAGCTCGATGTCCCGGATGGGCTGAAGCTGACCTTCAAACCGAGCCCCAAGGTCGCGGACGAGATGCTGCTCAGCGGCGCTGAAGCGGTCGGCCTCGGCGCGATCGCCGGCGGCTGCAATTTTGTGTCGTCCTATCCGATGTCCCCTTCGACCGGCGTGTTGACCTATCTCGCCCAGCATGGTCTCGAACAGGGCGTCCTGGCCGAGCAGGCGGAGGATGAGATCGCGGCGATCAACATGGCGATCGGCGCCTCGTACGCCGGCGCCCGCGCCATGGTGACCACGTCCGGCGGTGGCTTTGCCCTGATGACCGAGGGCGTGAGCCTGGCGGGGATGCTCGAATGTCCTGTGGTGATCCACCTGGCCCAGCGGCCGGGACCAGCCACGGGCCTGCCCACGCGGACGGAGCAGGCGGACCTCGAACTGGCCCTCTACGCCGGGCATGGTGAGTTCCCGCGAATCCTCTTCGCGCCCGGGACGCTCGAACAGGCCTTCTATCTGACGCAGAGGGCGTTCAACCTCGCCGACAAGTACCAGGTCCCCGCGTTCATCCTGACCGACGAGTATCTGATCGATTCCTACTACAACTTCAAAGGGTTTGATCTGTCGAAGACGAAGGCCGAAAGGCACATCGTCAAGACCACGCGGGACTACCGCCGCTACGAGCTGACGAAGAACGGGATTTCTCCTCGCGGCATCCCGGGATATGGCGAGGGGCTGGTTGCGGTCGACAGCGACGAGCACGATGAGGAAGGCCACATCACCGAAGACCTCAACGTGCGCGTGGCCATGGTCGACAAACGCCTGGCCAGGGGCGAAGCGCTCAAGAAGGAGATCGCTCGACCTGAGCTGATCGGGCCGAAGAACTACAAGAAACTCGTGATCTGCTGGGGCTCGACCTACCACATCGTCCACGAGGCTCTGGCCGAGCTGGGCCGGACCGACACCGCGATGCTGCATTACAGCCAGGTGTACCCGCTGCACCCGAGCACGGCCGACCTCATCCGCAAGGCCCGCAAGACCGTCGTGGTCGAGGGCAACGCGACGGGGCAGTTCCGCAAGCTGATCCGGCTGCACGCGGGCGTGGACGTGGACGAGGCCCTGGTCAAGTACGATGGCCTCGGCTTTACGGTCGAAGACGTGGTCGAAGGACTCACCGAAATTGTCAATCGGTAATAGTCAATCATCAATCATCGATAATCAATCTCGTGGGGTGCCGAATGGCGACGGATATATTCGAGATGAGTGACATCGACATTGCCTGGTGTCCGGGATGCGGCAACTACCCCATCCTCAAGACGCTGAAGGAGGCGCTTGCGGAGCTTCAGATCGACCCGAGGCAGCTCGTAATGGTCTCTGGGATCGGGCAGGCGGCCAAGATTCCGCACTATCTCAAGTGCCATTTCTTCAACGGCCTGCACGGCCGGGCGCTGCCACCGGCCACTGCAATCAAGGTCGTGAATCCCAAGCTGACGGTGATCGCCGAGAGCGGCGATGGGGACATGTACGGCGAGGGCGGCAACCATTTCATCCATTGCATCCGCCGCAACCCCGACATCACCAACATCGTCCACGACAACATGGTCTACGGCCTGACGAAGGGCCAGGCGTCGCCCACGAGCCGGCGCGGATTCAAGACGCCCGTCCAGGTCGCCGGCGTGATTCTCGAACCGTTCAATCCGCTGGCGGTGGCCATCGCCCTCGATGCCAGTTTCGTCGCACGGGCCAACTCGGGCGACCGCGAGCAGACCAGAGAGATCCTCAAACGGGCCATCCGGCACAAGGGCTACGCGCTGGTGGACATCTTCCAGCCGTGCGTGACGTTCAACAAGCTCAACACGTACCAGTGGTTCAAGGACCACGTGTACTACCTGGACGATTCGCACGATCCGTCGGACCGCATAGCGGCCTTCGCCAAGGCGACGGAAACCGACCGGCTGCCTCTCGGCGTCTTCTACGTCAATCCCAAGAGCAGCTTCGAAGAGAACACGCAGATGTATCGTGATGACGAGCGTCCCCTCTGCGAACGGGACGTGGACGCCGGCAAGCTCGCATCGCTGATCGACACGTTCCGGAGGGCTGGCTGACGGTGGCCTGGGTCTGGCTTTGAGTCGCAACGCGATAGAACTGAAGAACGTCGGGGTCACCCGAAAGGGCAACGCCATTCTCGCCGAGATCAGCCTGAGTGTCGAAGCGGGCAGTTGCTGTGCGATCCTCGGGCCTAACGGATCGGGCAAATCGGCGCTGATGGCGGTGCTGGCCGGCTACCTCTGGCCTTCGACGGGCGTCGTCAGCGTGGACGGACGCACCTATGGGCGAGTCAACCTCGCCGATGTCCGCCGCCAGATCGGATTGATCGAGCCTTCGCGGGCGCCAAAGTTCGACGACCGGATGTGTGTGCGCGACGTTGTGGCCACGGGGCTGTTCGGGACGATCGTGTTGCCTCCACATCGCGGCGCGACAGACAGCCAGTGGCATCGCGTGGACGAGGAGATGGCGTCGGTCGGCCTCAGTGAGATCGGCGAGCGGGCCTACGGCGACCTGTCTTCCGGCGAGCAGATGAAGACGCTTCTGGCCCGGGCGATGGTCTCGAACGCGAAGATCTTGCTTCTCGACGAGCCGACGGTAGGATTGGACATCGGTTCGCGTGCGGCCTGTGTCGCTGTCCTCGACCGGCTGCTGGCGCGGAGCCGGCCGCCGACGGTGGTGATCGTCTCGCACCATCTGGACGAGCTGCCGGCTGCGGTTGGCCGGATCGTGTTGATGAAGGGCGGCCGGGTCGTCGGCCAGGGCACACCCGACGATCTGCTGACTTCGGCCCACCTGACGGCGCTGTTCGGCTGTCATATCGAGGTGATCAGGAGCAACGGGCGGTTCCTCGCCAGCGTCCGCTCCGCCGATTTGGGGTGATCTTCTCTGGGGGCGTTGCAAGACCTGTGACTGCATTGATGCGAAAATTCCTCCGGCCGGGCCAGTTCTACGCGTCCCGCCGGCCCGTGATGACCGAAACCCTCGTCGGCTCCTGCGTCACCGTCTGTCTGTACAACGCCAAGGAGGGGTTCGGAGCGATGAATCACTTCCTTCGAGACCGGCCCAGGGACGCTTCCGACCCGGAGATCGGTACCTATGGGACCAGCGCGACCCGACAGATCGTCAACGCCATGCTGAAGATCGACGCCGAGCCGCGCCACTATCAGGCCAGCATCTTCGGCGGCGCGGCGGTCCTGAAGACCCCGAATGCCGACGGGAGCATCGGGCAGGGCAATGTCGCGGCGGCCCTGGAGGTCCTGAAGGCCGCAGGCATCCGCGTCGTCCGCCAGGAGGTCGGCGGCACACGCGGCCGGCGCGTCCGGTTCAACACGCAGACCGGCGAAATCGAGTGCCGCTTCGCGGGCGACATCCCACGCAAGAAGATGCCGCAGAGGGCCGAATGAGCGTCTCGCTCGCGTCGCCTCCACGGGCTGAGGTTCTGGCGGAAATCCTCGAACGGGTCCATGCACGGTACAACCATCGCCGGCTCATCGGCGCCGACCCGCTTCAATTCGCCTATCGGTTCGACCGGCCGCAGGATGCGGAGGTCGCCTCCTTCCTCGCGGCGGCCCTGGCCTACGGCCGCGTGCAGCAGATCCAGCGAAGTCTGAACGATCTGTTCGCACGCATGGATTGCGGGCCATACGATTTCGTGATGAGTTTCACGCCGTCGCGTCGGTCTCGCCTGGCCGGCTTCAAGCACCGCTTCACGACCGCCGAGGATGTGGGCGACCTGCTGGAGTTGCTCCGTCCGGTGCTTCGCCGGCACGGAAGCATCGAATCGTTCTTCGTGGAGGGTTTCGATCCGAGCGAGCCGAACGTTCTGCCCTCGCTGGCGAGATTCTGCGACCGCCTGACGGATGCCTATGCCCGCAGGCACGCTGGCAGGGTCAGCCGGGGGTTGATGTACCTGCTGGCCAGTCCCAGCCGGGGCAGCGCCAGCAAGAGGCTGCACCTGTTCCTGCGATGGATGGTCCGCGCCGACGACGTCGATCCGGGACTGTGGAAGGGCGTCAAGGCGGCCAAGCTGATCGTGCCGCTCGACGTGCACATGGCCCGCCTCTGTCGCATCCTGGGTCTGCACGACAGCAACACGATCTCGCAATCCACCGCCGTGCAGGTCACGGAGCGTTTCGCCGCCATCGCGCCGGCCGACCCGGTCAAGTACGATTTCGCCCTGTCCCGCATCGGCATCCTCGACGACTGCACCGGCCGCCCACGCCCCGACTGCGAATCCTGTGAACTCTTTGACGTGTGTCTCCACCGTCCCGACTGGCCGGGTACGAATGGCAGTTGAATCGTCCTCGCTCTTTGCCGGACGTCGGGGTGTGGGAAGACATCCTGGCATGCGTGTGGCAGCCTCAAACGCGCAGCGTTGGGGGATGGTGATCTTGGCAGTCCCCCGAACACCTGAAGGTGGCCAATGCGAAGAGCCACGCCTGCGCTCTTCGAGCTTGAGGCTGCCACACACGCCTGTCTGTGCCTGGAATGGGCCGTGCCTTGAATCTGCAGAGATGCCGTCGTGGCCCCTTCCACTGTTTGGATTGCGGTTGTCGCGATTTCTGGTAAACTCCGGCGGCGGGCGGGACGTATCGCTGGCAGGGCGGACGAAAGAGCTGGTTTTGGATTGAGGAATGGAACGGATGGACGCGAAGGACCTGGAGAAGTACTCGTCGGCGATAACGCTCTCGGACATGGAGGTGTTCGTGTTCCCGGAGCTGATGTACAGTCTCGTGCTGGCCAACATCATGAGCCCGCTGCTGTGGAAGTGGCGCCAGGTCGATTGCTTCGCCAAGCTCGAAGGCAAGACCAGCTACCGCAGGCTGATGCGGATGCGCCAATACATCATGGACGAGTTCGACTTCAACCTCGACCTGGAGACCTGGGGCCTGACCAAACAGGAGACGGAGGTCAACCGCTTCCGGCACGTGATCAGTCCCGAGCAGATCGCCGGCAGCAACGCGCTGTTCGGCTACACGGGCGATCAGTACTACTTCGACGTCGACATCCGCAAGCATTTCGGGCTCGACAAGTACGACGGCGACGTGATTCCCTACTGGAAGACCGAGACGGTCGAGGCGATGGAGGCCTTTCGCTTCCGGCCGGGCTACGACCGGGCGGCCGGCGAGTGCGTGTCACTGGCGACGCTGTACGCCGCCGCGTCGTTCATCGTCTGCGGCATTCCGCTCGAAGACATCTACCTGATCCTTACGCCGCTCCACTCGCAGAACTTCATCGACATGCAGGACGGCATCCTCACCAACAACCGCCGGCTCGTCACCAAGACGATGTGGTTCAACGGCACCGAGATTTCGTACAAGGCGCAGCGCGCCCTGCGCAACGAGCAGGTGACCATCGTTGCCCACCCAACCGGGTACATCCACTGCTTCTACGACGATGCGACGATCGACCCGAGAGCCTACGACCGCTTCATCGGCCGGATCGGCGAGTATCTCCGGACCGAACTGAGCATCACGAGCTTCGCCAGCTTCCTGCGCTGCCACCGGCAGTACCAGGAGCATTTCCAGATCTGTCGCGACTGTCACGGCCAGCCGCAGTTCCTCAAGGCCGAGACGCTCTTTCACTACGAGCATGGCAGCCCGTACAAGATCGGCGATGCCACCCACGACAAACTCCTGGCCGAGGTGTCCGACGAGGATTTCGTGCGGCACGAGATCCCGGGACGCGTCCGCTGCGACCGGCTGAGCGATTTCCTCGAGAAAGACGAGCCGGACTTGAGAGAGCCGGCCGGACGCGAGGCCCTGCGTCGCTTCCTCGAACCGCACGTGCCCGAGGCCGGACGGTTCGTGGAGCTGCTGACCGACTTCGTGCACATCCGGCCCAGGCTGCCCGGCAGGCAGAAGAGCTTCAAGGCGGTCGAGCCTGTCAAGCTGTCGGTCGATCAGAGCCGCGAGGAGATCATCGCCCAGCTTCAGTCGAGAAGGCAGAGCAACCCCACGATCGACCTGGCCTTCTACGCCTATCGGGACATGGACACGTGTGACTGGCGCCCATTCGTCAAGGCCGCCATCGAACGCAACCCGGTCTCGCTCGAACGGGCCGGCTCCAAACCGCTTGACGAGGTCCACGCCTGGCTCGGGCAGCTCGAACCGGTCTCGATCTACGACGGCAACCGCCTCGCCCAGCCCGACGAGGTCGCCAACTACGGCAGGGGGGACGGCCTCGAAAAGGCTTTCCTGCTGGCCAACGTCCTGCGGCGCCGCGACCCCGACCGGCCCCTTGGTCTGATCGCCGATCGCGACAAGGTCATCGTCCGTGGAAAGCAGGAATTCGCATTCGAGTCGGCCAAGACCTTGTCCGCCCAGGTGGATATCGCCGAGGACGGGACCATCCAAGTGAAGCGTTGACGCGCGGTTCGCCGGTTCTACTGGTCGCGCCGGCGGCAGGACTCGATCTGCCTGGTGACTCGCTGGACGAGTTCCTGGTTACCGGTGGACTGGGCGATCCGTCTGGCCTCCTCCAGGCGGACGACGGCCTTGTCCACCTGACCGATTTGGGCGTAGCTGGTCGCCAGCCCCAACAGCGCATCGGTGTGGCGCGGGGCCAGCCGCAGGACCTGGAGGAAGTGCGTGATCGCCTGCTCGTGCTGCCGGAGCCCAGCCAGCGTGACGGCCAATTTGTAGTGGACAGCGGCGTTGGCCGGGTCGAGGCTCGCGGCGTAGGACAACTGCGTCAAGCCCTCCTCGGTAGTCCCTCGGGCGCACAGCGCCATCCCCAAATGGGCCTGCGCCATGCAATCGCCCGGTTTGAGCCGTGCCGCCTGGCGGTAGTGCTCGAGGGCCCGGTCCGGTTCGCCTTGCTCGTCCAGCAGCACGGCGAGGTTGTGGTGAGCCGTGTAGTTGTGGGGATCGAGCTGGACCGTTCGCAGCCAGCACTTCATGGCCTCGGTCTTGTTGCCCCGGCGGGATTCTGCCACGCCGAGATTGAAGTGCGCCTCGTGAACGTCCGGCACCAACTCCAGCGCCCGATGCAGATAACGGATGCCTTCGTCGAGCCGATTGTCAGCGACGAAGGCGCCTCCCAGATCGGCCAGGATCCGGCCGTCGTCGGGCTTGGCCTGGGTCGCCTGCGACAGGTGCCGGATTGCTTCGCTGTACTGCCTGCGTGCGAAGAAGGCCAGTCCCAGGGTGTGCAGCGCCTCGCCGCTGTTCGGATTCAGCTCCAGGGCCTTTCTCGCGTGGCGTTCGGCGCCGTCCAGGTCGTCCGATTTGAAGCACTCCCATGCGGCCCGCGCGTAGGAGACATCGTCGATGAACTTCTCCCGAATCTGTCGAATCGCGGCGGCATCCGCCTTGACGAACTCCGGGATGTTGGCGGCGCGATCCGGCGCGGTCAGGTGGTCGAGCACCACCGCCGGCGTGCTCTCGCCCTGTTCGTCGATATGGGTCAGGTACAGCCGCGTGTAGGGAGAGTCGGGCTTGCCCGAGAAGACGAGCCATTTGCCGTTGGGCGAGAAGCTGTGCCAGGAGTTCATGCACCTGGTGTTGGCGCGCAAGCGGCGGGCCTGGCCGCCCTCGGCGGGGATGATGTACAGCTCGCTGTCCGGCTGGAGCAGCATGTAGTTCTGCGCCCGGCAGAACACGATCCACTTGCCGTCCGGCGAATAGCGGGGGAAGTAGTTGCTCTTGCCGTTGAACGAGGCTCCGGCGATCGGCTCGGCCTGCCCGCCGCGACCCTCGTTGAACGGGACGCGGTAGAGATCGAACTGGAACGGCTTGCCCTCCACCAGGAATTCGCGGCAATCCGACGCGCTCAGCAGCACCTTGTGCTCGTCGCCGGCGCGCCGCACGCGGTACGCCTGCGTGGCAGCAAAGACGATGTGCTTGCCGTCAGGGCTCCACGTCGGATTGCTCTGCACCCGGTTCGGGTCGTCGGCCCCCGGCAGCGACTGGAATGTGCCCGTCTGCCGGTCGTAGACGCACAGGATTCCCTTGACCGGGAAGAACAACTGCGAGAAATCCAGGCCGGGCTTGGGCACAAAGACCGACTCGTCCTTGACGGTGCTTACGACGAACCGCCCATCGGGCGAGACCTGGGAGAGCAGCCCGAACGTTGGCTCGCGTTCGTCCCTCCTGTAATCGCTCCAGGTGATGATCGCGTTCCCATCGAGCGTGATGGATCTGGCAACCGCCGCGATGGCGTAGGAGCCTTTGTCGTTGGCGTAGTCGATATCCATCCCCAGCGTCGCGCCGTCCGTGGAAAACGAATGGCAGTTCCCGCACACCGGCAGGTTCTCCAGCACGACCGGCGGCGGCGACGTCGCCGAGACCGGGCCGAAGCGCCAGCGAATGGTGGACGGGTCCTTGACCGCGTCGATGAAGGGCAGGTTCACCTCGCGGTAGAACAGTGGGGCTCCGACCTCGTCCGATGAGGTCTGGATCGTGACTTGTCCGACCGACAGCGCCTGATCCGGCGTGCGGCGATCGAGCCCGACCACCCTCACGAGCGCCGGCCTCTGCAGGGACCGCCGTTTGATCTGTGCCCAGAGCCGCGCTGCCGGCTGCCATTGCTGCTGCGTGGCGAAATGGTCGATGTGGCTGCGGCCCTCGGCAAACACAATCGTGACCAGCCAGAGATTCGCGCGGACGTTCTCGTCCTTCCATCGCAGCGTCGGGGCGCTGATCTCCGGCGGAAACAGCGTCCCGTCCAGCGGATACTCGATCGTGATCCGTCCCGGCGACGTCGCCCGGGCCAGGGACGCCAGGAGCGCCTCGGAATCGACCCCCGTCCCACGCAGGAGCAGGGCGGCCATACCGGCGCCGGCCACAACAGCCGTCGCCGCGACGCCCCACACGAGATATCGAACTGGCTTTCGCACAACTCTCGTGCCTTGTGCTCTGTCACCCGCGGCCCGATGGCTCACATGATCTTCTCGACGACCACCGACTGCCCTTCGGCGAAGTGGGCTGTGGCGGCGTCCTCGGGACTGATGCGCATCGCGTCGCCGCCGTCCGGATTCGAGGGAGCCCCGGCCTTGACGTGAACGGAGCGCAGTCCGCCGTACCACCAGTGGACGTCGCTGGCGTACAGCAGGTCGCCCGGCTCGGCCGCCATCGTGTCGAGCGCGGATTGCGGGACGACCACGGCGTTCGTGCCCGAGAGGCCGGCGTCGATCCTGGCTACCAGCCGCACCTTTCCGCCGGGCCGGCGATTGGGTTCGCCGCCCTTGAATTCGCGCATGGCGTCAATCTGAGTCCCCGCGACGAGGCCTTTCAATTCACTCAGCGGCCGGGGGCTGGTAAACCAGGTGACCAGCACGCCGATCGCACCGGCCGCCAGCAGGCCGAACAGCGCCCGCATGAACGAGTAACTTCCCGAACCCATGCCGAAGTCGAACGGACCGACGAGCGCATCGGGCCATACAAAGGACAGGCCGATCAGGATGCTCCCGCCGGCGATGGTCGCAAAGCCGGCGACCGGGGTGTACCGCTTCCAGAGAATCCCCAGAAACACCGCCATCAGCACCGGCGGCGTCACGGCGGCGGTGAACATGCTGTGGGCTTCGTAGATGGTGCCCTTCATGAAGATCGGGACCAGGGCCAGGCCCATGCCCGCCGCGCACAGACTCGTGATCCGCGCCACCAGCAGATGGTGCTTGTCGCTGGCGCCAGGCCGTACGTAGGGTCTCCAGATGTCGTTGACGAAGATCGCGCTGACCGCATTGACCAGCGAGTCGGCCGTGCTCATGAGCGCCGCCGTCAAGGCCGCCAGCACGAAGCCGAAGACGCCGGGGGCACAGAGGAAATGGGCCGCCTTGACGAACGAATCCTCGGCGTTGGTGTCCAGTTCTCCGTTGTTGACCAGGGCCCGGGCGATCCACCCGCCGCAACTGGTCGCGACAGCCGCCAGGGGCGTCAGGACCAGAATCCACGCGACCACCATCCTCCGCGAGTCCTTGACGCTCCGCAGCGAAAGGAAACGCATGATGAAGCCCTGGTGCATCAGCATGAGGGCCCCGGTGTTGGCCAGCCCGTCCTGCACGTAGATGCCGATGAAGCTGAACTTCGGCGGCGCGTTGAAGTCGGAGAAGGCGTACTTGTGTTCCGTCGGCAACAGGGCCCAGAACTCGCCGAACCCGCCAAAGTGATAGATCGCGCCGAGGAACAGCCCCACGCCGGCGCCCAGCAGGATCAGTCCCTGCACCAGATCGGTCATGATGACCGCCGTCTGCCCGCCCACGTACACGTAGAGGGCGACCGCCACCGCTGTCACGGTGGCCCCGGTCATGACCTCCCATCCGAGCAGCGTGTGCATGGTCCGGCCCAACGTGATGAGGTTGATGCCGATGTAGCCGACCAGGTACAGCAGGATGATGAACGTCGCCATCACGCGCGTACGCTTGTCGAACCGCGCCTCCAGATACTCGGGAATGGAGACGATCTTCTTGTAGTAGATGATGGGAATCCAGGCGAGCACGAGGATCGGCATCCAGAACCAGTCGTTGAAGTAGGTCTGCGTGCTGGAGATGCCGTACTTGAACCCGACCTCGCTGTACTTGATGAAGCTGTAGCTGCCGACGACTGTGGCGATGCACGAAAAGGCGATCAGCCACCACGAGAAACGCTGGCCGCCGAAGAAGAAGTCTTTCGTGCTGGCCGTGTAGCGTCCGAAGTACAGGCCGAACCCGAGCACGGCCAGGAAATACGCCAGCATGACGGCATAGTCGAGGGTTCCGCCAATGGCTTGTGCGATCATAGGGACCCTCCGTTGGACCAGTGCGGCGACAGGAACGTGAAGACGCACGTTGCGGCCAGCAGAATAAGGTACCCGGCCACGAGTGTCACGAGGAGCCGGCGGTCCTCCGCGATCCGCAGGTTGAGGTATCCGCCTCGAAAGCCCGCCCAGATGCCGACGAGACACAACAACCCGCCGACGCCGAACTGGCACACAATGGGCCACACACGCAGCATGTTCACTGGATGGTTCTCCTCAATCAGGGATCGCCGTCGACGAGAAATACGTCCTGACGATTGTTGCCCCACGGCATGATGGAACGGGCACAACCGACCGCAACTGTCTGTGCAGACCTTAGCATGGCGCCAAGCTACTCGCCGTCCACCCCGGCGTCAACCCTTGGGTGGACGTCCGTCCCTCATTGCACGCATGCGAAAGCGACGCGCAGAAAAAGGCGGGCCCATGCCGTGTTGACAGGGCCCGCCGTGCTGTGCGAGAGCCAATGCCATCGGTCTGATCGCTATGGCGTGGCAGCGGGGCGGCCGAACCCGACATCATCAATGTAGACGATGCCGGTTCCGCCGGCGGCCGGGCTGGTCCGGTTGCCGACGCCGATGGTTATCTTTTCCACCTTGGCCAGGTTGATCCCGCCGAACTCGCTCAGCGCGATCTGCCACTCCTGCCAGGTGGTCGTGACAACAGCGTCCGGGTCCGCGCCGCGGACGGTGGCCGTGTGTCCGGCGCTGTCTTGCAGTGTAATGTAGAGCGTCTGCGGCGTGTTCTCGGCATCGCCACGGAACCACAGCCGCAGGCGGTCGGACCCGCCGATCGTCCAATCCTGGGCCCGCTCGAAGGTCCGCTCCGCCTCCGAGTAGAACGGCGAAGCCGAGTTGTCGTATGCCAGCGGCATCGACTGCTCGCCGCCGTGGACGATGGTCCGCTCGGCGAAGGGGGCATTGAGGTAGCCGACCGTCGAGCCGGTGTTGTTCACCCAGCCGTCGAGCCAGGTGTCGAAGATCGCCGTGCCGGCGTCGACGTCGTCGTTGTAGCTCTCGAAATCGTCGATGCTTGCGTACTCTTCGACGGTGAAGGTCCAGAGATCGCCTTCCCACAGGCCGATGGCCTCGGCCTCGTTGACCTCGTCCACCCTCCAGTAGTAGCTCGTTCCGAAGGCCAGGTCGCCCGGTGGCAGGCTGGCGGTCTCGGGCGTGCCGATCAACGCGAGAGCTGCCGGATCGGCGCCGAGATAGACCTCGTGTGACGCGGCTTCGCGTCCGCTGCTCCAGCTCAGGATCGAGCCGATCTCCACGTCGGTGGCGCCGTCGGCGGGCTGCGGCCGGCGCGCGTGCGCGGGGATGTACAGGAACCGCACCTCGCTGAGGCCGTACCGCGCAATGAGCCCGTAGCCGCTGCGGACGGTCAGGCGGACGCTCCTGGCCGCAACGCCCTCGAAATCCACCGTCGTGTTGTACACGTACGAGGGGTTGGCCGTCGCTTGGGCGAACTCGACGTCTCCCAGTGCGACCCACTCAGCGCCGTCGGCCGAGTATTCGACCGTGACGTTCTTAAGGCCGAAGCCGAGCAGCAACTCGAACTCCGTATTGTAGTTCCAGACCAGCATCTGATGGAGCTTGTAGACGCGATCGAAGTCGTACTGAATCCACACAGGCTCGTCGGGGCCGGGGCTGGCCAGCCACATGTCACGCGAGTTCATGGAGTGCTGGTCCTGGGCGTTCACGCCGGAGCCATCGACCGTCTTCTCCGGTTCGGCGTCGGCGTCCGTGTGCGACGCGGTGGCTACGATATTCTCGATGGGATAGGCGAAGCGCTCCGAGGCGAAACTCCAGACTCGGCCTTTGAATACGGTGTTGTCGGGAGCGGTGCCGATGCCGTCGACGCGCCAGTAATACGTCTGGTCCAACGCAAGCAGCCCCTCGGGATCGAACGTGGCTCCGGCCAAGCCTGCGCCGACCAGCACACCTCGCGGATCGGCGGCGCTGGCGCTGCGCACGTCGTCCCAGCTCGTGCCCAGATAGATGTTGTGCCGGACGGCGGAGGCGTCGGGCGTCCAAGACAGCACGGCGTCGCGAGGGATGTCCTGCGCCCCGTTCGCCGGGCGGGGGGCCGTCGCCTGCCCCAGGTCGGTGCCCACCATCACGGACTGAATCTCGGCCTCCGTCAGCGCGCGGTTGTAGATGCGGACGTCGTCGATCAGGCCGGGGAAGTACTTGCCGCTGCTGGGCCGCGTGCCGATTCGCACCTGGTCGATCGTCCCGATGTCTCCATCCGCGCTGTCGATGAACCGGCCGTCCAGAAACCAACTGCCGGTGCTGGTTTCGTAGGTGCCGGCCATATGGTGCCATTCCGTGTCGACCGGCGCGAGGACCCACTGGTAGCCGCAGATGTGGGCGATGTAGTTGCCCTTGTCGTCCACTTCCATGTCATAATAGGTGCCCTCGATGCTTCCGTCCGGGACGAAGCCGAAGACGCTCGTCTTGTCGGGTATGGTCGCCGTGCTGGCCTTGACCCACGCCATAACCGTTCTGTCGGCGGCCGCGCTGATTCCCACGCTCCCGATGTTCACGTAGTCGTCTTTGCCGTCGAACAGCAGTGCGCCGTCGACGCGTCCGATCACCCACGTCGGACCGCCCCGGAGCGTGCCGTCGTGGCCCCGCCCGCTGGCGTCGTGGGCGACCGTTCCCGAGCCCTCGTCGAACGTCCACCACCCGACCAGCGAGGGATCGGCTGCGACGCCGATGGAGGTCAGGATCAGTGTCAGCCCGAGCACGAAACTGCGCAGGAGCGTCCCGGCGCGCCGGGACGTCCGTTCCGGGGTTCGTTTCTTGAACATACAAGTCCTCCTCGAAGAACTGCCACTCAGACCGTACCCAAGGTACCTACCCAGTGTCTCCCCTCTGCTCCTCCAGATCGCCTCCGGCCGCATAGACAAACCCCGGCCGCAGCGACCCCGAGCACCCTCTATCATACCACAATCGCCCCTCGCCCGCAATCCCCAAACCCGGACGCGATGGCCCGTTTTGGCCTTGGCTGGCTGAGGGTCGGTCAGGACACCGGGGTCGAGACAGACGAATTCCTGGAGGCCGCTGACTGCTTGTGGCAGAGGCGAATCATCATTCGCCCCTGCGGACGATGCCGATGCCGGCCTTGTCATTTCGACCGGAGCCTGCCGAAGGCAGGCGCAGCGGAGAAATCCAGCCGCAGACCCGAAGCGCGCATTCTCTGTTGGCCAGACTCCTCGGCTGCACTTCCTTTCCCTCGGGGTGACATAAGGGTCGCGCCGCGCGCCTCACCTTGAAGCGGGCAATCGCGTCCCAAAGCCCGTCGGACGCCCGTACGATGGGCTGTGGCCCATGCTGTATCTGCACAGATATTCCAGGCCGGCCCATCGCAGGCGCGGAGAGCCACGTGTGGCAGCGGCAAGCGCGAGCTTGCCGATGGTTTTCGGTACGGGTGGCATTCCGTCGTCAGGACGTTTGCCGCCTACCGCGTTGGCCCTTCCCTGTCGAAGCGGCTCCGCGCGGATTCTTCTGAATCCGGGCAGGATATCGTGATGGCTATGAGCTCACGTCTGCCCCAAACAGGTTCATCCCAGAAACAGAACTCAATGGTTTAGCCATCCTCTGTCACGAAGGTAAGCTCAAGGTCCGTGGCCTCTACAGGCTCACCAAAGGCAGACCTCACCTCATCATAGCAGGATTCAAAACCGATACCGTTTGCCAGATGGGCATTCTTCACTGCACCGCGGCAAACGGCGATGGTGGTGAGGCGATTGTCAACAAAGCCGAAGCAGCTTCCGCCAATCCGCAGAAACCACGTCTTAAGGAATCCATTGACCCGGATGGACTCTGGGAAGCCCCAGACGGCAATCACATCATCCATCGACGCGCCAAAGACGACGCCCGCAGCCCCCTTTTCGATCTCTATCAGGTTGACGTCTCGGTCTTTCGCGGCCGGATGAATCGAGACATAGTATCCCTCTCTCACTCTCACCAATGACTTCAATCGTTCATAGTAAGACTCGGACGGCGTCTGTTCGGCTCCTGAAAAAGCGATGAGCGGAAGCAGGACGAGCAGAATGGCCATGATCGGAGTTTGCAGCTTGCGTTTCATAAGAACACCTCCCACGAACGTATGGTCCAACGGCATGCATCTGCGGAACTGTGCGGGTGGATGGACGGCGGGGGATTGCACGCGGCCGCAGCCGTGGGTGCACATCGCCGGATTGTCCAAGCCTCTCCACGCATATGTTCCCTCCGCATTTCTCGAAATCCAGCCTATGAAAATGCCTCGCCCGCGTCAAGCGCATATCCCAGACGTAGAGTGGGCCTCGGCCCGCCAACTGATTGGGCGAACCACTTGGTGTCGCCACGCGGCTTGGGGACAACGGGCCGGACTGTGGGAACCTCTCCACGCATAGCTTCCCTTCGCACATCCGGGAGATAGTCTACAGGGATCTCCCGGCTGCGTCAAGTGTGTGTCGCGACCGGTTCCGGCGGAGTTTGGGATTGCGGGGTGGGGCGGGGGGCGGTATGGTCGGTTGTGATGCGGTGATTTTGAAAGGGACCATGACATGGTGCGATTTGTGATGGTGTTTGGAGTGGTTCTGGCTCTGGGGCTGTCGTCGAGGGCGAGCGGTGGCGACATCAACGTGATTCCACAGCCGGTCGCGGTCGAGCGGGCGGACGGGGCCTTTCGTGTCACGCCTTCGACGCGGATCGTCGCGCAGGGTGCCGCGGCGGTCGAGGCGAAGAAGCTGGCCGCAGCGTTGGCGCCCGCAATGGGATTCGCGCTGGAACTGACGACGTCATCCAAGCCCGGCGAGCGGGCCATCGAGATGCGGCTGGACGATAGCCTCTCGACGCTCGGCGCCGAGGGCTATGAGCTGCGAGTGACGCCGGAACAGGTCGCGATCGTCGCGGCGCAGCCGGCGGGGTTGTTCTATGGCATCCAGACGTTGCGGCAGCTTCTGCCTGCGGCGGTCTTGAGCCCGTCGAAGGTCGACGACGTCACGTGGGACGTGCCCTGCGTGAAGATCACGGACTATCCTCGCTTTGGCTGGCGCGGTCTGCTGATCGATCCGGCCCGTCACTTCATCGCCAAAGAGGACGTGATGCGCTTCCTCGACGTGATGTCGCTGCACAAGTTCAACCGTTTGCAGATCCATCTGACGGACAACGAGGGCTGGCGGATCGAGATCAAGAAGTACCCGAAGCTCACAGAACTCGGTTCGCAGATGGACTGGAACCTCCGCCATCGCGACGGCACGGGACCGCGCTGCTTCGGCTTCTACACGCAGGACGACATTCGCCAGATCGTCCAGTACGCGGCCGACCGCCACATCACGATCGTGCCGGAGATTGAGATGCCCTTCCACGCCGGAGCCGAGATCGTCGCCTACCCGGAGCTGGGCATCGCACCGGATCGCCTCGCCTCGTTGGAACCCCAGAAGCGGTGGCGCGAGACCTCGGGTCTTCTCGCGCCCCGTCCGCAGACGGTCATCTTCTTCCAGGATGTGCTGACCGAAGTGATGGAGCTGTTTCCGAGCAGGCATATCCACATCGGTGGCGACGAGGCGAACATCGAGCTTTGGATTAACGACCCCGAGATGCAGGCGCAGATGAAACGACTGCAGCTCAAGGACGCCCACGAGCTGCACAGTTGGTTCATCGCGCAGATGGACGCCTTCCTGTCGAGTCACGGCCGGCGGCTGGTCGGGTGGGACGAGATTCTTCAGGGCGGCCTGGCGCCCGGGGCCACGGTCATGTCGTGGCGGGGCGAGCAGGGGGGCATCGCGGCCGCCAACGCCGGGCACGACGTCGTGATGGCGCCGACGTCGCACACGTACTTCGACTACTATCAAGGCCCGGCCGCGTCGGAGCCTCTGGCGATCGGAGGGAACCTGCCGCTGGCTAAGGTGTACTCCTACGATCCGGTCCCTGACGCCATCGCGCCGGACAAGGCCCGACACGTGCTCGGCGTGCAAGGCCAGCTCTGGGGCGAGTTCATTGCCACGCCCGAGCATCGGTACTACATGACCTATCCGCGTGCGGCGGCGCTGGCGGAGATCGGTTGGTCGGCGAAGGAGGCGAAGGACTACGAACAATTCGTCGGCCGATTGCGTCACCACCTCGAACGGCTGCGGGCCCTGGGCGTCCCATTCCGGCCGCTCGATTGAAGTACGGGCGAATGATGATTCGCCCCTACGGCTCCGACGTCTGCGGGACCAGTTCGATCTCGTAGATCTTGGGCCAGCACTTGCCGGTGACGAGCAGGTGCTTGCTCTCGGGCATATAGGCGATGCCGTTGAGGACGACGTTGGAAGGGCTGTGCTCGGGAGCGATGTACAGTCCGGTCAGGTCGATCCAGCCGGTGATACGGCCGGTCTGCGGCGAGATGATGGCGATGTAATCGGTCGGCAGGATGTTGGCGTAGATCTGCCCGTCGATGAACTCGAGCTCATTGATCTGGCGCACCGGGCGGCGGTCGTTGTGGACGCGGAGGCGGCCGGTTTCGACGTAGGTGTTCGGGTCGAGAAAACGCAGCACGCTGGTCCCGTCGCTGAGGATCAGCCGGGTCCCGTCGCTGGTCAGGCCCCAGCCCTGGCCGCTGAAATGGAACTGCTCCAACTCGCGGAACGTCGTCTTGTCGTAGACGAACGCCACCTCGGATTTCCACGTCAGTTGGATGACCTTGTCGCCGAAGAGCGCGATCCCCTCGCCGAAATACTGATCGGGCAGGCGGAGCCGTTTGACGATGCGGCCGCTTTCGAGGTGGCGCCTGATCAGGACCGACTGCTTGTAGAGGCCGGTGCCTTCGTAGAGATAGCCGTCCTCGTAGACCAGACCCTGGGTGAAGTTGCGTTCATCGTGCGGATAGGTCCGGACGATGTTGTAGCCGTAGTAGACGACCGGGGCTTCCTCGGGTGGCGGCGCGGTTTCAGGGGGCGGGGAATTCGCCTCGGCGCTCTGCTGTGTGGCGATCGCCACGCGCCCGGCCGGCAGGCTGACGCCGGCCCAGAGCACGAGCATCGCCACCATCCGCAGGCCTCTGCGCAGATCGAGAGCCCACCGCACATCCCTTCCTGCTTCGGCCTGGCCAGGCGAACCCGACGGCTGCTGCATCCAGTTTCGATCCGACATAGGCCCATTCTCTCGCGGCGACATCATCTCACGACACGGATCAATCGTATCGCAAGGCGGCAGCCGCGTCAAGCAAACGCACGGACCTGTGGAAGCGGCGAAATGCGCTTGACGGTCGCCGGCCGACCCGGTAGCCTTGGCCCTGTGAGCTTTGGGCCGATGGTTTCTACGAAGGCGTGCGTGTCGAAATGCGACGACACTATAAGCGATGTCAATCGAATGCGAGGGGGCCAATCCGCTACGCCAGCAGGAGGTGTGATATGCGTCATACAGGCCAGGCCGGGCCATTCATTTTCTTGCTTTGTGCCGTCATGATACTCGGTTCCTGTACGCCGGCGCGGTTCTGCCGCGAGTCGCAACGAACCGATCTGCTCGCGACCGGTCTGGTCGGCTGGCAGGTGATCGGGGGCGAGCAGGGCCGCTGGCGGCTGACGGACGGCGTGCTCACGGGTCGAGCGTCGTCGGATGCGGCCTCGGCAGGTGCGGACGCTTCTGCGGCATCCGGCGCCGGCTGGCTGGCGACAGTGGACCAGTACGGCGACTTTGTGCTGTCGCTGGAGTTCCGAATCTCGCCGGGCGCCGATGGCGGCGTCTTCCTCCGGTCTCCACTGCGAGGCGATCCTTCCCATGCGGGAATCGAAGTCCAGATTCTCGACGATGCGACGCGCGAGTGGGGCGATCTTCAGCCGGACCAGTTTACCGGCAGCCTTTATAACATTCAGGCGCCGTCCGAGCGGGCGGGCCGCGGGGCCGGCCAGTGGCAGCAGATGGCGATCAAGTGCCGCGGTTCGCGCATCGCTGTGGCTCTGAACGGAAAGCAGGTCGTCGACACCGACGTGACGTTCTATCCTTATCTGTACGAGCGACATCCGGGCCTGACCCGTCGCAGCGGGTACATCGGCCTGCAGGTCGAGTCGGGCGTCATCGAGTTTCGCAATATCCACATAGAACCGTTGGAATAGCGGTCCGCATGTACGGCAAGATTGGGGTGCAGCGATGAACGATGGAATCAAGCATGCAGTATCGAGACGTGACTTCATGAAAGGGGCGGCGGTCGGCGTAGTGTCCGCCGCGGTGGCCTCGGGCCTGAGCCCGCGTGCATTCGCCGCCGGCAGCGACAAGATCCGCGTCGGTTTGATTGGCTGCGGCGGGAGGGGCATGCACGATACCTCCCGGTTTCTGGTGGCGGCCGAGAACGTCGAACTGATCGCAATGGGCGACCTGTTCAAGGATTCGCTGGACAGATGTCGCGCGGCGCTGACCCGACAACCCAAGGAAGGCGAAGATCCGAACCCGATCCGGGACAAGGTCAAAGTCACCGATGAGACCTGCTTCGTCGGCTGGGACGCCTACAAGAAGGTGCTGGCGACGAACGTGGATGTGGTGATCCTGACGACCGCGCCGCATTTCCGCCCGATGCACATCAGGGCGGCCTTTGAAGCGGGCAAGCACGTGTTTGCCGAGAAGCCGGTGGCGGTGGACCCGGTGGGGGTGCGCTCGGTGATCGCCTCGGCGGAGCTGGCGGACCAGAAGGGTCTGACGTTTGTGGCCGGCACGCAGATGCGCCGGATTTCGCACCTGGTCGAGGCGATGAAACGCATTCGCGACGGCGCGCTGGGCACGATCCAGAGCGGGCAATGCTTCCGCCTGGGAGACGCCATGCGTGGCTGGGGGCCTTCGCAACGAAGACCCCAGTGGTCGGACATGGAATGGCAACTGCGTCGCTGGCTGTTCATGACCTGGTTGAGCGGCGACTTCATCGTCGAGATGCACGTGCACGACCTCGACGTCGTCAACTGGGCTCTGGGCGGACCTCCGGTTCAGTGCTTTGCCCTGGGCGGGCGGCAACAGCGGACAGAGCCGGAGTATGGCGACTCCTACGACCACTTCGCGGTGGAATACGAGTACGCGAACGGCGTGAGCGTTTCCTACAAGGGCACCCAGCAGGACGGCATCTCGAATCCGCACTATCAGCACATCGTCGGGACCAAAGGCTCGGCGCGGCTGGACTTCGGCCGGGCCGTGTTCGCGGGGGCTGACGCCGCCGAGATCGCCTGGGACCAGGTCGATCCCTGCCTGACCCAGCATGCCGACCAGATTGCCGCGATTCGCCAGGGCAAGCGTCTGAACGAGGGCAAGCGGATTGCCGAGAGTACGATGACCGCGATCATGGGCCGGATGAGCGCCTACACAGGCCGGGCCTTGAAGTGGGACTGGGTGATGAACGCCTCGAAGCTGGACCTGGCGCCGCCGGCGTACGAATTCGGCGATCTGGCCATGCCCGAGGTGGCGGTTCCGGGCAAGACGAGGTTGGTCTGATCGTCGGCTGATGTCGCGTTCGATGAAAGGAGTGTCGAGAATGCCAAGCCAGGATAGAAGGCGCGCGACCCTGATTGGGGTCGCCGTGGTGCTGCTGATTGTTCTGACGGCCGGACCGGTCGCCGCAGTTGAGGCGGCCTCGGCGACCGTGCCAAAGGAGAAGATCGTCCTCTTCAACGGGACGGACTTCACCGGCTGGAAGCTGTTCCTGCCCGATGCGAACGCCGACGTCGCCAAGACCTGGTCGATCAGCCAGGGTGTGCTGCGTTGCGAAGGCAAGCCGGCCGGCTACATGCGGACGGAGACGCCGTATGCCGACTACCATCTGCACGTCGAATGGCGGTGGCCCGCCAAGCCGGGCAATAACGGCGTCCTGGTGCACACCAGCGGCGCCGACAAGGTCTGGCCCAGGAGCCTCGAATGCCAGCTCCAGGCCGGCAGCGCAGGCGATTTCTGGGTGATCGACGGCCTCGAGACCGCCCAGCACGCCAGAGGCGGCAGTCGAGTCCAGGGCCGCCGCACGATCAAGCTCCATGACAGCAGCGAGAAGGAGCCCGGCCAGTGGAATGCCTACGACATCATCTGCAAGGACGACTGGGTCGTTGTGCTCGTTAACGGCACGCTCCAGAACGTGGCGACGCAGTGCTCCGAACGCGGGGGCAGGATCTGCCTCCAGAGCGAGGGCGCTGCGATCGAGTACCGCAACCTCTGGATTCAGCCGGTAGAATAGGCATTCCGCGTCTGATCGGGTCGCACTGCGGGCCTGTGAATGCGTAAGAGGAGTCAACGGGAGTGGGTGGATCGGCCCGCTCCCGCTCTGTTTGTGCGTCGTGATTGGCCGAAGGTGGCATGGATCGAATATGAAGGTACTGGTAGCGGCAAAATGCGGGTTCTGCCCGGGGGTTCGCAACGCGATCAGCATGGCGGAGAAGACGTTGAAGCGGGCTCCGGAGGGCCAGTCGGTCTACTGTCTCGGTCCGATAATACACAATAAGGACGAGGTGGAACGGCTGCGGGCCGCTGGCCTGCATACAGTCGATTCCATTGACAAAATGGATTCAGGGACGGTCCTGATTCGCTCTCATGGGGTGGCCCCGAGCGAGCTGAGCCGGCTCAAGGACGAGGGTTTCCACATCGTGGACGCCACCTGTGTCCTGGTCAAACGCCTCCAGCAGATCGTCCAGCAGCTCGAAGCCGAAGGCTACGAGGTCGTGATTATCGGCGAGGAGAACCACCCGGAGGTCCAGGGGGTGGTCGGGTGCGTCAACGATGTGGTCGTCGTGGCCGACGAGGCGGATCTGGACAAGCTGCCCCACAACGGGCGGCTGGGCATCGTCTGCCAGACGACGCAGAGCCCCGAGCATCTCGGACGGATGCTGGACGCCATCGCCCGCCGCCGCTTCAGCGAGCTGAAGGTGGTCAATACCCTGTGCAAGGAGGCGATCAAACGGCAGGAGTCCGCCATCGAGCTGTGCCAGCAGGTGGACATCATGTTTGTCCTGGGAGGGCTCCACAGCGCCAACACCCGCCGCCTGGCCGACCTGTGCAAAAAACACAACGAAGCGACCTTTCACTTGCAGAATTGGGACGAACTTGATAAAAAGACCCTTTTCGGCAGGAAGGTGGCTGGTGTAACGGCCGGGGCCTCCACCCCGGATTGGGTGATTGAAGAATTTGTCAAGCATTTGGAGCGATTTGGCGAAGAACAGTGAGTTCGTCGCCTCGTCGCGTTCGAGCGTGTAGTGCCTTCTGCTGCGTGAGCAGGGGGATGCCAATATCAACTTGGATTGATGCACTGCGGCATTGAGGCCGGCTGATGTGTATGTGGAGCGTCGGTCGGTCGCACGGAAAGACTCCACAGGGGAATCGGAATCTATGGTAGATCGAAACTTAGTCAACAAGCTGGGGCTGTCCGACGCGAAACTGGAAGAGCAGATCGGCGAGATGTTCGGGGACGTGGAGAATCAGTACCTCGAACAGATGCTGCAAAAGAAAGTGGACTCGCGTCTGCCGGGAACGATTCTCAAGGGCACCATCGTCTCTCAGATCGGCAACGACGTGATCGTCGAGGTCGGTCTGAAGAGCGAGGGCGTGGTCGACGCCGGCGAGTTCGGCAGTCCGGACGAGATCGCGCCGGGCCGGGAGATCGAGGTTCTGCTGGAGGACACCGACTCGGACGGCGGGCTGATCCTTCTGAGCAAGCGCAAGGCCGACACGATTCGCGGCTGGGAGCACATCATCAACACCAAGCAGGAAGGGGACGTTGTAAGCGGCAAGGTCATCCGGCGGATCAAGGGTGGCCTGCTCGTGGACATCGGGGTCCCGGTCTTCCTGCCGGCCTCGCAGGTTGACATTCGCAAACCGGGCGACATCAGCCGGTTCATCGGCAAGGACGTGGAGTGCAAGATCCTCAAGATCGACGTGGAGAACCGCAACATCGTGGTTTCCCGCCGAAAGCTCATCGAGGAAGAGCGCCGCGCCAGCAAAGAGAAGATTCTCAACGAGATCGAGGTCGGTCAGCTCCGCAAGGGTATCGTCAAGAACATCGCGGACTTCGGCGTGTTCGTCGACCTGGGCGGGCTGGACGGCCTGCTGCACATCTCCGATCTGAGCTGGGGCCGCATCTCGCACCCCTCCGAGGTGGTCGATCTGGATCAGGAAATCGAGTGCGTGGTCATCGGCGTCGACAAAGAGAGCGAGAAGATCTCGCTGGGCCTCAAGCAGAAGAGCCCCAGTCCGTGGGAGAGCGTCGAGACGAAGTACCCGGTCGGCGCAAAGGTCAAGGGCAAGGTCGTCAACGTGATGAACTACGGCGTCTTCGTCCGTCTGGAAGACGGGATCGAAGGCCTCGTGCACATCAGCGAGATGAGCTGGACCCGGCGTCTGTCGCATCCCGGCGAGATGGTCAACCTCGGCGACGAGATCGACGTTGTCGTTCTGAATGTCAACAAGGAGAAGCAGGAAATCTCGCTGGGCATCAAGCAGACCGAGCAGAATCCGTGGGAGCTGGCCGCCCGGAAGTATCCGCCGGGAACCGTGGTGACCGCCAACGTGCGCAGTATGACGAACTTCGGCGCCTTCGTCGAGATCGAGCCGGGCATCGACGGCATGGTCCACATCTCCGACCTGAGCTGGACCCGCAAGTTCGGGCACCCCAGCGAGGCGCTGGAGAAAGGCCAGGAGGTCAAGTGCGTGGTCCTCGAGGTCAACGAGGCCAAGCAGCGGATCTCGCTCGGCATCAAGCAGATGACCGAGGACCCGTGGATTCGTGCGATTCCCGAAAAGTACATCCCCGGTCACATCATCAAAGGCAAGATCGCCAAACTCACCAACTTCGGCGCGTTCGTGGAGCTGGAGCCGGACCTGGAAGGTCTGCTGCACATCTCCGAGCTGGCCGATCACAAGATCGACAAGCCGCAGGATGTGGTCAAGCCCGACGACGAGGTCGAGGTGAAGATCCTCAAAGTCGATCCCGAAGCTCGCAAAATCGGCCTGAGTCTGCGAAGGGTGCAGTGGGCCCAGGAAGAGCACGCCGCACCGGCGCCGTCGTCGAAGGTGCAGCCGGTGGCCAGGGAGGAAAGCTCCTACCCCTCCGGCGGCGACACGCTGGGAATCACCCTGCGGTCCGCCAAGCCGGCCCCCGAAAAGAAGGACGGTGCCGAAGGCTGAGAACCGGCCGACCGGTAGAAACGCGGCGGGCAGCATCGCTTGCCGCCTGAAGCGATTTTCAGGGCTCTCCCCCAGGCAGGAGAGCCCTTTGTCTAACCCGTGTACGCGGGCGGCAATTCCACGAGGGCGGGCGGAGGAGGTCGTGGTTGCCGACAGCGCAGCCGATGGCTATAATGAAAGAATTGCCGAACGGACTGACGATCATTGAAAGGTCGTGGCGATGCTATTGTGGCTGTTTCGTGGGGTGTTCATCGTTATTGTGGTCTCCGTGCTGGTGGTCAACGCCTCGTCGGTCGAGCTGAGCACAACCGAGAACTCCGCGAGCTGGTGGTCGGTGGTCATCAGCGGCGTGGGCCTGACCATCTTCTTCTTCTTCCTGGACGTCCTGACGCCCAAGCGCAAACTCAGCGCGTTGGCGGGGGTGTTTTTCGGCCTTCTTGTGGGCATGATGATCAGCGGCGCCCTGGCCAGCGCCGTCGACATGATTGGCGAATCGTATCGGATTCAGATGGTCGAGCCGGCCAAGGTCGCCATCAAGTGGATGCTGGGCATCTGCATCTGTTACTTCACGATCAGCATCGTGATGCGCACGAAGGACGATTTCCGCTTCGTCGTGCCGTACGTCGAGTTCGCCAAGCAGACCAAGGGGGCGCGCCCGTTGATCCTCGACACCTCCGCCATCGTCGACGGTCGCATCTACGACCTGTCCGAGAGCCGTCTGTTCGACGCGCCGATCATCGTGCCGCGGTTCGTGCTCAACGAGCTGCAGCTCATCGCCGACTCGGCCGACAAACTCAAACGCAACCGTGGCCGTCGCGGTCTGGACGTGCTTAAGAAGATGCAGTCCAGCCAGGTGATCGAGGTGGAGATCGACGAGACCGCCGTCGCCGAGACGGAGGAGGCCAAGGGTGTCGATCAGAAGTTGATGGTCTTTGCCAAGGTGCACAACGGACGCCTGGTCACCACCGACTACAACCTGACGAAGGTCGCCCAGGTTCGCGGCGTTGACGTGGTCAATATCAACGATCTGGCCAATTCGCTCAAGGTGGTGGCCCTGCCGGGCGAGGCGATGCAGGTCAAGATCGTCAAGCCGGGCGAGGAAGCCGACCAGGGCATCGGCTATCTCGACGACGGCACGATGATCGTCGTCGAAGGGGGGCGCAACAAGATCGGGCGGGAGGTGCAGATCAGCGTGACCAGCTCCTTGCAGACGTCGGCGGGCAAGATGATCTTCGGACGTTTCGAGTCTTTCGCGTCGGACCGGCCCAACGATCGCCCGGAGCGGCCGTCCAGTCCGCGTTCGAACCGCATGTCGGCTCGCTCCTGAGGCAGAACGCCACCTGCCCCATCGAAGTCGGAAGCCACGAGGCCCGGCCGACGACAGAACCGTGCGCGAACAAGGCATTGCCGCCGACGCAGGCAGGTCGTATACTCCCCGCGTCCATGCCGTTTGAGTGCTCACACCGGGACCGTCCTGGAGCGATCGAGAAACGGCTGAAGTGTACCCCGGAGGCCCATGCGAAGGATCTGGAACACGCGACAATCGATTCTCCGGCGTCTGAAGCTGACGCCGGCCACCGAAATGCTGCTGCTGGCGGTCGTCGTCGGCATCCTCGGCGGCTTCGGCGCCCTGTTGTTCAAGAAGCTGATCTTCCTGTTTCAGGTCGTGTTCTGGTCGCAGGCGGACGTATCGCCGGAGGCGTTGTTCGCGGTGGCCTGGTACCGCCGGCTGCTGCTGCCGGCGGCAGGGGGCGCGATCGTCGGTCTGCTGATCTACTTCCTGGCCCGCGAGGCCCGAGGTCCCGGCGTCCCCGAGGTGATGATCGCGGTGATCACGCGGAACAGTGTCATTCGCCCGATCGTGGCGGTCGTCAAGTCGCTCGCGTCGGCTGTCAGCATCGCCAGCGGCGGATCGGTCGGTCGGGAAGGGCCCATCGTGCAGATCGGCGCGGCCATTGCCTCGACGGTAGGGCAGGTGCTTCGACTTCATCCGGTCCAGCTCAAGACCCTGGTCGGCTGCGGCGTGGCGGCGGGCATCGCCGCGACGTTCAACGCGCCGATGGCCGGTACGTTGTTTGCGATGGAATTGATCGTCGCGGATTTCGGCCTCAGCGCCTTCACTCCGATCCTGGTCTCGGCGGTGGGCGCCACCGCCGTAACGCGTCAGTTTCACGGCAACATCACGGAGTTCACGCTGCCGTTGTTCACGATGGTCTCGCACTGGGAGTTCGGCCTGTACCTGGTCCTGGGTCTCGCTGCGGGTCTGGTGGCTTCGGCGTTCTCCCGAAGCATCTACATTGCCGAAGACCTCTTTGAGAAGACCCGGATCCCGCAGTGGGTTCGTCCGGCCGGCGGCGGCCTGCTGGTCGGCGTGGCCGCGATCTTCTTTCCGCACATCATGGGGGTCGGCTATGAATCGATCCGCGTTCTCTTCGACGGGCAGATGGCACTGAGCCTGATGCTGTTGCTGGTGGTGCTGAAGATCGTCGCCACCGCGATCACGGTCGGCTCGGGCGGCTCCGGCGGCGTGTTCGCACCCTCGCTGTTCATCGGCGCGATGCTGGGCGGTGCCTTCGGACAGGCCGTCAACCAGTTGTTCCCTGGCCTGACGGCTTCGCCCGTCGCGTACGCCCTGGTGGGCATGGCCGCGGTCAACGGCGCCTGCATTCAGGCGCCGCTGTCGGCGATTGTCGTCCTGGTCGAGATGACCAACGAATACGCCATTCTGCTGCCTCTGATGTTCACCGTCGTCATGGCGTCGTTCGTATTCCGCAAGCTCAACGCCGAGTCCATCTACACCGAGAAGCTGCGTCGCGTGGGCATCCAGACCCATCACGGGGACGACCTCAACGTGCTCCGCGCCATACCGGTCGCGGCCGTGCTGCGCACCGATGAGGCCTCCGTTTCCGAAAAGGCGCCGTTCGATGCGCTGGTCCGCCTGGCCCTGGAGATGCGTCGCAACGTGATCTTCACGCTCGGCGATCGCGGGCGGCTGACGGGTGTCATCTCGCTTCAGAACCTCAAGCACATCCTCAGCGATCCGGACGAGCTGCGGCACGCCTATGACATCATGGATTTCAGAGAGCCCATCGTGCCGGTCCGCGTCACCCAGTCGCTCGACGCCGTCGTGGACCGCTTCGCCGAGACGGGTCTGGACCGGCTGCCGGTGGTCGACGAGGAAGGCCGCCTGGTCGGCTCGGTGGTCCACAGTGACGTGCTGCGTCGCTACAACCAGGAGGTGGCCCACCGCAACATCGCGGTCGAGCTGGGCGCCCGCATCGCCGCCCACGACCAGTCGCAGACGCTCCACATTGGCGGCGACACCATCGTCACCGAGATCGAAGTGCCCCGGTGGATGGCCGGCCGCAAGCTGGGCGAGCTGCAACTGCGGTCCCGCTACCGCGTCTCAGTCTTCATCGTCAGAGAGCTCCAGGAAGGCCGGCCCGCCCGCTTCGTCACGCCCAACGCCGACTACGCCTTCGGCGCCGGCGACCGGATGCTCGTCAGCGGCACCCATAAGGACATCCAAGCCCTCCAGGACAACCTGTAATCTCTCGTGTTGCCCTGTCTGCCCGCCTGTTCGTAGTGACGCCGTCAGGCGTTATCCCGTCTGTGGTTGGGTATGCCCTCACGGGCACACTACGAACGAGAGCCTGCGGAGTGTGTCGATGGGTCTTGCCCTTCGGACGCGGGATGGGGTAGAATAGCTTCTGTTGTGAGCAGAGGCGCGAACGATGGTCTGTGCGACGGGGTGTGTGCCTGGGAGAGCCTTTTGGAGGGAACATGGCGATGACGAGGCCAAGCGGATCGAGCGGGTTGACGCGGGTGGATGTCCTGGCGCTGATCGTGGTGGGTGTGTTCTTGCTGGTCCTGGCCCGGCCGCTGGCGTCGATGCCGCGCAACCAGGCGACGCGGGCGGTGTGCAGGGCGAACCTGGCGCGGATCGGCAAGGCTATGCTGGTCTACGCGAGCGAACACGATGGCGCTCTACCTCGCGCCGGCGATCCGAATTCGGTGTGGAACGGGCCGGTGATGTGGAAGGCTCCGGACCGCGAGACGGCGTACAGCATTCCGCCCGATGGAAAGGGCGGCAAAGCGACGATCAGTTCGTGTTTCTACCTGCTGGTCAAGTACTCCCAGGTGCAGCCTCGAATGTTCGTCTGCCCGGCCGATAGGGGTACGACGGAATTCAAACTTGCCGATGAAGTAGTCTTCAGAGCGGACTTCAAACTGGCGGACGCATGGGACTTCGGGGCCTCCCCGGCCGACAACTGCAGCTACACCTATCACATTCCTTTCGGCAGGTACGGCCTGACCACGTCGCGCGATCCGAACCTCGCCGTGGCCGCCGACCGCAATCCCTGGATCATGAGCCCTGCGGCTGCTGCCGGAGACTTCGCGATCTTCATGCCCGATGTCGCTCCGTACGGTAACAATGTCAGGACGGCGCGCATGGGCAACTCCGTCTCACATCAGAGAGACGGGCAGAACGTCCTGTTTCTCGACGGGCACGCGTCATTTGAGCATCGTTCCTCCTGTGGCCTCGACAACGACAATATCTACAACAAGTCTGTCAACATGAATAGGGGCGATGCAAAGGGCACGATGCCCGTGTACTCATCGACGCACGGGCCACTGAACGACAGGGACTCGCTCCTGGTCCACGACCCCCATATGTTTGCGCATTCATCCCCCGCGCGCTGAAAACGGAGAGGTTCAGGCTCGCCCTTGGCTCAGACGTCCCAGTTGAGGGTTTCGTCGTTCGTCTGGAAGAGCCGTCCCTTTGCGTATGGTCAAGGGCACACCTGATGGACCTGAGGAGGGCTGTCAGGTTGCGAGGAACTGCCGCAGGTCGTCGTTGTCGATCTCGTGCCAGGAGTTGGGCGTTACGTGGAGGCTGACCTTGCTCTCGGCGCCGAACGCCCTGTAGATTGTACGCAGCTCTGCGAGGGCGGGCTGCACGGTCTCGTTGTAGGAGGCCGAGTTGTTGTCCGGCCCCGGCTTGTCCAGCTCGCCATAGTGCAGGCGGATCGGACGGGGGGCGTTCAGGCCCGCGACGTCGCTGCGGTCCATCCAGTTCAAGACGCCCGGGATGCCGTGCGCCGGCGCGTTGTAGCAGCGCGAGAAGATGCCCTCGAACGAGCCCATCGTCCCGCTGGCGTAGATCCTGCCGACCCGCTCGCTTAAGACCGGATAGGTGACCGCCAGGTCGCCGCCGTAAGAGATGCCGGCGACGTCGACGGTCCGCACGCCGCAATGCTCAGCCAGCCACGTCTCCCAGCGCAGCAGGTCCTCGATGGTCTGGCCGATCACGGTCCGGCCGTAGAGGAACGCGTCGGAGACCAGCGTGAATTGCCGGCCGCGCTCCGACCGCCAGTAGTCCAGGCAACAGTCCGGGTCGCCGAACGCGACGTCGCCCAGCGGGCCGAACCCTCGCAGGGCCGGGCACAGCACGAGATGGCCGGCTTGGGCCAGCCGCAGGGCGAACTGGTGATGGTAGTCGTCGTGCATGCCGACGCAGGGCTCGACCGCGCCGTGGCCGTGAATCGTCATGACCGCTCTGTCGCGCCTTGCCTTCGCCTCGCGAGACAGCAGGTAAGCGGGAATCGAGAGGCTCTCATCGACCTGCATCACCCACGCCTCGATATGGACGCCCTGGTGCTCGGTCGCGCGGACGAGCCTCGCCCGACATGGCGCCGGCTTCGAAAAGCCGATCAGCTCCGCCAGTTTGTCGCGGCACGCCTCTCGCCAGGCTTGGGGCGTGCCTTTGAACTTGGCGAACGACAGGCGGCGTTTGGCCCCCGTATGGCGGAATCTCAGCGTCAGCTCGTCGCGGCGAATGAAGAACTCCTCGCTCACGGATTCCTCGTTTTGAGTTTCCGCCGCGTGAGCAGGTGTTGTGGCGAGGGCGTCCCGCCCTTGCATCGCGGGTATGATGCCCACGACACAACCGGCCATCCGGAGGAAATCGCGTCGCGTGTTGTGCATGGCGGTCATCGGCCAGGTCTCCTGTCAAACCGTCTGGACGTCCAGTTCCACCGCCGAGACGGATGCCGCCGGGAAGCTCCAGCGGCCATCCTGCGGCAGCGCCTTCTCCGAGAGGACCACGCCGTTGGGCTCGTCGCGGATGATCTCGTGTTCCGGATCGCCGGTCAGTTCAAAGACTTGCCCCGAGGCGATGCGCATCCCGGCGACCGCGATCTGCGTCGATACGGACTGCCGGCGGTTCGTGTTGACCACGTGCAGGAACAGGCGGTCGGCCCGCCGGCTGGCGGTGACGTCGAGCCCGTCGGGAGTGCGCGTGACATCGACCCCCCGGTCGCCGCTGTGGTGGCGGTACAGGCACATCACCCGCGCCACCGGCATCATGAAGGACGGCCCGCCGGGGACGGGAATCATGATCGCATTGACCTGCCAGCGCGTTCCGCAGAAGTCGGCCAGCGTGGCGATCTTGAGCCGGTCGCCGTGCCGCTCGTGGACGTTCAGCAGGCGGGCATTGGCCACGCCGGCGGCCCAGCTCGACAGGACCTCGCACCGGTTGCGGCCCGGCACGGCGAAGTGGCACTCCGTCATCGCCAGCGGCGTCGGGTCGTCGCCCACCTGCTCGCGCATCCAGCGGATGCGGTTGTCGTGAATCTTGTGGGCGTTCATCAGGTGCTCCCACGTCCGCGCCGGGTCCTTGCGGTATTCCGTGTCGCGCAGGGGCGAATCGGCCTGGCCTTGATCGGGGTTGAACATGTGGTGGAAGGCGATGTACTGAAGATGCTCGCCGGCGATTTCGAGCATTCGTTTGGCCCAGCCGCTGTCGCCCCAGCCGATCAGCGTCAGCTTGGGATCGGCCTGCCGCATGGCCTTGGCGAAGGCAACGGTTCGCTTGGCGGCCGTTTCGCAGTCGTAGCCGTCGCGGTCGTACGACGTCTCGTTGCCGAGCTGCCACATGCGGATCGGACAGGGTCTCTCGATCCCGTGCGAGCGTCGCAGCCGGTCGTCCGGATCGTTGCAGTAGCGGACCCATTCGGCCGCTTCCTCCGGCCCGGCTGTGCGGACGCTGCCCTTGGGGTCCTTCTGCCAGTACTTGCGGCCGTCCGATTCGAAGTTCACGCACATCAGCGGGTCGGCCTCCACCTGCCGGCAGAAGTCCACGAACTCAGCCGTGCCGACCTGCCCGGTGTCCAGGCCGCCCCAGCACATATTGAGCATCGGCACTCGCTTTTCGCGAGGACCGACCGCCTCCTTCCATCGGTAGTAGGAGCTGAAGCAGCCGCCCCAGCGCATCATCGTGGGAGCCAGCCTGTGGGTCACGTCGATCAGGTCCTCTCGCCAGCAGTCGCGTCCGAAGTCCCAGGCGGCGGCCACCGAGCCATCGGTGGTGCCCAACGGCTCCATGAACTGCATGTACAGGTACGGCGACAGCTCGAAGCGCGGCGTAGGGTCGACGACGATCGCGTCCGATGCGTCGGCTGCATGGGCCGATGGGATGCTCCATGCAGCGGCGGTCGCACCCATCGCTTTCAGGAATTGACGTCTCGTGCTATGGATCCGTCTCATGTGCGGTCTCCACGGCTTCTGCCGATTTGGTGGCGATGTCACTTGGCAAATCGATGGACGCTCTACCAGAGCTGCTGCTGAACCGAGTCATCGACGGGACTGCTCTTGCGCGGTCGCTTCTTCGTGGCGACGATGTCGATCGCGCTGCGTCGGCAGGCGGACTCCGGGCACTGGCCGGTCCAGCAGTACAGACAAAGCTGGTGCTTGGGCTTGCCGATGGCTTCGACCATGTCGTCCACCGTCTGGTAACGCAGCGTCGTGACGCCGAGGTCCTGACGGACCACCTCGACCATCTGCTCGTACTTGGCGCTGGTCGGATCGATGTACGGACAGACGTCCACGATGTCGTGCCCTTCAATCCGGCGGATGGCCTTGCGGGCGGCCAGCTCGTCGATCGAGCGGGTCGAGAGGTTGAAGCGGCAGGGGAACAGCAGGGGCGGGCACGCCGCCCGGACGTGCACCTCCCGGGCGCCGCAGTCCCAGAGCTTCTGGATCGCGTAGTTCTTCAGTTGGGTCCCCCGGACGATCGAATCCTCACAAAGCACAATACGGTGGCCCTCGATGACCTCTTTGATGGGGATCAGCTTCATCCTGGCGATCAGGTCTCGCGTCTTCTGAGAAGGGGGCGTATAACTGCGTCCGTATCCCGGCGTGTACTTGACCAGGGGCCGGCGGAACGGCTTGCCCGATTCCATCGCATAGCCCAGTCCGTGGGCGAGTCCCGAGTCGGGGACGCCGCAAACCATGTCCACGCCGATGTCGCCGTCCCGCTTGGCCAGGAGACAGCCGCTTCGCTCGCGGACCACCTCGACGTTGATGCCGTCATAGCTCGAGGCCGGAAAGCCCGTGTAGATCCACAGAAACGTGCACACCTGGACGGGACGCTTGCGCCCGGCTTTGCGCTGCACGATGCCGTCTTCGCTGATCAGCAGAATCTCGCCCGGCTCGACGTACTTGACGGTCTCGAACCCGAGGTTGGGAAACGCGCTGGACTCGCTGGTTACCGCCCAGGAGCCCTTGCCCCGGCCCACCACCAGGGGCGTGTAGCCGAACCGGTCTCTGGCGACATGGATGCCCGCTCGAGTCAGCAGCAGCAGGGAGCACGACCCTTCGATGATGCTGAACATCCTCTCGATGCCGTCGACCAGGTCGGCGCCCTGGTTGATGAGCTTGCCGATCAGTTCGGTGGTGTTGACCCCTTTGCGGCCGACCTCCGAGAACGAGATGCCCTTGCGCAGAAGCCGGGCGGCCAGTTCCTCGGCGTTCTCCACCATGCCCGCGGTGGCCAGGCAGAATGGCCCGAACCGCGAGTTCAGGTAGATCGGCTGTTCTTCGGAGGCGCTGATGACCCCGATGCCTTTCTTGCCGATCATCTGCCGGCAGTCGTCGAAGAACTTCGATTTGAACTGGCTCTGGCTCAGGTCGTGAATCCGCCGCGAGAACTCGTCGCCCAGGACGGCCAGACCGCCGAACTCCGTGCCCAGGTGGGAGTGGTAGTCGGTGCCGTAGAAGAGGGTTTCGCTGCAATTGGCTTCCGAGACGACGCCAAAGAGACCACTCATTCAAAATCTCCCATTTGCATCGAGGTGCGGAGCCGCTTGGCCACGTCCTTCCGGCACGGGCCCCGATTGTTCCGTAACCCCAGAATACCAGGGTCCCGGGCAGAATTCAAACGGTCGCTGGCAAGTTTCCGGGGCAGGGGGCCTGTTGCGGTCCCGGGCGGAGGTCTCCCGCCGGCCCTCCTGGGGGCCGGTTGCGACCGAAAGAAGCGTTTGAATATCTCCCAAGGCGGTGCAAAAAAATGCTTGCCTTCGGTTCGACCGGTCCGTATAGTACAGGTTTTCATGCAGGGCCGGTAAACGATCTTCTCAAGGAGACTGTTCGGTGAAGACGGAAATACTCGATCACGTTGAGAGCAAGAACCTCAAGAACACCCTTCCGCACTTCGAGATCGGCGATACGGTGGACGTCCACTGCCGGATCAAGGAAGGCGATAAGGTTCGGACGCAGATTTTCACCGGTACGGTCATCGCCCGGCAAGGACGGGGGATCAACGAGACCTTCACGGTCCGGCGGATCGTGAACAACGAGGGCGTCGAGCGGAAGTTCCCGCTGCATTCGCCCAACGTGTTGGATATCCGTCCGATCCGGAGCGGAAAGGCCCGCCGGGCCAAGCTATACTACCTGCGTACCCGCACCGGCAAGGCGGTCAAGCTGGCCCATCGCCACAGCAAGCATACCGTCTCGAAGTAGGGTCCGCAGGCCCGCGACGCGGGCTTTCGGCTCAACGACTGGCAACTGGAGGCCGCAATGACATGCGGCCTTTTTTCTTGGCGGCGGACGGTCGCCTTATAGACGCACAGCGAGACCTGAGAGTGCGGGAGAGCCTGACGTGTTGTTGTTCAATAGACGCAGGTTGCTGGCGGATCGGGCCCGACTCGGCCGCTGGGGCGAGAAGCGAAGCGAGCGGTTCCTGAAGGGCAAAGGTTTCAAGACGCTGGCGCGCAACTTCTCCTGCCGGACCGGGGAACTGGACCTGGTCATGGTCGATCCCGACGGCGTCATTGTGTTCGTGGAGGTCAAGACCCGTGCCGGCGAGCAGTTCGCTCCCGCCGAGGCGATGGTCACCCCAGGCAAAAAGCGTCGGGTCAGACGCGCCGCCCGCTATTTCCTCGCCTGCCACCGAATTCAGGACCGAATCTGCCGCTTCGACGTCATAACCATCGTCATAGGTGATTCCGGCCCCCCCGAAATCCGCCACTACGAAGATGCATTCACGCCATGAAGAAGGTGCGGTTTTGCCTTTCATCCGCTAAGATGATACGGTGGAAACGGTGCTCCTGGCATCCGGACGACATGCTAATTGTGGCCAATTGGGGCGGTAAGGCGCATGGATTTGATCGACACGCATTGTCATTTGACGTTTGAGCCGCTGGCGGAGGACGTGCCGGAGGTGCTGGAGCGGAGCCGGCAGGCGGGCGTGACCGCCTGGATCACGGTCGGGACGAGCCTGGCGGACAGCCGAAAGGCGGTTGAGCTGGCCGGCCGGCACGAGAACCTGTACGCCTCCGTGGGGATCCACCCGCACGATGCCAACGACGCCGACGCCGCGGCCGTGGGCGAACTGAAGGAGCTTGCCCGAAGCGAGAAGGTCGTCGCCATCGGTGAGACCGGCCTGGACTTCCACTACAACTTCTCGAAACAGCCCGACCAGAAGCGAGCCTTTGCCGATCATCTGGACATCGCGAAGGAGCTGGACTTGCCCGTCATCATCCATTCTCGCAATGCGTTCGCCGAGACGCTCGAAATCCTCGACGGCTGCGGAGACGGACTGAAGGGGGTGGTCTTCCACTGCTTCAGCGGGTCGGCCGACCAGGCCGGGCAGCTTCTGGACAGAGGGTACTACATTTCTTTCACCGGCGTGGTCACCTTCAAGAACGCCCAGACCGCCCGTGAGGCGGCCCAGGCGGTGCCCGTCGATCGGCTGATGATCGAGACGGACTGCCCGTATATGTCGCCGGAGCCCGTCCGCAGTCAGAAGCCGAACGAGCCGGCTCTGATGGTGCACACCGCCCGGTTTCTGGCCGAGCTGAAGGGTCTGTCCGTCGATCAGCTCGCCCGGCAGAGCACCCAGGCCGCCGTGCGTTTCTTTGGCCTGCCGCCCGAGTCCGGCGTGTGATTGTGGGATGGACAGGTCAGATGGGAGGAGCGCATTCTGTCGTGCCAGGCTGACACATATCGGACTTATGCCTCGTTTGACTAAGTGTCTAAAACCATGTTCGATGGCGTTTCTCAGTATAGAAAGGGCCGTTTGGCGCCCGTCACTTGACTTTTGACGGCATTGGGCCCCTATTTAATAGCCACGCCTCTGGAACCATTGAGGCAGGCCCTTATCTCTACCCGTGGCCTCGACGGGCGGGAGGATTTTCCATAGAGAGCGGCGCTTCAGGAAGGACGTGCGTAGGCACTGATGGCAGGGATATTCGACCACGCGGCGATCAGCCGCGTGCAGCAGGCAAACGATATTGTCGACGTGGTGGCCGAACACGTCAGTCTCAAGCGGAAGGGTCGGGAGATGCTGGGTCTCTGTCCGTTCCACGAAGACCACACGCCGAGCATGAACGTCAGCCCGACCAAGCAGATCTTCAAATGCTTTGCCTGCGGTGCCGGCGGCGACGTGATCAAGTTCGTCCAGATGCGCGAGAACCTGACGTTTCCGCAGGCGGTGGAGCGGTTGGCCGAACGCGCCGGCATCCAGTTGGAGTCTCGCCGATCCGCCGCGCCGCCGCGTCGCGATCCGGCTTCGGACGTGGACCCGAATCTGTTGGCGCGGGTCAACGCCTGGGCGACGAAGTTCTTCCAGCAGTGTCTCAACGATCCCGATCGCGGCAAGGTCGCGCGGGATTATCTCGCCTGTCGCAAGATTTCCGCCGAAAGCATTGCCCGGTGGAACCTGGGTGTGGCGCCGAATGCCGTCGACGCGCTGGCGAAGGCGGCGGGCCCGAGAATCCCGTTGCGTCTGCTTCAGCAGGGCGGTCTGGTGGCCGGCGCCGGCCAGGACAAGTTCGTCCACCGTCTGATGTTTCCGATCACCGACGCGACGGGGCGTTTCATCGGGTTTGGCGGCCGCACGCTCAGCGATGCCGGCGCCAAGTACATCAATTCTCCGAGCACACCGCTGTTCGACAAGAGCAACACCCTCTATGGTCTTGAACAGGCCCGTCATCAGATTGTCTCGACGGGGACTGCGGTCGTGGTGGAAGGCTATACCGACGTGATCATGGCCCATCAGTTCGGCTGCGCCAACGTGGTCGCGACGTTGGGCACGAGTTTCACGACGGGCCACGGCCGGACGCTGCGGCGTTACGCCAAACGCGTCGTGCTGGTGTACGACAGCGACGTCGCCGGGATGGAGGCGGCCAATCGGGCCCTGGAGGTGTGCCTTTCGCAGAGGCTCGACATCAAGCTCGGTTTCGTTCCTGAAGGCAAGGATCCGTGCGAATTCCTCCTCGTGGCAGGCAAGGAGGCTTTTGACCGGGTCATCGACGGGGCCACGGACGTTCTCCAGTTCAAGTGGGACCGGCTGCGAAGGGCCTTCGAGGGTGACGACTCGCTCGCGAACCGCAGGACGATCCTGAACGAATTCCTCCAGGCGGTGGCAACGGGGCTGGCGGCGAACAACATTCCCGTGCTGGACAGCGGGCTGATCGTCAACAAGCTCTCGAAGATCATCGGCCTGACGCCACGGGAGATCAATGCGGATCTGAGCCGGCGGATGGGCCGGGTCTCGAAAACGATGAAATCCGATGGAGATCGTCGGAATGAAGCCGAACCCATCGACTGGGGCCGGGGCCTCCATGCGGCGGCGCAGCGGGAAGTGCTCGAAGTGCTTCTGAACGAACCTGCTCTCTTTCAGGGCCGCCAGGAAGAGATCTCCGCGTCGCTGTTCAACGTCCCGATCCTGCGTCAGATTGCGGAGGTGCTGTTGGATGCGCTGCGATTGGACGACGGTTTCTCCTTGTCCGGGCTGCTGGCTCGGATTGAGTCGGTGTCACTGGCGGAGGGGTTGGTGGCCCTTCAGGCGGCCGGGGAGCAGAAGGGCAACTATGCTTCCCGGCTGGCGGACGCTGTCTCGGTGTTGAGACGATATCGGAAAGATTCTCAGACCATCGGACTCGATCAAGAAGGAAATGAGGTCGGCGGTGTTGCCGAGACGGATGGATCGGGGGCCAGACAGAACCCCCATAGCCTGGGCCTGCTGTGAGCCGGTCACGTCCGGTAAGGACGCGGGATGCGAACTGCGGCGCAAGATAGGCCGTAACAGAGTCGAATTCGGGTGTTCAGACACGGAAACTGGCGACGTCATCGGACTCGGGTGGTGATTTCGGGCGTTTGCACTTTGGCTTTAGTGGAGTCGGTATTGTGGCGAAGAAAGTGAAGAAACCCAAGAAGGCGGCAGATATGAAGCAGACGCAAGTCACTGAAACGACCGACACGCCACAGACGGAAGAGCCGAAGGCGCAAGACGTCGAGCAACTGATCAAGACGCTCATCGCCAAGGGCAAGAAACGCGGATATCTGACCTACGAAGAGATGAACGACTCGCTGCCCGACGATGCCGTCAGCCCCAGCCGGCTCGAACGGATTCTTGGAACGCTGGATGAGATGGGGGTGCGTCTGATCGACGAAAGCGACGTCGAGGCGCAGGAGGGCCGCAAGGCCGGTGAGGAGTTCGAAGAGGACGCCGAGATTCCGGAGGTGGAGGTGGCCGAGGAAGAGGAGGCTCACGAAGAAGACGAGACCCTCGAGAAGGAGCTGACCGAGGGAGAGTCGTCCCGCCGGATCGATGATCCGATCCGCATGTACCTGACGCAGATGGGCCAGATCCCGTTGCTGACGCGCAAGGATGAGATCTCGCTGGCCCGGAAGATCGAGATCGCCCGCATGGCGTTCCGGCGCAAGATGCTCCAGTGTGACTATTGTGCCCGCAATGCGGTGGAGCTGTTCCAGCAGGTCTACGACGGGTCGATGTCGTTCGATCGTACGATCAAGACCGGAACCACTCCCCTGACGGTCAAAGGGGTGATCCGCAAACGCATGGTCACCAACCTCAAGACGGTGACGGAGCTTCTCGACATCAACCAGGGCCTGTTCAAGAAGATCGGCGTCAATCCGGACGGTGACGAGCACAAGGTGGACGCCAGGCGTCTGCGTCGCAATCGGCGCAAGATCGCCACGCTCCTGGAGGAGCTGAGCCTTCGGACCAGCCGGATCCAGCCGATGAAGATCAAGCTGCACGGCGTCTGTGAGAAGATGCGTCAGCTTGAGAAGATCATCGCCGCGGGCGTCAACGATGTGATGACCGCCGACGACATTAGCGCCGCCCGGCAGGAATTGGCGGGCCTTCAGGAACTGGTTCTGGAGACGCCGGACCTGCTCGAAAAGAAGCTCCGGTCGATGGAACGCGTATTCACCCAGTACGAGGAGGCCAAACGAACGCTTTCCAGCGCCAACCTTCGACTGGTCGTCTCGATCGCGAAGAAGTATCGTAATCGCGGGCTGAGCTTCCTCGACCTGATCCAGGAAGGCAACACCGGCCTGATGCGCGCGGTCGACAAGTACGAGTACCGTCGCGGCTACAAGTTCAGCACGTACGCGACCTGGTGGATTCGCCAGGCGATCACGCGGGCCATCGCCGACCACGCCCGGACGATTCGTATCCCGGTGCACATGATCGAGACGATGAGCCGCATTCGCAGCGCCTCCAAAGTCCTGCATCAGGAACTGGGCCGCGAACCGACGATCGAAGAGATCGCCAACGAAGTCGGCATGTCCGTGCAGGAGACGCGAAGGGTGCTGAACATCTCCAAGCACCCCATCAGCCTCGACCGGCCCATCGGCGACAGCGAGGACTCGTACTTCGGCGACTTCATCGAAGACGACGACGTCGATTCCCCCGTGGCGTCGGCGACGCAGGAGATGCTCAAAGAGCGGATCGACATGGTTCTGAAGACCCTCTCGTACCGCGAGCGGGAAATCATCAAGCTTCGATACGGCATCGGCGACGGCTACACCTACACGCTCGAAGAGGTCGGGCGGATTTTCAAGGTCACGCGCGAGCGCGTCCGCCAGGTGGAAGCCAAGGCGATCCGCAAGCTTCAGCACCCGGTCCGGGCGCGGAAGCTCGAAGGGTTCCTGGACCACAAGTCCGCCTGACAGCGTCGCGGCACGGTATGACACATCCGGCCGGAGGCTCCCCGATCCTCCGGCCGTTTTCGTTCGTGGCTTTCCTCCCGGTCTTCCTCCATCGGCAGTCCGCGCGGCGTCCCGGGGCGCAAAAGACTCGATCCAGGGACGATTGGCTATGCATTTGAGTCAACGACTCTCATCGTGGAGGCCTTGGGCGGGCGATGTGAAGAAGTGGTGACATGGCTGTTGCCTTCGCGACCGCCTGCCCCGATCCGTGCCGGGGGACGTCCGGCGTCCCGGAGCAGGCAGAAGACGACGCGATCGACATCTCGGATGAAGGAGAGCAGACATGGGCGTGGAAAACTGGTCCGAAAACGTAGTCCTTGTCAGCCTGCCGGGCGAGCCCCAGACAGCCGAGGAACTGACCGACGTGGCCGAGATGATCTCCGAGCGAGAGGATTGCGACGTGGTGGTGGACTGCTCGCAGATCGACCGGATCGGCCGATCGAGCTGCCGCCTGCTTCTGGAGTTGCACGGTGCATTGACGTCGCGAGGACATCAACTGGTGCTCTGCGGGTCCCGACCGGGTCTCAGGAAAGCGTTCACCTCGCCTGCTCTGGCCCACGTGCTGCGGTTTGCCGACGATCGATTCACCGCGCTGGCGAGGTTGGAGCTGGCGCTGGCGCAGCCGTAGCGTCTCGGTTCGAATGTGCCCCTTTGCCGGGTGGATATGCCGGGGGATGAGGCCGTCTCACATGAGGCGGCCTCATCTCCGACTGGCCGGCACCCCGTTCCCAAAGCCTTCCCGGCCTAAAACAGACACCCCTGGCCGGATCGGGCGATCTGCCATGCCTCCTGCCCCCTCACCTGCCTGAGAAAAAAAACGGTCCTCTAAGGCAACGGCGGCTGCCGTTTGTTATATTGGTGGGCAAGGGTCGTTTCCCGATACGGGCTTCAACGCCACCGGCGCCCGAGCGGTGGTCGAACCAGAATCCGGATTCCAGAAGGGAGGACACTATGAAGGCGAAGAGCATCCTTTTGTTGTCGGCGGCACTGACGGGGATCCTGGCGTTTCCCGCCGGGGCGCAGGACAGTCTCGGCGATATGGTGTACCAGGGCGGATATGACTGGCTGATCGGCAAGTGGGTCGCCACGACCGAGGAAGGCCAGAAGATCACGTTCGAGCAGAGGTGGGCGCTGGATCGGCACGCCGTCGTCACGACTTCCCAGATCGGCGATATGAAATACTATGGCCTGATTATGTTCATCCCCTATCGGGAGGAGATCGTCCAGATCGGGGCCGACAACCAGGGCGGCGCCTGGACCGGGACCTGGCGGGACGAATACGGCAGCGCCGTCCATCGGATGGAGCAGAAGCGACCGGATGGCGAGACTCGCAGGATGGAGATCGTCCACACCCGGATCGACGCCGACACGTTCAAGGCCACAGCGTATCCGATCGACAGCAGCGGCTCGCGCGCCTCGGAGCCGTGGGCGACGCTGACCTACAAGCGTCAGAAGGCAGACGCATCAGAGGCGAAGGCTGCCGACGGGGCCGCCGGCTGGACCGATCGAACGACCCTCGGAGACCTGCTGGCGCAGTATGGGTATGAATACATGATCGGCCGATGGCAGGCCCGCGACGACGAGGCGGGCACGGCCATCGACGTACAGTACAAGTGGGCCCTCGACAGGAACGCGGTGCTCGTGGAGGCGAAGATCGATCGGTATGAGTACTGGGGGATGATCGCGCTGGCGCCGTCGGGTGACGAGGTCATACAGTTCGGCGCCGACAACCGGGGCGGGACCTGGAAGAGCACCTGGTCTGAAAGCTACGACGGCGCCATCAACCGGCACGAGATGCTGCGGCCGGATGGGACCAGAGAGACGATGGAGCACATCTACAGCAAGATCGACAACGACAGCTTCAAGGTCAAGGAGTACGCGGTCGAATCGGGTGGTTACCGGGCCTCGAGTCCGCGCGGCGAGACGACGTTCAAACGCCGCGCCGCCGAGACCTCACAGAAGTAATCGCAGGGATTGTGATTGAACACAAGGGCCCGGCGTCCGATGGATGGCCGGGCCCTTCTTGCATTCAGCCACAGCCCCGATGGGCTTCGGGATCAGAAGCGGAAGCGCGCCCCGAACATGTAGATCGGACCGCCGAAGTCGAAGCCCGAGTCCTCTTTCTCGATGTCGTACTGGAACTCGAACAGCAGTTCGGCGTTATCGTGGATCGCCACGTTCACGCCGGCCATGACGAACGGAAAGAACCCGTCTCCCAGTGTCTCAGTGTCCTCGTCGCGGTCCTCGAAGGTGATGTATGTGCCGGGGAAATCCGGATCCTCGATCGTCTCGTAGTACCTGTCCTTCCAGGAGTCGAGGAACCAGAAGTAGCCGACGCCGGCGCCGAGGTAGGGCCGGATCGGGCCTTCCTGGCCAAGAGGGTGCAGCCGGGCGGCCAGCCGGATGTCGATCAGGCTCAGTTCGTCGGTCGAGTACAGCTCCCACACGGCGTCGTCATCGAA
Organism: Sedimentisphaerales bacterium; assembly: GCA_040772485.1. Taxonomy (GTDB): domain Bacteria; phylum Planctomycetota; class Phycisphaerae; order Sedimentisphaerales; family Anaerobacaceae; genus Anaerobaca. The sequence continues at coordinate 322,485 of JAXGYC010000010.1, read as the reverse complement.
GACGCCACTATCTGCGTCCTTGTGTTCGCCGAGCGAGGAACCACCGACCGACAGAGCGAAATCGAGACGGTCGTTGGCGAAAAGCTGACTGGCCAGTTCCACCTCGTACCGGGTCCGCGTGGTGTCCTCCAGGCTCACGGGGCTTTCGAAGGTCTGGACGCCCACCTTGAAGGCGACGCCCGGGCCATTGCCGGCTGAGGCGCAAGTGGTTATCCACAAAAGCATTACGATCCCGACGCCCATCGGGACCACAGTTGCCCATCGTTTTGTACCGGCTGGTCTTGTCGATTTCATCTCTACTAACCTCCTTCACTGGATTCCACGCGGTCAATCGTAACTGACTGGGCCTTCGAATGATAGAGGCATCTCGACGCGCGGTGGTAACAGGATGCCGGCGACACCCAATGGCTGTGCCGCAGCCGGTACGGTCGGCCTCCGGCGGTAGCGTATGCGGTCTGAGGGCTACACCCGGACCTGCGTCAGAGCCTGGCGCCGCAGAACTTGCAGTGCCTGGCATCCATGTCGTGGCCCTCGGCGCTGCAGTTGGGGCAGGCCTGAGTGTTGGGCGGTTGCCGCATGCTCGCTCGCGACCACTCGACCGTGACGATGCCCGCCGGGACTGCGATGATCGAATAGCCCAGGATCATCACGAGCGACGCGAGGAACTGGCCCAGAGGTGTCTGAGGGGAGATGTCGCCGTACCCGACTGTCGTCAGAGTTACGATCGCCCAGTATACGCTCTGGGGGATGCTGGAAAAACCGCTGTTGGCGGAGCCTTCGATCACGTACATCAGCGAGCCGATGATCACGACCAGCGTCAGCACGAAGCTGAGGAACACGAGAATTCTTCGCCTGCTGGCGTAGAAGGCGGCCTTGAGGATGCGCGCCTCTTTCGTGTGATGGCCGAGCTTGAGGATTCGAAAGACACGCAGCACGCGGAGGATGCGGACGACCGCCAGATAGCGGCTGCCGAACACCACCAGGCTCAGATACGTCGGCAGGATTGCCATCAGGTCCACGATGCCGAAGAAACTCACCGCATAGCGAACCGGCTTGCCGACGCAGAGCAGGCGCAGAACGTACTCGATGGTGAAGAGGATCGTGAAGAGCCATTCGAGACCGTAGAGCCAGCGGCCATAGGCAGCTCGAATGGACGCGACACTGTCGAGCATGACCACCAGAACGCTGAGCAGGATCACGACGATCAGCGCGATGTCGAACCACTTGCCGGCGGGGGTGTCCGCCTCGAAGATGATCTCGAACAGGCGATCCCGCCATGAGCGATTCGATTTGTGCCGGACTTGTGCGTTCACCTTCAGCCGCTCCATGGCCGGAATGCGTTGTCTTCCACTGCGCCCCGATGGCGTGCCTTTGATGAATCAGTTCGGTTCTGATAGTATAGGGAAGGTGTGGATTGTTCAAGCGACTTCAGATCTGGCCCGCCCCGGCGTAGGGGCCGAACTGGAGACTGGGGTGGTGGATGTTGAGGACAATCAGTGAACAGGCGGCAGAGGATCTCATTTGGTCTGGCAGCGGTGGCCTTGGCCGCAGTTGTTGCCGGCATATTTGCTCTCCGTTCGTCCAGGGGAACTCGGCAGCCGACGCAGTCCGATCCTGCCGTCATCTCTGTCGATCCGTGCAGTGTCTCATCTCCCGATGTACCGACCTGGCGGGATGGGAGATCATCCGAGCCGGTCGCGCGTGTTGCCGACACCAATCAGCCGGTCGTTCGCGAGCCGGATGATACGGAGCGCGCCGTCGCGGATTCCGAGTTGATCCGATCCATTCGCGCAGCCTCGAATGTCGGCCCGGCCTCAAGGCTTGGTGGCACGATTCGAGGCACGGTGCTCCACCCGGATGGGACGCCGTATGTCCAGAGCATGGAACTGATTGAGATGCTGCGCGTTCGTGTCCAGGGGCCCGGGTACGAGCGGGCCTGCGCGATCGATGACGCGGGTCGTTTCGAGTGCACCGGGCTGGACGCGGGTCTCTACGCGGTGACTGTGGTGGATTCGGCGGCTCGGCATCGGATTCTCTGTCACGGCGTGCTTGTGGACGTCAGCCCGAAGGCCGCGTCGGGAGAGGTCGTTCTGGCCCTGGGTCCGGAAACGACGGTCACTGTCCGGGCCTTGGGTGATCTGGACCATCGGCCTGTGCAGGCATACTCCGTCGTGGTCGAGTCCACGCGGGGGCCGGCGGCCGCCACCGGGAAGACCGATGGTCAGGGCGCTTGTGAATTCAGCGTGGCGGCTGGTTCGTACCGCGTCTACGCGCCCGCGTGGGACCAGGGGCAGTCGATCGAGGTTTCGCCCAGACTCATCAACGTCAGAGCACCCAGCTCGCCAGTTACCGTGGAATTGCTGGTGCCCCAACGCGAGCCGCAGACAAACCTGATTGATATCGCCCTGGTGGACTTGGAGGGGCATCCCGTTCCTGGGCTGGTCACACTGGAGGGGGTGGTTTCCGATCCGAATGCCGAACCAGCGGCGCGGTTCTCTCTCCCGGAGCCGACGTTGCAGCCGCCGGGTGGTCTGCTTGGCAGCGCCTGTGATGCATCGGGTCTGCTCGGCCGACGGTTCATCTGGCGCAAGGATGCTCAGAATACTGAAATCTCGCTCATTCTGGAGCCTGGCGCAACGATTGTCGGTCGCGCCATTGGCGTGGATCGCAAACCTGTGTCCGGCGCCCGCGTGAGCCTGGAGACCCTGATGCTCGACAACCGCTGGAGCGGGCTGCCAGACTCGCTCCTTGCCGCGACCACCGATGACGACGGATACTTCCAGTTGCTGAGCGTCTCGGTGGGGCCAAGGGTCAGAGCCATGGCCTTCCTTGGCACGCTCAGCGGCCGTTCGGCGTCTCTCGATCTGAAGGCAGCCGACGTCGCCGACGCCGGAGAGATTGTGCTGACCGGCAGCCAGCCGGGCTCGGGCATCGTTCGGGGGAGGATTACGGACGAGCAGGATTCGCCGGTGGCCCATCGCGCCATCAAGGTGGGAATAGGACGGGCCAGCCAGAACCTCGTCACTGACGCAGACGGCTGCTATACGCTGACGGACATGCCAACCGATCGGTCCATTACCATCACGATCGACGTGCCTTCCTACGGCACATGGTCTCGGACGACTATTGCCGACGACTACGCCTGTGATTTCCAGGTTGTCCCCCAGGGGTGGGGCGCCCTGGGCCAGGAAGCGCCTCCATTGGTTGCCGACACGTGGTTCAATCACACGCCGATCACCCTCAAAGAGGTCCGGGGCCGGGTCGTGCTGCTGACGTTCCGCAACTTCACGATGGACCGCGATCCGGGTTTGGCGACGATCCGCAGCCTGCTGACGGAGTTCGGCCCGAACGGCTTGCTGGTCATTGCGATCTACGACCATCTGCCCGGCGCCAGTCCCGTGGCGGCGGATCTTGTCACGACCCACCTGACAAGCCTCTTCGAAGGGGCGCCCATCGCCGGGGTCCTCGACTCGGACCCCGATCTGGTGGCCGACCTGATGCCCCCGGGGCGGCCCCCCGGCGTGACAGCCGGAGCGACACACTGGTTGTACCAGGTCCACGAGCGGCCGGTCTCTTTCCTGATCGACAAGAAGGGTATCGTTCGATTCTGCGAGCCAAGGGAGAACAATCTGCGAGAGCGGATCGTAGAACTCCTTGATGAGTAGGGTGTGAATTCCTTCGCGACTGTTACTCATGCGGTGTGCTGTGCCTTATAGCTACGGCTGAAGAACTCCAATCAAGGACGTGGCTATGAACCTCGTGCTGATTATTCTGGAAATCGCGGTGCTTCTGACGGTTCTCCTTGCCTACGGCAGGGATTAACGCAAGGGTTGCGCGATTCACTTCCATCAGCTCGCCTCCGCGAGCGCTTTCGTGATTTCATCCGTAAGCTCAGGACTGAGCGGCTCGACCTTCGAATCATACCGGCCGACCACGCTGCCGTCGCGCCCGATCAGGAACTTGTTGAAGTTCCACGTGACCGGTCCGGCACTGCCGCTCTGCGTCGGGGCCGCCTCCGTCAGGAATTTGTAGAGGGGGTGGATGTCGTCGCCCTTGACGGAGATCTTGGCGAACATGGGGAAGGTGACGTGGTAGTTCGTGGTGCAGAACGCCTTGATTTCGTCTTCGGTGCCCGGCTCCTGGGAGCCGAAGTTGTTGGCGGGAAAGCCCAGCACGACCAGCCCCTCGGTCCGATACCTCTGGTAGAGCTGTTCCAGACCCGCGTATTGAGGCGTATAGCCGCACTTGCTGGCGACGTTGACCAGCAGCAGCACCTTGCCGCGGTAGGCCTCCAGTTTCACAGGGACCCCGTCGATATCGTTCAACTCGAATTGGTAGACCGGACTGGCCGAGGCGGAGGGGGGTTCTGCCGTCTGCGGGGCCTTCTGCTTGCAGGAGGAACACACCATCGCAAGTGATAGCGACAGCAGACACATGATCGCCTTGTTCATAGTACGCCTCCCTTGGCTCATGTTCTTGTTCTCTCAATCGATCGCAGGACGTCTTGCTCCTGTGGCTCGTGCGTCTATTGGACCAGCAGGCGAGCGGCGCGGGCGGCCACGAGTTGGCAGGGCAGGCAGTAGTCGGCGACCCGCTTGCCCGGCGGAAAGGAGATCTGTTCGTAGGCGGTCAGATGGCCATCAACCTTGGTGATAGGCGACGCCCATAGAGATCAGCAGAAGTCGTCCTTGCGCACCTGGAGACCGGCAGGTCAGGTGATCCGCCAGAGGCCAGTCGTCCAGGTGGTCGGCGAATCGCGTCATCCCGCAGAACTGACCGCCTCCCGACAGACGAGCGTCGACGATCCGACGGGCCATCTCGGCAGGCAGCAGGCCGCTCGACAGCAGTTCCGGCCAATAGCGGTAGTTTGTGTACGAGGCTTCGATGGTCGCGGTCAGAGAGGTCGGCCGCTCCGATGTCTTCACCGCCGGCAGCCAGAAATCCATGGGGTCGGTGCAGGCCACGTCCTGGGTGACAGCTTCGAGAGTGTCCCCGGCCAGTCCGCCAGCGACCTGCCGAGCGGTCGAGGCAGAGGTGGAGGGAGAAGCCTTCGCCGTTCGCACAGGTCAGCCCATCGCCGAAGCCTTGACGACCCATCCAGCATGTGTGCTACTTGCTTCGACGTCCTTCACGCGTGTCGGTTTCGGGAGACCCGGAAATCAATCCATCCTCCTTTTCCTCGCCGGCGCGCGGGAAGCCGGAGCAGGTACTCGGCAATGGCGCATCCAGAACTGAATCCACCGGACCACCAGCCCGCCGTGCCGACCGTCTTCCAGCGGCGGCCAGCAGGGGGATAATTGGCTGTACTCGCTTGCGATGGGCCATTACCATATCCATCCTCTCGCACGAAGCGGTCCAGCCAGTAGCCGAACAGTCGGCGGGCGCTGTCCACGCCCCACGCCGACAGGGCGTCGACTGCTGCGATGATCGTCGGCGGGAACCCGTCGTGTTCGGTACGCGTACGTGCCGACGCCGTACTTGGGATGGTCGCCCTGAACGTCGGTACGATGTGGGCCAGGGCGGTCTTGACGGACAGGTCGAGGAAGGGATGTCCTCGTGTCGATCGCCGGACGGGTGCGGAGCTTCGATGTTCTCCGCGATCGCTGCCGCGTCGAAGGCGGCCTCACCTTGCGGACGGGGAAACAGCGAGAGAATGTGGTCCAGATCGGGCCCGCCCGAGATCATCCCATAAACCGGGTCTCGATGCAGTCTCAGCCAGTTTGCCTGTGGGTCGTGTGATGAACCACGCACTGCCAGCATCGGGCCTGCGACAAGACCTGCGCCGGCCTTGATGAACTGACGTCGACTCATCTGGTCACGTGTCATGTTTGCTCCTGTGCTCTGCAGCGTACGGATCAGTCCAGGAAGTCGCCGAGGATCAGGATCGCGCCGGCGTACCAGGCCGTTCCGTCGAAACGTTTCGGGTCGTCCATGGTTTCGTTTCGCTGGCTGAGTATCTTGGCCTTGTCCGGCTGCTCGGGATGGATCGTGAGAGTGATCCCGTGTTCACCCGCATCCATGGCTTTGCCAACGGTCAGGCAACTGAGCCGGTGGTAGGTGCAATAGGCGTCGAAGCGCGGTTGCACATAGGCTGGTTGATCGTCCACCTGGATCGAGACCTGCCCGCAGTTGGGACCCACCAGGTCGTAGATGCGGACGACGCTGCCGCGAATGCGGAACCGAATCGATTCGCCGGGCTGGTCGGCCTTCCACACCTCCGGCAACCTGTCGCCGAATCGCTTGGCGATCGTGTCGGTCTGGGGGTCCAGCTTCTTCCAGCCCTCGCTGAGTCTGGCCCGGCTCAAGGGGACCATTCTGGCCTTCTCCCAGTTGTCGGGGACGAACGGGTCGCCCAGCGTGTGCGGCCCGGGTTTGCCCGCTTGCGGAATTTCTGCCATCGAGCGGACGACCGCGTCGAGATAGAGCTGGTGCCCCGTGTCGGTGTAAGGGTGGACCGCGTCGGGCGAAAACAGAATCTTCTCGCCCAAGGCCGCCTTCTCCTGTTCGGTCGCAGGTTGGGGGCCTTGAAAGATCAGTTTGCCTTCCTTCTCCAGTCGCGCCACCTCCAGGCCCATGTGGATCGAGGGGATGGCGTAGTGCTCGGCGATCTTCTCCATCGCGCTGGCCGAGCGAGGGAACGTGCCTTCCTGGAGCGTCTGTAGCATGTTGCCGGCCAGGGTGTAGACGAAGCAGATGTCCGTGGTCGGGTTGTTCCTCCAGGTCTGGCGGACGATGCCTTCCATGCAGCGATAGATCTGCTCGGGCGGCGCGCCGCCGTCGTTGACCGCGAACTCGACGAACAACAGGTCGGGCCTGTGGGCCAGCACATCGTGTTCGAGGCGAAAGACGCCGAGGTCCGAGCCGGTCCCGCCGATGGCGGCGTTGATCTCGCTGACCCTGGCCTGGGGGAACTGCTCGGCAAACCACGCCAGCGTCTTGGGTCGCCAGCCCGCCTGCGCGGTGATGCTTCCGCCGAGGTACGCGATTCGCACCTCCCGGCCCGCCTGGAGCTTCGCCAGTACGTTGGGCAGACCGCTACGAGGGTGGCATTCGACCGCCGGCGCCAACGGCAGCTCGGCGCCCAAACCTTGCAGGCTGATGCACGTGCAGAACAGCAGGGCGACGCGAACGATTCTCATGGAGTGCCTTTCTCTTTCGTCCTATGAGACGGAGGCCGCGTCTGGATGCGCGGCCTCCGAAAACGCACCGGGTCACATTGGCATCGATCTACTTCAGAACGAAGGCCAGCATCGGATCGAGCGGATAGCGCCCGAACTGCTCGCCGTAGATGGCAATCCCGCCCGCAAGGGCCTCATCGGCTTCCAGGCGGATCACAATCTTGCCTTCCTCGGCGGCCTTGCGGAGGACGCGTTGGGGAATCTCGGCGCTGACGAGGTACCCGTACGAGCCGGCCTCGTTGAGCTTGCCGTCGCGCTTCTGCGCAAGCCAGGAGAGGATTCCGCGATGATCGGCCGGATCGTCGGGCAGATCGACCGTCGCGACTACCTCGCCACCGATCCGGATGCGGATCGCGCTGGGATACACGGTTTCGTCCGTCATCGGATACGAATTCGGGTTCAGGCTGGGATCGTGCGTGCCTTTGCCTCGCATGTAGTCGCCTTCCTGCCTGCCGGCGCCTTCCTTGTCCTTGCCGAAGAGCTGCTTGGCCGAGATCTCCGCCCGGAAACTGGCGGTGTCGATCTCATCGACCTCGAGATTGTCAGGCCAGGACACCTGGTACTCGAAATAGCCGGCGCCCGCTCCATTGACTTTGAGCCCGTCGAACACATTCCATTGTTTGACGGGCCATTCGGCCTTGGCGAAGCTCTTGGGCGCGATACGCACGACCTTCACCGTGCGGTTGCCCCGCGTCAGTGTCTCCTGTCGCGGCTGGGCGCCGTCGCGCACCGCGAACGTGGTGAAGTTGCGTCCGAGCACGACGCCGGACCGATCCTCGACCTGAACCGCCAGCACGACCACTGCCGGCTCGTCGGGCATCATCACTTCCAGCGGCTCGATAGCCCCGCACTGCCACGCCTGATAGGGGATGTTGCGTCGCTGGACGCGTCCGAAGTTGCGCTCGCGGCCGAGGCTGTCCCAGCCCCGCAGGGTGCCGCGCAGGACTATGGCTTGGCCCGCATGCGTATCGGTCAGGAACGAGACATACAGCGGAACCTCCACGCTCGAACCCGGCTTGACCTCCTGGCACAGCTCTTCGCCCATCGCGACGTAGAAATCGCCATGGAGGTCGCGCAGACTCATGCCCGGCATCAACTCCTCTATGCCGGTGAACTTCTGCGAGCGGTCAAATCGCCAGTATCCGTTCCATTCGTTGATCACGTCGTGGTGCTCGGTGTAGAGCCAGCCGCAGATTTGCGGATGCCGCCGGAACGCGTTCATCATGACGTGATAGTCCCAGCTCCAGTCCACGTCGCCGGTGCTGCCCTCGTAGCCCCAGACGTTGCCGCACTCGCTGTTGAGCAGAGGCTCGGTCCCTTGCTTGCGGCCGCCGATGTAGTTCCACGTCGAGCCTTCGTGCGTGTCGCGGCAGACCTGGTCGAGGTGCTCGGTCCATTTGTAGCCGGGCAGATAGGCGTGCCAGCTATTGATGTCTGTCAGGACATGGTCGAGATTGCAGGGCGAGTTGTCTTCCACCAGCCGCGTCGGGTCGAGCTGCTTGGCCAAGCGAACCATCGAGGCCACCCATTCCTGGGTTTCGGGGGTGTAACCCTGGTCGCCCGACCGCAGCCCCCACGTCTCGTTGAAAGTCACCCAACTAAAAACGCTTGGATGATTGAAGTCGCGTTTGATCATGCCGCGAAGGGCTACTTCTGCCTCGTTGCGCATGTCCGCATCGGGCTGGCCCCAACTGTTCGGCACGTCCGCCATGATCAGCACGCCCAGCTTGTCCGCCCAGTAGAGCTTGCGCGGGATGCCGATCTTGACGTGAATCCGCTGGCCGTTGAGCCCGATCTGACGCGACCGCAGGATTTCGTCGCGCATGAACGCGTCGCTCGGGAATGTGTAGAAGCCCTCGGGATGATACGCCTGGTCCAGCGTCAGCTTCAGGTAGACGGGCTTGTTGTTCAGCGCGATGTAGGGGAAGTCCGTGCCGGGGAGCCTGGTCACGCTGATCTTCCGCATCCCGAAGTAGGTCGAGACGACGTCTTCGGCTCCCGCGCCCGACAGGATGGCTCTGACCTCATACAGGTATGGGTCTTCCAGCGACCAGAGCCGCATCGGCTTCATGGGGATTTCCAGCTCGATGTCTTTGCCGCCCTTGGCGACGGTGGCCTGGACGGCGCCGGAACGGTCCTCGGGCTTGAACTGGATCGCGAAGTGCATGGCCTCAGGCGCGGGCTGATTCAGCGTCGCCTTGACGGTGACCTTCCCGGCGTCGATGTCCGGCAGGAACTGCACCGTCTCCAGCGCGACCTTGGGCCGGGCCTCGAGGTAGATCGTCTGCCAGATGCCCTTGGCCGGGCCGTAGCCCTGCTTGCCTTCGAGCTTGAATCGGTGGGGCGTGTCGTCGACGCGCAGCACGAGGACCTGCTCCTGGCCCCACTTGACCTGCTCGGTCAGCTCGAATTCGAAGGGGGTGTATCCGCCCCGGAAATTGCCGACCTTCTGACCATCGAGCCATCCGGTCGTCAGCCAGTCGCAGGCGCCGACCACCACGAAGACCCGGCTGCCTTTCCATTCGGCCGGCACGCGGATCGTCCGCTTGTACCAGGCGATGTCCGCCTCGCTCTCCACGCCGGACAGCTCCGAACCCCACGGGAACGGCACGCTGATCGAGAGCGGAAACTCCGTCTTGCCGGACGCCCAGTTGTCGTTCTGTCCCGCGTCCTCTTTGTCGAAGCGGAAGTCCCAGACGCCGTTGAGATTCACCCACTGCGACCGCTGGAAGTCGGGCCGCGGATGCTCCGGCAGGGGAATGTCCTGAGCCATCGAAAAGCCAGTCCAGATACTGCACGCCCAAAGTGCCAGAACCACGGCTGCTGTAGGCATTGTTCGGCTGATGCTCCTCATTGAAACCACCCTTTCAAGAAGACCGATCCTTGTATTTACGATTTGCGAATCATGATTTATGATTGAAGACCAGATCATAAATTGTAAATCGCAAATCGTAAATCGTAAATCCGCTTCCCGAGCGATGCCGTGTGATTGTACATGGAACGATGCGGCGCATCAGCGCCGGCAGGGCCATTGAATCGTGGGAGTCCGAGTGCCGAATATGGATGTGGACGTCTTCGTACAGACTTCGCTGTATTTCCTGGCGTTGATCAACCCTCCCAGCAAGGTGTTCCTTCTCTCATCCATGGACCCTCCGTATTCGCGGGCGGAGTTGTTGAAGGTCTCGGTGACAGCGACGTCGGTGGCCCTGGCGATCCTTCTGGTCCTTTCCGGCATCGGCCACGTTCTCCTGCATGAGGTGTTTCGCGTGGAGATCTACTCCTTGCAGGTGGCCGGCGGCATCGTGCTGTTCATCATCGGCCTGACGGCGGTGCGGAAGGGGCGGTTCTACGAGCAGGACTTTCACGGGGCCACGGACATCTCGATCGTTCCGCTGGCGGCGCCTCTGATCGCCGGACCCGGCACGATCACCGCCGCCATTTCCTTTGCCGCGACGCATGGCATCGCCATGACGGCCCTGTCGCTGACGACGGCGGTCGCCGCCAATTTCCTGGTCATGCTGATGTCGCTCTGGATCGGTCGAATCCTCCAGCGGCTCCACGCGTTCGGTCCGCTGATCCGGATCACTGGCCTGATCGTCACGGCGGTAGCGGTCCAGATGACACTATCGGGCCTGTCGCAATGGCTTGGCCCTCTGCTGAGCCCTGCGACAACGGGGTCGTAGTGCGGTCTTTCTGCCACTTCGGTCTTTTTTGAATCATTTCCGAGCGGGCATCGCCTTATGATGTGGAGAGCAGGCGACGGTGTTCAGGAGAGACGAAGATGGAAGCAGAACTTGTGTTGTTGCGGCGGTTCACGAGGACGGGGGATGCGGAGGCATTTCGTGAGATCATCCGTCGGCACGCCGGATTGGTCTATGGGGCGGCGCTGCGAATCCTCCAGGATGTGGACAGGGCCTCCGATGTGGCGCAGGAGACTTTCCTGCAACTGACAAAAGACGCCGCGACGGTAACGGGCTCGCTGCCCGGCTGGCTTCACCGCGTCGCGACGCACAAGGCCATCGATGCCTGGCGCAAAGACGTCACTCGCAGGCAAAGGGAATCCCAGTACGCTGCTTCGAGACCTCGTGAGGTTGCCGAATGGAAAGACCTCTCAGCCTCCATCGACGAGGGGCTCAATGCCCTCGATGCCGAAATGCGTGAAATCCTCGTGGCCCACTTCCTGGAGGGCCAGACGACGCGACAGATTGCAGGTGCGATGGGAATTTCCCAGGCGACGGTCTCCCGGCGAATCGATGCCGGCGTGACGACGCTGCGACGGGTTCTCCAGACGCGTGGCCTTCTGGTCGCGGCCGGCGCGCTCGGCACGCTTCTGACCGAGAACGCCGTGCAGGCGGCTCCACAGGCCGTGCTGGGGGAACTGGGGAAGATGGCCCTGGCCGGTGCGCCGGCTGCGGCGGCCTCCACCGGGGGCTCCTGGCTCGCCCAGACTGTGGGTAGCGCCGCGCTGGCCGGGGTCAAGGCCAAGGCGGTTGCCGTCGTCGCGGCAGCGGCCATTGGAGTAGGCTCGGTGGTGACCTATCACGAGGTGACAAAGCCGTCTCCCAACACAGGGATCACCAGGACGCAACCGGCCCCGAGACCGTCGAATCCCGCTCTGCGACCAACGGCGTCCACGGCCGGGCGAAATGTCCCTGCCGACGCGCCATCGCAGTTCGTGCCATGGTGGTCACAGAGTGCTGCCGACGCCGACCTGACCGAGTTGCCGGTCGCATCGGAGACGCAGACGCCTGCTGCGGGCGCGGCGATGCCCGGGGCCCAGGCGGATACTGAGGACGACGCGGACGGTTTTGCCCTGGCGTCCGATCCGCATGCCGACCCCAACGAGCAAGAGGTCGTGCCGGCAGGGGGCCTGATGGGTGGCGGAATGATGGGAGGCATGGGAATGGGGGCCTATCGTGACGTCCACCCGAATGATGTCGATGACGATGACCCCGATAGGTAGCGATCTGCCAGATGGCGGTAGAGGCGAATAATCATTCGCCCCTACGAGCGATGAGCGGCCCCGTGGAGGTGATATGGACATGGCGCGACAGATTCGGGTGGTCTGGATACTGACGGTCCTCGGCGGGGCGGGGCTGAAGGGGGCCAGCGGCATGGAGACGCGGACACTGCACTTCCCGACGGATCGGTCGCTGGGCAAGGTGCTGGTCTGCGAGCCGGGGCCCGACAGACCGCTGGAAGGGTTCTTCTATTGGATTCGAGGGGAAGAGTGGCAGTACCTGGCCGACGCACGCGGTGACGTCGCGGTCCCGGCGGGCAAGTGGATATTGCTGAACGTCGAACGCAAAGAGGCCTGGAGCGACCTTTCCCCGTTGCGCAACCTCCGGCCGGACGACCTCTATCAGCTCGGCATTCATGGCTGGTCCACGGGCGGCGCCAAGCCGGGCGATGCGTGCATGCAGCACGTCGCGCACCTGACCGGCCTGCGAGTACTGGATCTGAGCCAGACGAACATCACCGGAGCCGGAATGAAATGGATCGCCGGATTGCAGAACCTCCGGCGCCTGACCGCGCCGGATCGTATGGACGATGCCGGGCTGGCCCATGTGACAAGACTGCCCGCTCTGGCCGGGCTATACCTTCGGGAGAGCCGGGTCACGAACGCCGGCCTGAGACATCTGGCGGGTTTGCAGGGTCTTGAGGAGTTGGCGCTGGGAGCAGGGCGGATCACCGATGATGCCCTGGTCCACTTGGCAAAGCTGCCACGTCTTCACTATTTGCTTCTGCAAGGCGATAGATTCAGCGACGCGGGTTTCGTGCACCTGAAGAACGTTCCCAGCCTGCGCATTCTCCATTTCGGGCATCTGCCGCAGACGACGGATGCAGGGCTCGCTCATTTGTCGGCCCTGACGCAGGTGCAGGATATGAGCTTTCACTGGTCGGAGAACATCACCGACGAAGGGGTTCGGCACCTGGCGGCGCTGCCGCATTTGCGGAGTCTGGACGTGGCCCGATCCAGGGTGACCGATGCGGGCCTGGCTCATCTGAGAGACGTCAAGACGCTCGAATCCCTCTGGCTTCCGTCGGAAGGGATTTCGGACACGGGTCTGGAGTACCTTTCGCAGTTGCCTCGACTTCGCAGTCTCAGTGTCAGCCGGGCCTATCGCGGGGATTCCAGCGGAGAGCAGGGTTACTACACGGACAAGGGAATTCGAATGCTCGCCCATTGCCGAGACCTCGAAGAGTTGAGCGTGGGGAGCATCGGCATGACGGATGCTTCAATGGAGTCCATCGCCAAACTGGACAAGCTCCGGGAGTTGAGCCTCTTTGGGTGCACGGCTGTCACCGACGAGGGATTGAAGAAACTGGCCTCGCTGAAAGACCTGGGAGTCCTGAATGTGCATGACGCGAACGCCACAATCTCGGGCCTGTCCTGCCTGAACGGATTGTCCAATCTGCGACGACTTGATATCGACGGCGTCAAACAGGACTACACCGGGCTGGATCTTGCCGGCCTGAAGAAGCTGGAACAGTTGACCATGGGAACGCGGCGCGATGGAGGCGTGATCGGCGATGCGGACGTGGCCTGTCTGACCCGACTGACATGGTTTCAGATCGGGCATCCGGCGATCAGGTCGCCCAGCCTGACGGACCAAGGACTCGCCAGCCTTGTCGGACTGACGCAGATGGACCGGCTGACCATAGGCGGACCAGACCTGACCGACGATGGATTGGCGCACTTGCGTCGGATGAAGAAACTGGACATGCTGAACATCTACGGCGGCAAGTTCACCGACCAGGGTCTCAAGAACCTGGAAGCCCTTGACGCCCTGACGTACCTGACCTTGATCGGCGAACACAGCTTCAGCCCAGACGACATCCGCCATCTGTTCGAAGCGCTGCCTCACCTTTACACGGCACAGATCGGCTCCAAACCGCCCGGACAGACCTACCTGCGCGACAAGGTTCTGGCGGGTGCACGCCCAAGTCCTCGACAGGGCGGCTGACGCGGTTGGTGGCGTGTCAGCTCAGCAGGCCGTAGCTCGTCAGGGTCTGTTTCAGGGCGGCCTTCTGCGAGTCCGTCAGGGGGGTCATCGGCAGACGCAGCTCCTCGGAGGCCATGTCGAGCATGGCCATTGCCGCCTTGATAGGGATCGGGTTGGTCGCCAGCGTCAGCATGTTCTTGCTCAGCGCGAAGAGCTTGCGGTGCCACTGGCGAGCCTTGACGAGGTCGCCTTCGAGGATCAGGTCGGTCATCGCCTTCACGTCGGCCGGGACGATGTTGGCGACCACGCTGATCACGCCCTTGGCCCCGACGGACGCCAGGGGCAGGGTCAGAGAGTCATCGCCCGACAGGATCGTCAGGTCGCATCGCATCGCAATCTCCGACGCCTGATCGAGACTGCCGGTAGCCTCTTTGATGCCGACGACATTGTCCAACTCATTCAGGCGGGCGATGGTTTCCGGCGTCATGCCGGCGCCACAGCGGCCGGGAATGTTGTAGAGAATCATCGGCAGGTCAACTTCCTCACAGATTGCCTTGAAATGCTGGTAGAACCCTTCCTGGGTCGGCTTGTTGTAGTAGGGGCAGACCTGGAGCGTGGCGTCGGCGCCGACCTTCTTGGCGAAGCTGGTCAGCTCGATGGCCTCGGCGGTGCTGTTCGACCCGGCGCCGGCGATCACGGGAACGCTGCCGCCGGCCCCTTTGACCACGCGCTCGATCACCTGCTTGTGCTCGTCGAAGCTCAGCGTGGGGGACTCTCCCGTTGTTCCCACGGGAACGATCGCGTCGATGCCGTTTTCGAGATGAAACTCGATCAGCTCGTCGAGCGTCTCAAAGTCGATTTCACCCTCGTGGAAGGGCGTGATCAGTGCCACCATGGCGCCTGTGAACATCCTGCTGCTCCTGACTTTCGAGTTTGAAGTTTCAAGTTTGAAGTTTTAAGTCTGCCGAAGGCGGATGGCCGTACTTCAAACTTCACACTTCACACCTTAGACGGCAAGCTTGGCCCACCTTATGCCGATTTCTCAATCAGATCGATCATCTGCCTGGTCGCCTCGCGAATGCCGACGAGCACGGCACGGGCGATGATGCTGTGACCGATGTTGAACTCACACAATCCCTCGATGCGGGCGACGGGGACGATATTGCGATAGGTCAGTCCGTGTCCGGCGTGGACCACCAGCTTGTGCTCCCTGGCCAGGTCCCTGCCCGCCGCCAACTCGGCCAGTCGCCTGCGGATCGCCGCTTCGGTCCTGGCGTTGGCGTACGCGCCGGTGTGCAGCTCGACGGCGTCGCAGCCGGTCTCGCCCGAGGCGAGGATCTGCGCGGCCTGCGGCACGATGAACGTGCTGACCAGGATGCCTTTCTTGTGCATCCGCCGGACCACCTGGGCCAGACGCTGCTTGTGCCGGGCGCAGTCCAATCCGCCTTCGGTGGTCAGTTCGGCGCGGTTCTCCGGCACGAGCGTCACCTGGTCAGGCCGGACCTGCTCGGCGATCTTGACGATCGGCTCGGCCATCGACATTTCCAGGTTGAACTTACAGGCGACGGTTTCCTTGAGCACCCGGACATCGCGGTCGTTGATATGCCGGCGGTCCTGCCGCAGGTGGACGGTGATGCCGTTGGCCCCGGCCAGCTCGCACTGGACGGCCGCCCAGACCGGGTCCGGCTCATCTGTCAAGCGGGCCTGACGGATCGTTGCCACGTGATCGATATTGACATTCAGCACTGCCATAGCTGTGCCCCTATAAGCAACCGGGCAGATTGTATCAGTGAGAGCATTTACATCAAGTCAATAAGCCCATAAAATGCACGCGCCCGAGTCATCTGGAGGTGCGAGTCATGCCCAGGCAGATTGTCATCACAGCCGGACGCGTGCGCGTCCTGGCGGAACTGGACGATACCCCGGCTGCCGCCGCCATCGGCGAGGCATTGCCCATTGTAAGCGAGGCCAACCGATGGGGTGGGGAGGTCTATTTCTCCATCCCCGTCCAGGTCGATCTCGAAGAAGGGGCTCGCGAGGTGCTCCAGGCCGGCGAACTGGCCTGCTGGCCGGCCGGCAACGTCCTGTGCATCTTCTTCGGACCAACGCCCGCTTCCATCGGCAACGAAATCCGCGCGGCCTCGGCGGTCAACGTGGTCGGCCGCATCTGCGGAGACGTCGAACCGCTCTGGCGGATCACCGACGGGATGGCCGTCTCCGTGACGGTCGCTCAGAAAGACAGCGCCGTGCCATAGATCTTCTGCCAAATCCCCAGGATCTTCATCACCAGGACGATCATGATGATGATGTAGATGACGATCGGCGCCCATCGTGCCCATTCGGTGAAGAGCAGGTCGGCGTGGTCGCCGGCGATTTCTCCAACCTTCGCGGCGGTCTTGTCCAGTTCTCCGGTCTCCTCGCCGATCTGGAACAGGTGCAGATACTGCGGCGGCAGGCGCTTGGAATATCCTTCCCAAGCCAGCCCACCGGCGCGGACGCTGTCCTTGCCTCCGGCGAAGAGGCGTGCGACAACCTCATTGCCGGTGGCGCGCGTGGCACGGTCCGTCACCTCGGTGATGGGGACGCCCGCCCCGTACATCATGGCAAATGTCCTGGCGTACCGGCACACGGACATGTGATAGACCGCCTTGCCCAGCAACGGGATCCTCAGGACGAGGAAATCCAGCGGCCAGCGGAGCAAGGTACTTCGGTTTCTCAGGAACATGAACACAAGCACGATGGCGGCGAGGATGTAGAAGTACTGGAGCAGATGCAACGCGCCCATGATGAAGCTTCGCAATGTGAATCCATCGAGGATGACATCGGCAAAGGCACCAATGAACGCTCCCATGTGGAGAAGGAGGATGGGGTAGATCAATCCCACCAACATGCGGCGGGTGATGCGATGGACGAACTCGTGCCAGTCGGCCAGCATCTTGAAGGAGGGGCCGAGCGACCCCGAGGTTTCCGCCGCTTCGATGAGCATGCGATCCAACTGGGGAAACACGTTGCGATGCTCTGCCAGGGCGGTGGACAGGTCCGATCCTTTGGAAATTGAGTCTCGGATCCGCATGAGAACGCGCTTGAGGTACCCCTGGCGTCCCTCGATGGCGATGTCCAGCGAGCGCAGGATCGGCACGCCTGCGTCCATCATCACCGACAAATCGTAGTAGGCCTGTCCCAGTCCCGTCTTCGAACTCATAACGATCCGCTCCGCTGCCCGTTCCGCAGTGCCCGCGTCCCGATCTCGACGTCCATCGGGATCAGAGCATTGCCAAGGCGACGGGCTCGTCGTAGTATACCACGTCAGCGGAACGACGCAATGGGGATGCACAGGGGCCTTCGGAGGCCCGGATGAGGACAATGCGATGAAACTCGACGGTTGGCTTCGCTTTCTTCGCCTGTCACGGTCGGCCGAGCGATTCAAGCTCAGTTGGGCGACGCGGATCACGCTGGTCCGCATCCTCCTGATCGTGCCGTTCATCATGTGTTTGCTGAACACCAACGATCCGTCGATCGGCGAGCACGCGCGGCGGGCGTTTCGCTACGTCGCTATCGCCGTGTTCCTGTTCATGGCGGTCAGCGACGCCCTGGACGGCTATCTGGCTCGCCACTACAGGCAGATCACGAAGCTGGGCACATTTCTCGACCCGGTTGCCGACAAGCTGCTCATGACGAGCGCCTGTCTGCTGCTCGCTTCGCAAAGGGGCCACGTCGAGGGGTTCACGCTGCCTTTGGCCGTCGTGGTGGCGATCGTGGGCAAGGACGTCCTGATCGTGCTGGGGTTTGTCATCGTGTACCTGGTCACCTCGCAGATTCACGTTGTGCCCGTGCTCCTGGGCAAGGCGGCCACCGCGCTGCAACTGGTGATGGTCGCCTGCGTGCTGACGGCGCCGGAATTCTCACGATGGATCCCGTACTACAGAACGGGATTGAGCGTCCTCTGGTGGTCGGCGGCGGTCGTGGCCATTCTGGCCACCCTGGTTTACATCCGCAACGGAAGCCGCTATATTGAACAGTTTGAGCGGTCCGGCGGGAAAACTGCGGCCACCGACTCGACGAATACAGACAAGACACAAGTGCGTTAGGCAGTCCAGTGTGAGCATGAGCCAGTCTCCTTCGCAGCAGGAAACACCCACAGTCGCGTTCAGTGATGTGCCGGAAGTGCTGGAGGACCTTCGGCAGGGCAAGATGGCCGTCCTCGTGGACGCGGAGGATCGCGAGAACGAGGGGGACCTGATCTGCGCCGCCCAGAAGGTCACGCCGGAGATCATCAACTTCATGGCGAAGTACGGTCGCGGGCTGATTTGCCTGCCGCTGACCGCCGAGAAGTGCGACGCCCTGGGGTTGTATCCACAGGCGCTGGAGAACACCGCCCGTTTCGGAACGGCGTTCACGGTCTCCGTGGATGCCGCCGAGGGCATCACGACGGGGATCAGCGCCGCGGACCGGGCGCACACGATCCAGGTGGCCATCGCCGACGGCGCCAGAGCCCGCGATTTGGCGCGGCCGGGCCACATCTTTCCGCTGCGTGCCCGAGACGGCGGGGTTCTCGTCCGCGCCGGACAGACGGAGGGGGCGATCGATCTGGCCCGCCTGGCCGGCCTGAAACCGGCCGCGGTGATCTGCGAGATCATGAACGAGGATGGATCGATGGCCCGTGTCCCCGAACTGTTGCAGTTTTGCAGGCAGCACGGCCTGAAGGTGCTCTCGATCGCCAAGCTCATCGAGTACCGGCTGCAACGGGAGAGCCACGTCAAACGCATCGTGTCGGTCAGTCTGCCCACCGACTACGGCGATTTCAAGCTCTTCGCCTACGAGAGCATGACCAGCCCGGAGCCGCACCTGGCCCTGTGCAAGGGAGGCATCGGCGACCGTGACGAGGCCGGCAATGTCGTCGAGCATCCCGAGCCGGTCCTCATTCGCGTGCATTCGGAGTGCCTGACCGGTGATCTGTTCCATTCGCAGCGCTGCGAGTGCGGCTATCAACTCATTACCGCCATGCAGATGATCGAAGAAGAGGGCAAAGGAGCTCTGATCTATCTGCGTCAGGAGGGTCGAGGCATCGGCCTGTCCAACAAGCTGCGCGCTTACGAGCTTCAGGAGCAGGGCCTGGACACCGTGGACGCGAACCTGAAGCTGGGCTTCAGCGCCGACCGTCGCGACTACGGCATCGGCGCGCAGATTTGCCGGGATTTGGGTCTTCGCAACGTGCGGATTCTGACCAACAATCCCAAGAAGGTCAGCCGGCTGGAGGTCTACGGCATCCAGATCTCCGAGCAGGTCCCCTTGCAGGCGGTCCCGGGCGAGCACAACATCAACTACCTGCGCACCAAGAAGCACCGTCTCGGACATTTGCTGGATGAGGATCTATAGTTCATGGACGAGCGAACGATCATTCGACCGGACCGTCGGAAGTCCATCGGCCTGCTCCTGAAGTGGGCCGCCCCGTGCTTGCTGATGTCGATGGCGCTCTGCGCCGGATGCGGCGAGCCGCAGGCGGGAGGCAGCGGGGATTCACCCTCTCGTGACACCGAGCCGCTGGTGCAGACCCAGCCCAGGACGGCGCAGGTCGTGGAACCGGCTCCCGCCGCTCCCGCGGCTCCCGCGAGTGGGTTCGGGCCGGCAGCGATCACCGTCCTGCCTCTGACGGAGCTGAGCCAGCCGACAGATGATCGGGGCCAGCAGTTGAATGTCTACGTTTCTCTCGCGGATGCCTACGGCTCCCAGATGAAAGCGCCCGGGGTATTCCGCATCGAGCTGTACGACTACGTTCAGCGGTCCGCCGAGCCCAAGGGCCAGCGGATCGCGATCTGGCCGGACATGGATCTGACCAGCCCGGCCGAGAACCAGAAATACTGGCGGGATTTCCTGCGGGCCTACGAATTTGTGGTTCCGGTCCAGATCTCTCCTGAGAAGAAGATGTATGTGCTCGAAGTCACCTGCCTGATCCCCGCCGGCAGGAGGCTCTCTGCCGAATGGCTGCTTCGGCCGGGCAACTGACCTTGCCCGGGGATACACTGGCCTCCCTCGCTCCGTCGCAGCATGCCCCCTCCATTGCCGGCCCGGGGGACGCGATTTTTACTTGAAGTCACAGGCCCCCATCTGGTATAAACGATGCTACGGGCATCGTCAATCACCTCACTGTTGTAGGGCTATCGCCCATTACTACTGGAAGGAGGAACACCTGATGCACTCGAAAGTCGTTTCCCTCATGTTGCTGCTGGGGCTTCTGTTGTGTCCTGCGTCCCAAGCGGCCAATATCATCTGGGTCTCGCAGGCGTATGATACGGACGTCGACGGGGTCCAGGACGACCTGGAGGCCGAGGATTTCGTGCGGTCTCTGGGGCACGAGTTGGACGTTCAGCGGGGCAACTGGACGGCGCTGGATGCGACGAAGATCGCGGCCCTCAACGCGGCCGATTTGATCATCGTCAGTCGCTCGACCGACAGCGCCCAGTATGCCACAGATGCCGCCGAGGTGGGCCAGTGGAACAGCGTCACGACCCCGATGATCAACATGACGAGCTACCTTGCCCGAAACAGCCGATGGCTGTGGGCCAATACCACCACCATCAACAACCTCGTCGGTCCGACGATGGACGTCCTGCTGCCCGAGCACCCCATCTTCACCGGTGTGGACCTCGGCGCCGGCAACACGGTCCAGTTGGTCGACGGCACGACCGGTACGGGCCAGACGTCCATGTTGGGCATGCTGACCCTCGGTAGCGGCACGGTGATCGTCTCGACGGGCACCAACGCATGCATCGTCGAATGGCCGGCCGGCGAGGCCTTCTACAGCGGCGCCGGCACGCCCGCCGGCAACCGCATGCTCTTCTGCATGGGGACCCAGGAATCCGGCGCCACGCCCCAAGGCAAGTTCAATCTCACCGAGACGGGCAAGGCCGTGTTCGCCAATGCGATCCTCTACATGATGGGTGAAGACATCGAGCCCGGACGGGCCGCGAGTCCGACACCGGAAGACGGCGCGACTGATGTGCCTCGCGACGTGGTCCTCGGCTGGATGCCGGGCGAAGGCGTGGCCACCCACGACGTGTACTTCGGGACTTCGCTGGATGACGTTACCGCCGCCAGCAGGGCCAACTCGATGGGGGTCCTGGTCAGCCAGGGGCAGGCCGGCGACACGTACGATGCAGCCGACCCGCTGGATTTCGGCCAGACCTACTACTGGCGCGTGGATGGCTTTGCGGCCGACGGCGTGACCCAGTACGTCGGCAAGGTCTGGAGTTTCACGACCGAGCCGATCGCATATCCGATTGCGAACGTCATCGCGACCACAAACGGTGTCTCCGAAGAGACGAGCGGACCCGAGAATACGGTCAACGGCTCCGGTCTCAACGATGCCGATCAGCATTCCACCGAGGCGACTGACATGTGGATGGCCGCCCCGGGCGAGGAAGCACCGGTTTGGATTCAGTTCGAGTTCGAGAAGGTGTTCAAGCTCTACGAGTTGAGGGTCTGGAACTACAACGTGATGTTCGAGCCGGTGCTGGGCTTCGGGCTCAAAGACGTTACCATCGAGTACTCGATCGACGGCGCCGAATGGACAGTTTTGACGGACACCGAGTTTGCCAAGGCGACCGCCACGGACAATTACGTTGCCAATACGGTCGTCGATCTTGCAGGAGTCGCGGCGAAGTTCGTGCGGTTCACGATCAACAGCGGACACGGCGTGATGGGCCAGTATGGTCTGAGCGAAGTCCGGTTCACCTACACGCCGGCGCAGGCCCGCGAGCCGCAGCCGGCCGACGGCGCCACGGGCGTCGATCCGGACACCATCCTGAGTTGGCGTGCCGGCCGCGAGGCCACCACGCATGAGATCTACTTCGGTACGGACGCGGAGAATCTGACTCTGGCCGACAGCGTGACGGCGGCCAGCTTCTCGCCGGACGCGCTCGATTTCGGGAACACATATTACTGGCGAATCGATGAGGCCGGGGCCGAGTTGTGGGCCGGCGAGCTGTGGAGCTTCTCGACACAGGAGTACGCATTGGTCGACGGCTTCGAGGACTACACCGACGACATCGAAGCCGGCGAGGCCATCTTCGACACCTGGGTGGATGGCTGGGTCAATCAGACCGGCGCAACGGTAGGCTACATAAACGCGCCGTTCGCTGAGCAGACGATCGTTCATGGTGGCGGCCAGTCCATGCCTCTTCTGTACGACAACAGCGGGTCGCCGTTCTACTCCGAGACCACGCGAGTCTTCGACGCCGCGCAGGACTGGAGCGGCAATGGCGCCAATACGCTGGTGGTCTACTTCCAGGGTGTCCCCGGGCCGTTCATGGAGTTGGCCAATGGCACGATCATCATGGGTGCGGCCGGCACGGACATCTGGAACGCCACCGACGAGTTCCGTTTCGCGTACAAGCCACTGAGCGGCGACGGCTCGATCGTGGCGCTCGTCGAGAGCGTATCGCGTGCGGTCGACTGGACCAAGGGCGGTGTGATGATTCGCGAGACGCTGGAGGCCGGTTCGCCGTTCGCGGCGGTGTATGCGACGCCGGATTACGGGTGCCGCTATCAGGCCCGTCTTACCGCTGATGTTGCGGCGGTCAGCGACAGCGGCGTGGTCACCACGGAGCAGACCGCTCTGGTCGCTCCGTACTGGGTGAAGATCGAGCGCGTGGGCAACGCGTTCAACGGCTACTACTCGACCGACGGAGAGAACTGGACAGCGATGGCGTGGAACCCGCAGACGATCGCGATGGGCGCGAACGTCTACATCGGCTTGGCGATCACCAGCCACAGCGCCGGCGTCCTGGCCAGCGCGGAGTTCTCCGGCGTGGCGACCACGGGCAACGTCAACGGCGCCTGGGCCGTGGAGACCATCGGCGGCGACCACCCCGAAGGCAACGGAGGCGCCCAGCTCTATGTGACGCTGGAAGATGCGGCGGGCAAGACCGCCACCGCGACCCATCCGGCCGGTGCCGGGGCCGTGTTCCTGGCCGGCTGGAACGAATGGGCGATCCCGTACAGCGATCTGGCCGGCGTGAACCTGGCCCGGATCGAGGCGATGACCATCGGGGTCGGCAACCGGACCAGCCCGTCCGCCGGCGGCTCCGGCATCGTCTACGTCGACGACATCGGCTTCGGCCGACCAGTCGCCGAGTAGCGAACCGGATCGCGACGGATACGCGGTAGCGGTATGGATTGTGGCGTATGTTCAGGGCCTGTGCCTTCTGTGGGTACAGGCCCTTCTTGTTACACGATGCATGGCCTCCGCAGCCGGCATAGTGCACGCCAGGGAAGGGCAAGCAGAGGGGCGATGGCGGCGAGTATCTCACTGGAGGATCTTTGCAGCACATGGCGAGCAGAGTAAAATAGTCAGATAGAGGGCCGGTTGCGTCGGCCGGTCAATCCGCTATGCAAACATCATCGATTCATGCGAGGAGGATTGCCATGCGATTACGACTGATCCATTGCGTGGGGGCGGTGTTGCTGGCTCTGGCGTGTGTCGTGAGTTCCGGATCGGCCGCCAGCGGCTCTGCGCTGCAATTCGACGGCGCCAATGACTATGTCGAGATTGGCACCGCGCTGATTTCAGAGGATATCACCATGTCGGCCTGGGTCAAGGCCGATAGCCCGTGGATCAACGACACGCGCGTCGTCGTGTCGAACAGCTACTGGGGCGCTGCCGCTGGCCGCGCCGGTTTTCATTTCCAGGTGGAGGCCGATGGGGTGCCGAGGTCGCGATTCCAGACCGCTGCCGACGGCGTCGGCGTCTGGGGTGTACGAGGCAGAACGAACGTCCTCGGCGCCTGGCACCACCTGACCTTCGTCAAGAGCGGGACGCAGATTGCGATCGTGGTTGATGGGGTTCAGGAGGGCGTCCTGGGCAACATGCCGCAGTCGGTCAGTGGCTTGAGCGTTCTGGACCGGATTCGCATCGGCTCGACCAGCAGCAACACTCGGTTCTTCCCCGGCCTCATCGACGAAGTCCGCATCTGGGACCATGCCCGCACGGAGGCCGAGATCCTGGCCGACATGAGCACCGAGCTTCGGGGCACGGAAGCAGGGCTGGTCGGCTACTGGCGATTCAATGAGGGGCAGGGAACGACAGCCGCCGACAGCTCGCCCCAGGGCAACGATGGAACGATCTCCGGGCCCTTGTGGACGACGGACGCGGCGCCGGTGTCGCCCGGAGCGCCACCCGCGGCAGCGCACGCACCGACCCCGGGCGGCGGGGCGGTGGATGTGCCGCGCGAGGTTGTGCTGGGCTGGGAACCGGGGGGCTATGCCGATACGCACGACATCTATCTGGGGACAGTGTTCGAGGACGTCGATCTGGCCAGCCGGACCGATCCGAGGGGTGTGCTTGTCAGTCAGGGACAGATGACAGCCGATTACGATCCGGCCGGTTTTCTCGATTTCGAGACGACCTACTACTGGCGCGTCGATGAGGTCAACGCGCCGCCGGACAGCACGATCTACAAGGGGCAGGTCTGGAGCTTCACTACCGAGCCGTTCGCCTATTTGCTTGGGAATGTCGTCGCCACCAGCAATGGGATCTCGGCAGCGACCGCCGGCCCCGGGAAGACAGTCGACGGCTCCGGCCTGGACAGTGCCGACCTGCACTCGATCGAAGCGGCCGATATGTGGCTGGCCGATCCTCCGGCCGATGGCGCCCTGTACATCCAATACGAATTCGACCGCATCGAGAAGCTGCACGCGATGCTCGTCTGGAACTACAACGTGCAGTTCGAGGCGGTTCTGGGTTATGGCTGCAAGGACGTCACCGTCGCGTATTCCGAAGACGGCGAGGACTGGACGGTCCTGGGTGATTTCGAGTTCGCTCGGGCGACCGCTGCGCCAGGATATGCCGCCAATACCACGGTCGACTTCGCCGGCGCGGCCGCGCGGGCGGTCCGGCTGACGGTCAACAGCAATTGGGGCACCCTGTTCCCTCAGTTTGGCCTCAGTGAGGTCCGGTTCCTGTCCATTCCCGCCCGGGCCCGCCAGCCGCAGCCGGCCGACAGCGCGACGCAGGTCGACCCCGATACACCGCTGGGTTGGCGCATGGGTCGCGATGCGACTTCGCACGACGTGTATCTCGGCACAGAACCGGACGAGCTGTCGCTGGCGGCCAGTGTGGACGGAACCGCTTTCACGCCGGAGCCACTCACCTTCGGCACCACCTACTACTGGCGGATCGACGCGGTCAGCGACGAGGTCTGGGCCGGCGATCTGTGGAGCTTCTCGACGCTCGACTTCATTCTCATCGATGGTTTCGAGACCTACGACGACAACATCGACACCGGCACGACGATCTTCGACACCTGGGTGGATGGCTGGGTCAACGACACCGGGTCCACCGTCGGCTACTTCGATGCGCCGTTCGCCGAGCAGAGCATCGTACGCACCGGCCGTCAGTCGATGCCGCTGGCCTACGACAATACGGCTTCGCCATTCTACTCCGAAGCCACACAGACCTTTGATGCCGCGCAGGACTGGAGCGGCAACGGCGCCAACACGCTGGTGGTCTGCTTCCAGGGTGTCCCCGGGCCGTTCGTGGAGTTGGCCAATGGCAAGATCGTGATGGGTGCGGCCGGCACGGACATCTGGAACGCCACCGACGAGTTCCGTTTCGCGTACAAGCCTCTCAGCGGCGACGGCTCGATCGTGGCGCTCGTCGAGAGCGTATCGCGTGCGGTCGACTGGACCAAGGCGGGCGTGATGATTCGCGAGACGCTGGAGGCCGGTTCGCCGTTCGCGGCGGTGTATGCGACGCCGGATTACGGGTGCCGCTATCAGGCCCGTCTGACGGCCGATGTCGCGGCGGTCAGTGACAGTGGCGTGGTCACCACGGAGCAGACCGCTCTGGTCGCCCCGTACTGGGTGAAGATCGAGCGCGTGGGCAACGCGTTCAACGGCTACTACTCGACCGATGGAGAGAACTGGACGGCGATGGCGTGGAACCCGCAGACGATCGCGATGGGCGCGAACGTTTACGTCGGTCTGGCGATCACCAGCCACAGCGCCGGCGTCCTGGCCAGCGCGGAGTTTTCCGGCGTGACGACCACGGGCAACGTCAACGGCGCCTGGGCCGTGGAGACTATCGGCGGCGATCACCCCGAAGGCAACGGAGCCGCCCAGCTCTACGTGACGCTGGAAGACGCGGCGGGCAAGACCGCCACCGCCAGCCATCCGGCCGGCGACGCGGCTGTCCTTCTGGCGGGCTGGAACGAATGGCTGATCCCGATGAGCGAGTTCACGGGAGTGAACCTCGGCCGGGTGGAGGTGATGACGATTGGCGTCGGCAATCGGGCCAATCCCACCGACGGCGGCTCCGGCATCGTCTACATCGATGATATCAGCTTCGGCCGTCCGTCGGCTGCCGAGTGATTCGATCCATCTGTCAGGGTGCTGACAGCAGAAAGAAGTTTCTCTTGCGGGGCTCGTGTCCACTGGATGCGAGCCCCGCTTTCGTTGAATAGGCGTGCGGGTCGGCATTGACAAGGGCGCAGCGACGGACTATAGGATGGAGCGACCCGCAAAGGGGCAAGAGAGAGCAACATAAGGAGATGTCATGAGCAAGCTCAATACCGTCGCAATGCTATCGCCGGTCCTGGTTTTCTGCCTCTCTGAAGCGGCATCCGGCCAGATGAGGGAGCGTTCGGAGATCGCGGAGGTCTACCAATGGAAGCTGGAGGACCTCTACCCCTCGGATCAGGCTTGGGAGCAGGCAAAGGAGGAACTGGCCGGCCGGTTGGACGCGATCGGCGAATACCGCGGCCGGCTGAACGATGCGGCGGCGCTGCGGGCCTGCCTTGAACTGGACAGCGACATCTCCAAGACCTTCGGCCGGCTGTACAGCTATGCGTCGATGAAGTCCGACCAGGACACGCGGGTCTCCAGGTACCTGGCGATGAAGCAGGCGGTCGAGCAGCTCATGACCGAGTACGGCAGCCGGGCCTCATACATCGAGCCGGAGATCGTAAAGCTCGACGCCTCGACCATCGAGCGATTCATCACTGCCGAGCCGGGATTGACGGTCTATCGGATGTACCTGATGGATATCCTGCGCCGCAAGGCGCACAAACTCTCCGAGAAGGAAGAGAAGATTCTCGCCGAAACTGCCCTGATGGCCGGCGGCCCAGGCTCGATCTACAGGATCTTCAGCGATGCGGAGTTGCCCTATCCCGAGATCACGCTCGGTGACGGCACGAAAGTCCTGCTGAACAAGGCCGGCTACGCGCTCCATCGCAGTTCGGCCATTCGCGCCGATCGCGAGGCGGTCTTCGAGGCCTTCTGGTCCGCCATCAACGGGTTCAGACAGACCTTCGGCGTCCAGTTGTATTCCCATCTCCAGGCTCACGCGTTCACCATGCGGACACGGAACTACGAGAGCTGTCTGCACCAGGCGCTGGATCGCAACAACATCCCGACCGAGGTCTACCACAGCCTCATCGACAACGTGCGGGCCAACCTGGATACGTTCCACCGCTATCTGCGCCTCAAGAAGCGTATGCTGGGCGTCGAGACCCTGAAGTACTCCGACCTGTACGCTCCCGTCGTCAAGGACGTGGACCTGCGGTACAGCTTCGACGAGGCCAAGGCCCTGGTTCTCGATGCGGTCCGGCCGCTCGGGCCCGACTACGCCGGCGTCGTCGCGAAGGCTTTGAAGGAGCGTTGGATCGACGTGTATCCGACGCCGGGCAAACGCTCCGGCGCCTATTCCAGCGGCAATGCCTACGATGTGCACCCCTACATCCTGCTGAACTACAACGGCCAGTTCGACGACGTCAGTACGCTGGCGCACGAGCTGGGCCATACGATGCACAGCTATTACAGCAACAAGAACCAACCGTTTCCGCTGGCGGACTACTCGATTTTCGTGGCCGAGGTGGCCTCGACGTTCAACGAGGCGCTGCTGATCCACAAGATGCTCGGCGAGATCAAGGACGACGACGTGCGTCTGTCGCTGCTGATGAACCATCTCGACGGCATCAAGGGGACGGTGTTCCGCCAGACGCAGTTCGCCGAGTTCGAGCTGCGCATGCACGAGAGGGTCGAGCGTCGCGAGCCGGTGACGGGGGACACGCTGACCGAACTGTACGGTCGCATCCTGAAGGACTACTACGGCCACGAGAAGGGCGTCTGCCAGATCGACGATCTCTATGCCGTCGAGTGGGCGTACATTCCGCATTTCTACTACAACTTCTACGTGTATCAGTATTCGACGTCGTTCACCGCCGCAACCGCCCTGGCCGAAG
The DNA here is from genome assembly GCA_040772485.1 of Sedimentisphaerales bacterium. Lineage (GTDB taxonomy): Bacteria > Planctomycetota > Phycisphaerae > Sedimentisphaerales > Anaerobacaceae > Anaerobaca. The sequence continues at coordinate 294,123 of JAXGYC010000010.1, read as the reverse complement.
AGGTCTTCAGCGGCGCCGAGGGAGTGGTGCCACGCTATCTCGATTTCATCTCGGCCGGCGGTTCCGACTACCCGGTCGAGATCCTCAAGAAAGCCGGCGTCGATATGACCACCTCCGGTCCCTTCGAGAAGACCATGCTCACCATGAACCGGACCATGGACGAGATCGAGGCCATCCTCGCCCGCCGGGGCCAGTGATCCGCTTGGTCGTCCGGCAAGCAGATCGGCCCGTGGCCTGCCGGACGATTGGACTTGGACTGCTCCCATGAAACGAGTCGGCAAGCAGGTCATTGGAGTGATCCTGATCGTGCTGGGTTTCCTCGCCCTGGTCACGCCGGCTACTCCCGGCTCGTGGCTGATCCTCGTCGGCCTGGAATTCCTGGGCCTGCGGCTGCTCCTGAGCGACCGGCTGCTGGCTTGGGCTGACGCCCACCCCGGCACCTGCCCGGAGAGAATCATCCGCGCGGTTTTGCGGACCGAGCATCGCCTCTTTGGCTCCCGAAAGCCTCGAGTTGCGTCGCGGACAAAGCCCTGAACCCTTTCGTCGCGGCGGAGTTTTGGCCTTGCCTTTTGCTGCCGTAGTAGCCATATAGGGAGTATGGGCGGTGGCAGGCTGGGAATGTTCTTCGCCGAAGGCGATGCCGCCGAAACGGATTGGCTTTGAATTTGCGAGGGCAGAACGATGCGACGAACTGCGGGCAGATTGGCGTTGTGGATGGTTGTGGGGATGGCGCTCGTTGGGCTGACGGGCTGCAAGGGAGCTTTGAAGTCGGGGTCGGACGGGAAGAAGACCGTGCTGTGGAACGGCCAGGATTTCACCGGGTGGGTGCGCGTGCTGGCGGACCCGTCGGCGGATGCCAACGATGTCTGGTGGGTCCGTGGCGACGGAGTCTACTGCAAAGGACAGCCGAATGGCTACCTGCGCACGGAAAAACGATACAACGACTATCATCTGCACGTGGAATGGCGGTGGCCCGAGACGCCGGGCAACAGCGGGGTGCTGCTCCATATGGACGGGCCTGACAAGGTCTGGCCCGAGTGCATCGAGGTCCAGCTCAAGGCGGGCAACGCGGGCGATTTCGTGCTGATGAACGGGACCAGCCTGACGGTCGACGGGACCGACCGGAAGGACCCCTCCAGGCAGTTCGTGCTGATCGCCAAGAAGGCGGCCACCAGCGAGAAGCCGGCCGGACAGTGGAACAGCTACGACATCCACTGCCAGGGCGGCTCCATCCGCTGCTACGTCAACGGCGTCCTCCAGAATGAGGGTATCGCCGCCTCGCCGGCCACCGGCTATATCGGTCTTCAGAGCGAGGGCAGCCCCATCGAGTTCCGCAACGTCTATCTGCTGCCGCTCTGAGCCGGCCGGCGCCCGTGCGGCAAGACAACTCGCGGGCCGGCGTCCACGGGGGCAGGCGGCATGCGAATGTCGCAGAATCTCCTTGTACGCCGGGGGGGCGATCTGGTATAAAAGTAAGTGGGCTGCAAGGTCCGCATTCGGTGTGGCGCAGCCCCTGGACCGTGGCATTCTGCATAGAACGGACTGTGAAGTGCGGTTGTAGTGCGAGCCGGAATCGGAGGCGCACCGTGCGTTCTGATGGGTACATGGCTGGCGGGGGGGGCGTGCTTTTCGTGCACTTCCATGGCGTTTGTCTGTGATTCTTTGCGGTAAGGGTGTTTGTCTGCGTACCGGGAAGGAGGTGTTTCAGCCCTCGGCAAGGGTCCGAATCATCGTATGTCGTTTTGCCTGGGACCAGTGCATTCCTCCAGGCGCTACCAAAACAGCAGGTTGATTGTGAGGAGATTGTCATCATGAAAAGACTGTCATTGTGGATTTTGGCGGCGGTCCTGCTTGCCGGCGGGGCGGCCCAGGCCCAGCAGATGTTCGACATCACCAATCCGGGAGACCCGCTTGTCGGCGTCCCCGACGACAACAACTGGCCGGCGGCGGAGTTTCCGCTCCACGCGATCGACGATGTCATCTCCGGCGCCAAGTATCTGTGCTTCAAGACCTCCTTTGTGGATCTTGACGGTAATGTCGATCCGACCACCGGAGGCGCCGGCTTCCGCGTGACGCCGTCAGGGCCCCGGGTGGTGGTCAAGGCCCTGAATTTCGCCAGCGCCAATGACGCCGTCGAGCGCGATCCGATCTCGTTCCGGTTCTCCGGCTCCGATGAGAGCATCGATGGTCCCTACACCCTGATTGCCGAGGGAACGATCGACGAGTTCAATGAGGCGACGGACTATCCGCGAAACACGTGGATTTCGGCCCCCATTGCGATCAAGAACAGGAAGGCTTACACCCACTACGAAGTGTTCTTTACCGAGGTCCGCAATCGAGCTGCGGCCAACAGCATGCAGATCGGCGAGGTGGAGCTGCTGTCCGACGGCAGTCTGCCCGGCGCTGCCGGCGGGCCGGTTCCTGTGGACGGCGCGATCGATATCCCTCGGGACGTGGTTGTTGCATGGACGGCCGGTGATCTGGCCGCGACCCACGATGTATACTTCGGCACGGTTTTCGCCGACGTCAACAATGCCAGCCGGAGCAACCCGATGGGTGTGCTGGTCAGCCAGGATCAGACCGCTGCGACGTACGATCCGGCCGGTCTGCTCGAATTCGGCCAGACCTATTACTGGCGAGTCGATGAAGTCAATTCGGCGCCCGATTTCACGATCTTCAAGGGCGACGTCTGGACCTTCACCGTCGAGCCGTTTGCTTATCCCATTGCGAACATCATCGCGACCACCAACGCGATTTCCGACGAAGGCGCCGGCATTGAGAACACCGTCAACGGCTCCGGACTCAATGCCGCCGATCAGCATTCGACGGAAAGCAACGCCATGTGGCTCGGTCTGCCTGCGGACGGGCCCATCTCGATCCAGTATGAGTTTGACCGTGTGTACAAGCTCCATCAACTGCTGGTGTGGAACTACAATGTGGAGTTCGAGATCATTCTCGGTTTCGGGCTCAAAGATGTAGCCGTGGAGTATTCGGCGGACGGTGTGGATTGGACGGCTTTCGGCGACGTCGAATTCGCCAAGGCGGCGGCCAATAGCACTTACACGGCCAATACGACGGTAGATTTTGACGGTGTGCCCGCGAAGTTCGTTCGATTCACGGTTAACAGCGGCTGGGGGCCCATGGGCCAGTATGGCCTGAGCGAAGTCCGCTTCACGTACGTCCCCGCCAACGCTCGCGAGCCGCAGCCGGAAGATGGCGCGACCGGCGTGGCCGTGGGTTCGCCATTGAGCTGGCGAGCCGGCCGCGAGGCGGTTTCGCACGATGTGTACTTCGGCACGGATCCCGAGGCGCTGGCCTTGGCGATGACGACGGACGCCGCCACCTATGCGCCGGCAGCGCTGAATCTGGGAACGACCTACTACTGGAGGGTCGATGAGGTCAACGAGGCCGACGCCGTCCCGGTCTGGGAAGGCGACCTCTGGAGCTTCACGGCCGAGGAGTTCATCGTTGTCGACGACTTCGAGAGCTACACCGACGACATTGAGGCTGGCGAGGCCATCTTCGACGCCTGGCTCGACGGCTGGGTCAATGGTACCGGTTCGACGGTAGGCCATCTGAACGCTCCGTTCGCAGAGCAGACGATCGTCAAGAGCGGCAAGCAGTCCATGCCGCTGTCGTACGACAACGCCGCCACGTCCGTTGCCGAAGCCGAGTATGAGCTCTCGCAGAACTGGACGATCAACGGCATCAAGAGTCTGTCCATCAGCTTCTTCGGTGACGCCGACAATACCGGCCAGTTGTACGTCAAGATCAACAACGCCAAGGTCGTCTACAGCGGCGATGATACGGACATCAAGAGACCCGCATGGCAGGCCTGGAACATCGACCTGTCGGCCGTCAGCGGGTTGAGCAACGTCACCAAGCTGACGATCGGCGTCGAGGGGGCTGGTGCATCGGGCGTCCTGTACTTCGACGATATCCGGCTGTACCCCAAGGCCCCCGAGTTTGTCACTCCGGTTGATCCGGGCGATGCGAATCTGGTGGCGTCGTATGCCCTGGACGGAAACGCCACGGACGGGTCGGGCCAAGGCAACAACGGAACTGTCGTCGGGACCGGGGCGTGGGTCACCGGCATGATCGGCCAGGCCCTGCAATTCGATGGGGCATCCACGTACGTCGATTGTGGGAAGGGCGCGAGCCTGAACCTCACCGATGCAGTCACCGTCACCGCATGGATCAAAATGGACTTCGCCGCCGGGGATCGCAAGATCGCGAGCAACCAGGACGGGACCACGGGCGGCTACAAGCTCGGCCTCTATACCAACAACATCCTCGAGTTCGAGATCCGTACGTCCGCCAATGCGGGCACCCTGAACCGAGACTTGCCCGGTGGGACCGTGTTGCAGCAGGGCGCCTGGTACCATGTGGCCGGCGTCTACTCGAAGGGCGAATTCATCCGGACCTACGTCTATGGAAACCTGGACCGAGAACTGCTCACGACGGCGGTCCTCGGTACCTCTACCGGCTCATTCAACCTGGGACGTGGCGAATCCACCACCACCTATTTCTGGCTGGGAGCGCTCGATCAGGTAGAGGTCTACAACCGGGTGTTGTCTCAGGAAGAGATCCTGTGGCTCGCGGGTCAGACGGAGCCGGTGGCCAAGCCCTTCTGAGGCTGGGCACTCGATCATGAGGCAACGCCGGGCTGGGCGTGGTCTCTACAACAGAGCAGCGCACGTGGCTCCGGGGGAGGTTTCCTCCGGAGCCACGGCTCTTTTGGTTGGCGCAGCCTCCTAAAGAGCGCCGCACTACCTCGTTTTTGGTGTTTTTTTCCGGTTTGACCGGCTTTGTCTTCCGAAATAGGGCGGCAGACGCTATTTCCCGAAGGATGCGTTTTGCGGGAACGGGCTTGGAGTGTGTCCTCGACCGGACGCAATGGGACCGGTGAATGCCGACGATTGTACTGTGGAATCGCCATGAGCGAACGTCAGTCGACCGACCGTTTGGGCGACATGTCACGGGGACGCGAGTTCCTGAGGCTCTATCAGGCCAATGAGCGGAGGATCTTCGGGTTCATCCTGGCGCTGGTCCCGCAGTGGTCGGAGGCTGAAGACCTGCTCCAGGAGACCACCATGACCCTGTGGTCCAAGTTCGACACGTTCGAGCCTGGGACGGATTTCGCGGCCTGGGCGCTGTGCGTGGCACGATACCGGATCATGAACCATCGCAAGAAGAAACGCCACCAGCACGTCCAGTTCAGCGATGAAGTTCTGGAGGCTCTCGACGAGCGGGTTCGAAGCGCCGCGGCGGGGCTGGACATGCTTCGCGATGCGCTGGGCAACTGTCTGCGAAAGCTGCCCGAACGCGATCGCGAGCTGATTCACCTGCGATACGAATACGACGCGACCACGAGGTCGGTGGCCCAGCGTCTCGGCCGGAGCGTCGACGCCGTATACAAGGCGCTGAACCGCATTCATGTCCAGTTGCTCTATTGTATTCGTCGCACGCTGGCGGCGGAGAGATCGGCATGATCGATGGACCGACAGAACATCCCGAGTTCTTCGACCTGCTTGGCGCCCTGCGAGAAGGCGCCTTGACGGATGAGCAGTTTGCGCAGTTGGATCGCTCCCTTGCGGATGATCCGGTCGTGCAGCAGTTCTACGTCGAGTACATGCTGCTCTGTGCCGAGCTTCGCCACTATCACGGGATGCGGGAAGCCTCTGATGTTGCCGTTCCATCGGCAGAGTGGCCGGCGGACCTGTCGCCCTTGTCGTCGGAGGCGGCTGCAACGGACCAGGTACAGGGGCTCCCGACGGTTCTCGACGAGCTCCTCGAACGGGACCGGGTACTGGCCGAGAGGCGAGCGGCCGAGGAGGCCCGGCAGCAGGCCGAAGCCCACAGAGAGGCGATACGAAGGGCCGCCGATGATGCCCTGGAGCGATTCAAAGAGCAGGAACGACACCGGCGGGAGGAGCTGGCCTACCGCGAGTACCTTGCCAGAAGGCGCCAGTTGGCGGTCAGTGTGCTTGCCGTCGTCGTGCTGCTGGTCTCCGGGGTGCTCGTATGGATTTCCAGACTGCCCGTTCGCACGGTTTCCTCGCCTGTGCCGGCGACTCCGGCGATTCCTCCCGTCTTGGCGACGATCACGCGATCCAGCAACGCGTTGTGGGATCAGGCGGACCTCTCGACCGCCCAGGGGACGGTCCTGAGGGCGTCGTCGGTGTTCCTGTTGCAGGGACTGATCGAGATGGTGTTTGAAGGAGGCTCCGAAGTGCTTCTCCAGGCGCCGGCTGTTCTGCGTCTGGAGAGCGCCGATCAGGTGTTTCTCCGTTCGGGGGCGGTTTCCGTGTCAATCGGTGAGGATTCGACCGGTTTCATCGTGCGTACTCCCACCGGGACAGTCGTCGATTACGGCACGGAATTCGGCGTCATCGTCCGTCAGACGGGCGAGACCGAAGCGCTCGTACACAAGGGGAAAGTCGGCATCCGAAGTGGTTCGGACCCGGTCCGTTCAGGGGCCTCGACCATCCTGGTGGAGGGCCAGGCCGGCGCGGTGGACGCCGGCGGCAACGTGATCGCCAGGAGATATCTTCCCAGCCAGATCGTGCGAGAGATGCCGGAGGACCCGAGTTTCGGCATTCCGGGCAGACGTCTCGATCTGGCCGATGTCATTGGGGCAGGCAACGGTCTCGGCACCGGAACCGCCGGCTCGGCCATCAGTCCTGTGACGGGACGATATATGGTCCCTGTGGAAAGCGACCGGTGCGGGATGCACCAGTACGTGTCGGTCCCGTGGAACCGCTACGTGGATGGCGTATTCGTCCCCAACGGAACCGCGCCGCAGGTTGTCAGTTCCGCCGGACACACGTTTGTCGAATGCCCCATCACCAACAACATCTACTACCTTGAAATCACCAACGTGGGCGATGCGGAGGTCGGCAGGCAGATGCTGAGCGGGCATGCCTATGGATCGTCCGATCGACCCTGCATCCTCATGCACGCCAATCTCGGCATCACGTTCGATCTGTCCGAGATCGCGTCATTGAACGCCGGACTGCGGATCGAGCGTTTTCGTTCCGCCTATGGAATCTCAGAATCCGGCACGGATCGGCCCTGCAACGCGGATTTCTGGGTCCTGGTCGACGGCCGGGTGCGCTTCAGCCGGACAGGCGTGAAGGTCAAGGGAATTGCAGGCGAGATCGATGTGCCATTGGCCGACACAGACCGGTTTCTCACGCTGATTACGACTGATGGCGGCGATGCTGACGTGGCCGGCGGCCTGCGGGGAACCGACAGCGACTGGTGTGTCTTCGTCGAGCCCAATCTCGAATTGGCCTCGCCGACGGGCCGGACCATCGATGTGTCAACAGTATCGGAGTTGTGACGGTCCGTACGATGTGCAAAAGGACCGAGGAGAAGGGGCGTGTGCAACACAATCACAGGGTGGATATGGTCGCTTGGGTTCGCCCGCATGGGCTCGACCGTGTGACGAAACGGGGGATTGTCTCGATCTTGGGTAAAGGAGGTGTGTATGTGGCGCAAACGTGTGTGGTTCATCTGTTCGGTGGCTCTGCTGGCCACCAGTGTCGGCCCGGCCCTCGCCGCCGGTCCGGAGCCTTTGGTCTATTATCCGTTCGACCAGTTGGACGGCGTCGTCCTCGATGCGTCCGGCAACGGTCTTGACGGCGCGCCCAACGGGGGCGTGCAACTGGTTTCAGGAGGCTATGCCAACGGCTGCTACTCATTCAATGGCAGCGACAGCTACGTCCAGTTGGAGCGGCCGGTGCAGGACAGTTTCACGCTGGCGGCCTGGATCAAGACGGATACCACCGGTCTGGCCGGGACCCAGGCGTATCAGGGCAACGGCCTGTTCTGGTCTGACGTCGCCGGCACGGCCAATGACTTCGTCGTCGCGGTACTGGGCACGAAACTATCGTTTTTCAACGGCAATCCCGACGGCTCGGTCAATTCGAACGGCGACATTGTCACAGGTGAGTGGGTGCACACCGCGTCCGTTCGTGACACAGCAGCCGGAACGATCAGTGTCTACATCGATGGTGTGTTAGACAACAGCACCACCCACACAAACACCGGGCCGTTGAACGCGCAGCAGAATCTGGCGATCGGCGCCAACACGCTCGACTCGCGGTACTACACCGGCCTGATGGATGAGGTGAAGATCTACGATGTGGCGCTGACCGAGAGCGAGGTTCAGGGCGCCATGAAGGCCGGCCTGAAAGCCCAGCTTGCGGCCGATCCCAGTCCGGCGGATGGGCAGGTGGATGTGCCACGGGATGTGGCGCTGAGTTGGACGGCGGGGGAGTTTGCGGCCTCGCACGATGTGTACTTCGGGACCTCGTTCGAGGACGTCAATACCGCCGGACGGGCCAATCCGATGGATGTGCTGCTCAGCCAGGGCCAGAGCGGTACGAGCTATGATCCCGCTCCCGGCGCGCCGGGACTGGCCTTCGGGCAGACGTACTACTGGCGCGTCGATGAGGTCAACGCGGCGCCGGACAACACGATCTTCAAGGGCGACGTCTGGAGCTTCACGGTCGAGCCGTTGGCGTATCCGGTGGCGAACGTGATCGCCACGAGCAATGCCACCAGCGAAGAAGGGGCCGGGCCGGAGAATACGGTCAACGGCTCAGGTCTTAACGCCAGCGATCAGCATTCGACGCTGTCGACGGACATGTGGGTGGCCGCCGCCGGCGAGCCGGTGTGGATTCAGTTCGAGTTCGACAAGGTCTATCTGCTGCATGAGCTTCTGGTGTGGAACTACAACGTGCAGTTCGAGCTGATGCTGGGCTTCGGGTTCAAGGACACCACGATCGAGTACAGCGAGAACGGCGTCGACTGGACGGCGTTCGGCGACGTGCCGTTCGCCCAGGCGACGGCCAAGGGGACCTATGCGGCCAACACGACGGTTGACCTGAGCGGCGTGGCCGCCAAGTTCGTGCGTCTGACGGCCCGGAGCGGGTGGGGCCTCATGGGCCAGTTCGGCCTCAGCGAGGTGCGGTTCCTGTACATCCCGGTGCAGGCGCGGCAGCCGCAGCCGGAAGCCGGAGCGGTGGACGTGAGCGTCGCCTCGATCCTCGATTGGCGCAGCGGTCGGCAGGCTGCCTCGCACGAGGTGTACCTGGGCACCGACGCAGCGGCGGTGACCGATGGCACGGCCCTGGTCGGCACGGTCGCCGAGAGTCAGTATGCTCCGAGCGCTCTGGATATGGACGCGACGTACTACTGGAGGATCGACGAGGTCAACGAGGCCGAGGCGATCGCCTCCTGGACCGGCGAGGTCTGGAGCTTCTCGACGCAGCAGTTCGTCGTCGTGGATGATTTCGAGGGCTATACCGATGACCTCGAGGCCGGCACGACGATCTTCGATACCTGGCTGGACGGCTGGGTCAACGACACCGGCTCGACGGTCGGGTACCTCGAAGCGCCGTTTGCCGAGCAGACGACGGTTCACGGCGGGCGTCAGTCGATGCCGCTGTTCTACGAGGGCAATTCGCGGGCGGACTTCACGATCGACGGGTCGCAGGACTGGACGGCCGGCGGCGCCACGACGCTGGTGGTGTACTTCCGCGGCGCCTCGGACAACGGGGCCGGGCAGTTCTACGCGACGGTCAACGGCAAGAAGGTGACCTATGCGGGCGGCCTGACGAGCCCGGTGTGGAAGCAGTGGAACATCGAGCTGGCGTCGCTGGGCACGAACCTGGCGAACGTGACGACGTTCAGCCTGGGCGTGGACGGCAGCGGCTCGGGCCTGGTGTTCGTGGACGACATCCGTCTGTATCGGGTGGCGCCGGAGATGATCGTTCCGGCCGATCCGGGCGCGACCGGTCTGGTGGCCTCGTACACGTTTGAGAACAACGTTCAGGACGGTTCGGGGAACGGTCGCCACGGCACGGCGTTCAACGATCCGGCCTACGTGGCCTCGCGTGCGGGGCAGGGCCAGGCGATCAACTTCGACGGGTTCGCCGACTACGTGGAACTGCCGCTGGGTCCGGTGATGAGCAGCTTGAGCAGCGCGACGGTGGCGACATGGGTGAACTTCTCGGCGACGAGCGGTTCGTGGGTGCGGATCTTCGACTTCGGCAACAGCAGCACGACGGGGTACATGTTCCTGTGTCCTCGCGGCGGCACGAGCGCCCCGATGCGGTTTGCGATCACGCCGGCGGGCGGTTCGGGCGAGTCGATCATCGAGACAGCGGGCTCGCTGCCGACGGACGGCTGGCACCACGTGGCGGTGGTGATCGACAGCGCGACGATGACGGTGGCGATCTACGTGGACGGCGAGGTGGCCGGCAGCGGGGCGACGACGACGCTGCCGCCGGCCCTGGGCGCGACGACGCAGAACTGGCTGGCGCGGTCGCAGTACGCCGCCGACGGGTATTTTGCCGGCTCGCTGGATGACTTCGTGATCTACAGCCGGGCGCTGTCGGCCGGGGAGGTGCGGTACCTGGCCGGCGACCGGTGACCGAGCGTCCTCCACAGTCTCTTCACACAATCAACCGGGCCTGTGCCACCCCAGCACAGGCCCGGTTCACATGTCCAGAGGACGCGCATTTGTCCTGGATCGACATGTTATCGGGCAAGAGCGATCCCTCATAACCTGCCAGGAGGTCACGATTTAGCCGGGGAGCTTCAAATACAGCCTCTTCCGGTTGACTTTCTCGTGCCGTGGGGATATACTGTGTTCTGGCAAACAGGGCGTTCAAACATGCGGTCCGCACATGACAGCCGCGTGGATGGGCGTGTGCACGTTTTGCCGGATTCCACACGGGGGTGGATGCGTACATCAGCCGGAGGCTCCAGGGTGTTCCTGCAACGACCGGGCACAGGCTGTCGCTGTATGGGCCGAGAGTTGTCACGGCCTCAGTCCGACATTCCGGCCGGGGCGTGTTCCGAGAGGTGGGTGATACATGCGGACCATTGCGATGGTCAATCAGAAGGGTGGGTGCGGCAAGACCACCACGGCGATCAACACCGCCGCTGCCTTCGCCACGCAGGGGCAGCGCGTCCTGCTGGTGGATCTGGACCCGCAGGCCCACGCTACCATCGGTCTGGGCTATGACCCCGACGCCTTCGACCGCACTGTTTACGATCTTCTCAGCGGCGCCGAGAACAGCCTGCACGCCGTGGTCACGCACACGCAGACGGAGGGGCTCGATCTGCTGCCCTGCAACGTGCTTCTGGCCAGCGCCGAGCTGGAGCTGGGGGCCGTACCCGGCAAGGAACTGCTGCTCGGACGCGGCTTGGCGGACGCACGCCAGGACTACGATTTCTGTGTCATCGATTGCCCGCCGTCGCTGGGCATTCTGACGCTGAACGCGCTCGTCGCCAGCACGGATATCATTGTGCCGGTGCAGGTGCACTACTACGCGCTGGAAGGGCTTAAGCGGTTGCTTGAGACGATACGAGTCATTCGCGACCGTTTTCATCCCTATTCGATGGAGAACATCAGTCTGCTTCTGACGTTTGTCGAAGAGCGGCGAACGTTCAGTCGGCAAATCCAGCAGCAGATGCGCGAGATCTTCGGAGACCTGGTGTTCGATACGGTGGTTCATCGCGACGTTCGCCTGCCGGAATCCCCCAGCGCGGGCGAGTCCATTCTGACGTATGCTCCGCGAAGCCGGGCGGCGGCCGACTACCGGGCGCTGGCTCGCGAGATTACCGACGGCCAAGCCGCGCCGGACGAGCAATGCGCCGGCTCGGTCATCCGTCGCGGCATCCAGAAGCATCTGGTCAACCTCTTTGACGGCGTCTGGATCCCCAAAGGCGCGCGCACCTACCGCCCGGGAATCATCGAGTCCACCTGAGAGACCCGCTTCCAGCGTTGTTGTGCACAGACCTGCGAGCGGACCAGCCTTGCCTGATCGCGTCCGCTGTGTTCGTCATTGCTTCTGCTGTGTCTTCCACGCTAACAGGAAGAAGATCGCAGCGGCCGTCACACAGAACACGATGATGAGATTGTAGCTGATCGGGTCGAGCGAGCCGTACCCAAGGAATTCGTATCGCGCGGGCGACGCGCGCCAGGGTCGGCGTCCCAGGGTTAGCACGATGGCAACGAAGGCCCACAGATTGCCGGCGACAAAGTACCTCAACATGTCCATTTCTCCAACAGCAATGCGGCTGCCCGCACGACCGGCGCCAAAAACCTGCCCTATTTGCCTGGCGATTGTCTCGCGAGACCGGCGGGCTGTCAAACATCGTCCTTATGGGCTTGGACGGGGAAGACCGATCTGCTATGCTGTGGGGGACGAACCTCAATATGTCATCTCGGATTGGACGGTACTGTTCCATGCGAAGACAGAGTCTCCTGCCGGCTGCTGCAACCATTCTCGCGTTCTGGATGACCGGCGTGTGTGTCGCTGGCGGCAGCGGAGACGTCTCGCTGCTCCGCGATCAGATGATTGAGTGGTACGGGCGTGGCGCCCCGCGGGCAGGGGTCGTCGAGAGATACATCCACGGACAGGGACCCGACGGTTCCTGGCCGGACATTGACTACGCCAACACGGACCCCGGCGGGTGGCGGACCTACGAACACCTGGGACGGACCCTGGAGATGGCCAGGGCGTACCGGGCTGCGGGTCATCCGATGGCGGGCAATCCCGCGTTGCGTGCGGCCGTCGTGGCGGCCATCGAGCATTGGACGAACAAAGACTACGTCAACTCGAACTGGTGGTATCCGCAGATCGGCGTGCCCGATGCGCTGGCGCCGATGCTGGTGCTGATGGCCGAAGCGGTGCCGAGCGAACTGAGAGACAGGGCGATTCAGCGGGTTCTCGGCCGCAGCAAGATGGGCATGACCGGCCAGAACAAGGTCTGGCTGGCCGGGATCGCGTTCATGAGAGGTTTGCTCTGCGACGATGCTGCAATGATGCGCGAAGCGCGAAATCAGATCTTCGAAGAGCTTCATGTCACGACCCAGGAGGGTATTCAGCCGGACTACTCGTTTCACCAGCACGGCCCGCAATTGCAGTGGGGCAACTACGGCGCCGCCTTCAGCGCGGACATGATCCAGTGGGCCAGCATCTTCCGGGACACGGACTACGCTCTGACGCCCGAACAGATCGATCTGCTCGGACGCTATCTCATCGAAGGAACCGCCTGGATTGTCTGGAACGGCCGGATGGATATCAGCGGATGCGGCCGGCAGATCTTCCGCGATTGCCAGGCGAGCAAGGGACGCTCCGTCATTCGCCATCTCGATCTGATGGCGGAGATTGACCCCGCCAGGGCCAGCCTCTATCGAGACGCGATCGCCTGCAATCAGCCGGGCCAGGCCAACACCTTCGTCGGGTACAAGCACTACTGGCGATCCGACACCAGCGTTCAGCGCCGGCCGAATTGGTACGCGTCGGTGAAGATGTGCAGCACCCGCGTGATCGGCGCCGAAACCTGCAACAACGAGAACATGCTCGGCCTGCACTTGGGCGATGGGGTCACGTACTTCCAGCGGACCGGGCAGGAATATGAGGACCTGTTTCCCGTTTGGGACTGGCGGCGGCTGCCCGGGACGACATGCGTGCAGGACCAGGGAACGCTCGTGCCAAGCTCGGCACGGTGTCGGGGTCGCAGCGATTTCGTCGGTGGCGTTTCGGGCGGCCGATGCGGCCTCGCGGCCATGGAATACCTCCGCGACGGTCTGAGCGCCCGCAAGGCGTGGTTTTTCCTCGAAGACGCGGTTGTCTGCCTGGGGGTTGGGATAGCGTGCGATACGCCCGAGACGGTGCTGACGTCGGTGAATCAGTGTGCTGCGAACGGTCCGGTGACGATTTCCGTCGACCGCCGACTGGGTCACCTGTCGAAAGGCCAGAGTTCAACCGGTCCGCACGAATGGGTCCATCATGACGGGATGGGCTACGTCTTCCTGACGCCGGGCAAGACCACCGCCGGTGTGCTGACACAGACTGGCACGTGGCACGATGTGCACCGCCGGGAATCGACGCAGCCCGTCGAGCGGGACGTGTTCAATCTCTGGATCGACCATGGGGCCAGACCCGATGCGGAACAATATGCTTACGTGGTCTGTCCCGATGTTTCCGTCGAGGCAATGAGGAGGCTCTCGGAGACGCCTCCCGCGCGCATCGTGGCCCAATCGAACGAGTTGCTGGCGATTGTGAGCCATGACGGAAAGCTGTTACAGGCCGCCTTCTTCCAGCCCGGGCAAGTTACCTGGGGCGACGGTCGGACCCTGGCGGTCGACGAGCCGGCCCTTGTCATGCTGGATGAGACCTGGGTCTTTCCCAATCTCTACGTTTGCGATCCGACCCAGAAGCGAAAGGTGCTCCACGTCCGGCTTTCCGGGTACTTCGAGGCCGAAATCGTCGTTCCCCTTCCGGAAGGAGGATTCGCCGGCCAGACTGTGGACGTAAACCTTCATTAGCACGCGACGTAGCGTTTGCAGCGTGGCCGTCAGGGCACTGGGGGAATCCGGACGTACACCGTTCGTCACAGCGAGTGTCAGGCCTTCGCCAGCATGGCCCTCCAGCGGTTGATGTGGCCGTCCTCGTCGGCCTGGTCTTTCTCGACGACCCTGCGGGTCTCATCGTCCCAGTCGATGGTCTCCAGCAGTTCAGCGTAGTGGTGGACCGCCTTGGATTCCACCCAGATCCCGGTTTTGAACATGGCCTTCCTGCCGAGCATTCGCGAGCCGAAGCCGAACGCGAACCCGACCATCCAATACGCGGCCCGCAAGATGCTCGGACGGAAGCCGAACTCGTACAGCTTGATCTGGAAGTCCTGATAGTGCCCCATTTCGTTGCACATCGCGGCGACGAGCTGGCGGTTGACCTCGTTGCGCTCCCGGGTGAGCTGGAATTTATAGATCGTCTGGGCCATCAATTCCAGGGTATGGAGAGTGCGGAGGCCCTTGCGGATGGCGGCCAGCCGTTCGGGCGGGAATCCTTCTCCACGCATCTTGAAATCCGCATCGCGCAACTGCGGGCGGATAACGGAGATATCGTATTTTGTCTTCGTCGCCGATTCTGGTTTCTCAGCCATCCAGGACTCCCCTTAATCCACTGTCACATGAGCTTTTTGCAGACCTTCTGTGACTTCGTATACGCCGCTTGACCGAAGTGGTTCAGCCGGGCGGTCAGCGAGGCGATGTCGTTTCCGGGTAGGCGGCCAGCATCCCGATGAGTGCGTCGGGCAACTGGGCGATCATGGGTGTCTGCCGGACGGTGTAGAAAACGAGCCATCGGTTCACGTCCCCATCGTAGTCGGCAAGATGCGGATTCAGCAGACCCACGTGCGTAGTGTTGATGCCGATGGTGCGGACCGGGGTCTTCGGCGTGAAGTCGAGGTCCTTGAAGCGGACGGTCCGGACCTCGGCGCATCGCTGGGTCCTATAGTGGATTTCAAGGTTCTTGAGATCGTAGACGATGCTCCATTTCGTCGCATCACCCTGACGAACGGCGGCCAGCGTTTCAAAGGCATACTGGATCGCCTTTGGGCGTGAGTCGTCCGGCCGATAGTCTTTGAGCCGGTCCGCCGCGACGACAAACCGGTCGAGAGAATCGTGCGAACCTCTTCGCATCGGCCGCGTCCCGCCGAATCCTTCATGCTGGCCGAGGAAGCCGAGTGATTCGGCGCACGTATTGTTCGTGATCAGCTTGTGGGGCAGCTCGTCGCCTGCGTGGCAGATGAGTCTGCCGTCAATGAACTCGACGACCGCCGCACTGCCCTGTGCATCGCTGACGAAGAAGTGCAGAGGCATGGGCATGGAAGGCGAGATGCGGACGGCCTTGTCCGTGGCGATGACCTCGTCCACAGTTCGGCTGTTGTCGAGCTGGTATTGCACCCAGGCGGTTACGGCGGGCCGCCCGTCGGGCGCCGGATTGCGGGCCGCCGCCAACATGAGGGTCTCGACGACCAGGCCGACCTCATTCATCCCCCCGTTGGGCATTTCCCGTCCATACTGATTGAACGTGACACTGCCGTATTGGGAGACCCACTCGGCGGCGTTCTCCGCCGGGTCGAGCACCAGCGCTTGCTTGGCGATGCTGCTCTTGTTGACGATCAGCAGGCCCTGGTCGAGATGCCAGTCGTAGTTCTTGCCGGCCACCAGGTCGTCCTGAAGGAACGCGGTGCACGCGCAGGTGTTGGCGACGCAGAAGAGAACGATCGCGGTGAATGCGGTCAAGACCATCAACCGTTGCCGCGCAGAAACGTGCTCTGATGTGACAGGCATGGCCATGCGATAGCTCCCGAAGAAGTGTGTGTGCCTTCGTCGCCGCGCGACTCAGCTCCTGAGGACGTTGAGGGCCTCGCTGACACCGGCGCCGTGGTGAACCATCTGGCTCAGCGCCCGGATCATCCTGTCAGGGTGCTCATGCTGAAAGGCATTGCGTCCGATGGACAGTCCCGTTGCACCCGCCTCCAGCGCGCCTTCGACCATGCGGAAGATTTCTTCGTCGCTGCCCATCTTGGGCCCGCCGGCGATCACCACCGGTACGGGGCAGCCTCTGACCACCTCGCGGAATGACTGCGCGCTGCCGGTGTAGACGACCTTGACGATGTCGGCTCCGAGTTCGGCCCCGATGCGGGCGGCCAGCTTGGCGTGCTCGACGTCGTACTCGTCGCGGACCTTCGGGCCGCGCGTGTAGACCATCGCCACCAGGGGCATCTGCCAGAATGCACAGCGTTCGCTGACCAGGCCGAACTGGCGGAGCATCTCACGGTCGGTTTCAGCGCCCACGTTGACGTGGATCGAGACCGCGTCGGCCCCGAGCTTGATCGCCTCCTCGACGGTGCAGACCAGTTCCTTGGCGTTGGGGTCCGGGCTCAGCGACGTGCCCGCCGACAGATGGATGATCAGGCCGACGTCCTGGCCGGTCCCGCGATGGCCCGCGCGGACCATGCCTTTGTGCATGAGGATCGCGTTGGCGCCGCCGGAGACGACCTTGCTGATGGTCGTCCGCATGTCCGCCAAGCCCTCGATCGGGCCGACCGTGACGCCGTGATCCATCGGGACGATGACCGTTTTCTGCGAGTTGCGGTCGATGATGCGTTCCATTCGTATGGCTTTGCCGATCATGGCTGAATCTCCTGACATTCCGGATTTCGGACTTCCGATGGCGGATGGAACCTGCGGCTGGGCCGCACACGCTCATCCGCACCAGACTTGCGCCCTACTGTACTTGCCCTTGTGTCCAAGGCAAGAAAAAAGCGCCTCGCCCGGGGCGGGTCACCGGTCATCCACCATCGACTTTATCACTTTTTCAACGATGCGGCGGTCAACGTCCACCGCATACTGGCCGCCGGGGCAGTGGACCCGCCCGAGTTGGTCGAGCAGGACAAACCTGGGCCATCGGTCGACCGCCTTCTTGTCGTGCCTGATCAGGTCGATCAGTCTCTCTTTATCGAGGTCCGAGGGCAGTGTCACCGGGACGCCGAGTCTTGAGAGCAGCGCGGTGACGCGTTCGAGCCGGCCGGGCTCGGAAAGGCCCATCTCGATTTCGATGCGGCCCGCGGCGACGATCCCGATCGCAATGGCCTCGCCGTGCAGCAACCGATAGTTGCTCGCGGATTCGACGGCGTGTCCGACCGTGTGGCCATAGTTGAGCATCCGCCGCTGGTTTCGCTCGTCAGGGTCGGCCTCGACGACGCGGCCCTTGATCGCACCGTTGTGCTGCGCGAGCGTCTCAAGGACCTCGCCTTGACGGTCGAGAATGACGTCCATCTTCTGTTCGAGGAATTCAAAGTCCTCCGCGTCGGCGATCAGCGCGTGTTTGACCGACTCGGTCAGGCCACTGCGGTATTGTCGCTCATCGAGCGTCCGCACGGTCGCGACGTCCACGTACACCGCCGCCGGGTGCCAGAAGGCCCCGAAGGCGTTCTTGCTGACGCTGGAGTCGACGCCGGTCTTGCCCCCGATGGCGGAATCGGCCTGGGCCAGCGTCGTCGTGGGGATCTGGACGACGGGCACGCCGCGTTTGAAGATCGCCGCCGCAAAGCCGGCGACGTCGCCGACCGTCCCTCCGCCCAGCGCGACCACGAGCGTATCGCGTCCAAGGTAGGCCTTCTCCATCGCCTCGACGATGGCCACGGCGGTGGTGATGTTCTTGGAAGCCTCGCCGGGCGGGTCGATGACGAAGTGGGGTACCGGCCGGCCGCCCAGCAGCGTGTCGAGGTGGCCGGCGGCGACCACGTTGGCGTCGGTGACCACGAAAGGCCGGCGGTGGCCGAACGCGCTCTTGATCTGTGGCCACAGGTTTGCCAGAAACCCGCTGCCGACAACGACTTTGTAGCTCCCCGGTCGGGGGGCCGGGACCTTGATTTCCAGTTCGTGCATAGTCAGACTTTGTACTCGAAGCTCATTCGCGAATCAGGATCCTCCTCTCCTGCATACCATCCGACGAACCGGTATCTTATCGTATCGACCGGGGCAAATCAAGCCCAACTTGCTCCGAATCCTGCCCGAGTCTTGCTCGGGGTCGGGCGAGTTGGTATATGTTGGAGCCGTTATGACCTATTTGGCGGTTCCCATATCGGCGAAGAATGCGGCCCAGGCCGCAGAGCAGGTCCGCCGCGCCGTCGCCGGCGGGGCCGAGATGCTCGAATTGCGGATGGACTACCTGGAAGGGCTTTCGCCGGACCTGGCGAGAGAGGTCCTGAGGCGGACCCGGGCGTTGGCCACAGCATCCGTGCCTCTGATCGCAACCTGCCGGGATGCGCGCGAAGGCGGGGCCGTCGACTGCCCTGAGTCGCTGCGTCTTGAGATTCTCGCGGCGGCCCTGAGCGAAGGGGCCGAGTTCGTCGACGTCGAGTTCGCGAATTTCCGGAAATCTGCGTTTGGCCACAGAATTGGGTCGGCTCTGGCGTCGTCGCCGAAGGGGCGACTGATCCTCTCCGCCCATGATTTCGGCGAGCCGTTCGGCGACCTCAGGGGGCTGTATCGCGACATCGTGCAGGCCTTTCCGGCGGCCGTGCCCAAGCTGGTCTACACCGCAGGCCATATCAACGACTGCTTCCAGGCGTTCGATCTGCTTCACGAGGCGGACAGGGACTGCATCGTGCTGTGCATGGGCCAGGCAGGTCTGATCAGCCGGGTGCTCACGAAGAAGCTCGGCGGGCTTGTCACCTTCGCCAGCCTCGACGAGACCAGTGGCACCGCGCCGGGACAGGTGACGCTGGATGCGTTCAAGAGACTCTACCATCACGATTCGATTGACCGCGGGACGACCCTGTTCGGCGTGATTGCCGATCCGGTGGGCCATTCGTTCAGTCCGGCCATTCACAACGCCTGCCTGGCCGACAGGAAAATCAACGGCGTCTACCTGCCTCTGCTGGTGCAGGGCGGCCGCGAGGAGCTGTTCGCGTTCCTCGATAACGTGCTCGCGCGGCCCTGGCTGGACTCTCGAGGCTTCAGCGTCACGATCCCGCACAAGCACAGCGCCCTCGACTACGTGCGGCAGAGAGGCGGCTTCGTCGAGCCTCTGGCCGAGCAGATCGGCGCCGCCAACACCTTGGTTCTCGATTTCCGAGCGACGAGCGACGAGCGACGGCTTGGCGCCTACAACACCGACTATGCCGGCGCGCTCGACGCCATCGCCGACGGCATGGGCATCTCGCGCCAAGGGTTCCGCGACATGCCTGTGGCGGTCGTGGGAGCCGGGGGCGTTTCGCGGGCCATCGTCGCAGGCTTGACCGATGCGGGCGCGAAGGTCACGATCTACAACCGCACCGTCGAGCGAGCCGAGCAACTCGCCGCTGATTTCGGCTGCGCCTGTGCCGGCCTCGACGCGCTCTCGCATCTCGACGCCCGGCTCCTCGTCAACTGCACCAGCATCGGGATGCATCCCAAGGTCGATGCAACGCCCGTCCCCCCGGACGCGCTCAAGCCCGGCATGGCCGTCTTCGATACCGTCTACAACCCCGCCGAGACCCTCCTGCTCAAGCACGCCAAAGCCGCCGGCGCCAAGACCATCGACGGCCTCGCCATGTTCGTCAACCAGGCCCTCGCCCAATTCCACCTCTTCACCGGCGAAGTTGCTGAGGCCGATCTCATGCGTCAGGTCGTTCTGACCAGCCTCCGATGACGCCCAAGCCGAAACAAATCGTCCTCGACAAAACGCCATGGTTAGGACAGACATCGACGGTCTTTGCGCCTTTGGCGCGAGTGGCGTTTCCGGAGAAAGATGTGTTTTCAAGCCTGGAAGAGGTGCCCGAGTCGTATCGGTGCGACTGGACGAGCGATTGACGAGCGCTGGTTGCCCATGCAGGAGGATTGTTGGTATACTGGACGTTGGTTTTCAGTGGAGTGATTCTGGGGACATGGGCCCATGGTGGCGATGAGCAGGATTGAGGAGTTCGGTCGGAGGATCGGGCGGGAGTTTGGGGCCGAGAAGGTGATTCTCTTCGGCTCCCACGCGAGGGGTACACCGGCGAGCGATTCCGATGTCGATCTGCTGGTCATCGGTCCCTTCAGCGGACGCAGCGTCGATACCTCGGTGGCGGTTCAAATGAAACTGCGTCCGGGTTTTCCGGTCGACCTGCTTGTGCGAACGCCCGAGAAGGTTCGCGAGCGAATCGCGATGGGCGACACATTCATGCAGGAAATCCTGTCGCAGGGGATAATCCTCTATGAAGCCAATGACCGCTGAATGGGCAGCCAAGGCGGAAGGGGACTTCGCGACCATGGAGTGAGAGTCGCGCGTTACGGACCGGCCCAACTTCGAGGGCATTTGTTTCCACGCCCAGCAATGTGCGGAGAAGTATCTGAAGGCACGTCTTTGCGAGGCCGGGCTCGCGTTCGGGAAGGTGCATGATCTCGTCGCATTGCTCGAGTCGGCACTGAAGGTTGAGCCCTCGTGGGAAGCTCACCGCGAGAACCTGGCCTATCTGTCAGGGTTTGCGGTCAGCGTACGTTATCCGGGCGACTCGGCCGACCGGGACTGTGCGCTCGATGCCCAACGTAGATGCCGCGTCTTTCGGGCGGCCGCGCGTCAATCTCTGGAGTTGGATGCCTGAGGTCCAGCGATGGCTGAACGGCCGGCCGATTCGTTACGGCTGGCTGATGTAGCGGTCGACGTTTTGCCGGGTGACGAGTTCGAAGGGGATCAGGACCGTCTTTTCGTAGGGCTGGCCTCTGACGATCTGGACGGCGGTTTCGAGGGCGGAGGCGGCCTGACCTCGGGCGTTCTGGAAGACGGTGGCGTCGAGCCGGCCCTCTTTGACGGCGGCCAGGGCGTCGGCGATGGCGTCCACGCTGACGAGCACGATCCCGTCCTTGACGCCGGCCGATTGGAGAGCGTTCAGCGCCCCCAGGCCCATCTCATCGTTCTGGGCGAACACGGCGTCGATGCCGTCGCGGTAGGCCTGAAGCCAGTTTTCCATCAGCGCCATTCCCTCCTCGCGCGACCAGTTCGCAGTCTGCTCGGCGATCAGCCTCAGATCGGGGTACTGCTTCAATGCGGCCCGCGCTCCCTCGGTTCGCTTGATCTCTGCCGCCTGGCCGGGATAACCGGTCATCATCAGGAGCCGCCCTTTGCCGCCGAGCCGTTCGGCGATGTAGTTGATGGCGATTTCGGCCGATTCTTCATCGCGCGAGCCCACGAACGCCGTTGGCTCGGACCGCGTCTCGGAGTTGACGTTGACGATCGGTATGCCGGCGGCGATGGCCTTGTCGACGGCGGGCGAACTCGCCTCCACCTCGCAGGGATTCAGGATGATGGCATCCACTCGCCGAGTGATGAAGCTCTCGATCTGCTGAATCTGCTTCTCGGCGCTTCGTTCGGCGTCGGTGACGATTAGTTCGACGTCCAGCTCGGCGGCCTTGGCCTCCATCGCCTCTCGGATGTCGACGATGAATTCATTCGACAGATTCAGAAGGCTGACCCCGATCACAAGCCGATCCGAGTTGGATCCATCGGGTTTCACGAGCCACAGCATCACGACCAGGACTGCGACCAGGAGGACAACAATGAGTTTTCGCATGACCGCCGACTCCGTGCACCGCGCGATATCTGCGAGCCCGCCAGCAGCGTGGCTATCTCGAACGCTTGCGGCGGTCGAGAATCACGGCGCCGATGATGATGAGCCCCTTGACGACCTGCTGATAGTACGAGGAAACGTTCAGCAGGTCCAGGCCGTTGTTCAGTGTCCCGATGAGCAGCGCGCCCAGGAGGGTGCCGGTGACAGAGCCGATCCCGCCGGACAGGCTCGTGCCCCCGATGACCACGGCGGCAATCGCGTCGAGTTCGTACGAGATGCCGGCGTTCGGCTGCCCGGTAGTGATCCGCGAAGCCTGGACAATGCCGGCCAGACCCGCCAGCCCCGCGCAGATGGCGTATGAGGCGACCTTGATCCCATGCGTATTGATGCCGGAGGCGCGGGCCGCCTCTTCGTTGCCGCCCACCGCGTAGACGTATCGGCCAAAGGTGGTTCTTCGCAGGACAAACTGCGAGGCCAGAAAAACGCCCGCGAGGATCAGGATCGGGATGGGAATGCGCAGCACGCTTCCGTTGCCGATGAAATTGAATGACGCCGCCAGATTCGAGACGGGCCGGCCCCCGCTGAAAATCAACGCGCCGCCCCGGGCGATGGTCATCATTCCCAGCGTTGCGATGAACGGCGCGACACGAAACCGCGTGATAACCAGACCGTTCAGCGCGCCAATGAGGACTCCACCCAGGATGCCCACTGCGATCGGAATGGCCAGCGGATAGGTATCAGGATGGGCAAACGTCGCCGCCAGGACGCCTGTCAGCGCCACCACCGAGCCGAGTGACAGGTCGATGCCTCCGGTGAGAATCACATAGGTGACTCCGACCGCCAGGATGGCGTTGATGGAGATCTGACGCAGAACGTTGATGGCATTCTGCGGAGTCAGAAATGCCGGTGAACGGACCGAGAGCACCGCGCAGATCGCCGCAAACGCGATCACCAGGCCGTATTTCTGCATTGCATTCCCATCGCGGGACACGATGTCATGCTCGGGCATCGTTCAAATCCTTTCCAAGCTGTCCGGCGAGCCCGCCCCTAATTGGCCATCGCACAGCGCAGAATGTTCGCGGCGGACGCCTGGTCTCGATCCAGTTGTCCGGTCACGGCGCCGCTGCTGAGAACAACAACCCGGTCGCTCATTCCCACCACCTCGGGCATCTCCGAGGATGCCATCAGGATCGCCTTGCCCTCGTCGGCGAGCCGGCACATCAGTTTGTAGATCTCGGCTTTGGCGCCGACGTCGATGCCCCGGGTCGGTTCATCGAGGAGCAGCACGCTGGGTTCGCCGAGCAGGGCCCTGGCCAGCACGGCCTTCTGCTGGTTGCCTCCGCTGAGGTTGGCCACAATCTCGTCGGCGCCGGGCGACTTGATCCGCAGGTCACCGACCATACGTTCCACCAGTTCTTTTTCCCACCTGCGTGCGATGACCGGTCCCCACGAACACCGATCCAGATGCGAGAGCGTGATGTTGGCTTGCAGCGAAAGACAGGGCACCAGACCCGTAGTCTGTCGGTCTTCGCTGACCAGGCCCAGGCCCAGTCGCAGAGCATCGGCGGGGCTCCGGATGGAGACCTCCTTGCCATTGACGAAGATCTGACCCTGATCGTATCGGTCGAGCCCGAAGAGGCAGCGGATGATCTCGGTTCGCCCCGCGCCCATCAGACCCGCCAGGCTGACGATCTCACCCCTGTGAAGATCGAAACTGACGTCGTGAAAGGCGCCTTTGCGGCCCAGGTTGCGCACGCTCAGGATCACCGGCCCCGGCCGGCGGGTCCGTTTGGGGAAGACGTCCGCCAGTTCGCGGCCCACCATCATGGCGATCACGCGGTCCGCATCGATCTCGGAGGCCCGCGCAGCGCCGACGACCCGGCCATCGCGCAACACCGTGACCTCGTCGGCGATTCGGAAGACCTCCTCGAGACGGTGTGAGATGTAGATGACCGTCACACTCCTGTCCTTCAACTGGGCGATGATCCCATAGAGCCGTTCGACTTCGTGCTGCGAGAGAGAAGAGCTGGGCTCATCCATGATCACGATCTTCGCATGGTACGAGATGGCCTTGGCGATCTCCACCATTTGCCGCTCGGCGACGTTCAGGTCTTTCATCAGCCGGTCCGGTTCGAGGTCCAATCCCACCTGGTTCAGAAGCTGTCGGGTCTGTCGGTGTGCCTCTCTGCGGTCGATGCGCTTGAGGAACCTGGAGGCGGGCTCTCTGCCGAGCAGCAGGTTCTCCGCGACAGTCATGTGCGGCACGTACATCAGCTCCTGGTGGATCATCGAGATGCCGGCCTCAAGGGCCTGCCGCACGCCGGCATGGGTCAGACGTTGTCCCAGGAGGAGAATCTCGCCGGCATAGTCTGTGTGGAACCCCATCAGGATCTTCATCAGGGTGGACTTTCCGGCTCCGTTCTCGCCGACCAGCGCATGGACCGTGGCCGGCCTGAACCGGATGCTGACCCGGTCCAGGGCCTTGACTCCGGGGAAGCTCTTCGATACGTCCCGAAGCTCCAGAACGCAGTTCTCGTGCTCCATCGGGCTGCCTTGGCCTTCCGTATGCTGTGCCGCCGGGCTGTATTCCGCCTTCTTCGGCCGATCGACGGGCATTCTATGGGGATGCGTTCCACAGTGTCAATTGACTTGCCACGCGGATGTCGTTCCGCGTTTTGCTCCATGGATGGCGCAACATCTCGGCTCGCCGGGCGTCTGTGCGTAGAGGGGACAGGCTTGGGCAGGCTTGTCGCCGACCCTGGTCGGACGTATAATCGCCTCCTGAATCAGACGTGAGGCATTGTGCGAAGAGAAGGTCCCGTGCGAGTGGCAGGAGTGTCGTAATGACCGGCTTTGGCAAGAGTTACGTCGTCTGCATCGTTCTGTTGGCCGTTGCCGGTTCGGTCTCTGCGGCGCGCCCGTCGTTCGGGTCTGCCGGATCCGACGATCGCTGGGGCCGGACGGGCGTCTTCTTCCGGGAGCACTGGGCCGAGTTCGACGCTACGATCAGCAATTCGTCCGGCCGCATGCTGCGGGTCAACGACCCCGAACTGAGTCTGCACCCCGAGTACGGCAGGAAGCCCGAAGCCCGGGCCAACGGCCTGACCCTGATCGACGTGCCCGAGGACCTGTTCGCCTTGCAGGGCGCCGATCTCTACCTGGAAGTCTGGGCCGGCCACCCCGGGACCGCCAACAAGCGTTTTCTCCTGAACGGCAAGCAGGTGTACGCCATTCCCGACGACGGTTGCGAGGCAGGCCACTGCGCGTACAGCTATCCGCTGATCTCGTTGAAGGTCGAGCAATTGGTGAGCGGCCGCAACGCGGTGCAGTTCGCCTGCGACCGGGGCCAGACCTTCTGGGGCCATTTCATCGTCGACGAAGCGGCGATCCGCTGCTATCTCAAGCCCGGCCATCCCGATCTGGTGGCACG
The DNA here is from genome assembly GCA_040772485.1 of Sedimentisphaerales bacterium. GTDB lineage: Bacteria > Planctomycetota > Phycisphaerae > Sedimentisphaerales > Anaerobacaceae > Anaerobaca. The sequence continues at coordinate 268,784 of JAXGYC010000010.1, read as the reverse complement.
CGGGCTCGAAGGGTTTTCCGCACGCGTCTTGCTGCCGTCCGGCGACGAGGCCATCGGCGACGACGTTTCTATCACGCTGACGTGTCCCAGACCGATGGAAGCGGAGATCGAGTCGGTCGAGTACTTCGCCCGGTGCGATGGCTACGACGACGACGGCGATGGGCGGACCAACGACTGGCATGGCTACACGCACGATCGGCGGTACGTCCATCACATCGGCAAGGCGACGGTGAGCCCGTTTCCCATCGTCTGGCACACGCGGATGATCCCCGATCAGGATGGCCCGACGGCGCTGCGGGCCCTGATCCGCTTGAAGGGAGGGCTGTGCTACTGGACACCCGTCCTGGACGGGCTCGAATTTGCCAGGGGACGTCATTGCGTGCGGATGTACGCGTGCCGGGACATGCCCGTGCCGTTCTGGTCGCGGGCGTCGCAGGTCCGCACGGCTACGATCGACCTTCCGCGTGACCTGTCGAACGTCGAATCGGCGAGGCTGATCGTGAAGATCTGGGATGGAGGCGAGGGAAATGTGAAGGAGCCGTTCAAGATCAACGGCCATCCCTACTCGATCACCTCAGGCCGTGGCATACACGATGTGGTTCACACGGACATCGAGATCGATCCGGCCCATCTGAAGCCGGGCGCGAACACGTTGAGCGTGATCAGTGACACCGAGCATCACGGGATCGAGGTGCTGCTGCCGGGCCCGTGTCTGGTGGTACGTTACGATAATTCAAAACGTTGACGAGAGGTTGCACGAGATACGCGGTTTTTTTTGAAGGGAGATTGCGATGAACGGGTTGCGGAGATTGTCATGGATTTGTTTGTCGTTGCTGGTTGTGGCCGGTTTCGTCGTCACGGACGCGGCGGCAGCCTCAGCGGTCGAAGAGCTGACCAGGGTGATGCCCGATGATACCGTGTACTTCATCGCCACCAGCGGCTGCGACGCGCTGAAGGACGAATGCGCCAAGACCATCTTCGGCCGGATGTGCAGCGATCCGCAGGTCACCAGCTTCGTCACCCAGATCAAGAATGAGCTGATGACCAAGGTCGGACACGAAGAGGAGCGTGCCGAGGTGGCCCAGATGGTCAAGATGGCAATGGGATACGGCCAGTTGCTCCTGAAGAGGCCCATCCTCATCGGCGCGGCGCGGGCCGAGACGGTGGAAGGGCCGCCGGCGTGCTTCTTCGGCATCCTCGACGCGGGCGACCGCAAGCCGGAACTGGAAGCGGCGCTGGCCCAGGTGGAAAGCATGATCGGCGAGGACGAGATCGGCCAGATCGACGTCGGCGCCTTGAAGATGCACAGCCTCAAGGACAACGATGATGTCCCGCTCTACTGGGGCTGGGTGGGCAACTACCTGATTGTGGGCGTCAACGATCAGCAAGGGGTGGCGACAAAGTACCTGGCGAGCCCGCGCGCGACGCCGACCGACCATCTCAAGAAGGTCCCCGGCCACGGTGATGTCCTGGCGGTCTATGAGGACTTGCAGCAGATCTGGCAGATCGTGCAGAGCTTCGCCTTTCGGGAAGGGGGCCAGGACGATCTGATTCCCATCAAGCTGGCGCTTGACGAGCTGGGCGTGAGCAAGGTCGGGACGATTGTCGTGCGGGTCGGTATCTCCGGAACCGATCTGGTCTCCGATTCGTTTGCCCAGGTGCCTGAGCCGAGGACCGGTCTGTTCGCAGCGTTCAAGCCGGTCGATCCCGCCATGCTTGGCGCGGTGAATGCCCAGGCGGTGACCGCCAGCGTGGTGAATGTCGATCTTGGGCATATCTACGACACGATCATGAAGACGCTCAAGGCCGTTTCGCCCGATGAAGGCTATCCGGAGGTCCAGAAGGGCCTGGCGGAACTGGAGTCCGAGGTGGGCATCCAGCTTCGGGACGGTCTGCTGAAGAGCCTGGCCGGCCCGGTCGTGCTCTATTCGCTTCCGGCCGGAAGGATGCCTGAGGCGCCGATGGGAGGCTTGGTCGCGATGCTCAAGCTCGCCGACGCCTCGCTGTTCGAGAAGACCATGACGACACTCGGGGCTTTTGTCGGCGAGAAGGCCGAGGGCATGCTCCAGGTCGGCTCCCAAGCCGACGAGCAGGGGCGCACGATCCACGTCTGGGCCAGTCCGGTGCTGGCCTTCGCACAGGTGATGCCGACTTGGTCGGTCGTCGGGGATCAGGTGGTGATCGGCTCCAACACCGCCCTGTGCACCATGGGGATCAAGCGGGTGGCCTCCCCAGGCCAGGGCGTCTCGTCGTTGCTGGACACCGAGGGCTACAAGAAGGCCACCGCCGATCTGCCCGCGAACCTGCTGAGCCTGAGCTACATCGACTCGCAGGCGCAGTTCACACAGATGATGATGCAGCTTCAGCAGGTCTGGCCCCTGGCGACGATGGGCGCGATGAAGGCGGGCATCAAGCTGCCGGTGATGCTGCCGAACCTCGGCGCGATTATCAAGGACATGCAGCCGGCGTGCGAATACGGCTGCGCCCGCCCGGACGGGTTCTACTCGCACTATCGTGGCACGGGGCTCGAAGTCAGCCTCCGAGGCGTGGCCGGCGGGGCACTGGCGGCCGGCGTCATCATGCCGTCTCTGGCCCGGACCCGGCAGTTGGCCTTTCGGATGACGTCGGGGACGAATCTGTCATCGATCGGCAAGGCCTGCCTGATCTATGCGAACGATCATGAGGATGAGCTTCCGCCAAACCTCGAAGCCCTTGTCACCGAGGCGGAACTGCCTGCCCAGTGCCTGGAATCGAAACGCAAACCCGCGGATTTCGACGGACCCAGCTACGTCTACATCCCGGGTCAGACCACCGCGATGTACCCCGGAAACATCGTGGCCTACGAAGACACACGCTACTGCACGGAAGGCGTCAACGTCTTGTTTCTGGATTCGCACGTGGAGTTTATGAAGCCCGATGAATTCCGGGAGGAACTGAAGGCCACATACGAGCGGCTGGGCCGGGAGATGCCGGAGATCCGGTTCAAGGATGAATGACGGGTCAGAAGGGCAGGATCAGAAGTCGGCATTGAGGATTTCGATGGTCCGGCGGCACAGCTCGCGGCCGTAGTCGGTCCAGGCGCCCTCGCCCCAATAACGGAAGCAGCTCGTCTGCGTCGTCAGGAGATGGTAGAGCGCGTTACGGTATCGCGCATCCGTCGTCGGGATGCCGGCGGCGAGCGCCTTCTCGGCGAACAGGACGCTGGCGTTCTGCATGGGCCCGAGCACGTGGTCGTAGCCGCGAACCCAGGAGATGTTGGCGGTCCAGCTTCCGCCTTCCATATGGAAGCGGCCATCCTCTTTGCGGAGTTCGGCAATGGCCTCGTCGAGCTTCTCCGGCCCAGCGCCGTCGGTGAATCGGTCCCAGAGGCGCTTCTGCATGATCGGCTGGATTGTCGGAAAGTCCGCCTCGCCAATTCCGAGGCGGTCGAGGTATTCCAGGTACTCCGTCACGTTGGCCGGAACGGTCGCGCTGCCTGACGCTTCCGCGATCACGTTGAGGAACTTCGGCGGGAACTCGTTCATCATCACGCCGCCGTTTTCGCCGTCGGAGATCTGCGTCACGAGCGGCGGGATCGACCGGCCCGCCAGCTCGCGTCGGCCCAGGCCCTTGGCCTCGTAATACGGCTGCATCTGCCCGATGAGCTTGGTGTCGCTGCCCTGCGTCTTGACAATGGCGGTGATGCTCAGCGTCTGTCCCCGGGAATTCCTCGCCACCAGTCGGTGCGGCACGTGAGGCCAATGCAGCGGGCCTCCGTCCTCGATCCGCTCGACCGTGTGCTCCTGGACGAGGACCCAGCGGTAGCCGCAGTCCTTCAGCGTCTTGACGAACTCGTAGCAGACGTCGGGGTGGTTGGGAAGGGCCATCTCCGCCGGAGAGAAGCCGCGCACGCGGGCCAGCGCCTCAAACCCGAACAACGCGGTGAAGAAGTGCTGCCAGGCGCGGACGTGCAGTCGGTAATCCTGTACGGGGGTCGAGGGCGCCACGGGGTGTCCCCACGCGGACCCGAGCCACTCGACGCAGGGCCGATACGCCCGGTCGCATGTGATCTTGCGAAGCCGGTCGATCACGTCGGTCGCGCCCATCCGGCAGAGCCCGTCCAAGAGGCAACCTGAATAGTCGAACATCACGCGGGGCTGCTTGCCCTCGGAGACGAGTTGCGGGATGAACCGGCCCATGCGCTCGTAGCACGAGCGGAAGACGGAGGCGTTGTGATTGTCGCCGATGTTCGGATGGTTCATCATGTCTTCGAGATTGCTGATGATCCGCGCTGTGCGGAGGTCGTCGCCTCCGGCCGGGATCAGCGGCTGGTGCATGTGCAACGCAATCGCGAACGCACTCTGGATACGGTCGAAGTCGATCCCGCTCTCGGGTAGGTAGAACGGCCCGCTGCGGCCCATCGTCTCGGCGATCTGGTCTTCGGACCCGCACAGGTTCGGCAGTCCATCGATGTACTCGGGGGTCAGGGCTGGCTGGCTCACTTACAGGGTCCTTCCTTGCGTCGTATCGACAGTATTACTTGGGCGATCCGCTGTCCGGTCACCCCACGCGCAGCAGGTTCCAGCCGGTGGCCGGATCGAGCTTGCGGCCCGCCTCGATCCCGACGATTTCGATGATCGTCACTTCCAGGATCAGGAAGGTCTTGGCGCCGCCGCGAGGGCAGCCCACCAGATTCTCGCCGCCCCGGCCCATCGCCGCGTGCAGGTGCAGTTTCGGACCTTTGTCGTCGCAATAGATCGTTCCGACGCCGAACGCCTCGCCCGGACCGGTGAACGTGCGAAAATCGGCTTCGATCCGGGGCTCTTCCTGCTTGGGGCCGACGACGACATTCGCTTGGCGGAACCCACCGGTGATCAGCACGGCGGCACAGCGAATCTGTTCTCTCTTCGCGATTTGTTCGATGGACTCGTACAAATCCTCGCCTTCGAAAAGCCTGGCGGCGATCACGCGACCGGTTTGTCCGACCGAATACTCCATGTTACACCCCCATGGTGACGGCAATCGCTACGGCTGAACCTCGTGCCACAATGTGACGTCCAGCGGCTCGGCCAGCAGATCGCCCGCCGCGGCGACGAACGCCTGTAGATGAGGCTTCTGGAGGTGCTCGTCCAGATCGGCCTGGTTCCTCCAGATCTCGACGAATACGAACACGCACGGATCGTCGTTGGACTGATGCAGCGCGTAACTGATGCAGCCGGGCTCTCGTCGTGTCGGGCCGATCAGCCCGGTCAGCGTCTCCTCAACTTGCCGCAACTTCTCTGCCCTGGCCCTCACGCGGGCCAGCACGGTCAGCGCCTGTTCGGACATCTGCATTCTCCTGCAAAGAACAACCATTTCGATTCGATGCCGCCATCGTCGGCGGTATCCCGCCAAATGTCAACGCCAAAACCCAGGTTCGTAGTGACGCCGTCAGGCGTTCTCCTGCAATCTGCCTCCGTTCGCGCCTCCGGCCTTGGCAGAGAAGACGTGTCCGGTTAGACTCTCCTGGGACGCGGAAGCATCGATACGCATACGAATTTCCTGACATTTGGAAGTGAAGGAGACAGGCCATGACTGGAAAGCTTGGACGGCGGGAGTTGCTCGGCGTCGGTGCGGCAGGCACATTGCTCAGCTCTCTTGCGTATGCCCACGAAACAGACGCTTCGGACACCTCTGCATCGAAGGACGTTCGGCTGGAGTTCCTTCGTCCAAAGGAATTGGAGGCGGCGCGGGCGGCCTGTGCGACGATCTTCCAGCCGCTGGGCACGATCGAATGGCACGGCGTCCACAATGTCGTGGGGGTCGATGCAGTCAAGGCCCATGCGCTGTGCATCCGAGCGGCCCAGGCTGGCGGGGGTGTGGTGGCGCCGCCGCTCTACGGTGGCGTCGGCGGACTGAGCGAGGCCCATACATTCATTATGGACCCCGAGGATGACGTGTTCAGCAGATTGCTGCGGCCTTGGCTCGAGCAACTTTGTCGGGAGATGGCCCGCGATGGGTACCGCGCGATCATCATTCTCACGGGGCACTACGGCGCGGCGCAGCAGATCGTCGTGCGCGAGACTGCCGTGCGTATGAGCCGGGCCCTGGCTATTCCCGTGCTGGGTACTCCGGAGTACATGCTGGCGCTGGATGTGGACTACACGGGCGACCACGCCGCATGGGGCGAGACGTCGCTGATGATGCATTTGTATCCCGACACGGTCAGGCTGTCGCGACTGGGCGACCCGCCGCACCGAGGGGTGCACGGACGCGATCCGAAAGCACAGGCGTCGGCCGAGGACGGACGCGTGCTCACCGAGACGATTGTATCGAGGCTGGCCACGCTCGCGCGAAGAATGCCCACGTGGGACTACAAGACGCTCGACCGTTTCGTGGACGCCGAGGCGGCGCTGGTCGCCAGACAGCTTGCGGCCCCACGGGGCAAAGAGCCCATCTGGGCTGCGTGGAGCAACATCGGTACAGCGATGCGCGATTACGGCAGGCTGCTCGCCGAGGAGCGTTTCGAAGAGATCAAGGCGTGTGTCACCAAGCTCGGTGTCAACGGGTGATCCATCAAGCTATGCTCGATAGGAGAGGTCGGATTATGGCAAGGACAACGAATCAATCGAAGCGGAGACTCCGTCGTCGCGACTTCCTCATCGGCGCCGGTGCGGCGGCGTTCTCCATCACGGCCGCCCGGCATGGCGTCGTCCTCGCGACAGCCGCCAGCCGTCGAATCAGAGTGGGCATCGTCGGCGTCGGCCAGCGCGGTACGATGATCACCGATATGCTCGCCAGGCATGGAGGCTACGAGGTCTGGGCGGTCGCGGACTACTTCGCGCCCGTTGCCAAGGCGGCGGGGGAGCGGTTCGGTGTCCCCGAGGCCAGACGCTTCTGGGGCCTTTCGGCTTGCGACGAGCTCGTTGCCAGCGGCGTCGACGCCGTCTTCCTGGAGACTCCGCCGTACTGCTTCCCGGACCACGTCGAGGCGGCGGTCCAGGCCGGCCTTCACGTCTATATCGCCAAGCCCTTGGGCTGCGATGTGCCCGGCTGCCTGCGCATCCGAGACGCCGCAAGGAAGGCGACGACGAACAAGCAGGTCTTCCTGTGCGATTTCCAGACGCGAACCGATCCATTCTTCATTGAGGGCGTCCAGCGTGTCCGCGAGGGCGCCATCGGCCCGATTGCGATGCTCAGCTCAGAATACAACGACGAGAGCTTCAGCGATCCGCCCAAGACCGCGACGATCGAGAGCCGCCTGCAGCAGTTGATCTGGGTCAATGACGAGGCCTTGGGTGGCAGCTATCTCGTCAACGCGGGGATTCACGCGATCGATGTGGCGCTGTGGATCGCCGGGCAGATGCCGGTTGCCGCGATGGGGGCCTCGCGCATCGGCCGGGCCGACCCGCACGGGGATTCGCACGACGTCTATTCCATCACGTACGAGTTCGCCGATGGGCTCATCCTGAACCATCGGGGCGAGCACCTCAAGAACCGGTTCGAGTTCCGCTCGGACTGTTTCGCCCAGGGCCGCGATGGCTACCTGGAGACCGGCTACACCACACAGGTCCGGATTCTCGGCAATCGAGCCGGCTGGCGCGGCGGTGATGTCGTGGATCTCTATCCCAGCGGGGCCAGGCGGAACATCGACACGTTTCACAAGTGCGTTACGGATGGTCTCTACGACAACCCGACGGTCGAGCCAAGCGTCAACGCAACGCTGGCGACGATCCTGGGCCGCGAGGCGGCGCGCCGCAGGACCAGGCTGACACTGGACGAGCTGTTCCGCGAGAACCGAAGGCTCGAAGCCGATCTGACCGGACTGAGGGCCTGACCTGCCGGCCTCTGTTCATCGCAGGACACGAACCGTTCAGAACAGGTGTTTGGAGCCGGATAGTTCGCTACGGAGCCACCCCGGCCGGTCGGTCGTTATGCCGTCGACACCGATCCTGACGAGGCGAGCTGCTTCCGCAACGTCGTTGACCGTCCAGACGTACAGGCCCAAACCGGCATCTCGGACACTCTTGGCGAATTCCTTCGTGACGCCGGCATAATGCACGTTCAGGCCGTCCAGGCCGGCGGCAGCCGCCTGGTCGGCGAGGGTTTTGTCGTGCGGAATCCACGCCTCGGTCTGCTCGTCCTTCTTCGTGCCGACCAGCCAGTACGTGGGGATGTCCGGCATGAGTTGCTTGGAGGCTGTGACCGTCTCCAGACCGAAGCCGATGATCACGATCTGTGAGCGTTTGCCGCTTTCGACGAAGATCTTCTCCAATGCCGGCAACACCTCCGGGCCGCACTTGATCTCCACAAAGAGCTTCTTGCCGGCAGGCACCGTCTCGACGATTTCTTCCAGCACGGGGATGCGCTCGCCCGCGAAGCTCGCGTCCTTGAAACTCCCGACGTCCAGACGGCGCAGTTGCTCTGCGGTGCAGTTCGCGACCTCCAGCTCCTCGCCGCCGGTCCGCTTGGTCGTGCGGTCGTGGATCACCACGACCCGCTGATCCGTCGTGAGATAGACGTCGACCTCGACGGCGTCGGCGTTCTTTTCCCAGGCCAGCCTGGCCGAGGCGACCGTGTTTTCCGGGGCCAGGTACGAGGCCCCACGATGCGCGATGATTTCCATTTTCGATGCACAACCTGCGAACAGAAGGAGGGCTGCCGATAGCAGTCCGAAGCGTGGAAGAGTCTTCATGCGATGCGTTCTCCATTCAATCGAATCGACACGGACGAGCGTCACTTGCTCTGGTAGACGCGGACGTAGTCGATGAAGTACTTCTGCGGCAAAATGGCGTCGTCTGTGCCTTGAGCGCCGCCCCATGAGCCGCCATACGCCGCGTTGAGGATCAGGTAGTGCGGCTTGTCGAACGGCCAGACGTCATTGCCTGTCCCTTCGTTGCCGAATGTGAAGTACTTCGTCTTGTCCACGAAGAAATCAATGTGATCCTCAAACCACTCGATGGCGTAGACGTGGAAGTTCTGCGACGGATCGGCGACCTCGATGCGGTTGCCCTTGTTGGTGCCCAGGACGTGGTTGTACGCCTTGGTGTGGACGTTGGCGTGAATCTTCAACGGATCGAAGCCGACGTTCTCCATGATGTCGATCTCGCCGCAGGCGGGCCAGCCGCTCTCGCGATTGACACCGAGCATCCAGATCGCCGGCCACATGCCCTTGCCGGTCGGCAGCTTGGCGCGCACCTCGATCCGACCGTAACGCCAGGCCGCCTTCCATCGCGTGTGCAGGCTGGCCGAGGTGATGGGATGGCCTTCGAATCCGTCCTTTCGCGTCTCGATGACGAGGCAGCCGTCCTCGACTCGCGCGTTTTCGGGCCTGGCCTTGGTGTAGAATTGCAGCTCTTTGTTGCGGATGTAGCCCTGCTCGTAATCCCATTTGTTCGGATCGGGCGCCCCGGCGAGCTGGAACTCGTCCGACCAGACCAGTTTCCATTCCTGGGCTCCGGCGGCAGTCGTCAACAGCACCACGATGATTGACAGGCAGTTCATTAGCTTGGTCATGGTCCACCTTTCGTAAGAAGCCTGCTACCGCGATGGGGTCGGGTGATCTTCCGCTTTGGAATGGTGTTTGCCTGCTGGTCTTGAGTCGATACCGATGATGTCAACATGGACATCTTGCGTGGTCTTGGGATGCGTTGCCAGTTCCAGGCGGCTCATCACCTGCGGCAGGCCATCGAGGCACAGTTGCGACCAGGTCTCCATGGTGTCGCGCACCGCCTGCAACTGCTCGATGGTCAGAAAGTCCATCTGTGTGATCATCTGCTCGCGCTTGGTGACGTTCGGTGTATCGAGGACCCAGCAGTGTACGATCCCGAGGTGAACCTGGCCGACCTCATTGGAATCATCGTTGAGCAGGGCAACCACGTGGTCGGTGTGACCAGCCTCGACGCAGACCTCTTCACTGACTTCTCGCTCGACGGCTTCGCAGTACGTCTTGTAGAAATCGGCGCTGAACAGCGTCCAGTCCACGGGATTGATGTGTCCTCCGATTCCGATGGACCGGTTCCCGACGAGGCGGGTCTCGCCGGCCCGCTTGCCCCGGACGTAAGTGAGGCACTTGCCCTCACAGGTCATGATGACATACGCGACTAGTTGCTTGAAGGAGGGGTCCTTCTCTGCTTGGGGTCTCGGCATGAAACGCGGCACCCCTTGGGCGAAAAGGGCGTCGAGATACTTCTCGACGTCGAAATTCAGGCCGTGAAAGCTACCCACCTCATCAAAGACACTCCGTTCGACAACCATTACCTGCTCTTCCTGGGGCATGCGACCACTCCTTCTGTCTGTTAGCGTTGGGACGGGGCACGCCGGCCGTGCTGGCTCGCCATGACACCGTCCGGGGCATAGTACCGAAATCGACCCAGACGGTCAAGCTACGCGTCGCCGGACGGCGAATCGCCTTGCGGGTCACACTTTTTTCGGCGATTTCCCAGGACGAGCGGCTTGACTTGTTAAACAGATGTTTTAAACTATCGTATTAAACGAGTGTTTTCGCAACCATTGGCGGCCTGATTGCGACTGTGATATCAGGGTCCAGCGGTCCGGCGTTTACGCCGGGCCTGGATGCTACTGATGGTTGTGAGAAGAGTGCGGAATGCCTTGCTCTTTTTGTGCCGGTTTTCACGCATTGGCTGGGCTCCAATGAGGCTTTCGATCGCGGACCTTGCGTAAGGGTAGACGCAGAACTATAGTAAGAGGCTTGGCTGGCACAGCCCGGGACGCGGGTAGCTGTTCCTGTTGCCAAGAGACGGGTAGAGTTCATGAGCGACAAATCGCAGAAGAGCCAGGGGTCTAAGGAGAGTCGCGGTCGCTTTCGGCGGATTGCGACCAAGACAGTGATCGCCCTTGTTGCGGTGGGGGCGGTGGTTGCCATCGCCATGATGCCGCAGCCGAGCAAGGAGGCTTCGCCCACGGAGGCGCCCCCGGTGAACGTCTCCGTGATGGAAATCGTTCCGGAGGGGACGCTGGCGGACACGTTCATCCTTCCCGCCGTGATCGAGCCCAATCGCGTGGTGACCGTATCAGCGGAAGAGGCGGCGGCCATTGCACGTATTCTGCCGAAGGAGGGCGACGCGGTGCGGCGGGGCGATCTGCTCGTCCAGCTCAAGACGGATCTCATTCAGCCTCAGTTCGCAACCGCCGAGGCCAAATACAAACGCGATCAGATCGAATACGAGCGGATGACGACGCTGGTGAAGGAAGACGCGGCGCCGCAGCAGGATCTGGACAATGCCGTTTCGCAGTTGGCGGCCAGCAAGGCGGCGTTCGAGGAGGCTCGCGCTCGCCTGGACCGAACGCATGTTCTCTCGCCCGTCAACGGGGTGCTCAACGATCTGCCCGTCGAGGAGGGCGAATATGTCTCGCCCGGCACGCCAGTGGCGGAGATCGTGGAGATCGACACCGTCAAGGTCGTCGTGGACATCCCGGAAAAGGATATCGCGTTCTTCTCCGTAGGACGGGAGGCGGAGGTCCTGGCGACCGTCAAGGGCTGTGAGAAATCCGTCGCGGGCAAGGTCACCTACATCAGCCAACTGGCCAACCGGCAGACGCGATCGACGCCGGTCGAGATCGCGTTGGACAACCGTCAGGGGCTGCTGCGGAGCGGCCAGATCGTCCGCGTGCGCCTGACGCGTCGCGTCATGAAGGACGCCATCCTGATTCCGCTACTGGCGGTGATTCCCCTGGAGGACGGCTACGCGGTCTACGTGGTTGAGGGTTCACAGGCCAAGCGGCGCGACGTTCAACTCGGCGTCATCCAGGGCGACCAGATCCAGATCGTCAGCGGGTTGAAGCCCGGCGACAAGCTGATCGTGGCCGGGCACCGTTTTGTTGCCCCGGGCCAGAACGTCAATGTCCAGTCGGAGACGAAGTAGACGCCATGCTCCTCACCGATGCCGCGATTCGAAACCGGACCACTGTCGCCGTCCTGGGCTTGATCATCGTTCTGCTGGGCGCCACCAGCTATGTCTCGCTGCCGCGCGAGGCGGCTCCGGACATTCCCATTCCCTATATCATGGTGACGACCATGTACGAGGGGGTCTCGCCCGAGGACATTGAGACGTCCGTCACGATGAAGATCGAGAAGGAACTCAACGGGATTCGCGGCGTTGAAGAGATTACCTCCAGCAGCGCCGAGGGCATGTCGCTGATCAGCGTCGAATTCGACCCGGATGTGCCCAGCGAGGTCGCGTTGCAGCGGGTGCGCGACCGTGTGGACATGGCGAAGGGGGAACTGCCTCAGGACGCGGAAGAGCCGATCATCAAAGAGATCAACTTCGCCGAGTTGCCGATCATGTTGATCAGTCTGTCGGGCGATGTTTCGCCCGTGCTGCTCAAGGAGATCGCCGACGACGTGCAGGACGTGCTGGAAGCGACGCCGGGTGTCCTGAAGGTCGAGATGGCCGGCGATCTCGAACGGGAGATTCGCCTGGAGTTCGATCCCGACCGCCTGGCCAAGTACAACCTGACCATCCCCGAGATCCTGGCGCTGATTCCGTCGGAGAACGTCAATATCTCCGCCGGAGGGCTCGAGACTCCGGGCACGAAGTTCAACGTGCGCATCCCCGCCGAGTTCGTGACGCCGGAAGAGGTGGACCATCTGATGCTGACCGCTCGCGACGGCGTCCCCATCTACCTGGCCGATGTCGCGACGGTGCGATATACGTTCAAGGACCGGACCAGCTTCTCGCGACTCAACGGCGCGGACACGATCACGCTGAGCGTCAGCAAGCGCGTCGGCGCCAACGCGGTGCAGATCTCCGATCGCATCAAGGCGGTGATCGCCGAAGCGCAGAAGCGTGTTCCCTCGGCCCTGAAGTTCGACATCACCTACGATATGTCGGAGATGGTTCGTGACACGGTGGCCGACCTCGAGAACAACATCATCTCTGCCTTGATCCTGGTGACGCTGGTTCTGCTGCTGTTTCTCGGCTGGCGTCCGAGCACCATCGTGGCGATGATCATCCCACTGAGCATGCTCATCACCTTCTTCCTGGTCCAGGCCCTGGGCTACACCCTGAACATGATCGTCCTGTTCAGCCTGATTCTGGTCCTGGGCATGCTGGTGGACAATGCGATCGTGATCGTGGAAAACATCTATCGGCACCTTCAACTCGGCTATGGCTTGACCGAGGCATCGATTCTCGGGGCCCGTGAGGTGGCTTGGCCGGTGACGACGTCGACCCTGACTACCGTCTGCGCGTTCTTCCCGATGATGTTCTGGCCGGGCGTCATGGGCGACTTCATGAAGTACCTGCCCATCACGCTGACACTGGGCCTTCTGGCTTCCCTGTTCGTCGGTCTGGTGTTCAACCCGGTGATCTGCTCGATCTGGGCGGGCCGGGCGCCCAGACCCCATCAGAAGGACCACTGGTCCCTGCGCATGTATCGTCGCGTCCAGGAGGCGGGACTGTACAATCCCGGCCTGACCCTGTTCCTGGCGTTCTGCCTGCTGGTCGGCCTGGGAATCCTCTACGCCAAGATCGGCAAGGGGACCGAGTTCTTCCCGGAAGGTGACCCCGAACGCGCCGTCATCGACATTCGTGCACCGCAGGGGACGAACATCCACGAGACCGACCGAATCGCCCGTCTGATCGAGGAGCGGCTCGAACCGTACAGGCCCTGGCTCAAGCACGTCATCACAAACGTCGGATCGGCGGGAGGGACCAACATGGGCCTGGTGGCCAGCGCGGGCGGGTCCCACCTGACCGGTGTCACTCTGGTGTTCCACGATTTCGTCGAGCGGACGAGGCCGTCCAACGAAGTCCTCGTGGAGATTCGTCAGGCGATTGCCGACATTCCGGGTACGGAGATCAAGGTCGAGAAGGAGGAAATGGGACCCCCGAGCGGAGCGCCCGTCACGGTCCGTGTCATGGGTGAAGACTTCAAGACGCTCGAGCGGCTTAGCGAGCAGGCCCGGCGTCTGATTGCGGCGGTGCCCAACGTCGTGAACCTGCGCAGCGATTTCGAAGGGGCACGCCCGGAACTGGCCTTCACCGCAGACCGTCGCGTGGCGATGCTCCTGGGCGTCAATACCGCCACCGTGGGCAACTTCCTCAAGATGGCGGTGTTCGGCAGCAAGGTCGGCACCTACCGGGAGTACAACGAGGAATACGATATTACGGTGCGCCTGCCCGTGGAGGACCGCACGAAGGTCGACGATTTGTATCGCCTTCAGGTCCCCAATACGGCCGGCGAGGCAGTACCGGTCAGCTCTCTGGGCACGTTCACCTACCGAGGCGGTTTCGGAACGATCAATCGCGTCGACCAGAAACGCGTCGTCACACTTACCGCCGACGCCGAAGGCCGTCTCGGCTCGGAAGTCCTCGCCGACGTGCAGAAAACGCTTGCGTCGATCGAACTGCCGCTGGGCTACGAGATTCGCTATGCCGGCGAGAAAGAAGAGCAGGACAAGGCGCAGGCGTTCCTGTCCAAGGCCTTCGCCATTGCGCTGCTGCTGGTGGTGATGGTCCTGGTGATTCAGTTCAATTCGCTCATGGTGCCGTTCATCATCATGACGACCGTGGTGCTGTCTCTGATCGGCGCGCTGATCGGACTGCTGGTCTGCGGCCTGCCCTTCGGGATCATCATGACGGGAATCGGCATCATCAGTCTGGCGGGCGTGGTGGTCAACAACGCGATCGTGCTGCTGGCCTACACGCAGCAGTTGCAGAGGGAGGGTATGGGCCTGATCGAGGCGGCCTCCACGGCGGGCGTCACCCGTCTGCGGCCCGTAATGCTGACGGCCATGACCACGATCATCGGACTGATCCCCATGGCAGTCGGCGTCTCGTACGACTTCCATACCTTCACATGGGCCACCAAGAGCGAATCGGCCCAATGGTGGCGCAACATGGCGGTGGTCGTCATCTTCGGCCTGGGCTTCGCCACGCTCCTGACGCTGGTGGTGGTTCCGTCGCTGTACGTGATGCTCAGTCGCCTGTCTCTATGGCTGGGCTTCGGGCGCGCTCACGCCGACCAGACCTCCGACACGCCCAAGTCCGAGGTGGCCGGCGCCTGGCCGTCGTGATGCGCGCAAAGAGACGAGGCCGCGAGTTGTCGCACCCCGCGGCCTCGGTCGCGATGTAACTCCGGAGGGTTCGGAGATCACTCCATACTGTGTTCCACTCCCGATGGACCGTCCCGATCCCCGTGAGAGGGGCTGCTTCTTTGCCCTCTACAACGGTAGTGCCGAACCTCGCGGTGGCCGTAACGCGGTTTTTCTCCTGTCCGGCGATCCCCATGCGCAAGAGAAAACCCTGCCCGCTCTATCGAGGGAGGGCAGGGTTCGATATGCCTTCGACAGGGAAGCTGTGGTTACTGAATGACGTCTCCGGTCACCTGGACGTCGTCAATATTCCAGCCGGCGTAGGTGACCGATTCATCGGTCGGACCGATGCCCCATCGGAAATAGAGCGTTGGTTGGCCGTCACCGATCGAGGCAGGCACGAGGTATTCCATGAATCGCCACGATTCGTCGGAGACATGGGAGTTGCCGGCCGTCCAGAGGTCGGTCCAATTGGCGCCGTCATTAGAGACCTGGACGCACGCGTCGTCATACGGCGCCTCGATCCCGAGCCATCGCCAGAAGCCCAGTCGGATGTTGGCGTAGCCTTCGCAATTGATCGGACCCATCGTTGCGTAACGCGTCTCCACCATCCCGTCCTCATAGTCTCCATCGAGGGCGTACCCGATCACGCTCTGTCCGGTGCGGCCGGAGGCAGGATCCCCGTTCCACGAACCGTTTCCGGCCGGTGTGCCCCAAGTCCATCCTCCGTCAAGCTGCCAGGCGGGATCGGAGTCCATGTTGGCCGAGCAGATTGCGTCGGGCGCCACGGCAACCGAGACGCTGCGGCTGGTCTGGTGGATGCCGTCGGTGACCAGGAAGGAAAAACGGTAGGTGTGGAAGACCTGATCCGTCGTGGGTTTCCAGGAAACCGTCAGTGCATTGGGATCGAAATAGGCGCCCTCCGGCAGATTGCCGACCACGAAGCGCAGTGGCCGATTGTCCGGGTTCGTGGCGTGCAGCGCCAGGAGCAGGCGCTGTCCCGGCTGGATCTGCTCCGGTGCGGTGTCCAGCTCGAGCGTGAGGGCCTTCGAAGTCCATGCGGAGTTCTGCGGGTCATGCCTTGCGGTCCCCCAGTCGGTCGCGTCGGGATTGTGTTGACCCGGCATATCCACGACGTGGAACCGATAGTCGTAGCCGCCGACCAGAATCTCGATGTCGCCGTCCTGATCGAGGTCGCTGATCGCGGCTGTGCAGTAGACTTCGGTCGGCAGGGTCAGCATGGGGAATCCCGTCACGGTTGAGCCGTCTGCCTCCCAGGCGATCAGCGGCGTGCCCGCCGCGCCGACCAGGGTCTCCTTCTGGCCGTCCCCGTCGATGTCGGCGATCAGAGGCGCGCTGTCGCCGGGATCGCCCATGACGGTCTTCGGGAACCCGGTCTGCGTCATCTGCCGGCCCTGATGATCCAGGGCGTAGACCTGCGTGAACGAGTAGCCGTCGGACTCCACGTAGCTGTTGACATAGACTTCGCTGCGTCCGTCGTTGTCGATGTCTGCGATACTCAGCGAGCCCTCGGTGTCGAACGGATCGCTGAGCCGGGTCTTCCAGATGGTGCTCCCGTCGACGCTGACGGCCTGCACGCCGTCCTCGACACAGAAGACCAGTTCGGGCTGCCCGTCGCCTTCCAGATCGGCGATGGCGGTTCCCTTGCCGCTGCCGCCTCGCCACTTCTTGACGAGCTGGCCCTGGTGATCGAGAATGTGCGCGTAGATGTTGCTGACGCCGGGACCGTAGCCGCACACGGCGATTTCCACGTCGCCATCCCGATCGAAGTCGGCCACGCTGATGGCGCCTTCGCAGGCGTAGCGTCGCTGCCAGAGCGAAGTGCCGTCGGCCTGAAAGGCGTAGAGACCGTCCATGTCACCCGGGTCCGCATTGAGGCCGACGAGGATTTCGCTGTCGCCGTCTCCATCCAGATCCGCCAGCACCGGATAGCCGACGATGCTGTAGTACCAGCCGCCCAGTGCCTTCGGCCAGCCATCCACCCATTCGCCGCTCTCGGCGTGCCAGGCGCAGACGATCCCGTCGTAATTGCACGTTCCGACAATCTCGTAATCCCCGTCGCCGTCGATGTCACCGACCGCGCAGTAGGGCGGGTCGTAGGCGAAGGACAGTTCCTGAGGCCAGCCCGGCAGGGCCGTGCCGTCCTCGCGCCAGACGGACAGCCGGGGGATGCCGTCGAAGTTGGCCCAGGAGATGGAGGACTGAACGATTTCGTTGCGTCCATCACCGTCCACGTCCATGCAGATCGGTCCACCGAAGAACTGATCGTCGGGTGGATAGGCGACATTCTTTGGCGCCGGCCATGGGGTTTGCGCCGGCGCCCATCGGATGCCGAAGATTTTCCGGTCGTGGTGCGTCTGTCCCTCGGTCATCACAGCGAGTCTCAGCTCAAACGTGCCGGCGCCGGGATCGGCCAGCGAGAGCCGTACGAATCCATTCGGATCGGTCGGGCCGGCGCCTTCGGCGACGAGCGTCCAGTCGTGGTTGCCGTAGGTGCTGTGTTCGAGGCGATAGCTGTCACCGTGGACGAACAGTAGCACGTCGATGGCATTGACGTCGGCGGCGAAGGACTCCGCCTGCCGGGGAGCGACGATCTCGCCGAGGGGATGTCTCTGGCCGGCTGCCTGGAGGGCGGCATAGGCGTTGACGCGTCCGGTCCCGATGTAGCCAAGGTCGGGATCGACCAGGCCGTAGTAGACGGGGTCGGTCGTGTTCTCCAGGACCGCGCGAAGCTCGACGTGGATCAGGTTGGGCTCATGGGCCAGCACCAGTGCGGCGACCGCCGCGACATACGGCGCCGAAAACGATGTTCCGGCGGTGGCGATATACTCGCCGTTCAGATCGGTGGTCACGATGTCCGTTCCGGGAGCGGCGATGTCCACCCAGGATCCAAACGTGCTGTGGTCGGTCTTGGCGTCTTCTCCGTCGGTAGATGCGACGGACATGACGTTGTAATAGGCCGCCGGATAGTACACGTCATCCGTGGCCGAGTTACCCGCGCTGGCGACCAGCAGGACCCCTTCGGCGAACGCGTGATCGATTGCCTCCTGCATGATGGGGTCGTCCGTCCAATCCGGTTCGTCGATGCCGGCGCCGAAGCTCATGTTCACAATGTCAGCGTGGTTGGCCGTCGCATAGTTCAGACTCTCGGCCACCTCGGCCGTGGTGATGTAGAGGCTGACGCGCAGCGGCATGATGCTGCACTGCCAGTTGACGCCGCAGACGCCTTCGTTGTTGTCGCCGACCGCTGCGATGACCCCGGCCACCATCGTCTCGTGTCCCTCGATGCCGTAGATCACCGACTCGGGAATGACCTGGTTGTTCTGACTCTCGAAGTTCCATCCGTGGACGTCGTCGACGTAGCCGTTGTTGTCGTCGTCCACGCCGTTGCCGGGAATCTCATCGTCGTTCAGCCAGATGTTGTCTTTCAGGTCGGGGTGGTTGACATCCACGCCCGTGCCCAGCACCCCCACCACGACGTCACGACTGCCCGTCGAGATGTCCCAGGCATCGGTCATCTGGATCAACTGATGTGCGTACTGGTCGGCGAAATCGGGATCGTTGGGCACCCGGCAGGGATGGTACACATAGTTGGGTTGGGCAGACTCGACGTCCGGGTCGTTGCGAAGCTGTGCGCAGACCGCCTCAACGTCGCCTTCGGTCCGGAGCAGGTGGAAGGGCCGTCTGGCCTGTCCGCGGGATCTCGCCTTGGCCCCGGCGTCGAGAAGGACCGATTTGCAGACCTCAAGCTGGTGGCGTCTCTCGAGGCGCAGCAGGGCGTCATCCTGTGGCGATGTCTCCTCGCTGGCCGACGTCGCGGCGGCCTTGAGTCTGACGAGGATCTCGCCCGGGACATAGTGCAGCCCGTCGGCCGGGTGGGTTCCATCCACTGCAAGACGGGTCTGTTCGGTGGCCCGATCGGTCTGCTGTCCTGCTGTCGACGGCGGTGTATATGCCAGCGCCGAGACCACGATCAGCACCGCCGCTGCGACCGCCATGATTTTGCCTGGATTGCGCGTTTTCATGCGTACTGCCTCCACCACATTCTTCCATAACGCTCCCAATGGACCGCCAACCGAGTCCCCCGCTCCTGCAAGGCCATCGCCTTCCGCACGGGACCTATATTGCCCATTATAACGATCCTTTGGCGGTAAGCAATCGCCAAAATCGTCGCAACGTGTCGTGATCCGCTTGCAGCGAGGCGTCCATCACGCTCTGCGCGCGGACTGTCGGCGAGGACATGTCGCTTGCCTGTCTCGATCGTCTCGGCCATAATGCCTCTGCAAAGGACGAGCCGATGCGCACCATCCTGAGCAGAGAACGGTCGCATTGAGGGGTCGCGACGCGATGCAGAAGACGGATCAAGCGATTCTGTCGCAAGGCAGTTGGGCGGTCGAAGGCGTGTTGACGGTGGCCTTCCCGACGGCGGCGTGTCTTCTGACGGCGCTGATGGCCTTCGGGGCTCGGGCGATATCGCCCGCTTCGCCTGCGTTCCAGGTGGTTGTCAACGGCTTCCTGGTCGGCGTGCTCGTGTTCGCGGCGCGCCGCCGGAGGTCGGCCGGTCTGTTGACTGCTGCTGTTGTGCTGACCGTCGGCATGCTGGGTTTCGCCCCCGGTGCATCGGCGCGGGTCGCGGTGCACACCATCGTTCTGATGATTGCCCTGACCGGTATCGTATTCGTGAACGCGAGGCTTCTGCCCCGACGTTCGCGTCCGAGCTTCTGGCGGACGTTTCTGGCTTGGGCGGCTGTCTCGATCGCGCTCTACTTCCTGGCGGGTGTGGTCCTGTTGGTTCTGTTCCGTCCGGCGGAGGTTGGGCTCTATCTGCGCCTCTACGCGAGATTGTCCACCGCCCTGGGTCTCGGTCTTGCCCTCGGCTTCGCCCTCCGCGACCGCCTTGCGCCCGTCGTCTGTCGGGGGACCGCATGACGCCAGGATCGCTGGGGGTACTGGGAGATTCGCAGCGATTGAGTTCTCACGCGCCTTGCCAGGTGTGTATAGTCTGGAGAGACTTCGAGAGAGGAGTGACATGTCACCGGTAGTATCGGCATTTCTTGAGACCCTGGGCGTTGTGGCCCTTGCAGGCACCGGCGTTCTGTCGGGCCTTCACTGTTCGAGATGGCGTCGGCCCTGGTGGTTAGTCGGCTATGTAGCGCCATTGCTGCTGATGATCACCATCAGTTTGGCGCGGTGGTGGCCGAGACTCGAACAGCATCCCCCGTTTGAATGGATCATGGCAGGGCGAGTGGAGTTTGCGTTGCTGGCGGTCATCTGTACCCTGCTGCTGACGACGCCGCTGTCCCGTCTGTCGCGGCGACGCGACCGGGTATGGCTCTCGATCCTCATGGTCGTCTGTGTGGTGAATCTGTCGGTGCTGCCCTTTCTGGCTCCGGCCATGAACTACCATGAGCTTGCGAGTCTCCGGACCACCGTGGATTATGGTGGGGTGTGCCTTCAGGGCACTGGATACACCTGTGGACCTGCGGCGGCGGTGACAGCGCTTCGCGTCATCGGCATCGAAGCGGAAGAAGGGGAATTGGCTATCCTGGCTCACACCACACGTTTCACCGGGACGCAGCCGGATGTCCTCTGCGATGCGATTATGGAGCGGTATGGTGTGCCGTGCCGCCAAGTCCATTTCTGTAGCATCTCAGAACTCTGCGACCGGGTGCCGGTGATCGCCGTGGTCAAGTTCGCCTTTCTGATCGATCATTTCGTGACAGTTCTGGACGTGGCGGAGTCTGTCGTTGTGGTCGGCGACCCCTTGCAGGGACGCATTGAGATGACACACGAGGAGTTCACGTCTCGCTGGCGGAGGTATGGCATCGTTCTGCACCCCTCCGATTCGATCCCATCCAAGGCGATCTGAATCGTGGGCAATACGTCACCTATCCGCCGTGCACGGACAACGCCGAGGCTTCCGGGGCAAAGAAGACGGGCCGGCCGTTCGCGGCTGGCAGAACAGACGGCCCGTTCAATGGTCTTGGGTTGCCCTATCGGTCAGGCCAGCGCCTGCCTGCAGAACTGAACACACTTGGTCGTCTCGGCGACGGAGTCCGAACCCTGGGGGACGGGGTATTCCAACTCGATGTCGGCCGGGACGTCCCACTTTTCTCTCTTGAGCAACTGGAGAACCAGCGCCACCGGTGTGTCGCCCTGGCCGAACGGCATGTTCGGGCCGTTGTTGACCTTGCGGTCCTTCAGGTGCAGGCTGAGAATACGATCGCGGAACTTCTCGATGATCGGAATCGGAGACTGATTGGTGCCCGCGACGTAGTGGCCGATGTCGAAGTTGATCCCGAGGTACTTGCCGTAGGACAGAATCGGTCCATCGTAGGTCGTCGGCGTCATCTGCGTATGATTGTGGAAGCCGATCATGATCTTGTGCCGGTCGGCGATGGGGCCCAGCCGCTTGGCCGCGTCTTCCGACAGCTCGCGCGTGATACCCCGGGCGCCGAGCGCCTTGGCGACGTTGAAGTAGTAGTCGATCTCGCCGTCGCTCATGTTGCCGTCGCCGATATTGCCGAACTTGACAATGTGAATGTTGACGCCTGCGTCATTGTACATCTTGCGCAGCGCCCGGAACTTCTCCATCGGAGCCGACAGACGCCACTGGAGCTGCGCTTCGCGGCTCTGCTCCATGGCCTTGCGCTGCTCGTCGGTCATCTCCCGGCGTCCGCGCATCGCAGCGGGGACTCCGGCGTATTGTTCGACCGGCTCGCCCATCAGTTCGATCGAGCTGATCCCGCACCGCACGACGTACTTGAGGATGTCCTCCGCCGTGCCGGGCAGGTCGCGGAAGCTGTAGGTGATCGTCCCGATCTGCACCCCGTTGAAATTGGAGTTGGGTTTGCCCGCCGGCTGGGCGCCGACGCGGCGCATCGCGCCCCCCGGCGCCATGGCCAGGGCCGCCGCGGCTGCAGCCCCTCCCAGCAGTTCCCGGCGGGAGATCGTTCGTCGTTCGTTCGCTCGTTCGTTGCTCTTCATGGTCGTGCTCCTCAATGCGGCAACCGCTCCGTCAGATCACGTTACGGGCGGTCACTATGGGTTTTTGCCGTCAGCACCAGTTCAGGTGATCGCGGGGGGCGAGACGCCGCATGAAGAGGCTCTTGTCGGCCTCCTCATCGTTGGTGATCTTCATGTTCTTCGCATCCCAGAGCAGCGTCCGGCCGGGGTGCAGCAGGGCGATGTCGCCCAGGACGATGATCTCCGACAGCGGTCCGGCGTAGTCGAACGACGACATGGCCGTGTCCTCGCCCTTGCAGGCCAGCGTCCAGTTGTCGAAGTGTGTCCGACCCTTGCAGCGGAACGCCACCGCCGGCGGGCGGGGCGTTTCTTTCATCACACTCTCGGGAATGATCCGCGCGCCCTGGCTGTGGCTCCCCGCCATGATCGAAGCGTGTTCGCCAACCATGACTGAACCGCTGTCGATCCCGCGACGCTCGGGCTCCAGATGCTTGGGACGCGGAAACTCGATGTCGTCGCCCAGGTAGTACTTCATCGTGACCGGCGGCATGTTCCCTCGCGGGCCGAACTCATACGTGATGACGCCGGACCTCGGAAGCGATCCGGGATAGGCGGGGGTCTTCACCTCCGCCCGCACGCTGAGCGGCACGCGCAGGTCCAGGGCGTAGTAGGCCGGATCGAAGATGTGTGCCGCCATGTCGCCCACCGCACCGCTGAAGTGCGTATACCGGATCCACTCGCGGTTCATGTAGCTGGTGCTGAAGGGGATCATCTCCGCCCGGTTCAGGTACAGGTCCCAGTCCAGGGTGTCCGGCACGACGCTGCCCTCTACGGGCGGTTTGTCGATCCAGTAGTTCTTGGTGGAATAGCAGACGACCTCTCGGATAGGGCCGACCGACCCGGCCTGGCCCCAGTCCCGCAGCAGGGCTGAACTGGTGCCGGAATGGCCTTGGTTGCCCATCTGCGTGACGACCTTTGGATACTTCTTCGCTTCCTCCGTCAGCATGCGGACCTCGTTGACCGTGTGGCACAACGGCTTTTGGCAGTAGACGTGCTTGCCCCGCCGGATGAAGTAGGTTGCGATCGTGTAGTGATTGTGTTCCGGCGTGGCGATCAGGACGGCGTCGATGTCCTTGCCGATTTTGTCGAACATCACGCGGTAGTCGGTCCAGAGTCTGATCCCGTGCAGACGGGTGCGATTCCGAGTCTGTTTGCCGCACCAGTCCTCATCGACGTCGCACAGGGCGATCACGTTGTCGGTGCCTGCCAGATACTCGGCGTTGCCCGAGCCCTGCATGCCTACCCCGATGCAGGCGATATTGAGCTTGCTGTTGGGCGAGGGACCCGCCTTGAGGATATTGAACGGCGCCGTACCGACAGCCGATGCGGCCAGCGTGCTCTTGAGAAAGTCGCGACGTCTCATCGATTTCATGGTCTGTGCCTCCACCCAAAAAGGATTTCGAACGTGCTACGGCCGTCATGCCTCTGTTTTATGCCCCATAGACTACCGCACAAGCTGCGTCACCACAATCTTATCTTCGGCACAACCGGTACCAGCCCTATGGCATGCCTGCCACTCCGCAGATGGCGCGTCCTGTATCGGCCGGCACGCCGTCGAGCTGTCTGGCGAGTCCGTGCACCTGGGTATTCCGTCCGAGCATGTGCCTGGCAGGCAAGCAGGGTTTGACAGGATGAGCGAGACGGCGGTAGAATCGCAGCCCAGAGAAAGGACAGGATATGTCGGAAACGAGCGGAGAAGCGATCTCGTTGGAATGCGACGACGCGAAGCGGCACCGGCGACACTCTCGCTGGTGGTATGCGGTGCTGATTCTGCTGGTCCTGCTGGCCCTGGGTCTTCTCTCGCGGCGGTTGTACTGGCGGTGGCAGTTCGAGGCGCGCGTCGCGGCGCTGGAAGCGGCGGGTTATCCTGTCCGCGCCGAACAGCTCGAAGCGATGTATCCGCCGCTGGCGCCGGGGCAGGCGAACGCGGCCGACCTGCTCAGAGAGGCGGCCGAGCTCTATCGCGATTCGCTGGCGGTCCAGGAGGTCAAGCTGCTGCCGCTGGCGGGGGATGGCGAGATGCCGGCGCGCGGCCAGCCGATGCCCCCGGACGTGAAGGAGATCGTGACGCGGTTTCTCGATGAGAATCGCGAAGGTATCGAGCGGGTTCATCGAGCGGTCCGTCTCGATGCCTGCCGATATCCTGTGCCCTGGTCGTTCGATGACGCGGCCGATTGGTCTTTGCACAGGACGTATCGCAGCGGCGGTTTGCTGTGTCTATCGGCGTTGCAGTCGTTCGACGACGGGCAGACGGAGGCGGCGGTCGATGCGCTGATTGCGGCCCTTCGATTGGCGCGATTCATGCGGCAGGTGTCGACACTGAGTGCGATGCTCACGTATATCGAGGCGTGCGATGACGTGGCAGTGATCTTGGAGTGGGGACTGGGCCGGTGCAGTCTTACCGATGAACAATTGCACCGGCTCCAGCAGGCGATCGGCGAAAGCGATCGACCCGAGACCATGGCGCAGGCCTTGGCATACCATCGCTGCATGATGCTGCCTGGGTTCCGGCGGCTGGAACGGTATCCGGACAGGCTGCCTCGGGCGCCGATTGCGGCGGTCTACGGGGCGATGGGATTGCCATCGCGTGATGGGACCCTGTTCATCGATGTAGCAGAGTCGTATATCGATGTCACGCGGAAGCCGATGTCCCGCTGGCAGGCGGAGATGACGCGGGTCCAGGCGCAGTGGGAGCCACGGCTCCGCCGTTCCATGCTCCTGGCGTGCATGGCCGAAGGCGGGTTCTCGGGTGCTCTGAGAATCTGGCTCTCGCGGACCGCTCGGATCGAATGTGTGCGGGCGGCTCTGGCGGTCGAGCGGCATCGCCTGGCCCAAGGCGCTTTGCCGGAGGCCCTCGCCGACTGCGCTCCGGGTCTTCTTGAGAATGTCCCTGCCGATCCGTTCACAGGCAGAGAACTGCGGTACGAGCGGCTGCGGTCGGGGTTCGTGGTGTACAGCGTGGGCGAGGATGGGCGGGACGATGGAGGCTGGGAACCTCCGTCTCGGTCCCAAAGAGCTTTGGGCCAGACGTACGACATCACGTTCGGAGTCGAACGGTAGAAATGCGGCCGCGACTGGAAATCCACCTGAAACCGTGTAACCTTTGCGAATGCGGCACGTCCTACTGAATAGGCGTGCGTGAACACAGCAGCAGGTCGGCGGCGTGCCTGAACACCAGTGTGCAGGTGCGGCGTTGCGGGAGCAGTGCAGATGTCCTTGGCGAAGTCATTTGGAAGGAAGGTCCGGGCGGTCCGCATCCGGTGCGGCGTGAATCTGTTTTTGCGCCAGATGGGCCGCGTACTGGTCGTTGCGGGCATCATCGTCTCGCTGGCGATCCTCGTCGAGCGTCTGCTGGCGGTGCCCGTCCGAACGCCCCAGAGCCTGTGGGTGTTTGCGGCGGCCTCGGTCACACTCGTTCTCGTCCCGTGGTTGCTGAGGTTGCCCAGCCGCATGCAGGCGTCCCTGCTGCTGGATGAGCGACTGAAGCTCAGCGAGCGGTTCAGCACGACGCTGGCGCTGGCGAAGTCTGACGATCCCTTTGCGATCGCGGCCCGGTCCGAGTCCCTTCGTACCATCGAGGGTGCGAACCTTCGCGGGCATTTTCCCATTCGGGTGTCACGCGGGTGGTTCTACGGCGCCGGCGTGTGGATCGTCGCGACAGCGCTGGTCCTGTTCCTGCCGCAGAAGGACCTGCTCGGATTCCTTCGAGACCGGCAGCAGAAACAGCAGCAGGCGGCGGAGGTCCGCCAGACCCAGACCGACGTCCGCCAGACCACGGATGCCGTCAAGGCGGCGGTAAAGGGCCTGGGCGATCCGAACCTGGCGGAAGACCTGCGTAAGCTCGACGGGCTGGCCGAGGCGGGGACGCCCGAGGAGATGAAGCGCCAGGCGATCAAGGCCCTGGGTGACCTCTCGGAGAAGATCAAGCAGATGCAGAGCAGCGCCCAGGTCGATGCGGCCGAGGTCATGCAGCAGATGCTCAAACGCCTGCGCGGCTCGGCCGATCCGTTCTCACAGCAGATTCGCATGGCGATGGCCAAGGGCGACTTCGCCCAGGCCGCTAACATGCTCGGGCAGTTGCAGAAGCAGTTGTCTGAGGGGACTTTGCCCGCCGAGAAACGTAAGGAGATGGCCGACCAGTTGCAGCAGTTGGCCCAGGAACTCCAGAAACTGGCCCAGGACAAGCGCGAGCTGGAGCAGGAACTGGAGAAGCTCGGACTCGACAAGAAAATGGCCCAAATGACGCGGGAGCAGTTGGAGCAGGCGTTGCGTCAACAGGGGCTCAAGCCCGAGATGATCGAGCAACTCATGCAGAAGGTCGCGGCCTGCCAGGCGGCGCAGGGACGTTGCGCCGCCCTGGGACAGGGCTTCGGGGCGGCCGGCGGCGGCGCGGGCGGCCTGATGGCGGACGAACTGACCGACGCGATCGATCAGCTCAGCGCGATCGAATCACTTCATCAGGAGGCGATCATGCTGCGGGCCAGCCTCGACGAGATCGGCCGCTGCATGGGGTGTCTTGGCGAGGGCATGTATTCCGGCATGGGAAAGGGCTGGAGAATCGGCTCCGGCGGGGGGCAGGGAGAGGGTATCGGCACCTCGCCAGGGCCATACTCGCAGCCGATGGAGATCGAAAGCGACACGAAGACGACGCGGTCCGTGGGCAAGTCGGACGATGGGCCGATCATCGCCAGTTGGTATTTCAAGGACGCGCAGGTCAAGGGCGAGGCGCGGCGCAGCTTCGCTGAAGTGGTGCAGGCCGGGCGGGCCAGCGCCGCCGAAGCGATCAGCGAGAATCAGATCCCGCGCCGCTATGAAGAAGCGGTGAAGGAATACTTCAGCCAGTTGGAGAGCAGCGGTCCGGTGCCGTGACATTGTTCGAGTGTGGTGCTTGTGAGTGACACGTACGGCTTCCATTTCGGTCAGCCCTGGTGGCTTCTGGCGAGCGTGGCGATTGTTCCGCTGGTCTGGCTGGCCCATCGAAACCTCGCGGCGTTGGGTCCGGCCCGCCGCACCCTCGCCATTCTCTTTCGCGTTGCGGTCATTCTCCTGCTCGTGTTGCTGCTGGCTCGACCGATGCTCGTGCGAAGGAGCCGCCGAGCGACCGTGATCGCGGTCGTCGATCGCAGCCGGTCGATCCCGACGCCTCTGGCGGATGCGGCGCTGGACTATCTGGCCAAGGCGGTCGCGGCCAAAGGGGCGGAGGATCGGTTTGCCGTCGTGGACGTGGCCGAGAGCGCGCAAATCTCCCGGCTGCCGTCGGGGGACATTGCCTTCGGCCGACGCAACACCATGCTGACAGGACAGCACAGCCGCCTGGCCAGCGGGATCGAGATGGCGATGGCCATCGCGCCGCCCGACACGGCCGCACGCATCGTGCTGATCAGCGAAGGCAATGAGACCGAAGGCGACCTGAAAGCCGTCGCCGGAACCGCGGGCGCCAACAGGATTCCAATCGACGTCCTGCCCCTGCGGTACCGCTACGACAGCGAGGTGCTGTTCAAGCGTCTGGTGGCGCCCGCCCGCGCCCGCAGCGAGGAGACGATCGACCTGCGTTTTCTGCTGGACAGCACCGCTTCGGTCCGAGGCAGTCTCTTGCTGACCCTGAACGATCGGCCGCTCGATCTGATGCCGGGCAGCGCCGAGGTGGCCGTCCCGGTCGAACTGAAGGCGGGGACCAACGTCAAGATGGTGGCGGTCCCCGTTGGGATGCGCGGGCTGCACCACTTCGAAGCGGTGTTCATGCCCGATGATTCGCGGCAGGACCGGATCGTCGAGAACAACCACGCTTCGGCGGTGACATACGTTGCCGGCCCCGGCTCCGTGCGGGTCTTCGACAGCGAGGACGCCGGCGCGGATATCACCCGGGTTCTTCAGGAGGCGGGCCTCGACGCCTCACACGCCGATGCCGCCGTCGCGCCCGACCAGTTGACGCGCCTTCTGGATGCCGATGCGGTCGTGCTGGTCAACACGCCTATTCACAATTTCACGATGGCCCAGCAGGAGATGCTGTGCCGCTACGTCAACGACCTCGGGGGCGGCCTGGTCATGGTGGGCGGGCCGGAGTCGTTCGGCGCCGGCGGATGGATCGACTCGCCCGTGGCGGAGATTCTGCCGGTCGACCTCGATCCGCCCCAGAAGAAGCAGATGCCTCGCGGTGCGCTGGTGCTGGTGATCGACCGCAGCGGATCGATGGTGGGCGAGAAGGTGGAGATCTGCAAGGTCTCGGCCGCCGCGTCGGTCAGGCTGCTCAGCCGGCTCGATTACGTCGGCGTCCTTGCGTTCGATGCGGGCTTCGACTGGCTGGTGCCGATGAGGCCGGTTGGGGAGAAGGACGACATCTACGAACAGGTTCGCCAGATCGGCGCCGGCGGCGGGACGATCATGGGCCCGGCGATGCAGGCGGCCTTCGATGCGCTCAAGGACCTTGAAGCGGCGGTCAAGCACGTGGTCCTGCTGACCGATGGGATGACCAGCGACAGCGACTTGTGCGTCGCGTTGGGCCAGGAAATGGCTAAGAGCCGCATCAGCGTCTCGACTGTAGCGGTGGGCGAGCAGGCCAACACCCAGCTTCTGTACGACATCGCGGATTGGACGCAGGGCCGGTTCTACCGCGTGACCGACCCGATGAGCATTCCCGAGATTTTCGTCAAGGAAGCCCAGGTGGTCCGCCGGTCGATGATCGTCGAGCAGACTTTCTCGCCGCAGGTGGTCTATTCGCTCAGTGAGACGGTCAAGGGTCTGGCGCCGCCTCTTCCGGCGCTCGACGGCTATGTGCTGACCGGTCCCAAGGGCGGACTCAACCAGCTCGTGCTGACCAGCCATGAGGCGGATCCGATCCTGGCGACGTGCCAGTCGGGCCTGGGACGCTGCGCCGCGTTCACCAGCTCGGCCGATAGCCGCTGGGCGGGGCAATGGGTGCAGTGGCCCGAGTTCCCGCGGTTCTGGGAGCAGGTGGTCCGCTGGGCGGGGCGGCCCGCGCAGTCGGCCGACTGCGAGATCTTCGCGGATGTGCAGGGCCAGGATGTCTCCGTCCAGATCGAAGCCTTCGACGAGGAGGGCAAGTTTCTGCAATTCGCAGGCATCCAGGGTCAGGTCCTGACGCCGCAGATGGGAAGCGAGTCGCTTGCATTGAGCCAGAGCGGGCCGGGCCAGTACACCGGACGATTCAAGGCGCCTGAGGCGGGCAGCTATATCGTCAACTTGCAGTACCGCCGGGTCGGCGACGAAGGCGTGCGTCTGGCCAACACGATTGTGACGGTCCCATTTGCCCCGGAGTTTCGCGACCTGTGCGACAATCTGCCGCTCCTGGAGGAGGTCAGCCGCATCGCGGGAGGCCGCATCCTGCCGGCTGATCCGAACGCCGCGAATCTGTACGACTACGCTGGACTGAGTTTCCCGGAGACGAATCTGCCGCTATTGCGTCCTCTGATGCTGATCTGGCTGGGCCTGTTTCTGTTGGATGTGGCGGTGCGGCGGGTCGTGATCGACGTGCGTGCGGGCCTGCGACATGTGCAGACCTGGTTCCTGAGGCTCAGCCGGCGCGAGCAGGACCAGACGATCTCCCGGCTCCAGGCGACACGGCAGAAGCTTCAGGCACAGTGGGCGGCGCGAACGGCCGGGACGGTTGTCTCGACGCGGTACGACGGAGCCGATCGCGTCGCTCGTCCCTCGTCGCTCGTCGCTGGCGATACCGACAGCGAGAGAGACGAGATCGAGACGCCGAAAGAGCAAGACAAGCGACCGGAGAAAGCCGCGACGGGCGAAGAAGCGTCGCACATCGATCGGCTGCTCGCCGCCAAACGCCGGAAGACCGGACGGGACGAGCACGACCACCTGGACAATCGGTGACTTGCAGGAGAAGAACAACATGACGACGAGCGAGAAAGAAGTGGAAGCACAGTGCCGACAGTTTCGCGAGGTGTTTCTGGCGTTGCGTGGCCAGGTCGCCAAGGTGATCGTCGGGCACGAGGGCGTCGTGGACAATGTGCTGATCGCGCTGTTCGGCGGGGGCCACGTGCTGCTCGAAGGCGTCCCGGGCCTGGGCAAGACCCTGCTGGTCCGTACGCTGAGCCAGGCCTTCTCGCTGGAGTTCCGGCGGATTCAGTTCACGCCCGATCTGATGCCCGCTGATATCGTCGGGACCAACATCGTGATGGAGGACGCCGCGAGCGGGCGGCGGGAGTTCCAGTTCCAGAAAGGCCCGATCTTCGGACAGATCATCCTGGCCGATGAGATCAACCGCGCCACGCCCAAGACGCAGTCGGCCATGCTCGAAGCGATGCAGGAGCATTCGGTCACCAGCGGTGGCCGGATCCGCCCGTTGCCCTCGCCGTTCATGGTGCTGGCGACGCAGAACCCGATCGAGCAGGAGGGGACGTATCCGCTGCCCGAGGCGCAACTGGACCGGTTCTTCTTCAAACTGCTCGTCGGCTACAGCGACCGTCGGCAGCTCAAGACGATCCTCGACCGGACCACCACGGGCCACGAATCCCAGGTCGAGTCGGTCGCCGACGGCGAGAAGATCCTGTGGGCGCAGAAACTGGTGCGCCGCGTCGTGATCGCCGACCACGTGCAGGACTATGCAATTCGCCTGGTGCTGTCGACGCACCCGGAGGGTGAGTTCGCGACGGAGATGGTCAATCGGTTCGTGCGGTTCGGCTCCTCGCCTCGCGGCGTGCAGGCGCTGGTGCTGGCCGCCAAGGTCCGCGCCATGCTGAACGAGCGTTACCATGTCGGGTTCGACGACATCACGCAGTCGGTGCTTCCGTCGCTGCGGCATCGCATCCTGCTGAATTTCGAGGGCCAGGCCGAGGGGATTCGAACCGACGAGGTGCTCGGTGATATTATCAAGAATACGCCAACCACGACAGATCTGAAGGTTTAGGTCCCTTTGGTCCCGTAAGTCCTTTTGGTCCCTGACGACCTAAGGGACGAAAAGGACCCAAAGGACTTGTTCTGAGAGAAAGATCCTATGCCAGGCACGCGATCGACAACGCGAAAGCTGACCGAGTTGCTGGACGCCAAGTTCATGGCCCGGCTCGATTCGCTCGATGTGCTCAGCCGCAAGATTCTCCAGGGCAAGATGCAGGGCGAGCGGCGCTCGAAGCAGAGGGGCCAGAGCGTGGAGTTTGCCGATCACAGGCCCTACGTTGCAGGCGACGACCTGCGTTTCGTCGATTGGAACGTTTACGGCCGGCTCGATCAGTTGTTCCTCAAGCTGTTCCTGGCGGAGCAGGACCTGACGGTCCACCTTCTGACCGACGTGAGCATGTCGATGAGCGTGGGCGATCCGTCGAAGGCGCAGTTCGTCAAGCGGTTGAGCGCGGCACTGGGCTACGTCAGTCTGGTCAACAACAACCGTGTGACGATCAGCCTGTTCGCCGACGGGGTGCGCGTGCGGTTGGCGAACATGCGCGGCCGGGCCTATCTGCCCCAGATGGCGGAGATGCTGCTGACAACCGATTGCGGTGGATTCTCCGATTTCGAGAGGGCCTGCCGCGATGCGGAGGCCGGGCGGATCGGCTCGGGCATTACGGTCGTGTTGTCCGATTTTCTTTTCAAGCAGGGCTACGAAGCAGCGCTGCGAAGGCTGATCGGCGCCCGCTACGACCTGTACGTGATTCAGGTGCTCAGTCCGCAGGAGATCGAGCCGAAACTGGTCGGGGACCTGAAGCTGCTCGATATCGAGGACGCCGATGTGGCGGAGATCACCGTCAGTTCCGCTCTGCTGAAATACTACAGGAGGAACCTGGCGGCCTACTGCGCTGAGCTGAACGAGTTCTGCACCCGTCGCGGTGCGGTCTATGTGCGAGCGAACTCGGCCGATTCGGTTGAGTCGCTGGTCTTGAACTATCTGCGCCGCGTTCGCCTGCTGGCGTGAGCGCGGAAGGAAGAGAGCAAAGCACCTATGCAATGGCTGACACCTTTCGTCGGACTTCTTGCTGCGGCGGTGGCGGTGCCGCTGTTATTGCTGCTCTACTTCCTCAAGCTCAAGCGGCGCGAGGCGGTGGTGTCGAGCACGCTGCTCTGGAAGCGAGCCGTCCAGGATTTGCAGGTCAACGCGCCGTTCCAGCGGCTGCGTCGGAACCTCCTGCTCCTGCTCCAGTTGCTGGCGCTGACGGCCATGCTGGTGGCCCTGGCCGGACCGGTCCTGTCACTGGACCGAGGACCGGGACAGCGCTACGTCGTGCTGATCGACCGCTCGGCCAGCATGAACGCGACGGACGTGACGCCCAGCCGGCTGGCAGAGGCGAAGAAACAGGCGAAGGTCTTCGTCGAGTCACTGCGGAGCAGCTCTGCGATGGCCCTGGCGGACCGCGCCGACCATGCGATGGTCATTGCCTTCGATCGTCACGCCCGGGTGATGTGCAACTTCACCTCCGACAAGCGTCAACTCATGGTGGCCATTGACGCCATTGAGGCCGGAGACGGGACGTCGCAACTGAGCGAAGCCGTCACGGTCGCTCGGGCGTTCGCCCAATCTCCGGGACCGGACAACGGGCCTCGCAACGATGAAGGGCTCGCCCGGATGGTCCTGTTCAGCGACGGACGCATCGATGACCTGGGCGCCATTGCGGTCGCATCGGATGAGTTGGTCTATCATCGCATCGGCGAGTCGGCCGACAACATTGCGATCACTGCCATGAAGGCACGACGCTCGTACGAGCAGCCGCAGCAGGTCGAAGTCTTCGTATCGCTGGCCAACTACGGGACACAGGCCGTCACGCGGGATGTGCAGCTTGGCATGGATGGTGACGTTCGCGCCATCCGCTCCGTTACGATCCCCCCTGGCCAGGAGGGCGGCGAGACCCATGAGTGGACGCCCGGCAAGGTGGCGGTCAGCTTTTCGTTGACTCACGAGGGGCAGGGGGTCGTGGAGGTTCGGCAGTTGGAACCTGATGCGCTGGCGTGTGACGATGCCGCGTGGAGCGTCCTCGATCCGCCCCAAAAACTGTCGGTACTGCTCGTCACGGAGGGCAATCCCGTGCTGGAGTCGTCGTTGCGTGCCTGCCCGATTGCACGGCTGGACCCGTGCGCGCCCACCGCATTCGATGCGATGGAGCCGTCGGCCTTCAGCCTCAATCCGTACGACGTGATCGTACTGGACCGCCATGCACCGCGTCACCTGCCGCGGTCCTGCTATCTTGTTCTGGGGGCCGTGCCTGCGGGGATCGACGTCAACTCTCCGGGCGAGCTTGAGAATCAGGTGATCGTCGATTGGCGGTCGCGGCATCCGGTGCTGCAATACGCGAACCTGACGAATCTCTTCGTCGCTCGGACGCGAGCACTCCAGTTGCCGCGCGACGCCGAGGTCCTGGCCGAGTTCGGCGGGTCGCCTGCGATCGCGCTGCTGCGTCGGCACGGCAGCGCCTTCCTTCTGGTTGGCTTCGACGTTCTGGCGAGCAACTGGCCCTTCGAGCCGAGCTTCGTGCTGTTCTGCTACAATGCGTTGAGCTACCTGGCGGCGCAGCAGGGCAGCGGGGGGCCGCACGAGCTGGCGGTGGCCGAACCGATCGTCATCGACGATGTTGCGGCCGGAGGCGAGGTCGCGGTGACGCTGCCCGACGCGTCTACGGTGCAGATCGCGCCCGATCCCGGAGGGACGGTCCGTTTCCCGGGGACGTATCGCGTGGGCCTGTACGCCGTGGACGTGCCGGAGGAGCCGAGGCGGTTCTACGCGGCTAACCTGGTCGATGAGAACGAGAGTCGCATCGGGCCCCGCGATGAAATGGCGTTTGAGACGATGACGGTCTCGGCACAGTCCCAGGGCGTCCAGCGGGCCAATGTTCCATTATGGCCGGCGCTGGTGCTGACGGCGCTGGTGCTTGCGTGTGTCGAATGGTTGGTCTACAATAAGAAGGCGCGGATCTGACGTTGCATCATTGCGGATAGCGGGAGTTTCCTATGAAGAAGCTGACGGCCATGGTCCTGCTGGGGCTGGCTTGTGTGACGTGTGCCCACGCGGCCGACGACGATGAGTTCGACGTGTCTTTCTCCTGCGGGTGGGATGGGTACTACCGGCCGATGGAATGGACGCCCGTCGAAGTCGGCATTAGCAGCGATCTGAAAGAGCCCTTTGGAGGGACCTTCATCGTCTCAGCGCCGCAGGACGGCCTGAACACGCTGAACGTGATGCGCGCGTTCGTGCTGACTCCCGGAGTCCCGCAGACCCTCTCGCTGGTGACCAAGCTGGCGTTCGGAATGGGCCGGTGCCGTCTGGAGATTCGCGACCAGCGGGGCCGCATGCGATGGGACCAGGGCCTTGACATGTGGGACTACTCCAGCGGCAATCGCCTGATCCGTGTGGTTCAGGAGCGAGACCTGCTCGTCGGTGTGGTCGGCACGCCGCAATTCGGACTTCTGAGGCTGCCCCGCGAGAGCCTCTGCGTCTCCAATCATGGTTCGGGCAAGGTCTGCGTCGGAAACAAGCCGCTTCGCATGGTGCCGTGGGACTGGACCGGATTCGTGAGCCTCGATTTGCTTGTGCTGTACGATCCGGACTGGACGCTGTTGCGTGACGAGCAGCTCAAAGCGATCGGCAGATGGGTCTCCAACGGGGGCAGGCTCCTGATTGTTCTCGGGCGGCATCCTCCCGGCCAGGACAATCCGCTGATGCCGTATGTCCCGTTCCAAATCGGCGAGCCCAGGCAGACCGTGCTTGCCTCTGCGGCGCTGGCTCAGTGGCAACTGGACGCGACACAGAACCAGACGGTGACGGCGTGGCCGCTGTTTCCCAAGCCCAACGCCGCGCCGCTCGAGGGCATCAAGATAGACCAGGGCGGATACCTCTACGGCCTGGGGTATTCCGGATTCGGCCGAGTAGCAGTGTTGGGTTTCGACCCCGCCCAGTTGAGCCAGTCCCAGGCGACGCGGGCAGCCGGTTTCTGGACCACGCACATCGCCGCCTGCTTGACAGACCCGCTCGATGGACAGGCGGTTCACGTGCCGGACGACCCGCGTGGGCCTGTGAGCCTGGGCGGTTCCGGGCGTTCGATCGCGCTGGTGCCCTCGGGCGAAGACCCGTCGCAGGACGAGGCCGGTCGCGGCGGACGGTACGGCGAAGACAACCGCTATCGGATCAGTCTCGCTCAGATCGCGGGCAATCAGGTGATGGAGTATCTGTACCAGCTCAAACAGATGCGTCCTTTGAGCATTTGGTGGGTAATTCTCACGCTGACGGCGCTGGCGCTGCTGCTGGGTCCCGTCGACTACCTGGTGCTCAAGCGTCTGGATCGCCTGCCGTGGACGTGGGTGACCAGTACGGCGTGGATCGTGATCTTCACGGTCGGCGCCTACTACGGCGTCCAGGCCCTTCGCGGCGGCCGGATGCAGTTGCGGGCGGTCTCCGTGCTCGACGGCGCCGCCGGGGCTGACGGCGCCTGGGCAACCTGCTATGCAGGTCTGTTCTCTCCGCGCAGCGCCGACTATCGGCTCGAAGGACTGGCTCCCGGCCAGTGGTGGTCCGGGATTGCCCCGAGCCAGGAAGAGATGTGGGCCCACCAGCGCGAGTCGGCGATGCGGCAGATTCGCTGCGTTCAGGAAGACGGCTCGAACCTTCCCGTTTCGGTGCCGATCAACATCTGGACCGTGCAGTCGCTGGTGGGCGAGACGCCGCTGGGCCGCCTGCCTTTTGACGCCAAGGTGGACAGACGCGGACAGGAACTCGCCGTCGAGATAGCGAACTTCTCCGACGAGGCCATCGTCTCCGCCGTGGTGGTGATGGACGACGCCTGCGTGGAGGTCGGGCCGGTGGCGGCGCGGGCGACCCGGTCGTTTCAGCCGAAGGCGCGAGCGTTCAATCCGTGGCGCCAGACGCAGCGCATGATGGCCAATCCGACGGGCGGCAGAGGCATGGCGTCGTTCACCGTCCCGCGATATCCCGATTCGGTGCCTCTGCCGGCGGCCAATGCGTTCCTGGCGCCGGGTTGCTTCGACCGGACGCAGACGATGCACGCCCAGCTTCGCCAGGGGGCGGCCATCGTGTGTGCCGTGTTTGTCGATGCCCCGCCGCCCTTCGGCATCCAGGACCGCTCTTACGATGTCGATCACATCAAAGTCGCCAGGCAGATCGTCTTTCCCAGAGGGGCGAATAAGGAAGAGAACCATGATTGAGATCACGAAGCTGACCAAACGCTTTGGCAACCTGACGGCGGTCGACAAACTGGACCTGCACATCGGCGCCGGCGACATCTTTGGATTCATTGGCCCCAACGGCGCGGGCAAGACGACGACGATGCGCATCCTGGTGACGCTGATGGAGCCGACGAGCGGCGGCGCGACGATCGACGGACTCGACGTTCGCAAGAAGGGCAAGGAGGTGCGCCGACGGGTGGGCTACATGCCGGACTTCATGGGGGTCTACGACGACCTGAAGGTGTTCGAGTACCTCGAATTCTTCGCCGCCGCGTTCGGCATCGAGTACCGCAAGCGCAAGGCCATCGTCGAGGGTGTCCTGGAACTGACGGACCTGACGGGCAAACAAGCCGCAGCGGTGGACAGTCTCTCTCGCGGCATGCAACAGCGACTGGGTCTGGCCCGCGTGCTGATCCACGATCCCAAGGTGCTGATCCTCGACGAGCCCGCCAGCGGGCTGGACCCGCGGGCGCGGATCGAGATTCGCGAACTGCTGCGAGAGCTCAAACGCATGGGCAAGACCATCATGATCTCCAGCCACATCCTCAGCGAGCTGGAGGAGATCTGCGACCGCATCGGGATCATCGAACACGGCCAGCTCGTCTTCGGCGGCACCATGGACGAGATCCGGCCCCGGCTCGGCATCCAACGCAAGGTCCGCGTCAAGGTGCTGGGCGATGACGACAGGGCGATGGAACTGCTGACGGCGCTGCCCCAGATCCAGCAGGTCGAGAAGGTCGGCGATTACCTGTCCGTGACGTTTCGCGAGGGCGAGCCGACCGACGGCGTCATCGCGCGGACGCTCGTCACCGGCGGAGTCGATCTGGTGTACTTGCAGCCCGAGCAGTTGAAGCTCGACGATGCGTTCCTGAAACTGACCAAGGGTATCGTGCACTGAGACGGATAGCGATTATGCCGTATCCTGGAAGACAGGCGAACCGCGGTTTTGTCATTCCGAGCGCAGGCGAGAAATCTGGCCGGGATCCGAAAGCGTACCGTCCATGGCCAGACCCCTCAACTTCACTTCGTTTCGCTCGGGGTGACAAACGCGGGAGTGATGGAGCAGATCAACATGGTGTTCATCCCCTGCAATTGGATAGTCCTGGAGCAGTCCGAGGTGACAGACGTATTTGCACGTGAGGACTTCACCTGATCTGTATGAGATGGCCAGACCATCGTCTGCCACACGCAACAGCATATGGAAAGATTATGATGACGTCGCAGACCATCAGAATACTGGAGCAGATCAACCCGCTGCGGCTGGCCGGGCCCTTGTTTGACAAGGAGCTGCGCGTTGCCAGCCGGCGGCGACGGTTCTATGCGATGCGTTGTGTCTATATTTGTCTTTTCGGCATCGTCGTGGTCTACACATGGCTGCTCGTGGCGCGTCCCGGACACAAGTCCACGCCCCTGGTCTGGGCGTCGCGCATGTCGGAGGTGGGCAAGATCGTCACCGCCGCGATCGTCTGGTTCCAGTTCATCATGGCGCAACTCCTCACGGCGATCCTGCTCAGCGGGGCCATCGCGACGGAGATTCGCCACAGGACGCTCGATGCGCTCCTGGTGACACCGATCAGCGACATTCAGATCGTCATGGGCAAGCTCGTCAGTGGGCTGCTCCAGCTTGTTCTTCTGCTGGCAATCAGCCTGCCTCTTCTGGCGATCGTTCGGGTCTTTGGAGGGGTCCCTTGGAGCTTCCTGGTCTGCGGCCTGTGCCTGACGTTCGCGACGGCGGTGCTCGTCGGCGCGCTGAGTCTGTGCCTCAGCGTCACGAACCGCCAGGCGCACCAGGTGGCGACCAATGCCGTTGGGGTGTGTACCCTGTTCTGGTTCTGTACCGGAATGCTGATCGCGGTACTGGTGCAGACGAGCCGACTGAACAACTCGACGGCGACAGGCATATTCGATCTGACGAGTCCCTACGTCGTCCTGTTCCGCCAGACGCGGGCGATGCTGTCGGCCTCCGGTCCGGGGCCGGTGGTCTTCCCGTGGCCGGTCCATTGCCTGGTCGCGCTGAGTGTGGCGGGGGGGCTGTTGCTGCTGTCTGTCTGGCGACTGCGGAAGGCGGCGGCCGGCGCGATGGTCAGTGCCTCGCCCGACGGCCAAAGCGGCGGGGCGGAAAAACCGGGTCGCCTCTCCTGGCTGGGGCACCGGGCCATTCGCCCGGTCAAGGGCTCGCCCATTGTCTGGAAGGAGCTGTGCCGGCCTCGCGTCCCGAGAAACCGACGAGGTATTCTGAGCGTGGTCTTTCTGACGATCGCCATTGCCCTTGTCGTTGGCTGTGTCGTGGTCCTGATTGTGGTTGGCCATGCGCCGGTCGCGTCGGTCTGTGCGGGTGCGGCCTCTGTCTTCACGTTGCTCTTCATTCTGGATGTGACCACTTCGGTCGCCGGCGCCATTCCGCGAGAGAAGGAGGCCCGCACCTGGCCGATCCTGCTGGCCACGCCGCTGGGCAATGGCGAGATCGTCCGCGGCAAGGCGTTTGGGGCCATCCGGAGGAGCTGGCCTCTGCTGGCGGTGGTGGTCATACTGACGCTGGCGGCGATGCTCTTGGCGCCTGAGGATGGCCGTCACTCGGAGTCGGTGCTGTACAGAGTGGGGATGTCCGCGGTCAGCCTGTCAGCGACCCTCGTCTTTCTGATCACTCTCGGCTTGTACGTGGGCACACGGGTCCGAACCGCGACCATGGCGGTTGTCGCCACGCTCGGAATCTACCTCGGGACGCAGATGCTGCTCGGATTTCTGTTCTTGATCCTGGCAGTGCCAGCAAGTCATTCTTCTCGATTCGTGATTGCCAATCGCCCGTTCCTCCTGTCCATCGTCAGTCAGGTTGTCCCGGCGATGCTCTATGCCGGCGCGGGGCTGCTTCTGGCGCGCGGTGCGGTGGTCCGACTGCGACGAAACGTCTTCTCGTAGGATTCAACAGGTTGCCGATGGCTTCGAGCGTAAACCATGTGCGGTGTCTCAGCTTCGGATGGCTGACCGGGCCGATCTTCGAGAAGGAGCTGCGCGTCTCGTCGCGGAGGCGCAGGAACTTCGCTCTGCGGTTCTTCTACATCGCGCTGCTGACGATCTTCGTGGCAATGGTCTGGCTCAGCGTCGTGCATTATCACGGCAGCGTCGGTTTCATGCAGAGCCGCATGGCGGCCGCCGGCAAGCAGATCATCCTAACGGTGGCGTTTTTCCAGTTCATCACGACCCAGATCCTGGCAGTCATCATGCTCAGTACCGCCATCAGTGACGAGGTGTACCATCGTACGCTCGGGCTGCTCATGACCACGCCCATCAACAGCCTCCAGATCGTGATGGGCAAGATGCTCAGCAAGCTGCTGCAACTGATCCTGCTGCTGGCGATCACGTTGCCGATCCTGGCGATTGTCCGCGTCTTCGGCGGCGTCTCCTGGAGTTACCTTCTGTCGAGTCTGTGCATCACGTTGACGGCTGTGTTGCTGGCCGGCTCGGTCAGCCTGGCGTTCTCCATCCGCAACCGGCGGGCCTACGCCGTCATCATCAAGACCGCCTTCGTTCTGGGAGCCGCATACTTCGTTCTGCCCGCCGTCCTCGGCACGCTGACCAACGCTTTCATGCCTATTCTGGGAGGCATCGGCCACCTTCGGGGGGTGTTCACGTCGAACACGGCGATAGCGATGGTACACACGAATCCTTTCCTGGCGATGTGGCAGGCGACCGAGGTCATGATGTCGCCGGGCGGCAGGGCGATCCCCTTCTCTTGGCCGGTCCACTGCGTCTTCATGCTGGGTTTCTCGGTCGTGGTGCTGGCCTGGTCCGTGAAGGTCGTGCGCAAGACGGCGCTGCGCCAGGCCACCGGACAGCTCGATCCTCTGGCCAAGGCCAGGAGGAAGGCGTCGCGTGCGAATCCGGCGTCCGACTCGTTAGATGGACCGATCAAACGGGTCATCGGGCCGCCGATTGTCTGGAAAGAGCTGCGGGCCCCCTTCATCCAGGGCGTGGACAACCGCAACAGCTACATTGGCCTTCTCGTGGCGGTCGTCGCGCTGTGTGTGACCTATCTGGCAACCGCCAGGCAGGGCGCCCTGGACGAGAGCTACTCCCACGTTTCCTACGGCCTGCTCTTCGTGCTGATGGGCATCATCTTCGGCGTGGTGTTTTCGGCGACCCGAGTGACCAGCGAACGCGAGTCGCAGACGTGGTTGCTGCTGCTGACGACCTCCCTGGGGGACTGGGACATTCTCGTGGGCAAGGCGGTCAGCGCCTTTCGCCGATGCCTGCCCATCTGGGGCCTGCTGGCCGGACACGTGTTGCTGTTCATCTTTGTCGGGTACATTCATCCCATCGTCGCGTTCCACCTTCTGCTGGTGGCCGTGTGGGTGAGCTTCTTTGTCGTGGCCGTTGGGCTGTACTTCAGCTCGCGTTTCGGGCGCACAACCTCGTCGGTCATCGCGAGTTTCGGGCTGCTGCTGACTCTGTGGGCGGCCGGGCCCGTGTTGGCGGGCGTGCTCGGCACGATGACCAAAAAAAT
This sequence comes from Sedimentisphaerales bacterium, assembly GCA_040772485.1. Lineage (GTDB taxonomy): Bacteria > Planctomycetota > Phycisphaerae > Sedimentisphaerales > Anaerobacaceae > Anaerobaca. The sequence continues at coordinate 228,087 of JAXGYC010000010.1, read as the reverse complement.
GGACCTGTTCGTCGCGTACATGATGTTTCATCCGGCGATTCAGACCGAGTTGATCTTGAACGCCGCCGGCGGCGTGCAGAACGCCGATCTGCCGCTGGGGAGTCTCGTTTACGCCGGCGAACGCGTGATCTTCGGAATCAACCAGGAGGTGTCTGGCGTCTGGAAGATGACCGGCATCCTGGCCGGCACGGCCCTGGTCTACATCGCCGCAGGCGCGCTCTTCCTCTGGCGCGCCAAGGGCCGGCTTCGCAAGAGCCTCTTCTGACGACGATGGGAGAACCAGTGATTGACATGGCACCGAAGCGATGGGCGCCGATGGTGAGTCTGTCCTGGCTGACGGGGCCGATCTTCGACAAGGAGCTGCGCGTCTCCAGCCGGCGTCGCCGCAATTATGTGCTGCGCTTCGTCTATGTGGTGCTCTTCCTGGTATTCGCCGGTCTCATCTGGATGGAGGAAATGCCGAGCGGCGCCGGTTCGGTGTACCAGGTCTCGCGCATGGGCCGTGCGGCCCAGCAGATCGTGGTGTCCGTCGTCTGGTTCCAGTTCATCGCTTCTCAAGCCGTTGCCATCGTCATGCTGAGCACCGGGATCAGCGATGAGATCTACAACAAGACGCTCGGCCTGCTGATGACCACGCCGATCAGCAGCTTTCAAATCGTCATCGGCAAGCTGCTCAGCAAGCTGCTTCAACTGGCGCTGCTCCTGGCAATCACGCTGCCGCTGCTGGCGATCACGCGGGTTCTCGGCGGCGTGCCATGGGGATATCTGGTCGGCGGGCTGTGCGTCACCCTCAGCACGGCGCTGTTCTGTGGGGCGCTGAGCCTGTTCTTTTCGATCTTCACGCGCAAGGCGTACGCCGCGATCATCACGACCGCGATAATGGCCGCCGTGTGGTTTGGCCTGGTGCCTGGAATCAGCATACCGGCCCTTCACAACGTCATCTCGGAACGAGCGATCGCCGACGCACTGTGTCGCGTGAATCCGTATTGCGTGCTGCTTGCCGACACCATCCGCCTGATGACGGGTCAGTCGATCAGCTCCGTCCATTGGACAGCCCACTGCGGCGTGTCGCTGGCCGGCTCGGCGCTGCTGCTGTTCTGGGCGACCGTCTTCGTCCGCGAGGCGGCGCTGCGCCAGGCGGTGGGGTGGCAGCCTCAAGTCCGCAGGACATGGGGATGGCATAGATCGGGGCGGGATGCCGAGAGACACCCTCCCCTCCCGATGTCTATCGGCACGCTTGAGGCTGCCACACGAAGGTCTCTGGTCCGCCGTGTGACGGGCTCGCCGGTGTTCTGGAAAGAGCGTCGTTCGCCGTTGCTGGGCCGGCTCGGTCTCGGCAAGATCGTGATCGGGATCGTCTTGATCGCATTGGCGGTTCTGGCCTACGTTTCGTGCGCCAGGCAGAACGTGCTCAACGACAGCGAGACACAGGTTGCCTATGTGGTCGTCTTTTTCGCATTGGGGACGCTGTTCGCGGCGGTCCTGCCGGCGACGTGCATCACGAGCGAGAAGGAATCGCGGTCGTGGCCCATTCTTCTGACGACGCCGATCTCGGACCGGGCCATCCTCTGGGGCAAGTTCCTCGGCGCTGTGCGTCAGTGCTCGGTGGCGTGGCTGCCGCTGTTCGCGCACGTGGGCCTGTTCACGGCGTTGGGGACGATCCGTCCGATTGGCGTCGTGCAATTGGCCGTTGTGGCGGCTTGGCTGACCGTGTTTCTCTGTGCGACCGGGCTGTATTTCACAAGCCGCCTTGCGCGCACGACAACTGCCGTGATCGCCAATGTCAGTCTGGCGGCCGGCCTTTGGGCGCTGCTCCCTCTGTTCCTGGCCATTGTCGACGAGGTGTTCCGGATTCACGGTGGCTTTCCGTCGGTGTATGCAGACATGAACCCCTTCGTTCAGGCGGTCGTCATCACCGACGCGACCGCACGCGCACAGCTTGGTGACTACGATTGGATTCAGAAGGGAATGCGTCGGGCCGGCGCAGCGACCGCGTGGATTCTTATCAGCGGCGCGCTCTACGTCGTCGTCGGACTGGCCTTCCTCGCGCGCGCCCGGGCGCGCCTCCGGCGAAATCCTGTCTGATCCTGCTCTCATTTGCCCTCGCGAACGACACTCGGACGCTTGATCCTTGTTCGCATTGCCGTCTCGGGGTATGCTGAGATCGCTCTGAAACCATGTCCGCACAGTTCGGGAGGTACGCACGATGGCACGTCAGATCACAGACATGATGGTCAGGCCGAGGTTATTCTTGGCCGTAGTGTTTCTTCTTGTTTGGGTTGTCGGCGGTTGGGCCGGAGCCGCGACCTTGGAGAGTCCCGCCCTGCGCGTGGAGATCGACGATGGAACAGGCCAATGGCGGTTGTCGGACGAGCGTTCCGGCGTGACGTGGCCTTCTGAGGGCATGGCGAGTCCGGGCAAAGCCGCCTGGCTCGAAGGGGATTTCGTCCGGGCCGAACGCGGCGGTGAGAATTCGGTGCGGCTGGTCAAGGATAGCGGAAGGGCGGTTGTCTTCGCACTGGTGCAGGGCGGCCAGGCGCTGGAGATTCGCTACGAGAACGCGGACGACGCGACGATTCGTGTCCTTGACGACGCCCTGACGATCGCGGGCGACGACGACGGCTGCGTGATCGTCCCGTGCCGGGAGGGCCTGCTGGTGTCTGCCGATGGAGACAAGGCTTTCAAGCAGACCTTCGGCACCTCGGACTACGAGGGCTGCCACATGAACATGCTGGGCCTGGTCAAGCGAGGCTCGGCGCTGATCGTGACGTGGGACGATGCCTACGTGTTTCCCGAATTGGAGCGTGCGGTCCCGGAAGGGCAGGCCGAGGGCCGCAAGCTGACGACGACGTTCGAGCTGCGGCGAAGCGCCAAGGCTTTGCGGCTGATGCCCCTGGGACGCGGCGATTGGAACGACATCGCGCGAGCGTACAGGCAATACGCCGGCCAGCGGGGGTTCGCGGCGACGCTGCGCCAGAAGATCGAGCGGGACAAGCACCTCGAACGAATGGTCGGCGCATCGAACGCCAAGCTGTGGACCTGTCTGGCGCGCCGGATGAACGACGACAGCACCGCCGAGGAGTCGGTCCAGGTCCGCTGGACGTTCGACGAGGCGGCCCGGATCGCCGAGCATTTGCACAACGACATGAAGCTCGACCGCTGCTTCTTCATGATGGGCGGCTGGACCGAGGGCGGCTACGACTGCCGGCACCCCGACAACCTTCCGGCCAACCCCGAGTGCGGCGGCAACGAGGCGCTGGCCGATGCGGTCCGGCGCGTGCAGACACTGGATTACGTCGCCTGTCTGCACGACAACGTGCAGGACATGTACCGGGACGCCAAGAGCTGGGACCCGGGATTCATCGAGAAGCACCGCGACGGCTCCCTGATCGCCGGCGGGCGCTGGCTGGGCGGCCGGGCCTACATGGTCTGTGCGCCGAAGCAGTTGGAGCTGGCCCAGCGGCCCCAGAACCTGCCTGCGATTCGCGAGCTTTTTGCGCCCTGGAGCTACTTCATCGACACGACGTACGCCGTCGGGCCGCGAGAATGCTTCGACCCGAACCATCCGATCGGACGCAACGACGACATCGCGTGGAAGATCCGCCTGAGCGACTACGCGCGAAATGTGTTCGGCCTCTTCGGCAGCGAGTGCGGGCGCGAGTGGGCGCTGCCGCACAGCGATTTCTTCGAAGGATTGGTGGGCGTCAGCGGGCGGTACTACCACAACCTCAAGCCCGCCGAGCTTGGCGCAACGGTGATTCCGTTCTTCGAGATGGTCTATCACGACTGCCAGGTTTGCTACGGCAAGTACGGCTACCGCGCCGAGGAGGCCGGCGAGTACATCGCGCACCACGTCCTGTGCGCCCGGCCGCTGCACTACCATTCGTTCCCCGACCATCTCTACTGGCAGTCGGAACGCCGGACCGAGCCGGAGACGCCCACAGCGCCTCTGGCCTGCTACACGCGCGGCGACGGCGGCTGGGCGCAGGGGATGCACCCGCTCGACGTGTTCATCAAGAACACGCATGAGATCTTGGGCCCGCTGCACCGTGTCACCGCCTATGACCGGCTGACGCGGTTCGACTATCTCTCCGGCGACCGCAACGTCCGGCGCGCGGTCTACGGCGCTGCCTCCGATGCGACGACCGTCATCGTCAACTTCGGCGCGACCGATGCCGAGGTGACTTCTGAGCTGGGTGGACGCACGATCCTGCCACCGTGGGGCTTCATCGTCGAAGGACCGTCCTTCGTCGCCTTCCACGCGAAACGCTGGAGCGGCACGGACTACGGGCAGGGGGCCCTGTTCACGCTCCAGGCGCCCGACGGCAAGCCTCTGAAGGAGTCAGGTTCCGTTCGCGTCTTTCACGCCTTCGGTCCGGCGACCTTGTCCTGGCAAGGGCAGGCCCATGAGGTCCGGCGCGAAGAGGTCATCGAGCAGCGCGTCCCGTGACGCAGAAGAGACGCATGCGTGGGGGACTGGGTGGGAAGATGGGCAATTGGCGGCGTCTGGAAATGCAAAAAGCGGCTGATGAGACTCGAACTCACAACATCGACCTTGGGAAGGTCGCGCTCTACCATTGAGCTACAGCCGCAACTACGATTGAATTGTATGGCCCCCTGGGGAACCCTGTCAAGCAAAAATCCAGCCCGGATTGTGCCCGATCATCCATGGGCGCAGGTGTGAAGCGTCGGTACGAGAGCGGCATGAAGGCCGCAGAAGGGGATGCGAACCGATGGACTCGACGCAGATTCAAGCGAACCGCCTCTATGGCGACTTGGCTTACCTTTGGCCTCTGGTTAGTCCGGTCGAGGACTATGCCGCCGAGGCCCGTTGCTGGCGGGACACACTGCGGAGCAAGCTCGGGCCCGGGCGGCACTGTCTTCTCGAACTGGGCGCCGGCGGCGGACACCACCTCTCGCACCTGACCGCCGACTTCGAGGCGACCGCCGTGGACCTCTCGGAGGCGATGATGCGGCATTCGAGACGGCTGAATCCGGGCGTCGAGCACCTTGCGGGCGACATGCGGACCGTGCGTCTGAACCGGAAGTTCCAGGCCGTGCTCGTCCACGATGCGATCAGCCACATGCAGACGGAAGCCGACCTGAAAGCGGTGTTCGCCACCGCCGTGGCGCACCTGGAGCCGGGCGGCGTCCTCATCACTTCCCCGGATCACTTCCGCGAGACTTTCCGCGATCCCACGGTGGACTCCAGCACGAGGTCTGACAACGAAACGGAGCTGACGTTCATCGAATTCACCTGCGACCCGGACCCCGCTGACACGACGATCGAGACGATTCTGTTCTACCTGATTCGCACGTGCGCCGGGCTTCGGATCGAGCTGGACCGGCTCACAACGGGCCTGTTCGACCGTCAGCGGTGGCTCGACCTGATGGCCGAGGCCGGCTTTCGGGTCGAGTGCCACCCGCGCGACGTGGGCGATGTGGCTGCGCAGCCGGACCTGCTGGTCGGCACGCTGTCCGGCGCGGCGACTTGATTTGTTCGGCCCCCCGTGCTATGAAGGGGGCGCCGAAGGTGGATGTGTCCGGTCGCGATGCCAGACACTGAGCAGACGCAGCGGATGAATGGCTTGACGGAGTACGTGCGATGAGAAATCTACTGCCCCTTGTTCTGATGACGGTTGCGGCGCCGGCTTCCGGCCAGCCGCTGGTTTCACCGGAGGTCCACGCCGATGGACGCGTCACGTTCCGGCTGCAGGCGCCCAACGCCAGGGAGGTCGTGGTTCGCTGTGAGGGCACCAACGCCTCGGCGATGCAGAAGGGCGAGCAGGGCGTCTGGTCGGTCACGACCGAGCCGATGCCGCCGGACATCTATGCGTATTCGTTCAGCGTTGACGGGCTGCGGACGATCGACCTGGCCAATCCGCTGCTGAAGTACAATCTGCTCAGCACCGACAGCCAGTTGCACGTGCCCGGTCCGGCGACGCTGGCCTGGGAGATCGGCAACGTTCCGCACGGCGTGCTCCACCGGCATTTCTACCGCTCTGCCATCATCGGCCTCGATCGGCCCTTCGTCGTCTACACGCCGCCGGGGTACGATCCGGCCGGCCGGACGAAGTACCCCGTGCTCTACTTGCTGCACGGCTTCAGCGACGCCGAGGACGCCTGGACTAGCGTCGGCCGGGCCAACGTCATCCTCGACAACCTCATTGCGCAGGATAAGGCCAAACCGATGCTGATCGTGATGCCCCTGGGCTATGGGAACAGGGAAGTGATCGCCGGCGGCTGGGCGGGCCTGCGTAACATGGCGGTCTGGCGAGACAGCAACGAGAAGTTCCGCGATGCCTTACTGGCCGAGGTGATCCCGCAGGTGGAGAAGGTCTACCGCGTCTCGACGGATCGCGACAGTCGCGCCATCGCGGGTCTTTCCATGGGCGGCACGCAGTCGCTTCTGGCCGGGCTCAACGCCCTCGACCGCTTCGCTTGGATCGGCGCGTTCAGTTCCGGCGGCCTCGACACCGATTTCGACCGGCGATACCCGGCGGTGGACGGAAGCCTCAACACACGCCTGCGCCTGCTCTGGATCTCGTGCGGACGTGAGGACGGCCTGCTGAGCGTCAACCAGAAGCTCGTCGACTGGCTCGAATCCAAGGGGGTGACGTCCAAGTGGGTCCAGACGGACGGAGGCCACAGCTTCAGGGTCTGGCGCCGCAACCTGATCGAATTTGCGTCGCTGCTCTTCCAGGATCAGCCTTAGCACACGCCTTATTTCGCGGCCGGTAGCGCGGTGTAGACCCTTCCTTCGACCGGATCGGTGACGATGCCCTGGCGGGTAGCGAACGCAACGGGGTGCGACTGGAGCCGCCTGCCGTCGACCGGCGAGTAGACGCCGAAGTGCAGGTGCGGGAAGGTCGAGTACCCGGTGTTGCCCGACAGGGCGATGTGCTGTCCGGCGTTCACCTCCTGCCCGATCTCCACAAGTACGCCGTTTTGCCGGATGTGATGGTATTCCCCGATCGTGCCGTCGTCGTGTGCGATCGATACGAAATTCACGTGGCTCTTGTACTTCTTGGACGGTCCGCCGGTCTTGTACGATTCCTCGAGATCGACGACAACGCCGGAGCGGGCCGCACAGACCGCCGTGCCTTCCCGCATCGCGAAGTCCACCGCATATTGATCCTGATCGAAATGCGTCAGCGTGCCGTTGTAGCCCTGGGAGACCCGAAAGGACCGGCCCGCCTCGAACGGGAGCAGGTACAGGGTGTTCTCATCGTGCCTGGCGTGTACGTTGCCCTTGACCCACTTGAAATGGAATCGCCATGAACACGGCCGGCTCGGGTCCTCCGGGACGATTCGGACGGCCTCCGTCTCGGAACCGGCCGGGAAGGTCTCGGTCTCCGGACGAATCCAGGTCACATGCATGTTGCTGGCATCGAGAGTCATGGTGACTGTCACGTCGCACGGCGCGCGATTCTCCACAATCAGGTTGACGCCGTTTCCCGATGGGACCCGATGGACGGATACGGCCTCGTCTCGTCGCCCCGGTCGCTCGGCCCCCGGCAGGATGCCGATCCACATGGTCGACAATAGAAAGCCCACCCACGGGATCGCTCGTCTGGCAATTGCCGAATGACCTCTGCCCCATTGTGAGTTCGTCGCTGCCACTGCCGGTTCTTCCTTGCTGCTTGACATCCCCTCGCGACCGTTGCACCAAATCCACCCCATTGGTTGCCACATCCACGGTATTCGGATTATAGCGTCGCGGCGGCTGCGGATCAACTGCTTGTGTTGCGGAAAGCGTCGTGTGGGGCAGCCTCAAGTTCGAAGAACCTGGGGATGGTTCTCAGCGTTGGCGACACTTCGCCGCCGATACGATAGCCAGGTATACCATCCCCAAACGCTGCGCGTTTGAGGCTGCCACCCGACTACAGGATGAGCCCAATAGCGGGGCTTGCCGCGCCGCTGCATGTGAGCTATAGTGACGTGTGAAGTTCGCGCTCTCGGACGGCGGCTTGCGAGCCCTCGCCCCATGAGAGCACCGGCAAACCAACCGATGAAAGGATCAGCCATGAATCGTCGCCGCATCGCTGTTGTCGCTGTCACCGTTGTTTTTGTCTTCTGCCTGTTGTATGCCGCCAATGCGATTGCGGCTGAACTGGTCAAGGCCAAAGATGGCTCCGGCGTCGTGGGGTATAAGGATACGCCGGTACTGCCCTGGTGCGGGTACCACGTGCACGATCCCGACCGGCCCAAGCCGGCCAAGGTGACGCCGGGCCGGCGCGGCGCCGCGCCGTCCGATGCGGTCGTTCTCTTCGACGGGACGGACCTGTCGCAGTGGCAGCCTTCGGACTGGAAGATCGAAGATGGCGACCTGGTCGTCGTCTCGGGCAGCCTGACCACGAAGGAGTCGTTCGGCGATTGCCAGCTCCATGTCGAGTGGCAGGCGCCGAATCCGCCGGTGGGCGAGGATTGGGACCACGGCAACAATGGCGTCACGCTGATGGGCCTCTTCGAGATTCAGGTGTTCGACACATACACGACGCCGCTCTATCCTGACGGCCAGGCGGCCAGCGTCTACGGCCAGACCCCGCCGATGGTCAACGCGTGCCGCGAACCGGGACGCTGGCAGACGTATGACATCATCTTCTTCGCCCCGGTTTTCGAAGGAGACAAGCTCGTCAAGCCCGCCTATGTCACGGTCCTGCACAACGGGATTCTCGTCCACCACAACCAGCAGATCTACGGTCCCACCGGCCATCGGATCCTGCCCAAGTACGACCGGCCGATCGCGCCGAAGCGCCCGCTGGTCCTGGCCGGGCACAACAATCCCGTGCGTTTTCGCAACATCTGGATTCGCCCTTTGTGACCGGCATGAGCCATAGAGGAGCAGCCCGTCAATTGTAGAGCATGGGCTCCTTGCGCCAGTCTTTGTCGATGTCGTGGCGGTACTCGGCGACGCGAGGTCGTCGCTCGCGCAGGCGGACCGATTCGATGCCGAGATAGCAGCCCGTCGAGGCGGGGTTCCTTCCGACGCATTCGAGCCGCAGCGTGTACTTGCCCGGCTCGGGCCAGAAGTCCAGCAGGTGGAACTCGCGCGTCGCAACGTCCTTGCTGTAGAGGTCCATGACGCCGCCCAGCTTGACGCCATTGAGGTAGGCCTGATATTGGCCGAAATCATAGGATTTCGTCAGGACCAGCAGCAGCCGCTTGGGCTCTTTCTTCTCGATCTCGAAGGGGATCCCGATCCACGCGTTGTCCTGGCTCTCGGGCTTGTACAGCAGATGCCCGTCGGGATAGAGGTCCAGGTTCTGCGCCTCGGCCTGACCTTGGCCGTGATACTGCTGGGCTGTGAACTGGCGGGCGGCGATGATCCGGTCGAGGTTAGGCAGCGTCCGCTCGCGCGGGGCTCGCGCCGTGAACGTCGGCTGGCCCGTCTGATACCAGAACGCGACGCTGGAGTAGTCGTCCTCCCGCTCGTTCCAGCTATGCGATTTGTATTGCGGATTCTCATCGGGCGACATCCAGCCGAAGTGCTCAAACGTTACCTTGATCCCCTTGTTGAAGACCAACGGGTCGTTGATGTGCCAGCGGTAGGCGGAGGTGTGCCCGCCGACGATTCCCCATTCGTCGAAGTAGGGCACGCCGAAGTACGGCGTGCTGGTCGTCTGGAGACCCCAGGCGGAGAGGAAGTAGTCTTCGGTCCCGGTGCCCCAGATCGAAGGTCTGGCTTCGCCGTCGATGTAGATCTTCTCGTCGCCTTCGCCAAACCAGGATGGGCTGCGCGTCCGTACGCTCAGGACCGTGCCGACGTAGTGTCCCTTGCCCTGCGTTTCGAGAATCACGTAGTCCTTGCCGTTCTCGACGGGGTACTCGTGGCGGTACTGGGCGTAGAAGTAGGGGGCGTCCCTGGCGATCTTGTCTTTCTTGATCCAGTCGATGTTGAAGTAGAGCAGGCTGATCGGTTTTTCGCTCTGGTTGACGACCTCGACGCGGGCAGACTTGCGGAAGGGCATGTGCCAGAAGCAGTTGTACGAATCGGCGTCCTCGACGATCACCGGCAGGCTGATCACCTCGCTGCGTTTGCCGAAGCTGTTGGCGAAGAAGTCGCCGACGGGGGCCTCGACGCCCGGCCGCTCGTCGCCGTCCCAGTAGATTCGCAGCAGCATCTCCTGGTGGTTGGCCGATCCGTTCTTGGCCCAGGGGTGCGGTTCGGGCCCAAGGAACGTCATCCAGATGTGTGTGATCACGCCGGGACCTTTGACGTCCATCAGGACCTTCGTCTGGCCCGGCGGGACGCTGCTGTTGTCGCTGTTGCTGTTCGGGTCGGGTTCACCTTGCCACCCGCGCGGGTCTGTACCCAGCTTGGCGGTCGAGGTCGCCCGCATGCTCCGCCCCTCGTGAGGTTGCGCCAGATCCGCCAGAAAGTCCGCCCAGCCAGTTACGCACAGACAGAGAATCAACAGAATTGCCACTGCTTTGACGCGTTCGCTCGCCATACGATGCGCTCCTGACTCGACGTCACCATGCTCGGATTCATGCCGCACACGCCGAAGCGACAGTACCGATCCGCGCCGGCGATGTCAAGCCAGAACGCCGCCGACGATCGCGCCGACCAGGAGCATCCCGACGCCGCTGGCGGCCAGCAGGAATCCGCCGGCGCCGGCCAGAAGGCCCACCACAGGCATGCCGGTCAGGGCGGTGGAGAAAACCAGGAAGAACACGCCGAGCGCAATGGCGGGAAAGAACACTGCCACAATGGCCGCACCGACTCCGCCGGCCCTCTTGCCTCCGACCAGCCCGGCGATCAATGGCCCGAACACCGGCAGCCAGAACAGCAGCAGCGAGATCACGAACATCCACACCACCGCTGCTCCAACGCTGCCCTTTCTGCGTGCTGTTCTGGCGCTCACCACGGCTCCTTTACGTCATATCACGCAGGGTGGTGGTCGCGACAGACTACAGAGATTGCCCCATTCTGCCGGCCCAGCACTCATCCGGCCCGGCGCTCGCCGACGCCGGGCCGGGCTGCCGCGAATGACGTGTCCTGTTCCGAGAGACCAGAAACCAGTTTAGCTCCGCTTGAGCAGGTCTCTGATCTCGGTTAGCAGAACCTCTTCTCTGGGAGGCGCCGGGGGCGCGGCCGGGGCTTCTTCCTGCTTCCTCTTCAGCGCGTTCATCGCCTTGATCGCCATGAAGATCGCGAAAGCAATGATCAGAAAATCGATGACGGTCTGAATGAACTTGCCGTAGTTCAGGGTGACCGCGGCCGTCTCGCCCACCGCTTTCTTCAGGGTAAGGGACAGGTCGGAGAAATCCACGCCCCCGAGCAGCAGCCCGATCGGCGGCATGATCACATCGGCGACAAAGGACGACACGATCTTGCCGAAGGCGCCCCCGACGATGATGCCCACGGCCATGTCCACGACATTGCCTCTCATGGCGAACGCTTTGAACTCCTGCAACATACCCATACTCATGGCTCCTTACTCAAGGGTTTTGCTGGGTCCCCAACATGCCGGCTGGTCAGACGGTCTGGGCAGCCGCGATTTTCCATTTCCTTCGTGAACGGTGCTCCTGCGCACGATGTGTCCCGACATATAGTCGTTCCGGTCGGCATCGGTTCAGTCTATCCTCTGCAAAAATCGCCGTGTCCAGATCTGTCGGCTGTCGCCTGGCCATGCCTGTGGTGTGTGCTGGTGGCCGACCTTGCGGGTATGAGTCCTTGCCTCGATCCATTCTCCCACCCTTTCAACGAATGGCACCGACCTCCCCAATTGGCGTCCAATATGGGCCGGGTCGGGGGCGACTGTCAAGTCCTATCCTCGCTTGCGGTTTGCCAAGTCTATTGACAGTCGCTGCTTGCGGACGTCTAATCGGGCAACGAAACCACAGCAGGATGTGTCCAGATGTGCTGGAGCCGGATATGAAGAGACTCTGGGTAAACGCGAACCCGTACGTCAAGGAAATCGCCATTGCGGCGTTGGAAAGCGGCGCCGAGGCGGTCGTGCTGCCGGATGGGCAGAGCAATACCGTGCGGCAGTTCGGCAGGATCAAGACGGTCGAGGTCTCCGGCGACCTGAAGCCCGGCGTAGACGTCGAGTTCATCGACATCAGCAGCAAGGCCGACGAGGACCGGGCCGCCGCCGTGCCCGCCGGCAAGCTTGTCGTCCTGAAGATGCTCGACTGGACCATCATCCCGATCGAGAACCTGTTGGCCCGGCGGGGCGGTAACCTGATCGTCCAGGTCGAAAACAGCGACCAGGCCAGGCTCATGGTCGAGATCCTCGAAAAGGGTGTCGACGGCGTCCTGCTCAATACGACAAACGTCAACGAGATCAAGAAGACCGCCCAGATCGTCCACGGGGTCAGCGAGAAGATCGGTCTGGTTGAGGCCGTTATCGCTACCGTCAGGCAGCTCGGCATGGGCGACCGCGCGTGCCTGGACACCTGCACTCAGATGACGCTGGGCGAGGGCATGCTGGTGGGCAACACCGCCTCGGGCTTCTTTCTCGTGCACTCCGAATCGATCGACAACCCCTACGTCGCGTCGCGTCCCTTCCGTGTCAACGCGGGCGCCGTGCACGCCTACGCGATGGCGCCGGGCGGCAAGACAAAATACCTGGCCGATCTGAAGACGGGCGACGAGGTTCTGCTGGTCGACTGGCAGGGGCGCAGCCAGGTTGCCTATCTGGGCCGCAACAAGATCGAACGCCGCCCCATGATGCTGATCGAGGCCGAAGCGGGGGGGCAGCCCGTCAGTCTGGTCCTCCAGAACGCCGAAACGATTCGCCTGGTCGATCCACAGGGCAAGGCCATCGCGGTCACCAGCCTCAAGCCGGGTGACAAGGTCCTCGCCCACACCACTCACGGCGGCCGCCACTTCGGCATGAAAGTCGACGAATCTCTCATCGAAAGGTGATTGCTGCCACGCCTGGCGCATGTAGAAATGTCCTTCAGGCAGGAACCGCGCGAGATGGCAGCAGATTGGAGCTGCGTTGGGCTTCGGTGAGAACGCTGCGATTTGGGTCCGGGCGACGGCACGGCTGGTGCGGCTGATGGGTTCCTAACACGAGAACACGATGCAGCCGCTCAATGACGCCATCGCCAGGATTGCCGCAACCAACAGCAGGATTCTCTCGATCGTCTTCATGGTTTGTGCTCCCAGGTGAAGGTTTCCATTCCGTGGGGCCCTTGCCCTACATGTAAAAGGCTGTGCGCGCCAGGCCGGTAACCGGTCCCTGGGATGGGGGCAGGGGATCTCCCCGGTGCCCCTGCGGCGGGAGAATTGCCCAGAAGGTGCTTGACGGCGGGGCGGATTGTCCTATCCTATGGCTTTTCACGCCCTGGAAAGGAGCCAACCAAGTGCAGGGAAGTACGCCTTCAGGCCAGTTCGTTTTCGAGCCGCCCGTCGCCGAGCCGGCGCCGAGCGTGCTGTATGAAGAGCATCTCAAGCTGACGAACAAGTCGCGGATGAGCCCCTTTGCGGGGTACGTGATGCCGCTGTGGTATTCCACGATTGCGGCCGAGCACCAGGCGGTCCGCCGAGCCGCCGGGCTGTTCGACTGCACCCACATGGGCGTGCTGGAGTTTTCCGGCGGGGGGGCCGCCGGCCTCCTGCACGCCGCCACCACCAACGACGTCCGCAAGCTGGCCGTCGGGCGGGCCCAGTACAGCTACATCCTCGACGCCGCCGGCAACATCCTGGACGACATCATCGTCTACCGCCGGGCCGAGCAGCTCTACATGGTCGTCGTCAACGCCGCCAACGAGCCGAAGATCAAAGCCTATCTCAAGGAACTCCTGGCCGGTCGCGTCGTGATCGAGGTCGAGCCGCACCGGACGGGATTCAGTCCGTGCGAGTCGTGTATCCTCCGCGACATGCGCGATACCACGGCCGGATCTGATTGCCGCGTCGACATCGCCTTGCAGGGACCAGCCTCCATCGACGTGCTGGCGAAGCTGTCTTCGGATGGGTCGATCGCCGAGAAGCTGTCGGGTCTGAAGCCGTTCGCGTTCTTCGAGCAAAAGCTGTCCGGGATCGACTGCCTGATCTGCCGGACCGGGTATACCGGGTCGAAGGTCGGCTTCGAGCTGTTCGTCCATCCCGACCAGGCTGCCCGGCTCTGGAACCTGATCCTGGAGGCGGGCAAGCCGCTGGGCGTGCTGCCGTGTGGGCTGGGCGCCCGCGACAGCCTCCGGATCGAGGCAGGTCTGCCGCTCTACGGGCATGAGTTGGACGGCAAGTTCGGGATCTCGCCTTTCGAGGCCGGCTATGGGTGGGCGGTGAAGCTCGACAAGACGTTCTTCGTGGGCAAGACGCCGATGGCGAAGATTGCCCAGACGTACGAGATGCAGGTGGCGCGTCTGGAGTTCTCCGCGGCGAGAGGAGTTCGCCCGATCCGTCCGGATGACCCGGTCATTGACGGTTGCGGCGTCTGCGTCGGCTGGGTGCTCAGCAGCGCAACGGCCGGTGAGAAGCAGTACGCCCTGGCCTACATCAGCCGCAATGCGGCGGCGGAAGGCAACGCGCTGGGCGTCTACTACCTGGCGCGAAGCTCCAGCCAGGTCCAGCAGGGCCGGGCCGAACACATGGACAAGGGACAACAAACAAAGGCCGATCTGACGGGAACCGTCGTCGGCCGATTCGAGAAGTTCTGACGGGAGGCAACGCAATGGTCGTCGAGGGTTTGCTCTACACGAAGGACCACGAATGGGCAAAGGTCGCCGGTGACGTCGTCACGATGGGCATCACGGACTACGCGCAGGAGCAGTTGGGCGAGTTGGTGTTCGTCGAGCTGCCCGAGGTGGGCAAGCAGTTTGCTTCGCACAAGGAGATCGCCGTGGTGGAGAGTTCCAAGGCCGCCGGTGACGTCTATAGCCCCGTGACCGGGACCGTCACCGAGATCAACTCTGAGCTGAGCACGAAGCCCGAACTGATCAATGAAGACTGCTACAAGAGCGGCTGGATCTGCAAGCTCCAGGTCACCGATAAGAAGTCGCTCGACAATCTGATGAACGCCACGAAGTACCAGGAGTACCTCGACACACTGTAGGTCCAGCAGGTCCTGTCGGTCCTGTGAGACCCAATCCTCGGAGCAAAGGCCATGCCCTTCATGCCACACACAGAGCAGCAACAACGGGAAATGCTCGCCCAGATCGGCCTGACGATGGACGGCTTGTTCGCCGACATCCCCGCCGATCTGAAAGCCCAGTCGTTCCATCTGCCGGCCGGCCTGAGCGAGATGGAGGTCCGCAATCGCCTGGCCGACCTGGCATGCAAGAACTCGATTGACCTGACGCTCTTTCTGGGCGGCGGGTTCTACGACCATTTCATCCCGTCGGCGGTCTACTCAATCATCTCCCGCAGCGAGTTCTATACCGCTTACACGCCGTACCAGCCCGAGCTGTCCCAGGGGACATTGCAGGCGATCTACGAGTATCAGTCCATCATCTGCCGGCTCACCGGCATGGAGGTGTCCAACGCCTCGCTCTACGATGGCGGCACCGCCATGTACGAGGCGATGATGATGGCCATGCGAATCACGGGTCGCCACAAGGTCATCATCGACGACAGTGTTCATCCGATCTACCGCGTGATGATCCACTCGCACACGCAGAACCTCCCGGTCGACCTGAACGAGACCCACTGCACCAACGGCTTGGCCAATCGCGCCGAGATTCTCGACCGGCTCGACGGCCAGACCGCCGCGATCATCGTCCAGAACCCGAACTTCTTCGGCTGCATCGATGACTTCACCGATCTGGCCAAGGCCGCCCATGAGAAGGGCGCCCTGCTGCTGGTCTCGTGCTATCCGATTTCGCTGGGCATCCTCAAGACGCCCGGCGCGATGGGCGCCGACATCGTCACAGGCGAGGGCCAGAGTCTCGGGATGCCGATGTCGTTCGGCGGTCCGTACCTCGGCTTCATGGCCGCCCGCAAAGAGCACGTGCGCAAGATGCCCGGACGCGTCGTTGGCGAGACGACCGACCGCGAAGGCCGCCGCGCCTTCGTCCTGACGCTCCAGGCCCGCGAGCAGCACATCCGACGCGACAAAGCGACGTCGAACATCTGCTCGAACGAGGCCTTATGCGCCCTGACGGCGCTCGTGTACCTCGCGCTACTCGGCAAGGAGGGGCTTCGGGAGACCGCCCAGCGCTGCGCCGACAAAGCCAGCTATGCCTACCAGTGTCTGACCGCGATCAAGGGCGTGGAGCCGCACTTCAAGGCCAGGTGGTTCTTCAACGAGTTTGTGCTCGATCTGCCCTACGAGGCGGCCGATGTGATCGCCAGGCTGATCGAGAAGGGCTTTGCGGCGGGCTTCCCGCTGAGCCGGTACTACAAAGGAATGGAAAACTCCATGCTGATCTGCGTGACCGAAAAACGCACCAAGCAGGAGATCGGCATGTTGGCCGAGGCGCTGGAAAGCGTGCTGTGAAATCAAGAATCAAACAGGAAGGATCAAGACTGTGGAATCGCCTTCGGCGAGGGTCTTTTTGAATTTGGATCTGCAGTTTTGATCTTTGCATTTTACATTTTGATTTGCCTTATGGGTGTGCTATGAAGCTGCTGTTCGAGAAGAGCGTGCCGGGCCGTCGGGGCGTGTGTCCCGGCCCGAGCGATGTTCCGACGACGATCAACATCAGTGACAGTCTGTTGCGCGATCGCGGTGCGACGTTGCCCGAGCTGAGCGAGCTGGACGTCGTGCGTCACTTCACCGAGCTGTCCCGCCGCAACTTCGGCGTCGACACCAACTTCTACCCGCTCGGCTCCTGCACGATGAAGTACAATCCGAAGGTCGCCGAGCGCATCGCCGGCTATCCGGGCTTCGCACATCTGCACCCCCTGTTGCCGCAGTTGCGCATGGGCGGCATGCTCACACAGGGGGCTTTGGCGATCCTCTACGAGATGGACCTGTTGCTCCGCGAGATCACCGGGATGGCGGGTTTCACGATGCAGCCGATGGCCGGTGCGCACGGCGAGCTGACCGGCATGATGATCATGGCCGCCTACCATCGGGACAAGGGCAACAAGAAGACTGTCGTGCTGGCGCCCGACAGCGCGCACGGCACCAACCCCGCCAGCGCCGCCATCGCAGGCTACCGTGTTGTCTCGATCCCCAGCGGCGCCGACGGCTTGATGGACCTGACGGCCCTCAAGCGAGCGATCGGCGACGACGTCGCCGGCGTGATGCTGACGTGTCCCAACACGCTGGGCCTGTTCAACCCGCACATCGGCGAGATCTGCGACCTGATCCACAGCGTCGACGGCCTGGCGTATTACGACGGCGCCAATCTCAACGCGATCGTGGGCAAGGCCCGGCCGGGCGACTTCGGCTTCGACATCGTCCATCTGAACCTGCACAAGACCTTCGCCACGCCGCACGGCGGCGGCGGTCCCGGAGCCGGACCGGTCGGCGTCAAGGAGCGCCTCGTGCCGTTCCTGCCCGTCTCCATCGTCGTCAAACGCGCGGATGGGACGTTCGCCCTGGAGTACGACCGGCCCAAATCCATCGGCTACGTCGCGCCGTTCTATGGCAACTTCGGGATTGTGCTGCGGGCCTACGTCTATATTCTCCTGCTGGGCAAAGAGGGCCTCGCCCGCGTCGCCGAGAATGCCGTGCTCAACGCCAACTACGTCCGCTGCAAGCTCAAGGACCACTACGCTCCCGCCTTCGACAAGCTCTGCAAGCACGAGTGCGTCTTCAGCACGACCGAGGAGATGGCCGCCAATGGTGTGCACGCCATTGACATCGCCAAGGCCCTGATCGACCGGGGATTCCATCCGCCGACGGTCTACTTTCCGACGATCGTCAAAGAGGCGATGATGATCGAGCCGACCGAGACGGAGAGCAAGGAGACGCTCGACGCGTTCATCGCCGCGATGATCGAGATCGCCGAACTGGCACAGAAGGACCCCGGGCAGCTCAAGGCGGCGCCCGTCACGACCCCCGTCTCGCGTCCCAACGAAACCGCCGCCGCCAAGAATCTCAACATCGCCAGTCTGTGACACGGGCCGGGTGACAGCCTCATCCGCCACTGGCGGATTGGGGGTGGTCGCCGGAGGCCCGCGCCAGCGCGAACGGACGACACGCTATTTCTGGCGGAAGTAGTCGCCTGTTGATTTCGTGAACAGTTTCCATCCGTCGGCGGTCTCGTGGAACAGCAGGGCAGGACCGTCCGTGAACACCACCATCATGGTCCCTTCCACCTTCTGGCCAAAACGCTCCATCCCTTCCGCCTGGCTGGTGTTCACCTCGATGGATTCGATCTTGGCCTTGGCGATCTCCTCCAAGGCCCCGGGGTTTGCCAAGGTCCTCTCGCGCCGCCGCTGTTGTCTCTGGGCGATGGTCAAATCCCTCGCATCGGTCTGCTCCTTCGTCTTGTCATCCCAGAAAGCGACGTAGCCATCGACATCGTTGGCCTTGCAGATCTGCTGGAGAGCCAGAAATGCCGCTCGGACCTCTTCGATCTGCTTGTCCAACTGGCCTATATCACCTCCCGTCTGCGCGGTGGCGGAAGCCGCGTGAGACGCAGGTGGGGTTGCTGTCTGTTGCTCGCGGTCTGCCGCCAGGGGCTCGCTCTGCACCGAGTCCGTACCCGTTTCCTCCGTCGTCTGATCGTCCGGCTTGCCGCAACCCCATAGCAGGAAAGGCATTGCCAACGCGATGCCGACAGAAGCGAGGATTCCAGAGGTCCTCATGACAGTCTCCCTTCCACTTGCACAACTCTGCTCATGGGGCCGACACGCAAGCCGGCCGGCCTTCCGGAGAACGCACCGTCTCCTTTCTCATAGACGCACCATCCACCGATTCGTTGCCGGCGAATCGCCCCGCCGGAGCAAAAACCGGACGTCGTGCGTCGTGCTCAGGCCTTCGATGGATCGAGGAGCCTGGCGGCCCATTGTCGGGCTCGGTCGATCTGGTTTTCTTCGAGCAGGTCGGTCCCGCCGGCCGCCGGTGCACCGTGCATGGCGACGAAGAACGTCTCCGGCTCGGCGACGGGCGTGCCGCCCAGTCGGCGGAGCCGGCGCAGCAGCTTGGGCGAGGCCCGCAGACGCCGGAACGGCCAGGCGCGGACCGTCGTATCGAACGCCGCCACAGACTTGCCCGCCAGAATGTCCCGAGGCTGTTTCGCGAGTGCGGAGCGAACCGCCGCCGGCACGCTGAACGCATGTGTGGGGCTGCCCACCACGACCAGATCGACTCCCTCCCAGTCGCCGGCGGTCAATTGCTCGATCCCGACCACACGCACCTCGCCCGCCTGACCCATCACCTCCGCCATCGCCTCCGCTACCCGCCGCGTATTGCCAAACTTCGAATAGTACACAATCACCGTCCGCATAGTCGCCGCCTTTAACGCGCCGTCTCCGAACGAACCGGACCGATGAGCAGCTCAGTTCTGTCTTCTATACGCCCTCCTCATTCACCGATGTTCCCATCGCCTTCGCCTGTACACAATCATAGCCTTGCTCCTGCCGCCACGCAAGCAGGCCGGAACCCCATTGCTGTTGCGACTTCTCAGGGTGGGCAGAGACTCTCCGAAGACGAAGGCGAGAGGGATGGTCGCTGGCTGGCTGTCTGAGCGACGTAGAACCACGGCGGCCCAGTCATTCTCTTGGTCGCCGATTGTCGGACTTGGTCCTGAGGGAACAAAAAAGCCCCGCAAGGGGGCGGGGCCTTCTTGATCTGGTGCTTGGTGGAGCTTAACCGGGGGTGACGTTGGTCGCACACGGGCCCTTTTTGCCCTGTCCGACCTCGAAGCTCACCGTCTGGCCCTCACTGAGGGAGGCGTAGCCCTGGGTCCTGATCTCTGAGTGGTGGACGAACAAATCGTCGCCGCCACCGGCGGGGCTGATGAAACCGAATCCTTTGCTCTCGTTGAACCACTTTACTGTTCCTGTTGCCACGTGCTCTTCTCCTGAGGCCGATTCGGCCTGCAAACGTACTTTCCCTCTGCTTGTTGACAGGGTAAACTTCGAGGGAGGAAAGCGTACTCCTTTACAAGACCTGTATTATATCGGTGCCTCTCCCATATGTCAACAAAATAAATCGCCAAAATACGAAATAGTTACGCCTGCGCCCGGCCGGGCCAAAGACGCTGGGCGCGCCCCGCCGGATGCTGCATGGGCTTTCCGATATACCGCCGGTGAGAGGGGCATTTGGAGTATTTCGGAGGTGATCGCGTGAAACCGCTTGAGTGGCCGCTATGACGTGGTATGATGGAGACTGGTTCGCTGTTGCGAACTTGGGATGATCGCCTGATGAAGCCTTGAAGCGCGATCCTTTGGCATCGATACCATCACCGGCCTCAAGACCCATCTCCCGAATCCTTTCTCCCGGCTTGGCACGCCTTCGAGAAGACTCGCGTTCGATGCAGAGGGCCGCGCCACCTGATTTGAGATGTAGGAGGTCGAACATGACGAACGATCAATACCGCAAGTCGCGAGGTACAAACAAACCGTTCCTCGCCTCCGAAGAGCAGGTCAAGCTGACCTGGAACGAGTCCGTTCGCAAGGAAAAGTATCAGTACAAGAAGCTGAATCCCTCACCCGACGCCAGACCCAAAGCGGATTAGCGGGGGCAGGAACTGCCTGCCGACAGATACATTCCTCTTTCTCACCTTCTTCGCCATCGACATCCCTGTCGGCAGTGAGCCGTCACGATCCGCCGTTCTGCGCTTGGCGTGCCACCGCATCATGGTATCGGAGCATGAGCCGGGCGACTTTGGGATGCCGGAGGCTCTCGCGTGCCTCCAGGAAACACTCGAGCCCGAACCACAGCATCAGCCCCTGAACGAAGCCCAATGCCAGACCTGCAGCCAAGGTGCCCCACGGCGTCGAGGCCGATGGGCGAAGTGTGTCCGAAGTCACGAAGCGAAGCCACATCACGCAGAGCGCAACCTCAACCGGCAACATCGCAAGAAAGAAGAAGGACAGTTTCTTCTGGCGTTTCACAGATGCGCGAGCCAGGGCGACACAATCCTGATCCGTCTGGGCCTTCAATGCGTAGTCTTTGCGAAACGCGTAGCGAACCAGCCTTGACAGGAGGGAATCTCCTGCCGAGCCGATCCAAGCATCTGCTGCTGTCTCTCCGGGGACATGGGCGCCATTGCCCTTGCTCTCCAGTTCATCGTGATACCGGATCATAAGGCGTTCCAGTCTGGGGCCACGAGAAACACGCACCGCCCAGCGCAGAGAGAAGGCGGCAAAAGCCAGTGGGATTCCCGCCCTTTGAGCGAGGAAGAAAGAAATCATCTGCCAGGGGTGGGCCTCATGAGCAGCTAGACGTTCGTACCCGTTGGCGATGAGCAAGGGCAGGGCGACAACCATCGGCGGTAGCAACAGGCACGTGCTCATGTGGCGCTTCCACGACCCCCTGGGGTTCGCCAGCCACGCTCGGACGGCCTCGACGTATTGTTCGTCTGTCCCACGTTCAGAGAAGAGCTTCATCGTGCTGAGCACTCCGCGATTGCCTGCACCTTGCTTGTTGTACGCCATCTTCAAGGGGAACTGGAAAGGCCTGGCGTTGGCTGCCGGCTACGCGCTTCCACCTTCCGCATCTCCTTTGGCTGCCGCCATGATTATAGCTCCGCCGGACGCGAGAAAAAGACAAAGAATTTTCGAAAGCGGGTTGACGAGGAACGAGGCTTTGCGTATGATAATTAGGCAACTGAATTGGGCATGGTTGATGGTCGATAGTCAAATTTGGACGGCTGGCGATGGACGCGGGATGTGAACTTGGGTGGTTGGCGGTCGGCAAGAGCTCTTCCGGCGGCAGGGCGGACCGGCGGTAGCTCGGGACGCGAGTATGCGAAACAAAGCCAATTTGATGCCGGCCGTATGAGCGTAAGTACTTTCTATATAATTGGTTATATGACATCTGGCTCGAACAGGGGATTCGCAAAACAAAGCCAATTCGTCAGCGGCAGGACCGGTAGGGCGAGCGTCTTAGCTCGCCGGGCAGGGAGCCGGTTGACGTAGTGGTGATGGGCTGAGGCATGGATGGGCAAACGCCCGATACTTGGAAGGACGGAAATTGAGTTCGAAAGTCTATTTCATCAAGGCATCGATCGGCGAAGGCGAACGGGCCGTCTCGGAGAAGGCCAGGACCCTGTTCCGGGCGGGCGGTTTCCGCAAGTGCTTTAAGAAGAACGACTTCACCGCCGTGAAGGTCCATGTCGGCGAAGAGACCAACAACACCTACATCAAGGCCCCGTGCCTGATGGGCCTCGTCGAGGAGCTTCTGACGCTGAAGACCAAGCCTTTCATCACCGACACCAGCACGCTCTACACCGGCCGGCGGCACAACGCCATCGACCACACGGTCCTGGCGACGCAGCGCGGCTTCAGCGTCGAGGGGCTGGGCATCCCGTTCATTCCTCCCGACGGGCTGTTCGGGACTGCCGAGGCGGCGGTACCCATCGAAGGCGAACTGGACAAGGAGGTGATGATCGCGGCCGACATCGTGCGGTGCCAGTCGATCCTGTCGGTGGCGCACTTCACCGGCCACTGTGCCACCTGCGTGGGCGCGACGATCAAGACGCTGGGCATGGGCTGCTCCAGCCGCAAGGGCAAGATGCGCCAGCACGCGGCCCTCAAGCCCCATGTGAAGAAGGGTAAGTGCACCCGCTGCGGCGAGTGCCGCCGTCACTGTCCGGCCGACGCCATCACCCTCGACGATGTCCAGGCCCACATCGACCAGGACAAGTGCATCGGCTGTGCGGAGTGCGTGGCCGTCTGCCGGTTCGACGCTGTGGCGTACGACTGGCAGCAGGAGAACGAAATCCTGCAGAAGAGCGTCGCGGAACACGCTCTCGGCGCGCTCCGGGGCAAGGAGGGAAGGGCGGTGTTCTTCAATTTTGTGATGTCCGTAACTAAAGATTGTGATTGCTTCGCACGGGCGAATATGCCTAAGATGGTGGAGGATATCGGCATCCTGGCCTCGATGGATCCGGTGGCGGTGGACAAGGCGGCCATCGATCTGGTGGAGAGCCGGGGCGGGCGGGGCGTGCCCAAGCTGATCGGCAATGCCAGGCTGGACTGGCACACCCAGATCGAGCACGCGGTTCGGATCGGACTGGGCCGCGCGGACTACGAGCTGGTGGAAGTGGAATAGGCCTTCGGGCCGCATTTGAGGATGGCTATGTCTCTCGGTCAGATTATCAGACAGAAGCGTGAGCAGTTGAATCTGACTCTCGATGAAGTCAGCAACCGCGTGGGGTTTTCCAAGCCGTACCTGTCCACGATCGAGACGGGCAAGGTCAAGAATCCGCCCAGCGACGAACTGCTGACGAAGCTCGAACGCGTGTTGAAGTTCGATTCGGGGCTGCTGCTGCACATCGCCCACCTGGAACGCATGCCGTCGGATGTTCGGCAGGAGTACGAATCGCGCGAGGCCGAGAATCAGAAACTCCGGCAGTTGCTCAAAAAGGCGATCGACAAGAAGAGCAGCGCCCGATCGCTCAAGTCGATGCTGGCCAAGAGCAATCTCAGCGCCGACGAGGGCAAGCGGGCCCTGGCGGCGGGCCGGCTCGTGCCGGTGATCAACAAGGTCGCGGCGGGTTATCCGGTCGAGTTCAACGATCTCGATTATCCCGTCGGCGTCGCCGACGATTACGTCCGTTGCCCCGACCTGCACGATCCGAACGCGTTCGCCGTGCGCGTCGTCGGCGACTCGATGGAGCCCAAGTTCGTCGAGGGCGACATCGTGATCTTCTCGCCGGCCTGCGAGGTCCGCAACGGCGACGACTGCTTCGTCCGCTTCACGTTGCCCCACGAGACGACGTTCAAGCGCGTCTTTTTCGAGGCCGGGAATCAAATCCGCCTCCAGCCGCGCAACGAGAAGTACTCGCCGACCGTGGTCGAGGGCAAACGCATCGACGGCGTCTATCGCGCCGTCGTCAAGTACCAGCGATTGTGACGAACCCGTTTTGACGATAAAGCGGACACAATTACTCTATGACAAGCCAGGTGACGCCGGCCGGCTCGACGCGAAGAGGGATCGTGACGTTGTAGCGGCGGTCGAGCTTGTAAGGTTGCCAGTCGCCTTCCTTCTCGCGGATGCGGGCGGTGTCGGTCAGGCCCGTGTAGTACAGCGGCAGCGTCAGATTTCGTTCCACGGGGCGGTCGAGGGGGTTGTAGATCATCGCCAGGCCTTTGATCTTTAGCTGCGGGTTCACGTGGAGGAGGCCGTCGATGTCCCGTCCATCGGCCCGTCGCAAGTGGATGACGTCCGATTCGAGAATGTCACGGTATCGCTTGAAGAAATCCACCCACGTCTTGACCACGGCCTTGGTCTCATCGGAATCGTACAGGCGCGGGCCGCGATAGCAGGCCTGTACGCCCGCCCCGAAGTTGTTGGCCAGATGGGCCTCGTAGGCGTCGAGGTGATCGCGCAGCGGCTCGATGGTGGCCGCCGGACCGCCCCCGTGGTATTCCGTCAGGGGCACGAACATCCAGCCCATGCTGGGGGTCTTCGTCCAGGTCCCGTCGTAGATGTTCTGCCGGCCGTGGAGGATCTGCTGGGCACGCGGCAGCGACCAGTTCGTCTCGCGATAGCCCATGCCGCACTTTGTCGAGCCGGTCAGGTAGTAGAAGTCGGGGACGTTCAGATAGACGCCGCGGCTCCGGCACCACTTGTAGAACTCGGTGATCGTCTTCCACTGGGTCCACTGCGAATCCTCGTAGCCGCGATGGCCGGGATGGCTCTGCGAGGCGCAGGTGTCGCCGGGATAGGAGCCGTCGTGTTCGAGCAGGTCGAAGCCGGTCTTGTTGTAAAAAGCATAGAGCTTCCGGAAGTAGTCCTGTCCCCACCGGCTGCCGAGGCAGGGGGCGTTGCCGAACAGAGCGCCGCCGGGCTTGCCCGTCGCGACGTCGATGACGTCGTCTTCGTCGCTGATCCGCCGGCTCGACAGCAGCGAATAGCCTCCGATCTCGATGCCTTTGCTGTGGGCGTAGTCGGCCAGTTCCTTCAACTGGGCCAGATACGCGGGGTCCTCGTTCTCGAGGTTGAACCCGCTGCCGAATGTCATGATGACCATCTCGAAGCCGACCTCGGCACACTGATCGACTGCCAGCCGCACCGAATCCGGATCGGCCTGACGCACGTGCATCATGATCGGGTTCTCGGTGATCCACGGCGCGATGGTGCGGTACATGCGGCGGACCGCCAGGCCGTTGCGCTCGCGCTCGGTGCTGTCGAAGGCGAGTTCGAATGTCCGGAACGACTCGAACGTCTCGCCCGGCGGAATGTCGATCTCCGGCCCGACCGGCGGACGCGACTCCAGCAGACACGGGTTCTCTCGCAGGTAGTTCACCTGTGTCAGGTACTCCGGGTCGCGCACCCAGTGCGTGGTGTGATTGGCCACCGAGGCGTTCATGCCGGCAAAGGCGTAGTCGCTCTCGACGTGAAGGTTCGGCACGCGCCACCGCTCGTAGCGGTCCACCTCCGACTCGTACTCGACCATCGCCAGGATCTCGCTGGTGAAGCGGTTGAGGCGAATCGGCCGATCCGAGCCGTTGTGGATCGTCAGCCACTTGCACATCAGGGGGATCCCTTCGTACATCTCGTAGTGGATCTGGACGGCCACGCTGTCGAGGTAAGCGCGGCTGGGACCCAGAGTCTTCCTGGCCTGATCGGAGAGCCCGTACGCTATGGTCAGCGACACACCGCGTGGTGGCCAGGGCAGATCGGTGCAGTGGCGCACCCGCTTCCAGGCGAACCGCGCTCGGGTCTGGTCGATCTGGTAATCGATGAACTGCCATGCGTTCGGATCGAACGTCAGAGCGTCTTTCCACTCGTCGAGCAGGTAGGCGTAGTTGGGCTGGCCTCTGAGTCCGCCGATGTCGAAGGACATGCCGTCGATTGTCAGGCTGGCCTCGGGCTTGACGCCGCGCAGCATCGACTCGCCCGTCCTGAGATTGTCGAGGGCGACGGTGGCGGCGTTCGGCTTCAGGCGAAACGTGCGGCGGATCAGGCCGTTGTCCATGACGATCTCACGGCCATCGTCGCTCTTCTCGACGGTCACCTCTTGGCGAACCGGCGTCACGAGCCAATCCGTGTCGAGCCGGTCAGCGTAGCCGGGCGGGACGGCAAGCAGTATTGTCACGGTGGTCAGCAGGGCAGTCGTCAGCATGTCACTCCTTTCTTCTGTGCTCTATCAACCCAGGTCCTGTCCGGCGACGGCCAGGACCAGGGCATAGACCCGTGCGGCGCCGGCCAGTTTGAGCGTCTTGGCGCACTCGTTGAGGGTCGCGCCGGTGGTCTTGATGTCGTCGACGAGGCAGACGGTCTTGCCGGCGTACCGGTGGTCGGGCCGGACCGCGAAGGCGCCCTCGACGTTGCGCTGCCTTGCGGCGGCAGTGGCTGCGGCGGGCTGGGCCTTGGTGCGGCGGACGCGGACGAGGTCCGGGCAGATTCGGGCGGTCGGATGCCTGAGCCGCCCGGCGATCCGACGTGACTGGTTGTAGCCTCGAGCCAGGCGACGGGTCCAGTGCAGGGGGACCGGGACGAGCAGCTCGATCTGCTCGTAGAAGGGACTTCCCTGGAAGGCCGCATCGGCCAGCGAACCGAGCAGGGCCTCCAATTCCGTGCGGTCGTGCTTGAACATCAGGATCATCTGGCGTAGCGTCTCAGTGTAGATCCCAGCACGGGCGATTCCATCGAAGTGAGTCTCCATCGCCTGGCAGGCCGGACAGGCCCCGTCCACGAGCCCATACCGGCTGGCGTCCCGTCCGCACCGAAGGCAGTACTCGCCGGACGTGCTCGTCAGCAGTTGATCCCAACAGCCTGAGCACAGCCCGCTATTGTCGGGTCCCGCCTGCCCGCCGCAACACAGACACGCCGGTGGCCAGAGCACCTGATGGAGCCCCTGCCAGGCCAGCCGTGACAGTTGTTTGGCCTGACCGAGAGCAAGATGGATTGCTGGCGACCGCATGCCGACCATTATAGGCCGGATGGGCCGTCACTTCAAATCGTAGAGGTCGTTGGCGGCCGAGAGGAAGCCGATCTGGATGTCGTCTGTCGCGTTGTGCCTGTCGAGGACCTCTTTGGCGGCCGGATCGGTTTCGGTGTGGATTTCCTGCCAGGATCGGGCGTGGCCATCGCAGAAAGCGACGTTGGTCCGGCCCAGATGGCGGTAGCCCTGCGCGCCGGCGTGTCGCGCCGAATCGGGGAGCAATGTGTCACCAGGGTGCGGGAACGGGGCACGCATGTACTTGTTGGCGCCGCCATCGGTGCATTGGCCGTCGCCGAACAGGGCGGTTTCGGAGGGACGCCGCACGTCGGCGACCTGCGAGGAATCGGCCGGCGACAGGAGGTCGTTCAGTCCGATATAACTGGTGTTGTAATTGTAGCCGGTATAAGGATCGGCCAGCGAATTGCCGGCGCCGCTGAAACCCGGACACTGATGGACTTTCTCGACGACCCGGCCCATCCACAGCAGGCCGGCCTGGACGCGATTGGGGTTCGTCGCGTCGGACCAGTCCTTCCAGGTCGTGAAGTCCCACGCATAGAAATAGGGGACCAAGCCCTCCCGGCGATTGTAGTATGCCAGTGGATAATGCCCGTCGTAGACGCTGGCGTAGCTCTGGACCGCGATCGCCATCTGACGCAGGTTGCTCAGACACAGCGTCCTCTGCGCCTGCTGCCGAACGGCCTGGAGCGAAGGCAGCAGGAGACCGACGAGCAGTGTCGTCGTGGACACGACCACCAGCGTCTCGACGAGACTGAAGCCATCATGGTGCCGTTCTCTTCGCATAAGTCGGTGCGTGGGTTGAAGGCCCACTCTACAACATGCTGCCGCCTCATGCGGGCCGGCGCGTCGGCGCCGGCCCGCAGAGACGTTCGGTTTTTCCGTTGGTGCTATTTCTGTCCCCAGGCGATCGTTCCGATATTCGCCTGGACGATCTCGAGGTCGGCTTCGTCGACCCGGCCGTCGGCGTTGAAGTCAGCTACTGCGGTCGGATCGTTGTCATGCGCGATCTCGACGCCGAGGTGCTCCGTCACGATAGCCTCATCTGTCGCGTCCACGCGCCAGTCGCCATTGACGTCGCCGAGAGGCGCGGGATGTTTATAGTCACCCGGGCAGCTCACGTCGGCGACCGCATCGATCTCGGGCGCGCCGCCCCCAGGCGCGTCGTCGATGCGAACGTACCGGAACCACTTGCGCTGCGTCTGGAGATCGAGGGGCAGATCGAGCCGGGCGATGTCATACCCGGTCCCACCGGCCGAGTCGCCGTAGGTCTGCGCGACGCGGGCCACGGAGCGGCCGGCCAGCGCCTCGAAAGACAGGTTGGGATCGACCGGCAGCGTGGGATTGGCCGGCTCGGCCCACCACAGGTTCCACTCGCCGATCGACGCATCGGCATGGCACGGATCGTACACGCGGCCCAGCGTCGGAGCGAACCCGTCGCAGAAGGGGCCATCCTCGGCGTCAGGCGGCAGCTTGATGAAGTTGGGATCGTCGGCCATGAAGCTGGGATCGCTGGTGAAGCTGTACCATGTCGCGCCGTCCTGGCTGACCGAGACGATGCCGGGCTCGCTGCCGCCCGAATCGCCCACGATCACCTCGGCAGGATCGCCATTGTCCCAGTTCTGTCCCGCGGCCAGTGTCTGTGGGGCGTTGCCGAACACCAGAAAGTCGAAGCCGTACGGATTGCGCTCGTCATCGCGGACCGGGTGGCTGAAGGCTAGCGTGATGGATCCTCCCTCCCCGAGGAAGACCGTTTCAAACTGGCGGAAGGCCGGGTAGACCGGCACCACCGGTGCGGAGGCGTTCAGCGGGATCGACCAGTCGTCGCCGGTGGTGTCGACCGTGGGCCGTCCCAGGGCCGCGTTCGGATCGTTGAACGGAATTCCGTTGAGCCAGTCGTTCATCATGCCGCTGGGCTGGTAGTCAACCCACGCCGTGGCGAAGTCATTGGCATCGTGTGCGTACTGCCCATATCCGGACAGGAAAAGGATCTCCCACGCCGGTTTCGGCGCATTGCCGTGACCGTAGATCCATCCATCGGCGTCGCCGTGGCACACGACCCGGTCGGCGGCGCCGGTCAAGGGCGACACCCAGCTCTCGCGGCTGCCGGCGTTGTCGGTCCAGTAATGCCACCACAGGTCGCCTCCGCCATAGCCGACGTCGTTGTGGTCCTGATACCGCAAGCCGTCGACCGCAATGCCCCAGCCGTAATCGACTCTCGCGACGGCCAGCTCCGATTCCGCCTCGATGATGTCCAGCAGTCCGAGGCCGGTGGTCGTGTCGGCCTCGGTCAGGCCGAAACGGACCAGATACTCGATGCGGAAACCATCCGCCCACTCGATATAGACGCGCGCCTCGTTCACCCCGCTGCCCACCTCCACCGGCGCTGCCGTTACGGCCGAGACGGCTGCCAGCAGCATTCCCAGTCCAAGCCAATACACCAGTCTCATCTGTTTCCTCCCGTTCTTGCTTCGTTCTTCCGGCCTTTCGGCCGTGTCGCTGTCTTGTTCGACGCCTTGATGCCTGAGTCGACCGACTCTACCGACACGCTTCAGTCACGTGGCACATCCCGACCTCCTTTCGCATTCGCTGGCCCTTGTCGCGAGGGCGCGGCCCGCAGGCGCACAAAAAAAAACCGCCGTTCCTGCGAACAGGAACGGCGGTTCATGATGGCGTAGAATCCCGGGGTGACCTACAGGCCCGGACGGCGCCTTCACACGTGCGTTCCATATCGCGAGAACACCAACACTGTGCGATCGACTGCAGGCAGGTTTTCTGACTTGCGTCTTACCGGAAGGCTCCTTCCCATCCCCGTGAGGAGGACAGTGGATTACAGCCTTCTCGGATTTCCGATCTGCGGATCGGAGCAGACGCTCACAGCGGCGCGACCGTCGCGGATTCTCACCGCGTTCCCGTTTCCAAGGTATTTCGAAGCCGATGCTTCGAAACCTGTAGCCGAGCGATGCATTTCTGAGAGAGCGAATGCGCGAAGCCTATCCAAGGGGCCGGTGTCTGTCAAGGCAAAAAGGGGAGAGATTTCGTGCGGAGGGAACGTGGGCCGGGAGGTGGACGGTACGGAGGGGAGTCTGCAAACGCCGGTCCCCAGGTGGGCCCGAAGGCCCACCTGGAGACACTCAGCACGTGGTTGTGTCACGCGTTGAATTGATTGAGGTCTTCGTCGTCGTTCAGCGGGATACTGTGCTCCGTGCGCACCCTGCTTGTCTTGGCCGCCTTAGGCGCTTTGGCCGG
Organism: Sedimentisphaerales bacterium; assembly: GCA_040772485.1. GTDB lineage: Bacteria > Planctomycetota > Phycisphaerae > Sedimentisphaerales > Anaerobacaceae > Anaerobaca. The sequence continues at coordinate 197,910 of JAXGYC010000010.1, read as the reverse complement.
GGTCTTTCCCGCTTTGGCGCTTCCGGCGATACGGTGATACACCTGGTCCGAAGGACGAAGGTCTCGTCCGGACTTGGCGGTACGCTTCGTGTTGGTCGCGATCCGGGCCGCACCCCCAACCAACGCGGCCAGTTCGTTGACCATTTCATTCATCGTTTCGGCCTGGGCGCTGAGCTGCTCAGATGCACTGGCGCTTTCCTCGGCGTTAGCAGCATTCTGTTGTGTCACCTTGTCCATCTGAGCGATCGCGGTGTTGACCTGGTCGATGCCCTGGGCCTGTTCCTGCGACGCGGCGGCAATCTCACTGACCAGATCCGTGGTCTTGCCGATGCCCTGAACGATTTCGTCCAGAACCTTGCCGACTTCCGTGGCGATGTCCACGCCGTTGTTGGCGTTCTTGACGGATTCCTGGATCATGTTGGCGGTGTTCTTGGCGGCTTCGGCCGATCGCATCGCCAGGTTACGCACCTCTTCGGCCACGACGGCAAAGCCCTTGCCCGCCTCGCCGGCTCGCGCGGCCTCGACGGCGGCATTGAGCGCCAGCAGGTTGGTCTGGAAGGCGATCTCATCGATGACCTTGATGATCTTGCTGGTCTCGTCAGAACTCTTCTGGATCTCGCGGATGGCGTTGTTCATGCGGCTCATGGACTCTGCGCCGGTGTCGGCAGACTTGCGGGCCTCCGAGCTCAGCAGGTTGGCCTGCTGGGCGTTGGCAGCGTTCTGCTTGGTCATCGAGGCCATCTCTTCGAGACTCGACGAGGTCTCCTCGAGCCCGGCCGCCTGCTCGGTGGCGCCCTCGGCCAGCGACTGCGAGGCCGAAGAGACCTGCCCGGAGGCGGCGGCCACCTGCTCGGCGCCCTCCGACAACTGCCCAACTACGCGGGAGATTCGACCGGCCAGGCCGCGGGCCATCAGGAACCAGATGACGGCCGTAACCAGCAACGCCACGCCGAGGACCGAGGCCAGAATACGGTTTCCGGTGTTGCCGATTGCGGTGACCTGGTCACGGGCTTCGTAGAACTCGTCGGTATAGGAGCCCACACCGATGACCCAGTCCCAAGGCTCAAAATACATGAGCCGGGCGATCTTCTCGCGGGCCACGGTATCGCCGGTGTTCTTCCACGGATACCGCTGCTCGGCGACCTCGCCTTCCTTCAGGACGGTCGCCTTCTTGCAGATCTCCTGGATGAAGAGGTTGCCGTTGGCATCTTTGGCTTCGTAGATGTTCTCGCCGTCGCGCTTGCCGCCCTGGGAGATGACGTAGTTTCCCTTGGAGTCGAGGACATAGACATAGCCCGTCTTGCCGACTTCGACCGCCATGATGGATTGACGCAGGGAGGCGACGCTCTCCTGCGGCACACCGACGTACAGCATGCCGACGACGTTCTGTGTGGCGTCGCGAATCGGCTCATACGCCGTGATATACCATTTGTTGACCACGAATGCGCGGCCTTCGTAGGTCTGACCCTGCAGCACGCTGCTGACCACGGGATCGGGCGTGCCGTCCGGCCGGGTCTTCGGGATGTACGTGCCGATGGCACGGGCGCCGTCCAGCTTCTGGACGTTCGTGCTGACGCGCAGCATGTCCCCGGCCTCGTTCATCCGTTGAAAGACCGTGCAGGTGGCGTTCACCAGGTTCTGGGTCTTGTCCACCACCGGAGCGGTGGTGGCCATGTCACTGATCTTGCCCAGCCAGGTGTCGCCCACCATCATCTTGGGCAGCGTCACTCGTTGGCCGGCCTGGGTGTACTGATTCACCGCGTCCCAGGTGACGGTCTCCTCGGCCAGATGGACTTCGCCGGTCTTCTGCATGACGTCGCGCGCGACGTTCAGCGAGGAGTCGATGTTCGCCTGCAGCATTTCCTGCTGGGCCTTGCACATCCCATGGATGTTCTTGGCGACGTGGTCCAGATCGGCGTACGCCAGATCGGTGTTGCCCTGCTCGGCGACCTTGATCATCCGCTTGTTCTGGATGAAGACCACCGCCGAGACGACCAACAGCGGGATCACCGTCATGGCGATTCCCAAGGTCAGCAGTTTCGTTTGCAGTTTGACGTTCTTCAGCATGATCTACCCCTTCTCTTGATGAAAACGAATCAAATGCGTTCCTTCAACGCCGGGTTTCCTGGTGCGGAGATTCTTAGAACTTGTAGATGAAGGATGCCTGCACGCGTGTGTCCTTGGCGTCGCCGGCGCCTCTATAGTCCGTTTCCCAGCGGGACAGCTCCAGGCCGATCTGGGCGTGGGCGTTGACGTCGTAGCGGACGTTGCCGAACAGGCAGCAGTTGCGTGTGCGGCCGGTGCCGGTGGCGACGTCGTCACGATCCACGTTGTCGGCGCCGTACCCGATGCTGGAACTCCACTTGCCCCACGGTCCCAGACTGGCGGCGACCCAGCCGCCCTCGCTGTCGATCGACTTGAGCGTGGTGGTGTTGACACCCTGGTTGATGCCGCCGAGATAGCTGTCGAGGTCCTTGCCGCTGAACAGCTCTGCTTTGATGCTCATCCATTTACAGATGGGCTGAGTCACGTCCAGATTGATGGACTGGCTCTTGAGGGTCTCGTTCGTTCCGGTCGCGTCGATATCGTATTCCTCCCTGCCGGAGTGCCCCGAGACGCCGATCGTGGTCGGCTTGGGGCCGAAGAACGGGAAGGTGGCGCTGACCCGTCCCTGAAGGGTGGGGAAACCCGCGTCCTCGCCGGTCTCAGAACTGACCGGCGCGGGCGTCGTCCTGCCGATGGTGCGGCTCAGAGCGCCTTCGAGCTTCACTTTGACCTTGTCTGTCACCGACAGGTCTTTGGTCAGGCGGACCTGCGGACGACGGTAACCGATGTTGCCGCCCACCCAGAGCACGCTGTAGTTCAGGGTGCTCGGGTTCAACGGGGAGATGACGTCCCACGTCTGGCCGGCCAAGAGGCTGAGCTGCGCCTCGGGCCATTCGAGATTCATGTAGGCGTGCCGGATCAGGAGGGTCGCCTTGTTCTCCGGCGCACTGCCGAAGAAATCGAACTCCAGCTTGCCGGAGGTCTTCAGCGTCTCACTGGACGGGCCCGCGAAATTCAGGCCCAGACGCGACTCGTTGGCGGTCATGTTGGATTCCGCATCATTTCTTCGCGTGGCCTCGGAGTCCACGTACAACACGTAATTCCCCGTTGTGGCGCGGGACGAATCGCGCGACACGTCGGCCTTCAGGAAGCCGTACAATTGGACGTCCACGCTCGAGAAGAGCCCTTTCTTCTTGCTGTCGGCCGCGGCGGCGGGCGCGGACGCCGGCGCCTTCTTCAGTTCCGCGATCTCCTTCTCCAGTTGAGCGAGGCGGTCGTCGAGGGACGAACTCTCGTCGGCCGCGAGGCAGACCTGGCCCATCATCAGAGCGGTCAGACAAATCCAAGTCCATTTTCCGATTCTCATGGGTACATCCTTTCCTTCTGTTCACACATTCGAGACAATCGTCGAGGTTGTCACAGGCCCTCGGATCGAAAGCCGTCCAGGCTTTCTCCACCGAGCACCTTATCGATATCCAGGAGGATCTTGACGGCGTCGCCGACTTTGCCCATCCCGAGGATGAAGCTCGTGTTGACCGACGAGTCAAACTGCGGGGCTTCCTCGATGCTGTCACCCGGGATGTCGAGCACTTCCTGCACGCGGTCCACAACGATGCCCGTACTGAACTTGCGATCCGCGTGGGCGATCTCGACAACGATGATGCAGGTCTCGTCCGTGACGTCGGTGGTCTCCATGCCGAACTTGGCGCGCAGGTCGACGACGGGAATGACCTGGCCGCGCAGATTGATGACGCCCTTGACATGGTGGGGCGTCTGCGGCACGGCGGTCACGTCGATGTAGCCGATGATCTCGCGGACCTTGAGGATTTCCAGGCCGTACTCTTCGTGGGCCAGCGCAAAGGTCAGGTACTTGCCTTCCTTCTGCTGAGCCGTGGTACCGGAACTCTGAGCTTTTGACGCAGTTGCTGCCATAAGAGGGCTCCTTAACGTGCCTGTGAGACCGTGCCCCAGGCCAATCCAATCCTGTCCCTGCCCGCAGAGCTCAACGCGAACGTGCCACTGTGGATTCGGGGGCGCCTATTAGCCAACCCACGGTCCCATGTCCCCAAGCACGTTGGCAGGACAATCGAGGTATTCGACAGTAACTCCAGCCGAATTCTTGGCATTTGGCTGGAGATCGACACGGCGGCCATGGCCTCCGCTCGCGCCGGCCCGATAAGGCTTGGCCTTGCAGAGCGTCGGGCCGGTCGCGAAAGCATTCGCGGTCGGCGGAGTCGCCGATACATGGGATTGACATTTCTCGAACAGGGATCCCGACCGAGTCCGATAAGCCGCCCCGCGCTTGCGAAACCGGACGATAGAACAGGAGCCCGATGGCAGGATTCGAGACGATATCCGCGCGGATGTCCACGAAGAGGAGCACTCCAGTTTGCCGGCGGGTTCGGCCGGTGCGGAGCCTGCTGAGCGGGTGACGGCGGCTCCGTGCGATGCCGGAACTGCCGGATGGAGAGGACGGCTTGATGATTCTCTGTTCGATGTCCGATAGACTGGGCCCATCCGCGTTGTCCAACGTCCGACGGTGCCTGAGGTCGGGTCAGTACGCATGCAGGACGATCAGCGAAGGACAATCCGTTCGACGCTTCCGGATGGGCATGCCTGGCCCATCCGGAAGCGCCTTGCGGAACGGTGTTCTCATCAGGAGTTGAAGTCGTTCAATTCACTGTCATCGCCGAGCGGGATGCTTCTTTCCGCCGCCGACTTCGTCGATACGGTATGGGCCTTCTTGGGCTTACCGCCGGCGATCTTATGGTACAGATGGTCGGTGTGCGACAGCTTGTGGCCTGGGGTGCTCTGCCGCGTCGTCGACGAGGCGGTCTTGTTCGCGGCACCTCCCACCAGCGCGATCAATTCGCCGACGATGTCGTTCATCGATTCGGCCTGCGAGCTGAGTTCCTCCGAGGCACTGGCCGATTCCTCGGCATTCGCGGCGTTCTGCTGGGTGACCTTGTCCATCTGCGCCACCGCCGTGTTCACCTGGTCGATGCCCTGGGCCTGTTCCTGCGAGGCCGCAGCGATCTCGCTGATCAGATCCGTGGTCTTGCCGACTCCCTGAACGATCTCCTCGAGGACCTTGCCGACTTCCGTGGCGATGTCGACGCCGTTCTTGGCGTTCTTGACGGACTCCTCGATCATGTTGGAGGTGTTCTTGGCGGCCTCGGCCGACCGCATGGCGAGGTTGCGCACCTCTTCGGCCACCACGGCGAAGCCCTTGCCCGCTTCGCCGGCGCGAGCCGCTTCGACCGCGGCATTCAGCGCCAGCAGATTGGTCTGGAACGCGATCTCGTCGATGACCTTGATGATCTTGCTGGTCTCATCGGAGCTCTTCTGGATCTCGCGGATGGCCTGGTTCATGCGGCCCATCGACTCGGTTCCGGTGTCTGCGGCCTTGCGGGCCTCGGACGCCAGCGTGTTGGCCTGCTGCGCGTTGTCGGCGTTCTGCTTGGTCATCGAGGACATCTCTTCCAGACTGGACGAGGTCTCTTCCAGACCGGCGGCCTGCTCGGTGGCGCCTTCGGCCAACGACTGCGAGGCGGCAGAAACCTGGCCGGAAGCGGCCGCCACCTGCTCGGACCCGGCCGTCAGCGCATCAATGATCCGTTTGATCGGCTTGATGATGCTCATTGTGATCACCACTGCCAGAACGGTGCCCACGATGATGCCCGAAACCGCCACGACCATCATGATGACGTTCGTTCGGGCGGTCGCGCTTTCCATCCGATTCTTCAAAGAGGTCTGAAGCTTGTGGATCGTCTCGATGATCGCGGCGGCGGCGGTTCCCATTTCGGTGTCCGCCGACTGCTGCGCGAGCATTCCGCTGCGGTACTGCTGACCGGCCTCTTCGTAGGTCTTCAGATAGCCCGCGATGCGCGAGGCTGCTGCTTGCAGCGCGGTGTTGCCTGCCACGTGATCGGCCCAGGTCTGGATATTGGTCTTGGCCTTGGCAAGCTGCTTCTGATAGGCCTCCCACTGAGCCTCGGCATTGGTAGCCAGCAGGTAGACCGCGGTCACGCGCAGCACCAGGAACTCCTGAAAGACGCTTTGGTCGAGTTCGGTCCCAATGGCGGCCCACTTGGTGATATCCTCGACATTCTTGGCCTCCTCGGCCGCCCGGCGCGCCGGAGCGATGACATTGGTGTTGATCGCGCCGACTTCCTGGGTGACGTCCCAGCCGATCTTGCTCCAACTGGTGAAGGCCTCATCCCGTGTCTTCCGAGCGCTCTTCTGATGCTCGAACGACGTGAGGTAGGCGGGCATCTTGCCGGCGGCCTCTGTGACGATGGCCCGGTCGACGCCGGCCAGGTCGTCCGAACCTTCCAGTTGCTGTAGCTGGGTCAGCAGCGCGTTGTATGCCGCGTGCCAGTTGTCGGCGGCCGTCTTGTTGTCGCTGCCGTAGGCATCAAAGCCACGGATCGTGAACTCCTTCCGCAGAGAGGCGCAATCATTGAGCCCTTGCAGGCACTCATTTCCCTGGCGATTCAGTTCGGCGTTGGTGGTCACGTTGCTCAGGCCGTTCCACCCGACGTAGCCCAGAACGCCGGAGATCACGATCAGCAGACCAAAACCCATCCCCATTTTCGTTGCCAGTTTCATGTTCTTGAACATCTTGATTCTCCTGAAATGCGACGCGTGTATTTGTTTGAACGCACCGGGGGGATCCCGGTGATAGCCTTTCCTTCAGCGGATTCGCTCCGACGTCCATGCAGGAAACTGTTCCATGCCCCGACTACGCAGCGGCCTTGCAGACGCCGGCCAGGTCGGCCGAACCGAGGACTTGGTCGATATCGAGCAGGATCTTCACCGAGTTGGCAATCTTGGCCATGCCGAGAAGGACGTCGGTCCCGACGGACGTGCCCAGTTGCGGCGCGTCCTCGATCTGATCGGCCGTGATGTCGAGCACGTCCCGAACGCGATCGACGACGATCCCGGTGTTGCACTGCTGGTCGCCGCGCCGGGTCTGGACCACAATGATGCACGTCTGCGAAGTCCTCTCCTCGACCTGCATGGTGAACTTGGCGCGCAGATCCACCACAGGAATGACCTGGCCCCGCAGGTTGATGACGCCGCGAACGTAGTCCGGCGTCTGTGGGACGGCCGTGATGGCCATGTAGCCGATGATCTCACGGACCTTGAGAATCTCCAGTCCGAACTCCTCGGGCCCCAGGGCAAAGGTCAGGTACTTTCCCGGCTTGGCCCGTGTCTCGACAACGGTGTCCATGCTCTGTGCCTTTCACTCTTGAACAAATGGCTTCTTCGCCTGCCGACGCACTTCGTCTGCGGCACGTCAACGGCCCGACAAGGGCCAGGCAATCCGCGTTTCACTTTCATGCATTGAGGCGATGCCCCCCAAAAGCGTGGCATCTCCAGCCTTCCAAGGTCTGACTTGGTTCTTGATGAACCCCCAATCAGGCAAGGCGTCCGCTATATCGTGTGGGAGGGCGGGGCAGTTGCGTAGCGAATGGATGGATTCTGAGTCTTACACCCTGCCACGGGGTAGGAATTGTCAAGGGGGTTTGATAACAAGTGCAGAGGAAAGGCCGCAGGGACCAATGCAGGCCCGCCGCAGAATTTCCGTTTGTGAACGGGCGTCATCGCAATCTCGCAAGCTACTTTCGGACAACGGTCCGATAAGGCGGTGCGGGTGTTCTTTGCCGTGCAGGGGCCGGCACGCGGCGATGCGGATTCTCCGGGAAGAAGGGACGCCGCAAAGCCTCGCAGGAGCCGTCTGGCCAGACCACGAGGCCACGTCGTTACCGTGCGCCGGCGGGCTGGACGAGTTGCCGGCAGATCTGCACGCGCTCCTCGAAGGTGCGGATCAGCAACGCATCTCCGGTCATCCGTGCCAGTTCCAGCGCGCGGGTCTCATGAACCAGAGCGGGCTGAAAGGCGCGGCGGCTCAGGTAGAATCCGGAGATGTAGTCATGCAGCGCCGGCGAGTTGTCCACCCTGGGGTTCAGCCGGACGGCGGCCGTGTAATGCGCGATCACATCTTCCGGCTTCTCCGCGTCCGTCAGTGCCAGCGCCAGTCCGTAATGGGCTTCGGCGCAATTCGGGTCCAGGATAAGCGCCTCGGATAACCAGTGGCGCGCTTCCGGAGATCGCCCCTGCGCCAGCAGCGCTTGCCCGAGGGAGTGTCGCATTCGCACTGGATCGTACTGGCTGTCGAGACCCTTGGGCATCCCCCGGATCGCTTCGGCCAGATGCGCTGTGGCGGCGTCCAGTTGGCCGCGGTACAGAAGGGCCATGCCCAGATCGTGGTGCGTGCGCGGGTCGCGCGGCTCCAATTCGAGAGCGGTTCGCAGGTGCTTGAGGCCCTCGTCGTACTGCTCTTTGACATTGAAGAACAGAAAGCCCAATCGGCGATGGGCCCAGACGTTCTTCGGATTCAGTTCCAGGGCATTTCGGTATTCTCGGATCGCGCCGTCGGTGTCCTGGGCCCGGAAGAAGGCGTCGCCGGCCCGCACGAAGGAGTAGTCGTTCAGGAACTGCTCGTGGATCTTGCGGATCGCCACCGGTGAGGCGTTGACGAATTCCGGGATGTTGGCGGCCCGGTCCGGCGCCGTGAAGTGGGACAGACAGACGGCGGGGCTGCTCTGCCCGGCCTCGTCGATGTGCGTCAGGAACAGTCGCGTGTAGTCCGAGTGCGCCTTCGAGGAGAAGACCAGCCACCGGCCATTCGGCGACCAACTGTGCCAGGAGTTCATGCGGGCGGTGTTGCACCGGAGCTTTCGCGGCTCGCCTCCTTCGGCGGGGATGATGTAGAGTTGGCTGTCCGGCTGGAGCAGCATGTAGCTCTTCGCCTTGCAGAAAACGATCCACCGGCCGTCGGGAGAGTATCGGGCGAAGTAGTTGCTCATGCCGTCGCCGGAAGCGCCTCGAATCGGCTCCGGCACGCCGCCTCTTCCGTCGTTGAAGGCAATGCGATAGAGGTCGTACAGGAATGGCTTGCCCTCATCGACGAACTCGGCGCAGTCCTCGCGGTTGAGCAGAACCTTGCTCTTGTCGTCGGCCCGGAGGCTGTAGGCTTCGCTTCGGGCAAAGACGATGGACTTGCCATCCGGACTCCACGTGGGGTTGCTCTGGACGTACTTGGCGTCGTCTGCGCCGGGCAGAGCGGAGAATTGTCCGGTCTGGCGGTCGAAGATGCACAGGATGCCTTTGATGGGAAAGAACAGTTGCGAGAACGCCAGTCCCGGCGTGGCCACGAAGACCGAGCGGTCCTTCACCGTGCTGATCACGTACCGGCCGTCCGGCGAGATCTGCGAGAGCAGCCCGAAGGTCTGCTCGCCGTCCTCCTTGCGGTAGTCGTTCCACGTGATGATGTCACTCGTTGCCAGCGTCATCTCCTCAGCCACCGACGTTATGACATAGGAAGCCTTGCTGTTGGCATAGTCGACGTCCATCGCCAGGACGCTGGCGTCTCTCGGGAAGGAATGGCAGTTCCCGCAGACCGGCACGTTCTCCAGTACGACGGACGGCGCGGTCTCCGAGCTGATGGAGCCGAAACGCCAGCGGATCTTTGTCGGATCTTTGACCGCCTCGACAAACGGCAGGTTCACTTCGCGGTAGAACAGCGGGGCACCGACCTCGTCGGACGATGTCGCGAACGAGACGCGTCCGCGGGCAAGGACTTCGCTCGGGCGAGATCGATGGACGCCGACGATGAGCATCTCGGCGGGCTTTTCGAGCGATCTTCTCTTGATTGCCTCCCACAGCCGCTGGTCCGGCACCCAGCGGGGCTCGCGCGCCAGCGCGTCGATGTCGTTCTGGTCGTCCTGGAACCGCAATCGAATTGCCCACGTGTCGCACGCCAGACCTTCGGCGGACCAGTGGAACATCGGGGGCGCGATGTCGGGTGGAAAGAGGGCCCCGTCAGGCGGGTGAACGACCGTGACCGGCGAGCAAGGGCCTTCTGCGGGGTCGGCCGAGAAGAGCGTCTGGACGTCCAGAGCGGGCCGGCGCACGAAGAACACCAGGACGAGCGCGAGGCCGACCAGGGGTAGTGCTGCAAGAACATGGTTGCGCCGCATCCGCATCGACCGTGACCTTCTGGTGCTCGAAGCTCATCGTCGTTCCACGGGCGTAGGCGATCATGGCCCTGACATCTATGGAGTATATCATCGGCAGAATCCCTTGTCCATATAGCGACGTTTTCGCGTTGGTCCGGATTCCTGCAAGCCCTGCGACGTTCCTCAGTTGGAGAGTGCGGGCTCGGGGTCGTTGGTGCCTGTTATGGGACGCCGACCTGTTGGCCGGGTTCGGCGTGTCACGGGACCTTTGTGTATCTGACGGTGACCGCGCCCGGTTTCGCCGGGATTCGGATGGGCAGTCCCGTTTCCAGCAGTTGCCTGCCGGAGAGACGGACCGCGTCTGCCGCGTCGAAGTCCTTCACCTCGTAGGCGGCCGCCGGGTCCAGTCCACGCAGCTTGATCTCGGCGGAGCTATAGATGCAGCTCTCGCGCCGAAACGCCTGCACGAAGCCGCCGCCCTCATCGGGTCGGTCGAATTGCCAGGCGATCCACTGCTGTTGCGAGAGGTTGTAGTCCGTCAGCGGATAGTAGTCTCCGAAGTAGCCGGGCGCCACTTCGAGCCACTCGCGATAGAGCCTCAGGATCAGCTCGTCGTCGACCTCGACGCGGAAATCGAAAAGCCCGATATTCGCCGGACACATATTGCTGCGACGCGTGTACGGATTGTAGCTGAGTTCGCCCGTGCCCCAGCCCCATCCGACGGTATTGGAGGGACAGTATCCGGTGCCGTAGAAGGGCAGCCAGAACGACAGGCCATAGGTGTGTCCCTGTTGCCCCACAGGCTCGAACAGATAATCGCTGCGCAGCAGGGGCACGGACCGGCGCATCGTCTCCAGGTCGTTGCGATGGCCGCCGCTGGCACAGGAGTCGATCACCATGCCGGGGTGACGGCGCAGCAGCTCGTCCCAGTAGGCGAGATAGCCCGTGACGTATTTGTTCTCGGTGATGCCCTGACGGTCCGGCGCGTCGTTGCGGCGCCAGAAGTTCAGCGGCTCGATGTTGTAATCCTGGCGATAGAGATCGATGCCTTCTTCGGTGATGATCTTGTCGATGTGGTTGACGAGCCAGTTCCATGCGTCAGGATCGCCCAGGTTGAGCAGGCCGCCGCCGGAGCCGCCCAGCACCCATTCAGGATGGTTTTCTGCCAGCCACGTTCCGGCGTGGACCCGCTCGGGCTCGAACCACACGATGATCTCGACGCCCCGGTCGTGGGCATGGTCGCTGATGCGTTTGAAGCCGTTCGGGAAGCGATGCGGGCGACGGTCGATCTCCCACGTGCCGACCGCTGCGGCCCAGCCCTTCTCCGCGGCCCCCACGTACCAGCCGGCGTCCATCCACCAGTAGTCCAGCTTGAGCCCCTTGTCGAGGTAGCGGTCCATGAACTCGATCTGACTGCGCTCGTCGGCCTTGGTCATCTCGGCGAACTGGTGCGAGCTGCACGCGCAGAACATCGGCAGAGGCAGCGGCCGGCCCTTGCGGCCAGGCAGGTTGTGCCGGACCATCCACCGTCGCCACGCGTTCTGTGCGTCGATCCAGTCGCCGCCTTTCCAGAACTGCATGACGATCAGGGGCGTCCGGATGGTCTCTCCCGGCCGCAGGCGGAAGTGCGTTGTTTCCTGTCCGGCCGTGACGTGCAGCGCATTCCCGTCGTCACGCTGGAAGTCTGCATGCCACTGGCCGGGCCAGCCGACCGCCAGAATGATCCCTTCGTTGCCTGCCTCGAGATTGTAGTAAGGCCAAGAGCCTCCGGTGCCGCGACCTCCGCGAGGTGCGAAAGACAGCTTGCGGCCTGCTTCGAGCACCGTGCCGGCCGGCGCGAAATCCTCCGGACCGACCGAGGTCCCGTTCCAGTGCCTCAAGAGGTACTCAGAGTCCGCCGCACGGGTGAACTGAGCATCCAGCGCCGTGAGGTTCTCGATGATCGGGGTGTCCTCGTTTCCGCCATTGGTCACGTACACGGTCCACTCGATGCTCTCGAAGTCCACGTATTCCAGACCCTGCCAGCGGACGATCAGGCCGGTCTGCGGATCACGCCAAGTCAGCGCGTGGGCGATACGATTGGGGTCAAGTGCTTCGTGTCGGGCATCGTGTGTCCACGTTTGGAGCAGTTCGCGGGAAGGCCGACCATCGACCACGAAGGAGAATGGCGGCGCGGCATTTCGCCAGTCGTATCGCTGCTTCCAGGTGCGGTCGGGGTCGTTTGATCCGATCTGCATCCCGGCGACTGCATCGGTCCAGAGCAGCCAGTCCGGCGGGGTGGCCTCGGCGTCGCCTGCGGCCAACGTGAACTGAAACACGTAATCGGCCTTGCCGCTGGGACCAGTCTCGTGGGGACCGACGAAATCCACATGGCCGGCCGCCGCCGGCGCCAGCACGCGGAAATCGGTGAGGGTATACTGCTTCGTATCCCCCGCCGTATAGGTCCAGAGACTGGCCCGGGCGGTGCGGATGGTCGCCGACCCACAAGCCGGCACTTCCGTGATCGGCCAGCCCATCGTGCGAGCCGAGTGGTTGACCTTGAATGGCGCTGGCTTCGACGGATCGCGCGTGACAGGGGCGTATACTGAGATCGCCGGCCGGTCCTTGTCCTGACCGAAGAGGTTCAGGCCGAAATGCTCGATGTCGCTGGTGCATTCGATGTGCAGCGTGTACGTGGTGCTGTCGGCAGCGGGGCGGAACGCGATCAGATGGGTCTGCGGATCGTTCATCCATTCGACGGCATCGAGCCGCTGCGCGACGTCGCCTTGGTACATGAAGACGTCCCATGCGGCATCGTGCGGTCCGGCGTTCCATCGGTTGTGCCCATCCTGGGTTCCCGACGCGTCGCATCCGAACAGGGTGACTGCCTGGAAGGGCATTCCATCGTGAGAGGCCGCAACAGCGGGAATCGACAGGGCGGCAAGCAGTAGAGCGGCACAAAGCTTGAGCATGGCAACCTCCTGGGACGACGTCGTTCATGCAAGACAGTCCGGTCCTTACACCGGCAACCGATGCCTACTATCCGACCACTTCACCCGGAAGTCAAGTCTCCCAGGCAACTTCTGTCAGCGGCAGAGCTGTTCGAGATCGTCCAGCGTAAGGCGGTCGAGCCGGTCGATGACCTTTTCAGCGCCGGTCAACTGCTCAGCTTCGTAGGTGTTTGTCACTGCGACGGTGTGCATGCCGGCGGCCCTGGCGGCCTGGAGTCCCCAATGGGAGTCCTCGATCACGACGCACTGCTTTGCCGGCAGGGGAGCGCTCAGGCGCTGGTTGAGTTTCTTGAGAGTCAGCAGGAATCCATCGGGGTGCGGCTTGCCCCGCTTGACCTGTTCGGCCGAGACGACGGCCTTGAAGAAGTCCCGCAGGCCGGAGTCTTCGAGGATCAGCTCGATCTCGGCCCGCAGCGCGCCCGAGCAGATCGCCATCGGGACCGCGTTCGAGCCAAGCAGGTCAAGGAAGGGACGGACCCCCTCGATGACCTTGCCGTCCGTGCGGGCCAGTTCCTCGAAGATGCGCGTCTTCTTCTGAATCAGCTCGGCGACCTGGGACGGCTTGATGTCAAGCCGGCCTTCGGCGATCAGCGCCTTGTAGCAGTCCTTGTCGCTCAGACCGAGGTAGGTCGAGTAGTACTCCTTCTTGGTCAGCTCCAGTCCGAGACCGGCCAGAACCGTGTTGAATGCACGGAAGTGCAGGATCTCAGAATCGGTGATGACCCCGTCGAAGTCGAAGATCACGGCTCCCAACATGACAGCGAACCTCGGTGCTACTGTTCCTGGACCGGCCCGACGAGGGCTTCGTAATCGCTGAACGTCGATCTGTCGCCCTGACAGATCAGTTCTGTGAGAGCTTTGATCGTCGGCGCGTTTTTCTCGACGTAGCGGCGTGCCACCAGGGCCTTGCGCTGCTTCATCGGGACAGTCTGGCCGTTGGTGGACGAAACGCCCGGCGCGACGGCGACGTCCATCTGCACCTTGGTGCCGGCCTGGTCGCACAGCAGATAGCCGTTGATCAGAGCGATCGCGACGTCCGTCAGCGCCCGGCCGTACAGGTCCATGTAATCGTTGCCCTTGTCCTTCACAAATTCGACCGCGGCCTTGAGTTGCCCGACACCTTCGGCGAGTCTGTCGAGCAGGTCCTTGACCTGGGGCGCGTACTCTTTCGCGGCCAGGTCTTCGATGTATTTCTCCGCGGTGCCGCTGCACACGCCTCGCACGGCGGCGACGATCTGGAGCTGGCTGGTGCCCTCATAGATTGTCGTGATCCGAGCGTCGCGGGCGTGCCGTTCGCTGGCGTAGTCCCGCATGTACCCGCTGCCGCCCAGGACCTGGATCGCATCGTAGGCGACCTGATTACACATCTCCGAACAGAGGTACTTGGCCATCGGGGTCAGCATGCCGGCGTATCGTTTGTAGCTGCGGGCGTTGTCTTTGAGCGATTTCAACTCGGCCTTGTCCTCAGGCGGGTTCTCTTCCAGCCTCTTGTTGTAGGCCACCGCCAGATCCACGACCCGGCTGGTCTCATAGAGCAGGGCGCGTCCGGCTTCGACAGCGATCTTCATGTTGATCAGCATGTCGCGCACCGCCGGCAATCTTTCAATGGCCATGCCGAACTGTTTGCGGCTGGCGGCGTAGTCCCTCGCGATACGGCAGGCCGCTTCCGCGATGCCCATCGACTGGGCGGCAATCCCGATCCGCGCGCCGTTCATCAGCGTCGCGACGTAGGGAGCCAGGCCCCTCCTGCGCTCGCCGATCAGCTTGCAGGGAGTGTTGTCGAAGAAGATTTCGCAGGTGGGCGAGCCGTGGATGCCCAGCTTGTCCTCCAGCCGGCGGATGTGCACCGTCGGACCGGGCTCGCAGACGAACAGGCTCAGGCCCAGTCCGCCGCTGCGGTCGGGCTCGCTGCGCGACAGCACGAGCAGGACGTCGCCGCAGCCATTGGTGATGAATCGCTTGACGCCATGCAGAAACCAGTTGCCCTTTTCGTCCTCGAAGGCCCGCAGCTTGACGGCCTGAAGGTCCGAGCCGGCGTCCGGCTCCGTCAGCACCATCGCCCCGGTGACCTTACCCTCCGCGAACGGAGGCAGGTACTCCTGCTTGATCTCCTCGCAGGCGAAGGCGTTGATCGTCTCGGCGATGCCCTGAAGCCCGAAGATGTTCATCAGCGACGCGTCGGCGCGAGAGATGATCTCGGTGGCCATCGAGTACAGCAGATTGGGGAAGTTCAGCCCGCCGAACCGGTAGGGCAGCGTGAAGCCCATCACCTCCGCCTGCGCCAGCTTCTCGAGCGCCTCGGCGATCCCTTTGGCTCGTGTGACAGTCCCATCCTCGTTGAGCGTATTGCCTTCGCGGTCCACGCTCTCTGCTCTCGGAGCGATGAAGTCCGCGCTCAGCTCGCCCATCGCATCCAGCACCATCTCGTAGTTCTGCACCGCCTCCCCGGCATCGCTCGGGGCGTAGTCGAATTCCTCAGCGAAGCGGTACCCCTCTTCGCAGAGGCCGGCCAGCCGCGCCAGGTCGAGGTGCTGGAAGAGGAACCGGATATCGTCGTTGTCTTTGTAGAAATTCCCCATGTCTTTTGTCCTGTGCTCAGGGGGCGTTCGCCCACGGTGGCAGAATTAGAGATCAAAAATCAAAAGGCAAAACGAAGGAAGTCATGCCCGCGGCGCGGGCATTCCGACATTTTGATCTTTGCTGTTCGCGTTTTGATCTTTCTTCAGTCCTTGATTCCTTTTTCCTTGATGGCCCGGATCATCTTCGGCACGACCTCGTTCAAATCCCCCACGATCTTGTAGTGGGCGATGCTGAAGATGGGGGCCTCCGGATCGTTGTTGATGGCGACGATCTTCTGACTCTGGGCCATGCCCGCCTGGTGCTGGATCGCGCCGCTGATTCCGACGGCGATGTAAAGGCTCGGCCGCACGGTCGTGCCGGTCTGGCCGACCTGGTGGTCGTGATCGATGAAGCCCAGATCGACCGCCGGCCGGGTCGCCGCCGGGGCCGCTCCCAGACAGTTGGCCAGGTCCCAGATCAACTTGAAGTTCTCCTTGCTTCCCACGCCGGCGCCGCCGGCAACGATGATGCGAGCCGCCTTCAGATCGACCTTCTTCGGCCGCTTGTGCTCCTGGAGGATCTCCAGCGGCAGATCGTCCTGCGTCAGACTGACATTCTCGGTGACGATCACGCCGTGATGGTTGGGATTGGGCTCGGGCATGGGCATCACGCCCTCGCGAACCGTCGCCATCTGCGGCCAGCGGTCGTAGTTGATGATCGTCGCGACGATGTTGCCTCCGAACGCCGGACGAATCTGGAACAGCAGGTTCTCGTGGACCTCGCCGTCCTTGGCCGTCTTGTGTGTGCCGATTTGCAGGTCGGTGCAGTCAGCGGTCAGGCCCGCCTTGGCGGCGCTGGCGATTCGCGGAGCGAGGTCGCGGCCTGCCACCGTCGCGCCGTACAGCACGACTTGGGGCTTGTGCTTGTGGATCAGCTCCAGGATGGCCTTGGCGTAGCTGTTGGTCTGATACGCCTTCAACAGCGGATGCTCCGCCAGGTAGACCTTGTCGGCGCCGTAGTGGATGAGCCGGGTGGACAGATCGCGAACGCCGTCGCCGAGCAGGAGCGTGCCCAACCTGACCTTCAGCGTCTCGGCCAGATGCCGGGCCTTGCTCATCAGCTCGATCGAGGTCTCTTCCAGCCGGCCGTCATGCTGCTCGGCGAACACCCACACTTCACCTTGTCTGTTCACATCGATCATGGATTATCCGAATCTGCAAATGAACCTTGCGGTTCCAGGAACGTTACATCGGGTGCGGCGTCGACGAGACTCCGCGGAAAAAGTCACTCCGTTGGCACATCGCCCGCGTGGGCGACAGCCCGTCCTATGCGATGATCTTGTCGTCGATCAGCTCGTGGATCATCGCGGCCAGCCCATCGTCGGTCGGCGGGACTTCTTTGCTCTCCTTGGCGGCCAGGACCACGCTCTGAATGCGATGGACCTTGGTGGGCGATCCGCTCCGGCCGCACCAGGTCAGGTCCGCCTCGAGCCGGTCCAGGTTCCATTGCTCGATGAGCAGCCCCCTGGCCCTCAGTGCCTCGCAGCGGGTCTCGCACAGCTCTTTGATCTCCGCCTCGACGGCATCCGGATTCATCGCCTTGATCTCTTCGGTCACCTCGCCGGACGTGCGGGCCTTTTTGTACTTCATCAGGTGCCTGGCGGCCGCCACTCGCGGGGCGTTCGCCTCGCCGGTGACGGTCAGAAGAACCGGCAGGCGGGTACGGACAGATTGCCAGCCGTTGCCGATGTTCCGCCGGACCTGGATCGTGCTATCCTGGAGATCTTCGAGAGCTTCAACATAGGTAATCTGGGTGATTCCGAGCTTCTCCGCCAACTGCGGGCCCACCTGCGCGGTGTCGCCGTCGATGGCCTGCCGGCCGCACAGAACGATGTCGTAGTCCAGCTTTTTGACCGCGCAGCTCAGAATGTAGCTGGTCGCCAGCGTGTCGCTGGCGGCGCAGCGGATATCGGTGACCAGGATCGCTTCGTCGGCGCCACGGTAGAGCGACTCGCGCAGGATGCGCGTCGCGCCGGGCAGGCCCATCGTCACAACCGTGACGCGCCCGCCGAAGCGGTCCTTGATGCCCAAGGCCAGCTCCAGCGCGTTGAGATCCTCAGGATTGAAGATGGCCGGCAAAGCCGAACGGTTCACCGTGCCGTCGTCGTTCATGACCTTGCCGGTGATCCGATGCGTATCAGGCACCTGCTTGGCCAGCACCACACAGTTGTATGCCACGTAGAAACTCCTATTGGTCCTTCCTTGCCTGATGTCAGTTTTTGTCGAGGCCCAAGTTTACCGCTCTTGACCGTCAGGTCAACCCTAAAACGCAAGCGCGATAAGCGGCGATTTTCCCGGCCGTGCCGCGAAAAGGGTTAAACCCTTGCCTCGAAAACGTCGATGGTCCCCTCGATGTCGTCGGGCCTGTGCCAAAAAGGCGAGTTTTTTTTTGACACAAGCGACGGCAGGTCGATAATGATCGCCGGCGGTGGCGTTTATCGGATGCGATCATTGGAGCCGATAACGAGGCTTCCTGGCGTATGGATACGGCCCCTGGGCTACCTGGGGGATTCCCAATGACGAGCGAAACGAGCTACGACACGGTGTTTGGCAAGATGGCGGTGGACCAGGGGCTCTGTACGGACCAGGAGCTTCGCCACTCGATCCAGGAACTCCAGGAACGCCGCAAGATCAACCCGGTCATGCTCCAGGAACTGCTGATCGAATTGGGCTATATCACTGCGACCCAGGCCGAGCGCCTCAAGCTGAGCATCAAAGAAAACAAGGTCGCCGTCCACCAGATTCCCGGCTACAAGATCCTCGGCAAGATCGGCGCCGGCGCCATGGCGTTCGTCTATAAGGCCAAGCAGCTCAGCCTCAATCGCACGGTGGCGATCAAGGTGCTGCCCCGGCGTTTCACCGAGAACCCGGAATACGTGCAGCGGTTCTACAAAGAAGGACAGGCTGCCGGCAAGCTCAACCATCCCAACATCGTCCAGGCCATCGACGTCGGCGAAGCGGGCGGCTACCACTACTTCGTCATGGAGTACGTCGAGGGCAAGACCATCGCCGATGACCTGACCAACGGCACGCCGTTCGGCGAAAAGGAAGCCATCGAGATCATTATCCAGGTGGCCCACGCCCTGGTCCACGCTCACTCCCACGGTCTGGTGCACCGCGACGTCAAGCCCAAGAATATCATGATCAACAAGCAGGGCGTGGTGAAGCTGGCCGACATGGGTCTGGCGCGGGAGACCACCGACATCGAGGCCGCCCAGAGCGAAGCGGGCAAGGCCTACGGAACGCCCTATTACATCGCCCCGGAGCAGATCCGCGGCAAGATCGACATCGACGGCCGGGCCGACATCTACGGTCTCGGTGCGACCCTCTATCACATGGTTACCGGACGCGTGCCGTTCACCGGGGACGACTCGGCCGAGATCATGAAGAAGCATCTGCGCGAGAAGCTGATCCCGCCGGACCATATCAACACGACGCTCTCGGCCGGAATCTCGGAGGTCATCGAGATCATGATGGCCAAGCGGCGCGAGGACCGATACAACAACGTCGAAGAGCTGCTGATCGATCTGGAGGCCTTGCGCGAGGGCCACGCGCCGCTCCAGGCGCACAAACGCTTCGACGTCTCCGTGCTCGAGAAGCTCGAAGAAGGGGAAACCGTCGAAACCGAAAATGAGGAGCACGTGGAGGAGAGGATCAATCGCTACCGGCTGGCCGTGCTCGTTCTGGGGGCGGTCTCCGCGATTTCCGTTCTGATCATTGTCCTGATGCTCGCGTTCTGACGTCCTGGCGGCACCGGCCGGCCTCGCCCATCTGCATCGAGAAAAGCGTCAATGCCCAGAGGAGGAGCCAATTTCGCGTCGGAGGAACTGGTCCGCGTCCTGAGCCATTACGACGTCGGCGTGGTTCACCGCGTTCGCTCCCTTCCGGCCGGCAACCGGCGAGCCCCCAAAGTAATCGTGCATGCCGACAAAGGGACGTTCCTGCTCAAGCGGCGTCCGCGAGGGCGGGACGACATGAAGCGCGTGGCGTTCGCTCACGCCGTGCAGAGGCATCTGGCGGCGCGGGGCTTTCCCGTCACGTCGCTGGTGGCCACGAGCGACGAGCACAAGACTGTTCTGAACGTGGACAATCACATTTATGAGCTGTTTGCCTTTGTCACCGGCTCGCGCTGTGACGGCTCGGCCGAAGCGACGACGGACGCCGGTCGGCAACTGGCCCATCTGCACGTGTGCCTGCGCGACTTCGCTCACGACTACGAGCCGTTCCAGGGCAGCTTTCACGACTCGGCGACCGTGCGTCAGCATCTTCAAATGATCCGGACGGACAAGCGCACCGGATCGCTCCAACGCGCCGCCGCGGTGACCGAATCGCTGGTGATTCGGTACGACCGCTCCAGCAATCGCGTCGACCGCGTGGGTTATGCCTCCTGGAAGCGACAGATCATCCACGGCGACTGGCACCCGGGCAACCTGCTGTTTTCCGACCGCAAGGTGGTGGGCGTGGTGGATTTCGATTCGATCCGCATCGCTCCGCCCGTGACCGACCTGGCCAACGGCATGCTCCAGTTCTCGATCCTCGGCGCTTCGCCCGATCCGGCCCAGTGGCCCGACGCCTTCGACCAGGAGCGTCTCTTGCAGTTCCTGGCGGGCTATCGCGAAGTCATCCCGCTGAGCAAGCGCAAGCTGTACGGACTTGTCGACCTGATGATCGAGGCGATGATCGCCGAGGCGGTTCTGCCCGTAGCGGCCACCGGCTTCTTCGGCGACCACAGCGGACTCGACTTCCTGCGCATGATCGTTCGCAAGACCAAGTGGCTCCGCCGCCACCGCAAGGAACTCACCGAAACCATGCTCGCGTAGGGCGAGGCATGCCTCGCCCCTACCGTGGATTCGCGCCGGGCGGCAGGGCGCCCATGCCGGGATCGCCCGGGCGGCGTCCCGGTTGCATCGGAGGCGCGGGGTCGGGAGGCTCCGCCGTTGTCCTGCTGGGTTTGATCAGCATCAGCAGTGGGCCGGCCGGCTCGCTTTCGTTGCGGAGGATGTTGCCGACCGCTGGCGCTTCCCCTACGTGGATCAGGGCTGTCTGTCCATCGGCTACGACGATCTCGGTGGCCGTGGTGACGGCCGTGAACGTGGGAACGTCGTACTCGTACTTGCCCCTGTACAGAGCCTTCTGCATCCCGAGCAGCGAGTTGATCTCCATCTCGAACTGAAGACGGATGTTGTTCTGGTCTTCGATGAGGTGCGGCGTCGCGTCGAGTCGGACGCCGACTTCTTTGGAGGCGTGTTGTGCGATGGGTTCGGGGGAGGCGTCATTGGGCTCGCGGTACCCGCTGGTGTACTGGATGTGGTTGGCGAGGCTCACACTGGCGGAGTGACCATCCAGCACGAACACCTTCGGCGCGGCCAGCATCTTGCTTCCGGCGTACTGGCCGACCGCTCTGAGCAGTAGCTCGACCCGGTCCGGCTTCAGCAGGGGCGTTCGGCCCTCGGCAAGGCCACTGCCGATCTCGTGCAGCGCATTGACATCCGCGGGCGCGGTGACGCCCTGAATCGGCAAGCCACGCCGCAGCGCCTCCATGCACCCCCGATCCACCAGCACGAACCGCGCCGCCACCTCGACGACGTCCGTCTCGCGGCTGGAGGTCTCGACATTCGGCGCGTTTCGCATCTTCACCTCGTAGCCGTAGTTTGTTTTCCGGAAGACATAAGGCGACCCGGCGAGGATGATTTGCAGGGCCGTCTCAATAGGCACATCGTCAAGCGTGGCATAGACTTCGCCGGAGAGATTCGCATCGTACATGATATTGGCCCCCGCCATTTCGGCCACCGTTTTGAGTACCTGAAGCAAGTCCGTGCCCTCGAACGTTGCGGTCACCGTACTCAGCCCTGAGGGCTCGGATTCCGCAGTCGGGATCGCAACGGAGGCGGACGGCGCGGATCGAACAACGCGTGGGCGGGCCAGGAGGTAGAGAACCCCGTTGTCTTGCGTCTGTCCTTCGGCAGCGGACTCCAGGCGACAGACGAACGTCTTGTTTTTGTCCACGACGGCCTTGGTGTCGATACCGTACTTGCTGACGCGTGGCGTCTTGCTGTCGTCCAGTATTACGTCGCAGATCTCCGCCGCAAGGTCCAAGGTGATATGACCGGCGCCATCGATGCGAGGCGTGACCGTCACAAGATCGCGGCATTCGACCGTCTCGGGCGCTCCGGGGTGCGCGGTCGGATTCGGCAGGTGCTGTTTGCTCATGACTTGGGCCTGCTGGCCATCGAAGACCTCCACCGTGGGGTTCATGGCGACTTTGAGGTATTCGCGCGATGCCAGCAGATCGACCAGGATCTCCAGTGCCTCCGAGTCCCCTTGCGCATTCTCGGTGCAGCGTTCGAGCAGTGCCTGAGGCGAAATCTGCAACTCGTCCACACGCGGAAGTGAACCTCTCTGCTCTCGTCTGGCCTCTCGCTTTGCGTACATCTGGTCCCACAGGCCCGACAACTGTGTCGCTGCCTCAGGGCTCAGCGGCCGGTCCGTCAGGAACTTGACCAGCTCGATATCCAGCATAACCCTGGGCTTCTCATCCGGCGAGGACGCGCGACCGTCAGCCGTTTCGCTCAGCACGCGAACCGGCGTGGGTTGCCTGGATGCAGATGCCTCCAAGGCTCGCGCCTTGCGGTGGTCGAGCCAGATCATAGAAGAACCCTCTGGAGTGACGCGGATTTGACCGTCCGCAAACAAGACGTGGGTCTGGCCCGTCTGCTTCAGCAGCATTTCGTCGTAGGCAATCGGGCTCTCAGGCACATCGTTTCCGGTCTTGCCTTTGCCAAGGTAGATAACGCTCGTCTCGATCCAGCGTGAATCTTCCAGGCTCAGATACGGGTCCAGTGGCAGCAGATCGTCGGGATACCGTCCATCGTGATTCTCCGTGTAGAGACGAAGGGCCAAGCCCAGATGCTTCATTCGCTCGGCGAAGCGCTCGGTCTCGGAGAGCTGGTAAGGCTCAGGCTCAGCAGGAGGGCCGAATTGCTCTTCTACTATCCGCGCGATTCCCTGAAGCTGGGCTTCGACTGCCTCCTTGAATCGTTTCAGGTCCGCCAGTTCACGTGATCGCTCTGCCTCATCCGGGTACCAGGCTGAGCTGACCTTATCGATTCTCTCGTTGACCCATGCCACTTGTCCACGCATAATGGCCAATGCCTTCTCCGCGTGGGCACGCTGCCTCTCCGGGTCGTCCGGCGCGGTAGCGGAAGTCCTGCCGGCGTCGAATTCTTGCTCCAACCCTTTGCGTCTCTTCTCCAGAAGAGCGTTCAGCGCTTCCAACAGTTGCTTCTTCTGCACGATTTCGGGATGCTCCGGCAGGAACGTTTGTTGCGCTTCCAGCAATTCGATTTCTATCTCCGCGATCTTCCTCGCCAACTCGCGGACCATCGGGTCGGTTTGGACGAATTCACGCGCCGTGTCGGCGGTTGCCTGCTCGGAGGCGGACAGCGCAGGTGTGGGTTTGGCGGGAGGCTCGATGAGGGTTGGCTTGACCAACAACAGAGTCGTTGCGGTCTTCGCATCCAGGTCATCGCTCTCAGGGCTGGCGGCCGTGGTCAGAGGAAGCATGATGCACTGGTTATTCCGGGCAGATAGCGCGAAATTGAAGCTGGCGTAGGCTGCTGTCGTGGAAAGCCTGCCCTCCGAATCGAGGGACGCGAGGTTTCTTGCACGCAGTGCCAGAGTGAGCCGGATGCCGTTGGCGTCGTGCGGGGCGGTTGGTGTCACATCCAGACTCAGAGCAGGATTGTTCGTCTGGCTGGGGGGCGCGGGAGGTCCCATGACTGGAATGTTGCCGCAACTGAGGTGGCCGCTCGCGCCGAGGCGGATCAACATTTCGGGGCTGGCACACACGGTCGCATAACCCCGTGACACCAGCAGATCGGTGAAGGCTCTGGCGGCGTCATCTATTTGGTTGCAGATGTTCGCGTATTTGCTGACGATATACTGTACGGGCTTCTGGAGCTCTTCCACGCTTGGTAGATTGAATTTGGCGTCGTGCGATGCGTCGGTGAGAAGGGCACGAAGCTGTCGGGCCGTGGCACGATCCAGTGCTTCTTCCGTTACGATTTCCGCGATGGTGAAGCTGAGCAGGACCTGGCGGTCTGCTGCATCAGCACTCGGCTCAATATCCAGCATGACCCTGGGCTTCTCCTCCAACGAAAGCGCGCGACTATCTGCCGTCTTGGTCAGCACGCGGACCGGCGTGGGTTGCGTGGATGCAGATTCCTCCGAGGATTCGGTCTCGGGGTCGCCCAGTGAGACGATCAGAGAGCCCGAGGGGGCGATTTGCGCGCCGACGCCGTCGATAATCGTGCGTCGATTCGGATCGGACCGGTCTTGTGGTTCGTCAAAAGACAGCTCCAGTCCTCGGCCGACCAGTTCGGTGGCGCCGCAAATCAGGCGAACGGGGCCGGAACTGGTGAATCGCTTGTTCTGTGCGGAGAAGGTCACCTCGTCGAGATAGAGTGTGCACGCATCGATGCTGTTAGGTTCGCTGGAAGTGATCTCAATGACCACATTCCCACGGAATGTGCCAACGTCCGGGGTGGGCTGGTTCAGGACTCCATCCAAACGGAGTTCGCCCCGATCGGCACGGATGTGGCAGCGCATCTTCCCGACAGACTGTGTCGAATGGGGTATGGCAACAATCCAGTGATCCCCTTCCTCGCGGATCAGCCGCTCAAAGCCGAACTCGCGGTCGATTTGTCCTTCGACATCCCAATGTACGAATCGTGTCGGTGTGACATTATCGTCTCGCGCAGCTTCTGCTGAATCGGCCTCTGTATTCAAAGGCTGTGGTACGGTCGGCGCTGCGATGAGCAGGGCGGTGGGGATGAGGATGGCGGCGACGACGAGAAGGGCGATCAGGCCGGGCAGCCAGGCGAAGCGGCGGTTGTCGATGGGCGGGCGGCCGAGCAGGCGGGCGATCCGCCCGACGAGGCTGCCGCCGCTGGCGGCCACCGCTGTGTGGCGAGGGCATCTTGCCCTTGGTCCTTCTTTCTGGACACGAGGGCGGGACGCCCTCGCCACGTGGCGCAGCTCTTCCAGGCTGGTCAGGGCGCGGGCGTACCGCCGCGAATCGCCGCAGACCTGTACCGCCAGATCGTCGCAACAGTTCTCCCGTTCATCGCGAATCCGGTGCGAGACCCACCAGACCGCCGGGTGATAGAAACCGAGAATCTCGACGACGGTCTGGGCGAGGTTGACGAGGTAATCGCAGCGGCGAACGTGCGCCAGCTCGTGCGCGAGGATCGCCTCAAGCTGCTCGACGCTCAGGCCCGTGACGGCGCCGACCGGCAGCAGGATCACCGGCTTGATCCATCCGACGACCGCAGGCACGTCGATCAAGGGCGAAGCCCACAGCCCGATTGCGCGGCGGATGCCCAGTCGCCCGGCCAGTGCGGCCGCTCTTGCGTGCAGCGGCGCGGCGACTTCACTGACCAATCGTCGTTTCATCCGCTGCAACTGAGCCCAGCCGCCCAGGTGCCAGGCGGAAAGCCCAAAGACGCCCAGCAGCCAGCCCAACACCAGCCAGGGCAAGGCAGGCTCCAGCGCGGTGGCGATCCGCTGCATCCAGGGCATGCGAGTAACACGCTCGTGCATCTCCGCAACCGGCGCGTCGAACGGCTCAAGAGGCAATTCCACCACCTCGACGGGCGTCGTCCTCATCACAAGCGGGGGATTGAGGATCGGGCCCGCCTCCGCGACGGGCCTCGATACCTCCACGAGCGACATCGTCACCAGCGGCAGCGCGACGATCAGCGCCATCGCCAGGCACGCAACGACGTATCGCACATTCGAACTGCTCCGGCGAAGGCCTCGCAGCACGACCGCCAGCAGCAGCGCAACCGTCGCCGCCTGCCAGATGAAGTGGATCAGCGTCCAGCCCAGCCGCTCGATCATCTGCTGCGACAGCAGGGTTTCCAGTGTTGCCATGACTATGTTCCCTCCATTTCATCGAGCATCTCGCGAATGCGTTTGAGTTCCTCGGCCGAGACCTTCCGCGCCGACAGGGCCCGCATGACCAGTTTCTCCGCCGAACCGGCGAAGACCTTCTCCAGCACCTCGCCGACGACCTGGCTCTGCGTCTTCTCCTGGGAAACGGCAGGGCGGTAGATGTGCTGGCGTCCGGCGTCCTTGCGCGACAGCAGGCCCTTGTCGGACATGATCTGCATCAGCTTGAGCGTGGTGGTGTAACCCGTGTCGCTGTCGGCGTTTAGGGCTTCGTGCACCTCGCGAACCGTGCTGGGCCCGCGCTCCCACAGTACGCTGAGGATCGCCATCTCTCGGTCTGTCGGTCCGGCGCTTCGGTGTCTGGCCATGAGATTCTCCTGTGTTGTACGCTCTTCCATCCTGAACTGTCTATCGGCAAAGATACGAACGAATTCGTAGTAAATCAACGAAAAAATTCGTAGATAGAGAAAAATGTTGCATCCCCCAATGAGAAAGGCCCTCGCGACCGAGCCGATCGCCAGGGCCTTGGATGGTTGGCGACGCAGGCTGCGTCGAACGTCAATACCGCTTCATCTCCTGCGGCTTGTCGTCGGTTTCGCTGCGGCGTTCGAGCAGTTGCCGGAGCATCTCGCGCATTTCCTGCATCTGATCGTTCAGGCCGTTCACCTGCCCACGCAATTCCTCGACCTGCCTCTGCACGTCGGGCGATGCCTGCGGACTGGCGGTGCGAGCGCGCGCCGGGCCGCCGCCATAGGCGCGTCCATAAGGATCCATCGCATCCGGAGATCGATCGCGTGATTCGGTTCGGCGTTCATCTGGATTTCGCTCACTGCGTCGTCTCCGCAGTTCTCGCACTTGCTCATCCATGCTTCTGGCGTGAGCACGGAGGGATCGCACTCTCTGGCGGAGCGCGTTTGCGGCCTCGCTGTCACCTTGGCCGCGTTCTTCCTGCTCGCGAAGGTCCTGCTCGGCCGCCGCAATGCTCCATGCGACTTCGCTGGCGAGTTCCTCGGTCACGCGAAGCTGCCGCTCCTCGTTTCTCGCCTCGGGATCTCGTTGGAGCCGCTGAATCTGGGCCTCGATCTCGGCCATTTCCCCGTGCGTGGTTTCGATGGCCGTGCGGCGATCGCGGGCTTCCTCGCTGTCCGGGTCATCCAGGCGTTCGAGTTGTCGGGCGTTCTCCCAGGCCTGCTCCAGGAGCTCCCGCAGGCGGTTGCTCAGGTCGCGCACGCGGTCGTCCGCCTCGCGGTCGGGCCTCTCCTGCTGCGGTGCGCGACTGGTCGCCTCTCGCTGTGCTCTCGCGGCTCTCGCACGAGCTTCCGCTTGTCGGATCTGGACGTCCAATCTCGCCAACTGCTCACGAAGCTCGCGGGCCTCTTCGCTGTCGGGGTCGCGGATTTTGTCCAACCGGCTCTGAATCCGTTGCCGGCGGCTTTGAAGATCGCGGAGAACATCCTCCGATTGTCGCGGCTGCGTTATTTCAAGCGTCGGCCGTTGCGGCGGGGCCAGGCGAGGGCTCTGGTCGACGTCGCGAAGCAGTCGCTCGATACGGCTGATCTGGTCGCGCAAGGTGCGAAGCTCCGAACGCAGGACTTCGGTCTCCTCGCCCGGCTCGTCGCCACGCCGGCGCAAGGCCGCCTCTGTCTCTTCGGCCTGGGCGACCAACTGGTCCAGCATCCGTTGCAGGACGTTGCGTCGGCCCGCAACGGCCGGCTCCTGCGGAGGCGCCGGCTGGACCGTCTCTGGTTCGACAACAAGCTCAGGTGCTTGCGCAGGCTCCGGCTGAGGCTGCGCAAGCGCCACCGTCGCGATCACCAGAACGGCCAGAGCGCATAGACTGAAGGCCCATCGCCGGCCGATTCTCGGGTCGCTGCACTGATCCCTCACGATTCGGTAGATTCTCGCTTTCATGGTCTTCTCCTTCCCTACAACCGTGGGCAGAAACGCCATTCGTCTCTGCGGTGAAAGACTCAACAGGGATTCCGCGTAGTCCACGCCGGACCGACCGCCGGCCAGGACCCAGTCGTCGCAGGCTTCTTCGCTCAGTTGCGACAGTCGCTCGCGGGCCCACCAGGGCAGCGGGTGCCATGGAATCGCGGCTGTCAGCAGTTCCGCGAACAGCCCACTGAGATGGTCGCGCCGCTTCAGATGCGCCAGCTCGTGGCAGAACACGCCGGCCCAGTCGCAGTCGTTCGATGTCGCCTCGCCGACCTCCTGCACCAGCAGCACGGGCACGCGGGTCCAGCACCAGATGACAGGACTGTGTATCTTCGGACTGCTCCGGATCGCGACGGGTTTTCGGATGCCGATTCTCGCCTTGGCGATCTCCAGAGCTTCCTGTACGCATGCTGTCTTCAGCGGATCACTGGCGCGCAGCAGCCGCAACCCCAGCATGAACTGGAGCAGCACGCGACCCAGCAGAATCGCCGAAGCGGTTGCCCAGA
Source organism: Sedimentisphaerales bacterium (assembly GCA_040772485.1). Lineage (GTDB taxonomy): Bacteria > Planctomycetota > Phycisphaerae > Sedimentisphaerales > Anaerobacaceae > Anaerobaca. The sequence continues at coordinate 169,834 of JAXGYC010000010.1, read as the reverse complement.
GGGCCAGCACAATCGCTGTCCAGGGCAGGGGAGAATCCTCGGCCTGCGTGACCGGGACGAGCAGAGGCGTGTCGGCGAATGCGATCTCCGCTGAATCGCTGTCGAACTCCTCAACCGGCGAAGTGACGACAGATGTCTCGGCTATCACGGGCAGATCCACCTCTATGGGCGCCGACGAAGGAAGTGCCAGCACGCCCAGTTCGAAGTGCCGAACCAGAAGGTAAGAAGCCGGCATCAGGAGCGACGCGGCCAGAGCGAGCAACAGAATCTGGTGCGCCCTGGCCGGATGGCGTCGCAGCAGATAACTGACCGCCAGACCTGCGGCGACGCACGCAGTGCCCTGCGCCAACAGCAGCGCCCCGAGGAAACCTCCAGGAATGATCTGCCCGCTCATCCTCTCATCTCCTTTCTCTTCTCGTCGATGATCCTGCGCAGCTCCTTCAGTTCCTCTTCGCTCAGATCCCCCTCGCGGATCAGGTGCTGGAACATCGCCACGGCGTTGCCGTCGAAGACGCGTTTGAGGAAGCCCCGGACCGATCCGGCGCCTGCCTGCTCGCGGCTGCGTTTCGGCACATACACGTAGCTCTTGCCCTCGGCACGGTGTTCAAGCCAGCCGGCCCTTTCCAGCTTCTGGAGTGTGGTCAGGATCGTTGTGTAGGCCAGTTCCTTCTCTCGATCCAACCGATCGCGGACTTGGTGGACGGTTGCCTCGCCTCGCGACCAGATGATCTCCATGACCGCCCGCTGCAACTGCCCCAGGTCGTCGAGTGCGTGTCTGCTCATGGTGCGGACCTCCTTTGAATCTGCTCCTTGCCTGTCTACTGTGGATGATCGTACTATTGCCAATAGTAGATTGCAACAAAAAAATCTGCGGTTGGCGAAAAATCTTTCACAGGGGGCGCATAGATCCCGTCGGACCTCAAGGACCAAAAAGACCAAGGGGACCTAAAGGACCTATGCGACGGCTCGTGCGATCGGTTGAAAAGAACCTCTTTCGCGGCAGAGCCTACGGGTCGGGCCAGCAATCGTACCGTGCGCTGCCGACGGCGTAGGGGTTCACCACGTGCACCACTTCTACGCGTGCCGGGGCTTGGCGTAATTGCTCTCGCAGCAGGCCAACCTCTTCGCGCAGGAGCTTCAGTTCGGTCTGAAGGGCCGGATCGGGGCAGGGCACAGAGACGACCTGCGTCGGACAGGGCGCGGGCGGGACCGGCGCCGGGCAGGGGACGGGCGGGACATACGTCGGCCAGCGGCGCGGCATCGGTTCGGGAATGCGTTCGGGGACCCGCCCGATCTCGTCAAGCTGTTCGCCGACCCGTTGTGCCTTCTGTCGAGTCTGCTCGATTTCGATGCGGATCGCCTCTTCTCGTCGATGGTTGGCTCCGATCTGGTCGGCGACACACCGCCGCAGTTCGTCCACCTCCGCCATCAAACGCTGCAGTCGCTCCTGGAGTTCTGCCGCGCGGTTCTGCGCCGCCATGAGGCGCTCCAGGTCCTCCTGACGTTGGCGGTCGAGGCCGACAAGCTCTCGCTCGATGCTCAACAACTGCTCATGGATGTCGCGAAGCTCCGATGCGATCTCCCGTTCGCGATTCATGACGTGCTCGCGGAGTTCCCGCAGTTCCATCGTCCGCTGATCCGCTCGCTCGGCCAGCATTTCTCGTCGCTGGCTCAGTTCTGCGATTCCGCCATCGACTTGGTACGAGCACGTGGGCACAGGAGGCGCCGGCGTCCACTGCGGCGCGGGCGCCGTCGCCATGCTGAGTTCGGCGAGTTTCTGTTCGGTCTGTCGCAGTTGCTCCTGCAGAGAGTCCAGATGCCGGCACAGGTTCTCCAATTCCTCCGCCCGCATGGCTGGAGGTGCCGGGCACGGGGGTCGGCGCTGGCCGAACGACCTCGCCTGGGCATCGGCCATGAGCTGCGCGTGCTGGTAGGAATACGGTCCGGGTTCGAGTTCGGCGATCTGTGATTCGGCCGCTGCCCCCGCCGCAACGACCAGCACGATCAGGGTGACGAGCACGCCGAATCTGGGACCGTGCTGCCGAGGGCTTCGTGAAGCGTGGCTTTCCATAGCTTTCTCCTTTCACTCCGTTTGGACATGACTGGGAAACGAGAACGCTTTTCACCACTCTCCTCTGGAACTACCGGCCCGGCAGGGCCCGCGTTCGGCAGATCGGCGAATCCTCCTCCTGCGGATCGAACAGGGTTACGTCATAGTCGGTCAACTGCCCGTGCAGACGATCTGCCGGCGGACAGTCGCTCCACAATAGGATATACCCAACCTGCGATTCGTCCAGCGTCGCTCGGATTTTTGCGGTCATCAATCCTGATGACATCTCCGTCGGCGGACGCGTTTTCCGTGTCCATCGGAACAGAAAGAAGCGGGCCCCGGAGGATTGCGCTCCAGGGCCCGTTGAGAAATCGGTCTTTCGCGGCGATTCGCCGCGACTATTCAGTTTCCTGCGCCTTCTTGTGGGCGGCGACGATCTGCTGCTGCACGTTCGGCGGGACCGGCTCGTAGTGGCTCAACGACATCGCGTAGCTGCCGCGACCGCCGGTGACGCTCTTCAGCTGGCTGGTGTACTGCGTCACTTCCGACAGCGGCACCTGGGCCTTGATCACGATGAAATTGCCCGGCAGCATCTCCTGGCCGATCACGCGTCCTCGCTTGCTCGACAGATCGCCCGTGATATCGCCGACGTTCTCGGCCGGGATGGTGACCTCCATGTTGACGATCGGCTCGAGCAGGGCGGGCTTGGCCTTGCTGATGGCGTCGACGAAGGCGCCCTTGCCCGCGGCACGGAAGGCGACTTCTTTCGAATCGACGGGGTGATACTTACCGTCATAGACCGAGACCTTGACGTCCTGCAACGGATAGCCGGCTACTACGCCGGTCTGCATGACGTCGTTGATGCCCTTGATGATCGCCGGCTCGTACTGACCCGGGATCGATCCGCCGAAGATGTCCCAACTGAACTGCATGGGCGGATCGCTGTTGCGCTCGGCCGGCTCGACGCGAAGGTAGACTTCGCCGAACTGCCCGGCGCCGCCGGTCTGCTTCTTGTGCCGGTAATGGCCTTCGGCCTTGCCGGTGATGGTCTCGCGGTAGGGGATCTTCGGCTCTTTCGTATGGACCGCCAGCTTGAATCGCTTCTCCATCTTCTCCAGTACGATGCGGAGGTGCAGCTCGCCCAGGCCTTGGGCCACCAGCTCTTTCGTCTGCGGGTCGCGCGTGGTCTTGAAGCAGAGATCCTCTTCCGACAGCCTCTCCAGGGCGCCGCCGATCTTCTGCTCGTCGCCGCGTGAGGCGGGCTCCAGGGCCAGCGAGAACATGGGTTGGGGAACCGGCGGCATGACAAACCGGCCGTGGACGCGACCGTCATGCACGAGGTCGCCGACCCTCAGTTCCTCGATCTTGGCCAGAGTGACCAGGTCGCCGGCCACTCCCGCCGGCACCTCGGCGTGCTCGCCGCCCTGGCTCTTGAGGACGTGCCCGGGACGCAGCCCTTTCTTCTCGTCGTTGTACATCATGTTCGTGTCCGACTTCAGCGTGCCGCTGAAGATGCGGATCGTCGAGTACTTCATGTTGGATCTGGGATCGAAGCCCACACGGAACACCAGGCCGGCCAGCGGTCCATTGCTGTCGGCCTTCACTTCGGTGGTGGTCTCCCCGGCGACGAGCTTGGCGGGCGCCGCTTCGATCGGGGACGGCGTGTACTTGGCGATCACGTCCAGAAGCTCCGTGATCCCCACCTCGTTGCGCGCCTCTGTGAAGACGATCGGCATTACCGTGCCGGCGTTGAGGGCCTTGACGAACACCGAGGCGACCTGGTCGGCGCCGATCTCTTCGCCACCGAGGTATCGCTCCATCAGGGCGTCGTCGGCCTCGATGACGCTCTCGATCAGGTCGGTGTGGGCCTGTGCGACGTCCGCCACGGGGGAATCGCCGCCGGCATTGACCAGACAATCGATGACGCTGTTCTTGTCGGCGCCGGGCAGGTTGGCGCAACGGCACTGAGAGCCAAAGGTCTCCTGGATGGTGCCGATCAGTTCGCCCATTTCGACGTTCTCGGCGGCCATCTTGTTGATCACGATGACGACCGGTTTGTTCGCCTCGCGGGCTAACTGGAACATCTTGCGCGTGTTCGTTTCGATGCCGGCGGTGGCGCCGATGACGAGAATCGCGGTCTCTGCGGCGGGAATGGAAGTGATGGCCGGACCGGTGAAATCGGGGTAACCGGGCGTGTCGATGATGTTGATGAGCTTTCCGGCGTGCTCGACATGGACGATGGCCGAGAGGATGGAATGATGATGCTCCTTCTCCTCGTCGTAGAAATCACAGGTGCTGGTCTTGTCGTCAACGCTGCCCAGCCGGCTCGCCGCGCCGGTCTTGTGGAGCATTGCCTCGGCCAGCGAGGTCTTGCCGCTGCCGCCGTGTCCAAGGAGGACCACGTTCCGAATGTCGCCCGTTGCTGTCACTGTCTAACCTCCAAAAAGGTTCTTGACCGCTTGCGCCTGCCTGCCTCCAAAACCTTAAATGTTATAAGAATCCCAGGGGGGTTCTCAAGAGGTTTTTACGCAATTTGCCCACTTCGGGGCGCTTTGCGGTGGAAAAACGCCGGTGGAGGCCTCGGTCCGTCAGGGAGTTGCCGTTCCAAGGTCGCAGACGAAGCGGTGGATGCGCTCGTAATGGGGGATCAGCGTCGGCGTGATGACGCATCCCCTGCAACTCCAGTGGAACAGGATCCTCTGTTGGTCCACGGGGAACTCATGCGGCGCGTAGGCCTGTCTGATGTACTGGGCAATGCAGCAGGGGGGATACCCGAACAGATATCCTTCGATCCGGACCGTCTCGGCGGATTTATCCACCGCCCGATTGCGGAAGTGCTGGGCGTAGATCTCCAGGTGTGCGGCGGACCTGCCGAAGATCGTCTCATCGAAGGCCTTGCCCGATCGGAGCTTTCTGTGGACGCGCTCGACGTGAAGGCCCATTCGGGTCAGGACGGCCTGGCCCGGCTCGCCCAGAGGCTTTTCCCAGCGACTGAGGGGCTTGAGCCCTTCGTGTGTCAGCAGGGCAAGATAGGCCAGCTCGAAGTCGATGTTCTTCAGGGCTCGGATGTCGGCTTGAATGGCCCGATCCCATTTGCCCGGCACACGCTGGTGACTGCTTCGCTCTGTCATTGGTCGTCCGATTCGGCCGTGGTCAGCAGACCGCCGCAGCGGCGCCTGTTGCCACGACGCGGCGTCTGAGGCGTCATGTTCATTGTATTCCTTCAGTCGTCTCGGGTCCAGTCGTCCCAAGGTCTTGTGGCGGCCTGCGCGTTGCAGCAGTTCTGTGATCCACGCGGCATCGGCTTGTCGCGTTGCTGCCCTCCCCATGCGTTGCACCGGCAGGGTCGGCGGAAGAAAACGCGCAGCGGAACGGAATTTTTCGCCTGAGGAGGACCGGTACGATCTCGGATTTTATTGGACAGTTGGCGGGCCGATCGCGGGTCTCGCCCGTGGCTCCCAACATGTGGTGGCGTCATTGGCCTCGGTCGCACATATCGTGCATGGGGTTATGGGGCATTCGCCATTGCCGTCGGGTGGCAGCTAAAGAAAAGGGGGATTTCCTGCCGATATGCCACAAGTCTTTTACGAGAGCCCTGTTTGTGTTTAGGATACTGAGGATGGACAAGAAGGAACTGATGGACCGCATCTGCGAGATCAACACGACCGCCAAGACAGAGTTCCTCTCGCAGTTTTCGGAAGAGGACCTGGCCGCCTACCTCGATCACCTGATGGAGCTGAACCTGGAGGAGCTGGCGGTCTGTAGCTGAGGTCCGGTTGACCGTCATCGCCCGGCCGGCGCGGGGTCGAGGGTTGTGTCATGCGGTGTCGTGACATCCGGCCGGAGCCACACGGCGGACGGACCTTGCAGATTCGTCAGGCCGTGCTTCTCGATGCGTCACAGGATCCCACGACACCAGGTATTCCGAAGCCCCATTCCCTCAAGCGTCAATTCTCTTCAAGTGCCCCTTCCGTGAGCATACGACTGGGCGGACTGAGACCGCTTCCGCGACGGGAGTTGCCGGGCGCGTCCGGCGCCTCGCTGTCCGGCCTCCGCTCGCGTCGCTCCGGCTCGGGACTTTCCGCCGGAGCGGGCGTCGAGCCTCCGAAGGGAACAACCTGTGGAGCATCCTCTCCCGAGACCAGAGCAGAGACCTTCTCCACGTTGTTGCGCTTGAACTGGATGAGCGTCGGCACCAGTTGCGTGGGCACATAGAAGGCGAAGTCGATGTCCCTGGTGTTGTCCGGCACGTCGGAAGCCTGGATGGCGATCACTTCGGTCAGCCCTTTCTGCACCAGGCGGCCGCCGGGTCCGACATAGCCGATCGGGTGGACGGCGTGCCCCTGTCCTGCCAGCGGATGTTCCGCCGTGCCTTTCGGCGTGCAGACCAGACGCAATTGTGACAAGGTGAACTTCGCCGCGTCTTTCAGGGCGCTCTTCTTGATCCCGACGCGGACGAGCAACAGGTTCTCGCCGGAACGCGCGGGCAGCGGCTTGCCCCCTTCGTCGCGCAGCGTGTTCGGGGCCTCCCAGACGCCCGCCTTCGACGGCACGGTGATGGCCCCAGAATTGGTCATGATTGACACATCCTGTGAACCCTTCATGCGATTCAGATGGATCTGGTCCAGGAAGTTCGCGTGAAGAACCGCGAAACTCTTCGGCGTCCCTATGGCGGCGAAGCTGCCCTTGCTGATCGTGCCGAACAGGCCCGCCACGAACCCGTCGGGACTGAGCAACGGAGAGCTCGGCTTCGAGGGATCCGGATTGCGCTCGGCGAATCTGGCGTAGGGATACGCGCTCGGCAGGGGAGCGGTCGCCAGCGCCACGAGCAACTGGCCCGTGATGACGTAGCCGAGAATGACGCCGCACACGACGCGCCCGATCCGTTCGGGCCACAGGCCCAGATCCACCTTCTCCTTGCCGATCTGGAGGGCGGCGGTTTGCAGGATGGCGAACGTCAGGACAAACAGCAGCAGGAAGCAGATCATCTGAGCCCATGCGGCGATCGCGGGCGAGTACTTCATCAGCATCGCGGCCAGCGTCTCGAAGAAGGCGAATGCGACGAAGCTGGCGAACAGCGCGTTGAAGACCATGGCGACTCCCTGCACGAGCGTCCCTTTGAGGTACAGGAAGGCGGCACAACCCACGATGATTACAAGCATTACCAGACTGGCCATTCCACGTTCTCCGATTCTCTTGCGGGTCGGCCCCTGGGCGCCGACGCCGATTCGTTCCTACTGTGACGCCGCACCGTCCTGGGTCTTCCCCGACGCCAGCACGCGCAGCATCTCGTTGATCGAAGTCTTCCCGACGATCACCTTTCTGAGGGCCTGTTCCTGAAGGTACAGCATCTTGGCCCGTCGGAACTGCATGCCCAGTTCGGGCAGTTGCTTGACCTGGCGGACGGCCGCACGCAGCTCGTCGTTCAGAAGGATCATCTCAAAGACGCCGGTGCGGCCGACATAGCCGGTCCCCTGGCAGTGCTCGCACACCGACGGCTTGCCCTTCTTGTCGTAGACCTCCTTGCCCGGGCGATACAGGACCTTGGCCTTCTCCGCCGGCAGGTTGAACTTCTTGAGCAGTTCCTTGTTGGGAGCGTACGCCTGTTTGCATTCTTCGCACAGCGTACGCATGAGACGCTGGTTGCTGACGCCGATGAGGGTCTCGGCGATGAGCTTCTTGTCGCCGATCATTTTGATCCACTTGCCCAGCGCCTGGAGCACATTGTCGGCGTTCATCACGACGTACACGAGCTTGCCGTCGCCGGCGGCCGCGCTGGCGATTTTGGCAGTGTCGGCGTCTTCGCATTCCCCGACACCGACGATATCGGCGCCCATGCGAATGATGGACTGGAGCTTCCTGGCGTACGTGGTCGTCCCGGTGTCCGTCAGGGCGAACACGTTCTGCGTGATGTTCAGCAGTTGGGCGGCCGGCTGTTTTTCGATGGTGTTGATGCTGTTCAGGAACGCGTCGTGGTTTCTCAACAGCGCGTAGAGCGTCGAGGTGATGCCGCTCTTTCGCGGACCGGCGATGAGGAAGAGACCCTGTCGGATCTGGGTGAGGCTCTCGAACTGCTCCTGCTGGTCGGGCGCCAGGCCCAGGTCGGTGATGCGTTGGTCGTGCTCCTTGGAGACGTGCTTGAGACGGACCTGTTCACCGGCGGTCGATCCGGCGGTTGTCACCTCCCAGTCGGCGTTCTCCTTCTTCTGACGCGTGCGGAACTTGCCCTTCTGCGGCTTGCGTTTCTCGTTGGCATCGAGGGCGGCCAACTCTTTCACGAAGTGGATGAAATACTCCATCTGCTCTCGGGGCACCGACGGCTGCTTGGTCGCCGCGCCGTCGATGTAATACGTCACCTCGTAGTTGTCGCCCTTGGGGGCGAACGTGATCGTGCTGGCGCGGCGCCACATGGCGTCGGTGAGCACGTCATAGGCGGTGCGGTAGCCGAAGAACATCGGGGTCCGGGGCTCCGGAGGCGGCACTTCGTTGTTGTTGGCGGTGATGAACAGGAAGCTCGCCATCGCCTCGAGCTTCTCCGACTTGGCGAAGAGGCTTTTGATGTGCTCGATCGTCAGCACGCGGTCGAAGTCCAGGACGCGCGTGTTGCGGTGTCTCACGTAGGCCAGGCCGGTCGCGGCGATGGCGACCACGTAGATCAGCAGGCCGGCAACGAACACCGGGATCAGCCACCACAGCAGGATGGCCAGCGCTCCGGCGCCGAGGATCAGACCGATCCAGAATCCGATGTTGGTGTCGACGGCCTTGGCGTCCTTGCCCGCCCAGCGGATCAGCAGGAGCCACAGCAAGTACATCACGAGGAAGAGGATGAGCTTGACGATCGAGACATATCCGCCGTACTCGACGGACAGCAGCAGGATATCTGGCATTGAATGCTCCATTCCCATGAGGTTACGATCATGCGACCCCTGGCGGATGCGCGTGGTCCGCTTGGCGTTAGAGGATGCCTCCGGCGGTCGTTCGAATTCCCTTCAGGGCCATCTTCAGTTCTTCGGTGTTGGGCGCGACGGGATAGGCATCCTTCGGATCGACCCATCCGTCCTGAATGAGCCGGCAAAGGCTGTCGGTCAGGTCGATCATCCCCTCCCTCTGGGCGCCTCGGATGACGCTGGGCAGGTCGGCCTCGCGACCTTCGGCGATGAGTTTTCGTACCGAGGCGTTGGCCAGCAGGACTTCGACGGCCGGCACACGGCTGATCCCTTCGCGGATGGACGGCATCAGGGCTTGGCTGATGATCGCCTTGATCGCCAGGGCCAGCGCCTGCCGGACAAGCTCTCGCTCTTCCTGCGGGAACAGATCGAGCAGGCGGTGGACGGCCTGTGAAGCGTTTGTCGAGTGCATCGTCCCCATGACCAGATGCCCCGTCTCGGCCGCCCGCATCCCGGCGGTGACCGTCCGGGCGTCACGCATCTCGCCGACGAAGACGACATCCGGGTCCTGTCGCATCAGGTACGTCAGCGCCTCTTCGAAGTTCGGCACGTCAATTCCGATCTCCCGCTGGGAGACGATCGCCTTGTTGTCGTTGTAGAGATACTCGATGGGGTCTTCCACTGTGACGATATGGCAGGCCCGCGTCCGGGTGATGTAATCGAGCATGGAGGCGATCGTGGTGGTCTTGCCGGAGCCGGTGGCGCCGACCACGAGGACCAGGCCCTGGTGGGCCTCCGCGATCTTCTCGAGCACCGGGGGCAGATGCAGACTCTCAAACGACGGCACGTGGGCGCTGACCCGTCGGGCCACCAGGCTGATGAATCCACGCTGGCGAAAGACGTTGATGCGGAACCGATGTTCCTTGCCGATCTCATGCGCGAAATCCAGTGTCCCGTTCTTCAGAAAGAAGTCCTTCTGGCTCGGGCTCATGATCTCGAACACCAGTTCCTCCATGCGTTCGGCCGTCAGCACGTCTCCGGTCGTGTTTTTCAGTATGCCTTGCAGCCGGAGCTTCGGTGGCTGGCCGACTTTCAGGTGGATGTCGTTGGCGAGCGTCTTGATGGCGACCTTGAAGTATTTGTCCAACTGGGGCTCATGATCGAGCGCCTTGTGGGCGTCCAGCGGTTGGTCCGACGTCATCGTGCGGCCTGCTCCAAAAGACGAGAACACCTACCCTCACGCCGCGACGACCGCAGCGCACGGACGGGTCACTCGCCGACCCATTTCTTACGGTAAGATTTGCAGAAACAAACCCTTACAATCCCATATTATAAGACAATGGCGGCTGTTGTCAAGCTTGATACATTCGCCAGACAATGGATTCCTGCCCCCATTTAACAGGGCCATTCCCGTGGTGCACACGCTGTGGTCCGCGATGCCCGGACGAACGATTCGACGAGGCGGGTGCGGTCCTTTTGCTTTGATGGCTCCGTCACGGATGCTATAGTGAACGCCGGATGCCCGGTCGTCGCCCGCAGGAGGGACAGGGCGTCCATGAAGAATCCGGATGTGACACATGGCGGGTAATCTGTTCTACAACCTGGGCAGGAAAGCCGGTCCCACAGTCCGCAAAGCCCGATGGCTCTGGGGATCGCTGACTGCCACCGAAGGCGAGATGATCCGGCTGGAACACGATGTCGGACTGGATCTGGCCCGGGAGGTCCACGAGCAGGTTCCACTGGACGATGATCCTGCGGTCAGAGAGGCCCTTGATGACGCCGGATCGCGGCTGGCCGCATGCGTGGCGAGCAAGCAGCGTTCGTTCCAATTCGATGCGTTTTCCGCCGCCGAGCCGAATGCGTTTGCGCTGCCCGGCGGTTTCGTCTTTGTCAGCCGGCCCATCATCGACCTGTGCCGGGGTGGGCGCGACGAGCTGGCCTTCGTCCTGGGCCACGAGATGGGGCATATCATCAGCGGTCATGCCATCGAGCGGATCGTGACCAATTCGGCGGTGTCCGTCGCTTCGCGCGCGGCTCCCGTGAAGGGGCTTTTGGGCGGGTGGCTGCGACAGGTGGGCGTGCAGTTCCTGGAGACCGCCTATTCGCGCGACCACGAGCTGGACGCCGACAGGCTGGGAGTGCGGCTGGCCGCAGCGGCAGGTTATGATCCGCAGGCATCGATCCGATTGCTCGAACGCCTGGCCGAACTGAAAACGTCGGCCGGCCCGCTGGATCTGGGCGAGTACTTCTCCACCCATCCCACGTTCGATCTGCGCATCCGGAACATTCGTCAGTTCCTGCGACGTCGTCAGGCTTCCAGGTGAACACCGGAGGAGGGGTCGTTCAACTGGCCAGTGCGACCGCCAACGCCATGTAGATGGCCACGCTGATGGAGTCGTTGGCTGTGGTCACCAGCGGTCCCGAGCTGATGGCCGGGTCGATGCCGATCCGGCGGAACAGAAAGGGCAGAACCAGCCCCAGAGTGGTCGCGACCATGATGGCCGAGAACATGGCGGTTCCGAAGGCGAAAACCAGTTCGACCGGCTCAATGGTGTGCTGGGCCGGACGATAGTGGATCAGAATGCTGCATATCACGGCGCCTACGATGCCGCAGGACAGGGCCACCAGCAGAGCGATGCGCACTTCGCGAGTGAACACCGTGCTGAGCTTCAGAGCCGCCAGGTGGCCGGTGGCCAGACCGGAGACGACAATGGCGGAGGTCTGCAAACCGGCGTTGCCGCTGATGGCGGCGATCATCGGGACGAAGGCCACCGCGGCCAGGTAGACCGGCTGATAGTGTGTTCCGAAGAGACTCATAACCGTGGCCGTGACGCCTGTACCCAGCAGGCAGGGCAGCAGCCAGGTCATCCGAATCCGGGCCGCACGCGCGGCGGAGAAGGTCTCCAGTTCGTCCGCGTCCGTGCCGGCCATCGTGTAGACGTCTTCGGCCGCCTCCTCTTCCGCCACTTCGATGACGCGGTCGGCCGTGATACGTCCCACGAGTTTGTGGTTGGCGTCGAGAACGGGAACAACGATCAGATTGTTCTTGCTGAAGATGTTCCGAACCTCTTCCTGGTCCGTGTCCGTTCGGACGTAGATCGCGTCCGGATCCACCAGGTCGCCGACACGCGTGTTCTCGGGCCGGGTCAGCAGGAACCGAATGCGCACCTCCCCAATGAAACGTCCGCCCCGGTCCACCACGTAAATGCAGTAGAAATCCTCCTCGATGGCGGCCATGCGAATTTCGCTGACGGCCTCGGCGATCGTCGCATCCTCCGCCACGCTGATCACCAGGGGGTCCATGATGCCGCCGGCCGAGTCCGCCGAGTACCGCATCAGCTTGTGGATCTGGAGGCGATCCGTCTGCGACAGGCTGTGCAGGACCTTGTCGGCGACTTCCTCAGGCATCTCCGCCAGGAGATCGGCGGCGTCGTCCCAGTCCATCTCGGAGAAGATCCGCTGCAACTCCTCCTCTTTGAGGACCTCGAAGAGACGGGCCCGCGTCGCCTCGTTGACCTTCTCCATGACCTCGGCCGCTACCGGGGTCTCCAGAACGTCGAAGATCAGCCGCCGGCGGTCATCGTCGACCAGCTCGACGATCTCGGAGATGTCGCTGGTGCGCCAGTCGTACAGCAGCTCACGGAGCGTCGCCCGGTTCTCGCTGTCGAGCAAAGGCCCGATTTCCTGAAGCAGTTGTTCCTGCAATTCCGCCATCTTACGAGCGCACTACCCTTCCGTAGCCGTTGTCACTGCATGTCGTGCAAGAGTGCAGGCGTCGCCAAGAACGCACCCACGTCGCGGTCAAGATAATCACCTCGGCATTGGGGAGCAACTGTTTTGTTGGCCGGACTACAGCAGATGTCGCTCGATTTTCGCGGGTGCATCTGCTATACTATGGCATGCCCACGTGCTGCCGGTGAGGAGATGGGGTGTAAGGACCAACCATGCGAAATGCGATTGCGACGTGTCTGTTCTGTGGATGGCTGGCGGCGGCCACGGCCGGATCGAGCGGCGCGGCCGATCTGACGCAGGAAGCGGGCGCCGCGGGGATTGGGCTGTTCATCAACGAGGTGATGGCCTCGAACGTCAGCACCGTTCGCGACCTTCAGTTGGATTTCGACGACTGGATCGAAATCTACAACGCCGGCCGGACGCCGTTGGACGTGGGGGGGATGTACCTGACGGACGACCCGACCGAACCGGTGAAGTGGCGGTTCCCCACCGACGAGCCTGACGTAACGACCATCGGACCCGGAGGGTTTCTGATTGTCTGGGCCGACGAGGAGGTGAACGACGGCGGCATCCACCCGATGTTCAAGCTTCACGCGAGTTTCAAGCTCGATGCCTCCGGGGACGAGGTTTGCCTGTTGGACGCCGATGGGACGACCCTGATCGATCGTCTGGCCTTTGGCGAACAGACGGCCGACGTGTCGTTCGGTCGCCATCCCGACGGCGGGGACGCTCTGCGGTTCTTCGGTCTTCCCACGCCGGGCCAGCCCAACAACGAAGGCTATCTCGGCGAGGTGGCTCCGCTGCGGTTCAGCCACGAGCGCGGCTTCTACGATGGAACGTTCGACCTGGTCATCACATGCGCCACCGAGGGGGCCGAGATCATCTACACCACCAACGGCCGGGTCCCCAACGACGAGTCGGGCCGTTTCCCGCCCGGTCGGCCCTATGCGGCACCCCTGCGGGTCGGCACGACCACGTGCCTGCGCGCGATGGCGATCAAGCCCGGCTGGAAGCCCTCGAAGGTCCACACGCACACGTATATCCTCGGCGCCTCGGAGAGCATTCGGTCGCTGCCGGTGATCTCGCTGGTGGGCGACCCCGGCAAGACCTTCTATGAGCCGGACGGGGTCATGGCCATCGTCGGAGGCTCCTACGTCAACGGCGTTTGGACATCCAGCGGGCCTGACAGCTACAACAACCCCAACGACCGGGATCTGGAACGGCCCGTCTCATGCGAATGGCTCATCCCGCAGGACGACGGCGCGTTTCAGATTGACTGCGGCCTGCGCGTCCACGGCAGCCCCTACATGCGTCCCCGCTATGTGCGACAGAGCGGTCGCTGGTCGGGCAGCGGAAAGTTCAGCCTCCGGCTCTACTTCCGGGGCCAGTATGGGGCGAGCTGGCTGGAGCAGCCGCTGTTCGCCGAATCGAACGCCGAACGGTTCAAGAGCATCGTTCTTCGCGCCGGCCACAACGACCAGAGCAATCCCTTCATCAAGGACGAGCTGCTGCGCCGCCTGCACAAGGACATGGGCAATACCGCGGCCCTCGGGACCATGGCGAACCTGTTCATCAACGGCGAATACAAGGGCTACTTCAATCCGACCGAGCACATCAAGGAAGAGGCCTGCCAGCAGTGGTTCGACAGCGACCGGCCGTGGGACGTGATGACCATGAACGGCATCCGTGACGGCGACACGCGGTCGTGGGACGCGATGATGGAGTTTGCCCGCACGCACAACCTCGATGACGCCGCAGACTACGAGCAGATGGGCCGGCTGCTCGACATCCCCTCGTTTGTCGATTACCTCATCATCCGCCTGTGGCCCAACGACTGGGACTGGCCGCAGAACAACTGGGCCGCCGCCGCCGAGCGGTCGCCGACCGGTCGGTGGAAGTTCTTCGTCTGGGACGCAGAAGGGACCTTCGAGTCGAACCAGTTGACCGTCAACCGGTTGTCCGAGCTTAACAGCCAGAGCAACGCCAACGGGATTCTCTACCGCGCCCTCAAGTCCAGCCGGCAGTTCCGCCAGCTCTTTGGCGACCGGCTCTACAGGCATTTCTACAACGGCGGCGCTCTGGCCTCGCAGAACGTGCATGCGCGATTCAACGCGCTTCGCGACGAGCTTCAGGGCGTGATCGGCAACATGAACAGCTATATCCTCAACACGTGGCTGCCGGGCCGTGCGGATATCTTCATGGCCGCCTGCATGAACGAGGGGCTGTACACGTTCGATGGGCCGATTCTTGCGGTCAACACGTCGTATCGGCAGGGGGGCTACGCCTCGGCCGGCGACCTGCTCTATCTGATCCCGCCGTACAATGGCGCCAATGTCTACTACAGTCTGGACGGGACCGATCCGGGCGAGGCCCAGGCGGCCATACCGCCGACCATCACCAGACTTGTGCCTCAGAGCGCCGCCAAGTACGTGCGGGTCCCGACGGGCCCCGACTTGGAGAACTGGACGAATCCACGCGCCTACGAGGACTCGCAGTGGACGATCGCTCGCGGCTCGCCTGGCGGCATCGGCTTCGAGCGGGGCAGCGGATACGAGAGCTACATCAGCGTCGACGTCGAAGAGCAGATGTACGGCGTCAACGGTTCGTGCTACATCCGCATTCCGTTCGAGTTCACAGGCGATCGGAGCGCCCTCCACACGATGACGCTGAAGATGCGATACGACGATGGGTTCGTCGCCTACCTCAACGGGACCGAGGTAGCTCGCCGCAACTGTAGCGGCGAGCCGGCGTGGAACTCCGTCGCCAGCGCGTCCCACGACGATGCCGCCGCGGTGGTCTTCGAGGCGGTGGACATCTCCGCGCATATCCCAAGCCTGCGAAGCGGCTACAACCTCCTGGCCATCCACGGCCTGAACGTCTCGCCGACGAGTTCCGACTTCCTGATCGCCGCCGAGCTTGAAGTGGCGGACAGGGTAACCGTGGAGGAGCCCGAGGACGCCCTTCGCTACACCGGTCCGATTCCGCTGACGACCAGCACGCACGTCAAGGCCCGCGCCCTGGTGGGAGGCGTCTGGAGCGCTCTCAATGAGGCGACGTTTGCGGTTGGCCCGGTCGCCGAGAGTCTTCGCATCAGCGAGATCATGTATCATCCGGTCGATCCGAATGCCGAGTACTTGGAACTGACCAACGTCGGGCCTGTGCCGGTCAACCTCAACCTGGTCCGGTTCACCGACGGGATCGATTTCGTCTTCCCGGACGTTGAACTGACGCCGGGAGGCCATCTGCTGGTGGTCAAAGACCTTGCGACCTTCGAAGCGAGTTATGGCGCCGGTCTGCCCGTCGCCGGGCAGTATACGGGCAGTCTCAACAACGCGGGCGAGCAGATCGAGGTCTGCGATGCCGCCGGCGCGGTCATCCAGACGGTTCGCTACCGCGACGACTGGTATGGGATCACCGACGGGGCGGATTTCTCCCTCACCGCTAGGAACCCTCGCGGAACGAATGCATGGAATCACGGGGACGCCTGGCGTCCCAGCGCCGTGGCAGGCGGTTCGCCCGGCTTCGATGACACCGGCCTGGTTCCGGCTCCCGGGGCGATCGTCATCAACGAGCTTCTGGCCAATTCCTCCGGAGGGGTTCCCGACTGGATCGAGCTTCACAACACCACCGACGAGCCGGTTGACGTCGGCGGCTGGTTCCTGAGCGACAGCGCCAACGACCTGACTCGGTACGAGATTGCGCCGGGCACGACGATCCCGGCGCAGGGGTGCCTTGTGCTGAGCGAAGACCAGCACTTCGGCAATGAGGGCGACCCCGGATGCCACAGGGCGTTCGGCCTCAGTCGCAGTGGCGAAACCCTGTACCTGCATTCAGGCTCCTCCGGCGTTCTGACCGGCTACAGCGAGGCGGTGGCGTTCGGGCCTTCCGCATCGGGCGTGACCCTCGGCCGGCACCGGACCAGTACGGGGGCGAGCCACTTCGCCGCCATGAGCCAGCCGACGCCGGGGCAGCGCAACACTTACCCCCAGGTCGGGCCCGTCGTCATCACCGAGATCATGTACAATCCGGGGCTGTCCCAGCACGCCGAGTACATCGAGCTGCTCAACATCGGCGACAGCGACGTAGTGTTTTACGATTTCGAGAGGGAGACTCCGTGGCGGCTCAGCGACGACCCCGACTACCCGAGCGTCGAGTTTCTCTTTCCGGACGACCCTCCGGTCACCCTGTCGCCGAAACGCTATCTCGTGCTGACCAAGGACCGCGCCCTGCTCGCAAGCGCCTATTCCGTCGGCATGTCGGCGCAGATCCTGGAGTGGGGCATCGGGTTGCTGAACAACGCCACAGGGACGATCCAGCTTAGCGTGCCGGGCGATCTTGCGGACGATGGGCAGCGCGAATGGATATGTGTGGAACGCGTCCGCTATAGTGATGGTTCCCGGCATGAGGATTTCCCCGCCGGGCGTGATCTCTGGCCGGCCGGGGCCGACGGCTCAGGCCTGTCGCTGTCGCGAACGAGGGCCGATCGCTACAGCGACGATCCGAACAATTGGCAAGGCGCCACGCCTTCGGTCGGCGCTGCGCGAGGCCGATACGCTCCGTGAGAGGGGGATCAACTCCGCCGAACCGCCAGCACACGCATTGCGTGTCGCGTCAACGACACCGTGTCGCCGCTTGCTACCGCCTGCGGATGTCCCGTGATCGGGTCGAGCAGGGTTCGTTCACCCTCTGCGGCGAGTTTCAGCCGCACGTTGAGATCGCCTTCGCCTTCGTTGAACAGCAGGTAGTAGTCCGTGCCCAGTTTGCGCACGTGCCGGACCCGCAGGTCCGGCGTGGCCGGTGAGACCCGTACGTCCGGCCGAACCCGTTCGTCGATGGTGTCGACGAGCGCTTCAGGTTGGAGCGTCTCGTGCCACCGAATCATGCGTCCGGCGCCGGTCAGGATGTCGATCGCGCCGTTGGCCTTCTCGGGTACATCGTCTTCGACGATCAGCGCGCGATAGTGCATCCCGGCGATGCGAATGCCCTCGGAGTCGACCCGGGCGTCTTCCCACAGGTGCCTCGCTTCGAGGTAGTTGAAATCACGCTGATGCTGGAGGCAAACCTTCGCCGCCTGCCGGGGCAAATGGTCGTTCCTTCCGAGGATCGCCAGCTCGCAGACGTGTGTGCTGTCGGTGTTCAGCCAGCAGAGGCGCGACGTCTCCTGTGCAAACGGTTTGTATTGCGGCCACCACGGGCTGTTGGGGCCGACATCGGGCGGCCGCTCGTCGATCCGCGGGCCGCGAATGGAGTAGTAGAACGCGTGCGGAACGAACAGGTTGCACCCTCGCACCAGCAGCCAGTGGGCCAGCCACTGCATCTCCTCGAACGTGAAGTTGTGCCCGTAAGCTCCGCAGCACTCGTTCAGGTTGCGACGACGCTTGAGGTGAATCATCGCAGACGAGGCGCACTTGGCTTGTGTGGACTGGGCGCCCTCAATGGCGCTGGCCTTGCCCGGCTCGATGTAGCGCCAAACGATATCCTGTCCGGGAATGTGAAAGTGCCGCAGGTGGCCGATGTCGTCCGGGCCCATCGGATGGCCTGTCAGGGCCACGCCGTGAGCGCTGCACCAGTCGGAGATCTGCCGGTAGAACGTTTCTTCGAGCCTCGCCTGAATGGCCCGGTTGTAGTCGCGCCGCCGCATCTGGGCTTCCGGCTCGTCCTCGTACCACAGAGCGGGCAGGTATTCCGTGAAGTCGTAGCCCAGGAAGCGGTTGATGTGTTCGAGAATGCCCGTCGTGCCCGGAACCATGCCGCGCTCGGCGCCCCGCGCCAGGAGCGACGGCTCATCGGTGAAGATGGCCTTGACGGTCTTGCCGAAGTGAGGGCCGAACTGATCGTAGTACCGCTGGTAGACGAGGCGAATGAAACACGCCACGGATTCGGGATTGAGGATATCGGCTCCCGGCGGCTGGTTCTCGGGGACTTCCCGACGGTCGGTGCGGCGGGGCGGGTCGTCGTCCACGAAGTGAAGGCCCCGAATGACCGAGCGACCCTCGCGGGCGGGCCGGTCGATGATGGCCACACGATGGCCGTTGCTCTTGCGGCGAACCATCGCTACGAGCGTCTGTCCTGCGGCCAGATCGGGCTTGCCCTCCGCGTCGATCCGCACGCCCTGCGTCTCTGCTCCCGGGGTTGCTTCGTCCAGGTCGATGCAGACCAGGCCGCGTGTGCGAAAGGCGGGATTCTCCGCGACCACCTGGCCGCTGGACGAGCCGCTCGGGTACATCCCTTCATCGTAGAGGATCACCCACATGTCCCGCTCGGCCGCCCGCTCGATGGCGAACCGCATCAGTTCGATCATGCGTTCGCTCATCCAGCCGATGGTCCGGGGCAGTCCCGCTCGCGGATGGATCAGAAACGCATGGACTCCGTGCTCGCGGAAGTCATCGATCTGGCGAAGCAGCTCGGCCTCGGACAGATCGTCGTTCCAGAACCAGAACGGCGCCTGGGAGAACTCCGTCGGTGGATTGAGCCACTCCGGCGGGAGGGCTGCGGATTGTGCGGACGGAGCGTCTTGCGCCCAAAGTGTCGCGGCCAACGGCAGGCCGACCACGGTTGCGCCTGCGGCCTCCAGAAAGTGGCGGCGATTCAATGCACTGGTCATGGTTCTGCCCTCGCAACGATTCGTTCTATGTCGTCAGGTGTAGCTCCCTGGCCACCTCGGCGAACTGCTCGACGGCGAAATCCAGATCGTCTCGCGTGTGGGCGGCCGAGACCTGCGTGCGAATCCGCGCCTGTCCCTTCGGCACGACCGGGAACGAGAAGCCGATTACGTACAGGCCCTTGGCCAGCAGGCGCTGGGCCATCTCCTGGGCCAGCGTCGCTTCTCCGAGGATGATCGGCGTGATCGGGTGATCGCCGGGCAGCACCTTCAGCCCCGTCCTGGCGATGTGCTGCCGGAAGTACCGTGTGTTATCGGCCAGACGATCCAGCAGTTCGGTCGACTTGCTGAGCAGTTCCAGGGCCTTGATCGAGCCGGCCGCCACCGCCGGAGCCAGCGTATTGGAGAACAGATACGGCCGGCTGCGCTGCCGCAGCATGGCGATGATCTCCTTGCGTCCCGAGGTGAAGCCGCCGCTGGCGCCGCCCAGCGCCTTGCCGAACGTCCCGGTGATGACGTCAACGCGTCCCATGACGCTGCGATACTCGGGCGTGCCCCGGCCGGTCTTGCCGATCACTCCGGTGGCGTGACAGTCGTCGATCATCACCATCGCGTCGTAGCGGTCGGCCAGTTCGCAGATGGCGTCGAGTTTGGCGACGTAGCCGTCCATCGAGAAGACGCCGTCGGTGGCGATCAGCCGGAATCGCGCGGACCGGGCGGCCTTGAGTTGCTCTTCCAGGTCGGCCATGTCGCTGTTGTTGTAGCGAAGCCGCTGCGCCTTGCACAGCCGCACCCCGTCGATGATGCTCGCGTGGTTCAACTGGTCGCTGATGATCGTGTCTTCCGGACCCAGCAGCGTCTCGAACAGACCGCCGTTCGCGTCGAAGCACGAGCCGTAGACGATCGTGTCCTCGGTTCCGAGAAACCGCGTGACGGCGGCCTCAAGGTCCTTGTGGATCTGCTGCGTGCCGCAGATGAATCGCACGGAGGCCAGGCCGAAACCCCACTTCTCGTAGCTCTCGCGAGCGGCCGCCATCACCGCCGGATGGTTGGCCAGACCCAGATAGTTGTTCGCGCACATGTTGAGCACGGATTGGCCGGAAGAGGTGGTGATACGGTTGCTCTGCGGGCTGGTGATGACCCGCTCCGGTTTCTCCAGGCCCCCCTGGCGAATCTCCGCCAACTGCTGCGAGAGGTGCGTTTTCATGTCCCGATACATACTCGTGTCCTCCTGCGGGCGCGAGGGCGAATCATGATTCGCCCTGGTACGGGCGAATAATCATTCGCCCCTACTGGTCGTGCCAGGTCAGCACGACCTTGCCGGAATTGCCCGAGCGCATGGCGTCAAAGCCCTTCTGAAACTCGGTGTAGTGGAACCGATGGGTAATCAAGGGCTTCAGGTCCAGTCCGCCCTGGATCAGCATCGTGACCTTGTACCATGTCTCGTACATCTCCCGCCCGTAGATGCCCTTGAGGGTCAGTCCGTTGAATACGACGAAGTCCCACTCGATTTCAGTGCGGGGCAGGATGCCCAGCAGGGCGATCTTGCCTCCGTGGGCCATGTTGGCGATCATCTCGCGAAGCGCCTCGGGATTGCCCGACATCTCCATGCCGACGTCGAATCCCTCTTTCATGCCGAGCTGCTTCTGCGCGTCCGCCAGAGAACCGTTGCGAACATCGAGGGTCAGCGTCGCGCCCATCTTCTTCGCCAGTTCGAGCCGGTAGGGGTTGACGTCGGTAACGACGACGTGCCGTGCGCCGACCTTCCTGGCAATGCCGGCCGCCATGCACCCGATCGGGCCGGCGCCGGTGATGAGCACGTCTTCCCCGACCAAGTTAAAGCTCAGTGCCGTGTGCGCCGCGTTGCCCAGCGGATCGAAGCAACTCAAAACGTCCGTCGGGATGGACGTGTCACAGTACCAGACGTTGGTCACGGGCACGGAGATGTACTCGGCGAACGCGCCGTCGCGATTGACCCCGATTCCCTTTGGAGCCGTGCAAAGATGCCGCCGGCCCGCCAGGCAGTTGCGGCAGCGCCCGCAGACCACGTGCCCTTCGGCGCTGACCAGATCGCCGACCGCGAAGTCGTGGACGTTGCTGCCGATCTCCACGATCCGACCGACGAACTCGTGTCCGATGGCCATGGGCACGCGGATGGTCTTCTGCGCCCAGGCGTCCCAGTTGTAGATGTGCACGTCGGTCCCGCAGATCGCAGTCTTGACGACCTGGATCAGGATGTCGTTGATGCCGATCCGGGGCATGGGAACCTCTTCCAGCCACAGTCCCGGCTCCGCCTTGCTCTTGACGAGCGCCTTCATGAACCAATCTCCTTGCGATGACGATGAGTATCGCCCCTTGGGGCATCGATGCGCGTGTCAGACCTTGATGAAGGTCCTCTTGCGGTACATGAAGAACAGAATCAGCCAGATCACGAGAACGCCGGCCACCGCGCGAACGAAGTCGTGCCAGTCGCCGGTCCATCGCGACAGACCCGAGACGACGATGTCGCCGAGGTGCCGGAAGTCGTACACGCGTGTAATCATATAGACGGCGATGGCGTTCATCCCGATCACGACGAACGGAAACGCCAGGAAACGAAGCGGCAGCATGTCAAAGGCGAGGTAGAACAGCCCGAGCAGCACCAGGCTCCAGCCGCCCGCATAGAGCACCATCGAGCTGGTCCAGATGTGCTTGATGATCGGGAAGACCAGCCCCCAGGCCCAGCCGATCCAGATGCAGGCGACGCCGGAAGCCAGCAGGAAGAGCACCTTTCGAGTCTTGCCCAAGTCGGACCGGAGCAATTGGCCCGCCAAGGCGCCCATCATGACAGTGCACGCGAACGTCATGCCGCTGAGGATCCACGTATAGGAAGTGCCGTCCTGATAGGGGCCCAGGATCAGCTTGTCGATGTAGATCGCCAGGTTGCCCTCCGGCGTCAGTTGGCCGGGGCCGAATCCGGGCACCGGGACCAACATCATCAGCGCCCAGTACAGCAAGAGCAGGGCGACCGTGACCGCCAACTGCCCCCAGACCCGCAGGTTCAGCAGGATGACCGAAGCGATCAAGTAGCCGGCCGCGATGGCCTGAAGCGTGTTGCTGTACAGACGCAGCTTCGACAGATCGTACTCCAGCAGCCGGCCCTGAGCGATCATGCCCAGAATCCAGAGAACGACCACGCGAAAGAGGATGTGCACGTAGAGCCTGCCCTTGGGGTGGCCTTGTTCGAGCCGCTTGGCGAAGGAATACGGCATCGCGGTTCCGACCACGAACAGGAACAGCGGCATGATCAGGTCCCACGCGACGAACCCTTCCCAGGGCACGTGCTCGGCGTGCGGAACGATGTACTGGTTGAACCACTCGCTGTTGAGCCCCTTGGCCAGGCCGCTGACGATCCAGCCTCCGCCGATGATCCAGAACATGTCGAAACCGCGAAGGGCGTCGAGCGAAACCAGTCGCTTCTGGGCTGATGCAAAGGGGTTTTCCGCCGGCAAATCCATTTCATTTTCTCCACTGCACGCGTCAGGAAGGGCTTTGGCTTCGCAGCCTGTCCGGAACGCTCCGAACGCCGCCCTCGACTTTGCGGTCCATAATGCCCCGACACACTAACCCGCTTCGTGTCTGAATGCAATGCCGATAGTTCTGCGTCGTGGCGGCGGCGAACGTGTAACCATTTTGCGGCGGCCTCGCACTGAACCTGCGGCAGACAAGCTGCTCGAAAGGCCGTTTCCGTGCAATTTCGTGGGGTTTGGGTCCGTCTGTACTCCGCTTGGGATGTTACGAGTCGCCTGTGTCGGGCAGGTGCCGGACCGGGCGACGCACGGCGTTGCAGGAGCTTTGTTGTTGACGCATCGCGCAAAAGAGGAGAAACTACGGTATTTAGGCGCATCGATGGAGTCTCGTCACCTTAGACAACGCAACTTGTGCCGCATTCGGTGGAATCCCCTGTTGCCGGCCGTCCTGTTGGGCGTGGCCGTCGCTGTGGTTGGCTGCAAATCCCCCCTGCAGTACCGGCAGAAGGCCGATGAGGTCAGCTCGAAGATCATCTCCGACAAGCAGGCCGAAGCCCTCGGCAGGACGGAGCCGTTCACCATCGAACGGCCGAGCGACATCCTGCGACGCCGGCTCCTGGAAGGGCAGGATCTGCCCCATTCGAGTCAGGCGTCGCTGGGAACCGACGCTCTGGAGCCGATCGAGCACTGGCCCGACGAGAGCTATCCGCCCGAAAGCTCTTCGACCGGCCCCGAGGTTGGGGTGGAGCCCAATCGGCCGGTCAAGCTGTCGCTGCTCGAAGCCCTCCAGGTCGGAGCCCACAACAGCTTCGAGTACCAGTCCCGCAAGGAGGAGGTCTTCCGGACGGCGCTGAGCCTCGATCTGACGCGGAACGATTTCCGCAATATCTTCCGTGCCCAGGCCGACAGCCAACTGACCACCGACACGAGCGGGGACGAGACGGTCACCGATCTGGCCAGCGGGGCAAGTCTCGGCCTGGCGCGGAGTTTCAAGAACGGTCTCGATTTCAGTTCCACGCTGGCCGTCGATCTGCTGAGCATTCTGACGCAGGGCGGTTCCTCGGCGTTGGGACTCAGCTCTGACACATCCGTGTCGATCCCGTTGCTGAGGGGGGCCGGCCGGCACATCGTGACCGAGCCGTTGACCCAGGCCGAGCGCGATGTCGTCTACGCGATCTGGGAATTCGAGCGGTACAAGCGCACCTTCGCGGTCAGTGTCGCCCAGGATTACTTCGGTGTCCTGCGCCAGATGGACTCGGTGGCCAACGCCAGGGACAACTACCGCAGCGCGATCACCTCGGCCCGCTACGCGAGGAGACGGGCGGACGCCGGTCTGATTACACAGGTCGAGGTGGACCAGGCGGTGCAGCGCGAACTCGGCGCCCGCAACAGTTGGATCTCCGCCGGCGAGCAGCTTGCCGGCCGTCTCGATTCGTTCAAGAGCCAACTGGGTCTGCCGCCGGACGCGTCGATCGAGCTGGACCCCAACGATCTGGTTCAGCTTCGTTCGCGGTCCAACGAGATTCTCGAAACGATGCGAACGGCTTCCTCCGACACGACGTCGGGCGAGGCTCTTCCGGCTGATGCACCGGTGGAACTTCAGGCGGCCAGCTATGAAGACGCCGGACCCTATGAGATTGATGTGACGGCCGCGGTCAATCTGGCATTGGAGAATCGTCGCGATTTGCAGGTGGCCAACGGCCAGGTCTACGACGCGCAGAGAGCGGTGGTCGTCCGGGCTGATGCCTTGCGAGCGGGTTTGACCCTCGGAGGCCAGGCGCGATTCGCGGACAACGACGACGATGGCAGCCTGAGTCTCGAGGGCGGGCGATATGCGGCTTTGCTTTCGCTGGACCTGCCCTTGGAGCGGACCGCCGAACGCAACGCCTACCGGAACAGCCTGATCGATCTGGAGCGGGCGACCCGGAGCGTTCAGCAGCTTGAAGACCAGATCAAACTGTCGATTCGCAATCAGTTGCGCACCTTGCTCGAATCGAGGGAGAGCATCAAGATCAACGCGCAGCAGGTCGTAGTGGCCGAAAAACGCGTCCGCAGCGCGCAGTTGTTCCTGGAAGCCGGGCGGGCGCAGATCCGCGATCTGCTCGAAGCCCAGGATGCTTTGCTCTCCGCCCAGAACCAGCTTACCGCCGCCGTCGTAAACTACCGGATAGCGGAGTTGGAGTTGCAGCGCGATCTGGGTCTGCTCGAAGTGAATGAAAAGGGGTTGTGGCAGGAATTCTCGCCAGGGGAAAGCCATCATGACAGTTAAGAACGCCAACGGGACGACAAATGGCAGACGCAGGCCTCTCCGGGTGCTGGGCGTCCTGGTAATTCTCGCCGCCATCGCACTGGTGATCATCTGGCTCAAGGTGGTTCGCGCGGGCGACTCGCCCACTACGCAGATGGCCACGTTCGAGGCCCAGCGAGGTCCGTTGACGATAAGCGTGCTCGAATCGGGCACGATCAAGGCGCGCGAGCAGATCATCATCACCAATCAACTGGAAGGGCGCACCTCGATCATCTACCTCATTGACGAGGGAACGAGGGTCAAGAAGGGCGAGCTGCTGGTCGAACTCGACGCCAGCACGATGCAGGACCAGCGGATCGATCAGGATATCACCGTGCAGAATGCCGAGGCGGCGCACATCAACGCCAAGGAGAACATGGACATCGTCGAGAATCAGGCCCAGAGCGACGTGGAACTGGCTACGCTGACGCTGGAATTCGCCAAACAGGACCTGAACAAGTACAAAGAGGGGGAGTATCCGAACGAACTGGCGAAGGCCCTGGCCGAGATTCAGTTGGCCGAAGAAGACAAGACGCGGGCCTTGGAAAAAGTGGAGTGGTCCCGGAAGCTTTACGAGGAGAAATACCTCTCGAAGACCGAGCTTCAGGCGGACGAACTGGCGTTCAGCCGAGCGGAGGTCAACCTTCAGGTGGCCCAGCGCGATCGGGAGCTTCTCGAAGAATACACCAACAAGCGGCAGATCGCGCAGTTGGAGAGCGACGTCCGGCAGGCGGAGATGGCGTTGGAACGCACCCAGGCCAAGGCCCGGGCCAACGTCGCCCAGGCCCGCGCCGAACTGCTGGCCAGAAAGCAGGAATACGATCGCCAGAAGTACAAGCTCGACAAGATCGACGATCAGCTCAGCAAGGCCAAGGTGTATGCTCCAGCCGATGGCATGGTGATCTATGCGACCAGCGCTCGTCGGGGCGGGTGGCGCGACAACCGCGAGCCGCTCGACGAGGGTGTCGAGGTCTTCGAGCGTCAGGAGCTGATCTATCTGCCGACGGCGACGTCGGCCATGGCGGAGGTCGATATTCACGAGGCCAGCCTGGAGAAGGTCCGGATTGGGTTGCCCGCCGTCGTGACGGTCGATGCCCTCCCCGGCAAGAAATTCATGGGCTCCGTCGGTCGGATCGCGCCGCTGCCCGATCCGCAGAGCATGTGGATGAACCCCGACCTGAAGGTCTACAACTCGGACATCTACCTCGAAGGGGACGATCCGGCGTTGCGGACGGGAATGAGCTGCAAGGTCGAGATCATCGTCGCCCAGTACGACGACGCCGTCTACATCCCGATTCAGGCGGTCATTCGTATTGGGGGCAAGCCGACCGTTTACGTCGTTCATCCGGACGGCACGGTGCAGGAACGGATTGTCGAGATCGGCTTGGACAACAACAGCATGGTCCGGGTCATCAGCGGTCTGGATAGAGGCGAAGTCGTCTGGCTGGCGCCGCCTCTGAAGGAGGCCACATTGAAAGAAGGCTCGGGTCAGGACAGATCGGACGCCGACGGCGAAGCCGACGACTGGCAGCAGAGAATCAACGAGAGGCTGGAGAACGTCAATGGATCGGATGCCGGCCGGCCCGCTTTCGGCCAGGGCATGGAGGGCATGCCGGCGCAAGGGTTTCAGCCGCCGGGGGCAGGGGGCGGATTCCCGCCCCAGGGCCAGGGGGGGCAGCCCCAACTCTCGGACGAGCAAAGAGAGCAGATGCGCGAACGGCTTCAGAACATGACGCCCGAGCAGCGACAGCAGGAGATGGAGCGCATGCGGCAGCAGATGACGGAAAACGCCGCCCCGCAACAGCAGGGACAGATGCGCCAGCGCGCCCCGGAGGGCGGTCCTGGCGGCTCTGCCAGGCCGGCAGGCGGCCCGGGTGGTGACCGGTCCGGCACCAGAGGCCCGCAGCCGGGAGGGGGGCAGTAGATGGCCGCACAAACCCCATCGGACAGCAACCACGACATCGTCCGACTTGAAAACGCGCGCAAGACTTACCAGATGGGGACCGAAGAGGTCCACGCGCTGGCGGGCGTGAACATCTCGTTCAAAAAGGGCAGCTTCTGGGCCATCATGGGTCCGAGCGGGTCCGGCAAGAGTACGATGATGAACGTCCTGGGCTGTCTCGACCGGCTGACGAGCGGCGCCTATTACCTGGACGGCAAGGACGTCAGCCGGCTCGACGACGATTCGCTCAGCGAGTTGCGTCTATCGTATCTGGGGTTCATCTTCCAGAGCTTCAACCTGATCCCGCAGTTGACCGTGCAGCGGAATATCGAGCTGCCGCTCTACTATCTGGGCTGGGATGCGGCACGCAGCGCCCAGCGCGCCAAGGAGCTGGCGGAAATGGTGGGTCTGGGTGGACGGCTGAACCACCGTCCCACGGAGCTTTCCGGCGGGCAGATGCAACGAGTGGCCATCGCCCGGGCGCTGACCAACGATCCCCAGATCATCTTCGCCGACGAGCCCACCGGCAACCTGGACTCGGCCACGGGCGAGCAGATCATGGAGTTGTTGGGCAACTTGAACCGACAAGGCAAGACCATCATCATGGTGACGCATGAGCCGGACATCGCCGCCCACGCCCGAAGCCGGCTGCACATGATGGATGGCCTGATCGATCGAATCGAGACGGAAACGCATGAGACAAGCGAAGATCGCCAGAAACATCTGGCTCGGCATTGAAAACCTGCTGCTGCACAAGCTGCGCTCGTTCTTGACGATGCTGGGAGTGGTCTTCGGTGTCGGCAGCGTCGTGGCCATGCTCTCGGTGGGCGAGGGGGCCAGCAAGGAAGCGCTGGAGAATATCCGCAAGCTGGGCAGCAACAATATCATCATTTCGTCCGTCAAATCGG
This sequence comes from Sedimentisphaerales bacterium, assembly GCA_040772485.1. Taxonomy (GTDB): domain Bacteria; phylum Planctomycetota; class Phycisphaerae; order Sedimentisphaerales; family Anaerobacaceae; genus Anaerobaca. The sequence continues at coordinate 141,918 of JAXGYC010000010.1, read as the reverse complement.
CGGAGGAAGAACAGGCCAGCACCCAGCATTCGCACATGAGCATCTATGGTCTGACCTACGCCGACCAGAAGAGAGTCGCAGAGAGTTTCGGGACGATCAAGGAGACCGCACCGGTCAAGCTGATGAGGAAAGAAACGCGTCTGCGGGAAAGATCGTTGGAGCTACGCGTCGTAGGCACAACGCCGCAGTGGTTCGATCTGGTGCCCCGCGAGGTTCTCGCCGGACGTGTCATCACCGCGACCGACCTGGACCGACAGGCTCCCGTGGCGGTGCTGACCGAATTCGGTGCGAGAAAAATCCTGGCTACCGAGGGCACCGTTGGTCAGACGGTGCGCATCGGCGGTGACCAGTTTGAGATCGTCGGCATCGTCAAAAGTGAAAGCGGACAGGCCGGGAATATTCAGATCCCCGATCAGGAAGTCGATGTCTACATTCCCATTGAGGTAGCCAAGCGGTACTTCGGTGACATCTTCACCAAACGCACATCGGGCTCGGAGGAGCGAGAGAAAGTGGAGCTGCACCAGATCATCGTTCAGGTGGAGGATCCCCAGCAGGTCGAGTCGACTGCGGCCGGCATCGAGAGAATGCTCGATCGGTTTCATCGCAAGAAGGACTACGCCGTCAACGTCCCGCTGGCCCTTCTCAAGCAGGCGGAAGCGACCAAGCGGACGTTCAACATTGTTCTCGGGTCGATCGCCGGCATCAGTCTGCTCGTCGGCGGGATTGGGATCATGAACATCATGCTGGCTTCCGTCACCGAGAGGACGCGCGAAATCGGCATCCGGCGGGCGATCGGGGCCAAGCGCCGGCAGATCATCTACCAGTTCCTGATCGAGACGGTCGTTCTCTCCACCTTCGGAGGGCTGATCGGCTTGGGGATCGGCACTTTGATCCCGTTCCTGATCACGTACTTCTCCGGCATGCCCACCGTGGTGAAGCTAAGCGGCATTTTGCTGCCTCTGTTCATCAGCATGGCAATCGGCATCCTCTTCGGTCTGTACCCCGCCATCAACGCGGCCAGAGTAGATCCGATTGTGGCGCTGCGCCATGAATAGATGGAACGGACGGACACCCGGCAGGAAGGGCGGCGTGGATACGAATGGTCCTTGGAGACGGTAACCCGTCCGCCATGTTGCACCACCCGACCATTTGTGGTGTGCTCGTAAGGGCGTGAATGCGTCGGGCCACTGCAAAGGACCGAAGGTCGCGTCTTACGACGCCACTACGAACGAGGATTCGTTCACGGCCCGCAACGGAGTATGTAGATATGCGACAAGCCAGGATCGTGAGGAACATCTGGCTGGGGATCGAAAACCTGCTGCTGCACAAGCTGCGCTCGTTTCTGACGATGCTGGGCGTGGTGTTCGGCGTCGGCAGCGTCGTGGCCATGCTCTCGGTCGGCGAAGGGGCCAGCAAACAGGCGCTGGCCAACATCCGCAAGCTCGGCAGCAACAACATCATCATCTCGTCGGTGAAGCCTTCGGCCGACGAGCAGCAGCGGACGAGCACGTCCTTCATGAGCGTGTACGGCCTGACCTATGACGACCACCGGCGCATGGCCGAGTCTTTTGGCAACATCAAACAGGTGGCGCCGGTAAAACTGACGCGGAAGGAGACCCGTCTGCACGAGCGCAGCCTGGAGCTGCGGATCGTGGGCACGACGCCGGAGTGGTTCGAACTGGTGCCTCGTGAGATTCTGGCCGGCCGCGTCATCATGCCGGCGGACCAGGCGAGGCTGGCGCCCGTGGCTGTGCTGACGGAGTTCGGCGCCAGGAAGATTCTGGCGACGGAAGCGGTGGTCGGCCAGACCATTCGCATAGGGGGCGACGAGTTCGAGGTGATCGGGATCGTCAAGAGCGAGAGCGGGCAGGCCGGCAACATCCAGATTCCGGACCAGGAGGTAGACGTTTATATTCCCATGGAAGTCGCCCGGCGGTATTTCGGCGACATCTTCATGAAACGAACCTCCGGGTCGGAGGAACGCGAGAAGGTCGAGCTGCATCAGGTGATCGTCCAGGTCGAGGACCCCAAAGGCGTGGAGGCCGTCGCGGCGGGCATCGAGCGCATGCTGGAGCGATTCCACAAGAAAAAGGACTATACCGTCAGCGTTCCCCTGGCGTTGCTCAAGCAGGCCGAGGCGACCAAGCGGACGTTTAACATCGTTCTCGGCTCCATCGCCGGCATCAGCCTGCTCGTCGGAGGGATCGGGATCATGAATATCATGCTGGCCTCCGTGACGGAGCGCACCCGCGAGATCGGTATCCGTCGGGCCATCGGCGCCAAACGCCGGCAGATCATCTATCAGTTCCTCGTCGAGACCGTCGTCCTTTCCACGACCGGCGGCCTGATCGGGCTTGGCGTGGGGCTGCTGATTCCGTTGCTGATCACGTACTTTTCCGGCATGCCCACGGTCATGACCTGGAACGGCATCCTGCTGCCGCTGTTCATCAGCATGGGGATCGGCATTCTGTTTGGCCTGTACCCGGCCATCAACGCCGCCAAGGTCGATCCGATCGTCGCCCTGCGGCACGAATAGGGTCGGCAACGCCCGGCCCGGCGATCTCTACCAGTGAGGCTGGTTTCCCACCTCCACCCCTGTGACGTCTTCGGCGGCCATCATCGCAATGAAGGCGTTGGGGTCTTTCTCCAGGACGATGCGTTTCAGCCCGGACGCTTTGGCGCGATGGACAACGGAATACAGAAGGGTCTTGTCGGTTCCGTGATAGCCACCCTGGCCGCGGATTCGTGTGACGCCGAATCGGTGTACCGTCGTCAGGTCCCGCGCGATCTCTTCCCATTTGTCCGACAGGATGAGCGCCGCCTGTCGTTTGGCCAGACCGTGGAACACCATGTTGGTCACCTGGGCGGCCACCGCTACGAAGACGAGGCTGTACAGCACGTTCTCGATGGGAAAGAGGACCCCGGCAATGACCATGATCACGGCGTTGACGATCATGGACCCTGCCCCCAGAGTGATCGAAAAGGCCTTGTTCAGAATGACACACAGGATTTCCGCTCCGCCCGTGGAGCCGTACGAACGCAGGATCACGGCCACCCCCGTTCCGGAGATGGCCCCGGCGACCACCGCGCTGAGCATCCGGTCGCTGATCTCCAGCCGGAACGTGATGAGGTACAGCATGGCCGAGTAGATGGCCATGCCCCACAGCGAGTACAACACGAACCGAAGGCCGACGAAACGCCAGCCCAGGACGAACACCGGGATGTTCAGCAGCAGGTACAGGGTTCCGAGCGACACTGCCGGGTAGCAGTAATGCACGAGCAGTGCAGCGCCGGTCATGCCGCGCCCCAGAAAGCCGTGCGGAACCAGGATGGCCTTCACGCTGAACGCGCACAGAGCGCTGCCCAGCACGAGCAGCGCCGTGTGCCGAATGAACTCCTTGGCCGTGTGTTTCACAATAGGGGGTATCCTTTGTCCGAAAGGTCGGTTTCACTCCGCCGACCCGCATCATTTCAGACTTGTCAGTTGGACACGTTGCCTCCGCCACGCCGCGCAGGTCGTGGGTCTTCCGACCTGCGCCGCAGACAGCGATTGCGTCGATGTCTGCCTGTTTCAGAGGAATCGAGTGGGACAGAATCCGTTCGTGCTGCGGCCGCCGGTCGTCCAGTGGCGGAGCCGCGACGATCCCGCCAGTCCAGGGTCTGAGCCATGGAACACTCCTTTCTGCACTGCCGTTGCGCGCGTTCGGTTCTTTGGGACAGCCTCCGCCGAGCTACAGATCGAAACGTCCTGCGGCCTCCGGCTGGTACGGCAAGTCCTGAATTCGGATGCGGCCCTCCACGCGGTCGCCGACGCGCCGCCCAAGGATGGCCAATCCGATCGGCGTCAGGACGGAGACCTTGGTCGTTTCGAGACCCGCGTTGGTTGCCGCCTCAGCGGGGAAGACCAGGGAAATGCTCCTCTGCCCGTCCTCGCGATTGCGGTCCTTCAGATGGACGCGCGAATTCATCGTGACCACATCGCGTGGTATTTCCTCGGGAGCGACCGTGTCGGCCATCTCCAGCAACTGCTTGAGCCGGTCCAAGTGCGGTTGGGTGGCGGAGAGGGCGGAGTGGTTGTCGCTCAGCAGTCGCCGCAGACGCTGCGAGTCGAATCCGGTGACCTTGGGCCTCCGCCGGGACGCGGTGCGGCTGCGTCGCTCGCCTTGTGACCGCCGACTGTCTGCCGCGATGTTGTGCCTCTGACAGAAGGCCATGATGCGATCGGTCAGCAGTTGCCATTGGTGCGGATTCAGTGTTTCCGCAAACACCTCTCCAGGGGCGGCAAAGAAGACCGGGTGCACGTCTTTGGTGTGGTGGACGTGAAGACATCGCAGTCGGCCTTCCCACCAGCACATGTGGTAGTACTTCGCTCGGTCAACGTTGGCAGACGTGAGAGCCTTGGCGATCAATTGCTGCACCCGTTTCTCGGTCATCATGGTATCTCCTTGCTGGGCGTCTCCGCTTGTTGGCGGAGGCGCACGTTGTCATAGTCGTGATATCGTCTGTGATGCGATGCGCGGTTCTTCGCGTCAGGTCAGCGATTCGGATTCCTGGACTTGCCGCGGTGACGGGGTGCCGCGCGGGTGGGCGTCCAGGCACGTCAACTGGACCTCGCCGACCTCGTCCAGGTTGTCAATGACGAGGTACCGGTAATGGCCCTCGGCCTCGAGGTAGATGTCGCCACAGAGCAGGTGCCTGCGGCAGGCCCGCATCGCGTGCACCTTGGCTTTGACCAGGTTCTCCGCTTCCACCACCACGGTTTCACAGGCCCTTCCGGGCCCCACATCCTTCAGTTCAATCTTCCACTTGGCCATTGCTCGACACTCCCATCCTGCGGTGATGCATTTCCGCGAAGTCCTTGTGGCCATGGGCGCGCGGACAATCCGCCGGAAATGCAGGGTGCGTGTTCTCCGGTTCAGGCGTTGGCAGACCGATGCGCATCCCTCATGCGCTGTGATACGGTCCTGTGCGAGGGGATGCGAGCCCTACGAGCGATCTGCCGCAAACGAGGGGTTTGCGAGCAGATCTTCGTTTCTCGGCAGATGAGGATGCTTGCTATCGAAGGCGGGTCCGGCAGGGTTGCACGGATACACGCAGTTCAGCCTTTGCTTGCACACCAGACCGACTGCGGTGAGGATATGATCCATGTACGTTCTCATTCGTGCACCTCGCAGCGTCAGAAGAAACACCAGTCGATCGTATGTCCGATTCGGAGGCGACCGTCTCGATCGTTCGTTCTTTTCAGCATGGTTGACACCTCCCTTTGACATGGCATCACGGTTTTCTCTCTGCGCAACGCCACCTGTCCAGGAGCAATATACCCCGGCGTTGAAAAAAGTCAAGCCCTCCGCACGTTTCGGAGGATCCGCCCACAGAGTCGGCCAATCGCGGCGCAAAGAAGACATACCCCTTGCGTGCTCCTTCGCCTGTATGTACGATCCACAGGGAGGAAAGGTTCGATTCTCGCGATTCGCGAGCCAAAGTGTGGAAAGGGCTGGTTTATGTCTGTAGCAGGCTTGTTGCTGTTGTCGATCCTGTCGATGTTCGCCGTTGCTCAAACGAGCGCTCCCGCCCCGGACCCCGATCCGAACCGATTCGCCCGGGATATCGACGCGTTCGAGCTGTGGGACAGCAAGAACGCGTTTCCCGACGAGCCGGTTCTGTTCGTCGGCTCTTCGAGCATCCGCATGTGGCGCACGCGCGAGGGCTTTGCGAGTCTGCCCGTAATCAATCGGGGCTTTGGCGGCTCGCACATCTCGGACGTCCTACACTTCTTTGACCGTATCGTTCTTCCGTACCGTCCCAAGGTGATCGTCTTCTACGCCGGAGACAACGACGTGGCCGGCGGCAAATCGGCGCAGCGCGTTCTCGAAGACTATACCAAGTTCGTCGATCGGGTCGGCGCCGGATTGCCTCAGACGCGCGTGATCTTCGTGACGATCAAGCCCAGCGGACAGCGCTGGGCGCTCTGGCCCGAAATGCACAAAGCCAACGATCTCGTCCGGAACCTCTGCGCCAAGAGCGATCGTCTGTTCTTCGCCGACCTGGGGACGCCCTTGCTCGATTCCGAGGGCAAACCGGACGACAGCTTCTTTCTCGCAGACCGGCTGCATCTGAACGCGCATGGCTATGCCGTCTGGAACAAGGCTTTGGCGCCCATTCTCGAACAAGCCCTGGCATCGTCTTCGAGCGGTCCCAACGACCGATAATCGCGCCGCGCCACAGGTCCGATACGTCGAACGCTGACTATCGGACCTATGGTGGAGCCGACGCCTCCAGGCGAAAAAACTGGACAAAGAAGGATGGATTTGCTACAATATCCAGGTGGGTAGCTAAGGTCTCTTCCGTTGTTTTCCCGGAGCAGGGATCAGAGATGGGGACGGCGCCGTTCGGGCTGCCGGTGCGCAGGGACGCCGCTTTCTGGGGGTGAAAAACGCAAAAAACGGCGTTACGAACTTCACGCGGGATGGCACTTAATCTCAGTTTTTTGACCATCCGACTTTCAGGGCATCTTTCGAAGGAGGGTTACGCATGTATTGCCGACCCCGTGGTATGTCTGTACTGGTTGTGCTGGCGTGTCTGGTGAGTGTTTCCGGTCCGTTGTCTGCCGCCACGGTCTATGTGGACGGTACCGGCAAGACCGGCTTCTCGAACATTCAGGCGGCGGTCGACGCCTGTGCCGACGGTGACGTTGTCATCATCCAGCCCGGCACGTATACCGGCCGGGGCAACCAGGACATCAGTCTGCAACGCAAGGCCATCCGGATTCAGAGCACCGACCCCGAAGACCCGGCGGTCGTCGAAGCGACGATCATTGATTGTGCCGGCGCGGAGTCCGATCCCCATCGCGGCTTCTACGCGGTCGATTTCGCAGGTGAAATCGCCGGTCTGACGATCACCAATGGGCTTGCTTCGGCCGGTGGGGCGATCTACTGTCAGAACAGCACGCTGGCATTGGAGCACTGCCGCATCGTCGGCAACGGCACTCTGGCCGGTTCGGAAAAAGGCCAGGCCGACGGCGGGGCCGGCGGCGGCGTCTACTGCGAGGCTTCCACCGTCGAGGTTGTGGCGTGTCTGGTCAGCGGCAATGCCACGGGTTCCGGCGCCGATTCGAGAGACACGTTGGCCGGCGCCGGTGGTGACGGCGCGGGCATTTACTCCGTCAGCTCGCTCTTGTCCGTGTCCGATTCGACCATTTCGGAGAACGCAACCGGCGCCGGAGGCAATTCCGAGGTGCTTGCCGGACGCGGCGGCGATGGCGCCGGCATCCACAGCGATTCGCTCCTGGTGACGGATTCCACGATCGCCGACAACTCCTGCGGCCGGGGCGGCAGCGGGTCTCAGGGCGGCCAGGGCGGCCACGGCGCGGGCATCTATTGCTCGCGTGCCACGATTGCCGCGACCGTCATCGAGGCCAACCGGGCCGGGACCGGCGGAGACAGCACCATCGGAACCAAGGGCTTGGGCGGCTTGGGTGGTCACGGGGGCGGCCTGTTTTGCCAGGATTCGCTGGACATGCGAAGCAGTCTGATCGCCGGCAACCGCGCGGGATTGGCCAACGGCGACGATTCGGCGGTTGCCGCGCTGGCCGGTCGTGGCGGGGGCGTCTACTGCTCCTCCGGCGTCATCGACTTCTGCACCATCGTCGGCAACGCCGCGTTCGGGCAAATCGTCGACGGCAAGACCGTGGCATCGGGTTCCGGCGGGGGCGTGGCCTGTACCGCGCAGACAGTTGTCACCAACTCGATTCTGTGGGACAACGTCTCGGACCAGATCGCCGGCCAGGACTGTGCCAATGTGCTCTATTGCGACATCGAAGACAACACGTGTCTCGATAGCCGCAGCAACATCTCCGCCGATCCGCACTTCGCTGAGGCGGGGTACTGGGCCGACCCGCGCGATCCGGAAGTGGCCGCCGGGGCTGACGATCCCGATGCGGTCTGGGTCAGCGGCGACTACCATCTGTCGGATGCCTCGCCCTGTATCGACGCGGCCGATCCCGAGTACGCGTCCATCGCCGGTGAGACCGATCTCGATGGAAGGACTCGCGTCGCCGATGCGGCGGCGGATATGGGCGCCCACGAGTCCCAGAACCTCGTGCCCGTCTATCGGTTCCGTTCGCGCCAGACCAACAAGTACCTGTACACGGCCAGCGAAAGCGAGAAAGACAACCTGATCGGCCAGACCTCCGGTCCGTGGCAGTTCGAAGGCACGGCATACTACGTCTACCGCAGCGCCGTGGTCGCCACACTCAAGCCGGTCTATCGATTCTGGTCGGCGAAGCTCTCCAGCCATCTCTACACCATCAGCGAGAGTGAGAAGAATCGCCTCCTGACGCAGTACACCTCGGATGTGTGGGCGTTCGAAGGCATCGCGTTCTACGCGTACCCCGAGGGCAGCCAGCCGCAAGGGACCAAGCCGGTGTATCGCTTCTGGTCGGATCGGCTCGGCGGTCACTTCTACACCATCGACGAGACCGAGAAGGAGCAGTACCGCGCCAACACTGCCATGTGGGCCTTCGAAGGCGTGGTCTGGTATGCCTTCAACGAGCCGGGCGAAACCGAGGACCCGGAGACACCGACGCCATCCGACTCCGCTACGGTCTACGCGCTGACCGGCGGAAGCGACGCTGCTTCCTTCATCGTCCAGTTGAAGGCTTACGTTGATGGCCAGGAGGCCCGTCTGGACAACGCGACCATCGCATTCACGCCGGCGGCCGGACGTATGCAATTGACCGTGGACTTCGAGGCGATGACGGCCGAAATGACCGAGTTCCACATCGAAAGCCAATTCGTCGAGCACGCCACCACCGTTACCCTCGCCGGCGCGGGAGTGGTCGATCTGCCGGTGGCGCTGTCGCTCAACGGGTTCTTCGATGCTCTGGCGCCGAGAGGCCAGTACGCGATCGAGTCCAGGAGCATGTCGTTCCCGACGGCTGCCGGCGCGGAAGAGGCCTCGGATGACGACACGTATCGAATCATGGGTTCGGGAGTTGTAGATGGGGGCAAGTTCGACGTGAACCTGACCGGTGTCGCCACCGAGTTCGAGCTGGACGGTGCCGCGACGATCGACGACTCGGCGTATCCCGATCGCGTGGACGTCCAGATGGATGGACCGTTCCAGTGGAGTCGCCGGCAGCAGGACCTCCTGCTCGACACGGCGATCAAGGGACACACCCTGAAGATCTACGTGGACTCGGTCGAGGTGCGGCCGGCGGGCCTGTGGCAGGGCAAGAACGCGTCTCAGACTGAGGAGGACCGCAAGTAGTTCTCGTCGGCAGCCTGCCGAACGATTTCGGCTGAAATTCGATCTTTTCGCCAAGCGGCTTGCCGGAGCAGGCCGCTTGGTGTATTATGGGGGGTGTCAACGCGGCTGGGATGGGGAATACTATCATTGATGTGGATGGCTGTCTGTCAGGATGCGGATGGCCTCCGTTGAGGAGAATCCGACATCATGACGCGCACCCCACGAGCCTTCACCCTCATTGAGCTGCTGGTTGTCATCTCGATCATTGCTGTTCTCATGGCCATTCTCATGCCCGCGCTGGCCCGGGTCAAGGACCAGGCCCGCGACCAGGCCTGCCGGGCCAACCTCAAGGGGGTCGGCCTGGGCATCATGATGTACCTCCAGGACAACGAGTTCAAGATGCCCGATTTTCACACGCACACCGGCAACACGAACGGGCACCTGTGGTGGGACGCCGCCGGCAATCCCCTCAAGGCCGGGGCCGATATGGCGTATTGGGGGATCGCTTTCTACGAGTACACCAAAGAGCGTGAGGTTTTCGGCTGTGCGGCGTTCCGCAATTTTTGCGAGACGCTGGCGAAAGACCTGCTGTACGGCGGGGACCACAAGCTGATCTACACCTCGGCCTATGCCGGCAACGGCTGGCTGACCAAGGAGAACACGATCCGCATCCCCCGGCACTCCGAGGTCATCATGGCCCACGACCACATGGAGCCGCGGATCGAGAATTCCACGGCAGACATGCTCTATGCCAACCCCGGGGGCGTCAACCTGACGCATTATCGGCAAGGCGGTGGGCGCGACAACTGGTACCGCGGCATCTTCCGGCACAACATCCGACGGTCGGGGAACTTCGAGACCGGCGGCACCCTCAACATCCTCTGGCTCGACGGCCACGTCACCAGCATGAACGAGAACAACGGCGAGGAAGTCCCCAAACGCTGGTACGACCCCCTCGAAAAGAACTGATCCCCGCCGCTCGGCGAGGACTGCCCTTGACGCCGCCGGGGCTTCCCTGTAGCGTGTATCGCAAATGTGCGAAGGGAAGCCAATGCGCCGACACGTTTCCACAGTTCGCCCCATTGTCACGACGCCCCGTGGCGACGCCGAGTGGTTCGCGCGGATAGTTCGTGGGCCCGGGCGCATCCCACACGACTCGGCAACAGACAGCGTGTTTCGAGATACGAAGATCCTGACGAGAGAGGAGACAGGTATGAGGTCAGCCAGCAACCGCAGAATCAAGATCATGGTGTGCGTCGTTGGGGCTCTGGTCCTGTGCGGTTCGTGTGGTGAAGTGCTTGCCTCACCCAGCACTCCTGACAACGCAGCACTGCTGTATTACCAGGCATGTCTGGCGCGGTCGGGGTTGCCCCTGCCCTGGGGCCTGGCCAGAGCACACGACGAGAACCACCTTGCAGAGGAGACGAAGCTTCTCAGCGGGAACGAGTATCGCCTCGTGATCGATCTGACCATGGCGGGGACTCGCATACGCGAGTGCGACTGGGGATTGTGGGTCTCGGGGCGCTGGAATCCGGATGAAGCGCTGGGCCATGGCCCGGAGTCGCTCGGCCGTGTTCTCGCGGCCCAGGCGACGATACTTGCGACAAACGGTCAGTACTCTGAGGCCTTAGAGACCATTGCAGCGCTGCGTCGGCTTGGCCGCCACATCGGAGACGATACGTATTTCAGGTGGGTCTCATCTCTCACGGTGGACAATGAAACTTTCGGAGTGGCCCGGTATCTTCTCTGCAGGATGCCGCTGGACACGGATCGGCTCAAATCGCTGGAGTCTGAACTGGCCGAAGATCGGCAGTGGCAGCCCAGCGAGACACTGACGAAGTGGTACGATATGCAGGTTGCCTCGCTACAGGCATCGATGGCCCTGCACTCTGACTGGAGACAAGCCCTCCGTATAGAGCTTGAAACCTATCGAATGCGGGAAGGTGACACTGCCGAGAAGCTGATCGAAAGTGCAACCGCGCCCGAACAGGTATTTGACCATGTGCGGCAGGTCTACAAGCGGTTCGTTGATTCGGTCATTGCGGTACTCGAAAGCGACGAATCCTATCACGGCAAGCACAAGCAGATCGTGCAGCTCAAGGAGGAACTCGTTGCGGACATGGAGGCGGGCGATGCCATCATTCTCGTGGCAGCCGCCGTTGGGCTCGTGGAACCCTATTACCGGCTGCACGTCAATGAGTTGGCTCTCGCCCACGCCGTCCAGGCGGCGATTCCGATCTATCGCATCAGGGCGACAACCGGCGAATTGCCGCAGGGGCTTCCTGCCGGCTTGCCGAAGGACCCTTACAGCGGCCAAGACTTCGAATACCGCGTGACCGATGAGGGATTCTCTCTCACCTGTCGTGCCCCCGCCATTGACTGGGGCCAGCAGAACAATCCGAGACGGTTTGTCTTCAAGGTAGCCGAGTGACACCAGGGAGAGGAACGTGGCCCGTTCAATGCTGCTTGGGCAGGCTCTGAGCTTGTCGAATGGGACGGCGACCGAATGACTGTTTCGCTCAAGAAAGGGACCGGGTGTGGTCGAAAGAGGGGGCAGTGGGGTTCGGGCCGGGGTCTTGTGGATTGATGCGAATGCCAAGGGAAGGGAACTGCGACATGCGCCGACTGCTGCGATGGGCGATGCTGTTGTCGATGGGGCTGTCGGCGACGGCCGGCGCTGCGCCGGGTCCTGAGTTGCGCGGGATCTGGATGCACGCGACGCAGATCAAGACGCCGGGCGAGGCCGATGCGCTGGTCGCGAGGATCGACAAGGCCAACCTCAACGCGGTCTTCCTTCTCGTGTGGTACTGGGGCGGCCAGGCGTTCTTCGAGAGCGAGCTGTGTCCGATGGGTGATGGCGTCCAGGCGGGCTACGACCCGCTGGGCCACATGGTCAAGCAGTGTCACAAGCGCGGGATCCAGGTCCACGCCTGGTTCGTCAACGGCGCCTACGGCGCCGCGCAGCCCCGGCACGTCCTCGACGAGCATCCCGACTGGGCGGTCGACGAAGGGGCGGGCGGAAGCCTGTGGTACGATTTCGGCAAGCCCGAGGTCCGGCGGTTCCAGAGCGATCTGATGATCGAGTGCCTCAGGAAGTACGATCTCGACGGGCTCCATTTCGACTACATCCGCTACGGCCCCAAGCAGTGCTACTGCGACCACTGCCAGAACGAGTTCGCCAAACGATATGGCTTCGAGCCGATGACAGGGGCCAGGCGTACGACGTTCCCCACGGTCGTGGCGGGCATGTCCGCGAACCTGCTGGCGTCGCCGACGACGGCGGCGGTCCTGGCGGAGTTCTCCGACGGCTCGCCTGCCATCGCCCTGAACAAGCTGGGGGCCGGCAGCGTGCTGCTGCTTAACTGGCATGCGGAGAACGAAATGCCGCCGGCAGTCTCCGAGACGGTTCGCCTGACGCTGGGCGTCTGGACGACGGGCGGCGGGAAGGTCTGCCTCGCTACGACCGACGCGACGAAGGCCGAGTACGGGACGAGTTCGCTGGACGCCGCGAGGACCGCCCTGACGCGGCTTGGCCACAGGCCCGCCACGATCGACGTCGGCCGCGTCGCGACGCTGTCGGCCGGCAGCGTGCTGGTGCTGCCGGCGGTTTACATCATCGAGGAGAAGGCAGCAGAAGACATCGAAGCGTTCGTCAAGCGAGGCGGACAGGTGCTGATGCTGGACGGTCCCGTCAAGTCGATGCACTTGCCGGCCATGCGCCGGATCACGGGCTTCGCCAAGCCCGGCCGCTACGTGCACCGCGACGAGGTCATCCGGTCCGCCGGCCGCAGCCCGCTGGTGCCGCGAGGCGAACACCGCATCGACCTCAAGAAGGAGAAGGCCCGGGCCGAGAAGTGGGCCCAGTTCCGCATGCAGGGCGTCACCGAGCTGGTCCGCGACGTCTATCGTCGCGCCAAGGCGACCAGGCCCAAGGCCCAGGTCACCGCCGCGGTCTTCAGCTCCATTGAGTCAGCCCAGAAGGCCTACCAGGACTGGCCCCGCTGGCTCAGGGAGGGGACCATCGATTACGTCGTTCCGATGGCGCACGCCGCCGACACGCACACGTTGGGCCAGGAGATTGCCCAGTGGAAGCGGATCGATCCGCACCTGACCCGGATCATTCCAGGCTTGTCTATCTACGACACGCAAGACGGTCGGACCGTCACGCGGGACTTCGGCTTGATCCGCGAGCAGCACCGGCTCTGCCAGCGGCAGGGGGCGCACGGCAACGTTTACTTCTCTCTTCAGTATCTCAACGACGCCGTGGCGGGCGTATTCGGTCGCGAGTTCTACCCGAAAGAGGCTCCTGCCTACGTGCCACCTGTTCGCCCGGCGCGATAGCGCTCAGAGCCGCCGGCCCACGAGCAGCAGCACGGCCAGGACGGCCACCGCGCCCAGCGCCAGACCCCAGATCGACGCCAACCCCAGGCTACAGGGGATATACGCACCGGATAGAGCGATCGCGGCGACGACGAGGCTGTAGGGCAACTGCGTGCGGACGTGCTGGATGAGGTCGCAAGAGCTGGCCACCGAGCTGATGATCGTGGTGTCGGAGATCGGGGAGCAATGGTCTCCGAAGATAGCGCCGTCCAGAACGGCGCCGAGGCTGACCATTGTCGTCAGTCCGTACGAGTTCCCGTCGAGGGCGAAGGCGATAGGGATGGCCGTGGGGATCAGGATGGCCATCGTGCCCCAGCTTGTTCCCGTCGCGAACGAGGTCATCGAGGCCACGACGAACAGCAGGGGAGGGAACCAGTGCGGCGGAATGCGATCCGCCAGAAGGCTGGTCAGGAAGTCGCCGGTGTTCAGGCTCTGGCAGCAGTGCTTGAGCGACCAGGCGAGGATCAGGACGATCGAGGGCAGCAGGGCGCGTTTGACGCCGCGGTAGACGCAGCCGGGCAGGGCCGACACCGCCAGCGAACCCGACAGTCTTCCGCACAGCGTCGCCAGGACGATCCCGAACAGGGCGGCGCACATGAGCATCAGATGACTGTTCTCCGAGGCGCTGATGACCTGCCGCCAGTAGTCCCAGCTCAGGGGTGAGCCTCCATCGGCCAGCTTCGCAGGTCCGCCTCCGTCGAGCCACAGGCCCGTCATGTGGAAGGCGACCAGTCCGCCGAGGGGCAGCAGGGCGTTGATGGCCTTGCCAGAGGAGCGCGGCGCGACATTCGGCTCAACCGTCTGAGGTTTGGGACCGCCGCCTGCGTCGGCCGCCAGAGTCTCCGCCGCTCGCATTGGGCCAAATTCCTTGCCGATAAGGATTTGCGCGAAGATGAAGAACAGCATCAGCAGGCAGTAGAACCGCGAGCTCAGAGCGTCGAAGAACATGGCATAGCCGGACTTGTCCATGCCGAGCTGTGTGCTGACATCAGCGAAGAGCCCGACCTCGTAGGCGATCCACGTGCTCACTACCGCCAGTCCCGAGACCGGGGCGCTGGTGGCATCGACGAGGAACGCGAGCTTGGCCCGGCTGGTTCGAAAACGATCGGTGATCGGCTGCATCATCGAGCCGACGATGATCGCGTTGGCGTAGTCGTCGATGAAACAGACCACCCCCATCGCGGCAGTCGCCAGTTGAGCCGATTTCTTGCTTCGCACGCGCTTGAGCAGCCAGACCACGATGCCGGCGAAGCCTCCCGAGGCGACGATGATCTCCACCATCGTGAAGATCGGCGGGATGAAAGAAAGGATCAGCAGGTTCGTGCCGGTTGAGACCGTCTGGGCCACATACGATGCGGTCGCGGCAATGCCCTGGCTCCATGCGTGGCCGCTGGCAGGGGCCTGCGGGACGCTGGCGAGGAAGCCTCCGACAAGGATGGCGATGCCCAGGCTGACCATGACATGGTGTGTCAGGAAGGCCAGCACGATGGCCAGCACGGGCGGGACGATGCTGTACCATGCGGCGTGGGGGCCGGATCCGTCAGCGGGGGCAAGCCATGCCGCCAGAACGCACACGGTCGCAAAGACCGCCGACGCTCCGGCAATCCTGGTGATGGTCTTCGTCTGCAAGGCGTCCTTGAGTCCTGAGCTGTCCATGCGCAGCCGTTCGGCCCGCGACCTGGTGGCTGAAACCCGTGCCGGTATTCTCTCGGAAGCCGCGATCAACGCAAGCCAAAAAGATGAATCCGCCGGCACTTCGCCGGGTTTCTGTACAGAAGCGGCGCCCGTGGAAGACCGGCCGTCGCCCGCCCTTTCTCTTCTCTGCTGGTCCTATATCATTCTTCTGGATAGTGCTTCGAAGGGCCCTGTCAAGGCCGAGACAGCGGTGAGGTCGGCTGCCGATCGTCCGCTGGAGGCCCGAAGGGACGCCGTCACCTGCCCGGGAAGCCGGCTGAGTGTGCTATCCGCCTGCCTGTCGCGTAAAATCTGTCATAATAGTACTGATATGAGCGTTTTGTGCTTGCATTTCGTCGCCGGCTTGGGTATAATATTGTCCTGGTCGGGGTAGTGGCAGCGAGGGAAGAGTGATTGCCCACAAGGCATGGTTGCGTGGTTGGCCGGGAGTGCAGTGCATTATGAAGACGGTCGTGGTTGCGTTGCTCTTGGTTGCTCTTGTCGCAGGCTGTAGTCCAACAAATCGCAAGGGGCTGATTGCCGCCGGATATGCGCCGGAGTACGTCGACGGCTACGTCGACGGGTACTCGGCCGGATGCCATACCATCGGCCATCCCTTCTACCGGTTCACACGCGATACCGCCCGGTACGAACAGGACAATCACTACAAGAAGGGGTGGGAGGACGGCTTTACCATCGCCCGCTGCGACTACGCCGCTGTGTGGTAAGACCCGATCCGATTGCCCTGTCGCTGACTTGGTTTCCTCGAAGCATGAGTTCCCACCGCATTTTCCCTGTCCGTTTGGCATCGCGCCGAACATAGAGTAGACTTTCTTTGGAGACTCTCACGGACCCGGTCGGGGCGCGCCGTCAGTTTCGGCCCAGCCCAGCGACGTGCCGTGAGGGGCCCGACCCAAGCTTCACATCCAGCGAAAGCTGGAAAATCTGGTGAGTGGCACGCACCACTCCGCCGCCTCAGGTGCGTGCCACCGTTTTTTTTGCGCAGCGCCAGACGGAATCGAGATGGATCGCGGCGTGTTTCGCCGGCGATGGCGGGTCCGGCAAACAGCGAAAGAGCCGCGTCCGATCCCTCACGCGGTGAGTCGGTTGCGCGGCTCGAGCATGCAAGTGGTTTGTGTGAAGTGTCGAGGGTCTGCGAGCGTTCGCTTACAGGAGGACGACGGGTTCTGTCTCCTCGGAGAACTGCTTGGATTCGCGTTTGTGGGTCTTGAGCTGAACCTGGGGTTCCTCGGCCTCCGACGTGACGGACGCCTCCAACGGCGACCAGCGGCTCTTGGCCTTCTTGACGATCTGGATGAGGCGGCCGATCACGGAGTCCGGTGTGTCGTCGAACGGGTCCACGACCAGGCCCTTGAGTTCGTCGAACAGCTCGTCAGATATCTGAATGCTTTTCATGACTCTCCTCCCCTGGCAGGATGGCTGGTTGCTTCGTACGGCCTCTGCGCCGCACACGATCACC
This sequence comes from Sedimentisphaerales bacterium, assembly GCA_040772485.1. GTDB lineage: Bacteria > Planctomycetota > Phycisphaerae > Sedimentisphaerales > Anaerobacaceae > Anaerobaca. The sequence goes on along the minus strand of JAXGYC010000010.1, from coordinate 125,138 downwards.
TCACACAAAATATAGAAACTAATCGCGGTCCTGGGCAAATCGTTTGTCCGTTTGCCGAAGGAACGCTCCTGGTTCCAAGGCTGCCGGGTGGACCGGAGCGGGCGAGTCCGTCGCGGCGGCGTGAGCCGGCAGGATGGCCCGTGCCTCGATATTGTGGAAACTACGTATTTTTCGGCCTCTGCCGTTATTTGGAGCGTCACAGCCTCAACTGTGCACAAGATGCATCGAGAACAGATATGACGGTGGGTGATGCATACGGCAGGTCACATGATACCCGGTGGCATTGTCGCCGGGCTGTTTTCAGGTAGGCGTGGTCTCTACGAAGGGGCTATGAGAACGGTCAACGACAAGCGGTACGAGATTCGTCCTGCCGCCGCAGGGGACATCGGCGAGCTGGTGAGAATGCAGATTGCCTTGCAGCAAAGCACACTCTGTGCCGGGACCCGTATGTTGCGGCTGAGTCCCTCCAGCACGGCCCGGCTGCACGAGTATTATCGGGCGCAGCTCGCTGCCGACGGCACGCACCTGTTGGTTGCCACGACGGGTGAGGTTGCCCCGATGGTCGGTATGGGCATGGGGAAGATCTGGATGCACGCCGGCTATGTGCCGCCGCGGTCGGGCGAATTGATCGACGTCTGGGTGGAGCCCGGCCACAGGCGCCGGGGGCTTGCCGGACGCATCGTCGGGCGGCTGCTGGACTTCTTCCATCTGCACAGGGTGGAGTTTCTGGCCGTCAACTACGTGAATGGCAACGATCCCGCCGAGGCCCTCTGGAAGAAACTCGGGTTCAGCCCGGTCCTTGTCACCGCCACCGCCGAGCGAAGTGAGGCGGTCGCCAGGATCGGACCGGCAGCGAGTCATATTGTGCCGATGGTCTGCCGCAGGAGTGCGGCAGTCGAACAGACCGTTGCTGTCGCCAGCCTGTCCGGGTAGCCGCATCCCGCGCGCCGACGTTCAACTCGCGCCGGCTTGAATTCTTGACCTCACTGGCAGGGCGACGTGTTGAACCCACGCCGCCGCTGCCGCGGGCATCTAACGTCAATTACGCGATGGCAAGGTTGAGGATCGAATTGGCGAGGACAACCGCCACCGAGACCGCAATCGTCAGCTTGCCGCTGCTGTGATTCGACCTCGACCAGGAAAGCAGGCCCAGGACCAGGCCCGCCAGGCCCAGGGCGTTGGCGGCGGCCAGGAATACGGCAATATTCCCGAGGCTGCCCGGCTCGCTCTGCATGGCGAGCGAGCGTACGCGGCTGGAGCTCTGGCCGATCAGACCCCAGGGCACGCTGGACTCGGCCACCTGTTCCTGCTTTCCTTTCGTACCCTTTTCCTTGTCGTTGCCGGCCGTGTTGTAATTGTAGATGCTTCCCGCCGCCAGCAGGGCTTGTCCACCGATGAAGACCCACGCCAGCAAGACCAGCACGAGGCTTCGGGTATGCCGCTTCTTGTCGTTGTTGTGTACGATAGACATGCTATCCCTCCCGAAAAGATCGAAATCGATTGTTCAATACACTCTCTGACCGTGGGGCGAATCTGGTGCAGGCCCAAACCTGGCCGTCTGGAGAGGCCCGGTCCGGTCGGGGCTACGTAAATTATGGCAATGGGCGGAGCGTTGGCCAAACGGCCGTTGCCTGGGACCTTCGCCTGAGGTTTGCCTTGCTGCCTCGCTTCTGACGGCCTGGTCTGGGGCGCAAGGTCCGGTATTGCGCCTGCGCCATCGTGGCGCTACACCGCATCCTCCGTCGCCTGGCCGATCAGGCTGCGCAACTCGGCCCGCAGATGAGGGTGATCCCGTTCCAGACGCTCCAACTCGTTCCGAACGGCCTTCATGATGTCTGTCTGTGTGACGATGCCGCAGACATTCCTGGGGTGGTCCATCACGACCAGGCGATGGAGTCGCATGGTGTCCATCTTTCTGCCCGCGCTCAGAACCGAATAGCTCGGCGGGATGCTCACCAGCGGAAACGACATGATCTCCACGACTTGGGTCGTGGCCGGGTTCTTGTGCAGGGCAACCACGCGTCGGAGCAGGTCCTTCTCGGTCAGGATACCGGCCACCTCCTGGCGGTGCATGGCGACCAGACACGAGATGCCATGCGAGGCCATGATTCGGGCGGCCTCGGCGGCCATGGCCCCGGTGTTCACCGTTACGACCTTCGTGCTCATGACCTCCGAGACGGCGGCCAGGGGACTGATCGAGATCAGTCCGCGGGTGACGTCGGTCTGCGTGACGATGCCCACCAGCTCACCCGCCTCGACGACCGGCAGCCGCTTGATGGCCTTGGATTCCATGATCTTGCCCGCGACCATGACGGATTCGTCCGGGGACACGACCTCCACCGGACTGGACATGCGCCGCTCGATGTGCAATCGATGGAAGTCCTGGTCGTCGGCGGCGACTCCCTTGAGAATGTCTTTGTCAGTGAGAATCCCGATGACCATCCCGCCCTCCGTGACGATGACACAGGAGATGTTGTTCTCGGACATTCGTTTGGCCGCGACGAGAACCGTGTCCCTGGGGCCGGCGGTGACGAGTTCGCGGCTCATGATGTCGCGCACCTTGAGCGTCGCACCGGTCACGGACAAGATGCAGGGGTCGACCGCTCTTGTCCTCGTCTGCACATCGGTTGCCTCTGCCACGGATTCCATCGGTCCGCTCCTGAAAGCAGCTTCTTCAAGTAACGCTGGGCCTTCCGTTGAATTCGACGACTTCATGCCCCTGCTGACTGCTTCTTTCGGCAAATGTCCGGGCCGACTTGGGGAAAGGCTGGATTTGCCCGACTTGGCCTGGAGCGAATCCACATTCCCCAGCGGTTCACTGGCTATTCAGGGCATGGCTGCTTCGACCGGCTGGTTGCCGCGTGCCGGATCGGCTGATATGCTGCACCGCACAGAATGTCCGTACGAAAGCGCCGAACCGGGAATGAAGTCATGGATCGATTGGACGAGGCCAGGAGTCTTCTTCGTCAGTTCAAGGGTGACGGTTATCTATTCGGACCGGGCGCGCTCGGGCGGATCGGGCCGTGGGTCCGAAAAGCCGGAGATCGCGCGGCCCTGGTCCGGGGCACTTTTCAGGGCAGCGACGACTACGTGGGGCTGCTCCGGCCGTTGCTGGCGGACGCCGGAGTCGACCTGGCCGCAGAGATTCGGGGCGCCCGACCCAACACGCCTGCGGAAGATGTCCGCCGCATCAGTGCCGAGCTGGTCCGGTCCAACGCCAATGTGGTCGTCAGCTTCGGCGGCGGCAGCACGATCGACGCGACCAAGGCGGCGATGGTGCTCTGGGTTGCAGGGGGCCAGATCGACGAGTATTTCGGTACGGGTCTCGTGACCAAGGCTCTTCGGCGATCTGGCAAAACGCTGCCCGGCCACGTGGCCGTCCAGACGATCGCCGGCTCGGCGGCGCATCTGACGAAGTATTCGAACGTGACCGACCCGGCCACGTGCCAGAAGAAACTGATCGTCGACGATGCCATCGTCCCGGCGTATCCGGCCTTTGACTACGACCTTACCCTCACCGAGCCGAAAGCCCTGACGGCCGATGGAGCCTTCGACGGGATGTCTCACATGCTCGAGGTCCTCTACGGAGCGGTCGGCAAGCCACACTATCGTCTGGCGGCCGACGTCGCCCAGACGGGGCTCGCCCTGATTCTCGAACACCTGCCCGGCGTGATGGCCGACCCGGGCGACCGGCAGGGGCGCCAGGCCCTCGCTCTGGCGACCGACCTGGGCGGCTACGCGATCATGATCGGGGGCACCAACGGCGGGCACCTGACGAGCTTCTCCCTTGTCGATATCCTGCCGCATGGACGGGCCTGCGCGCTGATGAACCCCTACTACACCGTCTTCTTCGCACCGGCCATTGAAGAGGCTCTCCGCCACGTCGGGGCGATCTGGCGCCGGGCCGGCCTGATCCCCACGTCCGCCGGGATCGAGTTCGATGCCATGTCGGGCCGCGAGCTGGGGGTTGCCGTCGCTGAGGCCATGCTCGCCTTCGCCCGGCAGGTGGGGTTCCCCACTTGCTTGCAGGAGGTGGCTGGTTTCAAGCCGGCCCACGTCGACCGTGCGCTGGCCGCCGCAAAGGAGCCCCAGTTGCGAATGAAGCTCCAGAACATGCCCGTGCCCATGACCGCCGAGATGGTCGACGAGTACATGGGGCCTATCCTGGAAGCCGCGGCCACCGGCGATCTGAACCGGATTCGAAACCTCCCTTGAGTACCCCGCCCGCCTGACCGGTGTTTTTGCCAGGCCACGCCAGACGGCGTTCACATGACTCGCGGGCCCGTCTCGAATAGCCGCACCAAGTGAGTAAAAGGCTGACCCGCCCTGACCATTTGCCTATCACCCAATCCAATCTACGCGTCGAACTAATATGTGGCTTTGCGGTACAATGAATTCTGTGTTTCTTGCAGAGGGATCGTGCCGATCAAGGAATGAAACGCGGCCTTCTGCGTGCGAAATGACACGAATCCGATTGGAAGGCAACGGCAATGTATAAGCTGAATCCGAAGGTCGATACGAGCGGCATAGACAGCCTGACGCTCTTCGAGTTCCCGCCGGCCGGCCTCGTGGAGCTTTTCGGCGACGCCGCCGACAGCGACGGCTTCAAGATCTCCCGCAAGCACGTCTTCACCAGCGACCGAGGCGACGTCTTCACCGTCTACGATTGGAAGCAGACCACGCTCTACCGTGGCGCGAACAGCGGCGCGCCCACCCCGGAGGAGTTCTGGCGCAGTCGCGAACTCAAGCCCCTCCGCATCGGCGGCCGCCTCGGCAGCAATCCGCGCCCGTTCCTCAAGTGGCTCCAGGCGCAGTACGAACTCCGGGCCGCCACCCGGCAGACGCGTCACGTTCCCGGCAGCGAGTGTGCCTGACGACCCTGACTGCGTCCGGCGTCCCAGCGAGGCGGTTTACGGGGCCCGGGTCGGGCGCGGCGGCCGGTCTCTCATTTCCGGTTGGGATTGTGCCGCGTCGGTTTGCCCTCTATTCGATCGATCGGGTCGTTGACATACACTCGTCCCAGCCCGATCGCCGAGGTGAGAATCCCACCCTTTCTGTCTTCACTGATTCCATCGGAGTAGCCGAGGTCCACCGGGACCTTGCCCCTGCCTCCCATCGCATCGACCACATAGGTCGGGCGCAGGAAGCCGGTGGTGGCGCCGCACAGATCTCGGCAGATTTCCTTTCCCTTGTACACTTCCGTTCGGAAATGACCGGTTCCCTCAACCAGGTCGGCGTAATACAGGTAGTACGGTCGTACGCCCATCCGACCGAGGCCATGCACCAGGTCTCTCATGACGTCCGTGTCATCGTTGACTCCCTTCAGCAGAACGCTCTGGTTGGCGACGGGAATGCCCAGGTCTCGCAGGATCTTCACCGCCTGGTAGCTCTGAGGCGTGATTTCGTTGGGGTGATTGAAGTGCGTGTTGATAAAGAGCTGCGGATCGTCAAGCGAACGCGGCGTGTGCTTGCGGAGCATTTCAATCAGTTCGGTGTCCTCGATGATCCTCTGCGGCCAGACGCACGGGACCCTCGTGCCGATGCGGATCAGGTCCAGGTGGGGAATCTGTCGGAGCTTTCCCAGAACCTCATCCAGTCTCTTGGTCGGAATCAGCAACGGATCGCCGCCGGAGATCAACACGTCGCGGATGTCCTCGTGCGACGCCACGTATTCGATGCCTTTGGTGATGTCCTCCATCGACGGATTCTTGCGGTCATCGCCGACCTTCCGCTTCCTCGTGCAGAATCGGCAGTACATGGCGCACTCGTTCGATACGAACAGCAGGACGCGGTCCGGATACCGGTGAATGATCGTCCGTGGGCCGCCCAGCGGAATGTCCCCTTCCTCATCCAGCGGGTCTTCCGTCAGGTCCATGTAATGCACCAGTTCCTCGACGTCGGGAATGGCCTGTTTCCAGATGCCGTCGTTGACCTTCTCGATGAGACTGAGGTAGTACGTATTCACTCGCATGGGGTACTTGGCGATCACGTCCTTCAGTCGCGGATCGACCCGGGCCTTCTGGGCGGTGAGCCATTTCTCCAGGTCCTCGAATGTCCGTATCGCATTTCTCAAGATGTCCTTGTATGCCATAGGCGGTTCTCCTTTGAGGTTGTCCTGTCCACTGCAAAAGGTCACAAGAGCGATGGCTGCTCCGCCCGCCGGTGCGATCCGTCAGACCGATCGAGGCGTGACGGCTTCCCGTCAGGGAGCAGCCACACGCAAGACAGCGTATCATCTCGTTGGCCGGACCGACAGCAACAAGCTCGCGGATTTTTCGTGCCATGCCGTGCCGCCGCTTTTACAATGCCGCCGTTTGACATCGGCAGGGCCGGTCGGCGACCCACCCTGCCTGGAAACACGAGCGCATCGAGAAAGGAAGGGGCATGTTAGGACGTACGGACCCGACGCAAACGCAGGCATGGAAACAGCTTGCCGATCATTTTGAAACGGTCAAAGACGTGCATATGAAGGACCTGTTCGCCCAGGACAGGGATCGTTTCAGCGTCTTCTCGACGCAGTTCGAAGACATCCTCGTCGACTATTCCAAGAACCGGATCACGCGTCAGACGCTGGACCTGCTGCTGCGGCTGGCCCGCGAGACGGGCGTCCCCGAGGCGATCGAGGCGATGTTCTCCGGCGAGCGGATCAATGAGACCGAGGGCCGGGCGGTGCTCCATGTGGCGCTGCGCAATCGGTCGAACGAGCCGATCCGTCTCGACGGCAAGGACGTCATGCCCGAGGTCAACGCGGTGCTGGACCAGATGCGGAGCTTCTCCGAGGACCTCCTGTCGGGCCGGTGGAAAGGCTACACGGGCAGACCCATCACGGACATCGTCAACATCGGCATCGGCGGCTCGGACCTGGGGCCGGTCATGGTCACCGAGGCGCTGCGACCCTACTGGAAGCATGTCAGGCCCCATTTCGCATCCAACGTCGACGGCACCCACATCGCCGAGACGCTTCGAAAGGTCGACCCTGAGACGACGCTGTTCATCGTGGCCTCCAAGACCTTCACCACGCAGGAGACGATGCGCAACGCCCATTCGGCCCGCGACTGGTTCCTCCGGACCGCCAAGGAAAGCGACATTGCCAGGCACTTCGTGGCCGTCTCGACGAACCGCGCCAAGGTCGAGGAGTTCGGCATCGATCCGGCCAACATGTTCGTCTTCTGGAACTGGGTTGGCGGCCGCTATTCCCTCTGGTCGGCCATCGGCCTGTCCATCGCCTGCACGATCGGCTTCGACCATTTCCGCGAGCTGCTCGAAGGCGCGCACGCCATGGACAACCACTTCCGCACGACGGCTCTGGAACGCAACATCCCGGTCTTGCTGGCGCTGATCGGCATCTGGTACAACAACTTCTTCGGCGCCGAGACCGAGGCGATTTTGCCCTACGATCAATACCTGCACCGCTTCGCGGCCTATTTCCAGCAGGGCAACATGGAGAGCAACGGCAAGTCGGTCGCCCGCGACGGCAGGCCCGTCACGCACCAGACGGGCCCGATCGTCTGGGGCGAGCCCGGCACGAACGGCCAGCACGCCTTCTATCAGCTCATCCACCAGGGCACCAAGCTGATCCCGTGCGACTTCCTGGCGCCCGCCCAGACGCACAACTCCCTGGCCGACCACCACACGATCCTGCTGTCCAATTTCTTCGCCCAGACCGAGGCCCTGATGAAGGGCAAGAGCGAAGCGGAAGTGGAGTCGGAGCTGCGTGCGGCCGGCAAGAGCGACGCGGAGATCAGCAGGCTACTGCCGTTCAAGGTTTTTGCCGGCAACCGGCCCACCAACTCGATCCTCCTCAGAAAGATCACGCCGCGAACCCTCGGCTCGCTCATCGCCATGTACGAGCACAAGATCTTCGTCCAGGGGGTGATCTGGAACATCTTCAGCTTCGATCAATGGGGCGTTGAGCTGGGCAAGCAGTTAGCCGGAGCCATCCTGCACGAGTTGGAGGATGACAAGATGGTGACGTCGCACGACGACTCCACCAACGGCCTGATCAACGCCTTCAAGAAGATGCGCCGCACGCCGCAGTAGATTCGACGCGTCAGCACACGCCGCAGCGACAGTGATGCCGCCGACAGACAACCAAGCGGTCCTTTCGACTGCCTTGTGTCACCCCGTATCCGGCTGCCGCCCGAGCATCCTCCAGATTGATGACCATCGAAAGGCCTGACCCTCATCCGCTCTCATTCACGGATGGAGGACTTCCGCCCATAAGAGACGAATAACGTAGAACCAGGTCAAGGCGATCGAGCTCAAAGCCATAACCCCCAGGGCGATACAGACACGTCTTGGCCATCGGAAGAAGTACGCCAGATGGAAGAACAACAGCATGACGCTGAGAAGAACTAAAATATGGCGGTTCCCACCGTATTCAGGCGGAATCATCAGGACAAAGTAAACAGACCACACGAGGCAGGCGACGATGTTGACCAGCATTCCGTAGCGATAAACTCGCCAAACAGACCCGTGCTTCTCCAGTGTCTCCTCGCCCATATGTCGTTCACCCACCATAGCTCCCTCACAAAGAAACTCGGTTAATGATGTCGGGTGGGCCTCGCCCCGCCAACCGTTTCGGTCACCACGCCATCGACGTCCCTGGCGATCCGCCGGCCTTGCGTCACCCGCCTGTCCGACAAGCCCATCATGCCTCGATCCAGGATCGCCGCCCGGCCGTTACTCTGCTAATGATTATCGAAAGGTCTGACCCTGAATCTGCTTCAGATTCAACGTGCTGCCTGCTTCGCCTCAAGCCAGATCTTAAGATCGGCATCCTGGAGTCCCTCCAGGATCGTCGCACGGTCCTGCCAGATGGCTTTTTGCGTGATATCGATCCCTGCTTCGTCGCAGATCTTCATCGCCTGGCCCGCCTCATAGTGCCTGATTACCCGTGAGCCATCGATCGGCATCCAGGACGCCCCTCTGACCAGCCTGCCGAGATGATAATAGCTGACGTTGTCTGTCACGATCCATACCGCCGCCTGCCGAACGCCATACGAGACTTGTGCCTTGTCGAGCACCGGCATCAGACGGACCAGATCAAGCGAGTGGGCAGAGTGCTGAATGGTGAACCGGTCTCTGAATGCCGGCACGTCTCTTGAGTGGTTCGCGCATGCGGAAGGCACCGAAAGGGTTATCCATTCATCTGTCGTCAGCGTCTCCTGGCACTCGGCGGTTGCGACCATATTCTGAGTCCCAGCCCTTTCGGAAACAAAGAAAGTTCCGACGGGCACCTTGACCGTGACTCCATGGGGGACAAGCCGACGCACCTTCACCGCAACACGCTGGATGCCGGAGCCGACCGGCTCGACCTCGATCATGCGTTTGTCCAGAAGGTCGACAATATCATATCCGTCGAGACTACGCAGCAACTCGCGGGCCTCCAGCTCACGCCGATGTCCGGGATACTCCAGGAGGAACCTCTCGAGGGCCTCTCTCGTGCCCTCCTGGGAAACCAGTGCAAAAGGAGCGTCATCGCACAAAAGCGCTGCCTGTCGCGTCCGGGCGTCCTGGACATAACGCCCGCCGGGGTAGGTTTCGAGATAGATCCGGTACGCGGCGAACGTGCCGGCACTCTTGGCATCCGCCCAGCGAAGTTGTTCGACCGCGCCTCTGGATCCTGCCGTCTCGGCTTGGATGAGCCTTTCTTCGATTGCCGCCGGCCTGTTAGAGATTCGATGAGAGTTCGTGCTCCACCATGACCGGGTCGGTTGGCTCCGAGCGGTTTTCAGTCGCTCTCGTTCCTCTACAGGCAAACGGTAGAAGGCCATCGCCCTCAGTGCGGCCGAGGCCACCTCCTCAGTGCAGTTTCCGGTGATCATGGAAAGCCCGCACCGATACAAACACTCGATGTCATCTGTAAGCATGTCATAGATGCGGTCCTCGGACAGCCGGGAGACCAGATGTCGGGCGGCTGTGACAGGCGGGTCATCCTCTCCCTGATGCGTGAGCCAATCGGCCATATGGAGAAGCGCCGAGTTCGTTGTGTCTGCTTCTTGGCCCAGGCGAAGCATCGCGTCGATGGCATTGACTTGGATGATGGGGTTCGGGGCAAGCACGTAGTCCCGAAGCGCGGGGATCACAGCGTCAGGCGTGCCGAGATCCGAGGCAAGGATGCCGAGCGCGCTATTCCGGACGCGAGCATCGCTATCGGTGGAAGCCAGTCGCAACAGATCATCAAAGATATCACCGGGTGCGCCGATACGAGCAGGCCATTTTGCGGCCGGTCCTGCCCAGTCCAGCGCCACCAGGCGGATCCGAACATCGTCGGTCCGCAGGGCCAGCCGAGTCAGTTGAATGGCCAGTTCGGACCCCAACAGGACAAAGGCGGCCGCGGTAAGGAGGCTTGCGCCCACCCAGATCGCACGGTTCGAGAACAGACGCATGTATTCGTTGGCGGGCTCCTCCGGCGGCGTCTGGCTCTTCTTGCCAAGCCACTCCTCCTGGATAACCTCCCACGGGGCGAGCACCAACGCACAAGCAACAAGGAGAAGGACCCTAAACACAAAATGCAGAATAATGACCGGCAGGAACAAGATACGGATCAGCCTGTGTCGCTTTTCCGGCATGGTGCACCTCCGATGGGACGATCTCAGAAGTTGCTCGACATGGAGGACATCGTTTGTTCAAGAGCGATTCCGTCTTCGGCAGTCCTGGCATCAGCCCTTACGCTAGTGTTCAGCACACGGAGAATGGGAGGGGGGTATTGCACCGACTGGCCGAACCACTCGACGTCGCCTTGCGGCGCGCGGACAAGGGGCCGGATTGTGGGGGCCTCTCGGCACATAGCTTCCCTTCGCACATCCGGGATACAGCCTACAGGAATCTCCCGGCGGGGTCAAGGACGAGGCGCGTATCTCGTATCTTGTATCTCGTATCTCGGGGGTGGGGAGAAAAGGCGAATGTGCCGGTTTTGTGGTTGACAGGTCACCGTGTTTCGTTTATTGTCGATCTAACGAGTTGCGGGCCGTCAGTTGCGGCCAGCCTCGGAGAACGAGATACGAGATACGAGATTCGAGCGACGAGATACGGTCTCGCCGTGCGAAACAAAGCCAATTTCGGCGTTCCTGGGCTGAAAATGGGGATCGAGTCATGGAAGCCAAGCCAATCAAAGTCAACTTGGGCGACGCAAAGGGCCAAAGGGTTCGCCACTTTGCAGTGGGCTCGAAGATGCGCGAAAGACGGGGCGAACGATGAAGATCGTGGTCGCGATGGACTCGTTCAAGGGGACTCTGGCGGCCGAGCGGGCTTGCCGGATCGTTGCCGACGCCATCGGCAGGGCGGCGCCGGGGGCCGAGATCGTGGTCAAGCCGATGGCCGACGGCGGGGAGGGCACGGCGGCGGCCCTGATGGCGGCTTCCAACGGCCAGTGGATACCCGTGACGGTGATGGGCCCGCTGCCGGACATGGAGGTCGCGGCGGGCTTCGCGTGGCTACCCGACGACCAGACGGCGGTGGTGGAGATGGCTTCGGCCAGCGGGATGCAACTGCTGCGGCGCGAGCAGTTGAACCCGCTCAAGACGACCACCTTCGGGACGGGCCAGCTTATTGCGGCGGCGCTGGACCGCGGCGCCGAGCGAATCCTGCTGGGGGTTGGCGGCAGCGCCACCGTCGACGGTGGCGTCGGGGCGGCCATGGCTCTGGGCTGGGAGTTCCTGGCCGGCGACGGGACGCCGGTCGGCCTTGGCGCCGGAGCCTTGGCGGAGATCGTCGAGATCATCCCGCCGGACCGCGATATGGACGTCCCCATCGACGTGCTCTGCGACGTGGACAATCCGCTGTGCGGGCCGCACGGGGCTGCTCGCGTGTACGGGCCGCAAAAGGGCGCCGCGCCGCAGATGGTCGAGACGCTCGATTCCGCCTTGGCGCATTTGGCGGAGCTGATAGGCAGCCAACTTGGGATTCACGTCCGGGACCTGCCCGGCGCGGGTGCGGCCGGAGGTCTGGCGGCAGGGGCCGTAGCCTTCATGGAGGCCCGCCTCGTTTCCGGGATCGAGACGGTCATGGCGCAGTCTCGCCTGCGGCAGGAGGTCTCGGATGCCGACTGGGTCGTCACGGGCGAGGGCTGCTTCGATTCGCAGTCGATGCGGGGCAAGGTCGTCTCCGGCGTCGCCCGTGTCGCCCGCCAGGGAGGCGCCAGGGTCGGGGTGATCGCCGGGCAGGTCCTGCTCGCGGACCATGTCTGGCGCAACGCCGGGATCGAGGCCGCTCTGGCCTGCACGCAGCCCGGCATGGACCTCCAGTTCGCTCTGGAGCACTGCGAAGAGTTGCTGGCCCAAGCCGCCGGGAGGTTTGCGGAGGTACACCTCGCGGAGTGATTTGATCCATATAACCGGAACCTCTTTCCTATCTTAACGTACCAATGGGAGTCGAAAGAGGACCCTTAATGGGATCGGAAGTCAACTCCTATTGGAGCGATGGTGATATGAAGATCCGGGGGTTGTTGCGGGCCGCGTGGCGGCACTGGTGTCAGCTCTGGCACTTCAGTTGGGACCATGTGCCGGGAATTGACCACCACAGGTGGGAAAGCAAGACGGAGATGCGAACGCGCCTCGCCGAGAAGCGTCAGTGAGTTCTGCCGGACCCTTCGCGCCGCCCGTCCGGAGGCGGGGTAACGGCAAAGACCGCTGCGGCGGGCACTTGGGCCAGATTCTTCTTGGCTTATGGGCGGTTTTGCTGTAAAATGGGGAAAACGTGTAGTCTGGCGCGTTTGGAAACCGAAATGGTCTCTCGAGAGGGATACCGGATGAGCAAGTGTCTGTTTTATGGGACATTCCTGGTGGTGGCGGCCAATGTGTGTCTGGCGGCGCCGGAGCCGGCGGTGGTTCAGAGGCCGGGGCATTGGACGGTCGAGGTGAAATTCGAGCAACCCCAGCAGCTCATCCTGTCGGGAGGCGGCAGCGGTCCGGTGCGGTTCTGGTACATGATCCTGACCGTGACCAATCGCACGGGTCAGGACGTTGAGTTCTACCCCCGATGCGAGTTGATGAGCGACACGTTCCAGATCGTGCCTTCCGGCGTCGGCGTTCCGCCCATCGCTTTCGAACAGATCAAGCAGCGGCATCAGGGCCGCTATCCGTTCCTCGAAGCCATGAGCAAGGTGGAGAACCGCATTCTCCAGGGCGAGGACAACGCCAAGGACATCGCCGTGATCTGGCGCGATTTCGACAGTCAGGCGGGCGGGTTCAAGGTGTTCATCACGGGCCTGAGCAACGAGACCGCCGCGATCGATCACCCTGTGGCGGTGGACGGCATGGGCCAGCCGGTCAGGGTGTTCCTGCGCAAGACCCTGCAACTGGACTACGCCTTCCGGGGCGATCCGGCGATGCGCGACTCGGCGCAGGTCGTCTTCAAAGACAAGTCCTGGGTCATGCGATAGCCCTCCTTCGAGCGACCATCATTTGAGAGGGTACTGGCAGGCGTTTCTCGGCCACGGCTCTCGTTGCGCCGCGAAGTCGATCCAGTCTGTCCGGCGGGCTCAACGCCTCTGCGTCTCGTTCTTGAATCGAGCGATCTCATCACCGAGCGTCGTTCCATAGGCCTCTTCAAACGACCTCTCCACGTTCAGGGTACGGCTTTCGACCAGGTCCTTGAGAAAAGCCTGATATCGCTGCGCTCCACGACTCGACCTCAGGAATTCCACAAGACAACCGAACTCCGAGTAGAAAAATGCCGTCCTGTTCTCTATCGGGCAGGAGAGCGCCGTCCCTTTTTCGCCGTCGAGAACCGTACCAAAGTCCGCCGGCTCACAGAACACGCCCCGAGCTATCGCGTCGTATACTGTCGATCTGTCCGGGTAGATTCCAGCTCCCACCTGTCCGGCACAATCCATGGCGGTTCCTTCGAGCAGCCATCTTGGCATCTTCAGGGATCTCAGAATCGACATGTGCTGTTGGAGAAGGCAATGGGACATCTCATGGGTCAGATACGTTCGGAGATCGATCCGGCCCTGTCTTGCATCTTCCTGTGCTCGCTTGGACACGAACAGCCGTCCATTGATCGCAATGAACCGAGCCCTTCCACCGGTAAGCCTGTGGTATTCGCGATCGTCCCTGCAAAGGAATATCTCGGGCTCCGACCGGAAAGGCGTCCCGTGGTAGTCTTCTTCGATAGCAACGACATCGCTCAGATAGGATAGCTGGGATGATTCCGGCTGCCCGTGATGGTACACGACAAAGCTCCCATGCTCCTGCCGGGAGAACCCAACCACGACCGGAGAGAACGGAAACAGCCGGCCGAACAGCAGTTCATAAACACCGAACAGGGCAAGCGCGGCGACCGCGACGGCCGCGACCACCCATCTCTTCTTTCTCATGCCGGAACAGGCTGTCATATGAACCCAGTCGCAGAGTCTTCTGTCAGTCTTCTTTGTTGTGCCGTCCGATTCAATCACTGGGAATCTCCACGTGCGAAGGCAGGGGGCCGCTCAGGAGGAAAAGACGGGGTTGACAGGACGGCCAGATCAATGAATCCGTCCGAAGCGCGACCATCGATCGGCGGGCCAGTAGATGTAGTCGGCTCGGCCCTCGATGACCGCGTAGGGGATCGGCCCGAAATGCCGGCTGTCTCTCGACCGGTTCCGATTGTCACCCAGCACGAAGCAATGCTGCTGCGGCACGACGGTCTCGGGCAAGTCGCGGACGGCATTCTGCTCGGACGTCGACAGGAAGATCGTGTAGCGGGCACTTGCGTTGGTCTCTTCGAAGAACTCGCCCTGGAGCGCGCGGCCGTCCTCTGTCACACGTCCGGCTGACGGCGGCTTCATGGCTTTGCCCACCGCGAGCTTTTCGCCATTGACGTAGAGCGTTCCGTCTTTGATCGCGACGGTGTCTCCTTCGAGGGCGACGATACGCTTAATGTAGTAGGTTCGCCAGTCCTCGTTCGGGGGACGGAACAGGATGGTGTCGCCACGCTGGGGATCGGCCTTTCGATAGGCGTTCCGGTCCACGAGAAGGCGGTCGTTCGGGACGATGGTGGGAAATTCCGACATACTGGGGACGCGGAAGGCCTGGAACAGGGTGCTGCGGATGTGCAACGCGTATCCGAGACAACTGCCCTGGATCAAGAGACCGAGCAGGACATAGATGCCCGGACCGTTGCAGGGCTTGAGCGGATAGTCGCTGCGGGTCTGTCGTGCCAGCCGATACGAATCGACGGCTGCGCCGATCACCACGCCGAATGCCGCCAGAGCCATCAGCAAACCGAACGTGACCGTCGAGGCAGGGCTGGCGTACGCGAGCAATCCGAGGACGACGGGAATGCCGATCGCATAGAGCAGGCCGAAGACCAGGCCGCGCCGCAGGTTGCCGCAATAGGCGTGTCCCACGCCGGGCATCAGAATCGACAGGGCGCCGGCCAGCCATGCGTGTCGTTTGGTGTTCTTCGATGTCACGTGTTCAGTCATGGTATCCTCCAGGTCGTCAGGCAAACAGCAGCAGACGTAGTGTCAACAGGATTCGTCCGAGTCCGAGCAGCGCCGCCATGGCGACGGCGGCCGCCTGAGCCCACGACGAGCAGGCGACCCGGTCCACGATGCGCGACCATGTGAGCCGGCGCCTGTCCTGGTCGGCCTTGAGCCGGTGGACTCGGTGCATCACGTCCTGTGTGAAATCCTCGCCAAGACAGATGTCTCTACGCTGCCGCACCCATTCTCGATAGAGTTCTTCGTGCTTCATTTGTCATCCTCATGACAGGCTCGCAGTACTTCGCCGAGGGCGGCCTTGGCGCGGTTGACCCTTGACTTGATGGTGCCGATTCGTGTCCCTTCGATCACCGCGGCCTCCTCATACGACAATCCTTCGAACTCGACGAGGGTCAACGCCCGGCGCTGGCGGTCCGGAAGGGACCGAAGCGCCGCATCGAGTCGGGCGAACGCCTCCTGACGCGTGACACGCTCCAGCGGTCCTTCGTCGTCGGGCGGTTGCGAGGGTTCGACGGAAGCCCTCGATCGCCTCTTCTTGAGCAGGTTGATGCTCATGTTCCGTGCGATGGTCAGCAACCAGGTCGAGAAGCGGCTCCTCGCCGGATCGAACGTCTTGAGCCGGGCGAAAGCGGCCAGGAACACGTCCTGGGCCAGGTCCTCACAGTCCCGTGTGTCGCCGGTGACGTTTCGGATCATGCCGACGACGGGTCCGGCGTAGCGTTCGACGAGAAGCCGGAACGACTCCGCGTCGCCGTCCAGAACACGCTGGATGATGTGAGGTTCGTCCGTCATATTCCCGATGTATCGAGGCCTCTTTTTGCCCAGTTATACAATCGAGCGGCGTCGGAGTTCCACAGAATTGCACCGGCCGCAACATCGCCGCACGCGGTCTGGCAGTCGACGAATCACCGATGGTCCGATGCGGCAGGAACAGCCCCGCCGGCCGGCGAAAAAGGGTTTGACGGCCCGAACTAACCCTGCCTACAATCGTATAAACCCCTACCCAAGCGGATGTTTATGACGGTGGTACGAGAGCTTGGCCAAGCGTTCTTTTGGACGGAAAGTTTCTGGAGGTCAACTATGGTAACACGTTTGCTTCGCGCAACTCGAAAGAACACCCTCATCGGCACAACGGCCATCGGCATGATCTGGCTGTTGCTGATACCGCTGTCGGCTTTCGCGCAGGACAGTCAGAGCATCGTCACCTTGAAACAGATGGGCAAGGCGTTTGCCTCGATCGCCGAGAAGGCCTCGCCCGCGGTCGTGGGGGTCCAGGCCACCAAGGCCGTTCGTGGCAGCTCTTCGCGGGACTGGTCCAATGACCCATCCAGCCCGTTTGAGGACGAGTTGTTCAAGTACTTCTTCGGCCCGCGTCGTTACCAGCGGGAACGACAGGAGCCGGAATCCCGGCAGGTCGCGCAGGGGTCCGGTTTCATCATCTCTTCCGACGGATATATCCTGACGAACAACCACATGGTGGGGGGGGCCGAGAAGGTCACCGTGCAGTTGGCGGACGGCCAGAAGGTGGACGCGGAGATCGTCGGCGCCGATCCCGAGACGGACGTGGCCGTCGTCAAGATCGACAAGACCGACCTTCCCTACATCGAGCTGGCGAACTCCGACACGCTGGAAGTGGGCGAGTGGGTGATTGCCATCGGCAATCCGTTCGGCCTGAGCCACACCGTTACGGCGGGAATCGTCAGCGCCACTGGACGGAGCGGCCTGCGCATTGCCAGCTATGAGAACTTCATCCAGACCGATGCGGCGATCAACTTCGGCAACTCGGGCGGTCCCCTCCTGAACCTGGACGGCAAGGCGGTGGGCATCAATACGGCGATCATCGGGCCCGGCGGGAACGTGGGCATCGGACTGGCGATCCCCAGCGACATGGCCAGAGACATCTACACGCAGCTCAAAGAGAGCGGGGCAGTGGTGCGTGGTTTTCTCGGCGTGCAAGGCGACGACGTCGAGCCCGGCGTGGGAGAGTACTTTGGACTGGATGCCGACAAAGGTGTGGTGATCAACGAAGTGGTGGAGGATTCCCCGGCCGATAAAGCCGGTATGAAGCAGGATGACGTGGTTGTGGAGTTGGAGGGCCAGCCGGTCTCCAACTGGAACGAGTTCCGTAACCGCGTGGCCATGTATAAGCCGGGCAGCGAGGTTCGGATTGTGGTGATTCGTGACGGCAAACGCAAGCCGTTGACTGTGACGCTTGAGAAGCGTCCGGATAGCGAATTCGCGATGGGTGGAGGCAGCCAAGCCGTCCAGGAGAGCCTCGGGATGACGCTCCAAACGTTGACGGAGGAGCTGGCTTCCCGCTTGGGTTACGAGGACCTCTCGGGCGTGTTGGTCATGGAGGTCCGGCCCGGATCGCCGGCCGGCGAGGCCGGTATTCAAGCGGGCACCCTGATCACCGAAGTGAACAGAAAGCCCGTCCGCAACGTAAAAGAGTTTAATGAAGCCATTGACAACGCAGCGGCAGATGGGCGTGCCCTTCTTCGAGTCCGCGACGAGGACTGGACAAGGTTACTGATGATTCGTCTGCCGAAGAAATAAGCGTGGTTCTGATGTCCTCCTTCATTGTAGCACCGGCCCCGCCTTGTTGGCGGGGCCTTCTTGTTGGTATGAGCAGGCGGTTGTCGGCCGGCCCGTCGCGGCTTATACTGGCCCTCCATGCTGCGCCGAGTTCTGACGTTCTATACGAAGTACTTCGCCGTCTGGGTGGTCGGATGTGGTCTGGTCGCGTTTCTGTGGAAGGACACGCCGGAACATCCCAACTGGTTCCGCGTCGTGGGCACGTTCAGCCTGACCGAGCTGTTTCCGGCCGATGTCCTTTCGAGTCTGTCGCCGGCCGTGGTCGGGCACCTGAGCGTCTGCCTGTCGATGAACACCCTGTTCTTCGCCCTGACGATGTTCGGCATCGGCGTTGCTCTCCAGCCGGACGACTTCAGGCGAATCCTCAGGACACCCTCCGTGGTGGCCCTTGGCACGGCGGCGCAATTCCTGGTGATGCCCTTCGGGGCCTATGCGATTTCGCGGCTGTTCCGGCTGCCGCCTCCGCTGGCGGTGGGCCTGATCCTGACCGGGGCCGCCCCCGGCGCGATGGCCAGCAATACCATGAGCTATGTCGCCAGGGCCGATGCCGCCTATTCCGTATCTCTGACCACCGTCTCAACCCTGCTGTGTCCGATCCTGACTCCCTTGCTGACCAAGGTGCTGGCCGGCTCGGAACTGCCGGTCTCGTTCTGGGCCATGTTTCTTCAGATCATGGTGATGGTCGTCGTGCCGCTGCTGCTGGGTTTCTGGGTTCGCTATCGTTTCCGCCGTTCGGTCGAGCGGATTCTTCCGGTCTTTCCCGCCCTCTCCGCGACGTTCATCGTCTTCATCTGCTCGGTCGTCATCGCGCGCAACCAGGCAAGGCTGCCCCAGGTGACCGGGAGCGTCCTGGCGGTTGTGCTGGTCCTGAACCTCTATGGGATGGGGGCCGGGTACGGGATCGGCACCCTTTTTGGCCTGGACAGGCTCAAACGGCGGGCCTTGACGATTGAGATCGGCATGCAGAACGCCGGGCTGGGCTCGGCCCTGGCCCTGGAGCACCTCGGGGAGGAAGCCGCTATCCCCGCCGCCATCTTCGTCTTCGTCTGCATCATCACTGCCTCGGCTCTGGCCTCCCTCTGGCAGCGTCGGCTCGACTGTTAGCGGAGCCAATAGAAGATATTAGCAGACAAGCCCTTGCAAATCGCGGCCCGAAGGCATAAAATACATAGTTCTGTAGTTTCCACAAAACCAGCCTTTTGGGCGGTCAACGGTTGGCGGCCCTTCAGTGAAAACCGAAGTGAAAAGGAGTATGCAAACATGGCTTGTCATCTGGCAATCGCAGGGGTGACCGGCGCGGTCGGTCAGGAATTCCTCAGTATCCTCGAAGAGCGCAACTTCCCGTTCGATACGCTCAAGGTGCTTGCCAGCAGCCGCTCCAAGGGTAAGAAGATCACCTTCAAGGGTAAGGAATATACGGTTGAGGTGTTGACGAAGGACAGCTTCGCGGACGTCGATATCGCGCTGTTCAGCGCGGGCGGCTCGCGCAGCAAGGAGTTCGCTCCCGCGGCGGCCAAGGCGGGCGCCGTGGTCGTGGACAACTCGTCGGCGTTTCGCATGGACCCCACGGTGCCTCTGGTGATCCCCGAGATCAACCCTGAGAAGATCAAGGAGCACAAGGGCATCATCGCGAATCCGAACTGCTCGACCATCATCGGCATCGTGCCGGTCTGGCCGTTGCATCAGGCCAATCCAGTCAAGCGGATGGTCGTCAGCACCTACCAGGCGGCCAGCGGCGCCGGCGCCGCGGCGATGGCGGAGCTCGAAGCCCAGAGCCGCGAGATTCTCGACGGCAAGAAGCCGAGCTGCAACGTGTTCCCCTATCAGATCGCGTTCAACTGCTTCAGCCACAACTCGGCGCTGGGGCCGGACGGGTACAACGAAGAAGAGACCAAGATGGTCAAGGAGACCCGGAAGATCTTCGACTGCCCCCAGATCGCCATTACGGCGACCTGCGTGCGCATTCCGGTGATGCGGGCCCATTGCGAGAGCATCAACCTGGAGTTCACCCGCCCGATGACGCCGGAGAGAGTGCGGGAGCTGCTCGCCAAGGCGCCGGGCGTCAGCGTGCTGGATGACCGGGAGCACAATCGCTTCCCGATGCCGATCGACGCCACCGGCAAGGACGATATTCTCGTGGGTCGCATCCGGCAGGATCCGTCGCTGCCCGACAACCACGGGATCAGTTTCTGGGTGGCCGGGGACCAGCTTCGCAAGGGCGCGGCGTTGAACGCGATTCAGATCGCCGAAAAATTGCTCGAACTATAGTCCTCACGACGGCCGGCCGCAGCCGCAGGGCATCGATGCGCTGTGGCTGCGCCGGCCGTCCCTGTTTGTTCCCGGATGGCGCTACGCAACGTCAAACTGACCATCGCCTATGACGGTAGTGACTACCACGGCTGGCAGATTCAGCCGGGATTCACGACCATCCAGGAGGCGGTGCAGGATGCTGCCCGCAGCCTGCTTGGCCCGAACGTGCGGGTCTGCGGGGCCAGCCGGACCGACGCCGGGGTTCACGCCCTCGGGCAGGTCGCCCTGATTCAGATCGATTCGCCCGTCCCGACCCAGAACCTCGCCAGGGCCATCACCGACCGACTTCCCGACGACATCGCCATCGTCAAGGCCGAAGAGGTGCCGATGGGTTTCGACGTGATCGGCGACGTCACGAGCAAGCTCTATCGGTATACGATCTTCTGCCACCCGACCCGGCCCGTGTTGCACCGGCGGTACTGCTGGCATGTCCCCTCGAATCCCGATGTAGGTGCAATGGATGCCGCCGCCCAGCGGTTGGTCGGGACGAACGACTTCAAGTCCTTCGCGTCGGCCGCCGACAGCCGCACGGATTCGGTGCGCACGATCTTCCGCTGCGATGTCACCGAGGTCCGCAAGGACGATGGCCACTGGGTCTACGTCGAGGTCGAAGGGGATGGGTTTCTCTACAACATGGTGCGCAACATCGTCGGGTCGCTGATGGAAGTTGGACTCGGACGCTGGGAGCCGGTACGAATCAGTCGTGTCCTGGCGGCCCGGGACCGGACGGCCGCCGGGCCCATCGCGCCGCCTAACGGCTTGTGCCTGATGTGGATCAAATACTGATGCTCGTCGAGAGAGATCATATCGGAATCTTCGGCAAGATGAACTCGGGCAAGAGCAGCATCATGAATCTGCTCACCCAGCAGGTCACGTCCATCGTCGATGCGACGCCCGGGACCACAGCCGACACGAAGATTGCCCTCCAGGAGATCCACGGAATGGGTCCGGTCAAGCTGTTCGACACGGCCGGGCTCGATGAGGCTTCCGGGCTGGGACGCAAGAAGCGGGCCAAGGTCTTCGCCGACCTGAAGGAGTGCGATCTGGTCCTGCTCGTGGTCGATCCGGAGACGGATGACTTCGCCACGGAGAACGAGATCGTCGAGAAGGCCCGCGAGCTGGACAAGCAGATCCTGGTGGTCTACAACCTGTTCCGGCCCGACGCGGCCGAGCGGATCGCGCTCGTGGAAGAGCAGGTCCCACTGCTGCGGTTCCATCAGAAGATTCGCCTGGTCGCCGTCGATGCGCAGTGCCGCCCGGCGCTGCTGCAATTCATCCTGGAGAACTTCGCTTCGAAGAACGTTACGATGGAGCTGCTTCCGTTCCTCCATCGCGACGAGTTCTACGTGCTGAACATTCCGATGGACGCCGAGACCCCGCCGGGACGATACCTGCGTCCGCAGGCAATGGCGGCCGAGTACATCGCGCGGCACTGGGCCTGGCCGGTCTCGTATCGCATGGACCTGGGCAAGGCCCGCGCCGGCGGCGCGGGCGAACGGAAACGGTTCGACGCGTTTCTGGCCGGCTTCGGCCAGCGGCCCAAGGCGATCATCACCGATTCGCAGGCCATGGACCTGATGCACGCCTGGACGCCCGACGACATCGGGCTGACGACGTTTTCGATCATGATGATCAACTATGTGAGCCGGGGCCGGCTGGCGGCTTTCGTCGCGGGGATCGAGGCGGTCGCGAGCCTTCGGGCGGGGGACAAGGTGCTCATCGCCGAGGCGTGCAACCACTCGCGGATCGCCGAGGACATCGGCACCGTGCAGATTCCCAGCTTCATCCGGAAACACTGGCCCGACGTCCAGATCGATCACAACTTCGGCCGCGAGTTTCAGGAGAACGAGCAGCTCCAGTCCTACAAGCTGGTGATCCATTGCGGCGGCTGCATGATTACCGCGCAGAAGCTCCTGGCCCGCATCCGCGACCTCGAATCGATCGGCGTGCCATACACGAACTATGGGCTGTTCCTGTCCTACATGCAGGGTCCTGAAGCCCTGCGTAAGGTGCTGCGGCCCTGGGGCATTGACTACGCGACCATCGCTTGAGAGAATAGCGCCGATCCGGTCCATGAACGCGGAGACGAAGCTTTGAAGATCGTCCACATCATCACGCGGCTGATTCTGGGCGGCGCGCAGGAGAACGCGCTGATCACCTGCAAGCTGCTCGCGGAACGAGGGCATGATGTCACGCTGATCACCGGGCCGGCCCTTGGGCCCGAAGGGGAGCTGTTCAACCAGACGAAGGGGCAGAAGTACGAGACGGTCGTGGTCGACGAGATGCGGCGGGCCATCGAGCCGTTCAAGGATTTCGTCGCCTATCGCAAGGTCAAGAGGCTGCTGCGACAATTGCAGCCCGACATCGTCCACACGCACTCGGCCAAGGCCGGCATCCTCGGCCGCTACGCCGGCAACGCCTTGAAGGGCGCGTGGCACCCGGCGCGCCCCGGGATCGTCCATGGCATTCACGGCCTGGCGTTCCATCCTTACCAGAGCCGGTGGGTCAACCGCGTCTACGTGGCCATCGAGAAGGCCGCCGCGAAGCGCACGGACTATTTCGTCAGCGTCGCCGACGCGATGACCGACCAGTGCAAAGCGGCCGGTATCGGCGCCGACAAGCCCTACGTCACGGCGTATTCCGCCATCGATGAAGAGCAGTTCCTCGAACCGATTCCCGCCGAGCGGACGCGGGCCTTCCGCCGCCGGAACGGCATCGCGGACGATGCGGTCGTCCTCGTCACCATCGCGCGTCTGTTCATGCTCAAGGGCCACGACTACATTATCGCGTCGGCCCCGGAGCTGGCGAAGCGATTCGCCAATGTGGTCTGGCTCTTCGTGGGCGACGGCAACCTCGCCGAGCGGTACAAGCAGCAGGTCCGCGACATGGGGCTGGCCGAGCGGTTTCGTTTCACGGGGCTGATGCCCCCCAGCGAGATCCCGCTGGCGATCCAGTCTTCCGACATCCTCGTCCACTGCTCGCTGCGCGAGGGTCTGGCCCGCACGCTTCCCCAAGCGATGCTCTGCAGCCGGCCCGCTATCAGCTTCGATGTCGACGGCGCCCGCGAAGTCGTCAACGAGCGCACTGGCCGGCTGATCGAGCCAAAGAACGTCCCGCAGCTCATCGAAGCCTGCGCCGAGCTGATCGCCGACCAACCGCTGCGCGAGAGACTCGGCCAGGCCGGCCAGGAATCCGTCAAGACGAAGTTTGCCCCCGGCACCATGGTCGATGTGATCGAGCGCGTCTACGGACAGCTCGTGAAATAGACTCTCCCGGTCCTGCGCGTCCCGGGGCCGTAGGGGCGAACAATCATTCGCCCCTACCCGGCAAAGCAACGAGCTCGACCGGGTAGGTCGCGGGCTTGCGAATCGCTTTGACCGGGTCCGGCAGGGCGGCAATCTGACTTTGCAGTCTCTCCTGGACGGTCACCATCGGCTCGGCGGACTCGAACGGACCAAGCAGGTCTTCGGCGTCCGGTTCGAGAGGACGGACGATGTCCTTCTCGAAACGCGGGCTGCTGGTGCGGAGGACTGTTTTGCGGCCGGGCAGCGTCGCCTTGTCGGGCGAGGTCTTGTTCAGGGGACGATCTGCGTACTGGACCAGTTTGTAGACGATGCCGATGGAGGGGGCCCGTTGGGAGACGGCGAAACGGGTGCCGACGCCGAAGCCGTCGAACTGCCCGCCGGCGGCCAGCACATCCTGGATCTTGAACTCGTCGAGGTCGCCGCTGGCGAAGATCCGGAGGAAGTCCACTCCCTGCCGGCGGAAATGGTCCCGCGCGAACCGGCTGTCCGCGACGAGGTTGCCGCTGTCCAGGCGGATGCCGCGCAGCTTGACGCCGCGTTCGAGGAACTCGCGGGCCACGCCGGCGGCGATCTTCACCCCCTCGATCGTGTCATACGTATCGACGAGCAGAATGGTCTTGTCGCAGTAGATCGCGCCGAAGTCGCGAAAGGCCTGCTCCTGCGACGGGTGGGCCTGGATGAACGAGTGGGCCATGGTGCCCGAGGGCGGCATCGCCAGAGCGCGAGCGGCAAAGACGTTGCTGGTGGCCTTCCAGCCCGCCATCTGCGCGCCGCGAGCAGCGCGGATCGAGGCAATCGGCCCCTGGGCACGGCGCATGCCGAAATCCAGCAAGGGGACGCCGTCGGCCGCGAGCGTCATTCTCGCCGCCAGGCTCGCCTCGATGATCGAGAAACCCAGGATGTTCAGGATATAGCTTTCGAGCAGTTGGGCGTGCAGGATCGGGCCGCCCACTTCGAGGATCGGCTCGTTCGGGAAGAACACGGTTCCCTCGGGCAGGGCCCGGATCGTTACGTCCGGGCGAAAACCGGCGAGATAGTCCAGGAAATCCGGCTCGAACAGCCGGGCTGAACGCAGGTAGTCGAGGTCACTTTCTGAGAATCGAAACTGCGCCAGGTACGCCTCTACTTCCGGCAGACCCGCCATCACGAAGAAGCCCCAGTCCTGCGGAAGATGCCGCACAGTGACTTCGAAGTACGCCGGTCCGGCCATCCGCTTCTGGAAGTAGACCTGGGCCATCGTCAGTTCGTACAGGTCCGTCAGCAGGGCGGGTGTTCCGTCGATCAGCCACATGCCAATTGCCTCCGGAACTCGTCGAACGTCGTTACGGCGACACCCATCCGTCGGAATTGTTCATAGATTTCGCCGTCGGGCCTGGACTGCAATCCCTTCGCCGCGTCTTTCAGCAGAATCACTTCGATGCCCGGTCGCTTTGCCAGGCCGTTCACGACGTACGAGACGCAGAAGTCCAGGGCCACGCCGAACACGACGACCCGTTCGGGCCGGATCAGGTCGAGGAGCTTGTCCGTATTCGGATTGTCGAAGACGCTGAGGCTCTCCTTGCGAATCACGATATGAAATGGCTCCTTTTGAGCGAGCCGGCGCAGGTGCAATGCGTCCATCTCCTCAACTGGCGCGTATTCGATCGGCCCCGTGCCCAGGTATCCGACCCGCTCGCTGCCGGGTTCGCCCGCCATGCAGTGGGGCGGAAACGTCTCTCTGAAATCGGGCGTGTCCGAGATCTCCGGATTGTCGCGGCCATGCCAGTCGACATCGGCCAGGATCGAAAACCCCCGGTCCAGAGCGAATCGCCTCACCTCGCTGACGGTGTGGATGATGGTCTCCGCTCCCGGCACGTACAGGCGTCCTTCCGGCCGCATGAAGTCGAACTGCGTGTCGACGTCCCAGAACAGAGGGTTCTTCTTCATGGTCTATTCCCTTGTCCCTGTCGGTGTGTCTCGACGGGCCGCCGTGCCCGGCGGACGACACGGGCAGGATGCGGTTCCATTCTGTGTGCGAAGATGCTACAATCTCCACCTGGTATGTACGGCAGAACATCGAGCCCGTTCGTTCCATTTGTGCCACGACGAAAGGCCGGTCATGAACAGCTACAGGAAGGAATTGTGGTTTGACACCACGCGGCGGAGAGAGTTCATCAACATCACCCCCCAGGTCGAGCAGTGCCTGGCCGAGAGCGGGATCCAGGAGGGCCTGCTGCTGTGCAACGCCATGCACATCACCGCCAGCGTCTTCATCAACGACGACGAGTCGGGCCTGCACCAGGATTTCGAAACTTGGCTGGAGAAGCTGGCGCCGGAGAAGCCCTACGCGCAGTACAAGCACAACGGCTACGAGGACAACGCCGACGCTCACCTCAAGCGGAGCGTCATGGGCCGCGAGGTCGTCGTCGCGGTCACCGAGGGCAAGCTGGACTTCGGTCCGTGGGAGCAGATCTTCTACGGCGAATTCGACGGCAAACGCCGCAAACGCATCCTCGTCAAGATCATCGGCGAATAGGTACTCGGGGGCTTCGTGGGTCTGACCGGTTTTCTTCTCAAGGCGGTGGGCATTTCCCTCTCCGGCGTCATGGCGCCGGGGGCGGTGACGACCGCCGTCATTGCGCAGGGGGCGCAGCGCCGATGGGCGGGCGTGTGGATGGCCATCGGGCACGGCATCATCGAGATTCCCCTGATCTTCCTGATCATGTTCGGTCTGGGCGTGTTGTTTCAGGCCGATTGGTTCCGGATTGCGGTGGGGCTTTTCGGCGGGGCCTTTCTGGTCTGGATGGGCGTCGGCATGCTGCGTGACAAGGGCGGTGCGGATTCGCCATCGGGCCAGTTGACGAACGCCGGGCCGATGATGACCGGGCTGATTCTGTCGGCCGGCAATCCGTATTTCCTGTTGTGGTGGGCGACCGTCGGGTTGAATCTCGCCCTGGAGGCGCGGACTCTCGGCTGGCTCGCCTTCGTGCTGTTTGCCCTGGTGCACTGGCTGTGCGACCTGGTCTGGCTGACGATCCTCTCCCTCGGCAGCTTCCATGGGACCAACGTTCTCGGCCCGCGCGCCCAGCGGATCGTCCTGTATGTTTGTGGCGTTGCCCTGGCGTTGTTCGGGGCGCACTTCCTCTATCGCGCGCTCGCGCTGCTGCTTGCGTCGCGTTGACTTGCCGAAGCGGGCGGGGCTTTCGACGCTCGCTCGGATCGGATCGCTCGAACCAGTTGTCTGATCTGGTCCTCCAGCGCCGGGTCGTCACATGGCAGGGTCAGAGCCTTGCGTGCGGTTCTCAAGGCTTCATCGGCTGCGTCGGAACGATGCTTGGACAGGAAGCGGGCGAGCCAGAAGTACACCACCGGATTTCTCGGCTCGATCGGCAACAGCCGTCGGAGATGGTCTTCCGCTTCGTCCAGGCGGCCTTCCTCTTCGAGCAGTCGGGCCAGGTGACCTCGCAGCGGCCCACGTTCCGGGAACAGCTCGACCGCCTTTGCCATAGATGCGAATCCGTCATCACGTCGGCCGGACTCCCATTGGACCGCGCCGAGGTTGAACCACAGGTACGCGTTGTCCGGCTCGACCTCCAGGGCCTCTTCGAGCATCTGTGCGCAATTCTCGTCGGTGTCTCTCGCACGCAGGACGTCCCACATGATCAGCACGAGCCAGGGTCTCATCTGCCGGTGTTGCCAGAGGCCCCGAAGAATCTCGAGGGCTTTGTTGGGATCGCGATCGAGGAACGATTGGCCATACATCAACCGCAACATGGGACCGTTCGAGTCCAGTTTCATGGCGGCCTGATAGTGCGCCTCCGCGGCGTCCGTGTTGCCTTGTTTCTCCTGGACCCAGGCGGCGAGCACCTGGACCATGGCCGAGTCCGGTCGAAGAGCCAGCAGTCTCGTCACGGTGTCGCCGGCCCATCCGTATGCGTCTCGGGCGAGCAACTTGGCGGTTTGCAGGAACAGCAGCGAGACTTCGAAGCCGTCGTCGGCCCGGGCGGCCTTTGCCCCCGACGGCTCCAACGATTGACTCTGGGCGATCTGCTCGGCCAGACGCCGGACCTGTGCCAGCGCGGGGCCCTGGCTGGTCAGGCGTCCATCGCTGAGGCTCTTGTTCAGTTGCACGAAGCACCCGGCCGCCTTCAAGGTTCTCGGAATCAGCATGGGCGCTCCGCTCCAGCCCGGCCCCAACTGACCTCGTCCGTAGAGGGAGATGAACTGCGGGACTTGCCGGCGGACAGCCACGAAATCGACGTCCAGGATCTGGTGGTCGACAGCCGACGACTCGGGAAACAACTGTCTCGACTCCTTGGGGATCGCCGAGATCAGTGAGACGTTCCCAATCGTCTCGAGTTGCTCGGCCCGCATCAGCTCGTCGTCGTTCGGGATCTCTGACGCCGGCTGCCCGACCCACGGGACCTTGATCACCGCCAGGTCGAGAGGAATGTCGAGGACGACGGCCTCTGCATAGCGGCAATCTCCAAGGTAGGGACTGAGGACCCGCACGGCCCCCAGCATCGTGTGCCGGCCTTCCTCGGAGGCTTCAGCCACGATGTGATGAGCGGTGACGATCAGCGTGCCGTCTCCCACGGCGAAGCCCGTTCCCGAGATCGATCCGAACGGCGTTGTGGACGTGACGATCACAAGACAATCTCCGGGATCGATCGCGCGCGTCTGGGGAATCGGGTGGGCCTGAACCGTGCGTGCGCCGAAGATCACCGGCAGCAGGCACAGCCACAGGGCTCCGACTGCGGCGCTGCGGCAGGCAACGGTCGGCGATTTCCGGGAAGGCCGAGAGAACCACGCATTTCGATGTGGGACGTGCGGCGGTCTCACGAGGCAGACCCCTGTTCGGGTGTGCTGGGCGTGCCTTCTTCGTTGTGCAGCCGATCCGGCAGAAGGACTTCTCGCAGGTTGTGCTTGGCGAGGAACTGCTGCTGGGCCCGCACCAGCCGGCCCAGCGTCGCCGGTTCATTCAGATCGGGCTGGGCCAGCGCGACCGCCGCCAGCGCCTCGGTGATGTCCGAGAGCTTGATCTGTCCGGGGTCCCTGGCCGGGATGAATCCGGCCTGAGGCTCGGCGGTCTTGACCAGAAGTCCGGTCTTGACGAGATGCTCGAGAATGTCCTCGCCCAGTTCCGGGGGCAGGCCGAGCCGGGTGCAGAGCGTCTCCCGCGACAAAGGACCTTCATTTTCCATAAATGCCCGAGCGATCTCCTTCGCGACGTTGATCACGGTCAGGTCGTTGGTGATGAAGTACTCCTGTTTTCGATCCCTGACGGCTTGGATCTCCGCCGCATCGAGCGTCTTGAGGTGCTGCGTCGTGTAGGTCAGTTGCAGCCCGAACAGGGCGATGAGCCAGGTGATGTGAATCCAGAATACGCTCAGGGGAACCAGGCCCAGAACGCCGTAGATCTTGCTGTAGGGAATGAACTGCGTCACATAGGTGCTGAAGCCGTACTTGGCGAAGCTCCAGACCAGGGCGGCCACCGCCGCGCCCCAGAGCGCCGCGCCCGGGTTGACCTTGGTGCTCGGCAGCAGGAAATAGAGCAGGAAGAACGCCAGCAGACTCAACAGATAGGGCAGGATCACCTGCACGATGCGGTAGGCCAGCACCATCGTCTCGATGCTCCGAACCGCGGCGTATTGCGTGGTCGCATAGATGCCCACGCCCACAAGCAGGGGACCCAGCGTCAGCAGAGCCCAGTAGTTGATCATCTTATGCAGGAAGCTGCGCCCGCGCGAGACGTGCCAGATGTGGTTGAAGGCGGTCTCGATCGTGGATAGCAGCGCCAGGGCCGCCCAGATGACCAGGACGGCGCTGACGAGACTGAGCGACTTGCTGTTGAGCCCGCCGAAGAACCGCCTGATGGTGCTGTCGAGGTAATCAGTGAGCAGCACCTTCTCCTCGGGGTGTTCTTCGTTCTGGCTGTATTCGATCTTCGTCAGGTGGAGCTGCTCGTAGGCGAACTGCTTCAATCGCTCGCCGATGTCCTGATAGGCGGGGAACGATTGGAAGATCAGCAGCACGACGATGGCCAGCGGGATGATGCCGAAGATCGTATAGTAGGACAGTGCCGCCGCTTGCTGGCCGGCGCGGTTGCGCTTGAGCAGCCGGATGCAGTGCGACCACAGCTTGATCTGGAACGCGACGAAGCGGCTGGCCCGGCCGAGCTGCGCCGTGGGCGTCGTCGACAAGTTCCTCAGCGATTTCATACCAGTCCACCCATCAGAACAGATCTCCGAGTCCTCTGAACAACTGCTCTTGCAGGAACTTCTTCATATCCAGCTTGGGGCTGCTGATCGTCCCGGTCAGGGGGACGCCGATTCGCTGCCCGGCCTGTCCCTCTTTATCGACCCTTGCCGTCCGCCCCTTGAACGTCCAGGGCAGGGTGACGGTCATATCGAGGCTTTGATCCAGGCCGATGGCGCCGCCAAAGCTGATCGGGTTGTCGCCCACGTCGATCTGCATATTGTCGTATCGGACGATCCCATTCTGGAGCGACAGATTCGTGGGGCGAATCGTCAGTCTCTGGCCCCGCAGGCTCTGGCCGGTGGCCTTGAGGATCTCGTCGAGCAGGCCGGAGGCCTCCACGAGCACGTTATCGGCCGAAATGGTGCCCGTCACCTCGGCTTTGCGCTCCAGGCCCGCCGCCAGCGGGATGACCAGTCTCTGGCATTCGAAGTTGGCGATCCCGCTGAGCCCCGTGACGTTGGCGAACAGCGGATTGACGTACTGGAGTAGGGTTCCCGTCATCTCCTTGTTCAGTTGGATGCCTTTTGCCAGCACCAGCGGTGCGGCCGTGCGCAGCAGTGGGTCCTTCTCTTTGAAGTCGGCCTGGCCGGCGAAGTTGAGCTGTCCGTTGTTGACCGTGGTGCTGAACGGCTCGATTTTCATCAGACCCTTCTCGACGTTGACCTGGACGTCGGTGGAGCCGATGTTCAGCCCCTTGTAGCTCGCCGTGTCGAAGCCCACCTTGGCCGAGCCATCCAGATTCGCCATCAGTCCGTTGGGATCGTCGGCGGGGTAGTTGCTCGCGAAATTCAGCGAGATTTCCCGCCGGCCCGACATCTCCAACCCCTCGGGCAGGAAGGGCGATGCAAGTTGGCCGACGGCGGCCCAGTCGCATTCCCCTTGCACCGTGCCCTGGACCTGGATGCGGTCGCCTATGCGGGCCTGCTTGATCTGGCCGAATCGGATCTTGATCTGCCCGCTGTCCAGCACGAACGTCTCAATGTCGCGAGTCATGGTGTCCGGATTTACCACCACGTCGAAAGCTGTCGTGACCTGCTTCTCGCTGAATGGTTTCTTGCCGGGGGTGGAGAGCACGAAATTCTGGATGCGGGTGTCGTCTGTGCGGATACGATACGCGCCTTCCTGGCCGGTAACGGTCAGGGTGGATTCCGCGAGACCCTGCAGGCTGAGGTTCTGGGGAAGCGATGCAAAGAGGACAGCGTACGGCGTGATCTTCTGGAGATCGACGTTGCGAGCCGAGACGGCCGCGTTCATCGGAACGGACGACGTCTTGTCCAGCGGGATCGACGCTTCTTTGACCGCGATGGCGCCGAAGCTGCCCTGCGCGTCGAGGCGAGTCACCGCCAGCGCCTGTTTGGCCTGATCCAGATCGAATGCGAAGGCGACATCAGCCGCCGGCTCCGAGACGCTGTTGCCGTCGGCGCCCGTCAGCACGAGCTGACGCAGGGAGGCGGTTCCCGTCGCTCCGATGCGTTCATCCTGAATCGCGACCTGTCCCTTGCTCGTCACCTGGCCCGTCATGCGGTAGGGGCCCAGGTCGGCAAATTGGCCCAGTTCGGATTGGAACTTCGCGAGGTCGACCCGCCCATCGTACGTGATGTCGTTGAAGTCGCCCTTGGCGGTGACCTGAGCGAATGCGGCGGACAGATCCATCGCGTCGAGGCGCGCGGTCTTGTCGTCGGCGGACAGTCTGAGGTTGGCGACGACGGGCTCGCTGAGGGCCAGGGGTTTGCCGTCCACTGTCCCGGCCAGTCCCGTGATCTGCGTCTGGGCCAGGACGATGGCCCGGCCGCCCTCGGTGGTGGTGTTGATGTCTCCGCGGGCCTGGCCGCCTGTGATCTGCATGCCTTCCTTCAGCCCGAAGGTCGCGGGCATCTGCGACAGCAGGGCGGGCAGGTTGCAGTCGACGTTGCCCTTGAGGTTGTAGCTGGCATCGCTCTTGAGCAGATCGGTCAGCGACTTGGCCGTCAGGGGGACCGCTCCGGCCGCGGTGACGTTAGCCCAATCCGTGTGGGCATCCAACTGCTCGACCTTGACGGTTTGACCGTCCCGCATGAGCCTGGCGTCGACCGCCAGTTTCGAGGTCTGTACGCGGTCGCCTTTCAAAAGGGCGCCGGTGATATCCACGTTTTGGCCTGCGACGGCAGCGCGGAGTGTCTCCAATTCACCATCCTGAACGGCCGTCGTGATGTCCGCAGAGAGCCGCCCCTGGGCCTGCAATTCGACTCCCGCCAGCTCGAAGATCGGCGCCAGCGATTCGAGGTCCAGGTCGTTGACCTCGATCACTACGTCGCCCGTGGTGCCCTTGAAGGTCCAGCCGCCGGCGGCCTTGTCCGGCGTCACCGTGCCCTGGGCGCGAACGGTGGCGGCGTCCGCTGCCTCGCCGACGGCCATCTTCGCCTCGAAGCGCGAAGGCTGTCCCGGCAGCCGGAGGTTCAGTGTCGAATTCAGTTGTGCGATCCGAACGGCCTTTCCGGCCGTATCTGTGACGCGCACGCTGGCGTCGTTGATCGTGATGTCCCCGAGCATCGCCAGGCCGGCGGCAGGCGGGACCGATGTTTCGGAACTGCCGGCTGGCACAGGGGGCGGGGCCGGCCTTTTTCGCAGGTCGATCTCGACCGCCGGCCTGTCGATGACGGCCCGGCCCAGCGAAATCGTTCCCCCCAGCAGCGAGGCCAGATGAGGCTGAACGTCGATTCCGTCGATACTCACGGCGGCCCAGCCGTTCTGCTCGCGGAAGCTGAAGTCGGAGATCCGCACACCTTTCCGCCAGCCGACCGACAGGTCTCCGATGTCGGCGGTGCCTCCTGTCGACTCGCTGATCTTCGCCTGGATCATGCGCCGGAATCCGTCCGAAGACAGATATACCGGGACCAGAGCCACCAGCAGCACAAGGATCAGTAGTATGCCGAGCAGCACCCACGGCCATCTCCTGGATCGCTTCCTTCTCGCCACTTCCTGCTTACCGCCCTGAGTCGCCATGTCATCTCTCCTTACGGCCAACACTCTCGAAGAAGATCGCCACCCATGATCCACCGTATCTGGAACTGTTTCCAGCGCAAAACCTGAAGTCTGTCCGCAGAAGCCGATCTATCCTGGCATTACGCTGTGGTGGCAGGGCGGTTCAGCTTGTCGGTGGGCGCCGCGAGGATGGTCCTGCGTCCGTCTCGGGACGATATGCCGCAACGTGCGCGC
Organism: Sedimentisphaerales bacterium; assembly: GCA_040772485.1. Lineage (GTDB taxonomy): Bacteria > Planctomycetota > Phycisphaerae > Sedimentisphaerales > Anaerobacaceae > Anaerobaca. The sequence continues at coordinate 92,066 of JAXGYC010000010.1, read as the reverse complement.
ACCCAGAACCGCAGGGGTACGTGAGGGTAAACATCAGCCGCGATGCAGAAGGGACGATCAGCTTTCCATGATCTCCTTGGACTTGTGAGCGACCAGGCTGTCCACCTTGTCGGTGAATTCCTTCGTCATGTCGTCGCACTGCTTTTTGCCCGATTGGAGATCGTCTTCCGTGATCGCTTTGTCTTTTTGCTGCTGTTCGAGCTGCTTGATGGTGTCCCGGCGTACGTTGCGGATGCTGACCTTCGTCTGTTCGCCGGTCTGCTTGGCTTGCTGGACGAGCTGCTTGCGTCGTTCCTCGCTGAGAGGGGGGATATTCAGCCGGATGAACTTGCCTTCCACCTGCGGCGCGATGCTCAGATCGCTGCTCTTGATCGCCTTCTCAATATCTCGAACGGATGCAGGGTCGAACGGTTTGATCACGAGCTGGTCCACTTCCGGGGCCGACACGGTCGCGAGAGACTTCAGCGGGGTGGGGGTGCCGTAGTATTCGACCTTCAGATGCTCGACCAGCCCCGGCGTAGCCCTTCCGCCTCGGAAGGCTTTCAGCTCGTCCTGGAGCACTTCAACGGCCTTCTGCATTTTGGACTTGCTCTCGGCGATCATTCCTGGCATTGGCATGGCTTACCTCTCTGTTATGGATCCCGTCAAACCAACCGTCGTTTCAGGCCGGCCCAATGACGGTGCCGACCGATTCGCCGCAGATGGCTTTGGCGATATTGCCCTTCTTGAAGATGTTCAGAACCGTGATGGGGATTCCGTTTTCCTGGCACAGACTGATCGCGGCGTGGTCCATGATGCGCAAACCCCGCTGCAAGACCTCGTCGTACGAGATGCGATCGAAGAGCTTCGCACCGGGATCCTTTTTCGGGTCGGCGCTGTAGACTCCGTCGACCTTGGTCGCCTTGATGAGCAGGTTCACGTCCAGCTCGGAGGCCCGCAGGGCCGCACACGTGTCGGTGGTAAAGAAGGGGTTGCCCGTCCCGCCGGCCAGGATGGTCACCCGGCCTCGCTCCAGATGGTGCAGGGCCCGCCGCCGGATGAACGGCTCGCACATGGCCGCCACCTCGATCGCGCTCATGACGCGCGTCGGTTGACCCAGCTTCTCCAGCGTCTCCTGAAGGGCGCAGGCGTTGATGATCGTGGCCAGCATCCCCATGTAGTCGGCCGTGTTCCGGGGGATATGGCTGGTGCGTGAAAAGGTCTCTCCCCGCAGGATGTTGCCGGCGCCGACGACGACCGCGACCTGGGGGCCCAGCCGGCCGATCTCGGCGATTCGCTGGGCGACCGACTCCAGAGAGGCTCCGTTGATGCCGAATTCACCCGGCTCGCAGAAACTCTCGCCGGAAAGCTTGAGCAGCACGCGCTTGTACTGACATTCTCCCATCACTTCAGCCGGTCCTTCCGTGGTCTGCGTCCCGTCCGCGATCGACGCCACAAGAGCAGCTCGCGGCGGCAATCACCCAACCTCGAATCGGGCGAAACGCTTGATCGTGGCGGTGCCGCCGGCGGCCTTGGCGGCCTCCGCGAGCACCTGCCGAACGGTCTTGCTGTCGTCTTTGACGAACGGCTGCTCGAGCAGACAGTTCTCGGCGAAGAACTTGCCCATCTTGCCGTCGACGATCCGGTCGACGATCTCCGCCGGTTTGTTCTTGACCTGTTCGGCGTAGACGGCTCTTTCCTGCTCGATTACCTTCGGATCGATCCCGCTCTTGTCCAACGCCAGCGGCTTGCTGGCGGTGATGTGCATCGCGATGTCCATCATGGCCCGTTGGACGCCCTCGGCCTGCGCGACCTTCGGGTCGCTGACGTCGATCTGGACCATCGTGCCGACTTTGCTGTTGAAATGGATATAGGTCGTCAGGAGTCCGGGGCCGTCGAGCTTGAAACGCGCGTAATCGCCGACCGCTGTCTTCTCCCCGGTCTTACTGACGATCTCGGTCAGGATGTCGTTGAAGGCTCTGCCGTCCTTGGTGGTGTGCAGCAGGGCGTCGGTGCCCTCGTCGGCGGGGCAGACCAGTGCGTACTCGGCCAGCAGGTTGGCGGCGGTCACGAAGTCCGTGCCCTTGGCGACGAAGTCGGTCTCGCAGCACAAGGAGACGAGAACGCCGGTCCGCCCCCCGTCGGCCATCCTGGAGACGACCAAGCCGTTCGAGGTCTCACGCTCGGCTCTCTTGGCCAGCGTGGCCAACCCCTTCTTACGGAGAATCTCCATCGCCCGATCGACGTCGCCGGCTGCTTCCTGCAAGGCTTTCTTGCAGTCCATCATGCCCTGGCCGGATCTGTTGCGAAGTTTCATGACGGCCGAAGCTGAGATCTCTGCCATTTGATCGACTCCTGTTTTGCTCTTTTCAAAGGTTCACAAATCGCGGAAGAGGTTGATGCGTCTGCACCCATCCAGTCCTCCGCCGAGGCGTGCCGAACATCCATCTGTGCCGCTGCTGCGCTTGTCCTGGAGGCCCCGAGGCCCGTTGCTACACGCCGGGGCTGGGCTGGACAGGTTCGTGTTGCCCAGCGCCGCTGTCGGAGTCTGCTGCAGGCTCCGCGTCGCCGGCAGGTTCGTCCACCGCCGCGGCGCCGGACGCCGGCGCTCCGTCCGCGCGGCCCATGGCCGGGCGACGGCTCGGACGCGCCCGTCGTGGACGCGGCTCGACCGATTCCTGCTGACGGACCGAAACCATCGTTTTGCCGACGGCGACCGCGTCAGCCAGCTCGTTCAGGATGATTTCGACGGCGCGGATCGAATCGTCGTTGGCGGGAATGGCGACGTCCACGGTGTCGGGATCGGAGTCCGTGTCGAGGACGCCGGCCGTCGGAATGCCCAGTTTGGCGGCCTCGCGCAGCGCCAGGTACTCTTTCTTGGCGTCGACGACGACGATGGCCCCGGGCAGACGCGACATTTTCCGCACGCCGTCGAGGTTGGTGCGGATCTTTCGCATCTCCCGCTTGAGACGGGACGCCTGCTTCTTGCTTTCGGCTTCCAGCGAGCCGTCCTGCTCCATCGCTTCAAGCTGCTCCAGACGCTGGAGGCGGGAGCGGATGGTGCGGAAGTTCGTCAGCATTCCACCGAGCCATCGCTCCGATACGTAGTGCATTCCGCATCGCTTGGCTGCGGCTTCAACAGCCTTCTGGGCCTGCCGTTTCGTCCCGACGAAGACCACGTCGCTGCCGGAGGCGACAATCTCCGCCAGCAGTTTCTTGGCCACCAATACGCCCTTGAGTGTTTTCTTGACGTCGATGATGTGAATGGTTCCCCTTTTTGCGAAGATATAGGGGGCCATTTTCGGGTTCCATCGACTCACACCGTGCCCGAAATGCACTCCTGCGTTGATGAGCTCCCGCGCCAACTGTTTAGCCACAAAAACCTCCAAACTGCCTCTGACTGATCTCACATGGGGCACGCAAACTGCTAAATCCCAAAAACTTAATGGAATTTTGCGGCGGTGTCAAGTTTTTGTGGCGAGAATTTTGCCGAAATCGGGTGTACACCACCAGCGGGTCGGCCGGGCGACCTCCGTCACCGGCCGAAGGGCGAACGGATGCTCCTGGGGGTATGCTCGACGGCTGCCTCGCCCTTCAGCAGCCCCGAGGACCGAGGAATCTGCCCTCCACCGCTAAGAGAACGCTCAATACCACAAGGTAATGATGATGTTGGGCTCGGTCTTCTTGGCCTGGACCTCGCCGGTGGTGATGTTGGTGTGCTTGATATGGATCTCCGGATGCTCCTTGAGCCATCCACCGATCTGCTCGTCCATGAACTCCAGCGCACCTGGGTGCAGCTTGGTGAAGAAGGTCTTGACGCCTGTGATCCTCCCGCCGGAAGGGACGGGGGCCTCGGGAACGGTCCTGCGGACGGGCACAGGAGCAGCGGGACGCGGCGCCGGTGCTGGCGCCGGTGCCGGCGTTGCGACCGGCGTCGGTGGGGCCGCCGCAGGCTTGCCCGCTCCGCCCAGATTCAAGGGGGCGCGAGAGACGCTTGGGGCTGGCGCCGGATTTCCGGGCGGCATCGGCTTCTCGCCGTTGTCAAAGGGGATGGGTTTCTCGACGTTATTGCCAGGGGTGCTGTTGTTGCCCAAGTTGTCCATCTACTGTCCCTCCAGAAAGGTCAGTGTGCGAGTTCCTGAGCTACACGCAATTGAGGTACGGCAATACTTGCAGGACAAACGACCGGACTTGGGCACTCCGCGCAGTGCCACGGGCACGGTCCTGTCCGCCTCCTGCTGCTATTTCGCCTCCTGCGGTGGTCCCTGTGGCGCTCCCTGTTGCGGTGCCGGCTCCTGGCTCTGGCCGGCCGGCGGCGGCTCCTGCGGCGTGGCCTTCTGTTCGGTCTGTTCGGCGGCGTTCTTGCCGGCCTGTTCGGCCTGCGCCTTGGCCTTCTCGGCCTCCGTCTTGGCCTGCTGGGCCTCCGCGGTGGCCTGTTCGGCCTGCGCCTTGGCCGCTTCGGCCGCCGAAGCCGCCTGATCGGCCTTCGTGCTGGCCTGTTCGACCTGCGCCTTGGCTTCCTGCAGTTCGGCGCTCAGGTCCTGGATCTGCTGACCCGTCTCCATCGCTTCCAGACGGGCGGCGTTCTTCTCGGCCTCCGATTGCATCTGCGCTTCGTAGGCGGCCTCGACCTTACGTTCCTGCTCTTGCTCACGGGCCTTGATCCCGAGCGGGTCCATCACGGCTTCGTGCAGGGCCTGGGTCATTGGCGACGAATGCCGCTCCTGCATCAAGTTGACGATATCCTCGTTGGGTTTTCCGCCGGTCGAGATGGTCGGGGTCAGGATGAAGATGACCTCGGTGGCCCGTTCCTCGAAGTCCCGGCCGGAGAACAGAAGGTTCAGGCCCGGGATGTCCTTGAGGATCGGCACGCCGCGAATGACGTCGCGCTTCTCGCTCTTGCGGATACCGCCGATGATCAGGCTCTCGCCGATCCGAATGCGGTTGTCCTTGTTCGTGATCGTCCGCTCCGTCACGATGGGCATCTGGCTGATGCCTTCGGGGGTCATGTGTGCGGCGATCTGGACCTGCGTCTCCAATCCGATGTAACCGTCTGCGTAAACGTGCGGCGTGATCTCCAGTTGGTCTATGATGTCATAGTACTCCGTCTGGGTCCGCAGGACGGGTGTCCCTCCGAACCCTCCGCTCTGGACGGTCACCTGCTGGAGCGGCAGATGCTGCTTGGACTGGATCTTCGCAGACTGACCGTTGACGACCTCCAGCGTGGGGTTCATGAGGATCTTCAGGTAGCCTCGCGAGACCAGGATGTCGACGAGAGCCATGATCCTGTGCCCTTCCTCGCCCTGATCGACGCCGACCTTCAGGCCGAACTTCTGTCTGGCCGGATCACGAAGCGCCGCCCCGGGAAAGGCGAGGTATTCGTTCGTCGGTTCGCCGCCGATCGCCATCTCCCCGAACAGATTCTGGATCATGACGGACGTTTCGCGGTCGACGGTCAGATCCGCGTACAGCTCCGACACCAGGCATTCGATCTTCACCTGGATCGGCGGGATATCCGTTTCCTTGATGATTTCGAGCACCGAATCGATGTCCGATTCCAGCGGGCAGCGCACGATGAGCTGATTCGTAGCGGGATTGGCCGTGACGGTGTAATCCTGTATGGTTGTGGACTGGCCCTTCTGGTTGAACAACTGAGTGGCGAACTGCTCGTGGATGATCTGCTTCATGTTCTCGGCGGTGTGGTACCGGCAGAAGTAGACCAGTTTCCACTCTTCGGCGCCGCCGACGACCTGTTTGATTTTCTTCGGAGGGGACTGATAGACGGCCGGTCGCGGAATGTTGGGATCGGCGACGGCGTTGACCCTGCCGATGTCTCGCAGGATGTTCTGGGCCTCGATTGCGGTGCCCCTCTCATCCGGCCAGTCGTGACAACCCGGGAGAACGACGGTGCCTAAAACGAGAAAAGCCACGAACAGTAACTCCCTGTTGTGGCTGATTTTGTGTTTGGCATCAGTCATTCGCATAACACCTGTCGCTTCTACCTACGGCCCCACATCCATGTAGATCTACCCTTGCAATGTCCTCCTGTGCAGGTAGACGCCAGCTATCGATATTCTATTGCCACAGAGTTTATCGTCAAGGGCAATTTGAAAGGATTAACCAAAATGGGGGTTTTCATCTTGCCCAACTTAAAAGAATGGACAAACGCCGCCGCTTGGCGTATCAGTACGCTCCATGACGAAGAGCAGAAAGAAGAAGGTCACGGTCGGATTTGTCGCATTGGGCTGTCCGAAAAACGTGGTGGACAGCGAGAGGATGCTCGCTCAGATCGTGGAGGCCGGCTTCCTGATCGCGGCCGACCCTTCGCAGGCGGATGTGGTCATCATCAACACGTGCGGCTTCATCGAGCCGGCGAAGGTCGAGTCGCTCGACGCCATAGCACAGGCGGCGGCGGACAAACGAAGTGGCCGCGTTCAGAAGGTGGTTGTCGCCGGCTGCCTGGCGCAGAGGCTGGGCGCGCAGCTTCTCAATGAAGCCGAGGGCGTCGACGCCGTCGTCGGGCTGGGTCAGAGGGACAGCATCGTCCAGATCATTCGGCGCACGTTGTCTCCCGGCGAGCCCGGCATCTATAGCGACCGGACGTTTCCGGTCCCGACCGACGACCGGGTTCGCCTGCGGATCGGGCCGGCCCATTCTGCCTATCTTCGCATCAGCGAAGGGTGCGACCACCGCTGTTCTTTTTGCACGATCCCCGCCATTCGCGGGCCGTTTCGCAGCAAGCCCCCGGAATTGGTTCTGGAGGAGGCGAGGGAGTTGGTCTCCTCGGGGGCGGTGGAGCTGAACCTTATCGGGCAGGACACGACCATCTATGGGCGCGACCTGAAGATGGCCGACGGTCTCGCACACCTGCTGGGCGAGATGGAAACGATTGCGGACCTTGCCTGGATTCGGCTGTTGTACGCCTACCCCAGGGGCATCACGGTGAGTCTGATCGATGCGATCGCTCGCAGTGACAAGGTGTTGCACTATCTGGACATCCCCATTCAACACGCCAGCGACAAGATCCTCCGCGCGATGAGACGTCCGGACACGTCGGACGGACTGCGAACCATGATCGAGCGTCTTCGCGCGGCGATCCCCGACATCGTCCTGCGGACGACGGTGATTGTGGGCTTCTCTGGCGAGACCGACGGGGATTTCTCCGACCTGCTTGAGTTTATCCGGTGGGCGCAGTTCGATGCCCTGGGGGCGTTCACGTTCTTTCCGGAAACCGGTACGCCGGCGGCCCAGTTCCCCGACCAGATTCCCGACGACGTCAAACAGGACCGGCTCGACGCTCTCATGCTGGCGCAGCAGGAGATCGCCTTCGCGAAGAACCGGGCACGCGTGGGCCAGCGTCTGAAATGTCTGATCGATTCGGTCGATCCGCAGGGGATCGGCTACGGCCGCTTCTACGGACAGGCGCCCGACATCGACTCGATCTGCGTCGTGACGAACTGCATGGCCGGCCCCGGAAGCTACGCCGATGCGGACGTCGTCGGGGTCAGGGACTACGATCTGCTCGTCGAGCAAATTTGCTGTTGAAGCGAGCCATCGGCTCCAGTAAACTTGCCGTTATGCTGAAACATGTCCCGAACATTCTGACCTTTGCACGCCTCGGCCTGTCCATCATCTTCCTCGTGATGATCCTCTACAGCCCGCAGGTCGAACATCGCACGGCGTTTCTCGATGGGGCCTTCGTTCTGTTCGTCGTCGCAGGCCTGACCGACGTCGTCGACGGCATCGTGGCGCGCCGTTTCAACGCCACCAGCAAGTTCGGGCGCATGGTGGACCCGCTGGTCGATAAGGTTCTGGTGGTCGGGACGTTCGTTTGCTTTGCCGTGATCGGGGAGCCCAAGCTGTTCGGCTGGTCGGCCGAAACGCTGGCCGGGATTCACTGGCTGGTCGTTGCTGTTCTCGCGGCCAGAGAGGCGTATGTCACGATTCTGCGACAAGTGGCGGAAGCCAAGGGAATCAACTTCGCGGCCACTCGCTCGGGCAAGCTCAAAATGCTGCTGCAGTCCTTTGCCATTGGCACCGTTCTGATCAAGATGGCGCACGTGCCGGATCAGACCTGGGGTTACTGGTTCACCTCATTGACATTCGTCGCCATGCTCGTCGCTACCATCGTCTCCGGCTTCCTCGCGACGCGACGGCCCAGTTGGAGGCAGTACAAACAAGAAGGAACACATCATGACTCTTCCGCCCCGTCGTCCTGACCGCCTCGTTTTTTTGTCCGTCCTTCTGGTGGTTGTGATTCTCGCTGGCTCGGCGCAAGCAAGTGACGAGTTTCTCCCTCCGCTTCCGGCGGGCCAGCAGTGGAAGCTCGCCTGGAGCGATGAATTCGACGGCACGCAAGTGGATCAGTCGAAGTGGGACGTGATGGGCGACTGGAAGCGGCGGGATGGCTTCTGGGTCAAGGAGGATTCCTACGTCGACGGCCAGGGCCATCTGGTCCTGCGAACGAAGAAGGATGGGGACCGGTACACCTGCGGCGCCGTCCGTACGCGAGGCAAATTCGAGCACCGCTACGGCTACTGGGTCTGCCGCTGCAAGTTCCCGACCCAGCCGGGACACTGGCCCGCCTTCTGGCTCCACTGCGACACCGTGAACAAGATCGGCGACGGTGGCCGCGACGGTACCGAGATCGACATCATGGAAAAGCCCTGGCGCGAGGACCGAACCACGCAGAACCTGCACTGGGACGGCTATGGCAAAGAGCATCAGCACGTTGGGACCACGCTTACCGTCCCGGGCATGAGCGAAGGCTTCCACACGTTCGGCCTGTATTGGACGCCGCAGGAGTACGTCTTCTACGTCAACGGACAGGAAACCTGGCGCACCAGCGGCGGGGGCGTCTCGCAGGTCCCCGAATATGCGAAGCTGACCGAAGAGATCGGCGAGTGGGGAGGGGACATCGCCCAGGCCAAACTGCCCGACCATTTCGTCGTCGATTACGTTCGCGTGTACGACGTGGTGGGCGAACCCCAGGCGGTCGAGCACTTCAAACGCAAGGCGCTGATTGCCCCGGCGGCCAACGTGAGACCTTCGCCCCAGCAGCTTGCCTGGCAGCAACTGGAGTTCATCGGGTTCATTCACTACACCGTCAACGCCTTTACCGACCGCGAGTGGGGCGACGGCAAGGAGAGCCCGGCCATCTTCAATCCGAGCGAACTGGACGTCCGCCAATGGGTCCGGACGTGCAAGGACGCCGGCATGAAGATGATCATCCTGACCGCCAAGCATCACGATGGCTTCTGTCTGTGGCCCAGCAACTACACCGAGCATTCGGTCAAGAGCAGCCCGTATAAGAACGGCCAAGGGGACATCGTCGGCGAGCTGGCCGCCGCGTGCCGTGACGCGGGTTTGAAGCTGGGGCTGTATCTATCACCTTGGGACCGGCATGAACCGACGTACGGCGACAACGAAGGCTACAACCGGTTCTACATGAATCAGCTCCGCGAGCTGCTCACCAATTACGGCGAGGTCACCGAGGTCTGGTGCGACGGCGCCAAAGGGCCGGACGCCAAGGATATGGAATACGACTGGCAAGGCTACTTCGGCCTCGTTCGCGAGCTTCAGCCGGGCGCGGTGATCTTCAATGGGCCGGACATCCGCTGGGTCGGCAACGAGCGAGGCTATGCCCGCGAGAGCGAATGGAGCGTGATGAACGGCAGCGGCAGCCTGTTCGGGCCGGTCAACTGCACCGCGAAGGACTTGGGCAGCCTGGAGGCCCTTGGCGAGGGCGAGCGGCTGATCTGGTATCCGGCGGAGACTGACGTCTCCATCCGTCCGGGCTGGTTCTACCACGCCAAAGAGGACGACAAGGTCAAATCGGTCGAGCAACTGCTCGATATCTACTTCAGTTCCGTCGGGTACAACAGCGTGCTGCTGCTGAACCTGCCGCCGGATCGCAGGGGGCTGATCCACGAGAACGACGTGCAGCGTCTGCGAGAGTTTCGCAAGGTGCTCGACGCGATCTTCGGTGAGAACCTGGCGGCAAACGTTTCCGCCAAAGCCTCGCACGTCAAAGGCGGCAATCCGGCCTTCGCCGCGGACAAGATCACCGACGGCAACAAGGACACCTACTGGACGACCGACGACTGGACGACGGCCGCCACGGTCCAGTTCGATCTGGGCAAGGAGCGCACTTTCAACGTCGCCGAGTTGGGCGAGTGCATCGCGGTGGGCCAGCGGATCGAGGAATTCGCTCTCGATGCGCTCGATGGCGGCAACTGGAAGGAGTTCGCTCGCGGCACCACCGTCGGCTACAAGCGTCTGCTGCGGTTCGACGACGTTACAACCAGCCGCGTTCGCCTGCGAATCCTCAACTCCCGCGTCTGCCCGACCCTGTCTGGCTTCGGCCTCTACTACGCACCGCCGATTGATAAGGTCCTGGGCAGGTGATCCAGGTTCAGCGGGCCGGCAGGGGACGGATTCAGGCGGATCGTTGTCTGGCGTCCCCGGAACAGCGGGCGATGAGTTCTTCTGTTACGTTGTCCGGTGACAGGCCGATGGCGTTGAAGATCTCCGCTTCGAGTTCGAAGATTCGAGCGTCCACCGCTTCTTCCGTTTGCGGGCAACGGGCCTTGCCTTCCCTGGCCAGGACGAGGGCGCTTCTCTGGTGCGCCTCTTCGAGCCGCTCCTTCAATGGAACGATCCTGTCGTGCATCGCCCGCTTGTCGGCGTAATAGACGAGCTTCTCCTCCCAGGACCGGGGGCAGTCCGCCTCGTCCAGGACCGCGACATACCGGTGCCGGCGGATCGTGGTGGCCAGCACGGGGTACTTGTCCCTGAGGAACGCGTCGGCCGCGTCCTCATGCCGGACGTGACCGTGCCGGGCCTTGAGCCGGCGCCACCGGCTCTTGTCGTCTTCGGTCACCGGCTGCTCGAACCACGTGAAATCCTCCAGCGGAAAATCGCAGACGCGGAACAGATCGTGCAGCAGGCAGGCCCGTTCCACCAGCTCGACGTCGATCTCGATTCCGCGCTCGGCGAGCTTCCGCGCCAGAAACACGGCCAGCCGGGCGACCGTTGCGGCGTGCCGAGCGATGTGAACCGGAACGTGGCAATCCCGAATCAGCGACAGGCATTCTTCATGGCTGGGCAGTGCATAGTCTCTCATGGACGTTTCCCGAGGCAGGTTCGATCTGTTCGGCAGCGATGGGGTCGGTCTGACCTTCGGTGCGTCGGGTTCCTGCGGGGTCAGATGTTCACATGGTGGCCTCGATCATCTCTCGCGTGATGACGACCTTGCCCTCATCGCATTCGTCGCACCGGCGGACGATGCGGGCGGGAATGTCCCGTCCGGTGAGAATCGGGCTGCCGTACAGCACGACGTCGCTGCCGATCACGTCCTCCAGATCGATCTCGTTGACGTGCTGCCCTTTGCCTGTGCATTGCACCTTGATGATCTTCGCCATGCGCGTTTCCCCGCGAATCGAGCTCCAGAAGAATGGTCCACCGGGCGTAGGGGCGAATTATCATTCGCCCATCGCCGGACCGATCCTATCCGCAAAAGACGCCCCTGGCTACCGCAAACTGCCCGCAGAGGCGTCGTGTGTCTGTCAAGATTCTCGGGCAGCACTCCCTGGAGGGCGCAAACAGCCAGGGGTGGCAGCCTCAAGTCCGCAGGACTTGGGGATGGATCGCATCGCAGAGGCCTTTCCGTGCGCATGTGCCATGCACATCCGTCATCCCCAAACGCTGCGCGTTTGAGGCTGCCACACACGGTTCTCCTCGCCTGCTGTGCGATCTGCGCGGACGCGATTGCCGGGAAGGCGGGCATTGCCCCTTGACCTCTGGCGGCTGTGATCGTACGCTTTCCGTAGAGAGATGGAATCCACCGTGTGTGTAGACAGGAGTGCATGGGTCTTCGCGAATTGATTCTTCGTCATCTCCCGGACCGGGACAGACTGCGGCGGTCCTTCCTCTATCGCGTCTTCGGGAAGAACATCCTGGCCAGGGACCTCTGGCATTTCGACGCCCGCTCGCTGGCGGGAGGCATTTCCGTTGGGCTGTTCATCGCGTTCACCCCCACGATCCCGTTTCAGATGCTGCTGGCCTGCGTGGGCACGCTTTACTTCCGGGTGAACCTGCCCATCGCTCTGCTGGCCTGCTGGGTGACCAACCCTCTGACGGCCGTTCCCATCTACATGACCGCCTGGCGCATCGGCCATTTCGTCCTGTACGCCATTCCCTATGCTGACGAGTACATCGCTGCATACGCGCAGGCCAGATCCGGCAAGATCATCATGGGCTCGTTCTGTCTGTGGACCGGCTGCCTCCTTCTGGGCACTGCGGCCGCGATCATCGGCAACCTGCTGGTCCGATGGCTCTGGAAGGGAACCCACCTCCATCGCTCGCGTCGAAACCGCCCCGAACGCACGCCGCGCTGACCGCTGCTCCCGTGTGCTGCGGGCTCTGCTGCGACGCTATTGTGAGGACGCGCCTCCATCCTCGACGAGCCGGTTGCGGAAGTAGACGTGCAGATCCCCGTTCCAGGGTTTGGTGCAGATGTCGATGTCGCCGTCGGCGTCCACGTCGGCGGCCTTCGCCTCGTGGCAGCGTTTGCCTTCGAGGATCAGATGCTCCTTCCAGACGCCGGCCTTGCCATCGGCGTTCTCCCAGATGGAGCATTTGTGGACGTCTTTCGACAGGGGGCCGCCGCCGGAGAAGACGTCCAGGTCGCCGTCGTTGTCGAAGTCGGCCACCGCCAGCGAGTGGAAGTCCTGGTTCGTGTGGTCCGCTGAGATCAGGCGGCACGCCCAGTCCTTTGCCTTGCCCTTGTTCTCGAACCAGAAGACGCGTGCATCGGGCGTGTCCGCCTCGGCTTCGACGATATCGAGATCGCCGTCGGCGTCCATGTCCGCCAGCCAGACCTTGATCGCCAGACCGTATCGCTCGGGCCGATTGCCGCCGGGCGGAGTCAGACCGGCGCGCTCGGTCCATTGCAGTCCTTTGCCATCGGTATTCTCGAACCACACGTCGCCGCGGACGACATCGTTGTCACCGTCGCCATCGACGTCGCCGACGCCCGCCGGACCGACGCCTCCGTGGATGCCATTGCCGATCCTGTGCTCGGTCCATTTGGCCCCGGGGTCGGCCGGGATCTCATACCAGACCGTGACGCCATGCTCGCCCTGATCGCTGCACGCGACCGCGTCGAGCTTGCCGTCGCCGTTGATGTCTGCCGCGACGTCGTCGTGACAGAAGACCGTTCCGCTGTCGTATCGTTCGAACGGCTCGGTACGCGGCTTGCCCGTGTTGCGATACCACCCCGTCCCGCAGAACTGGTCGATCCAGCCGTCGCGGTCGATGTCGAACGCCGTGCCGCCCACGTCGGTGCGATTGCCTTGGCCCAGATCGTGCCGAATCCACTTGTCCGGGCCGGCGTACTCGAACCACCACGTCCGCGTCCGCTCGCCGACGACCCAGTCGAGGTCGCCGTCCTTGTCGATGTCCACCAGCGAGGTCTGGCCCATCTGTTGCCCGATCCGGCCGATCTCGTGGCATTCGAACCGGGGCATCGCGCCGCGCAGAGGAGCGCCTGCCACGCAAACGATAAGAACGAGGACTGCGAGGTATTCTCCACGTCTTTGCCGGATCATGGCGGCTCCTTTCAGATGGTCTCTGAATTCCGCAGCCGGCGACGGATCGTCCGGCCCATCGAACGACAGTATAGCGATCGGTGAGACAAAGTGCATCAATCCCATATTGGCGTTTCCGGTCGCACAGTGGTAGAGTAGGGCGGATTCTCTGGTATCTCGTCGCGGCCTCGGCCGCGCGAAGCGGAACGCCAACAAGACCCTCGGTGATTGAAGGAACCTCGCCATGAAGAAGGGCAGTCGCATCTCCAGACGGGACACGCTGGCCGGCATGGGCGCACTGGGCGCCACGACCATCCTCGGATCGAAGACGGTGGAGGCGAAGGCCCCGGCTCTTCCCGGACGCATCCATCCGGCGATTGCCGAGAAGGTGTCGGGCACGCCTCTGATCGACACGCACGAACACCTGCCGGAGGAGAAGGACCGGCTGGTGGCGGCGTCCCGCGATGATGCGGACGACTGGAGCGTGCTGCTGAGCCACTACCTGGATTCCGACCTCGTCGTGGCGGGCATGTCGGGCGAGACGTACGATCGGTTCTTCTCGCCGAAGACCGATCCAGTGGAGAAGTGGCGATTGCTGGAGCCGTACTGGCCCGCCGTGAAGAACACCGGCTATGGGCAGGCCGTGCGGATCGCGATGCGTCGGCTCTATGACGTGGACGATCTGTCGGCCGCGACCGTCGAGAAGGTGCAGGCCGGCTACGAGCAGACGCGGCGGGCGGGCTTCTACCGGCGCATCCTCTGCGAGATGGGCAAGATCGAATCGTGCCAGGTGAACTTTCTCGGCGCGCCGTTCGGCGAGTCGGACATGCCCACGCTGCTGATGCAGGACCTGAGCATTCTCGGTATGTACGCAGGCCCGAACCTCGACGCGTTCGGCAAACCGACCGGCATCGAGGTCGGCTCGCTGGCCGACTGGCACCGCGTGATCGACTGGTGGTTCGCCAAGTACGGCAAGTACGCCGTCGCGGTCAAGTCGCAGGACGCCTACCACCGTGACATCAACTACGAGCAGGTGCCGGCCGAAAAGGTCGAGGCTATATTCAAGAAACGGCTGGCCAACGAACCGCTCTCTGCCCAGGAAAAGAAGGCGTTGGAGGACCACCTGTTCTGGTACGCGGTCGGCAAGGCGACGGAGCACAAGCTGCCGGTCAAGCTCCACACGGGCTACTACGCCGGGCAGAACTACATGCCGCAGGGCCGGCTGCTGCACAATCCCGGCTCGGCCAGCGACCTGTGCCGCACCGCGCCCGATACGCCGTTCGTGTTCATGCACATCTGCTATCCGTATTATGAAGAGCTGATCAGCGTCGCCAAGCACTACGCCAACGCCCACGTCGACATGTGCTGGTCGTGGATCATCAACCCCGTCTCGGCCAAAGACTTCCTCAAGAAGTTCCTCGTGACCGCTCCGGCCAACAAGGTCCTGACCTTCGGAGGCGATTACATCCCCGTCGAACCCGTTCTCGGCCACGCGGCCATCGCCCGACAGGGCATCGCGCTGGCCCTGACCGAACTGGTCGAAGAAGGGTGGGTGTCTGTGGCCGATTCGCTGGAGCTGGCCGACCTCATCATGCACAGCAACGCCCGCCGGATCTTCCACCTGCCCGAGAAGACCAAGGCCCTCCAAAGCGTCCCCTGGGCCTGACCGCAGCGCAGCGGAGTGGAGGAATCTGGCCACGAATCTGAGGGATGCATGGTCTATGGCCAGACCCCTCGGCTGCACTTCGTTCCACTCGGGGTGACAAGCAGGAACACGCGGCTGGAGGTGGTTCCCATTGCGTCTGACTGCCGAAGGACGCCGGCGCACGCTGGACGCATTGTTCGTGGGTATCTCCCTAATTCTGTTGCATTGACCGGCGCGATGGGCTATCATATGCGCCGCAGACGAAGGAGAATCAGGTGTTGGGATGTGGCGAAGACAGCGGTCTTCCCATGTGGTGCGGGTGAGAGCATGAGACGCGAGAGATCAAGCGGGTTTCTTTCCAAAGATTGGGAGTTCTTCATCGCGCTCGAGTTGGCGATTCCGGCCGCTCTGGTGATCTCGGGCGGTTTGATCCCCATATTGGCCGGCGCCAGACAGGGAGACCTCACGCTTTTCTGGATTGCCCTGGCCTCGGCGCTTGCCGGAATCGTGCTGCTGTTCGTCGCCAAGTGGCCCCTGTACCGACAGAGGAAGTACTTCACGTTCGGATCGAAAGGCCTCCGCGAGCCACGCCGCAAGGCCTATTGGACGGCCTACGCATGCATCGGCATCAGTCTCCTGACCACGCTGTTGCTCTGGGCCGTAGTGAGATGATGCGCAAGAAGATGATGACGGGTGGCCTTAAGGGTTCCATATGATACTATCGACGATCCTGGCAGCGTTCAATTGCGTCCTGCTGTGTTCTCTGGTCAGGACGGCGAACCGTTTTGAGAGGGCCCTGGCCCGTTTCGAGGACAAAGGCCGTCTCAAGCTGGAACGAGACACCATGGAGGCCCTGACCCTCCTGCGAACCGGCAAGATCGAAGAGGCCAGGGCCGTCGCCGACCGAATCGTTAACGCGTGAGGCATAGACGGGTCTGAAGGTGGGCGGTGCCCACCCTGCGACTATGATCTCTTTCCGGACCACATGCTGTCGGACGTCCTGGAGTCCGACACCGAAGCGAAAATGCATTTGCGTCTCTGGGGTCGGAGCGATCTTTGGTGTTGTCTGGTCGTACAGAATAGTCAGAGATATGGAGCTGTGACGAGTCCAGCATGGCGCCGCGGTATGCTGCGGACGATGCATGTATTCATTGACGCGGGTTATGGTTGGGTCGTGCAGCGTGTTCTGTCATCCTGAACGAAGTGAAGAGCCTGCCCTGAGCCTGCCGAAGGGATCTCGGCTGCGAACGAGAGCGGATTCTTCTGCCGTGGCCAGATCCTTCGCAGGCTCAGGATGACAAGGTCGCTCAGGCCCGAGGGCTCTTTTTGATCCGTACCATATGGGTTAGGCTGTCCAGGGAGGGCATTATGGACGCGCAGATTACTCAGGATGATGTGATTTACTTCATTGTGACGGATCGATTTTTCGGTGCGAACAAGAAGAACATCGAGCCGTCGGACACGACGATTCATGGGGGCACGCTCGACGGGATCGTCGAGAAGCTGGACTATCTGGCCGAGCTGGGCGTGACGGCGATCTGGGTGACGCCGGTCTACGAGAACATCGCCAAGACCGACTCGTCGGAGCCGTACCACTACTACTGGCCCCAGAACTTCGAGAAGATGGACAAGCGGCTGCTCGACGGCACGCATCTGCCCAAGTCGCCAACCATGAACACGTTCGGCAAGTTCGTCGCCCTGTGCAAGAAGAAGGGGATGAAGGTCGTGCTCGACATGGTGGTGAACCACGCGGGCTACGGGGCGAAGGGCAAATTCAAGCCGGACTGGTTCAACGAAGGCGGTTCCGGCGACATCAAAGGCGAGCTGTCGGGCCTGCCGGACTTCAACCACGACAACCCCGAAGTGCTCGACTACTTCGTCAACAACATCGAAGACTGGATCGAGAAGGGCAAGGTCACCAACATCCGCATGGATACCGTCAAGCACGTCGAGCCCAAATTCTGGCACTACTTCAAGTCGCAGATTCGCGGCGAGCATCCGGATGTGTGCCTGATCGGCGAGGTGCTGTGCGAGGGCAAGGACGACGTCGCCCGGCTCCTGGAGTACCAGAACTACCACGATTTCGACTCGATCTTCGACTTCCCCCTGTGCACGGCCCTGCGGTCGGCGCTGATCTACGATGAGAGCCTTCGCTACTGGCTGGCCCGGCCGCGATTGAACGACAGCGAGCCGCTCGGCGTGCTCGACAACGACAACCCGTTCAAGGGCGGATACCGCAACGCGAACCGGCTCGTCACGCTGCTCGACAATCACGACCTCCAGCGGCGGATCATGAGCCACGCCCGGACCAAGCACACCGGGATCGGCGCCGGGCTCGACTGGGCCGTCCGTGTCACGAAGCTCTGCCTGGGCGCGCTGTTCACGATGCGCGGCATCCCGCAGCTCTACTACGGCACGGAGATCGGGCTGGAAGGCTGGAAGGGCGCCGACGACCGCGACCTGCGGCGGGATTTCCCGTGGGATGCGATCGGCAACGACCACCACGCCAAGCCGCATCTCTACAAGGAGCATCAGATCTACGAGTGGACGTGGGACCTCATTCGTCTGCGAAAAGGCAACGCCGCACTGAAGTACGGAACGACCGTAACGCTGTGGTCCGACGATCTGGTCTACGCGTTCCTCCGCATCGCCACGGACGACATCGCCCTGGTGGTCATCAACAACGGCTACAAGCCGATGGCGGGCC
The DNA here is from genome assembly GCA_040772485.1 of Sedimentisphaerales bacterium. Classification (GTDB taxonomy): domain Bacteria; phylum Planctomycetota; class Phycisphaerae; order Sedimentisphaerales; family Anaerobacaceae; genus Anaerobaca. Next base: position 74,146 of record JAXGYC010000010.1, on the reverse strand, counting down.
CGATCCATCTGAAGCTGAACACGTCGGTCATCCCGCAGCGCGTCGCGGACGCGGTTGCGAGCCTCAAGCACTGGAAGACAGCCCAGCCCTTAGCCGTCCAGAACGGCGAGGCCCTCATCACCGTCGACGCCAAGACCATCGACATCTTCTGCCGCAGTGGCGCGTAGAAAGGCCCTTCACGCGATCAGCGGATTTTGTAGCTGATGGATATGCCGTCGTTCTTGTCCATCGAGGCGCGGATGATGACGGTGTCGTAATCGGGGCTGGTCTGGAGGTAGTCGAGGAAGTCCTTCATGGCGCGGGCCGACTGGATCACGTTGTCGCCGACCACGACGGCGCCTTTGGCGAGCCTGGGCTCGATAATCCGGAGGTACTTCAGATAGTCGCTCTTGACCGCGTCGAGGAAGACGAAGTCGATCGGGCCTTCGATCTCGTGCAGCGTCTGGAGCGCATCGCCTTCGATGCACGTGACCGTCTCCTGGAGCCCCATCTTCGCGATGTTCTCGCGGGTCTGGCGGACCATACGCGGATCGATCTCCAGGGTCCAAAGGTGACCTCCCGTTCGCTCGAAGGCGATTCCCATGTTGATGGCGCCGTAGCCGCTGGCGGCGCCGACCTCGACGCCTCGCTTGGCGCCGCAGGCCTCGACGAGGATGCGGAGCATCATGGCGTCGCCGGGCGCGGTGTTCAGGCCCGTCCGCCGGAAACTGTCGATGAACTGCTTGCGGAACTCGTCACTGGGCCTGGTCTGCTCAGCGGCGTAGACCGCCAGGCAGGCGAGTGACAAGATTGGGATGGACAGAGTTGCTGCGATCAGGCGGTGACGTCTCATGGTGCGCTCCAGAGTCGATCTGCGATTTACGATTTACGATCTACTATTGAGGCAAAGTCCTCTTCAGACTCGCTCCTCCATATCCCGCCTGTCACGCCATGACGGCCAGGGCGGCGTTGACCGTCTTGACCGCCTCGTCGATCTCCTCGGCGCTCTTGAAGCCGATGACGATCGCGTCGGCCAGGTCCGACTGGATGGCGAAGCGGATCGCGGTCCGGCGGTCGGCGGCCTCGGCGAAGTCCCCGTCCCCAATCATCTTCATCCCGATGACGCCGTGCCCGTTCTGGCGCATCACCTTGATCTGCTCGATTACCGGCAGCACGTGCGATGCATTGCTCGTGGCGTTCCACGTCACGGCGGGGGTGTCCAGGTGCGCGCCTTGGGGGTTCAGACGCACGAGGTTGACGTCGACCCAGTCCAGGCGGGCCGCGAGCGCGAGCGCCGGCAGGCTGTGGCACGAGACGCCGTGAGCGCCGATGATCTTCCTGGCCTTGGCCTCCTCCAGGGCGTCCATGACGCGCCTGCGCTCGTTATCCCAGTCCGGCGTGACGGTGCAGTGCGTCAGTACGCTGTCGATATAGTCGGTCCCCAGCTCCTGACGGAAGCGGTCAAGCACTTCCAGCGGCTTTTCGGGGTTGCCCGACATCTTGGTCTGGATGAAGAACTTCTCTCGCGGCAGGCCCTGGATGGCCTCGCGAATCCACTCGTGGGTCTGGTAGGATTGGGCGGTGTCCAGATAGGTCAGGCCCTGATCGTAGGCGTAGCGGATCAGGCGGTTGAAACTATCGTGGCCGAGGGACCGCTGGACGTTGCCGCTGCTGCTGCCGCAGCCGACGCCGAGCCGGCTGAGCTTCAGCCCGGTCCGGCCCAGCGCGACCTGGTCAGCAGCGGTTGCCCGGGTGGCGCCGGCGGCGCGAGCGGACAAGGGCGACAGGGCCAAACCCCCGGCGATGGCGGCGGTCGCTGCAATGAACTGGCGTCGGGAAATGTCAATGCTATACATGGGTGTGTCCTCTCAATGGCACGTTGAATGGCTCCGTGTCGACTTTGATCGCTGCTGTTCCTCAGGCGCTTGCCCGGCAGGAGACGTAACCTGACGGTCCCATGATCTCAAAACGGGCCTCTGACTGCAACGGCTAACGTTCCGTTCCCCCAGAATACTGACGCCAACGCACAAGGTTCGGTTCAGCAGACCGGATCGTGATAAGGCGGCCTTTCCGGCAGCATCGCCAAATCACCTTCCGGCTGGCGGGCTTTGCGGCCGGCGCCGAGCAGGGGAGGCAACTGCACGACCATCAGCCCGGCCAGCATCAGCGCACAACCGGCTATGCCCCGCCAACCCATGCGCTCATCGAGAAGCAGCCAACCGGCCAGGGCGGCGAAGACGGTTTCGAGGCTCATGATGATCGCGGCGTGGGCGGGCGGCGAGGTCCGCTGGCAGATGACCTGTAGCGTAAAAGCCACGCCCGCCGAGAGGATCCCGCCGTAGAGAATCGGGATCGTGGCGGCGCGGATGGCTCCGGCCGTGATCGATTCGCCGGCCAGGGCCGCCAGAAAGCTCAACGCCGAGCAGACCAGGAACTGGGCGCAGGCGATCCGCAGCGGGTCGCCCCGCTGGGCCAGATAGCCGATCAACTGCACGTGAATCGCCCAGAACAGGGCGCTGGCGAGCACCAGCAGGTCGCCCCGCGCGATGGTGAGCGATTCGGTGACGCTGAGCAGATACAGGCCGGCAACGGTCAGGGCGACGCCAAGCCACAGGGATGGGCCGCAACGGTGCCCCAGGAACAGGCCCATCAGGGGAACCAGGACGACGTAGAGGCTGGTGACGAAACCGGCCTTGCCGGCGGTGGTGTATTGCAGGCCCATCTGCTGGAGCGAGGCCCCTCCGAAGAGGGCCACGCCGGCCAGGAGCCCGCCCCAGAACAGAAGACCCGGCGTGCCGGTCCGAGCGCCCGCTATGCGGAGGCCCGGCCAGGCGATCAGAGGCACCAGTGTCACGGCGCCGAGAAGGAAACGCAGGGCATTGTACAGCATCGGACCCATGTGGTCCATGCCCTTGCGCTGGGCGACGAAGGTCGTGCCCCAGAAGAAGGCGGCCACCAGCAGCAGTGAGTCACTCTTAAGCGTCTTGGTTTGCATAGGTTTGCTATACCCGCGTAAGGGCGAGGCATGCCTCGCCCCTACCAGATCGACACGCCCAACTCCTTGAACTGGGCGGCCGCGTTGAGGAAGTGGGCGGTGATCCAGAAGACGGTCCACTGTTCCACGTAGTTGCCGCGCACGCCAACGATGTTGCCGGCCTCCAACTGCTTTCGGAAGTCGCCGTGCTGGGCGTAGTTCGTATGGTGAGGCTGCTCTCCCTGGCTGCCGAAGGGGTCGATGAGCTGGCCGCAACTGCGGTACATCAGCAGAGCGGTCTTCTTGAGGTCTTCGCGTCCGAGGTACTGTCCCAGACGGTAGATGTCGGGCGCGATGAGCACGCCGAAGACGTCGATATGCTGGTTCTGGACCGACACGGCGGTCCAACCGCGCGTTTTGAAATCGTGATCGCGGAGCCTTCCGGCGGGCAGGTCGATGTCCCAGACCACGACGTAGGTCAGGACGGCGTCGCCTGCGTGCGCGGCCCACTTGAGATACTCGGGCTCGCCGGTCAGATCGTACAGAGCGAGGAAGCCCTGCAAGGCCGCAAACGCACCCTCCTTGTCCTCGCAACTGGCGTCGAGCGTGCCGCCCCAGTAGGGCTCGCGCATGCTCAGGTGGCGGGAGGCGTACACGCGTCCCGCCTTCGCAGCCGCCTCGCGGTATTCCTCCACCTTAAAGAGCCGCCAGGCCTGGCACAACGGCGCGATGAAGAACGCTTCGTTCGTAGACACCGGACGCCACGCTTCAGAGAGAATTCGCTTGGCGTGGAAATCGCACGCGCGACGAAGGAACGTCTCCCATCGGGCGACGTCGAGGCCCTTGGTTTTGCCCAGCCGCAGGGCGTTGGCCACGTTCAGCATCGCTTGGCCCTGCGAGAGCAGTTCGGGGTTTCCTTGCTGGAGCCATCGCTTCTCATCGCAACTGTACCACGTGCAGAACCCTTGGTTGTGAAACTCCGTGGTCGCGACAAAGTCGAGCGATTTTTGCGCCATAAGCAGGGCGTTAGGGTCGTTCAGTTCGTCTGCCAGGGCCGCAAACGCGTAACCGCACGCGGCCGCCTGGCCGCACCAGCCCAGCACGAAGAAGTTCCGGTCGGGGTACTTCTTGAAGCCAGCTTCGGTGTCGGTTTCGTGCCAGCGCGTCTTGGCGAACCGGTGCTTCGAACGGACGATTTCGCGAAACGTCGGCATGCCGTCCGTGGCGAATGGCGCGAAGAGCTCCAATGACGTTCGCGTGGCGTGCTGGAAGCCCGATCCTTCCGAATCGACGTCGTAGACCTGGAGGTAGAAGGTCTTCTCGATGATCGCCCCGGCGGGGACATCCAGGCAGGCATCGTCGTAGGGGATGAAGCCATCCTGGGTCGCCTTGATGACGCTTTTGCGGCCGTTGGAGGCACAAGGGCCGGAAAGCAGGGCCAACTCCGTGCCGTCTTCGTGTGCGGCAAGCCCCAGCGACCACCACTGATCCGGCCGGCGACCGAAGGGCACCGGCGAAGGCACGCTGTGAAGTGCGGCTCCGCTGCGTCCGGCTTGGTCCGGCCATTCGATGCTGACGTATGGCATCGGGAAGCGGTGTTCCTCGAAGAAGGCGGTGTCGCCCGGCCGACCCTCATAGACAGGCACGCGTCCGCTGCGGCGGCCGGAAGGATTGCCATAGTAAAGGATGCCCGGCAGCAGCGCGCCCGCCCCTCTGCCCGGACACTGGAACCGGACCGACAACGTCGTGCATTTTGCGGTGGCCGCACCCTGCCAGGCGAACCGCCGCACGCATCGGACGATGTCGCCTTCCATTCGGTACGCGTCACGAAGCTGCCACGTCCCCGATGCAGTGTTCAACCTGCCGCTCAGAATCGTCCAGTCGCCGGCGCGCTCCATCTCGGTCGGGCCGGCGTGGACCCAGTCTGTGGGCCAGCCGTCCTTCCAGCCGGCGGCGATCGACCAGAGCCCCTCAGCGGGCGAGCTCAGCATTGGGCGACCATCCAACAAGATGCGCACGGCGTATCCGGATGCGGCCCGCTCGAATCGCAGCTCAGGAGTCTCGCCCCGGACGATGTTTGGCGCCATGGAAGCCAGAGACAGAACGGCGATGAATCGGCAAACCTGGGACGAGCGGTTCATGAGCGCCCTCCTCTGGGGATATGCGTGTTGCAGCAGATTCACGGAGCGATCCTTCCTCAGTGACGTACGAAGGGCACCACGATGTGCGAGGGATGCTCGGCATTGATGTAGATCGTGTTCGTCGCCACTTCTGTCTGGGCGTCCGCGCCCGAGGGCTTGCCTGTGTTCGGGTTGGGCTCGAAGCGCGGGGCGTTGCTGGACGACAGCGCCACGCGCATGCGATGGCCGGGGCTGAAGACCAGGCTGGTCGCCCACAGGTCGATCTCGATCTCGTAAATCTTGTCGCGTTCCAGCGGGACGCTCGTCGCCATCGACTCGCGGTGCCGGGCGCGGAGGATGCCGTCCAGCACGAGTATACTGCGTCCGTCGGGATAGACGTCGCAGAGCTTGGCGGCAAAATCGGTGTCCGGAGCGGTCGACGACACCCAGAGCTTGACAGTGACCGGCCCGGTGATCTCGATGTGCCTGTCGAACACCGGCGAATCGAACAGCAGCACGTCGGGCCGGTCCTCGACCGGCCGCTGGTCCATCGGCCCCTTGGAGATCGTCAGGTTCGCTCCGCCGATCGTGGGGACGGGGTTTTTGGGGTCGTATGTGTATGACAGCGAACCGAACAGCTCCTCGGGCGGGCGGAGGCGAAGTCTCTTGTCCGTGCGGAAGTAGATCTTTATCGCTTCCGCCGGGACAGGCCAATCGTCGGCGGTGCGCCACTGGTTGCCCGGGGTGTTCGGGTCGTTGGGGTCGCTCATCACATAGTATTGGACGACCGGGATGTCCTGGAGGCCTTGGCCGTCATTCTTCAACCAGACGTCGAACCAGTTCCACAGGTCGGCTGCCTGGGGATGGCCGGTGTTGGGAAAGACGAGGTCCTCGTTGCGGCCGTGACCGTAAGGCTCCATCACGAGCCGGCACTTGCCGCTGGCGCCCTGATCGCCCCGGTGCTGGACTGTCACGAAGCTGTTGAGTGTGCCGGCGATGAAGATGTCGTACCAGCCGCCCACGTACATGGTCGGGACATTCACGCGATCGGCGACGCCCTCGCAATCGAACGCTCGCCAGAAGTCGTCGTAGTCCGGATGGGCGCGAAACAGCTCCAGGTTCTTCGGAGTGAACTTGCTCAGATTCAGCCAGGTCTCCAGCAGGGCCTTGCGGAACGCGCCGCCCTGGTAGGCGCACTGGTGGTACATGCTCGAAAACGCGACGCTGACATAGCAGCAGACCAGATGCGGCGGCCGGCTGGGGGCCATCATGTTCAGCGCGATTCCCGGCGCGCTCATCCCGAATCCGCCGACCTTGCCGTTGGACCATTCCTGCCTGGCGATCCACTCGACCGTGTCGTAGCCGTCCTGGTGCTCGCCCCAGCCGCCGGCCAGGAAGACGGGATAGTCGTCGCCCTCGGAGTCGAACCGCCCGCGAAAGTCCTGCGCGACCAGGACGTATCCCCGCTCGATGGCCTGTTTGGCGAATCCCTGGGCGCCTTTACGGTTGTAGGGCGTGCAGATCAGGGCGGTCGGCCACGGCCCCTGGCCGTCGGGGACATAGACGTCGGTGGCGAGCCTGACGCCGTCCCGCATGGGAACCATGACGGTCTGCGGCGACTGCGCCGTTGCGGCCGATGGGGGGGCGACGGCCGTTCCGATGAATATCGTGGCTGCGATTGCCGCTACGGTCAGAAGTGTTGAGCGCGCCATGGAAGACCTCCAATCTCCTGCTGCATGCCTACCCGGTCGGTCGGGACTATTCTATGGGCAGACTTGCCGGTGTGCAATCCTGCTTCGATGCCGAAAGGGCGACATTCTCGGGCCTCCCGCGCCGACTCCAGGCGGGCCACAGAACGGGCTGCATGGGCATTGTACCTTTCTATTGTCACCTTTGAACCGGGACGTTATGGTATTGGGCGAGAAGCCAAGCGGCAGGTCCCAGAGGTTCTTACGGCGTACTTGAAGGGGCTGCACATGATTACAGGTCTGTCCATTGTCGTGATGACCGTTGTACTGGCACAGGCGAACGTCACCCCGTTGGCACAGGCCCACGCGCACAACGATTACCTGCACCGCCGGCCGCTCTTCGATGCGCTCGCGCACGGCTTTGCCAGTGTGGAGGCAGATGTCTTCCTCGTCGGCGATCAGTTGTGCGTCGCCCACGAGGCCCGCGAGATCCGGCCGGAACGCACGCTGCGATCGCTCTATCTCGATCCGCTGCGGGAGCGGACCAGGCAGAATAATGGGCGGATCTACCCCGGCCACCCGCGGTTTCTCTTGTTGATCGATCTCAAGTCGGCTGCCGAGCCGACCTACCTGAGGCTCCACGAGACCCTCGCGGAATACCACGACCTCGTGACGAGCTTCGGGCTGGAAGGACGCAAAGACAAGGCGGTCCTCGTGATTGTCTCGGGCAATCGCCCCTTCGAGCTGATGCGGTCCCAGGAGACCCGATACGCCGGCTGCGACGGCCGCCTGATCGACCTGGATTCCGATGCGCCCGCTGGCCTGATTCCGCTGATCAGCGATCGGTGGCTCAGCCATTTCACCTGGAGGGGCGAGGGTCCGATGCCCGATGCGGAGGCGCAGAAGCTCGAACATATTGTTCAAGCTGCCCACGAAAAGGGCCGGCTCGTGCGGTTCTGGGCGACGCCGGAGGTCCGCTCGCCCGCGCGGGACGCCCTCTGGCGGCAACTGCTCGCGGCGGGCGTCGACCTGCTCAACACGGATGATCTGGAGGGGTTGCAGGCGTTCCTGCTGGCTCATGGACAGTGACGGTTTCATCCAGGTGCAGGATTTGACCAAGGTCTACTCCTTGGGCTCGGTCGAGGTGGTTGCGCTGCGCAACGCGACGCTCTCGGTGGATCGCGGTCAGTTCGTGGGCGTGACGGGGACCTCCGGCAGCGGCAAGTCCACGCTGATGAATCTGCTCGGTGGACTGGATACGCCTTCGTCGGGCAGCATCCGCGTCGATGGCCGACGGATTTCCGATCTCAGCAAGGCCGAGCTGGCGTTGTTTCGCCGCCACACGGTCGGCATGATCTTCCAGTCGTTCAATCTGGTCGCCTCGTATTCCGCTCTGGAGAACGTCGCGTTTCCGCTGTTGTTCGCCGGCGTTGCGAAGAAGGAGCGGGCGAACCGTGCGGCCGAGCTTCTGAACCTGGTCGACCTCGGCGCGCGCCTGAACCACCGGCCCACCGAACTGTCCGGAGGTGAGCAGCAGCGAGTCGCCATAGCGCGGGCGTTGGCGAACCGGCCGCAAATCCTGTTGGCCGATGAGCCTACGGGCAATCTCGACAGCAAGACCTCGCAGCAGATCGTGCGCCTCCTGGCCGACCTGAGGGCCGAGCGGGGGCTGACCGTCGTGATGATCTCCCACGAGGAGGCTCTGCTTCGCGAGTTTGCCGACAGGATGGTGTATCTCCAGGACGGCGCGGTCGTCTCGCAGGAGACCTTGAGGGACGGACCATGAGAGCGTCGGACTATATCGAGCAGGCCTGGACGAATCTGTGGAAGAAGAAGCTGCGCACGTTTCTGACCACCGGCGGCGTCGTGATCGGTATCGGGGCTCTCGTCTGCATGTTCGCCTTCGGGCAGGGCGTTCAGCAGAACATCCGCGACCAGTTCGACGAGATGGACCTGCTCAACTATATCAACGTTTCCCCGAGACACGGCAGGCAGCCCGATCCCGCCGAATTCGATCCCGATGCGCCCGAGACCTATTCTGATGCCGTGCCGATCGGCGAGCCCAACAAGCCGGTCACGGTGCTGGACGACAAGTTCATCGACGAAGTGATGCAGATGGAGGGTGTCGAGGCCGCTTTTCCCGAGATGCGTTTCCCCGCCCAGGTAGGGCTGGGTAAGGAGGACCGGTTTACCTTCATCCAGGTCGTGACGGCCAAGGCGTGCCGGTCGGGGCTGATTCAGTTGCGAGCGGGGCAGCCGTACGCCAGCGATGATCCGAACGAAATGATGATCAGCGATTCGCTGTTGCGGCGCCTGGGCAACACGAAGCCCGAGACCGCCGTCGGTCAGAAGGTTGAGATCCGCACCATCATTCTGGACTTCAGCCTGGCCAGCCTGATGCGCATGGCCTTCGCTCGAGGCGACCAACGCCTGCCCATTTCCGATCAGCGATACACGTTCACCATTGTCGGCGTGGTCGAGCGAATGGGGTTCGGTGGCCCGATGCCGATCCGCAGCGACGTGTACATTCCTCCCGGCGCTGCCGGTCGAATGCGCAAGCTCGTGCTGACAGGCGTATCCGATCTCTTCCGGCCCGCTGAGCAGATGGCCGGCTATTCGACGGTGACCGTCCGAGTTGCCTCGCCCTCGCAGGTGGCGTCGGTCGAGGCGAAGCTCGAAGAACGCGGGCTGCGGACCTTTGCTCTGATGGACCAGTTGGAGGAGATGCAAAAGGGCTTCATGATCGTGGACATGTTCCTGCTGGCGGTGGGGATGATCGGCGTCACGGTCGCCTCGCTGGGGATCGTCAACACGATGGTGATGTCGATCCTCGAACGCTATCGTGAGATCGGCGTGATGAAGGCGGTCGGGGCGACCGATGGCGACGTGCAGAAGATCTTCCTCTTTGAGTCGGGGATGATCGGGCTTCTGGGCGGCGTGTTCGGTTTGGCTCTGGCGTGGGTGGTGAGCTTTGTGATCAATCAGGTCGTCAACGGTTTCACTGCCCGGGAGGGCGTGCCCTTCATCCAGTACTTCAGCTTTCCCTGGTGGCTGTGCCTGGGCGGCATCGGCTTTTCGGTGCTCATCAGTCTGATCGCGGGCATCTACCCCACTCTGCGCGCCGCCCGTGTCGACCCGGTGATTGCCCTGCGGCACGATTGATGTTCGCCAGGCAGGGGCAGGGCGGCCTATGCGACGCTTGCGCCGACGGGCTTGACATGGTGGTGGTTGCGCTCCTGAAGCCCTTGCTCCAGGTCGGCCGGATCGTACAGGAACGTCTGGATGCGCGATCGCACGCCGTGGAGGGTGGCGCCGGTGTTGTGGAAGCGCAGCCCCTGGCAGAGGAAGTTCGAGTGCGGCTTGTGCGTATGGCCGTAATAGACGTCCTGCACGTCGCAGAAGCGAGGTCCCAGCTCCGCCCTGAGGTACGTGATTACATCCGCAACGGGCCGGTGTGCCGGCGTCAGTTCGTGGATCAGACGCGGGATGCGAAGCCATGCGAACACGTAGTACGCCGTATGGGCCCACGGCTTGTGAGGCGGTCCGTGCCACCTCGACCGATAGGCCGCAAGCGTTTCCGGCGTCGGCGAATGGTGCACGTCGCCATGCAGGAACACCTTCTCGCCGATCTTCAGATAGAACGGATCCCAGGACAGGTTGGCGTACCGTCCGGACAGCTCTTCCAGCAGGTCCTCATAGGCCGGGAGGCTGTCGTGGTTGCCCGTGATGAAGACAAACTGGCAGCGGGGATGTCGTGCGACGAGATCGTCGATCCAGTCCTCGACGTATTGGAGCGACCGCTCGAGGTCGGGATAGAAAGACCATTGGAAGTCGAAGATGTCCCCGTTGAGGACGAACAGACCTGCCTCCGAGGCGGCGTGGTGCAGGCTGGGCATCATCTTCGCAGCCGAGCTGCGGGTGGTCAACAGGTGCAAGTCAGAGATTGTATGACCTATCGCGGTCTGCATTCTTCGTCGATATATCCTGACGCCCAGGGGCCGGAACCGCACGCGTTCCTATCCCCGGACGCGAAGATACCATTCTACCGAATTGCCGGCGGCGCCTCAAGCATCTTTCTTATTTCGGCAAGGGAGGGCGGAAACTTGTGAAGATATTCCAGTTCCTCGTGTGGCAGCGCCAGGCAATAATGGCCGCCGACACGGGTCGCTACGGGGCTATGCCCAACCGCACGCCGGGGATGGTTCCCTGCGGATAGCAGCCCATCGCGATCGCCTCGCTGCCGGCCGGGATTCGCAGGTCCAGGCCAGAGTGGTCCGCGACAGAGAACTCCGCAACCCGGCTGCCTTGGCCCAGTCCCAATTCCGTCCGCACCTCGTCGAGCGTCCGGTACTCCTCGTGCCTTTTCCAGGAGACGCCCCAGTGGAACAGGCCCTGGCCGCTGGCAGGGCAGTAGAGGTTGTTCTCGAATGTCAGACGCAGTTCTTCGAGCGAAAGGTCGCCGGCCTGCTCGCTCTGCATGGCCTTGGGCCAGTGCCGCTCGTCGGCGATGTCGAACCAGCCCCAGACCTGAGCGTCGCGGTTGTGGGCGACGACGTTGTGCCGGACGATCTGGTCGTGGTTCCACACCGGCTCCGAGCCGCCTGCGATCCGCGGCGTCGATCGCTGCTGCTCGCGGAAGTTGAACCCTTCCTTGTTGCCGATCAGCAGATTCCGCTCGATCGTGCAGCCGGGCGAGCTGGACAGGCTGATGCCCGCGGCCGCGCCCCAGGCGCCGGGCGAGTCCGCCAGGCCGTTGCCGATGATGACGTTGTCGTGGGCGTGCAGGCCGTAGGAGATTTCATAGAAGATGCCCGCGTCCTCGTTGTGCGCGATCAGGCAGTTGCGGACGACGCAGTCCTCATTGCCGATGTCGAACCAGATGCCGTTGCCGCGATTCTCGACGAACGTGCTTTGTTCCAGCACCGCGCCGCGCGTCAGGCAAATCTTGTTGCCGCCGGCCTCCCATCCGCGATCGAAACCCTTGGCGTTGTTGTTGCGAATCGTGCAACCGGTCAGGTGCAGGCGGTGGGCCCGGCTGGCGCCGAAGCCGAGCTGGCCGTTGTGCTGGAACGTGCAGTTCCGAACGGTGATGTCCTCGCCCGTGAACTGCGCGCCGCTGCTGTTGGTGTGCTCGAAGGCGCAGCCGTCCACGGTGAGGTGGTCGCCGGCGAATTCGACGGCGCCCTGCTGGGCGCGGTTGGCGGCGTAACGGAAGCGGAGGCCCTGTACGACGATGTGGCTGCCCTTGACGCTCAAGATGCGGTCGCGCGTGGAAGCCTCGACGGCGACCTTGTTGCCGGCGATGTCGCGGTCGTCATAGGCGCAGACGTACAGACGCCCGGCGTCCATGTCGACGTAGAAGGCGCCCCGAGTCAGCTTGTCCTGGCGGAGCACCTGTCGCAGGGCGTAGCCCCCGACGAAGACCTGCTCGCACCGGCCGATGAGCCGATGGAATTCGTCGTCCGGATGCGTGTAGCTCTCGTTCCACGCGATGAACTTGTGCGGCCACGGCGTGCTGTAGACCCGCCCGCCGCCGTCGGGCGATTCCTCTGGTGTCCACTCTGTGATCCGATCCGCTCCTGTCAGGACGACGGTTTCGCCCTCGGCGGCACGGATCGTGATCGGCTCCGGCTGCGTGCCGCTGCTGTCGATGCGGATGGCCTCGCGATAGACCCCGACGTGGATGACGACGACATCGCCCGCCTCGGCGCGCGAAACCGCCTCGCCGACGGTGCGAACCTGCTGATCGGAGGCAATCCCCGGAATCTCCGTCGGCGCGACGTGCCACTGCCTGATCCCAGCGGACGAGGCGCCGACCAGGATGGTCAGGAACAACGGCAGCCATGCGTTGCGATGCGTTGTCATAGATGCTTTCCAGGTTGAGTTTTCAGGCGATTTCGATACACTCGGCGCCAGTGGATTCTATGATGGATACGGCCGCGACGCCAGGATGGTTTCGGGCCATACCGATACCTGTGGGGCATGGTTTGGCGGGTAAGCACAAGAACTTCATTCGCTTTCTGGGGTACGTTCGGCCGTACACGAGATACCTGATCCTGGCGATCCTCGGCGGGGTGGTCAAGTTCACCGTCCCGCTGCTGGTGCCGCAGGTGACGCGCCATCTGCTCGACGACGTGTTCCTCAGCGAAACGATGACGGCGACGCAGAAGTATCGCGATCTGTTCTTCTACGCCGGCGGGATGATCGCGGTTTTCATCTTCGTCTATGCCCCGTTCACGTATCTGCGTCATCTCTACGCCGACAAGGCCAGCCACCGCGCGGTGTTCAACCTGCGCTGCGACCTGTACCACCGGATCCTCCGCATGAGCGCCTCGTTCTTCCAGCGGAACAAGAGCGGGGCGATCCTCACGCGGCTGATCAGCGACATCCAACTGGCCCAGAATCTTGTGGGCACCGCGCTGACGAACACATGGATGGACGCGGCGGCCCTGCTGGTGGTGGTGTCCTTGCTGCTGCGGATCGACGTGCTCACGACGCTGGTGGCGCTCTCGACGTTTCCATTGTACCTGCTGTTCTTCCGGCGGTTCCGCGACGAGATTCGCACCACCACCCGCCAGGTCCAGGATGAGCTGTCGGCGATGAGCAGCAGCGCCCAGGAGCGCATCAGCGGCAGCGTCGTCGTGCGGGCCTTCAACCAGGAGCGCAGCGAGCGGAAGCGGTTCGTGACGGACTCGGAAAAGCTGTTCACCACGAACATGCGCCGGGTCTTCATTCAGAGCCTCAATCAGGCGGTCACCGGGACGCTCATGGGCGTGGCCCCGCTGATCGTCGTCTGCTTCGGAGGCTACCGCGTGATCGCGGGCACCATGAGCGTCGGCGATCTGATCGCGGTGACGATGTACCTCAGCCCGCTGTACCTGCCGTTGCAGCGGTTCAGCGAGCTCAACGTGGTGTACGCCAACGCGATGGCCGCCCTCGACCGGATCTACGAGATCATGGACGAGAAACCCGAGATCGTCAGCGCCCCCGGCGCCGTGGAACTCGACAACGTGCGGGGCGCCGTCGAGTTCGACCGTGTCAACTTCTCCTACGACGGCACGTGTCCCGTGCTGCACGAGGTCACGTTCCAGGTCGCGCCGGGCGAGAAGGTGGCCCTCGTCGGGCCCAGCGGCTCGGGCAAGACCACGATCGTCAGCTTGATTCCACGTTTTTACGACGTCAACGCCGGGAGTGTGAGGATCGACGGCCAAGACGTCCGCGACGTGAAGGTCAAGTCGCTTCGCCGGCACATCGCCATCGTGTTGCAGGACCCGATCCTGTTCAGCGGCACGATCCGCGAGAACATCCTCTATGGCGACCCGACGGCGTCCGACGCCGAGGTCGTCGAGGCGAGCAAGGCGGCCAACGCGTACGAGTTCATCCAGTCGCTGCCGGGCGGGTTCGACGCGGAAGTGGGCGAGCGGGGGACTTCGCTTTCCGGCGGGCAACGCCAGCGCATCACGATTGCCCGAGCGTTCTTGAAGGACCCGAAGATTCTCATCCTCGACGAGGCCACCGCGGCCCTGGACACCGAGTCCGAGCAGTTGATCCAGAGCGCGATGAGCCGCCTGATCGCCGGCCGCACCACGTTTACCATTGCCCACCGCCTCTCGACCGTCGTCAACGCCGACCGCATCTTCGTCCTCTCGAACGGCCGCATCGTCGAGTCCGGCGCCCACCACGAACTCCTCGCCCAGGCCGGCCTCTACCGCGACCTCCACGAAAAGCAGTTCGCCTCCCCCCAGCCTCCTCCGCCTTGACCTCGCCGCGTCAAGATCCTCCCGCCCTCGAACCGCGTATGCCGCTCGCAGAATTGGCTGCGATTCGACATGCTCAACTCGTCGGTCTGGTTCTTGCCTGCGAGCGGATCTTCTGATAGGATTGGGATATGAAGCCCTTACTCTATCTGGAAACGACGATTCCGAGCTACCTCACGAGCAGGCCCAGCCGAGACCTGATCGTGGCAGCCCGCCAGCAGATTACTCATGACTGGTGGCTTGAGAGACGCGCGTACTTCCGTATCTTCGTATCGCAAATTGTGCTCGATGAGGCAGCGGAGGGTGATAAAGAAGCTGCGGCGGCGAGGCTGTCTTACATGGAGGGTTTCCCTCTGCTGGCGATCAATGAGGAAGTCATTCACCTGACACAGGTTCTGCTCAGAAAGAGGGTCCTGCCCAAGAAGGCAACTCGGGATGCGGGCCATATCGCCGTTTCGGCTGTCCACGGTGTGGATTTCCTGCTCACATGGAACTGCACCCATTTGGCCAACGCGGAAATATTCGATTCCGTCGGAGCCGTCTGCCGGAATGGAGGCTACAAATGCCCTGTCATCTGCACACCCGTGGAGTTGTTGGGGGAATAGCTATGGCACGACAGAAAGCACTTGTGGGCGACCCCATTGTCGCCGAGGTCCGAAGAATCAAGGATCAACTGGCCGCCCGACACCATTACGATGCCGAGGCCATGCTGCGCGAGGCGATGCGCCGTCAGAAGCGCCGAGGCAGAAAGGTCATAACCCTCTCCAAACGTCCCGCGTCCCAAGCACCGCCCCGAGCGTAGCCGCCTGCGCGACTCCAGTCACCCGCCCGCGCGATTCGGAGATATCTTGCTCGCCTCGCTCTTGACTTGAACATGGCGTCCTCTGACCTTGTGTCCTGTCGTCGGGATGGCGTCGGCGTGGACGGGGTGGCGAAGGCCTGTCGGTGGACGTGCGGAGAATCCGAGGATTTCCTGCAAATTCTGCTTTACAGCCAAGATGAGGTTGTGTAGTATCGACAGAACAAGGCTCTTTCTATAAAGTGAATGGCAAATGGCGAATCGGCGGAAATCAGTTGACGGTTGTCGGTTGCCAGTGGGGCTGCCGTTCCACTATTCCATCATTCCACCATTCCAGTATTCTCCGCCTCGGGTGGGCGCGGTGGCAGCGATTGCGGATTGCGGGTTTCGGATTGGTGATTCGTGGCGCGGCAATTGTCCGGTGGAGTGGGTCGGCCGGACGCGAGGCAATTGCGCCAAACAAAGCCAATTTCGGCGTTCTTGGGCTGGAAACGAGGGTCTGGCGGGGCGACAAAGCCAATCCTGCGGCCGCCGATGGCCGCCGGTTGGAACGCAGATGCGTGGAAGCGTAGATGGGGGCGGAGTGCGAGGAGAACGTGCGAAACAAAGCCAATTCCGGAGACGCAAGACGGGAGACTGGAGGCGGGAGGGTTCCTTCCGTGGGTGCGTCCGAGCCGTGCTCCCTGTACGGGTCACCGGTCACGGGCCACGATAATGCGAAACAAAGCCAATTCCGAGGGGGGCAGGGCGTCCGGGGCGGGGGATCAGTCGGTGCCGGCTTCGTCGGGGGCCGGCTCGGTGGGCTCGTCTTCGACGGGGTTCTTGGTGATCTCGGCGATCAGGGTGGTGGCGTAACAGCCGGAGTCGAGCTCGAAACGCAGCTCCAGGTAGGGGCCCAGGTCGTCCGTGCCCGTTGCGACGGCAACTCCTCGCGGCTGGAACCGCAGGGGCCGTCGCCCGCCGCGGGCGCCGAGCTTCTTCATCTGGCGGAACTGCTCTTCGCCCAGGCCTTCGGCTTCGAGGATGGGTTCCTCGATCTCGCCGGCGGGGCCTTCCAGGCGGGTCGTGCGCTGGCCCAGCAGGGGGCCGGTCGGGCTGATCTCGAAGCGGTCGCAGCGAGGCTGCTCGGCCGCCGCGTCTTCCACGCGAAAGCAGGCGCCGTTCTCGTGCTTGTAGGCCATGTCGCCCGGCAGGAGCTTGTCGATGTCGGGCATGCGGGCGGTGAGTACGCGGTTGAACACCGCCGACTGGTACGCGGAGACGAAGAAGCCCTTGAGGTGCCGGTCCATCACCTTGAAGGTTCGCTTCTTGTTGCCCCGGTTGGCGATGAGGGCCTTGAGGATGCGGCGGCGCTCGACGATCTGACGCGGCCAGACGTCCAGGGCCTCCTGGTACCGCCCGTCCAGGTAGAGCTGCCGGGCCTGGAGCATCACAGCGCTGTCCAGCCGAGGATCGGGCACGCCGATGAACAGGTCGATAGCCCGATTGGCGTCGTTGTCGATGATCGCCTTGCCGATGAGGTGGTTGTCGACGCGGTTGCCGAAGCGCTGCGGGCCATAGTAGTTCGGCACGCCTTTCTGCGTCAGGATCGACAGCACCTGCTCGGCGGTGCGCGCCGCCTGGTCGAGCGGCACCGTCAGCTCGCGAAGCTTGATGACGAAGCAATTGCCGGCCAGGTGGCCCAGTCTCAGCTTGTTGGTGTGGCGGGTGACCTGCCGGATGCGGACGTCGGCAATCTCGATTCCCCTCAGTTGCTCGGGATCGACGTGCTCGACGGAGAGCCACTGCCGGGTCACGGCGTGCGTGTCCTTCAGTCCGGCCGAGCCGATGTCACGACGCGGGACGTTCAGCGCCCGCGCGAGCCGGTCGATGGCGTCGCGCGTGCCGAGGCCGCGTTTCTCGATGAGGATGTACGTGTGGTCGCCCGCGCCGGCCGCGGGATAGAGAGGCAGCTCTTCGACGAAGAAGTCTTCCGGCCGCGTTTTGATGACGCCCCCGGTACCGGAAATGGCCGCCGTCAGGAGGATAGGTGTATCGTTCATGGCTCTGCCGTATTCTTTCTTCTCTGAGACCAGCCTATCTGTGGCGGCCATCCCCAATCCTTCGGCAGGCTCAGGAGAGCCGCTGCGCTTGAGGCTGCCACTTGCGTTCGGTTCGACCGGAGGCTTTCCTTCGCCGGTCGCGGATGGTATAAGTACCCGCAAACGCGACAGAATACAAGAGAAGGACATGCTGGGATTCAAGAAGCGTCGACGAGCCAAGGTCGCGGGCCGGGCCTTTCCGCCCGAGTGGCTGGCGATCATCGAGAAGAACGTTCCGATCTGCCGACGTCTGCCGGAGGCGGACCGGCAGGAGCTGCGCCGGCACATTCTCGTCTTCCTCGCGGAGAAGCGGTTCGAGGGCTGCGGCGGCCTGGAGATCACCGACGAGATTCGCGTCACCATTGCGGCCCAGGCGTGCATCCTCCTGCTCCACCGCCAGACCGACTACTATCCGGGCCTGACGTCCGTCCTGGTGTACCCCCGGACGTACGTGGCCGGGCGGGCCCACCGCATGGTTGGCGACATGGTCCTCGAAGGCGAGGACGTGCGGCTGGGCGAGTCCTGGTATCGCGGGTCGGTCGTGTTGGCCTGGAACAGCGTCCGGCGGGGGGCCGCCAACCCGCGCGACGGTCAGAACGTCGTCTTCCACGAATTCGCCCACCAGCTCGACAGCGCCTATGGCAAGGGCGACAACACCCCGGTGCTGCGGGACAGGTTCAGCTTCGCCGCGTGGGCCCAGACCCTGGGTGAGGATTTCGAGGAGTTCCGGCACAGCGTCGGACGGGACGATGAGCAGGTGCTCGACGAGTACGGGGCGACCGACGAGGCCGAGTTCTTCGCGGTGGCGACGGAATGCTTCTTCGAGAAGGCCGAGGAGCTGCGGGACGTCCACCCCGAGCTATACGAGGCGTTGAAGGACTTCTACCAGCAGGACCCGGCCTCCTGGCCGCCGGCGTCGGCTCCCGAGGGGCGGCCGTGAACAAAATGGGCGATCCGGCCGGCAAGGCTCTTGCAGTCTGGGCAACCTGTGGTATACTCTGTCGCACTGTGATTCCGACGCCGTAGATCCGCGAGGCATCACAGTCGAGGGCACGAAACTTCTGCGTTTCGGCTGTAAGGTTCAGTGGGTCTTGGGTTGGAACAGGACAATGGAAAACCATCGTAAGAGTCACATCAAGAAGAAACGCGTCAGTGGGTTCCGCGCCCGGTCGCGGACCCACCACGGCCGCAAGATACTGTCCACTCGGCGCCGCGCCAGGATCCAAGCCAAGCGCGGTTGACCGTCCCTAAAGATTCCACTGCCGGGTTCCGGCGTCGCCGGGCTCAGACGGCTTCGGATGGCGCGTTGAGGATCGCTTCGATTTCGCGGGTTCGGCTCTGCGCCAGCATCGCCTGCGCCATAGCTTCCGCCTGCCGAATGGACATGCCTGCGATCGTCTGCTGGGTCCGCAACAGATAGGCGGGATCCACACTGAGCGTGCGGACGCCGATGCCCAGCAGGAACGGAACATACTGCGGCTCGTGGGCCATGTCGCCACAGACGGATACCTCCCGCTTGCGGCCGTTGGCGGCGCGAACGATCCGGCTCAGGGCCCGCAGCACGGACGGATGGTGCGGTAGATAGAAGTCGGCCACGCTGTCGTTGGTGCGGTCCACCCCCAGCATGAACTGGATGAAGTCATTGGTGCCGATGGAGAAGAACTCCGCCTCTGCGGCGAAGTCTTCGATCAGCTCGACCACCGAGGGCAGCTCGACCATCATTCCGAGCTTGGGTTTGCCGTTGTGGGCGATGCCTTGCCGCGAGAGCCCATCGATCGACTCCAGCACGACCTCGCGGGCCTGGTAGAACTCGTCGATCGAGGAGATCATCGGGAACATGATCCGCAGGTCGGCGTCCGCTCCGGCCCGGAGAATGGCCCGCACCTGTTCGCGGAAGATCGGGCGGTTCTGGAGGGAGAACCGGATCGAGCGCATGCCCATGGCCGGGTTCTGCTCCTGGACGTCGTGGTAGTAGGAGAGAATCTTGTCGCCGCCGGCATCGAGCGTGCGGAACGTCACGGGCTTGCCCGGCATGGACTGGACGAGCCTGCTGTAGATGACGAACTGCTCGGCCTCGGATGGAAACGTCGTCCGCACGATGAACGGAAACTCAGTGCGGTACAGGCCCACGCCGTTGCATTGCAGCTCGGCCGCGAGGACGGCGTCGGTCAGCAGATTGATATTGGCCAGCAGTTGCACCAGCACGCCGTCGGAGGTGCGGGTCTGCGGCTGGATGAGCTTTTTCTGCTCGTCCAGGCTCAGCCGGACCTTCTGCTGCGAGTGGAATTTCTCGAGGACGTTGTCGTCGGGATCGACGAACACGTTGCCGATCTGCGCGTCGACGAGGATCGGAGTCCCGTCCGGCAGGCCGAGCAGGTCGAAGCTGTCCGCGATGACCATCGGCATGGCCAGCGAGCGGGCCAGGATCGCGATGTGCGAGGTGACTCCGCCGCCGACGAGAACCACGGCGCTGGCCTCCTCGCTCGATAGCTTCAGCAGGTCGGAGGGGAACAGATCGCGCGTGACGACGACGTGACCCCGATAGACCTGGGTGTCCTCGCCGGCGCTGATCAGGTTGTTTACCAGGCGAATGGCCAGGTCCTCGATGTCGTTGACCTTCTCCCGCATGTACGCGTTGTCGCTGGCGAGGAACGTCTGGATGAATTCGCCGCTGACCTCGGCTACGGCGACAGGCGGGTTGACGCCGGCCTCGATGCGACGGACGATCTTGTCGAGGAAGGCCTTGTCTTTAAGGATCATCAGGTGAGCGGCGAAGATCAGAGACGCCGCGTCCGACAGCTTGTTCTCGACACGCTCCTGAAGCTCTTCGAGCTGATCGGTCGTGCGGGTGACCGCCTCGTGGAACTGCTCGACACTGTAGCGGCCCTCGAATTCGCGGTGCAGCAGGAACGACAGGCTCTTCTGCTTGTCGATCACCATCGCCGGCGCGTAGGCGAATCCCTCGGAGGCGACCCTGCCTCTGACGAATTTCAGTTGGGCCGGAGCGGTCGTGCCGATCTCGGAACGTTCCGGTCGCGGCTCGTGCATCCCCATGAGGAACTGGGCGTTCTCAATGATGTGGGCCAGTTGCGACGCCACCGTCTCCAGGGCCTTGACGTCCGCGTCGGTGAAGGACTCGCCGGTGCTGCGCTGGAGAACCAGCACGCCCATCTTGGAGATGCCGCGCGCGATGGGCAGCGCCAGGAACGCGTCGAACCGCTCCTCGAAGAGGCCCGGGAAAAACTTGTAGTTGGGGTTGCGGCTGGCGTCCTTCTCGCAGACGGTCTTCATCTCCTGGAGCGACAGGCCCGTCAGTCCCTGGCCCAGCCTCAGACGGACCTTTCCCACGGACTCGGGGTTCAGGCCGCGAGTCGCGCGCAGCGTCAGCATGCGTTCGGCCGGGTCATATAGATAGATGGAGCAAACGGCCGAATGCGTCCGGTCCGCCACCATCTCGACCGCCTTGTTCAGCAGCGTCTCGACGCTGGCGCTCTCTCGGAAGAGATGGTTCAGCTCGTTGACCTCATACAGCAGTTGTTCACTGTCCATGCTGCGACCTCGGTTCCCCTGTGATCGGTCGGTCTTTCCGATGCGGTGCGTGCCGCCATCTGTCTACCGGCGGCGATGGCGGCGGGTTCATCCTGGGCCCGCGACCGCTCCCGCCGCGCACGAGCGAGTACTTATAGCGTCCGCGTGCGGCGCAGGCAAATGACTTGTGGGGCAATTCCGGTGCCACGCGAGGGAATCGCAGCCGTTCTGCGATGACGGAGGCCGTTGCAGGCGGATACGGGGACCTTGTGCCGCACACCCTACAGGCGGAACCGACAAGATTGTATCAGGCCAAGCCCATGTCTACAGAATTGTCGTCCGCCCGCGCGGACTCATCGCTCGATGATGAACGTGATGTCGTAAGGGAGTTCTTTCTTCTGGCCGGATCGCTTGGGCTGTCGCTCGGTGCCGCCGTCGTCGGCCCCGTCGGGTCCGATGCTGTAGACGACATACCCCCCGTCACGCTTCCTGAATCGTAGCGGTTGGCCGTCGAAGGGGTCGACTGGCGTCGTCTCGAGATAGCCTGGCACGAGATCGGCGATGCCCTGAGGCAGTTGCCCGGTCGCGAGCCGGTGACGCTCCACGGCCACTGCCGTGCGCGCTACCTGCATCTGAGCCATTCCCTGCAGGTTTATGACGATTAGTCGCGCGCTGGGAGGCGTCAGCCAGTCCAGAAGCGAAGAGATGCCCGACGTGTTGTACCGGGCCTCGGCTGTCTCGATGGTCTTCTGCCGTTTCCACGGCTCCATCTGAGCGATTTCGATCGCTTCGGCCATCCGATCCAGGTGGCGGATCAGACTCAAGTCGACAACGCCCAGTTCGCGGAGAATCCCGGCCACCGCCACGGAGAGGTTGCCTGGGCCGTAGTTCGACGGCTCATCGGCCATATGCAGACCGAAGCACCGCTCTGCGGCCAGCGCCCGCACCATCGAACCGGGATCATCGCTTTCGTACAGAGCGGCATCGATCTGCACGAGATGGGCGTCAGTCAGCGTCGTCCGGTTGACCACCTGCTCCAGCCCCTCGGCGGTCAATGCCAGATCAGCTTGGGCGACAACTTGGGAGATGATCGTGGGCAACTTGACCAGGGTGCGGGCCAGGCCATAGCTGGTCAGAAGCATTTGGACCGCTGCGTCAGGATCGTTCTGCTCGGCGTGCAGAACGGCCCCCATGACCAGCAGACGCGTGGTGCGTCGCATCGCGGCGAGATCGATCAACTCTGCATTGCTACCCTGCGTGAAGTCGACGGGGTAACGACAATCCGGGATCGCCAGTCCTTGACGCAGCAGTTCGAGCGTCTTCTGGTTCCCGGCGAGCATCGAAGCCGTTACGTGCTTCGTCGGGTTGTCGAGCGCCTGCCTTCTGCGCGGCAGGGGCGCGTTGCTGAACAGGGGGACTCCATTGGCGTCTTCGGTCGAAGGGGATATCAGATGGCTCAGAGCCGTGGTGATGCAGTTGGCCGCGTTCTCGGCATACGCAGGGATCGTATAGCTGGCATCCAGCTCCTCGCATGTGACCGGATACCCGGCGGCGCGAACGGCATCGAGACGGCGGTTCACCTTTGTCCGGACCACGATGCGAAACACCGCGAAGGCGACGACCAATGCCCCAAGGACGAGCACGGCGACATGCCAGAACCGAATTCGATGCCTGCTGCTTCTCTCGCCTTGCTCGGTCATGTTGGCTCTCTGTCAGGAGGTTGACGCTCTTGTCGAGTTTCCGCGTGGCCGAATATAGCAGATCGCGGGCGGACGGAGAACTGTCAGTTCTTCGGCAGGCGAAAGAGGCGGATTTCGTGGGACTCATTCGGCCGGGCGACTTCCGCATAGACCCAGAGTTCGTCATCGACCCACATCCAATGCGAATAGCGCCAGGTCGCGAAGCGCGCGCTCGGTGTCGTGCTGGCCAGCAGAGGGTTCTCCGGCGTGAGGTCCGTGACGTGATGGAGGTCGAAGGTGAAGCCGATCCCTGTGGCGATGTTGTAGACCGGGTCGTGCCAGTCGCAGGCCGAACCCTCATAGATGAACAGGTATCCCAGACCCACCGGGACCACGCTCGCCGGGCGGACGTAGAAGTCGTGCCAGCCGGTCAGGTCCATGATCGACTGATAGTGACTGCCCACCGGCTCCCAGTCCTCCCCGTCGCTGCTGCGAAAATGATAGATGCGTTCGGTCCGACGCATGACCCCGATGACATAGCAGTGGTAGACCCCTTGTGCACAGATGATGACGGGGTCCTTGTATTCGTTTGGGATGACGTCGCGGTCGTCGGATTTGGGCAGGGGGGCGATGACGGCTTTCGCCGAACGCGGATCGAAGGCGGTCGGATCGACGGCGTCCGCGAACTTGATGATCGACCAGGGGCCATCCTGCCACGGGCCGCACGCGTAGAGCTTGAAGAGTCCGGTCTTCGGATCGATCAGCAGGGCAGGGCGCTCGAAACCGGGGATCGGGACGTCCTCTCTGCGGATGCTGTGCACCTTCTCAAAATGGATGCCATCGGCGCTGCGCAGGATTCGAATCTCGTAGCCCCGCAGGCCGCGCGGCGCTTCGGCAGTGCGCATCCGGCAGGCCAGCCAGAATGTGCCGCTCCTGTCCCGCACGACCGACGGCGCGCCCGCCCACCATTCGGCTTCGTTCCTGTCCGGCTCGACGATCACCTCATATTCACGGAACTTCGCCGCAATGTCACCAAGCGGACCGTCGAGAGCAGGGGCCGGCCGGTTCCGGATTGCGAGGCACGGGCGGGCGGCCGCCAGCAACAGAAAGGCGGATGTCAACAGGCGCGTATTCGGTCTCATCGTGCAGTTCTCCTGCGACTATTCCATGGACTGCTGGCCAGATGGTATGCCGCCAAGCGGATGTCGTCAACGCCCGTCGAAATCGCAGCCGACCGCCTGCCGTATGGATTCTGCGTGGCGCGGCATGGGAGACGAGCCGGGGTTGCGAAAAAGGTTGACGACGCTCCGGCTGGGCCCTATAGTACCTCCACTTCGGTTGCTGCGCCCGTAGCTCAATTGGATAGAGTCGCGGACTTCGAATCCGAAGGTTGCAGGTTCAAGTCCTGCCGGGCGCGTTGATGTAAGTCAAAGGCTTCCAGAGACTTATCTATGGGAGCCTTTTCCATTGAGTGACATTCAGAGGGGGCGCGCAACAAGCGCGCAACAAAACGACGCTCTTCCGATCTCTCGGAAACGACTCTCGCGCGGTCGATCAAGTCCCGCCGAACCGATAGGTAGAACGTGCGGGTGGTCTCGAAGCAGGCATGGCCCGCCAAGTTCATGACGTCGAACTCTCTAAGCCCATCGGCGAGCCACTGACTCAAACACGTCCGCCGAAGATCGTGGAACTCCCGGCTCTCGATCCCTGCCAACGCCAGCACGCTCTGAAAACGACGTGTGAAGTTGTTGACCGGGCAAAGCCCGTGCTCAAGCCTCCACTTGCCCGCCTCGCGCTGTGCCTGGATGTAGTCGTACCGATCCGCCGGAACGAACACATAGGGACAACCTGTAGGCTGCTTGTCCTGATGTTCGGCCAGCAGCTTGACCACTTCCGGCGTTAGCGGCAGAGTTCGGCGGTCCGTGTCCTTGATGTGCCATTCCCACGTGTGCTGAGTCTCTTTCTTGGGGGCCACGTCAATGGTCATGTTCAGGAAGTCGATATCCTGCCAAGTCGCATTCAGCAACTCGCCCCGTCGCATGGCGGTACAGAGGGCCACACGAAACCGTTTGAAGCAGGAAGGTACATGGACCACCTGCTGCGTGCTGTAGCTGTGGCGGATATCATGTTGGCATTGCTCTACATCCTTCTCGATGTTGGACCGCACTAAAGGCGATCCGCTTTCCGGATGGGAGCATGCTTATCTGAACCATAGAAGGCTGTCTAAGAGTCGCCAGGGGTCGAGCGCCGGGACGCGCGACAGTGCGCGACGCCGTTCGGGCGGATAGAGTTGATCCGGCATTTCGCTGCGACATTCGGATTTCGTATCCAGAACGCACGATGGACCGACCCAAGCCGGGGGCGCGCCACAAAATGCGCCACAAGTGCCTTCGTTTGGGCTACTTTTGGGCTTCGGGCGCGCCACGGCCAGCATCCATAAGTCGTTATGTGTCAATCATTAGTCGTTTTGTGGCAAAGACTTACAAACGGCCAGATCGAACTTCGAATCCGAAGGTTGCAGGTTCAAGTCCTGCCGGGCGCGTTGAGGACGGCGTTTGTGGTTCGTGCCGCCTGGATGCACAACGCAGGTGTCCTGGCCGCCGGCCTTACGACTCCTGTCCTGGCTACGGCGGGCTGACCAACTGGATTCTGTGCGTGATGCTTGCCAGTCCGATCTGTTGGACGAGCGTCATCGCGGACAAGACGCCGGTTCTCGTGTCGTAGGTGCAGTCGGTGCGATGCAGCGGTCCGACCTCGCTGACTGTCACGGCGCCCGGCCGCACGTCGCTGACGCTGACGGTCGTACCCACCTTTTCGTTGGTCTCGATCGTTTGGCCCGGCCGCAGATTGCCCAGGGCCTGCGGCGAGATCCACAGGCCGCCGATGGTCGCGGCCCCCGAGGCGCCGTCCTGCGTCGCCTCGGGGGGCGGCATGCCCGGCAGCGACTCGAAGAGATATCGGTTGGTGAATCGCACCCAGCCGGGCCCGCAGGCCTTCGGCGTGAGCGTTGCGGTCATCGCCCGATCCAGCTTCGACCCGGCGACCGAGACCACCGACGTCTGCACACCCCGATACGACAGTTGCCCGAACCGCTCGATCCACTGCGGCGGCGGCGCGTTCTTCCACGGCACGTCAATGTCCTTGCGCTCCACGAGCCATAGAGTGACCAGTTGAGCGCTTCCTTCTCCCATCCCGGCCATGCCCTCGCCCCCGATCGGCGCCGTGAGTACCGACTGTCCCTGTCTCCGCGAGGCGTGAAAGATCATCAGCCCGGTGTCCAGGTCGTACACATGCGCCTGGTAGCCGGAAATGTCGTCGGTCTGAAAGCGGATCGCCCGATACGTTCTTCCTTCCAGTGTGTAGGGCATCCGCAGGATGCGGACGCCTTGCGCATTGACCTCGGCCACCTGGGCGAGCACATCGGGATGAATCCAGTAATCGGCGGCGCAGCCGGCGTGGCCGACCATTCCTCCCCCGACGGCAAACCCGCACTTCCTCGTGGCGGTGTCGAGCGAGTAGAGCTTCGTGGACAACTCCACAACGCCGCCACCGACGTGGCCGACGGACACGACGTTGAAGGCTGCACTGCCACTGGCACCGATCTTCTCCTGGCGGTAGCGCGTGCCGGTGTTCTTGTCGATCCAATTGCCCTCGTCGTCCTGCACGAGCTTGCCGTATTCGCCCGGGATACTGGCGGTCATCCCGAAGTACGTCAATCTCGTGCCCGGCTGGATACAGGGCGGGGCGCCCGCCTGCGCCGCGGTGGGAACCAGGGGCAGCATGATGCTGGGGTCGGGAACGGCCGGAGGCTGTGCACCCCACGCGCCTGGACAAGCCATCAACGATGCCACACACAGAAGCCCAACGCAGAAATGCCTTTGCCGCACTACCA
This sequence comes from Sedimentisphaerales bacterium, assembly GCA_040772485.1. Taxonomy (GTDB): domain Bacteria; phylum Planctomycetota; class Phycisphaerae; order Sedimentisphaerales; family Anaerobacaceae; genus Anaerobaca. The sequence continues at coordinate 47,649 of JAXGYC010000010.1, read as the reverse complement.
TGACGCACCTCCTTGCCGCATTTGCCCGCCGGGCCGGGGAACTGCGAACACGCGACGCCGGTCGCCCTATGGAAAGAACGCGCGTTCTCGGCCGGCCTGTTGCCGGCGGGCAGGATGGGCACACCCGAAAGTCATTGTCCGCGCGTTTGTCTGCATGGCACAAGCCTATGTGGACCAGCATTGTCTGTCAATATGTAAACCGGCCGGCAGCCCCGGATGCGCTCAGAGGTGAGCGGACGGTTGAGGCCGGTGCGCCTGCCGTGGTATCATAAAAGGCGTGATGCACGGAAGGCCCGCATGAAGGCGAAGGAGGAATCGCGTTCAGGTGCGGCCGTATCCGGAGGACATGAATGGCTGTCAAGGGGAACGGATGGCTATGCAGTCCAGGAAGGCGAAGAGAAGCAAGGGCAAGCGGTCGACTCCTCGCGTTGTGCTGAGCCGGAAGAAGAGGATCGCATTTGCCTTCATCGCCTTGGTCCTGTCCGGTGCATTGCTCCTATTGGTGGAGGGGTGCCTGCGTCTGTTCCGTTACGGCGGCGATCCTCGGCTCTTCGTCGCCGCCCCGGTCGAAGGGGGGCGTTTCCTGATCTGCAACCGCGAGATTGGACGGCCGTACTTTCCCTACCTGGCGAAGGTGCCCAAGCCGTCCTGGGATGCGTTCCTCAAGGACAAGCCCTCGAACGGGGTTCGCATGTTCGTTCTGGGTGGCTCGACGGCTGCCGGTTTCCCGTATGGCAATAACCTGATGTTCTCACGCATCCTGAACGTCCGGCTACAGGAGGCGTTTCCCGACCGGAAGATCGAGATCGTCAACACCGCCATGTCCGCCACGAACACCTACACGCAGCTCGATTTCCTGGACGAGATCCTCGGGCACAAGCCGGACGCGATTCTGATCTACTCGGGACACAACGAATTCTATGGCGCGCTGGGCGTGGCGTCACGCGAGTCTCTGGGCCAAAGCCCCGCGGTGGCCAGAGCCTACCTGAAGCTGCGCCGACTGAAGCTGTTTGTGCTGGCGCAAGATGCTGTTGGCCTGGTGAGAGGCGTGCGGAAACAGGGCGTCGATCACGATCCGAGCGCCACCCTCATGGAGCGAATGGTGGGCGCGAAGGCCATTGCTCTCGACGGCAAACTCTACCGGCAGGGGACACGGCAATTCGCGGAGAACCTCGATCACGTCTATCAGAAGGCTCGCGCCGCCGGGGTCCCCATTGTGATCAGCGAGCTGGTCAGCAACGTGCGAAACCAGCGACCCTTCGTTTCCGTGGCGACGGGTTCGGCCCCTGCCGCCGACCTGGTGTTCCGCGATGCGCAGGCGCTGGACCGGGAGGGGGACCACGAACAGGCCAAGCGCCTCTACACCAGAGCCAAGGACCTGGATGCGTTGCGATTTCGGGCCTCGGAGGAATTCAACGAGATCATCCATGATGCGGCGCGGCGTTACGGCGGGGCGGTCGTTCCGATGAAATCGCGTTTCGAGGCCGCTTCGCCCGAGGGCATCATCGGGGACCATCTCATGGTGGATCATCTCCATCCGAACGTGGACGGCTGCTTCCTCATGGCCGAGGCCTTCTTCGATACGATCCGAGACGCGAAGGTGATCGATCTGCCGTGGGACGACGCTGCCGTCAAGCCGATCGAGCACCACCGACAGAACTGGGGCATGACGGACCTCGACATGGCCTGCGCGGAACTCAGCATTCGGTATCTCAAGGGAGGCTGGCCTTTTCAGCCTCAGGCTGGACCGAATCGGAGCCTTGAATCGTTTCAGCCGCAGGGCGAGGTGGATACCCTGGCCCTGCGTGTTCTGACCGACGACGCTTACAGCATCATCCTTGCTCACGACGATTTGGCGCAACGGCACGAGAGGGAAGGCCGCTACCTGGAAGCCTATCACGAGTGTCGCGCCCTCTGCCACACGGTTCCCTGGAGCACGATCTTCCTTAACGATGCGGCGAAGAGCCTGCTGCGCCTCAAGAGGACGGATGAGGTCCCTGCGCTGCTGGTGCGCTCGCTGGAGATTCAGGAGACCTTCTTCGCGCTGCGCTGGCTGGGCCATCTGCTGGTCAATCAGAGCAAGTTCGCCGAGGCGATCCCGTATCTGGAGAGGGCCAGAGAAGGGCACGAAGACAACGAGCAGGTGCTGCTGTGCCTGGAGCAGGCCTATCAACACACCGGCCGTCACGACGAGGCCCTGGCAGTAGGGCGGAAGCTCAGGACGCTGCCGCGCAGGAGTGATCCATAGCGAGACGCGTCGGACACAGTGGACAGAGCGTTCGGTGACGCGCGGTTCGACATTGTGGTCTCGCATCTTGTCCTGATTGCCCATTGTCAAATACGTGTTTTCCCTAATAGACAGGCCTTCCGCTTCTCCGCGGTTTCAGCCTACTTGACGTGACTTGGTTTCGAGGAAGTGATGGAGAGATCGATCCTGTAGCGGTGTAAGTGCCTTGTGGGAAAGGATACCCATGGACGCGAAAGGAACGACGAGGCGAAGAACCGCGTTTGCCAGGCTGCTGACATCCGGGGCGGTGCTGTTGTTGTTTGTCCTGCTGGTGACGCCGGGTGATGCGGCTCCGGGATCGCGCGTCGTGAGTCCTGCGACGACGATCGCGCTTCAGCAGGCGATGGCGACAAACGTGGTTGCTCTGGGCGGCGGCTATGGCAAGGTCCACTGCCCGGACTGGTGGTGGCCGCGCAGCCCGTGCAAGCCGCCGTGGCCGCCGTATTGGCCGCCGGGGCCACCGTACTGGGCGCCGGGGCCACCGTATTGGCCGCCGGGGCCACCGTACTGGGCGCCGGGACCGCCGTACTGGGTGCCTCGGCCGCCGATCTGGTCGGGCTGGTGGTGGTAGCCGCGAGATTCTGGCCGAAGTAGGCTGAAGTCCGACGGGCGGATGCTGTCCAGCGACAGGCTGCCCGCAGGGGGGAGTTGCTGTCACATTGAAGTCCACCCGCGAGAGGATCACGGGCGGACATTCGTAGGGGAGTCAACAAGTGAACCTCGCAGAGAGTACGCAGCGCCGGCACGTGCGCGCCGGGCGCAGAGTCTTGGGGACTGTGCTCGTGGTCCTCGCAGCACTCCTCTTGTCGGGCTGCTCCGACCAGGTTCGGATGCCCACGGCCGATGAACTGGAGGCCTTCGAGCAGGCCCGTTCCACCGTGCCGACGGTCGACATGGACCGCATCCAGAAGGCCAAGCTCAAGACCGGTCCCTATCGAGTCGTCGCAGGCGACGTTCTGGAGTTCACCATGCCGGCGCTGCTCCAGGCGGTTACGGCCAAGGAGGCGCAGGCGGCACAGACGCGAAGTGAGGGCAGCTATCCATACTTCTGCCGCGTGCGGGACGGTGGCGAGATCGTCCTGCCGGCGATCGGTTCGATGAACGTGGCGGGCCTGTCTCTTTCGCAGATCGAGGAGGCGGTCACCCAAGCGTACGCCGGCTACGTCGTCCTTGAGCCATCGGTGTTCGTCCGCGTCAGCGAGTTCAAGACCTCGAAGGTATACATTACCGGCGCCGTCGAAGAGCCGGGCGTTTATACGCTCCAGGCCGACCAGATGACGCTGAGCTGTCTGCTGACCGAGGCGGGCGGGATCGCCGAGGCGGGCGCAGCGCTGGTGCGCATCGTGCGCTCGGACGAGACCGGTCAGGAGAGCCAGACCGCCAACGGCGAACCGATTCTGCTGCCGGTCGTCAACACGAACATTCCCTTCCAGGATGTGGCTCTGGAGGAAGGGGACACCGTGGTCGTGGAGCAGACGCAAATGCCTCTGTTCAGCGTTCTGGGGCTGGTCAGCAAGCCGGGCAACTTCCCTTATCCGCCTAACGCCGAGTACAACCTGACCCAGGCCATCGCCTACGCCGGCGGCTTCGATCCCGTGGCCGAACCACGCTACGCGACCATCTACCGCCTGACGGAGGACGGCTCGGTCGCGCGCGTGCCGTTCCAGTTGATCCAGAAGGGGGAATTCACCGAGGCGCTGGTCACGCCGATCCGTCCGGGCGACGTTGTGGCCATCGAGCACACCCCGAGGACCCGGGCCAACGCGATGATCCACAACCTGGTGCGGATCAACACCGGCATCTACATTCAGGGCCGGGACCTGTGGGATTAGACCGTCGATGCGCCAGGCAGAGAGGAAACGATGAACAGCCGAATGGAAGCCAGCTTGCCCGAGCCGTCGGAGACGGTGCCGGTCACCGAGATGGTTGAAGGGTTCTCGGAGAGCCTGTTCGAAATCCTCTGGCGGCGTCGCTGGACCGTCTTGCTGACGACGGTTGCGGCGATGGTAGCGGGAATGGTTTACTTGCAGCGCGCCACCCCTCGTTACACCAGCACATCGCGAATCTACGTCGAACAGGCGGGGCCGGAGGTCTGGGAGAAAGACGCCTCCGGCGTCGTGACCCGATGGACGAACTACCTTTACACCCAGGCAGAGTTGATCAAGCAGACCGATACGCTGTCGGCGGCTCTGGCCCTGCCGGGCATGGCCGGCCTCAAGACCTTCGCGGACGTCGACAACCCGGTGACGAAGCTGCGCCGCGAGCTGGAGGTCATGGTGGGCAAGAAGGACGAGATCATCAATGTTTCGTTCACGTGTCCCTATCTATGCTCTTGAAGACAAGTATTCAACAGAAGATCTCTTCGCTTGGCAGCCCTTGGAACCTCGCGTGTTTCCTGCTGGCGGACTTCCCTTCTTTGCCGCGTCGGCCACGATGAGACGAGAGGTGCTCAAGGCAGCGCCCTGTATCTTGCACTGCCACGGCATATGGCTCTACCCCTCTGTGATTGCTGCTGCAGTTGGACGGAATCTGGGCGTTCCCTATTTGATCTCACCGCGTGGGATGCTGGACCCGTGGGCGCTTCGGAACTCGGCGTGGAAGAAGAAGCTGGCGGGCTGGCTGTACGAGAATCGGAACCTGCGTTCGGCGGCGTGTATTCACGCGCTTTGCGAATCGGAGTACGAGAGCGTCCGGGAGTACGGTCTGACGAATCCCGTGGCGATCATCCCCAACGGGATCGACCTGCCGCCGGACGGGGCGAAGTTGCCGCCGCCTTGGACGGACAAGGTTGCCTCCGGCAGGAAGGTCACGCTGTTCCTCGGGCGGATTCATCCGAAGAAGGGCCTGCCCAATCTGATCGAGGCGTGGGGCCGGCTCAAGGCGCAGAATGCGACGGTGGCGGACGAATGGGCGCTCGTCGTCGCAGGTTGGGACCAGGGCGGCCACGAGGACCAACTGAAGAAGATGGTTAGCGAGAAGGGCCTTGGGGGCGATGTGCTCTTTCTCGGTCCGGCGTTCGACGACGCCAAGCGGGCGTGCCTTCAGAACGCCGATGCGTTCATTCTGCCTTCCTTCAGCGAGGGGCTGCCGATGTCCGTGCTGGAGGCGTGGTCCTACGGCCTGCCCGTCGTCATGACGGCCCAGTGCAACCTGCCCGAAGGCTTTGTCGCCGGCGCCGCCGTCGAGGTCCGCCCACAGGCCGATTCGATTGCCGGCGGCCTCGAACGGCTGGTGTCGATGTCCGATGCCGAGCACAGGCAGATGGGCGCCAACGGCCGCAACCTCGTGGCATCGAAGTTCGCCTGGCCCCGGATCGCCGCCGAGATGATCGACGTCTACAAGTGGGTCCTGGGTGAAGGCCCGCAGCCCGATTGCGTGAAGCTGGATTGAATGAATATCCCGTCCAGAGTCAGTTTGTCTCGATTTCGCGCACGGAATCTCGATAGGGGTGCGGGACGGTTGAAGGAGGTCCTCTGGCTGATCGTTCATAGCATAGCCTTTCTTCATATGCCGTTTCCGTTTTACGGGTTCAGGAGGCGCTTGCTTCGTTGGTTTGGTGCTCAAGTCGGGAAGGGCGTCGTCATCAAGCCTGGTGTCAAGATCACGTTTCCCTGGAAACTTGCCATCGCGGACAACGCCTGGCTCGGGGAGGACTGCTGGATTCTGAACCTTGATCGCATTGAGATAGGTGCGAACGTTTGCGTCTCTCAGCGTGCGATGCTTTGCACGGGCAGTCACGACTGGACCTCTCCCGGATTCGATCTGCTACTGAGACCGGTTACGATTGAGTCTGGAGCTTGGATAGCGGCGGGAGCTTTTGTCGGGCCCGGCGTGACGGTGGGAACACACGCGGTGCTGACGGCGAATTCGGTTGCCACCAAGGACTTGGAGCCTTATGCGATATACCAAGGTAACCCTGCGGAAAAAGTCCGCGACAGGATACTGAAATCGCGGCGAGAGGAACTGTCTACTGCCGCCTGCGGGCGATGTACGAGTACATGATTGACCTGAAGGTTCGGGAGCTGCGGCGGCGGGAGAAGGGGCTGGGGATGTGAGCGGGGCTCATGATTGATGATTGACGATTGATGAATGGCTACGGCCTGCGGCCTCCAGCCTGCGGCCGGGTTGACAGTTGGCAGTTTCCAGTTTTCAGTTTGAAGTTTGACGTTCAACGCTTCACGCTTCACGCGATACGAACTGCGGCCTATGGCCGAGTTTCAAGTTTCAGGTTTGAAGTCTGAAGTGCGACGTTTCACGCTTCACGCTTCACGTTTCACGTTTCACGTTTCACGCTTCACGGGTCACGAGCGACGAGGGACGGCGAATCATGCGAATCTTGTTGTTGAACCAGTTCTATCGGCCGGACGTGGCGGCGACGGGGCAGTTGCTGGCGGACGTGGGCGAGGCGCTTGTCGCGCGGGGGCATGAGGTGCACGTGATCTGCAGTCGTCGCCGGTACGGGGGCGGGTCGCTGACGCCGGCGGCGGACGAGGTGCTCGACGGGGTGCACGTCCATCGCGTGCTGACGACGGGCTTCGGGCGAAAGCGGCTGGCCGGGCGGGCGGCGGACTATCTGTCGTTCTACTTCAGCGCGGCGTGGCGGGCGCTGCGGCTGGCGAGGCCCGATGTGTGTCTTTCGCTGACGACGCCGCCGTTCATCGCGCTGATCGGGTGGATGCTGAGCAAGATGCGGGGCACGCGGAACGTGCTGTGGGTGATGGACGTGTATCCGGAGATTGCGGCGGCGTATGGTGTGCTGGCCGGGCGGGGCCGGTTGTGCCGCGCGCTGGGCCGGATCAGTCGAAGGCTGTATCGGGATGCGGAGGCGGTGATCTCGCTGGGGGAGGTGATGACGCAGCGGCTGGCGGCGGCCGGAGTCGACGCCAGGCGGCTGCACACGGTGCACAACTGGACGCCCGGGGAGGGTGTCACGGTCCATGATCGGCCGGCGGCGAAACGCCCGGAGCCGGTGGCTCTCGGCTTGTAGCGGCCAATCATCAATTACCAATCATCAATCATCACTCCCTGGTGGCAACCCTCCTCTATTCAGGCAACATCGGCATCGGGCAGGACCTCGGCACGGCCCTGCGGGCGGCGGCGCGGCTGAACGGCCGGGCCGCCCTCAAGGTGCTCATCGCCGGCGACGGCAAGGGCCTGGCGGCCGTTCGCGCGCTGGTGGCCGAGCTGCGGCTGGCGGATGCGGAGATTCGGCCGCCCGTGCCGCTGCAGGAGCTGTCGACCCTGCTGGCCCGGGGCGACATTCACCTGATCTGCCAGCAGGCGGGGACGGAGGGTCTGCTGGTTCCGAGCAAGATATACAGCACGCTGGCGGCGGGGCGGCCGTCGCTGTTTGTCGGGCCGGCCGACTGCGAGGTCGGGCGGATCGTGCGCGACAGCGGCTCGGGCTTCGTGATCGAGCCGGGCGACGTCGAGGAGGCGGCCGATGTGCTGCGGCGGCTGGCGACGAATCCCTCGCTACAGCGCGGCATGGGCCGCAACGCGCGGGCATACTACGAGCGGCATTTCGGGCGCGAGCGGAGTGTCTCGCGGATCATCGCGATCCTCGAAGCGGCCGGCAACGGCAACGGCCGGGCTGGCAAATCCGAAATTCGAATGTCGAAATCCGAGACAAGCTCGAAGGCCTGAAGACTGCAAATTCGAAAACGGCCAAAGGCCAGACTGGAGACCGTAGACTGGAGGCGGGAGGGGAACACTAAAGCCTAAAGCCTGCGGCCTTGTGCGGGCTTCGTACTTCGTGCTTTCGCCTCCGTGATCTGCCGGGGGGCATGTCGATAGAAGAAGACCGGCTTCGCCGGGCGGCTCGGTCGTTCCTGCGAGGTTCTGCCGAAGGTTGCCTGATCCTCAGCGAAGCCGGTTTGGGAGGGCTACGTGTGTAGCCCTCCCTTTCTTTATATCGGCCGCAACCGTGTCTTTCGCCCAGTTTTTGGCTGGCCAGGGCGAATCATGATTCGCCCCTACATACGGCGGGCGGCGTTGACTTTGGGGGGGCGAATCACTACAATGGTGGTGTGTTTATGGTGACAAGCCACAATCGGCGGAGCGGCGAAAGCACCATGCGGGGATTCCCATGCGCATGGCGGGCTTGGTGCACATCTGGCCGGCGGGCGATTGAGCGACGATAACGGAATTGGTGTGCGGTGCACACCCTACGAATTTGAGGGTGATTATGGCCCGGATGCATTTCTTCGTATTCACTGTCGTACTGTTGCTGGCCTCGGCGGGCGTGCGGGCCGATGTGACCAGTCCGGGCGATTCCGTCCGGGGCGTGCCCAACGATGGGGACTGGCCCGGCGCCGAATCACCTCCGCTGGCGATCGACGACAACGTCGATACGAAGTACCTGCACTTCAAGGGCGAGACGCAGCCGACGGGGTTTCAGGTGACGCCGTCGGCCGGAGCGACCATCGTCACGGGCCTGACGCTGACCACCGCCAACGATGCGGTGGAGCGCGACCCGACCGCCTTCGAACTGAGCGGCTCCAACGTGAGCATCGATGGGCCGTACACGCTGATTGCCCGTGGGGACATCGTGGACTTCAGCCAGCCATCGCCCTGGCCTCGATTCACGAAGAACGAGACGCCGATCACGTTCGCCAATAAGACGGCGTACGCGCATTATCAACTGCTGTTCACATCGGTTCGCAATGCGGCGTGGGCCAACAGCATGCAGATTGCCGAGGTCGAGTTCCTCGGCGCTCCGGCGGGGGGACTGCCGCCCGATGTCGATGCGGGCGCCGACCGGACGGTCACTTGGCGAGGGGCGGGCAATACAGTCATCCAGATGCATCCGACCATCGTGGACGACGATCCGTGCGGCGTGGGCCTGGTCGATCCGGACTATCTGAAGATTCTCTGGTCGTCGGTGGGCCAGCCGGTCCCCGATTTTCTGGGCACCGAGACCGAGGCGGATGCGATGGTCTCGTTCCCCCAGCCGGGCGTGTACACGTTGCAGCTTCAGGTCTGGGACGAACGCGACCAGGAAGGTCGTGACACGGTGGTCATCTCGGTCGTGGAGCCGCCGTGTCCGCTGGGCGACCTGTCGGGCGACTGCAAGGTCGACTTCTCCGATGTCATGCTCCTGGCCGAGCAGTGGCTGGATGGGCCCGGTTGCGCGGGCGATCCGCTCGGCTGCGCGGACCTGATCGGCAGCGACGGTGTGACGCTGGCGGATTTCGCCCGGCTGGCGGAGGAGTGGTTTGAGGACTGGACGGGCGCTCTTCGCGTGACGCTGGCGCCGCCCGAGGCGGTGGCGGCCGGGGCGCGATGGCGGCTCGACGGCGGCGAGTGGCGCGCCAGCGGCGCGGTGGTGGCCGATCTGGTTCCGGGGACGTACACAGTGGACTTCGGCTCCGCCGGCGTCTGGGGACGGCCGTCGACCCGGACCGTTCAGATCGCTCGGGGCCAAACGACCGAATTGACCGGCACGTACAGCGAGCTTCCGGATTCGGACCTGCTGATTACCGAGCTGATGGCGATCAACGAGACTGCGCTTTCGACGAAGGTAGCCGGGCGGACCGTGTATCCGGACTGGATCGAGATCCTCAACGGCGGCGCGGGGTCGGTCGATCTGGCCGGCTGGTACCTGACGGACGATCCGGACAATCTGACGATGTGGCCGCTGCCTGCGATCTGGCTGGCGGCGGGACAGTCTCTGGTGGTCTTCGCTTCGGGCGTGCAGGAAGAGGACCACCCGGACAACTGGCCCTATCGGGACGATGCGGGTAACTATCACGCCAACTTCTCGCTTTCCGGCGAGGGCGAGTACCTGGCTCTGGTCCGGCCCGACTTGCAGGTGGCGCACGCGTACGGCTCGCCCGACGGCGCCGGCGGGGCGCGGGGCTATCCCCCTCAGCAGGCCGACCTGTCGTACGGGATCTATGGCAGCGAGAAGCAGTACTTCACGCAGCCCACGCCGGGCAGCGCCAACGGCCCGGGGTACGTGGGAGTTTCCGAGCCGCCGATCTTCTCGCATCCGGGCGGGACGTTCACGGGCTATATCCTGCTCGAATTGAGCTCGCCCAATCCGAATGCGGAGATTCGGCTCACGACCGATGGCCAATTGCCCAATCTGTCGTCGAGACGGTACACGGATGCGGTTGCGATCATGGGCACGCGGGAGGTGGTGGCGCGGGCGTACGAGCCGGACAAGGCCCCCAGTGCGGCGGTCAGTCAGACGTACATCGCGCTGGCGAACGATGTGGCCGGTTTCAGTTCCGACCTGCCGATTGTGATCGTCGACACCAGCCGCCAGAGCATCAGCACGACGTTTCGGGCGGTCCGTTCGGCCTTCATCGATAGGGGGGACGACGGCCGGGCGAGAATGCTCGACCGGGCGGATTACGTCGGTCGCGGCGGGATGAAGCGGCGCGGCCGCAGCACCGTCGGGGCGGCCAAGGGCTCCTATGGGTTTGAGACCTGGGATGAGAACAACCTGGACAGGGACGTCTCGATCTTCGGCATGCCCGCCGAATCGGACTGGATTCTGTACGCGCCGTTCAGTTTCGATCGCGCGCTGATCAACAACGCGCTGATGCACGAGCTGAGCAACCAGATCGGCCGGTACTCGGTGCGGACCCGATTCGTCGAGATGTATCTCAATACGAACGATGAGACGATTTCGGCAAGCGACTACGTCGGGCTGTACATCTTCATGGAGAAGATCAAGAGGGGCCCGGACCGGGTCGACATCCAGGAGCTCGAACCCTGGCACAACACCGAGCCTGCGATCAGCGGCGGGTACATGCTGAAGATCGACCGGCCCGATGACGGCGACCGCGGCTTCCGCACCGCGCGGGGCAACCCGACCTATGGGGATGGAACGCTGTGCTACGTGGACCCCAAGGAGGCGGAGATCACCACGGCCCAGTCGGCGTGGATTCGCGGGTACCTCGATGCGTTCGAGGATGCGCTCTACGGGCCCAACTTCGCCGATCCGGCCAGCGGGTACGCCAGGTACATCGACGTGGATTCGTTCATCGATCACAACCTGTTGAACATGCTGGCGATGAACGTCGATGCGCTTCGGCTGAGCACGCACCTGCACAAGAATCGCAACGGAAAGCTGGAGATGGGACCGCTGTGGGATTTCGACCGGGCGCTGAATTCCACCGACGGCCGGGACGACAATCCCGAGCGATGGCGCGGCACCGGGGACGGCACGGACTATCTCGGCTACATCTGGTGGGACCGCCTCTTCGAGGACGCCAATTTCTGGCAGAAGTACATCGACCGCTGGTTCGCGCTTCGCCGGGGCGCGTTCAGCACGGAGAGTCTCGACGCGACGATCGATGCGATGGCCGATGAGATTTGGGAGGCGCAGGGACGCAACTATCAGAAGTGGTCCGGCCAGGGTCCCCGGTACGGCGGCTTCCAGGGCGAGATCGATCAGCTCAAGCAGTGGCTGTTGCGGCGCTGCACGTGGGTCGACAGCCGGTTCGTGTCGCCGCCGCAGATCGTGCCGGAGGCAGGCCACGTCGAGGCCGGCAGTCAGGTGAGCCTGGTCAACACGGCCGGCAGCGGTGTGATCTACTACACGCTGGACGGCTCGGACCCGCGTCCGCCCCAGGCGGCGCCGGCGGCAATCGAGACGGTCACGCTCGTTCCCGTGGGCGCATCGAAACGCGTGCTCGTGCCGACCGGTCCAGTCAGCGACGCCTGGCGGGGCGGCAGCGCGTTCGACGACTCCGCCTGGATCAGTGGCAGCGGCGGCGTCGGGTTCGAGACCAGCACCGGCTACGAGCAATTCTTCAGCATCGACGTGCGCGAGCCGATGTACGGGCGCAATTCGAGCTGCTACATCCGCATCCCGTTCGTCATCTCGGGCGATCCCGGCGAATTGAACTACATGGTTCTGCGGGCGCGGTACGACGACGGCTTCGTCGCCTACCTCAACGGCGTCGAGGTCCAGCGGACGATGTTCTCGGGCACCCCGGCGTGGAACTCCAGCGCCGAAGGAAACCACGACGATCTGGCGGCCCTGCTCTTCGAGGATTTCGAGGTCTCGCTGCCAGCGGGACTGCTGCGGGCGGGGGCCAACGTGCTGGCGATTCACGGCCTGAATTTTTCCGTGGACAGTTCCGATTTCCTGATCTCGGTCGAGCTTCTGGCCGGCCATGTCGCCACGCCGGGGGCCGGCGAGGTCAGCGGCGAGGTCTACACTTACGACGGACCGATCACAGTCACCGCCAGCACGCAGATCAAGGCCCGCGTGCTGGTGGCGAGCAATCAATACAGCCCCTGGAGCGGGCTGGCCGAGGCGGTTCTTGCCGTTGGGCCGGTGGCCGAGAATCTGCGGATCAGCGAGCTGATGTACCACCCGGCCGATCCGAACACCGAGTTCATCGAGCTGACCAACGTCGGCGTCGAGACGATCGACCTGAACCTTGTCCGGCTCACAGCCGGCGTGGACTTCACGTTCCCCAGCATCGAGCTGGCGCCCGGGCAGTACGTGCTGGTAGTGGAGAATGCCGGCCTCTTCGAGGCCAGATATGGCCAGGGCTTCCCCATCGCCGGCGAGTATAGCGGCAACCTCGCCAATGGAGGCGAGTACATCGAGCTACAGGATGCGGCCGGGCACATCGTCCACGGCTTCCGGTATGGGGACCGCTGGTACGATCAGACCGATGGGCAGGGGTTCTCCCTGACGGTGACCGATCCGGCGACCGTCGATCCGAATGGCTTGGGCGAGAAGCGGGCTTGGCGGCCGAGCGTGCACCCCGGCGGCTCACCGGGCTTCGACGACGGCGCCGAGACGATCGCGTCCGGCTCGGTGGTGATCAACGAGGTGATGGCCAATCCCGAGTCCGGGCAGCCCGACTGGATCGAATTGCACAACACGACGGATCAGACCATCGATATCGGCGGCTGGTTCCTCAGCGACAGCGAGAACGATCTGACTCGATACCGGATCGCGAGCGGAACGACCGTGGGGCCCGGCGGCTACATCGTGTTCTATAAAGACCGGCACTTCGGCAACGATGCCGATCCGGGCTGCCAGACGCCGTACGGCCTGAGCCGCACGGGCGAGACGCTGTATCTGCACTCCGCGTCAGACGGCGCAAGGGCCGGCTACAGCGAACAGCAAGACTTCGACGCATCGGAGCAGGGCGTATCGCTGGGCCGATGCCTCGACAGCATGGGAGCCGGCGACTTCGTGGCGTTGGTCGCGGCGACGCCGGGACGGGCGAACGCCGAACCGAAGGTCGGCCCGGTTGTGATCAACGAGATCATGTACAACCCCGCTGGCTCGGCGGATGCCGAATACGTCGAGCTGCTCAACGTCAGCGACATCGCTGTGACGCTGTACGATGCGGCGCAGGATGCTCCCTGGCGGTTCACGGATGATCCGGAAGACCCAGGCATCGAGCTGCTGCTGCCGGTCGATCCGCCGGTGACGTTGCAGCCGGGCCAGTGTCTGCTTCTCGTCAAGGACGTCGCGGCATTCAACGCGACGTACGCGCCGCCCGCGGGCGTGCGCATCCTCCAGTGGGGCGGCGGCAGGCTGGCCAACGGCAGTGAGACGATTCAGATCGCCAAACCCGCCGCCTCAACCGCAGGTCAGGGCCAAGCGGGATCGGTCTGGATTCGCGTGGACCGCGTGGCGTACAGCGACGGCGATCACCCCGACGATTTCGCCGGTGGAATCGATCCCTGGCCCGCCGAGGCCGATGGGCGCGGCGCATCGCTGCGCCGAATCGATTCGATGGCCCACGGCAACGATCCGGCCAATTGGCGGGCGGGTGTGCCTTCCCCGGGTGTGGCGGACTGATCCTGCCTTCGCGGGCGGACGGGGGCATCGAGGTCGGCAAAGAGGTTTTCGAATCGGGACAGAGCCTCCTGGATTCCGGGCAGCTTGCGTGCTTTCCTGTTGCCGATGCCGAGCAGGTACTCGGCCGGAGACATCGGATCGAAAGACCTCGTCGTCGACCGGAGCTGGTCCATGCGAAGGGCTATCGTCTTGAGAATAGGCGTTTCATCGGCGTTCAGCAGCGTGCCCGCCAGCCTCTGCCTGCGAGGCAGCCTGTAGCACAGATCGATCAGCGCCGGGTACGCGGGCGCTCCGATCAGGTCTTCGATCGTGCTGCCGACCGGCCGGGCGTATCGCCGCAGCGGAAGCGTCCGGCAGGCCTCCAGCATCCGCGACAGTTCCCGCTGGTTGACTACGTCGGGGTCTTGGTCGGAGAGGCTCAACAGCACCGCAAAGTCTCGCGCATCGTTGGCAAGCAGGCCGACCAGCGTGGCCAGACGGACCAGGTCGCCGCACGGAACAACGGTCCAGGCCGGGTCAAGGCCACGCCGTCCGCTCTCCTCGAGCCTTGCGGAGAACCAGTTCAGGTAGATCACGTCGGCGGGCTTTTCCACCAGCAGCAATCGCTTGCCGCCGGCCATGTCCTGCATGATCCGGTAGCCCAACGATGCCTGGAGGGGCAGGAGGGTGTCGTGGTTGGTGCTGAGGACCTTGTCTCCCACCTTCGTGCCCAGGGGTTTCGGCTCGCCCTGGGGCGTCTGGTCCGTGATGTCCTCCACGGTTCGCACCCAGGCCATCCGGTCGGGGTCGATCATGAACGGCGAGTGCGTCGTGTAGAGGATCTGGTAGTGGGGCGTCAGCCGCTCGTTGACATACCGCATCAGGTCCCACTGGGCCTTGGCGTGCAGGCCGAGGCCCGGATCGTCCAGCAGGATCAGGAGGTTGTCTCCGTAGCGCTTCCGCACGTCGGCGTACCAGACCAGGAAGGAGAAGAACCAGACGAAACCGGTGCTGCGTTCCTCGAAGTTCAGCGACAGGTTCGTGCGGGTGTTGACGATACGGGTCTCGAAAATGAGGCCGCGATCGAAAGGAGACGGGTCCTGCGGTCGGCCCGGATACAGGTGAAAGCTGACCCTCAGGTCGCGTTCCTGGGTCCAGAAACGTCCGATCTCGTCGGTCACCGGCCGGGCGGCGTCTTCGAGGTCGGCAATCAACTCCTCCGACCGCTCGATGCGGCTGATGGCCTCGACGCTGGTTCCCCCCAGCTCCAGCAGGGCCAGAAAGACCCGGTCCGGCCCGGTCAGCTCTCCTTTCTGTTTGCGGTGCAGCAGGGCGTCGATTGCGATGCGGCCCTGCATCATGTGCCATTCGGAGAAGTACAGCAGCTTGGGCAGCAGCTTCGCCACGTGCTGCTCGTAGAAGGCGTTGTTGGCCTCCTGCGGTTGCGCCTCGGAAGGTGCAGAGGGTAGGGGTTCCGCAGGCCCTGTTTCTTCCACTTGAGCGTCCTGCGTGTCGATCGCCGGCGTGATCGCGCCGGTCCAATGACGCTCGGGATAGTAGCCCTTGCGTATCCCGACGGTTTTGGACTGGACCGCTCCGGCGCCGAGGATCTCCTCCAGCCGGGCGACGTCCGCATCCTCCAGTTCCCAGGTGGCGATCAGCGCATCGTCGGGCGCGGCCCCGGACTGTCTCTGATACTGCCGGCGGCGCGCCCGCGGATACTCCATGAGGACGTCGAACGCGGCCAGCTCGCGGACGTCGGGGTTGAGCTTGTAAAGGGCTTCGAGGAGCGAAGTTTTGCCTGCGCCGTTCTTGCCGACCAGGCAGGTTACCGGGCAGATCGTGAATTCCGTCGAGTCCTCGATGCAACGGAAGTTCTTCACCTGAAGGCGTTGCAGTTTCATCGGTGTCTTACCTCCTGCGACCTGGAGCCGCGAGTTCAATCCGTTGAGTGCCGAACTGCTCGACCGGCATGTTAGCACGGAACCTTCCGAGCGTCAAACACGGGCGCGGATTCGCAGGCAGAAAAAGCTTGCGTTCCGGGCCCTTGCTGCGGTAGAGTATGGGGCAATGCAGAGTGTCGAGTGAGATGGACACGGTGGCCAAGTTCGGGGGACACATCCGGCTGCATATTGCGATGCATTGTTCAACCTGTTCCCGCTGTCCGGTTGCACGGTCTGTGACCGGCAACGGGCTCGGCGTCCCAGGAAACGCGCCAGGTTGAGAAACCACGGAAGGGTTGGAGTACGGAGCAAGGAGGACGAACAATGGAATGGCGGAGAATCTGTGGGGTGTGGGCGACGGTGGCGTGGGCGATGATCTGCCTTGGCGCACCGGTGCAGGCCGACGGTCTCGTATTCGCAAGCGAAGCACTTCTGCCGGTGGGGGACTATCTGTGTGGCGGCACGGGCGAGGGCGATCTGTGCCTGCCTTCGGACTTCTTCAGCGACAATCAGATCGGGTCCTTGTGGTGGCTCGGCGCGGACGATCTGGCCAACTGCTGGCTGGCCGAGACGCGCCAACGGCTCGAACTGCGAAGCACGTCAAAGAGCCAATGGGCGTCGGCCCGCTACGTAGCCGATGACTGGGGGCTTGACACCGGACGCGATTTTTCCTTGCAGGTGGATTTCCGCCACGCCGTCGCCTCGGATGACGCCACCTGGCTTGCGCTTGTGTTGGTTCCCGATGTCGCCGATCGCGACGTACAGCGCATCACGTTTGGCGTCGGAAGCGACAAGGGATTCTCCTACTTCTGGTACGAGGCGATGGACGAGGCGGTGACGCGAAGCCAGTTCACCAGCAGGAGCCAGAGCAACGGGATACTGTACCTTTCGTACAATGCCGGTCTCGATGAGCTGTATTTCAGCGACAAGGGATACGGAGCCGCCAACGCCTGGACGACGGTCCGTGGTTTCGTCCGGGGCGTGTGGGCCGCCGGCCGCGTGACCGTCGCCCTGGAAGGGGGCTCGAACCTCACGCCCATCAGCTCCGGCCAGGCCTATTTCGACAACTTCATGGTGGTCACGGGCAGTCTGGCGACGCCACGGCTCAGCGAGGTCTACCGATTCTGGTCGCCCGTCACGGAGTCGCACTTCTACACCATCAGCAAGGCGGAGAGAGACAAGCTGATCAAGGGCTACTGGGACGTCTGGACGTTCGAAGGGACCGCCTTCAAAGCGGCGAAGACGCCGTTCACCTCGTCGCTGTCGCCAGTCTATCGCTTCTGGTCCGATGTGACACAGAGCCATTTCTACACCATCAGCGAGACCGAGAAGAACAAGCTGCTCCGCGAGTACAAGAAGATTTGGACCTATGAGGGCATCGGTTTCTACGCGTATCCCAAGGGACGCCAGCCCTACGGGGCCAGGCCCGTCTATCGGTTCTGGAGCGACGTCAAGACGGCCCATTTCTACACGATCAGTGAGTCGGAGAGAGACAGGTTTCTCAAAGACCATCGCGGCGTCTACATCTATGAGGGAATCGCCTTCTACGTCCATGAGTGAGGTCTTGCGATCCTGGCCGAAGTCGGGATTGACCGGCGTGCAGAAAAAGGGAAAGGGGCTGCAATCTGTGGATTGCAGCCCTTTGAACATATGTCGGTTGCCTGCTCCGGTCGTCCGACTATTCCGCCGCGGGGGCTTTGCCGAAGGCGATGTCGTCGATGTAGATCAGGCCTGCGCCGCCCGCGGCCGGATTGTCGCGGTTGCCGATGCCGATGTCCATCGCGGAGACCCTGCCGAGGTCGATGCCCGTCAGGTCGTCGAACGAAATCTGCCACTGGTTCCAGCCGGCCAGAAGGGTCGCCACCTCGCCGGATGGATGATATACCGTCTTCGTCTTGCCGGCGGCGTCCTTGACGGTTGCGTAGAGTCTATCGGGGGTATTGCCTTCCGGCTGCTCGGGGCCAATCGTCTCGACTGTCCACGCGCCGGTGACGTTTCCGGTTGTCTGTACGCCGGAGAATTCGACCGTTGTCAGAACGCCCGCGCTGTGGCTGCATGCCGCCAGGCCGACATAGACGTCGGCAGCCATGGTGATCGTCTGCGGGTTCCATGACATCGCCGTCCAGCTCTGGCCGTCGGTCGAGTAGTAGCCGTTGAAGACACTGCCGCTGCGCTCGAGTTTGATCCAAACAGGCTCGCGCAGGGCGATCTGTTCCGGGGTGGCGACCGATGTGTCACTTGTGGCGGCCTCATTGATGGCCAGCCTTGCCTGGTAGCGGACCCCGTTGCTGCCGGTCATATAGACCGCGGCGAACGGAGCGCCCGGGGCCAGGCTTCCGCGAATCATCACGCCGGTCTTGACCCAGGGGTCGGTGTCGACCACGCTCTCGACACGTGTGACGATCGAGCCGTCTCCGTTGAGCCGTTTGTAAGCGAAGCGGAACTCATCGGCCGCCTCCCAGATGTCCACGCCGGCCGCACCCATAATGATGTGACCCGAGGCCAACTCCACGAAGGCGCTCGGACGTCCCTGGAAGTGGACGATCAGAGTGTTGGCGCCGTGGACGGTCCAGTCCTGGGGTGCGTCGAATACGCGCTCGGTCTCAGAGTACCAGGGCGAACCGGCATTGTCGTAGGCCAGGGGCATCGACTGCTTGCCGCCATGGACGATGGTCTTCTCTGCGAACGGAGCATTGAGGTAGCCGACCGTTGAGCCGGTCTCGTTGACCCAGCCGTCCAGCCAGGTATCGAAGATCGTCGTACCCGCGTCGACGTCGTCGGTGTAGCCTTCGAAGTCATCCACGGTGGCGTACCGCCTCGTGGAGAAGCTCCAGAGATCGCCTTCCCATGCAGCAGGACTGGCCGCTTCGTTGACCTCCACGACCTTCCAGTAGTATGTGGTTCCGAAGTCGAGCGCGCCGGGGTCGCATCTGGCCACCTCGATCGTATCGATCAGGGCCGTCCCGTCGGCGACCACATCCATGTCGCTACCGAAGTGGACTTCGTGAAAGGCCGCCTCTCGGCCCGCCCGCCAGGTGAGGACGACGTCGGGGTCCACCTCGGTCAGGCCGTCGGCCGGTTGCGGCTGGCGCGGGTGGGCGGGAATGTAGTAGAAGCGGACCTCGCTGAGGCCGTACTGCGCAACCAGGCCGCCCCAGTTGCTGCCGGGCGTCAGACGGACGTACTTCGCAGCGATGCCCGCCAGGTCCACGGTCGTGTTGTGGGCATAGCCCGCGCTGGCCGGCGCCCTGGCGAACGGAACGTCGCCCAGCGCCGTCCATTCCGCACCGTCGGTGGAGTACTCGATCGTGACATCCTTGAACCCATAGCCGATGACGGCCTCGAATATCACGTTGTAGTTCCACACCCATAGCTCCTGGAGTTTGTAGACTCGGTCGAACTCATACTGGATCCAGACGGGTCCGGCCTGTTGCGAATCGACGAGCCACATGTCTTCCTGGTTCGCCGAGTGCAGGTCGTCGGCGTCCAGTCCGGAGCCGTTGATGGTGTTCTCGGGCCTGTAATCGGCCTGAAAGCCCGAGGCCGACGCTGTCACGTCCTCAATCGGGTAGAGGAACGGCTCGGTGGTGAATCTCCAGACGCCGCCTTTGATGATGGCGCTCTCCGGGGCGGCGCTGACTTCATCGATTCGCCAGTAGTAGGTTGTCTCCAGATCGAGTCCCGGCGCGTCGGGAACCAATTCGTACGTCGTAGCCGTCTGGCCCTGGCTGACCAGCACCCCGAGGGGGTTGGCTCGGGTAGCGGAGTTCACGTCGTCGAACACCGCTCCAAAGTACACATCATGCGCCGCGATGGACGGTCCGGGATTCCACGCCAGGGTGACATCTCGTGGGACATCGACGGCGCCGTCCGCCGGGCTGGGGGCGGTGGCAAACGCCGGAATGCCACGCGGGTTTTCGCCAGGGCCGTCGCCGGTCGGGACATAGTCCGGGTTGGTCGTCAGGACGATCTTGTCGATGATCAGCCCATCCTCCCGCATCCAGAGGTTGAACGTGTGGATGCCGACGCTCGTGACCTCGAAGGTCGATCGCGGACCGTCCATCGAGCTGTTGGACCACGTGTAGTTGAGGTTCCAGCCCTGCATCCGGTCGCACGTGTCGATCTCCTCGCCGTCCAGGCCGGTGTGGCAGGAGTCGTCGCCTCCGCCGTTGCCCCAGCCGCGAAGCCAGACGTAGTGCGTGCCCGTCTTGACGAAGCTGATCTGATAGTCCAGCCGGGGACTCGTGGCGGCATAGCCCTCGTTGATCTGGGCCAGTCCGGTGACCTGCATGCCGGCGAGGCCGGTGAAGCCGCCGGTCGGTCCGACCTGCTTCCATTGGGCGTTACTCTGCATGACGTTGTCGTCGAAATGCTCGGCTTCCACCGACACGATTCCGTCGATTCCGCCGTCCTGTTGGAGCGGCACCGCAGCCGCTTGACGGCAGACAAATCCCAGTGCCAGGGCCACCAGGCCCACGTGAACCAGTGCCTTACTCATCAATGTCCTCCTTCACCAAGGATCAAAGGTCCCTACGCGATGACATGGACGTCGCGCCCAGCCTATGGCTCGGCGGTCGCCGGTCTTCCGAAGCCGATGTCGTCGATATAGACGATTCCGGTGCCACCCGCCGTCGGATTGGCGCGATGGCCAACGCCGAGTGTGATTGTCTTAACTCGGCTTGTGTCGACGCCGGCGAACTCGGTCAGCGGGATCTCCCACGCGACCCAGTCGGTCGCCGGGATCGCGTCAGGGTCGACATGGCTAACGGTCGCGGTATGGCCGGCGCTGTCTTCGAGCGTGACGTAGAGGTTCTGCGGCGTATTCGTCGCGTCCCCCTGGAAGTACAGTCGCAGGGTGTCGGCGCCATAGGCCGTCCAGTCCTGGGACGCGTCGAAGGACCGCTGGGCCTCAGAGTACCAGGGCGATTCGCTGTTGTCGTAGGCCAGAGGCATCGACTGGGAACCGCTGTGGACAATCGTCCTCTCGGCAAAGGGTGCATTGAGATAGCCCACGGTCGAGCCGGTGTTGTTGACCCAGCCATCGAGCCATGTGTCGAAAATCGTCGTGCCGGCGTCAATGTCGTCCGTGTAGCTCTCAAAGCCGTCGATAGTCTCGAACTCCTTCGTCAAAAAGCTCCAGAGATCGCCTTGCCATGAGGTTACGGCCTGGGCCTCGTTGACTTCGTCGACTCTCCAGTAATACGTGGTCCCGAATTCGAGGCCCTGTGGCGCGATGCTGTCCTGAGCGACCGTGTCGATCAGGGGCAGAGCCTGCGGATCGGCGCCGAGATAGACATCGTGGACGCCGGCGGTACGGCCCGCGCGCCATCGCAGGGTGACGTCCGGCGCCACGTCCGTCTGGCCATCGGCCGGCTGCGGCTGCCGCGCGAAGGCGGGGATGTGAAGGAATCGCACTTCGCTGAGGCCGTAGTATCCGAGAAGGCCCCAGCCGCTGTTGACGGTCAGCCGGACGAACTTAGCGGCTGCCCCGTTCAGATCGATGGTGGTGTTGTGGGCGTAGTCCGGCTTGGCGGTGGCCTTGGCGAATTCGACATCGCCGAAGGTCGTCCAGTTCACTCCGTCGGCAGAATAGTCGATCGTCACGAGCTTGAGGCCGTATCCCAGCACCGCCTCGAACAGGACGTTGTAGTTCCAGACCCACAATTCGTGCAACTGATAGACCCGGTCGAACTCGTACTGAATCCATATGGGGTCATCGCCGCCGGGCGGGGCCAGCCACATGTCGGTCTCTGCGATCGAATGCTGATCCACGTCGTTCAGTCCGGAGCCGTTGACCGTGTTCTCCGGTCCGAACCCCGCGTCCGATGCGCCGTTGGTGGTGACGACGATGTTCTCGATCGCGTAGGCCAGAGGCTCCACAGAGAAACTCCAGACCTGGCCCTTGAAGATCGTGGCGTCGGGCGTCGCGTTGACTTCGTCGATGCGCCAGTAGTAAGTCCCGCCGAGTTCGAGCCGGCCCGGCTCGTACGTGTTGGCGTCTTGCCCCTGACTGACGAGCACGCCTCTCGGGTCGGTGCGGCTGGCGTCGTTGACGTCATCAAAAACCGTTCCGAGGTAGACGTCGTGTGCGCCCGCGAACCCTCCCGGCGTCCAGCTCAGGTCGGCCTCGCGATAGACGTCGGCGGCGCCATCTTCCGGGTCCGGACTTCGGGCCGCCGAGGCGCGGCCGCCGATGTCGAACACCAGCAGCGTGCCGCCCTCGGCCCCCATCTCGACGGTGCGGACGATCGCATTGCCGCCCGCGGCCGGGGCGAACAGAAAGGCGACGAATCCGTTGGTGTCGCTGTTGAGGAACTCCGCAAGGGCCTCGCTGGTTTCGGTGGCCACCCTGGTCGCCCGGGCGGGGGCCGGAAAGGTCAGCAGCACGCCGGTCAGGTCCGCCGGATCGAGCTCCACTGCAGCATCGACTGCTGGCATCGGGTCGTTCATGACCCCTGGCGCAGCGCTCCACGTCAACGCTCCGGTGACGAGTGCCTCCTGGCTTTCGATGATCCCGTAGACGTTGATTTCTCCGGTGTCGTGGCCGTAGTTGCTGAAGCTGACGTTGGAGAAGAAGGCGCCCTGCGCCTTGGCGTCGGAGAGGTCGTACGTCAGATACCCGACGCGGCGTCGGCCCGCGATATCGCGAACGTGCATCCCCGAGCCGGTCTGGTGGCTGGTGGTGGGGCCCTCCGTGCCGTCGTTGCTGACGTACGTGTCGTAGGTCGGCAGCAACTCAAAATGGACGGCCTGGACGGCCTGCGATGCGACCAGCAGCGCCATGACTGCCGTTGCGTAAGTCAGTTTCCTGAACATGCTGTAGCCCTCCTTTTCACAAGACCACGGTCGATTCGGACTCCACGTCCCGACGGATCTCGGGACGGAATATCACAAGTTTCAACGAGCGCGCGGACTCGGTTCTGCCGGCCGTTGCGCTCAGCCCGGATTGTGCAGCGATGGAAATCGAGCAGACTACTCGTCACTGAGAGCTTCCTTCTCCGAAGAATCCAGACATGCTACGTTCCCACGGCTGGGATGCAGTACGACGAGCCCTGCTCCAGGCACTTGGCGCCCACACAAGTCCCAACCCTTCACAGCAGCCATGATACCACGTCCGCAGGTGGCCGGTCAACCCCTATCGCGGCTGAGTCATCCCCAGTTTTGACCGAGGAGTTCGTGCTTCAAGCGGCGCAAGAGATACTGGCAGGTGGGGAGAGGGCAGGTTTGCATGAACAGGCCGATGGTGAAGAGACTGCATTCGCCCGTCCGGTTGTTGGAGCACCACCGGCCGGGGCGGAATCGTTCGGAGGCGTACAGGCCGACCGTCACCAGGAGCAGATACGCCAAGGCCAGAATAAGCAGAAACCGACTCAAACGCTGGGAATCCTTGATCTGGATCAAACGCAGAGCAAACCCATTGCGTTTGTTTTTCACGTCACGAAAGTACTCTTCAATGCTCATCCGCCGCGCAAAGACCTTGGACAAGACTTGGGCGCGAAGGTGCTCTTCGTCCGTCATCAGATACCAGGGTTCCGACTGATCCGGCAGCCAAACCACAGCCACGTCCTGCACGACGGGCCGCTCTTTGCGATACGAGACGTGGCGTAGCAGGTGTCTCTGGCCCCGATGGATCGGGTAATCCGCCAGGCGACCGGTGAACCGCGAACTGCTCACCCACACCGACGGCTGGATGCGGATGATGTAATGGAACTTCAGTTCCTGGCACACGCGGGCCATCTCCGTTCGACCGAACCCCCGATCGGCGAGAAGCGTCACCCGGACCGAAGCGGCCACCATGGTGTGAAACAGACGCAGCAACCCGTATTCCAGATTGTTCTGCGAGCGATAGACCTCCTCGTAACGGTACACCGCCCACAGCAAAGGCAAGGCCCGGCCTCGCAGACGAGCCGCCAGGACCAGGCACTGAAAGTGGCGGATATCCACCCAATCGAGGCTCACCAGCAGCTTTTTTCGGGGTTGGGCGAGCCACTGGACCACGCCCCGCATCGCTTCGCTCGGCTCGACCCGAGTGTTTCCTACAAAGCGGTCGACCCGCTTGATCCCCTGCTTGGCGGCCAGCGCCGATTGCCCCGCCAATGCCCGTCCCAGTTGGGCCAGCGAGGCCCGCACCACGATCATCGCCGCCGGAACCAAGACGCTCAAGGTTTTGGCCTGCGAGAGCCGAAGACAAGAGCATACCGAACGTACAAAATCCGAAATCTCCTGGCGTTTCATGGTCGACTCCTTTCGATCGAGTTGGCATTGTGATTTCTTTCACCAACTCTCATCGTCAAAGAGTCGACCTTTTCATTGGGCCCTACCTTAAACTGGGGATGATTCAGCTATCGCGGACCTCGCCCGCGCCAATCAGGGTTGTCGCAGAGCCGCGATTGGGTTACACTGAGGCGACTTTCGCCGGGACCACCTCGGTTCAGGCGCTGGAAACGCACCCGTGTGAAGGAGGCAGAAGCGATGGACGGCAGCAACGCAGTATCACGGCGGGATTTGCTGGGGATGTCTCTGGCGGGGATGGCCTCGCTGTATCTGGGCTCGCGGGCGTCGGGTGGGGCTCGCGGCGGTCTGAGGCTCGGCGGCCCGGTGTTCGAGGAGTATCAGGACCCCGATGGGTGGGTCCGGGCGGTCAAGAAGCTGGGGTACAGCGCCGCGTACTGCCCTGTGGGCGCCGAGACCGGCGACGACGTGGTGAAGGCCTATGAACGGGCGGCTCAGAAGGCGGACATCATCATTGCGGAAGTGGGGGCCTGGAGCAACCCGATCAGTCCCGATGAGGAGAAGCGCAAGGCCGCGTTGGAGAAATGCCGTCAGCAACTGGCTCTGGCAGACCGAATCGGAGCCCGGTGCTGCGTGAACATCACCGGCTCGCGCGGGACGCAGTGGGACGGCCCGGCGGCCGAGAATCTCACGGAAGAGACGTTCGACATGATCGTCGAGACGACGCGCGGGATCATCGACGACGTCAAGCCCACGCGGACGTGGTTCGCCCTGGAGACGATGCCCTGGGCCTATCCGGATTCGGCGGATTCCTACGTTCGTCTGATCAAGGCGATCGATCGCGAACGTTTCGCGGCGCATCTGGACCCGGTGAATCTCGTGTGCAGTCCGCAGCGATACTATGGAAACGGCAAGCTCGTCGTCGAGTGCTTCGAGAAGCTCGGGCCCTACATCAAGAGCTGTCATGCCAAGGACATCGTTCTGCATCCGAAGCTGACGACCCATCTCGACGAGGTGCGTCCCGGCCAGGGCGGGCTCGACTACGCGACGCTCCTGCGAGAGCTGAACAAGCTGCCCGGCGTGCCTCTGATGCTCGAACACCTTCCGAGCGCCGAGGAATACGAGCAGGCGGCCGCGCACATTCGGTCGGTCGCGCGAGAGCTGGGGTTGTCGTTCGCTTGATCTGGTGACATCATTCAGCCGGTCGGTTGCCGCGATGGACGGCGCGTCGGCCGTAACGGTCGCGAATCGCGTCCATGGCCCGGTCGAGCCTTTCGAGTTTCTCCGCCTGCGGGTCGGGAAACAACGTGGCCTGACCGGCCTCTTGCGATTCGAGGCCCGTGGCGCCAAATCCGAGAAGGCGAAGCGCGCCCGATGCGCTCTGTTGCCATTGCCGAAACACGCGCTCGGCCGTGGCCCACAGCACCTGCGTCAGATTCGTGGCCTCGCCGAGCGTCTCGCTTCGCGTCACCGTACGGAAATCTCCGTATCGCAACTTGAGCGTCACGGTACGGGCCTTCAGCCGGCGGCGACGCAGCCGCTGCGCAACCTCTTCTACCTGTTCGAGGAGGACTCCGAGCAGGATCGCGCTATCGCTGACGTCCGTGGCAAAGGTCTGTTCGCTCGAAAGGCTCTTGGCCTGTCGGGCCGCTTCGACTTCACTGTCATCTTCTCCCCGGGCCAGCCTCAGTAGTTCCGTTGCGCCGTTGCCCACGAGGCCCCGCAGCTCGATTTCAGGTGTCGCGCAAAGGTCGGCGATAGTGCGAATTCCTCGCGAATGCAGCGCCGTCTCCGTCACCTTGCCTACGCCCCAGATGCGCCCCACGCCGAGCGGATCGAGGATCTCCTGTTTGTTCTGCTCGGTGATGACGACGAAGCCGTCGGGTTTCTTCAGGTCGGAGGCGAGCTTGGCGAGGAACTTGTTCGGCGCCACGCCGACGGAGGCGGTCAGTTGCGTCTGGGAGATGATCTGTTCCTTGATATTGCGGCCGATTTGTTCGGCTGACCCGAACAGATTCGTGCTGGCAGTCACGTCGAGAAACGCCTCATCGAGCGAGATCGGCTCGACCAGCGGCGTGTACCGCTCGAAGATCGACTGAATCGCGTGTGAGACCTCCACGTATCGCTCCATGCGGACGGGCAGAAGAACGGCATGGGGACAACGCCGCAGCGCCTGTGCCGTCGGCATGGCGCTGTGGACTCCGAACTTGCGGGCCTCGTACGAGGCGGCGCTGACCACGCCCCGCGCCTTGGGGTCGCCTGCGACGATGACGGCTTTGCCGCGCAATTCGGGCCGGTCGTGCTGCTCCACGGAGGCGTAGAAGGCGTCCATGTCCACGTGAATGATCTGACGGACTCTATTCATATCCAGGTGCATGATCCTTCCGGATGGCTATTCTATCAGCCCGGCGACTGAGGGCAACGCCTTTGACAGAAGCAGGGTATGCATGATATGCTCGGCCCTCGATGAGCGCAGCATGCGTGATCTGGTGGTAAGGAGGACTGCATGAGTGAACAACATACCTGTGTCCGTTTCCTGCGGCGTCCGTGCCTGGCTTTCAGTCTGGTTCTGACGGCTCTCCTGACCGGTGCCGCCGCAGCCGGCCGGGGAAGCGATCTGCAAGTTATCCTCCCCGATGTGAAGCATCCGTATCTGGCCTGCACCGCCGAAGAGCTGGACCGGCTGCGCCAGGCCCGTCGCGGCCCCGAAGTCATACGCGACGGCGTGGTTTCAGTCCCGACATCCCTTGGGATCGAGATTGGGATCAAAGAAGCGGAGGGATTCATCGGCGAGCCGATCCGCTTTCCACCTCGCGGCGGTCAGCACAACCAGTGGTATCAGTGCGACCAGTGCGAGACGGCCCTCCAGACCATTGACGAGACCCATCACCAGTGCCCCAAGTGCAAGAAGGTGTATTCAGGGCATCCCTACGACGACGTGATCTTCAGCCGGCAGCACGGGCGCAACCTCCAGCGGATGGAGACGGCGGCTTGGGCGTATGCGATCTGCGGCCGGGAGGAATTCGCCCGGTACGCCGCCCAGGTCCTGCTGGGCTACGCGGATCGCTATCGCAGTTATCCCTATCACAGCGCCTCTCTGAAGGCGGACGACTCCTGGGGAAAGAAGGCGGGGGGGCACCTCTACGAGCAGACGCTCACCGAGGCCTCGGCGCTGGCGACGTCCATCGGGCCGGCGTACGATCTCATCTACGATTCGGGTGTCCTCTCGGCAGAGGATCACCACAAGATCGCGGAGGGACTGCTGCTGCCCATGCTGAACACGATTGACCGGAACAAGGCGGGCAAGGGCAACTGGCAGACGTGGCACAACGCCGCCATGATGTGGGGCGGCGCGCTGGTTCGCGACGCGGACTGGATTCGCAAGGCTATCGCGGACCCGGAAAACGGATTCCACCATCAGATGGACGTCTCCGTTTCGCGGGAAGGGATGTGGTATGAGAACAGTTGGGGCTATCACTTCTACACGCTGCGGGCTTTGGTGATCATGGCCGAGACGGCCCGCCGGCTGGGGATCGACCTCTGGGGCGATGAGCGGTTGAAGAGGATGTTCACGCTGCCGATCGAGTACACGATGGCGGACGGGATGCTGCCCCGGTTCGGCGACGACGTGAATTCGTCGGTCAGGAGCGTGGGTACCCTTTACGAACCGGCGTATCATGCCTATCGGGACCCGCGCATACTGGCGATGCTACCCAGCGAGCCCGGTTTCGACGGCCTGCTGCTGGGCCGTCCGGCAGGGACCGTCGCCGAGATGCCGGTTCTGGAGAGCAGGGTCTTCGAGGATGCGGGCCATGCGATTCTGCGGACCGGCGGTCCGGCGGAACTGACGGCCGCCATGACATTCGGTCCCTATGGCGGCTTTCACGGGCACTTCGACAAGCTGAGCTTCGTCTTCTATGGGTACGGCAAGGAACTGGGCGTCGACCCGGGCCGAGCCAGGAGCCAGGCCTATCGCCTGCCCATTCATAGCCACTGGTACAAGGCGACCATCGGACACAACGCGGTCCTCGTCAACGGCCGCAGTCAGGCGCCGGCCACGGGCAAATTGGCTTTGTTCGAACGGGCGGACGGCTACGTGGCCGCCGGCGCCGCCTGCGAAGCCGCGTATCCCGGCGTGAAACACGAACGATTGCTGGTGATGACGGAAACCTATCTCCTGGTGCTCGACAGACTGCACGCCGATCGGGACCGGCGTTTCGACTGGCTGTATCACAGCAGGGGCGCCCGAGCGGTTTGTGGAGCTGCTGTGGAGAACGCTGATCGTCGAGATGACTGTCCCGGCAGCGAATACATTCAGAACATCAAGCAGGGCACGACGGATGCGATGATCCGCGTTGTGTTCGAGGATGCGGCCGTGCCCACGTATCTGACGTTGGCCGCGCAGCAGGGAACCATCGTGGCGGCCGGGGACGGTGTCGGAGGCTCGGTGACGGATCGCGTGCCCATGGTCATGATCGGGCGCGAAGGACGCGATACAAACTACGCCGCCGTTCTCGAACCGGTCCCTGCCAGCGGCAGACCAACCGTCACAGGAGTCCAACTCGGCGAGGAAGACGGTCGCCTCGACGTCATCGTTGAGCGAGGTTCGTCCCAAGACCGGATCCGCATCGACTTGGACACAGGGCTGACCGTTCGTCTGTCACGCTGAAGACGACCCATGAGGAAATGCCGGGGGATCGCGCTACGTGGACTCTCGCACGATCAGATGGGTCTGGATGACTTCGGTTTCGCAGACCGGCTCATGCGAAGGATGGTCGATCCGCCGCAGCAGCATGGCGGCTGCGATCTTGCCGATCTCGTAGGGTGACTGCGAGACCGTTGTCAGAGGCGGATCGAGGTATGACGACAGCCGGTTGTCGCCAAAACCCGCCACCGCGACGTCGCGAGGGATGTCCAGGCCGATCTGCCTGATCTCGGCGTGAACGCCGCGAGCCACCGGGTCATTGACGGCGAAGATCGCATCGGGCATCCGTCCTCGCGCGTGAATCCGTCGAAGGGCGGCCACGCCGTCTTCTTCCTCGAAGCCGCCACGGATGATGGACGCGCCGGTCCCATTGAGGTCATGCTTCTTCAATGCGTCGAGGTATCCTCGGCAACGATCGCGTCCGATAGAGGTGTTCTCCGGGCCGGCGACATGAGCGATGTTTCGGTAGCCGCGCTGGATCAGGTGCTCGACCAGTCTCATCGCGCCGCCGTAGTCGTCCACGACCACCCGGCCGGCTTCGACGTCCTCGCACACGCGGTCGAAGAAGACCAGGGGGATGCCTTGCCGCCGGAGCGCCTGGAAGCCCGCCCCGGACGTGGTCGTCTGGGCCACCGAAACGAGCACGCCGGCGACACGGTTGGAGATCAGGGTGCGCAGGTGGATGGCTTCGCGCTCAGAACTCTCGTTGGACTGGCAAACGACGGTGTTGAACTCCCGGCCGTACGCGATCTCCTCCACGCCGCTGATGACGGCTGAGAAGAAGTCGTTCTTGATGGACGGTACGATGACGCCCAGCGTGCTGGAGGCCTGATTCTTCAGACTCTTGGCGATGGAGTTGGGATGATAATCCAGTTCTCTCGCCAGCGACAGGACGCGGCGTTTCGTCGCCGGACTGATATCCGGATGGTCGCGCAGCGCCTTCGAAACCGTCGTGTAGTGCAGACGGAGTTTCCTGGCAATGTCCTTGACCGTTACCTGTCGTGCTGCCATAGGCCCGCCGCTTCTCGTGGAAAGGGCTTGATCGAACGTGTGATATAACGTTAGAGATACCCGGATCTCCCTGTTTTGTCAACGCAATTCCGCCCCGCGCAGCAGGTGCGTTGGAGAGGCAGCGCCTTCACCCGTGTCGTCGAAACCGGGGGAGCCGCCTGCGTCGGCGCTGGGGCGCCATGCGCCCTCCTGGCCCAGGGAATCCGGGGCGGACGTCGCCGGATCTCTGACGGTGAGCGAGAAGCCCCGCCCGTCGGGGACATCATACCACCTGTCGTCGAACTCAAAATCGTGGATGGTTGTGCCTATCGCGTCCTGTAAGACGATGCGCTCGCCTGCGTTGCTCAGGTTGCCCGTGTACTGCCCGGCGATGGGGAGGCCTTGCCCATAGCGGTTCTCAAAGGCGGCCGTGTCCTGAACGATGAGGACGTAGCTGCCCGGCGACAGATCGCTGGACGCAAACCCAAACTCGATGCCGTCAGCGAACCGGACGAGGTTGAGATTGATGGTCTCGGGGCCGACATTGGTCAGCTCGATGTATTCGGTGTTGGGATCGGTTGGGTGATACATGATCTCGCTGATCCGCAGGCTCTCGGCCACCGGGCCCACGGCGTAGGTCGCCTCATTCAGGGCGCTCCACGTGGTTCCGGAATACGCCCGGGCCTTGACGTGAACGCTCTGCGTCAGTGGGATCGGAGCGGCGTAGGCGGTCGCCGTGGCACGGACGTCGCCACCGCCCCCGGGAACACTCTGGCCGACGACGAGCATGGCCGAAATCAGGAAGTCGGAGCTTGTCACCCCTTCGTTGAGTCCATGGATGGCCAGGAGATTGTCGCCCGGTCGGAGCAGGTCCGTTGCATCCGCGAGGGCGATGTTCTCAAGCTCGATCGCGACGATGTCGGAGTTGTATGCCGCCGCAGACGAGTTCCAGGTTGGTTCGCCCTCACAGTTCCTTCGGGCGATTTCGACGCCGTTGAGGTAGGCGACGAAGCCGTCGTCGTAGCGGATGCGGAGCAGCAGACCTGAGGAGGAAGACAAATCGCGGTCGACGACGAAGGGAATACGGATGCAGCAACTGGCGTTGGTGGCGTACATCGCCTCCTGCACGTCGATGTCGAAGAACGCCTCGTAACCCGTGCTCCGCTCGAAACCGACGCCTCCGGCCCCGTCGATCCAGTCCGAATCGTCGAAATCGACGTCGCTGAGCCAGGTCTCGTCGATCGGTCCGGTCGGTACGAGCACGCGTTTGGGGGCCTCTTCCGGCACGAGAACGCCCGTGCCGCCCTGCGGTACGCCTTGGTTGGGGTTTCGCGGATCGCTGCCGTCCACAGTGTACCAGATCGTGCCTGCGGCGCTGCTGATGGTCAGCATGTCACCGGTCGTGGCTCGTCCGCCGTGCTGATAGGCGCCATTGATATGAAAGACCGGAGCCGCTACGTTCGGATACAGACCGGCGCTGCGGAACTGATCCAGTGCGATGCGCGAGCGCTGCGGGAACCAGCCGGTCAGAAGGCTGTTCAACTCGTTGCGCCACTCGACTTCTCGTGTGTAGGGACTGGAGCGGTGCTGGTCTCCCCACCGGGCGGATTCGGCGGCGATCGGGCCTTCGATCACGTCGATGATCCCCATGTACGTTGCGGCCGGCGCGTTCCGCTCGGGGTGAGCCGGGTCCCAGGCGGGATTGCCCGGATCGACGTACAGAGGTCCCTGGTTGAAGAAGGCCCTGTGGACGCGGTCGGCAAATCGCAGGCGGAATTCCCCGCTGGCACGCAGGTACTGGAACGGGGCCGCGACGCCGCTGCCATTGCCGATTTGATTCGTGTAGATGCTGCAACCCAGATTGAGCGTCCACTCGGCGTCCCACGTGAAGAACTTGAAACCCGTGCTGTCGGGCGTGTTCTCCCGTCCGACGTAGTAGTTCTTGTGTGGCCAGTCGCTGTTGCCCCCGTAGAGATTGGCGATCATGTAGTCGATATAATGGTCGATGTCCACGTACGAGGTTGTCTCGGGATCGTCGGTTCCGTCCGCGTACTTGCCCTGAAGGACGTAGTACGCTGCCGTTCGTTCCTCTTCTGTGGATGCGCTTGCCACATCTTGGGCCAGCGCCATCATCGTGTACCAGGCGTTCGTCGCACGCGTGCTGCGGGCGGCGTCGCTGCCGGCATTCGTGGGCGCGCCGGAGTTCAAACCGTCCCATTCGTCGCTGTCGCAGTCGAAGTAGGCGGCCCCGAAGCCCGCGTCCGGCCGTTCCACCAGGTTGTACAGGCCCCAGTACACGCCGTTGAGGTAAAGATGGACGTGGGTCCCGTGTGAGCCCATCGCGCCCAGGGCCAGTTGCGTGCGACGCATGAACTCGTCGCGGGCGTACTGAGGCTGGCCCGGGGCGCCGCTCCATTGCCATCCATCATTGAACTCGGCCCGCAGGATGAGCGAATCGAACTCGTCCGTGGCCTCAGGACCGAACAATGGATACTTCAGCTTGGCGGCGCCGTAGATCCCTTTGAAAAGGAGCCGGAACGATTTCTTGTCCTCGCGACGCCCCACGTCTCCATAGATGCGGGCGGCGCAGTTGACGTGGAATCCATCGCTGCTGTCGGGCCGGATGAGTTCCACGGACGCTGGACGCTCTGAGCGATCTCCCTGGGCGTTAGGATTCGAATAGATTCCGTTTTGACCGAAGAGATCGTCCACGCTCATCACGATCGACAGCGAGTCGATCGCCTTGAGATCGTCGATCAGCTCATCGCGATAGAGCGGGTTGTTGACCACGCGGGGGTCCATCTGATAGTCGGCCCCGGTTGAACCCCACATCGCGGGAAAGCCGGCGATGTACATCGGCTGCGTGACGACGTTGTCGAGGAAGATGTAGCTCTGGGTGTCGATGTTGCTCGACTGCCAGCCGGCCTTGGTTGCCTGGGCGCGCAGGCAGGTCGTCGCGGTGATCCGAATCGGCTCTCTGTAGATCTGGCCGAAGGTGGCGCGTCCTCTCTGGATGATCGGCTCGCTGCCGTCGAGAGAGTAGTAGATGACCGCGTCCGGTGTCTTGCACGACAGCGTCACTTCGAACGGTTCCTCGTAGAAGCCGCGATCACGGCTGAACTTCGTGTCGGCCACGACGCCCAGATAGGCCTCGCTGTTGGCAGTGCCGGGGGTCGGTGTGCCCATGAACCGCCAGTCCTCCACGGCGTCGGGCAACCGGCCGTATGAGATGTCGGGAGTCTGCTCGGGGTAATCGATGCGGTCGACCAGAGTCGTGCCGTCGCCTTTGACGAGGAGCACCTCTCCCTGTTCGACGCTCAGCTTGAAGCCGGCGTGAAGCCCGGGATCGGCCGTGTCTGCGTCGGCCCATACGATCAGGAACCCGCCGGCCTCGATTGTCGTCGCGGCCGGAGCGTCCGCGGGAATCCGCCACTTGGCCGGTTCATCGGCGTCATCGCTCAGATACATGCCTGCCAAGTTGAAGGGAGCATCCCCATAGTTGTGGATCTCGATCCAGTCATCGTACTGGTTCTGGGGGTCCTTGATGGTGCTGCTATTGGCCGCCATGATCTCGTTGATCCGCACGGAGGCGCCCGCCGCGCCCAGGCCACCAAGAGATAGGACCGCCGCCATCGCAGCAAGGGCAATTCGCAAAGGAGAGCGCATTGTCTTGATCCTCATTGAAATGGTCACTAACCATCCGCCTTTCCGCCTTCTCGCACGCTGCACGCAGGCCGGAACACCTCACAGACCCTATTCTAACAACTCGGTCCGCCCGGATCAACATGCTTGGGCCCGGAATCATCGGAGATTGTCGCCGCCAGCGGGACCGGGTATAATCGCGGCGGTTCGTATGTGCAGTGCTCAAAACAGTGTCCATGTGACAGGCGGGACCGCCGTCGCGGCCTGCCCGGCCCTGAAGGAGGCACGAACATGAAGCAGTCCCTCTCTCGTCGCACATTCCTGAAAAGCAGCGTGGTTGGAGGCGCCGCCCTGGCCTTCCCGGCCGCGAGCTATTCCCGCATCGTCGGCGCCAACGACCGCATCTCCATCGGGATCATCGGTTGCGGCGACCGCGGCGTCAACGCGCACATGAAGGGCGTTCACGCCTACGCCAAGGAGCAGAATATCGAGATCACCGCGGTTTGCGATCCCTGGCGCGTCCGCCGCGAGGTCGCGTCGGCCCAGGCTGCCGAGTGGTACGGCCGGCCGGCCCGGCAGTTCGTCTCATACCGCGATCTGGTCGCACTCGACGACGTCGACGCCGTGATGATCGCCTCCTGCGACCATCAGCACACTACCCACCTCAAGGCGGTTGCCGACGCCGGCAAGGATGTCTACTGCGAGAAGCCGCTGGCGATGCGCATGGACCGGCTGTGCGATGCGTACGACGCCGTCAAGAAGGCCAAGATTGTCGCCCAGGTCGGTACTCAGTTGCGCAGCCTGCCGAGCTTTGCCGGCTGCCGGAAAGTGTACCGCTCGGGCGTTCTCGGCGCCGTGGGGCGAATCGAGCAGTGCCGTAACGCCGAACGACCCTACTGGTATTCTTACGTCAAGGATGTGAAGGAGCAGGACGTGGACTGGAAGGAGTTCCTGCTGGACCGGCCTTCGCGGCCTTTCGATCCGGTGCTCTACTCCGGCTGGTATGGCTATCGCGATTTCTCCGACGGTCCCGTCTGTGGGCTCGGCAGCCATTTCATCGACCTGGTCCACTACATCACCGGCGCCACCTTCCCCACGAGCTGCGTCAGCCTGGGCGGAACCTTCGTCTGGAAGGACGAGCACAAGTTCACCTGTCCCGACCACGTTCAGGCGCTCTGGATCTATCCCGAGGGCTTCATGGTCAGCTACTCGACCAACTTCGGCAACGGCAGCGGCAACAGCTTCAAGATCTTCGGGGACCAGGGCGTGCTGGACATGGTGACCTGGACTGCGCCCGTCCTGAGCGCCGAAGGCGGCGGCAAACGCATGGGCGAGATCCGGGGCCGCAATCCCGTCGAGGACGTGCCGCAGCCGGAGCACTTCCTCAACTGGCTCCAGTGCCTGCGGTCGCGGCAGACGCCGAACGCGTCGATCGACGCCGGATATCAACATGCGGTCGCCTGCCTGATGGCTGTTCGCGCCTTCGACACCGGCAAACGCATGATTTACGACCCGCAGAAGCGTGAAATCCGCGAAGGGTGATTTTCTCTGGAGAGTATGAGACTATGAAGACACGCAGACAGAATGAGAATCCGTCGATCGACACGCTTTCGCGTCGTGGGTTTCTGACTCGGGCGGTCCAGATCGGCGCGGCAGGCTGGACGCTGGCCAACGTCGAGGTCCTGCACGCACAGACGAACAAGCCCCGCTGGCAGATCGGCTGCTACACACGCCCGTGGGACCAGTACGACTACCGCGTGGCATTGGACGCGATTGCCGAAGCGGGGTACGAGTATGTCGGGCTGATGACGACGAAGTCCGAGACGCACCTGGTGATCTCGGTGGCCACGCCGATCGAAGAGGCGTTGCACGTCGGGGACGAGGTCCGGCGTCGCGGTCTGAAGGTGGTTTCGGTCTACGGAGGGGACATCCCGGTGGCCCGGTCGCTGGAGGCGGGCATCGAGGGACTCCGGAAGCTGATCGACAATTGCGCCGCCTGCGGTTCGACGAACCTGCTCATGGGCGGCACCGGCGACCGCAAGCTCTACGACGCCTACTACAAGGCCATTGCCGAATGCTGCGACTATGCGGCCGAGCGGGGCATCGGTATCAGCATCAAGCCGCACGGTGGGCTCAATGCCACGGGCCCGCAGTGTCGCGGGACCATCGAGTCGATCGGCCACAAGAACTTCCGCATCTGGTACGATCCGGGCAATATCTACTATTACTCCAACGGCGAGCTGAGCCCGGTGGTAGATGCGCCGTCGGTGAACGGCCTTGTCACCGGCATGTGCGTGAAAGACTATCGCCACCCGAAGGACGTCCTGGTGACGCCGGGCACGGGGCAGGTCGATTTCCGTGTCGTCTTTGCCCTGCTGAACGCCGGCGGATTCGAAGGCGGGCCTCTGGTCGTCGAATGTCTCGACCCGGGTGATCTGCCGCACACGCTCGAAGAGGCCAAAAAGGCGCGTCGCTTCCTCGAAGAACTCACCGGGCAGAAGTCGCAACGGGCCGACCATGCCACACGCCGCGACTCGTTGGAGGCTGGAGTGAGCATCGCGGACATTACGCCGCCTCTGGGCTATCGCATGAGTGGCTACTTCCACGAGCGCCTCAGCGATGGCGTGTCCAACCCGCTCCACGCCAAGGCAATCGTGATGCGCCAGGGCGCTACGAAGGCCGCCATGGTCTTCTGCGACATCATCGGGTTGTCTCCCGATGTGTCCAGGGCGGCACGTCAGCGGGCCGAATCCGTGACCGGCATTCCTGCCGCGAACATCCTCCTGGCAGCGACACATAGCCATACCGGACCGCTCTACTGGGGCACTCTTCGCAATCATTTCCACGAACAGGCCTTGGCCAAGAGCGGGCAGGACCCCTGCGAGAGCGTGGACTATTCAGCGATGTTGGCGGAACGTATCGTGCAGGCGATCCGCCAGGCCGACGCAGCGGTCCGTCCGGTGCGCGTGGAGGCCGGCATTGCTCAGCAGCAGGGGCTTTCCTTCAACCGCCGCTTTCACATGAAGGATGGGACCGTGCGGTTTAATCCCGGCGTGCTGAATCCGGACATCGTTCGCGCCGCCGGCCCGATCGATCCATCGGTCAGCGTCGTCCTGTTCCGTACGGCCGACCGCAACGAAGCCCTGGCCGGCTTGGTCAATTTCGCCCTGCACCTGGACACCGTAGGGGGCACGCAGTACGCCGCCGATTATCCGTACTATCTGGAGCAGGAATTGCGGCAGACGCTGGGCGGCGAGTTCACGCTGCTTTTCGGCACGGGCACCTGTGGCGACATCAATCACATCGACGTCACTCGCCAGGAGCGTCTGAAGACCGACGAGATTGGCCGCACGCTGGCGCAGACCGTCGTCGATGCGCTGGCGGGCCTGAAGGCTGCCAAGGCCCCGTCGCTGGCCGTTGCGCGGGCGGTCGTCGAGGCGCCGTTGCAGACGTTCACCGCCGACGAGATCGAGCAGGCCCGACGCGACATCCACAAAGTCGGCACCCAGGAGCTTCCGTTCCTCGACCAGGTCCGCGCGTACAAGATTCTCGCTCTCCAGTGGCGGGGCGGTCCCACGCTGCCGCTGGAGGTCCAGGTCTTCCGGCTCAGCGACGAGATCGCCGTGGTCGGTCTGCCGGGCGAGGTCTTCGTCGATTTGGGTCTGGCGATCAAGCAGGCCAGCCCGTTCGCCACCACGCTGGTCATCGAGTTGTGCCAGGATGCCCCGGGCTACATCCCGACTCGCAAGGCGTTCGCCGAAGGCAGCTACGAGACGGTCAACTCGCGGGTCGCGCCGGGCGGTGGCGAACGGATGGCCGATGCGGCGATTGAATTGCTCGCCCAACTGGCGCCCGCTGGCGCCAAAGGCACATAGGCCCTTGCAGCCGGGCCCTGAACGATGAGGACGTAGCTCCCGGCGACGTCTCTTAGGTCCTTTGGGTCTCTTTGGTCCTTTTGGCCCAAGAAAGACCAAAGAAACCCAAGGGACCGAGACGACTCACAAGCCCAATACATCACAGCACGCCCACGGCACCCGGTCAGTCTTCTGATGACCTCAAGCATTGAGATCGAACGGCCATTGTGGTATCATTGCAGGTGGTGTGCGGGAGCGCCGGTTGTGAGGTCCAAGGGGAATCCCGGCCTGGCCCGGATGAACGGATCGAAGGTGCCCGTTCGGCGGGTACATTCGTATGGAGGTGCGGACATGTCCAAGAGAGTGGTTTCCACGGTGTTTGCGGCTGCCCTCATAGTCATCATGTTGCTGCCGGTGGCTCGCGCCGACATTCAGGCGGGATTGGCGGGCTACTGGCCGCTGGACGGCGACGCGACCGACGCCAGCCGGAACGGCAACAACGGGACGATTGTCGGGAACGTGAATCCGGTGCCCGATCGGTACGCCATGGCCGGCGCCGCCCTGCGCTTCCCTGGCCAGGCGGACTCCTACGTGGACGCGGGCGACTCTGCGGACTTGCAGATCACCGGGCCGATGACCGCGACCGCCTGGGTCTTTCTCCATGGGTCGAATCAGAACAACGGGCGCATCGTCAGCAAACAGGGGGACATCGACAGCGGCTCGTGGAATCTTAGCATAGAAGCCGGTCCCGACGGCGGGGCACACGCGGCGACGTTTCAGGTCGCCGCGGGGGCTTCGGACATTGTCCGCGTTGATGACACACAGCCGTTGCCGACGGATCGGTGGGTCCATGTCACCGGCATCTATCGGCCGGGTGAGGCTCTTGAGATCTACGTCGACGGCATGTTGCGGGCTGAGACCGTCATCGATGTCCCCTACAGCCAGTTCAGCGACAACGGGTTGCCCGTCCTGATCGGCTCGGGTCACGGCTGTTCCGACTGCGCCTGGGACGGCCTCATCGACGAGGTGCGAATCTACGATCGCGCCATCAGTCAGGTGGAAATCTGGCAGATCATGCGTGCCAACGTCGGATGCAGTCTGGCCCCGCAGCCGGCCGACGGTGCGACGGACGTGCCGCCGGATGTGACTCTGAGCTGGAAGGCGGGCCTGTTCGCCACGACGCACGATCTGTACTTCGGCACCGTCGCCGACGATGTAAACAGTGCGAGCCGGACCAATCCCAGAAACGTGCTTCTCAGTAAAGGACGGAGCACGACCACGTACAGCTTCAACAGCAGTCTGGACCTGGGGCAGACGTACTACTGGCGAGTCGACGAGGTCAATGCCTTTGACAGTTTCATCTATAAGGGCAACCTGTGGCGCTTCACGGTCGAGGCGTATGCGATCCCCATAGGAGAGGTCGTGGGGACCACCAACGCCATTTCGAACGACGGGGCAGGACCGGTCAACACCGTTAATGGGTCCGGGCTCAGCGAGGATGGCGAGCATTCCATCGCTTCCGGTGACATGTGGCTGGCCGCTGCGAATGGAAACGATCCGGTATGGCTGCAATATCGCTTCGACACGCCCTGCAAATTGCACGAGCTGCTCATCTGGAACTACAACGATCCATCCGAATCGGGTCTTGGTTGCGGGCTCAAGGATGTGACCGTCGAGTACTCTACAGACGGTGTCGCGTGGACCGCATGGAAGGACGTCGAACTGGCGCAGGCGACAGGCGCACCCGATTACGTCGCCAATACGACGGTTGCTATGGGAGGGATCGTGGCGAAGTACGTCAGACTGACCGTCCACAGCACGTGGGGTATGACGGGACAATACGGCCTTAGCGAGGTCCGTTTCCTTCAGATTCCCGTGCGGGCGCGCGCCCCCCGACCGGCCGATGGAGCATCCGGCGTCGATGTGGATCTGATGCTGCACTGGAGCGCAGGCCGCGAGGCGGCCTTTCACGATGTTCACTTCAACCCGAGCGCTCCGATGGTCGCCACCGGTGCGGCGTTTTTGAACTCGGTTGTGGTAAACGAGTATCCTCTTGGGGCGTTGAACTTTGGAACGGTCCACTACTGGAGGATCGACGAACGCAATGAGGCCAGGAGTCCCAGCCTCTGGCAGGGGGATATCTGGACCTTCACCACTCGCGAATATGCGGTCGTCGACGATTTCGAAAGCTACACGGACGAGTCCGGCCGGCGCATCTACGAGATATGGCGGGACGGCTGGGAGAACGGGACCGGTTCCCTCGTGGGTTATATGGAGCCGCCTTATGCCGAGAAGGTGATCGTCCATAGCGGAGGCCAGTCCATGCCCTTTGCGTACAACAACAGCGAATCGCCGTTCTACTCGGAGGCGGTGCGGAGCATGGCGATCGCGCAGAAGTGGCAGGATCACGGCGCCGATGCGTTGCGGCTGTTCGTGCGCGGGCATCCGGACAACGATCCCGGCTCGCTCTACATTGCCGTCGAGGACACAGGCGGGCATATCGCGGTGGCGACGCATCCGGACCCCGCCGCCCTTACCTCCGCCGCCTGGCAGGAGTGGGCGATTCCATACTCGGCCTTCGGAGACATCGGGTTGTCCGCCGTCCAGGCGATCTATCTTGGCGTGGGTGACCGGGCGAATCCTGTCCCAGGCGGTTCCGGCCTGATCTACATCGACGACATCGAACGCGGCCATCCCATCGGGGGCCTGACGCCGGGCCGGCGCTGACGTTTCGCCAAATGACAGGAGACGCTACGGCCACGCCGAGGGATTGTCGGCGGATGCCGGAGATTCCCCTGAGCGGCATCTCCACGCGGAACCGTCAACAACTCTTGCCGGACCGTGCGCGGCGGCGTCGCCGTCGATGGAAAAACGCATACCGGAGGCTTGCGTTCTGGAGCCGATGCTGTAACAATGGCTGCTATGGGAAGACTCAGTCGCAGAAGTCTGTTGAAGCGATCCGGGACACTGGCGACTGCCATGGCGCTGGCCGGCCTGCCTGGCTCCCGGCCTGCCGCCGGCGCCAACGACAGAATCGTGCTGGGGATGATCGGCCCGGGCGGGCACGGCTCCGGGCTGCTCAGGTCGTTCGCCGCGCAAGAGGATGTTGAGGTGGCCTATGTCTGTGATCCCGATGCCAATCGCATGAACCAGGCGGCCGGCATGGTGGAGCAGGCCACGGGACGGGCGCCCAAGACTGTGGCGGATTTGCGTCGTGTGCTCGACGACAAGCACGTGGACGCCGTGGTCATCGCTACTCCCGACCACTGGCATGCGCCGGCCACCATCCTGGCTTGCGAGGCGGGAAAGCACGTCTACGTGGAGAAGCCCTGTTCTCACAACATCCGCGAGGGTCGCTTGATGGTGGAGGCGGCTCGCCGCTACCGACGTACGGTCCAGGTGGGAACCCAGAGTCGCAGCGCGGCGTACGTCGCGCGAGCGATGGAACTGTTGCGCGAGGGCGCGATCGGTGAGGTTCTGGTCGCAAGGGCGTGGAACAGCCAGTTGCGCCGGGATATCGGCAAGCGCCAACCGGAAGAGCCGCCGCCGCACCTGGACTTTGACCTCTGGGTCGGTCCGGCCCCGATGGTGCCGTATCAGAGCAACCTGCTGCACTCGACGTGGCGCTGGTTCCTGGCTTTCGGGACGGGGGACATCGGCAACGACGGTGTGCACGACATGGACCTGGCGCGTTGGGGCCTGGGTGTCGAGACCCACCCGAACACCGTAGCCGCGATCGGCGGCAAGTACTTCTTTGCGGACGATCAGCAGTTTCCTGACACGCAATACGTCGTGTTCGAATACGGCACGGCCGGCACGCGTAGGAAGCAGTTGGTGTATGAGCAGCGCCTTTGGTCGCCCTACGTTCAGGAAGGCTATGAGAACGGCAACGCCTTCTACGGCACCGAGGGCCTGTTGATTCTGGGCAAGCACGATGGCTGGCAGTTGTACGGGCCTCGCAACGAGCTTCGTGACCAGATGAAGGGCCGGCTTGACGGCACAGTGCATCACCGCGATTTCCTCGACTGCCTCAAGACGGGCGGGCGTCCCAACGCCGATATCGAGATCGGCCACCTGTCCGCGACCCTTGCCCATCTGGGAAACATCGCCACGCGCGTCGGGCGGGTGATTCATTTCGACCCGCAGGCCGAACAGGTGGTCGGTGACGATGAGGCCAACAGCCTGATGCGTCGTACGTATCGCGCCGGCCATTGGGCCGTGCCGAAGGGCGTCTGATCCCGACAGGCTTCTGCTGTGATTGGGGATGCGAAGGGTCCCACAGGGGGGCAACGCGCACGGCTGGATAGGAGACACCACGTGAGACGGCGGGATTTCATCGCGGCCTCTGCAATCACCTTGGCCAATTTGCCGAGGAGCCGCAGAAGCATTGCCCGGCCGGGAACGGCGAAATATCGAGTGGCAGTCATCGGCAGGACAGGGCAAGGGAACTACGGTCACGGACTGGACGTTGTGTGGAATGGCCTGGACCAGGTTGAAGTGGTGGCCGTGGCTGACCCGGATCCGCAGGGCCGTGCAGCGGCGGCCCTGCGGCTGCGCGCACCGACCAGTTACGGCGACTTTCGCCAGATGCTCGAGAAGGAACGTCCGCAGATCGTGAGCGTGGCTCCTCGTTGGCTGGACTGTCATCGTGACATGGTGCTGGCCTGTGCCGAGGTAGGTTGCCATGTCTTTCTCGAAAAGCCAATGTGTCAGACTCTCGAACAGGCGGACGAGATGATTGCCGCTCTGGAGAAACGGAACCTGAAGCTGGCGATTGCCCATCAGATCCGCTATAGCCCGGCGCTGGCCTACGCGCAGAAGATGATCGCAGACGGATCGCTGGGGGACATTCTTGAGTTGCGGGGCCGGGGCAAAGAGGACCGTCGTGGCGGCGGTGAAGACCTCATGGTGCTCGGGACTCACGTCATGGATCTGATGCGGTTTGTCGCGGGCAACGCACAATGGTGCTTCGCGCAGGTGAGGTCCGATGGGCATCCTGTCACGAGAAGCGATGTTCGCGACGGCGCCGAAGGAATCGGTCCCCTTGCCGGAGACGAGATTCACGCGATGTACGGCTTCGATGGGATGACAACAGGCTACTTCTCCACGCATCGTGCCCGACAGGGCGCCTCGGCCCGGTATGGCCTTCAGGTCTATGGCAGCAGGGGGATTCTCACGATGACCACGGGCGCTGTACCTGAGATCTGGTACGTGGAGGACCCATCCTGGCAACCTGGGCGCAGCAAGGCGCCGTGGAAGCGGATATCCAGCGACGGCGTCGACAAGCCGGAACCCCTCAGCGATCCGAATCAGGCATACGGCAATCGTCTGATCGCACTGGACCTGATCCGAGCCATCGAGACCGACACGCAGCCCAAAGGCAGTATGTACGATGGACGGGCGGCACTCGAGATGATTCTGGCGGTGTACGAATCGCACCGGCTCAAGGCGCCTGTCCGACTGCCGCTGGAGAACCGCAGGCATCCTCTGAGCATGTGATTTCGAGAGGGTTTCTTCCTCCAAAGCTCTCCGGCACGAGCAGTCCATACGCGCGGCACAGAATGTGACGCAACCTCTGCACGCCGCTCGCCCATACCCTCCACCGGATCGTGAGCCACCCCTTGCGAAAACGCCGTTCTCCACCACGAAACGGCAGATTGCCACCCGGCACAGGCTCGCGCGTATTCCGGCGACTACGCCCGACAGGATTCGAACCTGTGACCCCCGGTTTAGGAAACCGACGGTAAAAACCGAGGCTCAGTAGTCAAAACCGATGCTCACTCTCGACGGTGACTGTGGGGTCGCGTCGTTGTGGACCGGTGACGGGTTCCCGATCCGTCACCGGCCGTTTGTGTATCCTCCTCCCAAGTGGGGCTTGTCAGCCCCATTTTGTCCCCCGTGGTGTAACGGTAACACTCCATCGCCGAGGCGGGTTCGGCCGACTGCGCAGGTGGCGGTGTTGCAGGTTCGACTCCTGCCGGGGGCGTTGTCTGAATAGGAAGCTCTGGATGCGGCGTAAGCCCACGTAACGGCAAGGAGGCCGTGCACCATGGGCCGGGGACGGCTCCTAATCGTTTCATCCGTCCCCAGGCCCACCTTGATCCCTCGCCGGGCGATTGCGGTGGTCCGAGTCCCGCTGTGGCGGATTGCGGTTGATCCGAGTCGCCTGTTTGCAGTCCATTGACCTTGGGGCCGACGCATGAAGGCGAAGGCCCCATACGGTGTTACCCACCCGTAGCCGGGAGACGACAGGGAGATCGCTCCCGGCGTACTATTGATCGGAACGACATAAAAAATTGGGGAGGTCTGGGTTTTTCCCCTTGACTAAAGCCGACAAAGGCGATATACTATATCATAGATAGATACGGCTCTTCTGGAAAAGGGTAAGACGATGACGCTATCGGAAGTTTGCAAGCAAGAGGATGTGCAGCAGCGGTGGGCGGACCTGCCTCAGAATCGTCGGGATCGCTTGTCCTATCGTTTCGGCCACATCCTGGAGAAGTTGTTTGCCCGGTTGGGCCTGATCTGCGTGTGCATGGACTGCCAGCGGGTGCTGACCTACGAGCAGTACAGGGATGCGGGACGCTGCCCGTTCTGCGGGCGCGACAACGTGGCAACCCCCTACGAGTGCTGACCATGAAACGGATGCGGCCCGATCAGCGACGACAGACGGTGCGGGATTTCCTCGCCGCCCTGGAGCGGACGTGGTTGTGCCGTCACGGTCAATGGAATCGGGACAAGTTGTTGATGGACCTGGAGAACGAATTGAAACAGAGACGAAAGGGTAGGAGCGATGGCAAAGCGAAGTAGTGCTGTGATCGAGGCTCCGGTGGTGGCTGTCGGGGGGGCAGCCAC
The DNA here is from genome assembly GCA_040772485.1 of Sedimentisphaerales bacterium. Classification (GTDB taxonomy): domain Bacteria; phylum Planctomycetota; class Phycisphaerae; order Sedimentisphaerales; family Anaerobacaceae; genus Anaerobaca. The sequence goes on along the minus strand of JAXGYC010000010.1, from coordinate 3,374 downwards.
AACGGAGACGGCGTTGGCGGCAAGAACGCCGGAGGTGGATCGACTGGTGAATCTCGCCGTGGAAGGCGGGGCGGCGGTCGAGACGTTGCGGGAGTTGTTGAATCTGCGGCGAGAGGCCAGGGCGGACGCGGCGCGGGACGCCTACACGGAGGCGATGGCGCAGTTCCGAGCCAAATGCCCGCCGATCCTCAAGACGCGGGTGGTGGACTTCACCAGCGCGAAAGGACGGACGAGCTACCGGCACGCCGGCTTGAGCGAGTCAATCGAGCAGATCAAGACCCTGCTCGGCGAGTGCGGGCTGAGCCATTCCTGGCGGACGGAGCAGCCGGACGGGATGGTGAAGGTGACCTGCACTGTGACGCACGCCTTCGGGCACAGCGAGTCCACGTCTTTGTGTGCTCCGGTGGACCTGTCGGGCAACAAGAATCCGATCCAGGCCATCGGGTCTACGGTGACGTACCTGGAGCGGTATACGCTGTTCGCCTTGTTGGGTCTGGCGGCACAGGAAGAGGACGATGATGGCCAGGGGGCCGGTGGGAACGGCGTGATTTCCGTGGAGCAGCAGACGGAGATCGAGCGGCTCCTGAGAGAGACCAAGGCGAGCAGGCAGCGGTTTTTGGCGTGGGTGGGGGTCGAGGGGGTCGAGGACATTCCGGCGAGCCGGTACGACGCGATCGTGGCCACCTTGCGGAGGAAGTCGGCATGAGCGTGCTGGTGGAGGTGGAACAGAGATCGGATGAATGGCTCAAGCTCCGGTGTGGCGTGGCGACGGCAAGCTGCTTCGACAAGATCATTACGCCGGCGACCGGCAAGGCAAGCGCGTCGGCGGTGGCGTATCGACGCGAGCTGCTGGCGGAATGGTTGACCGGGCAGCCGGTGTCGATCAAAGAGTCGGGCTGGATGCAGCGGGGCACGGAGTTGGAGCCGGAGGCGCGGGCGTTTTACGAGTTCGAGGCGGACGCCGAAGTGACCGAGGCGGGGTTTGTGTTCTTGGATGAACGCCGGCAGATCGGGTGCTCGCCGGATGGACTGGTGGGCGACGATGGCTTGATCGAGATCAAGGCTCCGGCACCGCACACGCATGTTGGCTACCTGATCGACGCAAAGCTGCCCACGGCCTACATCCCCCAGGTCCAAGGGTGTCTGTGGGTGACGGGGCGGAAGTGGTGCGACTTTGTGTCGTACTCGGACACAATGGAGCCTCTCATTGTTCGGGTTCAGCGAGACGAGGCATACATTAGGCGTATGGCGACGCTGATCGAGTCTTTCGTGGAAACGATGCTGCAAGAACGCGAACTATTGATTACCAGAGGGCTGGGGCCGAGAGACGCGAATTAACGCGGCTGAATGCTGGCTTATGAGGCGTCAATGGAGCGGATACCGCTGACAAAAGGGAAGTATGCCATCGTTGATGACGTTGACTACAAATGGCTTATGCAATGGAGCTGGCAGGCCCACAACTATCATGGCAAGTGGTACGCTACCCGAGGCGCTCTCAAGGGAGAAGGCTGTGGCACTATCTTGATGCACAGGCAGATCATGTATGCATCCAGGGGGGAAGAAGTGGATCATATCAACCACAATACTCTGGATAACCGCCGATCAATGCTACGACGATGCAGCAAGTCTCAAAATCTGAGTAATCACAGAAAGTGTTACAGAGGCAATCTTTCAGGTTTTCTTGGTGTCACCAAACATGGCCCTGGGTGGAAAGCCAGAGTGCGTAAAGGTGGGCGTATGCACCACTTTGGCACGTACACCGACCCAATAATAGCGGCTCTCGCACGAGACATCGGTGCGGTGCTTTTGCATGGTAGGTATGCGTCTCTGAATCTATGTGAAAACCCATTGTTGTTTGAAAGCTGTGACGCAAGGACGTTCATTGAAACCAAGGATGGCAATGGAGTGGATCGGACAAACAGTTGACGGTCAACCGGCGACGGACTGGCCGGCCATTAACAAAGCGTGCATGAAGCACAAGCGGTTCGTGGTCGAGGTCCGCAAGTATGACGAGAAGCGGGAGGTGACGCTCAAGCAGTATGCGTATTTTTACGGCGTCGTGATTCCCGTTTTAACCGAGGCGATGTCGTGTTCCAGGTGGCAGGCGGAGTTTTGGTGCAAGCATGAATGTGGCAAGGAATGGGAGCTTATCAAGAAGGTTGGTCCCGACATGTGGGTGGAGTGCTCCAAGACGAAGCTCGATGTTCAGCAGTTCAACCGCTGGCTGGAGAACATCTGGGACCGGGCCGAGAAAAAAGGCATTTTCATTCCACCGCCGGACAAGACGTGGTGGCGGCGGCGCATAGAGCCGGAACAAGGCGATAGTTTGAGAACGTGACACTTTTTGGAGACGAATCATGGCAGCGTTCAATCAGGTGTTGCTGATGGGCAACGTGAGCAGAGACATTCAGATGTCGTACACACCCGGCGGCACGGCGGTGGCCGACTTCGGGTTGGCGGTCAACCGCAAGTGGAAGGACCAGGCCGGGCAACAGAAGGAAGAAGTGCTGTTTGTTGATTGCCGGGCCTTTGGGAACATGGCCACGACGATCAACCAGTACACACAGAAAGGCTCGCTGATCTTTGTGCAGGGGCGACTGGTGCTCGACACCTGGACGGCGAAGGACGGTACGAAGCGGAGCCGACATCGGGTGGTGTTGACAGGGTTCCAGTTCCTCCCGAACGGCAACCAGCAGGGTCAGCAGCAGGGCAACGGTGGCCGACAGCAGCCCCCACAACAGCAGGCTCCGCAGGGGCAGCGACAAGCTCCGCCGCCACAGGGACAACGCGAGCCCGGATGGGACGATGACTTCGGCCCGCCGCCGAGCGACAGCGATATCCCTTTCTGATGGAGATTGTGACGTGACAAGGAGGTCTGCAATGCCTGAGTTGCATGTGGTGCGTGGGACCGATGTTCGTGATGTCTTGGATGAGTTTGCGGAGATCCTCTGGACGCACTATGGCGAAACCGTGCTCGATGCCGCTACCGATGCGCAGTTGAAGGAGGTGGTTGCGCTGTCCAGTGACGACCTGCTCGGCATCGGCTTCCGGGCGGGCGTTCGTATGGCGATGGCCGAGATGTTGTCCGGCAATGTGGAGGTGGAGTTTCTCTATGGTAAGAGGGCCGAAGTACCCACGGAAGATGCGCCCGGAGCATGTGCCCTGCGAGCGCCTATACGATCCCTGTCAGGACGCGCGTTGCGATGGTTGCGGCGGCGTTTTCGGGGCCGGTGACATCGTCATGGTCTGCGAGACGCCGATCAACGACTTTCCCGATGATGACGTGGCGAAGATATACCACGAGCAGTGCCATGACCGAGTTTGAGCAGTTATCTCTGTGGGTAGCCGGTTACAGCGTTCACGACGATGAACGT
>JAXGYC010000009.1:0-546800 GCA_040772485.1 Sedimentisphaerales bacterium | reverse complement strand
GGACAACGAGGCCGCCGGCACCGGCGGCGCCGTAACGGACTTCTATCAGTGCAACAGTGCGATCGTCCACTGCACCTTTGTCGGCAACAGGGCCGCCCAGGGCGGCGCTGTGACCAGCAAGCGACAGAGCCACCCGTCGATCAGCCACTGCATCCTGTGGGACAACGAGGCCGACAAGGGCAGCGGCCTGTACGTCGTGGAGGACCTCGTGAGCGGTCCGGGGTACTCTCAGGCCACCGTGGAGTACAGTGACATCGAATTCGGACGGTCGGGCGTCTTCGTCGAGCAGGGCTGCCTTCTGAACTGGGGTGTGGGCAACATCGCTGTCGATCCCCAGTTCCTGGACCCGTCCTACGGCGATTATCATCTGTCCACCAACTCGCCGTGCGTGGACGCGGGCAACCCCGCTCTTCCGCTGGGGTCCAATGCCAAAGACCTCGACAGTCTGCCGAGACTTAGTGGTTTGGCCCCGGATCTGGGGGCCTACGAGTTCCAGGGACTCGGACCGGTTTATGGTTTCCGATCGTTGACCTCGAGCAAGCAGTTCTACACCATGAGCGTTGCCGAGCGGGACCGTCTCATCCAGCTCTCGAGCCTCTGGCGCTTTGAGGGCATCGTTTTCTATGCGTTCTACAGTCCGACCGACCCGCAGGTGGTGCCGGCGTACCGGTTCTGGGCGGACAAGCTCGGATCGCACCTGTGGACCACCAGCGAGAAGGAGAAGAACAAACTCCTGACGAACCCCGCGTTCTCGAGCGTCTGGACGTATGAGGGCATCTCGTTCTACGTGTACCCGTCGGGCAAGCAGCCGATGGGAACCGTGCCGCTGTACCGATTCTGGTCCCCGCAGTTGGCCTATCACTACTACACGCTCCAGGAGAGCGAAAGAGACCGGTTGATCCGGGAATACGCCGACGTGTGGATCTACGAGCGCATCGCCTGGTACGTCTACCCGACGGTGCAGCAGATCAAGACGGCCACCTTCGACTTTGCGGGCGGGGCGGACCAGGCCCGCTACACCGTGACGTTGCGAGCCTATGTGGACGGCAAAGAGGCCACCATCGATCTGCCCGAACTGGATTTGCGGGCGAGCACCGCCCACATGCGCATGGACGCCGATTTCGCACAGTTGACAGCCACCCTGCTGGAGTTCGACATCCGCAGCGACCGGGTATCGCACAACGCCACCATCAAGGTGGGCAGCCTGCAAATCCCGTTTTCGGTTGCGGCCCAGGGAACCTTCACGTCCGCCACGTCGCGGGGACCGTTCGCCATTGACGCGTTGACCAACACGTTCGCGGATTTCTTCGAAAGCCCTCAGATTCTCGACGCGCGAGGCGACAGCTTCACCTTCGACGGCATGGTTCAGTTCGGCGAGCGGACGCTGACGTTCAGCCATATGGCCAGCGCGACCGACTTCGAACTGAGCGCCCAGGGGACGTTCGAATCACTGAACCTGCTGCCTGACGCCATCCATGCCCGCGTGCCGCGGACCTTCCAGTGGCGCCGGCCCGATCAGAAGGAATTGCTCGTCGAAACGTTCGTGGACGGCCGACGCGTGGAGCTTCACATCGCGTCCATGTATGCGGCGACCCAGGGTCTCTGGGTAGGTGCCGCCGTTCCCTGATCGACGGTGTCCTTACCACGCGGTGACGGGAAGGAAGGCAAGGCGGCCCGCCTCGGGCGGATCACGGGATTTCGTACAGGTGAACATCCCACGGCGCGAAGCGGTCCGTGAAGGCGCCGTCGCTCGATTCGAGCGTGCGGTCTTCGTCCAGAACCGTCACCGTCCGCGCATCTGTCAGCCCCTTCACCTCGAACCGGGCAGACGTGGCTTCGTTTCGCATGGCGACTGCGAAGACATATGTCCTGTCCTCGTGACGTTTGGTCATCGTGGCGATCGGAACCTCCGGCGGGGTCGAGACCACGGTGACAGCGTCCGGTATCGTCGGGCCGTTCAGGACGGGCGCCAACTGCCGGATCCGGCGGTTGATCCGAGTCACGGCGTCGAGCATCTCCGCGTCGGCCAGCAGCGCCGCCTCGCTGAACTTCGGCTTCCACTCGTGCACGAAGTAGATCAGCCCCTGCGAGCCATGGACCAGCGCCATCCACACTTCGCAGCGCACCTGATGCGGCGTGGGTTTCTGCGTCGGATTGCTGATCCGCGTGCACTCGATGCAGTTCCAGACGCCCTTGCGTCCGCCCGTCCATTCCACCAGGCGCGCGACGCCTCGCGCGACGTAGTCGAGCTGTCCGGCCACCTGCGGATGGTTGTGCGTGACGGGATAGATGTCGAACGACGCGATGTCGCAGCCCTGAACGTACAACGGGTAGTCCTCCGGATGGTTCGTCCGCACGCCGCGACCGTGCCAGTTGTCCCAGGCGACCCCCTGCCCCAGGTTCAGCAGGACCGGCCGGCTCGGATCGGCCGCCCGCATCCGCTGGTAGCCTTCCACAATCTTCGCCGGCGGGATCGGCGGGCCGTATCCTCTGCCCTCCCCCAGCGACTGGGCGTTGTCGGGCTCGTCTCCGTGCATCCAGCCCGCGATGATCGGATCGTCCCGGTGCGCCAAACCCAACGCGTTCTGATGACAGATGACCGCCATATTCGCCTTTCGCAGCGCATCCAACTGCGTCTCAGTAGGCCCTTTCCACAACCCCACATAGAGGTTGATTCCCGCCGCCTGATAGCGGGGAGCATTCGCCGGACTCTGAAGCCAGACCGCGATCGGGAAGAAATCTCTCTCCGCGAACCGCCCCACCCGCCAGGTATCCGAGGCCCCTGCGTCTTCCGCTCCCTGCACGGAGGCAGTCACGAATACCGCCGTCATCAGACCCAACACCAACCCGTAACGTCCCATTCCAATCACCTCCCGAAAACGCTCGATTCGCTCAGCAGACACGATGCGGCAGGCTCCCACCCGCCACCGGCACCATCATAGACCCCACATCCTCTGTGTGCGACCCGAAAATACATCATCCGCGTTCCCCAAACAACACGACTTGCCCCGCCGGAGGCAGATGCCTACTATGGAGCAGCACACGACTGTCGAATGATTCACGGATCTGACATGCAAGGCCATGCCACGACGAAAGGAGGCCGTGGAATGTCAGGATCGATTGCACTTCTGGTCCTCGGCGTACTACTCGTTTCGATGGTGTTGTTCTGGCTGTATGCGGAGCGCTGGCGTCCCTTGCGTCCTTCGACCTGGGCCGTTATGCGGAAGACCGGCTGGCGCGGCGTGTTGAATCTCAGCGCCGTACACGCCTATGTTTACGGCCGCTGGACCAAGCAGTACCTCAACCTGCTGACCCATCAGGTCTTTCCGCGTCTGAGCGCCGCAGGAAGGAAACGCTGGGCGGACCGCTATCACGGCAAGGTGCTGACGCACGATCAGGCGCGGGCTATCGTTACTCTCAACCGAGAGATCCCCCGCCGGGACCTGGAGCAGATCATTCCCTATGCGACGGCACGCGATCTGGTGCTCAAAGGACCTCCCGAAGTAGCCGTCTTCCCCTGCGGGTGTCGTCAAAGGAGAGCGAATCCCTGCCAGCCGATCCAGGTGTGTATGGTCATCGGGCAGCCCTTTGTGGATTTCATCCTGGAGCACCATCCCAAGACCAGTCGTCGACTCAGCCAAGTGGAAGCAGTCGAACTTCTGGAGGCGGAACACCAGCGCGGCCATCTCCATTCTGCCTGGTTCAAGGATGTTCTGCTGGGCCGATTCTACGCGATCTGCAACTGCTGCAAATGCTGTTGCGGCGGGATCGAAGCCATGCGCAAGTACGGCGTCCCGATGGTGGCATCGTCCGGATACGTAGCCCATGTGGACCAGACCGCGTGCACCGCCTGCGGCACGTGCGAGGACGAGTGTCCTTTCGGCGCCATCCGAATGAACGGAACGGCCGCCGTGAGCAGGCAGACCTGCATGGGATGCGGGGTCTGCGCGGACCAGTGTCCCACCCAGGCGATACGTCTGGTGCGTGATGAAGAAAAGGGGACGCCTTTTGATGTCCGGTTACTGGATTCGTGACGTCAAAGAGTCCGGACAGGCAGTGATCCGGGCCAGCCGGAGGTCTCGCGACAAAGCGACCTCGTCACCCCTTCGGCAAGGTAAGAGCGCTCCTCTCGCTCACAGAACGGCAGCGGCGCGCCGCGATCCGCCTGTGGCGGACGCGTGGCGGCGCCTCTTTCGCTCCTTTCGGGCGGCGAAGCGATAGAGCAGCACGGGCAAGCGAGGAAGGACGCCCGCAAGGTCGCGGCCGTCGACCAGGCCGATCCGGCCGGCTTTCCGGGCGATGTGAAGCAGTTGTGACGAGTCGTAGAACCCGGCCCGAATCCGGTTGCGGATCTTCTTGAGTTCCTTGCGTCCGTACCGGTCGGAATAGACCGGACCGCCGATGCGGTCGAAATGGTAGCCGGGCGTCGACTCGACGACCTCTTTCAACGGCGAGAACTTCTCGACGCGCAGCTTCTGGAAGCTGATGGTGTCCAGTCCGATCTCCTTGGCGAATTTCGGAATGTAGAGCATCTCCTCTTCGCTCTCGCCGATGTTGCCGTAGATGAAGTAGCCGTGCAGGAAGAACTTGTACCGCGTCAGCACCGCGAGGGACTCGCGGATCTGCTGCTGCGTGATGCCCTTCTGAAGCTGCTGGAGAATTCGGTCGTGCGGCGACTCGATCCCGAGCAAAAACACGCGAAAGCCTGCTTGCTCGGCCTTGGCCAGGACCCGCGGATGCCGCGCCACGTCGATCCGCGCCTGGACGATGAACGTCTTCTTGATCCCGCTGGCGATGATCCGATCGCAGATCTCCTCGCTTCGCTTGATGTTGGTGAAGAAGTTGTCGTCGCTGAAGAGGACGGTGTCGGCGGAGATGGTCCGCAGTTCCTCCATGACAGAGGCGACCGGCCGCTCGGTGTAACTGCGCTTCTGCCCGAGCGGATTGAGGCTGAACGTGCAGAACTTGCACTTGAACGGGCAGCCGCGCGTCGTCAGCATCGTATCGAAGGTGCGCCGTCCGAGGCGGACCCCGTGCAGCGTCAGGCAGTAATCATGCGTCCGCAGCGAACGATCCGGGAAGGGAATCGAATCAAGAGCGGGCAGAGGCCGGTTCTCGTTGTGAACGACCTTGCCGTTCTCGCGATAGGACAGCCCGCGGATGTCCTTGTTGGGCAGCCCCTTGAGAACATCCCGAATGATCTCTTCGCCCTCGCCTCGCACGATCAGGTCGATGTTCGGACAGCGTTCGAAGAGGTACTCGACGTCCAGCGTCGCTTTGTAGCCGCCGACGACGGTGGTGACCTCGCTGGGCAGTTGCGAGATGAAGTCGCAAATCTGCTCGAAGCGGGTCTCCCAGCGAACGCTGATGCACAGCAGGTCGATCTCGGACCGGATGAAGTCGCCCAGGACCTTGGGGTCCTGGTACACCTTGTGGTAGCGCAGATCGAGCACAGTGATCTTGTCCACCAAGTCCTTCATGCTGGCGACGATGTATTCCAGACCGGTCGGCGGGAAGATTCCCATCGTGGCCGTCGAATCCCCGAAGTACGGGTTCAGAGCCAATGCGTGTTTGTATTTTTTCATTGGCCAATTGTACGGCGGCGCTACGCCGCTGTGCACAGAAATCGCTTGCCGAATCGCGGATTGTGAAGTTTATTTTAGCGACGCTCAACACCCGTCGACCGACGGGTGGATCAGGAGAAAGACATGCTCAGGACCAGTTTTGACCGTTCGGGCAACGTGGCAGGCGCCGATTCAACCGCACCGAAGCGACTGCTGTCGCTCGACGCCTATCGCGGGGCGATCATGCTGCTGATGGCCTCCAGCGGCCTGGGCCTGGCTCAGGTCGCGCGGCAGCATCCCGACAGCGGGCTTTGGCAGTTCATCGCGCACCAGACGGAGCACGCGGCGTGGGCGGGATTCACGCTGTGGGATATCATCCAGCCGGCGTTCATGTTCATGGTGGGCGTAGCTCTGCCCTGGTCGGTGGCCAGGCGGATCGACCGCGGGGAGACGTTCGGCAGGCTGTTTTTCCATGCGTTGCGGCGGGCCCTGGTGCTCGTGCTGCTGGCGGTGTTTCTCACCTCGGCGTGGAGCAGGCAGACCGAATGGTTCTTCACGAACGTGCTCGCGCAGATCGGCCTGGGCTATCCGATCGTCTTCCTGCTGGCGTTCACCCGGCCGCGCACGCAGTGGCTGGCCGCCTTCGCGATTCTGCTGGCCTGTTGGCTGGCGTTTGCGCTGTATCCGCTGCCGGCGGCGGATTTCGACTGGCAGAGCGTCGGCATCCCCGCCGATTGGCATTACCTGACGGGATTCGCTGCCCATTGGGAGAAAAACGCCAACGTCGCGGCCGCGTTCGACCGGTGGTTTCTCAACCTCTTCCCGCGAGAGAAACCGTTCCTCTTCAGCAGCGGAGGCTACCAGACGTTGAACTTTGTTCCCTCGATTGCGACAATGGTCTTCGGCCTGCTGGCCGGCCAACTGCTGCGAAGCAGTCTGTCGATCCCGAGCAAGCTCAAACACCTGATTATCTTCGGTGTATTGGGCGTGGTGGTCGGCAAGGCTATCGCAATGGCGGGCCTGTGCCCGATCGTCAAACGTATCTGGACGCCCTCCTGGGCGATCTATAGCGCCGGTTGGGTCACGCTCGTGCTGGCGGCCTTCGTCGCCGTCATCGAGTGGCGAGGGTGGAGGCGATGGGCGTTTCCCCTTGTCGTGGCCGGACTGAACCCCATCACCCTGTACTGCCTCTGGCAGCTCTCGGGCGGCTTCATCCGCGACAACCTCCGCCGGCATCTCGGCCAGCACATCTTCGAGAGCCTCGGCGCCGCTTATGCGCCCGTCCTCGAACGGGCTGCGGCATTGCTGGTCCTGTGGCTCGTCCTGCTGTGGATGTATCGCAGGAAAATCTTCCTGCGGATCTGACTCAAGGCGGGTCCTTCCATCACCTCAACTTGCCAGGTACATCCCAACGATGCATACCAAGGCCGAAAACAGCATCGGCAGCAAATTGTCTGTCTTGAACTCTTCCATGATGCACCTCATGAACTTGTCGATTCGGCTGTTGTACGCCGTCCGAAGCCGACCGGTTCTCGAGGAGTGAGATCTGTGAGGGCGAACGAAAAAGGGACGCCGGTGGTTCAAACCGGCGCCCCTTGCGCTGTTGAGAATCGATCCGCCAAAGGCGGATCGAGCGGGCTTACTTCTTGTCGTCGTCCGTCGGCCAGTCGCCGGGAATGACGATCTCACCGTCCCTGCCGTCGTCGGACGCTGCCGATCCGCCGGAGGTGGATCCCGAATCAGTGAAGAGCATGAAGGACAGGTCTTCCCTTGCCCCGGTCTGGTCGTGCAACGGCGTCCATTCCCAAACCTCGGTCGCGGCCGTCGGGCTCACCTGCCCGGCCACGACGCTGCCGTTGCGTCCGGCGCCGATCATCGCGAGGACGTCGTCGGCGCTCAGGACGGTCCCGTAGATGCGGATGTCGTCAAGCAGTCCGTCGAAGAACTCCGATGTCTCGTCGCCGCGCACGCCGATCGTGAGCGTCGCCTGCGTCGGCGCGACGTAGCCGCTGAGATTGGTGGCGATCCCGCCGAGAACCCCATCGATGTAGAGCTTCATCTGGCGCGTCGAAGCGTCATACGTCGCCGTCAGCAGGTGCCACTGGTTGGCGTCCAGGCTCTGCGTCGTTTGCCAGGTGTTCATGCCGACCCGGAAGTGGAAGCGGCCGTTGGCGTCGATCCACAGCCCGAAACGATTGCCCCTGGTGCTGTCGCGGTCGTATTCGAGGATGGCCTGCCATCCCCCGCGAACCTCGCGGGCATTGACCCACGCAGAAACGGAGAACGAGCCCGGCGCGAAATCCAGCCCTTTGGCCTTGGCGACGCGAACGTAGGCGCCGCGGCCGTCGAGGTCGATCGCGCCGCCGATCTGGCCGTCCGCCGGCCGCCAGAGGGGATTGCCCACGAGCGTTCCATCGTTGCCGTTGCCTGAGCTGTCGGTGGCAACCGCGCCCTTGGATTCGTCGAGCTTCCAGTGCGCCAGCAGTTGCGCTCCCGACGGGGTCCAGGCGGTGTACGGATGGTTCGTCCAGCCCCACGGGTACTCCATGGTCCGGGCATCATCGTAGACCGCCGCGATGCTCAGCCAGTAGATCTCGCGCGGATTCTTCTGCTCGAACCAGGCGTCGCGCGGCAGTTGCAGCGTGTAGCGGTAGACCGGCTCGAAGCCGTATCGGCCCGCTTCGCCCGCCTCGGGGTGCTTGTCGAAGCCGACCATCACCTCGTCGAAGTCTTTGGCGGTGTACTCCCAGATCTTCTCGGCCGGATAGCTGAACGTGACTGGATCGCTCGGCGTCGGGTCGGGTGCATCGGACCAGATCGCCAGTTGGAAATAGTCGGGCTGTCGCGGCGGCGTCATCTGACTGCATTCGCATGGCTGATAGCCATAGCCGATATAGGAGCCCCACCAGACGATGCCCGTCACGGAGGTGGCGCTGTTGCACTGCCAGTCATCGGCCACCAGACGGCGATAGGTCGGGCCGGCGCCGGCCTGCTGCGTTTCGATCGCGAAGGCCAGATCGACCGGCCGCGTCGAGAGCGCGTGTCCCTTCGGATAGAGCAGTTGCTGCCAGGTGCCGCTGTAAGTCTCCTGGGCCTGCACCCAGACCGCCGAGTCGTTCCAATGGTCGGCGGAAGCCTTCCATCCGAAACGCGTCGCGACACTGCCGGCTCGTTGCAGCACATACGCCTGCGCGCTGAGCCAGTACACCACAGGCCGGCTCGATGTTCCGGTCTGTACGAGCGCGTCCCTCGCGTCGATCGGGAAGTCGTACCGGTAAACCGTCACGTGGCTGGCAGGCTCATACGCCTGGTTGCACGGGCTGTAGAAGCTCTGCGCCCTGGCGTCGAGCGATTCGACCGTGAACTGGCCGGCTGAAAACTGCTTCGTCCAGAGGACCTTGCCCGGCATGCTATAGCCGGTCGAGCTGGCGCCGGCGGGAACATCCTCCCGAATGGTCAGCGTGAACGTGACGTCGCTGGCGCCGCCGGCGGGCAGCACGCCATGGTACCACGCGCCCCAGAGGGTGATGCCGGTGATCGGGCCGGTCGTCGTGCACTCGAAGTCGTCGGCGCCGATCTGTGCGGCCCAGGTCACGGGAAGGTCCCGGGTGATGTCGACGTCCATCCCGGTGCCCGTCGTGTCGGGGTTCTGCACCCACTTGTCCGACGCGACCGGTCCGCGGACGGCGAGGGACTCTTCATCCTCATAGTGCTTCCAATGGCGAAGCCCCGTAAAGGGCTGCTCCCACTTGATGAAATCGGGATCCGTGTCCAGCTCGAACGCCATGTCGTAGGTGTCGAGCCGCTCGCAGACGAGCGAATTGGCGATGGGCTGGATGGCCGAGTCGACGGTCATACCTTGCCGCAGGTCGTTCGTACGGAAGCTGAAGGTGACCGCCGCATCCATCCAGGGCATCGCGCGGCTCTTCCAGCCCCAGACGTAATCCGGCTCAGGCGAACCGGTGTAGACCGCCGTGATGCTCACCCAGAAGATGCTGTCCTGCGTCTGGTCCTCGACGTAGTTGCCCTGCCAGAAGTACTCGCGCGCTTCGAGGTCCACGTGGTACTCAAAGCAGGTGTCGGAGGGCTTGTTCGGGAACGCATCGGTGCCGACCGGCTCTTGCGTGACGCGATCGGCGTCGACGTTGACCAGCCACAGCAGCGCGCCCGGCCGGCTGAACGCATAACGACTATCGGCCGGAACGTTGCTCCAGAATCCGATCCGCCAGGACTGCGGCTGGATGCGAGGCGTCTCGACGCCGTCCCAGTTCTGGTACGAACCCCACCAGTGAATCGATGTCACCGGCATCTGGCCGAAGCAACGGAAGTCGTCGGCCACGATCTTCCACGAGCCTTGGGCCGAATCCACAGGCCGGCTTGCATACGATAGCTCGTCCCATCCGCAGTAGACCGGCGCATCCGACGTGGGGTCCCACTCCAGCGGAGGCTGCGACCACTTCAAATGCTCAACCGGAGGCTCGCTCAGAACGGCCGCGTCCTCGACGCGGACCAGGTAGTCCTCCACCTCGCCGTTCGGAGCCAGGCCTGTGACGCGCAAACCGCGCATCGTACTGAAGCGGAACCGGGCAAACGTCTCGCCGGCCATCGCCCTGGCGGGGACGTCGAGCAGCAACGTGTTGCTTCCCGGGGCCAGAGGCTCGTCGGCGAACACGTGCTCGTCGGCATCGTCCCAGTCGCCGTCGGCGTTCCAGTCGATCCAGGCATTGAGCGAGCCGCTCGTCGAGGCGGTCACCTCGACCGTCGCGGACTTGCCGACGACCAGATCGGAGAAGATCACGCCGTCCTCGTCATCGGAGCAGCGGAAGTCGTCTCCTGTGGCGCCGGCGTCGGGCAACCCGTCGAACTCACCGTCGACGAGCCGGCCAAGGTGGATTTCGGCAACGACTGTGTGGCGGGCGCCGTCGCTGAGCAGCAGCGTCGGGTATGTCGGATCAGGGGCGTCGCCGAAATCGGTGTCGCCGGCGCACTCGTCCGTACCGCCTGTGATGACGAAGGCCAGATCGAGCGCTCGGCCCTCGTACCGATGGGTATCAGGATAGGAGATCGGAAGCCATCCGAGGCTCGGGTGCTGCCAGACCGCGCGGTCCTGGAACTGGAGTTCCTGCCGGGCCGCGCTCCATCCGAACGTGTACTTGCTGCTCTGCGGCGGGACCTCCTCGATGACCAGCCAGTAGATCACGCCCCGTCGCTGGATGAACAGATCCTCTGCGTCGTCGAGGCAGATGTTGTACTGGTAGACGTAGTTGTGATTGTCGTCCTCGTAAAGCTTGCTGGCCGGATCGAACCAGCCCTGGCCGATGTTGCTGCCGGTCTGCCGCACATCATACGTGTAGGGCGCGACATCCTTGCGCCAGAGCAGCTCGCCCGGCCGGCTCCATGCGATCAGGTTGTCGGCCGGCAGATTGGAGTAGATGCTTACCGTGAAGCGCAGGCTGTCGACGCCCAGCGAAGGCCTGACGTCATCGAGGAACGAGCCCCAGAAGTGAATGTCGGTGATCGGGCCGTCCTGGGTGCACTGGAAATCGTCGGCCAGCGCAGCAGCGGACGCAGCCACGTCGAGCCCGGTCGATTGCAGATCGGGCGTCTGCGGCCAGTGCATCTTGTACGCGTCGCCGTCCTCCCAGTCGCAGAACACCAGAGGCTCTTCGACATGAAGCAGGTAGTCCTCGGTCTCCCCGTCGGCGAAGACCCCATCGCCGTTCCAGCCCTCCGCCACCGGCGTCTCACTGATCGTGAACCGCGACCAGACGTATCCGCCCAATGGGCCGACGCGGAAATTCGCGGGTCCCAGCTCGGAGAGATATCCATGGAACCCGGCGGGCACCGGGAAGTTCACGAGCACGTGCTCGGGGACAGCGCCTTCGGCGCATTGCGAGACGCCCTGCCAGAGGCCGTCGTGGTTCCAGTCGAACAGGACGTTCACGTAGGCGTTGCGTCCATCGGTCCGCTCGTTGTGCACCTCGATGTCGATCTCGGCGCCCCAGATCGCCAGTTGGCAGGCATTGGTGATGGATTCGATGCCGGTGAAGACCAGCGGAGTGACGATCTCCTCGCCGCCCACCTTCGCGATGGTGTAGGCGCGAGGCTTGCGCAGACCGGCGTCCCCGTCCTGGAAACCCTCATCCTTGTTGTAGGTGTTCGGCGTGAACTTGGGGCACTGTCCGCCGTTGCCATCCGCCTCGATATCCACTTTCGGCCCGAAATAGAGCGAGCGGCTGTCGTGCTCGATCCACGAGGCCGGACCGACGCCGACACACGTCGGGAACATTCCTAATACGCCGGTGTCCGGATAGGCCAGGGCGCCCTCCGGCGCATCGCCGAAATCGCGGTCCCCCGTCGGAGGCTCGGGGTCTTCGTTCAGCACGCACTCATGGATGACGAACCCTTCGACGCTCACGTTCCGGCCGCGAATGTCGATCGAAATCCATCCCGGACAATGATCGGAAATCTCGGAGTTCGCATTGATGAACGTCGAGTCCCGCACATCCGTCCGCGCCACAAGTGTGCGGCGTTGAATCAGTTGGTTCTCATGAGCGAGGCTGCGGATGTCGCGCGGCAAAGGGGGCGCCTCCGCGTCGGCCGGCCACTCGGGCTTCGTCCAGTTCAAAGACACTTCCACGTAGCTTCCGACCGAGGACGTCGGGTCGAGAATCGCGATGTCCAAACCGACCGAGACGACCTTCTTGCCTTTGGGAATGTACGGGCCGTTGAAGAACCACTGAGTCCACCACTCCGTGTTGGGGTAATAGTACCAGGACCCGCGTTCGTGTCCGGTTCCCTGCCCGGCGGCCACCTGTCCGGCGGCGTTGAGATCGACCGTGAAGTAATCCTCGACGGCTCCGGCCGGACTAGCTGCGACGCCCAGCATCCAGACCGACGCGGCGATCGCGACCCACGTGAACCTTGCCTTCGGCCCGCTCATAAGATCTTCCTCCCAAGAACGACTCCACGCGAGGCCAGCGCAATGCCTCGTCGTTGAAGAATGGTTTGACTGCCCATTTGCGGCGTATCCTTAACGGTATAGTTCCACTTCTGCATCGACTCGTAACGGTTTTTCCTCAAGCAGAAAACGCCCGACAAGGGCGAAAAGGGCATGCAACGCCGCTGGCGGGGCTGTCGCTCTGGCCGGCATGCCCCAAAACAGGCCTCGGGCGATAACAGGCAAAACGTTATCAGACCTGACTTTACGTACGAGACGTCTGAGCCATAGCGGCACAGCAACGTCCGACGAGGTCTGGCAGTAACCTGAACCGGTGGCTTTTCGGAACGTTGGGAGGCGAAACGACGTGACTTCCGGGGGGCGGGACGCCTCTTGTGCGGGAGGCTGTCACCGGTTAGGTTCAACCTGGCCGCCGGTGCGGCTGGAAATCGCGATGCGGTTGGGAGCAGACAATGGGACGGCGGCAGTTGGCTTTCCTCATCCTGGCTTTGATGGTCCTTCCCGGAGGCTGCAAGAAGAGACCAAGGCGGACGGAGAATGCCCTGCACCACGCTGCCTCGGCGGGCCATCTCGAACAGCTTCACCGCCTGCTCTCGGGCGGCCTCGACGTCAACGCCAGAGACGCCTCGGGAAACACACCTTTGCACGAGGCGGCCAGCCAAGGGCGCGTGCTCGCGGCACAACTGCTGCTGGCATACGGCGCCCAGGTGGATATCAGGAATGACAACGGCGCCACCGCCCTGCTGGAGGCGGCCGCCGCAGATCACGAACTGATGGCCATCGTCCTGATCGAATGGGGCGCCGACGTTAACGTGGCAGCGCCGGTCCGGTACGAACCGCTGTATACGGCACTGCATTTCGCCGCGCGACATCACAGCGCAAGGCTGGTTCATGCACTCATCGCCAAAGGCGCCGACCCCGACGGAGGCGACCCAATCACGGCCCGTCCGGTGATCCTGGCAATACAGGAGAATCGACGCAAGACCGTGCGAGTTCTGGTCGAAGCAGGAGCACAGACCTCCGCTCCCGTCGCGGCATACCTGCACGATCGCGTCCGACTGAAGGCCGCCATTGAGCGCGGCGGCGAGGACATCAACGCACGTGTTTCCCAGGACCGGACCGGACTGCACCTGGCGGCCGAATTCGGCGATGCCGAAATGGCCTCCTTGCTCGTATCGCACGGCGCGGACCTCAACGCGTACGATGCCCATGGAGATACCGCTCTACACAGTGCCGCCTTCTCTGGCAGCGAGGGGGTAGCCCGGGTCCTTGTGGCCGCGGGCGCGGATGTGGATGCCAACAAGCGAGACTGGGGTTACACTCCTCTGCATGCGGCGGCTCAAGGGAACCATAACGAAATCGTGAAGATCCTGATCGAGGGTGGCGCCGACATCAATGCCGAAACCGAGTATGGCCACACGGTATTACACCTGGCCATGGATCGAGAGAACGAGAAGCTCATGCAGTATCTGCTGGATCAAGGGGCCGACGTGAACGTAGGTACTGGCCAGCGTGGTCCGCCCTTGCGGACCGCCTGTTATCGTGGAGATGAGAATCTTGCGAGGCTTCTGTTGGCCAGGGGCGCCGACGTCAACGCCTGTGGCAGCAGTGGCGTCACCGCTCTGCACGATGCGGCCGAGAGGGGTTATATCGCACTGGTCCGACTGCTCGTGGATCGCGGAGCAAACATCGACGCCATAAGCAAAGACGGTGACACGCCGCTGGCGCGGGCCTTTCGCGCCTATTCTTCCGGGTGTTCATACTTGCCGGCACCCGAGATCTATGAGGGACAGACCTGGGAACCTCTGGTCTTGCCTTCCGCGCCGGTCAAGGAAACCATCGCATTCCTGATCGAAAACGGAGCGAACGTGAACGTGCGCGATGCGACGGGGGACACGCTGCTCCAGCGAGCCTGCCGGACGGGCGATGAGGACCTGGTCAGGCTGGTTCTGGCTCACGGCGCCGATGTCGACGCGAGAGACGGAAATGGGGATACGGCACTGCACCGGGCGATCGCAGGAGGCAGCCTGGAGATCGTTTCATTGCTGCTCGACCACAGAGCGAGCATCGGCGCGGCGGACGACGACGGCAATACGCCCCTGCACGAGGCCGCATTGCGAGGCCATCGCGACATTGTTGAACTGCTCCTGGCGCACGGCGCCGATCCGAGCGTTCGCGACGCCGGCGGCGCAACCCCCGCAAACGAAGCCGCACGCCGGGGCCACAGAGAGATCGTCAAACTGCTCAACCAACGAGTCGATCCGCTTCCTGACCGGTGAGAAGAGAGCGCCATACGCCGGGGCTGAGATTCAATAAGGTCCGCGGATGTGGTCGCGGACTTCGGCGGTGTAGAAGTCCGAGAGTTTCCGGTGCAGCTCGGGCGAGAGGCGAGGCAGGTCGGATGTCTGCGCGTTGTCAATCGCCTGCCGGGGCGAGCTGGCGCCGGGGATGATGACGGAAACCGCGTCGTGGTCGAGAATCCAGCGCATCGCCATCTGCGCCATCGTCATGCCCTCGGGCACAAGCGGCTTGATCGCGTCGGCCAGCTCGACGCCCCTGGCGAAGGGCAAACCCGCGAAGGTCTCGCCCACGTTGAAACACTGTCCATCCCGATGATCTGAAGCGAGGCGAGGTCGTCGTGCTCCAGGCAGACCATCGCCTCCTCGACGCTCTCGACGCTGGCGCCGAAGTGCCGGATCTTGCCCTCCTGCCTGAGCCCGATCAACGTCTCGCTGCGTCCGCCGCCGTAGACATCCGCGGTGTCGAAGAACGTGGTGCCCCTCTCGACCGCCGCGACCATGATCTGCATCGCGGTCTGTTCGGCCATCGGCCCGAAATCCCCGCCGAACTGCCAGCATCCCAGCCCGACTTCGCCGACGGGCCATCCCGTCTTGCCCAACTGCGTCTGTTGCATGGTCCCTCCGGATTCTTCAGACGGCATCCGTACTCGGATGGTCTGCCCCGGCCTTGGGATCTTCCCGGCCGAAGAAACGATGGAACAGTTCTTCGGCCTTCCGGAAGCCTCCCTCGCTCAACACCACGGACTTCGCCCTGCCCTTGGGATCGGAGATGAAGCCCTTCTCGTGGAGCCGGTTCATCGTCTCCCAGTCGAAACTCTTCCACGCCCGCGCGCCGAGGTTTTCTTCCCGGTCATACGTCACGAGGTACAGCAGCGCCAGCGTGCACTCGTCGATTTTGTCATAGTCGTATTCCATACGGGCCATCCTTTCCCATACTGCCCAACATGCCGGTGCAGGCGTCCGGCCTGCCCATGCGATCGGGCTTCCTCACTGCAACTGAGAACCTGCCGCCCCCGATGGCTGCGACGGCCGGCATCGTTTCTCCAGAAACATGAGCCCCGGACCGTGCGCCGGCTGTTCTTCTTTGAACGCGCGATAGCCAAGCCCTTCGTAGAGCCGCAGATTCCCCCGGCTCTTGCTGCCTGTGAACAGCTCATAGCGATCGACATCGGCAAAGCAACTCTCGATCTCGCGCATCAGACGCGTGGCGATCCCTTGCCTGCGCCAGGCGGGATGGACGATCAATCGCCCGATAAAACACGTCCCGTCGCTGCCGCGAGCCCGCACGGCGCCGCAGATTCCGCCGTCACCGGTGGCCTTGAGGAAGACCGACCGGCCGAACTCCTGCCGCAGCGCCGCCAGCGTCTCGGTCAGAGGCGGAAGACTGTAGTCGTTGTACAACTGAGCCTCGCACTGATACGCCAACTTCTGCAAGGCCAGAATCGCCTCAGCGTCCTCAGGGGTCGCTCTCATTATTTCCGTCGTCGCCATGAAGGGCGGTCGCTCCTACCGTTTGCCGATACACACCGCCGGAATCATATCGAAGATGCTGATGCCCGTCCAAAAACATTCGACGACGAAGGCCGACAGGTTGAAGTCGAATACCAGCGACAGCATGACCATGCCGGCGCCGAGGGCGTTGGCCAGCGAATAGGTCACCGTTTGCGCGTGGACCTTGCCCATCTGGAGCAGCAGGTACGTTCCGATAATCATCGCGACGCCGGCATTGCCGACGAGGTCATGCCAGTGATAACCCACCGCATCTCCTTCCACGAATGCCCGAACACTCCAACCTGACTATTCGATGGCCACCTGAACCGAGGTAATCGTCAGCGCCCGGGTCATGTCCTTCGGATCGATGCGCGCAAGCATGCCGCGCCGGCCCGCGTTGATGTAAATCTGGGGCAGATCGAAGATGGTCTGCTCGACGTAGACCGGCATGGCCCTTCGCGTGCCGAACGGGCTGGTCCCGCCGACCATGTAGCCGCTGTGTCGGTCGGCGACCTTGGGCTCGCACGGAGCCACCGACTTGACGCCCAAGACGCGGGCCAGTTGCTTCGTGGAGACCTCGCGGTCGCCGTGCATCAGCACGATCAGCGGGTCCTTGGCGTCCGTCTCCATGACCAAGGTCTTGACCACCGCGTGCTCGTCAACACCCAGCTCGCGGGACGAAACCCGCGTGCCGCCCCTTTCCTCGTAGGCATATGTGAAGACCTCGAACGGGATGTCGTGCTGCAACAGGCAGCGGATCGCGTTGGTCTTGGGGTAATCCTTCCTGGTCATGGCACGTCTCCGGCTTCGTCCCGAGTCTCCCTGCTACTGCGCCGTTCGGGCCTCCAGTGCTTCGATGTTGGCCATCGCTTCATTGAAGTTCGCCCCGCAGATTTCCGGTGACGGCTGCCAGCCGAGGCAGAACGACGGTCGTTCGGGCCGGCCGAACAGCCCGCACAAATTGCGGCCGTCCAGATGACGGCATCGCACTCCGGCGGGCTTGCCCTGCGGCATACCCGGCGTGGCGCTGGTGATCGACGGGGCGATACAGCAGGCCCCGCACTTGCGGCATTCCATGGGCACCTCGCTCGAAGCGGTTCTCAGTGCTGATAACGGCACAGGCATCATACGCCGACGATACACGCGCTTCAACCCATGAACGGCCAAACCAAGTCACGTGTGGCGGGTGTTTTTGGCGCAAGACCTGCCTCTTTGTATGTTTTGGATACGAGATCTTCGCTCGTCTGGCCCTTGCAGGCACACCACAGGCGGTGGTTTCGGAAAGGCAGGAGGGACAAATCGTGAGTCTTCTCAAGCGTATTCTCGGCAAACCGACGGCCTTCGGGAGTTTCTCGGACCAGGAGAAACGCCGGTTGCTCGAATTCAGTGCGGCGGCTCTCCGAATGGAGCGCATGGCTCGAACCCAGGGCAACTCGATCACATTCCCCAAGGCAGATTCTCCAAGTCAACTGCTCAAGCGCCTCTCGGATACCGAATTGGCTCAGCTCGAACAGATTCGCACGCTGTACGACAAGGCCGACGCCACCAGCGGTCCGGAGGCCATCGCGCTGTATCGGGAGATCTCGCAGTTGGCGCCTTGGGACGAGGTCTGCCTCATGTCGATCGGGGTCGAGCACGCCCAGGCCGGTCGATTCGATCAGGCCATCGAGTGGCTGGGGAGAGCTGCCCAGGTCAACCCGGCCAACACGCGGGTCCGCGACAACCTCATGGCCGTGCAGGTGGCGGGAGGCCGACGCGGCTACTGACGCGCGAACCGGGCAACGGATCATTCCGACGGCGCCGCAATCGGCACGCCTTCGGAGACCGGATAGCCGAAGCACGGATTGCCCTCGACGTCCCAGGTGAAACGCTGCATCCGGGTATTGCGGTCCCAGCCGGCGCCCTGGCGCTTGGCGGCGTGGTAGATGATCCAATCCTCGCTGCCGTCGGGGCTGCGGGCGAAAGACGCATGGCCCGGACTGAAGACCGTGGCGGTCGAACCGAACACGGGGGTGTTCTTCTTCTGCCACGACGCCGGGTCCAGCGGATCGTCGCCGACCAGTTTCAGTTGCCCCAGGCAGTAGTTGTCCGTCCAGCTTCCGCTGGCGGAGTAGATGACGAAGACATCACCCTCATGCATGAGCACCTGCGGACCCTCGTTGACCAGCGGCTTGCCGATCTGCTCCCAATCGTATTCGGGCTTCGATAGCAGCGATCGGGGCCCGTCGATCGAAAGCGGGTCTTTCATGAGCGCGATGTAGAGATTCTGTGCGATGTTCGTGTCGCCTTCCCAGCCCGACCAGATGAAGTAGAGCCGGCCCTCGTACGACATCACCGTCCCGTCGATGGCCCATTTGTCCAAGGGATCGGCGATCTTCCCGCGGATCGTGTAGCTTCCCGCCGGATCGTCGCTGTCCGCCTGGAGAACGTACATGCGATGGTTCTCGTTGTTCCCGTCATCGGCCGCGACGTAAATGTACCACCGATCCTGGAGCCGATGCAGCTCCGGCGCCCAGAGCTCTCGCGAATACGGCATGCCGCGCGCCGGTCGCCAGACCTGCCTGCCCTCGAACTCAACCGCGTTCTCGATCCGCCGCCCGCTGTTGACCCAGATCGCGCCTTTGTGCGAGTAGCAGTAGTGATACACGCCCCCGAACTGCATGACCCACGGATCATGACCCTCGGGAGCAACAGGATTGGTGATGAGGCGCTGGCCCGGACAGGGCGCGCTCCACAGCCACAAGAGAGCGATGCACACTCCCCAGACAGTCGCTGACATACGGGAATGCCGCATGAGGTTCTTCTCCTCCTGGTCGACAACGGTACGCCGATGCTCACAAGCCGGCCGGCCGCTCGGCTCGCACGGCCTTGGCCTCATTACAGCAGGCCTCGCGCGGCCAGGCAAACAGAATCTCCGGGGGAAGGCAGCTCGTCAGCGAAGGGCTGAGATAGGTTTGTCTGTCGGCAGCCGCCTCGACCGCCTCGATCAGATCGGGGAGCATTTCGTCCTTGAGCACGTAGGCACACGCTCCGGCGGCAAGCATGGCCCTGACGTAAACGTGTGAATGATGGGTCGACAGGCCGATGATTCGCACATCCGGTTGTTCGGCAAGGATCTGGCGGGTCGCGCCGATTCCGTCGAGTCGGGGCATTTCGACGTCCATGACCACGACATCGGGCTTCAATTCCCTGGCCCGTTCCACCGCCTCGCAGCCGTCGGCCGCCTCGCCCACCACCTGCATCTCCACCGCTTCGTGAAAAACACGAACCAGGGTCTGCCGCATGCCGAAGTGATCGTCCACAATCAGAATCCGCATTTTGTCGTCCTCTGTCCCTGGGTACGCATCCCATTTTCGTCATCAGGCCGAGAACAAAAGGGCCAATCCGCAGCCCCGTGCAACGGAGGTTCTCCGCAACGTTGTGAACTATCTTGCCTGTATCGGCAGAACGGAGCAGAAACTTGCGTCAGGAAATTCCTTATAGAGACATACTGGATTCTCCGACCGACTGGCAGCCCGACAAGAAGTGTGGCGGGACTGAAGACAAGGCAGGCCTTCCGCGAAATCCGGCGGACGTGGTGACATCGCGACGATTCAGACTTCTGTGCGCGAATCGCTCTGGGGGCCGTGCCCGCGTCTGGCTTCGGACAGGTCCTTGAACAACGAGCGGATGTTGAAAAAGCCTCCGATCGCCACGACCACCGTCAGCGCGGTAAAAAGGCCAAGACTCAGAAAGAAAAAGAACGTCCAGATCTTCACCCAGTCCATACTATGACTCCTTACGCTCGGCGTGATAACGGTTCCGTTCTCGATCCGGCCACAACAGCGAGCCGGCAATCATCAGCAGGATCGCCAGAACGAGAACCAACAGGCCAATCACCGCGCTGGAGATGTCGCCCTCGATGCGGAACCGCGCCTTGATCGGCGCCAGCATCGGCGCACACAATTCCTGCACCTTCGACAGTCCCAGGATGGCCAGGATGCCACTGAAGAGGGCCAGATAGGCGCCCGTGCGACTGGCTCTCTTCCAATATAGGCCGAACGCCAGAAGAGTGAAGCCGCCGATGGAGTAGATGGCTCCGGAGATGGCCATGTAATCCCACAGGTCTTGCCGGAGTGGAAACCACAGCCCCCAAACCAGGATGAAGATGCCGATGCCAATGATGAAAATGCGGGTCAGCAGGAGCCGCGCCTTCGACGAAAGGTCCTTCTTGAACCAGGGAGCGACGACGTCCTGCGTCAGGACCGAGCTCCAGCACAGAAGATAGCTGTCGTGCGTGGACATGAAGGCAGCCAGCATCCCGGCCGTAACAATGCCAATAATGCCTGTGGGCAGGATCTGGCTCAGATAGAACGGCATCGCCCGCAAAGACAGGTCGGGATTCGCCTTGCCCTCGGCCGAAAGGAACACGGTTCGAAGCGAAGGACTGTTGGCGATGAACACCAGAGCGCAGATCCCGAAGAAGTAGGGAATCAAGAAGCGGATCAGAAAGCCGATCGACGAGAGGCAGTACATCTTCCGAACCGTCGCGGTGTCCTTGGCCGAACAGGCACGGATCACGGCGGTCTGCCAGACGGCGCAACTGACCAGTCCCATGAAGAACATCCACAGCACGTAGGACCAGCCGAAACCCGCCTCGTCAAAGGGATTGAAGCCGCTATCCCCCATCTCGCGCGTCACCGTCTCGACGATGTTGGTCCAGCCCAGATGCCGGATCGACAGGACGCTGGCGATCACCAGCCCGAACGCCAGCACCACGAACTGGATGTAGTCGAGAACAACCACCGAGACCATGCCGCCGAGGGTCGTATACAGCAGAACCAGGCACAGCAGCACGGTCATGACGATCTTCAAATGGACCTCCGAGGCCATCCCGGTCACGCCCATTACGAACAGCGAGCCGGCCTTGAGGAACAGCCCCATGTTCAGGATACCCGAGAACGCCAGGATGGCGCCGCCGAGGATGCGAACGTCTCTACCGAAGCGCTTCTCGTAGAACTCCGGGATCGTCATCACGTTCAGGCGGCGCAGCGGAACCACGATGAAGCCGGACAGACCTACAAAGAGCGTAACGATGGCCGCCGCAAAAGCGATATGGAAGGCGGCGAACCCGCCCGTGAAGCCCTTCTGAGCCGAGTACATCACCGTCACCAGGCCCAGCTCCGTCCCGATCATCGTCGCGATGGCCAGGAACGTCTTGAGCCCGCGACCGGCGACCATGAAGTCCGTGGCGCTGGCCACGTACTTGCGGATGTAGACGCCGATACTGACGACGGCAACCAGATACCCAATGAGAATGCACCAGTCAAGGACCGTGAAACTCGTGCTGAAACCGAGCTTGGCGAAGTCCGTTTCCATCGCATCTCCCGTTCATCGTCTCTCAACAGAATGTCCCATCGCCATACAGGGGATTGCCTGCCATGCCGGTCTATTCCATCTGGAGTCGGCTCCAGACCTTGATCAGCAGAGCGGCGGCGACAAGGGCGGCAATCGTAAGGATGATCGCCGGCATGTAGTTGGCGTAGATCCACGAGCCGATGGCAAACAGCGAGGCATACACAACGACGCAGCCGAGCACCATGCAGAGAATCCCTCGCGGCACGTCCCAGGCCGATGGATCAGACGCGGTCTTGCTCGCCTGGAACGCGGGGTCGCGGACGACGGCGGCCCAGCCGGGTCCGCCAGGATGCACCAGCTCGCAGAAACGCACCAGGGTCTGACGTTCGGTGGGCCGGGTCAGGAAGGTCACCGCAAGCCAGGCAGCCGTGGTAATCGCCACCCCGAGCACCAGCGTCTGCCAGCTCTCCAGAGCCGGCAGTCCGACCTGAACGTGCACGAACTGGAACCAGCAGGCCACCAGGAAGGAAACGACCATCGCCGTGATCTCACTCCAGGCGTTGATCCGCCACCAGAACCAGCGCAGGATAAAGATCAGGCCCGTCCCGGCGCCAATCTGGAGCAGGATCTGAAACGCTTCCACGGCGCTCTGGAGGCCGAGGGCCAGCACGGCGGCGCCCACCATCAGCAGGACGGTCGAGATGCGGCCTACGCGAACCAGCGTCTTCTCGGAGGCCTGCGGATCGATGAATCGCTTGTAGAAGTCGTTGACCACGTACGACGAACCCCAGTTCAGGTGCGTCGAGATGGTGGACATGTAGGCCGCGATGAGCGAGGCCAGCACCACGCCGAGCAGCCCGTGCGGCAGGAAGGTCAGCATCGCCGGGTAAGCCAGATCGTGCTTGACAATGCTGGGATCGACGTTGGGGAACGCCTGACGCAGCGAATCGAGCGTCGGGAAGACGACCAGTGAAGCCAGCGCCACAATGATCCAGGGCCACGGCCGCAGGGCGTAGTGGGCCACGTTGAAGAAGAACGTCGCGCCCACCGCGTGCTTCTCGTTCTTGGCCGCCAGCATGCGCTGGGCGATGTAGCCCCCGCCGCCGGGCTCGGCGCCGGGATACCAGACGCTCCACCACTGGACCGCCAGCGGAATCAGAAAAACCGACACCAGCAGATTCGCGCTTTCCTTGCTGCTGAAGTCAAAGGGCGGAAGGATCGACAGCTTGCCCTGAACCGCCGGATGATCGAGCAAGTTCGCCAGGCTGCCGATCGCCTCGTGGCGCACGGCAATCACCGCCGCTGCAACGGCGCCGGCCATCGCGATGATGAACAGCAGAAAATCCGTCAGCAGCACGCTGCGCAGGCCGCCCATAGCACTGAAAACCATTGTGATCACCGCTGCGATGGCGATAGTCTCGATCGGCTTGAGGTTCAGCATGACCCCGCCGATCTTGATCGCGGCCAGCGAGACCATGGCCATCACCATGATGTTGAAAAAGACCCCCAGGTAGAGCGAGCGGAAGCCGCGCAGAAAGGCGGCGCTGCGCCCGCTGTAGCGAATCTCGTAGAACTCGATATCGGTCAGGACCTTCGAGCGCCGCCAGAGCTTCGCATAGACGAAGACCGTCAGCATGCCCGTCAACAGGAAGGCCCACCAGGCCCAGTTGCCGGCGACGCCGTTCTGACGGACCAGGTCCGTCACGAGATTGGGCGTATCCGTGGAGAACGTGGTGGCGACCATGCTCATGCCGAGCAGCCACCACGGCATATCGCGACCGGAAAGGAAGAACTCCGAGCTACTCTTGCCGGCCCGCCGGGCCACCGCCAGACCGACGATCAATGACACCGCAAAGAACGCGAAGATGCACGCCCAATCGACTGGTTCCAGCAGCATGCGCTATCCCCTATCTGTGGAAGATTCCCTTCAAATCGTGACCTTGCGACCGGACGCGGCGGACCGCTTCTCCGCCAGCACGAGCCGGAGCGAATCGACCGATTGGGCCGGCGTGATGACCGCCGGGACGCTCTTGCCTCGAACGGCCTTGACGAAGTGCACGATCTCGTTGGAGTAGCCGTCGCCCGAGGCGATCTTGGGCGTGAAGGCCTCGCCGCGGATCGGGGCGACATTGAACGCCGGCTGGCACGTGCAGTCATAGCTGATGGTGGCTTTTTCGAGCACGACGTTGAAGCTCATCTCGAATCCGAATCCCGGCGTCATGGCCCATCCGCCCTCGGCGGTCACGACGCAATCGTTGTCGTAGAGGTACTGCGTAACGATGTGATCGAACTGGCCCGCCGGACCGCCCGCCGCACGGCTGAAGACCGCCTTCGGCATCCCGAACACGTACTGCACGTAGTCGGAATCGTGGATGTGCAGATCCAGCGCCGCTGAGCCGCTCTTGGCCGGGTCCATCAGCCAGTTGTCCCACGACCACGTCGGCGTCAGGCTCAGCCGCTGGAACGTCGCGGCCAGCACCTTGCCATACTTGCCGGAATCGATGATCTCCTTGGTCTTGGCGTATTCCGGCCAGAATCGAATGCAGTGGCCCACCTGGAGGAGTTTGCCGCTCTCCTTGGCGGCTGCGACGATCTTCTCGCCGTCCGCCACCGTCATCGCTAAAGGCTTCTCGCACAAGACGTTGACGCCGGCCTTCAGTGCCTTGACGGCGTATCTCTTGTGCAGATAGGTCGGCAGGGTCACCGAGAGGATGTCGAGATTCGCCTCGGCCAGCATCCTGTTGAAGTTGTCGTAGAGGCCGACCCCTGTGAAATCCAGCGGCGCTTCGGCGCCCTGGATGTTCCCGGCGGTGCCGCCAGTGTCCCGGAACTTGGCCTTGTCGGTGTCACAGATCGCCACGACCTTCACGCCCGCCAGCGCCCGGTAGCAGCGAAAGTGCATCTTGCCCATGAAGCCCAAACCGATGATACCCACTCTGGTCATGGTACTCTCCCTTTGGACAGAAATGGTCTACTTGAAGATCTTCTTCATCGCGGCGGCCGTCTTCTGCGGCCGGCCCGGCTGATACGGGAGCATCTCGGCGGTAACATAGCCGTCGTAGCCGATCTCGCCCAGCGCCGCCTTGACCGCCTCGAAATCCACATCGCCTTCCAACAGGTCGACGAAACCCTCGGCGGTGCCAACCGACCTCTTGAAATCCTTGACGTGAACGCGGGCGATCCGCTTGCCCAGAATCCGGATCCACTGGTCGGGATAGCCGGTCAGCAGGACGTTGCCCACATCGAAGTAAGCCCCTACCGTTTTCGATCGGAAGCTGTCGATGAAGTCGCGCATCTCCAGCGGGCTCAGCAGGAACTTGTTCCAGACGTTCTCGATGGCGAGCGTGACGCCAAGCTTCTGGGCGGTCGGAGCCAGTTGCGAGACCGCCTCCTTGGCCCGCTTGTAGCACACGTCATACGGCACGACCGGGCTCTTCTCCAGAAAGAAGACGTCGACCGCTCCCGGAACGAACAGATAGGCGTCGGTCCCGAGCCACCTGGTCACCTGGAGCGCTTTCTTCGTGAAGTCGACGATCCTGTCGCGGACTGCCGGATCGTCGTCCGATGGCGAACTGCCCCAGCTCTCGCCGCTGGCGACGCCGGCGATTTCGATCCCCAGTTTCTTCGCCTGGGCCACGATCTGTTCGCACTGAGCCACTGTGGCCTGGTGCGTCAGCACGCCCTGGCTGGCAATACCCAGCTCGATCGCGTCGAAGCCCAGTTCCTTGGCCTGGGCCATTGCATCGGCCACGGGAAGCGCCGCCTCCAGGCCCCCTTCGAACATCCAATAGCTTGCACTGATCTTCATCGGCACACCTCCGGCCGGTCGGCCGCGATGCAGAATCGGTTCCTATGCTTTGAACTGCATGACATGCAGTTCCCTGGGATTCTTCCACTGCCCGCGCGTGAAGTCAGGGAAGTCCATCGGTCGGCCGTTCTTGGCAACGGACTTCTGCGAGAGCCCCACGACCGCAGACCAGGCCACCGCATCGTAGACGTCGATGTCCGTCGGACGGCCCATCCGAAGGGCTTCGATCAGACGGAAGTCCTCGATGAAGTCCATGCCGCCGTGACCGGCGCCTTTGGCTCGCTCCTGCATCGCCTTCCACAGCGGATGGTCGTAGTCCATCTCGGCGCTGCGGTATTTGCCAAGGTCTTCCCAGTCGTGGCCCTGAGTCTTGCCCTCGATGTGCACTTTCTCTTCGGGATACTTGCGGACGATTCCCTTGGTGCCCTGGACGAGGATGTCGCGGCTGTACGGCCGGGGCACGTTGGTGTCGTGCTTGACGATGATGGTCTTGCCCAGCTTGGTGCGAATGACGCTGGTGTTGACGTCGCCAAGCTTGTACGTCTCTTTGCGTCTGGGGTCGTCAGCCGGATAGTGCTCGGCCGCGTATTCGTACAGGCCCCGCGAGTTGCTGCTGACCGAGACGAGATAGTCGAAGGCGTCGCCCCGGTTGATGTCCATGCACTGGGCGATCGGGCCCAGACCGTGCGTCGGATACAGGTTGCAGTCGTGGGTCATGGCCCAGTTGCGGCGCCAGAGGCCTTCGCCTCCCTCGGAGAACTTGACGCCGCGCAAATCGTGCAGATAGCCGCATTCGCCGTGAAGTAGCTCGCCGAACAGGCCCTGCTTGACCATGTTGAGGATCTGCATCTCGGTGCGGTCGTAGCAGCAGTTCTCCATCAGGACGCAATGCCTTTGGGTCTTCTCGGCGGTCTCGACCAGTTTCCAGCAATCTTCGACGTTGAACGCCGCATTGACCTCCGTAGCGCCGTGCTTGCCGTTCTTCATCGCCTCCAGCAGAACCGGCGTGTGCCACTCCCAGGGCGTGGCGGTATAGACCAGATCGAGGTCCTCCGTCTCGCAGAGCCGCTTGAAGTCCCAGTCCCCGCGCGTGTATCCGGTCGGCTTGGGAAAACCCGCCTCCTCGACCCATTTCTGGACGCGCTCGACCCTCTCAGGAACGATATCGCAGACCGCCGTGATCTGGCAACCTTCGATCTTCAGCAGGTTCCGCACGTGGGCCGATCCCATCCCGCCAACGCCGACGAACCCGATTCTCACGTTCTCGATGGCCGGCACCTTGAATTCGATCAAGCTGGTCCGTTTGCTCCGGAAAAGGCCCGCACTGGCCAGCGACGGCACCAGAGTTGGAAGGGAAATACCTATTCCCGCGGCGGCGCTCGTTTTGATGAAATCTCTGCGGTTCAGATCGCTCATCTCAAGACCTCCCAATAACGCAACGGTTGCACAGTGGCCGGGCGTGCTTGGCACACCCTGTTCGCGCCGAGTCGACGCGGTCTGCCCTGCCACGGTGGACAGGCTGCCAATTCTACCGGGACCGCGCCTCGGATGCCATAGTCACAAGCGACATAATGCCAGAAACCTTCAACCAACGTGCCTGCGGCGCAGGACGGCGACGCGACGGCATCCCGATCGGCACCGGGACTCCGCAGACCTCGTCGCCGCAGGACAAGCCGCTTGTTGACAAACCCGGGCAATGGTATAATCCACCTCAGGTGGTCTTGGCGGGGTATCGGGAGGTGTGAGCATCGTGACGGGTTGCTTATCACACCAGGATATGGCGGTGTTTCTCGAAGGGTCGGCGTCACCCGAACAATTGACGTTCTGGCGGCGTCATCTTCGATCCTGCGATTCCTGCGCCGTAATGGTCGCCCGACTCCGTGCGGGCGTGGGGTCGTCGCCGCCATCGGAGGACGCTAATCGCAGGCCGCGTGCCGAAGAACATCAGGACCCGTACCACGACAGCCGCTCCCATCCCTTCGCCATCGGCCTGGAACCGAACCTCCAGTTGGGCGACTTTCGCATCGAACGCCGGCTGGGCTGTGGAGCCATGGGGGTCGTGTACCAGGCGCTTCAGGTTTCGCTCAATCGACGCGTCGCCCTGAAGGTGCTCCCCGCGGGCCTGATCGGCAACACCGCCGCCATTGAGCGGTTCCATCGCGAAGCGCGGGCGGCCGCCAAGCTGCGACATCCCAACATCGTGACAATCCACTCCGAGGGTATCGAGCAGGGCGTCTGCTACTTCGCCATGGAGATGATCGATGGCCAGAGCCTGGACGAGGTGATCGACGATTTGCAGCGCATCAGAGCCGGTGAGGCCCCGCGCGACGAGGGTCTGGGCCAAACTCGCACGACCCCCTGCGTGCTGCGGGACTGCCGCTCGCCCCGGGAGTACTTCGACACCGTGGCGCGTCTGATCGCGGAGGTAGCCGATGCCCTGGCCTACGCCCATCGCGAAGGCATCATCCATCGCGATGTCAAGCCGTCCAATCTCATCCTGGCGTCCAGCGGGCGGCTGGTGCTCCTGGATTTCGGGATCGCCCGCGTCTGCGAAGAGCAGGCGATGACCGTGACCGGATCGTTCGTGGGAACCCCTCGCTATATGAGCCCCGAGCAGATCCGCAGCGACGCCCGCGCCCCGGATCAGCGATCGGACGTTTACGCTCTGGGTGTGACGCTCTACGAGCTGTTGACGCTGCGGCCCTTTTTTGACGGACAAAGCCGCGAGCAGGTGATCGCGCAGATCCTCAGCGCCGAGCCTGTGCGGCCCCGACAGATCGACCGGCATATCCCCGTCGACCTGGAGACCATCTGCTGCAAGACCATCGAGAAGGAGCCTCAGAGGCGGTACGATACCGCGGCGGACTTGGCCGCGGACCTGCGCCGGCATCTGAACGGCCACGTGATCCGAGCCAGACCCCCGGGGAAGACGGACCGGCTGGTCAAACTTGTCCGACGACGAAAAATCGCCGCCGTCATGGCCTTGTGTTTCCTCATTGCGACCGCCTTCGCGATGGCCATCGCCTGGAAGCACTACAGCACACGATGGGCGCAACAGGACGCCATGGCCCAGATCGACCTTCTGATCCAGGAAGACGCCTATTTCTCCGCCTTCGTGATCGCCGAAAAGGCGGCACGCTACATTCCCGACGATCCCCTGCTGGCCAATCGCTGGCCCCTGCTGTCGCGGGAGCACTCAATCTCCACGCAGCCGGCCGGCGCGAAGGTCTACATCCGCGATCATTTCGCCGAGCGCGGCAACTGGAGATACATCGGAACCACACCGCTGAAACGCGCCCGCATCCCGTTCGGCACCAACCGCTGGAAGGTGGAGAAGAGCGGGTTCGTGCCGATCGAGACCGTCCAGTCCAACGACTTGCCCACGTTGCGCACGGAACTCGATGACCTGGAGCCCGCTCACGTGAGCTTCATTCTGCAGGAGGTGCGCCGTTACCCCGCCAACATGGTCTGGATCCCCCCTTCCGATCTGGACCAGAGGCTTTTGTTCCATGAGGACAAGAAGATCGCCTCGGCGCCTGCCTTCCTGATCGACAAGTATGAGGTCACCAATCGGCAGTTCCGAGAGTTCGTCGACCGAGGCGGCTACGAGAATGCGGAGTTCTGGGAGCACGAGTTCCTCCAGGACGGCCAGGTCATTCCCTGGTCGCAAGCCGTCGAGCAGTTCCGCGACCAGACCGGACGGCCGGGGCCGGCCACGTGGCGGAACGGCGCCTATCCATCGAGGGAGGTGGACTTCCCCGTTCGCGGCGTGAGCTGGTACGAGGCGGCCGCATACGCACGATTCCGAGACAAGGATCTTCCGACGATCTTCCACTGGATTCTGGCGGCCCACGCCGACGACAATCCTTCGCGAATCACGCGTCTGAGCAATTTCAGCGACATTGTAACGCCCGTCGGTCGGCACAAGGGAATGGGACGCTTCGGCCTGTGCGACGCGGCCGGAAACGTACGGGAATGGTGTTCCAATGCGATCGCGGCCCACGAGGAGCTTCGATGCAACCTCGGGGGCGCCGTCGGCGAATACGACTACTTGTTCGTCAATGGGACAGCGCGATCGGCGTGGGATCGCGACGAGGCCAACGGATTTCGATGCGTCAAGTACCTCGGAGGCAAGGAAGATGTCCCGGCGGAGGCCTTTGCCCCGGCGAACCGCAAGTGCCGCGATTTCTCTCAGTTCACACCGGTCCCAGACGAGGTCTTCCGATCATATATCGAGACTTCGTACGACTACGACCCGACCGAGCTTCACGCCGTGATCGAGTCGGTGGATGAGGAGCCGCGAGGTTGTCGGCGAGAGAGAATCACGTTCGACGCCGCATATCCCAACGAGCGAGTGATCGCCTACCTGCATCTTCCCCAGACGGGCAAGCCCCCCTACCAGGTCGTCGTGTGGTATCCCGGCGAGGGAGCCCGGATCAACCCGTGGGACCAGACCGCCTATACCCATGAGCTGCTCTGCATGATCCAGAGCGGGCGAGCGGTGGTGGTGCCCTTCTATAAAGGGACATACGAACGACGTCTGGAGAAGCACCTCTACCCCCCCGAGAGCATCCAGAGCAGGAATCTCTACGTCCAGAGGTCACAGGATCTCCGGCGCACCATCGACTACCTCGAAACGCGCGACGACGTCGACGTGAACCGGATCGCCTATGTCGGGCTGGGCTGGGGTGGACAGATGGGGCCGGTCATGATCGCAACCGATTCGCGCATCAAGACCGGCATTCTGCTTCTGGGAGGAATCTGCGGCTGCAAGAGGCATCCGGGTTCCGACCCGGCCAATTTCGCCCCCCGGGTCACGATCCCCATGCTTATGATCAACACCCGCGACGACTCGATCTTCCCCTATGAAACAGCCCAGAGACCTCTGTTCAACCTGTTGGGCAGTCCCGCGGCAGACAAAAGCTACATTCTCTATCCCGGGGGGCACAGCGTCCCACGCGAACACCGAAAGCAGTACCACCAGAAAATCGTCGAGTGGCTTGACCGATATTTGGGGCCCGTGCGATGAACGGCGGGCCGTGATCTTGCGGGCGGAGGGTGGCCAGCCAACCTGCCCATCCGAGATCTCCAGGCAGCAACCGGATGCATGAAAGAATGACCGATCCGAATCAAACGGACCAGACCATGTTGGACGCCATCCGCCGAGGCGACGGGCAGGCGTGGTCGCGACTGATCGACGAATACCAGGGCCGCCTGCTCCGCTTCGCCCTGGCGCGCGTCTCTCAGCACGCCGACGCCGAAGACATCGTCCAGGAGACCTTCACGTCGTTCGTGAAGGCTATCCACAAGCTCAAGGTCAAGGTCAGCATCGAGACCTATCTGTTCGGCATCCTGCGTAACGAGATTGTCAATCGCTTTCGCGACCGCGCCGCCGGAACGATCTGCCTGATCCAGGACGTCTACCGGACCGAGGCGGATGCCGCCGAGCCCAACCCGCTCGACCAGGTGCCTGCATGTGACCCCAGCGCCAGTTGGTGCCTCTGCCGCGACGAGCAGCAGCAGGCGCAGCGCGAAATCCTCGCGCAGGCCCTGCGGCAATTCGTGGCGGATTTCAAAGAGACGAAGAAGCTCCGCGACCTGAAGGTCGCCGAGATGCTGTTCTACTGCAAGCTGTCCAACAGGGACGTCGTCCGCCTGCTCGCGATGGACGACGGGCTCGTCAGGGTGATCAAGCACCGCTGCCTCAAACGCATCCGCGATTACTGCCTGAAGCTCTGTCCGCCGGCCGACGCGTCATTCTGCTGCTCGGAGGACCTGCTCACGGAAACCTGGGAATCGCACCGGATCAGTTGCCCGAAGCGCAGCACGCTCGGCGCGTTTCTTCTGGAGACGCTGGAGGCGGAGTGGTTCGACTACGTCGATTTTCATCTGGCGACCGTCGGGTGTCGTTTCTGCCGGGCCAGCTTCAAAGACCTCCAGGAACAGCAGAACAACCATCAGCAGGAGGGGTTCCGCCAGCGCATCATGACAAGCACCGTCGGCTTCCTTTCCCAGATGTGATTGACTCTGCAAGATGGGCTTGGGCCCATGCTGAGTCATTCTACGGTTGGGGTGCAGCGGCGGGCGCCGTAGGCTGCGGCGGGTCGGGCAGAATCGGCGGCGCCGTGCGGCTCTGGCCCGGGGCGCCGTAGTTGAAACCGAACTTGGTCGGGATGGCGCCGGCGCTGTTTTCGGTTCCGAACAGCCGGTCGCTCTCGGTCTGGAGCGCCGTCAGATCCCCGGCCTCGATGGCCCTGCGGATCGTCGTCTGAGGCGTGCCGAGCAGCTGGCCCAGGCACTTGTCCTCCGCGTCGATCAACACCGAGAGAAGGTGATTGCGCGACGTCTCGTGGAGTCGGCCCAGATTCTGGCCCTTGATGTACCGCTGAATGGCGAAGGAATACAGATGAGCGAATCGCCTGGCCAACTGGTCGCTGGCGCCGGTGCCGGCCGCCACGATCTTGTCGCACAGCAGCCTCAGGACGGCACTGTCCATCAGCTCGTAATCGACGGACCAGTCGGCGTAGCGGCCGAATCGGACTTCGGCGACACGGATGAGCAGTCCTGTGGCCTCGGCGGTGTTGAACCGTCCGGCAAACTCGGCCACCTGCAGAAGCACCTCAGCGCTGCTGCTGCCGACGATCTGATCGCATGCCGCCATGATCCGCGTGGCCAACTGCGCCGCGCTACCTTGGTTCTGACCGATCTTCGCCCACAGTTCGGGATTTGTGGACGCACGCAACGCCCAGTAGCGAACCGCGTTGTTGCTGTGCGGGATCTCCCGGACCGCCAGATCGACCAGACGCGGGTCTTTGAGGCTGTCGATAAGAATCAGAAGATTCGCGATGACCTTGAACTGAGTCCTCTCGTCCCGGATGTCGGTCCGGGCTTCCTGGATGCCCTCGGCAATCTGCCGATGGGCGGATTCCGAGTACTGCTGTGCATACTGGGGATGCTCGCTCTGGTGGCTGAGGATGATCGCGCGGGTCTTGGAAACCTGCGTGAAATCGGTCGCCCGCACCATGTCGGTGACCGCGTCGTTCATGAATTCGTCGATGACCTGGAAATCCTGCTGAGTCAGGACCTCCTTCTTCATGACCTCCTCGATCCGCCGCAGGTCCACGACCGCCTTGGAAACCTCAAGAACGGCCAGAACCAGACCACAGACGAGGAGGATAAAGACAGCGCGTTGCAGCTTCATCTCGTTAGCATCCCTTTCAGTAGACTGCCGACATCTTATCCAGCTTAACTCCTTTTGGGACCCTTGTCAAGGGAAATCGGCACTCCAGGCTCGCTGTCAGCCAATCCGCCCGACCGCCCGTCAACGGATCGTGTCCCGCAATCCGGCAGCCATAGGACACTCGACTTTATAGGACGGCTGAATGGGCCGTCACTATACAGAACCAGGAGGCGAACAAAGCCTTGCCTTTGGCGTCTTATCGTTTATGTTAGGGGCTTTGCGAAGATCGATTGCAGGGAGGTCTTTCCTGAAGTCTCGCTTGGTCAAGATGGTATACGGGGCGTGCCTGACCCTCAGCCTGTCGGCGTTGCTCTGCGGCTGCGCGGACGTGCAAACACCGGCCGGACAACCACGCCAGGAGGCTGTTGAATCCCCCGAGCCAACTTGGGCCGAGCCTGTTCCGCCAGAGCCTGCCACACCCGAGCCCAACGTCCCCGACCAGAGCGACGTGGTTTCTGAACTGCCCGAGGAGCCGCCCGCCGAACCGATCTCGTCTCATCAGGACGCCCCGGTCGAGCCGAACGAGACGGCGGTCTCACAAGACGCCGGCGTCGCGCCGGCCCCACCGGACGAGGAGATCACAGCCGAACCCAACCAGCCTGAACCGGAGCCGGTCCCGGCCAGTGAGCCAAACAGCATTCCGGCAGCGGTGACCCAGCCCGCAGAACCACCCGCCGAGGAAGATGAGCCCGATCCCCTGGCTTCGTTCTATCAGGAGTACCGCGACCTTCTGCAGCAGTACGTTCGCGAGGACGGACGTGTCGACTACGACAGCCTGCGGCGCAAGCGACTGTGGCTCAAGCAGTTGCTCCAGGCCCCGGACGAGCTTGACCCCAGCGTCTACCGGAACTGGACCGCAGACGAGCAGCTTGCCTTCTGGATCAACACGTACAACCTGAAGATGCTCGATATCATCGCGCGGAACTATCCGATCCAATCATCCTGGTGGTTGCGGCTGACCTGGCCGCCGAGCGACATCCGCCACATCGAGGGAATCTGGAGCGAGTACCGATTCATCGTGATGGACGAGGAATTCACACTGGGCGAGGTCGAAGGGCGTTTGTTCCGCAAGACCTTGGCGGACCCGCGCGCGTATCTGGCGATCACGTACGCCAGCCGGTCCGGCCCGCTCCTGCGGCGAGAGCCTTATCGAGGCCAGAACCTGGACCGCCAGCTTGACGAGCAGGTTCGCGCCTTTCTGTCGGCGGGCAAGGGGTTCCGGATCGACCGCGACAAGGCGGTCGTCTACCTGTCGTCCATCTTCAAGCCGACCTGGCACGGCAAGGAGTTCGTCGGCCGCTACGGAACGGACAAGAAATTCAAGGACCGCCCCCCCGAAACCAGAGCGGTCTTGAACTTCCTGACCCGGTACGTTTCGGACGACGAGGCCTACTTCCTCGAGGTGGAGAACTACACCATCGAATACACGAGTTTCGATTGGCGTCTCAACGACGCGTCGAGAAGCTATTGATCCCCCTTTATGCGGCCGAATCATGATTCGCCGCACTCCAGTACGATTCCCGCTCGAAGCGTTTTTTGATTGACGACAGGGCCACCGGCTCTATTATGGGGAGGTTTTTCTTCTGTGTAGCCCATGCCGTATCGGCCGCATGGGCTCTGAGCCCATCCTACGATCAAAGGCAGCCGATGATAAGGTGCTAAGGAAATGGCGAAACGATTGAATCTGAGCAATCCGAATTGCGACATGCGCAACTACCTGTTCACCAGCGAATCGGTGACGATGGGGCATCCCGACAAGGTCGCCGACTGCATCTCCGACGCGATCCTCGATGCCATGCTGGCCCAGGACCCGCGAAGCCGGGTCGCCTGCGAAACACTGGTGAAGGCCGACCTAGTCGTGGTCGCCGGGGAAATCACCTCCAGGGCGATAGTGGATATTCCGCAGGTCGTCCGCGACACGATCAAAGAGATCGGCTACGACGATCCGGAAGTAGGCTTTCACTACGACAACTGTGCCGTCATGGTGGCGGTCGGTCGCCAAAGCCCCGACATCTCTCAGGGCGTGACCGAGGGCGTGGGCCTGCACAAAGAACAGGGCGCCGGCGATCAGGGCCTGATGTTCGGTTATGCCCGTAACGAGACGCCGGCGTTGATGCCCATGCCGATTCAACTGGCGCACAAGCTGACGATCCAGCTCGAGAAGATGCGCCGGACCCGCAAGCTGCCCTGGCTGCGTCCGGACGGCAAGAGCCAGGTCACCGTCGAATACGAGAATGGCAAACCCAGGCGAATCCACACGGTCGTCGTTTCGACGCAGCACACCGACAACATCGCCCACCGCAAGCTGCGCAATGAGATTGTCGCCAAGGTGATCAAGCCGGTGATGCCCGCCCGACTGATCGACAAGAACACCAAATTCCACGTCAATCCGACGGGCAAATTCGTCATCGGGGGTCCGAAAGGCGACTGCGGCCTGACCGGCCGCAAGATCATCGTGGACACCTACGGCGGGTGGGGTCGCCACGGCGGCGGCGCCTTCAGCGGAAAGGACCCGACCAAGGTCGACCGGACCGCCAGCTACATGGCACGGTACGTCGCCAAGAACATCGTCGCCGCCGGTCTGGCCGATGCCTGCGAGGTCCAGTTGTCCTACGCCATCGGTGTCGCCGATCCGATCTCGGTCCTGGTCAACACCGAAGGCACCGCCAGGATCAGCGAGACGAAGATCAGCCAGATCGTCAAGAAGCTCTTCCCGCTGACGCCCAAGGGGATGGTCCGCCACCTGAAGCTGGCGCGTCCGATCTTCGCGGCCACCGCCCACGGCGGGCACTTCGGCCGCGAGCTGCCCGAGTTCACCTGGGAGAAGACGGACATGGTTGCGGCGCTCCAGAAGGCGGCCGGCCTCAAACCCGCCAGGAGGTAACAGCGCAGGGCATTCATCACGCCTCCCAAGCCCGGCTCCACGCCGGGCTTTTTTCTTGCGCCGACCGAACGACAGACGCGGCGGGAATTCTGTAATGGTACGTCCCGGTCCGGGTCTAATATGACAGCCATGGCGAAGATGATTGCGGAGCAGGCCCTGGTAAAGCGTTTCCGCCGGGGAGACGATTCCGCGTTCGACGGGATCGTGCAGGGGCATGCGGCCGACGTTGCGGCCCTCGCCAATCGTCTGCTCGGATGGCCCCAGGACGTTGACGACGTCGTGCAGGACGTCTTTCTGGCGGCCTTTACCGGTCTACGGAAGTTCCGGGGCGAGTGCGGGCTGCGGACGTGGCTCTTTACCATCACGGTCAACATGTGCCGGCGGAGGCAGCGCCGGCGGGTCTTTCGCATCCGCACGGTCGCAATCGACGAGGATAGTCCACACCTGTGTATCGAAGAGGACGTTGCGCGAGCGGCGATGGACACCGAGACCTTCGCAAGGGTCCGCCGGGCGGTGCGGGCCTTGTCGCCGAAGTACCGCGAGGTCGTGGTCTTGCGCTACCTCCAAGGCCTCGAAACCTCCGAGATGTGCGAGCTTCTGGGGATCACCGTCAACGCCATGCAGGTGCGGCTGACCCGGGCCAGGCAGCAACTGAGACAGAACTTAGGCGAGTTGATCGAGGAGAAGACGTGAACGAGGAACAAATCAAAAGCCTGCTGGAGGACGCCGACCGGGCGGCCGGTCCGCCGCAGTACGGTGCAGTCCGCGCCCGCGACGTCCGCCTGCGACTGCGTCGCCGACGTTCGATCGCCATTGCAGCGCCGGCAGCGGCAGCAGCGATTCTGCTGTGCGGCGTCGCTCTCTGGAACCGGCGTCCACATCCGCAGGAGCCTGCCGCAGAACCACAGGAGCGGATCGCCTCGCTCGAAGAGCAGGTGCGGCAGTTGCAGGAGCAGACCGAGACAACCATGCGGCTCGTCCAGGAGGTTCTGGCCAAAGAGCGACAGGAGCGGCGACTTGCGGCCCTCCAGGCCGAGCTGGCGAGCATTCCCGATCCGGCGCAGGAGCTTCAACGGCAGGCGGACAAGACCGCCTTTGTGCTGGTCTACCAGGCGGACCGGATGATTCGCGAGCTGAACCAGACCGAGTCGGCGGTCGAGACCTACGAACAGGTCATCCGCCTGTTTCCCGAGAGCCGCTCGGCCGATGTCGCCAGAGAAAGACTGGCCCAAATCCGGAATCAACGTTTCAACAAATCCCCGATGGAAGGAGAATCCCCATGCGAGCCACACAAATCACCATCGTCTGTCTGACCCTGAGCCTGGCCCTGGCTGCAACGCCCGCCTTCGGCGAGGCCGAGGCGCCCTCGAACTCGCGCTACGCCAGTTGTCTGATCAGGGTCGCGATCGACGCGGACATCCTGCCTTTGGACCCGACCACGGTCGAGCAACTGATCCGCAGTTCGGCTGTGGCCGGAAAGGCCGCCAAGGACGTGTTTGGGCTGGAGGCAGAAGCCGCCGGCAACATCCGCCAGGAGATCCGAATCGAATGGGTCTCGCAGGCCGCCCAGACGACCAGCATG
This sequence comes from Sedimentisphaerales bacterium, assembly GCA_040772485.1. Taxonomy (GTDB): domain Bacteria; phylum Planctomycetota; class Phycisphaerae; order Sedimentisphaerales; family Anaerobacaceae; genus Anaerobaca. The sequence continues at coordinate 509,633 of JAXGYC010000009.1, read as the reverse complement.
CCCGAGCCGGCGCAACGGAACACCGCTGAAGATAGCGACATAATCCGACAACTGGCACCAATCTACGGAGATGATTACGCCAGACAACTCAGAGAAGACAGGGACAAGTACGGTACGCCGGAGCCGGCCGCTACCACCCCGCCAGCCGACAAGAATCGACCCGCAGGGGCGAATGATCATTCGCCCCAACAGGGAATGGGCATGGGCGGGGGTATGATGAGTGGTCGCGGCGCCAGGAGCGGCACCATGATGGGCCGCACCGGAATGGGCGGAGGCGGAATGGGCGGCATGGGCTATGGCACAATGGGCGGCTATGGCATGGGTGGTTACGGGGTGGGCGGCATGTATGGCGCGCCGACTGCGCCGGCACCGACTCGCGCCCAACAACAGACCGCGATGGTCCGGCTGTACGTTCCACTGCCAGAGGATGCCAAGCCGCTGGCCGGCCAGTTCGTCAAAGCTCTCGTGGACAACCTCAGGCGAGCGTTGGAGGATTCCTATAACCGGTATGAGAGACTCCTGAGCGAACAGATCCAGTTCGCCGAACTCAGACGAGAAGAGATCGAGCAGCAGCTTGGGCGAAGCACCGCTCCTTCCTCGCCCGGGAGCAGCAGAATACGCGAGCAGTTGAGTACAATCGTGGACGTATCTGTACTGACGCCTGAGATGCCGTTCGCGGAAGCTATCGAGCTCCTGAAGAACTCGGTTGAACCGCCGCTGCCCATCGTCGTGCTGTGGAAAGAATTGCAGGAGAGCTGCGATATCGAACCCCCCACGCCGATCGGAATGGACGGTCCGCCCCCGGTCAAACTGGAAACGGCCTTGAAGACAGTCATCGAAGCCGTCAGCGGCGGACTCACCGACATTTCCTACCAGATCGACGATGACGTGATCGTCATCCGCGAAGAGGAATTGCAGAGCCCCCAGGCGGCATTTTCCACAATCGAGATCCAGGAAGACACACAGGAGCTGATTGCCCGCCGGCGCGACCTGTCCGATGCGATCCAGGACCTGGAGATGGAGATGGCCGGCAGGGAGGCGCGACGCCAGGCCATCGAGGAACAGATCGCCCGGACGAGGGATGAGGCGGACAGGAAGCTGGCCCAGGACACAGTGACCAAGGAATTCCAGACCCTCGTCCAGATGATTGAGATGCGTCTTTCCCAGGTTCGCAAGGAGGTCGACGCCGGTCGACTGCCCCAGTCAGAGCTGACGCAGGCCCAGGAGAACCTGACCAGGGCACGAATCGAATTAGCCAAGCGGCAGGAAGAATTGACCAAGGACGTCGGAGGCGGTCGCCTGGACAGTCTCAACAGTGAATTGAGCCAGATGGCCATCGAGACAGCCGAACAGAGGGCGCGTCTCGAGGTGTTCCGAACTCAACTCGATGAAACGCAGCGCCGATTGGCGCGGGCATCGGCATTCGATCCACAGGCGGCACGGCTCCGGACCGCCCAGCAGGCATTGAGTATCGCGGAGCGGCAGATCACCGAGTTGACGAATCGGCGGGTTCAGCTCCAGCGTCCCAGCTTGACGGTGATGGCGTCCGGCGGCCTCTGACGCCATCAGGAATTCCCTGTACGATTATCAGGGATTGTATCACTTGATGGTTCGAGTCCTCCGTGTTACCGTTCGTCGCGACATGCACAACCTCTGTGAGCACAAAACGGAAAGGACTCGATGATGAAATCGGAACCCTCGCGAAGAGACGTGGTGAAGGCCGGATCGCTCGGCCTGCTGGGCGCCGGCGCCGTCGGCAGCGGCATTCTGGGCCTGGGGGCCCCGTCGCGATCCGTTGCGGCCGTCAGCGGCGCGTACCAGAACAATGCCTACACGCTGCCGCCGCTGCCCTATGGGTACAATGCGCTGGAGCCGCTGTACGACGAGCGGACGGTGACAATCCACCACACCAAGCACCACGCCGGCTACGTCAACGGGCTCAACGCCACGCTGGCCAAGCTCGAGGCGGCCCGCGCCTCGGGCGACTACGGCGCGATCAAGGCGCTGAGCCGCGACCTGGCCTTCAACGGCAGCGGCCACGTCCTGCACACCCTGTTCTGGAACTCGATGAGCCCCGAAAAGCCCGACATGCCCGAGAGCCTCCGCCAGGCCATGACCCGGAGCTTCGGCTCGGTGGAGGCGGCGCAGAAGCAGTTTGCCGCCGCGACGAAGGCCGCCGAGGCCAGCGGCTGGGGCGTGCTCGCCTACGAGCCCATCGCCGACAAGCTTCTGATCCTTCAGGCGGAGAAGCATCAGAACCTCGCCTTCACGGACACGGTCGCCCTGCTGGTCTGTGACGTTTGGGAGCACGCCTACTACCTGAAATACGCCAACGACCGCGGCGCGTGGGTGGACAACTTCATGAAGATGGCGAACTGGCCCTTTGCCGCCCAGCGTCTGGAAGCAGCCCGCAAGGCCGTGGCGAAGGCATAACCCCAGCGGCGCCGGGATCAGAGCAAAGATCAAAGAGCAAAATGCAGAAATGTGGGAGTCATCCGCCGAAGGCGGATTCCACTATTTTGATTTTTGCTCCTTGCGCTTTGATATGGTTCTTTGATCTTTGCTCTTCAAGGCGGGCCTGAACCTTGTCGCCGGTCAGCTCGCGGAGCGCATCGGAGGCGATCCATCGGGCGCTCTTGGTACCGAGCGAGCGGGCTTCTTCCGCCGTCTGAATCGCCAGCTTGTTCAATCGACGGTTGCGTTTGCCGATCTGGCGGAGGGCCCAGTTGACCGCCTTTCTGACGAAGTTGCGTTCGTCGCCGGCTTGTTCGACGATCAAGGGCAGAAATGCCTCGAACCGCTCATCCGGCACCTTCTTGTCATGAACGGCCAGGCATGCCATCAGGACGAAACCGGCTCGCTTGACGTACTCCTTTTCACGCCGGCTCCACTCGATTGCTTTGTCCCAGGCATACGGAGTCTTGTCGAACAGGCAGCCGCACGCGGCGTCGCAGACCGCCCACGAATTGAAGTCTTTGGCCCAGCGTTCCATCTGGCTTTCCGTGACCATCGCCGGGTCGTCGATCAGCGCCGCCAGGCCGCGGGCGTCATGAATGCCCGTCCGCCACAACTGGCCCGCGAGCCGGTGGTCGGTGCCGATCTCCTTCGCCAGCTTTCGCAATGCGGGCGCCGATACGCCCAGGATGTCAGGGACATTGATCCCAAATCGTGCTGCGCCTTCGACCGCTTTCGGGTCACCCAGCGATCGCAGCGTCGCGACAACTTCCTGGGCTGTCCTTCGCGACATCGATTCCTCCTTCGCAAACGCCGTACATCGGTGCCACCCTTATACCGCCTGTATCGACGTCTGCCAAGTCGGTCGCGTCAGGCCTTCGGCGGAATGTTCAGAGCCCCTTGGAAGAGGTTGTCCGGATCGTACTTCGCCTTGATGGCCTGGAGCCGCTTGTAGTTAGCCCCATAGGCGCCTTGAAGGAGCTTGTCGCTGTCCTCCATGAAACCGGGGAAATTCAGGTACGTCCCCCGCGAGAACGGCTGAAGAGCGTCGAAGAGTCCCCTGGCCCACGCCACGTTCACGTCCGACTTCGCCGGGTCGGTCCAGTTCGATTCGATTCCGATCGCGTAAGGGACATCCCGCCGTGCGTAGGCAGTCTGATCCGGCCGAATGCGCATCGCCGCACCCGCCAGAAACCATATGTCAATCGACGTCAATGGCGAAGGTCGCCTCTGCGCGTGTTCGACGAGGACATCGAAGACCTCTTCACGCAGTTGTGGCAGATAGACGGACTTCCAGTAGTACAACCTGCCGTCGGGATAGTCGGCGTCGAGGGCCGTCTGGACGTCTGCAAACGGCATCGGACCGCTGAGGTCGGCGACGGGCTCGCCCAACTCGCGCAGCGGCCTGATAGCCTCTTCGCCTTCCTCGAACGGCCCGCTGTAGCAGCCAAGCAGCACGATCACAGGCTCTTGGCGATGCGCCGGCGGAATCGGCTCGTCGTTCGGCGTGGTCCACAGCGACCCGAGGACCGCCAGCTCCTCTGGAGCCTCCCGCATAAACCCATCGAGGAATCTCAGGATGCGTTTCGCCTCTGACATCGGGTACATGGCAGCCAGGAACCACACCCTGGGTCCAACGGGATGGGCACGAAACTCGAACGATGTCACGACGCCGAAGTTGCCGCCGCCGCCTCGAACCGCCCAGAACAAATCGGGGTTCTCGGCCTCGCCGGCCCGGCGCAACCGCCCGTCGGCCGTGACGATGTCCACGTCGATCAGATTGTCCAAGGTCAAGCCGTGCTTGCGAGTCAGCCAGCCCATGCCCCCGTGGAGACACAGTCCGGCCACCCCCGTCTGCGAGACCACGCCCAGCGGAACCGCCAGGCCGAACGCCTGCGTCCGACGGTCGATGTCGCCCAGCAGCGCGCCGCCTTCGGCGCGCACCACTCGCGTTCCCGGATCGACGTGAACGGCCCGCATGCCCGAGAGGTCGATGACCAGACCCTCGTCGCACAGCGCCTTGCCCGCGACGTTGTGACCGCCGCCGCGAACCGACAGGGGCACGGCGTGCTCACGTGCGAAGTTCACGGCGGCGATCACATCGGCCGTTTCCGCGCACCGGGCGATCAGCGCGGGGCGCTTGTCGATCAGACCGTTCCAGACCCTGCGAGCCTCGTCGAATGTCTCATCCCCGACCGCAATGACGTCGCCACGCAGGGCGGCACACAGTTCCTGGATCGCTTCATCGGACAATGTCGTCGATCCTGCGCGCGTTTCGACACGCTGCGTCCTCATAGCTGCGTCCTCCATTCCTACACATCCGACCGCTCTCTTTCACGCTCGCGGTCGGATGTTCTGGTTCACGCGGAACAGGTTCGTGGGATCGTACTTCGTCTTGACGTCTACCAGCCGCTCGTAGTTCTCACGATAGGTGGCCTTGACCCGCTCGGCCCCTTCTTCCATCATGAAGTTCGCGTACGCACCGCCGGCGGAATACGGGTGAAGGGCCTCCCAATAGTCCCTCGCCCAGGTCGTGATCTTCTCGCGGTTCGCCGGGTCTGGATCGACGCCGACGATCACCATCGACCACGCCGCGTCGCGGTAGCTCCATGCGGTCGCGTCGGGAGCCACCTCGTGCACCGCGCCGTCGATCGGATAGAGATGCATGGTCGATTGCGGCGTGGGGAGCGCCGAGCCGTACTGCAGATGCAGTTCGATCGCTTCGTCGCTGAGTTCGTTCACGAAGTCGCCCTTCCAGTACCACTGGTGGCCCGGCGGATACAGCGCATCGAACTGCGACTGGATGTGCGGAAAGGGCATGGCTCCGAGCACGTCGAACACCGGCGCGCGCCGGCGGACCGGATCGAACACCCGATCCACCTGGTCCATAGGGCCGGTGTAGCACCAGACCACGCCGCACATCTTCTTGTGATGCAGTTCCCTGGGGAATGGCGGCCCCGGAGGCACCATCAGAAAAGTGAAGAACCCATAGAGATCGATCGGCGCCTGCCGGCTGAAATCCCGGTACCACCTCAGGACGTCACGCGCCCTGTCGAAGGACCATAGCGTCACGCCGGCATGGACCGTATCGACGGGATGCGCCCGGAACAGAAACGAGGTCACGACACCGAAGTTGCCGCCGCCGCCCCGGATGGCCCAGAACAGATCCTCGTTCTCCTGCGGCCCGGCCGTGACGAACCGCCCATCGGCCAGAACGAGGTCGGCCTCGAGCAGGTTGTCGATGGTCAGGCCGTACTTTCGGGTGAGGTAGCCGTGCCCACCGCCCAGTGTCAGTCCGGGGACACCGGTGGTGGATATGGCTCCACTCGGCACCGCCAGACCGAATGCATGTGCGGCGTGGTCCACGTCACCCCAACGGCAGCCCGGCTCGACGCGAACGGTGCGATGTGCCGGATCCACGCGAATCCCCTTCATGAGGCTCAGGTCGATCACCAACCCATCGTCGCAGAGGGCCAGACCCGGCCCGTTGTGGCCGCCACCACGAACCGCCAGCAGAAGATCGTTCGTCCGGGCGAAGTTCACGGCCGCCATCACGTCGGCGACGTCCCGGCATCGCGCAATCAGGGCCGGGTGTTTGTCGATCATCGCATTGTAAATGGTCCTCGCTTCGTCGTACGCCGGATGCCAGGGCTCGATCAGTTCGCCGCGAAGAGAGGCGTCGAAGTCGGCTACGGTGCTTTCCTCCAAGATTACCGTGCCGTTGGAGATTGTCTTGACAGCCGAAGCAGCCATAATCGGTCTCCTTTCTATGAAGCTGGGACGTGCCCCTCCCGGATGTTGTCACGCCGGAAGGTGCGAATCGTGCGACTATCGGCGCGCAGTTCCCGGAAAAGGGGGGCCGTACTCCGCCGGAGCCCCCCTTTCCGGTGCGTCATAAAGACGACTTCTGCGTGAGCCGACTCTCCGCCGTGTGCCCACAGGGCAAACGGTCATTTGCCCCTACCTGGGCTCGACGGTGACATCGACCCGGGCTCCCTGCGTGATGGTGTTGAACACAGGAGAGTACTCCGTCAGCCTTCTGAGGCGTTCCATGTTGTCGGTGTCGGCCTTGACTTTGAACTTGACGCGGATGTTCGTATAGCCCCTCGGAACGTCGTCCGACAAACCGAGGAAACCGCGCAAATCGAGGTCGCCTTCCAGTTCGGATTCCAGCTCCTCGATGTGGATGCCGCGCACCGCGGCATGGGCCACCATCCCCGTCGTCATGCAGCCGGCCAGGGCGTTGAGCAAGTGCTCGACCGGGTTCGGCGCCTGGTCGTCGCCCGCCAACACCGGCGGCTCATCGGCGTGCAACTCGAAAGACTGCTGGTGCGTCATCTCCTGTTTGGCGCCGTAGAAACCGGTGATTCGTGTGCGATTGTGGTTGCCGTTGATCCACTTGTTGCTCGCTCGGAACTTGCACTTGGCCAGAGCGGGGTCGTTCTCGATCGCGCTGACCGTCTCGTGGAGAACGTCCAGGTCGATTCCATTGACTGTACTGATTGTCTGCTGCGTCGCCATCTTGTGGTTACCTCCCAAGAACTCACCTCGGAGGATGGCCGCCTCAAGCGCAGCTTGGTCATGACTCCCAAGGGCAAGCCATACCCAAATCTTGAGGGCTTGAGTCTGCCACCTGTCGCCTGTTCACTTGCCATGCCTCGCTGTCGTCACTCCCGATGGAAAAGATACGAGCGGCGCCGGGGCGGGTTTCGATAAACTTATATTATTCCTGTGGGCATGATAGGCTTTGCGCGGACGCCGACATCTGGCAGCTTGTCGCAGGGAATGGCTGTTTGCCACCACAGATCGGGCGCCCAGGTGCAGGATCAGTGCTTGAAGTGGCGTTTTCCCGTGAAGACCATGGCGATGCCGTGGGCATCGGCGGCCGCAATGACCTCGGGGTCCTTCTTCGATCCGCCGGGCTGTACGATCGCGGCGATACCCGCCTTGGCGGCGTTGTCCACGTTGTCAGGGAACGGGAAGAATGCATCGGACGCCATCACGGCGCCGCGAGCCTCCTCGCCTGCCTGTTTCATGGCCAACAGTCCGGACTCGACGCGGTTCATCTGGCCGGCGCCGACGCCGAGGATGCGCCGGTTCTTGGCGAGGATGATCGTGTTGCTCTTGGTGTGTTTGGCCACCAGCCAGGCCACGCGCAGATCTTCAAGCTGCTCGGCCGTGGGCTTGGTCTGCGTCGGGCACGTTACAACCTCGGGTTCCCAGCCCGCCAAGTCGCGCTTCTGGAGCAGCAGACCGCCGATGATGCAGCGCACGTCGAACTCGGAGGTATCGATCCTCGTGCGGTCGATCGGCCCGGTTTCGATCAGGCGGACCCGGCTGCCCCAGGTCTTCAACGTCCGGATGATCTCGATGGCGTCTTCCTCAAATCGCGGCGAGATAACCACCTCGGCGAAGAAGCCGCTGGCGCCGAGCGCCTTGCCGAATCGGCCGTAGGACTCCATGATCGTCTGGGCCAGCTCGATGTTGACGGGCCGGTTGACCGCGATGATCCCGCCGAACGCGCTGACCACGTCGCCCTCGTAGGCCTTGCGATACGCGACGGTGATGTCCTCATCAACGGCGCACCCGCATGGATTCAGATGCTTGACCACGACCGCGGCCGGCTCGTCGAATTCCTTGACCAGCTCGAAGGCGGCGTTGGCGTCGAGCAGGTTATTGAAGCTGATTTCCGTGCCGCATTCCAGGAGTCTGCCGCTGCAGACCGAAGGCTCTGCGCCAGCCGGGAGCTTGTACAGCGCCGCGGTCTGGTGCGGATTCTCGCCGTAGCGCAGGGTCGTCTCGCGCGTCAGGGCGATGGAGATCCGGTTCGGGAACTCGACGCCCGCCTTGGCATGGAGGTACCGCGAGATCGCGGCGTCGTACGCCGCCGTCAGGCTGAAGGCCGCGCGCGCCAGGTCGCTGCGCAGCACGCCGCTGACGGCGCCATTGTTGTTGCGCATCTGCTCGATGACCTGGGCATACTGGCCGGGATCGGTGACGACCGCGACGAACTTGTGGTTCTTGGCCGCCGAGCGAATCATGCTCGGTCCCCCGATGTCGATGTTCTCGATCGCCTCCTCGAACGGGCAATCCGCCTTTGCCACGGTCGCTTCGAACGGATAAAGGTTGACGCAGACCAGATCGATCGGCTCGATCCCGTGTTCGGTCATGGCCTCGACATGCTCCTTCTTGTCCCGCAGGCCGAGCAACGCGCCATGAATCTTGGGATGAAGGGTCTTGACCCGGCCGTCCATCATCTCGGGGAAACCTGTCACCGAGTCGATGCTGACCACCTGCACGCCGGCTTGGGCCAGCTTGGCGGCGGTGCCGCCGGTGCTGATGATCTTGACACCCATCTGGGCCAGGGCCTTGGCAAAATCGACGACCCCGGTCTTGTCGGAGACGCTGATCAGAGCGGTCTTGATAGTGACGTCCATTTCAACTCCTTCTCCTTGGTTCGTTTCGTTGTCGTACAAGGATTCCGGTTCGCACCACTCGGCCGAAAGCCCATCCTACATCGGCTGGACACACAGGATACGTCCGCGCTGGCCGGCGACATAGATCTTCGCATCGGCCACGTTGGTCGCATAGTCGGACACCTCCGCGAAGTTCACCCAGAGCAGCCTGCGGCCCGACGCGTTGTCCATGACCACCAGCGTCCGGTCCTTGGTAAACACATAGGCCTTGTTGCCGGCCTCGGCGAGCAGATCGACCCCTTCGGGAAGGGACCACAAGGCCTTGCCCGAGTTCCGGCCGATCGCGGTGACGCCGCGACCGGGGGCATATTGATAGACCGCGGCGGCCGTGACGCGCGGTGCGCGATCCAGAATCGCTTCGGTCTGATACTTCCAGGCGAACGAGACGCTGTTGGTCCCGGTCGCATCGACGCGATAGACACAGGTGTCCTTATTGGCGAAGAAGAACGAACGGCCGTCGCGAATAACCGGCCCGGCCATCGCTCCGACAGCATCGAACTGCCAGAGCTTCCTCGGCCCATCCGGCGCCATCGCGACCAGATTGCCCGCGTCCGTGGCGAACACGACCATGTCCTCGTCGGCAATGACCGAGGTAATCAGCGAATCGTTGTCGGCGGAGGCCTTGAATATCTCGATCAGGTTGCGGGCCCGGAAGGCATGGAGACGGCGGTCGGCGGCGCTGACATAGAAGAACTCGCTGTTCCGAACGACGGGGGCAATGACACTCACTCCCAGGTCGGCAACTCGCCGGCGAGTCCCGGCGTTCGCATCCAACTCAACGAGCTGGTTGTCGATCACCGTGATCAGTCGGTCGCCGTAGGCGTTCCATCCGAAGACGGGAAAACCCGCCGGCGCGATCGAGCTGCTGAAGAGAACGTTGCCGCTGTGACGGTCCAGCGACCACACGTGGTTCTCCGCCGACCGCACGTACAGCCGGTCGCCCAGGACCATCAGCATCTCCAGGCGCTCGCCCTGGCGTATCGGGACCGTCGTCTGCCAAACGGAAGTCAGTCTCAACGGATCCAGCAGGTCTTTGGATACGAGCCACTCTAAACCATGAGCGCCGTCCCCGGTCGCAGGAACACTCAGCAGCGCACCCATCGCCAGGAAGAGCCACGTCTTTTGCATCACCGTTCTTCGCATATTCCACGTCCTCGCAAGAAGGGCCACCCTCACACTCACCCCAGGCAAGCGGCGTGCACGGCACCGCCTGCCCGGCGCTCACGGCATCTCGACGCAGTCCGCCAGGTCGATGCCGTACTCGGCCTCGAAGCGTTTCATCTCCTCGATGCGCTCAATGTCCTCCTGGATTCGGTTGACCAACTTGAAGATGTACGGTTTGCCCGCGAGACGATTCCGCAGATCGTCCAGCATGGGCTCCCAGGAACCGCCATACAACTGGCTCTTCAGCGCCACCAGCATTCTGTGCTCGGCACTGAGATGGCTGACGTAGTCGGCCAGACCGCCCTGAGGGTCATGAACGGCCTTTTCCACCTCCGCATCTTCGCGGTCCTTGCTGGTTCGGGTCGGTTCAGCCATACGTCGTCACCTCGCCGTCGGGCGCACAGATCAAGCCGGGGCACGTCACCTGCATCGTACTGCCCGATCCGGGAGAATTCAACAGTTTTTCCTATATTGACCGCGAGAATCGCTGTTCACCTTGTCTATTTTGAGGTCGCCAGGCGCATCCGCCTTCCTCGGAACTCCGGCGGGGCCGGGACCCGGTCGAACGGGCTGTTTTGTCCCTGCTCCTGTTTGACAAAGCCGGGGACAGCCCGTTCAATAGGCCCCGCAAATGCAACCGGACACAAAACCGACCACGAATGGAGAACCGCAGATGAACAAACGATCCGTCTGGACGTCAGCAATACTCACCCTGATCGCCACCCTGGGCACAGGCTGTCATCGCCCTTCGACCACAACCACGGCACAGCGCCGGCCGGCCTATCCGCAAGCCCGCAAGGAAGCGGTTGTCGACACCTATCACGGAACGGAGGTGGCCGACCCCTATCGCTGGCTCGAAGACGCCGACTCGGACGAGACGCAGACGTGGGTCGCCCGGCAGAACGACCTCACCGAGCGGTTTCTTGCTCGCACCGGCGCACGAGAGAGGATCAAAGCCCGGCTGGAATCTCTGACGAACTATCCGCGCTATTCGTCCCCGTCGAAACAAGGCGGACGGTACTTCTTCTGGAAGAACGACGGACTTCAAAACCAATCGGTCCTGTACGTTCAGGACGCGCTGGATGGGGAAGCCAAAGTCGTGGTCAATCCGAACGTGCTCAGCGCCGACGGCACCGTGGCGGTGACCACGGCGGCGCTGAGCTGGGACGGCACGAAGCTGGCGTATGGGCTTTCACACAGCGGCAGTGACGAGCAGGAGGTGCGGATTCGGGAGGTCAACTGGGGGATGGATCTCGATGAGGTCCTGCAATGGTGCCGCTTCACAACCATCGCCTGGCACCACGACGGCAGCGGGTTCTTCTACAGCCGGTTTCCCGATCCGAACACGGTCTCGGAGGAAGACCGCATGAACTACAACCGCCTATACTGGCATCGGCTCGGGACGCCGCAGTCGGCCGATGTCCTGATCTACGAACGACCCGACAACAAAGAGCTGAGCCTCGCCCCGGTCGTCACCGAAGACGGCCGGTATCTCGTGCTCTACCTTCATCATGGGACCGATCCGAGGAATCGCGTGTACTACCGGCCGCTCAAAGGCGACGGTCCGTTCGTCCGGCTGCTCGATGAGGCCGACGCACGATACGATTTCCTCGGCAATCAGGGGCCCATCTTCTACTTCCTGACCAACTCAGATGCTCCGAAGGGACGCATCATAGCCATTGACACCGACCGGCCCGAGCGAACTCACTGGAGCACAGTGATACCAGAGAGCGACGGCGTGATCGACTACGCCGCCTGGGTCGACAACCAACTCGTGCTCGTCTGCATGCACGATGTGCATCACCGGCTCAAGGTCTTCCACCTCGACGGTCAGTACATTCGTGACATCGACTTGCCCGGCCTCGGGACCATCGGCGGTCTCTCGGGCCGGCAGGACGATCCGGAGATGTTCTTCAGCTTCACCTCGTTTCTGTATCCGAGCACGAGTTTGGGCTACGACCTGCGTTCAAACGAGCTGCGCGTGATCCACCAGCCCGAGATCGACTTCGATCTGGCGGCGTATGAGACCAGACAGGTCTTCTGCACTTCCAAGGACGGGACCCGCATTCCCATGTTCATCACGCACCGCAAAGGTCTGACATTGGACGGGAGCCATCCGACGCTGCTGTACGGATACGGCGGCTTCAATATCAACATCATGCCGGGGTTCTCGACGTCGACGCTCGCCTGGCTCGAAGCCGGAGGCGTCTACGTCCAGGCCAATATGCGAGGCGGCAGCGAGTACGGCGAATCGTGGCACCAGGCGGGCATGCTCGAAAACAAACAGAACGTCTTCGACGACTTCATCGCGGCGGCCGAATGGCTCATCGAAAACAACTACACCCACCCCGCGAAGCTGGCGATTCGCGGCGGCAGCAATGGCGGCCTGCTCGTGGCCGCCTGTATGCTCCAGCGGCCCCACCTTCATGGGGCGGTCGTCTGCCAGGTCCCGGTGATCGACATGCTGCGCTACCACAAGTTCACGGTGGGCCGCTACTGGGTCCCCGAGTATGGCAATGCCGAAGCCAGCAAGCAGGAGTTTGACTATCTCTACGCCTACTCTCCCCTGCACAACGTCAAGGCGGGCGTCGGATATCCTCCGATCCTGATTACGTCGGCCGATACGGACGACCGAGTCGTGCCGCTGCACGCCAAGAAGTTCGCCGCAACGCTTCAGGAGAAGGCGGTCGGCGACAATCCTATCCTGCTGCGGGTCGAGACCAAGGCCGGACATGGAGGCGGAAAGCCCGTCTCCAAGGCCATCGAAGAACAGGCCGACATCTACACCTTCCTCTTCGACGTGCTTGGGATGCAGAGCAGAAGATGAGCTATCGTCCACTCGGCCGCGCCTGACGACAGCGGTCGAAGAACGGCGTTGTCTGCGTCTGCACGCAGTGGGCGGCGTAGAGATACATGGCCGCCGACCAGGTTTGCCAGTCTTCGCCGCGGGGCGTGCCGTCCTGGGCCCGGTGCCATTCGTTGAAACCGAACTCGACTTCGGCGGCGCGCCGGCCGCGAATCAGTTCGGTCAGGGCCAGCAGCGTTCGTTCGGCCAGTCGATATCGCCCGGCGGCTACGAGCGAGGCGATGTAGAAACCGCAGATGAACGGCCAGACCCCGCCGTTGTGGTACTCACCCGGCTGGTTGTACTTGGCGTATCGCGGCATCCAATCGGGGTCTTCCGGCCGGATGTAGGGGAAGAAATTCGGGGGCAGACCGACCGCCAGAAGCCCGTTCCGCCGCAACGCCGCACATTCGCCCTCGATCCACGTCACCAGATGACCAGCCCGCGTGGGCGAGGCGATCCCCGAGAGAATCGCCAGGCTGTTGCCCAGTAGATCGAAACGCTCGCTGCGATAGACCTTGTACGACCACAGGGCGTAGTACGGCTTGCAGGGCACCACGAGCCCTTCGTGGACATGGCGCTGCTGCCGCTCCCCCTTGACGGTGAAATGCTCCATCATCTCGTGCAGCACATCGGCCCGATCGTGACTGCCCAGAAGGCGCAGCGCGGCATAGAGCACCGTGTTGACGTACAGACCGTAGCCCAGGACCCACTGTTCGTCGCGCCAGTCGCTGGTCGGAAGCTGCGCGACCAGGACGCGATCCGAAGGACTGCGATAGGCCATCCAGGTCAGCGCCTTGTCGACGGCTTCCTTCAGGAAATCCGGCTCGCCCGTGTGGAGGCGAAACAGCGCAACGGCCAGCAGGAACAGCGGCGTGGTGTCACTGGCGCCGCGGTCTTCGCGATCGTGCACCAGCGATGGAATGTGCCCCAGGGGACTCTGGTTGGACGCAAGGACTTCGAAGGTGCGGCGCCACACCTTGACAAGCTCGTCGTTGCCGGCGACCAGAACACCGAGCGTGGCGATCATCAAATCACGTGTGTAAGGCTCCGGATATCCCCATCCGGCCGTGCGAGGCAGCCCCCGGTACGAACCGTGCAGGTTGTGCAGAAGGACCTCGACAGCAGCCGCCTTGGCGCGCTCGATGAGCTTGGCGTCCGACGATGTCATGTCAACTGATTCCGAGCCTCTTCTGAATGATCTCCACGAACCTTTTGGCGACGACGCGGTAATCGAAGTGCTCCACGGCCCGTTCGCGTCCGGCCTGGCCCATCTTCTTTCTCCGTTCGGCGTTCTGCATCAGCTCCAGAAGATAGCCGGCGATGTCGTGAACGCTGGCGCGATAGTCCACGGTGCGAGGCGCCTTGAACACCACGCGATGTCCCGCTTCGTATCCGGATTCGTCGCCGACGATGGTCTCGCGCAGCCGGACCTCCTGGGCGATGCCGGCCAGGTAGGCGGTCTCGCCGTGGATCATGGTGTCGAGCAGGCCCATCCCTTTGATGCCGATGACCGGCTTGCCGCAGGCGTTGGCTTCGACCTGGATCATGCCGAATCCTTCGAGTCGCGACGGCGCCGCGTAGATGTCACAGGCCGCGATCAAGTACGGCATGAAGTTCCGCGAGATCACGTTCGTCGTGTAGACCACGTTCTTCTCGATGCCCAATTGCGTAGCCAATTGAAGATCGATGAGATTCTGGTGCTCTGTCCGCGGCTGCGGCCAGACCTTGCAGACGTACTTCCAGTCGGGCGCCTTCGTGTCGATCGTCGCCAGCGCCTGCATCACCTCCTGGGCGCCCTTGCTGGTCGCGTCGCCACCGACGGTCAGGATCATGATCTGGTCCGGGGCCACACCAAGTGCCTCCCGGACGGTCGCCACTTTGGGATCGGCAGGGTCGCGCGGTATGAACGCGTCGGTGTCGCAGCCGACGGGGAGAACCTCGATGTTCCTGCCGCTGAGTCCGTCACGCATGTAGACCTGCTTGACCCACTTGCTGGTGACCAGAATCAGGGGCAGGGCCTCGAGCACCTCATGGTAATTGGCCATGTAGCCATCGGCCACCAGCCAGGGCACCGGCTGCGCGCCGTAACGCTGCGGGTGGAGGACCAGATGCGTGGTGTGCCCCCAGTATCCGACACCGACAACCACGTCGGGCTCGAACCAGCGGTAATACCATTCCTTCTCCTGCGCCGACTCGAAATGCACCGAATGGACGTCGACGCCCAACTCCGCCAGACCCCGGTGCAACAGATGTCCCTGCGTGGCCAAACCAGCCGGCGACGGCGGATAGTCGTACAAAACCAGAACCTTCATCGATCTCCCTCGAACGGGTCGAAGCTGTACGGGCGAATCATCATTCGCCCCTACTTGCCCTTGCCCAGGACCCAGAACGCCTCTTCCTTCGGCGTCGTCCGGGCCTCGAAACTGTCCTCGTCAAAGCCGTATACGCGGCGGATGATCTCGTACTTCCGCTCCCAGATGTCCTGGGGCAGACGCATGTGGACGTCCGCGTCGGCGATCGCGCGGGGCAGGTGCTTCTTCGCGCCGTCCTCATACGCAAACATCCACACTTCCTGCGCCGTGAGCCGTCCACCCTCTCGCAGCGCCATCACCGCCTTGGCCACCTCCTCGTGACGCCGATGCGACGTATATTCGCCCCACAGACCGTGCGTCAGGATCAAGTCGTATCGATCGGAGGGCAGAATATCGACAATCGCATCCTCAACATCAATGGTCCGCAGCGGCGTCTGCTCCGGCCCGTCGTTCAGTTCCGCCATCACCCCCCGGGCGCCGTAGCATTCCATGGCCTTGTGAAACTTGGGGGCCCGATCCGGATCGCCCCCTCGGCACAGCGATAGAACCGTCCAGCAACTGTCCGGATGCAGCAGCATGGTTCCGCCGGCCCAGAGGGTCTCGTCGTCCGGATGGGCCACGATCACGGCACAATTGATCAATTCATAGCTCAGGCGGCCGATTCGATCCTGCGTCATCGTCTCTTCCTCCCACGATGCTCAAAATCAAACTGGATTCGTCCCTGGAGGTGCGCTCATCCCAAGCGAAGCGCGCCCCCGCCTACGGGCCCACAACAATCGTAGTACGTACGGAACGAAAAGCAAGGCGATTGTCGCTCGCGGGCTCGCCCAGGAATGTCGTGCATGGAAGCGCGACTCGCAGGCGCCAGCCGAGGCGGAGTCAAGCTTTGACGAGGCGAGAGTTCTCCGTGGCCTCGGCGCCGATGGCCTTGAGGAATTTCTCTTCGACGTGTTTTTCGATCTTCTGCCGCTCGGCCTTGGTCTTGCCGGCCAGGGGGACCTGACCGCCGGCATAGGTCAGATGGCCTCCGCCGGTGCCTTTGCGAAAGACCATGCGCTTCATCACGTTCTCGGCAACGTTGCTCTCTTCGGAGGTGCGGATGGAGATCAGGAGTTTCTCGTTCCACAGGCCCGTGCACATCGTCCAAGCCGTCTCGTCTTCGCGCAGCAGCAGGTCGGCCACTTCGGCGATCATGTCGGGATTGTCGATCTCGCCGAGTTCGGTGATGATGGCCGGCCCCTGGACGCGAGCGTTTCGCAGGGCGTTCGCGAGCATCTGGTAATACACCCGCGGGACCTTCCCCCGCTGGATGACGCTGAGCATGCGCTTGTTGGCGAACGGGTAGAGGAACTGGATGGCCTCGATATCCGCCCGGGCGGCCTCGCGGCCGAGGTCCTGAGTATCGGAGCGAATCCCGTAGAGCAGCGCCGTAGCCAGGGGCGTTTCCGGCGTGATCCCCGCTTCGATGAGGTACTCCACGAAAACCGTGGAGGTGGAGCCGTAGCCGCTGCGGATGTCCGTGAAGGGCACCGCCCGCGTCAGCCGGCGGATCGGATGGTGATCGATGACAATGTTGGGCAGCAATTGCGTCGGCAGGGAGTTGTTTCCCGTGCCCGGCTGCGTGTCCACCATCGCCAGCAGGTCGAATTTGCTGTAATCGATCTCCTCGCAGTTGCGCAGATTCAGGCCGAGATATTTGACGAGGGCCCGGTTCTCCCCGCGTCCGACGGTCCCGCCGCACGTGATGGAACACTGGAGATTGGCCAGGCTGTTGGCCAGTTTGCGCAAGGCCACCGCCGAAGCAATGCAGTCCGGATCGGGGTTGTCCTGGATGATGATGAGCAGGTAGGTCTTGCCCGAAAACAGCTCGGTCAGCTTCTGAAGCTTTGGACCCGTCTTATCAGCCGCTTTCATGCAGGAGACCTTTTTCCCTGTCCACTCCGTTCGTTCCGCCGAACCGACGCCTCGGCCCGATCACAAAGGGCGGTATTGTACACGCCGGCAGCCTTCGTGGATAGCCCTGTCGTGCTATTTGCCCTTGCGAAACGGTCTGAGAAACCGCTCCAGCCCGATGAAGCGACAGTCCTTCTTGACGGGAAAGACGCCTTTTTCCACGAAGCCCACCTCCTCGATGGAGTAGAACGCCTTCGGATTGTACGCCTTGACCAGTTCCACGACCGCGCCGACCTCCCGCCGAGGCACGATGGTGAAAATGACCTGCACCGGGCCGGCGGCCCCCTCGCCGTCCAGGCTGGTCACGCCGTAGTCGCTCTTTCGCAGACGATCCACCAAGGCATGGGCCCCCCTCTGCGTGATGATGCGGATCAGCACGATCCCCAGCGACAGCTTCTCGGCCACGCGCATGCCCACGTAGTTGCCCGTGGCGAAGCCGCCCGCATAGGCCAGGTAGCAGATCCAGTTCGAGAGGTTCTGCATGATCTGGCCGATCGCAAGAATCCAGATCAGCACCTCGAAGAAACCAGCCACCGGCGCCAGATACTTGAAACCCCGGGAGACGAAGATCAGACGCACCGTCCCCAGGGTCACGTCGCAGATTCTCGCCAGGAAGATCAACGCAGGCAAGATCCCCCAGGCGAAGAGGTTGGATTCCGTCAGCGAGGCGACTATAGACATCATGGCAAACTGGATTCGATACGTTCGTTCACAAGGGATCCGGGAACGTTTCCCCACGGCGATCTGCTGCACCGAGCCGACATCGTTCGTTGGGACGACCAACCGCGGTCTCTGTCATATCCGTTCCGGCGGGATTCGGCAAGCCCTTTCTGTCGCACCCTGCGGCCGCGTCAGAGCCATCTCTTCCGGCGGAAATACACCAGCATGATCGCGGCCACGACGATCATCACCGCCCATACGACGGCATATCCGTATCGCCATCGCAACTCCGGCATGTGCTCAAAGTTCATGCCGTAGACCCCGGCGATGAAGGTCAACGGGATGAACAGCGTCGCGATGATGGTCAGCACCTTCATCACAGCATTCATCCGATTGCTGACGCTCGACAAGTAGATGTCGAGCATGCCCGAGATCATGTCACGATAGCTTTCGATCGTGTCGATGATGTGGATGGTATGGTCGTAGACGTCGCGAAGATAGACGCTTGTCGATTTGGTGATCAAGGTCGATTCACTGCGTTGCAGGCCGTTGACCAGCTCGCGCAACGGCCAGATGGACCGGCGCAGGTTGATCATCTCTCGCTTGAGGCCGTGAATCCGGCGAAGCGTCGTCTGGTTCGGGTCGCTGACCAGCTCCTCCTCCAGGTCTTCGATCTTCTCGCCCACCTTTTCGAGGACAGCGAAGTAGCTGTCGACGATCGCATCCAACAGGGAGTAGGCAAGATAATCGGCGCCGAATCGGCGGACCCGACCCTTGCCGCTGCGGATGCGGTCGCGAACGACATCGAAGACATCACCGACCCGCTCCTGAAACGTCAGCACAAAGTTGGGTCCCACGATCAGGCTGACCTGCTCGGTCTCAATCGTCGGGAGATCGTCACCGAAGTGGAGCATCCGCAGCACGACGAAGAGGTGCTTTTCGTAGTCCTCGAACTTCGGGCGCTGGGCCGTGCTGAGGACGTCTTCGAGAAGCAAAGGATGGAGGTCGAAGGCCTTGCCGAGGTTCTCGATCACACTGACGTCGTGCAGACCGTCGACGTTGATCCACGTAACGGTGGGCGTGGCGCGGAAAGGAAGACACTCCTCGGTCGAGGCCACCTGCCTTTCCTGCACGTGCTGCTCATCATAATCGATGATGGTGATCCGAACCGACTCGACCTGCTGTTCCCCCGTGTAGACGAGGGTTCCCGGCGGCAACCCGGCCTTCTTCGAGCGTCTCGCAACCGCTTTGCGCCTCGACTTCGGCTTGGCACCCATATTCAACGCGTCCCTTCTAATGGCAACTCGTCCACCCGGACACTCTCGGCACGAACGCAAGGATCTGTGTCATGGTTTGGTCTTCCTTCTCAGGAAGTTCACGGCCACCAGAATGCCGGTGAGCAGGCCGAGAGCGAAGGTCAGTATGAGCAGTAGCGCACGCGACATCTCGATCCGCAGGAAGAAGATCCGCGCTTCGGCCATTTCCGTATTTTGCAGGAAGATGATGATCGCCATGACCGCGACGACCACCAGAGCGACGAGCTTGATCTTGTCCTTCTTCTCGATTTTCACGGGCATTCTCCTTTCTCCAGTTCGGCGCGGAGTCTGGGCAACGCGTGCGGATACTCTCTGCGGATGAAGTCGACGAGCTTCTCGCGGACCTCGCATCGGAGGTCCCAGGCCAGCGAAGCATCTGCGGCGCTCATCAGGGCACGTAGCTCGACGGTCCGTTCAGAGGTGTTGGTCACCTGCAACACGCAGACCTTGCGGTCCCACGACGCGGAGCCTTCCAGAATCCTCTGGAACTCCGCGCGGACGGCGTCGATCGGGACGGTGTGGTCGACGTACAGGAACACCGTTCCGAGGATGTCGGCCGAGATGCGCGTCCAGTTCTGGAACGGCTTCTCGATGAAATACGTGATCGGTACGATCAGCCGCCGCAGGTCCCAGATTCGTACGACGACGTAGGTCAGCGTGATCTCCTCGATCCGGCCCCACTCGCCTTCGACGATCACCACGTCGTCCAGACGGATCGGTTGCGTGAAGGCGATTTGCAGCCCCGCGATGAACGTCCCGATCGTCTTCTGGGCCGCCAGACCGACCACGATCCCAATGATGCCGGCCGAGGCGAAGATGGCCGTGCCGAGCTGTCGGACCTTCGGAAACGTCATCAACATGGACGCCGAGGCGATGATGACGATGATGATGACGATGATGCGACGGAGGACTTTCAACTGCGTGTGGATCTTCCGGGCCCGCAAGTTGTCCTTGACATCGAGCTTGAAACGCAGCGCCAACACGTCGTTGAGAACGTAGGTCGCCTTGATGAGCACCCAGGAGACAAGCACGATGAGGACCAGACCGAAGACCGTCTTGGCCGAACTCTCGACTCCGACAGGCAATCCGAGCGGATCGATCGCCAGGCGAATGGCCACCGCCACCATGATCCAGCGAGCCGGGCGGCGCAGGTGTTTGAGCAGCACTTCATCGATCGGAGAGCTGCTGCGTCGAGCGAAGTGCCCCAAAACTCTGACGACAATGAAATGACAGACCACAG
Organism: Sedimentisphaerales bacterium; assembly: GCA_040772485.1. Lineage (GTDB taxonomy): Bacteria > Planctomycetota > Phycisphaerae > Sedimentisphaerales > Anaerobacaceae > Anaerobaca. The sequence continues at coordinate 489,210 of JAXGYC010000009.1, read as the reverse complement.
CGGCCCCGGCCGCAAGCAGCACGACGACAATGGGCCAGAGCCATCTCTGCCAGCTCAACAGAATCTCCCACATGTCCGTGCCCTCCATGACAAGACCTCTCGTGCTGCGACGCAGCCTGTCCGGGGCGTCACAGGCGATCAACCGGTGTTGTTCGGCTCAGCCCTCATGCTACAAAGGCCTCGGGATCGTGCAAGGACAAACTCCATGAGGGAGACCTCTGTCCTCTCCGCGCAGACTCTGAGACGGCAAGATTCCTGCAATAAGTGGGGCCTGTGTGCGACTGCACCTCGCGGCAAACAGCGTTCTGGCGACACGTTGGGCCCAGGCGGGATTCGCAATGCGATTACACACGCCAAGGTCGTGCGACCACGCACGACCGGGCAAGCGGGGACACTCGCCCTACAGGCGTTACACGCCGGGCCCGCCTTCCACAGGCTCGTTGGCGTCGGTCGTATCGGCGGCTTCCGCCTGGTCCGGGGCAGCCGCCTCGGGCAGGCCGCCCTTCTGCAACTGCTCGATCAGAGCCTGCTGGTCGGCGACCACCGCTTTGAGGTCGTCGATCTGTTTCCGCAGCACGGCCGTCGCACTGACTTGGCCTTCGGCGCGCGTACTCAGATGCGTGATCACCTGCTCGGCCTGCTGCGCCAGGGTGGCGGCCTTGTCTCGCTCCTGAGCCAGTTGATCGACCTGTTTCTGAAGCTCGTCGCGGGTCTGGCGCACCACGCCCAGTTCGCTCTTCAAATCGGAGATTTCCCGCCTCGCTCGCTCCAGACTCAGTTCGAGCTTCTTGACCGTGGCCTTGGCCTCGCGGGCATCCTTCTGGGCCTTCTCGAGGTCGCTGTCACCACATCCAGGCGTGACCAGCAGGGCCGCCGTCAGGAGCAACACCCCTGTCGTGGAGGCCACCGCCTTCAACCGTCCTGTCATTTCCGCTCTCCTGTGGGAACCGGCTCGAAGAACCTGGCACACTGTCTGCGGGCCCGCTGTTCCCAGCCGCGCCGGTGGTAGGCATAGCTGACGATCAGGGGCACCACGCTCGTCGCCTCCGCGTAGACCATCTGCTCGCACCCGGTGTCCACCTTGCCCCACGAGGAAGCCTCTTTCAACGTGGAGCTGGAGCAGGCGCCATCGCGGACGTCGGCCACAGTGATCTGCACGGCGTACTTGTGCATGTCCACCGAATGTCCGAGCACCTCGGCGCAGACCACGGTGTCCTGGGCAAAGTTCTTGGGCACCCCACCGCCGATCATGAACAGCCCGGAGACGTTGGAACGTATTTTGATCTCCGTCAGTTCCCGGAAATCCTTCACCGAGTCGATCGAGACGTGCCGGTCGGGATTCTCGACCTGGTGCTTGACGAGACCGAAGCCCGCGCTGGAGTCGGAGAAGGCCGGGCAGAAGATCGGCACGTCGCACTCGTAGGCCGCCTGGACCAGCGAGTCTTTCTTCTTGGCGTGCCGGGTCAGGTACTTGCCCATCTCTCGGATGAATTCGCGTGACGAATGGGGCCGCTTCTCCAGGCCGTCGGCGATCTTCTTAATCGTCTCGTCGCAGACCTGGAGCTGTTCCTCGTCGATGAACGTGTCATAGATCCGGTCGATGTACAGCTCCCGGAGCTTGTTGTCGTCCACGAACGGGCTTCCTTTGTAGTGCCGAAACCCGATGGCCTCGAAGAAGTCCATGTCGACGATCGTGGCTCCGGTCGCGACGATCGCGTCGACCATGTTGTGCCGGACCATGTCGATGTAGACCTGCATGCATCCGCCGGCACTGGTGCTTCCGGCGATGCACAGCATGATCGTACAGGCCTTGTCTTCGATCATCGTGCACAGGATCTCTGCGGCCCGGGCGGTGTCCCTGGCCGTGAATGACATCTTGTGCATCGCTTCGACAATAGCGGTGGAATCGAAGGTCTTGATATCGACGTGTTCAACAAGCTCTTGGAGCAGGTCCTTCTTCTTCATGTCTTTGCACCCTATCGCATTGGTCCGATCGTAGCCTGCCTGGCCACGGATGTCGGTTGCCTTTTGTATCCAGACTATCCCCCCAGGCCGATGATAGGGGCGAAGGATCATTCGCCCCTACGCGTCATCACAGGGACAGACAACCGGTAGCTATCGGTCGAAGATGAACATCGCGATCGCCACCACCGTCGTCCAGAGGTCTCTCTTGCCCCGGGCGGTCTGCGTAATGTTCGAGGTGCGAATGATCAGCCCGCTGGATTTGTAGACCTGTTCCTTTTCCGACCAGGCCTTGTTCGGATCGACCTCCAGGCCGAGTGTGGTTCCGAGCATGCCGGCGGCCAGGTCCTCCGCCAGGTCGGCGGCTACGTGCTGGTCCATGCCGTGGCCGTGCACCTCGCTGAGATACCCCCATTTTCTTCCGTCTTTCGGAACGGCGATGCCCACCGAAGCGGCGACCAGGCGACCATGCTCGTCGGTGTCGGCGCGGGCCATCACGCAGAAGCATATCTCCCCTGGTGTCAGTTCAGCCAAACCTCTCTCTCGACTGATGATCTTGCATTTGGGGGGCAGAATCGAGGAGACCTGGACCAGGTTCTGCTGGGCCACGCCGGCCTTTCTCAGGGCTTCCTCGAACGACTTGAGCTGGTACTTGTGTCGTCCGACACCCTTGGTCAGAAAGACCTTCGAGGGAACCATGTTCTGCATTTTCACCTCCTTTTCCACTTCTTGAAGACCTGTAGGCCTGTCCACCTAACATCCGAACAGGCAGCGAATTATAAAGAGCACCAACACCTTGGCAACGAAAATCTTCAGAAGATCAGATAGCTCCCGGCCTTGCCGAGCCTGGCGCCGACGCGGCCAATCTCCTCAAGCCTTCGGATCCGCCGGGTGGCCCGTTGTTCGATGATGCGGTCGACGGTCAACGGCCCCAGCCCGGGCACGCGAAGCAGTTCCAGACGCGTAGCGCGGTTCACATCCAATGGAAACCGCTCCGGGTGGCTCCGCGCCCAGACCTCCTTCGGATCGGCGTCGAGTGAAAGACGACCCTGGGGATCGAACAGGATATCACCGTCTCTGAAACCGTACTTGCGCAGGAGGAAATCCACTTGGTAAAGGCGATGCTCCCGGACGAAGGCCTGCGCCGGATCGCATCCTGCGTCGATCCCGCCGTCCAGTGAGGCATCGCCGACGCCCCGCTGGTAGGCGCTGAAGTAGATGCGCTGCATCCGCAGGCGGTCATAAAGGCCGCCCATGTACTTGACGATCTCGGCGTCCGATTCCCCGGCGGCCCCGACGATGAACTGCGTGGTCTGTTTGACCCTGGCAAGTCGCGTCCCCTGCGCCGTCAGGCGGCTGATCAGCTTGATCGGTTCGATGATGTCGCGGACGTAGTTCTTGCGGCTCGAAAGCCTGGCAAGGTGCTTGTGCCCCGGGGTTTCGATGTTCAGAGAAACGACGCTGGCCAGCGAGACGGCTTCTTCGATGGCCGCGGCGCTGGAGCCGGGAATGACCTTCAGGTGAATGTATCCCTTGAACCCGTGCCGGCGGCGCAGCAGTCGGGCGGTGGTGGTGAGCTGGTCCATCGTCGCATCGGGCGAACCGATGACGCCGGAGCTGAGGAACAGGCCGAAGACTTTCTTGCGGCGGTAGTAATCCAGAAACACCCGCGCAGTCTCCTCCGGACTGAGGCTGCACCGGCGAATGTCCTGCTGCTCCCGGAGCGGACAATACTTGCAGTCGTTGGTGCAGACGTTCGAGATCAGGCTCTTGAACAGGACGCTCCGTCCGCCGTTGGGCAGCGTGACCGGGTAGATCCATCGGCCGTCCTGGCCACGACGACGACCTTCCTCCCTGTTCGTCCCGCAGGCGCAGGCCAAGTCATACTGCGCATCGGAGCTGAGAATCTCAAGCTTGTCCCGCGTGTCCGGCTTGGAAACAATCCCAATCATACCTGCCCCAATCCCATCCCTGTCCACAGGGCAATGCACCGAGAACCGCAGGTGCCGACAGGTATTCTACAGCCGGGGTGGATGCTCGAAAAGCGCTAAGAGCGGAGATTTGGCGAAAACAGGCTGCCTGTACGCGATCGCCGGGTTGGCCATCCGAGCCCAACAGCTCAGATCAGCGATCGGATGCGGTCATCCAGGGCCCTCTGGTCGGTGGCGAAGGCGCCAAACGCACTGAGATTCATCAGAGCGTCGAGACCGACGTCGCCTCGCAGGAGCCGCTTCTGCCATCTCGCCAGGACAGGAATCTTCCCGTCGGCCGTCGCCGTGTCAATGTCTTCCGCCGACCATTCCGGCAGGAAATCCTCGAAGCCATGCCGGGCAAAATGGGACTGTACGTCCTCGGGGGTCATGCTGTCCACATCCTCGCGCAGGAGGCCTTCGACGCAGCCCTTGAACGCCTGAGGGACGTTCCAGAGCGTCGCGGCGTCGAAGTCCTCGAAGCGGATGCCGTCCGCCAATTGAACGTCCGGGTCGGCGTCAATCTGGGGCGACAACCGCGAGGCGGGGCTCTCTTCGTATTGCGCCGCCGCCTTCGTGGGCATCGTCAGGACGTCGAGCCCCGCCAGTGCCGCGACCTGCGAGCCATCGCGCATACTGGCGCCGATCAAGAGCGAGCGCGTCCGACCGGCGTCCCTCAGGCCGATCAGCATCCGTTGCGTCGCCAGCGTCGCCTTCTCCCCAACGTTTCGCCCGTCGCCCAGCCCGTTGTCGGCGACAAAGGCATTGAGCCTGCCCATGAAGACGTTGACGAACCGCGGCTGGGCGATCAGGGCGGCGGCGTAATTCTGCCGGGCGGAGAAGCCCAGAGTGAAGTTGACCGGGATGCCTTCGGCTCCAAGCCTTCGCGCCGCCAGCAGGCCGGCCGCCGTCAGCGGCACCTTCACGTGGAACCGCTCCGGGCAGATGTCGTAGTACCGCCTGCCGTACGCGACCGAACGCTCCACATCGTGACCGAGATCCGTGTGCAGTTCCACGCTCACGTGCGCATCGAACATCTCGACCAGTCGCAGGGCGTGGTAGGCGTTCAGGACAAACGCGATCTCCAGTATCAGTCCCGAGGAATACGGCGACTCGTCAATCCCGGGCGCCACCCGCCGAATCGCTTTGGCCACTTCGCGGACGAATCCGTCGTACAGCCCCTTCTGAATCTCCTTGTTGAGCAGCGTGTTGTTGGTTGTCAACGCCTCGAATTCACAACACCAAAGCGTTTTGGCCTCGTCGATATCCCCGGTGTCCAGCCACAATCGAGTGCCCAGCGCGCGCACCTTCTGCCAGATTGGTTTCTCGCGAAACCCCAGCTCGGGGCCACCGAACTGATGGGAGAAGTCACGACGGGCCAGATCATATGCCAGTTCGGCAATTGCTTCCGTGTCAATCATTGCCGTTCTCCTTCCCTGAAGCGCCACCCGAACACGCAAGGCGTTCGGCACAGGTCGTGTGCATCCTATGAGTCCTGTGGTGTCTCTACGTCGGCCGAGCGCGCGGAGTTTGCGCAATTATCGCAAATGCTCCAGGCAGGAGAATCCACCGATGGCCTCACAGCTTGCCCGGATCGATGGCGACGTGCTTGATACTCTTTCTCAGGTACGTGTACGTGGTATGGACGAGACCGTCGGCGGTCTGGATGACAGCGGGATAGGAGTATTCGCCGGGTTGGTCTTCGAGGGTCAGCGCCATGTCCCAATTCTGCCCATCGGACGAGACCGCCACGTTCAGCGGGCTGCGGCCCTGTGTGGTGTGGTTGTACACGAGCAGTTGTCGCCCATCCCTCAGCGTGACCGCATCGATCCCCGAGTTGGGGTTAGGCAGACTCGTAGAGGTCAACGGACTCCAGGAGCGGCCGCCGTCGTGGGACCAGGTCTGGGCGATGAACTCCTTGCCCCGCGTGCGGCAGAGCATCTGGAGCCGCCCATCCCGATACTTCAGGATGGTCGGCTGAATCACCGGCATGGCCTGGCCGTCGTTCAGCGGGCCGACGACATGCCAGTCCTTCAGGTCATTGGTGATCTCCAGGTGAATCTGCCAGCCATGGTGCTCGCTGCTGGACGGGCAGAGAATGCGTCCATCGTCGAGTTGGATCGGTTTGTTCTTGATCGGACCCATCACCTGCCCGGGCAGCAACTGCCGCGGCGTCCAGGTGTCTCCACCATCGTGCGAGGCGGTCCACTGACCCCACCACTGGCTCGGTGTGGGCCCGACCTTGAAGAACAGCACCAGAGGGCCATCCTTCGGCTGAAACAGCACAGGATTCCAGCAGGGGTACCGCCTCTGCACCGACATCACGCCGTTGGCCACTTCCGTCGGCCTGGACCACTGGCGGTCGATCAGACGGGAGACCCAGATACCGACGTCGTCTTCGCCCTCGTCGGCGCCGGCGAACCACGCCGCGACGATCTGCCCCGTGCGAGTCTGCTCAATGGTCGACGCATGACAGCCCGCGGTCGGTCTATTCTCCAGAGCAAAGATCAGTCGTGCCTCTACCACCGCGGCCGACGAGTCCGAATTCGCATCTGCTCTCATGGTCGCAAGTCCCCCAACAAGAACCACGATCAGCCCCAGAACCACTCCAGATCGTCTCATCATGCACCTCGCGCCAAGCTCACGGCCCGTACAGTTCGGTTCCGATCCGCCTGGACCAGAACCCTGACCACGCTATGTTCGTCCTTGCCCCTGCCTCTGTAAAGGACTTCTCCGCTCATCCGGCCAGAAACAAGTGCGGGAGGGCACGCTTTCTCGTCAGAGCTTTCCGCACGCGCGGAGGATTGCGTCAATCGTGCGATCGTGATCCCTGGGATCCAAGCGGTAGTCGTCGTCATAGTACCACAGTCCCTCCAGCAGTCGGCGATCCCCACCAATGAGATGCGAGAGATGCTCAGGGTAGACTCGCACCCCCAACGAGTGCCAACTGGTGGCGCACATTTCGATCCTCACGCGTCCTTGTCTGTCAAAGGTCACAGACTGCGGTCGAAGGTCGCGGATCACTTGGGGAAACCGGGCGATCTCTTCAGGCGAAAGACGCTTCCATATATGAACGCCAGGTTCCAGTTCCTCTGCAACCGACCGACAACTTTCCAGCAGGGCCTGGTGATCGGTCTCGCACAGCAGCCGTGCCCGCGCCGCCAGTATCTCGCGTGCGTCCTCGTCAGCCAGCTCCAGCAGGGCCTGACGCTCGCTCTCTGTCCCGAACTGCGCAGGCCACTGCTCTGACTCATGTGCCTGCTGGACACCGTCATCCTTCATGTGGTTGTTACAGCCACTCAAGATACAGCAAATGACAATACCAGCTAAGAGCACTGGCGCTGTGGTTTTCGCACCCATTTCGGCCCCTCTCAAACGAAAACGCCCTCAACCCCATCCGGTTCCTTCTTCGTCCCAAGGCAGGATGCTGCTCGGGCAACACCACGCCCCATCCGCCGGACTGCCTCGAACGCGACTTCCTCCGATTTCGCACGCCACCGCACTATGATACTCCCATGACCGCCGCACCGTCCACACAGAACCATTACCCACAAGAAGCATGCGGAACAAGGGTGATTCCCTCGTTTCTGGTGCGAAAACCAGGGTGAAGGTGAAGAACCGCCCCAAATCCACGTGCGGAAATCGTCCCGATTTCCACAAGAAGCGGGAGGCTGCGTACCGCCCAGGACCGAGGCATCTTGTTCTCACGGCAGCATTTGGGTATGCTGAGTGCATGGGGGAATGGGTCAAGCGGGTGATGGATCACGGGGATGGGCGACTTTGGTGACGACGGGCCACGACGGACAATCTGTTTACAGCCATCTGCGAACGGCGACGCATGGCAAGGTGCCGGCGTCGGACGTGCAGGGGGTCGTTTTTGATATCAAGAAGTACGCCATCCACGATGGCCCGGGGATTCGTACGACGGTCTTCTTCAAAGGCTGCCCGCTGCGGTGCCGCTGGTGTCATAATCCTGAGAGCTGGAAGGCGACGCCGGAGCCCAGCTTCCGGCAGGGCCGCTGTGTCCGCTGCGGGCGATGCGAAGCCATCTGCCGGGGAAATGCCATCACGTTCCCGGACGGCTATCCCGTGACGGACATGGAGAAGTGTATTCTCTGCGGCCAATGTGCTGTCGAATGTCCGGCGGGCGCCAGGGAAATCATAGGGCAACAAATGACCGTGGCCGAGGTAATGGCCGAGGTCGTCAAGGACGTGATCTTCTACGACCAGTCGGGCGGCGGGGTCACGTTTTCCGGCGGGGAACCGCTGATGCAAGCCGATTTTCTGCTGGCGTTGCTGAACCGCTGCCGGGCCGAAGACATACATACAGCGGTCGACACGACCTGCCACGCCAGGGGCGATCTGGTCCGGCGGGTCGCCGAGGTCGCCGATCTGTTCCTGTGCGACATCAAGCACATGGATTCGCCCATGCACGAACGGTATACAGGCGTGCCGAACAACCTGATCCTGGCCAATCTCAGGACGCTGGCCGAGGCAGGCAAGAAGATGGTCGTCCGGATTCCGATCGTTCCGGGGTTCAACGATGATATGGGCAACATCGAGAATACGGCCCGGTTCGCCCAGTCGTTGCCGACGGTCCAGAGGATTGATATCCTGCCTTACAATCGGGGCGGCCTGGAGAAATCGGTCCGGCTGGCCGCAGACTTCGACCTGATGGAGGGCGAAAGCCCCGGCGATGAGCAAATGGCCGAGATCGCCAGGACCCTGCGTGCGTACGGATTTGAGGTCGCGATAGGTGGATAGACGATGAACGAGCGTGTCAGAAGACTCCGTGAGCAGAGCGTCGAAACGCACCCTTACATTTCCAGCGAACGGGCCGAACTGATGACCCAGTTCTACCAGAGCGGCGCCTGGTGTGAATCTGTGCCCGTCACGCGGGCTCTGGCCTTCCGGCACCTGATGGAGCACAAGACCGTCTACATCGGCGCCGGTGAGCTGATCGTGGGCGAGAAGGGCCACGCCCCCAAGGCGACTCCGACCTATCCGGAGCTGTGTTGCCATTCACTGAGCGACCTGGACATTCTCAACTCGCGAGAGAAGACCTCGTTTACTGTGAGTCCCGAGGTGCGAAAGGTCTACGCCGAGACGATCATCCCGTTCTGGCAGGGCCGCACCATGCGGGACCGCATCTTCCGTGAGATGACGGACGAATGGAAGGCCACCTATGAGGCCGGCCTGTTCACCGAGTTCATGGAACAGCGGTCGCCCGGTCACACCGTGCTCGACGACAAGATCTATCGCAAGGGCATGCTCGATTTCCAGCAGGACATCCAGCGCAGTCTCGACAGCCTGGACTACCTCAACGATCCGCAGGCCTACGCCAGGCAGGAACAGCTCAAGGCGATGCGCATCTGCGCCGATGCGCTGATCCGCTTCGCCGAGCGTCACGCCGAGAAGGCCCGCGAGATGGCGAAGCGGGAGTCCGATCCGCAGCGAAAAGCGGAGTTGGAGCGGATCGCCCAAGTCTGCTCGCACGTTCCGGCCCACGCGCCGCGCGACTTCTGGGAAGCGCTTCAGTATTACTGGTTCGTCCATCTCGGCGTGACTACCGAGATGAACCCGTGGGACTCGTTCAACCCGGGCCGCCTGGACCAGCACCTCTATCCGTTCTACCGGCGAGGGCTCGACGCCGGAACGCTGACCGCCGAGCACGCCCGCGAGCTGCTTCAGTGCTTCTGGGTGAAGTTCAACAATCAGCCGGCCCCGCCCAAGGTGGGCGTCACCGCCGCCGAGAGCGGCACATACACCGACTTCGCCCAGATCAACAACGGCGGCCTGAAAGAGGACGGCTCCGACGGCGTCAACGAGGTGACGTTCCTCGTGCTCGACGTGATCGAGGAGATGCGGCTCGTCCAGCCCAGCTCCTCCATCCAGGTCAGCAAGAAGAACCCCGACCGGTTCATCAAGCGGGCGACGAAGATCATCCGCACCGGGTTCGGCCAGCCTTCGGTGTTCAACTGCGATCTGATCGTCCAGGAGCTGGTCCGCATGGGCAAGTCCGTGGCCGACGCCCGCAACGGCGGCTCCAGCGGCTGCGTCGAGGTCGGCGCGTTCGGCAAGGAGAGCTACATCCTGACCGGATACTTCAACCTGCCCAAAGTCCTGGAGCTGACGTTGAACAACGGTGTCGATCCGAGGACAGGCCGACTTCTCGGCCCGCAGACGGGCGACCCGGAGCGCTTCGAGACTTTCGAGCAGCTTTTCGACGCGTACCGGCAGCAGCTCAACTATCTGATGGACATCAAGATGCGGGGCAACAACGTCATCGAACGCCTCTACGCGACGTACATGCCCGCCCCGTTCCTGTCGATCCTGATCGACGACTGCATCGCCAAGGGCAAGGACTACCACGACGGCGGCGCCCGCTATAACACTAACTACGTTCAAGGCGTTGGGCTGGGCACGATCACTGATGCGCTGACGGCCATCAAGTGCCATGTGTTCGACCACAAGGGCGTGTCGATGTCGCAACTGCTGTCGGCGCTGCGCCGCGACTTCGAAGGCGAAGAATCGCTGCGGCAGACTCTCCTGGAACGGACCCCCAAGTACGGCAACGACGACGACTACGCCGACGACGTCATGCGATCGGTGTTTGAGGTCTACTTCGACGCCGTAGATGGACGGCCCAACACCAAAGGGGGTCGCTACCACATCAATCTCCTTCCGACGACGGTCCACGTATACTTCGGCTCGGTCATCGGCGCCACGCCGGACGGCCGCAAGGCGGGCCTGCCGCTTTCGGAGGGCATCTCGCCCGTCCAGGGCGCCGACCGCTACGGTCCCACGGCCGTGCTCAAGTCCGCCGCCAAGATGGACCACGCCCGCACCGGCGGGACCCTGCTCAACATGAAGTTCAACCCCCAGGTCCTCGACGGCGAAGAGAGCCTCGACAAGCTCACGCAACTGATCCGCTCCTACTTCCGGCTCGACGGCCACCACATCCAGTTCAACGTCGTCGACGCCGAAACGCTCCGCGAGGCCCAGAAGCATCCCGAGCGGAACCGCGACCTGATCGTCCGCGTCGCCGGCTACAGCGACTACTTCGTCGACCTCGGCCGCGACCTCCAGAACGAGATCATCGCCCGCACCGAACAAAGCGCCCTGTAGAGGCGGCCCGTCACAAGAGAGTCGTTCTGAACTGCAATTTCCATCGGCCCTGCACGGCCGGCGTCCTTCGCCCGAAGTATCCGCTTGACATTTAACGTGATGCGTTATATACTCCCTCCATGATCAAGAGCTTCCGTTGCACGAAGACACAGGCGTTGTTTGAAGGCCGGCGCCCCCGCCGGTTCCAGGCGATCGCCACTGTGGCCGAGCGAAAACTGCAGATGCTGGACAGCGCCCATGCAATCCAGGATCTTCGCGTTCCGCCGGGCAACCGACTGGAGGCCTTGCTGAGAAACCGGAAAGGCCAGTGGAGCATTCGTATCAATGACCAGTGGCGTCTGTGCTTTCGCTTCGAAAGTGGCGACGCATTCGATGTTGAGATTGTGGATTACCACTGAGGAGATTAGACGATGAGCATAGCAAACAAGATGCGGCCCGTTCATCCTGGTGAGATTCTGCGTGAGGAGTTCCTCAAACCGCTGCAGATGAACGCTCACGCGCTCGCAATGGAGCTGAAGGTGCCCGCCCCGCGCGTCAACGAGATCGTGCGTGAACGACGTGCCGTCACACCTGACACAGCCCTCCGGCTGGCACGTTACTTTGGCACCACGCCCGAATTCTGGCTGAACCTCCAGACCAGCTATGATCTGAAGGTCGCCAAGCAGAAGATCGGCTCGAAAATCGACAAAGAGGTCCGATCACGGTGCGTCGCATAAGTCTCACGTGACGTCAGCGAGTCACTGAGCAACTCAGCCGGATCGGCGACGTTCTTCTCTGCCTTGCAGCCAGGCATGATAGACTGGCCGCTTCGAGAAATCGCGTGAGGAGATGCAACATGAGATTGATATCCATCGGGAGCGTTTTGCTGCTCACAGCCACAGCTCTGGCCAATGTCGAGGCTGCGTCACAGGAGAGCGAATCGGCCGAGTTCATCGAGGTGCATGTGGCGCAGGTCGCGCCACTGTGGACGCAGGCCAATCTCACGTACTGGGAGGCCACCACAACCGGCCGGAACGAGGCGTGGGGCAAGTATGAGGCCCTGCAACTGGAAATCCGACAGCTCTACAGCAATCGGGAGGACTTCGCACGGATCAAGGCGTTCAGAGAAGCAGGGGCCATCGCCGATCCACGCCTGGCCCGCCAGATCGAGAGGCTCTACTACGCCTATCTCCAAAACCAGATCGAGCCGGAACTGCTCACGCAGATCGTGCAGCTCGACACGCAGATCCAGCAGACTTACAACAGCTACCGAGGGCGCATCGACGGGCAAGACGTCACCATGAGCGATATCTACATGCTCCTGACAACGGAGAAGAACACGCCCAAACGCGAGGCGGCCTGGCGCGCCAGCAAGCAGGTCGGCAACGTCATTATCGAGGACTTTCTGCGCCTGGTGAAGCTCCGCAACCAGGCGGCGAAGGCACTCGGTTTCGACAACTACCACACCATGACCATCGTGACGGGCGAGCAGAACGTCGCACAGCTCGACCGCATCTTTGATGAACTGGACGCACTGACCCGCGAGCCGTTCGCCAGGCAAAAGAAGGAGCTGGACGCGATCCTGGCCAGGAGCTACGGCATCGCCCCGTCGGAGTTGATGCCCTGGCACTACCACGATCCGTTCTTTCAGCGGACACCGCTTGTCTACGAGCTGGACCTGGACCGGTACTACAAAGGCCGCCGCGTCGAAGACCTGGCGCGACGCTACTACGCCGGCGTGGGCCTGCCCGTCGATGACATCCTGGCCCGCAGCGACCTGTACGACCGCGAGGGGAAGTATCCGCACGCATACGGCTTCGACGCGGATCGCGAGGGCGACGCCCGGGTACTGGCCAACCTCCAGGACACCGAGCGGTGGATGGAGACCCTCCTGCACGAGCTGGGTCATGCCCTTTACAGCAAGTACCACGACCGGCGCGAGCCCTGGCTGCTCCGCGAGCCGGCGCACAGCTTCACCACCGAGGCGGTGGCGATGTTCTTCGGCCGGCTCAGCCGGAACGCCGCCTGGATGCAGCAGATGCTGGGCTTGTCCGACGAGGAAACCGCCAGGATCAAGACCGTCAGCGACCGCTACCTCCAATTCCAGCAGATTCTCTTCGTGCGCTGGGCGCTGGTCATGTACCATTTCGAGAAGGCCCTGTACGCCGATCCCGGCCGGGACCTGAATACGCTCTGGTGGGACCTCGTCGAGAAGTATCAGTTCCTCCGGCGCCCGCCCGAGAAGCCCGACCCCGGCTGGGTCTCGAAGCTGCATTTCACCACCGCCCCGTGCTACTACCACAACTACGTGCTCGGAGAACTGCTGGCCTCGCAATGGCACCACGCCATCGTCCACCAGATATTGAGGCTTGATTCGGACGAGAGGCTCAGCTATGTTGGCGACGAGCGCATCGGCAGGTACTTCCGTGAGCACGTGCTCGGCCCGGGGGCCCGCTACCGCTGGGACGAGATGATCGTTCGAGCCACGGACGAGCCGCTGACGCCCAGGTACTTTGTCGAACAGTTCATCAAGTGACATCGACGCGCAGCCGGCGTCCAGACACGAAGCAGGTGCCATGGTCTATCTCATCGCAATTCTCGTCTATCTGTTCGCCCTGACGGGCATCGGCATCTACAAATCCCGCCAGGTCAAGACGCAGGCGGATTTCGCGGTTGCCGGCCGGACGTTGTCCCCCTGGGTCCTCGTCTGCACCATGCTGGCGGCCTGGATCGGCACCGGATCGATCGTCGGCAACGCGGGCAAGACGTACGAGAGTGGTCTGGCGGCGTTGATCATCCCCACCGGCAGCGTGATCGGCATGATCCTGCTGACCTGGGTGGCTCCCCGCGCGCGCAGCTACGAGGCCTATTCCGTGCCGGAGATCATCGGGTCTCGATATGGAACAGTCGCGAGGCTCCTGGCGGTCTTGTCCCTCGTCATTGCGTACATGGTGATCGTCAGCTACCAGTTCAATGCGGGCGGGGCGGTGCTGCACGTGATCCTGACCGACGATTCCGGCCGGTCGCTCCTGCCGCTGCCTTGGGCGACCGTCATCGCGGCGGTCTTCATCATCACCTATACCATTCTCGCCGGTCTGATGAGCCTGGCTTACACCGATATCGTCACCGGGATCATCATCACGCTGTCGCTGATTGTCGCCTTCCCGATCCTCTGGGGCCGAGCCGGCGGATGGGAGGGCATGGAGGCGAGCTTCGCCGCGATGGGCAAGCCCGAACACATGCGGTTCTGGGGCGTGTTCAGCAAGGCCGAGATCGTCAACTTCATCCTGCCTGTCTTTTTGCTGATCATGGGCGACGCCAATCAATACCAGCGGTTCTTCGCCAGCAAGAGCGCCAAGGGAGCCCGGAGCGCCGTGATCTTCATGGTCTTCGCCGTGCTGCTGGTCGAGAGTCTGATCATCCTGGAGGCCTGGGTCGCCTCCAGCCTGATCCCGGACGCGGCCTTCGGCAAGTACGTCCTGATCTACGCCGCCAAGACCCTCATGCCCACCATCCTGGGCCTGTTCTTCCTGATCACCATCGTGGGCATCATCATTTCGACGGCCGATTCGTTTCTGTTGATCCCTGCAACAACAGCGATTCGCGACATCTATCTGAATCATATCAATCCGAAAGCCTCGGAGAAGCGCGTGGTCTTTCTGAGCCGGTTGATGGTGCTGGTCTTCGGCATCATCGCCTACCTGGTGTCGTTGGCGTTCGCCCAATCGACCACTATTTTCGAAAAGGCTTTGTACGCGTACACGATTTACGGGGTGGCGATCACTCCGTGCCTGGTGGCCGCTCTGTTCTGGAAGGGAGCGACTCGATACGGAGCAATCGCGTCGATCCTTGCCGGGACGATAACGACGCTGGTCTGGTCGGGGCTCGACAAGGGCCGCCTTCCGACGTGGGCTGTCGAACTCGACGCCGTGCTGCCGGCCATCACGCTGTCAGTGCTGGCGCTGGTCGGTGTGAGTCTGCTCACCAGGAAGAAGGCGACGGGGCCGAGCTGACCATGTTCCCGACGGAAACATACACGGCGCGAAGAAGACGCCTGCGGAAACAGGTGGCATCGGGGGTGATTCTGCTCCTCGGCAACGATCCGTCGCCTGTGAACTACCCCGACAACTGCTATCCCTTCCGGCAGGACAGCACGTTCCTGTACTTTTTCGGGCTCGATGAGCCGGGGCTCGCAGCGGTAATCGACGTGGACGAAGGGACCGAATGCCTCTTCGGCGACGACGTGACCATCGATGAAGTGATCTGGACGGGTCCGCAGACCTCGCTTCGCGAAAAGGCTCGACGCGTGGGCGTGACGCAGACCGCCCCCAGCCAGGATTTGGCGTTCGTGCTGGAGAAGGCGAGCAAACGGGGTCGTGCGATCCATTTCCTTCCGCCCTACCGTGCCGACCATCTCCTGTGGATCAGCGAGCTGCTCGGCTTCCCGCCGGAAGCCGTCAGCGAGTTGGCTTCCGAGACGTTGATTCGCGCCGTGGTCGCGCAGCGGTCGGTGAAATCGTCCGAGGAAATCGAGCAGATCGAGATGGCCTTGAGCGTCTCGTATCAGATGCATACCGCCGCGATGAAGATGGCCAGACCGGGTGTGATCGAACGCGAGGTCGCCGGCGCCATGGCAGGCATTGCGATGGCTCTGGGCGTGCGCTTCGCCTTCGAACCAATCTTCAGCATTCACGGCGAGACGCTGCACAATCCCTTCCACAACAATGTGATGAAGGCCGGGGACATCGTGGTGAACGATTCGGGCGCCGAGTCGCCCATGCGGTACGCCAGTGACATCACGCGAACGATCCCTGTCGGTGGGCGATTTACGCAGAGGCAGCGCGAGATCTACTCCATCGTGTTCGATGCGCAGGAGAGCGCCATCGCCGCGATCCGGCCCAGCGTGGAATTCCGGGACGTCCATCGTCTGGCCTGCGTGAGGCTGGTGGCCGGACTGAAAGAACTGGGCCTGACGAAGGGCGATCCGGAGGAAGCCGTCGAGGCGGGCGCCCATACGCTGTTCTTCCAGTGCGGCCTGGGCCACATGATGGGGCTCGACGTCCACGACATGGAGGGCCTGGGCGAGGACTACGTCGGCTACACCGAGGCGATCCGAAGAAACCCGGCGTTTGGCTGGAGCTCGCTGCGGCTGGGCAAGGCCGTCGAGCCGGGCCACGTCGTGACCGTCGAGCCCGGCATCTACTTCATTCCGACGCTGATCGACCGCTGGAAAGCCGAGCAAAAGTGCGACACCTTCATCGACTACGCCAAGGTGGAAACCTACCGCGACTTCGGCGGGGTCCGAATCGAAGACGATGTTCTGGTGATGGATACGGGCGGCCGCGTGTTGGGCCCGCCGATCCCGAAGACCATCGCTGCGGTGGAAACCCTGGCCTCCGCCTGACAATTCGGATGGCCACTTCCACGACAGGGAGACAACCATGAGGAGCCGTCTCTTCTTTGCTCTCCTGCTACTGGGCGTTCTCGCCGCCGCAGCCTGGGCACAGGAGAACCCGTTGCCCGAGGTCCGAAAGGACGCGTTCCATCTGTATCTGCTGGCCGGCCAGTCGAACATGGCCGGTCGCGGCGTTCCGGCCGAGCAGGACAAGACCGCACACCCGCGCGTTTTCGCCCTGAACCGCGAGAACCGCTGGGTGCCCGCCGTGGACCCGCTGCACTTTGACAAGCCGGCGATCGTGGGAGTCGGCCCGGGCCTGGCCTTTGGCAAGGCCATGGCCCAGGCGGACCCGAACGTCGTCATCGGCCTGGTCCCCTGCGCGGTGGGAGGCTCGCCGATCTCGGTGTGGAAGCCCGAGGCTTACTACCCTGCGACAGGCGTTCACCCTTACGACGACGCGATCGCACGTTGCCGCATCGCCGGGCAGCGGGGCACATTCAAAGGCGTGCTCTGGCACCAGGGAGAAAGCGACAGCAACGCCGAGGACGGGCCGCTCTACGCGCAGCGATTGACGGAGTTGATCCGGCGGCTGCGCCAGGACCTGAACGCTCCAGACCTGCTGTTTGTGGCCGGCACTCCCGCCGACGCCTTCATCGCCCGAACACCCGAGAGCCGATTCGTGATCGAACCGATCCGGGCCGCCGCGAAGGCGGACGAGCGGGTCTTCTGGGTCTCCGCAGCGGGCCTGGCCTGCAAGGACGACCAGGTGCACTTCAACACGGAAGCCGCCAGAAGGCTCGGGCTTCGCTATGCCCTGGCGATGCTTCGTCGACAGAATGTCAGCCCGGACGATCTGCGCCCGTAGGGGCGAATAATCATTCGCCCCTACAAACGGGTCAATCACCGTTGCAGTGTAATGTCGTCGATGAGCAGCCGGCCTGATCCGCCGGCGACCGGGTTGTCGCGGTCGCCCACGCCAATCATCATCTTCTCGACATCCGTGATGCGGACACCCTGACTGGTGAATTGCGACAGATCGATCGTCCAGTCCGTCCAATCCTTGAGTTGCACGGAAGCTGCCCCATCCGGGTGGTTCACCACTGCCACGCGACCGCCGCTGTCTTCGAGGGCGACGTAGAGCTGTCCCGATGCGTTGTTCGGGTGGCTGACGCCGATGTCGGAGACCTCCCAGTCGCCCGTGACGTCGCCGGTGATCTCAATTTGCGAGAACTCGGCGATGCAGATGTCACCGGCGCTGTGACTGGTCACCGCCAGGCCGATGTAGATGTTGCCCGGCATGGACAACGTCTGTGGGTTCCACGACATGGCGGTCCAGCCGGCGGTAGCGGGATCGGCGCTGTAGTAGCCGCTGCAGGACATGCCCACGCGTTCGAGCTTGACCCAGTAGGGCGCGGTGATCGCCTGCTGCTCGGGCGTGGCCACCGAGGTGTCACTCGTGGCGGCGCCTTCGGTCGCGGTGCGGATATGGAAACGGCAGCCGTTGCCTGGCGTGATGTACACCGCGCCAAACTCGGAGCCGGCGGCGAGCGTATCGCGGATCATCACACCCGCCTTCGCCCACGGATCGGTATTGTCGACACTCTCCACCCGGGCGACGATGGCGCCATCGCCGGTGAAACGCTTGTGCACGAATCGGAACTCGTCGGCAGTGCCCCAGATGTCCGTGCCCGCGGCGCTGATGAGGATGTGACCCGATGGGGTCTCGATGAACGCCTGCGGATTGCCCTGGAAGAACAGCGAAAGGGCCGTCACGCCATTCCGCGTCCAGTCCTGCGGCACACTCCAGGTCCGTTCGATCTCCGAGTACAACATCGCACCGCCGGGGCCGCTGTTATCATAGTAGAATGGCAGCGACTGGCGGCCCGAGTGGACGATTTCCTTTTCCATGAACTCGCCGTTGAAATACGGGCTGTCGAGACTCCAGACGTCGTGGCCGACCTGCGAACCGGTCTCGTTGCCCTCCTTGCCGGGCAGGAATTCGTCCTGCTCGTAGCCGAATCCGTCCGTCCAGGTCTGGAACGGCTGGTGCGGCGAATTGTTGCTGTAGGACTCGAAGTCGTCGACGATCAGGTAGTCGGCGACCGTGAAGCTCCAGATCACGCCTTTGCTGAGCGTCGCGTCGGCGTTCCGCTCGTCGATGCGCCAGTAGTAGGTCTGGTCGAATTCGAGCGTCTCCGCCAGATCGAATCGCTCGTCGCCGAGAGGCCGGACGCCTTGATAGATGCCTGTAGCGTCGGAGCTGGTGGCCTGCGTCACGGCGGTCCGGTCCGTTCCGAAGTGGACATGGTGTTCGGCGGCGTTGGTTCCCGGCGACCATGTCAGCGTCGTTCCCCGTTCGACGTCCGTCACCGAGCGGTTGGCGGGACTCGGGTCCGACGCAAGCATTGGATCGCCCTTCATCGTCTCGACGACCTGTTCGGCCGAAAGCGCATAGTCGTACAGTCTCGCATCGTCGAGAAGGCCAACGTAGTAGCGCTGGTCGGAGATCGGGGCCCCCAGGCGGGTCGCGCCGAGCGCCTCGAAGCTGTTGGCGGTGTGGGCCCTCGTGGTGACGGCCTCTCCATCAACATAGACAACGACATCCCCGCCGGCGGCCCAGGTGGCCGCCACATGGTGCCAGGCGTCGTCGTTGACGGAGCTGGCGCGGACGGTGGTGTCGGTGTCGCCGCCCTCGATGAAGAACTCGAAGTCGCCACCGTCGCGGATATGCGCGTGGAACTCGTTCTGGCCTCCGAAGCCGTCACCGCTGTTGCCCTCGGCCGCATAGAAGATCATGCCTCGGACGTCGAGGGTGGTCTTGATCCACGCAGTGACAGACCCTCGGTTCGTGTTGGTCAGTCCCGCCGGCAGTGTGACGTAGCTGGCGCCGTCGAAGTCGAGCGCATCGCCGTCGTATCCGAAGACCCACTGCAAGTTGCCGTTAAGCGTACCGTGATTGCCGTGGCCGGAGTAGTCCATCACGATGTCGATGCCCTCGTCTTCAAGCTTCCACCAGCCGACGAGATTCGGATCGCGAACGGAGATGTCCGGCACGGTCGAGAAACGCCAGACGTTGCCCTTCTGTACCGTGGCGCCGTCGGCGCTCACCTCATCGATGCGCCAGTAGTACGTGGCGCTCCTGGCGAGCGTGCCGGGATCGTAACTCGTCGCCGAGACATTGCCCTGGAACTCGGGCGAGGTCACGGTCGCGTCCTGCACCGCCGTCTGGTTCGCGCCGAGATACACATCGTGCGTCGCGGCGCCGTAGCCGGCGATCCAACTGAGGTCAACATCCGGATCGACGAAGACCGCGCCGTCGGCGGGATTCGAACCGTTGGCAATCAGCCTCGCGGCCGTGAAGCTCCACACGGTGCCGGGATGGATCGTGCTGCCATCGGCCTCGATCTCGTCGATGCGCCAATAGTACGTTGTCTGAGGCACGAGGTCTGCCGGCAATACATACGTCGTATCCATCTGACGCTCGCTGACCAACTCAGCCGCTCCGGGCGTCGGGTTCGTGCCGAAATACACGTTGTGCGATGCGGCTCCCTGGCCGGCGGACCATTGAAGCGCCGCAGGACCAACGTTCTTGGCGCCGTCGGACGGTCTGGGATTTCTCGCCAGTTCGGTGATCCCCAGTCCGTAATTGACCGCCGCCGCCAGTAGCTCGTAGGCGTTCTCATTCCACATGGCGTAGGAGATCTCGTCAAAGCCCAGACAGATGCGCATCCCCGCTGCGACCTGGGCACTGCCATCGGCCGGGGCAACCGCCAATGGGGTCCCCTGCTCGTAGACGTAAAGAACGTCGCAGGTCTGGCCGTCGCTGAGCGTGGCGGTCGCGATCACCGTCGCCCCCGCCCCGGCAACCGCCGTCGAGAAGCGGGCGATGGACACCTCCCCGATCCCGGTCAGCACGGGTACCGTCCCGCTCAGGCCCGCCGCCAGGAAGTGGTCGGGATTGATAATCTCAATATCGGTCGTGGCCACTTCGAGCCCGCCGCCGGCGCCTTCGGTCAGGCCCATCTCGTCCCACGCCCATGCCTCGGTGATAATCATGGGCGTCGCGATTTCGGTGATCTCGTTGCGGATGGCGCTGGAGCCGACCGACTCCGAGATGAACACCAGATCGGCCGCCGCCGCGGCAGCCTCCGTCGTCGGCTCGTTCTCCCCGTCGTCGATGATCGTAACGGTGTGCCCCAGCCCTTCCAAAAAGGCAAGAATCGGCGCATCCTCGGGATCAGCCGGCTCGGCGGTGACGAACAGAATGTTCGCCCCCCAGACCCCGTTCACGAACAGACCCAGCAGAAGCAACAGGAAAACGGGAATTCTCGCATAGCGCGTCGCCACCATGATTCTGTCCTCCACAGTTCGTAGCGTGTCCGCGTGGGGGCGAACGATGATTCGCCCCTACAGGCGATTCCATTCGATCCGAAAGAAGCCTCCGTGGTCTTGTGTACCCTGCCAAACCGAAATTGATTATATACCCTGGAGGGCCCCGATGGCAAGCTCTAAACGCACGCCCGCGAGCGCATAACGCCTCATGGCATCACTACGAACAGGGTCGCGCTGACGGCCCGGCGGTGCCCGAAAATGCGGATCAACGCATTGTCTGCGACCTCGACGATGGCGCAAGAATTGCTGTCGGCCCCCTGCCCTTCGACCACCGCCCGCAGGGTGTAGTAGTGAATCCCCTTGATTCGGTTGTATCGGCCCTCGTGGTGGTGGCCCTGGAAGACCACCTGAACCTTGCCCGATTCTTCGAGGATCGTTCGCACCTGTTGGGCGTTCCTGACCGAGACGGAATCGGTCCCGTCGAGCAACTGGTGGACAAAGACGATGGCGGGGCTGGAGCTGCGGGCCAGGTCCTTCCTGAGCCAGTCCAGCTCATGGGCAGGAACGTTGGCGTCGGTCCAGTCGAAATTGCCGTGGTCGTAATCGACGCCGTCGCTGCGATAGTTGGCGTCGAGCACGATGCAATGAAGGCCCTCGACGTCGAACGAGTAATAGCTGCGGCCGGGATCGACGCGCGTATTGGTCACGCGGGCCAGGACCTGCGTCTTGGAAATGCTGTCGGTATCGTGGTTGCCGAGGACATGGTACGTCGGGCCATCGAATCGCCGGAGGACGGCTTCGGCATCCTGAAGGTACGCCAGCGTGTCCCGCTCGACAGGCGGTCGGCCCTGATCCTTGAAATCCCCCAGCTCGATGAGGAAGTCCACCTTCTCGGCGTTCATCCGGTCGACGCACTCAGCGAGCTTGCCCAGCGACTGGCGATAGAAGCGGGTCCCCGCCGGATCCACATCGGCGTAGTGACAGTCCGTGACCACGCCGAACCGCACCAGCCGGTTTCCCCGAGACGATGTCGGGCTGTAAGCGTATGACAATGACGTCGCCACCGGCCCGGCCACCACGGCAAAGGCTGATCTCAGAACTGCCCTGCGCCCGATGGTATGTCTGACTGCGCTTTCGTCCATCCGACACTCCAAATCCCGAGAATGCATTATAGCGACGACCGGCCTGTTGGGCTATGATGAACAACGCTTCGTATCATCAGAAGAATCATGGTCTTTGCGAGGTGCAGAAATGAACCACCGATGGATAACGGTCGTGGGTCTGGTCCTGTGTGCCGCCGCGTGGGCGCAGACGCCGGACTGGGAGAACGAGCAGGTCATTGGAATCAACAAGGAGCCGCCCGCGGCGACGGGGCTCTCGTTTGCGGACACGAAATCGGCGATCCGTGCGTACACCATGAAGAACGCCGCCGACGCGATGAAGAAGTGGACGGACTGCCCCTACTGGCAGGTGCTGAATGGTCAATGGAAATTCCACTGGGTCAAGTCACCCGATGAGCGGCCGATGGACTTCCACAAGAGCGATTTTGACGCGAGCGGATGGGACGAGATTCCCGTGCCGTCGAACTGGGAGATTCACGGTTACGGCACGCCAATCTACTCGAACATCCGCTATCCGCACGTACGTCAGCCTCCGAAGATCCTCGGCGACGTTCCGGCCGACTTCACCGCCGCGAAAGAGCCGAACCCGGTCGGCAGCTACCGCACCACCTTCACCGTGCCGAAGAAGTGGGATGGGCGAGATGTCTTCATCCACTTCGAAGGCGTCGCGTCGGCCTTCTACCTCTGGATCAACGGCGAGAAGGTCGGCTACAGCGAGGGCAGCCGGACCCCCGCCGAGTTCCGCATCACACAGTACCTTCAGCCAGGCCAGAACGTTCTGGCGGCTGAGGTCTACCGCTGGAGCGACGGCAGCTACCTCGAAGACCAGGACTATTGGCGTCTGAGCGGCATCTTCCGCGACGTGTACCTGTTTAGCACGCCGGCCGTCCAACTGCGGGACATGTTCGTCGTGAGCGATCTGGACGAGCAGTACCGGAATGCTCAGGTCCGCATCACCGCGAAGGTGCGCAACCTCTCCACCAGCCAGGCCAAACGTCAGGTCCGCGCGACACTGGTCGATGCGAAACAGCGCAAGAGCCCACTGGGCCAGTCCGACTTGGGCACCGTCGAGCCCGGAGAGGAAATCGGCCTTACCGTAGGGGCGAATCATGATTCGCCCCTGCTATGGACGGCAGAGACACCAAACCTGTATACCGTGGTTCTGGAGCTGCTCGACGCAAACGGAAGGACCACCGAGGTCAAGGCGTGTCGCTTCGGCTTCCGCGAGGTCGAGCTGAAGGACCGTCAGTTCCTCATCAATGGCGTCTCAGTGAAGCTCAAGGGCGTCAATCGTCACGAGCACGATCCGGATCGCGGCCAGGCCGTGGAGATCGGCTCGATGGTTCGCGATCTCGAGCTGATGAAGCGAAACAACGTCAACACCGTCCGCACCTGCCACTATCCGGACCATCCGCTCTGGTACGACCTGTGCGACCTGTACGGCATCTTCATCATCGACGAGGCCAACGTCGAGTCGCATGGCATGGGGTACGGCCGCGAGACACTGGCGGCCGTCGACAGTTGGAAGACCGCGCACGTCGACCGCAACGTTCGCATGGTCGAGCGTGACAAGAATCATCCCTGCGTGGTGATCTGGTCGCTCGGCAACGAGGCCGGACCGGGCCCGAACTTCGAGGCGGCGGCGCAGGCGATTCGCGAGCTTGATACGTCCCGGCCGATCCACTACGAGCGCATGAACTCCGTCGCCGATATCGACAGCGTGATGTACCCGTCCGTCGCCAGCCTGATCGGCCAGGGACGCAGCGAATCGCCCAAGCCCTTCCTCATGTGCGAGTACGCCCACGGCATGGGCAATGCGATCGGCAACCTCCAGGAATACTGGGACGCGATCGAGACCTATCCGCGACTGATCGGCGGCTGCATCTGGGACTGGGTCGACCAGGGACTGCGCAAGTACACCGGCGAAACGGCCGCCGACGGCTCGAAGGAATGGTTCTTCGCCTACGGCGGCGATTATGGCGACCGGCCCAACGACAACAACTTCTGCTGCAACGGCGTCGTCACGCCCGACCGCGCCGTCACCGCCAAGCTACGGGAAGTCAAGAAGGTCTATCAGTACGTCGGCTTCGGCCTGGGCGACGTCACAGACGAAAGCGTGACCGTCAAGCTGACCAACAAGTACTTCTTCACCGACCTGGATCGTTTCGACCTGGAATGGCAACTGACAGAGGAAGGGAAGGTCGTCAAGAAGGGCCGGGCGAAGCTGGCAAGCACAGCGCCGGGACAATCGACGAAGGTCGTGCTGAGCGTCCCGCAGCCCAGGCTTAAGCCGGCAGCGGAGTACTTCCTGAACGTATGCCTGACGCAAGAGGATCGGACGCTGTACTCTCCAGCCGGGCACATAGTGGCGTCGGAGCAGATGAAGTTGCCGTACGCGGCGCCCGAGGCGCCGCAGATGGACGTGGCGACGCTGCCCGCTTTGACCCTGACCGACAGCAGCGATGCCATCGTCGTCCGGGGCAAGAGCTTCCAGGCCACCTTCAGCCGGTCGAGCGGCACGCTGTCGTCACTCGTCTACGATGGTGTGGAGGTGATCTGCGATGGGCACGGTCCCAAGCTGAATCTGTACCGCGCCCTGGTGGACAACGACGTCTGGATGCGTCGCGATGTGGAACGCGCCGGACTGCGCGACCTGACTTATACCGTCAAAGACGTTGCCGCCGAGCAGCCCAACACCGGAATCGTCCGCGTGCGCTGCACGGTGGACTGCGCCGGCCGCTCCGACAGCGGGATGGTGCATACCGCCACGTTCACAGTGTTCGGCAATGGGACCATCGATGTCGCCAATCAGGTACAGCCCTATGGCAACCTCTCCGTGCTGCCCAAGCTGGGCGTGAGTCTGGCGCTGCCCAAGGGGTTCGACACGCTGACGTGGCTGGGTCGAGGCCCGCACGAGAGCTACGTAGATCGCAAATGCAGCGCCGATGTGGGACTCTATCGCGGCTCCGTAGCACAGCAGTACGAACGCTACGTCCGGCCGCAGGAGAACGGCAACAAGACCGAGGTGCGCTGGGCCGCTCTGACGAACCGGAAGGACAGGGGTCTGCTGATCGTCACGGACGGCACGAGTTCGATCAGCGCCCATCACAATACCGCGCAGGACTACGACGAGGCCAGGAACATCCATGGCGTCGTGCCGCGTGACGAGGTGTACCTGTGCATCGATGCGGCGCACATGGGCCTAGGCGGCGCCAGTTGCGGGCCGCGTCCGTTGCAGGAGTACACGCTCAGCGCCAAGCCCACGCGGTTCCGCTACGGGTTGCGGCCGGCCACCAAAGACCTCGCAGCCGACGCCAGGGTCCAGTCGCCCAATCTCGAAGCACCGCTGGTGACGCGTGACAAGGCGGCCATGGTGCACATCGAATCAGCCGTCGCGGGCAAGGTCGAGTACCGCCTCGGCGGCCAGGACTGGAAGCCTTACACCGGACCGTTCGAGCACGCCGGAGCAGGTGAACTTGAAGCCAGAGCCAGGATCAGCGAAGGACTTCTCAGCGACACCGCCCGATTCGAAATGGACGAAATCACCCCGATGCAGGAACTGGACAAGTCGGCATGGAAGGTGATCCACGTCGACAGCGTCGAACCGGGCGAGGGAGAAGTCCGTCATGCGATCGACAATGACCCTGCGACGTTCTGGCACACGAACTGGTCCTCGACGCGGGAGGGACATCCGCACGAAATCCAGATCGACCTGGGCCAGACGGTCGAGATGCTCGGTTTCACGCAATTGCCCCGCCAGGATCAGGCCAACGGGCGCGTCCGCCGGTACGAATTCTACATCAGCGGCGACGGCACGGACTGGGGCGAGCCGGTGGTCAAGGGGGAGTTTCCCAACAGCGATCAGCTTCAGACGGTCATCTTCGCCCAGCCCGTCAAGGGCCGCTACATCCGTCTCGTGGCCCTGAACGAGTGGGGTCGCCAGTACTACACCACCATCGCCGAACTCGATGTGATGGCCGCCAAATAGCACCACGGTTCGGCCCGTAGAGAAAGGAGCAGACGATGAACAGGCTAACAGCGCAAGTGTGGCTCATCGTGGCCGCACTGATTGCGGCGGGGCTTGCCGTCGTTCCGGCCGGCGCCGCCGAGGACAAGAAACTCGAAGAAGACATTTTCAAAACCGAACAGGGCGATCTGAAAATCACCTTCATCGGCCACGGCACGCTGATGTTCACCTGGCAGAACAAGGTCATTCACGTCGATCCCGTCACTCGGGAAGGCGATTACACCAAACTGCCGAAGGCGGACCTCGTCCTGATCACGCACGAGCACGGCGACCATCTCGACCCCAAGGTGCTGGAGCTGATTCGCCAGCCGCAGACGAAGATCGTTTTGACCAAAATCTGCGCCGAGAAGGTCGCCGGCGGTCTGGTGATGAAGAACGGCGATGTGCGGACGGTCGACGGGCTCAAGATCGAGGCAGTGCCGGCCTACAACATCGTTCACAAGCGACCCGACGGCAATCCCTTCCATCCCAAGGGCAACGGCAACGGATACGTTGTGACGTTCGGCAAGCTGCGAGTCTACATCGCGGGTGACACGGAGAACATTCCCGAGATGAAAGACCTCAAGAAGATCGACATCGCGTTTCTGCCGATGAACCTGCCGTACACAATGACCCCGGCGATGGTGGCCGATGCGGCCCGGGCCTTCGAGCCGAAGATCCTCTATCCGTATCACTATGGGCAGACCGATCCGAACGAACTGGTCAAGCTCCTGGCCGACGACAAGAACATCGAGGTTCGCATTCGCAAGATGCAATAACGGCGACGACGGCATGGACGAGATCGAAATACAGCAGACAAGCTCGAAGCCGCCCGGCGTCAGAAAGCTTGTGCTGGCCGTCGGAGCGTCCCTGGCGATCGCGCTGGTCTGCTTCGTGGTGCTGGCGGTTCTGCCCGAGCCCAAGGTAGCGCGGTTGAAGGACCCCCTTCGCAGCATCCTGACCGGGATCGGCGTGCTGGGCGTCGCGTCGCCGTTGTGCATCGCAGGCGCGGTCTTGAAGCAACGATTCGCCGCCTCGCCTTACTTCGAAGGGAAGTTCATCGCGACCGTGCTCAGCGTTTTCGGCTTCGTGTGCGCTGCGGCGGGACTGGCCTGCATTCTCCTGGGCATCTACGATCTGCTCACGCCGTTGTAGTCAAGATAGGATGCGTCAGCCGAGCAATCCATCGAGCACCTCGGTATAGGCGCTGCGGGGCCGCAGGCCCACCAGACGCTGCGTCTCAGCGCCTTTGTCGAAGAAAAGAACGGCGGGAATGCCCTGCACGCCGTACCGGCGGGCCAGTTCCGGCACGCGATCGACGTTGACCTTGGCGATGATGGCACGACCCTGGTATTCCTCGGCGAGTTCTTCCACAGTGGGCGCCAGTCTGCGGCAAGGTGGACAACCATTCGAGTAGAAGTCGACCATCACTGGCTGATCGGCCTTCAACACGAAATGTTCGAAGTCGTCCGACGTCTCGATCTGCATCGCGGCGTATCCTTTGTCCTTGCCTTCCGGATTCACCCGCGATCCGGCCCCGGAGTAGGCAATCAAGCCTCCCATCAGAGCCCCAAGGAAGGCGCCGCGATAGGGATTGGCCGTCAGGGGACACGCCCCGCTGGAACACTTGCCATAGTATCCCATCACGGCGCCCAGGCCGCCGCCGATCAGCAGCCCCAACGCCAGTTGAATGATCAAGGTTCTCGGCATCGTCGTTCTCCAGACTTCCACTCTACAGGCGGTTACAGGACCGTCTCCAGCAACTCAAGCGCCTCTCTGATGCGTCTCACGCCGGAACCATCCAGGCGATCGCAGACGCGGCTCTCACAGGCCTTCATCCGCTCGATGATGCGATTCTGCATTCTCCTTCCCGTGCTCGTCAGCGCGATCTCCATCGTCCGTCGATCGTCGGGGCGGTTTCGAGCGGCAACGAGCCCGCTGGTGACCAGGCTGTTCAGCACCCGGCTGCCCCGCGAGGGCGACAGGCCCATCCGCCGGGCGAACTCGCATCCGGCTACCTCGCCGCCGGCATCCAGAACGATCAAGCCGTGGAACTGCGAGGCGGTCAGACCCAATTCCTCCTGAATCTGCTCCTCGTTGCACTGGCACTTGCGTTTGATCGCCAGAATCAACTCAAACAATCGTCGTTTCATGGTCTTTCTACTGCCCTGCCATTTATTTGTTCATAGCAATAATTGCTAATAGCACTAATATCACAGGAGCAGATCCAGTGCAACAGAAACCCGGGGTTTTTCGGACCCAGGCACTCACACGGAGCGAAACGCGACCTGCGCTTTGCCCAGAGCCGAAAGCGCAAAGACGAGCGGATAGAGCTCTTCAGAATACCAGAGTTGCGCGAAGTACAGACCGATGGGGCAGGCCGGCGTCGCTCTGCCCTGATCGGTATGCTGTATGAGCCATTGGGCTCCACGGGCGAGCGCTGTTCGTAGTGTGCCCGTAAGGGCATACTTGTCCCGGGGAAGGTAACGCCTTACGGCGTCACTACGAACGGTAGTGTGCCCGCAAGGGCATACGCGCGAATCATCATTCGCCCCTGCAAGTTCGGCCAGCACATCAACGGCCAGCGAGGTCTCCTCGATGGACGAAGCGACTCCCGGCGCACCGCCCCAGCCTCCATCGGCGTTTTGCGCCGACAGAAGCCAACACACGGCCCGCTCGCACGCGGCATCCATTCGCCGGCGGTATGCTGGCGGAACGCGCGACAGGTGCGTCAGCACCCGGCTCGTGCCATAGACGGGATTCTCCCGGTTCGGCGCGGACTGACTGCCGAACCACAGCGGCGTCCACGAGCCATCCGCACGCTGGGCCGCCTTCAGGAAGTCCATCGCCCTGTCCATCGCGCGCACCGTCTGTTGCTCCGGGTCAGCTTCCCCCACCCAGACGCCCATCGCGCCGAGAGCATGGGCGGTCAGATCGGGCGCGCTTCTATCGAACGGCAGATTGGTCCAGCCCCGGCAGAAAGTCGGGATCCCGCCGTCGCGGTTCTGAAGACCGAGAAGCCAGCCGATGCCTGCTCTGACGGCTTTCGACACAGCCTCATTCCGAACGCCGAGTCTGTGCAGCGCGAGCAGTGCGCCGGCGGTGTCGTCCGCATCGGGAACCGCCCCGGGCAAATCCGTCCACGCCCAGCCCCCGGGCGCCGCCTGCGTGTAAGGGTGTACCATCTTGTGCTGGCAGGCCAGCAGCCAATCCACCCATCGCTGTTTCTCTGGGTCGGCCAGGCCGTCATTTCCGCCGGCGGTCAAGGCGGCAATCGAAAGCGTCGTGCCCCAGGTCGCGAGGTTGGTATCGATGGGCCAACTGCCGTCGTCGCGGATCGAGGCGACGAGGAACTCCCCTCCTTTCGCGACCACCGGGTGCTCGGCCTGTCCGCTGGAGGCCAAGCTCATAACGACGAATGAGGTCAACGGAGCCGCTTCGAGGAACCCCCCATTGCTCGGCTGGAGTGCCATCAGCACATCGAGGCTTCGCTTTCGCGCCAGATGGCGAACGAGCCGGACCACGGGACAGCGAGGTCTGCGATGCTCGTAGCGGGCCTGCCCGATGGCGATCAGGGCGGGCAGTGCGTAGCTGACCACGGGCAGCCGCAACCACTTGTACAGCCGGTGCGGCAGGACCGCCAGCTCGAACGGGAGTGGCTTGACTCGACGCCACGCCTGGGGGCCGGCGCCCAGTCGCCCTGCCAACGCGCACATCGTCAGGATCGGCACGGAGAACGTCCGGTCTTTGCCATACCGCGCGATCACCGCTGCGGCCAGAGCCTCCGGCTCGAGCGAGCCCACCTCGCGACGAAGCCACGCCTCGGCCTTCTCGACCGCGGGTGGCAGCCTCAAGTCCGAAGGACTTGGGGATGGTTTCCAAGAACCGGCTATGCCCGAGCGGCGTTTGAGGTTGCCATCCTCTAAAACCGCCAGCGCCGAGTAGCACAGCAGCGTCGTGCTCAGGTTGCTCGGGCTTTGAACCGTGTCACCCCACCCGCCGTCGGCGTTCTGATTCGCACAGAGCCAGTGCAGACCGCGTTCGATCCACGTTCGATGTCTGGTGCCGTCGACCTGCGCAAGTGCGAAGACAGCGGTGGCGGTCGAAAGAGCGCTGCTGGAGAGGTGTCCGACCCAGTGACCCTGGTCGTTCCTCGCCGCCAGCAGGCGCTCGCTGAGGGTGACAATCGTCCGGTTCAGTCTCTCTTCGTCGATGCGCCTCATGGCCCGATCAGGTCACCGAGTGACAGAAGTCCATAGTACGTATACTCGCAGTCCAGCACATCGTCCGCTGGATGGCCCCGGAAACCGCCTCGCACGCTCCACAAGGCGTCGAGATAATCGAGATTTCTCTCGCGAATCTCGTCCAGGTCGACGCCGACCAGCGTCAGGGCGTGCAGCGCGGTCGCCGTCGAGAGCAGATCGGGGATCGCGACGTCGGGGCCGGATGGAATGGCGCAGAACCCCCCGCGCGGCTCGGCCCTTGCGGCCAGCCATTGCAGCGCCGATTTCGGCAGCGGCGATTTCAGGTAATGGAAGATCGTGACCGCTGCGGCGGTGGCCGCGGTGGCGCTGACGGCCATCGTCGGTTCGTTCGAGAAGCCCCCGTCGGGCATCTGAAGCGAACGAACCGATTCGAGCACGCCCGCCGGCTCCAGGTCGTCGACCTCGAGATCCTGGCAGATGCCCAGGGCGAGAAAGCTGCCGTACACATGCCCCCGTTCGGCTCCCGCTGCGGTGCTGAAGCCCCCGTCGGCCGCCCGGAAGCGCATCAGGTGCGCGATCATGGCCCGCCGGGAGGCAGAATCGATCGAGTCGTTGCCCCCCTCGGTCAGGTTGATCCGGCATCGGACCAGCGAGGCCAGATGAACAAGGTCCAGAGACTGTCCGGTCCCAAAGCCGCGCACGTAGTCCACGACGCGCTCAAACGGGAGCTTCACATCCAATGCCACCGACGCCTCCAGTCCGAAGACCGTATAGTAGAGATCGCTCTTGCCGTCCCGGCCCTGGAAGCCCCCATCGTCGCACAGGTGGCAACGGAGGAACTCGCGGACGGCGTCGACGGAGTCGCCAAGGGCCTCGGCGGCCTCAGCCACGGCGTGCCGCATGTCGAGGCGGATGGTCATCGCAGCAGCCCATGATCTCGAAGTCGTTGAATATCTTGCCCATCACGCGCCGCAGCAGACCCTTGAGGTTGGCGTTCTTCAGTGCGATGAGCGAGCCGATCGCCTGCGCTTTGTAGCTCTCCATCAGCCGCAGCGCCGCCAGCTCTACCTGAGACGCCGAGACGATCTGCCGCACCTGCTCGCGATCGGCATCCGTCGCGGACGGGTCCCACTGCCGCTCGATTCGCCTCCGCTTGTCCTGGTCACCGATCTCGTATGCCAGCGCCGGCAGAACGCTCGGCCGCCGAAGGATGCACAGATCGAGCGCCTCGGGATCCCGGAGATCTTCCAGGTCGTCGCGAATCTGGTAGGCGATGCCCAGAGAATCGCTGTATTGCTTCAGCACGCTGCCGACCAGGTCGTCACAACCCGCCAGGATCGCGCCGAGGCGAAGCGCCACCTCGAAGGCCGGGGCCGTCTTCAGGCGGAAGATCTCCAGCACGTCCGCTACCGTCAGCGGTTTCGGCGCGCGGGCCCATGCCAGCTCGCGGCCCTGTCCCAGGCAGAGCGTACGATGGCCTTGCACCGCCGCACTCAGGAGTTTCGCTTTCCGCGCATCAGAGGCATCGGTCTCGACGAGGAGCCGATAGCCCTCGCCCAGAAGCAGGTCGCCAACGTTCAGCGCAATCGGAATGCCATGCTCCGAATGGAGCGTCTTTTCGCCATAGCGATGCGCGTCGCCGTCTTCGATGTCGTCGTGGACGAGCGATGCCTTGTGGAAGCATTCCACCGCGACCGCCATCCTTTGCACGTCCCGGTCTGTCGCACGCAAACCCTCGGTTGAAAGCGCTTTGTACGTGCAGACGCCGAGGAAGGGCCGCCAGCGTTTGCCCGCCTTGGCCATCCAGTCCAGGGCCACCTGTTCGGTCGGGTCGGGCTTTGGCGCGATCATCTGCATGAGGGCCTCGTGTGAGAACCACTCGTTGACCTGCCGATGCAGCGCATCGAGATCGAGACGTCTGGTCTGGTCTTCCGTCGTCTGATAGATCGCCTCCCAGAGCCAATCGAGGTCTACGCTGGTGTCGGCACAGCCGTCTCGCAGGAGGGGAATCGCCACGCCGGGAACCGCTCCGGCTTCCATGTAGGGAAAGACCCGCTCCAACACGGACAGGCAGCTCGCGCCCACCACGGCCTCGATCTGACCCGTCTCGATCAGGCTCATCACGACCGGCGAACCTTCTGCAACCAGGACCGCGTAGCCCAAAGACTCTGCCTGGCTCTTCAATTCGCCGATGGGGCATCGTCCGCAGTGCTCGCACAACAGGCCCAGATCGTCGAAGCTCGCCGGACACTCGCTGGAGCTGCGCAGACACTTGGGCAGCAGCAGAAGACGCTTCTCGTAGGGAATCGCCGCGACCGTCTCGCGCCAGACCTCATTGTTGACGAGCACCCCGGCAAAATCGCTGTACTTGCGATCCATGCCCGCCTGGCGCAGCACCGCCTCCGTATGGGACCGCAACTCGTCGATTGACAGAGGCGGCACCGGTCCGTGCATCTCCACGTATTCTCGAACGACCGTCAGCAGCTTGTCGCGCTGCTGTTTGGTCTGCGGAACGTTGTCCTGAGGTGGCCGGACGGGCCCGGCTGTCAGCACACGGTCATCAGGCATACACCTGCTCCTTCCCCACGATCGGGACCGAACGTTCCATCTGTCTGTGCAATCGCCTGAAGATCCGTCGCCAGGTCGTGACTTCTCCGCGTCCGAGGGCCTGCATGAAGGCACGTCTGGCCCATGAGACGCCGCCGGCGCGCTGATTGTCCCAAAACAGCCTGGGGACCATTCTAAAGTTCTGCTCGTAGCAGGTTCGATAAAGCTCCAGATGTTCGGGGCTCATCTTCGCCAGCGTAAACCGCTGCCGGTCGGCCTCTTGGCCCGAGACGAGCGGCTCATAGAAAATCGGAAAGATGACGGCTTTCTTTGCCGCAAGATCTCGAACCAGCTCCAGGGTCGCAACAACGTCGTCCGGCGTTTCGCCCGGCATGCCCAGCAGGACGCTGACGACGGGAAAGAACCCGCAGCGCGTCGTGCGATCGGCCGCATCGCGGACCATCTGTCCCCAGTCGTCCGGATCGAAGGGAGCTACTTTGCCCGGGCTGTTGGCGGCCACCAGATGCCCATTGGCGCTTTCGACGCCCATGTTCACCCATAGATACTCACTCGGCCGCTCCCAGGTCAACAGACGCCGGATCTGGCGAAGCTGCTCGTCGGTAAGTTGCAGGACCGATGTCACGTTGGCGTGGTCGATCTGCATGAACGACAGACCCTTGATCCTCCGCATTCGTTCCAGCAGATTGCACAGCTTCTCGAAATCGGGACGCAGCCCCCTGGCGCCGTATCGGAAGAAGTCCTCACTGCCGCTGACCACCGCCTTGAGGCCGCCGGCCACGTTGGTTTGCAGGTCCGCCAGGATCGTGTCCGGATCGAGGTGCCTCATCCCCTGGCGCGCCATCGCGCAGAACTGGCAGCCCCTGCCGCAACCGCGCGATAGCTCGATGATCCCCAACAGCGATGGATCGCGGATCGGCTGAATGCGATCGGCCCCGATGTCCGCTTCGACCACGTGACGCGCGGGCAGCCGGCCGTTCAACAGCTCGGCGAACAGCTCGGGCCCGGAGGCCTCGAAGTAGCCTTGAAAGACCATGTCGATATCGACGTCCGGCCTCTTGTCCGCATGGGCAATCCACTGCCAGGCTCCGGCGCCGCCGACGACGATCCTGAAGCCGTATCGGCGCTTCAGTGCCGTCAGTTGCTCCAGGGTCTGGCGCGTCCATCGCCGGGTATAGAGCTCGCCCTTCCAGAAATTGGAGGTGGTCGTGTTGCTCATGCCCATGCCAAGTGGATCGCTGGAGCTGAAGCCCACGATCTTCACCCACGGACCGATCACGTCCGCCAGCCGCTCGGGCGTCGTGCAGACCACGTCGTCTCGTTCCAGCGAGGTGTATTTCAGCAGGGCCGATTCGACGCGCCGCAGTCCCAGCGGCACGGTGTGGGCGCGCCCGCCGGCGTCCGTCCGTACAGGCGGTGCGAGGAAGTGACGCATGAACACCTCCGGCACCTGGCTCATCTGCATCGTCGCGAACATGCCGTCGAAGAGGATGCGGTAATTGGCGCTGAGCGTCCGGTCGGCGACGAGAACGACGGCGGGCTGGAGTCGCGATTCAGGCATTGCGACTCTCTTTCTTGCCGCCGGCCTCATCGCGGGGCTTCTCTTGTGCCCGCCCCTTGTTCGCCTCCACCCGGATTCGCTGCAACTCGGCGCCCGACAGCGACGCGAGAACATCGTCGGGGATGTCGAGGTCGCGGCGCAACGCATCCAGCGCCGGACATGGACCGCCCGGTGCCGGGTCCGGCGCCTCTGTGGAGAATCGTTTCCGCCCCGGTTCACGACGGCGAATCTTGTCGTATACGTCGCCCTGAAGCAGACGACGCAAATCGCGAGGGGATTCGCTCTGCGCTTGGGGTGATGGGGTCACGTCGTCACCATTGATAGGAGAATCCGCATACTTGGGGAAGATGATCGCAGAAGCCGGACACATCCGCGCGCACGCCGGGCAGTTCGTCTTGCAGCCTGCCGGGTTCTGCACCTGCACGCGGCCTTCTTTCGAAAGGCCGTATACACCGAACAGGCAGAAATTCATGCACTGCTTGCAGTTCCTGCACCGTTCGTAGTCAATCACAGGGAACCACGGCACCCAATCCGATTGATGATTTTCGATTGACGATTGATGATTGGAGGCGGAAGCCGCCGACTTCTCTTCAATCGTCCATGATCCATGATCCTTCATCAATTCCCGGGCGATCTCCTCGGGTGACTGGGTTCGCATGTTGAACAGCCGCGTTCGCCCGAGGTCCAACGGCGCGCCGGCAGCTTCGAACAGCCATCGAATTGCTCGCGGAAAGCAGGCGACAATCGACAGCGGTTCGGCCTGCGCCCAGTGCCGCAATCTCGGATGCCGGTCGGCCGCCATGCCACACAGATCGGCCACCGCCTCCACGACCATGCCGGCGTCGCGAAGAGAACTGAACACCCGCTCTTTCACAGCGCCGGGGATCGTCTCGTAATGAGCGCAGCTACAGAACACCACGTGCGGCCGCTTCTCGGTTTGCCTTGACGTCATAAAATCACTGCCCTGCCTTACCGTCTATTGCCCTGCGCCGGGTAGGAGCGAATGATTACTCGCCCGTGCGGGCAAGGCATACCTTGCCCACCGGCCGCGTGGTGCGTTGTGACGCTCGATTATACCCCATGCCGGCCTCTGTAGTTCGCTCGTACCGGCCGATTTCGGATTGCAGATTCCGGACGGCGGATTCGCCGCCAGAGGCAAATCGGCAATCCGCAATCCCCAATCCACGGTCCGCAATCCGGGCACGACGTGCGGGCCCGCCCGCTTGCGCTACGATCCGGAGCGGACATCGTAGACCAGCAGGACGTCCCCATGGCGGACATACAGCCTGCCGTTGGCGATGGTCGGATGGGCCCAGTGTTCGTTGGTTCCGGCCGAGATCGTAAACTGCCCCGTTGGCTTGTACCCATCGGGGCTTGGCTGCACCAGAATCATCGTCCCTTCCTGGGTATAAACGTAGAGCATGCCGTCGGCGGCCACGACCACACCCATTTTGGCGGCCGGGGCGTTCCATTTCACCTCGCCCGTCTTCCAGTCCAGACAGACCAGACCCCGGTTTCCGCTCTGGGCGGTTCCGTAGATACAGCCATCGAGCAGCACCGTCCCCTGCATCTGGCAATCCAGCGTCCTGTCCGTCCACTTGGCGGCCGCGTCCGTCTGGGCCAACGGCAGCATCGCGCCACCCGTGCCCATCCCCGATGCGACGTAGACCATTCCGTCGGCGTAGAGTGGGGGATTGGGCTGAACCCCGGCGCGGTGCGGGTATTCGCGCTGCCAGACGACCTCGCCTGAACCGGCATCGACAGCGACCACGCCGTTCGCCAGCATCGTCAGCACCAGTCTGCGACCGTCGTGGTCAACCAGCCTGGCCGAGCAGTAACCCGACGGCTGACCGAGCCCCTTGGTCTGCCAGATCGTCTCGCCCGTCTCCCGGTCCAGAGCGACCAGCGATGCGTCGGGGCCACCCGGCGTGCAGATGACCTTGCGTCCATCGACCAGCACACACTCGGCAAAGCCAAACCTCGCCTTCTCGGCGCCGAATCGCTCCAGCAGATCGACGGTCTTGAGCGCCTGTCCCTTGTTCGCGTCGAGAATGACCAGCCTGGTGAAGCCGGTCATCACGAAGACCCGGCCGCCATCCACCGTCGGGGTGCCGCGCGTTCCCGTCGGAGCGGGACCCTCCTTGACGAATTCCGGGCCATAGGCCACCTTCCACTTCCGCGAGCCGTCTTCTCCGAAAGCAAAAAGCACACCCTGGTTCTGGTTGTCCATGCCGGTCACGTAGACCGTCCCGTCGACAACGACCGCCGAAGAGTAGCCCGGCCCCAGCCCGTCAGCGGACCAGGCCAGCTTCGGCCCGCCCTCCGGCCATTGCTTCAGCAGGCCCGTTTCCGGAAATACCCCATCGCCCTGCGGCCCACGAAATCGAGGGCAATCCCCTCCCTGAGCCACCACGGCCAGAATCAAGACCCCTGTGACCATCCCAACAACCGTCGTCTTCATAGGTTGCCTCCTTTCTTCCCGTCCAGTATACCACTCTCGCCGGCCCGCAGACAATCTCATGCCCATTTGGCCAGGACGTGGGTCTCACAGGCAAATCGGAGCGTGAACGTCGAGGCCGACCTGCTGGCGAGATCGGCGATCGTCGCAGTGGCTTCGCGCAGACAACGAGTGAGACAGGCGAACCTCCTCGTCGCACCATGCTGACTCACAACACACTCAATAATCGTGCCGACGCGGCATTTCC
Organism: Sedimentisphaerales bacterium; assembly: GCA_040772485.1. Lineage (GTDB taxonomy): Bacteria > Planctomycetota > Phycisphaerae > Sedimentisphaerales > Anaerobacaceae > Anaerobaca. The sequence goes on along the minus strand of JAXGYC010000009.1, from coordinate 452,278 downwards.
GATTACAGCGATCGGAAATACGACCGCGCCGGCAACACCTTGTGGAGGCAAATTCACACCTCACATGACCTTGGTAATTGACCGACGAAGCTTCACTTCACCTTGACGTCGTAGCAGAACAAGACATCCTGATCGCGGATGTACAGGTTGCCGTTGGCAATGACCGGGTGAGACCAGGCTGGCAGGCGGGTGCGGTCGGGCTGTTGGAAGCGGCTGCGTTCGATGTATTGCTTCGGGTTCGGTTCGATCAGGCACACAGTGCCGTCCTCCATGCGATAGTAGAGCATGCCGTCGGCCAACGCCAACGAACCCTTCGCGCGACGACCGGCGGTGGCCCGCTGGTCCCACATGACTTTGCCTGTCTTGAAGTCGAGACAGACGAGGGCGCCGCCCTCATTGCCGCCGCTGGCGCCATAGAGATAACCATCGAGAAGGATCATGCCGCCGTGATGGTTTTGCATCTCGGTGCTGGCATAGACTTCCTCGGCCCTGACGGCACCATCCGCATCCTTGCTCAGCTTGACCAACCCGCCTCCTGCGCCATAGGCTGAGGAAGCAAATACCATGCCATCATGGAATACTGCTGTCGTGCAGTTAATACCCATGCGGTTGGCAGGCTTGTCATAACGCCAGAGGAACTCACCGTCTGACGCCGCGATACCGACGAGTGTATTGGCGGTGAGCTGCACATACTGGCGTTGTCCTTCGAAGTCAATCGCTATAACCGAGGCGTAGGCCGCTCCACCACCACCGCCGAAACCTCCGAAACCACCACGACCGCGGCCAGAGCCGCCCGGCGCTTCAGATTCACCGGCCGGGCTGTCGGGCAGCTTGGCCTTCCAGATCGTCTCACCGGTCAGCTTGTTCAGTGCGACCAGCAGCGCATCAGCCCCACCGGGGGTGACGATTACCTTGTCGCCGTCCACGAGCGGTGATTCGCGGTAGCTCCACCTTGGTACGCGCCCGCCGAAATCCTCCGTCATGCTGCGCTGCCAGACGATCTTGCCGTCTGCGGCCTGCAGGCAAGCCACATTGCCCCCCAACCCCTCGACATAGAGGCGTTCGCCATCGACCGTCGGCGTGCATCCCGGCCCCTCTTTTCCCTGCGAGGCCCCCTGTCGAAAGGCCGGCCCCAGGGGCGCTACCCAGATTTCACTGCCGTCCTTCTCGGACAAGGCCCAGACCACTTCTTCCTCGCCGCGATTGCTCATGACGAAGACTCGCCCGGCGGCAATGGCCGGACCGCCGTCACCCCCGCCGAGTTTGTCGATCCTCCAGGCAAGCGGGGGACCATCTTGGGGCCACTGTTTGAGGAGACCCGTGTCCCCGGACTTGGCGTCGCGATCAGGCCCCTGCCATTGCGGCCAATCCGCCGCCAGACTGCTGCCGGCGACTACCATCAAGATCATTGCTGTCACAGTTACTCTGACCTTCATGATCTGCTCCTGTGGTTGATTGATATGACATTCTCGGGAATCATTGAGCGACTTGAACACACTTCATTCTCGTCTGGTCTCGGACAAGGAGCTTGCCATCCGAAAGCGCCAACGGTGCCCAGTTCTGAGTGGAACCTCCAACTCTCGAGGCCAAAGGATCGTTTTCTGATCCTGTTCCTCCTTCTCCGAGCACCTCCGCTGACGCCAGTGCCTTGAATCCGGAGGGATCCGGCTCTATCAGGTGCAAGGTCTTCCTGCCGTCCGTAGCCAGAATCAGGCCGTCGACGAGAATCATACTGCCCTTGTTGAAATCAGGTGAACGTCTCGTGCTCCACTTGACCTGCCCGTCCATGCTCATGCACACCAGGCCGTCCCGCCGGCTATTGGTTCCATACTGAGCATAGAAGTGACCGTTATGCAGTATCGGCGGCTTTGTCTGGTCGCCGAATTCTTCTGTCGTAAAGAGCTCTGTTGTGCCGTACTTGCCGTCGGCCTTCTTTTCGACCTTGATCATTGTGGCGCCGAGTTCATATCCACCGACGACCAGCACTCTGTTCTCGCCGGCATCAACAGCGCTCGGCACCGAAATGTGACATCGCCACTTGTCATATTGCCAGAGGGTCTTTCCCGTGAGCGGCTCTATCCCAACAACATTGCCCAGAGTTTGCGGCAATTCACGATGTCCAATGGGATTCGTCGATGAGATGACCATCACAACATGGTCTTCTCCGTCTATCTTCACCACGGAAGGACTGGCGTATGATTCATTGCCGAGATTGGGTGTTCTCCATCTCACATCACCCGTGAGTTTGTCATAAGCCACCACACCGGCATCGGGGGCTTGAGATGCAAGAATAAGCAAATCGCCGTAGATCAAAGGACACTGCGTAATGGCCCATATCGGGATTCTGTCGCCGCCGAAATCTTTCCACACGTTCTTGTTCCAGACGGGCTTGTGTGTGTCCGTGTCGATGCAGTAGAGATCGCCATAGGGACCGCACGAATAGACATGATGGCCGTCCACGATCGGCACACTGCGCGAACCAGGAAACATAACGCGTCCGGGCGACTCATAGGCGAAATTCCAGAGCTCGCTGCCGTTGGCCAGGTCGAGACAGCGGAGGTTGTCACCCACCTTATCATCCCTGTCGAGCAGGTAGACCCTGCCGTCTTTGACAACGGGTCCGCCATAACCTATACCAACAGCGACGGTCCACAGAACCTCCGGCCCCTTCTCAGGCCAGGAGCGCAGGAGTCCTCTTTCCGGAGACCTTGAGTTTCTGGCCGGTCCAAGATATTGCGGCCAATCCGCAGCCCAGGAGATCGTAGTGCACAGACACCCACAGCCGGCGATAGTCACCGCCAGCCAACGACAGGATCGATTCGACGATGTTCTCATAGGATTCCTCTGCATTCTCGTGCATTCTCGTTTGCGGGTTGGCATACCAAATCCATCTGCCTTCACCTCTGCGGAGTATGGATTAAGGCTGCCACTGGATCAATGCCGGAACCTACGAATCTCTTGCCTAATCCTACGTTGTCTTGCCCAGTCCTGGGTTGCGGTGTATGATCGCGATATGAAGCTTCCGGCAGACAATCGGCTCGCGACGCTCCTCGACGCACTGGCCCGCCAGGAAGGCCCAAATCCTACTTCATTGCCGGGAGTTAAGCTCTTTCGCATCACGCAACCTTTGCCGAGACATGCCGCTGTCTATGAGCCCTGGATTATCATCGTTGCGCGGGGATCCAAGCGTGTCTATTTCGGCGGAGACGTCTATGTCTATGATGCAGACCACTATCTTGTCACAGCGGTGCCGATGCCCATTGAGTGTGAGGCTCCGCACGCCAGTCCGCAGGATCCGATCCTGCTGCTTGCGATCGGTGTCGATCCCGCGATGATTGGTGAGGTGCTCCTGGAAATGGACGGTGAGTCCCCCACCACACCGTCGGTTCCGCGTGGTCTGTACGTCAGTCCTCTGACCCGACCCTTGCAAGACGCAGCGGTACGTCTTCTCGACAGTCTGCAATCACCGGCCGACTGCAGAGTGCTGGGGCCTCTGTGCGTCCGGGAGATCGTTTACCGTGTGCTGCGGACCAAGGGAGGCGATGCGCTCCGCGCATTGGCGATGAGGGACACTCACTTCGCGCAGGTCAGCCGGGTCTTGGATCACCTGCATCGGAACTACACCGACCCGATCAAGATCGAATCGTTGGCGCGTCAGGCCAGGATGAGCCCGTCCACCTTCTATCAGAAATTCAAGGCCGTAACGACCATGTCGCCTCTTCAATACGTCAAGAGCGTGCGGCTCGGCAAGGCGCGTCTTCTGATGCTTCAGGAAGGTCGCACGGCCAGCGCTGCGGCCTTTGCCGTTGGGTACGAGAGTGCTCCCCAATTCAGCCGAGAGTACAAACGCCAATTCGGCGTCAGTCCCGGCCAGGATGCGCGGCTCAAGCGTGACTGATCCAGCCTATTGGGCGGGCAGGTACAGGCAGCGCCAGCGTCCTCGATCACTTGAGGAGGCTGTCTCTTTGAATCAGAGTCTGAACGTCCGGGGCGGATTGCCGCTGAGATCGGCGATCGTTGCGGCAGCTTCGTCGAGATAGAAAAGCGCCGATTGCGGGTTGTCCGCCATCTTGTTGACCTGTGCTACGGACGGTGGGCGCGGGAACCCCTAACGCCGGGCCGCCTGATTCATAGGTAACTGTCGTGCTTCATGACGCCGTTCGTATTCGGTCGAGTTCCGCGACGCCAATAAGACGTCAGCCTATTTCAGCCAACTTGGTTTGGGTTCCGACATGACTCCGTCGTCCTGCGTGAATTGAACCAAGCTATTCGCCTCGGTTTGAATGCAGATGTATCGAATCGGAGTCTGGCCGCCGGCTCTCAGGCACCGTGCCCCGGCAGGGTCGACACGAAGGACGCTGCCCTCCTCGACTTCAAATTCGTCGCCATCGACGTAAAACTGCCCCTTCCCTTTTAGGATGATATAGACCTCTTCGTTCCGCTTGTGACTGTGGACGAACGGGACGCTGACTCCTGCCGGCAATTCGTTGATGGATATCTCCGAGCCGGTCAGCGCAAGCTCGGCCTTGAGGGTTATGCGTCCAAGCGTCTGGACGTCCCCGATCGATGATGCTTTGTAGTTCTTTCCCGTCTTCTTCATGTTTGCCTCCTGTTTGACTTGCGGTTACAGCCGTCTATTGCTTCGATGGGCCCGGCATGGCTTCATTTTCTTCGACAGCCAGGTCATTCGCATACGAACTATTTGCGCACGAGAGAAGGATCATTGACTCAAGTTGGCCTCGATCCTGTCCAGTTGCCGCACCAGGCGCTCGCGGTCCTTTTCGCTCATGTCGCCATAGAGCCTGCTCCGCAACATCTCGGAGATCTCCTCAAAGTCCTTCTGAAGGCCGCGTCCCTTGGCGGTCAGTTCCACGTACGTGACGCGAGCATCCGTTTCGCTGGGGGACTTGCGCACATACCCATGTCGTTCGAGGGTACGGATCGTCACGGTCACGGTGGACTTGACCCGCCGGACGTGTTCCACCACCTCTCTGATGGCGACCGGTCGCTTCTGCCGCAAGAGAAAGGCCAGCACATGTCCGTGTGCGGCGACAATCCCCTTGATGTTCCGCCTCTTCAGCTCGTCTTCAACCAAGGCATTGGCCTTCTCTCTGATCCTGCCTATCTGCCCTGCGATACCATTGACATCAACCATAGCCGTCCTGTTCGTTGCCTGAACTCGATATGAGGAAAAGATAGTTCGCACACGAACCATTGTCAAGGAGGAATTCGTCCGAGCGGCAGAAGATTTGATGCGAACGACGCGGTCCTTGCCCCGCCAGATCGGTTCGCACTGGACCGTTGTCTTGACCGGGCCAGCTTGCTGTGCCTACAATCCCATCGTCGTTCCGCGGCCAATGCACAGCGTGTCAGCAGGCTCCAGGTGTAGGAGAGACAGATCATGACCGTCAGACGCTCATTTGCCCCGTTGCTCCTGATCGCAGTCATCCTCGCATTCAGCTTGTCGGCACGGGCCGACCAGCCGGCGATCACAAGCCTCTCCGAGACCCGGTTCGGCGCCACGCCGGATGGACGGGATGTGATGCTCTATACCCTCACCAACGCGCATGGGCTGCGGGCGAAGGTCATCACCTACGGGGCCATTCTCGTTTCGCTCGACGTGCCCGACCGCCACGGGCAGTTCGCCGACGTCGTGCTCGGCTTTGATGACCTCGATTCCTACATCAAGAGGAACCCGCTTTTCGGCGCCGTCGTCGGGCGCTATGCCAACCGGATCGCCGGCGCGCGATTCACGCTGGACGGCGTCGAGCACCGGATCACCGCCAACGCGGGCAAGAACCACATCCACGGCGGAGGCGACAAGCGATTCGACCGAGTCGTCTGGAAAGGCTCCAGCTACCGCGATGGTACGGAGATCGGCGTCCGCCTGACCCACTTCAGCCCTGACGGTGAGGAGGGCTTCCCAGGCAACCTGCAATGTACTGTCACGTATGCGCTGACCGACAAGAACGAACTGAAGATCGCGTACAGCGCCACCACCGACAAACCCACGGTCGTGAACCTCACGAACCACAGCTACTTCAACTTGGCCGGTGCCGGCAGCGGAGACATCCTGGGCCATGAACTGATGATCGCAGCGCCGTGGTACACTCCGGCCGGTGAAGGCCTGATCCCGACGGGGGAAATTCGCAGCGTCCAGGGCACTCCTCTGGACTTCACCGAACCCCGCCGGATCGGGGAGCGAATCGACGAGCTGACCGAGACGCGGGGATACGACCACACCTATGTGCTTAAGAGCTCGTACGGCTCATCGGTCCTGGCGGCCCGTGTTCGCGAGCCCCTCAGCGGTCGGGTCATGGAGGTCTACACCACCGAGCCGGGAGTGCAGCTCTACACCGCCAACGGGATGAACAACGTCAAAGGCAAGCAGGGCAGAGTCTATGGCTCGCACCACAGCTTCTGCCTGGAAACGCAGCATTTTCCCGACTCGCCCAACAAGCCGCACTTTCCGTCAACAGTGCTCCGACCTGGCCAGGAGTACAGATCCACGACGATCTTCCGGTTCACGGTCGAGTAACAGGCAGCCGCACACCGGACCGTTGCGAACCGAGGTATGCGTCGCCACCGGCGCATTGGCATCCTATCATGCCTGCAAGGGCGTTGTTTATAGGACTCATGCCGCTGCGGCCAGAAACCATGCCCACCGTCCAGAAATCCATTTGACGCACAGGCCCCTGCGCATTTCAAATGTACTTTTGAAACAGGCGTACAATGATTCGCACCGGCGATCCCGATGTCCATCGGGAACAGACCCGAGGCTTGACGTGGCCAGACGAAAAGACGGAGTGGAAACGCGTGACCGGATTCTCGCCGTGGCACGGGAGGTCTTTGCGGAGAAGGGCTATCACGAAGCCACCGTCGAGGACATCTGCTCGCGGGCCGCAAGCAACATCGCCGCCGTCAGCTACCATTTCGGCTCCAAAGAAGAACTGTATGCCGAAGTCTGGCGTCGTGCCTTCGATGAGGCCAACGAGGCGTATCCACCCGAAGGCGGGCTCGGGCCCGATGCGCCGGCAGAGGATCGCCTTCGCGGGACCATCCATTCGCTCGTCGGCAAACTCGCCGATCGCGGGCGGATCGGACACGCCGGCAGGCTGCTGCTGCGCGAGATGATGAACCCGACGGAAGTGATCGAGCACGTCAAAAACGATGCGCTTCGTCCTATGCAGGAACGCATGGGCCGGCTCATGAAAGAGATGCTCGGACCGGGGGCCAGCGAAGAGCAGATCCATCTGTGCGGCATGAGCGTAGTCCACCAGTGCATCGCCATCGGGATTCGCCTGTTCAGCGGCAAGGTTCCGCCTCATGTGAGGTTCGATGCGCCGACCGATCAACTGGTCAAGACGCTGACCGATCACATTGCCCGTTTCTCGCTGGCAGGAATCAAGACGACGCGTGAAGATATCGAGGCTGGCGGCAACGAACCGTTCGACGCGGCCCCGGCCCCAAACCGAAAACGAGGATTGACCCGGGTGTTTTCAGACAGAGCATAGGAACATGTGAATGAAGAAACTTGTATTCATTGCCGTTGTTGTCATCGGAATCGTTGCCGCCGGATGGGAAACGCATAGACGCATCGCGGCATCGGGGCAGAAAGGACAACAGAATCGTTCCGTCGCCGTCGCGGTGGAAACGCAGCCGCTGCGCAAGGACATGATCCGGGACATCGGCGTCTTCACCGGCTCGTTGGTGCCGAAGTCGCAGTTCGTGGTCGCTTCGAAGGCCACCGGCTGGCTGCGCAAGCTTCTTGTGGACATCGGCGACCGCGTCGGGCGCAACGAGGTGATCGCCGTCCTCGACGACGAGCAGTTCACACGGCAGGTCGAGCAGGCGCGGGCGGAACTCCAGGTGGCCAAGGCCAATGCGGAGAATGGGGCCAGCGCGCTCGATCTGGCCAAGCGCGAATACGAGCGGGTCACGGCCCTGCGGGAAAAGCAGATCGCGTCGGTCGCGGAGATGGACGCCGCCGCCGCCCAGTACAACGCCAGCCAGACGCAACTGAAGGTCACGCTGGCCCAGGTGGCGCAAAGGGAAGCCGCCCTGGAGGCGGCGAAACTACAGTTGTCCTACACGCAGGTTCGCGCCTTCTGGGAGGCGGGCGATCCGAATCGCGTGGTCGGAGAACGGTTCGTCGATGAGGGCGCCCTGGTGCAGGTGAACCAGGCGATCGTGTCGGTTCTCGAGAACAACCCGCTGGTGGCGGTCGTCTTCGTAATCGAGCGGGACTATCCGAAGATCCAGATCGGACAACAGGCGATGATCACGACGGACGCCTATCCCGGCCGGACGTTTGCCGGCCGGATCCAGCGAATCGCTCCGCTGATCCGAGAAACCAGCCGCCAGGCCCGTGTGGAGATTGAGGTCCCCAATCCCGACCGTCTGCTCAAGCCGGGCATGTTCATCCGGGCGCAGGTCGAGTTCGCCACGCATGAGAACGTCACGCTCGCGCCGTTCAGCGCCATCGTCAGAAGGTCGGGGCAAGAGGGCGTCTTCCTCGTGGAAGCGGCTGCACCGGACGCAACGATTCCCCAGGGGCTCAAAGGGTCATCTCAAGGTCCGGCCTCGCAGGTGCGCTTCGTGCCGGTCACGACGGGGATCGTCAACGGAGAAGTTGTAGAGATCGTCGAACCGGAGATTTCCGGCTCGGTCGTCACGCTCGGCAATCACCTTCTCGAAGACGGGTCGCGCGTCACGCTGCCACAGCACAAGACCGCCGGCGCCGAGCAGGAGTCTGCCCCTCCGGGCTCCGCCGATGGCCAGGGCTCCGTCCGGCAGGGAGGCACGCGATGAAAATTTCGCACTTCTCTGTCCATCGGCCTATCTTCACGATCATGGTCGTTCTGATCGTGGTGATCCTGGGCGGGGTTTCGCTGGTGCGCCTTCCCATCGACCTGATGCCGGACATTTCCTACCCGACAATCAGCATCTCGTGCGACTACGAGAACGCCGGACCCGAGGAAATCGAGGAGCTGATCACCCGCCCCATCGAGCAGGCGATGAGCGCCGTGCCGGGCGTGGAAGAGCTCACGTCCACATCCGTCGAGGGCCGGGGCAACGTGCGCGTGACGTTCACGTGGGGAACCGACCTTGACACCGCCGCGAACGACATTCGCGATCGCCTCGATCGCGTGACAGGACGGCTGCCCGAAGAAGCCGACCGGCCGACGCTGCGAAAGTTCGACTTGGCCGCGTTTCCCATCCTGATCCTCGGCGCCTCCAGCCGGCTCGACCCGGTGCAAACCCGCATGATCCTGGAAGATCAGGTGAAGTACCGTCTGGAACGTGTCCCCGGCGTGGCGGCCGTGGACATTTTCGGCGGGCTCGAACGCGAGATTCACGTCAGCCTCGATCCGGCCAAGATCAACGCGCTGGCCATTCCGCTGGACCAGATCGTCTCACAGGTCCGCGAGGGCAACGTGAACATTCCGGCCGGAAGCATCGAAAAGGGCAATTACGAAATCACCATCCGCACCCCCGGTGAGTACACGGACCTGCGGCAATTGCAGGACACGGTCATTGCGATGCGCCAGGGCGCGCCCGTCCAACTCAAGGAGATCGCCCTGGTCGAGGACTCCTGGCAGAGGATTACCCGCATCGTGCGCGTAGACGGCGAACCGGGGATCCGCATGGCGGTGAGCAAGCAATCGGGCAAGAACACCGTCGATGTGGCCCGCGGCGCTCTGACCGAGCTGGAGCGCATCAACCGGGACATCCCTCAGATCCGAATCGTCCCGATCATCGATACGTCTCAGTACATCAAGAATTCGATCCGTAATGTGGGAAGCTCGGCCATGTACGGCGGCCTGCTGGCGGTCGTCATCCTGCTGTTGTTCCTGCGCAACATTCGAAGCACCGTCATCATCGCCACCGCGATTCCCGTTTCCATCATCGCGACCTTCGCCCTGCTGTACTTCAATGACCTGACGCTAAACATCATGACGCTGGGCGGCTTGGCGTTGGGCATCGGCATGCTGGTGGACAACGCCATCGTCGTGCTCGAGAACATCTACCGGATTCACGAGACCGGCGAGTCGATCGAGCAGGCCTCCGTGGACGGCGCCAATGAGGTCACGGCGGCGGTCATCGCCAGTACACTGACGACCGTCGTGGTGTTCTTGCCCCTGGTGTTCATGCGGGGCATGTCCGGCGTAATGTTCAAACAGCTCTCCATCGTCGTGGCGTTCTCCCTGCTGTGCTCTCTGGCCGTGGCACTGACCGTGGTGCCGATGCTTTGCGCGCGAATCCTGCACACCGGGCCTTGGGACGCCACGAGCCGACGGACACTGAACCGTCGGCTGTACGAGGCCAGCGGGCGGCTCCTCACCGGCATGGAGAACAGCTACCGGAATCTCCTGCACACCGCCCTGAGGCACCGGGCGCTGGTCGTGATCAGCGCCACCGTGCTGCTCGGCGCGACCGGGCTTCTGGCACGCTACCTGGGCGCCGAGCTGATGCCCAGCACGGACGAAGGCGAGGTCCGTGTGGAGGTGGAGATGGAGGTGGGCACCCGTCTGGACCTGCTGGACAGCAAGTTCCGGACTATCGAGAAGATCGTCAATGAGAACGTGCCGGAGATTCGCAATGTCGTCGCCAACGTCGGCGGCGCCCGGTGGTACGGCGGCGGCGGCCACACCGGAGACATTCGCATCGCGCTGGTCCCCCAGAGCCAGCGGACCCGGTCCAGCCAGCAGATCGCCGACGACCTGCGCAAGAAGCTCAGCGGGATTCCCGGAACCATGGTCCGGACCCGAGCGGGCCAGGGGCTTTTCATCATGCGCATGGGCACCACCGAAGCCAACAAAGTCGTCGTCGAAATCCGCGGGCACGACTTCAAGACCGCCGATCTGATGGCCCAGCAGGTTCAGGATATCATGGTGGAGGTCCCGGGCATCGCCGACACCCGGATCAGCCGCGACCCCGGCGGCCCGGAGCAGCAGATCATCATCGACCGCCAGAAAGCGGCCGACATGCACCTGACCGTCTCCCGGATCGCCAACGCCCTTCAGACGATCCTCTCCGGCACCCGGGCAGGCTACTATCGCCAGGCGGGCGACGAGTTCACGATCCTGGTCAAGCTCCGTGACGCCGAGAAGAGTGACTTGCGAGATATCCTCGATCTGACCCTCACGAACACCGATGGACAGCCTGTCGTTCTGCGCAACGTCGTGGATAGCGTGCCGCGAAGCGGGCCCGTGCTCATCGAGCGCAAAGACCAGGAACGGATCATCACGGTCACCGGCGAGGTGAGCGGGAGAGACATGGGCTCGGTGATTGCGGACGTTCAGAGCCGGCTCCGTTCGGTTCCCGTGCCCTCGGGCTTCACCATCGGCTATGGGGGCGACTACGAAGAACAGCAGGAGTCTTTCCGTGAACTGCTGTTCAGTTGCATCCTGGCCCTGGTGCTCGTCTACATGGTGATGGCCTGTCAGTACGAGTCGCTGCGAGACCCGTTCGTCGTGATGTTCTCCGTGCCGCTGGCCGGCATCGGCGTCATCCTGATGCTGTTCTTCACCGGCACGACGTTCAACATCCAGTCGTTCATCGGATGCATCATGCTCGGCGGCATCGTGGTCAATAACGCGATTCTGCTGGTCGACCACACGAACCTGCTGCGTCGTCGCGACGGTTTGCCCATCCGCGAGGCGATCGAGGAGGCCGGCCGCCGCCGTCTGCGACCGATCCTCATGACCGCGGCCACCACGATCATCGGCCTGGTGCCGCTGGCGCTGGGCCTGGGTGAAGGCGGCGAAGCGCAGGCTCCGATGGCCCGGGCCGTCATCGGAGGACTGCTCAGCTCGACGCTGATCACGCTGGTCTTCGTGCCGGTCGTTTATTCGCTCTTCGAACGCCACGCCTGGCGGGCGGAGGCTTGCGCCTAAGCCAGTGAGAAACCTGTTTCAAATGTATAACCTGTGATGGCGATTATGGTTGAGAAGCACATGGGTAGAGAAGCTCGAAATCCGAAATCCGAAATCCGAAACAAGCACGAAGGCTCGAAATCCAAATCTCGAAACGGCTCGGCCGCCGGGCGACAGCGTTTCGGTCATTCGGGTTTGGGATTTCGGATTTGTTTCGGATTTCGGATTTCGATATTCGGACTTGGCGCCCTACTCTTCGCCGCCCTGCTTGCCGCTCCCTCGTTGGCCGACGTTCGTAGTGTGCCCGTAAGGGCATACAAAGACGGAATAGCGTCTGACGACGCCACTACAAACGAGGTAACGCCTGACGGAGTCACTACAAACGAGCCGCTGAGGATCGATGTGCCGCGAGCGATCCTGCTGGCCATGGAGAACAACAAATCGTTAATCGTTCAGCGAATGACGCCGGAAATCAGCCGGACGTTCGAGGACGAGCAACGCGCGATCTTTGACCCGGTCCTGAGCGGCCAAGGGTCCCAGAGACGGACCGTCGCCGATCGGCTCTCGCGCGCGGGCTCCGGCATCGAGAGCCAGATTGCCGACACTGCCACCGGCCTGATCGCCGTGGACAAGCTGTTTCCCACCGGCACCACCGTCGGCCTGGACGCGTCCACCAACTACACCGATTCGTCGCTCTACAGCGACACATTCGTCTCCAACCGCCTCGGCATCTCGGTCACGCAGGCCCTTTTGCGAGGAAGAGACGTTCGCGTGAACCTCGCGGCCGTCCATCAGGCCCGAATCGACACCCAGATCTCCGAGTATGAGCTGCGCGGATTCATGGAGGCGTTGGTCCAGCAGGTGGAAAGCAGCTTCTATGACTACGCCCTGGCCCAGCGTCAGATCGGGATCTACACGGACTCGCTGCGCCTGGCCGAGCAGCAGATGGCTGAGGCGCAGGAACGGATCCACATCGGCACGCTGGCCGAGACGGAGTTGGCCGCCGCTCAAGCGGAGGTGGCGCTGCGGCGAGAGAACCTGATCACCGCACGGAGCAACCTGGCGCGGGAGCGTCTGAACCTGATTCGTCTGTTGAATCCCTCGGACCCAATCGATTGGGACATGGAGATCCAACTGGAGTACCGGACGACCCTGCCGGACACCCCGCTCGATCCCGTCGAACAGCACGTCGAGGTGGCCCTGCGGATGCGTCCCGATCTGAATCAGGCGCGTTTGCTGATCCGGCGAGGCGAACTGGAGGTCGTCCGGACGCGCAACGGTCTGCTGCCGAGACTGGACGCCTTCGTCACCTACGGCAAATCCGGATACGCCAGGACATTCTCCGACGCCGTCAACGAGTTGGACGGCATCAGTTACGACGTGGAGGCCGGACTGCTGTTCGAACTGCCCGCCGGCAACCGCGCCGCCAGGGCCCGCCATACGCGAGCCACGGTCTCCAGGGCCCAGTCGATCAAGGCCATGGAGAACCTGATCCAGCTCGCCCAGGTCGATGTCCGTTCCGCCTATGTCGTCGTGACCAGCACGCGCGAGCAGATCGCCGCCACCGCTGCCACCCGGCAATTCCAGGAAGAAGCGCTCCGCGTCGAAACGGAGAAGTTCCGGGTCGGCAAATCGACCTCCCTGCTCGTGGCCCAGGTCCAGCGTGACCTCGTGGCCAGCCAGATCGCCGAGATTCGCGCCATCGCCAACCACTTCAAGGCCCTGGTGGCCCTCTACCGGCTGGAAGGCTCCCTCCTTCAGCGACGAGGTCTCAGCGCCCCAGGCAGCCAACCGGTGACTCTGGAAGACTGACGCCAACGCACCCCCGTGGACCAGAACGCCCCACCCCGTCACGACCCAACGGCGGTCGGAACAGGCTCGTTCAGCATCCGCAGCAGAAGCGGCCAGATCGCCAGCACCGACGCCGGCAGCAGGAGAGCGACCAGGCCGAAAATGAAAATCGGGTGACTCCACTGGGTCGTGACGATGCGCATGCAGGCGGCGCCGACCATGAACTGGTAGAATACGATGAACGACGAGGCCGAACCGATGTCGCGATCGACCTGTTGCAGGATCAGGTGATTGCTCAACGGACGGCTCATGCCGCAGAAGAACGTGATCGCGCACATAAAGCTTGCGAAGGCTAGGTAGTGCCAATGGCCCGCCATCAGAATGCCCCCACCGGCCAGCGTACACCCGACCAGACAGACGGACAGGAGAACGGAGTCTGAGAAGTACCTGATGACCCGGGTGCAGGTGAAGGCTCCGGCCATGCTCATCAGGGCGTTGATCCCAAACAGCAGGCCGAACGCCGTCTCGGACAGATTGAAGATCTGGATGTAGACAATGGACGAGAACGCGATGAAGCCGTAGAACGGTCCGAGGATCAGGCCCATCGTCATATTCGTGAGCAAATACCGCCGGTTCTCGATCACGCGCCGATACCGGCCCAGCAGGCCCAGGAGGTTTGCGGCGACGCGCTCGGCTGCGGTCTCCCGAAAGCGAAACGCCACCAGCAGGGCCACAATCCCCAGCATGCCCTGGGTCAGGAAGATGAACCGCCAGTTGAACCAGGCCAGCAGCCAGGCCCCGAGAGTCGGTGCAACCGCTGGGACGACGGCCAGGATGATTCCGATATAGGCCAGTGCGCGCTTGCGGCGCAGACCGTCATATCGATCCCGACAGATGGCCAGCGCCATGGATGACGGGCCGGCCGCCCCGATGCCCTGGAGAATCCGGAAGCCGATCAGTTGCCAGACATCCTGCGCGAGGGCACAGGCGAACGTGGCCAGGACGAGCAAGGTCAGGCCCGCCAGCAGAACCGGTCTTCTGCCGTGTCGGTCCGAGAGGGGCCCACAAACCAACAGAAACAGGCTGAACGCGACGAACCATAGGACCAGCGACAGACCCACCCGGCTTTCCGGCACCTGCCATCGCGACGCAATCGTGGGCATCGCCGCGAGGTACATGTCCGTCGCCATCGCCGGGACCGCCGCGATCATCGCCAGGAACACGATGTACAAAGCCTCCTTGTTGGAGGAGGCCGCTGTTTGCTTCGACATAGTGAACGCCACCGATGGAATTCGAGAACCTACAGAAAAGGACTGCGAAATATAGTCAAGAGATGCGACAGCGTCAACACCGTTGCCGGACGAAAGAGTCTGGCACGCCGGCGTGACGCGCGCTATGAGAGCCCTGCCGTCGTCTGTGGGCAGGCGAGCCGTTTTGAGCAAGGATTCGACAAGGAGACGACAAAGGTGAGACTGCATTGGCTTGGACAGGTTCCTTTCGAGGATGCCGCCAACATAGGCATCTGGGCCGAGCAACACGGCCATACCGTCACAAACACACGGCTCTACACCGGCGCCCCTATGCCAGAGGTCAAAGAGATCGACGCGCTGGCCGTCATGGGCGGACCGATGAACGTGTACCAGCACCGCGATTACCCCTGGCTGCTGGCGGAGAAACGATTCATCGAGAAGGCCATTGGCGCGGGGATACCGACACTCGGGGTTTGCCTGGGGGCCCAGCTTGTCGCGGACGTCCTCGGCGCCAAGGTCGTCCAGAATCCGCACATCGAGATCGGATGGTTCGAGGTCGAGACGGTGACCGAATCCGCAGGGGCAGAACCGAATGATCATGCCCCCCTGCTGCGCGACCTGCCGACGCGTTTCATGGCCTTTCACTGGCACGGTGACACCTTTGAAATCCCCCGTGGCGCCATCCACATCGCACAGAGCCGGGCGTGCCGTAACCAGGCCTTCGAGTACGCCGGACACGTTCTTGGGCTCCAGTTCCACCTGGAATACTCCGCCCAGAGCATTGAGAAGATGCTCGCCCATTGTGGTCACGAGCTGATCCCGACCCCTTTCGTGCAGGACCGCGAGCGGATTACCCAAGGCCTCGCGAACCTCTCAATGTCCCGCGAACTGCTCGATTCCGTCCTGAACTCACTGCTGGGCCACGTCGCAAGTGACGGAGCCTCGTGAGCGAGCGGCAAGACCACCCAACCACCCACGGCGATTCTATAAGTATCTGCAAATACTTATCTTAAGGAAGAACCAGCAAGAGCCGAAGTCGCTCGATCCAACGAAACATGGGGGTGTTTGCCGCCCTTGGCCAAGCCCCTATGGAATGGTTCTGGCCATGACAAAACCCAACGCGGACGGCAAAAGCACTGCGAATTGCCCGGCCGATCTGGTAAAATGGCTGTTTGGGAGATATTGGGAATATGAACTCTTATGTTGGGATGGATCACATAGCATCAGAGACTGCCGGCGGAGGCGGTTGAAGGGTGGTTGACCATCACCGGAGAAAGGACCGGATAGAAATGGGACGATCCAGAGGGCACTGCTCTACCCTGCTGGCCGCGATCTGCATGGCGATCCTTTGGGCATCTCAATCGGCCAGCGCTCTGGTCGTCAGCGAGATCATGTACCATCCGGCCGACCAGGCCGAATCGCTCGAATTCATCGAGCTGTACAACGATCGCGCCGTCTTCGAGGACTTGGGCGGATGTGCGTTCACCAGCGGCATTGAGTACATCTTCGAGCCGGGCACGATCCTCGGCGCCAAGCAGCACATGGTCATCGCACGGGATCCGGCGGCTGTCGAAGCCGCATACGGGGTCACGGGGGTCAAAGGACCCTTCACCGGCCGGCTGGGCAACGATGGGGAGCGGATCGTCCTGTGCAATGAGAACGGAGGGATACTGATTTCGTTCCGCTATGGGACCAGCGCTCCCTGGCCGGTCAGTCCTGACGGGGCAGGGCATTCGCTGACGCTCGCCAGACTGGGCGGCGATCCGGCCGAAGCAACCACCTGGGCGCCGAGCACATCGATCGGCGGCACGCCCGGCGGACCCGACCTGATCCAGGTCGAGTCCGAGGATCCGTCCATCCTGACGCTCATCGATGTGGACCATCCGGGGCGATACTTCAAGGGAACCGCCGAACCGTCACCCGGCCCCGGCGGACAGGCCACCATCGCCTGGACACAGCCGGAATTCAACGACGACCCCAACACAACGCCCTGGCGAGACGGTCCGAGCGGGTACGGGTACAGCAACGATGCGGCGGAACTTCAGTACATCGGCACGCAGTTGAACGACATGAACGGCAACTACATCTCCGTCTACGCGCGGTTGCCGTTCGTTCTGACGAGCGAACAGATCGGATCCTTCTCGCAGTTGCAGGCGGAAGTTCTGTACGACGACGACTTCGTGCTGTATCTCAACGGTGTGCGCATTGCCGATTCCGGACAGATCCAGGGCAACCCGCCGGCGTTCGATCAGAGGGGAGGCCAGGCCTCCGAGCCGGACCCGGCCGTGGTCGATCTGCTGACCCACAGAAACCTGCTGGTCAACGGCACGAACGTCCTGGCCTTCCAGGTGCACAACGCCAGCCTCTCGGGCAGCTCCGACGCCTTCGGATGCGTGATCGTTCGCGCGGTCCTGGCGCCGGTCGAGCGAGGCGATGATCCACGCGCCCGTCTGGTGGTCAACGAGGTGATGGCCAACCCGGTAGGGGCAAATAATCATTCGCCCTTCGATTGGGTTGAGCTGTACAACCCCGGGCCGATTGCGGTCAGTCTGAACAACGTGTATCTCAGCGATGATCCCGCCGACCTGATGAAGTACCGGCTCCCGGACGGCATCATACTGGAGCCGGGCGAATTCCGGGCCGTCAGCGAAGGGACTGGGCCGGATGGACTGCCGTTCGGGTTGAGTGCGGCGGGCGAGACGGTCTACGTGACGGCTGCCAACGGCGGTCCGATGCCACAGCCGGTTCGCGTGCTGGACGCGTTCCGTTACGGAGCGACGCCGCCCGATGTCACGTTCGGCCGGACACCCGACGGCTCCGACAGTCTCGGTTTCCTGGCCTCGCCGACGTTCGCCGCACCCAACGACCAGGAACACATCGGCGGCATCGTGATCAATGAGATCATGTACCACCACGCCATTCGCGATGAGCGATTCGAATACGTCGAGCTGTACAATAAGGGCACTCAAACCGTATCCCTGAGCGGATGGGCCTTCACAGCAGGGATCGACTACACCTTCCCGGAGGGCGCCGAGCTGGCGTCCGGCGGCTATCTCGTCGTCGCCAGCGAGCCGAACTTCCTTGCGGCGGTGTATGAGAACCTCCATGTCGGAGTCAATCTGTTCGGTCCCTATTCCGGCAGCCTGAACGATCACAGCGACTGCATCCGGCTGTCCTATCCGCTCGCGCAGACAAACGGCCAGGCCGCAGGGGCGAATGATGATTCGCCCCTACAAGTGACCGCCGATGAAGTCACGTACTGTGATGGCGGACGATGGCCCATCTGGGCTGACGGCCAGGGAGCCAGCCTGGAGCTGCGCGACCCGCGCAGCAACAACCGCAACCCCGACGCGTGGGCCGCCAGCGACGAGAGCAGCAAGACCGCCTGGCAGGAATTCTCCTTCACCATCAGCGCCACCGATTCGCAGTATACGCACGATCAGGCCACCATCTTCGACATGATGCTCCTGAACCGGGGCGAGCTGCTCCTCGACGACCTCGAACTGGTCGTCAGCGGGACCAACCGCCTGACCAACGCCGGTTTCGAGAATGGCACCTCCCCCTGGCGAATTCTCGGCAATCACGTTCGATCCTTCGTGACCGCCTCCGATCGCCACTCCGGCTCGCGCGCATTGCATCTGATCGCCACGGGACACGGCGATCCGGGAGCCAACCGTGTCAACCAGTCCATTTCGGGCGCCAGCGGCGCGGTGACGTTCCGCGGCTGGGCCCGCTGGATTCGAGGCAGTCGATACCTGCTCCTGCGAACGACGCGCGAGCAGTCGCCGGTGCAGCCGCCGCGGCCGGCCTATGCCTTCGAACTGGAAATCCCCTTCAATCTGGGCACGCCCGGCTTGCAGAACACCGCCTTTACCGCTAACCGGGCGCCGGACATTCTGGAGGTCTGTCACAGCCCGGTTCTTCCCGCCTCCGGCGAGCCGATCGTCGTTACCGCACGCATCACCGACAACGACGGCGTGGTCGCCGCCACACTCAGCTATCGAACCGAAGGGAGCGGCACCTATGCCAATGTCTCGATGGTCGATGACGGATCGGGCGACGATTTGATCGCCGGCGACGGCCTCTACACCGCCACGATTCCCGGCGTCTCGGCCGGCGCAATGCGCGCCTTTTACATCGAGGCCATCGATGGTACGGCCTTCACACGCTTCCCCAGCCGGCTGGACCCCACCGCCGACGTACCCGATCGCACCTGCCTGGTCCGCGTCGGTGACGTGAAACTGAACAGCCGATTCGCCACCTATCGCGTCTGGCTGAGCGACGACGTCATCAGCACCTTCCGCTCGCGACCCAACCTCTCGAATGAGTTGATGGATTGCACGTTCGTCTACAACGACACGGAAGTGTTCTACAACTGCGGCCTTCGTTTCCGTGGCAGTCCGTTCATCCGCAGCGGCTCCGGCCGCGATCCGCGCGACCGCTACGGGTACCGCATCGATTTCAACCCGGATCAGGCGTTCCGCGGCCGCGAGGAGATCAACCTCGACGCCACCGAAGGCAGCAGTCGGGGCCCACTCCAGGAACGCGCCTCCTACTGGTTCTATCGAAAGATGGGCCTGCAATTCTCGACGCAGGAATACGTCCGCCTGATCATCAACGGCAGGAGCCACAGCAACTACGAAGACGTCCAGAAGATCGACGGGGATTATGTCGATAGGTGGTTCCCTGACGATGCGGATGGATACATCCACAAGATCGATGATTACTTCGAGTATTCATCCAACGGCACCGGCTACTCGAACCTCGACGAAGGCCTGAAGTACGATTCCCGGCATCCCCTGACCAAGGAGACGTATCGCTGGGGTTTTGAGAAACGCTCGCATCGGGAAGACGATGAATGGGATCATCTGCTCGACTTCGCCGCCGCGATGAACACGCCGTCCGGCAATCCGATGTACGAGCAGACCATCGAATCAGTCCTTCATCCCGAGCATTTCGCCACCATGCTGGCGATCCGCCATACGGTGGGCGACTGGGACAGCTACGGATACCGCCGGGGCAAGAACAACGCCTTCTACTACGCCTCGAACGAAGGCAAATGGTACCTGTTGCCCTGGGATATTGACTTCACACTCGGCTCGGGTGACGGCCCATCCACATCGCTGCCTCCGACCAATTCGGGTCTCTTCCCGGAGGTGTACCAGTTCCTCAACTACCCCAAGTACCGTCAGGCGTACCTCGATGCACTGAGAGAACTCGTCGAGGGCCCCTGGCAAACATCGTACGGGACCAGCGATCCTCCGACAGAATTCGATCGGTTTCTCGATGACGCGGCCGATGCCCTCGACGCGGAAGGTTTCGACGACGGGCGACGCAACGGGATCAAGCAGTTCGTCCGCTCGCGCCGCAGCTACATCCTTTCGCTGCTGCCGAGCGATGCCGGCGGCAGGGATCGCTAACCGGCATTTCCGGACAGGTGTCTTTGGATCGCGTCTACGTGGCAGCTCCATTCCAGTGGCCACCGGGCTGGTGGTTCTTCTCTGCTTCCACTCACGAGAGAGCCCCTCTCGAACCTCCACCGGCCCGACCGCGTAGCCCACGTAGCACGATGGGCGGTCCATTCATGGGGGCCGCAGAAAAAACAGTAACGGCACAGTACGACTTGCCACTATCATGGCATGATGGGCGGTCCGGAGGACTGCCAATCGTAGCTCGTGAAAGGCTATCCAAATGCCTGCTTGATTCGGGGCATTTGACAAGAGGAAAGGTGTGCGGTGCACACCCTACCGAGTAGGCAGACGGATGATTTCGTTGGACCGACAGGATTCGCGCCGCAGGCGTCTGCTGGGAATCGGAGCCTGCATCTTGCTGGCGCTCGGATCGACAGGGTCCGTGCGGGCTGCCGGTCTTGACGCATCGCAGGAGCAATTCCGAAAGGGTCAGTACCGTGCGTCTCTGGACTCGGCGCAGAAGGCCATTGCGGATTCGGCGTACCAGCCTCAATGGCGCATCCTCCTGACCGAATCCATGCTGGCCCTGGGCCAATATGAAGAGGCCGCTCGGGAGATGGATTCGATCCTCGTCCAGTACCCGCTCAACCTCAGGCTGCTGAAGCTCGCCCATACGGTGTACACATCCAACGGTCAAACCGATCTGGCCCGAGAGATGCTGGAGAAGACCTACCGAATCGCGTCCGCGCGCCGATTGGCCTTTATAACCAGTTCGGATCTGGTCGCTCTCGGGCAATCGCTGCTCTTGCTGGGCGCGGAACCACGCATCGTTTTGCGGGATTTCTACAATCGCGCCCTCGAGAACGACCCGAACTGCCGCGAGGCGTACCTGGCCGCCGGCGATCTGGCGATGGCCAAGCAGGATTACGAGCTGGCCGCCGAGCAATTCCACAAGGCCCTGGAGCGATTCGGCGACGACCCGGATGCTCACTACGGACTGGCAACGGCCTTCTACCACAGCGACCGCCGGGCGATGATGCAGTCGCTGGACGCCGCTTTCGTCGCGAATCCGAACCACGCGCCGGCCCTGATCCTGCTGGCGGAACACCAGATCGACTGCGAAGACTACGAGGGCGCCGCCAAGTCGCTGGAACGGACGCTGCAGGTCAATCCCTGGCGGCCGGAGGCGTGGGCCTACCGTGCGCTGCTCGCTCATCTGGCCAACGATCCCAACGAGGCCAAAGTCTGCCGGGCCAAGGCGCTCAAGTTCTGGGCAACCAATCCGCAGGTCGATCACCTGATCGGCGCCAAGCTTTCGCAGAAGTACCGGTTCTCGGAGGCAAGCGCGTTCCAGCGTCGCGCGCTGCAATTCGACCCGAACCACGTGCCGGCCCGAATCCAACTGGCCGAAGACCTGCTGCGGCTGGGGCAGGAAAAGGAAGGCTGGACGCTGGCGAATCAGGTGGCCGATGCGGACCCGTACAACGTCAAGGCCTACAACCTGAGCACACTGCAAGACAGCATGTCCAAGTTCAAGACGCTGGAGGCCGATGGGTTCGTGCTGCGAATGAACGAGTTGGAGGCGGCGGTCTATGGCGACCAAGCGCTGGCCCTGCTCAAGCAGGCGCGGTCGGAACTGTGCGAGAAATACGGCCTTCAGCTCGACAGCCCTGTGACGGTCGAGCTGTTTGCCAATCTGCAGGATTTCGCGGTGCGCACGTTCGGGATTCCCGACGTCGACGGATATCTCGGCGTCTGTTTCGGCAGCGTCATTACCGCCAACAGTCCTAAGGCGCAGCGCCCTGCGAACTGGCAAGCTGTGTTGTGGCACGAATTCTGTCACGTCGTGACACTCCACCTGACGCGAAACAAGATGCCGCGCTGGCTGAGCGAAGGAATCTCCGTGTACGAGGAATCGCAGCGCAACCCGACGTGGGGCCAGCGGATGAACCCGCGCTATCGCCGGATGATCCTGACCGGCGAGCTGACCCCGATCGGCAAGCTCAGCGGCGCGTTCCTGAATCCGCCCACGCCAATGCACCTTCAGTTCGCCTACTGCGAATCGTTGCTGGTGGTCGAGTTCCTCGTCGAGCGTTTCGGCCAGGAATCGATCCGGGCGATCCT
Organism: Sedimentisphaerales bacterium; assembly: GCA_040772485.1. GTDB lineage: Bacteria > Planctomycetota > Phycisphaerae > Sedimentisphaerales > Anaerobacaceae > Anaerobaca. Next base: position 429,823 of record JAXGYC010000009.1, on the reverse strand, counting down.
GGCCGACCTGGCGGAGGGACAGGAGATCAACGCGACTCTCTCCAAGCACGCCGCCCCGATGGCGCAGCTCGAAGAGCAGTTTGAAGCCTTCGCTCGAAAACGTGCGGAGGCAATGGCGCCGCAGGCCGACTGGGACGAGCCGAGCGAAGAACAGGTCGATCCCGCTGATCCGCAGGCAGTGGCGGGCTGGCTGGCCGGACATCCGAACAGTTTCTGGGCGTTGCGGCTTCAGGCGCAGATGCTGCTGAAGAGCGAACAGTGGGAGGAGGCCAAAGAGCCGCTCGAAAGACTGATCTCGCTCTACCCTGCGCACGTCGAGGAGGACAACGCCTATCAGCTCCTGGCAGCGGTGCATCGCAAACTTGGCGAGACGCAGCAGGAGCATGATGCCCTCAGCAAGCTGGCGAAGATGTCATCTGATGCGGCCGACGCGTATCTGCGGCTGATGGAGATCGCGGCCGAGCAGCAGTCCTGGGAGCAGGTGGTGGAAAATGGCGACCGCTACCTGGCGGTCTACCCCATGCTGAGTAGCGCCTACGGGTGGATCGGTCGGGCCGCCGAGGAACTCGGCCGCAGCGAACGCGCCGTCGAATCGTATCGACGCTTGTTGCTGCTGGACCCGGCGGACCCGGTCGAAGTCCACTATCGCCTGGGGCGGTTGCTGCGGCACGAGGATCCCGACGCCGCCCGACGCCACGTCCTGGAGGCCCTCGCCGATGCGCCGCGCTTCCGCGACGGGCACCGGCTGCTGCTGGAAATGGTCACCGATTCGGACGGCAAGAACCAGGGGGGCGCCCAATGACCAGGACACGTTTGTTTCTTGGACTGCTCGTCGTCCTCGGCGTCAGCGGGACGCTGGTGTTCGCACAGCGATACTATGATCGTCGCGACGCTCGTTCCGGCGTGCCCGAGTGGGAACCCGACAAGGAGTTCGTCCACGACGTGTTCACCTTCGTGCGAATCGAGTACTCCTCCGGATACGGATATGGTCCAGGACCTTATGGTCCGAGGGGCGGCGGTCGAGGCGGCCGTCGAGGATTCGGGCGCGGATTCGGAGGGGGACGCTGGGCGACCGATTACCCCGACAGCGACCTGAACTTCTCCTATCGCCTGCACCAACTGACGTCGATGGAGGTCAACCCGGACGGGCTGATCCTCCAACTGACGGACCCCGAGCTGTTTCATTATCCGTTCATCTACATCGTCGAGCCCGGAGCGCTGGTGTTCACGGAAGAGGAGGTCCAGGCGCTGCGACGCTATCTGCTCAATGGCGGATTCCTGATGGTTGACGACTTCTGGGGCGAGGATGAGTGGTACAACTTCTACTATGAGATCAAACGCGTCTTCCCCGAGCGTGAGCCGGTCGAGTTGCCGCTGACTCATCCGATCTTCCATGCGGTATTCGACCTGAAGGAGAAGCCTCAGATACCGAGCATCGACGCCGCGCTGCGCGGCCGGCCTTATGGCATCACCTGGGAACGCGAAGATGCGCGACAGGTTCACTTCAAAGCCCTCTACGATGACAAGGGACGGATGATGGCGATCATCTGCCACAACACCGACCTCGGCGATGGATGGGAACGCGAGGGCGAGGACGAGTGGTACTTCCGCGAGTTCTCAGAGAAGAAGGCCTATCCCATGGGAATCAACATTGTGTTCTATGCGATGACACACTGAGTTGGTCCGTGGGACCTTATTCGTCCCATGAGTCCTATAGGTCCTATGGGACGCATGGGACGAATAGGACTTGTATGAAAGGACAAGGGTCTTGACGACGCAAGCGTACGAATCAGAACGAGAGGCGGTCGAACAACTGAAGGAAGCCCGGCGGCGAATGGGAACCGAACTGGCCAAGGTCATCGTCGGCCAGGAGGACGTGATCGAGCACCTGATCGTCGCGGTGCTGGCCGGAGGGCATTGTTTGCTCACGGGCGCGCCGGGGCTGGCCAAGACCCTGCTGATCAAGTCGCTCTCGCAACTGTTCCACCTGAAGTTCCAGCGCATCCAGTTCACACCCGACCTGATGCCCGCCGACATCACGGGCACCGAGATTCTCCAGCAGACCGATCACGAGCGGAGGATGGCGTTCGTCCGAGGGCCGATCTTCGCCAACATGATTCTCGCCGATGAGATCAACCGCACGCCGCCCAAGACCCAGGCCGCCCTGCTGGAAGCCATGCAGGAGCATCACGTCACCGCGGCGGGCGTCAGTCACGCGCTGAGCGAGCCGTTCTTCGTGTTCGCCACGCAGAACCCGATCGAGATGGAGGGCACCTATCCCCTGCCCGAGGCGCAGCTCGACCGGTTCATGTTCAACGTCTGGATCGGATACCTGTCCGAAGACGACGAGGTCGCGGCGGTCCGCCAGACCACCACGACCGACCCCGAGCCGATCGAACCGCTCTTCACGGGCGACGACCTGCTCCGGTTCCACAGCGTCGTGCGCCGCGTCCCGATCGCCGAGGACGTGGTGCGGTACGCCGTGCGCATCGCGGCGGCCTCGCGGCCGGGGGCTGACAATCCTCGCGATTTCATCAACGAATGGGTCACCTGGGGCGCCGGGCTGCGCGCCTCGCAATACATGGTGCTCGGGGGCAAGGCACGGGCGCTGCTCTACGGCCGGGCCCACGTGACATTCGAGGACATCCGGGCGCTGGCTCACCCGGTGCTTCGGCATCGCGTTCTGATCAACTATCGCGCCGAGGCCGAGGGCGTTGCCACGGACAACCTCATCGACCGCCTGCTGAAGTCGGTCAAGGAAAGCAGCAAATGACGCAGACACCGGCTCCATTCGGGTCCAGGACGACCGCCGCCAACGGCGGGATGGTCGATCCGGCCGCTCTGATGAAGATCAGGTCGATGGAGCTGCGCGCCAAGGGGATCGTCCAGGGATTTCTGCGAGGAATCCATCGAAGCCCCTATCACGGCTTCTCCGTCGAGTTCACCGAGTATCGCCAATACAGCGCCGGAGACGACCCCCGGTACATTGACTGGCGGGTCTATGCGCGCAGCGACCGTTTCTACATCAAGAAGTTCGAGGACGAGACGAACCTGCGCTGTCACCTGCTGATCGACCAGAGCCGGTCGATGAGCTACGGTTCCACCGGGTACACCAAGAGCCAGTACGCCGGAACGCTGGCCGCCACGCTGGCGTACTTCCTGTTCACCCAGGGGGATGCGGTCGGGCTGGCGACGTTCGACGACCGGATCGGCCAGTACCTGCCGCCCCGCAACCGGCCCAGCTATCTGCGCCGCCTGATGCTGGCCCTGGACACCGAGCCGCAGGGGCGCGCCACCGACCTGGGACCGCCGCTCCAACGCCTGGCGCAGATGCTCACCAAGCGAGGGCTGATCGTGCTGGTCTCCGATCTGCTGGCCTCGATCGACTGGCTCGAATCCGACCTGGGCTATCTGGCCGCCGGAGGTCACGACGTCGTCGTGTTCCAGGTGCTGGACCCAACCGAACTGAACTTCGATTTCGACACGCCCGCCGTCTTCCGCGACATCGAGTCGGGTCGTGACATGTACGTCGATCCGCCCGCCGCCCAGAAGGGCTATAAACGCATGCTCGAAACGCATCTGGCCACGGCCCGGACCGCGTGCCAGAGACTGGGGATCGACTACCATCTGTTCGCCACGGATCGTCCGTTCGACCTGGCCCTGCTGGAGTTCCTGCAGGACCGGATGCGCCGCCGACAGATCCGACGGGCACAGGGCGCCCCGATGCACGGCGGGATCGGGAGGAGGACATGAGCTTTCTCTATCCGCTACTTCTGGCCGGGGTCGCCGCCGTCGGCGTGCCGATCCTGCTGCACATGATCCGCCGCCATACGCGGAAGCGCGTGACGTTCAGCTCGCTGATGTTCGTGCGGACAACCGCCCCACGTCTGCGGAACCGAAGCCGCATCGAGAACCTGTCGCTGCTGATTCTGCGGTGCCTGCTGCTGTGCCTGCTGGCCATTGCGTTTGCACGACCGCTGCTCTCGCGCCAGACCCCCGAGACGGTGACTCACCAGGGCAGACGCATCATCCTGCTCGTCGACACCAGCGCGTCGATGCGCCGCGCCGGACTGTGGAACCAGGCGACGGCCGAGGTGCGTTCCGTCCTGAGCGACGTCGAGCCGATCGATCGGGTGTGCCTGATGACGTTCGATCAGAATACGCAGACACAGATCGGGTTCGAGCAATGGGCTGCCCTGGACCTGCCCCGACGCGCTGCGGCGGTGACTGACTGCCTGGCGGATATGTCGCCCGGCTGGGCATCGACCGATCTGGGGGCAGCGCTGACAATCGCCGCCGAAGCAATCGAGGACAATGAGGTCGGCGATGGGGACCAGCCCGGCGGAATCCGACAGATCGTGCTGATCGGCGACCTGCAGCAGGGATGCCGCCTCGATGCACTCCACACGTACGAGTGGCCTGAGACAACAGAACTGATCCTGCGGCCGGTGGAGTGCGCCAAGGCGACCAATGCGGCGTTGGAATGGGTGATCCATCGCCGCCATCCGACAGGTCCCGACAGCAACGATGCACCGAGCATCCGCGTGACCAACGCGCCCGAGGCGGCCGCAGAGCAGTTTCAATTACGCTGGGCCGATGAGCCGGCGTCCTCTCGGACGGTCGATGTGTATGTTCCAGCCGGCCGCAGCGCCGTCGTCAAGGTCTCAACACCAGGCGATCCATCGAACACAAACCGGCTCGTCCTGACCGGCGACGACCACGATTTCGACAACACGCTCTACATCGCGCCTCGCCTGCAACAGCAGATCAATATCCTCTGCATCGGTAACGACGAACCGAACGATCCGAGGGGCATGCTGTATTACGTGCGTCAGGCATTCAAGGCCTCAGGCGGGCTGAACGTTCGTGTCACGTTCCACAAGGGTGATGAACCACTGGTCCCTGATGAAGTGGCGGCGGCCCATCTGACCGTCGTAACCGAAACAACGCACGCAGAGAACCTTGGTGTCCTTGGCGGACACGTCGAATCGGGCGGAACCGTACTGCTGGCGATGAAGTCGGCCCAAGCCATGACCGCGCTGTCGGCCCTCACAGGCATCGCCAACATCAACTGCGAAGAGGCGGACGCCGGCCGATACGCGATGCTCGGGCAGATCGAGTTCGCCCATCCACTGCTGGCGGTGTTTTCCGATCCCCGTTTCGGCGATTTCACAAAGGTCCATTTCTGGAAGCATCGGCGAGTTGATCTTGCTGCTGTTCCCGGCGCCCGCGTGCTGGCGCGGTACGATAGCGACGATCCGGCGTGGTTCGAGGTGCCCAAGGGCAGAGGGACGGTGCTGGTCTTGACCAGCGGCTGGCATCCGACCGACAGCGACCTGGCCCTGTCGTCCAAGTTCGTCCCGTTGCTCTACAGCGTCCTGGAATACGGCGGCGCGCTCACAGGAACACAGGCCCAGTATTTCGTCGGCGACCCGGTGCCCATCTCACGTCCGACCGCGTTGCCATCGGAGAATGGCCGAATCCGAAAACCCGACGGCTCGGCGGTCGTACTCGAAAGAGGCGCCGAGACGTTCACCCAAACGGACATGCCTGGGATCTACGGCATCGAATCCCAGGGCGGGACAAGACAGTTTGCGGTCAACGTGCCCGTGTCGGAAAGCCGGACCGATCCGATGGAGATCGAGGAACTGGAGAAACTGGGGCTTTCACTGAAGCCACCCAGTCCCGTAGTAACCGGTCAGCTCGCGAAGGCTGCAATCCATCGAGGAATGGCAGAAACCGAAAGCGAACAGAAACTCTGGCGGTGGGTGTTGGTCGCTGCCCTGGTTGTGCTGTTACTGGAGACCTGGCTGGCCGGATGGCTGACCCGGCCCGCATCAGAGTCCCGGGGGGAACCGACATGATCGAGCACACGCTTCGCAGACAGCTCGAACCGATCATAACGCGCCGAAGGCGTCTGGACCTCGCATGGCGCCTATCGCGCTATTGGCTCATCGCCGCACTCGTTGGTCTGGCGCTGATCGGCGCCGACTGGCTATGGGGATGGCGACTTCCCTTCAAGGCGGGACTGTGGTGCATCGCCACCATTGCAGCAACGATCGCGGCAATCTACAAGACAGATCGCGTCCAACTCGACTACCAGGCCGTCGCGCGGGACATCGAACAGCATCATCCCGATCTCAAGGCCCTTCTACTGGCCGCCATCGAACAGAAACCCGACCATCCGGGCGGTCGGCTGGGCTATCTCCAGACGCAGGTGCTCAAGGGAGCCATCATCCATGCGACGAACCACGACTGGCTCCAGAGCATCCCGCCCAGAACCGTAGCGATGGCCAACATCAGTCGCATCGCAGCCCTGTTGCTCGTGGCGGCGGTGCTCTCGCAGATGTTGCCCTCAATGTCCCTGCTGTCGAGCAGTCGTCGCGGCGTCCTGGCTTCCAGAGGCTACGAGGTCACAATCACGCCGGGCGATGCCACCGTGGAGGCCGGAAGCCCCGTGGTAATCGTCGCACGATTCGATGGACGCATTCCACACGAGGTCGGCCTTTCGTTCGGCGCCGCCGGGCAGGAGCAACAACGAGTGCCGCTGACGCGAAGCGTGGATGACGCGGTCTTCGGAGGCGTCATTCCGGACGTCCGTTCGGACCTGCTCTATCACATCGAATACGCCGACGAGCGCAGCGGCAACTATGAGATCACCGTCCTGGACCGTCCGCGTCTGATCCAGGCCGATGCGAAGATCGTCTATCCTTCATATACGAACCTGCCCGAAAAGACAATCCACGACACGCGACGCATCAGCGTCGTCGAAGGTTCGCACGTCACGCTGACGTTCACACTGAACAAGCCTGTGGCGACGGCGCGTCTGGCTCCGAGAACGGGCATCGCGCTGGCGCTGAACCTCGACCCTGAGCATCCCCATGTCCTGACGACGTCTTTTGCCGCCGAGCAGAGCGAGCGATACGAGCTGCTCATGGCGGACGCTCAGGGGCTGGACAGCAAGATGCCTCCGCGTTTCACGGTCGACGTTCACAAGAACCTCCCTGCCGAGCTGAAGCCTCTGTTTCCCAACCGCGACGTCGCGGCCTCGCCTCTGGAAGAGCTGGACCTCCAGGCCGAAGTTTCCGACGATTACGGTGTGGCCCGCTATGGAGTGACGTACACCCTGGCGGGCGTGGAGAGCCGGGACATCGTGCTGAGCGACGCACCGGCGGCCAGCCAGCAGCAGATCCAGCACCTGCTGGCCATCGAGGAACTCGGGGCCGTCCCCGACCAACTGCTGACGTACCACTTCTGGGCCGACGACGTTGGACCCGACGGCCGGCCGCGTCGAGCCGTCAGCGACATGTACTTTGCCGAGGTGCGCCCCTTCGACGAGGTCTTCATCGAGAACCAGTCGTTTCAGGATCAGCGCAGCCAACAGCAGCAGAGTCAGGATGGGCAACAGCAGGGTCAACAAACCGACGAACTCATCCAGATGCAGAAGCAGATCATCATCGCTACCTGGAACATCAAACAGCAGACCGACCTGTCGGGCAACCTCGGCGAGCGAAAAGACGACGTCGATGTCGTCCGCCAGTCGCAGGCCGAAGCACTGGAAAAGGCCCGATCTGCAACGGCCGAGGCGGAGGACCCATCGGCCGGCCAGGCGCTCCAGGCCGCTGCCGAACACATGGAGACTTCCGTAGACCATCTGACGCAGGCCACGCAGTCGACCTCGGCCGCGGAGTTAACGGCCGCGCTGGGCGCCGAGCAGGCTGCCTACCAGGAACTGCTCAAGCTCAGGGGACGCGAGCATCAGATCGCGCGAGCACAGAACTCCGGACGCGGCAACAACGCCGGCTCCGCCCGGTCGCAGCAGCAGTTGCAGCAACTCGAACTGACGGAACAGGAGAATCGGTACGAGACCGAACGTGTGGCCCAATCGCGAGAGCAGACCGCCCGGCGCGAGGACCTTCAGGTCCTCAACCGGCTCGGCGATCTCGCGCGGCGTCAGAACGACGTGAGCGAGCGGCTGCGAGAGGCCGAGGCCGCCCTGCGGCAGGCGCGCAACGAACAGGAAAGACAAGAGATCCTGCGCGAACTCAAACGCCTGCGAGACGAGCAGGTCGAAGCCCTTCGTGACATCGACGAACTCCAGGCGAGAATGGACCAGTCGCAGAATCGGCAACGAATGGCCGACGCCAGAGAGCAGCTCGACGATTCGCGTTCCCAGATCCGCCAGTCCGCCCAGGATCTCGAAGAGGGGATGGTCTCTCGGGCCATCACGTCGGCAACACGCGCGCAACGGCAGCTCGAACAGATGCGCGACGAGTTCCGGCGCAACACATCGAGCCAGTTCTCCGAGGAGATGCGCGACATGCGCGACCGAGCGCAGCAGCTCGACCAGAGGCAGGATCGGATCGCCGAACAGATGGAGCAGCAGGCGGGCTCAGGCCGCCGGACGCTTGCGGACACGGGCACGAGCGGCGAAGTGACCGAGCAAATCGAGCAACAGAGAGGAGAGGTCGAAGAGCTGATCGAGCAGATGAAAGATGTGAGCGAGCGATCGGAGATCGCCGAGCCGCTGCTTTCGCGAAGACTCTACGACACGCTGCGCAAGGCCAGCACGGAGAACCTCGACCAGGCCCTGGAGGCTGCCGGCCAGTTGCTGGAGCGGAACTTCCTGCCCCAGGCTCGGGAGATCGAACGACGGGCAGCCCAGGGGATCGACGAGCTTCGTGAAGGCGTCGAGGAGGCTGCCGAGAGCGTGCTGGGCGATGAGGCAGAATCGTTGCGGCTGGCCCGCCAGCAGCTCGACGAGTTGATCCGCCAGGTCGACGAGGAGACCGCTCGTGCAACCGGTGCAGGCGGTGAACGCCGCGACGATCCCAACGAACGGGCGGCTGCGTCCGGCCGTGGGCAACCGAATGAGACCCAACGTCAGGACCCGATGCCCAGCGAGGGCGGACGACCGCAACAGGAGCCATCGGCCAGCAACGAGACGCCGCAGCAGCCGGGCATGGCACAGGACGGCGCTCGGTCGCAACAAGAGCGGGATGGCCAGACCACGCGGGGCAATAGAGACGAGCGGGGCAACCCGAGCGGCTGGGGACCCGGAGGCGAGTCGTTCGAGGAATGGAGCGACAGCGGCGCACGTGGTCCACTGACCGGCGGGGACTATCGAGACTGGTCCGATCGGCTTCGTGACGTGGAGGAGATGTTGACCGAACGCGATCTTCGCGAGGACGTGGCAAGAGTCCGGGACCGGGCCCGCACTATACGGACGGACTTCACGCGCCACGGCAAGGAACCTCAGTGGGATCTGGTCCAGCAGCAGATCACCAAGCCGCTCATGGAATTGCAGGAGAAACTCCGGGATACACTCGCCGGGCTCGAGTCGGACGAGGCCCTGGTCCCGATCGATCGCGACCCGGTGCCCGACCGTTTCGCCGACGTGGTACGAAGTTACTTCGAGAATCTGGGGGGCGACCATCCATGATTCCGCCGGCGAACGTCACCATCTCGATGACGCATTGGGTCTGGCCGGCTGCAATTCTGACGCTGGCCGCTGCCGCCCTGCTGGTGTGGACGTATCGGCGCAGCCCTCGTATCGGCGCCGCAGAGAGGATCGCATTCGTCGCGAAGCTGTTGGGCGTTCTGATTCTGGCGCTGTGTCTGATCGAACCGCTATGGAGCGGCCGGCGGGCCGAATCCGGCGCCAACCTGTTTGTCGTGATCGCCGACAACAGCGCAGGCATGAACGTTCGGGACCCCGGCGTCGATCGAAGTCGCGGCGAGATCCTCCGCGAGGCCATGGATGTCACGAAGGCCGACTGGCTCGCGGCGCTGTCCAATACGTTCCAGCTTCGCCAATACATCTTTGATTCGCGTCTGCGTCGGACCTCGGATTTCTCCGAGCTGACTTTCGAAGGCGCCGCCTCCGCCATCGGCAACGCTCTGCAAACGGTTGCGGAGCGGTATCGCGACCGGCCGATTGCAGGCGTGCTGCTATTGACCGACGGCAACGCGACCGATGGGGTCGAGTCCGGATGGGCATCGGGATCGGACATGCCACCAGTCTATCCCGTTCTCATCGGCACGGATCGAGCGCCCAAGGACCTGTCGCTGAGCAACGTCTCGGTCAGCCAGACGGCGTTCGAGGACGCCCCTGTGATCGTGCAGGCCGACATCGAAGCCGCCGGATTCGGCGGCCGCAGTGTGGCCGTCGAACTGATGGATGGGTCGGGAGCCTTGGTCGAACGCCAGCAATGGAATGTGGGAGGCCGCAATGAGAAGCAGGCGTTCCGTTTTCGCCTTCGTCCCGACCGGGCCGGCGTCTTGTTCTACCAGGTGCGCGTCGCAGAGGTGACTAAAGGCGAATCGGCGGCCTCGCCCGAGACCCCTTCGGAAGCCACACTCGCCAATAACGCGCGCACCATCGTCGTGGATCGAGGGGGAGGCCCCTACCGCATCCTGTACGTGTCGGGCCGTCCGAACTGGGAGTACAAGTTCCTCCAGCGGGCTCTCAGCGAGGACGAGCAGGTGCAGATGGTGGGCCTGATTCGCGTGGCGCGGCGCGAGCCGAAGTACGACTGGCGCGGTCGCGCCGGCGAGCAGAGCAATCCTCTGTACCGCGGTTTCGAAAACCAGGACCGGGAGCAGACCGAGCAATACGACCAGCCCGTTCTGGTCCGCCTGAACACGCGTGATGCGGCTGAACTCCAGGAGGGATTCCCGAAGACGCCGGAATTGCTGTTCGGCTATCACGCCGTGATCCTTGACGACGTCGAGGCGGCCTTCTTCACGCACGACCAGATGGACCTGCTGCGACGGTTCGTCACCGAACGCGGCGGCGGCTTCCTCATGCTCGGCGGCAAAGACTCCTTCCGGCAGGGAAACTTCGACCGCACGCCCATTGGCAGCCTCCTGCCGGTCTACCTCGATCGCGCGCCCGAAGGCGTCAGCTCATCTGCGATTCGCATGACGTTGACGCGCGACGGCTGGCTGGAGCCTTGGGCCCGGCTGCGCGACAACGAACCGGACGAACAGGAACGGCTGGCGAAGATGACCGACTTCCGCGTGCTCAGTCGCGTCGCGTCGACGAGGGTCGGCGCAAAGACCATCGCAACTGTCGGAGGCGACGACGCCGAGGCCCTGCCCGCCCTGGTGGTGCAGCGAATGGGCAATGGGCGCAGCGCAACTCTGACGGTCGGCGACATCTGGCGATGGGGACTCCAGGACGCCGAGGCACGTGAAGACATGAACAAGTTCTGGCGCCAGACGCTGCGATGGCTGGTGGCGGACGTGCCGGAGCGGATCTCACTCCAGGTCACGGATGGGGTGGCTCCGGCTACCGACGTCAAGCCGCTGCAGGTGCGCGTCCGGGGCGAGGATTTCGAGCCAAAGGACGACGTGTCGGTCGCCATCGAAGTGGACCAGCCGCAGGGCCAAACGCTCGGTCTGACAGCCACTCTGGTCGCAGGCGAGAGCGGCCTGTTCGAGAGCACGTACGTCCCGCGCCTCAGTGGCGGATATCTTGCTCGCGCGGTTGTCACCGACGCCAATGGCGCGGAGATCGGCCATGCGGAAGCGGGCTGGGCCACCGATCTCGAAGCCCGCGAATTTCGCTCGATCAAGATCAACCGACCGCTGATGGAGCAGATCGCCCGCCGGACGGGAGGCCGAGTCGTGGAACTCGACGAACTGCCGGACTTCGCCCGCGATCTGCCGAATCGCAAGGTGCCGATCACCACCGTCTGGATCAGGCCACTGTGGGATCTGCCCGGAATCCTGCCAGCGATCTTTCTGCTGGCGCTGCTGTGCCTGGTTGTCGAATGGGCGCTTCGCCGCTGGAAGGGAATGCCATGAACGCAAAGGTGACATTCCTGGCTGGCGTGTTGGTTCTGAGTACGATCGGTACTCCGGCCTCTGTTGCCGCGGGTGGCAGCCTCAAGCGCAGCTTGGGGATGGTCTCGACGAGCCAGCCATCCCCAAGTCCTGCGGACTTGAGGCTGCCACCCACCACCCAGAGCGTGATCGTGGTCGTCGGGGCTCCGGGAATGCCGGAGTACCTGGAGCAATTTGTCGAATGGACCGGCCTTTGGGAGCAGGCCTGTACCAGAGCCGGGGCGTTATTGCGCACCGTCGGTCTGAATGACGGGTGGCAGCCTCAAGCGCAGCTTGGGGATGGTCAGCCCAGGGAAACCATCCCCAAGTCCTTCGGACTTGAGGCTGCCACCCGGTCTGACCGATTGCGTTTGAAAGAACTGCTGGCCGCCGAACCACACGCCACCGACGCTCCACTGTGGCTGGTCCTGATCGGACACGGGACGTTCGATGGAAGGACCGCCCGGTTCAATCTGCGAGGGCCCGACCTGACGACGGACGACCTGGTCGAATGGCTCCAGCCAATGCAACGAACCGTTGCCTTGATCGATACTTCTTCCTCCAGCGCTCCTTTTCTGCAGGCGCTGTCGGCGCCCGGGCGCGTGATCATCACCGCAACGAAGAGCGGCTTCGAGCAGAACTACACGCGATTCGGCCGATACCTGGCCGAAGCGATTGCCGAGCCCCTGGCCGACCTCGACAAGGACGGCCAGACGTCGCTGCTCGAAGCGTTTCTGACCGCCTCCTATCACACCCAGGCGTTCTACCAGGCTGAGGGCCGGCTGGCGACGGAACACGCCCTGCTCGACGACAACGGCGACGGGCTGGGCACGCCCGCCGACTGGTTCCGAGGCATTCGCCCGGTGCAGAAGGCCGCCGACAACGCTTCTCTCGACGGATACCGGGCCCATCAGCTTCATCTGCTCTACAGCGACACGGAGGCGGGCATGCCGCCGGCCTTGCGCGCCGAGCGCGACCGGCTCGAACTGGAGGTGATGAAACTGCGCGACGCGAAAGCAGAGCTTCCCGAATCGCAGTATTTCACACAACTCGAAGCCCTGCTCCGCGAGATCGCACAGATTTACGAGCAGATCGATCCGAACTGACCGCTGTTTTGCCACAAGCCGTGGGCCGAGGGGCAAATTAGGGAAATTCCCTATTCTGCCAGGGGCAGGGCAGATATAGACTTCAGTTTTTATGTGCGACTATCGCGGCTGGGCCGATCCCGACGGAGAACGCTGCGGGTGATGACACGGAGGCGCCTTTGCGATGTCATTGTGAGTCCACCCCGATGCGGCCTGCTGGTATGGACGAGCGGCACATGCATCAGAACGACCATCATACACCCACCGACAGGAAGCTCCTGGGCCTGCTCTGCTGGGTCGTCATTCTCAGCGGCCTCTATCTTCTGAGCACGCGCCATTTCCTGCTGTTTCACAGCATCATCGAGATCGCCACCGTCACCGTGGCGTTTGCCATCTTCCTCATCGTGTGGAACAGTCGACAATTCATCCAGAATGGGTACATGTTGTTTCTCGGCATGGCCTGCTTGTTCGTCGGAGCGTTCGACCTGATCCACACCCTGGCGTACAAGGGAATGGGGGTCTTTGCCGGCGACGGAGCCAATCTGGCAACCCAGCTCTGGATCGCAACCCGGTACGTGGAGAGTCTGTCGTTCCTGCTCGCTCCCCTCTGTGTCAGAATGCTTGAGACAATTCCTTGCCGATAATTAGAGTAGAGGGCAAGGAGATTCGCAATATGCTGGATGTCATGGATAAGACACGGAACCAGAGGTTGTTGGCCCCGCAGAGAGGCGAGCCGCAGCGCAGCGGAGGCGAGCCGAACGCAGGGGCCAACAACGGCGCCGGCGAGACCCCCGTCCCCGACCCGGAGGTCTTGGCCCAGCCCAAACGACGGCGGTTTACCGCCGCGTACAAGGCCCGCCTCGTCGAAGAGGCCCAACGATGCACCGGCCCCGGCGAAATCGGGGCCCTGTTGCGACGCGAGGGCCTCTATTCCTCGGCCCTGACCCAGTGGCGACGACAATACCAGGCCGGCGCCCTGAAGGGACTCCAGGATGACAAACGCGGCCGCAAACGCACCCGCGACGCCCGGGACCAGGAACTCCAGCGCCTGCGGCGGGACAATGAACGGCTCCACAAGAAGCTCCGCCAGGCCGAGCTGATCATTGACATTCAAAAAAAAGTTGCGGCCATGCTCGGCAACCCGATCGAGACGCTCCCCGACAGCGAGGAGATCTCATGAGCCTGATCCAACAGCATCGTCAGCAACTCGGCACTTTGTCACTCTGTCAGGCTCTGAAGGTCCCCCGGGCCTCGTTCTATCGGCAACAGAGATCCCAGACCACCACCGCGAGGGTCGTGACACGCAGGCCGCCCGAACACGCCCTGAGCCAGGCCGAACGGCAAACCGTCCTGGCGACCTTGCACGAGCCGCGATTCGTCGATCTGGCCCCGCCCCAAGTGTATGCGCAGCTTCTCGAAGACGGCCACTATCTGTGTTCGATCCGAACGATGTATCGCCTGCTGGCGGCCAACGACGAAGTGCGGGAACGCCGGGCCGTGGCCTCGCGGGTCGTGTACACCAAGCCCGAGTTGCTGGCCACCCGCCCCAACGAGGTCTGGTCCTGGGACATTACCAAGCTCAAGGGGCCGGCCAAGTGGACCTACTACTATCTGTATGTGATCCTGGACATCTTCAGCCGCTACGTCGTCGGCTGGATGATCGCCCTGCGAGAGTCCGCGACCCTGGCCCAACGCCTGATTCGCCAAACGTGCGCCAAGCAACGGATCGTCGAAGACCAACTGACGCTCCACGCCGACCGGGGCTCCTCGATGAAGTCCAAGGGCGTCGCGGAGTTGCTGGCCGATCTGGGAGTCACCAAAACCCATAGCCGCCCGCACGTCTCCAATGACAATCCGTTCTCCGAAAGCCAGTTCAAGACCATGAAGTATCGTCCCGAGTTTCCCGAGCGGTTCGGCTCGGTCCAGGATGCCCGGGCCTTCGGCGGTACCTTCTTCCCCTGGTACAACCACGAGCATCGCCATTCCGGCCTGGCCCTCTATACCCCCGCCGACGTCCACTACGGGCGGGTGCAAGAGGTTCACCGGCAGCGCCAGCAAGCCCTGGATGCCGCCTACCACCGGCATCCTGACCGCTTTGTACGCAAGCCGCCCCAGGCAGCCCTGCCGCCGCAGGCCGTCTGGATCAATCCACCCAAGAACCCGGAAAACCAAGCCATGAATTAGAGCTTAATTCCAAAAAGGAACTGTCTCATCCGACTTGACAACTACCGTCCCATCTTTCTGCGGCGCAGACCCAGGGTCGCCTGGGTCTTGGTCACCTATGCCGTTGTGTCGTGCCTCCTTCTGGCGTCGATCTTCTACTGGAGGGTCTTCCCGCTCTGTTTCGATGATGCGCAGAGCCACCTGACGACCTTCAAGGAAATCAGCGAGTTCCTCATCATCGCCATCCTGCTGGCCTCGGCGCTCCTGCTGCGGAAGAAGGGTGGTGACTTCGACCCGAGGGTACGCAAGTGGGTTCATTGGTCGATCCTCCTGACCATGGCCTCGGAGTTCATGTTCACCTGGTACACGGACCCCTATGAAGGGACGAATGCCGTGGGGCATCTCTTGAAGCTCCTTTCCTTCTATGCCGTGTACAAGGCCCTGATCGAGATCGGGCTCAGAAAGCCTTACGATCTTCTGTATCGGGAGTTGAGGCAGCGCCAGATCGATCTTCACAAGGCCCATGATGGTCTGGAGGCGCAAGTCCAGCAGCGCACCGCACAACTGGCGCGCACCGTGGAGACCCTTCAGGAAGAGGTCCAGGCTCGATTGCACGCCGAGCAGCGCAGTCGCGCATCCGAAACGAAATACCGAATGCTGGTGGAGCGTGTCCCAGTCATTACCCACGTATTCGCACTCGACAGCAGCGGCGCCACCGTGTACATCAGTCCTCAGGTCGAGCCCCTCCTGGGCTTTGCCCCGGCGGAGTACACGGACGATCCGCACATGTGGGCGAGCCGTCTGCACCCGGACGATCGGGAGCGCGTGCTGGCGGAGTTGTTTCGCGAAAGAGTGCCCGACACGCCGTTCGTTCTGGAGTACCGAATGCTCACGCGCGACAACCGCGTGCTGTGGTTCCGGGACAAAGCCACCGTTGTGGAAGACTCCGGCGGCGAAGGGTTGTGCGTGCAGGGGGTGATGTACGACATCACCACAGAGAAGCAGATGGAGCAGGAGCTGAGCAGCCAGTCGAAGACTCTGGAAGCGTTCTTCCGGTACTCCATCACGCCTCTGGTCATTCTCGATCGCCAGTTCAACTTCGTCAGCGTCAACCAGGCCTATGCGGACAGTTGCCGGCGTGACATCTCCGAATTCAAAGGACACAATCACTTCGAGTTCTATCCCGATCCGGAGAACCAGCGCATCTTCGAAGAGGCCGTCAGAACCAAGACCACCTACCAGGTTCAGGCCAGACCCTTCCGCTTTCCCGATCATCCGGAGTGGGGCCTGACCTACTGGGACTGGACGTTGGTGCCGATTCTCGACGCGTCCGGCGAAGTGGAATCGCTGGTCTTCTCACTCAAGGACGTCACGGTGCGCCGGCGGGCGGAGCTGGCCCTGATCGAGAAGGAGGCCTACCTGCGAACGGTGGTCTCCAACGCACCGATCATCCTGTTTGCCACGGATGCAAAAGGGAAAGTGACCGTCCTGGAGGGAAGAGCCCTGGCAACGTTGAAGTGGGAGCGTGACGAACTGATCGGAACCAACATCTGCGAACGATACCGCGATGTTCCGGACTTTGTGAAACAGATGCGATGCGTGCTCGAGGGTCAGGACGTTGTCTGCGAGGCGGAATTGGCCCCCGGCAGAACCTTTGATGTCCGGTGCTCTCCCCTGCGTGATGAATGGGGCGAGATCGCCGGCATCCTGGGCGTGGCTCTGGATATCACGGATGCCAAGAGGGCGGAGGCAAAGATCCTCGCGGACCAGGAGCAACTCCGTGCCCTGACGGCGCAGTTGCTCCGCGTCGAGGACCAGGAACGACGCGCCATTGCCACGGAACTGCACGATTCGGTCGGCCAGATCCTTGCCTTCATCAAGATTGAGATGGGAGAGTTGCGCCGCGCCGAACTGCCTGCGCATCTCACCCAGAGCGTGAATCACATCCGCGAACAGATCAACGAAGCGATCAAACAGACGCGGTCGCTGACGTTTGAGATCAGCCCGCCGGAACTGTACACACTGGGCCTCGAACCGGCGCTGGAGGAGTTGACGCAGCGGTTCAGCCAGGAACGCCAGATCGAATGCACCGTACAAGACTCAGAAGATCCCAAACCGCTGAGCGATCAGATGAAGACCTTGCTCTACCGCTCCGTACGCGAGCTCCTGGTCAATGCCGCCAAACACGCCCAGGCCAGCCACGTGCACGTCACGGTGGATCGTATCGACAACGACATTCGTATCGCAGTGGAGGACAATGGGATCGGCTTCGATACGTCCCGGCTTCAGGACCGCTCGCCCCACGGAACGGCCGGCTTTGGACTTTTCAGTATCCGCGAACGGTTGACACACATGGGCGGCGGCGTGTATATTCAATCCGGTCACACGAAGGGAACGAAAGTCGTGCTGCGGGCGCCTCTGGAAAACGGCGGCTCTCATTAGGAGCATATGAGGATGAGCATTCGAATCATCATTGCCGACGACCACACAATCGTGCGTCACGGGCTGACCAAGCTCCTCCAGCAGGAAAAGGACGTGGAGGTCGTCGCGCAGGCCCAGAACGGCCACGCCACGCTGGAGCTGGCTCGAGAGCTGTCGCCGGATGTCATTGTCATGGATGTCGGCATGCCCGACCTCAACGGCATCGACGCGACGCAACAGATCCTTCACGAGAATCCGAACATCAAGGTGCTGGCGTTGTCCATGCACGCAGGGAAGAAATTCGTGGTCGCCATGCTCAAAGCGGGCGCCTCGGGATACCTGCTGAAGGACTGCGCGCTGGAGGAACTGACCACGGCGTTGCAGACCATCATTTCCGGCCGGATCTACCTGAGCCCGGCGATCACCGACATCGTCGTCGATAGCTACGTGCGTCAGCCCGGAGAAGCCGAACAGTCCGCCTTCTCCGTCCTCTCCCAGCGGGAGAGAGAAGTGCTGCAGCTCATGGCCGAGGGCAACACCACCAAGCAGATCGCGCTGCGGCTGCACATCAGCCCCAAGACCGTGGAGGGACACCGCCTCCGCCTGATGTCGAAACTGAACATCGACAACATCGCCCAGCTCACCAAGTACGCCATCCAGGAAGGACTGACGTCGGCCGAACTGTAGGCCGCCGGCGATATCACGCCGCCGGCGGAGAGTCTCACGCCTCTTCGAGCACCTTGTAGCCCATCGCCTCGGCCAGTGCGAAGATCGGCTCTTTCAGGTCGCCGTAGCACGTGACTCGATGCCAGCCCCACTGGTCCCACTGCGTGAACAGCTTCTCGATGTCCCCGACGGGCTCGACGGCCAGCTTGGTCCGGCACGCCCGGTCGTCCGGGTCGTTGTCCACCGCCTTGCCCTGGTGGAAGAGAATTTCCTTGCGTCCCTGCTCCATCTCGACCGTGGTGGTCATATAGCCCAAAGGCAGGATCGACCGCACCGAAGCGCCCTGGCGGTCCTCCGAATGCGTCATGATCGCAAAGGGATTGGTCGGGCCCTGGGGTCCGAACGCCTTGTTGGAGGCCACGCAGTGGGCGTAGATGATCTGCCGCTTGGCGGTATCGATGACCGGGTCGGAGATGTAGCCGGGCCGGCCCTGCGTCAGGGCGGTCAGCATGACCATCGTCGCCGTGGACCGGACGTCACACTCGCAGGCGCCGATCAGGCCCTCGTTGTTCAGCTCGTGGAAGCCCAGGCATGGATAGGCGTGGATATGTCCGCCGTAGAAGCCACCCAGGCAGTTGATCGTGATCGCGTTGGCTCCGTGTTTCTTGAGCACTGACTTCATGCCCAGGTACATCGCCGCGGAGGTTTCCAGTGTCTCGCGTGAAACATCGATCACATCGCTGGCGTTCTTCTGCCAGCGGTCCGCGATCTCGCGGGACTGGTCCTTGTCGGCCGCTTTCCACGCCTCGTTCACTTCGGCAAACGAGACCCGCTCCAGGGGAATGCCCGAGACCGGATCGGCCGACCCCGATTCCTGGTCGCGCACGGCCAGTATCTTCGAGGCCTTCATCGCCGCGATGCATTCGGCGGGCGAGAGCGTCTGGAACGAATCAGGCTTGCAGGCCAAGTCGCCTGCTTTCGGCATGCGTGACGAGCGGACGCGCGCCGTCGCCGCGACGAACTCGGCGGGCGAGCTGCCCTTGCCGACGATGCCAAAACACTTGACCGCCTCGATCAGATCCTCCATGCGCGACGACGCCACGAAGCCCACATTGGGCGTGGCGCTCCGCAGGAACGCAGCGGTGTAGACGAGGAAGCCGCCGCTGCCGGCGTACTGGAAATCGGCGTACAGCGTAGGCTTTCCCGACGTCGCCATGGTCTGCACGACGCGGTTCCAGCAGTTCAACTGGCAGACGATGTAGCCGTCAATCGCGCCTTGGTCGTCGTCAAGGATCTTCTGGGCCTGCTCCGGACCGTTCGCCATCGACGCGACGAACTGGAGATCGGGACATTGCCTCGTCAGCGTGGACGTGATCCGCTGCATCACCGGGTTGAAATCGAACCCGACGTTGGGCCAGTCCGGGCCCGGCTGCACCGGTGCGTGCAGCGCGTAGACGATGCGAATCCGCATCTTGCCGCCCTGAGCGGCTCGCGCGACGCGAGGGATCGTCAGGACGCCCGCCGCACCGAGGCAGGTCCCACAGCCGGCCGCCAAGAACCGACGCCGACTCCATCCGCAACAGGCACATCCCGATGGTTGTCTCTGCATATCCATGGCAATCCTCCCGCTACAATCACGATTCCTTTTTCACGTGCGACACGGCACCGACCATACGACCCACACACCCAACAGGCCCCACAGGCTCCCACGGAGCCCGTCAGCCATTCTAACCCATGGGCCACCCCCTGCCACCAGGAAATCGCCCTGGTCCACGCGTGTTCCCGGCGAGGGTTGATTGGCTTCGTCTCCCATATTCCCCGCCCCGGCAAGGCAGGCCCGCTCGCAGGAGGACCGACGCTCCGATCGACGACGGCGTCCGACACCGCGGCCGCCAGCAGAAGGACGCACGGTGATTTCCGCCTGACAGGATCAAGATCTGACCGTATAATAGCCGATAGGAACTGTGGCAGGCCCAAGCCAGTTTCGGAATGCAGATTGGCGAAAAGGGGATTTGCCTCAACGTGCCAGTCCGCACTCCGAAGTCCGCAGTCGCTGATCGGCTTCGGGCACGGAGGGCAGAGAAGACCACCAGGGAGCACCGCAGCACTCGTGGGCAATGCAGTCATCATCTCCGGGAGGAAGGGTCCTCACCACGCAGGGTGTGTACGGCACGCCGGCTCCATCGCGTGGTCCCGGAGAGGATGGGCGCTGCACGCTCTGCTGCTGGCTGTTCTTGCATTGGCGGGCTGCCGCCATGATGGACCCGATGAACGGGCCACCGGCATGGAGACGGAGAAGATCCTGGACGATGTGGGCCGCGTCGAGATCGTCTCAGACGCCAACGTGCCCTGGCCGGCCACCCACATGCAACCCCCCGCGAAGATTCGGCAGGCCGTCGGCGGCGCCGACGAGTGGAAGCTCGTCTACTTCTGTCGCTACCACACGGCCGAGCAGATGAAGAAGATCATCCACGCCCAGTTTGCCACAACACTGTTCGATGCCAAAGGCCAGGGCACAACAGTCCAGAACTACACCGTGACCACCAATCCCGCCGCCAACCAACTGATCGTACGCTGCCCGGTCGAGCAGGACCTCGATGCGGTCCTGGAGATGCTCGACGAAATCGATATTCCACCGGTCCAGGTACACATCGACTGCATGGTGTCGGAATTAAACGCCAGTATGACCATGGACCGCGAAACCACCCTGCTGGTCGAGAATCTCTTCGGCGAGGGAATCACGCTCGGGGGTAAGGACGACGGCGCCGGGGGGGTGCTGCCCGCCTTTCCCGGGGCCTCTCTGCGGGAGCCGGTCAGGAGCAAGTACGGTCTGAAGATCGGCGTCGACCGGCCCGATGAGGGACACCGGGTTCAGACGCTGGTCGATATCCTGGTGTCACGAGGCTATCTGAAGGTCCTGATGCAGCCGACGCTGGAGGTCCTCAACGGACAGACGGCGAAGGTCCTGTCGAAACAGCGCGTGCCGCTCGAGCAGATCACCGTCCAGTCCGGAGGATACGGCGATGACGTCATCCTCAGCACCCAGACAAAGTACTATGAGGTCGTTGACTCCCTTCAGATCACGCCGCACGTGTTCGCCGACGGGTCCATCAGCCTGACGACTCACGTCCAGATTGCTTCGTATCTCGCCCCCCAGGGCGTCACGCAGTCCCAGGTCGTGACCGAGAGGACGATCACCAGCAAGGACAACCGCATTCGGCCCGGTGAGAGTCTGATCATCGGGGGCATGCGCAAGACGGCAAAACGCGACGTGGTCCGCGGCGTGCCCATTCTGAAAGACATCCCGCTGCTCAACCTGCTGTTCTCCGGACGCGATTTTGAGGAACAGGCCACCGAACTGCTCTTTGTCCTCACACCCGCCATCTCCACCAAGGGCCGGCCCAATCCGGACATGCAGGACATGCTCGAACAACGGCACTCTTCGCCGCTGTCCCGGGCAGGCGCGGAGTAGGAGGAAGGTGTGCGGTGCACACCCTACATATTGTCTTCGAGGGCAGACGGGTGAAGCTGGACCCGCCCAAGGCCCAGGAGCGTGCCGGTGGCGCGGGCCAGGCGAACCTGCGCGATCTCGTATTCGGCGAACGCGCGAATTCGCCGTGACTGCGCATCGGCCAGTCGTGAGGCGCTCTGGAGCACAAACGTGCTGGTGCTCTTGCCCAACGTGAACTGTGACTGCTCGACCTTGTAGTCGCGATACGCCGTGACCACGCCCTGCTCGGCCGCGAGGATGCGTCGCCAGTTCTGTCGCAACTCGTCGACCGCGTTGTAGATCTCCTGACGGATGCTCTGACGCAGGCGCTCCTGGTCGATCCGGTCTCGGACCTTCTCCAGTCGGGCGCGGCGATAGCGAGCCTGCGCCGCTCGGTTGCCCAGAGGAATCGCCGCCGAGATGCCTGCCGCATGATTCTGTAGAGAACCGTCGCCGATATCCCCCAGGGCACTGCCCAAGCTGCCCGATTCGCTCCCGGTGGCATAGGTGTAGTCGAAGGTCACATCCGGCAGCGTCCGGTTGCGCGCCAGCTCGATGTCCAGGTCGTCCACAGCGAGCTGGAATTCGAGCTCCGCCATCTCCATCCGGTTGTCCAGGGCCACCGCCACGATGGCTTCCGCGTCCAGGTCCAGCCCGATCGGATCCGGCTCGCTCGTGGGGATGATGTCGATCTCGACACTGAGCGGAAGGTCCTCTCGATTCAGAATCCGCTTGAGGTCCCGCTCGCGATCCCGGACCGATGTCTCGGCGTTGATCACGTCTTCCAGCCGGCCGGCCAGACCGGCCTCCGCGCGGACGATTTCGATCTTCGCGGCCGCCCCGGCCCCGACCTTTCGGCGGGCGTGGTCCAACTGATCCTCGGCCAGCTTGTACTGATCGCGGCGCACGTCAAGCTCGCGGCGGGCGGCATAGAGCTGCCAGTAGACGATGTCGACGTTCGCAAGGATCGCGATGGCGGAGAGCTTCGTGTAGGCGTCAGTGATGTCCTTCTGATAGGTCGCGATCCGGATCGAATGCGTGTTGATCCGCGTTCCCGCGCCCCTGAGCAGAGACTGGACGTAGGACACACTGACGGCCGCCTCGGCGACGCCATCGACACTGTCGAGGCTGGCATCGGCGCGACTGAACGGCAGGCTGGCGCGAAGCAGACCGCCGGTCTGGAGCGGGGCCTCCACGCCCGCCTCGTAGGACTGGACGGCGACGGTGTTGCCCTCGTCATCCTGTTCGCGTCGGCTGTATCCGGCCGAGCCGAAGAACGTCCACTCGAACTTGGCCCGTTCTTCGTCCACCGTCTTCTGGGCAAGCGAGGGTCCGACCAGGGAGAACTTCAGGTCCAGGTTGTTCGTCAGCGCGGCCACACGAGCCTCTTCGAGAGTCAATTCCACCGCCTTGTGCGGCGCCGCGTCAGGCTCGGCGGCTTTCGCGGCCTGCTCCTCGGTGGCCTGCTCGATTGAGACCGGCTCCGACTCGGAATGGTCCTTGAGCTGCACCTTCTCGATCTCGCCGGACCTCGCCGCCAAGGCCTCCAGTTCCGGCGTCCGCCGCACCTGCGTGCTCCCACAGCCCGCCAGCACCAGGCCCGTCAGCACCCAACCGGCCCGCCATGCACGAACAAGAACCAGTCCATTCTTCTTGACAAGCTTCTTCATCGTTCTCACCTCATTCATATCGCAGCGCTGCCATCGGATCGATCTTCGCCGCACGGCGTGCCGGAAGGTAGCTGGCCAGCAGGACCACGGAACCCAGGAAGATGGATACAGTGGCGAAGGTAACCGCATCGAGTGGCGCGACGGCAAACAGGAACGTCCGAAGTACACGTGTCAGAGCCACCGCCCCAGTCAACCCGAGCGCGAGCCCGCCAGCGACCAACCATAAGGCCCGCCGCACAACCAGCCGCATGATGTCCGCACGTTGTGCGCCCACAGCGATGCGAATTCCGAGTTCACGCACACGCTGCGCTACCGAATAGCTGATCACGCCGTAGATCCCCACGGCGGCCAAGGCCAATCCAATTGCGGAGAACAGTGCGATGATGATGGTTTGGAATCGCTGTGGAATAATCGAGCCGGCGAGCCGCTCTCGCATCGTTTCTATGGAGATGGGGTGGTCCCTGCCGATCGTTTCCCGGATGGCTTCGCGAACGGGAATCACCATGGGCCAAGGATCGGACCCGATCCGAAGAACCAGACTGTCCGCGTAGATGCCTCCCTGGCGATAGGAATAGTACGCCTCGGGCTCGGTCGCCCCGAGGAGCGTCTGATTCGCAATATCCTTCACCACACCAACGATGGTGTCACGTCTTTGATAGATAGGGTTCGGCGTGTGCATCACAAGCTCTCTACCGATCGGGTCAATACCCCCGCAGACGCGTTTCACAAACGTCTCGTTCACGACCACAACGTGAAGCGAGCCTTCGACATCCTGTTCGGTGATGGCGCGGCCCCTCACCAAGGGAACACCCATGGCGCGGAAGTAATCCGGCGTCACCTCCTGCCGACAAACGAGGTGCTCGGCCGGGTCCCCTCCGACGGTCATGTCCATCCGCGTCCCCGAATGGCGAGGCGGCAAGACGCTGGCGGCCCCCACCGCCTGCACGCCCGGCAGCAAAGACAGCCTCTCCAGCAGCCCTGGCCCCTGCGGACCAGACAGCACTTTGCCGACTCCTGGCACCTGGGCTACCAGCACATCCGTCGGATCAAACCCCAGCCGAACCTGGTTGAGCAGAACAAAGCTCTTGAGGAATAGTCCAGCGCCGATCAGCAGCACAAGCGATAGTCCGATCTCTGCGATGACCAGCGTGTGCCGCGTCGCATTCCGATGGGAGCCGACCAGGCATCGGACAGCCCCACCCTCTTTCAGGCACTCGTTCGGGTCCATCCTCACGGCGCGGACCGCCGGAGCCAGCCCCGAGAGCAGTCCGCTCATCAGCGAGACCAGAGACGTGAAGGCCAGCACGCGCCAATCCAGATTCACCTCTTCCACGCGAGGCAGGAGACTGGCAGCCGCCTTTCCGAGGCCCGCCGCACCCCAGAGGGCAAGCAGTGCTCCGAGGCTGCCACCCATCAGGGCCAGAAGCGAACTCTCCGTGAACAGTTGGCGGATGATGCGGGCCCTGCTGGCTCCCAACGCGACACGCAGCGACATCTCCCTGCTCCGCGTCTCCGAACGCACCAGCATCAGGTTTGCCACATTAGCTGCGGCCACCAACAGCACCAACAGGGCCGCCGCCTGAAATACGTAGAGCAGCAACCTCGCATCCTTCACCATGTGCTCGTGAAGCGACGTCAGGCGTACGCCCCGATCGGTTTCAAACAGAGGAAACTGCGTTCTGCGCTTGGCGATGACCTCGAGGTCCGCCTCCGCCCGTGCGCGCGCCACATTCGGTTTGAGCCGCCCTACTACATAGGCGCCGTGGGCGCCTCGTCCCGCGCCCGGTCCCACCGGTGCAACCGAATCGATGTCCATGGGAAAAGGCATCCAGAAATCCGCTGTGCCGATGTGTCGGAAGCCCGGCCCCATGACGCCCACGACCGTACGCGGTTTCTGATTCAACACGATGGTCTTGTCGATGATCTCCGGATCTCCGCCGAAGCGCCGTTTCCACATCCCACGGCTGAGAATGACGACCGGCGGTCCTCCTTCTCTGCCCTCTTCGGCGGTGAACGGACGTCCCAACAGGGGGACGACTCCGAGAACAGAGAAGAACTGCGGATCGATCCGCGCCCCGACAACTTGGGCGGCCTCCTCCACGCCGGTCAGCGTCTCCTCCCAAGCCCCCCGCTCGAAGAACGCCATCGCCTCGAAATCCGGGCACTGGTCTCGCCAGTCCAGGAACCGTAGAAGCATGATGGCTTCGAGACTGTTAGGTCTGTCTCTTTCCGTCTCCCAGACCATCACCAGTCGATCGACATTGGGAAACGGCAGCGGGCGCAGTAATACGGCGCTGACCACAGAAAAGACGGCGGTAGTCACGCCGATCCCCAGGCCCAGAACCAGGACGACCACCGTCGTGAAGCCCGGACTCCTCGCCAGCATCCGTAGACCATATCGAATATCTTGCCAGAGCGTTCCCATTGCATGACTCCAGTTCACAGTTCCCAGTTGCCAGTTCTCAGTTCGCAGGTTCCTGGTTCCCCGGCTGACAACTGCCAACTGTGAACCGTCAACTCGTTCTTATTCATATCGCAGTGCCACCATCGGATCGATCCTCGCGGCCCGCCGAGCAGGGAGATAACTGGCCAGCAACGCGACGGTGATCAACACGAGCGAGACGACCGCCAACGTCAGTGGGTCAGTGGGCGTCACACCGTAGAGCAGGCTGGCAAGCACGCGGGTCAACGCCACCGCGCCGGCCAGCCCGACCACGACTCCGAGCAACGTGAGCATCAGCCCCTGTCGGACCACCGCCGTCAGCACGTTCCTCTTCCGAGCGCCCAACGCCATACGGATCGCAATGTCGCGGGTCTGCTGCGTCGCGCTGTAGTGAAGCAGGCTGTAAACGCCGACCATCGCCAGGACCAGCGCGATCCCCGCAAAGAGGCTCAGCAGGATCACGTTGACGCGTCTCGGGCGCAGCATGCCAGCCAGCCTGGCCTCAACTGTCTCGATCCTCCAAGTGATCCTGTCCGGCTCCAGGTCCGCCGCCTGCGCGGTGATCGCATCGGCCAGGCGCATGGGGTCGCCATCGGTTCGGACCACGAGCACTTCCTGCTCGAACCAGTGCTCCGCCGTCATCGGCAGATAGATCACGCTGTGCGTCCGTTCGAGATGCTCGAAGTCCTTGACCGTATCCACCACGCCGACGACGATATGATGGCTGTCCGGGAAATCGATCTGCTGACCAATCGGATTGGCGTTGCCGAAGTGCCTGCGAGCCAGATGCTGATCGATTACGATATGACTCGTCTCGGTGGCAAGGTCCTCTTCGGTGAATGTACGCCCCCGCAGCAGTGGGACACCCAGCGCCTCGAAGAAACCTGGTGTCACGACCGAGAGCAGCGCGGCATCCTGCTCTTCCGCAGGGACAGGATCGCGGCCGGCGATGGAGATGCGAGCCCCCGCGTATCCTGCAAAGCCAAGGCCCAACTCGCTCAGGCTCAGTCCCGCCGACTGGACGTGTGGCAGCGCTCGCACTCGTGACAGAAGCTCGTCGAAAAAAGTCTGGCATCGGGCAGGCTCGGCGTATTTCTCCGCCGGTAGGATAACCGTCATCGCCAGCACGTTCTTGGGACGGAACCCCAGATCGAGTCGCTGCAATGCGATCAGGCTGCGAATCAACAGGCCGGCTCCGATGAGCAGGATCAAGGACAGCCCGACCTGAGTCACGACGAGACCGCTGTGAACACGGCGGCCCCGTCGGCCAATAGTCGGACGCATCACGCCTTCCTGCAGCATCTCCGCCATCCGCACGCCGGAGGCTCTCCAGGCCGGCGCCGCACCGAATACAAGGCCCGTCAGAACCGATATCGCCAATGTGAAGGCCAAGACCGGCAGATCGACCCTCGTCTCATCCAGTCGTGGAATATCGCGAGGACACAGGCTGACCAGACCCTGAACGGTCCAGACGGTCATCAGCAGGCCGATCGCGCCGCCAGCGGTGCTCAGCAGGAGACCCTCGGTGAGCACTTGTCGCAAGATGCGTCCTCGAGACGCACCCAGAGCCGCACGCATGGCCAGCTCGCGCTGTCGTACGGCCGCGCGAGCCAGGAACAGGTTGGCGACGTTGCTACAGGCGATCAGCAGGATGAACGCCGCCGCACCCAGGAGCAGCAGCGGCAACGTGCGTTTACCCTCCAGTTGTTTGTCCAACGGCCGTTGGATTACCAGCTTGTAGCCTCCCCCCTGCGGGTCCGCCCCGGCGAACCGCTCGCTGAGCGCGGGCATGAACGCGCGGGCCTGTTCCAGGGTTACGCCTTTCTTGAGGCGTGCGTACACAAACACATCATTCCCCAGCGGCAAGGCGGGGTCCGGTATGGAAAAGACCAGCGGAACCCAGAATGTGGCGGGTTCGCCAAAGATCGGCTTGAAATCGCTCGGCATAACACCCACGACGGTGTAGCTCTTGTCGTCCACCCCCACCGTCTTGCCAATCACGTCGTCAGTCCCGCCCAGTTCGTTCTTCCAGAAGCTGTAGCTGACCACCATGACCAGATCGTTGCCCGGCTGCTCCTCTTCGGCGCGAAACATACGGCCCAGCAATGGCTTGGCACCCACGAAGGAGAAGAACTCGGATGAGACAGCCGTCGCACGGACCCGCCGGGCGCTGGCGATCCCGGAAATCTCCGCACGCATCGGGCCACATGCGGTCATCTGCTCGAAAACAGGGTTGTCCTGGCGACACAGGAGAAAGCCGCCGTGCGGCGGGGGAAAGTCGCCCCACTCCGAGTGGTTATACATACACACGATCCGGTCGGCGTCCTCGTACGGCAAGGGCCGGAGCATCACCGCATTGACGATACTGAAGACCGCCGTGTTGGCGCCGATCCCCACCGCCAGGATCACAATCACCACCGCTGTGAACCCCGGATTTTTCGCCAGCATCCGCAGGCCGTATCGAATGTCTTGCCAAAGCGTTCCCATTGCATGACTCCAGTTCACAGTTCCCAGTTGCCGGTTCTCAGTTTGCAGGTTCCTGGTTCCCCGGCTGACAACTGCCAACTGTGAACCGTCAACTCGTTCTTATTCATATCGCAGTGCCACCATCGGATCGACCTTCGCCGCACGGCGCGCGGGAAGGTAGCATGCCAGCAACGAGACGGCGGTCAGGATCAGGGCCGCGCAGGCAAAGGTCAGAGGATCGGTGGGACGGACACCATACAGCAGACTGGCGATAACCCGCGTCAGGCCCAGCGCGGCCACCAAACCGAGCGCAAGCCCGATGACGGTGAGTTTCAGGCCCTCACGCAGGACCCCCTTCAGCACATCGCGGTTCCGGGCGCCCAAGGCCATCCGGATGCCAATCTCATGAATGCGCCGCGACACCGAATACGCCACGGCGCCGTAGACACCCATGCTGCCCAGCAGCAATGTCACCGCCGCAAATGCCCCGAGGAAAAGCGTGTTGAACCGCTGCAAAGAGAAAAGGCTATTGATGTCGTCCTGGAGAGGCACGATGCCATACGCCACAGCGTCGTGGTCCACAGCGAACACCGCCTGCCGTGCAGCGGAAATGATATCGGCCGGGTCCCCTGCCGTCCGAGCCATGAGTTCGCTGTCGTATCCCGGGACGTAGACAACGTCATCGGGAAACGCACCAATGTACTTCTTGCGGTGTTCCTCCGGTATCTTGGCGAGCGTGAAGTCGAAATAGTGCTTCACATCGGCGACGACCCCGACAATCTCGTGGGATACGCCCTGCGATGTGCCCGTCGTCCGCGTGATGCGGCGTCCGATCGGGTCCTGGCCGGGCCAGGAACGCGCGGCCAGCGACTCATTGATGATCGCCACGGCGGCACCCCTCAGGGTCTCCTGCTCCGTGAACGTTCGGCCTTTCAGAACAGGGATCTCCAGCACGCGGAAATACTCGGAAGAGACCGTGGTCCGGCGAATGATCTGCTCATCGCTGCCGTCGCGATGTCCGTCCAGGCGAAAGACACTGTAGTTGTAGCCGGCCCATGCGGGCGTCATGTTTGCGGCCGCCGCATACCGTACTCCAGGCAGGTGCCGGATTCGCTCCAGAACCTGATGGAAGAACGCAGATCGACACTCAGGGTCGGAATAGGGACTCGCTTCGGTGTCCAGCTCTATACTCATCGCCAGAACATTCTTCGCACTGATCCCGGGGTTGAAATCCAGAATGCGGACATAGGTATTGATGACCAAGGCTGCCACGACAAGCAACACGAAAGCAACGGCCAAGTCGCCCGTCACAAGAGCCTCTCGCACACGAGTGAAGCGCGGTCCCCGTTCGGACGTCCTTCCCACAGAAAGGAACCGGCTCAGGTTGATTCGAGATGTCCAGACGGCCGGCAACACGCCGAACAGCCCGCACGTCGCCAGGGACAGAATCAAGGCATAGAGGAGAGATCGACTATCGATTCGAGGGTCTGCAAACCACGGAACCAAGCCGGCCGAATCACCTCCGACCGTCGCCAGCAGACGCACGCCGCAGTGTGCAAGCAGCAGTCCGAGCAGACCGCCCATACCTGCCAGCAGCGCGCTTTCGGTGAGCAATTGCCTGATTAGGCGCAAACGATGAGCCCCCATAGCCGCGCGAACCGCGATCTCCCTTTCGCGAGCCGTGGACCGAACCAACAGCAGCCCGGCGACATGCAGACAGGCCATTAGAAGTACGCTGGCGACGATCCCGGACAGGATCACCAGGACCCTGACGTTGCCGGACCATCCGGCCGCCATCCGATAGGCTTCGCTCATCGGAACGACCACGATCCCGACGTCGGCCAGCGCTTTCGGGTGCGCGCGAGTCAGCCGGTCCGCAATGACATCCATTTCTGCTTGAGCCTGGTCGATACTAGCGCCCGCCCTGAGCCTCCCGATGACATCGGTGCCACGCGACGTTCGGTGGGATTCATCTACTGGCTCCAGTGCCAGCGGCACCCACAAGCCGCAATGCGGGCGACGGAAGACCCATCGGAATTCGTCGGGCAGAACGCCGACTACGGTGTACACGTCTCTATCGAGAAGCAGCGTCTTGCCAATGGCATTGGGATCGCGGGCAAACCAGTGTTGCCACTGGCCTTCGCCGAGGATCACCACGCGCGGCCCCCCTGGCCTTTCTTCGCTCGGTAGAAACAGCCGGCCCAATATCGGCTGGACGCCCAACACGGAAAAGAAGCCCTCAGAGACCGACATGGCTTCGCTCCTTTCCGTCCTGGCGGCATCGCGAACCACGCACCCACGACCATTGGCGGCAACGAGCTTCTCAAACACCTGGGTTTGTTCTCGCCAGTCGTAGAAGTTGGGCAGCGAGACCATTTCTTTGTGCGTGCGTCCCGGGTCGGTTTCGCCGAGCCAGGCAAGACGCTCAGAATCCTTATACGGGCATGGCCGAAACAGCACGGCATCGAGTGCGCTGAGCATCGCCGTGGTCGCGCCGATGCCAATCCCCAGGATGATGACAGCCGTGCCCGCGAAGCCAGGGCTTTTTGCGAGCATCCGCAGGGCGTATCGAACATCCTGCCACAAGGTCGTCATTGCATGACTCCAGTACTCAGTTCACAGTTGGCGGTTGTCGGTTCTCAGTTGGGAGCCGTCGGCGCTCTTGCTGACAACTATCAACTGTGAACTGTCAACTCCTTCCTATTCATGCCGCAGCGCCACCATCGGATCGATTTTAACAGCACGTTGTGCGGGGACGTATCCTGCCAGCAGGGATGTCAAGGCCAACACGCTCACAGTGGCAATGATACTCACCGGATCCGTGGGACCGATGCCGTAGAGTGCACCGCGAATCAAGGATGTCAGGCCAATGGCCAATACGATGCCGAGGACCAGCCCTACAAGGGTCGACAGGCCGTTCTGGCGAAAGACCAGGGTCAGAACACTCCGTCGGGAGGCCCCCAGGGCCATGCGAACGCCAATCTCGTGTGTGCGTGTCGCCACCATATGGGCCTTGACCGCGTAGAGGCCGAGTCCGGCCAGGAACATGGCCAGGATCCCGAATATCCTAATCACCTGGGCGTTCATCCTCGCCTGCCGAACGGCGTAACTTCCGCGATGGTGCTCGGCCAGACTCATCAACGATACCACCGCAAGCATTGGATCGATCTCGTGAATCATCGAACCGAGGTTCTGCAACAATGGGGATTCCCTTTCCGGCGCAGTCCGGATATGCATATAGATGGGGGCTTGGTCCGGGGAGATCGGCTGGTATATCTGGCCCCACTCCGAAGTCTCGTCGTATGGATCGCGCAGAGTGGAAACCACCCCCACCACACGGCACACCTGAAGGTCCGAGCCCCAACCATGTTGAATCAGGCAATCCAGGACGTTGCCGTCTCTGCGGAGCTTTTCAGCCAGGCGACTCCCGATGATCACCACGGGTTCCGCCCCGGCCGCATGATCAAGGGGACCGAAGGGTCGGCCCTGTAACAGCGGCATTCCCATGGCCTCGAAGTACTCCCCATTGACCGGGAAAGTCAGTGCGCCTCTGGGGAAGAGGCTCTTGACGTTGTCCTCTTCAACCCCGGGCCGGTATTCCGCAACGTCTGGGGAAGAACCTCGGTAAGAGTCACCCACAGGAAATCCCATGGACCACCCTACCGCTTGGATTCCCGGCATACCCTTCAGACGTTCGGCGAGCCTCTCGCAGGCTGCTCCGACCTGTGCGGGAGCGTACCCACTCGCCAACGCATCGATCTTGACCAGGATCTTGCCGTGCAAGTCAAGCCCGGGATAGGTATTACCGAGCTTCTGGGCCGTACGCATAAACAACATCGCGACCATGACAAATGCCACGGACAACGCGGTCTGGCCTATCACCGATAGCCCACGTGGTAAAAGACGCCGTCTGCGTCTTAGGGTTTGGACAACGGCCCCCGACTCCTTCAGGTCGCCGATGACATCGCGTTTGGATAGGTTCAAGGCCGGTTTGAGACCAAACATGATCGTGGCGATCAGACAGATTCCGAGGGTTGCTCCGAATACGCGCATGTCAAATGAGGTGGGGATTTGAATCACCTCATCACTCACGGCCAGCGCCAGCCAGGCATTGAACATGCGGATGCCCACCAAGCTGGGGATCAACGCCAGCACTGCTCCCAACAGCGCCAACAGAAGCGACTCGATCAACAACTGCCGTATGATGCGTAAACGTCCGCCTCCCATGGCCAACCGAATGGCGATTTCCCGTTGTCTGTCTGTCCCCTGCGCGTTGAGCATGTTCGCGAGGTTCAGGCAGGCAATGAGGAGAACAACGAAGGAGATCGCCATCAAGACCATACTCCATTGCCTCATCCCTTTCTGCACGCGATCATCTTCCCCTAACGAGAGTTTGCCCAACCGGGTGAGAACCAGCCTGGCATTGTCCTTCAATCGGTAATCTACGGAGTTGTTCTTCCATCGGGTATTCATTTGCTCTTTGAGGCGTGCACCCAACATCTGGAGCCTTGCCTCGGCCGCCGCCATGTCCAGATCAGGCTTGAGTCGTCCTATCAACCCGTTTAGCGGATAGGGTCGATTGCGATGGCGACGATCGACCAGGCCGTAAGCCCCAAGGGGCAGCCAAATATCCGGCCCATGAAGCATCGTGCCGGTGAATCCCTCGGGCGCCACACCGATGATCCGACAAGGCTGGGCGTTGATGTGCGCGACTTGGCCCACCATATTGGGATCGCCACCCAGTGCCTGCCAGGTCCGGTGGCTCAGCACCACGACCGGTTCCGCGCCATGCCGCTCTTCCTCAGGCAGGAAGGTCCGTCCATGAATCGGGTCCACCCCCAACGCGGAAAAGTAGTTGGCCGACGTGTACGCAATACGCATCTCCCTGACCACAGCACCCTGAAGCCAGGTGCCGCCACTTCCCATACCGCCGCCGACGGCGATTAGATCACTAAACGCCGGATTGTCGTCTCGTATGTCGGTATAGTCTTCATAGCGGAAACCAGGGGAACCCTGTATGCAGCAGTACACCAACCGGTCCGGATCTTTGACCTGCATGGGCCGAAACACCAACATATTAACCACAGAGAACATGACGGTATTGGCGCCGATGCCGACCGCCAGGGTAACCAGGGCAATCGCTGTGAACCCCGGCGACTTTCTCAGCATCCGGACGCCGTATCGAATGTCTTGCCACAGTGCTATCATGGTTTATCGTGCCTTTCCGAGCAGTTGGTCGGGGGTGATTTCGCCGTCCATCCAGCCGTCTTTGAGTTGGATGATGCGTCGGCCGTAGGCGGCGTATTCCTCGTTGTGCGTCACCTGGATGATGGTCGTGCCCTCCTCATTGAGCTTCTTGAACAGCTTCATGATCTCGCGGCCCTGGGTCGAGTGCAGGTTGCCGGTTGGCTCGTCGGCCAGGATCAGCTTGGGATTGGCGACCACGGCGCGGGCGATGGCGACGAGCTGCTGCTGGCCGCCGGAGAGCTGGCTCGGATAGAGGTCTTTCTTGCCCACGATGCCGAAGCGGTCGAGCGTGTCGCAGACGATCGCGGCTCGCTGCGAGGTCTTGACGTTTCGGTAGGACAGCGGCACGTCGAGGTTCTCGTACACCGTCAGGCTGTCGAGCAAGTTGAACGCCTGGAACACGAAGCCCACGTACTGACGGTTCAGGGCCTGCCGGTCTTTGGGTTTGAGCGTGTGCACCGGCTGATCGTCCAGGTAGTATTCCCCTTCCCAGTCGTGGTCGAGCATGCCCACGATGTTCAGCAGCGTGCTCTTGCCCGCCGCCGACGGCCCCATGATCGTGATGAACTCGCCTTCGGCGATCTGGAGGTTGATCTGCCGCAGCACATACGTGAATCCCGCCTTGGTCTTGTAGCTCTTCTCAACACTCTTCAAAGTGATCATCGCACATCCTCAGATTCATTTCTCATTGATAGTCCATCACTCGTAGCGCAACGCCTCCATCGGATCGATTCGCGCCGCCCGGCGGGCTGGAATCCACGCGGCCAGAGCGGCGACCGACAGGACCAGGACGATGGCGACCACGATGGCGATGGGATCGTGTGGTGTGACACCATACAGAACACTCCGCAGGACCCGGGTCGCCGCCAGAGCGACCGGGACACCGACCAACAGGCCGAAGGCCGCCATCCAAAGGGCGCTGCGCATCACGGGCCAGGCAACGTCGCGCGGCGCCGCGCCGAGCGCCATGCGTACGCCAATCTCGCCGGTCCGGCGGGTGACCATGAAAGCCAGCAGGCCATACAGTCCGATGCACGACAGCAAGATGCCAAGCAGAGCCAGACCACTGCACAAATAGGTGAAGACCCGCTCCGGCGTAATGGAGTCTTCGAAGAGCTGCCGTTGTGTGGAAACCTGTTCCAAGGGGATGGTGCGATCCAGGTCCGCGACGATCCTGCGGACTGCCGGAACCAAAGTCAGAGGATCGCCTGCGGTGCGGACCTCGAAGCACATCGCTCCGGGACTGGCTTGTCGGTGTGAGAAGTACAGGGTGGGCTCGATGTCGCTTTGAACTCGATTGTACTTGGCATCGCCGGACACACCGACGATTTGGTAGTCTCGCTCGCCCATGTGAATCGACTGCCCGATGGGATCAGCATCTGCAAAGAAGGTGCGTGCGAAGGTCTCGTTGACGACAACCACTCGGGGCTGCGACGCGGTGTCCGTCCGCTCCAGGCTCCGCCCGCGCAACAGTGGAATACCCATCGTTTGAAAGAAGGCTTCGCTGACGTCGAGCACATCGGCCTGAGGACTCTGCGGTCCATCTGCGGCACGCCCAGGGATCGAGAAGCCGGTGCTGGCGCGGCTGCCGCCCAGAAGGTTGTCGCTGGAAAGGGCAATGCTTCGCACGCCGGGAAGGCTTGCGAGATTCGCTTCGACCTGATCGTAGAAGCCAACCGAGTTGGCGTCTTCATATCCCGCCTGACCGGGATTCAGACGGAAGACCAGAATCTTGTCCGTGGCAAACCCGAGATCGGTCCGATACAGGTTCAGCAGCGTCTGCATCAACAGGCCGGTGCTCACCAGAAGCAGGACCGAGAGGCTCACCTGCGCCGCCACAAGAATCTTGCCCAGCCGCAAACCCGGGACACCCAACACCCTCTGACCCTTGAGCCCCGAACACAGATCCACGCGCGTGACGCGCAGGGCCGGAATCAGGCCGAAAAGAAGGGACGTTGCCATCGCGGCACTTAACGTGAACAGCAGGACGCGCAGGTCAATGCTCACATCGAGATGGAAGCTCTCCAGGCTGCCGGGGATAACGCCTAACACCGCCGCCTTGATCCAAACCGCTACGAGCAGCCCAAGTCCGGCTCCCGCCAGAGACAGGACCAGACTCTCGGTGAGCAGTTGGCGAATCAGGCGCCCGCGCCCTGCGCCCATGGCGGCCCGCACGGTCAATTCCTGCTGACGCGCGGCGCCCCGAGCCAGCAGGAGCCCCGCCAGATTGGCGCAGGCGATCAGGAGAACCAGCCCTACGGCAGCCATCAGAACCGCGAGCCCAAATGCCATCTCCCGGCGCGCTCCCAGAAGTCCCCGGCTTCCGTCGACCAGGAGAATCTGTGGGTTCTCCATCTGCGTTCCTTGTCCCGGCACGGACAAGGTCTGGAGAAAAAGACCCTCCATAGCAGCGCGGATTTGCGTCTCGTCCGCCTCGCGTTCCAGACGCACCATGATATTGGCCCACCAGTGGTCCCGCGCATCCAAGGGGAACCCGGAAGCGAGCTGCGGCTGGGCGGACATCGGCACATAGATCCGGGCCATATCGCCGATCTCCGGGCCGCAGTAAGCACGAGGCAGGACACCCACAATGGTGAACTGATGCTGGTTGATGGTTATCATCTGACCAAGGACCTCGGGGCTGAGATCGTACTCCTTCTCCCACCAGCGATAGGTGATCACCGCCACGGGGTCGGCCTGCGACGACTCATCATTGGAACCGAGCGTACGGCCGATCAAGGCTCGAGTCCCGTATCCCTCGAAGAAGTCGCCTGAGACCATCAGCGCATCGGCCGTGGCAGCGCCTTTGGGCCCTATGACCGTCAGTCCATACAGCCCAAAGAAGGCAAACACGTTGGAGCATCCTTCAACCCGCTCTTTGAAATCACGATACACCGGATAAGGGAAAGACCCCGATACCGTGGCGCCCGTACGGTCCCGTTTGGCATCGCCGGCCCCCCCGCAATAGCGGGAGAGCATCGTATTGTGACCGCTCCAATTAACCACGCGCAAGGCGTGCGGGTCGCGCACGGGCAACGACCGCATCCACACCGCATTGAGCAGACTGAAGATGGCAGTGTTGACCCCAACACCCAATGCCAGCGATACGACCGCCACCGCCGTAAAGCCGGGGCTCTTCGCCAGCATTCGCAGACCATATCGAACATCCTGCCACAACGTTGTCATAGCGTGACTCCAGTTCTCGGTTCACAGTTCCCAGTTCTCAGTTCGCAGGTTCCTGGTTCCCCGGCCGACAACTGCCAACCGTGAACCGTCAACTCGTTCTCATTCATAGCGCAGCGCCTCCATCGGATCGATCTTCGCGGCCCGGCGGGCCGGTAGATGACTGGCCAGCAACGCCGTGACCACCAAGGCGACAGAGACAAACGTCAGCGTCGCCGGGTCGGTCGGAGTCACGTCGTATAGCAGGCTGGAAAGGACCCGCGTCAAAGCCAACGCACCGATCGTGCCGACCGCCACACCGATGAGGGCCAGTCGGACTCCCTGGCCCAGCACGGCCGTCAGAACGTCCCTTTCTCGGGCCCCCAGCGCCATGCGAACGCCGATGTCGTGCGTCTGCTGGGTGGTGCTGTATTGGAGCAGGCCATATATGCCGATCATCGCAACGACCAGCGCCATGGCGGCAAATACGCCGAGCAGGATCATGACGAAGCGGCGCGCCGCCAGACTGTCAGAGAGAGTTGTCTCCAGCGTTTCCATCCGGGTAACGACCTCCTCCTGGCTCAGGGCTCCGATCTGCTGACGCAGCAGCGGAGCGAATCGTATCGGGTCGTCGTCCGTTCGCACCAGGAAGATCATGTCCGGAAAACTCGCGGCCAGATGCATGTAAATGGTTCCTTCGGGCGGGTCGGGTGTCAGGAAATCCCGGGTCGTGCGCGCGACTCCCACGATTGTCAACTCGTACCCCTCCTGGACAAGGACGCGGCCAATGGGATCATCCTCAGGGAAGTATCGGTTTGCCAGAGTCTCATCGACTACGATGTGATCGGCATGGTCCTGCTCCGTAAGATCCCGGCCTTTGACGATGGGAATGCCCAGTGTCTGGAAAAAACCGGGACTGATACAGGACCATTTGGCCATAGGGAGCTCTTGGCCGTCGGGCACAGGGTGGCCTGGAACAGAGAACGACAGTTCTCCTTCCATCTCACCCAGTTGAAGGGAGGCACGCACCAGCGCCGCCGAGCGCACGTGTGGAAGACGACGGACGCGCTCGATCAACTCGTCATAGAACACCTGGCAGTGCTTGCCGTCGGGGTACTTCGCCGCCGGCAGCTCAATGTGAGCTGTCAGCACGTTCTCGGGTCGAAAGCCGAGGTCCATGTGGTGCAGTGCGATCAAGCTGCGAATCAGCAGGGTCGCGCCGACCAGGAGGATCAGCGAGAGAGCGATCTGCAGGACGACCAGGCTGCCGCGCAGTCTGCGTCCCTGCCGTGTGATCCAGGGTCGTGTCCACCCGCTCTTGAGGCTCTGGCTCGCGCGCGTGTCCACCATCCTCCAGGCGGGCATCGTGCCAAACAGCAAGCCGGTGAGAATGGAAATGCCGAGGGTAAAGCCGAGGACCGTTCCGTCCACGCTCGCCTGTTCCAGGCGCGGGATATCTGCGGGGCAGAGACCCACGATCGCTTTGACGGTCAGAAAGGTCAGCAGCAGTCCCGCCAGGCCGGCGGCGGTGGTCAGCAGCAGGCTTTCGGTCAGCATCTGTTGCAGGACCCGACCGCGCGAAGCCCCCAGGACCATGCGCGTGGCCAATTCCTGTTGTCGTGCCGCAGCGCGCGTCATGAACAGGTTGGCGACGTTGCCGCAGGCGATCAGCAGCACGAATCCCGCGGCGCCGAGCAGCAACAGGAGCCCGTGGGTCTTGCCTGCGAGCACGCGGTTCTGCATCCGATCGAGTTCGATCTTGCGGTCGGCGCGAGTCTTGGGTTGGGCTTGCTTCGCTTGTTCGGAGAGCACGGCCATCGCTGCGCGCGCCTGCTCCAAGGTGACGGCACGCTTGAGCCGGGCAATCGGACGCACCGGCCGGCCCTCCTCCCAGTAGGAGTCGCGCTGGAAGACCAGCGGCACCCAGAACGGCGCCGGACGCTCGAAAGGAAACTCGAAATCGGCGGGCATGACACCGACAATGGTATAGTCCCTGCGGTCGAAACTCAGGCTGGTGTCGCGGTTCATCTCATCGCTGGTCAGACTGAGCGTTCTGCCAAGGACGTTCGGGTCGGCGCCCAGACGATCGGTCCAGAAGCGATGGCTCAGGACGACCACCTGGTCGTTCCCCGGCTGTTCTTCCTCTGGCCGGAACACTCGGCCCAGCAAGGGGTTGACTCCCAGCAAAGGCAGGAGATTCGCCGACACCGGATTGGCCCAGACCTCACGCGACTTGTCGATACCGACAACGTAGAAGCGCTGCCGGGCATACGCCGCGACCTCCTCGAAGACCTGACTCTGTCGATACCACGTCAGGAAATCCTGGTGCGATGGGGGCCGCCCACCCCATTTCGACTGCTCCCAGAGCGCGACGATATGATCCGCATCCCGGTAAGGCAGGGGTCTGAGCACCACCGCGTTGACCACGCTGAACACCGCCGTATTGGCGCCAATGCCCACCGCCAGGATAAGGACGACCACAGCCGCAAAGCCTGGATTCTTACGCAGCATGCGAACGCCGTACCGAATGTCTTGCCACAACGTCGTCATTGCATGACTCCAGTTCACAGTTCACAGTTGCCGGTTGTCAGTTGTCGGTTCCCAGTTCGCAGGTTCCTGGTTCCCCGGTCGACCCGCCTCGGGCGGACCAACCGTGAACCGTCAACTCGTTCTCATTCATGCCGCAGCGCCACCATCGGATCGACCTTTGCCGCACGCCGGGCGGGGACGTAGCAGGCCAGCAGGGCGACCGCGGAGAGCAGCAGGGTCACACACACGAACGTGGCCGGGTCCGTGGGCGCGACCTCGAACAGCAAATTCCGAAGCACGCGCGCCAGTGCCAGAGCACCAACAAGGCCGAGGCCGGCGCCGATCAGCACCACCCGTATCCCCTGCCCCATCACGAATCTCATCACCGTGCCGGGCTGCGCGCCAAGGGCCATGCGCATTCCGATCTCTCGGGTCCGCTGCGTGACCGCATAGGACATCACGCCGTAGATGCCCACGACGGCGAGCAGCAGCGCGACCGCCGCAAAGGTGCCCAATAAGACCGTGTTCAGTCGCCGCGAGGTCGTGGTGTTTGCCAGCCGTTGTTCCATCGTCATCAGGTTGTAGAGCGCCTGGTTCGGTTCCACCTCCGCCACCACTGCCCGCACGGCAGAGATCAGACCGGACGGCTCGCCGGTGACGCGAATGACGAAGCTCATCGCGCCTTCCATGCCTTCCAGCTCGGGGCTATACACCTCCGGCACAACGTCTCCCGCCAATCCGCTCTGCCGCACATCGCTGACGACCCCCACCACTGTCTGCCAGCGCGCCTCGCCACCCGCCATCAGGCGGATTCGTTTGCCGACCGCGCTTTCGCCGGGGAAGAAGTGTTTCTCAAATGTCTCGTTGACGATCAGCGATCCCGCCGGAGGACGCGCATCCTGCGAAGTGAACGCCCGTCCGTTCTTCACGGAAATACCCATCGCGTGGAAGTAATCGCGGGTGACCGTCGGCCTGGAAACCGGCGTCACCTCGCCCCGCTTCACCTTGCTGAAGTCGATCGGTGGCC
The DNA here is from genome assembly GCA_040772485.1 of Sedimentisphaerales bacterium. Lineage (GTDB taxonomy): Bacteria > Planctomycetota > Phycisphaerae > Sedimentisphaerales > Anaerobacaceae > Anaerobaca. Next base: position 389,625 of record JAXGYC010000009.1, on the reverse strand, counting down.
GGCCCTCGATTTCCGCCACGCCTATGCGCGAAAAATCAGTGAGCGGCAGAGAATCCGTGGCGGCCACGGCCTGTACGCCGGGCAGCGCCTTCAACTGCTCGACGATCTGCTCGACGAAGTGGACTATCTGAGGCGCGGATTTTCCCCCCGTCAGAGTGGCCTGGAACGTCAACACGCCAGCGGTCCGGAAGCCGGGATTGACCTCCATCAGGCGCGAAAAGCTCTTGAGCAACAGCCCGGCGCCAATGAGCAGCACCAGCGCCAGCGCCACTTCCGACATGACCAGGAGATGCCGAAGCCGGTTGCGATGTCCGCCAGTGTCGCCGCGGGCCTCCTCTTTGAGCGCGGCGTTGACGTCTGTGCGCCATGCTTGCACCGCCGGCGTAAGTCCGAACGCCAAGCCGGTGATCACCGACACGCCGAGCGTGAACGCCAGCACCCACGCATCGATGCCGATCTCGTGCATCGACGGCAAGCTCGCGCCGCTCCATTGCCCCAGCGCCTGGACGCCCCAGAACGCCAGCAACAATCCCAAACCGCCGCCGGCCAATGAAAGCAGCACACTCTCCGTCAGCAGTCCACGAACGATCCGCCAGCGTGCGGCGCCCAGCGCGGCGCGGACGGCCATCTCCCGTTGCCGCGCACCCGTCCGCGCAAGCTGAAGGTTGGCGACGTTCGCGCAGGCAATAAGCAGGACCAACGTGACCGCGCCCAGCGACACGAGCAACGCTCTCCTCACATCGCCGACGACCTGCTCGTGCAATGTCACCAGGCTCACGACCTGGGCTTCGTCCGTCCGAGGTGATTGCTCCCGCTGTGCCATCGTCCGTAGTTCCGCCTGCGCCTGCGAGAGCATCACGCCGGGTTTCAATCGAGCAATGGCTTTCAGAAGTATCATGCCTTCACCATAACTCGCCAAGGCGGCACCCGTTTCACCCAGCGCCAGCGGAATCCAAAGTTGAAACGGTTCGGGATACTGAAAGCGCGCAGGGAGAATGCCCACGACGGTGTAGCTTTGTTCGTTCAACGTGATCGTCCGGCCCAGCACGTCCGTGTCGCCGCCAAATCGGCTCTGCCAGAGGCCGTGTCCGAGAATGGCCGCCTTGGGACCGTTGGGCATGTCCTCTTCCCAGGTGAAGTTGCGTCCCCACGTCGGCTGGACGCCGAGCAGTGGGAAGAAATCCGCCGTCACGGCGCCGGCCATGACTTGTTCCGCCGACCCGGCCCCTGTGAGGGTCATGTCGCCGCCACTATATGCGGCGATGCGCGCCAGCGACTGGCTCCGGGCTCTGACCTCAACGAACGTGGAACTGCCAATGACGGTGCTGGGGCTGCCCGACCAGTCTGCGCGCAACTGCACCAGTCGGCCGGGTTCGGGATAGGGCAGCGGCCTGAGCAGGACGGCATTGACCACACTGAAGATGGTGGTGTTGGCCCCGATCCCGAGCGCCAGCGTGAGCACCGCCACTGCCGTGAAGCCGGGGCTCTTTCGCAACATCCGAAAGCCAAACCGAACATCCTGCCACAAGGTCTTCATTGCATGACTCCAGTTCTCAGTTCCCGGTTGTCGGTTCCCAGTTCGCAGGTTCCTGGTTCCCCGGCCGACCCGCCTCGGGCGGGCCAACCGTGAACCGTCAACTCGTTCTCATTCATGCCGCAACGCCACCATCGGATCGACCTTCGCCGCCCGTCGGGCGGGGACCCAGGCTGCCAGCATCGCGATGGCCAACAACAAAACGACCGCAACACCCATCGTGACGGGATCGTGAGACTCGACGCCGAAAAGGTAGCTTCGCACGATTCTCGCACCGGCCACCGCCGCCGGGAGACCCAAAGCCACTCCCGCAACAGCAGTCAGCAAGGAGCCACGAAGGATGGGCCAAGCCACCCTCCGTGGCGTTGCGCCCAAGGCCATGCGAATTCCGATTTCGCCGGTCCGCCGAGTGACGTCATAGGCCATCACACTATAGAGGCCAATCCACGAGAGCAGCACCGCCATCAGAGCCAGGCCCGAAGCGAGCATGGCAAAGGACCGCTCCTGCGCGATGGATTCGTCCAGTTGAATTGCCTGGGTCTTGATCTCCGCCATCGGGAGAATGCGGTCGACGCCTGCCACAACCTTTCGTATGCTCGCAACCAAAGCCATGGGGTCGGAGGCGGTTCTCACCTCGTAGAACATTCTCCCGATTGATTCCGTGTCTTGGCGGTATGGATAGAAGACCGTGGGCTCGACGGCCCTCTTCAAGTCAGCGTAGGTGATGTCTCCGAACACTCCGACGATCTCGTGATCACGCCCATTGATGGTCAGGCTCTTGCCTACGGGGTTTTCGTCAGGGAAGGCCCGATGGGTCAAGGTCTCGTTCACGAGAATGACTCGCGGGCCAGCCTCATCATCGGAGGGGCTGAAGCCGCGCCCGAGCAGCAGAGGAATCCCCATGGTCGAGAGAAACGAATCACTGACGGACAATCCGAGAATCGGCATCGACTCATCCTGAGAGCGGCCCGAGATCTGTGCCTGGCTGTTGTTCATCCAGCGGCTCAGCAGCAGGATATTCGAGTTAGCGACGGCCTGCACGCCCGGCAGTGCGGCGATGGACGCGCGAACCTGTTCGTAGCAATCCGCCAGTCGCTGCCCCTTCAAGCCGGCTTTGTGCCCATCCAGCTTGAAGACCAGGAGATTGTTCGTGTTGAATCCGGTCTCGACACGATAGAGATTCGCGAGCGTCCGCACAAAGAGTCCTGCCCCCACCAGCAACAAGAGCGACAGCGCCGTCTGGATCGAAACCATACACGTGCCGACCCGCATACGCGACAGGCCGCCTGATGCCCGTTCCTTCAGGAAGGCGCCCGGTTGGATGCGGCTGGCTCGCAAGGCCGGCAGCAAACCGAACAGCAGCGTCGACGCCACGCAGATCATCGTGGTGAAGCCCAGGACTCGGGCGTCGTTGCGCAGATCAACGACCACCTGCGAGGGCCAGAACAAACGAAGGAGAATCTGTCTTGCCCACGTGGCCAACAGCAGCCCTCCGACGGTGCCGGCGAACGACACGAGCACGCTCTCTGTGAGACACTGTCGCAGCAGTCGCCCCTGACCTGCGCCCAGGGCTGCACGCACCGCCATTTCCTGCCGCCTGGACGCACTCCGCGCCAACAGGAGCGAGGCCAGATTGGCACAGGCGACCAACAGTACGATGCCGACGATCCCCATCAGAATAGGAAGGGACTTGGTCAGAGACTGTCGCGGTTCCCGAGGTCCGCCGCTGCCGTCTTCGACCACCATGCGAACCGGTTTGTCCGAACCCTTCAGGCCCTCGGCCGCGACCGCCTGCGCAAACAGCCCATTCACCATCGTCGCGAACTGCTCCTCATTGGCCGCCGGTGACAACCGAGCCATGACTTGGACCCACCAGGGACTGGAGGCGGCCAGGGGACAATCGGGTCGAACCAAGGCCTGGGCAGACATGGGCACGTAGAAGTCGCATCGGCTGCCGCCCACCGGTCCGAGAAAGCCCTGGGGCAAAACGCCGATGATCGTGAAGCCGTGCCGATTGAGAAGCACCGTCCGCCCAATGGCCTGCAGGTCGCCCTTGAAACATCGCTGCCAGGCGGCGTGGGAGATCACCGCAACCGGCTCCGCTTCCGATCGGTCATCGTCCGGGGCAATTGTCCGGCCTGCGTGCGCACGGAGCCCCAATCCCTCGAAGAAGTTGCCGGAGACGATCAAGCCCGGGGCGGTGAACGTTTCGGTCCCTACCCCGACAGTCAGTGGGTCAAAGAGACTGAACTCGGAGAATGCGAACAGGTCCGCTACGGCGGTTGTCTTCTCCCGCAGTGTGCGGTAGAGAGGATAGGAAACGACGTTTCCTGAGGTCTCTCCTGTCGGCAGGAGAAAGACGCGACAGTAGGTGACTTGGGTTCTGATATCGCCCCTCCAGGTGAGCACGCGCAGTTGTCCGGGATTCCGCACGGGCAGCGGCTTGAGCATCACCGAGTTGTACAGACTGAACACGGCGGTGTCGGCCCCTATGGCCAGGGCCAGGGAAACCACCGCCACGGCCGTGAAGCCGGGCGATTTGGCCAGCGTCCGCAGGCCGTACCGAACGTCTTGCCACAAGGTCGTCATTGCTGAACTCCAGTTCTCAGTTGACAGTTGTCAGTTCCCAGTTGCCGGTTCACAGCCGTCGCTTCTTGCTGCCAACTGCAAACTGCCCACTGTTGACTCTCCTCTCATTCGCACCTCAGTGCCACCATCGGATCGATCCTCGCCGCCCGACGAGCAGGGACGTAACAGGCCAATAGAGCGGCTGCAACCAGGACCGCTATGACACAAAGGAAAGTGATCGGGTCGTGGGCTGTGACGCCGAAGAGATAGTGTCGAATCAACCCGCCCAGTGCGATGGTTCCTAACAGACCCAGGCTAACACCCATGATGGTCAGTTTTGAGCCGTGGGCGAGAATGATCCGGAGGACATCCCATGCTCGGGCGCCGAGTGCCATGCGGATGCCGATTTCCTGGGTGCGCTGGACCACGGCATAGGCCATGATCCCGTAAATGCCCAACGCCGACAGGAGCAACGCGATGAAGGCAAATCCGCCCAGGACACCCGCGCTGACCCGACGGAGTCGCGACTGGTCGTTCATGATCTGGTGCACGGTCTGGATTTCGAAAATGGGTACAGTCGCATCGAGTTGGGTAATGATCTGCCGGATGGGGGCGACAATGTCGGTTGGATTCGTCTGAGTGCGCACCACCAGGGATCTGTCGAAACTCACAGACCACACGCGATGACCGGTCTGATAGAGACAGGGGTAGCATTCCTTGTCTACCCCCCTTTGTTTGACATGACCGACAACGCCGATGACTTCCTTTCTGCCGTCGAAGAAGTTGATGTGCCGGCCGATCGGGTCCTCATCGGGCCACCACTTCTCGACAAATGCCTGATCCACTATCACGATGTCGTCGTTCGTGTCCCATTCCGTAAAGTAGCGACCCTGTACGAGACGCATACCCATGGCTTGAAAGAATTCCGGGGTTACGTCGAAGTAATGGACCCAGAAGTGCTGGCCAAGCTCCGGTGCAGGCGCCCCTTCCACCGTATAGCAACTGGTGCTCAGATACCTGTCGAGAAGGCCGGAGCTAAGGCCGGCGTATTTGACCCCCGGAAGAGCATCAACTTGATCCAAGAGCTGTCTGCAAAAGGACTCACGTCGCTCGGCCTGGTCGGGCAACGACAGACGCAACGCCACCACATGGTCCGGATCGAAACCGCGATCGGTTCTCATATAGTGGATGAAGCTGTTCAGCAGGAGTCCGGCGCCCACCAAAAGGATGAGGGCCAGGGCGATCTCGGCCACTACCAGGCTGTCACGTAGCCGATGCCCGCGACGATTGGTTGTGGTGCGATGCTGAGACCGGATCTGCCCGGTCAGGTTGGACCGGCAGATGTGCAGGACGGATGCCAGAGAGGAAACCAGGGCGGTCGCGACGATCAGGCCCAGGGTGAACAGTAGAGAGTAGCTTCTGAGTAACATGAAGGCCACCTCCCTGGACTGGAGATGTGCCGGGAACAGGGCGAAGAGCAGCTTGTTGCCTGCCAGGGCCAACAGGATTCCCACAAATCCGCCCACTGTCACCAGAACCAGGCTTTGGCACACGATTTGGCGAACGATGTGCCACTGCCCGGCCCCCAGGGCCGACCGCACGGAGAATTCCTGTATCCGCTCCGCCGATCGCAGGAGCAGGAAATTGGCCGTGTTGGCACAGACGATCAAGAGGACCAGAGCCACAGCCCCGGTCAGCAAGAGAATCACGGGCTTGAGCGTACGCACCATGTGATCCCGAAGTCCTGTAAGGTATACGCCTGAGTCCCGATTGCTCTCGGGGTACTTCTGTTCCAATTGCCGGGCAATGACATCCATGTCGGCACGAGCCTGGGCTATGGTGACGCCGGGCTTCAGCTTGCCGATGCTGCCACTGTTGCCGGAGGCTCCCCGAACCAGAAGCCAGCGGTGATCGGGCCTCTCCATCCAAGGCCGCAACGGCTGCCAGAGCTCCCCCTGATCCCTGGACCATGTCGGAAAAACAAAACCGGCCGGCAAGACCCCGATCACCGTGGCGCTCTGGCCATCCAATTCAATGGCTTGGCCCACCACATCAGGCTGCGATCCGAAGCGACGCTGCCAAAGGCCGTGGCTGAGTAATGCCGTCATGGGCGCCTGGGGCTGATCGTCTTGAGGCGTGAACAGTCGCCCTGCCGCCGGTCGGACGCCGAGTATGGGCAAGAGATCCGCCGTAACGTGCGTCACCTTGATCTTCTCCGGTGTGCCGGAAACGCTCAACGTGGCGTTGTCCATCTGGTAGAAGGCCATGGCCTCCAGGCTCCGGTTCTGTTCCTGCCAGTCCAGGAAGTCGGGGAACGATACACAGCAGGGATTTCCCGATCGCGTATTCGATGCCTGCAAGGCGACCAGTCGCTCCGCGTCGTCAAAGGGCAGGCGGCTCAACAGGAAGGTGTTGACGAACCCGAACATAGTGGCACATGTCCCTATGCCCAAGGCCAGGATCAAAACGGCCAGCACGCTCAGGCCGGGGGACTTGATCAACTGCCGAACCCCACATCTGATGTCGCTGTAAAAGGTACTCATTCTAGTCCTCTTCACACCGTGAATCATCCATAGCGAACCGCCAATCGCCACGACTCTCATTCGTATCGCAGCGCCACCATCGGATCGACCTTCGCCGCCCGTCGGGCAGGGAGATAACTCGCCAGCAGCGCCACGGCAACCAACAGCAGCGAAGCGACGCCGTACGTGAGCGGGTCCCAGGGACTGAGGCGAAACAGGAGGCTCGACAGCACGCGCGCCACGACGACGGTGCCGGCCAGACCGGCTGCCGCACCGATCAGCACCGGCAACAGACCGCTGCCCAGCACAAGTCTGAGGATGTCCTTCGCATCAGCACCGAGCGCGACGCGTATGCCGAACTCCTGTGTCCTGCGGGAGACAACGTACCGCGTGACCGCATAGATGCCGACCGTCGACAGGAACAGCGCCGCGGCCGCAAAGACGGCCAGGAAGGATGTGATCATGCGCCGCGTAACCGTGTACCGGCCCTGAATCTGCTCCAGCGTCTGTACGTCCATGAGAGGGTAGCGTGGTTCGATCTGGCGCACGATATCCTTGACGGCCGCAGCGACTCGCCCCGGATCACCTTCGGTCCGCAGGATCAGGGTAGGTGTCGAAGACGGCCGCTGAAACAGCGGCCGATAGACTTGCATGGCCGAGCCGCCCTCAATGCCATCGTTCTTGACCTGAGCAACCACACCGACGATCTCGAACCAGGCCTCATTGGGATCCGGGCTCTTGCCGTATTGGATGCGTTTACCGATCGCGTCTCCCTGCGGCCAGTAATGTCTCGCCAGCGTTTCATCGACGACAACCACCAGTTTCGAACCGGCGCGATCCTCTTCATTGAACGTGCGGCCCTGGAGCAGGCGAATGCCCATCGTCTCGAAGTAGCCGGGACTGACGACCTTATAGAGAACGGACAGTTGGTCAGCCGGAGCCACCGGCGCCCCTTCGGCACAGGCATACCACTTCCAGCCGGTGAACAACGGGAAAGACAAAGCGACCTTTTCCACCCCGGGGATCGCCCGAGCACGGTCGAGCAGTTCGCGGCATTTCTCCCCATTGCCCCCCAGGGCCACACGGGCCGTCAGGGCATTTCGCGAATCGAATCCCGGATCAGCCTTCACCACATTGACAAAGCTGCGAACCATCAGACCCGCCGCCACGAGAAGGACCACCGTCAATGCCACCTCGGTCCCGATCAGGCTCGCATGGACGACGTGTCGGCCCCTGGATCCAAACACGCTCCGCCCTTCCGAGCCCAGTACGCGTGCGGCGGCAATTCTGGAACTCAGGAGGGAAGGAAGCAGGCTGAACAGCGGTACGGAAAGCACAGTGATCGCCAGAGCGAACCCGACAACGTGCTCATCCAGACGGAAGAAACCCTCGGGCAACCGCATCGAAGCGATCATATCCGTCTGTGCCAGCGACCGGATCGCTCCCGTTGCGGCCAGGACACCGATCAGGCCGCCTATGGCGGCAGGAAGAGTGTTTTCCACGATCATCTGCCGCACCAGCGCCAGACGCGCTCCGCCGAGGGCGGAACGAACGGCCATCTCGCGTTCGCGAGTGACGCCGCGGGCGAACAGAAGCCCTGCCACGTTGACGCACGTCACCAGGAAGACGAAGACGACCGCCGCGAGCATGAAAGCAAAGGCCCGTTGTCTCCCCTGCACCGTTTGAGTGGAAAGCGACTCCACCTCGGCTCGCATGTTTTCGTTCGCGGAGGGGTACTGAGTTGCGAGATGCGCGGAGATGGTATCCATCTCCGCCCGCGCCTGGGAGAGGCTTGTGCCCTGCTTCAGTCTGCCCAGCACGAACATGTTCGGACTGCTCGCCCGATCCTGGAGCTGGTCTGCAATGATGCCGACAGGCAGCCAGAGGTCGATCGCTTCATGTCCGTAGGCAGGGTACCTAAAGCCAGGAGGCGTCACACCGACCACAGTGACGGCATGGCCCGCCATCAGGACGGACTTTCCGATGACGTTCGGATCGGCGCCGAAATGCCGTTGCCAGAAGCCATGGCTGACCATGGTGACCGGGTTGGGAGAGGAGCCGTCGTCATTCTCGCTGAAGAGTCGCCCAAGGCACGGCGTCACAGCGAGCACGCGGAAGAACCCGGCAGAGACAAAACCGGCAGGGCACATCTCAGGCAGGTCCCCGCCGGGAACATCGGCAGGCACAGAATTGAAGGCATAGCAGCCCAGCTCCTGGAAGCTCCTGGCTTCTCTGCGCCAATCGAGATAGTTGAGGTAGGAAACGCCTGTCGCTTCCCCCTGTGTGGTGCGCTGATGAAGGAAGACAATCCGGTCGGGCTCCTGGTACGGAAGGGGACGGATGAGAAACGCATTGACGATACTGAAGACGGTAGTGCCGCCTCCCACGCCGACTGCCACAAGCAACACAATGAGGAGGCTGTACCCCGGACTCCTGAAGAGGAGTCGAAATCCGTGTCGAATGTCTCGCCACAGCGTTTCCATGGAAGCACCTTTAGCCTTGTCAGTTCTTCTTTCGCAACGTTATCTCAATGCCACAGAGCCAAGATTGCTGAAGAGACGCAGGTTGCCCGCGCCCGTGCCGATCCGGCCTGAAACCCTGTCATGCAGGAACGAGTTCTCGATGGTACCCCGCACATCGGCGTCTTTGCCCAACTTGACGGAGCCCATCTCACTCTCCAGGTCGAGGGCGCCCTGGTATTGCGGAGGCGCCTGGAAGCGAATCTTTCCCCACTCCGTGCTCACGTCCGCGACGAGCTCGGCCGGGCATGCATCGGCGCACGAGATGTCGATGGACCCCTTCTGCGAGCTGGCGATAATGTGTTCGGCCACGATCTCCCGGCAGGTGATGCGGCCCAGTTGCGTCTCCAGATCCAATGACCCACGGATGTCCTCGCACGTGATACTGCCCAACTGGGTTGACACCTTGACATCCCCAGCGATTCCCGCGAGCCTCACACGACCGAAGGTGGTCTCGCAATCAACGTGGGCCGATCGTGGGACGACAATGTCGAGGTCCACCGACACAAAGCGATGCTCCTGCGGCATCGGCGGCTTTCGAACGGCAATGAGGAGTCCCCCAGCGTCCCGTTGAGCGACGATCTCCAACTGCTCGCCGATCTCTGCCGCCTCACGTTTTGTCGGTGCGTGGACGAAAACGGTGGCGGTTGCAAGACAGTCGGTCCCACCGCCCGCGCGAACATTGATGGCGCCGTCGTTGTCGCGCACCACCAGCTTCGAGCCAGGCGCAAAACTGGCGCAAACCGATTTCTCCATCCTGCATTCCGCCATGGTCTTTCGAAGACACCTGGCACAGTTGTAGCACCCGCTGGCCGCAAGCGTCTGAGCGATCAGGCTCACCAGCAGGATTCGCTCTGTCGCAGTTTTCATCTCACGTCCTTTCCGTGTCCGTGCCTGCGCCCACATTGGCAATCTGCCACTCATGCCGACTACGCCACGTCGAAGCCGCTCTTGTTGAGCTCTCGGGCTTCCTGCTCCCTGCGGGCGGCCTCTTCCTCTTCGACGATCCGGCCGTCGAACAGGTGCACGGTGCGGCTGGCGTGGCGGGCGTAGCGGGGATCGTGCGTGACCATGCAGATTGTCGCACCGTCGCGATGGAGGCCGGCCAGCAGTGCCATCACGGCTTCGCTGTTGGTCGAGTCGAGGTTTCCCGTCGGCTCGTCGGCCAGAACGATCGACGGATCGCCCACCACGGCGCGCGCCACCGCGACGCGCTGCTGCTGACCGCCGGAGAGCTGGGCCGGGTAGTGCTTGGTCCGATGGCTCATCCCGACCTTCTCCAGCGCGTCCAACGATCGCTTCTTCCGCTCGGACGACGACATGCCACGATAGGTCAGCGGCAGCTCCACGTTCTCGAACACCGTCAGATCGCCGATCAGGTTGAAGCTCTGGAAGATGAACCCGACCTCACGATTGCGGATCCGGGCACGCTGCGAGGCCGACAGGTCCGCCACGGGATGGCCGTTGAGCCAGTAGCCGCCTTCCGTCGGCGAGTCCAACAGGCCCAGGATGGCCAGCAGCGTCGATTTGCCGCAACCCGAAGGTCCCGCGATCGAAACGTACTCGCCTTTCGACACGCACAGATGAATCCCCGCCAAGGCGTGGGTCTCCACCTCCTCCGTGACAAAAACCTTGTGCATGCCTTCCACACGGATCAATGCATCGTTCGATTCTGCCATGTCATAGTTCCCAGTTCTCAGTTTTCAGTTCTCAGTTTCCAGTTTGCAGTACTCAGTCGGCAGATTGTCCCTTCTGCGGACGAGCTTGACGCAATGATCTCCGCAGGCCGTTGATCATCCTGCCGACTTCTTCAGTTTGGCCGAAGAGACGATGCGCCACATCAACCTTCAGGTATCCGATCCGACTTGCGATCTCGATATGGGTCTCCAATTCAGCCACAGACCCATGCGCGATGGACAGGTGGTGAAGGAATTCCTTCTTGTGCTCGCGAGCCTGCCCCTCGGCGATGTTGGCAGGAACTGATACGGCCGCCCTCTGAACCTGACCCGTCAGACCATACTGCTCACTTGCCGGAAAGGCGCGTGTCGCCTCATAGCATTGCACCACGAGGTCCATGCTCTTCCTCCAAACCTCCAAGTCTCGGTAGCTATTCCTTCTCATGACTTCTCCTCTTCCCCCTCCAACTGTCAACCGTCAACTGGAAACTGACAACTGACGTCTACTTCAGCCGCAGCCGGTCCTGGCCGTCCCATTGGGACATGTCGCTGAGGATGATCTCGTCGCCGACGTCCAGCCCTTCGAGGACCTCGATCGTGCTGACGGAGACGCGGCCGAATCGCACGCGCGTCCGAATCGCGTACTTGCCCTCCTCGACGACCTTGAAGAGTTCCGAGACCCCCTCCGACGAGGCCGAGACGGGCCTTCCAACGTTGAGCGCGTCCTCCAGCCGCTCGATTTCGATGGTCCCGGTCACAGAGAGATCCGGCCGGGCGCCTTTGGGCAGTGCGCCGTTCAGCGTGATGTCCACCGTCACGTTGCCCTCGATCACCGTTGGATCGATACGAGAGACAGCGCCCTGGACCGTGCCGTTGTACGTGTCCACTTCCGCAAGCAAACCGATGAGCACATCGCGGGCCTGCACTTCGGGGATCTTCAACTGCGCCTTCAGACGCGTCGGGTTCGTGATGCGCGCCAGCACCGTTCCGGGCGCAATCTGCTGGCCCGGCTCGATCTTGTCCTTGACCTGAGCCAGCACGCCGTTCGTTCCCGCCCTGACTTTCAGGGACTCGATCTGTCGGCGCTTGAGCTCACAGAGCGATTCGGCCTGGCTTACCGATTCCTGCAACTCGGCCAACTGCGCCGGCACCGTCTCCTTCTCGAACATCTCAAAGCGTCTCTTGTTGATTTCGAGAAGGCGCTTGGCCCGCTCGGCGTTCGTCTGGGACAGCGTCAGTTCCAATTCGGGAATCAGATCCTGCTCGAACTGCTTCTGGTTGACCTCGGCGCGGAGCCTGGCCTCGTCGCAAGAAGCCTGGTATTGCGCCAAGGATGCTTCGTTTCCAAGGAGTTGATCTTGCAGACTCGTTCTCTGGGCGCTCAGCCTAGCCTTGGCCGAGTTCAGTTGCGAGGTGGCATCCAGCAGTTCCCGCTCCAGATCGGGATTGCTCAGCTCCAGAATCACGGTGTTGGCGTCGACGATGGCGCCCGGCAGGACCCGGATGTAGGTGACGCGGCCGCTCACCAGGGCGGGAACGACCAGGATGTCCTCCGAGACCAGGGTGCCGACGCCTCGCACCTGTCGCAACATGGAGCCGCGTTTGACGGTGTCCAGCCAGAGCGTGCGGCGATCCACGCTCGGCGCCGCCGGCTCCAGCCGGGACAGCCCCACCGTCACCGCGGCGATCACGATCAGCCCGACCGTGGCGATCACGCCCCGCCGGATCATTTTCATGCGTTTCGCAGATTTTCGAGGGATGTCCATGCCAGATCCTGCCAGTTGTCGGTTCTCAGTTGTCAGCTATCAGTTGCCAGTTGACAGTTGTCAGTTGTCAGCTCTCAGTTGTCGGTTCTCAGTTGTCAGTTCGCAGGTTCCTGGTTCCCGGCCGACAACTGCCAACCGTGAACTGTCAACTCGTTCTCATTCATGTCGCAACGCCACCATCGGATCGATCCGCGCCGCCCGGCGGGCGGGCAGCCAGCAGGCCAGCAGTGAGGCGCCTCCGAGCAGAGCCGTGGTCACGGCAATACTTGCCGGGTCGAAGGGATCGACACCGAAGAGGGCATGCCTCGTCACACGCGCGGCGCCGGATGCCAGCAGCATCCCAGCGGACAATCCGGCCAGGGTCAACGTGACGCCTTCGCGGAGCACCAGTCTCAGAATCTCGCCGCTGGTGGCGCCCAGGGCCATGCGAATCCCAATCTCCGGCGTCCGGGCGGCGACCGTATAACCCTTGACCGCGTAGATCCCCAGGGCCGCCAGAAACAACGCCGTTGCCCCAAACGCCATGGCCAGACCCGCCACCAGCCGTACCCGCCTCACGTCACGACTCTGGCGATGATGGTCCGAGAGAGTTAGCGCCGACAGGATCGCCACGTGGGGCTCCACCCTGCGAATTCCTTCCCGGATGTTCTGCAACAGGGCTGTCTGGCCCCCGGGCACCTTGCCCGTAGTTCGAATATTGATATAGATAGGGTGGTCGAACGACTCCAGGTCTCGTCCGATCGGTGTATAGACGTGGGCAGAAACCTCCGTCTCAAACAGGGAACTCCGCAGGCTGGGCACGATTCCGATGACTTCCCGTGGCGCGGGGCCGAGCCCGGAGATCAGGCAACCCAGCGCGTTGCCATCCCGTCGAAGCCGGCGGGCCTGCACCTCGTCGATGATGACGACCGGAGCGTCGGTGGCTCTTTCGACACGGCTGAAGTGGCGGCCCCGTAGAAGCGGCAGTCCTATGGCCTCAAGGTAGTCCCCGCCAATGGGTCGAACGCCGCTGTGGATCCACCGTCCCTCCCCGCCGGCTTCGCCATCCGAGTCTGCCCCGTACTCGCAGATGGCCTTGCCTCTATCCTCGAAGGGCTTGGACGTGGACAGGCCGACGGCCTGGACCCCCGGCAGGGTTCTCAGGTGGTCCATGAGGCGCTCACAAACTTGCATGTTTTCGGCACGATCATACCCCACTCGACGCGGCTCCATCTCGATCAGCAGCTTATCGTCGAAGCTGTAGCCGGGGGTCATATGGGCAGCCGTCCACGCGCTGTGAGTGAGCAGGCTGGCGGTCATCACGAGCACGACGGATAGAGCAACCTGGCAAGCGATGGACAGGCCGCGAGGCATGATTCGCCGTGCTCGCGCGGCCGGTCGCAGAGCACTGCCCCTGGACTCTTTGAGATCATCGATGATATCGCGCCGGGACAGCCGCAGGGCGGGGCGCAGCCCCGATAGCAGCGCCGCGACCAGACAGAAGCCCAGCGTTGCCCCGACGACACGCGCATCGATGCCCGTTTCCACGGCAAGGCCTGTCTCGACGGAAAACCAGAGCGCCGCCAACAGGACATTCATGACCTTCACACCCCAGAAGGCGAGGACCAGTCCCAAGGTCCCCCCGAGCAACGCCAGCAGGAGGGATTCGATGAAGAACTGGCGTATGAGCCGCATCCGCCCTCCGCCGATGGCCATGCGAATGGCGATCTCGCGATGCCTGGAAGCGCCCTGGATCACGTACATGTTTGCCAGATTCATGCAGGCGATGAGCAAGATAATCGCGGATACCCCCATCAGGAACAGGCTGCCGCCGGACACCACCTTCTGGTCACTGCCCCCGTATGCATTCAACTTGCCCACCCGATGGAGGCAGAGTGTGCCCCTCATCACCCTTCGGTCCGGAGACCTTTCGTTGAGGCGCGAAGTTAGAGCCGGCAGGCGCGCCTCGGCGGCGGACCAGCCCAGGCCGGGTTTGAGCCGTCCGACCATCAGCAGCGGGGGATAATTCCAATCATCGCTTGCGAAGTCAGCCGGCGTGGCCTTGCTCACGTTGCTCCAGAGAGCATATCTGGTCACAAGGCCGTGGGTCCCCAGGGGAAGCCACAAGTCCGGTCCGATCAGCGCCGTTCCCGTGAACCGTTCCGGGGCGACACCGATCACCTGACAGAATATGCCGTTAATGGACACCTGCGTTCCCACGATCTTCGGATCGCCACCTTGTCGCTGCCAGGCGCGGTGGCTCAGAACAACGACCGGCTCCGCCCCCATCCGCTCCTCCTCCGGCCAGAAACCTCGCCCTCGTGCGGGCATCACTCCCAGGGTGGAGAAGTAAGTCGCGGATACAAACATCGCGGAGGCCCACCGGGTGCTGTCTCCACGCTGCAGCATGACAGACTCCCCGCCCCAGCCGTGGGCCATGAGGTCGCTGAAGATCGGGTTGCTGTCACGCAGATCCACATAGTCAGCGTAACGAAACCAGTAAAGAAGGCCGCGAGACCGACAGCCCGCCAGTCGTTCCGGTTCCTTCACGTGCGCGGGACGCAACAATAGTGCGTTGACCAGACTGAACGTGATCGTGTTGGCCCCGATGCCAAGCGCCAGAGTAATCAAGGCAATTGCCGTGAACCCGGGGCTCTTCCGCAACATGCGAAGGCCATACCGTACATCTTGCCACAACGTCGTCATTGCACAACTCCAGTTCTCGGTTCTCAGTTGCCAGCTCTCAGTTATCGGTTGACAGTTATCAGTTCCCAGTTGCCCTGCCACAATCGCCCGTTCTTTCTGCCAACTGGCAACCGTCCACTGTGAACTCTCTTTCATTCATGCCGCAACGCCACCATCGGATCGACCTTCGCCGCCCGGCGCGCAGGGATGTAGCCGGCCAGGAGGGAGACGGCGGCAAGCAAGAATACGGTTGCAGCGATGCTGACGGGATCCACCGGCTCGACGCCATAGAGCAGACTGGCGATCAGCCGCGCGACGCCGAGGCCGATGGCCAACCCAAGGATCAACCCCACCACCGTCAGCACCAGGCCTTCGCGAAAAACCATCTGCATGATGTCCCAGTGCGTCGCCCCGAGGGCCTTGCGGATGCCGATCTCCGGCGTCCGCGAAGCCACCATGTACCCCTTGACCGCGTAGATCCCCAGAGACGCCAGGAACAGGGCCATAATACCGAAGGCGGCCGCCAGCTTCGCCCCCAATTCAATCAACCAGACGGAGAAGTTGTCGCGACAACACGCCGCCAAGGTAGTGACCGCCAGGACCGGCAGGTCCGGCGTCACTTGGCGGACCTCCGCACGGATTGCCTGGAACACCGCCGCCTCGGCTTGGCGATTGTCGACGGCCGCCAATAGATGGATGTAGGTCGGCATATGGCTGGGCGTCATCGGCACATAGAACTGCGCGCGGTCCAGCCGGTCGTCCGAAAGCACCCGCAGATGGGGCACGATTCCCACCACCCGGCAAGGCGGCTCGAAGTATTTCCACTCGCTGTACTGGATCAAGCAACCGAGAGCATTGCCATCCGGACGGAGCTTGCGCGCCAGTTGTTCATCGATGATGGCGACTCTCTCTGCGCCGGGCGTCATGTCAAGCGGATGAAAGGCCCGGCCCTGCAACAAGGGAAGCGCCATCGCCTTGGTATAATCCACTCCAACATCATAGCACGCAGGCGCCCCCTGCCGTCGCGGCGTTTCGGAATCGTCGTTCGCAAACGCCGGGGTGTATTCCCGAAAGTCCCAGCAGATGCCCGCGCCGTCTCCGAACGGGAACGAACTGGACCAGGCGACCGCCTTGACCCCAGGTACAGCCCCCAGACGCTCCGTCAGGGTCTCGCACGCTTGCATGCTGCGGGCTGGATCGTGTTGGGTGGCCCCCGGGGCGATCTCAACGAGCACCTTGCCGCGAAGGCTGTCGGCCGGATTGAGACGCACGACGTACAGCGAACTTCGCGTAAACAATATCGCTCCCATCATCAGCATGACGGACAGCGCGATCTGGCCCACGACGGAAACGCCGCGCGGCAGAAACCGCCTTCTCGCGACAGGCGAACGAGTCATCTCACGGCCGGATTCTTTCAGATCGGTGATGAGGTCCCGCCGGGACAGACGCAGAGCGGGTTTGAGACCGAACAGCAACGTCGCCAGCAGACAGAAGCCCAGCGTTGCGGTCAATACCCGGACGTCGAGAACAAGGTGCGATGCGCCGGCGATATCCAAAGGCATCGGCATGGCGACAATCCACGCGTTGAGGAGACGCGTTCCCCAGAAGGCCAGAATCAACCCGCACACCCCTCCAAGCAGCGAGAGAAGGAGCGACTCGATGAGCAATTGACGCACGACGCGCAGACGCCCCCCGCCGATGGCCATGCGAATGGCCATTTCTCGATGTCGGGTACTTCCCTGAACGACGACCATGTTCGCCAGGTTCAGGCAAGCAATGAGCAGGACAACGCCCGATACCCCCATCAGGAACAAGCTGGCGACGGACAACCCCTCTCTCTCATGCTCGCCGCCGCCGTTGGTCAGGCGAGGCAGAGGATAGAGACGCAGAACGCCGCGACCACGTTTGAATGCCTTTGGAAAACTGCTCTTCAAGCGAGGAACAAGGGACTGGAGACGCACCTGCGCTGCCGCCATGCTCAGTCCCGGGCGAAGCCGCCCCACCAGGGCAATCAAAGGGTAATCGGTGTTTCGGGCATCCAGGTGGGGCGTGCTGCCCAAAGGTAGCCATAAATCCGGACCGACGAGCGATGTGCCGGTAAACCCTTTCGGCGCGACACCAATAATCCGAAACGGCGTGCCGTTCAACGTAATGAGTTGGCCCACGATCTCAGGATCGGCGCCGCGCAGCTCCCACAGGTGATGGCTGAGTATGGCGATCGCCTCGGCGCCCATCCGTTCCTCTTCCGGCGAGAAGAACCGTCCCCGCGCGGGGGCCACGCCCAATGTGGAGAAATAGTTGGAGGAGACCTGCATCGTGTGTGCGCGCTTCGTGATGTCCCCCCAGACCATGGTGACGAGCCCGAGCCCCCAGTCAGTGGCCACCACCTCGCTAAACGCCGGATTGTCGGCGCGTATGTCAAGGTAAGTCTCGTACGAAATGAAGTGGAGAACGTCGCGAGTGCTGCACCCCACTAATCGATCCGGCTCCTTCACCTGCACCGGGCGAAAGAGAAACAGGTTCACGATGCTGAACATGATCGTGTTGGCCCCGATGCCGATCGCCAGCGTCACCAGCGCAATGGCCGTGAACCCGCGATTCTTCGCCAGCATCCGCACGCCATATCGAATGTCCTGCCAGAGTGTCGTCATTGTATGACTCCAGTTCTCAGTTCCCAGTTGTCAGTTCACCGCGGTCGCATTTCGCCGCGAACTGCCAACTGTGAACTGTCAACTCCTTCTTCTCTGCAGTCGCACCGTCTTCGCGTGGAGGGTATGCAAACAGTGTGCCAGGCGAGGACCGCACCGTAAGGCCCGACAGGCGTCTGGACCTTTGCGTCCGCGCCCGGTTTTGGGATCGGCGCGCCCGGATTCGGACACTTGCGGTCACAGAGACAGCAGGAATGCGGTCAGGTCGTCGATCTCCTTCTCGCTCAGGTTCGAGGTCTTGCCATGGCGGTCCTCGGGATTGAACTTGGTCAGCACTTCTTCGAGGGTGGCGGCCCGGCCGTCGTGAAGGTAGGGCGCGGTGCGCCACAGCTCGACCAGCGTGGGCGTGTCAAAGGCCTCGCCGGCCCGGCCGGGTGCGAGCGAATAATCACTCGCCCCTACGTCATAGGACGCCAGCGACGTGTAGAGAGGCGCAGGGTGACATTCCTGGCAGCCGGCCTTCTCAAAGACGAGCTTCCCTCTTCGGGCCTGGGCGATGAGGTCGCGGTCGTCGGCGTACGGGCTCGGAAGGGGCTCGATGGATTTGAGGTACGCATCGATGGCGGCAGCATCGGCCTCCGGGCGCACCACGAACTGAATGTGGTGCAGCCCGGCGCGAACGGCGGCCTCGGCGGTTTCCCGAACGCCGAGGCTCATCGCCGGCGGCGTGCGATGCGACCACAACATACTCTTGGTGTTCTTCGGCGTGCCCAGACCATCATTGAGCAGATCCCAGTTGAGGCCGTCGGCACGCGCGTCGGGGTGGCAACTGGCGCAGCTCTGCCAGCCCTGGAAGCACAGGTCGGCGTCATGGAAGAGCATTTCTCCCCGCTGCACATCAGTTGTACCAGCCGTCGGCCCCAGCGGAATCGACGCCGGTGTGTCCGCAAAGTCCGCGCCCAGATCGACGGTGGCCACGGAATCAGAGAAGTACTCGGCGACATAGAGTGTCTGTCCGACGACTGCGACGCCGCGCGGTCCCCTGCCCGGCAGGCGAACGCGCCGGCGTAGGTCCAGGAGGAACGACAGATCGCTCGACACGTCCTCCGATCCGGCGGCAACTCGGTCGAGCTTGCGATGCAGGGCGAGCCGATCGATGATGCTCACCTCATGTGTGCCCGAATGGCTCACGCAGAGCCACCGGCCCTCGTTGGCGCAGGCCACGTCCCAGGGATTGGCGGCGCCGCGATCCACGTCGTCCAGCAGCACGGTGGCGAGCCGGCGCCACGAGGGGATTTCGACGATGCTCAGGGCGCTGGCGTTCATCCAGCCGCGATCGACCTGCGTTGTGGGCAGTTGGAAATGGGCCAGAATGTGGACGACGTAGGCGTATCTACCATCAGGAGATGCACAAATCCCCCGGACGGATGTGCTTCCGTTGGGCAATCCGATGCGGCCGGCGAGCGTCAGATCGGCGGCATTGACCGCGACCACTTCGGCCGCGACACGCGGACTCGTGGCCGGCCCGGCGGGCAGCAGATTCGCGACCAGTACGCGACGACCATCCGGCGTCAAAGCGGCCGCGACAGGCTCGCGACCGACAGGCAACTCGCCCCTGATCGTCTGTGCGGCCAGGTCGATGGCCAGCAGCCGCGAACGGAACCGGTCGCATACGAAAAGCGTGCCCCCGTCAGGGCTGAGCACCGGCGCCGTCGGACTATGCCCGGCGGGAATCCTCGCCCGCGTGGCGCCCGTCTGTGAATTGATAACCAGAACCATCCCGTCTGGCATGCCCGCCGTCACATAGAGACTCGCGCCGTCGGCAGAGATCGCAACGCCTGACGGCGCCTCGGTCAGATCAATCTTCCGGCGGACCGAGCATGTCGCCCGATCGACGACGAGAATCTGTCGACCGGCAGCCGCAACAATGTAAAGCTCTTTTCCAGAGGCGTTTACAGCCATCGCCAAGGGTGACAGGTGAGCATCTTTGTCGCTGCTGCCCGGCGCCGGGGTCTGCGTCTTGGGCTTGTGCGCGCTCAGCCATGCGGCGATGTGTCGACGCTCCAGTTCCTCCATGCGTCGGCGTTTAGCGAGGAAGTGCTCGTATCGCTGCTGTTCCTCGCGGGTCCACTGGCTCGCCTCCTGGTAATCACCGCAGAAAGGCACCTGGAGGTCGATCCAACAGGCGATTCTCTCGATCTCCTCCGCTGTGACCTGGGCATCATAGTGGCCTTCGGCCAGCAGGCTCAGCAGCCGGCTGCGGGCCGCCCCGGCCGAGTACGCCGGCAGCATGTCAGGCACCGACTGCGCGCTGATCCAGTTCACCAAGGCGTTGCTCGTCCCCGCCAGATAGAGATGCCCTTCCAGCGTCTTCTGCGTCGCCTGGACGAGAGCCAGATAGCTCGCGCTCCACTGCCTCTTGGCCAAGCTCTCGGTCACTGGGGTGCTGCACAGACTGAAAGCAACCTCCGTGGCGAGGGCGTCCCGCCCTTGCGTGTCGCGAGCATTCTGCCCGCGGTTCTTCTTGGCATCGGCATCCTGCTGATGCTTCATGGGCTGGAAGCCCATGCCACACGAGGCAGCCTGCGACTCCAGGGTGACACGAGCGGTCGCACGTCCCAGTCTTTCCTGCCATCTTTCCGTGTCGTTATGACAACTGGTACAGTGACGATCCAGAATGGGCTGGATCTCGCGCGAGAAGCTGAAGCCTCGGGGCGGACCCTGGAAGGGAGCCAAGTCCTGTGGACCGGCGGCAAAAGCCTTGCTTGGTCTGGCCTGCGCGGGCAGCGTGCTGTTCTTTGATTCGTGACATCCGAGGCAGGAGACGTTCTCCCCCGGCTGCACCGTAAGCCAGCTTCGCATCGTCTGCGCCGCATATCCGCGCGCGTCGATCACCTGAAAGTACACGGGCGTCCGCGCCGGCAGGTTGAAGAAGGCTGAGCCGTCGGGATGCACGGTGGCATCGCCCAACACGATCTTCACATCCCAGCTCCCGTTGCCGATGGCAGCCGGCGTGCAGACCAGCGCGTCACCGGCCGGACCGGCGTTGTAGTTCCAGCCCATGCCGGCTGCGCGATAGTCCAACGCAATCACTCGAAGCTTCTGGATCGTGCCTCGGGCCACGCCCTCCAGCCCGGGGCCCGCGTAGATGTCCTGAAGATAGCACGTGCCCGTGGTCTTGCTGTAGTCGACCAGACTGGGACGGACCAGCGGCCGGGGGCGCGCCGCCAGGGGCACCGCCTGGTTGCAGGAAACATCCGGATCGGCAGCCAACAATTCCCGGCGGCCGTCGGCGGCGATCCAGTACAGTTTGAATCGCGTCGGATTGCGTGACCAGCCGAGCGGCGCGCAGGCAACTACGAACTCCGACTCACTGAGCGGATACGGATACTGAAACAGCTCGCCGTCCTGTCCATAATAGTCGATGCGTTCGGCCGGCGTCTCGCGAACGGGCGCGATCAACCGGGCCCCGCTGTTCTCCTGCCGGCCTCGTGCCGGGTCCACGATCCCCAGCTTGCCCACCTGGAGCGTGTGATGACCCGAGAAGGTCGCGACCACCTTCTGCGTGCCGGGGATGCCGCGAGCGTGCAGCAGCGAGGTCGGGAACCAGGAGTTGTTGCCATAGAACTCGGTCTGGCCGGTGCCGTCAGGGTTCATCTGAAACAGGCCCTGGACGAAGAGTTGTCCGCGATCGCTGTATTCCCAGCGGGTATAGACCACCCGGCCGTCGGGCATCACCGTCGGGAAGTTGTCGTGGACCTGATCGAAAGCCAGACGGCGCAGATACCGGCCGTCGCGATCGCACGTGTAGAGGTTGCTCACCTCCGTCCACCAGCAATCCACCGTCTGGACGCAGCGAGTCGAGTTGAAGACGATATCATCGTTGGGCAGATAGACTCCTTCGTAGTCTGCGAAACCCAGTCCGTGCGTCAACTGCCGGATCGAGCCTGTCGCGACCTCCATCTCGTGGAGGTGATAGTCGTCCTGGCGGTCGGACTTCTTCCAGGCGAAGAGCACGTGACGGCCGTCCCAGGACACGTCCGGATCGCGGATGACGCCGTTGGGGTCGTCGATCAGCGTGCGCACGGTGCACCGGTCGCCTTCGATCTCCAGCCGGCAGAGGGCCGCACCCGGCTCGAACTGCCGCTCGTGCTGGGCGTCAGACTGGCCTTCGGTGTAGGCGTAGTGCGAGCCGCCCAGGATGCAGTGCTTCGTGAAGACCCACTGAGGATACTGCCGATGCAGGGTGCGCAGGCGCATCTCGCGACGCACGCCGGCGGCGCGGAGGTACAACTCGAACCATCGTCCCGACTCGGCGGGTGTCGACTGACTTACAAGGCGGTCGAAGTCATTCCGAAGGTCGCTGCCCTCGGCTCCGAGTTCCGCGATCGCTTTGTCCGCCGCCTGTCGCGCTGTCGCCGAAGCGGCGGAAGCCGACAGCCACCGGCCAAAGTCCGGTCCCGCATCTTGCAAGCACCAGTCCCACTGCATCGGAAATTCGCGCTCGGACCGGACCGAGAGTTCCTCGGCCGCCGCGGTGAACGCGTCGCTGCCAGGGTCAAGCGAAGCCGCCTGAGCCTGCGCCTCCAGCACAGCCGCCTGCCAGGAGTCTGCCTGATTCGCACTGGTCTGGGCGCCAAGCGTCAGCACAGCTATGACCACGAGCGTGTGGCAGCGGCAAGCGCAAGCTTGCCGATGGAGACCTCTTCGCAGGCGCCCTAAACCATCGGCAAGCTCGCGCTTGCCGCTGCCACCGTGAGACCGGAATGTTCCCATGCACTTCTCCTCTGACCAACACCTTCTCGGGGACGTACGGGCGAATGATCATTCGCCCCTACCATCCTCCGCAAATCGCTCCAGCGTTCCACAGCACAGGCGGCGCACAGGTTACCCCTGTGCGGGACGCCGATTCAGACCCTCTCCGGCCGGCAGCCTCAGTGTGGCGCGGCAGCCGGGTTTGTCGGGGTGGTTCTCAAGAGTCAGGCCGCCGGCGTGGGCCTCGGCGATCTGGCGGCACAGCGTCAGCCCAATCCCCGATCCGTGTTCCTTGCTCGTATAGAACGGGACGAAAACGTCGATAGCCGCATCCAGGCCAACGCCATCGTCGTCAACATACGCCCAGAATGCGTGCGAGTCGGTCCGCCAACTGACCGAGACGCGGCCGTCTCCGGCGCGATGGGCAAGCAGGCTCGATTCGACGGCATTGGAGATCACGTTGATGAGCAGTTGCTCCAGTTGGTCGCGGTCGCCGCGGACGCTCACCTCCGGCCCGCCTTCCACGACCACCGACATCCGCTTCTCCAGGCCCACAACCCGGCGGAACAGGTCTATCACATCCACCGAGCCCAACTGCGGCTGCGGCAGGTGGGCCAGCCGGGAATAGGCCCCGATGAACCGGTCCAGCGCCTCCGACCGCTCCGCGATGATCGCCAAACCTTCCTGGAGGTCGTCATCCCAGTCGTCGGGTCGCGGCCGGCGGTCGAGCAACGCCCTGAGGCTCTCGGCCACCGACTGAATGGGGGTCAGGCTATTGTTGACTTCGTGACGAAGGGTGCGAATCAGCCGCTCCCAGGCCCGGCGTTCCTCCTCATGAAGCGTACGCGTAAGGTCCGACAGGAAAAGGAGTTGGTGTGACACGCCCTTCTCTCTGTAGCTGCCTCGGCGCAGCTCCCAGCGCCCCGAACCGCCCGGAAACGCAATGTCCGTCAGACGAGGTGTAGCGCCTTCGAGGCACTCGGCCAAGCCCAGCTCATCGGCGCGGCAACCGATCAGCTCTTCCTCGGTCCGGGCCAGCAGCCGCCGGCCGCTGTCGTTGACCAACTGGAGTCTCTGATCGTTGTCGAAGCCGAACATCGCCACATCGATTTGCGCCAGAACCTTGCGGAGCAGCACGGTCGCCTCGATCGCCCCCAGCCGCTGTTCGCGCAGCGAGGTGGCCAGCGCGTTGACCTCCCATATCGCCTCGCCCAGCGCATCGCCGTGCCGGGCGCCCCTGGCCCGCATCGAGTAATCCCCCTCCCGCAGGGCCCCCATGAGGTTGGACAAGGTACGAAGCGGAAAGGCCACCCTGCCGGCGATGCTGGAAGCAATGCCCAGCGCCACGAGCGCGAGCAACACGATCACTGTCACCTGCGTCCTGACGCTGTACCCGGAGGCCAGAAGCAGGACAACGGCCGGAACGGAACCCACCAGACCGGCCATCAGGCTCAGAAGAAAGATTCGTTGCTCGTATGTCAGACACCGTGACAGAGCGCTCATCTGTTTCTCCCAGGTCGAATCCCGATATCCACCGGGATCGCGTCGACGCGAGGACGGGCGCGAACCGATCACTGGATGTGGTACTTCTCCATGCGCCGGTACAGGGCCGCTCGACTGAGCCCCAGGGACTCGGCGGCCTTGCTGACGTCGCCCTGGAATCGAGACAGGGCTTTCCGCACGAGCACTTGCTCAACTTGCCCCAACGTCATCTCGTCAAATGCCGGCCGAATGCCGACGGTCGGCTCGAGCCCAAGATCGCTCGCTCGCACCGCCGGTTCCTGGGCCATCAGGACGGCCCGTTCCACCGTGTGACCGAGTTGGCGAACGTTGCCCGGCCAGGAATAATCCAGAAGCACCTGCATCGATGCCGCGTCGAAACCAGTCAGGTTCTTGCGATAGCGAACCGCATATCGACGCAGAAAATGCGCCGCCAGCAGCGGAATATCCTCCCGACGCTCTCGCAACGCAGGCACGTGCAGACGAATCGTTTGCAGTCGGTAGAGCAGGTCCTGACGGAACCGGCCTGCGCGGACCTCCTCATCAATATTCGCGTTGGTCGCTGAGAGGACCCGAACGTCCACACGAAGGGTCTTCGAGGACCCGACCGGCTCGAATTCCCCGCTTTCCAGGACGCGCAGGAGTTTCGACTGGAGATTCACCGGAATGCTGGCGATCTCATCGAGGAACAGAGTCGCCCGGTCCGCCAGTTTGAAACGCCCGAGCCGGTCCGTTCTGGCGTCGGTAAACGCGCCGGCGACGTGCCCGAACAGCTCGCTCTCGAAGATCGTCTCGGCAATGCTGGCGGTGTTGACCGTCACCAGCGTGGTGTCCTTCCTTGAGGAAGCGGCATGGAGCGCCTGGGCCACCACACCCTTGCCGGAGCCGTTCTCTCCGGTGATGAGCACGTTGGCTTCGGAAGGTCCGACGCGAGCGATGACCTCCAGCACCGGTTGCATCGCCCGCGACTCGCCGATCAGGAGCGGCCGGGCTTCGCTCCGCAGCAGGAGGTTCTCCTGTTCGAGCTGTCGCCCCTTTCGCAGCGCCCGGCCCAATTCGACCTGCGTCCGCAGGATTGTCAGAAGGCGCTCGTTTTTCCACGGCTTGGTGACGAAATCGCGGGCCCCGCGACGCATGACCTCCACCGCCAGCTCGACGCTGCTCCAGGCGGTCATGACCACGACGGGCAGGGTGCCATCGATCTGCTGGATCCTGAACAGAAGGTCAAGGCCCTCCTGTCCCGAGGTGCTGCCGCGAACGTAGTTCAGGTCCAGCAGCGCGACGTCGAAGTCATGCTCGGCCACAGCGCGAAGAATCTCCGCCGCCGAGCCGGCCGCCTCGATCCGGTAGCCCTCGGGCTTGAGCAGCAGACGCAGCGCCCGCAGCACATCGGGCTGGTCGTCACCAATCAGAATCCTCGCACTGCCATTTCGCGGATCGCTCATGGCGCCGCATTATAGCCGCCCTCACGTCGGGTTGCAAACCGTTCATGGCGGCGCGAAACTCAGCGAGCAGTGGCAGGTGCCGCCCCGATGCGGTATAATAGCGATATGGGTCGTGCCCACTACGAACGATTGGATTTCGAAGGGACACGCGGTCCCGTGACACGGAGGCGATCATGGCCAAAGCCAATGTTGACCCGGCCGAGCTGCGGCGGTTTGCACGAGATTTGAACCGCTTCAACTCCGACCTGGAGGCCCTGATGGGCGCATTGCAGACCCGACTGCACGGGTTGGAGAAGAGCTGGATGGATCAGGAGCAGAAGCGGTTCACCCAGGAGTTCGAGCAGACGGTCAAGGCGCTGAGTCGCTTCCTTGAATCGTCGGCCCAGCATGCGTCCTTCCTGCTGAAGAAGGCTCGCCATATCGAAGATTACCTCCAGCAGCGTTAAGAACAGTCGATGAGCCAGTGCGCGAGAGTCAATTCGGTTGTCCTGCTGAAGTCTCTGAAGGCTTCGCTGGCCACGTTTTCCGACACAGCGGCAGTGGCGCTGGATGAAGTCAGCACCGACGTTCAGCGGACGCTGGCCTGGCTGAACGAAGATCGCAAGCGATACTGGTCGAACCAGGTTCACGTGTGTGCCGAGCGCGTGACACAGGCCAAACTGGCCCTGAAACAGAAGAACGTCCTGGATCGGGCGCTCTCCGGAACAACGAGTTCGGCCGTCGAGGAAAGGAAGGCGCTGGCCATCGCCGAACGTCGGCTGCGCGAGGCCCAGACCAAGCTCGCGCGGACACGGTCGTGGATTCAGCAGATCGATAAGTTGCAGTCCGACTACCGGGGTGGCGTTCAGGGTCTGGTCGGCGCGATTGACGCGGACATCCCCAACGCGATGGCCCGACTGGAGAAAATGATTGACTCGCTGGAGGCCTATGTCGCCTTGGCGCCGCCCGAAGCGTCGGTGGAGTTCGACAAGGCCGCGAAGGAAAGCGTGCTGCGGCCGGCGCCTGCACCGGCCCCGCCGGACCTGCGAGCATTCGCAAAGCGTCTTCGCCGCAGGACTCCTGCCCCCCAGATGCGAACGGAAGCGCCGGCGGCGGCAGTACCCGAATGGATCACGGGAATCGCGATGCCTGAGGCATCGCTTGAAGACCAACCCTATGCTCCGGCGCCGGAGGATCGGGTTCTGATCGCCTGCACCGGCCGGCAGCCCGAGGTGGTCTTCCTTGCTCGCACCAACGCCGCAGACGGAGATTCGGGATGGTTCGTCGGCGCCGGCGATGAGGCCCAATCGAGCGAATATGTCGCCGTGCGCACGGCCGACCTGTTGCAGGCGCAGCCTCAACTGCAGAGGGTGCTGAGCCTGCCCGAAGGGTCTCTGGTGGTGATAGACCGTCGCAATGCGACCCTGACAGTCTTCGATGGGAATGACAATACCGCATGAGCGCGATCGAAAGCCGAGCCAAACTCGTTCAGGCCAGCAAGAAACTGCTGGCCGACTGGCAGCAGACCAGGGAGAACTGGCGCGATGAGAACGCCCGGCGCTTCGAGCAGCAGTACATGGCGCTGCTGGAGGCGAACATCCGGTCGGCCGTCCTGGCGATGGAGCGAATCGGCAGCGCCATCGAGGCGGCGCGCCATGATTGTAAGGACAGTTCGGAACCCGGCCTATGAACGCTGATCTGGAAGCCTATCTGCACAGGGCGGCCCCGGTGGCCGACGATAACTATACCGACCTCCAGCGTCAGGCGCTGGCGGAGGTGATCCAACTGTCGGCTGAGGTCGTTGGACCGCTGGACTCGCGCATCGAGTCGGATTACGAGGCGGCCAGGAACAAGGCCCAGGACAGATTCGACGCCGAGCGAGGCCGCATCGAGCTGCACCGCAACACCCGCGGCAAGGAGATTCAGGACCACTACGACGACCGCGTCGAGGAGATCCGCGCCAACTACGAGAAACAGCTCAGCGACGTCAAGGTCGACATCCAGTATCGGCGAAAGAAAGTCAACCAGACGGCCGTCGAACTGGAACAAAAAGCCGAGAAGGAGCACCAGGATCAGGTCCTGGTCGCCGAGTTTGTGGCCGAAGGCGCCGTAGCCAAGAGCGCCCAGCGACGGCAGGAGACCGAATCGACGGTCGCCGGCGCGCGTCACTATCTCGACGGCCTCGAACAGCAGGCCGGCCAACTCGTGCGACTCTACAGGCAGCACGGAATCGAGGCGAATGAGACCGTGACGCCGTCTGCAGGCGGCGATTACGCATCGCACCAGGCCCTCGCCGAGCAGCATCTGGCAACGCTGAAACGTCTCTGGACCGCCCAGGTCTTCGTCGGCACGCGTCCTGCACTGCTGGCGGCGGGGATGGTGGGTGTTGCTCTTATCCTGCTGGCCATCTTATACGGCCTGAAGGTCCCGGGGCTCCCATCCGCTCAAATCGCGTATCCGATCGCCGCTGGGATCGGTCTGATCGCCGCCGGCCTGGCGGAACGCGTCATCTGGCGAAAGGCCAAGTCGCAGGTTCGCCAGACCTGCGGGGCTTTTCAGAACGCGCTGGCCGGCGCTCGGACGGCGCTGGAACAGTGGTGCCGATCCACGCTGGAGGGCATCGAGACCGAGCTGGGCAGTTCCGTCCAGAAGAAAGACGTCGAACTGAGACGCGCCCACGAAACGTTCGAGACCGCCAGGGCCAACATCTCCCGACAGCGCAACACGTCGCTTCAGGAGATCGAGCACCGCCGCGTGGAAGCCTTCGACCAGCTCAAGAAGGAGCGAGACAACGCCCTCAATCAGGCGCAGGAACACGTCGAACAAGAGCGGTCGGCACTGGACCAGGAGTGCCGGCAGCGGCTGGCGGAAATCCAGCAGCGGTACGACAGCGAGATGGGCGAATGCCGCAGCCAGTACGAGACGTCCCGGCAACATCTCCAGCAGCGATGGGATGAAGGGCTGGCACAGATCCGGGCCTTGCTGAACAGAGCCTCCGAACTCGACAAGGCATTCGTGGCAGACTGGGAGCATCTGATCGATCGGTCGCCGACGATGTCGGACGCGTCGGCGTCCGCCGTGCGATTCGGCACGCTCCGGCTGGATCTCAAGCCGCTATCCGAATCGGTCCGGGCCCGCGCAGGCCAAACATTGGACACCGCCAGTCTCATGGAGCTTCCCGCCGTGTTGGAGTTCCCCCAGCACTGCTCGATGCTCCTGCAGTCCGGGCGTGAGGGACGACAGGAAGCGATCGAGACGCTTCGCGCGACGATGGCGCGGCTGTTCACGTCCCTTCCGCCGGGCCGGGTCCGGTTCACCATCTTCGACCCGGTGGGCTTGGGCGAGAGCTTTGCGGGCTTCATGCACGCCGGCGACTACCTCGAATCGCTCGTGGGCGGACGCATCTGGACCGAAGCCGCCCAGATCCGACAGCAGTTGGAGGACCTGACCGGACACATGGAGAACGTGATCCAGAAGTACCTCCGCAACGAATTCGAGACGATCGAGCAATACAACGAACAGGCGGGCGAACTGGCCGAACCCTATCGCTTTCTCGTCATCGCCGACTTCCCGGTGAACTTCAACGAGGAATCGGCCCGGCGTCTGAGCAGCATCATCCACAGCGGCCCGCGTTGCGGCGTTCACACGCTGATCGCCTGCGACGCCCGGCAGGAGTTGCCCAGCGGGATCGATATCGAGGACATCAGCGCCGGCAGCATCCACCTCGTCTACGACAAAAACCGATTCGTCTGGCGGGACCCTGTCCTGAAGCGGTTCCCGCTGACGCCCGACAAGCCCCCTTCCGAAAGCGTGCTGACGAACCTCATGCACGCCATCGGCAAGGCGGGCGCCAGTTCGGCCCGCGTCGAGGTGCCCTTCCAGACCATCGCACCGACCGACGAGCAGCTCTGGTCGCTCGACAGCTCGCGTGAGCTGAGCGTTCCGCTGGGCCGGACCGGCGCGACGCGACTGCAGCGCTTTCGCGTCGGCCACGGCGTCGCCCAGCACACGCTGATCGCCGGAAAAACAGGCTCGGGCAAATCCACCCTGCTGCACGTCATGGTGACCAATCTCGCTCTGTGGTACGCTCCCGACCAGGTCGAGCTGTACCTGATCGACTTCAAGCAGGGCGTCGAGTTCAAGACCTACGTCACTAACCGCTTGCCGCACGCCCGCGCCGTCGCCATCGAGAGCGATCGCGAATTCGGGCTCAGCATCCTCCAGCGGCTCGACGCCGAGATGGCCCATCGAGGCAACCTGTTCCGCGACGCGGGCGTGCAGGACATCGCCGCCTACCGCAGCGCCACCGGAAAGACCATGCCCCGCACGGTCCTGATCGTCGACGAGTTCCAGGTCTTCTTCTCCGAAGACGACAAGCTCGCCCAGGACGCCATCGTCCTGCTCGAGCAGCTTGTGCGACAAGGCCGGGCGTTCGGCATCCACGTCGTGCTCGGCTCGCAGACGCTGGGCGGCGCCTTCGGTCTGGCCCGCAGCACGATGGGCCAGATGGCGGTGCGGATCGCGCTGCAATGCTCGGAGATCGATTCGCAGCTCGTGCTCGATGACGAGAACACAGCCGCACGTCTGCTGTCGCGACCGGGCGAGGCGATCTACAACGACGCGGGCGGCGCCGTCGCCGGCAACAGCCCCTTCCAGGTGGCCTGGCTCTCGGATGCCGTTCGTGATTCGTACCTGAGCCGGATCGCGGCGCGCGGACCCGAACCACGCGAGCCGATGATCGTGTTCGAAGGCAACGTTCCGGCCGACATTCGGGAGAATCGCCAACTGGCCGCCTGTGTAGCGGCGAATGGTGATTCGCCGGTGCCCGCCCCGAAGATCTGGCTGGGCTCTCCGGTGACCATCAAAGAGCCGACCGCCGTGGTGTTGCGTCGCCAGAGCGGCGGCAACATTCTGATGGTCGGCCAGCGGGATGAAGCGGCGATGAATCTGATGACGGGCGCCTGTGTCTGTCTGGCCAGCCAGTTGCCACGGTCCTCCGTCGAGTTTGTGATCCTCGACGGCAGCGCCCCCGATTCGGCGCAGGCGGGCGCCTTCGCCCGCGTAACGCGCGTGCTGCCGCACCCCTGCCGGATCGTCGCGTGGAACGATGTCCCTGCGGCCATCGCCGCACTGAGCCAGAAAGCCAATGAGCGAATCGAGGCCGATCGGAATGACGAGGCGACCGTCGTCCTGCTCGTCTACGGCTTGCAGCGATACCGCATGCTCCGCCGCAGCGAGGACAGCTTCGGGTTCTCGATGGGTTCCGAAGAGGCAACGCCGCGTCCCGACGTGCAGTTTGCCGGCCTCCTGCGCGACGGTCCCCCCGTCGGTATCCACGTGGTCGCTTGGGCCGATACCCTCGGCACGCTGGAGCGCACCTTCGATCGCCAGACCGTCCGTGAGTTCGACCACCGCATCCTGTTCCAGATGAGCGCCGCCGATTCGAGCACCCTGATCGATTCGCCCGCCGCCAACCAACTCGGCTTCCACCGCGCCCTGCTCTACAGCGAAGAGCAAGGCGGCCTGGAGAAATTCCGCCCCTACGGCCCGCTGCCCGACGACTGGCTCGCCGACCTCGGCAGGAAATGGGCTCTACGCAGGGGCGAATGATGATTCGCCCTACTATGGAGACCGTGCTATGAGAAGGACCATCTGTGTCACTTTCGCGATGCTGCTGGTCTGCGGCTGCGCCGGCGCCTCGCAGGGATTCGACCATTTCGTCACCCGTCAGGGCGATCGGCTGATGGAAGGACCGAAGGAGTACCGCTTCGTCTCCTTCAACATCCCTAACCTGCACTATGTCGAGGATCATCTGCCCTTCGAAGAGACCAACCCCTGGCGGCTGCCCGATGAATTCGAGATCACCGATGCGCTGACGGCGATTCAGCAGATGGGCGGGCGCGCCACGCGGATCTACACGCTGAGCGTGCGAGCGGCCGGCGACGGGCCCGAGATCCCCCGCCACGTGCTGGGACCGGGCCGGTTCAACGAAGAAGCATTCCGCGCGCTTGACAAGGTGCTGGAGGTGGCCCATCGCACCGGCGTCCGCGTCATTATCCCGTTCGTGGACAACTGGATCTGGTGGGGCGGCATCCAGGAATACGCCGCCTTCCGGGGCAAGGCCAAGGAGGCGTTCTGGACCGATCCGCAGATCATCGCCGATTTCAAGAAGACCATCGAATATGTCGTCAATCGTACCAACACCTTTACCGGCGTCAAGTACAAGGACGACAAGGCAATCCTCGCCTGGGAGACAGGCAACGAACTGCAATGTCCGCACGAATGGACGCGAGAAATCGCCGGCTATGTCAAGAGCCTCGATCGGAACCATCTGGTGGTCGACGGCTTCTTTTCGAGTGTTTTGCGCGATGAATCCATCGACAATCCCTACGTGGACATCGTGACCACGCACCACTATCCGAGCAATCCGCGCGAGATGTTCGAGCAGGTCGCGTCGAACCGCGTCCGGAGCAAGGGCAAAAAGCCCTATTTCGTGGGCGAATTCGGGTTTGTAGAGACAGACGCCGTCCGGACGCTGCTGGACAACGTGATCGCCGACGGGACCAGCGGCGCGCTGATCTGGAGCCTGCGGTATCGCACCCGGGAAGGCGGGTTCTACTGGCATTCCGAGCCGTTCGGCGGGGATCGCTACAAGGCGTACCACTGGCCCGGCTTCGCCTCGGGCGAGGCTTACGACGAACGCAACCTGATGGCGCTGATGCGTCAGAAGGCCTTCGAGATTCAGGGGCAGATGCCCCCTCCGCTGCCTGTCCCGAAGGCGCCTGTGTTGTTGCCCATCGACGACGTGGCGGCCATTTCCTGGCAAGGCTCGGCCGGAGCGCAATCGTACATCGTTGAGAGAGCGGAGAAGAAGAACGGCCCCTGGACCGAGGCCGGCCGGAGCATCTCGGACGCCGCGATACCCTACCGCCCGCTGTTCGCCGACGCCAATGTCCAAATCGGCAGGCAGTACTTCTATCGCGTTGTGGCAAAGAACATCGCAAGCCTGTCTGCGCCGTCCAATACCGTCGGACCTGTCGCGGTCCAGCACCCTACGCTCGTCGATGAAATGCGCGATTTCTCGCTCCTGCACCAGTACACCGGCGTCACGCCCGAGACGGGCAAGACGCGCAATGCCAAAGAAGACATGGATCGGATGAAGGGAGCCGCCGGCGCGGCTCTGGTCTACAGGTTGCCCGCCGCGATCCGGACCTGCACGGTCTACACCTTCTTTCCCGAAGAGCCGGCGGACTTGCGTTTCCAGGTCTCGGCCGATGGGCAGACGTGGCAAACCGCCGAAGCCCGGCGAAAGGACTTCTACAGCGGTGAAGGCCAGTATGGCTACTGGAAACCCGTCCGCTACGAGGCGAAGCCGCAGGCGCTACAGAGCCGGTTCATCAGGATCGAGTTCACAGGCGAAGCCCAGATCTCGCGAATCGAGATCACCTACGGAGGCGCCGAGTAAGCGATGGCCGGTCGCGAGATAGAGAGCTTTCGCCGGCGTGTGGCCGCGGAATTGCACGAGGACATCCTGCCGTTCTGGCTGGAACACTGTGTAGACCACGCACACGGCGGATTCATCGGCCGGATGTCGAACGAACTGTTGATCGACCACCAGGCAAAGAAAGGATTGATCCTCAACGCCAGACTGCTGTGGACCTTCTCGACGCTGTGCCGCAGCGAGGTCGCAGGGGCGAATGATGATTCGCCCCTGCAATTGGCTCGCAGGGCCTACGACTATCTGGAGGAAAACTTCTGGGACGACCGCTTCGGCGGCGCCTTCTGGCAGGTGGATTGTCGCGGCGCTCTGGCGGACGACAAGAAGAAGATCTACGGCCAGGCCTTCTACATTTACGCACTGTCCGAGTACTTCCTCGCGACCGGAGAATCTGCCGCTTTGGAACGAGCGCAAGCACTGTTCGATCTGATCGAGAAGCACAGTTGCGATATGGCGAACGGCGGATACATCGAGACGTGCAATCGCGACTGGACCGCGGCCGAGGACGTCCGGCTCAGCGACAAGGACCTGAACGAAAAGAAGTCGATGAACAACCACCTGCATCTCCTCGAAGGCTACACGAATCTGTACCGTGCCTGGCCCGACCCACAGGTTGCCGACGAACTGAGCGGCCTGATCGAGCTGTTCGAGCGTCATATTCTCGACCGTGACACGTCTCACTTCGGGCACTTCTTCAACGAGCGCTGGGAAAAGCGATCGGACACATACACATTCGGCCACGACATTGAGGGCAGT
The DNA here is from genome assembly GCA_040772485.1 of Sedimentisphaerales bacterium. Taxonomy (GTDB): domain Bacteria; phylum Planctomycetota; class Phycisphaerae; order Sedimentisphaerales; family Anaerobacaceae; genus Anaerobaca. Next base: position 355,795 of record JAXGYC010000009.1, on the reverse strand, counting down.
TGGCTGCTCTGCGAGGCGGCCGAGGTTCTGGGCCAGCCTGAACTGGTCGAGAGGGTCGATCCACTCGCCGTCGACATGGCGCAGGCGGTATACGAACAAGGACTCGACTCCGACGGCGGGCTGTTCTACGAAGGCCAGGCGGGCCGCGTGATCGACACGAACAAGGAGTGGTGGCCCCAGGCCGAAGCGGTCGTGGGCTTCCTGAACGCTTATCAGCTCTCCGGCCGCGAGCACTTCTTCGAGGCGGCTCTGCGCTGCTGGGAGTTCATCGAGCGGGCCATCGTAGACCACACACACGGCGAATGGTTCTGGCGGGTCGATCGAAACGGAACGCCCGACCGCAACGAGCCCAAGGTGTCCGAATGGAAAGGCCCCTACCACAACACGCGGGCCTGCCTGGAAACGATCCGGCGGCTCGACGCCGTCGCTCAAGGAAAGGATCGCTGATGACGAAAAAGATCGTAGGGTGTGCATTGCACACCGGTTCCATCGTGACATGCCTGCTGTTGGTGGCCATGCTGGCCGGGTGCGCCGGCCTGAGCGAAACGGTAGGGGCGAATAATGATTCGCCCGTCCGGACGGCGGACGGCTTCATCTCCCTGTTCGACGGCAAGACCTTCGCGGGCTGGGAAGGCTCGACAGAGGTCTTTCGCATCGAGGACGGTGCCGTTGTTGGCGGCACGCTGAGTGCGAACGTTGCGCACAACGATTTCCTCTGCACGCTCGCCTCGTTCGATGACTTCGAGCTGCGGCTGCAATGCAAGCTGCTCGGCGAGAACGCCAACGCCGGCATCCAGATTCGCAGCCGGCGCGTGCCCGACCACTACGAGGTCAGCGGCTACCAGGCGGACATGGGCCAGCAGTACTGGGGCTGCCTGTACGATGAATCCCGCCGGAACAAGGTGCTGGCCTGCCCGGACCCGGCGAAGATCGCCGAGGTGGTCCGCGCCGGCGACTGGAACGATTACGTCATCCGCTGCGAAGGCAAGCGAATTCAGCTCTGGCTCAATGGCTTCCAGACGGTCGATTACACCGAACCGGACGATGCGATCCCGCAGTCCGGCGTGATCGGTCTCCAGATCCACGGCGGCCCGCCCAGCGAAGCCTGGTATCGAAACATCCGCATCCGGCCGCTCTGATCCTTTGGCTTCTTGTCATCCTGAGCGGAGCGCAGCGAAGTCGAAGGATCTTGCCATAGACGATACGCGCTCGGAATGCCGCGGTCCTTATTCACCGTGAGCAGGACTTGGAACGAGGATCACTACTGCCGTTCCGGGTCCGGAAGCTGTAGTGTTACGGTGCGCTCGACGGCATTGAAGACGGTGAACTGGACCGGCCGGCCCCTGCTCTCTGTGGTGATGCGGCGCAGGTCGTCGAGCGAATCGATGGATTCGCCGTTCGCCTTGAGAATGACGTCGCCGAGCCTGAATCCCGCGTCAGCCGCGCTGCTACGGGCCGGAACAGCAACAAAGAGCACACCGGTTTCGCGGCCGATGCCGGCGGCGGATTTCTCCGCTTCACCCGTGAGATTCTTGATCGTCGCGCCAAACCACGTAACCGACTTCGACTCGCGGACGTTGTCTTGTTCCCGCGCGGCAGCGACGAATGCACGCGGCTCCTGCGAGACCTCGCGCTGAAAGGCCGGCTTCAAAACGCCGAATCGATCCATCGGGAAGTTCCGGAAGCCGAGCTTCAGCGCAGGCGAGCCTTCGCTGACGCGGTAATCCCCATGCGCCGGATCAACGAACAGTGGATCGGCCACGATCGAGTGCGTGTCAAATCCCTTGGCCTGCCACTGCGACAGGGTCAAGGGCCTGTCCTCGATGCCGGTGATCCGGATCTGGCCGCGTCGCGAGTAAAACAGATTGTAGTCGAACTGCCTGGCGTTGGCGGGATTGGCGCGAATGAACTGATAGGGCTCGTCGCTGACGAAGATGTTTCGAGCGATCACGTCGTCGCATTCCGGCATCCAGATGTGGAAGCCTCCGAACCCGTCGATGATGATATTGTTCTCCACCACCCGAAAGAAGCCCTCGCGCAGCTTGACGCCCATGCCGAGGCACAGGTTCTCGCAGACCCGGTAGTTGCTCGATCCATCGTCAAGGTCGATGCCCCACGAATGGCTGCCGGAATGCGCGAAGCGATTGTTTCGGATAATCGTGGTCCTGTAATTGTCGAGCGTGGCCCGCTCCTTGGCGAACGGCTCGATGTCCCGGCCCCCATTGTACGAGGTCTTCCACCAGCGGTCGCGTCCCCAACTGTTGAACGGGCCGTGATCGCCGCTTTCGCGGACGGTGTGGAAGACGTCGTTGTGCTCGATGAGGTGGCCGCCCCAACACCCGTCGTTGATGCAGATCGCCGCACGAGGACAGCGATAGATCGTATTGTGGCTGACCGTGATCTGTTCGCTCATGGAGACGAACACGCCGGCAACCTGCTTGCCGATGAAACCGAAGTCGTGCATCAGGTTGTCGTGTACCGTGCACTGGCCGGGGTACTCCGGACCTTTCGGGCCCGGCGTCAGGTCGATCTGATCCTGGGGCAGGGTCGTACCGTATTCGATGGCCGGCGAGCGAACCGCGCCGGCGTCGCCGACCAGACAGACACAGCTTTCGCCCAGCCGCGTGAATCGGCAGCCTTCGACGCGGACGCGGCGATTGTATCGGCTGAGGAGGACGCCGTTGCCGCCCAGGTCCTCGAAGTGGCAGTCGCGAACCGAGCAATCTTCGGCGCCCTCGATATGGAGCGCGCCGAGCCGGGCAATCGACCAGTCCCCTCGCAGCAGGCGCTCGTACGGCTCCATGAAGATGCGCTGCGTGTGCCGAAAACGCAGTCCGCGAAAGTGCAGGTTGCGGACGGGCTCATCCGTCGTGCCGCGAATCAGAACAAGCTCCTTGAGCCCTGCGCCGATGACCTGCGCCTGCGATGGGTCGACGTCCGGCTCAGGCATCAGATACAGCGTCTTCGTGCGCGCATCGAAGTACCACTCGCCCGGAGCGTCCAGCTCTTCGAAGAGATTCTCCACGAACAGATAGTCTTTGTGGTAGCCCCCTCGAAAGACGGGATCGAAGCCGCCACCCCGGTTCTCCTGCCAGCCACCTCTGAACTGAATCGTGCCATCTGCGTCGATGCCCACAATCTCATAGTGCTTGCTGCCCCACATGGCCGAGTGCAGCGCGTGCATGTATCCGCCCTCGGGATGGGACCAGGTCCTGGCGCGTTGGGGGCTGATGGCGTCGCCGCTGGTGCCTCCGAAGAACTTCGCTTCGGGATCGTAATCAGGGTAGCGAGCCGGGTGCTGACGCCGGCCGTTGACAAAGAGCTGGTCGATCTTCTCGACTCGGGCCGGGACATTCGCCAAGACGATGCCGTCCTTGTACGGCCGCCAGTCCAGGTCCAGCTCGAATCCGCCGCTGATCACGACCTCTTCATCAGCCCGGGCGCAGTACTCGATGATGGTCTCGCCGCCGCCGGAGTCAGCAGAGGTGAAGACCACGGGCTCCTCCAGGTAATAATTCCCTCCCCGCAGGAAGACCGTGATTCGTTCGACGTTCTCCGCTCGGGCCTGGCGTACGGCGTCCCGCGCCTGGGCCAACGACGCGAAGGGTTTTTCCATCGAGCCATCCCCGGCATCGCTGCCGTCGGGAGCTACGTAGAACTCCACTGTATCGCGGGCGGCGGCCGAAGAAACCATGGCCAACAGGAGCAAGCACGACAAACCTGCGTGATGCGTCATATTCGTCCTTTCCAACGTGGCCGATGCAATGAACATGTGACCCTATTTGACAAGGAATCCCGCCGGAACGCCATCACGTAGAGGCGAATAATCATTCGCCCCTACGCGGGCGATCCGCCGACCATCGTTGCCTGCGAAGGCTGCATGCGCCATAATGGGAGCGAGCCGACGGCATGGTAATCGATAGAAGGAGTTCGGCACGATGACGCATGATCCACTGACCCGCCGCGAGTTTCTTCGAACTGCCGGCTGCGTGGCGGCAATGGGGACTCTGTCCGCCTGCCGGGGTAAGAGCGATCCGCCTCTGGCGGATGTCGCCCCTACGGTTGCCGACACACGACCACCGAAGCGTCCCAACATCGTGATCATCCTCGCCGACGATCTCGGCTATGGTGACGTACGGGCGAATGTTTGTTCGCCTCTACCGTACGATGCGCAATCCAAGATCCCGACACCGTGCGTGGATCGGCTGGCGGGCGAGGGAATTCGCTTCACCGATGCCCACACACCATCGGCGGTCTGCACGCCCACCCGTTACGGACTGCTGACCGGGCGCTACTGCTGGCGGTCCCGGCTCAAGAGCGGCGTTTTGGGCGGCTACAGCGAACCGCTGATCGAGACGGATCGGCCCACCCTCGCCTCAATGCTCAAACGTCGCGGCTACCGCACCGGCTGCATCGGCAAGTGGCACCTCGGCCTCGGCTGGGTCACGAAGGATGGGGGCGCCGCCAAGGCCGGCAACGTCGATTGGAACGCGTCAGTGACGCACGGGCCGCAATCGCTGGGGTTCGATTACGGCTACGTCATTCCGGCCTCTCTCGACATGGACCCCTACTGCTGGCTGGAGAACGGCCGCACTGTCGAGGCGCCGACCAGCCAGACGCCGGGCAGCAAGCGCCGCTGGGACGGGGGCGGGGGCTTCTGGCGGGCCGGACCAATCGCCCCTTCGTTCGATTTCACAGACGTCCTGCCCACGATCACGAGCAAGGCCATCGACTTCGTGAAGCAACAGGACAAGAACAACCCGTTCTTTCTCTACGTCCCGCTGACGGCGCCGCACACACCCTGGATGCCCACGGATGAATTCCGCGGCAAGACCGAGGTCGATTGGTACGGTGATTTCGTCGCGCAGGTGGATGCTTCGATTGGCCGGATCGTTGAAGCTCTCGACCACGCCGGCCTTGGCGACGAGACGCTGCTGATCGTCACATCCGACAACGGCTCGCACTGGCCCACGGAGCAGATCGAGAAGTTCGGCCACCGCGCCAACGGGCCTTGGCGAGGGCAGAAAGCGGACATCCACGAGGGAGGTCATCGGGTCCCGTTCGTGTGCCGCTGGCCGGGACGCATCCACCCCGGCTCGCGCAGCAACCAGACGATCTGCCTGACCGATCTGATGGCAACGTGTGCTGCCGTTGCAGGCGGCACGTTGCCATCCAACGCCGGTCAGGACAGCTACAACCTCCTGCCCGCCATGCTTGACCCCACGCTGGCCGAACCGGTCCGTGAGGCGGTGGTCCACCACTCCGCACAGGGTTTGTTCGCAATCCGCCAGGGTCCGTGGAAGCTGATCGAGGGCCTCGGCTCCGGCGGTTTCACGGCGCCGCGTCAAGTCGAGCCCGAGCCGGGCGGACCAAAGGGACAGCTCTACAACCTCGACGACGACCCGGGCGAACAGACCAACCTCTGGTCCGAGCGACCGGAGATCGTGACACATCTGACCGCCCTGCTCGAACGCTGCAAACACCAAGGCCATAGCCGGCCGGCAACCCTGGAGAGACGCACATGAACCGACGCGACTTCATCAAGACGATCGGCTTGGCCTGTGCAGGCCTGCCCGTATCAGCCCATCAATGTCTCTTAGCCGGCACAAGCAGCGCCCCCGAGCGCCGGCGACCTAACTTCGTCATCATCTTCTGTGACGATCTGGGCTACGGTGACCTGGCCTGCTTCGGCCATCCGACGATTCGCACGCCCAACCTCGATCGCATGGCGGGCGAGGGCCAGAGGTGGACGAGCTTCTACGCGGGCGCCTCGGTCTGCACGCCCAGCCGGGCGGCGCTGCTGACCGGCCGGCTGCCGATTCGCAGCGGCATGTGCAGCAACGTGCGGCGGGTGCTCTTCCCGGACTCGGCCGGCGGACTGCCCCAGAGCGAAGTCACCATCGCACGGGCGCTGAAGCCCCAGGGCTACACGACCGCGTGCATCGGCAAGTGGCATCTGGGCCACCTGCCGCAGTACCTGCCCACCAGCCACGGATTCGACTCGTACTTCGGGATTCCGTACAGCAACGACATGGACCGCGTCGGAGGCGAAGGACGCCAGGCATTCTGGAACCCGAAGGTCGAGTACTGGAACGTGCCGCTGATGCGGAACGAAGAGATCGTCGAGCGGCCCGCCGATCAGAACACACTGATCCAACGCTACAGCGACGAGGCGGTGCGCTTCATCGAGACCAGGAAGGATGAACCGTTCTTCCTGTACTTGGCGCACAATCTGCCTCACGTGCCGCTGTTCTGCTCCGACGAATTCCGTGGCACGAGCCTTCGCGGCCTGTATGGCGATGTCGTCGAGGAGATCGACGCGGGCGTCGGCCGGATTCTCGACACGCTCAAGAAGCACAACCTGGCGGAGAACACGCTCGTCGTCTTCACCTCAGACAACGGTCCCTGGCTGACCTTCAACGAGCACGGGGGCTCGGCCGGCCTGCTGCGCGAGGGCAAGGGCTGCACCTACGAAGGCGGGATGCGCGAGCCGACGATCTGCTGGTGGCCCGGCCGGATCCGGCCCGGCGTGGTTCGTGACATGGGCGCGACGATGGACCTCTACACGACGATCCTCAAGCTGGCCGGCGCCGAGGCGCCCTCCGACCGCGTCGTCGACGGGCTCGACCTTGCGCCCGCCCTGTTCGGCACCGGTCCCAGCCCCCGCCGGACCATGTTCTACTATCGTGGGACCGAGCTGTTCGCCGTGCGCAAAGGGCCGTATAAGGCCCACTTCATCACGCAATCGGGTTACGGAGGCGACAAGCCGATCAAGCACGATCCGTCCGTGCTCTACCATCTCGAACACGACCCGTCCGAGAAGTACGACGTCGCCAAGGACCACCCCGGCGTCATCGCCGACATCTTGAGAGAGGTCGAACACCACCGCGCCACCCTGACGCCCGCCGAAGACCAACTCGCCAAACGTATCCCGAAAGGATGATCCCGTGCGGGTGCACTGCGTGTTTGTAGGTAGGTTCCTGCCGAGGCCAGGAAGGGGTCTGTCATCTCGGAGAGCGTGGCGGATGTCATTTCGACTAAGGGCGAAGCCCGCACGGAGAAATCTGGCCGAGGATAAGGCAATAGCCCCTTCGCAGCCAGATTCCTCCACTACGCTGCGCTCCGGTCGGAATGACAAAGTCGATTGCAGCCTCCGGTGAAGGTCTACCTACGAACATCAAGTGCACCCATCCCGTGCCTGCTATCGCCGGTGCGGGTTGCCAAGGCCGGCGGGGGCCGGTATGATGGGCCGGATGGTGAATAAGGAAAAGAAGGGGTTTGACAGTCCGGCGGCGTTCAACAAGAAGGCGTACCGCGACTTCGAGCTGGTCGAGAAGTTCGAGGCCGGGCTGCAATTGCGCGGCAGCGAGGTCAAGTCGCTGCGCGGGGCCGCCGCCGACCTGAGCGGGTCCTACGCCCGCCTGGAACAGGGCGAATGCTGGCTCATCGGAGCCAAGATCGCGCCGTATGCCATGGCGCGAGAAGGCGGCCACGACCCGGTGCGAAAGCGCAAGGTGCTGCTGCACAAGGCCGAGCTGCACCGCATCTCGGTCAAGCTTGAGCAACGCGGCTTCACGCTGGTGCCCCTTCGGCTGTATTTCAGCGGCCGAGGTCTGGCCAAGGTCGAGCTGGCCCTGGCCCGGGGCAAGCGCCAATATGACAAGCGGGCCACCATCGCCGAACGCGGCCAGAAACGTGATCTCGATCGTGACATGAAGAAGTACCGAAAACGATAACCGTAGGGGGCAACCCCCCGTGGTTGCCCGGGCAGGCACAGGGGCCTGCCCCTACCGAGAATCGAAAAGGATGACCGGCATGGCAGACGAGAAAAAGCTCATCATCGACGAGGACTGGAAGAAGCAGGCGCAGCAGGAGAAGGAGATACTGGCCGCCAAGGAGAAGCAGGAGAAAGCCAAGCAGAAGGCCGCTGACGAGGAGGAGGAGATCGGCCAACCGGCCGGGCCACTGCCGCAGGGCGACCTCGCCAGCCTGATCAACATGCTGACGACCCAGGCGCTGTTCGCATTGGGCGTGCTGCGGGTCAAGGGCCAGGACCAGAGAGAGCCGGACCTGGAGATGGCGCGATACAACATCGATATGCTTGAAACGCTCCAGGCCAAGACCAAGGGCAACCTGACGGCAGAGGAATCGCAACTGCTCAAGAACACGCTGAACGAGCTGCGCATGGGCTTCGTGCAGATCGCCGAGTCCGCCGGCGGCGGACCGCAGGCGTAGGGGCGAATCATCATTCGCCCCTACCGTCACAAACGGGACACGACTGTATTGGCTAACATCTTAGACCAGATTATCGCCGACAAGCGCCAGGAGGTGTGGGACAGACGGACCCAGGTCAGTCTCGAACAGCTCAAGGAGCGGATCATCGGTCTGCCGAAGTGCCGCAACTTCTACCAGGCGGTGACCAAGGCGAACCGGCGCGGGCTCAACGTGATCGCCGAGGTCAAGAAGGCGTCGCCGTCGGCGGGACTGATCCGCGCCGATTTCGACCCGGTGGCCATTGCCCAGACGTATGAACGCTGCGGCGCCGATGCGATCAGCGTCCTGACCGACGAGAAGTACTTCCAAGGCCAGCTCGAATACGTCGAGCAGGTCAAGCAGGCGGTCGCGCTGCCGGTCCTGCGAAAGGATTTCATCGTGGACCTCTGGCAGGTGTACGAGTCGCGTGCCGCCGGCGCCGACGCGATCCTGCTGATCGCCGACGCGCTGCCGACAGGCGAGCTGATGGACCTGATGATTGCGGCGACGGAACTGACGCTGACCGTGCTGGTGGAGGTCCACCAGGCCGATACGCTCCTGGGCGTCCGCAGTCTGATCGGCTTTCCGGCGGGACGATACAGTGTGCTCGGCATCAACAACCGCGACCTGACGACCATGGCGGTCGATCTGAACACGACCAGCCGGCTCAAGGACATGCTCGATGACGATGTCCCCGTGGTTGCCGAGAGCGGCATCCGGACACGCCGCGACGTCGAGAAGCTCATCCGCATGGGTGTCCGCGCTGTTCTCATCGGCCAGACCTTGTGCGAGCAGCCGGACATCGGCAGCAAGTTCGCGGAGCTGTTCGGGCCGGGATAAGGCGGAGGCAATCTACCCCATGCGGGAGCCGTCGCCGAAGCGCCGCGTCACCGTCTCGATGATCTCGTCGGCGGTCGTCTCAATCGGCTTGTCGGTCACGTCGATCATCGAGAAGCGATGCTTGCGACAGAGGGCCCGCACGACCTCCACCTCATCGAGAACGATCTTCGGGTCCGTGTAGGCGCCAGGACCGGTGAGGCCTCTTCGCTGCTGGCGATGTCGCCGGTGGTGAACGAGCCGCTTCTGGTCGATGTCGAGCCCGAAAACGCGACCGCGATCGATCCGGAGCAATTCCGCAGGCAGCGGCAGATCCACAATCACGGGAACGTTGGCCACCTTCCAGCCCAGAACGCCCAGGTACATGCTCAGCGGCGTCTTGCCGCTTCGGGAGACGCCGGCCAGCACGACGTCTGCCTTGGGCATATCCTGGGGATTCTTCCCGTCGTCGTGAGCCAGGGTGAACTCGATGGCCGCGATGCGATCGAAATAGCCCTTGCGCAGATGCCGGTAGAGGCCGGGCTGGCCTTTGGGCTCCTGGCCCAGAATCCGGCTCAAGCGATTGAGCAGCGGACCCATGAGGTCGAGAGCCACGACTTCCTTCTCGCGAGCAGCCTCGACAAGATACCGCCTCAGACGCACATCTACCAGCGTGTGAACGATCGTGGCATTCGCCCCGGAGGCTCTGGTCGCGACGTCCCGAATCTGCGTTTTGTGGTGCACATGCGCGATCTTGACGACCGGGACCTGGACATCCGGAAACTGCGCCAGCACCGATTCGACCACCTGCTCGCCGCTGGCGCCCGAACCGCCCGAGACGATATAGATCGGCGGCAGAGCTCCGGCTATGCGCTTCCTGGCAGCAGCCATGATGCAATTTCCTCCTCGCAGCTCGAGCACCCCTGCCGGCGTGCACTGCTGCGAATCGCCAGGGCCGCAACAATCAATTGGCCCGCAGGGTCACCCCTGTCTCTCACTCTGCTGAATCCCGCTCGATTACCTTGGCAAGTTGCCGACCTGTGATCTCTCGGACCCTTCGGGCGATGTCCAGAGCAGCCTCGGCTTCACAACGAGTGATGATGTCCCAGTCCCCAGGGTATCGGGTTTCTACGGCATAGCGATTCAGGACCGCAAGCGACTCCTCGGACAGATCCGGTCTGCCGCTCGATGGGATTTGATGATATAATTCCAGAAGATCGTGGCTCCTCCGGGTCGGAAGAGAATGACAAATCAACAGAGCCTTCAAGCACTTCTCAACACACTGCTGACTGTGAAAGCAGACTGTGCTCACGGGACAATTCGTTTCCAGGGTAAGGACGTACTCGGCATTCCTGAAGTCTTCCTCAGCCTTCTCGATCCACTGGCGTATCAAATGAGCTTGCTCAGGCCGCATCATAGAGCACCTTGCCCTCGCGCACCGCTGGATATACGATGTGTCCTATGACATCTCGGTACCTCTCAAACTCCTCTGGCGTTACCACGATGAGATCCAGGGGAAACGTCCGGCCTGACAGCGCCAGATCGATCTCCACAGCCTGGTGACGCCTGGATTCTTTCACATCCATGACCACCAGTAGATCTACGTCGCTGTCGCGCCGGGCCGAGCCGCGGGCGTGCGAGCCAAACAGGATGATCTTGGCAGGATGGAATCGCTCCACGATCCTCCTGACAGCCTCATTGATGTCGGCGACTGCGTTTCCTTGAGTTGCCATGGACGTCACCTCTTGAACATGACGATTACACGCGACCAAACAACCTCGTCGCTTGCACTACCTTTCGAATCCTGCCGGCCATCATTCCGTCTGTGTCTTCTGGATCCTGGCCCAGGCGTCGCGCAGGCCGACGGTTCGGTTGAAGACCAACGCGTCGGGCTTGCTGTCGGGGTCGACGCAGAAGTAGCCGAGCCGCTCGAACTGGAGGCGATCCAGCGCCTTGGCCCGGGTCAGCGACGGCTCGACAAAACAATCCCTCAGCGTCTCCAGTGAATTCGGATTCAGATGAGCCGTGAAGTCCTGTCCCTCTTCCACGTCGTCGGGATTCTCCTTCGTGAAGAGGTTGTCGTACAGCCGCACCTCGGCCCTGCACGCGCGTGAAGCAGAAACCCAGTGCAGCGTCGCCTTGACCTTGCGGCCGTCGGGGGCGTCGCCGCCGCGAGTCGCCGGGTCGTAGGTGCAGTGCAACTCGACGACGTTGCCTTGGGCGTCCTTGACCGCGCTGGTGCAGGTGACAAAGTACGCATAGCGCAAACGCACCTCGCGACCGGGAGCGAGCCGGAAGAACTTCTTGGGAGGCTCCTCCATGAAGTCCTCCTGCTCGATGTACAGCTCGCGAGAGAACGGCACTCTGCGTGTCCCCGCCGATGGGTCTTCCGGATTGTTGACCGCCTCCAGCTCCTCGACCTGATCGGCCGGGTAATTGTCGATCACGACCTTCAACGGCCGCAGCACCGCCATCACGCGGGCGGATGTCTTGTTCAGGTCCTCGCGCAGGCAATGCTCGAGCAGCGCCATTTCCACCGTGCTGTTGAACTTGTTGACGCCGATCCGCTTGCAGAAATTCCGGATCGCCGAAGGCGAATACCCGCGACGGCGCATGCCGGAAACCGTGGGCATGCGCGGATCGTCCCAGCCCTTGACATAGTTCTCCTTCACGAGCCGCAACAGCTTGCGCTTGCTCATCACGGTATAGGTCAGGTTCAAACGGGCGAACTCGATCTGCTGCGGATGGTGAATCTTCCTGCCCCACGGGCCGGAGCCATCGTCGGTGCGGCCTTCGTTGACCGCGTCGATGAACCAGTCGTACAGCGGGCGGTGGTTCTCGAATTCGAGCGTGCAGATCGAGTGCGTGATGCCCTCGATCGAGTCCTCGAACCCGTGGGCCCAGTCGTACATCGGATAGATGCACCACTGGTCGCCCTGGCGATGATGATGCTCGTGGACGATCCGGTACATGATCGGATCGCGCATGTTCAGGTTGGGATGAGCCATGTCGATCTTCGCCCGCAGCGTGCGCGAGCCGTCGGGAAACTCGCCCTTGCGCATCTGCTCGAACAGATCGAGATTCTCCTCGACCGAGCGGTTGCGATAAGGACTGTCCTTGCCCGGCCGGGTCAGCGTGCCGCGATACTCGCGCGTCTCGTCGGCGTTCAGGTCGCAGACGTAGGCCTTGCCCTTCCTGATCAGCTCGACCGCCCATTCGTACATCTGCTGGAAGTAGTCGGAGCCGTAGAACAGGCGGTCCTCCCAGTCGGCACCGAGCCAGCGGACGTCGGCGATAATCGAGTCGACGTATTCCTGCTCCTCCTTCTCCGGGTTCGTGTCGTCGAACCGCAGGTTGAACCTGCCGCCGAACTCCGCGGCGATCCCGTAGTTGAGATTGATGCTCTTGGCGTGTCCGATGTGCAGGTAGCCGTTGGGCTCCGGCGGGAATCGCGTACAGACCGCACCATTCCACCTGCCCGTCTTCAGGTCGTCGGCGACCATCTGCCGAATGAAGTCCGCCTTGCGTTCCTGGCTCTCGGCGCCGCCGACGCTGCCCAGTACGTCTTTCTCGTTTTCCATAACTCCAATCACTCAAAGCTTTTGGGATGCCGTAGTGTGCCGCGAGGTCCGCGTACAACCGGCCCGTGCTGCTGGGGGTGCAAAGGCCGAACCGCCGGCGATCTTACCGCCCCCCCCCGCCCCTGTCCACTCCATATTGCCGTCCCCGGTGCAAGCGTCACGCGCATTCCAACGCAAACGGGCGAAAGACCCTTCAGAATCCGCCGTCGAGACCGGCTCTCTTACATACGGCCCTTGCCTGAGGGAGCTGGCCTGTTCCGGAGAATCCTGCATCCGAACTCCGATTATCGACTTGACGTATAGTATCAATAATGGTATTATTTGGATATGGCAAGCATTGATGATGTCTTGGATCAGATGCGAACCAACCCCCAAGGGGTCCGCTTCGCCGATCTCTGTCGCGTGTGCGATCACTACTTCGGGGCCGCGCGACAGGGCGGCACCAGCCATCGCATCTACCGGATGCCCTGGTACGGCGATCCTCGCGTGAACATCCAGAACGACAAGGGAATGGCCAAGGCATATCAAGTCCGACAGGTGCTCAAGGCCATCGAAAGGTTGCAGCATGAAAACGCTACCGGAGATTGATCGCTACACGTATCGTGTGACCTGGTCCGAGGAGGACGCCCAATGCGTGGGGCAGTGCGCGGAGTTTCCCAGCCTCAGTTGGCTGGCATCCACGCCGGAAAAGGCCCTGCGAGGCATCCGCAGGGTGGTGACCAACGTCGTCGACGACCTGAAGGCCAACGGAGAGGCCGCACCCGAACCGCTGAGCCGCCGGCGATACAGCGGCAAGTTCATGGTCCGTGTCCCGCCGGAGGTCCATCGACGCCTCGCCCTCGAAGCCGCCGAGGAAAACGTCAGCCTCAACCGCCTCGCCAGCGCCAAGCTCTCGTCCTGAATGCCGCAGAATGCTACAATGGTGACGGCAGACGAAGGAGATATGCAATATCGGAGCATGGCGATGATGGCAGAGCAAACGCGACTTCCGGACAGGCAGGGCAAAATCGACATCTATCCAGAGTGCCAGAGCGGCAGAACCGGTGTGACAATCATAGGTACTCCTGAGGGTCTGAGATACCTTTCGAGGCTCCTCGACTTTCTGGCGGATTATGACCAGGATGGTAGCGACGCGCCGGCCGAAACGCGCGAGCACCTTCACCTTCACCCGCTATTGCAGCTTGGCAAGCATTCCTGTGAGGTCGAGCTCTGTCGGGCGGACGCCAAGGGAACCGGTGAACTGCCGTCATTCATGCAATAGGATCAGAGGACGCGTGCCGCCGGTGCAATGGTGCTGCGCTGCGGCACAGACTCGTGCGGGTCGGGCGGCCGATATGATGGGGCTGGGCTACAGGTCTTTGTAGAATTGGAGGGCCTGGTCGGCGGCGTTTTGGGCGGCTTGGCGGTCTTCTTCGAGCGCGAAGTTCGGGTTGGTGCCGAGCCAGTGGAGGGTGCCTTCGACGTACTTCTGGAGGTAGGCAATCGAGGCGGGCTCGCGGACCTTGCGGCCGTCTTTCAGGAAGTAGATCGGGCTGGTGTGGGCAAACACGGACAGCCCCCGCGGCAGCACGCGATTGGGCAGGTCCGGATGGTCGATCACGCGGGCGGCCAGCCAGGCGCTGTCCGTCAGCTCGACGGTGGCCTCGACTTCGAGCGAATAGAGGCCGTCAGCGGGCGGGTCCTGCCGCAGCAGCGGGATGGTCTTGTGGCCGACCTTGCGACCGTTCATGACGATATCGACGGTGTTGATGGGAAGGATCGAGCGGACCGTCGCGCGGGCCTTGACGGTCTTGCCACCCTGGAACTCGACAACGTCGCCCGGCTCGCTGCCGGCCACTTCGAACTCGACGATCGGGCCGTTGGTGACGAAGCCGCGACCGGCCTTGACCGCCGCAAGCCAGGAATCGTAGTTCCGCGCCCCGGTCACGCGGGCGTACGTCCGGTTGCTGCCCAGCGGAATCTCCTCGCCCATCTTGTCCGTTCCGGCCGCGATCGGCAGGCGGAACCCGGCGTTGAGGAACTGGTAGTACAGGTCCATGCTCCGCATGACCGGGAACTCCGCCTGCGAGAAACCGGAATCCTCCCACGGGCCCCAGTGGTTCGGAAACTGCGTCGGGTCGCTCCAGGTAATCAGCTCGACCCCGTCGACCAGGCCCAGGGCCAGCGCCACGGGCAGCTCGGTGCCGGGCAGCGAGGAGATGTGCGACCATAAGATCGTGCCGTTCTGCCGGCGCGTCGCCCGCAAGGCCCGCATCAGGTCCCACTGCGGGAAGCCCTTCCAGTGTTCGAGCGAGCCGCCGGCGTGCGGGTAGCCGGGAACCAGAGATTTCAGGCCCAGCAGCGCCACATGGCCCATCTGCCATTCCTGGAGTTCCTGACCGACGTAGATCTCGCAGCCCGGCGTCGAGCAGGCATCCAGCTTGCCCGTGAAGCAGCGGTTCGTCGCAATCGGAGACTCCTCGTCCGGCAGGTACAGAAGAGTCAGCGTGTTCAAGTCTTCGCCCCGCATCTGCGGATGGGCGACCTTGGGGACAGGCAGATGCGCGTGAATGTCGCCATTGACGTAGCCTCTACTGCTCATGTCGATCCAGCGACGAAGGCGGAAGGTCTTCGCGACCTTCTTCGATCCCCCACCGGCGATCCTGGCCGACAACGGCAAAGTTTCGAGACCTCTGCGAATCTCGATCGAGGCGCCGTCCTCCGGGATCGTCAAAGCGAACGAACCATCCACGTAGCACCAGCGTTTGCCCAGGTACTCAGCGTGCGCGTGCCGGCCGGCGATCTCCACGAACTTGCCGTGCACGTCCGTGACCGCGACGCGCGCCGCCAGCGGCCCTCCACCGGCGTCATCAACGACGCGCCCCTCCAGGCGCGTCGCCGCACCCGCTGACAACGGCAGACCCATCCACAGGAGTGATGCATACAGCACCCGCAGGAAGACTCTTGGTTTGCCGCTGTAGCGATGATACTCTTGATGTCGCGTGGTCATAGTCCGCGTCTCCTCGCCCGATCCTTCTGCATGGCCGCCACACACCAACGTTCCAGACGACACGCAGGCCATTATACCAAGCCGCCTCGCACGCTCAAGCTCATCCACGTAATAAACTGTGATCGCCCCGCTTCCCAGGTACGGGCGAATGATGATTCGCCCCTGCAATGCCGGGCGCAGGCCGCCTTCCCACTTCCCACTTCGATGAAAACCCTCAAACTGCCTCTGGAAAGTCCACAGAAAAAACTCTGACATTTTTCCCAAAAAACGCTTGCAGGAAATTGCTGCATCGAAGAAAGTAGAAGGTGGATGCGAAGGGAAGCGCTTCCCTGCGTGACAGCCGTCAGACTCCCAACAAAGGCGGCAGGCCGCAAAGGCGTGATGTGGTCGAACGACCAAATGATGGCTCCGACCCAGCGCCGCAGCGAGCCTGCCGTCCCGCCAACCACTCGCAGGGGTGGGTCGGAGCCTGACGAGGCGCGCATGCGACAACCGGGATCCCGTACAATGAGTTCTTCCGCCCCCGGCGGATGCGGCGCAGGGCGTCTGCGCCCCCCATGAGGAAGCGACGCAGGATTCGTCGCACAGCGCGAGAGGACCGCGCATGGATACGGAGATACAGTTATGGAAGACATCCAACGAACAACCCCCGCCCACACGCCCCGGCGCGCCGGTGCCGATCGCGTCGAGGCCCTGGAGAAGCGCGGCCCGCTGGAGCGCCTCTTCGAAAGCTGGCTGCTCGACGTGCAGATCCTGACCGGCCGGATGTCGCTCGGCACGATGAGCGTCCCGGCGTATCTGGCCGCGTTGCAGATCGCCCAGGAGCGACTGGCGTACTACGCGCCGGGCGGCGAACTCGAGCGCGATGTCACACGCCTCGCCGCGGTGCTCGCGGGCCTCGATCCGTCCCCGGGGGCGGACGCAGAGAAACAAGATTTTTCCGCTCCAGAATCGGGTTCTGGCACGGAAGTTGCATCTTCGAATTCGAATTCGAAGCGAATTCGAAAGTCAAGAAGTAAATCCTAAGCGAAATGGCGAATTCGAAAGGGAATGGAAACTACTGACTTTTCGAACTCGCCGGTCCGCCTGCGGCGGACTCGCGTTTCGGAGAAAAACATGAATTTTTCGATTTCGCTTCGAACTCGCTCGCTGCTACGATACGGCGTGAGCACGAACGGTTCTTTCAGGAGGTCGAAGATGGCATCCAAACCGAGCGTTCTGCGATCCGGCGTGGTGTTCGGCCTGCTCTGGCTGGCCGCATGTTCCATGGGCACGGAGGCGGGCGACGCGACGCAGAACGCTGCCCTGCCTGACGGAACGGTGGTCAAGCGGGTTCTCGATCAGCGCAGCGGCGGGGCGAACCTGCTCCAGCCGGACGCGTGGCGCCCCTGGGGCGAAGGCTTCGAGCGAGATGGCGATGTCTTCGTTTGCGACAACGGCGCCGATTCGCAGGTCCAGCGGGGCGCTTCGCAGACGGTGGTGCTCGATCAGGCCCAGCCCGAGCCGCTCGTCGCAACCGCCTGGAGCAAGGCCGAAAGCGTGGGCGGCAGCCGGAACAGCGACTACTCCCTGTACCTGGACCTGACCTACCAGGACGGCACGCCTCTGTGGGGACAGGTGGCCACCTTCCGCACAGGCTCGCACGACTGGCAGAAGGCCCAGCTAACCGTCTTCCCGGACAAGCCCGTCAGGGCGGTGGCGTTCCACATGCTCCTGCGGGGACATGCAGGAAAGGCGCTGTTCCGCGATCCGGAGCTGCGCGTGGTTCGAGCGCCGGCCGGGACGTGCCTGTTCGACGCAGTCGCGGTGACGCTCGAACACTCGCCCGGGGAGGGCTTCCAGGTTCGAGACGTGGCGGCGGGTTCGGACTTCGTCGCCATCGGTGATACGGCGCTCGATCTGAAGCTCGAATGCCAAACGACGCAAGGCGACGGCGCGACGTTCTTTGACGTCACCCTTTGCGACAGCAGCGGGAGAGACCGGGCCGTGACGCTCGTCTATGCGGTCCGCGCCGCCGCTACGCGCTGGTTTCAGAATCCACGTCAGACGATCGAGGTCGAGCCGGACCGCGAATATCTCGACGCCAGTCGCTTTTCCGCAGGGTCGAACGGCCGGGTCTCCCGCTATCCGTTTGCGGCTGTCGCCAACGCCGGAGAGGCCGTCGCGCTCGGCATCGATATGAGCCGTCCGGCGTTCTTTCGAGCCGGCTACAACAGCGACAGCGAAGAGCTGTTCCTGGCATGCGACGTCGGCCTGGCGCCCGAGAAGCCTTCGGCACAGGTGCGATTCTGCAAATTCCATTTCGATCCCACGTGGGGGTTTCGAGGCGCGCTGGATCGCTACTACGCGCTGTTTCCCGAGGCCTTTGAACGTCGCATCGCCGAGCAGGGACTCTGGATGCCTTTTGCCAGAATCAGCGAGGTGAAGGATTGGCAGGACTTCGGCTTTCGATTCAAGGAAGGCACCGACGAGACCGCCTGGGACGATGCGCATGGGATTATCACGTTCCGGTACACCGAGCCGATGACGTGGTGGATGCGGATGCCCAGGGAGATGGCCCGCACGCCGGAAGCGGCGCTGGCCTACGCGCAGCAACTGGCCGAGGACAAACGCGATCCACAGGCCCGGGCGCTGCTGACCAGCGGCTACCATGACGAGATGGGCCAGTTCCCCGCCCGGCTGCTCGATACACCCTGGTGCGACGGCGCCGTCTGGAGCATCAACTCGATGCCGAACATCGCGGGCGAAGTCACCGACTTCAAGAACAAGTGGAACGAGAAACTCCGTGACAGCCTCTACGGCCCGCAACGCAAGGCGGATCTGGACGGCGAGTACATCGACTCGTCGGAAGGGTACGTCACCGATGAGCTGGATTTTCGGCGCGACCACTTCGCCGCCTCCGAGACGGCCCTGACGTTCTCACTCGACAGTCAGACGCCCGCGATCTTCCGCGGGTTGATCGCATTCGAGTATATTCGCGCGATCGCCGAAGATGTCCACGCGATGGACAAGCTCATGATGGCCAACTCCACGCCGGACCGTCTCTGCTGGCTGGCCCCGCTGCTGGACGTGCTCGGCACCGAGACCGACTGGAATCCGAGTGGGAACTGGCGGCCCATGTCGGATGACGACTTACTCTACCGACGCGCGTTGTGCAAGGGCAAGCCCTTCTGCTTCCTGATGAACACCCGCTTCGAGGAATTCTCGCATGAACTCGTCGAGAAATACATGAAGCGCTGCCTCGCGTACGGCATGTTCCCCGGCTTCTTCAGCCACAACGCCTCGCAGGGCCACTACTTCACCCGGCCGGAACTCTACGAACGCGATCGTGACCTGTTTCGCAAGTACGTCCCGCTGTGCAGGCGAGTCGCCGAGGCCGGCTGGGAACCGGTCACAGGAGCAAGAGCTGACAACGAAAGCATCTACGTCGAGCGATTCGGCGAGCGGTACCTTACCGTCTTCAACAGCAGCGACCGGCCCTGCGTCGCGAGGATCGCCCTCGATGGAGAATCCCCTGCTGCCAGTCAGGAACTGGTCCGCGACCGAACCATCCCCTGGCAGGACCAGCAGGCCGAGATCGCACTCGGCCCCGAAGACGTCGCCGTCATTCAGATCCGCTGATCCAGGGAATCGCGATCTCCTCGTGCTCGGCCGAGCCGCAATGGTAGGGGCAGGCCCCCGTGCCTGCCCAAACGAAACCGGGCAACCACGTTCGGAAATAGGGCAACCACGGGGGGTTGCCCCTACGAACATCGACCTGCATCGACCGCATGGGCTAAAGCCCATCCTACGGGTTGATCTGATCCGCCGTCCCGGCGCGCCGGGATTCGAATTTCGGATTTGGCATGCTTTGTCCGGCGCTTGACAGAAGGCATTATACGGCGTAAACTCCTGATTTCCATACTTTTGCGACTATCGAGGAGCCTAAAGGGTGTCAGAGCCAGTGGTAACACGTTTTGCCCCGTCGCCGACGGGCTATCTGCACGTCGGAGGGGGCCGGACCGCGCTGTTCAACTGGCTTTGGGCCCGGCGGACGGGCGGGCGGTTCATCCTGCGGATCGAGGACACCGACCAGAAGCGCAACACCCCGACCGCCGCCCGGCAGGTGATGACCGACCTGCGCTGGCTGGGAATCGAGTGGGACGAGGGGCCGGACGTGGGCGGGCCGAACGGGCCCTACTGCCAGTCGGAACGCCGAGATCTCTACGACAAGCACGTCAGGCAGCTCCTCGACAAGGGCAAGGCGTATTACTGCTTCGAGACCTCCGAAGACCTCGATGCGATGCGGCAGGAGGCCGAGGCTCAGAAGACGGGGTTCGTCTTCCGCCGGCCCGCGCAGTCGCCATCCGAAGAAGACGCGAGAAAGGCCCGTGCGGAAGGCCGGCCGGTAACCGTGCGGTTCGCGATCCCCCAGGATGGCCCCATCGTGGTCGACGACCTCGTTCGTGGCCAGATCAGCTTCAACCCGGCCGAGCTGGCCGATTTCATTATCCTCAAGAGCGACGGCTTCCCCACCTACAACTTCGCCTGCGTGGTGGACGACCGCCTGATGGAGGTGACGCACGTCCTTCGCGGCCAGGAGCACCTGATGAACACGCCGGGCCAGCAAGCCCTGTGGCAGGCGATGTTCCCCGATGCGCCGCTGCCCAAGTACGCTCACATGTCCGTGACCGTCAGCGACAGCGGAGGCAAGCTCTCCAAACGCGAGCGGCCCAAGGCCCTGCGCGCCGCGATCCAGGCCCTGTCGGACCCCGACATAGCCAAGTTGGCCGAGGCAGGCGGAATCAGCGAAGGCGACGTGCAAGCGTTTCTCGCTGGCGAGACCACGCCGGACATGCCCGCGATCGACGCTATGGCAGAGTACCTCAGCGTGCATCTTCCCGAAATCAACATCGTCGATTTCTTCAAGAGCGGCTACCTGCCCGAGACGCTGGTCAACTTCCTGGCGCTGCTGGGCTGGAACCCGGGCGACCAGCGGGAAGTCATGACCGTTCAGGAGCTGATCGAGTCGTTCGAGCTGACTCGACTGACCAAAAGCAACAGCCTGTTCGACCGTCAGAAGCTCGTGGCGTTCAACACCGAGCACCTTCGCATGCTGCCGCCCGAGAAGGTTCTCAAGCACTTGCGAGCCTATCTGACCGAGGTCCAGTCGCCCTTGCTCAGGGCCGACGACGAGACGCTGTTGCGGATCATCCGGCTCTGCGAAGGCGCGCGGACGCTCGAAGACATCGACAATAAGAGCCGGTTCCTCTTCGTCGATGACGACAAGATCGAGTTCGATGAAGGCGCCGTCAAGAAGGTGTTGCTCAAGGGCGGCGCGCTGGACATACTGCAAATCGTGCGGGACCGGCTGGCAACGATGGATGAGTACACCGAGCAGGCGCTCGAAGAGATGCTGCGCGGGCTGGCCACGGAGAAGCAGGTCGGCCTGGGCAAGGTGGCCCAGCCGCTGCGCGTCGCGCTGTGTGGAACCACGATCAGCCTGCCGATCTTCGATTCGGTCAATCTGCTCGGCAAAGAGCGAACGCTTGCCCGTGTCGACGCCGCCCTGGAAAGATTCCGCACGCAAGTGCCGTCGGAGTAAGATTTGCCATGTCGCTACTGGTCACCGGTTCGATTGGAATCGATACGGTCAAGACGCCCCACGGGGTCAGCGAGCGGTGTCTGGGCGGCTCGTCCATTTACTTCAGCATGGCGGCGAGCTTCTTTGCGCCCGTGCGGTTCGTGGGCGTGGTGGGCGACGACTGCCCGTTCGACCTCGCGGAGGTCTTCAAGGGGCGCGAGGTGGACCTGCGAGGCCTGGAGGTCAGGCCCGGCAGCAAGACCTTCGTCTGGCACGGGACCTACCAGGAGAACATGAACGACCGGACGACGGATTACGTCGAGCTCAACGTCCTCCAGGAGGCGCCGCCGAAACTGCCAAGGGCGTTCCGGGACAGCCGGTTCGTCTTCCTGGCCAACACGGCGCCGGCGCTTCAGCTTGAGCTGCTCGACCAGATCGCCAAGCCCGTATTCGTCGCCGCCGACACGATGAACCTCTGGATCGAGGGACATCTCGACGACCTCAAGAAGCTGCTCAAGAGGATCGACTGCCTGATCATCAACGACGACGAGGCCAGGCTGCTTTCCGGCCGCTCCAATCTCGTCCAGGCTGCGGACGATGTGCTGGCGATGGGAATGAAGGTGGTGATCGTCAAGAAAGGCGAGTCGGGTTCTCTGATGTGCGGCGCCGACGGCAGCAAGTTCCTGTTGCCTGCGTATCCGGCCACCGAGGTCGTAGACCCGACGGGCGCCGGCGACAGCTTTGCCGGCGGATTTCTGGGCTGCGTCGCCCAGCAGGGCCGGGCGGATTTCGACACCCTGAAACTGGCGCTGGCGTACGGGACCGTGGTCGCCTCGTTCACGATCGCGGATTTCTCCTTGAATGGACTGAGCGGGACCCGCCGCAAGGACATCGACGCCAGGCTCGAAGAGCTGCGGCGATTCACGAGTTTTTGAGAGAACGGAAGACGCACGATGCGGTGTTTCATCGCGATCGAGATTGACGAAGACATTCGAGCCGCCCTCGGCGATCTCCAGCAGGACATCGCCGCCGAGGCGAACATCCGCAAGGGCGACGTCAAATGGGTCGGCCCCGAGGCGATGCACCTGACGCTCAAATTCCTGGGCGAGGTGCGGGACCGCGAGGTTGTCAACGTCTGCGAAGCCGTCAAGGTGGTGACAGCCTGTCACGCGGCGTTCGACCTTTCCGTCAACGAGGTCGGCTGCTTCGGCGGCCGCAGCGCCCGCGTGCTCTGGGTCGGGGCGGGCCTCGATTGCGCCGAACTGCTGGAACTCCAGCAGGACCTCGAAGACGAGCTGGCTGCGGCCGGCTGGCCCAAAGAAGCCCGGAAGTTCTCGGGCCATCTGACCCTGTGTCGCATTCGCAACACCAAGGCCGGCTTCGAGATGGCCAGGATGGCCGAGCAATACAAGGATTTCGATCTCGGCACGATGCGCTGCGACTCGGTATGCGTGTTTGAGAGCCAACTGAGGCCCGAAGGGCCGATTTATACGTGTCTGGGCCGTTACGAACTGCAGTAGCAGCCAGAGAACCAAAAGGCGAGACAATTCGTGGAGATCAACCCAATGGCGAAAGCAAAGAAGGCAACACCGGTCGAGGGCGCCAGCGGCAAGGACGCTGCCCTGCATCGCGTGATCGCGCAGATCGAGAAGCAGTACGGCCAAGGGTCCATCATGCAGATGGACGAGCACTCCTACGCGAAGATCGAAGGCATCGGCACGGGCTCGCTGTCGCTGGACATCGCGCTGGGCGGCGCGGGGATCCCGCGAGGCCGAATCACCGAACTGTTCGGGCCTGAATCCTCCGGCAAGACCACGCTGGCGCTGCACGCCATCGCCGAAGCCCAGAAGCTCGGCGGGGTCGCGGCGTTCATCGATGCCGAGCACGCCCTGGACACGACCTGGGCCAAGCGGCTCGGCGTCGACGTCAGCAGCCTGCTGGTCAGCCAGCCTGATACGGGCGAACAGGCCCTCGATATCGCCCAGATGCTGATCGCCTCGAATTCCGTAGATATCATCGTCGTCGACTCGGTAGCGGCGCTAACACCCAAAGCGGAGATCGAAGGCGAGATGGGCGATGCCCACGTCGGCCTTCAGGCCCGCCTGATGAGCCAGGCGATGCGAAAGCTCACCGCCATCATCAACAAGAGCCGGACGGCCCTGGTTTTCATCAACCAGATTCGCATGAAGATCGGCGTCATGTTCGGGAACCCCGAAACCACGCCGGGCGGAAAGGCCCTGAAATTCTACAGTTCCGTCCGCATCGATTTGCGGCGGATCACCACACTCAAAGACGCCAAGGGCGCCATCGGCTCGCGCGTCCGCGCTCGAATCGTCAAGAACAAGATCGCCCCGCCCTTCCGCGAGACCGAGTTCGACATCATGTTCGACAGCGGCATCAGCTACGAGGGCGACCTGATCGATCTGGCCCTCGCGTCGGACGTCGTGCAGCGAAGCGGCGCCTGGCTCAACTACGGCGATCTCCGCCTCGGGCAGGGACGGGAGAACGCCAAGACGTACCTGGCGGAGAATCCCGATCTCCGCAACGAGATCAAGGACAAGGTCCTGGCCACCAAGGGCCTGAGCGACCTGGTGAAAGAGAAGACGAAGGACAAGGAGTCAGAGGAATAGGCGATGCGAATCCTGCACCGACTGTCGATGAGAGTTCTTCTCTGGACACTTCTGGCGGTTTGTACGGCTGCAGCATTGGCCGCACGCGCCGGCGAAGAAGCCGGACCGCGCTGGTGGAAGGGCAATCTGCACACCCATTCCTTCTGGAGCGACGGAAACGACTTCCCCGAAATGGTCGTGCAGTGGTATCGCGAGCATGGTTACCATTTCCTGGCGCTGTCCGACCACAACGTGCTGTCACAGGGACAGCGATGGATCGCGGTGACTGACGCCCGGCGGGCGGCCTTCGACAAATACCTCGCCCGGTTCGGCGACGGCTGGGTCGAGACCCGGCAGAACGACAAAGGCGAAACCGAAGTCCGGCTCAAGCCACTCACGGAATACCGGTGTCTCTTTGAAGAATCCGGGCGATTTCTGTTGATCCAGTCCGAGGAGATCAGCGACAAGGCGCATCTGAACGGCATCCATCTGATCGAGGTGATCCCGCCCCAGGGAGGCGCGACGATGGCCGAGCTGCTCCAGAACAACATCGACGCCGTCCATGCCCAGCAGGCCAAGACCGGCCAGGCCATGCTGGTCCACGTGAACCATCCCAACTTCCAGTGGGCCCTGACAGCGGAAGACATGATCGGGCTGCGAGGATTCCGGTTCTTCGAGGTCTACAACGCCCACGGCTATGTGAACAACGACGGCGACGAGCAGCGGGCCGGCACGGAACGGATGTGGGACATCCTGCTGGCCAGGCGTTTGGCCGAGTCGGGATCGGACATCGTGTACGGCGTGGCTACCGACGATGCCCACAACTACCACAAGTTCGATGCCCGCGCCGCCAATCCAGGCCAGGCATGGGTCGTCGTTCGAGCAGCGAAGTTGACGCCGGAATCGATCATCAACGCCATGAACGCCGGCGATTTCTACTGTTCTACCGGCGTAACACTGAAAGACGTTGCGTTCGACGGCACTACCCTGGCGGTCGCCGTCCAGCCTGAACCGGGTGTCCACTACACCACGCAGTTCATCGGCACGCGGCGCGGTTACGACCCGGCAAGCCAGGCGGTGACCGACGCCGAGGGCAAGGAGATACGAACGACGCGCCGCTACAGCGGCGATATTGGCGCCGTGCTGGCCGAAGTCGAGGGCGTTCTCGCCCGATACCAGTTCCAGGGCGACGAGATCTACGTCCGCGCCAAGGTGATCTCTTCGCGCAAGAACGAGAAATCCCATGTGCCCGACGAGTGTGAATCCGCCTGGGTGCAGCCGGTCGTTGTCAGACCGTAACAGACCGTGTCGTCGAATAAGGATGACTTGCCGTTCGCCACGGACGGAATTGTTGGAAAGAACCTGACCCGAGGTGCAAACACAGTGTTAACCGCCCGCGAAATCCGAAAGAGCTTCATCGAATTCTTCCTTGGAAAAGGCCACACGTTCGTTCCCAGTTCGCCGCTCGTGCCGCACGGCGATGAGACGCTGCTGTTCACGAACGCTGGGATGAACCAGTTCAAAGACATCTTCGTGGGACTGACGGCGCCGCAGTGGCCACGGGCCGTCAACAGCCAGAAGTGCCTGCGCGTCAGCGGCAAGCACAACGACCTCGAAGAGGTCGGCAAGGACACCCGCCATCACACGTTCTTCGAAATGCTCGGCAACTGGTCGTTCGGAGATTACTTCAAGGCCGAGGCGATCGAGTGGGCGTGGGAGCTGCTCACCAAGGTCTGGCAGATCAATCCCGATCGGTTGTGGGCATCGGTTTTCGCGGGTGACGAGAAAGACGGCCTGCCCAAAGACGAAGAAGCCGCGCGACTCTGGACGAAGGTCACGCCGATCCGGCCCGAGCGCGTGCTGGGGTTCGGCAAGAAGGACAACTTCTGGGAGATGGGTGACACCGGTCCGTGCGGCCCGTGCAGCGAGATTCACATCGACCTCGGCCCCGAAGCGTGTGATATGAAGGGCGTGCCGGGCCACCGCTGCGGCGTCAACGGCGACTGCGCCCGGTTCATCGAGCTGTGGAACCTGGTGTTCATCCAGTACAATCGCCAGCCTTCCGGCCGTCTGGTGCCGCTCTCGGCGCACGGCGTGGACACCGGCGCCGGGCTCGAACGCATCGTCTCGGTGCTCCAGAACAAGGCCGGCAACTACGATACCGACCTGTTCATGCCGATCATTCAGCGCACGAGCGAATTGAGCGGCCACACCTACACATCCAAGCTCGGCAACAAGACCGACAACGCGTTCCGCGTGATCGCGGACCACGTGCGCACGCTCGTGTTCGCCATCACCGATGGCGCGACGCCCTCCAACGACGGGCGGGGCTATGTCATTCGGCGCATCCTGCGGCGGGCGTCACGATTCGGGCGGGAGCTCGACATGCGCGAGCCCTTCCTGCACAAGCTGATCCCCGTCGTGATCGACGTGCTCGGCGAGGCCTTCCCCGAGATTCGAGATCGGGCGGACCACGTCGCGACAGTCGTGGAAGCGGAGGAGGCCAGCTTCGGTCGAACGCTCGACCGTGGGCTGGAGATCTTCCGCAGCGCCGCCAAGCGGGCCGCCGCAACCTCCGGCAAGACTATCCCTGGCGACGACGCCTTCCAGCTCTACGACACCTACGGCTTCCCGCTTGACCTGACGCAACTGATGGCCCAGGAGCGGGGTCTGGCGGTGGACACGAATCGCTTCGCCGAGTTGATGGACGAGCAACGGGAGCGAGCCCGGGCCGCCAAGAAGAGCGACGCCCTGCTGGCCAACCTGACGGACAACGAACTGCCGACCACCGAGGACATGCACAAGTATCGCACGGATCGCTGCGACAGCACTCTGCTCGGCTGGATCGATCCGGAAGGCTTCAAGAGGCAGGGCCAGGTGCCTCGTGACATCGAGGTCGGTCTGGTTCTCGACAAGACGTGTTTCTACGCCGAGTCAGGCGGCCAGGTCGGCGATTGCGGCGTGATCGTCGCCGACGGCAGCGAGTTCGTCGTCGAGGCCACGATGCGCATCGCCAACTGCGTCGTCCATCGGGGCACGTTGACCAAGGGCGCGCTCAGCGCGGGCCAGGCCGTCACCGCGATCGTCAACAAGGACCGCAACGCGATCAAGAAGAATCACACCGCCACCCACCTGCTCCAGTGGGCGTTGCAGCAGGTGCTCGGCAAGTCCGTGTCCCAACAGGGCAGTTACGTGGGACCCGATTACCTTCGCTTCGACTTCACGTATCCCAAGGCGCCGACGAAGGACGAACTGGCCAGGGTCGAGACGCTGGTCCGCGAGAAGATCGCCTCCGATCTGCCCGTGACCTGGACGGTGATGCCCAAGGACCAGGCGCAAAAGCTCGGCGCGATGGCGCTGTTCGGCGAGAAATACGGCGAGGAGGTCCGGGTCGTGGCCGTCGGCGCTGGCAGCGAGAACGAGCTCGACAGGGCGTTCAGCCGGGAATTCTGCGGCGGGACCCACGTAGACCAGCTCGGCTCGATCGGCGGTTTCAAGATCCTCAAAGAGGAGAGCATCTCCGCGGGCGTCCGCCGCATCACCGCAATGACCGGCGCCGCTCTCATGGCCCATCTCGAACAGGCCGGCGAGGTCATCGACCGCCTGACCGCCCTGCTTCAGATCCCCGCCGACAAGCTCGCCGACCGCGTCGCGCAGCTCATGGAAGACAACAGGAAGCTCGCCAGGGAGATCAAGAACGCCTCCAGGACCGCCGGACCCGACACCATGGCCGAGGCCCGCGATCTGCTCGACGCCTGCGAAAAAGCCGGAGATTCCTCGATTATCGTCGGCCGCCTCGCGTCTACTTCCATAGAGCGGGCCCGTGAGGCCGTGGACATGCTCAAGAAGAAGGCGGTTTCGGCCGCTATCGTGCTGGGCTTCGAGGAGGACGGCAAGGCGACGCTGCTGGCCGGCGTGACGGACGATCTGGTCAAAAAAGGTCTCAAAGCCGGCGACGTCATCAAGGAGATCGCCCCGATCGTCGGTGGCGGTGGCGGCGGCCGACCCCAGATGGCCCAGGCCGGCGGCAAAGACCCCGCCAAGCTCGACGAGGCCCTTGCCCGCGCCAAGGCGCTGATTGGGGCAAAGCTCAGCACATAGGACCTCTTGGGTGGATGCGATGTGCGGGGCCGACCGTCGTCCGCCCATCAGACCTCGAGGGTCTTATGCTGGAGTTTCGCTGTCCGAATTGTTCGCAGAGACTTGTCGTCCGGGAGGATTGGGCCGGTCGCATGAGCCGATGCCCCCGGTGCAAGGCCGAGATCGCGATCCCGCAGGCGTCGGCCCCCGAGCCGGTCGTCGAGACGCAAGGAGACGAACTGACGCTTATCGCGCCGGCCAAGCCGCTGGACAAGGCGATGCTGGATCTGCCCGACGAGCAGGAACTGCGGGACCGGATTGCGGAGCACAGGCAGGAGGAGGAGCGACTCCTGACGTCGCTCGGCATCCAGCGCAAGCCTCCGCACACGGGCGAGCGCCGTTTCGCCTGGCCGATCGACATCCTGCTGTACCCCACCAGCGCATCGGGCCTGATCGTAATGGCGGTGCTCATCGGCGCGCCGCTGGTGTTGGCCCTCATCCAGTCCTACCTCCCGCTGCTCGGGCGCATCGGCTTCGTGTTCTTCCTCGCCTCCGTCATCCTCGGCCTTTACGCCGCCTGGTACCTGGCCGAGTGTGTCTACGACAGCGCCCTGGGCGGCACGCGGGCCCCGGAATTCGTCGGAGTCGGACTCGGGGACATGTGGTCGCGCGTGGCGTACCTGCTGGCGGTCTATATCGTATACCTGCTCCCGCCCGTTCTCTACGCGATGTCTGTCCCGCGGCGTGATGCGATCTTCTGGGGCCTCGCAGCGTACAGTCTGGTGTTCTTCCCGATCGGCCTGCTGGCGATGGTCGTCAACGACTCGATCAGCGCGCTGAATCCGGTCTTCCTGATAGTCTCGATCTTCCACACATTCCTTCAGTACGTCGGCCTGATCTCGCTCATTCTGCCGTTCGCAGGCTTGTTCTGGCTCGTGGGGAGAAGCCCGGAGGATGCCGTGCCCTCTATCGTGCGGGATGCGGCCGGCCTCATCCTGACCAGCTATATACCGTTTGTCCTGGCGCACGTGCTGGGCCGCTTCTATTGGCGCAACGCCGACCGTCTCGACTGGGGACTCTGAGGACGACGTTTGCAGAGAATGACGCCGGAGGAAGAGAAGATATGGTGACATTTCGCTGCTCGAACTGCGGTCAGAAGATCCGAGTGCCGGACGAGCAGGCCGGCAGGAGCGGACGCTGTCCACGCTGCAAGGCCAGGATCCAGGTCCCGCCGGCGCCCGAGCCGGCGGCGCCTGAGGCCGTCGTCCCCAAAAAGCCGACTCTGGATGACCTTCTCGATCTGCCCGCTCCAGCTCAGGCACCTCTGCCCCGCAGCCAAGCCGATGAGGTCGTGACGTCGGAGGCCGAGCAGGGTCAGAGTGTCCCCCTCCCGGCCGACCCTCTGGCCGAGGTGATGGAGGAGCCGCGGTTGCCCTGGTTCCTCGACGCCCTGGCCTATCCGGTCAGCAGTTCCGGGGCCGTGAACATCGGAGTGTTCGTGATCGCGCCGCAGATCGTGGCGTTCGTGGGCAATCTCTTGGCCGGGTTCATCGGGCCGGCTCTTCCCGGGGGCGGCGCCGCGTATCTGACGCGACTGCTGACATTGCCGTTCTACATCGTCTTTGCGTGCTATGTGTGCTACTACATTGCGCACTGCGTGGTCGACAGTTCCAGGGGCCACCGGCGCGCCTCGGATATCCAGATGACGCGCGCATTGAGCCTGGGTGACCTTCTGTCACAAACCATCCTCTTGATCGCCTGTGTCGCCATCTCGTGCTGGCCCGTGGCCGTGTACTACGTCCTGACCGAGCGGACCGACGCATGGTATTGGCTACTCGGGGCCGTCGGCGTTTTCTTTCTGCCCATGTCGTTTCTGGGCGGGGTGATCTTCGATTCCTTCGAAGCGCTGAACCCCCTGCTGATCCTCCAGTCGATATGGCGGACCCTCCTGCCCTATGGCGCCCTGGTCCTGTTCTTCCTGGCCATCGCCGCTCTGGCCACGGCGGTCATACCTCGCTTGCCGATCTGGGCGTTTCTCCGCCTGGCGGTGCAGATCTACCTGCTCCTGGTCCTGGCCAACGGTCTCGGTCGGTTCTACTGGCGCTATCGCGACCGGCTGGATTGGGGCATATAGGCGCTACAACTACAGGCGAATCTGGACGCTGCGAGCGTGAGCGTCGAGGCCTTCGACTTGGGCGAGGCGGATGATGTCGTCGGCACAGCCGGCCAGTCGCTCGGCGCTGTATTCGATCAGGCTGATGGACTTGAGGAAGTCGTTGCTGGTCAGGGCGCTGGAGAACTTGGCCCGCGTGCCGGTGGGCAGAGTGTGGCTCGGCCCGGCCCAATAGTCGCCGACGGCAACCGGCGTATGGGGACCGATGAAGATCGCTCCGGCGTTGGTGATCCGGTCCGCAATCTCCCGGCTGCGCGAGCCGCACTGGATTTCCAGGTGCTCGGAGGCGAACTCATTGGCCAGGTCCACAGCCGCATCCATATCCGCCACCACGATGACGCGGCTGAATCGCTTCAGCGAGGTCCTCGCGTCGTCGGCTCGGGGAAGCTGCGCGAGCTGCGAGGCGAGCTGTGCGACGACGGCGCGGGCCAGCGGTTCGGAATCGGTCGCCACGATGGCGCTGCTGTCGGCGGCGTGTTCGGCCTGGCTGAGCATGTCGGCCGCGACCCAGGCGGGATCGGCCTGGTCGTTGGCGAGGATGAACACCTCGCTCGGCCCGGCGATCGAGTCGATCCCCACGTAATCGCCCGCGACGTTCTTCTTGGCCGACTGGACCCAGGAGTTGCCCGGTCCGACGATGATGTCCACCTTGCGAATGCTCTGTGTCCCGCAGGCCAGGGCGCCGACCGCCTGCACCCCTCCGATGCGATAGACCTCCTCGACGCCCAGCTCGTGACAGACCGCGAGGATGACCGGATGGATGCCGCCCTCGTGACGCGGCGGCGAAACCACCGCGATCTCCCGGACGCCCGCCACCTGGGCGGGGACCACGGTCATGATGACCGTCGAAGGCAGCGGCGCTGAGGCGCCGGGAACGCAGACGCCGGCCCGGCGGATCGGCGTGTATCGGATGCCCGTTCCATCGAAGAAGGAGGAATGGCCGCCAAGGAAGATCTTCGTCTGATACGCGCGGACGTTCTCGATGGCCTTGCGCAGCGCCGCCAACAGCGCTGTGTCCATCGAAGCATGGGCGGCAGCCAGCGCATCGGGGCCGACGCGAAACTCGTCGGGCCGCAAAGTGACTCGGTCGAACTTCTCGGTATAGGCGGCAACCGCCTCATCGCCCCGTTCGCGGATGTCACGAAGGACCTCGACAACGGTTCGATTCTGCTCGCTGTTCTCGCTCGCCGACCGCGCAGCGCCGAGCATGTCGAGTCGCAGCTTCGCGAGTCTCGCCCTGGCCTGCGGGTCCGACGTAAGGATCAGCAGATCTTGCAGCCCTTCGCTCATCAGATTCTACCCACCGAAGTTGCCGTAGTTGTAGACACGGATGGCCCGTTGCAGCAGCAGATACTTCCGGCCCTGGTATTCGGTGACCAGCCCGGCGACGTTGAACCGGATCGGCTGGGGGAACGCCGCGAGCCGTCGTTCGGCCTGCTCCAGGGCGCTGCACGGCAGCAACGTGTAGCGGGTCTCGGAGACGCCCCGGCCGAGGCCGTCCGGGACGAACACCGGGTGGCCCTGGGTGAATTCGATGAAACCGACTCGATCCACGAGCACGCGCGTTCTCGCCCGGCGCCCGGTTTCTTCGGGGCCGGTGGCCTGGTCGGTCTCTCTGCGCTGGGGCCCGCGCGCCTGTCGCCGGGTCCGTATCCGATCGAGAACCTCCTCCGGAATCTCCAGCGGACCGCCCGGCCCGACGCCGGGATCCGACACAGTCTCAAGACGTTCCTCAGGTTCCTCCTGCGGCTCGTCGGCGCCCTTCAACTTGCTCAACGGCAGATAATAGCTGGGAAACAGGTAGTTCATCCCGCGGTACCGCGTCACCAGGGCGCTGAGCCGGTAGCGAGGCAGGAGACGGTCGTTGGCGTCGGCGACCATGCTGTCCAGGATTACAGAGGGCAGCACCTGGAGTTGCGAGCCTGCCGGCAACGCACCGCCGACGTCGTTGACGTCCCGAACGAACTGGAACAGCCAGAGATCGTTGCTGTCGCTGCGAGCCAGCGTGCCATCGGTCGCCTGAAGGACCGTGCCGTCGGGCACCAGTGGAGCGGTCGAGGTCTCGGCCGCATTCGCCGAAATCGCGGCCAGCAGGACCACGCCAAAAACCATCCTTGAGACATTCATCCGTTTCGTCCTCATCTTCACATCCTCGGGCTAATCCCCGAGAGCCTCCTTGATGCGTTCGACCGCATCGGCCGGCCCGGCGGCGAAACTCACCTGTTCGGCGCTGCGCGGATCGTCGCGGCAGACCAAGTCGACCAAAGGCCTCCAGAAATCCCCCAACAGCACGATCGGCTTGCGCCGGTCGAAGAACCTCTTGTTCTTCAGCTCCCAGACCTTCGCCAGCTCCAGCAGCGTCCCGGTCCCGCCCGGCAGAACGACGTAGCCCGTGCCGAGGCGGACCAGCGTGTCGAGCCGCTCGTCCAACGAGACCGTCGTCACCTGCTCGCTGACGAACTCGTTGGCGACGCTGTTCTTGAACGCCGAACAGGTCACGCCAATCACCGTTCCGCCGGCCTCGCGGGCGCCTTTGGCCGTCGCCAGCATGGTACCACCGTAGCCTCCGTTGGCAACCGCAAAACCCGCCTGCGCCAGCCCCCGGCCCAACTGCTCGGCCGCGGCAAACACCGGCTGGCCCGCGCGGGCCCGCGCCGTGCCGAAGACGCTGATCACTCGCTCACGCATGGGCCTTTTCTCGCGTGTAGCTCAGCAGGCCGGCGGTCAGCAGGACTTCGCGGTCACGGCTCGACAGCTCCAGATTGCCGACGAACTGGAAGCCATCGCTCGGGCGGGCGACCCTGACCGTCTGGGCATTCCTGACCGCGCCGATCAGATCGTCGATGACCAGCGCATCGCCTGCTTCGAGCCTGTCGTAATCGGCCGGATCGGCGAACCGGATCGGAACGATGCAGAAGTTGATCAGATTGGCGCGGTGGATTCGTTCGATCGTCTTGGCGATGACCGCGCGGACGCCCAGGTACATCGGGCAAAGCGCCGCGTGCTCGCGCGACGAGCCTTGCCCATAGCTCTCGCCGGCGACAATGATGCCGGCAATGCCCTTGCTCTTGAGCGCCAGCGCCCGCTCGGCAAACGTCGGCGAGCCCGGCTCGTTGAAGCAGTTGAACACGACCTTCGCGTACTCCGGCACGTTCGACCGCAACTTGAGGAACGTCCCGGCCGGCATGATGTGGTCGGTGGTAATCTTGTCGCCGCATTTGAGCAGGACCCGGCCGTCGAGCTTCTTCTGAAGCGCCGGCGGCGCCTCGGGCACGACGATCGTGCGGCCCCGCAACACCTCGGCCTTCCTCGCCTGTGCCTCGTCCAAAGGCGCCTCGATCATGCTGTCGTCGATGTGGAACTCCCCAGGCATCTCGATCGTCGGAAACGCAATGCCCCTTCGTTCGGACAAGTCGCGCGGATCGGTGATCTCGCCCGTCAAAGCCGCCGCGACGGCGGTCTCGGGACTGACCAGATAAGCCTTGTCGCCCTTGGTCCCTGTCCGTCCGGCAAAGTTGCGGTTGAACGTCCGCAGGCTCACCATGTCGTCGGCGGGCGAAAAGCCCTGGCCGATGCACGGCCCGCAGCCCGATTCGAGAATCCGCGCCCCGGCGGCGATCAGATCGGCCAGCGCGCCGTTGCGGGCCAGCATGTTCAGCACTTCCCGGCTGCCCGGCGAAATGCCAAGCTCGACCATCGGGTGGACGCGGCGAGCTTTGAGGACCTGAGCGACCATCATCAGATCGGTGTAGCTGGAATTCGTGCAACTGCCGATCGCGACCTGGCCGACCTTGGTCCCGGCGATTTCGCGAACCGTCTTGACGTTGTCCGGCGACGAGGGACAGGCCGCCAGCGGTTCGAGTTGCGACAGGTCGATTTCGATGACCCGGTCGTACTCGGCGTCCGCATCGGCCTGCAAGGGCTGATAGTCCTTCTGGCGCTTCTGGGCGATCAGGAAAGCCCGTGTCTGCTCGTCGCTGCCGAACAGGCTCGTCGTGACGCCCAGCTCGGCGCCCATGTTCGTAATTGTCGCTCTCTGGGGGACGCTCAACGTCCGGACGCCGGGACCGAAGTATTCGACCGCCCAGCCCACGTTGCCCTTCGTCGACAGAATGCTGAGCAGCTTGAGGATCACGTCCTTGGCCGCGACCCAGTCGCTCAATCGGCCGGTCAGCTTGACGCCCAGGACCTTCGGACAGGTCAGGTAGAACGGCCCGCCCGCCATCGCCACCGCCACGTCGAGTCCGCCGGCCCCGATCGCGACCATGCCGATTCCGCCGCCGGTTGGGGTGTGCGAGTCGCTGCCCAGCAGCGTCGCGCCGGGCTTGCCGAACCGCTCCAGGTGTACCTGATGGCAAATCCCATTGCCGGCGCGGGAATGGTAGACGCCGCTCTTGGCCGCGACGGTCTGGAGATACAGATGGTCGTTGTGGTTCTCCGGCCCGAACCCGGCCATGTTGTGGTCGACGTAGCTGACCGAAAGGTCCGTCCGCACGCGCGGAACGCCCATCGACTCGAACAGCAGAAAAGCCGTCGTGCCGGTGGCGTCCTGGGTCAGCGTCTGGTCGATGCGAATCCCGATCTCCTGGCCTGGCGCCATTCGGCCCGCGACCAGATGGGCTTCCAGTATCTTGTGAATCAGCGTCTTGCCCATGGTCCGTCACTCCTGAAGAATCCCAAGCCGCCAGTCTACCAGAAGGCGAACGAGAATTCAAACCCGGCCCCGCGTCTTTTCACATCGCCAGAGGGGAACAAAAGCTACAAAAGCCACATCAAATTTGGTAACATAGGTGGTTTGGGAGGTTTTGGAATGCTCCTTGACCCAAATGACAAATGGCACCTGAAAGCCCTGGAAGAACGTTATGTCGAAGGGGTGGGGGTAGTCAATCGGCCGGGCGGGAGTTTCCGACCCGACGCGGCATGTTGGGCGATTCTGGCGCTTCGGGCGGCCGGTGGCGACGCCCGCGTGGTCGAGAACGCAAGACGGCTCCTCGCGGATACGCAGACCCAGGACGGACGGGTACCCGTCTCGGCGGAGCAGCCGGACGCCTACTGGCCCACCGCCCTGGCCGTGCTGGCATGGCATGGCGCACCGCAATACCAGGAGTCTCAGGCCAGAGCCCTTCAATTCCTGCTCGAATGCGCTGAGGTCAACACCCCGGACCCCTCGGAGGCGCTGCCGGGGCACGACGTAACGATCAAGGGCTGGGCGTGGATCGCCAGGACGCACCCCTGGGTCGAGCCGACCGCGTACGCCATCCTGGCGCTCCGGGCCTGTGGACGAATGACTCACTGGCGCGCACAGGGCGGGGTCCACCTGCTCCTGGACCGGCAACTCCCTTCCGGCGGCTGGAACTACGGCAACACCTTCACGTTCGGAACGGAGTCGCGACCCACGGCGGAGACTACCGGCATAGGCCTGCAGGCCCTTGCGGGACTGACGCCGAAAGACTCCGTGAAAAACAGCATTGCGTATATGCAGTCGGAAGTGGCGTTGTTGCACGCGCCGCTGTCTCTGGCCTGGGCGATCCTCGCCCTTCATGCCTGGCAGGAAACCGTCGACCGGCCGCAGGAACGCATCCTCCAGGCCCTTGCCCGACAGAAGAAATTCGGGCCGCATGACACGGTTTCCTTGAGTCTGCTCACACTCGCGTGGCATTGCAGGACGGGCCTGGTCGATTTCTTCGAGCGTGCTGACTGGCAGGGTGAGAAATGAGCGATCCGCATCCGGACAATCCGTCGTCGCGAAGGATCACGAGGCGAGCGCTGCTCGTCGATGCCCTGGCCGCCACGGGCATCGGCGTCGCCGGCGCGCTGGCCGTCGATCAGTTCCGCCACCGTCGCGGGAGGGCCGCGGTCTTCATCGGCAAAGCCCCCTCCTATAGCGTGGACCTCGCCTCCATCATCGAGGCGGGATTGGGCCAACTCGGCATCGGCTCCGGCGAAGTTCGCGGCAAGAGGATCCTGCTCAAGCCGAACTTCGTGGAAACCTTCCGCGGCGCGCTTCACATCTGCACGCAGCCGGAGGTCGTTTTCGCAGCGGTCGAGGCGTTCCGCAAGCTGGGAGCGGCCGAGATCCTCATCGGCGAAGGGTCCGGCCACTGCCCGGACGCGATGCGGATCATCGACGAGGTCCGCCTGGCCGAATCGCTCGTCGAACAGAAGCTGCGGTTCGTCGATCTCAACAACGACGATCTGATCGTGCGACCGAACGCCGGCGGCCGAACGAACCTGCGCGCCCTCGCGCTGCCGGCCACCGTGGACCAGGTCGACTGGATCGTCTCGATGCCCAAGATGAAGACGCATCACTGGGTCGGCGCGACCCTGTCGATGAAGAACCTGTTCGGCATGATGCCCGGCATCGTGTACGGGTGGCCCAAGAACGTCCTGCACTGGGCCGGGATCGAGGGGTGCGTTCTGGATATCAATCAGACGGTGCAGCCGCACCTGGCCATCATCGACGGCATCGTCGGCATGGAGGGCGATGGCCCGATCATGGGCACGCCGAAACCGACCGGAGTGATCGTGATGGGCACGAATCTGCCTGCCGTCGATGCCACGGCGGCGCGAATCATGGGGATCGACCCGACGAGAGTCGCCTACCTGCGAAACGCCCACGGCCGGCTCGGGACCATCGCCCTCGATGAGATCGTGCAGCGAGGCGAAACGATCGCGTCGGTCCAGACCGACTACCAGCTCATGGACTTCATCCCGGCCCATCGGGGCCTGCGTCCGGCTCGTGGATCCCGAGCGGTTCCTGCGCCAGGAGTGTCCTCCTGAACAGGTTGCTGTTCTCGTCCTGGTCAGCGATCCAGAGCTGTTATGTATCCCACCCGGCCCCAGGTGACGCGTTGGAGTCGCTGCAAGTCGTGCAAGCCATCCTCGGTCAGGGGTTCGTACCCGGAAATGTCGTTCACCCTTGTTCGCGCTTCCTCGGCCAGGATTTCCATGAAAAGCTCGCCGCGAGGGAACAGCTCGCGCGGGATCTCCAGGGTCTCGCGGCCCTTCCACTTCCAGCACTCTGCGTGGCCGTCGGCGAAGGAAAGCGTCGTCCCGGACGCATGGCGAAGGGGCGGCGGGTAGGCGGTATGCCACAAGGGAAAAAGGTAATCCACATGAAAATCGGATATGATGGATTGCCCCAGGTCGATGAAGACCGCGCGTTTGGCCGGGCCGGGATGGGTAATCTCCTCCAGACGCGAGAGGTGCAGGACCGTCTTCCCGACGCGCTTGCCCGTGTGGTTCAGGGTCCCCCAATCCCGAGTGTCGCCCACGACGGTTCCCTCCATCTCCGTGCCGTTGGCGCCGGAGACGATACCGTAAGTGGCCAGATGACCCGCCATGCCATTGGGGCAGCGATAAAAGTCCACGTCGTTGATGTAAGGCCAGAGGGAACCCTTGTCGGGATGCTCTGCCAAAGCGGTACGATTCGTCTCCAGGAAGGCCCGGCCCAACCAGCCGCGCACGGCGCCGCGTCTTTCCGCCTCTCGATACGTGTGGACATGGGCGACGCTGCCGTCAACGAGGCAGCCGTCGTGCTCGTGGGCATAGCTCAGCCAAGCCAGCATGAGCTGGCGGAGGTTGCTCAGGCAGACGGCCCTTCGGGCCTGCTCGCGGGCGGCGCCCAACGCCGGGATCAGCAACGCCAGCAGCAGCGCGATCACCGCGATGACGACGAGCAGCTCGATCAGCGTGAAACCCTGCCGCTTCATTTCCGTCCCCTTCACCTGACTGAGATCACCAATTGTACCGGATCGTGGCAGGCGCCACCACCGGAAAGGGCGGCCCCGCGCTCCGCATCACGGGGCCGCCTCGACGCGCCGGGACGGCGCCCTCAAGCCCCTTTCTGTCTCTCTCAGCGCCACTTGTCGGGATCGTGCAGGAGAAGCGAATCCTTCCGGTTGGCCGGCTCAATCCCCGTCCGTCCGCTGATGGTCGGCTGGAGGCCTCGCGTGGCTCCTTTGCCGACCGTGGAGTCCGACATCGTGTAGATATTGTCGTCCTCGAGCGAGCAGAACGCACGCTTGGCGAAATCGACGTGGCTGTCGAGGAACAGTACGTTCTGGCCGTCGCCCTGGTGGGCGATGGCGTTTCCCTTGATCGCCGCGTCGGAGCTGCCGTTGTACGGCGGAATGTCCGGCACGAACTCCGTGAACACGCCGGGCTCGGCAGCCGGGCTCTTGATCCACGGGTTGCGGTCGGCCGCGACCGCCAGACCGGGCTCGCTCGACGTGGTCAGGTGATACTTGCCGAACGGATCGTGGTAGGAGTAGCTGCAATGATCCCACGGCGTCTTTCCGAAATCCCAGGCGTCGATCAACTCGAACCCGACCGGGACATTCTGCTCGTCGGCCAGAGTGAACTCGGTGGTCCCGGTGTCGCCCTTGCAGACGAACGACTTCGGAGTCACTTCGGCGTACTTCACCAGCAGGTAGAAGCACGAGGTGATGCTCCCTTTGCCGACCGCCGTGCCGCCCATCCCGTAGGCCCCATACCGATCGCTGGCCGCCCAGTTGGGCAGCGGCCCCCACTCGCCGTTCTTGCCGCCGGAACGCGGCAACTCGTTGTCGTAGTCGTTGGCGTAGATCATCATGGCCTTGCCGACGCCGGCCAGGTTCGTCCCGCAGGTCAGCCGGAACGCCAACTGCCGGACCCTCGACAAGGCAGGCATCAGAATGCCCATCAACAGAGCGATGATCGCAATCACGACCAACAGCTCGACTAAGGTGAAACCTTTCCGCTTCATTTTCGTCCCCTTTCACTTCGTCGAGATCGGCGGGTCAGACCGTCTTATGGCTACCCTATCGACAGGAATGAATCCGCCTTCGCGCCGGCCCATCCAGCCGGTGCGAGGATTGTGCGGGCGCGCAGACGCCCGTCGACGCAGGACGCGGACCATGGGCACCCGCCGATCCCGTTGGTTGACGCGGTCGGTCCCTGGTTCACCGTTCTACGCCGATCCGGAGCCGTCCCATCGGAAGGAACGACTCTCGATGCCCGACAACAGCGCGACCCGGTCTCGAAGGGAAGCTCTCTCGCACGCAGCAGAACGGTGCGGCGGGATTCGAGGGGATATGGAATGAATGATGGCCACCGGATATCCTCGTCCACCCGCCCTGCCGTATATGCCCATCGTGCGAAGGAGACCTTCACGACGATCCTCAGGCGTCGCCGTCGTCGGCGCATTCGGATGCGTTCTCAAAGAGCACGTTGCGAGGTCGAAGGCGACCCCGTGCCACAACTGCACGAGGTCGCCCTCAGAAGAAAAGGTATACCCTCACGCGAAAGCGCTGTGAGACCCTATGGCTTGGGCAACCTTCCCGGCGTCATCTTGTCCGGATCGTGAACCAGCAGGCTGTCCTTGCGATTCATCGGCGTATACGTGGCCGAATAGACCGGTATCACGCCCTTGGCATCGCCCTTGACGTTGTTCGCCGACTTCGTGTAGATGTTGTCGTCTTCGAGCGAGCAGAACGCGCGTTTGGCGAACTCGACGTGACTGTCGAGGAACAGCACGTTCTGGCCGTCGCCCTGGTGCGAGATCGCGTTGCCCTTCAGCGCCGTCTCGGTGCTTCCGTTGTACGGAGTGACATCGGGATTGAACAGCGAGAAGTCGCCTTCCTCGGCCGCCGGGCTCTTGATCCACGGATTCCGGTCGGCCGCCACCGCCAATCCCGGCTCGCTCGACGTCGTCAGAGCGTACTGCCCGAACGGCAGATGGTACGAATAGCTGCAATTGTCCCAGGGCGTCGCGCCGAAGTCCCAGGCATCGATCATCTCGAAGCCGGTCGTGACGTTCGTCTCATCGGACAGTTGCCACTCGGTGGTCCCGGTGTCGCCCTTGCAGACGAACGACTTCGGGGTCACTTCGGCGTACTTGACCAGCAGATAGAAGCACGACGTGATCGTGGCCTTGCCGCCGCTGCCGTCCGACTGCTGGACGCCATAGGCGTTGTAGCGATCGGCAGCGTTCCAGACGACCGGGCCGTTCCACTGGGAGAGCCGGCCGCCGGCCCGGGGCAGCTCGTCCTCATAATCGTTGGCATAGATCAGCATGGCCTTGCCGATCCCCGCCAGGTTCGTCCCGCAGGTCAGCCGGAAGGCCAACTGCCGGACCCTTGCCAGTGCGGGCATCAGAATGCCCATCAACAGAGCGATGATCGCAATCACGACCAACAGCTCAACCAGGGTGAAACCTTTGCGCTTCATGTTCGTTCTCCTTTCCGAGACGTCCGATCGGCGGGCCGGCCGTTTGCAGCAAGTCGCTGTATCTTCATGGATAAATGCGGTTGGAACGCCGGCGCACGGGCCGGCACGGGCAGCAAGGGCGCACGAGAAGCCCTGTGCTGCCGGACTCGGGGAATTCTTGCCCGCCAATCTTCCGAGTTCAGGGTGTACGGCCGATGGCCGAGTCCAAGAGAGAGCCACTATACGCAGAAGATTGACATAGTGAGGAGGATGCGCGCAACGGACCTTGGGCGCACAATGCACCCGATAAGGAAGACAAATGAACCCTGGATGGGCCGAAGAGCACCGGGTGCAGGACGAGGTGAATGGAATGATGGCCAGGATGCCGGAATCAAGTCCCGCACCGGAAAGCACAGTCAGACCCTGGGGTTTCCCGGTTCGCGCAGCGCAACATCAGCGAGGGCAGAACCGTCCGGCCAGGTGAGTCCTCTGTCGCGACAGAAATGGAATGACGGGATGAAATCCAGAGTGATACGGAATAGATGATGACTAAGGATATGATGATATGTCTGTCGAGCCCGTCGCGCAAACCGCGCGATCCCGCGATCCAGGTTCCTCACAGCAGCTTTCCAGCACTGCCACTGCTCAGTTTGATATCCGGACACATTGTCAAAGAGCCTGCCGCAAGAAAGAAGGCGGCCCCGAAGAACCCGGGGCCGCCATCGAATTCAGACTACGAACTCACATGCAGACCCCGGACTAACTGCCTCGGGTCGTCGTGGCGAACTTGTCCGGGTCATGAACCAGGACGCTGTCCTTGCGGTTCATCGGAGCGAAGGTGGTCGAGTAGGCCGGCAGCGTGCCCTTGGCATCGCCCTTGACGTTGTTCGCCGACCTTGTGAAGATGTTGTCATCTTCGAGCGAGCAGAACGCCCGTTTGGCGAACTCGACGTGGCTGTCCAGGAACAGCACGTTCTGGCCGTCGCCCTGGTGCGAGATCGCGTTGCCCTTCAGTGCCGTCTCGGTGGTCCCGTTGTACGGAGTGACGTCGGGATTGAACAGCGTGAAGTCGCCGACCTCGGCCGCCGGGCTCTTGATCCACGGGTTCCTTTCGGAGGCCACCGCCAGGCCGGGCTCGCTCGACGTGGTCAGAGCGTACTGGCCGAACGGAATGTGATACGAATAGCTGCAATTGTCCACGGGGTTCTGGCCGAAGTCCCAGGCATCGATCATCTCGAAGCCGGTCGTGACGTTCGTCTCATCGGACAGTTGCCACTCGGTGGTCCCGGTGTCGCCCTTGCAGACGAACGACTTCGGAGTCACTTCGGCGTACTTGACCAGCAGATAGAAGCACGACGTGATCGTGGCCTTGCCGCCGCTGCCGTCCGACTGGCTGACGCCATAGGCGCTGTAGCGATCGGCGGCCGCCCAAATGACCGGGCCGTTCCACTGGGAGAGCCGGCCGCCGGCTCGGGGCAGCTCATCCTCGTAGTCGTTGGCGTAGATCAGCATGGCCTTGCCGATACCCGCCAGGTTGGTGCCGCAGG
This sequence comes from Sedimentisphaerales bacterium, assembly GCA_040772485.1. Classification (GTDB taxonomy): domain Bacteria; phylum Planctomycetota; class Phycisphaerae; order Sedimentisphaerales; family Anaerobacaceae; genus Anaerobaca. The sequence goes on along the minus strand of JAXGYC010000009.1, from coordinate 313,996 downwards.
TCATTCTGAAGGCCAACTGGCGAACGCGAGCCAGCGCCGGCATCAGAATGCCCATCAGCAGAGCGATGATCGCGATAACGACCAGCAGCTCGACCAGGGTAAAACCTTTTCTTCTCATAGTGTTCTCCTTTCGTTGCTTACGAGATTCGCAGACCGACCGCTCTTCAACAAACCACTTTGGCGATAGTACCGATGAATCCTTTTGCCACCCGACCGGCAAATACGCGCGCCGCGAATCTCCTGAGCACATACGTCTTTGACTGAAAGAGACGGCCGGCCGGTTTCAAACGCCTGTTTTATCGGAACATGAACCCGTGGGCACAAGGGCCCAGCACTCCTCACAGTAGGAAAACTCGTTCGTTTCCCAACGTTCCGCAGCAGGCAGGCTTTGATATGAAGATGCTGACAAGAATATGATGACAGTCTGCAATATGAAATACGGCCTTAGACAAGCCTACCTGTCTACACCTGCAATCTAACAGACACAAAGAGGTCCGTCAATGTCTTTTTCGTAATTTTCGGCCCCTGCCTTGAATTTTTTTGGACATCCCTTAAGATTCACCCGTTTTCCTGGTTTTGGAGTCAACCATGCAGGGCAATCAGAGCGCGAAAATCGATGTTATCAGGCGACAGCTTTCCGCGTGCGGCCAGGACCATCTCCTGAGCTTCTGGGATCAACTGGGTCCTGGCGAGCTGGCCGGGCTGGCCGAACAGATCCGGGAACTGGACCTGGACAAGATCCCCACTTGGGTCGAAACCCTGGTCCGGCACGCCCCGCAAACCCCAGTCCGGCACGAGGAATTCCAGCCGGCCCCTTCCTACGGAATCGTGCCCAGGACCGATGCCGAACGCCGCAAGTACGCCGACGCCGTGAAACTTGGCAAAGAGCTGATCGCGGCAGGAAAGGTGGCCGCGTTCGTGGTCGCCGGAGGCCAGGGAACGCGGCTGGGTTTCGACGGCCCCAAGGGCAACTACCCTATCAGCCCGGTCAGGAACAAGACGCTCTTCCAGGTATTCGCCGAAACCATCGAGGCGGTTTCCCGCCGCTACCGCACCGTCTGCCCCTGGTACATCATGACCAGCCCGATGAACCACGAGGCGACGGTGCAAATCTTCGAATCCAATCATTTCTACGGCCTGGACCGAGACAGTGTTTTGATCTTTCAGCAGGGAACGCTGCCCAATTTCGGGTTCGACGGCAGGATTCTGATGGCCGACAAGGCCTCCATCGCCCGCTCGCCCGACGGCCACGGCGGCAGCATCCGGGCCCTGGCCCGCAGCGGCGCCCTGGCGGACATGAAGAAACGCGGCGTCGAGTACCTCAGCTACTGGCAGGTCGACAACCCGCTGGTGAAGCTCTTCGACCCGCTTTTTGTCGGCCTGCACGCCATCGACGGCGCGCAAATGTCGTCCAAAGCAGTGATTAAGAATGATCCCAAGGAGAAGGTCGGCAACTTCTGCCTCGTCGACGGCAAGGTCACCGTCATCGAGTACAGCGATCTGGACGACAGTCTGGCCGAGAGACGAAACCCGGACGGGTCTTTGGTATTCCGTCTCGGCAGCATCGCGATTCACATCATCAGCACCGATTTCATCGAGAAGCTGAACACCGAGGGCTTCTCGCTGCCACTGCACCGGGCGGTGAAGAAGATCCCCCACATCGATTCGCAGGGCAATCCGGTCGAACCGGCCCAGCCCAACGGCATCAAGCTCGAATCGTTCATCTTCGACGCGCTGCCCATCGCGAATCGGTCGATCATCCTCGATATCGACCGCGCCGAGCAGTTTGCCCCCACCAAGAACGCCACGGGCGTCGACAGCGCCGAATCGACGCGGGTGATGATGGTGGAGCGGGCCGCCAGGTGGCTCGAATCGGCGGGCGTGGCCGTGCCGCGAAAGCCGGGCGGCTCCCCCGACTGTCTGCTGGAGATCGCCCCGTCTTTCGCGCTCGAACCCGAGGACCTCGAGGCCAGGCTGGACCAGATCCCGGCCATCCAGCCGGGGGACCGGGTCTATCTCGGGTAGGAACGGCATGGGCTAAAGCCCATCCTACTTTGTGGAGAACTTGTGTACGGTCCGGCTGGCGAAGGTCTGCCCCGGCTCCAGGACGGTGGACGGGAAATTGGGTTTGTTTGGCGAGTCGGGATAGTGCTGGGTTTCCAGGCAGAAACCGGCGTGTTTGTCGTACCGGCTGCCGCCCTTGCCCGCCAATCCATCGAGGAAGTTGCCCGTGTAAAGCTGGACCCCCGGCTCGGTGGTGTGGATTTCCATGACGCGGCCCGTGCCGGACTCGTGCACCTGGCCGCAGCATTTCAGATCGCCCGGCTTGCCTTTGAGTACATAATTGTGATCGTATCCGTTTCCGGTCTGGCGAATCCGCGAGCCGATCGTCCGGGTCCGCGTGAAGTCCAACGGCATGTCCAGCACACTGGCAAGGATGCCCGTCGGGATCAATCCCTTGTCGATGAGCGTGAACTTCTCCGCGCCCAGTTGAAGCTCGTGGCCCAGAATATCGCCGTTGCCCTGCCCGGCGAGGTTCCAGTAGCTGTGATTCGTCAGATTGACCACGGTCTTCTTGTCCGTCCGCGCCTCGTAGCTGATGCAGAGCTCGTCGGCGTTCGTCAGCATATAGGTTACGGTGCACTGGAGGTTGCCCGGGTAACCTTCCTCGCCGTCGGCGCTCAGGTAGCTCATCTTGACCCAGGCCTCGTCCTCGGCCGCCACCACCTCTTTCGTATGCCACACGACCTTGTCGAAGCCTTTGATGCCGCCGTGCAGGTGGTTCGGACCGTTGTTGGCGGCCAGCTTGTATTCGACCCCATCGAGCTTGAACTTGGCGCCGCCGATGCGGTTGGCGTAGCGGCCCACGGTGGCCCCCATGTACGCGGTGTGGCCGAGATAGCCCTGCAAGTCGTCGAATCCCAACACGACGTCGCCGAGGTTGCCATTGCGATCCGGCACGTATAAGGAAACGAGCGTCGCCCCGTAGTCCGTGATCCGCGCTCGCAGCCCTTTCGAGTTGGCGAGCGTGTAGACGGAAGCCTCCCGGCCATCTGCGGTTCGTCCAAACGGTTCCTTATGCGCGTTCATAGGCACATCTCCTTTCAAACGTCGTGCGCTGCGCAGCGCGCAAGACGCGCGACGCGAAACGAATTCGGAGTATACAGGGCCGGTTTCGGCCTGTCAAAGGGCTTTGCGCCCTCGGTGATCCCGATGTACATCGGGACTGGCGGTTTGTGTGGACTCTCACGTCCTTTGGGTCCCTCAGGTCCTTCCGGGGTCCAAAGGATGTAAGGGACCCAAAGGACCGAACGGACGCTGGGATCGACATCGCCCTCGAAAGCAGGGGCGAGGCATGCCTCGCCCCTGCCGATCGGTTTTGTTCACAGTTATTCGGCCAAGGGCGCGCCGTAGCCGATGTCGTCGAAGAAGATCAGGCCGCTGCCGCCGGCGGTCGGGGTGGCGCGATTGCCGACGCCGATGTACATCGTCTCGACCTGCGCCATGTTCACACCCGCCAGCTCGCTATAGGGGATCGTCCAGGACTGCCAGGCGGCGACCCTCAGCGCCTCGGGATCAGGATGCGCAACGACTGCGACGTGACCGGCGCTGTCCTCGACCGCCACGTACAGCGTCTCGGCGGTGTTGTCCTCGGGGCCGTAGAAGTGCAGCACCAGAGTGTTTGCGCTGTGGCCGGTCCAGTCTTGCGGGCTGTCCCAGGTTCGCGAGATCTCGGAATAGAACGGGGCTGAAGTGTTGTCGTAGCTTACGGGCATCGACTGCCGCCCGCCGTGAACGATGGCCTTCTCGGCGAACGGCGACTCGGCGTAGCCGGTGGTCGATCCGGTGTTGTTGGTCCAGCCGTCGATCCAGGTCTGGAAGACGGCCTGGCCGGCGTCGATGTCGTCGGTATAGCCTTCGATGTCGTCGATCGTCGCGTATTCCTGTGTCGTGAAGCTCCACAGGTTGCCTTCCCACGTCGCAGGGCTGGCGGCCTCGTTGACCTCGTCGACTCGCCAGTAATAGACGTTGCCGAAGACAAGGTCATCCGGCTGGAAGCTCGCCGCGTCAACCGTCCCGGCCAGGACCAGGTTCGCCGGATCGACGCCCAGATAGACCTGGTGCGAAGCCGCCTCGCGCCCGGCGCGCCAGCTCAGCGTCGCCGACGGTTCGACGTCCACCGCCCCATCGTCCGGTTGCGGCTCCCGAGCATGAGCCGGAATGTACATGAACCGCACTTCGCTGAGCCCGTATTGGCCCATGACTCCGAAACCGCTCTTGACGACCAGCCGGACGTACTTGGCGGCGACGCCGCCCATGTCGATCGCCGTATTGTGGGTGTAGGTCGCCTTTGCCGTACCCTGTGCAAACTGGGCATCTCCCAGCGCCGTCCACTCGATCCCATCCAGAGAGTGCTCGATGGTGACATCCTTAATGCCGAAGCCGAGGAGCACCTCGAACTGCACGTTGTAGTTCCAGACCCGCAGCTCGTTGAGCTTGTAGACGCGATCGAACTCGAACTGGATCCACAGCGGCTCGCCGGCCGGAGCGCCGGTCACCCACATGTCTTCGCTGACGGTCGAGTGCTCACCGTTTTCATTGAGGCCCGAGCCGTTGACCGTGTTTTCCGGCCCGGCACCGGGTTGAGCGGCGCCGTTGCTCGTGGCGATCACGCCGGCAATCGGATACGCCAGCGGCTCGGCGGTAAAGCTCCAGACCTCGCCCTTGAAGATCGTGTTGTCAGGAGCGGCGTTGACTTCATCGACGCGCCAGTAATAGGTCTGGCCGAATGCGAACACACCGGCCGGATCGTATGCGGTCTCGGCCTGCCCCTGGCTGAGGAGCACGCCCGTCGGATTGGCCCGGCTCGCCTCGTTGACGTCGTCGAAGGCCGTCCCCAGATAGACATCATGCGTCGCGGCGAATTCCCCCGGCATCCAGCTCAGAACGGTGTCCCTTGGGACATCGGTGGCTTCGTGGGCCGGCGTGGGCGCAAAGGCCAGGGCACGTGACACAGGACCTTCCGGAAGAATGAAGTCCTTCTCGGGGTCGAACGTGCCGCTGAAGGTGGAGAAGGCCACTGATTCGTATTGCCCGATGAGCTGCCGCCCGCCATCGACGGAACTGTGGCGGATATTGCCCCACGAGATCAGCGTGGTGATCTCCTGCGGCGAGCCGTTGTCGCTCTGGAAGATCAGAACGCCGTCTTTGTAGTACTCGATGGTCTCGGCGCCGTGGTACACGATGGCATAGTGGTGCGTTTCGCCTACATTCGGGATCGCTTCAATGTTGTTGTTGGCCACTTCCGTGCTGCCGTTCCAACTGCCGGCGGACAGCCCGTCGTGGAAGCGGATGAAGCACTGACCGCCCAGGTCCATGATGGGCGCCATCGCGTCACTGGCGTCGGTCGCGGTGAAGACGGCTTCGACCACGAAGGACGTCCCGGCAAACGACGTTCCGTTGTTGTTGAACGCGGACGCGTCGAACTGGAAACTCTCCTGGCTGGCGCCGTCCGCGTCGGCGAGGATTCCCAGTCCCCCGGACACGACTTCGGTTCCGTTGTGAGCGGCGAAGGTGCCGGTCGTGTCGATTTCGCGCGGTCCCAGCGTGTAGGACGTGCCGGCCAGGGCGCCCTCGAAATCGACGAAGATCACCGGCGCGACCTCCGCCGCGCCGGCCAGAGGCGCGCAGATAGTGCTCAACAATACGGAACAAACTACACACATGAACTGCCTGGACATGATGCTCCTCCGTCTAAAAACCTTGTGCGATATCACCTGTCGGGAAAACGCCCCCGTCCGCGTCGTTTCCACGGGCCTCAGGCGGCGTTCCCGAAAACCTTGCAGTTTGTTGTATTATGCCATTTTCTGGCCTGTGCGGGCAAGACTCAATTGCGTTTTCTTTTCGCCCGTTTGCGGCAGACCCGGCGCAGAAAGCCATCGTCGGCCGTGCGGAAATCCTGATCCGCAGCGTTCTCGACCGCTTGCCGGCGGCCCTACTCGGTGGTTGCTCGGCCGAAAGCGATATCGTCGATATAGATCAGTCCGGTTCCTCCGGCGGCCGGGCTCGTCCGCGAACCGACGCCGATCGTCATCGTCTGGACCCGGCTCAGGTTGACGCCGGTCAGCTCGGTGAACGGGATTTGCCATTGGTTCCACGAGCCTCGGGCCGTGACCAGCGTGTCCGGATTCGTCACGACGCCGACCTTGCCGGCGCTGTCCTCGATGGCGACGTAGAGCGGTTCGGCCGCGTTGCCCGTGTCGGGCTGCTCGACGCCGATCTCCGCAACCTGCCAGGCGCCCGTGACGTTCCCGGTCGCCGAGATGCCGGAGAAGTCGGCCCCGGTCGCCACGGTCGCGCTGTGGCTGGTCACCGCCAAGCCGACGTAGACGTTGGCGGTCATCGAGATCGTCAAGGCCGGACTGACTTCGATGTCGATCCAGGTCTGCCCGTCCGCGGAGCGCTGCGCGGCAAACGTATTGTTCGTTCGCGTCAGCTTCACCCAATGCGGCGCGACCAGACCCGCCGCGTCGGTGCTCGTGCTGGCGCCATCGGTCTCGATGCGACGCTGGAACGAGACGCCATTGGACGGGGTGACCACCACCATCGCGTGCTTGGAGCCCGGCGCCAGGCTCTCGCGGATCATCACACCGGCCTTGGCCCAGCCATCGCTCAGGAACACGCTGTCGACGCGGGCGATGATCGAGCCGTCGCCGCTGAGGCTCTTGTAGGCGTAACGGAATTCATCCGCGTTGTTCCAGATGTCGGTGCCGATGGCATTCATGATGACACTCCCATCGGCGCTTTCGAGGAAGGCCGGAGCGATGCCTCGTACGTACAGCACCAGAGTGTCGGCGCCATGCACCAACCAGTTCTGAGCGGTGTCAAACGTTCGATCCGCTTCGGAATACCACGGAGAGGCCTCGTTGTTGTATGCCAGAGGCATCGACTGCGCACCGCCATGCACGATGGTCTTCTCCGCAAATGGAGCGGTGAGGTACCCGACCGTCGAGCCGGTGTCGTTGACCCAGCCGTCCAGCCAAGTGTCAAAGATGGTAGTGCCGGCGTCGACGTCGTCGTTGTAGCTTTCGAAGTCGTCGATCAGCGCGTACTCCTGCGTCGAGAAGCTCCAGAGATCGCCGGCCCATGCCGTCACGGCGTCGGCCTCGTTAACCTCCACCACCTGCCAGTAGTACGTGCTGCCGAACTCCAGCGCCGCCGCGAAGGTGGGCGAGTCGACCGTGGCCGCCAGGGCCAGGGCGTCCGGGTCCGTGCTCAGATACACTTCATGCGAGGCGGCCTCGCGACCGCTGCGCCACGCCAGTGCCGTGCCGACTTCGACGCCGGTGGCGCCGTCGGCCGGCTGCGGCTCGCGGGCTTGTGCGGGGATGAACAGGAACCGCACCTCGCTGAGGCCGAACTGGCCCATCATGCCCCATCCGCTGTTGACCGTCAGGCGGACAAACCGGACGGGAACCCCTGCGAAGTCGACCGCGGTATTGGCGGCGTACGTGGCCTTTGCGGTGGCCTTGGCGAATTCGAAATCGCCCAGGGCGGTCCAGTCCGCTCCGTTCTCGGAACACTCGATCGTCACGTTCTTGCACCCGAAGCCGAGGATCGACTCGAACATGACGTTGTAGTTCCAAACGAGCATCTGGTGCAGTTTGTACACTTTTCCGAGGTCGTATTGGACCCACAGGCTGCCTTCCGCCGGCGGGTTGGCCAGCCACATATCGGCCGCAGCGGTGGAATGCTGATCGTCGGCATCGATTCCCGACCCGTTGACGGTGTTCTCCGGTCCGACGCCTGCTTCGGAGATCCCGTTGCTGGTGGCGACCACGCCCGGTACGGCGTAGGCGAACGGCTCGGTCGTAAAGCTCCAGACGTCGCCCTTGAAGGTGGTGTTGTCCGGGGCGGCATTGACCTCGTCGACACGCCAGAAGCAGGTCTGGCTGAAATCGAGAACAGCCGGCGGATCGTACGAGACATCGGCCTGTCCCTGACTGAGAAGCACGCCCATTGGATTGGCTCGATCCGCGTCGTTCACGTCGTCGAACGCTGTTCCAAGGTACACGTCGTGGGTCGCCGCGAACCGGCCGGCCTTCCAGCTCAGGATCACGTCGCGAGGCACATCCGTCGCCCCATCGGATGGGACAGGATCGCCCGCCTTTTCGCTGTCGGGCCCGAGGCCTGCCATGGCGTTTCGAATCTCGCCGATCTCCAGCGCGCGATCGTACACGCGGATGTCATCCATCGGACCGAGGAAGAGGCGAGCGACCTCCCTCTCGTTGTCGAGGATGCCCACGGCCAGGCCAAAGGAGTCCGTGGGATCGAACACACTGGTGTCGGCGGCGGCGCCGATCTGCTCGCCGTCGATGCACAGCGCGATCTGGCCGGCCGACTTGACGATCGCTGCATGGTACCAGTTGCCGTCGGCGTAGGAGGCGGTGCTGTAGACATTCGTGCCTCCCCCCGTACCCAGCGGGTACCGGTGCAGGTAGCGGAGCGTGCCGGCGGCCTGGACCTCCAGCAGGATGCCATGCTGCACGCCGACCGCGTAGGCCGACAGGATGTCGCGCTGGGCCAGCGAATCCACGCGGAACCAGACCGTCATCGTGTACTCGGCCAACTGGAAGTGGCCGTCGATGAAGATGTAGTCATCCGTCCCATCGAACAGCAGGCCGCCTCCGTAGATCGCCTTCGCCATCCACTCCGGGTTGCCGAAGAGCTCTCCGTCCACGCTGCGACCGCTGGAATCGACGGCGATCGCACCGGCGCCGCCGTCGAGCTTCCACCAGCCGACGAGACTGGGATCGGCCGCACGCGTCACACTGAGATTGAACGTTCCCAAGACCACCGCGAGAATCAACACAGGCGTGAATTGAGTGCGCATGATCGTCCTCCTTCGAGAAGTTCGACATGGACCCGCTCCCGGCCACAAGCGAAAGCGGAGACCTTGCGTCTGACCCTATTTGCCTGGCAGCCCCGGCCCACGTGGCGAGGGCGTCTCGCCCTCGTGTCCGAAAAGAAAGAGCAAGGGCAAGATGCCCTCGCCACACAGCCAGAGCCGCAGAACACGCACCGATGAACTTGCCTCAAACCGCGACATCCATGACGTGATCCTGCCGACCCGTTGTATCCCGTCCACACACCTTCGCGGATTCATTGTACCGCAAGACGGGGGTTCGGCACAACCTCATTGGCAGGCAGAATCCCGCGATGCCCGCAGAACGCGTGGCGGCTCGAGACGAAAGCCAAGGGGGGCGATGTGGCATTTTTGGTTGAAAACCGGCCCGTTAGACCGTACTCTGAGGTTCGCCGATCCCGACATACGTTGGGACACCCTACTCTGGAGGTTGAAAGATGAACAGCAGCCCAGCAACACCCCCAACACCCTCGAATGAACGCACGATCCTGCTCGCGGCCATTCTGGTCGCGTGCCTGTGTCTGGTCGCCGGCGCCGCGTGGAAGCCCGCGAGCGGGCCTCTGATGACGAAATGGGCGCAGGATGTCCGGGCGGACAGCGTCCACGCCGAGTACCCCCGGCCCCAGATGGTCCGTCAGAACTGGCTCAACCTCAACGGTTTGTGGGACTATGCGATCCGGCCGAAGGACGAGCGGCAGCCGCGTGATTTCGACGGCCAGATTCTGGTGCCGTTCCCGGTCGAATCGGCGCTGTCCGGCGTGATGAAGCCGGTCGGCCCGGACAACCGGCTCTGGTACCGCCGCACCTTCGACGTCCCCAGGGAATGGGGCGAGGGCAATCGCATCCTGCTGAACTTCGGCGCCGTGGACTGGGACGCCACCGTCTGGATCAACGGCATGAAGATCGACAGCCACCAGGGTGGATACGATCCCTTTGCGTTCGACATCACCCACGCCCTGAGAGCCGGCGGACCGCAGGAGATCGTCCTTTCCGTCTGGGACCCCACCGATGCGGGCGACCAGCCGCGCGGCAAGCAGGTCCGCAAGCCCCATGGCATCTGGTATACGGCGGTCACCGGCATCTGGCAGACAGTCTGGCTGGAACCGGTGTCCAGGCGCTGCATCGAGGGCCTCAAGCTCACCCCGGACGTCGACGGCGCCAAGCTCATCGTCGAGATGGGCACGAGGCTCACACGCAGCGACAACGTCACGGTCGAGGTCTCCGCCGGCGGCGAGGTGATCGCTCAAGCCAAAGGCTTGAACCAGATCGAGGTGCTCATCCCCAATCCGCATCTGTGGTCGCCCGACGATCCGTTCCTCTACGATGTCAAGATCACGCTCGGCCATTTCAATCTGCCGGTCGTGCACGACGAGGTGAAGTCGTACTTCGGCATGCGGAAGATTTCCCTGGAGAAGGACGAGGAAGGCATCAACCGGCTGTTCCTCAACGGAAAGCCCCTGTTTCAGTACGGCCCGCTCGACCAGGGCTGGTGGCCCGATGGGCTCTACACCGCGCCGACCGACGAGGCACTGCGGTACGACGTCGAGGTGACCAGGCAGCTCGGCTGCAACATGGCCCGCAAGCACGTAAAGGTCGAGCCGGCCCGATGGTATTACTGGTGCGACAAGCTCGGCCTGCTCGTCTGGCAGGACATGCCCAGCGCCAACAACAAGACCGACGAAGGCAAGAAGCAGTTCGAGCTGGAGTGGGGCCGCATCATGGCGGCATTCGGCAACCATCCATCCATCGTGATGTGGGTTCCGTTCAACGAAGGGTGGGGCCAGTACGACACGCCTCGCATCGTGGAGCTGACCAGGAAGCTCGACCCGAGCCGCCTGGTGAACAACGCCAGCGGCTGGACCGACAACAAAGTCGGCGACGTTCACGACATTCACAGCTATCCGGGTCCGGCGGCTCCGCCGGTGGAAGAGGCCAGGGCGATCGTACTGGGCGAGTTCGGCGGCCTGGGCCTGCCCGTGCGAGGCCACACCTGGCAGGACGAAAAGAACTGGGGTTACCGCAGCTATGAATCGCGCGAGGCGCTCACCGATGCGTATCTGGCGCTGATCGGCAACCTGCGACCGTTGATCGGCGGCGGCCTGTGCGCGGCGGTCTACACGCAGACGACCGATGTGGAGATCGAGGTCAACGGCCTGCTCACCTACGATCGCGCCATGATCAAGATGGACGCCGACAAGGTGCGAGCCGCCAACGAGAAGCTCTATCTGCCGGCCCCGATCGTCAAGACCATCGTGCCGACCTCGCAGGACGAGGGCCGGGTGTGGCGCTACACAACGACCGAACCGGCCGCCGGCTGGCAGAAGGACGATTTCGACGACACCGCATGGCAGATCGGCAAAGGCGGCTTCGGCACGGAAAGCACGCCGGGCGCGGTGGTGCGCACGAAGTGGGACTCCTCGGACATCTGGCTGCGTCGCAGTTTCGACCTGGGCGGAACGATTCCCGCCGAGCTGCATCTGGCCATCCACCACGATGAAGACGCCGAGGTCTACATCAATGGGCAGATCGTCGCGAGCATCCAGGGGTATACCGCCGGATACGTGCAGGTGCCGCTCGATGAGAAGGCCAAGGCGGCGCTGAAGCCGAACCTGAACCGCCTGGCCGTCCACTGCCACCAGACCGGCGGCGGCCAGTACATCGACGTCGGCCTCGTCAGCGTCACCGAGCGCTAAGCATGCGGAGGAGTTGACGATTCCCAGTTGACAGGCAACCGACAACTGAGAACTGAGAACTGACCACGGGAGATGGCATGAAACGGAGTTCGTTGGCGGTTGTGCTGGCGGCGGCGGTGATGTTGCAGGGCTGTCGCTCGCCCTCGGTGCGGCGGCTGGATCGGATTGACGCGATTGTCAACGAGGAGATCGCGGCCGGGCATGTCCCCGGCGCGGTCGTGCTGGTCGGGCGGTCGAATCGCATTCTGTACTACAAGGCGTTCGGGTCGGCCATCATCGACCCAGTCGCTGAGCCGATGGAGATGGACACCGTCTTCGACCTGGCGTCACTGACCAAGCCCATCGCGACCGCAACGTCGATCCTGATCCTGGTGGACCGAGGGCAACTGAACCTCGACGATCGCGTCGGTGCCTACCTGCCCGCCTTCGCCTGTGCCGGCAAGGCCGATGCGCGAATCCGGCATCTGCTGACTCACACGTCGGGTCTGCCGGCGTATACCACTGCCAAGTCACTGGCCGACGAATACGGCAGCCCGTGCCCGGAAGAGGTAATCGAGAGGATTTGCCGCCTGGAGGCGATGAATGCGCCGGGCGAGGAGTTTCGCTATAGCTGCCTGGGCTACATCGTGCTGGCTCGCATCGTCGAGATCGTCTCCGGCTGGAACGTCGCGGAATTCGGCAAAGAGAACATCTTCGAGCCGCTGGGCATGCACCGGACGACGTTCAACCCGCCCGCATCCTGTCAGGACGGGATCGCCGCAACGCAGATCGTCGACGGCAAGCCCCTGCGCGGAACCGTCCACGACCCGCTGGCCCAACTGATGGACGGCGTCAGCGGCAACGCGGGCCTGTTCTCGACCGCGTCCGATCTGTCGATCTACTGCCGGATGCTCCTCAACGGCGGCGCTTGGCACGGGACGAGAATCCTGAGCCCCGATGCCACGCGAATGCTGACGACGGTCCAGTCCCACGGCCGCGCCTACGGCTTCGACGTCGCCTCCGATTACGCATGGCTCAAGGGCCCGCACGCCTCCGAGCAAGCGTTCTGTCACACCGGCTACACCGGCACCAGCATCGTATGCGACCCGGCTGTCGATACCTACGTGATCCTCCTGACCAACCGCGCGCACCCGCACGACAAGGGCACCGTACGAGAGCTGCGGCTCAAAATCGCCGAGGCGGTCTTTGAGCCAGCCGGCTCCGCAGTCACACGCCGGTAGCCTGCACCTCCCCCGGTTCGAGACGGTCGTACCAGGTGAACTTCATGACTACGGATGTGACGGCCAGCACACCGAGCGACATCCAGAAGGTGTCCCACCGGCGGAGGACCAGACAGAACGGCGCGACCATCAGCGAGAATTGCCAGAGGATCCCGTTGGCTACGTTAAATAGATCGAGGACACAGTTGCGGTTGGGTTGAACGGACGGGTCGTCCTTCCGCAGTTCGCCGAGCACGGGTCCCCAGAACCCCCACGGACGCACGCTGCGGTAGAAGCTCTTGAGCGTCTCGACGTCGTCAGGAGGCGTCAGCAGGCACGCCACGATCGAGGCAAGGCCACCGACCGGAACCAGGATGAGAAAGGCGTAGTTCGCGCTGACGGAGTGACCCCAGGTCCGCGCGATCAGATGGTTGACGTGCGGGAAGGCCAGAGCCGCCGCGGCGCCGGCAATCATGCCGGCAAAGTAGCCGTAGCCGTTGAACCGCCACCAGTGCCACTTCAGAACGTTCGGCGCGATGTAGCCGGCGTAGAGCAGACCTGTGATCCACTTGGTGGTCTTGTCGATATTCTCGATCCGCAGCGCCGCCACCACGGCCACCACGACCAGAGCAACCGACCAGAAGTAGCCCATCCACACATAACGGCGATTCGACGCCGTGGGATTGACGTAGCGTTTGTAGACGTCGTTGACCACATAAGCGGCGCCCGCGTTGACCGTCGAGTCGAACGTGCTCATGAACGCCGCCAGGAGTCCCGCCATCAGGAGCCCGGTCAGACCGACCGGAACGAATCTGGCAATCACGAAAGGCAGGACCTGCTCGAAATCGAAGCTACCGCTGTCGGCCACCATCCGGTTGACTTCCGGCGTGAAGAAGACCAGGCCGAGGATCGCGATGCCGGCGATCATCAGCGAGCGAGGCGCCAGTTGCACGATCGACATCCACCAGTTCTCCAGCGCCGCTTCGCGTGCGTTGCGCGTCGAGAGCTGATGCTGCATGCCGTAGCCGGCCGACGGCCCGCCCGCACTGACCAGGATTCCGCGCAGCAGCCACATCATGACGACGCAACCAAACAGTGTGTAGCCGTCACCAGCCTGCGTGGCGGTCCCGTAGATCTTGGCGTTCAGCCCGGCGATGTGACTCGACCAGTCCAAACCCAGCCTCCAGCCTGGAATCAGATCGAACCACCCGTCGGGGACGGCGGCCGCGAGCATCTCGGGGCTGACCTTCGACATGGCCAGGACGGCGATAAAGATCGACGCAACCACGAGCAGGGCGAACTGGAGCAGGTCGGTCAGCACGACACTGTACCAGCCGCCGAAGAGCAGATAGACCGTGGTAATCGCGAGGATCACGATGCCGTAGGATTCGGCGCTGGACAGCGGTCCCCAGGCGAGGTCCCACGGGAAGAACACATCGGCGAACTTGCCGATCCCTTTGAGTGCGTACGCGACGAACCCGACCGTCACGAGGACGGCATAGACCACGACACTGATGTGGGAGAGAGTGCCTCCGGTGCCTCGGCCGAATCGCGTGCGCATCCACTCGGCGCCGGTGAGCACGTTGGACTTGCGAATCCACGCACCGAGGTACATCTGTCGAAAGATGCGGTCGAACAGCGGCCAGACCCATGGAGCAAACGCCGCCCGCAGTCCATAGGTGAACAGCATGGTCACAAACCACATCGTGCCCGTGATGTCGAACCCGCTGGCGCCGTGCGAGGTGCCGATCACCCACCAGGGCAGGCTTTTGCCGGCCAGAAAGTACGCATTGAGGTCCTTGGATGCGCGCCTGGAGAGGAGCCAGCCCATGACGATGACGGCCAGGACGTAGCCGACGATGATCGCGATGTCGATCGGATGAAGCGTGACGGCCATGGACTCCCCTTTCCTCAAGCCGGACAAGACCGCAGGTAGTCAATCAGCTCCGCGAGCGGGCACGTAGCCAGGCAGACGTACTTGTCGCCCGCACCGTAGTAGACGAAGAGCGTTTCACCAATAACCACTTTGCCGCAAGGAAAGACGCAGCCCCGATAGTAGCCATCGACTTCGTAGTCCGCCTCGGCCTGCATGATCCACTCATCAGTGCGATGAAGCACCCGGCGCGGGTCCTCCAGGTCCAGCAACAGCGCGCCCAGGCGGTAGCGTTTGTCGGGGCCGACGGCGTGATACAGCGTCAGCCAGCCCTGCTCGGTCTTGATCGGAGGCGTATTGATGCCCAGCTTGTCCGCCTCCCAATCGTACCTGGCCTTGATCAGCAGCACGCTGCTGCGAAAGCCGAGCAGGTCGTCTGCCGTCGAAATCCACGCGCAGGCGTGGTTCGTGCCGTATTCGGGACCGACCCATTCGAGCGGCCGGTGCATCATGACGTACTTGCCGTTGATCTTCTCCGGGAACAGCACGACGTCACGGTCGTCGAGCGTTGGATCGGTGATGCGTCCGGCGCGGATGAACGTCTTGAAGTCCTTCGTCAGCAACAGTCCCGTGCTCGTCGCATTGGTGCGAATGACCTTCGGGAAATCGGGCGGGCACGCGGGCGGCCTGTATTGCACCTCTTTCGGCATCCAGAACTGACCGAAGGGAAAAAAGCGGGCGGCGTAGGTGATGTAGTACCACTCGCCGATCTTGACCATGCGCGGGTCCTGGATCGTGCTGGCGTCAAACCCATCGACGCTCGGTCCGATCACCGGCTCGTTCGAGACCCGCTCGAAGCGGTATCCGTCGTCGCTGGTGGCCAGGCCGAAGTAGCACTTGTATTCGGGATGGGCCTCGGCGGCCCGGTAGAGAAGCAGGACCAGCCCGGCGTCTTGGTCGTACCATGCGGCCGGGTTGAACACGGCCAGGTTTTCCCAGTCATTTGCAGGGTTGGGTGACAGGACAGGATTGCCCTTGTAACGCGTCAGTCTCACTGGACCTGCTCCAATACGGCGACCTTGTGACGGCGCTGGCTTGGCTCCGAGGCGCCTGCACGGAAGTTTCAAGTTTGAAGTTTGAAGTGTCAAGTGGGAAGTCTGAAGCAGGATGCTTCGGCGTACTTCAAACTTGAAACTTCAAACTTGAAACTCCCATGCTGCGGCGCGTCTCACACGGATTCGCGGTGCACGAGGTTCTCCCTGGCAGCGACTGCGTAGGAGCAGACCAGGTCGCCGGTGACGTTGTTCATCGTCTCGAACATGTCGAGAATGGGATTGATTCCGAGCGCCAGCGCGACGATCACCGCCACCTGCTCGGCGCCCAGGCCCATGCTTTCGAGAATGATGAAAAGCAGCATGAGGCTACCGCCGGGGACGCCTCCGGCGCCGATGGACGAGAGCACCGTGGTGATCACCAGCACCACCAGCATGCCGAGCGTCAGCTTGACGTCGAACATGTTGGCCGCCAGAACCGCGAACATCGGCAGGTGAACGCAGACGCCGTCCATGTTGATCGTCGCCCCCAGGGGCAGCGAGAAGCTGGCCAGCTCGTTGTGGATCTTCAGTTCCTGTTCGGCCGTCTTGATCGACACCGGCAGCGTCGCAGCGCTGCTGCGCGTGATGAACGCCATGATCATCGGCTCTTTGATTCGCTTGAGCACGCCGAACGGATTGTGACGCGTCACGGCCCACAGCAGCAGGGGATAGACCACGAAGACCATCGCGGCGATGCCCAGGATGACACCCAGCGTCACGCTGACGTAGGGCCCGACGATGGATGGGCCGTAGAGACCGAAGTTGACGATCGACAGGGCCAGCACACCGATGGGGGAGTACTCGAGAATCCAGTCGACCAGCTTGAACATGGCGTCCCGGCTGGCTTCCAGCAAATCGATCAAGCCCTCCAGACGCCTGATCTGACGGGCCTCACCTGCCTCGATCAGCACACGAATCGCCAGGCCGAACAGGATGGCGAAGATGATGATGGGCAGGAAATTGCCGGTCGCCAGCGCCTCGAACGGATTGCGGAACAGGTTCAGCACGATCTGCGAAAGCGTCCCCTGCTCGGTCGCGCCCTTGGCCACGTCGCCTGCCTCCGTCATCTTGAGATCCGCCAGCTTCCGCCACGCATCCAGGCCGGCGCCGGCCCCCGGGTCCAGCGCCAACGCCAAACCGGTCCCCAGGACCGCCGCCAGAAGGCTCGTCGCGAGATACCAGCCGATGGTCTTGAGCCCGATGTGCCCGAACCTTTTGATCGGCAGACTCGAAGCGCCGCCCACCAGAGAAAAGAAGATGATCGGCACCACGATCATCTTGAGCATGTGAACGAAGACCTCCCCGAAGGGAAGGACATAGGGGACGACGGCTTGCGAGATCGTTGCCTCGCCCGAGCGGGACAGGTACCAGAACAGAACGCCGATCAGCGAGCCGATGAGGAAACCAGCGAGAATCCGCAGGATCAGAGACGTCTGGAAGTAGAGCCACAGCAGCTTCTTCATGGGCCTGTTCGTCCTTTCCATGAGGCCGTGCCGTCCTTGCGGCACACGGTGCCAGGATTCTACAGCGGCCCTCGCGCGGCGACAACCTGCAAGTCGTCGGGCGGTTGACCCTTGAGGCGACTCGTGGTATAGAGAGATCAGAATTCAAGAATCAAATGTCAAAATTTAGGAGGTTATCCGCCGAAGGCGGATGCCGCCAGTTTGATTCTTGCCTTTTGATCTTTACATTCCACCATGGAAAAAGGGGCCTATCATGGAACACACCACTCGAAGAGCCGTTCTCAAAGGATCGCTGGCCGCCGGGCTGTCCCTGGCGATGCCGTTTTCGCGAGTCCGCGGCGCCAACGACGCCATTCGCATCGGTGTCATCGGGCTGCGCAATCAGGGAAGCAATCACATCAAGTGGTTCAGCGCCATCCCCGGCGTGCGCGTGGTGGCCATCTGCGACGCCGACCAGGCCCTTCTCGATCGCGAAGAGAAGAAGTTCCGCGACCGCCAGGAAACGGTCGATACCTGCGTCGATCTGCGCAAGCTTCTCGACGACAAGAGCATCGACGCCGTCATCACAGCCACGCCGAATCACTGGCACGCCCTGGCCACCGTCTGGGCCTGCCAGGCGGGCAAGGACGTGTACGTCGAGAAACCCGTCTCACACGACATGTGGGAAGGCCGCCAGATGGTCAAGGCCGCTCGCAAGTACAACCGGATCGTCCAGAGCGGCATACAACGCCGCTCGGACACGGGTCTGGCCGAGGCAATCGAATACATCCGGCAGGGTCACCTCGGCGCGATCAAGTCCGTTCGGGGCATCGTCTACGTCCGCCGCGACAGCATCGGAAAGGTGGACGGGCCCCAGCCGGTGCCCGAGACGGTGGACTACAATCTGTGGTGCGGGCCGGCCCCCATGGACCCGCTGATGCGCAAGAGTCTGCACTACGACTGGCACTGGGTCTGGCCGACCGGCAACGGCGACTTCGGCAACAATGGGATTCACTTCATCGACATCTGCCGCTGGGTCCTCGGTGCCAACGAACTGCCGCGTCGCGTGATCTCGATTGGCGGCCGCTTCGGATACATCGACGACGGGCAGACGCCCAACACGCAGATTCTCTTCTACGACTACCGGCCCGCGCCGATCATCTTCGAGGTTCGCGGCTTGCCGCGAGACAAAGGCAACAAGGCGATGGACTATTACTACGGCACGTCGGCCGGAACCGTGGTCCACTGCGAGAAAGGCTACTTCGTCGGCGGGTGGGCTTACGACAACGACGGCAAGAAGATCCGGCAATTCCAGGTCACCGAGGGCGCCGGGCACCACGCCAACTTCATCGACGCCGTCCGCAGCCGCAAGGTCGGCGACCTCCATGCGGATATCCTCGAAGGCCACCTCTCCAGCGCCCTGTGCCACATGGGCAATATCTCACACCGGCTGGGGACGGAGGCCTCGCGCGACAAGATCGTCGAGAGGATCAAGGATGCCGAGGGCATGACCGAGTGCTTCGAGCGCATGCAGGAGCACCTGCTCGTCAACGGCGTGGATCTCCAGCAGACACCGCGAATCCTCGGACCCTGGCTGACCTTGGACCCGAAGACGGAAACCTTCACAGGGCAATTCACGTCGGAAGCCAACGCGCTGATCCGCCGCACCTATCGCGAACCTTTCGTCGTTCCCGACAGCGTGTAGGTTGACGGTATGCGCGTTTGGATTTGTAGTGTGCCCTCACGGGCACACGACGAACTGGTCACTCGACCGGCTCGATCGGACCGCGCCACACGCTGCCGCCGAAGGTGGTGACGTACACCACGCGCTGGTCCGATGGGGCGAACGCAACGCGTTGGACGTTCGAGAAAGGCAGGTCGTCAAACGCCTGCCAGGAGCGGCCGTGGTCCCGCGAGAGCCACAGGCCGGCGCCGGGCGCGCCTTCGGTGAGCGTCATGTAGATCCATCCTTCGCGCTCCGGATGGAAATATCCGCCGAAGGTTTGCCGCCCTTGCCGGCCGAGACGCTGCCATGAGCGCCCGCCGTCCTTGGTGCCGTACAGACCGCCCGACCGGTCCTGGCTGTCGGCGTCGCACGCGCCGAGGAGGATCACGTTGCTGTCGGCCGGATGGACGGAAAAGTCCTTGGGATACAGAAACAGGCCCGCCTTCGGCGGGTTCACCTTCTCCCATGTCTCGGCCCTGTCAGTGGACCGGTACAGCCCCACGCCCTCGCTGATCAGGGGTCGGCCCTGGGCCGGCCGCTTGGCGCAGACCATCGCAAAAAGCGTCCCGTCAGCATGGAGGACCACGCGGCTGACTCGCATGTTCTTCGGATCGCCCAAACCGGTCTTCCTGAGCGTCCACGTCCTGCCGTCGTCGATGGATTTGTAGACGCCCTCGTCGAACACGCCGGCAAACAGCGTGCGCCGGCCCTTCGGGCTCTTCGGATCGAGCACGACCGACGTCACCGGCCTGGGCGGGATGCCCTGCGCCTCCGCCTGCCAGGAGGCGCCGAAGTCACGCGAGATGCACACGCCGCCGGGCCGATTGTGCCCGTGACGCTCGGAGATGATGTTGTCGTTGGGGATGTCGTGCACGTCGGAGAACGCGCCCCACATCTTGCCCGGCGCCTCCGGGTCGAACGCGATTTCGTAGCAGGTGTTTCGCCACGGGGCCCAGGTGTTCTTGTCCCACCAGATCCAGGTCTGGCCCACATCGAGCGAGCGGGCAAAGCCGATGTCGGTGTAGGCGATGTAGTGACGGTTCGCCTCGAAGGGATCGATGTAGTAGTGCCACGTGGTGGTGACGACCAGGCCCGTGCAGGCCCAGGCGCAGCCGGGCCCGGCCTCGTGCCCGGGCGCGACGTAGGTGTCGCCGTTGAACCATGAATCGCCGCCGTCGTGCGTGATATAGGATTCGCTCCACACCAGGATCAGGCGATTCGGGTCGCTGTTACAGATGGCCGCCCCGAAGGGCGTGTCGCCTCCCTTGAGCGATTGGCCCACCGAGGCCGTGACATAGTTGGGAGCGACGTTGTATTGCTCGAATCGCGGGTCCTGGAAAAAGGTGGCCCGCCACGTGCGCCCGGCGTCGTCGCTGCGATACACCGTCTCGTGGTGGGGCGGATGGAACCCCGTGCTGGTGTTCAACGCGTATACGGTGCGCGGATCGGCGTCGGTCGTCAGGACCTGCCTGTACTGGGCGATGGGGCCGTAGGCCCATTGATCGATCTGCTTCGTCCCGGTGTTGATGCCCGCGCCCATAGCCGACTGCCAGGTGTCGCCCCGGTCCATCGAGCGGAAGACGCCGCCGGTGAAGACGCCGCCTTCGTCCTTGCTGGGGACGGTGCAATAGAGAACGATGCGGCCGCCGGCCTCGTTCGACCCGCCGGCAAAGCCCTGGATGCTCGTCGAGGGCAGGCCGTCGGTCTTTGTCGCCCACGTCTGGCCGGCATCGTCGGATCGCCAGATCCCCTGGTCCGTCGCGGCAAACAGGATGCGGCCCTTGTTCGTGCGGTCGAAATGGAAGCCGAGTACCTGTCCTTCCGGCCCGGCGCACGGCGCCCACGTCAGCCCCGCGTCGCGCGAGATTCGGCATCCTCCATTCCGCATGCCGGCCAGCATGACGTGCGGCTCCGATGGATCGATGGCGATCTCGCCGTACAGCGAGTCGTTCAGGTCCCCGATGGGCGCGAAGGTCCGCCCCCGGTCCCGGCTGATCCGCAGCCGGCCGCCCGACGACGCATAGATGATATTGGGGTCGTGCGGATGAAAGGCCGGCCGGCAACGGGTATCACTACGAAGCTGCGCGTGGTGAATCATCCGCCAGTGGTGGCCACCATCCTCGGAGATGTAGGCGGCGCTCATGTCGCAGTTGAGCATCATCAGATTCGGGTCGGCCGGCGAGATCGCCGGCGAGAACATTCCACCCCCACCCGACAGCCCCACCGGCTCCCAGGGAATTCCCGCCGGAGTTACCGATGCAGACGCGGATAGCTCCAGGCACACCAGCAGCGACCATAACGAGAGACATTGCATGACCGGCCCCTTCCCATTCTGGAATCGATGCGCGAACCTGATCAAGGGCAGTATAGCGGACCCGAATGGGAATTTCCAGAGCCGAGGTCAGCAATCGGAAGTGTCGTGGATGCAGCGAATTCGACAGAAGTGTACGCCGCCCGCCCTGCGCTCAGACGGATCGACGGGCAACGGTCAGTGGTGGCTCCTGGCGTTGATCAGGGCAGCCAGGAGGAGGTGGCGGAGCCGGTCGATGTCCATCGCGTCGAGATAGTCGTCGGTGAAGTCGAGCTTGAAGCGCCCGCGGAAATTCTTGATCCGGCTCTTGAGCTCGCGCCGGCCCAGCACGGCGATCGATGTGGCAACCTGCTCGAAACGTCCTTGTGAATACACAGTCGTGACCTTCAGATTCTCGTGGCTGTCGTTCCCGGAAGCACCCCCGTGGTGCTCGCCCTGACGCATCCATATCGCCCAGCCGAGCGGACCACTTTGCCTGAGAATCTCGCAAACGGGTCCCACCCCCGGAATTGACGCATTGTCGGGCGGAAAAATATTCGTCTGTTTACAACCTCGTCTGATAACATACGCCGATGAGAACAGAGCTGTTCGATTACGAGCTTCCGCCGGAACGGATTGCGCAGACGCCGACGCCTTCGCGAAGCGAATCGCGACTGCTCGTCCTGGATCGCAAGGGCGACGCATGCGTCGCCCCTACCTTATTAGACTGTCGCTTCACCGACCTGAGCCGGTTCCTGCGTGCCGGGGATTGTCTCGTGCTGAATGACACGAGGGTGCTACCCGCGCGATTCTTCGCCGAACGCAAGACCGGGGCCTCGATCGAAGGCTTGTTCCTGGCCGAGCGGCCCGACACGCCGGCCGTTTGGGAGGTGATGCTCAAAGGCGCTCGCAAGGTCCGCCCCGGCGAACGCATCCGCATCGTGGATCGGCGCAGGGGACATCGTTGCGAAGCGGAGCTGATCGAGAAGAGGCCGGACGGAGTGTGCCTGCTCAAGATCGACTCCAACCGAAGCGCCGAGGAAATCCTCGAGGAGGTGGGATTCCCCCCATTGCCCCCGTATATTCGCCGCGATGGCAACATCGATCAGGCTCAGGAGGACCGGCAGCGCTACCAGACGGTCTACGCCCGCGCCCCCGGCGCGGTGGCCGCGCCGACTGCTGGTCTGCACTTCACGGAGTCCCTGCTGGTCCAGTTGCAGCAGCAGGGAGTGCGTCTGGCCTCGGTGACGCTCCACGTCGGGACCGGAACGTTCAAGCCGGTGACGACCGAGAACCTCGAGGACCACGAGATTCACCACGAGTGGTACCAGATCGATGAGGAGAACGCCCGCGCCATCAACGAAGCCAGGCAGGCGGGCGGGCGCATCGTGGCGGTCGGCACGACGGCGACGCGCGTGCTGGAGACCGTTGCATCCGGCCGCTGCATGGCGCCCGGTATGGGGACAACGGGCCTGTTCATCACCCCAGGCTACGAGTTCAAGATCGTCGACGCCATGATCACCAACTTCCACCTGCCCCGCAGCACGCTGCTGGCGCTCGTCGCGGCCTTTGCCGGCCTCGACCGCACGCTGGCCGCCTATCGCCACGCCGTCGAACAGCACTACCGCTTCTACTCCTACGGCGATGCCATGCTGATCCTTTGATGCGCCTCACAGAATCCGGCGGGCGCCGGGGAGGCGGCGGGTGCCGGCCGCCAGCAGAAAACACAGCGGAACCAGCACCAGCGAGACGACGACGAACTTCAGGAGAGGATATATCGTGACATGTCGGACCGCCAGCGCGAAGAGGATGATGACCGGCGTGTGGATGACGTAGGTTGCGTAGCTGCTGGCTGACGCTTCTCGCGCGAGCCGGCCCTGGCGGTTGAAACGCTCTCGAAAGAGCACGGTGAGGGCGATGATCATGGCGACGCAGGTGAACTGCTCCCACGTCGCGTAGGCGAAGGCCTGCCAGTGCCATCCGCCGAAGAACACCACCTCGTTGCCCTTGGCGGCTCCACCCAGGATGAACATCGCCGGGAACACCACTGCGATCAGGAATACGGCCAGGCCCAGCGCCAGCCTTCCGGTCGCCTTTGGCACGCGCACCAACCAATCGTTGCGATACGCGACGACGCCGACGACAAGCATCGCGATATACTGAACGAAGAAGCACAACTGGAGGTTGAGCGGACCGAAGGCCCAGCCAAAAGGAAACCAGAAGCGAACCACGAAACTGAGAACGCCGAGCGCCAAGGCGAATAGCAGGGTGGCGCCCATCCCTGGCGGCGGCAACAAGTCCGCACCAAGCTTGGGCCGTCGTGGAAAGGCCACACGTATGGCGGTGTACACGAGAGCGAAGATCAGCAGGATTTCGACAAACCAGAGAGGGCCGCTGCCGATGTGGAACGAGCGGTAGTAGCGAGCAAGCAGATCGCCGAACGAACCCTCAATGTGGATGGCTCCGGCTTGGATCAGCGGGTAGAGCTGGAACGGATGAATGACGAATTCGAAAATCAACAGTGGGATACCGAGCCGCAGGAAGCGGTCGCGCAGGAAGAGCCTGGGGCCTTTGCGGTCGTACGAGCCGACCGCCAGATAGGCCGAGAGGAGGAAGAGAAGACCCATAAAGAAGGACTGACACACGACGTTGAAGAAGGTCAGGACGATGAAAGACAGCTCGGTCGTCGGCCTCTCGTAGTAGTACCATCCTCCGACGCCGCCGTAGGTGATGGACAGGTGCACCAGGATCACCAGCACGATCACCAGGGTGCGGAGATTATCCACAAACAGCAGACGATCCTTCGCCATAGTCTCTCCCCTATCCGCTGCATTCTCGCTGGGACGTCAGGTCTTGGGCCTCTGGATCGGCCAGGGCCGAACGCCGCAACGTGTGGCCCAGCCTTCATACAAAGCCGTGAGTTCCTGTACTTTGTCCGGGTGCTTGCCCGCCAGATCGTGCAATTCGGTGCGGTCGGCTTCCAGGTCGTACAGCTCCCACGGCCCGCCGTGCGCCCGGACGAGTTTCCACCTGCCCTGCCGCACCGCTCGGTTGCCCTCGTGCTCCCAGAAGAGCGCATCGTGCCCCTTTTTCCCGCCATCGCGGAAGATCGGCACCAGGCTCTTTCCCTCCAGCGGCGTCACCGCCTGCCCCTTGTGCGTCCTCGGATACTCCGCGCCGGCCGCATCGACGCACGTCGCCATCACGTCGATGATGTGCCCGACCTCGTGCGTGATCGTCCCGCCCTTCTTTATCGCCGCGGGCCAGCTCACGATAAACGGCGTCGCGATCCCGCCTTCGTGGACCCAGTGCTTGTATCTGCGGAACGGCGTATTGCTCGCGTTGGCCCAGGAAAGCCCGTAGCTCATATACGAGTCGACACCGCCGGGAGGCAGTCCGTTCTTGCGATTGTCGAAGCCGGTCGGGCCGCCCTCGGCGCAGCCGCCGTTGTCGGCCAGGAACATCACCAGCGTGTTGTCCCGCTTGCCAAGTTCCTCGATCTTCCTGAGCACCCGCCCGATGCCCGCGTCCATCCGCTCAATCTGGGCGGCGTAGACCGCCATCTTCAGGTCCATCAGCTCCTGATTTTTCTCTTCGTCCCAGGGCCACGTCTCCTTATCTCGCGGCGACATCGCCCACTCCTCGCGGATCAGGCCCATCTCGATCATGCGCGCTCGTCGCTCTTCGCGGAGCCGGTCCCAGCCCTTGCGGTACTTGCCCTGGTACTTGGCGATGTCTTCGGGCCAGGCATGCAGAGGCCAATGGGGCGCGGTGTAGGCGAGGTAGAGGAAGAACGGCTTGTCGTCCTGTCGGCATTCGTCGAGAAACGTCACGGCGTGATCGGTGAAGGCATCGGTGATGTAAAAACTCTCTTTGGGCGGCGTGTACGGCTGGTCGTCGAGAGCCATCTTCCGCACCACGCCGTCCGCCTTGGTCTTGGTCGGGTCGAAGTAATTGGCCGCTCCGCTGATCAGGCCGAAGTAGCGATCGAAGCCCCGATCTCTCGGCCAGTGGGGCCGATCCTCGCCCACGTGCCACTTGCCCGACATCATGGTGCGATAGCCCGCCGGGCGAAGCGCCTCGGCGATCGTAACACATTGCTCGTTCAAGTGGCCTTGATAGGCCCGATAGCCCAGATTGCCGACCATGAAACCGATGCCTGCCTGGTGGGCGTAGAGCCCGGTCAGCAGCGACGCCCGCGTCGGGCAGCAGCGAGCGCCGTTGTAGAACTGCGAGAAGCGAATGCCCTCCGAGGCAAGCCGGTCGAGATTGGGCGTGTGGACCTCCCCGCCGTAGCAACCGAGGTCGGAGTACCCCATATCGTCCGCCATGATCAGCACGATATTGGGCTGCCTGCGCGCCGGCTTCGTCGAAGCGGCCGACTCCGATGCCCGCAGGCGCCCGCCCAGGGACACCGCCACGGCACCGAAACCGGCCGCCCTCAGAAATTCACGACGAGTACAGAGCGATGCATCCATCGTTCCCACCCGCCGGAACACTACTTATACATTTCGTCGAAGGCGTTCTGCGCCATGACGACCGCGGCTCGCATCATGTCCTCGGCCTTGGCGGTCTCGCGCTGGGCCAGGGCCTTGAGCAGCGCCTTGGTGTTGAGCTTGCGGGCCGCCTGCTCGCAGGCCTCCCAGCTCAGCACGCTGCGGACCACGCGGTCGATCCCCTGCTCGGCGTTGTCGTAGGCGCGGGTCTGCATGTCGTGACCCTTCCACCGCTCGTAGCCGGCCTGCTGGATCAATCCGGCGATCGCGATGTTCATCCCGTTGATGCGGGCGCCGTGGTCGATGTCGTACTTGCCCGGCCCGCCGAGGATGATCCCGTCGTTGTAGCCCTGGCTGTTGAGGTGCATGTGGACGCACATGCCGTTGTCGAGTTCCTCGACCGTGTCGGCGACGTGGTCGAGGCCGATCATCTCGGAGTGGCCGAATTCCTTGTTGACGCCCTTCCGGGCGATGTTGACGCCGAACTCCTTCTCGACCCTGTACCAGAACAGCAGCGCGCTGGCGACCGTCGGGATGAGCATCGCCGGGTGCCCCTCGTTCGGCTTGGGCTCGAAGCCGATGTAGAGCCGGCCGCCCTTCTTGGCCTCGTACTTGCACAGGCCCGCGACAGACTCCTTGAGGTTCTGATACATCTGCCTGATGCCGACGGTGGCGATGTCGTAGCCGAACGAGCCGTTCCAGATGACGAACGCGGGCGCCGTCTCGGGGTGCCACGCCTTCTTCATGGTTCCGTAGGCCAGGTCCACGGTCCGGGTGCCCAAGTCCTCGGCAGCCTTGCGCTCGTTCCGATCGAGCGAGGCGATGCCGCCGTAGGCGAAGTGCGAATGCGCGCCCGGCGTGATCATCGCCAGGTACAGCTTGTTGGACACCAGCGCATC
Organism: Sedimentisphaerales bacterium; assembly: GCA_040772485.1. Classification (GTDB taxonomy): domain Bacteria; phylum Planctomycetota; class Phycisphaerae; order Sedimentisphaerales; family Anaerobacaceae; genus Anaerobaca. The sequence goes on along the minus strand of JAXGYC010000009.1, from coordinate 287,358 downwards.
GGCCACGGCGGCGGCGTTCTTGTCGTCCACCTCGGCGTCGTAGTGCATCTCGATGCCCAGCAGGACGTTCTTGGGCATGCGGGGTCGGACCTTCCTGGCCACCAGCTCGATCATCTCAGGGGTGCCGAAGCCGCGACCCCATTCCGGCCGCATGTCGCCCGGCACGAAACCGCCCTTGCCCGGATTGAACGTCCACCGGCAGATGCTGTGTAAGGACTTCTTCGCCATCTCAGCCACTCCTTCTATCTGCGTCCATTTGCGTTGTTTCGCGCCTGCGACCCGAAACATCTGTCGTGTACCCGCAGGGGCCAGGCATGCCTCGCCCCTGCGGGTACGAGCCCTATACTACCGCCCGCAGCCGGCGAAGGCAACCCGCCACCGAAAACGCGGCCGCAGACCAACTCCCCAAGCCTGCACCGCTGCCCGAGAGCGTCCATGGCGTGCCACGTGTGCCAACACACACCCCTGTTGTTGGCACGTGGCACGTGGCACGCCATCGTCACATCCATGGATCTGCCCTGGTCCAGATCGTAGGGTGTGCAATGCACACCGATTCCCTCTGGATGTGTGAAGACTCTGCACGATGATCCCATGCCGAGTGCCAAGTGCCAACACAGACCCCTGTTGGTGGCACTTGGCACTGGCACTGGTCACCTCCAGCGGCCACGCGACCTGTACGCTTTTGCCTATCTTATCAGGAATGCCTGTATTGGCTGTTGCAAGGTGTGAAGTGGCATGGGCTCGCAGGGCTTGCCGTTTGTAGTGCGCCCGTCAGGGCATACCCGCCCGTAGTGTGCCCGTCAGGGCATAGTTTCGTATCGGATGATAACGCCTTACGGCGTCACTACAAACGCCCATCCCCCCATCGTAGGGGCGAGGCATACCTCGCCCGGGCGACGCATGCGTCGCCCCTACAACCGACCATCGCCCATACCAGGGATTCTTCACCTACACCTGCGTGTCAGGTGAAGAGGTTGTCTTTGGGCTGTGTCTGATATGCCTGAGTCAGTGCCAGTGCCAAGTGCCAACACACACCCCTTTTGGTGGCACGTGGCACTGGCACTGGTCACCTCCGGCGGCCACGGGACCTGTACCCCGCGTCCCTTAGGTCCCTTGGGTCCTTTAGGTCCCAGAGGACTCAAGCGACCTGAGGGACCTAAGAGACATCAGATCGTACGGTGTGCCATGCACACCGATTCCCTGTCAAAGACACGGAACCCACACGCCGATCGCATCGCCGCCATCACAACAGACCCCCGGCGACGATGGCGTGCCACGTGCCATCAGACAGGCCTGTTCGTGGCACGTGGCACGCCAAACAGCGCCCGATCCCAGATTGCGGATTGGGGACTGCGGATTCCGGATTCGCTTCAGGCTGCAAATCTGCCATCCGAAATCGGGCGAGTTTCGGATCTGGCCTGCTTCGCCCAGGCACGGCAGCCAAACGAGGGGCGGCCGCCAGCAACACTGAGCCAGTCGCCGTTACGGCTTGAGGTCGGTCAGGGCCTGGTTGGTCTGCATGTCGAGCGGGACGGAGATGTGCTCGTGGGCGATCAGCCACTTGCCGTGGACCTTGCGGAAGCACTGGGTCCAGCGCACCCAGCAGTCGAACGCGTTGCCCTCCTTGTCGGTCCCGCTCATCCGGTTGAGCCGATGGCAGAAGGCCACGTCGGAGCCCACGGCGAGGGTTTCGTCGCGCGTCTCGAAGTCACCCGACTCCTGGCACATCTCAAGCCCGATTTCCCAGTCCTTGCGGTACGCTTCGGCCCCCACGTATTGCAGCGGAGGCATCATATCGAACGAAACAATGTCCGGCGTGTAGCAGGCCATGATCCCGTCGATGTCCTTGTCACGAGCTGCACGCGCCCAGTCGTCCATGAGCTGGCGAATCTGCGCCTCATCGATCTTGGTATCCACTTGCGTTGCCATTTTTGATCCTCTCTAAACGGATGTTGGTCATGCTCCTCCCATAGCCGGCAGAGAGGGTCGAGGTGCGTAGGCAAAATGCTCGTTTGACACCCGGCGCGAAGCCTAAGCTCAGGTGACGCGGTCGCCAAACCCCCGCGCGATGTTCCACATTCGGCGCGTTGCATGCGGCGGTTACGGGCCGAGCAGGACGTCGATGAACTCGCGATCGGGTTCGCCGGTGCGGGTGAAGATGCCGAAGCCGCCTTTGTAGTCCCAGTTGGCCCAGGCAATGCCCTGCTTGTCCAAGTTGGCCCGCATGTCGCGGTACCACTGCATTCTCGCCTCGCGGCTGGTGGTGGGCAGGGCGCCCCACTCGCCGCAATAGAGAGGCAGATCGAGCTTCTGCGCCAGGGCCAGCGGCTTGGCCAGCAGGCTTTCGAGCCTCTCGCGGTCGTAGACGCCGTTGTTGCTGCGAACGATTCGGGCGATGTCGTCGGGCAGCCCTTCGATGTCCTCGGGCGTAACGAGCCGGCCGGGATAGGTCACGGGGCCTTTGTAGCGGCCCACGTCCGTCCAGGAGGCCTTGTAGTGCGTGATCAGCATGGGCGTGTAGAAGTGGAAGCTCAGGATGATGTCACGGTCGCCTTCGGGGATGCGCAGTTGATCGAACGTGCTGGTCGATTGCCACCGGTTCGAGCCGATCACGAGGGTGCGGTGCGGCTCGTTCTCGCGGACGACGGCCGCCGCCTTCGCGACGAGCCGGTTCCAGTCTTCCGGATCGTCGGCGACCGGCTCGTTCATCGGCTCGTACGCTACGACGGAAATGGGGTACTTCTTCAGCTCCGCCGACAGCTCACGCCACAACTGGAGGAACTTCTCCTGGGCCTGCGGCTGCGTCCACAGCGGTTTCTCGTCGGCGTTGAAATGGTGCGAGCGCAGGATGTGCAGATCGACCACGACGCGAAGCTTGTTCTTCTGCGCCCAGCCGATGGCGCTGTGCAGCAGCTCAAAGGCCTCGGCCTCCTTGTGACCCGCCTCGTCCCACATCTGCTCCTCATCGATGGGCAGACGGATATGGTCGAAGCCCAGCGACGCGATCCGTTCGACGTCCTTTTCGGTGAACCATTCCCGTCTGGCTTCGCCCCGCCGGGTGCTCTGCGAGAGCCAGTGACTGATGTTGGTCCCCCTGCGAATCTCGAACGCGCCATCGCTCTGGCCCGCTGCGGCCGACAGGCACGCTGACGTCGCCACGATCAGAACCGCCATACCACGCTGCATCGTACACCTCCCGCATTCAAAGCTGCTGCTTCAACACCGCGCGCCAATTCTCGTAGGCCCCCTGGTAGGCCTTCTTGAGCTTCTTGTTGGGCTCGACCTTTCGCACCGGTTCGAGGCCGACGAAGGCGTCCTGCGGGCCCTTGTAGATTCCGGCGCCGATGCCGGCGCCGCGCGCTGCGCCCTGGGAGCCGTCGGTGCTGTACAGTTCGACGGTTGCGCCCGTGATCGTCGCAAACGCCTCGGCAAACAGCGGGCTGAGGAACATGTTGGCGTTGCCCGCCTTGACCGTCTTGAGTTTCGTGCCCATGTCGCGCATGATTTCCAGGCCGTAATTGAGCGCGAAGACGATGCCTTCCTGCGCGGCGCGGAGGAAGTGAGCCTTCTTGTGAATGTTGAAGTTCCAGCCGTGAACGGAGGCGCCGATGTTGCGATTCTCCAGCGTCCGCTCGGCGCCGTTGCCATAGGGCAGGATCACAAGACCCTCGGAGCCAACCGGCACGGTCGCGGCCAGATCGTTCATCTGCGGATAGTCGAGCCCTTCGCCGGCGACGTTGTGCTTGAGCCAGCTATTCAGGATGCCGGTCCCGTTGAGGCACAGCAGCACGCCGTAACGCGGCTTCTTCGCCGTGTGGTTGACGTGGACGAAGATGTTCACGCGCGATTTCGGATCGTAGTTGCTCTGGTCGGTGACGCCGTAGACGACGCCGGAGGTGCCGGCGGTGACAGCGACCTCGCCCGGCTTCAGCACGCTCAGCGACAGCGCGTTGTTGGGTTGGTCGCCTCCCCGATAGCTGACCGGCGTGCCCGCCGCCAGGCCCAGCTCGGCCGCCGCCGCAGACGTCAGCTCGCCCTGGACGGAGAACGTCGGAACCGTCTCGGCGATCAAGTCACTGGAGATGCCATAATTGTCCAGGACGAAATCGGCGAGTCGATCTTCCTCGAAATCCCACATGATTCCTTCGGACAGGCCCGACGGCGTCGTCCGGATCTCGCCGGTCATCTTCATCGCGACAAAATCCCCCGGTAGCATCATCTTGTGGATCTTCGCATAGGTCTTGGGCTCGTTGGCCTTGACCCAGGCGAGCTTCGAGGCGGTAAAATTGCCGGGCAGATTGAGCAGCCGCTTGAGGCATTTTCTGGCGCCGATGTCCCTGGCCGCCTTCTGGCCGATCTGCACGGCCCGGCTGTCGCACCAGATGATCGAGGGCCGCAACACCTCCTTGCTCTTGTCGACCAGAACCAGGCCGTGCATCTGATACGAAATGCCAATGGCCTTGACGTCGGAGGCGTCGAACGCGACCGTCGCCTTGATCTTCTGCGTGGCGAGCTTGACATGCTCCCACCACGTCGCCGGGTGCTGCTCGGCCCAGCCCGCCTGTTTCGCAATGATTTCCAGCTCCCGGTCCGGCGAGGTCGCCGACGCCAGCGCCTTGCCCGTGCCCGCATCCATCAGCGTGGCTTTGACCGAAGAGCTGCCAACATCGTATCCCATCAGTAGCGCCATATGTGTGTCCCCTTACCTGACGGCTGAAATCAAAGATCAAGTATCAAACGGTAAAATGAAGGAGGTCATCCGCCGAAGGCGGATTCCACTATTTTGATTTTTGCTTCTTGCTTTTTGGTATAGATCGTAGCGGACGACATACACCACTCCTTTACACGTTGGCAGGATCGGGATGGACCCACGGACTGCGATAGGGCCGGGCCAGAAGGCGGTTCGCCTCGTCGTCGCCGACCACCCTGCCCTGCTGCGGGTCCCACTGGAGCGTGCGTCCGAGCCGGCACGCCATGTTCGCCAGGATGCAGGAGGTCGCGGTGATGTAGCCCTGCTCGATGTCGCAGACGGGCCGGCGGCGCGTCTCGATCGAATCGAGCAGGTTCTGCCAGTGACGCCGCATCGGCGCCGCGACGTGCCGCTCCAGGTCCTTCTCGGTCTCGTCCTCGGGATACTTGTCGTATTCGTACAGGGCCTTGCCGCTGATCCGTTCGCCCTGGCCCAGCGGGATGAACTCATACTTGTGGACGTCGGCCTTGAGCGTTCCCTTCTCGCCGTAGATGATTCCCGCCCACGAATACTCGGGGTCGGGGGCGCTGCCCCAGGTGCGATGCGTCCAGACCACCGGACATTCAGGAAACTCGAACGTGGCGATCTGCGTGTCGCTGATGTTGGCAGCGCTGGCCTTGTCGACCAGAATGCCGCCGGAGGAGCTGATGCGAGTCGGCCAGCCCAGATCGAGCAGCCAGCGGACCATGTCGAGCATGTGCACGCCCATGTCACCGACGATCCCGTTGCTGTATTCCATGAAGGCCCGCCACCCGCGAGGATGGACCCAGCGATTGTAGGGCCGCATCGGGGCCGGACCGGTCCACATCTCGTAGTCGAGACTCTCAGGCGGCGCCAGCTCGCCCGGGTTGCCCCGCGCCCGCATCGGATAGTAGCAGCAGATCTCGACGTGGGCGACCTTGCCCAGCTTGCCCTCCTTGATGACGCGATCGCGCGCCTCGATGAGGTGCGGCGTGCTGCGCCGCTGCATGTTCACCTGGACCATGCGGCCGTGCTTGCGAGCGGCCGCCAGCATCGCCTGCCCCTCGACGACGTCCGTGCTGATCGGCTTTTCGACATAGACGTCGGCGCCCGCCTGGACCGCCGCGATCATCGCCAGCGCATGCCAATGGTCCGGCGTCGCGACGTGCACGATGTCCAACTCCTCGTTCTTGAGCATCTGCCGGTAGTCGCCATAGGTGCGGGGCGTCTTCTTTGACGCCTGGCGGGCGGCGACCATTTGGGCGGCCTCGGCGACCATGTTCCGGTCCACGTCACACAGCGAGACGACCTCGACCGGCGCGATCTGGAGCAGACGGAACAGGGCGCTCTTGCCGTACCAGCCGGTCCCGATCAGGGCGACGCGTTTGCGCTTGGGCTGCGCGAAGGCCGGGACGAGTCCTCCGAAAGAACTCAGCGCGACTGTGGCGGTGGTGGCTCGAAGGAATTGACGACGATTCATAGCGGTTCTCCTCAATCTGTGTGTAGGGGCGAATCATGATTCGCCCGTACTCAACGGCCCCCCATCATCGCGTGTCCGGGCCGGTTTCGCAACGGTTTTCACGCGTGCCCAGGCCGGGTTTTGCGTTTGACCGACGTCTCGCAGGCCCCTACAATCATGCCAACGCAGGGGTGAATAATCATTCGCCCCTACAGACCCATTAACCGAACCGAAACAGGACGATGAAACGAGGTGAAGGAACATGAAGAACCAGCAAGGGCAATCCAGGCTTTCCCGTCGTGACTTTCTGGCCACTACCGCCGCGTCATTCGCTGCGGCCGGTCTGATGGGAGCAGGCTGTGCGGACGGAATGAAGAAGCCGTTCGCCAAACGCAAGATGCCGATCGGCGTGCAGCTCTACTCGGTCCGCGCCGAGTGCGCCAAGGACCTGCCCGGCACCGTCGCCAAGGTGGCCGCCATGGGCTATGACGGCGTCGAGTTCGCCGGCTATTACGACTACGCCGCCAAGAGTCTGCGCAAGATCCTCGACGACAACGGCCTGAAGTGCTGCGGCACGCACACCCAGATGGATACGCTGCTGCCCGCCAACCTGGAGGCGACCATCGAGTTCAACCAGATCCTCGGCAACAAGTACCTGATCTGTCCCTGGCTCCAGCCCAACGACGCTAATCCGAAGCAGGCCTGGCTCGATCACGCCAAGCGGTTCAACGAGGTCGCTGCGAGGGTGGAGAAAGAGGGAATGGTCGTCGGCTATCACTGTCACGCCCATGACTTCCACGCCCTCGACAGTGGCGAGGTGCCGTGGGACATTCTGTTCGGCAACACAGGCAAGAGTGTCGTCATGCAGATCGACACCGGCAACTGCATGGACGGCGGCGGCGATCCGATCGCCTATCTGAAGAAGTATCCTGGTCGGTCGCTCACGGTCCACCTGAAGGAATACTCCGCGACCAACAAGAACGCCATCCTGGGCGAAGGGGATGTCAAATGGGACGAAGTCTTCGCCCTGAGCGAGACGATCGGCAAGACCGAATGGTACATCATCGAGGAAGAGAAGGACGTCTACCCGCCGCTCGAAGCGATTGAGTTGTGCCTGAAGAACTACCGGAAGATGCGTGCCTGATCGCGCAAACCAAGCGGGTGACAGCCTCAAGCGCCTTGGTCCCGATGTCCATCGGGAGGGTTCGCTTGAGGCTGCCACCCGCCTTCTGCCCCTCTTCCATACCGCCCCAGGCCTCCGCAGCCCGAACCATCGCAATTCCACTGCCGTTCTGATATACTGCGCTCCAATCGAGCCGAGGTGCGTGTACGCGCCATATGAGGACTTCGGATTTCCCTGGGAGGGTAGGAGCAATCATGTTGTCGAAAATGGCACACATCGAGTTGGCTTTCTCACTGCTGGTTGCGGGAATCCTCCTGTCGATCGGACCGTCACCCGCCGTTGCGAAGGAGGCGATCTGGATCGAGGGTGAGGACGCCGCAAGCTCTTCCTTCAACGGGCACGGCTGGTATCGAAACACGAACATCGGCAAGGACCTGCTCTCTCCCGGCCAGCCCGGCGGACCCGACGGCGACTGGCACGTCCACTTCGGCGACGGCGAGGCGATCGCGACCTATCGTTTCAGCGTCACGGAGGGCGGCGCTTACACATGGTGGGTCCGCCTGAACCCCTTTCGCAACAGCAACGGCGGCGGAAACTACAGCTATCGACACCGGTCCACTCGCGGGTCGTGGTCCGCCTGGCAGACGCTCGACACATCGGATGCCCGGGACAACATGATCGACCTGGTCGATCCGGGCATCGACATCCGCTTCATCGCGTGGTGCTACGGCGCCGCGTTCGAGTTGCCTCAGGGCCTCTACGAGCTGCAAATCCGCCTGTCCCTTCGCAACGGCGAGCAGGACAATCACGGTGGCATCGACGTGATGGCGCTGACGAATTTCCCGTGGGCGCCCACGGGCGTGCTGGCGCCGGATGCGAACGCACCCGACCCCGGCCCCGCCGATTGGTTCGCCTTGACGGTCGGACCCGATCCGTACTCGCCCGATTCGATCATCGACATGAGCAACCTGATCGACAGGCCCGCCGGGACGCACGGCTTCCTCAAATCCGCCGGGAAGGACTTCGCGTTCGAAGACGGCACACCTGTGAAGTTCTGGGGGATCGACGCCTCCATGACCGGAACGGTCGAGGCCCAGCAGAGGCAGGCGAGGTTCTATGCCAAGCACGGGATCAACATGGTCCGCCAACATCCCGTCGAAGGGGTCCTCGGCTCGCTCCAGAAATGCGGGCCGCAGCGGTGCTTCGACGCCGAGAAGCTCGACCGGTTCGATCGATGGTTCAGCATCCTCAAGAACCAGGGCATCCACATGACGTGGTCGATTTTCTACCACCACGTGGTGCTGCCCGATCAGGGGATCGATCCGGCCCTCTACAACGAACTGCCGAACAGCGGCGCCGGCAAAGACACATACGGCCTGGCCACCTTCGTCGAGGAATACCAGGACTCGCAGTGGCAATATGCAAAGGCCTTGCTGAACCACGTCAATCCGTACACGGGCCTGGCCTACAAGGACGACCCGGCTCTGGCGATCGTCGAAGCACGGAACGAAGACAGCATCTTCTTCCACAATCCGCTGGGCGATTCCTTTGTCAAGGGCCGGACGCATCCGAATCACGCCGCCCGCCTCAAGAAGATGTGGCAGCAGTGGGTCAAAGGCGCGTACGGCGATGACCGGCTCCTGGCCGCGGCGTGGGGCGCCGGCCGCAAGACCACGACGAGATACAACGATGACGGGTCGGTGCAGAGCCGACCGGATTCCGTCAACGAGATCAACATGGCGATCTACGCCGCCTGGGAGATGGAGGCGGACGGCCCGTTCTCGAACAAGAACGCCGAGAAGAAACGGATGGGTGATTTCATCCGGTTCCTGGCCGAGATGCAGCGATATACCTACGTCACGTATCAGCAGCGTCTGCGCGAGCTTGGGTACAAGGCGGTGGTGGTGAGCACGGCCTGGAGGGCGGGCGGTCCAGCCGCGTCGGCTGCCAATCTCTGGACCGATGACGCAGTCGACGCGATCGACCGGCACAACTACTCGGGGGGCGGCGCCGGAGGGCACGGCATCACTACCGGCTCGGTCAACAACGAGACGCACCTGACCCGGCCGGGCCGGGGCATCCTGTCCAGCGGGCTCTGGCAGGTGGAGGACAGACCCTTCATCATGACCGAATGGACGCAGAAACCGCCCAACCAGTGGAAGGCGGAGATCGCGCCGCTGATGGCGTGTTATGGCATGGGGCTTCAGGGCTGGGACGCTTCGTATCATTTCGCCGGCTCGCGAAGCTACATGGGCAACGGCTGGCCCAGTATGAATTCCTACGTGACGGAGACGCCGCACTATATCGGTCAGTTTCCCGCCCTGGCCTTTGCCGTCTACAACAACCATTTCGACGAGGGTTCGATCGTGGCGGCGCGCCGGCTGGCGACCGATCAGATCTTCGCGGGGATCGATGCGTTACAGCAGACCCAGGGCCGGTCCGGCTACGATGAGAGCGAACTGCTGGGTCAGGGCAATATCCCCGTCGAGGCTCTGGCCATCGGGCGTGTGACACTCAAGATCGAGGATGGTCAGGCCCCTTCGCAACTCGAGAGCCTGTCCGGCTGGTGGGACCGAGCCACCCAGACCGTGCGCAGCAACACGGGCCAGCTCGCGTGGGACTACGCCCGTCGCGTCGTCGTGGTCCAGTCCGACAAGACGCAGGGGATTATCGGTTTCGCGGCAGGCGAATCATACGATCTGCCGGGCGTGACGGTCCGGGACATCGATACACCGTTCGTCAGTCTTCTGCTGACCCCATTGGATAACCGTCCGCTCGTCGAATCGGGACACATCCTGATCACAGCGATGGCTCGTGACAAACAGTACGGCGCCACCTACAACAGCGACGGGACGGAGCTGCTTGATGCCGGCGGGCCGCCCCTGCTGCTCGAACCGGTGCAGGCGACGATCTCGATCAAAGGGGAGCCGCTGAAATCGGTGAAGGTCGTTGACGTCTATGGCGTGCCCACCGGTCCCGATATCCATCGGGACACCGACAACACCTTCCGCATTGACGGGCGCTATGCGAGCTACTACTACGAGGTGACCCGCGGAACGGCGGCCGGCGCGGTCACAGCGATTGGGCGGTGACGCTCATATCGGACAGATCGACGATCAACACGTGACCGCCCTCGCCCATCCAGTTCCGGGCGGCCCCGGGATTGACGATCAGGGTCCTGCCGACGCGGTGAATGGCCTGACGGTGGGTGTGACCGTAGACGACCAGGTCGTACGCCTGGCTGTCGATCGCGTGTTTGACCGCGTGCGGGATGTGGGCCATGTAGACCGCCTTGCCGTCGATCGATCCATCGAAGCGCGACTCGTGAGCCTCGCCTGCGAACGCTTCGATGGCGATTCGAAGCGAGAGACGGTCGGCATCGCAGTTGCCCATGACCGCAACGAACCGGCTACCGCAAAGCTCGGCGAACAGCGACGCCGTGGAGGAACTCGTCATATCGCCCGCGTGGAGGACATACTCCACGGCCTGCTCGTTGAAGATCTCGATCGCCCTGCGAACGTTGCGATGGTTGTCGTGCGTGTCGGAGATGATGCCAATTCGCATTCGGTCCGTCCTCTGGAGGCAGGGGCGAATCATCATTCGCCCCTGCAATCCTGGCCGCAGGCCGCTTTCAGGTTTCGGGTTTTGGGCTTTCGTGCTTGTTTCGGATTTGGCGCATCCGTCAGTGCCATCGTACCGCTCCGTCGGCCTGCGTGCAACGCGAGACCTTCGATAAACCCCAGCAAGAGCACGATTTCCGCAATCCAAAACCAGAATGGCAACAGAGTTCGGGCACGATCGGCCGATACTATAAGATAGCCGTTTGCGAATCCGCCTGTGGCGGACTACCGACTTTCAAGGAGTGACAACGATGAACGGACGACACAACGTAGTCGCTGTCATTTGCACTGCGATGATTCTGGCGTTTCTGGCCGGCTGCGAGGGCAACACACGGGCGGTCTTCACCAAACCCGAGCTGATCACCTATGAGCGTCTGGCCGTGCTCGGCCTGGACCCCGAGCAGGAGCAGATCTTCATGGCCGCCTACATCAAGACCTTCGTCGGCAAGCCCATTACCTTCGTCGAGAGGGGCGAGCTGGCCAAGATCGTGGGCGAGCAGGACCTGCTCCAGGGCCGGCTCAACGACAAGACGCGGGCGCGCATCAAGGAGATTCTCGGCGTCGAGGCGCTGTTCCTGTGCAGCTACTACAAAGACGAGGATCGGCCGGGCAAACTGATGAAACTGCGCGTCCGGGTCGTCGACAGTGCCACCGGAGCGATTGTCGGCTCGGCGCTGACGCAGACGTTCATGCGGTTCGACGATCATGCGCAGGCCGCCGTCGAGGCGCTGAAGAAAGACTTGCTCGGCGGAGGATATCGGCGCAGCTATCCAAGCTCCAACCAGGAGCCCGCCCAGCCCTGATTGTGGATTGGGGACTGCGGATTTCGGATTCGCTTCTGGCTGCGAATCTGCAATCCGAAGTCTGCAATTCGAAATCGGATCCTACGCGACGCCGGCCTCGCGATAGGTCAGGGAGAATTCCACGTGGTGCGATCCGCCGGCCCGCGTGGAGGCGACGATCTGGACCATCCCGTCGTTCGGGCGACGGCGCAATTCGCGCCCTTGAACCACGGAAGGAACAGAGATGAGAATGCTCTGGTAGTCATCCTGGATGCGGGTCTTGACCGCCCCCATCACCATGTTGGCGATCTCACCCATCGCATCGGCCAACTCTTCATCCGCCATCTGCTCCGGCGAATCCATGCAGAGCATGCCCGCGCCGATGGCGCGGGCGCCGGCCATGTCACAGCAGACGCCCAGACAACCTTCAAGGTTTCCAGCGAAGGTGATGGTCCCGAGTAACGTCACACTCTCGTGGTCCGGCCTCTGCCCTTCGACCTCCTCCAGGGGCATGAAGACCATCGATTCGAACACTTCCTTGGCGCTGTCCAGCAGCACCCCCTTCAGAGACGACGTTGCGACCATACTGGCTCCCGTATTCACCATCGACCATCCATTCTTCCATCGGATCACAGATACGGCATGGGCTAAAGCCCATCCTACAAATCGTTCATCGACCTGCCGATGGCACCTCTCCAATGGGTCTTCCCGCTTCCTGGGGGCACTTCCGCAGGATACAATAGAAACCACCTTCTTCGTGGAGGGAAAACAGGGTCCGCCGCCGCGAACGCGTACGGTCCGTCGACTTCTCGGACGATGGCAGCACCACACCGAGGGCCCGCCCCCTCGCCCGGCGGCGATCTCCGTCAGCACAACTGGTCCCGGAGGACCTCGTAGAACGCGTCTTTGGCCCGCTTCTCGATCCAGGGTGTGTGTCCACAGTCGCGCAGCAGGAGGAACCGGAAATCGTTCAGAATGCTGGCCAGGGGCTCGCGGACGCCGGCGGCCGGGTGCGGGTCCCAGTCGCCGTGAAGGGCCACGACCGGGCAGGCGATTTGTCTGCCCAGCTCCAGAAGCCGGCCCGTGCTTCGCAGGTGGGCCGCCTCGCCCCACACACTCTGGTGAATCGTCCAGGAGGTCTCCAACTCATCGCTTTCGAGCGTCAGGGGGTCGCGCGCGTCGGTCCTGGTGAAGAGCCTGCCGAACCGGGCCAGTAGCTCGTCCTTGTCGGCCGAATCGGGGTCCTTCATGGCGTCCATCATCGACTGGACCTGCCTCCGCTCGTCGGCGCTCAGGCGACCCAGGCGCGTCTGGAGGATGCCCGATGCGTATCTCTCTTCGAACGGCGCGCTCGAGACGAGGATCAGCTTCCGGACCAGACCGGGGTGATACGCCGCACAGAGGTAGCTCAACCACGCGCCCCACGAGAATCCTACCAGGATCGCGGGAAGTTCGGCGCTCGCCTCCAATACGGTCTTGAGTTCTTCGATCTGGCCCTCGACAGACCGCTTCGTTTGGAGCGGTTCCAATACCCCCATATCCCGTGCCAGCTCCCGGGCCACCGGCGCCATCTGTCCGGCGGCGCCGGGTCCGCCGTGGATCACCGCCACGCCAAAAGGCGCTCGCCCGTATGTCCTGAGGTTCACCATCACATTTCCGCCGGCGCAATCCCGCGCAGAGGGGCCAATCACGACAGGGGACGCTTGAAAATCACGACGACGTCGCGCGTCTCGCCGTAGCTCTTGTTCGTGTCGAAGCCGGCCACCAGCTCCCACCCCTGGGAGCCCAGTTGGTTCATGTAGGCGTCGAGCTGGTTCTCGTCGAACTTGCCGCCCAGAAACCCCCTCGTAGCCAGTTTGACCGTCTGGTATTCCCACTTCATAGTGCTTCTCCTTCCCAATGGCTGTTCTGTCGATGAGCACCAGAGTACTCTACCATTGCCGGCGCGCCGCTGACAAGCACAGACCTGTTGCGTGCCCGGACGGACAGAAAGGCGCGCCATCGACGCATTGTTGTTTTCAGGGGCCCGATCAACGGCTAAGATAGGGTGACAGAGATCGATCCTGAGCTACGCCGGGGTCGGACTCCAACGATCGCGTATACAGCAGCAGCGAAAAGGAAACAGAGGAACAGCGAATGGCCAGAGCGAAACTGAAATCGATCGCCGTGATGACGGGCGGGGGCGACTGCCCCGGCCTGAACGCCGTGATTCGCGCGGTGACCAAGACCGCCATCAATGAGTACGGCCTGACCGTCTGGGGCATCAAGGACGGCTACCTCGGATTCATCGAGAACCGGATCGAGCCGCTGACCTACGAACAGACCAGCAACATCCTCACCGTCGGCGGCACGATTTTAGGCAGCAGCAACACATCCGATCCGTTCCGCTTCCCCGTCAAGACCGCCAGGCGGACGCAGATCAGGGATCTTTCCGATCAGTGCCTGGACAACCTGAAGCAGCGCGGCATCGAAGCCCTGGTTTGCATCGGGGGCGACGGGACGATGGCCTCGGCCGCCAAGTTCGCCAAAAAGGGCCTGCCTGTCATCGGCGTGCCCAAGACGATCGACAACGACCTGGCGGGCACCGACGTGACGTTCGGCTTCGATACGGCTGTCAACACCGCCGCCGAGGCGATCGACAAGGTTCACAGCACCGCCAGTTCGCACCATCGCGTGATGATCGTCGAAGTGATGGGGCGCTACGCCGGCTGGATCGCCCTCTACGCCGGAGCGGCCAGCGGCGCGGACGTCATCCTGATTCCGGAGATCCCGTACAAGCTGGACACCGTCTGCCGGTACGTCCTGGGCCGATCCGAGTGCGGCAAGCGGTTCAGCATTATTGTCGTCTCGGAGGGGGCCAAGGAAAGAGGCGGGCAAATGGTCGTCCTGAAACGCATCGCGACCAGTCCCGACCCGATCCGCCTGGGCGGGATCGGTAACAAGCTGGCCGAAGACATCAATCGACAGACGGGGCTGGATTGTCGTGCGGTGGTCCTCGGGCACATCCAGCGCGGCGGCACACCCACGCCGCATGACCGGACGCTGGCGACGATGTTCGGCCACGCCGCGATTGAACTGCTGGCCGGCGGCGTCAAGAACCGCCTCGTGGTCTGGAAGGCCGGCGGGATCTCCAGCGTCCCACTGGCCAGCATCGCGGGCAAGATCAGGACCGTTCCCAGAAACCACCCGCTGATCAAGGCGGCCAAAGCCATCGGCGCGACCTTCGGCGCATAAGGCGGGACCGAGAATGACCCGGCGCCGACCGAAAAAGACGTTTCTCTGCATATTGGCGATTCTCGTCGCTGTGGTCTCTGCCCTGCTCTGGTGGTTGGGTCTGGCGGGGCTGTATGCGTATCTCGTCGGGATCAACGCCGTGACTGTGCTGCTCTATGGCTATGACAAGCGGCAGGCCATCGCAGGCGGAGGCCGCGTGCCGGAGGTGATTCTCCATCTGGCGGCGTTGATCGGAGGCAGCCCGGGAGCGCTGCTGGCGCAGGCAGTGTTCCGACACAAGACGCAGAAGCTCAAATTCAGGATGGTCTTTGTCGGTATCGTGGTCGTGCAGGTTCTGGCAGCCTTCGGCTACTGGCATTTCGTTCTCCGGGCCTCGTAGGTGAAAACGTTCCCGTCGAACATCCAATTCCGCAAGCCCTGGCGCCGCTACCAGCAGCGTGTGCTGTCGGAACTGGACGACTATCTCGACGACGACCACCTGCACATCGTCGCAGCGCCCGGCTCCGGCAAGACGGTGCTGGGCCTGGAGGTGGTCCGCCGGCTGAACCGGCCCACGCTGATCTTCACTCCGACCGTCGCTATCCGCGATCAGTGGATCGATCGTCTCCTCGGCCTGTTCTGCCCGCCTGCGGCGGGTGGGCCGGGCCTGCCCGACTGGATGTCGAGAGACATTCGCAACCCGCGATTCCTCACGGTCTCCACCTACCAGGGTCTGCACAGTGTCTACAGCGGCCGGACGGAAGAGGAGGAGAGCCAGGAACGGCAGCCGCCCAGGGAAAAGACCGGGAAAGGCGGATTCCGATCGGCGGCCAGAGACGCGTTGCTGAAGAAGTTGAGCGGCTTGGGCATCCGCACGCTCGTGCTGGACGAGGCGCACCATCTGAGGAACGAATGGTGGCGATGCCTGATCGACATGAAGAAGCATCTTGACAAGCCCACGGTCGTGGCGCTGACGGCCACGGCGCCGTTCGACGTTTCACCATTCGAGTGGGAGCGGTACGTCGATCTGTGCGGCCCCATCGATGCGGAGATCACCGTGCCCGAACTGGTGCAGGAGAAGAACCTCTGCCCGCACCAGGACTACGTGTATCTTTCGACGCCGCTGCGGGCCGAGCAGGCCGAGCTCCACGAGTTCCGCCGGGAAGTGGACGCCTGCGTCAAGGCTCTGGTCGCCAATCAGGCCTTCGTCGAGGCGTTGGAGAGCGACCCGCGCGTCCGTGAGCCTGCGGCGCATATCGAAGAGATTCTGGCTGATCCGGGTTTCTATTCGAGCATTGCGTTCTTTCTGCACCACGTTCGGAGCCGGCCCCCGAGGAAGCTGCTGAGCGTCATCGGCCTGACGGCTCGCGAATGTCCCGGCCTGAAGCTCGAATGGCTGGAGACCCTGCTGACGGGCTGTCTCTACACGCATGCCAAGTCCTTCGAGGCCCACAAAGGTCTGTTCCAGCCGATCGCGCGCGACCTCAAGCGCATCGGTGCAATCGAGCGGCGCACGGTGAGCCTGCGCAGCACCAGCCGGACCGCGCAACTGCTGACGCGAAGCGCCTCGAAGCTCAAGAGCATCGAAGACATCGTCCGGATCGAGAGCGAATCTCTCGGGTCGAATCTGCGAATGGTGGTCCTGACCGACTTCGTGCGCAGTGCCGATTTCCCCAAAGACCCCGCTGACGCCAAGCCCCTCAAGCGATTGGGCGTCGTGCCGATCTTCGAGCAGATACGTCGCAGCGTAGCTTCCGGCGTCCGACTCGGTATCCTCACAGGAACGCTGACCGTCGTCCCCACCGACACGCAGGAATCGCTGCAAACCGTCGCCGTCGAACTGGGAATCGACCCGGCGAATCTCGACTGCAGGCCGCTGGCCCACGACGAGCGGCTCTGCGAGGTCGTCGTCCGCGGACCCGACAAGCAGAAGATCGTCGCCCTTATCACGAACCTGTTCCGCCAAGGCGGCGTCACCGTGCTGGTCGGGACAACGTCGCTTCTGGGCGAGGGGTGGGATGCGCCGGCGGTCAACGCGCTCGTCCTGGCGAGTTTCGTCGGCTCGTACATGCTCAGCAACCAGATGCGGGGCCGCGCCATCCGAACGGTGGAGGGAAACCCAGCCAAGACCGCCAACATCTGGCACCTCGTTTGCCAGGAGGAAGGCATCGCCGAGCCGGGAGAAGACCTCGACACACTGATCCGGCGGTTCAAAGCCTTCGTAGGTGTCTCGTTCAAGAGGAGCACGATCGAGAGCGGCCTGGCCCGGATCGGGCTCGGCAACCCTCCCTACAATCAGGAGCGCATCGACCACATCAACGCGGTGATGATGCAGCAGGCCCGCGATCGCGATGGGCTGCGAACGCGATGGGAGCTGGCGCTCGCCTCCGCCCGCCTTGGGGCCATGCAGGAGGAGGTCACCACCTCGCCGTTGGCGCTGCCGCGCGATTTCGTCTTCGTCCGAGCGATTCTCGCAGCGCTGTGGCAGGTCTGCTTCTGGGGTGTGTCGATCGTCTCGGTGCTGATGTCCCGATCCCAAGAGTCATCGGGTTTGCGCGTGCTGATGATCCTGTTGGCGGTCGCCTCGGCCCTGGCGGCGATAGCGGCCTTACCGAAGTTCTTCAAGGCCCTGTGGCTGTTGCTTCGTCACGGGCCGGTCGCCTCGAGCCTCAAGCAGGTCGGCAAGGCGCTGCTCAAGGCCCTGGTGCAGGCGAGCATCGTCGACGCCCGCCACGCCCGGCCCCGGGTGATCGCGCAACGCCGCGACTACGGTTTCGTCACCTGCTCGCTCAAGGGCGGGGCCACCCGAGAACGCTCGGTCTTCCTCGACGCTCTCCAGGAATTGCTCGGACCCGTCGACGACCCGCGCTATATCCTCGTGCGAAAGAGTCCGCTCAGACTGCTGATGCAGAAGCACTACTATGCTGTGCCTAAAACCCTCGCAAGAAACAGGGAATCCGCCGAGCACTTCCGCAGGATGTGGGCCCGCTACGTCGGCCCCTGCGAGCTGATCTACACGCGAAACCCCGAAGGCCGCCAGTCGCTGCTGAAGGCCCGTGCCCAATCCATGTCCGCCGGCTTCCACCGGCGCACCGACCGCACCCGCACGTGGAGGTGAGTCGGATCAATTCGTGTCACGGTACATATCGAGGATAGCGGGGGTTTTGGTGCGGAAGTACTTGAGCCAGCCGGTGATGAGCATGGCGGCGAGGTCGTGTTGGCCGCTGCCGTGTTCCTCGATGGTCTTGCGACAAGGCCCTCATACTGCGGGTGCCGTTCAAGCAGGTGTTCGAGCAACAGTGTGGCGACCGCCGCACGCATGTCTTCGTCGTCGCTTTGTGCGTGTTTCTCGATGATCGGCCAGACCCTGTCCGGCTCGCTCTCAATAAATTCCCGATCAGAATCAACGCCTGCCACCGGCAGTTGTTGTTTGAATCCTCAATCAAAGGCTCCGCCAGATCGAAGAATTCCGTATGGACACTCCGCTCCTGAATCCAGCGCCGCAGCCACACCAATCCGCAAAGACGATCCTCCGGCTCCTCGCTTCCGAGCAGGTTCCGGATATCCGAGAGATCGATGATGAAGCTGTGGCTATATACCTTTGACCACACACGGTTCAGTTCGTTGTCACTACTGCCTCGTTCCACAATCCAGCCTCCGAAAGGCTTGCTTGCACCTTCTGCCTGCACAAGAATCCCGAGCTAATCAGCAGACTCACCCAGACGGAGGATGTCGGGGATCTTGGCGCGGAAGTACTTGAGCCAGCCGGTGATGAGCATGGCGGCCAGGTCGTGCTGTCCGCTGCCGTATTCCTCGATGGTCTTGCCCCAGTAGAAGCTGATGTAACCGTCGGCGATCTTTCGCGAGCCGTCGATGAATGCGTCCATCTCATTGACGCTACAGCTCAGCGGGAACATCTCCTCGATCACCAGGGGCTTGCCGATCTCATAGACCGCCAGCGCGGCCAGGGCCTTCTCGATCTCGCCACTTTTTGGATAGAAGTGCACGCTGGCGAAGTCGAGGTTCTCGCTGACCTCTTTGGAGTAGAAAAGGGGCTTGGCCTTCGGCCACGTCAGCGCCCACGGGATCACGCCGACCGTGACCATGTGCCGGTCATCGTGCTTGCGGATGGCGGCGACAAGCCGGTCGACCCACGCCTTGGCGACCTGCTCCCGGCGGCGTCCAGCCAGATCGAGCGTGATCCGCTGGACGAAATGCTTGCCCGCGAAGTCGCCTGCCAGCCAGTCGGTCTCAACCTTGTCGCCGCCGGGCAGGATCGGCTCGTTCATCAGGTCGTAGCAGAAGATCGCGTCGCTGCCGGCGCACGTCTTGGCGACCGCCTCCCAGAACCGCGTCTGAACATCCCATCGCTGCGCCTCGTTCATCGCGTCGTACCAGGCGGGCACGTCTTTCTTGTGGTAGCAGCCCAGACCGGTGACGTCGAGATAAAGCCCCGTTCGCTCGGCCAGCTTCACGAGGTCCGCCAGCCGGGACAGCGACGCGCCGTTGGGCTCCTGCGGCGTGTTCATGAATCGCCCGACCTGCAAGTGGATCCGAACGACGTTGGCGCCGAGCGCCTTGATCTCGCCGAAGTCCTCCACGACGGTGGGCCATTCGTTCTGCCAGTAGTCTTCGAGCAGACGTCCGGCGTCATCGTGATCGTAATTCACACCCCAGGCCACGAAGCGCCGGCCTGATTCGACGCCGACGAAATGGCTCCCATCGTCGCTGGAACGAATCCTCTCCATCGTTCCGTCGCCAGCCGCCCAGCACATGGATGTCAGAAACACCCCGGCCACCAGCCAGGCAACCATCATTCGGAAATTGTGTCGCTTTCCGGCCATCTTCGATGTCCTCCAAGGCTTCAATCACCGATCCTCGCAGTACTTCTTCGGATCGTTCATGAAGTCTTTGTACGTCTGATAGTGCGGGGTCTGTTCGTAGGCAACAGGTCCAATCGGCGTTTGGTCGAAGCTGTAGATGGTGGCGCCGGGGCAGGCCAGCAGGATGGGCGAATGCGTCGCGATGATGAACTGCGCGTGTCCGGCGGCCGCCATCCGGCCCAGCAGCTTCAGCAACGCGATCTGCGTCACCGGCGACAGTGCGGTTTCTGGCTCGTCCATCAGATAGAGTCCCCTGATCCCGTAGCGGGCCTTGAAGAACGACATGATCGACTGGCCGTGCGACTGGGTCAGCAGCGATTTGCCTCCGAAGTATTCGAGTTGGCCCGGATCGCTGGCGGCCCACTCGTCCAGTATCCGAGCGAAGTCCTGGAACACCGACGATCCGAAGAATGAGCCGGGCACCCAGCCGTCGGCCCATTCCACCGAGATGCACCGATGGAACTGGTTCTCGTAGGGGTTGTATCGGAAGCGTGTCCGGCCGCGCTCCTGCCAGATGTGGATGCCGGCCTTGCGAGCCATCGCTTCGAGCAGCGTCGATTTGCCGGTGCCGTTCTCGCCGACGAACATCGTCACCGGGCGGTCCAACGCGATTTGTCCGGTCCGATGGAAGATGTCGAGATTGAACGGATAGTGCTCGCGGGTCGGATAGGTCTCCGGGTGAAAGACGACGCGATTCAGGTGCATCAGGGTACCTCTCGTGCGGTTTCGGCTATGGTCCAGGCGCAGACCCATCATACACGAAACGTCCCCGATTGGGTAGACCTCCGCAGGATAGGCTTGAAGCCCATGCGGCATTTCTTGGGTCCTGAAGGACCTAAGGGACGTAAAGGACCTAAGTCAGGGCATCGTCAGAAGATGACTCGCACCAGGAGGGCCGGATCGATGCGGAAGGTGGACCCCCTGCCCTCGAAGAAGCCGTGGACGCCGATCAAATGGGCGTTCAGGTCGGACCATCGGACAGTCTGGCCCGAGTCCGTCCGGCGGACCGTGGTGACGGTCTTGCGGAAGCGCGCCTCGTGCGGCCAGGGACAGGCCATCTGCCCGCGGGCCTCGTCGATCACGGCTTCGCGGGCCTCGTCGATCTTGACCCAGGTTCCCAGCCCTTTCCCGGCGGCCTCCGCGATCTCGGTCATTCGGGCGCCAAGCTGCTCCAATGTAACGCCCAGTCGAAACAATTCAGCCGCGTCGGCCTCGATCACGTCGACGACGTTGCGCGGATCGCTGCCCATGAAGCCGCCGGCCACGAGGGTTGACGACCGGAGAAGCTGTTCCAGTTTCTGCATGTCGGGCGACTGTTTCATGTGGCATTCCTCATCGCGATCGCTCCTACGCGAATTTGTCGTAGAAGATGCTCGTCTCGGGCATGCCCAGGCCCGTCAGGACCTTGATGCAGGCGTCGATCATGCCCGGACTACCGCACAAGTACGCTTCCTGTTCCGACGCATTGGTCAGTCCGCGCTTAACGGCCTCGGTCACCAGGCCCGTTTCGCCATCCCAGTCGGAGCTGTCTTGCGTGGAGGCGACAACCGGCACAAAGCGGAAATCGGCCAGCTCCGATTCGAACTGCCGCATCAGATCGGTCAGACACAATTCCTTGACCGCATTGGCCCCGAAGAAGTACACCGCCTTGCGCGGGTTGGCGGTGTTCTTCATGTGGTGGAGCATGCACTTGATCGGCGCCATGCCCGAGCCGCCGGCGATGAAGACGATCGGAGACGGCGACTGCGAAAGCCGAAAATCTCCATAGGGGCCGTTGAATCTCATCTCGTCGCCTTCCTTGAGGTGCTCGAAGCAGTACGTCGTGCAGATCCCGCCTGGCACGAGCCGGATGATCAGCTCGAGGATTCCCTTCTCGGCCGGGTCGGACGCGATCGAGTAGGCGCGGTAGACCTCGCTTCGGCTCTTGCCGTACGGAGGCGTTCGCAACTGCACGTACTGGCCGGGAATGTACTCGATGGTGGCCGGGTCGGTCAGCTCCAGCCGGAACAGCTTCATGTCGTGCGTCAGGTCGACGATCTTCGCACAGCGGCAGGCGTATTCCCGGATGGCCAGCAGCTCCTTCGGGATCTCAATCCGCAGGTCGCGGCGGACCTTCACCTGACAGGCCAGACGAACATTCGATTCCCTCTCGGCCTTGTCCAGGTAAGGTTCCTCGGTCGGCAGGATCGGACCGGCCCCTTCGAGCACCTTGACCTTGCAGAGCCCGCACGTGGCGCGGCCGCCGCAGGCGCTGGGGATAAACAGCTTCTCGGCAGTCAGGAGTCCGAGCAAGTCTTTGCCTCCCTGGACTGTGAGCTCCTTCTCCTCGTTGACCGTGATCTTGCACGGACCGTAGTTGGCCAGATAGTATTCCGCAACGACCAGAACAGCCGCCAAAGCCCCTGCGATGAGGCTGACAACGAGAACCGCGATCAGGATGGACGCTATCATTGACCTCCCGCACCACAAACCATACCAAAAATCAAGAAGCAAAGATCAAAATGGCGGAATCCGCCTTCGGCGGATGGCGTACGGGCGAATCATTATTCGCCCCTACCTTTGCTTTCACCTTCCCTGGAGCACGCCGGTGAATCCGATGAACGCCAGCGCCATCAGTCCGGCGATGATCAGCGTGATTCCCGGCCCCTGCAATCCGGCGGGAATCCGCTCGTTGGCCAGCTTCTGGCGGATGCCGGCCATCGCCATAATCGCCAGGAACCAGCCGATGCCGCTGCCCAGTCCATAGCCGATGGTGACGATAAACGAGTAGTCCCGAATCACCATGAACAGCGACGCGCCGAGGATCGCGCAATTGACCGTGATCAGCGGAAGGAACACGCCGAGCTGCTGGTACAGGAACGGCGAGAACCGTTCGATGGCCATTTCCACGAACTGCACGAACGCCGCGATGATGACGATGAACAGGATGAAACGGAAGAACTCCAGCCCCAAAGGCTGGAGCACGTAACGATACGCCAGCCAGTTCAGCAGCGTGGTGGCCGTCATGACGAAGATCACCGCCACCCCGAGTCCGAAAGCGGTCTTGACCTCGCGCGAGACCCCGATGAAGGGACACAGGCCCAGGAAGTAGGCCAGCAGGATGTTCTGTGTGAAGACCGCGGCGACGCACACGGTGACCGCCTGCCAGATTTCCGCTCCGAGGTTCATTTGGTCTTCGCCTCCAGTCTGATCTGGATCGATCGAAACACCCATATCACGACGGCCAGCATGAAGAAGGCTCCCGGCGGCATCACCATGATGATCCACTTGTCCCACGCCGGCCCCGAGAAGAACGGCACCGCCAGCCCGGCGAAGGTCCCCATCCCGAGCACCTCGCGGAACGTCGCGATGATCAGCAGGATGAAGGAATAGCCCAGCGCGCTGAAGGCGCCGTCGAGGAACGCCCGGCCCGGCGGATTGCTGTTGCCGAACGCCTCGCACCGGCCCATGACGATGCAGTTGGTGATGATCAGGCCGACGTAAGGACCGAGGTTGGCGCTCATTTCGGGCCAGTACGCCTTCAGCAGGATATCCACGATAATGACGTAGAACGCGATGATCAGCGTCTCGACCATCATCCGGATGTTGCGAGGAGTGATCGAGCGCAGCAGCGAGACACTGGCGGAACTCAGGGCGATCGTGAACACCAGCGCCACGCACATCACGACCGTGTTCAGCACGAGATTCGTCACCGCCAGCGTGCTGCAGATGCCGAGCACTTGTTTGAAGATCGGGTTGTCGCGCCACAGACCGGCCAGGATGATCTTCCGGGTTTGGGATTCGCCGCCGGGACCAGTCATGATCGCGCGCCCTCCCTGGCCACCTTGGATTGCCACTCGGTCAGAGCAGCATTGATGATCGCGTCGAGGCGCGTGCTGGTCTGCGTCGCGCCGGTGATGGCGTGGACGCTGCTGTCGTCCAATTCCGCTCCCGGGCGCTTCATGCCCAGGGGCTTTCCCCCAGAGGCGAGCACCTTGCCCTTGAACTGGCTGCGAAACGGCTTCTTGGTGATCTCGGCGCCCAGGCCGGGCGTCTCGTTCTGCTCGTAGAAAGCGATCCCCGTAACGGTCTTCCGGTCCGGCTCGATGCCGAGGATGCCCCCGATGGGCGCCCAGAATCCCTGCCCCAAGAAGGGCAGCGCATAGGCGACGACCTGGCCATCTTTCTTGACGAGGTAAGCGCCGCCGGAGGACGCTGTAGGTTCTTCGACCATTGCCGCAAAGCGCGGGTGAACCTCCGCATTGCCAAGGTTCGCGCCGGACAACCCCGGCACAACCTCGAGAACAGCCCTCTCGAAGGCCAGTTCCGCGTTGGCCTCCACCCGTCCCCGCGTAACCGTCGCGAAGGCGATGATGATCGAACTGAAGAAGGCCGTCACGCCAAACATGTACAGGATGGGGAACCAGCGTTTCTCTCGCATCACGCCCGCCCCCCGGCCTTCCTGGCCGATTGACGCGCCCGAACCGCGTAGTCGAGGATGGGGGCGAACATGTTGCCGATGAGGATCGAGAACATCAGGCCGCCGTTGAAGATCGAGAAGTTGCGGATCACGACGGTGCAGACGCCGATGATGATCGCGTAGATGATTCTGGCGAGGTTCGTCTTCGGCGAGCTGACCGGATCGGTGGCCATGAAGAACGCGCCGAGCAGAAAGCCTCCGCCGAGCACCGCTGTCCAGGCCGTCGGCACAGGCGCAACGCCGAACGAATGGAGAATCTGGCTGAGCAGACCGTACGTGACAATCAAAGTCACGATGATCGTCCGGTTGGCCGTCTTCGTCCAGAACAGATAGAGACCGCCGATTGAGATCAGCAGCGCGCTGGTCACTCCCATCGTGCCGCTGATTCTTCCGAAGAGCAGCCCTCGCAGCAACGCCTTCTTGTGTACTCGCGCGGTCTGTCCTTCGTCGATCTCGAAGGGAATGTCAAAGCTGGCCGCCTTGTCCATGCCCAGGACGATCTTGCCGGCCTTGAGATGGGCCAGCGGTGTGGCGCCCGTGACGGCGTCCGGGCTCGACGCCGTAGTCCAGAGATTCAGAGCGCCCCAGGGGCTGCCGGCGGCCGGGGCCCAGGTGGCCGTGAGCGCCACGGGAAAGCAGATATAGACGAAGCAGCGGCCGGCCAGGGCGGGATTGAAGATGTTGCGTCCGAAACCGCCGAAGAGCTCCTTGGTGAACATGACCGCGAACACCACGCCGATCGTCAGCACGTGCAGCGGGACCGTCGGCGGCATGACCAGGGCGAACAGGGTCGTGGTGACAAAAACGGCCTCGCTGACCGGCTCGCGACGACGGCGAGTGAAGATATGCTCGACCACGAAGCCGATGATGGCGGCCCAGACGATCAGGAAAAGACTCCTCCAGCCGAAGAAATAGATCCCGCCTGCCACGCAGGGCAGCAAGGCCAGCAGCACGCGACGCATGGCCGGCTGCTTCAACAGGATCGTCTTTGGCTTTGCTTTTTCCGCCATCCCTGACCACGCAGCTCGGATCTCGTGTCTCGTATCTCGTGAAGCGCGCCGAGGTACGAGGTAGGGGCGAGGCATGCCTCGCCCCTACGAATCGGTTCATCCATGTTCCCTTCTGTCCTTTCCCGTGTCAAGATAGACGAATGATTCTGTTACGTATACAAATCAGATGGGTTCAGGGCGTCTTGCCGTGAGAATGAGCATCCGAGTCGAGGACAGAGAACTTGGACAAACGCAGCCTCGATGAGGCGATACGAGAGGCGCTGGGCCGGGATGATCCGGCCGCGGTCGAGCTGATATGGCAGCGGTACGCGGACAGCCTGCTGGCGTATCTGGTGACGAAGCTCTGCTGCCGCCACGATGCCGAAGACGTCCTCCAGGCCGTCTTCGTTCGAATCGCGGGCAAACGCCGCAAGCTGGCCAAAGCCGGCCACTTGGACGCCTACATCTACCGAATCGCTCGCAACGAGGCCGTTTCATACACGCGCCGGCGCCGACGCGATCGAAAGGACGAGGCGGCCAAGGACTCCTGGCTGGAGGCGTCGGAGGCCGGCCCGGAGCGCACCGATGTCGTAGAACTGCTGGAGGTGGCCCTGAGCCGCCTGCCCGAGTCCCAGCGTCAGGCGGTGGTATTGAAGGTATACCGCGACAAGACGTTTGAGGAGATTGCCCGGATCATGGGCATCTCGCTCAACACAGCGGCCGGCCGATACCGCTACGGAATGGAAAGGCTGCGAACCCTGTTGGGGGAGCGATAGTCATGAGTGGAATGGACACAGATCAGGACAAGATCGAGCGTTTGATGAAGGCGGCGGGTTTGCCCGGTCCTTCGGACGCACTGAAGGCACGTGTCATAGCGGCAGCGCAGAAGGTCTGGCGACGAGATTCGATCGACATTCCCGCGCGAATCTTCCTGAGGCGTCTCGCCGTTGCGGCCGCGGCGGCGGTGATCGTCGTCGCCCTGGCCGATCGGTACGGCGACCACACCGTCTCGCCATGGCGATCCGGGGACGTCGCGGCGGCAATCCAGGAGCCCGTCAATCTCGAGGCCTTGCTGGGCTCGGCTGATCTGGCGGCGGTGCATCTGAGGCTGCGGGGCCGACCCTCCGCCATCGACGCATCGACTCTGCGTGAACATGTCACACGCATCCGCCAGATCCTCGACGAGACCCAGGGCAGCGCGAACGCGTCTACACTCATCGAAGGGCAAAGCCGGGTGATCCCGGCGCAGACAGCTTTCGGCTCCTACTCATAAAGGCAGATCGAAGGGATACTCTCATGCGCAGAAGAACGGTTCGAATCCTGACGGGTGTTGTGATTGTCGTCGTCGTTCTCGGCATCGTCTATGCTGTGGCGGTGGCGGCTTCGGCTGCGAAGCTCCGTCGGGCCTATGCCGCCCTGGAGAAGGCCGGGCGTCCGACACAAGTCGCCCAGGTCATTCCGCCGAATGTGCCCGACGCGAACAACGCGGCCCTGCTGTACCAGAGCGCTGCTCTGCTGCTCAAGGCCCAGCCGGCGCCGGAAAAGGACCTCCTGGCATACCTGGGCAGTCTCGCAGGACGTTCCAGCGAGAAGCTTCTCGATCCGGAAGAACAGGCCGAGCTTGAGAGCCTGCTTCGGCAGGAGGTGATTGCCCAGGCGCTGTCGATGCTCACGCAGGGAGCGCAGCGTCCCTCGTGCCGTTTCGACAACGACTACAGCGCCGGCATCTCGATGCCCCTGTCCCACCTCGCCGAGCAGCGCACCTTGGCGCGGATCCTCGGGGCCAAGGCACTGCTCCACGCGAAGGATGGACAGGCCGAGGAGGCCTGGGACACCGCCCTGATCCAACTGAAGTTCGCCAATGCCCTGCGAACCGAGCCGATCATCGTCAGCCAACTGGTCCGAGTCGCTCAGATCAATCTGGCGTGCACCACCATTCAGAGACTGTGTGAGACCTCGGTCCCCAGCGAGCAGCGATTGCGTGACCTTCAGGAGTTGCTCGGCGGATACGACGACATCGCCCCTCTGATTATGGCCGCCGACGGCGAACGATTCCTCTTTGGCGAGCACACGTTCCGTCTGCCAAGGAAGGAATTGCGCGACACGCTGGACGAGGACGACATGCCCGACATCATCTCGCGACTGCTGTTTCTTCGCGTGTCGTTCAAGCCGCTCTTCCTGGCGGACCACGCCGCTTACCTGCGGCTGATGCAGGACTGCACGAATCGCTTCAGCGAACCGTACGATCCCAATGAAGCCGGAGCGTTTGACCGAGAGCTACTCGAGACACACAGGCGGCATGTGCTGACACGAACCCTCCTGCCGGCGCTCGGCCGCGTCAAGGAGGTCTATCTGCGGACGATCGCACAGGTCCGTGTCACTCGCGCAGGGCTGGTCCTGTTGCAGTACCAAGCCACGCACGGCGGCTTCCCTGAGACCCTTGGCGCTCTCGATCCGGACGGTGTTCGCGATCCTTTCTCGCAGGCCAGTTTGCTGTACCGGCGACAAGACGCCGGGTTCGATCTGTACAGTGTCGGCCCGGATCAGAAGGACAACGGTGGCCTCGCTATGCGGCCCAAGCAGAAGACCGACTACGATATCGTCTGGCACTTCGCGGGTCAGGCGACGCCATAGAATCGGATCGATTCACGTATCGGCTCAAAACAATCCCGATATGCATCGGGATTTCATTCCGAAAAAGCATAGGGGCGTCCCGGCGAGCCGGAACGCCCCTACTTCCATCATTCCATTGTTTCCAGCCTGGAACTACTCCACAGGCGAGCCGAAGCCGATGTCGTCGATATAGATCAGCCCGGCGCCGCCAGCGGCCGGACTGGTCGCACTGCCGATGCCGATGACCATCTTCTCGACCCGGCTCAGATTCACGCCGGATAGCTCGCTGTACGGGATCGCCCACGACTGCCAAGTCAGACTGAGCCCGATTTCCTCATTGGGACTCGTGACCGTCGCGCTGGCGCCCGTGCTGTCTTCGATCCGCACGTACATCGGTTCAGGATCGTTGCTGGTCCGCTGGCCGCCGCCGATATCGGCCGTCTGCCACGACCCGGTCACGTTGCCGGTCGTGCCGACCTCGGCAAATTCGGCGCTCGTCGGACTGGCTCCGGCGTTGTTGCTGACCAGCGCCAGACCGATGTAGACCTCGCCGGCCATCGAAATCGTCAGCGTGGAGGCCGCTGCATTGGCTGTGATGCTCGCCCATGTCACGCCATCAGCGCTGCGCTCGGCCTTGAGGCTGTCACCCGTCCGGGTCAACCGCACCCAGTACGGCGCCGTCAGGCCCGCTTCATTGACGCTCAGACTCGCCTGATTCATGGTCGGCCGGTTCTGGAGAGCCACACCGTTGCCCGGCGTGACCACCACCATGGCGTGCTTGGAGCCTGGATCGAGCGTCTCGCGGATCATCACGCCGCCCTTGGCCCAGCCGCTGGTGTTATAGATGCTGTCGACCCGCGCCGTGATGGAGCCGTTGCCGCTCAAACGCTTGTAGGCGAACCGGAAGGCATCGGAGGTATCCCAGATGTCGCCGCCGGTGCTGCCCATCAGAATCGTGCCGTCGGCCCGCTCGACGAAGACGGGCGGATTGCCGCGAACGTGCATAACGAGGGTGTCGGCGCCGTTGCCCGTCCAGTTCTGGGCGGTGTCAAATTCGCGCTCGGCTTCGGCATAGAACGGCGAGACGCTGTTGTCATACGCCAGTGGCATGGACTGTTCGCCGCTGTGAACGATGGATGTCTCGGCAAACGGCATTTCGAGATAGCCGACGGTGGAACCGGTGCCGTTGACCCAGCCGTCGAGCCAGGTGTCGAAGATCGCGGTGCCGGCCTCGATGTCGTCGGTGTAGCTCTCGAAGTCGTCGATCCAGGCATATTCCTGGGCGGTGAAGCTCCACACGTCGCCGGCCCATGCCGTGACGGCGTCGGCCTCATTGACCTCGACAATCTGCCAATAGTAGGTGCCGCCGAACTCCAGATTGCCCGGGACAAACGTGGCGCTGTCGACCGTTCCGGCCAGAGCCAGGGCGTCCGGAGCCGTTCCGAGATAGACCTCATGGGAAACGGCCTCGCGGCCGGCCCGCCAGGTCAGCGACGTGTTCACATCCACGTCAGTGGCGCCGTCGGCCGGTTGCGGCTGGCGCGCGTGCGCGGGAATGTACAGGAAGCGGACTTCGCTCAGGCCGTACTGGCCCATCATGCCCCAACCGCTGTTGACGGTCAGACGCACATACTTGGCCGGGACGCCACCCAAGTCAACGGTCGTGTTAGCCACGTACGTTTCTTTGGCCGTCGCTTTGGCGAACTCCACATCGCCCAACGCCGTCCAGTCGGTCCCGTTCTCGGAGTACTCGACGGTCACGCCCTTGAGCCCGAAGCCGAGGATGATCTCGAACTGCACGTTGTAGTTCCAGACCAGAAGCTCGTAGAGCTTGTAGACGCGATCGAATTCGTACTGGACGTACAGGGCCTCCCCTTCAGGGGCACTGGCCAGCCACATGTCATCACTGACAGTCGAGTGCTGATCGGCGGCGTTGATTCCGGAGCCGTTGACCGTGTTCTCGGGCCCCACGCCCGGCTCGGAGATCCCGTTGCTGGTGGCAACGATGTTCTGGATCGCGTAAGCAAACGGCTCGGTGGTGAAGTACCAGACCTCGCCCTTGAAGATCGTGTTGTCGGGAGCGGCATTGACTTCGTCGACGCGCCAGTAGTAGGTCGTCTCGAAATCGAGCAGACCAGCCGGATCGAACGCAGTCGTCGTCTGAGCCTGGCCGGCCAGAACGCCCATCGGATTGGCACGGCTGGCCGCGTTGACGTCTTCGAAAGACGTGCCGAAGTAAACATCGTGCGTCGCCGCGAACTCGCCTGCCGTCCAGCTCAGGACGACATCACGAGGCACATCCGTCGCCTCCGTGGCAGGGCTGGGGTTGGTCGCCAGCGCGGGGTCGGCGCCCCGCATCGCCTCGACCACCTCCTCCGGCGTCAGAATGTGGTCAAAGACCCGCACGTCGTCGATCATGCCGACCAGATTCTCGCCCCACTGGTTGCTGGCAATGAGCAGCGGTCCGGTGCCCGCGCTGATCGCCGAACTGGTCAACCGCTCCGCTTCCTCGCCGTTGTAGTAGAAGATGAGCCCTTCGTTCTGGCTGGGCACGAAGGTGGCGGCGACGTGCTGCCAAGTGCCCGCCTCCAGCGTAATCGTGGTGCTGCTGTGGTCCAGAACGCCGGGCGTGGTGAAGCGGACGCCGGTTTCATGGCCCTTGAGAGCGTAGTTCCCGGTGCGGCCGACAAAACCCTGCTCGCCGCCCGGCGCATCGGGATTGACCCAGCAGGCGATCGTAATCGCCCCGGTGAGCTCGAGGGCGTTGCCGCAATCCACCCAATCGCTGCCGCCCACCTGTAACGCGCCACCAAGGTTGCCGGCCACCCATTGAGGCGCTCCCGCAAGCGTGCCGTCGTTTCCGTTTCCGCTGGAATCATAGGCGACCGTCCCCGAACCCTCATCGAGTTTCCAGTGGCCTACAAGATCGGCCGAGGCGCTGCCGGCCAGGCTCAGCAGCAACAGAAGTGAAGCCAAACATGATAATGTGACGCGCATAGTCAGTCCTCCTTCAAAACCCGATGAATGGTATCACGCAGCGCCCACACACGCGTAAGCACGCGCCTTCTCCGAGACATGATCCAACTGCATCCGCTTTGCGCGGCTCATCTTCACCTTCCATCCTGATTTCGGATTGCGGATTAGGCGCCAGAGGCGAATCCGAAATCCGCAATCCGTTCACTTGACTCAGTGGCTGGGGGTGTAGCCGAGCTTGCCCCAGCAGCCCTTCTGCATCTGATACAGGTCCTCAAAACCCTCTTGCGTCTCCGGCGTCCAGTTGCCCTGGTGACTGTCCGCGACGAGCCGGGCCCGTTTGATCGTATCAGTGCCTCTCCATTTCCAGTGCTCGACGTGCCCGTCGGCAAACGAGATGTTGGTCCCGTCGCCGTGCCGCACCGGCGGGTCGTCCCACCACTGCTCCTGGTCATAGTTGACGGCATAGGCATCCGACGTCATGAACCCCTCGTCGATGAAGACCAGTCGATACGCCGGCGCCGGATTGCGGATTTCGCTTCGCTTCTTGACGTGAGCGCCGCGCACACCCTGCGTCGCAGGGTGGTTGACCGCGTTCATGGAAAACATGATCGCATACGTGAAGGCCTCGCCGCGTCGGCCGGTGGGACAGCGATAGATCTTCTCATTCTTGACATAAGGCCAGAGCGCCCCGCGACGGATATCCTCTTCCGCCGCCTCCTGGTCCAGGGGATGGTAGCCGTCAACCCAGGCCAGCTCGTTGGTATGGTCGCCCCAGGACAGATTCTGGTTGCTGAAGCCGGTGGCGCCGTTGACGATCCGGTCGTCATTCTCGTCCGCGTACATCAGCCAGGCCAGACTCAAC
This sequence comes from Sedimentisphaerales bacterium, assembly GCA_040772485.1. Taxonomy (GTDB): domain Bacteria; phylum Planctomycetota; class Phycisphaerae; order Sedimentisphaerales; family Anaerobacaceae; genus Anaerobaca. The sequence continues at coordinate 255,668 of JAXGYC010000009.1, read as the reverse complement.
TGCTTGAGATTGCTCAGGCAGGCGGCTCGTCGGCCCTGCTCGCGGGCCCGGTGCAGGGCCGGCATCAGCACCGCCATCAGGATGGCGATAATCGCGATAACGACGAGCAATTCGATGAGGGTAAACGCTCTGCGCATCGTAGTCCCCCCGCTCAACGTGGACTCACCGTTCATGGTACCTCCCTATGAAAAGGCCTTATCTATCTTACCATCTTACCATGACGGTCGTAGGGGTCACAAGAAGAAAATGGGCAATCTGCCCGCCATTCCGACCGTCGGGCGACCGGCACCGACGACGAAGAACCAGCCCCCTTGCACCGTACGAGGCCCGGGGGTATCTTGTTGGGTAGGAAAGGACCCTGATTTCAACGTCGGCCTGGTTTTCGAGGGATTTCCACCATGCAGCGTATGTCACTCGCCCTGGGGGCCATACTGGCGCTCGCGGGGCTTGCCTCTGTGGAGGCGGCGGAACCGCCCGGCTTCGAGGCGGCCGCCGAATCCGAGGCCCCAGCGGTCCGTATGCGGCCGAAGCAGATTCCCCTTCCTCGCGAAGCGATCGATCTGGCGAAGATCCCCTTCAAACTCGTCCACGAAACCTATCGTCGGACCGAGGGAAAGGAGAACTGGGAAATCTTCATGAGGAACGCGGACGGTTCGAATCCCGTCAACCTCACCAACACGCCGGACGTGGACGAGATGTATCCCCACGTCTCGCCCGACGGCACCAAGATCTGCTTCGTCGTCGACGAGGGGTTCGGAAGAAACCGCGTGCGACACGTCTACTACATGAAGATCGACGGCTCCGACCGGGTCCACGTCGCCGAGCACGCGCGCGAGCCCTGCTGGTGCTTCGACAACAAGAGCATCGCCTACCTGACCGACGAATACGAGCGGTTCAGCACCCGCGAGTATGCCACCGATGCGCTGATGTTCTACTACCTGGAACACAAGTGGACCAGCCCGCACGTGAACACGAATCTGCACCACCTCTATGCCATCTGCTGGTCGCCCGACGGCAGGTGGTTTCTGGCGGCGGTCTCCGGGGGAATGGGATACAGTGACACAATCATCGCGTTCGACGCCTTCGGCCCGCGCGTGTTCGACCTGGCAGTCTGGGGGGTCAAGGGATGCCGGCCCGAATTCAGCATCGACGGGACCCAGATGGTCTGGGGCGAGACCGACTGGAATCTCCAGATCGCGGATATCGATCTGAAGGGCCCGGAGCCCCGGGTCGCGAACATCCGCGAGATCGTCCGCTGCGCGCGCGGATCCAAGGTCTACCACGTGGACCTTTCGCCCGACAGCAAGTACATTGTCTTCAGCTACGGCCCGTCGCGCGGCGGCCAGCAGGTCGGAGGCATGGCCGAGGGCTGGAACATCTGCATCGGCGACCTGACCGGCCGATGGGTCCAGATCACCGACGATGGCTTTCACAACAAGGAGCCCGACTGGGTGCCGATCCCGTAGGCCACGCTTGGCAGATCGGGCTTGCCGAGAAGAGATGCAAGAGGAGAAGTGACATGGCGAAGGCATCGGATCATTGGCATCACGCGTTGTGTGTACATGCTCTGTTGTTCCTGGCATTGGCCATGGCGCCCTCAACGGCCCTGGCTGACCACGCCGAGCCGGAGGCGCTGCCGGGGGCGAGACTCCAGCCGTATCCCGCCTCCGAACTCGACTTGGCCTCCATCCCGTTCAGAATCGTCTACGAGACATTCCGCCAAACCGATGGAAAGGAGAACTGGGAACTCTGTCTGGTCCATGCAGACGGCTCCAACCCGATCAATCTTACCCGAACGGCCGACGTGAACGAGTTGTACCCCCACGCGTCGCCCGATGGGACAAAGGTCTGTTTCGTCGCCGATGAAGGAACGGGCCGCGACAAGATGCGCAACGTCTACTACATGAATCTGGACGGGACCGGCCGGGTGAAGGTTGCCGAGAACGCCAGACAGCCCTGCTGGAGTCCTGACAGCCGGACGATTGCCTACCTGAAGGCCGAATACCGTCGCTACACGATCACGGACTATGCCACCAAAGAGCTGATGTACTACGATCTCAAGACGGGTGAGCACAAACCACATCTAAACAAGGACTTGCATCACCTCTACAACATCTGCTGGTCGCCGGACGGCAATTGGTTTGCCGCCACGGTCCATGGGGGCATGGGTCACGACCACGCGATCCTGGTTCTACAGGCCCACGGGACGGCGGTATACGACTTGACGAAATTCGGGGTCACCGGATGCCGGCCCGACTTCAGTCCCGACGGCAGAAGGATCACCTGGGGCCTGACCGATTGGGACTTGGGCGTCGCCGACATCGATCTGAGCGCGCCGGAGCCGGTGGTGACAGATGTCCGGCCGTTCGTCAAGTGCGACAAGGAGCATGAGACCTACCACACCGACTTCTCGCCGGACGGACAATACATCGCTTTCGGCTACGGACCCAAAGCCAATGAGATGGTCGGCGGCCAGGCGCCCGGCTGGAACATTTGTGTCAGCGATCTGGCCGGCAAGTGGGTCCAGATCACCACCGACGGCTGCCAGAACAAGGAACCGGACTGGGTGCCGGCTCCCGCGAAAGCGAAATGAAACTCGAACGTTCACTGTACGTAGAAGGAAGACCGATGCCGTTGCACGCAATGAAGTCAAGGATGATGGTTCTTCTGTTCCTGGCGGGCGCGATCGCCGTCCCAGGTTGTCAGCGGAAAGAGGGAACCTCCGAATCGCCCCAACGGCAAACGACCGCCAGCGGCATCGAGATGGTTCTCGTTCCGGGAGGATGGTTCGAGATGGGCAGCGCCAAAGGTCAGAGCGATGAGTTGCCGGTGCACCGGGTCTGGATCAGCCCGTTCTGGATAGACCGGCACGAGGTGGTGCAGGAACAGTTCAAGCAGTACGAGCTCCCCGACCCGTCCCATTTCAAAGGCCCCAGCCAGCCATTGGAGCAGGTCAATTGGACCGATGCGGCCCTCTACTGCAACGACCGGTCGATGGCCGAGGGGCTCGAGCCCTGCTACGACGAGCAGACGTGGGAGTGCAATTTCGACGCCAACGGCTACCGCCTGCCGACTGAGGCGGAGTGGGAGTATGCCTGCCGGGCGGGCACGTCCACCCAATACAGCTTCGGCAACGATTCCCGCATGCTCAAGGACTACGCATGGTTCGCGGAGAACTCCTCGCAGACGACGCATCCTGTGGCGCAGAAGAAGCCCAACCCCTGGGGGCTGTTCGACATGCACGGCAACGTAGCCGAATGGTGCAACGACCGGTATGCCGAAGACTACTATTCGAAGAGTCCCGACAGAGACCCTGAAGGCCCGGCCGACGGGGCCGACCGGGTCATCCGCGGCGGCGCGTGGAATTCCAGCGCCGAGAGCTGCCGATCCATGTACCGCGCCAGCGATCCAGCGATCGACGACACCTGCCTGGCCAACGACGCCATCGGGTTCCGCTGCGTCCGTAACGCCCCGAACGAGGCACCGGACGCAAACGCTGCATCGGCCCAGGCGGGTAACCCGCAATCCAAGACCGGGGTCGTCTATGACCCCATCTACCTCGAGCACGAGACGGGCGCCGGCCATCCGGAATCTCCGGAAAGGCTCAGCGCAATCGCCCGTCGGCTGGAAGCCGCCGGCCTGGACTCCAGGCTCACGCACCTGACGCCGTCGGCCGCACCGGCAGAGTGGCTCCAGACCATTCACAGCGCCGAGTACATCGAGCGAGCCAGGGCCGTCTGCGAATCCGGCGGCGGGTATCTGGACTCGGGCGACGTGCCAGTCTGCCGGCAATCGTACGAGGCGGCCGTACTGGCCGCCGGAGGAGTCATGGCCGCCGTCGATGCTGTGATGGCAGGCGATGTCACTAACGCCTTCTGTGCGATCCGGCCTCCGGGCCATCACGCCTTGCGCGACCGGGCGATGGGGTTCTGCATCTTCAACAACGTCGCCATCGGAACCCGTTACGTTCAGGGCAAGTACGGCCTGCCCAGAGTCCTGATCGCCGACTGGGACGTCCATCACGGCAACGGAACGCAGGAGGCGTTCTACGACGACCCTGACGTGCTCTACTTCAGTATCCACCAATGGCCCTTCTATCCAGGCACCGGCAGCGCCTCACAGACCGGGACCGGAGCCGGTTCGGGCCTCACGATCAACGTGCCCACCCCCGCCGGTTCGGGGGATACCGATTATGTCGGCGCGTTCGAGCAGCGACTTCGTCCGGCGGCGATGGCCTTTCGACCCGACTTCATCTTCATCTCGGCCGGCTTCGACGCACAGGCCGGAGATGGGCTGGGTGGCATGAGAGTCACCACGGAGGGATTCGCACGCCTGACGCATATCGTCAAGGAGATCGCCCAGAAGTGCTGCCAGGGCCGACTCGTCTCCATCCTCGAAGGCGGATATGGCCCGGAGCTTCTGGCCGCATCGGTCGAGGCCCATATCCGCACCCTGATGGAGTAAGAAGACGCCCGAATGCTGTTCCAGACCTGGTCATTCCTGATCTTCTTCCTGATCGCCTATCCCCTGTATCTGCTCGTGAAGGGGACGAGACTCCGGCTGCCCTGGCTGCTCGTGACGTCCTACGCCTTCTATGCGTGGCTGGACTGGCGATATCTGATTCCGATCGCCTACGTCAGCGTGGTGGACTTCTTCGTCGTCACGCGAATGGCCAGGAGCGAGCGGAAGAAACGTTGGCTCTGGGTCAGCGTCGTCAACAGCCTCGTTCTGCTGGGCGTTTTCAAGTACGGCCAGTTCGCCGCGGACAACGTCAACGCGCTGTTCGCAGCACTGCGGATTCCCGGCCGGCTCCCGGCGCCGGGCATTCTGCTTCCTGCGGGTCTGTCGTTCTATCTCTTCCAGTCGATGGGCTATGTCATCGACGCCTATCGCGGGACGGTCGCACGCGAGACGAACTTTTTGCGCTACGCCACGTTCGTGGCGTTCTTTCCGCGTCTTCTGGCCGGCCCGATCGAACGGGCCGGAAACCTCCTGCCCCAGTTGAGCCGTACGCCGAAGATTGCAGGGAAGGACTTCGCCGACGGGCTGTCGCTTTTCGTCGTGGGCCTCTTCAAGAAGGTCGCTCTGGCCAACTACCTGGCGTTGTACGTCAACAAGGTGTACGCCGCACCGGCCGACTTCCAGGCGCCGGCGCTGGTCCTCGCGACGTTCCTCTTCGCCTGGCAAATCTACTTCGACTTCAGCGGATACACAGATATGGCGCGGGGCATCGCCGCGATGATGGGCATCCGACTGATGCTCAATTTCAACAATCCGTATCTGGCCACGAGCCTCGGAGAGTTCTGGAGCCGCTGGCACATCAGTCTCTCGTCCTGGTTCAAAGACTATGTCTATATTCCGCTCGGCGGCAACCGCAAGGGTAGCTTCAACACCTACCGCAACATCTTCCTGACGATGGTGCTGTCCGGCCTGTGGCACGGCGCCGCCTGGACCTTCGTCCTGTGGGGCGCTGTCCATGCCCTCGGGCGGTTCGCCACGCGAGAATTGGAGCGTACCGCGTTCTACAGAGACCGGGTCCCGGCCTTCGTCAAGCAGGGCTTCGTCTTCGCGATCGTCACCTTCGCCTGGGTCTTCTTCCGAGCGGCGAGGCTGGGCGACGCCTGGCTGATCGTGACACGGATCTTCACATCGGGTATCGCTGATCCCTATTGCCCACTGCTGGCCATCGCCTTGATCGCTGCGGTTTGGTGCTATCAGTACGTGTTCGAATCCCGGCTGCGTTGGGCGCTCGAGTTCCGAGCGGTTCGCATGGGACTCGTCGTCCTCATGCTCGCGTATCTGGCGCTGTTTGCCCCTTCGGGGGAGCAACCGTTCATCTATATGCAGTTCTGAACGATGGCAGAGAATCTGAAAGACACAACGGATGCGGCGATGCCGAACTCGAACGCCGTGTGGCTGACGCCGCGACAGTGGCTGGTTGTCGCGCTGCTCCTGCTGGCTCTGTTCATCTTGGCGCCGATACTCTGGAAGCAGGTGGAGACCTTCCGCCCCGGCCCGGACTACCGCGTCCCCTACGCACTGGGCAGCGACTATTGGCTGTACGCCCGCCATTGCCGCGTGGCGTGTCGGCGTGGGAAGGTGCCGGTGATCGGCGACTCGGTCATCTGGGGACACTACGTGCGGCCCGATCAGACGCTCTCGCACTGCCTCAATGACGCCCTGGGCGAGGAACGGTTCGCCAACCTCGGCCTGGACGGGACGCATCCGGCCGCACTGGCCGGCCTGACCGAGTACTACGCTCCCGCCGTCAAAGGCCGGCCGGTCGTTCTCCAGTTCAATCCGCTGTGGATGAGTTCCGCCAAACACGATTTGCAGACGACGAAGGAATTCCACTTCAACCACCCCCGTCTGGTCCCGCAATTCGCGACCGAGATTCCCTGTTACAAGGCCCCGTTCTCAGCCCGGCTGGGCATCGTGATGGAGCGCCATGTCCCCTTCCTGAGCTGGGCCGGCCACCTGCGGATTGCCTATCTCCAGGGCATGGACCTGCCTGCCTGGACCCTGCAGAATCCGTACACCAATCCCCTCGGCGCCCTGGCCGAACCGCTGCCGGAGCCGCAGAACACGGAAGCGGAGAAGGGCAGTTCCTGGCAGGAGGCCGGAGGTCAGAAACGCGATATGGCGTGGGTGGATCTCGACAGTTCCCTACAGTGGCTTTTCTTCCGGCGCGCGGTCGAGCGGTTGCAGGCGAGGGAAAATCGCGTGTTCGTCCTCGTTGGGCCCTTCAATGAGCACATGCTCACGGCCGAAAACGCCGTCGTGTACGGCCGGATCAAGGCTCAGATCGCGCAATGGCTCGCCCAAAATGGCGTTCCACACCTGGTAGCTACCCCCCTCCCGACCGATCTCTATGCAGACTCAAGCCACCCACTGGCCGAGGGATATGTGCTTATCTCAGAGCAACTTATGAACGATCCTGCCTTCCAGACCACCGTTCGCGACCGGGAACACTGATCCCGGCTCAGAATCCCTGTCAGCTCTTGAGGGCCTGGAGAGCCTCGCGGATTCGCGTCTTGTCGCCCCGCTGGAGAATCGAGCTGGCTTTCTTCTCCTTGCTGAGCCTCTCGAGAATCCCCCCAAGCTCCACGGGGAATCCGTGTTCATCCTGGCCCAGCGTTCGCAACAGCCACCTGCCGAGTTCCTGGACGGTCTCCGGCGGCAGCATGACCGCCGCCCCGATGTCCCCGTCGTGGCTCAGCTCCAGTTTCACTCCCGCGCCGCCGCGATCGCTGACGTTGAGGGAATACCCTGCCTCGTAGCGGAAAGGAGGCAGTGATGAGGACTTACGATTCACGGCCTCGTCAGAGTCTTGTCCGATATACACAACACATCTCCCAAAACAGCCGGCCCTTCAAGCCCTTCTGGACAGCACAAAACCCTGCCCTATCCTCCTTGACCGGCGACACACCGTCTCTATATGTCGCCTGTACGCTTCCCGTTACTATAGACGCTTATCGGACTACGAATATTGCAGAGGGAAGTTTGATGTCACCAGATACCATAGCATGAAAGTATGATATCGTACTCTGACATCGGAATAGAAGCCCGCGCTTCTCTTCGTCATGTTCGCAAGTCTTCGGTCCCGCAGGCGTCTATTCAGATAGACGGCATCCAGTCACGTTTTCAGGAGACGAACCCATGCAGACCATCCGTTACACGTGTCCGAAGTGCTCCGGCACGGAATTCGAGACGGGCGAGATCCGAGCGGCCGGAGGCTTCTGGAGCAAGATCTTCGATGTGCAGAGCCGACGCTTCTCCACGGTGACCTGCACGCGATGCCGCTATACGGAGATCTACAAGGCCGACACCAGCATGCTGGGCAACATCTTCGACCTCTTCACCAACTGAGACCCTTCCACGCGGCTATTTCGTGTAGGGCTGGTGGTGGTCGGCGGCCGTCGCCGGCACGATCCGGACGGCCTGACCTCCCTTTTCCGATGCGGTCATCCTGAGCCTCGTGTCACGGTCCAAGGTGAATCGGTCGATCCGGACGTGGGTCCGCGTGGCGACGGAGGAGTCGTCCGAATAGACGTGGGCAACGTAGGTCTTCTCTGAATCGAGGAAGCCGAGCGGGACATCGAATGTGCGGGCCTGACCGCTGTTCATGAAACCGATGAACCAGTTCGGACCGCTGCGCCGGGCAATGATCGCGTACTCGCCGATGCGGCCCTCGATCACCTTCGTCTGATCCCACACCGTCGGACAACGGTCGAAGAACTCCAGCTCGGGCTCGTCGCGGAACATCTCCGGGCGATCGTACCAATAGAGGAACTGCCAGGGACTGTAGAAGCAGACGGCCTTGGCCAGTTGATAGGCGTGCGTGGATTGCTCGTCCACCCGCTTGTCGAGATAGCAGATCGTGTTGTCGCCCGCTCCCGCCAGCATCCGCGTGAACAGCGTCGTCAGGCTCATCTCGTTGGGCTGACGCTCCTCGTCGCCCCGGATGCCCTCCTGAGTCATGAAGTTCGGATACGTGCGCGAGTAGCCGGTCGGGCGATACTCATCGTGCACGTCCACCATGAGCTGATTCTCGGCCGCCTTGCGAACGGCCTCGTGCAGCCAGCTCGTCCACTGCTGCGAACCGACGTTGACGAAGCCGTACTTGACGCCCTTGATACCCCACCGGCGATACAGAGGCAGAATCTCGCCCAACTGGCGTTCGAGGGCCCGGCGATTGACGTAAACGATCACTCCGATGCCTCGCTCGTCGGCATAGTGAATCACCTCCTGCAAATCCAGCGGCCCCTTGGAGCGTTTCGGGTCGAGCGTCACCGTCGTCGCATCGGATTCGTCGGAATACTCAGGCCCGTACCAACCGGCATCGTATTCGACGTACTGGAGATTGTGCTCGACCGCGAAATCGACGCAGCGCTTGCCCCCTGCGGTCGTCAGAGAGACCTCGCGGATCACCTTGCCCGGCTCGATCCAGGAGGTGTCGGCAATCGCACACGGCGCGTTGAGATTGAGGATGATGTCGTTGTTCTCGAGAAGGCGGCCGGGACTGTCGGCCGCCATCACGACGCGCCAGGGCGTCGTCAACGGCAGCGCGGCTTCGACCGGACCGCTCAGGTCGCTCACCAGACTGTTGGCTCGGCCACTCAGCGGCGACAGCTTCATTCGCGCGTAATCGACGCAACGGGCTTCTGCAACAGCGACGTACACATCGTCGGCCGGCTGGATCACCAGGGGCCTTTCGCAACCCGGCTTGATCCGGCCCAGCGTGACTTTCTCATACTTGCCCTGTGCGCTGTACGTCGCCCAGGCGGCGTGGTCGTCTGGAAACCGAAATTCGCTGGCCTCTTTCGCGATGGTGACACGATCCATCCCGGCCTGCTTCGGAATCGTGTAGCAGAAGGCCACCCCCTCGTCATAAGCACGGAACGCAAGCGTCACGATCCGATGGGGAGCGTCCGTCTGCCTCAGTTGAATCTCGGCCTCGCTGTAACGGTCGCGGATGGCGCTTCGCTCGCCATACACCGGCTTCCACGTCGCATCGTGACTTCCCGTCGAAAGAACGGTGGCAGTCACGCCGTTGCCAAGCGGGCCGTCTTCGAGCTCCAGTCCAAGCCGCGACTCATTCACGATGATCCTGCTCTTGTACCGGACGCTGTAGACCGGGCACGCAGACGCGCCCTCGAAGTCCTTCACGTCGAACGTAACGCTCATCAGACCGTCGGGTGAGCGGACTTCAACCGCGTCCGCCCAGGCGCCATGGCACATCGCGATGGTCACACACAGCACAGAGATCACTTTGCGGATGCTCGTCATTCCTGCTTGCTCCCAACTGGCGCTATGCTCCTGCCGACAAGTCGGATGCTCGGTCGAGGCGCCGGCGCCATTCCTGCGCCGAGGAAAAATCCCACGTGCGGCGGCTGGTTGTAGGCCACATTCTGCCAGGCGATGCTCAACCGGTATTGTGGGTCGTGCATGAGCGTGTAGAAGCGGTGCGCTGTCGGCATGGTCGTCGTGTAGATGCGCAGCTCCTTGCCGTCGCGGCTTCTCCACGTCACCTCTTCCCGCCAGTCGCCGAAAAGGTCGGCGCTCAGGGCCGGCGTGGATTTCGACCCGTTGTTCGACGAGCAGCCCTCGGCTGTCAACAACGGGACTTCCGCGCCGCCTTCCCAATCCCACTTGGCGATGCGAATGCCATCGAGCGTCTCGCGAAGCAGGTCGCCATCCCACCAGACGACGAAGTTCTGCGACCGGGGTCGCGGCCCGATTTCCTGGCCCCTGGCATCGCACAGGACCGACGACGCGCTCCACCAGCATTCGTCGCCGGGATGTCTCGGATCGATGTCGGCGGCTACGCCTCGACCGACGTCACGCCCCGGGTCCTTGCCCCAGAGAACTTCCCCAGTACCGGCGTCGAACATAGCGGCGCCGAAACCGTCTTCATAGCCCGGTATCACAACTTCGTTCTCGTGGATACCCCACACTTCGAGCCCGCCTCGGGCCGGGTCCAGATCGCCGACGTGCATGGCGTCCCCATGTCGCAGGTCCGTCGAATACAAACCAGTCCCGTCGTCGTCCACGCACATCGACCCGTAGATGATTTCGTCCCTGCCGTCGGCGTCCAGGTCGGCGACGGTCAGATTGTGGTTGCCCTGCCCCGAGTATTTCTCCAGTCCGGGTGTCGCCGAATCGAAGACCCATCGCGAGGTGAGCCTGCCATCTCTGTAGTCCCAGGCGGCCAATACGGACCGGCCGTAGTAGCCCCGGCACATCACCACGCTCGGCCGGGTCCCATCGAGATAGGCGACGCAGGCGAGCATGCGATCGACACGGTTGCCGTTGTGGTCGTTGCTGCCGTTGCCGCCGACGCCGCCCCAACCGCTGATGTCGCCTCGGGGCGGAATGTAGTCGACGGTCGCCAGTGCCGTGCCCGTCAGCCCGTCGAAGATCGTGAAGAACTCCGGGCCGTCCAATATCTTCCCATCGCGGTTGACCCAGTTGGCGTTCGGGTCGCCGATGACCTTGCCGGTTCCATCGACCGTGCCGTCGGCGGTCTTGCACGCGACCTCTGCTCTGCCGTCGCCGTCGAGATCGTAGACCATGAACTGCGTGTAATGGGCCCCCTCGCGGATGTTCCGGCCGAGGTTGATTCGCCAGAGAAACGTCCCATCAAGTCGATAGGCTTCGAGAATGGGCGGGTCCGTCATGCCGCGAGAGGCATTGTCCCGACTACGTCCCGCCTGGTGCAGCACGATCTCGTACGCGCCGTCTCCGTCGAGATCGCCGACGGACGCGTCGTTCGGACGATACCCATCCGGCGTCCGAAGAGGGATGGTCAGATAGTCCTGTTTCCAGACCGTTGCCGGCTTCGAAGGCACAGCCTGCGAACCATTGATGACGGCGCAGACGGTGTAGGTCGCATCGCCGGCGCCTCGATCGTCCACAAAGTTCGTCGAATCCGCAATCGGCGTCTCGTTCACGCGGGTGCCATCCCGGTAGACATTGAACGCAATGGAGTCGGGTTCAGTCCCCAGCATGCGCCATCCGATGTAGACTGTCCCGTCGCTCCGCTGGACGGCAACCAGGCCCCGATCAAGCCATTCCATCTGGCGTTGCGCGTGCACCGTTCCGGCCAGAACCGTCACAGCGGCAGCCGCCCACACGGATGCCATGTACGCCGGTCGTATTGTCATATTGTCACTCCGCCACCTCAACGGCTTCCCAGGTAGTAGCTGGTCATGGGATAATGCGCGTAGCCCATCGAGCGGTGGGTCACGTCGTTGCGGTACAGCGGGTCCTGCATCAGGCACACGCGGCGGTCCTCCGCTGGAATCATCGTGCTGTAGATGCGCAACTCCCCATCGGTATACGTGATGATCTCCTCGCGCCAGTCGCCCAGGATATCGGCGATCTGCTGAACGCCGCCTCGGATGTCCGTCAGCGAGTCGCCCTTCCATTTGGACACGCCCCGCCAGGCAAGGATCTCGCGCAGCGGATCGGCATCCCACCAGACGAGGAAGTTCTGAGGCGGCACGGGCCCATCGATCTTGAGGCCCTGCGCTGTATAGAAATGCCGGCCGCCGGCGCACTCCATGCCCGGATACGCCGGATCGATGTCACCGGCGATGGCCAGGCCCAGCTCGTTGTCGCGGTTCGATTCGGGAATTCCGAAGATCAGGTTCCCGGTCCGCGCGTCCCACAGACTCGCGCCGTTGTGCGGGTGCGGCTCTTCGAAGATATACCAGACCTCCAGACCGGGCCGGCCGGGGTCAATGTCACCGAGATAGAAACGGTCGCCGTGTCCGTAGCCAGTGCCCCAGAGGGTGCGACCGTCGTTGTCGATCGCAATCGAGCCGGCCAGAATCTCATCGCAGCCGTCGCCGTCGATGTCGCCGGTCTTGATGCTGTGCTGACCCTGGCCCTGGTACATGAAGGGAGCCCGCTCATTGGTCCAGCGCCAGACCTTCTGGAGCTTGCGGTCCTTCAGCACCCAGGCGTCGATCTTCATCATCCCGTAGATGCCGCGAACCACCAACACTGCCGGGGTCCTGCCGTCCAGGTAGGCCACGCCCATCATGTGACGACAGGAGCGATTGCCGGTGTTGTCGCCCCAGTCCTGGACCCTGCCCCGCTCGATCCAGTCGACCTTGTCGATCTCGGCGCCGTTGGCGCCGTTGTAGACCGTCAGGTACTCGGGCCCTTCCATGACAAATCCGGTCTTGCCGCTGGGGAACATCTCGTCGGCGCTGGCCGCATACGGCGCGGTCCTCACACAGACCTCCGCCTTGTTGTCGCCGTCGAGGTCGCGAACGACCATGGGCGTCCACCAGATCCCCATGTCCACGTTCCAGCCCAGGTCGATCCGCCACAGGAATTCGCCCGTCGCGCCGTCGTAGCCGTCATACTTGTACGAACCTCGGTTGGGACCGACGCGGCCCGGGTCCTTCCCTCCGGCGGGGTGCTTGACAACGAAGTCATAGACACCGTCGCCGTTCAGGTCGCCGATGCCGACGATGGACACCCCGCGAACGTCGTCCTTGAGCTTGATCGCTTTGTACTGCTGCGCCGGGGCACTCGCCGCAAGCTCGACTGGCGCCGACCGCGCCAGCTCCGAGCCATCCACCACCGGCACGACCCACCACGCGTTCGGCCGATCCAGGGGCGCATCGGCGTCGATGAAATCCGTGGTCTTGCGAATCGGCTCGGCGTTCAGCTTCACCGGCTCGCCGCCGGCGCTCGAGCGATAGACGTTGAAGGCAATCGCCTCCGGGTCGGTCTTGAGCAATCGCCAGTCGAGATAGACGCGGCCTTCACCCATCGCCAAGGCGAGCATGCCACGGTCAAGCGTCTCCTCGATCCGCTGCGAGGCCCAGCCCAGCTTCGCATTCGGATCGTAAAGCGGGTCCATCGCGTAGAAGTTCAGGTTGGGCGGAATCTCCTCGTCCGTCAGCTCGCGCAATCCCCGCTCGTTGTTCGCCGGCGGGCGCGTCCCGCCGAACCCTCCTGTCCTTGGATTCTGCGCCGCTGCGAGCGACACGATGGCGCCAACCAACAAGAAGAACACTGCGAGATTCGTGCTCATGACAAGCCGTCTCCTGTGACGAACCTGCTTCATGTTGCCGGTGCGGAGGGTCGCAAGACCCCATCCTCCATTTCGAGAATCCGGTCGAAAACATCCAATGCCCGCTGGTCGTGCGTCACGACAATAACGCCGGCCTTCTGCTCGTGCGCGACCATCCGGAACAACTCCATCACCTGACGCCCACGATGGCTGTCGAGCGCCGCGGTCGGCTCATCGGCCAGGATCAGACTCGGATCGTTCGCCAGCGCACGGGCCACCGCCACGCGCTGTTGCTGGCCCCCCGAAAGCATCGAGGGCAGATTGCGACAGCGGTCGGCGACACCCAGATACTCCAGCAGTTCCCAGGCGCGTTTTCGAGCCTTGCGGGCGGGGGCATCATTGATCTCCATCGCCACCTGCACATTCTCCAGAGCGGTGAGGAATGGAATGAGATTCGCCTTCTGGAACACGAACCCCAGGTGCTTCCGTCGGAACGCGCGGATGTCGACCAGCGCTCTGGGCCCGCTCATCACCGGGCAGCCACCGATGGCAATCTCGCCGGACGTGGGCGGATTGACCAGCCCGATGGCGGTCAGAAGCGTCGATTTGCCCGCACCGCTCGGTCCCAGTAGAGCCACCACTTCACCCCGCGAAACCTGGAACGAGACGTCGCGCATGGCCACGACCTCGGTATTGTCCCGCCCATAAATCTTCGTGAGCGACCGGGCCTCGACCGAAAGAGCGTCGGATTGGATGACGGTTCTCATGACAGGATCTCGTTCGGTTGAATGGACATCGCTTTCCAGATGCCCAGAAAACTGGAGAGAATAGAGATCGCGAGAACGACAACGCCAAGCTGCACCAGGCTTGCCTGGGTGATGGCTACTCGCCGGGGAAAGAGGGGAAAGACCCAAAGCCCGATGACGTGGGCCAGGCCATAGCCCATAGCCCCCAATAGAAGGGCCTGCTGCAGGATCAGCACCACGATGACCCGGTTCCGCGCGCCCATCAGCTTGAGCATGGCAATATCGTGGATTTTGTCCAGGGTCAGGGTGTAGAGAATCAGCGCCATGATAATGGCGGAGATGATGACGAGCAACGTGCGGAACATGCCGATCTGCTTGCGATTGCGTTCGATCGCCTTGAGCAGCAGGTCGCGCTGCGCGTCGTTGGTGTACACCGTCACATCGCTCCAGCCGGAAAGGACCCTCGCCACCCGTGCCGGATCCGTCCCGGGCGAGACGTTCACCATGATCGCACTGACATTCTGCGTGCCCAGCGCTGGTAGCTCTGACGTGGGGCCCGCCGCCCGCTCCAGCATGACCGGCTGTGTGTTGCCCAGGTCCTGCTTCAGCAACCGCGACCGCCTCGCCTGGCGTTCGAGGCGGACCGCCTCCCCCGGCGCATCGTACTGGATGGCAATCGCATCGGAGACGGTGAAGAACGCGATACCGTCGCCGCTCTGGCCCACCATGCCGGTCGTGATTCCCACGACGGTGTAGACGTCCTTGCCCAGCGGGATGCGCTCGCCGAGACGCAGACCGAGCGAGCGGTCGGCAAGCATCTCGTAGTGGGCCTGCCTTATCGCCCGGCCGGCCATCAGCGGCAGCGTCCGGCCGTCGTCTCGCGGCCACGCCAGTCCCTGTACGACGATGCGAAGGGGCCGCCCGCGGAATTCCCGCTGAATCGTATGCGATACGAAAGCGCGGGCCGCGGACACGCCGGTGACGGCATGGACGCGATCCTCCAGACTCCATGGTACGCGCGAGATCTCTGCAAACGGGCCGCGCGTCCCTCTCTGCACGACCCAGAAGTCCGCCTTCGTCCGTTCCAGAAAGCTCAGCGCGTCCTCACTGAGGCCCTGGTAGATTCCCCCCATCCCCATGACGATCATCAACAGCAGGCCGGTGCCCACAGCGGTGAGCAGGAACCGGCTGAGCTTGTGGCGGATATCGCGGATGGCCAGATTCATGGTGCGCTCACCACCCGCCTGCCCGGCTGCAACTTCTTGGCGTGGGACTCAGTCGCCGCAATCACCGTATCGTTGTCGGCCAGGCCACCGACAACCTCCGTGAACTCCCTGCCCGTCATGCCCAGCTCGAGGGCTCGCCAACTCGCCTTGCCCTCTTCGTTCACCCATACGCCGGCCTGATTGTCCCGCCAGCGGATCATTCGGCCCGGGATCCGGACCACGTTGTCTTTTCGTCCGGTCAGGATGAAGACCTCTGCGCGCTGCCCGATGGCCCATCCCTGTGGCAACTGATCCGGCGCCACGTCGACCAGAAACTCGCGTGTCTCCGGGTCCACCTCCCGACTGATCCGGATGACCGAGCCGGCGTACTCCCTTCCCGGCTCCGAGCGAAAGACGATTCGCGCCTTCTGTCCAGATTGCAGAGCCGCCCGAAAAGACTCGTCCACCCAGGCCGAGACCCACAGGTCCCGGGTCGAGATCAACTGAAACACCGACGCGCCGGGAACCACGACGTCGCCCAAGTCGCGGTCCCGCCGGACGATCAGCCCTTCAAACGGGCTGTAGATACACGTGTCGGCCAGCCTGGCACTCTGATAGTCCAGAGTCCGTTCCGCAGCGACAATCAGTTTCTGGGCTTCAGCAATGGCGGCAACGGCTCGGGCCTCTTCGGCCTCGGCCACCTCAAGAAGCTCGCGGCTCTTGTCCAACTCGGCCGCCGACGCAATCTGCTTGGCCTGGAGCTGAAACTGGCGATCGTACTCGCGTCGGGCTTGGGCAACAATCGCTTGGACCCGCTCCTGCTCGGCTATGACCCGGTCGTAAGTGGCCCGCGCCGCCTCCAGGTTGGCCTTCGCAATGGCCTGCTGCTCCCGCAGGTCCGAATCGTCCAGGCGGGCAAGGAGCTGGCCCTTGGCGACCTCGTCATTCTGGTCCACCGTCAGTTCGGTCAGGCGGCCCTGGATCTCCGGACCGATCGTGGCCCTGGTGTGCGCCGTCAGCGTCCCGGTGCCCATGGCCTCGGCGGCGACGGGACCTCGTGTGACGGCGAAGGCCGTCACGGGAATCGGCGACATTCTGACGCGGTAGAACACGACCACCAAGACCACCACAACAACAAGAACACGAACGGCGTAGCTCAGATACCTTCTCATGGACTCACCTGGCCCCAACGCTCTGCAACGGAAGGCTCAACTCTGCCGGCTACCAAGGCGACCGAGGCGTGCCGGCCGCTGAGGCCTTGGGCCTCTCGTCGAAAGGGGCCGCCTTGCCGGCGTGGACATCGTGCAGACGACGGTGCGTGGCCTTGGCGGCCTCGATCAGCTCGACGTAGGGCCGATTCGTGACATCGACCAGGCCGATGTTGTAGTTCTCGCCGTCAAAACGCCCGAGGACCGGCTCATCGGTCCACTGGAACCAGTGCGCCCCCACGAAACAGGGCAGGGCCGCCGCCTGCTCGACGTAGTAGCGATAGCCTTTGCCCCGCTCGATCTGGCCACCGGTCTGGACCAGGCCCGCGCCCAGCCCGTCGGCCGGCACACCGAAGTGGAACTCGCCGATCATGATCGGCCGGCCGGTCGCTTCGTACACGCGTTTGAGCTGCGCCGTCGGCTCGTATTCGTACACATTGATGCTGCACACGTCGAAACTCCTGCCGAGGCGCATGACGCCTTCCGGCGGCGAGCCGCCGAACCGAATGCCCAGATTCAGATGGTTCGCGTCGTATCGCTTGATCGCATCACCGATCAGCGAAAGGTATTTCTCGAACATTCCATAGACGAATTCCACACGGCGTTGCGGCGTATCGCCGGCGGCCAGAAAGGCCTGGAGCTTCGCTTTCGTCGCGGTGTCCGGGCCATGAAGGAACAGGTCCACGACCTCGCTCTCGCGGTCCGGCCACGCCGGCTCGTTGCCGATGAAGTAACCGAGCAGCCAGGGGTCGTCCTTAAGCGAGGCGCACTGCTGACGGGCCGCCTCATCCACGCGGCGGGCAAAGTCCTCCGAGTAGACGTCGGGCATGCCCAGATACGCCGGCTCCGCCCGTGGGGTTCGGAACGTCACGACATATACCTTGCGGTCGACCTCGTCGGAAACGCGAAACCACGACCAGTTGCCGACGGTGTTGAAGCCCCAGGCGCTCATGCGCTGCGAGACGAGATTGCGTCCAGGCTCAGGAGCCTCATCGCCGCCGCGACGCCCGCCGGTGCTGATGCAATTCGAGCCGGTCGACAGGAAAAGATGGCCGTGAGGGTCCACAAACCACCACTTGCCGTCGATCTGCTCGACGCGGAAGAAGCCGGTGGCTCTCGCCTGTGTGGCCTTGTAGCCGCCGTATTCGCAGTAGCCGAACTCGTCGCTGCCACCAAGCGCGCTGCGCTCCTGCTCCAGTTCCTTCTGAAGCTGCTCGCGGCTGGCGATCCTGCGCGGCCAGTTCCCCCGGGCCCATTGCCCGAACTGGTCGACATAAGGCTCAGGTTCCAGGAACTTCGAGCCTTTGTCCTCTTTCGACAGCTCGACGGACCGAATCTCCAGCGTCGGGGCGTTCAGAGGATAGTCCATCACCACGCTGAGCGCCTCGACGTTCTTCAGGTCGCCGAATGGACCCCAAGTCGACAGCCAGAACGAGTCCCAGCGCCGATTGTTGGCCGAAGCCAGGTCGTTGCCCCGCTGGTCTCTGCCTCGGAAGTACTGGAGCGGGACCGAGGCGCGCAGCCAGATGTTCTGCCCGAGCGGCTGGAACATCACACGGCGCTTCCCGTCGGCGGTATGAATCCACAGGGAGAAACGTTGAGGCGAGGAGGCCTTCATCTCGATGACAAGATAATCGTACGACGACCAGTCCGAGGGCCATTGCGGATCGAGCTGTTCCAGTGTCCACTTGTGCTCCGGCACGCGGCCCTGGAAGGTGATCTTGACGGGCTGCTCCAGCGCCGGAGCGATCTCGGTCAGAAGCGGCAGCGCCAACAAGACCAGGAGTCCACACCCCCTTGTTCCCAAGGAATCCAACTGGCGTCTGCGATTCGCATTCGTCATCATGACATCCTCCTTTTCTCAGCGTCGAGCCTGTAGCTGCGCTCGGCCGTCTTTGAGGCCTTCGGCGCGGGCAGTGACACGAATCCGGCCAAGCTGCCCTTCGAGCGTGCGGAGGATCAGCATGGCCTTGCCGTGGAACAGCTTGTGACTGTCGTCCTGGAACGGTTCGAGCGAAAGCGGGTTTCCGTTGCCAATGCCGGCGATTTCAGCCGGGCCGCTGATCTCAAACTGAACGAGGTTATCGGCCAGAGGGCAAAGCGTCCCCTTGCCGTCGAGCGCCTCGACCAGGATGTACGCCAGGTCCTCGCCCGTGGCGGTCAATCGGGTTCGGTCGGGTGTCAGGCGGAGCCTGGCCGGCTCGCTCGCGGTGCGCATGACCGCTTCGCCGATCTTTTTGCCCGCCTTGTACGCCACGGCCTTCAGCTCACCCGGCTCGTACACGACGTCGTTCCAGCGCAGACGATACGCGTAAGTGACATCGTAGTAATCCGATTCGCAGTACTCGGGGTAGACGGCAAACTCGGCGACGGCGGCCCACGCATTCTCGCGCAACTCGTGAAACTCGATCCGCACGTAGCGGGCCTGCGTGTCCACGCTGTGGAAGATCTGCTTCGGCCCACCCCAGCGCGGCTCGCGGCTGGTCGGTTTGGTCAGGATCGTCTCCCAGTCGGACGCATCGGACGAGACCTTGATCTCGTAGCCGTACAGCTTTTCCTCGCGTTCAAATTCGATCGCGAGGTATTTGATGGATTGGACCTGCCCGAGATCGACCTGCCACCATTGCTCGGCCTGGCCGGAAGCAGCCGTCCAGCGGCTGTCTGGGGCACCGTCGTTGGCGCTATCCGGCGTGTGGTCGGTCTGGCTGCTGCTGGCGGTCGCCACCCTGCCCTTGGCGAAGTTGACCGGTCGTTCCGGGATCACGCCTTTCTGTCGGCGTCCGAGCGACTTGCCGTTGAGAAACAGCTCGGCCGAGTCGCCGTTGGTATACACGAACACCGGGACGAGCTGCCCGACGCGGCCGGGCCAGTTCCAGTGCGGCAGGATATGTACGGTGGTCGTCTCCGGTCGCCAGTAGCTACGATACAGGTAGAATCGGTCCTTCGGCATGCCGCACAGATCGACCACGCCGAAATAGGAACTGCGCGCCTCCTGGCTGAACGGCGTCGGCTCGCCGAGATAATCGAATCCGGTCCACACGAACTCGCCGGCGACGAAACGGTCGTCGGCCATGAGCTTGAACTCGGCGTCGGGGATATCCGACCAGGCGGCCGCATTCAGGTCGTAAGAGCAGACCTGCAACGCGCCGTCTGCATAGTCGGTCTTGGTCGTGGGCAGGGGGAAATCGTAGAAGCCCCGCGTGCTGAGCGCGGATGCCGATTCGCTGTAGACGATGGGTTTGTCGGGATACTTCTGGCGGTAGTTGGCGTATCTCCGAGAGTAGTTCCAGCCGGTCAGGTCCAGCGCATCGAAGTTGGGTTGGTCGACCATGCCCGGGATGTGACAACCCATCCCCACCGGACGCGTCGGATCGTATTTGCGCACGAAGTCGCTCATGAACTTCACGCGCTCCGGCGTCACACCCTCGCGGCCGGCGCCGATCTCGTTGCCAATGGACCAGACCACCACGCTCGGGCTGTTCCGGTCGCGCATCACCATGTTGCGGATCTGCCTCTCGCCGAATTCCTCCAACGGCGGCTCGCCGCGCTGCCGGCCGGCGGTCCCGTCCCACTTGTCAAAGGCCTCGTCCCAGACGACGAACCCCATTCGGTCGCACAACGACAGCAACTCCGGCGCCGGTGGATTGTGACTGGTGCGGATGGCGTTGACGCCCATCTCGCGCATGATCTCCAGTTGGCGCTCCATGGCCCGCGGATAGAAGGCGGCGCCGAGCGGCCCGTGGTCGTGGTGCAGGCAAGCGCCGTAGAGCTGGAGCCGCCGACCGTTCAGATGGAACCCGTCGTCGGCTGTGAATTCGAACGTCCGAATGCCGAACGTCGTGTCTTCCATATCGGTGACCGCGTTCTCGGCGCGGACGATCGTCTTGACGGCGTACAGGTGCGGATGGTCGACGTCCCATCGTTGCGGGTTCTTGATCGTGAACGTCTGATCCACCTCGGTCGCGCCGCCGGCCGGCACGTCGGTTTCTCTCCTGCCGGAGGCAACCGATTTGCCCTTTGGGTCGAGCAAGATAACCTCAATCGCCACTTTGGATTCGACATCCGTGTGATTGTCCACCGTCGATCGCACGCGAACCATGGCCGATTCGTCCGTCACCTGCGGCGTGGTCACGTACGTGCCCCAGTGCGCCAGATGCACCGGCTCGCAGACCGTCATCGTCACCTTGCGGTAGATCCCCGCGCCGGGATACCACCGCGTGCCGTGCTGGCGCGTGTCGGCCTGGACCGCGATGACGTTCATCTGGCCAGACTTCACGTACGGCGTGGCATCGACGCGAAACGACATGTAGCCGTAATCCCATTCGCCGGCCAGTTGCCCGTTGACGTACACCTTCGGGAAGGCCATCACGCCGTCGAAGTCGAGATACACCCGCCGGCCCTGATCGGCCTCGTCGAGCCGGAACGTCTTGCGATACCACCCCACCCCGCGCCAGGGCAGCTTGCCCGCGTAGCCATTCTCGCTGGGGTTGAACGGTCCGGCAATCGCCCAGTCATGCGGCAGGCGCACCGCCTGCCAGGCCGAATCGTCGAAATCCAACTGCGTGACATTCTCGGCCTGCTCGCCCTTGGCGAACCGCCAATCCGCTGTAAGGGCGAATGATGATTCGCCCCTGCCTCGCGCTGGAGCGCCGGCGCAGACCGCCGTTTGTAGTGTGCCCGCATAGGCACACATCCCCAGAACCACTGCAAGGAACTGAACGTAGCCCGCCGCAGGTGGGCCACTGCAAACGCGTGTGCTTCCCATGGCCGTGTTCTCCTTTTTCGTGCCGAGGTGTTGTCCTGCCCTGAGATACCCGATGCCCTCCCGCCGGTCAAGGCATCCGCCGCAGCCCCTCCCAGCGGATGCGCCACGTGCCGTCGTCCGGGAAGCCGGGATTCGGACGGTCGGGGCAGCCATCCCACCCCGCGGCCATCATCGCCACCGCCGCGAGCAGTCCCCCGTTGCCCGGCAGGTAAACGGGCAGGCGAGGCGATTGATAATTGTGTCCATTGGCGAGATAGCGGTTCTTCTCGGCGTCGACGAACAGCGCATCGATCGCCCTGGCCGGCTCGCCCAGGCGGGCGGCGGTCATCGCCATGACAGGATAGTCCCAGCCCCACGTGCTGGGCCAGTCCCACTCGGCCATCACACGATCGAGCGTCCGCCGCATCACCGCCGGATCAATCAGAGGCGTTTGCGGCAGGAGGCCCAGAGCACACAGCATCGACGGGTGATCCTGGAAGATCGTGTACGGTTCGGTTTCGATTGCCGCATAGACGCCGTCGCGGATGGTCGGACGCGATAGATGGCCGATCACGCGGTCCCATCGAGCGTCGCGCTCCAGGCCGAGCCGCTCGCGCCACTTCTGCGCCGTCTCCAGGGCCCAGTGCCAGTAGGCCAGCTCGAAGGTCGGGTTCAGCGTGCTCCGGCGATAGCGTCCATAGCTTTCCTGGGCCGGAATCATGGCCGGTCCCAACACGTAGCGATGACCGGTCTCGTCCCACACCGGATACGACGCCATGAAGGCGGCGGTCTCGAACACGATGTCACGATATCGCTCGAGGGTCGCGCGGTCGCCGCGAGCGCGGTAGCACAGCTCGGCGTAGTAGATCGGGTGCGGCTGCTGCCAGATCAGGAACACGCCCACGCTGCTCGGGCTGTCGCGTCCATCGGGCGAGGCCATCTTGGGCCAGCGAACCCCGTCATAGCCCTGAAGCTGCGCCGTCGCCCGCGCCGCCGGCAGGATCGACTGATACCACGACAGGCTCCGCTCCAGCAACGGCAACCGGTCCCACAGCGCGAAGTGCACCGCGTGCCACCAGTGCATCTCCAGGTGAAACTTGCCGAACCAACTGTTGTAGACCAGGCCGGTCTCCTGCGGCGGCCGGTCGCCCGAGCAGTTGACCGCCATGAGGTATTGCGAGAGCACGACCCTCCGCTCCAGTTCGGCGGCGCGCGGGTCGGTGCACTCGGAGAAATCAATCGCTCCGCCGCTGCGCCAGAATTGCTCCCAATGGTCGCGTGCGGCGGTCCGAACCGCTTCGAAGCCGGACACAGACTCTGAGACCGACTCGGGCGAGAAGGCGAACACCACCTCCATCGAATCTCTTTCCGGCCGATCCATTTCGTACTCGTGCTGCGAGGTGCGGCGGATTCGGGTCCCCTCCGATCCCACCATGCGGACGTAATAGCGGTCCGCGTCGAGGGTTCGCGTCAGGTCGGCTCGAGAGCCGGCGATTTGAGCCTGCGTCGTATGGCGGTCGGGATGGCCCCAGTCGGCGGCGTTACGCCAATCAGGATTGCCGTAAGGAAACGCCAGCAAGATTCGCAGCCGCCCCTGTTCGACGAGGGGAGATTCGATGCGAATCGCCAGGATGTCACGCGTCGGATGGCACACCGTCAAGACTTGAACGGGCTGGCCCTCAACCTCGAACTCGCTGGCCAGCAGCCCGGACCACAGGTCGAGAGTCTGCGACGTCTCGGTCAGGTCCTCGACGCTTGCGGCCGAGCCATTCGATTTCGCCAGAAGCAGCCCGATCCTGCCGAGGTGCAGGCGATGCGGATTGGCGCGCAGCCACTCTGCGGCCGGCAAATAGCCGCCGGAACGAGCGGCGCCGGAGGCATAGGGCACCTTGCGTCCGGCCACGTCGTACTCCTCCAGCGCATCGGCCAGCCGGTAGTCTGCCGCAGGCGGACAGGTGTGCCAGCCCCATTGCGACTGCGTGCACAGCGGCGTACCTCGCTCGTGGTACTCGGGGAAGGTCTGAAGGCCGGTGATGTCGGCGGTGAAGGCGAACTGGCCGTTGCCGACACTCAGCCCAGTCAGCGCGTCCGGGCGCGTCAGCGTGACATTGTGCCGTGTCACCAGGGCATGGCGGTCGAGCTTGTAGTGACGTCGTAAGGCGTTATCCTCAGGGTATGCCCTCACAGGCACACTACAAACAGCGTTTGACGACCCGACAGTCGCGATCAGCAGCGCGGTGGCAACGATCATCGATGTCAATGTGTCGGTCATTGTGTCCCTCCAGATACGGGTCCATCTCGGCGCATATCGAGACAGGGACGAATGATGATTCGCCCCTACTTTCGGGTGCCGCTGGCGTCGATGACCTTGGCCCCGGCGGGGCCGAGCGTCTTGCGGATGGCGAATACGTCCGGCCGCTCGATCTGCCGACCCATCGCGCCGGCGGCTTCGGCGACCTGATCGGGGCTTTTGAACCCGCAGACCGCCACGTGGATCGCCGGGTGCATCAGCGTGGCCGCCAGAATCAACTGGTACAGCGTCAATCCATACCGCCGGGCCATCGGCGACAGCGACTGGACCGCCCGGCACAGATCGCGGAATCGCTGCCCCTGAAAATCCGGATGGTGTTTGCGAAAATCCGCGAACATCTCGTCGCCACGGTACTTGCCCGTGAGCAATCCCTTGTGCATCGGTGAATAGATCATCACGCCGAGGTCCTGCCCCTGGCAATAGGGCAACAGGTCGTCCTCGCCGGCCGGGTCGATCAGACTGTACGGAGGCTGCACCACGTCGTAGGGTCCGAAGCGCCGCTGGGCCCGCACCTGTTCGACGCCGTGATTGCTCACGCCGATCGCGCGCACCTTGCCTTGTTCGCGCAACTGGTCGAGCACGCCGGCCACCTCCTCCAGCGGAGTCATCAGGTCGTAGAAGTGCAGGAGGTACAGATCGATCCTCTCGACGCCCAGACGCTTCAGCGACGCCTCGCACCGTTCGATCAGGTGCTCCCGGCTGAGATCGGGATACCGCGAGCCGTCCGGGTTGAAGTGGTTGTACACCTTCGTGCAGACGACGATCTCGCCCCGCGGAAGATCGCGGATCGCCTCGCCCAGCGTGCTCTCGCCGTACCCATCGCCATAGGCATCAGCCGTGTCGAAGAAGTTGATCCCTTTGTCGAACGCCAGCCGGACCGCCGCAAGTATCTGCTTCTTGTCCACCTCGCCCCAGAAACGGGGACTCAACTGCCACGTGCCGAAGGCAACCGGCGACACCGACAGCCCGCTTCGTCCCAATCGAACTCGTTCCATAAATCGAACGACCTCCCGATTCGTGTTATGCGTCTACCGGCTTCCAGGGGTGAAGCGCAGTTCGCCCCCGCCGTATGCCCTGACGGGCAGACCACGAACAGCCTGTGAGTATACCCGATGCAATCGGTGAGATGAACACTGATCCCCGGCCTGAGGCGCCTTCGCGGGCACAATATGAGTGAAGCGATGTTTGACAGGGAACAGGGCACGTGGTTTACTTTGGTCTTTCGGAAGGGGTCGTGCTGGCCGTAATCCCGATGCACATCGGGATTCACATGTACATCGACAAAAAAGAAGGGTGCTACATGGCTGAAGCGAAGTACATTCTGGCGCTCGATCAGGGAACCACCAGCTCCCGCGCGTTGATCGTGGACCGGCAGGGCAAGATCTGCTCGGTGGCCCAGAAGGAGTTCCAGCAGATCTTCCCCAAAAGCGGCTGGGTCGAACATGATCCAAATGAGATCTGGTCGAGTCAGGCCAGCGTCGCGGCCGAGGCCATGGCCAGGCTGAACCTCGGCGGCGGGGACATCGCCGCCATCGGAATCACCAATCAGCGCGAGACCGCCCTCGTCTGGGACCGCCGCACCGGCGAGCCGATTCACAACGCCATCGTCTGGCAGGACCGCCGGACCTCGGCGTTCTGCGACGAGCTGCGGGCCGCGGGCCACTCCGAACTGATTCAGCAGAAGACCGGGCTGGTCATCGACGCCTATTTCTCCGCGACGAAGGTGCGTTGGATTCTCGATCACATCCCCGGGGCCCGACAACGGGCCCAGGCGGGAGAGTTGGCCTTTGGCACCGTCGACTCATGGCTGGTGTGGAAGCTGACCAACGGCGCTGTGCACGCCACCGACATCTCGAACGCCAGCCGGACGCTGCTGTTCAACATCCACGATCAGAGGTGGGACGACGAGCTGTGCGAGCTGTTTGGCGTCCCGTCGTCGATGCTTCCCGAGGTCAAGAGCTGCAGCGAGGCGGTCGGCGTGACCGCGACCACGTTTCCCGCCCCCAATGTCCCCATCGCCGGCATCGCGGGCGACCAGCAGGCCGCCATGTTCGGCCAGATGTGCACGGAAGAGGGGATGATCAAGAACACCTACGGGACCGGCTGCTTCATCATGATGAACACGGGGCAGAAGGCCAGGCGATCCAAGAACAACCTGCTGACGACCATCGCCTGGAAGCTGGGCGACCAGGTGACTTATGCTCTGGAGGGAAGCATCTTCATCGCCGGCGCGGTCGTGCAATGGCTTCGTGACGGACTGCACTGCATCGACAAATCCGAGCAGGTCGAAACGCTGGCCAACTCCGTCGAGAACAACGGCGGCGTGTACATGGTTCCGGCGTTCGCCGGACTCGGGGCCCCCTACTGGGACCAATACGCCCGGGGCGCTATCTTCGGCATCACGCGGGGAACGACCAGCGCCCACATCGCGAGGGCCTGCGTCGAGTCGATCGCCTTCCAGACCAAGGACGTTCTGGACGCGATGGCCGACGACGCGGGCATCCCGATCGCCGAGCTTCGCGTCGACGGCGGCGCATCGGTCAACAACCGCCTGATGGAGTTCCAGGCGGGACTGACGGGGGTGAAAGTCGTCCGGCCCCAGACGCTGGAGACCACCGCGATGGGCGCGGCGTTCTTCGCGGGCCTGGCGGTCGGGTACTGGAAGGACTTGGCCGAGATTCGAAGGATCTGGAAGAAGGGGGCCCAGTTCGAGTCGCACTTGGCGCCCCAGATGCGCACCGA
Source organism: Sedimentisphaerales bacterium (assembly GCA_040772485.1). Taxonomy (GTDB): domain Bacteria; phylum Planctomycetota; class Phycisphaerae; order Sedimentisphaerales; family Anaerobacaceae; genus Anaerobaca. The sequence continues at coordinate 229,178 of JAXGYC010000009.1, read as the reverse complement.
GCTTTTGAAGAACTGGCACAAGGCCGTGGACAGGGTGCGGGATTGGGACAAATAAGAACGTTGGAATGGTGGAATGATGGAATAATGGAATGATGAGTGAGCCGCCGACGCGCTGCCCAATATTCCAACATTCCACTATTCCAGTATTCCAATCGGTTGGCCCGAATTGGAGACTTGTGTATGAGCGAATTTGTGGCGGAATTCATGGGGACGATGATTCTGGTTCTGCTCGGTGACGGCGTCGTTGCCAACGTCTGCCTGAAGGGCACCAAAGGAAACGCCGGCGGCTGGATCGTGATCACGATGGGATGGGGACTGGCCGTCTTCGTCGCCGTCGCCATCACCGGCGAGTTCAGCGGCGCGCACATCAACCCTGCGGTGACAATCGGTTTGGCAGCAGCCGGGAAGTTCGCGGTGGCCAAGGTCCCGCTGTTCCTCGCTGCCCAGTTCCTCGGCGGTGCGGCCGGTGCGTTCCTCGTCTGGCTGTTCTACAAGGACCATTACGACGCCAGCACCGACCCGGCCACGATCCTCGGCACCTTCGCCACGGGACCGGCGATTCGCAACCCCCTGCGGAACGTCCTGTGCGAAGTGATCGGCACCTTCGTGCTGCTGCTGGCCGTGCTGTACGCCTCCTGCCCGACGTTCACCTCCGGGAACGAAGAGATCAAGGTGGGCATGGGTTGCCTCGGCGCCATCCCCGTCGCCCTGGTGGTGATGGGGATCGGGCTGTCTCTCGGCGGAACGACGGGATACGCCATCAATCCGGCGCGCGACCTGGGACCGCGCCTGATCCACCAGCTCGTGCCGATCAAGAACAAGGGAACGAGCGACTGGGCCTATAGCTGGGTCCCCATCGTCGGCCCCATCCTCGGCGCCCTGCTGGCGGTCTTCGTCTACAGTCTCTGGCCGGCCCTCTGACGAAGAGAAGAACCGGATCTTTCCCCCCGGACCAGGATCGCTCTGGCCGGCCCATTCGCCTCTCCGGGCAGCACTTGACCCGCTACGGGGCTGCCTCCGGGAAAATAAGTAGTCACCACAATTGACATTTGCGGCGGATGAAGCTCGGATGGGGGTGCGTCGGCGCCTGTCGGAGGGCCAAACAGACCTGCCGGACCAGTCTTTCGGGGTTCGCCGGGCAGGCAAGCGCGCACCAAGCGAGAGGCTGCGCCGAGGCGAAAGGGCAAGATACATGGACCGCAGGGACGGTTTCACGTTGATCGAGCTTCTCGTCGTCATCGCGGTCATCGCCATTCTGATGGCCCTGCTCATGCCCGTCCTGCATCGAATCAGGGAGCAAGGCAAGCGGGCGGTCTGCCTGGGCAACGTCAAACAGATGGCTGTCGCCTGGAACCTCTACGCGGACGACAACGACGACCGGATCGTCAGCGGCAACACCACCCTGGGGGCCCACAACCGCGATGGAGCCTGCTGGGTCTACTGGCCGGGCAACGACAGCACCGAAGACCGGCGGATCCAGGGGATCAAGGACGGGCTGCTCTATCGCTACTGCCCGAACATCAAGCTGTACAAATGCCCGACCGGCGTCCGCGGTGAGGTGGTGACCTATGCCATCCCCGATTCCATGAACGGTTACTACCACATCCCCGGCGCGCAGGGGCAAATCAAGAGGCAGCGCAGCCAGGTCCGCAATGCCAGTGTGCAGATCGTGTTTCTGGACGAGGGCCGGCTCAGCCCGGACAGTTGGACGGTCTACTATGACGATGAACGATGGTGGGACCAGGTCACGGTTCGCCACGCCGATGGAACGAATTTCTCCTTCGCCGACGGCCATAGCGAGTACCGCAAGTGGAAGGACCCTCGCACTCTCGAGGTCGCCAAGATGGATATGAACCTGTGGCAGTCGACCGCCCGCCACACCGAACTGGCCCTCTCGCCCGGGAATGAGGACCTGCACGGCGTCCAGAGGGGCGTCTTCGGTGAATTGGGTTACACCCCTGTGATGTGCCCGGGAGGCGTCTGCCCCATGCCTTGAGAAGGGCTTTCGAGCCGACGTCATTGTGGGTGTAGCGCCTTTCGACATGGAATCGGCAATCCGGCCGTATACCGTGCATTTCAGGACGAGCTGGCCCGCTTGGCTTCCGCGCCCCGCCTGTTGCTCCAGTCCGGGGTCTCCGGCTTGCCGGCAACGGTCCGGCGGGACCCAGCCCAAAATACGTAGTTACCCCAATAGAAAAGGAGTCGCGTAGTCCGCTATGATATGGCACAGACAGTGAGGACTCTCATTGTCGTTGCGCGTCCCGGCCGAAGAACAGGTCGCCCTGCCGGAGCGCGGGAGGTCCGGTGACGGAAGCACGCGGTTTCACCGTACGGCTTCTTCCGCTCATTTGTGCATCAGAAGGAGGTGTATCATGGGTAGGCGCTCAATGCTCGTACTGACGACGGCCCTGATCGCGGCAATGGCCGGCGCAACAACGGCACAAATCAAGAATGTCCTGCTGGAACAACACACGGGAGCGTGGTGCGGCTGGTGTCCCGATGGAAGCGTGATGGTCGATGAGATTGTCGAGCTGTACGGCGATCAGGTCATTGCAACGAAGCTCCACAACGGCGACGCCATGGCCATCGCCGAACAGTGGGTGATCGGCGAGACCCTGGGGCTGACCGGATTCCCCACAGCGTCAATCAACAGGCGGAATTTCGGCGGCGAAGTCTTCTTGAATCGGGACGTCTGGAAAACGTGCTGCGAATTCCAGATGCAACAGAAGGCCAAAGCGGAAGTCGATTGTTTCTACACGCTGAACCGGAGCACGCGGACCGCGAAGATACGCGTTCTCGCGAACATTGTCGAATCCATGGACTTCCCTCTGCGATTCAACGTTTACATCGTTGAAGATAACGTGACGGGCACCGGTTCCGGCTACGATCAGGCCAACTACCTCTCCGGCCGTCCCGGCTACGAAGACGACCCCTACTACAACGAACCGACGAAGATCGTTGGATACCATCACATGAGCGTGGTGCGCGCCATGCTGGGCGGTCCCTGGGGTATCGCCGGGGGTCTTCCGTCCTCCGTCGATGCAGGTGCGTTCTACGAGTACGAATTCGAATCGCAGATCGACACACGCTGGAACATCGACAATGTGTATTTTGTTGGAATCCTCCAGGCGGATGCTCAGGACAACAAGGAAATCATCAACAGCGCCGTGGCCGTTAAAGACGGCACGCTGCTGAACAAGATCATCAACTCCGATGTTCCCGCAACGAAGGCTCTCCCCGCCGGCTCGGATCTGGCCAACAGCTACACCCTGAAAAACGCCACCAACAAGCAACAAACCTACACCGTGACGCTGTCGACCACCGACAGGACGCCCGCCGATTGGTCGGCGCGATTTGCCAGCGGCAGCACGACGCTCGTCGCATCCGGCGCCGATCCGGCCACGGGCCAGTTGGTGGTCGCCGCGAACGCCTCCGTGCAGATGTCGCTGACCTTGAAGATCGGCTCCACACTCGGAGTTGGAGACGCCAAGGTGCTCCTCCAGTTGCAGGGGACGCCGACGGTTAACAGGTCGCGAATGGTTACAGGAATCACGACGGAAATCGAGCACCTGCTGCTCGAGACCGGATCCGATTACTCGATGGCGCCCTACATCACTCACGCCGCGTATGCCGACACCGTGATTCTCGATCCGAGCACCTATCTGACCTTCCAAGAGGAATTGACGAATGTCAAGGTGGTGATCTGGAACAAAGGTCCCTCCGACGGCCTGTCTTCCGAGGAAGTCGACGCCATCAAGAGCACCAGCAATGTCAACCACTTCATCTGCGGCGACGGCGTGATCGGCAGCCTGGTCTCCCCCAACAACCTCAGCTACTTCGGCCTGGAGTATATCGGCTGGAACCTCGAGGCACGAGGGTCCACCTACAGCATCTGGATCGAGGGTCAGCAAGGGGATGTGATCACGGGTGAGCTGGAACGTCATATCGAAGGCCGCCTGTTGATGTACTACGTCAACATGGTCCGCATCATCGATCCCGCGAATGTCTTCCCGATCATGCATTTCGAGCAGGAGGGCTTCAGGAAATACAACGGCATGACCTTTTGGATCGAGGCCAAGGACACCATTTTCGGTGTCCGGTCCACGGCGAACGGCCGCCGGACCGTCATTCTCGGCATATGTCCATATGTCATCGTTCGCGAAGCAACCCGTCAGGATCTGGTGACCAGAATCCTTGGTTGGCTCGCCGAGCAGTGACCACAACCGTCGCCAAAGGGCGGCCCCAAAGGCAACGTCCAGGCCGGCGGAGCGGACGTTCCGTCCCGGCTCCGAGAGGAGGTTTCGGACGATGAGAATGCGTGTTTGTACGGATTGAATCGGAGCGAGCCGCATGAGGGAGGAGTATTCGCAGAGGAGGGCGTGCTTCGGTGGCATCGGCGTTGCGGCGTCGGTCCGCAAGACCGGGGGAGGTTGAGGAGCAGACCATGACGGCGAGGAAGACACTGAGCCGGCTGCATCTGATCGCAATGCTCTGGTTCACCTTGTGCGTCGGCTATCTTCTGGTGATGGGGTTGTACCAGGCAGGATTCCGCTGGCGGACGATCTTCTCGTTCTCGGGCCACTCGGCGCTGCTGCTCGTCCTGGTGATCGGCCTCTACCTTTTCGCCCTGCTGCGAGGAGTCGCCCGATCCGGGCACATCGAACAGGAGCATCCTCTGACCAGCAGCAACTGCTACATGGGCCTCTACGTGTCGGCGCCTCTGCTGGGCGCCCTGGCGGCCGTCGTGGGGATGATCGGGGTCCGCCAGATGAGCCGGTTCCTGTTTGGCATCGCCCTGGGCACGCTGGGGACGACGTTCCTGGTCTGGATGGTGATCGACCCCCTGGCCGGACTGATCGAGATGTTTCTACCTGCCAGCCGCAGACACCGCGCCGAGCGCACCGCCAGGAGCCACACTGCTTCATCCTGACACGTCGGCAGTTCCATCCGCATCGGCAGGCAACCTGACCCTTCTGCAACTGGCGGAAGATCGCCCAAGCGGATTGACCCACGCGCTCGTCTCGATGATAATGAGCCTGGACATCCTGAGAACGGTCCCGTGGCGGTTTCAACGCGGTAGTGTCCCTACGAGGCTGTCACCCAGGTCCGAAAGGACAGCGAAGGAGCGCGACGATGTTCAAGAGTGTGAAAAACCGGGTGTGGGCGTTCGACGCCGAATGGATTCCCGATCCGCTGGCGGGCCGGCTGTTGTACAAACTGCCGGTGGAGATGCCCGACAGGGAGGTCGTCGAGGTCATGTGGAAGAAAGGCGGCGCGACGGAGGAGGACCCGACGCCTTACCTCAAGACGGTGCTGTGCCGGATCGTATCCATCGCGGCGGTCGAGCGGCACCAGACGGGCAACGATGTGAAGCTCCACCTGCTGTCGCTGCCGCGCGACAGTCACGATCCCGCCCAGATCGAGGAGCGACACGTGGTGGGCACCTTTCTGGGCAAAGCCGGGCAGTACAAACCTCAGCTCGTCGGCTTCAACTCCGCCAGCGCCGACCTGAAGGCGCTGATCCAGCGCGGCGTCGTCCTGGGCCTGTCCATGCCGGAGTTCTGCAAGCGCCCGAACAAACCGTGGGAAGGCGAGGACTACTTCGACAGCCGCAACAGCGAAGCCAGTGTGGATCTCAAGGAGGTCGTCGCCGGCTGGGGCAAGGCGACGCCTTCGCTCAACGAGATCGCCACGCTCTCCGGCATCCCCGGCAAGATGGACGTCGACGGCGAGCAGGTCGCGGCCCTGTGGCTCGACGGCCACCTCGACAAGATCATCGCTTACAACGAGTTCGACGCGCTGACGACGTACCTGGTGTGGCTGCGGGTCGCGCATTTCGGGGGGCATTTCAGTACGGAGCATTACGAACAGGAGCAGGAGCTGGTGCGGGAAATGATCGACGCGGAGATTCGCGAAGGGGGCAAGGAGCACCTGGGGGATTTCCTGGAGGAATGGGACCGGCTGAAAGACTGTGTCGAGCGGGGCCCGGTGGCGGGGCATCCGGTGGGCTAGATCAGCGTGGGGCGGTCGTCCCGACGATTGATGGCGACAACAGGAAAAATGGCGTATGAGAAGAGCGTGTGGAGTAGAGGTTGGAGCGAGCCAAGAAGGACTTGCGGGAAGGGAGGGCTTTCAACGCCGACGCGTTCGACGTGGAGATGCGTCCGTGGATGAGACAGTGGTCCAGTGAGCGAGATTCACATCCGGATCGGGCACGTGGCGGCCGTGTCGAAGAGACCGGGAGGCTCTGGAAGAAATGCCAAATACCGTGAGAGAAGAGATGGAAGACCGTCACCTGGGAAGACGACAATTCATGCGGCGCTCTGTTGCCGGTGTCGCGCTGGCGGGTTCATCCGGTGCAGCGCTGGGGGCCGATTCCGGTGCTCGGCCGCGACGTGCCGGCAAGAGGGAAGAGACTGTCAGGACGGAGGCCGATGTGCTGGTGGTCGGAGGCGGGACGGCGGGTACCATCGCGGCGATTCAGGCCGCCAGGGCGGGAGCCAAGACGGTCCTGGTCGAGCGGGGCACGCAGCTTGGGGGGACCACCACAACAGGCGGTGTGTCTTTTCCGGGGCTTTTTGATGCCTGGGGCAAACAGATCATCGCGGGAATCGGCTGGGAACTGGTGAAGCGAGCCGTCGAACTCGACAACGGGACGCTGCCCGACTTCAGCCAGGTCCCGGCGCGTCATTGGCAGAATCAGGTGTGCGTCAACCAGTTTGTCTACGCACTTCTGGCAGAGGAAGCGTGCGTCGAGGCGGGCGTTACAGTTGCTTATTACGAATCCCCGCTGTCGGTCGAGCAGACAGTCTATGGTTGGCTGGTGGACACCGTGGGGCCGGGCACATATCGCCGGGTGACGTGTCAACAGATCATCGACTGTACCGGCGGGGCCAGCGTTGTCGGGATGCTCGGCCTGCCCAGGCTTCGCGATAGCGAAACGCAGCCCGGCTCGCTGCTCTACAAGCTGGGGGGCGTACACCCTGTGGGTCGTGGGCAACTTGAGCAATTGTACGTGCATGGTGCGGACTCGTCGACCTCGGTCACTTTGACGGAGGCCAACCTGGATGGGCGGAGGTTGCTTCTGAAGGAGCTGCGTGGCCAGAAGGACACGTCGCGTCTGGTACACATGCAGCCGGAGACCGCACATCGTGAGAGCTACCGCATCCGGGGGGAAACCGTGATCACTGTGGAGGACTATACGTCCGGTCGGGTATTCGATGACGCGGTGTGCTACGCGTTCTATCCCGTGGATCTGCACACGCCAAGCGGGGTCAAACCCGAGCCTCTGGCCAGGGGCACGGTACCGACAATCGGCTTGAGGGCATTGGTTCCGAAGGGAAGCCGTAACATCATGGCGGCCGGTCGATGCGTTTCGAGCGACCGTCTGGCCAATTCCGGTCTTCGCGTTCAGGCCTCGTGTATGGCCATGGGCCAAGCGGCCGGGGCTGCGGCCGCGCTGGCGGCGCAGCGGAAGACCACGCCGATTGAGGTGCCCCTGGAAGACATTCGGGACCTGCTTCGCCACCATGGGGCCATCGTTCCGAGTGCATAGAACATCGAAGCTTTGATGACAAGCCGATGGAGAGACAACGGATGAGAAGAGAATGGGTTGTGGCGGTAGTGTTGGTACCGATGCTGATCGGGCAGGTGTTGGGTGGACCGGTGGATGGTCAAGGTCGGCCTTTGATTCGGAAACTGGGGACGATTGACTGCGATCTGGTGGAGACAACGCCGGTCGTATTCCAGGGAAGACTGTACCGTAGCGAGTGGGTGCGGACGAGCTATGAGGGTAACGAGCTGGGCGAGAACTATACGCGGTTGGTGGATGTGCAGACCGGCGAGGCGACGGCGCCGTTGGCGCGGGGCTGTGTCTTTTCCAGTGCGTTTGTCGACGGGGACGCGGTTTACGTGACGGGGACGAGCACAGAGCAGGGGTGGACGGGCCAGCGCGTGGAGATGTTCGCATCGAAGGATCTGAAGACGTGGGAGCACTGGACGGCGCTGGATCTGGAGGGGTTCGGGATCTGCAATACGTCGATCTGCAAGACGCCGGACGGGTACGTGATGATGTTCGAAATCCACAAGCCCGAGGACCAGGCCGGAACGGCCTTCACCGCCCGGTTCGCCACCTCGAAGGACCTGCGGACCTGGGAGGTCACACCGCCCGAGTGCGTCTACGCCAAGGACCGCTACAGCGCACCTCATTGCCTGCGCTACCTCGACGGCTGCTTTTACGATTTCTACCTGGAAGCCCACGAAGGGTACGAGATGCGCGTGGTGCGCTCGCCGGACCTGATCCATTGGGAGCCGAGCCCGCTGAATCCGGTGCTGAAGGCGTCGGGCGAGGACAAGCAGATCGCCAATCCGAAGCTCACCACCGAGCAGCGGCAGCGCATCGCCAAGGCCGAGAACATCAACAACTCCGATATCGATTTCTGCGAATACGAAGGCCGGTTGGTCATCAACTACTCCTGGGGCAATCAGCGGGGCGAGGAATTCCTCGCCGAGGCCGTGTACGAGGGAACGGCCGAGGAGTTTCTCCGGGGCTGGTTCCCGCCGGACGCGCTTCGTGGAGAAACGAAGCCGCTGTTGATCATTGAGCCAAGCGCCGCGTATCCGCGCCACTCCGAAGGCGATCTCATCGAGCTGAAGGATGGGCGATTGTGCCTGATCTACACGCGATTCACCGGCGGTGGGAGCGACCATGCGGCCGCCGACTTGGTGATGCGCACTTCCGCCGACGGCGGCGAGACCTGGAGCGAGCCCCAGACGGCGGTCCGCCGGACGGGCGGGCTGAACGTCATGTCCGTCTCGCTGCTGCGAATGGCAAGCGGCCAGATCGCCCTGTTCTACCTGCGCAAGACCTCACAGGAGGACTGCCGGCCCGTCATGTGCGTCTCGACGGACGAGATGCGGACCTGGAGCGAACCGACCGACTGCATCACCGATGAAGTGGGCTATTATGTCCTGAATAATGACCGGGCCGTCCAACTGACTTCCGGCCGGATCGTCTTGCCCGTCGCCTGGCATCAGGGGCCGGGCCGACCGCGCGACAGCGCCGGCATCATCATGTGCTATCTGTCCGACGACAACGGGCGGACATGGCGCCGCAGCAAGGACACGTTCAAAGGCTACGACCCCGACGGCCGGCGCATCACCGTGCAGGAGCCGGGCGTCGTAGAACTCAAGGACGGGCGGCTGATGATGTACATCCGCACCGACGCCGGCAGCCAGTACATCTGCCGCTCGCAGGACGGCGGCCAGACGTGGTCAAAGCCCCGCCCTTCCGACCTGGCCTCGCCGCTGAGCCCCGCTTCGATCGAACGCATTCCCTGGACGGGCGATCTGGTCTGCGTGTGGAACGATCATTCCGGCCGCCATCCCTATCCGAAGGGCCGACGCACGCCTCTGTGCCTGGCCGTCAGCAAGGACGAGGGCGACTCCTGGAGCGAATCGCGCGTTATCGAAGCGAATCCCGACGGCTGGTACTGCTACACCGCGATTGCCTTCGTGCGGGATCGGATGCTCCTGGCCTACTGCGCCGGCGACAAGCAGGTCGGCGGCCTGAACCGCCTCAAGGTCCTGGCCGTCGGCAGGGGCGAATAATTCCGCCAGAGGCGGATCGCCCCTACAGGAGACGGTTCATTCCGAGAGTGGGTCTGTAAGCCGAGTTCTGTACCCGCCGCGAGGGCGGGCGGCGATCATTTGTCTGGACCGGCCGTTGCCGACCGGCTCTCCCGCCGAAACGGGACGCGACCTACCCGCCGGCCGAGCCGCCTGCGGCGGACTCACACCCGGGCCAAGTGCGACCGAAGTCGACCGGCTGCTTGGTCTTGCAGGCGGTGGGGTTTACCCTGCCGACGACGTCGCCGCCGTCGCGGTGCGCTCTTACCGCACCTTTTCACCTTTGCCTGTGCCCCGAAGGGCCATCGGCCGTGTGTTTTCTGTGGCACTTTCCCTGGGGTCGCCCCCGGTGGCCGTTAGCCACCACCGTGCCCCTTCCTGCTCGGACTTTCCTCCCTGCCTCGCACGAAGCGATGCAGAGCGACCGCCCAACCCACTCTCGGAATGAACCAGTTCCGAATTGATAATTGACTGTTGATTATCTGGCCCAAGGCCAACTCGCATTGTACCACTATGACGAAGTCTTTTCCAGTGGCGCTTCGTCGTGGCGTCGTAAGACGCTACTGCCCGCGAATAACATGCCGTCACGGGCACACGGCAAACGGACCGTCCCTATCGGCCTTGACGGAACAGGGGGCAGGTCTCTACACTACGCCCGCGCACGTTGGCACGATTTCTATCGCCGCCACATTGCCTCATCGCCCGAAGGAGAAGATCGAGGCAACAATCGGCGTCGCACGTTATGACAAAACTGTTCCAACACCTGATCCTGACGCGTTTCAACGTCGACCTGTATGGCCCGAAGACGAAGGCGCGCCTCGAACCCAATGCCTGGATGGAGCACCGTCTGCGTCTGTTCGAGGCCTTTACGCTGCCGTCGATCGCCGCACAGAGCTGCCAGGATTTCGCTTGGCGGATTATGATGGACTCGCGAACGCCGGATGCGCACGTTCAGACGATGGAGCGCCTCTGCCGGACGAACATGAAGCTTATCTTCCCTGTGCGCGGCGCCAACGCATGGCTGAGCGGTGTGGAGCCGGGGGCCTACGATCTGCTGACGACCCGCATCGACAACGACGACGCCTTTCACCGCGATGCGGTAGCCGCGTTGCACGAAACCTACCGTCAGAACCGTGAGAAGCTCGCCCGTCCCTGGGTCATGGTGTTTCCCTTCGGAATGATCTTCGACCTGGGCGCACGCCGGGGATGGCTCATGGAGTACTGGTACAACAATTGCCCCACGCTGGTGGAGGATGGACAGGCCCCGCAAACGATCTGGCAGTGGCGGCACAATCAGATCCCGGCCGACGTGCCCCGGTGCCCCATCAAGGACATCCCCTACTGGCTCCAGGTCATTCACGAGCAGAACCTGCGTAACGCGATCGAGAGCCCCAACGCGCTTCGAAAGATACACAAAGAGGTCCCCATGCAGCCGAAACACCTGGCGCCGTTCGGAGTGGACCCCGAGCGTCTTCCGGCCGCATAGTGGTTGCGACGGACTCAGTTGGCCTTGACGATCTCGATGTGCTTGCGGAAATGCGCATCATCCGTCTTGGGATGGTCCGTCCGGTAGTGGACGCCGCGGCTCTCCTTCCGCAGCTCGGCGGCGTGGGTGACCAGCAGCGAGGTGGTCAGCAGGTTCTGGCATTCCCAGCCTTCGGGCGAGTCGAAGATCTTGTCCATCACGTAGCGATGCCAGAAGCGGATGATCTCCTGCGCCTCGGCCAGCGGCTGGGCGGTCCGCGTGATGCCCACGTTGCGCCACATCAGGGCGCGCAGGCTGTTGCGCACGTCGGCGGCGTCGAGATGGCTGCGGTCGGAGTGCGGAATCTGGTACTTGATGAGCGGGTGCTTCAGGCCGGCGACGTCGGCCGGGGCCTTCTGCCCCACCTGCCGGCCGGCGATGGTCCCGAAGACCAGCCCTTCCAGCAGCGAATTGCTGCCCAGCCGGTTGGCGCCGTGCAGCCCGGTCGAGGCGACCTCCCCGCAGGCGTAGAGATTCTCGATGCTCGTCCGCGCGCTCACATCGGTCAGAACGCCGCCGACCATGTAGTGCGCGCTGGGCCGCACCGGGATCAGGTCGTGGCTGACGTCGATGTCGAAGCTCTCGCACAGGTCGCTGATCATCGGGAACCGCTTGGCAAAATACTCCTTGTTCAGGTGCCGCACGTCGAGGAACACGTGCGTCGATTCGGTCTTGCGCATCTGGTCCAGAATCGCGCGGCTCACCACGTCGCGCGGCGCCAGTTCGCCCGCCGCGTCGTATTCGGTCATGAAGCGATGCCCGTTCACATCCAGCAGGTACGCGCCCTCCCCGCGCAGGGTCTCGGTGATCAGCGCGCGCGACGCGCCCGCGACGTACAGCGTCGTCGGGTGAAACTGCACGAACTCCACGTCCCGCAGCACCGCCCCGGCCCGGTAGGCCATCGCGACGCCGTCGGTGGTCGCTCCCGGCGGGTTCGTCGTCTCGCGATACAACTGCCCGCCGCCGCCGCTGGCGAGGATCGTGTTGGCCGCCCAGAGAATCTGCAGGCCGCGAGGCCGGTCGCACCCGATGATGCCGACGCAGCGATGGGCCTCATCCGTCAGCAGGTCGATGGTGTAGAAATTCTCGATGACCTTGATGTTCGGCGTGGTCCGCACCTTGTCGATCAGCGCCTCGGCAATCGCCCGCCCCGTCTCGTCGCCGTGCGCGTGCAGGATCCGCGCGCGGGAGTGGCCGCCCTCGAGCGTGATGTCGATCTGGCCGTCGACCAGGTCGAACGCGGTGCCCCACTGCTGCAATTGGCGGACCAGTTCGGGGCCCTGCTGAACCACGAGCTTGACGATCTGCTCGTCGCAGACGCCGCCTCCGGTCTTGAACGTGTCCGCGATGTGCGCTTCGAAGGTGTCATCCTCGCCGAGCACCGAGGCGATGCCGCCCTGGGCCTTCCACGTGTTGCTGTCCTCGAGAGTGCCCTTGCAGACCACCATGACGTTGCGATGGTCGGCGGCCTCGATCGCCGCCCGCAAACCCGCCAGACCCGCCCCCACGATCACACAGTCGGTGAAGAGCTGGTTGGTCGAGATCGAGTCCACGTCGACGAGATACCGCCTGGGCTCGCCGAAACGGACCCGTTCGGCCTCGGTCGTGCCCTTGCTCTTGTTGCCTTGCTTCATGATCCCATGGCCTTCCAGAATCAGCCGCTCCAACGAAAAGCTGCAAAAGACAAATACCTTCACAGGTAAAGACCCGTCATCATACCGAAAAACCCCCGTCCTGCAAACCCGCAAGAATCCCGAGTCCTGGCGCCTGCACCCGTTCTCGCAGATGGCGGGTGGCAGCCTCAAGCGCAGCTTGGGGATGGCTCGTTCACGCGTACCATCCCCAAGGCTCCGTTTCACTGCGCCTTGAGGCTGCCACCCGGCCTGCACTTGTGATTCACCAACAGGTCCTGCGGGGTGCACTTCACACTTGTGGGTAGATCCTCACCGGGGTGCGGCAATCGACTTTGTCATTCCGACCGGAGCGCAGTGGAGGAATCTGGCCGCGAATGGGACATTGCCCTATCCTCGGCCAGATTTCTCCGTGCGGGTTTCGCACCATTCGACTTCGCTCATAGCCTGCCCTGAACGCAGTTGAAGGGGCAGGCTCTTGGTCGAAATGACATCCGCCACGCTCTCCGAGATGGCAGAACCCCCTTCCTGGCCTTGGCACGAACCTACCTGCAAATACGCAGTGCACCCGGTCCTACGCGACCTTCCGGTTTGCGCTTGACAGACGCGTCCGCAACGCGATACTGGACAACGAATAGCGACGACACCAGCGGCCGGACACCACCAGAAGGCAATGCCGCGCCAGACTCCTTTGTGCCGGAAGGAGAGCACAGGCCATGGGCGCGAGAAGGTCAATCAGAGCCGACCGGGCTTTCACCCTGATCGAACTGCTCGTTGTCATCTCCATCATCGTGATGCTGATGGCCCTGCTGCTGCCGGCGCCGGCGCGCGCCCGTAAACAGGCTCAGTCCGCGGTCTGCCAGTCCAACCTGCATCAGTGGGGCATCCTGTTCGCCATGCAAGTTCCTGAGGACGGTGGGTTGAGTGTCGACCGGGCCCTACAGACGGCAGCCGACCGTGACTACAAAAGCGCGGTCCGGCCCTACGTACTATGTCCTTCGGCGCGGAAGCCTCTGCCCGGTGAGCCGAAAGGCTGCGGCGATGCCTTTCACGCGATGGTGGTGACGAGATATCCTGACGACATTGCTCACGGCACACGCAGCTACGGTCTCAACGAATGGATCTGGATCGGCGCCGAGAATCCGGGCTGGCGTGTATCTGACATGAGAGGCACCGGCAATGTGCCGGCGTTCTTCGACAGTGCTGACCAGGTCGTGAAACCGGACCATCACGATCCACCGCCGAAGTACGAGGGCTGGGACGCGATGTGTATGATGTCACGGATCTGCATCAATCGGCACAACAGCGGGACCAACATGCTGTTCATGGACTGGTCGGTTCGCAAGGTGGGCCTCAAGGAACACTGGACGTTCAAGTGGCATCGCCAGTACGACACGTCCGGCCCATGGACGCAGGCCGGCGGCGTGCAGCTGGCAGATTGGCCGCAACGGATGCGGAAGTTCAAAGACTATTGAGACGCCGGGCTGCGCTTACTGCGGGCGGCGCTCCAGGATGATCTCGTCGGCGAAGACGCGGTCGTCGCCGGCGTAGTGCGAGACGAACGCCTGGAGGTCCTTCGTCGAGGCTGTCAGGATGGGCCGGTCGTCGACCGATTCGTAGGCGATCGGGCTCGGCCGCGATTCGAGCAGGCCGTTGATCTTGTCGTCGTTGGTCAGCCACATCGACATGCGATTGCCGCTGAGATCCACCTTGACGAAGGTGTGGGCCCGCACGAAGAGGAAGGCGTTGTAGAACAGCTCCGCCTTCTCGGGATCGCCCTGTCCCGAGGGCAGCACATCGGGGAAGATGTCCAGGAATACGTTGCTGTCGAGCTTCACCAGACAGGCAAAGAACGACCCCTTGCGTCCTTCCGGATCGGTCAGGCCCAAGTGGTAGACCTTGTCGGCGCTATCCTTGAGCGCCTCGGGCAGCGTGTCGGCGTCGCCCTGTCCGAGACGCGTGAACACCCAGGCGCTGCTGGTGTCACTGGGGTTTTCCACCCACGTTCCGAGCAGGTGTTCGTCGAAGAACAGGGTGTCCTTCGTGAACAGCGGCTGCAGGGAAATCACCGGAACGCAGCCGCCGACGAGGATCGCCAGACCGAGATACAGCGCCTTGTTCGCTTTCATGTCATACCTCCTGAATTCGCGTTGGTGCGGTCGGTTGCCATACGCAATCCCCATCATACCATCAGCCGGGCGGGATAGGAAGCAGCTTGCGGCGGCGGGGCAAAACCGCTACAGTGCACGACCCACACAGGTGGAGTATAATGGCCGCTTATGCAGGAATAAGGAATGCCCGAATTGGAACCCATCGCATGGTTCGTGGTCACACTCTCAGCCCTCATCGTCGGCATCTCCAAGACCGGGATACCGGGCGTGGGCATCCTGCCGACGATCCTGATGGCGCTGGTGTTCCCCGCTCAGGAGTCGGTGGGTCTGCTGCTGGGCATTCTCATCCTCGGCGACCTCTTCGCGGCCGCCTATCACCGGCGCAACGCGGAGTGGTCTCACATGATCCGCCTGCTGCCTGCGGCGTTTGCCGGCATCGTCGCCGGATTCTTCGCGCTGAGGGTCATCAACGACCGCCAGCTCAAGCCGATCATCGGCGTGATCGTGCTCGTCATGCTGACGCTGAACTACTGGCGAACCCGGAGCCAGAACGAAGACCTGCACATCCCGACGCAGTGGTGGTTTGCCGCCGCCCTGGGCTTCGTCGCGGGTCTGACCAGCATGATGGCCAACGCCGCCGGACCGATCATGGTGATCTACCTGCTGGCTATGAAGCTGCCCAAGGTCGCCTTCGTCGGCACCAGCGCGTGGTTCTTCTTCGTCGTCAACTGGCTCAAGGTCCCGTTCAGCATGAACCTCGACATCATGACCCGCGAATCGCTCACACTCGACCTGATGATGCTGCCGGTCATCGCCCTCGGCGCCGTCCTCGGCATCTTCCTGCTGCGACGCATCCCGCAGAAGGCGTTCAACGCCGTCATGCAGATCCTGGCGGCCGCCGCGGCGATCAAACTGCTGTTCTGAAACCAACGTAAAACCGTGGGGTGGAAAGGGCGCACGAAGGCCACAGCGAACCGCATGGACAGACAACGCGACCAGGACATGCTCGATCAGGCCAGGCAGCGGATGCTCCGGAACGATCTGCAGGGCCGGGATATCGCCGACCCGGACGTTCTGCGAGTCATGATGGAGGTCCCGCGCGAGGTATTCGTCCCGGACGGCTACCATTCGCAGGCCTATGTGGACGGCCCCCTGCCGATCGGCTCGGGCCAGACGATCTCACAGCCCTACATCGTCGCTCTGATGACGCAACTGCTGCGGCTGGATCGCAACTGCATGGTTCTCGAAATCGGCACAGGCAGCGGTTACCAGACCGCCATCCTGGCGCGCCTGGCGGGAAGGGTCTACACCATCGAGAAGCTCGAAGAATTGTCGTCCGCCGCCAGGGGAGTGTTGGAAAAGCTGGGCATCGACAACGTGGAGTTCCGTGTCGGGGACGGCAGCGCCGGCTGGCCCGTGCCGCGCACCTTCGATCGCATCCTTCTGACCGCAGCCGCGCCCGACTGGCCGGCGCCGGTGCTGGCGCAGCTCGTCGAAGGCGGCGTGATCGTCGCACCGGTCGGCTGCGGCTCGACCCAGGCGCTGGTCATCGCGGAGAGAGTCCACGGCAAGCTGATCGAGCGGCACGTCTGCGGCTGCCGTTTCGTCCGGCTCATCGGCGAACACGGTTTCAGCCAGTGAGCAAGTCCCGCTGGCCGACCGGCCCAAAAGCGGATAAGATGATCCCTGCAATGAACGCTGGAGAACACCCACAAACAGAATCGGCATCGGCCGATGCGCATGGCGCGCCAGGGTTCGAGCCTCTGTGGACCGAGGGGCACGAGGATAGTCACGACCGAGGCCCGCTCACTCCCACGACGCCCGTTCAGTACGTCAAGGGGGTCGGCCCCGCCCGCGCCAAGACCTTCGCCCAGCTCGGCGTGAACACGGTCGGCGATCTACTGGAGTACTATCCGCGCGACTGGGTCTTCGCGCCGAGCCCGGTGAAGATCGCCCGGCTACAGCCCAACGAAACCGCCAGCGTGATCGCCCTGGTTGAGTCCACCGACTATCAGAACTATCGTCGGCCGCCGATCTTCGAGGCGATGGTCAGCGACGACACGAGCACCTGCCGCGTGGTCTGGTTTCACGGCGGCTACCTGCGCAACCAGCTCCAGCCGGGCCAGGTCGTCATGCTCTCGGGCAAAGTCACGCTCTTCAAGCACCAGCTTCAGATGACCAACCCGAAGTTCATGGTGCTCGACGAGGCGCACACGCAGCCTGATCTGTATTTCAGCGGTGGCGTCTATCCCGCTTCCGCCAATCTGTCCAGCGCCCAGATCAAGCGCATCATCGTCCCGCTGCTCGAACGGCTCGACGATCTCGTCTGCGAGTTCTACGAGGACGACTTCCGCAAGCGAAATCGCCTGATCGGGCGCCGCGAGGCGTTCGCGTGGATCCACATGCCGCCCGATGAGGAGAAACTCGCCCAGGCCCGGCGCCGTCTCAAGTACGACGAGCTGTTCCTGATGCAGCTCGGATTGGCGTTGCGGCGCTATCGGATCCAGCACTTTTCCTCGGCCGTTGCCTGCGCCTGCTCGGACGAGGTGGACAGCCGGATTCGCAAACGGTTCCCGTTCCTGTTGACCGAGGACCAGAACGAGTGCATCGCCGAGATCGTCGCGGACATGAGCCGGACCGAGCCAATGAACCGTCTGCTCCAGGGCGACGTCGGCTCGGGCAAGACCGTCGTGGCGCTCTACGCCGCTCTGCTGGCGGTCGCCAACAAGACGCAGGTCGCCATCATGGCGCCGACCGAGATTCTGGCCTCGCAGCATTTCATCAGCATGGAGCGATACCTCAAGAACAGCCACGTCCGGCGCGTCCTGATCACCGGAGGTCTGACAGGCAGGAAACGCACGGATCTGCTCGAACAGATTCAACACGGTGACATCGACATCGTCGTGGGCACCGTCGCCCTGCTCCAGAAAGACATCGAGTTCCGCAGGCTCGGGCTGGTCGTGATCGACGAACAGCACAAGTTCGGCGTGCACCAGCGGGCCCAGCTTCGCAAGGACGGCACGCCACACTGCCTGGTGATGACCGCCACGCCGATCCCGCGCACGCTGGCGATGACCGCCTTCGGCGACCTCGACGTCTCGATCATCCGGCACGTCCCGCCCGGCCGAGGCGCCGTCATCACGCGCTGGGTGGACCGCCGTCACCAGAAGGACGCCTACGACTTCATTCGCGAGCGCCTCAAGGTCAGGAAGCAGGCGTATTTCGTCTATCCGCGTATCGCCGCCGTCGAAGAGACAGGCAAGGACATCGAAGCCGCCACCGACGCATGGAAGAAGCTGGCGGAGAAGATCTTTCCCGAGTTCAACGTGGCGCTGTTGCACGGGCAGATGCCGTCCGCGGAGAAGCAGCGCATCATGACCGAGTTCCGCAAGGGCCGGATCGACGCCCTGGTCTCCACCGTGGTGATCGAGGTCGGCGTCGATGTCCCCAACGCCACGATCATGGTTATCGAGGCGGCCGACCGGTTCGGCCTGGCCCAGCTTCATCAGCTTCGAGGACGGATCGGACGAGGCGAATCCAAGTCCTATTGCCTGCTGTTCGCCGAGACCGAGAACGAAGTCGCGCGCAGCCGGCTCGACGTGATGACGCGCACCCACGACGGCTTCGAGATCGCCGAGCAGGACTTGCGCCTGCGCGGGCCGGGCGAGCTGTTCAGCGCCCGCCAGCACGGATTGCCCGACCTGAAGATCGCCAATATCGTCGATGACTCCGAACTGCTGGTCATGGCGCGCAAACACGCCTTCGAGCTGGCGGCGCGCGATCCGATGCTCGCACAGATTCAGAATCGCAGTATCCGTCAGACCCTGCTGGCGAAATTCGGCGATTCCATCGGACTGGCGGATATTGCCTGACCGCCGGAGTCCCCGTTGCGGAACTTGTCCCCCAAGGGGCAGGCCCTCGACGGAGGCGATTTTGCTGGAACTCTATCGAGAAAAAGTGTAAAAGGCCGCTTGGCTGCAATCGCATACAGAGGTCTGGAACGAAGCGATACCCATGCGCATCGCGTATAAGAACAATCGAATCGAGAAGACGTTGACGGTCATTAAAGCGATCACGTCGGCGATGGTCGTCGCGTCGTTCGTCACGCTCTTCGGGTTCGATGAGCCCTTTGTGCCGCTGCCGATCCTGTTCAACATTCAGATCGGCATGTTGTGCATCTTCCTGATCGGCAAGGTCATCCGCTTCTTCAATGCCGTATCGAAGAAGGAATACGTGGTCGCGAACTGGTTTGAGATTCCCATGCTCATCGCGTTGGGAATCGTTATTCTGGGCTCGGGACGCTGGTTCAGCGAGACCGAGCCGGGCCGCGTGCGGCACCTCGCCGTCGGCATCTACCTGATCATCGAGGTCACCGTCAAGGTCTGCATCAGTTCCGTGAGCCTGGCGGCCTCGGGCAGAAACCCGACCAAGACGTTGATCGCCAGCTTCGTGGTTCTGATCGTTACGGGCGGCGGACTGCTCATGCTTCCCCGGGCCTCGACCGCTGCGCCCCTGAGTCTTGTCGACGCGCTGTTCACCGCCACCAGCGCCACCTGCGTGAC
This sequence comes from Sedimentisphaerales bacterium, assembly GCA_040772485.1. GTDB lineage: Bacteria > Planctomycetota > Phycisphaerae > Sedimentisphaerales > Anaerobacaceae > Anaerobaca. The sequence goes on along the minus strand of JAXGYC010000009.1, from coordinate 209,722 downwards.
CGGCCTGGTCGTCAAGGACACCGGCAAGGACTTCACCTTCATGGGTCAACTGATCATCCTGATCCTGATCCAGCTCGGCGGCCTGGGGATCGTGGTGTCCGGCGCGGTGTTCGCGCTGCTGCTGGGCCAGGCGTTCAGCATCCGCGAATCCGTCGCCATGCAGGATTTGCTCAGCGCACGCACGCTGAGCCGGATCGGGAATATGATCGTCTTCATTTTCGTCGCCGCCGTGGCAATCGAGACCGCCGGGGCCCTCCTGCTGTACCCGATGTGGGACAACATCCCCGGCTGGCAGGGCGATGCACATTTCCGGTGGTTCTGCAGCATCTTCCATTCGATCAGCGCCTTCTGCAACGCCGGCTTCGGCCTCTTCAGCGACAGTCTCATCCGCTACAATCGCCAGTGGCAGGTCTACGCCGTCATCTGTCCGCTGATCGTCCTGGGCGGACTCGGATTCGGCGTCCTGTACAACCTGGCCAACATGGCCGGCAACCGCATCCAGCGGTTCTTCCTGAAACGCTTCACCAGGCGATATCAGCTTCAGATGGAGGTCCCCAAGCGGATGCGCCTTCAGACCAAGGTGGTCCTGAGCGTCAGCGCCGTGCTGATCGTCTTCGGCACGCTGACCATCCTGCTCTTCGAACGTTACACCGGCCGCTCGGTCGCCGGCCGAAGCCCCGACGTGCTGGCGGCGCTGTTCCAGTCGGTGACGGCCCGCACGGCCGGCTTCAACACGGTGGACATCGCCGCCATGACGCCGTCGAGCAAGATCGTTCTGATGCTGCTGATGTTCATCGGCGGCTCGCCCGGCTCCAGCGCCGGCGGGATCAAGACGGTGACGTTGGCCGTGATCGTCATGACGGTGTTTGCCACGCTGCGCCGGCGCGGCGACGTCGAGATGTTCCGGCGCAGCGTACGGCTGGTTGTCGTCGGCCGCGCCATCACCGTCGCGATGCTCTTTGCCGTGGTCCTGTTCATCACCATGCTGGCACTGAGCGTTACGGAGGGCCCTCTCTCCGGGGATTTCACCATGTTGGACCTCATGTTCGAATCGGCCTCGGCGCTCGGGACCGTGGGGCTCAGCACGGGAGTGACTCCGACTTTGACAACGGCCGGAAAGGCTATTATCATTGTCGTTATGCTGATTGGACGCCTCGGACCGCTGACCCTGCTGGCGGCGCTGACGTTCAACCTGAAACCGATCCGGTACAACTATCCGGATGAGGCCATCATTGTCGGCTAAGGAACGGATCGCATGAGACGATTTGCCGTCATAGGTCTGGGTCGCTTCGGCCAGAAACTGGCCATCGCACTGGCAATGAGCGGATCGGAAGTCATTGCCGTCGACCGCAACCGAAACGAGATTGAGCTGATTCGGGACCAGGTCAGCCACGCGGTCCGTCTCGACAGCACTGATGAAGAGGCCATGAAGGCGCAGGGCGTCGACAAGGTGGACGTCGCCATCATCGCGCTGGGCCAGGAGAGTTTCGAGGCCGCCATTCTGACCGTCGTGAACTTGCGCCAGATGGGCGTCAAGCAGATCTATGCGCGGGCCGAAAGCCTCATCGCAGGCGAGGTCTTCTCCAAAGTCGGCGCCACCGAAGTGATCTATCCGGAGATCGAGTCGGCCCAGCGATGGGCGTACAAGCTGATCGCACCACAGATCGGCGAGAAGATCGACTTTGCGCCGGGCTACAGCCTGGCCCGCATCAAGGCGCCGCCCAGCTTCGACGGCAAGACCGTCATGGACCTGCAACTGCGACAGAAGTACAAGGTCAACCTCGTGATCGTCAAACGCAGCGACGAGGCGAAGGCCCGCAAGAACGAGAAGGACTCGATCATCAACATCCCGATGCCCGACACGATCATCTACGCCGAGGACATCCTGATGGTCGCCGGCTCCGACGCCGACCTCGCCAAACTCCCCCAGGAATAGCGTTCCCTCCATGACCAGGCAAGAGCCGTCGTCACCTCAGACGGGCCGTTGAGTCACACCGCGCGATGTCTGCGGAGGAGATCAAGCAGGTGCTGCATGTCGGCCAGCTCGGCGTCGGCGGGCTGTCAGGCGGGTTTGCCGGCTACGGCGGAGAGTCTCCGTCTTTCAAGACAGACGAAGAGGATGTCCGCGACCGCGTTGCGATGGGAAAGGCGCCGGTTGCCCTTCCCAGCGGCACATAAGGATATCAACTGCCTGTCTTTTGCGGAGACTTTGGGGGAAATGAGACGAGACGTTCTGCATGCTCCTGTTCGGCTTCGCGCAAATCGGCAGCGATAGCGTGCAGGTCATAGTTGAACTGCCTGGCATATTCCTGTCGTGCCCGCCGGACTTCTTCCACGATCGGGTCGGTCCACATGGTTAATCCTCCATCAGCTCCTCAGGAGTACAGATAACGGGACAGATATAACCGGCGCCCTCGACCAACGATTCAATCCTGGAGCGGTGCGCCGCGTTGGCAAGATGCTTGCAGTTCCACGTCAACAAATAGTCCATCCCATTGACGGCGGCTATCGCCACATGCAGGGCATCCGCCGCGTATTCGCCAGGAATGGGGCCCCTCGCCGTAAGGAGTCCCGCGAGGGAAACCGCGTTTTCCGTGACCGTCAGGATCTGGAGCGTAGCGACAATCTCCAAGCGCGCTTTGGCCGCCGCTGCATCTCCTGCCGTGGCTTCCCGGTACACAAGCTCAGAGACAAATACGTCGAAACGAGGCCTTCGCTCGTCCCACCATTTCCTCGTGAGCTCCTGGTGGGCAGCAACAATTGTATCCGCGCTGGTCCGACTCCTGAGATAGCTTACGACGCTGGTCTCCATGTAAACACGATCTCTCATACGGACAATTATACACATCCGGTACCCAGAGTCGCAAGCTCCGTGCGAGACTCACGCGGAGCAGAGCCTCAGGGATGCCGCCGCCCGTCGCGCCGACGCTCAGGCTTGGCGATGCCGGCGGAGGAGGTCGAGCAGGTGCTGCATGTCGGCCGGCAGCGGGGCTTCGAACCGGACGCGCTGCCCGGTGGTCGGGTGGGTGAATTCCAGCGTCCAGGCGTGCAGGGCGCAGCGGCCGATGACGGGCTCCTCGACGGCCGGCTCGGCGTCGGCGAGTTGCCAGGGATAGACGAGCTTGCCGCCGTACATGTCGTCGGCGACGATCGGATGCTTCAGATGCGACAGATGCACGCGGATCTGATGCGTCCGTCCGGTGCGAGGCTTGCAGTGGATCAGCGAAAAGCCGCGAAAGGCCTCGACGACCTCGTAGAAGGTCACGGCCTCTTTGCCCGTCTCGGGACGAATCGAGTACTTCTCGCGGATCTTCGGGTGCACGCCGAGCGGCGCATCGATCCGGTCGGCGGTCAGTTCGGGCGTGCCGTGGACGATCGCCAGGTAGCTCTTCTCGACCTGCCGCAGCTCGAATTGCTTGGCCACCTTCCACTGCGCCATGTCGTGCTTGGTCACCACCATCACGCCCGTCGTGTTGCGGTCGAGCCGATGGACGATGCCCGGGCGGAACTCGCCCAGTCCGCTGGAGAGATGCTCGGAGTAGTGCGCCAGGGCGTTGACAAGCGTTCCGTGCTTGTTGCCCCGCGCCGGATGCACGATCAGGTCAGGCGGCTTGTTCAGGACGATCAGATCGTCGTCCTCGTAGAGGACGTCCAGGGGGATGTCTTCCGGCTCGATCTCCTTCTTCTCCGGCTCGGGCATCACGAACTCGATCACGTCGCGGTGGCTGAGCTTGAAGCTGGGCTTGACGGGCTGGCCGTTGACCTTGACGGCGCCGGATCGGATGGCGTTCTGGAGGAAGTGCCGGCTGAGGTTGCGGAACCGGCCGTGCAGGTACTTGTCGATCCTCCGCTCTCGGATCGAGACGCCCACGTGAAGCGTCACCGGTTGACCGTAAACTTCGGGCAACTCACACATGGCTTTGCCGTCAATTGCCTGCCGGAGCGTTCGCCTCAGGCACCGCGGGCGCGTTGGCATCCGGCGTCGCCGGCGCGAAGAAGACCTGGTCGCTCGGCGCATTGGCGTCGAGCGGCGCGATCTGAACCTGCGGCGCCGATGCGCCCTCCGTCCTGGGCGGCGCCGGTCGGAAAGTCACTGCGCCGCGATAGTCGTCTACGGTCCGGAGACGATCGGCGGCGGCCGCCCGTGCGGCGGTGCCGTCGTACTCGGCCTTCTGCGCCACCTCGCGGTAGATCTCCTTGGCCTTGTCGAGGTTGCCCAGCTCTTCTTCGCACAGGCCCAGTCCGAACTGCGCCGTGGCCGCCAGCGCCGGAATCGACGCCGCACGAGACAGCGCCGCCTGGTAACTGCTCTGCGCCTGCGCGATCTGCCGCGCGACCTCTTCGCTTCCGGGGGCGGTGGGACGATAGTGCAGCTCGGCCCGCAGCGTTTCGGCGTGCTTGATCAAGGCCAGAGCGGCCAGACGGTCGTTGCCGCTGCCGTCGGCGAACTTCTTGAGATCCTGCCCGATCGAAAGCAGAGCGATCGACTGGTCCGTCCCCTGACTGGCGGCCCGCGCGCTGGTCATCTTCTGACTGGGGATCTGCGTCACCAGACCGGTCAATTGCACGTGCTGGCGAACGGACACCACGTCCTTCCGATAAAACCGCACGAAATACACGGCAATCAACAGAACGATCACCACGACCGCGCCGATCAGCGTCGACCGGTTGTCCTGGATCCACTGCGGAAAGTGCGCGAGCCAGTCGGCCAGCTCGTTGGTCTTCAGTTCGTGCCGATGCTCCGATTTCATTCTGGTTCTCCATGTCCATGCCTGGGAACGCCGGCCCGGGTTATCGGGCCACCGAAAGACAAGCCTTTATGGTAACAAATTCGGCTTGCAATGCAACTGCCGGAAAAGTAGAATTTTGCGCTGCTGCTGATTGAAAGGATACACATGCTGGGGACGGACGCAAAACCACACCAGAACGCAGAAGGATCCACCTGTTTCGGCCGCCGTCTCGGGGCCGTCGGCCTTCTTGCGCTGGCGCTCGTTCTGGTCTTCGGCGTCGCCGCCCGTGGTTCGACCGGTGTGTCGTGGGATCCGCAGCGATATATCGACATCAACGAAGTCCGTCCCGGCATGGACGCCTACTGTCTGACCGACTACGGCGACAACGGGATTGAAAAGTTCGCATTGAAGGTATTGGACGTCGTGTATGAGGTGGATCCGGGGCACGACGCCATCCTGGTGATGGGTCTGGACGAACGGTTCCAGCACACCGGTCCGGTGGGCGGCTGTAGCGGTTCTCCGGTCTATATCGACGGCCGTCTGGCCGGAGCGCTGGCCTTCGGCTGGCAGTTCGCGAAAGACCCGCTGTACGGCGTAACGCCCATCCGGGAGATGCTCGAGGTCGGACGGACAAATCCGGCGATGGCCGCTCCGGGCGCCCGCCGCCAGCCGGCCTTCGCCTTCGATTTCTCCAAGCCCATCGACCTGGCGCAGATCAGCGAGCAGGTGAGCCGTCGCCGACTCATCGGATCGGCCGGGCCCAGCGGCGCCAGTGCGATGCCCTGCCCGCTGTTGATCTCGGGCCTTCCGACCCAGGCCTGTCAGGAACTGGCTTCGCACTTCGACGCGATGGGGTTCATGGCCGTTCCCGGTCTGAGCGGCACCGCCGCCACGGGTGACGAAGAGGCCACGGAGTTGAAGCCCGGCGCCGCCCTGACCATGCCCCTCGTCGCCGGCGACATCAACATGAACGTGCTGGGCACGGTGACCGAGGTCCGCGACGGCCGCGTCTACGCGTTCGGGCACAGCTTCCTGGGCTACGGCGCGGTCAACCTGCCCATGGCCGGCGGCAAGGTCTACACGGTCATCTCCAACGTGATGCGCTCGTCCAAGCTGGGCGCCGCCGGCAAGATCGTCGGCACCATCACCACCGACGAAATCACGGGGGTCTGCGGGCAGCTCGGCGTCGAGCCCAACATGATTCCGCTGTCGATTCGCATCGAGCGATACAACGACCCCGAGCCGCGCACCTACCAGTGCCGGCTGGCCTACAATGACACGATGACCGCGAGCCTGGCTCGTTCGGCGGTGGCCGGCGCAGCGCTTCGACTCGGCCCCCTGCCGCCGGAGCATACGATTGAATACACCTCCGCGATCCACCTGGACGACGGGCAGGCCATCCGTTTCGGAAACACCTCGGCCAGCGACGGCTTGCTCGAACCGATTTCGGAGATCGTCGGCGCGGTCGCACTGCTCATGAACAACCCGTACGGATCGCCCAAGATCCAATCGATGGATTTTGACGCGCGCATCCGAACCGACAGCATCTCGTCGCACCTCTGGTCGATCGACGTGGTCGATCCGACCATCAAGCCGGGCGAAGACATCGAGGTGAACGTGGTGATCGAATCGTACCGGGCACAGAAGAAGAAGTATCAGATCACGCTGCCGGTGCCGAAGAGCGTGGCGCCGGGCAAGTACGGCCTGATGCTCTGCGGGGCCCAGGAATACGAGCGGTTCCTGGCCAAGACCGTCCCCTACCGGTTCATCGCGACGAACTACCAGACGCTCGTGGAGGCGTTGAACCTGGCGCTGAACATCCCTCGCACGCGGCTCTACTGCATTCTGGTGTTGCCGCCGGAGGGAATCACGCTCGACAAGGCGGAACTGCCCGACCTGCCCGGGACCAAGAGCGTCGTCCTGCAAAGCGAAAAGAGGGCCTTGCGGGTCCAGCCGTACCCCCACTGGATCGAGAAGACTATCGAGACAGGCACCGTGATCGGCGACAGAGAGATCGTGCCCATCGTGGTGGAAGAATGAGTCGGCCGGCCAACTGGAGCGCCGGAGCGGCATTTATGAAACAGGGAGTTGAGATGAGAATGGAATTTCGCAGTGGGAATCGGTTGCGCACGGTCGCGGTGGCGATGATGGTCGGCCTGCTGGTCGGTCCGACGGGAGCGGTGACCAGCAAGATCACGCGCCAAGCCACCGGCAAGCAACTGCTCGAAGGCAAGACGGAGAATGTCGTAATCAGCTCGCGCGGGACCATCCAACTGGGTCGGGCCGCCAAGGTGCTCGCCTCGAACTTCGATGACGTATGGTCGGTCAACAGCATCGTTGCCAGCGGAGGCACCGTCTACATCGGCACCAGTCCGAACGGCAGCATCTACAAATACCGCCTCGGCGCCGTCACGAAGATCTATCCGACGGAGAGCCAAAGCCCCGTCGACAAGGACCAGCCGGCCGTTCCCAAGGCTCCCCCGTCCCCGGAGGCGGCCGAAGAGAAAGACGAAGCCGGCGACCAGGCCGTCGAAAAAGAGGAGCTGTTCTCCAACGAGCACATCTTCGCCATGGCGATCGACGTAGCGGGCCGGCTGGTGGTCGGCATCAGCGGCAACAAGTGCCGCCTGTGCCGGTACGAGACGGGCACGATGGAGACGATCTTCGAGCCGGACGACGCCAAGTACATCTTCGCCATCGAGACGGACAACGTGGGGAACCTCTATCTCGGGACCGGTCCGGAGGGCAAGATCTACGTGCTCGATCCATCGGGCAAGGTCGCGCAGCTCGTGTACGACAGCCCGGACAAGAACATCCTGTCCCTGGCGGCCGGCAAGGACGGCTTCGTCTATGCCGGAAGCGACACGCGCGGACTGGTCTACAAGATCAACCCGCGCAACAAGTCGGCCACGGTCCTCTACGACAGCGAGGAGCCCGAAATCAGCGCGCTGCTGTTCGGCGGCGAAACGCCCGGCGAAGCGGAATATCTCTACGCCACCGCGACATCCGCCAAGGTCGTGGAGAACGAGCGCAAGTTTGCGGCCGACCAGACCGTCGCCGGACGACCGGAGCCCAAGGAAGAGAGCCGCAAGGACACCGCCGACGGCGATGGCGGCATGAAGCTCCAGATCGCCAACACCCGGAAGGAAGCCGACCAGAAATCCTCCCAGCGCCCCGCGCCCGTCGCCCGGGGCAGCAAACCGGGAACCGCCAGCTACCTCTACCGGATCTCCAAGCAGGGTTACGTCACCGAGCTGTTCAGCGAATCGGCGGTCCTGCTGTGCCTGACCCAGCAGAAGGGCAGCATCCTCATCGGCTCGGGCAACAGCGCGCAGCTCTATTCGATCGATCCCGAGGCCGAGCGCAGCACGATCGCGTACCAGGACGAGAAGGCCGCCCAGATCACGGCGGTCGAGGTCATCGAGGGCGACGTGTACATCGGGACCGCCAATCCGGCCCGGCTCGTGCTGCTGTCGTCGGACTATGCCTCGGAAGGAACCTACGTCTCCGGGCTGATCGACGCCGGGCAGCCGGCCAAATGGGGCAAGCTGCAAATCGACGCCGACGTCCCGCGCGGCTGCAAGGTGCTCGTCGCCTCGCGCAGCGGAAACGTCAAGGACGTCAACGACCCGACCTTCTCCGAGTGGACCGAGCAAGCCGAGATCGTTGAGCCAATCCAGTTGCGCTGCCCGCTGGGACGCTTCTGCCAATACAAGCTGACGCTGCAAACGCCGGACGGCACGAAGACGCCGCTGATTCGCGAGGTGGCCGTGGCCAGCACGATCCCCAACCTGGCGCCCAAGGTCGAATCGGTGGAGGCCACCCGGCTGAGCGGGTCGGGCAAAGAAGGCCTGTTCAAGATCAGCTACAAAGCCAGCGACGACAACGATGACACGCTCACGTACACGATCGATTTCCGCAAGATCGGCCGGGACCACTGGATCGAGCTGAAGGACGCGATCGAGGACGACAGCTACGAATGGGATGGCAAGACCGTCGAGGACGGCCGGTATGAAGTCCGCGTCGTCGCCAGCGACGAGCGCGGCAACAGCCCCACGACGAAACTGACGGGCAGCCGGATCAGCGATCCCATCGTTGTCGACAACACCGGACCGGTCATTCGCAAGTACGCCCTCGACAAGGTGGGCAAGGCCGCCACGCTCAAGCTCCAGATCACGGACGACCTGAGTGTGATCGGCAAGCTCGAATACACGATCAACAGCAACGCCAAGTGGAAGAGCACCCTTCCCGACGATCTGGTCTTCGACACCACCGACGAGAGCTTCACGCTGATCACCGAGGAGCTGGAGCCGGGCGAGCACGTCATCGCGCTGAAGATCAGCGACGACGTGGGCAACGCCACGTACAAAACGTTCGAGCTCAGCATGCTGGCTCCTCCGCAACCGTAACGCAGCGAGGGCCGTGGCCGCCGTGCGAACCATCGAATTCGAACAGATCGTCCGGGCCGTCGAGTCGCTGTGCATCGCGGCCTGTCACGAGTTGCCCGACGATGTCCGGGCGGCGCTCGAACGGGCCGCTTCGACGGAATCCAATCCGGCCGCCGCGAAGATCCTCACCCAACTGCTCGAAAACGCCACCATCGCGGCGAGGGACCGGATCCCCCTCTGCCAGGATACGGGCCTGACCGTTGTCTTCGTCGAACAGGGAGCTGAAGTCGTGGTCGGCGATGCGTCCCCAAACCGCCCCGCCACGGTCGTCGACGCGATCAACGAAGGCGTCCGCGCCGGCTATGAGAGCGGATACCTGCGAAAGAGCGTGGTCGCCGATCCTCTGAAGGCCCGCACCAACACCGGGACGAACACGCCGGCGATCGTGCACCACCGCTTCGTGCCGGGCGACAAGCTCAAGATCGCGGTCATGGCCAAAGGCGGCGGCTGCGAGAACAAGAGCCAGTTCCGCATGTTCCGGCCCACTTCCGAGAAAGCCGACGTGATCGATTGGATCGTCGAGGTCGTCCGGACCGCCGGCGCCGATGCGTGTCCGCCGTTCGTGGTGGGCGTGGGAATCGGAGGAGACTTCGAGCTGAGCTGTCTGCTGAGCAAGAAGGCTCTGCTGCGCAGCCTGGGCGAGTCGCACGCGGATGCATTCTACGGGCAAATGGAACGGGAACTGCTGACGAGGATCAATGCGTTGGGCGTGGGCCCGCAGGGGCTTGGAGGCGACACCACCGCACTCGGCGTGCGGATCGAAACCGCCCCCTGTCACATCGCGTCGCTGCCCGTGGCGGTCAACATCGAATGTCACAGCCATCGCCACAAGACGGTGATCCTGTGACGCGGTGGCACGGACGACCGGTCAGTAGTCCCCTTTGAAGCCGGCCATCCAGTCGGGCCATTCCTTCACGACGTCGGTGTCGAACCGCTTGCTCCACTTCAGACGCCACATCTCCTTGAGCCAGACCTTGCGCACCGAATAGTCCAGGAAGACGGCGTTGATCGCCTGCGAGTGGCGGTTCATGCAGAAGCGGTTCATCGAATCCGTGTCGCCGGAAAGACGCCCTTCCCGACCGTCCACGACCGGCACCGAGTCGGTGTCGTCCGGCCAGCCGCACCAGAACCAGCCATCGAGAAACAACGGCACCTGCGCCGCACCTTTGATGTTGGGCGTCTTCCAGAAGAACGCTTTCGGCTTGCCGTACAGGACCTCGTCGCCGCAGACGTAAGTCCAGCCATTGATGCCGTAGCTGCCCCATGTGCCGACGGGCCGCTCGCCGCTGGGCGCCACGATGCCCCAGGAAGTCACCGCATCGCCCCCGAGCGCCAGGGTGTCCGTCGCCCCTTCCGGAGCGGCAATCTTGCTGGCGACCGGGCAGACGCGGAACTTGGGGTCCTTCTGGTAGTAGCGATACAGCAGATCGATCCAGCGGCCGTGGTCCGACTTGCGCGTAGGCATGAAGCCGTTGTTGTCGTCGCAGTACATCGCCCAGATCTGACCCCACTGCTTGAGGTTCGACTGGCACACGACGCCGCGCGCCTGCTTGCGCACGCGCGACAGCGCGGGCATCAGGATCGACATCAGCAGTGCGATGATGGCGATGACGACCAGCAATTCGATGAGGGTGAATGCTCTGGGCTTCTGCATCGCTGCAATTCTCCTCAAGACTGCCACGCGTGCGAAACGCCGGACCGCGCGCCGCAACGGTCCGGCCGATTTCAGATCCTCTATCCGGATTCTCTCGCCCAGTCGCGTTCGACGCGTTAGGGCATGCGCGTCTCCGCCGCGCCCCACACCGTCAGCGACGACCAGTAGATATCCTCGTTGTCCTGATCGATCTCTCCCGTGTTGGCTTGAGGTGGGATGCGCTTGCCGAAATCGACGGTCCGTTGATCCTTCCACTTGCGGTAGTCGGCGTGGCCGTCGGCGAACGAGAACGTGGTCCCATCCCCATGCCGCACCGGAGGCGGGTCCCACCACGACCACTTCGTCGCCCATACCGTCCAGCCGCCCAGGGCCGACGGGCACGTCCCGCCGTCGTCGAGGAACACGCCGCGAAACGCCGGATCCTTGATCTTCATCCGCAGCTTGGTCAACGTCGTCTTCATCTCACTCGGCCAGGCCTTGCAGTTCATCGAGTCGCAGATGGAGTAGGTCCGGACCGGAGGAGCGGTGTACCCGTAGTAGTCCATGACCTTGCGTTCCACGCTCAGGCACTTGTAGAGCTTCAGATCCCGCGTGTATGGCCAGAGCGCCCCATCCATGATGGCCCTCTGCTTCTGGACTTCCGTCATGGCCCGCTCCCAGTCCCTCAGGACCCAGTACGGCCCGTTGGCGGCCGCCTGGCCGTACTCGCCGGAATCGCCGTTGACCAGTTTGTCGTCGTTGTCATCGGCATACATGATCCAGGCGATCGTCAACTGCTTCAGATTGCTCAGGCAGGTGGCGCGCTTGCCCTGTTCGCGGACCCGCGCCAGCGCCGGCATCAGGATGCCCATCAAAATCGCGATGATCGCGATGACCACCAGCAGCTCGATCAGCGTGAAGCCGGCATGAGCGCAACGCTTCGCAAGACTCCTTTTCAGCTTCATTCCATGACCTCCCAGTTTCGGTGCAAACTCATGATGCGCAGGCATGAAAATGGCCGACCCTTGCTGGTCGGCCATTCTCCTATATCGTCGTCGCCCGATCAATACTCCGCGAAGCGGCGCATCCACTCGGGCCAGTCGTCGCCCGTCACACCGCCGGCCTTCGTGTAGGGCCCGCGGGTGTTGTACAGCTTGTGCCATTGCAGGGTCCAGACCTCTTTGATGCCGACCTTCCGGACCGACCAGTCCATGAAGGCGACGTTCAGGAAGCCCTGGTGCCGGTTGATCGCGCAGCGGGCGGAGTTGTTTCCGCTCCAGGCGGCAAATTCATCCACGGCCGGGGCATCCGTGTGCAGGGGCCACAGGTCGAAACGCAACGCCTCGATGAACCAGGGGACATTGCCCGCGCCTTTGGCGCCCGCGGTCATCCAGCCCCCCTCTTTGACGGAGACACCACCCTCGTAGGTCCCCGCGGTCCCACCGGAGGGAATCAGACAATAGCCATTGATGCCGTAGCTGCCCGCAATCCCGTTGGGCCCGAGGTTCGCATGATCCGCGTTGGTGAAGATGCCCCAGGCGTTGAAGATGTTGAACGTGGGAGGACTGAGCCCGTCTTCGTCCCGAATGGGCTTCGTCGCGGTCGGGCAGAACCAGATCTTGTTGGCCTTCCAATCTTTGTACTTGTCCTCCAGGTAGGCGATCCACCAGTAGGCGCTGCCTTCGCTCTGCCAGAACTTCCCATCGTTGCTCTCGGTGTGCATCGCCGCGATGAGGTTCCACTGCTTCAGATTGCCCAGGCAGGCGATCATGCGCCCCTGCTCTTTGACGCGGCGCAAAGCCGGCATCAGGATCGCCATCAGGATAGCGATAATGGCGATGACGACCAGCAGTTCAATCAGGGTAAAACCACGTCGCTTGGTCATAACGAAAACTCCTCAACCTGCACAGATTTACGGAACACCCCTTACCCACGGCAAAGATGCACCGAATCGGCGATCTGTTCCACCTATTTCGGGCCATTTTGCACAGAGACAACCGTTCCACACACACCGCTGTCATTATACCCAAACCGGGTCTGGCCTGCAAACCAAAACCTGATGATGCCCCTAATTTCCTATCCTGCCGAAGGTTACATGTTCTCCAGCCGCCACAACGTCCGAATATAGAGGCGATGTTGCGTCGAAATCAAGGTTGTCTCAGATTGGCGCTCGGCGGTTTGCCAAGCGACGCCGGCACAGGTTCGCCAGCTTGATGTACTGGTCCGGCGACAGCTCCTCGGGTCGACTCGTCGGTTCGACGCCGCACTGCTCGAACAACTCCGTCCAGAGATTGCGTCCGCCCAAGTGGGCCGGGGCGTGCTTGGCGCAGGCCCGAAGCATCTTGCGCCGGTGGCCGATGAACAGCCCCATCACCTCGCACAGAAGCGCGATGTCCTCGATCGCGTTTCGCTTCTGGTCGTTGCGGGCAAACCGGACGATGGCCGAGTCCACCTGCGGCGGCGGCCAGAAGACGCCCGGCTTGAGGATGCGGAGAATCTCCACGTCGCCGGTAGCCCCGAGCAGGATGCTCAGCGACCCGTAGTCCCTGCTCCCCGGCGCGGCCGCCATGCGCTGGGCCACTTCCTTCTGCACCGTCACGACCATCGCATCGGCCACGAGCGGTCCGTTGACCAGATTGGCGATGACCGCCGAGGCCACATCGTAAGGAAGGTTCGAGACCAGAAGCAGTCGCGACGGCTTTTTCGACATAGATACATCGTGTCTTATCGGACGCCACTCTTCGATCGCCGCGATGACCGCCGGATTGAAGCTGCCCTTGCTCGATAGAGCGTCGCCTTCGACGAGGACGACGTTCGAGGTCTGGGCCAACTGCGACCGGGTGATCGTTGCCAGTGTCGGGTCCAGTTCCACCGCCACCACGCGTCCGGCCCGCTCGGCCAGCGCCTCGGTCATGGAGCCGGTCCCGCAGCCGACTTCGAGAACGACGTCGTCCGATCCGATCTGCGCCGAATCGACGACCAGCTTCAAGAGGTTCAGATCGACGAGAAAGTGCTGACCGAACTTGCGATTGGGGACCACGCCCGCGGAAGTGAGCAGTTGCTGGATCTGACGTTTCGTCTGCATGGTCTCGGACAGGTTCCGCCGGAGCGACGGGGTCTGCTATTGCGGCGGCGACCCCGAGGCCCGACCGTTCGCGGCCGCGCCCGCCGGGCAGGCCCGCCGGACCTGCGCCATGCGAACCGCCGTCAGGATCGCCGACTTCATGCTCGAAGCGTTCGCCATGTTGCGTCCGGCGATGTCAAACGCCGTCCCGTGCGCCGGGGAAGTCCGCACCGCCGGAATCCCGATCGTGACGTTGACCGCATGGTCGCGGTCGAGCAGCTTGATCGGGATCATCGCCTGATCGTGGTACATCGCCACCACCGCGTCGAACTCGCCTTGAACCGCTCGCAGGAACAGCGAGTCGGCCGGGATCGGGCCGGTGCAGTTGATCCCCTGCTCCTGCGCCAGCAGGATCGCCGGCGCGATGATCCGCTGCTCTTCGTCGCCGAACTGGCCGTTCTCGCTGGCGTGAGGGTTCAGCGCCGCCACACCGATGCGCGGGTTCTCGATGGAGAAGTACTCCTTCAGGGCGTCGTTGAGCAGATCGATCGGCTCGAACACGCAACCGATCTTGAATTTGTGACGCACCTCGAACAGCGCCTCGTGGATCGTCGCCAGCGCGACCTTCAGCGGCCCGCTGACGAACATCATCGCCTTGCGGAAGGCCTTGTACTTCTGGGCGAACATCTCCGTATGGCCGGGCCAGGCGGCGCCCGCCATCTTCCAGCTCTCCTTGCTGATCGGCGCGGTGACAATCCCGTCGATCACGCCCATCTTCTCGGCCTCGATCGCGTCGAGGCAGAACCGAATCGACGCCTCGCCGGCGACCTGGCTGGGCGCTTTGAGCCAGGGGGGCACGCTGTACTCGTCATAATCGGCGACGACGACCTTGAACGGATAGTCGCGGCCGATCTTCTCGTGCTGGTGCCGGCCCCAGAACGGCTCGATCTCGGCGCGGTCGGCCGCATAGCAGAGCTGCTCGTTCATGCCGAAGACGATGAACTTGGCCGCCCGACGGACCTCGGGATCGGCCAGGGCCTTGACCACCACCTCGGGCCCGATGCCTGCAGCGTCGCCCATAGTCACGCCGATGACCATCTGCTCCGAGATCGAATTTTGGTTGGCCTTGTTGTTCATGTCCATGCACCGAAAACCCTGCGGCCAGTACTGATATCCGCGTTCTCTCGCGTGCCTCAGTAACCCATCTGCCGCAGCCGCTCGACCGTCAAGGGCTCGTCCTTCGGCAGGAGGTTTTCCAACTGCCGCCGGACGATCTTGACGAGGATGTCGACCTCGACGTTGACCTTGTCCCCTATACGGACCGAACCCAGAGTCGTTCTGTTCAGCGTTTCAGGGATCGCCGCAACGCGAAAGCTCGCATCACCCAATCCGGCGATCGTCAGGCTCACGCCGTCGATGGCCACCGAGCCCTTCGGAACCATCTGCTCGAGCAGTTCCGCGGGCGCACCGAACTCGATATCGGCAAACTCGCCGAGCTTCTTGATCGCGCGGACCGTTCCGATCCCATCGACGTGGCCCTGAACGATGTGGCCCCCGAACCGGTCGGTCGCTGCCATCGCCCGCTCGACGTTGACCTTCGACGACGGTTTCAGTGTTGCCAGCGTCGATTTTGCCAGCGTTTCCGGGCTCAGCGCGAACGTCGCCACGGCCCCTTCGAGGCGCGTGACCGTCAGGCAGGCGCCGTTGATGGCGACGCTGTCGCCGGTGCGGCAGCCTTCCGCCAGCGCGCCCAGATCGACCGCCAGCGCGCCGCCTTCGGACGGCCGGCCGGCTGACAGCGATCGGACCTGACAAACGGATTCGATAAGTCCGGTGAACATACCAAGTCATTCCCCAGGGGACCGGTCCCACTCCTCCATGAGCGTCACAGACCCCATGCTATGCCTGGCGCCCCATCCCTGTCAAACAATTGTTGCTCACGGGGTCCTTCTCGATCCGCGTGCCTCTTCCCCGTCGCGCAGGGCGGACAAGAGCTCCATGATGACGATCCGAATCGCGAAACGGGCATGACGATCTTCCGGATACCGGCGGTCGTAAGCACACAGCACCCCCAGGCAATGCCAGTACTGCCCTTGCGCGAACAGAGCCGCGGCCAACAAATCGGTCCAGCGCCAGCAGTCCGGCTGGGATTGAGGCCGTGGCGCCGCGCACAGGCAGCAGATCGCCCCGTCCACGTCTTTGTCTTCCAGGATCAACCTCCTCGCTTCGTCATAGCAGGATTGGAACGAGGCCGTTCTTGCCGTATCTGCCATCGTCTGGGACCTCAGCATGTTCATCTCTCCAAGGGCATCGACAATCCGACAACTTCACCGTCACCAGCCTCGTATGTCCGATCGGGACAAGCAACGGCAATCGGAGTGACATGCGATAGATTCCGGCAACAGTTTGGCGAGACATCCCCGGAATTGTCGCACTTGGTGCACGCTACAATTCTCCCGCGTTCCAGCCCAACTGTATCCGGCTTTTCCTCGCGCGCCTCGTTTTGCCGGCTCCTTGGCCATTGCTTGTCCCACCCGTTTGTGCTTCCATGCGGATATTTGGAGGACTGAGCCCATGGCTCCGAAGACCGCCCGCCGCAGGCCGCCAACGCGACCGAATGCACGCCCCACCCACCACAGATCTTCCGCTCCCAGTGCGAAAATGCCCTGGAACGAACTCGACCGTGAGGAGAAGATAGCCCTCGTGTGCCGCCTGTTCTGCGCAGGCGAGAAGCCCAGCGCCATCGCAGAGCGCATTCAGAAGGACTACGCCTCCAACAAATTTACTCGTCAGTCGGTCCACCGAATGCTCCGCGAGGCGGCGGAAGCGGGCCGGTTCCGGTTCGCCCCTCGAGCCAGCTTCGTCCTGTCCGACAAGCTGCGCCGGCGCTATCCATGGCTCGCGGCCGTTGAGGTCGTGCACACGAACGACTTCGAGGACGTGGCCTACCAGGGCGCGCAGACGCTGATCCGTCTGGTGCAGGACATCGGTCGAAGCTCCCGGCAGGAAGTGCACGTCGGCTTCGCCGGAGGTCACGCCATGCACCGATTGGCGCAAATCTTCGCGCAACTTCTCGATGAGTCGGATGAGGATCTGCCGGAGACCCTGGTTCTCCATGCGCTGGTGGCCGGCTTCGACGTGCGGGATCCCACCACCGATCCGAACACCTTCTTCACCCTCTTCAACAACCGAACCAGCGTGAACACCAGGTATGAGTACGTGGGTCTTCGCACGCCGCCGGTGGTCCGGGCCGACGAATACGACACGCTCCGGAATTCTGAGGGCATCAAGGAATCCTATGATCGTGCCGGGGATCTGGACATCATCGTCACGTCGGCGGCGGACTGGACCGACGAGCACAGCAACTTCCACCAGTACATGGAGAGATCGGCCGGCTGCGCGGAAATGCTCGTCAAGGGGGGCTGCATCGGCGACATGCTGTGGCTCCCCGTCGGCCCGCACGGACCCCTCAACGTGCAGACGAAGATTCGGTCCATGACCCTGATCGAGCTGGGAGAGCTGCCGCCGTTCATGGAGAAGGGCAAACACGTCCTCCTGGTGCTGGGTCCTTGTGCCATGTGTCGGCGAACCAAGTCCCGCGTGCTGTCGGCGATTCTGGCCTCCGAGCAAAGGCTGATCTCGCACCTGGTGGTCGATACCCGGTCCGTGAAGGAGGCCCTGCGTTAGACGATCGATATCGGGCGGGTCCTTCCGCGCCGCTGGTGCCCCGGCATGAATTCGGGTTTGCAGCGAGCGCCGCCTTGAGGTAGGATGGGCGCGAAAAGCGAGTGCAACATTTCTTGCATCGCTTTGGAAGGAGCGCATCGCATGAACACGATTTGGATGAAGATTGCCGGCGCCGCGGTCGTCGTGGTGGTGGTCCTGATCGTCGCCAGCCGCTTCATGTCGGACAAACCGGCGCCGCAGGCTGGGCCCGAGGAGCCGGCCCCGCAACGTAACTTCTACGACATGGCCGACCGGGACAAGCAGTTCCAGGAGGAGCCCAAGCCCGTCGAAGAGCCGGCGGCGGCCGAACCGCAACCCGCCGAGCAGCCGGCGGCCCAGGAAGCGCCGGCCCAGGAGCCTGCGGCGCAACCCGCCCCGGCCGCCAGCCCCTACATCCTGCCCAGCAGCATCACGCAGCCGACGACGCTCTACTTCAAGCCGCTCAGCGAGATCGACGACATCGAGGCCCAGCAGATCCTGCCCTACGCAACGGCCGGACGGAGCATCGGGCGTCTGCCGGTGATGCAATACGGCCTGATGGTCAAGGCCTGTCGGCAGATCGAGGAACGCTGGCCCGACAGTTGGTACGCCTTTCGCGCCAAGCAGTTGCTCGAAGAAATCTACGAACGCTACGCCGCCAACTACAAGATCACCGAGCAGGAACTGGACATCAGCAGATTCATGAAACCGAGGCAGGGAACCGAGCCTCGCACGGTGGAACCGGTACAACGATGACGACATCCCAGACGCAGACGATCCCCGTCCTTTCGGTCAGCGCCGAGTGTCTGCCCGAGGCGTGGGAGAAGGCGGTCCTGGCCGTATGGGACCAGGGCTACGAGGTCAAGACGCAGTACGACAAGCCCGACGATCCGCCCAGCAAGGACGCGACGGTGATGATCGCGGTGGCTGATCCGTTCAACGAGCCGCGGATTCACAAGAACTTCCCCGGCGGGCCTGAGGAGCTGGAGGCCTACCGGCAGGAGGTCGTCGCGGGCATTCACGATCACTGGATCGATCCGGCCGCCGGCAAGTGGACCTACACGTACCACGAGAGGCTGTTCTCCTACAGACCGGTGGCGGACCTGCGCGATGCGGACGCCGCCAAGCCATTCGTCGCGGTCGATCAGATTCAGTACATCATCGACTGTCTGTCGCGGGCCGGACACAGCCGAAGGGCCCAGGCGACCACCTGGATGCCCACCGCCGACCCGCAAACCGACGATCCGCCCTGTCTTCAGCGGATCTGGTGCCGGCTGCTGGCCGACGACGACGGGCAATGGACGCTGAATATGAACACGCACTGGCGAAGCCGCGATCTGTACAAGGCGTGGTTTATGAACGCCTACGCGCTGACGAACCTCCAGCAGCTCATCGCCGAGGCCATCGCCGCCCGGCGGGGCGAGCCGGTCCGCGTCGGACGCTACGTCGACATCAGCGACTCGCTGCACATCTACGGCAGCTACTTCAAAGAGGCGTCGGTCGAAGTCGAGAAGATGCGAAGAAGCCCCTTCTCCGAGCGGGCCTGGAACAGCGCGCACCCGGCGTTCGAAATGATGACACTCGAAGCGCGCGAGAAGCTGGCGCAGGACCCCGACTGGTTCGCCAAAGCCCGAGGGTAAGTTCGCACTCGCACAAGAAGGAGCATCGCATGGCCCTTGTCATAAACGGCGAGAGGATCGAGGACAGTGAGATTCAGCAGGAGGCCGAGCGTCTGCGGCCGCGATACGAGGAGGTCTTCGCCGAGAAGGACCCGGCCGAACGCGAGGCCCAGTTGCAGGAGTGGTCCCGCGACAACGTGATCGAGCGTGTCCTGCTTCGCCAGGAAGCGAAGAACGCAGGCGCCGCCATCCCGCCGGAACAGATCGAAGAGGCGTTCAAACAACTGCGACAGCAGTACGACAGCGACGAGGCGCTCCACAAATCGCTCGATGTCGACAGCGATGAGAAGGTGCGCCGCACGATCGAGCTTCAGATGAAGACGGAGCGCAAGATCGGCGAGGTCTACGCCAAGGCGCCCAAGCCCTCCGAAGACCAGATTCGCGAGTATTACGAAGAGAACAAGGACAAATTCCGCTCGGACGAGCAGATTCACGTCGCGCACATCGTCAAGTACGTCAACTGGCAGACGGACGAGGACTCCGCCATGCAAACGATGCGGCAGGCCCACGAGCAGATCAGGAGCGGCGCTCCATTCGAAACGGTTGCAGGCAAATACACCGACTGCGCCGACAGCGGCGGAGACCTCGGCTTCGTCCTGCGCGGGCAGATGGTCGAGGAATTCGAAGACGTCGTGTTCAACCTCAGTCCGGGACAGGTCAGCGACGTGTTTCGCACGCGCTTCGGGTTCCACATCGCCAAGGTCTACGACCGGCGGCCGCCCAGCATTCCCGCGCTCAAGGACGTCAAGAAGCAGGTGACCGCCGAAGTCCAGGAGCAGCTTCGCGAGCAGGCGCTCGGTGACTACCTCGACGCACTGCGGGCCAAAGCCACCATCGAACAGGCGTGATCCCCTCGGCGATTCCGCCGCACAGACCACACATGGCGGCGCCAGGGAAGTTCTTCGCAGACTCTCCAGGCGCCTCGCGTAAATTGCTCGGCGAATTTGCCTTCAGCGGTTTATGTATTAGACTTTCAATAGCCGGACAAGAGTGCCGCCCGGAACGCTCCAATCGGCGGCGAGGCGACACCGGCAAAATCCGACAGGACAAGGACCCCAGGCTCGACCTGTGTACTGTACTCGGAATTCTCGCGGCGTCACGTACGACAGTCTATTGGGGGGGCAATGTGAGTTTCTTTCCGAGTGGGCCTCTGCGTCCCTGACGCAGAGGCTTTTTTTCTTCCCGCACGCCGCAGCCGCCGCGCCAGCCAATCCGAAAAAAGTTCGACCTCCACACCGCACATTTCCATTGACGCCCCACATCTTGAGAGTACAATAGGCCGGACAACTAAATATGGGGTCGCTTGTTGTCCCGACGAAGACACGTGGTTGGTCGAGCAATTGGGTCTGGGAGCCGTCAGAGCGGGAGGTTGTTGGGTCGTGAGATGCCCTTTCTGCAAGGAAGACAGTGACAAAGTCGTCGATTCTCGCTCCAGCGACTCGGGCCGCGTCATCCGCCGCAGACGCCAATGCCTGATCTGCAAAAGGCGCTTCACCACCTACGAGAAAACCAGTGAGAGTTTCAAACTGCACGTGGTGAAAAAGGACAAGTCCCGCGTCCCGTACGACCGCGACAAGATCATCGTGGGCGTGCAGAAGGCCTGCTACAAAAGGCCCGTTTCGGCCGAGCAGATTCAACTGGTCGCCGACAAAACCGAGGAGGACATCTTCCGACGGTTCGACAAGGAAGTGACCAGCGCTTTCATCGGCGACTGCGTGATGAAGCACCTTCGCTCGATCGACAAAGTGGCTTACATCCGCTTCGCCAGCGTCTACCGGGATTTCCGCGACGCCGGCGAACTGCTCGACGAAGTGACCAGGGCCATTCAGGACACGGATACGACCGAGCAATTAAAGCTCTTCGATCAATAGAAGTCACCGCGTTCCGTCGGCGCCTCGCGCGACGATGGATACGCCGGCTCGTTCCGACTGACGGTGCAGGTTTGCATGGAGGCAACCACTGACAGATGAACAGGCAGTTACGCGTCAGGAAATCCGACGGCAGCACGGAGGCCTATCTGCACACCAAGGTCCTCGGGACCATCAACAATGCCATGACCGCCTGCGGCCAGGGTGACATGGTCATGGCCGAAGACCTGACGGAAGTCGTCACCTTCTATCTGTACAACAAACACGATCGCGCCGTCGCCTCATCCGGCGAGATCTTCGCGATGATCAAGGCGGTGCTGACGGCCACGGGAAATGAGGAAGCGGCCCTGGCGCTGACCAAGCACACGTTCGAACGGCGGTTGCGGCGGCTGCGGACGGAGGTCCTCGCGGTGGACATCCACGAGTTCACCGACGCCGAGCAACTGTTTGGGGCGGGCCGGGCGCCCGAGCGAGCCGCCTGGGACAAGGGGCGGATCGTTCAGGACCTGACCGAGCGTTTCGGGATGCCGCGCCGGACGGCCCGTGCGGTAGCCTCCGGTGTGGAGGAAAAGGTCTTCCGCATGGAGATGACGATGGTCCCGCTGAGCCTGATCAAGCAGCTCGTGCTGGGGGAGGCGGCGGCCCTGCTTCATGCCGAACGGGAGCTGCAAGTCCGTTAACCGATCCGTTGCATCACTCGCTCCAGCACGCTTTCAACTGATTCCTCCGCCCCGACGTCGATCCAGGTGACGTCGGGGAACCGCCGGAACCAGGTGCGCTGCCCTTTCGCCAGGCGTCGCGTGTTCTTCTTGATCTGCTCGACCGCCTCGTCGAGAGACAGCCGCCCTTGAACGTGCTCGATCATCTCCGCGTAGCCGATCGCGCAGCGCGCCTGCGGGCTCAAAGGCGCCTCTTCGGCCAGCAGCGATCGGACCTCGTCGACAAGACCCGTCTGAACCATCTTCTTGACGCGGGCGTTGATCCGCGCGCTCTCGACAGGCCTTTCCCGCCGAAGCCCGATAATCGTCCAGTTTTCGACTGCACCAGGGCCATCGAACTGCCTCTGAAGGCTCGATATGGGCCTGCCGGTCAGGCGATAGACCTCCAGGGCCCGGACGATCCGCTTGGCGTCGTTGTGACTGATCCGGTCGGCCGCCGCCGGATCGATCTCGCTCAGCTCCCTGTGCAGCGCCGCCGGACCCTCGGACTCGACCCGGGCCAGCAGTTCGCGCCGCGTCCGCTCGTCGCTGCCGGGGCCCTCGAAAAGCCCATAGAGCAGCGCCTTACTGTAGAGAGCCGTGCCGCCGACGGCGACCACCGACTTACCGCGGCCTCGGACCTCTTCGATCGCAGCGGAGGCCTTCTCCAGAAACAGCCCCGCGCTGAACGATTCGCTCGGCTCGACCACGTCAATCATGTGGTAGCGGACCTGCCGGCGGGCTTCCAGGGAGGGTTTGGCGGTCCCGACATCCATGCGCCGGTAGACCTTCATCGAGTCGACGCTGACGATCTCCGCGTCGATCTGCCGGGCTAGCTCGAACGCCAGCCAGCCCTTGCCCGAGGCGGTCACCCCCAGAATCATAATCATCTTGTGGTTCATAATTTCCTGCACAATCTCCCAGCGGCCAGTATAATACACCCTCGTCAACCTGTTCGCAAAAAACCGTGTCTTCGATCGACTCGCTCGTGCCGTATGCCAGCAAGTAGTGCAGCCCGTTCCGATTTACGCACCCTGATGCACAACAAACTCCCTGCCATCAACGAGCTGCTCGAACGCCTTGTCGCCGAACAGCCCGGAATTCCGGACGACCTGCGAAGGGCGATGGCTTACACGCTCTCGGCGCCGGGCAAACGCATCCGCTCAATGCTGGTCCTGTGGTGCTGTGAGCTGGTGTCCGGACGGGAGAACTCGAACGCCCGGATCGCGGCGGCGGCCATCGAGATGGTCCACACGTATTCGCTGGTCCACGACGACCTGCCGGCGATGGACGACGACGACCTGCGCCGGGGCCGGCCCACCTGCCATAAGGCGTTCGACGAAGCGACCGCCATCCTCACCGGCGACGCCCTGCTGACGCTGGCGTTCGAGCTGCTGGCCGAGCGGATCGACGACGCGGCGGTGGCGGTCGCGCTGGTCCGCGAACTGGCGCAGGCCGCCGGTGCGGCCGGGATGATCGCCGGACAGATCGCCGACCTCAAGGCCGAGAACACCGAGGGCAGCGTCGAATCCCTCGAATACATCCACATCCACAAGACCGCCAAGATGTTCCGCTGCGCTGCGGTTATGGGCGGCCTTTGCGGACACGCCGACCGTGAGCAGCTCGACGCCCTCGCGCGATACGGCCTCAAGATCGGCCTGGGCTTCCAGATCGCCGACGACATCCTCGACGTCAGCGCCTCCAGCGAGCAACTGGGCAAAACGGCCGGCAAGGACGTCAAGGCCGCCAAGTGCACCTATCCCGCCCTGCTCGGCATCGAACGGTCCAGGGCGCTGGAGCGGCAACTGGCCGACGAGGCGGCCGCGGCGCTGGAGCCGTTCGGCCCCGGCGCCGACGTGCTGCGCCAACTGGCCTTCGCCCTGCTCGACCGCGAGAAGTGATCGGGGCGAGCCTCCCAGGCAGATCTCCGGCACGCCCATTCGACAAAGAAAATCCCGTCACGAGACAAAAATCTTCTCGCCGACGAAATCCCCGCTATCAGCACTGATAACGCGGTCCGGCGGAGCGACGCGAATCCGCCTGCAGGCAACCGCCGAGAATAATCCGCCCTGCCGAACTGATACCACTATCTGGACCCGTAATCCTCAGATTCACCTGCCGCGAGACACCCGCTCCGTCATCGGAATCGACTAAGGAAAAATCCGGCCGCCGGCCGATACAAGACACGACACTGTGGGGATGTACACATGAAGACAAGGATGTTTGTCGCTGAAGTGCTGTGGTTGTTCCTGGGGCTGTGCATCTGTCCGCAATCGGCGGATCGAACGTGCGAAATCAACCAATGCATTAGCCAACCTACAACCAGAACACCCAACCCTTCCCGCAGAGACTGGACTGCGGCCTGGCACATCCGACCCCCGCCTCTTGGGGCCCGGAACCCTTTCGACAACACCTCATAACACAACACGGAACAACAATTTCGGTTACAAGCCAACAGGCCATAAGCCGCCAACTTATGGCCTTCTTTTATGCGCCCAACACAGCCGCACCGGCAGAAATGAAACCTGCGGCGCCCTGACACTCCCGGCGGCCACAGCCCGCAACGCATCCGAAGAACGACAGAACGAATGCGCTTTCCTCCGCTGATGGTGTATAATGGCCGTTGAGCAGGAGGCGGTTCCGGCAACGGCGTCGGGACCTTGCGAAGACCAGGCGAGGGTCGCGTGCAGACTACCCGCCCCGAGGGTGCCTTCGGAGCATGGAAGCGATTTCGTGCAACTTATGAAGGGAGGGAGCACGACTATGAACCTCAGTAAGAGACGTTTGACACTGCTGATTGCGATTCTGTGCGCGGTCTGGTTGCCGCATGGGACTGCGGCGGAGAGCGAGCCGAACGCGGCGAGCGGCAATTCCGACGCCTTGTATCAACGCGTCGTCCAGGGTATTCGAGAGAACTGTCGCAAGATGGAGTGCGGCGTCCTCACCTGGCAGGCGGAACTCGAGCAACGTACCCGCGGGACCGACGAATACCGCCAGGAAAGAAAGTCCGGCCAGATGTGGCAGCAAGGGGAAAAGGTGGCAGTGAGGGTCACATGGCAGGACACTGATGGTAATGCGACCACAAAGCGAGAGGGAACGGAAACAACGGCAGTTAACGTGTATGACGGCAAGGAATATCGAGGCATGCTGCTGGGTGGGACGCACATGGTCCTGCGCAAAGAGCCGCCTTACGAACCAGACGGGAACTACCTGAGCCGCTGTGGCTGGCCCGGTCATCTCAGATCCATCGTCAAAGAACTCGAGAAGAGTCAAAGCGACGAACTCGTCGAAACAACCTGGTCGGTGGTCGAAGTCGACGGTGCCGAACGGATCAAGTTGAGGAAGAGATGGATCGGCCCGGCCTTTCCCGATACCTACAAGGACTTCTACTTCGATCCCGCGAAGGGTTGTATGCTCACGCGAACCGAGTTCTACCAGGATGAGAAGCTGGTGGACACGTCCACCTGGCGACTGGAAGAGGTCCTGGAGGGGATGTGGTTCCCGGTGGAAGGAACGGCACGCGTGACGATGCCCGTCGATGGCCGGGTATATGACGGTGAGCTTCGCCTCGCGATCGATCCGAAGAAGTCAAGTTTCAATGACCGTTCGGCGATTCCCGACGGGACGTTCAAGCTCGAAATCACAGACGACATAAAGACCATTGCGGACCATCGAGCCGGTGACCCGCCCTTGTTCATCCACCGACACGAGGCCATGTGGCCGACGGATGCGGAGCCTGACGACACGGCCAGCGATCCAGCCCCAACGCTCGAGGAAGTGATTCGTTCCGTCAAGGCCAATGAGGAAAAGCTCTCTCTGATCAAGATGGACTTCCGCACGGATTACAGTTCCGAAGGGGAGGCGCCCGACTACCCCCGTCGTCACCCCGGCGCCGGCGGCAGATTGCCCGAGAGACGCTACGAGGAGGTCCAGTGGGCCCAGGATGGGATTCGGCAACGTTTCGTGCACAGCTTCTTCAATCAAGATGGCCGGCGGATCTGCCAGATCAACGTCGTCGACGGCGAGACCTGCAAGGTGGGAGACTGGCCCGAGTTGAAGCGAGGGACGATCCGCGATGTGTCGGGCTACAGCCGATGGATGGTGAACTTCGCGGCCCAGCTCTCCTACCGGCCGTTCTACCATCCCGAGGAGGGAGCGCCTCTGCTCAGCGAGCTCCTGGCGACCGCCGAGTTGCTCTCCGACGTGAGCCTGCAGGAACGGAACGGTCGAGACGCATGCGTGCTGGACATCCGATCCGGGAGCATCGGATGCCGGAGGCTGTACATCGACACCGAGAGAGGGGTGATGGTCCGCTGGGAACTGTATTCGGGCACGCCCGACAGCGCCGGGGCCAAGCTGCTGCAATGCCTGGAATCGGCCCGGTTCCACCAAACCGACAACGGGGCATGGCTGCCGGTCGAGGGGCGGACCATAAACTACCACGATGGCTACACGCAATTCGTGGATGTGCGCGTGGACGTGAACTCCGTATCGGTGGACCGCGCCGATATCCCCGACTCGCTGTTCCACCTGGAGTATCCCGAGCACACGATCCTATCGAACACGATTCGTCGCGATTCCCGGGTGCGTCCTTGAGCCAAGCGCTGCCCTACACCATGGGGAAGCGGGCGCAGAGGTCCTGGACCTGGCATTTGGTTTCGAGGCGGAGGCGGTCGTCGAGGCGGTATTCCCGGCCGCCCGTGGGCTCGACTTGGGTCAGGACGGCGTCGACCAGGCCGGCGATGGCTTCCATCTGGATCAGGCCCATGCCGTTCTTCGTGACGATGGGAGTGCCCAGGCGCATTCCGCTGGTGACGCGGGGGCTGTGCGGATCGTAGGGCAGGCGGTTCATGTTCACGATGACGCCGCACTCTTCGAGGCAGTGCTGGGCGATGGCGCCGGTGAGACCCTTGCGGAAGCGCCCGACGTTGATGCAGAACATGTGGTTGTCGGTGCCGCCGGTGAGGATGTCGTAGCCGCGACGGTCGAAGGCACGGGCGAGCGACCGGGCGTTCTCCACGATCCTGAACTGCCGGGCCTTGTACTCAGCCGAGAGCATCTCCCGGAAGAACACCGCCTTGGCAGCGATGTTGTTCAGGTACGGCGTCCCCTGGAACCCGGGGAACGTCGTCTTCTCGATCCGCTCCCAGAGCGGCATGGACCTGCCGCCGGCCTGGATCGGGGCGTCGAAGTCTCTGCCCATCAGGATCAGGCCGCCGCGGGGTCCGCCCGGCTTGTAGGTGCTGGTCGTGGTGAAATGCGCGTGATCGACCGGCGACGGATGCACGCCGGCCGCGATCAAACCTGAGATGTGCGAGATGTCCGCCATGAGATAGGCGCCGACCTCGTCGGCGATCCGACGGTACGCCGCAAAGTCGATGGTCCTTGAATAGGCGCTGGCCCCGCAGATGATCAGCTTGGGCCGGAACCGCAGCGCCTGCTGGCGGATCGCGTCGTAGTCGAGCAGAAAGGACTTCGGGTCCACGCGGTACTGCTCGACCTCGAAGAACCGGCCGGCGAACGCTACGCCGGCGCCGTGCGAGACGTGGCCGCCCTGGTCCATGGCGAGGCTCAGGATGCGGTCCCCGCTTTCGAGGATGGCGGTCAGGACGATCTGATTGGCGCCGGTGCCCGAGTGCGGCTGCACGTTGGCGTACCGGGCGCCGAACGCCGCCTTGGCCCGCGTCACCGCCAGGGTCTCCAGGCTGTCGACGACCTCGCAGCCCCCGTGGAAACGCGAGCCGACGAACCCTTCGGTCGTCTTGTTCTGGACGACGGAACCCAGGGCCGCCAGCACGGCGCGGGAGCACTGGTTCTCGGCGGCGATCAGTTGCAGCGTGCTTTGCAGCCGGAGATGCTCGGCCTCGATCAGCCGGTAGACCTCCGCATCCGCCTGGGCCAGCGCCTCGGGCAGCCCGCGATGATAGGCGGCGCTGCTCGGCGCAGCCGGGAAGATGGACTCGATGATCTCGTAGAGTTGTCTGTCGCTGCGGCGGAGCGTCTCACCGACGTGCTTGTCCACTGGCATGGCTGAACCTTCAAATCCCTTTTCCGGTTGCACACATCACACGGCACACGCAGTTTCTATCGGCAGACCAGGCCCTTCAACTAAAAAAACCGCGCACCGTGCGAAGCACATCGTTGAATGTCACGTAGATCAGCAGCGTACCCACGATGACCCAGCCGGCGTAGGCGAGCACCCCCTGGGCCTTCTCGCTCAGGGGCGATCCCTTGATTTTCTCGACCAGCATCAGGACGATCAACCCGCCGTCGAAGGGAGGCATGGGCATGAGGTTCAGCACCGCGATGCTGGCGCCGATCAGGCCGAGGAAGTAGGCATAGTAGACCAGCGGCTCGCGCGCCACGATCTGGTAACTGGAGACCATGATGCCGACCGGTCCCATCAGCAGCTTCGGACTGAGCAGTCCGGCAATCAACTGCTTGAGCGTGACGTAGGTCATCGCGACGAACATCACCGTCCGGCGATAGCCCATCTGGATCGCTTCGATGGGGGTCCTGGCCTTGTAGAGACGCTCCATCGCTTTGAAAGGCAGTTGCACGGCCGTCGTGGACACGACGGCGATAGCGGCCCCGGCCGTCGGGTTCGCCAGCGTGACCCCGCCGGAGGCCTGGCCGTTCAGACGGTATTCGAGCTTCACCGGCTGGCCGTCCCATTGCCGGGTTTCCGCCACGATGTCGTAGAAGCTCGTCACCGGCTTGCCGTTGACGGACGTAATGGTCGCGCCGCGCGGGATGTCCAGCCGGGGCACGCCCCCCTCGACGGACACGGTCTTGGCTACCACCGCGTGTTCGGCGTCCAGCTCGGGCAGGAAACCGATCACCACCCGATCGCTGCCGCGCTCCTTCCTGGGTGTGACGGTCACCTCGGTGGTTCGCTCGACGCCGTTGGCGTCGGCGCGCACAACCTGGATCGCCAGCGGCTTGCCTTCGTGTGCAGCGGTGATCTCGCGCAGCTCCGCATAGGTTGGATGCTGCACGTCCGCCGCCGCGACGATAATGTCGCCCGTGCGAAGGGCCTCCTGGCCGACCGGCCCCGGCTGCGGGGCCTCCCTCACACGAAGACGCGGCACCATCGAGTAGATGTGGCACAGGGTCGCGTCGGACGGGACAGCCTCCCGGCTGGGCAGCCAGGCCAGCGCTAGCTCCTTCCCGATGCGATCGACACCGCCGCCCGCGTTCGGACGCTCGGCGGCGATCGTCACGCGAGGCGCGAAGGTCCTCTGGACCGCCTCTTCATACGCCCAGTGGTGCTCGATTGCATTGCCATCGACGGCAACGACCCGGTCGCCGGGCAGCAGCCCGGTTTCCTGCTCCAGGGCGGCAGGGTCGGCCAGGTCCGCCAGGGTCAGGCTCATCGGCGCAAGAATGCCGAACTCCCGAATCTGCTGGTCGTTCGGCTGTTCTGAAGCGAGCAGATCCATGCTCTGTGTCGAGCCGTCTCGACGTCGCACCACGACCGGCACCGCTTCGTCGCGCCCCGACAGCGCCGCGGCCAGAATCAGACTGCTGAATTCGAGGCCCTCGCTCCGGCCGGCGATTTCGATGAATTCGTCGCCGCTTTGCAGGCCCGCCTTCTCGGCCGAGGAGCCGGGCACTACCCCGCCCACCACGGGCGGAGGAAAGTCGATCCCGATGAGGAACACAACCATCAGCAGGATCGCGGCGCTGATGATGTTGAACGTCACCCCCGCCGCCACCACCGCGATCCGCGCCCCCAGCGACTTGTTGGAGAACGACCGTGGATCGCTGATTTGCTTGACCGGCCCGACGTCGTCCTGGCCCAGCAGTTTAACGTAGCCGCCGAACGGTATGAGACCGACGCGGTATTCCGTTCCGGCCTCGCTCGCCGGGTCCGACGGCGCTGTGTCGCCCCCGCCCTCGCCGGGCGCATCTTCTTGCTCATCGGCAATGAAGCTCGGAAGGACCCGAAGCTTCAGTCCCGACGGCGTGCGCTGGATGCCCAGCAGCGTCGGCGGCATGAAGATGGAAAAGGCCTCCACCTTGATCCCGGCCAGCTTGGCCACGATGAAGTGCCCGAATTCGTGGACCAGAACGACCGAGCCGAACCCGATCATCACCAGAGCCAGATTGCCGGAAACCGTGGCGTAGCGCACGATCAGATAGACCACGACCGCCAGAAGCGCCAACCAGAAGACGGCGCCGAGAATCTTGTTCGATGAGCTTCCCTTCTTCGACATCAAGCAACTCCGATACAAAGCGGACAGCCGGCAGCGGCTGTCCTTCCAGACTGAATGGTCCCGGCGTCACCGCACGTGGCGCGGGGCGTCGTGCATTTCGCGGCCCAATCGACTTCGGACCTGGGCCCGGGCCCAGGCATCGGCTTCGAGCAGCTCTTCGAGCGAGGTCGCGCGGCTGACCTCGTGGGCGTCCAGACAGCGCTCGATCAGCTCCATGATCTGAACGAACCGGATTCGTCCGGCCAGGAACGCTTCGACGGCGGCCTCGTTGGCCGCGTTGAACACCGCCGGCGCCGTCCCGCCCATGCGCGACACCTCATAGGCCAGCGTCAGGGCCCGAAACGTCCCAGGCTCCGGCCGCTCGAAATGGAGCGTGCCGATCTCTTCGAGCCGCAGCGGCTTGGAAATCCCGGCGACCCGCTTGGGATACGTCAACGCGTACTGGATCGGCAGGCACATGTCCGGCTCGCCCAACTGGGCTACCACCGAGCCGTCCACGAATTCCACGAGCGAGTGTACAATCGATTCCGGGTGGATCAACACCTCGATCTTGTCGACCGGCACGTCGAACAGCCATCGCGCCTCGATCACCTCCAGCGCCTTGTTCATCATCGTGGCCGAGTCGATCGTGATCTTCGGTCCCATCCGCCAGACCGGATGCGACAGCGCCTGTTCGCGCGTCACCTGCTCGAGGTCCTGGGGCGAGGCGCCGCGGAACGGCCCGCCGGAGCCGGTCAGCAGGATCTTGCGGATCTCCGACGATTTGCCCGATTGCATAGCCTGGAACACCGCCGAATGTTCGCTGTCCACCGGCAGCAGCAGGCTGCCGTTCTCCCTGGCGATCCGCGTCAGCAGCTCTCCGGCGACCACGAGCGGCTCCTTGTTGGCGATCGCCAGACGCTTGCCGCACCGGGCTGCCGCCAGGACCGACGGCAAGCCGGCGGCGCCCACCACCGCCGTCAGAACGGTGTCAACGCCGTCCGACTTCGCCATCTCGACCAGACTCTCGGACCCTACCAGAATCCTGGCGTCCCATCCATCCATCAGCGAGCGAAACCGTTCGGCGTAATCGTCGTTTGAGACGGCCACGCGCGCCGGCCGGTAACGCCGCACCTGCTCGGCCAGAAGGTCGATGCTGCGATGCGCACTGAGACCGACGACCTCGTAGCCTGGGCCAAGCGCGTCAATGACGCGCAGCGCATTTCGACCGATCGACCCGGTCGATCCCAGAATGGCGATTCCTCGCGACATAAGATCAGACTCAGTGCACTCCTCTCCCTCGGCTTTCGACGGCACGACTCACCGACCGCCCGGACATCCGGCCTGCGACGCACCGGCGCCGTCTGCAAACGGTAACCGCGATAGTATGCCAAGGATAGGCAACCTGTCAAGGTCAAAGCACGCTTCGCTCGGTCTGCTCTGCAAGCGGCTGTGTCGCGCCGCAAGTACGACAGACGTGCAGCGGATCGCAGGCGGGCCAGGGTCCGATATCCCGATGAGATTTCGGACCACGGGACGCTCGCGCCCTGCAGAGGCCGCGTCTTGGAAGATTCTGTCGCGGCCTGCTGTGCGGACCGGACGGATGCAGAAGGCCCGACGCCGAGCGTCCATCCCGAGCGGCGTGAAATCGCTCGGCTGTCCGATCCGAGTCGCGGGATGCCGACTCCTACCCCTGAGAGGCCCGGGATTATCGCCCTTTTCTCCGGCCGGTAGGCGGCGCCCGCCCGCCGCCGCACTCACCGGAGGCCCCCGCGAACCAATTGCCGTCGCATCGAGCCTGTGACGAGGCGGACGGCGCAACGCCGATGGGCGTCGCGCCGCCTGCAATAGCCCATATGACACTCCATCAGGGCCCCTGAAGGGTCGATACTGAAACCGAGCGGCCAACGCCACTGTGCAGAATGGACAGTGCGATTCCGGCGCGATGCAGAACTCTGAGCTTTGGGGCGGCAACCTGATATGACAACGTGCTCCGTGGTACACCAACTGATCGCCGGCTGGCTCTTGCTGGGGGCCTGCGCAACCCAAGCCGCAGCGTCAGAAGACGAGACCGGCTTGTTCGACATGTCTCTCGAAGACCTGATGACCGTGGAAATCGATACGGTGTACAGCGCTTCCAAGTACACACAGAAGGTCACCGAGGCCCCGTCGTCGGTCACAATCATCACCGCCGATGAGATCCGCAAGTACGGCTATCGGACCCTGGCCGAGGTCCTCCGCAGCGTTCCGGGCTTCTACATCAACAACGACCGCAACTACGACTACCTCGGCGTCCGCGGCTTTCGCCGGCCGGGCGACTACGACACGCGCACTTTGCTGCTGGTCGACGGACACCGGATCAACGAAAACATCGGGGATTCCCCCGTGTTTGGAATGCAGCTCGTTGTCGACGTGGACCTGATCGAACGGGTCGAGATCGTTCGTGGTCCGGGTTCTTCCCTGTACGGCAGCAACGCGCTATTGGCGGTGGTCAACGTGATCACCAAGGACGGCAAGACCCTCGATGGTCTTGAAGTGTCCGGCGAAGTCGCCAGCTTCGACACGCAGAAGGGCCGCATCAGCTACGGTGAGGTCTTCGACAATGGATTGAACCTCCTCGTCTCGGCCACGAAGGGAGACGGCGACGGACCCCAGTTGTACTTCGAGGAGTTCGACGATCCCGCCACGGCCGACGGGCTCGTAAAGAACGACGACAGCGATTTCCACAATCTGTTCCTGCGAGCCTCGTTTGGCGATTTCGGTCTGATCGCCGCACACACCGCCTCGGAGAAGGGAATTCCCACCGCGCCGTGGGGCACCGTCTTCGGCGACCGCCGGACGCGCGTGTACGACGACACGACGCTTCTCGGACTGAGCTACGAGCGCGAGATATCGGACAAGGTCTCCGTCAAGGCGCAAACCGCCTATCACCATTACAACTACGACGGACGTTACGTGTACGATTGCTCCGAGGACGAAACCCCTGACATCGTCGTGAACAAAGACTTTTACAGAGGCCGCTGGTGGGACAGCGAACTCCAGGTCACGGCCCGGCCCTTCGAGAAGCACACCCTGACCGCGGGAGGCGAGTTCCGCTACAACGCGCGGCAGGACCAGGCGAACTGGGATGAGGAGGTGTATCTCGACGACTCGCGTCACAGCAAAAACTGGGGCCTCTACATCCAGGACGAGTTCCGTGTGCTGGACGATGTGACCCTCGTCGCCGGCGTGCGCTACGACCATTACGACACGTTCGGCGGCAGCACGAATCCCCGCTTGGCGATGATCTACGACGTCTCGGAAGATACGGCGCTCAAACTGCTGTACGGGCGGGCCTTCCGCGCTCCCAATGCCTACGAGCTGTACTATCATGACGGAGGCTCCACCACCAAGGCTCCACTGGATCTCGACTCCGAAACCATCGATACGTACGAGATCGTGCTGGAACGCGCCTTCGGGTCGCATCTCAGCGCGACCGTGAGCGGCTTCTACTACGTCATGGACGACCTGATCGGCCAGTACACCGACCCGAACGACGGTCTGTTCGTGTTCAGGAATACCGACGAGGTCGAAGCCCGGGGAGTGGAATTGGTGCTGGGCGGACGGTGGGAGAACGGCCTGCGCGCGCGGACGAGCTACTCGTATGTCGAGGCGGAAGACCGAGCCACCGACGCACGACTGGCCAATTCGCCCCGGCATCTGGCCAAGCTCAACCTGATCGCGCCGGTGGTGAAGGATACGCTCTATGCCGGTCTGGAGATCCAGTACAACGGCCGGTCCAAAACGCTGGCGGGCGACCACACGGACGATTTCTTCCTGACGAATCTGGCGCTGACATACACGAGTCCGTCTAAGCGATTGGAGATCGCGGCCGGACTGTACAACCTTTTCGACGTCGACTACGCCTATCCGGGGTCCGGGGAACACGTGCAGGACCAGATCGAGCAGGATGGGCGGACGTTCCGCATCAAGCTGACGTACCGCTTCTGAGACGCCGCCGACCCCGGACGCCCGAGAGGACTAACAGATGACGAAAACCGCGTTGGGACGACCGATGAGAACGCCATGAGAATCCGAGGTTTCATCTTGTGGCTCCTGGCAGGCTGTGCGCTGGTCTGCGGCGCATCGCTCGCGGTCCGCGCGGATTCGCCGGCCGCCCAGGAGTACCAGCTCAAGGCGGCGTTCCTCTATAACTTCATCCTGTTCGTGGACGGTGAACGGTTCGAACCGCCGTCCGCGGAAGCGAAGAAGAACGATCCCAACCAGCCCATGGTCATCGGCATCCTCGGCAAGGACCCCTTCGGGAACGCCTTCGAGCCTCTTCAGAACAGGCTCGTCCGGGATCGGCGCGTGGTGATCCGTCGATTCGACGGTCTCGACGCCTTTGCGGACGCCGAGGGACATCTGCCCTCCCGGCATCCGCGATTCGAGCGGATCCAGAACTGTCACGTACTGTTCCTCTGTCGATCCGAGGCCGAACACTTCGCGGTGCTTCTGCGGCCCCTCCGCAAACACAGCGTGCTGACGGTCGCCGATGCGCCCGGATTCCTGGAGGCCGGCGGGATCGTCAATTTCCTGATCGAGGACAAGAAAGTGTGCTTCGAAATCAACACGGCCGCGGTGCGGCGCGCCAAGCTGCGAATCCGATCCCAGATGCTCCGACTGGCCAAGCGCGTCGTCAAGAGCGATGCCCTGGGAGAATCAAACGACGAGGGAGACAATGCCGACAACTGAGAAAGACCGTGTGGAAGGCATGGCACAATCGTGGATGCGGGGCCTGTCGCTCCGGCACAAGCTCATAGCCATCATCATGACGACGAGCGTGGGCGCCCTCCTGCTGGCCGGCGGCGTGTTCACCGCGTGGGAATGGACCAGCCTGCGGCGCGCTATGGTCCGCGACCTGTCCACCCATGCCGATATCCTGGCGGACAACTGCAAGGCGGCGCTGGCCTTCGAGGATACCGCCGACGCCAACGAGGTCCTCGGCGCGATGAAGTCGATCCCATCCATCCGAACGACCTGTCTGTACACCAGCACGGGCCGGCTTCTCGCGGTGTATCGGCGCGACCACACGGTTGTCGTCCCACGGCATGAGCAATTGCCCGACCGCCACGTGTTTCGAGACGGACTGCTGATCCTGGCCAGACCCATTCAGCTCGACGATGAACACGTCGGCACGATCTGCATCGCCAGCAGTCTCGGTCCCGTACACGCGCAGCTCCGGCATGGCATCATCATCATGATCGGCATCGTCCTGGTCGCCTCTCTGGGGGCGTATCTGCTCTCCTCCCGACTGCAAGGGGCCATCTCGTCGCCCATTCTGGCGCTGGCCTGCCTGGCCAACTTCGTGTCGGAGAAGAAACAGTACACCGTTCGTGCCGAGCCCCACGGAACCGATGAAGTGGGTCTGCTGGTCGAGGCCTTCAACGAGATGCTCGAACAGATTCAGCAGCGCGATTCCGCCCTGGTCGAGGCCAACGAGCAACTGGAGACCCGTGTGGCCGAGCGCACGATGGAGCTGACGACGGCCAACGAGAAGCTCCTCCGCGAGGTGGCCTTCCGAAAGCGGGCCGAACAAGTGCTCAAGCAACGGGCCGAGCGGATCGTGCACCATCAGAGAACGCTCGTCAAACTGAGCAAGCACAGCAACGAAGACGTGGTGTCCGTGATCCGCACGACCACGGAGGAAGCGGCTGCGACGCTCGGCATCGACCGGGTCTCGGTCTGGTTCCTCGACGAAGGTCAGACGTATCTCGTGTGCGAGGACCTTTTCCGCAGGGACGACAACACCCACAAGAGCGGGCACCGTATCGCCACGGGTGACTACCCGAGCTACTTCCAAGCGATTGAGAACAGTCGCATCATGGCCGCCAACGACGTCCGGCAGGATCCGCGGACGCGAGAGCTCCTCGACAGTTATCTCGAACCCCTGGGTATCGGCTCTCTGATGGACGTGCCCATTCGCCTGCACGGCAAGACCATCGGCGTGGTCTGTCACGAACACGTCGGAGCGCCGCGCGAGTGGTCCCTGGAGGAACAGGATTTTGCGGCGTCCCTGGCCGACATGATCGCGCTCCAGATGGAGGCCAGCGAGCGGCGCAAGGCGGAGCGCGCCCTGGCCAGTGTCAACGAGCACCTCGCCGAGACGGTCCGCGAACTGCGACGCTCCAACAAGGAGCTTCAGGATTTTGCCTACGTCACCGCGCATGACCTCAAGGCGCCCCTGCGCGGCATCGGCACGCTGGCCGACTGGATCACCAGCGATTATGCCGACAAGCTCGACTCGCAGGGCCAGGAGCAACTGCATCTGCTCAAGGGCCGCGTCTCGCGGATGAGCGAGCTGATCGACAGCATCCTGCACTACTCGGAGATCGGAAGGACCGCCAAGTGTCTCGAACGCGTGGACCTCCGCGTGCTGGTTCCGGAGGTCATCGCCCAGGTGGCTCCGCCGCCGACCATCCGGGTCACGATCGAGGATACCCTGCCGGTCGTGATCTCCGAGAGGGTCCGGCTGATCCAGGTCTTTCAGAATCTGATCAGCAACGCGGTCAAATACATGGACAAGGCGCAGGGAATCATTCGCATCGGCTGTTTCGAGCAGGAGCAATACTGGACCTTCAGCGTCGCCGACAACGGGCCGGGCATTGACCAGAAATACTTCGGGAAGATCTTCGAGATGTTCCAGACGCTCGCACGCCGCGATGAGCTGGAGAGCACCGGAATCGGCCTGGCCGTTGTCAAGAAGATCATCGAACTGCACGGAGGCACCGTCTGGGTCGAATCCACCGTCGGCGAGGGCTCGACCTTCTTCTTCACCTTGCCGAAACTCAACGTCGCATCCGCGCAGAGTTCGAGGTCGATGAATGTGCAGAATTGACCATCGGCGCGGCCGACGAGAACTGCCCCCGAGGGGCAACGTTACAAGATCGGATCTCTGCGATCGGCGGAATCCGGGAACGAGAAGGATTTGAAATCATGGCCGATACGACACGCACATCCAGTCTGCGGAACAGGATCATGACCGTGTTCCTTCTGGCCATCGCGCTGGTCGCGATCTCGACCGCGGTCGTGTCACATCCCCTCCTCGGCGCCGCCCTCGCCCAAGAGGGACTGACCGAAGAGACGGCGCGGCATGTTGCCCGGCACATCTGGCGCATTCAGGCGGGGCTGGCTCTGGCCACCATGCCGATAGCGGCCCTCGCAGCCGTTTGGCTGGCCCGCACGATCACGCGACCTCTTCAACGTCTTCTGGCGGCAGCGGCGCAGATCGGGCTCGGCCGGCTCGATACCCACATCGCTGTCGCCGGCGACGATGAACTCGCCCGACTGGCGACCGCGCTGAACGACATGGCGCGCAAACTCCGAGAGTCGCGCGATCAGCTCGAATCGACCGTTCGGGAGCGTACGGCCGAGCTGACACAGAGAAATGACGAATTGCAGACGCAGGTCGTGGAACGCTGGCGCGCGGAAGAGGACGTCAAGGAATCGCTGTCCCTGCTCGAAGCCACGCTGGAATCGACCGCCGACGGCATTCTCGTCGTCGATGGTCTGGGCAAGATCAAAAACTTCAATGAGCCGTTCAAACAACTGTGGCGCCTGCCTGACGCGGTCCTCGAGACGCGTGACGACGACGCGGCCCTGGCGGCGGCCACGCCTCTGCTGACAGACCCCGAGGCGTTCGTAGCCCGGGTCCGAGGGCTCTACAGTCGGCCGGAGGAGGAAGGCAACGGCACGCTCCACTTCAAGGACGGCCGCGTGGTCGAGTATTACTCCAAGCCGCAGTCCGTGGGAGATCGAATCACCGGACGCGTCTGGAGCTTCCGCGATGTCACCGAGGCGTTTTACAGCCGGCAGAGGCAGACGCAACTCCTGCATCAGGTGGCGGACGTCAACGAAGAACTCTCGCATTTCGCTTACGTCGTCTCGCACGACCTGAAGGCGCCGCTGCGGGGCATCAAGCTGCTCACGGAGTGGTTGTGCACCGACTACCGCGACCGACTCGGAGACCAGGCCCGAGAGAACCTCGACCTGCTCCAGAGCCGCGTGCAGAGGATGCACGATCTGATCGACGGGGTTCTTCATTACTCCCGCGTCGGACGCATCACCGAGGACGTGGTCTCGGTGGACCTCGACGCCCTGCTGCCCGGCATCATCGACCTGATCGCACCGCCGGCGCACATCGCCGTCCGCGTCGAAGGCCGGCTGCCGGTGATCGAGTGCGAGAAGACCCGGATCACCCAGGTCTTCCAGAACCTGCTGAGCAACGCCGTCAAGTACATGGACAAACCGGCGGGCGAAGTCGTCGTCGCCTGTTCCGAAGACGCCGACGCATGGACCTTCAGCGTCAGCGACAACGGACCCGGGATCGAAGAGAAATACTTCGACCGGATCTTCAAGATCTTTCAGACGCTGGCGCCGCGCGACCAGTTCGAGAGCACGGGCGTCGGACTGGCTCTGGTCAAGAAGATCGTGGAACACAGCGGCGGACGGATCTGGGTCGTCTCCGAGGTCGGCAAAGGAAGCACGTTCTTTTTCACCTTCCCCAAGCACCGGACGGCGGCGACCGAACCGGCCGCTGGAGAGCTGAAATCGTGCCGTTAGAAACTCGCAGGAATACGTGGATCGACTGAGAAGGCCGTGAACATGAGGAATCACACACTCAAAAGACTGTGCCTGGCGGCCCTCGTGCTGTCGGGCATCGGCTGGGGGGCCGGCCGATGGTATGCCAAGCGCACCGACGTCGACATGCGCCAGCGCCTGTTGAGGCAAGTGGTCAGCATCGCCCGCACCTTCCGAGCGGAACGGGTCCAGGAGCTTTCGTTCACCCAGGCCGACGCCGGCACGCCGGCCTTCGAGCACATCCGGCATCAGATGATCGCCTTCGGCCAATACCTGCCCTGCCGGGGCCTCTACAGCCTGGCGATGCGTGATGGGACCCTGATCTTCGGGCCGGAGAACTACCGTCAGGACGACCCGATGGCCAGCCCGCCGGGGACGGTGTACGAACAGCCTTCTCCCGCAGACGTCGCGATCTTCACCACCGGCGAGCCGGTGACCATCGGGCCGACGGAGGATGAGTACGGCACCTTCGTCTCCGCTCTCGCGCCGGTCCTCGATCCGGACACGGGCCGGGTGCTCATGGCCGTCGGGATGGACATCGTAGCCGACGACTGGCTCGCCGCTACGGCCAGCGCCGGCCGCAATGCTATGGGCGCCACGATGGCCACGGGCCTGGTCGTGCTCGGCGGCGTGACGGGAATCCTCCGATGGCGACGCCGCCTGATCGCAGACCGCCTCAGCCCGAAGGCGGCGACCGCACACGACGCGGATCGAAATGACGTCGGTCCCAGAGCGCATCAATATGCCAGCACCGGCCTGTTGCTCGGCATGGGAGCCTTGGCCGTGATCTTCCTGGTGGTGGTTCTCCTTCAGAGCTGGCACTGGACCCATTCCCAGATTCGCCGCAGTGCGGACCAGCAGGCCCGCCTGGCGGTTGAGTTCGACGCGGCGCTACGTGACTGCGTGGGCAAACACATCCGGCCGGAAATGGAGAAACGCATCGAGCCCGGAGATCTCACCCTCGAGACCATGTCTGCTCCGTTCATTTCCCGACGCGTCTTCGATGACGTCCGAGAGACCTTCCCCGACAGCATCCTGCGTTTCGCTTCGACCCACCCGCGCAATCCCGCCAACCAGGCCACGCCTGCGGAGGAGGCGCTGATTCGATACTTCGAGCAGCATCCGAAAACCGACACGTGGTCGGGCACCATGCAGTTCTTCGAAGGCGGACCGGAACATTCCGTCTATGCGATCGCCCGTCGGTTCGATTCCTCATGCCTGCAATGCCACGGTCGGCCGGAGGATGCCCCGGCCGCCGTGCTCGAACGCTACGGCGCCACTGCGGGCTTCGGCCGTTCGGTCGGCGAAGTCTCGCTCGATCTGGCCGCCATACCCGTCGGTGCATCCTATGCCCAGGCGCGCACGAGAATCTGGCGCTATATGCTGGCCTCGTGCGGCCTGTGCGTCCTGCTTCTGGTCGGGATCGCCGTGCTCATCCACACGGACATCCGCCAGCGACGTCAGTCCGAGATGTCCCTGCACGCCAGCAGGCAGCAACTGGCACGCATTGTCGAACAGTCCCCCATTCCCACCTTCCTCATCGATGCGGACCGTCGCGTCACCCACTGGAATCGGGCGCTCGAACGACTCAGCGGGATCACCGCCGACGAGGTCATTGGGACACGCAACCACTGGCGGGCCTTCTACGCCTCGGAGAGGCCCTGCATGGCCGACCTGCTCGTCAGCGGTGCTGTCGATACGATTGCCCAGTGGTACCCGGATGACTCTCGCAAGTCTGAGTTGATCGGCGAGGCGTACGAAGCCAGCACATTCTTCCCGGGAATAGGTCGGGACGGGCGGTGGCTCCACTTCACCGCGGCCGTCATCCGTGACGACCAGAACCGCATCGTGGGCGCCATGGAGACTCTGGAAGACGTCACCGAGCGCAAACGGGCGGAGGAGGAACTGCACAGACATGAAGCCTTCATCACGGCGGTGCTCGACAACATCCCCATCGGCGTCGCCGTCGGCTCGATGGACCCCGTCGTGCGGTTCGAGTACATGAACGACAACTTCCCCCGGTTCTACCGGACCACCCGGGAGGTGTTGGCGCGCTCGGACGGGTTCTGGGAGGCGGTGTACGAGGATCCGGATCGTCGCCGTGAAGTGCGACGCCGAGTCCTCGAGGATTGCGCCAGCGGCAACCCGGAGCGAATGCACTGGGACGACATTCCGATCACACGCCAAGGGCAGGAAACGACCTTCATCAGCGCCAAGAACGCGTTTCTTCCGGGCCGGTCGATGATGATCTCCATCGTCTGGGACGTGACCAAGCGCAACCGAGCCGAGACCCAGCTGAAGGAGTCTCTCTCTCTGCTGAAAGCGACGCTGGAGTCGACCGCCGACGGGATCCTCGTCGTGGACGGCTTGGGCAAGATCAAGGACTTCAACGAGCAATTCAAGGCGATCTGGCGGCTGTCGAGCAATGTCCTCGAAACGATGGACGACCAACACGCCCTGGCCGCCGCTTTGCCTCAACTGAAAGACCCCGATGTGTTTGTGACCACGCTCAGAATGCTGTACCGCCGGCCGGGACAGGAAGGCCACGGGACCCTTCACTTCAAAGACGGCCGGGTGGTCGAGTACTGCGCGAAGCCTCAGGTGCTGGGCGAGCGAATCGTCGGCCTGGTCTGGAGCTTCCGGGATGTCACGGAGTCGTTCCGCAGCCGGCAGAAACAGGATGAACTCCTGCGCCAGGTCGCGGCCATCAACGAAGAACTCCAGCACTTCGCCTACGTCGTCTCGCACGATCTGAAGGCGCCACTGCGGGGCATCAAGATGCTCGCCGAGTGGCTAAGCGCGGATTGCGCCGATCAGCTTGGGGACGAGGCCAAAGAGAATCTCGATCTGCTACAGAACCGGGTCGACCGAATGCACAACCTGATCGAAGGCGTGCTTCAGTACTCGCGCATCGGCCGCATCACCGAGGACATGGTGCCGGTGGACCTCAACGCCCTGCTGCTGGAAATCATCGATGCGATCGCGCCGCCCGAGCACATCGCGATCCGCCTGGACGGCCCGCTGCCGGTGATCGACTGCGAGAAGACGCGAATCACCCAGGTCTTCCAGAACCTGCTGAGCAACGCCGTCAAGTTCATGGACAAGCCGAGAGGCGAAGTCGTCGTCGCCTGCTCCGAGGACGCCGACGCCTGGACCTTCAGCGTCAGTGATAACGGACCGGGGATCGAGGAGAAGCACTTCGACCGGATCTTCAAGATCTTCCAGACCCTTGCGTCCCGCGACGAGTATGAGAGCACGGGCGTCGGACTGGCGCTGGTCAAGAAGATCGTCGAGCAGTATGGCGGAAGGGTCTGGCTCGCCTCCGAGGTCGGCCAAGGCAGCACGTTCTTCTTCACATTCCCGAAGCGCGAAGCGGCAGCCGTTGGATCAGAAAGTCCCGAAGGCCGGCACGCGCTTGCGTGCGAGAGTCCGGAAACCGGAGGCTGACACCCCCATGACAATATTCCACAAGCTGGTGCT
The DNA here is from genome assembly GCA_040772485.1 of Sedimentisphaerales bacterium. GTDB lineage: Bacteria > Planctomycetota > Phycisphaerae > Sedimentisphaerales > Anaerobacaceae > Anaerobaca. The sequence continues at coordinate 167,600 of JAXGYC010000009.1, read as the reverse complement.
CAGTTCGGTGGCCCTCTCGCTCCTGGTAGCGGTAATCGGCGAGTTCGCCGCCTTCCACAGTCACCGCGCGCTCCGGGAGTCGGTGCGTCGTGCATCGGAAGTCATCGCCGTCGAGACGATGGACAAGATCGACCGCGCCATTCAAAGGAGACTGGATGATCTCCGGATGTACGCCGGAAGGCAGAGGCTCCAGGAGGCACTGGCCGAGTCCAACAACCGATTCGACCGCATGGCAGATCCTCTTGGCCACGTCCGCCGGCTCGATGCGCGATGGACATCGGCGCCGAAGCATGTTCAGGAGCCGTGGATGCACGCGTTGCCCGATCGGGGACTCTCCGACGCGCTGCAAGACGAGCTCCAGATGGACGACTTCTACCGGGCCGCCTATGGATACGCCCTGTATGGCGAGGTCTTCGTGACCAACAAGTACGGTGCGAATGTCGCCCAAACCGGCTGGACGTCCGACTACAACCAAGCGGATGAAGCCTGGTGGCAGGACGCTCGAGAGCACGGGGTGCACGTCGGAGACATCACGTACGACGAAAGCGCAGGCACCCACGCGTTGGATCTGGCGGTGGCCGTCCACGATTCTCAAAACGCCTTTGCCGGCACGATCAAGGCGGTTCTGGACATGCGGGACATTGTGGGCATCATGGATCGCGTCAAAAGCGCCTCTGAGTACCGCAGCGTGACTCTCGATCTGCTGAGCGGCGCAAGCGACATTCTCTACCATGTCGGTCCTCTTCATTTGGCCGACGATTCGTCCTGGGCTCTCGAACCGTTCGAGGGGCCCGAACGCCTGCGCCCGAGCCACCATAGGATCATCCGTACCCCGGACGGAATCACCGCATTCGTGGCCTGCGCCCGATCGCAAGGCGATCGCGACTTCGAGGGTCTGCCGTGGACGCTCGTGGCAGGCTGCGACGCCGACGAGGTCCTCGCTCCGGCGGCGAGGTTGCGCAAGACCCTGCTGGCGTTTTCGGTCCTCATGGCCGGCGCGACGCTGCTGGGCGGATTGCTCCTGGCGCGCCATATTGGCGCGCCGATCGTCCGTCTGACGGAGGTGGCCCACATCATCTCCGAGCGCAGGGACTACTCCGTCCGAGCACCGCAGGTCTTTCACGGCGAGATGCGCACCCTCGTCGAGACGTTCAATAGCCTGCTCGGGCAGATGCAGCAGCACGAACACACGCTGATGGCCGCCAACGAGAAGCTCGGCACCGAGGTCGCCGAACGCCGGCGCGCCGAGCAGGAACAGGCCTTGTTGTTGCACCGGCTGGGGGAAACGAACCGCGAACTCCAGCACTTCGCCTACGTCGTCTCGCACGATCTGAAGGCGCCGCTGCGGGGCATCAAGATGCTCGCCGAGTGGCTAAGCGCGGATTGCGCCGATCAGCTTGGGGACGAGGCCAAAGAGAATCTCGATCTGCTACAGAACCGGGTCGACCGAATGCACAACCTGATCGAGGGAATCCTTCAATACTGCCGCGTTGGCCGCATCACGGAGGACATGGTGCCGGTGGACCTCAACGCCCTGCTGCCGGAAATCATCGACGCGATCGCGCCGCCCGAGCACATCGCGATCCGCCTGGACGGCCGACTGCCGGTGATCGACTGCGAGAAGACGCGAATCACCCAGGTCTTCCAGAACCTGCTGAGCAACGCCGTCAAGTTCATGGACAAGCCGAGAGGCGAAGTCGTCGTCGCCTGCTCCGAGGACGCCGACGCCTGGACCTTCAGCGTCAGTGATAACGGGCCGGGGATCGAGGAGAAGCACTTCGACCGGATCTTCAAGATCTTCCAGACCCTCGCGTCCCGCGATGAGTATGAGAGTACGGGCGTCGGTTTGGCGCTGGTCAAGAAGATCGTCGAGCAGTATGGCGGAAGGGTCTGGCTCGCCTCGGAGGTCGGCAAGGGCAGCACGTTCTTCTTCACATTCCCCACAGACAAGCAGAGGACGCACCGTGAGAAACTCCAAACCAGTGCTGTTGGTTGAGGACGACGTGATCGACGCCATGACCGTGCGTCGCGCCTTCCGAGACCTGAACCTGACCAATCCGCTGGCGCACGTCACCGATGGCGAGCAGGCGGTGGACTATCTGAGGGACCCGGCCAATCCGACTCCGTGCGTCATCCTGCTGGACCTGAACATGCCGCGCATGAACGGCGTCGAGTTCATCGCGATCGTCAAGGCCGATCCGGCCCTCCAGATGATCCCGATCGTGGTGTTCACTACGTCCACCGATCGCAGCGACGTCGCGGAAAGCTACCGGCACAACGTCGCCGGGTACATCGTCAAACCCGTGGATTACCGCAGTTTCGTGGAGATCATCGCCGCCGTGGGTCTCTACTGGACGATCAACGAGTCCGTGCCGGAGGCCTGCGTCGGCCCCAGGGCCGGCACGTCGGAGCCTTCGATCCGTTGATGTGGTCTTGTGCCTTGGGTCGCAGACCTCCCGGCGCTACGCCTGGCGTGGCGTCGCGGACGAAGCATGCCGTCGATTGTGGCCGCGAAACTGCCGCGGCGTCAGTCCGACGACCGATTTGAACGTGCGGCTGAAGTAGCTCTGGTTGTTGTAACCCACCTCGAAGCAGATCTCTGTGCAACTGCGGTCCGTCGCCAGCAGCAGGTGTTTGGCTCGCTCGATCCGCACGCTCGTGACATAATCGAAGATCGTGATCCCCATCTGCTCCTTGAACACGTGCGCCAGACGCGAGACACTCAGATGCGACGCCCGCGCGATGTGCGCCAGCGTCATCGACTGCTCGGCGTGCGCCTCGATGTAGTGGATCGCGGGACGAATCTGTCCGATCTTTCGACGGTCCTGTGATGCGTACACCAGTTCGAGAAAATCGTTCAACGCCGCACTGATCCACGCGCACAGGTCTTCCTGATTGTCGATCCCCATTACCTTGTTGATGAACGCGAGGTTCTTCTCCAGCATGGTCTCGACGGGAACGCCGCCCTCGACCGCCGCACGGCTCAGCACGCTCAGCAGCTCCAGCAGACGCGCCTTGAGGATGCCCAGGTCGCCGATGTCCTTGAACAGGATTGTGCCGAGGATGGAGTTGAGGATCTCCTTGGCGCCGGTCTGATCGCCGATCTTGACCTTTTGCAGCAGCGCCCGTTCGCTTTCGAGCGGGTACTGCCATGGGGCGCCGAGCTTCTTGCGTTCCTGAATGAACTCGCCGATCTCCGACTGCTGTCGCGACCGCTGCCTTCGCCAGCGAATGACGCGGGCGTCGAGGCCCGCCACTTCGTAGAGAAGATCGAACAGGAACTCCGCAGCCGTGTGAATCTGTCGCCCGCGCACCACGGGCAATTCGCCGAGCAGATCGATCGCCTTGTCGCGGTCGATCGCCAGGGGCGCCAGGCGCGACTCGACGTCGCGGACCAGCATGGGCGAAACCGGCTCCCAGAGGCACTTGCCGAAGAACAGGCCGCCGTGCGCGATTTCGTCGTCCACCATCGGCACACAGACCAGCACGAGGCCCGCGTGACAGATGGTGATGAAGGGCTGGCCCGTCTGGGAGGCAATCTCCACCGCCCGGCGGCGCTCGCACAGGCAGCGGGCCCGGCCCTCGCCGTCACTGCGGACCAGCGTGCAGAACGCCGGACGACAGTCCGCACTGCACAACGGCTCGACCGCCTGCCCGTCGGAACCGGTCGTCTCCAGCCCGAGGCGAAAGCGCTTGCGGAACGCCTTCGCAATCCGCCCGAACTCCGCCGCCGTCAGCAGCTCGCCCAATCCCGGCCCATCCGCCATCCCAACACTCCAGTCACATCCTTCCCCCAGCAAGATAGTGTCATTATACCACGTCTTCCGCCACGATGCCGAACAAGTCTCTCCCGGCCTCACCGCCGAGGTGAACCAGCGCTCGCAACGCAGATGGGTCGCCAAGGAGGTTGGAGATCGGGCCTTGGGATTGGGAATCGGCTTGGCGAATGGGGCGGAGGCGGGTAGGCTGGTGCGGGACGCTGCTGTTTGGGGTGTGATATGACCAATTGTACCAGAAGGATCGGGCCGGTGGGGCTGGCGGCGCTGTGTGTGATGGCGCTGGCGGGCTGCCGGACGGTCAACAAGGGGATCACCGAGGCGGTTCTCGACGGCCGAACGTACCGGGACTGGCACATCCGTTACGGCAGTCATGGCCACTACAGCCTCAACGACGAGGGCTTGGCGACGATCGAGTTCGAAGGCCTCGTCGACGCCGGCCGCGTCCGCGTGCGCTACCAGCGCGGCCTGCAAGGCCAGGCCCGGTGCATCGCCGATATCACCGGCCGGCTGTTGGCGCAGGTCGAGCGGCAGACTGGCGTGACCATCACCACATCGACCACGCTCGATCTGCTGCGGTTCGACGAGCCGCCTGAGAACTTCGACATCCAACTGACGGTCGAGCCGAACGAGTTTCCGCTGCCCCTGTTCGTCCGCGCGGGCGACGAGTCCTGCACGTCGATCCTGGCCCAGAACCGCAGCTATCCGTACGTGCTGGTGCACGAGCTGGTCGAGACTTCGCTGGCGGCCCGCGCAGGCGGGCGGGTCCTGCCCGACCTCGGCTGGGGCGCGTTCGGACTGCAGAGCAACGTCAACAACTACACGCGCTGGTTCCGCGACGGGCTGGCCAACTACGCCGGCTACGTCGCCTGCGAGAAGCTCTCCGACGAGACGAACTGCCCCGATTGCCCGATACGCATCGGAGCCCTTCTGCACGCCGACCCGTTCTCGGAGCTGAGCCGCATCGGCGCGCGTCTGTTCTCGTGGTCGCAGTCGTCGCACGGCCAGCACGAACGCGTCTACTACAACGCGGCACTGGGCCTGCTCCTGCTGATCGAGAACCGCTTCGGGCAGCAGACCATTCGCGACATCGTAGCCGAGATCGCCAAGCGAGAGGCCGTCGACGGACGGGACCTTCGCAGGATCACCAGCGAGATCATCGGCACCGACGTCAGACAGCTCGTTGCCGACTTCGAGTTCCCTGCGACCGGCGTTGAATTGACGCCCGTCACGGCGGCGCTGGCAGCCAACAAGGGGCTGGACGTGGCCGAGGGGCTGCTGGTCGAGACGGTCGAGCCGAACGGTGCCGCCGACCGGGCGGGACTGATAGCCGACGACGTGATCGTTGCGGCCGATTCGGCTCCCGTCGTCAACACCCTCGATTTCGAACTGGCGCTGCTCCGAGCCGGACGGCAACCCGCCATCGGCTTGGCGATCTGGCGGAAGGACGCCGGAACGATCTCGCTCGAACTGCCGCTCGAACTGCCCGACAGAAGCCGCAGGACCCCAGGCAAACGTCTTAACCCCTTGAAGAAAGGCAGGATAGACTTCTTCGGTGTCCTGCCGTTTATCCCCTGACCGCCACAAATCTCAGGCTGTAGACCGTAGGCCGCAGACCGGAGGGCCACCTGTGCAGACTCCTCCGCTCACCACTACTTCTGAACAAGAATCGCAGAATCTACGTAAAAAACACTTGACTTAATGTAATGTATCCTTTACATTGCGTCTTGTGTGAATTACAGAACGGCGACTCTGATTCGTGCGGATTAAAGAAAGGAGAGGCGGATATGAACAGAACGCAGAAAGGCGCCTGGTTCACGCTCGGGATGGCGGTGCTGCTTCTGGCCTTTTTAGGAATCGTACACGCGTCCATGTTTGCCCCCGGGGACAGACTGGCGGGCACGGACCGTGTAAGACTCTGGATCGCCCTGATCGTGGCATTCGCGGTGGTCGCGGTGATCCTGGTTCGCAAGAAGCAGAGTCCCGCTGAACCCGTGTCGGATGAACGCGATGAGGCAATCAAGAAGAACGCCGTGCTGGCCTGCTTCGCGTCCGTGTGGGTCTCGCTCGTGTTGGCGAGCACCATCCCGGCGTTCATGGTCGGAGATGGAGGTTCGATCCCGATATCCGTACTGCCTATTATCAACGTTGTCGTGCTGCTCATCGCCCTGTTCGCATATAGCGTCGCGGTCCTGATCCAGTGCGGCCGGGACACGGAATCACGACGACACGCTTCGGCGCCGGCGACTCGGAAAGGAGAAACGCAATGAGCAAGCTCCAGAAATCGGCCTGGGTCAATCTCGCCGGCGCGACCTGCAGCCTGCTGATCGCCGGGTTGGCGTTTGCCTTCCTGACGAAGATGAATGCTCGAGGTATTGTCTATGTGCTGGTATGGTTGGTCATCCCGTGCGTGTTCGCTCCGGCTACGCATGTGTGGTTGCGCAGGAAGAGCCTCGAAGCAGGCTTCGACGAGCGAGAGAAGATGATCTACAAGCGGGCATTCGCATGGTCGGCCTGGGTCCTCATGGTGTTCCTGGCGGGCATCTGCATCGTCCCATTCTTTCTCCTCGGGGGGCAGAACGTAGTCCGCGTCTACTACTTGCCCTTGATCTTCCTGAGCACGTTATTCGTCGCACAATTTGCTCACTCCATGGCGATTCTGGTTCAGTGCGAACTGGAGGACGACCATGGGTGAGACCAACCTGAGCAACCGCATCCGGCGACTGCGGTTCGATCATGGAGAGATGACGCAGCAGCAGTTGGCCGACAAGGCCGGCGTGACACGGCAGACGATCATCGCCATCGAAGCGGGCAAATACGCGCCGTCACTGCCGCTGGCCTTCCGCATCGCCCGCGCTTTCGGCGCCACCGTCGAAGACGTCTTCCAATACGACGGCCAGGCCAACGTGCCGCCCACCCAGTGAACCGCGCATGCCCCCGGTAGTCAGGTGGATTGCTCCTGGATGCGGCGGAGGACGACGGGAATTGGCTCATCATAATAGGCCGAGATGTCGACGCCGTATCTGTCTTTGACTTTCTGGATCAGCTCGGCACGTCCGCCCGGAAGATAGCGTTCCGCCCACGTGGACAATCGACTTTCGTTTGAGACGAAGGATGTGCCATACGACGTGCCCAGGATCTCCGACCAGAATTCGTCCACGAAAGGACGCAGGGCCTCGATCTGATCGTTCGGCGCAAATCGGGCGCGCGCTCGGCCGCTTCCAGGCAATGGAATCGGTTCACCTCGCTCCTTCATCCACCTGACTCGCTGCTCAAATACGGGCCTGAGATTCCAGATCGCCTCGTCCTCGGTCGTGCCCGTGGCAATGAGGGAGCAGAACTCGTCAATACAGGCGTACGGAACGTGATCGACACGCGTGTGGCCTGTCTTGATCCGATAGTCCTCGAATCTGGGCTCGCGCGTTCTATGGTTCTTCGCAAACAGCTTTCTGAAGAACGACATCAGCGCCATTGTGGCACTCCAAGACCTATCGAATTCTCTGCCCGCATCAGGCCGCGGGGCGAGGGTGCATCAGGGCGAACCCGAGGAAGAGGCCGGCGAAGATGCCCGTGACCAGCAGAGCCCCGACGTCGACCACGGTGACGCCGGAGACATGATCCATGATGGCGGCGGCGATGAACACCGCCGTAGTCGCGCTGGCTACTGCCGCCGTGAGCCATGCCGTTCTCTTGGCCTGCATGATTTGTCTCCGTTGCCCGGGTGATCCGGGCTACCGACACCCGTTCGCGCTTCGCACACCCATCGTTGTCGTTCCGGAATGCACCAGAGGTATTATCGGCAGTGCCCGGCGTGACGGAAAGGAGAAACCACCGTCAAGGCCATCGGCAAGCTGCGCTTGCCGCTGCCACACACATCACAGACACGTCCGGCAAGTCGCGCGGATGGGGGTGAGAATTGCGCTTGCGGGCGGCGGTGCGAATGGGGTAGGGTTGTGTGGTCGCCCGGCGGGGTCGCTGCGAACGCACCCGGGACGGACACGAAGGGTTTCACTTGCGTTGATGAGGTGCAAACGATGGATACATTGAATCGTCGCGCATTCCTGAGAAGCTCCCTGGGCGTCGCCGGCACGGTGGCCCTGTGGCCGTCGGCCCGCGTGCTGGGCGCCAACGACAAGATCGTGGTGGGCGTGATGGGCCTGGGCGGCCGGGGCACGTACCTGGCCGAGAAGTTCGCCGAGCGGCCCGACACCGAGGTCGCCTACCTGTGCGACCCGAACACGCGCCGATTCGCGCGGGCGCGGGAGGCGGTCGAAGAGGCGCAGGACCGCCCCGCCAAGATGCTCCAGGACTTCCGCAAGATGCTCGACGACAAGAGCGTCGACGTGGTGATCAACGCGACGCCCGACCACTGGCACGCGCTCGGCTCGATCCTCGCCTGCCAGGCGGGCAAGGACGTCTTCGTCGAGAAGCCGCTGGCCCATAGCATCTGGGAGGGGCGCAAGATGGTCGAGGCCGCCCGCAAGCACCAGCGCGTGGTCCAGGTGGGCATGCAGTCGCGCAGCGCCCCCTACGTGCAGAAGGCGCGGGACTACATCCTGGCCGGTAACCTGGGCGAGGTGTACCTGGTCCGCGTGTACAACATGATGCAGCACCCCAAGCAGGCCGACACGCCGGACGGGCCCGTCCCCGACGGCTTCGACTATGAGCTCTGGTGCGGGCCGGCGCCGAAGCGGCCCTACAATCCATCGCGACAGTGGCTCAATCAATGGGACTACAGTTGCGGCCCGATCGCCGGCGACGCGGTCCACCAGTTCGATCTCGCCCGATTCCTGACCGGCGACATCCCCTATCCGAAGGCGGTCTCGCAGACCGGCGCCATCCGCGCCCTGCGCGACGGCAGGGACATGCCCGACACGCAGATGGCCCTGTTCGAATACGACAACCTGACGATCACGCTCGACGCAACGCTCTGGACGCCGTACATGAAGAAGATCCCCGCCGGTATTCGCGACTCCGACCAGTTCCCCCACTGGCCGTTCTGCAGCACGAAGGTGGAGGTTCTCGGCACGGAAGGCTTCATGTACTTCGGACGGCACGGCGGCGGCTGGCAGGCCTACGACCGCGACGGCGAGTTGGTCCACTCCGAGTACGGACGCCAGGGCGACAAGGAGCACCAGGACAATTTCGTGGAGTGCATCCGCAGCCGCAAGAGGGCGACGTCCGACGTCGAGATCGGGCACCTGTCCGTGCTGCCGTTCCACATCGCGAACATTTCCTATCGCGTCGGCAACCAGCGTCTGGAATTCGACGGCGCGACGGAATCGTTCACGAACTGCGACGAGGCCAATCAGTATCTCAAGCGCCAGTACCGCGCGGGCTGGACCATCCCGGAGAACGTATGACAGGAATCGGGTGTTCCGTTCCGTGTCATTCCGAGCGCAGTCGAGGAATCTGGCCACGAGCAGGAAGCGCGCCTTGTCCATGTCCAGACCCCTCGACTGCACTTCGTTCCGCTCGGGGTGACAGACTGCTTGTCATGCAGAGGCTTTGCCGAATTCATCAAAGGATGTGTTGATGAAGAGACAGAGGAGGCTTTGTTGTATCGGGGTTTGCAGCGCCGTCGTGCTGGCGCTGGGCGCCGCGGCGCCGGGGCGGTGGCTGGCGACGGACGATGTGAAGGTGCGGCTGGAACCCACCGAGCTGGGCGGGCCCAAGATCGTCGTCGAGTACGATCTGAAGGACCCGAACATCACGCCCCAATCGCCTGCCTACGTCTTCCTTCGCTACAGCCAGGATTCGGGCGACACCTGGCAGCTCGTCCCGATGGACGCCCTGCGCGGCAACGGCTTCGACATCGTGGACAAACCCGGCCGCAAGGAAGTGCTCTGGTGGGGCATCGACCAGACGGGCGTGGCCGACCTGGCGCAGATCGAGGTTCGTGTCCGCGCGATCGCGATGGCGAAGGTGCCGGCCGGCCGGTTCTCGCTCAAGAGCCTTCCCGGCGGCGGACTCGACGAATCGGGCGCAACTCACCCCGACCCCAACCTGCCGCTCTACTACATCGCGAAATACGAGACGACGATCGCGATGTACGCCGACTACCTGAACGAAGTGGGCGGCGAAGGCGCCGGCTGGAACGCGCGGATGGCGCGACCCGAGCGTTGCGGCATTATCCAGGAGAGCAACCACACCTACAGCGTGTCCCCCGGCCGGGAGGACTATCCGGTCACGTACGTCTCGTGGTACGACGCGATGGGCTTCTTGCGCTGGTGTGGCCTGCGCCTGCCGACGGAGGCCGAGTGGGAGAAGGCCGTTCGCGGCGGGCTCTACCTCGACGGCGACCGGACCCAAGCCCATCCCAATCCGCTGCCGGAGCGGCGCTACCCCTGGGGCGACGAGGACCCGAACGCCGGCGGCGTCTACCGCTGCAACTTCGACGGCGCCGACGACGGCTTCGAGCGTCTGGCGCCGGTGGGGAGCTTTCGCCGGTTCGCCAGTCCCTACGGCGTGTGCGATCTGGCGGGCAACGTCGCCGAATGGACGCTGGACTGGTACGCGACGTCGTACCACGCCGGACTGGACGGCTTCCGCATGGTGCGCGGCGGCTCGTGGATGGCGGTGCCCGAAGGCTGCGACGCCGTCACGGGAGCCACGCAACTGCCGCTTCAGGAAAGCTCGATCATGGGCTTTCGCGGCGTCCGGGGTCCGGCCGCGACGCCGAGGTGAAAACTCGAAGCACGAATCCCGAAATCCGAAACAAATCCCAATGCCCCAAATCCGAATGTTCGCAACCAGCGTTCCGCCTTGTCATGCTGAACGAAGTGAAGAGCCTGCCGAATGGATCTGGGCGCCGAATGAGAAGAACGTCTCATGCCATGACCAGATCCTTCGCGAGGCTCAGGATGACAGAGTCACTTCCGCGCGAGGACTTTTCCTAATCCGTATTATGCTGTGCCCGGACGCGCTTCTGGTTCGCGACCGTCCCGATGGATATCGGGATCGACTGCGCTCGAAATGACAGAGTCGTGGTTCGCCTGTTCTTATCAGGCTCCGTAGGGTGTGCACCGCACACCTTCCCTCCGCTGCGTCACTCCCCCGAGAGAACATGGCCGGAATTCGTCTCGCCCGGCGTCGCGGCGTCGTGCGCGGCGACGGCTTCATCCGGAAGGATCGCGGGACGCGGGTCGGCTACCATCTCGCGGCCGTACTTCGCTTCGGCCTCCGCGCGGATCCGGGCCATGATACGCGGAAAATGCTCTTCGGGCAGGATGCGCTTGCCCTTCTTGTCGGGGTGAACGACGCGAAGGACCTTGTTCTTCTCCCACTCGCGCGGCTCGATCTCCACACGGATGGCGAACCCGTGCTCGGCCAGGACGTCGAGCGTGGGCACGGGATACGAGATCGGTTCGGCGTCTTCGCAGCTCGGCATGTCAGGCAACAGCGTCGGCGTGACCATGCCGTCGTGCAATCCGATGTCGAAGTTCCTTCGCCACAGGTCCACGAACATCGGGAGCCGGCCCTTGTACCAAATCCCGTAGACGGCCTCGCTGTTTTGCTTCGAGGCTCTGGCCGCCTGGACGCCGAGCGTCTGCATCTCCTCGTCGAGAGCGATCGTCATGGCTTCGTCATAGCGGTGTTCGGTATCGCTCAGGGCCCGCGTGGCCAGGATCGTACCGAGCAGATTGGAGTACGAGTCTTCCCAACTGAACGCCGAGGCGTACTCCGTGGGCAGGCCGATGCACTGGAAGCCGTACCAGGTGATGATCTCATGCCACGTGGTCATCGCGAAGGTCAGGTACGGTCCCATCGCCAGGGCCACCTCGCGAGCGATCCGCCTCCGCTGGTCCTCGGGGAGCGTCTGCCAGTCGTCCGGATAGGAGATGTGCACGTAGTTCCGCGAGCGGTCGACGAGCAGTTTGTACGAGAAAGATTCATCGCCCCGCATGATGTGGCGATAGCTCCGGCTCGCCAGATAGGCGGTCCAGTCGGCGGCGATGCGAACGTGCATGATGTCCACATGTCCCGCCCGGCACGCGCAGGCGATGCCGTTCTTCTCCGACAGGCGGAAGTAGTACCCGTGGGTCCCGAGGTCCTGGCCCGCCCAAGGCGTTCCGAGGATCGCGGTCGGGTAAGCTCCGTAGCGAATCCGTGGTCCGAAGTTGAACCCGTTGACGACGACGTCACTGGCCGGACCGCGAAGGCCCTTGTCGGGAATGAGCCCGCAACCGGCCACGGCCAACAGCAATAGACCTGCCAGCGACAGCCCATACAGTGCGGGATGGTTTCTCATGGCTTTCCTACCTCATGCGACCCCGACACGCCACACGATGGGCGACACCATCACATACCCGTCAGGACGTACTGCGGTTCGGTTTGCGGGTGGTCGGGATCATACTCCGGGCCATATTTCGCCGCCGCTTCCCGCTGGATGCGGTCCATGATGACGGCCAGATGGGTCTCGACGTTGATGCGCTTCTGCGGTTCGTCACCGAACACGATGCGCAGAATCCTGTCTTTTTCCCACTCCCGCGGCTCGATCTCGACCGTTGCCGAGAACCCGTATTCCGCAAGGACTTCGAGGGTTGGAACCGGATACGACAGCGGCTCGCAATCGGGACATTGCGCCACGTCGGGCACACACGTCGGCGTAACACGCCCATCGTCCAGCCCGATATCGAAGTTGCGCTTCTTCATGTCGAACAGCAGCAGGAAGGTGCCGCTGTACCACTGCCCTTTCATGGCCCGGCTCACCCGACGGGCCTGTCGGGCCGACGGCAGCACGCCGAGCCTCTGCATCTCTTCATCGATGGCCACCGTCACGGCCTCGTCGTACGGGCGCTCGGTGTCCTGGAGAGCCTGCAACGCAATCCGCGTGCCCAGCAGGTTGGAGTAGGAGTCCTCCCAACTGAAGGCCGAGTCGTATTCGACCGGAATCCCCATGCACTTGTAGCCGTACCAGGTAGTGATCTCGTGCCAGGAGACCATCGTAAAGGTCAGGTAAGGGCCGAGGGCCAGGGCCACCTTCTCGGCAATGGCCGCGCGCTGCTCTTCGGGCAGGTCATCCCAATCCGGCGGGTAGGAGATTCGGACGTGCGTGCGCGACCGGTCCACAGGCATCTTGCACGAGAAGCCGGGATCGCCTCGCATCAGACGCTTGTAGCTCTCGGCGGCCAGGTACGCCGTCCAATCGATGCCGATCCGCATGTGGGTGATGTCGATATGGCCGCCCCGGCAGGTGTAGGCAATGCCGCCTTTCTCGAAGAGAGACCACTGATAGCTGTGGGTTCCCAGGTCGCTGCCAAGGAACGTCATGCCGGGGATGGCCGCGGCGTAGCAACCATACCGGGTCCGCGGGATTCGGTCGAATCCCTCCCGGATCACCCCGCTGGCCCGCCCGGATCGGGCGGAGTCAGGCCACAGGCCGCAGCCGGCGCCAGTCAGCGCCAGCGGCAGAAGGACAATGACAAGCCATAGCCGCGATGTGTCGTGTGTCTTCATGGTCGGACTTCGTCCAAGCTTCAACTACAGTCCTTTGACCCGTCAAGACGTGTCCCTGCAATGAGTTGTACTTTCGAGGCGGCGTTCCGAACGCCCGTCGAGCAGCCAATTGCCCAATTCGCTTTCTATTATACACCCGGCAGGTCAGACCATCAAGGCCGGCGACTCTCGAACGCCGGTCCCCCATCGGGAGCTTGTCCGAGACGGGAACCATGTTCCGATAATCACGGCGTTATCCGTACTCTTCGGGTGCGTTTGACGCGCGTGCGCGTGCCGCCAAGGGTATCGACCGGGCCAGCGACACCGGACGGTCACAAGGATTTTCCGCACAATGCGGGACCGCCTCAGCGCGCTTTCCGCGCCGCCCTCACCAGGGCACAGCCGGTGAGGCCCCCAGACCCGGACCGAGCAGGACCGCGTTGAGCAGCAGGCGCTGCTGGCCCGCCAGCCACATGCGGAACGTCGGATCGGTCGCGAAGAGGATCACCTGACCGCCGCCACTCGACTCGACGGTGACATAGGCGCTGTCGGCCAGCCGCTCGCGGGCCTCGGGCCAGAGCAGGCCGCTCAGCCGCAGCCGGCCCGCCTCGGCCAGGCGAACGGGCGTGGCCGCCGGGTGTTTCGACAGAAAGACGCTCGAACCAAGGAACATGACCGGCAGCTTCTCGCCCAGTCCGTAGCCCAACCAGTGCTCCGGATGGACCAGACCCAGCACGAACGTGCCCGTCGGGCTGAACAGACGCTGCCACTCGTCGGCGCGTTTGAGAGCCTCGATATCTTCTTTCTTCTTCGACTCGTCCGCCGCCTTCGCTTCGTCCTTGTTCGGCTCTTTGGCCTGCGGCGCCTGCCAGATCCGGTTCGGATCGATCTGGACATCCTGCGCGCTGCGCTCCCGCGCGACCGCCTCGGCGTATTCATCGAGCTGATTCAGGACGTCGCGCCGCAGACGCACCGACGACAGTCCCCGCTCCTTCGCGGTCGCGAAGGCCGCCGAGCCGCCGATCGCGATCAGGGTGCCGCCGCTCTGGACCCATCGCTTGATCTTTTCGACCGTTCCATCGGAGAGCACGCGATCCAGACCGCCGCTGTCGGGCAGGATCAGCACGTTGTATTTGCGCAGATCGACGCTGCCCAGGTCCTGCACGTTGATCGGCGAGTTGCGCAGGCCCAGTTGATGGTCGAGCAGATGCCAGACCGACCCGAACGACGTCGAGCGAACGGGCCACTGCGAGGCAATCGCCACGCGCGGCGCCGTCAGCAGCTCGAACTTGCCGCTGCCCAGGTCGGGCCCATCCTGCACGAGTGCCGTGTCCACGGCGCGGACGGTGACGTCGAGGTCCGCCGTCGCTTTGCGCAGCAGGTCCGCGACGTCACCGGGGTTCTCATGGCCTCGCAGCAGGATCGTGCCGGGCGCGAAGCTGGTCTGGCCGATGCGGAACGGCCGGATCGCGATGCGCGGGTGACAGCCGCTCTCGAACAGGCGAACCAGAACCCGATACGCATCGGAACTCTGGAAATCGATCAGGTAGCCATAGCCTCCGCTGAGCAACGCAGTCGCGTCTTGTGTCGAGCCGGGCGCATGGGCGCCGATTTCGACGTCGGATATCGCCTTGGCCCAGCAGGCATCCAGGCCGAAATTCATGGGCAAATTCCACGACGAGGCATCGTACAGCAGCGTCCCACGGCGGTTCTCCAGCTCTTTGCGCTCCTCGCGCAGAAAGCTCTCGGTCAGATGCGGATCGAATTCGCACAGAGCGCGGAGCATCCGCTCGCGCGGCTGGTTCGAGCGGACCACGAGCGTTCCGGCCGGCAGCGTGCGGCTCTCGTGCGATTGGCCCCACAGGTCCGTCACGTTGTACGCCGGGAAGGCCGCCCGCGCAAATCCCACGTCGAGGCCCTGAAGCCGGAGCAGCGAGACGAAGCGGCTCCACCGGGCCGTATCGGACGCCGGCGGCAGCAGGAACGCCTCGCCCGGCGTCTCGCCCGCCACCGCCTCTCGCCGGTCGCGAAGGAAATCGCTCAGGATCTCGCTGCGGTTGGCGCAGAGCGTCTGGAGATTGGCCAGTGAACTGACGACGTGATGGTGCACCGTTTCGCGGTAGGTGATCTCCTGGCCGGTCGGATGCTTGACGGATGCGGCGTCGGTCCGCGCCTGTTCGTAGAGCAGGCCGATCGCGCCCTGCAGGCTCGCCCAGGCGTTGGCGTAGATCGGGCTCCATTCGGAGTACCAATCCTTGGTGTAGTAACTCCAGCCGTAGCGATTGAACGCCGCCGCCTGGTCGGCGCTGAATCGCGTTCGCCAGGCGAGCACCTTTGGCGAGAGGTGAATGTTGATCGGGTCTCGCGGCGGATCGAACAGATACGTGTCGTACGCGCCCTGCTCGTGCGAGTCCACGAGCAAATGCGGATTCCACACCAGGATGGCCTGGGCCAGCGGCGCCACCTCCGGCTGAAGATGGACGAGCCAGTCGCGGTTCAAGTCGAACTGATAATGGTTGCCGCGCCCGCGCGACCAGAGGGCCTGGTGCTGCATCGACTGGAGGTCGGGACTGGAGACGGCGCCGGTGAGCTGCTGGAGGTGGCTGAGGTACCGCTCGCGTCCATCCGGATTGACCAGCGGGTTGAGGTGGACAACCACCTGCCGAAGCAGGTCGCGATCGGCGTCACTGCGCGAGGCCGCCAGATGATAGGCGACGAACATGGCGGCGTCGGTGCTCGACAGCTCATCGCCATGAATGCTGTAGTTCATCCACGCGACCGCCGGAAGCTCGCCGGCCAGCCGATCGCCCTGTTCGGCGTCGTCGAGCGTGCGCGGATCGGCGAGCCGGGCGTTGTCGGTCTTGATCTGGTCGAGCCGCTCGTGGTTGGCCGGATCGGTGATCGTCAGGTAATACAACGTCCGGCCCTCGTGCGTCCGACCGTAGCTCGTCAATGTCACCCGATTCGACGCCTCCGCCAGCGCGTGCAGATAGGCGACGAGCGAAGGATAGCGCACCGCCTTCTCGGCCACAGCATGGCCTACGATCCTCTCCGGCGTCGGAATCGCCGGATCGTAATCCGCGTCCGCCACGAACGGCAACACCGTATCGTCGGCCGCCCGCACCGAACCACCGAACCCCAACAAGGCGCAGAACAGAAGGACCATCGCCGCTCGACACCGATTCTCGACGCCCATTGTTTCGCTCCCACAATCCATCCCAAGTCTCCTGGCCGTTTGTAGTGTGCCCGTAAGGGCATAGTCATTCCGTGCGTTCGCAGATGATGTTCGTCAGATCGAATCCCTGCATCTCGGATCGCTCGTTCTTGCCTACGATCTTGAACATCAGGTTGTTGAGGCCCTGCTCCATCGGCATCGTGCCGACGAACTCGTCCTGCAACGGCTTTGCCTCGGCGCTGTAGAGATCCACCTCGGGCCCGACGGGAACCTCGTCGACGAAGAGTTGCACCTTGCCCTGCTGCGGACCCTTGACCGCGTCGATGCTGACCTTGTACGTTCCGGCCGCCGGAATCTCGCACGTGAAACTGATGCTGTGCGCGCCGAACGACTCCTGGTCTTTAGCCCGCATCGAGAGGTAGCGAACCTCTTTGCCGTCGAAGGTCTGGCCCTCTTTGGTCAACGTGGCGTTGCGGAGCGAGAACGAATAGATCGGGACGTTCCACCAGACCGCAAAGACGATCCGCGCGGGGTCCACCACACCCCGGTCCTTCGCCGCCGGCAGGATAAACTCGCACGTGGGCCTCTCCTGCGAGTACAGCAGGGTCAGGCCGCAATAGTCGTTCAGCAGGTCGTTGTTCGTCGGCGCGTGCTCGATGGTCTGGAGCAGGCTCTTGCGGTAGGCGTAGGCGTCGCCGAGGAAGAGCCGATACGCCCCGGTCCGGCCGAGGTGCTTCTTGTACGCCAGGCAGCCGCTGAGCACGAACGACCGCCGCGTCTCCCACCGCCCGGGCACATCGTACCAGCCGCCGTTGTAGAAATCCTCCGAGCCGGTTCCGTGGATCACGAGCTGTCCGTCGATCGTCGTCTGGTCGTCGCCTTCGAAGAAATACGTGTTGCCCGATTCGAGCCCCTGCGACTGCTGCACGACGCCGACCAGGTGGCCGCGTCCTTCGGTCTCGATGAACGTGAAGGGCTTGCCCTTGGTCGTCGGGTTCTCGCGGCGCCACAGCGCGTAGAACTTGCCTTCGTTCGGCCTCCGCGCGACCGGAACGAACAGCACCTCGGCCTGCACCGTGACGCTTCGGTCCATCCCAGGTTCGGCGTGCATCTCGATCCGCGCCGACTCGTCGAACGGCATCGGGAAGTAGCAATAGTTCACGCCGTCGGCGGTGCCGAGCAGCAGCGATTTCGTCGCCGGCTCGCCCCAGGCGTAGCCGAAGAAGTCGCCCGCCGGACTGAGAATCGCAGGCTGCGTGTCGCCATCCCAATAGGCCCGCAGCACGATGTCACGGTCCTTGCCCACGAGCGCCTCGGCCGGCGAGAGCCGAATGCCCACGATCCGCCCCGGCCGATCGACCTTGAAGACCGTCGTCGCCTGGCCCGCCTTGAGCGTCACCTTCGTCCCCACCGGCTCGATGCCGGCGCCTTCGGGGCAGACGTATGCGCTGATGTCCTTGCCCGCGGAGGCGAAAAGCGTTTTGGCCTTCTCGATCTGCGCACGCTGCTCGGCGCTCGGTGCGGCGGTGAAGCTCTCGATGCCCATGCCATCGGGGTACGTCGCGTAGTTGATCTGGTAGAACTGCATCCGCTCGGCGCGGATGAAGACCTTGCACGACTGGGCGTAGGGCAACGGGACGTAGCTGTAGAAGCCGCCGGCGCCGAAGCCGACGAGCGGCCGCTCGAACGCCGGATGCGTGCCCATGAACAGCTCGCGGAACTTGACGCGGATTCGCGGCTCGCTCTCACCGTCGAAGTAGAACTCCATCACGTCGTCGGTCGGCGTGGGCGTCCAGATGCGGTAGATCACGCCGGGCCCTTCGAGGTCGGCCAGCACCAGCCCGCCCGGCTCCTTCCGCACGAAAGAGAACTGCCCGCCGAACCCGTCGTTGTTGCCTCCCGTCCGGTCGTAGCTCGACACCGATGCGACGTGAACCGATTCGCGGAACATCGCCAGCCGGTCCAGCCGACACAGCTCCTCGACGCCGGGAACCCCGTCGCCCCGCGCCGCCGGCGCGCTGCACGCCACCGACAACGCAAGCAAGCTGACAATCGAGAAACGATTCAGACGGAACGACAGAGGATCGCTCATTCTCTCAACTCCCTTCTTCGCACCTGTTCGTAGGGTGTGCATCGCACACCTTCGCCCCTTGTCTGTAGTGCCGCCGTCAGGCGGTACGGTCTTGTTTGCTCTCACGAGCACACTACAAACGAATTCTACCGCTCCCGACACCCCCTGGACAGCAAGAATGGGACCCATACAAACCTGTTTGGGCCTGCCGCTCCAACATCGTCCCGGTGCACGATGCGAGGTATAAGATGCAGAATATCGAGCCGCCCTCGCTCGGGCTTGACTCAAAGCTGAGGAATTCCCCGTGCGGCGTGCCAGACTCGCGCGATCTCGACCGTGTGTTCTTCGGGCTTGACCCGGTACACGATCCTGCAGGGGCGACAGACGACCTCGCGGATGCTTGTCTGGTCGAACTCCGGGACCACCCGCCCAGATTCGGGGAAATCGGCGAGGCGTTCAACGGCGTGGAGTATCTGTCTCACGAAGTGACCAGCCGCAACCGGGCGGGATTCCGCGATGAACGACGCCAGTTCCTTCAGGTCCAGACGGGCCGAAGGGGCCCAGGTCAGTCGGTAAGCCATTCGGCGAACTCCTCCCTGACCTGGTCATGGGGGATACCCTGGCCCTCGTCCAGTTCGCGAAGGCCCTTGCGAACACCAACGATGAAGTTGATGCGCTCCTGAATATCCTCCCACGAGGCGCTCTCGGGGAGTTGCTCGATCGTCTTCAGTGCGATTTCCTTGCTCGTCATGCCCATATCATACCAGCGCGGCCCCCCCTCGACAAGAGTGATCTGCCCGGGCGCCCAACAACGCGAGCGGGGGTTGTCCCCTCTTTACCATCGTCTGTCCGTCGCCTAGTTGGTGATATCATCGTCGCCGCCCAGCTTCCGGTCCGGCCCGAGACTGTAGAGGTCGTAGCCATCCTTGTTGTAGGTGCCCGGATAGCGATACTGGTACTCGCTGTCCCACGGGTCCTTGGGGAGATCACGTTTGAGATAGGGCCGCTGCCACCCCTCGGAGTCCGAGGCCGGTTTCTCGATCAGGGCTCCCAGACCTTCGCTGGTCGTCGGATAGCGACCGAGATCAACCTCAAAGGCGTCCAGGGCGACTTCGATCTGGGCAATTTGCACGTTGGCGGCCGTCACCTTGGCCAGTCTGGACCCGGTCGATTCAACTTCTGTAAGCCGAGTATCTGGATCTGGTTGTGGTGCCACGACGTCCAATTCGACTGCTTGGCCATCCCGCAGATCCCAGGGGAAGGAATACGCCAATACGCACGTCTCAAACATTCTCATGCCTTTGAACCGTAGCAACTCGAATTCGAACGTGCCGACGAGTGTACTGTTGACGTCCTTGACTTCGGCTCGAAGCGTAGGGGTGGATGGGGATAACCATAGATTCACGGCCCTCCCCCTGATGCTCACCCGGCCGGGTGTGTCAACGCTCCAGGACCAGCGGATGTGACAGCCGAGGGAATCACATTTGATATCCCAGTCCTTCGGATCATATAGCACTGTCCCGCCGTCAGGGGTCGTCACTATACCCTTCTTCGTTCCATCCACAGCTCCTTCACCCCAAGCCAGCCACTCATAGCCGCCAGTGCGCGGCGCACCCGAACGCTTCAACATGGCGCTATAGAGCGTGTCATCAAGGGGTGGGCACATTCGCGTATACCCACGACCAGAATCCTATCCCACACTTCCCGATCTGAACCAGATTCGCTACTATGCTTTGTCCATTCCTCATACGCCCCGCGCGAAGCGACGACATTGATTGTGGCGTTCTCGTACGCTCTGTAGCTATCCTTCATCTGGCTCATGAAAGACACCAGTTCCTCTTCACCGAGGCGTTCCTGAAGCAGGATTGTGGCCGACAGCATCCTATTGCCATCCATACCCAGAAGCTCTTTCTCATCTATGATCTCGAACCGGATGGCCTCGAGGTTGGTGCCCTTCTCCTCAGCAGATCGGTGGCTCTTCTGAGAGCTTTGTTCCTGGGTCTCCGCCTCGTCCGTTCTGCGTTCGCACCCTGCAAAGACAAGCCACATCGAAGTCAGGAGGACCACGACAATCACTTCTAAACGTGGACTCATCACTGCAACATCTCCCATATAGTCGCTACACACTTTCGCACACATCCGCTTGCTCTTCCGCAATCATCGCGTTCCTATGCTATTATCGCATCTTAGCTGTTCCTTGTCCAGACGGGATTTGGACACGATTTCCCGTTTCGAGGCGGGCCTGCAAAAGAGGGCCTCCTTGTGTCTGTAGGGAATTATGGGGGGGCCTTGCTTATCCCGGTCCGAGTTGATTGCTTTCAAGTTCACCATGAACTCGGCCGATATATATACTCAGAGCGGCAAATCCAGACGTATGACAAAAGAGCAACCACGAGTTGCCCACGATGCCGACGACAAGACCGTACAACAAGTTCCTGAGAACGCAGAACAGGTGCAGTATGCTTGTGAAACTCTACGAGCAACTGCATCGCAAGAAGCTCGCAACTAACAGAGACTTGGTGCGCTCGTCAGTTGTTCTCGCTGTGGCGTCAATGGATGCGTATTTCACAGACAAGTTCTGCGATTTGGTAGTTCCAGTGCTGAGAAGAGGCGGCCCTGTTGGCGATGGCCTTGCGGATCTGCTGAAGGAGGCAGGGCTCGACGTGCGCCAAGCACTGGAAATGTTGGCCATGGAACGACCATATCGTAGAGTCCGGACGTTGGTGACGCGCCACCTTGAACTACGTGTCACGCAAAGGCTGGATGCGATTGACGAGCTATTCATCTGCCTTGGACTGAAGGACTTCTGTGTTAACGTGCAAGCGAGATTACACAGAAAGAACCTCCTCAAACGCGTCAGGATGCTGGTCGAGCGTCGCCACAAGATCGTCCACTATGGTGACTACAACCAACACTATCGCCTCCGACCAATTGATGTGCCTCGGACAAACCGACAATTGGCTGACCTACGTCTCTTCGTTGAGCAAGCAGAGAGCTTCCTGAACGGGGTGTTCCCATAAATAGGGGAATCACGCGTGACGCTCTGCTTATGTCGGTCCGAATTCGTCATACCGTGGCGGAAGGTCTACTGGCGGAAAGCACGATCTACCGCTATGCCCGGTACCTGCGAATCGCAGGTAGCAACCTCATCTCGATCCGTTCGATGTATGTACGTCGTTCGCGCGGAAGCGGTCTGGACGGACATCGGGGCAAGACGCTCGTTCGTAGTGACGCCGTCAGGTGGTATGCTCTTGCGAGCAGACTACGAACGGGTTGCGGGGGCGGCGGAGGGGCGGCATAATGGCGGGGCGTCCGGGCGGCGAATCGTGGACGGACGCGAGGCTGCACGAGAGAAGATTGCGGGTCGGAGAAAGTGAGGAATCCTGCATGGCGATGGCGTCGAATCTGTCAACGTTTGGTCGGACCTTCGGCAACCTGGGCTTGCTGGTCGTTCTGCTTGCCTCCGCCAGCGCGCGGGCGGGGAGCGTCGATCTGCGTCCGGCGTTCGAGACCTGGCAGCTCGAACGGCGCGTGCAGGGCGGGCGGAACACGTGTTCGGTCTTCGCGGTGACCGGGGCGCTGGAGTACGCGCTGGCGAGCCGAACGGGCCAGCCGGAGCGGCTGAGCGTCGAGTTCCTCAACTGGGCCTCGAACAAGGCGCTGGGCGAGACCGACGACGGCAGCTTCTTCTCCGATCTGTGGCGCGGCTTCGAGATCTACGGCGCGTGTCCCGAGCGGGACATGCCCTATCAAGACAAGTTCGATCCCAACGTGACGCCGAGCGAGCAGGCCAAGGACCACGCGCGGCAGTTGCACGAATTCGGCTTCCGGCTGCACTGGATCAAGCCCTGGAACCCGAACACGGGGCTCACCGACGAGCACCTGGTGGCGATCAAACGGACGCTCGACCGGCAGTGGCCCGTCTGCGGCGGCCTGCGCTGGCCCAAGAAACCGGCTCGATGGACGAACGACGTCCTGGAGACCCCGCCGCCGGAAGGCGTCTTCGACGGACACAGCGTGCTGATCGTGGGCTATCGCGACGACCCCGCGCAGCCGGGCGGCGGTCTGCTGATCTTCCGCAACTCCAACAACGAGGGCCGCGACGGCTACATGACCTACGAGTACGCCCGCGCGTACATGAACGACGCGGTGTGGATCGACCACAAGAAGACCGACGAAACGCAGTCGGTTTCGCTGCGTGACATCCTCGGGCCGATGAGCGGCGGGCCCAGAGGCCGCAACCGCCGCGTCTCCAGCAACCAGCAGCCCGGCTGGCACGACGAGAACCTCGACATGACCTGGCTGATGCCGGGCGAGTCGGTCAACATGCCGATCCTCGAAGGGCCGGGCGTCGTGACGCACATCTGGCTCACCAGTCACGCGGGCTGGGTGGGCGAGCTGCACGCCCTGACGCTGCGCATCTACTACGACGGCAGCGACGAGCCGGGAGTTGAAGCGCCCGTGGGCGACTTCTTCGCGGTCGGGCACGGCCGGCCCGCTGCGGTCGAGAGCATTCCCGTCCAGGTCTCGCCTTCGGGCTCGCTGACGTGCTACTGGCGGATGCCCTTCCGCAAGAGCGCTCGCATCGTGGTGACCAACGACAACCCCGACCGCTCGACCGGTCTGTACTGGCAGGTGGACTGGACGCAGTTGGACGAGCTGGGCGACGACGTGCCGTACTTCTACGCGCGCTATCGGCAGGAGTATCCGGCGGTCGCCGGCCGCGATTACCTGCTGGCCGACCTGAAGGGCAGCGGCTATTACGTCGGCACCGTCATCAGCGTGACGATGGGCCAGGACGGCTGGTTCGGCGAAGGCGACGATTTCTTCTACATCGACGGCGAGCAGGTCCCCAGCCTCCAGGGCACCGGCACCGAGGACTACTTCAACGACGCCTGGGGCTACCGCGCGCGAACGGGCCTCTGGTTCGGGCAGCCTCGCTGGCAGGGCTACGCGGCGGGCGATTGCGGCGTCTGCTACCGCTGGCACCTGCTCGATCCGGTCCACTTCGCCGAGTCGCTCAAAGTGGCCATCGAACATCGCGGCAACTTCGACGAATCGGAAGACGGCTTCTTCCTCGAACGGCCCGACTTCTTCAGCAGCGTCGCCTACTGGTACCAGACGGGCGAGCCGCAGACCACGTTCGGGCCGCTGCCCTCGTGGCACGAGCGCCGCGTCCCCTGGCAATGTCACCATCTCGTCAAGGCGTATCGCTACGCCAGGACTTCGGGCAAGACCAAGGTGCAGGTGCAGACCCAGGGCTTCTTCGGCGCGCGTCCCGTGTTGGCCTGGCCCAACGAAGAGCCTGGCGCCGTGCTGACGCTGCCGTTCGAGCTGGCTGACGATGGACGATACGCGGTACGCCTGACGGCGGCGAAAGGCCCGGGCAACGGCGCGTACGACGTGATGATCGACGGCAAGGAAATCGCGACGGTCGATCTCCGCGCGGTCGAGGACGACGAGGCCGATGTGGCGCTGGGCACGCACGAACTGAAGAAAGGCGACCACACGATCGCCTTCCGCGCAGCGCACGACACAGCGCGGGTCGGACCGCTGGGCGTCGAGGTGCTGCGGCTGCTGAAGCTGCCGCCCGAGGTCAAGCGGATCGAGCGCACGCACCACGAGGCGCACTTCATCCGGCTGGGCATCGGACGGGCCCTCTACGCCTATCGGCTGGCGTTCGACACGCTGCCCGATTCGCTCGAAACCCTCTTCGAAAAGGGCTTCATGCCCGCCCGCTACCTCCGCGATGAGAACAACCTGCCGCTGAAGTGGCGGCGGGACGGCGAGTTCATGGTCGTCGAGAGCCCGGGCAAAGACCGCTGGACCCATCGCTGGCAAGGCCTCGACCCTCGCCGCTGACCGTCCCCAAGTCGTTGAGGTCCCTTGGGTCCTTTAGGTCCCTCAGTTCCCATTTGCACAAGCCGCCGGCGCGGTTATGATGTAGCGACAGGCCTGCGTGCCTGCCTGAAACGCTGTTCAATCCAATCAAGGAGCGAAACGATGAAATCGGCCCGAATCTCATTCCTTCTGTTGTGTGCGATTGCTCTTGCCTTCACAGCCACTGTCGCTCTCGCAGAGCATCGGTACAACGACTCCTACACGCAGACCAACCTCGACCGCATCGCCTTTCCCATGGGCGGCATCGGCGCGGGCATGATCTGCCTGGAGGGGACCGGAATGCTCAGCCACTTCTCGCTTCGCAACCGGCCCGACATCCTCAGCGAACGCAAGGTGTTCTCCGCGATCTGCGTCAAGGGCGATGAGAACATCGCGCGCGTGCTGGAGGGACCGGTGCCCAAGTGGAAGGTCTTCGCGATCCATCCGGGCACGGGCCAGTACGGCGGCCCCGGCAACGGACTCGGCGAGACCACCTACGGCCTGCCGCGCTTTCGCGAGGCGAGCTTCCACAGCCGCTTCCCGTTCGGCGTGGTCTCGCTGCAAGATGCCAAGGTGCCGCTGAAGGTCGAGATCATCGGTTGGAGCCCGTTTGCGCCGCCCGACGCCGACGCCTCGTCGCTGCCGATGGTCGGCGTCGAGTACCGCTTCTCCAACACCTCCAAAGAGAAGATCGAGGCCGTCTTCTCCTTCAACGCCGCCAACTTCATGAGTGTGCGCGGTCACGAGCCGCGCATCGACCGGATCGCCGGCGGGTTCGTCCTCAGCCAGCCTCTGGGCGGCACGCTCAAGAAGCAGGATGAAGGCTATCTGGCCGCGTTCGTCGACGAGCCTGACGCCAAGGTCAACGCCGCCTGGTTCCGCGGCGGCTGGTTCGATCCGCTGACCATGGTCTGGAAGGACATCGAGCAGGGCAACTGCTACGACAGGGACTTCCCCACCGAGGGCGGCGCGAGCTCCGGCGCGACGCTGTTCGTGCCGTTCGAGCTGGCGCCCGGCGAGACGCGAACCATCACGCTGAAGCTGTGCTGGTACGTGCCGAACAGCGACGTGCGCCAGGGCGACGAGACCTCGCCGGAAAGCGAAAGGCAGATGTACCAGCCCTGGTACGCCGGCAAGTTCGACAGCATCGGCGCCGTCGTCGACGAGTGGCGAACCAGTTACGACCGGCTCCGCGCCGAGAGCAAGAAGTTCAGCGAGTGTTTCCACGACACGACCCTGCCCGCCGAAGTGGTCGAGGCGGTCGCCGCCAACCTGACGATCCTCAAGAGCCCCACCGTCCTGCGGCAGACCGATGGCCGATTCTGGGCGTTCGAAGGATGTCACGACGGCGCCGGCTGCTGCCACGGCTCGTGCACCCACGTCTGGAACTACGCCCAGGCGATGCCCAACCTGTTCCCGTCGCTGGAGCGGACGCTGCGCGAGACCGAGTTCGGCGTCTGCCAGGACGACAAGGGCCATCAGAACTTCCGCTGCCCGCTGCCGATCCGCGAGCCGAAGCACGAGTTCCACGCCGCCAGCGACGGCCAGCTCGGCGGCGTGATCAAGGTCTACCGCGACTGGCGCATCAGCGGCGACACCGCGTGGATGAAGACGCTGTGGCCGGCGGTGCGCGAGAGCCTCGCCTACTGCATGATGGCCTGGGACCCGAAGCACGAGGGCGTGCTGCGCGAGCCGCACCACAACACCTACGACATCGAGTTCTGGGGCCCCGACCCGATGTGCACCAGCTTCTATCTCGGCGCGCTCAAGGCGGCGGTCGCCATGGGCAAGAAGCTCGGCGAGGACGTGACACTCTATGAGGATGTGCTCGCCAAGGGCGAAGCGTTCGTCAACGAGCAGCTCTTCAACGGCGAGTACTTCTATCAGAAGATCCAGACCGAGGGCCTTCGCGCCGGCAACCCGGTCAACGTCCAGAGCTTCAACAGCGGCTACAGCCCCGAGGCGATCGAGCTGCTCAAGGCCGAAGGCCCGAAGTACCAGTACGGCACGGGGTGTCTGTCCGACGGGGTGCTGGGCTCGTGGCTGGCCGAGATCTCCGGCGTCGGGCCGGTGCTCGACGAGGCCAAGGTCAACAGCCACCTCAAGAGCATCCACAGGTACAATCTCAAGCGGGACCTCTCGGCGCACGCCAATCCGCAGCGGCCGGGCTACGCCATGGGCGACGACGGCGGCCTGCTGCTGTGCACCTGGCCCAAGGGCGGGATGCTCTCGCTGCCGTTCGTCTACAGCAACGAGGTCTGGACGGGCATCGAATACCAGGCGGCGTCGCACCTGATCCTTCGCGGCATGGTCGATGAGGGTCTGGAGATCGTGCGGGTGGCGCGCGACCGGTACGATGGACGCAGCCGCAATCCGTTCAACGAATACGAGTGCGGCCACTGGTACGCCCGCGCCATGTCGAGCTACGCCCTGCTCGGCGCGCTGTCGGGCGCGCGGTACGACGCGGTCGAGCGCACGCTGTATGTCGCGCCGCGAATCAAAGGCGACTTCCAGAGCTTCCTGTGCACCGCCACCGGCTACGGCACCGTCGGCGTCAAGGACGGCAAGGCCTTCTGCAAGGTCGTCCGCGGCTCCATCCCGTTCGAAAGAATCGTGTATAATCCGCGCTGACGCCGCCCGGCCAGCCGCAACGAGCAGCCCGCGACGGGCGACGGACTCAGCGATCAGCGGGGTGGTGGTTGCGGGCGGCTTCGATTTGCATGGAGCGTCTGACCAGATCGACCAAGTTCGTGGCGCCGAGCTTGGTCATGAGGTGGCGGCGGTGCACCTCGATCGTGCGAGTCGAACGACAAAGCAGGTTGGCAATCTCCTGATTGGTGCGGCCTTCGAGGATGTGGCCCAGCACAACCTCTTCCGCCGGCGTCAGAGCCGCACGACGGCTGACCGGTTGGAGAGAGGTCTGCCGGCAAAGGGATTCGACGGCAGCCCGCAATTGGGCCGGATCGAAAGGGGTTTCGAGGCAATCGGACGCCCCGGCCTTCATCGCCTGCACGGCGGTGGGCGTGTCCCCGTGCCGGACCAGAACCAGCGCCGGAACATCGGGATGGATTCGTCTGGCCTTCGCCAGCACGTTCAAGACACCATCGGTCCGGCCGGTGGCGTCGAGGATCAACAGACCGCAGCCGCACGTGCCGAGCCGGTCGAGGCATTCGTCCGGCGTCACGGACCGCGTCAGGCGCGGGCCCGACGTCCCGAGCGCGGCGGTCAGCGCGTCAGTTGTCGCCGGACTGTCGCCGGCGAACAGCAGGCCGTCCCCAATGGCGTCATCTGTCACTACCATTGCCGCTCCATTCTCCCCCGCCGTACGATGCCTTCTGCTGGTGTACCCGTTCAGCGCTTCATCTGTGGTGCGGATACCGCAATCTGCTGCGTCAGTCGGGGCCGGGCACGTGCTGCCGGCGCCATTCCGGGTTGGACACCGGATCGTCGGAGGTCTTGACCCTCCAGACCTGCTGCACGTCCCAGTAGCTGCGAGCATCCCGGCCGAAGTGCACCGCCCGGACCTGCCCCTGTTCGTCCAGGCGGACGTACCCATCCTTATACGTATCCGAGATCAACCAGACCCCCTGGGGGCCGGACCAGACGATCCAGCGTCCCGCCTCGTCCGGGTCGGGCCGGTCGAGCGCGAGGCTCCCCCGCTGATCGCAAGCGAGATAGCGGTTCGCAGCGGCAGAGTACAGAAAAACGCGGTCGTCCCCGTTGCCCAGGTCTTCATCGAATCGGGCCTCCCACAGCCCCGCCTCGCCCGGCTCGTCGGCGTCACAGCGAACCGTGGCACCGTCCGCCACCAGATACTTGCCCGTGTCCAGGTGGCGGATATAGACCCGGATGATGTTGGCGTGGTCGTCCTGGTGCGTGGTGGGCAGGACCCTGTCGGGTCCCTGCGATCCCGGCGGTTCGGGGGTCAGGCCCTCCGTCAATCCGACGCAGGCCAGGCACGCCATCAGCACGAGCACTGCGCCAGGCCACCGGCGGGTGTGCTTCTGGAACAGGGAGATCATGGCGATCCGCTCCCGAATGCGGGCCTTGTCTCCGCACAGTCCGGCCATCGCCCATCGGGGCCGCGACAGGACCAACCGCTCGATCTGATGGACGATGGTGCGTCCGTACGCGGCGGTTTCCTCAGGCGCCAGCGCGGACAAGGCCATCTCGTCACAGGCCAGCTCGCGGTCGGCCCGCATCCGCCGCAGGCCCAGCGCGATCAGCGGGTTGAACCAGTGCACCGCGTGCAGCAGGCTGGCGACGTGGCCGACGAGAATGTCGTGACGTTTGAGGTGGGCCAGTTCGTGCAGGAAGATGTGACGCAGGCTGCGGCGGTCCCGCTCGGCCAGCGCCGCGGCGGGCATCAGCAGTCGCAGACGGAGCCAGCCGCACAGCGCCGGCCCGGCAACCTCGCGCGTCGCGATCACCTCCACCGCCGCCCGGACGCCGATCAGATCCTTGCACTCTTCGAGCAGGCCAAGAATCCATCGGTCACTCACCGGCCTGCCGCGACGCAGGACCCGGGCGAGCCGCAGGTGGGCGGCCACGATACAGCCGGCCAAACCCGCAGCGCCCGCCAGCCAGACCAG
Organism: Sedimentisphaerales bacterium; assembly: GCA_040772485.1. GTDB lineage: Bacteria > Planctomycetota > Phycisphaerae > Sedimentisphaerales > Anaerobacaceae > Anaerobaca. Next base: position 138,668 of record JAXGYC010000009.1, on the reverse strand, counting down.
CGACAACACGCAGGGTGTGTACCGCACACCGACGATCGGATGTCCCTCAGGTCCCTCAGGTCGCTTGAGTCCTCCGGGACCTGAAGGATCCAACGGACCTGAGCTCGCAGGGTGTGCATCGCAGACCGACGGCGCAGCGATGCGCGGGCTTGAGGGCAGCAGGTTGTGCACGCTCAGGCCGCTGGCAGGCGCCCAAGGCAGCGCCATGCGGATCAGCAGCAGGAGCCACAGCGCGTGACGCCCGCGCGCGTCGATCCGGCGTGCGCAGACCCTCTGGGCCAGCAGGATCAGACAGACCAGCACGCCGGCGTGCCAGGTCGTGTGCACGAGCCGGTCCAGCAACGGTTGCAGGTGCATGGCCAGAGAAGCCATCATTGCGCCCGGTCCTTTTCGTCAAGCATGCGCTTCAGGTCGCGGATGTCTTCGGGCGAGAGCTGGGCGTCGTCGATGAAGGCGGCCAGCATCGGAGTCACGGTGCCGCCGTAGACGCGCTGCACGAATGAGCGCCGCTCGCGCCGGATGCACTGGTCCCGATTGACGAGCGGGAAGTAACGGTACCTGCGCCCTTCCTTTTCGTACTTCAACGCCTTTTTGCGCAACAGGCGGTTGATGAGGGTGCGGACGGTCCGCGCGGTCCAGGTGACCTTGCCCCGCAGCGCCGCGACGACCTCGTCGGCCGTCTGGCCCGGCTTGGACCACAGCACCGTCATCACCGACCACTCCGCGTCCGAGATTCTCGGCAGTCCTTTCACACGTCCCTCCCATGCAATTACATCTGTAATCTCACTTCAGAATACGGGATCGCCAATCCCCGGTCAAGCGGAAAACACCCGGATTTCCCCTCCTGTGTCTGTGCGGATTTCGCGGCAAGGCCTGTCCTGCGGCTCTTGGGCGCTCGTTTGTAGTGACGCCGTAAGGCGTGATGCTCCTGGGAGCACGCGGCGAACGGGGGGTCGCGGGGTGTGCGAAGACGGGGTGTGTGCAAAGGCCGGGCATGCGTGTGGCAGCGGGAAATCCGGGAAAATCCGGGGACAGCATACTTATTTCTCCACTTGTTTTGGTTTGCGGCCGGGCTTGGCGGGGCGTACGGGCCGTCCGAGTTTCTTCTCGATCCGATCGAGAAACGCCGCTTCGCCCAGAGGGCGGCCCGTTCGTTCGTGAAGGCGCAGCAGAGTCCCCTCCTCTGCCTGCGTCCCCTCCGTCAGAAACTCACGCCAGTCCGGCGCGCGTTCCAGCAGGGGTCGAACCCGCACGATGCCGTCATCGCGCCCCGCGATATGCGCTGCGGCACTCGACCGGCGCCATCGCCAGGGCACCCGACACAATTTGGCGCGAACCGGGTTGCGCTCTACATAGCGCGCCGCCCGCAACAGGTACCGCTCGTCCATCGCGAAGGATGCGAAGCGACCCTGCCACAGATGCCCACGCCAACCTTCGCGGAAGTTGACCCGCCGGGTATAGCGCCGGTGCGCTTCGCCCAGGGCAAGACGCAGTCCGTCTTCCGAACTCGGCACCACGATCAGATGCACGTGATTGGGCATCAGACAGTACGCCCAGACCGCCACGCCGCAGCGACCGCACCATTCGCTCAACAACGCCACGTAGGCCTGGTAATCGGCCTCGACGAAAAACGTTTCCTGACGCCGATTGCCCCGCTGCGTCACGTGATGCGGAATGCCCGGAACCACAACTCTCGCCAGCCGCGCCATACCCGCAGCGTAGCGATCGGCTGCCACGCTGTCAACCAAATGTCTCTAAATGCGTATGGTGTCCCCGGATTTCTTATCGAAAGGCCTGACCCTCAACCTGTCCACTCAGCCGGCATTTCTTGTATTCCCGCCGACTCATAGCCTTTAGCCTGAACCCGATTCCAGACGCAGCGCTGCGCCGAGAGTGGCGAGCTTTTCGGCTGTGATCGGGTTGTGGATGCGGTGAGCACTCTCCATGATGTTGAATATCCGTGGGATGTCCACTGTGGAAACTCTCCTTAATTCCCCCTGCAACAAAGTGGCAATGCTTAGTTCTGGTTTTCCTTGTATGCCGCGCATAAGAACAGCGATCCCGAACCGGCAAACAGCAGCGCGAAAATGCAATTGACAACGAACACGCCGACAACGCCCACCTCGCCCCAAGAGGCCTGAGTTGGCCAGATGAGGAGTGCAACTACTGGAACCAACATCTGAACAAGTGCTGCCGCAAACAATGTACGTGCCATTCCGCGCGACTTGCCACGTGAAATAAGGGAGCCGATGAGTCCGACAGCGAATACTGCTCCGTACATCCAGTTGGCGGGGTTGTCCCCGCTTCCAATAATGCCGACGGCGCCATTCACCCAGAAAAGAAGAAAAGCTGCCACAAGTCCAACGCCCAAAGCGACTCGATACACGGTCTTCTCCGATCTTCTTGCTATCACCTCATACGCGAGACCGACGCTAAACAGGACGGTGCCCATAAGAGCGAAATCGGACAAGTCCCAATTCCAACCCTCGACACCAAAGAACATCATTGCGGCGGGTATCGCTGATATAACTGTTACGACAGCAGCCCATACCACCAGTCTTTTTGTAATATCTTGCATAAGCATAAACATCATGTTCTCCCTGATAATTCCCGCGAATGTCTCGACGAACACCCAAAGCACGAAACGGAACAGTCTATCTCCTGCCCGTCGACGCTCGCGGTAGAGGTCGTTGAATGTCTGTTCCAGGCAAATCCGGGGACAGCATACTTATTTCTCCTCTTGTTTTGATTTGCGGCCGGGCTTGGCGGGGCGTACGGACCGTCCGAGTTTCTTCTCGATCCGATCGAGAAACGCCGCTTCGCCCAGAGGGCGGCCCGTTCGTTCGTGAAGGCGTAGCAGAGTCCCCTCCTCTGCCTGCGTCCCCTCCGTCAGAAACTCACGCCAGTCCGGCGCGCGTTCCAGCAGGGGTCGAACCCGCACGATGCCGTCATCGCGCCCCGCGATATGCGCTGCGGCACTCGACCAGCGCCATCGCCAGGGCACCCGACACAATTTGGCGCGAACCGGGTTGCGCTCTACATAGCGCGCCGCCCGCAACAGGTACCGCTCGTCCATCGCGAAGGATGCGAAGCGACCCTGCCACAGATGCCCACGCCAACCTTCGCGGAAGTTGACCCGCCGGGTATAGCGCCGGTGCGCTTCGCCCAGGGCAAGACGCAGTCCGTCTTCCGAACTCGGCACCACGATCAGATGCACGTGATTGGGCATCAGACAGTACGCCCAGACCGCCACGCCGCAGCGACCGCACCATTCGCTCAACAACGCCACGTAGGCCTGGTAATCGGCCTCGACGAAAAACGTTTCCTGACGCCGATTGCCCCGCTGCGTCACGTGATGCGGAATGCCCGGAACCACAACTCTCGCCAGCCGCGCCATACCCGCAGCGTAGCGATCGGCTGCCACGCTGTCAACCAAATGTCTCTAAATGCGTATGGTGTCCCCGGATTTCTTATCGAAAGGCCTGACCCTCAACCTGTCCCTAATTTGTATTTTAAGGGCTGGCCCCACCCTCCGACGGATTTCCCGCAGACAGCAGCGGCCAGATGACCCTCGCACAGGCTGACGGGCTGCTGGAATGCGATGTACCGGTCCTTACGCTCGTGACGTTCTCTCTGTGCTTCCTCATGATTCTTTATCCTTCCGTAGTCATGAGTTCATTCTGCGCGCACCATCCGCGCGTCATTATGTTAATGATTATCGAAAGGCCAGACCCTCAATCTGCCTGTGAGGGCTGCCCCTCAACCGGGTCCCCTCCCCAAGGGATACGGTCACCCAGTCTATCGAGCAATCCGTCCATCTGCTTGAGGTCTCCATTCTGTAGGATTATCAGAGCCTCTACCAGGATGGCAGGCCGCTGTGTGTCTGGGATTTGGCACGTATCGAACAACTTGATCAGCAGGTTGCATTTGTCAATGGTGCCCCCATACCTGTATGAAATAGGCCTGCCCCTTAAGACTACTGCGTCTACTTGCATCCAACGCCGTTTTTGCGAGACATCGATCTTAAGCCTGCGCAGTTCTTCTGAAAACGCCGACGGGTGGATATCCTCACTGATCCGCATACCGCACACAACTACTCGATCGAGGACATCCCCACTGTTGACATCGATGGCCCTGCGGGCGCTGTACGTCCAAGGACGGTGCGCGAATAGGGGCACAGCGAACAGCAGCAGTACAGCCGCAACAGCGATTGACAAGCGACGAATACGCTTCTTGGTAAACTGCATACATACCCCCTTCCTAATTCGGTGATTCCCAGGCTTGCGGATCCGAGGTATCGAATGGTTTAGGACAAATGCCCGTAGCCGGGTCACGGAACATCAGACTCCAGTAGTACTTGAACCAGAAATCCTCCCCAACCCAGTGCTCAACCAATTTCTCGAGGAAATAGGCATTCATCCATCCATCGCCGGTGTCTGCCGTACCATACTTGTGACTTAGTTCGTGCAAGGTGGTTACGTCCATGTCGATACAATTCGGTGCTGGAGACCTGTAACGACTACTGTAGGTTAACACGGGGAACCTAGTCAAACTCGTACCCTCTGGCCAAGGGGGGTTGTAGATTCCATAACGCTCCTCCCCTAAGTCCCCCACTCGCACTATCAGTCGCTCGGTGTCCGAATCAATCCCATCTCTAATCTGCTTCAGTACATATCTTAACGTGGCCAGCTCTTGGAGCAAGGTCACGTCGTAGACCGGATTGACCTCGCTCGTCTCGCGTATCATCGATAGTAGATCACCGATTTCTTGAATGCGATTGTCACATATCGTTCGCACTCTTTTGAAGCTCGCAAGGATGTAGCTCTTCTGCTCTTCGGTCGTTTGCAGACCCCAGCAGATTCTGTACAGTCCACTCGGGTCTGAGAACGCCGAGGGATTGTTGCTGCAGTAGGTGTACATATTGAGGCCGTCTTCATAGCCGATGGGGTCGGTCTGGAGGAAGCGGCCGATGGTCGGGTTGTAGTAGCGGGCGCGGTAGTAGTAGAGGCCGGTTTCCTTGTCGAACTCGCGGCCGGTGAACAGGAAGCGGTTGGGATGGTTCGGGTCGGAGGCGGCCACCTGGCCATAGACGTCGTACTCGTAGACCGCTTCGGATTGATGATTGCGGATTGATGATTGACGATTCGCACCCCGTAGGGTGGGCCTCGGCCTACCAACCGACTGGGCGAACCACTCGGCGTCGCCCAGAGGCGTTGGAGGAGCGGGCCGGATTGTGGGAACCTCTCCACGCATAGCTTCCCTTCGCACATCCGGGATACAGTCTACAGAAGCACCGCGCTGTCGTCAAGGGCGTATCTCGACGCGATTACCCGTTTTGGGAGGGAGTGGAAATGAGCCGTTTGTAGTGGCGTCGTAAGACGCTACTTGTCAAACGTATGCCCTCACGGGCACACTACAAACAGCTTCGTCAGTTGTCGGCGGGTTCGCGGCCGCAGCACTTCTTGTACTTCCTCCCGCTGCCGCAGGGGCATGGGGCATTCCGGGCGATGCGGGGCTTCGGGGCGATGGACTCTATGGGTATGGGAATCGCAGGCGTCGGCTCACCCGCCGGCGGTCCGCCCGCCTCTGCCGTCAGGCCCAGCGCCTGCATCAAGGCCTCGCGCGGAGCGCGAATCGGTACGGGTCCTGCCGGGTCCGGCATCGTTCGAATCAGCGTCAGGACCTGCCGGCGCCCTGCTGCGGTTCGGCAGGCCTGCTGCGGCGTCTTGCCGCCCAGCGCCGGCAACGGCTCGTCGAGCCAACTCATGTAGTGCTTGTTCATCATCTCCTGCACGGCGGCGCTCAGCTCCGGCGTCATTTCCACCGGCTCGGGCGAGGAGATCCGCTCATCCAGGGGCCGGTCCCTGTCTACTTCGTCCCACCGGCGCGTCGTCACGTTGCGGAACACCACACCCGGCAGCTTCTCAAGCCACTGGCGGGCGCCATCCAGTCGCCGGGCGGAATTCACTTCCAACACCAGCTCATCTCCCACCAACTCGATTCGCCCGAGCGCCACCGTGTCACCCGGCACCTTGCGGTTGCGGCCGGCGGGCCTGCTCCAGACAAACTCATCGGCGTCCCGATCATATTCGATGTCCTCTCGCTCCAGCAGCACCTTGCGGACCTCGTCGGGAGCGGCCACGGAGAATGAAGCGGTGTGCCAGAGCAGCTCGTCTCCATCGGTATTGCACATGCGCGGCTGACCGCCGTCAGCCTGCCATTCCTCCATCCATTCCCACAACCAGCCGAAAAGGTGCGCATGGCGTCGCAGGCCAGCCTCCGTGAGCTCCATCCCGCATTCGCGAAGGAACTCGACGGCCTCCAGCCCCATGCCGGCGCCCAACAGCGGTCCGGCCGGTTCGAGGAAGTGGTAGGCGCCGGCGGGAAACACCCGTGCCGGCAGGAACAGATTGTTTTCGATGTTCTCCGACATCAACTGATCGTGCACCGTGACGCGGCCGCCCAGCAGGATGTCCTCCAGTTCGACGGTTCCGGCTTTGGCGTTGTGGCGGGCGACCCGATACAGCGTGGGGCAGGTCTCCATTTGAGCGCGAAGCAGGATCGCTTCGGCCTCGCCCAGCCCCTTCTTCAGCATTTTCTCGGCATGGGTCTTGCTGGTCTTGTTGGGCCGGTAGTCGACGATCGCCCAGCCGATGTAGGCGGCCAGGACTCCCTGCTCTCGATGCTCCTGAACGTAGTAGTCAAAGTCATTGTCACCGAAATACCATTCGACCGCGCGTGAGGATTGCAGCGACCTGCTCGAGTGAAACTCGTCGGCACACCGCCGGCACAACCTCTCTTGTGCCTGCTTCCACCCTTTGAGGTCCTGCGGCGCAGGAACCGGGACGTCTGCGGCATCCGGCAGATCGGCATCATCGAATGCACCACCCTGTCTGTCGGCCAGATCGTAGAACTCCGTCATGAGCTGTTGCAGTTTGGGGACGGCGGGTTCATAGCGGCAGCGGACGCCCAGCGGCTCCAGGACAGGGGCCATCGCATCGAAGAGCTTGCGGCTGGAAAAGGCGATCTCGGCCGGAAGTCCTTTGACTTTGCGGAGGCCCTTGCCTTGGAAGGTCTTCACCAGCCCGTTGGCGGCCTCCCGCAGATCGCCCGAGAACACCGGCAGGCCGTGCAGAATCAGATCGTGCGTGTCGTCCACGACGAGCAGCACCTGCATGGCCCGGTCGTCGCCCTCGATTGCCGCGGGCAGCGCGGGCAGGCCGACCAGCCACGTGGTCTTCAGGCGGGGCAGGCGGTCCAGATCATGGCAGGCCGGCAGCAGCGGCACGGCGACAGGCGGTCGGTGCTGTTCGACGACCTCCCGCGTGAGGCGCACCTCGGGTTCGGCAGGGCCGTTGCTGAGGTTCAGGACGCAGATGCCCTGCGGGTCGTCGAGACAGGCGGGGTGTAACAGCTTCTCCTTGTCGGCCTGGACAACGGCGTGCACGATCATGCCCAGCTCGCGCAGTTCTGATTCGTTGGGCAATCGACTGTTCTGTCCGGCGGGCTTGGCCAGGAAGTGCGGCACCGCTTCGCGATATTGAGGATGGCGGCCGCCGTCTCGCAGCAGTGTCTGTGCGTCCGGGGGCAAAGTCCCAAACGCCTCCATGCTGAAGCCGAGGGTGTCCATGTCTTCGAGGGCGTCGTCGCCCGGCCCCTCAGGCTCCAGAAGCGCGCCCAGACAGGCGGCGGCGTTCGGGCCCCGGAAAAGCGACAGACCGTGCTCCTCCCCTGCGTCGCCGAGCACGACGCCCAGGATCAGGTCGTCGCGGCCGGCGATCCGCACGCCGAAGCAGTCGTAATTCGTGAACCGCTTCCAGAGCTTGCGGCGGTGGAAATCGCACGCCGCCTTGCACGCGTCTGCCATGATGCTTTCGGATTCCATCGCTTCACCTCTGGACAGTGTGTCTCGGGATATGGGGCGGTCATCCGCATCGGGCGGTCCGTTCGCCGCAGGCCGGACGACCCTGTCCGCTTCGGCCCGCAGGCCCGCCAACGCCGAACGCATCGGCCGGCATCCGCGACCTCGGAGGGCTGGCTCTGCCCGCGACGGCAAGCCGGCCCGTCCGGCGGTCCGAGGCACGATCTGTGGGCGACCCGACCCCGCCTTTCGCCCCCGTGCCGTACCACCACACACGCCACAATCGGGGTGATAGGATTCGAACCTACGGCCTCTTGCTCCCAAAGCAAGCGCTCTAGCCAAGCTGAGCTACACCCCGGACGCACTGAAGTTGCGACGGTTCGTATTATATAGAATGGCGGAGGTTGTGCAACAGGGGGGATTGTGCGGTGCTCCGCAAACTGCGGTGTATGCCGGCGGCGCGTGCGTGAGCGAACGTGGGACTGCTTGAAACGCACGGTTCGCCGTGGTTGCGGAGACCGCCGGACAGCGGGCGGTCGGGCCAGCGCCGGCAGGCCGGCCGCGCTGTGAGCACGCAAGAATCGCGGTTACCGGACGTTGCGGCGGTCCCGGCGTCAAAAAAAGGTTGCATAATCCGCCGCCGCAAGGTAAAATAAGCAGTCTAGGAAACTCATTTCGGGGATTCCAAGTCCGCCGTGGCGTGCGTCCCTGGCGATGGAGATGGTGATTATGGCTGGAATGTTCTACTCGCTCAAAGAAACGGCCCAGAAACTCGGACTGACCGAAGACGCGGTCAAGCAACTGGCCGAAGACGGCAAGCTCCGAGAGTTCCGCGACGGCTCCAACCTCCTTTTCAAGATCGACGAGGTCAACGCCCTGCTCGCGGAGTCCCCGGAGATGGACATGGACCTCGGTCTGGAGCCGGACGAGGGCGGCGCCAGCACGCAGGAGCTGCTCGGCCTCGAGCCCGTCGCCGAAGAGACTGCCGAACAGGAGCCCTCCTTCGGCCTCGATCTGGAGGCCGCGCCCGAGGAGGCCCCGGCCCCGGAAGGCACCGCCGACCTGCAACTGTCGGCCGACGCCGAGGCGACCAGCGATCTGGAGCTGTCGGACGACCTGACCGCAGAGGAGCCCGCCGAGGCGTCCAGCGCCGAGGAGGACTTCCTGGTCGGCATGGGCGCCGAAGAAGAGGAGCCGCTGGCCGGGCCCGCCGACGAAGAGTCGGAGATCGGGCTGGCCCCCGAGTCGGGCATCCTCGACAGCGACAGCGACATCACCGACATGGACACGGCGCTGGCCAGCGAGGGGATCGACGTGCTGGGCAAGTCGGACGCCGACTACGAGGTCACCGACGACTCACTGGCCGAGACGGTCGGTCCGGCGGGCACCACCGGCGAGGCCTCGCTCGAAGAGATCGAAGAGGACGTGAACCTCGACAGTTTCGGCAGCGGTTCCGGCCTGCTCGACCTGTCGCTCCAGGCCGACGACACCTCGCTCGGCGGCATTCTCGATGAGATCTACACCGCCGAGGGCGGCGAAGAAGGCGCTCCGGCCGAAGCCGGCGAGACCGACATGGTCGAAGACATCACCGCCGAGGCCGAGCACGCGGCGCCCGAAGAAGACATGGCAGCGCACGAGGTCATGGTCGCGGCGCCGCTGGCCATCACGCCGGCCTTCGCCGAGGTCGCACCCGACACGCAGAGCAACATGCTCGGCATGCTCCTGTTCCTGCCGCTGCTGGCCCTGCTGTACGCCGCCATCGTCGTCGTCGCCGCCCAGCGAGACGTGATGCCCTCGATCCTCCAGTCCATCCAGGGCTTCGTCTGGTACATCGTCGGCGGCGCCGCCTTCATAGCGATTGCCGTCAGTGCCGCGGCGCTCCTCTCCGGCCGCGAGAAGGCCCCCAGGGCCCCAAGGGCAGCCAAAGCCGCCAAGGCCAAGAAGGAAAAGGCCCCCAAAGAGAAGAAGGCCAAAGCCGAAAAGGCCCCCAAGGCCGAGAAGCCCAAGAAGGAAAAGAAGTCCCTCTTCGGCAAGAAGAAGTAACGCCGTCGCTCGTCGCTCGGTTCTCGTCGCTCGCGGGATTCGTGACTCGCGGCACGTCGCTCGTTCGAGCGTAAAAGCGTAGAAGCGAAGATGGGTGAACGTCCGCTCTTGTCCTGCGCGCTTCATCCCCGATCGCTTATCACTTACCACTTCTCACTTACAGCCTCCAGCCTACAGTCTCCAGTCCGGCGCAGCTCGTTGGAGCGTAGATGCGTAGATTCGTCCCCCTCCGGCCTACAGACTACAGCCTCCGGCCTCGCACAGCTCGTAGATGCGTGAATGCGTCGACAAACGGCGTGCGGCTCCTTTCCCTTCGCACCCTTGAGCCTTTCACACCCTTCTCACCAAGGCAGTCTCCCGCCAGCCGTTTTCTGTTGCCCGCGCCACCGGCAATGGCTACGATGATCGCATGGCGGACACGGCAGACCAATGGGCCGGCCAGGCGCGATATGACCTGGGCACAGCGCGAGCGATGCTCGCGGCGGAACGCTATCTGTACGTCCTCTTCTGCTGTCAGCAGGCTACGGAGAAGATGCTCAAAGCCATCATCGCGAAGCGAACCCGCGAACACCCTCCGCGCGTTCAGCATCTCGTGCGCTTGGCGGAAGCAGCGCGCGTAGAAATCGATGAGAATCAGGCCGATCTGTTGCGAGAACTCTCGACCTACTACATCCAGAGCCGGTATCCCGAGGAGATTCCGGACTTGGCATCGAGGGTCCGCCCCGATGAGGCGAAACGAATACTCGGCCAAACCGAAGGATTCATACAGTGGCTCAGCACGATGAGATGATTGAGGCGCGGGCGACCGAGGCGGTCATCTACTTGCGGCGATTTGCCAGCGTTGCGGCCGCCTATCTCTTCGGTTCGCACGTCGAGGGCACCGCCGACCGCTGGAGCGATATCGATCTGGCGGTCTTCATTGAAGGTCTGGAGTCGTGGGACCTGCACGATCGCGCTCGCGTGGCCGTGGCGGTCCAGAAAGAGGCGGGCGACGACATCGAGTTGCACTTCTTTCCGGCCGCAACCCTCCATCAGCACGACGAAGCTGGCTTCGCCGCCTGGGTCCTCCACCACGGCGTCCCACTCTCCGCGTAGCCGCCGCAAGCCCTCGACCGTCCCCGCGACCCCTTCTCACCGTTCGCACCCTTCGCACTCAGGGGTATCTCGTATCTCGTCGTTCGTATCTCGGGCATGCGTAGAAGGGCAGAAGCGTACGTGCGCTCCAGCCTGGTGCAGCCCTGGTAACCCTTGAACCCTTCGCACCCGGTCGGCCTGCGGCCTACAGCCTATCGTATCTCGAATCTCGTATCTCGGCAAAACCGCGATGTTCACCAGGAACCAACGCAGGGCTGAGCCTTCCCGCTGTATCCACCCTGGGGGTGGGCCAACTGCGTTACCTGCGATTCGCAGGTACCGGTTGGACTCGGGCAACATGAGTTCCACCGGCAGGCCACCGTGACCCGTTTGTCATAATCCGATCGCCTCGGACGCGATCGGCAAGGCGTCCCTGAAAGGGCGTGTTCGTAGTGGCGCCGTCAGGCGTTACCTTGGCGGATTGCTGGTAGTGAAGGCCCGCACTTTGGACGGCGGGCTTTTGCCAATGGCGCGGAATGCCTGGCGAACAAGACGCGACTACCCGTTTTGGCTTGGGGTCAGGGTCTGGTTCGTAGTGACGCCGTAAGGCGTTACCAACTCCATCGAAGGTATGCCCTCACGGGCACACTACAAACGGTTCCTTTCCACTCCCGCAGGAAACGGGTAATCGCGTCGCGAACAAGCCTTGACATCCGCTCTTGCACCTGCCATGATGTTCTTCAGCGAAACACCCCCTGCGAAGCTGTGACGAACGGCAGTCCCGGTCCCTCAGGGATCTGATCTGCCTGGAGGAGTGGAGAATGGCCAGACGCCCTGCGAAGCCCAAGCCGTCAAATCCCGCCCGCCCTGGGCGAGGAATCATAAAGCCGCCTCCTGCCGGATCGCCGGCCGGATACGCCAGGTTCCTGGAAGAGGTGAAGTCGCGCATTCGGACCGCCCGGGTCAAGGCCGCGCTCTCCGTCAATCGCGAACTGATTCAGCTCTACTGGGACATCGGGAGAGACATAGTTGAACGCCAGCGCCTCGAAGGTTGGGGGGCAGCGGTAATCGGTCGTTTGGCCACGGATATCCAACGGGAGTTTCCTGGATTAGCCGGCTTCTCGCGTGCGAATATCTATCGGATGCGTGCTTTCCACCTGGCCTATCCCCAGGACACCGCAATTGTCTCGCAGGCTGCGAGACGAGCGGACGCCGGCGCGCCGCCTGAGCCAATGGCGTCTCTCCCCTGGTTTCACAACGTCGTCCTGCTGGAGTCGCTCAAAGACCCACAGCAGCGTCTCTGGTATGCCCGGCAAGCGGTCGAGCACGGCTGGTCGCGCGCCGTGCTCGTGCACTGGATCGACTCGGACCTCTACGCGCGCCAGGGCAAAGCCCTCACGAACTTCTCGACCACGCTGCCGCCGGCGCAGTCCGACCTGGCCAGGGAGGTGATCAAAGACCCCTACACCTTCGACTTCCTGACTCTCGCCTCCGACGCGGCCGAACGGGACCTGGAACGGGCTCTGCTCGACCACATTCGCAGGTTCCTGCTGGAACTGGGCGCGGGCTTCGCCTTCGTCGGCCAGCAGATGCACCTGGAAGTCGGCGGCGAGGACTTCTATCTCGACCTGCTGTTCTATCACTTGCGGCTGCGCTGCTTCGTCGTGATCGACCTGAAGGCCAGACCCTTCCAGCCGGAGTACGCCGGCAAGATGAACTTCTATCTCTCGGCCGTGGACGACCTACTGCGTCATCCCGACGACAAACCCTCCATCGGCCTGATCCTGTGCAAGACTCGCAACAAGATCATCGCCGAGTACGCCCTGCGCGACTTGGCCAAGCCCTGGGCATCGCTCGCTATGTCACGCGCCTGGTCGAGAGGCTGCCCGCCAACCTCAAGGACGCCCTGCCCGCCCCACGCGACCTCAAAGCCGAACTCGCCAGGACAAACAAGCACCAAGCCAGGGAGAGTACCTGACGCCGCCTCCTTCGATCCGCAATCAATAGCGAATCATCAACAGTCAGGCCAAGAGTTGCCAAGGACCGGGCCACGAGCGACGGTCAAGGCCCGCAGACCGGGCCTTGACAGCCCCGCCCCTGACCTGCCATAGTAGCGCCCAGCGAATCACCCCTGACGAACGTGCGAATAATGAGAGTTGGGCGCCTTCTGTATGCGGGGCAGCGCGGTCAGGTCGAGATGTGTGGGATAGCTGCCCGATGTCGAGAAGGCAGCGTGAGAACGGGACAGCGAGCATAGAGCACAGGGCACATCCGCAGTCTTGCCCCGCCGGATTGCGCGCGAAGACGTTATGCTCTCTCGCGCACTGTTTGCTGTTCCGAGAAGAGGATCCGTGGCCGCCAAGACTCTCAAACCGGTTATTGTATTCATAGCTTCTCCGGGCGACGTTGCCGATGCTCGGAGTTCTGTGAGACATGCGGTTGATCGCGTCAATCACCGTGTGGCAAAGGACAACGGCTTCCTGGTGGAGCCAATTGGTTGGGAGGGTATTCCGCCTGGCAAGGAGGTCAGCGACACAGCGTGGCTGGTGCGTGCGGCAGTTGTAGTTGGCACACGAGAGAATACTGTGCCCCTTGCCGATCATACCGGTACGCTGGTCGCTGGCTTATTGCCATATTCGCCTATGCGTTCAGCATCAGAATAGAATGAAACCAGATGTACTCTTGATTGAAAGAGGGAATAGGAGATCATTTTGAAAAGGACAATGGTGGGAATCGTATGCCTCTGTATCATCGCGTACGGCATTGCCCCTGTCACAATCGCCCAGACGCCATCCCGGGATGAAAACCCGGCGCGATTCCTGTTGGAGGAAATGCGGGGGGCGAGACAGAAGATCAGAGATGTGAAACACACAGCCATCTACCATGACTACCAATCCCCGAAAGCCTTCCAATTGTCACTGGAGAGGCTTGCCCTCCAACTCAAGGAGAAATACCCAGAAGAACGGGCGGAGGATGAGATTCGTCGCCTGAAGGAGAATTACAGCGAGCATCGCTTTGAGAGACTTGACGTGGCCATTGACAGCGAGGGACGTGCTCGCATCGTAACGAACTCCGGACGGGCCAGCGAGAAGGGTATCCTCATCGCTGCCGATTCTACCAGAAAGGTAGTCACCTGGGATGGAGAGAACGCCATCGAGTATTATGAGGACTCGAAGAATCTCAAATCAGCCACGTTGAGCAACGAAAGACCTTTCGAGACAACAAAGAGATTTCGCCGGCCATGGCGCCAATTTGGGGGCAACTTCTACGATCGGCTCTCAAGAACGATCGCTGAGAATACGAAGGTCGACGTCGAAAGAACGGAGGACGGACTCTATCGCATCACGATCTTCAGTGGAGATGATGGTAGGGAAACAGGCACCCTCGATCCTTCGCAAGGATACTCTCTGATACGGACTGAATATCATAGCGGCCAACACCTGGTGGGATTCAATGAGGCTACATTCATGGACGTCGGCCCGGACATATGGTTTCCCGTGGAAGGGGAAGTGGTGTGGTTCTTCGAGACCGGCCCCCCGGAAGTGGCAAGGAAGACTTCGATGGAGGTTTCCGACATCGTCGTCAACGATCCCAACTTCTACGACGGCCTGTTCCATGTGGATTTCCCGAAAGGAACGCACGTTTCCGACCGGACCACCGGTCGCCGCTACATCGTCGGCGAACCGACGAGGAATTAGAGGTGTCCGGCACTTTTTCCAGGGCGCGCGTGGAACCGTAGAGAGGGCAGCGCTGCGTCGGAGCATCGGAACGTAGAAGCGTAGATGCGTTCTGCCTACGTACAGCATGGGCTGAAGCCCATCCTACGGCCTACGGCCTGGCGCCTGCGGCCGGGGCGAATCTCGTATCTCCCCTCGGCTTCGCTCGTATCTCGTGAAAACAGGGGCCGATGCTCCCTTCCCTTCCCACCCTTCGACCTCTTCGCACCCTTCGACCCCTTCGCACGTTCGCACCCTTCAGACCCTTCGCACCCGTCGCCCTTGGGGGCGACAGGGCTATCGGAGCAATGCGCCGGGATTCAGCGCGAAATGGTCGGCCAGGATGCGGATGTGCGCCTTGCTGAGTTCGCGCTCGCCCGTGAGAATGCGGTGGCCGAGGCTGCGATCGCCCAGCAGCCTGCCCAGGTCCGACTCGCCCATGCCGTGCTCTTCCAGGAGATGCCGAAGCAACTCTACCACGGGCAGATTCGGATCGTTGATCGGGTGATGCTCAGCTTCGTATTTCTCTACGAAAGTCGCGACGGCCTCGAAGTAATCGGCCTGATCGGAATTCAGGTCATAGCCCGCCATCGCGTCCAGCACGCCCAGGGCGTTGCGGTAATCGACCTCGTCATGCAGCGGCCGCACCATGAACAGCCCCATCAGTTCCGCGTAGCTGGCCGGAATGTCGTCGTGCGTGAAGGTCCGCGTTCTCATAGCTGTCCCTTCCAGGTGTTGGCGTCGTACTCTTTGTGCGTGAGAATCAGCAGGGTGTAGACGATACGCATGTTGTAGTGCACCGCCGCGATCAGTCGGTAGCGGTTATGAGCGATGTTGAACACCACTACCGACCGGCTGCTGGCTGTCGTCACGCGGTCCGCGTTGGGAAAGGTCTTGCGCACGTCGGCGAAGCTCTGCCACTCGGCGGCCTTCGTCTGCTGCACCCACAGCCCAAGCGATGCCTTGGCCTGTCCGTGGGACTCCCAGAACGCGCGTAACATGCTCGTCTTGATGATTCGCATTATCCTGCTATTATCGCCGATTGATGACATAATGTCAACAGGCTTTTCCCGAAAAAGCCGTGAAACAGTGGCCGCATGGGCTCCGAGCCCATCCTGCGGCCGGCGGGCTGGCGCCCGGGGGCGAATCTCGTATCTCCCCTCGACTGCGCTCGGAGCTTGCCCTGAGCACGGCCGAAGGGGCAGGCTTCGCTCGTATCTCGTTGCACGGCAGGTTGCAGGCCGGAGGCTGGAGACTGGAGGCGGGATCACTTCGTCGCCCGTGGTGCGTGAAGGCGTAGATGGGTATCCCTGGGGGCCTGCCGTCGGGGCCGTTCGCACCCTTCCGGCCCTTCGCACGTTCACACCCCTTCGTACGTTCGCACCCCCTGTCCACAACGGTCATATTGGCGCTTGACAGGCATAGCGCGGAGCGATGAAACTGGATGCTCTATCGGGCACTGTGCAGACCGTGGCATACGAGAGCCCTGTTTGTGAGGTCGAATGGATCGTGTCGGTTCAGCTTTCGGACGCACCAAACGCCCATCGCACGGTCCGGGAACCTCGCATGGCGCGCAGGCCGGGCTCCGGGGGCGGGGCCGGAAAGTACGCAACAGATCTGTTCCCCAGATCGAGTCCTTTTTTTCGTCAGTCTTTGTGATACCAGACCAAGGAGACCTGCGATGAGCACGCAAATCGACCGCCGAACCTTCCTGAAGACCAGCGCTGCCGTGGGGGCGGGTGTCACCATCCTCAAATCAGGCATCCTCAAGGCTGGTAACTCCCCCAACGAGAAGCTCAACGTCGCGGTCATCGGCGTCCGGGGGCGGGGCCACGCCAATCTGAACGGCGTCAAAGAAGAGAACATCGTGGCCCTCTGCGATGTCAATGAGAAGAATCTCGCCGAAGCGGCGCAGGAATTCCCGCAGGCCAGGACGTACGTCGACTGGCGCAAGTGCCTCGATCAGAAGGACATCGATGCCGTCGTGTGCTCGACCACCGATCACACCCACGCCTTCGTCAATGTCTGGGCGATGAACCGGGGAAAGCACGTATACTGCGAGAAGCCGCTGGCCAATTCCGTCCATGAGGCGCATGTCGTCCGCCAGACTTATCTCAAGAACAAGGGCAAGCTCGCCACCCAGATGGGCACGCAGATTCACGCCAGCGACAACTACCGGCGGATGGTGGAGCTGGTCCGCCGGGGAGCGATCGGCGACGTCAAGAAAGTCCACGTCTGGTGCAGCCGCACGCCCGAGGGGGGCAGCTACCTGCCCGCCGCCGGACCCGTCCCGGAGCACCTTCATTGGGACCTCTGGATCGGCCCTGCGCCAGAGCACCCGTACAATCCGGGCTACTTCGGCGGGTGCCTCGCCTGGAACCGCTTCTGGGACTTCGGCAGCGGCCAGATCGGCGACATGGGAAGCCACATGATGGACATGGCGTACTGGGCCCTGGATCTTCGTCTGCCGACCACCTGCCAGGCGGAGGGATCGCCGCTGAACCCCGACACGTGCCCCCAGTGGCTGACCGCCGAGTGGGACCACCCTGCCAATGATTGGCGGCCGGCCGTCAAGGTCTACTGGTACGACGGCGGCAAGAAACCGGGCATGCCGTCCGAAGCATTCAATCGGGAGAAGCTCTTCAAGGGCGTGCTCTTCCAGGGCGAAAAAGGCTGGTTGCTCTGCGACTACGATTTCCGCATCCTGATGCCGATGGGCGACCTGACGCATTTCGACTGCCCCAAGGCGGGCGATCTGATTCCGCCCTCGCCCGGACACCATGAGGAATGGATCATCGGGTGCAAGACCGGCAAGCCGCCGCTGTGCAACTTCGACTATTCCGGCGCGTTGCTCGAGAACAACCTGCTGGCGCTGGTCGCCTATCGCCTCGGGCAGAAGCTCGATTGGGATGCCGAGAACCTCAAGGCCACCAATTGCCCCGAGGCCGACCAGTACATCCGCAAGCAGTACCGCCAGGGCTGGACCCTGAACGGCTGACCCCGGCAGAGCCCACGACCGGCAGTAGCGCCGGCGGCCAGGAGCATTCGCCGCACGCGCAGAATACAGAGTGGAGAACCGCAGGGCGCCCCCCGCGCGTTCGTCCCTTCACACCCTTCGCACGTTCCCACCCTTCTCACCGGCCCGGGGCGGGGGCGGGAATTTCGCAATCTGCCGAGGGTGGCGGAATATGGGCTTGCTCTGGGGTGGGCATGACCCTATAATGGATAAGGTTTCCAGGTTTGTACGCTCTGTGAGGTGGGAAGAAGGGTGTACTCGGTGGTTTCCTGGTCATTCCGACACCCGTCGCCTTCTGTTCCTCTGTCCCCCCTCGCAGTGAGGTAGTGTCCAACGGCAAGGCAGGGTGGAACATGCGGTCCCGACGGCTTTGCACCATGGATAGACCCGTCGCAGACCCACGCCGCATGTCGCAGACACCCCGCCCAGGGAAAGGAGGTGATACGCCGGAGGTAAGGGCCGACTTATCAGCGTTCCAGCTCGAAGTCTGTCTATTGAAGGGGCGGCAATGAAAAGAACGGCAAAGTCTATGGGGAGGAACGCGGATTCCGACGTGTGGTCGGATCGCCTGAGCAGCATTCGTGTGCGACGGAGGTGTGTCATGTGGAGAACATTGGTTTGTCGGGCTTCGTTTGTGGCGGTGCTCAGTCTGGTTCTCGCCAGCGGAGCAGAAGCGGCCGACCCCAATTTGGCGGGGTGGTGGCCTTTGAACGAAGGCATCGGGGAGACGGCGGTCGATATGTCCGGCAACGGCGTGGACGGGACGATCCACAACGCGGCCAACGGTCTCGGCACGGACGGCTCGGTCTGGGTCGAAGACGCAGACCTGGGCGCCGTCATCAGTTTTGACGGTACGGCGAGCGGCGCCTATGTTCGTGCCGGCAGCATTCCGCAGATGACGCTGGAAAACGACTTCACCTGGGCCTTCTGGGCCAAGCAGGCGCCGGGCAACGGACAAAACGACATCATTCTCGGCAATCGCATGGACGAGAATGCCGTCGACTTCGTGCCCCGCCAGTTCATCAAGTTCACGCCGACCAAGTTCGAGTGGCACATGAACGGCAACGGCGATGACAACATGGAATACGAGGACATTCCCAATGACGTGTGGCTCCATCACGTCGTCGTCAAGACCGCAGATCAGTTGACCTACTACCGCAACGGCATGGTGGCCGGCACGGGGACAATCACCCAGGCGCTGGACTTCCCGCAGCCGCTCTATTTCGGCGGTGATAACGAGAATGCGGAGGGCGAGAACTGGGCGGGGTTCATGAGCGACGTGCGCACCTACGATGGGGCGCTGTCGCAGGAGCAGGTTCAGGCCGTCATGGGCGGTCCGGCGCCGGCCACTCTGGCGGCTTGGGAAGATGCCGCCATGGCAGGCAAGCCGGGCTTCTTCGCGACCAACGTCGAGGACGGGCTCTATGACATCGGCGTCTTCGGCGGCGAGATGACCTATGAGTTCCTCGTCCGAAGCAATCCCGACGAGGAGCAGGCCAGCATGTGCCTGATCGGCCGCAGAGACTTCGGCGACACCGAGATGGGACTCAAGTACGAGCAATGGAACAACACCGGCACCTATGGCGCGACCGCCTTCGGCGTGGCCGACTATGACTTCGGTGTGGCCAACACGCCCGGACTCTTCACCCATCTGGTCTTCGTCGCCAGCGCTGAGGCGGGCACGACGGACCTGTACGTCAACGGCGCTTACAAGGGCAGCGTGGCGGCCGCCATCACCCTCTCGGGCCTGGTGGGCATCGGCTACGGCGCCCAGGATCGCGAGGGCGCGGATCCCTTCTTCGATGACTTCGACGGCGAGATCTTCGGCGTGGCGATCTACGACCGCGCTCTATCCAAGGGCGAGATCCGCGTGAACGCCGACACATACCTCGAAAAAGGTCCGTCGGACATCACCGCTGCCGGCGACGCCGTCCAGGGCGTGCCGAACGACGGGGATTGGCCCGGCGCCGAGACGCCCGATCTGGCGATCGACGACAACGTGGCCACGAAGTACCTGCACTTCAAGGGCGAGACCGAGCCGACCGGGTTCCAGGTCACGCCGGCCCTCGGCGCGACGGTGGTCACGGGGCTGACCCTGACGACCGCCAACGACGCCGTGGAGCGCGACCCGATTGCGTTCGAGCTTTACGGCTCCAATGAGAGCATCGATGGACCGTATGCGCTGATCGCCTCCGGCGAAGTGGCCGATTTCAATCAGGTCGATGCCTGGCCGCGGTTCACCATGAACGCGACGCCGATCGCGTTTGAGAACGTGGTCGCGTACCAACACTATCAGATCCTGTTCCCGGCGGTGCGCGACCCGGCTTCGGCCAACAGCATGCAGATCGCCGAGGTCGAGCTGATCGGCGTGCCGTGCCTGCCGAGGTACACGTACGACGGCGGCGCCCTGGACGACCAGTGGGAGCACGACAATGGCTCCGACGCATGGGACGGCACCGGCCCCGGTGAAGGCGGCCCGGGTGGCGTCGCGGCAATCGTCGATGAGGATGTCACGTTCCTGCGCGTTCAGGACACGGGCGACCCGAGGGACTACGGCATGCCCGACCCCAGCAACCGTAAGATTTATCTCACCCACCCGATCTGTGCCAGTCTCGACGGTGCACACCTGGAGGTCGCCGTCCGTGTGGCGACCGGCGCCGGACTGGACGATCTGCATCCGGATGGCGGAGCGGAAACATCGCCCTGGCCGGAGGCGGGTATCGGCTACCATATCCGCGACAATGGCAAAGGCATGATCGGTGTCTCGGACGGCAGCCAGGTCATCTCCTTCTCTCTGGCCAAAGCCGGCGAGATCGCAGGTCTGGAGACCGATGCCCTGGTTATGAACAACCTCGTAGGCACGGAGCCGTCGGGCGACGTGGACACAGGAGATGCCGGAGTGGCGAATGTACTTGCCATCGCCGATGCAACCGCCTGGAACAGTATCGTGATCGATATCGTCGCGGGCGGCGCCGGTACGCACGTCGTTACCGTATCGGTCAACGGCGAGGCGGTGCAATCGTTCGAGGTCACCGCGGGAACCGGGACGGAGAAGGACTACGGTTACATCGCCTTCGGCTCCTCCGGAACCGGTGCGGTCACGGCGTTTGATGTCGACTATCTGTCGGTGACCAACTGAGGCGCTTCGGAAGAGTCGAAAAGGTCAGTCAGGGCAACATTGCGGGTTGTGTGCAAACGCTTGCAGCCCTCTCTTTGGTGGGCTGAGCCTGTCTGCGAGTCGGGCAGGCAAAAGGTCTATCCGGTGAAGGGGCCGTAAATGGCCCCTTCGCCTTTTGTGGAGCCTCTTGACGGGTTGCGCACTGACGGCCCCGCCGAACGGGCAAAGCGCCGCATGGGCTCCAAGCCCATCCTGCGGCCGTTCGCACCCGGGGCGTATCTCGAATCTCGTATCTCGCGAAAACCGGGATTGATGCCGCATGGGCTGCAAGCCCATCCTACAGCCCATCGTAGGCCCTTCTCCCCCCGCCCGGCAGGGCCGGCGCGGGAATTTTGGAATCTGGGAGGATCGGGGAATATAGGGCTTGCTTTGAGGGGGGCATGATCCTATAATGGGTGAGGTTTCCAGGTTTGTGCGCTCTGTGAGGTGGGAAAAAGGACGGCAGGCTTTCCGCCCATGTGGATCGTGCGGCATGGGTACAGGATAGGGCTTTCCGCGTCTCAATTCTTCCCTACCCCCCTCGCAGCGAGGTAATGTCCGACGGTAAGGCAGGGTGGAACATGCGGTCCCGACGGCTTTGCACCATGGATAGACCCGTCGCAGACCCACGCCGCATGTCTGAAGCACCCCACCCAGGGAAAGGAGGTGATACGCCGGAGGTAAGGGCCGACTTATCAGCGTTCCAGCTCGAAGTCTGTCTATTGAAGGGGCGGCGATGAAAAGAACGGCAAAGTCTATGGGGAGGGACGCGGGTTCCGACGTGTGGTCGGATCGCCTTGGTAGCATTCCTGTGCGACGGAGGTGTGTTATGTGGAGACGATGTGCTTGCTTTGTCAGTCTGGTGGTATTGGCCCTGGTGCAGGGCAGCGCGCTGGGCGCGTGGAATTTCCTGGAGGACGACGCCCTGGTCGGCTACTGGCCGCTGGACGAGGGCGAAGGCGTGCTGACGGCCGACGCCAGCGGCAACGGCTTTGACGGCGCGTTCTTCGGCGATCCCAACTGGGTCCCCGGCGTGTTCGGTACGGCCCTGGAATTCGACGGTGACGACTACGTCGACACCGGCATGGTGGACAACCTGGCCAACTTCACGGTCAGCATCTGGGTCAAGAGCCCGGTCGCCCCGGCAAACGCGACCCCCAGCGGGCCCATTCACCGCGAGGCCAATTTCCAGATCAACTGGAATCATACCCAGGATGCGTTCCGCGGCGCGGTTGGTCTGAGTGCCGGGGGCTGGCACGGTGCCAGCTTTGGCGCGCTCGATGGCGAGACCTGGTATCATCTGGCGGGAACGTATGATGGAGAGGACCTGAAGGCCTATACGAACGGCGTGTTGATCTCGACGAACGACGCTCCGACCGGGCCGGCCGCCAGCGAGGTCAACAGCTTGAAACTCGGAAGACATGCCGCGGCTGCCACCCAGTATTTTACGGGCACCGTGGATGAGGCCCAGGTGTACAGCCGGGCCCTGGCCGAAGAGGAGATCGTGGCGATCATGGGCGGCCCTGCCGCCGCGGCGCTGGCGGCCTGGGAAAATGCCGCCACGGCAGCCGAGCCGGGTTACTTTGCGACCAACGTCGCGGACGGCGTCTATGACATCGGCGCTTTCGGCGGCGAGATGACCTATGAGTTCGTCGTCCAGAGCAATCCGGACGAGACGCAGGCCAGCATGTGCCTGATCGGTCGCAGAGATTTCGGCGACACCGAGATGGGACTCAAGTACGAGCAGTGGAACAACACCGGGACCTACGGCGCGACCGCCTTCGGCGTGGCCGACTACGACTATGGCGTGGCCACCAATCCGGGCGTGCCGACTCATCTGGTCTTCGTCGCCAGTGAGGCCGCCGGAACAACGGCCCTCTATGTCAACGGCGTCTATCAGGCGAGCGTCGATGCGGCGATCCTCCTGTCGGGCATGGTCGGCATCGGCTACGGCGCCCAGGATCGCGAGGGCGCGGATCCCTTCTTCGATGACTTCGACGGCGAGATCTTCGGCGTGGCGATCTACGATCGCGCTCTGACCTTGGGCGAGATTCGCCTGAACGCCGACGCGTACTTCCAGAAGGGCGCGTCGGACATCACCGGCGCCGGCGACGTGGTTCAAGGCGTGCCGAACGATGGAGATTGGCCCGGCGCCGAGACGCCCAACCTGGTGATCGACAATGACGCGAACACGAAGTACCTGCACTTCAAGGGCGAGACCGAGCCGACCGGGTTCCAGGTCACGCCGGCCCTCGGCGCGACGCTGGTCACGGGTCTGACGCTGACCACGGCCAACGACGCCGTGGAGCGCGACCCGATCCAGTTCGAGCTGTACGGCTCCAACGGGACGATCGATGGACCGTACGAACTGATCGCCGCCGGCGAAGTCGCCGATTTCAACCAGGTCGATGCCTGGCCGCGGTTCACCATGAACGCGACGCCGATCACGTTCGAGAATTCGACCGTGTACCGGCACTATCAAATCCTGTTCCCGGCCGTGCGCGACGCGGCTTCGGCCAACAGCATGCAGATCGCCGAGGTCGAGCTGATCGGCGTGCCGGTACCTTCCAAGGGAACGGTGGTCTGGGTTTCCTTCCATGGCGCGGATGATGCGCCGTCGGCCGGAGCGGCCGGCGCCGGCTTCACCGTGGCGGCCGACAAGGGGTATACCGATCTGCTCAAGGGCGCCGGCTACGACGTGGTGCGCTACGTGCAGACGGGCACGCCCGACGTGAACGTGGTCAACGCGGCCGACCTGGTGATCATCAGCCGCTCGGTGGCCAGCGGCAGCTTCCAGAATGATGCCGCCGGCAGGTGGAACGGCGTCACGACGCCGATGATCGTCCTGAACGGTTACACCGCCAGGAAGAGCCGCATGGGTTACTACACCGGCAGCACGATCCCGGACATCGCCGGGGACATCGCGCTGGCGGTCGCCGATCCGGCGCACCCCCTCTTTGCGGGGATCGAGCTGGTGGACGGCGTCATGGCCAATCCATATGCCGGCGTGGTCTCGTATGCCGATGGGACTCTGGCGCGGGGCATCTCCGTCGTCACCGAGCCGGTGGATGACGAGGCCACGGTTCTGGCCACGCTTTCGGCGGACTCGGGCAGTGTTCCTGCCGGGGCCGTGCTGATCGCGGAATACCCCGCCGGCGCCACGCTGACGCATGACGGCGGAGCCGGCAACGACGTGCTGGGCAATCGCCGGCTGCTGTTCCTCACCGGCGGTCGCGAAGCCGATGGCATCAACTCGGAGACGGCGGGCATGTACGACCTGTATGCAGACGGCGCGCAGATGTTCCTGAACGCGGTCGCGTACATGCTCATCGAGCCGGAAGAGCCGGAAGAGCCGGAAGATCCGCTGGCCGTGGGTCTCCTGGCCCACTATCCCTTCGATGCGGATGCCGCCGATGCCACGGGCAACGGCTACGACGGGACCCTTCTTGGCGACGCCACGATCCTGGACGGCGTTCTGGTCCTGGATGGCGATGACGACGCGGTCGATATCCCCCGGATGGGTGGAGAAGGCGCGTTCTTCAGCCAGGGCAGCTACTCGATGTGGGTCTTCGCTGCTGCGGACCTGACCGGCGTGCAGTTCGCCGGCGGCATGAACACGAACGACTGGACGGACGGCGCTGTGCACTTCAAGCTCAGCTACGCGGCGGCCAACGCGGGGATCAACGGCCTGGACGACGGCGATCTCCAGGGCGTCACGACGGTCATGCCGGCCGTGTGGAGCCATATGGTCCTGACCATCTCGGAGACCGAGGCGGCCATCTATCTGAACGGCCAACTGGAAGACAGCCGAGCCCTTGCAGCGCCGCTGAGCGTGGTTCTCGGTGGTGCGGCCCTGGGCGCCTGGAACAGCGGCGGCGACCTCCAGCGCGAGATGCCCGGCTTGATGGATGAAGTTCGTATCTACGACCGAGCGCTGTCGGCTGAGGAAGTTGCCGCACTGGCCGGTCTGCTGTAACAGCGTCACCGCCCGCCATTGACGGCAGGCGAAAGGTGTTTGGATTGCTATGGGGCCCATGCCACGGTCGGCATGGGCCCCGTTCTATTCCGGGATGCGGCGTGCGGTGCACACCCTGCGAGACTGGTGTGCCGAGTTATCGGAACCAAAGGTCATGACGACAGTGAACAGCCTCTCTGCCAAGTCGCACGCGCAAAGCCCTTGTCCATTCTCAGGGCGTCCGTGAGGGCGTGTGGCGCTGCCATACACAACGCCGTGGCGAAGAAAGGGTGATGTTGCCCGGAGGGGGGTGAGGCGTTTCCGATGGCGGACGAACCCCATTCTCTGCGCACCGGATGCAGGTTTTTCCTTGTCGCGCCCTCCTCTTTGGCCGATATACGGACAGAATGGAAACACTGCGGGCCGAATGAAGACGCAGCATGGGGGAAGAACACAGATGATGCCTCTGCCTAAAGGCGAAATAGCCGAATCGGTGCCTGCTACAGGATCGCTGAAGATGTTCACTCTTGCCAAACAGTTCGTCGTATCTGACACCCCCGATCTTCTCCCGCCGGACTGGGAGACATTCCATCAGGACCGCTGGTGGATCGGCACGCTCCGCGATCAGGGACTCCCTGTCGTTCCCATGTACACAGCGGATGCCGTGCAGATTGGATGGCTCGTCGGCTACGCCATTGACGGCAGCGGCGAATTCATCGATCAGAAGTGCGCCGTGCCGGTGCGGGCGACGGCCGCATCCATCATGGAGGACGTCGAGCAATATCTGTACACCCTGGCGGGACGCTGGGCGGCAGTGGTGCTTACGGCGCGCGGATCGCGATTCCATGTCGATCCGGCGGCCAGCCTGGCGGCCGTGTATTGCCCGGAACAACATGTGGTCTGTTCCACCCTCTCGCTGGTTCCGCGTCGCCCGTCCACGCGCGACCACGAGGAGTTGGCGCGCCTCTTGGATATCCCCGCGAAGGACGGGTGGTATACGTTCGGGTTGACGCCGCGAGTCGATGTCCACCGGGTTCTCCCCAATCACTATCTCGACCTGGCCACGTGGAAGACCGTCCGACACTGGCCGACCGGCCAGCCGGCATTCGTGCCGCCGGACCAGGTTGGCGCTCAGGTGGAGAGAATCGCATCGAGGATCGAGCGTACGATCGCCGCCGTGGTCAGACACGGTCCGACCACCATGAGTCTGACGGCAGGCCACGATACACGCGTCCTGCTGGCGTGCGCCCGCCACGTCCGTCACAAGATCGAATTCGGCACGCTGAGGATCCCCGACCCCAAGGCCGAACTCGATTGTGACATTGCAGGCAGGATCGCTCGCCGACACGGCCTGAAACACGAGATCTTCGACTGGATTGAGGCAAGCGAAGAGGATATCCAGGAATGGCTGTATCGGACGGGATCGTGCGCTGTGGCCGGACGGACCATGCGCGGGGTTCGCTGTGGCCGACACCCATCTCCCCAAGTGATCTCCATCAATGGCGTGATGGGCGAACTCGGACGCCCGTACTACTGGCGCTCCAGCGATCGCGAGGACGCCCGCCTGTCCGCCCGAGACCTGGTCGAACGCATCAACCTTCCGGCGTGCGATCTGGTCGTCCGCGAATGCGAGAAATGGCTCGCGGGCATCCCCTGTGACAATGCCTTCACGATTCTGGACTTGCTGTACCTGGAGCAGCAGCTTGGCTGCTGGGGCGGTCCGCAATTGTACGGGCATGTGCACGACCTCCTCATCATCTGGCCCTTCAACCATCGCGATGTCGTCGACGCGATGGTGCATCTGCCCGTCGAGTATCGAAGGCGTCGGCGGCTGGTCCCCGATCTCGTTCGCTCCCGATGGCCCGAACTCAACAGGCACCCGATCAACCGGTATCCGGGGCTGCGTGGATTCCTTCCCAGGGTCGCCAGAAAACTGAGGCAGGTCGTCCAGGAGCGCTAGCGCTGTTGCCCTGTGCGCGATTCCTTCAGATCGGCCGCGATGTCCTGCGCGTGCAAGGGCCGGACAGCGGTCGTAGGGTGTGCACCGCACACCAACTCCCTGGCTCTATCCTTTCAGGTCAGGCGGCGAGGGCCGGGTTCGTAGCTGGGCTCTGTAGATCCAGTTGAATAGAAAGAGGACCCCCACGGATACGAGGGGGCCGGAGATGCACAGGTAGGTTGCCAGAGGAAAACGTCCCCACATCATGACCACATAGACCAAGGCCAGAGCGTTGAAGAGGATCGCTCCCACCCACTCCCACCGCCATGCAACAACCAGCACGATGACGACGATGTACACAGGGACGAGGTGAAGTATCAGGGCACCCGCCGTTTCCCAGAAGCCACCCCCTTCGCCGAATACATCCAGGGCAAACAGACTCAAGAACATCGCGAAAAGAATGCACAGAACCCTCGGCGTCCAGAAGAGGGCTCGTCTTGCAGTTCTATTCATACCGGTTTCTCCGTGGCAAAAACGGGTCAAAAACGGGGTCTCTCCCTGGGCTACGATGCGCCCCTCTACTGCTGGTTCACGCGTTTGCTCTTGTCACTGCTGTCGGCCACAGGTCGGATTAAAGGGCCTTCTGGTCGCATCTTGATGGCTTCTACTGCTGGCGAGATGCCATATGCAATGAGGATGCCAGAATTGCTCAAAGCGGTGAGCCCTGTCTTCAGATTGCGGTTCACTACTATGTCGGGATGATTCTTGTAGGACGATATTACTCCTGCGACCTTCAACTCGTTTGACTTGAAGTCCTTGAAGACCACGGGACCGCCAGAGAATCCGGGGTTATTCATGCCATCAACATATATGATCGAGTATCCTTTGTTTCTTCGAACGTCAAGAGCTGAGAGTATGCCGCTCTTCACAAAGGGCAGTGGAAAGCCATACATCAAGTCACCAACATCAGTGTACATCTTGTAGGGAAAACCCAAGAAGTAGACTTGTTGAGCTATGACAAGATTGCCTATTGTCGGCTCCATCTGAAGACCAGGAGAGAGCTGCATGGGTGGAACAAGAACGATGATATCCACTTCTCGCGGCGCAACCTGGATGGGCTTGACTGTTACTGGCTTCCATTCTCCCTCATGGAAGAGTGATATGGTGTCTTGGTCACCTATTCCAGAGACAAGATGCTTTGCCGTAACCAGATACTGTCTACCGTCCACATCGATCGTGAATGCACTACCGCTGTTGTCTTTGTACTTGATCAGAAACACTCGACGCAGGACGTTAGACGTTACCTGTGCTGAGACTGTGCTGCCTGCGAACAGGACAGCGGCAACAACGAGAAACAGCTTTCCCACTCTCATTTCAGGTTATCTCCCCTTGATGGCTAACACCAAGCTCGGATAGTAGGTTGCCGGCAACAAGCTCTATCGTCCCTAATAGTCTCACTCTATTGAGTCTTGTATTTAGCATCGCGATTTGGCTTTCTGTTTCGTTTGATCTCGAGGAACAGGGCCAGCGGCCAGAACAGGCACAGTTCGGGGAATAGCACAAGGGTCCTGGCCGAACGCTTCTTCTGGTCCGGATCGATTGCCGTATTGCTGCGGATGCACCAGGCGAAGACACCGAGTCCAATGGCCAGGTACGCCGCCGCGAGGATGAGCCATGTCATTTTCGATCCTTTCCCGAAGATGCACGCCGGGGCGCTCGATTCCCGACCGAAACACAGTCGCAGGGTGTGCACCGCACACCAAGGCCCCACGGCGATGCCTCGGAGCAATGCCGGCGGATAGCCCCGGACTTCTCGCGGTTCTACTTCTTCTTTTCGGCGTAGAACGTGCCGGAGTCACCCGCTTTGGTCCAGCGGCCGTCGGTGATCGTCAGGCGGCCGTCCTGCTCCTTGAGGGTGCCTTCCCACTGTTGGACGCCGAACCGGCCGTATCGCGTGAACTTGATCTTGTCGCCGGACACCTCGACATCGT
This sequence comes from Sedimentisphaerales bacterium, assembly GCA_040772485.1. GTDB lineage: Bacteria > Planctomycetota > Phycisphaerae > Sedimentisphaerales > Anaerobacaceae > Anaerobaca. Next base: position 109,916 of record JAXGYC010000009.1, on the reverse strand, counting down.
CGATCTTGTCGCCGAAGGTCCCTTCGAACACGTCATCCAGCGTGCCGGAGTACGAGCTTCCCTCCTTCTTCAGCACGAACTCGCCCTCCCACGGGTCCTGCACCCAGGACCACGTGCCCTCGATGTCGAAACGGGGAGCGACTGGATCCGTCTGCGATACCGGCCGAGTCGCACATCCGACAACCGAGATAGACACGAGGACCGCCAGAGCTACGTGAACACGATTCCGTTTGAAACAGCGCGCATGCATACGAGACTCCCTCGTGATGAACATCTGTAAACAACTGCTGTTCACTGCACAGTGCACGATGCACCTTGGTCTCAAGGTCTCACGCTTACGATGCCATTGTAGCGGGATGGAGCGGGAAAGCAAAGGCGAAATCGTATCGGCCATCCCCAAGGCTACGCTCCATTCGACTTTGCTCAGAGCCTGCCCTGAGTGGAACCGAACGGGACAGGCCTTGAGGCTGCCACGCGCACGCACAAGCGGTGGTCAGGTCGTGTGCCGCAAGGGCGACGCATGCGTCGCCCCTACCACTTCGCCGCGCCGGGAACGACGGGATTGATGCCGCATGGGCTCCAAGCCCATCCTACGGCCCTTCACACCCTTCTCACCCTTCGCACTCTTCTTACCCTGCGCCCGCGCGTCATCGTTTGACGCGGGCGTTGCCTTCCCAGACGCTCCAGATCTGGTCCTCGTCGGCGGGCAGGGCGTAATCGGTCAGGAGGGTGACGACCAGGGCGCCGGTGGCCCAGCCGAATTGGGCCCACTTTTCGGGCTTCCAGCCGCGAAGGATCGCGTAGAGCATGCCGCCGACGAAGGCGTCCCCGCCGCCGATGCGGTCGACGACGCCGATCTGTCGCGGCTCGATCGCGTGCCAGCGGCCGCTCTCGCTCAGCAGCGCGCCCCAGAGGTGCGTGTTGGCGTTGACGACCTCGCGCAGGGTGGTCGCGAAGACCTTCGCGTTCGGGTAGGCCTTGCCGGCCCGCTCGATCATGCCCTTGAAGCTGTCGATCTTGCCGCCCAGGCCCTTGCCGCCGGCCTCGGGGCCTTCGATGCCCAGAGCGAGCTGGAAGTCCTCTTCGTTGCCGACGAGGATGTCGGCGACGGAAGCGATCTCCTGGAAGATCGCGTGCAACTGCTTCTCGCGGCCCTTCCAGAACGAGGCGCGGTAGTTCAGGTCGAACGCGATTCGCGTGCCGTGCTTCCTGGCGGCGCGGGCGATCTCCAGGCAGAAGGTCCCGGTCTCAGGCGACAGCGCCGCGATCAGGCCGGAGAGGTGCACGATCTGGACGCATTCGATGCCGAAGATGCGCTCGAGGTCGAAGTCCTTGACGTTCAGCGTCCGGCCGACCTCGCCGGCGCGGTCGTTGCAGACGCGCGGGCCGCGCGAGCCGGTCCCGCAGTCGGCCAGGTTGAACTGGTGGCGGTAGCCCCACGGGCCGCCCTGCTCGAGTTCGGGACCCTCGACGTCCATGTGCCGGCTCGCCAGGTCGTCCTTGATGAAGCGGGCGATCGGGCTGCCCTTGACGAACGTCGTCAGGACCTTGACGGGCAGGCCCAGGTACGACGAGACGCTGGCGACGTTGGTCTCGGCGCTGGTGGCCTGGAGGGTGAAGCGGCGGCTGCAATGGAACGGCTGGCCGTTGTCGGGCGTCAGGCGGGCCCCCATGCTGGTGGGCACGAGCAGGGCATAGCGGCAGTCCTTCTTGAGTTCGATGCTCACGAGGGTCTCCTTTCGAGCTTATCCGTGACCGGTGACCCGTGGCTGCGGCCACGAGCGAGGCGCTGCGAGCGAAGGCTCGGTACGCACCGGGACCATGCCTACCAAATCCCGCGCGAAACCGCAAGCCCGTACCGCCGCAACGACAGGCGCAAGACCATTTTTACGATCAGGCTCGCTGCGCCTCTTTCTGCCGGCCATCCATTCATGGCCGGCCGGGACAAACTCGAAATCCGAAACACGAAACTCGAAACAAATCCAGAGCACGAAGTCCAAATGCTCCAAATCTGCCCCGGTTTACGTGGGCAGGGCCGCGTTGCACACGATGTTATCTGTATTCGAGCTTGGATTTCGGGGCATTCGGGCTTGTTTCGATCCCGGCGCGCCGGGACGTGCTTCTGCGGTGTGCCCAAGCGAGCGACGCGGAAACGGTCATGCACCCACTATGGGGCCACGGCGAGGGAATCGCTCAGGAGGTAGCGGCTGGCGACGGGGGCCAGCATGGCGTCGTGGACGGCCCAGTCTTCCGAGACGGCCAGGGGATAGTCGGTCGGAAGGCCGACGCCCGGCTTGCCAAGGACCAGGGCCACGTTGGTCCACTGACGCAGAAAGCGCGACATCGTCAAGCGGACGTTGCCGCTGCTCGGGTCGGCCACGTACGCGCGGTCGCCGCGGACGCCCCGCAGGACGGCGAAATGCTTATAGCCCTGGCGCTGGAGGTGGATCAACACCGGGCCCTGGAGCTGGGGCAGGATCTTCGGCTCCAGCCTGACCCCGACGGCCTGATAACCCATGCGCTCGGCGCACTGCTTGAGGTCCAGCATGGTCAGGCCGTTCTCCTGGCGTTGGCGGACCTGTTCGTCGGTGAGGGCGTTGAGCATGTTCTCGAGCACCTCGCGCTCGGTGACGTCGTCCTGGAAGTAGTAGCGCATCAGGGTGGCCAGGGCCGCCGAGCCGCAGGAGAAATCGTAGCTCTGCATGACGATGCCCTTTTCGCGGATGGTCTTCCAGCTTTCGAGGCGCCGGCGGACCCGGACGGGGCCGGCGCTGAAGCTCGTATCGACCGGTCCGGACTCGTCGGAACTCGTCGCGCAGCCGCAGTCCAGCGCGATCAGCAGCAGCAAAACGGCGAAGATGGAGGCCGTGCGCATGGTGGATTCCCGCTAAGGCACTCTTCGGATCAGGGCCACGCCGACGAACACGTCGGGCGCATCGTCGTTGAGGCCGAACGTCACTTCCGGCTCGATATAGGTGTTCCGCCGGCAGCGCATCGTGGCCGCGACACGCAACGTCATGGGCTCGTACGACGAACCCTCGACCGTCTCGCCGTCGACGTCCCAGTTGCCTTGCAGCAGGCCGGCGAACCGGCCGCTGAGAGAGACGTCGTCGTTCACGGAGAAGCCCAGGCCCATGCTGTATTGCAGGCCGGGCCCCGGCTCATACTTCTGGCCGTTCGCGTGACGCGAGAACTGATGGAGGTAGCCGATGCCGCCGAAAAGGACCAGCGGATCGGCCGTCCGAACCCACTGGAGACTGGCGGCCAGGGCCCAGTGTCCCGACCCGAAGAGCGGCTCCGTACCATCGTCGCGGTACGGGTCCTCGCCGCTGGGCGCGCGCACCTGGACGGTGCCGAGCAGCTCGGGCCACGAGGCCTTTTCCTTCATGATCTGGAAACTGACGCCGGTGGTCACGTCGCCCAGGCCGAACTCGTCGTCGGAGTCCACGGTCCCACCCTCGGAGACCTCGCGGTAACTGTGAATCAGCGGCACCGAGACGATGCCCTCCATCCCCTTGCGGATGCCGAAGCGCGCGGTCAACGGCAGGCGAACCTGCCGCGTCAGATCGCTGTCGAACGGCAGCTCGTCCGTCTTGGCCCGCCGGTACTCCAGACCGACTTCGAGGTCCCACGTCCCGGGCGGCAGGATGACCGAGGCGTCGCGCAGAAAGACCGAGCGCAGGTCCTCCTCGTCTTCCGGCTTAGGCCCGAGCGATTCGAGCGGACCGTTGGACGCCGCGTCGTCGCCCGGCGCCGCGCAGGCCAGACCCAGAAGGATGAACAGGAACAACAGCCACGGCCCGGCGGAAGGTTTGATCGTACGTGTCATGTCGCCTCCTTGCAGACACTGAGCAAAACGTTATGACAAAGGGAGGCCCATTGTACAAACTGGACCTCCCCCTTCACAGGAAAAATTCGTCTTGCGGCTATTCAGGCGGAATTTCGCCGCCCCCGCCGGTGTCCCCACCGGTCTCGCCGCCCGGGTACCCCCAGCCGCCGTTGCGCCAGAAGGCGATGCGGGCACGGATCATGTTCCGCCGCATGGCCATACTGGCCTGGAAGAAGGCCCTCATATGAGCCCGCCACTGGTAGCTCCAGAATGCCAGCGGCCCGGTCCCCTCGATCTGGGCCAGGTCGGCTTCACCGACGATGGTGACACCCGACTGGTTTCCCAGGGCCGACAGGATCGCCGGCGCTTCGGTCTGCGCGGTGGCCGTGCCGGTCACAGCCAGGACCAGCACACAGCCCGCACAGAACAGCAACACGTTTGCCTTCATGGTTAACGCCCCCCCCAAAATGAAGAATACTGCCGATGACGAAAACGAATGGCGGATGCGACCCGAAGCCGCGCGGACCGTCGAGTGATTCCCTCGTGATGGTAGAACGGCCTCGGGATCTGTGGTCTCGTCTGACGAATCCGCAATACATCGAAAGCCTTCGCTTCTGCCCGCCGCCATACAAATTATGGATATCGCAGACAAGAATAGCAAGTGACAAACGGCCTTTTCCTCGCGAAGAATGCCGAAGGTGTATGCCCATCATCCAGGAGGATGCAGAGGCGCCGACTACGGCGGGGGGAAAGGAAAGCCCCAGGTCTCCTGGCATTCGCAGACGTCGTCGACCCACTGCCAGAATCCGCCGGCGACGTAGAGCTTGCCGCCGATCACGCCGGCGGCGCCGCAACAGCGCCCGTTGGGCATCGGCGCGACTTGGCCGAACGTCTCCGTGGCCATGTCGAAATACGTCGCCTTGTCGCTGCGCGAATCGGTGACCTTGCTCCAGCCGCCCAGAATGAACAGCTTCGAGCCGATCGCCACGTGGGTCGAATGCTGGCTGAGGTACCACTTGCGCTGTTCGATCCGCGGGATCGCCAGCTTTGTCCACTTGTCGGCGGCGACGTCATACTTCAGCACGCCGTCGGCGTAGGTCTCCAGATCGGTCTCTCCGTGGACGGCGTAGATGCAGCCTTTGTAGCTGCCGTGCACGATGAACCGGGCGCCTTCGGGCAGGTCGGCCATGCGGGTGTAGGTGTCCTGGCGCGGATCGTAGCGGAAGGTGCTGCGGTCGGCCCGGCCGTCGGACCGCAGGGTCCGCGCGCCGAAGATGTAGATGTACCGGCCGACGGGCACCGCATGACAGTAGGACCGCGGGTGCGGCAGCGGCGCGATGGTCCGGTACGTGTCCGTTTGGGGGTCGTAGACCCACGACTCGGTCGTCATGCTTCGGTCGATGGCCTTGTTGTCGCCGCCGAAGATGTAGATCCTGTCCTGGTACACGGCAATGGCGGGCCAGCCCTTCTTGTCGGGCATCGGCGCGGCCTCCCACCAGCGATCGCTCGCGGGATCGTACACGTGGTGCAGGTCGACGGCCTCGGCCTTGTCCTGGCCTTCCGGCGTGTGCGGATTCATGTTGACCCCGCCAAACAGGTGCAGGCGGCCGTCCACCACCGCCGCCGCTCCCCCGAAACGCCCCACCGGAACATCGGCCAGGATGCGCCACGTGCCGGTCTCCATCGTCTCATCGAGGCGGATCGCCCCGCCCCCGCTCGTTCGACACCCCGTCAGCGCGACGGCAGAAAGCAGAATGCCCGATACAACCAACAAGGTCCTTGGCGTACCTGTCATGTGTCCATCCTTTCTCCATCCCTCCGATTGGCACTGTTCTATGATGTGTGATAGATGGTACACACAGGCTCGAGCCGAATCAACGGGAGGTCGGGTGCGCTCTGAGAGGAGATGACAGGCACAGGCAGCCGAATGCGCAACCTGCGATTCACACGCACCGGCCGGAACCCGGTCACGGCTGGTCGGCGAGGACCCTCTGTATGAAGCCCTTGAGTATCGGCAGATTGCTGTGGCAAGTGTCCCATACAACCTTAAGAACGACGCCGAAATACTCGTGGATCAGGACGTTTCGCATGGCCTTGATTCGATGCCACGGAACATCCCCATGCTGTGAGACAAAAGCATCGGAAAGATGCTTTGCGGCCTCGCCGATGATTTCCAACTCCCTCACCACGGCGTCGATCATCATGTCGTTGGTGCAGAATGCCTCGTAGTCGGTCTGCGCGATGTAGCGATCGATCTTCGCGATCGCGTCGCGGATATGGAACAGATAGGTGAGATCAGAATCCATAGACGCGTTCCGCTTGCTTCAACACCTCGTCACGAAAGTACTTGCTGAGGGACTGCGGGGTCACCAGATCGACCCGGCGACCGAGCGCCTCGGAGAGCTGCTCCTGAATCTCGACGAACTCGAACAGACCGACGGTCGCCTGAGGGTCGAAATCGATCAGCACATCGATGTCGCTGTCGTCAGTGGCCGTGCCGTGAAGATATGAACCGAAGAGGGCAACGGAGCGGATGCTGGCCCGGTACGGGCTGTCTTCGACGGCGCTACGCAATCGTGCTGTAAGCTCTTCCTTCACCATGGCTTCAGTGTAAGACTCCGCAGGGCGATTCGTCAAATCGAATTCCCTGCCGGGCGGGCATGGACTACGAGATGCGCCTTGCGGTCTTGCCGACGGGGGTGCGTCGCGCTATAATCGCGGCGTTTATTGGACCGATCCGGGCGGCGTGGACGTCCGGCTCGACAGGGGATGGTCGGCCATGGATGAGAACTACAACACGATACGGCTGGGTGACTGCATCGAAGGGATGAACCGGCTCCCGGCAGGCAGCGTCGATCTGGTCTTTGCGGACCCGCCGTTCAACATCGGCTACCGCTACGATGTGTACGAAGACTCCGTCGAGCACCAGCAGTACATCGACTGGTGCGGCCGGTGGATCGCGGCGGTCCATCGCGCGCTCAAGTCCGATGGGACGTTCTGGCTGGCCATCGGCGACGACTACGCCGCCGAGCTGAAACTCGAAGGCCAGAAGGCCGAGTTCCACTGCCGCAGTTGGGTGATCTGGTACTACACCTTCGGCGTCAACTGCGCCCGGAAGTTCACGCGGTCACACACCCACCTGTTCCATTTCGTCAAGGACCGGGACCACTTCACGTTTCGCGACGACGACCTCGACAATCGCGTGCCCTCGGCGCGCGAGCTGGTCTATAACGACCAGCGGGCCAACCCGAAGGGCCGGCTGCCCGACGACACGTGGATCATCCGTCCCGCCGGCACCGCAGGCGAACTGGTCGGCGACGACGGTACGTGGGCGCCCGCGTCGATGCCGGCGCCGGCCGATGCCGAGCGGACCTACACGCTGCGGCCGCAGGACCTGGAGCACGCGTTCGGCTCGACGGAGGACACGTGGTACTTCCCGCGCGTGGCCGGCACGTTTCGTGAACGCGCCGGTTTCCACGGCTGCCAGATGCCCGAGCAACTGCTCGGCCGCATCATCCGCACCTGCTCGAATCCGGGCGAATTGGTGCTCGACCCCTTCTCGGGCAGCGCCACGACGCTGGCGGTGGCCAAGAAGCTGGGCCGGCGATTCCTCGGATTCGACATCTCGAAGGACTATGTGCAGTACGGCCTGGAACGGCTGGCCGCGATCCGCGTGGGCGACCGGCTCGACGGCTCGCCCGAGCCGGTCAAGAGCGCCCCGCGAACGGACCGCGGCGGAACCAAGGGCGGGTCGAAAAGAACGCGAACGACACAAACCAGACGCGACCGCGTGCGCGAAAGCGAACAGCGCTATGACCGGGCGCAGCTCGAACTGACGCTGCAAGGCGTCGCGGAGGCCTTCGCGCGGACGCACGAGGGGTTCAGTGCAGACCGCGTCGTCGCGGACCCTGATCTGGACGAGGCGTTCGTCGCGGCGTGCGCGAAGCTGGGCCTGGTCGGCGATGCGCGGACGTGGAACACGCTGCTGTTTCGGCTGCGCAAGGCGGGCAAGCTGGCCCACATCCCAACGGCGCATGCGACGGACCTGTCGTGGGAGGACTGCGACCGGTACATCTTCGCCAGCGAGATTGCCTGGCAGAGCCTGCGGAACGACAAGGCGGCCGGAAGCCTCGATGAGATTCTCTGCGATCCGGCCCTGGCGACCGAATTCGACCGCCGCGCCGCGCAGTTCGCGCCGGGATACCGGCCGCGCGAGTACCGCTGGGCGGCGCTGAAGTTGCGCAAGGAGGCGAAGACCGCGCGGAGCCGGGCCAGCGTGCTCGAGACGCTGCGGCCGATGGGGCCGCGGTTCGGCCAGGCCTGGCCGATCGACGATCTGAAGGCGGCGGGCCTGCCGGCCGAGCCTGGCCTGTATGTGCTCAGCCGGACCCGCACGAACAAGCTCTACGTCGGCGAGACGCTCGACCTGCGCCGCCGGCTGACGCTGGAACGCTCGCAGGTCGACGCCTGGCGGGCCGTCTGCGACTCGATTTCCGTGCAGGCCCTGCCCATGGACTGCTCCGCCGCCGGAAAGCTGGCGTGGCAGAGCTGTTTTGTCAAGAAATACAAACCGCTTCTGAACTGCTTCGAGCTTCGCTCCGCTTCGTGAGGGACGTGGCTCTTGCGAAACGGACCACGCGAGAGATGAGAGTGCGATGAGGTGAACGATGGATCGAGATGCGAGTCGGCGCGGTTGCATCACGCGGCGGGATACCATTCGAATGACGGTGGCGGCGGGCTTGCTGCCGGCGATCGGCGGCGGGTGCGCAAGGGAGAACTCCAAGACGGACGGCGTGGGGGGCGATCCCTATGGCACGCCCGCCAGGCAGCGCGCCGCGTTCGTCTGGCCGGAGGGTAAGCGGGCGGCGCTGAGCCTGACGTTCGACGATGCGCGCGTCAGCCAGGCGCAGGTGGGTCTGCCGCTGCTCGACCGCTGCGACGTCAAGGCGACGTTCTACGTGTCACCCGGTCCGTTCCAGGCCCACCTGCCCGCGTGGAAGCAGGCGCTGGCCAACGGTCACGAGATCGGCAATCACTCAATGCGTCACCCCTGCACCGGCAACTTCTCCTTCGCGCGGGACAAGGCGCTGGAGGACTACACGCTGCGCCAGATGGAGCGGGAGCTGGAGGAGGCGAACCGCGTCATTGCGTCGGCGGTGGGCGTGCGGCCGGCCACCTTCGCCTATCCGTGCGGCCAGAAGTTCGTCGGGCGCGGGACGCATCTGCGCAGCTACGTGCCGCTGGTGGCGCGGATGTTCCAGGCCGGACGCGGCTGGATGGACGAGGCGGCCAACGACCCGGCGCTCTGCGACCCGGCCCAACTGCTCGGCATCGAGCTGGACGGACGCGACTTTGCCGCCGCGAAGAAGCTCATCGACACCGCCGTCGAAAACGGCTCGTGGCTGGTCTTCGCCGGCCACGAGATCGCCGAGGGCGGACGCCAGACCACGCGGATCGACACGCTCGAAGCCATCTGCCAATACGCCCACGACCCGAACAACGGGATCTGGATCGACACCGTCCAGAACATCGTCCGGCACGTTCGTCACGCGCCACGGCAGGGCGAATCATGATTCGCCCCTACGGCTGGGTGGCAGCCTCAAGCGAAGCTTGGGGATGGTTGGCGGGCTTGGCGCACACATCTCAGAACACCGTCGATGCCGAGATCGATCCGATAGAAGGATAAGATATGGAACCGCGGGATGTGCACGTGTTTGTGTTCGACGGTCTGTCCGACTGGGAGGCGGCTTATGCGGTCGCGGGGATCAGCGATCCGCAGTTCCAGCAGCAGCCGGGCCGGTATCGCGTTCGCACCGTCGCGCCGCAAGAGGGCAGCGTGGTGACGATGGGCGGGATTCGAATCGTGCCCGACCTGACGCTCGACGCAATTCGTCCCGCCGACAGCGCGATGCTCATCCTGCCGGGCGGCGTCGCCTGGGACCAGGGCAAGCACACCGAAGCGGTGGAACTGGCCCGCGCGTTTCTGGAGGCGGGCGTGCCCGTCGCGGCCATCTGCGGCGCGACGGCGGCGCTGGCGCGCGGGGGCCTGCTGGACGACCGTCGGCACACGAGCAACGCGCGGGACTACCTGGCGGCGACGAAATACCGCGGCGCCGCGCTCTATGGGGAGGCGCCCGCGGTGACGGATCGTGACGTCATCACCGCCTCGGGTCTGGCGCCGCTGGAGTTCGCGCTGCACATCTTCCGCCGCCTCGATCTGTATCGTCCGGCGGTCCTCGACGCCTGGTACCAGCTTTTCAAGACCGGACGCATCGAGTATTTCGCCGCCATGGTCCGGGCCGCCGGCCCGTAGGACCGCCTCCTCTGAGGCAGGCCCGGCAGGGCCGCATTCACGCGCGTTCGTCCCGAGGCAATTGGACGGTGACGGAGGTGCCGATCTGCGGATTGGAGGTGATGACGATCGTCCCGTGGTGTCGTAGCACGATCTGGCGCGCGATGGCCAGGCCCAGTCCCGCCCCGCCGCCCGTCTGCGATCGTGAGGGATCCACGCGATAGAGACGGTCGAACACATACGGCAGCTTCTGGGGCGGGATGCCGCCGCCCTCGTCGTGCACGCAGACCGTGACCTGCGGACCCGGCCCATCTTCCAGCGTGATCCGCACGTCTCCGGTGCGCGGACCGTGCCGCAGCGCGTTGTCGATCAGATTGCTGAAGAGCTGTCGCAGTTCCGTCTCGTTGCCTCGGACGGAGGAAGCCGGGCCGTCGGTCCACGTGACGGTCGCCCCCTGCCGAGCGGCCGGATCGCCGAAGGCCTCCGCCAGGGACCTCAACAGAACGTCCAGGCGGACTTCGGCCGGATCGGGCAGCTCATCCGCCGCATCCAGACGCGCCAAGGTCAGGAGCTGTCCGACCAGTTGCTCCATCCGACTGACGTCCAGCAGCGCATCGTCCACTCCCTCTTCGTATTCGGACGCCTTGCGCGGCTGCATCCGCAGGGCCTGAAGGGTGCTTTTCATGATTGCCAAAGGTGTCCGCAGTTCGTGCGCCACGTCGGCGGTGAGCTGCTCCTGCTGCTGCAGGGTCTTGTTCAGACGCAGCAGCATTCTCTCCAGAGCAGACTTGAAGGGACGCAGCTCGGCGGGAACCTCGCCCATCACCTGCACCTCGTCACCGAGACTGCGATGCGTGATCTGCTCCAGTCGCCGGCCCGCATGGGCAATCGGGCGCAATCCCCACGAGACAATCGTCCGCACGAGCAGAACGGCCAGTAGCGTGACGGAACCACCCAGCGCCAGTAGAAGACGAAGGAACTCCCCCACCTCGTGATACACGTGCGCGCTGGAGCGAGCCACCAGGATGTTCATGACTTCCGGCCCGATGCGATAGCGCATCCAGATCACGCGGAACGCGCCCAACCCCGTCCCCTCGGCGACGTTGAATAGCTGTAACGATCCCACGTCCGGCTGTTCGGCGGGCGGAAGACGGAGCAACTGCTGCATGAGCGGCTCGTCGGGCGGATCGCTGCGGAACAGGTCTTCGTCACCGCCGTCCACCCAGACCCGATACCGACCGTGACGTCTGGATGTGTCGCTTCCCGTAATCGCTCGCAGTTCGGCTTCCCGGCGCTCTCCGGTGTCCTCTTCGTCGAGTTCCGCCCGAATTCCCTGCGCCATTGCTGTCAGTGTCGTGTCGATGTTCCTCAGCAGGGACTCCTTGAACTCGATGTACGCCGCCGTGGACAACACCGCGATGATGATCAGGGTCAGCAGGGACATCATCAGGGACAACTGCAACCGGATCGACAGGGGCCTCATGCCGGTCCCTCCCCGATCACGTACCCCTGGCCTCGGACCGTTCGAATCAAGGCGTACGGGGAACCCGCCTCCAGCTTTCTTCGCAGGGCGGAGATGTACACCTCGATGACGTTGGAGAAGGTCTCGGCGTTGAAGTCGTAGAGATGTTCGAGGATTTCGGTCCGGCTGACCACCTGACCGGCGCGCAGCGCCAGGTACTCGAGGAGTCGATACTCCATCGCGCGCAGCTCGATGCGCTGTCCACGGAGGGTGACGATGCGACCGGCCGTGTCGACCGACAGCTCGCCGATGTGGATCACCGGATCGGGGCGATCATAGGTCCGGCGCACCAGCGCCTTGCACCGGGCCAGGAACTCGCCCATGTCGAAGGGTTTGGTCAGGTAATCGTCGCTGCCGGCGTCGAGGCCCCGGATGATGTCCTGTGTGGTGTCTCTGGCCGTCAGGATGAGCACGGGGACGCGACGGCCCTCGCGGCGCAGGCGTCGGAGGATTTCCAGCCCGTCGACCTTCGGCAACATCAGATCGAGCACGATCAGGTCGTACGAGTTCGAAAGGCCCTGGTGCAGGCCGTCCTCTCCGTCGGTGGCGATATCGACGGCGTACAGCGTCGTCTCGCGGAGCACCTTGGCAATGTTGCGGGCGAGTCGAACCTCGTCTTCAACGATCAATACTTTCATCGTCGGCTCACCGGTTTGGCGCGTCTACCGCCGCGTCTCCTGACAAAGACTTCACTGCCCCACGATCCGGACGCCCCTATTCTACCTGTCCGGCAGGCCCCCGCAACCATCTCCACGCCTCCGGCCGGTTGTCACCTGCTCGTGTGCCTGGCCCGGGGGATGAGTCTGCCACACGAGGACTCTCCAAGACGCTACTGCCGTCCTGGCCGTCCTCCGTCCGTTCCAGCCGGGCGTACCACTGCCTCGATATCCCCGGGCACACCATCCTTATCCGGGTCACTCTCAGCCGTGCGGCCGCCGCATCCGCGACAAACGTGCGAAGAGGTATGGGGATGCGGTCCATGGCGACCTTGCGGCGCAGCCAGTGGCGCAGGCGAAAAGAGACCGCATCAAAGGAGAAGCTGCAGAAGAAGGAAACGATGAGCGGACCGCGGCAGATGCGCCGCAGTTCGCGAAGGCAACGCCGGCGAACCTCCGCTTCGCGGAAGTGGTGGAACAACCGGTTACAGAGCAGCGCGTCAAACGTGTCGTCTGCAAAACGTGTGGCGAGCGCGTCCTCGACGCGAAACTCAGTCCCGTTGCGCAGGCCCCGCCTCTCCGCGTAATGTCGACCCTGCTCGATCATATGGGGGGAAGAGTCGGCCTCAACCACCTGAAACCTCATTTCCCTCAGCAACGGCAGCAGGCGACTGGTGCCGCTGGGAATATCGAGCACGCGTGCCCCGGCACCCAATCCGGCCAGAGCCTTGCGAATACATCGTTCTTCCCGCCGGTGCATGGCCGTTCCATCCAGTGCCCTGACGTACTTCTGCGCTGCCACTGTGCTGGCGAAGCGATCCTTCGTTTCGACGGCCGAGTTCACTGCCCCGGAGGATACCGTCCGGATTCGAAGCGCATCTCCGGATTCGATCACGAAAGATCCCCTTCTCCATGATCCGACGTTTCCCACTATAACTTTCTGCATTTGACTCTCCAAGAATTCGTACAGCGAGCCCTTGCCCCCCACTCGCGAGGCAGATAGACAAGGCATGGCGGTCAGCGAATCTCCAGCAATGCCCACCTCCTTTTAACCTCCGCGAGCTTAAAAGAACGTGAAGTCATGGAATCAAAGAACTCGATCTGACCCGTATCTGCTTGGCGGGTGGTCGCGCCCGGTGCGAGAACTGACAGGTCTGGCGAGCAAGGAGAACCGATGAAGGGACTTGGCGATTTCTTCTCGGATTGGGCCGGCCATTTCATCTTCGCTTCATGTTCGGTGAGTATTCTGGCTCACAGGACTGGGCGTATGGAGGAGATGTTCTGTCGTCGAACAGTCCCGGAGCGGGCAAGCAGGATGGAAGGGCTGGGTAGCACATGAGAGACTCGGAATTAGCCCAGGCCACAGGCACAGAGCTTTCGGAACGATACGGCGGCGACCGCGCGGACCAGTACTTCACCAAGCATCGGACGGGCTTCTTCCACAGGCTGACGACGTGGCGCGAGCTGGCGATGGCCCGCCGGGCATTGGCGCTGGCGGGCGATCCCGACCTCGTGCTCGATCTGCCCTGCGGGGCCGGGCGGTTCTGGCCCTTGCTGGCAGAGAAGCCGGGACGCAGGATTCTCGCCGCGGATGCCAACGAAGACATGCTGCGTGTAGCCCGCCAGATGCAGCCCAGGGAGCTGGTCGAACGCGTGGAGTGCTTCCAGTGCTCCGCTTTCGAGACGCGACTCGATGACGCTTCGGTCGACTGCGTCTTCTGCATGCGTCTGCTTCACCACATCCCCGAACCGCCCCAGAGGCTGGCGATGTTGAGGGAATTCCACCGGGTGACCCGGGATACGGTCTGCATCTCCCTGTGGGTGGACGGGAATTATATGGCACATCGGAGAGCGAAGGTGGAGGCCCGCCGACCGCAGGGGAGTCGCCACAGCCGTTACGTCACGAATCGGCGGACGGTCGAGGCGGAGTTCCTTCAGGCAGGATTCCAAATCCTCGGCCACTTCGATTTCCTGAGGTTCTACTCCATGTGGCGAGTCTACGTCCTGCGCAAGGGGTAGGAAACAAAGGCCGAGCTGCGAAGAAACCGTTGACGGTGCGAACGATAACCGTCAAGATGCGCCCACGAACCGGGCTCGTCGGACTCGGCGTTCCGAAAAACGGTGCTCGCAGGCAGCTTGCAGAAGGCAACAGGACGTATCTTCCATGAAGAATTCGCGCGGCGACCAGGCTATACGCCTGGAGTTCTCGGACAAATACGATCGCGACCACGCGGAACACTACTTCCGGAAGCACCGGGCGGGTCTGGCCCGGCGATTGACGACATGGCGGGAGCTGGCGATGGCCCGCCGGGCGCTGGCGATGGCGGGCGATCCCAACGTCGTGCTCGATCTGCCTTGCGGCGCCGGGCGGTTCTGGCCTCTGCTGGCGGCCAAGTCGGGACGCCGGATTCTGGCCGCCGACAGTAGCGAGGAGATGCTTCAGGTGGCCCGCCGGATGCAGCCCAAAGAGCTGGTCGATCGCGTGGAGTGCTTTCAGTGCTCCGCCTTCGAAACCGGGCTCGACGATGCTTCGGTGGACAACATCTTCTGCATGCGGCTGCTCCATCACATTCTCGAACCGGCCCACCGGCTGGCGATGCTGAGGGAATTCCACCGGGTGACCCGCGATACAGTCTGCGTCTCCCTGTGGGTGGACGGCAACTACAGGGCCTACCGGCGAAAGAAGTTGGAGGCGACCCGATCGAAGGCCGAACTCCAGAATCGCGGCGTGGTGGAACGCCAGCGCATCGAATCGGAGTTTCGCCAGGCGGGGTTCCGGATCGTCGGCCACCTTGACTTCCTGAGATTCTATTCCATGTGGCGAGTCTACATCCTGCGCAAGGAGTGAGTTTTGAGCATCCACTGCATCGTTTCCGAATCGGATCGGAAACTTCTGGCATACAACGGCCTCGACGATTTTGAATCGCTCTGGAACGCCGATCTGAGTTGGTTCGAGGAACCGAATCGCCGCCGGAACGGCTGGAGCGGTGTCTCGCGCCATATCCTCAAACAGCCGGAGGGAGGCACGCTGGCGGTCTTCATCAAGCGTCAGCAGAACCACAACTTCCGCACCCTGCTCCATCCGGTCCGAGGCCTTCCCACGGTCTACAGGGAGTACGAAAACATCTGTCGGATGAAGAAGCACGGAGTCCCCTGCCCCGATCTGCTCTTCTATGGGCATCGCAACGTCGGCCGGCATTGGCAGGCGATTCTCGTGACGCGATCGCTGGAGGGGTATCAGCCGCTGGAGGACAGCCTGGCCGCGATCGGGCAGGACAACCTCGATGCCCGCAGAGCGCTGCTCGCCTCCGTCGCTCAGACGCTCAGCCAGATGCACAGCCATTACCTTCGGCACAGTTGCCTGCACGCCAAGCACATTTTCGTGCGGGCGGAGAACGCCGGCGGCTCGAACGGCAACGGGACGCACCGGTTCGATGCGGCGGTGATCGATCTGGAGAAGATGCGGCCCTACTTTCCCTTGTCCCGACTGGCGATCCACGACCTGGATCAGTTGTATCGTCACTGGAAGCGCCGCGAGGGGGACTGGGAAACCCTCATAGACAGCTACTCGGCCCACCTCGCGTCCGACCCGCTGGGCACAAAGATCCGCAACGCCTGGAGCCACCGTTCGTAGCATGCCCGTAAGAGCCTGCCCCTTCAACTGCGTTCAGGGCAGGCCCTGAGCTTGCCGAAGGGGCGTAGGTTTGTAGTGACGCCGTAAGGCGTTACGCATTCTATGGAACGTATGCCCTCACGGGCACACTACAAACGGCTAACGCCTCGCGGCAAAGGTATACAGTCCTTTTGGTCCTTTCGGTCCCTTTGGTCCTTCTCGGGCTCCAGAAGACCAAAGGGACCGAAAGGACCTAAGAGACCTCGCTGTTCGTAGTGACACCGTCAGGCGTTATGCCCTTACGGGCACACTACGAACCGCCATCCCCAGTCCCGGCGCGCAAGGATTGCCGCTGCCACCCGCTTCCGACGGCCGACGACATGGCTTATTTGTTGATCGAACGGGCCTATTATGTTAGGATAGGGCCGTGTGGACGGCCCGGCTCCTGTCGGGTCGCGACGTAGACTTGGGCGCAAAGCTGAAGGGGCCTGCCGATGAAACCGCGATCGTTCTTCACCTCGATGTTCTCCTGGGGAATTTGTGCGTTGCTGGCCTGCGTGACAGCGTCACGCGCCGTGGCGGAGGACCTGCCGAAGAGCTGCCAGGAGACGACGGAGCGGGTGCTCAAGCCGTTCCTGGACCAGTTGGCGGCGGCCGAGGAGGCGGCCCGGCAGTACGAGAAGCAGAACGCCGAGAATATCGCGTCGATCCAGGAACAGATTCGCTTGCGGCAGGAGTCCAGGAAGGTCTTCGACGACGCGAAGGCCAAAGAGGACGAGGACTTCGGCAACCGCATCCGATGGGGCAACGAGGCCATCGCGGAAGCGCAGGCCGATGCGCAGAAACGGATTGCCGAACAGCGCCGGTTGGCCGCCGAGGCACAGGCGGCAGGCCGCGAGCGCGACGCCAAGGCGCACGCAGATGCCGCAGCGCAGATCGCGGCCGATCTCGCCGCCGGGAAGATCGGTTGGTACAAGAAGGAACTGGGAATGCGCAGCGACATCAACGGCTGGAGAGAGTATGTCGCCAAGCAAACGCAGGAACGCGCCACGCGGATGGCCGCCTACGGCGCTGGCGAGGTGGCGCACTATATCCAGACGCTCGGCTGGCGGGCCACCTGGAAGGACGTTCTCGCCAGCATCGCGAGCAAGCAGGAGGATCTGGCCAAGGCGCAGCGGCGTGAATACGCCTACTATCTGCCCGCGATCGGCACGCGGCTGACCGGCCAGGGCATCGACGATCACCTGGCCCGGCGCCGGGACGAGCTGGCCGACGCGCGGGCCCGGATCGCCGCGGGGACGTTCGTGGTGTACGTCCCGGCGTTGGGCACACGCCTCGACCGCAACGGCGTGCAGAAGATCGTGGCCGAGGCGAGCGACAAATATCGCCAGACGGTCAACGCCTGGACCGACAAGACGTACAGTAACTACAACCCCCTCGCGGGCTCGCGCCCCACCAACGGCGACATCGAGAAGGCCATCGAACAACGGCGGCAGGAGTTGGCGGATTTCCAGGCCGCCGGAGACGATGCGCAGGTGTTTGCGGCCGGCGCCCGCCGAACCGGCCGTGACATCCGCCAGCAAATCGCCGCCGCACAGGCCAAAGGAGACACCGCGGGTAATAACCGGTGGCATGAAGTCCTGGCCGCGTGGAAGAAGGCCTGCGCCGAATGGATCGCCAGGAAGCAGGAGGAGATTCGGCACTGGGAGGCGATCCTGGCCAAGCACGAAGAAATCCACGAGGAAGACCTCAAAAACCAGAAGGCGCACATCGACGGTCGATTGCAGGACGCGCTGAACCAGACGCCCTGCGGCGGCGCGGGCGAGACCGGCGATCCGAACCTCGACACCGTCAACCGTCACCGCGACCAGCTCGACGGGCTCAGCGAATCGGACGAAGAGAAGCAGCGGCGGCGTGACTGGTACGACGACAAGATTCACGTCGAGCGCGACGGGACCGTGCACGGTGATCCGTGCGACGCCTGGCGGAGCGCCCTGCGGGACACGGGCCTGAGCGGGCCGAAGCCGCAGACGTTCGGCGAATGGCTGTTCAGCCTCCAGAGCATTCTCGACTCGAAGGATTTCGCCGACTGGCTGTCGGCCTTCCGCGAGGCCAACAAGATGCGCGAGGCGACGAACACCATTGACGAGTTCATCGAGGCGATGCAAAAGATCGACATCAATGAGATGAAGCGTGCCGACTTCTATAAGAGGCGGCGCGAGATTCGCCAGATGCTTGTGAAGATGTCGGAAGCCCTCGAAAACGGCATGCTCAGCCCGAGCCGGCTGCGCCAGTACATCGACGCTCTGGCAAGAACCGGCAGTGGCACGCGCCAGACGGGAGATCAGATTCGCGCCCTCAACCGTCTGCTGGAGATGTCGAAGGACGCCAAGAACATGTGGCGCAGCAGCAGTGCGATCTGGAACGTCGGCCGCGAACTGGGCGACGACGTGGTCCGCTCGTATCATGCGTTCGTCTCCGGCTCAGCCACTCAGGTCGCCCAGCGTCTGGACAATCACTTCGCCAGCATGAGCAAGCTCGACAAGGGATTGCTGCTGCTCAGCGCCGCGGCGGCCACCGCCGAAGCGGTCGATCGCATGAACCAGGGCGAGGCCCCCTCCGAGGCGATCGCACGCAGCAGCGTAAACTTCGTCATCGACTTGGCCATCGCGGGCATTCCCATCACGGCGGCGGCGGAGATGACCACGCAGATCCTGTTCAACTCCTACGCGTACGCTACCGGTGACAAGGCGGTGGCCCAGGCGGCACTGAGCAATACGACCAAGTGGGTCGCGCAGCAGGCCCTCGACCAGGTGGCCGACGGCGCCGCGTACGTGGGCGAGGCGTCGATCGCGCTGGAACGGATCGTGTTCAATGAGCCCGACATCGGCGAGATCCTCGGCAACGTCAGCTACGAGCGTCTGCGTCAGTCACTCAGCCGGGTCGAGGACCAGATCGATGCGCTGCCGCCGGGCCATGCCGATGAAGCGCGGCTGATGCGGATGCGCGAGACCTTCCGCATCCTGATCCGCGCCAAACAGCAGGCAGGCTAAGGGAAACCTGCACGCCACGCAGGAGATTCTACACGCTGAAATCCGAAGCACGAAATCCGAAATCCGAAGCAAATCCAAAGCACGAATCTCGAATGACCGAGACGACTGGCACCGGTCCCCTGTTCGTTGGGGGTTTCTGATTTCTGTTATTCGTGCTTGTTTCGGGTTTCGATATTCGCGTTTCGGATTTGGCCTGCTGAGGGGACCCGGACGGAAGTGAAGCTGCCCTTGCCGGCTTGGCAGGGGTGAGGGCGCATGAAAAAAGGACGCCTCGGATCATCCGCAGGATAGGACCTCGGTCCACCGCAAGCGCCCCCCAGGTACGGTCCCGGTTGTATGGCTCTATTTACTATACGTCCGACCCGGGCGGCATGCCGATGGACAAAGAACTATATCGCACAGGTAAATGGCTCGACGGACCGCGCCTTTGGCTGCATCCAGCCTGGAACCCGCGAGGAACGAGCATCGCCCGGACGCGGGGGCAGGAATTTCCTTGCGGGCCGCACCTCTGAACCGGCCCGGCGTACCAAGGACCGTCGAGACATGAGGTCTTGCGTATTTACCTGATATCCAGCGGGATATCCATCGAAAGGAGCAAACGATGAAAGGAAAAGTGAAACCCATTCCGGAGGAATACCGAACGATCACGCCGGTGCTGACGGTCAGTGACGCAGCGCGTGCGATTGACTTCTACAAGAAGGCCTTTGGCGCCGAGGAGCGCTTTCGCATGCCCACGCCCGACGGGCAGCACGTGATGCATGCGGAACTGAAGATCGGCGATTCGGTGTTCATGGTAGGCGATGAGATGCCCGGGCAGGACTGCCGCTCGCCGCACGCGTTCGGCGGCACGCCCGTCGGCTTCTACGTGTACGTCGAGGATGTCGATCGCGCGTTCGAACGCGCCGTCGACGCCGGCGCCGAGGTCAAGATGCCGGTGGAAGACATGTTCTGGGGCGATCGGATCGGCACGGTGACCGATCCTTCCGGCCATCTCTGGACTCTCGCGACCCACGTCGAAGACGTCAGTCCTGAAGAGACCGCCAGACGCGGACGCGAATTCTGCGAGAAGATGATGCAAAGCGCCGCGTCGCCGTAGCCTTCGTTCGCAGTGTGCCCGTAATAAGGATTGGGATTTATTTGTGCGCTCCGCCTTGTCGTCCTGAATCCCGATGGATATCGGGATGAAGGATCTGGGCTACGACCGGGAAAGCCGTCTTCTGCGATGGCCAGATCCTTCGGCTTCGCCTCAGGATGACAACCAAGGGACCGTCTGAGAGTCTTCCGAATGCGTATAACGCCTTACGGCGTCACTACAAACGGGCGCCGGTAGGGGCGAGGCATGCCTCGCCCTTATGCTTGAACACGGGAAGTACCTCGGGCACGCGTCAGGACGGCTTTCGGTTTTCCTGGCAGAACTTGCCCATCAGCTCCATGGCCTTGCCGGTCTTGTCGAGGGAGCCGTCGAGGTGGGCGAAGGCGTTGACCAGTTCGAGCAGGCTCGCGTCGGGCTCGACGGTGCCGTACTTGTGGGCGGTGTTGACGATTCCGGCGTCGAGGCCGTACTCCATGGCCTTGGCGACGTAGGCCCGGCAGACGCCGATCTTGCGGCCGGGCAGGTCGCGCACCGAGTTGCTCACGCCCAGCGAGAAATGCGCGCCCTTGAACTTCGGGTCGCTCTTGATCTTCCTGATGGTCTCGAACGTGCGGTAGGTGTAGCCCGGGACGCCCGGCTCCATCGGCATGTCGATCGCCAGCGGAAAGACGGTCGAGTCGAAGAAGATCTGCTCGGGCTTGAATCCGCTGCGGCCCACCGCCTCGTCGAAGATTCGATGCGCCAGCGCGCAGAGTTCGTCGACCGAGTGCGACCCGCCGGGACCGGTCGGCTTGTCCTCGCTGACCAGAAGCGCGATCACGGAGAAATCGTACTGCCTCTTGAGAGGCAGGATGCGGTCCATCGTGTAGACCTTGACCGAGTTGATCAGCGGGGGTTTGACGGGCGAATGATGATTCGCCCCTACCGCGTACCATTCCTTCAGGCCCGCTTCGAGCACGTCGTCGTTGCTGCTGTCGATGCAGATGGGCACACCGTCGCCCCAACGGCGCACGAGCTTCGTGTACTCGATCATCATCTTCACCGCCAGCTTCGGATCGTCCTCGCCGAAGGCGTCGAGATTGACCGCAATGTAGTCGGCGCCGTCGGCCGCCTGCGACTCGATCAGCGCGCGGATGTAGTCGAGCTCCGGGCTCGGCTTCGCGTAGGCGTCGGGCCCGAGGTCCTGCAACCGGCGCATGATCTGGCCGGTCTTAGGAATCGAGGCGTGAACGGCTTCGCCGATCGAGATCAGTGCGTTCTTCATCGTGTGGTCCTTGCCGAACAGATAGTTGAGGATCGAGGAGGAGTGCTGGAGCGCGGGATTGCGGCGCGGGTTGATCGCAGTGCGCAGACGCTCGCGTCCGCCCTTTTCGGAGGCGGCCGCCTCGTAGACGCGATTGCCGACGCACACCTGCTTGAGGTTGTTGCCGCAGCAGCCGTCCACGGTGGCGTCGCCGCACGGGGCGTTGTCGATGCCCTTCTCGCAACTGCCCATGGTGCAGACGCCGAAGTTCTCGGGCAGGAAGCAATCGCCGCACTCCTCGCAGTCGAACAGTGTGTACTTGAACGCCTTCTCGTTGGCGTTGAACAGCTTGTAGACGAGGCCCTCGCCCTTGTCGGCGCCGAGGAAGCCCATCGTCTTGCGGAAGGCGTGAAAGCCCACACCCTCGGGGTCGAGGAACGCATGGTGCGAGAAATCGAAGAACCGCTTGCCCGCCGTCGGTCGCGGCTGTGACAGCGTGCGGGGCTTGCCGTTGTCGTCGTAGAGATAGAACGCGTCTTTGGCGGGCCAGTAGAGGTTGTCCTTGAACCGCTCCCAGTCGCCGCCGATCTCGGCGGCGCGCTCGACGATGCGGGTGAACGTCGCGAAATCCTGGACGCCTCCGATGTCCACGCCGGCGGCGCCCATCGCCTTGTACATGGCCACCTGCTGGGCGGCCCGCTCGATGTGGTCGTCGAGCTTCTCGCTGTAGACCCTGGCGAGCAGCTCGTCGCTGACGAAGCAGCCGGGCAGCTTGATGTCGTGCATCAGACGCGGCGCGGGTGTCATCGTGCTGAGCAGGTAGACGTTGCCGATCACGGGGACATCCAACATGGGCGAATCATCGTTCGCTCCTGCGCGCAGGTACGTGAACAGTTCGAGGCTCTTTCGCCAGTCCCAGCCGACCTGGGTGATCAGAAACGCCGCACCGCAGCGAACCTTCTTCTCCATCTTGTAGTACTGCTGCATCTGCGTCGCTTCGGTGTACTTGAAGGGCGAGACCGCCGCGCCGGGGACGAACTGATGCACGCTCGCCAGGGCGTCGGGCCTGGCGCCGAGGCAGGCGTCGTGGTTCATCTTGCGGATCAGGCGCAGCAGGCCGAGCGATTCGAGCTCGAAGACGCCCTTGGCCGCGACCGGCTTGTCGCCCGTCAGCGCCAGCACGCTGGTGACGCCCGCCTTGCGGAAGCCGACCAGCGAACTGATAATGGCGTCGGCGTTGGCGTCCTTGCAACTGATGTGCGGCACGACGTCGAGACCGTCGAGCAGGTGGTTTGCCTGGAGGACGCTGACGATGGCGGCCGGTTCGAGGTTGGCGACACCGCCGGGGTTCTGCGGCAGCGTGATCGCGGCGAAGTCGAAGCCTTCCGGCAGGATCGCCCTGCCACCCTTGGCCGCCTCCTGATACGCCCGGCCGAACCGCTCGATGGGCGCGAAGCTGAACCCCGGCCCGCCGACCAGCTCCGCCAGCACCAGCAGGCCCGATCGCTGCCGGAGTTTCCGTCCCAGACTGTTCTGCTCCATCGTTGTCTCCATCGGGTCCATGCATCCGTTCCCAGGTCCCATACGATCCGTAAACACCGCAGGATACCAAATCCCGGCATCCTTCGCCATCCCCTTGCCGGTGGGCGCTCCTGTGCCGGGTGCACTGCGTGTTTATAGGTAGGTTCCTGCCGAGGCCAGCAAGGGGGTCTGTCATCTCGGAGAGCGTGGCACATGTCATTTCGACTAAGAGCTTGCCCCTTCAACTGCGTTCAGGGCAGGCTCTGAGCGAAGTCGAATGGGGCGAAGCCCGCACGGAGAAATCTGGCCGAGGATAAGGCAATGGCCCCTTCGCAGCCAGATTCCTCCACTCCGCTGCGCTCCGGTCGGAATGACGAAGTCGATTGCAGTCGCCCCGTGAAGATCTACCCACAAACTCGAAGTGCACCCCTCCTGTGCCGGGTGGCAGCGGCAAACTCCGTTTGCCGATGGCTTTCAGGGGCTTTAAGGATATCACCATCGGCAAGCTGGCGCTTGCCGCTGCCACAATTGGGCGCTTCAGGCGGTTCGGGTAATGGCGGGTCTGCTCGCCGAATGCGTCGCACAATCCGGACCCATCGCATCGTCTTTATGCCGAAAAGGACGCGGATTTTCGTCCCAAACACGCAACGGTCAAACGACAAAGTGCGCGTGACATGCAGAAATTTTTTACTCCTTTCTTCGCCTGGACTTACACGAATCAACTACGTAAAAAACGCCGTTTTTTTCGTCCCAAACGTGCAACACCATCCAAGGGTAGAGGGCCGCATCGTTTTGCGGCCGCCAAGGAAACCTGAAAGATGGAGGACGAAGAATGGCCGCGAAACGCAAACGGGCGAGACGGCGTTCAAAGGGCGGAGCGGGCGCGTGCGATCCATCGGAGCGGACGTGCTCCAATTGCCTGTTCGCCATCCCGCCGTCGAAGGAGCAGTGGGTGGTGTGGATGATAACCCGCTGGCCGCCGCCGATGAGCTGTTTCAATCACCCGGACAGCCCGGGCGAGCGCCGCGACGTACGCGGGACGGGCACCTGTCGAAACTGGCGGCCGCGCCGGCAGGTATCGCCGCGTCAGCCGCCGCCGGAGCCGCCGAACGACGAGATTCGCTACATCCCCTTGACGCGCGGCAAATTCGCAATCGTCGATGCGGCGGACTACGAGCGGATCAACCGCTACCGCTGGACCGCCTCTCCCTGTGCAGACGGCGGCTTCTATGCGCGCCGCTCCGTGCCCGGCGGGACCGTCCTGATGCACCGCGAGATCATGAACGCGCCCAAGGGGATGGTGGTCGACCATATCGACCGCAACCGGCTGGACAACCGCCAGGCCAACCTGCGCGTTTGCACGCCGCAACAGAACGAGTTCAACAAGCGTCCTCGCAGCAGACGGTCCCGCTTCAAGGGCGTTTACCCATACCGGGACAAGTGGCAGGCCGCGATCAAACACAACGGCAAGACGCATCATCTGGGCGTCTTCGACGACGACGTCGAGGCCGCCAAGGCCCGCGACCGCAAGGCCTTCGAACTCCAGGGCGAGTTCGCCTATCTGAACTTCCCCGACGACAAATCAAACAGCAAAGAGCAAACAGCAAAATGACATAGCGAAGCGCAGACAAGCCGGAGGCGGTAGGTCGCAGACCGCAGACGCCGAATCGCGGATTTCTCTCCGGGGCAACCGACTCGATACGCACGACGCATGACGCACGACGAAACAACAAATTCGAAACGGGGGCACGCGGACGTCGGGGCTTGGGCCGGTGAGTCTTGAGCAGGATGGCGATGACCACCAGAACCTCCACGAGCGTGAATGCCTTCTTCCTCCGCGCGGGCCCCTCATGTCAGCGGGGCAACTGATAGAGCGGCGTTCGCCCGTGGGCGTCGGGTTTCAGAAGGTCGCGCAGGATCGCCTGACCCTGGGGGCTGGTGGCGGCGACCCATTGGTCGTCTTTTTCTCGCTTGATCAATCGGCCCTGGGCCCACGCCTGGAAATCCGTCATGTCCTGCGCGGTTGCCTTCGCTCCGCCGGAAGGGTCGGGCCGTTCGAGGAAGCCGATGAAGAGCTCCGATTCGCCCGGTTCGAGCACGTAGCTGTAGACGTGCGCCCGGAAGCCGGCGTGTCCCCCGTCGCTCAGAGGCCCGGACGGCGCCGGGATCGGGCCGGCCTTCCTGAAACTGTCCGCGAACAGCCGGCCGGTGTTGGCGTCGTAGAACCAGGCATGGCGACTCTGCAAGACCGGCGCCGGGCGAGCCGGCCACAAGACCCGAATCAGCATGAAGCCGAGCAGCGCTGCGCTCAGGCACGCCACGACGATCACCGCACCGGCATGCCGGTCAATCCACTCCCGCAGGCCCCAACGCTCCAGCGCCCCGCGCCACCGCTCCAGGCGATGGCGAAGCTCATATTGCAGCAGGTCGGGAACTTTCAACGCCATGCGATCTCAGTCTCCACTCTCGGGCTCGGAGGCGCGACGATCTTCCAACGCATTGGGGTCGGGGGCGCGATGCACCGTCAGTGACTCGATCATGTATTCGAGGTCAGGGTTGTTGTCCGAACCCGCTCTGGGGTCGGCGATCCGGCCCAGGATCAGCTTGCGCGTGCGATCGTCCTTCCAGTGAATCGACTCGCCGTGCGCGTCGGCGAACGACACGTTGCACCCGTTGCGGTGGCGGTTCGTCAGGCCCTGCAATCCTGGCGGCCAGGACCACGGGCGCCACAACCACCGGTCGTCGTCCAACACCAGCGGCCAGAAGCAATCCGAGCCCCGGCGTTCCTTGTCGATGAAGACCATCTTCGCGCCGGCGCCGGAGACCCGGTGCAGCCGCGCGAAGGGGACCACCCCGTCGCGCTTCTGCCCCCCCATCGTATTCGACAGGCCGTACGAATTGCGATGTTCGCCGTCATCGTCGGTCCTGCAGAGCAAAACGTCCTGCGACTGGAGATAGGGTTTGAGGTCCGCTGTCCAGGACTCCGGCGGGCAGAGTCGGTCGTCGTGGTCCGGTGCATACAGCAGCCAGGCCAGCGTCAGTTGCCGCTGGTTCGCCAGACAGTGCACCTGTTCGGCCTGGCGGTGCGCCTGGGTCAGGGCGGGCAGCGACAGCGACACCAGCAGACAGATGATCGAGACGACGACCAGCAGTTCCACCAGGGTGAACCCCCCGTGTCGAAGTCCGCCGCTCTTTGGCCTGTCGCACAGCGTCCGCATATCCAACCGACTCCGCTCATCGGTTTCCGAAAGAAGGTCCGGACTGGCTCGTCCGGCCTCGCGCCGCAACGCATCACCATCGACCTGATCATAGGCGTACCAGCCGCCATGTCAACACGCAAAGTGACTACCCGCTTTGGCCAGGGGTCAGGGCTTGGTTCGTAGTGATCCGCCTTGGGCGGATTCCCGTTTGTAGTGGCGTCGTAAGACGCTATTGACCTGAATAGCCCGCCTGCGGCGGGTTATGCCCTCGCGGGCACACTACAAACAGCTTCCTGCCCCAGTGGAAGAGGGGCAATCGCGTCACAAAACGTCCCGGCTCAGGAGGTTTGCCATACCCTTGCCCGGCCTGCGGCGTATGGGTAGCATGCGGGTGTCGCAAGTCCGCGCAGACGAGCGATGGTCCCCCGCCGACGGGATAGCGTGTTTGGAAGGAGATGGCCATGCGCATGAGATTGATGATGGGAATGGCGGTTCTGCTCGCGATCGCCGGCAGCGCTGCGGCGACGGAGATCGACGTCACGGTCGATGGGTCGGTGCGGTATCAGACCATCGAGGGCTTCGGGACGTGTTTGATTGCGTGGGTCGGTCGCTTTCGCGATCTCTACCGCACGGAGGACTTCCAGCGGATCTACGTCGAGGGCGTCGGCTGCAACATGCTGCGCGTCAACATGTGGGGCCCGACGTTCGAGAAGCCGACCGAGGACTGGACGCAGATTCGCTACCAGGATTTCGACATGGGCGCCGACGGGGGCCGGCCGCAGATCTTCGTCGACTTCGGGCAGGCCATTCGCCGGCGCAATCCCGAGATCAGGATCATCGGCACGGTCTGGAGCCCGCCCGCCTGGATGAAGGTCAATCGATCCATCACCGACAAGAAGTCCGGCGCGATCCGCGCCGGCGGATACGGTGACATCGACAATCGCGTCGAGCCGAGATACTTCAAGCACTTCTGCAAGTGGATGGTCGAGTACGTCAAGTGGCACGAGGCGCATGGAGTGCCCTTCTACGCCGTCAGTCCGGGCAACGAGGTGCAGTTCACACAGTCGTTCGAGAGCTGCGTCTGGAACGGCCAGGACTTCGTCACGATCGTCGCGATGCTGCGCGAGATGCTGAACGCCGAAGGCTACGGTCACGTGAAGATCTTCGGGCCCGAGACGATGACCAGCCACCTGTACGAAGGCGGGACCGGCTCCTACGTGAAGGCGATTCGGAACGATCCGAAGGCGCTGGCGGCGCTGGACGTGTTCGCGACGCACGGCTACGAGGACGGCGTCAAGGGCGAGATGTCGGCGACCTCGTCGCGGCGGTTCTGGGACTTGATCGCGCAGACGGGCAAACCGTTCTGGATCACCGAGGGCGGCACCGGCGATCACGACTGGCCCGCGCCGATTCAGAAAGGGATCGGCAACGCCCTGCACAACGCGCTGGTGGCGGGCCACTGCTCGGCGTTCGTCCCGTGGCAGATCACGGAGGGACGCAAGAGCGTTCACGCGCTGATGGTGATGAGCACGTACACGCCGAAGACGTACACCGCCATGCACTACACACGGTTCATCCGGCCCGGCGCCGTCCGCATCGACGCGACGCCCGGCTTCGGAACCGTCCAGGTCGGCGCGTTCCTGCATGAGAAGGCCAGTGAGCTGACCGTCGTCGCGCTCAACCCCACCGACCAGGCGCACACGCTGAACCTGGCCTTTCGCCATCTCGGGCCGTTCCGTTCGTTGAAGGTCCGCCGCACCAGCGCCGCCGAAGAATTCAAAGAGCTGCCCGACGTGCCCGTCCACGACGACGAGGCCCGCTTCGACATGACCGCGCAGAGCATCGTCACCTTCTGTACTGCTCTGTAGGGCCGGTTCGACCTCATCAGAATCGACGATATCCACGGAAATCACTATATATTTCGGCGTTTGCGGCGCTTTCTTGCTTGACAATCGCGTCAAAACGACATATCTCTGCCCAAGCTTCCACGGTAGAGGCCGTGGATTGGCGTATGGAGTGTTCACTCTGTCTTTGTCCGTGTAAGGAGACCCTGTGTTATGGCAACAACAGCATCGGAAAAACCCATGAGCAAGACGGAAATCGTGTCCGGGATCGCCAGCGCGACCGGTCTGACGAAGAAGCAGGTCAGCGGCGTTTTCGAGGCCATGGCCGATCAGATCAAGAAGAGTCTCGGTCGTCGCGGCCCCGGCGCGTACACCGTCCCCGGTCTGATGAAGCTCATGGTCGT
This sequence comes from Sedimentisphaerales bacterium, assembly GCA_040772485.1. GTDB lineage: Bacteria > Planctomycetota > Phycisphaerae > Sedimentisphaerales > Anaerobacaceae > Anaerobaca. Next base: position 81,646 of record JAXGYC010000009.1, on the reverse strand, counting down.
GCGGAAGCCTGCCACCAAGGCGCGCAAGGGCATCAACCCCTTCACGGGCGAGGAGACCATGTTCAAGGCCAAGCCGGCGCGGAACATTGTGAAGATTCGCCCGCTGAAGAACCTCAAGGACATGGTCTGACCTCCGGAAGGGTCATGACGAATTGCACGGGCGGCACCACATGACTTGTCATTGCGCTCTCGACAGCCGGTGGGGCGTTCGGCCAACGTATAGGGTGGGTTCCTGTCCCACGCGAGGTCCTTCTCGAAGGGCCCGTCGTGCGTGGGTGGAGAACCCACCCTCTTTTATTGGCCTGCTTGCGGGCCTGGTGCTCTGCACGGCCTCGGTTGCGCGAGCGGAATTCTGGCCCGGCTGGCGCGGCCCGCGCGGCGACGGTACCTGCGCCGAGCAGAACGTTCCGGCCCGATGGGACCCGGCAACGGCGATCTGGAAGACCGCGCTTCCCGGCGTGGGGCACGCCTCTCCCGTCGTCTGGGCCGATCGCGTCCTGACCGTGACCGCCCTGCCGGCGACACAGCAGCGCATGCTCCTCTGCCTGGATCGCCACACCGGCGCGATCCTCTGGCAACAGACCGTCGTGCAGGGACCGTTGGAGAAGATCCACAGAGAGAACAGCTACGCCTCGGGCACGCCGGCCACCGATGGGCAGCGCGTATACGCCGCCTTCCGCGTCGGCGATGACATCGTTGTTGCGGCGCACGACGTCGACAGCGGCCGACAGCTCTGGCGGGTCCAGGTGGGAACGCACGCGGGCGAATGGGGCTTCAGCAACGAGCCGGTGTTGTTCGACGACAAGGTCATCGTCGACGGGGACAGCAAAGGCGACTCCTTCCTGATCGCTCTGCGTCGCGAGGACGGCAAGACGCTCTGGCGGATCCGCCGCGAGAACAAAGGAATCAGCTACAGCGCCCCACTGATCCGCAAGATCGCCGGACGCCACCAACTGATCCAGTGCGGCGACCGGTGCGTTACCAGTTTCGATCCCGACACCGGCCAGGTGATCTGGAAAGTGGACGGTCCTTCGCAGGAATTCGTGGCCACGCCGGTCTACAGCGAGAAGGCCGGACTGGTCTTCGTCAGCAGCAGTTGGCCCAAGCAGGTGCTTCTGGCGATCCGACCCGACGGCGACGGAGACGTCACAGAGACCCACGTCGCCTGGCGCGACACGAAGGGGGCCCCTTACGTTCCCTCCATGATCGTCGCGGGTGATTTTCTGCTGACCATCAACAACTCCGGCGTGGCGTTCTGTTACGAGGCCGCCACCGGCCAGGCGCTCTGGCAGGAGAAGCTCGGGCGGCATCACGCATCCCCCGTGCTGATAGAAGGACTGGTCTTCTTCATCAACGACGACGGCCAGGTGAACGTGATCAGACCGGCAGCGCAGTTCGAACGCGTCGCGCAATACGAGATGGGCGAATCGTGCTATGCTTCGCCTGCGATCAGCGACGGCCAAGTCTTCCTGCGCGGCTTCCAACACCTCTTCTGCTTCGGTCGAAAGCTCGATTAGGCCGGTTGCAGCGTCTCATGGTGTCTGAGCGGGGCAATCCTGTCGGCGGTGCCGATGACGATGAGCCGGTCCTGCTGGCGCAGTTGCTCGTTGGGACCGGGTGAGGTGAGACGCTCGTCGCCCCGATGGATGCCGACCACCGTGACTCCGTAGCGCTGGCGAAATTGCAGCTCCGCGAGCGTCTTGCCCGTCCAGTCGGGCCTGCCGTCCAGGGGGATTTCAGCGACCTCGAAGCGTTCGCGCCGGTTCACCGACTCGACGGTCTCCATCTGGTTGATGAGTCCCTCCGCCTGCTTGAGCACTCCGGGCGAGCCCATGAGGATGATGCGGTCGCCCGGATAGACTCGGAAATCCGGTGCCGGTTCGTAGTGAGCGTGTCCGGCCCGGCTGACTGCCAGGACCGAGACGCCCGTCAGCGAGCGCAGCGGGATGTCCCGCAGGCTCTGCCCGGCGAAGGCGGAGCCCGATCGCAGGCGCACCTCCTGAAAGGCCACGGGCCAGTCCACATCCTGCGGCAGCAGATGCATCGCGTCGGTCAGCGCATCGGCCGCCTGCTCGGCGGCGTCGCTGAACGGACGCAGAATCGCGTGGACGCCCGCACGTTCGTACAGCGTCGCTTCCGCCTGGTCGGCCGCCGTCAGCGCCACCTTGCCCTGGTAGCCGCGCTGCTTGAGCACCGCCAGCAGGGCGAAGCTCACGTCCTTCGAGCGAACGGTGCTGACGACCCAGCGTGCGTTGCGCATCGGCAGTTGCTCGAACACCTCCGGGTCGGCCATGTCCCCATAGAGCACGGAGACGCCTCGGGCGCGCCACCGCTCGAGGGCCTGCGGATCGAAGTCGACGCCGACGATATGCATGCGCCGCTCCAGCAGTCGCTCGGCCAGGCCGCTGCCGTAGTTGCCCAGTCCGACGAGGATGACGTCCACCGCCGCGTCCATCGGGCCAGCCGGGCCGGCGGTGTCGCCGGTGGTTTCGCGATACGGATTCTTGCGCTCGAAGATTCTCAGCGCCGGCGAAAGGAACTGGTACAGCGGCTGCGAGTAAAGAATCATGTACGTCGAAGCGAAGATCGTGACCACCCCCACCAGCGTGATCAGGCCCATCGTCTCCCGCGAAATATGGCCCAGTGAAACGCCGAGCGCCCCGACGATCAGTGAGAACTCGCTGATCTGGGCCACCGTCAGGCCGGCCAAAAAGCTCGTGCGGCGCCGATAGCCCATCGCGCCCATGATGATCAGGACGATCAGGGGATTGCCGAGGAGCACGAACAGCGACAGCCACAGCGAGGCCCCGAGCTGGGCCCCCACGGTCGACCAGTCCAGGCGGGCGCCGAGGTCGATGAAGAAGAACAACAGCAGGAAGTCCCGCAGGCTCACCAGCTTGGCGCTGATCGCATCGCGGAACTCGGTCGTCGCCAGGGAGATGCCGGCCAGAAACGCGCCGATCTCCTTGCTGAATCCCAGACTTTCACTGGCGGCTCCGACCAGCACCGCCCAGGCGATCGCGAAGAGCACGAGCATCTCCTGCGACTGGGCGAGCTTTGCCAGCAGCCGAGGCAGAACGTATCGCATGAGCAGGCCGATGCCGACCAGAAGACCCGCCCCCTTGAGGGCCATGAGCAGCGACGTCGTCACGGGCGACTGGCCACGAGACAAGCCCGAGCCGAAGGTCGTCAGGGCTACGAGGGCCAGGACGGCCGCGATGTCCTGCACGATCAGGAACCCCACGGCGATGCGCCCGTGCAATGCGTCGATCTCCCTCTTGTCCGACAGGAGCTTGACGATGATGATCGTGCTGGAGAACGTCAGCGCCACCGCGACGTAGACCGCGCCGACCACGGGCAGCCCCAGGGCCAGCGCGATGACGAACCCGATGACGGAAGTGAAGACGATCTGGCCCAGACCGGTGGCCAGGGCCACCGGGCCGGTGGTGCGGATCAGGTTCAGGTCCAGCCGCAACCCGACGATGAACAGCAGCAGGGCGATCCCGATGGACGCCAGCAGCTCGATCTGCTCGTAGTTGCGAATCAGGCCCAGACAGGCCGGGCCCGCCAGGATCCCGGTTGCCAGGAACATGATGACCAGGGGCTGGCGCAGACGCTGGCCGAGGATGCCAAGCACCGCCGCCAGACTTAGAATAATCGCGGTTTCGTAAAAGGTGTTTCCATGAACCATCGAAAGCATCGTCCACCTGTCCAATCACGTCAGCAGCACGCGAGCGGCGCCCTCCAAGACGGTCGCGTTCGGAGCTATAGTACCCAGGGGCGAACGCACTGGGAAGAGTTTGTCCGACCGGTCGTGCCGCGCGACCCGAATCCGGGCGCGCATTTTCCAACATTTTTTTTGAAGAAAAAGACCCCTTGTCAGGTCAATATAAGCAGCGACCAGGATCAGGGTCGGACGTGAACGTGGGGGGGCCGGGAGTGGCCGTACAGTGGAAAGCCTATGCGAACAGAACACCGCTGTGGCATGGAGCTCATGCCGGAGCCCGCGCGAGGCGTTCGAGGTGGTTGTCAAGACGCACATGAAGGACGCCTACTTCATCGCGCTGGGTCTGGTGGGCAATCGCGAAGACGCGCTGGAGCTTTCGCAGGAGGCGTTTTATCGGGCCTACAAACATTTCGATCAACTCAACAGTCAGGAGAAGTTTTTCCCATGGTTCTACCAGATTCTGAGGAACCTGTGTTTCAGTCACCTTCGCAAGCGAAGACTGCGGCGGGCCGAGAGTCTCGACGCAATGGACAGCGAGCCGACGCCGAGCGACCCGGCCGATGTCTTCGATCCGGAAATGGTGGCCGAAAGAAACGAATCCAAGGACCGCGTCTGGCGCGCCATCAGCCGGCTGGATGAGAAGCACCGCGAAGTGATCGTCCTGAGACACTTTCGCTGCCTCTCATACGACGAGATGGCCAAGGTGCTCTTCTGCAACCGGGGGACGGTGACCAGTCGTCTGTACTACGCACGCAAACGCTTGAAAGAGATATTAGAGGGCTCACCCGACATGGACGCCGGGCCCGATGACGATCGGACCGAGCCCTGGAAAGGAGGTCAGAAACCATGACCTGCCGGGATTACAAGGACTTCATGATGGGCTATCTTGACAACGAACTCGACGACGCGCAGAGACGGGCGTTCGAGGCACACCTAGCCTCCTGTTCCGATTGCCGCAAAGAGATCGAGGAGTTCACGAAGCTCAAACAGATCACCGACAACGTGACGTTGGTGGAGCCGGAAGACCGTCTCTGGCAGCAGTACTGGGGCGGCCTGTACAATCGCATCGAGCGCGGGATCGGATGGATGGTGTTCTCTGTGGCCGGCATCCTGCTGCTGATCTATGGCGGATTCACGGCCATAGAGACCGTCATCAGGGACCCGACCGTCAGCACCCTGCTGAAAGTGGGCCTGCTGGCGCTGCTGGCGGGACTGGCGATTCTGTTCGTCTCCGTAGTCCGGGAGCGAATCTATTTCTGGAGCAGAGACCGCTATAAAGAGGTAAGGAGATAGACCCATGCTTCTGTCGACGACGGATACGATAGAGGGAAAGACGATCACCAAACACCTCGGTCTGGTGCGCGGCAACACGATTCGCGCCCGCCACCTCGGCAAGGACATCCTGGCGGGCCTGCGCAATCTCGTCGGCGGGGAGATCGCCGAGTACACCAAATTGTTGGGCGAATCGCGCGAGCAGGCGATCGACCGGATGATCGAGGACGCCCAGAAGTTGGGCGCCAACGCCATTGTGGGCGTTCGGTTCTCGACGTCGGAGGTGATGACGCACGCCGCGGAGATCCTGGCCTACGGCACGGCGGTGGTCGTGGCGTAGAAAGCGGCCTGTGACATCGACACCCGTGCGTTCTGGAAAGGACGAGATATGGACTGGTTGAAAGACTTCCTGAGACCGGAGCTGATCTGGTTCGTGGTGGGTCTCGTGCTGCTGGTGGCGGAATTCATCCTCCCCGGTCTGATCGTCGCGTTCTTCGCGGTCGGCGCGTGGATTGTCGCGGGGGTGTGCCTGGCGACGCCGATCTCGCTGAACGCCCAACTGGGCCTGTTCATCGCCTCCTCGGTGGTATTGCTGGCCGGGGCGCGGCGCTGGGTCAAGGGCATGTTCGGCGGGTTCACCACCGACAAGCAGAATGCGAACGTCGATCTGAACGAGTACGTCGGACAGCGCGCCATCGTGACGAGCCCGATCACGCCCAAGCTGGCCGGGCGGGTGGAATTCCACGGAACCCACTGGACCGCGCAGGCGGACGAGGAGATTGCCGCTGGTGCGGTCGTCCAGATCACGCAGAAGAGCAGTGCAACGCTGACGGTCAAGCCGCTATAGGCCGTCTTCGTCCGGACAGAACACAAAACGCCCTTTTGAGAGGAAACCAACCATGCTGGCGCAATCTACCTTCAGTGCCTGGACTGTGATCCTGATCGGCATATTGGTCTTTGCGGTCATCGTCTTCGTCAAGACGATCCGCATCGTGCCGCAGAAGCAGGCCTTCATCGTCGAACGCCTCGGAAAGTATGCCGCGACGCTCGAGGCGGGCTTTCACGTCCTGATGCCCTTCGTGGACAAGGTGGCCTACCGCCACACGCTCAAGGAACAGGCGATCGACGTCCCGTCGCAGTCCTGCATCACCAAGGACAACATCGCGGTCGAGGTGGACGGCATCCTCTACATGCAGGTCGTCGATCCCAAGAAGGCGTCCTATGGGATCGACAATTATCGGTTCGCGTCCATCCAGTTGGCCCAGACGACCATGCGCAGCGTCATGGGCAAGCTCGACCTCGACAGGACGTTCGAGGAGCGGGAGAACATCAACAGCGTGATCGTCGGCGCGGTGGACAAGGCGTCGGAGCCCTGGGGGATCAAGGTCACGCGGTACGAGGTGAAGAACATCCTGCCGCCGCAGAGCATCAAGGACGCCATGGAGAAGCAGATGCGCGCCGAGCGCGAGAAGCGGGCGGAGATCGCGGTCTCCGAGGGCGACCGGCAGGCCAAGATCAACCGCGCCGAGGGCGACCGGCAGGAGATGATCGCCCGCTCCGAGGGCGAGAAGCAGAAGCGCATCAACGAAGCGGAAGGCCGCGCGGTCGAGATTCAGCGGGTCGCCGAAGCGACCGCCGAGGGCATCCGCAAGATCGCCGCCGCCATCAGTGACAAGGGCGGCGCCGCCGCGGTCAACCTGCGGATCGCCGAGCAGTACCTCGGCGAGTTCGGCAAGCTGGCCAAGACCAACAACACGATGATCATCCCTTCGGACCTGGCCAACATCGCCGGCGTGATCAAGACCGCCGCGTCGGTGATCCAGCCGGCGACCAGCGCCGGAGCGGCGGCATAGAGTCCTTTCGGTCCTTTAGGTCTCTTAGGTCCTTTTGGCCCCAAAGGACCAAAGGGACCTGAAGGACCTAAGAGACTTCTCGCCTGCCTGTTCAGAGCATCAGCAGGCTCAGGGCCATAACGAGCATGCCGAAGACGATCCCGCCGATGACGAGGTGGCCGTGGCCGTAGCGATGGGCAGTCGGCAGCAGCTCGTCGAGCGCGATGTAGATCATCACGCCAGCGACGAAGGCCAGCGTGCCCGCCAGGACCATCGGCGTCAGGAAGGGCATCAGCACGACCACGCCCAGTAACGCGCCGACCGGCTCGGAGACGCCGGAGAGGAATGAGTAGAGGAATGCCTTCTTCCGGCTGCCCGTCGCGTAAAAGACCGGGACCGACACGGCGATTCCTTCCGGGATGTTGTGGATCGCGATCGCAAGGGCGATGAACGCGCCCAGCTTCACGTCGCTCAGCGCCGCCGCGAACGTCGCCAGGCCTTCGGGGAAGTTGTGCACGCCGATTGCCAGCGCGGTGAACAGGCCGGTGCGCATGAGCTTGTGACTGCCGTGAGCGACCCTCGGCTCGTCCATGTCCTCGAAGTTGTGGGGGTTCTCCGGCTCGGGGATCACCAGATCGACCAGGGCCATGACGCCGATGCCGAGGAAGAACACCAGCAGCGCCCAGGCCTCGCCCATCGTCTCCATCGCATCGGGCAGCATCTCCATGAACGAGATGTAGATCATCACGCCGCCCGACAGACCCAGCGCGAAGGCGAGGTACACGATCTTGGGGCGCTTGATGAAATAGGCGATGGCGCTGCCGATCCCCGTCGAGAGGCCGGCCAGCAGCGTCAAACCCAGAGCGATACCAACATTTCCCGAAGCCGACATGGCCAAACTATAGACGCGCGGCCACCGGTTTGGCAAACGTCTTTTGCCGGCAAGCCCGCGCCGCCTCTTACATAACTCGTGGCAGCCTCAAGCGAAGCTTGGGGATGGCTCCTGGCATGGACAGCCTTTCGAAATTGGTGTGACGCGTGTGTCTACCATCCCCAAACGCTGCGCGTTTGAGGCTGCCACGCGCGTACCCAGGCGACTTCAGAGCAATCCCGCCGTCGCAAGCAAGGCGTTTCGTCGGACCGGCGAGTCGGTTAGAATGACCGGACACAGTGACCAGCATAGAATCGGTGATTCGATCTCAGAGGAGTGATAGAGATGAGCAGAACCCTTGTGACCCTGACAGCCGTCTTGGTGTTGACCGCCCTTGTGACCAGTCGAACTTGTGGCGCTGAAGCCGCGACGTTGTACGTGGCGCCGAACGGCAACGACGCCTGGTCGGGCCGGGCGGTGCAGCCTAACGGCGAGCGCACGGACGGACCGTTGGCGACGCTGGGCGCCGCGTGCCGGGCGGCTCGCACGCTGGGGACCGAGGCGCCACGGCGGATCGTCGTCCAGGCGGGCGAGTACTACATCGATGAACCCATCGTTCTGAGCGATAGGGACAACGGGCTGACAATCGAGGCCACGGCCAGCGCCGATGTAACGCTGTACGGCGGCCGCATGGTCACCGGGTGGCACAAGGACGGCCCGGATTTCTACGCCGCGGCGGTGCCCGGCGTCAAAGAGGGCCAATGGGACTTCCGCACGCTGATCGTCAACGGTCGCTACTGCCCCCGGGCCCGGCTGCCGAAGGAAGGCCGCTTCGAGCATCGCAGCGTCTTCGACGTGCCGTGGATGAGCACCACCGGCGGCGGCTGGAAACGCAAGCCCACGGAGGCCGAGCTGACCACGATGAAGTACCGACCCGAAGACCTGGGCCCGTGGCTGGACATCCGGAACGCCGAGGTCACGGTCTACCACATGTGGGACGACTCGATGGTGGGCATCGCAGCGATCGACACCGCCACGCACACGCTGACGTTCTCCAGCCCGACGGGGCACCCGGCCGGCGCGTTCGGCGTCAAGACCTACGTCGTCTGGAACGTCCGCGAAGGAATGACCGAGCCCGGACAGTGGTATCTCGACCGCACGGCGGGCAAGGTGGTCTACTGGCCCCTGCCCGGCGAGGACATGAGCCAGGCGAAGGTCCTGGCGCCGGCCGTCGAGTCGATCCTCCGGATTCAGGGCCGCCGCGACCAGCCCGTTCGGGACATCACCCTGCAAGGACTGACGCTCTCAGCGACCACCACGCCACTCAAGGCCGGCGGCTTCGGCGCGGGCCTCTTCGACGGCGCGCTTTCGGTCAGCGGAGCGGAGAATTGTGCCCTCCGCGACCTGGAGATTGTCAACGTCGGCGGACAAGGCATCAAGGCGACGGGCACGAACCTGAGAATCCAACGATGTCACGTCCACCACGTCGGCGCCTGCGGCGTCCGCTTCAACGGCACCGAGTTGGAGATATCTGACAGCCACATCCACAACGTGGGCCTGACCTACCCCAGCGCGATCGCCCTGACCGGCGGCGGCAAGGACTCGCTGCTCGCCCATAACCACGTGCACCACGCGCCGTACTCGGCGGTCACCTGTGGCGGCGAGAACAACGTGATCGAGGCCAACCGGATCCACGACGCCATGCTCGAACTGCACGATGGCGGCGGCATCTACTGCTTCGGGGGCAAGAACCTCGTCCTGCGCGGCAACTACATCCACGACATCATCGACACGGGCGGCTACGGCGCCTCGGCCTATTACCTCGACGAACAGTCCGAGGGCTGCCTGGTCGAGGGCAATCTGTCCGTCAACGTCGTGCGCCCAAGCCACAACCACATGGCCAAAGGCAACACGATCCGCAACAACGTCTTCGTCAACGACGGCAACCTGCACCTGACCTGGCCCAAGTCGTCCGACTATCGCTTCGAGAAGAATGTCCTCTGGGCCAAAGGCAAGATCGTGTTCGACAACCGCGAGGGCATCACCACCCTGGCGGGCAACGTCCTCTACAGCGCTGCGGGCCAGGTCGAGTGCAAGAAGCTCGATCAGTACACACAGACAGGTGCGTACGAGATGCAGCCCGAGGCGGCCAACGTCCTGGCGGACCCGAAGCTGACCGCCTTTCGCGACGGCAAGGTGGAGTTCGCAGCCGATTCACCCGCACGGGTCCTGGGCATCGAGCCGATCGACGTCAGCGGCGCCGGTCCTCGGCCATAGGACCACGCTGCCGGCCGTGCGCGTTTCCGTCTTGACCGAGCGCAAGGCCTTTGCTATAAAGCCGTAACGGTTTTCATGGCATGCAGAGCAGGAGTTGAATCATGGCAGAAGAAAGCGGTTCCCGATGGTCGCAGGCAACGTCCTCTTCCGGCTACGATACAGACACAGGGCAGCAGACGGAGACCTCTCAGGACGCGCGGAATATGGCGATGCTGTGCCACATTCTCGGTGCGGTCGGCTTCTTCGGCCCGCTGGTCATCTGGCTGATCGAGAGGGACAAGCACCGGTTCGTGGACGAGCATGGACGCGAGGCCATGAACTACCAGATCTCGTTTATGATCTATCTGGCGGCGCTGGGCGTCACGGTCGTCGGGGCGTTTCTCATCCCGGTGCTGATCGTCGTCCACATCGTCCTGATCGTTCTGGGCGCGTTGAAGGCCGACAAGGGCCAGCCCTGGCGCTACCCGATCGCCATCGCGTTTCTGAAGTGATCGGCCGCAGGCGGATCGGTCCGGCTACAGTGACTTCTGCAATCGGCTGGCGCGCTGCCGGAGCGATTCGACGTGTTCGGAGCGGACCGCCCCGCCATAGCGCAGGTTGGCGTACTCGACGTACCAATCCGACACCCCCGCCCAGTCCCGACCGCTTGCGGCCCCGCCGGAATCGTGTGTGCGCAGCCGGCCGGCGAAGGCGTGCAGCGTCTCGGTCAGCGGACGCGGGACGCCGAGGACCTTGAGCCTGCGATCCATGCGAGCCAGCAACCGATGCAACGCGGCAACCGAAGGGTCGCCCCCATATCGTGACGCACTCGGCCCGGTCGCCCTTCGATAGCGTCGCGACAGACCCCACCACAGCGCCACGACCGAGAGCACCGCCAGCGCCAGCAGCGAGATCGATCCACCGTGGTACGTGAACAACCAAGTCAAGGCGCCGACGAGGCCATACTCGTACAGGGCATGCAGAAACTGCCCGAGCCATACGCTCGTCGCATCGCCGGAAGCGTCTGCTTGTTCTTCGGCGGCCGCGGCGGCGTCGCTGCTCTGCGCTGTCGCTTCGACCGTCACCCATCGACCTTCTTGTTCGTCCCACGCCTCGACCCAGGCATGCGCGTCCATGTTCCGCGCGATCCAGGCACGGGTGCGGCTGTCCCGTTCCGTGACAAGGAACCCGACGACGTACCGCGTGGGCACGCCCGCCAGGCGCAGCAGGATGGCGGCGCCGGAGGCGAAGTACTCGCAGTAGCCTTGGGAGCCTTCGAGCAGAAAACTCGTCAACCTGTCGCGGCCGGCAGGAATCTGCGGGTCGTACGCATAGGTGTAGTTCTTCCGGAAGTGCCGGACGACCGCCTCGATCTTCTCGGCCGTGCTGTGGCAGCCGGAGAAGAGCCGATTCGCAAGCTGCTCGACACGCGGATCGAGCGAGGCGGGCACATCCAGGGACCGGCTCCGTTGCATCCCCTGCGGCGGAGTCTGCCTGGGCGAGGGAGAATAGGCGACCCGATATCGCTTGCCCCGCGCCAGTTTCGGAGTGTAGATGATGTCGTCGTCATCGCGCAGCAACAGTTTGAACGGCGCTTCGACATACGACAGGTCCAGAGGCGCGAACGCCGCATCGTCGAACTGAAGCGCGTGCCGAATCACCATCGTCTCGGCGTCTGAGGCGTCCTCTTCGTACAGCCGAAAGATGTTCGTCCGGTTCGCAATGTACAGGTTGCCCGGCTGGGGAAAGACGGCTTCCTGATATGACAGATCGTGCCACTGAGACTGACGGTACACCTCGAACGCGCGGCCGCGCAGGTAGCCGGGCGACTGTTCGCTCTCGATCTCCAGGGCCACGGTCGTATCCTGGTCTTCGAGGACCGACGCCAGGCTCGAGAGGCGTCCCGTCGTCGAAAACGCGATGCGCGCCGCGTCGGCCGTCGTCGAGTCCATGTTGATCACCTGCTTTCCGAACCAGGCGGGCAGGTACTCGAGCAGCTCGACGTGCCGATAGAGAATCGAACTGATGATCCATCCGGCGTTGGCGGCCACCACGAGGATCAGCGCGCTGGCGGCCCATCTCGGCATCCTGCGACGGCGTGCGACGATGAGCCTGGCATCCTCACGGGGCCGCGGCGCATCGGGCTCGGGCCCCGTGGGGACCGGGCCGGACGTGGTCGCGGCGTAGAGCACCACAAGAACCGCCGAGAACAGCTCCAGCAGACGAAAGGCAATGAATCGGTCGTTCAGCAGCAGGACCTGGCCGGCGCAGACCGTGCTGGCCAGGTGAAAGAGCCCCAGCGAGGCCGGAAGCTGTCGAGGCGATCCGAGAAAGAGCATCAGGATCATGCCGGCCAGAAAGTACCGGGCGACCGTCTGCCAGGCCAGACTCATGGCCAACTCATGCGCCACCCAACTGTGCGGACGCGTGTAGCTGTAGTGCAATGCGAAGAAGATCGCCAGAACCAGCATGAGCAGCGAGGTGATGATCCGCCGCTCGGGCTTGAAGTTCCACGTGAACTTCCGCGACAGGCCCAGCAGGCCCAGCATACAGAGGATCGCCGGATAGGCGATATCCACCGAGGCCCAAGCGGTGACCGCCGAGCTGGCCAGAACCATGATGACGGCAATGATCTTCTGCGGCTTCATAGAGGCCCCAGGCGGCCGGTCAGGATATCCTCGGGCGACAGCAGCGTTACCGAATCGCTCGGCAGCGCATCGCTCTCGGGGCTCCGGGCGTCGGCCTCGGCCACCCGATACACGCTGCAATGGCAACGGGATGCGGCGGCCAATCCCAACAGGTCCAGATACACCCGGTCCGGTCGCAACAGAATGAAGACGACCTCAGAAATACGATGGAAATGGCTCGTCAGTGCGGCCGCGGTCCGGTCCAGGTCGTAGTTTTCCGCCGGTTCCACGGTCGCCAGGATTTCGTGGATCGCGTCGACGCGCGCCCCCTGCCGCGCGCGCCCTGCCCGCGCGCCAAGGGCCGGACGGCCTCGCGACACCGTGAAGTCGTGCAGTTCGGGCCCGGCCAGGAACCACTCGACGAGGCAGTCCCGCTGGATGCTGAAGGCGATGGAGGCGCAAAGAGACACCGCGGCTTCGAGTTCCGGGATCTCCTCGTCGCCCGCCCTCTTCCTGTCGGGACGGATTCGCGTGTCCAGCACCAGGGCCGCACAGCGGTCGGCGTCGTTGTGGTACTCCTTGGTCGCCGGAACGGACAGGCGTGCCCAGGCGCGGGTGTCGATCCGTCGCGGCGAATCGCCCGGCAGGAACGGACGGTTGCCCGCATACTCGGGGGAGACCTCCGCCCTTCCGGCGAATCCGGCCACGCCACTGCGCCCCTGACCGCTCAGACGCGCCAGACGCATCTGGAGCTGGTAGAACACCGGCAGAACCGTGAGCGTCGCTTTGTCTTTGCGATGCGAGCCGAAAACAAGCAGGTTGAACGGGAAGCTCGACTGGCACATCGGCAACGGGATCAGATGGTTGCCCCGTCGTCGGGCCCGCATCGTGACGGCCACCTCCGTCGACTCGCCCGGCCCCAGGCGCGGGACCATCTGGGCGCCGCCCACCTGTTCGATCGTCTGGGGCAACCCAACGAAACGGACGTGCAGATCGTAGGCTGGAACGCGCGCCGCGTTCTTGAGCGTGTAGCGAAACTGGGCGTCCTGCCCTGCCACGACGTAATCGGGAAGGTGGGCGGTCACCTCGATTCGGGGCCGCAGAACGAAGCCGACGGCCAGGACCGTCAGCAGGACCACGATCAGCGCCGAGAGAACGCCGAACGCCGGAACGAGCTGCGCCGCCAGGCCGAAGAACACCGTCCCCATCAGGAGCATCCGTCCCGCGTCGGTCAGACCAAGACGCATTCTCGTACGGGTGGCGGCCATATCGAGTGCCTGTCCTACACCGGAACCTTGATCCGCCCCAGGATCTCCGCAACGATCTGCTGGGCGGTCGCGCCGCCGTGCTGCGCCTTAGCGGTCAGCAGCAGGCGATGCGGCAGCACGTGCGGAAGGCTCCACGACACGTCGTCGGGAATCACGAACGCGCGATTCAGCGCGTAGGCTCTGGCCCGGGCGGCGCGAGAGAGCATCAGGGTCCCGCGCGTGCTGACGCCCAACTGGAGCCGGCTGTCGTTCCGCGTCGCGTGGACGATCTCGACGATGTATTCGAGGATCGCATCGTCGACGTGCACGTTCGCCACCTCTTCCTGAATCCCGCGGACCTGGTCCAGACCCATCACCGGCTCGATAGAATCCAGCGGCTCGCGGTTCGCGTGCGACTTGAGGATGTCGACCTCGACCTCCGCCGTCGGATACCCGATCGCCAGCCGGACCAGGAAGCGGTCCAGTTGCGCCTCCGGCAGCGGGTAGGTCCCGTGGAACTCGATAGGGTTCTCCGTCGCGATGACCATGAACGGCCGGGCCAGCGGGCGGCACTGGCCCTCGATGGTCGTCTGGTTCTCGTTCATCGCTTCGAGCAGAGCCGACTGCGTTCGCGGCGAGGCGCGGTTGATCTCGTCGGCCAGCAGGATGTTGCAGAAGATCGGGCCCGGATCGAAGCGGAAATCGCCGCTGACCGGGTTGTAGATGGACGAGCCGAGGATATCAGCCGGCAGCAGGTCGGGGGTGAACTGAATCCGTCGATACTTGGCGTCGATGCTCCGCGCCAGCGCCTTGGCCAGCGTGGTCTTGCCTACCCCCGGCACGTCTTCGATCAGGACGGAGCCGCCTGCCAGCAGCGCAACGACCATCACGTCGATGCTGTCGCTCTTGCCGAAGATGACGTTCTGGAGGTTCCGCTTGAGCGGCGTCACTTGCGGGTTTTCCATTCGCTCGGTCGTCAAATCACATCTCCCTGAGTGCGGCTGGATCCATACGTTCATTCCTGCGCGCCATTATACGCGCCGAACCGATGCAGAACAAGTCTGCCACAGATTGCCGCCAACACGACAAAGGCTGGATCGGGATGACGAAGCGACGTATCATAGGGCCGTGGCCAATCGCTCGGATACGACAGAAGGAGGCTCCCGCATGATACGCCGACAGATTGCGTGGATCGGATTGATCGTGGCAACGCACTGGGCCTCGTGCCTTGGCGCCGACGGGTTCCCCACATCGGCGCGACGCGAGGGCTTTCTCAAGGCCCTGGCGGCGCAGGATCAAAGCTACGACGGGACCGCCAAGATGCTGGCGGGACCGTTCTCGTCGCCGGGCTACCACACGACGCTCGAATCCGGCACGGTCCACCGCACCCGCGATTCGCTGGTCTACGCGGTGGCTCTGCTCGATGCGGACGACCCCAATCGTCTGGAGCGGGCCGAGCAGATCCTCGACCGCGTGATCGATCTCCAGGACCAGGACCCCGGCAGCCGCACCTACGGCATCTGGTCGTGGTTCCTCGAAGAGCCGCTCGATCAGATGTCGCCGCCCGACTGGAACTGGGCCGACTTCTGCGGCACGCAACTGCTCCAGGTGGCGATCGATCACATGGACCGCCTGCCCGGACCGTTGCAGGAGAAGGTGCGAGAGTCGATCCTGCACGCCGCCCGTTCCGTCCAGCGGCGCAACGTCGGGCCCGGCTACACCAACATCGCGATCATGGGGACGTATGTCACACTCGTCGCCGGCGAGCGATTCAAAGACAGCGCGCTGTTCGACTACGGCAGGCAGCGCCTCCAGCGATTCCACGACTACACCGAGCAGAAGGGTTCGTTCAGCGAGTACAACAGCCCCACGTACACCGTCGTGGCGATCAGCGAGCTGACCCGCATCCTGGCCCACGTCAAAGACCCCGAGTGCAGGCGTCTGACGGAGGATCTTCACGGTTTCGCCTGGTACCATCTGGCCCGGCGCTTTCACGCGCCGACGAAGCAGTGGGCCGGACCGCACAGCCGGTCCTATGCGACGCTGCTGCGCCCGAGCGCCCTGGCCTTCATCCAGCGAGGGACCAGAGGAAAAGTGAGTTACATGTCCGAGGCCCAGGCGTATGAATCCATCGACGCCCACCGCATCCCTCTGGCTTGCCCCGAGGACCTGCTGCCCTACTTCACGTCAGTGCCCGAGGCCCGCGAAGAGATCGAGACGTTCGTTCTGAATCCGCAGGGCGAGCACGACGTGATCGGGCGGACATACCTGCATCCGGATTTCACGATCGGCTCGGTCAACTGCGGCGATCTCTGGAACCAGCGCAGGCCGCTCGTGGCGTATTGGAACACCCCTTCCGGCCCGGCGGCGATGCGCATCCGCTTTCTGCACGATGGCTACGACTATTCCTCCGCGAGCATCTTCACGATCCAGGACGGCGCCGAGCTGCTCAGCGCGGTTCTCTTCGCCACCGACCGGGGTGACACCCACATCTCGCTCGACCGCATCGCTAATGGCACGATCCAGGCCCGTGACCTTCGGATGCGGCTGCAATTCGAGGGAGCGATCGGCAGCCTGAAGCTGCCCGCTCAGGTGCAAGTCGGCGATCCGGTCGACGTCGAGTCCGGCACGATGGAGGCGCGATTCTGCGTCCACGGCGCCCAGATTGACGAACTGCCGGTCCGCATGGAGACGGGGCGCGACGACGAGGGCGCCTGGATCGACGTGGTCCTCTACAACGGCGTGACGCGCGAGTTCAACTTCAACAAGATCGCCGCCGCCGGCGTTGTCTTCACGCTGTCGGTGACGAGATCGACCGCTCCGATCCGCGTGGCCGATCCGAGCGTCTACAAGACGATGGCCGGAACCATGATCGTCGAAGGCGTGGTGGTCCCACCCCGTGACAAGTGGCAGTGGCGCCGGCCGGGCAAGACCTCGCTGATCCTGACCGTGCCGATGACTCCCCTGCCCACGCAGCGCCAGATCACCGCGACCGCCGCACAAGTCGACGTCGAAGACCCCTGGAAATCCCTCCAGTGATGCGCCGCCGGGACCAATCTCGAGATAATTGCAGGATTCTTCTGGAAAAGTCTTGCGTCCGGGCGGCCGATATGTATACTTGAATGATCTATGGGTACCACAAAGGGCACAATTCGTTCCATCCTCAACGGCCGCATCGGCCTGACCGCCCTGATCCTGCGCCGCTAAGGCGCAAATAACAGAACCACCACAACTCGTTGCAGTCCCCAATCTTACGCAAAACCGTAGCATTTCGGCCCCTGTTGCGGCATAATGCCGGCGGCTCGAAATAATTTTCCGGAGAACTACTATGCCTGACGACAAAGTCTTCATCTTCGACACGACGTTACGTGACGGCGAGCAATCGCCCGGCGCCTCGCTCTCGATCCCGCAGAAGCTCGAGATCGCCCAGCAACTGGCCGCCCTCGGGGTCGACATCATCGAGGCGGGCTTCCCGGTCTCCTCGCCGGCACAGTTCGAGGCGACGCGGCTCGTGGCGGAACAAGTGCAAGGTCCTGTAATTGCAGGACTTGCGCGAGCAAAGGACGTGGACATCGAAGCCGCGGGCAAGGCCGTCGCGCCGGCCAAGAGAAGGCGGATCCACACGTTCATCGCGACTTCGCCGATCCACATGAAGCACAAGCTCAACAAGAAGCCCGACGAGGTGGTGAAGATGGCGGTGGCGGCGGTCCAGTGCGCCCGGCAGTTCGTCGATGACGTGGAATTCTCGCCGGAGGACGCCGGACGCAGCGAAGTCCCCTTCCTCATCGAGATCCTGGCCGCCGTGATCGAAGCCGGCGCCACCACGTTGAACATCCCGGACACCGTCGGCTACATGCTGCCGTACGAATACGGCCAGCTCATCGCCCAGCTCAAGAGCAAGGTCCCGGGCATCGACAGGTGCGTCATCAGCACGCACTGTCACAACGACCTCGGTCTGGCGGTCGCCAATTCGCTGGCGGGCGTGCGCAGCGGGGCCAGGCAGGTCGAGGTCGCCGTCAACGGGCTTGGCGAGCGGGCCGGAAACGCCGCGCTCGAAGAAATCGTCATGGCCATCCACACACGCGCCAACTTCTTCGCGGACGGCAGCGCCAACGGCCTGACCACGAACGTCAACACGAAGGAAATCTATCGCACGAGCCAGTTGGTGTCCCAGTTGACCGGATTCGTCATCCAGCCCAACAAGGCCATCGTCGGCGCCAACGCGTTCGCGCACGAGTCGGGCATCCACGTGGACGGGATCCTCAAGGAGCGCAGCACCTATGAGATCATGACGCCGGAGACGATCGGGCTGGGCGGGTCGCGCATGGTGCTCGGACGTCACACCGGCCGGCATGGGTTTGCCGACCGCTGTCGACAGCTTGGTTATAAGCTCACCAAGGAGGAACTCGAACAGGCTTACGCGCGGTTCCTCGAAATCGCGGACAAAAAGAAGGAAGTGTTCGACGAGGACGTCGCCGCGATCATCAACGACGAGGTCCGCGTGGTGTCGCAGGTGTACGAGCTGAAATACCTGCACGTCGCGTGCGGCACCGGCACGCTGCCGACCGCCAGCGTGCGGATGAAGATCGCGGGCCAGGAACGGCTGGCGGCCGCCTGCGGCGACGGCCCGGTCGACGCGGCGTACGAGGCGATCCGCGAGGCCACCGGCCTGTCCCCCAAGCTGGAGAACTATTCCATCCGCGCCGTCACGGGAGGCAAGGACGCGCTGGGCGAAGCGACGGTGCGGATCGTCGAGGCCGGACGGACGTTCATCGGCCGCGGCGTCTCCACCGACATCATCGAAGCCAGCGCCAAGGCCTACGTTGACGCCATCAACCGGATGACCGCCGTTCAGCAGGCCAACGGCCAGGCAACCACGAACGCATAACACCAGCCGAAAGAAGAAGGAATCTACATCATGGGAATGACGATAACGGAGAAGATCTTCGCGCGGGCCAGCGGGCACAAGAAGGTGACGCCCGGGCAACTGGTGGATGCGAACATCGACGTGGTGATGTGTCACGATGTAACGACGCCTCCGGCGATCTCGATGCTGGTCGAGCGCGGCATCGATCGCGTGTTCGATCCGGAGAAGATCGTCGTGACGCCGGACCACTTCCAGCCGCCCAAAGACGTCAAGAGCGCCGAGCTGCACAAGCGTCTGGACACGTGGGCCAAGCAGCACAAGATCAAGCACTACTACAAGCTGGGCCGGGCGGGCGTCTGCCACGCGCTGCTGCCCGAGCAGGGACACATCCGCCCGGGCGAGGTGATCGTGGGCGGCGATTCGCACACGTGCACCTACGGCGCCCTGGCGGCCTTCAGCACCGGGATCGGCTCGACCGATCTGGCGGCCTCGATCGCGACGGGCCGGCTGTGGTTCCGCGTGCCGGCTTCGATGAAGTTCGTTCTGAACGGCTCGCTGCGGCCCGGCGTGTACAGCAAGGACGTGGTCCTGACGGTGATCGCGCGGATCGGCACGGACGGCGCGCTCTACAAGGCGATGGAGTTCGTCGGGCCGGCGCTGGCCGAGATGTCGATGGAAGCGCGGATGACGATCACGAACATGGCCATCGAGGCTGGGGCCAAGAACGGCATCATCGGGTTTGACGATGTCACGAAGGCCTATCTCGACGGCCGGCTGAAGGGCAAACAGGACTACACCGTCGTTGCCTCCGACGACGATGCGAAATATGCGGCGGTCGAGGAATTCGACTGCTCGGCGATCGAACCGATGGTGGCTCTGCCGCACCTACCCAGCGGCGGGGTTGCCATCGGGAACTGCGCCGGCATGGCCATGGACCAGGCGTACATCGGCAGTTGCACGAACGGTCGCATCGAAGACCTTCGGATCGCCGCCGGCGTCCTGAAGGGCAAGGAGGTGAAGATTCGGACGCTGGTCGTGCCGGCCACGCCGGTGATCTGGAAGCAGGCGGCGGACGAGGGGTTGTTCGACGTGTTCTACGACGCCGGTTGTGTGATCTCGGCGCCGACCTGCGGCGCGTGTCTGGGCGGGTTCATGGGCGTACTGGCCGCCGGAGAGAAGTGCATCAGCACGACGAACCGCAACTTCGTCGGCCGGATGGGCAGTCCCAAGAGCGAGGTCTACCTCGCCAGCCCCGCCACCGTCGCCGCCAGCGCCGTCGAAGGCCGGCTCGCCGATCCACGCAAGTACCTGTGAGAAGAGCAAATATCAAAATGCAAAATGCAAAGTGACAAAGAGAAATTCAAAAAGGAATTCAAGAAGCGACTCTACGACTTCACGCTTCGACTCATTGAGTTTCTCGACAGGCTGCCGAATGACAACGTGTCGAGACGCCTTGGAGACCAACTGTTGCGCAGGGGTACGAGCATCGAGCATCCTGACACTCCGAGGCAAGAGATGATTGGCATCTTGATTTGTGATTTTGATATTTGCGATTTGATCTTTGATATTCATGCCATGGTGGCTCCATCAGAAGTGAGGACAGAGGAATGAGCAAGGCACATGTGTATCAGCGGGATCATATCAATACGGATGAGATCATTCCGGCGCGGTACTTGAATACGGACGCGGAGGCGGAGTTGGCGACACACTGTCTGGAGGACCTCGACGTGAACTTCGTCAAGAAGGTCCGGCCGGGTGACGTGGTGGTGGCCGGCGACGACTTCGGCTGCGGCTCCAGTCGCGAGCACGCGGTCTGGGCGATTCGGGGCGCGAAGGTCCAAACGGTGATCGCGCGATCGTTCGCGCGGATCTTCTACCGCAACGCGATCGACTGCGGATTCTACCTGATCGAGTCGGCCGAGGCCGTCGAGAAGATCACCGACGGCGACGAGGTCGAGATCGACTACGACGCCGGCGTGATCCACGACAAGACCAACGGCCGCAAGATCAAGTTCCAGCCGCTGCCTGACTTCGCGCTGGAGATCATCGCCGCCGGCGGCCTGCTGAACAAGATCGCCGCCGAATTGAAAGGCTGAGATCGATGCCTTCGAGACCTGGACGATCCATGCGATGGACCGCGCTCGTCGTCGCAGCGCTGGCGACGGGCCTTTGGGCCCCTGCGCGCGCCGCCGTGGTGACCTATCCAACGCCGGAAGGTGCGCCGCAGGCCTCAGATTTCCAGGTGAAGGTCGACGGCCAGGCGCAGTTCGTCCACGACTCGGCGATTGCGGCCTTCTGCACGTTCTCGTTCAGAGGAAAGGTGCGCGTTTCGGTGACGCCTCAGAAGGCATTTGCGCGGGTAGACATCCGGCCCAAAAGCCGCAACGTGGGTTTCACCGTCGAGGATGGAACGATCTATTTCGACCTGGACCGTCCGTGCCAACTGAGCATCGAGCTGGATGGGGACATCGAGCGGCCGCTGTTTCTGTTCGCCAATCCGCCCGAGAAGAAAACCCCGAAGCCGGACCACGAGCGGATGCACTACTTCGGGCCGGGCAAGGTTCACGATGTCGGCGAGATCATCCTGACCAGCGGCGAAATGCTCTACATTGCCGGCGGCGCCGTGGTGCGCGGCCGCGTGCGGGCCGAGGGCGCCAGGAATGTGCGTGTGGCCGGGTATGGTGTTCTGGACGGTACGCATCGCGACACCAAGACGCAGATGCTCAAGTTCTCCAGGTGCACCGGCGTGGAGGTAAGCGGCATCGTGATCCTCGGCAGTTACGGCTGGACCGTGGTGCCGATCCGGTCGGACAACGTAAAGATCGACAACGTCAAAATCGTCGGCTGGCGCGACAACGACGACGGCGTCGATATCGTCGGCTGTCACAACCTGACGGTCTCCGATTCGTTCCTGCGAACGAAGGACGACTGTATTGCGGTCAAGGCGTCGCCGGCCTATTTCGAGGGCGGCGAGAGCGGCCTGCGCGACGTCCGGAAGGTGGCGGTCGTCAATTCGGTGCTGTGGAACGCCGAGTGGGGCAACGCGATGGAGATCGGCTTCGAACTGCAAACCGAGTCCGTTCGCGACATCGTGTTCAAGGATTGCGACATCATCCACGTCGAACGCGGCGGCACCTTCACGATCCACAACGGGGACTGGGCCACCGTCGAGAACATCCGATTCGAGGACATCCGCGTCGAGGACTCGCGCGAGAAGCTGATCGAGTTTCGCATCGGCCTGTCGATCTACAGCGGGGATTGTCCCCAGGAATATCATCGGCAGAACCCGGACCGCAAGCGCAGCCCGCTCGGGCAGTGGATGCCCGTAACGGACCAGGAACTGAGCACGTATGCGGCCAGGCGAGGACGCATCCGCAACGTGCACTTCAAGGACATCGACGTGACCGCAGATAAGCCCCCCGTCTCGTTCCTGATCGGCTACGATAACGATGAGCACAGCGTGCAGAACGTCACGATCGAGAACCTGCGCATCAACGGCGCGCTCGTCCGCAGTCCGAATGAAGGCCATTTCACCATCGAACGCGCAAAGGGAATCCGCTTCGCCCCGTAAGAGCGACAGGTGCCTATGAACCGACGCGATTTTCTGAGAGCTCTGGGAACGGCCGCACTGCTGCCGGCCTGCGGCGTATCGCGCGCGCTGGCAGACAGCAGCGGGCCGCGAAGGCCGAACTTCGTGTTCTTCCTCGTGGACGATCTGGGCTGGACGGATTTGGGCTGCTATGGCAGCAGGTTCTACGAAACGCCGAACGTGGATCGGCTGGCGGCCGAGGGGATGCGCTTCGCCAGTGCCTACGCCGCCTGCCCGGTGTGTTCGCCGACGCGGGCCAGCATCATGACGGGCAAATATCCGGCCCGGCTTCGGACGACCGACTATTTCGGCGCGCCGCAGCCGGACACCGTGCAGAAGCACTGGACGCGGAACAAGCCGCTCCTGCCCGCGCGCTATCGCGACCGGGTGCCGCTGGAGGAAGTGACTGTCGCCGAGACGCTGAAGCAGCATGGGTATGCGACTTTCTTCGCGGGCAAGTGGCACCTGGGGCCGGAGGGATTCTGGCCGGAAGACCAGGGCTTCGACGTGAACAAGGGCGGCCATGACCGGGGCGGACCCTACGGCGGCAAGAGATACTTCTCGCCCTATGGCAATCCGCGACTGCCCGATGGGCCCGACGGCGAGCACTTGCCCGACCGGCTGGCGACCGAGACATGCCGCTTCATCGAAGAGCATCGAGACGGGCCCTTCCTGACCTATCTGGCGTTCTACTCCGTGCACACGCCCCTGATGGCCAGAGAGGACCTCAAGGCCAAGTATGAAGCGAAGGCCAGGACCGTGACGCACGATGGCCCGGCCTGGGGCAGGGAAGGCGACCGCGAGGTCCGGCTCGTGCAGGATCACGCGGTCTACGCGGGCATGGTCGAGGCGATGGACCAGGCCGTGGGCAAGGTGCTCGATGCGCTCGACCGGCTCGATCTGACGCAGGACACGGTCGTGTTCTTCATGTCGGACAACGGCGGCCTGGCGACCTCCGAGGGCCATCCAACATGCAATCTGCCGCTGCGGGCGGGCAAAGGATGGCTGTATGAGGGCGGGATTCGCGAACCGATGATCGTTCGCTGGCCCGCACAGGTCCGGGCGGGCAGCGTGTGCGAAGAGCCGGTGATCAGCACGGACTTCTATCCGACCATGCTGGAAATAGCGGGTCTGCCTGCGGCGCCGCAGCAGCACCTGGATGGTCGCAGCATGGTCGCCCTGCTGCGGCAGCAGAGTCCGCAGAAGGACCGCGCGTTTCACTGGCATTATCCGCACTACGGCAACCAGGGCGGCTCGCCCGGCGGAGCGGTCCGGCTGGGTGACTATAAGCTGATTGAGTTCTATGAGGATCATCGCGTCGAACTGTATAATCTGCGCGACGATCTCGGCGAAACGAAGGACCTGGCCGGGGCAATGCCCGAGAAGGCCGCTGAGCTTCGCCGGATGCTGCACGAATGGCGCAACAAGGTCGGGGCGGCCATGCCCACGCCAAACCCGAATCGAGGGTAAAAAGTGCCGCGTGATCCACGACAAGACGAACAAGACACATGGTACAGTTCACGCCATGGGCGGGTCTCGCTCGGGAGGTCATCCGCAACGGCGGCCTGCTCGACCAGATCAAGAAGAAAGCGGAACTCTGAACGGAAAAGGAGACAAGCGATGGGGAGAGCAATCGGATTCCGGGCAGTGTTGGTGGCCGCATCGATTCTGGCAACAAGCAGCGCGTGGGGCCAGGCGCGGGCGCTGAATCGCAATGCACCGCTGGTGATCAAGGCGGTGGAGGAGTGGGAAACGATCCCGAGGGAGCAAGCGGGCCTGCCGCATGTGGAGGTCAATGAGGTCATCGCCGGTGTGCGAAGCTGGCTGAAGTCCTTCGAGGGGCTGACCTCCTGGGAGGCTCGCTACGCGACGACGTTCATCCAGAGTTCGCCATCGCACTTCCGCGAGGAGACGCGCTTTCGCACGATCTCGGACGGGGTCAAATGGTATAGTTGGCAGCAGAGCACATCATCCGGCGGCGAAAAGACGCAACCGTGGGAGGCGGCCTGCGATGGCAACACTGTCCACATCGTCTGGCCGGACAGAAAGTGCGCCCTGATTGACAGTGTGGGCAACAACATGGGCTGGGGCTCTGCCCCTACACTGCCCGCGTTCCTGCCCCAGATTCCTGGGGACTCCGCTCTTCGAGGGCATGGGGACCTGCCGCGTCATCCGTTCGACTGCTTAGAAGGCCCTGAGATACGCCTGCTGCCGGTGTGCACGCGGGTAAACGAACGCGCCTGTTATATTCTGGAGCGGACGACGAAAGAAGAGTATCCCATATTCCGAACCCAGCAAGAGGCAGACCAGTGGGACGAAGAACACGAGGCCGAGTTGGCGTCAAGGGATAGATCCATGCCACGCACTGTCCTGATCGATCCCACGGCCAAGGCGGAGGATAAAACCTCCCATGCGATAACAACCCGTCTGGCGGTGGACCCGAAACTCGGCTTTGCCGTCGTTCGCTGGGCCTTGGGGACTGAGGGACATCGTCCGGGCCTGGAGATGGCGATCTTCCCGTCTCAAGAGATCACTTACCAGGACTTCCATAAAGTGGACGAGGGCGTTCAGATGCCCTTCCAGGTGGAGTTTACCGTGTATCGGACCAACTCCGACCAGCGGAGAGAGGTCTCTCAGCGGTCGCGGTTGGTTCTGGAGAGCTTTGTCTCGCATCCAGAATGCGAGGCGAGCGCGTTCGCCCCGGTCCTGCCGCAAGGGTACGGCGTTGCGGACACAGTCCGCGGGATTGCCTACACGGTCGGCGATCCACAGAGCAAGATCGACCGATTGCTGGCCGGGGCCCAGGCCAGGGACGCATTCTACGCCCATCTGCGCGGAGGTCCGGCCCCCGCCCTGCGGGGATCTGGGTGGATCAACAGCGAGCCGATCGATCTGGCCGGGCATAAGGGCAGGCCGATCATCCTACACTTCTGGTCGATCGCGTGCGGGCCGTGCATGTCCGAGTTGCCGCGCCTGCAGGCCCAATACGGCGATACGCTGAGATCCACGGACAGGCCGCTCTTTGTCTCCGTTCACCCACACGCCGAGGGCGCGGACCTGGAGAACGTCCGCCAGATCGTTAAGAACAAGGGGGTCACATTCCCTGTCATGGTGGATGCGCCCGCTGGGAACCGGATGTTCGGGGGCGACACATTCTACAGGTACAGAATCTTCGCCGTGCCGAGTGAAATCCACATCGACTCGGGTGGGCGGGTCGGCGAGGTGGGCAAGGAGTTGATATCCGAGAGCGACTGGTGGGTCCGCCCGAAGCAGGACCGATGAGGCGCGTGCCGAAGACGGGTGTGAATCGGAGAAGATGGTTGAACGCAACCGGTGCTGGCCGGACGGGGATTTCAAGTGGATAGAAGGCTATGAAGACGGCCGGGCAGAACTGTATAATCGGCACGCTGATCCTGCACCGGCCCTACGTGTGGGTTCTGGCACTGGCAGGAATCATCGGGGCGGGATGGAAGTTGAGTTGAATTCGAAAACGTGAACAAGAAAGGAAGTAGCTGGATGGCAAAGAGGTACAAGATTGCAGTGATGCCCGGAGACGGGACGGGGCCGGAAGTGACGGCCGAGGCCGTGAAGGTGCTGAAGACCGCCGCAACGAAGTTCGGCTTCCAGGTCGATCTGACCGAATTCGATTTCGGCGGCGAACGATACAAGCGAACGGGCGAGACGCTGCCCGACAGCGCCGTCGAGGAGCTGCGGAAATTCGACGCGATCTTGCTGGGGGCCATCGGCCACCCGGACGTCGCGCCGGGCATCCTGGAGAAGGGCATTCTGCTGAAGGCCCGTTTCGCGCTGGACCAGTACATCAATCTGCGTCCGGTCCGGCTCTATCCGGGCGTGGAGTGCCCGCTGAAGAACAAGGGCCCCAACGAAATCGACTACGTGGTCGTCCGCGAGAATTCCGGCGACGCCTACACGGGCGCCGGCGGCTTCACGATGAAGGGCACGCCGCACGAGGTGGCCGTGCAGACGGCCGTCTACTCGCGGCATCAGGTCGATCGCTGCCTGCGGTACGCCTTTGAATACGCACGCAAGCACGGCAAGAAGGCGCGCGGAAAGGGCGACAAGAACACGCTGGCGCTGTGCGGCAAGACCAACGTGCTGACGTACATCTACGACCTGTGGGAGCGGGCCTTCCATGAGATCGGCAAGGCCGAGTATCCCGACGTCACGCGCGAGTACTATCACGTCGATGCGACGTGCATGTGGATGGTGAAGAACCCCGAGTGGTTCGACGTGATCGTCACGGGCAACCTGTTCGGCGACATCATCACCGACCTCGGCGCCATCACCCAGGGCGGCATGGGCATCGCCGCCGGGGGCAATATCAACCCGGAGGGCGTCAGCATGTTCGAGCCCATCGGCGGCAGCGCCCCGAAATACACGGGCAAGGGCGTGATCAACCCGCTGGCGGCCATCTGCTCGGCGCAGATGATGCTGGCGACGCTGGGCGAAGAGAAGGCGGCCGACGCCATCGAGAAGGCGGTGATGTACGTGACCGCGAACAAGCTCAAGAGCCTGGCCGCCGGGAAGATGGGCTATTCCACCAGCCAAGTCGGTGACCTCGTCGCCGAAAAGGTCGCCGGGTAGCGACGCGAAAGGACTTGTTGCGGGCGGCAGTGTGTTTGCGGTCACCCCGGAAGGTGTGTCTCATGCCCTGAGGGACACCTCGCAAACAGGCTGCCGCCCGATTGTTTGAAGGCCAACGGAACCTCACGGACGATCCGGTTCAAACGAGACGAGCAATGAAACAGGCCATCCGATTCTGTGTTGCGCTATGCTTGATGAGCGTGGCGACGAGCGCCGCCGATGAACTCCAATGGAACATTCGAAATGTGCCGCAAGAGTCGGTCACGGTCATCGCACATCGCGGCGCGGGGTATCTGGCGCCGGAGAACACCATGGAGGCGCTCGAATTGGCCTGGCGCATGGGCGGGATTCCGGAAGTGGACGTCCGAACCACCAAAGACGGCGTCATCATGATGTTCCACGACAACAACTTCGCCCGGATTCTCCCCGATGCCTCCGAAGAGGCCAAGAAGAAGGGACTGGAAGACCTTACCTATGACGAAGCGCGACGGCTCGACATCGGCGCGTTTCGCGGCGCCGCGTTCGCCGGGCAGAGAATTGTCAGTCTGGAGGAGATCTGTGAGGCGCTGCGTCAGGATCGCTGGCGCCGGGTATATGTCGACGTCAAGAATGCCGATTTCCATCTCCTGGCCAGAGCAACCGAGGGACTTCACGAACAGATCGTGCTGGCAACGGGCAAGGATGACGAAGCCCGGCGATGGCGCAAGATGGCGCCGCTTTCCGGAGCGATGCTGTGGATGGGACTGGGAAAGGCGACGGACGAGGACATTGAAGAGCGGTTCGCGGCGCTTCGGGCATCGGATTTCGAAGGTGTCACGCATCTTCAGATTCACGTCCGGTTCAACGAGGATGGGACAACGGTGCCCTCCGAATCTTGCCTGAGAAAAGCGGGCAGCGAATTGCGTCGTCGGCGCATCGAGTTCCAGACGATGCCCTGGGGCGTCGGCGAACATGGCGACAGGGTCGATTATTACAGACGTCTTCTGGACCTCGGAACGGCAGGCCTCAGCACCGACCGACCGGATATCGCGATGCAGGCGTTGGATGAGTACTATGCGCAGCCGCTGGCGGGCATCTGGAACGTGCGGGATCACATTCCGTTCGAGGAGGTCATCGTGCAGGCGCATCGCGGCTACGGAAACGCCGCTCCGGAAGGGTCGCTGGAATCCTTCGAGATGGCCTGGAGACTCCACATGGTTCCGGAGGCGGATCTCCGCATGACCAGGGATGGAGTCATCGTCTCGTTCCACGACACCAACTTTGCCCGCATTCTCCCGGATGCGCCGGAGGAGTTGAAGAAGAAGGGAATCGAAGACCTGACCTTCGCCGAAACGCAACAGCTTGACATCGGTGCGTTCCGGGGCGAATCGTTCGCCGGCCAGAGGATCATCAGCCTGGCCCGGATGCTCGAGGCTCTCGACGCGCATCCCGATCGCATGCTCTATATCGACATCAAACAGATCGACTTCGACGTCTTGGCACGACAGACGCTGGGGTATCATCCCCGGCTGATTGTGGCCTCGACGAAGTACGATGAACTCACAGAGTGGAAGCAGGTCGCCCCGCGTTCGAAGACACTGCACTGGATGGGCGGCAAGGAGGACGATCTGGCCCGGCGACTGGCCGCGTTGCGTGACGTGAAGTTCGCCCATATCGATCAGCTTCAGATTCACGTCTCGATTGCCGAGAACGGCGTCTTTTCGCCCAGCGAGACATTTCTGAAAAGGACCGGCGAAGAACTACGTCGCTATGGGATTCTCTTTCAGACGCTCTCCTGGACGCAGGGCGACCGGCCTGAGACCTATCAACGACTCCTCGATCTGGGCTGCGTCAGTTTCGCTACGGATTATCCCCAGGAGACGATGGATGCGATCAAAGCGTATTACGCCGAGAAGGAGCAATCGCGTTAAGCGTGTGTGAATATCGCCGCAGTCGAGTCGTGGCGATGGGGGGTTCTCATCGGGGGCCGATCCTGTATAATGGGCCAAGCGTAGCCCAGAAGAAAGCATAGCGGCTGAGTGTGGTTCCTATGCCGGCGAACCTGACACCAGACTACTTCAAAGCGGAGCAGTGGTACCGCAGCGCCTCGATGAACGAGGAGAAGATGCTCGCGCTGGAGCAGATGCTGGCGGTGATGCCCAAGCACAAGGGGACCGAGCATCTCCAGGCGGACCTGAAGCGCAAACTCAGCCAGCTCAAGGACGCCGCCACGCAGCAGAAGAAGGCGGGCAAGCACGTAGACATCTTCCACGTCCCGCGTTCGGGGGCCGGGCAGGTGGTCCTGCTGGGAACCCCGAACTCCGGCAAGAGCGCCATCCTCGCGGCCCTGACCCACGCCAAGGTCACCGTGGCGGAGTTCTCTTTCGCCACGCACGCGCCGGTGCCGGGGATGGTCAAGTACGAGGACGTGCAGATTCAACTCGTGGACATGCCACCGATCACCGCCGACTACACGGCGCCGGGCCAGGTGGGCACGTATCGCAACGGCGACCTGATCGCGATCGTCGTCGACCTGTCACAAGACGTCGAAGAGCAACTGCTGATCCTGTTGGACTTCCTCGAATCGCGGAACCTGCTGCTGGACGAGAAGACGCCCGCGACGGACGGCCATGGCAACGCACTCGGCCGGAAGGCCTTCTGCCTGTGCACCAAGGCGGACATCGCGGCCGACGGCGCGTTCGAGCTGGCGAAGAAGTCGTGCGAAAGGCCGCTGGAGTTCGTGAAGATCTCCACACAGACCGGCGAGGGCCTGGACGCCTTCGCGAAGTTCCTGTTCGATACGCTGGCGATCATTCGCGTCTATGCCAAGCCGCCGGGCAAGCCCCCCGACATGAACGACCCCTTCACGCTGCCGGCCGGCTCGACCGTCCATGACCTGGCCCGCACGATCCACCGCGAGCTGGCCGAGAAGCTCAAGAGCGCCAAGTGCTGGGGCACCGGCGTCCACGACGGCCAGAACGTCCACCTCACCCACGTCCTGCACGACAAGGACATTGTCGAACTCCACTTTGGTTAGGCCTCATCCGGCGATCGAGAATGGGGCTTAGCTGCCGGCGGGGTGGGCGCGAGGCAGATAGTCCTCGCGGACCGGCGAGAAGACCTCGATGGCGACGCTGTCCTCGAGCACCTCGGCGCCGTGGATCACGTCGGGCGGGATGCACCAACTGTCGCCGGGGCGGGTGTCGTGCCGCTCTTGTCCCACGGTCAGGCGCAGCCTTCCGCGCACGAGGTAGCCGGTCTGCTCGTAGGGATGCTGGTGCAGGGGCAGAACACGTCCGCCCTCCAGCCGGAACTCCGTCATCAACGTCCTGGCCCCATAGGCCAGAGTCTTCTGCCGAATGCCCTCGATGGGCGTCGAGTAACCGTCGTCGTTGCCCTGCACAAACATGCGCTCGCCCCTTTCATGCTCACGGATATCGAATGTGTCACCGGGCCTTCTTAGCACAAACGAAGGACCCCGTCAATGCTCCGCCTGCGTCCCGCCATGCAGACTGCCGAGTGCGTCACAAATCTCCGCTGGGTCGTGACAGGTGCGGTCGGGCTTCGCGGCGGCAAGTTCCTCCATGCTGCCGAAGCCGTAGGTCACCGCGATGGTGCGCGTGCCGTTGACCTTGCCGGCCAGAATATCGCTGGCCCGGTCACCGACCATGATCGCTCGCTCCGGCCTGATGGCTCGTTCGTGCAGGATGTGGGCGACGAGTTCGCCCTTGTCGTCGAACCGGCCGTCCAGGTCCGGCCCGAACACGTCTTCGAAATACTCCGTCAGCTCAAAGTGATCGATAATCCGCTCGGCATAGACCGCCGGCTTGGACGTGACGACGAGGAGCCGGAACCCGTCGTCGCGCAGGGTCTCGAGCGATTCGGGAATGCCGGTGTAGAGTTCGTTCTCGAAGAGGCCGACGTCCGCATAGCGTCGCCGATAATGCTCGAGCGCGGCATCGACCAGGGCCTTGTCGTCGCTCGCCAGCAGACGCGGGAACGTCCATCGCAAAGGCGGGCCGATGTACTGCACCAGTTCGGCCTGCGGCGGAACCGGACGACCGAGCTGCGCCAGAGCGTATTGAAGACACCGGGTGATCCCCTCCCTCGGGTCGGTCAGCGTCCCGTCCAGGTCGAAGAAGACCGTCGTACCATGCCCTGCCCAGTCACCCATTCGAGAATTGCTCCGCCAGAAGACTATCGTCAGTTCGGTCCTTGCCGTCGCTCAGGTCGCTTGGGACCAAAAGGACGTCAGGGACCCGCCGGCTTGGCCGGTGATTTGCGGCAGGCGGCGCAGCGCTCGGCGATGATCTGGCAGTAGCCACAGACTTCCACGGTGTCGCCGAGGGCCGCCCCGGTATAGGTCTCCACAGCGGTTCGTGTCGAGGCGTTCAGGGTGGTCACGTTCCTGCACACGGGACACACGCAAGTCGTATACGTCAGTCTCGCAACCGGCAAAGCCCGGGTCTGTCTCTTGCAGACCGGACAGGGCCGGCCGGTCCGCGTGGCCTTTTGCAGGCCGTGACAGCCGGACAGCAAGAGCCACAGGACCAGGCCAACGGCCAACGAGACAGGCAATAACCTCCTTCGTGAAACCATCCTCATCGAATCTCTCCTTTGCTGGCGCCGGACTACGGCATACGGCGGACAAGAGAGATTGTCCGGTCATACCGCCGGTTCGTCAAGACGGCAACCCGTCGGGGCGAATAATCATTCGCCCCTGCTCGATTCTCAGTCAGCCGACACCCTGACAAAGGATTGCATTGGTCGGCATTTGTCGTAAAATGAGGCCCTGTGCCTCTATCGCTCTGAAACGAATCGTTGAAAGGAGACGTGATGAAATCTCGGCAGATTGCACTGATCGCCTTCGCGGGCACGTTCTTATCCGGTCTGGTCTGTGGTCAGGTCGCAGGTCGGGACTATCCGATTCGCCCTGTGCCGTTCACCGAGGTGAAGATCGCCGACGACTTCTGGGCTCCGCGGATCGAGACGAATCGGGCTGTGACCATTCCCTATGCGTTCGGACAGTGCGAGCAGACCGGCCGGATCGACAACTTCCTGCTGGCCGCCGGAAAGATCGAGGGCGAGCACAAAGGCGACTTCCCCTTCGACGACACCGACCCCTACAAGATCCTCGAAGGCGCCGCGTATGTTCTGAACGTCCGGCCTGATCCGAAGCTGGACGCGTACGTCGACGATCTGATCGCCAAGATCGCGGCCGCCCAGGAGCAGGACGGCTATCTCTACACCTGCCGGACCAACAACTGCGAGCGGCTGCGAAACTGGTTCGGCGACGAGCGGTGGGAGAAGCTGGCCGGCAGTCACGAACTCTACAACATGGGCCATCTCTACGAGGCCGCCGCCGCCCACTACCAGGCGACGGGCAAGCGGAACCTGCTCGGCGTCGCGCTAAAGAACGCCGAACTGCTCGATTCCGTCTTTGGTCCCGGCAAGAACGCCAGCGCGCCGGGCCATCAGGTGATCGAGATGGGCCTGGTCAAGCTCTACCGCATCACCGGCGACGAGAAATACCTGGACCTGGCGAAGTTCTTCCTGGACACGCGAGGCCCGGGAGGCGATCCGTACAACCAGTCGCACCAGAAGCCCTACGAGCAGAGCGAGGCGATGGGCCACGCGGTTCGCGCCGCCTATATGTATAGCGGAATGGCCGACGTCGCGGCGATGACGGGCGACGAGCGCTATCTCCAGGCGATCGACCGCATCTGGGCCGACGTGGTCTCGAAGAAGCTGTACCTGACCGGAGGGATCGGGGCGACCGGGCACGGCGAGGCGTTCGGCGGGCCGTACGAGCTGCCCAACGAGACGGCCTACTGCGAAACCTGCGCGGCCATCGGAAACGTGTACTGGAACCATCGTATGTTCCTGTTCCACGGCGACGCCAGGTACATCGACGTGATGGAGCGGACCCTCTACAACGGCGTGATCTCGGGCGTTTCGCTCGAAGGAAATCGGTTCTTCTACCCGAATCCCCTGGCCTCGCACGGCCAGCACGAGCGAAGTCCGTGGTTCGGCTGCGCCTGCTGCCCCGGCAACGTCGCCCGCTTCATCGCCTCGGTGCCGGGCTACGTCTACGCCCAGACCGACGACGAGCTGTACGTGAACCTCTTCGCCCAGGGCCCGGCGACGATCAAACTGGGCGATCGGACTGTGTACGTGTTGCAGGAGACCGACTATCCCTGGAGCGGAAGGATCAAGCTGACGATCAGCCCCGAACCGGCCGGCCGATTCGCGGTCTACGTTCGCATTCCCGGCTGGGCCCAGGGCCAACCGGTGCCGAGCGACTTGTACGAGTACCGGCTCCCGGGCGTGCCGAGCGTGGAATTGGCGGTCGACGGCAAGCGGCAGGATATCGATATCCACAAGGGCTATGTCCGGCTCGAACGCGAATGGAAAACCGGCGACGTTGTCGAACTGAACCTGCCCATGCCGATCCGCCGGGTCATCACCAATGAGAAGGTGGCTGCCAACGTCGGACGAGTCGCGCTGGAGAGAGGACCGCTCGTCTACTGCCTCGAATGGCCCGACAACGAGGGCGGGGTCTTCAACCTCGTGCTGAACGACGACGCCTCGCTGATGGCGACGTATCGCGACGACCTGCTGGGCGGCGTCACCGTCGTCCGGGGCAAGGCCAAGGGCCTGCGGTACGCCAGCGACGGACAAACCCTGCTGCACAGCGAGCGGGACATCGTGGCGATTCCGTACTACGCATGGGCCCATCGCGGACCGGGCGAGATGGCCGTCTGGCTCGCGCGAACGGAGGAGGCCGCCGAGCCGACATTGCCCGAGGACCTGCTGCGCAACGCCTCGTTCGAGCGCTCGGACGGGACGCTCCCGGTAAGCTGGGAACAGCGCACCTACGGAGGTCAGGGGCGGTTCCGTCATGCCCAACGCGGACGAACGGACGAACGATGCGCGATGATCGAGTCCGCCACCGGCGCCGACGCCGGGTGGTTCGCGATGACGCGCGTGCGACCCTTCTCGCGCTATCGTCTGAGCGGCTGGATCCGGACAGAGAACCTCGACGCGGGGACGGGCCGCGGCGCCCTGCTGAACGTGCATGATATTCAGGGCGTTCAGACACAGGCGGTGACCGGAACCGCCGACTGGACGAAGGTCGAAACCGAATTCGATACGGGTCCGCGTTCGAGGATCGGAATCAACTGCCTCTTCGGTGGCTGGGGCCAGTCGACCGGCAAGGCCTGGTTCGACGACATCCGGCTAGAACGCCTGGGCGAAGCGACCGATTCGCCGGGCCGGCCCCAGATGTACTACACCGACGATTCCTATGAGCGTCCGTTCGCCAAGGACCCCGATGTGGTGCGATTCAACAACCGCTACCTGATGTACTACTCGATCGACCGGGGCAAGGACGGCATCGCCGTCGGTATCGCAGAGAGCGACGACCTGACGAACTGGAAGAAGGTCGGCGAGGTCCTGCCCGGGGCCGAATACGAGCGGAACGGCCTGGCGGCGCCCGGCGCGATGGTCCGCGACGGCAAGGTGCACCTGTTCTATCAGACCTACGGCAACGGACGCGACGATGCGATCTGCCACGCCGTTTCCGACGATGGGCTCCACTTCACGCGAAACGCGAGCAATCCGATCTTCCGTCCCGAAGGCGACTGGAACTGCGGCCGGGCGATCGACGCCGACGCGATCGAGTGGAAGGGCTGCCTGCTGCTCTACTGTGCCACGCGCGATCCGGCGATGAAGGTCCAGAAGCTTGTCGTCACCGCCGCGCCCATCGACTCGGACTGGGGCCGCGACAAGTGGACGCAGCTCTGCGACACATCGATCCTCGAACCGCAACTGCCCTGGGAAGGCCAGTGCATCGAAGCGCCTTCCGTGATCGAACGCGACGGCAAGCTCTACATGTTCTACGCGGGCGCCTACAACAACTCGCCGCAGCAGATCGGTTGCGCCGTGAGCACCGACGGGGTTTCCTGGACGCGCCTGTCACGGTATCCGCTGCTGCCCAACGGCGGCGCCGATGAGTGGAACGCCAGCGAGTCGGGCCATCCGGGCGTCTTTCAGGACGACGATGGACAGACGTATCTGTTCTTCCAGGGCAACAACGACAAGGGCGCGAGCTGGTATCTGTCCAAGATGAAGGTGACGTGGGACGAGGCGAGCTTCCCGCTCCTGGTCCGCCCAAGGGACGGCCGCGCGTTCCGGATCAAGGAGAGCATCAAGCCCGTGGTGGCGATCGACGCCAACGCCCAAGGCGAGACGATCTCCAAGTACGTGTACGGCCAGTTCATCGAGCACCTGGGCCGTTGCATCTACGGCGGCATCTGGGCTGAGATGCTCGAAGACCGCAAGTTCTTCTACCCGGTCGGCCACCGGCCATCAGCGTGGGAAACGACCGGATCGACCAGCGGCCTCGTGATGGACCGCACCGATCCGTTCGTGGGTGAGCACACGCCGATCATTCACACTGCTTCCGGGATACGGCAGCGTCACTTGGGGGTCGTCAAGGGCAAGGCGTACGACGGCTACATCTGGATCAAGCCGCAGTCGGCCTCCGGCGTGAACGTCGAGGTCTCTCTCGTCTGGGGTGACGGTCGCGGGCAGCGCGAGACGAATTTCTTCACCGTCAACGCAGAGCAATACATGCAGTGTCCGCTGCGGTTCACGCCGGCTGCCTCGACCGACGAAGCGGCACTGGAGATCCGCGTCACGCACGGCGCTGCGTTCATCGGAACGGTCTCGCTGATGCCGGCCGACAACATCGACGGAATGCGAGCCGACACGCTCAAGCTGCTCAAGGAGCTGAACGCGCCGGTCTATCGCTGGCCCGGCGGGAATTTCGTCAGCGGCTACAACTGGCGCGACGGCGTCGGCCTGCGCGACAAGCGGCCGCCCCGCAAGAACCCGGCCTGGCAGGGCATCGAACACAACGACTTCGGACTCGACGAGTTTCTGCGATTCTGCAGGGAGATCGACGCCGAGCCGATGATCGCGGTCAATGCGGGTTTCGGCGACGACTTCTGTGCCGCCCAGGAGGTGGAATACGCCAACGGCTCCGCCGAGACGCCGATGGGTCGCTGGCGGGCCGACAACGGTCATCGCGAGCCCTATGACGTCACGTGGTGGTGCGTAGGCAATGAGATGTACGGCTCCTGGCAGCTTGGCCACATGGCGCTGGAGCAGTACGTGATCAAGCACAATCTGTTCGCCAGGGCGATGCGCGCCGTGGATCCCGACATCAAGCTGATCGGCGTCGGCGCCGTCGGAAGCTGGTCGCGGGGCATGCTCGAGAACTGCGCCGAGACCATGGATCTGATCAGCGAGCACTTCTATCGGCAGGAGCGCGAGCCCATCGCCGACCACGTTCAGCAGATCCCTGACGCCGTTCGGAGCATCGCCGACGCGCATCGCCGGTACCGGGAGCAGCTTGATTCGCTGGCGGGCAAAGACATTCGCATCGCGCTGGACGAATGGAACTACTGGTACGGCCCGCACGTCTTTGGCGAGCTGGGCACGCGGTACTTCATGAAGGATGCCCTGGGCATCGCCGCCGGCCTGCACGAGATGGCGCGAAACAGCGACCTGTACTTCATGGCCAACTACGCCCAGACGGTCAACGTGATCGGCGCGATCAAGACGACCGAGACGGCCGCGGCGCTCGAAACCACCGGCCTGGTCCTGAAGCTCTACCGCAATCACTTCGGGACGGTGCCGGTCGCGGTGAGCGGCAAGCTGCACGGGCTCGACGTGGCCGCGGCATGGACCGCCGATAAGAAGGCGATCACCATCGGCATCGTGAACCCTACCGAGGCGGCGTATGATGTGACGCTGACGCTGGAAGGAACTGCATTGACCGGCCGAGGACGTTGCTGGACGATTGCCCACGATGACCCGATGGCCTACAATGAGCCGGGCCAGGCGCCGACGGTGAAGATCACAGAAGATTCGGTCTCCGGCCTGTCCGACACACTGGACTGCCCGGCTTACAGCGTCCGACTGTATGAATTGGAGGTCCGCTGAGACAGGAGATCCGTCATGGGGTCGCGCTTCAGTCGATTCGAGGAGGCCAGCGGCTATTGCGGCAGATGTCTCAAACAGGTGCCTGTCGGACGACAAAGGTTTCGTCACGGGCCCTATCTGATCGGGACCCTGCTGACCGGCTTCTGGGTGTTCTTCTGGATTCGCGACGCCCGGCGGCCGCGACCGTGGAAGTGCCTCGAATGTGGGGCCGAAGTCTACAAGATCATGAGCGATCCGTTCGCCAGGGGCAAACGGAAGTAGGAGAGACCGGCATTATGGAATGCAAGAAGGACAGGAATCTCAAGAACTGCAACTGCTCCTATCCCGGCTGTGACAACAAGGGCATCTGCTGCCAGTGCCTGAGCTATCATCTCGCCTCGAAGCAACTGCCGGCCTGCTGCTTCCCCAACGACGTCGAGCGCACCTACGACCGCAGCTTCAAGGCCTTCGCCAAAGCCTGGAAGCTGTAGATCCAGCTCGGAGCAACCCTGCGCAGTTGCAATTCAGATGATGCGCCGCAGGAGGGCGGACTGCCGCAGGCCGTGGGCCAGCAGGAATGTCAGCGGAACGCTGACGGCCGTCACCCCGACGAACTTGACGAAGGGCGACAGGGGCGCGCCCGCGATAGCGAACTGGACCAGGACCACCACCGCGACGTGGAACAGATAGGCCGCGTATTGACTCTGGGCCATCGCCCTGCTCCAGCGCCCCTGAAAATCGAGGCGTTCGCGGAACAGGACGAGCAGGCCGATACACATGCCGCAACACAGAAAGGCTTCCCAGATCGGGTAGATGATCCCCATGGCGTCCCGGCTGATGCGAAACACGGGCCGGATCCCCAGGGCGTAGGCGTACCATAGCGCAGCGGCCGTCAGGCCAACCGTCAAC
The DNA here is from genome assembly GCA_040772485.1 of Sedimentisphaerales bacterium. Taxonomy (GTDB): domain Bacteria; phylum Planctomycetota; class Phycisphaerae; order Sedimentisphaerales; family Anaerobacaceae; genus Anaerobaca. Next base: position 43,875 of record JAXGYC010000009.1, on the reverse strand, counting down.
CACACGTATCCCGTGCGAGCGGGAAGTCCAAGGAACCACCCGCGCCGGTACGCGATCGCACCGAGGGCGAAGAAGCTCAGGTCGCGAGGCACGTCGGCAAAGGCGACCTGAATGAAACCGAGGAAGCCGATCCACCGGTCGATGGGATACCAGATCCGAACGATGCCCGACGCGACAGCCAGCGCCAGGGCAAAGACCACAACCGCCCAATAAGGCAGCGGCCTCGGCTCGATGGGTCCCGTCTGCGGCGGGCGCTTCCACGCCAGACGCAACAGGGCATAGCACAGGCCGGCGATCAGCAGGTGTTCGACGTACCAGAGATGGCCGAAATTGGCCTCGGGCCACATGGGTCCTGTCCAGTACTCCGGCTTGGCGCCGCTGCCGAAATAGATGCTGCGGTAGTATTCGCGGAACGACAACGCCGAAGAGGAGAAGTGCCCGGACGCAAGATGGCAGAGATACTGCTGCACGGGAATCAGCACAACGAAGAAGAACAGCAGCGGCACGCCCAGCCGCAGAACGCGGCCCTTCACGAATCGCCCGAACCCGTGCCGGTCGTAAGACATCACCATCAGGTAGCCCGATATCATGAAGAACAGACTCATGAAGAACGAGCGGTTGACCGTGAAGAACGGCCCCAGCACCGCCGCACGGGCCTCCTCCTGGATAGGCCAGGAGCCGCCCGTCGGTCCATAGGCCTGGCCGACGTGGTGGGCGATCACCAGAATTGTCAGCGCGATCTTGAGGTTGTCAGCAAAGTACAAGTGCCTCGTGTCGCTCATCTTCGCACCCTGCACATAGACCACCAGCACATCTGCATCGAAGGCATCATCTTAGCGGGGGCAGGATTCTCTGAACAGAGGCGCTTGTCACATTCTTGCCGTACAGTCCGCTCTCGATATTCCGCCAAACACCGAGGGCCGGGATCATTCCAAAGACCCCGGCCCTCGTCACATCCGGTGGATGACGCACTCCAGACTGGCGGTCTATCTTCCTTCCAGCTTCTTCAGTTCATCGGCGGTCACGTCCTTGGCGGTCAGGTCGCCAAAGACCACGCGGTACTTGTCGCGTTCGGTCTTCCAGCGGATCAGGACCTTTCCGGCGTCCGTTGCGGAGACGGTGTCGCCATGGTAGGCCACATCCTTCTTCTCGCGGACCAGTTTGTCGTAATAGGCGGTCGCGACGAAAATGTCCTGGACTTTCTGCTTCTTCGCCTCGTCGGACACCCCGGCGAGCACGTCGGCGCCGAGACCGTCGGCCTCTTTGATGGTGGATTTGGCATCCAGCTTGCGGGGATAGCGTCCGCCGGAAAGCTCGGCGAACGTCTTCAGACCACCAATCAGATCCTTTTCGCCCAGACTCAGCATCCGCGCCACAAGACTGCGGTTCTCGGGCGGAATGTCCGCGCCCATGGCGACCGCTTTGTCCACCAGCGCCTCGCCATCGGGGGTATCGGCCTTGTTCGACACCGGTTGGCTGTCGGGCGCCTTCGGCAGTTCGCTCGCAGGCACTTCACGGACGTTCATGTCAGCATAGATGACACGATACATTCCCGAGCCTTCCGGGCGATACCAGAAGATCGGCGTCGCGGCATCGCCGAACGTCACTCCCTTACCGGCGTAGTGCCAGTCGCTCTCGGCCGGCAGTTTCTCGACGAACGTGATCCCACGCCCCATATCCATAATGGTCTGCTGCAACTGGAGCATGCGTTCTTTGGAGGGTTCCTGCCCATCCTGCTTCAGTTTCGTCTGCTGGGCCATCACGAACGCCGTCGGCGCGTTCATGTCTACACTGGGAGGCAAGCTGCCTTCGGTGTGTTCGGCCCAGAGGCGGAATGTCTGGAGAAGATCCCCTTCCATCGGCTCGGTGGCATCCGCATGCAGAGTCGCAACCTCGTAGCCGTCCGGGATGGTCAGGTCGAAGAGTGATTCGTCGAGATCGACATCGAAGACGATGTTCGTCATCGTAAAAGTGGTCGGTCCGGCGACCCTCTGGATCGACACCGGCAGTTGCGTCTGCCGATCGGCCCAGACCGTCAGCTCTGCCCCCGGCGTCCGAACGTGGTATCCTACAGCGGTCCGCCCGTCGATCTGCTGCTCGCCCAGAAACGTCACCGAATCGTCGGGGGCCTCCCGCGCTTCCTGGATGTGCCGTCGGATTTCTCCGAACATGTTGAACTGGTTCTGATTCGGGTCGTCCGGGATGTTGGTGATCTCCATCACCACGGCGTGCTTCTGCGCAGCATTGAGGGTGACGATCCTGCCGGCAAGCAGGTCACTGACCACGACGACGCCTTGTCCATCGTTGGCCTGCCGCATGCGAATCGGCTCGGCGTACATGCACTCGAAGGTCTGGGGCGGAGCGCCCTGGACCTCCATGGTCATCTTGAAGGTGGCGGTCCGGGCGGCCAGGAAAGGCTTGACGATGTCGGCAAAGGCTACGCCGGACCGTCCCGTCAGATTGATCCCGACCAGGACGGCGACGGCGATCGCTGCCGCAATGGCGGGTTTCGTCATTCTGCTTCTCATGATGGTTCTCCATAAGCCCGCAGCGCGAGCGTTCGGTCGGTTCTGCGATTCCGTCAATGTCTCTCGGACGCGGTCCAGAGTCCGGCGGGTCGCCTGAACCGAAGGCTGCATCCCCGCAAGCTGCTCCAGGCGACGCCGAAGATCGGCTTCATTCATACTCGACACGCTGCACCCCCTTGGCCTCGCCGGGCCCACGGTCGCATCCGAGTCTCTCACGAACGTCTTTCATCGCTCGAAAGCTCAACGCGCGGACCTGATGAGGCGTCTTGCCGAGCTGTCTGGCGATGTCCTCGTAGGAGTCCTGCTGGACGTGATGCATCACAAAGACCTCGCGCGAAATGCCCTTCAGCCGGCCGACAGCCGCGAGAATCCGCTCGAATTCCTCTGCCTGCGCCGCCTGATTCAGCGGCCCACCGGCTCCCGAGACTGGCTCTGCGACCCCGTCCAGCCGCACTGCTCGGCGCCGGCGACTCCGTCGACGCCAGTCGAACGCCAGGTTGATCGCCACGCGCCGGGCGTACGCCTGCCAGCAGTCGATTGAAGCCTGGCTCGAGGCGTTACGCAGCTTCAGAAACAGTTCCTGCATCAAATCCTCTGCGACGTCTTCGCGCAGGGTCAGCCGGTTCAGAAGCGCGAACAGACTCTCTCCCGATCGATCCAGAAGCTCCAACAGCGCTGTGCGACCGTCGTCCAACCCGGGCTCCTTCGACCAGGTACGGGCGAATGATGATTCGCCCGTACTCTCGAACGTCGCCATTATAGACGCACGCCCTCCGGCCTGCGCAACGGCAAAACCGATGAGGTGTCCTGAAGGATCAAGGCAAAGATCAAGCAGCAAAATGCAGAAAATGCGTAGGGGCGAATAATCATTCGCCCGTACTCTGGCACATGGTGCGCAGTATGGCGGCCGGTCCGGAGCGGTCGGAATCGGGCGGGACCTCTACGTGCCGGCGTCGTAGTAGACGAGGTATTCGCCTTCGTGGTTGCTGGGGGTCAGGTCGCCCCACTTGACGAAGCGGACGGAGCCGTCGAGGTAGCCCACGGCCAATCCGTCGGGGGCCGGGTGCATCGGTTGGCCGACCGCGTGCTGGAACGTGCCACGGATGTGAGAGCCATACCAGGCGGGCCAACTGGCCGATCCGCCAACCGCGTCGTAGCGGTTGTAGCAGAAGCAGGTCACCAGCGTGTTGGACGTGGCCTTATCCATGGCCTTCTTGGCGGTGATGTACTTGCGGCCGGTGTCCTTGTCGGTCCAGTCGCCGCGATTGCCCCAGTAGATCCAGCCGACCTGCGTCGCCTGGACCAGCGAGTGCGGCGAGGGCAACGGACTGAGCCAGCCTTCCTGGCCCTCGAAGTACCTCCGCGCCGTCTCACAGGTGGCGTGCTGCTCGGTCAGGCCGTAGCGGCCGAAGGCCATCATCGTCCTGTAGTTGATCAGCGTCAGCAGGTCGGCGCTGTCCCATTCCTCGTTGTAGCCCGGCGCCGATTTGTCGATGACGTTGCCTTCCGGCAGAAACCCATCGAAGTCGCCGGCGTACATCTGGCCGGCCAGCAGCCCCTGGTGCAGGTTGTTCTGGCAGGCCACCCGGCGCGCGTGCTCCTTCGCCCGGCCCAGCACCGGCATCATGATCGCCATCAACAGTGCAATGATCGAAATGACCACCAATAGCTCGATGAGCGTGAATCCCAGCCTGCCTGGCTGCGCATATCTGTGGATAGACATTCCGTGCCCTCTCTTGCATGAGTGTTTGTTATTCGGTGATGATTCTACTGTTCTATGCGCTGCCGGCGCTCTTTCAGCTCGCGCCAGTTCGTCAGGACGATGCCCTCGGATTCGATGAACGCCTTGACTTCGGGATCGGTCATCAGACGTAACTCGGCCTGACGGGCCGCGCCCGAGCCGGAGATATAGGAAAAGACTTCCGTCGGATCGGTGCAGTGCACGATGATCTGCGTGATCCCCGGCTTCATGTCGCGCAACAGAGCGGTCAATTCGCTCTTTCGTTGGTCGTATTCCGGGCCCTTCGTCGGCTGCGTCACCAGATCGTCGATCACCGGCAGGCCGGCACGCCATAGTTCCTCGGCCAGTGACCGCAGCAGAGGCTTGAACTGGCCAGCCTCGGCGCTGATGTGCTGCATGTGCCCGCCGAACATCAGGACCGGAATGCCCTTGGCCAGACCGAGTTCCACATAGCGCTGGATGAACTGCGGCTGGAAGCACGTCCCCATGTGGCTGTCGAGATGCGTCGGCTGAATACCCATGGCCATGGCCTTGTCAAGCTGGGCGCGAATTTCGGCCTCGAATTCCTCGGCGCCGGCGTGGGCGACGACGTCGGCGACGTCGGACCAGAGGTAGCCATGCCCATCCACCAGACCCGGCACCGCCGACCGGCCCGCGACCGGCCCCCATCGGTAGTTCTTCCACTCGCTGGTCAGCGTCAGATGCACGCCCGCGTCAACCTGCGGATGGTCCTTCAGCCAGGCGGCGCATTGCGGGACCCACGGACAGGGCATCATGACACTCAGCGACGTGGCGACGCCGCTCTCGATCGCCTTCTGAGCCCCCATGTTGGAATCGTGCGACATGCCCGCGTCATCCACATGGAGAATCACCGCTTTCGTCCCCGCCGGCCATCCCAGCCGCTCCGCGTACGTCCGCTCCTGTCCGTGCATAACCGTCGATCCTCCGCAAAACACCACCGCCGCCAGCACACCAAAAACCACACGCCGCGTCATTTTCTCTGTCGCCTTGCCAAGCCGCATGATCGATTCCCTCTCTGTCTGCCACCCCTGATTGCCGCTCGTAGTGTGCCCGTAAGGGCATAGGTTTGTAGTGAGCCCGATGACCATCAGGATAAGGCGTTACCGATTCCATCCAAGGTATGCCCTTACGGGCACACTACAAACCCCTGACCCCTCGCGCCTATTGATCCAGGCCCCTGAAAACATTCGGGTCGAAGAATTCCTCGGTTTGCTCTGTAGAGTACTCCAGAATAGCATCCGCCACCTGGCCGTCGCTCGGGTCCCAGACGCGGATGCGTATGGGCAGCCGGCTCTCCCGCAGCGCCCAGATCCGGACCCATTGTGACGTATCGGGCAGATCGAGATCGAAGACCACCACGTCCTGGGAGATGACGGCATCCGGATTGACCAGGGGCGTGACATCGTGCATCTGGCGTCCGAACATGACCCGGATCACCGTCTCCAGCGAGAACACCTCCGCCTCGCCGAGTTTCTGGAGAAAGAAGACGGCCCCATCGTCCGGCTCGACCGGTTGACGCGATTCGACGTCGAACGCCTGAATGACCTGCCCCCGCTGCCCGAAAACGATCTGATTGCCCCGGCGGACCCGCGCGCGTCCATCCCGACTGATCCAGAGTTCCATCTGCGTCGGTTCGGCGGCCGCGCTCTTCTTCTCATAGATCGTCACGGTGCAGAAGGACACGGACTCAAAGCGCTGGGCGACCTCGGCCCAGGCGACGCTGCCGCCGGAGAGCATCGAGCCGAACTGTCCCACGAGCACGCCCAACGCCAGGAGGATGACCGCCGCCGCCGGAAGCGTGAAGCGTGAAGCGTGAAGCGCCACTGTCTTCGGCCTCCAGCCTCCGGCCTGCGTGGAATGCTGATACGCCTCGTGGATCCGGCCTCGAACGCGCTGATCCGTCGCGTTGTCGATGCCGATCGACGCCTCTTTCAGCACTTTTTCGATATCCTCGTTGGGTCTCATCGTGCCACCTCGTCATTCAAAGCCGACCGGAGCTTGTCCAGGCCGTAGCGATACCGGCTCTGCACCGTCTTGATCGACGTCTGCTGCCATTGGGCGATCTCGCGAAAGGCCATGTCGCCGTACACGTGCAGGGCGATGACCTCTCGCTGCTCGGCGGGCAGGTCCGCCATCGCGTTGCTGACTCGCTCGAACTGCTCCGTGAGCGCCATCCAGCGGTCGGGCCGCTCGCCCGGCGACGTCAGATTCGCCGCCTCGTCGAGGTCCATGGTTCTGCGCCGCACCGCCGCCTTGAGGCGGTTTCGGGCGGCGTTGGCCACGCACGTCGCCAGATAGCCCTTGAGACTGCCGGTCAGGCGAAAGGTCCGGGCTGAGCCCGCGAAGGCGACGAAGACGTCCTGCACGATATCCTCGGCCGCCGGACCGTCATGCAGCATCGCCCCGGCCAGCCGCAGCAGATCGTCCCGGCACCGTTCGTACACCTCCGACAGAGCCGTCGCGTCGCCCCGATTCAGCCGCCGGACCAGCAACCTCTCTTCCCACTTCACCGAAAGGACCCTTTCGTCGAGACCATTCCCGTCTCACCAATATAACAACCGGAAGGCCGCCTTTGCTTTGGCCGGACGTTTTTTTGGATGGATCGCGCAGAGCAAGGCCATCAAACCCGTCATCGGAAGGTCTGTAACGGCGGGTAGACGGATGGCGACAAAGGTCACGGGAGCCCAGAGCACCACTCAGGGTTGCCCTTGCACATCCTGCGCGGTCTGGGATTGTCGGACGTGCTCGGCAAGTTGAATGACACGGTCAAATGTCAATTGCTCGGGGAATCCATCACCGTCGCTGGTCTCGGCGATGGCAGCCAGGACCCACCGATCGAAGTCCTCGGCCGTTTCTATAGGTCTGCCGTAAGGCACCGGGAGGCCGATCTGCAGTCGCGGCGTATGGTCGAGATTAAACACATACCGCGCATCGTAGTCGAACTCCTCGACGCTCTCAGGAGGCGTTCCATCCGGGACATAGAGAGCCCACTCGGTCAGTATCTGGCCTTTGTCGACGTAGGATTTGCAGGTGTAAGCGAGGTGGTAGCCCCTGTATATGACCTGGCTGGACCTGCCTCCAGGGACAAGAGCATGGAACTCAATGGGCAGCTTGGGTAAAGGTCCCCCGAACTCCAGATCGGCGAAGCAAGCTTCCCGAGGCACCTGCGACATCTCATCGATGCTCCACCAACCCCAGATGACACTTCCATCACGCAAGGTGAAGCTCGGAGCGACACCGTGCGAAAGATTGCACTTGTCATCCGCATAGCCCCCTGCGCTCGGAGCATGAGAGGCAGAAGATGCCGGTGTCTCCTTCGTGCTCATGGCCTCGTACCCGGCGGGGACCGCCATGGCGAAGACCGCCTCGGGAATGGGTAGATCGAGTTCGATTCGCGCATACTCTTCGGTAAGTCTCCAGTCCGTGTGGTTCCATTTCATCCAGGACTGGACTCGCCTCATCTGTCCGGTTGCGGGAGAGAACCAGAACCGCGTGCGCTGCCCCGACCCTGAGACCTGATGCATGCGCTCCCACTCCCAGACTTCACACCGCTGGCCATCCACTTCCTCCTCGCCGATCTTGACGGAACTGGCGAAGTCCGCAAAGTCGCCCAACAACAGGCGCACCCAGCGGTCGGCAATCGCAGACCGTTGCTCTGCCTGGTCCGGTCTTGCTGAGCGATAGAAGGAGGCGGTCTTCTCCGTATGGTCGAGGCGAAGCAAGTACTGCGAATCCCGGATCACCTCGCCCACACGGATATCGACAAACTCCTTGCCACTCGTGAGACTGGCGGTGCTTTGTCGGTCGCGTCCGTTGACAAGGTCGGCCCAGAGCTCGATGGGCACCGGAGGAATGGGACTGCCATCCGGCATCGTGTGACCGGGGAAATAGCACCAGCCTGAGGCGTGAAGGGTGACGGCCCTGGCGAGCACCTCCGGCACATCCGTGACTGCGTAGACAGGGGCGACGGCATCGAACGAAGTCGCCAGATGAGTCACGGCGATGACCGCCACGAGAAGAAACAGCGCCGCGATAGCGAGTCTCGCAGTCCGATGTCTGAGAACCGATTGCAGAATGCGTGCCTCGGCGGGGTACGAAGCCTTTTCGGAGGCCTTTTGGGCCTTGAATCGTTCCACTTGTGCCTGGTGCCGTTTCCGCCACCGTCGGAAATCGAAGGGTACACTGTCCCTGCCGATCGCTCTGCGGATCAACTCATCGAGTCGCCTGTCGTTCGGTTGGAGTGTCATGACGCATCCTCCTGCACACCTCGATGTCGCAGGTGCTTCCTCAGCTTCCGTTTGGCTCGCGTCAGGCGGCCGTTGATGGTCGTTCTCGACAAGCCCAACACGGCGGACATCTGTTCATAGGAACAGTGGTTGTAGTACCGCAGAACCAGCACCTCTTTCATCGACGCGGGCAAGCGATCGATCGCGATGCGAATCTGTCGAACAGGCTCTTCGTCCTGGCGGTCATTCGTTCGCTCGGCTCTTTCTTCCACGCTCGCACTGCGGCGACGGGCGCGGGCCATATCCGCAGCCACGTTGCGGCAGATCTGCGCCAGCCAGGGCGCGAACTTTTCGGAGTCCTTCAGTTTCCTGAGATTGGTCAACGCCCGGGCGAAGGCCTCCTGGGTGGCGTCCTCGGCAAGCTGATGGTCGCCAAGGACACTGAATGCCACCGCGACAAGCGGTGCGTAGTAGCCCTCGCACAGCGTGCCGAAGCTGTCGAGGTCTCCGCCTTGGGCGGCTTGAACCAGTTTCGCCTGCGAATCGATCTTCTGCACTCCTAACGGGCCCGCACCACCTTGTTCCTACTCTATTGTCTGGTCTCCAGGCGCAAAATAGGCGCGAAAAGTGGTGGCTTGGGCAGAGATCGAGAAGAATTCTACGGACGGAGGGTGTCGAGGATTTCGGTGACGAGCTGGTCGTGGTTTTTGCCGGTGCAGTCGATGGTGATCTGGGCAAATCGGCGGTAGAGGGGTTGCCGTTCGGCGTAGAGCGAGCGGATCGTCTGGCCTTTCTCCATGACCACGCCACGGGTCTGGAGGTTGCGGATTCGCTCCTCGATCGGTTCGACGGGCAGGTCAAGGTGTACGATGACGCCGTGCTCGGCCAAGTGCCGCATCGCGTGCTCGCTGTAGACGACGCTGCCGCCGGTGGCGATCACCGTGTTCTTCACGTCGAGGTAGAGGACATAGTCCTCCTCGGCCTGACAGAACGCGGCCAGGCCGTCGCGGTCGATCATCTCCTGCAACGAGCGACCCTGCATCGCCTGCATGAAGACGTCGGTGTCGAGGAAGTGACAACCGAGCGCCTTGGCCAGCAGCACGCCGATGGTGCTCTTGCCCACGCCCGGCATGCCGATCAACACGATATTGCGGTTCTGGTTGTCCATACCGATCACACAGGGTAACCGGACCGCGCCACGAAGGGAATGGAAAACAGCAAGAACCATAGGTCAATCCGCCTTCGGCGGAGCGGAATCCCGATGGCCATGGCGCCAAATCCGAAATCCGAATGCCGAAATCCGAAACAAGCACGAAAGCCCAAACCCTCAAATCCGAAACCGGCGGGTGGCAGCCTCAAACGCGCCAGCGTTTGGGGATGGTGGAACGCGAGGGAAGTCTCGTGACGCCCAGCCACCAGCCGAGTCCGCCATCCCCAAGGCTTCGCTGCGCTACGCCTTGAGGCTGCCACACGCGTTTTGATCTTCTCCGAGGCACCCGAACGCTGGGACAAACAATTATTCGCCCCCAGCGTTGCAGAATCCGGGCTCATCGGGCATCCTATGGGCGTCAAGAGCGGCTTCGACGTGGTGTAAGACAAGGGGATTGGAACGATGGAATCCTGGAATACTGGAAGAATGGGTCGCACTGCGAACGCTCTTACGGCATTCCATCCTTCCACCATTCCATTATTCCAGATCGCCAGATCACATCGGACCATCCAGTGGATCGCCTGCCTCGTGATGGGGGCATTCGCGGTCGTCTCCGAGGGTGCAGACATCCCGCACGTGCAACGGCGCGGAGCGGCGACACAACTCGTCGTCGACGGCAAGCCGTTCCTGATCCTGGGAGGCGAGCTGGGCAATTCCAGCGCGTCCGACCTAGCGTACATGGAGCCGATCTGGCCCAAGCTGGTCAAGATGAACCTCAACACGGTTCTGGCGCCGGTCTACTGGGACCGGATCGAGGCGGAGGAGGGTACGTTCGACTTCACGCTCGCGGATGGCCTGATCGAAGGCGCCCGCGCGCACAATTTGCGGCTCGTTCTGCTGTGGTTCGGGAGCTGGAAGAACAGCATGTCGTGCTACGCGCCGCTCTGGGTCAAGATGGACCAGCGGCGCTTCCCCCGCGCGCAGAACAAGCAGGGCAAGGGTCTGGAGATCCTCTCACCGTTCAGCGAGGAGGGCCGCAACGCCGATGCGCGAGCTTTCACCGCCCTGATGCGTCACCTTCGCGAAGTCGACGGACAAAGGCACACGGTGATCATGGTGCAGGTGGAGAACGAGATTGGGATGATTCCCGATGCGCGAGACCATAGTGATGCCGCCGATCAGCAGTTCGCCCAGCCGGCGCCGCGCGAGCTGATGGACTACCTGCAACAGCGACGGGACAGGCTGATTCCGGAATTCAAGGAGCGGTGGGAAGCCGCCGGAGCAAGGACGTCCGGTGGATGGCAGGAGGTCTTCGGCCCGGGTCTCGAGACAGAGGAGATCTTCATGGCCTGGCACTTCGCCCGCTACGTCGAGCACATCGCCAAAGCGGGCAAGGCCGAATACGCGCTGCCCATGTTCGCCAACGCGGCGTTGATCCGGCCGAACTACAAGCCGGGCCAATACCCCAGCGGCGGTCCCCTGCCGCACCTCATGGACGTCTGGCGCGCCGGGGCGCCCTCCATCGACTTCCTCAGCCCGGACATCTACTTCCCGAATTTCGCCGAATGGTGCGACAAGTACCATCGCTCGGGCAATCCGCTGTTCATTCCCGAGGCCGGTCGCGGCTCGGAAGGCGCGGTCAACGTCTTCTATGCAATGGGACAGCACGATGCGATGGGCTTCTGCCCGTTCTCGATCGAGTCGACCGAGGATCCCGCGAACGAGCCGCTGGCCAGGAGCTACGACCTGCTCGCCCAACTGACGCCCCTGATCCTCGCAAAGCAAGGCGGGGGCAGTATGGCCGGTGTGCTGCTCGACAAGGACAACCCGACACGAGAAATCGATCTCGGCGACTACACGCTGAAGGTCTCACACGACTACACCTGGGGCTGGTCAGGCGGCCAGGGCGCCGAGCGGTGGCCTCAGGCCGGGGGCATCCTCATCTCGACCGGACCGGACGAGTACACCATCGCGGGCAGCGGCATCATCGTCACCTTTGCTCCGAATGCGCCCACGGATCCCATCGCCGGGATCGGGAACATCCAGGAAGGCCGCTTCGTGGCCGGCCGTTGGGTCGGCGGCCGCTGGATGAACGGCGATCAGAGCCACCAGGGCAGACACCTGCGCATCGGGGCCGGCGACTTCGGCATCCAGCGCGTGCGCCTCTACTGCTACCGCTGAGCGGGCTGACACCGACGCGTATTGACAGAAGAGGCGCCATCGGGTAACAACATCCAGACAACGCCGGTTCGACCGACGGCCGGAGACGGCGCAATGCATTTTCAGGAGGTGACCACATGAAGAGGGTATCGGCCATTCTCGTTCTGTGTTCTCTGACGTGGGGACTTGTGGCGGCCTCGCAGGCGCAGACGCGCATCACCGTGCAGACCGACCGGCCGGGAGCCGCGATCCGGCCCACCATGTGGGGCATCTTCTTCGAGGACATCAATTTCGGCGCCGACGGCGGCCTGTACGCCGAACTGGTGAAGAACCGATCCTTCGAGTTTCCCGATGGGATCATGGGCTGGAGCCGCATCCTGCGAGAGGGCTCCGAGGGCTACATCTACATCGAGCGATATCCGCAGGAACAGGTCAACGCCCACTTCCTGCGCATGAGAGTCGGCAAGACCGGGCAGGGCTTCGGCCTCTCCAACGAGGGCTTTCGCGGCATGGGCATTCGGGAGGGCAAGGACTATCGCTTCAGCGTCCTGGCCCGCCTGACCGACGGTGCATCCATGACGCTGCGGGTCGAGCTGGTCGGCGGCGGCAATCGCAAGCTGGCGGAGGCGAAGCTGGAGGGGTTCGGCTCGCAATGGGACAAGTACACCGTGGTGTTGCACGCCCAGGCGACTGAAGCAAAGGCCCGCCTGAACCTGTTCGTCGAAGGGTCGGGCACGCTCGATCTCGACATGGTTTCGCTGTTTCCCGTCGATACGTGGAAGGGCCGCGCCAACGGCCTGCGTGCCGATCTGGTGCAGATGCTGGCCGATCTGAAGCCGGGCTTCCTGCGGTTCCCGGGCGGGTGCATCGTGGAAGGCCGCAGTCTCGACGTGCGGTACCAGTGGAAGACCACCATCGGCGACCCGGCCGAACGCAAGCTCATCGTCAATCGCTGGAACACAGAGTTCAACCACCGCCTGACGCCCGACTACTACCAGAGCTTCGGGCTGGGGTTCTACGAGTACTTCCTGCTCAGCGAGGATATCGGCGCTGCGCCTATGCCGATCCTCAATTGCGGCATGGCCTGTCAGTTCAACACGGGCGAGCTGGCGCCGCTGGACGAGCTGGGTCCATACGTGCACGACGCCCTCGATCTGATCGAGTTCGCCAACGGGCCCACCAACAGCGAATGGGGACGAAAGCGCGCCGAGATGGGACATCCCGGGCCCTTCGGCCTCAAGCTGCTGGGCGTCGGCAACGAGCAATGGGGGCCACAGTACATCGAACGCTACAAGGTCTTCGCCAAGGCGATCAAGGACAGGTACCCGGACATCCAGTTGATCGCCGGGACCGGGTCCGATGCGACGATCTTCCCCAACGGCCCGCAGGAGATCGACTACCTCTGGTCGCAGTACCGCAAGCTCAAGGCCGAGATCGTCGACGAGCACTTCTACCGTCGGCCCGACTGGTTCCTCGACAACACCGGTTTCTATGACAACTACGAGCGCGGCGAGTCGGAACTGTTCGTCGGCGAATACGGGGCCCAGAGCATCGGCGTCGCCAGCCCCGACAACCGCAACAACTGGCACTGCGCCCTGGCCGAGGCCGCCTTCATGACCGGCCTCGAACGCAACGCCGACCTCGTGACGATGAGCTGCTACGCGCCGCTGTTCTGTCACGTGGACGGCTGGCAGTGGCGGCCCGACCTGATCTGGTTCGACAACCTCCGCGTCTTCGGAACGCCGAACTACTACGTGCAGAAGCTCTTCAGCGTCCATCGAGGCGACCGCGTCCTGCCCGTGGAGGTGGCCGACGCCGCGACCGCGCCGAACGGCAAGCCGCGTTTCTACGCCTCGTCCGTCTACGACGAGACGTCGAACGAGATGATTCTCAAGGTCGTCAACGCGACGGCCGAACCGGTCAGGGCAACCATCGAGGCCAGGGGCGCCAAAGCGGTCGGGCTTTCCGCCAACGTGACGGTCCTCGCCGACGATGATCTGAACAGCGAGAACTCGTTCGAGACACCGAAGAAGGTCGCCCCCGTCGATTCGAGAGTCCCGGTGCGATCGGCTGCGTTCCGCTACGATTTCCGCCCGTACTCGCTGACCGTCATCCGGCTGATGTGCCAGACCCCGTAGTATCGGACATAGACCACAATCCGCTCTGTCATCTTGAACGAAGTGAAAGATCCGGGCTGTGAAAGAGGAAAACCACTTGTCTCGTGGCCAGATCCTTCGCAAGGCTCAGGAGGACAGAATCGTTGCCGTGCGAGGACTATGGGGAACTCCATTCAGAGCTTCATGTCCTCGCAGCCCTGGACGTCGAGCTTGCGGTCCTCTTTGGTCTGGATCGAGACGTTGTTGAAGCGCCAGCCCTTCGCGAACATGACCTGTCCCGCCGTGTCCGCTTCGATCCGGACATCGTTGAGGTGGAAATCCTTCAGGATGGATATCCTCATGCCGGAGGCGCTGATGGCTCGCCGGGCGCCGGATGCGCGGATCCGCGAGACGTGGACGTCTTTGACCTCGGGAATCCCCCGCTGGGGTGGCTCGACCTTCTGCAGCATGGTCTTCCAGTGCGGCGGGAGCGTCTCGTACGTGTACCCCTCGGGCAGCGTCGAGTAGCTGTAGCTCGGATTCCAGTTCACCGACACTTCAAGCACAGTGCCGACGCCGTCCATCTCGATATCTTCGAGATGGATGTCCTCGACCGTCCCGCCGCGCGTCTGCGCCGACTTGAATCGCAGGCCGACGCCGGTGCCCTTGGCTGTAAGGTGGTGGGCCAGAACATGTCGGATGCCGCCGGAGGTCTCGCTGCCGCAGGTGATCAGGCCCCCGCCCGCTCGCGAAACGCAGTGGCGAATGACAACATACTCAGTGGGCCGGTTCACTCTCAGCCCGTCGGCGTCCCGGCCGGCCTTCAGACAGAAATTGTCGTCATTGCAGTCGATGTCGCAGTTCTCCACCAGAATGAACGAGGACGAGTCGATGTCGATCCCGTCCGTGCTCGGCCCGTGGCCGTCCACATTATTGCGGATCACCACGCCGTCGACCGTGACGTGCCTGGAGTAGAGAATGTGAACCGTCCAGAACGCCGCCTGCTGGAGTGTGATGCCCTGTACCGTGACGTTTGAGCTGTTCGACACCAGGAGCGTGCGCGGACGCTTGCAGTCGTAATCCACGATCCAGCGAAGCCCTCTGGGTTCGTATTCTTCCCGCCGCATGGTCCAGTACTTGTCCCAGAACGGCTTGCCCCGGGCGTTAATGAGCCCTTCCCCGACGATTGCCGCGTTGTCCTGGTCGCAGACGTTGACCAGCGCGGCGGGCCAGCGCATCTCGATGCCGGCGACGCGCGTGTCGATATCGGGATAGTCCGCCAGGTCCTGGCTGCCGAGGATCTCGACGCCCTTGTCGATGCGAAGCGTCACGCCCTGCTTGACGAAGATCGAGCCGGTCAGATACGCTCCGGGACCGAACGTCACGACGCCGCCGCCCTTGGCCTCGCAGGCGTCGATCGCGGCCTGAATGGCTCTCGTGTTGAGCGTCCGGCCGTCGGCGACTGCGCCGTAGTCGGTCACGTTGAACGTCTCGGTCTTGTCGGGCCTCGTCTGAGCGCCCACCTGTCTGGTCCATTCCTGCATGGGCATTGCCTCTTCCCTGGGCTGTGCTGCCAAGCCGGCACTGAGACTCAGCAGCAGTATGATTGGAATCGATCGCATGACAGAATCCTCATTCAAGTTGCAGGGGCGACGCATGCGTCGCCCCTACGAACTGGCCGAGTCAATGGTATCAGGATCGCGGTATGCCGACAAGCGCCAAGAGCGAGAGGTCTACAGGGGATCATCCATCCCCGGCGAGCCGCCGATGTACGTGCTGTCGCGCCAGTTTGCCGGGTCTCGGAGCAGGGACGAATAATCATTCGCCCCTACCGATTGCTCAGGTATGGCCGAAGGCAGCGGCACCAGAGAGTGGCCCGCGCCATCGGCCAGTGCGGGCCAGCCGTCGGTGTCATCATAGGCGAACTCGGCAATCGCGCCGCTCCAGAAGTCCACCAGCCGGATGCTCTCCCCTTCGTTGGCCAGCTTGCCCTCGTACTGCCCCGCGATCAGGGCCGACATCTCAGGACCGTAATATGACACGAAGGCCTCTCGGTTGCGGACGATCAGAACGAATTCGCCCGGCGGGAGCATCGTGATGTCCCCATCGCGAAAATCGAACTCGATTCCTTCGACGAAAGAGACGTCCGACAGGTCCAAGACCTCATCGCCTGTGTTCTTCAGCTCGATGAACTCGAACTCCTCATTGTCGATGTCGGGCTCAGAGGCCAAAACCGGCGGATTGTACATCAGCTCCGTAATCCGCAGCCCGGTCCCCGAGTCAACCGAAAGGGATTCGCCCGCCTCAAACTGCACGGGATCGGACCAGTGGCTCCATCGACCGGTATTGTCCTTCATGCGGCAGCGAACCCGATAGGTCCGTCCGGCCCGGACCGCACCGGCCGGAATCGTGACTTCGGGCTCGAACGTCACGGACTCGGCGCTCTCCCAGACGGCCTCGATCTCGTACTTGCGAGCGCCTGTCTCCACGGCCCCGCCGTCCTGCGACGGTTCCTGCGAACCCAGATGCACGATCAGACGCAAATCGAAGAAGCAGTCGGAACTGCCGGCCAGAGAGGCGTTGAGCAGTTGAACCGCGATCGTGTTCGTCCCTTCGACCAGGTACGCGGCCGGGTCCGCAAGAGTATAAGACACGAAATCGGAACTCTCGATGGCGCTTTCCGCCGTGGCGCCGTGAGGCGGTTCGGCCGATGCGACGTTCTCATGGACGGCAAGTCGACCGTTGATCCAGACGACGATGCCGTCATCGTACTGCACATCGACAAGCAAGCCGTCGAGTGCGGCAGGGTCGGACACGTTGAACTGCTTCCGCGCATACACCGTCGTGTAGCGCCCCTGCATGTCGGCGAGGTTCGTGGCGATGAACGCCTCGCCGTACCCGATGGGCGTCGGGCCCGTCGGCCACATAGAGTCATCGAAGCCGGCCTGGCGCCAAGCTCCAGTGGTAGCCGACGGTTCAGCCAAGCCTTTCAGATAGCGCCACGACGCTCGGTCCGGCACGAGCGTGAGGCTGTCCGGCTGCGCAGGCCCCTGCGTGTCCGGTGAGACCTCCGCGATGCGCCATTTCATGGCGGCGAAGGTCTGCGCCCCCTGCGGATCGGAAAAGGCGGACGTCTGAAACCGCAAGGCATTGGTCGGGAATCCGGGCTCGCCCACGTACGTCACTGTCGGCGTGCGCGGAATCGAATCCCCCTCGGTCCCATCGACGAGCGAATCAAGAAAAGCGGCGCGACCGCCCGCGCCGACGCTGCCGCCGGGCCAACTGCCGCCTGTGAACGCGAAGTTCTTCATGTCTCGAACCAGAGCGGCGATGCCGTTCTTGCCGGCCCCGCCCAGACCATTGTAGTTGCCCGCATCGGACGGCGCGTTCAGCCACCGCTTTCGGTCGGCCTCGACGAACTCGGCAATCGGTGCGGCGAATTCATCAATCAATGGCTCGATCTGGTCCGGCTGCCAGAGCAGGTCGCGAATCTCGCGGACCGCGTTGAAATAATCCGTCTGCAGTTCTGCCCGGCCGCCGCCAGTCCCGAAGACGCTGTTGTAGACGACGTCGTGGCCGTCGTTCCAGGTCGGTCCCCACGTCGCGTCGGTGTCCCAGGGCAGCGTCCACATCAGGCCGAGAAAGTTGTTCTGGGGCGTGTAGACCGGCTCGAAGTACCACGCCGCGTTCTTGTTGGCGGTGGGCCAGTAGTCGTAGTGTCGAATCGCCTGGCACAGCGCGTGATAGACGTACCACTTGTCGAGACGGACGTGGTTGCGGATGAACTGTGTCGTGCTGTAGGCAGTGAGGTTGCGCTGGATGTTGTCATGGTCCGAGCCGTCCATCACCGCGCCCGGCGCCTGATAGCGCTGCTGGGCCTTGGCATCGGTGGTGGAGTTGATCAGCTTGTAGAGATTGCCCCTCTCCAGCCCGTGCACATCGAGGAAGTCGCTGTCGTACGCCTCCTGTGCGAATCCCAGGCCCCAGAAATCCCCATGCCAGGGATCGGGGGTCTCCTCGGCGCCGTCCACCACGCGGAAGTGGAAATAGTACGAGTACGGAGCGGGCACGCCGAGCTTGTTGAACAGGTGGAAGTTGATGTGCTCGTTGAGCGAATAGGTCAGAGTCAGGCGGTTGTCGAAACCCTTGGCCGTGGTCAGCGTCCGCCACTTAGCGGGATACGGCTCGCCGTCGGCGTCTGTGGCCTGGAAATAGTGGCCGCGGTTGAAGCGGAACCGCATGCTGCGTTTCGTGCTGCCGCCCAGGTAGCGGCCGTTGGCTCCGCGCAGACGATAGCGGATGTTGTCGTAGACCACGCCGTCGTAGATGAATGTGCCAGACCAGTTGTAGACAAACCGGGCCGGATTGGAGCCGGCGGCCGCGGACTGCGGAATCTCCTCGTCCGAGGCCTGGCGCATGTCCTCGCTGCGGGTCAGAAGCAAGTGCACCGGAAGCGACTGAAGCATCTCGGAGGAGAACCCCTCGTAGTCCGGGACACCATCGTAGACGAAGTAGGCGAAGTTCAGCGCCGCATCGTCGGCGCGAGGAGCCATGGCCCCCTTGCCCAACAGATCCATCGCCTCGATGCGGTATCGCACCAGCGTCCGGTTCGACTGGCCGGGCAGCGTCGCCGTGTAAACGTGATCGCCCGCGATCGCATCGCCATCGGCGCCATCGTCGCGCAGAAAGACCTGTATCCAGTCGGCGGAGTCGTGATACCGAGGATTCGGCGCCGGCGGCGCATCCGGATTGTCATCGAGAACGGCCTGGGAAATCGGGAGGAACGCCGGGATGTACTTGCCCGGCGTGACCACCTGATACTCCAGGGCGACGCCAATGACGCCGTCGGGATCGGTCACCCTGATGGTCACCGTCACCGGCTGGCCCGAAAGCGGCTGCCCGGGCTCGTGCCGGACCTCGTCCATGTACGGGCCGACGTTCTCGGAATACACTGCATGGTTCATCGCCGTCGGCGTAGGACTTGCCGAACGCCAGTTGCCGGCGATGCGGTTGTCCAGATCCGGATGCACCAGTTGCATGGAATAGGCGGTGCCGCTGGTATTGGTTGGAACGGGGTCGCCGACGGTGGGCCAGGGGAACCCGATCCGGTAATCGACCTGGTCTTCGATCTCGCCGGAGGCGTTGCACAGCACCAGGTTCTCCCCCTCGTTACTCAATCGGCCTTCATAGGGTCCCACCACAAGATCGGCCGGCAGGCTGAATCGACCGACGCTCCACTTGGCGTGAGCCGCTTCCGGGCTCTCCGTGACGATGAGATAACCCCCTGCCGGCAGTGTGGTTCCTTGAGGAAAGACGTATGATACGCCCTTGTCGAAGTACCAGCCGGACAGATCGGCGTCATCCGCGCCGCCGTTGTGCAGCTCGACGAACTCCACCCGCTCGCTCTCGTCGTCGGGATTGCAGTGAATCTCGTTGATGACAACCAGCCCGGCCCCCGCCCGCGCAACGGCGCACAGCATGAGCACCGCCGCCGCCAACCACCCCTTTCGATTGTGGATTGCGGATCGCGGATTGCGGATTGCCACGCCGAGGCAGATCCGAAATCCGCAGTCGCCGATCCACAATCGGCATCGCGCCGCCGCCCCCGAAATCGAGGGCGTCACGTGGATTGAGATCATCGCCACTCCTGTTCTACGAACCTTTCCTTATGACAACCTCATTATACCACAATCGGCCCTTGCCGCAAAACCGGACTGGCGCCATAGAGACGGGGCCTGGGACCCCGATGGGGATCGGGATTCCAGGCCCCGTGTACGATTCTACGTCTGTGTCCGGATGGACCGGCTACCGGTCGCCGGCCAGGTAGCGGATCTCGCCGACCGACAACGCCCGCGTGAAGATCTGGAACTCGTCCAGCGAGCCGGCAAAGTACGGATCGGCCGTGTACTGCGAACGCGCCAGCCAGTTCTGCGTCGTAGCGCCCAGGTCCGCCGGCAGCGTCGTCGTCGCCGTGCTGTCGGCCGCCTCGCCGTCCACGTACAACGTCACCGTCATGCTCGCCGCATCGATCACCACCGCGATGTGGTGCCAGCCTTCCGCCAGACCCTGAGGCGCCGTCACGACCGACTCGCCCGCCCCCGCACTGGTCGTGATCGCGAACCGAGGACTGTTCGTCGCCCCGTTGTTCGGGCTCAGGAACATGTACGCCGTCGCCCCGGTCCCGAAGTCGAAGATCCGCTGCCAGGTGTTGCCCGTCCCGGCGAACAGCACGCGGGTCGAGATCGTCATGCTCTGCGCCGAGGCGATCACCGAACCGATCGGCAGCTCCACATAGTCGGCGAATCCATCGAACTGGATCGCCTGGCCGAAGCCCGTCGGCGCTGCGGCGTACGTCGGATCGTTGAACGCGGTGCCGTTGCGGTTGTTGCCCGAGCTGTCCTGCACGTTGCCTTCCATCTGGTAGTACGCCGCCAGGCCCGTCGTGCCCGGATCGGCCGGAGCAACCATCTCCGGCGCCTCCCGATACAGACGGATGTCGTCCACGAACAGCAGGCCCGAGCCGCTGCCGTCCACGCCCACGCTGAACGACGCGACCTTCGCCAGGTTCGTCCCGACCGAGGCCAGATCGATGTTCCACTGCTTCCACACCGGACTCGTCAGGCCGCCCGGATAGGTCAGCTTCTTGTCGTTGATCATCGCGTAGAACTGCCCGGCCCCGTTGTCGGCCGAGCCCCGGAAGTACAGCACCAGCGTCGTGGCGCCTCCGGCGGTCCAATCCTGCGAGCCGGCCATCGTGAAGTCCGCCTGCGAATTGCCCTCGTAGTACAGCGGCATCGACTGCTCGCCGGAGTGAATCACCGCCTGCTCGGCGAACGGAGCGTTCATGTAGCCCACCGTCGAGCCGGTCCCATTCGTCCAGCCGTCCAGCCAGGTGTCGAAGATCGCCGTGCCGGCCTCGACGTCGTCGTTGTAGCCCTCGAAGTCGTCCACCACGACGAATTCCTGCGTCGAGAAGCTCCAGACGGGACCCGCCCACGTGGCGATCGCCTCGGCCTCGTTGACCTCGTCGATCCTCCAGTAGTAGGTCGCATCCATCGTCAGCACGCCGGGATCGTAGCGGCTGTCGGACACCGTGCCGGCCAGCGCTGTGCCATCAACAACGGCGGCTTCATCCGTGCCCAGGTACACCTGGTGCGAAGCCGCCTCGCGGCCGGAACGCCAATCCAGCACCGCCCCGACCTCCACGTCCGTCGCCCCGGACTCCGGCTGCGGCTCGCGGGCCACCACGGGGATGTACATGAACTGGACCTCGCTGAGCCCGAACTGACCCATCATCCCGTAGCCGCTCTGGGCCGTCAGGCGGACGTACTTGACCGCCTGGCCCTGGAAGTCCACGATCGTGTTGGCCTCGTAGCCCGTCTTGGCCGTGCCGCGCGCAAACACGAAGTCGCCCAGTGTCGTCCAGGTCTCGCCGTCGGTGGAGTACTCGACGGTGGTGTCCTTGAACCCGAACCCGAGCATCAGCTCGAACATCACGTTGTAGTTCCAGACCCGCATCTCGTGAATCTTGTAGACGCCGTCGAACTCGCACTGGAGCCACACCGGCTCACCGGCGCTGCCGGCCAGCCACATATCCGTGGGCTGGATCGAGTGCTTGCCGTCGGCGTCGAGTCCGGAACCGTTGACCGTATTCTCCGGCCCGGTGCCCTCCTCGATGCTTGGCGCGTTGCTCGTGGCGATGATATTCGCCACCGGATAGGTGAACGGCTCGGTGGTGAAGCTCCACACCTCGCCCTTGAAGACCGCGTTGTCCGGCGCCGCGTTGACCTCGTCGATGCGCCAGTAATAGGTCGTCGAGAACTCCAGACGAGCCGCCGGCGTGTACGTCAGCCCCGCCTGAGCCTGGCTGACCAGCACCCCCAGCGCATTGCCCCGGCTCGCCGCATCCACATCGGCGAACGAGGTCCCGAAGTATACGTCGTGCGCTGCCGCGAACTGGCCCGCCGTCCAACCCAGGACCATTTCCCGAGGCACATCGATCGCCTCGTTCGCCGGCACGGGTCCCGATGCAAGGCCGGTACTGAGGCCGCTCATCACGGTCTGAATCTGGCGGTCCGACAACACGACGTTGTAGATCCGCAGGTCGTCCACGGCACCGTTGAAATACGGATCGGCATCGTACTGCGACCGGCCGATCCAGTTCTGCGTGGTTTCGCCCAGCGCATTGACGGTGTTGGTGATGTTCGCCATCGAGCCGACGCTCTCGCCGTCGAGGTACAATTCCATCCTCTTCGCACTGCTGCTGACGGTGATCGTCACATGGTGCCAGCCGAGCGGAAGCAGACCCTCGCTCGAATCGAACTCGTTCCAGACGCCGTTGTTGACGGTGATGGCCACGCGCATCGCGCTGGTCGAACCGTTGTTGGGACAGAGATATAGATAGTTGGCAGTCCCTGAGCCGATATCCAGAATCCGCTGCCAGTCGCCGCCCTCGCCGGACCAGTTCACCCACAGCGTCAGCGTTACCTCCTCCAGCGTGCCGATCACCGGGCCGATCGGCAACTCGATGTAGTCGCCGGTGCCATCGAGCTGCAAAGCGCCGTCCAGTTGGCCCGCGATCCATTGCGGATCGCCGAAGATCGTGCCGTGATTGCCGCTGCCGCTGGAGTCCAGGGCGACGGCGCCTGCGCCGTCGTCGAACTTCCACCAACCGACGGGGTCCGGCTCGGCGGCGGTTGCCACATTGGGCGATATTGCGAGGAACGTCAGAACGCACAGAATCGGGAGATACAGTCTCATGCACATACCAATCCTCCTTATGCTCTGTGGGGTGGGCTCTCTACCCAAGCGTTGCGGCAATCGAGACATGTCCAGACGCGCGGGTCGATCACCCATCCTGCGATCCGCAGACTAATCACTTCCGACCGGAGTATCTTGTACCACATTGCGGCCGCGCAGACAAGAGCCGTGGCCCTGGCCGCGAGCGAAAAGCGGATTATGGTTAACCGAAATACGGATTCTGGCGAATCTGAGGCGTGTGCGGGATGGGCTTGGGCCTGTGCGGCTGATACAGCATGAACAGCCGTAGGGGCGAATAATCATTCGCCCCCTACCGGCGGGTGTATTTGTCGAACACGCCGATGACGGGCAAGGCGTTGCCGTCCTCGTCGAACATGCCGCGACGGCCCAGCGGGCCGGTGACGGCGGGCTCCCACCAGAAGATGCCCTTGCCCCGGTTGTGCGGTGTCGCCAGAACGAGGCGGTGGACTTCCTCCAGGAATTGCCTCTGCCCTTCGGGCGTTTCGGGGAAGGGCGCGGGCTTGCCCTGGTATTCGGCGGGCCGCCAGTTGTAGGCGACCTCCACGAGGATGATGTCCTTGCGATACGTCTCGGCCATGAAGATCAGATTCTCTCGCAGGTCCAGCAGGCTGCCGTGCCACCAGGGATAGTACGACTGGCCGATGACGTCGTAGGGCACGTCGTAGGAGTGCAGCTTGTCGAAGAAGCTCCTGGTCGTCTTGACGTCGCCGCCGCGGTCGATGTGGATCATGATGAGCGGTCGCGGCCCATCGCCTCGGCCGGCCTCGACGCCGTTGATGCCCGCCTTGAGCAGTTCGGCGAAGTTGTCCCAATTGTCGGGGAGCTTGCCATCGGGCCAGAGCATGCCGGGAGTGATCTCGTTGCCAACCTGGACCATGTCGGGCAGCGCGTTGGCATCGCGAAAGGCGCCGATCGTATCGCGTGTGTACTCGAACACCGCCTGGACCAGTTCAGCGTGCGACTTGCCTTCCCACGCCTTCGGAATGAACTGCTTGCCCGGGTCGGCCCAGGTGTCGGAGTAGTGATAGTTAAGCAGGAACTTATAGCCCAGCTTCTTGGCATCCTGGGCCAGCGCGATGGTGTACGCCAGATCGTTCGGCAGGCGCGTCGGCGTGTGGAACAGCCTCAGGCGAATCCAGTTGTAGCCATGGTCCTTGAAGATCTGAAGTCCCGGCTTGCCCTGCCCTTCGTCCTTGAACACCGTGCCCCGATCCTCCGCCTGCTTGAGAAACGAAAGGTCCGCGCCGATGGCGTAGTCCAGAGCATGTGACACACGGGGCAGCAACGTTCCCAGCACAACAGACAGCAGAACAAACAGGCGAGTCGTCCGAGCCAGGTTCTTCCTTCGCATGAGGTCGCAACTCCTTTCAGCATTTGGATGAAACTGTCGAAAGGGATTCTAACCTCTCCGATGTCTCAAACCCAGCCCCTTCCCCAGGATCGTCACAGAAGACGACGACTCGTCACCGTGCTGCGGCGCCGAGGCTGGCAAATTCCGACGGTGGGTGCATGGAACGCGGTATGCGCGAAGATCACTCGGGCGGGTGCAGGGTGAACGTAATTGGGGCCGAAACGGCTCGCGCGCCGTCGTCGTCAATCGCCTCGGCCCGCACCTCCCAGACTCCATAATGTGGCACCCATATCCACCCGTATTCAACTGCCCAGCCATCTGTGGAATCCCAGACGGATATGGATGTCTCCGAATGGGCGTCGACCTCATCCCATGTCAACTTGTATGCGACCTGTACGATGGTCCCGTCCGAGTCAGAGGCTTCAACGCGGAAGATGATCGGCGTCGGTTCCGTCAGTTCGGCGTCGTTCTCGGGACTGGCGATCGTGATAGTCGGCGGGATATTGGGCGGAATGGTTCCATCCATCAGCCAGTGGGACATCAGGATGTCGAGATCAAGATCGTCGACCTGGCAATCACCGTTGATATCGCCGGCGATCCGGGTCTCACAGACCGGCCCGCCGAAGTAGGACCGGCTCGCTTCGGCAGTGCCACCATAGGCACCCAAGTTGATGTAACCCCCGTTGGGGAAGGGCTCGTCGCCCAGCGGGGCATTCGGATCGCCCACGTCGATGCAGGGGCTCGTGACATCATCAAGGACCCAGCTTTCGGTCTCTTCGTTCCAGTGCCCGGCCTGAGACTTCAGGTGGTAGTCGCCCAGGACGTAGACATCGTCGTTCGGATCGTCCGGTGTGCCGTTGGGGTCCCAGTATCCCGGTGCGACAAATTGCGGATCGACGTCGATGTTTCCTTCGCCTGCGTAGCCTCCCTCGACATTGCTGGAACGGACGGCGAGCGGGCGGCGGAAGGGATTCGGACCGTCACGGACGATGCTCTGGGTCATTTCGGCCAGGGCTTCCGCGGGGCCGTGCGAGATCGTGTCGCGTTGTCCGCGATTGTCGACGAACGTGCCGTTCGATATCCGCAGGATCGGCCCATAGTGTCCAATTACGGCGGCTCCGTTCCCTTTGGAGACGTTACCCGCAAAGAGGCAGTTGGAGAGGTTCAACACCACCTCGCTGCTCGAAATGGCACCTGCGCTCCATCCTTCCGTGGCATTGCCCGCGAACAGGCACCGGCTCATGGTCACGTTTCCATCATAGACGCGCACCGCACCAGGATGGAAGGCGGCCGCAACGTTGTTGGTGAAACGACAGTCCGTGAACGTGCTGTCACCCCGGCACTCGACGGGCGCGGCGAACCGGCCGTTCCCGGCGAATGTGCAGGCGTGTGCTGCGAGCGTCCCATGGCAGCGGATCGCCTGGCCGTTGTCCGCAAAGGAGCAGTGCGACATCTCCAGCCTCCTCAGGGGCCCGGCAAAACTCACCGCACTGTGCTCCTTCTGGGCAAAGGTGCAATCCCTCAAGGTCAGATCGCCGTCCTGCCAGTAGATCGCTTGCCACGCGCTGCCTTCGAAGCGGCAGCCCATCAGGACCGAGCTGCAATCCGAGGCCTCAATCGCACCATCGTAGCAACTGTCCGTGCTGACGAAGCGACAATCGACGAAGGCGGAATTCACCGTGCGCATGTTGATGCCGCCGAATGGACCGGCGTGCATGAACGTGAACCCGTCAAACGTAAGCAGAGAGGCGGTGTTCACGATACTGAGGTCATCGCTGATGATGGTGGCACGGCCGACCGGGTCCCGATCATTGGGTTCGGCACCGGCCAGCCCGGCGTAGCCGCCTTTGAACACCACCTCGGCGAGCGGGCTGAACACCCCCGGGAAATGGACGTCGCAAACGCCCTGGGCGACGCGAATCTCAATGGGCTTGGCGGCCGGGGCCGCTTCCGCCAGTACCTCCTGGAGCCGGACGTACGCATTCACCCACGAGGACCCGTCATTGGCCCCGGTCGCCGAGGGGTCTACGTAGATAACGTGCCATTCCGCGTCGCTCGCACCCGCCATGCACAGACAGACAGCAACAATAAGAAGCCGATACGGCCTTGTCTTCAACATGGCGCTTCCTCCTAACTGGTCTTCGCGCAAGACGTTGGGCCACACCCGAGCACCGCGGCGAGGTCGTGCCTCTGTCGTCATTGAACTACCGCCAGTACTCTGCTGTACAACAAGGTCCATCCGGAGCCCCCAACGTTACGGATTTTCTCTGCGAAATCCGGGATAGGCCGAGGTCGTGCAGAAATGGGCATCAATGCCGATGCAGGGCGGTCGAGCATGATGAACACAATCGTTGCTGTCGCAGATACTCAATTGCCGCTGGTCGGTCGGATCTCCCAGGCGAGGACGCTTCGAGGGGGCAGTTGCATTTCGGCGCGGTTCAGGCCATCGGCAAACTCCGTTTCACTGTCGGCCTGCGGCGGACCGCTGCCACCCGGGCGGATTGCAGCAACCGTTACCGGCTTGGCGGCGAGGCCGTAGTCGGCGGGGTTCAGGTCGAGGCGGCCGGCATAGGGGGCATCGGAGACGTTTGCGAACAGCAGTACAACCTTGCCGTCCTGGAGAATTCGCCAGGCGCCGGTCAGAATCGCATCGGTCGTAACCAGCCACTCGCCGCTCCATTGCCAGTCGGCGGTCACGGTCGGGACGGGTCCTTCCAGGTGCGGCGGGCGGTCCATGTGGCCTCGGCAGAAGTACTCGCGGAGCCGCCAGCGCAGTTGGATGCAGTCGCGCAGGAACGACCAACAATCAGCCCGCTCGATGATCTCCGGTCCGAACCAGCCGATCTGCTCGCCATAGACCAGTTGCTGTGCGGCCTTCATGCGGTTGGCGAGGTCCTGGGTCGGGCCGCCGCGATAGGCCCGTCCGAACATCTGGACGGTTCCGCTGTAAACCGCCGAGAATGCCGGAACCATGTCCTGCTGCTGCCAGTGCCAGGTGAGGTAGCCGTCGAGCCATTTGATGTATGGTTCGGCGTTGCACTCGGTGGTGAGCATGCGGTCGGCGGGCTTGGCGGCGCGGATCGTGTCGAGCATTGTCCAGTAGCCCTCGGTCCACCAGTGCCCCCCGCCAAGCAGGTGACCATGCGAGGCATCAAAGCACAGTCGCGGCTGGGCGGCGGCAATCTGGTCGATGTACACGCCGCGCACACCGTATTCGTTGAACAAGCGAAGGACAATGTCCCCGACGCGGTCCTGCCACAGGCTCGTAGTCGGACACATGACCGCCAGCGTGACGCTGTTGCCGTCGGTCTCTTTGCTGCCGTAGCTTTCGGTGCACGGCTTGGCGTCTTCGTCCTTGGTCGCGGCGGGCAGAGCCGTCCGGCTGAAAGCCCAGTCCTCGGCGCCCTTGTCGCGCGTGTCCCACAGCCGTCCGTTGATGTAGGGCATCGGGTGAACGCCGGCGGCCTTCAACTCTGCGACGCCCTCGGCGAAGCCGTCCTTGACCGGGAAGTAGTGGGGATAGTCGTTATCGAAGGGAATCTGGTGCCAGTTGTACCAGTGAAAACCCGTAGGCAAACCGATCGTCTCGGCGAACTTGCGTACTTGCGGAACGCAGTCGGATGCGGCCCCTCCTGTCATGACCCAGGCGGGCAGCTCTCGCATCCAGTTCGGCGTGTCCTCGCGGCCATTGGGTCCAAGCGCAGGCCACCATCGAGCTTCCCGCATCGCCCAGGCGCGGTAGATCTGCGCTGCGTCGAACCAGTCGCCTCGCAGCAGTTGCCAGCGGGCTTGGCCGGGCAGGTCGAAGCCGATGCCGGGCTTGCCCATGTCGGGCGCTGGATGGTCGAACGTGAAGAGCACCGCCTGTTTGGCGGGCAGGCCTTCCGCGAAGATGGTTTTCGTGGAGCCGAACGGGTCGTGCATGCCCACATAAAGCCCGGTCCGTTTCGTCCGGTTGTAGGCAGCCATGTACTGCATGCACGTCCAGCCGCCGGGATAGGGCCCGCCACGTTTGCCGCCTTTGGTCCACATCTCCGAAAGCTCTACGCCGGAGGTAACCTGTGCGAACACCTTGCCGCCCTCACCCAAGTCCCGCACCGACGCCTGCGGAAAGACGATGTGCCACAGAGCCCATCGGGGACTGTCGTTCGCGATGTGCAGGTCCCACGTCAGCGCGCTGTCGTCAGCCTCGACTTTGAGTGTCACTTCGACACGGATACCTTGAAGTCGATCATCCATCGGGGCAGCAAAAGCAAGCGTATGCATTCCGGTGATGCCGCTGGATGCCACATCGACCTGTTTCCAGCCGGAGTCAGCAGTGACGGTGAGCAGGTCCTTGGTCTGCACATCGCGCAATACCACCGAGAACAGCGGCGCCGGCTCGGCAGGACACAGCTCCTGGTTCGTGGCCAGATCGGTCAGGCCGACGATGCACAGGCCCTGCTCCTTCTTCGCCAGGACCATTTGCAGGTCCCCTGCTCTTATCGCGGTCTCCATCCCGGCGCGCCGGGACGAAACGGCAGACGCCGCGATACAGACCCTGTCCGCAACGAAGCTGTGGCACGCGATGAAGACCAGAAAGGCGGCTGACAGAAGTCCTGTGCGCGTGTTCATTCGTTTACGCATCTGAATTCCTCCCGATAATCGTACCTTTAGATTGTACCTGCGGCCCAGACCATCCGCAAGATTCAGACGGACATCGGGAAACAGCAGTCCACCCTTGTGGCCGGAGCAGCGCAGCGAAAAAGGCCGGGGTGTGTGGACCCGGCCTGGTGGAAAGGGATGCACGTCCTGCCAGAATCTTACGATTCTGGGGTCAACGCATGTCGACGATCACGGATTTGTCGGCGGAGCTTTGGACCGAATGGAGATCGAGCCGACGTTGGATTTCAGCTTCACGGTTCCTTCGCCGGCGCCCAGCGTGCCGGCGGCGGTGCTACCCATCGATATCTGCGGATGGCCCTGGCCCGCCTGCGCCTTGCTGCCCACCTGGATTGGCAGATCGCTCTTGATCGAGCCCATGTTCGTTAGCGCTGTAACTTTGGCCGACAGGTCGTCCGGTGCGACGAAGTCGACGTTGCCGACGTTGGTTTCCAGTTCGATATCGCCTCGCACGCTTTCGGTCTTGATCGCGCCGACGTTCGCTTTGACCTTGATCTGGCCCTGCACGTCGCGGAGATGGACGTGTCCGACGTCGGTGGTGAGCTGGAGATTCACCTTACGAGGCACGGTGATCTCAAAGGCCACGTCGAGGTTGCTCCAATCGCTGTCGTCCGGCTTGACAGGCCGGATGAAGAAGCGCGTGTCGGTGTTCTCCAGCTTCATGGTCACCGTCTTGGCCATCGCCCGGGCCTCTTCCTCCGTCTCCGCTCGGGCCGTGACCTTGACATCGACGCGGCACTCATTCGTCGAGCCACCGCGCACATTGATGGCCCCGACCCGGTTCTCCACAATCAGGAGTCCACCATCAACCAGAGGCGACGTGAAGTGCATCGTTTCCTCTGCTTTGGCCCTGCTGTCGTCGTGCTGCACGTTGACGTTCACCGGGGGCATATCCGGCACGTGGATCTCCGGCATGGCGGGCACGTGCACCTGCGGCATCGCCGGAAGGACCGGCATGGGCATCGGCATGGGGTGCGGCGCAGCGGGCGCCGGGCCACTGGGCACCGCAGGCATCGCAGGCATGGGGGGCATGGCCGGCATCGGTGGCATCGGCCGCACGGGCGGGACGTCGGCAGGAGCATCAGCGTCGCCATATTCCTGGCCCCACGTCTGCACGTCCTTTTCCCACTGTTTCCACTCGTCACTGTTCTGCCACTGTTCGACGGCCTTCTGCCAGGCCTGCATTTCAGGGCTCTGCTGCCACTGCTGCATCTGCTCGGCCCAAGTCTGCATCTCCTTGGCCCACTCCTGATACTCCTCCGTGTCCATATGGGCCTGCATGGCATGGGCCTGGGCCTCCTTGGCCTTGAGCCGGGCTTTGTCGGCCGCGTCTTTGGCCTTCTTGGCCTCTTTGCCGGCCTCGGCGCTCTGGGCCTGGGCCTCTTTCGCCTTCCGGCGGGCCTGCTCCAGCGTTTGGAGCTCCTTCTGGAGCTTCTGTCTTTCGATCTCCAGCTTCTCAAGTCTTGCCTGCAACTCCGCAAGCTCCTGTGACGACGGGGTCTCCTCTTCAATCTGATCGGTTGACTTGTTTTCCGCGACAGCGGGCGCGCTGTTCTGCCCCTGCGCCATCGGCAGCACGCAGGCGAACATCAGCGCCACAACAGCGAGCACGAATACATGTTTCATGGTTCTATACCTCCAGGTTGGCTTAGCCAACCAGTCCAGGCGGACTACCAAACGGTTAGCATCTTCAAACAGGCCCAGCAGGCCCAGGCCCGGCTCGGTCGAGCGGGCCAGGAAACGCCGGGCGGTCTCCAGAAGCGTCTGGCGATAGGCGCTCGTCTGCTCACGCAGCAGGTTAGCGACCGTGGCGTCGCACGACAGCTCCCGCAGATGGTGCAGTTGCCGGCGTGCCAGCCAGAGCAAGGGGTTGTACCAGTACACGATCTGCAACAGCATGTAGAGGCCGTGCGTGTGCAGATCGCCCCTGCGGATGTGCGCCAGCTCGTGCAGGAGCATGTGCTCGGTGTCCCGTCGGCTCAGCCTGCTCAGATAGCCTTTGGGCATGAGCAGGACCGGCCGGAAGACCCCGAACACCGCGGGCGTGGCCAGTTGCCTGACCACGATGACCCTGGGAATGGTCCGCAGCCCCAGACGCTCCGCGCAGCCGGCCAGATGGCTGTAGAAGGATTGCGGCAGAGACGTCTCCGCCGCACGGTTGGTGTGCCGGCCGACTAACGAGTGCAATCTGAGCAGCAGCCATATTCCCAGAATCAGCGTTCCTGCGAGCCATGTCGCCATCGCATGGAACTGCCATGACAATTGCGGATCACGGTCCGCCACAGGCGGATCGGATTGTGGATTTCGCGGTGTGGCAACGGGTAGGGACGAGTAATCATTCGCCCCTACGGGCTTCGTGCAGGCAACCACGCCATCCCGAAGGCCTTCACCCTCGACAGAACCGCATGATTCGACCATGGCGAAGCCGGCGCGCACGGGGGGTACCGGCTCCATGATAGCGACAGCAGCCGCATTCTCATGAAGCGCGCGAAGAATGGGGCTTTCCGCAGCGATGGACCTCTCGGAATCCATCCACCGGGCGGCCTGCTCCACGGCCGGGCGCAACTGCGGCACCACGCCGCTCGGCAGCGACAGCGTCGGCGGCAAGACCAGCTTGATGAGGATCAGCGACCACAGCGCATACCGCAACTGCGGCCAGGCCCACCGCCGGATCAGACGGTCGATACAGGCGATCAGAACGATCAATAGACCCACCTGCCAGAACATGGCGGCGGTCCAATCCCACCACAGGCGGGCAATGGCATTGACGTACTCGATCATTTGGTCTCTCCCTTGGCCTGATCTTCCACGAGCCTGGCCAGTTCGCGCTTCTGCTTCGGGGTGAGCTGCTCCTCCTCGACGAGGAAGTGGACCAGCGGCCCCATGGCGCCGTCGAAGGCCGTCTCCAGCAGCGAGCGAAACGCACTGAGTCGAGCCTTGCGCTGCGAGATCAGCGGGTCATACACGCTCGTGTTGCCCTGCTTGGCTTCACTGACGACCTGCTTATCTACCAGTCGCGTGAGCATGGTCTTTATTGTGGTGTAGGCCCATTTGACCCCCGCCGGCAGCCGCTCCATGATCTCGCGGGCCGTCGCCGGGTGCTTCTCCCACAACGCCTTCATGATCTGCCATTCTGCTTCAGTGAGCTTCATAAGTGCTACTCCTTCTACAGCCGTAGTAGCATTCTACTACATCCGTAGAAGGCGCCAACAGGAAAACTGAAAATTCCGGAAGAATTTCTTCGCTCGCAGGAAGTGCGCAAAAACCAAGGGCGGCCGCCTCCGCTGGCCGCCCCTGGGATGGTCGTTATTGCTGGGACGAGTTTCTCAGAAGCCGGGGACCGGAATGTTCTCCAGGGCCAAGGCGACCTGCCGCTCATAGGGGGCCAGGGCGACCGTATAGCGAATCGTCGTCACGTCGCCGCAGGCGCTGCACCGGCCGCTGCCGGAACTCGTGGCGACCATCAGGCCATCGGACAAACGAGCGCTCGTGCCCGAGCTCGAGCCGGAGCTGCCCGAACTGCTCACATCCCACACCGACTTGCCCTCTGCATTGAGCAGGTCCATCTTGACCAGCATCACGGGCGGGGGAACCTCGTCGCGGAAGAAATGCCAGGATCCCATGGAATAGGAGACGAGATTGGGGTCGTAGCTCGCCTGGATGCGGTAGCTGTATCGGCCCTCCTCCGCCGTGGCCTCCTGTACGAGGATTTCCAGCCCGGGCATCAACTCGATCGAGGTTTCATTGGGCTCGAAGGGAACGTCGACCACCTCGAACGCATCGGCCATCAGGACGTCCAGAGACCACTCTACACGGCTCAGCGCCGACGGATAGCCCAGCGCGCGATCGACAGGGAAACTCACGCCAAAATGGAATTCATCGTCTCTTCCAATCACCGCAGACAGGCGTGTGGCGTCCTCGATCGACTGATACGTGCGGCTGAGCGACGGACCATCGACGGAGTTGTAGATCTCCACACCGTCCTGGTCCCACACGATGGCCTCCCTTTGTGTCATCTCCACACCGATCAGGCCGGTGTAGTCGAGGATCCGAACGCTGCCGGAGATCTGCAACGTGGTCTGGGCATTCGGGTCGCGGTCGGGTTCTTCGACCGGGTTGTAGAGCTGCGATTGCAGCGTGACCGAGCGCCAGTAGGGCTCGAAGGCCTCGGCCGCATCCGGCGGCTCCTGGGCGGCCAACACGCCCGCCAGCACACCAGTGCACAGAATGATGGCAAACAACTTGTTGAGTCTTTCGCTTCGCATGGCTTTCCCTCCTGAAAAAGGTCGCCTCGTAACAAGTACATCCTTATGCCCAGTCTACGTCGACTGTGCCTTTGCGTCCATCTGCCGAGGCCCATCCCGCCCCCCTGCGCCCACGCGAGATGCACCACTCCCACTCATATCTTAAGTCCCATGTACTCGGCCTGCGTTTCGCGCTTTTGTGCAAAATCCGGCTCAATTCTTCGCATCAATGCGAGAAATTCGCCGCGAACAGTCAATCGAGATAGCCCATCAGGACCAGACGCGCCCGCTGGAGGGGCGTCAGCATGGGGGTCAGTTCCGTCTGCACCTCGGCCAATTCCCGCCGGGCTTCCGCTCGAAAGCGCTGGAGCGCTTCGGTCTTCTGTGCGATCTTCACCTTGTCGGCGTTCTCGTCTTCGAGAAGGACGAAAAGCTCCTCGCAGAGCCGCTCGCCTTCGCTGGGCTCGTAGTCTTCCCGCTCCAACTGCCTCCAGGCGAACGGCGTGCTGAACGACCGACCACCAGCGCTGCCGGAGGCAAACCCTCCGCCCATGCCGCTGCCGGACCAACTGCCGCCGGCGAATCCTCCACCTGTACCGGCACCGGCAGACACTTCAGTCGCGCTGCTGCCGAAGCTCGCACCTCCGGCGCTGCCGCCCCCTCGTGCGGACACGCCGCCGCGAATCTGGCCGCCGCTGGGACTGCTCCACCGTGTATAGCCGCCTGAACCGCTCCTGGTAGTGGTGATCCGCTCGTATCCGTGGAGTTTCTCGTCGAAAGGGACGCGGACATCGTTCGCATCGAATCGCGGCGCCGAGGCTATCGTCAGGCCCGCCTGCCTCTTCAGTTCCCGGATTCTGCGCAGCTTAGGTCCGAGTGTCTGCCACTGCTCGTCCGAGACTCCAAGCGCCAGCCTCAAACACCTTTGCTCTTCTGTCCTGGCCCTTTCCTGTGCGGCCTGCGCTCTCTTGCGGTTCTCGATCCGCTCCCTCTGCCAGTATTCCTCCATCTCTCTACGGTGTCGCTCATCCCTGGCCTGCATGCAGGCGTCGCGACTGGCGGGCGGCAGCTTCCAGAAATAGTCCCAGTCTTCCGGCGTCATGACATTGACGGGAGGCGGGCTGCCCTGCTGTTCCCCTGTGCCACCGGCGAATCCATACGCTCGCGTCAGCAGACCGCCGGCCAGCACACCCACACATATGATCGCAAGTCGTTTGTCCAATCCTGCGCAACTCATCCATTCTCTCCCAAAGAAGATCCCGTCGCACTTGTTCCATTCTCACGTACGATCTGCGTCAATCGAGGTAGCCCATCAGGATGAGCATCGCTTCCTGGCGGCGCGTCACGACCTGGCGCAGTGCCTCTTGAGCCTGCTTGACTTCTTCCGCTGCTTTGCGGCGGTACGCCGCGAGCTGGGCCATTCCCTGGCGAATCTCTTCGCTCGTCGCATCGGCGCGATCGATCAGATCGAGCAGTTCTCCACAGAGGCGCTCGCCTGGAGTGACCTTTGCGCTCGGCGGGCCTTGTGAAGGTCGCCACGGCCCCAGAGACGAGTAGTTCGCCCCCGCCGGGGGCTGTGGGGATCGCGGAGGCACGGTGCGGCGCCGAGGCAGGGTGCGGTCGTTGCGCCGGACGCGCCGCGAATCGTTGTACCCGCCGCTTGCCCCGTTTCGCGAGCCGCGGTAACTGCTGCCCGAGCCTCCGCCAAAGCTGGCGCCGGCCACCCACGAGCCTACAACCGCCCGCGTCCGTTCGCGCACCGCCTCCAGCTCGCGGAACTTCGGCTCGATCTGCTGCCACTGCTCGTCGGTCGCTCCCAGCAGCTCGCGCATCACCGCATTCCGGCAGTCTTCGGGACGGCCAAATTGCCCTTCGATTTTCTCGCGGGGCTCACGGTCGGCCAGAAAGGCACGCAGGAGCGGATTGCGCATCATGTTGGGATCGGGCGTCTCCGGCTCCGCTGGTCCTGCCGAGGCAAATCCGATCGAACAGGTGATGAGGCCAGCGAACGCCACAGCCGTGAATCTTCGCGTCTTCATGATCCGTCCGTCTCCACTGTCACCTCGCACGGCTCACTGCAACCAGCCATGGGCCATCAGCGCCGCCTCCTGGCGAAGCGTCGCAACTTTGCGGAGCGCCTCTTCGGCGTCGGGTGTCTGATCGGCCGCTGCCTTTCTCTGCGCGCGCAGCCGTTCGACCTGTTCCCAGATCGACTCGATCGGCGTTTGTTCATCGCCCAGCATGTCGCGCAGCCTCTGGCAGGTGGTCTCGGCTGCCGTCAACGGCTCATTGGGCTCCCTGTCAACGAGCGGCTTCCATGCCCACTCGCAGTTCGTGACGGGTTGGGGGCCCGACGAAAGATCGTACGAAACCTGCGGCCGCAGGCGTGCGCGCATCTCTTCGTGAAGGCTCTCCACCGCCAGGAGTCTGGGACGAATCGACCGCCACTGCGAAGGCGTAGCGCCGCAGGACTGCCGCCGCGACTCGTCGACCGCCCGACGGGCCTCGCGCTTGGCCCGCTCTTTGAGTTGCGTCATCTGCCGTGCGATGAGTCGATCCGTCTGCTCCTGCTGACGTCGCATGATTTCGTTCATGCTCTGTTCCGCCGACGTCCGTGGCGGCTGCGACTGAGAATGCGACAACGGTGCGACTATCATCACGCAAAGGACTGTTCCGAATAGCGCCATGATCCGTCCTTGCGGTCTCATGTGCAAACCTCCCTCTCTTCCACGCCGATATACGGAGAGCCTAATAGGTGAA
The DNA here is from genome assembly GCA_040772485.1 of Sedimentisphaerales bacterium. Classification (GTDB taxonomy): domain Bacteria; phylum Planctomycetota; class Phycisphaerae; order Sedimentisphaerales; family Anaerobacaceae; genus Anaerobaca. The sequence goes on along the minus strand of JAXGYC010000009.1, from coordinate 8,155 downwards.
AACCTTCACGCGTTGGCGGAACTGGTCGATATCGATGCGGCCGGCGGAGAAGGCGTCGACGTCGGCCTTCTTCGCCTGGATCGTCAGGACCGTGGTCGCCGGCGTCCCGAAGCCCGACGGCGTGCGGCGGACCGTTTGTCCGCGTCCCGAACCGCTGACGTACGAGCGGGAATCGGCGTAGGAGCTGCCGCCACCGGCACCGAAACTGCCGCCGCTGTAGCCGTAGCTGCCGCCCTCGAAGTATCCGCCCGCGCCGCCGGAGAAACCGCCCCGGCTCGGAGCCGGAACCGCCTGCCCGTAGTCTGCGTTCTGTCCGACGACGGTCAGGATGATGCTCTCGTTTGGATCGACGTGGCGGATGTTGGCGGCGTGCCTGAGCGTTCCGATCAGGTCTTCCTTGAACTGCTCGAAACTCACTTGGTCTCTCGGATTCGGTTGCATTCTCGACCGAAGACCCGCATCGCGCGGCGAGTACAACCTCTGCCGCGCCCGCTGCCAGACCGGATCGGCCGGTGCTTGCGGCTGCCGGTCGGCATCGACGTCCGGCGAGACCGCAGGCGACAGGGGGAAATCCACCTCCATGACGAACAGCACGCCATAGCCCTGCAGGTAGAAGGCGTCGTTGCGGCGGCCCGCCGCACCGAGGAAATCGCCGTAGTCGTACAGCACGCCCAGGATCATCCGCGGCTCGCTCAGCATGTCGCGCAGGATCTGCTGCATCACGCGGATGTCTTCGCTCGTCTCGGCGAATTCATCCAGCGAGACCCTCGCGGTCGGGATCACCAGCACATCGTCGCCCGGCGCAGCCGGCGAGCCGTACACGCGAGGATGATCCAACTGCGCAGGAAAGGGCTCGAGTTCCGACATGTCGGGCTCCGCTCCCATTATGATGTCGGCCTTGACGTTGCTGTAGGGAATGCCGGGCGGTTCGAACTCGAAGCCGGGTTTGGACACCAGCAGCCTGCCGGTCCACCCGTAGGGCACTGCGACGCGGTAGCGGCCCTGCGAATCGGTCGTCGTGGTGTAGCCCCCCGGATCGGCGGTGACGACCACGTCCTGGATCGGCTCGTCGCCGAACGCAATCCGATCGGAGATGACAACCGTCTGCGGTGTGTAGTCCTCATCCGTGAGATCCTTGCTGACGTTTGCGTATTGCTTCTCGGTGGGATTGAACTTGCGATCGCCCTTCTTTGGACGGGCCACACCCGCCCAGCCATAAGGCACCGTCGCGCTGTAGAACCCGTCCGCATCGGTGATCGGATCGCCCGGCAAGCCCTCCATCGTCACGCCGGCCAGCCCGACGTTGCCTGAGATCATGAAGACAACAAGCTTCGCCACGTAGTTCTGGTTCGGAAGGTCGCTGCCGATCCCGTCGTACGCTCTCTCAGGTGGCTCGAAAGCAGAGCCCACCTTCATTGGCGTGACGGTGCCGGACCAGCCGGATTCCACCTTTGCAGTATACACGCCGTTCCCACCGGTGAGAGGCGAGCCGGGCAAACCCACGAGCGTTACGCCGGGCAAGCCGACTCTCCCGGAGATCATGAAGGTCTTTCTGTCCGGTGGATCGGTCGTGGAATCGGCGGCCTGCCCCACGCCGGAGACAATCAGGGCGCAAAGGGCCAGGGTCGCAATCGCAGTTTTCTTGCTCTTCATGATGTCACCCCTTCACAGGTTGTGTCCTGTTGTCTGAATCGGTCGGCGCCGGTCCTCACTGGTTTGGCCCGGCCGGCGGCGTTCTTTCGGCGAGGCTGGCCAATCTCACAAACCCCATGCCGGTCTGCGTCCTGATCTGTTCGAGGGCCCTGGCGACCTGGCGGCGGTCGGTCTGGCGGGCCGCTTCGATAAGCTGCACGACGTCGGCGAACCGCTCGTCCACCAATCGTTCGGAACCGCTCGTCAACTCGGCGGCAATGACACGAAGGTCCTGCCGCAGCAGCTCGACGAGCTCGGTCGCAATGCGTTCATCCCGAGCCGCCAGAGCCGCCTCCAGACGCCCGTCCACATCCGACAGAACTGCCTGGCGCACCGCCGGCTGGAGCGAGGCCACGATGGACGCCTGCAGGTCGGCTCGAAGCTGCTCCACATCGATAGACTTGGGCGAGGTGAGGCGCCCGATGACAATGCCGGCCGCCAGTATCAGCACCGCCGCGACGGCGGCCCTTACGAACCGGCCGACAAACGGCAGCGCTCTCGGTCGAGCCGGGGCGACCCCTTGCAGGGCCTCAATCACCCTGCCGCGACGGGCATCCATATCGGCTTGAACCTGCCGGCCCAGCGCGGCGAGCGACTCGCCCTGCTCTGTCAGCGCCCGGGCGTAGCGCCGACACGAATCGCACGTGTCCAAATGCCTCTGCACCTCTTGCGTCTGCCCTGCATCCAAGTCGCCCAGCGCGAGATCGAGGATTCGTTCCTGCATGTCATGGCATGGCTGGCTCATCGTTGTTCTCCATCTGCGGTCAGGATTTCGTGGAGCTGCCTGATCGCGGTCTTCAGTTTCAGGTAGACGCCCGAGGTCGAAATGTCGAGCGTCTCGGCGACGGATTTGACGTCCTTGCCGTCGAAGTAGTACATCACCAGGGGCAGGCGCAGCTCAACGGGAAGCAGGGCCACGGCCTGCCGCAACGTGTCATCCGGTCCGGCCCGCTCGACGGGCTCGGTCGGCTTGCGGTTCAGCGCTCTCTCAGTTGCCGCCTTCTTGCGAACGAGGTTGATGCTCAGATTCCGGGCGATCTGCGCGATCCAGGGGCCGAATTGCCCCGCCTCGCGGAGCTGGCGGAGCTTCTGGAGCCCCGCGATCATCGCATCCTGCGCCACGTCCTCGGCGTCGTGGACGTTGCCGAGCACGGCGAAGCACACCACAAACACCTTGCCGTAGTGCCTCTCGACCAGCTCGGCGTACGCCGAGCAGTCCCCCTGCCGCACCGCCCCGACCAGGTCTGTGTCGTTGTGTCGATCCAAACGCCGACTCCGCCATCCGGTTCCACCATAGAGACAATCCGCAACCCTCCAGATTACAGAAAAACGCGTCCCGATGCACGCCGAGGCCGCAAGCGGCGCGCTGCATCCGCCGTTTGTCTTCTTCTCGCCAAAAAGAAACGGCCACCTCTCTGTGAGGTGGCCTGGCGATATCTTCGTACTCTATAATGGTTTGCAGCAATCGCGATGGGCAACGACAAGGCGTTCCTCATGCCCTTGCGGACACACTACGAACCAGCGAAAGCAAACTTGCTGCCGGTGAGGCGTTCGTAGGCTTCGATGTACTTGGCGCTGGTCTTGGCGACGATCTCGGGAGGCAGCTCGACACCCGGGCCGGATTTGTTGAACTTGATCTCTTCGAGCCAGTTGCGGACAAACTGCTTGTCGAAGCTCTCCTGGTCGCGGCCCGGCTGGTACTTGTCGGCCGGCCAGAACCGTGACGAATCGGGCGTCAGCACCTCGTCGATCAGGATGATCTTACCGTCGACCAGGCCCCACTCGAATTTCGTATCGGCCAGGATCAGCCCCTTGCTCTCGGCGTAGTCGCTCGCCTTGCGGAAGACCTCGATGCTGCGGTCGCGGACGTACGTGGCCTTGTCGCGGCCGATGATCTCGGCGGCCCGCTCGAAGCTGATATTCTCATCGTGGGCGCCGAGCTCAGCCTTGGTGGCCGGCGTGAAGATCGGCTCGGGCAGCTTGGCGCACTGCTTCATACCGCCGGGGAGCTTCACCCCGCAGACCGTCCCGCTCGTCTGGTATTCCTTCCAGCCCGAGCCGGCCAGGTAGCCTCGCACGACGCACTCGATGGGCAGGACCTTGACCTTCTTGACCAGCATGCTGCGCCCGGCAAGCTGGTCGGCGTGGTCGCGGAACGGCTTGGGGAAATCGGCTACGTCGTCGCTGATCAGGTGGTGCTCGACCACGCCGGCGAGAAACTCGAACCAGAACTTCGAAATCTGCGTCAGGACGATCCCCTTGTAGGGGATGCCATTGGTCATGATGACGTCAAATGCGCTGATGCGGTCGCTCGCCACGATCAGCAGCTTGTCGCCCAGGTCGTAGATGTCGCGGACTTTGCCCCGGCTCGGTTTCGTGCCGGCGATCTTGGTCTGAAGCACGGTTTCCATCGCGAATCCTTACAATCCGTTCCGATCGTCCTTTGTTTTAGCCGCTATCCTATGGGAACCGGGCCTTTCCGTCAATCCAAACGCCGACGCCGATGGGCGCCTCAGGTCTGGCCGAAGGCATCTGTGCGTGGTATAATGGCCGGCCATCAGTAGGGGCGAATCATGATTCGCCCAACGGGATGGTCAGAGCAACGGGAGGCCGATATGCACTCGGATCGAGACAAGACGAACGTCACGTGCCGCAGGGAGTTCCTCTCACGTCTGCCGCTGGCGGTGGCAGGACCGGCCTGGGCCGCCAGGACATCGTGGGCGACGGAAGCCCTGCAAACGACTTCGGATGCGCCGGCTTCGCTTCTGCCGACGATCCGACTGGGCGAGCACGAGGTCACGCGTCTCGTCGCAGGCTCGAATCCCGTCAGTGGGTACTCGTACCTCGGTCCGATCATGGACCGACAGATGAAGGAGTACTTCACGCCGCAGCGCGTCGTCGAGTTCCTGCTGAACTGCGAACGCGAGGGGATCAACACGCACCAGTTCAGCGACGTCGCGATGATGACCGGCGTCATTCGCACGCTGCGCGAACGCGGCTCGAAGATGAAGTTCATCTGCCTCCATGCCGGAGGATCGCAGAACGCGTCGCCCGAGCAGGTGGCCCGCGATGCGCAGCCCATTGCCATTGTCCACCACGGCGGCGTAACCGACCGCTTGTTCCGCGAAGGCAAGAGCTCGGACGTGCGCGATTTCGTCAAGCGGGTTCGCGACGCCGGCGCGCTGGCGGGCGTCTCGGCCCACAATCCCGACTGCATTAAGCGCATCGCCGACGAGGGCTGGCCCGTCGACTTCTTCATGACGTGCTTCTATTATCTGACCCGAACGCGGCAGGAGCTGGACAAGATGCCGGCGATCGCCACGCTCCAGATCGGCTATCCGTTCTTCGCCTCCGATCCGGCGACCATGACAGAGGTGGTGCGCCAGGTCGGGCAGCCCTGCCTGGGCTTCAAGATTCTCGCCGCCGGCCGCAAATGCCACGATTCGCAGGTGGTCCGCGAGGCGTTCCAGTTCGCCTTCGAACACATCAAACCCACTGACGGCGTCATCGTCGGCATGTACCCCCGATACCACGACCAGATCAAGGAAAACGCCGACCACACCCGCCGGTTCGCCACCGCCGGACCTGCGTAGCCACAGCCTTCGCATCCCGGCGTACGACCACATCCGACGCCCTGAGCCAATCGGGCACAGCGAAGAATTTCTCGCGAATTCGCCATTTTCCATTGAACTTGTTTTGAGCATATGCCCATAATATAGTTGTGGCGCCTCTTCCGAAGCGCCGGTATGGAAAGGAGCATGCGATGCCAGGTGGAGATAGAACAGGCCCGGGCGGCGGTGGCCAGGGGGCCGGCCGGGGTATGGGCGGCGGACGCGGCCGGGCGGGCAGGTCCTGGGGGGCCGGACCGGGCGGCAACTGCGTCTGTCCGAGTTGCGGCGCGACGGCGCCCCACGTGAGGGGCGAGCCGTGTGCCTCCAGAGATTGCCCGAAATGCGGTGCGAAGATGGTCCGAGCGTAATGGGCCCGGCGGTCGGTTGTCTTGTGCGAAAGCCAGATCCTTCGCTTGCAGCTCAGGATGAGAACGTTCCTGGGGTCCGAGAATAACCTTTTGGAAAGGAGCATTACGATGCCAGGTGGAGATGGAACAGGCCCGATGGGTATGGGTCCGATGACGGGAAGAGCCGCCGGATACTGCGCTGGGTACGCGATGCCCGGCTACGCGAATCCAATCGGCGGTCGAGGCCGAGGCTTCTGGGGTCGCGGTCGCGGCGGCTGGGGTCGGGGCCGGGGTTTCGGGTTCGCTGCCGGTCGGTTCGGGTGGGCCCCGATGGGGACTGCATATCCGCCCTACGGGCCGGTAGCGCCGACCCGCGAGCAGGAGATGGAAACGCTCAAGCAGCAGGCAAGCTCCTTCCAGAGTGCGCTGGCCGACATTCAGAAACGCATCGATGAGCTTGCCGCGCAGACGAAGTAAGTCCCTGCACGCCGTGATTGGAGAGAACGCATGAAGATCGCCGTGACATCAACCGGCAAAACGATGGACGCGCAGGTGGACCCGCGATTCGGGCGCGCCGCGTGCTTTGTCGTTGTCGATACCGAGAGTATGGAATTCGAGGCGGTCGAGAACACCAACGTCGATGCCGGCGGCGGCGCGGGGATCAGCGCCGCCAAGGTCGTGATTGACACCGGAGCACGAGCCGTGCTGACGGGCAACTGTGGTCCAAACGCCGAACGAACGCTCCGCGCGGGCAACGTCAGGCTCTATACGGGCGTGACGGGCGCCGTAGCCGAGGCGGTCGAGCGGTTCAAGGCCGGCAAGCTGACCGAAGCGACGGGGCCGAACGTACAGTCGCATTCCGGAGTGAATTCATGACAGCAGAGATGGCGTCTGTCGTCTATACGCCCATCGGCATCATTCGGAGCGAGCACCACGAGCCGGAGAAGACACCGATCCAGCCGGTGTACGCACGCGGATGCCGCGGCCGCGCGGAGATCCTGCCGCAGTATGTCGAAGGGCTCAAGGACCTCGACGGCTTCTCGCATCTGCTGCTGCTCTACCACTTCCATCGCGCGGGCGAACCACTGCTGACCGTGGTGCCGTTCACCGACGACAAGCCCAGAGGGCTCTTCTCGACGAGGAGCCCGAGGCGGCCGAATGCGATCGGCCTGTCGCTGGTCCGGCTGCTTCGGATTGAAGGCGCCGTGCTCCACCTGAGCGACGTGGACATCCTCGACGGCACTCCCCTGCTCGACATCAAGCCTTACATCCCACGCTTCGAACAGGCCGACGACGCCACAGGCGGCTGGACGGCGACAGTAGATGAAGAAACGGCCCGTGGTCGTGGTCGTAGAGGCTTCCAGGGGGGACAACCGTGATCCTCGCCGTGGCATCGGGCAAAGGCGGCACGGGCAAGACCACCGTGGCGACGAATCTCGCGAAGGTCTGCGCTACGGCAGGCAGGCCGACGCAGTATCTCGACTGCGACGTGGAAGAGCCGAACGGGCACATCTTCCTGAAGCCGCAAATCGATGGGCGCGAGGAAGTGACCGTGGACGTGCCGCACGTGGATGCGGCCAAGTGCATCGGGTGCGGCCGGTGCGGGCAGATCTGTCAGTACAGCGCGATCGTCTGTATCGGCGATCAGGTCCTGACGTTCGAGCAGCTCTGCCACAGTTGCGGCGGGTGCTGGCTGGTGTGTCCGGCCGATGCGATCGAGCCCAAGCCGCTGCGGATCGGCGAAATCGAGACGGGCCACGCCGGACCGCTGGAGTGCGTCTCCGGACGGCTGGAGATCGGCCACGTGCGCACGCCTTCCCTGATTCGCGCGGTCAAGGCACACATTCGACCCGAAACACTGGCTATCGTCGACGTGCCGCCGGGGACATCGTGCCCGGTGGTCGCGGCGATCAAGGGCGTGGACTTCGTCCTGCTCGTGACGGAACCGACGCCGTTCGGGCTCAACGACCTGAAGCTGGCGGTAGAGCTGGTCCGCGAGATGGGATTGCCCTTTGCCGTGGTCATCAACCGCGACGGGATTGGCACAAACCAGACGCAGGAGTATTGCCAAGCCGAAGGCATTGAGATTGTCGCCCGCATACCCGACGACCGCCGGATTGCAGAAGCTTATTCGCGCGGCGAAATGATCTTCGAGACGCTGCCCGAATACGCTGAGCGGTTCGCCGAACTGGCGACCCGACTGGGGGTGCTCTGAATGAAAGAGATCGTGGTGATCAGCGGCAAGGGCGGAACGGGCAAGACGAGCCTCGTTGCGGCGTTTGCCAGCCTGGCACAGAACGCCGTGCTGGCCGACTGCGACGTGGACGCGGCGGACCTGCACCTGATTCTCAAACCGACCGTGCGAGAGGCGCACGACTTCAGCGGCGGCAAGCTTGCCCGCATCCGCGCCGACAAATGCATCGGCTGCGGCGAATGCGAGCGCGTTTGCCACTTCGAAGCAGTGTCTCTGACCGGACCGCCCAACGACATCGTCGCCAAGACCTG
>JAXGYC010000008.1:0-639890 GCA_040772485.1 Sedimentisphaerales bacterium | reverse complement strand
CTGCCTCGCCCCTACCGGGGGACGGGATTCGGCGGGCGGCGGGGCGGGGGTCGGGTAGGGGTAAGGGCGAATGATGATTCGCTCCTACGATGGGGCGGGATCGGATGGGACGTTCGGCCTGCGGGGCGCATTCACGCTTTTACGCTTCCACCCTTCGCACCTTTCGCACCCTGGGGCCCTTCTACCCTCCGGCTGGTGCCGGAGCTTCGTCGGGGAAATTGAGGCGGGCGAAGGGGCCGAAGAGTTCGCGCGCCTTTCGGTCGTAGGCTTTGGCGGCTTCGATCTCGTCGTCGAAGGAGCCGAGGTAGTAGCGGTGGCCCTTGCAGGTGATCTCGGCGACCCATTTCTTGCGGCGGTTCTCCCAACGGACGCCCTTGTACTGCGATCGTCCGCCGCGAGGGCGGGTGTTGCAGAGGTTCTGCTGGCGGGTGCAGACGCGCATGTTGCGGCGGCAGTTGTGCAGGCCGGAGCCGTCGATGTGGTCGACGACCATGTCCTCCGGCGGCTGCATGATCTCGCGGTGCATCAGGATCGCCTTGCCCCGCTCGTTGCGGACGGCGTAGACCTTGCCGCCCGACATCTGGGCGGTCCATTTGTACTGGCTGAGCCAATCATAGTCGGCGGCGTCGACGACCGCGAACAGGCCCTTGGTCAGCGGGATGTAGCGGACCTCGTCGTCGGCCGGATCGGGCACGGTCGTCCAGACGGGCTCTTCGCGCCGGCGGCGATAATTCGCACAGGGCTTGGAAATCGTCACCTCGCGCAGGTGGCCAGGGCACTCGGCACAGTTGGCGCAGATCAGGCTGGACATCCAACTGCCCAGCGGCGGGATCGGGCAGCGATTTCCCAGCCGGTGGGCGTAGGCACAGTTGCGGCAGCTTCGCATGGGGGCTTCCTCACGTTTCTCGTGTGCGGCCGGGGATGCACGTGGATTCGGGCGAATCATGATTCGCCCCTACGGCGTGCAGACACCGGCGCGCAGACCCAGAGTCGGTTCCGGGCGGCCACCCGGGCCGCCCACGGCGCCACCTTGCCCTGCTGGGCGAGAAACGCCTCGCTGCTGCGAAGCAACTTACAAACTACACTATGTTTGGCGCATCTGCAACAAAATTCTTTGCGAAAGTGAAAAAAAGATGGGGGCCAGAAACGACGGTAGCCGGGCCTTTGAATGGCGGCCCGGCTACGTGCTGCGTGTGAAGATGCGAATGGATGCTCAGTCTTTGATCTGGACCTTGACGGCCTTGCTCCTGGCGGCCTTGGGCAGCGTGATGGACAGCACACCGTCCTTGCAGCTCGCCGCGACCTTGTTCGCGTCGACCTCGGCGCGCAGATTCACGTCCCGGCGGAACGAGCCGTAGCTGCTCTCGGCGTAGTAGTACCCCTTGTCCTTCTCCTCGCGGGTCTCTTTCTTCTCGCCGGAGATGGTCAGCGTGTTGTTGCAGACGCTGATGTCGATGTCGTCGGCCTTGCAGCCGGGCACTTCCGCCCGCACCATCACCGCGTCATCCTGCTCGGCCACGTCGATGGCCGGCCAGGCGTTGGAGCCGCCGAACGGCCGATCCAGGCCGCGGAAGAAGCCGTCGAACAGGTCGTCCATCTCGTGATGCAGTCTGGCCAGTTCGCCTCGGTTTCGCTTGTTCAACGATAGCAGTGCCATAGTCATTCCTCCTTTTCATTCTCTTGACCACGACTCATTTCGTGTTCGGTTTTCGACCACATTGTCTGTCCACTATAGCCTTGTGCAAACCGCGTGCCAGACCTCGGAGGGCGGCTGCACGCCCGTTTTCCGGCCGAAAACGCGCATTTTCGAGGCCCCTCGCCGCACACCCCGCTGCCAATTTGGCACCGTCCGCCACCCACGAACCGCGAAGCCTGACCCAGCGGCCTGACCTGATCCGCAAAAGAGACGAAGGAGAATTGGCGCGCTCGTGCAGGCAGAATCGGGCAACGCGGAGGGGAAGATCCCAGGAGGCAGGGAAATCGTGCCCTTCGTGCTTTACATTCGCCTGTCCTGGCTCTATACCGGGCGCTGCCAATGGGAAACTTGCCATGAGAACCCAATCGACCGATACCGACAGCAAAACAGAGGCGGCGTGGATCGCGCTGCTCCGAGAGGCGACGCCGGCGCGGAAGTTCGCGCAGGTTCGCTCCCTGTCGGAGCTGACGCTGAGCCTGTCACGAAGGGCGATCGCGCGCAGAAACGGGCACCTTCGGGAGGCAGAGCTGCAAGCGCTGGTGGTTCACCATCTGTATGGAGCCGAACTGGCGGATCGCTTCCGAGAGTATCTGAAGGACAGAAACCGTGAAGAAGCCTGATCTGCTCGCCGCACTCAAGCCGGTGATTGACGCGTTCGACCGACTGCCGATCCCGTACTACATCGGCGGGTCGATCGCCAGTTCGGCCTACGGCATGCCCCGCGCGACGATGGATGCGGACATTATCGCCGATCTGGCCGTCGCTCAGGTCGCTGGGCTGGTTGCGTTGTTGCAGGATCAATACTACGTTGCCGAGGTCACGATTAGGAATGCCATCGGCCCCGCTTCTTCGTTCAATCTGATCCACCTGGAAACAATGGTGAAGATTGACGTGTTCATTGCGAAGAAGGACGCCTATCACCAGTCTGCGCTGGCCCGGAGGCTCACGGATCGACTGGTGGACGATGACCCGGATTCGGTGGTTTGCCTGGCGTCGCCGGAAGACGTCATTCTCAGCAAGCTGCATCGGTATGAGATGGGCCAGAGGGTCTCGGAGAGACAATAGCTCGATGTCCTCGGTGTCGTCAAAGTCCAGGGCGATTCGCTGGATAAAGAATACCTGCTCAGATGGTCGCAGGCCCTGGGCCTCTGCGATCTGTGGCGGCGCGCCTGCTCGGAGGCCGGCCTGAGGCCCTGATCCCGATGTACATCGCGGGTCTGTACTCAGCGCAACACGGCGCACGCGGACCGTTCACAGATTGCCGGCGCGACACACATCAGGCGGGCGATCTGCGTTCCCTTTGGACTGTGGCAGCTTGACTTGGGCGGCGGCACACGACAGTATGTCGGCATGAGAAATCACAGACAGGGAATCGTTGGAGATCGGATGATGGAGGCAAGGGTGCAGGCCCGCTCGAAGTTCCCGGCGATGAGCCGGCGGATCGTCATTTCGATTCTCGCCGCGCTGGCGTGGATGCCGGCGGCGGGCTGGGCGCAGGAGGCCTCCGCGCCCCAGGCCAGGCCGATGGTGGGCGTGTATTACTATCCATGGTACCGCGCCCAGGGCACGAACCGGGCGAGCAACTGGCGGCAGGTCCTGCGGCAGCGGCTCGTGCCGGCCCAGGCGCCGAAGCTCGGCCGGTATGATTCGAGCGACCCGAACGTCGTGGGCGACCACATCGCGCAGAGCGTTCGCGGCGGCATCGCGTTCTGGGCGTCGAGCTGGTGGCGGCCGGGCGATTACACCGACACCACGCTGCGCGACGTCATCCTCAAGCACCCCGACGCCGGCAAGCTGAAATACGCGATCCTCTACGAATCGACGGGCCGCCTCGGCACCTTCGCCAACCCCGACTACAGCCGGTGGATCGACGACCTGACGTATCTCCAGAGAACCTACTTCGACCATCCGCACTACCTGTGCATCGACGGCCGGCCGGTGCTGTTCGTTTACCTGACCCGCGAGTACTTCCGCAACAAGGGCCACGAGGCGCTCCGGCAGATGCGCGAGAGATTCGCGAACCTGTACCTCGTCGGCGACGACGTCTTCGGAGCGGGGTACAGGGCCGAATGGGCGAGGAATTTCGACGCGGTCACCGCGTACGACGTCTACGGGCAGTCCGTCGGCCCGCGCGGCGGCACACACGCGGCGATCGAACTGCTCGCGAAGAACTACGCGGCCGCCAGGGCCGCCGCCAACAGCGTGGGGGTCGCCTTCATGCCGACCATCGCACCGGGCTACAACGATACCGCCGTGCGCCGGGGCCATCCGGGCCGGGCGCGATACTTCAGCGACGTCGAGGACTCGAATGAGGGCGACATCTTCCGCGCGATGATCGGGGACGTCGCGCTGCCGAACCTCGACCCGAAGTGCGGACGGATCATGATGGTCACGAGTTTCAACGAGTGGTACGAGGACAGCCAGATCGAGGCCACCGCGGGGACCCAGCCACCGACCGGCAGGGACGATTCCGACAGCGGCACAGCGCTGACCGGCGGCCAGCAGTACGTCGATTACGGCACCCTGTACCTCGACATCCTCCGCGAGGCTGTTCAATAGCGACGAAGGGACATCCCTATGAGCCAGACCGGTAAGACGCCGAGTGACAGCGCCGTGGTGACGCGATATCTGGTGATGCCGCAGCAGGCCAATCCGCAGGGGACCGCGTTTGGCGGCGCGATCATGGGCTGGATCGACATGGTCGCGGCAATGGCGGCCGAGCGGCACTGCGGCACGGAGGTCGTTACGGCTGGCATCGACTCGCTGTCGTTCAAGGCCCCGATCCGGATCGGCGACCACGTCGTGCTCGAAGCGGCGGTCAATTACGTCAGCCGGTCCTCGATGGAGGTCGGCGTCCGCGTCACGCGCGAGGACCCGACGACCGGCGACCGCCAGATCGCCACAACCGCGCACCTGACGCTCGTGGCGCTCGACAAGGACAAGCAGCCGACTGCCGCCCCTCCCCTCGTGCCCGAGACAGACGAAGAAAAACGACGCTACCAGAGTGCAAGAGTGCGCGTGCAGCAGCGCAAGGAACGACTGAAACAACAGTTGTAGGGGCGAGGCATGCCTCGGCCCCGCCGGGGGAATCGCTATGATGACTTTTCGATTGGTTGTCGTGGTAGTGCTGTCGCTTTCGATGGCTGCCGCCACCGGTGCGGCAAACAGGCCGCAGCGCGTGGAGTGGTTCATGGACCAGGGGCTGGGGATGTTCGTGCACTGGAGCGTGGACTCGCAGCTCGGCTCGGTGATCAGCCACTCGATGGTGGGCGCCTCGGACGACTATCTCGACCGCTTCATCAACGACCTGCCGGAGACATTCTACCCCGAGCGCTTCAATCCCGACGAATGGGCGCGGCTCGCCAAGCTGGCGGGCATGAAGTATGTGGTCTTCACGACCAAGCACCACAGTGGCTTCTGCATGTTCCACACGCAGACGACGCCCTTCAACATCGCCAATACGCCCTATGGCCAGGACATTACCCGCAACCTCTTCGAGAGCCTGCGCAAGTACGGCATCGGCGTCGGCGTGTATTTTTCGCCCGACGACTTCTGGATGCTGCACATGCAGGGCAAGGACGTGAGCCGGCGGCGGCCCGAGGCGCTGCCGCAGAACAATCCGGAGCTGATGGCGCACAACAAGGCGCAGCTTCGCGAGCTGCTGACGCAGTACGGCCCGATCGACATGCTGTTCATCGACGGCGAGCCCAACGAGCTGAAGGAGCTGGCGTGGGAGCTTCAGGACGACCTGGTCATCACGCGGGGCGAGATGGAGACGCCCGAGCAGAACACGCCGGACGAGCCGATGCCCGGCCCGTGGGAGGCCTGCTACACCCTCGGCACGCAGTGGCAGTTCAAGCCGACCAACGAGGACTACAAGTCCGGCACGCAACTGATCGAGATGCTCATCGAGATCCGCGCCAAAGGCGGCAACTTCCTGCTGAACGTCGGGCCGCAGCCCGACGGCGTGATCCCCTTCGAGCAGGAGCGACGCATCCGCGAGCTGGCGCTGTGGATGTTCATCAACGGCGAGGCGATCCACGGCGTTCGCCCGTGGCACGTGATCCGCGAAGGCAACATCTGGTTCACGAAGGCCAAGGACGACGACACCGTCTACGCCTCCCTGACCAAACTGCCCGACTGGAAACGCGGCGACCGCAAGGAATTCACGCTCCGCAGCGTCAGGGCAACAGCCGAAACGACCGTCAGCGTGCTGGGCCAGACCGGCCGCGTGCTGGAGTACAACGTCAACGCCCGCCCCGAGGCCCGCTGGAGCCAGGAGGCCGACGGCCTGCACGTCTCCGTGGTGCGCGCCCAGCGAATCTACAACGACTCGAAGTGGCCCAACCCCATCGTCCTGCGAATCACCGACGTCACACCCGCTCGATAGGCTGCCCACGCCCTGCGGCGAAACTACTCGGGGTGTCGCTCGTAGCGTGCTCGTAAGAGCATCCTGTTTGTAGTGTGCTCGTAAGAGCATACATGGTAACCCCTTATCCCGATGCACATCGGGATCACTACAAGCCGCTTTCAAGCCAATGGTCCAGCAGAATGATGACATCGGCGATATCTACGCGGCAGTCGCCGTTGATGTCGCCGGCGATGATCGTCTCGCAGGGTGGTTCGCCGAAATAGGACTTGCTCGCCTCGGCAGTACCGCCATAGGCGCCCATGTTGATGATCCCGCCATTTGGGAAGGGCTCGTAGCCGATGGGACTGTTCGGGTCGCCTGCGTCGATGCAGGGGCTGGTGACGTCATCCTGCACCCAACTTTCGCTGGTCGGGTCCCAGCGTCCGGCCTGGCTCCTGAGATGATAATCTCCTTCGACGAAGAAATCGTCGTTCGAGTCCTCGGGCGTACCATTGGTGTCCCAATGCCCCAGATCGACAAAACACGGATCGCCGTCGATGTTCCCCGGCCCCAAGACGAGCCAGTCCTCTTGCTCACCCAAGGCAATGATCCCCTGCTCAATGCAGCTATATGCAATCTCTACGGGTGAATCGTTACTCCAAATCTCAGGATCGCCATTGGACACAACGCAATTCACCACGCTGACATGGCTGGAGCCAGGATCGCTGTTGATGTCCACGGCAAGGAAAGAAGCCTCCGGTGCGCGGTTTCCCAGGATAGTGCAATTGACGATCTCCAGAGAACTGCCCTCCCGTATGCGCCATGCCCCTCCACGCTCGCCCGCTTGGTTTCCGATCAGAAGTGAATTGACCAGCCGTACATCACCACCCTGGTTGTGGCAGACTCCTCCACCTAAGACGGCGGTGTTCCCAACAAACAGACTGCCGTGAATAAGCGCGCTGCCTCCGCACAAGATTGCGCCTCCTCCATAGGGCGTAGCGACATTCCCTCGGAAGACACAGCCAACCACCGTATTGGCGGTTGAAACCCCATCAAAGCGAAGTGCCCCTCCCTGCCTGGCACGGTTCTCCGTGAAGACACAGTCGTTGATAGTGCTCCCCCACAAGTCAGCGGCACCTCCGCTCCCCCACGCATAATTCTCGGCAAACACACAGTGGTTCAGAACGACATTGCCACCTCCTATAGCCCCTCCTTCCTCGCCAGCATTCCTGATGAATTTGCATCGCTCGATGACCGCAGACGCTCTCGATGTCACGAACCGAACCACCCCTGGGAAGGAAGGGTATCGGTCGTCGGTGCAATTGGCGGAGAAGGTGCAGTTGCTGATCGTCATGTTGCCCAGGATCTGCAACGCTCCGAAGCTCCATCCCCCACCCGTTATGACGCATCCGTCTAATCGCGATCCATCGCCGTAGACGCACATCACACTTGAATTGTCCGTACGCGTGGGGTCGTCTTTCATCATCGCCGCGTCGGTCACTTCTGCATCGTTGCCCAGCAGATCCCCACTGAGCACGGTCTGGTACGTCTCGCTGTCCCGTCGATTGGGATCGTCCGCACCAATCCCGGCGTAGCCTCCCAGGAGGCTCATTCCGCCGCTCAGACGGAAGAAGACATTCCGATCGCGCCCCCCATCAGGGTTCCGACGGTCTCGGTCTGGCTTATAGAGTCCCTGCGCGACGCGGATTTCGACGGGCTCACCCACCGCTTCGGCATCGGCGAGGGCATCCTGGAGGAACCGATACGCGGTGATCCAGGACCGGCCATCGCCATTCGCCGCCGCGTCGTCATCCACGTAGACGATGCGCTGGGCCGCTACAGGGGCAGCGCCGACAATCAGCAGCAAGACTCCCGCGACGAATGCGACTCTCCGAACGATCCTCCGCGCCATGATGCTCCCTCCGTATCCGATCTCGGCATTCAACTCTGTCAGAAATCATAGCACAACCGACGGGATTTGTCCAGCCACTTGTAGTGGGCGCCGGAGGGGGCTACAGGAGACGTGCACAGGTAGCGTCTGACGACGCCACTACGAACGTGCAGTGCATTTGCCGCGTGCCTGCCGGGAAAGCATGTGGTCGGAGCGCGCCATCCCCAAGCCGTTCGGCAGGCTCAGGCGAGCGCTGCGCTTGAGGCTGCCACCCGGGAGGCTTATCGCTGGGCAGGTGAGGCCTTCGCATCGGCAGATGTGCGGCTGGGCGTGTAGCTGCGGACCTCGTGCGGATGCGATCCGCCGTGGCGGCCGCGCAGCAGGTCGCGCTTCTGGTAGCACTGCTCCCGGAAGACGGCGATCTCGGCGGTGAGGTTGGCGTTGGGCGAATCGCCGAAAAACGCGTGGATGATCGGGAACACCAGATCGGGGTTCTTCTTGCGGAACTCCTTCATCATCGCCTCGATCTTGGCGGTCGCGACGCCCTCCTGCATGCAGGTGAACGGGCCGACGTGGAAGATGCCGGAGATGTAAGCGTCGCCGTGCGGCTGGATCAGGTCGTGCATGAAGTAGTACGCGATGCCCGTGCTCAGGGGCGACTCGCCCTCGATGTTGCCGTGGCCTTCGTGCTCGCGTTCGAGCTTCTCGATGATCTCCATCGGATGCGGCAGCACGTGCCTGCCGGCGAGCACTTCGTGGAACGGCGCGGCCAGCTTCTCGGCGACGTGGTTCATGTACCGCGACTTCAGCAGCGACTTGCCCAGTTGGCCACTCGACCGCCACGCGCGGCCCACGTCGAGCGACCGCAGGCCCAGACGCACGTCGCGCTTGTTGTTGCGCACGTTCATCCGGTTGACGTACAGCAGCCAGTCGGTGATCGGATCGCGGACCACCTCCAACTGCCGGTCTTCGAGCTGGCGAACGACCTGGTCCGTGTAGGGGTCGTGCTGGCGCATGTAGATCTCGCCGATGTAGAGGATCAGCGGGAACCGCTCGCGGTGCGCCAGCGGCAGCGCCTGGAACAGGGCGACCGTGTCGTGTCCCCATCGCACCATCTTGTCGGTGTCGGCCCCGGCGGCCACGATCGCGCTGACCGCTTCGAGCCGCTCTTTCTTCAGGGCGTCGGCCTCGGCCTTGTCCGCGACGTATGGGCGGAAGCGGCGCAGGATGTCTTCGAGCAGATCGGAGGCGTTGATGCCCTTGAACAGGATCTGCTGCATCTTCATCCGGTCGGACGGACGCAGGTCCTCGGGCAGCGGGATGTCGATGTAGTCGGTCTCGGACGATGGGCCGACGACGGGGATCTTCTCCAGGCCTTCGAGCCGCATGAACTCCTGGAGCAGTTCGGTGTATTTGCCGAACCGGCACGGGCCGCTCGTCGTCGGCAGCATGACGAGATAGTTGTCTTCGACCTCCTGCCGGCTGGTCTTCTCGATCTGCTCCTGGAGGAAGCCGATCGCGTCACCGACGACACCCTTGAGCGGATAGCAGACCTCGGTGGAAATGTGCTTGCGCGCGACTTCGTAGCCGCGGGGCGTGTCGGTCGGCAGCACCTGGCTACTGATCCCGAAGTAGTTCAGGCCGGCAGCGCCCATGTAGCTGGCGTCACCCATGTACGGGATCAGCCACGTCCGCTTGGTGTAGCTGTTCGCCGAATATCCCTTGAGCTTCGTGGCGTCCACGGGCACCGGATGGCTCTCGTTGACCACGCGCTCGTGGGCCTCGGTCCGCGTGACGAACGGCGCGTTGTTCGTCTGGGCGTCGGTGACCAGCACGAGCAGCGGCTTGGCGGCGGCCTGCTGAATGTTCTCCTCCTGGTAGATCTTCAGACTGTCGGGCCCGCAGGCGAAATTGATCATGCGGATGGGGAACAGGTTCGGATGGTTGGCGACGAACAGATTGGCCTTGAGAATCTTGACGCTCTGCACCCAGAATTCGTTCTCGACAAACTCCTTGATCGACAGGTCCAGGAACTTGTGTTCGAGGAACTGCTGCGGGATGTAATCCAGCCCGCGCACCTGCGAGAACATCGCCCCGGAATTGGAGCTGGCCTCGGGGTCGAGCAGGACGTAGTCGCGT
The DNA here is from genome assembly GCA_040772485.1 of Sedimentisphaerales bacterium. Classification (GTDB taxonomy): domain Bacteria; phylum Planctomycetota; class Phycisphaerae; order Sedimentisphaerales; family Anaerobacaceae; genus Anaerobaca. The sequence continues at coordinate 629,813 of JAXGYC010000008.1, read as the reverse complement.
CCGATGCCGACGTAGGCCTTGACGCCCTCGCGCTCGACGCGCTGCAGGAAGCGGTCGCCTTCGGCGTAGAGGTCGCTCTTGAACTGATTCTCGGCGCTCTCGGCGCAGGCGATGGCGTTCTTGATCTGGCGGTCGCTGAACGAGAAGCCGACGCGGGCGAATTCCTTTCGAATCTCGGTGACCAGCAGGGGCAGGTCGCCGAAGTGCAGGATCGGGTTGATCTGGCGCATCTTGTCGAGGCTGAGCACGTCGTTGAGGACGTAGCCTTCGGACTCGGTGTAGATGCAGTACTTCAGGTCGGGCCGCTCGGGCCTGCGCTGCTCGATGAAGCTGGGGTTGAACAGATACTCGATGGCCGGGTCGTTGTTGAGCACGGCGGCGTGGCCGGTCGCCAGCTTGCGCGCGATGCAGAACTCGGTGCGCGAATTGTCGACGCCGATCTTGGCGATCTCGCTGTTGCTGCGCGGCGACACCACCGGGTAGAAGCCCAGCTTGCGGAACAGCGCTGCGCTCCAGATGCCTTTTTCGCCCAGGGTCGCCATGCTGCGCTTGATGCCGACGGTCGGTCCCGTCGGCTCGGCGGAACGCAGCTCCGTCTGGATGCAACCCTGCCTCTTGAAGTGCTTCTCGTAGATGCGATGGTAGCGGTCGACGTAGTTGGTCTTGGGCTTCTTGACGGCTTCGGAATTGCCGAGCGGACAGAAGCCGCCGGTGATGATCTCGTCGTCCTCGATGTGGAAGACTTCGAGCTGGCAGTCGCGAATGCCGCAGGAGCGCTCGCCGAAGAGGTCGCGGCAGGCGACTTTGCGTTTCGCGAACGGCATATCGACGATTTCCCAGCCACGGAACGCCGTCCCATGCGTCTGGCCCTGCTGTTCGAGTTGGCGGATGTGCCTGATGATATCGAGGGCCTGGCCCCAGGCGCCGAACATCTCGCGGTGCGGGTAGGCTTCGACAACGCCGTCGGTGACCTGGGCCAGGGCGGCCAGAAACGCCTTGCCCAGCGCGGGCCCGCCCTGCGCGGAGCACTTGCTGCCGACGTGCTGGGCGCCGCCGACGAACTTGTAGTAATAGCTGCCGGCGGTGCCGCGCAGGATGGCGGCGGCGATCTCGTCGCGCCCGAAGCCCTCGGCGATCAGGCGATTCTCGTCCATTTCCATGAACACGCCGCAGGTCGAGTCGATGATGGGGACGCGCCTGGCCTGCAACGCGGCCTCCTGCAGCGTGCTCTCGACATCCAGGTTGATCACGTCGGCCATGTTCTCGAGCGTCTGGCCCGAGCCGGCCTGGCAACTGTAGTTCATCTTCGCTTCTTTGACGGTCCCATCGGGCGAGAAGCACGTGAACTTCATGTCCTGGCCGCCCACCTCGAAGATCGTGTCGATCTCGGGGTTGCAGTGCTTGACGCCCAGCGCGTGACAGGTGATCTCGTCGGTGATGCGATCGGCCAACGTCACGCCCCGCTCGGCGAGCTGCTGCGCCTTCTTCTTGCTCAGCAGGATCTTCTCGTAGAGCTTGCGAGCCGATCCCGTGGCGCCGACGCCCTTGATGATGACATTGTCCTTGTGCCGCGACAGGTAGCGCAGCACGCGCTTGAGCGACTCCTCGGGGTTGCCGTGCGTCTTGATGTACAGCTTGTCGAGGAGCTTGCCGGTCTGGAGTTCGACGATCGCGCCTTTGGTCGTGGTGCTGCCGCCGTCGATGCCGAGCACGACCTCCGTGCCGGGCGCGATCTCGGCCGCGAGGGTTTCGCTTCGCTCGCGCACGCGGGCCAGACTGGCGCTGAGCGGAGGCGCGAACGCTCTCTTCTGGCGACTATGCTCGGCGACCTTCGCCAGGTGATCGAGGTCCAGGACGAAGGCATTGCTTTCTTCGAGAGCCTTCAGCGCTGCGCCGGCGGCGGCGATATTGTGGTGGTGCTCCGGCCGGACGATCGGTATCCCCAGCAGCTCGGCCAGATTCGCGCGGATCAGGTCGTTGGAGAAGACCCCGCCGGTCGAGATGGCCTGGCCCTGCCCGCTGGCGCCGCCGAACTCGCTGGAACCGAGCACGTCGATGACGTAGTTGCGGGCCACGGTGCGGAACAGGCCCGCGAGGTTGTCGACGCGGGTGGCCCCCTCGTTCTGTTTGTGGATCAGGTCGGATTGGACCACCACGCCGCAGCGAGCGAGAAACTCGCTCGGTTCGCTGGACCTGGCGGCTTCGTGCTCGGCCCGCTGGAACATCTCCTCCACGCGCTGCTGGAGCTTCCGCCGGTTGCGTGCGGCAGTCGCCGCTCGGTGCGGCTCATCCTCGGCGGGCCCACCGTCCTCCAGCTCCGGGCTTGGCACATCGCCCTGGAACAAACGCCGGCATTGCTTCTCGATGAGCATCCCGGAGCCGCCGCCGCACTTGGTTCCCGTGCGCCACTCGCGGATGACCTGCCGGCCGCCGGTGGCGCCGAGCGTGAAGAAGTAGGCGTCTTTGGCCCCGATGTGGAAGACGTGACGCGCCTGCGGCGCGAGCACCTCGGCCCCCTTCGGGATCGCAACGCTGTCGTAGACATAGAGCGCCCCGCTCATCACGCTCGGAAAGCTCTGGGCGGCGCTTCCCGTCAGCGCCGTGCTGCGAATGGTCTTGTGGTCAAACCGGGCGAGCAGGTCGCCCCAGGCCTCGGCCAGGGCACCGAGCGGATTGGCAAAGTGCATGATCGGCGCGGGCGAATACAAGACCGATCTATCCCCGTCCAGCACAATGTAGTGCAAGGCACTGCTGCCGATGTCAATACCTACGAAGAGGTTCCCCTTGCCGGTCCGCCTGTTCGAGTGCACGCTGTCGTTCACCTGCATCGTTGTCCATCCGTATGTTCGTATGCCGCTGACGCTTTTCGATCCGGCCGCTTTACAGACCATCGGCGCGGACGCAGGACGCCGCCCAAATCGCACAGTCCTCCAGCGCCGGCCCCCCAATCGGGAGACACTCTGCCAAGCTCTACAGAGACCATGCGTCGACTGTTACTTCTTATGATTCTTCCTGTTAGAAACAGACACGCAAGGCTGTTGATTACTCAAAAGCGGCCGGATTGTCAAGTCCACCCACCCTCAACGTAACAGTTTTTCCACAAGAACAAGACGGGCATCGGTGTCGCCATCTCCCGAAGTCACAAGGGCTTATAAAACTGCCTCTGCCAGTACTAACAATCCGCCGGCCTATATGACTAATACTACTACCTTATTTCCTTCTTATCCTTCTTATTTGAGTTGTCTGTCCACATGCCGGTTGTCCAACGGGATCGCCTGTAAGGGTGCAATTCGGTGGCGGTCTGTCTGTAGTGGTGTGCAAGCCGTGTGGTTCTGCAAAACGCCTCGCCGTCGAGCTTTTCGCGGAAAAAGGATTGTCCGCGCGGCGCGGAGTGATTAAACTGTGGGGCTGTTTTGGTGATACCCCGCTGCATCTTTGCAGCCTGAGGAACCCTTAGCGCAGAGGTCTGCCATGAGAGTCACATTCAACCGTTCCGCGTTGGCCGAAGCCCTCGGACTGGTGATTTCCGTCGTCCCGAGCCGGACGCCGAAACCCGTCTTGAAGTGTGTCCGCATCGTTGCCAGCGGCAAGCAGGTCCGCATCTGCGCTACGAACCTCGAAATGGGCCTGAATTACCTGGTCTCCGAGGTGGAGATCGCTCGCGAAGGGGAAGTGGTCGTCGAGGCCAATCACCTCGCCGACATCGTGCGGGCCAGCGCCGAAGATGTCCTGGTGCTTGATGCGGCGGAGAGCACTTGCGAGATCCGCGGCGCGGACAGCCGGTTTACGGTCTATGGCCAGGACCCGAAGCAGTACCCGAAGGTCCCTTCGCTCGACGATGGGGACGTCGATATCACGATCACGCTGGAGCAGTTGCAGTCGGGGATCCAGCAGTGTCTGTTCGCGACCGCCAAGGAGAGCAGTCGGTACGCGATCAACGGCGTTCTCTGGGAGGTCAAGGGCAAGAAGCTGCTGTTGGTGGCCACCGATGGACGGCGCCTGGCGCGCTGCCGCGTTTCGCTGGAGAAAGCGCCGAAGGACGAAAAGGCCACCCAGAAGATTATCGTTCCGGCCAAGACGATGGGCCTGCTCGAAAAGCTTCCGCCACGCGAAAAAGAGAGCGTTTCGGTCAAGCTCGTCGACAACCAGATCCTCATCCGCTGCGCGAACGTGGTGATCAGCTCGAATCTGGTGGAGGGGAACTTCCCGAAATACGAAGACATCATTCCGACGGACTACGACAAGAAGCTGAAGCTCTCTACGGAGATCGCGCTAAGCGCCGTGCGCCGTGCATCGCTGCTGACGAGCGAGGAGTCCAAGGGGATCAAGGTCTCGGTCAAACCCAACACAGTGGTCTTTTCCGGCAGCTCGCCGGAGGCGGGTGCGGCCGAGGTCAGCATGCCGGTGGAGTATAGCGGTGAGGCCATCGACATCGGCTTCAATCCGGTCTTCCTGATAGACGTGCTCAAGGTCGTTCGCGAGCCGGAGTTTGAACTGGAGCTGGGCCAGGCGGATCGGCCGGGGCTCATCAAGAGCGGCGCGGACTTCCTGTACGTCCTGATGCCCATCAACCTTGGTTAGCCACACGGTCTGAGACCAGGAGGGTCACGTGAACCCGAATTCGCGAGCGCTTGAGCCATGCAGGTTGGGGGACGCCGTCGGCGATTTCGTGGAACGCCTCGCGCCGCTTCATGCTCGCTGCGGTTCTCTGACCGAGGCGTGGGAGACGGTGCTGCCCGCGCCGATGCGCCAGCACTGTCGCATCGAGAGCGTGGTTGGCGGTTCCGTGAGAATCGTGGTCGATGCGGCCAGCTATATGTACGAGCTGCAATTGTGCAAGGCAGAGCTCCTGACGGAGCTCCAGCGTCTGTGTCCGGGTGCAGCGGTGCGGCGGATCGTCGTCGCGATGGCGCAGCGCCACCGATAAGACGTGCCGACCGGGGGGACGAACCCGAATTCCACCGGGCAACAGGTCTTGCCTCGTTTCACGAGCCGAGCGACGAAACAGAAGGATTTTGCATTCGAGGGCGAATATGGATGCACATAAGTACGATGCCAGCAACATCAAAATCCTGGGCGGCCTGGAGGCCGTGCGGAAGCGGCCCGACATGTATATTGGCGACCGCGGCATCGGAGGTTTGCACCACCTGGTCTATGAGGTGCTCGACAACTCGATCGACGAGGCGCTCGCCGGCGCGTGCGACGAGATCACCGTTCGCATCCAGGCGGACGGCACCTGCTCGGTCGAAGACAACGGGCGCGGCATTCCCGTCGAGACGCACAAAGAGGCGAACATCAGCGCCCTGGAGGTTGTGCTGACCACGCTGCACGCCGGCGGCAAGTTCGACAGCGACAGCTACAAGGTCGCCGGCGGGCTGCACGGCGTGGGCGTCAGCGTCGTCAACGCCCTGAGCGAATGGCTCGAGGCCGACGTTTACCGCGACGGCCAGCACTACCACTTCGAGTGCGAGCGCGGCAAGCGGCGCGGCCCGGTCGAGGCGATCGGACCGACCACGAAGCGTGGAACCAAGATCACCTTCAAGGCCGACGAGGAGATCTTCGGCGACGTCGAATTCAACTACGATACGCTGCTCAAGCGGATTCGCGAGATGGCGTACCTCAACGCCAACATCAAGATCAGCTTCCGCGACGATCGCGCGAAGAAGAAGGAGGATTTCCACTTTCCCGAGGGGATCAAGGCCTTCGTCAAGCATCTCAACGAAGGCAAGAACATCCTGCACAACGACGTCATCTACATGAGCAAGGAGGATCCCGAGGCGCGGCTGAGCTGCGAGGTGGCGCTGCAGTACAACGACGGGTACAACGAGAACGTGCTCGTGTTCGCGAACAACATTCGCAACATCGACGGGGGCACGCATCTGTCGGGCTTCCGCACGGCGCTGACGCGGACGATGAACGCCTACGCGAGAAACAACAATCTTCTGAAAGAGGGGCAGGCGACCACCGGCGAGGACCTGCGCGAGGGCCTGACCGCGGTGGTCGCGGTCAAGCTGGCCGACCCGCACTTCGAGGCGCAGACGAAGGTGCGCCTGACCAATCCGGAGGTCGGCAGCTTCGTGGAGATGGTGGTCAACGAGCAGTTGGGCCACTACCTCGAAGAGCATCCGCCGGAGTCGAAGCGCATTCTGAACAAGGCCATCCAGGCGGCCGCCGCGCGTGAAGCGGCGCGCAAGGCGCGCGAGCTGACCCGGCGCAAAGGCGCGCTGGGCAACGCAAACCTGCCCGGCAAGCTCTGGGACTGCGCGAGCAAGGAAAGGGCGACGACGGAGATCTTCATCGTCGAGGGCGATTCGGCCGGTGGCTCGGCCAAAGGCGGCCGTGACCGAACGATCCAGGCCATTCTCCCGCTGCGGGGCAAGATCCTCAACGTCGAGAAGGCCCGTCTGGAGAAGATGCTCGGTCACGAGGAGATTCGGACGATGATCAGCGCGTTCGGCACCGGGATCGGCACCGATGAATTCGACGTCGAGAAGTGCCGCTACGGCAAGATCATCCTGATGACCGATGCCGACGTCGACGGCGCCCACATTCGCACGCTGCTGCTGACGTTCCTGTTCCGCCAGATGCCGGTGCTGTTCGATCGGCGCATGGTGTACATCGCGCAGCCGCCGCTCTACGAGGTTCGCTCGAAGGGCAAGAAAAAGTCCGAGTACGTGCTGACGGAAAACGAGATGCGCCGGCGCATGATCGACCGCGGGCTGGAGGGCACGTCGCTGGCGGTCCGCGAAGGACTGTCCGTCGGGGACGCGGGGGACCGCGCGCCGAAGAAGGCGCCGACGTTCACGCTTCGCAAGCTGACGGACAAGGAGCTCGGTGAGCTGGTCAAGATGCTTGCCGACGCCGAGCGCATCGTCAGCGTTCTGGATCGCCGCGGGATCAGCTTCACCAAGTTCCACCAGGCGCACTACAACGGCGAGAAGCTGCCGCGCTTTGTGATCCGCTACGAGGGGCGCGAGGAAGCGTTCTACGAAGCGGCCGACTACGAGAAGCGCCTCGACGAGCTCGGAAACGGCAAGCGTCAGGCGGCGGAGGACGGCGAAACCGGGGAAGAGCCGCGCGTGATGGCCGAGGAACTGCATGAGGTTGCCCGAATCAACCAGATCGGCGAGAAGCTGCGCAGCGACTTCAACCTCGACCTGAACGATTTCCTGCTGACCGAAGAGAAGACCGAATCGGGGGAATCGCTGCCGACGAAGTTCCAGCTCACCCATGGCGACGACAGCTACGACGTGGCTTCGCTGGCCGGGGTCTGTCCGGCGATCCGCCAGATCGGCGGCAAGGGCATCGAGATCAAGCGGTTCAAAGGCCTGGGCGAGATGAACGCCGATCAGCTCTGGGAAACGACGATGAACCCGGCGACGCGGACGCTGCTGAGCGTGCGGCTCGACGACGCCGGCGAGGCTGACCGGCTCTTCAGCATCCTCATGGGCGACGACGTAGACAAACGACGCAAATTCATCCAGGACCACGCGTTGGAAGTTCAGAACCTCGACGTGTAGGAAACGAAGACGCCCACGGCGCTGTCGCGCCGCGGGCGTCGCAGGCGGTCGATGTGGATCAGCGGCTGATGCGCCGGTCCGTAGCAATCGACACCCCCGTCGAGGTGGGCACGGCATCCATGGCCGCCCCACTGAGCACCGGCTGCGAGAGAATCTGAACGCGCTGCCGGAACTGCTCGTCGCTGAGTTTCCCTTCGGCGCAAGCCTTGATGTCGGCCGCTTTGGCCCGGATCGTCAGCACGGTGTGCGCCGTCTCAGTCACAGACCTTTGCACGATACGGAAATGATCGTTGCTGGTCTTGACCACGATCTGGCCTGTTCCCGGTATCGCGATCGTCTCGCCGGCGAAGCCATCGGATTCGGGGCTGCCTGCCAGCCTTACGATGACGGATTCTTCCGGCGCCAGGCAGCGGATGTTGGCGGCGTGGACGAGCGTCTGGAGGACCGTCGTCTTGAGGCTCTCGACTTTTTCAGCGCTGTATTTGGGTCTTGCATCGTACGCGTCTTTCTTGTGCGCCACCCGCGGCTGATAGATTTCCTCGCGAGTCCTGGCCCAAACGGGATCTCCCTCGACTTGGGGCTCGGGTGTTTCGTTGGGTTCGGCCTGCGGGCCCGGGGCGAGCGGATAGTCGACGTCCATCAGGAACAGGACGCCGTAGCCCTGGAGATACATGGTTTGGCCCGCGTCTTGGTCGGTCCTCCAAAACACGGGGTTAGCGTCGCCCCCATAGAGGGATAACGGGCCGCCCGGCGGCAGCAGATGCGCCTGCCGGAGCTTGTTCTCGAAGATGCGTCGCATCACGTTGACGTCTTCTGTGATGCTCGTCAGTTCTTCGGTGGTCATCGGCTGAGCCGGCACGATGAACACCGCCGCCGAGCGGCTTGTCGAGGCAAGGTTGGGCAATTGCAACACGCTCTGCAATCGGTCTGTGGCGACCGCCGCCGGGCTACTCATGCTGACGCTCTTCGGGCTCTGCTCCACGCCGCTGGAGGCCACTTGGGCACGGCCGGTGGAGATCAGAACAACAACGGCGCTGATGACGAGGCTGAACGTTCGGCAAATCGGATTCATTTCGTTGCTCCTTTAGTCTTTGGTGGTTGAATCATGGGGATCGGGCGCGCCGGAACCCCCGCGCGGGTCGGCCAGCAGGTTGACCATGTCTTGTTTGGTGCGTTCGAATTCGCCGCCCACGGCGCTGGCGAAGCTGACCAGCGCATCGGCGAACTGCGTGTTGTCCTGGCGGCGCGCCGTGTCGATCTGTTCCAGGCCGGCCGCAAACCATTGGCGTTTCTGCACGTCGGCGACGTTGATCGACTGGATCAGATCTTCGAGCAGGCGATTGGTGTAGGCGTTGGAAGCGGCCAGCGTCTGGATGGCGACCTGCGCCAGATCCTGTCGGTACTGTACACTAAGGTCCTCTCGCAGCGCGACATACGTCGTTTCGAGCGTCGCCTGCCACTGCTGGCCGAGGTCTTCGATCACTCTTTGGCGCACGGTCGGCTCGATCGAGGTGGCCAGCGAGGCCTCCATTGCCAGACGCAACTGTTCGATGTCGAGGGTTCGAGGGGCCGAGAGTCTGCCCACGGCGTAGCCGGCGAAGATCAACACGGCTGCGGCGGCGGCAAATCTCGTCGTCAGCCGGAAGACGTGCGTGTTTCGGTGGCGTGGCGAGTCCGCAGTACGTGCGGCGGCTTCCGCCAGCTTCGCAACCGTCGCATCGACCACTGCTTGCGGCGGATGCGGAGGGATCGGTTCGTTGCGGTACTGCTCGATCGCGCGTTGGAGAATGTCGTCTTCATGTTCCATAGGGCAACCTCGTTTCTTCCTCGACCGGCGCCAGCAGCTCGCGCAGTTTCGTCTTGGCGCGGTGCAGCAGCACCCCCGCGGCGCCGGTGGTGATTTGAAGCTCTTTGGCAATCTGGCGGTAACTCAGCTCGTTAAAGTGCCGCAGGCAAAACACTTTGGCTTCCTGCGCCGGCAGTTGGCCGATCGCGGCGCGCAAGCGGGCGGCCAATTCGCACGATTGCGCTTCGCTGTCGGGCCCCGGTTCGGCGCTGGCGAGCTGCTGCCAGTCTTCGCACTCCGATTCCTGGCGCGCTCGCCACGTGCGTTGGCGCAGGCGGTCGATTGCTCGCGTCGTCGCCAGACGCAGCAGCAGGCCGCGAATGTTGCGCACGCGCTGACGCTGCGCCAATTCGAAGGCGGCCAGGAACGTTTCTTGCAGGCAGTCCGCCGCGTCGGCCTGATTGTGCAGCAGACGATACGCGGTCTGCCAAACCGCCGAGGCGTGCTCTTCAGTAATTCTGTTCCAGTTATGCACTTGCAAACAGCGACCTCTTGCTTTCCACTCGGGCACATTCACCCGGGTGTTTCGCGCGCGGCAAGATACCGAACCTGCCCATCTTGCCACTATAGCTAAGTCGATTCGCGCGCCCATTTTATTACAACGATGTGCAGCACGCGATGGATGCGCGCGAATGTCACGCTGTCGCGAAAAAAACTGCGACTTTATTGGAAGCGTGTTGTTTTTTCGCTTGCAATCTGTCAACGCCGTTGGCAAAATGCGGTGCGTCGGTTGAAGGATGAGGTATTTACCGCTTGATGGGCTCCGTTAGGATAGGGAGACGCTGGATGACGAGGGAACGCAGAAGCATGAGAACGCCAGCGGCCAGAGGCTCGCTCGTGTTCTTGCTCGTCTGTTCGGTTGTGATCCTCGTTGCGGGTTGCCAGCCCACCACCAGGCAGAGTTCCGTTGATTCCACCGGTGTGATTCCGTCCGGACGCGGTGAGAGGGAGTTGCTCGCGGAGATCGGGAAGAAGTTTGAGAATCCCCAGGCGCATTACGAATTGGGACGGGTGTATGCGCAGAGCGGGCAGTGGACGAAGGCCGAATATCACTACAACATGGCGTTGGGGTTCGACCCGGCGTTGCGGGCGGCCCAGGCCGGGGTAGTGAAGCTGTTCATCGATCAGGGCCAGAAGGCCAAGGGTGAGCAGTATGCGTCGGCCTATATCCAGCAGATTTCGACGAACGATCAGGAGTTGTTGCGGCTGGCGTGGGAATTTGAGAGGGTCGGTCTCGACGAGCACGCGTTGCGCTGCTTCCGGCAGGCGCTGGTGGTCGGACCGGACTCCTATGACGTCAACAAACAGGTGGGCTTCTACTATCTGGGCAAGAACGACACCGCGAAGGCCCGGCAGTACCTGAGCCGGAGTTTCGAGTTGAACCCCCGCCAGCCGGACGTCGCCGGCGCGCTGGGCAGGCTCGGAGTCGTTGTGGAATCGCCGGAGGCGCCCCCGATGACCATGGAGAAGAAGCAGTAGAGTCGGTTCACCAGTCTCTCAGAAAACGAACGAGCATGATGTCTCCATCGTTTTTCATTGCCCCGTGGCGAACGGATGCGCTGCGGGGTTTTTTTATTGCCTTCGCGTGGGTCGGGATTGGATGATGTGCCCTGCCGAGGGCTTGGCGTGACGGCGGCGCGGGCGTCTGGCGTTGGCCACTGCGCCCGGTATGACGGAAACCGACGGCTTCTATGAGGTGATCCATGATGCTGGGAAAGTACTCGTTCGGGATCGGGGATCGGTTCGGTCATCAGGGGCGGGCCCAACTGGCGGCGCTGCAGAAGGCGAAGGAGGCCGGCGTTGACGTGACGCCGGTCTGGAACAAGTCGCACCGCGAACACAGCATCATCGGGACCGAGCCTGCCGACGTGCGTCGCGAGGCCGATGCGGCGGTTGCGGCGTGCGGCTGGGCCGGGCCCTACTTCGTCGACGCCGACCACATCGGTCTGCGCAACGTGGACCACTTCATCGAAGCCAGCGACTTCTTCACCCTCGACGTCGCCGATTGGATCGGACAACCGGCGGCCCAGGCTGAAGTCGATGCGTTCCTTTCGCGACACGCGTCGCTGATCGGCACGCTCCAGATCGACGGGCTCCCAAAGGCTTTGAGAATCGAGGCCACCGGGCTGAAGGCGATCGCCGCGAAGTATCTGGCCGCCGTCAGGGAAGCCGGACGGATCTATCGGCACATCGAGGCGCGCAAGGGCGCCGGCCGCTTCATCACGGAAGTGTCGATGGACGAGACAGATGCGCCGCAGACGCCGGTCGAGCTGCTCATGATCCTGGCGGCCGTCGCCGATGAGGGGATTGCCGCCCGGACGGTGGCGCCGAAGTTCAGCGGGCGATTCAACAAAGGAGTCGACTACATGGGCGACCTCGAGGCGTTCGCAACCGAGTTCGAGCAGGACCTTGCGGTAATCGCGTATGCGGTCAGGGAGTTCGGCCTGCCCGCGGACCTCAAGCTCAGCATTCATTCCGGCAGCGACAAGTTCTCGATCTACGAACCGATTCAGAACGCGCTGAAGCGGTGCGACGCGGGCCTGCACGTCAAGACGGCCGGCACGACGTGGCTGGAGGAGCTGATCGGGCTGGCGCTGGCCGGCGACGATGGCCTGGCCATTGCCAAGGAGGTCTACAATCAGGCGCTGGCTCGCATGGACGAGCTGTGCGGCCCTTACGCGACCGTCATCGACATCGACAAGAGCCGGCTGCCCGATCCGCGGATCGTCGCCAACTGGGACGGCTCGCTATTCGCCCAAGCGCTGCGTCACGACCCGTTCTGTGCGTACTACAATCACCACTTCCGGCAACTGCTCCACGTCGGCTACAAGATCGCCGCCGAGATGGGCCCGCGATTCCTCGACGCCCTGGAGCGGCATGAACGGACCATCGCCGAACAGGTCACCACGAACATTTACGACCGTCACCTGCGGCCCCTCTTCATCGACTGAGCCGCCGATGCGCGGCATGTCGCGTGCGCGATACCTCTTAAGGTATACGTAGTTTCCACAATGAACCGGCGGTTTTGGCAGGACGGGGTCTGCATAGCCGGGCCCAAGACCTGCGATCGATCGTGGGGCGTCCATGACTGCGCATGCCGCGGCCAGCGACAAAATACCGAAGTAAATCGGGGAATTTCCTTAGAGCGTTTCTGCACGAACCGAGTCTACCATCAAGTGGGGACCGTCGGAGTTTCCGTAGGTGTTTCGCAGGCGGTGAGCAGAGTGCGGGGGATATCGTTTCTGTTCTTTGGCATTCAGGCCGGCACTGTGCCGGCGACCCAGCGCTTGGAAAGGAGAAAAAACATGGAATCACGAACGGCGATACGATCGCTATTGACATTGTTGCTCGTGGCAGCGCTGCTACTGGCAGGCTGTTCATCGGGCGGAGTCACAGGACCGCCGCGGCGCACCACGACCGCGCAGCAGCCGACCCCGGCGCCGGCGCCTGCTCCCGCTCCCGCTCGGCAAACGGCCCCGGCGCCCGCGCCCGCTCCCGCCCGGCTGACGGCGCAGGACTCTACCGGCGCTCGGCCCTCCGCCGGCGGTCGATGCGGCTCGTCGGTGGCCTCGCAGATGTACCCGGCGCAGGGAGCCGTCCGTCTGGACGTGCAGGCGCCGCCCCAGGTCGCCTTGAACGCGCCGTTCGAGTTCACCATCCGCGCCACCAACGTCAGCGACGTGATGGTCAGCGAGGTCGTTGTGAAGGAGCGCCTGCCGGGGAACTTCCGTCTTCAGGGGTCCAACCCGCCGGCCAGCGCTACTGACGGCCAGCTCATCTGGGCGCTGGGCTCGCTGGACCCGAAGGCCAGCCGCGAGATGAAGGTCATGGGCATGGCCACCAGCGCCGAGTGTCTGCGGCACTGCGCGACGGTCGACTTCGTGGTCCCGACCTGCTCCAACATCGAGGTGGTCGAGCCGAAACTGGCGCTGACCAAGACGGCGCCGGCGGAAGTGCTGCTGTGCGATCCGATCCCGGTCAGCTTCGTTGTCACGAACAGCGGCACCGGTGACATCCAGGGCGTGCGCGTTCTCGATACGCTGCCGCCCGGACTGGAAACAGCCGACGGCAAGAACCAGATCGCGGTCGACGCCGGGACGCTCGCGGCCGGACAGTCCAAGAAGTTCGCCGTGAACCTCAAGGCTGCCAGAACGGGAACGTACATCAACAGAGCCGTTGCCACGTCGGCCAGCGGCCTGAAGGCCGAGGCGGAAACCCGGACGATCGTTCACCAGCCCGTGCTCGCCATCACCAAGACCGGGCCGGAGAGGCTGTTCCTCGGCCGTCCGCTGACCTATCAGATCACGGTCACGAACAAGGGTGACGCTCCGGCGGTCAACACCGTCGTCGAAGACACGCTGCCCGCGGGAGTGCGGCAGGTGCAGGCCTCCACGGGTGGCACGGTTTCCGGCGGCAAGGTCGTCTGGCAGGTGGGCACGCTGGCGATCAACGCCTCGCGCACGCTCAGTGTGACCTACACACCCGCGACGGCGGAGCCGCAGGTCAACACCGTTACGGCGGTGGCCGCCTGTGCGGACGCCGTGACTGCCTCGGCGCGAACCAGCGTCGAGGGCATTGCCGCCGTGCTGCTCGAAGTGGTCGATATCTCCGACCCGATCGAGGTGGGCGGGCAGGAGACGTATGTCATCACCGCCACGAACCAGGGTTCGGCGACGGACCACAACGTGCAGATTACCTGCGTGCTCGAAGATGCGCAGGAGTACGTTTCCTCGGACGGTCCGACGCGAGCCACCGCGGAAGGCCGGACGATTCGCTTCGCGCCGTTGGGCACTCTGCCGGCCAAGCAGAAGGCCACTTGGCGCGTGGTCGTCAAGGCTCTCCGCGCCGGCGATATCCGCTTCAGCGTGACGATGAACACGCAGGAGCTGGGACGCCCGGTGGAAGAGACGGAAGCCACGCGGCAGTACTGATGGATTCTCGATGGACGCAGGGGCGAACCACGGCTCGCCCCTGCTCCAATCTGCCCGGTGGTGGTCTGAAGTCTCGCCGGGTGTAGAAAGCGCAGTCGATGGGCCGGACCTGCTCGTTGAACGGGGTCCGGCCTGTCGTCCCGCGCACAGCGCGGGCTGCAGCACGCGTGCGGGACGGGTTCCATTGGAGCAAGAAGGAAAGGAGTCATTCTATGTCACTGGCGAAGCGTTCGGTTGCGGAATTCATGGGCACGTTCTGGCTGGTGTTCGGCGGTTGCGGCAGCGCCGTTCTGGCGGCGGCCTTTCCCAACGTGGGAATCGGCCTGCTGGGCGTGTCTCTGGCCTTCGGCCTGACGGTGCTGACCATGGCGTATGCCATCGGCCACATCTCGGGCTGCCACCTGAATCCGGCGGTCTCGCTCGGCCTGTGGGCGGGCAAGCGGTTTCCGGGCTCGGAGCTTGTGCCCTACATCGCAGCGCAGGTCGTCGGAGGAATCGCCGCCGGCGCGGTTCTCTATGTGATCGCCAGCGGCAAGACGGGCTTCAGTCTCGCCGGCGGTTTCGCATCCAACGGATACGGCGCGCATTCGCCCGGCGGCTATTCGCTGCTCGCGGCGTTCGTCGCCGAGCTGGTGCTCACGTTCATGTTCCTGATGGTGATCCTCGGCGCGACCGACAAACGGGCGCCGCAGGGGTTCGCCCCGATCGCCATCGGCCTGATGTTGACCCTCATCCATCTGATCAGCATTCCCGTGACGAACACGTCGGTGAACCCCGCGCGGAGCACGGGGCCAGCGATCTTCGTGGGCGGCTGGGCCTTGAGCCAACTGTGGCTGTTCTGGGTGGCTCCCATCGTCGGCGCACTGCTGGCGGGGATCGCGTATCAGTGGCTCGGCCGGAGCGACGCCTGACCGCACCCCTGCTACGACCGGTGGGCCGCTATTTGAAGTAGTATCGCAGACCGACCGCGACGTTGAGGTCCAGATCAACATCCGGCGTCAGATCGACCAGCGGGACGATCTCTGCAAACAGGTCGAACGGGGCCTCGGCAAAGAGGTGCGTGATGCCCAGCGGGATGCGGATGCCGAACGCCGTGTCGCCGTCGTGGTCCTTGTCCTTCAGTCTGGCCCCGACGCCGTAGTAGAGAGCCGTTCCGGCGAGGCCCTGGGCGTCTTCAGGGTTCTTGAACAGATCGAATCGGTGGACCAGATAATCCGCGTGAAGGTGAAAAGAGTCTTTGCCCGCGAAGGACCATCCTGCAGCGCCGTCGATGGCCCGCTCGTCGTCGAGCCAGTACTTGACGCTCAGGCCGGTGGGCTCGCCCACCATCACGCCAACGCCCAGATCGCCGGCGGCACAGACGTTGCTGGGGAACAGGGCGACCAGAATCGCCGCCAGGGCAATTGCCTGCCTCATCGTAGTGTCTCCTCAATTCCGCCTACAGATGTTCCGAAACCAACGGTTGCCGTGGTTCCGCCTGTCTATGGAAATCGGCCACATCCCGGCGAAACTTTAGCGGTCCGTGGTGGACCCGGCTCAATAGACCTGGGTATACGACGCCGGGTTGTAGGCCAGAATCCGCTTGGTGTCGAATCCCGCGGGCAGCTTCACGGAGCCGGCCCGGTCGAACGTCAGCGAGACGTTGCCCTCGACCACGGTCGGATCGCCCGAATAGCTGATGAGCGAACCGTGCAGAACGGCGCTGGCATTGCCGCTGAAATACAGGCTGCCGGCGGCCACGACCCCCTCGATGGACGAGTAGTTGCCGGTGAAGGACACGTCGAAATCGGGCGTGAGAATCGAGGTGCCCTGCTCCTGGCGGAGCGCGTCGAACTGGCTGTCGCTCGGGAACGGATAGCTGGCGAAGTTGCCGGCGATATTGATCTGGTTGGTGTTCAGCGTCGACTCGTCCGCGGCGCCCACCATGACCCCCTGCAAGACGACGTTGCTGTTGAAGGTCACGACGTTCGGCGGTTCGATGAAGAGGACCCCCTGGATGGTGACCGTCCCGTCGAACGTCGGGTTCGTCCCGGCGGGAATCATCGCGTTGGTCAGCGTAATGCCCTTGGTCAGGTTCATCGTGGCCGAATCGACCACCGGCCCGGTGGCGTACGCCAGGAAGCGATTCGTGTCGGGCTCGGGAAACTCCAGCGGCTCGACCCCGATCTCGACGTGGTTGTCGATGGCCGCCTGACCGACGTCGCCGGCGATCTGCACGGCGCCCGCGAAGTCCACGACGGCGCTCGGGTTGCCGATCGTGATGTCGCCGTCGAAGTTCGTGTTGCCTCCGACGTACACGGCGATCAGGTCGCTGAAGCTCTCGACGTAGATGTCGGCTTCCCAGTTGCTCGTGACGGTGCTGGTGGTCGGGTTGTTGGGGAACTGCACCGGGCCCTTGGTCGCCAGACCGTAGTTGAAGATCGGGTGCTGGTACGGCGCGATGTCGAAGCCGACGCGGATCGTCCGCTGGGCCCCTTCGCACGTTCCGGTGACCGTAACGTCGAGGATGGACGGATTGGCCGGGTTCATGGCCAGTAGGGCGCTGAACGTCTGTCCGGTGTCGGGATTGATGGCTACGGCCGGCACGGTCCCGTTGCTGGCGAGCACCACATTGGCAACGCTCGCATCGGCCAGCTCGCTCTGGACCTGGCTGACGATCGTGGCGAAGTACTGCACGGGCGGCGTGGTGGCCTCCATCATGACGTGGCCCAGCCAGTAGCGCATCACCTCCAGGCCCGATTCGGCGCCGGCCAGGGCGCGGGCGGCTCGTCGCTGGTTGGCGGCCATCTGGACGTTTGCCCCGGACATGGCGGCCAGGCCGGCCCCGAAGGCCAGCAGGACGACCATGAAGATCATGCACAATACGAGGGCTGCCCCTCTGCGATAGCGAATGCGAGTCATCATCCGGCCCCCCACTTGGACCTTGCTGCGACCCCGCCGCACCGACAATCGCGCTCCCAGTAGAACGTACAAACTACCGCGCGGCATGCCACGTGCGCGCGATGCTGTATTTGGCTCGGACGATTAGCCGATGGCGCGTTCTTCGGGCCGGGGCGGTGCGCACAGCACCACGGTGGGCAAAGGGCGGCTGTTTATCGGAGGGTTGCGCCGTCAGCCGGAAGGGGCCGGGAAAAAAAACGCATCAACATGGCATGATTCACCGGCCGCGCACGGGGTGAATCGACGCGGCGGCACGCCGGGAAAGGAGGGGAAAGACCGGGGCCGTTGCTCCGCCGCAGCGCCTCCTCGGTGAAAAAACGCCGGCGGCAGGGTCAGTAGCTGATGTACGCGACGCCCTCGGTGTCCGTGCCGGGGTAGTTCAGGCAAATCTCGCCGGTCGTGGAGTTGTACAGCCACCCGCTGACGACGACACCCGCATCCGTCGCGAAGTCCGTCGAGTACTTGATGTTCGACTCGGTGTTGAACGGATTGGTCGGGATCGTCCGCAGATACGGGCCGTAGAGGAACGGATTTGACGGCGTCTTGCTGGCAATGGCGGCCCCCGTGATTGTCGATGTACCAGTAAACTGAATGGCCAAGGTGCCTTCTGTTACAGCTGATCCTGAGGCATATCCAGGAATGACGCCATTATGCTGCATCTTGTACAGTTCGATCTGGTTCCTCAGGATGCTGAGATTGCTCTTGGCGGAGGAGACCTTGGCCTCGGTGGTGTTGCTCTGGTACGTGGGAAAGACAATGGCGCCCAGGATGCCCAGGATCGCCACGACGATCATCAGTTCAACTAATGTGAAGCCGTTTCTTCGCATGTTTCCGACCTCCTCAGGAAGACCCCACGATGGTCTCGGGGCGGACGGGGTACCCCGCCCGCCTAAGGAAAATCTACGAAATCCCCGCCGCAAGGCCAAAAACCCATCAGTCGCAGGGGCTGGCGATGGCGCGGGTGCCGAGTATCCCGCGAAAAAAGAACCTCCCGCAAAAAAAAAGCATCAACATCTGCCGTCTTGCGGACGCTTCGTTACAGGACACGTGGGTGGAAAGCAGGTGTTGGTGTCTTTAGCCTAAAGAAATTGGCGGCCCAGGACCGATAAACTCTGCCAGTGAGGACGCGGGCCCCATCAAGCCGGGGACCGCAAGCGGTCAGTCTCGTATTCTATAGAAAGGGCGATGTCATGTTCAGAAGTGTAGGAGTTGAAAGCCGGCCCAGGCTATTGGGCGTGTGTACTTCGCTATTGCTCGTTCTTGGAGCGGTACCGGGCCTGGGCTACACAGGACCAATCGCTCTCCCGTACCAAGATCCCGATGGTACGCCTGATGGGACCCTTACCCTTTACACGGGTCAGGAGGTCGTTGGCAGCGTTACCATCTTTCCAGCAGAACCTCCGTCATATCCGAATCCTGGCACGCTGAAGATGGCCGGGGGTGAAGTCACAGGCGCTGTGTCCTGTGAGGGTGGCCTCGTGAGCATTACTGCAGGGACTATTGGCGGATCGGTATTCGCCAAGAGCGGCAGCGTGATGGTTTACGGCACAGCGTTTGCGGTGGACGGCGCCCCATTGGAAGGCGACTGGACCGCATTGCTGGGGGATGACTGGCTGCCTGTGCCTCTGCCGGACACGTGGCCGCAAGTCTTGGGGGGGGCGACGCTCTCGTGGGAGCCGGGGGAACCGAAGACGCTGCGTGTGACATATGTGGGTCAGGAAACTCCTACAGACCTGGCGTTCGACAGCACTTTGCCGATCACCCTCATGAAGGTCGTGACCGGCACTACGCCCCCGCCGGGGCCGACTGAGATTGAGATCGACATCCGGCCGGGCAGCGATAGCAACCGCATCTATGTGTGGTGTCCCAGGTTTATTCCTGTGCTGGTTCCTGTGGCGATCTTATCGACGCCAGATTTTGACGCCACGGCGCTGGAGCCGGCGAACATTTTCCTGGACGGGGCCGGCGTGTGCTTCAGCGAATGGGGCCAGAGGTACCTGTCGACGAAATTTAACGTCGACGGCGACGACGACCTTGACCTGGTGGTGGTGTTCGCGATGGATCCGGAGGGTTTGGAGGAAGGACCTTACAACGCGGTTTTGAGTGTGTATTCGCCTATCGAGCCGACCACCGAGTTGTATCAGGGCTTCGGTGAAATCGACTTCGTGCTGCTGTATCATTAGGGCCTGGCGCGAGGGCGAGGGGAATATCTGAAGTGCAAGAAAGGGCTGCGACGCGGTGTCGCAGCCCTTCTTCTTTTCCGGGGGGTGGTCAGGGTTGTTCGGCGGCGCGGGCGGCTATGGCTGCTGGGCGTCGAGGTCGACTTCCTGTTCGAGCTTGTCGAGCTCGGCCTCGGCGTTCTCGGTGGTGATCTCCTTGTCCGCTTCGGCCTTGTATTGGGCTTCGGTCTTGGCCGGTTCGGGGGCCGGCTCGCTGCTGCCGCAGCCGGCCAGGCTCAGCGAAACCAGCATTACGATCCAAACGGCAACGATCTTTCGCAACATCGTTCGATCTCCGTAGATATCCTCTTGTTTGACAGGTGCTTACGACGGCCCAGCGCTCAGTTCTGAGGCGGGGCCTCTTGCGGGGCGTTCTCGGCCGGCGGGGCCTGCTGCGTCTCGGCCTCGACCTCGGGCTCTTCGGGCGTCTCATCGTCGTCCGGGCGGTCGGCCTTCGGGACGCCGCTCTTGCCGGCGCCGTTGCCCTTGGGCGCTCCTTGCACCGTGGGAGCCGCACCGGACTCCGTGCCCGTCATCGCCCTTTTCTGCTCCTGGAGCCGGACGCCCTTGCGCTCGTGGACCTGTTGCTCTTTGGCGATCAGCTTGTCCACGCGGGCGATCATCTCCGCATCGCCCTTCTGCACCGCCAGCTCGCGAATCCGGGCCAGCCGAGCCTGTCGCTCCATGTGCTTGGCCTGGTGGCGCTGCTGCTGGGCCTCGAAAGCCCGCATCTGCTGCTGGTGGCCTTTGCCTTTGGCCTGGCCGGCCTTCTCGGTGGCCTCGACGTCCTTGCCTGCCTTGCCCCTGGCTTCTGCGGCCTTGCCTGCGCCTTGTCCTTTGGCGGCCTCCGCATCCCTGGCGGCCTTGCCCCTGGCGGCCTCGGCCTGCTGGCCTGCCCGCTTCTGCTGGGCCTGCTGCTTGGCCTCGGCGGCCTGCTCCTTTGCGGCAGCGGCGTCTTTGGCTGCTTTGCCCTTGGCGGCCTCGGCCTGCTGGGCCGGTTTCTCCGTCCTGGTCGGTCGCTGCTGGCGGCCTTTGCCCTGGCCCTGGGCCCATGCGCCGGCGGCCCAGCACAGAACGCCCAACACACACAGTGCTGCGATCGTGTTCTTCATTTTGATACTCCTGACATGAACTCGGGATGGTCTTGCCGAAACCCCACTTGGCCGGTGGCCTTGGCGGCCCGCCGGGGCAAGCTCCAGGGCATATCATCGGCCGAACCGCCGCGCTTCTTTAGCGCCGAGCGCCTCAGAACAGGCGAGTGCTGTCGAACAGGAAGGTGACGGGGCCGTCGTTGACGCTGCTGACGTGCATGTGCGCGCCGAAGGAGCCTTTGGCGACGGGCACATCGCTGCGGGCGATCAGCTCTGCGACCTTTTCATAGAGCGGCTCGGCGGTCTCGGGCAGTGCCGCGGCGTCGAAGCCGGGCCGGCGGCCTTTGCGGCAGTCGCCTTGCAGCGTGAAGTTGCTGATCAGAAGGACCGCCCCGCCGACGTCGATCACGCTGCGGTTCATCTTGCCCGCGTCATCGGAGAAGATTCGCAGGTTCACGAGTTTGTCGGCCATGAACTCGGCATCCTTTTCGGTGTCGTCCTTGCCGACGCCGAGGTACACGAGCAGTCCCGGCCCGATCCGGCCGACCGGGTCCCCTTGCACCTCGACCTTTGCTTCTGTGACGCGTTGAATCACTGCCCTCATCTGGCCTCCGAGTATCTGGTCAATTTCGCGCCGTATCCGGCCGGAGAGCCGGCGGCCTGCGGCGGGCATCCAGCTCGCCGAAGTGCAGCCAGACCGCCCCACGATACGTGCCCGAAGCGATGTTCTTGCCGCTTTCCGGCCCCAGCGCCTCGGCCGGGTGGAACTTCGTCCCGATCACCGGGATGCCGTGCAGGAAAGCGATGCCCGTCTCGGGCACGTCGAGTTTCGTGGTTCTCGGATCGGGACCGTCGTCGGGACGATAGAGCCCCAGGAAGAGGTCTTCGGTCATGTTGACGATCGTGATGGCCGCCTGGTCCGTTTCGAGGACCGCCCAGCGCCAGTCGCGGTAGTAGCCCTCGAACTCGGGGAAGTCCCACGTCAGGCCGGGCGTGTGGCTCTTGTTCGTGTTGCGGTGGACGTCGAGCACGCCGCCTCTGGTGCGGTTCTTCCACACGCGGTAAGGCCCGCGCCCCAGCCAGCGGACGCCCTTGACGCGCTCCTGCGGGTACTCGAAGCCGATCCCGAACGCGTCGCGCGCCCCTTCGAGCTGGTACTGGTACTCCAACAGGACCCAGCCGGTCGGGTAGATGTTCCAGAGCACGCTGTCCATGTCGCCGGTGTACGTCACCTGAAGGACCACCCCATCGCCCTTGAGGGAGAATGACACCTTCGCGGGTTCGGCAGTTCCGCCGATCAGCCTGGGCCCGAGTCCGAACTCGATCGGCTTGCCCGCCAGGGTGACGGAGGCGAGCTGGCCGCTGTTGCCCGTGAAGGCCAGGACCAGGGGGCCCGCCTGCACGTGGATTTCGTTGGTTGCGCCGCTGATTTCGACGCGCGGGGCCTCGTCGGCCCGTATCGCGACGTACCGGTCGCGGTAGTAGTCCCGGTCCTGCACCGACCAGGACCACGTCCAGACCTCGTGGCCGTCGGGGTCGAAGGCCGTCAGGTACAAGACGTCGGCCTGCGTCCAGTTGGCCGGCAAGCCAAGGTCCAGCGCGCCCCGGCCGTGGGCGGGTACATCGGGGCCGTCGAACGTGCGGCTAAAGAGCGTTTCGTGCCCCTCGCCGCGCCCATCCGGCCCGGGGAACTCGGCGAGGCGGATCTCGAACCGGCAGTCGCGCAGGTTCGTGAAATCGTAGCTGTTCTCCACCTCCAGCCGGCCGTCGAAATCGGGCGGCAGTTTCTCCAGCGCGATCTGGATCGGCGACCATATCTCCTTGATCGTATAGAAGCTCGCCTCCTTCTGGCGATAAGGGCCGACGATCCCGTCGGGGGCCTGATTGCCGGCCACGTCGATCGCGCCGTCCCGGTCCGTCCGGACGACGCCCTCGTCGACCAGGGCCCAGAGGAAGCCGCCGGCGCCCATCGGCGAGCCGACCGTGGCCTTCCAGTAGTCGTTCAACCCGGCCCCGTGGCCGCCGTCGTAGAGGCCGTGCAGGAATTCCGTCGGCAGGAACAGCGTCGAGCCGGAGAGCTTTCGCAGCGTGCTTTCGTAGCTCTCGTAGTGGTCGGTGTCGATGCCGTTGAAGTTCTCCCACGGGTGCAGGACCGTCCGCTTCTGCGGATCGTACAGTGCGAACTGGTCGTCGAGCTCGCGGTTCCAGCCCCCCTCGTTGCCGTTGTCCCAGAACAGGACGCAGGGATGGCACACGTCGCGCGTGACCATCTGGCGGACCAGCTTCTTGCCGATTTCGGTGTCGTAAGGCGGCTTCTGCCAGCCGGCCAGCTCGTCGAGCACGTACAGGCCCAGCTCGTCGCACGCTTCGAGGAAATGCGGATCGGGCGGATAGTGCGACATGCGCACCGCGTTCATGTTCATCGACTGGATCAGGCGCACGTCGTCGTAGCTGATCTGCCGGCTGAGGCACCGGCCCGAGTCGGGCCAGAAGCTGTGCCGGCAGACGCCCTTGAGGCGGATCTTCTGCCCGTTGAGGTACAGCCCGTCGCCCGGGCGGACCTCGAACGTGCGGAAGCCGAACGTCTGCGTCACCGTATGGACGATCTGGCGCCCTCTGGTCAGACTGATCTCCATGTCGTAAAGGGCGGGCGTCTCAGCGGTCCAACGCTCGATGCCGATCGCCTTGCCCGTCAGCGATGCAGTGGTCTGGCCGTCTTCGAGCGGGGCCGCAAGAGTGACAACCCCGCCGATGGGGCTGTTGTTGCGGCCGATAATCGTGGCCTTGACAGCATCATCCGGGCCGATCCCCTGGAGGTTCACGACCGCCCGGAACGAACTGTCGGCTCGCGCGTCGATGGCGATGGACTCGATGAACGTCTCGGGGACCGCCTCGAGATAGACGGGCCGGTAGATGCCGCCGAAGACCCAATAGTCGCCCTGCCGCTCGGCCTGCTCGACGCTGGCGTCGGCCGAAACCTTGCTGACATCCACCTCCAGCAGATTCTCCCCCAGCTTGATCAGGTCGGTGATCTCATACTTGAACCGGTAGAAGCCTCCCTGGTGTTTCGGTCCGGCCGACTGGCCGTTGATCCGCACCTCCGCATCGGTCATCACGCCCTCGAAGACGATGAAGACGCGCTGGTCCGCCCAGGCATCGGGCACCGTGAACTTGCGGCGGTACTTGCCCTGCTCGTCGCTCTTGCTCCGTTCGTTGCCGTAGTTGTAGGAGCCGAACCCCCGCAACTCCCAGTTCGAGGGCACGCCGATCGTGGTCCACTGGCCGCTGTTGCGTCCGGCGGTGCAGAAGAACTCCCACGTCACCGGGTCGTCTTTGCCCTGGCCGGAGAGGTAGAGGACCTGTGTCTCGTCGGCGCTCGCCCAGGCGCTCGCCAGCAGTACGCCCAGGAGGGCCCGCACCCACATCGATTTGTCAACCATTCGATCTGTCCTCTCAACCAAACCAGGGGGCTGCCGTCGCACGGCGGATGTGCAGCTCGTCGACGACCGCGTTGCCTTGATGCGTGACGAGATAGAGCACCAGCTCGGCGATCTCGTCCGGTCCGATAAGTTCAACCTTATTGATGTCAGGACGAACGCGGCTGACCATTTCTGTGTCCGCTGCCCCCGGGCAGATCACGTGGACGCGGACGCCGGAGCCGCGAAGCTCTTCCGCCAGGGCGATGCTCATCCCGCGAACGGCGTGCTTCGAAGCGGTGTAGGCGCTCTGGAGCGGATAGCCCTTGACCCCGACGACCGAGGAGATGTTGACGATGGTCGCCCGCGCGGCCTTGCGGAGCAGGGGCAGCGCCTCGCGGCACAGCAGAAACGGCGCCCGGGCGTTGACCGCCCAGCAGCGATCCAGGTCCTCCGTCCGCGTCTGTTCCAGCGGCGCCGAATGCGTGATACCCGCGTTGTTGACAAGGACGTCGAGCTGCCCGAAGCGCTCGGAAGTCTTGGCCACGAGGTTTTGGATGGACTGTTCTTCGGTCAGTTCCGTGGGGACGATTTCCGGCGTGCCTCCGACCTGGCGGATGCGCTGAGCCGTCTCGCCCAGATCGGCCTCGGCCCGGCCCGCCAGGACCACGGTCGCCCCCTCGCCGGCCAGGGCCACGCCGATCGCCCGGCCGATGCCCCGGCTGGCCCCGGTCACGATCGCCACCTTGTCCTTCAAACGGCTGCCCATCGCGGTACCTCAACGAAGTCCTCTTCAGGGCTAATTATAAAGGAAGAGGTCCCGAAACAGAAGCACTGATGCCGGATCGCCGGTTCGGCGAGTCTTTGCAGGTTTCAGGGCGAGGCTGATTGCACGTGGATAGAGCCGTGTGTGGCAGCCTCAAGCTCGAAGAGCTTGGGGATGGTTTCGCATTGGGCACTTTCTGGTCTCCGCGAGCCACCAAGGCCACCATCCCCAAACGCTGCGCGTTTGAGGCTGCCACGCGCTATCGCAAGGTTGCAGAATTCCCCTTGAAGTGGTATACCTTGATCCCATGGACGTCGGCCAACGGCGTCTTTCCCGCGGTCCGTCCGCCTTGCGGACGCGCGGCGGACGGAGGCCCGCTTGGCCGTGTGCCGTGACCAAACCTCTTGCTATGGAGAAGGACTACGATGTCGAAGCTGCCCAGATTCCCGGTGTTGTCGTGCGTGATGTTGCTTGCGGCTCTCCTGTTGTCGGTGTGTGCGGTGGCGACCGCAGGCGAAGACTCTCTGTTGCCCCTGGACTGGGAGAACGAGCAGATGATCGGGCTGAACAAGGAGCCCGGACACTGCACGCTCACGCCGTATGGGGACATCGAATCGGCCGTGGAGGGCATTCGCGAGGCGTCGCCATTCTACCAGTCGCTCAACGGAACGTGGAAATTCAACTGGGTGATCAAGCCGGCCGACCGGCCGGTGGATTTCTACAAGCCCACCTTCGACGTGAGCGGCTGGGACGACATCCGCGTGCCCGCCAACTGGCAGGAGTTCGGCTATGGCCGGCCCATCTACACGAACATGAGGTATCCGTTCCCTCCGAACCCGCCGCACATCCCGCACGACTACAATCCCGTGGGCTCCTATCGACGCGTCTTCGAGATTCCCGCGTCGTGGGACGGACGCGAGGTCTTTCTCCACTTCGACGGCGTCAAGAGCGCCTTCTACGTCTGGGTCAACGGCTGCAAGGTCGGCTACAGCCAGGACAGCATGACGCCCGCCGAGTTCAACATCACCCGGTACCTTGCGCCCGGCAAGAACATCCTCGCGGTCGAGGTCTATCGCTGGTCCGACGGCAGCTATCTCGAAGACCAGGACATGTGGCGGTTCAGCGGCATCTACCGCAGGGTCTACCTGTTCGCGACGCCCAAGGTGCACATCCGCGACTTCTTCGTCCGCAGTACGCTGGACGATCTCTGTGAGAACGGCATCCTGATGATCCGCCCGAAGCTGGCGGCCTACACGGACGAGCCGCTGCGCGACTGGACGGTGCAGGCGAGGCTCTACAACGACCGCAAGGAATCCGTGCTCTCCGAGCCGCTGAAGATCGACGCGTCGGCCATTCTGAACGAGCGGTACCCGCAGCGGGACAATGTCCCGTTCGCGCTGATGCAGACGACGGTTCCGGGGGCCAGGAAGT
This sequence comes from Sedimentisphaerales bacterium, assembly GCA_040772485.1. Taxonomy (GTDB): domain Bacteria; phylum Planctomycetota; class Phycisphaerae; order Sedimentisphaerales; family Anaerobacaceae; genus Anaerobaca. The sequence continues at coordinate 603,653 of JAXGYC010000008.1, read as the reverse complement.
GGTCGGATGAGACGCCCAACCTCTACACGCTGGTCCTGTCGCTGCACGACTCCGACGGCAAGGTGGTCGAGGCCGAGAGCTGCAAGGTGGGGTTCCGCAAGGTGGAGATCAAGGACGGCCAGCTTCTGGTCAACGGTCGGTCCGTCAAGCTCTTCGGTGTCAACCGTCACGAGCACGATCCCGACCACGGCCGGGCGATTCCCTTCGCCCGCATGGTGCAGGACATCAAGCTGCTCAAGCAGAACAACATCAACGCGGTCCGCACGTCGCACTATCCGGACGACCCGCAGTGGTACGAGCTGTGCGACCTGTACGGCATCTATCTCATCGACGAGGCCAATCTCGAAACGCACGGCCAGGGCGGCTACCTCCCCAATGTCGCGACGTGGCATAGCGCCTTTGTGGACCGCGCCGTCCGCATGGTCGAGCGCGACAAGAATCACCCGTCTGTAATCTTCTGGTCGCTGGGCAACGAGAGCGGGTGCGGGCCGAACCATGCGGCGATGGCCGCCTGGATCCGCGACTACGACCCCACACGTCCCATCCATTACGAAGGCGCCGTCGGCGAGCCCAGGGACCCGTACTACGTCGATATGCGCAGCCGGATGTATGCCCGAATCCACCAGATCGTTCAGATGGCGACCGATCCGCGCGACGAAAGACCCATGGTGCTGTGCGAATACGCCCACGCGATGGGCAACTCCGTCGGCAACCTCAAGGACTACTGGGACGCGATCCGGGCCCACAAACGCCTCATCGGAGGGTTCATCTGGGACTGGGCCGATCAGGGCCTGCGCAAATATGCGGACGACGGCTCGATGTTCTGGGCCTACGGCGGCGACTTCGGCGACCATCCCAACGACGGCAACTTCTGCTGCAACGGGATCGTGCAGCCGGACCGCCGGCCAAATCCCTCGCTCTACGAAGTCAAGAAGGTCTACCAGCGCATCCACGTCACGCCGGACAATGCGGGCGCCGGCCTCGTCTCCGTTGCGAACGAATACGATTTCCTCGACCTCGATTTCGTCGATGTCACGTGGGAGCTGACCTGCGACGGGACCGTGGTCGAGAAAGGCGAACTGCCCAGACTGACCGTTCCCGCCGGCGAGACGCAGCAGATGAGGATTCCGTTCACCATGCCGGCGCCTGACCGCGCCGCCGAGTACTGGCTGAAGGTGACCTTCGCGCTGGCCCAGGATCACCGCTGGGGGCCCAAAGGCCATATCGTTGCGTGGGACCAGTTCCAGGTCCCTGTCGAGACGCCCAAGCCGACGGTCGCAGACCTTCGCCTGATGCCCGAGGTGACGCTGAATCAGGAGCCGGAGGCGTACAGCGTCAGCGGTCGGGACTTCAAGGTCACGGTGAGCAACCGCAGCGGGGCGCTCGAATCACTGGTGTTCAAGGGCTTCGAGATGATAGCGGCGCCGCTGGCGCCGAACTTCTGGCGGCCGCCCATCGACAACGACAACGGCAACGGCATGCCGCAACGCCAGGGCGTCTGGCGTACGGCCGGGCCGGATCGCACCGTCACCTCGGTGCGCGCCGAGCAGGTCAATCCCAAAATGGCTCGTATCACGGTCGATTCCACGCTGCCGGTCGGCGACGAGACACAGTGTGTCACCACCTACGATATCTACGGCACCTGCGACGTCGTCGTCTCGATGAGCCTGACCCCCTCCGGCGACAACATTCCGGACCTGCCGCGATACGGGATGCAGATGGCCATTCCGGGGCAGTTCTCGACGATGACATGGTTCGGGCGCGGGCCGCAGGAGACCTACTGGGACCGCCAGACCGGCGCCGCCGTCGGGCTGTATTCCGGGCCGGTCGCCGAGCAGATTCATCCTTATGTGCGGCCGCAGGAGAACGGCAATAAGACCGACGTGCGCTGGATCGCGCTGACCAACCATCGCGGCAGGGGCCTGCTGGCGGTCGGGATGCCGCTGCTCAGCGCCAGCGCCTGGCCGTTCAGCATGGCGGACCTCGAAAAAGCCACGCACATCAACGAGCTGCCCCGGCGTGGCTTTGTCACGCTGAACCTCGACTACAGGCAGATGGGCGTCGGCGGCGACGATAGTTGGGGCGCCCGCACGCACCCGGAATACACGCTGCCGGCCAAACCCTACAGCTATCGGTTCCGCATCCGGCCGTACAGTCCCGAGATGGGAGACGCCGCGTCGCTGGCCCGCTACGAGATGCCCGGCGTGGACTGATGCGCGGCCTTCGTCGGGGCGAATCGTCATTCGCCCCGACCCGCTTGAGAGGGGACGTGCGTTGTGATATAAGGGGCGCCGGGATATCGCTTTCAATCGCGACTGTTGGGCGTGTGGGTTAGATGCTGTTATCCGCAAGGACGCAGAAGAATGAATGGGTGGTCCGGCCGACCGACCAGCGGGTCGCGCCGCTGGCCCAATCGCTGAGGGTCTCGCCCCTGGTGGCGCAGGTCCTGCTCAATCGGGGGATCACCGAAGCCGGCGACGGCAGCGTCTTCCTTCGTCCCAAGCTCACCGAGTTGATTCGCCCGGACAAGATGCCCGGCATCGAGCCGGCGGTGCGGCGAATCCGGCAGGCCATCGAGAGCAAACAGAAGATCACCCTCTACGGCGACTACGACGTCGACGGCATCACGGGCGTCTCGATCCTGTGGGAGCTGTTGACGCTGCTGGGCGCGACGGTCGATTTCTACATTCCGCATCGGATCGACGAAGGCTACGGCCTGAACATCGACGCGGTGCGTTCGCTGGCCCAGTCCGGCACGAACCTGCTGGTAACGGTCGATTGCGGCATCACCGCGATCGAGGCCGCCGCCCAGGCCCACGCGCTCGGAATGGACCTGATCGTCACCGATCACCACACGCCCGAAGCAACGCTGCCCGAGTCGGTCGCCATCGTGCATCCGGTCCTGGAGGCGTCGTATCCCAACCAGGACTCGGCCGGAGCGATGGTCGCCTACAAGCTCGCCTGGGCGCTGGCCGATGAGTTCAGTCGCGGACCGCGACTCGAACCGAAGCTGCGCGAGTTCATGCTCAACGCCACCAGCCTGGCGGCCATCGGCACCGTCGCGGACGTGGTTGACCTGCGAGGCGAGAACCGCATCCTGACCAGTTTCGGACTGCGGTCGCTGCCCGAGAGCAAGCTGTGTGGGCTTCGCGCGCTGATCGCCTCGGCCGGACTGACCGGGCAGGGCTTGGACAGCTACGCCATCGGCTTTCGCCTGGCGCCGATGCTCAACGCCGCCGGACGCATGGGCCACGCCCGCCTGGCGGTCGAGCTGATGACCAGCACCAACGACCTGCGGGCCATGCAGATCGCCGAGTACCTCAAGGACCAGAACACCCAACGCCAGCAGTGCGAGAAGAAGATCGTCAAGGAGGCCTGCGACATGGTCGTGCAGAGGGGGCTCAACCATCCCGACCGGCGCAGCATCGTCCTGGCCGCCGAGGGCTGGCACACCGGCGTGCTCGGCATCGTCGCGTCGCGGATGGTCGATAGATACTATCGGCCCACGGTCATGATCAACGCGGCGCCCGGCGAGAACGGCGCCGCCCAAGGCTCGGCTCGCTCGATCCCCGGCTTCTGCCTGCTCAGCGCGATCAGGGCCTGCTCAGCCCACTTGGCGACGTTCGGCGGTCACACGATGGCGGCGGGCCTGACGATCCAGCCGGAGCGGATCGACGACTTCGCCGCCGCCTTCGAGGCTTACGCCGCCGACCACCTGCACGAAGCCGACGTCGTCGCCAAGCTCCACATCGATGCGCTCGCTCCGCTGAGGCAGTTCACGCGCGAGGCGGTCGAGCAACTGAACCTGCTGGGCCCGTTCGGGCAGGGCAATCCCAAGCCGGTCTTCGCGGCCAAGGGTGTGCGGCTGGCCGCCACGCCACGACGCGTCGGTGCCAAGAGCGACCATCTCCAGTTCACCATCAGCGACAACACCGGCGCCGCACGCTGCGTCGGATTCCGCATGGGCCACCTCGAAAAGAAGATGCTCGAAAAGGAGTTCTTCAACGTCGCCTTCGAGGCCCAGATCAACCACTACAACGGCAACAGCAACGTCGAATTCATCGCCCTCGACGTCCAGTTCGAGTGATCCTCACCTCGGAACCAGAGTGGCAGGGTGCCGTCAGACGACTCTGCATTGCCTGCGCGCAGATGGGGATCACGCACCGGGCCAGTCGCAGCGCTCGATGTGTGGCTGTGGCTGTTGCGTTTCCACTGGAGTTGTGCGATAATCGCGTGGCGTCGGACTATCATATGGCGGACGGCGCGTGAGCGGCGGGTCCGGCGGAAGCACTCGACGCCGGTAAACGGCGAAGGAGTCGTGCGATGTTTGACATGGAGCGGTTCAGGCCTGCCATCGCGGAGGTGTGCGAGCGTTTGAAAGTGAGCCGGTTGGATGTCTTCGGCTCCGCGACGGGAGATACGTTCCGTGCGGAGAGCGATGTGGATGTGCTTGTACGTTTCGACCGCGACGCGGGAAGGCTCTTCGAGCGCTACTTCGATCTGAAAGACGGACTCGAGCAGATTCTCGGACGGCATGTGGATGTGGTTATCGAGGAGACTGTCAAGAACCCCTACTTCAGGATGAGTATCGAGCGCAGCAGAAGAAACCTCTATGCAGCTTGAAGCGAGGAAATGTCTGTTCGATGTCGCGGAGGCCTCCCGGAAGATCCAGGACTTCACGCGAGGCATGACCTACGAGAGATACAGCGCCGATGGGATGGTGCAGGCAGCCGTAGAGCGCAAATTCGAGATCATCGGTGAAGCTCTCAGCCGACTCAAGCGTTTGGATCCCTCATTGCTCGAAGCGGTCCCTGCATATCAGCGGATCATCGGCTTCAGAAACGTCATCAGTCATGGCTATGACATCGTCGATCCTGAACTCGTCTGGGATGCTATACGCACGCACCTTCCGGCGCTACAGCAGGCCGTCGAGAACCTGTTGGCTGAATAGGGCAATGCTGGTCAGGTGCCACGGGTGACCCTGCGTACGACCACTAATTCCCCTCTTGCACCTCGAGGCGTTCGATTCGGAATCGGCCCAGGGCGCCGGCCATGTTGAAGAAGTCGGTGGGGTCTCCGTTTCCGACGGCCAGGGCGATGTGTCCGGGGTCGTGTCCGCCGCGACCGCTGCTCTTGAATGCCGCATCGAGGCCGACCCATTTGCCTGCAACCCAGGCCTGCGTCCAGGCGTGGCCCCCGAAACCCTCGTGGCCGGCGAAGTCCTCCACGTAGGCGATTCCGACGACGACCTGGGCGGGGATGCCCACCGCCCGGCACAGCGCGGCAGTCAGCACGGCGAATTCCGAGCAGTCTCCCTGGCGGCTGGCCGCCACTTCGGCCGCCGATGCATAGCCCACCGACAGACTCTTGTCCTCGATGTAGTCGGCGACGAACGCTTCGATCCGCCGGACCGCCTCCGCCGGGTCCTTCGTGTCGCCGATGGCCTTGCGTGCAAGCTCGACGACCTCCTTGCGGTCGCTCTGGAGGTATCGCGTCGGCTTGACCGCCTCCAGCAACGCCGGGTCGCTGCCTTCATAGGGGAACGCCCCGCCTTCCGGCGCCGCCACCGGCCGGATTACGAGCTTGACCTGGCCGCCGTCGAGCCGTTCAGCCGTCTGGTTGTCCGTCGTGGGGATCGTGAACTCCTCGCTGCCGCTGGGAGCCAGCCAATAGGTGATCGCCGACGCGCTGCGCGGGTTGCCCAGCGGCGTCGGGCTCGCGACGAACATCGTGTTGATCAGTTCCAGCACGTCGTTCTCGCCCAGCGCGAATTCCTTGGGGCAGGCGATCATGTCCACGTTCATGCCCGCGATGGACATGGTGTTCTTCAGCGCCTGCATGTCGTCGTCGACGTAACTGGTGCTGGTGATCGGGCCGGAGCCGGGCATGGCCAGCGTGCTGGTGACCTCGGTGAGCTTCACGACCCGGCCGAGCAGATCCACCTCCCGCTTGGAACCGATGGAAACAACCGCGTCGAGGGCCTGTGTGACGGAGGGGTTGAAGATCTTCACGCGGTACTCGGAACCGGGCGTAAGGCCCTTCTCGAGCGTCACCAGACGCAGGCCCTCGGACATGACCGCGCCGTCGGGCCAGTCCATCGTGGTCTTCTGCTCGGCCCCCATCGAGGTGCTGACCAGCTTGACCACGCCGTCGCTGCCGACCGTGCCGGTGACCTTGATCACCGTCATGGTGCCGAGCACCTGGATCGATTCGAAGCTCAGCGGCCTGCCCGTCGTGGTTTCCACGGTGATGTCGGTCATGCGGACCGTCAGCGGAATGCCAAGGCGGCTGATCGTGATGCTCACGTCCTCGCTCGTCGTGACCCGCTCGCCCTCAACGGATCGCGTGTACGCCGCGTGGCCCACCTTCTTGCCCTGCATGAAGACCGCGAAGTACTCCGTCTCTTCCGCCGCCCACGCAGGCGAGCAGCATGCCGCAAGCAGCAGAACGATCGTTAGCGTCTTCTTCATGGCTGTCGTATTCCTCCCGAGACATTGCCGACAAAGCTTGAGCTTGTCATTCGATTCCCTGTTCCATACCGGTCGCGCCGCAGCATGTTCGCCGCGCCCTGCCGATTGTACGAGCAGGCGCGTTGTTTTTCATCCCAAATCGCGTCGCATGCCGATAGGTATAGCGGGTGAAGGTTTGCGCTTTTCGACCACCGGCGGCGTGCCGTTGCACCTTCGATGCGTTCAACGTAAAATGGCTCTCTCACAGCAGTTAGGTTCGTCTGCGCCGTTGCAGGCAGGGAACATACGAGCATGACATTTGACGAATTGCTGGCAGTGGTCTCCGGCGATGTCCCTCCCGGCGTTCGCACCGACTCGCGCCTGGTGCGGCCAGGCGACGTGTTCGTCGCCATCGCCGGCAGCGCCGCGGATGGTCACAAGTTCATCGACCAGGCCGTCGCCAACGGCGCCGGGTACATCGTCTGCCAGAAGCCCAACCACTCTTCGTCGGCGGCCACGACCGTGGTGGTGGAGAACTCGGCCCGGGCGGCCGGACTGCTGGCCCAGGCAAGCCATGGCCGGCCGGCCTCGAAGCTGACGAATCTGGCAGTGACCGGGACCAACGGCAAGACGACCGTCGCCTTTCTCGTACACGCGTGCGTCCGACATGCCGGCAAGCGGTGCGGCCTCATGGGCACTGTTGTGTACGACACCGGCTCGGGCGTCACGCCCGCCTCGCTGACGACGCCGGATACGCTGACCATCGCCCGGATGCAGCAGGACATGGTCGAAGCGGGCGCCGAGTACATGGTGATCGAGGCCAGCAGCCACGCCCTGGATCAGGACCGCCTGGCGGGCATCGAGTTCCAGGCCGCCGCGTTCACCAACCTCACAGGCGACCACCTCGACTACCACAAGACCAAAGACAACTACCTGGCCGCCAAGATGCGCCTGTTCTCCGAGCTTGCTCCGGGCGCGACCGCCGTGCTGAACAAGCAGACGCAGGAAGCCCGCGCCATCGCCACGCAGACCCGGGCCCGCATCTGGTGGTTTGCCGTCGATGAGCCGGCCGATATCACCGCGCACGTCGAGTCGATGACGGTCGAAGGTGCGAGGTTCACACTCGAACACCACGGGCGGAAGGCTCGTGTGGTCACTCCCTTGCTCGGGGCCTATAATGTCGCAAATCATCTGGCTGCCGCGGGGCTTTGCCTGGCCGCCGGGTTCGATCTGGACACCGTTGCGGCGGGATTGTCCTCGTTGAAGACCATCCCCGGTCGCCTGGAGAAGGTCGGCGGCGACGAGTTCTCTGTCCTCGTCGATTTCGCGCACACCGACGACGCCCTGCACAACGTTCTGACGACGCTCAAGCCCCTCTGCAAGGGCCGGCTCGTCGTGGTCTTCGGCTGCGGCGGCGACCGCGACAAGACCAAACGCCCTCGTATGGCGAAGGTCGCCCAACATCTGGCCGACATCGCGATCGTCACCAGCGACAACCCGCGCACCGAAGACCCGAATGCGATCATCGCCGACGTCGTCGCCGGCTTCGACCCCGCCGAGGTTCGGCGAGCGACGAGCGACGAGCGACAAGCGACGGTAACCGTCGAGCCCGACCGCAAAAAGGCCATCGAGCTGGCCATCGCCCAGGCCAGGCCCCGCGACATCGTCCTGATCGCCGGCAAGGGACACGAAACGTATCAGATCATCGGCGCCGAGAAGATCCACTTCAGCGATCAGGAGGTCGCCCGAGAGTGCCTCAGGGGACGGGGATGAAACAGTTTTCCATCGAGACCGTGGGCCGAATCCTGAACGCGCCGATCGCGCCAGGCGATTGGGGCCGGCTATCCATCACGGGAATCAGCACGGACTCGCGGACGACGAAGGCGGGTGACTGTTTCTTCGCCCTGCCGGGCGAGCGGTTCGACGGACACGACCACGTCGCTGCTGCGCTCGCGAGGGGCGCGGCCTGCGCCGTGGTCAGCCGCGACGTCGAGGCCCCCGGCCCTTTGCTCAAGGTCAGAGACACGATCATCGCCTTGGGCGATCTGGCGCGCGAGTACCGCAGGATGCACGCTTTCAAGGTGGTCGCCATCACCGGTTCTGTCGGCAAGACCACCACCCGACAGATCGTTCACCATGTTCTGGGCCGACATTTTCGGACGCACCAGGCACAGAAGAATTTCAACAACACCATCGGCTTGCCTCTGACGCTGCTGGACGCCCAGCCCGACGATGAGGTGATCGTTGCGGAGCTGGGCGCCAACCAACTGGGCGAGATCGCATACCTGACGCGAATCGCGCAGCCGAACGTGGCGGCGGTGACGAACGTCCACCCGGCCCACCTGGCGGGCTTTGGCAGTCTCGACACGATTGTCCGAGAGAAGACCGCGATCGTGCAGGGCCTGGCCGACGACGGCGTCTTCATCGTCAACGGCGACATGGAGATCCTGACGGCCGCCTGCCGCAGCCTCGGCAGGCCCTTCCGCACGTTCGGAAGGTCGCCCGGCGCAGATTACCGCGCTGAGCGAATCGCCCATCACGGTCTGACCAGCCGGTTTGTCATCGACGGCACGCCCGTCGAGCTGCCGCTGCCCGGGCCGGGCAATGTCGAGAACGCTCTGGCCGCCTGGGCCGTGTGCAGGCAGTTCGGTCTGACTGTGGAGGACTTCGCGCAGGCGGTGCGAACGCTATCCGGCGTGGCGATGCGAGCCGAACCACTGCAGCTCGGCACGCTGACCGTGCTGAACGACTGCTACAACGCCAGCCCGGCCTCGATGAAGAACGCCTTGGCGATCCTCGCCGGTCTGCGTGCCGAGGCGGGTGCGAAGCGTCGCACGGTCTTCGTCTGCGGACACATGGCCGAACTCGGGGCGCAGAGTGAAGCGCTGCACGCCGAACTCGGGCGCGAGGTGGCCCGCGTGGGTGTGGACCTGCTCCTTGCCGTCGGGGAGGCAACGAGAACCACTGCCGAAGCCGCCCGCGAGGCCGCGACACACGATCTGCGGACAGTTTGTTTTGACGACACCGCTTCTCTTTGTGATAATCTGGAGAGGATCATAACGGAATACGACATAATTCTGGTCAAGGGCTCACGTGCGGCCCGGCTGGAGACTGTCGTTCAGCGACTGATAAAGGGATATCAAAGGTGAAATATCAACCGGCAGGACAGCCAACTCAGGGCCTTGCGGTTTTGAGTCTCGCCGTTTTGCCTTTTGATTTTTGATCTTTGGACTCTGCATGATTTACCACCTGCTTCGTCATTTCAGCGACTTCCTGACCGAGACGCTGCATTTCTATGCGTACCAGTACGTCATGTTTCGCGCCGTCATGGCGACCTTGACCAGCCTGGCGATCGCGCTGGTGATCGGCCCGCGGATCATCCGCTGGCTGATGCGGAAGAAGATCGGCGACCGGCCCGAGTTCCACCACGCCGCACTCAACGAGTTGACGAAGGAGAAGGCCAATACGCCCACGATGGGCGGGCTGATCATCCTCTTCTCGGCGGCCGTGACCACGCTGCTATGGGCCAAGCTGAACAACCCGTTCGTCCAGAAGGCCCTGTTCGTGCTGTTGTGGTTCGGGGCGCTCGGGGGCATCGACGACTGGCTCAAGCTCACTGCCGCCGCCCGCCAGCGCGGCCGCGACGGCCTCCACGCCTGGGAGAAGCTGATCTTCCAGATCGCCGGGGCGGTGCTGATCGCGTCGTTTCTGTACTTCGATTTCGCGAACATCCCCGACGCCAAGCTCCTGTGGGTGCCCTTCTACAAGAAGGGCCTCGTGCTGGCCAACTGGACGTTCATCTTCATCGCCATCTTTTACATCTCAGCCACCAGCAACGCGGTGAACCTCGCGGACGGCATGGACGGGCTGGCCTCCGGCTGCGTCGCGATCATGAGTCTCGTGCTGGCCTTCCTCTGCTACGTCGCGTCCGAGACGATGTCACGCATGACGCCTATGACGTGGGCCAGCTACCTGCTGCTGCCGCATATTCCGCAGGCGGGCGAGCTGAGCATCTTCTTCGCGGCGGTGCTGGGCGCGGTGCTGGGCTTCCTGTGGTTCAACTGCTATCCGGCCCAGACCTTCATGGGCGACGTCGGCTCGCTGCCCCTGGGCGCCGCGATGGGCTACGGCGCCCTGGTGACGCGGAACGAGCTGCTGCTGCTGGTCATCGGGGGCGTGTTCGTCATCGAGCTGATGAGCGTGGTGCTCCAGGTGGGCTATTTCAAGTACACCCACGGCAAACGCCTGTTCCGCTGCGCGCCGCTGCACCACCATTTCCACCTCGCCGGCTGGAGCGAGCCGCAGGTGGTCGTCCGCTTCTGGCTGATGGCCGCCGCCTTCGCCGCCCTGGCCCTGGCCACCCTCAAACTCCGCTAACCCGCTCGTAGTGTGCTCGTAAGAGCATACATGGTAACGCCGTATCCCGATGCGCATCGGGATCACTACAAACGCTTCTACAAACCGCTCTGGAGCCAATGGTCCAGCAGGATGACGACGTCGGCGATATCTACGCGGCAATCACCGTTGATGTCGCCGGCGATAATCGTCTCGCAGGGAGGTTCGCCGAAATAGGATTTGCTCGCCTCGGCAGTACCGCCGTAGGCCCCCATGTTGATGATTCCGCCATTGGGGAAAGGCTCATGGCCGATGGGGCTGTTCGGGTCACCTGCGTCGACGCAGGGGCTGGTGACATCATCCTGGACCGAGCTCTCGCTGGTCGGGTCCCAGCGTCCAGCCTGGCTCCTGAGATGATAATCTCCTTCGACGAAGAAATCGTCGTTCGAGTCCTCGGGCGTACCATTGGTGTCCCAATGCCCCAGATCGACAAAACACGGATCGCCGTCGATGTTCCCCGGCCCCAAGACGAGCCAGTCCTCTTGCTCACCCAAGGCAATGATCCCCTGCTCAATGCAGCTATATGCAATCTCTACGGGTGAATCGTTACTCCAAATCTCAGGATCGCCATTGGACACAATGCAATTCACCACGCTGACATGGCTGGAACATGGATCGCTGTTGATGTCTACGGCAAGGAACGGGGCCTCCGCCGCGCGATTCCCCAAAATGGTGCAATTGACGATCTCCAGGGAACTGCCCTCCCGTATGCTCCATGCTCCTCCACGCTCGCCGGTCTGGTTCCCCGCCAAGACCGAATTCACCAGCGTTACATCGCCAAACTGGCTGTGGCAGACCCCTCCGCCTGAGACGCCGGTGTTCCCCACAAACAGACTGCTCTCAATACGCGCGCTGCCTTCACACAGGATTGCGCCTCCTACATAGGGTGTAGCGGCATTTCCTCGGAAGACACAGCGGACCACCGTATTGGTCGTTGAAATCCCATCCAGGTACAGCGCCCCTCCCTGTCTGGCACGGTTGTCTGCGAACGTACAAGCAACGACCACGCCAGCCCCTATCAAGCTGGCGGCACCTCCCTTCCGCCACGCATAGTTCTCGGTAAACACACAGTGGTTCAGAACAACATTGCCACCTCTTAAAGCCCCTCCTTCTTCCGCTGCATTCCTAACGAATTGGCATCGCTCGATCACCGCAGACGCTCCCCATGTCACGAGACGAACTGCCCCCGGACAGTAGGGATGCCGGCCGTCGGTGCAATTGGCGAAGAAAGTGCAGTTGCTGATCGTCACGGTGCCCAGGATCTGCAACGCTCCGAAGCTCCATCCCCCACCCGTTATGACGCATCCGTCTAATCGCGATCCATCGCCGTAGACGCACATCACACTTGAATTGTCCGCACGCGTGGGGTCGTCTTTCATCATCGCCGCGTCGGTCACTTCTGCATCGTTGCCCAGCAGATCGCCACTGAGCACGGTCTGGTATGTCTCGCTGTCCCGCCGATTCGGGTCGTCCGCACCGGTCCCGGCGTAGCCTCCCAGAAGGCTCATACCACTGTCCAGACGGAAGAAGACATTCCGATCGCGCCCCCCATCAGGGTTCCGACGATCTCTAGCGGGCTTGTAGATCCCCTGCGCGACGCGGATTTCGATGGGTTCGCCCACCGCTTCAGCATCGGCGAGGGCATCCTGGAGGAACCGATACGCCGTAGCCCAGGACCGGCCATCGCCATTCGCCGCCGCGTCGTCATCCACGTAGACGATGCGCTGGGCGGCTAAAGGGGCAGCGCCGGCCATGAGCAGAAAGACCCCCGTGACAAATGCGACTCTCCGAACAATCTTCCGCGCCATGATGCTCCCTCCGTATCCGATCTCGGCATTCAACTCTGTTGGAAATCATAGCACATCCGACGGGCTTTGTCCAGCGTGTTCGTAGCGTGCCCGTAAGAGCGTCCTGTTTGTAGTGTGCTCGTAAGAGCATACGTGGTAACGCCAATCCGCCCAAGGCGGATCACTACAAACCGCTACGAACGGGGGCGGCCGTAGCCTGCCTGGAGCTGGCCGCAGGCGGCCTGGATGTGGCGGCCGAGCCGGAAGCGGGTGACGGTCTCGACGCCGGCGTCGGTGAGGACCGAAGCGAATCGGGCGATGCGTTCGCGGCTGCTGCCTGCCAACTCGCAGCCCGGATACGGGTTGTGCTCGATCAGGTTGACGTTGCACGAAAAGCCGTGCAGCAGCTTGACGAGCAGGTGGGCGTGGGCGGTCGAGTCGTTGAGCTTGTCGATCAGCACGTATTCGAAGGTCACGCGCTGCTGCGTCCGCGCCTGGTAGGTATGCACGGCTTTGAGCAGCTCCGCGAGCGGGTACCTGCGGGCGATGGGCATGATGCGGCTGCGCAGCGGATCGCTCGGCGCGTTCAGCGAGATCGCCAGGCGAGGGTGGACGTCTTCGCCGGCCAGCCGCACGATTGCGGGCGCGACGCCGCACGTGCTGATCGTGATGTGCCGGATGCCGATGTTCTTGCCCGAGGCGTGGTTCAGAATGCGGACGGACTTGAGCACGGCGTCGTAGTTCTCGAACGGCTCGCCCATCCCCATGTAGACCACGTTGTTGATCTTGCCCGCGTCTTGCTCCGCCTGATTCACTTCGTCGGCGATCTCGCCGGCGCTCAGGCTGCGGCGGAGTTTGATCCGCCCCGTCGCGCAGAACGCGCAGCCCATCGCGCAGCCGACCTGGGTCGAGACGCACAGCGTCAGCCGCTGCTCGTCGCGCAGCAGCACCGCCTCGACCCGCTCGCCGTCGGCCAGCTCGAAGAGGTACTTCTTCGACCCGTCCGGGTCGGCCAGGCAGTCGAGCGTCTTGAGCTGCGAAACGAAATAGCCCTGCTCGCCGAGCCGGTCGCGGAATGCCTTGCTCAGCGGCGTGATGTCCGAGATCGTCTGCGCGCCCTTGGTGTGCAGGAAGCTGAAGATGTACTTCGCCAGGTAGGCCTTCTGCCCCAGCTCCACCACGAGCTGCTCCAGCTCGTCCAACGTCATGTCCTTGAGGTCCTTGTTCATCACCCCATTCTACCACATTGGGCCATTCGGATCGACCTGCCGCGTCCGCTGCGGGCGCGAGAGGGCCTCCTGACCGGTTGGATCTTCACAGGCGCCAATGCCCGCGTCGTGCGTCCCGGCCTGCTGCGCCGTCGAAACGGCGTCGTAACACGGACGTCCTGCCGGCGACCGGAACGCGAGTTCACGTCCAAATCGGGACGGACGCCAAGGAGATCGGGTAGTTGTGTGCGACCTCAAGTTACGTTTGGCGCGGAAGGGGGGTCGGTGGTACAATGACGGCCATGACCACAGACACGCTCGGGCTTTCGGACGAACTGGCAACGCGGATCACGGACGCGTTGGCGCCACTGTGCCCGGACAAAGTGATCTTATTCGGTTCTTACGCTTGGGGTCGGCCGACGGAGGACAGCGATCTCGACCTCTACGTCGTGACGCAGGACGACTTCATGCCCGCTACCTATGACGAACGCATGCGGAACCATCTGAAAGTGGCTTCCCTTCTGCGGGAACTCAACAGACACATTGCCATCGACCTGATCGTTCATACAAGGCCGATGCACGACGCATTCGTTCGACTGGACAGCCTGTTCGCCAGGGAGATCATGACCCGAGGGAAGGTCTTGCATGAAAGAGATCGTTGAACACTGGCTGAACGCCGCACAAGACGATCTGCGGGTCATAGCAAGGATTACACCGGATGAGTTCCTGACTCACATGGTCGCGTTTCACGCCCAGCAGTGCATCGAGAAATCGCTCAAAGCCGTCGTGGAAGAGTACGAGTTAGGCCACATTCGGATCCACAACCTCACGCGGTTGTTCGAGATCGTCAGGCCGAAGATATCCTTTGACGTCGAGGCGGTTTGGATAGAGAAACTCGACAAGCTCTACGTCGATGCGCGATACCCGGCCGAGCTCGGCTCGCTTCCCAACGGCAAGCCGACGCTTGGGGACGCACGCCGATTCGGTGACTTGGCGCGGAAGGTGTTCACCGCCGTGCAAACCCATCTGGAGACCGTCCCCTCCTGAGGCCGCCGCGAGCGATCCCGGCCGGCTGTCCGGCGGGACTCCATTGCGAAGGATCAAGGTCGCCCGCCCTGCAAGAAGCGCGCTCGTGAGGCGGGAACAGCTTGTGGATCGAAGAGCATTCGTCCGACGTATCGGGGCAGGTCGGTCTCGATGAGGTCGATGCCCATGTCCAACAGCACACGGTATTGCGGGCGCAAGTCGGTTACGTCCGTGACCTGTCGTTCGATGAACAGGCGGTCGATGTTGCGAGAGGTGCCGCCCATGCAACTGGCGCCTCTGGCATGGATCATTTGGCACAACTGAGGCTCCTGCGGCGGGGAGTGGCCGACGAACGCCACGATGTTGGACCACGGCACGCCGGTCCGGTCGAACGCCGCTGCTTGCTCGGCGTTCGGAATCATCACCTCCATCATGATGTGCGGGTCCATCGCGTGGCACCGCTGGGCATCGGCAAAGCTGTACACAATCAGCACGGCGTAGGCCTCGGCGTTGTGCTCGGCGACCTTCCGTGCGCGTGCTTCGACGGGCACGTCCTTCTGATCCAGCACGAGGATCGTCTTGCCTCGCGCCCATTGCAGCGCCTCATCGAGCGTGGGAATCGAGTATTCCGTGAGGACCCCCGCGGCGTCTTTCAGCCGCAGCGCCTTCAGTTCCTCCCACGTGCGATCCACCACGCGTCCGGTTCCGTTGGTCGTTCGCTCCAGCGTGGGGTCATGGTGCAGCACGATGACGTTGTCCTTCGTGTAGCGGGGATCGACCTCCATCATCGCGTGCGTGTGCCGCAGCGTGTTCTCGAAGGTTGCGATACAGTTCTCCGGAAGACCCTTTCCCGCGCCTCCGCGATGGGCGCTGACCAGGTGCAGCGATTGGCCATCGTGGCGGAGGAGGTTCTTCAGGCCCTCCGGCGTCTTCGCATCGACGGTCCACAAGGCCGGTGACGGCTGCAAGGTTGTCGCCGCACCACAGGCCGGCCTCCATGCCAGAAGGCAGAGGGCCGCGATTCCAGTGACACTCGTGCATTTCACAGTGTCGCCTCCATCCGGGGCACGGGCTTGCGGCTCAATCGTCGTCGGCGGCGCTGGAGATGTATCCCTGCTGACCTTCGCTGGCGTAAGCGCGAGCGGGTTCCTCTTCCTCATCTTCCTCGGCCAAGTCGGCGTAGCCGGCCTCGGCGTCGTCAGTCATCTGGCTGCGGATCGCCTCGTATTCCTCCAGCGTCATCAGCACCTCGCGGGCTTGGCTGCCTTTGTATTCGCCGAGGATGCCGGCGGCCGCCATCATCTCGATCATGCGCGAGGCGCGGGCGTACCCGACGCTGAGTTTGCGTTGGAGCAACGACACGCTGCCTCGTTTGCTTTCGAGGACCACGCGCACGCCCTGGTCGAAGAGCTCATCGCGCGGCATCTCGCCGGCGTCGACGCGCTTGAGCTGCGTCAGCTCCGGATGGAACTGCGGCTCGGCGATGTCCTTGAGGTGCTTGATGATGCCGCGAATCTCCGCCTCGTCGAGGAACGTGCCCTGGGCGCGGATCAGGTCGCTGGTGCCGGGCTTGAGGAAGAGCATGTCGCCTTCGCCCAGGAGCGTCTCGGCGCCGTTCTGGTCGAGGATGATCCGGCTGTCCATCCGGGCGGCCACGCGGAAGCCGATGCGGCACGGCATGTTCGACTTGATCAGGCCGGTGACGACCGTCGCCTGCGGACGCTGCGTCGCCAGCACGATATGGATGCCGACGGCGCGGCTCTTCTGGGCCAGGCGGACGATGTACGCTTCGATCTCCTTCGAGGCGGTCATCATCAGGTCGGCCAGCTCGTCGATCACGATCATGATGTAGGGCAGCTTCTTGGGGATCTGGGCCTCTTCGTCGGGCGTGCTCGGCGCGAACCGCGCGACGACCTCTTCGGCGCCCAGCTTGTTGAACTCGGCGATGTTCTTGACCCGCGCCTCGGCCAGCAGCGCGTAGCGCTCGTCCATCTTCACCGTCGCCCATTCGAGGATCTGCACCGCCATCTGCGTCTCGGTCACGATCGGGCACATCAGGTGCGGGACCGTGCTGAAGGCGGTCATCTCGACCATCTTCGGGTCGATCAGGATCATCTGCACGTCGTCGGGCCGCTTGGTCAGCAGGATACTGACGATGATGCTGTTGATGCAGACGCTCTTGCCCGATCCGGTGGTGCCCGCGATCAGCAGGTGCGGCATGCGGGTCAGGTCGGAGACCAGCGCCTCGCCCGCGGAGTCCTTGCCGAGGAACAGCGGGATTTCCATCTTGCTCGCTCGCGTGCCCCCCAGGTCCATCAGGCTCTTGATGCGGACCTTTTCCTTGGCGCTGTTGGGCACTTCGATGCCGATGGTGTGCTTGCCGGGCAACGGCGCGACGACGCGGACGGCGCCGGCGCTCAGCGCCCGGGCGATGTCGTTGGACAGGTTGGTGATCCGGCTGACTTTGATGCCCGCGGCCAGCTCCAGCTCGAACATCGTCACGACCGGCCCGGTATCGGCGGCCACGACCCGCGCGTTGATGTTGAATTCGCTCAGCAGCTTCTCCAGCGCGCTGGCCTTGGCCTTGACGACCTTCTCCTGGATGGCGGCGTAGCCATACTCGGGCTCGGCCAGCAGCTCCATCGGAGGCAGGGTGTAGTCGTCGTAGGAGGGCTGGACGAAGGGCGGCGGCGGGCGCTTCTCGACACGCTGCCGCACCTCCATCGGCAGCGGACGCTTCACCGCACGCGCGACCGGAGCCTCAAGGGCTTCCTCGACTTCTTCGTCCTCTTCCGGGCTTGCCGCCTGGTCTTCGTATTCGTCCTGCTCGGCCTCGGCCTCGTCGTCGGCATAGTCCTCTACTTCCTCACGGGCTTTGGCCGTCCCGCCGCCGGCCGTGGCCAGCGATTTCTGCCTGGCGCTGAGTCGTTGCCAGATTTCGCTGAGCGCTTCGGAGTGCTCCCTGGCGACCGACCAGGCGGGCACGACGAAACCGATGACCCGGCGCACGGCGATCCCGCAGGCGGCCAGCACGCCGATGATGATGCTGTCGGCCAGCAGAGCCAGACCGACCGCCCAGGTCGCCGAGACGAGGATGAACGTGCCCAGGACCGCGAAGCGGCTCCGCAAAAACGTGGCGGCCGAGACCCCGAGCACCCCGCCCGAGCCGAGCGGGAAGGCGTAGACCTTGTGCGGCCAGAAGAAGTAGAACGTTGTCGAGACCGCGATCGTCAGCAGCACCATCCCCACGAAGCGGAAGACGACTTGGCTGACGGTGCGATCCGCGATCCGCGCCAGCAGGTAGCACAGCAGCGATCCGAGCAAGACGAAGGCGCCGGGACCGACGTAGTACAGAAGATAGAACGCCGCAAAGGCGCCTATCGAGCCACACCAGTTCGTCGCCGGCTCGTTCGGCGGATACGAATACGTGCTCGGACGGTCTGCAATGTCGAAGCTCAGGCAACTGAACAGAAGCACCAGACAGACGACCACCCCGATGCACAGAAGCGCCAGGCGAACCCCCGCCCCGATGATCTTGTGCCTGTTCCTCTTCGCTCGTGACTTCCTGTTCGTGGCCACCGTACCGCACCCCCTTCAACGGGTCCTATAAAATCCAACGCCACGGAAGCGCACACCCTCCGGGCTCTTGTTCAACCTGTGTTTATATCGGCACCGCGCGGGTCTTTTCTCCAGTATTGTCTGGCCGGCCACGAGCCGCCGTCGGCGCGTGCGCTGAAAACGCGCGTCAGGGCTTGGGGATCGTGGTGGCGTAGCGGTTGGTGATGGGCAATCGGCGGTCTTTGCCGAAGGCTTTGGGGGTGATGCGGACGCCGGGCGGGGACTGGCGGCGTTTGTACTCGTTGCGGTCGATCATCCGGATCACGCGTTCGACGTCCCTGGCGGGCAGGCCGGAAGCGACCAGTTCGCGGGCGGACAGGTCCTTCTCGACGTAGCCCTTGATGATTTCGTCGAGCAGATCGTAATCGGGCAACGAGTCGGCGTCCTTCTGATCGGGCCGCAGCTCGGCGCTGGGCGGGCGCGTGATGACGGCGGGCGGAATCAGCTCGCGGCCGGCCTTCTCGTTCATGTAGGCGGCCAGGCGATAGACCACCGTCTTGAGCACATCCTTGATGACCGCGAATCCGCCGGCGGTGTCACCGTAGAGCGTGCTGTAGCCGACGGAGGTTTCGCTCTTGTTGCCGGTGGTCAGCACGAGCGCTCCGGCCTGATTGCTCAGGGACATCAGGATCGTGCCGCGAATCCGCGCCTGGAGGTTCTCGTAGGCCAGGCCCCTTTCGTCCCAGGTCGGGTCCGCCTGGAGCGCCTTGTTGAACGGCGTCAGGATCGGCTCGATGGGGATCGTCAGCAGTTGGAAGCCGAGGTTGTCGGCCACCTTGGCCGAGTCGGCGATGGTCTCGGGGCTGTTAAACCGCGAGGGCATGGTGATGCCCAGCACGTTCTCGGCGCCGAGCGCGGCCACGGCGATGGCGGCGGTGACCGCCGAATCGATCCCGCCGCTGATGCCCAGCAGCGCCTTGCGAAACCCGTTCTTTCTCGCGTAGTCCCGCGTGCCCAGGACGAGGGCCTGGTAGACCTCGTCCAGCAGTTCCTCGGACCCCGTCAGCGGGGGCCGGACCGGGGCGATGGTGACGGTGCCGGCGGACCGCGTGACGTCGGCGATCAGCAGGTCCTCGTCGAAGGCCTTGGCCCTGGCGGCGATCCGGCCGGCGGAGTCGGCCAGGATGCTCCGGCCGTCGAAGACCAGTTCGTCCTGTCCGCCGATGAGATTGCAGTAGGCCACGCCGCAGCCAAAGGCTTTCGTGCATCGTGCGATGATGCGGCCCCGCTCGTCGAGCTTGCCCATGTGGAAGGGCGAGGCGGAGACATTGACCAGCAGATCGAAGGGATCGACGTCGGTGAAGAACCGCCGGAGAGTCTCGGTTTCCCAGAGGTCCTCGCAGATGGTCAGGGCGACTCTCAGCCCGCCAATCTCGATGAGAACGGGACGGTGACCGGGCTTGAAGTAGCGACGCTCGTCGAAGACGCCGTAATTGGGCAGCTCGCGTTTCTGGTAGGTTTCAGCGACGCGCCCCTCCTGGATCACGACCGCGGCGTTGAACGCGGTGCCGTTGACGCTCTCGACGAAGCCGGCCACCACAGTCTTCCGGGGACAGGCACCCGCCAGGGTTTCGACTGCGGTCCAGTTGTCTTCCAGAAACTGCCTCTTGTACACCAGGTCTTCGGGAGGGTAGCCGCAGATCGCCAGTTCGGGGAAGACCACCAGGTCCGCTCCGGCCTCGACGGCCTGTGCCCACATCGTCTTCATCTTCTCCACATTGCCCGACAGATCGCCGACGGTGGCGTTGAATTGGCCCAGAGCGACTCGCACTTCGACTCCAACTCCAAAGAACCCGATGCACCGTTCGTAGTGTGCCCGTAAGGGCATAACGCCCGACGCGTCACGACAGACGATTCTATCGGCCCGGCCCTCGGCGGCAACCTTTTTTGTCGCGGCCCGTCGCACAGCCGTTGGCGGTCTCCATGTTGACCGCCGGCCGGCCGGGTCTATAATGGCCGCCGGTTGTGGCTCGCGCTGTACGCCTCACTGTGTCCGAAAGCCAAAAGGAGACGGGGACAATGCCCACGAAACGATGCGTCCGGTGCCTGCTGCCCGGGAATTATCCCGGCGTCCAGTTCGACGAAGGCCGCGTGTGCAGCTACTGTCTTGGCCGGCAGCACTTCGGGGTCGAGGCCGATCCGCAGATACGTTCCCTGATGGCCCGGAAGGAGACGCTGCGTGCGGATTTCGAGCGGGCGCTGGAGCAGGCCCGGGGCCGGGCCGAGTACGACTGCCTGGTCCCGCTCAGCGGCGGCAAGGACAGCACGTATCTGGCCCACTTGCTGAAGAACGAGTATGGGCTCAAGGTCCTGACGATGACGATCGACACGGGACTGCTGAGCTCGCTGGCCAGGCCGAACGCGGCGCGCGTTGCCGCCCGGTTGAACGTCGATCATCTCCTGTACACGCCGAGGCCGGAGTTCTTCAGGAAGCTCTATCGCTACTATCTGACGCACCCGAGTTTCGAGAAGAAGAGATACGAGGAGGTCGGCTACGTCAGCACGGTCTGCCAGGTCTGCTGCAAGGCGATTCACAGCATGGTCATGCAGGCGGCGGCCCTGCGCCGGATTCCTTTCGTGGCCCTGGCCTACTCGCCCGACCAGATCGAGCATCACTTCTACGAGGCTTCGCACAGCGAGGTGTACGAGCAGAAATGGGCGCCGCCGCCCCTGTATGAATCGCCGTTCGACGACGAGGATCGCCGCCAGTTCTGGGACCCGGAGGCGTTCGCCGACCGGCGCCCGCTGCCGCGATTGCTGCTGCCCTTCCACGTGATTGACTATCCCGGCGCCGAGGAGGTGACGCGAAGGACGATCGAACTGGGACTATTGGAGAAGCGCAAGGCCAGCCTGTTCGTGACGAACTGCCGGCTCAACTGGCTCCTGATGCATCTGGACATGCACAAGCTCGGCTACGATCCCTACGTGGCGTCGATCAGCCACCAGATTCGTGAGGGCCGCATCAGCCGTCGGCGCTGGCTGGTGCTGCTGGAGCTGGAGCGGATGGCGGCCCGGTGGGGGCTTTATCGGAGGTTCTGGAAGAGAAGAGAGGTCATGGAAGTCCTCTCTCATCTCGAGTTGAACATGGACGACCTGCTGTCGCAGACTGCATAGCGGCGTGTGATCCGGAAAGACAAATCCAAGCGAGGCTCGTTATGAAGACACCAATGGCGGCTCTGTGTTGTGTGCTGGTGACAGTGGGGGTTCTTGCCGCGAAGGACGCCGCGAAAACGTATCACGACGAGCCCTTCGGCCAGGACCACAGCGAGAAAGTCCCTCTGGCGTCTGAACTCCACGGCGCCCAACTGCGGAAGGTCCGCGCCGACCGCAACGGCCGAGTCCTTGTGCTCTCGGAGAAAGGGCTGTTGCAGGTCCACGAAGGCAGGCTCAAGCCGGACCGGCTCCACCGACCTATGACGGATATGCAGATCAGGGACATGGAAGTCCACGAAGGCCAATTCGTGTTTCTCACCGACAAGCACGTCCTGAGCAACGCGTGGGCGGGCCGATTTCTCGCGAGCCACAAGATGCGCGATGCCGAGAGATTGGCGATGGGGACAGCATTCGATTTCCTGGTCGCCGGGAGCGAACGTGTCGCCTGCTTTCGTGGGCCGGATGTGGTCCGCGAGCTATCCACCGAAGGCGGCGTCAGACAAGCCGTCTTCGACCCTGTGCGAAAGCAATTCCTCGTGCTCACAGAGACCGCGTTATGGCGCGTGACATCGGCCAGGGAGCAAGCCGCTGTCTTTCGGCACGGGCAAATGAACTGCCTTGCCCCGACGGACGAGGATTTGTGGATCGGCGCATCAAACGGCTACCTGCGTCTCGACCCGAGGTCGTTCGCGCAGCGCTCGGACATCGAGACGAAGGTGCCCTGCATGGATATCCGCTGCATCCGGCCCATCGGCGCCAAGACCTGGTTCGGGACGCCGCGAGGCGCCTTTGCCATGAATCGCGACGGCACGACCGACTACTATGCGTCGAAGCGCTGGCTGGTGGACGATGCGGTGATCGACATCGCGCCGGGGCCCGACGGCTCGGTGCTGATCCTCTCGAAGACCGGCCTGAGCATCATTCACTTCGAGCCGATGACGCTGGCCGACAAGGCCGAGCACTTCGACAAGCTCACGCGCCGGCGGCACATCCGTTACGGCTTCAACAGCGCGTTCGTCATGACGGAGCCGGGCGACCTGTCCACCGGGACGCTGATCGACCAGGACAACGACGGGCTCTGGACGTCGATGTACCTGGCGGGCGAGCTGTTCCGCTACGCCGTCACCCGATCGGATGAGGCGCTGCGCAACTGCTATGAGTCCTTCGAAGCCATGGAACGGCTCACCGAGATCACGCCGATGGAGGGCTTTCCCGCCCGCTCCTTCGACCGCGCCGGCTATCAGGTGGCCGACAAGCCGCGCTGGCAACCGGCGGCGGACGCACATTGGGTCTGGAAGGCGACCACCAGCAGCGACGAGATCGTCGGGCATTTCTTCGTGTACGCGATCTTCGCCGAGATCGTCCCGGACCAGGCCTGGCGCGACCGGGCCGTCGCGCTGATCGACGCCATCATGGACCACATCGTGCGGAACGACTGGTACCTGGTGGACTACGACGGCAAGTCCACGCAGTGGGGTCGCTGGCACCCGGAATACGTCAATCAGTTCCCTCGTCAGGTGGGCGACCGCCGGCTGAACTCGGTCGAGATCATCGCGTTCCTCCAAACCGCTTGGCATTTCACGGGCAGGGACATCTACCGGCAGAAGGCCTTCGAGCTGTTCGAGAAGCACGGCTACCTCGACAACATCATGATCCCGATCTCGGAGATCGGCCGCGTGCCCGGGATCGATCTGACGACGGAATGGAACCACTCCGACGATGAACTGGCCTTCCTGAGCTACTGGAATCTCTACCGCTACGCCTTCAACGAGGATCTTCGCGAGCAGTATCGCCGGACCATCAAAGAACACTGGCAGATCGAACGGCCCGAGAAGAACCCGCTGTGGAACTTCATCTACGCCGACACGGGGGCCGAGCAGTTCGACCTGGCCGAGTCGATCTGGAGCCTGCGGCAGTTCCCTCTCGATACGATTGGCTGGGACATCCGCAACAGCGACCGGCGGGACCTCGCGTTCCTGGAACCGAATTTCCGGGAGCAGTCCACGGCCGAAGTCCTGCCGGGCGACGAACGGCCGATGAGCAAGTACAACGGCAACGCCTTTCGCCTGGACGGCGGCGAGGGCGGCCGGCGTGAATTCAGCGGAGACATCTACCTGTTGCCCTACTGGATGGGCCGCTACCTCGGCGTCATCCGCTGACGTGCACTTCCTTCTCACACAGCACAGGCCTGCCGGCCAAATGGGCATGGTCTATCGCGATCGAAAGTGGTAGGATGCGGCGAGATCGGGCTGTCGTCGCGGCCATCCGTGACGCCGTCGCCCAGAGAAGGAGAATCCATCGACATGAGCTTTGATTTCGAGACCGTGCCCGACCGGCGGAACACCGACAGCCTCAAGTGGTGCCGCTACCACGGGCGGGACATCATCCCGATGTGGGTGGCGGATATGGACTTTCGCGCGCCGGCGTGCGTGCTGGAGGCGCTGCACGCGCGGGTCGAGCATGGGGTGTTCGGCTACGCGGTGCCGCCGGAGGGGCTGGCCGAGGCGGTGGTCGAGCGGGTGGAGCGGCGATATCGATGGAGGATCGAGCCTTCGTGGATCGTGTGGCTGCCGGGGCTGGTGCCGGCGCTGAACCTGGCGAGCCGGGCCTATGGCGACGACGGCGACGAGGTGCTGACCTTCACGCCGGCGTATCCGCCTTTTCTCGCGGCGCCGGGGCACGTGCACCGCGAAATGAAGGTGGTCCCGTTGCGGCGGGAGGGCGACCGCTGGACCTTCGACCTCGAACGGTTCGAGCGCGAGCTGTCGAATCGGTCCAGGGTCCTGCTGCTGTGCAATCCGCACAACCCCGTCGGCCGGCGGTACGAGCCGGACGAACTGCGCGGCGTCGCCGAGATCTGCCTGCGCCGCAACGTGATCATCTGCTCGGACGAGATTCATTGCGACCTCGTCCTCGACGGCGGCCGGCACGTGCCCATCGCCACACTCAGCGAGGAGATCGCCGCTCGCACGATCACCCTGATGGCCCCGAGCAAGACGTTCAACATCCCGGGACTCAACTGTGCCTTCGCGATCATCCCGAACGTGGAACTGCGAAAGCCCTTCAAGAAGGCCCGCGAGGGAATCGTCCCTGGCACCAACGCCCTGGGTTACGCCGCCTGTCTGGCCGCCTACCGCGACGGCGAGCTGTGGAGGGCGGCTCTGATCGAGGTTCTCCGCCGCAACAGCCGTCTCGTATACCGGGCCGTCAACGAGGAGATTCCGGGGCTGTCGATGGATCAGGTCCAGGCGACGTACCTGGCGTGGATCGATACCACGGAACTGGGTTTGTCCGAGCCGGCGAAGTTCTTCGAGCAGGCGGGCGTGGGACTCTCGGACGGCGCGGACTTCCTGGGGCCCGGCTACGTCCGGCTGAATTTCGGATGTCCGGAGAAAACCCTGCGCGAAGGCCTCGACCGCATGAAACGCGCCGTCGCGCAACTTGCGCGCCATCGATAGACCAATCCTGCAACGCGATTGCTTTCGGAGGTTCCGCTTATGAAGCCATCCTGTCTGATTCTCAGTCTGGTCCTGTCTTTCGTGTCCCTGGCTTGGGCCGTTGAAGCGACGCAGGACGATTACGGTGCGCCTGCGGTTGCGGTCCGGCAGGAAGAGGGCCGGTGGGTCGTGCAAGGCCGCAGGAGCCGCGTCGAGGTCAATCCGTCCGATCTGCAAATGACCCTCGGCGCCGGCGGTCGCACCTGGTCCACCGTCCCGTCGGCCGCAGGCGATCTGATTGTCGAAGCCGATGGAAAGACGTATACGCTCCGCCTGGCCGATGCGAAGAGAAGGGAAGTGTCGCCCTACCAGACCGGATTCAAGACCGGCGTCAAGATCGCGCTAAGCGGTTTCGCTCACGAAGGGACGGAGATCGACCTTTCGATCGCGCTGTCTGCCTGTTTGGAGGGTTCGCAGGAAGACCTCGTCTGCGAAGTGATTGCCGACGAGAGCCGGTGTCAGGTGATGGAGTGCCTCTGGCCGCCGGCGCTGGCCGACAGCTCATTCGATACGACGATCGTTCCGTTCATGCAGGGGATGCTCCTGCCCAAGGACTGGCCCCAGAAGGTCTATCTGTATGACACGTTGAGCTACGGGCGCGGTCTGTACATGCCGTGGTGGGGACATCAGCAGGCCGACTCGGCCCTGCTCGTGGTGCTGGAGACACCCGATGATGGCGGCTGCCACTTCGATCATCCGGCGGGCGGGCCGACCCGGATGCAACTGCGATGGGTCCACTCCCTCGGCCGGTTCCGCTACCCGCGACGCGTCCGCCTGTGTCTCTTCGACAAGGGCAACTACGTGGACATGGCCAAGCGTTACCGCACGTATGTCCGCCAGACCGGCCACTTCGTCTCACTCCAGGAGAAGATCGCGCGCACGCCGCTCGTGGCCAAACTCATCGGCGGCCCCGTCATCCACGCGGGCATCCTGGTTCATATCCAGCCCGAGTCGCAATACTACAACAAGGACGATCCCTCCAAGAACCACATCCTGACGACGTTCGACCAGATGGCCGCGTACCTGCGTGGTGTGGCCGGCAAGGGCGTGCCGCGCGCGTACGTTCATCTCGACGGATGGGGCTTCCGTGGCTACGACAATCTGCACCCCGATGTGCTGCCACCGAGCCTGGAGGCAGGAGGCTGGGATGGGATGAAGCGGCTGGCGCAGACGTGCGAAGACCTGAACTATGTGTTCGCGATCCACGATCAGTACCGGGACTACTACTGCGACGCGAAATCGTACGATGCGCGGCACACCATCGTCGACCGCAGCGGCGAGCGGCCCCTGTACGGCCTGTGGTACGGCGGCCGGCAGTCCATTCTCTGCCCGCGACTGGCGCCCGGACACGTGCAGAAGAACTACAGCGCCCTGCTGGATCACGGCATCAAGGTGCGGGGCGCCTATTTGGACGTCTTCGCGGTGGTGCCTCCCGACGAGTGCTACAGCCCGGAGCATCCGGCGACGCGCACCGACTGCCTGACGTATCGAGGGATGTGCTTCGACTTCATCCGCTCGACTGGGGGCGTGGTCAGTTCCGAAGAGCCGGCCGACTGGGCGATTCCGCACCTCGATCTGGTTCACCACGGGCCGTACGCCCTGACGCCGGGTCCGGGCGAGGGTCCGGCCATGGGTGTCCCCATCCCGCTGTTCAACCTCGTCTATCACGATGCGCTGCTGATGCCCTGGTCGCTGAGCAAGGGCGCGTGGGGTATTCCCGAGACCGATCTGGGCTATCTGCACGGTCTGGCGAACGCGGGTCTTCCCTATCTGTCGCTCGATCCGGGCGAGGCGGAGCTGGAGCAGGTTCGCACCATGTGCGCTCTGCACAAGCGCGTCGGACTTCTGGAGATGACGAAGCACGAGTTCCTCGACGAGTCCCGCCGCAAGCAGCGCACGACCTTCGCCGACGGCACCACCGTCACGATCGATCTGGCGGAGGACACCTTCGCCATCACGCCGGAGCTGCCGTCGGCTGCCAGCCCCGCGAAGTACATCGGCGGCAGGCGGAACTACCACTTCGACGGTGCGATCTCCCGCGCTGTGCTGGAGAACTACCTGTCGCGCGCGATCACCATGAGCGAAGTCCTGCACGGCCAGGGCCATGTGGACGACAACCTTCGTATGCTTAAGAGCATCGGCGCCAAGTTCATCGGCCGGGCCATCTATCGCTGGGGTGGGGAAGCCGACCTGGAGAACCTGCTCGCCACGGCCAGGCCCATCGCCGAGCGGATGCACAAGATCGATCCGAACATCATCCTCCAGGCAGCCGCGTTCGAGATCGTCAGCGAGCAGGTCAACCGGATTCCCATTCCGGCCGCTCTCTTCGAAGAGTTCGGCCTCGAACCGCAGCAGCGCAACTTCCGCTATGAGGCCATGCTCTATCCGGATGGGCACCGAGTCGACCAGTGGCGGCGCGGGTCATCCGTGCCGGACATGAGCCAGTTGGAAACGCGGATGTGGTTCACCTACCTCTGCCAGCGATATATCGACATCGGCGTCGAGGCGATCCACTTCGGCCAAGTCGAGATCATGGACGACCGCGATCGGGACCACGTCCACTGGCGTGATATGATGCGCCGCGTCCGGCAGTACGCCCGCCGGCACGCCCGGCGGCACATGGTCATCTGCGACGCCCACGTGCCCGGCGGAGGCATCGTTCACGAGGGCGAGCTGATGTTCGACGTGCACTCGTTCCCGCTGCGGATCGACGAGGTCGTTGAACGGCCGGAAGAGGGTGTCCTGAAGGTTGGTTATCTCGACAGCCTTTTCGGCCGCAGCAAAGGCGGCGTGACGCCGAGCGGATGGTCGTGCGAGAGCCTGCCCTATCTGGTCGAGCTGGACAACTTCGGACGCAGCGGACGGGAAGGGCAGAACATCGGCGACCATTGGATCTGGGGCTACGACGAAATCTGCTGGTTCGCCCACCAGAGTCCCGAATACCGCAACCAGTGGCTTCGCTATGCCTGGGACTGGATCTGCCGGCACGACCGCAACGGCTACCTTCAAATGCCCGGCAGTCGTACGCTCGCGGCGCCTGTCGACGACGTACACTGGTACTGGGCCAACACGCCGAGCGACGCGGTGCCGACCGGCTTCGGCCAGGAAGAAACCATCAAAGCCATCTGGACCGATGAACCATAGCGCCGGTCAGTTGCGAAGCACTTGGCAGTGGGTCCGGAGCAGCTCGCGGATGTCCACCAGGCCGGCCTCGGAGCCGAGATAGCCGCGCAGGGCGGTCACCCGCTTCTCGGTGTCGGAATTGCTCTTCGGGTAGGCGAACAGGTACTTGATCGAAGCGTCGACGGCGCCGGTGCTGTCACCGGCGGCCTCGGCCCGCTGGGCTTGCAAAGCGAATCGCTGGCCGTGTTTGCCGCATGCCGTCTCCAGAGCCTTCTTGAGCTTGCCGACCGCCGCATTGGCCGCGGCTTCGAGGAGCCGCGCCTCGTCGGGTAGAACCAGCGGGTCTTCCGGCACGTTGTGCGCCGCATCAGGCGAAACGAACTGATCCGACTGGGCGTGCTGGCCCTCGACGCGCTCGGCCAGCAGCACCTCGCCCGTTGCGGTGTCGAGCATCTTGAGCATGCAGCCGACCTTGGCCGTCCAGGTCGCCGTCTGGATCGGGTACTGGAACGTGACCATGTGCGGCACGAGCACCTCCCTCGGCGTCGTCGCCGCGAGCATCTGGGCGGCGCCGAAGTCCGTCGCCGCATTCACCAATCGCTGCTTGGCCTCATCCACCTCGGCGCGGGCCCTGCGTTTGGCCGCCTGTGCGCCGGCATCGTGCGGGTCGGCGTGGTCGTACCGCGCCAATCTCGCTTCGGCCTCCGCCAGCCTTTGCCGCGCCCTGTCGAGTTCTCTCTGCGCGTGGTCGAGGGTCTTGACGGCCTCGCCATACTCCGGATTGGGCTGGGACACGAACCCATCCTGGTAAGTCGATTCGCCCTGGCCGGTCTGTTTGGTCTGGCTCGTCACGTTGCCTTCGAGCACCTGGCCGACGAGCAGTGCATCGACCCCGTGCAGCTTGCCAGCGGGCACGCGGAACTGCGGATCGATCAGGTCGGTGGCGCTGAGCTGCTGCTCATCGAGAATGGTCTGAAGGTCGCCTCGTTCCACCAGCATCATGTTGGCCGGACGCGCGTGCGTCAGGTGCTCCAGCGAGATCGATGCGAGCGTATCGGCAATCGCCTGTTGCGGCGGCGTCGCGCGGAAGCCGACGAATCCCACCGTATAACGCACTGCCTGCTGCACCTGGCCGGCGCACTGGCTGAGCTGGCGCCGGGCATCGAAGTTGTCAGGCTCGTACCCTAACGCCACGACCGCATGAAACAGGCCGCAGCCGTCGGCGCCGTCGCGCGCACATTGCTGGGAGGCCTGCACATGTTGCTGGGCCAAGGTCGCTCGCGCTTCAGCCGCAAGAGTCGCCGCACCGCCGTAGCCGCCGAGCAGGTCCTGGCTCTTCAGAAACAGCCGCAACGCTGTGGCGCAGTCGCCACCGGCCATGGCTTGGCGGCCCTGCCCGATCCAGCGGTCGCACACCGCCTGCCTGGCCTGCTCCAGCAGACCGGGAAGCTGGGGATGGAGCGGGTACAATTGCTGCGCCTGCTCCAGAACGCGCAGCGCCTCTTCGCAGTCGCCCTGTGCCAGGAGCGTTTGCCCGCGCGCGACCAGCCCCGTCGCCTCGCGCCGGTTCTGCACGGTCTGCAGGATGTCTTTCGCCTCGCGCCCGTCGCCGCGGTAGTTCAGCGCCGTCTGGGCCTCGGTGACCGCTGCCTCCAGGTCGTTCGCATACAGGCGGTCTTTGGCCCGCGCCAGGTAGTACTGATACGCCCGCTCCTGAATCTGCTTGAGGTCGCCCTGCCCGCCGGGCATCGTCCGATTGAGGCGCAACGCCTCGGTCATTCGCCCGAGGGCAGCGCTCCACTGTCCCTGCTCGGCCAGCGCCAGCGCTTCGCCGCGCATCCGTTCGGCGTCGGCGGCCGCGCCGGCGATGCGCTGGCTCATCGAGCGATACAACGGCTCGGCCGGACAATAGCGGACGCAGCGTTCGATGAACTTCTGCGCGCCCGCCAGGTCGGCCTGCCCGAAGCAGAGCTCCGCCTCGCGATAGTAGAACTGGCCCGCTTGCTGCTTGGTCTGTTCGAGCTTCTCGCGATAGCGATCGGCGGCTTTGTTGTTGTTGCCCTTCTCCGCCAGGGCGACCGCCTCTTCCAGCTCCTCGACGGCCTTCTCGTACTGGCCCTCCTGCGAGAGCCGGGCGCCCTTCTTGTACGCTTTCTGATGCGCGCATCCGGCAGCGACCAGAAGGACCGACAGCGCCATCACTGCGGGCAACAGCCTGCCCAACCTGCGGCCTCGATTCCCACGTGTTGTCCGCATCATTACGCCCCGCCTTTCTTTCCAGTTTCATTCGACTGCATCGTTGTGTCGCGCACCATTCTATCGCCTCGCACGTCCGAAGCAAGCACGCGGCGCCGGATCGGCGTCTCGGACCTCCTTCTCATGTATAAGGCCCCGCGTCCAAGACCAGTCACGAAGGCGACCGCGGTCAGGACTTGAAATGGCTTGGCTCGTCGGGCATAATCAACTCGGCGAAACACCCTCGCAGCGTCCAATGAAGCAAGAGGAGATACGACAGATGCCGACGATGCACACACGACGAACGTTCTTGAAGGCGGCGGCGCTGTCCGCCGCGACGATGGGGTGGCCCAGGTTTGGCCGGGGGCAGGGGCAGAGTCGGTCGCCGAATTTCGTCATTGTTTTCCTCGACGATTCGGGATGGGCGGATTTCAGGCCGTTTGCCGCGCAGGACTATCCGACGCCCAGCGTCGAGCGGTTGGCGAAAGAGGGTTGCTGCTATCGGAATTTCTACGTGCCCCAGGCGGTGTGCTCGGCCTCGCGGGCGGCGCTGCTATCCGGCTGCTATCCGGGACGGACCAAGGTCTTCGGGGCGCACGGGCCGGGGGCGAGAGGGCTCGATCCGAGATTCGCCACGCTGGGCGAGGTGCTCAAGAGGCGCGGTTATGCGACCGCCGTTTTCGGCAAGTGGCACATCGGCGACCAGCCCGAGACGCGCCCGCCGGCCAGGGGATTCGACGAGTCGTGCGGGCTGATGTACTCCAACGACATGTGGGAATTCCACCCGGAGAACCCGGACTACTGGGGCCGGCATCCCCTGCAATTCTGGGAGAACGGCAAGGTCACGATCGATCGCGTCACGAAGGTGCATCAGCCGATGCTCACGACGTGGTACACCGAGCACGCGGTGGACTTCATCGGCCGTCACAAGGGCGAGCCGTTCCTGCTATACGTCCCGCACTCGATGCCGCACGTGCCGCTGTTCTGCAGCGACAAGTTCAAAGGCAAGTCCGGCGTGGGCCTCTACGGCGACGTGATGATGGAGATCGACTGGTCGGTCGGACAGATCACACAGGCGCTCAAGGCCAACGGACTCGAAGACAACACGCTCGTGATCTTCACCTCGGACAACGGGCCGTGGATCTCATACGGCAACCACGCCGGCAAGACGCCCTTCCGCGAGGCTAAAGGCACCAGCTTCGACGGCGGCACACGCAGCGCGTGCATCATGAAGTTCCCCGGTCAGATCGAGGCAGGCTCGGTCTCGAAGAAGGCCTTCTGCTCGATCGACATCCTGCCGACGGTGGCGCATCTGGCCGGAGCCGAACTGCCCGCCAATCCCGTCGACGGCAGGAACGTCTGGGACCTGATCGCCGGCAAGCCCGGGGCGATGAACCCGCATGACTATTATCCGTTCTCGACGGGCGAGACCTTTGAAGGCGTCATCAGCGGAGACGGTCGCTGGAAAATACACCTGCCGCACAAGTATCGCACCCTGGTGACGCCGGGCCGCGACGGCGCCGCCGGCAAGTACCGCCAGGAGGACATCGGCCTGTCCCTGTTCGATATGGAGCTCGATCCGCACGAGACCGCCAACGTGCTCGACAAGCACCCCGACGTCGCCGCGAGGATGAAAGGATACGCCGACCGCCACCGCGAGACGTTCTACCCGCCGAAGCAGGGATAACGCAGGTAGCAATCAGGGTAGCTGGCCGGTGACGGGGGAAAGCTCGGGCGATGCTGCGATCTGGCGGCCGTCGACGAGAACGTGGAGTCCTTCGCCTTTGCCGTACTTCGAGCCCGCTCGATCCCAGAGGATAGTGAGCGTTCGCCCGTGGTACAGCACCCCGTCGAGGCAGAACCAGTCCCATGCATCCGGCGGGATCAACGGATGAACCTCGACGGTGTCGTCCTCTCGCGGAACCAGCCCAACCAGCCCGCTGATAACCAGGTCGCAGAAGGTCGAGTGATTGTAGTACCGGCTGCGGTCCGAATCGGGCTTGAGCCACGTGCCGTTGACCTCGTCGAGATACTCGCCGATGTAGGGCCTGCCTCGGTACTGATGCGACCGCGCGCAGGTCAGCAGCGCATCGAAGTAGTCCGCCTTCGCGACATAGGACTGCTCGTAGCGGCGCAGCAGGTTGGCCAAAGCCACGAGCGTCTGGCTCGTCGCATAGGGCCAGACGGCGCCGTCCCACTCGCACGTTCCGACGCCGTGACTGCGAAACGCAGGATGCCTGCGCTCGGCGGTGGTGATCCCCATCGGCGCCTTGAACCCCTGAGGGTCGGTGAGTTGCCGCCACGCTCGTTCGCAGCCCGGCTCGGGCAAATCGAAATACCACGGAATGAACCCGATCTCTTCGCGCACATCGGCCAGCACGCCGTCGGGATGGCGGACCTTGAAGAACTCCGCCTGACTGTCCCACAGCAGTTCGTGGATGACCGACCTGAGTTTGGCGGCTTTCTCGGCATATCGGCGGGCTGTTGCGTCATCGCCCGCCAGCGCCGCAACCTTCGAGACGGCGACCATGTTCGCGTACATGTAGCTGTTCAGTGGAGGTCTGGCGTTCTTGTCCCTGCGTGATCCGCTGATCGATTCCTCCATCCCATCCCGCACATCGTATTGCCAGAACAGTCCGTTCTCCAGACCCCTCTGCTGCTCCCACGCCTGGCAGTCGCGGACGAAGGCGTCGAGCAGGCTCACGACAAAGGCCTTGTCCAGATCAACGAGGTACCGCTCGTACAACGCCCACGTGGCCCAGTTGCTGTACTGATGGAAGTGCGGCTGCAAATCGCCTTCGTGGCCCTTGTACCAGAACCGGGCGTACTCGTCGATGTACCGCCCGTCGCGCAGCCATCGCCCTTCGCGAATGTGGTGGCCCAGAGCGCAACTGATCGTGTTGTGCTTGCCGGCGTGGCCGACCTTGTCGAGAAACTCGGTGAAGACATACCCGTCCGGCGTCTGTTTGAGATGTTTGCGAAACGTCCACCAGCGGAAATAGTAGATCTGCTCGAACCCCTTGTCAGGGCACTCGAAGAACGGAACGTTGCGGACCATCCAGGCCCACGCCTGGCTGTTGGGGATGTGATTGACAATGTTCTCCGGCTCCATGCCGTTGAAGAAATCGACGTGGTGACGAAATGCGTCCGCATCGAGTGCGAACAACGCACCGCCAGCCTGCGCCGTCGTGATAGCGACCGTACTCAGGATCGAAAACGCCAGCGTGCGGACCATGAGAACCTCCACGAA
This sequence comes from Sedimentisphaerales bacterium, assembly GCA_040772485.1. Lineage (GTDB taxonomy): Bacteria > Planctomycetota > Phycisphaerae > Sedimentisphaerales > Anaerobacaceae > Anaerobaca. The sequence continues at coordinate 569,912 of JAXGYC010000008.1, read as the reverse complement.
TCGTGTCGAGCGTCATGGGAGTTTCAGAAGGAGCGACTTCAAGGTCCCGGTCATCGCAGCCTGATAGCGGTCCAGGTTGCGCACGTGAAAGATGCAGCGGTCCTTAGCCTTCGAATCGTGCGTCCACTCCGTGACACCCTCGTCGGAGCACGTCACTCGGATCGGATCGAACGAGAACACCGGCTGATTCGTCGCGTCGGCCAAGATGCTTTGTCCGGCCGCGTGCAGAAAGCCGCCGGTGCACCACATGTGCCGATCCTGCGCGCCGAAGGTATCGAGCAGTTGCGGATCGACGGGTCCGAGAAGCGAGCGAAGCCAGTTGTGGTCGGTCTTTCTCGCGAGCATCCACAGGAAGAAGTTCTGCACGCGGCTCGACAGGTGAGGCAGGATGTCGCTCTGGCGAAACGAGTAGTGCGTGCCGTACTCCATGATCGGCCGGCCTGATTGCATCTGCTCGAAACACGGCATCCAATAGATCGGACAGGGCAGGTCGAAGATCGCCGCGTAGCTGAGCGGCGCCAGACTGACGTTGTATTCGAGCTTCGCGGCCTTCTCTCGGTCCGGCGAGCCGGTGCCGGCGTTCAGATAGATGCCCGCGCATTTCTCCGCAAAGAGTTGCGGCGCCTTCTTGCCCGCGACGGCGATGTCACGACAGGAGCCGATCACGTTGATGACGACCGGCTCGGGCGAGCGGCGCAGAATGTCCAGGACCATATTGATGCCGACATGGTCGCTCGCGCTCGCATCGGGTTGGCTGTCATCGCGAGAGCGCATCGGCCGCGGCGTGCCCACGGAGACGGGCACGTGCAGGCCCGTGATGTGGTTCATCTGCGCAACGGCCATCACGTCCGGATTGTGGTCTTTCGCAGGCTGCGGCTCGAAGTCGATCAAAACGCCTTTGAGGTCGATCTGCCCCATGTAGGCCAGCGCGAAGACACTGGCCAGGTCCCAGTGGTCGTCCGGGTCGCAGTGCGGGCGGAACAGGTCCGTGGCGTGGATCATCGGCACGGGGCGCCGTTGCGGGGCGACAGGTGGCAGCCTCAAGTCCGCAGGACTTGGGGATGGGGTGTTTCTGGAAACCGTCGGCAAGCTCTGCTTGCCGCTGCCACCCGATGTGACCATCGCGACAGCGGCTGCGGCGGCTTTCAAGAGTGTCCGTCGTGTTGTCATCGTCTTCACGGGCCTTTCTTCCAAGAGGGCTACTGCCGCTGGACCCAGAAGAAGTCGATTCCGACCTCCGGCTGCATGACATCTTCCCCGGCGCCCCTCCATTCGAGCGTCAGGGTGTGCTCGCCCGCGGTCAGTTCGCCGGGCATCAGTGCGACGCGACGCAGCAGTGTGCGATAGGGCCGATGCAGATCGATCTCCTCGGCCCGGTCCGCCAGTTTGAGCGGCTGACCGTCGAGATGGAACGCGACCTTTCCCGATCGCGGCGTCAGGGCGAACGCAACGTTGATCTGTCTCTTGCCTGCGTCGTCAATGGCGATCTTGAAGCTCTTGCGCTCGCCGCTGCTCTTCGGGGTCCAGACCAGCAGCTTGCCGCCCGCCCAGAGCGCTCCGCTGTCCAGGCGTGTGTTCTGTTTGTCGGTCAGGCAATCTTCGCTCGTGAAGAAGACCGAGTTGGCCGCACCCATCCGCGCCGCCGGCTGCCAGCCCACAGGCAGTTCGGGCGCCCGCAGGTCCGCCGGCATGATCGCCAGATGGTCGTCGGTCACGCCCGGACGCGCATAGTGATATCCGATGCGGGCGTATGACATGCCCGGCGTCCGTTCGTGGCTGGACAGCTCCATGTAGAACCGGATGTTTTGACGGAACGGGATCGCATCGAGAATGTGCCAGCGATAGTTCGTGACGAAGCCCCGGTTGCCCGGGCCGTCGTTGCGGGGCTGGCCACAATAGGGATACAGGAAGATGTCGGGCGACGACCACGAGTAGTTGAAGTAGTCCTCGGACCCCGTTCCGAAGATCGACGGCCGCGGCTCACCGTCCACGAACACCTTTTCATCGCCCTCGCCCCACCAGTTGCCATAGGGCGTGGGCACCTCGGCGGGATTCAGCAGGTAGGCGCTGGTTCCCACGTAGACGCCGTGCCCGTGCGCCAGCAGGAAAGGCAGGTCCTGCACGTCGCGGTTGGATGCGATCAGGTCGTGATCCACGCGCCATCGCGCGCGAAAGTGCATGGATCGCTCATCCCAGGTTCGCGGCGCAACGGTGACCGCGCCGGTGGCCTCGACGTTCTGACCGCCGTGGTTGACCAGCTCGACCTTGCACGAGCGCTCGAAGGGCATCGCGAATCGGCAGATCATCGTCCCGTCCGGCCGTACGGTGAAAGGCAGCGACTGATAGGGATTGATGCCCGGCGCGGCGCCGAAGAAGTCGCCTACGGGGGATTGCACTTGTGGCCAGGGATGGCCGTCGCACGTCACTTGAAGGACCGTCTGCCGGAGGGCCTTGTCCATATCGACCGCCTTCAGCTTGATCGTCAGTTGCTCGACTGCCTGCGAGCCTTCGAACTCGGTGACGGTCTTCTTCTCCGATGCCGCCACGGCAACGTCAAACGACTTGGCGCCGGCCTGCGAGCGAGGTTTCACGCCCTCGTCCGGGTCGTCGAGCGCCTTTGTCACGCGGTCGATCGTCGAGCGATACGTGTGAATGTCCTCCGGCCGGAACGACACGACCGACGCGCCGGGATCGTACAGCCGCACCTGAAGCTCGTAGAAATGGATTTCCTTGACATTGCCCGTCCACACGACGCGAAGGCGCCTGGCGAACGGAATCGCTGCGTACGAGGCATCGCGCTGATACACGGTCCGGCCGAAGGTCTCGGCGTCAAGCTCCTTGAACTGCTCGAAGCGGTCGTACGGACGGTGGAAGAACTCATCCGCGCTGCCGTCGTAGATCGGCTCCGCGGTGCCGTCGATATACATCCGCACCTGGCCGGCGATGGCGGCGGTCCACAGGCGCACGATCGCGCCGGGCCCGGCGACGTCGGCAATCAGGTACTCACCGATCCCGTCGGCGTTGGGCTCCCGGAGCACCTTCTCGAAATTCGGAATCGGCTCGCCACCGAAGCCGTCGGAGTTGGCGAACCAGTCCGGCCCGCCCGGCAGGCGGCTGCGACGATCGGTGGAGGAGAACTGCACGGTGCGATACGCCGGGTCCGGGAAGCTCGACAGGCCGGCCATGTCGATCATTTCCTCGAAGAGCGAGCCGGTGGTGATCGCCGCCCGCCCGGCTCCGGCGGACCCAAGGAGTGCCAGCAACCCGATCAGCAATGGAAAGGATGTGGTTCTGATTCCGTGTGCGTTCGCATCCATCGTGTCTTCCCTCAACTGAAGATACCCATCCGCAAAACGATTCCGCCGGCAGTCGTCTGGCGGCCCAGCGCCGGCCCGATCTGTGCTGCCATAGCATACCAGGCGCAGCGCCGCATGTCACCCATCCATTGCATGGATGGTGTGGCAGCCAAGTCCCCCATCCCCAAACGCTGGCACGTTTGAGGCTGCCACGCGCGGGGGCAGACTACCGTGGAGCTTTGACCACCGAGGGCAGGTGTCCGGCCAGGCCGATGCGGTCGTCCTTGACGACAACCAGGCCGTCGATGCCGTCGATGGCCATGATGCGTTCGAGTGCGGCGTCTACATCGCCGGCCGTCCGCACGAGGTTGGCCGCCTGCGTCGCGGCCGCGTCGGCCAGGGCGCCGTCGCGGGCGACGACGGTGGCCAGGTCGCACTGGCCCAAGCTCGTGGAGTGACCCATCCTGCCCGACGAGGAGCAGATGGAGATCGGCGTATCCTCCGGGCGCAGAGAGAACGCTAATCGGTCCGCCAGCTTGGCGGTTCCCGTGTGCAGGCCGATGACGACAGGCGAGGTCGCTCGCACGAAGACGTCGCCGCCATTGTCCACGATCGCCTCGGCGGCGCCGGCTCTCAGACCGGCCTGGGCGGCCAGCTCGGCCATCGCGCCCGCGACGGCCGCCATCGGACCGACACCCACCGACCGGGCCGCGCGCGCCATGCGCTGCGCGACCTCGGGCGCATCGGGCAGCAGCTCGACCGGCTCGAACGATGTGCCGAACGCCGGATGCCGACGGATGTAGTCCTCCAGAATCCGGCGCTGGCGCACGACCTCTTCGGTAACGGCGTCGAACGCGCCGCAGCAGATGCGCAGCACCGCCTCGTGGTGAGTGAACGTTCGATAGGTTCGCTTGGTCATGACGGCACCCACAGGTCGTGTTCGACCGATAGGACCTATTGGACCTATTCTGGGGTCAGAACGCCGACGCGCAGGCGCCGAACGGGCAGACGCGGATGCAGGCGAGGCACTCGATACACTCGGCCTCGTTATAGAGGACCTCTCTCGTCGCCTTGTTCGGCATGTGCAGCGCCTTCGTCGGGCAGTGGGCCACGCACTGGCCGCAATGCGTGCAGCGATCTTCATCGCGCGTGACGCCCTTGCCGGTATGGTTGACCGTCACGTTGAAGGTGCGGACGAACGCGATGCCCTTCTCGATGTCCGACGGCGTGCCGGTCACGTCGAGCACCAAGTATCCCTCTTCTTCCGGCGTCACCTTGGCGCGATACACGTTGACGATGAGATTGTAGTCCTTCACCAGATGGTAAATGATCGGCTTCTCACATTCACACTTGGGGAAGAACAGCATCAGTTTCTGGGTCACGGTTTCGCTCATGATGCCTTCTCCCGTATTGCCAGAGGCTTCATCGCATTGTCCCTGGGCAGCATGGCCATCGGTTGGGCCAGCAGGAAATCGCCCTTGCGGATTTCGTCGGCCAGCAGGTTCGCGATCTCCAGGGCCTTGAAGTAGGACGAGAGGGAGCCGACGGCGACGGCCTTGCCGTCGAGTTCGATTTCGCCGCTGCGCAGTTGCTCGTAGCTGACCTTCGCGACGATCTTTCCTGTCTTCTGCGGGTAATCGCCGCTGTAGTCGATCACCGGGGCGAAGATGTCGCGATCGCGCACACAGGTCCGCTTGAGAATCTGCTTGTTGAGGATGGGTATGGGCACGCCCACACCCAGGGCGAGCGAGATTCCGTAGCCGCGCAGGCTCGCGCCCCGCACAAACTCGGGCTTCATCTGTTTCATGTCGCCCGTCAGCGCCAACGTTCCGGCTCCCTCGGTGGGCACACCGTCTGGCGTTCTTTCGCAGGCACCGGCGTGCTGCGTGCCTTCGGCGTAGACGTGCCCCTGCGCGCCCGCCAGCCAGACCTTGGTCCCGATGCCGATCGTCTCGTAGTACGGATCGTTCAGCAGCGGCGACAACTGTCCGGCGGAACAATACGTGGCGTTCTTACGATTCGGCTCCAGCGTCCCCATGTACGTATAGATCGTCCGGTCCGAATCGTTGATCGCGACGTTGTAGTTCTGATAGCAGTTGCGCGGGTTGACCATGATGGCCTGGTTCAGGTCGTCGATGGTGAAGTAGGTGCGAATCTCGCGCCGCGGGTAGTCGTCGGTCCCGTAGGACAGGGCGAACAGTTGCAGGGTCTTGCCGGCGACAAGGTCCTCGATCACGTGGCCGCCGCCATAGCGGAACTCGCCCGGCGGGTACATGTTCGCCGGATCGCCATGGCGCAACTGCGTGGCGCCGAGGTAGACGTCGACCGCCGCAATGCCCGTGTAGACCAGCACGTCTTCGATCCAGGCCTCGGTCATCCGGATCTTCGGCTTGGAGTGTCCGAAGTTCAGGAAGCAGCCCGACGAGCACATCGGGCCGAACGTCGCGGTGGTCACCACGTCCACTTCCTCTGCGGCCGCTTCGAGGCCCTTCTTGTCCACGTAGTCCATGATCTCGTCGGCCGTCAGCACCACGGCTTTGCCCGACCCGATCCGCTTGTTGATCTGCTCATAGGTCTTCATTGTCCATCCTGTTCCGAGAACGCCCTCCTCCTTCTCCGAGGCCCACTTCTCGTGGCCCGGCCCGCCGCGCGAAACCTTGAGTATGCAGGTCGGGCCCGCTCTTGTCAATCGTCGTTCCGCGCCGTTTGGCGGCGCTGGATCTGTACCGAGTTCAGGGCAAGGCCTGTGTCAAGCATAGAAAGCCGTGTGTGGCAGCGGCAAACGGAGCAGGGCGGAGTCTGCCGATGGCTTTGACGGCATGCGTATCACCATCGGCAAGCCTTCGCTCGCCGCTGCCACACGTACGCCAGGACGTTTCTGCACACCCGCCAGCGGGTCCAACGCGCTGTGCAGGAACGGCCTTGCAATTGCCGTCCGGTGGGGTAGTCTATGGCTGGTGGCATACCGCCGCTCCCGGCCGGGGCCGCGTATGCCCGGTTTCTGGCAGCTCATGGAATCCATACTCAACAACGACGAGGCCATCGAACGCATCGCGGCCAGGCTGGCGCGGAGCCGCAGCGTGCTGTTCATCACGGGGGCGGGGATCTCCGCCGACTCGGGTCTGCCGACCTATCGCGGCATCGGAGGGCTTTACAACGTCAATACGACCGAGGACGACATGCCCATCGAGCGGGCCCTCTCCGGCGAGATCATGGACGAGCGGCCGGAGCTGACCTGGAAATACCTCAGCCAGATCGAGAAGAACTGTCGCGGCGCCCGACCTAACCGGGGCCATCAGGTGATCGCCGAGATGCAGGACCATTTCGAGCGGCTTTGGGTGCTGACACAGAACGTCGATGGGCTGCACAAGGCCGCCGGAGCACGCAACATCATCGACATCCACGGAGACCTGCACCACCTGCTCTGCACGCGCTGCGCGTATCGGCGCACCGTGGACGACTACAGCGAACTGTCGTTTCCGCCGCGATGCCCTGACTGCAACGCCATCCTGCGGCCCGACGTGGTGCTGTTCGGCGAGATGCTGGACGAGGACAAGGTCCAGCAGCTCTTCAACGAACTGAACAAGGGGTTCGATATCGTCTTCTCCGTGGGTACGAGCAGTGTCTTTCCGTACATTGCCGAGCCGGTTCGTTTCGCCGCCCAGTTGCGCGCGACGACCGTCGAGATCAACCCGGACGTCAGCCGCGTAACCCATCTGGTTGACATCCGGCTGGCCATGCGGGCCAGCCCCGCGCTCGACGCCATCTGGAGATGTTACCTGGAGCGCAAGGCATGAGCACGGCGCACAAACCGCCGGACGGAATCCCAAGGCGACAGTTTCTGAAACAGTCAGCGACAGGGGTGGCCATAGTGGCGGCTTCAGAGATGTTCGGCAGCCCGGTCTGCGGTGAGGAGAAAGCGATGGTATCCGACGATTTGAAAACGAAGTTGCTGGCCTGCCTGGGCGGACCGTGGCCCGACCCCTGCGACCTGCGGCCGGTCGTTCGCGAGACCATCCGCAAGAAAGGCTACCGCATCGAGTCGGTGACGTACGAAGTTGAGCCGGGCGACCGCGTGCCGGCAATGCTCCTGGTGCCCGACGGCGTCGATGCCAACCACCCCGCTGCGGCGGTGGCCGTCTGGCACCAGCACAACGGCCAGTATCATCTGGGCAAGAACGAGCCGGCCGGACTGGCGGGCGACCCGATGCACCACACGGGCGTCGCGCTGGTCAAGGAGGGATACGTCGTCCTCTGCCCCGACGCGCTATGCTTCGAGGAGAGGCAGAACGATCGGCTGCGAGGCGGCGACTTCGAGCGATTCGAGTTTCTCCGCTATGTGGTGGCGGGCAGGTGCATGGCCTGGAAGAACATCCTCGACATGCGGCGCGCGGTGGATTACCTCTGTTCGAGGCCCGAGGTGAAGGCCGACCGTATCGGCTGCTACGGCCACTCCATGGGCGCCACCCACACCTGGCTCGTCGGACCGTGGGAGCCGAGGCTGACGTGCCTGGTCGCCAACTGCTGCCTGCCCACGTATGGGGCGATTCATCGCACGCACATCCTGCACTGTTTCCCGAACTTCATCCCCGGCTGGTTTCAATATGGCGACACGCCGGACATCGCCGGCCTCATCGCGCCCCGACCGCTCCATCTGAACTTCGGCGAACGCGACACAGGCAGCCCCATCGACGAGGTCCGCCAGGGGATCGACACCATCGCCCGGGCGTACGAACGGGCCGGAGCGCCGGAGCACTTCACCCACTACATCGAGCCCGGTTCCGGCCACGTCCTCTCACCCGAGATGTGGCGCCGAACCCGCGACTGGTTCCGACAACACCTCGTGTCCGATCAGGCATAGTGCCCTGGGATCACCACCGATCAGGTGTGTGGCAGCCTCAAGCGCCAGCTTGGGGATGGCGGACGGGGGGCTGTAGTCGACTTTGTCATTCCGACCGGAGCGCAGCGCCGTGGAGGAATCTGGCTGCGAATGGGACATTGCCTTATCCTCGGCCAGATTTCTCCGTGCGGGCTTCGCCCCGTTCGACTTCGCTCAGAGCCTGCCCTGAACGCAGTTGAAGGGGCAAGCCCTCAGTCGAAATGACACCCGCTACGCTCTCCGAGACGACAAGACCCCCTTCCTGGCCTTGGCAGGAACCTACCTACACACACGCCGTGCACCCGATAGGCATCCCGCGCAGGAAACGGACTTGACATGGTCCGCGTGATTTCCTATGAACGAACCGAATCTCCTGTGATGTCCTGGAGCCAAGTACATGCGGAATTAGACAGATACCCCGAGCCGTAGTTCGACCAGCCTGCCCAAGAAGGGCGTTTCTCTTGGCGACGTCGGCGGCGGAGAGCCGATTCGTCGTCAGACCGTCGGGAACGAAGCCATGAGCCGGTTATTTGTCCGATTCCACAACATCACGTTTGCCTATCCATCCGCCGCTGAGCCGCTGTTCCGCAATCTGTCCCTGCACCTTCCGCGCGGCTGGTCCGGCGTCGTCGGCGCCAACGGCGCAGGCAAGACCACTCTTCTGAAGCTGGCCGCCGGTCAGTTGACGTCAGATACGGGCACGATCGAAGCGCCGGCGCGCGCCGTCTACTGCCCGCAGCGGACCGACGATATGCCCAACCGGTTCGAGCAATTCGTCAGTGCCCAGACGAAATCCGCCTGGACGATCCGCGAGATGCTGGGCGTCGAGGGCGGCTGGCCGAATCGCTGGGACACACTTTCGCACGGCGAGCGCAAACGCGCGCAGATCGCCACAGCCCTGTGGCTCGAACCCGAGGTGCTCGCCATCGACGAGCCGACCAACCATCTCGATGCGCTCGCGCGGGAATTGGTGGCAACGTCGCTGCGTTCGTTTCGCGGCGTGGGTCTTCTGGTCAGTCACGACAGAGAGCTGCTCGACAGTCTGTGCACGCAGTGCGTGTTCATCGACCCGCCCGATGTGACGGTCCGGCCGGGCGGTGTCACGAAGGGCGCCGAGGCCGCCAGGCTCGAGCAGCAGACGGCGCAAAGGCAGCACGAGCAGAGCAAGCGTACGTACGAGAAAGTCCGTCGGGAGGCAGTCCGCCGAGAAGAACTGGCCAGGCAGGCCCAGAGCCGACGCTCGAAGCGGCACCTGGCGATCAGGGACCACGATGCGCGGGAGAAGAAGGATCGCGCCCGCGTCAGCGGCAAGGACGGCGTCGGCGGCAAGCTCCGGCGGCAGCTTCGCGGGCAACTCGCCCACGCCCAGGAGAAGTCGCAGACGACGCGAGTCAAGAAGCAGCACGAGATCGGTATCTGGCTGCCGGGTTCGACGTCGAAGCGAAACACGCTGCTGGAACTGCCGGCCGGCTCGCTCCCTCTGGGCGAGCATCGACGGCTTGCGTATCCCGACCTGACGATCCGTCCGACGGACCGCATCGCGCTGACCGGCGTCAACGGCTCGGGCAAGAGCACGCTGGTGCGGCATCTGCTGGCAAAACTGGAGGTCCCGCCGGAACAGTTGACCTGCGTGCCGCAGGAGATCGACGCGGGCCGATCACGCGAGATGCTGGACCAGGTCAGGCGATTGGCCAAGGACCGGCTCGGTCACCTGATGACCATTGTCAGCCGGCTCGGCTCCCGCCCCGACCGTCTGCTCGCAAGCGATGACCCCAGCCCGGGCGAGACCCGCAAGCTCCTGCTGGCGCTGGGCATGCTCGGCGCCCCGCATATCATCATTATGGACGAGCCGACCAACCACATGGACCTGCCCTCCATCGAGGCGCTGGAGACCGCCCTGGCCGACTGCCCGTGCAGTCTGCTGCTGGTCAGCCACGACCGCCGATTCCTCCAGGCGCTCACGCGAACCACCTGGCACATCGCCGCCGATTCCGACACCGCAGAGTCGTTCACTCTCGATGTCGGCTGAGTGTCTCGGAGCGTGCTGCGCCTCACCACGACAGCGATTCGAGAAATCGCAGGCTCTGCGGGATCTGCTGAATCACCGTCGGCGACTCGTCCTCGATGAAGTAGTGTTTCACGCCGATCTCCTGGGCGGCGCGCAGGATCGCGGGCAGGTCGATCTGGCCGGTGCCGAGGACCACGTCGTTGCGGACGTCCTCCGAGCCGGTCAGCTTGCCGGTGGCGACGCCCTTCTTCAGGTCCTTGATATGGAACAGCTCCCAGCGGTGCGGGTAGCGGCGCAGCAGCTTGACCGGGTCCTGGCCCGGGTGGACCGTCCAGAATACGTCCATCTCGTACGTGACCAGCTCGGGCTTCGTCTCGGCCAGCAGCAGATCGAACAGCGTGCCGTCGCCATGGGGCACGAATTCGTAGCCGTGGTTGTGATAGTAGAACCGGATGCCCTGCGCCGTGGCGACTTCGCCGGCGCGGTTGAACACGGCCGCCGCACGACGGCACAGCGCCTCGTCGAATGGACCATCGTGAGGAATCCACGCGCAGCCGGCGTAGGCCAGGCCCAGCGCCTTGGCCTCGGCCACCACCGCCGCCGGGTCCTTCTCCCACTGCTCGTACGACCAGTGCGCCGCGATCGGCTTGAGTCCGTGCCACGCCAGGCGCTTCAGGAACTCGGCTGGCGTCAGGCCGTACGTGCCGGCCAGCTCGACCTCCACGAAGCCGAAGTTCTGCGTCAGTTGGAGCCCCAGCGCGACGTTGTCTTTGAAGATGTCACGCAGGCTGTAGAGCTGAAGGCCGACGGGCCCGCGAAAAGCGGCGCTGGCGCCGATGCCGGCAGCGCCCGGGCGCGTGCCGCCGTTGAGCCAGACATCGACCCGCCGGTCCTGCTGGAAGTCCTTCTGGAGGATGTCCATGTCACCGTCTCCGTCGAGATCGCCGATCCGGCACTCGTGGCAGCCGATGCCCGTCGAGATCAACTGCGTCTCGAAGTTGCCCTTGCCGTCGCCGTAGCACACCCACTGCCTGCACCTGGCCCCCGAGCCGGGGTTGTACATCTCGCCCGTGTAGATGTCGCCGTGGCCGTCGCCGTCGAGGTCGCCGACCTGGAGGCTGTGTCCGTGGTCCACGCCTTCGATCAGCACGCGCTTGGTCCACGTGCCGTCTTTGTATTCGTACAGCGCCAGCGGCCCGACGCCGTCGCCCGAGCCGATCACCACTTCGGGCCGGCCGCCTTCGATCAGGTCGCCGGCCGCCGAGCGGGTGAACTGATAGTCCTCGTCGATGGCGTGGGCCTTGAACGTCGTGCCGCCGACGTGCTCGAACCAGTGGCCCCCGCCGACGATGTCGAGCTTGCCGTCGCCGTTGATGTCGATCTTGGCAAAGCCCTCGGGGTTGGCCTTGTCGGCGCTGAGCCTGGCGATCTCGGTGACGGGCCAGCGTTGCGTCGGGTCGGTGGGAATCTCGGACAGGTACAACTGCTTGCCTGCGTTGTACCAGAAGGCCAGCTCGACCTTGCCGTCGCCGTCGAAATCGCCGAAGATCTGGTCGTGGTGCGTGCCTCCGACGGCAATGACCTCGTGCCGCTTCCAGGGCGTCTGGGCGTCGAAGTCAGGGCTGGGATTGGCCCACCACCATACCTCGCCCGCCTTCGATTGTGCGCCCATGACGATGTCGAGGTCGCCGTCGCCGTCAATGTCGAGGACATCGCCTCCGGCTTCGAGGCGCACGCCCTGGGCGCCGTTCTCGATCGCGTACCGCGTCCAGCCGTCGGCGCTGCGTCGAAACCACGCGATCTTCTCGTAGCTGGCGACGACGAAGTCGTTGACCCCATCGCCATCGACGTCAAGGATGAGCGTGGCCACCTGCCGCCCCACGTCCGGCGTCGGAACCTGCCCCGCCGTGCTCGAAAGATGCTGCCACCGCACCCGCCCCACCCCCTGCCCGAACGCCCCCTGTCCCAGAACGCAAACCAGAACAACGAATCCGATCCCCGTGATATGCCTGCCCATGCGGAACCTCCTTCGCTTTCTTGTCCTATCTCAATTCCCCCCGCCCCGGCGGACCCAACCGCCCCACGCGCCGACCACACTAAGCTCCCGGCAATCCAATTTCAACTGCCTTCTGCAAGGCGGGGATGCTGTTTATGGAAGACATATCGAGATCTTGCGCGGTGGTAATGATGGGGGGCGGATGGGGTCGTGAATGTGTGAGAAATGGAGCGGCGCGCAGATCGTCGAGCTGAGGTACTTCAGCGAGCTGGAGCTGGACGCCTTTTGTCTGCTGATCGAGCGTCGCCGGAGCCTGCCGATCTACCTCGGCGACGGCTGGCGCTGCCAAGCCTGCGGGTGCGAGCGAGACGACCTCGTCGAGATGGCCAACCACATCCTCGATAGCCACCGGCCGGAGCCGCTCAACGAGGAGGACCTGCTGGAATTGCAGCCGCGACGCTGCGCGTGAACCGACCATCCCCAAGCCCTGCGGGCTTGAGGCTGCCACGCCTCACATCTACACTGAGTTCGGCCGGGGGACGAGGATGCCGGTGTCGCCGCCGAGCATCTCGCCTTTGCCGGCGAGGCGCCAGCGTCCGACGAGGGCGGCGGTTACGGCGTCGAGCTCATCGCCTGTCATCTCGGCGGTCAGGCCCTTGACGCCGAGATGGGCCAAGCCGTGCAGGAGCCCCGCTCGGTCGCGGTGCTGGCGCGGGATGTGCCAGAGGTCCTGCGCGGCGCCGGGGTAGCATTCGACGACGGCAAAGCCCATCGCTTCGATCTTCGCCTTCAGCGCCAGACCGCGTTCGGTCAGCATGCGCATCGGGCCGAGCGTGATGGGGAAGAAGCGAATCTTGCGCCGCCGCAATTCGCGGTCGCATTCGCGAAGGTGCTCGCCGGCACGATCGTGGATGCTCGTGCGCCCGGGCGGCAGACTCAGCGGCGCATCGATCGGAACCAGATCGGGCCTGGCCTTCTCGACCACGCTGAGGATCTCCTCGTCAGTATGCGCGACCTGCGTCTGCGCCCTGAGGCCGCGCAGCACGCACAACCCCGTCGGCCGGCGAGGAGAACCCGCCAGATCGATGCCCACCACTACGGTCTGCTTCCCGCGTGCCATCCAGGTCTATCCAGGAACGATCTGCGCGTACGCCCGGTGTCTGAGGAACGAAAGTGAGAATGGTTCGGGCGCTCTTTGATGTCAGGCGAATTCTTCGTTTGCCTTGTCCGGCTGTCTTCTGATCTGCGTCCAATACTCCTGCCGGACATCCGGGTCGATTCTGACTTTCTCCGCGGCCCACGGGTAGCGGTCTTCGCCGTTCTTCTTCGGGCCTGAGACCCAGTACGTGTCTCCTGTGTCGAGATCGAAGTGATTCGCGCATCCTCGCTTGCCGCGTCGGAGTCGCCTGCCACGCCAATAGATGGTTCTGCCGGTCTTGGAGAAAGTGACACGGGAAATCCAGGCGGGTCCGTTGTCGTCATGACCGCCGCCATGTGTCTTCAATTCGATGTACATGATCCTGGGCTTCATATTCTACTCCCTCCAGGAGAGCATCCCAAACGGCTTCCAGGGCGGCGAGACATCCTGTCTGGCGCGTCTTCTTGCTGCGTCTTGCCTACCTCTGCATCCCTGTTTGTCACCCCGAGCGCAGTCGAGGGGTCTGGCCACGGATGCGGAGTGGGCCGCGTTCGCGCCCAGATTTCCGTTCGACTTCGCTCAGGACAGGCTCTCGACGTTGCTCGGAATGACAAAGTCGCGCTGAGTGTTCCTTCGCTTTCACGGCCATGTCGCTTTCCGCTCCCCGGCGTAGTGTCGCATCGTGTGGCGGTTATTTACCGGTGAATTCGCGGGCGATCCGGAGGGTTTCGCCGGTGTCCTCCATCTCGAAGAGGTGCGGCTGGGCGTCGCGGTTGTTGGGCGCGTGCAGGACCATCATCAGCCGTGGGGCGCCGGGATCGAAGGTTGTGAAGAGCATGCCGTGACCGCCGTCCTTGGCGTAGATAGGTTCATCCTGCTGCCGCCAGGGTCCGGCGAGCCTGCCGGAGTCGCTGATCGCGATGCCCGTCGTGTAGCCGCTGTAGCCTCCGCTGGTCCAGATCATGAACAGCTTGCCCGACTTGCTGGTGTACAGGTACGGACCATCCGTGACGTGACAACCGTACTGGTCGGATTTCTTGCTCCACTTGGCGTCGCTGCCATGGAAAAGGCGTTTGGGCTCGCCCACGGCGGCCGACAGGTCGTCTTTGAGCTGGACATATTCGACGGTACCGTCCTTGATCTGCACCCATTCATGGCAGAAGACCATGTACGGCGTGCCGTCCTCGACCCACAGCGTGCCGTCGAGCGTCATCATGTCGGTCGGCAGCGTCGAGCGGTTGGCGAAAGGCGCAAACGACCCGGTCGGCTGGTCCGACGCGAGCACCTGCGAGCCGCGCGTCACGCGGGGCAGCCAGTCGCGCCACTGCTCGGCGAAGCGGTTGCGGGTGTCGAACGTCAGGAACAGGTAGTACTTGTCCCTGTACTTGTGCATCTCGGGCGCCCAGATGTTCACCACGCGGACGTCGCCCCAGATGTCGGCGGGCGTGCGGAAGATCGTCCGGGGCCCCTGCCACGTCTTGAGGTCCTTGCTGGTGTAGATGCGCACGCTGTTGAAGCCGGGGCCGACTATGTAGTAGGTCCCGCTGGCCGCATCCGGCAGGATGCACACGTCCCGCAGGTAGATCTGCGACAGGTGGACGATGTCGTTGGAATCCTCGATCATCCAGCGCCGCTGCCCGCCCGCCGCCATCGCCGGGACGAGGACCAACACGAGTATCACGCTCGTTCTTCGCATACTCATCGCCGTTCCTTTCGCGCATCAGTTCTGCTGGCCGGTCATTCGCTGCGGTCTGCGCTATCGTCCTGCTCCGGCGTGTCCTCTGCCTTGTCCCTGGATCGGAACAGCAGACCGATCAGCATGATCGGGACGTTCCAGACGATCATGAGCAGGCGGAACAGCCGGCCCGCGAGGGAGACGTCGCGGTACCGGATCTGACGCCAGGCCTGGCCCCAGACGCTCGCTTGCCAGCGAATGCTCTCCACAGGCAGATAATGCGTGAGCTGCCCCGTCGCGGCGCCGCAGTTGGGACAGTAATGCGCCAGTGGGTCCACCGGCCGGAAACACCGGATGCACACCGGCGACTCGCCGCCCTCTTCCTGGCTGATGCCGTTGTCTACTTTCGTCTCTTGGGCCATCTCAGTTCCCTCCCGGATATCCCTTGTCTGTTCTCGACAACCCGCCGGAGGTCTCTCGTCCATCCTATCGCCGACACCGCAACTCATTCAAGATGCTGCCTAAGAAAGTGTGAAGGGCCATTTCTTTGCGACGCCTCTGCCTATTGTCATACTGGAACCGCGTCGCCGCCATCCCCAAGCTCTTCGAGTCTGAGGCTGCCACCCCTCAGGCTTCGACATCTCGATTTCGAGCTTCGCACATGGGTTGGCGGGGAGCCTGTGGATCGGCTATAATGCCAAGTCTATTGTGCGACTGGAGAATTCGATATGGCTGATGTGGCGTTTCAGAGGTGCATCAATCCGGCGTGTGGCGCCGAGTTCGATTGTGGGCAGGCGATCTTCAAGTGTCCGCAGTGCGGGGACCTGCTCGACGCGCAGTACGACTGGGATCGGGTGCCCGTGCCCAGCAGGCTCAGCGAGTTCGGTAAGCGATGGGCGACGCGGGACCGGCGGCTGGATTTGTCCGGCGTGTGGCGTTTCCGCGAGCTGCTGGACTTCTGTCCCGACGAACACAAGGTCACCATCGGCGAGGGCCAGACGATCCTCCAGCAGAACCGCCAGATCGCCGAGCACCTCGGCATGAAACCCGATGCGCTGCATCTTCAGTACGAAGGCTTGAACCCCTCGGGCTCGTTCAAGGACAACGGCATGACCGCCGCGTTCAGCCACGCGATGATGGTCGGCGCGACCTCGTGCGCGTGCGCTTCGACGGGCAACACGTCGGCGTCGGTGGCGCTGTACGCCCACAGTTGCGGCCTGAAGTGCACCGTCTTCATCGGCTCGGGGCGGATCGCGTTCGGCAAGCTCAGCCAGGCGATGGACTACGGCGCCCAGACGATCCAGATCCAGGGCGACTTCGACGACTGCATGAGGCAGGTGCAGGCCGTCTGCACCGAGCTGGGGCTGTATCTGCTCAACTCGCTCAACCCGTTCCGGCTGGAAGGCCAGAAGACGATCATGTACCGCATCATCGAGGCCCTCGGCTGGCAGGCGCCTGACTGGATCGTCGTGCCCGGCGGCAACCTCGGCAACTCCAGCGCGTTCGGCAAGGCGTTTCTGGAATTGAAGCAGCTCGGCCTGATCGACCGCGTGCCGCGCATGGCGATCGTCAACGCCACGGGCGCCGATACGCTGACCGATCTGGTCAACAACAAGAAGCTCGTCTGGAATGGCGGGCATGTGAACCAGAAGATCATCGACGACTACTACGCCGACCTGACGGCACGGCACTTCTCGCCGCACACGTGCGCATCCGCCATCGAAATCTCCCGGCCGGTGAACCTCAAGAAGTGCCTCCGCGCGATCGACGTCTGCCAAGGCGTCGTCCTGGCGGTGACCGACGAGGAAATTTGCGACGCCAAGGCCCTGATCGGCAAGTACGGGCTGGGTTGCGAGCCGGCCTCGGCCGCCACCATCGCGGGGCTCAAGCACCTGCTGGCCGACGGCACGGTCGCCAGGAGCGACCGCGTCGCCTGCGTCCTGACCGGCCACGCGCTGAAGGACCCCAACGTCACCGTCAACTACCACAAGGACAACCAGGGCCAGTTCAGCAACGCCCCCGTCGAGGCCCCCAACGACTTGGCCGAAATCATCAAGCTGATCCGGTAGCCCGCCGCTTGAGTGTGCCTGCCGGAGATCTGCCCGCGGTGGATGAGGGCATAGACACCGAGATTTCGTAACCATGAAAATTTCTTTGCAGGCATCGAAATTTCATGGTATCATTTGTTCGTGGAAATCCTTCGCACAAAAGAGTTGGCGATTCTTGCGAGCCGGCTCAAGGCCTTCAAGGTGGTGGCCATCCTGGGCCCGCGCCAGAGCGGAAAGACGACCCTGGCCCGGCAATTTACCCGCGCGCAGCCGTCCGAGAAGCTGATGTGGTTCGATCTGGAGAACCCGGGGGACGTGGCCAAGCTCGATCACCCCATGATGGCCTTGGAGTCTCTCAGGGGGATTGTGATCCTGGACGAGATTCAGAGAAGGCCGGACCTTTTCCCGGTGCTGCGCGTTCTGGTGGATCGCCCGCAATCGGCCCGGTACGTCATTCTCGGCAGTGCCTCGCCTGATCTGCTACGGCAGAGCTCGGAGACTCTGGCGGGCCGGATCACCTTCGTGGAACTGGGAGGCTTCTCGCTCGATACCCTTCCCACCAGCCAGGTTCGCAAGCTGTGGATTCGCGGGGGCTTTCCTCCGGCCTACCTGGCGCGGTCGAATCAACTCTCCTTTCAGTGGCGTCAGGACTTCATGACGACCTTCTTGGAACGGGATGTGCCCAACCTGGGTATTCGGATTCCGGCGCCGCGCTTGCGACGATTCTGGATGATGCTCTCTCACTACCACGGCCAGATCTTCAACTCCAGCGAAGTGGGTCGAAGCTTGATGGTCTCCGACACGGCGGCCCGCCACTATCTCGATGTCCTGACCCAGACGTTCGTGGTCCGCCAGGTGCAGCCGTGGTTCTACAACACCCGCAAACGCCTGGTCAAGCGCCCCAAAATCTACGTGCGGGACTCCGGCCTTCTGCACACCCTCATGGACGTGAGGAGCTATGAGGACCTGCATTCCCACCCGCGTCTGGGCGCCTCCTGGGAGGGCTTTGCCCTGGAACAGACGGTGCAGCACCTGGGTCTGACGGAGCAGGAGGTCTTCTTCTGGGGCGTTCACACAGGCGGGGAGTTGGATATGGTTTTCCAGCGCCGCGGCAGGCTCTGCGGCGTCGAACTGAAGTTCCAAGACGCGCCCCGCATGACGCCCTCCATGCGCTCGGCCCTGGACGAGTTGAAGCTCGCACATCTGTGGGTCGTCTACCCCGGCACAGAATCCTACCGTCTGGCCAAGAACGCCCACGTGATCCCCCTGACGGAACTGGCCCAAATCGAAAGCTGAGGGCATGCCCCGCCGCTATGGCTCACGGAGTCTCGCCGAAGCTCAAAATGAGGATCGGTCCCTTGGCCC
Organism: Sedimentisphaerales bacterium; assembly: GCA_040772485.1. Lineage (GTDB taxonomy): Bacteria > Planctomycetota > Phycisphaerae > Sedimentisphaerales > Anaerobacaceae > Anaerobaca. The sequence continues at coordinate 551,507 of JAXGYC010000008.1, read as the reverse complement.
CATGCGGGTCGACACGCCAGGGGGGGATTGCACCTCATGGTCCCTTCGGTGTGACAGCTCAATGGCTGGCTCGCATCTGTCCCCCGTGACCGCTTCGCCCAGACGGCTACCCGCCTCGGCGCATGACTCGGGGCCAAGATGGTTCGCTGTTCCTCTCTCGTGCGCCTCTTGCATCCACAACCGTCTGCCGGCTTCGACCGGCACTTTCGAGGCGTCCCCCGATTCGCCTCAGAGGTTTTGTCCGGATATCCGCAGTGGTGGCACGTCCTACCATCAAACGCATATGTGAATCCACATGAGGGACATCGCTTGAGCTCTTCCATTTGGTCGTTTCTCCCGTCTGCGTTACGGGATGACGGGGTTCGCAACACCAGGACTCAGACCTGCGCATCTCCCGTGCTCTCGATTCCTTGAGCTTGATTGAACAGGACCAGGATATCCACATCTGATTCGGGCGTTGCGTCACCGTCAACTACCACAAGGACAACCAGGGTCAGTTCAGCAACGCCCCCATCGAAGCTCCCAACGACCTCCAGGAGATCATCAAGCTGATCCGCTGATCGGTCCTCGCGATTGCTATGGCTTACCGCGCAGCCTCGCAAACAGGCGTTGCTGCTCCACCAGGCCTGAGGTGGTTGGGGGTTGCCAGTGAAGCCGGGCGGATTCGAAGGCGTCGGAAAGCTGCTCGATTGCCGTGGCGGTGTCTGTTTCTCGGATGGCTCTGACGCGGGCCTGCTCCAGCATGGCCCCCGCTGCCTCCCAGTTCAGGATCCACTGTCGGACACGTTGTCGTTCCATCCTATCCATGACACTGTTCTATCACGATCGGCGCTCATCGCGCAGGGTAAACCGGCCATCTGCCGGTGTGCATCGCGGGCGAAGACCGGAAGGTGTCGCAAGCCTCCCGGCATACTATCAGCGAGCGGACTGGTTTTGGGTGGTCTTGTAGTAGCGGCGGGCGGTGTGGCGGCGGTTGAAGGTCGCCTCGAACCGTTCGATGCGGCGGACCAGGGTCTGCCGACGGGCGCCGTCGAGCTCTGCAAAGTACGTGTCGAGCAGCAGTTGCCGATGGTCGGCGTCAAAGTAGTCCGGCAGCATGCTCCAGAGAAGCCGGCCCATGTCCCTGGCCTTCTTGTCCTGGCTGCGGACGGGCCAGGTCATGCGGTGCAGGTCGATCACGCTGAGCGAGCCGTCCGTGTGGAGGTAGAGATGCCAGAGTTGCAGGTCCGGCAGCGAGATGTCCAGTCCGTGCAGGGTCCTGGCGAAGCGGGCTATGGCCACGACGATCCTCTCCTGGCGGCCGCGATCGAGAACCTGCCAGTTGTCCATCACGAAATCGAGCAGGCAGACGGCGTCGAGCTCCAGGGTGAGGAAGAAGGAGGCCTTCTCCAGGCCCCAGCGGGTCCGCTCGCCCATACAAACGCCCTGGTAGGTTCCGATGCCGTCTTCTTGCAGATGTCGCGAATTCCGCCACTCCACGCCAGCCTGCGAGGTCAAGCCGTTGCGGCCGCGACACGTGGCGAGGATGTCCTTGAGATGGGGGTCATGGAACCGCTTCATGAAGAAAACGTGCCTGTCGGCGCCCTCGCCGAGCGTCAGTTTCAGGACGTCGCGCTTGCGATTCCTGTTGACGGCGACGGTCTCGGGGTAGCTGTGAAAATCGTCGAACGTCCTCAGGCCCAAGCGGGCGAAGTACGGTTCCCACGACTGTGCAAAGACCACCTTGTCCATAGCTCGACCGACCTTCCATAGCTGCCCCGTGCTCGGGGCCATTCCTAACACATCAGGGGGCTGCTGCCAACAGGTTTCCGCGCCAGGCGCAGCGGGACCGCCCGCGTGAGGCGGCTGCCAGGCTGGCAGGGCCGGGGAGAGCAGGCTGCAATTTTGCCAGAGGGACGCCTCGTTGGGCGCCGTGTCGTAACACGTTGTCAGTATATGGTTTACGGGCGACCCGTCGGCGGGTCCAGCCGTTGGCACGGCATTTGCACTTTCCGGCTGCGGTAGGATGACTATGTCTATGGAACGGTCACAACTCGGCGACGTGAATGTCCTGGCCAGTGCGGCAAGCTGGGCCTGGCCGGAGGCCCTGCGCAGCCTCTTCAGGCCCAGGGGCATCAACCTCATGGTCGCCGAGAACGCCGGCGAATTCGTTCATATCCTCGGCAGGACCCGGATCCACACGACCATCCTCGACATGGACTCCGAGCGCTCCAACGCGCTGGCGACGATCAAGATCATCCGGATGGACTACCCGCTGCTGCCCTGCATCCTGCTGACCAGCCGGGTCGACGCGGATGTGCTCGGCCGAGCGCTGGCGCTCGACGTGTTCGGCGTCATCGGCAAACCCGTCAACATGGAGGTTCTCCAGCAGCTCTTGAACCGCCTGTTCCTGAAGAAGTACAACAGCGACATCTTTGCACAATGATCCTGCTAAGTGGTTTGCAAATAGATAGTTATGCGATATACGCAGATTTGGACACGATGGTACGGTCAACCCCATGCAATGCAAGTGGAAAGGAGTAGGAACAAATGAACATTCGACCATTGGCGGATAAAGTGCTGGTTGAGCGCGTTGAGGCGGAGTCGAAGACGGCCGGCGGGATCGTGCTGCCGGATACGGCCAAGGAGAAGCCCCAGAGAGGCAAAATCGTCAACGTGGGCGAAGGCAGACTGCTCGAAGACGGCACCCGGCGAGAGGTCCAGCTCAAGAAGGGTGATCTGGTGCTGTTCACCAGCTACGCCGGCACCGAGATCAAGGTCGACGGCAAAGAGTACCTGATCATGGACGAGTCGGACGTCATGGCCGTGATCGAGAAGTAGACCGCCGAAGGCAACGAAACGAAGCATCACGCACTCGGATCGACGAGAAATGAAGGAGAAAGCAAGATATGGCAGCTAAGAAGATCGCATACGGCACCGACGCACGCGGTGCCATTCGGGAAGGCGTCCGAAAGCTCGCCGGCGCCGTCAAGATTACGCTCGGCCCGTGCGGCAGAAACGTGATTCTCGAAAAATCGTTCGGCTCGCCCACCGTCACCAAGGACGGCGTCAGCGTTGCCAAGGAGATCGAGCTGGAAGACGCCTACGAGAACATGGGCGCCCAGATGGTCAAGGAAGTGGCCTCGAAGACCTCCAGCGTGGCCGGCGACGGGACCACCACCGCCACAATCCTGGCCGAGAGCATCTTCGAGGAGGGTCTCAAGAACATCACCGCCGGCGCCAACCCCATGCAGGTCAAGCGCGGGATCGAGCTGGCGGTCGAGACCATCGTGGACGAGCTGGGCGAGATGGCCATGCCGGTCGAGTCGACCAAGCAGATCGAGCAGGTGGCCACCTGCTCGGCCAACCAGGACGCCGAGATCGGCAAGAAGCTCGCCGAGGCGATGGAGAAGGTCGGCAAAGATGGCGTGATCACCGTAGAGGAGGGCCAGTCGCTGGAGACGACGGTCGAGCTGGTCGAGGGCATGCAGTTCGACAAGGGGTATCTGAGCCCGCATTTCGTCAACAACGTCGAGAGCATGTCGGTTGTCCTGGACAAGCCGTACATTCTGGTGCACGAGAAGAAGATCAGCTCGATCAAATCGCTGGTCCCGCTGCTGGAGAAGGTGGCCAAGCAGGGCAAGCCGCTGCTGGTGATCGCCGAGGACGTCGAGGGCGAAGCGCTGGCGACGCTGGTGGTCAACAAGCTGCGCGGCGTGCTCCAGGTTGCGGCGGTGAAGGCCCCCGGTTTCGGCGACCGGCGCAAGGCCCTGCTCAGCGACATCGCCGTGCTGACGGGCGCCGAGGCGATCTTCGAAGACCTCGGTCTGAACCTTGAAAATATCGAGCTCCAGCAGCTCGGCCGGGCCAAGCAGATCAAGATCGACAAGGACGCCACGACGATCATCGAAGGCGCCGGCAGCACCGAGGCGATCAAGGCCCGCATCGAGCAGATCAAGGCCGAGATCGACAACTCCACCAGCGACTACGACATCGAGAAGCTCCAGGAGCGGCTGGCCAAGCTGTCCGGCGGCGTTGCTCAGATCAACGTCGGCGCGGCGACCGAGGCCGAGATGAAGGAGAAGAAGGCCCGCGTCGAGGATGCGCTGCACGCCTGCCGGGCCGCAGCCGAAGAAGGCATTCTCCCCGGCGGCGGCGTCGCCATGCTGCGGGTCCTGCCGGCCCTGGACAAGCTCAAGACCAAGGGCGACGAGAGCATCGGTGTGGACATCGTGCGGCGCGCCGTGGTCGCTCCGATCAAGCAGATCGCCACGAACGCGGGCCTGGACGGTTCGATCGTGGCCCAGAAGGTCACCGAGAGCAGCGACAAGAACTTCGGCTACAACGCCCTGACCAAGCAGTACGGCGACATGATCAAGTTCGGCGTGATCGTGCCGACCAAGGTCGAGCGAACGGCCCTTCAGAACGGCGCCTCGATCGCGGCGCTGCTGCTGACGACCGATGCGGTGGTCAGCGAGATTCCTGAGAAAAAGAAGCAGCCCGCGATGCCTCCGGGCGGCGATATGTATTGACCGAGAGACGAATGCCGAGCGGGTCCCGAACGGGACCCGCTCCTTTTTCGTACACTTCGCAGGAAGGAGTACCGAAAATGATGTTTCGTTTCTACTCGAACACCCTTTCGCGAGCGTCGCGCAGCGTGGCCAGCGCGATCATGATCGTGGGACTTCTGCTGATCGGGTTTGGCGTCCTGATCGCGGCTCTGCCGGAGTTCTTCGCGTACCTGGCGGCCGCGGTGTTCTTCGTCGCAGGTCTCGGCTGCGGGGTGACGGCTCTTCGGATCTTCTGGGCCCAGAGTCAGATCGACCGGGCCAGTCAGGACGACACGGAGGTCTACCGAGAGAACGTCCGCATCCATGTCCGTCAGCCGGACGAACTGTAGGCCGGAACAGTCCCTGCGGCCTGCTATCCCCCCACCTTCCGCATCCGTGCTCATTCCTGTGCGATGCCGCCTTCCCTCGGTGCAGCCGGTCTTCAGCTTCTCCAGCGCAGGCGAGTGGTCTGGCCGTTCAGCCGTGTGTTGCCCTCAAGCGCATGCAGGGTGAACAGACCTTCGTCTTTCGCCAGACGAGCTTCGACCCATCCGACGGGCTGGCTGCTGTACCCGGTGAAGCCGGTGGCCGGAAGGTTGATCAGGTGAATGCCTTCGTACTCGGAGAAGGCAAACCGGTGCGAATGTCCGTACACGATGGCCTTGACCTTCGCCATCGGCTTGACGATCTTGAGGAGCGACTTGGCGTCCCAGAGCGCGTCCATGCCGAGGACCGGATGGTGCAGCATCAAGACCACCGGCGCCTCGTCGCAGGCGTGGAGATACATCTCCAGCCACCTGCGCTGCCCTTTGCCCAGACGGCCCCAGGGCAGGTCCACGAAGAGAAGTGAATCGAGGACGATCAGCTTCACCGGGCCGGCGTCGACGGTGAGCATGTGCTTTCCGTTGACGGTCCAGGTGGGGTAGTTGGGTTTCTGGAATGCGTGCAGGAGGTTCTCGCGGTCGTCGTGATTGCCCGTGGCCAGGTGGATCGGGCGTTTCCGGGCGATGGGCGCGACCAGCTCGCGCAGGTTCTTGTAGTCCTCCGCATGGCCCCTCAATCGGGCGAGGTCACCGGTGACCACGAGGCCGTCCGGCGGACGGGCCTCAATCTGATGGCAGATCTCCCGCAGGTTCTGATAGGGGCAGAAGCCTAAGAACTTGTGGTCGGGGTCGCCCGCGATGTGGGTATCCGAGAGAAGCGCCCAATGCGCCGGCTCCTGGCCGGCACCGGCGAAGCTCGGATTGACCCCGAATGTGGTGATCCCTCCGGCTACGGCCAGCGCCGTCTTGAGAAACTGCCTTCTGTCAAGCCGCTGCTCGAACTGATTCGTCATAAGGTGCTGCCTTTCCATGCTTCTCGATCACGCTGTCTTGGGGGAGGCTCCCAGCGCCGAGCCTGTCCTGTGCTGCACCTAAGGCTGCCACCCGCCTCCTGCTGTCCCGACGTTCGTCGGGGGTGTGATGGCCTGTCCTTGTGGCCCCCAGGCAACTTTCCACAGTTGCCGCTATGGGAGTCCTATCGGCACTTGCGGGGGGCGACTCCATTTCGACGGGGCGGCCTTCCGGCTGGACAGGCGTGGCGCCGGCGCCAGCGTGCCTCGACGGTTGAAAGGTGCGAAGCGATTCTCAGATCGGCGCATATTACCGGTCGTAATTCAGTGGTGGCCGAGAAGCGTGCCGGTTCGTGGCTGCTTGCCGACCGCCCCGCTGGCATGTGTGTGGCAGCCTCAAGGCGCAGCCTTGGGGATGGCGGATACGATCTCGCCTTGTATATCCAGGGACGCCGACGCTTTCGCCCATCCCCAGACGCCAAGGCGTCTGAGGCTGCCACACAGACCCTTCAATGACTCAGGAATGGCGGTGCACACACACGGCGGCGTTGCTGAAGGGCTTTATCGTTGAGGCCGGAGCGGCGACCTTTATAATGGCGTCACGGTTGTCCCGAGACCGGCTTCTTGGATGGGCTGACGCATGGATCTGAATCCCTTCGACATCGGTGTCTTTCTGGCGTTCATCGGCGTGGTCGTCGCCTTCAGCATGTTCAAGAGCCGGCGCGAGAAGACCAGCGAGGATTACTTCCTGGCCGGTCGCGGCCTGACCTGGCCGCTCATCGGGCTTTCCATTGTGGCGGCCAACATCTCCACCGAGCAGTTCGTCGGCATGGCCGGCCAGGGCGCCGGCAGCATCGGTCTGGCGGTGAGCAACTGGCAGTTGTTCGGCAGCATCGGCATCATCGCGATCGCCTTCACGCTTCTGCCCCGCTTCCTCAAGGCGGGCATCTACACCATGCCCGAGTACCTGGAATACCGCTACAACTCGGCGGCGCGGGCGCTCATGGCGCTGACCACCGTGGTGATCTACGTCGCCGTGCTGCTGGCGGCGGTGCTCTATTCCGGCGGCCTGACTTTGAACAAGATCTTCGGCGTCGGTCTGACGAAAGGCATCTGGCTGATCGGCTCGATCGCCGCCATCTACACCGTCTGGGGCGGGCTCAAGGCGGTGGCCTGGGCGGATCTGTTCCAGGGCGGCGCACTATTGATCGGCGGCATCGTCACGTTCTTCCTGGGCCTGCGCGCCTGCGGCGGCTGGGAGCAGTTCTCAACCGTCAACGCCGACAAGCTGCACATGGTCCTGCCGGCGAGCCACGAGGGGCTGCCCTGGACGGGTGTGCTCTCCGGTATGTGGATCGTAGAGATCTACTATTGCGGCTTGAACCAGTTCATCGTGCAACGGAACCTGGCGGCCAGGACCCTCCGGGACGGGCAGCTCGGGGTGATCTTCGCCGGTGCATTGTGGCTGTTGATTCCGTTCGCCATCGTGCTGCCGGGCATCATGTCGTATCAGCTCTACGGCGATCAGATGACGGCGGCCGACGAGGCGTTTCCGACGCTGATCCGCAACCTGATTCCGGCGGGCCTGCGCGGGTTCATGCTCGCAGCCATCGCCGGCGCGGTCATCAGCTCGCTGGCGTCCATGTTGAACTCGGCCTCGACGATCTTCACGATGGACGTCTACCGGAGGATGCTCGATCCGAAGGCCTCTCAGAGACGGCTGCTCATCCTGGGTCGCGTGGCGACGGCCGTCTTCCTGGTCGCCGGCTGTCTGCTGGCGCCGGTTCTGGCCGATCCGAGATTCGGCGGCGTGTTCCAGTTCATCCAGAACAACCAGGGCTACATCTGGCCCGGCGTGGTGGCGGCCTTTCTCTTCGGAATGGTAGTTCCGAAGGCCCCCGGCGCCGCAGGCGTGGCGGCCCTGATCTGTGGCCCGATCGTCTACTGGCTCTTCCAGAAGTTTGCCGGCGGACTGCACTTCCTGATCCAGGTCGCTCTGACCTTCGCGATCGTGGTGGCGATCATGGGATTGATCACACTACTCAAGCCGCTGGACAAGCCAAGGGTGCTGCCTGTCCGCGAGGACCTGGACACGCGGACGGCGCCCGAGGTGAAGATCGCGGCCTTCATCGTGCTGGCGGCGGTCGCGGTCTTCTACGTCATCTTCTGGTGAGAGGTCCCATGGGTCCCATGGGTCGTATGGCTCGGTGTTCTCTCACCAGCCGCCGGGGCTGAGCATGTCGCTGACGGGCGTATTCCACCAGCCGGGATCGCGGAAGTACTGCTTCAATTGCATCGCGGCGTTGACGCCGTCGGCGACCGCGGTGACGAGCTGCATCGCCGCGCCGATCCGGCAGTCCCCCGCCGCAAAGACGCCGGGAACGCTCGTCCGCAGGTACGCGCAGTCGCATCGGATGAAGCCGGCGTCCGTCAGCTCCACGAAGCCCTTGAGGAAGTCCGTATTGGGGATCATGCCGACGAAGATGAAGACGCCGTCGCAGGCATACGATTCTTCTGCGTTCGTTTTGACGTTCTTGAGCTTGACCGACTGGACCTTGCCCTGCCCTCCGATGGCTGTGGCGACCGTGTCGTACTTGATCACGAGATTCGAATTCGGCTCGTTGGCCTTCGCGAGCAGCTCTTCGACGAGGATCTTCTCGGCGCGGAATTCGTTGCGCCGGTGAATCAACGTCACCTTGTTCGCATATTTGGTCAGGTGCAGCGTTTCCTCGAGTGCGGTGTTGCCCCCGCCGACCGAGACGACTTCCCGGTCGCGGAAGAACGGCGCATCGCAGGTGCCGCAGTAGCTGACGCCCGCTCCGGCGTTGCGGAACTCCTCCTCGCCGGGCACGCCCAGCTTGCGGTAGCTGCTTCCCGGCGAGAGAATCACCGCGCGCGCGACGTAGGTGTTCTTACCCGCGTGAACGGCGATATGTCCGTTCTGGAGCTTCTCCAGGCGCTCGACGTCGGCGCCGTTCTCGATCCGGGCGCCGAAGCTCTCGACCTGTTTCTGCATGCTCTCGATCAGACCCGGCCCATCGATCTTCTCGATGCCGGGATAGTTCTCGATGCGGTCGGTGTTGTTGATCTGGCCGCCCGGCATGAACTTCTCAAGAATCAGCGTGTCCAGCCGGTCCCGGGCGGTGTACAGGCCGGCGCCAAGGCCCGCCGGCCCGGCGCCGATGATGATTACGTCATGAGTCGTCTCAGCCATAACATGCGCCACAAATCAAAGGTCAAAATGTAAGAGTCAAAATGGCGGAATCCGCCGAAGGCGGATGACCTCCTTAGTCTTTTCGCTTTGCTCTCTGCCTCTTCTACAGGTACGGCTCGATCTTTCGCTTGAGGTCGGTTTCGAAACTCGGAGTCACCCCGGTGATCTGGTCGACGAGCTGGCCGCTGTCGAACACGAACATCGTGGGGATGCTCATGATGCCGAACTGGGTCGCCACTTCGCGCTGGTCGTCGATGTTGACCTTGCAGACCTTCAGTTGTCCGTCGTATTCTTCGGCGATCTTCTCCAGCACGGGGGCCGCCATCCGGCACGGGCCACACCACGGCGCCCAGAAATCCACGATCACGGGGACGTCGGAATCCAGGACCTCACTGGCGAAATCGGCATCGGTCACTTCAATCGTCTTGCCTGTAGCCATCCTTGTTCTCCTCGAAGATAAGGCGTCTGTCGAATTGGTGGTCGAGCCGCGATAGTATGGGGTAACCCAACAGGTGTCAACCCGCTTTGGGCTTACTGTTAGTGCGTTCGATCAGGGCGGGCAATTCCGCCAGATGGCGAATTCGGTGCGCTCCGGCGGGGGTCGGTTTGCCCCGGTTGGTGTGCGCGTCCTTCAGCGCGGCGGCCATGCCGCAATCGAGTGCGGGCCGGACATCCATGTCGATGCGGTCCCCGACGAAGAGAATGCGCGCCGGAGCTTCGCCGATCTGCTCGGACGCGATGCGGAACAGACGCGGATCGGGTTTGCGCATCGCCAGTTCATACGAGTACAATCGCATGGGAAAGAAATCGAGAAGACGCAGACTCTCCAGTTGTCTGTCGAGCGAGACGCGGCTCACGAACGTGTTCGAGACGATGCCCAGCTTCAGACCCGCTCCTTTCAGATGGGCCAGGGTTTCGTGCAGGTCGGGCTCCGTCTCGGCCAGGACGCTGAGCGGCTCGTACCAGCGCCAGATCACCTCCTCCCACTGCTCGCGGGGCAAATCGATGCCCTCCGTGCGTCCGATCCGCTGGAGCAGGGCCAGCGAATCGAAGTCTTTGCCCCGGAATTCGGCCAGGAAGTAGCGCACGCGCAGCCGCACAAGATAACGCAGGAAATACCCCGCGAAACTCCCGACGGGCTGCTCCTGGTTCTTCAGGTAGTCGTACGACGACCGCGCCCCCTGCAGGATCAACCTGGTCTTGCTGAACTTGCCGAAGCTCAGCAGGGTCTCTCCGAGGTCAAACAGAACGGCCTTGATCTGGTCCATGCGCCCAAGTCCGAAGCAGCGTTGGATTCTCATTGCCTCATTGCCGGCAGGTCCGGCCCGAACGCCTCGCGGATCCAGGCGAACATCTCGTCGTCGGAGATCACCGAGACGCGGTCGGCGGCGTACTCGGCGTCGATCTGATCCTTGATCCAGACGATGCGCGGATCGTGCTTGGCGATCTGGATGTCGTAGTGGGCCTCGACCCAGTGCTTGATGCCGGCCGCCCCCGTCTTGTCGGTGATGGCCACGCCGACGGAACGATTGAGCAGCTTCTGGGTGTCGAAGCAGTTGTAGATCTCTTCGTTCTTGAGCAGGCCGTCGGCGTGGATGCCGGCGCGCGTCACGTTGAAGTCGCGTCCGACCAGCGGATAGTTGCGCGGGATCTCGAAGTGCATCTCCTTGTGCGCGTACTCGGCCAGTTCGGTGATTGCCGCGTAGTTGACGCCCTCGGTCATCCCCTTCAACTGGGCGTGTTCGATGACCAGGGCCTCGAGCGGCGGGTTGCCCGTGCGTTCGCCGCAGCCGAAGATCGCCGCGTTGGCGGCGCAGCAGCCAAAAAGCCAGGCGGTCGAAGCATCGACGAGCACCTTGTGAAAGTCGTTGTGTCCGTGCCATTCGAGCTGCTCGGGCTGGACGCCGATCTTGCGGAGGCCGTGCACCAGCTTCGGCACGCTGCGAGGCAGAGCCACCCCCGCCCACGGAAGCCCGAAACCCAGCGTGTCGCACAGGCGGATCTTGACCGGCTGATTGTATGCATCGCCGAGCTTGAGCAGTTCGTTGGCGAACGGCAGGACGAAGCCGTCGAAATCGGCCCGCGTGATGTCTTCGAAGTGGCAGCGCGGGCGAACGCCGCTGTCGAGCGACGCCTTGACGATGTCGAGGTAGGCGGCCAGGGCCTGCGACCGCGTCTTTCGCAGCTTCAGGAAGATGTGATAGTCGCTGGCGGAGGTCAGGATGCCGGTCTCCTTGAGGCCCATCTGCGAAACGAGCTTGAAGTCGGCGGCTACAGCGCGAATCCACCCGGTGATCTCGGGGTATTGGTAGCCCCGTTCCTGGCACAGTTCGACCGCCTTGCGGTCCCGCTCGGAGTAGAGGAAGAACTCGCACTGGCGGATCAGGCCGGTCCCGCCGTCGATCTCGTGCAGAAGGTCATAGATGCGGAGGATCTGCTCAGGCTTGTATGGCGGCTTGGCCTGCTGGCCGTCGCGAAACGTCGTATCGGTGATCCAGATCTTGTCGGGAATCTCATAGTCGATCCGCTCGCGGTCGAAGATGACTTTGGGGAACTCGCTGTAGGGGAAGATCTCGCGATAGAGGTTGGGGGCTTCGGTGTCGACGAGCTTAAGGTTCTTTCTTGCCATTACTTAGCGTCTCCAATTCCTGGACAAACGTCCGTTGTCCGGCGCTGCCTGGCCGTTGCGACGGGGGCTGTCCGTCGCGGACGCAGAATAGCCGAGGTGGGATTCGAACCCACACGCCCTTGCGAGCAGGGGCTTTTAAGGCCCCAGCGTCTGCCATTCCGCCACTCGGCCGAGGCGTTGCGCCATGAACATGAATCTATCTGATCTGTCCTGACCGGGTGCGAAGGCCGACCGAATCCCCATGGGGATGACGCGACCTTCCACGGCCATGCTGTCACAGCTCCCTGCGATTAGCTGGACGATGTATTATAGGGGGCCCACAAGTGCCCGGCAAACCAAAAACCCTCGATCGCGTGGCGGAGCGGGCCGGCGCAGGCATACGGCCCGGCGCCCTGCCAAAATGGCACAGAACGTGACAATTCGAGGGTCTTCCGAGCCGATCCGGCCCGTTGATGGGTACGGCGTCCTGTGCATAAGGCTATACACGCAAACGGGTTAGATGGTTTGCAGCGCGTCGTGGGAGTTGCTGGCACGTTTTTTGCATTTCCAATTGTCCGACTGATTGTTTCTCATGCGCGCTTTGCAGGGCGGATCGCACTTGCCCAATAGCTTCGAACGCGATGCGGTACCAAGGAAAGGACGTTTGCGATGGCTAAGATTATCGGGATTGACCTGGGCACGACCAACTCGGTGGTGGCGGTGATGGAGGGTTCCTCTCCGAAGGTTCTGGTGAACGCTTCCGGCTCGCGCCTGACCCCCTCGGTGGTGGGTTTCACCGACAAGGGAGAGCGTCTGGTCGGGCAGATCGCCAAGCATCAGCAGGTCACGAATCCGGAACATACTGTGTTCTCGATCAAGCGGTTTATGGGGCGGCGGCACAATGAGGTCGCCTCGGAAGAGAAGATCGTTCCCTATACGATCACCGGCGGGCCCAGCGAGCTGGTGAAGGTCAAGGTCCGGGGCAAGGAGTACACGCCGCCGGAAGTCTCGGCCATGATTCTCCAGGACCTCAAGAAGACCGCAGAAGACTACCTCGGCGAGAAGGTCGAGAAGGCGGTCATCACGGTCCCGGCGTACTTCAACGATTCCCAGCGTCAGGCGACGAAGGACGCTGGCAAGATCGCCGGCCTGGAGGTCGAGCGCATCATCAACGAGCCGACCGCTGCCGCCCTCGCGTACGGCCTGGAAAAGAAGAAGAATGAGAAAGTCGCCGTCTTCGACTTCGGCGGCGGCACCTTCGACATCTCCATTCTCGACATCGGCGACAACGTCTTCGAGGTCCTCAGCACCAACGGCGACACCCACCTCGGCGGCGACGACCTCGACGCGGTCCTCATCAACTACCTCGCCGACGAGTTCAAAAAGACCGAGGGGATCGACCTGCGCCAGGACCCCATGGCCCACCAGCGTCTGAAAGAGGCCGCCGAGAAGGCCAAGTGCGAGCTGAGCACGCAGGTCGAGTCGACGGTCAATCTGCCGTTCATCACCGCCGACGCCTCCGGCCCCAAGCACCTGCAAATCACCCTCACGCGGAGCAAGTTCGAGTCGCTTTGTGAGCCGGTCTTCGAGCGGCTCAAACGGCCGTGCCTCAAGGCCATCGAGGACGCCAAGCTGCAGCCGAGAGAAATCGCCGAGGTGCTCCTGGTCGGCGGCTCGACCCGAATCCCGAAGGTCCAGGCGATCGCCAAGGAGATCTTCGGCAAAGAGCCGAACAAGAGCCTCAACCCCGACGAGGTCGTGGCGCTCGGCGCCGCGATCCAGGGCGCCGTCCTGGCGGGCGACGCCGGCGTCAAAGACATCCTGCTGCTGGACGTTACGCCGCTTTCGCTGGGCGTCGAGACACTCGGCGGCGTGATGACCAAGCTGATCGAGCGCAACACGACGATCCCGACCAGCAAGAAAGAGGTCTTCTCGACGGCGGCCGACAGCCAGACGACGGTGGACATCCACGTCCTGCAGGGCGAGCGCGAGTTCGCCCGGGACAACCGGACGTTGGGCCGGTTCCAGCTCACGGAACTCCCACCGGCGCCGCGCGGCATCCCGCAGATCGAGGTGGCCTTCGACATCGACGCCAACGGCATCCTGAACGTCTCGGCCAGGGACCTCGGGACCGGCAAGCAGCAGTCGATCGTGATCAAGTCGAGTTCCGGCCTGAGCGAGGACGAAATCAGCCGGATGACGCACGAGGCCGAGTCGCACGCCGCAGAAGACAAGAAACGCAGAGAAGTTGTCGACCTGAAGAACCAGGCGGACCAGTTGGTCTACTCGACCGAGAAGACGCTCAAAGAGCACGGCGACAAGGTCTCCGCCGACACTCGCGGCAAGATCGAGAACGCCGTCAACAACCTCAAGGAGGTCGTCAAAGGTGACGATCCCTCGGCGATCAAGAAGGCCCTCGAGAACCTCAGCGAAACCGGCCAGGAACTTGGCAAGGTCCTCTACGAGGAAGCCGCCAAGAAGCAGGCGGCCTCCGGCGGCGCGCAGGCCTCGCAGCCGAAGACCCCGCCGCAGGAAGGCGAGGTCAAACGCAAGGGCGGCGACGACGTCATCGACGCCGAGTTCGAAGCCAAGGACAACTAGGATTGGTCATGGCGAGGGCATCCTGCCCTTGTACCCTATGTCACGGCCGAGACGGCCGTGCGACGCCAGAGCGGGACGCTCTCGCCACGCGAAACGACCGGCGTTGTTACACATATACCGAGCGGGCGAAGGCGGCCCCCAGCCGCCTTCGCCCGAACGAATCGCAGGATGGGCTCAGAGCCCATGCGGATCCAGGCGCGCCTGTGTCAAAGCGCGCACGGAGGGATTCATGCGAGACCCGAGCAACGCCAGACCGAACCCGCTCCCGGCACAACCACGACCTTCATGCGGAAGCCCGCTTTTCACCCGGCGTTTTCGCTTGGTTCCCCCATCCATTGCCGCCATAATACTCCCAGGAAGTTGTGCCGCCCGAACCCGCGACGAGAAGAGATGGTGTGCAATGCACACCGTACGTGACTGATATTGTATGCGGATGCTCAGGTGCTGCTATGTTCGCGAATATGCCAAATGGAAGTGACACGACCAGTGCAAAACAACCTGGATTAGGTAGCGAAATGAGTAAGGCGTCCCCGGATTTATCCCCGGATTTATCACACCCTACGAGACTCAGGTGTCTTATGCGGCAATCAAAGCCATGTTTGGAGTGTTATACGGATCAATATGAACATAGTTAGGCGTCCAGACTAGAGAAATGAAGATGACACGAGTTCGCGTTGAGAGCTTCACTATCTCGCTCGATGGATATGGAGCGGGCCCAAAGCAGGATGTCAGCAATCCGCTCGGCATTGGCGGGACGGATCTGCACCAGTGGCTATTCCCGACACGCACGTTCCAACGGGCCCTGTTTGGCGAAGTCGGCGGCACAACGGGGATTGACGAAGACTTCGCCGCGCGTGGCTTCCAGAATGTTGGGGCATGGATTCTCGGAAGGAACATGTTCGGACCAATTCGCGGTCCCTGGCCGGACATGAACTGGAAAGGCTGGTGGGGCGACAATCCGCCGTATCACGTTCCAGTCTTCATCTTGACTCATCATGCGCGTCCACCCATCGAGATGGAAGGCAACACGACGTTTCAGTTCGTCACGGGCGGCATTCGCGAGGCGCTTGACCGGGCACGAGAGGCTGCCGCCGGAAGAGACGTGCGGATTGGCGGTGGACCCAACACAATCCAACAGTATCTTCGTGAGGGCCTTATTGATGAGCTGCACATTGCTATCGCACCGGTCCTGCTTGGTAGTGGAGAGCGACTGTTCGAAGGGGTTGACTTGCGGGCTCTGGGATACGAATGCGTTGAATGTGCAGCGTCGGAGAAGGCCACGCATGTTGTTCTGCGGCACCAAGGGCCCACGGACGCCTAACAACCGGTTACGTAATTCCGGAAACAGCTTACTCATTTTGATCAGAGTCGTTATTCTTGTCGCGACATGGCGATGGTGTGCGGTGCACACCCTGCGTGGCTGATAGGCAGAGCATGATATCAGGGCAAATTGACCTGTTAGTCAACGGTTAGGCACAATACTTGGCGACTTTATGAATAACTTCGTTCGCACATTTGGGTCCGGTCCGCTTGGGGTCATCCTCACTGTCGGCCTTCTCTGTCTCGCATTGTGGGGTCAAGAGCAGTACCCATCTGGCACCCTGGCTCTTTCGCCGATGGTCCGCTACCTCGTCCTCGCAATTGCAGGCATATGTACCTTGGCGGGAGCCATCTGGTCTTTCCGATCCCTCCCTGTCTCTCAGCGTGGCCGTGGCTTGTGTACGCAAGGCGCCTATCGCTGGGTACGTCATCCGTTATACGCATCCTTTATTACCATAGGTGCTCCCGGCCTTGCCGTCTTCCTCAACCATTGGATCGGTCTTCTTTGGTCATGGCACTTCACCTCCTCTGGCATTTCGTCATTGTTGATGAGGAGAAGAACATGGTTGCCCAATTCGGTAACGCATATCTGACCTATGCGAAACATACGGGCCGTTTCATTCCTCGACTGTGGCGAAAGAGCGATGGGGCCTGACCCGCCGGAGGGCACGCGCTGAAGCGCGCCCCTCAGCGGCATTGTCAGGCCGTGACCGAATCTATTCACATTCGTAAGGAGATTTCTGCATTGGACATTCCACGGATCTTCAACATCAGCGAGAGCGCTCACCGCATCCATGACCCGTTCACGCCCGAAAAGCTCGCCACTCTCGGCGCCGCGCTGCGTCTGGAAAGGGGGACCCGCGTGCTCGACCTCGGCAGCGGTTCGGGGGAGATGCTGTGCACCTGGGCACGCGATTACGGCGTCGTCGGCACCGGCGTCGACATGAGCCAGTTGTTCACCGAGCAGGCGAAACGCCGTGCTGAAGAACTCGGCGTCGCCGATCGAGTCAAGTTCATCCATGGCGATGCGGCCGGCTACGTCTCTGACGAGAAAGTGAGTGTGGCCGCCTGTCTCGGCGCCACGTGGATCGGCGGGGGTGTCGCCGGCACCATCGCGCTTCTGGCGCGGAGCCTGCGCCCCGGAGGGATCATCCTCATCGGCGAGCCCTACTGGCGGCAGTTGCCGCCGACGGAAGATGTGGCCAGGGGGTGTCTTGCAGGCTCGGTCTCCGACTTTCTCGTGCTTACGGAACTGCTCGCGTCTTTCGGCCGCCTCGGCTACGACGTCGTGGAAATGGTTCTGGCGGACCAGGACAGTTGGGACCGATACGAGGCGGCCAAGTGGCTCACCATGCGCCGATGGCTTGACGCCAATCCCGACGACGAGCTGGCCAAAGAGGTTCGAGCCAAACTGACCTCGGAACCCCAGCGCCACGCCGCGTACACGCGTGAATACTTAGGCTGGGGCGCGTTCGCGCTAATGAAGCGGTGATGAGCAAGCTGGCAAAACACGAATGTCGAAATCCGAAATCCGAGACAAGCTCGAATGACCGAAATCCCAATGTTCAAAACAGCTCTCGCCCAGCCGGGAGGCTTTGAGTTTCGAGCTTGGAACATTCGTGCTTGTTTCGAGTTTCGAGATTCGGATTTCGTGTTTCGCGCGCCGGGGGCAAAGAAAAGCGTCTGATCCGCCTCTGGCGGACCACTACAGACATGAAGCTGCGGCACAATCCGAATGTCCGGAGTCGCCGCGAGGCGCATGGGTATGGCCCAGATGCGTACGGCATGAGTGCCCTGAACCACTGAAGTGTTTGTGTGGTAGCCAGGATGTTCTCACGGGGATTGTCACTTTCCGACGCAGAAGCGGCTGAAGATGCGGTCGAGGATCTGCTCGTCGATGGGCTGCTGCTCGATCTCCGACAGCGCCTGGCACGCTTCGCGGATCATTGCGGCGGCGACCTCTTCGGCCCCCTGCTCGATCTGGCTCATCGCCTGGTCGAGGTTCGCAATCGCCTCGCTCACGGCCTGGCGGTGCCGGGCTGTCAGCGCCACGGCGTCGCGGGCTTCCTGTGTCGCCTCTTGTGGTCCGGCTGAAAGCGACCGGGCGACAAGGTCCTGTAATTGTCGCAGTCCCTGCCCTGTCCGAGCCGAGACGGGCAGGAACGGTCCTCCAAAAACGCCGGCCAGGTGTTCGGTCGCGCGGTCCAGCTCGAACGCATCCAGGAGGTCGGCTTTGGTCGCGACGTAGAGCACGGTTTCCGGCTGGACCAGGGCGCGGATGGCGAGGTCTTCGCTGATGTCGGGCTTGGCCGCATCGACGCAGAAGATCACGACTTGGGAATGCCTCAGTGCCTCGATGGCCGCCTGCTGGGCGAGTCGATCGATGATGTGCTCGGGTGCGGTCAGCAGGCCGGCGCAATCGAACAGCACGCACTGGACGAAGTTTGAAGTGTGAAGTTTGAAGTGTGAAGCAGGAAAGCTCGACACTTGGCACTTGCCGCTTGCCACCCTGCCGGGCCCCGCGGGAACGACAGTCAATATGCCGCTCAGAACGTCGCGGGTCGTCCTGGGACGATCCGAAACGAGGCTTCTGTCGTGGCCCAGCATCGCGTTCAGGAGACTGCTCTTACCGGCGTTGGGCGCGCCGGCGATGCCGACGGCAGGCAGATCGATCAGCGATTCGTAGCGGATGCTGCCGCTCAGAAGGCCTTCGAGGTTGCTCTTGATCCGGCCGAGCCGCGCTGCCGCCTCGCCAGGGCCGATTAAGGCGATGTCCTCGGTGCTGAAATCGAGGCCCGCCTCGATCAGGCTCAGACAATCCACCAGAGCGGATCGCGCCGCCTTGGTGGTCTCGGTCAGGCGGCCGCTCAGGAGTCTTTCGGCGGCCTCGACCTGGAAGCGATTGGAGCCGGCGACGATCTCGTTGACCGCCTCGGCCTGGGCCAGGTCCATCTTGCCGTTGAGGTAAGCGCGGGCGGTGAACTCGCCGGGACCAGCCACGCGAAGACCCGTCGCCAGAAGATTCTGCACCAGTGTCGCGACCAGGACCGGGCTGGCGTACACGTGAAGCTCGGCGAGGGTCTGCCCGGTGTACGAATGCGGTGCGAAGAAGAGATAGAGCCGCCCGTCCACTGTCACGCCGGCAGCGATGGAGACCGATCCGGACAGAATGCCGTTCGTGCGGAGTGCGATGGGCTCCGTGAACACGCGCTGGCACGCCGTGAGCGCGTCAGGACCGGTGATGCGAACGATGGATCGAAGCCCCCCTGCTGCGGAACTGACGGCCACGATGGTGTCTGCGTGGTTCATAGGTCCTATCGGTCTCATTGGTCCTATGGGACCGATAGGACCTATAACAAGGCCGCTTTAGAACTTGTAGAACGGCTTGGGTTTCTTCTTCTTGACCTTGCCGCCGGTCTTGCTCGTGACGGCGACGAGGCCTTTGGCCTCGGCCTCTTCGCGCTGGCGGATGTGCTTGCGGATGACGTGCTGCTCGATCACGCCGGCGAAGGTGCTGGCCATGATGTAGAGATTCACGCCGGATGGGCCGTTGTACAGCATCAGCGGGAACAGCAGCGGCATCATGATCATCATCATCTTCTGTTGCTGGGCCATCTGCGGGTTTGTGGCCGCATTGACTTGGGTCGGCATCAGCTTCTGCTGGAGATAGAACGCCAGGCCCATCAGCAGGGGCAGCACGTTGAGCGACGCGACCTTCCAGCCCAGCAGCGGGATGGTGATCGGCGACCAGCGGATCAGCGCATCGGGCACCGACAGATCGGTGATCCAGAACGGCAGGAAGGCCGCCCCGCGCAGGTCGATGCTCGTATACACGGCGCTCCAGAGGGCGATCCAGATGGGCATCTGCACCATCATCGGAAGGAAGCCCATGATGGGCGAGGCCCCCTGCTCGCGGTAAAGCTCCATGAGCTTCTTGTTCATCTCCGCCTTGTTGCTGGCGTACTTCTTCTTGATCTCCTCGGCCCGGGGCGCCAACTGGCTCATCTTGCTCATGGAGACCTGGCTCTTCTTGGTGATCGGGTGAAGGATCAGCCGCATGAGGAAGACCAGGATGATGATGACGACGCCGTAGTTGTGGATGACGGTGTACATCGCCTTCATGATCGCCAGGATCGCGAAGGCCAGCGGGTTGATGATGCTCGATGGGCAGCAGCAGCCCATGAAGTCGATGGTCTGGACGAAGCCGAGCCGCTTGTAGAGTTCGTTCTTGTCGAAGAGGCTCTTGTCTTTGGGCCCGAGGTAGAGCTGGAAGTTGTACGTTCGGGCGCTGTCGGGCTGTCCGGCGGGAGCGAGCGTCGCCGACGCTACTGAGAAATCGAGGCCCACCGTCTCGTCCCCGGTGTCCGCCTTGCGGTCACCATCAGGGTTGTACAGCCGGCCGGTACGTCCGCTAATCCAATCGCAGAAGGCGTCGTTGGTGTCGGGCACCGGCACCAGGATGGCGGCGAAGTACTTGTTGACCGCCGCGGCCCAGAGGAACTGGCCGCCTCCGTTCTTCGGCTCGATCGGCAGCGGCGTGCCGGCCTTGAGCAGGGTCTTCTTGTCGAGCTTGCTCCGAGTGATCTGGCCTTGGGCGCCCTGGTAGCCGCCGATGATGCTTCTCATGTCCTCTCGAAAGGCCTCCCGCTCCAGGCCCAGGGGCCCGCCGAGATCGTAGCGCACCTTCTGTGTCGCGTCAGAGAGGTTGTCGATCGTCAGGGAGCATTCGACGAGATAGCTGTCGGGCCTGACGTGGTACTTTTTGACCAGCTTCAGGAACGGTCGATTCTGCGAACCGGTGATGGTGGCCTCGAAAGAGACGGTTTGGTCTCCGGCGTCTGTGGTTTCGGCGCCGAGCGTCTTCCAGCTCAAGGCATCGAGACTGAGCTGTTGCTGCTGGTTGACAAGGACCAGGCCTCTGTTGGCCATCGAGAGCATCTCGCGTCCGTTGCCCGACTCGGCGGGCGAGAGGAAGACCAGCGGCTGCGGGTCTTTGTACTCGCGATCCTTGAATCCGCTGAACGTGGCGGTGCGGATGGCCGCCCCTTTGGAGTCGAGTTCGAGCTGGAATTTGAACGCGGACTTCGGGTCCGCCGAACCGACGGTGGTGCGCTGGCTGGGGCCGCCGACGGCGCCGAAGACTTCGGACGGCGCCGCTTGAAGCTGCGGCTGCGGCGGCGCGGGTGTCGGCGGCGTGCTGCCCGGGGCATTGACCTCGGTGGTCTGCTGGAGCAGCAGCAAGCCGGACCGTGCCGCCGGCGAATCGATCCCCTCAGGCGAGGCGGTCGTACGGAACGCTCCCGACTCGAGAACCAGCCCGCCGCAGAGCAGGCAGAAGCACACGAGCACCACAACGACAGATTTTCTCGGACTCATACAATCCTTTATGTTCGAACCACTTGGCAAGTCACAGATCGTCCACGCTCGGCGGACGCATGTCTGCCGAGGCCGCCCGGTCTCAGCGGGCAGGAAACCGACCCCTCGCCTCTCATCGGCCGTCCCGAAGCCGCTCGGCGTGGAAATTGTCCAGGCGGTCGATGGCGTAGATTTTTTTCATCGTCGTCTCGAAGTCGTATTCCAGCCGGACGAAATGGACCTTGTTCTCCTCGACGTACACGTAGCTGGCGCGGTTGTCCTTGTCGCGGGGCTGGCCCACCGAGCCGATGTTGATGATGGCCTTCTCCTCCTCGATGATGGGATAGACCCCGCCCAGCTCGTCGGGCAGGTAGAAGTCCGGCTCATCGAGAAAGACGCCCGGCATGTGCGTGTGCCCCACGAAGCAGACGTGGGGAATCCGCTCGAACAGGACGCGGACCTTGGCCGGGTTGGTGTAAACGTCGTCGGGGAAGATGTACTCGTTGATCGGCCGGCGCGGAGAGGCATGGACGAAGTCGACCGTGGCCTTGGTCGGCCCCAACTGGGTCTCCAGCGTCCGGCGCATGGGCAGCTCGCCCAGGAAACGCCATCGCTTGTCGCTGCGGGCCTTGTCCGGGTCGGTCTCCATCACGTCCCGCGTCCAGAAACTGGCCTGCTCGGCCCCGTAGTTGAAGTTCGTCGGCTCGTAGAACACCGCGTAGTCGTGGTTGCCGAGCACGCACCACTCGGTGCGTTCGATCATCAGATCGAGGCACTCGGTGGGGTTCGGGCCGTAGCCGACCACGTCGCCCAGGCAGTAGATCTTCTGTATGCCCCGTTTCTCGATGTCCGCCAGGACCGTGCTCAGGGCTTCAATATTCGAATGGATATCGCTTACGACAGCAAACATACGATCTCTTCTATGGACTCCCGAACGGGTCTGGCCATGCGATAAAAACCCACCTCATAGCAAAAAAGGCCCTCGATTGCCAGAAGTTTTATTCGCTTTCGCACGCGGGCAGGCCTGTCCCGAGCCTGCCGTGAGCGCGTCCGGATCGGCGTCCCGGCGGTCGAAGTGTGCCCTTGCCTGCCCCCGGGGGCTTGGTATAATGCGGCTTTGTCCGCAACCGTGTGTACGCGAGGTGCTCTATTGGTTGGCATCACCCTTCTGGAAACGCACAACCTGGTCAAGCGGTATTCGGGTCGGGCCGTCGTCAACGAGGTCTCGGTGACCATCGATCAGCGGAGCATCGTGGGTCTGCTGGGCCGCAACGGCGCCGGCAAGACCACCACCTTCCGAATGGTCATGGGCATGGTCACCCCCGATGTGGGCAAGGTCGTCTTCGAGGGCCGCGAGATCACCAAGCTGCCCATGTACAAACGGGCCCGCCTCGGGATCGGCTATCTCTCGCAGGAGCCGAGCATCTTCCAGCGCCTCAGCGTCCGGGACAACCTGCTGGCGATCCTCGAGACGATGTCTTTGACGCGGGCCGAACGGCGCGAGAAGGCGGACATGCTCATTGAGCGGTTCGGCCTCAAAGAGGTGGCCAAGAGCCACGGGCGATTCCTCTCGGGTGGCGAGCGCCGCAAGCTCGAGATCGCGCGGGCCATGGTGACCGACCCCTCGCTGATCCTCCTGGACGAGCCGTTCAGCGGGGTGGACCCGATCGCGGTGGAGGATTTGCAGGGGGAGATTCGCCACCTGGTCGGCTCGGGCGTCAGCGTGCTGATCACCGACCACAACGTCGAACGAACGCTCGAAGTGGCGGACAAGGCCTATATTATCGACCACGGCCAGGTTATCGCGGCCGGTCCCCCGGCCGAGATCATCCGCAACGAGCTGGTCAAGAAGAGCTACCTGGGCAATACCTTCGCCGGCCACGAGTTCGACGACAAATGACCACCGGGTGCAGTGAGGTTACGAGAGCCTGGAGTACGAGGTCCGTATCATGATCGATGTTGACAAGTGCAGGATCACGCGGTATCCGGCGGCGGTGTTGGGCCAGCCGGCGGCGCCGGTGGAGAAGATCGACGAGACGATCCGGCGGCTGGTCGAGAAGATGACCGACATCATGATCGAGAACAAGGGGATGGGCCTGGCGGCTCCGCAGGCGGGCGTCGGCCTGCGGCTGTTCATCATCTCCATGGACGGCTCGCGTGAGCAGGTCCGGGCGTACGTCAACCCCACGGTCACGCCGGCCGGGGACCTGGACGAGAACGGCGAAGGCTGCCTTTCGGTGCCCGGAATCTACCCGAAGATCCGGCGCTACAAAAGGGCCACCGTCACCGCCACCGACCTGGCCGGCCATGAGTTCACCGAGGAGGCCGACGGGTTGTACGCCCGCTGTTTGCAGCACGAGAGCGACCACCTCGATGGAATGACGATCCTCAACCGCATGGGGGCGGCCGCGAAGATCGCGAACCGCCGGCAGATTAAGAAGCTCATCGACAGGCACGAGGGCAAATAACACAAGACCACGGGAGTCGCGGACGCGCGGTCGCCCGCTCGATTCGAGACGCCCAATCCGGAATCCGTAATCGACATGAACATCGTCTATCTCGGCAGCGGCGAGTTCGGCATCCCTTGCCTGGATGCGCTGAAGGCATCGCATCACGAGATTGCTCTGGTGGTGACGCAGCCGCCGCAGCCGGCCGGCCGCGGACGCAAGTGCTGTCCGATGCCCGTGGGCCACTGGGCCGAGAGCCATGCGAAGCCATCCATTGAGACCGATAACGTCAACGCCGCCGACGTCAGAAAGCGCATCGCGGCGGTCCGGCCCGACATTCTCGTGGTGATCGCGTTCGGCCAGAAGATCGGGCCCGAGCTGCTCGCCCTTCCGCCCCACGGCGCCATCAACGTACATGCATCTCTGCTGCCGAAGTATCGCGGCGCGGCGCCGATCAACTGGGCGATCATCCGAGGCGAGAAAGAAACAGGGGTGAGCATCATCACCGTGGCCGACCGGATGGACGCCGGCGACATCCTGGCCCAGCGCGGCACGCAAATCGGCGTCCACGAGACCGCGGGCGAGCTGCACGACCGGCTGGCCCGAATGGGGCCGTCGCTACTGCTGGAGACACTCGACCGGATCGAGGCGGGCACTGCGACCTATACGAAGCAGGACGAGTTCCTTGCGTCGAAAGCGCCGAAGCTCAAGAAGGCCGACGGCGAGGTCGACTTCCGCCTTCCCGCCTACGTGATCGCCGACAAGGTGCGAGGGTTCTGGCCCTGGCCGGGGGCCTCGTCGCACTACCTTGGCACCAGGACGGGAAAGACCGTACGCGTGACGTTGGCTCTGGCCGATGTCATCTGGGGCCCGACGGCGGCCTCGGCCGTCCCCGGGACGTTTGATGAGGACCTGAACGTGGTCTGCGGAGATGGCAAACTCGGCATCCGCAAGATCAAGCCGGCCGGCTCGGGACTGATGGAGTTCAAAGACTTCATCAACGGCTGGCACGTCCAGCCGGGCGATCGCTTCGTCGAGGCGGAAAGCTGACATGTCCGATCCGGGGTCCAAATCGGCGCGCGTCGTCGCCGCCGAGGTTCTCCGCCGCTTCGACGCCGGGCGGGCGCACGCCGGACCGATCCTCGATCGTCTCCTGCCGCAGACGGACCAGAAGCAGCGCGCCACCGATCTGGTGTTCGGAACGATCCGGAATCTCCTCGCCATCGACAGGGTCATTGAGCAGTTCTCCGGCCGGCGCATCAGGCAGATCGACAAGCCCCTGCTGGCTGTTATTCGAGTGGGTGTCTACGAACTGGCGTACAGCCCCGATACGCCCGTGTATTCCATCGTGGATGAAGCCGTCAAGAGCGCCCGCAGCGAGGGGGGCGGCAAACAAACGGGGTTCGTCAATGCCGTACTGCGTGGCGTCGTTCGGCACATCGTCGCTCGGGAGGCCCCGGTTCACGAGACCACGGCAGCGCGGATACTCGTGCAGTCGCCCCAGACCGGCTGCGAATTCGACACAGACTTTCTGCCCGACGCGAATTCGGACCCGGCCGCCCACTTGAGCGCGTGTTTCTCGATCCCTCAGTGGCTCGTCGCCGGGTGGATCAAGGAGTTCGGCGCGCAACGCGCCCGCCAGATCTGCCTCGGCTCCAGCCGCAGGCCGAGCGTCTACGTCCGGGTCAATGCGCTCAAGACCCGTCCGGCGCATCTGATGGAGCGGTTTCATGAGGCGGGCATCGAGGCCGAAGTCGTCCCGCCGGCGGACGGTTCTGCCGAGGCGGATATGATCCGTCTGCTCGGTCCGCAGGCGATCACGCAACTGCCCGGCTACGCGGAGGGATGGTTCACCGTGCAGGATCTGTCCGCCTCCCGGGCCGTGCGAGTGCTGGACCCTCAGCCGGGCTGGGCGATTCTCGATTTGTGCGCTGCGCCGGGAACGAAGACGACACAACTGGCCGAATGGACGGGCGATGCCGCCCGGATCGTGGCGACCGACGTCGACGCCGAACGCCTGAAGAAAGTGCCGGAGAACCTCGCAAGGCTGGGCTGCCACAGCGTGACCGTGGTCCCGTGCGCCCAGATCGAATGTGGACAACACGGACCTTTTGATGCGATATTGCTCGACGTGCCCTGCTCGAACACGGGCGTGCTCGCCCGGCGGGTGGAGGTTCGATTCCGCGTCCGCCCCGATTCAGTCGAGGAGTTGGCCCGGACACAGCTCGCCTTGTTGACCAGGGCCGCAGCCCTGCTCAAGGACAACGGCAGGATCTGCTACAGCACGTGCAGCATTCAGACTGCGGAGAACAGCGACCTTGTCGGGCGATTCCTTGCGGCCGACAGCGGCTTTGCGCTGGTGCGTGAGGAGCTGGCGCTGCCTTGTGCCGAACCGTTCGACCATGACGGAGCCTACGTCGCGGTCCTCCGGCGCCGGTAGGATTCACGCCTTTCGAAAAACCGCGACGACGTTCTCGACTTCCACTACGAACAGGCGGTTGTCGCCCTCGAAATCGACGGGGATGGCCCCCTTGGGATTGAACAGGACCTTGTCGTATCGGGCCAGCGGGATCTCGGGCATGCTCTCGACCTCGGCGGAGACGGCGACGATGCGTCCCGTGATCGTCGGGATTTCGATGTTGTCGGGCAGCCGGATACCGCCTTTGGTTTCTTTCTTGTCCTCGTCCTTGCGGATGAGGATCCGCTTGCCGATCGGCTCGACGGTCTCGAAGGGCTGCGGTTCCGGGACTTCGTTCTTGGCCATCTTCCGTTCCACCTCACTGCAACGCGACGCCGCAATACACGCCGCCATTATAACGCGGGACGCCGGTTTGCCAAGCGCGTTGACCGCCGGGGCGGAGGGGGCCATGCGATCGTTGCCTGCGGCGCGGGCAGGTCGTGCGCTTCGTAACCGGACCCGGCGAGTCCACGTTGCTTGCGTCGGAGCAGGCCGTTCACCGCGGAGCCGCCATGGGGCATCGGCAGGCGAATGTCACGTGCTGCCAGAGCCGATTTTTCCAACTTTAGACTTGACAAACGCATCTTCGGTCGTACACTATCGGGTACCATCGAGATCCGCCTTTGGAGATGCTGGGTGAACGGAGGATCGTGACCCCGGCGGATTACGGAGAAGAAGGGGAATCGGAGGTTACCATCGCCTGTTTTCATTTCTGCGATGACGGTGTTGTCGACAGGATGAAGGACGGGCCGAGTCGGTTGTGCGGTTGAGGGTATTCACGCTCGCGCGCCACTCGCGGTGTCACGGTGGTCGTCCGTGGCACAACGAGGGCGGGCTGGTAATGCGCACACCTGCTTGGTTGCGGTCCTTCGGGAGGGTGATGAGACAGTACTCGATAAGGAAATCGAGGCCGTGCTCATCGGTGTCGGGCAGCTCGTCCACCTTGGCTCAGGTCCATCCATCGAGCCGGCCTCAAGGACACTGGATGCTACGGAGGCCGCAGTCTGTAAACGCAGAGGTTTCGCCGCAAAGGGCTTGGGTTCTTGCCCGGCACGTACCGTGGAGGTCGTCACATTCAACGGAGCAGGCAGGATTGCCAGCGGGGTGTGTACGCGCCGAGGTTCACAACAGCACAAGCATCCCCTGGACGACGGTGGGGCGGGGAACTTGGTGGAATTGACGTGCCTCAATCGGTGCGGTGGTGCGTAAGAAGAAACCTGAAGATGAAACGACCGTGAGCGGGGAGAAAGGAGGTCGCGCCGGGGTGAAGGAATGGATGAATGGTTTCCACGGGAGCAAGGGGGAGGAAGGAGGTTGTCGCGGCAGGTGATGCGAAGGAGCGTTTGACTGGTTTTTCGATCGCCAATTCGGGATTGGCGGTCCGAAAGTAAGCCAAGGCAACAACAGTAGAAAGGATTCGAATCATGGTAAAGGCGATTGCAGTTTCGACGATTGTCGTTCTCTTCATCGGCTCCAGTGCTTTTGCGCTGGGCGACATCTTTCAGGGTTTCAATTTCGACGCCAGTCTGGCGGGCTCCATCGTTCTGCCGGAAGGGCCGGGCACGGGCTCTCTGGCACAGAATGTGCTGGTGGGCAATGATCAGATCGCTACGGGCGTCGGAACGGCGGCCAGCCAGGGCATCCATGGCATGCTCAATCAGACCGGATTTGCGGCAGGGATGTGTGCCGGTCTGCTGGTGGACCAGGGGCTTGCCGTCGGCAGCATCGACGCGGCGGCTGCCTTGGGCGGCACCGGCGGGATCGCCGGGCAAGTGCAGAGCATCTCTGGTTGCCTCGGCCAGATTGGACAGGGTCAGGGCGTCGGCGTCATTGGCACCCAGTCTCTGGCCAAGGAGCTGGGCCCGGGCGGAGCGGGCGCCAGTAACTCGGTACTGCTGAATCAGGGCCAGGCGGCAAACAATGTCATGGGAGCCGTGGCGGAGGATTCCTGTCTGGCCGTTGCGCAGAACTCCTCGCTCGGCGGCGGCGCTGGTTCGGTGGGCTCGGTCATGACAGTCATTCAGGCCGGCACTGCTCAGGTGCAAAGGGTTGAGCAGGTGCTGCAGTAGGGGCGATCACCGCGCTAAGCCGCTCAATCATTCGAAGATGACGGAAACGGGAGTCCTGAGGCTCTGCTCTGTGGCTGACTCCCACAGAGGCCCTCAGGGCTCCCTTTCTGTTTCTATTGCGAGGCGCGAGGGTGGCGACAGAGGCGCATGCCGGGCTCACTTGGCCACGGCCGTCTTCTTGTCTTTGGCTCTGCCAAGGATCTCGTCGGCCTTTTCGAGGCTGTCCGGCGGCCACTGCCCTGCCGCCTGGAGTTCCTTGAGATGATCGAGCTGCTTGATGCCGACGATCGTCCGGCATCGCGGGAAGCGGTTGCAGCCGAGGAAGGGGCCTCGCTTGCTTTGACGGATGACCAGCTCCCCCTGCTTGCACTTGTGGCACTTGACGCCGGAGGGCTCTGCCTGAGGTTTCGGCGGCATCGCGTTGCCTTCCTTGTCCAGTCGCAGCGTCGTCTTGCACTCGGGGTAGTCGCTGCATCCGAGGAAGGCCCCGTAGCGGCCGTTCTTGCGGATCATCGGTTTGCCGCACTTGGGGCACTTGTGCTCGGTGACTTCCTCGCGGAGCATCTTGCCTTCTTTGTCGCAGGGACAGGCAAACTTGCACTCGGGGTACGTCGAACAGCTCAGGAACCGACCGTTCTTGCCGAAGCGGTAGACCATGGGCTTGCCGCACTCCGGACAGGTGTACTCGCTGGGCGTCGACTCGGCCTTGGCATGCGTCATCCGTTCCTGGGCGGTTTCGAGATTCTGTTTGAAAGGCCCATAAAAATCCCCGAGCACGCCCTGCCAGTTGAGGTGCTGCTCTTCGATCTTGTCGAGCTGCTCTTCCATGTGGCGGGTGAAGGCGATGTCCATGATTCTGGGAAAGTACTCGTCGAGCTTTCCGGTGACGACCTCGCCCAGATCGGTGGCGTGGAATTTCTTGTCTCTCTGCTCGACGTAGCCGCGCTCCTGAATCGTGCTGATGATCGGCGCGTAGGTGCTCGGTCGGCCGATCCCCTCCTTCTCGAGGGCTTTGATGAGCGAGGCCTCGGTGTATCGTGCCGGCGGCTTGGTGAAGTGCTGCTCCGGCCGGATGTCCACCACCGCCAGCGCCTGGCCGGTCTGGACCGCGGGCAACTGCTGCTCGCTCGAATTGGTCGGCCAGACCTTCGTGAAGCCGTCGAAGACGAGCATGCGGCCGCTGGCCTTGTATACAGCAGCACCGGCGGAGGTCGGCGCCGTGATGTTGAGCGTCGTGACGTTCCAACGGGCCGCCTGCATCTGGCAGGCGACGAAGCGGCGCCAGATCAGATCGTAGAGCCGGTACTGCTCGTTGTTGAGAAATTCCTTGATCTGATCCGGGGTCAAATCGACGTCCGTCGGTCGGACGGCTTCGTGGGCCTGCTGGGCGGTCTTCTTCGATGCGTAGAAGTTGGGTTCCTCCGGTAGATACGCGCCCCCGAAGCGGCCCTGAATGAAGTTGCGCACCTCGCCGACCGCCTCGCCCGAAAGGTGCGTGCTGTCGGTTCGCATGTAGGTGATCAGACCGAGGGAGCCCATGGAACCGAGGTCGATGCCCTCGTAAAGCTGCTGGGCGATCGACATCGTCCGTTTGGCGCTGAATCCGAGGCGGTTGGCCGCCGCCTGCTGGAGCGTCGAGGTGATGAATGGCGGCGAGGGCCTGGACGCGGATTCCTTGGTTTCGATGTCCGCGATCCGGAACTCGGCGCGCTGGAGGTCCTCGAAGACCCGGCGGGCCTCTTCCTCGTTGCCCGCCTTGAACTTCTGATCGCCGATCTTGTGCAGTTCGGCCTTGAATGCATGGTGCTGAGCGAGCCATTCGCCCTGCTGCTCAAGGCTCGGCCCTTTGCCGTCCTTGGCGTTCGGGGCGATAAAGTCGAGCCACTGCTGCTGATAGCGGCCCGCCAGGTCGGTGGTGAAGACCGCCGGGATCAGCCAGTATTCCTCGGCCTTGAACGCGCGGATCTCACGCTCTTTCTCGACGATTATCTTGACGGCGACGGACTGGACACGTCCGGCCGAGAGGCCACGCGTGACCTTCTTCCACAGCAGCGGGCTGATCTGATAGCCGACGATGCGGTCGAGGATGCGGCGGGCCTGCTGGGCCATCACCTTGTCGGCGTCGATCCGGCCCGGCTCGGCAAAGGCCTGCTTGATGGCCGATTTGGTGATCGCGTTGAAGATGACCCGGTAGGTGCGGTCTTCGGGAAAACCGAGGATCTCGCCCAGATGCCAGGCGATGGCCTCCCCCTCGCGGTCAAGGTCGGTTGCCAGATAGAGCTTGTCGCAGTTTTTGGCCGCCGCCTTGAGGGCGGTGACCACACGCTTCTTGCCCGGCATGATATCGTACGTGGGCTCGAAGTTGTTCTCGATGTCCACGTTGAGACCCTTGGAGGGCAGATCGCGGACGTGCCCCATGGAGGCCTTGACCTCGAAATCGGGACCGAGATAACGATTGATCGTCTTGGCCTTTGCGGGCGACTCGACGATGACCAGCGATTTTCGCGCGTTTGATTTCGCCATTTCTCACATCTTGCCCAAGGTCCCACTTGGATCACGTACAAACGATCGTGCTGACCGGCCGGTTCCGGGCTCCCGAGGTTTCCCCTGCTGAAGCCCTTGTACTGGCCTCGGTGCGAAGGAGTTCGCTCCGCGGCGGGCACGTCAGTTCCCTATCGGCCATTTGGGCGCCAAAATTTAGAACTGGACTGATACAGACGTCGCCTTGCACTGTCAACGGAAAAGCAAGGACAAGATATGGCAGATTGGGAAAATAGGTCGTGATATGCGGCGAAGGATGAGGGTTATGGGACGCGGAGCGGCTAAAGCAGGGCCGTACTGAAATAGCGTTCAGCGCGGTCCGGAAGCACGGTGGCGATATTCCCGGGTTGGCTCTGCATGAGCTTGCGGGCCGCCCAGACGTTGGCGCCGGAGCTGATGCCGACGAGCAGGCCGAAGTCGCGGCCGAGCTGGCGTGTCGTTTCGATGGCGGCCTCGTCGGAAACCTCAATGACCGCGTCGATCATCGACACGTCGAGGATGTCCGGTATGAATCCGTCGCCAATGCCCTGAATCTGGTGCAGACCCGGTTCGTGGCCGAGCAGGGCCGAGCGGTTCTCCGGCTCGACGGCGACGATCTTGATATTGCTGTTCTGCTCCTTCAGGAAGCTGCCGACGCCCTGGAGGGTGCCGCCGCTGCCGACGCCGGCGACGAAGCACTGGATGTCAGCGCTCATCTGACGCCACAACTCGCGGGCGGTTTGCTCGTAATGGACGCGAGGATTGGCCGGATTCTTGAACTGTTGCGGGACGAACACCCGGGGGTCTTCGGCCGCCATCTGCTCGACGTGGCGAACCGCCCCGCCGATGCCCTCCTCGTCCGGGATCAGCACCAGATCCGCCCCGAGACCGCGGATCAGCTTCTTTCGCTCTTCGCTCATTCCCTCCGGCATGACGATCCGCACGCGGTAGCCCATGAGACGACCGACCAGGGCAAGGCCGATGCCGGTATTGCCGCTGGTGGGCTCGGTGATGATCGCGTCGGGATCGAGCTTGCCGTCGCGTCTGGCCGCTTCGAGCATGGCCACCGCGACGCGATCCTTGATGCTGCCGCCGGGATTGAGAAATTCCGCCTTCGCAAAAATACGCTCGCCACGCAACTGCAGCAACGGCGTGTTGCCGATCAAGTCGAGTATGTTGTCCGTCAGCATACGTCACCCAAGAATCTACCCTGGCTCCGTTAAGAGAGGCATCCGCACAACGCTCGGAACCCTACCGGAGCAGTATAGTTGAATCGAGGCACGCCGAGAAGTCAAACAGAATCGCCTGCCGACGCCCCCAAGGTGTCTGTGCGAATCTCGCGGCAAGGCCTGTCTTCCAGCACTGAGCGCCATGTGCGGCAGCGGTCCACCGCAGGCGGAGAGCAGGGCGGAGTTTGCCGATCGCTTCGTCGGCACGCGTGTCGCCATCGGCAAGCCTGCGCGTGTCGCTGCCACATGCATGCCCGGATATCTTCACACACACGGGCCGCCGCTCGGCGACGGCCTGGTCTGGAGGCGTATCTATTGATTGTTGCACAGGTTACAGCGAACCGGCCCAATCGGCGGAGCCGGCGTCACGGGATAAATACAGACATAGTAGACCCGCACCAGCTCGCTAACAAAGGAGGCGGGCAGGGTCCCTCTGAATGGCTCATCGGTATCGCCGGCCCCGGCGCTGCGTGGTGGTTTCCTCCTGGCCGGTGGTAGCGCGACCGCCTCGGCCGCGCGTGGTCCCCGGAGCCATGGTCGCGCCGGGGGCCATCGTTCCGCCGGCGCGCTCTTCCAGCCGCTGGAGCCGCTCATCCTCTTCGACCATCTTGGCCGTGATGCTCGTGAGGCGCTGCTGACGGGCCAGCATGAGTCCCTCGATCGCGGCGGCGGTCTTCTTGGCTTCCTCGTCGGCCGCGGTCTGACGCAAGGAGTCGTACTCCCGCAGGTCCATCGCATGAACGCTGCCCAGAAGCTCGCGTTTGTCCAACGGATCGGCGCCGAGCCAGGCGTTGAGTTGGTTCTCAGTCGCTGCGTCAAGGGCCGGTTCATTGGCATCTGCGGAAGCGCGAACGCGGGGCGCCGGGCGTGCAGGCATGGGCGTTGCGTAGGGGTCGTTGGCGGAGGGGCCGAGCATGGGATCTGTCATGCCGGTGCGCCCGCGCGAGCGTCCTGTCGTGCGCGAGCGGGCCATAGCCTCACGCTCTTCGAGCATCTCCGCACGTCTTTCGTCGCGCAGATCTTCGTAGATGACCTTGTAGCGTGCTTTCCTCCGAGCGACAAGATCGTCGGCAGCGGCAGTGGTCTTGACGGCCTTCTCGCTCTGGGCGATCCGCTTGACGAAGGTCATCTCCTCCTCGAACTGCTTCTCGACCGTGCGGATGAGCATCGTGCGGTTGTCCGCACGGCGCTGCCGCCAGTTGCGTTGCTCGGAGGCGCTGTTGGCATCCACAGCCGCGACGGCCTCGGGCAGACCGGGAAAGGCCGCGACGCGGGCGCGGATCTCATTGGGATCTCCGAGAATCTGGACGTTCGCAGTAGTGCTGTCGGGCCCGGAATCGAGTTCGGGCTCCCCGGCAGGCATTGTCGCACCCGGAACGCGGGGTCCCCTGCCACCATAGGCGCGCATGTCAAGCGGGTTGACGGGTTCCTCGGCCCCATGCTGCCGAAGGTGGGCCATAACCTCGGTGTGGCGGCCCGCCATGGCGATGCTCAGCGGGGTCTGGCCGCGCCGGTCCTTGGCGTTGACGTTGGCGCCTTTGGAGACGAGGAACTCGACGATATCGAGATAGCCGCTCTCGGCGGCGGCAACCAGAGGGATCACACCTTGAGGGTCCGCCATATTCACATTGGCGCCCTTTTCCGCGAGGAACTTGACGACGTCCGTGTTGCCGCGGATCACCGCCATGGTCAACGGGAGCCCTGCCCGACTGGGTGTCGCGACATTGGCGCCGGCGTCGACCAGCAACTGGACAATCGCAAGGCGCCCGTTTTCTACCGCAGTGCCGAGCGGCGTATTCTGGCTGACGTCTTCTTTGTTGACATCCACACCTCGCTCGATGTGCAGTCTGACCTCATCGACGTCGGCGGTGCTGATGGCTTGAAAGAAGGGCTTGGTGGGCATCTTGGACTCGGCCCCGGCGGCGCCGGCGGTGGCCAGGGCGTATGCGGACAGGATTGCGGTGAGGGTTGCCAGGCGTTTCACAGGAGACCTCTTTTCAAATGCGGTTGTTCGGATACTGAGCCGCCCTGCCCAACGAGCCACGGCAGGGGCACGGAGTACATTATACCACGAATTGGCATGTCAAGACGCCCGCGAGGGTCTTGGCGGGCTTTTTTATGGGGGCTGTCCTACACGTCCTCGGTGCAGGCCAAGCCGAGCGATTCGGCGATGCGGGCGAACTCGTCGATCGAATCGAACTCTATGACGATCCGGCCGCGTTGGCCGTTGCGGCGGGTCTCGATGGCCACCCGAGCGCCGAGATGGCGCTTGAGCTTGTCCTCGAGATCGCGGATGTGCATGGGCTTGGCGCGTGCCCCACGATCGTTCGAAGGCGACTCGCTGAGGTGCTTGCGGACGAGCCTCTCGACGTCGCGAACGCTGAGCCGGCCGGCCATGGCGCGGTTGGCGAGCTTGCGCCTGAGGTCATCGGTGGGCAGGCCGAGGATCGCTCGGGCATGACCCATCGACAGCGTTCCGTCAACGAGCATCTGCCTGACGTCCTCAGGTAAGTCCAGCAATCTCAAGTAGTTAGCGATTACAGAGCGGTCCTCGCCAAGGCGTTCGGCCGCGTCGGCCTGGGTCAGGGAGAAGGCGTTGAGATAGCGCTGGTAGGCTTTGGCACGCTCAATGGCATTGAGGTCGCGGCGGTGGATGTTCTCAACGAGCGACCACTCGAAGAGCTGCTCGTCGGTGACCTCGCGGACAACGGCGGGGATGGCCGGGAGAGCTGCCATTTGAGCAGCGCGAAAACGGCGCTCTCCGGCTATGAGCTGGTAGCGACCTTGGAAGGGACGAACAATAACGGGCTGGATTACCCCGTTGGCGCGAATGGAGTCTGTCAGCTCGAGGAGGTCCTCCTCGTTCCAGACGGTCCTGGCCTGGTAAGGGTTCGGGCCGATGGAATCGAGGGGCAGTTCGTGGAAGGAGGCGTCGAGCTCCTTGTCCGGTGGGAAATTCGGCGTAACCGGAGAGGACTGTGGCTGCTCGGGCGGCAGTGTTTCAAAAGAGGACAGAGGACTGAGCAGGGAGTCGAGCCCCCTGCCGAGGTGACGGGGCTTGTCGCCCTTTCCGCTCATCATCATGCTGCTCCTTCACGGTATCAGGTTCTGTGTAAAAAAGCGAGGGCTGATTGTATGTGCGCCTTCGCAGGCCCTCAAGGACTATTTCGGAAAACGTGCGCGGCAAAGTTGAATTGTTTCGACGTGACGGTATATCGGCAACGTTGTTCCACGT
This sequence comes from Sedimentisphaerales bacterium, assembly GCA_040772485.1. Taxonomy (GTDB): domain Bacteria; phylum Planctomycetota; class Phycisphaerae; order Sedimentisphaerales; family Anaerobacaceae; genus Anaerobaca. The sequence continues at coordinate 516,589 of JAXGYC010000008.1, read as the reverse complement.
GGAACACGAAGCAAGGAGGATGGGCAGCAGGTAGGTTCTGGGTGCGGGAGGTGATCACCCGGCGAACAGGGTAACGGGGGACTGCGTTGAGCAGCAAGGCGTGGTAAAGCCCTGATCGAGATCGGCTCGGGTGACTATATAGGTAGACGGCGTAGATCGCGGGGTGGTAGTCGGCGCTATGGAGCGCTCGGGAACAGGTGGGGCAACAAACAGGACAATAAGGGGGGCGCTATGCGCATGAGTATTGCGGCCATTCGTGAGATGCCTTGTTCCACGTGAAACATCGAACTGCTCAGAGGGCGGAGCGCAGCGAACGGAGAACATGCGGTCCGAGGACGAGGACGCCGACGATTGCGGAGCCCATGGCGGAGATCAGGACCCCGCCGGCGGCCACGTCCTTGGCGTATCCGACGACGGGGTGAAACTCTGGCGCCGCAGCGTCGGCAAGTAATTCGAGAGCGGTGTTAAGAGCCTCGGCTGTCCAGACGGCCATAATAGCGAGGATGATCCAACACCATTCGGCGGCGGTCAACACACACAGGCCTCCGACGATGAGGACGCAACAGGAGGCCACGGCGTGCAGCCAGGCATTGTGCTGGGATCGGAGCATGAGGCGGACGCCGCGTGCGGCACAACGGAAGCTCTGGATTCGACCCGCGAGTGTGAGTGGGCGGGGGTCGTCAAGACCCAGGCTGAAGTGCCGTATCATGTGGGTGGATGGATCTGTCGGGTTCATTGTTGCGAGTTCCTATGCCCTTCGGTCGATCTTGCATCGCGACCGGCTGGTGTGCCAGCCGGAGTGTGGATCGCGATCCGTCGACGGGTTCATCGGCGGAATAAGGGCGCGACTTGAGCATCAGGAGACGGCAGAATGGCCCCGTGGGGAGACAGTTCGAGGATTGTCGCAAAGCGGCCGGCGCGGGCGGGTGTACATGTGAGCCGGATGCCGTCTGCTACAGCCGGGGCAAAGGTGACGGCAACGGTCTGGTATATAGGCAACCAACTTTTGGGTGTGTGGAGGACGATGTCGTCCGGCGGTAGATAGACGCCGTCCCGGAGGATTGCGACGTCGATGGCTTCGAGTGGGCCGCCAAGCGGCTGGTCCTCGCGGTAGTCGGTGTTGATGTGCGACCATACCAAGTCGCCGCCATAGAGAGTGACGCCGGCGAGAAGGACGGGCGAGGAGAAGCGAACCTCGAACCAGGCTTCGGCAGGTGCGTTCGGATCGGCGGGATCGTTCGTCCAGTAGGGTTTGACGCCGTTGTGGGAATTGTCGATGACCCCGTCGATGATGGAGGCGAGGTTGTTCCTGTCTCTCGTCGGGTCGAATCGCGCGACAGATGCATGCGCTGTGACGCTCAGTCCGGCTTCGAGCGCAGCGGCAACGAGGTCATAGGGTCCGAGAATGGCCGGCGTGTAGGTGTTGATACGCGGGCTGTCGTGCCTGGCGATGTGGCAGCAAGAAGTGAAGCGGCCAGGTGTGAGCCGCCCGCCATTGCGGAGGATGTTCTCCTGGGCCAGGGCCAGCGTCCGCTGGGCGATCCTGTGAATGGATTCGGATTGGGGCAGGGGGGCGCCGGCGTCCGGCAGGCCCGGGCGGGCCACGTTCACGTAGGAATCGCCGCAGACGTCGAGATCGGTCAGGCTGCGGGGCAGTCCGGCCAAGCCGTGGATGATGCCGAGCAGACCACCGGCCGTCGCGGGGTTGCAGTCGCAGTCCCAGCCTGCCAGGACGGCAATCTGGACGGTTTGTTCGAAGTCACCTTGGCCGTAGAGGAGCGACAATACCGTCGCACCAGTATTGATAGTGGACTCGACCCAGTTGTAGTAGCGTCCGAAGCTGCGCGCCCCCTGGTAGTTGTCGTAGAGCCTGGTCCGCGTAGCACGCCAGTCGAGGGCGCCGTCGAGGGCGTCCTGCCGATACCAGTCGCAGATGTCGGCAATGACCTGGGTCGTGCGGCTGTCGGGCGGCAGGGCGGCCAGGGCGTTTAGGACCAGCGCCGGGACATTCGGCTCGAAGAACGCCTCGGCGTAGAGGGCGGCGTAGAATTGAGCCGCATGGACGGCAAAGCCGGCGTTGGTAACCCGTCCGAACGTCCCGACGAGGTCGATGGCGGTCTGGGGCATTCCGGGGGACAGGGCGCCCAGCATCTCGGTTCCGATCTGTGCGTCGATCGAATACCAGTGTGGGTTGTAGTGGCGGCTGCCCGTGTCGGGCGGCCGATAGCCGTCACGCATCAGGTACCACGCCTGCCTGTTCGCGATGAAGATCCCATCCGGTGTGACGTGGTCGAGCCACTGTCCCGCGATGTCATTGGCGTCGCAGTCGAAACCGCAGCTCTCAAGGATGTGCAGGGTGACGTACTCGATGTCGGTGTCGTCGTCCGCGTCCCAGGCCTGCTTGATAACCCACGGGACGGAAGGATTCGGATTGGGCTCGGCGCCGGAATAGAGGCCCTCCGTCGCGCGTCCTGCGGCGTTGCCGATGAGCTGGCCCAGCCACATGCCGTGCAGCTTGTCCAACAGCTCGGCCGAGGAAATGGTCCGGTCCTGGCCGGTCGACGTTTGCACGAAGACGGCCAGGAGAAGCGGCAGCAACAGACTCAAGCGCGCTCTGTGCAAAGGCATCTCCTGCGTGGCGATCTTTCACGGTGCACATCCTGCTCTTTCGGACGCATGGGCTGACGGCTTGCGTGCGAAGCTGGAGAAATGGGAGCGGGACGAGGTGATTGTCCTGCGGTTCGTTTGGAGAGGGGCTCCTTCATCGGCCCGATAAGAGAGGCGTTTGTTCGGCCGCTGGGGGGGCTTGAGTGGGCGATGGCCGAGCGGCGTTGGCACAGTCCAGACACGCGGCGGTCGGGGGCCATCAACTGTACACGACAGTCCGTATTATCGGGGCATTCCCGGCAGGAATCGAAGCAGCCGGACGACGCGGTTCGCAGGGTGCCTCAGGCGGGTTTGTCTCAAGCTATGTTCTTTCGATTCCGATACTTAGGCAAGGGAGAAAAGCATGCGTCGCCCGGGCGGGTCGGGCGTTGCCGCCAGGCCGGCTGTGCGCCTTCGCGCTGCCGACGGGGACGGAGTCCATCGAAAGAGACGATTGCCAGCGAGACGCGAATCGGTTACCGTTCCCCGGTGAGAATTCTTCACACATCGGGTCTATGAGGGCTGCGGTCTAATGAAAGCGTTGATTACGGGCGGCGCGGGCTTCATCGGTTCGCACCTGGCCGAGCGGTTGCTGGGCGACGGTCAGGAAGTGGTCATCCTCGACAACCTCAGCACCGGTCGGCTGGAGAACCTTCAAGCCTTTCGCAGCCATCCGAAGCTGCAATTCGTCAAAGGAGACATCCGCGACGTGTCGCTGGTTCAGTTGCTGGCGGCCGAATGCGACGTGATCTTCCATCTGGCTGCGGCGGTGGGCGTGCAATTGATCGCCGACGACCCCGTGCGGACGATCGAGACCAACATCGGCGGCACCGAAACCGTCCTGGCGATCGCCAACAAGTTCGGTCGACGCGTTCTGATCGCCTCAACGAGCGAGGTCTACGGAAAGAGCGAGGCCATCCCGTTTCGCGAAGAAGACGACATCGTGCTGGGCAGCACGAGCCTGTCGCGGTGGTCCTATGCGTGCAGCAAGGCGATCGACGAGTTCCTGGGCCAGGCCTACTACCAGCAGTACGGCCTGGACGTGGTCATCGCCCGGTTCTTCAATACCATCGGCCCTCGGCAGACCGGGCGCTATGGGATGGTGGTGCCTCGCTTCGTCCAGTGGGCGCTGAAGGATGAGCCGATCTGCATTTATGGGACGGGCGAGCAGAGCCGCTGTTTCTGTTACGTCCAGGATGTGGTCGATGCGGTGATCGGCCTGATGCAGTGCGAGGAGGCGGTCGGGCAGATCTTCAACGTGGGCTCTTCGGAAGAGGTGAGCATCAGGCAATTGGCCGACAAGGTGGTCGAGCTGACCGGCAGCCGCAGCGTGCAGGAGTTCGTACCGTATGAGGTCGCCTACGGACGGCCCATCGAAGACATGATGCGTCGCGTTCCATGCACCGAGCGGATTCGAAAGACGATCGGCTGGAAACCGAAGACGGACCTCGAACGGACGCTGCGTTGCATCATCGCCGAGCACCGCGAGCACATGGGGACGAAATAGGGTGGTGGGAAGGCAGATCGCCATGCAGGCACGCGGCCGTTCCTGGGATTACCTGATTGTCACCGCCTCCAACGAGGCGCAGGCCAAGGCCTACGAATCACAGTTGGCGGTCCGGCGGGAACTTGGACTGCTCAGCGACGTTCGCGAGGCCATCGTGGTCCCTGACCCGGGCGGCCGACGCGTCGGCAGCGGGGGCAGCACGCTCTACTGCCTGATGGAGGTCTTGCGAAGGCAGCTTGCTCCAGGTCCGGAAAAGCCCGGCCCGCATCGCTGGGAAGAGGCGCTGGGCGAGCTGCGCATCCTGATTGTCCACGCGGGCGGGGATTCGCGACGCCTGCCTGCGTACGGTCCGTGCGGCAAGGTGTTCATTCCCGTTCCCGGCGAGAACGACAGCGCCGTGTGCCTGAGCTTGTTCGACCGCCAGTTACCCACGTACCTGGCGCTGCCGGCGCCGCAGCACGGTCAGGGGCAGGTGGTGATCGCCTCGGGCGACGTCCTGTTGCGATTCGATCCGTCGGACATCCGCCTGACGAAGCAGGGCATCACGGGGCTCGCATGCTACGCCAGTCCCGAGCAGGCGAGCCGGCACGGCGTGTTCTGCCAGGGACCGGCCGACGAGGTGAGCCTGTACCTGCAAAAGCCTTCCATCCCCGAGCAGAAGGCCCACGGAGCGATCAACGCGTACGGACAGAGCTGTCTGGACATCGGCGTGATGCACTTCGACGCCGCCACGGCGGTTCGCCTGCTGCAAGTCTTCGGCGCTCGCCGCGACGAGCGGGGCGGCCTGGTCCTGGCGGGCAGGCGGGGCAGGGCGGTGCTGGAGCGCGGGCTCGACTTCTACCGCGAGATTTGCTGTGCGATGGGGACGCAGACCCGTCTGGAAGACTACGTCAAGTCGGCACGCGGCAGCGGCTCGAGGTGGTCGGACACCATGTTGGCGGAGCTGTTCGACGTGCTGGGCGAAACGCCATTCAGCGTGCAGTTGCTCAAGCACTGCGACTTCCTCGACTTCGGCAGCAGCAGGGGGATTCTCAGCAACGGAACCCGGCTGCTCCAGGAGGATCGGGGCATCTCCTTCCTGCAAACCTACCTCGATATCAACAACGAGGTCGTGCCACCGGCGACGGTCCAGGGGACCGGCGCCTGGGTCGAGGGCTGCCGGATCGCGTCCTCGCTGACTCTGGGTGGGGGCAACGTGGTCGTCGGCGTCGATGTCGAGCAGCCGCTGGTGGTGCCGGCGGGCGCATGTGTCGATGTGATCGAAGGGCGCGACCGCGATGCGGCCCGGGTCTGGTTCGTTCGCTGCTACGGAATCGACGATGCGCTCAAGGAGCCAGCCGGCCAGGGTGCTGTCTTTTGCGGCAAAGACCTGCTTGGCTGGCTGGCCGACGTCGGCGCCAAGCCCCAGGATGTCTGGGATCGTCGGGTCGCAGCGAATGAGCGGAGTATCTGGAATGCCCGCCTGTTTCCCGCGGTGAAGGTGCACAGCGACTACCGTCGCTGGCTGTGGATGTTCGACCCACCGGCTGCTTCGCAGGAGCAACGTTCCGCCTGGCGGACGGCCGACCGGTACAGCCTCGAACAGATTCTGGCGATGGCCGATCACGTCGAGTTCTACCGTCGTCGCAGCCGGATCAGGGCGCAGGAGATCCGCCGCTCCTGGCGCCGGATGTTCCGGCCGGAAAGCAAGTTCTCCTCACAGGAGTTGGCCTCGCTGCTGCGCGACCGGGACGACGTCGCGGCCTGGATCGCCGATATTCTGAAGGAAGCACATCGGTATTGCGAGAGCCGGGAGAATCACGGCATGGCCGCGCTGACCTTCTCCCGAGTCCTGCACACGCTGGGATCGGCTCTGGCCCGCCTGTGTGAAGGTCGCGATGCGCCGGCGGTCGAGGTGCTTGGCGGCATCGAAGAGGAGTTGACGCGAACTCAGTGTAAATGGCTGAAATCTCTCGGCCTGCTTCCGACGCGCAACACGTCGATTCTGGCATGGTCACAGCGGGCGCAGCAGGCGGCGTTTGAGGTGCTGGAGCGGTCGATCGTCGGCAGCGGGATCGTCGAAGCGGCGTCGCCTCGCAGCGTGCTGCGCAGCGATGAGATCGTCTGGGCCCGCGCGCCGGCGCGGCTCGATATCGGCGGGGGCTGGACCGACACGCCTCCCTATTCGCTCGAGTGGGGCGGCTGCGTGGTGAACGCGGCGGTCAACCTCAACGGACAGCCGCCGATCCAGGCGTACGTCCGCGTGATCGACGAGCCGGTCATCCGCATCGGCTCGATCGACTTGGGCGTTCGCATCGAGGTTCGCCGGTTCGAGGACCTGCTGGACTACCGCAAAGCCACCGGCAGTTTTGCCTTGGCCAAGGCGGCCCTGGCGTTATCGGGCCTGTCGCCCCGACCGGGCGGCCGGTCGGAGGCGGGTTCCCTGCGAAAGGCGCTGGAGGACTTTGGAGGCGGAATCGAGTTGACGACCCTGGCCGCCATTCCCAAGGGAAGCGGCCTGGGAACCTCCAGTATCATGGGCGCGGTGATTACCGCCGCGATCGCGCGGGTCGTCGGCAAGGACCTCTCGCAGCGGGAGCTGTTCCACCAGGTGTTGCGCCTCGAGCAGGCGCTGACCACCGGCGGAGGCTGGCAGGACCAGATCGGAGGCGTCGTCGACGGCGTCAAGATGATCGTGTCGCAGGCGGGCATGGTCCCGGACGCGCACATCCATTACGTGCCAGCGGATATTATAGACCCGATGTGTAATGATAAGGTGACGCTGCTGTACTATACCGGGATCACACGGCTGGCCAAGAACATCCTTCAGCAGGTGGTGGGCCGGTATCTGAATCGTGAACGGGCCACGATGGCGACGCTGTCGCACATCGGGCAGGTCGCGCGGGAGGTGATGGACGCCTTCATTCGCAAGGACCTCGCGCGGTTCGGGCATCTGGTTGAGGCCGCCTGGCAGCTCAACAAGCGGTTGGACCCGAACAGCAGCAATGCACAGATCGAGGCGCTGCTGGCGCGTGTCCGGCCGCACATCCACGGGGCCAAGCTGCTCGGCGCCGGCGGAGGCGGCTTCCTTCTGATGGTCTGCAAGTCGGGCTCCGATGCCGCGAAGGTCCGCCGCATGCTCCAGACCGAGCCGCCGAACGAGCGGGCCCGCTTCTTCGACTACAGTATCAGCAACGAAGGGCTCGTCGTCACCGTCAGTTGACGCCGAACGCAATTCGCACATCACATTCATGCCCAAGACAACCACGCGCATAGGGATCGTGTATCTTGTCGTGCTCCTCGGGGCAGGGGTCCTGTATGGGATCAGTTGCGCGCCGGGGGCGCTGTGGCAGGACAGCGGATTGATTCAACTTCGCGTCTGGCACAACGATATCGAAGGATTTCTCGGACTGGCGATCGCGCATCCGCTGTTCTATCTCGTGGCCATCGCCGCCAAGTACATCCCGCTCGGTTCGTTTGCCCACAGGGTTAACCTGGTCTCGGCCTTCGCCGGGGCGGTGGCGGTGGCGAATCTGTACCTGCTCGTGCGGCTCTGGGCGGGCAAGGAATTCCCCGCCCTTGTCGCGGCGTTGACGCTGGCGCTGTCGCACACGTTCTGGCAGCACGCGAGCATCGCGGAGACGTACACGCTGTGGACGGCGCTGTTTCTGGGCGAGCTGGTCGTGCTGCTGCAATATGGCCGCACGGGCCAAACGCGATATCTCTACGCCCTGGGTCTGGTCAATGGCTTGGCTGTCTCGGTGCACATGCTCGCGGTCCTTCCGCTGGTCTGTTACGCCGTGTTCATGGTTGTTCTGCTGGTGCGAAGACGCGTGCGCGCAAGGGATGTTGCGATCGTGGCTCTGCTGTGGATTCTCGGCGCGTTGCCCTACGAGTATCTGATCGTCCGGCGGATGATCCATAGCGGCCAGATCCTCGCTACGCTCGCTTCCGCCGCGTTCGGGGATCGCTGGCAAGCGGATGTGCTCAACGCGGCCTTGTCGTGGACGCTCGTCAGGGAGAACGTCCTCCTGATCATGCTGAACTTTCCTACTCCGAACGCGCTGCTGCTTGTCATTGGTTGCGCAGCGCTGTGCAAGATACGGTCCGTCCCGCTGTTCCGTTCCATTCTCGCGGCGTTGCTCGTGCTGTTCTTCGTCTTTGCGTTTCGCTACACCGTCTCCGACCGCTACGCCTTCTTCATCCCGTTCTACGCCGTGACATCGGCGATTATCGGTCTGGGCGCGCATCGCATTCAAGAACGCGTGCCTCGCCGGGCGACTGCGATGCTCATCGTGGCCCTCGCACTGCTGCCTCCAGCGGTGTATGCGGCGGCGCCAGGGGTGGCCCGCCGGATGGGTCTGGACATCGGAACGCGGGCCGACATCGCGTACCGCGACGACTACGTCTATTTCCTGCGGCCGTGGAAGACGAGCGATGACGGCGCTGAGCGGTTCGCACGCGATGCGCTGGGGGCGGCCGGTCCCGATGCGTTCATTTATGCCGACACGACGACCGTGGCGCCGCTGCTGCTGGTGCAGGAGGTCGAGGGCCGGCGTCCCGATGTGCACGTTGTCACGGGCATCATCCGCAGCAGGGGGGCGCCGCCGTACGATGCCGAGTTGTTCGACCAACTCTTGGCCTCCCGGCCGGTCTATGTGACCTCGGACCGCCAGGGTTACGCGCCGCGGTTTGTGCTTGGCAAATACGACCTTCGCCGGGCCGGTCCGTTGTGGCAGGTCGTCGCGCCGCCAAAGCTCGACTGAGGACCCGGCAAGTCAAGCGTATGCGCACACGATTCACAACCGGCAACCCGTACAAATGGGACCGCTACGCGTTTGCATGGCAGCATGTGCCCGCCGGCGGGGAGGCGCATCTGGACTTCGGCTGCGGGGACGGACGATTCCTCCGGGCGTTGAAGGCCAAAGGGATCAAGTGCCTCGTGGGCGTCGACGTCAGCCGTCAGGCGGTCGAGCGGGCACAGAAGGCCTCGGGCGGACTGGAGATTATCCATATCGACGGGGCCATGCCTCTGCCGTTTCCGGACGCGATGTTCTCGTCGATCACGCTGATGGACGTTCTCGAACACGTCGGCGAGCAGGAAGGGCTGCTGGACGAGCTGCACCGCGTCCTGTCGGACGATGGCGTGCTGGTCGTCACCGTTCCCGGTCGGCATGTGTTCTCGTTCCTGGATATGGGCAATCTCAAATTTCGGTTTCCCCGGCTGCACCGCTGGTACTACTGCCGGACGCATTCGCAGGCGGAATACGACGCGCGGTACCTCCGCAACGCCGACGGCCTGATCGGCGACGTCTCGGCGACTAAACGCTGGCACGAGCATTTCTCCGCAGCCCATCTGGCCCGCCTGCTGCGGTGCAGCGGGTTCGATGCCGTTGAGTTCGACGGCGCCGGCCTCTTCCATCGCGTGTTGAGAATGGCGGACCTGCTCGTCGGCCGGGTTGCGCCCCTTCATGCGGCAATCGCCAGAGGCATGGCGTGGGATGCGAAATACTTCGACTCGGCAAACCTGTTCTGCATCGCACGGAAATCCGAGGTCTCGCGCCTCGAACATGCGGACAAGACAAGAAAGGACGATGGCACAACCTGTCACCACCTCGAAGCGGTTGATCCACAACACGCTGTTCAACCTGCTGGCCCTCGTCAGTAACGCGTTGATCGGCTTTGTCCTGATCCGGTTCTTCCTGGGCCGTCTGGGAGAGGCCCGCTACGGCGTGTGGGTGCTGGTCGGCTCGCTGTTTCGCTATCGCGGCATGCTGAGCCTCGGGCTCAACGGCGCGATCAACCGGCAGATTCCTGTCTGCCTGGCGAAGGGCGACGAGCAGGGCATTTCAGAGGTCGTCAGCACGGCGCTGTTCTTCTACTCGGCCCTGGGGATCGTGCTGGCGCTGCTGACGGTTCTGCTCTACGCGAAGATCGGCGATTGGTTTGTTATCGAGCGCGAGCAGATCGAGGTGGCCGGCCGGCTGGTCCTCGTGGTGGGCCTTGCGTTCGCGCTTGCCAGCCCGCTTCAGTTGACCACCGCCGTGCTCAGCGGTCTGCAGAGGTACGATGTCATCAACATGGCGACGCTGGTAGTCCTGGCGGTGCGGACCGTTCTGCTGGTCGTCCTTCTGCTTTGCGGTTACGGCCTGTTGACGATGGGACTCGTGTTCGGCACGAGCGAGATCGTCATGCGGCTGATTCAGTCTCTGTTCATCCGACGGCTGCTGCCCGGAGTGTCCCTGTCGCGCCGCAACATCGATCCGGTCCTGTTGAAGGACATGCTCTCGTATGGAACGAACACGTTCCTTTATGCGATGGGCGGCCTGATCGTCTGCAAGGCAGGCGACCTGATCGCGGGGATCTTCCTGGGCACGTCGGCGGTCAGCCGCTTCGCCGTCGCCAGCGCCGCCGTGCTGCTGTTGAGCCAGTTGCTCCAGGCCTTCACGGCCGCGATCAAGCCGGCCGTCAGCGAGCTGGACACCCGCGACGACCATGCCAAGGTCAAGGAAATCGCCTTCCTGACACAGAAATACAGCCTGTTGGTTCTGATCCCCGCCAGCGCCTTCCTGATCGTCATGGGCCGCGAATTCCTCAGCGTCTGGGTGGGCGAGAAGTTCTCAGACCCGACCGTCGTCGGTTCGCTGGCAACGGTTCTGGCCGTTCTGACGGCAGGGCACGGCCTGATGCTGGCGCAGCACAGCAACTTTCTGGTCCTGACCGGTCGCGGCGAGCATGGTGTCTTCGGGGCCCTTGCCGCAGTGACCGCGATCCTCTGCATCGCCGGCTCGGTCTTCGCCGTCAAATCCCTGGGCTGGGGCCTTGAGGGAATCGCCTGGTTCGGCTTCGTTCCGATGGCGATCGTGTCGGGTCTGGTCGTGCCGATCTACTTCAACCGGAGGATGAAGATCGCGACGCGCGAGAGCCTTGTGTGCGTCTGGCGGCCCGCACTGGCGGGCAGCCTTCCGGCGGTCGCAGTGATCGTTGCCTGGAAGGTCCTCCTCCCGCCGGATTCGTGGCCGGCGCTGCTGGGCGCGATTGTTGCCTCGGGCGCTGTAACGTGTCTGTGCGCCTGGCTGTTCAGTATCGACCCCGCAGAGCGCAGGCGGCTGCTTGCGGTCCTGCGGCGCGGCTCAGCAGAATCGGCGGTTGGCAACGGATTGTGATCGAGCCGTCGAGTTATCGGAACCGGATGCTCGCGAGCTGAAAGCCTCTGCGGGCACGAGTCGATTCTTGGCACGCTCTCTCATGCCGCCCGTCTTTTGAAACGAAAGAACAGGCAGGGATCGGACGCGGAACGGCGCCGGTCCCGGATGCCGGAGCTTCATCGGTGCGGCCGCACCGCCAGTGTTACCTATGTACGCGACTTACTTCGAAGAAGTGGACTACGAAGGCTTGCTGTCCGAGCCCGAGGAGCGGACGTCGGACATCCTGTTCCCGCCCGCCATGAACACGTTGCTCCTGGCGGTGTGGCTGATCGTCTGCGCGATCGGGTCCGGGATCGCCTTTGTGGGCAGGAATCCTCTCGTTGGGGGGCTGGTGATTGCGCTGCCCACGTTTGGCGGCATGCTCATCAAGCCGACGTTCGCGCTGTGTATTCTCATGCTGGTCCTTCCCACCGGCGCCGGTGTGGGGTTCGGCCAGGGGTTCAGTCTCGATCGTGGTGTGGGGATTGCGGCGGCGGCGAGTTTCCTGTTGAATGCGATGCTGACCCGGCCGGGCTTGCGCATCCGGCACAAGGCCCTGTGGGTCGCGGCGGGCCTGAGCGCGTGGATCTTCGTCGCGTCCCTGCCGCAGCCATACCTGGCGATGGAGGTGATGCGGGCCTTCACGCAATTCCAGTTGGTCGCACTGGTCGTGATCGCCTACTGGATTCTCGAAACGAACCGCCAGACCACGTTTCTCTGGGCGTTGCGCTCATATGTTATCGGGATGCTGGGCACGATCGTTCTGGCGGTCCGCACGGGCGCAGTGATTCGCGCGGCGCACGAGACGCGGGACGTGCGGTACGCCGCGACGCTCGGACGCGCGATCGACGCCAACATGCTCGCGGCCCTCACGGCCCTGGCGTTCCTCTGCGCGGTCTATCTGTTCGCCCGCGACCGGAGCCTGCTGTGGCGCGTCCTTTATCTCGCGGCGATTCTGTTCCTGCCCGTCATGATGCTTCGGATCGGATCGCGCGGCGGTCTGGTGGCGCTGGCGTTCACGGTGCTGAGCCCGCTGTTGTTCGTGCGACAGGTCCTGCGCCGACCGGCGCTGGCGGCCCTGCTGGTGCTCGTCATCCTGATGGCGTCTCTGTCTACGGGGCTTCTGGTCCGGCAGCAGGGCTTGGACAGCTCGGTCTCCGCGCGGTTGACCAGTGTACAGCGTGCGAAAGAAGCCATCGACATCCGCATGGCCCCGATCCGCAAAGCCGTAGGGGCTGCCGTCACGCGACCGGCGGGCACGGGCTACTTCAGTTGGTTCGAGCGGACCGACAGCGTAATCTGGCCTCACAACGATTTCTTCTTTGCGCTCGGTGTATACGGCGTTCCGGCGGGGGTCCTGTTCGCCGTCTTCGTCGTCCTGCTGATGCTCACAGTCAAACGCATGCCTCTGACCCTGGAGAAGCTGTACGCACGGGCGGTCCTGACGTTTCTGCTGGTGATGGGCCTGAACATCAAGCAGGTGTCCGCGAAGTACTATTGGGTTTTCCTGGCGTTCGTGCTGGCGGCCGAACGTCTCAGTTGGTGGCACGCCGACCCCGACGAATTCTGCGACGAAACGGATGAAGAAGCTCCGGATATTGACGGTTAGCCACATGTTCCCGACCACGACCTCGCCAAGGCACGGGATTTTCATGTGTCGCGAGGCTCGGCACCTGCGCCGGCACGGGATCGAATGTGACTTCCTCGTGGGCCGGCCGTGGGCCCCCTGGCCGCTGTGTCGCGCCTCGCGATGGCGTGACTATGGTCCTGCTAATCCGCTGGCCGCGCCGGATGGTCTGCGGGCGCGCCGGGTCAGTTACCTCCGCCCGCCCGGATTTGGGTTCCGGCGGTTCGAGGGCACATCGCTGGCGTTCAGCGCCATGGCGCAGGCGAAGCGATGGCACCAGGCCGAGCCATTCGATGTGGTCTTTGGGGTTTCGATGCTGCCGGACGCGGAAGCGGCCGTAACCATAGGCAGCAAGCTCGGTCTGCCCGTTGCGTCTCTGGCGGTCGGCAGCGACGTGATGGTCTATCCGGACCGGATGCCGGTCCTGTGGAAGCGGTTGCGTGATACGCTGGCGCAGGTCGATCTGCCTGTCGGCGTAAGTCAGTCGACGTGCACGAGACTGAGCCAGACGGACGCGTGCAGACGTGAGCCGCTGTGCGTGTATCTCGGCCGGGACGCGGAGCAATTCTATCCGGCTCAGAACAAGATGGAGGTCCGCCAGCGGCTGGGCTGGCCGATGGATTGCATCGTCGCCATCTATGTCGGCGGTCTGGTCGAAACGAAGGGAATCAACGATTTGGCGGCGGCCTGCGAGCCTCTTCTGAACGAGCACAGGGAGTTTCGTCTGGTGTGTGTGGGCGACGGCCCTTCGCGGAATGTGTTGGCGCAGCTTTCGGCACGGGTGTCGCGCAAAGATGCGGTCCTTCTGGCGGGGCGTGTCCCGCCGGAAGATGTGCCGCACTATCTGCAAGGCGCCGATTTCCTGGTTCTGCCTTCGCACAGCGAGGGCATGCCCCAGGCGATTCTGGAGGCCATGGATTGCGGACTGCCGGTGGTCGCGACGCGCGTGGGAGGCGTGCCGGAGGCAGTGATCGACGGCCAGACAGGGCTGCTCGTTGAATCGCGGAACGTCGAGCAACTGCGCAGCGCCATCGAGCGGATGCTCGTCGATGCGGCGTTTCGCGCCGCCGCGGGCCAGGACGGACTGTCGCGTGCGCGTGACGTATTCGACTCCGACCGCAACGCCAAGGCATTCGCCGATGCGCTGTGGTCGCTGGCATCAGGGGCAAGGACCGGCAATGGCTGATGCAGCGAAGCCAGTTCGAGCGAAGGTGTGCATGTTGACGACGGTTCACGTGCCGTTCGACGGGCGCATTTTCCACAAGGAGGCGAAGAGTCTGGCGAGAGCCGGCTATGACGTCGTGCTGATCGCCCGGCACACCAGGACCGAGACCGTTGACGGCGTGCGCATCGTTCCGGTGCCCGAGCCGCGAAGCCGCTTCCATCGGATGACGAGCGTGACGTGGAAGCTATACCGGCAGGCGGTCCGTGAGAACGCGGACGTGTACCACTTCCACGATCCCGAGCTGATGATCGTCGGCCTGCTCCTGAAGGCGAGGGGCAAGAAGGTGGTTTGGGACGTACACGAGCACTACCCCAACAGCATCCTCGACAAGTTCTGGATTTCGAAGGGCCTGCGACGCTGCGTAAGCAAGTCGTTCGACCTCTTCGAGCGGGCGGTGGTGCGGTTCTTCGACCTGGTGATCTACACGACCCCGTTCGTCGGCGCCCGCTACCAGAAGCTGAAGGTGCGGTCCGGCCGGATCGAGAACTACCCGATCGTCGCCCTGTCCGATGCGTTCGAGAAGGACCCACAGAAAAAGATCATCTACATCGGCGCCATGTCGCGCATCCGCGGCCTGGTCGAGGTGATCGAGGCGTTCGCTCTGGTGGTCGCCAGACATCCGGACTGGCGGCTGGTCCTGGTCGGCGTGGCGAGGCCCGCCCCCTTCGAGGACGAGCTGAAGACATTGGTCAAGCAGCGCGGCATCGAGAACAACGTAGATTTTCTTCCCTGGGTGCCCTACGAGGAGAAGGAGAAACTCACCTCGCAGGCATCGATAGGTATCATTACGTATTTGCCTTATGCCAACAACATGAGCTGCTTGCCGAACAAGCTGTTTGACTATATGCTGGTAGGCGTGCCGGTTGTGGCGTCGAATTTCCCGTTGTACAGGGAAGTGGTCGAGCCGAACCGCTGCGGCCTGATTGTTGATCCATCCAGACCGAACGACATCGCCGCAGCGATCACGCACCTGATCGAATGCCCGGACGAGGCGCGGGCCATGGGCGAACGCGGCCTTGCCGCCGTCCGCACGTTGTACAACTGGGAAAACGAGAGCCAAAAACTCTGTCACATGTACGAAACTCTTCTCGGGACCACTGGAGGGCAGGACTGTGTCCAAGATACTGCTGATCGTCGGCGCCCGGCCGAATTTCATGAAGATGGCGCCGCTGTATTTCGAACTGACGCGGGCCGAGGGATTTGAGCCGGTCATCGTTCATACGGGCCAGCACTACGACTACGCGATGTCGCAGGCCTTCTTCGAGGACTTGCAGCTTCCGGAGTCTCATCATTACCTCGGGGTCGGCTCGGGCAGCCACGCGGAGCAGACGGCCAAGGTCATGATCGAATTCGAGAAGGTGCTCGTTCAGGAGCGTCCCGACCTCGTCGTCGTCTTCGGCGACGTCAACTCGACGGTGGCCTGCAGCCTCACCGCGAAGAAGCAGCTCGTTCCCGTCGCGCACGTCGAGGCGGGCCTGCGCAGCTTTGACGAAACGATGCCGGAGGAGATCAACCGGCGCGTGACCGATGCGATTTCCGACCTCCTGCTGACGCCGTCGATCGACGGAGACGAGAACCTCCGTCGCGAAGGCGCCCGGGACGGTCGGGTGCGCTGCGTCGGCAACATCATGATCGATTCACTCGTGACAATCCTGGGGCGCGTCAGCGCCGACCAGGAGGCGCAGACGCTTGGCGATCTTGCTCTGGAGCGAGGTTCTTACGTTCTGGTGACGCTGCACCGTCCATCGAACGTGGACGAAGCGGAGAGCCTCAGGCAGATCCTCGTCTACCTGAACCGGCTGTCGGAGAAGCTGCCTGTCGTGTTCCCGATGCATCCGAGGACCCGCAAGAACATCGAACGGTTTGGGATCGATATCGCGCTGGCGCGTGACCTTCGGATCATCGAGCCGGTTCGGTATCGGGAATTCATCGTGCTTCAGAAGAATGCGCGATTCGTGCTGACGGATTCCGGCGGCATTCAGGAAGAAACGACCTACCTGAGACTGCCGTGCCTGACCCTGCGTCCGAACACCGAACGGCCCATCACCATTTCCCAGGGGACGAACGAGCTGGTGGACATGGGGACGATTGCGGAGAAATCCGACCGGATTCTGTCGGGTCGATGGAAGGAAGGCACGATCCCGGCGCTGTGGGACGGCCGGACGGCCGAGCGCATCGTCCACGTCTTCCAGGAGTTCGGCATATCCAAGGGTGCGGGCCGGAGCGAGGCCGTCCGCTCATCTTCCTGAGTGATCGGCGCCCCGTGAACGCTGTGTCGGCCTACGGGAAACTGTACAACTGGCCTTTGGAACCGAGCAGCCGTGTGCCCCACGCCTCCAGGCACAGCGGCGCGTTTTGCATCATCTTGTTCTGAGCGCCGTCGGGCAGGTTGGGACCGCCGTTGGTCAGATCGTACGCAAGCGACAGAAACAGGGCTTCGAGATCAGGATCGAAAGAGGCCAGGCGGTGCCAGCCGAACCAGACATTGCCTCCACGGCCGGGTTGCAGAGCACCGAGCATGCCGTCACTGCCGTCGGTGTAGTTGTTGAAGTAGAACGGACCCTTCGCAGGCGCCCAGATCCGGAACTTGAGGGTGTTGATCAGTCCGTCCATGATCGCTTCGTCGATGAGACCCTTGGCGTACGCTCGGCAGGCCAGCCATGCCGTTCGATTGGCGTGCGAGGTGTCGAGGGCGGCGTCCGCTGCAGCGGCTCCGTAGTCCGGGATCAGCAACCAGACGTAGCCTTCCTCGGCCACCTGCACGAACAGGCCCCAGTCGGCCGGGATCGCGCGCTCGATGCCCTCGAAGTTCGGCGCCGGTTCGTTCGGATCGTAGCGGGGCGTCAGATACAGCTCGATGAGGCGCTCGGCCCATGTCGGGTAGGCATACGTGCGATACCCAAGCTCATCCAGGTCGAGACACAGACAGGCGAAATGCTCCCGAACGTCGCGTGCGCCGTTGAGGATTCTCAGGACGATCGCAAACGAATCGGGCCGGACCAGGTCTGCGGAGGTGATTGCGGGCTGGTGGTAGAGCCATTTCTCGATGACCTCGCGTTCGACGAAATCGGCGATCGGACGCCAGTTGGGATCGGCAATCTCGGACAGGGCGCGGGCGACCAGCAGAAATCCGGCGCTGCCCTGGAAGTCGCAGAGCTGACTGTGCCCGCCGGTCTCGCCCGCGACGGTCCCGAGGTAGAAACAGGGCCATTCGCCGCGCGGCTCGTCGTGCCAGACCAGGGGCAAGGGATGGGCGGCCGCTTCGTCGATGGCCTGCAAGGTCAGGCTCTTGGCCATGTCGAGGTAGGCCGGATTTCCGGTTCCCCTCCACATGTCAACGAGGGACTGAAGCTCGCGCTGGAGGTAGTATACGGCCATCCCGTCAGAGAGCTTCCGACCGTCGTTGGCCACCATGCGGTACAGGTAGTCCCGCCCGTAGCCGGCGATGAGTCGTTCGTACAGCAGCGGGCGGTTCTCGGGCGCGATCGCGGAGAAAGCCGGATCGATCGTGGGCAGGTCGCCCTCATATTTCTTGATGCCGCTCCATGCGGTCGAGACCCAGGCCATCACGAGAACAGCCGCAAGCAAGGCGACAGGCCGCACCGTTCGAGGCTGCTGCACTGAAAGCTGACTCATATGACCTCTTTCCCCCATCTGTCGACACAACCTCCCTGGCGCCACGGCTTTCGCCCTGATGCGTCATCCTGCCATTCTGCAAGGAGACGCACCCATTATACCACACAGAGTTAACATGGGAAAGAGTGGAAGACGGAGTAGAATGCGACATCCTGCGTTTTGGTGTGATGGAGGCGAGATTATCGGGGCTGCCCGAAAGAAAGTAGGTCGGGAAGGTCTGAACCGGTAGGCCTGCAAACATGCATATCCTCTACATCCATCAGTACTTCGCATCGCGCAAGGGCCGGACCGGAACGCGATCGTATGAGTTCGGGCGGCACCTGGCAGGCAAGGGCCACCGCGTGACGATGATTACCTCCGGTCTGGCCAACGCCGAGTTTCCTGTGCCCAGGGGCAAGCGGTACGGCGTGTACGAGGTCGACGGAATCCGCGTGGTGTCTGTGACGGGGGGGTACAACGACCCGCATATGGGAACGGCCCTGAGCGGCTGGCGACGAATGCTCAAGTTCTACGAATTCGCGCGGGTGGCCGCGCGAATCGCCAGAGAGCAGGACCGGCCCGACATCGTCTTCGCGACGCACACGCCGCTGACGGTGGGCCTGGCGGGCATCGCGGCCGGCCGGCACTTTGGCGTGCCGTTCGTCTTCGAGGCCCGCGATCTATGGCCCGAGGCGCTCGTGGAGATCGGCGCCTTGAACAACCCGCTGGCAATCTGGTGGCTCCGGCGCATGGCGCGGAAGATCTACCGGCAAGCCGACCACATCGTGGCGCTGTCGCCCGGCATGAAGGAGGGCATCGTGCGGGCGGGAGTCGCCGCCTCCAGCGTCACAGTGATTCCCAACGGCAGCGACCTGGATCTGTTTCGTCCCGATCTGGACGGCAGTGCGGCGCGCCGTCGGCTGGGGCTGGGCGACCGATTCGCCGCGCTGTATTTCGGGGCCATGGGCCTGGCCAACGGCCTGGAATACGCGATTGAGGCGGCGAAGATCCTGGCCGAACGAAGGCAGGACCACATCGTCCTGGTCCTTCAGGGCGGCGGGGGCAAACGCAGTGAACTGGAGGCGATGGCCAGGCGGTACAACCTGCAAAACGTCGTCTTTGGCGATCTGGTACCCAAGGAAGAGATCGCAGGCATCGTAGCCGGCGGCGACGTCTGTCTGACGATCGTCCGAGGCGGCGAGAAACCCACGTGGTCTCCCAACAAGATGTTCGATTCGCTGGCGGCGGGCAAGCCGGTGCTCATCAATGCAGGCGGCTGGCTGGCCGAGACGATCGAGCGGAACGGCTGCGGTCGCTTTGTCGCGCCGGATCGTCCGGCCGCCTTGGCTGAGGCGCTGATGGAGCTGTCGCAAAATCCTGCGCTGTGCGCGCAGATGGGGCGCAACGCCCGGGCGCTGGCAGAACGCGAGTTCGACCGCAACCTGCTCGCCGCTCACCTCGAAAGTCTCCTTGCACGGGTCGTCGGCCACGCGAACGCGGCACTCCCGAGCAGAGCGGGTGAGTAAAGGTTGCCGGCGGCGGCGTGATCGGCCATAATGGGACGGCCCTGGCCGCACATCGACATGTGCACGCTCAAGCAACTGACGGGGCGAACCGAAGCAGCTTCTCAGGGAAGGTCCTATGCAGGTACCGTTGTTGGATTTGAAGGCGCAGTATGCAACCATCAAGGACGAGGTGCTGGCGGCCGTGGCCGAAGTGCTTGAATCCCAGCGGTGCATCGGGGGCCCGAAGGTGGAGGAACTCGAGAGGCAGATCGCCCAGGTGAGCGACTGCCAATACGCGGTCGGTGTTTCCAGCGGGACCGACGCGCTGTTGAACTGCCTGATGAGCCTTCAGATCGGTCCGGGCGACGAGGTCATCACCACGCCCTTCACGTTCTTCGCGACCGTCGGGTGCATCGCGCGGGTCGGGGCCAGACCCGTCTTTGTCGATATCGACCCGAAGACGTACAATATCGATGCTGACCTGATCGAGGCGGCGGTCACCAAGAACACCAAAGCGATCATGCCCGTGCACCTGTTTGGCCAGATGGCGGACATGGATGCGATCATGGACGTCGCGGAGCGGTACAATCTGGCGGTGATCGAGGATGCCGCCCAGTCTATCACGAGCACCTACAAAGGCAGGAAGGCCGGCAGCATCGGCACGGCCGGCTGCTTCAGCTTCTTCCCGAGCAAGAACCTCGGCGGCATCGGCGACGGGGGCATGGTCGTCACCAACGATGAGGCGCTCTACAAGCGTCTGGTTTTGATGCGCAACCATGGGATGGAGCCGAAGTACTACCACAAATACGTCGGCGCCAACTTCCGTCTCGACCCGATCCAGGCGGTGGCGCTGCAGGTGAAGCTGCCGCACCTGGGCGACTGGTCGCAGGCCCGGCGGGATAACGCGGCCTACTACGACAAGAGGTTCAAGGGCACCGTCGTTCAGACGCCGTATGTCAGTCCGGACTGCCAGACGATTTACAACCAGTATTGCATCCGCGTGCCGCGGCGAGACGAGGTCGTCGCGCATCTGCAGGCCAGTCATATCGGCTGTGAGATCTACTATCCCGTTCCGGCGCACTTGCAGGAGTGCTTCGCCTATCTGGGGCACAAAGAAGGCAGTTTCCCCGCATCCGAGAAAGCCGCCAAAGAGATCATGGCGCTTCCGATATATCCCGAGCTGACCGACGAGATGCAGGACGCGGTGGTCGACGCCATCCTCGGGTTCCTGGGCTAAGATCGCGAAACGAGCATTCGACATTCTTGTTGCCGGCGTGCTGCTGGTGTTGCTGGCGCCGCTGCTGCTGGCTATTGCGCTGGCGATTCGACTGAGCAGCAGGGGGCCGGCCCTGTTCGCGCAGCAGCGCGCGGGCAAGGGCGGAAAGCCCTTCACGCTCTACAAATTTCGGACCATGCGACTCGACGTTGAGCCGTTCGGGCCCAGTCCGAGGTCGCCTGACGATCCGCGGCTTACGGGCGTCGGCCGATGGCTCCGGGAGCGTTCGCTTGACGAATTGCCCCAGTTGGCTAATATAGTCAAAGGGGATATGAGTCTCGTGGGGCCTCGACCGCTGTACGTTTCGCAGATCGCCGAGTGGAACGACCGGCAGAGGCGGCGGTTGTCCGTCCGGCCCGGGCTGACCGGCCTGGCGCAAATCGCCGGTCGCGGCGCTCTGACGCGGGAACAGAAGCTGGAGCTCGACGTCCAGTACGTGGAACGGGCGGGCCTGCGGCTCGACGCAGCTGTCCTTCTGACCACACTCGCACGATTGTGCGGACGCAAGGGCATCTACGAAAAGAGATACTCGCAGAACGAATCGGTTCGAGGAGAAAGAACCCTGGAACAGACGGAACACCATACGAATCAGGACGCGCGCTCATGACAGCCAACCCGCCCCATCACTGCAAGTACCTCACGAAGCTCGACCAGATCGAGCCGCTCGACGATGAGGAACGGGCGGCGCTGGAGCCGGTCGCGCAACGGTTTGCCTTTCGCTGCAACGACTACTACCTGTCGCTGATCGACTGGAACGATCCGAACGACCCGATTCGCCGGGCGGTCGTGCCGAATCTGGAGGAACTGGAGGAGTGGGGCCGCCTCGATCCGTCCGACGAGGAAACCTACACGGTGCTGCCCGGCCTCGAACACAAGTACCCTACGACCGTCCTGCTGCTGGTCAGCAACGTCTGCGAGGGGATTTGCCGGTATTGTTTCCGCAAACGCGTGTTCATCCGCCCCCAGTGGGAATACCTTCGTGACATCCCGGCGGCGATGGCCTATATCGCCGAGCATCGCGAGATCACGAATGTCCTCCTCACCGGCGGCGACCCTCTGGTCCTGGCGACGTCGAAACTGGCGGACATTGTGGGTCGGATTCGTCAGATCGAGCACGTGCAGATCATCCGCATCGGCACGCGAACGCCTGCGTTCAATCCATACCGGATTCTCGAGGACCCGACCCTGGCGGACATGATCCGGCGATACAGCACGCCTCGCAAGCGCCTCTACGTGATGACGCATTTCATCCATCCGCGCGAGCTGACGGACGTGGCGGTCGAGGCGGTGGACGCGCTCCAGGAGGCCGGGGCCATCACGGCCAATCAGACCCCTCTGATTCGCGGCGTCAACGACGACCCCGAAACGCTGGCGACGCTTCTGGCCAGGCTGTCGTTCATCGGCGCGGTTCCCTACTACATCTTCCAATGCCGTCCGGCGGTGGGCAACCGGGCCTACACGGTCCCGATCGAAACCGGCTGCGAGATCGTCGAACAGGCCAAGTCGCGCGTCTCCGGGCTGGCGAAACGGCTGCGCTTCGTGATGAGCCACGCCACCGGGAAGATCGAGATTCTCGGCAAGCTGTCGGATCGCGTGTACTTCCGGTACCATCGCGCCGCCAACGACGCCGACAGCGGCCGGATGCTGGTATTTGCCAGCAACCCGCAGGCCTGCTGGCTGGATGATTATGAGGAAGTGACTCGCGAGCACCCGGCGAACCTGCCCTATCGGTCCCACGGCCCCGAATGAGTCCGCCTGGGCGCCTCGCCCGCGGGATTCCTCGCGGTCCTGCGAGCGAGGAGCCATGCCGACGAGCGGATGGAGGTACTCCTGGAATGACGAAGAACCGATCGCTATGTGTTCTCCTGATCCTGCTGTGCAGCCGGCCTGTCCGCGCGTTGGAACCCAACGACATCCTGGTTCTGGCGAACGTGAACAACCCCGCTTCGGTGCGCCTGGCGCGGTACTACTGCGAGCGTCGCGGCGTGCCGAACCGCCACGTAGTCCCGCTGGTCCTGGGCGCGACCCTTCGCGATTCCATCAGCCGGGACGACTACGACATGCAGATCGCCCGGCCCATCCGCCGGCTCTTCGCCACCCGGCAGGACCTCGCCCACGTCAAGTGTCTCGTCGCGACCTACGGGGTGCCTTTTCGCGTCGGACCGCGGGGCCCGCTCGCCAAGTCCGAAGACCGGCTCAAGCAGTTGCGGCAGCAGTTGGAGCAGGAGAAAGAGGCGGTCGCTCAACTGGAGGCCAAGGGGCAAAACGATTCGCCCGAGCACCGGCAGCGCACCTTGCAGGTGACCTTCATACAGGGCGAGATCGACTGCATCAGCGGAACCGAGACCAACGCGTCCGTCGACAGCGAATTGTCGATGGTCCTGTTCGGCGCCTATGAGCTCTACCGATGGCAGCCGAACATGCTGCGCAGCACCGGGCCGCAGCCCTTCCGCACCCTGATGGTCTCCCGGCTCGACGGTCCCGACGACACGATCGCCAAGGGATTGGTCGACAAGGCCCTGGCCGCCGAGGCACAGGGCCTGAAGGGAACGGCCTACGTCGATTCGCGCGGCCTCTTCGGCAAGGATCCCTACAGCCGTTACGACCAGTATCTTCGAGACTTGGCGCTGCTGATCCAGTTGCGAACGTCGCTGCCGGTCAAGGAGGAGCGTACGGCGGCTCTGTTCGAGCCGGGCAGTTGTCCCGACACGGCGATCTATTGTGGCTGGTACAGCGTCAGCAAGTACGTCGACGCCTTCGAGTTTGCTCCGGGCGCCGTGGGATTCCACATTGCCAGCTTCGAGGCGGGGGGCCTGCACGACCCCAACAGCACGCAGTGGTGTCCCGCCATGCTCGCCCGAGGGATCACCGCGACGCTCGGTCCCGTGGCCGAGCCTTATCTGCACAGCTTTCCGCCGCCCAAGGCGTTCTTCTCAGAGCTGTTTGACGGTCGCTGTCTGGTCGAGGCCTTCTACCGCACCAAGCCGTTCAACTCCTGGCAACTGGTCCTCATCGGCGACCCCCTGTACCGGCCGTTTCGAGCCGATCTGTAGGGGCGAATCACCATTCGCCTGTCGTGTCTTCCGGCGGGCGGGCCATCCCACTCCCCAGGCGACCAGGACTCCCACGAGGATCCCCATCGCGGCCGCCAACATGTCCCACCGGTCGAACGGCCGGCCCGCTGCCTTCGCACTGATTCGTGTGGCCGCCAGCAGGGCCAACGGTCCCGACACGGAGGCGGCAAGCCATGCCCAGCCGACCCTTCTGGCGCCCTCGTGCCAACGCAGGCAGCGCGTCCAGAGAAGGGTGAAGGTTGCATAGCCCCCCACGTAGAACACAGTGGTCATCACGGGCAGCAGGTTCATCAGGTTCCGCCGGGCCAGGACAGGCAGCATGTAGACCGTCATGGCCGTGATGATGGCTCCGGCGGGCCAGAAGGAAAAGACCGTGAGGATGCCCAGCGCCACCGCCGCTCCCGCCAGGTCCGCCACAAGATCTCTCGCGTCCGCCGAGCGGCCCGACACGAAATGCTGGAGACCCTCGTCGCAGAGGCTGTAGAGAAGGACCGCGGCAAGTATGAGCCAACCCCCGGGCCGGCGCCACCTGACTTTCGAATCGGGACCGACCGCCGACCACAGCAGGAACGTCAGAATGGCGTACATCAGGAAATGGAGACCCTTGTCCGAGATGTTGGCCTCGCGCACAACCGCCGGGATCGGGATGTGCGCCAGCACAAACAGCGCCGGCCAGTAGAGCGCCAGGGCCAGGATCATCCATTTCCGCCGTTGTGCCATCGCCATGTACTGCACCTTGAAGGCCATGCTGCCAGACGCAAATCATCCGTCCGCGTGATTGTACCAAGTTCGTGGCGTGCCGGCATAGAGTCCTTTCGGTCCTTACGGTCCCTTTGGTCCTTTGGGGCCCGAGAAGGACCCCAGAGACCACCTCGCCCCTGCCAGGAATCCTGTGGCGAAGTCCCGCCCAAAGTGTTACGCTGTAGAATGGGCTTTGGTCCATTTGGAGGAACAGCATATGACGCGTAAGACTTCTTCCGTTGCCTGCCGGCGATGCGGATTGCGATGGGTGCCTGTCCTTCTGGCCATGTCGGTCATCTGCTGGGGACAGGAACAGGCCGGCCGGGACGCGACGGGGACCCGTACGCCCCGCGGCGCCAGGCTCAAGAACGTTCAACTACCCGCTCCGGCCGCATCGAGTGCCGTCAGTGTCGAAAGGGCCCTGACCCTCTCACAGAACCTTGAGTTCCCTTCCGACCAAAAATTGACATTAGAGGAGATCGGCCAGCTTGCCTGGGCCGCCCAGGGGGTGACTGCTCCCAGGACCGAAGGCGCCACGGCCACGCCCGGCAGCCTGAGCCCGTTGAGGGTCTATTTCTCGCTGCCTGAAGGGACGTACCTTTACGACCCGATCGGTCATGCCTTGCAGCAGATCTCTGACAACGACGTGCGCGGGGCCATCGCGGCCGCGGTCTTCAGCCGCCAACCGAACGTCTCCATTCCGCCGACCACCACGGGCAGTTGCCAGATCATCATTACCGGCTCGGTACGCGACTTCTCTGCGATCTACGGCCAGAACGCCAGGAGCGTCATGGCATTGCTGGCCGGACAGATGTCGCAGAACCTCCAGCTCCAGGCGGTCAGTCTCGACCTGACGTACATCGCCTCGGCCAACGTGGATAGCTCTGCAATCAAACGGGCTCTGCGGCTGGCGCGGGCAGCGGACCCGATGTATGTTGCCCTGGTGGGCTATCCGGCCTCGCGGGCGGCAGCGGCGGCGCAGTCCACCGCAGGTGGATCTCCATCGGGGCAGGGCTCCGCACGAGCCGTGCTCATCGTGCCGCCCAACGGATTCCAGGACCAGGAGCTTTCCGAGACGGCTCGCACCCTGGGCCTGGCGAACGTGCAGACGGTCATCGCCAGCACCCGGGCTGGCAGAATCGTCGGTGCGTTCGGCAGTTTCGCCCAGGCCGACATGCCATTGAACCAGGTGAAGGTCGAGGACTTCGATGCCTTCGTCTTCATCGGCGGGGTGGGGACGATCGAGTACTACAACAGCCCGCTGGCTGTCGGCTTGGCGCGTCGGGCGGTGGCCCAGCGGAAGGTGGTTGCGGCCAGCAGCACCGGCCCGGTGATCCTGGCCCACGCCGGAGTGCTCCGAGGCGTTCGGGCGACGAGTCTGCCGGCCGAACGGAACCGCCTGGTTGCCTCGGGCGCGGTCTTCACTGGTGCGGCGGTCGAGAGAGACGGCCGCATCATCACCTCGACCGGACCGCTCGTCGTGCCGCTCTTCGCCGGCACCATCGTCGAGGCTCTGTCCGGCAACTGACGTTTGTAGTGACGCCGTAAGGCGTTACCTGTTCCATCGAAGGTATGCCCTCACGGGCACGCCACAAACGGGGCGAATCATGATTCGCCCCTGCTCGAAAATATGATTTGCACCAGGCCGGGCTTTCCACCCGGCCTTTTCCATGCGCCCGCGCCGCGAACACGCCGGTTGCGAAAAAACGCTTCGCCCGGTAGACCCGAATCGCCTCGGCGGTTGTTATATTGCCGACAGACGTTTGCAGACGGGTTCGCCGGACCGGCACTATGGAAGACAAGCTGCTTGTTTATCGATGTAAGCGGGGAAGCCCGGAGGCCCTTGCGCGCATATACCGCAAGTACAAGACGGACCTGCTCTTCCTCGCGATAGCCCTGCTGAACGACCGCAGCGCCTGCGAGGACGTGGTGCATGACGTGTTCGTGTCGTTCGTGCGAGGCCTGGACGGTTTCCGGCTGACCGGCAGTCTCAAGGGCTTCCTGCTGACCTGCGTGGCCAACCACGCTCGCAACTGGAACAAGGCCGAGCGGCGACGCGGCCGGTCAGGGGCTGGTATCAATGACACCACGCCCGTGGATGCCGATGGACCCGTCGAGGCGGTCGAGTGCAACGAACAGCTCGGGCGGCTCAGCCTCGCGATGGCCGAGTTGCCGTTCGAGCAGCGCGAAGCAGTCCTGATGCACCTGCACGGCTCGATGACCTTCGGCGCCATCGCCCGGGCGCGGCAGATTTCGACCAATACGGCCAAGAGCCGCTACCGTTATGGAATCGACAAACTGCGGTTACTTCTCAACGGTGAGGTCACCCGATGAAACCGGCAGATGAGATAAGACGACTGATCCACGAATCCCAAATCGCAGCCGGCCAGGGGGCGGACGAGCGAATGCTGCGCGGTGCCCTCGACGAGCTGGAAGAGCGCCGCCGGCGTGCGACAACGCATCCGGAGCCGGCGTTATGGAGAATCATCATGACCAGCAGAACAACAAAGATTGCCGCCGCGGCAGGGATCACGATCGCGGCATTGATTGCGTTTCACTTTGTCGGCAACCCGGTGGGCTCGACGTTGACCTTTGCCCAGGTCATCCAGCCCATCCTCAGAGCCGGCACCGCCGAATTCGACATCATCATCGGTCCTGAGGACGGCAACGCGCCTGTCATCCACGATATGGTCATGGGCTCGCGCATCCGAAGAACCGTCGCCGGCATGGGCAATACCGTTGCGATCATTGACCTGGAGTCAAGCCGGATTCTGACGCTTTTCGACGAGAAGAAGGAAGCGCAGTACGTGAGTCTGGAGGGGCTGCCCTCGATACCGAATTATATGGACCATCTCAAGAACGTCCTGCTCATGTTGGACAAGAGCCCCGATTTCGTCGTCGAGGATCTCGGTGTTCAGGAGATCGACGGTCGAGAGGTCGTGGGCTTCCTTGCCAAACACCCGCGCACCGAGATCACGCTCTGGGCCGACGCGGAGACCGGCCTGCCCGTGCGCATCGAGCAGAACGAAGGCCAGATGCGAACGATCTGCAAGAACATGCAGTTCGACGTGCCTTTTGACGAGTCCCTGTTCTCCATGGAGGTGCCCGAAGGGTATACCTCCGCCGGTGAAACCACGCTTGACCTGCTGGGCGCGACGGAGGAGGACTTCATCGAAGGTCTGCGGATGCGGGCAGAGATCTTCGGCGATGGGTATTTCCCGGACGGCGTGGCCATCGAGGATTTCATGCGGAGCATTGAAGGGATGCAGGGCAAGGGCGAGGAACTGGGACTGTCAAAGGAGGAGGAGGCCGAACTGGGAGTGAAGATGAACAAGCATCTACTCTTCATTCGGTTCTTCAGCCAGAAGGCCGAGGGCGAATGGACCTATAGAGGCCAAGGAGTGAAACTCGGCGAGGCGGACAAGGCGATCTTCTGGTATCGTCCGAAAGACTCTGAAACCTACCGCGTCATCTATGGCGATCTCCACGTCGAAGACGCGGCGGTGGAGAACCTGCCCGAGCCGCTTGATGCGGATGATGTCCCCGCGCCCAAGCCCACCTACCAGCAGTGGGACAAGCCCGAATTCGTCGGCAGGCAGATCGACTACTGGATGATTCTGCCCGAGGGCAAGGCTCGGGTCAAAGCCTACCTGACGCTCCTGCAAGGCCCGCACGACACCGCGCTTCTGCCGGTTCGCCTGCCCTACGCCGCGACCCCGCTCGAAGGCGTGCTGCTCGGCCGCGTGGCAGACGCGCCGGTGACGGACACTGTGACTCTGCCCTTCCACAAGAGCGGCGACGGCACGTATGACATCGAGCTGCCCATCGACAAGCTGACCGCCAGCCGAAACACGATCATCCTCCAATGGCATGTCTCGCTCGATGATCTGAAATTCGAGCAGGGCTACTACATGACGAAGCTACAGAGCCTGGTCCCTGTGGTTTCCTATGAGTTGAAGGTTGGCGCCGATCCCAGCAGCGGCTTCGAGCCGATAGGCAAGACGCAGGGCCTCTGGGCCCCCGCGTTCAGCCAGGGCCGTGTCGACAGCCCCAAGACCGAGTTCGGCGCCTGCGGCCTGCCCATCCAGAAACGCCGGTGAACCCGTATACGGGTCCGCCTCTGGCGGAATGATTCGCCCCTGCCAGGCCGGTTTTGGATTTACGATTTATGATTTGCGAATTATGATTTGACCTTGTGCGTCTCCAACGCGACTCCATCGTAAATCATAAATCGTAAATTCGAATGTCCAGGTGGAGACATGGGAATCTGGAAGCGAACGATCGGTTTGGTCTGGGTAGCTCTGGTGGTATCGCCGGCCGCGAGCCTGTTGGCCGTGCCCCCGAAGGTGATCGAGACGGTGCCGCGCAACGGCGATCTGAACGTCGATCCCGATCTGCGGGAGCTGCGTTTCGTTTTCGATCAGGATATGGATGCAGGTGGGTATTCGATCTGCGGCGGTGGGCCGCTGTTTCCCAAGGTGGTCGGCCGGCCGCGATGGGCCGACAGCCGCACGCTGGTGATGCGCGTGCAACTCGCTGCCGACCATGAGTACCGGCTCAGCGTCAACTGTCCCGCCGCCCGGAAGTGCCGCAACGTTGCCAGCGAATCGGCCGTGCCTCATCCGGTGCAGTTCCGAACCGCCGCAGAGAACGCGTCGCAACCAGCGCCGGGCTCGCAGAGCAACGCCCACGCGACCGCCAGGCTTCGCGAAGCGATCGACACGCAGTATTCGTACAAAGATCTGCGAGGCGTGGATTGGGCTGCCGTCTTTGCCGAACACATGCCCGCCCTGGAAGGTGCCAAGAATCCCGCCGCCTTCGCCGAAGCGGCCGCCAAGCTGCTGGGCCACGCGCGGGATATGCACATCTGGATTGAGGTCGCCGGCACGACCGTCCAGCCCTTCAAACGCGACATCGTGCGAAACTACAATCTCGACACGCTGGCCAAGGTCGTTCCCGTGTTCCAGAAGCGCAGCGCCGTCGTCCACACGGGCCGGTTCGACAACGGTGTCGGCTACATTCGGATCGACAGTTGGGACAGCAAGCAAACCGAGGCCCTCGAGCAGGTGTATGTGGCCCTCGGGGAGTTGGCCAGCGCACGGGGCCTGGTCATCGACGTGCGTCCCAACAGCGGGGGGGCCGAGCCTCTCGCCCAGGAATTCGCTGGCTGTTTCATCGACAAGCCCGTTGTCTATGCCAAACACGTCTGTCGCGACGCGGACGCGCCAAGCGGGTTCGGTCAGATGCAGGAACGCGTCCTCGAACCCAGCAAGCTCCGGCCGAAGTACCGCGGCAAGGTCGCTGTTCTGATGGGTCCGGCCAACATGAGCAGTTGCGAGGCGTTCCTGCTCATGATGAAGCAGGTGCCCGGCTGCAAGCTGGTCGGTGCGGCCTCGTACGGAAGCTCGGGCAATCCCAAGCCGGTCGACCTCGGCAACGGCGTCACGGTGTATCTGCCTTCCTGGAAAGCCCTGCGTCCGGACGGCACCTGTTTCGAAGGGCAGGGCATTGCTCCGGACTTCGCTGTCAAGGCTACGCCGACCGAACTGGAGGCCGCCGATCCGGTGCTCCAGGCCGCTGTCCTTCTTGTCGGCCGGCACTGAAGCAGGGGCGAGGTATGCCTCGCCCTCTACGGTTCCGAACGGGCACGAGGTGAACACGATGAGATTTCCTGCGCGCATCCGATCCTGTCTGTTTCTATGTTTGCTCCTGTTCGTTCTGCGGCCTGTTCCCGCTCGCGGCGCTGGCGAGAGATCGGCGTTGCGCAAGGGCGTTCCGATCAACATGGCCGAGGCGATCATCGAGCCGTTCTGGGCGCCGGAGCTGAGCGGCCTGGCGAGGTGGAAGATCGATTCCGGGACCGGACATGGGTTGCGGATCAGGCAGAACTGGAGCGCGGTCGATTTCGAGTGGGCCTCGAAGCCGGCAGTCGGTCCGGCGTTGCGCATGAGCCGCGACTTCCACGTCGACTGTTCGGCCTACGATCGGCTGCTCGTCCGCCTGTCGCCGCCGAAGGGGTGCGTCACTCGCGTGACCGCAGCAACGGACCTGGGCCCGCGCACGTTCGTCTCCGAGCCGGCCACCGAGAACCGCGCCGAGTATGTACTGGACCTGCAAGGTGCCCGCTGCATCGAGACGATCACACTGGAACTTGAAACCGGGGCCGAAGGCGGCGCCGCAGGCTGGTTTACCTGGATCGGACTCCAGAGCAGTGAGCGGCTCGCGCAGTATTTCGATCGCTGGGACTACTCCGGCATGCAGTGGGACGCCTACCTGAAGGCGCCGGATGCGACCCTGCGATTCGAGCCTCGTTACGGCATATTCCTGACGGCCGAAGAGCTGGCGGACCTGCGCGCCGAGCACGAGCGGGCGGTGACAGAGGGCGGCGAGTCGGAGTTCACGCGACGCGCCGCCGCGGCGCGAGGGTATCAGCCGGAGAAGGGGATCAGCGAGTTCGTCGGCAGCGGCGGGAGGACCAGCGCCCACAGTCGCGTGCGGGACGAGTTCCGCCCTCGCCTGTCGGGCAATCCCGAGCTTGCTGTCGCAGGGCTCGTCCTGCGCGACGCCGAGGCGCTGCGCATGGCCGCTCGCTATGCGCTGTCGCTGGCGATGAGCGAGCACTGGGACACGGGCTTCATGTCCGTCCTGCCCGGCAGCGCCTGGGAGGACCGGGCATTCCGCCGCTCGTACACCGCCGAGGACATCGCCGTGATCCTCGACCTGGCGGGCGAGGTCTTCACCGACGCCGGACGGACGTACCTGATGCGGCGACTGGCGGAGGAAGGGATCGGGCCGGTCAATTTCGTCGCCTGGCGGCACGAATACATCTTCCACTGCAACCAGCTCGCGTATTTCAACACGGGCCGGATGTACGCGTATCTCGTGCTGGAGCGCGAGTGGCCCCGCGTCAAGCCCTACGCGGACCTGGCCCTTGGCGACGCCATCGACAATCTCGAAAATGTCATCGAGCCGGACGGCGGGTCGCTCGAAGGTCCCAGCTACCTGAATCCGACGATCCGAGAGAACTACAACGCGATGAAGCACTATGCGCGGGCCCGTGGCCGCAACCTCGCGGAGCTTGTCCCTGCGATCGTCAAGCGGACCGCGAACTACGCCGCCGTCGTAGCCTCCACGACGAACGATGATGTGATCGCGGTCTGCGACTCTGGTCCTGACTTTCGCAACGATACGCTGCGCATCCTGACCGAACTGGTGCCACATAGCTACTGGACCACCCTCTACAACAGGCAGCAGGCCGCCCGAGGCGAGCCGATGTTGGATGCAGCGCCGCCTCTGCCGGCGTACATCGAGCTGCCCGAGATCGGCTACATCGCTTCGACGCGGCCGCTCGGCAGCGAATTGGTCAAGGTCTTCATCATGGGCAACAAGGCCAATGCGGGCCACACGCACGAAGACAAGGGCAGCTTCGTGCTCGAATTCGCAGGCCAGACTTTCGCGATGGACCTGGGGATCTGTGATTACGACGACCCGATCCACGCGGTGTACAAGCACTGCCAGCGCCACAACATGCTCGTGCCGGTCGGGATGACGGAGCGTGCGGCCCCGCTGAATCCGCTGCCATTCGACGTCAAGCCGACCGGAGAAGGGGATGAGCAAGCATTCCACGCGCAGATCGACGCAACGCCCGGCTGGAACGGCTACTACAAGAAATGGGTCCGCACCTGGGATTCACCCTCGCCCGATGTGCTGACAATCCGCGACGAATACGAGCTGGCCAAGGGCGACGCCGTCGAGTTCTATTGGCAGACGAACCTGCCGGTCGAGCAGACCGACAGCGTCGTCACGATCCGAGGCGACAAAGGCCTCGCAACGATCTCGGTCCCGCCGGATTGCACCGTCCGTATCCAGCACTTGCCCCTGGCCGAAGGCGCCGAGCACACCCGCATCGCCATCCACAAACCCGCCCCCTCCGGCACCCTCGAAATCACCGTCCACCTCCGCTCCACGCCGTAACGCACGCTTCCCCGTTTGCCAGACTGTCCATACAGCGCTCATCCGAATCCAACCGGGCCTTGAAATACGCGGCAAGGGCGGGTATAAACGAGGGGATTCCTTTCCTGGCTTTGTCGGATGATCGCGGGTATGAAGACGCACCACAGAATAATCACGGGAGACTCACGGTCCATGGCCGAGGTCGGCGACGAATCGGTGCATCTCGTCGTCACCTCGCCGCCCTATTGGCAGCTCAAGGACTACGGCAACGGGCGGCAGATCGGGTTCGACGACAGCTACGAGACCTACATCAACAACCTGAACCTCGTCTGGTCCGAATGTCACAGAGTCCTGGCCAAGGGCTGCCGCCTGTGCGTGAATATAGGCGATCAGTTTGCCCGGTCCGTGTACTACGGGCGATACAAAGTCATTCCGATCCGCACGGAGATCATCAAGTTCTGCGAGATCATCGGCTTCGACTATATGGGCGTCTCATCGCTTGACCGAGCAGGAAGGTCACCACCTGCAATACGACCGGCGGCGCCACGATCATGATCGCCTACCCGAGGAACGGCATCCAAGCTCGATTACGAGTTCATCCTGATCTTCCGGAAAACACGGGACCGCCTGCACGAAGGTCAGTCAGGCGACCAAGAACAAGTTCGCGCATGACGACGGAGGAGTGGAACACCTTCTTTGACCGGTCACTGGAATATCCTGGCGAGCGGCCAGGATGGCCACCTGGCCATGTTCCCTGAAGAGATTCCACGGTGCTCGATACGGATGTTCACGTTCGTTGGTGACACGGTTCCGATCCCCTTCCTCGGTAGTGGGACAACCTCCCTGGCGGCCCGCAACCTCGAACGCAACTCGATCGGCTACGAGGTGAACCCCGAATTTGTCCCGGTGATCCGCCGCAAGCTGGGCATCGACGACAAGCTGCTCTTCGAAGGGGCCAGCTTCGAGCTGATCGTTCAGGACAAGCTCGATGTGCATTTCGAGGAGAAGGTGGTTCAGCTCCCCTACGTGTTCAAAGACCCCGTCCAATTCGACAAGAAGATCGATCCCCGAACGCTACAGTTTGGGTCGCGCATCTGCTCGAACGCTCCCGCCATGTCGTATTGATTTCGATCCAAGGGATGGTCTCATGGTTTCCTCACGTACAATCCTGGTGGCGACGACGAATGCGGGGAAGGTTCGGGAGTTGCGGGCGATGCTGGGCGATTCGGTCGAGTGGAAGACGCTGGCGGACTTTCCGCAGGTCGGCGAGGTCGAGGAGGACGGCGCGACGTTCGCACAGAACGCTCGCAAGAAAGCGACAGAGTACGCCCGCGCGACGGGACTCTGGACGCTGGCGGATGATTCAGGTCTGGTGGTCGATGCGCTGGGCGGCGCCCCCGGCGTCCAGTCGGCGCGGTTTTCGGGCGACGTTCCGGCGGGGACCAGCCGGAAGGAGATCGACCGGCGGAATATCGCCAAACTCCTCGCACTGCTCGAAGGCGTGCCCCAAGACAAGCGGACGGCGCGATTCGTGTGCCATCTGTGTCTGGCCAGCCCCGAGAAGGTGCTCGCCGAGACGAAGGGGACGGTCGAAGGGATCATCGTCGACGAGCCGGCTGGAGAGAACGGCTTCGGCTACGACCCGGTCTTTTTCGTCCCGGCCCTGGGACAGACCGTCGCCCAACTGCCCGACGGCCAGAAGAACGCCATCAGCCATCGCGGCAACGCCATCCGCCAGTTCATCCCGTTGCTGAGCAGTATCCTCGCGAGGACTTGACCTGTGGTCGAGAGGAAGTGAAACTGTTGGACGCCGAGCGTGCCGTGTGATGCACGCCGGTCAAAGGGGCTTCTGGATGAGGAGACGAGCATGGTGCGGCAGGCTACAGACAGATCGGGTGAGTCGATTTCACGGCGAAGATTCATGCAGGGGTCGGCCCTTTCGATGGCCGCGCTGGGGCTGGGCGGCGGGCGGCTCCTTGCCGCTGGCTCCGATACGATCCGCGTTGGCCTGATCGGCTGCGGCAGCCGGGGCATGGGGGCCGTTCGCAATTGCGTCGATTCGGCGCCGAATGTGGAGATTGTGGCCCTCGGCGATCTGTTCCAGGACCGCGTCGACACCTGCCTCAAGACGATCAAAACCAACGGCGAAAAAGACTGGAGTTCGTCTTCGCCCTGGACGCACGCCGACAAGGTGAAGGTCACGCCGGAGAGGTGCTTCACGGGCTTCGATGCGTATAAGAAGGTCATCAACAGCGGCGTGGACCTCGTCATCCTCGCCACGTCCCCGCACTTTCGCCCGATGCACCTGAAGGCGGCCATCGAGGCGGGCAAGCACGTGTTCATGGAAAAGCCCGTCGCTGTGGACCCTGTGGGCATCCGTTCGGTCTTGGCATCGTCCGATCTGGCGAAGCAGAAGGGGCTGGCCGTCGTTGCCGGCACGCAGCGCCGCCACGATCCGAAGTACATTGAGGTGATGAAGCGCGTCCACAACGGCGACATCGGCGAACTCGTCGCGGGCCAGTGCTACTGGGTTCAGGGGTGGGTCCGCCAGTGGGGGTTCTACACCGAGCGGAAGCCACAGTGGACCGACATGGAGACCCAGTGCCGCAACTGGTACTACTACACGTGGCTCTCCGGCGACCACATCGTCGAGCAGCACGTGCATAACCTCGACGTGATCAACTGGGCGATGGGGACGCATCCCGTGATGGCGATGGGCATGGGCGGTCGCGAGGTGCGCATCGAGCCGGAATTCGGAAACATCTATGACCACTTCGCCGTCGAGTTCGAGTATCCCAACGGCGCCCGCATCCTGAGCATGGCCCGCCAGATCGCCGGCTGCGCCGAACGCATCGGAGAACGCATCGTCGGCGCCAAAGGCATCGCGATGGAAGGGGCGATCGAAGGGGCCAAGACCTACACATATGAAGGTCCGACGCCGAATCCGTACGAGCAGGAGCACACCGACCTGATCCGGAGTATCCGAGACGGTCGGCCCTTGAACGAGGGCAAGGCGGTGGCCGAGAGCACGATGACCGCGATCCTCGGCCGGATGAGCGCCTACACCGGCCGGGCCATGAAGTGGGACTGGGCGATCAAGAGCTCCAGGCTCGACCTGGCTCCGCCGAGGTACGAACTCGGCGACCTGCCCGTTGCCCCGGTCGCCGTTCCCGGCGCGACTCCATTGGTTTGATTGGCCACACGGCAATACCGGCCATAGGCGGTCCTGAGGAACCGACCTGCGAATGTGAATCCTACGACGCGGGCTCGGTTTCTCAAGACGGCGGTTGACGCGGGATCAACAAATCGGTACACTACCGGTTTTGGCGGGTGATTGGAACGTTTCTCTTGAACAGAAGTGTCAACCTCTCTCGAGAGGCATGAGGGTCATGTCTGAACCATTATCTGAGTTGGATGGGAACGAGGTCTTTCCTGACAAGAAGGAGGAGTGTGGGTTGTTTGGCGTCGTCGGCGACCCGGATGCGGTCCAGAAGACCTACTATGGCCTGCACAGCCTCCAGCATCGCGGCCAGGAGGCGGCCGGCATCGCCTCCAGCGACGGCGAGTTCATTCAGTGCTACAAGGGAATGGGGAACGTCTCTCGCGTCTTTCGCAGTGGTTCGGGGGTTCTGGAGAAACTGGCGACCTCGATGGCGATCGGCCACGTGCGGTATTCGACCGCCGGCTCCTCGACGATCGACAACAGCCAGCCATTGCTGGCGGAGTATTCGCGTGGCCAGGTGGCGGTCGCGCACAACGGCAATCTGATCAACGCGGGGCTCCTGCGCGACGAATACGAGGCCTACGGCAGTATCTTCAAGTGCACCAGCGACACGGAAATCATCGTGCATCTGCTGGCCAAGCCGACGCACCAGAACAAGCCGGACCCGCTGGGCCACGTGCTCAACCACCTCCAGGGCGCCTATTCGCTCCTGTTTATGTTTGCCGACCATATCGTGGCGGCGCGCGATCCATACGGCATCAAGCCGCTGAGCATCGGGCAGACCGCGCAGGGCGCCCTGGTCGTCGCCAGCGAGAGCTGCGCCTTCGACGCGATCGGCGCGGCGTTCGTCCGCGATGTCGAACCGGGCGAGATCGTGCAGCTCGACGCCAAGGGTCTGCACAGCCGGTTCTTCGTCCGGCGTGGCGACATCACGCCGGCCCACTGCATCTTCGAGCACGTCTACTTCGCCAAGCAAAACTCTCGGATCTTTGGCGAGAACGTGCACGAGCTGCGAAAGAAGCTGGGCCGCCAACTGGCCAGGGAACATGCCGTCGAGGCTGACGTGGTGATCCCGGTGCCCGATTCCGGCACCTCCGCGGCGATCGGCTATGCCGAGCAGAGCGGCATCCCGTTCGATATGGGCTTCGTCCGCAGCCACTACATCGGTCGCACCTTCATCTCGCCCGAGCAGAAGATGCGCGAGGTGGAGGTGCGTCTGAAACTGGCAGTCATCAAGGAAGTCGTCGCGGGCAAACGGGTGGTGGTCGTGGACGATTCGATCGTGCGCGGCACCACGACGCGCGGCAAGATCCGGACGCTGCGCGAGGCGGGCGCGACCGAGATCCACATGCGGGTCAGTTGCCCGCCCATCCGCCATCCCTGCTACTACGGCATCGATTTTCCCACGAAAGAAGAACTCCTGGCGAACAACCGGGATCTGGACGAGATCAGGAAGTTCCTCGAAGTCGACAGCGTCGGATACCTGTCCCTGGAGGGGATGCTCTCGTGTGCGGCTCTGCCGGCGGATCACTATTGCACGGCCTGCTGGAGCGGAAAGTACCGGATTCCGATCGACATCGCCTTGAATAAGTTCACGATGGAACATTATCAGATGACGATGTTCGAGGGCTTTTCCGCTACCCATGAGTAAATACGTGAGCTACCAGCAGGCGGGCGTGAATATCGACGCCAACGACGAGATGGTCGAGCGGATTCAGTCCAGCCTGGCCAGCACGTTCGGACCGAGAGTGATCAACTTGCCGGGCGGGTTTGCCGGGCTGTTTCGTCTGGACTACGACGAGAAGCTCTTCAAGAAGAACTACAAGAACCCGGTGCTGGTCGCCTGCACCGACGGCGTCGGCAGCAAGGTGCAACTGGCGGCCAAGGCCAGGAAGTTCGACACGGTCGGCATCGACCTGGTGGCGATGAGCGTCAACGACATGCTCGTGCTCGGGGCCGAGCCGCTGTTCTTCCTCGATTACGTGGCGCTGCACACGCTGGAGCCGGCGCTGGTGGCCGAGCTGGTCAAGGGGATCGCCGCCGGCTGCCGCATGGCGGATTGCGCCCTGCTGGGCGGCGAGACCGCCGAGATGCCCGACACCTATCGCAAGGGCGATTTCGATCTGGCCGGCTTTGCGGTGGGCGTGGTTGAGCGGGATAAGACCATCACCGGCACCCATGTGCGGCCGGGCGACGTGATCCTGGGGCTGCGCTCCAGCGGCCTGCACAGCAACGGCTATGCCCTCGCGCGCCAGATCTGCTTCAAGCAGGCGCGCCTGAAGATGACCGATGTCCTCGACGAACTCGACGGCACCACCCTGGGCGAAGCCCTGTTGACGCCGACGCGGATCTACGTCCAGCCGATCGTCAAACTGCTGACGAAGTACAGAGTTAAGCGCGTCGTGCACGCGATGGCCCACATCACCGGCGGCGGCCTCGTCGGCAACGTCCCGCGCGTCCTGCCGAAGGACTGCAACGCGGTGATCAGGAGGTCGAGCTGGCCGAGGCCGAAGATCTTCCCGTTCCTGCAGAAGACCGGGCCGGTTGAGGAAGCGGAGATGTTCCGCGTCTTCAACATGGGGATCGGTTACGTGCTGATCGTCGCGGCCGATTTCGCCGACTCGATCGCCAGAAGTCTCCAGCGATGGGGAGAGAAGGTCAACCGGATCGGGACCGTCACCGCCGGGAGCGGAAAGGTCGTTCTGAAGAACTGACAGGCGCGATGCCTTGAAGAGACAAGCGACTCTCACTCTTGACGTTTGCCGCAGTGTCCGGGACATGGGTGGTCATGCCTTGAGAACGGCCGGCGCCCCGGCGGAGGCGAAACGCTGACCATGTCACGGCGCGAGCAGAACCTGATCTGGCCGGCGGTTGCCGCGATCGTCTACGTCGTGTTCGCGGTTTATCTGTATCGTCCGCATTGCAGCGGGTTCGTGCCGGAACAGTGGCTGCTGCCCATCGGCGTGTGCGTGGCGGCGGTCGGCTGCTTCTTGCTGAGCCGGCGGTGGGTGGTCGGCTTCTCGGGGTCGTTCCTGGCAGGACTGGTCTATGGCTTCGGGCCGTTCGTGCTGTCTCTGGCGCGGTTCCATGAGACGGCGGTCCTTCTGGCCGCAGGCATCCCCTGGCTGTTCATGCCGGCCGCTTACCTGGGTCGCAAACGTGGCGGCGCGGTGACAGCCCTGCTATCGCTGTTGCCATTTCTCGCGGTGGTGTTGTTCTTCCGCATCGGCGCGGGGGAAGACTACCGCCTGTTCGCCGCGCCTGTGCAGGCCGCGCCGAGGCCGGCCGATCTGTTCGGCTTCGTCGCGCCGCTGGTGATGGTCACTCGCACAACCGCACTTCCCGGCCTGTATCACGCTCCTGTCGCGGCCCTGGTTCTCGGTCTGGCGATGATGTTCCGCGCCCGCCGATATGGGATCCTGCTGATCCTGGTCTGTGGTTTCGCCCTGGCCTTCAGCCGGTCGTTTCTGGCGCCCGCCCAGGTCGCGTGGCTGGGGATCAGCCCGACCCTCTGGCTGAGTATCCCGCTGGTGTGTCTGGCCGTCCAGGCGGGCGTCGGGCTGCAGGGCTTGATCGAAGCGAGTTACTCGGACGGCAAGTGGGTCCTGGGCGCGGCCATCGTTCCCGGCGTCCTGGCGATCACGACGCTGCTGCTGGCGGCTCAGTATTTCCAGACCATGTTCGGTCTGGGAGACGGCTACGCACGCCTGTTCGTCGAGGCGGCCAAGATGTACCTGGTCGCCGCGATCGCCGTGGTGGTCATCTTCACGATGACGCGCCAGAAGCTGCGCCTGCCGCGGCTGCGATGGCTCATCCTCTACGCCGTCATCGCCATCGACGTCTTCCTCAGCGCCCAATACATCGTCGACAAGACCCTGTGAAACGCTTGCCGAGAGGCGACGAGCAGGATTGGCTGGCGATGGAATCTGCGAGTTGCCGATACAGCCAATGGGGGCTTGGGAGCTGTTCGGAGGCCGATATGAGAGTCGCGGCGTAC
This sequence comes from Sedimentisphaerales bacterium, assembly GCA_040772485.1. Classification (GTDB taxonomy): domain Bacteria; phylum Planctomycetota; class Phycisphaerae; order Sedimentisphaerales; family Anaerobacaceae; genus Anaerobaca. Next base: position 477,034 of record JAXGYC010000008.1, on the reverse strand, counting down.
GTGGTGCTTGGCTGGCTGCTTCTCGCCAGTGTGCCGGCGCAGGGCAAGGCCCGAACCATCCATGTCTTCGTGGCTTTGTGCGACAACGAGCATCAGGGGATTGTGCCCGTGCCGAAGGCGCTGGGCAATGGAGACGATCCGGCGAACAACCTGTACTGGGGCGCGATGTACGGCACGAAATCGTTCCTGAAGCGCAGCAGCAACTGGACGCTTGTCGCGACCGAGAAGAAGCCGACCGAGACGATCCTCGAGCGGGTCGTCTTCAGACATGCGTCGTCGGATGCCTATCTTGTGGCCGATGCCTATCGGGGCCGTGAGATCAAGAAGGCCGTCCGGGATTTCCTGGACGCGGCCGCCGGGAGAAATGCGGCGACGCTGCGTCAGGGAGCCGATGTGCTCGGCCTCCACGGTGCCGCGGACCTCGTCGTCTACGTCGGGCACAACGGCCTGATGGACTTCAACGTCACCCAGCCGCAGCGCGAGCCCAACGCAGGGCTAAGGCAGGCCATCGTCCTGGCGTGCAAGAGCAAGACCTATTTCCAGCCACGTCTGGGGCAGCTTCAGTGCCGCTCGATCCTGGTGACCACGGGCTTCATGGCTCCCGAGGCGTACACGCTCGATGCGGCCGTCGCCGGCTGGCTCTCGCAGGAATCCGCCGCACAGATCGCGGACCGCGCCGCCCGCGCCTACCACAAATACCAGAAGTGCGGTCTGACCGCCGCTCGCCGCCTGTTTTTCGCCGACGAATGATCTGTGGGACGCGCAGCTTGTTAGCCACGGCGCTTGGACGCGATCTCGGGAGGCTTGGGCATGGTTGACGCGGCCGTTGTTGAAGTTGTCCGCCAGTATCTGCGGAATATCGCTGGGCAGGGCATCCTGCCGGGCATGGGTGTGATCTTTGGCTCCCATGCCTCCGGTCATCCGGGCTGGTGGAGCGACATTGATCTGCTGGTGGTCTCGCCCACCTTCGATGGGCCCAGAAATGGTCAACAAAGGCAACTGCAAAGATGCACAACTCCTTAAGGACGAAATGTGCGCCGTTGGGAGCCAGTGCAGTAATTCTGGGGTCTTCCGGCATCGATGATGATGGCTATTTTGGGGCGAGTGGTGTAGCCGTCCGCTGCAAAGATAAATAATAGCCTTTACTTCACCTCTGATCCTTTTGACGAGGTTTCTTTGCTATCGGAGGGATGTTTCTCCGGACAGATTGCCCGCGCAAAGAGCCATTCGTACAAGTAGGGATCCGAGTAACCTGCCAAGGCCGCATGAGGTTCCGTGGGGTATTCCGTATAGCGGACAATCTCCACCCCATTCTTTGTCAGAATCCTGGTATGGCGGGCTACGTCAACGTCCCCATGTCGGATCGTGTCGTTGACGGTCGTCTCCACGGCTGAGGCGTTGCTGGGATGATCCTTGAGATGGGCATACAGGTCCCGTGACACCTGCACGCGAAGAGGCGTATCAAGGAGTCCGATGTGCACCCAGATCGCCGTCTTCTCAACGGCCTGTTCTGCGAGAATGCTCTCGGATTGTCCTGCGATTCTGTTGATTGCGGCGAAATACTTGCCCTTGCTGAGAAATCCTCTGACCAGTTTGAAAGAGCCTGAACCGCCGGCTGACCATCCTGTCAGGTAAATGCGTCGCGTGTCGATGCGAAAATGGTGGTCCTTCATGCAGACGTCGATGAGGTCGGACAAGGCGGCGCCGGCCTCTTCGCTGCTCTCGATGTAGGACACGTAGAAGGCCGGATAGCGTTTCCGTATGTCGATCGTGAAAAACTCGCTGGCTTCGTTATGACGTCCGAAGACGACGAGAGGGTACATGCGCTCGGAGTTCTCAGGCTTATCATAGCCCCACGGTGTGTGCCATGTCCGGTCCCCGACAACACAGGGAGTGGGCTGGTCCTTGGCTTCAAACGGTTCCAGAGGACGCAAAGGGACGCAGCCGTGCTGGTCTTCTGCACCCAAGGGAGCCGCCAAAACCAAACCGAACATCACAGCGACGATTCTGTTCATATGTCACCTCCCTTGATGGCGATTGAAAACTGAAGGGCTGCCGCGCCCAACGCACCCGCTTCGGACAACAGGGGGCGTGTGCCTGCTTCTATCTGTCTTCACGGCTTCGCGGGATCGAGGCGGAACTGGTCGGGTCTTTCTTTCATCCGACATTTTCCATATGAGCTTTGCCCAACAACGACACCAACTTCCTAACCTACCGTTATGCCACCTTTCCCCTGGAGAATGCAAGTTCAGAATGCTCGATTGCCTGACAACGGACGGAGAATGGAAACAAAACCGGCATTCAGAGTGCCCGGATAGGCGGTTTGTCCCCGGATTGGTGACAGTCCCAGCGGCGCCCCTTCCCCCTTTGTCAGGTTGTGTCCTCCCGCGCCCGGTCATATTGGTGCAGCCCTCGGCGAGATAGCGGCGAACCGTCGAATCCGATCCAGAATCGCTCGGTACAGGCGACCCGGCACCGCGACTTCCGCCAACTGGAACGTCACATATCGAGCGTGGTACACGATCTTGCAGCCGATCTTGACCAGCTTGTCTCGTAGCGTTGTGAGAGTCCAGTGCTTCACGGCTGGCGGCAGGGCCAATCGCCTGAGGAAGTTGCCGAGGTTGTAGGCCAGGACGTGCAGTTGCAGGCGAACCTGGTTGGCCTCGAAGCTGTGACAGGACAGGCGGGTCCAGCGCACGGCGTATTTGCCTTCTTTGATCCACGGCTCGGCGGTCCTACGCTGGTTGTAGAAATTGACCACGGATTTGGGGCTGCCCAGGTTGCGGTAGCGGGCAATCACTGGCTCCAGCACCGCTATCCAGTCGTCGGCACTGGCGACATTCCCACTGCGCAGCAGCGCTCGCTCCCGGTCGCCATCTTGGTTGAACAGGAACAGGGGGTGGTAGCGCACCCGAAATGGCCGTTGTAGGCCGTGCCTTCCTGCTGGCCGTACGTCGGGCTGACCGAACTGTCCATGTCGAGGATCAGCTTGTCCGTGGGTCGGCGCTGGCGAATCCGGTCCACCCATTGACCGGACATGGCCATAAGCGCATCGAGGTTGTCCGGGTGGCACAGCACGTCGGTCTCAAAGCGGGCCACTTGGCTGGTGGAGGCAGCGTCCCGATCCACGGCCCGCCCTCCGACGACGTGACGCATGACCGGATCGGCCCTCAGCCGTTCGGCATCATTCACGTCCTCATATCCGGCCAAGCGGCTGTAGATGGACTGACGCAGCAGGGCCGTCATCGCATGGCGGATATTGCTGCCGGTGCGAAAGTCGAATAGTTCAGCGGCACCAGACTCGGTCAATTGAGCCGCCTCGTCGAGATCACGAAAGGAGAAGAGACCGGCATCCGAGCTGACCTGTGCCCCATGGAATTCCAACTTGATCACAGGGTCAAAACCGACCCGCAAAGCCTCCTGACGTGTCTCACCCATAGGGTGTTCCCCTCATTCACTGATGGAGTGTGAGAATCGACCCTATTCTACGGCCTGAACGCGGATGGCGCTACATAGAATTGAACGGATCATCTGGGAAATCCGGGATGAGACGTATTCGCGCGAAGCTGTCAATTGTCTGTGGCGTGTCGCCGCGCGTACGGACAGCCGGATCGAGCCGATCCCCTGCGGCCAGCGCCAGTGGATCGAAGATGCCGCAACCCCTATCATCGAAATCGCCTGCCGCGAAGGCATCCAGGTCCTCCCCGACGATTCAGAGGCGTAGGCTTTCGCAAGCAAACGGCGGATGTCCACGGGTTGCGCTGGCTTAGAAACCTTCGATTCTGGCTTGGGCGGCTTCGCGGACATCGTCGGATTCATCCTCGTCCGCCGCCAGTTCCTTGAGCCGCTCCAGGACGCCGGGCTCGCTGAGACTGACCGTCTCGCAGCCGAGCGCTCGCGTTTCATAGTGGCAGTCCCAAAGGCATTCGAAGGCATATTCGCGTTGGAACTGAACCGGGGCGGTGACGTCCATCGCCACGGCAGCGCGATGCCTTTGGTAGCAGTGGGCTACTTCACAAAAGACGGTTTCCAGTTCGGGGATGGGGCCAATTCCGTCGAACAGGGCCAGCGCCTCCAGAGTGCCGGACAAGCGGAAGTCTTCGCACCGCACTGTTTCCGGGGTGCGCAGGGCCTCGATCAACATGGGAACATCGTTGAGAGTGGCGTGTTGCTCCAAGATACCGCTGGCGGGAATGTGGAGATGATGCTGCCCGCTCCGGAACCAGACTCGCGCCGTCTCAAGGGTCAACCCCGGAGGCATTGCTTCAATGCCAAGATAGGCGTATCTCCGTACGCTGCGATCGGCCTCCTTGGCTGTCTCGATGTACGATTTGAGAATCTCAAACGCTCTGGGTGTTCCAATCTGCCCGAGGCCGCGGAACGCGAGCATCATACGGTACTTGTTTTCCGACGACGCATGGTGGAGGAGGGACTCCTCGTCGTTGGCCGAAACCATCTCGGGCAGGAATCGGGCAAACCGAGCCTTGGTAGAATCGTCGACCGATGCGAACATTTCCTCGAGTGACAGGCTCTTTACCTCTGCTTCGGTCACCTTCTTCGGCGGAGGCGGCGCCTGATCGTAGGCGATTCCTACGTCACAGAAGAGCTGTGCCAGGCGCGGCTCCTTCTGACAGAGCGTCTTCCACGGCTCGCAAATCGGCAGCAGCATTGTGCACCTTGCCCGGCGCTCGTCATCGAAGCCGCAATACGACTCCCATTCTTCAAGTACGTTGGCTCTGAACCGGGCGCGAAACGCGCGATCGCGGGAAATGCGCCGTCCCAACACGCGGCCCATACCGTCCATGGCGCCCGCGAGATTCATGCGATGGAGAACGCGTATTGCCCAATTCCATTCTTGGCCGTGCGAGACATAAACCCGAAGAACCTGTAGAGCTTGTTCACTTTTGTCGGCGAGACAGGCCAGGATTTCGAGAGGGGGCCATTGACTTAGAGCGCTTCGCCTGCCGACGCCATCGTTGTCCTTGATGTAAGAGCGCAGGGGCTCAAGGTTCATGCCCGTGGACGCTATCAGAGCGGCGTAGTAATCGCTCCGATCTTCGACGTCGACATCCATCCTGGGGTCGTCAACGATGCATTTGAGGAGCAGTGGCCAGACTTGTTCCGGCGGCTTCTCCAGAGCGAGAAGGTAGCCTTTGCCGCGCCCGCGTTGAAGCATGCCCAGGAGGCTTTCGGGCTCGGCCAGGCGATCTACGATGGACGGTTCCTCTGGGGGCATGTCTCGTTTGTTCCCTCCGCTTGCTTCGTTCTCTGCACCCTCGTCAGGAGAAGATTTCGCGGTCGACTTGGCCGAGGTAGAAACGGGCGTCGTTTCGCATGAAATTGAGGACCGCGTCAAGCTGCTGGCCGATGAACTGCGAGTCGTTGCCGACGACGGCGATGCCGATGACGGCGCTGGTCTTGTTGTCCTGGTGGTCGACCTCGGAGACGGAGACGTTGAAGCGGCTCTGGAGCCGGCCGATCACGCTCTTGACGATGCTTCGCTTCTCTTTGAGCGAGCCGATCCCGTGCATGTACATCTGAGCGGTCATCGTTCCGACCAGCATTTCCCGACTCCCAGCGCCGAGCGGGGGCGCTCGGGCGACCTGTTGTTCCGTTTGCGTCCACCGGCAGGATAGCAGGGCCGTTCGCGGTGGTCAACCAGCGGACGCACCGCCGCTAGCGGCAAACTCGAAATCCGAATGCCGACGAGCAAAGCAAAGATCAAAACGTAAAGTGCAAGAATGAGGAAGTCATCCGCCGAGGGCGGATTCCGCTGTTTTGATGTTTGCTTCTTGCTCTTTGACTTTCGTTGGAGTCGTTTCGTGTTTCGGGATTCGGATTTCGGATTTGCGCGGCATGCCGGCATAACTCCCGTTTGGGCGGCGGGAATTTTTGGCAGGTCGGCGGGGCTTGCCGGGGCTGGGACGGATGGGTATAATGCCGGCTTATGTTCCCCTAAGGAAAGATGATTATGGGCGATAAGTTTGTCAGGGCGATCTTCCCCGGCTCGTTCGATCCGATCACGAACGGTCATATGGACGTGGTCCGTCGGGGCATGAAGCTGTTTGACGAGTTGATCATCGCGGTCGGCCGCAGCCCGATCAAGAACCAGCTTTTCACCCCCGCCGAGCGGGTCGAGATGATCGCCGAACTGATCGAAGGTCTGCCGGGCGTCTCGGTGGAGAGTTTCGAGGGCCTGACGGTGGAATACGCCACCCGCCGCCAGGCATCGGTCATTTTGCGCGGCCTGCGCAGCCTCACCGACGTGCAATACGAATTCCAGTTGGCCATGACCAACCGCGCCGTCGCGGGCATCGAGACGATTTTCATCATGACCAGCGAGCAGTACGGATTCACCAGCTCGACGCTGATCCGCGAAATCGCCTCGCTGGGCGGCGACCTGTCGAACCTGATCCCGGCCAGCGTACACAAGCGCCTGGAGGGCCGCTTCAGCAAACTCAGAGGCAGCCACAAGTAACGGCGCCGCCCCCCAATGAGACCGACCCGGCAGAGAAACCGGCGCGTCGGTCCGAGCGTAATAACCATCCGGAGAGGGAGCAACCTGCTTGTGTTCGGAGGCGGAAATTGACGATATACTCACAGACGGCTTTGGTGTAGTATGGATGGTGAAATCGCGGTGTTCTGCGGTCGATGCGTAGATCGACCGTCGATGGACTTCCGCGCGACCAGAAGAGGATTTGCGGCTACCTATGCAGTGCCAGGTCTGTAACAAACGAACGGCAACCATCCACCTGACGGAGATCAGCGAGGGCGTGCGACACGAGATGCACATCTGCGAGCAGTGCGCCGCCGAGCAGGGGATCGCCGCGCAGAGCCAGATGTCGATCAACGACCTGCTGAGCAACCTGCTTGCCTCGCAGCCCTCGGACGATGAGCTGTTGGGCGGGGGCGACGAGGTGTCGGCCTGTCCCAACTGCGGGTTCACGCTCGACCGCCTTCAGAAGGAGGGAACCCTCGGTTGTCCGCACGATTACGAGGTCTTCCAGCATTCGCTTTTGCCTCTGATCCAGCATGCCCACAACGGCAGCACCACGCATTGCGGCAAGGTCCCGTCGAAGGTGCCGCACGATACGAAGAAGCTGGTGGAGCTGTCAAGTCTGCGCCAGGAACTGGAGCGGGCCATCCGCGAAGAGGACTACGAGCGAGCCGCCGAACTGCGCGACCGGATGAAGCAGCAGGAGTAGCATGAGATTCGACCCTCTGGGATGCAGGGGTTCACGGGTGATTGCCATGAAGCTTACGGATATCAGCAGCGACATCAACGACTGGTTCAGCGGTTCCGGCCCGCTGGCGGACATCGTCGTCTCGTCACGGATTCGCCTGGCGCGAAACCTGGCAGGCCACAAGTTCCTGCACAGTTGCTCGATCGAGGAAAAGTCCAAGATCCTCGAGCAGCTCAAAGCCGTTCTGATGTCGCTGGATCTGGGGGATGAGGTCTTCTATTTCAGCGTGGACCAGGCGCCGGCGCTGAGTCGCAGCTTCCTGGTCGAGCGTCACCTGATCAGCCGGCACCACGCGATGGCGAAGGGGCCGCGAGGAGTGGTCATTGCGCGTCGCGAGTTCTTCACCGCCATGATCAACGAAGAGGATCACCTGCGCCTCCAGGTGCTCATGCCCGGCTGCCAGCTCTCCGCGTGTGTCGAGCAGATCGACCGGATCGACAACGACGTCGAGAAGCACGTGGACTATGCGTTCAACCCGCGTTTCGGCTACCTGACCGCCTGCCCGACGAATCTCGGCACCGGGATCCGCGTCTCCGTGATGCTTCACATGCCCGCGCTGAAGATGACCGGGCAGATCGAGAAGTTCCTCGCGGCCGCCAAGGACATGAACCTGGCGGTGCGCGGCCTGTTTGGCGAAGGCAGCGAGGCGACGAGCGATTTGTATCAGATCTCCAACCAGGTCACGCTGGGCGTCAGCGAGCGGTCGATCGTGTCCAATTTCGAGAGCTCGATCATCCCGGAGATGGTGGAATACGAGAAGATCGCGCGCCGACAACTGCTGGCCAAACAGGTGGACATCCTCGACGACAAGATCGCACGGGCAACGGCGCTGCTTCAGAACGCCAACCTGATCAGCTCGCAGGAGGCGTTGTCTCTGCTGAGCCACCTGCGGCTTGGATTGAATATGCGGGAGCACATGCAGGCCTCGACGCCGGCGATCGACCGGCTCTGCGCGCTGAAGAATCAGAGCGCAGGGGCCGACCCCGACCGGGGCCTGTCCATCCGCACGATCAACCGCCTGTTCATGCTGACCCTTCCGGCGCACCTGCAACTGAACTACGGCAAGTCGCTCGACGCCGCCCATCGCGATGCCCTGCGGGCCAAGATCATCCGACAGACGCTGCACCAGCCGACGTAGGCGCGGCCGCAAGGCGCTGGGGGCCGGCAGCGGAGAGCCGGGCGTAGCGGTGTCTCAGTACTCGTTGTTGAGCAAGCGGATCAGCTCGTCCGGGACGTAGTCGCTGGCGAAGACGAGGATGTCGTTGACTTCCGCCTTCGTCAGGTCGGCGGCAATCTGCTGGTTGTTGATATCAACGTTGACGATGATCCCGTACTTCATGTCCTCGGCGGGTACCGCTTCGTTCCGTCGGACCGCGCGTTGGAGATACGTCGGGCGGATCTCGATGTTCACGTTCTTGCCCTCCGCAGGCGCCTCCATGAAGATGCGGAGGTTCTTCGCTTTCTGCCGCCAGAGGTCGTGCTTGAGGCTGCTGGCGACGACGTCGAGCGAGGGGACGTAGCCTGTGTCGAAGACGAACTCGTGGACGACGCCCACGCGCGGGACGGTTCGCTCGCCGAATCGCGTCCGCAGTTCGTCGAAGGCCCTGCGGAAGATCTTGTCCTTGTCGGGAATGCTCAGCTCGTGCGGCCGGTCGATGAAGAGCCGCTCGGGAAACGTGAAGACCGGACCGCGAGGGGTCAGCACGAACGTGGGCAGCTCGACCCGCTTGGTGTTGGGCAGGATGAAGGTCCGCTGGACCCGCAGCTCGCGCGGGCCCGACAGCAGCGTCTCGAAGACCTCGGGGAACTGCTCGACGAGCCAGTTGCCGTAGTCCTGGAGCTTCGTGCGGTCCTGCTCGGGCGAGATGGCCGGCCGGATGTCCACGCCGTACTTGACGATGTGCTGCGAAACGCTCTCTGACGCAAACTGATAGTTCATGTTCCCCTCTGTGCCAAAACCATGTCCCGCAGAGTGTACCGACGGAACCATTCCCCGTCAAAGAAAAGCTTCCTCATTGCGTCACGAGGTGTCTGTGCGAATTTCGCGGCAAGGCCCGTTTTCCACCACGCAGCGCCACGTGTGGCAGCGGCAAACGGAGCAAGGCGGAGTCTGCCGATGGCTTCGACGGCACGCGTATCACCATCGGCAAGCCTGCGCTTGCCGCTGCCACACGGCTGCCAGGATATTTTCACAGACGCCTCACGAGAGAAGGCGGCGCAGTCGAATCCGCCGGCGACGGATCGAGCGGGTCGCTATGACGAGTGGCGGATGGCGGCGGCGATTACCTCGGAGGGGCCGGCCTTGGACAGAAAGACCTCGGCACCGGCCTTGAGCATGCGCTCGCGGGTCGTGTCCTCTTCGAGCATCGACAGCGCCACGACCCGCACGTGCGGCCACTGGGCTCGGATCTGGCGCGTGGCCTCCTCTCCGTCGATGATCGGCATGACCACGTCCATGACGACGACATCGGGTTTGAGTTGGGCCGTCAGGGTGATGGCGTCGCGTCCGTTTCCGGCCTGCCCCACCACCTCGATGTCCGGCTCTTCTTCGAGCAGGGCGGCCAGTCCGTCACGCATGACCTTGTGGTCGTCCACGAGAAGGATGCGGAAGCGCCGCCTGGCGGCGGGCGTGTCCCTGGCCGGCTGCGTGGCCGGCCGGAACGGGATCGAAAGGATCGGCGCGCCGGTCTTCTGGGCGGCAGCTTCGCCCGGTACGTTCAGCGGAATGGTCAGAATGAAGCGGCTGCCTCGGTCGGGAACGCTCTGGACGGTCAGCGAGCCCCCGAGGAACTGGACGCGCTCGCGAATGTTGAAAAGACCGAACCCGTTCTGACCGGCTACGTCCAGATGCTCCGCCTCGAATCCACGTCCTTTGTCCGACACGGTCACGAAGAGGACTCGATTTCGCTGCTGAACCACGATGGCGGCCTGTTTGACATTGGCGTGCTTGACGACGTTGAAGAGCAGTTCGCGTGCGGCCTTGTAAAGGAATGTCTTGAGCGTCAGGGAAGGGAGGTCCACGCCGGCGCCGATCTTCAGTCGCACCCTCAGCCCGCACGTCGTGTGAATCTGCTCGATGAGCCATTGGAGCACTTCGCGAAGGTCTCCGTGATGAAGGACAGGCGGACTGAGCTCGTGCGACAAGCCTCGGGATTTGTGGATGGACTCCGCGATCAGGCCGGTGGTCTCATCCACGATTTCGCGGAGTTCCGGCGTACCTTTGAGCCTCCTGGCGAGGATATTGAGACGCAGTTTGGACCCGACCAGCAGTTGCTGAAGGTCATCGTGGAGCAGCTCGGCCAGGCGCCGGCGCTCTCGATCCTCGGCCTCCGACAGTTCGGCCGTCAGCCTCTGGAGCTGGGACGTTCGTTTCTCCAGCTCCTGCATCGTTTCCTGGCGGGCCGTCACATCCTGCAAGTTCAGCACGAGGAACCAGACTTCGCCGGCGTCGTCCAGAAGAGGGGTCAGTTGCCAATTCCAGTAGCTGACCCCGCGTTCCCGGTGCTCCGGATAGACGAACGGTTTGGCGAGGGCATGGTACGGTCGTTTCGTCCGAACCACCTGCTCGAAAATCGCCTGGTTCTCTGCGTTCGGATACAGCCCGAAATGGTTCTTTCCTATGAAGTCTTCAGGTTCTCTGTCGTCCACTTTGGCATAGGCATCGTTCACCTGGACGAAGTTGAACTGGCGATCCATGAACGCCAGCGGCGTGATGGTGTGCCGGAAGAAGCCCTCCAGCAGTTGCGACCGTTCGCGAAGGCTTTTCTCCGCCAGCCGGCGCCGCGCCACCTCCCCCTCAAGCCGGCTCACCGTATTGCCCAACTCCTCGGTCTGGGCGCGGACCTCTTCGGCCAACTGGTCGTTCAGGCGACGCAGCTCCGCCTCCATCTCCTTCCGCTGTGTCACGTCGTACAGTACGCCGAGCATGCGAACGCCCCGATTCTGCTCGTCGCGAAGAACCCTGCCCCGCGACGTGAGCCAGGCGATCTTCTGGTCCGGACGAACGATGCGAAACTCGGTCTGGAAGTCACCGGCCGTCGTCAGGATGTCCTGCATCTGCACCTGTAGTCTGTCCCGATCCGCCGGATGTACGTAGTCGAAGAAGGCCGTGGCCGAAGGCGGGGTCCGCGGATCGGCGCCGGTCAGTTCATATACGCGTTCGTCCCAGAAGCCGCACTCGTTCTGAACGTCCCATTCCCACAAGCCCATCCGCCCGCCTTCAAGGGCCAGGCGCAGCCGCTGCGCGCTCTCTTGCAGAGTCTGCTCGGTTCGTTTGCGCTCGGTGATGTCCTGAACGATCCCGAAGCCGCCCAGCACCTCGTCTTCCTCATCACACTCCAGAGAAGCCCTCTCGCGTACCCATTTAACCTGTCCGCCGACCACAATGCGGTGCTCGACGTCGTAAGGCTCTCCTCGCAGCGCGAGTTGCCATTTCCTGTCAATGTGCGAACGGTCGTCGGGATGGACGGCCGCCAGAAACGTCTCATAGGTCACGGAGGTGCCCTGTGGCACGCCGAAGATACGGTAGCTCTCGTCGGACCACGACAGAACGTTCCGCTGCACGTCCATCCGCCAACTGCCGATCTGTCCGACCATCTGGGCGCGATCCAGGTCCTCCTGGCTTCGGCGCAGCGCTGTTTCCGTCTCGATGCGCTGCATGGCGACCGCCACAAGATCGGAGACCTCCTTCATCACGGCGATGTGTTCGGGCCGGAACCGGGTCCGCGAGCGAGTGCCGAACGACAGGGTTCCGATGAGACGGTCCTGGACCAGGAGGGGATGGCAGCAATAGGCTTGGATGCCGTACGACTTGATCAGTTCCGTGCGGGAGTCCGCGGTGTTCAGGACGTCCTCGACCACGACCCGTGTGCGGTCGCGCGCCGCGCAACCGCAGACGGCGGCGCCGTAGTCGAGCCACGTGATCCGGCGCGCCTGTTCCTTGGGGATTCCTGCGCAGGCGTTCAAGCGCAGTCTCCCGGCCTGCTCATCGACGAGGAAGTTGAAGAAGGTGTGACAGTCGAGGAAGTCCATGATCTGCCGACAGAGATCCTCGACGAGCCTCTGGGGATCGCCGCTCTGAAGGAGATGTGCCGCAGTGTTCGAAAGCAGCTCGTCTCGACGGGCGCTCCACCGGGCGGCCTCTTCGGCGGCCTTGCGGCCCGTGATGTCGTAGCCGTACAGGTTCGCGCATCCTTCCGAGACGATGGGCGCCACGGAAAAGGCATAGGTCGTGCGCGCGCATGTCACTTCCATCTCACAGACCCGACCATCTTCCAGGGCCTGCTCAACCTTCTTCCGGATGTCATCGGGCACCACGCGGCCCGCGTTGCAGTGCCAAAATCGCAGCAAGCGCTTGCTGGCGGCGTTGGCGAACAATAGGATGCCGTCGCGTGAAACGCGGAGCACCGGCGAAGGGTTCTGGTCGGGGAACAGCGCCGTCGCCCGCAGGGCTTCCTGCGCCTTCTGGTGTTCGGCCGCGGCCTTCTTGAGTTCTTCATCGGCGCGCTGGAGCTCGACGGTTTGTGCCTGTACACGCTGCTGCAATTCCTCGGCCATCGTCTCGACGGGCGCGCGATCGACGTCACAGGGCGGCAGGGCACGTGAGGTCGAAACGGGTCGCAGCGGCGCGACCGCCGGTGGCGAATGCTGTTTGCGGCGACGGCCGAGCCGGCCGGCGGCGGCCTCCTGTTTCGAATCCTCGGTCATCGCGTGGTCTTCTGTGTCCACTTCCATCTGCCCCCTACGCTCTGCCCCGTCTCCGCCGCAGGCCGAAACGCCATACTGCCGTAGTATACGCCAGAGCGGCTCTGTCAAGAAGCACAATTGCGGCAGGACCAAAGCAAAGATCAAACCGCAAAGTGCAAAAATGAGGAAGTCATCCGCCGCAGGCCGATGCCACTGTTTTGGTTCTTGCTTTTTGCTTAGAATCACCATTGGTTTTCCTGTAAACGCCTGGACACCACGACGGCTCTATAGGGGTAGAGATCTCGACCCCGATTTCGCTGGTGTCGTCGGGAGGTCACGGCTTGGAAACGATCGTTTTGCAGGGCAGTACGGCTTTGTCCGACAGGAACTTCGAGAATCTGGTCCATGAGTACGGCCGGCAGGTCCTCAACACGGCTCTGCGCGTGCTGGGTGATGTGAATCTGGCCAACGATGTCCACCAGGAGGTGTTCTTATCCATCTGGCGTCGCTGGCCCAGCTACAACGGACAGACCTGCTGGCCCGCGTATCTGTACCGGGCGACGGTGCGAAAGGCTCTGGAGGTTGCGCGGCGGGCCAACGGGTACCACCAGCAAGCTCCGCCGGGGCCGGACTGGGACGACCGCCGGCCCGACGGCGACATGCAGGCCGATGAGCTCCGGCAGAAGCTGGGAGCGGCGCTGGCGAAGCTGCCGGCCCATCAGGCGGATGCGTTTGTGCTGCTGCGCCTGGAAGGTCTGTCGACAGCGAAAGTGGCCGAGATCCTCGGCTGCTCGGACCAGACGGTTCGCGTCCATCTCCATCGTGCGTTGAAGAAGCTCGGTCGCGAGTTGAAGCCCTATCTGGGCTGAGTGAAAGGTAGTGTATGAATCGCCACAGACAAATCAACAGACTTCTTCCGGCGTTCGCGTTGGGCGAGCTGGACCCGACGCAGGCTTCGCAGGTGCGCCGCCATGTAGCGGAATGCTCTCGGTGTCGGCAGGATCTGGAGCAGCAGGAACGACTGCTGGCGCGCATCGCCTGTCTGGGCGAGCAATCGGTAGATCGGCAAGCGTGCGAGTCGGCGGGGCGCAGAGTCCTGTCGGCCGCGACCCAGGAACGAATGGAACGACCGCGCCTCGGACTCGACTCCGGCGGCGCGAGAATATGGAGAATCGCCATGAGAAGTGGAGTTACGAAAGTTGCTGTCGCGGCCCTGATCGTCGTGGGCTTGGCCCTCGCTTTGTACACGTTCACCGGCGCCGGCGCAACCAGCGCCTACGCCCAGGTCGTAGACTCGCTGCGCAACGCCCGAACCCTGACCTTTAGCGTCGTCAACAAGACCGGTGTGGAAAGCATGCCGACGGTCCGAACGCAAATCGCCTTCAAGGAGCCCGGCTATGCGAGAACGACCACCGCAGACGGATACGTGACGGTCGTTCACACACTCGAAGACGGCGTCAAGGGAATCACCTGCATCCCTGGCGTGAAGCAGTACGCCCGGTTCGAGTTTTCCAACCTGCCCGATAAGCAGGACATGGGACCGTACCTCTCCGTGGAGAAGTTGCGCGCCCTCCCGGGCCAGGCGGACGAGGCGCTGGGCCGCCGGCAGATCGACGCGCGCCATCTGGAAGGATATCGTGTCCACCAAGGCGACGTGACGACCGAGGTGTGGATCGATCCGAAGACGGGCGATCTAGCTCGCGTGGAGATGTCCTTCGCCAGCGCCCCTGGGATGGACATGGTCCTCAGTGACTTCCAGGTCGATATCCAACTGGATGATTCGCTCTTCAGCCTCGATCCTCCGGCCGGTTACACACTCTTCGGGGATGTGCTCCAGGCCGATGTTACCGGGACGGGCGAGGCAGACCTCATCGAGTTCCTGCGTCTCTGGTCGAAGTGGACGGTCGACCACACGTTTCCGCCAACGGTCAGTGGTCCAGAAATCGCAACGGTGACCATGCGGATGGCGAGCGAAGGCAAATTTGTCGGTCAGACCGCCCCAGGATACGAGACCAATCAGTTGCAGGTCATGTACAACGGGATGGTGTTCATGAGCAAGCTGCCGGCCGGCACGTGGCGCTATGCGGGGCAGAACGTTGTCTTTGGCGACCCGCAGACGCCGATCTTCTGGTACTGTCCGGAGGGCTCGTCGATGCATCGCGTGATCTATGCCGACCTGAGCGTCAAGGCCATTGCACCAGAAGAGCTGTTCCGATAGGCGCCGGGCGCGATTCGAGAAGACAGGGGCCGGGTCCCGATGGTTGTCGGGACCGGCCCCTTTGCGTTGGCCCCTACGGGGCGGTTACAGTGACCTCCACCTTCATGCTGTTGATGAATCCATCGTTGTCGATTACGAGGCAAATCACCGTTCCCGAGAACTCGCTGTCCCAGGTGTGCCTGATGGTGGGCATCATCGTGTATTCGTCGATATGTCCGTCGTTGTCCCAGTCCCACGCGTACTGATCGATGTACCCGTCCGGGTCGTGGCACTCGCTGGCATCGAACGTGATGGGGGTTCCGACGGTGCCCGTGTAGGGCCCGATCTGGACGGTGACCGGCACGCAGGCCCCCGGTGTCCTGAGTGTCACGGGCACGGTTGTGCTGATGCCGGCCGAGCACGTCACGGAGATGGAGCCGGTGGCCTTGCCCTGGAAAGCCTTCGGTGTGGCGATGCGTACATGGACCTCCTGCTGGCCGCCGGGCTCGACCCGGAAGCCGCTGCAATCGAACGAGACATTTGAACTGGCGATCAGGTTGCCCGGTCCGGTGATGTGGCCGCATTGCAGCGTAACCGATTCCAGCGGGATCTTCCCGTACGTCTCGCAGATCTGGAGGGTGACATCATACGCCGCGTCCGGCTCCACGGTCAGCGTGACCTCGTCGGGTGCGATCGCCAGGCCCGGACAGCACGTCAGCTCGCCGCACATCATCTCCATCTGGCCGTTGGGACAACCCGCACAGACGTTCAGGGCAACGCTCTCGCCCCGGCAGACTTCGCCTGCGTAGATCTGTTCGACGACGGTCTGCCCGTCGCGAACCGCAGCAATGTCCAACTGGAAGGAGTCGTCGGCCGCGCCCACGAGTTTGACCTTGTAGTCGCCCGCCGCGTAGAGGGGCAGCGCGACCGTTTGCGTCGAGTCCGGATCGCTCTGCCCCGCGAGGACGGCCGTCCGCGCATAAGACGAGCCCGGGATTCTCCGATCCACCGTTCCGGAGGCGTAGTTCATTCCCACGTGCCGTTTGCTCGGATCATACACGTGCAGGTCCGTCGACGTCGATCTCAGCGTGAAGGTGAGGATGGTCTCCGGGCCCGTGACGGTGACGCTCGCCTTGTCCCAGATGATGGTGTCGCCCGGCCCCCATACGTGCAGCCACACTTCGCCCTGGAACGCGCTGTGCCAGGTGTGGGTGCAGATCGGCAGCGTGACGCATTCGTAGTTCTTGTCCATGTCCCAGTCCCAGTAGTAGCCCTCGATCGTGCTGCCATCCGAGAGGTAGGAGGTGCTCGCGTTGAACTCGATCGGGACGCCCACGGTGCCCTGGTAGGGACCGCCTGCACTCACGAACAGGAAAGGGGGTTCGTTGGGATCGTCCTGTGCCATCGCCGAATACCGTCCCGTCATACAGACGACGATCATCGCCGCGAGAAAGACCGTCATCGGAAGGTTCCTTCTTGGTGTCACCATGTTTCGTTGCTCCTTTCGCACACTCCGCGCAGAACTCACAGGCGCGAACTCCTCCGCGGGTCCGAGCCATACCGTCCCGACGCAGTTTCAAGTCCATAGGGATTCAGTCAACAGAGGTGAATACCGCCGCGCGACGATTGCGGCGGGCCACGAATCCGGCGTGAGGTTGTCATTCCTCTGCGGTCGCAGGAGACGGTGGTTTGTGCCGACGGGCCCGGGCAGTCGCAGGATTGCGGACTGGAGATTGCGGATTGCGGATCGCGTTGCGTTGGCGAATCCACAATCCGAAATTGGAGATCGGAGATGTTCGGCCGGCTATTGGTCGATGTGTTTAGACAAATTGCGCCATCGTGCCACGACATAGACGTCGGTCCCTCTCACGATGTCCGGCAGCTGCCGTTTCCGGCAATTGCCCGTTGATAGACATACTCCGCGTTTGAAGATCCGCTCCGCGTCTCAGACGGCTGTCCGAATCCCGCGCCGGTGCCGATCTCGCTGGTGAGCCGCCGTGATGCCGGCCGATTTCTCCACACGCCTTTCCTTCCGATTCCTACCTACTTGACGTCTGAGATCAATGAGCATTTCACTTGATTTTTATTTTTTTCCTGGGTGGGGGGCTGTTTCGCGTCTTTTCGTGTCGCAAGGCGGAGATGAGCCTCACTATATGGTGAAAGTGTGGATCGGACTTCGGTCTCTTGGGGTATCGACGATGGAAATGGAAAAGGACAACTACTACGTGGAACGTTGTCTGGCTGGCCATCCAGACGACTTTCGCCATATACAGACGCGGGCGTCGGGGGTGTAATAGGGCATGGAATCGTGATCCGTGGTTTTCCGGCTTCCCGGAGTGAATGATCGGAGGACCTGAAATGGGCACTGGACACATACGAAAACGTTTCGTCGTGGGCTGGTGCGTCACGCTACTGGCTACCGCCGGCGCGGCGGGCAATTGGCCGGGCTGGCGCGGCGACGGCAGCGGCCTCTCGTCCGACGCGGACCTGCCTCTGACATGGAGCGAGTCCGAAGGCGTCAAATGGAAAACCCCCATTCCCGGCGCCGGCCACTCCTCGCCGATCGTATGGGGCAGCCACATCTTCGTGACTACGGCTGTCGCCCAGGACCCCAACGTCGAAACGTTTCGCGGCGGCGTGTACATGGGGGGCAACCGCGCCAAGCCCGACGAGTCGGAATACGCCTACCGCGTCCTCTGTCTCGACGCCGACGGAGGACCAATCCTGTGGTCGACGACCGTTGTGCAGCAGCGGCCCAAGACGCGACGCCACACGAAGAACACCTATGCCTCCGAAACGCCCGTTACGGACGGTACAGGCGTGTTTGCTTCGTTCGGTTCGGCGGGTCTGTACTGCCTCGACTTCGAAGGCCACGTGACCTGGAAGCGCGATCTCGGGCTCCTGCGCGGCAAGCGAGGTTGGGGAACCGGCGCTTCGCCGATCCTGTTTCAGAACATGGTGATCCTTGCGGGCGACAACGATGACGAGTCGTGCATCACGGCGTTCGACAAAGCCACGGGCAATCCGGTTTGGCGCACGGCGCGGGAGGAGGGCGCCTCGTGGGGGACGCCGTTTCTGTTCGAAGCGGGCGGTCGGACAACCGTTGTAACCAACGCGACGCATCGCATGCGAGGCTATGACGCTGTCACCGGAAAGCTGCTGTGGGAGTGTGCCGGCGGATCGATGATCTCGGTTCCCTCGCCGGTCGCCGCGCAGGGGCTGGTGTTCCTTTCATCCGGGCACAACCTGCTGCGGCCGCAGCCGATCATCGCCGTTCGTGCGGGGGCCTCCGGCGATATCACGCCGGCCAAGAACCAGCCTCACACGGAGGGTGTTGCCTGGTGGCATTCCATGGGTGGTCCGTACGTGACCAGCCCCATTGCCATCGACCGTTACCTTTATGTGCCGCTCGACCGGGGAACGCTGACCTGCTATGAGGCCATGACCGGCCAGGTCGTGTACGAGCGGCAGTCCCTCGGCAGCCGAAATACGATCACCGCATCGCCAGTGGCGGCCGATGGCAGGATCTACATCCAGACCGAAGACGGCGAATGCTACGTCGTTAGACAGGGGCCGCAATTCGAAATCCTCGCGGTCAACAAGCTCGACGAGACCTTCTGCGCCTCTCCGGCCACGTCGGGAGGCCGGCTCTTCCTTCGCGGGCGAAAACACCTGTACTGCATTGGGAAATAGCCCCGACAATCGACCGATTCCCGTCACCGGGCGCCAGGGCGCCCCCGGCGGACGAACCCGGCGTGGGCGGCGCTTGACATGAGGAGGCAGATCGAATAGAATCAGTTCGTTGGTCGGTTCTGGTCTGTTCCGCCTCTTCCTGCGAATCGCGTGCGGCGTACAACCGAGGCGGAGCTTGTGAGGCTGTATCCGGTCTGGTCGGTCAGACGAGACACTCCTGAGCGATCCCGGAATGTTGTCGTGCGGACCAGGTGCGGGCGAAGGATTGTTCGCCCCTGCGGTCGCCACGCATATACGCTCCGACTATGACACATCAGTTAGAGGAGGACAGACATGTCGCGCAAACCGATTTCCCTCATGGTATGGCTCCTGGTGGTGGGCATGTCCGCCGGCAGTGCCTTGGCGGAATTGATCGCCTACTATCCCTTCGAGGAAGGCCAGGGAACGGAGACCGTCGACGCCACCGGCAACGGCAACGACGGCGCCCTCAACAGCGGGGTGCAGTGGGTCGCCGGCTACAAGGGCGGTGGCGTGCATTTCGACACGGCTGGCGAACGAATCGTGATCGGTCCGATCGATCCCACGGCGGCAAACAACGCCATGACCCTGGCCGCCTGGATCAACTGGGAGGGGCGCAACCACAGCATCTCCCAGCAGGGCATCATCGGCAAACGTCTCGGCTGGAGTACCACCGGCGCCACGATCAAGTGGTTCTGGCAGACCAACCCGGCCGGCGATTTCTTGTTTCGAGCTGACTATGACGGAGGCGGTACGAGTTTCGGGTGGGGCAATGCCCTGCTCGTGCCCTATGCGAATGAGTGGGTTCACGTGGCTGTGACCTGGGACAACGGCGCCGGGGTGCAGTACATCAATGGCGAGCAGGTTTCAACCGGGAGCGCTACGCTCAGAGAGTCCGCGAACGCTACGCCTGTGACGATTGGCTGTGTGGATTCCAGCAATGACGAGACCTTTGTCGGCACCATCGACGAAGTGCGGATCTACGACACGGTTCTGACAGGAATCCAGTTGCAGCAGGTCATGGTGGGTGATTACACCTCCGCCACAGCGCCCGTTCCGGCGGACGGTTCCACGGACATCCCGCAGGATGTGATTCTCTCCTGGTCGCCCGGCGAGTCCGCCGCATCGCACGACGTGTACTTCGGAAGCAGCCCCGAAGATGTCGCGGCGGCCGAACGGAGCAATCCGTTGGGCGTTCTTGCCAGTCAGGGGCAGACCGGACTGACCTTTGATCCTCCCGGCCTGCTGGACTTCAGTCAGACCTACTACTGGCGGGTCGATGAAGTCAACGGGGCGCCGGACTTTGGCATCCACAAAGGCGGCGTGTGGAGCTTCACGGTCGAGCCCTATGTCTATCCGATCACGAACATCATAGCTACTGCATCCCTGGCTGATGCTGATTCTCCCGCACAGAGCACGATCGACGGCTCCGGCCTGAACGCCCAGGACCAGCACTCCACCGAGGCGACGGACATGTGGCTGGCCTCTCCGACGGATGCAACGCCCATCTGGATCCAATACGAGTTCGATCAGATCTACCAGCTCTGGGAGATGGAAGTCTGGAACTACAACAGCAGGTTCGAGCTCGTTCTGGGCTTCGGACTCAAGGACGTGACCATCGAACACTCCATCGACGGCGCCGAGTGGACCGTCTTCGGTGACGTGGAGTTCGCCAAGGCGACCGCCCGGTCGGATTACGCCGCCAACACGATTCTGGACCTGAGGCAGGTGGCCGCCAGGTATGTCCGGATCGCGGTGAAGTCCAACTGGAACATGGGCGTGATGCCGCAGTATGGATTGAGCGAAGTCCGCTTCACGTATTTGCCCGTTCAGGCGCGCGAGCCTCAGCCGGCGGTCGGACAAGCGGATGTGCCTCTCAACGTGGCGCTCGACTGGCGAGGTGGGCGCAGGGCCGCAGCGCACGAGCTGTACGTCAGCACGGACCAGGCGGCCGTGATCGATGGCAGCGCCTTGGTCGGCACGCTCGGCGAAAGCCGTTATGAACTTGGCGGGCTGGACTTCGGCTCCATCTACTATTGGAAGGTCAACGAGGTCAACGAAGCCGGCGCCGGCTTCTGGGAAGGGGACGTCTGGAGCTTCTCGACGATCGAATACGCAATGGTCGACGATTTTGAGAGCTACACCGACGACCTCGAGGCCGGCACGACGATCTTCGACACGTGGATCGATGGCTGGACCAACGACACCGGCTCGACCGTGGGCTACCTTGACGCTCCGTTCGCCGAGAAGACGATCGTTCATGGCGGCAAGCAGTCGATGCCACTCCAATACGACAACTCGGTCTCGCCGTTCTATTCCGAGGCCGAGCGGGAATTCGATTCCGCGCAGGATTGGACGGGCAATGGCGCCGACACGCTGGTGCTCTACGTGCGGGGCAACGCGCCCGATTTCGTGGAAGGCGCCGATGGGAGCATCCTCATGAGCGCCATCGGCACCGACATCTGGGGTACGGCCGATCAGTTCCGCTTTGCCCACAAGAGCCTCAGCGGCAACGGCTCCATCGTGGTGCGCGTCGACAGTCTGGTGCGCAGCAATGAATGGGCCAAGGCGGGCGTGATGATCCGCGAGACGCTCGAACCAGGCTCGAAGCACGCGTTCGTGGCGGTGACGCCGGAGGCGTCGCATGGCGTGTCGTTCCAGCGTCGTCCGATTGCCGGCGGGGACAGCGCCAACACGGACGTGGCCGATGTCGATATCCCGCATTGGGTGAAGTTGACCCGCACGGGCAACGTCTTCACCGCTCAACGGTCGGCCGACGGCGTCACCTGGACGGACATCCCAGCCACGGCGCCGGTGGACATCATGATGGCCAGCAACGTCTACATCGGGTTGGCGGTGACCAGTCACGATGCCGTGGCTGTGACAGCGGCCGAGTTTTCGAACGTCTCGACGACCGGCACCGTGACGGGTGCCTGGCAGACGGCGGACATCGGCATCACCCAGCCGGTGGGCAACTCGCCTGAGTCGATGTACCTGAGGATCGAAGACAGCGCGGGCAAGACCAAGACGGTCGTGAACGCAGATGCGTCCATCACACAACGTCCGACATGGCAGGAATGGGCGATCCCGTACAGCGATCTGAGCGGGGTGAACCTCAGCCGGGTGGAGAAGATGACCATCGGCGTCGGCAGTGCGACCAGCCCAAGCGCCGGCGGCACCGGCATTGTCTACGTGGACGACATCGCGCGTGGCAGTCCCGCCGCTCCCTGACGTCTCACAAGCGGCGTTCGTAGTGCGCCCGTGAGAGCATACAGGGCGTAGTCGGGAATAGCGTCTGACGACGCCACTACAAGCCGGATTCAGCAGCACCATCTGGGGCCTGTACGACACAGTACAGGCCCCGCTCGTTTTTGAGACTACATGCCCCCGATCTGCTCTTGTCACGGCCGCGTCCAGGGCCGAGCCGGTCCCGAGCGGGGGTTGACGGTCCTCACACTCTCTTCTGTCGCCGCAGCCAAACGACAAGACTGCTGCCGAACAGCCCCGGCACCATCGCGCCGGGGGCAGGGATCGGGACCGTCGCCTTCACGAAACCGCTCCATGGTCCATCGTTGCTGGCGGTGGAAACCAAATGTACATACATGCAGTATTCGTGTGTCGGGTCGACTGAGAAGACCTCCAGTTCGGGCCCTGCTGTCAAGGGGGGCATGCTATAATGCTGGGCATACCCGGGTGAGTTGTAGAGTTCGGTTCCTGATGTCATGTCGGTAAGCCGTATGGATAGCGGATCGGGACCCCAAATACCGTCTACAGAGATCTCCATGAGTAACGTGCGTCCATCTGGACGAAAGACCCAGCGAGTTTCTTGACGCGATTGCCCGTTTCCTGGCGGGAGTGGAAATGAGCCGTTTGTAGTGTGCCCGTAAGGGCATACTTGTCTCGGCAAAGGTAACGCCTCATCCCGATATCCATCGGGATCACCACGAACCAGACCCTGACCCCAAGGCCGAACCTCGTGTCAAATGCGGCAGATCGTTTTCAGCGTACGGGGCGCGTGGTCCGGCTGGCCGTGGTGCAGACGATGCGAAAGCCATTGTTGTAGTGGATCATCTGGCCGAGGGGGGTCTTCATGCGGATGTACGAGCGGCACAGCCAGGGCGGGCTGGCAAACGAGCCGCCTCGGGTGACGCCCATCGGGTCGAAGCGGTCTGTCTGGACCCATGCGGACCCGTCCGTCGGCGCGCCGTTGCTTTCTTCGTGCCAGAGGTCCTGCACCCACTCCCAGACGCCGCCGTGCATGTCGTAGAAGCCCCAGGCGTTGGGCTGTTTCTGTGCGACAGGACGGGTTCGCTTGACTTGGCCGGAGTTCCACAGCGTCCAGGCCATTTCATCGAGCGGTCCGGCGAATTCGCCGGCGGTCCCCGCGCGGCAGGCGTATTCCCATTCCGCTTCGCTGGGCAAGCGAATCTCCCGGCCCGTTTTCTCACTGAGCCACTGGCAGAATGCCACCGCATCGTGCCATCCGATGTGGGTCACCGGGTCCCGGTCAGTCTGCACGAAGCCTGGAAAGCGCCAATCCATCAACGCCTGGTAGTGCCAGGGCGCATCGGCCACGCAGGTGTAGGCCCAGCCCTGCTTTTCGGCGTCGGTGACATAGCCCGTCTCCTCGACGAACAGGTCGAACTGCGCGCGTGTCACTTCGGTTTGCCCCAGGTAGAAGCCGTAGCCGATAGCCACCTCGCGTCTGGGCATCTCGTAGACCCAGCCATGCTCGTCGGTGTAGCGGTGTGGACTGCCCATGACGAACAGGCCCGGTTCGACTCGAACGAAATCGAACGTTATGCCGCCTGCGTGCAGCGACAGTGTGCGAGCCGGGTCATCCTGGGGCAAGACGGCAAACGGCCGCACTGGGGCCTGTGATGGAGGCCGTTCTTTGCCATGCACGATGCGAAACCCCGTGTCCGTGCCTCGATGGGTCGCCGGAACGGGACATCGGTGCGCGGACCGGCAGGCGTATGGCAGACTGGACCATGAGCCGCCGCGCAGAACACGGCGCGCCGCCGCGACGGCAGGAACGCCCGGCACGGTATGGGCGCTGCCGTCGCGGGGGACGCTGCCATAATGCCAATCATATGTGTCTTCGCACCATTCGGCGGCGTTGCCATGCATGTCACACACGCCCCAGGCGTTGGGGCTCTTCTGCGCCACCAGATGTGTACCTCGGGCGCTGTTGCTGTCGTACCACGCCATCGCATCGAGATTGCCAGCGCATTCCTCTTCCGTTCCGCTGCGACAGGCATATTCCCATTCGGCCTCCGTGGGCAGACGAAAGCATTCATCGCTCTGTTGCGACAACCACCGGCAGAACGCGATCGCGTCGATATAGCTGATCCCGACAACGGGGTGCTCATCCGTCTGCTCGAATCCCGGATCGCGCCAGCTTCGCCCTCGAACCCATCCCATCTCTGCGGGCGAAGCATAGTGCCACAGTGAGCCTCTGCGCTCGGCGACGGTCTCGTACCGGGTCGACTCGACGAATGCCCTGAACTGGCGCACCGTCACCTCCGTCCTTGCCAGATCGAAACCATGCCCGATCTCGACCTCGTGGACGGGACGTTCGTCACCATCGCCTGCGTCCGAGCCCATCACGAAACGCCCCGGCGGAATGCGAACGAATTGGAACCTGACCCCCGCGACCTCTACGGAATAGGAGGTCGAAGCGCCGGCGCAGGGCAATGCGATGAACAGGGAACAAACAAGCGCACCGACTAGCCACGCTGCCAGCCGACAACGGCTTCGGCACGCAGCCTCTGCCCATCTCATACGCGCATCTCCGTGGTTCGCATTCCGCCCGACGGTCTAACGCACCGGTTGACCGTAAACCTCGACTTCGGTGTAGTAGTTCAGGTCGTTGATCGTGTTGCCTCGGCTGTGAAGGCGAACGTAACGGCCATGAATGCCTTTGGCGTCGAACAGTTCGCCAAAGTGCGTTTCGACATAGTGCATGGCCTGACCTGCTCCGAGGCCGGCGGAATTGTCCATGTCGTTGTTGAAGACGGTCTTGACGCCATGGGCGAGGTTCGGGTCGTTCGCCACCTGAATGACCACGTCAAAGTAGACGCACGGCTGCTGATGATAGTGCCAGACACGGAGGCCATAGATTGCGTGCCTGGCTTGCAGGTCGATCGTCACGTGCTGCAGCAGTGGGCCGAGTTCGACGAAGCTGCCTGCGCCCGCCTCTTTGTCGCCGTCGGTGATCATCGTCAGTTCGCCGATGATCGGCTCCGGATCGCTGGAGGAAACGGGCTTGCCCAACGCCACGTTTTTCGTGCCGCGCGGTGCCAGGAACGGTGGGCCGGGTTCGGTCTGGACCGGTTTGACGCGGGGCGCGCGGATGGCCTGCGGCGTTCCGATGAATTGCGCCCTGGGAAATACCACCTTCACCGGTGCCAGCTCGTCTTCGCTGGAGCGTGGCCGCTCGCTCTGATTCGTTGTCGCATGGGCGGCCAGAGCAATCGCCATCGCCGTCACGGCGACCCCCGCCGCCTGCGCCGCGCGCAGACTTCCTCTGTTCTTCATGGTTTCGATCCTCCGCATTACGTGGATACTTACGTTGCCGAGTCTATCTTGCGGCTCGGCCGTAGACCTCGACTTCGATGTAGTGGTTCAGGTCGCCGCCGACGTGGCCGTTGCTGTAGAGTCGGACGTAGCGGCCGCGAATGCCTTGCGTGTCGATGAGCTTTCCCTCGTTCGTCTCGACGTAGTGCAGGTCCGCGCCCCTGCCCAGGCGGGCGGAATGGTCGATGTCGTTGTTGAAGACCGTCTTTACGCCGTCGGCGAACTGCGGATCGTCGCAGACCTGCACGACCACATCCAGGTAGACGTGCGGGCGAAGATGGTAATGCCAGACGACGATCGCATAGATCTCGTAGCGGTCTCGCAGATCGATGGTGACGTGCTGCACGCCGGGCCCCAGTTCGACGATGCTGCCGTCGGTGGCCTCCTTGTCGCCGTCGGCGATCATATCGAGGCTTCCCATCGACGGCTCCGAATCGCTTGCGGAGACCGGCTTTCCGGCGGCGACGTTCGTTGTGCCCACCGGCACCAGGAACGGCGGTCTCGCCCCTCTCCGGGGCCGTTCGAGGTTCGACATCCGTACATCGGCGGGCGTCCCGATGAACATCGGCCGGGGCAGCGGGATCTCCAGCGGCATCAGGCGGGTGCGGCCGAGGTCCTCCGGCGTGCCGATCGGGCGCGGTTCCTGCGGCGGCGTCCCCGTCGTCTGGCTGGTGCGATTGATGATCCGCGTCGACTCCGGCACGCCAAGGTCGTAGATGCTCATCGGGCCGGACTGCGGATAGCTCATCACCCATTCCTGTCGGCTGAGCATGGCGCCGCTGTCGCTGAGCTGCTCGACGTGGGCGCCGACGAGCCGCCGCGTTTCCGGATCGGCCATCAGTTGCATCCGAAGCCTTTCGACGCGCCGGCCGCCGACGGTGACTCCGGGGTCGGACCTCTCCAGTTCATACATCAAGACCTTCTGGCCTTCGTAGCGGTCGGTCCGTCGTGCGACCGCGACGTCGTCCCTGGCGGCGAAGACGGCGAAGGCGTCGACGAGCGTGTACGCCGCATCAGCGCCGAAAAGCCCCTTGCCGGGAAGCTCGCTGATCACCACCGCCTTGACCTGGGGGCTGTACAGCAGCTCCCGCCGGCCCGCCCCGAAGTCGGAGACCACCACGGAGCCGTCGGAGGCGAGAATGTA
This sequence comes from Sedimentisphaerales bacterium, assembly GCA_040772485.1. Taxonomy (GTDB): domain Bacteria; phylum Planctomycetota; class Phycisphaerae; order Sedimentisphaerales; family Anaerobacaceae; genus Anaerobaca. The sequence continues at coordinate 450,474 of JAXGYC010000008.1, read as the reverse complement.
CGCCCTGCGCGAGGCGAAATCGTTCCACTGCTGATCGGTGCGGACCTTGCCGTCCCGATACTCCGTGACGACCGCGTGCAGCCAGGCCATCCTCTGTGTGGCCTGCCGGACCTGGCTCAGCGTGGGCGGTCCCCATCCGCGCCGGACCATCTCCTGGATGCCGACGATGGCGGCGACCACGATGGCGGCGGCGACCGCCACCTTCACCGCAGGCAGGAACGTCCCAAAGGCCGATCTCTCGGGCGCCGGGACCAGTCGCGGGCCGACCGACCGGTTGACCGTATCGAAGGTCGCCAGCATCTGTTGTCGCAGACGCTCCTTATGGGCCGGATTCGGCTCGGCGTCGATCTTCAGGCCGGCGACGAGTTTCTCGAAATCACGCTCCTTCATCATGCTCCTCTTCACCAAAGTCGCTCCGCAGGACCTCCCGGAGCCTCCGGAGGACCCTGTGCAGCGTGACCCTGACTGTCGCGGGTTTGGCGTCCATCACTCGACTGATCTCATCGAAATCCATATTCTCGAAAAACCGCAGCGTCAGAACCGTCTGATGCTCGGGCTTCAGTTGCAGGATGGCGGTGTACAGCGTCGGCCAATCCATCTGCGACCACGTGCTCTCTTGCGGCTGGGAAGCCTTTCGCATGGCGACGACGTTTTCCATAAGTCTTCTGCGCCGCGAGGTTTTCCGGATATAGGCGTTGGCCTGGTTGGCGGCGATGGTGAAGATCCAGGCCCGGAAATCCTGTTCGGTGCAACCTTTGAACTGCCGGATGGCGGCCGCCACCGTCAGGAACACGCCGGAGGTGATGTCTTCGGCCGCCGAACTGCTGTACAGCCGGTGCACGCAGAACCTGTAGATCCGCTCGTAATACACCTCGTAAAGCTGCGCCAGGGCGCCGGCCTGCGTCTTGGCCTGCATCACGAGATCGTCGTAAGCTGTGTGCTCAACAGGTTTTGTCATAGCACCGACCATCGACATACGTTCAGTTGCGCAGCCGCCGCCCATGTTACAGAGCCTCGCGGCGGAAATCCTGGAAAAACGCACGCAAACCACCCCTGAAGTGTCTGCGCGAATTTCGCGGCAAGCCCCATTCAGGCGTGGAGAGCCGCGTGTGGCAGCCTCAAGCTCGAAGAGCTTGGGGATGGTTCAGTGCATGGGTTACCCCTCTTGTGGCGTCTCGTCCTGGATGTACTCCTTGACGGGATAGAGCATGGCGACCGGGATGTACAGCACAAGAGTCACGAGCATGGCGATAGCGAAGAACCAGTAGTAGCTGGCGCCGGGCAGCTTGGTGGTGCCGTCTTCGTTTTGGATGAAGTGGTTCACCAAGGCCGAGAAGACGTTGCCCAATGAGATCGCCAGCAGATACAGGCTCATCACGAAGGTCTTGAGCTTCTTCGGCGCCTGGGTGTAGGCGAACTCCAGGACGGGGATGGAGGCGAGGATTTCGCCTGCCGTCAGGAGCACGTAGGCGAAGAACTGCCAGCCGATGCTCGGCGCCAAGCCCTCGGCGATTCGGTTCTCGACCCACGCCGGCACGACGAAGCACAGCGCGGTAACGAACATGCCGATCCCGATCTTGCGCAGCGGGGTCAGCGGGAACACGCGATTCAGAGCCGGATAGATCGTATAGCTGAACAGAGGGATCATCAGGATGATGTAGAAGGAGTTGACGAACTGAACCTGTGCGGGCAGCCAGTTGACGCCCAGCCAGCGGAGATTCATCTTCTCGGCCTGCAGCACCCAGGCCGACTGCGACTGATAGAACAGGGCGAAGAACATGGAGACGAACACGAAGATCACACACAATCGGGCCAGGATCTTCAAGGTCTCCTTCTGGAGCACTTCGCGGACGACCCTGTCGCCAGCCGGGGGGATATGTACGTATTTCCATTTTCCGGCAACGAACGCTACGGTCGCGAACAGCATGAGTGCGGCGGGCACACCGAATCCTACCCCCGGGCCATACTTTTTCAACAGCCATGGACAGGCCAGCATCGAGACGCAGGCTCCCACGTTGATGGAGAAGTAGAACCAGCTATACATCTTCGAGATCAGATGTTTGTTGCGCTGGCCAAATTGATCGCCTACGTTGGCGGAGACACACGGTTTGATGACGCCGGAGCCCAGCGCGATCAGGCCCAAGCCCAAGCCCAGGCCGACCCGCGTGTGGTCCCATGCCATCGCCGCGAAGCCCACGCAGTACACGATGGAGAAGATCACGATCGTGCGATACTTGCCCAGCCAGACGTCGCTGAGCAACGCGCCGAGCAACGGCATGAAGTAAACGGCGGCGGTGAACAGGTGAAACCACTTCTTGGCCTGCTCGTCGCCCATGACGGCCAGGGCGCCGTCGCTGCCCATGAGGTACTTGGTCATGAAGACGACCAGGATGGAACTCATGCCGTAGAAGGCGAAGCGTTCGGCGGCTTCGTTGGTCAGGATGTAGGGAATGCCGGCGGGCATCTTCTCGGAGGGCAGCGGGGCGGTCAGATATTCGCGTTTGGCCATAAGAGTCCTCGGTTCATCGCCAATTCCATGCAGGGGCGAATCAGGATTCGCCCTTGTGCCGCATGGTACAGGGCTGCGGCCCGGCCTCAAAGAAGAAATCTCTGTGTGGCGCTGTCAAAGAGCAGCCAGTTGATTTGGAAGCGACCTTGATTCGCGGCGGCCCTGCCGGTACGATGGGCGTCCCGGTTTGTAGTGACGCCGTAAGGCGTTACTGTCTCTATAGGAGGTATGCCCCTTCGGCAAGCTCGGGGCAGGCTCTGACGGGCACACTACGAACGAGCGCCGAAATGATGCGTCGAGGGGAAAGGTGAAACCGATGAGAATTACAGCCACGTTAGCCTTGATTCTGTTGCTGCCGGCCGGCGCGATCGCGGCCGAAACGGATGACCTGACCCATGTGCCCGACGCCCGCATGCTGCGTTTTCCCGACGTCAGCGGCGAGGCAATCGTCTTTTCCTACGCGGGCGACCTGTGGACCGTCCCCAGGGAAGGCGGCACCGCCCGGCGGCTCAGTTCGCCCAAGGGCAATGAGATGTTCCCCAAGTTCTCGCCCGACGGCCGGTTGATTGCTTTCAGCGGCAACTACGACGGCAACACCGACGTCTACGTGGTCGGCGCCCAGGGCGGCCAGCCCCGCCGGCTGACGCACCATTCCGCTACCGACCTCGTGGTCGAGTGGTACCCCGACGGCGAGCACGTGCTCTTCCGCTCGGGCATGGTCAGCCCCTCGGGGCGCTTCAATCGCTTCTTCAAGCAGTCCATCGCCGGCGGCCTGCCCCAGACGCTACCATTGCCCTATGCGGAGTTGGGTTCGTTCAGCCCCGACGGCAGCCAGATCGTCTACCAGTTCATCTCGCGCGAGTTCCGCACGTGGAAGCGCTATCGGGGCGGCATGGCCAGCGATCTGTGGCTTTACGATTTCCTGAACAACAGCGCCGAGAAGCTCACCGATTTCGCCGGCACGGACGCGGTGCCGATGTGGCATGGCGACACGATCTACTTCCTCTCCGATCGCGCCGCCGACCAGAAGCTCAACATCTGGGCTTATTCGCTGCGGAGCAAGCAATTCCGCCAGGTGACCGACTTCGCCGAATACGACGTCAAATGGCCCAGCCTCGGGCCCGATGCCATCGTCTTTGAGAACGGCGGCAGTCTTCACCTGCTCGACCTGGCAACGGAGAGATCGCGGCCGATTCAGGTGAAGGTGCCCGACGACCTGCCCCATGTGCGCACCGAGCAGAAGAGCGTCTCGAACCTGATCCAGGGCTTCTCCCTGTCGCCCACCGGCCAGCGGGCGCTCTTCGAGGCGCGCGGCGAGGTGTTCACCGTGCCTGCCAAGCACGGCAGCGTCCGCGACCTGACCAACACCTCGGGCGTGGCCGAGCGCTATCCCGCCTGGTCGCCCGACGGCAAATGGATCGCCTGTTTCGCGGATGCGACGGGCGAGTACGAGCTGTACCTGCACCCCAGCGACGGCAAGGGCCGGCCCCGGCAGGTCACCCAGGGCGGCGCCGCCTTTCGGTACAGCCCCCTCTGGTCGCCCGACAGCAAGCGCATCGCCTTCAGCGACAAGACCGGCAGTCTTTACATCACGGATGTCAACGATGGCGAGGTGACCTTCATCGACAAGGACGAATGGAGCAACATGTCGTCCTACGCGTGGTCGCCCGACAGCCGCTGGCTCGCCTACGCCAAGAGCGGTGCCAATCGCCACGGCAACATCATGATCTACGATGTCAACGACAGCACTGTCCGCCAGGTCACCAGCGATTTCTACGACGACGGCTCACCCGTTTTCGACGTCGAAGGCAAGTACCTGTTCTTCCGCTCGAACCGCTCGTTCGACCCGGTCTACAGCGACGTGGACTGGACCTGGATCTATCCGAATTCGACGCAGTTGTTTGCGGTGACCCTGACGAAGGACGCGCCCAGTCCGCTCGCGCCGCGCAGCGACGAGGAGGAGATCGAGAAGGACAAGGAGGACAAGGAGGGTGAGAAGGGTGAGAAGAGTGAGAAAGGGCAGGAGGGAGTCGCCGATCCGAACGAGGCGGACGCGGCCGAGGACAAGTCAGAGGATGGAGGCAAGAAGGACGAGAACGGCAAGGACGACAAGAAGAAGGACGAGCCCAAGCCGGTGAAGATTGATTTCGAGGGCTTCGAGCGGCGGGTGGTCGCGCTGCCGATCCAAGCGGGCAACTATGGCGGTCTGGCGTCGGTCAAGGGCAAGCTGCTGTTCATGCGCCGCATGCCCGCTGGAGCGAGGAAACCCGGCGAGCCGGGCGGGACGCTGCTCTACTACGATCTGAAAGAGCGCGAGGAGAAGACCGTCATCGACAATGTCGACGGCTATGACCTCTCGGCCGACGGCAAGAAGATCCTCTACAAGAGCCGCTCGACGTACGGCATCATCGACGTCGGCGAGAACAAGAAGGTCGGCGACGGCAAGGTCGACTCCGGCGATCTGAAGGCCTGGATCAACCCGCGCGAGGAATGGAAACAGATCTTCACCGAGGCCTGGCGCGTCGAGCGGGACTACTTCTACGACCCGAACATGCACGGGCTCGACTGGCCCGCGATGAAGCAGCGCTACGGGGCACTGCTGCCCTACCTGGCCAGCCGGGAGGACCTCAATTACATCATCGGAGAGATGATTGCCGAGCTGAACGCCTCGCACACGTATGTCGGAGGCGGTGACATCGAATCGCCGCCGCGACTGAACGTCGGTCTGCTGGGCTGCGACTTCGAACTGGACAAGGACAAAAACGCCTACCGCATCGGCAGGATTTACGACGGCGCCCGATGGGACGCGGAGCCGCGCTCTCCGCTGAGAGCGCCGGGCGTCGAAGTCAAAGAGGGCGACTATCTCCTCGCGGTTAACGGCCGGCCCTTCGATACGTCGAAGGACCCGTGGGCTGCCTTCCAGGGCCTGGCCGGCCAGACCGTGACACTGACGATCGGCGCAACGCCCGATGTCAACGACGCCAACGATGTTCTCGTCGAACCGATGGGCAGCGAGTTTCGCCTTCGCAACCTCGCCTGGATTGAGGCGAACCGCGAGAAGGTCGAGGCCGCGACGCAGGGTCGGGTCGGCTACATCTACGTCCCCGACACCGGCCAGAACGGCCAGAACGAGCTGGTCCGGCAGTTCAACGGGCAGTGGACCAAAGACGCGTTGATCATCGACGAACGTTTCAACGGCGGCGGCCAGATTCCCGACCGTTTCATCGAGCTGCTGAATCGCCCGATCTACAACTACTGGGCCCGCCGGGACAACCGCGACTGGCAGACGCCTTTCCTGAGCCACGCCGGCCCGAAGGTCATGCTCATCAACGGCTGGTCAGGCTCCGGCGGCGATGCCTTTCCCTACTACTTCCGCATGGCGGGCCTGGGGCCGCTCGTGGGCACGCGGACCTGGGGCGGGCTGATCGGCATGAGCGGCAACCCGCGACCGATCGACGGCGGTTCGGTCAGCGCGCCGACCTTCGGCATATACGATACGGACGGCCAGTGGACCGTGGAAGGTTACGGCGTGGACCCCGACTACGAAGTGGAGAATGTGCCGGATCGGATGGTGGCCGGCGGCGATCCCCAGCTCGAAACGGCCATTGCCGTGGCCCTGAAGCAGTTGGAAAAGCAGCCGCCCCGACGGCCGCAGAAGCCGGTGTATCCCGACCGCTCGGGCCGACAATGATTGCAGATTGACGATTTCGGATTTCGGATTCGAGTCTCCTACGCCAACCCGTAATCTGCAATCGGCAACCCGAAATCCGAAGTCGCAAGGGAGTGTGCAACGATGAGGCAATCGTGTAGAACCTGCGTGTTGCTGCTGGTCGGCGTGGCCGTCTGCGGCTGCGGGCCGGACAAGAAGGAGAGAGACTTGCAACTGTTCGTCACCAACCATGTCGCCAAGATCAAACCGATCGAGAAAGAGGCAGCCCTGGCCTCATGGAACGCCGCAATCACGGGCGACGCCAACGACTACGACCTTTCCAGCGAGCTGACGCTGCAACTACGCAGGATCTACAGCAACCCCGACGAGTTCGCCTTCCTCAAGGCGCTCAGGGCGTCGGGTGACATCAGAGATCCCCTGCTGGCCCGGCAGCTCGAGGTGCTCTGCAACAAGTACCTTGCCAACCAGATCGAGCCGGAAGTGCTGGAGAAGATCGTGGCGCTCGGTACGGAGATCGAAAAGCGATTCAGCACCTTCCGCGGCGCCATCGACGGAGAGAACGTCACCGACAATGAGATCAAGACCATCCTCAAGGAGCAGACCAATCGCGTCATCAAGAAGCAGGCCTGGGAGGCGAGCAAGCAGGTCGGTCAGGCGGTGGCGGCCGATCTGATCCGGCTGGTCAAGCTGCGCAACCAGGCGGCGCAATCGCTCGGCTTCGACAACTACCACACGCTCGTGCTTGCCACCGGAGAGCAGGACGTCAACGATCTGGACAGGCTCTTCAACGAGCTGTACGAGCTGACCAACGCGTCGTTCGCCCGGCTCAAAAGCGAGCTGGACCCGATGCTGGCGGTCCGTAGCGGCATCGCGGTCCAGGAGATGATGCCCTGGGACTATCACGATCCGTTCTTCCAGGAGACGCCGATGGTCTACAGTCTGGACCTCGATGTCTACTACAAGGACAAGGACGTCAGGGAGTTGGCCAAGGCGTTCTACGCCGGCATCGATCTGCCGGTCGATTCGATCCTGGCGCGGAGCGACCTGTACGAGAAGGAGGGCAAGAACCAGCACGCCTTCTGCACCGACATCGACAGGGAAGGCGACGTCCGCATTTTGTGCAACCTGGTGAACAACGAGACGTGGATGGAGACGCTGCTGCACGAATTGGGTCACGGCGTCTACGATCTGTACCATGACCCGGAGGTGCCCTACCTGCTGCGCGAGCCGGCCCATGCGTTCACCACCGAGGCCATCGCCATGTTGTTCGGGCGGCTCAGTCGCGATCCCGCCTGGATGCAGGCGATGCTGAACCTCTCGGACCGGCAAAGGGCCGAGATCGCCGCCGTCAGCGACAAGTACGCTCAGCTCAAGCAGTTGATTTTCGCGCGATGGGCGATGGTGATGTACTTTTTCGAGAAGCAATTATATGCCGATCCGGACCAGGACCTCGACGCGCTGTGGTGGGACCTGGTCGAGAAGTACCAGCTTGTCCAGCGTCCGCCGCGACGGCACGAGCCGGACTGGGCCGCCAAGATTCACTTCAGCATCGCGCCATGCTACTACCACAACTACATGCTCGGCGAGCTGCTGGCCTCGCAACTGCACCATCATCTTGTTCACAAGGTGCTCAAGCTCGATACAGGTGACACTGTAAGCTACGTGGGCAAGCCGAAGGTGGGCAGGTTCCTCAAGAGGAAGGTCTTCGAGGCCGGTGACGTTTACCCGTGGAACACCATGATCGAGCGCGCCACGGGCGAGCCGCTGAGCCCCAGGTATTTTGTCGAGCAGTTCGTGAAATAGCCCTCCACAGGTTGATTCTCGGGAGACACGATGAACGATGCTAACAACGCCCCCAAGGAGTTGACAATCCGCGTCCTTTTCTTCGGCGTGGTGCTGTCGATGGTTCTTTCGGCGGCCAACGCCTACCTGGGACTGTTCGCCGGGATGACCGTTTCGGCCGCCATTCCGGCGGCGGTGATGGCGCTGGGGATCATGCGGTTCTTCAAGACCAGCACGATCTACGAGTGCAACCTGATCGGCACGTGCGCCTCGGCGGGCGAGTCGCTCGCCGCCGGAGTGATCTTCACGCTGCCGGCGCTGCTGTTGATCGGTTTCTGGGATCAGTTCAGCTATTTCTGGGTGGCCGTCATTGCCGGCTTCGGCGGTCTGCTGGGCGTGCTGTTCACGATTCCGCTGCGTCGCTCCCTGATCATCGAGCAGAAGCTCCAATTCCCCGAGGGCGTCGCCACCGCCAAGGTGCTGGAGACCGGGCGCACGGACGCCTCCGGAATCCGGTACATCGTCAACGCGGCCCTGGCGGGCGGACTGTTCAAGGTCGGCGCCAACGCCTTGGGCATCTGGCCCGAAATCATGCAGGGCGCCCGGCGGATGGGCGGCTCCATCGCGTACTTCGGCTCGAACCTCAGTCCGGCCCTGCTGTCGGTCGGGTACATCGTCGGCCTGAACATCGCGGTCCTGATCTTTGTGGGCGGCGCGCTCAACTGGTTCGTCGCCATCCCCATCGTCGCCGCCAAGAGCGAGTGGCCCACATACCAGCTCCTGAACCAGAATGTCCCTGCCGGCTGGGACACTCCGGACGCCAGGTACAGGATCATCGATCCGAACGATGCCGCCGCCTGGGACAGCCGCGCGAACGAGCCGCGTGTCTGGGATTCGTTCGTGCTCCAGACCAGGGTCGCCGATCCCAATGCGTCGGTCGAAGACGTCAACGACGTGCGGAAGCACAACGATGCGATCCTGGCCAAACTGGGCCAGCCGGTCGCCGCTCTGGAGTACGCGCAGCGGACCTGGTCCAAGCGGACTCGCTTCCTCGGCGTCGGAGGCATGCTCGTGGGCGGGCTCTGGACGATATTCCACCTGCGAAAGTCCCTCGTCAGCGGCATGGCCAGCGGATTGCGCGCGTATAAGAAGATCAAGGAGGGCACAGGCTCCGTGGAGCGAACAGAGAGGGACCTGCCGATGCAGTGGATTATCTTCCTGATCATCGCCTCCGTGGTCCCACTGTTTATGGTCTACCAGCACTACGTCCAGCAGGTGCACGTTTCTCTTGTGATGGCGTTGGTCATGCTCGCCACGGGCTTCTTGTTTGCCGCCGTGGCGGGGTACATGGCCGGCCTGGTCGGTTCGTCGAACAACCCCATCTCCGGCGTCACTGTCTCGACGGTGCTGGTCTCATCCCTGCTGCTGGTGCTGCTCATGGGCAAGGCGGCCGAGAACGGCCCTGCCGCCGCGATCATCGTCGGCGCGGTCATCTGCTGCGCCGCCGCCATCGCCGGCGACGTGATGCAGGACCTCAAGTGCGGCCGCCTCGTCGGCACCACCCCATGGAAGCAGCAGGTCATGGAGATGGTCGGGACCGTCGCGGGCGCGCTCATCATCGGTCCGGTGCTCATTCTGCTCCAGGGCGCATATGGCTTTGCAGGCATGAAAGACGCCGGCTCCAAGGCGCTCTCCTCGCCTCAGGCCAATCTGATGGCCTCGGTGGCCAAGGGCGTCTTCGAGGGAGGACTGCCTTGGGCGTACCTGATCGTGGGGATGGGCATTGCCGTGGGCATCATCATCCTGGATCAATACCTGCAAGCGCGCCAGTATCCGTTCCGGACCCCGGTTCTGGCGGTCGCCATCGGGTTCTACCTGCCGTTCCAGTTGTCGGTGCCGATCTTCATCGGCGGCCTTGTCAGCCTGGCGGTCAAGGCATACCACAAGCGCAATCGCAGCGACAGCGCGGCGATCGACGGGTCCGAACGCCGGGGCCTGTTGATGGCCTCCGGCCTGATCACCGGCGAAGCCTTGATGGGCATCCTCGTCGCCATTCCCATCGTGATCGCCAAGCAGCGAGGTATCGAGATGCCCCTGTGGGAGGGCATGGTCCCCTTCGGCGGCCCGATCGGTGTGATCCTCCTGGCGTTCGTCACCATCTGGCTCTACGTGACTACGGTCCGGAAGCCGCAGAGCGAATCAGCAGATAGAAAGGACCTGATCTCATGACAGATCGAGCCGAAGCGCACATCGACGCGAATCAGTCTCGCTTCATCGAAGAACTCAAGCAGTTCATGCGGTTTCCCTCCGTCAGCGCGCAGCGGGCGCGGGATAAGGACACCCGCGCGTGCGCCGAGTGGCTGGTGGATCACTTTCGCAAGCTGGGTCTCGAGGCGCAGCTCATCGACATCGGAGGCCAGCCGATCGTGCGCGCGAGCGCCAAGGGCAAGAAGTCCCGTCGCGTGCTCATCTACGGGCACTACGACGTGCAGCCCGAGGACCCGCTGGACGAGTGGAAGACGCCGCCGTTCGAGCCGACTATCCGCGACGGCATCCTGTACGGTCGCGGCGCGACCGACGACAAGGGCCAGCTCTTTGCCCACGTCAAAGCCGTCGAGAGCCTGCTGGCAGCCGAGGGGGAGCTTCCCTGTGAGGTGATGTTTCTGCTCGAAGGCGAAGAGGAGTCCGGCGGGGATGCACTGCCTCGCTATGTCAGGCAGGCACGGGAAGAGTTGGCCTGCGACGCCGTGGTCATTTCCGACAGCACGATGTATGACGCGAACACGCCGGCCATCACGAACGGCCTGCGAGGCATCTTCACCTTCGAGTTCACCGTCAAAGGACCCAGCAGCGACGTCCATTCCGGCGCCTACGGCGGCGCCATCGCCAATCCCGCGATGGCCGTGGCTCAGATCCTGGTGGCCTGCGTGTCGCCCGAGGGCAAGGTCCTGGTTCCGCATTTCTACGACGACGTCGCGCCGCTGGAAGACTGGGAGCGCGAGAACTTCCGCAAACTTGGGTCCGACGACCAGGCCTTGGCTCGCGAGCTGAGTATCCCGCGCCTGCACGGTGAAGCCGGGTACAGCACGTTGGAGCGGCTCTGGGCTCGTCCGACGTTCGAGGTCAACGGCATCTTCGGCGGCTATCAGGGCCAGGGCGCCAAGACGATCATCCCGGCCAGTGCCACTGCCAAGGTCAGTGTGCGGCTGGTGCCGCATCAGGACCCGGCCAGGATCCGCGATCTGGTCTTCGAACACATCCGTGCCGTCTGTCCGGACACGGTCCGCCTGGAGATTCCGGGCTGCGCCATGAGCCCGCCGGTATTGTTCGACGTGAACACGCCGGTGATCCGCGCCGCCCAGGAGGCCCTTCGCAAAGGTTTCGGCCGCGAAACGGTCTTCATCCGTTGCGGCGGGTCCATCCCGGTCGTCAGCACCTTCGGCGAGCAGTTGCGATGCCCCGTCGTGCTCATGGGCTTCGGCCTCGACAGCGACCACCCGCACGGCCCCAACGAGCATTTCAGCCTCGACAGCTTCATTCGCGGCGCCAAAGCCGCCGTCCACCTGCTCCGCGCCATTTGAGAACGGCCTTGGCGACGGGTATCTGACGTCGATCATGGGGTATGGTCTCATCGAGAGGCATGCACCATCGGAACCCGCCGCGGTGGTCTTGCGCGCGTTTCGCCCCCCTGGAGGACCGTCGGCGGCCAATAATCTGTGAACGCGGGACACTGGAACATGAGGCAGTCGCGGCTTTGTTTGCTATGGTTTATGTGGGGGGAAAGGGGGGCACTTACAGGTGGGCCGAAGCGACGGCTTTCGGACGAGCCGAGGTGCCCCCTGCCCCTTACCACCGATTGGCTCACGCCCATCGCGAACACAGCGATTTGTGTGTTGTACCCCATCCGGTTTGCCCCAGCTTGTCATCTATCCTGCCTGCAATCGGCCCCGCTGAAACCGGGACCATCTCACTCGTGCAGCCGTAACTTTCGCAGAATGCACAGGTTGTAGGAACAGGGGCGGTTCGGTAGAATATCTGCCGTGGCTCGATCAAATCACCACAGGTTCAGGGGAAACACATGACGGGGCAGCACCATTTCAATCGTCGTCAGATTCTCAGCGGGTTCGGAGCTGGAGCGGTCGCGGCCGCCCTGGGGCCGTGGGGCGTCAAAGGCCGGGTGGTTCTGGCTCAATCTCAGATCGACCAGGCGCAAGTGCTTGGCGGAACGTTGTTTGCGCGATCGGCTCCGCCCGCCAGGGTCGGCCTGGTCAAGGGCAACGACCGGCGGGACATCGTCTATCAGGCCCTCAAGCACATTGAGGACGAGGTTCTGGCCTCCATCGGCGACAAGAAGATCCTGATCAAGCCCAACTTCGTCAGCACGCGTCGTGAGTTGTGCGCGACGCACGTCGATGCGGTGCGCGGGATTCTGGATTTTCTCGCGCCCCATCATAAAGGGCAGATCACGATCGGCGAATCGACCGCTTTCGGGGGCGGGACGCACGAAGGCTACGTCAACTACGGCTACCTGGCCCTGGAGAAGGAGTACAATGTCAAGCTGATCGATCTGAACGAGCAGCCGTGGGTGTATCGCTACGTCTTCGGCAAAGGACACAAGCCCACGCCGATCCGCATCATCTCGACGTTCCTTGACCCCGACACCTACGTCATTTCGGCCGCCAGGATGAAGACGCACGACCGGGCGGTAACGACGCTGTCGCTCAAGAACGTCCTGCTGGCGGCGCCGCTGAACGACTACAAGACCAACGACAAATGGCTCACGCATGCGGAGTACAACTTCTCGCCCAAGGCGCTGCTCCACTTCAATATGTTCCACCTGGCCCAGGAGATCTATCCCGACTTGGGGGTGATCGACGGATTTGTGGCGATGGAGGGCAACGGTCCCGTGGGCGGCACGCCGGTGGACGCGCGGGTGGCGCTGGCCAGTCTCGACCCGTTGGCGCTCGATGTGCTGACCACGAAACTGATGGGCTTCGACCCCGGCAAGATCATGTACCTGACGTCGCTGGCCGAGGCGGGGATGGGGCAGGGCGATCTTTCGAAGGTCACCGTCCTGGGCACGCCGGCCGAAGAATGTCAGTTTCGCTTCAAGCCTCACGAGAGGCTTATCGAGCCTTATGGCTTGAGCTGAGCGGAAAGGGCGGTTATGCAGGGGATGGAGGACCGGGGACCGCTTGGACATGACGGCCGGGACCTTGCTCTGCTCATCGTCCTGGCGCTCGTCCTGGGAATCTACCTGGCGATTGTCAGCCCGTGTATCTCCAGAGATGGCGTCCTCTACATCAACATGGCGAGGACCCTCTCGCACGATCCCCTGCGCACGGCACAGATGTATCCGGCGGGCTATCCGTTTCTGCTGCATGTGGCCCATTGGGTCGGGGTCCTGTTCGGGGCCGGTGATACGCCCATGGCGTGGGTCATTCCATCGCTGGCGGTGACGCTTCTGCTGCGGCTGTTGGCGTTGATCCCGCTGTATCTTCTCAGCCGGATGCTGGTGGGGGCGCGAAGGAGCTTCTGGGCTGTCCTGATCCTGATCGTCTTGCCGTATCCGGCCCACAACGGCAGCGACGTGCTGCGGGAATGGCCGTTTCTGTTCTTCCTGGCCCTGGGTGTCTGGCTCACGTTTCTGGCCCTTCGCCGCCGGGAATGGTGGCTGTTCGGGCTGATCGGTCTCGACGCGGGACTGGGTTATCTGTTCCGCCCGGAATGTGCCCAACTGGTTGTCTACGCCTTCATCGGTCTGGCGGTCGTCCTGGTGACACCGCGGTCTCAGTGTCCGGCGGAGCCGCGGCTGCGTGCGCGGGCCCTGGTCGGGGCCGCCGTTCTCCTGCTCCTGGGTTTCGCGATTCCGGCCGCCCCTTATGTGGCCTGGGCGGGACTGCCAACCGCTCGCAAGCTGGACCCTCCTGAGTTCAACCGCGCGCCGGTCATCGCGTCTGTCGGCGGCCGGACCGTACACTACGAGCCGCTGCAATTCGAGGTTGCCGCCGGATCGCTTCTTGAAATGCCGATCGAAGCATTCGATCCCGACGGTGACGCGATGACGTATTCCGTTGTCGCGGTGCCGGTCGGCACGCGGCCTGTGTATCGTCTCCGATTGAGCGGAACGGGCGACAGTCTTTGGACAATCTCTGACCGCCAGAAGAGCCTGCTCTTGACTCGCTACCGCCCGGGCGTGTGGGAGTACGATGGCATCGCCGGTTACGTCTACGCCGAGGCGAACGCGACAGAGGGGCTCTTGCCGGTCTATGGGTTCTGGTCGCCGGTGCTCAACAGGCATTTCTACACGCTCTCCGAATCGGAGCGAAAGGTGGTAGTCCAGGGCGAACCACAGAACCAATGGCAGAGCGAGGGTGTGGCGTTCTACGCCTTCGGCGAGGACCGCCGGCCGGCCGACGCCATCGCCGTCTATCGGTTCCGCGATCGAGCGGGACAACGCACGTGGGCCATCGAAGGCGACGGGGACCTGGTGCGCGACGCCTTCGCATGGTACGCCCATGCGGGCTCGGCGCCTCCGGCCGGGCTGGCTTTGGACGGCAATCTCGTTCGGTGGCGTCCGCGACCGGACCAGCGGAGCATCCACCAACTGAACCTCATTGTGGACGACGGAAGTCTGCAAAGCGGCCAATTGGTTCAGATCGAGGTGGGCGATACCCGGCCGATGCACGCGGGTGTGCTGGCGGCAGACGGTCCCGGCCGCCTGGCGGCGTTTGTGCGCGTGGCGAACTCGATCTTTCGCAGTATCAGCGACAATCTGATGCAGTACTTCCTGGTGCCTTGGTGCGTGGGCCTGTGGTACCGCCTGCGCCGCGAGGCCGGAGCGTATGAGCGGGCGTTGATGATCGCCATCGTCTCTGTGAACATCCTGCTGATGCTCGGCCGATACTTGTGGATTCAGCCGGTCGTGAGCAGCCGCTACAGCCTGGGACTGGTCGCCCTGACCATCGCCTATGTCCCGGTGGGCCTGGACGTGATCGCCCAATGGCTTGCCAGATTCGCCTCGGGACGCGGCGGGCAGGCGTTGGGAGAGGGGGTACTGCAACGGCGCTGGTTCTGCCTGCTGCTCGCGATCGGCGTGGGAATCTGCACTGCGAAGCTCCTGTTGCCCGGAGACGACAAGGACCGGGCCTTCCTTGCGGCGGCCCGCTGGCTCCGGCACAACACCACGGCCGACGAGGTGATCGCGGCGGCCGACCGGCGGATCGGATTCTATGCCGAGCGGACGCAGGTGCCCTACGAACAGTCCGTCGATCTGCGAGAGGTGGACTACATCGTGACGGTATCTCGCCCCGCCGGGCCTGACGGCGCGCCGTTGGATTGGGTCCCAACATTCTCCACACCGCTCGATTCCGCCGGCAAGAGCCGGCTGACGATCCTCAGACGCCCGTGATGATGCGTTTGTCGGCTCGTCACTTGCCGGGGCCTGGTTTGGTGTTGAAGAGCCAGCGACGCCAGGCGAGCATCGCCGTCAGGAAGATCCCGATGTAGATGAGCAGGTTCGTCAGAGGGGAGCACTCGCGGGCGAAGTGCTTTTTGTGGAACAGGACCATCGCCCGATAGAACTCGTACGTCGTCTTGCGGTTGTTGGTCCGGCAGCCCACGCCCTTGTAGTGGATAATCTGCGCGTGCGGGTAGTACATCACCTTCCACCCGGCCTTCTTGGCGCGAACGCACCAGTCCATGTCTTCGCCGTAGATGAAGAAATTCTCGTCGAGCACGCCGATGGCGTCCACGACGCTCTTGCGAATCACGAGGAACGCCCCGGAGACGGCATCGACCTCGTTAGGCTCATTCGGGTCGAGGTAGGTCAGATTGTACCGGGCCATCGTCTTGCTGTGGGGGAACAGACGGCTCAGGCCGGTGAGGCGATAAAAAGCGACTTTGGGCGTCGGGATGCTTCGCCGGCAGGCCAATTGGAGCGAGCCGTCCTCGTTCAGGACGCGACAGCCGGAGACGCCGACGTCGGGGTGTTCGTCCATGAACCGGACCATCTTGTCGATCGCGCCGTCCCGGACGACCGTATCGGGGTTGAGCAGCAGAATATAGTCCGATGTGCACTGGACGATGGCCTGGTTGTTGGCTCTGGGGAAGCCGACGTTTTGACCGTTCTCGATCAGGTGGACGTCCGGGAAGTTCTGTTTGACCATCGAGACGCTGCCGTCGCGGGAGTGGTTGTCCACCACCCAGATATCGAAGGCCGCCTCTGTGGTCTCGCGATAGACCGACTCGATGCACTCCTTCAGGAGCGCCTCGACGTTGAAGCTGACGATCACGATGGAAATGGAAGATCGGCCTTGCGGCATAGGTTCCCGGCGTCAGAGAATCCCTGGTTCATCATACGGTCGCGAGGATATCGCAAGAAACACCTCCCGGCGTCCCTGGCGATACATCTTATCTCAGAAGAGCTTGTCCTTCCAGGTGTCAGGCGTCTTGTCGTTGATGATCTCCAGGTCGATGTGATACTTGAAGGGTCTGGGGCCGCGCTGGCGAATATACTCAATGACGGCCGCCAGGCCGTCTCGGAGCTTGACCTGGGTCTCGTAGTTCAGAAGCCTCCTGGCCTTGTCGGCCGAACAGTTGGCCAGCACCACTTCCTGCGGCCTGTGTCTGACGTACACCGGGCGCACGTCGAAGTCCAGCAGTTCCCCGATCGTCTGCGCCAGCTCGTTGATCGTGACGAATTCGTCGTCCGGCCCGATGTTGATGACCTCGCCGTTGACGGACGGCTCGGTGGCCAGCCGCTTGAGAATCTTCACGTCGTCCTGGATGAAGCTGAAGCATCGTTTCTGGTTGCCGTCCCCGTAGATGATCGGCTGGCGGCCCTGAAGCATCAGGTTGACCATGATGCTGGCGACGTTGCGATACGGATCGTCGTACTTCTGTCGCGGACCGATGATGTTGTGCGGGACCGCGATGACGTATTCCATCCCGTGTACGCCCGCGAGGTTCTCCAGCAGGGCCTCGGAGCTGAGCTTGCCGATGCCGTACGGATCCTGGGGCCGAGGAGTCATGTCCTCGGTGAACGGCACGGTGTCCTGGGTTCCATAGCGCGCCATGCTCGAACAGAAGATGAACCGGCGCACGTGGTTGGCGATGGCGGCGCTGATCATCGAGACGGAGGCCTGAACGATGTTCTTGGTGATGAAGAAAGGACTGAAGACGCTCAATCCCTCGTAGGCGCTGGCAGCGCAGTGGTAGACGACGTCGCAGCCCCCGGTGATCTTGACCATCGAGTTGTGGTACGTGCAGTCGTACTGGTGGAATTCGACGCCGGTCGGCACGTTGTCGAGGTAGCCGCCCGTGAGATTGTCGCATCCGACGACCTCGTGGCCATCGGCCAGAAAGGCATCGGCCAGATGACTGCCGAGAAACCCAGCGACGCCGCTGATAAAGATCCTCATTCATGCCTCCGACGGATGAATATGCCGACATCGTGCCTCCGATCCACGTCGGCTGGCATCGTGATGAGGAAGCTCTGCAAGAGATCCTCCTCAGATACCGTTTGGCATGGGCCGGGCTCGTGCACACAAGCCGACCGACGCGGAATCGAGCACAACAGTATACCGCCGGTAAAGGGGCCCGTAAATAGTGGCCTCATTCCTTTCCGGCGTGCTCGGCGTCCGACCCGTCGTCGTTCCGCCCGTGTGCCCTGGGCCGGTTGAGCATGGCATAGAGCTCCTGTTGCCGCTGCGCGATTCGGTCCAGGGAGAATTCCGTCTGGACGCGTCGGCGGGCAGCGCTGGTTATGGCTTCGATCTGGTCGGGTGTTCTCGCCAGGTGCTCGAGCACCGCTGCTGCGATCGCTTCGGGGCCGTGCGGCGGCACGATGGTGCCGGTCCGGCCGTCGGCGACCAGTTCCGAGACGGCGCCGACGTCGGTGGCCACTACGGGCAGCTTCATGGCCATCGCTTCGAGCACCGCGTTCGGGCAGGACTCGCGAATCGACGCCAGGACGAAGACGTCGAGCGCCGCCAGCATCGATGGAATGTCGTCACAAAATCCCGTGTAGATCACGTCGCGTTCGAGGCCCAGCGCGGCGGTCAATTGCTGCAATCGCTCCCAATAGCCGGGGGTGGTCGTCAGTCTTCGTCCCACCACGATGAACCGGGCATCAGGGACGTGCTTCTTGATTCGTACCGCCGCTCTGAGGAAGTCCTCATGTCCTTTGAAGGGATTCAGGTTGCCGACGATGCCGATGAGCGGGCCGGCCGGCGGGATGCGCCACTGCTCTCGCACGCGGCGCCGGGCCTGGGCGCCATAGCGAGCGGGGTCGAACGCCGTCGTATCGACGCCGGTGTGGAGCACCGCGGCCTTCTGCTGCAACAGCGGGTGCGAAGCTGTGCGGGCCTGGCGAAGGCACTCGCCCTGGACGACGATCCGTGTCGCGAGCCGGGCCACCAGGGGCAGGAGCACGAGCTTGACCGCCCCGGGCAGATGGTCGTTGTAACACCACAGAACCGGAACCCGACACAGCCAGGCGGTCAGGGCGGGCGGCACGTTCAGCACGCCGTCCACGTCGACGACATCGATCCGCCTGGACCGGATGAGTTTGCGGATACGGAGGATGTTCCACGGAAGCCAGAGCAGGAAGGCGAGCAGGTTGAGGATCGGGTGCCGGCGGCGGAGGAACAGCAAGTGCCTCAGATGGAAGTGCTCGAAGGGACACGCTGGACCGGATTCGTTTGTCTCGGGCCCGAAGAGGAAGACTGTCTCAATGCCCTCGGCATGCAGGCGCTCCGCGATCGCGAAGCTCAGACGGTGCGGCCCGCCGAAACGCGGGTCCGCGATGCACTTCAATATCCTCAGTCGGACATTCATCGAGCGCTATAGGCCGTCAGCCCCCGTCTCCGGAAGCCGGGAGCGGAAGAGAAGATATCCGAAGAACGCCTGCAAGTAGTACTGGTTGGATATCAGCAGATGATCGTAGAACGAGAAGACAATCACGATCAGAACGATCAGGTAGAAATTCAGATAGGGGACAGACTGTCCGGCCCGCGCCCGCAAAGCCGCCGACAGAAGCCCCAGCAGATACGGGAGGACCGCCAGACCGAGGAAACCGAAATCCTCGTAAATGTTCCGCAGGTAGGTGTACACGTTCGCCATGTACGGAATGTAGATCTTCTCCATGTGCATGATGCTCATGGCGTCGGGCGGAGGGACCAGATGAGCCCGGGCCAGCCACTTGTAGATGGGCAGAAACACGCTCTCCCCGAGACGCCAGTTGCCGTCGTGCGTCTTGAGAAACTCGCTGAACGCCGCCACAGGAGAGGCGATGTACCAGTAGATCGAAAGGAGGAATCCCCTCAAGCGGTGGGCGGGATCGTAATTGGCGCCTTTGTGGAGCAGAATATCGACCAGCAGGAACAAGATGACCAGAGCCACGGCCGGGACAACCAGATGCATGGCCACCTCCCGGGTCCGCCGGCTGCGGTAATGCTGATGCATGAACAGATAGGACAGCACCATGAATGCGATGTTGATCGTGACTTCCTTCCGGGCGAGGCTGAGCAGGCCCACACCCAGCGCGGTCAGTAGGAACAAGGTCACCGTCCCGTATCGCCATCGGTCGCGGCCGAGATAGAGCAGGATGCCAAGCAGGGCGAAGCCGATGGAAAAGATGCTGCAACTCACCGTGATGGCGATGGTGCAGGCCCGCATGCCGATCATGTCGGGAGTGATCGGGCGCGTGACGGTCTCCCGCCACAGGATGGAATCGGTGACGAGGCGCAGCAGATCGATTTCGTGTGTTCTGGCCAGGACCACCAGGCGGAGGGCGCAGAATGCCACGGCCAGCAGGCCGAAAACGAGCGTGATGCGCAAATAGCGTCGGAGCGACTTGGCGCTCAGCACGGGAGCGGCGGACCAATAGAGTCTATCGGGATCGGTCTTCGCGCGTCGTATGAGGTTCCATGTCAGGTATCCCAGAACGAACGTCGCCACGCTCAGACCCACTGCCCAGTAGACCCGAGGGGTCGGTGCAGGGAAGAACGCCCTGTTCACTCCGGCCACATACGAGACCATGACCGAGACCCATATGGCCAGGTAGAGGAACAGCGGATTCACGAGATATCGAGCCATGTGTGTACCTGTTCTCTCTTGCCCAGGCGGCCGGTGAGTCCATCGGCAATCGCGCGGACGACCAGAGCCGTCCCGCGCCGGCCATGCCGCAGCCCGAGCGCCAGACTCAGGACGATCAGCTTGAGATTCCTCAGCCATCGGAAGTTGAAATGGCTGTTCACGACCAGCATATTGCGGATGTGATAGTACTGTTTCCAGTCGAAGGCGTCAACGCGCGGCCGCGGATGGTGCGCCCTGCTGTCGATGACGGTATACAGTTCGAGTCTCCCGGCGGCACGCCAGAGGAAGTCCTTCTCGTCGCCTCGGATGAAGAACTCCTTGTTGGGCAGGCCGATCTCCCCAAGCGCGCGGGCGGGGACGAGTGTCCCATTGAACGGACAGGCCCAGCGGTAGACTCCATTGCGCACCTTGTCGGCCACTTCCGACAGACGCCAGTAGTAGACGCCGAGTCGGGGATGGCCCTTCCTGGTGATCTCCTGAAGCGGAAAGGCCAGCGTGTCACCGTCCGAATGGTCCTGCGACAGGACGGTGCAGTTCAGCAGGAAGGGCTGGGTCGAGGCCTTCGTCAGAGTGTCCCTCCTGACGACCAGGGCTTCCAGCGCATCGCAGGAAGGCAGCAAATCGTCGTCCATCAGCCACAGCCAGTCGAAGCCCGCCCCAGCGCTGCGCTTCATCCCCTCGTGAAAGCCGCCCGCACCACCGGTGTTCTCGGGCATTTTCACATAGTGGATCTCGACGGCCCCGTCTGGCGGCGCCGGCGGCTCGACCATTGTGACCCGTTCGTCTGCTTCTTCTGTGCGGGCCGCATTCGGCGCAATCAGTCCTCTGTCCCACAACGCCTCGCAGGTTCCGTCCGTGGAGTTGTTGTCGATGATGTAGATGGCGTCGAGTCGACGGCTTTGCCCCAGCAGCGCTTCGAGGCACCGCAGCAACAGGACCTTCCTGTTGTACGTGACCACAATCGCCGCGATTCGTTCTCGTCGTCTCTCAGCCATCGGTTCGGATCTCTTCGTACAGAGCCAGGGCGCGCTCGACGACCTGATCCATGTTCAGATACTCGTACTGAGCCAGTCGGCCGACGAAGTGAACACGCTCCAGCTCATCGGCTCTGGCCTTGTACCGCTCGCACAGCCGGCGGCTGGCCTCGGTGGGGACAGGATAGCATGGACGCCCCTCGGCCGCTCCATATTCGTAGCAGATCGTTGTCTTGGGATGCTTCTGTAGCGTCAGGTGTTTGAACTCCGTGATGCGGATGTAATCTTGTTCGCCGGGATAGTTGACGACCCCGGCGTTCTGGAATCGCTCCACGTCGAGTGTCTCGAATCGGAACGCAAGGCTCCGGTAAGGCAGGCGGCCGTAGGTGTAGTCAAAGTACTCGTCGATCGGCCCCGTATAGATGAGCCGGGCGAATCGCTCCGACGTCGCGACGGATCGATAGTCCGTCCCGAGGCGAACAGTGACGTCGGGCGACGCGATCATGCGTTCGAACATGGGTGTGAAGCCGTCCTTGGGAACGCCCTGGTACGGATCGTCAAAATAGCGTGTGTCCCTGTCGAAGCGGATGGGCACCCGCCGGGTGACCTGGGGCGCCAGTTCGTGGGGGTAGAGACCCCATAATTTCTTCGTATAGTTCTCGTAGAACAGTTCGTACAATTCCTGGCCGATCTGGGAGACCACAACGTCGCGTGCGTTCTCGATCCTCTCGATCGGCACGCGGCGCGCGGCGTAGAACGCGCGAGCCTGCTCGGCGGTGAACGGGCGGCCATACAGTCGTTCCAGCGTGTCGAGATTGATCGGCAGACAGACTACCCGGTCTGCGACCTGCGCCAGGACGTGATGGACGTACCCGTTCCAGTCCGTGAACCGGCTGACATAGTCCCACACCGGTTTGACGCGGGTGTGGAAGATGTGTGGACCGTACTTCTGAACGACGAGGCCATGTGCGTCGACGAAATCGTAGGCATTGCCCCCGATGTGATCGCTGCGTTCGACGAGCAGGACCTTCTGCCCGAGCCCGTTGGCCAGTCTTTCGGCCAGGACGCACCCGGCCCAGCCGGCGCCGACGATCAGGCAATCATAGACCATGCTCTGGCTCCGCAGTTCGGTGACGCCGAAGGACGTCCAGCCCGTTCCGTCGCAGGGCGACGTACGTCGCGATCATGATCGCAACCTCCGTCAGCAGCACGGCGATGCTGACGCCGATATGGCGCAGCGGGACAACCAGGGCGAAGACCAGAACGACATTCACCACGCCGGCGATGGCGAGGACCCTGGTCAGCGTCTTCTTCAGTCCGAAGTTGATCATGATCTGCACGCCGAAGATGTTGCTCAGGCTGCACACGAACGGCAGCGGGGAGAGAATCCGTATCACCGCCACGCTGGCGCCGAACTGCTCGCCCAGGATCAGCCGGCTGAGCGGTCCGGCCGCGAAGAACAGCCCCACCGACAGGACCAGCGTGACGACGCCCACGATCTCGGTCATGCGCGCCGTGAACGCCAGGGCCGCCTCTTTCGATTCGGACGCCAGCTTGCCGACATACGGGTACACCGCCTGCGAAAGGGGCAACTGGAGTCCCTGGATCGCCCGCACGATCTTCTCGCCGGCGACGTAATACGCGACGAACGTGTTGTTCGTGAACAGCCCCAGGATGACGATGTTGCTCGTGGTGTATAACGTGATCGACATCTTGGAGACGAACAAATGCCAGCCCTCGGCAAGCTCCTGTCTCAGGAGGGCTCGCGACGGCAGGGCGAAGCGGACGGGGAACTCGCGCAGGGCCACGAGTAGCCCGGCGACGCCCATGGCGATCGTTCCGACGGACTGCACCACCGGAACGTAGACGTAATGATCGCTCTGTCGGATGAACGCGAAGATCGCGACGGTGATCGCCAGCTTCGAGAGAATCGTCAGGATGGCGGTGTACTTCATCCGTTCGAGGCCCTGAAACAGCCAGATCGGGAACAGGCACTGCCCGATGACGGTGCCGAACGTCAGCAGGTAGACCGGCCAGTCGCCTCGCAGCCGGGGCACGGCGAGGACCGCCGCCACCAGGGCGAAGAAGCTCGCGACGGTCAGCAGCAGCTTCAGGAGCATCACCGCCGAGAAGATCTCCGACAGCCTCCTCGCATCGTTCCGACACAAGGAGATCTCCCGCGTCGCGGAGAGATTGAATCCGTAGTCGGTCAGGATGACCAGATACACGGCGATGGCATGGGCCAGCTCGACCAGCCCGAAACGCGACGGGCCGAGGACGCGGACCAGGTACGGCAGCGTGATCAGCGGCGCCAGATACGTCGCTACCTGAAGGACGCTCAGCGAGAAGAAGTTGCCCAGGATCGTCTGGTGCTTTTGCCACGTCGCTCTGAGTGCCTTTGACATCTTGGGGGGCAGCCCTTCTGTGCAGGTCGGCTGGCCAACAGGGCATCCGTCGTCGGCGCTGCGGCCGTGGCCAAAGGCGCAAGTATAGGTCTGCAAAAGGCCTATGTCAAGAGCACCGCAGCCGGAATGCAGTAGACGCGGCCATTCTGACCAAGTTGCCATGAATTTCTTGGCCAAAATCTCTGCAATTGCCCCGATTGCCTCAATTAACACAGGCGGATTAACCGATACAGACGGAAGAACGACAGGAGCAGATCCATGGATTGGAGAATGACTCTAGACGGCACATTTTCGGACTTCCTGAGCAGGCGAAACGTGGTGCGGCTGCTGCTGTTCTGGCTGGCGGGCGTTGTCCTGGTCGGCGCCTACGCAGGTGTGTTGAAGCGATCGGACAGCGAGGCGGTTCCCGTCGACTACGCCCCTCCGTGCCGACGCAATGAAACGGGCGCTCTAACCGCATGGCGGAAAGACTCCTCGTCCGCCTCTACGCCCGCTTACCGGATCGCCTTCGACAACCTCCACGCCGAAAACGCCAGTTTGGGTGTTTTCAAGACCGCTTGCGTCAAGGTTGTGCACGTCGAGAATGTTCGAGTAGTGTTCTTTGCAGACGGTATGGCGTCTTGCGATCTTGGCGCTCTGCTGGCTCCGCGCCAGCAGGGTGCGTCGGGTGCCAATCCGCTGGGTTTGTTCAGCGAGATGGGAGAATCGGGCGCCGAGTGGTCGAAGCCGGTCGACCTGGCGAACACGACCGAGGTCCGTATCCGCCGGCTGGATTGGAGAATCTGCCGGGCGGACCGTACGGTCTTTCACGTTCGGTGCCAGCATGCGACCCTGCGTTCTGACACGTCCCGGATGGTGCTGCGGGGGCATGTCACAATGACGACGCCCGGCGCAGTCCTGCAGAGCAATTGTGTGGAGATCGACACGAGGGACGAATCCATCGTCGCCCCCGGGCGATACTCGCTGAGTTGCGACGGAACCGTACGCGTGGGACAGGGCGCGCGCTTCAGCACGACGCTCGAGCCGACCGGTGGAAACTCCTCGGAAATGGAAGGGGACCAGGGATGGGCAAACGGACTCTGGCTTGGATCGTTCTGACTTGTTGCGGCCTGCCCGCTGGGGCGTCCGCCCTCTCGGCGGATGATTACGTCCTGGCCGGCCGCATGCACATGTGCCAGGGGACGGCTGCGGGTCTGGCCGATGCCTACGACATCTTCGATGCTGGAATCGAGGACCCCAACTGCCCCGACTGCCGGACGGACCGCGAGTTGGTCCTGCTGCGGGCGATAACTGAGGCGGCCATGCTGTTCCTCGACCACGATGATGTCCTGGCTGTCGACGATCTTCTGGATCTGGCCGACGGGTTTGGAATCGGGGTGGCCGTCAGGGCGCTTGACGGCGTCCGTTCCAGGAATCTGCATGAGCCGATCGGGCCGGAGCCTCTGCCGCCCGAAGCGGACCCGAACCACGTGCGCCGGGTGCTTGATGGCTCGATCCTGCCTCGGTTGGAGTCGATCATCGCGGAACTCGATTCCATCGAGGATACGCCCGCGCCGTTCGTGATGTGCATGTCCCCCGAGGAAACGGGACTGACCGGCGATCTGGAGATCGACTATGGGGACGTGCTGATTCTCAGAGGCTTGTTCCTGGCCTACAAGGGGATGCTGGAGGCACAAATCGCATGCGGTGAGAAGCCGTATGTCTATGAGGCACTCTCGTATCGATTCGACCTTCAGGAGACCGGCGGGGACGGCAATCTTCTGATCGAATGGGCGCGGCGTCTGGCAGGGCGGCGGGTCGAGGAGACGGACGCCTATCACCTGACGTCAATCCGGCAGGCCCGACAGGATTGGATCGACGCGATCACGTGCTACATGGATGCCCTCGAGTACATCGCCCTGGAGGACAACCCGGCGGGGACGGATCCCCAGGAAGACGAACTGACGTACATCGATGCGACGAACCTGCCGCACCTCGACGTTTACGTGAACGTGCTCGTGACGCTGCGCGGCTACCTTCAGCGGGACATGGCAGGTTCGGAACCGAGCGTTACGACGCGGACCTACGACGTCCATGACAGCGAGGCAGCGCCCGTCGGTGAATTGGTTCTCTCCTTTGACGGCGCCCGTTTCGAAGGCCGTCGCGGCCAGCTGAAACTGGCCGACGGCAGCGTGATGGAGGTTGACTGGTTTGGTTTGCTCGACTCCGACAGCATCGGGATCAGCCTCTTCTCTCCCGATCGCCAAATCGAGGCCTGGCTGGAAGGCGCGATCGACACCGGCCGCGGCGTCATCGCAGACGCATCGCTGGATTCCTGGGGGGCCGACCGACTGGTCTCGCAGGAGACCGTCGTCCCACCGAGTGCCCCGATACAGGCAGAGTTATCGCTCACGGCTTCCGGCGCCCCCATGAGCCGATCCTGGAGCCCCGACCGGCCGGAGGAATGATCTGGCATCGCGCACCGGCCCGATTGAGAGACCCGATCTGTATTGCGCAGCGTGGGTGAAGGGCGGTTCGATCTGACCGAATGGTCCTTCCGACTGTATGGGGTCGGCTCAGAAATCCTGCCAGCTACCGCATCGCGGAGGAAATCAGAGTGCCAG
This sequence comes from Sedimentisphaerales bacterium, assembly GCA_040772485.1. Taxonomy (GTDB): domain Bacteria; phylum Planctomycetota; class Phycisphaerae; order Sedimentisphaerales; family Anaerobacaceae; genus Anaerobaca. Next base: position 424,432 of record JAXGYC010000008.1, on the reverse strand, counting down.
TTGTAGCCTGGGCACCCGCTCGGTAGAATGCCGCGCTACGGTGTTGTCCGAGCCCTGCGCGGAGGGATGTAAACCGCGTGTTCATTCCCATGTCGCAGTGGGGAGAGCCAGGATGATCGGTAGCATGTTTCTTGGGGTGGTCGGGGGCCTGGGGCTTTTCCTCTACGGAATGGTCCAGATGTCGGACGGTTTGAAGAAGGTCGCAGGCCGCAGGCTCAAGATTGTCTTGGAAACGATGACGAAGAACACCTACATCGGTTTTCTCGTCGGACTGGCGGTAACGGCATTCATCCAATCGAGTTCTGCCACGACCGTGATTGTCATCGGACTGGTCAACGCGGGACTACTGACCCTCAAGCAATCCATCGGCGTGATCATCGGCAGCAACGTGGGCACGACCGCCACCGCGTGGCTGGTGTCGATCGCTGGCTTTGGCGGCTTGAGCATCGAGGTCTACGCTTTGCCGGCTATCGGGTTGGGGTTCGTGCTCCAGATCGGCGGCCGCTCTCGGGCGATGAAGAGCGTGGGCACCATCATCCTCGGGTTCGGCCTGTTGTTCCTCGGGATCGAGTACCTGAAGGAGGCGTTCGGGCCTCTGGAGAAGAGCACGCGCGTGCAGGAGATCTTCGTCACTTACGGCAGCAAGCCGCTGTTCGCGGTCCTGGTCGGCTGGGGACTGACCATGCTGGTCCAGAGCAGCTCGGCGTCGATTGCCATCGTGCAGTTGCTGGCGATGGGCGGCGCCTTCGGGACCAACTGGCAGGTGGCGTTGGACATGGCGATTCCGTTCGTGCTGGGCGCCCACATCGGCACGACGATCACGGCGCAGCTTGCGGCCCTTCAGGCCAATCGCACGGCCAGGCGGGCGGCCTGGGCGCACACCATGTTCAATGTCTTGGGCGGAGCAATTGTCTTTCCGTTCGTTCTCCTGGGTTGGTACGGCGTCTTGGTGGATTTCCTGATCCCGTGGGAACTCTCGGCGAAGACGATCGCGGGGTGCATCGCTGTGGCACATACGATGACCAGCGTGATTTACTCCGTCATCTTCTTGCCGTTGGCGACGGTACTGGAAAAATCGGTGCTCCGAATCGTGCCGGTGCGCGCGTTCGAAGCGGGGGCGCAGGCCGTGGTCCTCGAACGCCACTTGCTCCACACACCGGCCATCGCGCTGGAGCAAGCCAGGCGGGAGATCGTGCACATGGCCGCGGTCGCCAAGAGCGGTTTCACGGATGCGGTGGCCGGCCTGCTCGGCGACGACAAGAAGAAGCTCGAATCGGCCCAGGTCGCGGAGGCATTCACCGACACGCTCCAGTACGAGATCACCAGTTACCTGACGGAGCTGTCCCGCAAAGAGCTTTCCGAAGACGTCGCCAGCGGTCTTCCGGTGCTGTTGCACACGGTCAACGATCTCGAACGAATCGGAGATCACGCGGAGAACGTCGTCGAGATTGCGATGCGCAAGATCGAACAGAAGATCGCGTTTACCGACTCGGCGCTGGCGGAGATCAGCCAGCTCCGTGGGGAAGTCGATCTCATGTTTGACCGGGTCATCGAGGCCCTCCAGAACGATGACGCCCAGGCGGCCAGGTCCGCCTTGCCGAACGAGCACAACCTTAACCGGATGCAGATTGAGTTCCGGCGCAGCCACGTTCAGCGGATGCAGGAAGGACTGTGCACGGCGGAGTCCGGGCTGGTTTTTATCGATCTGGTCGATAACGTCGAGAAGGTGGGCGATCATCTGACGAATATCGCCCAGGCGGTTATCGGCGGACTGCAATGGGACGGCATCGAGCTGAAGGCGTCCCTTCCCAAGTAGAAGGGGAGTGGCGCCGACATCGTGGCATCTGCGCATCGCGACGATCGGACTGGGCCGTCGGGGATGCCGGCCTGGAGCGTTGCTGTTGACGACTCTCCGGGTCGATGATCCGATTGCGGCCGGTGATTTCAGGGGTTTTCTGAGGCGCGGATCTGCTCGGCGAACGACGCGGCGATCATCGTGTTCACCCATGTCCGATAGTGGCCGCCGGAGTGGGGATTCAGCATAGGAAGTCCCTCGATGGCCTCGCGTGCCGATTGGACGCGCCCGTGCCAATCGGCAAAGGCGACGTTGTGGGAGCGGGCCCACTCCTTGAACCACCGGTACGAGGGCGATGGATCGTCCGGCAGGGCGGCCCAACTGACCACCAGAGTGGCGCCCAGCTCCGACGCGGCCTCCAGCAGTCTTGCGAGCGCGGGCTCCTCAAAGGCCGCGGGACACGGCGTTTGATGCTCGGATACCGGGGGTCTCGACGCAGCCAGACGACGCTTCCTCTGCACCGTTCGGATCCCGACCTTCAGTCGTTTGCCGAGCTCGGTGCCAACGGTCAGCCATTGAAGCGGCTTGAGCCATGGACCCCAATGGGGATTCCCTTCTGTCAGATGGCGGTGGCGATCCCCTTCGCGGAACTCGACGTCGTCCACATAGTCGTTGTCGCAGCCGAGGAAGAGGATGTAATCCGGCCGGCCCAGAATGCCGGCATAGCGACGCAGACAGATCAGGGTCTGCTCCAAACCATAGGCGGACAGTCCCAGATTGACGACGCCATAGGTCTGTCGATAGGCGCCATCCTGCATGTTGAGCAGCAGGTCAAGTTGGAACGGATAGGACGCGTCCGTCGGCAGGCCGGTCCCTTGCGTGTACGAATCGCCCGCCGCAAACACGATCCGTTCGTATGGCTCGAAGGATTCCTGGAAATTCACTGTCCCGAGCTTGTTGGTGTGTATCTCCTCCTGATAGTCGGTCGTTCGCGTGAAGTGGATGCCGGGACGGAGGCGGTCTCCCAGCTCCGCGTCGTATTGGTACAGCCCCACGACTCCACCTGCCGTGTAGAGGGGGAAGAAACTGCGCAGGACAAGCTCCACGCCGCAAACGGTCAGAAGTGAGGCAATGACAGCCAGGCCCAGTCTGGCGAAGAATCTTCTCGCGGGGCGATCAGGTGGCTTGGCGTCGGCGCACGGGAATGCCTTCATGCGAATACGGCGACTCCTCTGTCATCGAATACGCGGACTGGACGCGGTGCCCATGCGGGCGAAAAAACGGAGAGGGCGGGATTCGAACCCGCGGTACCGCAAGCGGTACACTGGTTTTCGAAACCAGCTCGATCAGCCGCTCCGACACCTCTCCGTGCTACAATCCGACAGGAGCCTGTCCGCGAGGCACGCCCGGCGAACAGACCTAAACCGGTGTTATTGTAGCCGCCATCGGGCTTGCGGCAAGCACAAAAGACAAGTCTGCCCGCATATCCACGCAAGGGCCGACGGAATTCTGATGCCATAAGTACTTTCATATAGCAGACTTAAAACCTATGTCGACCTAATTTGCGAAATTGTCTTGCGTGAGATGAATATGGATTCATAATATGAATATCATGGTCAGTAGATGATTGTCTGTTCGCTTTCTGTGGTTTCTATGGGTAAAACCATGGCCGAAACGACGAGACCGTCCCGGAGGCAGCGTGAGCGGCAGCGGCACAGGGACGAGATTGTGGATGCGGCGATGAGGCTCTTCTCCGAGAAGGGCTTCCACAACGTCTCCATGCAGGAGATCGCGGCCGAGGCCGAGTTCGCCACCGGAACGATCTACAGCTTCTTCGACAGCAAAGAGGCGCTGTATTTGGAGATCATGAACGAGGTGGCGGATAACGTTCTGTCGGTCGTCCAGCCATTCCTCGACGGGCAAGCAGATGAGCGGGAGAAGCTCGCCGGCTTCATCAGGGCCAGCGTGCGTGTCTTCCGCGAGAATTCGGCGGCGATCCGGCTGTTTCTCCGGGCCAACCAGGGACGGCTGTCCCAAATCGGCACAACCCGTTTCAGCGAAACGGCGGTCAAGGTCCATGACGCGTTGCAGACGAGGCTCAGGCAGGTCTACGCCGCCGGCGTCCGCAAGGGAACGTTTCGGGCTCTCGATCCGCGCGTGGTGGCGCTCGCTCTGGATGCCGCATTGCGTGCGATCGTATTCTCCGTGGCCGAGGATACAGATGAGACTGCGCTGGAGCAGAAAGTCACCGACATCGAGGAGTTGTTCTTCAGAGGAATCTTGAATGGGTAGAATCAGAACCGTCTGTGGAACCATCGGCGTGCCGGGCATTGCGATCCTGCTGGTCACAGCGCTGACGGGCTGCCGGTCCTTCGATGGCCAGAAAGTGCGGGCCGAGCACGCGGAGCGCTATCCGGCGGAACTGGCAGAGAAGACCGAGGAGGTGCTGACCGGCAGGGGGCCGCTGAATCTGGACGCCTGTATACGCATCGCACTGGAGAACAATCTCGACGTCAGGAGCTCTCAGATTCAGCAACGCATCGCGACCCTCGAACGCAAAATCGCCTTCGCCAACTTCCTGCCTGTTCTGGACGTCGGCTACATGCACTATGAGTTCGACCCGGCCATTGCCCTGGAGCTGTCCGACACGACCCTGCGCATCGACAAGGTCCGGACGATTACTTGGCAGGCGAACATGTCGATCTTCAACCCGGCGACCTGGTTTCTCTATGCGATGCACAAACGGGGGGCAGAAATCGCCGAGCTGGTGACAATGTACAGTCGGCAGGTCACGGTCCTTCAGACCACAGTGCTTTACTACCAGTGCCTGTCGCTGGAGGAGATGGATCACGCCCTGAAAAGCGAAGTGACAGCGGCACTGGAAACCGAGAAGCGGTTGCGGTCGCTCCGTGAAGAAGGGCTCGTCAGCGCGTGGCAGGCCGATCAGGCACAGGTTCTCGTGCGGGCCCGGCGGCTGGAATGGCAGCGAACGCAACGCGACCTACAACAGGCCAAGGCCGATCTTCTGGCCGCGATGGGGCTCTCTCCCATGGCGCAGATCGCACTGGCGCCTCAGACGCCGCTGGAGATACCGGCGGGCACCCTCGAAGAACGGATTACCGAAGCGCTGCTGAATCACCCCCATCTGCGTATTGCGGATCGCAACGTCGAGATTCAGAAGGAACAAGTCAAGATCGCGGTATCCAACTTTCTTCCTCAAGTGTTCGGTTTCGCCACCTATCCTGACTCCATCGACGATTTCGTCGATACCTCCGGGCAGTGGGTCTACGGCCTCTCGGGAACGATGACTCTCTTCAACGGGTTCGCCAACGTCAACGAGTACAAGGCCGCCAGGGCGCGTCGAGAGGAGAGCTTCCTCCAGAGAGAACAGGCTTCTCTGACGGTCATATTGGAGGTGATCCGAGCCCATCTGATGCTCGACACCGCCACGGAACAGGCCGCCCTGGCCCAGAGCGCCTATGATGTGACCGTCGAGCGAGTCGTGGAGGCCGAGCAGAAGTGGCGTGAAGGACTGATTGACTCATCGGAAATGCTCGATCTGACGGCGCAGCGGGACAAGGCGCGCGTGCAGGCTATCGCCGCGAAGTTCCAGCACCAGGTCGGCATTGCCACGTTATTGAATGTCATGGGGAAGACCAAGATCGACATCGAGGAGCCAGAGCATGACGGCCCATCCTGAGAAGAAGACACCATCCGGCAAGTCCCATACAGTGCGAAACGTCTCGATTGGCGTCGCGGCGCTCGTCTGCCTCGGCGCGGGCGGATACTTCCTGTACCAGCAGAAGAGCCGTGCCGGGCAACCGGCAACGACCGAATCGCAAAGCGAACCACAGCGCACCTCCGTCGTCACGACCGCCGCGGCGATTCGAGATTTCGAGCGCGTCCTCGTGGTTCAGGGGAACCTGGAGAGCAAGAGTTTTGCGATGGTTTCCCCGCGAGTCCCAGGGACGATCGAGGCGATCTTCGTCGAGGAGGGCGATGCCGTCGTCGGGGGAAAGACCCGACTCTTTCAAACGGATGCGGCCAATCTGGAAAAGAACGTGCAGATCAAGGAACATGCCACTCTCGTAGCGCGAAGTGCCAGCCGCGAATCGGCCGCCAATCTCGAACGGATCGAGGTCGACCTTCGCAAAGCCGAACTGGACTACCAACGTTTCGAGCGGCTGCGCGACAAGCAGGCGGTGACCGCCGACGCGTTCGAGCAGCAGCAATCGCGCTATCATCAGCTTCAGGCGGCACGCCGATTGGCGGAAGCGCAAGTGGAGCTGGCGGCCGCCAAAGAGGCGCAGAGCCAGGCCGAGCTGGCAATCGCCCGGAAAGACCTGGCCGATGCGGTGGTCTACGCTCCTATCGACGGAAAGGTGAGCGTTCGCCTGCAGGAGCCGGGTGAGATGGGCAGCCCGGGCCATCCGGTGGTGCGCATTGACGACACCTCGGTTGTGGAAGTGACGGCCTTCCTGCCGGCGGAGTACTACGCGGCGGTGGTCCCGGGACAAACGGCCATGAGAATCCAGTCCTCCGGCGTGGACATCGGTCGGCACGTCATCACGTACAAGAGTCCGACGATCGACCCGAAACTGCGCAGCTTCGAAGTGAAGTGCATTCTGACCGATCCGCCGGAAGGGGTGACATCCGGAGCCATGGCCCACATCGTTGTGGCCCTGGAGGGCCGTCAGGGCTTGGGTGTGCCTTCGCAGGCGATCCAGCAGCGAGGTGGACAGGCGGTCGTCTTCGTCATCGAGAATGCGGTGGCGCGCCAGGTTCCCGTCACGACGGGAATCGAAACCGACGGCTGGACCGAGATTCGCGAAGGCGACTTGAAGGAAGGAGCCTCGGTCGTCACCATGGGCCAGTATATGGTGGAGCCAGGCATGGCGGTCAGCGTTCAACAGGAGGAGAAGTAATGTTCCTGTCCGATGCTTCCATCCGCCGGCCCATCGCCATGAGCTGTCTGATCATCGGCCTAACCCTGCTGGGTTTGAATGCGTACCGCAAGCTGGGTCTGGAGCTGATGCCCAAGATGGACGTGCCCTATATCACGGTGACCACGATCTATCCCGGCGCCAGTCCGGAGCAGATCGAGACGGACGTGGCCAAGCCCATCGAGGACCAGGTGGTCACCATCGACGGCCTCAAGCACGTCAGCTCCGCCTGCATGGAGAACGTCTGCCAGACCCTGCTCGAATTCGAGCTGGACGTCGATGTGGATATCGCGGCGACCGACGTGCGCGAGAAGCTCGACTTGATCAAGGCGGATTTCCCGCAAGACGTGGAAGACCCGAAGATTCTGAAGTTCGACATCAACGCCCAGCCGATCATCAACATGGCGTTGACGGGTGATGCCCCTCTCGACGAGCTGTACGACTTCGCCAATAACACGCTGCGGGACCGCCTCACGGTGATTTCCGGTGTCGCGAATGTCGAGCTTGTTGGCGGGGCCAAGCGCGAGGTGCACGTGATGCTGGACCGGGAGCGGCTGGCCGCCAAGGGCCTGTCGAGCCTGAACGTCGTCCAGGCGCTGCAACAGGCCGTGCGAACGATTCCCAGCGGCCGTGTGACGGACCGCGGCCGGGAGTACTCGGTGAAGTTCGACGCCGAATACAAGGAGGTCCCGGAGATCGCCACACTCGAAGTGGCCGGCGAGGACGGGAGGCGCTGCTACATCCGCGACATCGGCACGGTGGTCATGACCACGGAAGAGCTCCGCCAGAAGGCCGCCATCGACGGCAAACCCTGCGTGTACGTGAAGGTCGTCAAGAAAGCGGACGCCAACGCCGTGAAGGTGGTCGGCCGCGTCCGCGAGGCATTCGACCGTCTCGGCGAACAACTGCCTGGCGGCATGGAGCTGGTCTGGGTCAGCGACGATGGACGGTTCATCGAGGCCTCCGTCCAGAGCGCCTGGAGCAACGTGGGGCAGGGTATTCTGCTGACGGCTGCGATTCTGTTCTTCTTTCTGTACAACGTCCGAGCCACGCTGGTGGTCGCGATCACGATGCCGCTGACGATCGTCATCGGCCTGTTCTTCATGCAACTGGCCGGCTACACGCTGAACACCTCGACGCTGATCTCCATCGGCCTGTCGGTGGGCATTCTGGTGACGAATTCCATCGTGGTCCTGGAGTCCATCGTCTCGCGCCTCAAGGACACGGGCAATCCGAAGGAAGCCGCCCGGCTGGGAGCCAAGGAAGTCACCGTGGCGGTGGTCGCCAGCGCCGGGACCAACATCGTCGTGCTGTTTCCCATCGCCATGATGGGCAGTATCATCGGCCAGTTCATGAGGCCCCTGGCCTGGACGATGCTCATCATGACGGCGGTGTCCCTGTTCATCTCGTTCACGCTGACGCCGATTCTGTGCTCGCTCCTGCTCAAGCCGGGCAACGGGCAGCAAGGAGGGATCTTGCATCGCGTGGAGACGGGATTCAACCGTTTCCTGGACGCCGCCATCGCCGGCTACCGGCGTGTCCTTTCATTCAATGACAGGCACCGCGTTGCCGCGTTGGGTGTCCTGGCCGTCACGATCCTGTTGTTCCTCCACGCCATGTCCCTGGGGGGCAAGGTCGGATTCAACTTCGTCTCGCAGACGGACCAGGGCAGGGTCTTCGTCAAGCTCGAGTATCCGACGTCGTACGATCTGGGGCGGGCCATTCAGCGGGTTCGCCTCGTCGAGGAGAGACTCAAGGACGCACCTGAACTCAGGCACATCCTCAGTTCCATCGGTAAGGTCGAGGGCGTGATCGGGCAATCCACCGAGGGTGTCTACCTGGCCCAACTGCTGGTGACCTTCTCGGAGCGAGACGAGCGGACCATTACGATCGAGGAAATCCAGACCGAGATTCGCCAACGTCTGGCCGGCTATCCGGAGTGCATCGTCACCGTTACGCAGCCGGCCATCGTGGGCGGGCAGAATCAGGATATCGAGCTGCTGATCGCAGGCGATGAACTGGCGACCCTCAACCGGCTGGCGGTCGAGACGCAGGCCCAGGCCGCCCGCATCCAGGGGATCAAAGATCCGGACACGACCGTACGGGCGGGCAAACCCGAAGTGGCCATCGTGCCCCGGCGGGCCGTCCTGGCGGACTTGAACGTCCCTGCGACCAGCCTCGGGATGATCCTGCGAGCCAACCTCGAAGGGATCGAGGCCGGCACGTTCAAACGAGGCGACCGCAACTACGACATCGTCGTCAAGCTGGCCGATGAGCAGGGGCGAGATCAGGTCGAGCAGTTCCTGTTTCCTGGGGCCCCCGGACGGCCGATCCTCCTGTCGAACCTGGCCGAGGTGGAGCATCGTGTGGTGCCCGTTCAGATCACCAGGTACGACAAGCGCCGCGTCACGAAGGTCTTCGCCAACTTGAAGGCGGAGCTGCCGTTGGGGACGGCCGTCAAACGGATCGGGGATGGGATCGATTCCGAGGGGCGTTTCCCGCCGGGATACGATTACCAGTTCACAGGCATGTACGAGAGAATGGCCGAGGCGGTAGCCGCCTTCGGCGAAGCGGGCGTGATGGCCATCGTTCTGGTGATCCTGACGCTTGCGGCGATCCTCGAATCGTTCAAGCAGCCCGGTCTGATCCTGGTAACGATCCCGCTGGGACTGATCGGCGTGATGTGGGCCTTGGCGATTACAGGCCAGAGCATGTCGATCTTCGTGTTGATGGGCATGGTCATGATGGTTGGCATCGTCGTCAACAACGCCATCTTGATCGTCGACCAGCTCAACGTCCACGTCCGCGAAGGCATTCCGCGGCACAAGGCCATGATCACCGCCTCCTGCGAGCAGTTTCGTCCGGTGGTCATGATTACTCTGGCGGCCGTTCTCGGAATGCTTCCGCTGGCCGTCAGTCAGGGGATCGGCGCCGAATTGCGGACCGGCGTAGGCATTGCCTCGGTCGGTGGTATTCTTATCTCCGGGATTCTCACCCTCATTTTGCTGCCGATCCTCTATGATCTGTTCACTCGCAAGGGCAAGAAACAGGGAACGGACAGCCATGTTGGAGAATAGCCATGTTCGACAAGACCGACTTCTCAAAACTGGAGGGGTTCCTCTGTGTGGAGCGGCTCGAATGGGCAGACCTCATTCGCTTCCGCGATGACGTGTTCGGCATTGCGGAGGCGCCGCACGCGATCGAAAGTTTCCGCTGTCTCCTGGAAGACTTGGCCCATCGTCCGGGCAAGCCCCTCGCATTCTGGGGCACGAGTGATTGCTTTTCCCCGGAGCGATGCGGCGCGCTGCTGAAACAGCTTGGCGATCTACAGAGACCGTTGGAAGGACGCCGTGCGTTCACCAGTCCGCTTGCCGGGTTCACCATGGCGCGCGAGGAGAATGTCTTCGGCGGCCTGATTCGCTGGTTGCGGTCGGTAAGACGGCCTGTGATCATGGTCTTTCAGGGCGACGTCTGCCTGCCGTTTCTCGGGATTGGGCTGGCCTGTGATTTCCGCATCGCGACCTCCGACACCGTCTTCCACAACCAGGGACGCGATCTGGACATGCCCCCCGGTGCCGGACTGCTCTATCTGCTGCCGGCCTACGTCGGCCTGGGCCGGGCCGGCGACATCGTGACGCGAACCGCCCGGATGTCGGCGCAGACCGCGTTCGAGTGGGGCCTGCTCACCGAGGTCGTCATGCCTTCGGAATTGGATCAGGCCCTCCAGACGATGGCTAAGGAGGTGTCGTGCTACGGTGAGGAGACTCTGAACACGATCAAACAGATGCTCAACCACAGCCTGCCCAGCTTCGATGCCTTCTTCACGATGGAGACTCATGGACTCGATAAGGCATTGCGAGGCAAGCCATGGGAGAAGCTTGCCGACGAAGAATCACCGGGCGTTTCGTCATAGAAACCGAGACGCAAGGCCCCTCCATCCGATCCCGGACCGGCCACGAACGCCCGCGACGGTCTAATCCCGCTTGCGGTCTCGAGACGGTTACACTACTATTGTGGCCCCATGAATGAGCAGAGTCCACAACCTGGTGCTCCGCGCGAGCGGTTCCGGCTCATCCGGCGCGTTTATAGCCTGCTGGCTCCACGGGCATGGAGCGTCATCGTCTTTGCGGCGTTGTTCTGCAGTCTGGCTGTGAAGCTGTACCACGCGCTGCGCTATGGACTGCTGCGTGAGTACCCCAGTTGGATTCTGACCGACATCGCCATTCTCCTGAGCCTGGAAGTGGTTCTGGCACTGGCCTGCTATCGCTGGCCCAGGAAAGCGGTCTGGCGGGCGGCCATGATCGTCGCCGCGATTACCTGCACGTGGTCGGTGATGAACGCCGCCTGGCTGATCCGCACGGGGACGCAGATTCTGCCGATGGAACTGCTGCCGTGGCTCCGTGACCCGATCAACATCACCAAGCTTGTAGGTCTGAATCTGATCCGCATGCCCGTGGCCGCCGCTGCGCTGCTGCTGCCCAGCGCCGTCGCGCTGGCGTTCTTCTTCTCCGCTTTGGCCAGGCCGCTGCCCCCGGCGTATGAACCCCGCACCTTCCGCACCAAGATCGTCTTCTCTCTCGTGGCGATTGTCGTGGCGATCGTTGGCATGGCGGCGGCCTCCCGGCTGGGCTCCGCCCAGATCACGGCGGCCGGGCTGCGGTTCAACTGCCAGGCGCGGGCTATCCTCTCTTTTCTGCTGCCGGAGTATCGGCACCTGGTCCGCGACGATTTCAGCAATGCCACGCGCCGGATCCCGTATGCCACAGACGTTGAGGTCGCGTTCAAACCGCGCCGAGTCAACCACAACGTTGTGATCGTCGTCCTGGAGGGGGTCCAGTACAGGTGCACTTCGCTGGCGGCAAACCACCTGCAGAGCGATGGCGATGGGTATGATCCAACTCCGTATCTGGCGACCGTGGCCTCGCAAGGGGTCTGCTTCACCAACGCCCGCTCGGTTGTGACGCACACCACCAAAGCGCTGTTTGGCCTGCTGACGGGCCGGCGCCCGGGTGCCTGCCAGGACATCGGCGAGACCGTTCCCGTCGCACAGCCTTATGCCAGCCTCGCGACGATCCTCGAAAAGGGAATGGGTTTTCGAACAGCCTTTTTCCAGTCGCCCACCGGGACATTCGAGTCCCGCGCCGGACTGGTTCACAACCTCGGGTATCAGAAATTCTATGCCCGCGAGGATCTCAAGGATCCGAATGCGTTCGTAGGCTACCTCGGCGCCGACGAATTCGCCCTGCTCGAACCGATTCGTGACTGGATCCAGTCGGATGACAAACCGTTCCTGCTGACGGTCATGTGCTCGGTGACCCACGATCCCTACGAGGTCCCGTCCTGGTACGGTGAGATGGCCGGGACGCTGCCCGACCGCTACCGGCAGACGATCGCCTACACCGACAAGTTCATCCAGGCCCTGGATGTCGAGCTGGCCAGCCTCGGGCTCGCGGACGACACGATCTTCTGCGTCGTCGGCGACCACGGCGAAGCCTTCGGCGAGCACCGGATCCATGGGCACGAACGCGTTGCCTACGAGGAGGTGTTGCGGATCGCCATGTGCATCCGGGCGCCACTTCTGATTGTGCCGGGACAGCGCATCGCCAGTCCCGTCAGTTCCGTCGATCTGGTGCCCACCATCCTGAGTCTGCTCGGATTCGAGGTTGCCGGATTTGACTTCGACGGCGACGATGCCCTCGGGCCATTGCCTTTGGATCGCAAAGTCTATTTCGCCGGCTGGATGCAGCAGGGCCCCTCCGGTTTCGTCCAGGACGGCAACAAATTCGTCTACGAGCCGGAACAGAACAGGGTCGCGCTGTTCCGCCTGAGAACCGACCCCCTGGAGCTGATGCGGTTCGATCTGCCCGAGTACGTCGCCAAAGGATTCAGCGATGAGATCGTTCAATGGCGAAGGGATACGATCTTCCGCATCGATCAGAAACCGGCGGGGAGCATGACGCTCTTTGGCTCCTGGTCGTGCCGGTGGAACGGTCGCATCTCCAACGTCAGACACATCGAAGCAGACCAGTAGATTGATTCCGCCACCAGTCAGGTCACTCCGGTTTGCATTCCCCCGGTTCGCGCGAGAATCGGCCCGATGGCCGCGAGAGCTGTTAGTAGCGATGCGCTCGGCAGTTATGTCTCGATGGGGCAGGCGGTCTGGGGGTGTTGGAAAAAATAGCTGGAATGGAATAAATAGGTGCTTGTCATTGGCCGAAAGACTGGTTACGTTGTTTGCAGTAGGTCGCAGGGTGTTGTGTGGCGAACAGGGCCGCAGCCCCCTGTGGGCGCGGATCTCCGAAAACCCGGGGCGGGCCGTCCTAAACTGACATGACGCCGATCTGACGAGGAGGAGGTACCGCCCGCCCTTTTATTACGGCAAGAGCCGAGGTTGGACCCGAGGCAGCAAGCGCGGGGCCGATCGCGGTTTCCCAGAAGCTACGGAGTCGTTCCGGAGGAGGGCGACTCCGTCTTCCTTTTTATGGATACCGGGGTGCGGTTCAGTCCCGGCTGCGATAAGGTCCCGCTAGGCACGATGAGACGAATCATTTCGGCTTCACGACGCACCGACATTCCGGCCTTCTATGGCGAGTGGTTCATGCGACGGGTTCAGGACGGATTCGTCGGCGTGGTCAATCCCTTCGGCGGCCGGCGCTATCGCGTGTCCCTGAGACCCGACGACGTGGACTGCCTCGTCTTCTGGTCGAAGGATTTCACGCCGTTCCTCGCGCACCTCGAAGTCCTGGATCGCCTCGGTTACCGGTTCTATTTCAACTACACTCTGACGGCGCTGCCGTCGGTCTTCGAGAGCGACGTGGACAAGCATGCGGCCCTGCGCACCTTGAAGCATCTGGCCGGACGCTGCTCGCCCGCGCACATCAACTGGCGGTTCGATCCGATCATCCTGTCGAGCATCAGCGACGAGGCGTTCTATCTCCGCGCGTTCGAGTCTTTGGCGAGCGAACTGGAAGGACTCGTCGAGCGGTGCTATTTCAGCTACGTTGCGTTCTACGGTAAAGTCCGACGGAACTTCCGGAATTTGGAGAAAGCCCAAGGCGTGCAGGTGCTCGAACCGAACGAGCAGGTGCGGATCGATCTGGCCAACCGAATTGCGGAGGTGGCTGCTGAGCACGGCATCGCGATGTACTCCTGCTGCGGCGACTACCTGGTTGGGGACCGGATTCAGAAAGCCCACTGCATCGATGGGGCTCTCATCGAGCGTTTGTTCGGCCCGAGCGAGACGCCGTACAGGGACAAGGGCACGAGGCCGGAATGCGGCTGTACCGAAAGCGCCGACATCGGGACCTACAACACCTGCCCGCACGGCTGCGTGTACTGCTACGCCAACGCGAACAAAGCCGCCGCCCGCCAGGCCTTCGAACAACACGACCCCGATTCCGCCTTCCTCGGTTACTCGAAGGCCCGATCCGACGCGTGGATTGCAGAGTTGCCGGGCTGAAAGAATCGGCACTACCCGGCCAGGCGGAGCACGAGCTGCTCCATCGCGACCTGGGTTTTGGCCTGGCCGGTTTTGACGGCGTAGTCGATGGCGGCCAATTGCTCGATGTATTTGCCCAACTGCTCCAGCGACGTCTGCTTCAATTGCGTGAAGAAACGGTCCTTGTTGTTCCAGATCCGCAGCTTCTGCGCGACGTCGCCCGGGCCGGCGCCCTTCTCGAGCAGGGTCTTGGCGCTGAACATGCGGCGCAGGTGGTAGGCGAAGGCGCCGACGACGGTGTACTCGGCGCTTTTGTCCTCTTCGAACATGTTGCGCAGCCGCCGGATCGCCTGAAGCGGATCGCCAGCGATCATCGCTTCGATCACTTCAAACGCGCCGAAGATGCGATTGTGTCCGGCCAGCGACTCGACGTGCTTGCTGGTAATCGCCTTCTCGTCGCGCGCGAACAACGCCAGCTTGTCGATCTCGTTGCAGAGCAGCGTGAGGTCTTCTCCCACCAGCTCGATCAGCATCTCAGCGGCCGGGCGGTCGAGTTTCATCTTGCTCGTTCGCTGCGCGTATTCGGCGAGATACTTCGGCAGCTCGTAGCGCTTCGGCGGACTGATCTCGATCAGCGCGCCGACCTTGCCAAGCTTCCTGGCCAGCTTCGTCTGCTTGGGCCAACTGCCGACGGTCAGCACGAGAACGCCGGTCGCAGACGGTTTGTCGAAGTAGTGTTCCAGGGCCGAACGGTTCTTCGAGACGAACTCGTCGGCGCCCTTGACGACCACGACGCGCCGGCCCGTCAGGAAGGGCGCGGTGCGCAGTTCGTCGAGCACATCGGAAATGGAGAGTTGATCGCCGTCAGCCGAAAGCAGTCCCGTCATCCGGTCTTGCGGATCGACCAGGCGATCGATCAGCTCCTGGCACCGGGCGTTGACCAGCGGTTCCTCTTTGCCTGCGATGACGTAAATCTGCTCGCCCATGGACGGGTCCTGACCCCGTTTGTAGTGGCGTCGTCAGACGCTATTCTTCCGGCCGGCTTATGCCTCGCCTTCACCTTCGCCTTCGTCCTCGAGGTCTTCGGCGGCGATCTTCTCGGCGGCGACCAGCTTGTCGCCTTCCTTGAGGTTGATCAGCCGCACGCCCTGCGTATTGCGGCCGATGGACCGGATCTCGTCGAGGCCCGTGCGGATGATCATCCCGTTGGCGGTGATGAGCATCAGGTCGTCTTCGCTCTGCACCGCCTTGAGCGCCACGACCTTGCCGTTGCGGTCCGAGGTCTTGATGTTCTTGAGGCCGAGGCCGCCGCGCGACTGGGCCTTGTAGTTCTCGATGCCCGTGCGCTTGCCGTACCCGTTTTCGCAGACCGTGAACAACGCCGACTTCTCCTCGACGATGACCATGCCGACGACCTCGTCGCCGCCGCGCAGGTGGATGCCGCGAACGCCGCGAGAAGCGCGGCCCATCGAGCGGACCTCCCCTTCGTCAAAGCGGATGGTCATCCCGTCGCGCGTGCCCAGGATGATGTGGTTCTCGCCGGTGGTCTGTGCCACTCCGATCAGGGCGTCGTTCGGGTCCAGGTTGATCGCAATCACGCCGTTGGCGCGCGGGTTGCCATAGGCGTTCAGCCGCGTCTTTTTCACCACGCCGTTCTTGGTCGCCATCACGAGCTGCCGTTCGGGACCGCCCTCTTCATCCTCGAAGCTGCTGACCGCGATGATCGAGGCGATCTGCTGGTTGCCCAGGTTCAGCAGGTTGGCGATGCTGCGTCCCTTGCTCTGGCGGCTCATGGCGGGCACGTCGTAGACCCTCAGCCAGTAGCATTTGCCCCGGTTGGTGAAGACCAGCAGATAATCGTGGGTCGAGGCGATGAAGAGGTGCTTGATGAAATCGCCTTCTTTCGTGTCGGAGCCGATGACACCGCGACCGCCCCGGCCCTGGCGGCGGTAGGTGTCGGTGGGCATGCGCTTGATGTAGCCGATGTGACTGACGGTGACGATGACGTCTTCGTCGGCGATGAGGTCTTCGATGTCGAGCGTTTCGACGGCGCCGGCGATCTGCGTGCGGCGGCGGTCCCCGTACTTCTCTTTGATCTCGTGCAGGTCCTCGCGGATGATGTCGAGCAGGACGCTCTCGTTGGAGAGGATGGCTTCATAGCCCTCGATCTGCTCGATGAGTCCGGCGTATTCCTTGGCCAGTTTCTCGATCTCCAGGCCGGTCAACCGCTGCAACTGCATCGTCAGGATCGCGTCCGCCTGCGGGCCGGTGAGGAAGTGGTCCCCGCGGCTCTTGGCCTTGACGAACGCGGCGGGCAGCAGCTTGTGCAGCGTCGCCATCTCGGCCAGACGCAACGGCTTGTTCATCAGGTTCAGCTTGGCAGTCGGCGCATCCGGCGATTTCTTGATGATCTCGATGATCTCGTCGATGTCCGTCACCGCCAGGATCAGACCTTCGAGGATGTGGGCCCGGTTGCGGCATCGTCGCAGAAGAAACCGGCTCCGCCGGCGAATGACGTTCTTGCGATGATCGATGAAGCACTGCAACATCTCGCGGATGTTGAGCGTCTCGGGCTGATTGTTGACCAGCGCGATGTTGGCGATGGCGAACGTGGTCTGCAACGGCGTATAGCGGAACAGCTTGTTCAGCACGACCTCGGAATCGGAGTCCTTCTTCAGCTCCACCACGATGCGCAGCCCGTGGCGATCGGACTCGTCGCGGACGTCGGCGATCTCCGGGATGGTCCCGCCGTGCACGCACTCGGCGATCTTCGAGACGATCGCTGTCTTGATGACGGTGTACGGAATCTCGGTGACGACGATTCGCTCCCGGCCGCGTTTGTCGGTTTCGACCTCGGTTTTGGCCCGCAGCTTCAGGTGGCCGCGGCCGGTGGTGTAGGCGTCGACGATGCCCTTCTTGCCGCAGATGATGCCGCCGGTGGGGAAGTCCGGGCCGGGCAGGACCTTCATGATGTCCTTGAATCCGCACTTCGGGTCGTTGATCACCAGCAGCAGGGCTTCGCAGATCTCCTTGACGTTGTGCGGCGGGATGTTCGTGGCCATCCCGACCGCGATCCCCGTCGAGCCGTTGACCAGCAGGTTCGGAAACCGCGACGGAAGCACCACCGGCTCCATCCGCGTCTCGTCGTAGTTCGGGATGAAATCTACGGTTTCGTAGTTGAGGTCCTGGAGCATCTCCATGGCGGGCGCCGCCATGCGGGCCTCGGTATATCGCATGGCCGCGGGCGGGTCGGCGTCGATGCTGCCGAAGTTGCCCTGCGGGTCCACCAGCGTGTACCGCATGTTCCAGTCCTGGCCCAAGCGGACAAGCGTCCCGTAAGTGGCCTGGTCCCCGTGGGGGTGATAGTTGCCGCTCGTGTCGCCGACGATCTTGGCGCACTTTCGATGGGTGCTTCGTGGTCCCAGATTCAGATCGTTCATCGCCACGAGAATGCGCCTCTGGGAGGGCTTCAGGCCGTCCCGCGCATCGGGCAGGGCCCGCGACACGATCACGCTCATCGCGTAGTTCAGATATGAATTCTTGAGCTCCTCAAGAATCGGCATATCCTCAAAGCGTTCCTGGGGCTGTTCCACGTCCTTCGTCATGTCTTCGATCTCGATTGGTCCGAATTCGGGTCAAGTCGCCAAGCACGGCGGCCGCGCTGGATTCTGTTCAAAAAAAAGGTGTGACACACCCGTGCAAATACCGATCACCGTCCCTGGCCAGGGTTCCCAAAAGCCCATAACCTACCACTGACACCGGCGTAAGTCAAGGGTCGCAGGAGGCAAGAATCCGCTGATTTTCCGCTCTCCGGGCCGCCATCGCCCGGATTCTGTAGTCCGGGGCCGCCGTGTCCGGCTCTACCTCTTGCCGATCGTTCGCAGGGCAATGTCCGAGATCAGGCTGTCGAAATCCTTCGCGGTCCGAAGCACCTGGACCATGTCGGGCAGGCGAATGATCCGGGCGATGTCCGCCAAAGCCCGCAGGTGCCTGGCCGGGTCCTGTCCGACCGGGTCCAGCAGGATGATCAGAATGTGGGGTTCACCCGAGGCAAGCGGCACATCCAGGCGGCTTCGTGAGACTCCCAGGAAGACGGTCGACCCGAAGACCTGCGGTATATGGGCATGGAGCAAAACGACGTCCTTAGTCAGCTCCACGGGCTCCTGCTGGCTCATCGTGTGCAGCAGGCGGGTGATCGCACGCGCCTCGTCGGAGCCCTCGCGGAAATGGCAGCTCAGCAGCTCTCGAATCGCCTGCTCCGTGCTCGTGACGTCCATCTGCAACCTTGTTCTCTCGCGGGTGAACGTCGAGAAGATGTAGGAGGAATCGAGGATCTTGTCGGCCGCCTGCTGGCTGTCCCACCGTTGGGTCGGCGGTATGACGACGGAGAACGTCGTGTTGGGGAATTGCCCGGCCAGACGACCGGGCAGACGGTCCAGAATGGGCTGCCATGCGACCTCTCCCTTTCGCGCGCTCATGAGGATGAGCCAATCGTTCGGGTCGATCTCGTCGGCCAGGTCTCCCTGCACGGTCTTCCACGCGCCGAAGGTCCGTATGGACGTGGACACCGAAGGCGGCGTTTTCATGACGAACGTTTCCGCGGCGGCCTTCGTCTCGACGGAACAGCGGACCAGCAGGGTGGTTCCCGCCTGGTTGGCCAGTGTCTTGACGGCGGTGACGACCGACTCGAAGCCGGGCTGGCGCTCCGCCAGGGGCGGCAGGACCAGCACAATCCGGCCGGTGGTGCTGACCGGTTCGCGGAAACGGTTGATCAGGATGAATTGAACGCTCTGTTCGACGACGGCATCGATGATGCGTCCGAACGTCCGGGTCTTGAAGCCCACCTGCCCATCCCAGTTCAACAGGACCATGGAGATCCGATTGTCGCGGATGGTCCGCAGGATGCCCGAGGTGACGCTGATGTCCACGCTGGTCAGGGGAGTCACGGGGACGCCGGCCGCCATAGCGCGGACGACCGTATGGGCGAGAATCTTCTCGGCTGCCGCCACCTGCTGGTCGGAGTCGCTGCCCTCCTCGGCCACGCGAACAGGGTACAGCGGCTCGTGCGATCCTTTCTCCCGAAGCAGCAGCGCGACGTCGAGCAACTCTCTGGCCCCTCCTTGCTCCTCCAGGGGAATCATGATCCGGTGCGGCGCCGACGACGCATCGAAGCCCGCCTGCTCTTCGTGCAGAGCGACCGCCCGTCCGGCTCGTTCGGTGACGATCGAGCCGACCAGGCAGGTCACAGCGATCATCATGATGGTGCCGGTGATGACCGCCTCGGAGAACAGTCCGAGGTCATAGCCCACCATGACTGCGGCCAGCGTGGCGGCGGCCTGATTGACGCTGAGCCCATACATGAGTCGGCCTTCGTCCCGGCGGTACCGCAGCGCCGCCTCGCCGGCTCGGGCAGCGGCCCACTTGGCCAGCAGGGCAACCACGATCATGCTGATAGAGACGATCCACGCCCCCGACCCCGTCAGCAGCAGACCCAGATCGACCAGCATGCCCACGGACAGCAGGAAGAAGGGGATGAAGATGATGTCGCCGGTGAAGTGAATCCGGGTCATCAGAAGGCTCTTCTCGGGGATCAGGGAGTTCAGTGCAATCCCGGCCAGGAAGGCCCCGATGATCGGCTCCAGTCCGGCCACGTGTGCCAGATACGAACTGAGCAGGGCGACCGCCAGGACGAAGATGAACTCGCTGTTCTCGTCGACGGCGATATCGCGGAAGAACTTCCGGCCGATCAGCGGGATGAGGGTCAGGACGGCCGCAATGTACACGACCATCAGGACGAACAGCCGGACCCAGAAGCCGACGGTCACTTCGCCGCGCGTGGTGCTGGCGATCACCGAGAGCAACAGCAGGGCCAGCGTGTCGGTGATGATGGTTCCGCCGATGACTGTCGTCACCGAACGGGACTTGGCCAGGCCCAGCTTGCCCACGACGGGAAAGGTCAGCAGCGTGTGAGAGCTGAACATGCTCGCCAGGAGAATGGCCGAAGGAACGGTCAGCCCGAGCACCCAGATGCCCATCGGGATTCCCATCGCCAGGGGAATGCTGAACGTCAGAAGCCCGAAGACGATCGCGTGGCTGCGGTTCTTTCGGACCTGGTGCAGGTCGATCTCCAGCCCCGCGAGGAACATGATGTACAGCAGGCCGACCGTGCCGAGCAGATGGACGGTCTGGTCCCGGGCCAGAATCCCGAGGCCGTGCGGACCGAAGACGATTCCGGCGGCGATCAACCCGATGATCTCGGGCAGGTGCAGTCCCCTCGCGAACAGCGGCACGACCAGAATCAGCGCCATGACGCTGCCGAAGATCAGTACAGGATCGGCAAACGGTAGCATCCACGGTCCTCATGCAAGTTCGAACCGGCGCGCCGCCGGCGGGTCAGCCGTCCGTACGGGCCATCCATCGTTTCGGTCCTTCTGGTCCTTTCGGTCCTTCAGGTTCTAAAGGACCAAAAAGACCGAAAGGACCCAAGCGACCCGCCAGTCGCGGACCGCCCTCACGGGAACATACGAAAGAATCCTCTCGCTGTTTTTGCTTCCGCCAAAACCTGAACTATACTTTGGGTGTAAGGGGGTAGTAGAAAAGCCCGAGATCCGGAAAACTCGCTCATAATACTCCTTCCTTCTTTTCCAGGGGGGGCGGCTGACCAGGTGTCTATGCCAAGGGGGGTCGCTGTCTCCCTCTTTTTATGCGCGCTCCTCGCCCGGCCCATCGCGACATCGCCGGACTACTGGCCTACCGCGTGACGTCACTCACGCGGAACACGTACGCGTGTTGATTGCCGAGTTCATCGGGATCGAACTCAGGCAGTGTGACGATCAGGTCGCTGCCTTCGGTTCGCCAGGGCAGCGTCGCACGCGTGGCCAGGAACGTCACCGTGGTGTTGCTGCCGGCCTGGACGTCTCTCAGGCGCAACTCCTTGCCCGGCCACTTGGGCGCGATCGCGTACAGATTCCCGTCCTTGAAGGTGAACAGCACTTCTTTGCGCGCCTGCCCAGGCGGCGGGGCGACCGTCTGCTCCAGGATGTTGAACTGCGTCATGTACTCGCCCCGCTTGAGTTGTGGAATGTCCCCCGCGCTCCATTGGCAGGGCGCTTTCCACATGCGCGTGCCGTAGATGGCTTCGCCGTTGGTGGCGAGCCACGCGCCGATCTGGAGCAATCGCTCCTGCATGATCACCGGGATCGTTCCGTCGGCTTGCGGCCCGATGTCCAGGCACAGGTTGCCGCCCCGGCTTACGACATCGACCATCATCAGGATCAGCTCCTGCGCAGACCGATAGTCCTCCGCGTTCTCGGCGCGGTTGTAGCCGTACGAGTGTCCCATCCCCCGGTTCTCTTCCCAGGGGTGGACATCGTCGTCCAGGCCGGAACCGTATTCGGTCGTGTAGAATCCCCCGTGTTTGTGCCGCACCCCTTTGCCCCATCGGTCGTTGATGACGACGTCGTTCGCGTTCGCCGCGTGATTGAACAGCCACGCCAAAAGCTCGGGGCTGCGCCACTGCTCCCAGGGCAGGTCCCATTCCCCATCCGCCCAGACCACATCCGGCCGATAGCGCGTCACGAGGTCCTTGAACTGCCCAAACAGATGCTCCTCGACGAATCGCGCCTTGTCGCTCTTCCAGAGCGGGTGATACCACTCGTACAGCGAATAGTACAGCCCGACCCTGATGTCTTTCTTCCGCACCGCTGCCGCCAGGTCGCCGACGAGATCGCGCTTGGGCCCGACCTTGACGGGATTGTAGTTCGCTCCGTAGGTCCGCTCGGCCTCGGCGCTGGGCCAGAGCGTGTAGCCGGAGTGGTGCTTGGTGGTCAGCACGATGTACCTGGCGCCGGCCCTCGCAAACAAATCGGCCCAGGCGTTCGGGTCCCACAGCTCGGCCTTGAACATCGGCGCAAAATCCCGGAACTGGAAATCGGCGCCGTAGGTCCGCGCGTGAAACTCGGCCACCTGACCGTCGAAGGCCTTCTCCTGGAGCCAGTACTGGTACCATTCCGCGTAGTGGCCCTTCGGAGTCCACGCGGGCACGGAATACAGGCCCCAACACACAAAGACGCCGAACTTCGCATCCCTGAACCACTGCGGCGTCGGCCGTGCGTCCAGCGATTCCCACGTCGGTTCATACCGCTCGGCCGCCGGCGCGATTCCGATTGGCGGTGTCAGAGTCGCAACGGCAAGAACGATGGCAATTGTGGATCTGCGTATTTCCATTTCCGCACTCGTAACCCTTGCTTGCGAAAGACAGCGCACCCGCCCGCTTGGTTACGCAGGCGACCCTCACGGCTACCATGCTGCCATCGGCGCGCAGAGAATGCAAGCTTTGCGGATTCGGCGATCCGGAAAAATCGCGGGCCGCGGCAGAGCGACTGCCACGGCCCGTCCTTCCAAGGTAGGGGGGGTCACTTTATTCGTTGCGGCGCTTTCGCGCCAAGGCCAGGCCGCCGAGCGCGAGCAGGGCGATGGTCGTCGGTTCGGGGACCGACATGGCCCCACTGAACCCGCCGCTGCCGCTGTAGCCGCCGTCGAGCATCTGGGCGAAGCTGTAGTAGCCCGGGCCGCTTCCACCTTGAAGAGAAAGCTCGAAATCGAGCGAGGGTAGTCCGAGGTTTTCGAGGAGGGCCAGTGCCGCCGATCCGAGCGCTGAGCCTTCGTGCGTGATGAACAGGTCGGTGATGTCCATCTGGAACTGCGTGAACCCGCCGGCCACCGTTCCGATGGTGGACAGATCGCCGCTGCCCAGCGCGCCGGTCAGGTAGGTCACGCTGTTGTCGGCGCTCTTGATGACGATCTGCGCGCTGCCCAACGGGGTCAGTACGTACGGAGCATCGGGAATGCCTGCGACCTGAAACGTCGGCAGATAGACGTGCGCGCCGACCAGGGCGTCATAGTTGCTGCCCAGGCCGGAACTGATGATGATGTCCTGGTCGAAGCTCAGGACGCCCGCGCCGTTGTAGGACCAGTCGCCGGCAGCGGCCGGCGCCGGGCTGAATTCCAGCACCTGCTGTGGCGGGACCGTCTCGGCAGATGCCCCGGCACAGACGACTGTCACGAGTATGACCATTGCTGTCAACAAAGCTTTCATGCGTTTTCCTTCGGTGTCGTCGCGCTCAGGCGCCGATGCATCGTTCGCTCCTGATATCGAAGCGTTGTCGCACCATCGTTCTTCGTCTGCGTCCAAGAAGACCGAGCGCCCCGCCCAGTCCGAGCAGCATCAGGGTCGCCGGCTCGGGGACCGCCACGAGGTAGTCCTGCATGCCGTTGTGCGAGATGACGAGCAGGTCCGCCTTGGCGCCGCCGCCGGTCAGCTCGTGCAGCCATTTGTTGGCGGTCTCGATGTCGAGGTTGGTCGCGCGGAAGCCGCCGTAGCCGGGCGTCCCGTCGACGGTGACATCCCAGCCGGCCGGCGTTGCCGGGAGCTTCTCGTAGATGATTTCCCAGATCGCCGCCGCGAAAACCGCTGCCATGCTGTTCTGCTGGTCGGTATAGGAGCCGCCGCTGGCCCAGGCCGAGTCGTAATGCGTGGCCCACAGCTCGCGGAGGTAGTTGGCCTTCGTGGTGCCGAGCACCTCGCCCGTGTAGCTGTTGTAGACGTCGTCGGGCATTTGCACGTCGTATGTCACAGTGACGTCGGGCGCCGGTTCGTGCAGCTCGATGCAGAATCCGGGGATCAGGCCGTTCGACCACGTGTCGCCGATTCCAGTGCTGTTGGTCTTGTCGAGCATGTAGACGCCGGCCCCCACGATGTCTCCGGCGTACCCACCGCCCCAGAAGATGATGCTGTCGTAGGCCCCGAAGCCATCGTGCACGGCGTCCACAGTGTCGGCCTGAAGCGACGGCACGGCCGAGAGCAGCAGGGCGAATCCAAGGATCGCCGAAAGCTGTCGTGATGTGTTTGCCCGTATCATGTCACCACACTCCCAAGTGCCGGCACGGTCGGCGGCCCGCGATGGCCGTCACGAGGGGATCCCTTCAGTCCTTCCGGTCCTCTTGGTCCTAAGGGACCGAAAGGATTGAAACGACCGAAACCACGAATGCCCGGGCGCTCCAGGCGCCCCTCTGGTTGCGGTCTGAATAGACCCACAGCATCGACATGGCGTGGTGGACCTGCGTCTGTCGCATGAGTCCTGCAACCCCCCGGTCGCAGACGGCCGTGCGGAAACACCCCAAGGATGAATCCGGGCCATCGAACGAAACTGCCAAACCTGCCTTACTGAGTGCCCATGAAGGTAAGCGATGAGCACCCCCCATTTCGAGTGGATCGCTCCGTGGAACGATCTACGAGGATCAGTCTACCCAATTTCCGACCCAATGTCAAGAGAATTAGGCCGAATCGGGCCGCCGGGGTCCACTTTGAGAACAGATGCCCGTGCGCAGCACGAATGGGCCGGCAATTATCGGGCGACCGCCGCATTTTCCCAAGACCCCGTACGCTGGTGGATTGGGGGTTGCGGATTGCGGATCTGCGCGCCGAGGCCAATCCGAATCCGAGATCTACAATCGTCCGCCGGTAAGTTTGGAGACGGCCGATGGTCGTGTACGTCGCGGTCGCGTCCCTGGGTCGACGCAATTGTGGATAACGTGTGGACAAGTTGGCGACGAGTGGGTCATAGCCTGTCTACATCCGGCGGAATGCTGCAACCGGCGTGCCCGCCTGGAAGGCATTTGAGGTCGCAGTGAAGAGGCCGGCGTTTTGATATCGCATAACGCTTGTGTTTTCAGTAGCTTATGAGTTGATGATTTCCCCCTCGCGAAGGCGGGGATACTTTCTCTTACCCAAAGCCCCAAGCTTGTTGGCTATTTCTCGGACCTGGAGAATTTGTCCGACCGGCGCGCCTTAAGGTGGATAAACCGTAGAAAAGTCTCCCGAGAGCGGCTTTTCCAGGTCGAAAAAGGCCGCGGACAGTGCATACCGGCACTTCGTGGCAAGGGTTCTCTGGCATCACGGCCGGACGTGCGTATAATGGTCCGGCGTCGATCCGGCGAAACCGTGATGTGGCAGAGAGAACCTATGGCGAAGACAGCAATGCGAGCCGTGGTCATCATGCTGCTTGGCAGTCTCCTGTCCGGGGGTTGCTCGCGAGAGGACAGGGTGCTTGCAGGGCGGACAGATCGTATCGTGCGGACGACGTCCGACTGGGGACCACAAGCCGAAGGGTTGCAGTGCCGATTGCGCCCGACGAAACGCCTCTGGCAGAGCGCCGAGACGCCGACCTTCAGACTGGACCTCCGCAATCAGAGCCGGCGGTTGTTCGCCTTCGATGTCCATGAACCCATCTGTCCCGATCGCGTTTGGCTGGACGGGCGGTGGCACCAGCGGCGCCGGGACCAGGCGGCCCCAGCGAAGATGCATCCGCTGGCTCCCGGCGGGGAATTGGCCGACCTGATGTTGACTGTGCCCGCGGAAATGGGGCTGCCGCTGGGACCCGGCCGGCATACGATCCAGGTGGCGTTCGATCTGGAGGATATCACCGTGGTGAGCAACCCCGTGGAGATCGAAGTGATCGCAGCGCCCGCCGGTTCATCGGCTTCGTCCGGTCACTGCACACTGGGGCGGCCCTTGGGATAGGCCTCGGTGCTGCTGGGGGTCGCGCCCGTGATCGAATTGACGCTGATCTGGGCGGGACCGGAGATCGCATCGACCAGCGACCGGCCGTTCACAGTCACGGCTGCGTCGACCAGTTCCGGCACGCTGTAGAGACGATAGCACGATTCATAGAACGACGGACGCCGTTGCGGCAGCACGAACGGCTTGTGCGTCCGGCCCTCGGCGTCCACGTAGCTGATGTACGGTCGGGTGTACAGGCCTCCGTGTCTCTTGCTGCTGAATATGATCCAACGGCTGTTGCTCGACCAACTGTGCCATGACTCGCTGTGTTCGCTGTTGATCGCGACCTCGCGGTACGCGCCGGTCGTCAGGTCCATCATGTACAGATCGCTGGTCGGCTGGTAGACGGGGAAACACCCGTATCGGCTCATGCAGAACAGCAGGAAGCGGCCGTCGGGCGAGACGCGAGGCAACAAGATGCTGCGGCCGGTGTTCTTGGCGCTCAGCACCGTCTCCGCCGCGCCCCAGGCGTCCGTTGCGAGGTCGTAAGGGATTCGCATCAGATCGTACTGGACTTCGGCATATCGCCTGGGCGGCACCGTCTGCATGTCCGTCCATAGCAGCGGGGCGCTGCAAAAGTACAGGTACTTGCCGTCCGGCGTCCAGGCGGGATAGGTCTCCAGACGCGTCTTGTCGGACAGAGCCGGCGCCGTGCGGATCTCCTTTCTCTCGACGTCGTAGTAGACGATGATCGAATCGAGGTCGACCACGTCGTGGATTTCCTGCTGCGCCGTGTGGAAGAACTGCCGCACGTCGTTGATCGAATACGTCACGATCCTGCCGCTCGGATGCCACGAGGTGTATCCGAACTTGGCGCCGATCCTTTCGATGCGGCCTTCGCGAGCGTAGAGGGTCGCGCTGGGAAAGGAGGTGCTGCGAATCCCCAGGAGCATCTTGTCGGGATTGGTGCCCACGAAGCTGTGGCAGTTGGCGCAGCCGTTCCCGAAGTTACGGGTGTCGAGCAGGACCTCTTCGTCGAACGTCTCCAGATTCCGCTGACAGATTTGCATCGGCTTGGGGAAATATGACGAGGGCATCATGAAACGGTAGACCAGATGCGAGTCGATCGGCTCTGGTGCGATTCTGTTGCGGATGGGCTGGTACTGATTCCACTTGCCGTCCTCGCTCTGCACGTACACGTCGACGGCGATCTCCTTGCCGACATTTGTGCTGAGCAGGGCCTTCCAGTTTGCCAGGGGGATGACGATCTCGCCCGTTCGGCTGAGAATCTCGATCTCTTCTCCCGCGTCCGAATGGATCCTGGCGGCGTATCGGCGGCCGGATTCGTCGATCCGGAAGTTCAACGGGGCGATGTTGGGCGGAAGGACGATCCCCGCATAATCGGGCGTGACCCGTGGCGTCTTGCCCACGGCCGCGGGCGATTGCGGTCGCTCGTCTTCGCACGAGCCGACGAAGAAGACCGCTGCCATCGCGCACAAGACAAGAGGCGCCGCCGGGAGTCTGCGCGATCTCATCACAGGGTCTCCCGGACCCGCCTGCGGATGAAGTCCTCTGGTTCTGCGCGTTTTTGCGTCATGGCAGCGGCGTGCCTGTCCGATCGGCGACATTGTTGTCGGGATGCTCAGATACACGTGCCCATCTTACTGCCGTCGCCACAGGAACCAACGTTTTTCTTGTCGGCTTCGGCCCCGATGCACTATAAGGGCGAAATGGACCGTCGAAGGCTGGAGCTCTGGTGGCAGGGAGGTCTGTTCCTGGGCCTGTTCGTATATGTGTGGAGGGGGGTTCAACCTCAACTGCTGTATCACGGCTTCGGCGTGTTTGCGGCGTATCCGGTTTTCTCCTGGGAAGCCCCGTTTCTTCGAACCGCGTTCGGCGCGCCCGGCGGTCCGCTCAACGCGCTGGCCGCACTGCTGGCGCAGACGTATCGCAACCCCTGGCTGGGGGCCCTCGTCATCATCGCGGTGCTGGTCCTGCTCTTCGTCGGTGTGCAGCGCCTGCTGCGCGCGATGCGGGCGAGTTGGTCGAGGGACCTGGCCTGGGTCCCGGTGATCGTCGCCTTGATGATCTATAGCCGCTACGACGATCCGCTTCCGGCCCTGCTTGCGATCGTGCTGTCGGTCTGGATGGCGGTCCTGTACGAGTCGATTCCGACCAAGGTCTTGTCGATGCGGGCGGGCGTGTTTGCGGTCCTGTTTGCGACGGCATATTACCTGATTGGCGCATCGGCCTTCGTCTTTGCCGGCGTCATCTGCCTGATCGAGGCCCTGCTGCATCGGCGAATCGTCGTCGCAGTCGTTGCAGCTCTTCTGGCCGCCTGTGTTTCCTTCGTTCCGGGTCGATTCATCTTCGGCCTCGAACTCCGTGAGATCTTCACGATTGGCACACTCTGGGATTCCGGCCGCAGTCTTGAATTGACCGCTTTCTCCCGTTCGCTGATGCTTGTCCTGTATGCCTTTGTCCCAGTTCTGATTCTGGTCACATCTCTCGGGCAAAGCCTTGTCGTGCGAGAACGCGCATCGCGTCGCCCGTGGATCGCTGCGCGGATGATCGCGGTGATTCTGATCTCGGCCCTGTGCCTGGCGCTTTCACGGAACCATCTCCGCGACGAACGAGCGCTGCACTGCTATGCCCAGCAACGCCAGTGGGATCGCGTCATCGCTCTGGCGCATCGCATGCGCGGCAAACGTGCCTTCACGCGTTCCGGCGTCTTCGATGTCAATCGCGCTCTGACGCACCTGGGTCGCTCGGGCGACGAGCTGTGCGCCTATCCGCAGGATGGGACCAAAACGCTGTTCCTGAGCTTTGACGACATGACCGGGCGTTTTCAGCACGCCAAGCTGCTGGAGCTGTACCTCGACCTGGGTTGCCCGAACGCCGCCGAGAAGAATGCCTACGAGCTGTTGGACAACGAAGGCCCGTCCCCGCATGTGCTGGAGGCGCTGGTCCGCATCCATCTGGTCAAAGGGCAGCACGAGTCCGCCCGGATCGTGTTCGAGGCGTTGGAGAAATTCGCCGGCGGTCGCGCGCTGGCGCGCCGGTGGGCGGATGTGATCGCCGACCCCGCCAGGGCCGACAGCGATCCGCTGATCGGCGCCTGGGGCCGCGCGCAGGCGACGACGAACCATGCGATCGCAGGGATTTCCTTCGAGCCCCTGCTCAAGAGGCTGTTGCAGGACCACCCCGATCATCGCCTGGCGTTTGAATATCTCATGGCGCATTTTCTCCTGACGCATCAGCGGGCCGAGCTGGTGCGCTGTCTGCCTCTGCTGGGGCCGCTGGGATACACGCGGCTTCCGCGCCACTGGGCCGAGGCGGTGCTGGTGCATGCGCTGGAGACTAATACTACCCCGGACGCGCGCGGCTGGACCATCGAGCCCGACGTGCAGAACCAGTTCCGCGAGATCACCACCGTCGTCAGGGGTGCGCAGGGCAACAACCAGACCGTCTTCGACCGGCTCGCCCCGAAGTATGGCGACACCTACACCTTCTACAGCCTGTTCAACACCTGCGGCGCCAGATGACATTGCCTTCCGGCGTTTCCGCGCGGACGACCTACTGGAACAACTGCGGCGCGAACTCGTTGAGGTAGTCGCGCCAGTTGATCCATGTGTGCGCGCCGTCGGTCTCCTTGTAGACGACGTCCAGTCCGTGCTTCTTGAGCATCTCGACCGATGCGCGCGACGTCTGGACGAGGAAGTCGTCCTTGCCCGTAGCGAACCAGACGAGCTTGAGCCCGTCTTTCAGCTCGGCACCGTCGAGTTTGTCCTTGTGCTGCTCTTCCCACGATGGTCCCTGGGGCGCGCCGCCGGGCCCGCCGCCGGCGATGCCGAAGATGCCCGAGCTGAAGACGCCCACGTACGCGAACTTATCAGGGTAGGGGATCGCGAGATTGAGCGTCTGCGCGCCGCCCATGGACAGGCCCGCGATGGCGCGGTGGGCCTTGTCGGTGTAGACGCGATAGTTCTTCTCCACGTGCGGCATGATGTCGCCGATAAAGTCCTTCGTGAACTCATCGGCGTCCGACCGGCGGCCGAACGTGAAGGGCCCCGTGTGTCCGGCGGGCATGACCACCACCATCGGCCTGGCCTTGCCGGCCGCGATCAGGTTGTCGAGGATGAAGCCCGCCCGGCCGACCGATGTCCAAGAGTCGTCGCTGTCGGACGCCCCATGCAGCAGGTAGAAGACCGGGTACTTGGCCTGGCCCGACTCATAACCCGGCGGGGTGTACACGTGCATACGGCGAAACCGCCCGAGCGACGCCGACCAGTACGTGACCTCCGCGACGGCGCCGTGCGGCACCTGCCGGGTGTCCATGAACTCCGAGCCCGGGACGTACACGAGGCTCCAGGTGTTCGCGTTGGATTCGCTGGTGGCCGGGTTGCGCGGGTCGATGGTCGAGACGCCGTACACGTTGAAGTTGTAGCGGTACGCGCCCGCGCCGATCGGACCGAGCGTCACTTCCCAGACGCCGTTCGGGTCCTTCGTCATCTCCGCTCCCTGCCCGACGCCGGGGATGTCGCCACCGGACAGCCGCACCGCCTCGGCCCCCGGCGCCAGGATGCGGAATGTCACGTGCCGGTCGGCGGCGATCTCGGGCGACGTCACCCGTGGTCCGCGCGATCTGCCCCGCCCAGGCTGCGCCTGCGCGGACGTTGCCAAGATCAGCACCAATGCGGCCAGCGTTATCACGGCGATGGTGACTCTGGATCTGTTCATCTTTCTTCTCCTTTCAGCACTCGTTCTGTCTCGGTGGTCGGCGTAGAGCCGTTCTCTTGGGACATCGCTTCGGAAATGCGCGCGAGGAAATCGACCAGCAGGTCGGCTTCTTCAGGAGTGAACGGGGCGAGCAGGCGCTGTCGCACCGGCTCGCTCTCCGTCCACAAGCGGTTGAGGGTCTGTCGGCCTTTGCGCGTCAGGCTGACGCAGCGGGCGCGACCGTCGGTGGGATGCGGCCGGCGCGCGACCAGACCGCGATCCTCCATGAGCACCAGCATTGCGCGGATCGTGTTGGCGTCGGAGCCGGCCCGCCGGACCAGTTCCTGCTGCGTGATCCCGTCCTGCTCGGCCAGCAGCGCCAACAGCACGAACTGATCGACGGTGACGCCTCGACGGGCCAGACAGAGGTTGCTCTGCCGGTGCATCCGCCCGTACGCGGCCCGCAAACCCATCGCTATCTCGTGCCCGGTCGCCATCGCGACCCCCGCAACTGGTACGTGTACGTAAGATATGACCGCGCCGAACCTACTCCTTTCGGATGCCGAAGTCAACACCAAAACCCCCGTGGCAGCCTCAAGCTCGAAGAGCTTGGGGATGGTTCACGGTTTGGTGATCTCGACGCGGCGGACGGCCAGTTCCATGTTGCCGCCGGTGGCGACCAGGCGCAGGTCCACGCCGTTGCAGCGGCCCGCGAACCGGCATTCGGGCAGCGCGAAGTGCGCGGTCTTCCATTGGCCGCTGCCCGTCACTGCAACGCTGCCGGCCGGCCGGAACGAGCCTTCCAGCGGACCTTCGCTGACCGTGCTGTCGTAGTCGACGCCGAACGAGGTGCAGCCTGCGTCGCGGTACGTCACCGCGAGGGCCACGGACTTGCCGCGCACGCCGAACGCGAACGCATCGTCGACGTCGAAGTACAGATAGCGAGTCGTTTGCGAATGAGGGTTGGGCAGTGTGACAACCGCCTCGCTCCCATCGTGCTCGATGATCTGCCAGTTGCCGTCGCCGCCGCTGGGGCGCAGCGTCAGGCCCTTGGGCGTGTCCGCTTCCCAGACGATCCGCTCGGCCTCTGCATAAGGCGAGCCGAACCGCAGTTGCGTATCGGTGTGCCACATGTCGGCGAACAGCTTGGTCAGCACGATGTAGCTTCGCCCGTATTCGCGCGAGCGGGCGACGTCGGTCCCCTCATGCCATTCGTTCCACGTTTCGACGTGCACCATCCAGGGCCTCTGCCCCGGCGGCAGTTGCAGCAGCTTCGTCCAGCGCTCGATGTAGGTCTGTCCATCGTGACGCTCGACGATCAAAGGTTGCCGGCCGGGCACCGCGCTGTGGTCGTAGCCCGGGCCCAGTGCGGCCACGTCCTCGAAGAGGATCGGCCCGTTGACCGCGCCGCCCCAGGAATAGGTCGCGTCCGCCTGGCCCTGCCAGCCGGCGGATTTCACGAGGAAGGGCTCGACGCCGAAATCGGCCGCGAAGCGTTCCTTGACGAACGCGAACTGCCGCGCGGGGTCCTGTCCGGCGGCAAACGCTGCCTCGTAGAAGAAGATGATCGGCCTGCCGTCGACGCGGGCCCACTTGGCCGGCGGGATCAGACTGAAGAAATCGCGAATGGCCGTGTAGAACCAGCGCTTGCCGAAGTCGGTGGTCAGGTCCACGTGGTAGCTGCTGCCATCGGTGTTGAAGCGGTTCCACTGGAGGATCGAGGTGTCGTAGAACAGGCCGATGGCCGGCGGGTTCAGGCCCGCCTTCTCCAGCTCGCTGTGCGCCTCGACCAGGGGAGGCAGGCCCACGAAGCTCCAGCCGTCATAGTCGCCGGGCACGCCCCAGTAAACGGGCATGACGAAGTCGATCCCCGCGTCCATCACGTCGAGCAGTTGGCTCTGGTGCCAGGAGGCCCGCTTGTAGCTCAGGTCGGTCATGTCCGCCGGATGCGTCGTCATCGCGTCGGAGCCGTCGCCGTCGAGGATATGTGCGTTGCTGTCGATGTCGTACCAGTAGAAGTACGTCGTTCCCACCACCGGCCGGCCGCGCTGGAACGACCCCGCATCCCGATGGTCCCGCGCCCTCAGCGGAAAGAACGCCCCCGGCGCCCGCTCCGGCAGCTCCCCCACCTGACCACCCGCCACCCCACACCACAATACCACCCACACCACGATCAGCTTTCGCATAACGCCCCTCGCAATCTTCGGGCACTGCCGACTCAATACAGGAGCACTCCAACCGGCAGGCCGATTATACGCTTTTCAGCACCCTCGGAAAGACGCGATTACCCGTTTTGGCTTGGGGTCGGAGTCTGGTTCGTAGTGATCCGCCTTTGGCGGATTATCCTCTTGGTATGCCCTCACGGGCACACTACAAACGGGTCCCTTCCACTCCCGCCGCAAACGGGTAGTCGCGTCCCTCGGAAACGGTTGACCGCGAAGAACCGGGCAGATTCTTAGCCAACAAGATCACGGTGGCAGCCTCCATGCGAATGTCACGATCGTCCTGGTCGCATGGGGGATGTCGATCAGAATCCTTCCTAAGGCTGCGGGTCTCGGAACGGTTCGAAAGGTCTTTCGCGGACCGGGGCCAGGTGGGCTTCGATCTGGTCGTCCTGGCCTGAAGCCAGGACGCGGAAAAGCTCCAGCTTGCCTGCATCGTCGAGACTGTCCACGTGGTCGTCGAATTGCTTGCGAAACACGAACAAGGTCTCGTCAGGCTTTCCGTGTAAGAAGGAACCGGCCCCACCGAAGAGGTTCCTTCCGGTCCCCATGAAACTGACCCAGCGGTGCGTCAAATCCTGCGGGTGCTTCTCAAGCATGAATTCCTCGAGCCGGCTGGCGCTATACCACTGACTGGTCCGCAGACCCGTGAACCACCTTCGATAGCCTTTGCGCGACGCGGTGTGCTCGCAGACGAAGCCCATGTCCCGGCATAGAGGAAAAGGCAAGACTACGAGAAATATCACGACGGCAAGAAATACCACCGCCAGCGCGACGGGCCATTTCTTCTTTCGCTTCATCGGCTTGCGGTTCTCTTGTGTCCCGCCTTCTTCGTCTGTCATCTTCGGTCTCCGCTCCAGTGTCCGTCTCGTCTCATTCGTCCGGCGCCCGGATCGCTTCCGTCCCGATGTATATCAGGATCGACAGGGTCGACCCGGCCGGACGCACCCGCTGACACAACCGGCCAGATGCGCAGGGCGCTCATTCTGTTCCGTCAAGATTCGTGTGTTTCGACGCATTCTTGTGTTTGGGGAGCCCTCTGCCTTCCGCTGCTGAGACGACGTTCCGGCTATGGACCTATCCCGTGCGACTTGTCGAGCGAACCTGGAGCCGTCACGTGCCGCGACCCTTACGTGCGAATCGCAGGTGGACTGGTCGTGCGCGCGGTTCAGTCGAAGTAGTTGACGAACTGGAGGTCCTTGGCGACGCGCAGGAACCAGGCGCGTTCCGGATCGAGGTCGGTGACTTCGCCGCCGGGCGCTACCTGGAATCCCCAATGGCCCACCAGGGGCGAGCCCCACGTCAGCTCGACCAGGCCGCCGCGCGCGATAACATGGCCCGGTCCGTCGTTCCACGTGAGGAAGGGATACCGCGAGACCAGATCGTTCCATTGCTCGGTCTGTTCGCGCGACGCAGCCTTGCGTTCCTCCGGGCGAGCCAGAATTCCCTCGGCGTTCACCAGAGGGTGGTTCTGAGACATCTCCTCAGCAAAGTGTCGCATCTGCGTGTACCCGACCTTGCTGACGAAGCGGTCCCGGAGGCCGTAAAGGAATACGGGCCAACGCGGAATGCTGAACCACAAAGCCCCTGTCGCTGCGATCACGACCGCAAGTACGCCGAGCGTCCAGCGCCGGTCTGTGCGCGCGATGAGCGACCGGACAACCGCGCCCAAGAGGAAAGCAGCAGCCACGAACCCGATCACATCAGGTACAACCTGGGCCGGCAAGAGAGGTGGCACCCACAAGGGCACACACGCGCGACCGCCGGTATATCGGATGACGGGGTCTGCCAGAAGGCAGAGCACGTAAACCACGCCGCACACGATACTCCTGTATTTCATGTCTTGTCTCTCCCAACGTCCGGCAACAGCACCACCCTCGCAGAACACGACGTCGCGACACCGCCAGACTCGCTAGGCCGGGCGCCCCGTTCGCCATGCGCAAAGACTACCCTGCCATCGATATCCGTCTCAGGCCTTCTCGGCGAGCCTGTGGATGTTCTCGTGGATCTTGAACAGGACGATGAGCAACTCGCACCAGATTCGGGCGGCGACGGCGCCGCCGACGATGATGAACAGGCCCATCAGGAACGTGGCGAAGGTCAGGCCGCCGGCGAACATGGAGGCCAGGCCGGAGACCACTACGCCGAGCAACGCCAGCCAGTACACGAAGTTGATGATCTTCGGGGTTAGCATCGAGTCGAAGAAAAGGATCTGCCTTGCGTTCATGATTTCTCCCTTGTGCAATGAACACGTCCGTTGCCGCACGGCCCGCCCGAGCGGGCACGAAGGCCTGCGGCCCACGTCGAGAAGGTACTGCGGCCGGAAGTCCCGGGTTCAGTCGTTCTAATAGGTCAGCGCGACGAGGGTGCGCGGGTCGATCGCGGTGAATACGATCTTGCCGGCGTCGCACGAGAAATTCACGTCGGCGTCGAGCGGCAGGACCACGGCGGCCTTGGCGTCGATGGGCTGAGCGAATTGCAGCGTCGCGTCGATCGACTGGTCGTTGAAGTTCTCGATCACGACGCAGCGGTCGCCGATCAGGTACAGGGCCACCTTATTCGGCGCGTCGAACCTGATCCCGAAGGGCGCCAGCAGCTTGTCGCGGATCGGCGCCAGTTCCTCGCGCGACAGTTGCAGCAGGCTTTTGGGGTCGCCGCCGATCTTGAGCGTGAGCAGATTGTCGTAGGATTGGCTCGCGGTGAATCGCTCGGCCAGGCCGTCGGTGACGAGCACGGGCGCGCCGGAATCGAGCAGGCGGCGCAGCTTGGGCCAGAGCTGCGGGTCCTTCATCGCCTGGATGGGCAGGAAGGCGGCTTTCGCGTCGTCACGGATCGTCGCGGTGGGCGCCAGGGGCAGGCCGAGCATGCCGACGAAGTCGTAGACGTAGGCTTCGCCTCGTGGCTTGCTGTTGGGCGGTTTGGGCGCCGCGATCCCTCGCAGGGGCTTGCCGCGCACCAGCGAGGCCAGTTCGAACAGGTGCGGGATTTCGGTGCGCAGCCGTGCGACGTTGGCCGGGCCGGTGTTGCCCAGCAGCGAGCCGTAGCAGAACAGCAGCATCTCCTTCGCGTCGGCCAGCACGGTCTGGCGGGCCTGCTCGACGTAGGTGTCCTCGTGCGTGCCGTACGGGTCGAACCAGCCGCCGCCGCACTTGGCCCCGCCGATCTCGCCCAGCCACCGCATGATGAAGTACGCCTCGTATTGGACCTTGCCGCCCCACTGCGGGTCGTCGTAGTCCCGCGTCTCCGTCCCCACCCAGATCCGGTCGTAATCTGCCGTCTGCCGCACCACCTCGTACCCCCGCTCATGGAACGCGCTGTACCATTGTGGGAGCTTGAGGATGACTTTGACGTTGGGGTTGACGGCGCGGGCGGGGGCGAGGATGCGGTCGCGGCTGACGCGGACCATCAGGTCGCAGCGGTACTCGTCCCACGCCTGCGTGCCGCGAGCGGCCTGGCATTCCTCGCACTCGCAGTCGGTGAAGAGAAAGTCGTCGATCATGATCTCGTCGAAGATCGACGCGGCGTACTCGAAGATCTCGTGAATCCGCTGCTGCGTGTCCGCGTTCGTGTAGCACGAGACGACGCGCCAGCCCGTGGAGGTCTTGCCGAAGCCGGTCGGCGTGACACAGCCGGAGACGTCGAAGCCGCTTTCGACAAAACGGTCCCGCGCGTGCTCGAGCGTTTTGCGTTCGGCGGTGTAGCCGTCGCGAAACGACTCGATGAACGCGTGCGTCACGCCCGTCTTGCGGCACCAGTCCATCGCGCTGTCGATCCCCTCGTCCGTCGAGAGCTTGTCGCGCACGTCCTGCGCGGTGAACAGCGTCGCGATCCGCAGCACGTCCTTGTTCCGGTTGGCCAGTTCCCAGAGGTCCTCGGCGCTTGCGACGGCAGACCAGCCGCCGATCAGAAGAGCCGCCGCGATGAGACATCGGATGGATCTCGCTTCAATCATCTGCTCACCTCACCTTCGCTGTTGGAAATCACTCTGCCAGAGACTCAGCGATCTTGTCCTTGAGCCGGCGGCACGCATCGCCCGGGTTCGGCGCCTCGGTCACGTCGGCGCCGACGGCAACGCGCTGCGCCCCGGCTCGGAGCACCTGCTCGACGTTCTCGTGCGTGATCCCGCCGATGGCGACGTGGCTGACGCCCGTCTCGGCGAGCCGTTCCAGCCCGTGTTGGATGTAGTCCAGCCCCGCGATCTCGATCTTCGGCTTCGTCGTCGTCGGGAAGGCCGGACCCAGACTCACATAGCTCGGCAGCGAGTCGACCGCCCGTTCGAGCTCGTTCTGGTCGTGCGTGCTCTTGCCGATGATCAGCGGGCTCAGTTGCAGCCGCCGGGCCTGCTCCACCGGCAGATCGCCCTGGCCCAGGTGTACGCCGTCGGCGCCCGCGGCGCAGGCGATGTCGACGCGGTCGTTGATGATGCTCAACGCCCCGAAGTCCCGGCAGATGTCCACGAACTCGACCGCCACCGCGAACAGCCGCTCGTCGGGCATGTCCTTGGCCCGCAACTGGATGCAGTCTGCCCCGCCGGCGGCGCAGCGGCTGGCCAGCGAGAGGATCTCGGTCGGCAGGTCGCTCGTGACAATCGCATACAGCCGTACCCGATTGAACTTCTCCACCGGCTGTGCGAACAGCACCACGTCCTTCTCCAGCGTGTACGCTTGGTAGCGAAGCCGCTCAATGGCCGTCGCGACCGGCTTGCTCTCGGCCTGCGCCATCTCGGCCAGCGCCCGCAGCGCCTCGGTCAGACGCCGGGCGCCCGCAGTGAACGCCTCGGCCGCCGTGGCGCGCTGGAGCTGGTTCTCCACCTGCTGTCCGACGCCGACGTCGCCCAGCGTGTCGCGTCCTGCCAGCAGCTTGCCCAGCTCCAGTTGTCCGATGGCCGCACAAAGCTCGTGCCGCAGTTGCTTGGCCCGGCCGCTCAGCGTGCCGTTGTTGACCGCGAACCGGCAGTACTCCTCCATCACCCGCAACGCCTCGCGGGCCCGGTTGAAATTCGCATCGATAATCCGGTAAACCGCCCTGTCCATCATGCCCGCCATTCTAAGCCCGAAAGCCCGTTTTCGACAGCAAAAAGCGGAGCGCGTCGCTCGTCGCTCGTCGTGCGTTATGCGGGTTGCGTCGTGCGTATTGCGTCGCTCGCCGTCCCCAAGCTTCGCTTGAGGCTGCCACCCGCGCATTCGTCGTGCGTATTGCGTATTGGGGTAAAGCCTCGCAATGTCTTCCTTCGTTGTCACCCCGAGCGGGGCACTGCCCCCTTTGTCACCTCGAGCGCTCCTTCCCTCTTTTGTCATGCTGAGCGAAGTCGAAGCATCTGGCCAGAGACGTTGCGCGCCCATGTCCTGTGTCAAACGCAAGCGTCCCTCGCTCGCCATCCCCAAGCCTCCGTTACACTTCGGCTTGAGGCTGCCACCCGTTGGCATGTGTCCCTGCGGTCTACAGCCTACCGCCTCCAGCCTGTTTGCCCTTTGCTCTGTCATTCTGCTGTTTGCTCTTTGATTCCTGATTTGTCTTCCGGGAAGTTCAGGCAGGCGAACTCGCCGTACAGTTCGCGGGCCTTGCGATCGCGGGCATGGGCCGCCTCGACCTTATCGTCGAAGGCACCGATCATGATCTGCTCGCCTTTGTGCGCGATAAGGGCCTTCCATCGCTTGCCATAGGGGTAGACCCCTGCGAAGCCCGACCAGTTGCCCTTGAATTGCCGGTTGTGATTGTTCTGTCCCGGCGTGCAGATCCGCAGGTTGCTGCGCCGGTTGTTGAGGGAGTTGCCGTCGATGTGATCGACCACCATGCCGGGCGGTGGCTTCATGATCTCCCGGTGCATCATGATCATCTCGCCCCGTTCAGCGCGTCCGGCGTAGTACTTGCCGTCCATGCCCTTGGCGAACCATCGGTACTGACTGAGCCATTCGTAGTCGGCGGCGTCGATGATCGCCACCATTCGCAGCGTCAGCGGGATGAAGCGCGCATCGCTCTGCTCGTCCTGCTGGACTTCGACCCGCTCGGGCGGCTTGCGCCTCGCGCGGAAGTTGGCGCAGCACTGGGCCGGGTGCACCTCGCGCAGCTCGCCGGGGCTTTCGGCGTGGTGCGCGCAGATGGGCAGGATCAACGGCCCGCCCGGCCCCTCGTGGAAGTCCACCAGGCGCTTCGGCTCCAGCAGGTACACGCAGTCTGCGCACTTACCCCTGCATTGCGGCCTTTCGTCTCGCCTCTGTCGCTGGCGTCGCGTTCGCGGTTTCGTGCTGTCCGCCATGTCGCTTCCTTTCATGCATTGCCGCCAGTCAAAAGTCTCATCACGTCCAGGCGGGCCGGCGACTGAGGCCCGCCTCTACAATTGGGCGGTGTTGCACGTTTGGTACGAAAAAATCGCCCGTTTTCGAGCCCGCGACCGCCGTAAGTCCCGCCCGACCAACGAATAAAAAAAATCTGCATGTCACGCGCGTTTTGTCGTTTGGGTGTTGCGTGTTTGGTACGAAATCTGTCGCCCCAAGACAGCTATAAACAGGTAGGGTATATTCGCATATGAGGTCCTGTCGGGCCTGTCTTGCGACGTGTTCGTCCTGAGTTTCGTTCACGAGTATCGATGCTCCGCCCGTTCCGCTGTGCGGTGGTCCATTGCGCGTTGAATTCGTCCC
The DNA here is from genome assembly GCA_040772485.1 of Sedimentisphaerales bacterium. Classification (GTDB taxonomy): domain Bacteria; phylum Planctomycetota; class Phycisphaerae; order Sedimentisphaerales; family Anaerobacaceae; genus Anaerobaca. Next base: position 385,117 of record JAXGYC010000008.1, on the reverse strand, counting down.
GGGATCGGATATAATCTCTGCAAAGCCAATTTCGGGTGAAGGGACTCACGATTGAGTGTTGAATCCGGCAACAGTAAAAGACTTATCGCGCTTACCGGCGGCAACCTCCGGAACCACCACCTCTACATCACCGGCTACCACGACTTCTTCCCGGAGGAATGCTTTGGGGCATCCAGCGCGCAAAAGGGGACCGGCCAACCGCTTACGCTGATCGTGGACGGGCTGGCGGAGCCCGTGCAAACCGATATTGCTCGAAGCAGCGGCAACGGCAGCCCGAGAAGCTTCTTCCGAAAACGGGCCTGGGTCGCTCGATTCTTCCAGCATCACGACCTACACGAGGGAAGCATCGTTGCCATCGAACGCCTCGACCGGTTCCGCTACAGAGTCTATCCGTCAGGGGGTAGGACCATAGGGTGCTCCGATCTCAAACCGACCCAGGCGGGCGCTGCGAACGGGGCCGGCGAGGGCAAGTCAGGTTTTGGTGATACCGCCTTCATCAAGAATCGAAACGAACCTTTGCATCGCTGGGTCCCATGGATCGCCGGGTTCTCCGGGGCCTTTGTGGAAGAAGTGTTCCACAGTGCGGTCCGTGGCGATCCAAGTTTGGTCACCGTCCTTGACCCCTTTGCCGGAGTTGGCACCACGCTGGTCGAAGGCTTGATGCGAGGCTGCAACGTTATCGGATTTGACATCAATCCCTATGCCGTTCTGGCGTCCGACCTGAAGGTGTCCTGCATTCGGCACAGCGTGAAACCGCTCACCGAGGTTGTGAGCCGCCTTGAGAGCCTTGCGCACGGGGGACCGGACAGAGAAAGGCAGCCGGAATCGAAGCCCCCGAGTGGCTTCAAGAGCAGAGTGCCATTCTTCAGTCCGGCGGTGGAGCGCGATGTTCTCCTGCTTCAGGACTTCATCAGCGAACAGAAGAACGCATTCGTCAAGAAAGCCCTGAAGGTAGCTCTGGGGGCCGTTATGGTCGGCTTCTCCAACTACTCTTACGAGCCCAGTCTGAGCACCCGCGCTGCGGCTGGAAGACCGCTCGTAGAACACGCGGATGTGTTCGGAGTCTTTCGCGACAAGCTCAGGGAGATCGAGGCCGACATCCGGTTCTTCCAACGGCATATGAAGTCGTTCCGGCATCGGCCCCAGGCGAAGGTGTGTGAATGCTCATACCTCCAGGGCGCCGACGTTCTTCCTGCGGCGAGCATTGACGTGCTTGTGACGTCCCCGCCGTATCTCAACAACTACCACTACGTTCGCAACACCCGTCCTCAGCTTCACTGGCTGGGTTTGACGGAGGGGAACGGGCAGCTCAAGCAGCTTGAAGACGACAATTTCGGCTGCTTCTGGCAGACCGTGCGAAGCGGTCCTCCGATCGAGTTGAGTTTCAATCTTCCGGAATTGCGCGATGTCCTGGATGCCGTTCGTTCTCGCCATCCGGAGAAGGGCGTCTATGGCGGTGCCGGATGGGCCAACTACGCCGCCAAGTACTTCAACGACTGCCATCGGTTCTTCGAAGTGACTCGCCGCGTGATGAAGGCCGATGGCCTCGTTGTGGTTGTGATCGGCAACAACATCGTCCAGGGCATCCACATCGAGACGGACCGGTTCCTCGCAGAGATTGCGGGACTGCATGGTTTCGCGCTTGAGGAAATGCACCGTGTGCGAAAGAAACGCACCGGTTCGAGCATTGTCGATTCATCGGTGCGCGCCGGGGTGATGACGCAACGCGTCGAGCTTCACGAGACCGCCGTGGAGTTGAGGGCTCCCGAATAGCGAGCTCTCCGGAGGGCAGACCTACGCGTTTCTGTCAAGAAAGGCGTTCAGCTTCTCAAGAACATCTTCAACAGACTCCCTCGCAGTCAGCTTTGCCGCCCACGGTCGACCCGGATGAAGAATATCCCAGAACGGACGTTTCATTGCTTCCCTGGTGCGCCCTGGAGTGTGGTTTCCAAATCCATCAATGGCGACGTTCCAGATGGGTTGATGGTGTTCCACGAGAAACCGCTCGGCGAGCGTGACCCATACGGGGACGAGAACAAGATACCGGCACGTAAAATCCTGCACATCGAGATTCTGTGTTTGTTCGATGCTCTTGCTGTGCTGTCTAAGCCGCTGGCAGAGTTTTCGCCCACCCGGAGCTTCGCCTCCGCCTTTACGAGCACCTTCGGGGTCCGCTCTTCCCACGTAGATGGGCGGGACGGGGTTTGCCTGCACAAGCCTCGAATAGGGCGGGAAATCGCCGTGGTAGTAAATGGCGTATACACCGGATCCCTCGAATGACTCCTCCGGGGGCAGCGGTTTCTCCGGACCTTCAAGCAGCGTTTGGACGACGCTGCGTGCCAGGTTCTCGTAGTCAAGCGGATCGTATGGCTTCATTTATCGGCCTCAAGGATCGTATCAAGACACACTCTTATGAGTCTATGAATCGGACGCAGGGCTACTCGCCGCACACATGGTAGTATCGGCCAAATCCGTATCGTGGATGAGCGAGAATCGTTGCTGTAGGCGAGAGAATGTCGAGGTACTGCCGCATCTCTTGCTCATCCCTTGAGGCCCGATGGTGGTATTGTTGGCGGTGTGACGGGCGGAGTGCCGATTGTAGGGTTAGATGGCAGATCCCGGTTCAATGAATGATTCGTTAGGTCACGACAGACGCGAGCCAACAGGCTGGTTTGCGGCGGTGGTGTTTGGGGCGATGGCCGGGGGGATGGCGTGGGGGATTCGGGGGCAGTACGGGCACGAGACCGGGGCGATGCTCGCCGGGCTGCTGGTCAGTCTGACCCTGGTGACCCTGCTCTGTCCGAGGGCTTCGCTGCTCGGCGCCGCGCGGGCGGTGGCCTTGGGGACCATCGCCATGGGATTCGGCGGTTCCATGACCTACGGCCAGACCGTCGGCCTGACGCACGATCCGGAACTGGTCGGCAACTGGGCCGCGCTGGGCTGGGGCATGCTGGGCCTGGCGATCAAGGGCGGCCTGTGGATCGGCTTCGCGGGCGCGTTTCTGGGGATGGGGCTGGGCGGCACGCGGTATCGCCCGCTGGAGATGCTGGTGCTCATGCTGGCGCTGGTCATGGCCTACTTCACCGGTGTGGCCCTGATCAACTCGCCCTTCGACCCGGCTCACAGAGTGCTGCCGGCGCTCTACTTCTCCGCGGACTGGCATTGGCAGCCGGACAGGGTGCTGAAGCCCCGCCCGGAATGCTGGGGTGGCTTATTGGCAGCACTGGCGGTCTTGGTTGCCTATGTCGGTTACTGGCGTAAAGACGGGCTGGCGCGGCGTCTGGTGTGGTGGGGGCTGTTGGGCGGCGCGCTGGGCTTCCCGCTCGGACAGAGCCTCCAGGCTTATCACGCCTGGAATCCCGACTTTCTGCGTGGCACCTTTCTCGAAGGGATCGCCATTAACTGGTGGAACATGATGGAGACCACCTTCGGCGCGGTCATGGGCGCGCTGCTGGGCTGCGGCCTGTGGCTCAACCGAAAGCGGATTCAACTGGACCGTGCCGCAACCGATGTCACCCTCCCTTTGTCCGTGGAGTGGGTCCTGCTCGCCATTCACCTGGTCCTGCTGATCTCGGTCGAGTTTGTGGACCGTTCGATGGTCGATAGCCTCGGCAGACCCATCCTGAGCGGAGCGTTTGGCGCCGTGGATTTTCTCTACGACCTGGGGCTGATCATGGGGATCATTCCCATCGTGGCGATCGTCGGCGGACGCTGGTGGCCTTGCTTTGCCGTGTTCCCGGTCATGCTGATTCCCTACGCCGGCAAGACCGTTCGGCAACTGGTGTACGAGGAGGCGGCTGTGGCCCCGCTCGTCGGCTGGCTCGTCTACCTGATTGTCCCGCTGGCGGTCGTGACGATGATCGCTATCGCCTACGCACGTCAGGTGCCGGAAAGGCCGATGGGAAACGCCTTCGCACGCCGCACGCTGCTGCTCAGCGCGTGGCTCTATTTCCTGTTGAACTACGCCTTCTTCCGTTTCCCGTGGCCCTGGGCCGAGTGGACCGGCCGCACCCCCAACGGCATCATCTTCACGATCTGCGTTCTCGGCCTGACGGCCTGTGCTCTCTTCGTAAGACCCTATGGTCAAGGCCGAGGTGAGAAGAGCTCGGAGGCGTGCTATGGGTGAGCGGATCTTGGGCAAGGTTGTTCTGCTTTGTGTGGCGGTGTTGTGTGCATCTTGTGCGGTGGGGCGGCGGGGGGGCGAACGGGCGTATGCATCGGACGACGTGCGGGTGTTTCTGGAGGGGTTCCGGCAGGCGGTGCTGGACCACGACGAGAAGCTCGTTGTCAGAAGGTACATCGATAGGGCGTATCGGCGCGAGCAGCTTGAGGACCTCTTGGGCGGCGACCGCCGGCAGTTCCTCGATGAGCTGTTCGGCCTGGGCAAGAACCGTTTCGACCAGATCGTCGAAATGGAATTCGTCTGCGAGGACATCCGCTTCGAGCCGTTGAAGGAGGGCTCTATCTCGAACGTTCAGACAGCTCAATGTCCGATTCGTCTCACGTATGAAAACGGCGTCCGGATCGAGGACACCATCTTCATCGTCAGATACCGCGAAGGAGACAGAACCTTCGCTGTCGACGGCCCCAGGGGCTGACGCGACTCTGGAACGGACGAGGAGGATGGCTGAATCATCCCCAGTTTAAGGTAGGGCCCAATGAAAAGGTCGACTCTTTGACGATGAGAGTTGGTGAAAGAAATCACAATGCCAACTCGATCGAAAGGAGTCGACCATGAAACGCCAGGAGATTTCGGATTTTGTACGTTCGGTATGCTCTTGTCTTCGGCTCTCGCAGGCCAAAACCTTGAGCGTCTTGGTTCCGGCGGCGATGATCGTGGTGCGGGCCTCGCTGGCCCAACTGGGACGGGCATTGGCGGGGCAATCGGCGCTGGCCGCCAAGCAGGGGATCAAGCGGGTCGACCGCTTTGTAGGAAACACTCGGGTCGAGCCGAGCGAAGCGATGCGGGGCGTGGTCCAGTGGCTCGCCCAACCCCGAAAAAAGCTGCTGGTGAGCCTCGATTGGGTGGATATCCGCCACTTTCAGTGCCTGGTCCTGGCGGCTCGTCTGCGAGGCCGGGCCTTGCCTTTGCTGTGGGCGGTGTACCGTTACGAGGAGGTCTATCGCTCGCAGAACAATCTGGAATACGGGTTGCTGCGTCTGTTTCACACCATGGTGGCCGCTTCGGTCCGGGTGACGCTTCTCGCCGATCGGGGGTTCGGTCGAACGGAGATGGCCCGCGTGTGCCAGGAACTGAAGTTCCATTACATCATCCGCATCCAGCCGTCGGTGTGGGTGAGCAGTTCGCGGTTCACCGGTCGCCTGGCGGATTACCCGATCCATCGGGGCCAGAGACACCTGCTACGCCACGTCTCGTATCGCAAAGAGCGGCCCGTCGTGCAGGACGTGGCTGTGGTTTGGCTGCCGGATCAGTCGGAACCCTGGTATCTGATGACGGACGAAGAGCACCTTCGCGCCCAAGTCTTGTCCAAGGTCTTTGCGCGGCGGATGAGCATTGAAGAGTACTTTCGTGACGTGAAAAACAAACGCAATGGGTTTGCTCTGCGTTTGATCCAGATCAAGGATTCCCAGCGTTTGAGTCGGTTTCTGCTTATTCTGGCCTTGGCGTATCTGCTCCTGGTGACGGTCGGCCTGTACGCCTCCGAACGATTCCGCCCCGGCCGGTGGTGCTCCAACAACCGGACGGGCGAATGCAGTCTCTTCACCATCGGCCTGTTCATGCAAACCTGCCCTCTCCCCACCTGCCAGTATCTCTTGCGCCGCTTGAAGCACGAACTCCTCGGTCAAAACTGGGGATGACTCAGGGAGGATGGGGATTGACTGCACGGGTCCATGGCGTATATCCTGGTGACGTCGTCAGTGCGGACTATCCAAGAGGAGGTGGCGTGTGGGGCTATTCAAGAGACTGGCCAGAAGGATCGAGATCGACGTTTCGCCTGAGTGTTTCGTATTTCGATGGAAGCAGTGGGAGCATCGTGTCCCTACGAGCGGATACATCCGACGAGCCAAAGGGGCAGTGCCACCTTACGAGTTTAGCCTGGAGCGGGAGACGGACCAGCACGTGCCGATTCCTTTGTTCGGACCGCTGCCGCCCGAGCTGGAGGAGGATTTTATCCAGATCCTCAGCGCATTCCTCATGTACGGCGTACAACTGCTCTACCGCGTGAACCGGTTGACCGGCCTTGTCAGGCCGGTTGTCGTTTTCCAGAGGGTCGAACGGCTCGACGCAACGCTCGGATTTGCGGCCGCTGCGCTCAAGGAAGCAGCCAAGATCTTTGCCTTCGGTGATACGGAGGTCTACTTCGAGCGTTCAGATTGAGCATGCGGATGGCCACCTGCGCAACAAGCGGAGGGACGTGATGAAACAGGCGAGCGTGAATATGGCACAGAGGTGGATCAAATCAACAACCACCAGGCTGTTGGTGGCGGCTGTGCTGCTGCTGCTCGGGCTGGGTATTTGGCCTCTGTTGGGCCAGTCGTGGGTGTTTCTGCGGTCGACCGACCTCGATATCAATAGCGGTATGCTCCGACACCAGGTGCATGTGTTGTCGGTGCGAGTCAGGGAGAGGACCGAGGAGTCTGCACTATCGCGTGAGCTTCGGAGATTGGGCATCCAGACGCCCTCCATACCGATCTGGAAACGCGCCGACGAGAGTCGTTTGGTGAGGGGTATCTTTGTCGAGTATAGCTATGGCAGTGTGCGTGCCGAAGCCATGGCGTTGGTGATGCGGCTGGATCTGATGGAAATGGCGGACGGCGATCGCCGAGTGGTTCTGGGCAGATTCATGGCGGCCCTCCAATCAGGCGACCCTGACCGCGCCCGGCAGCAGGCCTGGCTGCTCACAGACGAGATCGAGAAGCAGCAGGGCAGGGAGGTCTTCACGCCGGAGTTCAGATCCTACCTCCAAACGCTGCGCTCCGCACAGCAGGAACAACAAAGCCCAACGCCGTAGAATCGGCGAATTGAGCCCCTGTCTGCACGTACTGTCGCACAGCTTCACACCTCATGATATGCCCGCACATTGAACCTGCAAAGGCTGGACGGCGTAGGCGGCGGGGGATTCGTTGTACTTGGGGGGCGAGTGTGGTATAAGGCTTTATTAAATCGCGGATTGCAGATTGTGGATTTCGGAATCGTTTGCGGGTGCGATGCTCCTGCAATTTGAGAAGACCTGTTGGGAGGTTTTATGGAGATAGCGGAACTGAAGGGCGCGATCGGCGACCTCGAGGCCCGAGTCGTAAAGATTCGGGACTGGCTTTGACTTGCCCGGCAAGAGGGCGCAACTGGACCAGTTGACACAGCAGATGTCTCGCCAGGGCTTCTGGGACAACCAGGAAGCCGCGCAGCGGGTGACCAGCCAGCTCAGCGCGCTGAAGGCGGTGGTCGAGCCGGTCGAGGAGTTGCAGAAGGAGGTGGCGGACCTGGGCGAGCTGTATCAACTGGCGGCCGAGGAAGGCGACAGCGACGAAATGGAGCAGTTGGAGGAGGACCTCGATTCGCTGGTGCATCGCTGCGAGCGGATCGAGCTGGCGGGCCTGCTGTCGCGTCCCGAGGACACGAAGAACTGCTTCCTGAGCATTCACGCCGGAGCAGGGGGCACGGAGAGCTGCGACTGGGCCAACATGCTGCTGCGGATGTACACGCATTACTTCGACGCCAGCCGGTTCAAGTATGAAGAGCTGGACCTCGTGCCCGGCGAAGAGGCCGGAGTCCGCTCGGTGACGCTGCGGGTGATCGGCCCGTTCGCGTTCGGCAAGCTCTCGTGCGAGGTCGGCGTGCATCGGCTCGTGCGCATCAGTCCGTTCGATTCGCAGAAGCGCCGGCACACCAGCTTCGCGGCGGTCGACTGCCTGCCCGAGTTCGAGGACGATATCGAGGTCGAGATCAACGAGGACGATCTTCGCATCGACACCTATCGCGCCGGCGGCGCGGGCGGCCAGCACGTCAACAAGGTCAGCTCGGCGGTCCGCATCACGCACCTGCCGACCGGCCTGGTCGTGCAGTGCCAGAACGAGCGCAGCCAGCATAAGAACAAGGCGCGGGCCATGGCGGTGCTCAAGAGCCGGCTCTACATGCTCGAACAGCAGAAGCGCGACGCGGAGGTGGCCAAGCTGTACGGCGACAAGGGCGAGATCGCCTGGGGCAACCAGATCCGCAGCTACGTCTTGCAGCCGTATCAGATGGTCAAAGACCATCGCACGGACTACCAGACGGGCAACGTGGACGCCGTGCTGGACGGCGACCTCGATGCGTTCATCGAGAGCTACCTGCACTATCGGGCCAAGGACAAGGCCAAGAGCGCGTAGGAAAATCAAGAATCAAAAACCAAAAATCAAAAAGCAAAGAGCAAAATGGAAAGCTCCTGATACGGTGAGAGACTGATGAAGCAAATCATTGCGGTGGATATCAAGACGCGGAAGGTCGGGTTGGCTCAGTGCAAGACAGACCTGCTCGTGCTGGGACGATTTTCCGATGCGGCGGGTGTTGACAAGGACGTCAAGGTGCTGGACGAGAGACTGGGCGGCGCGATCGGCCGAGTGACCAAGCTGGGCGACTTCGCCGGCAAGGCCGGGACCAGCGCGCTGGTCTATGGCGACGGCAAGATCCCGGCGCGGCGCGTGATGCTGATCGGTCTGGGCGAGCGGAAGAAGGTGACGCTCGACACGATTCGCAAGGCCGCCGCCACCGCCGCCAACCAGGCGGTCAATATGAAGCTCCAGACGCTGTCGCTGGCCCTGCACCAGGCGGCGCAAGGCAAGCTTGATACCGCCGAGATGGGTAAGGCGACGGCCGAGGGCGCCTATTTCGGCAGCTATCGCTACGACGAGTACGTGACGGAGAGCCAGAACGGGCGGCTCGGCACGCTGAAGGTCGAGGTGGTGGACGCCGATGCCGGACGGCTCAGGTCGCTGAACCAGGGGCTTGGCGCCGGCGCGGTCGTCGGCCGGGCTCAGAGTTACGCCAGAACCCTCGCCAACCGGCCGGGCAATGTCATCAACCCGCCGGCCCTGGCGAAAGCGGCGATGGAAATGGCCCGTGCAACCAGGGGGCTTCGTTGCACCGTCTTCGATGCCGGGCAGCTCAAGGCCAAGAAGATGGGCGGGATTCTGGCCGTCGGGGCCGGGTCCAGGAGCGAGCCTCGGCTCATCCTTCTCCAGTACACCCCCGCGAAGAAGCCCGCCAAGGGGCTGCCTCGCGTGGCACTGGTGGGCAAGGCGATCACGTTCGATTCCGGCGGGATCAGCATCAAGCCGTCGGCGGACATGGACCAGATGAAACTGGACAAGAGCGGCGGGATCGCGGTTTTGGCGGCGATGAAGGCGGTGGCCGAACTAGGTCTGCCGGTGGATGTGTGTGGCCTGATCCCGTCGGCGGAGAACCTGCCGAGCGGGTCGAGCTATCGGCCCGGCGACATCGTCACCACGTACAGCGGCAAGACGGTCGAGATTCTGAACACCGACGCGGAAGGGCGGATGATCCTCTGCGATGCGCTGGCCTATGCCGCCAGGAAGAAGTTCGAGACGATCATCGACATCGCGACGCTGACCGGCGCCTGCATGGTCGCGCTGGGCACATACAAGGCGGGCCTGATGGGCAACGACGACGACCTGATCGCGCAACTCCGCCGGGCGGCCGACGACAGCGGCGAGAACGTCTGGCACCTGCCCAGCGGCGATGAGTACGCCGACGAGATGAAGAGCAAAATCGCCGACCTGCGCAACACGGGCGGCCGATGGGGCGGCGCCTGCACCGCCGCCGCCTTCCTGCGGCAGTTCGTCGGCGAGACGACGTGGGCGCACCTGGACATCGCCGGGATGGACATCCTCCAGAAGGCGACCGAGTACGCCAGCGCCGGCTCGACCGGTTTCGGCGTGCGCCTGCTCGTGACGTATCTGATGAATCTGACCCGGTAGGGGCGATGCATGCGTCGCCCTCCACGATTGGGATGGAAAGAGGCAATGGCCAGGAAAGCGATGAAGGTGGACCAGGAGCGCATCCGCAAGGCGGTGCGTGAGATCCTGCTGGCGGTCGGCGAGGACGTGGATCGCGAAGGGCTCCAGAAGACGCCGGACCGCGTGGCGCGGATGTACGCCGAACTGCTCGGCGGGATGTACGAAGACCCGAACGTGCACCTTCGCAGCGTCTTCACAGAGGAGTACGACGAGATCGTCTTGCTGCGCGACATTCCCTTCTATTCGCTCTGCGAGCACCATCTGCTGCCGTTCATCGGCAAGGCTCACGTCGCGTATCTGCCCACGGGCAAGGTGCTGGGCGTCAGCAAGCTGGCGCGGATCGTCGACTGCTACGCGCACCGCCTGCACACGCAGGAGCGGTTGACGGGCCAGATCGCCGACTTCCTGATGCAGAACCTCAAGCCGCAGGGCGTGGCGGTCGTGCTCCAGGCGTCGCACAGTTGCATGACGATTCGTGGCATCAAGAAACCCGGCTCGCTCATGGTGACCTCGGCGCTGCGCGGGATCTTCAAGCGCGACGCCCGCAGCCGCAACGAGGTGCTGAGCCTGATGCACCAGGGCACGGTGTGAGGGGGCCTCTCATGGTCCGGCTGGCTCGCCAGGTCCGATTCTCGATCAATCCGTTTCGGGATCAGGACCATCCCGGCGCCAACGCCTACGCGTCCAGACCCGCCGGCGAGGGCCTGGCCCTGTTCCTGGAATTGACGATCGAGCTCGTCGGTCCGGTCGCGCCCGACACCGGCTTCGTCGTCAACGTGATGGACATGGACCGGGTCGCGCGGCAGTTCGCCGTGCCCATCTTTGCGCAGGGTGTTCGCGAACGCTATCGGCGTGGCTGTCCGATCGGTCTGGACCTTGTCGCCCAAATGCTCGGGCAGGCGCGCCGGCAGTTGACGGGCCGGTTCGGCGCTGCCGAGGTGGACCGGCTGATTCTCAACCTCAATCCGTACAGGAAGCTGACGATGGATGCCAACGAGCCGCACGTACTGCGCTTCAGCGAGAAGTTCGAATTCGCGGCGATGCACAAGCTCTGGAACGACGCCTTCAGCGAGCAGCGCAACTTCGAGGTCTTCGGCAAATGCGCCCACCCCACCGGACACGGGCACAACTACATCGTCGATGTCACGGTGTCGATGCCCGCCGACGCAGCGGGCTTCGAGACGGGCCGGTTCCAGCAGACCATCGAGACGGAGTTGATCTCGCTGCTGGACCACAAGAACCTCAACGCCGACCTCGACGAATTCCGCGAGGCGATCCCGACCGTCGAGAACCTGGCGGCCTTCGCATGGCGCCGTCTGGTGGGCAAGTTCGATCCGGCGCGGCTGCACAGCGTCAGCGTCTGGGAGTCCGACCGGACCTACTGCACCTGCTGTGGCTGAAAGGAGCGGAGTCATGCCAGAGATACGTGCGGCAGTCGTCGGGGCCGGGTTCATCGGCCCGGTACACGTCGAGGCCCTTGGGCGAATCGGCGTCAAGGTCACGGGGATTCTCGGGGTCTCCGATCAGGAATCCAAGGCGGCCGCCGGCAAGATGGGCCTGCTGAAGGCGTATCGCAGCTTCGACGAAGTGCTCGACGACCACACGGTGCAGGTCGTGCACATCGCCACGCCGAATCGCTTGCACTATCCCATGGCCAAAGCGGCTCTGGAGGCGGGCAAGCACGTGCTGTGCGAGAAGCCTCTGGCCATGAATTCGACAGAGTCGCGCGAGCTGGTCGAGCTGGCCCGCATGAGCGGTCTGGCGGCGGGAGTCAACTACAACATCCGCTACTATCCGCTGTGTCTGGAGGTGGCGGACATCGTTCGACGCGGCGACCTGGGCGACGTCTACTCCGTCTGCGGCAGCTACGTGCAGGACTGGCTGCTCTATCCTACGGACTACAACTGGCGGGTTCTGGCGAAAGAGGGGGGCGAGCTGCGGGCGATTGCGGACATCGGCACGCACTGGCTGGACCTGGTGCATGCCATTACGGGCCTCGAAGTCGAGGCGGTTTGTGCGGACCTGTCGACGGTTCATCCCGTCCGACAGCGCCCGCTCGGAGAGGTCGAGACGTTCAAGGGCAAGGAGGCAGGCGGACCGGCGAGGACCGAGCCGGTAGACATCGCCACAGAAGACTACGGAGCCGTGCTGATTCGCTTCAAGAGCGGTGTTCGCGGCTGTCTGGAGGTCTCCCAGGTCACTGCCGGCCGCAAGAACTGCCTGCGATACGAAATCGCCGGCTCGAAGTCTGCCCTGGCGTGGTGCAGTGAGCGGCCCAACGAGCTGTGGGTGGGTCACCGCGAGCGGCCCAACGAGAATCTGATCCGCGATCCGGCGTTGCTCGGCGAGCGGGCACGGCACTTCGTCAATTACCCGGGCGGACACAACGAGGGGTTCCCCGACACATTCAAGCAGTGCTTCCGCGCGTTCTATGAATACATCGAAGCGGGGGACTTCACGGCACCGCCGACCTTCCCCACGTTTGCCGACGGCCATCGTGAGATCCTGCTGTGCGAGGCCATACTGCGGAGCCATCGGGAGCAGCGATGGGTCGAGTTGAAAGGAGAGCGTTCATGAAGCTTGGATTCGTCAGTGCGATTCTGCCCGATCTGCCGCTGGAGGAAGTGATTCAGTTCGCGTCGGAGACCGGGTATTCCTGTGTGGAGCTGATGTGCTGGCCGAAGGGCAGGGCGGAGCGCCGGTACGCGGGCGTGACTCACGTGGACGTGGCCGGTTTCAAGTTGTCCGATGCCCAGAAGATTCGCGCGGTCCTGAAGGACGCGGCAGTGAGTATCAGCTCGCTCGGTTACTACCCCAACTACCTGACACCCAAGGTGGACGAGGCCAAGGCGGTGACAGCCCATTTCAAGAAGGTCATCGCCGCGGCGGCGGTTCTGGGCGTCGGCCAGGTCACGACCTTCATCGGGCGGGACTGGACGAAATCGGTCGAGGAGAACTGGCGCCGATTCAAAAAGGTCTGGGCGCCGCTGGTGAAATTCGCGGAAGGTCATGGTGTGCGCATCGGCATCGAGAACTGCCCGATGCTGTTTACGAATGACGAATGGCCGGGCGGCAAGAACCTCGCCCACAGCCCTCGCATCTGGCGCCGGATGTTCGAAGAGATTCCGTCAAAACACTTCGGGCTCAACTACGATCCATCGCACATGATCTGGCAGCAAATGGATTACATCAAGCCGTTGTGGGAGTTCAAGGATCGCCTCTTCCACGTGCATGCCAAGGACGTCCGCCTGGACCGCGACCGTCTGGACGACGTCGGCATTCTCGCGACGCCGCTGCAATACCACAGCCCGAAGCTGCCGGGACTGGGCGAGGTCGACTGGGGACGGTTCTGCTCGGTGCTGGGCGAGACTGGTTACGACGGGCCGGTCTGCGTCGAGGTCGAGGACCGGGCTTACGAGGGGTCGCTGGAGATGCGCAAGGCGGCTTTGCGCCAGAGCGCACGTTTCCTTCGCCAGTTCATCGCGTAATCTTGAGCAGGTATCGAAGAAGTCGTCCGTCACAGAGAAGCGCAATCAGGAGCCACCATGGATTACACATACAGCGATATCGCCAAGATGATCGACCATTCTCTGCTGAACCCGACGCTGACGGATCAACAGCTCGAACAGGGGTGCCGGCTGGCCGTCGAGTACGACGTCGCCAGCGTCTGCATCCTGCCTTACTACCTCAAGCGGTGTGCGGAGATCCTCAAGAACAGCACGGTCGCGGCCAGCACGACGATCGGCTTTCCACACGGCGGGCACACCACCGCGATCAAGGCGGCGGAAGCAGAACAGGCCCTTCGCGACGGCGGCCACGAACTGGACATGGTCGTCAACATCAGCAAGGTCCTCAGTGGCGACTGGGACTATGTCCGCAGCGATCTCGGCGCGGTGATCGACCTGACTCACAAGCACGGACAGAAGGTCAAGGTCATCTTCGAGAACTGTTATCTGAACGACGATCAGAAGGTCCGGCTCTGCGAGATCTGCGCCGCGCTCGGCGCCGACTGGGTCAAGACCTCGACCGGCTACGGCACGGGCGGCGCGACGATCGAGGACCTGAAACTGATGAGGGCCCACTGCCCCCCTCGTGTGCAGGTCAAGGCCGCCGGAGGCGTCCGCGATCTGGACAAGCTGCTGGAGGTCCGCGCGATCGGCGTCACGCGCGTCGGCGCCACGCGCACCGCCGAGATCCTCGACGAGTGCAAACGCCGCCTGACGCTATAGGTAGCTTGCCACAAGGCGGTAGGGGCGACGCATGCGTCGCCCTTACGACAAGCGATCCACGGAAGGTAGGCAGTGGCGTGTCAAGGAGGACGCGGATGTGGAGGATAACGGTCGTTGTCTTCATCGCGGTCGCGGCAGGGGGCGCCGGCCGCGCTGAGTTGTGTGGCGTCGATATCGAGACGTTCGAGCGGCCGGAGCAAGTCGTACCGTGCGGGCGGAGGAGCTACGTTTCGGATGACTTCCTTTTCCATTGGCGGTCCGCCTGGCTGGATTCGCCTGAAGACCCGGCGGCGGAGAGTCTCACTTGTACTCTGTCGGTGGGGGGTACGGGCTGTGCCGTCGCGATCGACTCAGCCGGGGATGAACTGGACCAATGGTGGTACGCATATCTCGACCGGCAGCGCTATCGGTTCCTCGATGTGACGCAGTACAACCTGTTGGGCGGGCCATGCGACTGCGGATGGCGATGGGGTCACGGGTCCTGGCCCGATGTGTTCTGGCTGCCGGTGCCCGTCCGGTGCGTCCGGGAGAAGGTCCAGCCGATCCCCGAGCCGGCGACCATGGCGTTTCTCGCGTTCGGTGCGGCGGTCCTCCTGCGGATGCGCCGGTCAGTAAATGCTCGGTGACGCGCCCTGGTCTGCGACGCGGGCCGATGCGCCGATCAGCGCGCCGTAGATTCGGACCTGTTGCGCTTCTCGCTCGCTGTCCGCTTCGGCATCGGCCAGATCGACGATTCGCAGCGACCAAGTCCCCTCGCAAGGTTGCAGGACCGTTCCGGCTACCGCCTGCGCGACTGTGGCAGCCTGCACCGTCGGATACGGATGCTCTCGGTAGATTGCGACGTATTCATGTCCCGGTTGGAAGACGTGCGTGAGTTTGAGCGGGCGGCCATACGCCTCGCCGATCAGCCCGGCGCCGACGGGCGCGGCGTAGTGAAACGACGCGGTCAGCTCATGCTCGCCCGGGCGAATGTGGTACTCGCGGACGCCGCCTCGGCCGATGCACGACGCGCGGGCGTTGCGGCCGTCAATGCGGAGGATTCTCAACTCCGCCGTGTTGACCAGCAGCAGCGAGCGCGTTGCCTGGATCGTGGGCGACTGCCAGGGGCTTTGCGGCGTACATGGGCCGCCACATTGCCGGCTGCAACCCGATACCGATATGGCGATGAGCGATCCGATGCGCAGGCACGCGCTCGTCACACAAAGGGCTCGAACGCGCATAACCCTACCTCCTTATAGAGTTACCTCGTTCCGTCGATGGCGCACTGACGCGCGTAGACCGAGGCGACCGCCTCGTCGCTAATAGGCGTTGGATGCGTCGGGCTGCTTGGCGGTGCCGCGTGGCTCCCGCACCCAGGACAGGTAGCTTCGCGCCTCGGCCACCTCCGGCTCGGCACTGGCTTCGCCGACGTCGACGATGTCGAGCGTCCAGTACAATTCCGGCGGCGGGTTCAGGACGTTGGTCGCCACCTCCGCGACGCCCATCTGGCCCTTGGGCGCGGTCCCTTCGTGCTCGCGATAGACCGCCACGTACTCGTGCTCGGCCAGGAACTCGTGCTCCAGCGTCAGGGCCTGGCCCTGGACGTCGGCGAGCACCCCCTCGCTGGGCGGCGCGGCATAGCGGAACACAGCGGTCAACGTGTGCCAGCCGGGAAGCAGATGGTACTCCTCTACGCCCTGGACGCTGACGCACGTCGGGGTGGCGTCGTGCCCGTCGATGTAGAGGATCCGCAGCTCCGCTGTGTTGACCAGCAACAGAGACCGCGTCACCTGGATCGTCGGCGATTGCCACGGGCTTCGCGGCACGCACTTGGCGCCCTCGCAGTCCTTGCACCGACAGCCGGCGAGAAATGAGGGTAGAAACAGTGCAGCAAGTAGAAACGGCATGACCAAACGGCGTGCGTGAACGCACATAACCCTACCTCCTTATAGAGTTATTCGGTTCATCGATCCCCTGCTCCGGCTTCCGAACGGCCTCCAAGCCGCAAAAACCGACGCAGCCACCAAAACGTGACTGTAGTATACGACAACCGGCCGATTTGTCCAGTCTTTTCCGCCCGGATTAACAAAATCGCGTGCTTTCGTGCCCCGATGTCATCGCCCGGCAGCGCGGATTCGGGCCGTGGTCGCTGCGAAGCACTCGTGCCGTAAGGGCGAGGCATGCCTCGCCCCTACCATTGCGAGATACGAGCAACGAGATACGAGATACGCGTCAGTAGTCCTTGAACTTCTGCATCCAGGCGGGCCAGTCCTCACGTTCCACGCCACCGGCCTTCGTCCACGGTCCGGACGTGCTGAAGTCCCGATACCATCGCAGGGTCCAGATTTCTTTGACGCCCACCTTTCGAACGGCGCCGCCGGCGAAGAGTACGTTGACCCCGCCACTGTGGCGGTTGATCGCCCAATGCGTGAGGGCATCGCCGTAGTAGCCTTCATATGGCGGCGGTTCAGTGAAGTGGCTCAGGTGTCCGAGCGTCATCCAGTGGATGCTGTCGCCCATCAGTGGGACGTTCGAGGCATCCTTGAGTCGCCAGGTATTCCACGAGTAATAGTGGAGGCCGGCCTTACCCGGCAGATAACCCATGCCGAAGGCGGCACAGTTCTGGCCGTAGCTGCCCCTCATCCCGCCGTGGTCCCAAGCCGAGAACGTCGTACCCGCACCGTAGGGTGTCTCCGGCAGGACCTTCCGGGCCATGGGGCACAGCAGCAGTTCGGGACACTCCGCGTAGGGCGGGTGGTGCCACATGAGCCGCGAGTCCTCTCCGCTTTGGTCCGACATCCCTTTGCTCTGGGCGAAGTCCGCCAGTTGCCCCTCGGCGTCCGTCATGAACGCGAACATCGCGATTCCGCCCTGGCGCAGATTCCCCTGGCAGACTACCGCCTGCGCCTGCCCCCGGGCCTTCTGGATCGCCGGCAGCAGCAGGGCGATCAGCATCGCCACCACCGAGATCACCACCAGCAACTCGATCAGTGTGAAGGCTCTGGAATGGATTATTGATGATTGACTATTGATGATTGGATGGACGTGATGACCGACATGGAGCCGCTTCGTCCAGCAGTGTCCGTCACCCCGAGCAAGGCTGCGCCTGTGTTTGTCATCCCGAGCGGAGCCTTCTGCCTCTTTGTCATGCTGAGCGGAGCGCAGCGAAGTCGAAGCATCTGGCCAGAGACCGGACGCACTCACCATTCGCAGCCAGATTCCTCGGCGTAGCCTGCCCTGAGGGACCCGAATGGGCTCGGAATGACAAGGTCGTGGTCGAGCGCGCTCTACAGTCGAGGTGTTCATCGGGCTGTCAACCATCGCCTCTGCTCCTGCGAGATACGAGCGACCAGATACGAGATACGGTCAGTAGTCTTTGAACTTGCGCATCCAGGCAGGCCAGTCTTCGGGCTGGACGCCGCCGGCACGAGTCCAGGGTCCGGCGGTGTCGAAGTGGCGATGCCACTTGAGTGTCCAGAGTTCCTTGAGGCCGACCCGGCGGACCGAGAAGTCCATGAACAGGGCGTTCACCGCGCCGTCGTGGCGATCGATGCACTCGGGATTGCCTGAGCCGAACAGCGAGGCCATCGATGCCCTGACAGAGATCGTCGGGATCGCGTCGCATTCCGGGGCGGAAGGTCCGAAGCGGTCCCAGTACGACGTGCACCACATCGAAGCGCTGTCGAGCAACAACGGGACGCGGTCCGGACCTCGGACGTTGTTCGTTTGCCAGATTGGCGCCGGACGAGAGTCAGACTCCTCTGAGTCGGGCGCAAAATACGATCCCACAACGCCGCTGAGGCCGTAGCTGCCATAGGATACGCCGCAGCCATAAGGCGTCCACTCGACATATCCACGAGACCCGCCGCTCCAGGCCAGGAAAGTCCCGCCGCAGGTTCCCTCCTCGGAATAGACGAACTTCGCAGCCGTGGGACAACAGATGATGCTCTCGCCCTCCTCCCGTCCGGCCAGTTCCCACAGCCCCCACATGCTACGGGTGAAGGTCGGGGGATAGATCCTCTCTGGGCTCTTCCAGTCCGGGGACCAGCAACTTCCGTCGTTGTCGTTGGCCGATGCGGCCATGAACGTGCCCCACTGGCGAAGGTTGGCCTGGCAGACCACGGCCCGCGCCCGCTGCAACGCCGGCAGCAGCAGCGTCATCAGCATCGCGAGGACGGCGATCACCACCAGCAACTCGATCAGTGTGAAGGCCAGCTTGCCTTCGACTTGCTCTGTCGCAGCCATGGCCTGCGTTCTCCTTTTGCCCGGAAAGGAGCTTTTACGCCGCACCACATCGGCAAGCGTAGTCTCATCGCTGCCGGCTTCAGTGTCGTCGTCCGTGGTGCATCGCTTTGATGTCCATTGTCCGCGTTGCCGGCGGTCTTGTCAAGCGCGAAACCGTCGCGATCGGGCCTTCGTAAGCGGTAGGGGCGAATAATCATTCGCCCCCACGGACGGCCGGCGGCATCTGCCATTTGACTGCTTCCAGCCGAAGGGCATGTGTGCGGCAGCCTCAAGCTCGAAGAGCTTGGGGATGGCTGATACGATTTCCGCTTGAGTATCGAGAGGCGGTGGCATCCCCATCCCGATGTCCATCGGGATGAGGCTGCCACGCGCTGATCCGGGTTGTATGGGGTGATGCTGGCGTTCTTACGCCGTATCCTCGGTGGACTCGGCGTTGCGCTGGGCCTTGTGCATGAGTTTGTAGACCCAGTCTTCGAAGTGCATGGGGTACAGGTTGATCTTTTCGGTCGCCAGTTGCAGGCCCTTGCGGGACAGCCACGCTTTGATCTGTTCGGCGCATCCCGGTAGCCGCTTGGTGATCTGCTTTCGGTAGAGCCGCTTGAGCATCCGCCTTCTCTTCTCGCGAGTGTCATCGGGCTTGCCGACGGCGCGGAAGTACCGCCGGACCATCCCGACCGTCATCTCGCGGTCCTGGCGGAAGTACGGAGCGAGCCTCTTCGGCACGTCGTCGCGCAGCGTGAACTCGTCGTCGATCGCGCGGAGCTGCACCTCGCTGGGTTCGTAGTGCAGCAGCGGATCGTAAAAGAAGACGGCCGGATGGTAATCGACGCGGTGCGCGCCGAGGTAGATCGTGAAGACGTCCAGCCCGCGCCCGTTCTGATACAGCATGGGCGGCCCGTCGCCGATGAGGATGCTGAAGCAGAGCTTGTTGAAGTCCTTGCGGTTGAAGCCGACGATGTCACGATGGACCTTGCGCAGCATGGGCAGGCCGGCCCGCCGGACGTCGAAGATCAACAGCCGAGCGTGGGTGGTGTCCTGCGCCGCCCGCTCCATCGTCTCGACGGTGTCGCGAATCGTCCCGGCGCTGGGCTGGATGATCTCGTAGCCCTTGAGCCTTTCATCGGCGCCGATTCGCTCGGTGACATCGGTCCCGAGTATCGGATCGAGCGTCAGGATGTAGATCACGTTCCTCCTGGCCCGATGGGTGAGGATGTCGTGATGGTCGTCGATCAGTTCCTGTCGTTCGATCATATTCTTATTGGGTATCGGGCGAATGGTTATTCGCCCCTACTATGCGATGTTTGGGAACCACCCCTGGGTTGTACGCCCGCGCGGGGGCGCGTGTTCGCGGGCTTCGCTGCGGCCGCGATCGGGCTTGCGGCCCGCCTTGGACGGGTCTTTCATCGACAGGCTGATCCGCTGTTTGGCCAGGTCGACGTCCAGAACCGTGACCATGACCTTCTGCTGCACTTTCACAACCTCGTTCGGGTCCTTGACGAAGCGGTCGGCCAGTTGGCTGACATGCACGAGGCCGTCCTGGTGGACGCCGATGTCGACGAAGGCGCCGAAGGCGGTGACGTTGGTGACAATGCCGGGCAGACGCATCCCGGCCTGGACGTCCTCGATCTTGTTGATTCCGTCGGCGAAGTGAAAGATCTCGAACTGCCGGCGGGGGTCGCGGCCCGGCTTGGTCAGCTCCGCCATGATGTCGTTCAGCGTGGGCAGGCCCACCGTCTCGGTGACGTAGTTCTGCAGGCGAATCTTCGTCCGAATCGAACTGTCCTTCATCAGGGTCGCCACGGAGCAGCCCAGGTCGGAGGCCATCGCGTCGACGATGCCATAGCTCTCCGGATGCACCGCGCTGGCGTCGAGCGGATTGGCGGCGTCGCGGATCCGCAGGAAGCCGGCCGCCTGCTCGAACGCCTTCTCGCCCAGGCGCGGCACCTTCTTCAGCGCCACGCGCGACTCGAACGGCCCGTTCTCGTTGCGGAAGCTGACGATGTTCTGGGCCAGTTGCGGGCCGAGGCCCGAGACGTACTGGAGCAACTGCTTGCTGGCGGTGTTCACCTCGACGCCGACGTTGTTGACGCAACTGACGACCACGTCGTCGAGGCCCTGCTTGAGCAGGGGCTGGTCCACGTCGTGCTGGTACTGTCCGACGCCGATCGATTTGGGATCGATCTTGACCAGTTCTGCGAGCGGGTCCATCAGGCGTCGTCCGATGGACACGGCGCCGCGCACCGTCACGTCCTGGTCGGGGAACTCCTCGCGGGCGACGTCGGAGGCCGAGTAGATCGACGCGCCGCTTTCGTTGACCATGACGATGGGCGTGCTGCGGGCGAGCTGGATGTTGCGGATGTAGCTCTCGGTCTCGCGGCTGGCGGTTCCGTTGCCGATGGCGATCACCTCGATGTCGAACTTCTCGCACAGCGCCGCGAACTTCACGGCGTCGGCGGCCGCACGGGCATCGCCCGTGTGCGGATAGATCACGTCGGAATGCTTCAACTGACCCTGCCGGTCCAGGCAGACGACCTTGCAGCCCGTGCGAAAGCCGGGATCGACCGCCAGGACGTTCTTGCGGCCCAGCGGAGGCGCCAGCAGCAACTGGCGCAGATTCTCGGCGAAGACGCGGATCGCCTCCTGATCCGCTCGCATCTTGGCGGACGCGAGGATTTCTGTCTCCATCGAGGGCGCCAGCAGCCTCTTGTAGCTGTCGACCAGGGCCTCGCGGACGAGGGCCGTGCTCTTGGAGTTGCCTTTGATGAACAACTCTTCGAGAATCCGGTGCGCCTGCTCTTCGGGCGCGACCACCTGGAGCCGCAGGAATTCTTCTCGCCGGCCCCTTCGCATGGCCAGAATCCGGTGCGACGGCGCCTTGGCGACCGATTCAGCCCACTCGAAGTAGTCCTCGTACTTGCGGCCTTCTTCCTCCTTGCCCGGCACGACCTGCGATTTCAGCACGCCTTTGCCGCCGAACAGCTCGCGCATCTGCGCCCGGGTCTGGGAGTCCTCGTTGATCCACTCGGCGATGATGTCCCTGGCTCCCGCCAGCGCCTCGTCGGCCGATTCGACCCCCTTGGCGGGGTCGACGAAGGCCTCGGCCTCGACGCCCGGCTCCACGGCCGGGTCCTGGGCGTAGATCAATTCGGCCAGCGGCTCGAGGCCCTTTTCTTTGGCGATGGTCGCCCGCGTTCGGCGCTTGGGCTTGAACGGCAGATAGATGTCCTCCAGCGAGGCCATGGTCTCGGCCTGGAGGATGTCCTTCGTCAGCTCCTCGGTCAGCAATCCGCGCTCGGTCAGCGACTTGAGGATGGTGTCGCGCCGGTCGTCGAGGTCCTTCAATTGCCCGAGCCGGTCGCGGATCGCCGTCACGGCGACCTCATCGAGACTGCCTGTCGCCTCCTTGCGGTAGCGTGAAATGAACGGAACGGTGGCCCCTTCCTCCAGCAGGCCGGCGGTTGCGGTCACTTGGCCCGGCCTCAGAGACAGCTCCGAGGCGATGCGTGCGATGTGTTCCTGGTTCAACGATCAATCCTTCTTGTGCGACCTTTCTTACGGCGGGCGCCCCAGCGGCGTCGGCGCTCCGAGACTATATCCCCTTGGCGCCGCCGTATCAAGGACGCTCGCTGTCGTCGAACGTTACACGTTCGGCCCAGAGCATGCTCTTACGAGCACACTACGAACTGGATCAGATCTCGGGACTGGTGAGCCCCTCCTGGATGGCGTACTTGGTCAGTTGGGCCACGTTGTCGATGTCGAGCTTGTTCATGACGCGCAGCCGATGGGCTTCGACCGTTTTGGGGCTGATGTAGAGCCGGCGGGCGATCTGTCGCGTGGTATTGCCCTCGGCCATGAGCTGGAGCACCTCGCGCTCGCGCGGGGTCAGCAGGGAAAACGCCGTGGGGGCGCCCGCCTGGCGGCCGTTCAGCAGATCCTCGACGATCACGTCTCCGATCGACGGGCTGACGTAGACCTTGCCCTCGGCCACGGTGTGTATCGCCTTGACCAGCTCGTCGTAGTCGCAGTCCTTCAGCAGATATCCCATCGCTCCGGCCCGGAACATTTCCATGACGAACTGCCGCGACGAGTGCATGGACAGGGCAATGACCTTGACCGCCGGGCATTCGCGGAGCACCTGGCGGGTTGCCTCGACGCCGTTCAGGTCGGGCATGCTGATGTCGGTGATCAGGATGTCCGGTGCCAACTGGCGGACCAGGTCGATCGTCGCGCGGCCGTTCGAGGCCTGCCCGATCACCTCCATATCGTCTTCCTGGTCGATCGCCCGGCTGAGCCCTTGCCGGACAATGGCATGATCGTCCGCCAGAATAATGCGAATCTTCATCTGCTGCCGCTCCCTGCTCGCTCTTTGGACCTGTTGTGGCCTTCCATTCTTCGTTGCGGCCCGCACTGCGTGGAAGGCATCTTACGAGGCTCGCCGCGCAATGTCAACCGTTATCAGGACCGCCCGTCGGCCGCCTGGGCAGGTTTCAGGCCGTGTCCATTTCAGGCGCAGAGGGGTGCGTGGCAGCCTCAAGTCCGCAGGACTTGGGGATGGTTCTTCGCATCGGCAGGCTTCTGGTACTTGAGGAGCGGCTGAGCCCACCATCCCCAAACGCTACGCGTTTGAGGCTGCCACACGCATGCCCAAATGTTCTCACACACACCGTCGGCCGTTCCTGGACGCTGGGGGATGGCTGCCGACGGATGCGAGAACCTGCCCGGCTGCCGTGACGTACTGACAGGGGATATTGGGCGAGGGCGAAGCGGAAACCCGCGCGGGGCCTGATCCCAAGAGTCGCGGGGCTGGGACTCGATGTCTGGGACGTTGGAGACAGTCCGGCATGAATGTCTTGATGATGACCAACACGTTCACTCCCTTCGTCGGAGGCGTGTCGCGGTCGGTCACGGCGTTTACCGACGAGCTGCGAAAGATGGGCCATCGGGTGGTGGTCGTCGCGCCGCAGTTCGAGGGCGCGCCCGAATCGGAGGAGGATGTGATCCGCATTCCGGCGATCCAGCATTTCAACGGCAGCGATTTCTCGCTGGTGTTGCCGGTTCCGGGATACCTTTCCACCCGCCTGGAGGAATTCAAGCCGGACATCGTTCATTCCCACCACCCGCATCTGCTCGGAGGCACCGCCGTTCGCATCGCCAGTCGCTTCGAGTGCCCGTTGGTGTTCACCTACCACACCATGTACGAGCACTATCTGCACTATGTGCCGGCGCACGCCAAGCGGTTGCACCAGTTCGTGATCAACTTCGTGACCGGATACTGCAATCTGTGCGATCACGTCATCGCGCCGAGCGGATCGGTTGCCGACATCATTCAGGCACGCGGCGTCGAGGCGCCCATCGACATCGTCCCGACGGGCGTGTATGCCGAGCGATTCGAGCGCGGCGACGGGCGCGCCTTCCGGCGACTCCGGGGGATTCCCGAGCAGGCCTTTGTCGCCGGATACGTGGGCCGTCTGGCGCCGGAGAAGAACCTCTCGTTCCTGGCCGAGGCGGTCGGGCGGTTTGTCGCGCGGGTCGTAGACGGCCATTTTCTGGTTGTCGGGTCGGGCCCGTCCGAGCAGAATGTGCGCGAGGTCTTCGACCGCCAGAGGAACTCCGACCGGCTGCGCCTCGTCGGCTCGCTGGAGGGACAGGCGCTGATCGACGCCTATCACGCGATGGATGTGTTCGTCTTTGCCTCGCACACGGAAACGCAGGGGATGGTGCTGACGGAGGCGATGGCGGCCGGTCGGCCGGTGGTGGCGATCGACGCGCCCGGCGTCCGCGAGGTGGTCAGGGATCGGGAGAACGGCCGGCTCATCCGTTCGGAGGACGCGAGGGCGTTTGCCGAGGCCCTCGAAGGGATCGCCCAAGCGACGCGCGAAGAGAAGAACGCCTACAGGCAGGCAGCCCGGGCGACCGCCGCCGAGTTCACGATGGGCAAGTCCGCGCAGCGGCTGGTGGAGGTCTATGAGAAGGTGCTGGCTCGCGAGGGGCGCGAGTCAAAGGACGAGAGCGCCTGGGGCGGCGCGATCGAGGAGATCAAGGCCGAGTGGGAGCTGCTCAAAAACATCGCCGAAGCGGCCAGTCACACCTTTCGGTAGACGCGCGGCGTCCAGCCCGTGAGATCGCATGCTGAATTTCGTGGAAACGTTCGTCAGGAGGTCGCGACATCGGCTCAGCCGCAGCGAGCTGCTGGTCCGGCTGCTGGGGCTGCCGAAGTCGAAGGATGTGCCCTCGTCGCGGGGGCTTGTGCTGATCCAGATCGACGGGCTCAGCCGTCGGCAACTGGAGCGGGCGATGGCCCGGGGGAATCTGCCTTTTCTGCGGCAGTTGATGCAGAAGCACAAGTACCGTCTCGACTCGCTGTACAGCGGCCTGCCTTCGAGCACGCCGGCGGTGACGGCCGAGCTGCTGTACGGCGTCAAGGGGGCGGTTCCGGCGTTCAGCTTCTTCGACCGCGCGACCGGCCGCGTCTGTCGGATGTTCGAGCCCGATTCCGCCAGAGCGGTCGAGCAGCGTCTGAAGCAGCAGGGCGAGCCGTTGCTCGCCGGAGGCAGCGCCTATGCCTCGATCTACACCGGGGGCGCTGCCGAGAGCCATCTGTGCGCCGCCTCCATGGACTGGAGCGACCTGTTCAGACTCGGCCATCCGCTGCGCGTGGCCCTGCTGGTGTTGCTGAACCTCTACAGCGCGCTTCGCACCGGGGTGCTCCTCGTGGTGGAGTTCTTCCTGGCGCTGGTGGATTGCCTGCGCGGACTCATCGCTGGTCGCGACCTGTGGAAGGAAATCAAGTTCGTTCCGTCCCGCGCGGGGGTCTGCATCCTGATGCGCGAGCTGGCCGCCATCGGAGCCAAGATGGACGTGACGCGCGGGCTGCCGATCGTCTATGTCGATTTCGTCGGTTACGACGAGCAGAGCCATCGTCGCGGCCCGACGTCGCGATTCGCGCACTGGTCGCTCAAGGGGATCGACGGCGCGATCGCCCGAATCTGGAAGGCGGCGCAACGGTCCCCGCGGCGCGACTACGATGTGTGGATCTTCTCCGATCACGGCAACGAAGAGACGCGGTCCTATGCCCGCGAGCAGGGGCGCAGCGTGCAGGAGGTGGTGGCGGAGGTCCTCGACACGGCGATCGCGCCGCTGGCGGACAATCGCGGCGTCCAGTCCAAGCGTCTCGGTGCATACATGAGACACCCGGCGAATCAGGCGCCGTCCGCCGAGAGGGACAAAGTCGTCGTCACCTCCATGGGACCGGTGGGGCACGTCTATCTCGGCGAACCCATCGGGCCGGAGCGGCGTTCTGATCTGGCACGGGCGCTGGTGGATCGCGCGGAGATTCCTCTGGTCCTGACCGCTGACGGGCCGGGCAAGGCACGGGTGTGGACGAAAGAAGGATCGTTCCGCCTGCCGGAGGAGGCGGGTTCTCTGCTGCCGGCCGATCATCCGTTCCTGGAGGAAGTGACGGAGGACCTGATCGCACTGTGTCACCATCCGGACGCAGGGGACTTCGTCATCTCAGGCTGGACGCGGACGGGACGCAGTCTCACGTTTCCGCTGGAGGGCGGCTCGCACGCCGGGCCCGGCCTGGAGGAGACGCACGCGTTTCTGCTGGCGCCGGACGATGCTCCGCTGCCGTGTCGAAAGCAGGGGTATCCGCGGCCGCTGAGTCTGCGGCAGGCGGCCCTGATTCATCTGGGCCGTGCGGCGGCTGAGCGGGCGCTTGCCGCTGAGCCCGTCGCGAGGGAGCGGACGCTGCGCGTGGTAACCTACAACGTCCACACCTGCATCGGGATCGACGGCAAGCTCTCTCCCCATCGCATCGCCCGGGTCATCTCGCGATATCGGCCGGACGTCGTGGCGCTCCAGGAGGTCGATGTGGGTCGCCTGCGGACCGGGCACGCCGACCAGGCCGAGCTGATCGCGCGCTGCCTGGAGATGGAGTACCATTTTCACCCGGCGATGCGGATCGCAGAAGAGGCGTACGGCGACTGCGTTCTCAGCCGGCTCCCGATGCGGCTGGTCAAGGCGGCGGCCCTTCCCATGCCCGCCGCCGGCTCCTTCGTCGAGCCGCGCGGGGCCTTGTGGGTCGCCCTGGAGGTGGGCGGAGCGACCGTCCACCTCGTCAACACCCACCTGGGCCTGACTGCCGGCGAGAAACGCATGCAGATCGAAGCCCTGCTCGGTTCCGACTGGATCGGAGGCAACGGGCAGGCGGAACCCTTTGTTTTCTGCGGCGACTTCAATGCGTCTCCGCGATCGCCCATCTGGAGACTCTGCGTGGAAACCCTTCGAGACGCCCAAGTCGCTGCGGCCGCTCATACCCCGCGAGGGACCTGGTTCGGCCACGTCCCTTTCGCAAGAATCGACCACATTTTCATCAGTCCACAGATCCAGGTTGTGGCGGTCGACGTGGGCAGCGACTACCTGGCGCGCACCGCGTCGGACCATCGTCCCTTGTTTGCCGAATTGCGCATTGGCCCGTAGGGGCAGGCCCCTGTGGCTGCCCGGCCGACCGATGCGGTCAGCTCACCTTGATGGGCTTGCTCGACTCCCACAGACCGTGGATATTGCAGTAGGCGATGGCGTGCAGGACGCCCGACTTGGCGATACGCAGGGTGGCTATGGCCTCGTGATGGGCGTACACCGGGCCCTGATTCGGGCCTTCCACCGATTCGCCGTGGGCGTTGAACTCGATGTGGGCGACTTCGTGGGGGAACTTGCCGCCTTCGTCGTGGTAGTACAGGGTGATCCAGCGAATGTGATGCTCTGTCGTGTTGGGGTGGGCCACTTCCTTGCCCAGCGTGACCTTTGCCTCGAAGACCTCGTTGGCCTTGACGGAGTCCGGGCACTCGATCACAGGTACGTGTTTTTCCTTTTTCCAGTCCGCCTTCTGGATGTGTTCGCTGAGATTACCCATCGTTTCTACTCCTTTGCTGTCATCTCCGTTCTGACGTTCCTGGTTCCTGCTGCGGTACGTCCCACCTTCCGGCTGGTTTCACGGTCCGTACGCGTTCGACCCGCTCAGGGTTTGCCGTTTCCGAAATACTTGGCCACGATCTGGCGATTCCACGTCAGTTGTGCGCCGGCGTCCTCTGCGGCGGCGATCATCAGCGCCTCGGTAATCTCCTCTTTCGTCGCGCCGGCCTCGAACGCGCCGCGAAGGTGCTCCTCGGCATTGTACGCCGAGCGTGACGCGCACGCCATCACGAGCATCAGCAGTTCCTTGGTCTTTCTGTCGAGGACCCCGCCTTTTTCGCACACCCGGCGGAAGTCGACGAAGGCTTGTCCGAGTTCCGGTGCGTTCAGCACAAACCACGGTGTCGTCTTGTGTGCACCCATCGTTGCACTCCTCCCATCTTGCCGCTCGATATGTGACAAGAGGCCTCTGCGCCGTCCGTTCCAGGAGGACTGGACGGTCGCAAATCACTCTCTTTCACCATAGGCCAGCCGCAACGGATGTGGAAGAGAGGGATTTCCTCGATTTGAATCAGGCAAGACCGCAGTTGCGCTGGATCGGGATTCGAGGTCCGGATCGAGCAAAAACCTCATTGGTTCATCCGCGAGGGATGCGCATCATACACAAGGGAAGTACCATCGTGGCGAAAAGACCTGTCGAAGGAGACGAAACCATGTTACGCAGCGTCAGGAGTTTGCGGGGTTTCACGATCCGGGCCAACGACGGGCACATCGGAAGAGTCCATACCCTTCTATTTGACGGCCATACGTGGGCCATTCGATATCTGGTCGTCGATACGGGCTCGTGGCTGCCCGGACGCAAGGTACTGATTGCGGCGACGTCGCTGGGCCGGCCCCGCCGGCAGGAGCGGGCTTTCTCGGTGGCGTTGACCAAAGAGCAGATCCGCAGCGCCCCGGATATCGATGCGGACAGGCCCGTGTCCCGGCAGCGGGAGATCGAACTGCACACATATTATGACTGGATTCCATACTGGGGCATGGGCGGCGATTGGGTCGGCGCCGTGCCGGTTCCCATTCCTGCCGCGCCCGAGGCGGTCGAGAAGGCGGCCGGGAGCGACCCGAACCTGCACAGCGCCCGCGAGGTGATCGGGTATCACATCCACGCCCTGGATGGCCCGATCGGCCATCTGGAGGACTTTGTCATCACCGACAGCGACTGGGTGATTCGGTACCTGGTCGCGGACACGCGAAACTGGCTGCCCGGACGACAGGTTCTGCTGTCGCCCCAATGGGTGCGCCAGATGAGCTGGGAGCAGCGCGAGGTGTGGATCGAGGTCTCCAGGCAGAAGGTCTGCCGCTGTCCTGCCTGTCCCGATCTCGATGCGGAACGAGAGCCGGCCGGTCGCGAGTACGAAGTTGAGCTGTTGGACTCCGGCGGTCTGCTCACACCTTGGATGTGACGGGCTCACGCATTGACGGATGGGCGCGACCTCGAATCGGCAAGGGGAGACAACATGCCGGAACTGCCCGATGTGGAGATATTTCGCAGGTTTGTGGACGAGACGTCACTGCAGCGGAGGTTGGTTGACGTCAGGGTGTTCAACCGGCGTGTCCTCAACGACCTCTCCCCGCAGAGACTCAAACGAGCCCTCCAGGGCCGGTCGTTCCATTCCACGGCGCGGCACGGCAAGCACCTGTTCGTCGAGGTAGATGGCTCCCCGTGGCTGGTCCTGCACTTCGGCATGACGGGCTATCTGGACTTTGGCAGGCAGCGCCGGACGGGACCACACGACCGGGTGGTGTTCGTCTTTGCCGACGAGTACAGCCTGGCCTTTGTCTGCGCGAGACTGTTCGGGCGAATCACACTGGCGAAATCCGTGGAGGGATTCGTTGCCGACAAGAGGCTCGGGCCCGATGCGATGGCCGTCTCTGGAGAGGAGTTTGCCTCACGCGTGCGCCGGTCGAGGGCCACAATCAAGTCGATCCTCATGGATCAGTCGCAGGTCGCAGGCATCGGGAACCTCTACTCCGACGAGATCCTGTTTCGCAGCCGCATTCATCCGACCTTTCCCGGCCACCGGCTTACGACGGGGCAGGCAGCGTGCTTGTACCGCAACACCCGGAAGGTCCTGCGGATGGCGATCGAGCGAGAAGCCGACCCGTGGGCAATGCCGCAATCCTGTCTCCTGCCGCACCGCGAGCGGGAGGGACGCTGTCCGAGGTGCCGGGCCGCCCTGATGCGGCGGACCGTGGCGGGACGAACCGCGTACTGGTGTCCGCAATGTCAACACAAGTGAGAGTTGCCCCGAGACGGAGGCGAGGCGTCATGGAGTCGGCCTCTTCTTGCCCTTGTCCTCGGCCGAGACGCCCGCCGTCAGCACGAATTGCATGGCCTGATCCACCTTCAGATCGACCGGATGAATCTTGTCTTTCGGAACCATGACCGTGAATCCGCCCAACTGATAGCTCATCGGCAGGTAGACCGCCACCGTCTGGTCATCCCCGATGCCCTCGGGCAGATCGTCGAAACTCTCCCGCGTCACCAGGCCCATCAGCCGGGTCTTGTCGTCGCCAATGGCGACCATGACGGTCTTGTCGAAGTCTTTCTGCTTCGACGAATCGAAGAAGCCGACCAGGTCGCGTACGGAGCCGTACAGGGACTTGATCCCTGGGATTCTCTGCAGCAGCGCCTCGCCCAGCGAGAAGACCTTGCGAAACAGCCACAACTGAAGAAGCAGGCCGACACCCAGCGTGATGAGAAGCCCGAACAGCACGCCGAGGCCGGGGACATAGGCATCCCCGATGACGTATCGGATGATCCGGCCGAGGACGGATTCCGCCGTCGTGGCCAGCCAGTAGACCAGATACAGCGTCACCACGATGGGCAGAATCGCCATCAGCCCCTGGACGAACAGCTTGCCGATCCGTTTCATGTCTCGTTCTCCATGTAGAACGTGCCGCAATTGAGTCGATGATGGGCAGTCATTATACGGGCGCCTGTGGATAGACGAAAGCCCCGGGTCCCGAAAGCGGGGGCGCTATCGAAAACCGCGGCGGACCGCGGGGGTTGGTTGGCTACACCGAAACCTTCCCAAGAACGCTCCGCAGAACTTGGGCGGACTGTTCCAGGCCTTTCTGTTCCTCCGGCTCCAGACGGGCGGCGACGATGCGTTCCACGCCGTCCTCGCCCACGATGCAGGGGACACTCAGGCAGATGTCTTGCAGGCCGTACTCGCCCTGAAGCAGCGTCGATACAGTCAGCACGCTGTGCTCGTTCCGCAGGATCGCGCCGGAGATTCGCAGCAGTGACAGCCCGATCCCATAGAAGGTCGAGCCCTTGTAATCGATGATGTGATAGGCCGAATCGCGGACCTCTCGAGCGATCTCCTCGTGGTGCCTGGGGTAGTCACAGACCTTGCAGATCTCGCAGTACTCGCGGATGGGGATGCCTGCGATGTGGGTCATGCTCCACGCGGGCACCTCGCTGTCACCGTGCTCGCCCAGGATGTACGCATGGACGTTCCTCGCGTCGATCCCGCAATGCTGGCTGAGCAGGTACTTGAATCGGGCGCTGTCCAGCACGGTTCCCGAGCCGATGACCTTGCCTCGCGGCAGGCCCAGGTGGCCCAGCGCGATCTGGGTGAGCGTGTCGACCGGGTTGGTGACCATGAGGATCACGCCCGTTGGGCCGGACCGGCGGATCTGCTCGCAGATCGATCGGATGATGTCGGCGTTCTTCTGGATCAGCTCGATGCGCGACTGTCCCGGCGTCTGCTTGGCGCCCGCCGTAATCACCGTCAGATGGGCGTCGGCGCAGTCGGCGTACGTCCCCGCCTTGACGGAGACCGGCGGAATGAACGGCAGGCCGTGCGAGAGGTCCATGATCTCGCCTTCGACGCGCTTGGCGTCCAGATCGATCAACGCGATCTCGCTGGCCAGGCCGGTTTGCAGCAGCGCGTAGATGTACGTCGTTCCCACCGAACCGGCGCCCACGACCACGACCTTGCGATGCGCTCTTGTCATAGGGTCCGCCCTTTCCTTGTTCTGTTGATACGCAGACGGAGTGGCTTTGTGCTTGGCGCGTGGGCCGGCGATTATGTCTTCGGAGTGCCGTCGCTGCCCCGGCGGGCGCGGAAGAAGGCCTGGAGCAGGGCGGTGCAGTCATCGGCGAGGACGCCGGAGGTGACTTCGAGGCGGTGGTTCAGCCGCTCGTCGCGGACGATGTCGTAGAGGCTGCCGCAGGCGCCGGTCTTGGGGTCGGGGCAGCCGTAGACGAGGCGGTCGAGCCGGCCGAGCACCAGGGCGCCGGCGCACATCGGGCACGGCTCCAGCGTGACGTAGATGGTGCAGCCATGCAACCGCCAGCTTCCGATGTAGCTGGCCGCCTGGGTCAGGGCGATGATCTCCGCGTGCGCGGTCGGGTCGTTGAGCTGCTCGCGTTGGTTCCAGGCCCGCCCGATTACCTGGTTCTGATAGACGATGACCGCC
The DNA here is from genome assembly GCA_040772485.1 of Sedimentisphaerales bacterium. GTDB lineage: Bacteria > Planctomycetota > Phycisphaerae > Sedimentisphaerales > Anaerobacaceae > Anaerobaca. Next base: position 353,288 of record JAXGYC010000008.1, on the reverse strand, counting down.
CCGATGGGCACGTCGCCGTTCTCCTCGGCGATCATCGCGGCGTCAATCGCCCTCCGCATGAACTGCTCATCGGAAGGACTTGCAGCGGGTTCGCCATTGGGGCCAATCATGAGCGGGGAAGGTCAATAATCAATCGTCAACCATCAATCGAAAATGACAAAGTACCCCCTAGGGGAGTCGAACCCCTGTCTCCAGGATGAGAACCTGATATCCTAGGCCACTAGACGAAGGGGGCACGAAGGAAACCCAATCGTGCGATACCCGTCGACACGCCTCTGAGGCCATGCCGACGGCAATAGCGGCGGGTGGACTCGAACCACCGACCTTAGGCTTATGAATCCCACGCTCTAACCAACTGAGCTACGCCGCCGATTCTGCCAAGTCGGGTCAGTATAAAGCCCCTCCGGGGTGCTGTCAAGGCGGATTTCGCAAAATCATCAATCACTACCAGGACGCCCAACCGGTCCGGCCGCATTCGGTCGACGGGACAGGGCCAAGCGCCAGGTTGATAAAGAAAAAGTTATAATCGTCGGATTTTCGCATCCACATCTGCTGTCTCTGGAACGCTCCTGGTCCTGAAGGGCGACATGTGAGGCGGCATGTTCGTCCTCCGGCTGATTTGGAGGCGGCCCCTTGCGATGGGCCAACGCTTGCTTCAGACAACGAAAGACCAGCGATGATTGAGCAACGATGTGAATTGTGCCGGTACTTCTCCCCAGCGCGGACGTGTATCGAGAAGCCCACCTGGGGCCACTGCACTTGGGCGATCCCGACGGACGCTGATTCGGATGGGATGGCGGGCCTGTTTACCTGGGCCGACGACACGTGCCAGCACTTCGTGATGCGCCGGGAGTCTGCCCTGCATCGGTAGCCGTGCGGTGCCTCTCGCCTGCGTATCCTGTCTTGCGAGGAGAGGTCGCAGCCATCCTCCTTTGGTAGGCCTGACCCGGCGCAAATGACTTGCTCTGGAACAGGAATGACCCTATAATGTCAGCATGCGGAGTTTGAGATCGAATACGCGCGAGCAGCGATGGTCCCGTGTCGGGCGGCTGGAATCCGATCTCGACCGCCTTTGGGGGTCCGGACCTGCATGAGCCAGACGTGCTTCAGCGCTGTTTGCGTCCTTTCACTGGTTGTGGCCGGCCTCCAGGCATCCGCCGCATCGGCGATGGTCACCGCTCGTGTCTGCCTGGCGGACGAGGTTACCCCTCTGGCCCCGGCCGATCCCAACGTGCCGGAAGTCTATCGCGACATCATGGTCGGAACCAGGCTCACGATTTTCATAACTTCCGACACCGCCAAACCTTGGCGCGTGAAGTCCTGGCTTTCCTGGGAGAACGAGAGACAGGGCGTTCTCTGTCCGAGGGGCTATGACGAGAACACAGGAAACTACGTGGGCTCGTGCCTTCCTGCTGCCGGTGAACGGGCTCTCGTGACCATGTATCGAGACGATCTTGGTGTCGGCGTGGATCTACTCCCCGCCTGGAACGCGACGGCGGGCGATCTATTCATTCTCGACTATGACGCATTGAACACCGGGGTCTGTGCCATCGGGTTGTATGCTCTCTCTGCACTTCCCATCCCGGTTGTAGTCAGCCAGGAACCGCCCGATCCACCGCCTTTTGAAGCAACTCTGATCCAGGTCTTGTCTTTTCACCATGTTCCGTCGCGTGATTTCGATGGGGATACCCTTGTCGACTTCGTTGATTACGCCTCGTTGGCGGGTCTCTGGGGCCAGAGCGTCGTCTCGGACCCGAACGCGGCGGTCGCGGCGGATCTGAATGCGGATGAGCGGGTCGACGTTCGCGACTTGGCGCTGTTCAGCGAGTATTGGCTCGAGCGGACGGATACGGTGCCATCTGCGCCCGAGCCCAACGAGATAGATTCTGTGCCGTGAGTAACCTTCTCACAAGCAGGACAGAATCGCAGAGATACAGCGGAGCGGTTTATTTTCTTCATTTTTCCAGATGGGTATCCACATCTACCCGGCGAACTTCGCCTCCAAATGGGTGCCCCTCGCCGTGCCTTGGCGTTCTGACAAATGGCCGGTGCTGGCTTATGCGGCGTATGTATTGTTGCGACAATACTTTGTGATAAGGAGGTAGGCCATGAGATTTGCAAGATCGGCATTGATTCTGTTTCTGGCGTTGTGTACGGCGGCCCCGGTACATGCCCAGAGTACGCTGGAAAAGAGCGAAACGCTGGAGATTATCGAGAAGCTTGCCAGTGCGGGCCGGGATGCCTGGATTCCGGCCGGAACCATCAAGGCAACGCATCGGGAGTACAAGGCCCCCAGGACGATGGACGAGGCGTTTATCGCTCGAACAATCGAAGAGAAGACGAGTGAATACGAGACGACGGCCGACAAGGCCCAGCGCAGCGAGGAACTCCAGAAAATGTACCTGGAGGCCATCCCGTTCAACGTTCGATACGAGCTGTCCAACGAGTCCAGCATGACCTCATCAGTTGTGCTCAAGTACGATGGGGACCGGTTTTATTGGGAGGTGGTGATCTTGTCGCGCAGCGATTCGGTTGCCCCGTCGGCCGACCTGGCCGGCAATTACATGGCCAGGTACTTCAACCAGGATTGGAACAGCCGGCGGGTCTTCGCCTGGGACGGGCAGGAATATACGATTCATGCCGTCTCGGCCGGTGAGGCCATCGTTGATGCGAGCAACCGGCTGCCTCGCGTCGTCGCCGGTCCGTTGACCGCAGGCGTCATCCCGTGGGGTTCCGGCCCGCTGTCCTCCGAGGATCTGGCGGCCGCAGAGATCGCGGCCAGCGAGGTCGCTCGTGATGGCAGCAGGCAGATAGAACTGGCCATCACACCGTCGGGCGGTTCGCAATGGACCTTCACGCTGGATCCGTCGAAGGACTATGCCGTGACGTCCGCCGTCATGCCGAGCGGTGACATCGTGACGTCCATCGGCTGCTCCGGCTACCGGGATGTCGGCGGGTACTGGGTTCCCAAGTCCGTCGCGATCGAACAGCGAGACGCCTTCACCAACCGGTTGCTCCGATCCGACGAGTGGGATTTCACCTCCGTCGACGTCGGTTCTCCGGGGGTCGAGGCGTTCAAAGTGGCGTTCGGCGCCGGCACCGCCGTCGAGTATTACTCGCCGATGAGCGCCAAGGCATTGGTGTACAACTACTCCAACGCGGTCGACACGGGTCTCCTGCTGGCCGACAGACTGACCTACGCTGCCTGCCAGGACAGGCAGCCTCAGAATTGCGCCACCGCCTCGCTCCGGTACGCGACAGCGCAGTTGGGCAAGGTCCCGGCAGACAGTCAACTGGGCCAACTGGTCGATTCGGACGGGCGCACGACACTGTACGACATCCGGCAGTGCGCCCAGGATCTGGGTCTGCATTGTCGTGCCGTGCAGGCAGACGTCGCCGCCTTCGAAGAGGGTCTGAACGGGTGCCGGGCGATTCTCCACATCCCTGGACAGGACCATTTCGTGGTCCTGGACCACGTCGACGATCGGTACGCCTGGATTGTCGATCTGGCCGGCGACAGGTTCTACTCCCGAACGGACAAGCGCTTCCTGGCAAGCGAGTGGTCCGGGGTTGCCTTGCTGGTGTCGAATCAGCCTGTGACAGGGCAGTTCGCGGACATCGCAGACGATGCGCTGCGCGGCATCAGCGGCGGGGCCGGCTGGAGCTGCACGATGAAGATTCAGGACGAGTACGTCATTATGTGCGAGTCCGCCGCGAACGGATGGGGCTGCTATGGCTACTTCCAGTGGTACTTCGAGCGATGGGGCTGCGAGGAAGCTCCGAGCGGAAGTTGTAAGACTGACATTCTGGCTCAGATGGCCGGCAGCGATTGTATCTGGGATATTCGCGGCAGTTGTCAGGTGACCGGCATCTGGGACTGGTATGGCATGAGCGCGTGCAATTGAAGTCGTCTGATGTGCCGCGCGGCGGCGAGCAGGCGAAGAGGCAACCGTCCTCGCCTGCTCGCGTCGGGTGCTCCGCGATTGACGCAGGCGTTGCCGGCTCTACAATGCAGGCCATGAGGTTCCGAGGTCTCACGCTGGTCGAGCTGCTCGTCGTCATCGCGGTCATCGCGATGCTGGCGGCGCTGCTGCTGCCGGTCTTCCAGAGCGCTCGCGAACAGGCCAGGGCGACGGTGTGCCAGGCGCATATCCGTGAGTTGGCCATCGAGTTCCATCAGTACGAAGCGGAACACGAGACGCTGCCGTATGGAATCTGGGCGATGCGGCCGCCCCCGCCCGGCGGATACATCTGCGATTCCCGGTATGATATGCCGGGCTGGTACTGGCCGAATTTCATCGGTGCGGTTCGCCATCAGTCTCAACGAGACAGGAAGATTCTGGAGTGTCCGTCAAGACAGCTCCAGGAGTCGGGGTTGTCCGAGGACATCCTGTGGGGCAACTACGGCGTCAATCGGTCTCTGTGCCGCAGCGCCGCCGACATCGCTCCTTACCGCCAGGGGTTTCCGGGGCCTCCGCTGTCGACGAGCGAGATCCGTCACCCGGGCTCGACCCTCTTGCTCGTGGACAGCGGATATGCGCTCATCTGTTGGTGGGATGTCACGGCGGAGCCTCCCAAACGCTACTCCGGCAGCGCGCCGGTTGGCACGGCGTATGTGCCGGGTCTTGCGATCAATGCAGACAGGGAGTTGCTCCCCGCACAGATCGACGACGCCATCGGCGGGCGGCACGCCAACAAGACCGTAAACGTCGGGTTTGCCGATGGTCATGTGGACCGCATGGAGGCGTCGGCGCTCGAGGTGGAGACGGTGGGCCAGGCCGACGAGAAGACGTACCACAATCGGACCCCTCTGTGGGAGCCCAGGTAAGACGGCGTTAATTTGCCGACAGCAGCGCCTGACGGCGCGCCTCGATCTTCTCCTCATCCGGATACTCGTACACGGTCGTCTGCACACGCCATGCGTTTATGGCAAGGACCCACGACGAGAACTCCTGTCGAAGAGGCAGCCTCGTGACAGGATCGATGTAGAGCCGCAGTCTTCTGGGCAGCGACGTTCCGATATCAGACGCTTGGTCCCAAGCCAGTTCGTATATTTCGAGTCCGACATCGGCCGGCGAAACAGCCTCCGGCCGGAAGGTCATTTCTGCGTCCAGGGGAGCGTTGTCCAGTGAGAATTCCAGGAAGCGACGTGCCGAGCGCTCGATCTTCTCACGTTCGCTGCGGTCCAGTTCCACGTGTTCGAACGTCCCTCGCGCGGCCGGGATGATCGTCGTCTGACCGCTGCGCAAATTGTGAATCATGCGCTCCGACGCCAGCTCGGATATGACCAGCCCCTCGGCGCGGGAAATCCACAACTGCTGGATGGGTTCGGCCTTGTCTTGCCCGAACACCGACACGTGCACGGTTTGGGCCTTGGCCAGGACGCGGTCGACCTGGCGGATACTCAGCGCGGACGCCGCCGGCAGGCTCCGGACGAACAGAACTGCCAGCGGGATCATCGCCGCCGCCAGGAAAGCGATCCTGGCAAGCGGATCGCTTGCCGTTCCGGAGACCCGACGTTTCAGACGGCCTGCGATTCCGAGAGACTTCGAAGCAACCGCTATGTCACGACGAGCGACCTGGACGTCGAGCGGGCAGATTTCAGAAGAGGTCGTCCCTGCGTCGTCGAAAGGCATTTCCGCGTAGTCTTCCGGGGCGTACACCGTGGTGACGCCGGAATCGGCCCGCTCGGCAATGTCCGCGACGACGCGATGAATCTGCTGCATTCTCTCCAGGCACAACGGACAGGAACGGATGTGCTCGCGAAGGGCCTGTTGCCGTTCCGTCCAGAAGAACTCAGGCCGCAGCCCACACGGAACGGCCCAATCCAACAAATCGGACGTCGTGATCTGTTCGCATACTGACAATCTGGTCTGGGGCTGCGAGGGCCGAGCGTGGTCGAGAAGATGCTGCCGGTGGCGATACACCTCGTGGCGGCAATGCGCGCACATGCACACGTGGTCGAGGATCTCCGGTGACATGCTCTCAGGCGAGAGCAAGGCCAGAGCAGCCGCATGCGACCGCGCTCGCAGGCACAGGCAGGGGTCCTCCTGTCGATGCTGCTCCAGGAGCGCCCCCAGGCGGGCCAACCGCTCGGCGTCAAGATCGAGCTGCCTGAGCGATTCGAGATCCTTCGCACAGGCGGCACATTGGTCGATGTGGACCGTGATTGGCGTCGGTATCCGGATCCTTACGGATGGAGACAGAAGGCGGCACAGAAACGGCTTGACCTGCGCGCAAGCGAGTGGCTCATCGACGTATTCGAAATGCGACTGGAGTTCATCGATGAGTCGCAGATCCCTTTCGGCCGGCGTCGGCTGCGGACTCCTGTCCAGGCCGCACAGCGCTTCACGAAGCGACCGGACCCGGCCTTGGCAGTAGGCGCACCCCTCAATGTGGTCTGCTACAGACCGCGGAACGGAAGGATCCCGTGGATCCTGGAGATAATCATGGTAGTACGCTTCCGCCTCTCGACACGACTCGCTTCCGTCGAACGCAACCATCCCTATCCCTCATTCAATTGCACACATTCTCCTCAACTGCCTCAGCGCTGCGGCCAGATAGTGGCTGACAGTCCGCCTGTCAACGCCCATCACGCGCGCGATCTCCGGGATGCTCCGATCATCCTGGTACCGCATAACGACAGCCTGCGCCTCTCTCTTGCGCAAATGGCGGGTCAGGCACGCGAGCGCGGCATCGCCATCACCTACTCCCAGGAAAGCGTCCGCCGGTGCCTCTTTGTGGATGGAATTCCGAAATTCTTCGGCAAGTTTTTCAAAATGCTTCCGCTGGCGGGCCTTCTGCCGCGCCGTATCGACAATATCGTTGGCAATGGCCCGATAAAGATAGCTCTTGACGTTCTCGACCTCTGGGGGCATGGGCCTGCTCACCAGCGAGAGAAACAACTGCTGATACAGGTCGTCTTCCTGAAACTCATTCTTGGCCTGGAAACGAATGACGGCGCGAATGAATGCGCCGTGTTCACGGAAGAGGACCCACGCCGCATCGACGGCCGCTTTTCCAGAGATGCCGTTCTGAGAGTATTCTGCCACCGTTTTCTTGCTCCAAACCCCACTCGGACCGCAATGCGAAGAACACGCATCACGACCGAGCCCATTATAGCATAGGGCTCGACGATTGCAAGCCAAAGGCTATAAAGACCTTCCGATAATAGACGGCGTGAGTCAGCCGAACCATGATGCCTTGTCCTCCTATTAGCATCGTCCTGGCCCCAAGCCGGACATAAGTAGAAATACGTAGATTTCTGACCTGGATCGCGAAAGCGCTTGACAATACGAGCCGACATTCGTATGGTATGTGTTCCGTGCATGAGCGCGGGTGAATGATCCTGGTGCATCCCAGTTTGTCTGGGATGGTTACGGGGTCGTGGCAGAGCACGTATCTCCGGGTGCATCGGCCGCTTTTCAGAGCAAGAGCGGTTGGTCGCCGGGAGGAGCCTCTCGAAGCCACGGTCCACCGGAATGACCAAAGGGCCCCTGACGGTAGGAGCCCGACGTGTTGATCGGGAAAGGAAATAGCGTATGTCGTCTGAGCACCCTGTCTCGGCCGGACCGGCCGCACCTCCAGCCTGCAGAACCGGCGCCCAAGTTGTTGTCGATGCGTTACTTGCGCACGGCGTCGACACCGTTTTCGGCTATATCGGCGCCTCCGTGCTGCCCCTGTTCGATCGTTTGCACGCGGCGCCGATTCGTTTCGTCGTACCCTGTCACGAGCAGGGCGGCTGCCACATGGCCGACGCCTACGCCCGTGCCAGCGGCAGGACGGGCGTTGTTATCGCCACCAGCGGCCCGGGCGCGTGCAACCTCGTGACGGGTCTGGCCACCGCGATGATGGATTCGGTCCCGCTGGTGGCCATCACCGGGCAGGTCCGAACCGACCTGATCGGCGGTGATGCGTTCCAGGAAGCCCCGATGGTCGGGATCACACGTCCCGTGACGAAGCACAACTACATCGTCAAGGACATCAAGGAGTTGGCTCGCACGATCCACGAGGCTTTCTACATCGCCTCGACCGGTCGGCCCGGACCTGTCCTGATCGACCTGCCCGTGGACCTCGAATTCGCCGCATGTCAGTCTGAACCCACGCCTCAGATCGATCTGCCCGGCTACAAGGTCTGCACGGTCGGCGATACGACGGAGATTGTCCAAGCCGCCGAAGCCATCGATCAGGCTCAGCGCCCCGTCCTCCTGGCCGGCGGCGGAGTCATCAGCGGCAACGCCACAGGCGAGCTGAGAGAATTGGCCCGCAAGGCCAACCTGCCGGTCGCCATGACGCTGATGGGACTGGGCAGCTACGAGCAGACCTTGCCCGAGTCTCTGGACATGCTCGGCATGCACGGAACCGCGTACGCCAACTACGCGGTTCAGGAGTGCGACCTTCTGATCGCCGTCGGCGTGCGGTTCGACGACCGCGTCACCGGCGACGTCAGGAGCTTCGCTCCCAAGGCCCGGGTGATTCACATCGATATCGATCCGGCGAGCATCGCGAAGCTCGTTCGCGTGGACATCCCCATCGTGGGCGACGCCAAGACCGTCCTTTCGGGGCTGGCTCGCCACGTCAGGTTCCGTGAGAGGGCCGCATGGTTCGCGCAAATCTCCGCATGGAAGGATGCGTGGACCCCGGACTTCGATCGCGCGGCGTCAGCAATCAAGCCGCAATACGTCATCGAGGAATTGTGCCGGCGGACGAGCGGCGAGGCCATCATCACCACCGGCGTCGGCCAGCACCAGATGTGGGCCGCTCAGTTCTACCGGTTCCGGCGAGGCCGGCAACTGATCACCTCGGGCGGCCTGGGGACGATGGGCTTCGGCCTTCCGGCCGCCATCGGCGCGCAACTGGCCCGGCCCGAGGCCACGGTCATCGACATCGACGGCGACCACAGTTTCAACATGACGCTGTCCGAGCTGTCGACGGCCGTCCAGGCCCAGCTCCCGATCAAGATATGCATCCTCAACAATGGATACATGGGGATGGTTCGCCAATGGCAGGAGCTGTTCTACGATCGGCGTTACGTTCACAGCCGCGTGAGCAACCCGGATTACGCCGCGTACGCTCGGGCGGTCGGCGCGACGGGGATCACCGTGGATGTCAAGGCCGGTGTCGGGGCCGCGATCGATCGGATGCTGGCCCAGAAAAACCCCTGCGTAGTTGATTTTCACGTCGAGGCCCATGAGAATGTCTGGCCGATGGTTCCGGCCGGCAAGGGCCTCCACGAGATGGAAGGGCTGCCGTTGCCTGCCGGCGCCGTGTAGGCTCCGGGTGTTCGCCCGGAGCGCAGGTCCTGTCGGATAGGCTGCCGAAGGGCCTGCCGTGCCACAGTAGAAAGTCACGACGCGGGTAACCCCCGGTGTCGTGCTGATGGGAAAGGAGATCGAAAATGCCATCGAATTCGCCTGAATCGGCCCCCGTTGCCGAGAACCTGCCGGAACGCACCGGCGCCCAGATCATCGTCGACACGCTCGTCGATCTCGGGGTCGAAGTCATGTTCGGCTACACCGGCGGAGTGGTTCTGCCGCTGTTTGACCGGCTCTACGACGCCCCGATCCGATTCTTCGTCCCGCGTCATGAGCAGGGCGGCTGCCATATGGCCGACGCCTATGCCCGTGCCAGCGGCAAGGTCGGCGTGGTTCTGGCCACCAGCGGGCCCGGCGCGTGCAACCTGGTCACCGGTCTGGCCACCGCGATGATGGATTCGATCCCCATGGTTGCCTTGACGGGACAAGTCCGCACCGAGCTGATCGGCAACGATGCCTTTCAGGAGGCCGACACCACGGGGATCACCCGGCCGATCACGAAGTACAACTGCATCGTCAAGGACGTCAGGGATCTGGAGCGCACGATTCGCGAGGCGTTTCACATTGCCTCGACCGGGCGGCCCGGGCCTGTCCTGATCGATCTGCCCGTCGACGTGGAGGTCAGCAAGCATCGCGGCAACGGGAAGGCGCAGATCGACCTTCCGGGATACAAGATCCGCACCAAGGGCCATGCCCGGCAGATCTCGACGGCCGCCGAGGCAATCAACATGTCGCAACGTCCCGTGCTGTACGTTGGAGGCGGAGTCATTATCGCCAACGCGGCCGAAGAGCTGCGTGCCTTCGCCGAGAAGGCGCATCTGCCCGTGACGATGACGCTGCTGGGGCTGGGAAGCATCGACCAGAGACATCCTGAGTCGCTGGACATGCTCGGCATGCACGGTTCGGCGTATGCCAACTACGCGGTCCAGGAGGCCGATCTGCTGATCGCGGTCGGCGCCCGTTTCGACGATCGCGTCACCGGCAAGCTGAGCACGTTTGCGCCGAATGCGAAGATCATCCACATCGACATCGACCCGGCCAGCATCTCCAAGAACGTCCACGTCGACATCCCGGTGGTCGGCGACGCTAAGCATATCCTGGCGGAGTTGACCAAGGAGGTCGAGCATCGGCCGCGCGAGGCGTGGTTCGCCCGGATCGCCGAGTGGAAGAAGAAGTTCCCGTTCAAGTACGACGGCAACTCCGGCCGGATCAAACCGCAGTACATTATCGAAGAGCTGTGCCGCCAGACGAAGAACGATGCGATCATCGCGACCGGCGTCGGTCAGCACCAGATGTGGGCGGCGCAGTTCTACCGGTTCATCAAGCCTCGCCAGTTCATCACCTCCGGCGGGCTGGGCACGATGGGCTTTGGTCTGCCGGCGGCCATCGGCGCCCAGATCGCCAGGCCGGACGCCACCGTCATCGACATCGACGGCGACCACAGCTTCAACATGACCATGACCGAGCTGGCGACCGCGGTCCAATACGAACTGCCGATCAAGGTCTGCCTGATGAACAACGGCTACATGGGCATGGTGCGCCAGTGGCAGGAACTGTTCTACGGCCGGCGCTACGCCTGTAGTTATCTGAAGAACCCCGACTATGCCGCCGTCGCCCAGGCTATGGGCGCGGTAGGGATCACTGTGGACAAGAAAGAGGACATCCCCAAGGTCATCGAGCGGATGCTCGCGGAGAAGAAGCCTTGCGTGGTGAACTTCCACGTCGAGGCCGAGGAGAACGTCTGGCCGATGGTTCCGGCGGGCAAGAGCCTCAACGAAATGGATGGCCTGGATATTCTCGAACGACTCATCTAACCGACTGCACAGAAAGCGGGGTTTTTCATGAAACACATAATTAGTGCTCTCGTCGAAAACAAGCCGGGCGTCCTGGCCCATGTCGCAGGGATGTTCGCGGCACGCGCGTTCAACATCGATTCGCTGGTCGTCGGACGCACCGAGGACCCCGATCTCAGCCGCATGACGATCGTCGTCATCGGCGACGACAAGGTCCTCGAGCAGGTGCGCAAGCAACTGGCCAAGATCGTCCCGGTCGTGAAAGTCCAGGACTTCGCGGGTCAGCCGGTGGTCGCGCGCGACCTCATGCTGATCACGGTTTCGGCGCCGCCGGAGAAGCGGCCGGAGATCTTCGCGCTGATCGAGATGTTCCGTGGTCGGGTCGTCGACATCGGCCTCAAGTCCATCATGGTCGAGGTCAGCGGACCCGAGACCAAGATCGACGCGTTCATCAACGTCTGCAAGCCCTACGGCATCAAGAGCGTCGCGCGGACCGGGACTATCGCCATGCCGCGACAGGGCAAGGGCGACATGTAAGACATCGCGCGACGGCGGCCGTGTGGCAGCTTCAATCCGCCGCAGGCGGATTGGGGATGGCTCCGGGGCCTGGCTGCCACCGGCGCAAGGTAGGAAAACTGGGAGATCGTATGAAGACGTCGATGTTGCACAGCATGGTGATTCTGGCGGTCGTGGCGCTGGTGACCTCCTGCGCCGGCCTGAAGAAGGACAGAGACTCGATGGCGCCGAAGGCCGAACGCGTGGCCCTCTTCGACGGCCTGACGCTGAACGGCTGGACGGTCCTCAAGTGCGAGGCGACCGTCGACGATGGGGACATCCTCCTCGTCGCCGGCAACGGCCTCGTGCAGACGCAGGACCAGTACGGCGACTTCGTTCTCGAATTCGAGTGGAAGGCCCTGCGTCAGGACCGGTGGGACAGCGGCGTTTACTTCCGTTACGATTCCGTGCCCGAAGGCCAACCGTGGCCCGAGCGTCATCAGGTCAATCTGCTCAAAGGCCAGGAAGGCAACGTCACGTCGCTGGAAGGGGCCCGAAGCGAAGGGCTGACGAAAGCCGGGCAGTGGAATGCTTTCAAACTCACCGTGCAGGGCACGAAAGCCTCGCTGGTCATCAACGGCGTGCCCGCCTGGCAAGCGGATGGCCTGGCCGGCCCGGCGACGGGTTACATCGCGCTTCAGGCCGAGGTGCCGGGCGGCGGACAGTACCGCTTTCGCAACATCTACCTGACCCGGCTGGACTGATCGCCCGAGAGAAACCTGTGCCGGTGTGTCACGTGACGCGTCAACCGATCTTGCCGTCCTGGTCGATGTCGATTCCGTGAAGCTCCTCCAGCTTCTTGACCAGAGTTCGCAGCGTGTCCTGGGTGGCGCGCAGGTGACTCTCAAGGGCCTCCACCCGTTCCTCGACGGATTCGGATTTGCGGTATTGCCCGTACATCAGGCCGCTCTGCACGATCTCCCATAGTGCGCCCATAGCTGTGTTTCCTTTGTCGCTTCTGTTCTGTGGTCCGAGCTTGGTCACCTCGCAGTCGGTTTGCGCCGTCGGGTCCAGTTCGGGTGCATTATGTGGCCGAGGATCGCCGATCGCAAGCAGGTAATGGCAGAAGCGACGCCGCAGGTCACGATCCGCAAGGCCCGGCGCGTTGCGGACATCCGGTTTGCATTTCCGCTGGACTTGTCCTACAATTCGAACGATATCTGGAGAAGTCGCGACTGCCAAAGGGCAGCGCCCATTGTGTGAACAAGCTCGTCAAGAAGCCCGCCGAGAACAGGACCTGAATCCGCGCGGCAGCACGCTTCTCATAGAGACGTGAGGCACCGATGAACGCCAAAGTCGCCGTCGTCCGCACCAGCCCGAGAACGGTTCTGGAGGACTACCACCGGCTGATGAACCTGGCCGGCTACCAGGACGTGATCGCCAGGGACGCCGACACCGCCCTGAAGATCAACATCTCGTGGCACTTCTTCTTCCCGGGCAGCTCGACCACCCCCTGGCAGCTCGAAGGCGTAATCCGGGCGATGAAACGGGACGGCTACGACCCCAACCTCATTCACGGCTGCCACAATCGCACCGTCGTGATCGACGCCCACCTGGGCGAGCGCGAGAACAAGCAGATCAACGTAACCGACGCCCACGGACTGCGGAACGTGCACCTGTACGAGGGCCAGGAGTGGATTCACATCCGGGACGCGGTGGGCGACCTGGCCGACAAATTCCTCTGCCTCAACGAGGTCTACCCCAAGGGGTTCCGCATACCCAAGCGCTTCATCGGTGAGAACATCATCCATCTGCCGACGGTGAAGACGCACGTCTTCACCACGACGACGGGCGCGATGAAGAACGCTTTCGGCGGGCTGCTGAACGAGAAGCGGCATTGGACGCATCCTGTGATCCACGAGACGCTCGTCGATCTGCTGATGGTCCAGAAGAAGATCCATCGCGGCGTCTTCGCGGTGATGGACGGGACGTTTGCGGGCGACGGGCCCGGCCCGCGCTGCATGGTCCCGCACGTCAAGAACGTGCTGCTGGCCGGCGCTGACCAGGTCGCGATCGATGCGGCGGCCGCGAAGATGATGGGCATGGACCCGCTGCGCGACCTCAAGTACATCAGGCTGGCCCACGACATGGGGCTTGGCTGCGGCGACCCGGGCCGGATCGAGATCGTCGGAGACCTCGACGCCGCACAGGAGAACTGGCATTTCGAAGGTCCTTTCAAGAAAATGACTTTCGCTGCGAAGATGCAGCACCTGATCTACTGGGGTCCGCTCAAGAAGCCCGTCGAGTGGTCGCTCAAGACCGTGCTTGCGCCCTGGTCGTACCTGGCCAGCGTGCTCTACCACGACAGCTTCTGGTACTCGTTCAAGGCCAAACGGGTGATGAACCGGATCGCCAACAGCGACTGGGCGCGCCTCTTTCAGAACTGGGAGAAGCTCACCCCTGATGACAAAGGCTACCCCGAAGTCGGCGATGAGCCGCTCGACGTCCAACGCTGCGGCATCACCGCCGCCGCCAAGTCCATGCGCATCCTCGGCACCTGCCTCAAAGAAGCCCCCGAGTTCCACCGCCACGCCCGCTAACCCGCGCAATCCCTATCGTTTCACCCACAGCCAAAGGGTAGGGACGAGGCATGCCTCGCCCTGACACCAGATGCGTGCGAATAGCCATCGCCGAACGTCAAGGCGTTTGAGGATGCTACGCTCAGCCGATGCAGCCATCGGTCCAGGTCAATCCAGAAGCCCTCTGCACGCGTCGATGAAGTTGACGGCGCGATCGAGCGTTTCCCTTGCGACCTGCCGGTCTACGTTCACCAGGGGTTCGTAATCGGTTTGCTGGCGATGCTCGAATGTCTCTCGGGGATGCTCGAGGGACTCACGGGCTATTCGTCCGGTCTTGACGAAGTGCTCCGCAAAGGCTGATAGCAGGCCATGATGAGAACTGCGCCGAACGTCGTGGAGCAGCAGCGCGGCGGTCGCCGCGTGGAACATCGCATAATAGGTTCGTGTGACCACCGCGGCAAAACGGTCGTGATCGAGAAGAACCTGAGCGTCCTCGATACATTCGGCGGCTTGCGCTAGATGGCGTTGAATTTCCTCGGTCACGCGGCGATGCCCTCGTCTCGGATAGCTCTGTGGATGGCGAAACGTCCGGCGGCGAAGTCCTTTTCTTCGGCAAAGAAGAAGAGGACGACCGTGCCGAATTCAAGGCTCAGGTCGGCGCCGAGCCGGCTGGTGCGTTTGTGCTCGGCGGAGCGGTTGGGGATCTCATCGAGAATCACCGCGATATCGATGTCGCTGTCGGATGTCAGCTCATCGCGTGCGGCGGAGCCATAGAGATACACCCCACGAAGGCGGGGGCCGTACAGTTGCTCCAAGCCCTGCCGGGCCCTGACCGCAACTCCCATCGCCTGTTGTCGCGTTGCGACCATCAGTGAACTCCCATTACAGTGAGCGACTCTCTTCCTGCCATGGTACTACACCGGCGGGGAGCCACGCAAGGGCAATGCGCTGTTCGCCGTGTGCCCGCAAGAGCTTGCCCGTTCTTTTGGTGTGCTCGTAAGAGTATGCACGGGTTTCAAGTAGCGTCTCATCTCGACGTGGATCGGGACCACTACGAACGAACGTCGGAGGGGGTTTGCAGGCGGCGGAGGAGGGTGAGGGTTTCGGCGAACTGGTCCTTGGCCTTGGCGAGGTATTCGTGGACCTCGTCGATGTAGCCGTCGGCGGAGGCGGACCAGACGCGGTTGAGATATCGCTCGCCCCCGGCGAAGGCGGTCATTACCTCGGCGTAGGCGGCCAGGCCGTAGCGATGTGCGATGCTCTGCCGGGCGTCCACGAATGTCTCCAGGTCGTCGGTGAACAGCTCGTCGATCCGGTGGCGCACGTCGTACGTGTCGATGGAGTGCTTCTGGGCGTCGAGCGTGCCGATGTTGGCCGCAATCCTGCCCAGGCTCGCCTCGATGGTCTCGATGTTGGCCGCAACGTGGTGGTCCGCCTTGGTGTGGCGGGCGACGTGGGTGCGGATCACGACGACTCCCGCGATCCCCAGCGCCAGCGCCGGCAGATACCACAGCCATTTCACCGTGCTCTCATCGATCACCGCCGCCAGCGCCGCGGCGATGAAGCCGACCGTCACCATCAGGAATCCGAGCAGTCTCACACTATCCTCCCTTCATTCCGACGATGACCGAGTAAACCGCGAAGCCGACACCGACCAGTCCTTCGCCGATGATCAGGCCGGCGGCGATGGGGATGCCCGCCTGCTCGCTGAAGTGGCGGCCCTTCGTCCTGTCGCTGACGATTCGCAGGACCGTGCCGATGGTGTAGGTCAGCACGATGCTGAACGGCAGGTAGAATCCGAGGCCCACCTGGATGCCGAGCCCGCCGATGCCGGTGGTGCTCAGCAGGGCGCCCAGGCCCGCTCCGGCCAGGTACTTGTACACGGGTACATCCCCTTCGAGAATCCCCCGGATCATGCTCGCCAGCACGGTGCCCTGTGGGGCGGGAAGCTTCTCGCTGCCCAGGCCATATGCCTTGTGCAGGACGAACAGCAGGCCGATCATCAGGATCGGTCCGATCCAGGTCGCCAGGAACTGCCCGATCTGCTGTCGCCGGGGGATCGCGCCGACGAGATAGCCCGTCTTCAGGTCGAGCATGAGGTCCGTGGCCTGGGACATGGCCATGCACGTGGCGGCGCCGACCATCACGGAGGAGATCATGGCGGCCTTGTCGCCGAGGCCTCTGGTGATCACGATGAGAATCGTCACGCCGATCAGGGTCATGCCGCTCATAGGCGACCAGTTGGTCCGGCCGATGCACTCCGACAGGATCACGCCCGCCATCCAGATCCAGATCGTCCCCAGCACCGCCATGAGGACGCCGCGCGCCAGCCCCATCTGCTCGACGGACAGGACCGCGACGACCCCCAGGACGATCACGGCGCCGACGATGCCGATGTAGAGCAGCTTGATCGGCATCTCGTCCTTCGACAGCGATGCGCCGGTCCTGGCGGCCGATTGCATGCTGCGCACGGCGCTGACGATCAGCGGCAGCGCCAGGGCGATGCCGGCCAGGGCGCCGCCGACAAGCATCCCGATCCCGACCGGCCGGAACAACGAGACACGCAGATAGTCGGGCATCGCCATGTCGAGACTCTGCAACTGCTCCGGCGTCGGCAACAGGTTCATCCTCGCCAGGATCGGCGCCAGCACCCAGTAACAGGCGTAGCCGCCGATCACGAAGCACAACCCGCCTTTGCCCGCGATGAATCCGATGCCGATCGTCAGCAGCGAAACGAACCAGACGCCGTTCATGTAGTCGGGCATGCCGATGTACGTGCCCAGCGCCCAGTTCTCAAACCCCGTCGCATGGCTGGCGATGGCAACCGTCGCGCTCAGCGCCGCGCCGATCACCAGCAGGATCGCCTTGTGCACGCCGGCGCCGGGGCTTTTGAGCACGGTCGCGACCGCGACGCCCCCGGATAGGTGAGCCGCTCGAAGTCGATCATCTGCTTGCGCAGCGGGATGATGAACGCGATGCCGAGGACGCCTCCGGCTATCGCCCCGAAGACCATCAGATAGGGATTGAAGTCGGTCTGGCCCAGGATGAACAGAGCCGGCACGGAGAACATGATCCCCGCCGAGGCGCCGTTGACGCTGCTGGCGACGGTCTGGCTGATGTTGTTCTCGATGATGCTGTTGCGCCGCAGGATGCCGCGCAGCACGCCGAAGCCCAGGATGGCCGCCAGTTCCGAGCCCTCGTGCGAGAAACCGAGAATCAGGCAGGCATAGCCCATGCTGATGGTGATCAGAAAGCCCAGTCCGTAGCCGACGAGGATGGCGGTCCACGTCAGTTCGGGATACGGCCCCCGGCGGATGACTTTTCCCCCACCACTGCGAGCTTCTGCCACGTCCTGCTCTCCTTGTCGCGGGCGCACAGCAAGCTTGTCTACGCGTCGCTGCCCATCCCTGCCAAACGGCGCCCCGAAGGCTAGAAACGAACGGAGAGGGCGGGATTCGAACCCGCGGTAGGGACAAGCCCTACACAGCCTTTCCAAGGCTGCTCGATCAGCCGCTCCGACACCTCTCCGGCAGCAGCAGTCTGATTCTACGGAAAACCGGCCCAAAGACAAGCCCAAATGCCAAAAACCTGCCCGGATGCCCGCCTGCGGGCTGTGCGAATTTCACGGCAAGGCCCAGTTCCAGTATATAGAGAGCCATGTGTGGCAGCGGCAAACGGAGCAAGGCGGAGTTTGCCGATGGCTTCGACTACATGCGTATCACCATCGGCAAGCCTGCGCTTGCCGCTGCCACACGCATGCCCGGGTGTTTCCACACCCGCCCCGCCTGCGGGGCCGGTGGTAGACTTTTTGGGGCAATCCTCGCAGAATGATGAACCGCGGCGTCTGCCGCGGGGACTGGATATGTGAACATGCGTGATACAGCCGGACAACTCGTCGACGAGCTGCTGGTGATGGAGGCCCAGAGCGGCAACGCCAGGGCCTTCGAGGCGCTGGTCAGTCGCTGGCAGAAACGGCTCTGGCAGTACGCCCGTCGTCTGACGGGCAGTTCCGAGGCCGCGTGGGACGTCACGCAGGAGAGCTGGCTGGGCGTGGTGCGTGGGATTCGCAGGCTGAACGACCCGGCCCGGCTGCGACCCTGGCTCTATCGCATTGTGACGAACAAGGCCAACGACTGGATCCGGTCTGCGGCTGAGGCTCGAACGCCGCCGCCTGTTGTGCGTCTCGTATCGGCGGACGGGCCGACAGACGTGGATGTCTCGGCCGACCTCCAGGGCATCCTGCGTCAGTTGCCGGCCCGCAGCCGGGTGGTGCTGACCCTGTACTACCTCGAAGGGCTTGGCCTGGCCGAGGTCGCCGCGGTGCTGAAGGTTCCGGCCGGGACGGTCAAGTCGCGACTGTATCACGCCAGAAACGAGTTCAAAGAGATTTGGCAACAGTCCGCAGGATAGCCTGCAAGGAGAACCACCATGAACGACGAGCAGATCAGAAAGATCATCGACGGACCGCAGGACTACGAAGACTCGAAGGAGGACAGCCTTTGCTCGATGCTCAGCGACTTCTACAGCCGCAAGATGCTCTCGACCGCGATCCTCGTCTGGGTCTGGGGCATCGCCTTCATGGCCGGCGCCGTCTACAGTGCGGTCAAGTTCTTCGACGCCGACCAGACCAAGGACCAGATCCTATATGCGGCCCTCTTTATCTGCCTCGTGCAGTTCGTCGGCCTGATGAAGGTCTTCGCCTGGCAGATGATCGCGAGGAACAGCATCAAGCGCGAGGTCAAGCGCCTCGAACTGCGCATCGCGGAACTGTCCGCATCGCTGGGTACCGGCCGTTCGTAGGGGCGAATAACGATTCGCCCCCACGCTTTACTGCGGCCTGCGCAAGACGGCGGGCTTGATCGTCCAGGCCTGGAGCTTGGCGACCTCCATCATGTGCGGGGCGCGGAAGCCTTCGGGGAAGATCACCCATCCCCACAGGCCGGGCGAATCGTCGGCAACGTGCTTCTTCGCAACCAGTTCGCCGCGACGCAATGCAACATCGCCCGACAGTCCGCCGGACGCCACCACGTTTGCCAGCGTCACGGCGAAGTCTTCGGGACGCACCGGCTCGCCCGCCACCCAGATCACGGAAGGCATTTGCCCGGTCTGCTGCACGATATCGAGCAATTCCTGGGCCGCTTCGTGGATGGCCTCAGAGGAATACGTGCCCTCCGTAACGAATCGCTGCGGCGCCGAAGCCGGACCGTAGACGAATTCCAGCGTGATGTCGCCTGGTTTGGACTCGCCATCGGATTTGGCGACGGTCTGGGCCAGTGCCAGCAGGCCTTCGCCCGCCGAGGCGATCTTCCCATCCAGATCGACATAGGAAAGCTCTTTGCGGAAGGCCTCCGCGATCATTTGAACATCGCGTCGCGTCAGCGGGCGGGAGTAGATGCGGTCGGGATACAGCGATGGGATCTCCCGCGCGGTCACGAGGCGGGTCCGGTCGTGGCGGATGATGTGGTCGAGGAACGCCTCGAACGCGTCGAAGGCCTGTTTCTGTTCCTGCGGCGATTTCATGGGCGGCCGCTTCCACTGCGAGCGGGGCGGATTGGCGCCGCGGGCAAAGTTGACGCCGTCCCAGAACTGCGTATGGACGAATTCGCACGGATGGTAGTAGATGCTTATGATGCCGCCGCCTTCGCCGAGCAGCTTCTTGTGGACGCGATCGAACTTCTCGCAGGCCTGCCGGACCTCTTGGTCGGTCCAGCCGGTCCGTATGACGGCGTCGCCCAACCTCAGGATGTTCAGGACGCCGCAATACCAGAAGGGCCGGTTGTCCACGTTGACGTGCGAGGTCTCGTCGAGATAGAGCGGGATGTCAAAGGCGTGGAGAGCGGCATAGCTCTGCGGCGTCCACGATCCTCCCGGCTGCCCATAGCAGGAAGCGTTGACGCCGAAGACCTTCCGCAGCGTGCGCAGTCCGGTCCCCTCTCGCCGCGTGAACTCCGAGACCCCTTCCTGCCAGGTCAGGTCCCGGCAGTATTCCGACGGCGTCGGGTGTACGCTGTGGTACGTAGAATGATAGGCGATGTCGTTCTTCGCCAGTGCCGCGATCACGTCGTCCCGTCCTCGCTCCTCCAGGACCCGGGCCTTCTCGCCGACGATCTTGAACGTGGCCTGGACGTTGCGGGCTGCGAACATCTCTGCCAGCCGCATCGCCGCGTCGTCGGCCTCCGGCAGGATGAAGTCCTCCGTGTCGAACCAGAAGGTGACGTACACCGGCAACGCCGCCGTCACGGGACCCGTCAGGAAGGCAAACAGGATCAACGACAACACCACTACGCGCGACCAGAACCACCTCATTCTCCATCTCCTTGAGTCAAATGCTCGGTCGGTTAGCCAAAGGCTTAACGCTCAAAGTGCCTGCCCCGTCAGACCTCCTGGGGGTACATAAATTCCGGGATGCGACGAATCTTGCGTTCCGCGTCGAGGCAGGCCAGAACGCTGGAGCCCTCCGTCAGAAGCAAGCCGCTGTCGCGCCGCAGGAGCCGGTAGGTGTGCTCGACCTTGACGGCCGCAACGCGCGAACAAGTCGTCTCCAGCAGCAGGGCCTCGTCGTAGAACGCGGGCCGGCGGTATTTTATGCGCAGTTCGGCCACAACGAAGAAGATCCCGGCCTCTTCCAGGTCCCTGTAGGCGACCCCGTTGGCGCGGAGCAGTTCGGTCCGGCCCATCTCGAACCAGATGGGGAAGACGCTGTGGTGGACCACGCCGCCCCGGTCGGTCTCCGCGTAGCGGGGCACGATAGGGATCGTGTGAGTCGACAGGGCCATATGCCTGGGCATTTCCTTTTCCATCGCCGCATAGGATACCACGAAAGCCGGTCCGTTCAAGCGGCTGCCACCCAAACGCTTCCATGGCTCAGGAATGCCGACGCCGCGTAATCTGTACAGAAACGACGAAAATTCCCAGGAAATTTCTCTTTACCGGATGCGCGACAAAGGGTATATTCTCGGTAGTGAAGTAGCAGGATGTGCCCTCAAGCCCCTGCGTGTTATCTCGCTTTTCCTCTCCCTCCGCCGCGCAGGGGCTTCTTTGAATCTCATGCCTTTGCGGTGCTGCGCGCTGGAGGAACCGGTCTTCAGGATTGCATCCACCGGCGCTCGATCTGTTCCAGCGTCCTGCCCTTCGTTTCGGGCACAAACGCGCGGACGAACAGGAACAGCACGATGCAGAAGGCGCCGTAAAGCCAGAAGGGGAAACCCCGATGGAAGGTGGCGACCAGCCAGGGGTTCTGGTCCATCATCGGGAAGGTCTGCGAGACGAGGTAGTTGGCGATCCAGAGGCAGACCGTGGCGACGGCCATGGCCCGGCCGCGAATCCGCGTGGGGAAGATCTCCGAGAGGATCACCCACGTGACCGGTCCGACGCTCAGGGCGAAGCAGGCGATGTAGCCGAGGATGAACAACAGCATCCAAAGCCCGGTCGCCTGACGATAGGCGGCCAGGCCCATCGCGATCAGGCACAGGCCCATCCCCGCCGAGCCGATCAGCATCAGCGGTTTGCGACCCAGTTTATCCACGGTCCAGATGGCGATCACGGTGAACGTCAGGTTCACCACGCCGACGACGACCGTTTGCAGCAGGGCCGCATCGGTCTGCGAGCCCATCTTCTTGAAGATCTCGGTCCCGAAGTACAGAAAGACGTTGATCCCCGTGACTTGCTGGAGCACCGCCAGGACGATCCCGATCACGAGAATGATCCTCATGCCCGGCTGGAAGAGTTGTCTCAGCGAACCGCTCTCATGCTTCAGGGTATCCTTGATTTCCGCCAGTTCCGCCTTGGCATAGGCGGCGCCATCCACCCGGCCGAGGATGTGCAGGGCCTCGTCGGTGCGGCCCTGCTTGGTGAGCCACCGCGGGCTTTCCGGGACCACCAGCGCCAGGATCAGCAATCCGAGGGCCGGCAGGGACTCGGAGCCGAACATCCAGCGCCAGCCGAGCCGCTCGTTCCAGCCGGCGTCGCCCTGGAGTGCGATGAAGTAGTTCACGAAGTAGACGACCAGAAATCCGCTGACGATGGCGAACTGGTTGATGGACACCATCCGTCCGCGCATGCGGGCCGGACTGATCTCGGCGATGTACATCGGCGAGATCATCGAGGCCGCCCCGACGCCAAGACCGCCGAGGATGCGGTAGAGGATGAACGCCGTGAGCGTGCGCGGGACGGCCGTCCCAACCGCCGAGACGAAGAACAAGACCGCCGAGACGATCAAAGCCTTCTTGCGCCCGAAGCGGTCGCTGAAGGGCCCCGCGCCGATTGCGCCAAGCGCACAGCCCAGCAGCGCGCAGCCCATGGCCCAGCCCTGCTGTACGTCGTTGAGGCCGAAGTGCGCGGTCAACGGCCCGATCGCCCCGTTGATGACTCCCGTGTCGTAGCCGAACAGCAGCCCGCCCAGAGCGGCGACGATACAGACCAGGAAGACGTAAGATGTGCTGCCCGTTTGCGGGATGGCCGGGTCAAGGTCTTGGCTCATGGGTTGCAGGACTCCCTTTCCGTCAACGTTGGCAGTGGTCCATCGCATTGGTCAGCGCCCAGGCGATGAACATGGCGTGGTCGTTGTTCTTGAAGCTGCCGTCGGGATTCATGTATCGGCTGCGGGCCCGCTCCATCGACTCGACGGCCGGGCGGGCCTTGTCACCCAGGAGTTGGAGCGTGCGGGCGGCGTGCAAGACGACCGTCTCCCGTGGATCGTCCAGCCCCTCCGTCAGGACGTCCAGCGCCCGCTCGCCCCGGCCGAACCGGCACAGAACGCCGGCGGAGACGAAACGGACGTTCGGGCTCGGATCGTCCAGCGCCTTTTCGAGGGCGTCGAGTGCCGGCGCCGCCTCCAGGCCGAGCGCATCGAGACCGACGGCGGCCCAGTACCGCACAGCGTTGTCCTTGTCGGTCAGATTCCTCCGCAGAGCGGGCAGCGCCTGCGGCCCGGCGCCGACGAGCAGGGCAGCACCCAGGATGCGATCCTGTGGATACGCGCCGGAGTCACGCGCCACCTCATACGGTGTCGATCCTGCCGCTCGGATGTGCATCTCGGCCTCGGGCAGCAGCCCCACGTCTTTCGTTCGCAGCATCCAGTCGCGAAGCTCCCGGCGCAGGCGATTCAGCGCGTCGCGATGCGCGGGCGCGTCGACGAGGTTCTGCGTCTCGTGCGGGTCGGTCTGCGTGTCGTACAACTCCTCGACCGGCTTGCTCGGCTCCCATAGGGGCCTTTGCGCTCCGGTTAGCGAGCCTGATGCGGCCACGCGACGCAGCTCCTGCATGATCTGTGCCTGGTCGCAGTACGTGCTGGACTGGATGTAAGGCAGGTGCGGCATAAAGTTGCGGATGTACTTGTACCGCTTGTCGCGGACGCAGCGCGACATCTCGTACGCCTCGTCGACCCGGCTGGATGCGCCGTAGATGTACTCACGCGGCGGCGCGATCTGCGGTCCGAGGAACGGACGGCCCTGCATGTGGTCCGGGACGGGCACGCCCGCCAGCGTCAGGATGGTCGGCGGAAGATCGATCGTGCTGACAAGCCGATCGATCCGGCCGCCGGGTGACGCCGGGGCCAGCGAGCGGTAGCGCGCCGGAACGCGCACGATCAGCGGTACGTGCAGTCCCGAGTCGTAAAGCGTGCGCTTGAACCGGGGCAGGCCCAGGCCATGGTCGGCGAAGAAGAACACGATTGTGCTGTCGGCCAGGCCGTCGGCGTCGAGCTGGGCGACCAAGTTGCCGACCTGTTTGTCCATGAACGTGATGAGGTCGTAGTAGCGGGCCCAGATGTTCCGCACCATCGGCGTGTCGGGATAGTAGGGCGGCAGGACGAGCGCGTTGGGATCGTGACGTTCCTCTGGCGCGAGCTTGGAGCGGTACTTCGCAAAGAACTCCTCGTCGGAGCCGTTGATCTGGCCCTGGTGGGTGGAGACGAAGTTGAAGACGCTGAAGAACGGTTGGCCCGGCCGGCGGTTGCGCCAGTGCGCAGCGCCGCTCGACTCGTCCCAGATCGTGGCGTCCTTGAAGTTGTAGTCTTCCTTCTCGTTGTTCGAGCAGTAGTAGCCGGCTGCTCGCAGGTACTTTGGGAAAGGCTCGATCGACGCCGGCGGCGGCACCGTCGAACGCAGGTGCTGGCTGCCGAGTGAGGTCGCGTAGACGCCCGTGATCAGGCACGACCGGACGGGACTGCACACGGGAGCGGTGACGAATGCCTGCGTGTAGATCGCCCCTTCGCTCGCCAGCTTGTCGAGGTTGGGCGTCAGCGCGTGTGGGTCGCCATAGCAGCCCAGGTAGGGACTCGTGTCCTCGCAGGTGATCCAGAGGATGTTGGGACGTTCTTGAGTTGCATTGGCTACGCCGGAGGCGGATTGTTGCTGTGGTTGGGCGCACCCGGATAGCGCGACACCCGAGGCGCACAGACCTGCCATACGGAGAAACGCGCGGCGCGTCTGGACTCGATCCTTCATGGTCTCGATCCTCATTTCACTTCGCGGGGACAACGATCAGGTCTCGTACGCTGCGAACCGGTTCCTGTCCGGCAACCGCCAGATCGGCTATCACCAGGTACCGACCTGGTTCGAAGGGAACGGTCTGCGTGAACGAAAAGCGCTTCTGGCCTAGCGCCTCGACCCTGCACGGCTCCTCCTGCCGGGCGAGGAGCATGTCGCCCTTGCGAATGAGCAGCCGCACGTTGCCTTCGCGCTCCAGAGCCAGATCGTTGGTTACGACGATCTCGAAGTCGTGCTGCTCGCCGGCCGGCAGCGCCTGACCCCAGTAGTCGAGCATGACCCCCACCGGCGCGAACGCGTCGCGGACGCATCGCTCGAAGTTCGGCTCGAACGTGAGCTTCTCCAGGTCGATGAAGTGATCGCTGGTCGCGCCGCCCTCGGGCCGGGGCTTGTCGCCCGCGCGGGAATAGCCCAGCCCGCAGAAGTGCAGCACGCCGGCGCATTGCCGGCCGCTGCGCCAGAACTCGGTCAACGCCGCCAGGTACTTTGCGTAGAGCGCCCGCCGCTGCTCCGTGGTCGAGTTGGACCCAAGCAGCTTCTCGTAGATCGGGGCGGTCAGACACGTGGGCGTGCCGTCGCGATTGAGCCACAGCCACGCGTATTCGTTGATGATGATCGGCACCTTGAGCTTTCGCTGGGCCTGCTGCAAGGACGGGATCGGTGAGACGTTGACGATGTCCTCGAGCCCTTTGAACTTCGCACTGCCCCAGTCGGCGTTGTACATGCTGATGAACAGATACGGGTGGGCCTCAACGCAATCGGTCAGGCTCTGGGGCTCGGCCCAGCCGTTTTCCCACGGCCGGTTCGAGAGGTCCAGGCGGCGCACCGCTTCAAGGGCCTTGCCCGTCTCGGGTGTGTGGCTCTCGTTCTGTGCGTCCCAGATCACCACGCAAGGATGGTTCCAACGCTCGCGCATCCACTCGGTGTATTCGGGGATGATCTTCTCGGCCGTCGGCTTCTCGGGGGCCTCGCTCAGCAGCCAGATCGGGAACTCGTCCTGGATGAGGAAGCCCACCTCGTCGGCGATGTCGTACCACAACTCCGGCGGGAAGCCGATGCAGTAGCGGATGCTGTTCCAGTGCATGCCCTTGAACTTCTGGTGCAGCCGACGGACCCACTCGGCGCGCCAGGGCCGGTCGCCGCGTTCGGCGTCCTCGAAGAACCGGTACGCGCAGACATTCGTGCCCCGCATGAAGTAAGGTTTGCCGTTGAGCACGCCACGCCCCGTCTCGTGATCGAATCGGAATTCTCGCATACCGAAACGCGTGCGGACCTGATCGGTGCCGATGTTCACCTCTATCTCGTAGAGGAACGGGTCCTCCGGCGACCACATGTGGCAATCGGTAAGGTGAAAGTCATCATCGACGGGGAACTGAGTATCGTCGCCAACTTCGGACAATCGCATTCTTCTGGCGAGAATGCCCCGGCCGCTGGCGGCCTCGCGAATCCGGAACCTCACGTCCACCTGCTCCTGCCGCGTGGGATTGCGGGCGGTCGAGACGAATCGGACCGTCTGCCTGGCGACGTCGGGTACAACCTGGAAGCTCTCGATGTACGGCGCCCCGGTCAGGATCAGCTCGATCGAATCGTAGATGCCCGGAATGTACAGATACTTTTCGAAATCCCAGCCGCTGGGTACATCCGTCGGTCGCGATTCACGGTCGGCGCCGACGCGGACGATCAGCTCGTTGGCCTGCCCGCCGCCTTTGAGGTGGGGTTTGACATCCAGGTGCCCCGGCGTAAAGCATGGCAGGTGCTCGCCGACGAGTTGCCCGTTGAGCCAGACCTTCGTGCCGTACCGCGCCTTGTGGATCTTCAGCAGCGCGATGTCGGGGATTGGCCCCTCGACGGTGAACGTTCGCTGATACCAGAACGCCTGTCGCCGCTCGCTTTTCTTGCCGACCTCGGCAAACGCCGGCTCGGCCATGTCGATCAGCCCCGGCACCCGGACCGTGTGCTCGAACCGCGCCGGCATCGAATCCATCGACCCTTCCGCCACCTTCCACGTCCCGTTCAGGTCGATGATCCTCCTGTTCGTAGTGACGCCGTCAGGCGTTCCCTCTGATGCCCCTTCGGTAAGCTCAGGGCAGGCTCTTACGGGCACACTACAAGCAACCGTCCCCACAACCACGATCAATGCAAGTGCAGTTCTCATAATCTGCTCCTGAATCCATCGGTTCCGGCCCATCCCACGCCTGCCATCCTACCACGTTCGGCCCTCGCAGAACACCCGATTTGTCAGGTCTCCCGTGGTCCCGCTGTTGACGTTCGTTGACCGATAGAGTAGACTGACACTGAACGGAAGTGATGAACTCGACCACAGCACGGTGGTTGGTCGTATTGTCCTTGGCAGCGGAATTCGCGAGAGCAAGGAGTATGCCATGCAGATGATTGAGCGAGCACGAGTTATCCCGATTACTGTGGCATTATGTGTCGCGTCTTCTATGTCTATTGCCTTGGCAGAGGAGGCGGCCTTTCTGGATGCGCAGGCGCTGATTGCCGGTTGGAGGGCTCGCTATGGTGGGATTCACCGAATGCATTTCAGACTCTCCGACAGAGTCATTGATGTGAATGACAACAAAAGCGCCGTGGGACTTGAGAATCTGGTCAGGTTCCAGATAGCCGACCTGACAATTGACCGCGATACGAAACGATTCCATCTGCGGTATTCTCGAAACGGAGGGGGGCTGGATGAACCTCTCAAGATTCACGAGTCTGCATTCAACGGAAAGACCACCCAGCAGTATTGGGGGGACGGTCCAAGGAGGAGAGGTCGTATTTCATCTGGACGAATCGGGACCACTCCTGCCATTCTGGAGGCGAGTCTTCGTAGATATCTGCTTGCGGATAGTGTTGGCGCTCCCGTGGATGCACAGGGCCGAGAGGTTGCATATATGGAATGGGTGAGTGGTATGATTGGCAATACCATGGAAAGTAGCAAGCCGTGTACCGTGGTCAAGCCGAATCTGGAGATGGTCTCCGGTGAACCATGCCACGTTCTGGAACTCGTACATGGCGGTAAGGTCATGTCCAAGACATGGTTTGCTCATGATAAAGGCATGTTGCCGATGAGATTTCAAATGTTCTTGGACGATGGTAGGCTTGGTCATGAGATAGTGGTTCTTGATACAGCGAAGGTTGAGACGGACACTGACGTAACGTGGTATCCATCCAAAGCGACGCAAATGGCGATTGTCGGCGCACATGACAATTCGGGGAACATCGTATATGGGACGGTCACGCGCCAATTGCAGGTGTTTGAGTTCGCCCCTAATGTCGAAGTAGATGAGAGCACTTTTCAATTCGAGTTTCCAGTCGGGACAGAAGTCCGCGACGAAGTTCGAGGTGTGGAGTACACGGTTGCGGGCAAATGAAGGGTCAGACACTTGCGAAAACGCCCGGCGCCTTCAGGTTGACTCCCGAAAGTTCCTATTGATTGTCGCTCTCATCCAACCGTTGCATGATCTCGTCCTGCCGCTGGTCGGAGTGGCGCCTCAGGTCCTGCGCCTGTTTCCTGGTCTTGCCCAGGGCCACCAGCAGGATGGCCGAGAGAACGGCGATGATCGCGATGACCATCAGCAGTTCGATCAGCGAAAAAGCATCACGTCTGGGCTTCATCGCGCATTCTCCTGGTCGCCTATCGCAGGCCCTCTTCATATTGCTCCAGGTCCACGGTACTAACATACCACGGTGCCCGCGCGGACCACCAGATGCCGCACTGGGGTTTGACGCCGGGGTCGGCGTCGAGAGAGCCGGCCGGGATGATGACGCCGTCGCCCGCGCGGGTGGCGTGCGGCAGCGGCGAGCCGCACGTGGCGCAGAAGCACTTGGCGAAGCGTTTCGCTTCGGGCAGGTCGTAGCGTCTCACCTGCTCCCGGCCGCGGGTCCACCGAAACTGATCGGGCCTGACGAAGAGGTTGGCGGCGTGGGCCGAGCCGGTCGCCTTCCGGCAGCGCGGACAATGGCAATAGCAGAACTGCACCACCGGATCGTCGAACTCGTACGCCACCGCGCCGCACAGACAGCTTCCCGCATGCGTTCCCAACGTATATTCTCCTTCTGGTGTTTTCGAAAGGTGTGCCGGATGCCTCTGGTTCCTCCCCGGCCGTCAGTCCACGAACTCCAGGTCTGCCAGGTAGATCGCGGTGATGGGTTTGCCGGTCGCGTCTTTCTCGTGCGACGAATACCACGACACCAGCGCGCGGTTCGGGCCGATCTCGACGAAGCCGGGGTAGGAGTTGTCGCCGGCGCTGGGAAGCTCGGCGAATTCGTGCAACCGATCCTCCACGAGCCAGCACAGCGAGGTCGTGGGTCCCTTGCCCTCGATGGTCTTGCGTCCGCCGACCACGTAGCGGCCGGCCCAGCGCATCAGCAGCGGGCCGCCGATGTAGCGGTCGAGTTCCTGGCGTTCCCACTGCGTGTAGGGCTTCTTGGACCTCAGCAGTTGGGCGTTGGCTCTGCCTCTTCGCCCGATGGCGATGATGCTGCCGTCCGGCTCGAACTGGAACGCGGTCTCGTCGCCGTCGATTTCCTGGAACAGAGCGCGGGTCCGCCAGATCAAGCCGTCGTCGCTTTCGAGCATGGCCGATTCGACCATCGAGCCTTCCCCTTTCGGCCCGACCGCAAAATCCTTCTTTCGCCGGCCGCAGAGATAGGCCTTCCCGTCGAAGGCGTTGGCCCGCCAGATGTAGTGGCCGAACGTCCCTTCGAGCAGGACCGGACTGTGCCACTCGGCGCCGTCTTTGGACCATGCGGCGTAGCCGAGATGCTGGTTCAGGTCGTAGTCTTCCGATTTCGGCGACGTCTGGCCGCAGTACCAGGTGCCGGTGTAGACGAAGAGCGTGTCCTTGAAGACGAGAAAATGCGGGTCGCGCGTGTCTCGCCTGGCGACGCTGAAACGGTGGACTTGTTCCCACTGCTTTGCGTCCGTGCTGGCGAGGATGATGATCGACGCCGAAGGGTGCACCATGTGGCCGTCCGGGCAACTGCGGAACGTCAGGTAGAACCTGTCCCGAAAGCGAACGAGGTCCGTGAACGCGTTGTGCTCGCCGTTGTGAAACACGCGGCGAATGTTGGTGACCCTCACCTGGGGCGGTTGTCCGGCTGTCGTCGGCGCCGCCAGAGAAGGCAGCAGCGCCGCGATCGCCACGCCGAGCGCGCTGATGAACGTCCTTCGTTTCATGGCTCGATGTCCTTTGCGAAAATTCTGCTATCGGTCCATCCGACCGAATTCCTGACGCCATCGTTCGTAGTGGCCCGCCGCGGCGGGGTGTTCTGACGCGTTTGTATGCTCTCACGAGCACACTACAAACCGGGCGAGGCATGCCTCGCCCCTGCGAGCATACTGCATACGCTCTTTATCGCCGACGATCCGTTCAAGTCGGACGGCTCTCCGGGAAGGACGGCAGGCTCTGGTCGATGCAGGCCCAGGGTACGGCCCGTTTGGTCCAGGTCTGGCAGCTCGGTTTGACGCGCTGGGGCTCATCGAGACTGCCCGCCTTGAGGAAGACCAGACCGGGACGTTTCTCCGCTCGGGTGAACAGCGGCGAGCCGCACTCGGGACAGAACTGGCGCGTGATCCTGCGGCCGCTGTCGGCGATGGTGGTGTAGCCTTTGACCTCGCCCGAGAGGATGCGCAGGTCCGCCGCCCGGACGAGGACGCCCACGGTGTAGGGCCCTCCCGTCGCTCTCTTGCAGTCGTCGCAGTGACAGTAGCTGGCATTTCCAGGGTCGCCGGTGCATTCATACCGCACCGCGCCGCACAGGCAACCGCCTCGCAGAATCGTTTCCATGTGCACTCCCAGTCACTCAGAGGTTCCGGCGCGAGATCGACAGCGATCGATCCGCGTTATCTTCCCGGCCCCATCATAGTCGGTGCGCGGGTGCCGGGCAAAGCAAAGATCCGCCGTTCGTAGTGGTCCGCCGCGGTCGGCTATTCCGAGGCGCTTGTTCGTAGTGGCGTCGTAAGACGCTGCTTGTTGAATGTGTATGCCCTCACGGGCACACTACGAACAGGGCGAAGCATGCTTCGCCCCTACGAGCACCGCCCGCTCTTCTCCGTGCCATTCGCGCCGGACGCCTTCAAGTCGTTATAAAGTCCAGCCGTCCCGGTAGTCCCGGTGCAGGTATCGGTTGGCCGATTCGTCGTTGGTGATCTTGAGGTTGGGACCGTCCCAATCAAGCGCCTTGCCCGTGCGTATGGCGATATTGCCCAAAAGCGCGGTCTCCGTCAGCAGACCGCTGTGGTTCACAAAATCCGAACCCGCCGGCGTCCCGCCTCGACACGCATCGATCCACTCACGGTACTGTCCCGGCGAACGCGGCAGTACCCGAGGGGGCTTGCCGTAGGCCTTGCGCCGCGATTCAGGAATCAGCAGGTAGTCCATCATCGTGCCTTCGTCTCCCACGTAGATCGGCGACGTCAAGGGGCGTCCCGGCTCCAGGGCCTGCGGCCGAGGCGGGTCATAGCCCTCATCATGCCAGATCAGGGTCAGCGGCGGCATCCCGTCACGCGAGCCGAATGTATAGGTCACCCTGAAACGGCGCGGGTAGACCTCCGGGCCGGTCTCCGCGCACTCGGCCACCACGCCGTCCGGATGGCGGAGCTGGAGCGCCTTGAACACGGTCGAGAGGATATGGCAGCCCATGTCCCCCAGGGGGCCGGTGCCGAAATCCCACCAGTCCCGCCATCGCCAGGGATGGTAGGCCGGGTGATAGGGGCGTGCCGGGGCCGGGCCCAGCCAGCGATCCCAGTCCAGTCCCTCGGGCACCGGCGGCTGGTCCGGGGGGCGATGGCCGCCCCATGCCGGCGGATCCCAGAAGCAGGGACCCCGATTGACGTGCACCTCGCGCACGGGGCCGATCGCGCCGTCGAGGATGATCTCCTGGGTCAAACGTGCCTCCTCGGACGCCTGTCCCTGGTTGCCCAGTTGGGTGGCCACCTTGGCCCGACGCGCCGCTTCGGTCACGGCCCGCGCCTCGTGAACCGTGTAAGCGAGCGGCTTTTCGCAGTACACGTGCTTGCCCTGCTTCAAGGCCGCCATGACGATCACCGCGTGGGCGTGGTCCGGCGTGGCGACCATCACCGCATCCACGTCTTCCGTTTCCAGCAGTTCGCGGTAGTCCGCGTAGGCGGTGCAGCCGCGAAACGTGCTCTGCCCCCGCTGCTCGGCGTAGTGTCCGTTCACCAGACGCCGGGCCGGCTCTCGCCCGCCCAGTTTCCGCTCCTTACCCTCCATCCAATCCCAGGAAATGTACCCCGGCCCTTCGCGATTGACATCGCATACGCTTGTGACCTGCACGTCCTCCATCTGCAGGAAGTTGAACAGGTTCACGTGGCCCTGGCCACCCAGCCCGATCAACCCGAGGCTGATCTTGTCACTCGCAGCCGTATGGCCCTGCCCCCCGAGAACGTGGCGGGGCACCACGGAAAAGGCGACACCCGCCGCGACGCCCCCGAGCAGGGCGCGGCGCGAGACCTTGGGACTGCGGTTGTCGATGCGATTGCCGCCATGCTGTCTGTTTGTCTTCATGCCAAGATTCTCCGTAGTGTGCCATCCCGTCGTCGCCCAACGGACCAGCGGCTGCATTCTACCAGAGATACACATACCCCGGCACGAGGCATACATCAAGACGTTTCCAGACCCGGCGACAATTCCGGGCCATTCCAGGGGCCGCCTTGCCAGTTTCGATCTTGAATTGACTATGGTGGCCCCCGATTTGGCAAAGACATGCTCGTAGGGGCGAAGCATGCTTCGCCCTTGCGCGGCCCTCGCGCGGATGTGACAGACAAACGGTTCATAAGTGATCTCGACGTGCATCGGGATCAGGCGTTCGTTCGCAGTGGCCCGCCCCGGCGGGCTACTCGCTGAACAGGTATGCTCTCACGAGCACACTACAAACCGGGCCAAGCATGCCTCGCCCCTGCGAGCCCGGTGTTACCTGATCCGCTTGAAAAGATGCTTTTGCACGGCGCCCTGTTCCGTGGGGGCGGATACCAGTTCCCAGCCCTGATCACCGAAGTAGTCCAGCACGACGAGTTCGAACGCGAGCTTCTCGCCCGGAGTATCCATCCTGATAGGGGCTGAATAGGGAATGCCCAACTCTTTGCAGAATTCGTACGGCTCGTCGCCGGAGACATAGTCCCTCCGCGCTTCGGTGACTCCCGCTCGTCCGCTGCTTCGTTGCCAGAGTCTGGCCTTCCCGTTCTGACCCAAGCCGGTCATGTAGACGGCGTACTCCCATCGGCGCAGCGCCCGTGGTGATCCCTGCTGGGCAAGCAGTACGGTTGCCACGACTCCGAGAAGCACGCCAACTACGAGCAAGTGGTTGCGTTTCATGTTCGTTCCTTTCCGCCTCTGGCGGTGCTCGCATACGCGCACCCGCCTGACGCTAACGACTATCGGCAATCTGCTGCCGGGAGTTGAGCGGGCAAACGCATCCTCGTCAGCCAAGACCGCCACGTTCCGCCCGTCTCCGGCTTCGCCGGCCTCCAGATCCTCCGACCCAAGCCCTTCGTCGGCCGCGTCCTGTAGATTGTGTGTGAACACGTGCCTGTAGCCGGTTGCCAACCTTCAGGCGTCTCTTATATTACCCAGGTTCACATCGGGGTCGAACGATAGGTAGTCGTTGCGGCCTATATCACTGATGGTTCCAAACATCGAAGAAAACCACACCGAATGCGTCTCAAAACGGCGCTGTGAATATTGACCGGCAACAAGCGATCGCGTATGATTTACGCAGATGGCATGCAGGGAGGCGGGCCATTCCGAAAGTGGCTTCAGGCAGGTTTCAGTTCCAGTGTGGGTGATGACAAGAGCGGTCGAGCTCTGTCGACACGAAGCCGACAGAATCAGAGTTTCTAATCGCCACCAGGGACGGTGCCGCCTTCACCGGCGCAGCTCACGGACGAGCTTCTTCTCTATTTATACGGATTGGGATTTATTCGTGCGCTCCGCCTTGTCGTCCTGAACGAAGTGAAGGATCTGGGCGACGAATGAGAAGAGCGTCTCATACCATGACCGGATCCTTCGCGAGGCTCAGAGCCTGCCCTGAGCTTGTCGAAGGGATGACAAAGTCACTTCCGCGCAAGGACTTTTCCTAATCTGTATTACTTGCCAATTTGGATCTTGAATTGAGTATGGTGTCCCCCGATTCGCCGGGTGTCCTTAATTGCCCGGTATTCACATGGGAAAACGCGGTGTATGCCGACAGATTCTTCGCGGGATTATTCTTGATCTTGCCCATATACTCCGGTAGAATTGACTGCAGATTTCCTATAGCACCACATCCAAATGAGCAGCACTGGTGCTGAGTGTGGGGTGGTGACCCTGATGAGCCGGATCACATTCTTCACAGTCATTTTTGTAGCGCTCGGGCAAAGAGGACTCTGCGCGGACATGATACCTGTCTGCGCTCCGGCAACCGCACCTCTGGCGCCTGTGGCCGCCCATCGAACAGCCGATGGCCTGGGCGGGGCCGGCTCGGGTGCGTCAGCCTTCTTGGGCGACGATGAATTAGGGATATACTCCCTCCTCGTACTCCGCGACGATGCCGCTGTTGCCGGCGACATCTTCGCGCGGTGCCTCGGTGGACTCTCTGACATCGCCGAGGACGCCGAACCGGACGAATGCGATCCGGCAGGTGCGATCGTCCTGACGGACGGCCACAGCAGCTTCGACTTGTGTCTGTATGCCCTGATGAGCCTGGGTCTGTGCCGGTCGGCTTCGTGGGTCAGGAGACTGCACCCTGGCCATATCCCGGACTGGTACCACAGCGGCGCTCCGCCGCAGATCGGACACAGCCATCTGGTGGGGCCCGATGCCTTCTGTGAGGCGGCGGTCTGCTTCGTCCAGCCGGACGCTGCGCCCGAGAGACTCCCGGTGCGCTGCCGCGCCGGAACCGTACCATCCCTGGAGGGCCGCTCGCAATCCACGCCCGCTGTCCTTGCCGCCCGCGCCCCTCCGCAGCCGACCTGTGAATCCTCTGTCGCGTAACGAGTGGACAATTCATGTGTGAACAGGTAGAGCGTGTGTTCGTGAAGTCACAGACACACGACGAAGGAATGGAGAAGGTGTGATGAACAACTTGATGAGTTTTTCACTGATTGCGGTACTGTGCGTTCTCCCGGTCTGTGCGAATGCCGACATTGTCGGCCAGGCAACCATTGTGAACACGGGCGAAAACCTCAGTAGCACGGGTGATTACTACTGGAACTACCCGCTTGGTTATGTAACGTGGATAGGTGCCCTATATGATGGGTCAGGCGCCTCTGACGGTTACCACGCCTGGTCCCTGAATTACACCGCGAGCATCAACGGCGGCCCTTCGGAGTGGGATGTCTATTGTACCGAGGTGGAGATGGACAACCCCACCACACCAATGCCCTATACGCTGCTCTCGGTTGACAGCTCGCTTGACGATTTCGGACTTGATGCTAGAGCTTACATGGCTGCGGCGTGGCTTGCTGACAATCACGGCTACACGGCCGGAGGCGATCCGAGTCAGTCAGACAAAGCATTAGCCCAGCTCGTCATGTGGGAAATCATCAAAGATGGCGTAGATCAATTCAATCTGTATGACGGGTTGTTCAGGAGTGCGGACAGGGCGGATTGGAATCCCCCCGATGGAACCAACTATAACGTCCCCGCACTTGCCATGTATAACGATATGAAGACAGCGACCAAAAACCTGACGGATTTCTCCGGATCTCAAAACTGGCTTCTTGCGGTCAATCCAACGATCACGGAAGGCCCTGTTGAAATCGCCTTTGCCCAGAATTACCTCATCCCCGTTCCCGTTCCGGGCGCGGTTCTGCTGGGCCTTCTCGGCCTCGGCGCGGCAAGCGTGAGATTGCGCAAACGCGCATAGGGACCTTCACAACCGGCGATCCGGTCCGGGACGCCGTGAGGTTTCCGACACACGAAGAGAAGAAGGGCTGTGAGCTTCGGCTCCCAGCCCTTCGCTTCTAGAAAAGAACACCTAATGTAAAGCCTCCTATTTGACGGCAATCATTCTGTTTGCGCCACGTCTTTCACTGAATTCCGGGACTGAATTCCGGGGACGCCTTGCCAATTTCGATCTTGAATTGACTATGCTGTGCCCGATTCGCCCGCGATTCGTCGCTTGGTGTCTTAGTCATCTGTCGCATGTTGGTCCGCATCGTCTTCCGGAAGACACTATAGCGAAGGAACAGGTGGCGCGCAAAGGAAAAATCGCGGCGTTCGTGTGGGTAGTGGCGTCGTGAGACGCTGGTTGACTATGCGTACGGAGGGCTTCCGAGTGCACCTGTGCGCGGGCGGAGAGGGCAAAGCATGCTTCGCCCCTACGGTATGCCCTTACGGGGACACTACAAACGGGTATGCCCCGTCAGTGAGGGCGAA
This sequence comes from Sedimentisphaerales bacterium, assembly GCA_040772485.1. GTDB lineage: Bacteria > Planctomycetota > Phycisphaerae > Sedimentisphaerales > Anaerobacaceae > Anaerobaca. Next base: position 317,239 of record JAXGYC010000008.1, on the reverse strand, counting down.
TAATCATTCGCCCCTACAGGTTTCGTCCGAGGGCCTGGAACATGGCGAGGAGGTTTTGGGTGGGGGTGTTGCACTGGATGTTGTAGTCGGCGGGCCGGGCGGATTCGCCAGGGAGGCAGGCGCCTATCGTCTTTAGGCTCCTTCCTGCTCGGATGTCTGATCCGCGCAGGCTTTGCGGATCTCGTCGATGAAGTCGCGAAAGTGACTCAGTTTGGTCGTCGCAAGACGGTAGATGATCTGAGGCTCGATCTGTTCATATCGATGGACAATGAAGTTGCGAAAGCGCACCATTTCGGCGTAACGATCGGCATCTTTCAAGACCCCGATTTCCTGGAGCCGATGGAGATTCTGTCCGGCGGTGTCGGCCGGCGGTAGGTGTCTGGCAGCCAGAATCCGCTCCGCAACGTCGATCATACTCTCGATGGCAAGCTGCAGGGCACGTTCCACGGCCCGTCGAAGCATGGAGTTGTGGGCGAACTCGCCCTGGGTCCCCAGAGGCCAACTCTCCAGGTCGGCCAGGGTCTGTTCGAGGAAACGAAGCTTGCTCTCGACGATACCGTTGATGGGCATCAGTACCCCCTGTAGGCGAGTTGCCGGGCGCGGAGCGCCATGAGGTCTTCGTACTCGGCACACGTTCGGGTGAAAAAGTCAGCGAAATTCTCCTGCCGACCGGGTCGCACGAAGAGCACGCGTCCCTTCAACGCTTCATGCCGAAGCACAGGCCCCGCCGTATTGAGCACCGTCAGATCGCAGGGGACATCGAACGTTTCTTCCACCCTGCTCACGATTTCCACAAGGCGGTCGAAGTCCTCCGCGTCGCCATCTGCCAACGATACGGCGACGTCCAGATCAGATCCGGTGGGCGCGACGCCGTCCCGAGCCGAGCCAAAAACCATTGCGTAATCGATGAACGGGATACCGCCAAGAACGGCTGCCAGACGCTGCAAATCGATTGGCTTGGACCCGGATGCCGCTGCAGTCGCCATTCGCTCTTTGTCCGATTCGGCTTTCATGCCGCCGTCTCCACGATCTCGATGCTCGTGCCATGTATCCCAGCCAGGCACAGAACCACTTGGACTATAGGCGGCCCGTACACAGATGTCAAGCTGTCGAATGACCGTCGAGCCACCCGGGATTCACGCGTCTACGCTTCTACCCATCTACGCATTCACACGTTACACGTTTCGTCCGAGGGCGGCGAACATGGCGAGGAGGTTTTGGGTGGGGGTGTTGCACTGGATATTGTGGATGGTGTTGAAGACGAAGCCGTGTTTGCGGCTGAAGATCTTGACGCGTTCGGCGACCTGGGCGCGGACCTCGTCGGGGGCGCCGAAGGGCAGGGTCTGTTGCGTGTCGACGCCACCGCCCCAGAAGACGATGCGGTCGCCGTACTTTTCGACGAGCGTCGCAGGGTCCATTCCTCTGGCGGAGGTCTGGACGGGGTTGAGGATGTTGTATCCGGCGTCGATGAGCCCGTCGATCAGCGGCTCGCATCCGCCGCAACAGTGCTTGAGCGTCTTCCACTTTGTGTGCGCGTGGACCCAGTCGTTGAGCTTTTTGGCGTGCGGCAGGTACAGCTCGCGGTAGGCGTCGGGCGAGCAGAACAGGCTGTTCTGCGACGCCAGATCGGTGCCGCACATGAAGACCGCGTGCACCCGGTCGCCGACCGCCTGATGGATGCGCTTGAGGTTCTCGATCGCGATCTCGGCCTGGCGGGCGAAGACCTCCTGGATGTAGTTCCGGCGGGTGATGGTGCTGATGTACCACTCCTCAATGTCGCGAATGCCCTTGGGGTCCTTCATCCACGGCGCGGGCACCAGCGCGATGTCGCCGAAGGCAGTGCCCGGAAAGCCCGCGGCGATGGCCAGGTCGGTGTTGTCGTACAGGTCTTTGGCGTGCTTCTCGTAGAAGGCTAAGTCCTCGTCGCTGACAGGGCTGAATTCCTCGACATTATCGGCCGGATCGAGTCTGGCGTCGTCAATGGGGTGCTGGCGGATGATCGAGTCGAAATAGAAGCCGCCTTTGGGCATCCTGCCCGAGGGCTTGGCGGACCGGTCGCCCTGCGGATACATCAGGATGTCGCCGTTGGGCTCGGGCTCGGTGTTGAATTTGGCGGGCACGAGCACATCGGTGCCGTCGAACGTCCGCCAGCGTTTCCAGCCGGCGTTCGCAAAACCGAACATGTTCTTCGGCTTGGGCAGCTCGACGACGTCGATCCCCAGCGCCTCCCGCAGGTCGGCGCCGATCTCGCCGAGCATCTGATACATTTCGACGACCTTGACGGGCGTTCCGGGCTTGTCGAGCCCCAGTGCCTGGCGGAGGCGGGCGACAACGCTGACGTGGGCGCCCGAGCAGGCGGTGCCTCCGAGATCGATGGGGACGCGGTCGGCGGGCTGGTGATTGATCGCGGCGACGACGCGCTGCCGGCTGGTGAGGCGGGGGACGGATGACTTCTTGCCCATGTCGATCTCCTGCACAACTGCCAAGGGTCCTTCTGTGCCGGCGGCGACCGCGTGCCGGAGCGGTTCCGGAGCCTGCACGCGGGGTATTGTACCGCTTGTGGGGCCAGTTTGAAGGCTTTTCCGACGCCGCCGACGGGGGATCTGGCTGCGGCGGGGCGGCAGGAACGCCGCGGGCGGAAGGTCCCATAGCCCCATCGTTTCGGACGCAGATCGACGCAAGTTCTCTGCTGGGAAGCGGTTAGGTGACGCGGCGGCGCAAAATTCTCGGGACGCTTGACAGGCCCGAACGGGCGTGCTATAATTAAGTCTCTGTCGGGGCAGGTTTTGCGCCGCTCGGTTACGGGGCACGTAGCCGGCAGCGCGCAGGATATCGCATGCGGCCGCACAGGATTCGAGTGGACACTGAAAAGAAGGGGAAACGATGAAAAGCGTAGTGGCTGTCGAGAAAACCGAGCAAGGGAGCGGTCGTTTGAACCTGCGTTCGCTGGCGCTTGCCTTGATCCTGTGCGTTCTGGTGCTTCTGCCCTGCGGTTGCTCCTCCGGGTGGAACTATCCGGGCGAGACGGCGGCCGAGGGCAACCGGCGGCACAAACGAGTCGTCCAGACCAACTTCGAAATGATGCGCGCCGACATCGACACGGTGCTGCTGCTGGATCGGCCCAGCAACCTCACCGACAAGAGACTGCCGTAGTCTGCGGCTAAGGTTGTGACCGGGCCCACGGAAGGGTTTTGGGTGGATACGCTGGTTGACTATTTCAGTCGGGTCGCACGCTATGAATGGTGGGTGGTTGTCGTTGAGCTCGTCCTGATCGGGCTGGTGGTTTATTGGGTGGTGGATTTTCTCGAGGGCACACGCGGGGAGAGGCTGTTTCGCGGTGTCATTTTTCTGCTCGTCGCCGGGGTGCTGGTCTTGAACCTTGTCGTCGAGCGGCTTCCTTTCGACCGGCTGCAGTATCTCTACAAGGGCTTCCTGATCGCGGTTCTCATCGTGGCGGTCGCGGCCTTCCAACCCGAAATTCGGAGAGTTCTCATCCAGATTGGGCAACCTCGAATCTGGACAGGGTCTCTCCATCAACTCTCGCGGACGGTCGAGGCACTGATCACCGCGGTCACCGAGTTGTCGGCCGCTCGCATCGGAGCGATCATCGTGCTCGAAAGACAGGTGGCCCTGGGCGAGTTCATCGAGACCGGAGTTCGACTGGACGCGCGGGTCACCGCCGATCTGCTCAAGACGATCTTTTATCCCGGCACGGCGCTGCACGATATGGCGGTCGTCATCCGGGGCGACCGGATCATCGCGGCCAGGGTTCAGCTTCCGCTGGCCGAGGCGGGCGCCATGGACGGCATCGAGCTGGGCTCGCGTCACAGAGCGGCGCTGGGGATCACCGCCGGCTCCGATGCCACGTGTCTGGTGGTCAGCGAAGAGACGGGCGCCATTTCCGTGGCGCGGAACGGTCGGCTGGTTCGCAACGTGACCGAAGCCCAGATCCGTTCGTACCTGACCAGCACTATGGCGGGCAATGTACCCCTGGTGGGACGCCTGCTCAAGCGTCACGAGTAGAGCCGCGGTCGCGCGGGGTCCGGATCGACGACGACGTTGTGCCGGGACGGACCGAGCGCAGAAACCTGACAAGGCAGGGTTTGAATACGGACATGGTTAAGAACCCCAAACTTGGCAAGATATCCATCGTGGTCTTTCTGACCGTCCTGATCTGGGTGTGGTCGGATCTGGCCCAGGATGAGCCGATGTCCCTGTCCAATTACGTGACCATCACGGTGGCCCGGCCGAGTGATGCAGCGCTCTGGGTGAGCTTCGAAGGCCCGGAATCGGCGCTGCTGCCCACCGTGACCATCGATACCGTCGATCTGAAGGGGCCCGCCTCGCGCGTGACCGAGGTGGATCGGAAGAGGAAGAAGGGGGAACTGCCCCTCGACCTCTTCGTTTCGCCCGAAGAGGAAGGATGGACGCAAGTCGGCCCGCGAACGTTCGACGTGCTGAACTTCCTCAAGCAGAGCGACGAGATCCGGCAACTGGGCCTGACCGTGGAGAGCTGCGAACCGAGGACGCTGACCGTCCAGATCCGCCCGTTGGTGGAGCGACCTGTTCCCGTGGAGTGCGTCGACGAAAACGGCGCGTCCTTGCGGGCCACCATCGAGCCACCGACGGTCAGCGCGTACGTTCCGGACGGCGTGGTTGCGGCCCGGGTTCGCCTCTCGGCAAACGAGCAGGCACAGGCTCGGGGCTCGCCGATTCGAAAGAACCCCTACGTGGAACTGACGGCCGGACAGAGCCGGGAGATTGCCACCCGGGTGAGCGTGACGCTGGCCCGCGAAGAGGTGGTGCTGGCCGAGCATCCGGTGCAGGCGGTCTTAGGCTACTGCTTCAGCACGAACACGCAGGGCACGTACCGGGTTGTCCTCGAAAATGAGGCCGAACTGGCAACGGTCCTGGTCCGGGCGACCATGGAGGCCTGGCAAGCCTACGAACGGCAGCCTTTCCACATCTTCCTGTACGTGCTGGATTCGGACCGGCAGGCAACGGACGTCATCACCAGGCCCGTCGTCTTCAACTTCCCGCAGCAGTACGTTCAAAACAAGCAGATCGAAGGCACATCGCTTCCCTCGGCGCGGTTCGTGCTGGAGCTGATTCCCGAAGACGAGGGTATCGAACCGTCCGGCCAATAGCGTCGCGGCCGGTTCATGACCGTCGGCCGGGTGCCGCGCGGAGTTTCCCACGAATCACTGCCCGCCGTCACATCTCGTGGGTCGGGCGGGCGACAGTTGCCAGAGTTCCCTTCATCAGCCAGTTCTTGAGCGTCAGACCGAGGATGCCGGCGGTCATGGCCAGCACGATGACGTCCGCGATGAGCAGCGCGAGCATGCCGCTCTGGCCCGCTTGCCAGCCGGGGATGTACTTCTTGGCCAGCAGCCAGACGAGCATGGTGATGGAGGTGACGAACATGAAGACCGCCGGAACGATGGCGAACCAGTACTGACGTCCCTTGCTCATCAGCCAGGTTGTGCCCACCCAGAGGGCCAGCGCCGCCAGAAGTTGATTCGCCGAACCGAAGATGTTCCACACCACGGAATAGCCGTTGGTCAGACCCAGCAGCAGCATCAGGCCGACCGCAATTCCCGAATTGACCCAGTACAGTTGCAGGAACCGCAGGATCGCGCGATTGACGCCTCTGGTGGGGATGCCCTCGCCGGTGGGCTGCGCATATCTCACGGGCGGCTCAGTGACGGCCAGGCCGCCGGCGCCCGTTGGCTCGATCCGCTGCGGAGCGGCATTGCTCCCATCGGTCGCAGCCGCGACGGCTGCCACCGGCCGGGCGAACACATCGTATCGGCCGAAGAACGTGGCCCAGCCTTCCTCGATCATGTACCGGGTCAGACGGATCGCGGTGTCCAGCGTCGTGACGAGGAAACCCTCCAGCAGCAGCATGGCGCCGAGCGCGCCAGCGGCGACGGGCAGCCCCAGGCCAAGGTGGACCGTGTGCCCGACGGCCATGGCGAAGGTCAACACGGCATTGCCGCCGCCCGCGGCCGGATAGCAGTAGCTCTTGTATGTGCCCAGCGACAGTCCCAGGATCAGACAGCACACCACGCACACCGCCAGGAGACTTTCGAGAAGCATCGCCCAGTAGCCGACCTTGCGGGCCGCACGTTCGTTGGAGAGCTGCTTGCAGGTGGTCCCGCCGGCGCAGAGGCTGTGAAAGCCGCTGACGGCGCCGCAGGCGATGGTGACAAACAGGATGGGCCAGCCCGGGCCGAGGATCCTGGTTCCCTCCGACCAGTTGTTCCAGGGGATGGCGGCTCCGGCGACCGCGGCGCCGCGAAGTCCCGCCGCGATCAGGGCCACCAGCAGAAACACCAGGCCGGCGTACAGAATGTGCACGTTGATGAAGTCCCTGCTCTGCAGGAAGAACCAGACGGGCATGCCCGCCGCCAGCAGCACGTAGCCGCTGATCATTAGCTTCCAGGTCAGAGGAGAAACCGAAACGGGCCATTTCAAGCCGATCAGGATCGAGATCGCACAGATCACCAGCGCCAGGAGCGAACACACCCCTACAGGCCATTTCTTCTTGAGGTACAGGAATCCCATCAGGGGCGAGAAGGCGGTGATGACGATCACGGACATCGAGGCGATTCCACCGATTAACGCATACGGCTCGGCCACGCCGGTTCGCGGATTGACGATCGACTTCTCGCGCAACAGGGTCTGGCCCGATTGCATGCCGAGATCGGACAGCGCGACCTTGCTCGTCAGCGCGGTGGCGGACAGATCGAGAAAGGCCGCGCAGACCAGCACCAGGATCGCCACCAGAATCACGAGCATCATCACGAATGCCGCCGGGCCGATGTAGCGCCGCGCGATCACGGTCAGATTCTTGCCGCCCTCACGCATTGTCACGTAGGTCGCCACGAAGTCGTGCACGCCGCCGAGGAAGATGCCGCCCAGGACGATCCACAACAGGGCAGGTCCCCAGCCGTAGAGGATCGCCAGCACCGGCCCGATGATCGGTCCGGCTCCGGCGATCGACGCGAAATGGTGCGCAAAGACCACGGGCGTCTTGGTGGGAACGTAGTCGCGTCCGTCATTGATGGAAACGGCCGGCGTGATCCGGGCCTTCTGCTCTCCCATCCGCCGGGCGATCAGCGGAGCGTAAAGGGTGCCGCCGGCAAGCAATGCGATCCCGGCGATAAGTAGTATTAGTAGAATCGTCATGGCCGGTTCTCCAGAGAACAGCGTCTGCTCGTTCATCTGATACCAGTATACCCCCCGCCGGCATCTGTGCAAACCCCTGGAAAAATCGCCCCCCGTCCGAAAGCGCGGTATACGGAAGGCCCTGGGTGGCAGCCTCATCCGCCACAGGCGGATGGGGATGGTGGACGCCGATGTCGCGCTGATCCCAGACGGCTGCCACGCAGTTCTCCTTGGCCCGGTGTCTGTCCTCTGCTATAATATCGCCAGGAAGACGACGCGGACCTGCTTGCGATGAATCCGTTGAAGTCCGTCATGCGCTGCCTGGACGTCGAGAGGCACGTAACATGTAACCGACGTGGGATTCAGAGGATCGGGCCAGCCAAGTAGGCCCCGCAAGAAGTGCCGGACACGTTTGAGTAACCTTTTGAGTTTCCGCTCGGCGTTTTGTTCGATCATTCCGTCGCGCCGGGCGTCCATAGGATAGAAGACGTTTTGGCCGAAGGCGGCCACGCCGAGAAGCTCCACTGATGCATCGAAAGGAGACGCCAAATGCAACCCCTGCAGAGGACCGTGCTTGCCCTGACGCTCTGTGCCGCCGCATGTCCCCATGTGTATGCGGCTGCAAAGATCGACTTGCAGTTTCGCCTCCCGCCCGGGCAGAAGCGGACATACCGGGCGACCACCACGATGGACCTCGCCACGCAGATGGGCCCCCAGCAGATGGTCATCGCCAACTCGCGGACGACCACCTTGGCGGTCGAACCCATCGAGACGGCCGACAACGGCACGGTCCTGGCCAACGTTCGTTTCGTGGCCATCCAGGAGACGAGCGGCATGAAGGGAGCCGAGCCGGGCCTCGTATACGACTCGACCAAGCCCACCGACAGCAGCGATCCCCTGGCGAGCCACTACTCGGCCTTCATCGGCGAATGTTGCCCCGTCAAGATCTCACGCAAAGGCGAGATTCTCGAGTTGGGCACCGACAGTCTCTTCCTGGCGGTTGCACGCAATATCATGGAGCGGGAGGACGACATGATGCGCCAGCGGCTCAAGGAACGTGCCAGCAACGCCATACTGCAAACCGACCAGAGGTTCGGTTCGCGGGAGGGCCGACGGCAGGCGCTGAAGAAGCAGATCGAGGCGTTCCCCCTGATGAACGCGGACCGCATCCGCGGCCTGGTTGGCGAATTGATCGTCCGTTTTCCCGATGTGCCCGTTCAGCAAGGCGACAGTTGGCAGATCCCGCTGACCGTTGCCGCGAATACCCCCCTCGCCATGACGGGCGCCTGCACGCTGACGGCTGCGGCACGTGAGAAGTGCACGATCCAAATCACCGCCGAGCGAGCGATGGACGATCCGCCTATCGTGTCGGCCACGCCAAGCGGCAAGACGACCGCCAAACTGGGCGGAACCTGCACGGCCGCCGTCAACGTCGATCCAGCCACCGGCCTGTTGCTCGACCGCAAGACACAAATGAGATTCAGCGGCGAAACCCAGATGCGTGCGGCTCAAGAGAGCGAACCCATGACCATGAAAACGACCATGGAAGGCGCCACGACCGTCGAACGAATCGAATAGCGCTCGACACATCACACTCGCCCGCACGTTGCCGGAACTGTCGGGGCGCGAATTGAAAGTCAATTGCGGGGGGAAAATAGAGGTGTCCGGTACATTCTCGGGGGTGGTTCTTCCGCGTGGCGGGCTGGAGCATCCGGCGGGGTCGTGCTCCTGCCGAGACTGAAGTGGATTCCCTTGGCCGGGTCTGTGTGGTGTGGGATTTACAGCGCAGACGCTTGTGGACTGGCCGTAGGGGCGAGGCATGCCTCGCCCTGACAAACGGAACGCCTTATGGCGTCGCTACAAACGGGTGGCATACGTGTTCGTAGTGTGTCCGTAAGGGCATACCGTGAGGGCGAAGCATGCTTCGCCCCTACAGACTCAACGCCGGGCGGCGCGGGATTTGCGCTTCGAGGCCTCGTTGCGGTGGGAGCGGGCGAACAGGCGGATGGGCACCTCGCCGATGGGCAGCAGGGCCCCGAGCCGGTTGGCGACATAGCGCATGTAGTTCTCGTCGAAGAGCTTGGGGTTGTTGACGAACATGAGGATGGTGATGGGATTCGTCGCGATCTGCGTGGCGTAGTAGACGCGGGGCCAGGTGGCGCCGCCTCGCTTGGCGCCGGTTCGCTCGTCCCGGATGACCTCGAAGGCCTTGTTGAGCCGGCCGGTGCCGATCCGCGTGGTGGCCTGCTTGAACAGCTCGGCCGACAGGTCCAGCACCGCCTGGACGTTCTTGCCGGCGGCGGCGGTCGTGAAGGCGATCGGCGCGTACTTCAGCACGGGCAGCCGGGCGGTCAGGTATTCCTCGTAGTCGCTGGTCGCTGCGACGTCCTTGGCCAGGTCCCACTTGTTGACGACGAGGATGCAGCTCTTGTGCTCTTCGGCGATCTGCCGGGCCAGCTTCTTGTCCACCTGGCTCAGCGGAACGGTCGCGTCGATGAGGAACCAGACGACGTCGGCCCGCTGGATGGAACGGGCGACGCGGACATTGCTGTAAAACTCGATGTTATCGGCCATCTTGCCTTTTCTGCGGACGCCGGCGGTGTCGATCACGACGAGAGTCTTGCCGTCCTTCTCGATCCGCACGTCGACCGCGTCGCGGGTCGTGCCCGGGATTTCGCTGACGATGACGCGTTCGGCGCCGGCGATGGCGTTGACCATGGAGCTCTTGCCCGCGTTGCGTTTGCCGACCATGGCGATCTTCATCACCGGTTCCGGCGGGGCGCCGGTGTCCTCGCGGTCCGCGAGCCGCGCGAAGATCCGGTCGAGCAGCACCGCCTTGTTGAGGTTGTTCTCGGCCGAGACGCAGAGGAACTCGCCGAAGCCCAAGCGCACGAACTCCCCGGCCGCCGGGAACATCTTGGCGCTGTCGGCCTTGTTGGCCACGCCGATGACGTCGAGGTTGTATTTGCGCAGGAGCTGGGCGATTTTCTCATCGAGGGGCGTCAGGCCGTCGCGGATGTCGACCATGAAGATCACCAGCGTCGCCGAGCCGATGGCCTGGAAGATCTGCCGCTCGATGTGATCGCTGAGCTGGTCGGAATCGACGATGCCGTAGCCGCCGGTGTCGATCAGCTCGAAGTACTTGTCGTCCCGGCTGAGGAACGTGCTGACGCGATCGCGCGTCACGCCGGCGGTCGGCTCGACGATGCTGATCCTCTCGCCCGCCAGCGCGTTGAGCAGACTGCTCTTGCCCACGTTCGGCCGGCCCACGATGGCAACGGTAGGTAGTCCCATAGACGTCCACAACACAAAGACCCAAAAGCACTTAGCCGCACCAGTATAGCCCAAACCCCGCCCCAGGTCCAGAGGCCTCTCCGGACACGATTACCCGTCTTGCCTGAGGGTCAATTGCAGGATGGGCTTCAGCCCATGCGGCTGATTCAGTTGGGCAGCGCCAGCCGGGCGGTGATGGGGTAATGGTCGCTGGGGTAGCGGCCGTCCACGTTGTCGTGCAGGACTCGGGCCTCCAGGACCTCGGCGCCAGCCTGGACGAAGATGTAGTCGATCTTCTCGCCGGAACGCGTGCCTTTGAAGGCGTGGAACGTGCCGACCTCGGTCGCCTCGGGGTGCAGTAGCCTGAACGAATCGACGAACGGGATGGGCGTCTTGCCGTCCAGGTCCAGGTCACCCTTGAGATAGCGGATCGCCGGATTGGCTTCGCCCGCGTTGAAGTCGCCTGAGACGATCACCGGGTCGGCGTGCTTGCGGTCGCGGATGCGCTGGACCAGCAGCACCGCGCTCTTGGCGCGCGACGGCTGCGACTGGTGGTCGCAATGGGTGTTGAAATGATAGAAGGCCTTGCCCGAAGGCTTGTGGATGAACCGGCCCCAGGTGCAGACGCGTGTGATCTTGTTGCCCCAGGTCATCGAGCCGGGAACCTCGGGCGTGTCGGACAGCCAGAACGTTCCGGCCTCGGCCACCAGGAGGCGGTCGGTGCGATAGAGGATGCCGGAGTATTCGCCTTTGGTCTTGCCGTCTTCGCGGCCGACGCCGATCTCGGCGTACACCGGCAGGGCCTCGCGAATCGCGTCGATCTGCAACCGCAGCGCCTCCTGCAACCCGATCACGTCGCACTGGTTCCGCTCGATCACTTCGCAGACTTGCTGCCTTCGGTTCTCCCAGCGGTCCGGCCCATCGTCGGCGGTCCCATAGCGGATGTTGAAACTCATCACGTGCTAATCATTCTTGCTGTCGCCGGCCTCGGCCGCAGCGCAACGACTGGCGGACCAGGCCAGGCCCGCAAGCAGAGCGATCGCAAGAACGGTGCGGCGTGACATTCCACGAGTCTGTGACATGGCATTCGAGTGCATGAGTTCCTCCAGCGAGAATGGTACATTGCATTTGCAGACCGGTTTGCTTCTCTTCCTCCGAGAGCGACTCGTTCAACGAGCCGGAACGAAAGCCCTGAAGGTCCAGGGTGACATATCGGAAACCAAGGCTCTTGAGCTTCTCGACCACCTGCGAGCGGAGCGGCTCGGCGGCCAGCCGGCCGATCTGGGCGGCCGGAACCTCGATACGCGCGACCTCGCCATGATGGCGGACGCGAAATTCGACGAAACCCGCCTCTCTGAGAATCGCCTCCGCCTCGTCGATCTGTCTGAGCCGCTCGGCGGTGACCTCCAGCCCGTAGCTGATTCGCGACGCCAGGCACGGCGACGAGGGCATGTCCGCGGTGGGCAGGCCGAGTTGCCGGCTGATTTGGCGGATGTCGTCCTTGGTCAGCCTGGCCTCCGCCAGCGGCGAGCGGACGCCAAGTTTTGCGATGGCCCGATTGCCCGGCCGGAAGTCGTCGAGGTCGTCGTAGTTGGTCCCGAAGACCACGTGACCAAACCCGCGCTCGGCCGCAATGTCCAGCAGCGTCCGGCACAGATGCGACTTGCAGTGGAAGCAGCGGTCCGCCTGATTGGCCACGAAGGCGGGGTCCTCCAGCTCGTCCGTGTCGACCGTCATCAGCTCGACGCCGATGTTCTTCGCCAGTGCGGCCGCGCGCGCGAGCTGGTGGCTTGGCTCCGAGGCGCCGGCGCTGAAGCACGCCAGCACGTTCTGTGTTCCCAGCGTTTCGGCAGCGACCCTCAGCAGCAGCGTGCTGTCCACGCCCCCCGAGTACGCCACGACGACTCTGCCCAAGTCCTTGAGTATGTTTTGCAGCGCCGTGTGTTTTGCGTTCAGGTCCATATTCAAACGTACGTCTGCGCCTCGGCGATGGCTCGCTCCAGGAGGTCTTCGACGCCGCGAATTCTCGCATCTTCGTTCAGCCGCCCGAAGTCGAGGGCCTGGCCCTGGATCGCCAGCACGCCCAGGATGTCCTCCCACTGGCTCTCGTCGAAGGCGTCCGACTCGTTCAGCCGGCGCAGCTTCAGCAGGATGACGTCCTCGGGTGAGACGCAACACAGGTCGCTTTCAGGGGTTTCGCCCAGCCTCACGACCCGGCTGCGGACCAGCAGTTGCTGCTCGAACTCGCTGGGGCCCAGCAGGAACAGGTCGATCTTGAAGGCGGTCTCGAAGTGGATGATGTTGAACGAGCCGCAGCAGCTCAACGCCTGCTGCATCGCCTCTTCACTGACGTAGAATTCGTCCTTGAGCATCGCGTAGAACCTGTCGGCCGCGGCCGCGAAGGGCAGCACCGCGATGTCGGCGTCCCGCGTGAAGCGCACCGTGCCGTAGACGCTGCTGGCGATGGAGCCGCCGATGGCGTAGGGGATGCCCAGCGCATCGAAGACCTCGGCCAGCCGCTCCAGGACCTGGATTTCTCGCAGTTCACTCATAGCTCAGCACTCCATAGGTCTTGTCGTAGGAATCCGCCCCGAGGTGCCGCCGGGCCCAGAGGTGCCAGACTTCCTCGGCGCTGGCGTGCGGGTTCTGCATCCGGATGCCAGCCATCGCGAGCTGCCGGCCCATGTGGTATGTCTCGAAGACCAGTTCGAGCTTCTGTGCCGGGCCCATCCGACGATAGACCTCACACTGAATCCGCCGCGCCTGCGGCGTTGTATCCTGTTTCGCGCGTTGTGATGGACTGTCCATCGTCCGGCCTCCTGCTTTGCTTTGCGCTCGTGCCGACCAGCCGTGCCCCAGGATACCGCAAGAACGATCGTTCCGCCACCCCCCGAATTCACCAACGGCGCCCGCTGCCCCGTGATCTGATGCGCCGTTTCCTCGTGCGCTATTTGCGAGCCAGCAGTTCGGCGTTGTCCACCCACATCGCAAAGAACGGCCGCTGGGCGTCCCGCTTCTTCATGTAGATCAGAAAGGGGCGGTTGAACAGGAAGTCTCGGGGTATGGCGGCAATGCCCACGCGTGCTTCGCTCTCGAGCACCGCGCCGGATCGATCCAACCGGAATTCGATCGTTTGCATGGCCTCGACGATGGGCATGCTCACGTTGGCCACTGTCTTGCCAATGAGTTCGGCGAATCGGTGGTCGATGCGCCAGAACATCTCGGGCACGCGCAGGTCGTCGCTCCCTTGAAACCATCGGGCGTGGCTGTAGTCTCTCTGCTTCTTGAACTGCTCGGTCCCGCGCTGAATATGTTCGTAGGTTTCGGCCAGCGAACCTTTCGGCTCGACCACCGCGACGACCACCTGGTAGGGCTGGCTGTGCCGGCACAGGTCGAGCGCATATTCCTTCATTCGTTCGTAGGGCCGATTCGGGTCGTCCCAACCCACATAGAGGACCTCCACCTGCTCGCGAATGTCCTCATATCGCGACAGGAAGGCCTGCCAAAGGCCGAAGCCAGCCACGAGCGTTTCGACGCCCTGCGAGTCGGTGAAGGTGAACCCTTCGTCGAGCTGGCGGAAGGGATACCGGAACGGCACATTTGCCGTCAGGTAGGAATAGGCCAGTATGCCGCCCATGTCTTCGATACTTTTGAAATCGGGCAGTTCCCGACGAGGAAACCTGGCGCCCATTTCCTTCTCGATTTGCCCCACGATCCCGTCGCGTATCCGTCCGCCGGCCGCGTAGCACGAGCCGGGTGCGAGGTCTCCGGCGCGATGTGGAGCCTTGTTCAAACGGTCGGCAAGTTCCTCCGCGCCGACGACATCGAGCGGGGCGCCGATGACGTTGTCGCGAATCTCGTTCCAGGCCAACTGGAAAGACGAGCACCAGATGACGTTCTTGCTGCCGGGGCAAAGGCTGTCGAGCGTCGGGACGATCACCGTCCGCTCAAGCAATCCGGAACTGGCGGAGAAGGTTCTGGTTTTGGCGGCATACTCTCTTCGTTGTGCCAGATAGGATCCCAGCCCCGTCCACCAGAAGATGGCGCCTGCCAACGCCAAAACGACGCCCACCGCCAAGACCGGACGCCAGTGACGATTGGTTCCGGCGGAGGATTCCTGCGGCGTGTTGGGCGTCTCCTGCGATTCTATGGGATCTCTCCCTTGATCATCCCGTTCGTAGTGCGCCCGTAAAGGCATATAAAGAAACGCCTTACGGCATCACTACAAACGCGAGAGAAAGCCGATGGAGAGATTTGAACTCTCAACCCCGGCTTTACGAAAGCCGTGCTCTACCGTTGAGCTACATCGGCACTAAACCTTTATTATACCGCCGCCGCCGAAGACTGTAAACCCTCTTTCGCCCGGAAATCGGCGGGTGCATCATCACAATTGACTATGTCGGCCGGATCGGTTTTTCTCTTGACAGACTTTCTGAAGAGTCTAAGGTGGCCGAAGAGACGGCTCTTCATCGCGTTTCCCGAGCGTGGGAGACGCCGGCACGAACAGGGACGGCGCAACCGGAGGTCAGTGATGACCGGGCACAGGAAGGTTGCCAAGGCTGTCTTGGAGGCGGGGACGTCGCACGCCAGGGTGCAGAGGGGTTCTCTGCGCGTCGGACTTCCCCCATCCGGCGTCCGCGCGCCTCAGCAGCGAGCGTCTGTACCCGATGCCGATGCACCCGCTTCGATTGCCCCTGTCGTTCGAGGGAATACCACTGTCGCACGAGATTCCGCGCGCTCAGCAGCTACCGCAGCCGGTCTGCGCCCGGTCCAACCTTGCCCTGTCCGCATACGGATGCCGATCGGGCGTGGCCGGGCATGCCGGTCTCGCGACCGTCCGGCGGTGTCCTGAGCGACCAATCCGCTTCGACGCATGCGCAGAAAGGAGAGTGAGTGATGCGTAAGAGAGTGTTCCTCCTGATGGCGGTGCTGCTGGCCCTGGCCAGCGCAGCCCCTGCCCGAGCGGCCCCCGACTTCTGGGCGGGCTTCCTGCTGAACGGCGCGTTCCGCTGGGGTCCTGGCACGGATTCGCGGTATAACGCCGACTCGAACGCCAACGCCGCCGGGTTCCAGTACGCCGAGGTCGATGGGACAACCGGCGCGGGCGTCGTCGTGCAGACGGAAGGGGCCGCCGGCTTTCAGGACGGCGATGAGGACTCGCAGGAGCAGGGCCTTGCCGCCGGCATGACCCAGGTCGTCGCGAGCACGAACGACGGCTCGGCGCTCGCCGTCCAGGGCGGAGCCGCAGGCCAGACGCAGACCAACGACTGCGGCACGCAGAGCCAGTACGTCAGCGGCATCCAGTACGCCTCCGTCAGCACCAGCGAAGGCGGCTCGGCGGTCGTGACGCAAACCGCCACGGTCGTGGTCCATCAGAGCCAGGAATGCGGGGAAGATGAGGTAGTCCCGCAGCCGTGATCACCCGGCCCGCCGCGGCAACATCGGCCGTGGAGGCCGTACAGCGCCAGGCCGGCCGCCTTTCACCTCCGACGGCCGGCCTGCCCGCACCCTGACTATACAGACCCCATCGGCCCAGCACCGCATGTACAGCCTCCCTATACCCTCGCCGCGCTGGCCGAGGCGAATGGCGATGAAATCAAAAGGCAAAATGTAAAGAGCAAAACGACAAAGCAAGATCCAAAAAGCCCCCACCCGCATTCCTGCGGTGTGGTTTCTACTTTCTCCTTATCTCCCCGCGTCCTCCCGCCGATACAACCCCCAGACGGAAGCACCCTTGATGACGCAACGCCAAAGAACCTTATGCATTCGCGCAAGGATGTCGTGGAACACGATTGCGCGGAGCGACCATGTACCGATAACGTGTGCGTGCTGAAAGGGCTGAGACAGATGAACGTGAAGATCAAGAAATTCGACGTCAATGTGGATGTCAAGACGAAGGGCATTGAGTTCGAGGTGAGGACTCCCGACGGAAAGGCCCAACTTGGAGACTGTTGCCTCACGATGACCGGCCTGACATGGTGTCCCGGAAAGACCAGCAAGAAGAACGGGATCACGGTGAAATGGCCGGAGTTCATCGACCTCCTGTCGAGCAGAGATTCGCTCAGACGCGCCGTGAAGGCGGCCAAGAACCCGCCACAGAACTGAATCTTTGGGTGATATCCGCTTGCGGCAGACACAGCGACGCAAGGCATCGTGAATACGGCGCGCCTTTGCGGTTGCACGAACACCCTTGGCGCGTCCAGATGTGGAGAGCGCGTTATGAAGGACTTCATCTCCAAGGTCACTTTCGGCTTCTTGATGGCGCAGCTCGTGCCCGGCATGGTGGTCGTTACGGCCTTCACGTGCATAGCCACGAGCGCCGGTTCCGAGGCGGGTGTATGCCTTGAGACTATGCTGACGCGCATTGAGGGTTGGTGGTTCGCATCTGCCTTTAGGACAGTCGCGTTTCTCTTCATGTCCTGTGCCGTGGGCATGCTCATTCATGCGTTGAATTGGACCGTGTTGGCGTGGGTCGAGAACAGAGATGGCATCGACCGGCCGAAGCCGGTAAGGGAAACGCGATATCACAGGCTACCTCTTTGGACGCAACTGCTGATCGGTCCACTTGTCATGGCCTATGAAGTGCTCACATTGGTCCTGAAGGCACCCAATCTGGCGCGTCTGACTATGGATGAAAACCTCAAGTGTTTCAAGCAGGACTGTGAGTGGCGATTCCAATTCCTCCAGGAGTTCTATCTGCACTTCGGGCAGTTCTACGCCCATACGGCCTATGCTTTGCTGTTGACGACGATGCTCTGCATGGTGAACGTCCTCCGCCGTCCATGTCTGATGGACTTCACGCTGGCAATCATTGCCTATCTCCTCACAAGTGTTTCGTTCCTGTTCGGCCGAATACAACTCGGTACGCTGTTCAGGGCAGAGACAGAACTCGCCGAACATGAGCACCAGAAAGGAGGGAATCCTACAGAATGAGTCCATTTGATGATGCCGTATTGATTGAGATGTATCGCGAGTATGACACGCCCTGCGATAATCTCGTCAGTGACGAAGCTGAACTCCTGCCATTTGTGGACGACTACGCGAGGCGGACGGGCCAGGAGGTGGAGCCTTCGGAACTGGCTCATCGGCTGCTGGCTCTCCGCAAGTTGGGTGAGGCCAAAGGTGGATTGCCCCGACTCAGACGGAGATACAACGGCAGGAACTGACGCTGCGTCAGCACACCTAAGAATCGCGTTATGTCTCATTGCCACACGGGAGCAAGCTATTAGGCGTCGACGGCTTCGAGGTCGGCGGCGTCTTTGAGTCGGGCGGGGGTCTGATTGCGACTTACTTCGGCGGGTGTTTTTCGAGGCGGCGGAGGTCGATCTGGTCTTTGTCTCGTCCCGTGGCGCGCTTGTTCTTGACGAGGTCGTCGTAGGACAGGACGGCGATGGGCAGGCCTTCCAATTCGACGGTCTGCCGGTGCTCGTAGGCGTGCTCGAATTCGACACCGCTGATGGCGGTGATGATGTCGATCCGGCGGGGCGCCACGCCGATCTGAAAGACGACCCCCGGCTTGATGAAATCGTCCTCCGTGATCGTATGGAGTGGAGCGCCGAACGACTCCAACGCGCGGTAGACCTTCTTTGAATTCTCGGGGGATGGCTGGACCCAGATGTCGATGTCGGCCGTAGCGCGAGGATAGCCGTGAGCGCCCATCGCATAGGCCCCGACGAGGAGGAACTTAACCCCGTGGTCGCACAAGGCGCACAACATGTCTCTGTAGTCGTCGTTCAACGCAGTCTCGTCCCTGTAGCGACCAGATTTCGGCGGTCAGTTCCCACATGAAACTCAGACGCTCCGCTGGGGACGCGTCCATGTAGTCATCGTCCTCGTCGGTGATCGGTTTCAACCTGACTTGGTCTCTCTGCAATCGAATCATGCCAGTATTATACCATACGGGTAACGCCGGGGCTAATCGAAGTGTTCGTCGGCGGGGTCGAAGGGGGGGATGCAGACGTTGACGAGGCGGAGGTCTCCGACGGCGCGGTGTCGGCAGAGGGGCTTGATGAGGATGGTGCTGAAGGGGCGGACCGGGACCATCTGGCCGTCGAGCTCGATGTGGCCGGTGCCTTCGAGCACGAGGTACAGCTCGGTGTGGGCCTTGTGGTAGTGGGCCTTTGAGTCGGCCTTGACGTCCACGATGTGCATCGTCGCGGTGTCGTTACCGGGGTGGGCGAATGCCCGTCTCGAAAACCCGCACGGACACTTCACCGCCTCGATGTCGTCGAAATGCGTCACTTCGTAGTTGGCCATGTGGGCTCCTTTGGATGGACCTTACTGCATTCGTCGGGTCCATTGTGCCGGGACATGGGGATTCGTGCAAGACGCAAGAAGAGGCTGGAGACCGTAGGCCGGAGGCTGGAGGGCCACGCTAAGCATCTGGGGCACGCGTCGTCTATGGCCAGACTCCTTCGGCAAGCTCAGGACAGGCTCCTCGACTTCGCTCGGGGTGACAAGAGGAAGTGATTTATGGTGTGGGGAGGGTCCCGGCCTGACGGGTCACGGGTCCCGGACAACGGGCACCGGCTGCGGGCGGAGGTTGAAACCGGCGGGCCGGGGGTGTATAGTCTGGCTCGACAGTCATTTGGGACAAGATCGGAAGGACGCGAAGGTCGCGCCGCCGACGGATCTGCCAGGTGAGCGAAAGGAAAAGGATGAAGAGTCTGTTCGATATTCGAGACAAGGTCATCGTGGTCACCGGTGGCGGCGGCATCCTGTGCGGGGAGATGGCGCGGGCGCTGGCCCGGGCGGGCGCGAAGGTCGCGGTGCTCGACCTGTTCGAGGCGGCCGCCGGCAAGGTCGTCGGCCAGATCACCTCCGACGGCGGCGACGCCATCGCGGTCAAGTGCAACGTGCTCGACAAGGCCAGCATCGTCGAGGCCAGGGACAAGGTGCTCGCCGCATACGGTCGGCTCGACGTGCTGATCAACGGCGCCGGCGGCAATAAGAAGGACGCGACGACGTCCCCGGATCTGTCGTTCTTCGACCTGCCGGCCGAGGCGATTCGCTTCGTGTTCGACCTGAACTTCATCGGGACGCTGCTGCCGACCCAGGTCTTCGGCAGGGACATCGTCGATAGCGGCGGCGGGGTCATCCTGAATGTTTCGAGCATGAACGCGTTCCGCCCGCTGACCAAGATCGCCGCCTACTCGGCCGCCAAGGCCGCGGTGAGCAACTTCACCCAATGGCTGGCGGTCCACGTCTGCCAGAACTACTCGAAGGACGTCCGGGTTAACGCGATCGCGCCGGGGTTCTTCCTGACGGAGCAGAACCGATTCCTGTTGACCGACGAGAAGACCGGCGAGCTGACCGCGCGGGGCAAGACCATCCTCGACCACACGCCGATGGGCCGCTTCGGCCAGGCGGAAGAACTGATCGGCACGGTCATCTGGCTGCTCAGCGACGCCGCGAAGTTCGTCACGGGCGTGGTCGTGCCCGTCGACGGCGGCTTCTCCGCCTTCAGCGGCGTATAGGAAGGGGACTGCATGTTTCGCTTTTTGTCATGTCGAGCGTAGTCGAGACATCTGGCTTCGCGTGTGACGCACATCTGCCTCTCAGCCAGATTCCTCCGCGCGGGCTTCGCCCCATTCGACTTCGCTCAGAGCCTGCCCTGAATGCAGTTGAAGGGGCAAGCTCTTGGTCGGAATGACAACATCAGAAAGGGGCTGCCATGAGACAGGGTGACATTTCGCGAAGGAGCTTTCTGCGGACGGCCGGGGCCGCGTCGCTGGCCATGAGCCTGCCGGCGACGGTCGCTGCCGGACAGGATGTGAAGCTCCAGAAGATCGCCGGACGCAAGCCGCGAAACGTCGTCTTCATTCTGTGCGACGACCATCGCTACGACTTCATGGGGTTCCTGGGCAAGCCAAGGTTCCTCGAAACGCCCAATATGGATCGCATGGCCCGCGACGGCGCGTACATCGAGAACGCGTTCGTCACTACCTCGCTGTGCTCACCCAGCCGGGCGTCGATCCTCACCGGCTTGTTCTCGCACAAGCACGGCGTCGTCGACAACCAGACGGACGTGCGCAAGGACCTCGTCTTCTTCCCGCAGTACCTCCAGCAGCTTGGCTACGAGACCGCCTTCATGGGCAAATGGCACATGGGCCACGACGACGATGCGCCGCGGCCGGGGTTCGATCGCTGGATCAGCTTCCGCGGGCAGGGGGAATACTACAACTGCCAGTTGAACGTCGACGGCAGGCAGACGCGGGCCACCAAGCATATCTGCGACGAGCTGACCGACTACGTGATCGACTGGATCAAACAGAAACGCGACAAGCCGTTCTTCCTCTACCTGTCGCACAAGGCGGTCCACGCGATGTTCGAGCCGGCCAAGAGACACCTGGGCAGGTACGAGAATGCCACGGTGGAGTACCCCAGGAGCATGGCGGACACGGAGGAGAACTACAAGGGCAAGCCCGCCTGGGTCAAGGAGCAGCGGAACAGTTGGCACGGCGTGGACTACATGTACCACGGGCAGATGGACTTCGACACGTTCTTCAAGCGGTACTGCGAGACGCTGCTGAGCGTCGACGACAGCATCGGACGCGTGCTGGACTGCCTCAAGGAGAGGGGCGAGCTCGATTCGACTCTGGTGTTTTACATGGGCGACAACGGCTTCTGCTTCGGCGAGCACGGCCTGATCGACAAGCGGCACATGTACGAGCCGTCGATGCGCGTGCCCTTCCTGGCGCACTGCCCCGAGCTGATCAAGCCCGGCACGAAGGTCACGCCGCTCGTGCAGAACATCGACGTGGCGCCGACGGTGCTGGAAGCGGCGGGCGTTCGCGCGCCGGAACATATGGACGGGCGGTCGTTCCTTCCGCTGCTGGAGGGCAAAGACACGCCGTGGCGGGACGCGGTGTTTTATGAGTACTACTGGGAGGCGGCGTTCCCCCAGACGCCGACCACCTTCGGCGTGCGCACCGACCGCTACAAGTTCATCCACTACCACGGCATCTGGGACACCGACGAGCTGTACGACCTGAAAGATGACCCGGATGAGATGCACAACCTCATCGACGAGCCCGGGCAGCAGGAGCGGATCGAGGAACTGCGCGAGCGGCTGTATTCATGGCTCGAAGAGACCGGCGGCATGCAAATCCCGTTGCGGCGGGAGGGAGATTTCAAAGGCAACCTGCGCGGGCCCAGGAAGGTCAAGGAATACAGGTTCCACGAGTGACCCGCCGCGACCGTCCCGGGTCACGAACACCGTTGCCGTCCGATCCGCAGGGCGAGGCATGCCTCGCCCCTACCTGGGTTTCCCTGGATATGGGCTGGCCTCGGACCCGACGAAACTGGTAGAATGAACCGGTAGACGTGCGGCCGACGAATGGCACCAGGCGTGGGACGCGCCGTTGCACGCTGCCCCCGCCTGCCCGGCTGGGATCGGATTGGGATTCGAGGACGCCGGCCCGCCCTGCCCTCGTTTGGAAAGGTCGTCGAATGCGCTTTGCTCAAGGCGGCAAGCTGTGGGTCCTGCTTCTGGCCTGCCTGGTTGCACTGACGCTGGCCGCCCCGCTCTGGGGCCAGGCCAACGACGAGGACGAGGTGCAGACGGAGCTCGAGCGACGCGGATTCGACCAGTTCGACCGTATTCACGAGACGTTGCATCGCTGGGGCAAGATTCTGGTCTGGGTGGCGGCGGCACTGTTGGGGATCGTCGCGATCAAGATCATCGATCCACTTCGGTTCTACTATGGCTCGCACGACCGACTGCTCAAGCGGGCGGTGCGCGGCGTGGATGAACTGCTCAAGAGGATTCAGGAGGAGGCCGCGTCCGCCGAGCCGGAACCCCAGGAGGAGGCAACCGAAGGCGGTCTGCTGGCGGGCATGGCCGAGGTCACGCAATTCAGTCAGGCCGAGCAAGTGCCCGCCTACGTGCTGACGGTCAACGATCTCATGCTCGACAACGTTCGGGTCGCCCTCAGCCGCCTGCGCCGATTCGAAGAGGGACATGCCCAGCGGTACAAGGAGTACATGTTCACCGTCTTGAAGGGCATCAAAACGCTCACCGAGGACAGCATCATCGCCGACGTTCCCTCGAGTCTGGCGGTCGATGCCCGCGAGTACTTCCAGGACGAGAAGCGCTACAAAGCCTGGAAGAAGCTGCTGAGCGGCCTCCACGAGCGAGGCGAGAACCAGGAGACGATCAACAGCTTTCTGCTGTTCATGCGAGATCTCAAGGAAGGAAGGCCGCTGGCGCCGCCAACGCCGGCGGCATCTGCCCCGGATGACTCGACCGCGGTGGAAGACCGGCCGGGGCCGCACGTCCCGGACGTCTTGAACGAGGAGACGCTGGGGCGCATTCAGCAGGCGGCGGCGCGAGAGGCCGCAAACCTCGTCGCCATGATCCGGGACGGAAGGCCGCGCGACGAGAACTGTGGCTGGCAGTTCGAACTGGTTCGAAGGCAGCAACAACTGCATCTGAGGGACGAGGCGCAACGGATGCTGGTCGTCTTCCTGAGCGCCCAGAGAAAGATGCTGCCGCAAATCACGCGGACGCGAATGCTGCCCTGTCGAACGCTGGACCACGTGCTTCACATGCTGGGAGTCGCGGAACTGGCCGAACTGAAGAAGCGGATCGAGACGCGGCAGCTCAACATCCAGGAGATCGTTCTTCTCGAGAAGACGTTCCTCCAGACCTTCGCCAAGCGATCGTCTCTCGAACGGGTCTACGGGCAGGGTGCCGATGCGGGGCTGATGATGGATTTGCACGTCCCACAACTGCGGCGCGAAACCCTGGCGTTGCTGCGCCGAGTTCACGAGACGGAGCCGCAGCGATTCGATCGGGCCACGCAGGCGCTGAACGAAGAGGAAACGCCCCAGCACAATGAGGTCCGGCGACTGATCGAGCAATATGTCAATCGTCGCCATGATCCGCCCGCCGCCCACACGCCGACGTGAGGACCGACGGGGATTCATGAAATGCGATCGCCCCGATGGCGTGCCAAAGGCTCGCCAACTTGAGCCTTTTTCTCCATTTTGGAGTTTATTTTGTTGACAGTCGGATCGTTTGTTGTGTAGAGTGCACGTCAAGTCAAGGTGTATGCTTTCCCCTCGAAGTCTGCCCCTTACGAAAAAAACAGAGGGAACGTGCGTTGTGGGTCCCTGTGGACCCAAGGAGAACATTGTGGCAAAAGGTACAGTAAAATGGTTCAACGATCAGAAGGGCTTCGGATTCATCGTTCCTGACGACGGCAGCGAGGATCTGTTTGTCCACCACTCCAACATCAACGGCAGTGGGTTCAAGACGCTGGCCGAGGGTCAGACGGTAGAGTATGTCGCCGCCCAGGGCAGGAAAGGCCCCGAGGCGCAGAGCGTCACACCCTGCTGAGTACCCAGCGGCAGATAAGCAGCCAAACGCAAGGCCCCGTTCACATCGCCGGGGCCTTTTTTCTTCTTCGGTCACGGAGGATTCGCCGGACGCGGTGTCAGGTGACATCGTGAGCAGGACAGGCGCAAAGTGACCGCGCCGAGTTCAGTACCCGTATGAATGCGTGGCGGTCCGCCGGTCGGATCGGGCGGATGCAAACGCCGCGTCAGCGCCGGTAAGCCTTTTCCCTTCTCTGACGATTGGATGGCGCCGACGGTCTAACGCTGCGTCGAAACTCTGACCATCGCGGCGTCCTCGGGGAAGTGGCTCTCGTAGAACTGCTGCATGGGCCCATCGAACATCGCGATGCGGACCGTTCCCCAGGTGGCCTGGTCGCCGGTGGCGTAGTAGACGTAGGTGCGTCTCTCGTACTCGAACAGGTCGATGTCGGAGTTGTTGATTCCCTCTCCGGCTGCGGCCTCCATGATCGGATTGAACGGCGAAAGGTCCCACGCGATCAGATCCCTCGATCGCGCCAGGAAGGGGACCCACCCGTTATGACCCGGGATGGCTGCGTGGAGGTAGATCACGTAATAGTAAGGCGCGAAATATCGCAGCACGGGACAGGCGGAATACTCGTTGTTCACTCCCGTGAAGATCAGACCTGGGACCTTCTCCCACGAATCCAGGTCCTTCGAGCGGGCGAACTTGAAGCAGAACGCCACCGGCTGGTTGGACTCGTAGGCCATCACGTAGTCCTTCTCGCCGCACGTTACGGAACAGTTGAACAGATGCTCATCGCCTTCGAGCGGGATCGCCAGCTTGCGGTCCCAGTGCTGCATGTCGGTGGTGGTGAACTGGTAGATGCTCTGGAACCAGTCGTCGTTGGTCCCCTGGCTGGCGAAGATGCGCAGCATATCGCCGTCGACGAAGGCCGAGACGAAGGAGTGTCCTGCGCCGAAACGGGCCACCCGTGCGCCGGTGTTGAGGTTCTGGATATAGAGGTGCATGTTCTGTTCGCTGGCGTAGTCGCCAACCCGGTCCTTGGCGTCGTTGCGATGGTTCAGGGCCAGGTACGGTGTGCCTTTGTAGACGAAGGGCGTGTTCTCCATCGCGGCGCCGAAGTTCGTGGGAATCTTCACGAGCACGGGGCGCCGGGGTTTGTCACCGGCCGGAACCCATCGGTCCGGGATCAGATCGTCGAACGTCTCCACGGGCCAGTAGCGCAGTCTCTCCATGCCCTGCGGGACCGGCTGGCGGTATTGCACGTAGGCCCGGACTCGGCCCTTGACGGTGTAGGAGACGTTGCCGTTGAGCTTGCGCCCCTGGGCTTCGGTGGCGCCAAAGATCTGGTATCCCATGAGCGTGCAGTCTTCGAAGTCAACGTGCAGTTGCTCGGCCTTCTTGCAGCCGCAGCAGATCACGCCGGTCGAAGGGGTGCCGTGCGGCTGCGAGAAGTTCAGCACGATCAGTTTGCAGTCCTTGAATCGAACCCGCGTGTAGAGTTCATCGACGCCCGGATAGCCCGCCTGCAAGGCGTTGTCGGGACCGACGAGCGTACAGTTCTCGAACGTCGCATGAGGTACGTCAGGCATCGAGCCGTCTTCACCGCGCACGTAGACAGCGCCTGCGTCGCCCCACCAGTCGAGATTGGCGAAGTAGCTGTTGCGGAACACGACCGGTTCGCCCGGGCGAGGCTTGTGCGCCATGACGGCGGCTCCAGCAAAGCGGCCAATCCCGATGCAGCGGTCCACGACGAAGGAGAACTCCGATCCCTTCGTGTTGGTGATATCTACTCCCATGCCGCCTTCCGAGCCGGTGACATAGAGATTGCGAAAGATCCAGCGGTCCCAGATGATGCCGGAGAACTCCGGCGCGCACTTCCACGGTCCCCACCAGTCCACGCTCTTGAGGCCCCACTCCGCCGCCGGATCGCCCTGGTCCAGGATCATCCAGGTGGGATTGCCGGTTGGGGCGTTCGGATTGGTGCGGACCACGACGGCCGGAGCGCCCGAATCGATCACGACGCGGCCGGTCTGCCCGGAGCCGTACGTACCGTCCGTGTCACCGATCAGCAGGTTGTAGGAGCCTTGGGCCCCTTTGAAGGATGGATAGAGGTTGGCCTCCGCGTACTTGCCGGGCGCGACCAGGACGCGATGGCCGCCCTGGTCGTCGGGGACCGCCAGAAGAGCCGCCTGAATCGTGTGGAACGCCGTGGCCCAACTGCGCCCGTCCGAGTTGTCACCACGCAAGGAGACGTAGATCGTTGCGCCTTGGTGACCGGCGTAGTCTGAAGCGCCGGGATCGAAAGGCTCCGTCCAGGCGACAGGAACGAACAGCAGTACGAATAGATGGCTCCACCGCAACGTCGATCTCGACATGGCCTTGCCCTCGCGTTGTTTTTCTCGAATCGTTCGACCCTGCCGACGATCCCGAGAGCACGTCGCACCCGCCTCAGCGGGCCTCGACGGACTGGCGCAGCTCGCGACAGGACTGGAAGAACTCGTCGGGTGACATCTCCCGCAGAAAGACCAGGCCGCGCGCCGCGCGGATCATCGCGCTGGTGTGGTTGTGGAACCACTCGCGACCCAGGCAGGTCTTGATCTTGCGGTATTGCTCGACCTGGACGCGCTGAGCCAGCAGCGAGAAGGGTCCATCGTATTCATAGCTCGGGAACGATGCGTCCTTCTGCGTGATGAAGGCGTTCATGAAGGCGTCGTCCAGGATGGCGAACATGGCCAGCGAGATGGGCACTAAGACGTTGGCCTCCGACGGGTCGAAGCGGAACCAGACGTTGCGATAGCCCCAGATCTTCAGGTCGGGTTTCTGGCTCTTCTTCAGGTAGATGCGGATCGCCTCGGCCAGGGCCTGCATGACCTTGTAGTGCGTGTCCGGCCCGCTGGCCTCCGGGTCGAAGGCGACGGTGATGACATCGGGGTTGATGCGTTCCAATTCGGCGACGATGGGCGGGACGTCGCGGTCCATCGTCGGCTCTTTGGTGAAGATGTCCCCGGTGTAGAAGCTCAGGCGGAGGTGGCGGACGTTCTCGCACTGCCAGCCATAATAGCCCCAGAGACACTCCGCTTCCCACTCGCGGCACATGCCCTTGAGTTTCTGGATGGGCTCCGGGTCCTTCTTGCCCGGGTAGGTCGTGGCGAAGTACTCCTCGATTTCACTGGTGTACCGATCGATGTGGTTCAGGAAGTCTCCGTCGAACAGTTCGATCAGGTTACGCAACATGCGGCGGGCGTTGCCTTCCGCTTTCTCATGCTCGTCGCGGCCGGCGACCCCGTCGAGGTACTGCCAGACGTCGCGATTGCGGTCGATCATGTTGTTCTGTTCGAAGTAGCCCTGGGCGATCAGCTCGGCGAACGTGCCGGCTTCGAGGAAGCGGCGAAGGTTGGCCATCTGGGCCCGCATGAATTCGTTGGTCACCGCAGTGAAGCCGCTGGTCAGCGTCATGAAATGATGCTGGTTGGTCCGGCGGCGGAAATGGCGAACGACCTGCGCGAAGTAGCCGAGCATGACGTCGTCATGGTGCGGCTCGGTATGCAGGAAACACCGGTCCTTCTGGATGTTGCCGCCCGCCTCGATCTTGGCGATCAGGCGGTCGTGGACCGTCTGCGCCAGGTCCTTGATCTTCTGTCCGCGACGTTGCAGAACGAGCGCCGCCAGCGGGTGGGCGTGACCATCCTCGTCGGTCAGATCGAGCAGGCGCTTGTTGCGCTGCACCGCCAGTTCCACAAGGATCTTCTCGACCTCGTCGTCGCTGACGGTTTCCGTCTTCTGAAGGGTGACGACTCGCCGTTCGGTCAGATTGGCGGCGGCGCCCCGCGTGACGTAGAATCGCGCGTTGGGCAACAACTGGAGGCAGCTCGCGGGAATGTTGATGTGCGTCTGCGCCTGAATCGCCTCGGCCGCCAGGGCCGCCTTCGCCTGACCGGCCGCAATGACGATCGCTGTGCAGTCGGGATTGCGTGTGATGGTGCGCAGGCCGATGGTGATGACCAGGCACTGGCGGGCGATCTCGATGCCGCCCAGGTCGGTGGCGGCCGCCGCCTGCGTCTCGTAGTTGGTCGAGCACAGGCGCGTCGTCGAATTGTGGTCGGAGCCCTTGATATTGAAGCCGATGTGGCCGTCCGGGCCGATCCCGCCGAGGAAGAAGCCGATCCCGCCGAGCTGGCGAATGCGACGCTCGTACTCCATGCACCACTGGTCGATGTCCTCGAGCAGCGTCTTCTGCCGGTGTTCGAGATTGGTCCGCGCGAGGCGATACCGCAGCGTGAGGTCCACGTGCTTGTCGGGCCACACGCTCGCCAGCGTTTCACCCGGTCGCAGGCCGATCGCGGTCGAATCGATCAGCAGGGCCTTGGCCGGATCGAGGCCGAAACCCTCAATGTAGAAATGCTTCACATAGTGATAGAAGCTGTTGTGCTGGGCCGAATCCAGCGGGTAGAAGTCGTCGATCTGCACGAAGTGCAGACTTGCCATGTCGGGTTTCCTGGCCGGATCGACGCCGGCCTCTTCGAGAATCTTGTGCGTCTCGCGTTTGTTCCAGTTCGCCAACAGACGCTGGACCCATCGGATGAAGTGCTCGGGGCTCTTTCCCGTGGGCAGGCTGATGACGCCGCCGGGGTGGTTCTGAACCCACTCGACAAAGCGCATCGCGGCCAGCTTGCCCAGCGCGGGAAAATTGTCGACCACGATCGTCGGGATCTTTTCCGTCGGGTGATAGAGTACGTCGAAGGAGGAGGCCTTGACGGCGGCCTCCTCTACCGGTGTGAGAACTACAGGTGTGTCTTCTGGCATGGGATTAGTTTGTCAGGCCTGCGATGGCCGCTCCAATAAGCGTGGCGTTGTCCACGCTGACAATTTCATAGTAGACGTTCTTCTGGTTCACGAGATACTGCTTGAGATAATACTCCACCTTGGGGCGCAGGCCCTTGAGGTGGTAGAAGGTGGTTCCCTCGGCGACGATGCAGACCGGGCGACAGGGGTTCTGGCCTTTGCCGGACTTGATGGCGGCCGACGAGAGATTGGTGGCGGTCAGCTTCGCCGCCCGTTCGATGAGCGCGTCGACGAGATAATACACGGCGGTCAGGTCCCCGTCGGCGCCGGCCAGAGCCTTGCCCAGCACGTTGTCGCCGCTCTCGGGGCGGCTGAGAAACTCGCTGATGTCTTTCGTTGTCGTTTCGTTTATGGCCAGCAGCTTCTTGGCCACCGATTTGGCGAACAGGCCTTCCTCGGCGGCTCGGCGAATCGTGGCCAGGCAGAGCGGGCCGAGATAGGCGCCCGAGATCATCTTCTCGAACGTGTTGATACCCGGATTGGCGGACGCGGCGTTGAACTGTTCATCGATATCGCCGCGTGGGGCCTTGCCGAAGCCGCCCGACTCGACGTTGACGATCTGGCTCTTGCCGGCATCCAGGCCCTTGGCCTTGGTGATATTGCGGTTGGTCTCGATGTAGGCGGTGTTGGTGCCCGTCCCAAGAATGAAACCGATGTAGCTGTCGTAGTTGCGGCCGTCGGACGTGCCTCGGCCGGCCAGCAGGGTGGCCACCGTGTCGTTGAGCAGCACCATCCGCTTGGCGTCGGAGCTGGTCGACTCGACGATTGCGGCGTTGAGCCCTTCGCCGATCATCGTGCCCTCGACTTCCGGGGCCTTGATCTCCTTGGAAAAATACAGGACGCGACCGTCCTTGTTGGGCGACATCTCGATCGGATAAGAGAAGCAGAAGCCCACGGACTCGCTCCTGCCGATGATGTCGGCGACGTAGCCGGCCATCGTGCCGAAGAAGTGCTCGCGACTGACTTCCTTTTTGATGCCCGGCATCGGGAAGACCCGGAAGTCCGCGATCTCGGGGTCGCCCTGGTCCTTGAAGCAGACCGTCCCGACGCGGAAGTTGGTCCCGCCAGCATCCATGACGATCACCGGCTTGTTCCGCGGCAGCTCGCGCTCGGTCTCGATGTAGGTAGGGAGCATGGCCAGCGAACTCTTGACGCCGGACAGGCCCTTGCCCATTTCGTCGAGAAACAGCTCACACGTCTTTTCGATACAGATATCGGCATGAAACATACCGTGCTTGCTGAGGAACGATTCGATCCTGGCTTTGATCTGGTCCACCGGCCGGTCTCCTTCTGTCTTGGTTCGCATCATGGGTCTGGTCAGTCGGAATATCCATTCGGGTGTTCGTTGTGCCACCGCCAGGCGGTTGCCACCATTGACTCCAGCTCGGGCTTGCGGGCCGTCCAGCCCAGCTCCCGCCGGATCTTCGTGGCATCGGAGGTCAGAAAGGCCGGGTCGCCGGGCCGACGGTCGGCCTCGACCACCTTGAAGTCCCTGCCTGAGACGCGCTGGACCGTATTGATGACCTCCCTGACGGAGTAGCCTTGCCCGTTGCCCAGGTTATAGACCTGCTCGGCGCGTTCGTCCAGCTTGCTCAGCGCCAGCAGGTGGGCCCGGCACAGGTCGTCGACGTGGATGTAGTCGCGGACGCAGGTCCCGTCGGGCGTCTCGTAGTCGGTTCCGTAGATCTTGATGTCGGGGCGCTTGCCCATCGCCGCCTGGATGGTCAGCGGAATCAGGTGCGACTCCGGGCGATGATCCTCGCCGCAAAGACCGTTGTTGCCCGCGCCGCAGGCGTTGAAATACCTCAGAGCCGCATAGTGCAGGCGACCCGCGCCGCTCTGGTAATGGCACATCCGTTCGACGGCCCACTTGCTCTCCCCATAGGGGTTGATCGGGGCCTTGGGCATGTCTTCCGTGATGGGAACGGTCCGGGGCATGCCGTAGACGGCCGCCGTGCTGCTGAAGACGAACTTGCCCACGCCGGCCGCCTCCATCGCCGACAGCAGGTTCTGCGTGTTCGACGTGTTGTTCCGGTAGTACTCCAGCGGCTCACGAACCGACTCGCCCACCTCGATCCACGCGGCGAAGTGCATCACCGCCTCGATACGCCGCTTCTTCAGGGTCTCAACGAGCAAATCGTAGTTGGCCAGGTCGCCGACGACCATCTCTACATCTCTGACTGCCGCGCGATGGCCCTTGCTGAGATTGTCGAAAACGACCGGCTCATGGCCCTCGCCGGCCAGCAGGGCGGTCATGTTGCTGCCGATATAGCCGGCGCCGCCGCAAACAAGTATCCTCATGTCGTTTCGTCTTTCTCCGGCCGGCCTATATGTTGTGCGATCTTTCTCAATATCTCTGCGGCAAGCCTCGGATCGTCACCAAGGTCAATCCAGCTCATGTCCCCCTTCTGCGTGGGGTCCGGATCGATCCGCTGGGTTGTTCGGGTGCTGTGTGAGTGGATCCGATAGGCCTGAGAGACGCTGGCCACCTCATTCCCGGGAAGGCTCAGTCTCTGCACGCGAATGGTACACCGCATTTGGAGCATGCCGTCGACCTGGGCAACCTCCACCAGAACCGAGCGACGAAGCGTCTGCAAATTGGCTTCGAGACTGCTGGCCAGGTCGGCGTTGTCGGATCGCCAGAACTCGAAGAACTGCCCGCCCGTCAAGGGAAGGGTCCTGACGACGCCTGCCTCGGCATCGGCCTTCTCGACAGCAAATCGCATCTGCCGGAGTACCTTCGTGGCAGCCTCAACTGCCTCAGCGGTTCTAACTCCTGATATCTCAACGGTTTCTGCGACTTCGCCGCGTGGCTGCTGCATTGCGCATCCGCTCAGCAGCGTTGCGCCGAGCAAAAGGAGCACGACGTTGGATATTCGAGGTCTGCCCATGTCAATTCCCGAAAGCCAGCTTTCTGGCAAAACGCAGATTATACGCTTGAGCCCGGCTTGTCTCAAGTGCGATTGGCACACAAAGGCCAGAATCTCCTGTGCGCGACCGGTCCGCCGAGCTGAGGACTGACAAATGGCGGGTGCTCTGAGTCGGTCGGTGAGAACCATCTGCAAACCGATTCGTGGCGCAGGCATTTTACCTATCTTAAATGGGTATGACTCCTAAAGCCCACGTTGCGCTTGAGCCGATATGCCTGACGGAAAACCGCCTGATACTCGGAGTGTATTGTCGCGATGTCCTTGATCCAGAGGCAAACCGTTGCCGCCGAACTGCGTTCTCTGCCCTTGGGCCGAACGGCCGTCGAGTTCCTGGATTACCTTGTTGTCGAGGCGGGTCTTTCCGAAAACACCATTCTTGCGTACGGTCGGGACCTCAAGGGGTTTCTCAGATTTTGCCGGCAACATGGGATCGACAAGATTGCGGACCTGAAACCCCCCATCGTCCAGAGGTATATCCACGAACAGGCCCGCAGCTCGAAAGGGGAGAACACGGTCAAGCGTGCCCTGATCGCGATTCGCATGCTCCTGAGGTTCGCCAAGCTGACCGGGCTGATCGAGGACGATGGATCCGACGTGCTCGAGACCCCAAAGACATGGTACAGGCTGCCGGCCGTCTGCAACAAGCAGCAGGTTGCCCGGCTGCTCCGAGCACCGGACCCCAAGGAGCCCTTCTACCTTCGCGACAAGGCCATGCTGGAACTGCTGTACGCCACCGGTGTTCGCGCCAGCGAGCTCGCTGGGCTGACAACCTCCGATCTCAACTTCGATGTTGGGTATCTGAGGTGTCTCGGCAAGGGAAACAAGGAACGGGTGATCCCGGTTGGAAGGGCGGCGGTCCTGGCTACACAGGACTATCTGGCGCAATTGCGTCCCAAATTGACCAAACCCGCCAGTGGAACGCATCTTCTCCTGTCTCGAACCGGAAGGGCGTTGACGCGTATTGAAATCTGGAGACTTGTCAAGAAGTACGCAGTCCGTGCAGGGATGCCTCGAAGTCTGACGGTTCATACGCTCCGCCACTGTTTTGCGACACACCTGCTCAGTGGCGGTGCGGATCTGCGGAGTGTACAGGAGATGCTCGGCCATGTAGACGTGGGAACTACCCAGATTTACACGCACGTGGATCACGAGCGGTTGCGACGAATTCACAAGGAGTTTCACCCAAGGCCATGAGCCCGATCGCCGGCGCGATGCATCAGGCCTCCTGGAGCGGACAAATCTTCGTTGTTGTTTCGGAAATAGGTGAAATCCGCATGATATGGAGTTGACTTGGGTCGATTATCAGGGCTACTATAGCGGATGATAGAATAGGCAAGCGTCTTCTAAAGGTCTCTCCAATGAACGCTCGGCGGTGCGGCAAGCTCCTGCTACTCCTGGCGATCTGGCGTATCCCGTGCCTGTGGGCTCAGGAAGCCGCACCCGTACCGGTCCAGGAAACTGCCCAATCCGAAGTCGACAAGCAGGTCAGGATCTACAGGAGCTCCCTGCTGGAGGGCAAGGACGAGCAGACGCGTCTGGATGCCGCGACGTTGCTGCTGTTCAGCGAGAGCCGTGAGGCCCGCAAAGAAATCCTCGACATCCTTCGCGACCCGAACCATCCTGCCGCACGGGCAGCCATCTGCAGGGCACTGACGGTGGCGCGAGACAACAAGCAGACGATCACCGGCAAGGAGGAGTTGGTCGAGCCGCTGATGAGTGTTCTCAGTACTGAAAACGACCCCGAGAGGGCGGAGCTGGCGGCTCAGACCCTGCTGATTTTCACCTACGAGACGGTGCAGCGCCGGATTGAGACGCTGATCTCCGACGTGAATGCACCTGACGTTGCCCGTCTGAACGCCATCCGGGCCCTGAAGTATCAGCCGGACGACAGGGCCGTCTTCAGGCTGATGAACCTGCTCGACAACCCCCATCCGGGTCTTGCGGCCGAATCGCGGCAGGCGCTGGGGCTGCTCGGGATAAGGATCCCCGACGATCCTAACGCTCTTCGGGCCCTCAACGACGCGCTTCAACGCCGGGGTCCCGAGGCGTTCCTGAACAACCCCGCGATCATGCGAAACTGGCTTATCAGTAGAGAAAACCGCATTCGCGAGCTGACGACCTCGCTGGCATCGTGGGAGCAGCGATACATGGTTGCCCTCGGCAGGCTGTACGACGTGCAGCCCGATGAGAAGAGCCGGAGCGATTTTCTCGCACAGCAATTGAGTTCGGCAGAGCCCGCCGTCAAACTGTGGGCATTGGGAAAACTGGAGGAGCTGCGCAAGGGAACAGGGAAGGCCAAGCTGTCCGAGCAGGTGGAAAGCCTGCTCCTGGGCCTGGTGTCGCATCGGGACAAGCGAGTCCGCCTGAAGACAGCGAACCTCCTGGCCCTGGTGTGGGAACTGAACTCTACGACGCAGCTTCTGGAACAACTGCGCGTGGAGGAGGACTCCGACGTCCGGCATGGGCTGTTCGTTGCCCTCGGCAACGTCTGTTACTACGCATCGCTGCCCACGTCGGGTGTGAAGATCCCTGATGATGTCAGGAGAAGGACGCTTGAACTGGCGGTGCGGTTCCTCGAACTGCCTGACGCGGAGAAGGTGCGAAGCGGCGCCGATGTGGTCTGGCGTCTGTTGGAACAGGACGGCCTGAGCCCCGAAGAGATCGACAAGTATCTGACGGCCCTGGCGAACCGATACGCGCGCGTCAATCCGGTGGCGAACCACGGGCTCCGCGGGGAGTTGCTGGGCGCCATGGCGCGGCTGTGTGCGGAGCGAAGCAAGTGCCGGGTCCAGGCCGCGAAGATGTACCGCTCCGTGTTCGACCAGGCACTGGGCGACGAATTGGAGCCGGTCAGGCTGGCTGCCCTCGAAGGGCTGACGAACATCGACAAGGCCACGGCGATGGCGAGGGCCAGAGCCGCCCTCGTCAATGACAGCAGTGCAGCGGTCCGCGCCAAGCTTGCCGATCTGGCCGGTGAGGTGGGAGGCCAGGAAGATCTGGACTGGCTCTCGAAGAGGCTTGCCACGGAAGGGGAAGGCGAGGCGGCCTGGCAGGCCATGCTCAAGGTCTTCCGCCGTTCGACGGCGGACGTGGTAGGCAAATGGGCGACGAATCTGGAAGCCGACCCGGGTACGTTCACAGCAGAGCGAAGGGCCGCTCTGCTGACAGTCCTCGAACAGAAGGCCCAGGCGGAGAACAAGGGCGACCTGGTTCGAGAGAGCAGGACGAAGCTTTTCGGTCTGTACCTGGCCGTCGGCGACCTGGCGAAGGCGACCGAGCATGGGAACCTGCTCTGGGACGCGACCAGAAATGCCCAGGAAAAGCGTGCGACGACCGCCAGCCTCATAGGAATGTGCCTTGAGGCCCCGGACCCGCCGGTTGATCTGGTCGGCTCGCTTCTTGAGAGACATCTGGCGGTGCAGGACCTGGAGCCTGACAGCCCCATCGCCGGAGCCATCAGCGGCTATATGCAAAGATCGGCGGCGGCGGACCCCAACCAGATGCTGGCGAAGCTCCGGCAGATCAAGCTCAGAGACCCCGAGGCACGTAAGGTCTGGCGGAAGCAACTGATGGAATGGGAGACATTCGCCAAGGCCAGGAAGCCCGTGGAAGGCGACAAGGTCAGCAATTAGTGGCGGCGGTGGAATCTCCGGTGGGCTCGCCCGGCGGTTGACCAGGCTTGGATGGGCGGTTGGGCGTCGGTGGGGGCGAGCTTTTTTCTATTTTTCCACTTTTTGTGTTTGCACATGCAGGGCCGCTCCCTTATATTCATCGATTTATAATCAACGACTGCCGGACCAGGGCCAGGGTCTTGTCCTAAGACACGGGGAGAACCGTTCGTGGGGACGTTATCTCCTGACCGAAGGACTTGGCCCCGGTGCCGCTGTCGGTGTCGGTTTACAGAGGCCCGAGTCGGGGCCACGGAATCGCTCGCAGCGCTGCTGTAGCTCAGTCGGTAGAGCGCGTCCTTGGTAAGGACGAGGTCCTGGGTTCAAATCCC
Organism: Sedimentisphaerales bacterium; assembly: GCA_040772485.1. Lineage (GTDB taxonomy): Bacteria > Planctomycetota > Phycisphaerae > Sedimentisphaerales > Anaerobacaceae > Anaerobaca. The sequence goes on along the minus strand of JAXGYC010000008.1, from coordinate 281,697 downwards.
AGCAGCAGCTCCATGCAATCTGGCCAGGACCTGGACCTCTCGAAGGCATCCCGGTCCCGGCATTGAAGTCGCAAGAGTATTTCAGGAAGACAGAGGACAGGCAAAGAGCTGCTCAACTGCACAATTGGAGGTTTAATTGAAAGATGGCCAAAGCAGTATTTGAACGGACCAAGCCGCATGTGAATGTGGGAACGATCGGGCACGTGGACCACGGCAAGACGACGCTGACGGCGGCGATGACGAAAGTCATGGATCTCAACGGCCTGTCAAAGTTCAAGTCCTATGACGATATCGCCAAGGCGTCGGAAGCGCAAGGCCGCCGCGATCCGACCAAGATTCTGACGATTTCCACTGCGCACGTGGAATACGCGACGCAGAACCGTCACTACGCGCATATCGACTGCCCGGGCCACGCCGACTACGTGAAGAACATGATCACCGGCGCCGCCCAGATGGACGGTGCGATCCTGGTGGTCAGCGCCTATGACGGCCCGATGCCGCAGACCCGTGAGCACATCCTTCTGGCCCGCCAGGTGAACGTGCCGGAGATCGTGGTCTTCCTGAACAAGGTGGACCTCGTGGATGATGCCGAGCTGCTGGACCTCGTCGAGCTGGAAATCCGTGAACTGCTGACCAAGTACAAGTTCGACGGCGACAAGACGCCCGTCATCCGGGGCAGCGCCGTGGCGGCGATGAACGCCACGTCGGCCGCCGATCCGGCCTGTGCCCCGATCGTCGAGCTGCTCAAGGCCATGGATGAGTACATCCCGATTCCCGAGCGGGAGGTCGACATGCCCTTCCTGATGCCGATCGAAGACGTCTTCAGCATCAAGGGGCGCGGCACGGTCGGCACCGGCAGGATCGAGAAGGGCAAAGTTCACGTCGGCGACGAAGTCGCGATCATCGGCATGAGCAAGGACATCCGCAAAACGGTCGTCACGGGCGTCGAGATGTTCAACAAGACGCTGGACGAAGGCCAGGCGGGCGACAATGTCGGCCTGCTGCTGCGCGGTGTGGAAAAGAAGGAGCTTCAGCGAGGCCAGGTCATCGCCGCGCCGGGCAGCATCACGCCGCACACGAAGTTCCACGCGGAAGTCTACGTTCTGACGCAGGCGGAAGGCGGGCGCCATACCCCGTTCTTCCCCGGTTATAAGCCTCAGTTCTACTTCCGCACCACGGACGTCACCGGGCAGATCCACGGACTGCTCAGCGAAGAGGGCAAGAGCGCTGAGATGTGTATGCCCGGCGACAATATCACCATGAACGTCGAGATTATCTCGCCGATCGCCATGGAAGATGGGTTGCGGTTCGCCATCCGCGAGGGCGGTCGGACCGTTGGTGCCGGCGTCGTTACGAAGATCCTTGAGTAGCCGCGTCGGGGAACGTTTAGATTTCGCCGGGGCGTTGTGGATCGCTCGCGGTCGAATCGAACCATAGAACGGCGCCGCAGCCGGGCCAGGAAGGGGCACCTTCTTTGCCCGGCTGTTGTGCCCGGTTGGATTGACTTGGCATGGCAAAGAAGAGCAAGAGAGAGAACGTCTGGCTCGAGTGCACCGTCTGCAATCAGCGGAATTACAGAACGAACGTCAGCGTCGCCGAGGGAGCCCCGAAGCTGGAGCTGAAGAAGTTCTGCAAGACCGAACGCAAGCACACGGTTCACAAGCTCAGGCGAAAGTAGCCGTTAGGATGTCTCTGCGTGGGATAGGCCAGTAGCTCAATTGGCAGAGCGTCGGTCTCCAAAACCGAAGGTTGGGGGTTCGATTCCCTTCTGGCCTGGTTCGTGTTGAGACACGGCTGTCGACGTCGTGTCCAGGTGGCAAATTGGCAGGATAGGCGGCTCATGTTGACACAGATATACAAGTCGGGACAGGGCAAGTACACGCGACTTTGCAGCGGTTTCGTCGCGGCGATCATCGTGGCTTTCGGCTGCTGGCGACTCTACGGGAAGCTCGGCGCCACCGACATGAATCTGTGGGTGGTGTCGTTGGTTCCTGTGGCGGTGTTTGTGGGTCTGGCCGTGCTGATCTACTGGCTGCTGAACAAGCCGGCGGTGGCGGATTTCCTGATCGCCGCCGAGGGGGAGTTGAAGAAGGTCAACTGGTCGAGCCGGCGGGAAGTGGCGGTCTCGACTCTGGTTGTGATCATCGTGGTCGTCCTTATGGCCGCGCTTCTGGGTACCACGGACCTGGTGTTCCAGATGGTTTTTGAGTACCTCCTCAGTTAAAGGGGGGGGCGGCGCATGGCAGGATCGTGCGTCGGAGGAAACGGCCGGCTGGTGACGGACCACAGGTCGGGCCGCGCAAGGGTTAGAAGGTGAATTGACGGGTGTGCTCGTTCCGGCCGGATCGACGGAGCGACACAGTGAGCCGGGCGCGATAGCCCTACGATTGTGGACCGCTTCCGAAGCGGCAGACCAAAGGCACTGGGATGCACTGGTACGTCTTAAGAGTCGCGGCAAACAAGGAAATGCAGGTCAAGGAGGCCCTCGAGCGCAAGACGGCGCAGGAGGGGCTCGCCGATGTCATTGGGCGCATCGAGGTGCCGACCGAGCAGATCAAGCGGATTCGGGGGGGCAAGCAGACGGTCCACAAGCGCAAGCTGTATCCCGGCTACGTGTTCATGGAGATGGAGGCCACGGAGGACGGACGGGTTCCCGAGAATGCGTGGTTCATGATCAAGGGCACCGGCGGGGTCGGGGATTTCATCGGGACCGAAGGGATGCCCACGCCGATGCGGGATACGGACGTGGCCAAGATGCTTCTCGATGCCGACAAACCCGAGGAGGCGCCGAGCATCAAGGTCGAGTTCCAGAAGGGCGACCACATCAAGATTCGCGAAGGCGCCTTTGAGAATTTCGAAGGGTCGGTCGATTCGATCGATGCCGAGCGTGGGATCGTCAAGGTCATTGTGACGATTTTCGGTCGCAGCACGCCGCTGGACATCGAATACTGGCAGATTGAGAAAGTGTGACGTGAGGCAGTCAAGAGCCTCGTAGCGAGTGCGGCGAGGCCGTGGCACGATAGCGCAAGGGTGTGAGATGGCAAAAGAAATCTTAACCAAGATCAAGTTGCAGGCGCCGGGCGGCAAGGCCACGCCGGCCCCCCCCATCGGTCCGGCCCTCGGCCAGCATGGGGTGAACATCGGACAGTTCGTCTCGCAGTTCAACGATCGTACGAGGGACCTCAACGGGATGACGGTGCCGGTGGTGATCACCGTATATGCCGACAAGAGCTTTTCGTTTGAGGTCAAGAGCCCTCCGGCAGCCGTCCTGCTCAAGCAGGCCGCCGACGTGGCCAAAGGCAGCGGCGTCCCGAACCGGGAGAAGGTCGGGAAGGTGACGCCTGCGCAGGTGCGTAAGATCGCCGAGACCAAGTTCAAAGATCTGAACGCCTACGACCTCGAACAGGCCGATAAGATCATTCGAGGCACGGCGCGCAGCATGGGAATCGATATTGAGGAATGAACGGGGATTTGGGCAGCGTTGATATGAAGGCCAAAAGCAAACGATACCAGAAAGAGGTCCAGCAGGTCAGCAAGGAAGCGCTCAGCCTGGATGCCGCAGTAGACAAGATCAAGTCGTTCACCTCGGTGAAATTCGATCAGACGATCGAATGTGTTCTGCACCTGGGGATCGATCCGAAACAGGCGGATCAGTTGATCCGCGGCTCGCTGTCGCTGCCGCACGGCGTTGGTAAGCAGAAGAGAGTCATCGCGTTCTGCGCGGACTCGGAGGTCGAAGCCGCCAGGAAAGCGGGCGCGATCGAGGCCGGAACGGATGCGCTGATCCAGAAGATCACGGACGGCTGGCTCGATTTCGACGTGGCGATCGCCTCGCCCAAGGTCATGGGCAAGGCGGGCAAGCTCGGGCGGATTCTGGGTCCGCAGGGCAAGATGCCATCGCCGAAGAACGGGACGGTGACGGACGACGTCGTTACGGCGGTGGCGGAGTTCACCGCGGGCAAGATCGAGTTCCGCAACGATGCCGGCGGCAACGTGCACGCGGTGGTGGGCAAGCAGAGTTTCGACAAGAAGAAACTGGTCGAGAACATCGAGGCCTTCGTTTCGCACATCAAGAAGGTCAAGCCGAGTTCCGCCAAAGGGACGTACATCAAGAAGGCGTGCCTGTCGGCGACGATGAGTCCGGGAGTGCTGGTGAGCGTCTGACCGTTGGTGTATCGGGCGCGGGTAGGTCGGTCATAGGCCCCGGGAGTTCGGCCGAGAAGTCTGGCGACGTCGGCCGCGTCGCTCGGGATCGTGTATAGACGGGAGACGAAATGAGCAAGTACGTGAAACAACTGCTTCAGGCGGAACTGGAGAACCGGATCGTCGATGAGGGAATCCAGGACTTCCTGGTGGTCAGGATGAAAGGCGTTGGGGGTGTCGACAACAATGTGATGCGTGGGGCGCTGAAGGAGAAGGGCATTCACCTGACGGTGGTTCGCAACGCCCTGTTCCGGCGTGCTTTGCGCAACCGCAAGATGGATGCGGCGGCCGGGTTGTTCACCGGTCCGGCGGCCATCGTCTATGGCGGCGACAGCGTCGTGGATGTCGCCAAGGAGATGATGGACTGGGCGAAGAAGCTGGCGCCCATAGAAATCACCGGGGCCTTCCTGGATGGGACGGCTCTGGACGCGGCGGGGGCGGCGCAACTGGCGACGATGCCGACGCGTGCCGATCTCCAGGGCCGGATCTCGGCCTGCATCACCTCGCCGGGCGCGGGTGTGGTCGGGGCCGTGATGGGGCCGGCCAGAGCCATTGCTGGTTGTCTGAAATCGATCATCGAGAAAGCGGAAAAGCAAGCGGCCTGAGACGTCACCAGGTCTGTCCCTTCAATCTGTCACGAGTGATTACTAACGGCCTGTATGGTTGCCCCGCAAGGGTTAAACGGGACGGTGGAGTTCCGGCTACCGTCAGGCGTTGGACATAGAGGAGTTTTTACACATGGCTGACGAACAAACCAACAAGACGTGGGGCGCCGGAATCAAGGAACTGGGCGACAAGATCGTGGCCCTGAGCCTGCTGCAAGCCAAGGAACTGGCGGATTATCTGAAGGACGAATACGGGATCGAGCCGGCGGCCGGCGGCGCCGTGATGATGGCCGGGCCGATGCCGGGCGCTGCCGCGGGCGGCGAGGCCGCGGAGGAGAAGAGCACCTTCGACGTGATTCTCAAGGGATTCGGCGACAAGAAGATCCAGGTCATCAAAGAGGTCCGCGCGTTGACCGGGCTGGGCCTGAAAGAGGCCAAAGATCTGGTCGAAGGGGCGCCCAAGCCGGTGAAGGAAGGCGTCAGCAAGGAAGATGCCGAGGCGGCCAAGAAGCAGCTCGTCGAGGCCGGCGCGGACGTCGAGATCAAGTAGGTATCGAAGCGCGGTCACAATTCAGGAATTGGGGTGTACCGGGCCGTGTGATGGCCCGTGGGTGTCGGTCAGACAGCTACAGAGCGTAGGAGCCACAGATGGTTGCGCGAACCGTTCGCAATTTCGGCAAGGTCCAGGACGCCGTGGAGATTCCCGATCTCGTCGCGGTCCAGAGGGTCAGTTACGACCGCTTCCTGCAGGAGGACGTGCCACCTACGAAGAGAGAGGATCTGGGGTTGGAGGCCCTGTTCCGGGAAATCTTCCCGATCGAGAGTTACGATAAGAAGATGACCCTGGAATACCTGTACTACGAGCTGGAGAAGCCGCACTACACCCCTCTGGAGTGTCGTCAGTTGCGCCTGACGTACGCCTACCCGCTGAAAATCCACTGCCGGCTTCGGTCGGAGAGCGGTGCGGACATGGCCGAGCAGGCGATCTATCTCGGTGAGATGCCCGTGATGATCGGCGGTGGCGAGTTCATCGTCAACGGCGCGGTCCGGGTCATCGTCAACCAGTTGCACCGCAGCCCCGGCGTCGACTTCCTGATCGAGAGCAAGGAGGGCGACCGGGTGCTGCACGGCGGCCGGATCATCCCCGAACGCGGAAGTTGGATCGAGATCGGCGTGACCCAGAAAGACATTCTGGTCGTCAAGATCGATCAGTCCAGCAAGATTCCCGCGACGGTCTTCCTCCGCGCGATCAGCCCCGACCTGGGGGCGACGGAGGACATCGTCCGCCTGTTTTTCCCGACGAAAACGGTCTCTGTGAACAAGCTGTCGCCGGAGATGTGGGCGGTCGGCCCGATCGTCAACACGGAGACCGGCGAGATCATCGTGGAGGCCGCCGCGCAGATCAGCGACAAGGTCTCGATCATCCAGCAGAGCGACATCAAGAAGGTGGAAGTCATCGAGCAGGTGCGCGACGCCATCGTTCTGAACACGCTGGCGGAGGACGATTGCGAGAGCCATGAGCAGGCCCTGCTGAAGTTCTACGTTCGCCTGCGTCCCGGCAACCCGCCGAACCAGGAAAAGGCCAAGACGTTCTTCGCCGAGAAGTTCTTCGACGCCAATCGCTATCGCCTGGGCAAGGTGGGGCGTTTCCGGCTGAACCGCAAATTCGGTCAGTCGGTCGCCGAGGACGAGATGACGCTGCGTCCGGAAGACTTCATCAACACGATGCGGTACATGCTGGCCCTTCGAAACAACGAAGGCGAGGTGGACGACATCGACCATCTGGGCAATCGCCGTCTGCGGACGATCGACGAACTGGCGGCCGACGAGATTCGCAAGGGCCTGCTGAAACTGCGTCGGACGGCCCAGGAGCGGATGAGCATCAAGCGCGACGCCGAAGAGGCGCCGCGCGTGGCCGATCTGATCAACTCCAAGAGCGTTGCCAGCAGCATCAACTTCTTCTTCGGACGAGGCGAGCTGAGCCAGGTGGTCGACCAGACGAACGCGCTGAGTCAGTTGACGCACGAACGGCGTTTGTCGGCGCTGGGTCCGGGCGGTCTGAATCGGCGGCGTGCCGGGTTTGAGGTCCGCGACGTTCACATCAGTCACTACGGCCGCATCTGCCCGATCGAGACGCCGGAAGGCACCAACATCGGTCTGATCTCCTCGCTGGCCATCTTCACGACGATCGACGACTACGGCTTTCTGCTGTCGCCCTATCGGAAGGTCAAGGCAGGCAAGCTTACCGGCGAGGTGGAATACCTTCGTGCCGACGAGGAGATGCGGGCGGTCTTCGCGCCGCCCAGTGCGGTCAACTTCCAGACGCACAAGATCGACGAGGAAACGGTGCTTGCCCGCAAGGCCGGCGAACTCGCCCAGACCCCGCGGGAAGAGGTCGACTACGTCGATGTCTCGCCCAAGCAGATCGTGGGCGTTTCGGCCTCGCTGATTCCGTTCCTCGAACACGACGACGCGAACCGCGCCCTGATGGGTTCCAACATGCAGAGGCAGGCGGTTCCGCTGCTGAAAACCGAATCGCCGCTGGTCGGCACGGGTATGGAAGAGGTCGTCGGCCGGCACTCGAGCATGGTGGTGCGAGCCAAGCACGCCGGAACCGTCACCGCGGTGGACGCCATGCGCATCGTGATCAACCAGACGGACGAGTACGAACTGGAGAAGTTTGTGGGTCTCAACGAGCGGACCTGCCTGAACCAGAAGCCGATCGTTCAATTGGGCCAGCACGTTCAGGCCGGCCAGGTGATCGCCGACGGCGGCGGCACCGCCCAGGGGGTTCTCGCCCTCGGCAAGAACGTGCTCGTGGGGTTCGTCTCTTTCGACGGGTTCAATTTCGAGGACGCCATCATCGTCAGCGAAAGGCTGTGCAAGGACGACAGCTTCACCAGCATCCACATCGATGAATTCACCACGGAGGTCCGCGAGACCCGGCTGGGCAAAGAGGAGTTTACGCGGGACATCCCGAACGTCAGCGAGAAGGCGCTGCGCAATCTCGACGAGCATGGGATCGTGCGGGAAGGCACGCGCGTCTGTCCCGGCGACATCCTGGTGGGCAAAGTGGTTCCCAAGAGCAAGGTCGAGCTGACGCCGGAAGAAAAGCTGCTGCACGCGATCTTCGGGCGGGCCGGCGAGGATGTGAAGAATGACTCGCTGGAATTGCCCAGCGGTTACGAGGGGGTGGTCATCAAGACCGAGTTGTTCACGCGGCGCGGCGCCGGCGGGGACGACCAGAAGAAGGTCCTGGCCGAAGACATCAAGCGTCTGGAGGTCGAGACGAAGGCGAGGGAATGCGGGATCTTCCGGCAGATGATCGACGCGATTCATCGGCAGTTCGAGGTCAATCTCATCGACCCATCGACGAAACAGAAGGTCGGCGCCAGCGAGGATGACGAAGTGATCTTCGAGCAGATCGAGAACTTCGACATCAAGTGGGTCCGGCCGGCGGCGCTGCGGGACGACGTCCAGAAGGTGGTGAGCAAGTTCTGGGCCAAGATCACCGAGGAGGAAGAGGACAAAGCGCGGCGGATCGAGCGGCTCAAGCACGGGGACGAACTGCCCAGCGGCGTCCTCCAGATGGCCAAGGTGTACGTGGCGATCAAGCGCACGCTGTCGATTGGCGACAAGATGGCCGGACGTCATGGAAACAAGGGTGTGATCGCCAAGATCATGCCGGAAGAGGACATGCCGTTCCTCGAAGACGGGACTCCGCTGGACATCATGCTCAACCCGCTGGGCGTGCCGAGTCGTATGAACGTCGGCCAGATTCTCGAAACGCATCTCGGGCTGGTCGCCAAGATCCTGGGCTTCGACGCCGTGACCCCGGTGTTCGACGGCGCCGATGAAGAGGACATTCAGAGGTTGACCGAAGAAGCCAACCAGTTGATGGCCGGTCGGCGGAAGGCCCTCGACGAACGGGGCGAAGCGCCCGCGGCCGACGAGGTGTTCATCCACGTGCCGAAGACCCTCAAGACCCAGTTGTACGACGGACGGACGGGCGAGCCGTTCGATCAGAGAGCGACCATCGGCTACATCTACATGATGAAATTGCACCATCTTGTCGACGACAAGATTCACGCCCGGGCCACCGGGCCGTACAGCCTGATCACGCAGCAGCCGCTCGGCGGCAAGGCACGGACCGGCGGACAGCGCTTCGGAGAGATGGAAGTCTGGGCGCTGGAAGGCTACGGGGCCGCCTACACCCTCCAGGAGATGCTCACCGTCAAGAGCGACGACGTGGAAGGGCGAACGAAAATCTATGAGTCCATGGTCAAAGGCCAGAACACGCTGGAAGCCGGTACCCCGTTGTCTTTCGACGTGCTGTGCAACGAGATCCGGGGGCTGGGGCTCAACATCCAACTCGAGAAGAAACGTCTTGGGCGGACCGCGCTGTAAGTGTGCGGGGCGGGTTTGTGACTTTGTAAGGGGCGTTCGATGTTAGGGAATATCTACGATCGGATTAATGATTACGGTTCGGTGAAGATCTCGCTGGCCAGTCCGAACGATATTCGCAGTTGGTCTTTCGGCGAAGTCCGCAAGCCTGAGACGATTAACTACCGGACGTATCGTCCGGAGAAGGACGGTCTGTTCTGCGAGCGGATCTTCGGTCCGGAGCGCGACTGGGAATGTGCGTGCGGCAAGTACAAGGGTACGAAGTTCAAGGGAATCATCTGCGACCGGTGCGGCGTCAAGGTGACCCACAGCCGCGTGCGGCGCAAGCGCATGGGCCACATCAATCTGGCCGCGCCCGTCGTGCACATCTGGTTCTTCAAGTCGATCCCGAACCGTCTGGGCACCATCCTGGGCACGAAGAGCTCGGACCTGGAGAAGATCGTCTATTTCCAGGACTACGTCGTCACCGACCCGGGCACGACGCCGCTGAAGGCCGCCCAGTTGCTCAGCGAAGAGGAATACCGCGACGCGATGAGCAAGTACGGCAATTCGTTCAAGGCCTCGATGGGGGCCGAAGCGATCAAGGCCCTGCTGGAAACGCTCGATCTCGATGTGGTGAGCGCGCATCTGCGCAAGGCGATCTCGAAAACGAACAGCAAGCAGAAGATCAAGGACCTCACCAAGCGGCTCAAGACGATCAACGAGATCAAGACGAGCAACAACAAGCCGGAATGGATGGTTCTTGAGGCGATTCCCGTGATTCCGCCGGACCTGCGACCGCTGGTTCTGCTGGAACGCGACAACTTCGCCACCAGCGATCTGAACGATCTGTACCGGCGCATCATCAACCGGAACAACCGCCTCAAGAAGCTCATCGACCTCAATGCCCCGGAGGTCATCATCCGCAACGAGAAGCGCATGCTTCAGCAGGCGGTCGATTCTCTGCTGGACAACGGGCGGTGCCGCCGTCCGGTGCTGGGCAGCAACAACCGGCCGCTGAAGTCTCTGACGGACATGATCAAGGGCAAGCAGGGTCGCTTCCGCGAGAACCTGCTGGGCAAACGCGTCGACTACTCGGCCCGGTCGGTGATCGTGGTAGGCCCGAGCCTGAAGCTGTATCAGTGCGGCCTGCCCAAGAAGATCGCACTGGAGCTGTACCAGCCGTTCATCATCCGCAAGCTCAAACAGCACGGCTTCGCCGACACGATCAAGAGCGCCAAGAGGATGATCGAGCGCCGCGACGAGCAGGTTTGGGATATCCTCGAGGAGGTCATCCATCAGCATCCGGTGCTGCTGAACCGTGCACCCACGCTGCACCGGATGGGCATCCAGGCGTTCGAGCCGGTGCTGGTCGAGGGTAATGCGATCATGCTGCATCCGCTGGCCTGCAAAGGCTTTAACGCGGACTTCGACGGAGACCAGATGGCGGTCCACCTGCCCCTGAGTGTCGAGGCGCAGGCGGAAGTGCATATCCTGATGATGACCACGGGGAACATCTTCTCTCCGGCCAACGGCTCGCCGATGGTCGGGCCCTCGCAGGACATGGTCATGGGCAATTACTATCTGACCGTGACGCTGGAGGACCTGAATCCGGCGGCGGCGCCGTCGGCATCGGCGCGCTCGCTTGCGGTGTTCCGCGACGAGTTTGAAGCCATGATGGCTTATGACACCGGCAAGATTGGGCTGCACGACAAGATTCGCGTCCGCATCCATCGCAAGATGGTGCGCGAGAAGTCGGGCGAGATTCAGTTCGCCGAGCCGCTGCCGGACGGCAGCGGGTACAAGCCCCGTGTGATCGAGACGACGGTGGGCCGTTGCCTCTTCAACGACATCCTGGTCAAGGAGATGCCGTTCTACAACCTGACGATGTCCCAGAAGAAGCTCAGTCAGGTGATCAGTGATTGTTTCGAATTTGCGGGCAACGCCGAGACGGTCGGCCTGCTCGATCGCATCAAGGACGTGGGCTTCCGCTACGCGACCCTGGCGGGCCTGAGCTTCGGTCTGACGGACCTGAAGATCCCGGCCAAGAAGGCGGAGATCATCGCCGAGACCGAGAAGCGCGTGGCGAAGATTCTGAAGAACTACAACGACGGCGTTCTCACGGAGCGCGAACGCTACAACCAGGTAATTGATGCCTGGACGAACGCCCGCGTGGCCGTCACCAACGAAATGATCCGGGGCCTTCGGGAAGACAAGAAGGAGGACGGGACGCCCTATCTGAACCCGATCTACCTGATGTCGGATTCGGGCGCCCGAGGAAGCATCGACCAGATCCAGCAGTTGGCGGGCATGCGAGCGTTGATGGCCAAGCCCAGCGGCGAGATCATCGAGACGCCGATCAAGGCGAACTTCCGGGAAGGGCTGACGGTGCTGGAGTATTTCAGCTCCACGCACGGGGCGCGCAAGGGTCTGGCCGATACGGCTTTGAAGACCGCCAACTCGGGGTATCTGACCCGCAAGCTGATCGACGTGGCGCAGAACGTGATCGTGATCGAGCGCGACTGCCAGACGTTGCAGGGGGTCACGAAGAGCACGGTCAGCCGGGGCGATCAGGTCGACATTCCGCTGTCGCAACTGGTGATCGGGCGAACGGCGCGGGACAACATCCGCAACCCGATCACGGACGAGATGATCGTCCACGAGAACGAGGTCATCACGCCGGAAATTGCGGCGAAAATCGAGGCGCTGGGGCTCGACGCGATTCGCGTGCGAAGCCCGCTGACGTGCGACAGCCCGTTTGGCGTCTGTGCGAAGTGCTATGGCTGGGATATGAGCACGGGCCGGTTGGTCGAGGAAGGCGCGGCCGTCGGGATCATCGCCGCCCAGTCCATTGGCGAGCCGGGCACCCAGTTGACCCTGCGAACCTTCCACACCGGCGGTGTCGCTTCGCGTGCCATTCTCGAACGCGAGCAGAAGGCCACGCACACCGCCACGGTTCAGTACCGCGACATCAATGCCGTCTCGCTCAAGCGCGACGACGGCACGGAGATCATCGTGGCCCTCAAGCGCAACGGTGAGATCGCCCTGCTGGACCAGAAGGAGCGCGAACTCGACAAGTTCAAGGTCCCGTATGGTGGCATCATCCTGGTCCCGAACGGCGAGAAGGTCAAAGCCGGCACCACGTTGTTCCAGTGGGACCCGCACCGGACGCCGATTCTGGCGGAGGTGCCCGGGATCATCCGGTTCGTGGACATCATCGAGGGCGAAACGGTCCAGACCGAAGAGGCGCGCGTCCGGACGTCGAAGCTCAAGAGCAAGGATGCCGACGTGAAGGTGCTGGAGCGCCCGGTGGTCATCGAGCACAAGGGCGACAAGCATCCGCAGATCATCATCGAGGATTCCAAGGGCAAGATCCTGGACGTCCACTATCTGCCGGCCGGGGCGCGCATCGAGGTGACCGAAGGCCAGGAGGTGCAGGCCGGACAGTTGCTGGCGCACCAGCCGCGAGCCACCGGCGGTACGCAGGACATCACCGGCGGTCTGCCTCGCGTGACCGAGGTCTTTGAGGCCCGCAAGCCCAAGGACCCCGCCGCCATGGCCGAGATCAGCGGACGCGTCGAGCTGCGCAGCGACAAGCGCAAGGGCAAGATGACGATTACCGTTCGCAGCGAACACATGGAAAAGGAGCACCACGTCCCGCGCGACCGCCATCTGAACGTGCACACCGGCGACCTGGTGGAAGCCGGCGACGCGCTGACGGACGGCCCGCTGGTGCCGCACGATATCCTGCGGATCAAGGGCGAGGAGGCCCTCCAGAGATACCTCATCGGCGAGATCCAGAACGTGTACCGCTCGCAGAACGTCAACATCAACGACAAGCACATCGAGATCATCATCTCGCAGATGATGCGAAAGGTCGAGATCGACTCGGTGGGTGACAGCACGTTCCTGCCGGGTGAGGTGACCGACAAATTCGTCTTCCGCAAGGAGAACGAGCGTCTGAGCAACAGTCTGCGGGTCTCCGACAAGGGAGACGTGACCGAGCTGGAGGAAGGCCAGATCCTGGAGAAGAAAGACCTGGCCAAGGCCAACGAGAAGATCGAGGTGCTCGGTGGAAACCCGGCCAAGGGACGCAAGCCCAAGCCGGCCACCGCCAAGACCCTGCTCCTGGGCATCACGAAGGCGTCGCTATGGTCGGACAGCTTTATTGCGGCGGCGAGCTTCCAGGAGACCACAAAAGTGTTGACGGAGGCGGCGCTGGCGGGTAAAGTTGACGAATTGCACGGTCTGAAGGAGAATGTGATTCTCGGCCATCTGATTCCGGCCGGGACGGCCTTCAAGCCGCATCTGGAAATGAGAGTCAAGCATCTGGTCGAGGCTCCGGTGCCGAAGGAACTGGCAGGCGTCCGGGAAGAGAAGGAAGCAGAGGCCAAGGCCGAATCGAGGGTCAAGGAAATCCTTGGCATTGATTAGGCAAGAATGGTTTTGAATCGAGATTGGGGTTATGCCGACGATTAATCAGTTAGTCAGAAAGCCAAGAGCGAAATCCAAAGGGCAGAAACGCGTCTCCGATATCAGCGGTTCGCCCCAGAAGCGTGGTGTGTGTCTGATCGTGCGAACGCAGACGCCGAAGAAACCGAACTCGGCCTTGCGGAAGGTGGCGCGCGTGCGTCTGACCAACGGCAAGGAAGTGACGGCCTATATCCCCGGCATCGACCACAACCTTCAGGAACATAGCACGGTGATGATTCGCGGCGGCCGCGTGCGGGACTTGCCCGGCGTCCGCTATCATATCATCCGCGGCGTGCTGGACTGTGCGGGGGTCTCCGGGCGCCGACAGGGCCGCAGCAAATACGGGGCCAAGAAGGCAAAATAGCACTGAGAACTCTTTAGCAGGCATGTGAGGCGATAGAAAACGTTATGGCCAAGAAGTTTACCTCTTCCAGCGTCCAACTGAAGCCGGACCCCAGGTACAACAGCAAGCTGATCTCGAAATTCGTCAACTGCATGATGTGGGACGGCAAGAAGAGCACCGCCCAGCAGATCTTCTATGACGCCATGGACATCGTCGGCGGCAAGCTGAAGGACGTCCCGCCGGTGGAGATCTTCGAAACGGCGATCAACAACGTCAAGCCGCTGCTCGAAGTTCGCAGCAAGCGCGTAGGTGGGGCGAGCTATCAGGTGCCGATGCAGGTGAACCCGAGACGGCAGCAGTCACTGGCGTTTCGCTGGATTCTGGCGTCGGCGCGGGGCAAGAAGGGCAAGCCCATGTGCCAGCGTCTGGCGAGCGAGCTTCTCGACGCCTACAACAAGCAGGGCGGAGCCATGACGACTCGCGAGAACGTGCATCGCATGGCGGAGGCCAACAAGGCGTTCGCTCACTTTGCCTGGTAGCGTTTGTGGGTGACAATGCCACGGCGGGTTTCCCAAGAGCCGTGGCTTTTTTTTTTACTTGGATCGGGCCATCCGATGTGATGGGGCCCTCGATTAGTGAAGGTATGGGTAAGTTAGAGAATACGCGGAATATCGGCATCATGGCCCACATCGACGCGGGCAAGACCACGGTGACCGAGCGAATTCTCTACTACGCCGGAAAGACCTATAAAATGGGCGAGGTCCATGAAGGTACGGCGGTCATGGACTACCTGGAGGAGGAGCAGAAGCGGGGGATCACGATCACATCGGCGGCCACGAAGTGCCCGTGGAAGGGTTTTGAGATCAATCTGATCGACACGCCGGGCCACATCGACTTCACCGCGGAGGTGGAGAGATCGCTTCGCGTACTCGACGGGGCGGTGGCCGTTTTCGACGGGAGCGAGGGGGTCCAGGCCCAGAGCGAGACGGTTTGGCGTCAGGGGCAGAAGTACGGTCTGCCTTGCCTGTGCTTCGTGAACAAAATGGACAAGATCGGCGCCGACTTCGAGATGAGCGTCCGGAGCATTCACGACAAGCTGCTGGCCCACCCGATCGTGATGCAGATGCCCATGGGGGCGGGCGACCTGTTCGCCGGGATCATCGACCTGGTTGGGATGCAGGCGGTCTTTTACGAGACCGAGAAGATGGGGGCGAGCTTCCGCGAGACCGACATCCCGATGGAGTACAGCGAACAGGCGAAGCACTACCGGGCCCGCCTGATTGAGCAGGCGGCCGAGCACGATGAAGCGCTGATGGACGCGTTCGTCAACGACCGGTCCGTCACGGCCGAGATGATCAGGAAAGCGGTTCGCAAGGGGACCCTGGCGAACAAGCTGAACCCGGTTTTCGTCGGGTCGGCGTTGAAGTACATCGGGGTCCAGCGTTTGCTCGACGGCGTGGTGGCCTACCTGCCCTCACCGCTCGATAAGCCTGCTCTTATCGGGCATAAAGGCGACGACGAGTCGAAGGAAGTCGCGATCAAGTGCGATCCGAAGGGGTCGCTGGTAGCCTTGGCGTTCAAGATTACCAGCGATTCGCACGGCGATCTGAGCTTTCTGCGAATCTACCAGGGGACCTTGAAGTCGGGCACCCGCGTTTTGAACGCCAACCGTGGCGCGAAGGAGAACATCACCCGCGTCTTCGAGATGCATGCCAACGAGCGCAGGATCCTGGAGGAGGCGTCGGCCGGGGATATCGTGGCGGTCATCGGGCTCAAGCAGACCCTGACCGGCGATACGATCTGCGACACGAAGAAACCGGTGACCCTTCCCAGTATCACGTTTCCCCAGACGGTCATCACCATGTCCATCGAGCCGCGAACGGCCGCAGAGCGGGCGAAGCTGGCGACCGCCCTGGAATCGATCCGCCGCGAGGACCCCACGTTTGAGTACAAGATCGACCCCGATACCGGCCAAACGGTCATCTGCGGCATGGGAGAACTCCACCTCGAAGTCCTCCAGCACAAGCTCACGCGGGAACGGAAGGTCGATGTCAGGGTCGGCAAGCCTCGGGTGGCCTACAAAGAGGCCATCACCCAACCGGCTCAGGCGGAGGCCAGGTTTGTCCACCAGAGCGGTGGGCGTGGCCAGTACGGGCACGTGGTTCTGGCGGTGGAGCCTCTGTTTTCAGAGGACGGACACTACCTCACGGACCTGCGGTTCACCGCCAACGTCACGCCGGACCAGGTTCCGAGGGACTACGTTCCGTCCGTGGAGCAGGGCGTGCGCGAGGCGTCGGGCAACGGCGTCCTGGCCGGCTACCCGGTCGTGGGCCTGCGGGTGACGCTCGTCGGAGGCTCGTTCCACTCGGTGGATTCGTCGGAGCTGGCGTTTGAACAGGCCGCCGGGATGGCTCTCGAAAAGGCCATGAAGGAGGCTGGGCCGGTCCTGCTGGAGCCGGTGATGCGCGTTCAGGCGGTCGTCCCGGAAGCCGCGTTTGGGGCTGTGCAGGCGGATCTGCTGGCCAAGAGAGGGCTGATAACCGACTGCCGCGTCCACGGCAACATGCGCGTGGTGGACGCGAACGTGCCGCTGGTGGAGCTGTTCGGTTATTCCAGCGACATTCGAAGTCTCACGGCCGGCCGAGGGAACTTCACGATGGAGCCTCTGAGCTACGAAAGAGTCCCCGATCAGGTCGCCAAAGCGATCCTTTTCTGAACCGCATCAGAAAATTTCACTTTTTTGTGCGGATTTGTGTGGCCGGCTGTTGACGCCATGCGGAGTTCGTGATAAATTTTTGGTTTTTCAGCTGTAGCGAGCATGGTCAGGATGACCGTGCGATACATAGTTACGCTGTGGCATATCTGTGATTGCCATCAAGGATGGCTCAGTTGGTTTTCTTTGTGACTTGGGGTTTGGCGAAGCTGACAACGGCTTTGCATTGGCCTTCTGCGGGCCCGAGCCTCAACCCGTTAAGGAAGGCCGATTTCGGTCGTCGGTCGCACCTCGATAGCGAGGGCGAAACCGTGGACCGAAGCCTTTCCTGTCTGTGACCAAGCGAAAAAGCGTTCATCGGGGCAGACGTAGTGTCTGCACCGACGGATGGTACTGTAAGTGTGGGTAATGACGCCGGTGTCGTTGGCGGTCGCCGCAGCCCGTCAAAACGAGTGGTTTGGCGGCAAAATGCGACGATCGGGTGGTCCAGAGGAGTAGTATGGCTGCCGAAACAGAGAGAATTCGAATTCGGATGGAGGCATACGATCATCGGGCGCTGGATGCCTCCGCTCGGGAGATCGTAGAGCACGCTCGTCGGACGAATGCGCGGGTCAGCGGTCCGATCCCGCTTCCGACGCGCATCGAGCGGTACACCGTGCTGCGCAGCCCCCACATCGACAAGAAGTCGCGTGAGCAGTTCGAGCTCCGGACGCACAAACGGCTCATTGACATCCACGAGGCGAACGCGAGGACGGCCGAGGTGCTGAACCGTCTGGTGGTTCCCGCGGGCGTTTTTGTGAAGATCAAGGCGTAGGACCAGGGACCTTTGAGTATGGCCATGCTGCTTGGGAAAAAGGTGGGGATGACCCGTGTGTACGACGAATCGGGGGCGCTGGTCCCGGTGACGGTGATCGAAGCCGGACCATGCACGATCACCCAGGTCAAGACCACCGAGACGGATGGGTACGATGCCATCCAGGTGGGTTTCGAGGATGTGAAGCCGTCTCGGCGGAAACGGCCGCAGGTGGGCCATGCCGAAAAAGCCGGCACAACGCCGAAGAAGTTCGTGAGAGAGTGGCGTCTTCTGGAAAAGCCGGAGACCGAGTTCAAACCGGGCGATTCCCTGACGGTTTCTGTGTTCGCGGGCACCAAGTATGTCGACGTGACCGGCACCAGCAAGGGCAAGGGGACGGCCGGCGTGATGAAGCGGCATGGCTTCGGTGGTTTCCCCGCCTCGCACGGCACCGAGCGACGGCACCGGGCACCTGGCTCCCAGTCGGGTTATGCGACGAACCGAGGCACCAGCGGCGGTCCCAAGAAGGGGTTGCGCATGGGCGGTCGCATGGGAACCGACCGGGTAACGACGAAGAACCACAGTCTGGTCTCGATCGACGAGGAGAAGAACCTGCTCGTGGTCAAGGGAGCCGTGCCGGGGCCGGCCGGTGGGTACTGCATCGTGCGAACGGCAAAGAGACCTCAGTAAGTGAATGAGTGTACCAGCGATGATGGAATTGACAGTCTATAACCGTAGCGGCCAGGAGGTCGACAAGGTCCGCGTCGATGAGACGGTGCTGGGCGGCGCGGTGCGGTACGCCCTGCTCAAGCAGGCGATCGTGATGTACCAGGCGAATCGACGACAGGGAACCGTCAAGACGAAGGGCCGCAGCGAAGTGGCCGGTTCGGACAAGAAACTCTTCCGCCAGAAGGGAACGGGCAACGCCCGCGTGGGCAACCGGCGAACGGGCAAACGGGTCGGCGGCGGCATGACCTTTGCGAAGGTCCCGAGGGATTTCCGTCAGACCATGCCGCGCACGCAGCGGCGCCTGGCGAGGGATTCGGCGGTGCTGGCCAAGCTCCGCAAGAACCAGGTGGTGGTTGTGGACGGACTGGGGTTCGAAGAACCCCGCACGAAGGAGTTTGCGGGCATCCTGAAGAACCTGAAGATCGACCGCAGTTGCCTGGTGGCGGTGAAGGAATACGATCAGAACCTCTACAAATCGGCCCGGAACGTCCAGAAAGTGGCGGTGCTGCCGGTGGCGGATTTGAATGCGGGGGATATTTGCACGCACCAGAGGATGTTGTTCACGAAGGACGCTCTGGTGGCGTTCCTGAATAGAGACGCCGACAGTGAGAGCTGACGGGTGAACGGGTAGAGCCTGCGTCGCGCGAGGCGCGACGGCACGTTAGAGAATGCGGTCCTGGAATGGATGATTTCAACGTAATAGTTCGACCCTTGGTCACCGAACAGGGGATTCACTTCGCCAACGCGAAGGGCGCGTATGCCTTCGAGGTCAATCGCAAGGCGAACAAGACGCAGGTGAAGAACGCCGTGGAGAAGATTTACGGCGTGAAAGTGGACAAGGTCAGGACGGCCAACCGCAAGGGCAAGCAGAGGCGTCGCGGTCGGACGGTCGGCATGACTTCCAGTTGGAAGAAGGCGATCGTGTACCTGGAACCGGACTACCACATCGATCTGTTCTGAGACGGTACGATAGAGAGATAGCGATATGGGCATTCGAACTTATAGACCAACCAGCGCGGGGCGTCGGAACAGCTCCGTGAACGATTACTCGGAGCTGACGACGAATCGGCCGGAAAAGACGCTGTGCAAGCGGATCAAGAAGCACGGTGGCCGAAACCATCGCGGGATCGTGACGGTGCGGTTCCGCGGCGGCGGGGCGCGGCGCATCTATCGCGTGATTGATTTCAAGCGCAACAAGGACGGGATGGCGGCGAAGGTCGTGACGGTGGAGTATGATCCGAATCGCGGCTGCTTCATCTCGCTGGTGGAATACCAGGACGGTGAGAAGCGGTACATTCTGTGCCCGCTGGGCATCAAGGTGGGCGACGTGGTGGAGAGCGGCCCGGCGTGCGAGCCGAAGGTGGGCAACGCGATGCCCCTGGGCGCGATTCCGGCCAGCCTCGAAGTCCACAATGTCGAGATGACCGCCGGACAGGGCGGCAAGCTGGTGCGCGGCGCGGGCAACGCGGCGCGCATCGTCGCCAAGGAAGGGGATTGGGTCACACTGGTGCTGCCGAGCGGGGAAATGCGGATGGTGCGCAAGGAGTGCCGTGCGACGATCGGTCGGCTGAGCAATCCCGAGCGGCAGAACATTCGCATCGGCAAGGCCGGGCGCAAGCGGCATATGGGACGCCGGCCGCACGTCAGGGGCAAGGCGATGAACCCCGTGGCGCACCCGATGGGCGGCGGGGAAGGCCGGTCCAACGGCGGGCGACACCCGTGCTCGCCGACGGGCAAGCTGGCAAAGGGCGGCAAGACGCGCAATCCGCGGAAGATCAGCAACAACCGGATTATTCGGCGCCGCAAGAACGCACGTCAGGGGCAGTTGGTGCTGTGATGATGGGATGACCCTTGGGCGGTCGTGCGGCGTAGGCCGCGACGGTGCCCGGGACAGTGAAGAGAGCCAAGATGGGTAGATCGCTCAAAAAAGGACCGTTTGTCGACGAGAAGGTGCTCGCCAAGGTGAGCAAGCAGACCAGTGACGGAAGCCGCAATCCGATCAAGACTTGGGCGCGACGTTGTACGATCGTGCCGGAGTTCGTCGGCTTCACCTTCATGGTTCACAACGGCAAGATGTTTCACAAAGTGTTCGTGACGGAAGACATGGTCGGGCATAAGCTCGGGGAGTTTTCGCCCACGCGGACGTTCAAGGGACATTCGAGCAAGAAGATCAAATAGGACGTGCGTGTGGAGTGCACGGTGATCCACCGGGTACAGGACCGAAGGTATGATTAGCGCAACGAAACTCAAAGACGTGTGTCAGCGAAAGCGAGCGACGGCCGACGACCTGGGTGCGAGCCTTGCCCGGGGCGGGTTCGACGACAAGAAAGCGGCGGCCGCGGTGCGGAACTGGCAGAAGGGTCTGTTCAAGCCGGCGCCGCAGACGGAAGACATCCGACGGCTGGCCGAGGCGCTGAACGTGGAGGTGGGAGATATTGCGGCCTGGCGTTCGTCGTATCAGTACGCCCCGATGTCGGCGCGCAAGGTTCGGCTGGTCACCGAGTTGATCGTCGGGCGCAGCGTCCAGGACGCGATGGACATCCTGAAGTTCACGCGCAAGCGTGGCGCAGCGATGGTCGACAAGGTGCTGAAGGCGGCGGTGGCCGACGCGGACGAGCAGCAAGCGGACGTGGATCAGTTGTACGTCAGCGAGGCGCGCGTCGACGACGCGGGCATTCGTCTCGGGACCAAGCGGTGGATCCCGAAGGATCGCGGGCGGGCGCATCCGATTCACAAGAAGGCCTGTCATATTCACGTGACGGTGACGCAGGCGTAAGCAAGACAAGGTGCAAAGAGTATCGAGATAGCTGACTATGGGCCAGAAGACATCGCCAATCGGTTTCAGGACGGGAGTCACCCTCGGATGGCAGAGCACGTGGTTTGCCCCGAAGGCCAATTATGGGGATTATCTCGTCGAGGATCAGAAGATTCGCGATTTTGTGGACCAGCGCTTCAATCAGCGGATGCCGAAGGGGGCGGTGGCGCGGGTGGAGATCGTTCGGACCCGCAATGAGGTGAATGTGACCCTGCACAGCGGGCGTCCGGGCGTGGTGATCGGGCCGCGCGGAGGCGAGGTGGACAAGCTCCGCGAGGAGATCGAGAGCCTGATCCAGCGCAAGGTGACGGTCAACGTGGTGGAGATCAAGGACCCCGATCTGAACGCGACGCTGGTGGCGCAGGGGATTGCCGAGCAGTTGGGCAAGCGGGCGTCGTTTCGGCGTACGATGAAGCAGTACTGCGAGGGCGCGATGAACGCCGGGGCGCGGGGCGTGAAGATCATGTGCTCCGGACGTCTGGCGGGCTCCGAGATGGCGCGGACGGAAACGCAGAAGATGGGCAGCATTCCGCTGCATACGCTGGATGCCGACGTGGACTACGCGCTGGGAACGGCGCGGACGACGTACGGTGCGATCGGCATCAAGGTGTGGATCTACAAGGGCAAATTCGGCGAACAGGCCGAGCCGGTGCGTCGTCGGCCGCGACGCCGGCCGCCGCGGGCGATGGGGGATTCGAGGCGACCCGAAGGGACGCGACCGGAGCCGATGGACGGCGGTGACGCCGGGAACGCTGGTGAGGCGGGGCCCGTCGCAGGGGAATAGACCACGAGGCCGGTTGGAGCGTCGGTGGGAATGAGTAGGGAAAGGTCGTAACACATGGCGATGATGCCGAAACGAGTGAAGTACCGTAAGAGCCAGCGCGGGCGGATGAAGGGCAACGCCACGCGGAGCAACTACGTTGCATTCGGCGAATACGGGCTTCAGGTGCTGGAGATGAGCTGGATCACGGCCAAGAACATCGAAGCCGGCCGTGTGGCGGCTACGCACTTTCTGCACCGTGAAGGCAAGGTGTATATCCGGGTGTTCCCGAGCAAACCGGTCAGCTCCAAGCCGTTGGAAACCCGAATGGGCAAGGGCAAAGGGGAGCCGGAGTTCTGGGTGGCCAGAGTTCGGCCGGGCCAGGTGTGCTTCGAAGTCGGCGGAGTTACGGAAGAGGTCGCCCGAGAGGCGCTGGCCCGCGTGGCTCACAAGATGCCCATCCGTTGTCGCTTTATTCGCCGCAGGCACGCGGTCTGAGAGAGGATACGACGTGAAGGCCAAGCAGTTGAGAGAGATGACGCAGGACGAGCTTCAGAGCACGATGGAGGACCTCGAGAGGCGCCTCTTCGATCTGCGATCGCAATCGGTCACGGAGAAGCTGGAAGACTCGAAGGCAATCATCAATACGCGCCGTGACGTGGCACGCATCAAGACGCTGTTGCGCGAGCGCCGCAAGTAACGGTCACGATCGCAGGGGCGGGTTGGAAATGGTCTCTATGGAAATGCAGAAAGAAGCAAAGACGCGAACGGGCGTGGTCAGCAGCAGGAGCGGCAGCAAGAGCATTCGGGTGACGATCGAGTACAAGGTCAAGCATCCGAAGTATGGCAAGTACGTTCGGCGGCGGACGAAGCTGGCGGTCCACGACGAGCAGAACGCTTGCGGGGTGGGCGACCTGGTGGAGATCGCCGAGTGCCGGCCGCTGAGCAAGACCAAGAGCTGGCGCGTGGTGCGCGTGGTGCAGAAGGCAATCGCGGTATAGGACCGAATTCGAGACGGCAAGACGATGATTCAGCAAGAAACCATGTTGGACGTGGCCGACAACTCCGGCGTGAAGACGGCGCTGTGTATCAAGGTGCTCGGCAAGGAGGGCGCGAAGGGCAAGTACACGCGGCCGGTGGCGCGGGTCGGCGATGTGGTCTGCGTGGCCATCAAGAAATCGCTTCCCACGTGCCAGTTGGATGACAAGAAGGTTCACAAGTGCGTGATCATTCGGACGAAGAGCCCGGTGAGACGGCCGGACGGAAGTTACGTTCGGTTCGACAGCAACGCCGCGGTGATGATCGACAACGACGGCAACCCCATTGGAACGAGAATCTTCGGGGCAGTCGCGCGGGAGCTTCGCGAGAAGAATTACATGAAGATTATCTCCCTGGCCAGTGAGGTGGTGTAAGTCCTTACGGGACCGCTCCGAGCGACGGAAGACGAGGCAGGAACAGATATATGGCCGTACATGTAAAGAGAGGCGACACGGTGCAGATCATCGCCGGGGACCACAAAGGCGCCACCGGGCGTGTGCTGCACGTGTACCCGGACAAGCAGGTGGTGGTGGTTCAGGGGCAGAACGTGGCGAAACGGCACGTGCGTCCGTCCCGGCGGAATCCGCAGGGGGGACGCATCAGCGTCGAGCAGCCGATTCACATCAGCAACGTCCTGCCGGTGAACCCGAAGTCGGGCAAGGGCAGCCGGGTCCGCTACCAGCAGAACCAGGGCGGCGCCAAGAAGCGCCTGGCCAGCGATGGGACGGAGATCGGCACGGTCAGGAAGGCGAAATAGGAACTTAGGTGGCCCCAGGTCACGCCGCCGGCGTGCGGGGACGACAGGCAGAGAAGAATGGCACGTTTACGAGATTTGTACAAGGCGAAGATCGTTCCGGAGCTGACGAAAGAGTTCAGTTACACGAACGTGATGGCCGTACCGAAGGTGGTCAAGGTGGTGGTCTCGATGGGCATCGGCAAGGCCTGCCAGGACAAGAAGTTCCTGGAGATGGGCAAGAAGGACTTGGCGATGATCACGGGACAGACGCCGGCGGTATGCAAGGCCAAGAAGAGCGTGTCGAACTTCAAGGTCCGCGAGGGGCAGGAGACCGGTGTGAAGGTCACGCTGCGCGGCGCCCGGATGTACGAATTCATGGATCGCCTGATCAACCTGGCGATTCCGCGGGTGCGAGACTTTCGGGGTCTGAATCCGAACGGGTTTGACGGCCGGGGCAACTACTCGATGGGCTTGGGGGAACAGAGCGTATTCCCGGAGATCAATCCGGCGAAGGTGGAGGCGCAGCAGGGGATGAACGTCTGCTTTGTGACGACGGCCAAGACGGACGAAGAGGCGCGTCGGTTGCTGTCTCTGTTCGGTATGCCGTTCCGAGGGCAGGCGGAGGCCACGCCGGCGAAATGACCGGCCCGCATAACGAAGACTGTGGAGCGCGTTGAATGTCAACGAAAGCATTAGAACTCAAGGTCAAGAAGAAGCAGAAGTTCCGGGTCAGACAGTATACCCGCTGCGAGCTGTGTGGCAGGTCGAAGGCGGTGTACCGGAAGTTCAAGATCTGCCGGATCTGTTTCCGGCGGTTGGCGAACGAAGGCAAGATACCGGGAGTCAAGAAAGCCAGTTGGTAGGGTTTGGCCGGCGCCGAACGAGCCGGAACATGCGGGATACGGATTATGAGTTTGAGCGACCCAATAGCTGACATGTTGACGCGGATTCGCAACGCGGTTCGCGTGCGCAGGACGCATGTGAACGTAAGGGCGTCGAAGATCTGCGAAGGCATCGCGGCAGTCCTCCAGCGGGAGGGCTACATCGAGGGCTTCGATCGGATCGACGACGGCAAGCAGGGCAGCCTGCGGATTGCCCTGAAGTACGATCAGGAGGGCTGTCCGGCGATCACCGAGATCACCCGGACGAGCAAGCCGGGGTGCCGCGTGTACACCGGCGTCGACGATCTGCCGAGGGTCCTCGGGGGCATGGGCATTGTTGTCGTTTCCACAAGCAAAGGGGTAATCAGCGATCGAGGCTGCCGCGAGAACAAGGTCGGTGGCGAGATCCTCTGTACGGTAAGCTAAGATGAGTCGGATTGGAAAAAAACCGATTGAGCTCCCGAAGGGCGTGAAGGTCGAGCTGAAGGGCCAACAGGTGAAGGTCTCGGGACCGCTGGGCAGCCTGGACATGGATTGCCATCCGTGCATCAAGGTGACGGTCGACGGCTCGGGCAACCAGATCGAAGTGGTGAACCCTCAGCCGGACGACCGTATGAGCAAGCAGTTGCATGGCACGATGCGGGCGCTGCTGGCGAACATGGTGACCGGCGTGAGCAAGGGGTTCGAGCAGAAGATGGAGATCTACGGGACCGGCTACAGTGTCAAGGACCAGGGGGGCAAGCTGGTGTTCCAGGTCGGGTACTGCCATTCCGTGGAACTGCCGATCCCCAAGGGCGTCAAGGTGAAGATCGATGTGCCGGCGACGCGCGGCAACGACGTTCCGGCCAAGTTCTCGCTCAGCAGCATGGACAAGTGCGTTCTGGGTCAGTTTGCGGCCAACATCCGCCGGGTCAGGCCGCCGGAACCCTATAAGGGCAAGGGCATCCGTTACGCGGATGAGCATATCCAGCGGAAGATGGGGAAAGCGTTCGCCTCAGGCGGGGCATAAGTGAGAAGTCGGCTTTATGAAGAGTGAACAACACAAAAAGGCGGCGCTGCGGCGCAAGCGTCTGGTGAGAAAAAAGGTGCACGGAACGCCGGAGCGGCCACGGTTGTCGGTGTTTCGGTCGAACCGCCATATCTACGCTCAGATCATCGACGATCTCGCGGGCGTAACGCTGGTGGCGACGAGCACGCAGTCGAAAGTCCTGCGTGATCAGGTGACCGTGGGAGGCAACCGCAAAGCGGCCGAGACCGTCGGCGAAGCGCTGGCGAAGAAGGCCCTCGACATGGGCATCAAGTGCGTGTGTTTCGATCGCAACCGTTACAAGTATCATGGGCGCGTGAAGTCCTTGGCCGATGCGGCAAGAAAGGCCGGCCTGGCCTTCTGACAAGGGCGCTGGGAACCTGGGAGACGACATTGGCAACTGAACCAGTGAGAAAAGCCGAGCACGAAGAGAAGCCGTTGGAAGATACGGTGGTCAAGATCTACCGGTGTGCGAAGGTGGTAAAGGGCGGGCGGCGATTCAGTTTTGCGGCCTTGGTGGTGGTCGGCGACCGCAAGGGGAACGTCGGCATCGGCTACGGCAAAGCCAACGAAGTGCCGCTGGCGGTCGAGAAGGGCATGAAGGACGCGAAGAAGTCGATGCACGGCGTGCCCTTGGTGGGTCGAACGATCCCGCACCAGATTACGGGCCGGTTCGGGGCGACGAAGATCGTCCTGGTTCCGGCCAGTCCGGGCACGGGCGTGATCGCCGGCTCGAGCGCGCGGGCGGTGCTCGAATATGCGGGCGTTACCGATGTGCTGACAAAGGTTTATGGAAGCACGGCCGCCAAGAATGTGGTGAAGGCCACCCTCAACGGGCTGCTGAGGCTGCGCAAGAAAGAAACGATTGAAGCGTTACGGGGTGTCGCCATTTCGTAGCGGCCACGATGACCAATTGGGTGATCTAAATGTTGAGTCATGAGATAACTTCTGTCGTAGGCAAACGCAAAGCACGCAAGCGGGTTGGACGGGGCCGCGGATCGGGTGTCGGCAAGACCGCCGGACGCGGACACAAAGGCAGCCACAGCCGCGCGGGGGCGACCATGCTGTCGCTCTTCGAAGGCGGGCAGATGCCTTTGTTTCGACGGGTGCCGAAACGCGGGTTCAACAACAAGCAGTTTGCCCGGCGCTTTGAGATCGTAAACGTTTCCCAACTGGAAGGTTTTGACGACGGCGCCGAGATTGGGGTCGAGCAGCTCCTGCGAGCGGGCCTGGTCGACGGCCTCCAGAGTCGCGTCAAGATCCTGGGAGACGGCGAACTGACCAAACGGTTGCAGGTGGCCGCACACGGGTTCAGCAAGGCGGCCGAGCAGAAGATCGTCGGGTGCGGCGGCACCGCGACGAAAGTGGGCGGCAAGGAAACGAAGAGTGCCCGACGTAAGCCGGCGTAAGGATGGCTTGGCGTCTTGCGGGCGAAGGGGTCCGAAGCAGAACGCGGAGAACAGGTAAGTGATCGGAACGATTGTCAACATCTTTCGGATACGGGACTTGAGGAACAAGATCCTGTTTACGGTTGCGCTGCTGATTATCTATCGCGTGGGCTTCCATATCCCCAACCCTGGTTTCGACCAGGGCCGGATCGCCTCGGCCCTGGATGCGGGCAGGGACACCGACAGCCCCCTCGGTCGAGCGGCAGAGTACCTGGAGATCTTCACCGGCGGTACGCTCAGCCGCAGCAGCCTTTTTGGGCTGGGGATCATGCCGTACATCACGGCGTCCATTATCCTGATGTTGTTGGGCGAAGTGATTCCCGCACTGAAGAAACTGCGCCAGGAGGGCCAGACCGGCTATAAGAAGATTCAGGAGTACACGCGGTATCTGACGGTGCTCATCTGCGTCGTCCAGGCGGTGATGTACATGAAGATGTTGGGTGGGTATACCTATCCCGGCATGGAGGTCCAGGCCTACATCATGGGCATCGTCGGGATGACCGCGGGGACCGTGTTCTTGATGTGGCTGGGTGAGCAGATCGACGAGTACGGGATCGGCAACGGGATCAGCTTGATCATCATGGCGGGTATCATCGCTCAGATGCCTTGGGCTATTCTGAGGCTGGCCAAACAGGTCGACTTCACGGTTGGGGCGCCGACCGGATCGATCGGGCCGGGCAAGATCCTGTTCCTCTTGGCGGCGTTCGTGTTTGTCGTCGCCGGGGCGATCCTGATTACGCAGGGCCAGAGGCGGATTCCAATCCAGCAGGCCAAGCAGATGCGCGGCCGGCGCATGTATGGCGGCCAGCGACATTATCTGCCGTTGCGGGTCAATCACGGCGGCGTGATGCCCATCATCTTCGCGTCCAGCTTCATGATGTTCCCGCCGATCATCGTCCAGCAACTGGCGAGCCTGTTTCCGAGGTCCATGGCCCTGCAAACGGTTCTCGGGGCGTTGAGCGGCAGCGCGTACACGTACAACGTCCTGTACATGCTGCTGATCTTCCTGTTTGCGTATTTCTGGGTGACCGTGCAGTTCCAGCCGAGAGAGATGGCGAAGAACCTTCGCGATTCCGGCAGCTTCATCCCCGGGCTTCGGCCGGGACGACGCACGGCGGAATACCTCGAAACCGTCATGACGCGAATCACCTATTTCGGGGCCGCGTTCCTGGCCGCGATTGCCGTGGTGCCGACGGTGCTGACCTATTTCCTGGGAATTGACTGGACGATCACGACGTTCATCGGCGGAACGGGCCTGCTGATCGTCGTCAGCGTCTCGCTGGACCTGGTCCAGAAGATCGAAGCCAACCTGCTCATGCGGAGTTATGAGGGATTCAGTTCTTCGGGCAGGATCAAGGGAGCTTACGCATGAGAGTTGTGCTGTTGGGAGCACCTGGCGCCGGAAAAGGAACTCACTGCAAGCGGATCGTTGCCCGGTATGGGCTGCTTCATCTGTCCAGTGGGGATATCCTGCGACGAGAGCGTGCCGAAGGCACAGCCCTGGGCAAGAAGGCACAGAGCTACATGGACGCCGGGACGCTGGTTCCCGACGATCTGATTGTCGAGATGATGAGCAAGGCGATCCAGGCAGCCCGCGCCGGCGGCTACGTTCTGGATGGCTTTCCGCGTACGGTCGCGCAGGCCGAAGCCCTGGATCGTGCTTTGGCGAAGGGCAACAGCGGCATCGACGTCGTGATCAACCTTCAGGTCAACGATAACGTCGTGGTCGAGCGGATTACCGGTCGGCGGAGCTGCCCGAGGTGTGGCGCGGTGTACCATGTCAAGAACATGCCGCCGAAGCGCGATGGGGTCTGCGACCACGATGGGGCGGCGCTGGTTCAGCGGCCGGACGATACCGCTGAGGTGGTGAAGAATCGGCTGGCGACCTATTACGAGCAGACCGAGCCGGTCGTGGAGTACTACAAGGCCAGAAGAGACGTGCGCGACGTGCCGGCCGACGGAGAAGCCGACGCCGTGGCGGCTACGTTGTTTGAAGAGTTGGATGCTCTGAAGTAGGCGGGTCGGTTGGGCCCGCCGGGGCATTGGCCCATAGACGAGAAGTGAAGTTGGATCGATGGCTGTAACGCTTCGGAGCCGTAGAGAAATCGAGTTGATGCGTCGGGCGGGTGCGGTTGTCGCCGACGTTCTTTCAAAACTACAGGAGATCGCAGAGCCGGGTGTCACGACGGCGCAGTTGGACCGCGTGGCACTGGAGATGACCGCCCGGGCGGGAGCGGACGCGCTGTTCAAGGGCGTGCGCAGCCCGCAGGCGCGGAAACCCTTTCCTGGGGCGATTTGTGCGTCGGTCAACGACGAGGTGGTCCACGGGATCCCTTCGGAGACGACCGTGCTCCAGGCAGGGGATATCCTGAGTGTGGACTTTGGAGTCCGACTCGGCGGCTACTGCGGGGATTCCGCCACTACCGTGGCGATCGGCCGGATCTCGCCGGACAGGCAAAGGCTGATGGATGCGACGAAAGGGATGCTGGATGTCGCGATTGCCGAAGCCCGGCCGGGAGTCCGATGGAGCCAGGTCGCCGGGAAGATGCAGCGATATGTCGAGGCCGCCGGGTTTTCGGTGGTCCGGGATTTTGTGGGACACGGCATCGGAACGAAGATGCACGAGGACCCCAAGGTCCCGAACTTCGTCAGCGAGGAGTTGCTCGCCGACGACATCTATCTGACCGAAGGGATGGTGCTGGCGGTTGAGCCGATGGTCAACGCGGGCAGCTATCACGTCCGGACGTTGGCGAATGGGTGGACGGTGGTGACGAAAGACGGCAAGTGTTCGGCGCATTTTGAGCATACGATTGCGATCGTCAGGGGCGGCTGTGAAGTCCTGACGAGGAAAGAACAGGGGTGACCTGCGGTCCACCCGGCGGCGCGGCGATGGAATGCCGGTCGCGGCGATGGCCGCAATGGGTCAGCCCACGAGGTCAGAGATGCAGATGGCCAAGAAAGACGCGATACGGCTGCAAGCGAAAGTGATCGAAGCTCTGCCTAACGCGATGTTTCGGGTCGAGTTGGAAGGTGGGCACAAGGTCCTGGCCCACGTCTCGGGGAAGATGCGGATGAATTTCATTCGGATTCTTCCCGGGGACATGGTGACGGTAGAGATGTCGCCGTACGACCTCAATCGAGGACGGATCGTACTGCGGCATTGAGGTGTTCGTGCCCGGACAGGGGCCGCAACGCACGAGAGTCGTCGGAAAGCGTGGAAGAGAAGATGAAGGTCAGAAGCTCAGTCAAACGAATCTGTGAGAATTGCAAGATCGTCCGTCGTCGCGGGGTCGTTCGGGTCATCTGCTCGAATCCCCGGCACAAACAGCGTCAAGGGTAAGGGGCTGTAGGCGAAACGGACGGCGGGAGAACCCGCGTCGATTGCAGATGGGTGCTAAAAGGGAGCCAATATGCCGCGTATAGTGGGTATCGATATTCCGGACAACAAATCGATCTGGATTTCGCTGACGTACATCCCGGGGATCGGTCGGCATACGTCGGAGATGATTCTGAAGGAAGCCCGCATCGAGCGGATGACCAAGGCGAACAAGCTCAGCGAAGATGAGCTGAGTCGGATCACGCAGATCATCGACCGCAACTACGTGGTCGGCGGTCAGCTTCGCCGCCAGGTGGCGCAGAACATCGCCCGCCTCCGCGACATCGCCTGCTATCGGGGCATCCGGCATCGCCGGGGCCTTCCGGTGCGGGGCCAGTGTACGCAGAGCAACGCCCGGACGCGCAAGGGCCCGCGCAAGACCGTGGCCGGAAAGAAGGGCGTCAAAGAGAAACGCTGATCGGCGTCCGCGAACGCCGTTCGGCGAGCGGAAGCCGCACAGACTGGGAAAACGAGGCAGCACTATTCGGTAAGAGAACCAGATGGCAAAGAGCGGAAAACGAAAAGTTCGGAAGAACGTGGTTCGAGCGATCATTCATATCAAGGCGACGTTCAACAACACGCTGATCACCGTCACGGATATGGATGGGGACACGATCTGCACCGGTTCGGCCGGGTGCGTGGGGTTCAAGGGCTCGCGAAAGAGCACGCCCTTTGCCGCACAGCAGGCGGCGCAGCGCTGCGCGAGCACGGCCATGCGAAACGGTGTTCGAGAGGTCGAGATCAAGGTCAAAGGACCCGGCTCGGGTCGCGAGTCGGCGATTTCCGCCCTCCAGGGCGCCGGGCTTCGGATCGCCTCGATCGAGGACGTCACGCCGCTGCCGCACAACGGGTGCCGACCGCCGAAGCGTAGACGGGTATAAGCAAAGGCTCCAGGAGACTCTACAGGAGATCGATCGATATGGGACGTTATCTCGGTCCATCGTGTCAACAGTGCCGCCGCGAAGGAATGAAGCTGTTCCTGAAAGGCCTCAAGTGTGAAACCGCCAAATGCCAGGTCGAGCGCCGACAGCGGAATCTGGCGCCGGGGATGCATGGATGGCGCCGGGCACGATTGAGCGAATATGGGGTTCGTCTTCGTGAGAAGCAGAAGATCAAGAGGTACTACGGCCTGTATGAACAGCAGTTCATGCGGTACTTCCATGAGGCCACGCGCCTCAAGGGCAACACCGGGGAGAACCTGCTTCAACTGCTCGAACGGCGGTTGGACAACGTGGTGTACAAACTGAATTTCGCGCCGTCTCGCAAGGGGGCTCGACAACTGATCGCCCACGGGCACGTCCACGTGAATGGTCGCAAGGTGGATGTGAGCGACTACACCACAAACGTGGGAGACCGGATCGAGATCAAGGACTCTGAAAGAAGCCGCAAAGAGGTGAAGCAGCAGCTCGAGAGCAACCCGAACTTCACGACGCAGGCCTGGCTCCAACTGGATCGGGACAAGCCGGCCGCCACCATCGTGGCGATGCCAAGCCGGGAAGACGTCCAGATTCCGGTGGAAGAGCAGTTGGTCGTGGAATTCTGCTCGCGGTAGGCTCGGAGGCCATGAATGCGGAATGGGGCGGCCCGTCGGACGACGGGAATCGGTTCCGCAGGAGGCTGTGTAGTGTACGGATCAAAGTTTAGATCGGAGGCCTGTATATGCGAGTGACGTGGCGTGGCTTAGAGTTGCCGACTCGTGTTGAAAAGGACAGCGTTGTTTCGACGGACAGGTACGGAAGGTTCTACATTGAGCCGTTCGAGCGTGGATTCGGTACGACCGTCGGGAACAGTCTCCGACGTGTGTTGCTCTCCTCGCTGGAGGGCAGTGCGGTCACCTCGATCAAGATCAGTGGAGTGGATCATGAGTTCACCTCCATCGCCG
This sequence comes from Sedimentisphaerales bacterium, assembly GCA_040772485.1. Lineage (GTDB taxonomy): Bacteria > Planctomycetota > Phycisphaerae > Sedimentisphaerales > Anaerobacaceae > Anaerobaca. The sequence continues at coordinate 249,492 of JAXGYC010000008.1, read as the reverse complement.
GCGTGATGGAGGATACCACGGATGTCGTGCTGAACGTCAAGAGCCTCGTCATCCGCTTGCAGGGCGAAGGGCCCAAGACGATGAAGGTCTCGTCCAACAAGGTGGGCGTGGTCACGGCGGCTGACATCGTGGCCGACCCCGCGATCGAGGTCTTCAGCAAGGATACGGTGCTGGCCACGTTGACGGACAAGGTCAATTTCGAGATGGAGATGGTGGTGGAGAACGGACGCGGGTACGTCCCGGTCTCGGAACGAATCGCGGATGCGGATCGGTTCGATCAGGAGATCGGGCTGATCCACCTGGACGCGGTGTATTCGCCCGTGACACGCGTTCGCTACACGACCGAGAACACGCGCGTCGGTCAGCGGACGAACTACGACCGGCTCATCATGGAAATCTGGACGAATGGCACCGTGGCGCCGGACATGGCGCTGGTCGAGGCCGCCAAGATCCTCCGCAAGCACATCAATCCGTTCGTCCAGTACTTCGAGCTGGGCGAGGAAACGGTGGCCGGCGAACTCGCGCAGGAAGAGCCTGAGAAGGAGATCGACGAGGAATTGGAGGCCAAGCTCAATACTCCGATTCAGGAACTCGAATTGTCGGTTCGGGCCAGCAATTGTCTGGAATCGGCGAAGATCGAGACCGTTCGCCAACTGGCGGCGATGAGTGAGGCGGATCTGCTGAAGATCCGCAGCTTCGGAAAGACCTCACTCCGCGAGATCAAACGCAAGCTCGCCGACATCGGTCTGTCGCTGGGTACGAAGGACGGGGGACAATAGCCCTCGGGACCGTCACGAGAACGGTTTGGCACTATCGAAAGAGGAATCTTAGCATATGCGTCATCGAGTTGCAGGACGTCAGTTGAGCCGAACGAGCGAGCACCGTCTGGCGTTGCGCCGGAACCTGGCTCAATCGCTGATCGAGCATGAGACAATCTCGACCACGATCGAGAAAGCCAAAGAGGTCAAGCCTTTCGTGGAGAAGCTGATCACGCTGGCCAGGAAGGGCAAGCTCGAGCATCGGCGCCGTGCCATCGCGTTGCTTGGCAACCGGGATATCCTCGATATCGAGGACGGCAAGACCACGAAGAAGGGGACCGTGGTCGGCAAGCTGTTCAGCGAGCTTGGGCCGCGTTATCTGGAGCGGCCGGGTGGTTACACGCGGATCATCCGTCTGTCGTTGCGGCGTCTGGGCGACAATGGGCAGCTCGTGCTGCTTCAGCTTCTCGGGCAGGATGAGCCCGTCAAGAAAGAGCGGAAGACCTCGACGAAGAGAGGCAAGACGAAGAAGACCATCGGATCGGCCAAATCCAAGAAGTCGGCGAAGGCCGCGGCCGCCAGTCATGCGGCGGCTTCTGAACAGACCGGCACAGAGGCGACGGAGTCGGAACGGGGCGCCGAGGACAAGCAGTAGCACGGGACCGCGTCGACGGGGTGATCGGGCGAGCATGGATGACTGCATCTTCTGCAAAATGGTTGCCGGAGAGATTCCGGTAGTCAAGGTCTACGAGGATGAGGCGGTGCTGGCCTTTCTCGACATCGGACCGATCAGCGATGGCCACACGCTGGTGATTCCAAAGGTCCACTGCGGGAGAGTCCACGAATGTGATCCGCAGGTTCTGGCAGACGTATGGTCGCGTCTGGGCCGGATCGCGGGTGCGATTGCGAGGGCGATGAAGGCGGACGGCTACAACGTGCTGTGCAACAACGGCCGGGCCGCAGGCCAGATCGTCGATCACCTGCACTTTCACATCGTGCCGCGCGGGACAGGCGACGGCGTCTTTACGCAGTGGCCCGCCCACAAGTATCCCGAAGGCCGCAGCGCGGAAATCGCAGAGAAGATTCGCAGAAATCTGACCTGATCGGAACTTGTGCTTGATGTCGCGTGCGGTTTGTGTTAGTTTTGCGGTGCGTGTGAATTGGCTTTGAAGGCGCGCCGGATGGTTTGAACAGAATGCCGTCCGGAGCGTATCTCGATAGAATTGACCGCGGGGTAGAGCAGTCTGGTAGCTCGTCGGGCCCATAACCCGGAGGTCGGAGGTTCGAATCCTCCCCCCGCTATTGCGTAAGTCGCACAAGGACAGGCATTTAGGCCTGTCCTATTTTTTTGCGCAGCGGGGACTGTGGCAAAAGTGCAGCAATTTCTGCTGCAGTCTGACCCCCGGGAATGGGCCGTGGCGACGACAGAAAGGAGCTTTGCCATGGCCAGTATCTACAAACGCGGACGCATATGGTGGGTTCATTACTTGATCGGCGGGAAGTCCGTTTCGAGATCCCTGCGAACCCCCCATGAACGGGTGGCAGTCGAAAAGAAGAAGCGCCTGGAAGCACTTGAAGTTACCGGTCAGTTGAAAAAGCCGTCCAATACGCCGGTTGACGACTTTGTGCAGTCGTTCTGTGAGTTCCTGTGGCGGACTCGGACACGCAAGAGCGCCAAGAACGACATCTTATATCTGCGCATGTTCCTCGGACCTCGTTGTCCCGCCTTGCAGCCGGGCAGTAAAGTGAACCATAGGTTCCGAGATGGTGGAGCATCCGTATCCCAGTCGACCCCAAGAGCATATGACCGAGCTGTACCTGCACGGCACCTGGAGGAGCTTTCCCCAGAGACCATTAGCGGGTACATCCGTGAACGCGTCATGGAGGACCACATAGCGCCCAAGACGGCGAATCGGATTCGTGGGGTTCTTCACCGGATGTTCAACTATGCGATCGAACACCATGGGTATGTTTGTCCCGGTCACCGGTACCGCAATCCCATGGAGGGTGTGAGGAGAGCACAGGAAAGTGCTCCACTGATCACTTGGCTCACGCAGGAGCAGATCTGCGAACAACTGGTCGTCCTCCGCGACTCGCCCACCCTAAAAGCCATGGTGGCGACGTTCATCTACGCCGGTCTTCGCCGGGAGGAAGGGCTGTGGCTGATTGTCGACGACGTCGATCTGGACAAGCCGCTGATCTACGTTCGCGCCAAGGTTATCAACGGAGAGCACTGGCAGCCCAAGACCAAACGCAATCGGGTCGTGCCGATCAGCGGGGCACTGCATGAGATTCTTGCGGCCTACTCGCCGCAGCGCAGCGAGCCATGGTTCTTTCCTTCTCCCCGCGGACGACGGTGGGACGCCGACAACTTCTCCCAGGATTTGCGGGAGATCAACAGGTCCCATGGTCTGAGCTGGTCGTGTCTGGATTTCCGGCACACCTTCGGCAGTCACCTGGCCCAGAAGGGCGAATCGCTGTACAAGATCGCCGAGCTCATGGGCAATTCGCCGGAAATCTGCCGCCGACATTACGCCGCCCTCATGCCCGAGAAGATGCACGACGTGGTGGAGTTCAGTCCCGGCAGATCTCCAACGGCGGACAAGACCGAAGTCATCCTGAAGCAAATCCTTGAGAAGCTCGATCAAAAGGAACCGGTGCCGGTCGGCCCGAAGTTGCGGCTCATTTGCACGGCGGGGGAGGAAGCGGCATCGTAGGGGCCGATCCATACAGAGTTGTTCGTGCGGTTCCGAAGATTGCGCCAACCAGTCTTGTCCAGCACCAGGCATTGAACTTTCGTACCAATGGATCCGCTCGGTGGAGTCTGTAACAACTGACAATATCGTATTCGTCCAAGAGAGGCAACAACCCTGGCATTTCGTGAATGTCAAATTGACCATCGCCATCCGTGTAGAACACAAGGTCTTTTGATGCTGCTTCGAAACCCGATCGCAAGGCAGCTCCATAGCCCAGATTCGTGGGGTGATGTATGACTCTTATCCGAGAATCATCTTGAGCGAATGTGTCGGCAATGGCGGCTGTGTTATCACGACTACCATCATCGATGACAAGGATTTCAAAGTCCACGCCCAGATCTTCAAGAACCGCCACAGCCGTACCGATCAATGTCGGAAGGTTCTCCTCCTCATTGTGACATGGAAAGAACACACTGATGGAGTGGGAGACTGTGTTACCCGTTGCGGATGACCAGCCGTCGACCCTCATCGTCACGCTGCTCCGCGTGACGACCGAGGTATTCAGCCACCTCGTTCTCAATGGCCTGCGTCAACATCTGCTGCGCTCCTTGCCGCAAAATCTCGTTCAACGCATCCCTGGAACCGATTGACACAATGGTGCTCGATACGGTACTGTCTGCCATGTGGCGTGTCCTTTCCTATGAGTCTTCCGTGAATGTTCCAACTCAGAAGGATACGCCGCTCTTTTCATGCACGCCATCCACAACTTTCGGTTATACCTCGCACATGACTGAACCCATGCCGTTCTACGTCGGCCCCTGGGCTGATTCCTCTGAGTCATCCCCAGTTTGAGGTAGAGCCCAATGAAAAGGTCGACTCTTTGACGATGAGAGCTGGTGAAGAAACAAACCTGCCAACTCGATCGAAAGGAGTCGACCATGAAACGCCAGGAGATTTCGGATTTTGTACGTTCGGTATGCTCTTGTCTTCGGCTCTCGCAGGCCAAAACCTTGAGCGTCTTGGTTCCGGCGGCGATGATCGTGGTGCGGGCCTCGCTGGCCCAACTGGGACGGGCATTGGCGGGGCAATCGGCGCTGGCCGCCAAGCAGGGGATCAAGCGGGTCGACCGCTTTGTAGGAAACACTCGGGTCGAGCCGAGCGAAGCGATGCGGGGCGTGGTCCAGTGGCTCGCCCAACCCCGAAAAAAGCTGCTGGTGAGCCTCGATTGGGTGGATATCCGCCACTTTCAGTGCCTGGTCCTGGCGGCTCGTCTGCGAGGCCGGGCCTTGCCTTTGCTGTGGGCGGTGTACCGTTACGAGGAGGTCTATCGCTCGCAGAACAATCTGGAATACGGGTTGCTGCGTCTGTTTCACACCATGGTGGCCGCTTCGGTCCGGGTGACGCTTCTCGCCGATCGGGGGTTCGGTCGAACGGAGATGGCCCGCGTGTGCCAGGAACTGAAGTTCCATTACATCATCCGCATCCAGCCGTCGGTGTGGGTGAGCAGTTCGCGGTTCACCGGTCGCCTGGCGGATTACCCGATCCATCGGGGCCAGAGACACCTGCTACGCCACGTCTCGTATCGCAAAGAGCGGCCCGTCGTGCAGGACGTGGCTGTGGTTTGGCTGCCGGATCAGTCGGAACCCTGGTATCTGATGACGGACGAAGAGCACCTTCGCGCCCAAGTCTTGTCCAAGGTCTTTGCGCGGCGGATGAGCATTGAAGAGTACTTTCGTGACGTGAAAAACAAACGCAATGGGTTTGCTCTGCGTTTGATCCAGATCAAGGATTCCCAGCGTTTGAGTCGGTTTCTGCTTATTCTGGCCTTGGCGTATCTGCTCCTGGTGACGGTCGGCCTGTACGCCTCCGAACGATTCCGCCCCGGCCGGTGGTGCTCCAACAACCGGACGGGCGAATGCAGTCTCTTCACCATCGGCCTGTTCATGCAAACCTGCCCTCTCCCCACCTGCCAGTATCTCTTGCGCCGCTTGAAGCACGAACTCCTCGGTCAAAACTGCGGATGACTCAGCTGATTCCTCCCTTGAATTGCTGTCCCCACAGGTGATATAATCGTGGCATGACTCTAAAATCAAAATTCCTATCAGCGGTTCTTTGTTCTTGGTTACTGGTTGCCGTTCAAGCGTTCGCCGGGGAGCGGGTCGCGCTGTGGCCGGAAGGGAAGATCCCGGATTTCCAGACCGGTCAGATCGCGGCAACCACCCAGGAGGTGAAGGCTCCAGGATTCAAGGCGGCGGACCATGCGATGCCGTATCTCGACTGGTACGACGCGCCGGCGGAGAAAAACGGCGGATGCATGCTGCTCATTTCCGGCGGCGGTTATTACAGTTGCTGCGACGGGGTGTGGATCGACCGGGTCGCGAAGACGTTCACCGAACTCGGGTTCGTTTGCGCCAGCCTCACCTACCGTACGCCGCGGCCGCAAGGGTTGCCGATCTACCAGAGCGGATGGGAGGATGGGCAACGCGCCGTCCGTCTCGTCCGCAACGAGGCGAAAGAACGAGGATTCGACCCGGAGAAGATCGGTGCGTTCGGGTTCTCCGCGGGCTCGCACCTGACGGTCCTGCTCGCGACGAGCGCGCTGACACCGGCGTATGGGCCGGTCGACGAACTCGACCAGCTTCCGTGCCACGTCAACTGGGCCGTGCCGATCTACACCGCCTACGCGCTGACGGACGGACTGACCGGCCCCAACACGCGCGAGGGCGACGCGATCGACGTCAAGCTCTCGGACGTGTTCAAGTTCGACGCGAAGACGTGTCCGATGGCGCTCTTCCACGGCGGGGCAGACATCTATTCGCCGAACGGCTCCACGCAGATCTACCGCCAGCTCCGCAGGATGAAGATCCCGGCCGAGATCCATCTCTTCGCAGACCGTCCCCACGGTTTCATGGGCGACGCGGGCAAGGGCGAGGACGGCACGGCTTACGACCACTGGCTCGACCGTATCGCCGAGTACCTCCGCCAGATGAATTTTGACGGGCGTCTCGGCGAGGAAGAAGATCTGATGGCCCGCTATTTGAACGACGATGCTCGCGGCGAATACCTCAAGGAGCCGATCTGGCCGGAAGGCAAGATGCCGGATGTGCAGACGAACCAGTGCGTGCCTTATATCGAGTGGCACATGCCGAAGGAACTCAAGACGAAGGCGATCCAGATCATCTACTCGGGCGGCAGCTACATGGGCAACGATCCGGACGGATTCGAAGTCGCGCCGGCGCGGCGTTACCTGAACGAGAAGGGCATGACGGTCGTAACGATGAAATACCGCACGCCGCGTCCGCTGGGCGGGCTGGCCAAGCACACGACGGCGTGGCAGGATCTGCAGCGCGCCATCCGAATCGTCCGCAGCGAGGCCGCGGCGAAGGGGCTCGATCCCAACCGCATCGGCATCATGGGCTCCTCGGCCGGCGGACACCTGACGATCATGGGCGCGACCAGCTCGCAGCGTCGTTCCTATTGGCCGATCGACGACCTTGACAAGATCCCCTGCAACCTGCAGTGGGCGGTCGCGATTTATCCGGCGTACGCGCTCACGGACGGCGCAGAAGCCCCTAATGCGAAGGGCGGCAACGAGGACGACGCGAGGCTCGTCCCTGAGTTCTCGTTCGACCTCGCGACCTGTCCGATCCTGTTCATCCACGGCGATGCGGACGGTTGGGCGGCGATGAATTCGGTGAAATGCTGGGAGCAGCTTCGCCGGATGGGAATCCAGTCCGATCTCCACACGCTCGTCGGACGCAATCACTGCTTCCAGAGGAAAGCGGCTCCGGGCACGGGCAGCTATACCTGGATGGGGCGCATTTGGGAATTCATGAACCACAAGGGTCTCAACAAGTAGAAAAGCAAATGACCTGCCCGCGGATCATGTACCAGTTGTGAGTAGAGGGTTGTCAACTGCTTCTGTCCTGTTTGGCGAAGGCGCAGGCCCCGCGGAAGCCGGAGCCCCAGCCAAACAGGCGGCCGCGAACGCCGCTGGCGTCTGGTAGCTAAAGAACTTGCGGGCGGAAGAGCCCGTGGCCTTCTGGATAATCATGTACGCAACAAAATCCATTTCTTCATGTCTTCAGTGTTCTCTCCACGTAGAGCGCAGCACTTTGTTGGGTTGCGAATTCTGTGTTGTCTGAAACCATCCCCATGGGCTGGCCCAAGAAATTGACCGCGCTGTGGAGGATCCAGAGAACTGGTAATCCGAAGAAACCACTCGTGCTCCGTGGCAGAAAATGAAGCATCAGCACAAGGATCAAATTCAAAGACACGCGCATACCCATCAGCCAAGCATAATCGCGGAGTTTCTCCCGCTTGGTATCATCCGGAGGAACGCGCCAGATATGACCTCCTCTGTAAACTAAGCGCTGGTGGTGCAACAGCAGAAACGGAATCACGTTCCCCAGCAGGTCCAGAATCACTCCCGTCCATGGATTCAAGCGCAGCATGGATTTGAAACTCGGGTTGACAAGGCATGTCCAGATGCCGCTGAAGAACCCTTCCTCCATGCCGGTCAAACAGACAATCATGCGGTCAGACAAGCCCCATTTGCGGTATTGGTCATATATGGAAGTGAAGATACGACCCATGCCCTTTGTGACTTTTCCGACAAGTCGGATCACACAGCGTGTTACCCCAATGAAAGGACGCGCTATGATCCCCATAAACCTCACGACAGGACTGAGTACTCGTTTCAACACACTCCATAGTTTGATGAGGGGGCTAATCAATCGTCCCAGCAGTCCAGCGAGGCCCCAGAATTTCTTGCCCAGAGAGCAAATCCCGCTGACGAAGGCCATCACGGCATCATAGCAAACAGCCGAAGCCGTATCCCGCATGAATCGCATGTTTTCCTTACGGGTCGCAAGCCAACTTTGACGCGGCAACTCATAGGTCTCATGTGTCTCTTCCGCAGGTTCACTTATCTCCCGCATGGACACCTCAATGAGTTCCTCCTTCTGGAGCCTCGTCACAACGGGCGTCTCGTCGTACAACGTGTAGTCTCTGTAATGGCCGAGACGCAAGTTACTGACATACACTCTCAACCTGTCCCAACGGCGTTCGATTTCAACCGCAGGGATGGCAAAATCCCTGGGGGGCGTAAGCTCTACGCCTCTCGGGTCAGTCACATTTTCAAAGGCAAGACTGCCTCTATTCTTGAAAATGGCATATCCCGTGTAGATTTTGGCGCCGTAAATCATGCAGACGGAATTGCTATGCAACCATGCCCAGTATTCATTCTTTTCCAACAAGCCCGGCATATGACTCAACAGAATCAAAGTAAAGAAGATCCCCTCTGCCTCCAGGAAGGAGGATATTTCAGCGTCAAAATGGCGATTGCGAAAACCTGTGCCAACAAACTCTTTGACGACTGGATCGTTTTTTTCGCACTGCTCGTAATCCGCCAAGCGTTCCTTAGGAAATCCACCGTGGAAAGCATACATGCCGTCACAAATCAGCCCCAATGGGCAATCATCAACGAAGCGGATATAGTGATGCCCCCAACATGGTCCAAATCGCTCTTTCAGTGCAAGCCAATAGAGCGAATGCTGATGAATGCTCCATTTTGCCGCACCGCGATAGATGCAGTCATCATGATTGCCTAAGATCCAATACACGTGATCCGGATTCTCTATCTTGAGGTCCATCACCAGGTCAAGTATGGTCATGGTTGCTCTCATATCAGCCAGTTTGCGCATGATCTGAGCTTCTTTCTTCCTCAGAAATGCTCTGTTCGGGCCTGCCTTGGTCCGGATATAGTCTTGCTGTGCAAGCGTGTATTCACTGTGAACGTCGTAGTGCACAACATCCCCATTGAAGACAAGCACAGCTTCACCTCTTTGTACTTTCTCCAGCACAGACAATGGAACTCCACCGATCGCAATGGTTGTACCGGGAATGAACTGGGCCCTATGCCTGAGGATGAATTCCACATTATCCCAACAGGCATGCGCATCGCCAATCACATAGATTTCCACATTGTTGGGCAAGTCGCGCAAATCCACATAATTTCCGTGTTGATATGTGGCGTTGTGGACGGCTCTGTTGAACCGCTCGAATTTCTTGTGGAAGAATTCCTGTGCCTTATTGCTCTGTTCAGGCAAATCATATGCTCGCCCGGTCTGGATATCCTCCTGGGCCGCTTCGATGTCCGCATTCGCAGATTCAATTGCCGCCTTCCTGGGCGTGTAGATCTCGTCAATGACAGCATCAGCATCATCCCACTCGTCGGGAATGCTATCCGTATCCGCTGCAACATACTCCTTTTCAGGGAGCAGAGCATCCCAGAGGTGATCCTGCGTCAGCTTCACAGCCTGATAATGAGATGCCCCACAAGCTTCCAGCAGTTCGTGAAACAAGATTTCCTCAAGCATATGAAGCCCCAGATACGGCCTTTCCACATACAATGTGCCCTCGACAATATAGGCGCCAAAAGTCGTTTTGGGAGCATGGATGAGGCAGTATCTCTTGAGGTTCTGCAGGATCCTGTGCGTCGGATCGTCAGGGATATCCTCCAAGTCGCCTTTTTCAACCAGCTTCCGTAAAGCCCTCTTCAGGATCGGCAAAACCCAGTACAGGGATTTCTGCATGCGCGATTGCAGATGCTCTTCCATTGGATAAATCCGCAACTCCGCATATGCATTGTTGACCAGCTGGCGAATCTGATTGTCACTGTAGATCCCGGTGCCCCCTTTCGAAGAGGCCTCAACCGAATCTGTCGCGAATCTTTCGAGTCCTTGAGCCTGGAGGCGTTTTGCACCCGTCAGGAAGGCGGTCTGATACTGGGAGACTCTCGTGTGTGTTTGTTCCCCGATCCAGACAGATTTCAGGTCCCCAATCGGGGTGGTGACTGATACGAAATGTGATTCTACCACCATCAGCCTGCCACCGACTTCATGTGTCAGCCTCCGAGAGAGGAGGACATCCACTGACCTTCCCCCCCGATCCTGACCCACTCCTTATGCGCGTCTTGAGCTGTCGCTGTTCTGGGGCTGACGAAGCGTGGCGGGGTCAGCCCCAGAACAACTCGTCGCGAACGCCACCGGGCTCAGGTAGCCCAGCGAACTGTGCGGCCAGTAGTGATTGTAATCCATTCGCCAGTGACCTGCCCCCCGAAATCTGGTCCAGTCTGCAGTGAGAATATGATCGAATGATTTGGTGTATTCTTGACCTGCCCCACGGACGGTGGGCAGGTCAGGGGTCTTCCTGGTCTGTCGTCTCCTTGACGTGCAGATGCCCACCTACTATTCTTTCATTCATGGTTTCGCATGTGTTTGTGTCTTTGAAGTCCGGCAGACGCGAGCGTACCTGTGGATTGTGGAGGCAGCCATGAGGAAAGTGGCATTTCTTGCGTTGGGGCTTCTGATCCCTCTGTCGGTCGCCGTCGCGCAGCCCGGTCCATCGAGTCTTCCTGAAGATGCCAGAGCCCAACGCGAGGTCCGGATGGCGTGGTGGCGGCAAGCACGGTTCGGCATGTTTATTCATTGGGGACCCGTGAGCCTGACAGGGCTGGAGATCAGTTGGTCACGCGCCAATTCGAATCCCAAGTGTCCTAACAAGGGCCCCACGCCGGTCGAAGTCTATGACCGCCTTTATCAGCGTTTCAATCCGGTCCAGTTTGACGCGTCGGAGTGGGTGGACACCGCCCGCGCCGCGGGCATGAAATACATGGTGCTGACGGCAAAGCACTGCGATGGCTTCCTGCTATGGCATTCCCGGACGGATGACTACAACATCGCAAACACTCCGTTTCAGCGTGACGTCTGCCAGGAGTTGGCGAAGGCCGCGCATGACGAGGGGATGAGGCTGGGCTGGTATTTTTCCCCGATGGACTGGCGCGATCCGGATTTCCGTACGGAGCGCAATGCGGCGTTTCTGGTTCGGATGCAGAAGGAGGTGAGCGAACTACTGGGCAACTACGGACGCATTGATCTGCTCTGGTTCGACTGGGATGGCCATGAACCCCTCTATGACCAGCCCGATACTTATGCCATTGTGCGGAGCATGCAGCCGGAGATCATCATCAACAACCGCCTCGACCTTGGTGTCGGCGACAGCAACAACGAAATCCTCAGTGGGAGTGCCGACTACTACACCCCGGAACAGCAGATCGGTCAGTACGACGACCAACGCCCCTGGGAGACCTGTATGACGCTCGGCACGCAGTGGTCGTGGAAACCGAACGACACCATCAAGTCGGCCAAGGAAGTGATCCATATTCTTGCTCGCACCGTAGGCGGCGACGGGAACCTGCTGCTCAACGTGGGGCCAATGCCGGATGGACGAATAGAACCGCGACAGGTCGAGGTGCTCCGGGAGGTCGGGTTGTGGCTGGAAAGAAACGGGGAGAGCATCTACGGCACGCGCGGCGGACCGTTCAAACCTGCTTCATCGCTGGTCAGCACGCGCAAGGGGAACATCATCTACGTCCATGTGCTGCAGTGGGACAACGAAAGACTTGCACTGCCACCGCTACCCAAGAGGATCATCAAGAGCCAGTTGCTCACAGGCGGCACGGCGTCCGTGGTTCAGACGGATTCCGGTATTACGTTGACGGTTTCCCAGCCGGATTCACGCGATATCGACACGATCGTCAAGCTGACGCTGGACGGTCCGGCGGATGAGATCCCACCGCTGGATGTGGCGGGTTCCGGCGGCGCCTTGCCGGGGAAGAAGCCGGCCCTTCATGGTTCCACCGGCACTCAGGTGGCCCTCATTTGCCGCGTCTGCGAGCCTCTATTCTGACATTCTTTTCCGCTCCGATACATTAGGTGCAAGGCAAAGGCGCTGGTATAATGGTATCGTACGGCTCGGTGGCATGGCCGAACGGGGTCAGAAGGGAGCCAAATCCCGGGAGTGACTCGCCATGGGAACGAAGAGAGCTTTCACCCTGATTGAGCTGCTTGTCGTCATCTCTATCATCGCCCTGTTGATGGCCATCTTGATGCCCGCCTTGATGAGGGCCAAGGAGTTGGGCAAACGGATGGTCTGCAGCAATCATGTCCGGAGCCTGGGCCTGGCCAATGTCGTGTACGCGGAGGAATCGGACGGCTGGTATGTGCCCATCATCTACCGCCCGCAGGGCAGTGGCAGCACCAGCCAGGTCGGCTGGCCCTCCAATCAGCTCTTCCGAAAGCTGCTGGGCTACAAGGCCAGGCAGGGCGAGGGCGAGAGCGACTGGCACTCCCCGAAGGAGTTCCGCTGCCCCAGCGATCTGGTCGGCATACAGGAACGCCCGGATCGACTCTACAGCAACTTCCTGAGCTACGGCGCCAACATCACGGACTGGTACTACTCGGATTGGTATGCCTTCGGCTATGCCGGCCACAAGAACACGACTGTGCCCACGCCCGCCAGCAAGCTCTTCTTCAGCGAGAGCAATGACTGGTGGTTCTGGTGGAAGGGGGCGAACTATGTCCAGGGCTGGGACGTCCTGGGCCAGGACACGATCATGCCTTACAAGGACGTCGGCTGTGACGGGCCCACGCTGTACCGGCACAGCGAAGGGGTCAACCTGGCCTTCTACGACGGCCACGTCGAGTACCGGAAGAAGGACAAGGTCTGGAGCCAGGAGGCATGGGACGCCGGCAGCCCCGGCATGTGGTCCACCTTCAGACACTGGCCTCCGACGGATGCCGAGCAGAAGCGCTTGCCGCACCCCTGATAGCCCCCGGCCTCGTTCCATAGGATCTCTTCGAAGGCTGGGCAGTCCAAGGACGAGCATGCCACCTCCACCAGCCAAACGGGCAGATTCGAGGCCGAAATCCAGCAGCCGCTCCATGTGTCGCTCTCCCTGCGGAACACGGGGTCTTGGAATCATGACTGACTATTGAAAGCGGGGTTCGGCGAGAGCGGAGACGGGGCAGGGTGCGCCTGTCAAGCGGCCCTGGGGCCGCCCCTGTAAGTGAGACGTAAGTGCCTATGTCCCAGAGCAAGAGGCCGGTTTCCATGATCGTCCCACCGGCGCCTGACAGGTACAGGCAGGTTCTTCCACGATTCCTGACATGCTGCTATCGAGGTGAGCGGCGTGGCGGCACAATCAACCAGAATCCCACGTGTGTATCCATCTCCGAGAACTTCCAGAGTTGAATCTCGTCGGCGGCAAACAGGACCTGCATGCCGTCGATTCTCACGGGGGCCAGCTTCATCTCGTGAACCCCCTCGCCCTGTGCCAGCGGGCCCTTGTGAAAGCTCAGGCCGCCTTGGTTGACATAGATCCAGATGGTAGGATTCTCCTGCATCGGGAAGTCCCAGCCCCCGGCGGTCATCTCGCCGGCGATGATGTCGCAGTCCCCGTCCTCGTCGGCATCGGTCACCTCGAGACTGTGGGGGGCGTAGAGTCCCTTGTCGAGGCGATGCGTCTGCCACAGCTTCGTGGGGTCGGCTCCGCGTTTGAAGATCGCCAGCCGCGCCTCGGGGATCTCCGCCTCGGTGACCACGATCTCTGCCACCCCGTCGCCATCCATATCCTGGACTTTGGGTTTGACCATCCCCGCCCACTGGTTCTCCTGCCATTCTCCATAGCGGTAGAATGACCAGTTGCCCCTGCGCGGATCCTGCGGCGTGCGGATCCAGAACATACCGCTGACGATGTCGTCGCGTCCGTCGCCATCGATGTCGGCGATCTCCATGCCGGATTGCATATCGCTCGGGAAGCGGCCGATCTCGTGGATCAGCCATTCGGCCTCGGGATCATGGGGGACCTCGGCCAAGTATAGCTGACGACGCGAGACGTTGTAGACGACGCCCCGGACCCGCTCCTCGCCTACCTGGACCTCCAACGGCTGGATGTCATGCGGGGCCGCCCACTCGACGATGTCCATACGTGCGAACGTGTGTATCCGGAATTGACCCCGGCCTTCCACCTCGTCGAACCAGACCAGTTCGTGCTGTCGGGGGGTTCCTCCATGCCCTCCCGGCCCACGACTGGTCACGATCTCGTCGACGCCGTCCTCATCCACATCCCAAGCACAACCGCCGTTGTTATACCGCCAGTCTTCCTGCCGCGGATAGACTTCGCGCATCGCCCCATTCTTCGCCAGAGGCCACTGGAGAAGGCGGTCGCCCCAGGCCACAATGCAGGAGTTCCTCTCGGCGCCTTGGCGATAAACGGCGTTCGCCAGGTGTTCCGGACCGAGTTGCGAAAGCGTGAAGAGCCGGGAAGTGATTCCTCCCTGGGCCTCATTGGACTGGCTGGAAGGGAACGTTGGCTCCGGAGAGGACTGACCCAAGGCGCATGAAACCACAATCAGAAGCCCCATGCACACATGCCTGAATCGCCCCAAGCATCCCGGTTGGACGCGTCCCATAGCAAGCTCCTTCCACATCTACGAATGTTGGTGCATTCCGGGTAGGCCCCTGAAACGAATCGATTCTACGAATACCAGGATAATGCCTTGCCTCGTTGGATTTCAAGCCCGACACCGTCATCGCAATGCCTGTCACTGACCGGCGGAGGGATACCCATAGCCGCCAGAACGGCTGGGGGTCGCTCCGCGAACGGCTCAAGAACGTGACCAAGCCGGAGGCACCGCGGCTGTTCGTGTTCAGTCGCTGCCGGCAGTTCATCCGGACGGCGCCGGTCCTGCCCCGCGACAAGATCGATAGGGATGGCGTGGACATCGCCGCCGAGGACCATGTAGGGGAGGCGGAGGATTGGTTCTTGACAGGCACACCCTGTACCACACTTGTCAAGCTCTGCATTTGTGGCTATTCTCATCCTCTGGTAACATCAGGACTATTGAAAGGTCGTGTCCGTGTGCCGGTCCGGCCGGGAGAGACTTGGAGGAACTATGAGCAGCAACATATCCTTGAGTACCGCGGTGCTGGCCGCCATCCTGATGGCACCGACAACGGTCTTCGCGAATGACCCGGCGTCGAATCATCTCTGCATCGGTTGGGCCACGGTGGACATTACACCCGACCAGCCCGTGGTGCTGCGCGGACAATTCCACGCCCGTGTTTCCGAGGGGATTCTGGACCGCGTGACCGCCACCGCGTTGGCGCTGGAGGCGGTCGAGAAGGGGGCCACGAGAGATTGGGCCGTCCTGGTCAGTTGCGACCTGGTAGCCATCGGCGATCAACTGCGCGATCGGGTTCGAGAGCACGTTCGCACGAAGCTGCCCGAGCTTGATCCGACGAAGGTGTTCCTCAACGCCACCCATACCCACACAGCGCCCGCCTTCGGCAATCGGTCACAGGATCGTGAGGCCGCTCTCGCCAGAGAGTATGGCTGGGACCTTCCGCCCGCGTGGGCGGATTGGGGCATCGAGCTGGCGGCTATGCCGGGCGTCGAGTACCGGGAGTACGCTGCGGTGCGCATCGCCGGGGCGGTGGAGCAGGCGTGGAAGAGCCGCAAGCCCGGCGGCATCGGCTTCGGCTTGGGCTCCGCCGTCGTCGGCCACAATCGGCTTACGGCATACGACTCGGGTCAGTCACAACTGTACGGGCCCACCGAGCGCCCCGATTTCAGTCACATCGAAGGATACGAGGATCACGGCGTCGGCCTGCTCTTCACCTGGGATCGAGACAAGACGCTGACGGGTGTTGTGATCAACGTCGCCTGTCCGTCGCAGTGCAGCGAGAATCTGTATCAGGTTAGCGCCGACTTCTGGCACGACACGCGCGAAGAGCTGCGGCGTCGATTAGGCCCGGGTCTTTTTGTATTGCCACAAGCGTCTGCGGCCGGCGATCAGTCGCCCCATCTGATTGGCCGCGGGAGCACACGCGAAAACGCCGAACAACGGATAGAACGCATCACGGGGCGGAATCGTCGGCAGCAGATCGCGCAGCGCCTGGCCGATGCGGTTGTTTCGGTCCTGCCGCACCTGGAAAAGACCATCGAATGGAGCCCCACGTTCGCCCATCGCGTGGCGCAGGTGGAGCTCATGCGGCGGCAGGTCTCAGCCGAAGACGTGGCCTCGGCGCTGAGCGAGTCGGAGCGCTGGCGGCAACGGTACGAAGAGTTGCGTCGCACCATCGAAGAGCATCCCGAAACCAGGCAAAACAACCGGTGGTACACGGAGATCACGCAGGCGTATCGCAGAACCATGTGGGGGGCAAGCGTCCGAGACCGCTTCCAGCTACAGCAGGAACACCCCAAGCTCCCCTACGAGGTCCATGTCTTGCGCATCGGCGACTTGGCCATCGCGACCAATCCGTTCGAGTTGTACCTGGATTATGGCGTCCAGATACAGCAGCGCAGCCGAGCGGTGCAGACTCTGGTGGTCCAACTCACGGGAGCCGGCACGTACCTTCCCACACGCCGATCGGTAGCCGGCGGTGCTTACGGTGCGGTTCCCGCGAGCACCGAGATCGGCCCCGAAGGCGGGCGCGAACTGGTCGAGCAAACCCTGGCGTTGATCGAATCGCTGTTTCCCAAACCGTGAGGAGCCAGACTGGCGATCCTGAGGTCCTGGCCGTCCGGGACAGGGGCCGGAGCCGTGGGGGACACTGGGATTCGCCTGAGGTTTGTCCAACCATATGGGGCTGTGGTTCTTCACACGCGGCATTCGAGATAGTAGTGACACAAGGTT
Source organism: Sedimentisphaerales bacterium (assembly GCA_040772485.1). Lineage (GTDB taxonomy): Bacteria > Planctomycetota > Phycisphaerae > Sedimentisphaerales > Anaerobacaceae > Anaerobaca. The sequence goes on along the minus strand of JAXGYC010000008.1, from coordinate 232,497 downwards.
CAGCGGCCGTTCGTTGCCTCCCTTTTCCCGCGGAACAACTGGTTTCGGAATCACGACAGACTACTTCAGAGCGGGGAAGGGCAGGCAGAGCCGGGGAAGAAAAGGGAGCGAGAGGCTGTAGAGACAGGTGAGGTGGACGCAGACCAAAGGTGGAATGCGAGCCTGCAAAGCGCCAAGGTCTGCCTTTCCACAGTGAGGAACCGGCCCTCATCTCCATCCCTATCTCTATCGTCAGGCAATCGTTCATCAGAAGTCGATCCACCGCCCCTCCCCGTCGGCAGATTCGTAACAGGCGCACACAAGTTCGAGGTTGTGCAGAGCATCCTCAGCCTCTAACAGCCCGCCGTTGAGGATAGATCGAGCGTGACGACCGATGACCGCTTGGTATATGTTGCTGACCTGGTCCAGTCTGACTGTCTCCGGATCTGTGAAACGATCCAGTTCGAGACGGATGGGGACCGGTTCGCCGGGATGCCCCGACAACTGGAACAGCGTGCCGTAGCCCCGGATCACACCCTTTGTGCCGTAGATCTCGTATCCGAGATTGGTCAACGTTCCGCCGAGACCACCGCGGGGCCGATTGAACGCCACCTGCGCTGTGCCCTGGACGCCGGTATCCAATCGGAAATGGACAAACGCTCCATTCTCAACGGCAATGTTCAGAGTTCTCGGCGTGTACACGCACGACAGGGATTTCACTGTGCCGTTCAGAAGAAATTCCGCCATGTAGAGGCAATGACTGCCCACATCGCCAACAGGCCCACCGATCTCCAACGGATCGGCGCATCGCCAGGTGGCGGCCTCGTTGGGGGTAGAGCCATAGCAGAACTCCATGTGCAGCGATATGTCATTGACCTCACCGATGGCGCCTGCCGCGACCAGCTCGCGAGCCCGCTGGTTGTACGCGTTCTCGGTCATCATATGGTCCACGGCCAGGCTGACATGCCGTTGGCGCGCGAGTTGTTGCAGCCTCCGGGCATCGTCCAACGTCGTTGCGATCGGTTTCTCGACGAGGCAATGCTTGCCGGCCTCCATGGCCTTTTGTGCCAGAGGGGCATGGGACCGGTTGTTCGTGGCGATGAACACCGCGTCTACGCCTGGATCTTCGAGAACTGCGTCCACAGAGTCGTACCACCGCAGCCCCAGTCGCGACGCGGCATCCTTGCGTGTGACGTTGGTATCCGTGACGCCTGCCAGGACAGCGGTTGGATGTCCAGCGAAGCGGCTGCCGTCCATGCCGAAGCCTTCTTTCGCAATGCGGTTTTCCGCGATGCCGCCGAAACCAATGATGGCGTATCCTATCTTCCGCATAGCGCGGTCTCCTCTACCGGCCGTAGGCCTGGATCACCTTCTTCAAGGCGGCACCGATCTGACGGCAGTCGTCCTCCGTGAACGTCGGGAATGCGAAACAGGTGAAGGTATGGTCCTGGTGCCAGATCGCGTTGGGAACCTCCACGTGACGGTAATCGGCGCTGCGCGGGTCTGTGTATTCCTTCGACTTGAATGGGAACCCGCTCCGTCCGAAGGCGTTGTGCTGTGTGTAAGCCTTCTCCGTATGGCATTGAGGCCAGAAGACTCTCCAGCAGGGCGCCCCCTCGGCCCCGGCGGCCGCGACGAACTCCGTGATGTCGCACCTCATGCTCTCGATGTCCAGCGAGAACGCCATCACGTACCAGCCGTTCTGCCGCTCGGGCGTGTCCACGGGCATGTACTTCATCTGGGGCAGGTCCTTGACGGCATCGATGATGATATGGGCGTTGCGCCGCCGGTTGGGCATATTCCACGTGTCCATCCGCTCCAGCTCGGTCAGGCCGATGGCCGACTGCATCTCCGTCATGCGGTAATTCCAGCCCACCATGTTGTGGATGTAAGGCAGCTTCTGTTCCAGCTCCAGCAGGTGCAGCCGCTCCTTGACATCATAGCCGTGATCGCGAAAGCTGCGGGCGTTCCAAGCGAGGTCTTCGTCATCCGTCGTCACCATCCCGCCTTCGCCGCCGGTGGTGAAGGTCTTGTTCTGGCAAAAACTACATGCGGCCATTTGGCCGAAGGTACCGGTCTTCTTGCCCTTGTAGACACCGCCAAATGCCTCGGCGTTGTCCTCGATGACGAATAGGTCGTGCTTCTTCGCGAACGCCAGGATAGGATCCATATCGCATACGTTTCCATACAGGTGCACCGGCATGATCGCCCGAGTCCGCTCATTGACGAGCTTCTCAGCGGAGGCCACGCTGATGCAGTGATCGTCCAGGTTCACATCGGCGAAACGTGGAATCGCACCCGCCTGCACGATCGAGAAGCTGCTGGCGATGAACGTGTAGCTGGGGACGATCACCTCGTCGCCCGGGCCGATCCCCACGGCGCTGAGGGCCACGTGCAGGGCAGAGGTCCCGGAGGACGTGCTGATCGCGAACCGGCTGCCCTGCCAGGCGGCGAACTTCCTTTCGAACTCCATGCCCTTGGGGCCGGTCCAATAGTTGACCTTGCCCGAGCGCAGCACCTGCTCGACCGCCTTGATCGCATTCTCATCGAACCGCGGCCACGGGGTCAGCGTGTTAGTCACGGCCTTCGGGCCACCGTCGATTGCCAGTTTCTCTGCCATTGCATTCTCCTTTTCCGCTGTTCGAATCGGCCCTGACGGTGGCCCTGGCGCCTCTCTCGCCTCATCCGGTCAAAGGCAGTCTCACGGTCTGGCCGGTCGCGATCGAGCGGTCGATCGCCAGGCAAAGCTCGTGCGAGTTGTACGCTTCCTGTATGCCGGCCGCTGCTTCCCGGTCCTCCACAATCGCGGCGGCCAGATCGTCCACCATCCCCTGGAAGGGGTGGTGGGCCACGTCGCCGCTTTCGGCGAAGGTGCTGTTGAACTGCTGCCAGCCCTTCTGACCCGGGAACCACTCCTTCGTATAGAACTTCTCGTTCAGGACCGAGCCCTTGTGGCCGTGGAGAACGATATTGAGAACATAGGGGCACTCGTTTTCGAAGCTGCAACCGGTCTTGCCGATCTTGCCGTTGCGGAATTTGACGACGGCCGCATAGGTCGGCTCGTACTCATAGTCTCTGCGGTGGCCAAACGCACCATACGCGAAGACTTCCTCGACGTCGCCGCCGAAGTAACGCAGCAGGTCCACGGCATGACAACCGGCCACGAGGCTGGCGCTGGGCCCGCCTTCTCGGGTGGCAACCCCCCAGCTCCATCCGCTCCACCAGGGGCCGATCTCGTGGTAGTAATCGACCTCGGTGTAGTAGAGGTCACCCAGGCCGCCCTTGTCGATCATGCGGCGGATCGACGCAATGTGCGGGTTCCAACGCAGGACGAAGCCGACCTGGGACTTGACCTTCGCTTTGACGACGGCGTCTCGAACCGCCTGAAGCTCTCGGAGATTCATCGCGATGGGCTTCTCAATAACCACGTGCTTGCCCGCCTCGGCGGCGGCAACGGCCTCCTCGGCATGCAATGCATTCGGGGAGCAGATATCGATGACGTCGACGTCATCCCGCCGCACGAGATCGTCGAAGGTGTCCATCACTTCGCAGTCCAGGGCCAGATTGTCCTTGGCGGCTTGGGCCGACTGCCTATGCCGCGAGGCCAGCGCCGCTACCCTCATATGGGGATTCTGCCTGTAGGCCTTGATGTGTTCTCCCGCGACCCAGCCGATCCCGAACACGCCGACACCGTACGTCTTCATGGCTCCAACCTCCCATGCATCGGACGTCGTGAGTGGTGCGTCATGCGTTTGCGCTACAGCCGTCTTGCCCGCACCACGTCAAAAGCATCCCCCTTCGGGATCGCGGACGATCCGCCTCCCGAACAACATGCGGCCAACGGTGGGAGGCCGCATGTCAGGTATCTTCCGCGGCAGCGCCGGGGCAGTCAAGCTCTATCTGGGCGTTAGTTATTGCCGCCGTACGCTCCAGTCGTGACGTCGGTTGCGGCCAAACGGTAGAGAGGTCTGAAACCCACGTGCATCGCACAGCCAGATGCGGCAAAGCCCAGGGCGGGTCCAACGCAGGGATCGTACGCATCATGGTCCATTGGCGTGCGCTGCTGCTCTCCACGGAGCATAGCTGCCCGCGTCAGGCCTTCATGGCGATGATCTTGTCGACGCGTTTCGACAGGTCGGTCAGATAGGCCTCGTCGCCACCGGAGAGCTCCGGCGTCAAGTAGCCACGGTAGCCGATCTCATCCAGCGCCTTACGGACCTGCGGCCAGTTCACGTCGCCGTCCAGCAGGTTCGTCCACTGAAAGCCCTGACGCTTGAAGTCCTTCAGGTGGATTCTGACGATCCGCTTGCCCACGGTGCGGATCCAATCCTGCGCAAACCCGAACAGGATCATATTGCCGACGTCGATGTAGGCCCGCAGCCACGGATCGTTGAATTCGTCCACGTAACGCGCGAATTCCAGCGGACTGAGGAGGAACTTGTTCCAGACGTTCTCGACGGCGATGGTCACCTGCAGTTCCTTCGCCAGCGGCAGCAGCTTTCGGACGTTCTTCTGCGAGCGCTCCCATGCCTCGCCGTAGCCGACTTCGTCGTTGACAACGGCAGGCACCAACAGCACGGCGTCCGCCCCCGCCGCCTTGGCACATCGCAGCGACAGTTCCATGTCCGCCAGGCCCTTAGCCACGTTCTCCGGCCTGGGGTCCGACAACGGTCCGCCCCAGCCGTTGACGACCGAGTGGATCGGTACGCCCGCTTGTTTTGCCTGGGCCCCCAACTCCTTTGCGGCGGTGAGGTCCTCCAGGGGCCGATTCAGCTCGATTCCTTCGAAGCCGCACTTTCTCGCCAGCGCGAGCTTTTGTGCGTCGAGCAGATCTTTTGGCAGCATGTTGGATTGCAGCGCCTTGAGCAGTCTGGCCCCCTTGGCTTGCTCCTCGCCCCGGGCCGATGACCCCAGCACGGCAGTTCCTGCCGCCACGGCGGCGTATTTCAGGAAGTCACGACGTTCAACAGTCCGATTCATGGCTGTGTCTCCTCTCAACCAGGATTTCCCATTTGGCTTCATAGATCATGCTCCTTCACGCCACGTGCCCTATGATACCCAAGCACTGCACCGGACCACAATAGTTCCGGGCATCAGTTCTGCCCCGTTCTCATGTCGGAATCCGTAGACCCACCATCCTATTCCTTCTTCGGCATGCCTCCCTCTGCAGCAGTTGCCCTATTGCCGAACCCCATTCTGCCCCCGGCACGATCAGCAGGGCAGAGCAGACGCGACGAGCGACGAGGCCGGGGCCGATGCATGTGAGAGGCTCGCCGTGGAAGGCCGGAAACACCTCGCAAGCGCGGTAGGCACAACGGAGGCGACAATGGTATGATGTCGAAACACGACCCGGAGGCATAGCCGGGCGAAGTTGTCTGGGGAACGTCGGATGGAAGACCCTGGCCGTCTCGGCTGAGGCTCGCCGAGACGGAAACCGCACTCGTCCTGGGGGCAACTATGGTGCCTGAGAGCACAGCGTGGCCAAAGGGTGCTCGTCCGAGGGGCTTCACGCTCATCGAATTGCTGGTGGTTGTTTCTGTCCTTGCCCTTCTCATCGCCCTTCTCATGCCTGCACTGCAAAAAGCGAGAAGAATGGGGCAGGCGGTTGTCTGCCGGTCCCACCTCCAACAGTGGGGACAGGTCTTCCACCTGTATGCCCTCGACAACGAGAGCAGGCTGCCGCAAAGTGTCGAAGGCCGTGGCCTTAGCGCGCAAGAGGCCTATTGGATCGGGGCCACGCTGCCCTATTACATGGACAAGAAGATACGCTTCTGCCCTGTCACGAGAGTTGTGCGAGATGGCCCCGCAAACAGAAGCCATGGAGGCACTCTGGCCTGCTGGGGTCCTTTCGATCCGGCGACGTCGGGCAACTGGTGGGCTGATTTCGACACGGGCAGCTACGGGCTCAACGAGTGGTGTTCCTCTCCACCGTCCGGCGTCGCGTTGTTCTGGGGATTCCCGTCGGAGAAGGCCTGGCGGACGATTAGCGTGCGCGGGGCCGTCAACGTCCCGATGTTCATGGACTGTGTCTATGTCGATGTCTTTCCCGAGGACGACAACACCCCTCTGGAGGAGGAGCCTCCGCCGTACGAATGGAACAACGCCTGGGGGGACTGGGGATTCGAGGCGATGCGCTTGACTTGCATCGACCGCCACAATGGAGCGATCAACTCGGCGTTTCTGGACGGCTCGGCAGCCCGCGTCCCGCTCCGCGCTCTTTGGAGGCTCAAGTGGCACAAGAGTTACAACACGGACAATCCGATGACCGGCTCCGACGCGGATTGGCCGAAGTGGCTGAGCAGCTTCCGCGACAGGTATTGACGGTGGCCTTCAGAGAAAGCGACATCTTGATTTATCTGCCCAAATGCATTAGCTTGGGGACTGGTGCGTTCCTTTCTGCCGGCGAACGCAGGGAGGTATGCTCGTATTCACACATGCGCAGCCAGGCAGCGCAGTCGGCGATGTGTGGGCCTGTTGAGTGGACCTTTTGGGAGGTGGGACAATGAAGACGGGACTGCTTCACCTTGGACTGGTTCTGAGCCTGCTGTCGATGCGTCCAGTTTATGGATTCTCCGAGCCACAGGGAGTTCCATGGGCAGAGTGGAGATTCACACGTGACTTCGATCCGGCGCACGAGATTCCGGCTGACAGGGCATCGGATCCCGCCAGTCTGATTCGTCGCAATCCGACGACGGCTGCGATCCGCATCTCCGGGGGGAAGGCGATCTTCATGCAGACGGGCCCGGATGACTTCCTGCGGGTGGATATCGACGACCTGGTCGAGAACGGAGGGGGTGGCTACACAAACGAGTACACCATGGTCTTTGACCTCAAGGCCACAGATGCCGATTGGCTGCCCGTCTATAACACGGGGTATAACAACTACAATGCCGCCGATTTCTGGGTCGCCGCCGATGGGTCCGTCGGTTCGGGCTCTTATTCCGATCCTGGGGTCGTCCCGTTGCAGACGTGGGTTCGCCTGGTGGTGGTGCGCAGGCTGGAGGATGGCAACTGGGTCCGGGATGTCTATGTCGATGGAATGAAGGTGTTTGACAACCTCGGTGCCGAGGGTCTTGACGGCAACAGCAGCCTGTACACGAACGCCCAGCAGGACGAGGGGCAGTTCACGATCCTCTCGGATTCGGATGCCACCGCGTACGCCGGGTGCGAGCTGGATAATTTCGCCTTTGCCGCTCTCGCCCTGTCGGACCATGAGGTCGCCGAACTCGGGGCATACAGGGCCATGGGGATCTTTGGTGTCAAAGAGTTGGCATCCCAGCCCGCTCCCGCCGATAAGGCAACGGATGTCTTGCGAGACGCCGTTCTGGCCTGGAAGGCAGGGGAGTTCGCGGCGACCCACGATGTGTACTTCGGGACAGCGTTCGACGACGTCAACGACGCGGGCCGGACCAATCCGATGGGTGCGCTGCTCAGCCAGGGTCAGGCCGCGACGGCGTATGATCCCGCCGGCTTGCTCGGCTTCAGCCAGACGTATTACTGGCGCGTCGATGAGGTCAATGCACCGCCGACCAACAGCATCTTCAAGGGTGAGGTCTGGAGCTTCACGACCGAAGCGTTCGCCTACGCAATCGAGACCGTCACCGCGACGAGCAATGGGACCCCGGAGGAGGGCGCCGGGCCGGAGAACACCGTCAACGGCTCGGGCCTGGATGCCGACGGCCAGCATTCCACGAAGACCACGGACATGTGGCTGGCCACCGCTCCGGCGGATGAGAACCTCTATATTCAGTACGAGTTCGACGGCGTCTACAAGCTCCACGAGATGCTGGTGTGGAACTACAACGCCGAGTTCGAGTTGATTCTCGGTTTCGGGCTCAAGGACGTGGCCGTCTCGTACTCGTTGGACGGGACCGATTGGACCGCTCTGGGCGACGTCGAATTCGCCAAAGCCACCGCCAAGGCCACGTACACAGCCAACACAACCGTCAGCTTCGGTGGTGTGGCGGCCAAGTACGTCCGCCTGACCGTCAACAGCGGATGGGGCATGATGGACCAGTACGGCTTGAGCGAAGTCCGCTTCATGTTCATTCCCGCCCAAGCCCGCCAGCCGCAGCCGGCCGACGGCGCTGCCAACGTGGCCATCGACGCGGCTCTGAGCTGGCGCGCCGGTCGCGAGGCCGTCTCGCACAAGGTGTATCTGGGGACCGCCGCAGACGCCGCGACCCTGGCCGGGACGGTGAGCGCTGCCGCGTTCGTTCCAAGCGATCTGGAATTCGGCACCACGTACTACTGGATGGTCGAGGAGGTCAACGAGGCCGATGACGTCCCGGCGTGGGCCAGCGTCCTGTGGAGCTTCACGACGGCTGAATTTGCGGTGGTGGATGACTTCGAGAGCTACAACGACGACGTCGATGCCAAAACGACGATCTTCGACACTTGGCTGGATGGCTGGGTCAACAACACCGGCTCGACGGTCGGTTACCTCAACGCCCCGTTCGCCGAGCGGACCATCGTCCACGGTGGGCGGCAGTCGATGCCTCTGAAGTACGACAACTCGGCTTCGCCGTTTTACTCGGAAGCCGAGCGGATCTTTGATTCGGCCCAGGATTGGACCGTTGGCGGAGGCGACAGTTTGAGGCTGTACTTCCGTGGCGATGCGGCGAACTCGGCGCAGACGCTCTACATCACGCTGGAAGACCGCGCCGGGCACACCGCAACCGTCAGCAATGCGAACCCGGACGCTGTCCTGGCGGCGGAGTGGCAACCGTGGCAGATCGCGCTGAGTGAGTTTGGCGGCGTCAATCCGGCGTCGGTCGAGAAGATGACCATCGGCGTCGGCAACCGGACCAGCCCGGTCGCCGGCGGCACGGGCACCGTCTACATCGACGACATCGGCTTCGGCAGACCGGTTGCAGAATAGCGTCCTGACACACGACTTTGGCTACAGTACGATTCGGGGCACCTGCCCACAGAGCCGGACCCCCTTCATTCGCAGGTGGCCTCAAGGCCTCCGGATACTGACACCCGGCAGTCATCTCGAAACAGGGTGATGGAGCGATATCCAGGACCGCGGATTTTCTCTGAGTATGCCATGAGAAAGGGCGGAATTCCGCTTGTAGGCGTCGCTGTGAATGAATGAATGGAAGGACGCGCGAGCAAGGTCTGCGCAAGGGGTAATCGGCATGCTTCTCTGCTATGACACTCCAACTAACGGGCGATTTCCTTTCGCAACCACTCGATACTCTGCTCGATCTTGCCAGGGGCTGCTTCAGACTCAATGGACAGGACCCCGTCCCATCGGGTCTCCTTCAACACTTCGATGCAGCCGGCGATGTTTTCGGCGTTCGCGCCCTCACCAATGGCGACTACGGACGATGCGATACCTGTTTCCTGGCCTCTCGCCGCTCTCGCCAGAGCCTCGCTGACGTCCTTGATGTGACAATGGGATAGCTTGTGTCGAAACCGCTGGAGAAATCTGACGGGATCCTGGCCAGCGATGAACGTATTGCCCGTATCGAGATTCAATCTGAGGTAGGGTGAGTCGAAGAAGCTGAGGATTCGTTCCATCGTATCCGGGTTGGTCGTATAGGGTCCGTGCGGCTCGACGTTGATGATGACCTCGTACCTCTCGGCCCATTCCAACACGACCCGGTAGTATTGCTTCATGAGCGACAGGACCTCGTCGTCGGTGTATCCCGCGGGCTTGCGAGCGCCATCCGTGGTGTCCACGCAGGGACAGCCGACGGCGCTGGCGAATTGAATCGCGCGAAGCGTGTAGCCGATGCCGCGGTATTGGCCTTCGGGAGAGGACATCGGATACGCGGCATCGAGCTGGGACATTTTCAATCCGAGGGAATCCAAGTATCGCTTCAACTGGAGTGGGTCCGAATGAAGCGGTATGTGCGGACTGTACCCCAATGCCTGGATGAAGTAGTCCCCGTCAATGGTGCCAAACTCCACGTATTCGAGGCCGTGGTCCTTGGCGAACTGGCAAGGAACGTGATAGGAAACATCGAAGTGCCTCCAATTGTCTACGTGCATCCCCAGCTTCATCATGATGTGCTCCTCTTCAGTTTTATCAAGTTATGCCCCCGATTTGGTCAGACAACATACTACAGCAGGGCGGCCCACAATACCACTATCTGCTGGCGGGCAGCCGTTGCTGCGCGGATGTACCGGTGGACAGCCTGGAATCCGGCTATCCTGATGAGCGGCGGGGCTGTGGCGGGCCGGGCAGGTTCTGACGCGTTGGACGGATGACTGCTCGGAGCGAGGGGCAGGGCCACCATATCAGAGACGGAATCGCAGAAAACGGTATGGAAATCCGGCGGAGAGGAGATTACCCTGTCAGATTGGCCGTACACATGTCCATCAACGAATCGACAAGACGAAGAAGGAGATGTGACACATGCGAGATATGTCCAGACGTGAGTTCCTTGGTGCGGCTGCTGCGGGAGGTGTGCTGCTGGCTGGAGGATTGGCGGCCCGGCCGTTAGCCGTCGCAGAGGAAGCAGGTTGGCCCAAGCTGCCCCCAGTGAGAATCCACGTTGTCTACGTCGGCACCGGAGGCGCATGGCCTACACCGACGTTCGATGCCCCTGCGGAAGTCACGAAGTTCAAGGATTACCTTGCCGGTGTGCAGACTCGGCTTGATGACATCGCGTTCGTTGGCGGAGAGCTGATTCCCAATACCGTACCGGCCGCGACGGAGGTCGCGACCAAGCTCAAGGACGCTGACGCTCTACTCGCGGTGCATCTGAGCTTCGGCAGCGGCGAGCCATTGCTCAAGCTGGTGGAGGCGGGACTGCCTTCCGCCATATTCTCACAGCCTTTCAGCGGACACGATTGGATGTATGTCCCTCGATGGCAGCAGGCAGGCAAGAGAGTCATCCTCGTGACGTCGAGTGATTACGGGGACTTGGAGCGGGCGGTTGCGCTACTGCGCGTCCCTGTGCGGATGCGTCAATCACGGGTGATCGTTGTGGGGTCCGCTCGCGGGACGGCGCCGGCATGCTCGCCTGAGCAAGTCAGGCGGCAGCTCGGTCCCGAGGTGATCCCGATCAGCCAGGAACGGATTCTGTCGGCCTACAAGGCTGTTGATCCGAGTGCGGCGGAGGCGGAGGCCGAACAGTACTGGATCGGCCAGGCGAAGAAGATCGTTGAGCCCTCCAGGGCGGACATCATCAACTCGGCCCGCATGTATCTGGCGGTCCGGCGGATCATGATTGAGGAGCGTGCCCAGGCGATGACGAGCTCCCACTGCATGGGAGAGCCGGCGAAGGGCTGTCTGACGTTCAGCAAGCTGAATGATCTGGGGCTGGTGGGCGCCTGCGAAGGCGACATGGACTCGACCCTGACGATGCTGCTCTTTGCCCACGCGTTCGGCGTGCCCGGGTTCATCAGCGATCCGCTCTTCGACACTTCCAGGAATGCCGTCATTCATGCCCACTGCACGTCCACGACCAAACTCGACGGCCCGACCGGAGCGCGAGCCCCGTTTCTGATCCGGACGCAGTGCGACAGCGATCAGGGCGTGTCCTTGGAGGTCCAGATGCGCCCAGGCCAGGAAATCACATGCGCCAAGCTGGTCAATCTGGACACGATGCTGATTTCCACCGGCAAGATCATTGAGCTGACCGATTTTCATGATCGTGGGTGTCGAACGCAGATTACGACCGAGGTGTCGAATGCAAGGCACATGGCCCGCAACTGGGGCGGCGGGCTCCCGGACGGTGACATGATGACCCTGCTCCACCGGGTGGTCTTCTACGGCAACCACATCAAGTGCATGAGAGACTTGACGCCTCTGATGGGACTGAAAGTCGTCGAGGAGGTATGATCGCGGCCCAAGGGATGAGCCTTCGGGAAAAGGGGCTCTGACGCGCTGGGACAGCGAAGATCCTCTGGAGGTCGCTACCTGCTCCCCGCTCTGCCTTTGTCAGGCGTCGGCCAGCCGCGATGGATCCGTTTGAGGTCTTCAATGCCCTCCGCTGTCTGCGGAGTGGGCTGGCGCCATGTAGTGAATTCTCGAAAGAGCTTGAGCGTCTCGATGCTCCACTTCCAGGTCTCGGCATGCCCGTCGCCGAACCCGAAACTGCTGCGGGCGCCGTGCCAGACCACCAGGGGGTCCGACCAGTTCGTCGCCTCCGTGCCCCCGGTGGGATCAATCACCCACGCGTTGATGTTGTAGCCCCGCGGGTCGTTCTCTTCGAGCAGCACGTACGCCTGCGAGGGCCTGGCGATTTGGGACAGACGCAGCACGTTGCGCCAGTTGGCAATGCCGCCGGGCTTGTCCTTGGCCCACCATCCATTCAGGCTGTCCGGCATGGAATAGCTGCGGAAGTTCTGGCCCACGCTTTGGTCGCTCGGGCAATGATAGCAGCTCACGCTCCGGGTGTATGGGTAGAGGACCCCTCTCTGGATGCCTTCGTATCGTTCCTCACGGGTGGCGTTGAAGTAATCGGTCACAGCAGAACTGCCACCGACCTGCCAGGGAGCCCACGCCCAGTCGGAGGGGCTGCCCCAACTGCTGCCATTGTAGTTCCACGAGCCGCACAGCCGATCCTCGTTGTCGGTGGCATAGGCATACCAGGCGGTGGTTAAGGTCCGCAGATTGGCTTGACACTTCACGGTCTTGCCGGCCTCTTTTGCTCTCATCAGCGCGGGCATGAGAATGGCCATCAACACCGCGATGACGGCAATCACGACCAACAACTCAATCAGTGTGAATGCCCTCTTCGGTGGAAGGCACATGATACGGCTCCTTCATCCGGAATTCCCCTTGTCTGAAGCCGCCTCGATTATACCCCAGGTAGCCAGGAATCTGCAAATAGCCAGGACGCACCGAGATTCCCCCCAAGCGCCGGGTGCCATGGCCGAGGCTGGGGATTCAGTATCGAGATGTGAAGACGAGGTTCCGCAGTCGGTCCTGGCGTCACTTTCCCTGCCGAACTCCTGGCTGCTGGCAGGGGATGTGCGGTCGTGATGGACCGTTGGAGGGCGGCGCGAGCAAGCAGCAGCGGGGGGAAGACGAAAACGGCACTTCTTTTGAGGGGTTACCATGAGACAGGTGCTGTACGCGTGGTTGTCCGTCTGCTATTCTGTGGCCGTCGCGCGGCACGCCCCGTTGATCTGCTTCGGGGAATCGAGAGTGCCAAGGCACGACATCGTGAAGAGGAAAGAACGGGAGGCCGAACGTGCGAGAGGCGACGGCGACGCGAAGGCAGTTCCTCCAGGCCACAGCAGGCCTTGCCGGAATCGTTCTGCGGGGCTCCGAGGTGTTGGGACAACCACCGTCGGCACTGAGAATCGACGAGCCGTTTCATGGTGCCGTGCTGAATCACAGGCACGGCGCCCTGGTGGACGGCGGCTTGAGGATCTGCGTGTCCGGCCAGGCGCCAGCACAGGATCGGGTGGTCGTGAACGGCGTTCCGGCACGGCGGGTGGGGACCAGCTTCAAAGCGGACATCGTGCTCTATCAGCGGGAGACCCAGATCGCTGCTGTGGCGCAGGGCAGTTCAGGTCGGCAGGAGCATCATGTGCGGGTCATCTGGGACCGGCACTCCCAGCCCCGATATCGGTTTTCCATCGATGACAACAGCTTCTTCCTGCGGGATATCGCCCGTCAGAAATACGCTTCGCTTTTTGACTGCTTCTATCTGAAGGGTCTCCGCGAACTCCATTCGAAGTACGGAACCCGTTTCGTGCTCAACATCTACTACACGACGGAAGATGGGTTTGAGCTTCCTCAATTCCCCGATCGCTACAAGGGCGAGTGGCGGGATAGTGCCGATTGGCTCCGTTTGGCGTTCCATGCCCATGCCAACCTGCCCGATCGTCCGTATCAGAACGCGCCGCCGGATCGATTGATCGCCGATCTGGATCAGGTCGCCGAGCAAATTGTACGTTTCGCCGGCGAACAGACGTACAGTCCTCCAACGGTCATTCATTGGGGTATGGTGCAGCCGAACGCCCTGAAGCCCTTGTACGAGCGGGGTGTGCGGGTGCTCAGCGGGTACTTCCAGCGGCAGAACGCGATCTGGGATATCAACTATCTCCTCGACGATGTACGATCAGAGTATCTCTCCCGCCACGATGCTCTCATGGATTTCGAAGGCGGGATCGTGTTCTCGCGAATCGATATCGTCTGCAACAATACGCCTGTCGATCAGATCGTTGCCACGCTGGAGCCTCTGGAAAGGGATCCCGACCAGGCGGAGATCATGGACCTCTTCACCCACGAGCAATACTTCTGGCCATTCTACTCGAATTACATCGCGGACCACTTTGTGAGGCTCGACACCACACTCCGGTGGATCACCGATCACGGCTATCGACCGGTCTTCTTCCATGAGGGCTTCCTGGGCGGTGCCATGTGATACAACGAATTGCAGCATGGGCGAGATTCCTTGTTAAGAGAGACCACTCATGGCAAGGCACATGGAGCTGGCAGGCTTCCGCAGAGGATTATCGACGCGCGTTGTTTTGGCGCTGAGCGGGCCGCCTGGGTCCGTTGGGAAGTCCGGGCCTGCCACTACCGTGGGCACTGCCGGTGTTCATCCTGGAAAACAGAAAGGGCGACCAATGAAGCGAAGAGAATTCCTGCGCAAGAGCGTGGTGGGATTCACTGCAGTAGCGACAGCGAGACTCCCCAACTTTGCAGGCGAATTGGCTGAGCAGAAGAAACGGGTCGGTCTGATCGGCAGTGGCTGGTATGGCAAGATTGACTTGTTGCGTCTGATCCAGGTCGCGCCAGTCGAGGTGGTTTCGCTCTGCGACGTGGACAGGGGAATGTTGGCGGAAGCGGCCGACATCGTGGCGAGCCGCCAGCTTTCGAAGAAGAAACCACGGACCTATAGTGACTACCGCGAAATGTTGAAGGAAAGGGATCTGGACATCGTGCTGATCGCCACGCCGGACCACTGGCACGCTTTGCCGATGATCGCGGCGGTGCAGGCCGGGGCGGACGTATACGTACAAAAGCCGATTGGTGTGGACGTGGTCGAATGCCAGGCCATGGTGGCCGCGGCGCGCAAGTACCAGCGTGTGGTGCAGGTAGGGACGCAGCGGCGCAGCACGCCGCACCTGTTCGAGGCGCGTGACTTGATCGCGGAAGGCCGCCTGGGCCGAATCGGCCTGGTGGAGACCTATTGCTATGGCCGTCGCGGCATTGTCAATCCGCCCGACGAGGCGCCGCCGGAGACGCTCGACTACGAGATGTGGACCGGCCCGGCGCCGATGCGGCCGTTCAACAAGACCATCCACCCCGGCAGCTGGCGCAACTATATGGAATACGGCAACGGCACGATCGGGGACATGGGCATTCACATGATCGACATGGTGCGCTGGATGATGGACCTGGGCTGGCCCCAGCGGGTGTCCTCCACCGGCGGCAATTACTTTCATAAGGAAGGCAAACCCAATATCCCCGACATGCAGACGGCGACCTTCGATTACGGCGACCTGCAAATCACCTGGCAGCATCGCCACTTTGGTGAAGGACCGGACCCGAAGTACCGATGGGGAGCGACTTTCTACGGAGAGAAGGGGACACTGAAAGCCGGCGTGTACAGTTTCGACTTCATCCCGCTGGACGGCGGTACGCCCATCCATCGCGAATGGAATGACCCCAACGCCAAGTACCCGGTGGACAGCGACGAGTTCCCGGAGGACAAGACGGAAAAGAGAATCGAGTACCACGTTGCGCCGGCGATCCGCGAGCATATGAAGGATCTGTTGCGGTGCATCGCCAATCGGGGGCGTCCCCGAGCGGATATCGCTGAGGGGAGCACGTCCACGAGCATGTGCGTGCTCGCGAATCTCTCGCTGCAACTGAAGCGGAGCTTGACGTGGGACCAGGCCAGCGGCCAGGTGGTGGGCGACGAGCAAGCCAACCATCTGTTAGCGCGGCCCTACCGGGCGCCATGGGTGCATCCCGTCGTGGAAAAGGTCTGACTGTCAGCCGGAATTGCGCAGATTATAAGGAGGTCTCATGAGTACGAGTCGATGGAGTCGTCGGGAGTTGCTGGTGGTCGCGGGAGGCTGGGGAGCGGGAAGCATCCTGGCCGGGGCGGCCGAGGCGATGTCCGCGGAGGCACCGAAGGCCAAGTTGAGCACGCCTCAAGCAGAGAGGATGGGGTGGCGGTTGTCATGTGGGCTCTATACCTTCCGTGACCGGAGCTTCTACGAGGCGCTGGACGTGATCGCGGGCCTGGGCATCCGCTGTGTTGAGCCGGCGTTCTTCCTGCCGCTGAGCAAGGAGCAACCGGAGCTCAAGACGAGCGAATCGCTTGCGCCGGGGCAGCGCCGGGAGATGAAGAAACGGTTGGGCGACCGCGGCATGAGGATGGCGAGCTATTACGCGCCGCTCGACGCTGACGTGAACGTCTTTCGCAAGGTGTTCGATTTCGCCAAGGAGATGGGAGTTGAAACCCTCGTGGCCGAGCCGCCGGCGGAGGTCTTCGAAGCCCTCGACAGGCTGTGCCAGGAGTACCAGATGAGCCTGGCGATCCACAATCATTCGGAAGCCGCGGGGTCGAAGTACTGGCGGCCGGAGAATGTTCTGAAGGTCTGCGAGGGCCGGAGCAAGTTCATCGGCGCCTGCCCGGACACCGGTCACTATGTCCGCACCGGCCTGGACCCGGTTGAGTGCCTCAGGAAACTGGACGGCCGCATCATCACCGTGCACCTGAAGGACGTCGCGGAGTTGGGGAACCCCGAATCTCGCGACGTGCCGCTGGGCGAGGGCAAGGCCAACTACACACAGGTTCTGCAGACGTTGCGTGCCCTGAAGTTCCGCGGCATCGCGACCATCGAGTACGAACACCTGTCGCCCCGGCTGGTCCAAGACGTGGCCCAATGCGTGAGGTTTGTCGAGGACTTCGCCGCCTCGGCGGGAGCATGACACCGTCGGCTAACTTGAGGCATTCTTGTCACACGACTTGAACTGAGGCGACCGGCAGCCAGACCCGAGGGCGGTGTTCTGGTCCCGAACGTTGGTGAACGGCTGATCCAATGCAGCTTGTTTTGAGGACATGAGACAATGCGATTCCTCCGGGGTGACACCGCGCGACACCTGGTCGAAGGCCGATTCACGACGGCGCGACACCAGATCACTCGCCGCCATTTTCTGAATGCTGCCACGCTGGCCGCTGTGGGGATAGTGGTGACGGACCCGCCTGAACTCGACGCCGGCGCGATCGTTGTCCCGTCCGACTGGCCCTCAACCGACCATTTCTGGTATCGCCTCCAGCCTGCGGGTCCCTATATTGACTCGCAACGTGACAATAAGGCATTTGGTTTCTCCGATACAGCCATCTTTCTCTCAGAGGACAACGCCCACACTTGGCCGCACAGCATCCCATTTCCCCATGCCCGCAATATAACGTTCAGCTCCATTCTGAAGAATGGGAACATCCTCTTCGCCACAGACACCAGGCTGTACGTCAGCGCGGACAATCTCCAGACCTACCGCCAGATCACGGTGAAAGACGCCAACGGTGCAGACTGCGTACCGCATACACCCCAAAACCCGGAGCATCCCGGCTGGTACTTCCACCCTCTCGATGGCGTCCACACGTGGGATGTGAATGGCAGAGAGATACTGGTATGGGGCAACTACTGCAATGTACTCGGCGGCGCGGCCCCGGTCAATATCTACTACTCTCCCGACAGCGGCCAAACCGTCAAAATCGCGTATGCGTTTGGACAGAATCCCCAGTATCGGGACAATGGCTCCGTGGGGGGAGGTGCAACGGGTACACTGCTGGGCGATCCCGACAATCCAGTCATCTGCCGCCACGTCCACTGTGTGGCGTACAACCCTGTGGAGAACGCTTTCTATGCGTGCACAGGCGACCGTGACATAGGAGACAAGCACGAGTGCCATTGGTTGAAGGGCACTTATGACGCGGACCGTGACGAGTGGCGGTGGGCCGTCCTCGTCTCGGATTCGTCGAATTCGCGTTACAAGTCGGGCGGCATCAACTTCGTCGACGGAAAACTGTACTGGATTGCCGACGCGAACGGGCCCCAGCCGCACGACCGAGGTATCTTCCGTTGCGACCCGGCCGACCTCGCCAGGCCTGAGGCCCATACGATGCTGTTCAACCCGCAATACGAATCCGCCAATATGATCATCGAAGATGGTGTGATTCTGGCCTCGCACTATGCCCCGGCGTCGCCGTACGCCACGGGATTCATGATCTCCCTCGATATGGGGCGGACGTGGACGCAGTATGACCTCAAAGAGCTTGGCAGGCGTTCGCCCGTCCGCTTCGATAGGAAGAACAGGGACGGCTGGTTTCGGATCGATCTGCGATTGGGATGGATCGAGCGCGGTGAGGTGCTCTTCGTGAAGCCCAAACAGGCTTTTGGAGTCGCCGGCGGGTAACTCGCATCGGGCAGATCAGGATGGGCGGTCGACCGCCTCGCAATCAAAGGACTGAGGCGCATCTTGCCTTTGCGATACGGCAAGGGTCTCAGAGAGCGACCAGGATACGACGAGACGAGGAACCTTTACGCCGCTGCGCATCCGATCGGCGGCGTCTTGGCAGGAAGAACAGAGGACGGCAGACTCAGGGGCGGTCCCTCGCGTCGATCTTCCAGCCGAACAGACGGGCCCGAAACGCCGAGGACAGAGAACGGCCGAGGTGAGCGACGGAACGATAGCAGCGGATATTCTCACGATATGAAGAGAATGCGTCTTGCCGCCGCTCCTGGCATCGCTTCTACCCCTGTCGAAGTCCGCGTCCCTCTCTGCGTGAAAAGGCCCCGTTGGAGAGGTATAGTCCGTGGAGTCCCCTTGACTTGGTCGTCCGTGAGGGGTGCCGCCTGCATCCGGTCCGACTGAATCGCATAGCATTCAGTTGGTCCGGCAAGATGCAAGGCCTGCGGAAACTGGCCTGCGGGCCGCCTGTGATCGACGGATGGCCGACAGCAGGAAGGTTCTCAACCAACTCTCCCCCCGGAGGATGCGTGTTTTCGCGTTTTTGGCCGATCAGGGGGCATGATCCAGCGTGCGTTTCCGCGTTGATATGGCACAGCGGCCCCCGTGATATGG
Organism: Sedimentisphaerales bacterium; assembly: GCA_040772485.1. Taxonomy (GTDB): domain Bacteria; phylum Planctomycetota; class Phycisphaerae; order Sedimentisphaerales; family Anaerobacaceae; genus Anaerobaca. The sequence continues at coordinate 213,497 of JAXGYC010000008.1, read as the reverse complement.
AGAATTGTAATGCGGGCGCCGCCCCGTCTGGACTATAATCTCTAAGGTGACTGGTTTGTTCTGCCTGAGGAGGCACGTTGCCATGTGGGCTTCCACAGAAGTGGCAGACAGACACAAGAAGAGCACTTGCGGAGAGGTCTTTCCTGTTGGCGGAGAGGACGTGGGGATACTACGCCTTGGGAAGGAGGTAAACGGGCTATGGACAACAGGAGGAAGAGCGCTTTCACATTGGTCGAGCTCCTGGTGGTCATATCGATCATTGCATTGCTGATGGCCCTATTGATGCCATCCCTGCAGCGGGCCAGAAAGCAAGCGCAAGGGGTGACGTGCATGTCTAACCTGAGGCAATGGGGTCTCTACTTCTCCATGTACACGCAGGACCATGACGGTCGGTTCCACCCAGGCTGGAATCTCTCAGAAGATGTTCAATGGAGTTGGCTGAACGTATTAAAGGCATACTACTTGGACAACCCCGATTTGACGTTTTGTCCTACAGCGACCAGACCCCGCAGTGAAGGCGGCAGGGACCCGTTTGGCGCCTGGACGCACGACAGCGGTCAGGTGGGCAGTTATGGGATCAACATCTGGGTGACAAACCCGCCCGAAGGTCGCGAAGGGGGCATGCCGGCTGACTGGTACTGGAGAAGCAGGGATGTCCAAAATGCGAACAGCATTCCCCTCTTGTTGGACAATCACTGGTGGGACTTTCGCCCACACCACACGGACCAGCCTCCGGAGTATGAGGGTCAGGTGGATGGCTGGAGCACCAACGCTTTGAAGTTCGCCTGCCAGAACCGGCACAGTGGTAGCATCAACAGCGTGTTCTTGGATTTCACGGCAAGAGCGATCCCGCTGAAGCAGTTGTGGCGGTTGAAATGGAATCGCAGGTTCGATGTGAGTGCTCCTCTGCCGCAATGGCCGGATTGGATGCGGAGTTTTCCCGATCCGTAGGGTACTGAGTAGTCAAGGCCGACGAATGCAGAAGAAGATCGCCATTGTAATCACTCTCTCCTGTTCTGTTGCGGCAGTGCTGATCGTCGTCAGGAGCATGTCTCGTCACCCTGCTGGTGTTGAGAGCCTCAGTGCCGGTGAACGAGTATGGATACAGTGCAGGGCTCCTGACTGTGGAGCCGCCTATGAGATGGGAAAAGAAGACTATTTCATGCAGGTCGAAGAGAAGAGGCGAGCCAATCCTCGCCTTGAAAATCTGCCTACGGCACCTCCTGTAACGTGCCAGAAATGTGGGAAAGAGACCGCCGTGCGAGCCGTCCGGTGTGAGAAGTGCGGGCACCTTTTTCCATACGGTCTACGCCAAGGAAAGCAGTTTGACTATGCTGATCGATGTCCGAAGTGCGGCTACAGCGAACTCGAGCAGAGTCGAAAGGCGAACCGCTGACATTGGCATGTGCGGGCAGGGCAAGTCGTGCTTGTCCAGCGGTCGGGCGATTGTCCTGAAGCAGCCGAATTCTCCCAGAGTGCTTTCTGAGAGAATCCAAGATGGGGCCGGGAGCAGGACGCAAGTGGTCCACTCACGTTGACCCAGAGGATAGAAGAAGATCGGCTGGGTCATTTCGGCCGGCCTGATGAACGCGAATCTCTGAAGGTGGCCAAGGATCAGATGTGAAGGGAGGCAGGGTGCTTCCAGAGTATGTCCCGATCGGTCCAAGGCGTCCAGTCAGCGGGCCACAAGCACGGAGCGTAGAGAGCAACCGGGACGAACCGCTGGGGGGCGCAGCCGAGGTTGGGGAAACGGGCCTGGACCGTGTTCGACTGTGGGAAGACGGTGGTGGAGGTACGCCGGAGGAGCGGTGAAATACAGGATTTTGAGGCAGATCAACGAATTCCAGCGAGGGAATAGGCCAGACCTGATCGCCATGGCTATTGAAATCGGATGTAGTACTTCGGTATCATGAAGGGTGTACTGTGAAGGAGCACAGTATATGAGGTCGAATGGGAAATCCCAGATCACTTCTTGGTTGAAGGAGGCACACCATGCGCTCAAAGATAGCCTGTCTGGTTTCCATCGTTCTTCTCGCCGGCCCGGTTCTGACCCTCGCGCGCGGTCCAAAGCCTGTAGGGTGGTGGAGCTTGGATGGCGATGCCAGGGACATGTCCGGCAATGCCAACCATGGCATCCTCGTGGGCAGCCCGTCGTTTGGGCAAGGGATGATTGGGCCGGCGATCGACTTGGATGGCTCAAGCCAGAATGTTGAAGTCCCCGATAGCCCCAGTCTCCACGACTTCGTGAACCAGATCACGGTCACCGCCTGGATCCATCCCCTGGACCTTGGCAACTCCAGCTACTATAGAACTATCGTCGCCAAGTTTGGGCCAAGCGACAGAAAGGATCTCTACCTCTATCTGAATGTCAACCTTGGAGCGGCCCTGGCCGGACCCCAAGGTAATGACTGGACACCCAACATCCCAATAGACATTGGCATTTGGACACATGTGGCGCTTACTTATGATGGGTCCGCCATGATCCTGTATAAAGACGGCGTCGCGCTTGCCACCCTGAGTGTGACCGGCAATCTGATCCTCGCCGACGCATCCAGCAATGGACCCCTCTTCATCGGCTACAACACGAGCTGGATCGAGTACTTCAGCGGCCTCATGGACGACGTTCGGCTCTACAACGTGGTTCTGACCGCGGACGAAATACTTGCGGTAATGGAAGGTGGGGCCACGGAACTTGCCGCTAATCCCATTCCGGTGGATGAAGGGAACGATGTGCCTCGTGATGTAATCCTTCGCTGGACGGCGGGTGAGTTTGCCGCTTCGCATGATGTGTATCTCGGCACGGTGTTCGATGACGTCAACGACGCCAGCCGGTCCAACCCGCTGGGTGTGCTCGTCAGCCAAGGGCAGACGGCGGCCACGTGTGATCCGCCCGGTCTGCTCGAATTCGGCACGACCTACTACTGGCGCATCGACGAGGTCAATGCCGCTCCGAGTACCACCATCTTCAAGGGCGAGGTCTGGAGCTTCACGACCGAGCCGTTCGCCTATCGGGTCGCCAACATCATCGCGACGACCAACGGCGTCTCGGATGAGACCGCCGGACCGGAGAGGACGATCAATGGCTCCGGGCTCGATGCCGCCGATCAGCACTCGACCGAGGCCACGGATATGTGGCTGGCCCTCCCGGGCGCCGAGCCTCTGTACATCCAGTACGAGTTCGACCGCGTCTACAAGCTCCACCAGATGCTGGTCTGGAACTACAATGTCCAGTTCGAGCTGCTCCTGGGCTTCGGAATCAAGGCTGTCACAGTCGAGTACTCCGAGAACGGGACGGACTGGACCGCTCTGGGCGATGTCGAGCTTGCCCGGGCCACGGCCAAGGCGACATACGCGGCCAACACGACCGTCGACTTCGGCGGGGTTCCCGTCAAGTACGTCCGTCTGAACGTCAACAGCGGCTATGGCATGATGGGCCAGTACGGCCTCAGTGAAGTCCGCTTCCTGTACATTCCGGCCCAGGCCCGCGAGCCGCAGCCGGCCGACGGCGCCGCCGACGTGGAAGTCGGCACGGCTCTGGCCTGGCGCAGCGGTCGCGAGGCCGTCTCGCACCAGGTGTATCTGGGCACGGACGCAGACGCAATGAGTTTGGCCGGCACGGTTGATGTGGCCACGTTTGCACCGGCGTTGGAGTTCGGCAGCACGTACTATTGGCAGGTCGACGAAGTCAACGAGGCCGATGCCGTGACTACATGGGCCGGCGACCTCTGGAGTTTTTCGACGCAGGAATACGCGCTGATCGACGGCTTCGAGACTTACAACGATGACGTCGACGCCAAGACGACGATCTTCGACACCTGGCTCGACGGCTGGGTCAATGAAACCGGTTCGACCGTCGGCTACCTCAACGCGCCGTTCGCCGAGAAGACCATCGTCCGCACCGGCACACAGTCGATGCCGCTGGCGTACGACAACAGCGGCTCGCCGTTCTACTCCGAGGCGTGGCGGGAATTTGAAACAGCCCAGGACTGGTCGGGCAACGGCGCCGATACCCTCGTGCTGTACGTCCGAGGCAATGCGCCGGGTTTCGTCGAGGCGGCCGACGGCAGCATCATCATGAACGGCATCGGCACGGACATCTGGAACAACGGCGACCAGTTCCGTTACGCCTACAAGAGCCTCGGCGGCAACGGCTCGATGACGGTCCGCGTCGACAGCCTGGCCCTGAGCAATGAGTGGGCCAAGGCGGGCGTGATGATCCGTGAGACGCTGGAGGCCGGCTCGAAGCACGCGTTCGTGGCGCTGACGCCAACGCCGTCGCACGGCCTCTCGTTCCAGCGTCGTCCCACAGCCGACGCGGCCAGCGCCAACACAGACGTCGCCGACATCGCGCTGCCGCACTGGGTGAAGCTGACGCGAACGGGCAATGTCTTTGCCGCCCAGCAGTCGGAAGACGGTGAGACCTGGACCGACATCGTGGTCAGCCCGGCGCTGGATATCGCGATGGCCGCCAATGTCTATATCGGTCTGGCGGTGTGCAGCCACGACACCGCGATCGTGACGGGCGCCGAGTTCTCGAACATCTCGACGACCGGCAACGTGACGGGCGCCTGGCAGACAGCCGAGATCGGCGTCGCGCAGCCGGCGGGCAACTCGGCGGAATCGATGTACGTGACGATCGAGGACAGCGCCGGCAAGAGCGCGACGGTGGTGAACGCCGATGCGGCCATAACAGTCCGCCCATCCTGGCAGGAATGGAGAGTGCCGTACAGCGATCTGTCCGGCGTGAATCTCGCCCGCGTCGACAAGATAGTCATCGGCGTCGGCAGCAAGACGGCTCCAGCCGCCGGCGGAACCGGCACGGTCTATATCGACGATATAGGCTTCGGCCGACAGGCGGCCATAGAATGACGTTCCGACGCACGACATTTGCTTCCGTTCCATACACTTTTCGGCGATGAAACCGCTATGGATTCTTGCAGTTCCTTCTGTCATCATACTTCTGCGCGCAGAGTCTGTGATGCCAGCCCAGGATGGCGTCCGGGCTGAACGGGATAGAGGTGTCCTCCAAAAATGGCTGTGGTAGAATCAAGGGCTTCGGAGGCTGGGATCTTCGCGAAGAGACTACGCAGATCCAGTAGCCATGTGTGTTCGCGATGAGGTGACAGCCGCATCTCGCGCCATATTCCTGCAAGAGTCCTGTTGCACGCCACCTCACCCAGTGTTAGGGTGTGTTCACCTGTGTGCATTTGTGGTGTTATCAGGGGTGACCGATTCCATGGTCTTCTGCGGGATCGACATAGGAACGACCAGCACCAAAGGCATCGTGCTCGATGAGAGGGGACGAGTCGTCGACGAGGCGACCCTGCCGACATCAATGGCCTCCGCAAGGGCCTACTGGTACGAGCACTTTTGCCGGATCATGCAGCTCTTTGCAGAACGGGGCCGATTCGCCGATCGGTCAGTCGCGTGTAGCGTCACGGGGCAGGGAGGTAGTTTCGTCCTGCTCGACGCACAGTATCAACCGGTCGGCAACGTGTGCTGCTGGACGGAACTGGCTGAGGACACAATTGTCCAGGATCTGGCAGATGCATTCGGCCAGACAGAATATTACCACGTGACCGGCTGGCCGCCGCACGGCTGGTTGGCTGCCGCCAAGCTCAGGCAAATGGTTGAGCGTAAGCAGGTGCCGGAAGGTGCCTGCCATATGGCCACGGTGCCCGATCTTGTCTACGCACAGTTCTTGGGGGAACTCCTGACGGATGTCACCAGCGCGCAGATCACGGGTCTCGCGGATTTCCAGGGGCGGCGATGGAGTCCAGCGATCCTCGACTGGATCGAGATGGATGAGAGTTGGCTGCCGAGCATTGTGCCGGGACTGAGCGTTCTGGCGGAAGATATCGAGAGCCCGTGGGGTAATCTGACTCTGGTCACGGGTTCGCATGATCAGTATGCGGCGATGGAGGCGGCGGGTCTCGAAAGGGACACGTGTGTGATGCTGGGTACAGGCACAGCCTGGGTTCTCGACGGCCGAACGAGTGGGCCCGCTTTTGACGATGCGCGATTTCTGACACACCCGGGGCGCGATGTCCGGCCGGACTGCTATGGCCTGATAGTCACCCTCTGGCAGGTTGGGGCGGGGCTCGACAAGCTGCTGAGACATTCTGGTCTGACTCAGGCCTCCTTGACCGAGCTCGAGGCCGCTTTCGCCGGGATGAGCGTGCCGGAGGGGCCTGTACGGGTCAATCTCGATGCCGGCGAGGTGGAACCTTCGGGAGATGCTGCAACGTCCGTAAGGCGCTACATGGAGTGGGCCGGTTCCACGGTTGCTCATGCTCTGGAGGTGTGTGGCCTGAAGCACAGTCTCGAGAGAATCGTAGCGACCGGCGGGGCCATGGCAAGTCGGTTCTGGCCGCAGACGATTTCCAGTATCTGCGGCCTGACGCTGGAAGCAGTTGACTGTGCGTCCTTCACGGCGTACGGTGCGGCGCTACATGCCCGGACAGCGTTGCTCGGGCCCGATAGATCGCAGCGGTTTCCCAACACGGCGACCATCAGGACCTACACGCCACAGCGGTCGCAGGAATACCGGGAGTGGTATTGCAGGCATCAAAGGCCGTCACTGGATTGGCAATGCCATTGAGATCGGGAAGGTGATATGGATACGATATGTCAGACAGACCATCTGCAGATCGGTCTTCTGCTGCCTGTAGCCGACTTGTACCATCGGCTCTGGCCCGACATTGACGCGGCCCTGGAGAGTCTGGGCGAACAGGTGGCCGGGAGACTCAGGCAGGTGGGACTGAATGTCCGGTGCAGTGTGCCTGTCAGCCTGCCGGAACAGGTGGCGGCGGCCTGTGATGACTTCGCAGTCAAAGGAGTCGATCTGCTTGTGGTGGCTCTGGCGCCGTATTGTCCCAGCGGCGTGCTTTCGCCGGCTCTGGCGGCGTCGCGCCTGCCCGTACTCTTGTGGCCCATGCAGAGCATGCTGCGACTTGACCCGCAGAGATACGATGCCGAGGCGATCAAACTCAACCACGGGGTTCACGGTGTCCAGGATCTGGCCAACGTACTCGGGAAGACGACCAAGGACTTCGGCGTGATTCACGGCCATCACGAGCAGGCACAATTCATCCGTCAGTTGCAGCTCTGGGCCCGGGCCGGACGGATCATCCGATCCATGCAGGATGCCAAACCTGTACAGGTGGGTGGTCATTTCGAGCACATGCTCGATCTACAGGTGGGCGAAGATGAATTCCTCCGACGGATGGGAATTGCCCCGACGGGGGTTTCGGTCTCCGACTTCGCAGGGCAGCTGGCGAAGACGACGCCTTCCGACGCCGCGGAGTATGTGGAGCGGTATCGACGCACATTCGAGATAGGGTCGAGCGTGGATGATTGCCTGCTGGAGAAAACCGCCAGAGGAGAGGCAGCTCTGCGAGCTATCCTGTCCCGCATGGGCAGTCATGCATGCGGCCTGAACTTCCTTCAACTGTGCAACGACGAGCGGGTGGCCGACGGTCTGCACGTTGCGGCGTCGATGCTCATGCAGGAGGGACTCGGATACGCAGGCGAGGGAGACTGGGTGACGGCCGTGCTCGTGCGGGGGATGCAACAAGGTTTCACCGTGGCGAGCTTCAGCGAGGTCTTCTCGGTTGGCTACGCCGACGACCGCCTGCTGCTGAAGCATTGGGGCGAAGGCAATCTTGCGATGGCCAGAGAAAGGCCGCGGCTTCTTGCCAGTCGGTTCACAGACCGGTGCACCGCCGAGTTTGCGATTGTCGATTTCGAGTTCGAGCCGGGCCCGGTCACCCTCGTTAACCTGAACGCCACGGGCAACGGAACGGGGCAACTCGTATGCATTCAGGGCGAGATCACCGAGGACCATCTCCCGAACGTTGACGGCCCGCGTTGTGTGTTCAAGCCGGACGCCGGCGATGTAGCCCGTCTGCTGACCGAATACGCGTACGTGGGCGGTAGCCATCACTTGGCCCTGATTCGAGGAATGCCGACAGATGTACTTGAGAAAGTGTGCAGATTGGCTGGATGGTCATACCACCGGCTGTAGGAGCTTGCATCAATGACTGACGCCATCGACATGGACGCAGACACGTACGCGGAGGACCCGCAACGGGTCAGCCTCGATGGGAAGACGTCAGCCCATGCGGCCGATGTGGCCATCGTCGCCGACAGCCGCATGCTGGTTGCCAATGGGGTCTGCAGGGTCTTTGAGCCTGCGGACTACGGCGATACGCTCATCCGTGCTTCAGGGATTGTCAAGGACATGGTTACGCAGTTCGAGAGAAAGCGAATTCAGACTGAGGTTGTCGTAGGAGTGACTCAATGGTGATGACGGACAAGACGTTCACAGGTATACCACTTACCGACCTGGCCGGCCCGCTGGGAGCCGATGTGTGCAGGGCCATGTCCGAGGCGAAGCGGTTTCTTGACAACCGCGACACAAGCCAGTTGTTCGGCCTGATTGGCGAGACGATCGAGGATCTGGCGGTTGGCAAGCCGGTCGATAAGGCCGTCATGCAGAAGTCTTTCGGCGGCGGCAGGGTCGCCCAGACGGACGATCTCCTGGCCGGCCGGGGGGTGTTCTACATCACCGAGCAGGGCAAGCTGTTCCTTGACTGCACGGCCGGGCATTACCAGATGAGCTGGGGATACGACCATCCGGTCCTGACGCGGATAGTCCACGACGGTCTGGCGGCAGGCATCGTGCCGGACAATCACTCGAACATCCCCCAGTGGCCTGTCAAGCGGCTGGCTCAGAGGCTCATCGAGGCGGCGAACCCCGACTGCCCGGAGCTTGGGCGAGGGGATTTCTCCAAGGTCATGAAATCCAGGACGCGGTTGAACACGGCGTTGCTTGGGATCGCGACCGGCTCGGTGGCTTGCGAGGCGGCGCTCAAGATCATGATGATGCACCATGAGCGGACGAAGAAATCCGGGCCAGCCATCTTCATCGTACTGGATGGCAACTATCATGGCACCGGTTTCTTCTCGCAGAACCTCCGCGGGATGTGGAAGCCGTTTATCCGCAATATGAAGGTCGTGGCCGTGCAGCCGAACGATGGCCGCCAGTTGGAGCAAGTCTTCGCCCGCTACGGCGAGCAGATCACGGGTTTCTGGGCCGAGCCAATCATGATGAACCGGGAGGCCATCCTGGTGGAGACCGAGTACCTTCAGCTTGCGCGGAAGCTGACCCGGCGGGTTGGGGCGCTGATGACGGTCGATGAGATCCAGACGGGGTTTTGGACACCGGAGGTGTTCATGTACAGGCAGTATGGAATCACGCCGGATATCGTCATTGTGGGCAAAGGGATGAGCGCCGGGCTACATCCTCTCTCGGGCATTATCTATCGCCGAGAACTCGACGTGATGGCTCAGTACGACGCCATCAGCACCAACGGCAACGCTGCTTTGGCGGCGCTCGTGGCACTGGCCAACATTGAGTTGCTGCAGCGAAACGCTGCCCAAGTCGTAGAGGCTCAGGAGTACTATTATCACAGGCTTTGCGGGCTTGCGGCCGAGTTCTCCGGTCGCATCGCTGCTGTGCATGGCAACCGCTCCATGACGGGACTGAAGTTCCACAAGGTTGAAGACGCTCTAAACTTCCACAAGCGATGCGTTGCCGGTGGCCTATGGCTGCGGGTGCACGCCTACCACGCAGGGCACAGTACGATCCTGTGCAAGTTCGCCCTGTGTCTGGAACGGGCCGTAGTCGATGAGTTCATTCGTCGTTTGCGGATCTTCCTGGAAGCTGGTGAGTAGGACGATATGGCACCGCTGCTGGAAATCAGAGACGTGGATCGGAGGTTTTATCAGGACAAGCTCGAGGACTTCCTGCCTGACCAGATCATCGACGTTCACACGCACGTCTGGCTCAAGGGCTTTCGCAGGATTCCACCGACGGGGCGGGCGGCAACCTGGCCGCTACGCGTCGCGGAAGAGGGCCCGGTCGATGAGCTTGTCGAGACCTATCGGCTGCTGTTTCCTGGCAAGTCGGTCATGCCGGTGGCGTTTTCCTTCGTCGAATCCTGCGACGACGATTTCGACTCGGCCAACGCTTACGTCAGTCGGGCGGCAAGAGAGCGTCGCTTCCCGGCCCTTGTCTTCGCCTCACCGCGATGGTCGGCCGCGAGGCTGGAACGGGAAATCCGTGAAGGTGGCTTCGTCGGAGTCAAGGTGTATCTGACCTTGGCGGCGAGCCACATAGCAGCGGACCAGATCCGCATCTTCGACTTTCTGCCACATCATCAATTGGAGGTTCTGGATCAGCACCACTGGATCGTCATGCTCCACATTCCTCGTGCCGGCCGACTTCGTGATCCGGCGAATCTGACCGATATGCTTGAGGTCGAGCGTCGCTATCCGAACGCCCAGGTCATCATTGCGCACGTTGGGCGGGCTTACTGCCCGGAGGATGTTGGCGATGCCTTTGCTGTGTTGGCCCAGACGGAGCGGCTGCTGTTTGACATCTCGGCCAATACGAACGCGGCCGTGTTCGAACAGCTCATCCGTGCGGTAGGGCCACAACGCATTCTTTTTGGCAGCGACCTGCCGATCACCAGGATGCGGATGCGCAGGATCTGCGAGAACGGGGCGTACGTCAATCTCGTGCCCAGGGGTCTCTATGGCGATGTCTCCGACGACCGGCACATGCGCGAGGTTGATGGTGAACAGGCGGAGGCGTTGTCGTTCTTCTTATATGAGGAGATCGACGCCTTCCGGCGTGCCGCGCGAGCGGCGGGACTGACAGCGCGGGACGTCAAGGACGTATTCCACGACAACGCCACCCGCATCGTCAAGGGGGCCGGTGGGCAATAGCCGGGGAAACTCCGGAGGTCATGTGAAAGATTTCGGGTCATTCGAGCTTCACGCGTTGGACTATCTGGCGTTCGGCACGTATTTCCTGGTGCTGTGTCTGGTCGGCTACTGGTTCGGCAGGAGAAAGCCGCAGGACTCGGCAGACTATTTTCTGGCCGGCAGGACGCTCCCTTGGTACGTGGTCGGCAGCTCGTTCATTGCTTCGAACATCAGCAGCGAGCACTTCATCGGCATGATCGGGGCGGCGTTCATCTATGGGATTGCACCGGCCATGTTCGAGTGGGCCAACGTTGCGACATTCAGCTTGTTGATCTGGTTTTTCATTCCATTTCTGCTGGCCGCCAGGGTCTTCAGCACGCCAGAATTCCTGGAACGGAGATTCAATTCTACTATCCGTCTGTTCTTCGCCTGCGTCACGGTGATCAGCAACGTCGTCGCGTTCTTGGCAGCGGTGCTCTATGGCGGCGGGCTGGCTCTGGAGAGACTGTTCGGCTGGGACCTGTGGCTGGCGATCACGCTGCTGGCGGTCATGTCAGGAGCATGGGCTGTCTACGGTGGGTTGCGGTCCGTTGCCTGGATGGATGTCTTCACCGTGATCATCATGATCGCGGGCGGGCTGACGGTGACGGTGCTCGGGCTGTACATGCTCTCCGGCGAGTCGCACTCGCTGATCGAAGGATTTCGGGTCATGATCGAACGCAATCGGGCAGACTCGGGTCTCTGGGCCGAGGTCGTCCAGAAGAACGCCCCGCACATCGTACACACGGAGCACTACAACCGCCTCTCGGTCATTCAGCCTGTGACGCACGAGCTGACCCCCTGGCCCGGGCTCATCATGATGGTCTTCTCCGTCAGCATCTGGTACAACGTGATCAATCAGTTCATGATCCAGCGGGTGCTCGGCGCCAGGGACGCGTATCATGCGCGCATGGGCATCGTATTGGCCGGCTATATGAAGATCATCTTGCCCGCGATCGTAGTTCTGCCTGGGTTGATTCTCTTCGCCCGGTACCCGGAGGTAATGCAACTGCCCTGGGACGAGATCCGGCCGGAGGCAGACAAAGGGTATGTCTCCATGCTTCGGAGCATCGTTCCTGTCGGGTTGCGGGGCCTGTTCCTCGCGGCGCTTTTCGGCGCCATCCAGTCCACCGTCAGCGCCGTTCTGAACTCGACATCCACGATCATCACCGTCGACATCTACAAGAGAGTCCTGCACCAAGGTGCGTCCGAGAGGCGGCTCGTGGGCATGGGCAGAATGTCATCCGTAATCGTGATGGTGATCGCGGCCGTGCTCGCCGGCTTTGTCGGCCGTCTGGGCGGCAGCCTGTTCCTCTACATCCAATCCTTGTATGCGTTCTTCGCACCGCCGTTCGCGGCCGTGTTTCTGTTGGGAATCCTGCTGCGTCGCATCAACGGGCAGGGAGCCACGACGGCCGTCCTTCTGGGATTCCTCCTCGGTATCGGGCTCAGAGCGTATGTGCAATTCGTCCCATCACACCCGCGATGGCTGGAGCCTTTCCAGATGCAGGCGGCGATCAACTGGGTGTTTTGCGTGATCGTCTGCGTGGGGGTCAGCCTGTTCACGCCCGTGCCCGACCCGGACCGGGTCACCGATCAATTAACGATCAACTGGAAGAGACTGAACATCTTCGGACATCTAGGGGCTCGGTGGTATACCAGTGTGTGTCTCTGGTGGGGTCTGTTCGTAGCGATTGTGATCTTGTTGATTGTCGTGTTCTCGGGAGCGACGTGGTAGGGTACATAGACTCATCCCGTACGGTGCAAATGATCATCCGGGCCCCAAGCGAGGCACTCCAGAGAGATGGCGTCTGATTCGGGGTCAGAAATCAGGCGGCAGGGGGGCCTTGCTGGCCTCCTTGTTTTGCGGAACTAGCTCATGTCAAGGATCGGGTAGAACCAGCCACTTGAGCATGTTCCCTGCCTGCCTTGTGAGGCGGCCAGCGTTCTTCGCTTGCATACGTGCCCGACTGTAGCAAAATCGGTGATCATCATGATCACCATGGTCGACATGACGATTTCGTTGACTCCTTGCGCGGCAGAGAGAAGCGTAAAGCGTTGATTTGAATAACGTTACAGAAACCTGGGCTGTCGGGCCCATAACCCGGAGGCCGGAGGTTCGAATCCTCCCCTATTGAGGCAACACCTTTAAGGACAGGCACTTACGCCTGTCTTCTTTTCCATTTGGGTCCGCGGTGTTGCAGGGGGGGGGTGGCACGTGATCCAACCGAGTTTCCTGTTGCGAAGCAGCCGGGCGAGTTACATTCCGGGGCGAATTCCGCAGACCAGATTGTCGCCGACAGGTCCGATCCTGGTGGCCTCGCTTGCGCCAGTGCGAGGAGAGTGCTCGCGAACCCTGTATCCTGGCGGGCAATCACATCCGGCTAAGGCTTGCCGCTCCCGACAATTTCTACTACGATGGAAAGATTGCGGATAGCCGGAAGGAGTATCCGGAAAAGGGACAGGATCGTACGAAACGCATTGCTGGGATACCGTACGCGGATTGCGTGGACGGGGTGTTCTCCGATGGGCAAACCAAGAGCGCGCAAGGCTCAGGTGGCGGCGCCGGCCGGTGACAGGACGGCTCGGGCGCTCTGTGAACGCGTGAAGGAACTGAGCTGCCTGTACCGAATCAGTCGGGTGTCTGCGAGGTCCATTGGGTCACCCGACGAGGTGTTTCAGGGTATTGTTGAGCTGATACCACCGGCATGGCAGTACCCGGAAATCGCATCGGCGCGCATCACTCTGGATGGAAAGCACTACCAGACGGCCGGTTTCAGGGAAGCTGCCCGGCGGCAGGCGTCCGATGTGGTCGTCGGAGGCAAACGCCGCGGCATGGTTGAAGTGGTCTATACCGAGGAGAGACCATTCCTGGACGAGGAACCCTTCCTGGAAGACGAGCGGAACCTGTTGGACGCGATCGCCACGCAGATTGCCGTGGTTGTGGAGCACCAGCAGGCCGAAGAGGAGAGGGCCCGGTTGCAGAAACAGCTCATGCACGCGGACCGCCTCGCGACGATCGGACAACTGGCGGCTGGCGTTGCTCATGAGCTGAATGAGCCGCTCAGCAGCATCCTCGGCTTCGCGCAATTGCTCAAGCGCGATGCCGCACTGCCCGAGAACGGCAAGGAGGACGTCGAGAAGATCGTGACCGCTTCACTCCACGCTCGCGAGATCATCAAGAAGCTCCTGCTGTTTGCACGACAGACGCCCACGTTCAAGGGGCCCGTGAATCTCAACCGGGTTGTCGTGGACGCCATCGACCTTTTCAAGCACCACCTCGAGAAGGAAGGGATCGAACTGGCCTGCGTGCTCGGGCCCGAGTTGCCCGTTCTGGCCGCCGACGCGGGCCAGTTGACGCAGGTGCTGGTCAACTTGGTGGTGAACGCCGTTCAGGCCATGCCGGAGGGGGGGAGGCTCATCGTCCGGACTCATCTGGAAGACGGACACGTCGTCTGCACCGTCGAAGACACGGGAGTGGGAATGAGCGAAGAAGTCCAGAGCCGCCTGTTTGTGCCCTTCTTCACGACGAAGGAGGTGAACCAGGGGACCGGTCTGGGACTGCCCGTAGTCCACGGGATCGTCACATCGCACGGGGGGACGATTGAGGTCGCCAGCGCGCCGGGGAAGGGAACCACATTCACGGTTCGACTGCCCATTGACTCTGCCCCATACCGAGAGGACCAGCCGCAATCATGAATTCACCCGACAGGAGAGAGACAATTCTCGTCGTTGACGACACGCCCAGCACGCTGGAGGTTCTCCAGAGGAATCTCACGGCTGAAGGGTACACGACCTATGCGGCTCCCAACGCTGTCGATGCCCTCCGCCTTCTGGAGGGGACACGCGTCGACCTGGTGATCACCGACCTGAAGATGCCCAAGCTCAGCGGCATCGATCTGATCCGGCACATCCGGGAGAACTACAAGAACATCGCGGTGATGATGATCACCGGGTATGCGACCGTAGAGAGCGCGGTGGAGGCGGTCAAGAGCGGAGCGGAGGAGTACGTATCCAAACCGTTTACCGATGCCGAGCTTCTGGCCGCGGTCCGCCGGGTGTTGGAGAAGCTCAAGCAGCGGCGTGCAGCGGCGATCCGGCCGGCGCAGAGGCCGGAGCGCGCCTATGGTCTCATCGGCGAATCCCCGCCCATGCAGAAGGTTTTTGCCGCGATTCGCAAGGCATCGTCGACCTCCGCCACCGTTCTGATCACCGGCGAAAGCGGCAGCGGCAAGGAGCTGGTCGCACGCGCGATTCACTACAGCAGCGCCCGGGCCTCTGCCCCGTTTGTGCCGGTCAACTGCGGCGGTATTCCTGAGAGCCTGCTGGAAAGCGAGCTGTTCGGCTACGTCAAAGGAGCGTTCACCGGCGCCCATGAGTCGCGCGCCGGGTTCTTCCAGACCGCCGACGGCGGGACCATCTTTCTCGACGAGATCGGCGAGACGAGCGTCGCCATGCAGGTGAAACTCCTGCGCGTGCTTCAGGACAAGGAGGTTCGCATGGTGGGCGATTCGCGCGGGAAGAAGGTGGACGTCAGGATCGTCGCCGCGACGAACAAGAATTTGCCGGGCCTCATTCAGGGCCGGATGTTTCGGGAAGAACTGTACTATCGAATCAATGTCGTCGCGATCGAGGTTCCACCCTTGCGTGCCAGAGCCGGTGACATTCCGCTGCTGGTGCGGCACTTCGCAGAGAAGTTCGCCTCGGAGCTGGGCAAGACGGTCCCGTTGTTCTCCGAAAAGGCGATAGATGCACTCCAGAACTACGCCTGGCCGGGCAACGCGAGGGAGCTGGAGAACGTGATTCAGCGGATTGTGGTCATGAACGACGACCAGATCATCGAAGTCCCGGACCTGCCATCGTCGGCGCGATTCTCCGCGCTGCGCGCCACCGGCGTGAACCGGACCCTGGCGGAAGTGGAGGCGGACCACATTCGCAACGTCCTGGCCAACACCGGCGGCAACAAGACGCGAGCGGCCCAGATCCTCGGAATCGATCGCAAGACTCTGCGGAACAAGATCGCGCAACACCGTCTGGACCTGTAGGGGGCATGTCCCTTCGCCTTTCCCGGCAGCCACAAGGGCGACCATACGAGGAACGTCCCTGGAGTGGGGAGAATCTCCCCGGTGGTCCAATTCTCCCCGCCATCATCATGCCCAGCCGATGCACTCGGGGTGGTGTCTTCGACACGCGAGAGTGTCTTTTTCATAATTCGTAAGACCATGTACAACTGGTATTTACGGCGCATTGGTCCGTCGTGAAGTCGAATCCTGCCGGGGGTGGCACGGCCATTGCAGGGCAAGTAGTGATCCGTGTCAGAAACCACTGTGCACGAAGAAAGGGAGGTTGCCGCGATGGCGTTGAGAGAACGATCTCTGGGCCTTTGCCTGACGTGCAACAGCAATCCCGTATGCACCCGACGCAAGAACATCAAATTCCCCGTCTTGATGTGTGAGGAGTTCGACGACTCAACGCCGTTGGAGGTGTCCAGGCCGGCGGCTCCCGTCGCAGAGGAGGAAGAAACCGCCCTCGATGTGGCGATGGGACTTTGCTGCGATTGCGCGAATCGTGACACCTGCACGTTGCAGGGTTCGCCCGGCGGCGTGTGGCACTGCGAGGAGTACCGTTAGAGGCATGTCCCCGTCGCAGGGATCGACATTCCCCACTGACAAGAGGTCCCGATGGATGACCACGTAGTTGAGGAGATCGTCGCACAGCGTCATGGTTCGCTGGGAGGCATGCTGTCCATTCTCAGCGAGGTCCAGGCGAAGTATGGGTATTTGTCGCAGGAGGCGCTGCGCCGGGTGGCGGCCGCGACCGGCGGCTCGTTGACCGACATCTACGGCGTGGCCACCTTCTACAAGGCCTTCAGCCTGAAGCCACGCGGAAAGCACCTCGTCTCGGTCTGTCTCGGCACCGCCTGTCACGTGCGCGGCGCGCCGCGCATCGCCGACGAAATCTGTCGGCAACTGGGGATCCAACCGGGCGAGACCACCCCGGACAACGAGTTCACTTTGGAGACCGTGAACTGCCTGGGCGGCTGCGCCCTCGGCCCGATCGTTGTCGTCGACGGGCGCTACTACTCGAATGTGGGAAAGAACAGAGTTGCAGAGATTCTGAGAAAGGCGCGCGAGGGGATGGACGAGCCACAAGAGGACTGCGGCTTTCCATTGACCATTGAGTGCCCCCATTGCCGGCAGAGCCTTATGGACCCGGCGCATCCGCTCGACGGCGTCCCCTCCATCCGATTGACGATCTGCTGGAACGGAAGCCGGAACGCTCTCCATTTGTCCTGCTTCCATGGCCGTTACGGATCGTCGTGCGAGGGCGCCATCCCCGCGGATTCCGTTGTTCGTCTTGCCTGTCCGATGTGCCAGCGCGATTTGACCGACGAGCAGAGGTGTCCGGAATGCGGCGCGAACATGGCCCGGATGCGGGTGAAGGAAGGCGCCACGCTCCTGGTCTGCACGCGTCATGGATGCCGGGGGCGCAGACTGGACCTGGATACCACAATGGTCGAAGCGGCTGACCGGCAGAGTCAGGAATGATCCATGAAACAACTGAGCTCCATCGATGATTTCAAGGCCTTGCACAACCGTTTGCAGGAACAAGGCAACGGCGAGGCGGTGACGATCGTGGTGCCCGCGGGCACCTGTGGAATCGCCAGCGGCGCCGCTCGGCTCATCCAAGAAGCACAGCGCGCCATTCTGGCTCATCATCTGACCGGCAAGGTGCGGCTGCGCATCACCGGCTGCCATGGGTTCTGCCAGATGGAGCCGTCGCTCCTTGTGGAGCCGAGGCGGACATTCTACCCGAAGGTCGATCCCAAAGACGTCGAGCAAATCGTCCTGGCGGCGGCGCAAGGACAGGTGGTTCGCAAGCTCCTGCTCGTTGAATCGTTCGGAAGACCCGTCGAACGACAGGACGATATCGGCTTCTTCGCCAACCAGGTCCGCGGCATCCTTCGAGAAAACGAGAACGTGGACCCCACGCGTATCGAGGACTACATCGCGCACGGCGGTTACGGCGCGCTGGTCCAGGCGCTGGGGCGCAACGACCCGGGGTGGGTGGTCGAGCAGATCAAGACCTCGCAGCTTCGCGGCCGAGGCGGCGGCGGCTTCCCGACGGGGCGCAAGTGGGAGATGTTCGCTCAGCAACCGGGGCCCCACGGCAAGTACCTCGTCTGCAACGCCGACGAAGGCGACCCCGGCGCCTACATGGACCGCAGCATCCTGGAAGGCAATCCCCACGCGATCATCGAGGGCATGCTCATCGCCGCTGCGGGCACCGGCGCCACGCACGGGGTCATCTACGTTCGCAGCGAGTACCCCCTGGCGATCAAGCATTCGCAGATTGCGCTGCGGCAGGCGCGTGACATGGGCCTGCTCGGTGACAACATCCTCGGATCGGGACTCCGATTCGACATCGACATCGTGCGCGGCGCCGGCGCCTTCGTCTGCGGCGAAGAGACAGCCCTGATCAAGTCCATCGAAGGACGGATGGGCGAGCCGCGACAGCGACCGCCGTACCCGATCGCCAAGGGCATCTTCGGCGCCCCGACCTGCATCAACAACGTCGAGACGCTGGCCAACGTGTCGTATATTCTGCGCCGGGGCGCTCCGGCCTTTGCGGCGATGGGGGTCCAGGGCAACACCGGAACGAAGATCTTCTCTCTGGTGGGCAAGATCCGCAATACGGGCCTTGTCGAAGTTCCCCTGGGCACGCCGATCAAAGACGTGGTCTATGAGATCGGCGGAGGCCCCATCGGCAAGACGCGGGTCAAAGCGGTGCAGACGGGCGGACCTTCGGGCGGATGCATCCCGGCCTCGATGTTCGACCTGCCCATCAGCTACGACAGCCTGGCCAAGGTCGGTTCGATCATGGGTTCCGGCGGCATGATCGTCATGGACGAGAACACCTGCATGGTGGACGTCGCCCGGTACTTCATGAACTTCCTCAAGGACGAGTCCTGCGGCAAGTGCCTGACCTGCCGCAAGGGCACGCAGCGGATGTACGAGATTCTCGAAGACATTTCCCAGGGCAAGGCAACGCCCGGCCACCTCGACCTGCTGGAAGAACTGGCCCTCGTCGTGAAAGACACGACGATGTGCGCCCTGGGCCAATCCGCGCCGAACCCGGTGCTAAGCACCTTGAAATACTTCCGCGACGAGTACCGCCGGCACATCGAGGACAAGCGGTGCGACGCGTTCGTGTGCAAGAACCTGGTTGGCGCGCCCTGCCAGGCGGCCTGTCCGGTGGATACCGAGCCGTGGCGTTACCTGGCGCTGATCGAACAGGGGCGGTATGAAGAGGCGTACCGGGTCATCCGCGAGGCGAATCCGTTCCCGGCCGTCAGCGCCCGGGTCTGCGACCGCAAGTGCGAGCATCGCTGCAGCCTGGGCGTCAGCGGGGGCGAATCGATTGCGGTGCGTGCGATGAAGCGGTTCGTGACCGACCGCGTTGACCCTGCTGTGTACCGCCCTGACGTGCGGTCCACGAACGGCCAGGCGAAGAAGGTGGCGGTGGTCGGCGCCGGTCCGGCGGGGCTTGCCGCCGCACACGGCCTGTCGCTTCTCGGGCACAAGGTGACGGTGATCGAGGCGGAGCAGGAGTCCGGCGGGATGCTGGCATGTTCGCTGCCGGCCTACCGGCTCCCGAGGCAGATCGTCCGTGACGAAATCAAAACGCTGATGAATGAGAACATCGCCGTGCGGCACGGCGTCGTTCTCGGCAAGGATACGACTATCCAGAAGCTGTTCGCCGAGGGATTCCAGGCGGTCTTCCTGGCCATGGGGGCGCACGAAAGCTGGCGCCTGGAGTTGGAAGGAGAAGACCTGGAGGGCGTCTATCCCTCCATGCAGTTCCTCAAGGCGTTCAACCTCCGAGGCGAGGAGCTGGCGCACGGGCACGTCGGGATTGTCGGCGGCGGGAATTCCGCGGTGGATGCCGCCCGCGTGGCGCTGCGGCAGAAGAACGTCACGGGCGTGACGCTCCTGTACCGGCGCACCCGCGACGAGATGCCCGCCTACGAGGAGGAGGTCGAGGCTGCCCTGGAAGAGGGCGTGACGATCGAGACGCTGGTGTCTCCGGTCAAGATTCACGTCCGGCAGGAGGAAATCGAAGCGGCGCTTCGCGAGGGTGTGGAGCTGGAGACGCTCGTGTCGCCCGTGCGGATCTTCTCGCGCGAAGGACGCATGGTGGGCATTCAGTGCGTTCGCAACCGCTTGGGCGAACTGGATGCAAGCGGGCGGCGCAAGCCCGTTCCGGTGCCGGGAACCGAATTCACGCTGCAACTGGACACGTTGATTGTGGCGATCGGCGAGCGTCCGCAGAGTGAATGCCTGGCCGGGATGGGCATCGAGACGGACAAGGCCGGCCGGGTCAGGGTCGATCCGAAGACCCTGGCCACCAGCACCAAAGGCGTCTTTGCGGGCGGGGACCTCGTAACCGGTCCGAACACCGTCATCGACGCGATTGCCGCCGGCAAGAAGGTTGCGCGCATCATCGATCGATACCTGCGAGGCGAGACGCTGGCCGAGCCGGCTCGGGCGAAGCTGCCGACCGTGTTCCTGGAGCCGGCGGTCGTCAGCGAGGAGGAACTGGGGAGCGCGGCCCGCGCGGTCCCGCCGGTGCTGCCGGTAAAGGGACGCAGAAAGAACTTCAATGAGGTCGAACGGTCTCTGTCTGAGGAGCAGGCTCGGGCCGAGGCCCGGCGGTGCCTGCGCTGTGATCTCGCATTCACCCAGACGCCGCAGCCGGCCGCCATCGGAGAAAATCAGGCATGATAACGCTTACCATAAACGGACTGGACGTCACCGTCGAGAAGGGGTCCACCATCCTCGATGCGGCGAAGTTCTTGGGTTTTCCCATCCCCACGCTTTGTCACATGGAGGGTCTGACGCCCTATGGCGCCTGTCGGCTTTGCGTCGTGGAGATCGGCGAAGGCCCCGGCGCCAAGCTCGTGTCTTCCTGCACGTATCCGGCCGAACCGGGATTGAAGGTGCGCACGGCGTCGAAGCGGGTCGTTCGGGCGCGCAAGATGATCCTCGAGCTGTTGCTGGCGTCCTGTCCTCAATCGAAGACCATCCAGGACCTTGCCTCGAAGTACGAGGTGACCAAACAGCGGTTTCGACAGGAGTACGAAGAGTGCATTCTCTGCGGCCGGTGCGTGCACATGTGCGAAGAGCAGATGATGGCGAAGGCTATCGGCTTCCGCGGCAGAGGGCAAAACCGCAGCATTGGAACGCCGTTCGATATTCCCTCGGACGTCTGCCGGCAATGCGGGGGCTGTATCTATGTCTGTCCCGCCTGCTCGCTGCGGTGCACCTATACGCAGCCGGAGAAGGCAATCTGCGGCGGCTGCGCCAATCTCAGTCCGCCGTGCCTGGAGAAGGACCCGTTCGATGACATGATGTGTTACATGGACCCATGCGTCGCCTGCGAGATCAAGAAACCATAGGAACAAAGGAGGTACCCTGCGATGTCCCTTTCGAGAGTGAACTCGTCCGCCGCCACGCTTACGAAGAACCGTACGGAAGGCTCCGTGACACCAACCTCGGGCATGTGCGTGACGTGTGTGGACGGTTGCATCGGCATGTGCGAGATCGGCAAGTCCGCCTATCGCGGCCATGAGGTGATCTACCCGCAGCCCTTCGGCGTCATCACGACCGCGTCGGAGAAGGTTTACCCGGTGGATTACTCGCACCTGAACATCATGGGGACCTGCGTCGGCGCGCACGGGATCGAGCCGGATAGCGACAAGGCGATCTTCCCCGCTGTGAATCTCGAAGTCCGCATCGGACATGACAAGGGAGTCAAGTTCCGCTACCCCTGGCTGATTTCCGGGATCGGGTCTACCGACATCGCCAAGAACAACTGGGAGGGACTGGCTGCCGGCTCGGCCCTCGCAGGGACCGGGCTGACGATCGGTGAGAACGTTGCGGGCATGGATGTCCAGGCCACCATCAAGAACGGTCGCGTTCTCGACACGGTGGACCTCAAGCGGCGCGTGAAGCTGTATCGGGAGTATCAACGCGACGGATACGGAGCGATCATCGTCCAGGCGAACGTCGAGGACACACGTCTGGGCGTGCAGGAGTACGCGATCGGCGAGCTGGGCGTCGAGTGCGTCGAGATCAAATGGGGGCAGGGCGCCAAGAACATCGGCGGCGAGGTCAAGATTCGCGACCTGAAGAAAGCGCAGCTTCTGCACGAGCGAGGGTACATCGTGCTGCCGGACCCGACGGATCCGGCGGTCATCGAGGCGTTCCAGCATGGCCACTTCAAGGAGTTTGAGCGGCACTCTCGCGTCGGGATGGTGTCGGAGGAATCGTTCGCTCAGCGGATCGAAGAGCTTCGCCGCGCCGGGGCCAAGTACATCTTCCTGAAGACCGGCGCCTACCGGCCCGCCGACCTGGCGCGGGCTCTGAGCTTCGCCTCCAAGTGCAAGCTCGACCTGCTCACCGTAGACGGCGCCTCCGGCGGGACCGGCATGAGCCCGTGGCGGATGATGAACGAATGGGGTGTGCCGCCCATACACCTTCATTCGCTTCTGTACCGGTATGCCAAGCATCTGGCCGACAGGAACCGTTACTTGCCGGCGCTGGCCGTCGGAGGCGGGTTCACGTTTGAGGACCTGATCTTCAAGGGCCTTTCCCTCGGGGCACCCTACGTCAAGTTGATTGGGATGGCCCGCTCGCCTGTTGCGGCGGCAATGGTGGGCAAGACCATCGGCCGGGCCATCGACGCGCATCAGCTCCCGGTCTACGTCGAGCGGTTCGGCTCGACGAGAGACGAGATCTTCGTCACCGCCAGCGAGCTGCGCAAAGAGTTCGGCAATGGCGACTTCGAGAAGCTTCCCACTGGCGCCATCGGTCTGTACACGTACTACGAGAGACTGGCCCAAGGCCTGCGGCAACTGATGGCGGGCTGCCGGAAGTTCTCGCTGGAGTATCTGTCTCGCGACGACCTGGCGGCTCTGACCCCCGAAGCGGCCGAGATCACAGGCCTCCGTCACGTCATGGAGGTTGATGAGGGACGAGCGGAGGAGATTCTCGACAACTGATGTGAGGGGTTCCTCCGATAGCCACGGTCAACATGCACAGAAAACACCGCGTGGGATGGGCGCTTTTCCGGCCCATCCCACGCGTCTGTTCATAGCGCGGCCGTAGAGGCATCTTGAACGCCTGATGCCGATGCTCATCGCGGTCACGACCATCGGCCGGACGCTTCCGGCCTATGCCTGTTTGTATTTCTTCCAGTATTCGGGATAGAATTCTTTGGCTTTCGCCTCCAGCTCCTTGTCGCTGATGGCGGTCAGGCGGCCTTCCTCGTCGTACTGGTCGATGACCCAGCGGGCCAGCTTGTGCACCTTGATCTTGTTGATGCGGTCCTCTCCTTTGAGACCGAAGAACTCGTTGAGCCAGTGGGCCACTCCGTCGGCGCCGCTCTTGTCGGTGATCGCCACGCGCGGCGGCCGGCCCAGCAGCTTTTCCGTGTCGAAGATGTTGTAGATGCGTTCGTCCTGGCGCAGCCCGCCGGCATGGATCCCGGCGCGGGTCGTGTTGAAACCCCGTCCGGCGAAGGGATAGTTTTCGGGAATAGGCAGGCCGATGGATCGCATGTACTCTGCCAGCTCCGTGATGGCCAGGGTGTCGATCCCGCAGGTGTCCCCTTTCAGGGCGATGTACTCGAAGATCGCGCCTTCCAGAGGCGGATTGCCCGTTCGCTCGCCGAAGCCGAACAAGGTCGTGTTGACCACGTCGCAGCCGTACAGCCACGCGGTGGAGCCGTTGATGTGGACCTTGTGGAAGTCATTGTGGCCGTGCCATTCGAGCCGATCGCTCGGGACCCCGCACTCGCGATTGAGTTTGTAGATGAGCTTGGGAATGCTGCGAGGCAGTTCAGCGCCCGGATAGCTGATCCCGAAGCCCATGGTGTCACACAGGCGAATCTTGACGCTGAGCTCCTCGGGAACCTGCTCGCTCATCTCCATGAGACGATCGATGAAGGGCAGGACGAATCCCTCGATGTCGGCCCGGGTGATGTCCTCCAGGTGGCATCGCGGACGCACGCCGGCCTCGAAGGCCGCCGCCACCACCTCGCAGTAGCTGTCGATGCAGGCCTTGCGGCTGGCAAACTTGAGCTTCTGGAAGACGTGGTAGTCCGAGCAACTGGTCAGCATGCCCGTTTCCTTGAGCCCCATCTCCTTGACGAGACGGAAGTCGCCTTTGACGGCGCGGATCCAGCCGGTGCACTCAGGGTACTTGTGTCCCAGCTCGCGGCACTTGTCCAGTGTCGCCCGGTCGTTCTTCGTGTACAGGAAGAACTCCGTCTGCCGGACGACCCCGTTCGGACCGCCCAGCCGCGACAGGAGGTCGTAGATGCGCACCATCTGATCGATGGTGTAGGGCGGCAGCGACTGCTGGCCGTCACGGAACGTCGTGTCGCTGATGAAGATCGGCCGGCTCTTGATGTCGGAAACGTCGAATTCCACCGGCTTGCCGTCGATTCGTTCGATGATCGGTCCGTTCAGCCGGATCAGCGGCGGCAGAGTATGCGGAAACATGTCTTCGAGCAGATTGGGCCGCGTGGCGTCGGCCAGAGGATGGGATTTCTTGGCTTTGCCCATGTGAGTTCCTTTCTTCTTGGCGCCGACGTTCTACTCCTCCACGTCCACGCCCTGTTCCTTGCACACGTTCGTGATGAACTTGACGGCGGCCCCGACGGTTTCGACCGACAACGCCGCATCCTCGTCCATCTCGATGCCGAACTCCTCTTCGAACATCGCCACCAGTTCGATGGACTGCACACTCTCGGCCCCAAGATCCTCCGCGAAACTGTGCTCCGGACGAATGTCCTCCGGGGGCACCCTCAGCACTCGCGCGGTCACTGCCTTGACACGTTCTGCTACTGTCGCCATGAACTACCTCCTGTTCTGCACGTCACTTTGCCATCATCGCTCTGCGGCTCTTTTGGATAGCCTCTTTTCGCATAGGTGCGGTGATCTCGAAGATCGCATCCCACATCGCCTGCTCGGCCTCGGTCCACTGGCGTCCGCGGCGGCTCATGGCCATCGCGGCCGTCTCATACAGCGTGCTTCGACCGAAGCCCTTGGTGACTAGGCCCTCGACGAACCAGGCGAAGCTCGGGATCGTCTTGGGCAGGGGTTTGCCCGTCGCCATGATGATCGCCATCGCGCCGATGCAGGAGCCGGTGTTGAACAAGGTCCCGATCGAGGTCTTGGCGTGGTCTCCGATCAGCGCGCCGACCTTTGGCGAGCCGGTATCGATGGCGTGCTTGCCGTCCAGCATGACGGAGACCGTGGAATAGTCGTTCTTCAGGTCGCTGTTGGTCGTCAGCGCCCCCAGGTTGACCCACTCGCCCACGTAGCTGTGGCCGATGAAGCCGTCGTGGTACTTGTTGGAGTAGCCCTGGATGATGGACTCCTCCAACTCGCCACCGACGCGGCAGACCGGCCCGATCGAGTTGCCTTCCCGGCACTTGGCGCCGAGCAGAATCGACTTTTTGCCGATGTAGCAGGGGCCCTCGATTCGCGTGAACGGATGGATCTCGGCTCCCTCGTCGATGTAGACCGGGCCGTGCTCGGCGTCGATCACGACCATCGGATGGACCGTGACGCCCCGAGCGACGTAGACGTCCTTCTTGTTGCCTCGGATCGCGTTCGGTTGCTCGATGGTGCCTTCGATCCCATGCCTTCCCGCCGCAGCGTAGTCGGCGACGAGTTGCGCCGGATTCGCCAGGATCAGGTCCCAGGTGTAGTTCCAGGTCGCGAGCCTGCGGTCGGCGTGCGGCAGACTCGCCTTGGCGGCGTCCAGAAACGTCTCGAAATCGTCGTGCGAGAGCTTTTTCGCGTCGGCCTGCGGGATGCGTGCATAGAGGACCTCTCCCTGCTCGTTCAGACCCACCTCGCCGGCGCCGCTCGCGAGGACGTCGAAGGAGTTCGCCTTGACGCGCGCATCCACCAAAAAGAGATCGTCCCCGGTCAGTGCCGAGGTTTCGTTGACCGGGCACCTGGTCCGGGTCCGGTACGTTGCCGCCAGATAGTCGGGCAGAAAGCAGGCGGCATCCCCGATGCCCGTCCTGGCCTGGAGCTTCTCCCCAAGGGAGGTGATGCCACAGCGAAGCTCCCACAGGGGGCGGCTCAACGTCAGGGGGAAGAAGTGCTCTCTGAATTCCGTGCCTCGGTCAAAAAGGATCAGTCGCATAGGGACTCCTTCAGTGTTCGGTACTCCGACGCATGCGCCCGTGGCTCCATATGCGCTCACCGACAGCGCTGCAGCACAGCCCTGCCATCATATCACACCATGCCGCCGCCGATCAATGTCTCTGTCTGCCGGTCCGGCAGGGATTCTTGCCAGGAATCGCCAAAAACGAGCCGGTTTTCCATAGATTGGAGATCATTCTATCGTTTCCGCGCATTCCGGCCCTGTCTTCGGGGTACCGGCCGCGGAGGGTGGTTTCGCCGGGCAGGCGGAATTCGGCTCTGGAATTGTTGTGGTTGGGCCGGGGTTTCTGGTAGCATAGAGGCGTCGTGTGCAGAAGCTCCCTCGTGAGGGCAAAGGGAAACTGGCGGTGTAACAGAATTGGAGCAGGAGCCATGAATATCGCAACGACACGGACAGCGCAAGACCAAGGGGGAAGGAGGTCGCGAGAGACGATGGTCACGATGGGCAGGAACACGGCGGGGCAAAGAGCGTTCACACTGATCGAGCTTCTTGTGGTGGTCGCGGTCATTGCGGTGCTGATGGCGATCCTGATGCCGGCCCTCTCGCGGGCGCGGGAGCAGGGCAAGCGGGCCGTGTGCCTGAGCAACGTCAAGCAGTTCGGCCTGGCCTGGGTGATGTACGCCGATGACAACGATCAGAAGATCGTCAATGCCTGCACCGTCGAGAACACCGAGGGCCACAACGACAACGAGGAGCCCTGCTGGCTGTACTACCACGACGGCTGGGCCACCGAGCAGCGCATCCAGGGCATCCAGGACGGCGCGATGTGGCCTTACATCGGCCAGCTCAAGATCTACAAATGCCCGACCGGCATTCGCGGCGAGGTCAACACCTACGCGATTGTCGACGCCATGAACGGCGCGATGGGCAGCACGGCAATCGGCGCGCCCAAGGAGATCTATATCCGCCGGCGTTCGCAGATCAAGCGGCCGGGCGAGCGTCTGGTCTACGTCGACGAGGGCAAGACCAGCACCCAGAGCTGGACGATCTTCTACAATCAGGCCTCCTGGTGGGATATTCCGCCGACCCGCCACGGCGACGGCACCAACTTCAGCTTTGGCGACGGCCACGCCGAATATTGGAAGTGGCAGGACCAGCGTACCGTCAAAGTGTCCCGGCTGGAGGGCAACTACCAGTCCTATATCGCCGTCGGTGACAACCCGGACATCCAGCGGGTCCAACGCGCTGCTTGGGGAAAGCTCGGCTACGAGCCATAGCCGTGCGTAGTGCCGCCCACAGGCGCACCACAACTCTCGTCCCGTGTTCGGTTAGAAGCGACGGTCGAAAGTCACCACTGCGGCCAGCGTCGCCTGCACGGTCATTGCGGCGTTGTCGACGTCACACGCCTCCGGGATGTCGCCCTCCGCGTGGTAATTGGGATCGCCGTAGGGCCAGGACCCGATGTTGATCACCGCCGCAGGGTAGCCGGCCAGGACGAACGAGCCATCGTCATCGCCCGGCTGGGACCGCTCGGCCATGCGCTGTTCGAGACCGATCGAGTATCGGGCGTTCACCTCGGCCATCAGCTCGGCCAGATGCCGGCCCTCCGGCTTCGTGTAGGCGGTCACGTTGGTCTTCTTTCCTGCGGCTGTCTGCTCGGCGGTCTTGGCGCCGATGCCGTCCAGGTTGAACGCGGCGACGATGTTGTCTCCACGCGACTTGGCCTTCTGCGCCGCGGTCCTGCTGGTCCAGGGCGTGTGCTCCTCGTTGCAGAAGAGAAACCGGATGGTGCTCTCGGAAGGGTACTCCGCGAGGACGCGTGCCATTTCCAGCACGCCGACGGTGCCAATGGCGTTGTCATTGGCCCCCGGCGAATCGACCCAGCTCTGCGAATCCTTGTGTGCGAGCACCATGATGATGCGGTCCGGGTGCGAGCGGCCTTTCTTTTCGGCATAGAGATTGTACGCCGTATACCACGGGTCTTCCGGTTTGGGAGAGGAGTACTGATGCTGTTTGGGCTTGCTCGTATCGCAGCGGAACGCCTGCACCTGGACGCCTTCACGCTCGACGCGGTATCCCCTCGCCTCCAACTGGCCGGCAAGATAGTCGTCGGCCTCGTGGAGCGTGTTCTTCTCGTGACCGGGCAGCGTCAGGTTCAGCTTGCGAAAGGGCAGCGGGTCCTTGGCCAGATAGAAGAGGTCCCGGGACATTCGCCCGCGATCGACGGCGCCGATCAGGGCGCGTATGGTCGCGTCGTCCAACGTGTCGCCGGCATTGCCTCGCGCCCGGCCGGTTCCGACCATCTCCAGGAAGCCGGCCGAAAGCAGGAACAGGAATCCCGTCGTGCAAATCGTCGTGTGTCTCATAGTGTGCGCTCCGTTCGAACCATGCTTGTGCCGTAACAGGGCCGATCGTTGAGCATTGTACGACCTGCGGCAGACTCCTGCAATCGGTGCAGCGCTGTGGCCGGGGCAAAAGGGGAATTCCCGCCTTGCGAAATTTGCAGCCAAGAGAAGCTCGACCAGCTATCATGGAGTGCGTGATGAAGTCCGGTGTGGTGAATTCGATGGGAGAATGCCCATGAGAGGTTCGAGATGCATCCTGACACTGCTGGTCGCCGCGTTTTCGTGGTCCGGATCCGCATGGGGGCAGCAGCCCGGTCGACCCACGTCGACTCAACTCGTGCTCGTGGAGAACGGGCGGTCCCCGTTCCAGATCGTCCGGGCCGATGATGCCCCGGAGCGGACCTTGCTGGCGGCCAGCGAGCTTCAGGCTTTTCTCAAGCAGGTTACCTCCGTCGAGCTGCCCATCGTCTCCGACACGGTCCCCATGGGACAGCACGAGATCGTCATCGGCCGGAACGCTCATCTCGATCAATTGCCTGCGACGGTCGACTTCGCCAGTCTCGGCCCCCAGGGATTCGTCATCCGCACTGTCGGAGGGCATCTTGTCATCGCGGGCGGAGCCGACCTGGGCGACCTCTATGGCGTCTATACCTTCCTGGAAGACTACGTCGGCTGCCGCTGGTACACCTCGGAGGCGTCGCGCATCCCTTCCCGGCCCGCTCTCATGATTGGTCAGATCGACGACACGCAGGTGCCGGCCTTCACCTGGCGGCGCACGAGCTACCGCGACATCGCGACGCAGGGGAGTCCTATCGCGATGCGCCTCAAACTCAACGGAGGAGGCGACTGGGGCCTCTGGTGTCACAGCTTCTTCTCGGTTGTGCCGCCGAAGGAGTATTTCCAGACGCACCCGGAGTACTTCTCTCTGGTCGCTGGCAAACGGGTGCCCGATAAGCAGCTCTGCCTGACCAATCCGGATGTGATCCAGTCGGTTGTTCGCAGGCTGCGGGAGATGACCGCCAAGGAGCCGCATCTGCCGTACTGGTCGATCAGTCAGATGGACTGGGCCGGCAACTGCGAGTGTCCCAACTGCCGCGCTTTGGACGACCGCGAAGGAACGCCGATGGGATCGCTCCTCGAATTCACCAACACGATTGCGGCTCAGTTCCCCGACAAAATCATCACCACGCTGGCCTACCAGTATTCCCGCAAACCGCCTCGCTCGCTCAAAGCTCTGCCCAACGTCGGCATCCAACTGTGCACGCTCGAGTTGAATCGCAGCCAATCGTTCGCCACCGACGAGCGGTCGGAGAGCGTCGCCTTTCGCGAGGAGATCGGCCGCTGGGCGGGCATCTCGCGGAACATCGTAATCTGGGACTACACGATCCAGTTTGCCAACCTGATCAGCCCTTTCCCCAACCTGCGCGTGCTCAAGCCCAACCTGCAACACCTGGCGTCGCATCGCGTCATGGGAGTCTATTCGCAGGCCAATCGCGAGATTGGCGGCGAGTTCGCCGAGTTGCGTGGCTACCTCCTCGCCAAGCTGATGTGGGACCCGGACCAGGACGCGTCCATGGTGATGGACGACTTCCTCGATGGCTACTACGGTCCGGCGGGCAGGCCGATCCGGCGGTACATCGACCTGATGCACGATGCGCTCGATAAATCCGGCGCCGACCTGAAGATCTTCGGCGGGCCTGCGGACCACCGCAACGGCTACCTCGCCCCCGAGCTGATCGCGCAGTACGACCGGCTGTTCGATGAAGCCGAGCGTCTGGCAGCGGATGACCCCACGTTCGCGGCACGAGTGCAGGTGGCCCGCATGCCGCTGATGTACGCCAAGCTGCGACTGAACGCCGGCGACGTGGACAGCCGCGTCCGGGAGGCCGACCGGCTGTTCGAGATCGCCGAGCGGCAGGGGCTCGAGATGTTCAACGAGTGGGACCTGACCACCGCGAAGTTCAAGCAGGAGATCTACGACAGGCTTCACGCCGAGCAGGCCAAGTGAAGGGCGGGCGAAGTTGCTGCCGTGTGAGGACCCCTTCGGGCGCCGGCCGACGTTGTGGGCTCGGCGCCGATTGTCAGAGGTCGCACCGTCTCTACTCGATCACGTGAATGTTCTTCTGCCTGCACATGTCCTTGAGGATCTTGGGCCAGACGGTCGCGCTGACCTCGCCGAGGTGAGCCTTCTTCAGCAGCAGCATGAACGTGCGGGACTGGCCGATGCCGCCACCGATGCTCAGTGGAATGTGATCGTTCAGGATCGCCTGGTGATAGGGCAGTTTCAGCATATCCAATTGGCCCGTGATCCCCAGTTGCTTTTTCAGAGACTCGGCGGTGACGCGGATGCCCATGGACGTCAGTTCATGCCGGCGCTTGGTCACAGGGTTCCAGACGAGGATGTCGCCGTTCAGGCCGTGCATCGGGCGGCCGTCACCGGAGGTGGTCTCCGTGGCCCAGTCGTCGTAGTCGGCCGCCCTCATCTCGTGAGGATAGCCGTCCTGGAGCACCCAGCCGATGCCGATGATGAAGACGGCCCGATACTCCTGCGCGATCCGCGTCTCCCGCTGCTTGCGAGGCAGGTCGGGATATCGTTCGAGGATTTCCTCCGCGTGGAGGAAAGTCAGCTCGTCCGGCAGATCGGGGTACTTGTCCGTCTTGAGCTGTGGGAAGAGCTGCTGCACGTGCACTTCGGCGCCCTTGAGGACGTTCCAGATCTTCCGGACGACCTGCTTGAGGAACTCCACGTTTCGCTGGTCCTTCGTGATGGCCAATTCCCAATCCCACTGGTCCACATAGGCGCTGTGATCATGATCGAGGAAGTAGTCCTTGCGGACCGCCCGCATGTCCGTGACCAGGCCTTCGCCGGCCTGCATGTCAAACTGCTTGAGCGCCATGCGTTTCCATTTTGTGGCCGCCTGAACGACCTCGGCGTCGACGGGATTCTTGCTGTGGTCGTTCGAGATGCGGAAGCGAACGGGGGTGCGCGAGCCGTCGCGATCGAGGTAGTCGTTGACGCCGCTGCTGACGTCCACGATCAGAGGGACGGTGACTCGGATGAGGTTAAGCTCCTTGCAGAGGTTCTGTTCGATGTAGTCCTTCACCGCGTAGGTGGCGATTTGTGTTTCTTTGGGTGACAGGAGGGAGTGGTAGTCGTGCGGGAGGATCTTTTCGAGTTCGGCGTAGTCGCCGATTCCGGGACCGACCAGGTCAGCTTTCTTGTCGTGCATTGGGCATCTCCTGGGACTGCGGACGCGTTTCTATCGTGTCACACGCTGACCGAATATTATCATAAAGGTGGACAATGTCAAGAATGGAATCCGATTCGTGACGCGACGCCGGGCGAGCGGCGGAACCACGGCTCAAGGTATGTGCGACTGCTTCACTGCCCAGGCGTCATCGAAACTGCTCCATGCGGGGGCAATTTCGATGAGGTCCGCCGGAGAATCGCGGATTGACAGGCAGTGGATCTGCTTCTACTCTGAGGCCCAGCAGCTCGAATCCGGGCCGAGCCGCCCTACGGTGTCGCAGGGGCTTCAGGCAGTGGCGCTGCGTCTTTCGGACTGTGCCGACGCCGCACCAGGATGCGGAGCAGTGAACTGGCGATTGGGTACTGGAGACCGGGACATGCAACTGACGCGAAGAGAGGTGTTCAGTGCCGCAGGCATTGCGGCAGGGGCCTGCATCCTGTCGTCCTGCGCGCCAGCGGAGAGAAAGAGCACGCAGAGCGAGACAGGCCCTGGTGCGCTCCCCTGGCCCTATCGGGTATTGGACCCCGAGACGACCGCCGAGCGGGCCTATCAATATCACTACGACGGCCACTGCATGTACGGCGTCTTCAAGGGCATCGTCTGGCAACTGGCTGAGCGATATGGCGAACCCTATCGGTCTTTCCCATGCTCGATGATGACTTATGGCGCCGGCGGAGTCGCGAGCTGGGGCTCTCTGTGCGGTGCTCTCAACGGTGCGGCGGCGGCGATCGCACTTTTTGCATCCGCAGGAGAGCAGCAGGTGAGCCTGACCAGCCAGGTGTTCCTGTGGTACGAACAGGCGGAACTCCCCGTGTACGTTCCCATCAGGCCCAGGCTGGATGTGCCGATGCCGGGGTCCGTCGCTCGGTCGGTTCTATGCCATCCCTCGGTAGCTCTGTGGAGCAAGGCTTCCGGATATCCCGTGGCGGGCAAGGAGCACATGGAGCGGTGCGCGCGTCTCACGGCCGATACCGCCAGGCGGACCGTCATCGTGCTCAACGAGAGCTTGTCGGGACAGGCCCCTCGTTCGCTGATCGCCGATCCGCAGGTGGGACGGTGCAACGCTTGTCACGGGCGAGATGGCGAACAAAAGGACGTGCTGGGTAGAATGGTATGCGGCAGTTGCCACACCTCACTGTCCGACCGGCACCCTGACATTTTGACCACAGCGCCGAACTCTCGGTAGCCTGTGGCCCCACGCCCTCCACGCCCCAGGCTTGGGACCGGGCATGTGTGCAACGGGCGTGGCGCGAACGGTATTTGCCCTTTCGCGGCACAGACATCATAATACTGCCTCAGCGTCGGGTCGTTTCGGTCTCAGACTGCCGGCTTTAAGCTCGCAAGCAGGCAACGTGGCGTTTCCTCGCTCGGGCCAGGCCGGGGATCCCGGTTCTGTCAATCGATCATCCATTCGGGAGGTATGTACCATGGAAACGGCGAATCGGAGCTTGTTCATGTTGGTCGGCGGTGCGATCGTGCTGACAGCCGCGTGCGCCTGGGGGCAGGATTGGCCGCAATGGCGCGGGCCCGATCGGGACGCCAAGATCAGTGGGTTTGCTGTGCCCCAGACCTGGCCCAAGGAGCTGACGCGCCGGTGGACGGTGGCGGTGGGCTTGGGCGACGCGACGCCTGCCCTGGTGGGCGGGAGGCTGTACGTCTTCGCTCGACAGGGCGATGAGGAAGTCGCGATGTGTCTCAACGCCGAAGACGGCAAGGAGCTGTGGCACGACAAACACCCTGCGCCGCATGTGACGGGCGGGCCTGCCCAGCATTCCGGACCCAGAAGCTCGCCAACCGTTGCGGAGGGGAAGGTCGTGACGCTGGGGGTCGCCGGTGTGCTCTCGTGCCTCGACGCTGCCAGCGGCAAGGTGCTGTGGACCAGGGAGGAGTTCCCTGGTGCGTGGCCGCGGTTCTACGCCGCGATGTCACCCATCGTCGTGGAGGGGTTGTGCATCGCCCATCTCGGCAAGGAGGGCGCAGGGGCGATCATCGCATACGATCTTGCCACAGGTGATCCGAAGTGGAAGTGGTCCGGCGCCGGCCCGACGTATTCTTCGCCTGTCTTGATGACGCTCGACGACGTCCAGACGCTCGTTGTGCACGTTGAGACGGATCTCATTGGCATCGGCGTCTCCGACGGCAAGCTCCTGTGGAAAGCCACGACGCCCCTCCGCCAGAGGTTCTACAGCTCCGTCACCCCGATTGTGGATGGGCAGACCGTGATCTACACCGGGCAGGGAACCGGCACGAAGGCCGTCCGGATTGAGAAGAAGGACAGCGGTTGCTCTGTGAGCGAGCTGTGGAGCAATGGCGAGATCGGCGGGGGGTACAATACGCCGGTCCTGAAGAACGGCTTGCTGTTCGGCATCTCCGATCCCGGCAACAACATCTACTGCCTGAGGGCCCGCGACGGGCAGACGCTCTGGACCGATACAGTCAGATACGGCCGGTTCGGAACGGTGCTCGACGTCGGCCCCGTCCTGTTGGCTCTGCCTGTCTCCGAACTCCTCGTGATCGAGCCCAGCGACAAGGCGTACACGGAACTGGCCCGATACAACGTCGCCCAGGAGCAGGTGTATGCCTACCCGATCGTGGCAGGCAACAGAATCTACATCAAGGACAAAGAGGCGCTCACCCTGTGGACAGTGGAATAGACCTCGCGATGGGGCAAGAACGGAAGCCCCTATGATTCTGTCGTCTCGCGGATTCGCGTGTGACAGTCCTTCAGGTAGTCTCGCGCGAGGGCGAGATTCGCCGCCATCACGTCCGTTCCCGGATGCCCGTGCATGAAGGGATTGACGTAGCCACGGTAGCGAATGTCGGCCAGGGCGCGGACCCACGGCGTCATGTCCGTCGAGCCGACGCCCGGAAGCTGCTTCACGTCGGCCTGCTGCTGCCAGGCATAGAAGAAGAACAGTTGCGACCCGCAGATGCGAATGGCCTGCGGCACGGAGGCCTGCCGCGTCTGGAGGTGGTAGGGGGCCAGGGCGATCCCCAGTCGGGGCGACCTGTTGGCCTCAACGAATGCTTCGAGCGAATCGAGCGAATCCAGAAGGGCATCGCCGTGGTTCTCGATCGCCAGGTACGAGTTGTGCTTCTCCGCCAGGTCGACCAAAGGCTGGAGGCTTTCGAGGAACTGGTGCATCCGGGCCTTGAGCTCCTGCGGCTCGCAGGGCGGTGCACTGCCCTGAACGGCGACACCGCCTCCCGCTTGGCCCAGCAACTCCGCGTAGCGGGCGTAGCCGCCCTGGTACACGGAGAAGCCGCACAGCTTCAGTCTGTGCTTGGCCAGCAGTTCCTTAAGCCCCTCCGGCCCCAAACGCGATGCGACGTCATCCAGATGCGGACAGCCCTCATGGGCCGACCAGATGTCGATGGCCTCAAAGCCTAAGCGGGCGATTCGCTCGCAGGCCTGTTCGATGGGCAGCTCCGAGAAACAGATCGAGGAAGCGGACAGCCGCATCCGCCACGCGGGCGCATCGGTCGGCTCCACAGGAAGCCCCGTGGAGGCAGCGCGAATACTGCGCCAAGCGACTGTCGTTCCCATCAGCCCCAGAAAGCTGCGTCGACCGATCAGGCATTTCATGTGATGCTTCTCCTGTCGAGATCAGTGTTCCTTCGTGATCCCTGGTTGTGGTGGTGCATAGAGACCGTTGGGGCCGGCGTGCATCGGAGCGGGTGTGTCGAAGGTCATGCGGTCGATGTCGGTGACGAACTGGAACTGTGAGTTCATCGCCTGGTCCCAGGTGATGAACTGGCCGGAATGCGTGGCCATGCGTCCCATCAGCGCGGCGATGTCCGCTTCTCCGGCCCGGCGCGCTTCGTTGTGTGGCTTGTCCTGACGAATCGCATCCAGCAGGCGCTGCCACTCGACTACGTAGGGGTTGGGATCGCGGCCCGCGAACTCCCAAAGCAGATTCTCCGGCGTCTGCTGGTGGCCTTTGTAGATCTTCGGCCGCGGCTCGCCCAGAGTGGCCATCAGCACCGCCGAGCCCTTCGAGCCGTGGGCGTAGTCCGTGTACGTCTCCCAGCAACCGTGCATGTGCCGCGAGAAGGTGAACAGCTTCGTGCCGTCGGCGAATGTGTACTCGACGGTGTAGTGGTCGAACTGGCTGCCCGCCTCTTCGAAGCAGCGCCCGCCCATGCCTTGGGCGGAGACGGGCCAGGCGCCTTTCGTCCAGCAGGCCACGTCGATGTTGTGGCAGTGCCAGTCGATGTAGAAACCGGATGAAACCCACGTGAAGCTGTTCGGATAGCGAAGCTGAAAGACCAGCTCGTTGGTGTCCTTCGGCAATGGCGGGCATTGGACCGGCCCATGCACGCGATAGATCCGCAGGGTGTGCACGTCGCCGATGGCGCCATCGTGAATCCGCCGGATCGTCTCCTGCCGGGCCTGCGAATGACGCCACATGAAGCCAACGCCCACCTTCAGGCCCTTCTTCTCGCTCAGTTCCGCCGCCTTGAGCCAGCGGCGTGCGGCGGGGGCATCCGTCGCAAATGATTTCTCGGCAAAGACGTTGACCCCTTTGCTCGCCGCGTATTCGAAGTGCATCGGGCGAAAGGCGGCGTGCGTCGCCAAGATGGCCACGTCTCCGGGGCTCAGGCAGTCGATGGCCTTCTTGTAGGCGTCGAATCCGACGAACCGCCGCTCGGGCGGGACGTCGATCTTGTCGGCATGAGCCTCGTTGAGGTTCTTCAGGCTGCTCTGTAGGCGATCCTCGAACAGGTCCGCCATGGCATGGAGCTTCACCGGACCACCGGTCGCTGTAAAGGCATCGGCGACGGCTCCGGTGCCTCGGCCTCCGCAGCCGACGAGGGCCAGTTTGATCGGTCCGCCCTCGGCCGCATGCATGCGAGGGCCGATTCCCGCCACGAGGGCTGCAGAGGCAGCCATCCGGCCGGACAGTTTCAGGAATTCCCTGCGAGATGTTGGTTTGGCGCGGTTCATGGCGTTCATAGCGGACTCCTTCGAAAGGGGTTGGGCATGGACCGCATTGTAGCCCGAGCGTCATATCCCGGCAAGACGGCTGGGACAATCCCACTGTTCTCAATCTTTATCTCTTGAGTCTATAAAGATTTATATTGATTCTTGTCTGTCAGGAACCGGCGATGAAGAATCTCCGGTTGGGGTGTTACCATTCCGAAATCCGAGGCACTATATATGCGGCCGACGGGCAGGAGTCTGCCCTGAGCTGTGCCTTTTTGGTATGTTGGAACATGGGGGATCACGCTGAGGTGGTGTGAGGAAAACGCCGATGCTATTGCCTGGTTGCCAGACCGGGTCGCCTTGAAAGGAAATCGAAATGCTGTCAGGCAAGGCTGTTGGACGTGTTGCCGCAGTGCTTCTTATCGCGGGACTGCTGCAGGGGGTCCCATCGTACTCGCAGGTGTCCGGCGATGAACCGGCCGTGGCCGATCCAGCCGTGGAGAACTGCGCCGATCACGAAGACCCCGAGGACTACGTCTGGGACAGCGCCGGCGTCATCGAGATCCTGTTGAACGATACGGCCATCGCCGTCGACGGAGCCCGCGCTACGGTTGACGGCAACGTGCTCACGATCACGCGGGCAGGCACATACAGCATCAGCGGCGTTCTGGCGGACGGCCAGATCGTCGTGGATTCCACGGACAAGGGGACGGTGAGGCTCATTCTGGACGGAGCCGATATTCACTGTTCCTGGAGCGCTGCGATTCTGGTTGAGAAAGCCAAGAAGACCGTCGTGGTCCTCGCCGAGGACACGGAGAACTACCTTTCAGACGGGAGATCGGGCGCTGTCGAGGGTTCGCAAGCGGAGGAGCCCAATGCGGTGATCTTCAGCCGGGACGATCTGACCATCTGTGGCGCCGGCTGGCTGAGCGTCTGCGGCGATGTCAACGACGGCATTTCCAGCAAGGACGGCTTGATCATTGCCGGTGGGACCATCGACATCGATGCGGTCGATGATGGAATCCGGGGCAAGGATTATCTGGTGGTCCGGGGCGGCGATCTCCTCGTGAACGCCGGAGGCGATGGTCTGAAGTCCGACAACGAGCAAGACGACACCAAGGGATATGTATCTATCGAGGCGGGCGCGTTGAACACTGTCTCCGGAGCGGATGCGATTCAGGCCGAAACCGATATCCTGATCGCCGATGGACAGATCACGTTGCGCTCGGGCGGCGGCACCAACCGCAGGGCTGGCGCCGCCACCGTGGGCAAGGGAATCTCGGCCGGCATCAGTGTGGTCGTCAGCGGCGGCGATCTCAACATCAATTCCGGGGACGATGCCCTCCACTCGAATGACCGCCTGGTCATCAACGGCGGCACGTTTGTCCTTTCTTCCACTGACGATGCCATTCACGCCAATTCGGCCGTGGAGGTCAATGGGGGAGACATTCAGGTTACCTGGTGTTATGAGGGAATCGATAGCAATGCGATCACCGTCACCGGTGGGGCCATCCAGATCGTCTCAAGCGACGACGGCATCATTGCCGCAGAGCATGTCTCCATCGTGGATGGTGTAATCGATATCACGGCCGCCGGTGATGCGATCGCGGCCCAGGCCGACCTCACCATCGCGGGCGGGCAACTCATCCTTTCCTCCGGCGGCGGCAGCAATGCCAGGACCACGACGACTACGTCCGCCAAAGGAATCAAGGGAGTCGGCAGCGTAGTGATTGACGGCGGAGACCTCACGGTGGATTCTGCAGACGACGCTGTCCACTCGGATGGAAACGTGACTATCAATGGAGGCGTCTTTGTCATTTCTGCAGGCGACGACGGCATTCACGCGAACGCCGACCTGGTCATCAACGGTGGGGACATCCACATCGCCAAGTCTTACGAGGGCATGGAAAGCACCGATGCCAACATCGTCATCAATGGCGGTCGCATCCGCATCGTGTCGAGCGATGACGGGATCAACGTCTCTGCCGGGGGCGACGAGTTTGCCATGGGTTGGCCGGGCGGATGGCCGGGCGGAGGCGGTGTTACGCCTGAGGCGTCGAGCGACTGCTACCTCTACGTCAACGGCGGCTATCTGGTGATTGACGCCGCGGGGGACGGCATCGACTCCAACGGGGCTGTGGTGATGACCGATGGTGTCGTCATTGTCCATGGTCCTACGTCCAACATGAACGCCGCACTGGATCATCTGTCGTTCCAGATGACCGGGGGATTTCTTCTGGCGGCCGGAAATTCCGGCATGGCCCAGGCGCCCAGCACCTCCTCGACGCAGTATTCGATCCTCCTGACGTTCAACACCATGCTGTCGGCGCAGACCCTGGTACATATCCAGAACAGCAGCGGGCAAGACATTCTCAGCTTCGTGCCCGGCAAGCAGTACAACTCCGTGGCGTTCTCGTCGCAGGACCTGGTCAAAGGCTCCACATATGATGTCTATTACGGGGGCAGTTCCACCGGCACGGCTTCTGACGGTCTGTACCAGGATGGAACCTACACGCCGGGCACCAAGTACGCCAGTTTCACCATTTCCAGCATGGTTACTAACGTCGGCGCCAATACGGGTGGCGGCGGGGCGCCCGGCGGTGGCGGAAATGTGCCGGGAGGCGGCGGGGGAGCGGTGAGGCGATAGTTGATATCGCCAACCGACGTGCGAGCCACCTCGTGCGATTGTTGCACCATTCACACGCCTTCTGTTGTATAATCGTGGCATCGGCTACCAAGGCTCGGCTCTGATTCCGGGAGGAAAGGACGATGCAAACGAACGAGACAGTGCCTTGTGACGGCTGCCAACGTGCGAGGCGTCGGCGGAAGCATCGCTGGGCGAGATGGGCCTTCCCGATCACCGGGCTGGCGGCCCTGATCTGGTTCCTGGTCCGAGTGGTGCCGAAACCTTCGCGAGCGACATATCCCTGCCAGCGCGTGGCCATGCCTCTGGCGTCGGGATTCGTCATCTGGCTTGCCGCTCTCGTGACGTCCGTCAGTGTGTCGGGCAGGATCCGGCGGCTGGTGAGAGGCTCTCGGGTCGCGCTCGCGAGCATCTGCCTGGTCACGGCGGCCCTCCTGGGCGTGGCATCGCTCGCCGATTTTCCCGGCCGCTTTTCCGCGACGGGCGAGCCCTGGGAACCTCATGAGCCGATCGGGCAGGCCAAGGGAATTCACCCCGGTCGGGTGGTCTGGGTCCATGATCCGGATGCGACCGATTGGGACGGCTATGATTCGCCGGAGCACTGGTGGCATGACGGCTGCACCGATCCGCTGGTCGTGGAGAGAATGGTTTCGCAGGCCATTCGGGGCGTGGCAGGGCGGACCTCCGACGCGTCGGCTTGGGAGGCGATCTTCCGACACTTCAACATCAGCCGGGGCAAAGGCGACGTGGGTTATTGCCTTGGCGAGAAGATCGCCGTCAAGATCAATCTGACCACCTGCAATGCCGCCGGGGGCGACGTCAACCCATATACGTATGACAAGAAGTTGAGTGTCATGAATCGGATCGACAACTCGCCTCAGATGACCCTCTCGCTGTTGCGCCAACTGGTGTACACCGTCGGAGTCGCTCAGAGCGATATCACCATTGGCGATCCGACGGGAATGGTGCCGAACTACTACTGGGAAATGGTGCATCCGGAGTTTCCGGATGTGCATTACCTCGACAACTATGGCGGTTCCGGCCGGACCCGGGCGGAGTTCTCGGATGTTCCGCTATACTGGAGCACGCCCGAGGGGAATGGCAAGGTACAGGACTACCTGCCCACGGCATTTGCCGAGGCGGACTACATCGTCAACTTCGCCATTCTGAAGGGCCATTCATCGGGCATAACGCTCTGCGCGAAGAACCACTACGGCTCGCTGATCCGAACCCCGGACCGGTATCGCAGGCCGGAGCTTCCCGGCCTGCCCGGGCAGGGAATGCGCTACGACTACTACAACATGCACTACAGCTTGCCGAACGCCGGGCAGAGTCCGCCCTGGAGTCCGGGGACGGGTCGGTACCGCTCTCTTGTGGATCTCATGGGGCATTCCGAGCTTGGCGGCAAGACCGTTCTCTATCTGATTGACGGGCTCTTCGGAGGCTACTATTGGGAAGCCCATCCGTACAAATGGAACCTGCCGCCGTTCAACGGCGACTGGCCATCGAGCATCCTTGCCTCTCAGGACCCGGTGGCGATCGACTCGGTGGGATACGACTTCGTAAACGCGGAATGGCCGGACGTGGTCCGATACGGCCACTCGCCCAGCCCCAAATACGATATGCAGGGAGGAGCCGAGGATTACCTGCATGAAGCGGCACTGGCCAACGACCCGTGCTCGGGAACCTTTTACGATCCGGACCATGCCGGCGATGTGGCCCGTCTGGAGAGCCTCGGTGTGCACGAGCACTGGGACAATGAGATCGACAAGCAGTATTCACGGAACCTTGGAACGGGCGGGGGCATTGAGTTGGTTCTTCTGCACAGCACTGCAATCGAGGGAGACTTCGACAGCGATGGGGATGTGGACCGACGCGATCTTTCGGCCTTGTGCGAGAACTGGCTCCAGCGCATGGACCTGAATGATTCGGAGGCGGACCTCAACGGGGACGGCTCTGTGGATTTGCAGGATCTCGCGATTCTCGGTAGAGGCTGGAAGACCGTCACAACGCAGCAATCGCTGGACGGGTCCGGCGACACACAACGGCGTATGTGAGGATGCATCAAGTCTATGGGGTGTAGCCGAGCTTGCCCCAGTAGGCTTTCTGGATCTTCTCCAGGTCTTCGTTTCCGGGCTGGTTTGTGAGGGACCCGCCTCGCTGGGTCTCCGCCTCCAGCCAGCTCAGTTGAGCCCAGTCGATCGTGCGAGGGTCGGTCCAGGCATAGAACTCGCAGTGTCCGTCCACAAGCGAGACCACTGTTCCTTTGCCGTGGCGCATGGGAATGGGGTTCCACCACTGGGGCTGGTTGTAGTGGACGGTCCACGCCGCATCCCAGTCTTCTCCGTAGTCGTCGATGAAAACGATACGCGTGCCGGGCCGCTTGATCTCGTCGATCTTCTTGCAGACGGGTGCGTTCTCGCCGATGTCCGCCCCGTTCATGGCGTGGGTGCAACTGTACGTTCTCATCTCGACGCTTTTCGCCACCGGACAGCGATAGACCTTCAGGTTCGGCGCATACCGGAACAGCACGCCGCTGCGCAAGGCCTCCAGTTGCACCTCCTCTGAGGCATCGACCGGGAGCGTCCCGGGCGGCTTTCGGATCCAGCAGTGTTTGACCGCCGGGTCTTCGGTGGCGTTGGCTCGCGGGATCCTGCCGTCGTTCTCACCGGCGTACATGATCCAGGCCAGAGCCAGCGTCTTGGTGTTGTTGAGACACGCCGCTCGCTTGCCCTGCTCTCGGGCCCGCTGGAGAGCGGGCATCAGAACCGCCATCAGGATTGCGATGATCGCGATCACGACCAGCAGCTCAATGAGCGTGAACCCTACGTGCTGCCTGCGATCTTCTCGAAAGGTCGTGTTGCCTGGCATAATCACTCCCTTCCAAAGCGCATCCATTATGCCGTGCGGGCGTCGGAAACTCAAGCGCAATCGAACGGCAGAACCGACGCGAGCGAGGAGACCGCGTTAGCGAAGCGGCATGGCCTCAGCCACTCGTTCTTCAGGCTTCCTTCAGTCTCCAGTCGCCGCGAAAGGCCCTGCTGCGCAGCATGGCGTTGGCCTGATCGTCATCGACGAATCGCTCGGCCTGGGAATCCCACTCCAGCCGACGGGCCCGCTTGACGGCGATCAGCGCGATCTGGCAGAGGATGTCCGACCGCACGGCGGTGTCGATATCGCAGATTGCCCGCGTGCCGTTACGGATCGCGTCCACGAAGTTGCGCATGTGGTCGCGGCTGGCCGGAAGCCGGATCGGCATCGTGCCGCACTTGTTCTGCGGATCGCGGAGGACGTCGGGATTGTGGAGGTTCAACGCCCCGCGCGTGACGTGGGCCCAGCCCGATTCGCCGACGAAGCGGATGCCATGCTCGTAGCCCTCCGTGCCGTCCTGGACGAACGTTATCGGCGCTGCTCCGGCGTAATCGAAACGAACTCTCCACCGCAGAATCGCATCGAATGCTCCTTCCCTCGGGAAGACACCTTCGCCTTCTACGAACCGTGGTCCGGTCCGGTCGGCGTCGTTTCCCCACTGGGCGATGTCCAGGTGATGAATGCCCCAGCAGGAGATCATGCCGAGCGAGAAGTTCGTGATGTTCTCGTGGTTGTCGCGCTGGAGCTTGTCCTCGTGAAAGGCCGTCATCGGAGCCGGCCCGACCCAGCGATCCCAGTCCACGTATTCCGGCACAGGTTGTTCGGGGAACGGCGGACCTTCCTTGCCGCCGGGGACTGAAACCTGAATCTCCTTGACCTTGCCCAGTCGTCCGTTCAGAGCCAGCTCGCACGCCCAGCGGAAGTACAGGTCCGACCGCTGCTGCGTGCCGAACTGGAACACGACGCCCGTCTTGTGCACCGCGTCACGCACCCGACGAGCCTCCTCGAACGACATGGCCATTGGCTTCTCGTGGTAGATGTGCTTGCCCTGGAGGATGGTGTCCTGTGCGGCGATACTGTGCCAATGGACGGGCAGAGCCATCAGCACGGCGTCGATGGAGCGGTCCGCGTTCATCTCGCGGAAGTCGGAGAAGACCTTCACTTCCCGACTGCCGTAGGCCTCGGCGATGACGCCGCGCGCCGTCTCGATGTTCCGCTGGTTCACGTCGCAGATGGCGGTCACGCGAACGTCGTCATAGCCCAGGAAGTTGCGCATGTCGTACAGGCCCTGAGCTCCGACGCCGATGACGCCGAGCGTGATCCTGCTCGACGGCGCCTGGCCCGCCCTCAGCAGGCGAGCCGGCACGAAGGCCGGCGCGATCTTCGCCGCCAGTATGGCCTTGAGGAAACCGCGTCGGGTGGGATGAAATGTCGTTGGCTTCATTGTGCAACCTCCGGAGATTGTGAATCAGCCAGGCACGATGCCTGATTGTACGTCTGCCCCCCATCCGTCGGCAACAGATAATTGGTCCCGGCTTGGGCGGCGATGCCAGGTCTCCAATGTCTCCGGTTTTCCTTTCGCGGCAAGCAATGCGAGTGCTACACTGTACGGGATCGGGAGTAGCGTTCTTCGGAGGAGATGTCGTATACAGCATTCCATGTGCGGAGACTGGACATGAGAGATGTAGCAGCGATTCTGGCGTTGGCGGTCTGGCCGATGCTCTGTCAGGCTCAGGGTATCCTTGCCGGGGCTCTTCCGCCGCCGATCGTCACGCAAAACCCGGTAGAGACGTGCCTGAACAGCAGGTACTCACAGCATACCCTGAGCAGAGCGGCGGCCAGCGTCCAGCAGATGAGCAACATCCTGTGGGCGGCCGGACGAGCCCCAGTCACCGGGTCCTATCGGAACATATTCGTTGCGACGCCGAGCGGAACATATCGATACGACCCGACCGACCACTCGCTGAGCTGGCACTCGGACGAGGTCGTCTCGGACGGCGGTTTTGCGATCATCTATGACGCCCAACTGGAGTTCGATGCGGGCGTCATGTTCATGCCGGC
The DNA here is from genome assembly GCA_040772485.1 of Sedimentisphaerales bacterium. Classification (GTDB taxonomy): domain Bacteria; phylum Planctomycetota; class Phycisphaerae; order Sedimentisphaerales; family Anaerobacaceae; genus Anaerobaca. Next base: position 169,398 of record JAXGYC010000008.1, on the reverse strand, counting down.
GATCCTCGCCTCGGTGTCTCTGGCACGCAGCACGGAATCGCCGGTGGCGTGCTGTCCCAAGGGCATTGGATACCCCACGACGAGGCTGATCTTCGGAGTGCAGCCGGTCGCCAACCTGACGACGCAACTGGCCGCACGCTGCTCCGTGGCCCCGGAACAGCCGGGATGGCTGCCGGACCCGTCCATGACTGGCGACAACAGCCTGGAAGGGGTCCTGGCCGATCTGAAATACGTCGACAGTCTCATGCAGACTGACCTGACCTCGCATCAGGTTTCCCAGATTCTGTGGGCAGGGTACGGTTGCACGGCCCACGTGACGAGCAACGGCCGCGCGGGTCTGACGGTTCCCTCCGCCTATGCGAACTACTACCTGTCGCAGAGCATCTACCTGGTGAACGAAGACGGTGTGCACCGCTACCAGAACAGGGACCCGAGCACGAACCCGGGGACCCGGGACCATCGACTGGAGCCGTTAGGCCCTGCCGACGGAGACGCCCGACGACGGCCCGGCAGCGAGAGCGAGAACCCAGACCCTGCCGACGCAAGGCCCCGTCTACAATCGGCTGTCAGCGGTCTGCCGAAAGCGCCATGTTATGTTGTCCTGTGTCTCGATTCCTCCAATGTGGGGCAGCCGTACGCGCAATTGGAAGTCGGTTTTGTAGCCGGCAACATGCTGTTGCAGGCCAGCGCGATAGGGTTGGGATGCTGTTTCCGGACTGGGCTCAGTCCCGCGGAGCAAAGGAGTGTCCAGGCGGCCACGAGCATCGACGCATCGCACGTCCCGCAGGCGATTGTCTGCATAGGCCCGATCGCCGTGTCGCCGGCTCTGGAAGGCGACGCCAACCGCGACCACATGGTTGATCTTGCCGACTATGTCATTCTGTCGAGCAGTTGGCGATCGTCCAAATCGCAGCCCCGGTATGATGGGCGTGCGGATTTCGACCGCGACGGCCTCATTGACGTGGCGGACCTGCGTCTGTTGGCCACCAACTGGCTGGAGACCATGCCGGCGGCAACTGCACCGTAACCACCCCAACAGGTCCGGCCCAGTTGACGTGGACAGAATATGTAAAGCTCTGAAAATACAAAGCTTACATGCAGGCCTCAGATTTACTTGAAACTCCCCTGTTGGACGCGGTACCATATAAGACTCTAATTGGTTTGTGTCTGCAGGTATACACTGGTCTTTTATCCTTGGGCTTCTGCCCAGGGTCTGTGATAGAAATGGGGAAGCACTAATGGTGGCGGAAGGGTGTCGCAAACAACGCGGCGTGCACGGGGTATCGGTTCGGTCAGGCAACTGGGGAGCATTTTGCCGAAGACTTCTTGGCCGACGCATCTGCGACCTTGGGCTGCGGATCAAGGGCTCGCCCGTCGAGCCATTCGTAGCGCAACTGAAGCAAGAACTGTCGGCCAAGGGCATCGATTACGTGCCGGCCTTCTACCTGACCGATAGCTGGGGCTGCCCGGACAGGGTGCCGGCCGTTGGGATACCCTTCTACCTGGCCTGCACGCTGCTTGGGCGTATTGAGCACGAGCAGACGGGGGAGTTGGAAGACAAGCGGATGATCATGCAACTGCTTCGACACGAGGCGGGCCATGCGATGAACTATGCGTTCCGGCTGTGGGAAGAACCAGAGTGGAAGAACACCTTCGGGGCCTTCTCCAAACCCTATCGTGAGGCTTTTCGTCCGAATCCGTGGAGCCGGCGATTCGTTCGCCACCTTTGCAGTTGGCCTCATGGATATACCTATGCTCAGAAGCATCCGGATGACGATTTCGCCGAGACGTTTGCCGTCTGGCTGACGCCTCGCTCCGGCTGGCGCCGCAGATATCGTGGCTGGCCTGCCATGGACAAGCTGATGTACGTGGACCGCCTGATGCGGCAAGTGGGCGATCGGCAGCCGAAGCGCAAAGGCGGACGGCTCGTCAACCCGGTCTCACGGCTGACCATGTCCCTGGCCGAGCACTATGGCCGTCGGGCCAGGCAGCGCCGCAGGACGGCCTAAAGCTGCATGGGGACGCTGACGTCGTAGGGAGGGCCTTCCATCGCCGCGTCAATGATCATCTGGATCAACTGCGGATAGCGGATCCCCGCCCTTTCGGCCGAGCGCGCCAGGCCGATGCCCTCCTCGAGAGAGGCGTTGCAGTTGACCTCCAGGACTCTCGGCTGGCCGGCTTCATCGAGTCGAATATCCACTCGACCGTAACCCCAGGTGCCAACCGCCCGAAACGCGCGCATGGCGATGTCGCCAAGCTGGCGGGCCAACTTCGGCTCAACCTCCGCCGGACAGATGATCGAGGTCTTCTTGTACTCCACCGAAGTCTCGATCCACTTGGCCGCATAAGACATGATCGGTGGGATCTCCGGGGGCAATTCTTCGTAGTCGACCTCGGCCAGGGGCATCACGCGCGGGCGTTTGCCTCCGACGATCCCCACGTTGAACTCACGGCCCGGCAGAAACTGCTGGACCAGCGCCGGCTGGCTGTACACCTGCAGGATCTGGCGGACCTGCCGGCGAAGGGCCTTTTTCGTGTATACGATGGAATCCCGATCGAGGCCGATTCCCGCATGTTCCTGGCTGGGCTGTACGATGAGGGGGAACTTCCATTTGCGCCGATCCACGTCGCCGACTCTTTCCAGCAGCTTCGTATAGGGCGGGATCGGAATCCCGGTTCCGTGGAGGAGACTGGCGGCCATGTGCTTGTAGCGGCTCAGCCCCAGGGCCAATGCGGGTGACCCGGTGAGAGGATAGCCCATCATCCGCACCATGGCGGCAAAGCGCATTTCGTAGAGGGCGCCGTGCACCACATCGTCGTATTGATTGAACACAACGTCGGGGTTCAAACGGCGCAATCTTCGTTGAAACGCGAAAAGATCGTGGGCCAACGGAAGGATAGTGACTCGATGGTGCAATGACCTCAGGACGCGGGCCATGTCGTGGATCATGTGTCGCAGGTCACCTGTGCTGCCTCGATCCTCCGGCGTGTCGGGTACGATCCCCGCCGCGGCGTTGTACACCAGTGCGACGTGGAGGTGCTTCCGCGATCGTTTCGACCGACTTGGCATCGCATCGTCCTCATGCCCACGGGGTTGGATGCACACTGTTGCTCCGTGGGCGACACAGTGTGGAACCGTCTTCGGCGGGGTCATTGTATGGCTGGTGCCGCCTCCCCGCAAGAGCGTAGGCCGCTGACCGGTTTCTTTGCTTTGCTTGAGGTTGAGCCAGCAGATGGTAGACTGGCAGGTGGTTAGACTACAGGAGGCCGCTATGCTCAATGACCGAAGGGTAATCTGGATTCTCGAATACGTCTTTGGCGGAGCGTTAGTCGTTGCGCCGCTGACCAGCCGGGTCGTTCGCCTGCCTGTCTGGACCGACGCCTACACCTGGGCAATGCAGTTGTTTGTGGTCGGCCTCGGCGTGGTTCTGATCTCCTGCGCCAGTTCGATGAGACAGCGACTGCTCCTGGCCAGGCGGATCGACGCCTTAGCCATGCAGATGATCCAGAACGGGCGATCCTCTTCGCCGGCCCGGCTGTGAAAAGCCGCCACATTGAATCCGGGAACGAGCCGGGGATCTCCTATTGTCTGCGGTACCTGCCCATCAACTGGCCCTCGGCGAGGATGTGTCCCTTCATGGCTCTGACCAGATCCGCCTTCCTCGTGCTGCCGGGCAGATCCAGCATGGCGTCCAGGGCGTAGATCGTGAAGTAGTACCGGTGTGTGCCGCTCGGGGGGCACGGCCCGCCGTACCCTGGCCGTCCGAAATCCGAAATGCCCTGACGGGAACCATCGGGCAGTTCGCCCTTGGGAGGTACACCTTCTGCCAGATCGCCCACGGACGGGGGAATGTTCCACATGATCCAGTGGACCCACGTTCCCATCGGGGCGTCCGGATCGTCGCAGATCAGGGCGATGCTTCTGGCGCCCTCCGGCACATCCGCCCACCGGAGCGGCGGCGACAGGTCGTCGCCGTCGCAGGTGTACTTCGCCGGGATCATGCCGCCTTCCTGGAACGCGGAACTGCTGACGGAGATGGTCATGTGCTGGCTCCTTTCCTCTCGAACCTCCGCGGGTCTGTCTTGTCTCTTGCAGCCACAGATCGTGACGGCCAGTGCCGCCATGGGCAGAAGAATTCTCAACATAGCCGGTCCTTCCAATCGCCGCACACTTGCTACGCTGCGGACAGGATACGAGTTTCCATCCCTGACGGCAATCCCTGCGTCGTCCGAGACAACGCCGGACGAAGGTGAGCATCCTCTATCGAGCCGGAATAATCGCTTGCAGCCGCTCTCGAAAAAGATGATCATACGGTTCCGGTCAGACTCAGGAGCCCCGGCGCCATACAGAATGGAGAACTCACCATGAAACAGGACTCTCACACCTCGAAGTCAACGCAGCGGAAATCCTCGCGTCGGGATGTCTTGACGTGGAGCGGGAAGATGGTTGCGGCATCCACGTTGGGGAGCTTTGCCCTCCCTGCGATGTATGCGGCCGAGAACAACACGATTCGACTGGCCCTGATCGGTTGCGGCGGCCGCGGCTGTGGGGCGGCGGCCAACGCCTTTGACTCGCCGAACGGCCCGGTCGAACTGGTCGCTATGGCGGACTTCTTCGAGAACCGCCTGACCAATGCCCACAAGGTCCTGAGCGGGCAGTACGGCGCGCGGGTCAACGTGCCGCCGGACAGACGCTTCGCCGGGTTCGATGCCTGGCGGAAGGCCATCGACTACCTTCGTCCCGGCGACGTGGCGATGCTCACCGGCTACGCCGGCTTTCGGCCCCAGCAACTGGAGTATGCGGTCGAGAAGGGGATTCATGTGTTCATGGAGAAATCTTTCGCGACCGATCCGCCGGCGGTGCGAAGGGTGATCCAGGCGGGCCAGGCCGCCGAGAAGAAGAACCTCAAGATCGCCGCCGGATTGCAGTGCCGCCATTCGCGAAATCGCCAGGAATTGATCCAACGCATTCGCGACGGGCAACTGGGCCAGATCCAACTCATCCGCGCGTATCGGATGCAGCCGTGCGGTCCCCTGGGCCCCCGACCGGCGGACGTGAAGGATCTGCACTGGCAAATTCGCAACTTCACCCACTTCCTCTGGGTCTCGGGCGGGCTGTTTGCCGAGATGAACATCCATCAGATCGATGAGATCTGCTGGCTCAAGGACGCCTGGCCGGTGTCCGCGCACGGCATATGCGGACGGGCCGCCGACAGCGTCGATCGCGGCCAGAATCTGGACGCCTTCACGATCGAGTGGACGTTCCCCGATGGGACCAAGGCGTACGATGTGGTCCGCTGGCTGGCAGACTGCCATACCGAATTCGCCACCTATCTCCACGGGACCAGGTGTGCCGCACAGTTCTCCGGCAACGTCCACGAGGGCACCGTCCACACCTACAAGGACCAGCGATGCGCCAACGACAACATCGCGTGGCGCGCCCCGCGGGAGACGATTACCCCCTGGCAGGCGGAATGGGATGTGCTGCTGGACGCGATCCGGCAGGACCGTCCGCACAACGAAGCTCGGCGGGCCGCTCTGTCAAATCTCGCGGACATCATGGGCCGGGCAGCGGCTCACTGTGGCAAGGTCGTCACCTGGGATCAGGCCATGGCCTCGGACTTCCGATTCTGTCCGAATATCGACTCTCTGACCGATGACAGCGTTCCACCAATCCAGGCGAATGACCAGGGACGCTACCCTGTGCCCGTGCCCGGACGATGGACGGAGATCTGAGTCCGTGTCGTCGACCAGAATCAAGGGAGAGGCGTCCATGGGGGACCTTGCAGGGTGTGCAATCCCGGCGCGCCGGAACCGATTCCCTCTGCCTCGTGGACAGCGTCGGGGCGACCGTCTACAATCTCAGCCATGTAGAAGGTGTGCGGTGCACACCCTGCGACTGAAACCATAAGAAGAGAAGGAGATTGGCCCGTGATTACGGAGATCCCCGCGCAGAAACTCAACACCGAAGAGTTCATCGCCGACCAAGTCGCAGAGATCCAGAAGGCTGTCGGAAGTGGCACCGCGATCAATGCGCTATCGGGAGGCGTCGATTCGTCTGCGGTCACCATGCTCGGGCATCGGGCCCTTGGCGACCGCCTGAGCACCGTCTTCGTCGAGAATGGCCTGATGCGGCAGGGAGAACCCGAGCAGGTCGTCCAGTTCTTCCACGATCTGGGCGTGCCGGTGGAAGTGGTCGACGCGCGGGACGAGTTCTTCTCGGCGCTCCAAGGGCTTACGGACCCGGAGGAAAAACGCGAAGCGATCACCCAGACGTTCTATCGCCACGTCTTCGGCCGGCTGGTCAAGACCAGCGGCGCCAAGTGCCTGTTGCAGGGCACGATCCTGACGGACGTCGACGAAACGGTCGCGGGGATCAAGCGGCAGCACAACGTCTTCGAACAGCTCGGGATCGATCCGCAGGAGGCCTTCGGCTATCGCATCCTCGAACCGCTGATCCAGCTTCGCAAGGACGGCGTTCGGAAGGTGGGCAAGGCGTTGGGGCTTCCGAGCGCGCTGTTCGATCGCATCCCGTTCCCCGGGCCGGCGCTGGCGGCGCGCGTGATCGGCGAGGCGACGCCGCAGCGCATTGCGATGGTGCGCGCCGCGAATGCCGTCGTGGAGCGGCTGCTCAAGGGCACCGGCGCGTTCCAGTACATGGCGATTCTGCACGAGGACCGCGTGACGGGAATGCGTGACGGGAAACGCGATTTCGGCTGTCAGATCGAAGTGCGCTGCTGGGACAGCGTCGACGCCCGGACCGCCACTCCGACGCGGTTGTCGTTCGATGTCCTCCAGAATCTCGCCGACCAGATCCTTCGCGACACCCCTGGAGTGGTCAGCGTGACCTACAACATCGCCTCGAAGCCTCCCTCTACGATCGAGGCCGTCTAACGGCGGGTGGTCGCCTCAAGCGCCGCCTGGGGATGGCTTGCTCATGGAGACCATCCCCAAACGCCAAGGTGTTTGAGGCTGCCACCCGTGGCCCGCGTCGGAGCCCGGCGCCAGGCAATGTCACCCGACGGTACGCAACACATGAGTGTTCTGGTTCAAAGGAGCGTCAAGCGGACTCTGTTCGGCATGGCCTTTCCCATGCTGGCCGGCACGTTCGCCATGAACGCGTACAACCTCACGGACACATGGTTCGTCTCGCGACTGGGGACGCTGTCGCTGGCGGCCATGGGATTCACGTTTCCCGTCGTCATGCTCCTGACCTGCGTGGCCGGCGGTCTCGGCGTGGGCGTCACGACCTTGATGTCGCACGCGGTCGGCCGGCATGACGGGCCTGATGCTGCGAGAATCACCACGCATGGTCTGGCATTGACGCTCGGCGTTGCCGCCGGAATGGCCGTCATCGGTTATCTGAGCATGAATCCTGTATTCAGGGCTCTGGGAGCGGACTCGACCGCTCTGCCTCTGGTACGCCAGTACATGGGCATCTGGTACCTGGGAGCCCCGCTCATGGCCTTGCCCATGCTGGGCAACGGGCTGTTGATCTCGGCGGGCGATTCCGTCGCGGCCGGCCGTTTCATGATGGCCGGCCCGATTCTGAACGTCGTCCTGGACCCGATCATGATGTTCGGATACCTCGGTTTCCCCGCCATGGGCATCCGCGGCGCGGCGCTGGCGACCGTGATCGCACAGGGCGTGTCCACCATGTGGCTGTTCCGCCTGCTCTACGCAAAACACCGCCTGCTGTTGCTGCAAAGCTGGGGTCTCCCGGCGTACTGCACGTCCGTTCGGAGCATTCTGCGTCTGGGCGTCCCGAGCATTCTGAGCATGATCCTCATGCCGGTTTCCGCGACGGTGGTCACTCGGATTCTCAGCGGTTTCGGCAATGCCGCCGTAGCGGCCATCGGCGCCGCCCAGCGGATCGAGATGTTCGCGTTCGTCATCCCCATGGCGCTTGGCATGTCCCTCGCTCCGTTCGTCAGCCAGAATCTCGGCGCCGAGCGGCCGGACCGCATCCGCCGGGCCCTGTCCTTGTCCACGCGGTTCGCCATGATCTACGGCGGCGGCGTGGCGCTGGTGTTCTTCGTTGGCGCGCCGTGGCTGGCCTCGATCTTCAGTCGGGACGCCGAGGTGGTGGCCACCCTGGTTGCGTATGTCCGCATCGTGTCGTTCGGTTACGGCATGATGGAGGTCCACCGGTATTCCGGCATCATTCTTACGGGACTGCACAAGCCCCTTTCCTCGGCCCTGCTCAACGGCATCCGTGTGCTGGTCCTGCTGATTCCCCTGTCCTGGCTCGGCGCCCGTCTGGCAGACGTGCACGGCGTCTTCGTCGGGCGTTTGCTCACGGATCTCCTGGCTGGTTTCTTCGGTTTCTTCTGGGTTCGCCGCGCTTGTCACAATGTCTCCGCGTCGTGATGGCGTCGAGTCTCCTGCGTGCTGCGAACAGGCTGTGTCACAATTCGAAAAGCGCCATCAATTCCCGCGTTCTTGGCCCAGAATTGAGAGCTGAAATAGCCAAAATGCCAATTGTGACACAGCCTGGAAGCTCGGTGTTGCGCAGGCCAGTGTCACCGGACTCCGTCTCACCATTACAAACCAAAGATATTGCAGCGGGCGCAAGACCGATAACGACAATCAGGCCCGATTATCAGTATTGCTACGTTCGCTCGGCTGTGGCGACCCGGATGATTCTGCTCCTCGTCGATCATGTCACGTGCTGTATGGTTGGAGAATTGCCTCTCCCTTTTCTCAAGAATCTGTCGCATGGCTGCCGAAAGGGCATGTACCGTAGGCGCGGAATTGCTTCCCCGCCGGTTGTAACATCGGCAAGAACGAACGACTGTCTGTTTACTGTGGAGCACATGAAATGACCAAGAAGCGAGTGATGCTGGTGGTAGCGAGCGTGGTGTTGGGGAGTGTGATGAGCGCAAACGCCGCCATCACGGTCTGGTCCGGAAACGGGGCGGGCGAAGACCAATGGAGCAACCCGGATTACTGGAGCGCGGGAGTGCCCGGCGCCGCCGACACGGCGCAGTTCGGGCCGCTGGCATACCTGGTGCATTTCGACGGCGATGCCACAATTGCCGGACTGGAACTCACCGAGGATGCGTCAGGCAGTCGATGGCTGATCCTCGGCGAGTACACCCTGACCGCCGGCTCGATCGTGAACGATTCGACGGCGGGGACGTTGCTGGACTTGGCGACGGACCTGACCGCTCCGGTCGGCGGGCTGTCCGTGCTTGCCAATTCGGGCCCGATCGCGTTGGCCGGCGCCGGGCCGGACTACATCGAGACGGTCACCCTCAATGGCGACCTGGAGGTCGGCGGCGACAGCGATACGTACATCTACGGCCCGATCACCGGGACCGGCGGTTTGACCAAGGACGGCTCCGGCACGCTGACGGTTTTCGTATCGGAGTTCATGAATGATTTCACGGGCGACGTTACTGTCAACGACGGTCTGTTGGTGCTTGATGGCTTTGATGCCGACCCGGGGGAAGATCCGACGGGCAACGCCCTCGGCGAGGGCGATATCCATGTGCACGGCGGCACGCTGGCCATGACGGGGCACCTCAACGAGGACTATGAGATGCTCAACCCGACCCAGACCGTTTACGTTGGCCGTCAGCGAATCGACGCTGACACTGGGCAGCGCCAACGCCACGGGCGGCGCACAGGTCGTGCTGACCGATGCGACGGTTGAGGCGGCCGCGGAAGAGGTCGAAATCGAGACGGTGGCCGTCAGTGGGACTGTGGCGGTGACCGGCAACACGATTGCCGTGCAGACGCTCAACCCACAGGGTGACGCGACGCTGCAAGTCGGCGCCTCTTCGCAGGTTCAGGTCGACGGTACGTTGGGTGTGGACGCCGGCGAGACGTTGAACGTGACCGGCGGCGGCACGATGGCGATCAACTCGGACAACGCCGGCCTCGATGAGACCGCGACCCTGGCGGTCGCCAACTCGACGCTGTCGCTGGGCAGCGCCGCCGCGACAGGCAACGCGCAGGTTACGCTGGCCAATGCGACCGTGCAAGCGGCGGCCGATGACGTGGCGATCCGCCAGGCAAATGTCAGCGGGAACGTGGCATTCACCGGCAGTGCGGTCGCCGTCGGGACGCTGGACACCTCAGCCGGAGCGGCCAGTCTGACAACCGGCGATGCCGGCGTGGAAGTGGATACCCTCAGCGGCGCCAACAATGTAACGGTCGCGCAGGGCAGCGTCACCCTGACCGGCGACAGCGAAGCGTTTGAGCAAGCGCTCGATGTCTCCGATGGGGCGGAAGTCGAAATCGAACAGGACGCCGTATTGGGCGGCTCCGTTACCCTGGCCGGGACTGGCACGATCAACGGCACCGTCATGGGCGCCGTCACGGTCAACGATGCCGACGCCTCCCTCGGCGGCAGCGGCGATTTCCAGGGCGGTCTGACGATCACCAACGGCGTTCTCGCTCCGGGTCAATCGCCGGGTGAGATTACCGTGTCCGGCGGGGACTTCGTGCTCGGCGCCGGCGCGACGCTGAGCGTCGAAGTGGATGAGGAAGGCAATCACGACAGCATCCGCATCACCGACGACAGCAACGCCAATTTCGTCACTGGCGCCAAGGTGGTCGCTGTGGCCGTCGGCGATGCCCTGGACGGCACGTATGACATCGTCACGCTCGAAGGCGCCGGCCACATCCAGGTTGATGGCGCGAACCAGGCGGCGGACGCCAACCTCGCCGATTTCATCGAGAATACCGATCTGGCGACGATCTCATCACTGCTGGTGGACGACACGGGCAAGATCGTCGAGATGAGCGTCGATTTCACTCCCAACGTGGATTACCTCACCGGCGCATCGCGCACCGTCCGAAACTTCGGCGCCATGCTCGACAGCGAAGCCTTTGCCGAAAGCGCCAACGAAGCTCTGCTGGACGTCATCGGCGAAGCCCAGTCCTCCGACGACATCGCCGGCGCGTATGCCCAGATGACCAACCAGCTTCCGGCTTCCGCATCGACCCTGGCCTCCAGCGTGACCAGCAGCGTGAACAACAGCTTGAGCCGACGCATGCAGGATGCTCGGGCGGCCACCCGCGACGGCCTCAACCAACAGACGACCGGGCCTTTGCTGGCATCGCTGTCGCCGACGGTGGCCCGCGAGTCGTCCGACGGCGGCTGGCAGGGCTTCGCACAGGGGTACGGAAGATGGGGCGACCGCGATGATGACGGAGGCGTCGTCGGGTACGATTACGACACCTATGGCACCCTGCTCGGCGCCGAACGGTTTGTCGGCGAAAGCCTGCTGGTGGGTGGCTCCATCGGCTACGGCCGGACAGACGCAGACAGCGCCGACAGCCTGTCCGCGATGGACATGGATTCGCTGTCGACCTCGCTCTACGGCACCTGGTTCAACCACAACTACTACCTCGGTCTGACCGTTGGCTACGGCTATCATGACGTGGACGAAGTCCGCAATCTGGATTTCGCCGCCCTCCAGGCCAAGGGCGATTTCAAGGCGCACACCTTCTCGATTGCGCCGGAGATCGGCAAGCTGCTTCGCTACAAGTCCCTTGACGTGGAACCCTATGCCGGCCTGAATTACACGCACTTCCGTCACGAGTCGTACACGGAGACCGGGGCCGGCGCGGCCAGTCTGTCCGTCGGCAGCGACACCGACGACAATCTGGCCTTCGAGCTGGGAACGCGTCTGCGCAAGACATGGGTGCTCGACAATGGCAGCTACCTGATGCCCCAGTTGAAACTCGCCTGGCGGCACAACTTCGGCGACGAGGCCAGTGAAACCGCACAACTGGCGGGCGCCGACACCTCGTTCCGGACCACGGAAATAGCGGTCGTCGACGACCTCCTCAGTGTCGGGGCCGGTTTGAACTGGCGGATCGACAAGTCCAAGATGCTCTCGGCGCAGTACGACGCCGAGTTCGGTTCCGGATTCGACGTCCACACACTCCAGGCGGGCGTGAGAATCCAGTTCTAACCACGGGCAAATCCGGAATGTCCGGCGCCTTCTTTCGAGCCGCGATCACACAGGGGCCGAAAGAAGGTGCCGGACAGCTTCACTTCGCCATACGATGCCTGCGCAGGAGCGAATGATGATTCGCCCCTGCAAGTGGCTGCCGGCGGCACGACCTTCTTCGTCCGTGACATGGCAAGCGCTTCTCATGGCGACAGGCGATAGATCCCGATGGACATCGGGACTGTCGAGTTCTCTCCCGGGCAAAGGCATTTTTGGCACCTGTCGTCGTGCGGGTGTGGTACGATACTCACCGTCCGCCTTCCACAGCGTAGCGGGCATACATACGACAGTCTGGAAGGAGCTGAGAAGATGAAGCGACGCGATTTTCTCGCGGCCAATGGAGCGGCCTTGCTCGGCGCGCTCGGCACGACACGGAACCTCTTCAGCGAGGAACTGCATGCCCCCGCGCGTCCACCGGTCACCTGGCGCCGGCACGGCACCGGCAGACTGTTCGACCGTGTCGCCTGGGACGGCCGGCCCCTGGTGCACGAAGAGCCGGTGGGCCTTCTCGACGGATTCTGTCGGCTGGCAGGGGCGAATCATGATTCGCCCTTGCAGACGGCGAGTGACCCCAAGGGGATGTGTGGACCCGTCACGTTGTCTCTGTCGCATTGCCTGCACAGCTCGACGGGCGGGGGCGGGGAAGACCTTCTCGAAGCGACTCTGGAACTGAAGAACACATCCGACCGTCCGTGCGAGGTGCTGGCGGGTTTTCTCAGCGGCGCCCGGCCCTGCCGATCCGCTGCCGACCAGCAGATGTACCTGCCGATCACGGCGCGAGGGATGACGCAAAATCCGGCTGCGCACGACTGCCATCAGACCGTGAAGGCCGACGGCTACCTGGCCCACTACCTCGAACCGCAGGCCAGCGATCCGCGAGAGCTTCCGACGCGGGCGCTGTTATTGGCGCCGGTGGTGGATATCTTCGCCGAGGATGGGCCTTGTCGTGTGGCCTTCTTCGCGTCGTCCACCGAGCCGATCTTCTTCCAGGCGATGGAAGGCCCTTCGCGCACCGCCTGGCGAATGGGCCGGCGGGTGCGTCTCGCTCCCGGACAGACTGTTGAGATGAAGGCGTACCTGTTTCTGCATTCGGGCGACGCTTCCGAGGCGTGGGCGGCATTCCACCGGTTTGCCCACAAGGAGGACTTCCCGCCCATCGACTGGACGCGACAGTTCCGTGTTCACTACTACGACTTCCTCTCGGGCGTGGAAGCCGACGGTCCTCGCGGGGGCGGTTACGACGCGGACCTGAAGCATTTCGGCGAGTTCCACGTGGGCATGGCCACGCAGCACGGCTACTATCTGTCCTACGGCGACTTCATTCATCCCGACCGCAAGGAGTGGCCGGCGATGCCGAACGATCCGAAGGGTCCGGCGGCGATGTCGCTGGAGAAGATGAAGGCCCGGGTCGAGGCGACCCGCCGCGCGGGCGCGCACCCGACGATCTACCTGCACTACACGATTCTTGACGAGGGATCGCCGCTGTTCGAGAAGATGCGGGATTTCATTCAGGTGAACGAAGCGGGCGAACCTGTCGGCTTCGGCTGGGAAGGGCCGGACGTGATCAAGAAGACCTGGAAGATGTCAGTGAACTCGTCCGAATGGCGCGAGCACCTGATCCAGCAGGCCCGCTGGGTGATGGAGCTGCTCAATCCCGACGGCATCGTGCTGGATGAGACCTTCACCGCGTGGGGCTACGACTACCATCCCGACCGTCGCGGCCCGCTCTCACCCGGCGGCATCGAGCTGATGCGCGGCCTCCGTGCGGCGGTGCGTTCTTTTGGGCCGGACAAGGCCCTGTTCGCCAGCGACTGCTCGATGGGCAACTTCTGCCTCTGGGGCGATGGCGAGGGAGGCGACCATTGCTACGACCGGTTGCTCGGCCATCCGCTCTACCGTCAGGGCCCGGTCCGCCATCTGGCGGCCCTGGGAAACAAGGCCTGGCAGCCTTGTGCGTGGCTGTTCAAGTCGCTGTGGCCGGCGCAGATCGACCTGGCTCGCAAGGTCGGCGCAGGGGTCGGCGTCACGAACGGCTGGGGCGACAATCTCGGGCTGGCTCGCTTGTCCGAAGAGGACAAGCGAGATATGATCCGTGACATCAACCTGCTGCTGAAGAGATGAGATCTGGTGGGTGGCAGGCGCAAGGCGCAGTGGAACGAAGCCTTGGGGATGGTAGTTTGTAGTGTGCCCGTAAGGGCATAACGCCTGACGGCGTCACTACGAGCAGCACTGCGCTTGACGCGGCCACCCTCAAAATCGATAAGGGAGGTTCACTCATGGCGGGAAGAAGGAAGGTCAACGTGATCGTGTTGGTTGCGGTTTCATTGGCGCTGTCGGCCGGTGCTCCAACGACCTGGGCCCAGGACCTTGACTCCCTGACGAAGGTCCGGCCGGGACGGATGCGGGCGGTGACCTCCACCGATCCGAGCTTCACGGGCAACTCCGACCGGATCAAGTACGTCACGCCGGGCGAAACAAAAGTGCTGGCGGACATCAAAGGCCCCGGCGTCATCCACCACATCTGGCTGACCTTCAACGAAGCTCGTCCGAACTGGCTCGAAGCGGGAGGCTCGGCCGCTCCGAACGAGATCGTCATCCGCATGTACTGGGACGATGCGACCGAGCCCGCCGTCGAGGCGCCCATCGGCGACTTCTTCGGCGCGGGGTTCGGCCGTCGCCTGGAGATCCAGTCGGTCCCGGTTCAGGTCGAGGGCGGCGACGGCTACAACTGCTACTGGGCTATGCCTTTCTTCAAAAGGGGCCTGATCACGGTCACCAACGAGGGCGCCAAGAACGTCCGGAGTTTCTACTATCATATCGACTACACCGAAGAGGACAGCCTGCCAGCTGAGACCGCCTACTTCTGTGCCCAGTACAACCAGGCGTTTCCGGAGAAGCTGGGCCAGGACTATCTCATTGCCGACATCCAGGGCCAGGGCCACTACGTCGGAACGGTGATGTCGGTCCGCTCGCGGAGCCCCTTCTGGTTCGGCGAGGGCGATGCCCGATTCTACATCGACGGCGAGACCAGGCCGTCCATCCAGGGCACCGGCACCGAGGACTACTTCCTCATGGCCTGGGGACTCAACCAGACCTCCTTCCCCTACTACGGCTGCAACTACATGAGCTCGGACTATGAGGACCTGGGCACCGAGTACTGTCTGTATCGCTGGCACATCGCCGACCCGGTCCGGTTCCGCAAGTCGCTGCGTTTTGAGATCGAGCACACCGGCTGGATCACCGGCGACGAGACCGAGAGCGGCAAGACGGAGGGCCACGTCGAACGCGAGGATGACATCGCCACAGTCGCCTTCTGGTATCAGGTGGGCCGGCCCCGGCGTTTCACGAAGCTGCCGCCGCTGGCGGAGCGAATTCTGCCCAACCTCGACATCGTCATCGAGGGCCAGGCCTTGCTGCCGACGGCGAAGCACTCACCCGGTCTGCTGGAGCTGCAGAAGGGCTACGACTGGACGGGGCAGGGGCAGGTCTTGTTCCAGCCGGCGTCCGATGATCCGGTCTTTGAGGTTGAGTTCAACGTCGAGAAGGATGAATACCGCGGCCTGATGCTGCGCATGACCTACGGCCCGGAGTATGGCGTCTACCGGATCTTCCTCGACGGCAAGAACATCCGACAACCCGAAGACTACATGGCGGGAGACAAGATCGAGGACTACGACTTCTACGCCAAGAGCATCGAGGTCAAAGACCACTACCTGGGGAGCTTCAAACTGGTGCCGGGCAAGCACACGCTGAAATTCGAGTGCGTGGGCCGCAACCCCTTCTCGAAAGGCCGCCATCTGGGCGTCGATTCGGTCCGGCTCCGCGAACGGTGGGACCGAAAGAGGAAGCTCCTGTCGTCCCTGCCCATCACTACGCGAGAGAACCGGCTGGAGATCGCCATTGACATACCGAGTCGGGCAACCAACGGGACGAGCCAAGCATGACGATGAGGGAAGAGGCGCGCCGCGCCGTGTGGATTGTGTTGATCGGCAGATTCCTTCCGGCGGCGGGCATCTTCCTCATCCGGCAGTGAGGAGAACGCATTCATGGGGCCTCCACATGCGATTCTGCGAAAGGGCGCCTTGGTCGCGGGCATGTTCCTGTTGCTGGTGGTTCGGGCAATCGGTGCCCAGCAGGTCCCCGAGCTGCGAGTGATATCGGATGATGTGTCTGTGTCCCAATCCTGCCGCATCGTCATACCGCCCGGCACGGTGATCGAGGACAAGAATAACAATGGTGTGATTCACGTCGTCGCCTCCCATATCCGAATCGAGTTCGCGGAGGATTCCGTTCTCCGTGGCTCGCCGCCAGACCGCAGGCCCGATGAATACGCCGGCTACGGTATCCGCATCGAAGGGCAGACCCATGTCGTCATCCGCGATGCGAAGATCAGCGGTTTCCGGGCAGCGCTCTGGGCCACCAGCGCCGACGGATTGACGCTTGACGCGATCGATGCCTCCGACAATCGGCGTGCGTACCTCAGGTCGACACCACTCGCCGAGGACAGCAGTGACTGGCTCTATCCGCACGACAACGACGACAACGAATGGCTGAGCCGCTACGGCGCCGCGATCTATCTGGAGGATGCAGGCCATGTCACTGTGCGCCGCTGCACGGTTCGACACGGGCAGAACGCGCTTTGCCTGGACCGTGTGGACGACTCGGAGGTCTACGACAACGATTTCTCCTTCAATTCCGGCTGGGGAATCGCGATGTGGCGATGCAGCCGCAACGTGATCAGCCGCAACGCCTGTGACTTCTGCGTGCGCGGATACAGCCACGGGGTATACAATCGCGGCCAGGATTCGGCCGGCATCCTCCTGTTCGAACAGAACAATGAGAACATCGTCGCCGAGAACTCGGCCACGCACAGTGGCGACGGGTTCTTCGGTTTCGCAGGACGTGAAGCGCTGGGCCAGACCGGGAACCATCCAGCAGACTGGTACAAACGGCGGGGCAACAACGGAAACCTGCTCATCGGGAACGATTTCTCCTACGCTCCCGCGCACGGGATCGAGATGACCTTCTCCTTCGGCAACGTCTTCTATGGCAACCGCCTTGTCGAGAACGCCATATGCGGAATCTGGGGCGGCTATTCGCAGGACACCCTGATCGCGAGGAACGACATCGAAGGCAACGGCCAGATGGCGTATGGGCTGGAGCGGGGCGGCGTGAACATCGAACATGGCAGGGCCAATCGAATCGTGGAGAACGCCTTCGCAGCCAACCGGTGCGGCGTGCACCTGTGGTGGTCGGACCCCGGCGACCTGGCGAGCACGCCGTGGGCGAGAGCCAATGGAACGGAATCCAGGGACAACCGGATTGCTCGGAACACGTTCACGGGCGATGCACTGGCGTACCACTTCCGTGGATCGAGCCAGGTAACGCTCGGCCGGGACGTGTTCGCGGACGTCAAAGAACAGATGCGAAAGGACGAGGCTGTCATCATACAGGATGTCTTCGACGCGGAGGTCGGGCCGGTGACGAAGCCCGAGTATCCTGTACGGGGCGTGACGCGCCCGGTCGGAGCCCGCGGGCATTTGTACGGCCGGCATAACATCATCATGACACCGTGGGGACCATGGGACCACGAATCGCCGCTGATTCGCGTGGTTCAGGATGACGGCGACTCCGTCCGGTACAGCCTGCACAAGGTGCCGCGAGCCGCACAGATCACGGTTGAGGGGCATGGCGTGCAGGGAGAGCTGTCTTGGCCGCAAGACCTGGAGCAGCCCGGCACATACACCGTCTCGGCAGCCAAACCCGGCGTCTATCCCTATCGGATCCAGGCCAGAGCAGGCGACTTCGCAGAGCAGCTTCACGGTACGCTCATCTCGGCTGTGTGGGATGTGACTTTCTTCAAGTGGACGGACGATACGGACCCGCGCAAGGATGCCGTAGTCTGGCGGAAGCTCACCCATGCGGAGAGTTCCGTTTCAGCGAAGGCCAAACGTCTTGCGTTCAGCTACGCGTGGGGCGGGCCCAGCGAACAGAAGTTGCCGGAGGCTGTCGCAGCCGCCAAACTGGGCAGCGATCATTTCGGCATGATCGCCACCGTGCGCATTCTGCTGGCGGCCGGCGTGTGGGAGTTCGCGACGCTCAGCGACGACGGGGTGCGCGTCACCGTCGATGGCCGCACGATCATCGACAACTGGACGTGGCACGGACCGACGCGCGATACCGGCACACTCGATCTGAGCGAAGACAAGACCGTCGAGATGGTTGTGGAGCATTTTGAGATCGACGGCTACGCTGCGCTCGAACTAAGCATCTCCGGCCGCCTGTAGGATGGGCTTCAGCCCATGCTGTTTGGGCTAACGGAGCCAGGGGATATCAACGTCGTAGAGCGGTCGAAACTCCCGGTGCCACTTGAGGCTCCAGAGGTGCGTCAGGATCACTTTTCGCGTCGAGCCGTCCATCAGCGTCGCGTTGATGCCCCTCTCGTGCCGGTTGATCGTGACCCGGGCCATGTCCCAGTTCCAGTCGCCCGGTTCGATGGGGTTCTTCTGCTCCCACCAGTCTTCGGAAGGGGCGGGATCGCCGCTGTTGGGCCAGGACCGGTCGATCAGGCTGATCGGATTGGTGCCGAACCAGGTGCAGTCACTGACCATCGGGATGTCCGCCGCGTACTTGCCCTGCAATGTCTTCCATTGGCACTGGGGCCGGCCGCGCCATCCTTCCGTCGACGGCGGATCGACCGAATTGATCCAGAGATTGATGCCGTAGCTGCCGTAGTTCTTGGCCGCGTCGGGGCCGAACTGATGCGCCTCCATGATCGGTCCGGGGCCCCACCGCGCGAAGGTGGTGCCGATTCCGCCGACGGGACCGTTGAGCCTGGTGGCCGAGGGGCAAAGCCGGAACTCATCGACGTCGCCGTAGAGCCGGCTGAGGTAGGGCATCCAGCCGCCCTGGGGCACGCCGGTCTGCCACACATTGTGCTCCGTCCAGAATCTGTCGTTGTTGTCGGTCGTGTACATGAAAAAGATCGTTCCCCACTGGCGCAGATGGGCTTTGCAGACGGCCGATCGCGCCAGCTTCCTCGCCTTGCTCAGAGCCGGCATGAGGATGCCCATCAGCAGAGCGATGACGGCAATGACGACCAGCAGCTCGATAAGTGTGAAGGCCCTCCTCTGCACCGCTTCCGGACCGGATCTGCCTGTATCAAGCATGGCAGCGACCTCACTACTCAAAGACAAGCGTGCCGAACCTGTTGAACTCGTGAAAGTTGGGACCGACCCTCGCCCAGTCCCAGCTTGTAGTTCTGCCGTCGTCATAGTCCATGCGATAGAAATTGGCTCGCCATCGCATCCCCGGCCGTGGCGGGACGTTTTGCAGCGGCTTGAGCAGCTCGCAGGGCACGAACACCTCGGCCTTCCAGCCGGTCACGCGAGCGCCCGATTGTTTCGGGCCGCCCGCGACGGTCGTGGCCTTCCGCGTCCTGCGTCCATCCTCGTAATGCCAGGGCCGCCAGCCGAGAAACTCACCGCCGAAATTCGGAATGAGGATCGGCAGCTCGACACCGAGCGGAGAAATCTCGTACTCGAAGTAGACTGGATACTGCTGGTCGGGCCAAAGGAAGAACTCCAACACGTCTTCGTGCCACAGGTCGAGGAAGTCCTCGTTCATCGTCGCGGTGATCGTGCGGTCCTCGGCCTCCATGAGCACGTAGAGTCCGGTCCGCGAGTAGAGCATCTTGACGCGTGTCTCGTACGGATGACCGCCGGCGGTGCGCCTTTGCAGCGGCTCCCACGCGGCTTTCTCCCAAGCGGGCGCGTCGCCGCGGCCTGTGACGGCGAAATCGTCTGTCTGCGGCACGCGCAGCACCTTGGCCCGGGGTTCCTGCACATCGCTGCTGAGACCGAAAAGAAGCCGCTCGGCGTTCCCGTGATAGAGTTTCTGTAGCACCTCGTCGGGCAGGAACACGCCGTAGATCATCCAGAAACCCTGTCGGTGGTGCCCGCCGGCACAGTCGAAGTACTCGTCGTCGGTTTCCAGAAACCGGTAGTACATCCGATAGGCGTCGCGATCGGGAGTGGTGTCGGTGCCGAACATGATGCGATCCTGATACTTCAGAAGGAACCTGCGCGTCGTGTAAGGCTGCCGGCCCAGCTCCGAGATGCGCGCGTCGATGTCGATGTACATGTTCGGATAGCGGTCCAGCCACGTTCCGACAGTCGCGACATCCTCCGGGTTGTTGCCGAAGTGGGCGCAGATGAACGTCGTGTTCGGGTGTTTGGCAACGGCCCGGTTGCGCTGCGCGAGGAGTTCGTCGCGCGAGGGGAACTGCTCGCCGTGGAACAGCCAGTTCGGATGGGCGTTCAACTCGTGCCATCGCTCGTTGAAACGGTCCAGCGGCGTGAAGAAGGCCGCCGGGTCGGAGGTGTGGATCATCACCGGCCGGCGATGCTTGGCGCACATCTCCCAGACCGGGTCCAGCTTCGGGTCGTCGACCGGCATGAGCTTGCCGTCCTTGTAGCGATAGGACAGACCGAGGGATTTGTGGATCTTCAGTCCCTTGGCACCGGCCCGGAAACTCTCTTCCAATCGCCCGGCCTCGCGCCGGCCCCAGTCCTCGTCGTCGATGCCGCGGAAGTCCAGCAGGGCGAACGTCAGGAACCGGCCGGGATGCGCCTCGTCCAGCGCCGCCAGCGTCTCGGCCAGTCGCTGGCCCCACTGGCCGTCGAGATTGACGACCGTGCGAACGCCGGCGGCGTCCATCTCGGCCAGATACTGCCCGACGCGGTCGGGCGTCAGACGCTCGACGCCGCCGCCCAGGTGGTTGTGCACGTCGATGACGGGGTGCGCCGGCTTTTCGACCACGCTCTGTCTCGTTTTCAGCATCGAGCGCGGTTCCCAGTCAGCCAGTCGAAGCTCACGAATGTCGTCGGCCGGCTGCGCGCACGCCCACGATGCCAAGCCGCCCACCAGTACCAGAGTCAGCCACACGATCGTGCGAGTCCTCATGATGGTTCCTCCCTTTCGTGTCTTCTCGGCAACAACGGTCATAAAGGCCTCCTCATCTTATCGACGCAGAACCGCAGCGGCCACCACGAAAGACGCAACACGACCGCTCCAGTCAACCGTCGGCAGAATCTCGGCTTGACAGATGGGCCGGATCTTCGAGTCTGGCGGCCAATGTACCCAGTGCGTCGGCTCGCGATTTCCGCAATGCACCGGCGTATCGGAAATTGAGTCCTGGCAGGGGCGGTATCTGTAAGTGCTGCGCTGGGAATCACTTGGGATTCGCCAGGGACTGTTCGTGCCGGAGCATTCGCTGCTTGGTGGCGGTCCCGCCGGGAGCGGAAAATCCTCCGAGTCCGCCATCGGTGCGGATCACGCGATGGCACGGCACGATCAGCGGGATCGGATTGCCGGCCAAGGCATTGCCCACCGCCCGGGCGGCATGGGGTCGGCCAACCCTCTCGGCGAGTGCGGCATAGGTCAGCGTCTGGCCAGCGGGGATCTGCCGGCAGGCGTTCAGGACCGCACGCTCGAAAGGGCCGCGATCCGTCAGGTCAACCGCCGGATCAGTACTGAAATCGACGTTTTCGCCCTCAAAGTAGGCAGCTATTCGGTCCTGAAGGTCGCGCGCAAGATCCCTTTCGAAGATCGCGTGCGGCGCGGACGGCCCCAAACTCGCCAGCAGTACCTTCCGGACAGTCTCCACCGCTGACACGGGAAGGAAGCTCCGACAGACCCCCTCCTCGCTGCAGGCCAAACCGAAATGGCCCCAGCGGGTGCTGAAGATTGTGTATCTTGTCTTGCTCGCGGTCATAGATTCGGTCTCTCGTAACAGGACGTCCGGCGCAGCACACAAATATTCACCCTACGAGCGAAATCCATTGACGCCAAGGCAAAATTCTGATAAGAAAAACAGTTTTCATGAAATTGAACCGGGCTTCCGAGGGCTGATATGGCCGGGAAGAGGGGTCTGCTCGCGGGCAACCTTCGCGTGGAGCGACCAGTTTCTTCCGGCGGCGATAGTCTCTTGACGGTCCGGACAACGCCTGTTGCGGACACACGTGGATTGGGTCTATGTCGTTGGACGACCTGCGAAATCGAATTGACGAAATCGACGGCCAGTTGGTCAAGCTGCTCAACGAGCGAGCGCAAGTGGTTGTGGAGGTAGGTAAGCTCAAGAATCGGACCGAAGGCCCGATCTATGCGCCGGACCGCGAGAAACAGGTGCTGGACAAAATCCGCAAGGTCAATCAGGGCCCCCTGCCCGACCGTACGCTGGTGGCGATCTGGCGGGAGCTGATGAGCGGGTCGTTCGTTTTGGAGAAGCCGCTTCGTATCGCCTACCTTGGTCCGGCCGGGAGCTTCAGCCACACGGCGGCCATGCTCAAGTTCGGTCAGAGCGTCGAATACGAGCCTCTGGCCGATATTCGCAGCATCTTCGACGAGATCGGCAGAGGGCATTGTGATCTCGGGCTGGTGCCGATCGAGAACTCCAGCGGCGGCGGCGTCATCGAGACGCTCGATGCCCTGATCGAAACGGACGTGAAGGTCTGTGCCGAGGTCCTCATGGCCATCCACCACAACCTGCTGGCGAACTGCTCGCTCGATGAGGTGGAGAAGATCTATTCGAAACCCGAGGTGTTCGCGCAGTGTCGCAACTGGCTGACTGCGACGTTCAAAGAGGCCAAGACGATCCCCGTCGCCTCGACGGCGCGGGCGGCCCAGATGGCGGCCGAGGAGCCGCATGCGGCGGCCATCGGATCGAAGATCGCGGCCGAGCTGTACGGCCTGAAGATGATCTGCGAGAATGTCGAGGATATCGCCAACAACGTCACGCGGTTTCTGGTCGTCAGCCGGGAGGATGCCAGGCCGACGGGCGAGGACAAGACCGCGATCCTCTTCAGTACGGCGCATAAGGCCGGCGCCCTGGCCGACGTGCTGGCGGTCTTCAAGCGATACTGCATCAACCTGACGATGATCGAATCGCGACCCAGCAAGAAACGTGGGTGGGAGTATTATTTCTTCGTCGATTTCCTCGGGCACCACACGGAGGAGAGGATACAGATCGGCCTCGAAGAATCGCGGCAGCACTGCCTCCAGCTCTCGATCCTGGGCAGCTTTCCGCGTGCCACCGAGTTGTTGTGACAGTCAGGGCCACTATAGGAGAGCATCATGAGAAAGCCGTTTGTCGCCGGTAACTGGAAAATGAACACGGACAGCCATTCGGGCGTGGCGTTGGCCAAGGCCGTTGTCGAGGGTTGCTCGGGACTGGCCGGCAGCAGTGTGGACGTGGCAGTGATTCCGCCTTTCGTATACCTGCCGGCGGTCGGAGCGGCCGTCAGCTCGTCGGGCGTGGCGCTCGGCGCGCAGGATGTCTACTTCGAGGCCAAGGGCGCCTTCACCGGCGAGATCAGCGCGGCCATGCTGAAGGACGTCGGCTGCACCTATGTTCTTTGCGGGCACTCGGAGCGCCGGCACGTGCTCGGGGAGAGCGACGAGCTGATCAATAAGAAGGTGGCCGCGTCGATCTCCGGCGGCCTGCTGCCGATTCTGTGCGTGGGCGAACTGCTCGCCGAGCGCGACGCCTCGCAGACCGAGCAGGTCGTGGAGCGACAAACGCGGGCCGGACTGGCCGGTCTCAGCGCCGAGAAGATCGGGGCGGTCACGATCGCCTACGAGCCGGTCTGGGCCATCGGTACGGGACGGACGGCCACCCGGGAGCAGGCGCAGGAGGTCCATGCATTCATCCGCAAGCTGCTGGCCCGGATGTACGACAAGTCGGTGGCCCAGGACATGCGGATCCTCTACGGCGGATCGGTCAAGGCGGACAACGCCGAGGAATTGATGGGGCAGCCCGACGTGGACGGTTGCCTGGTCGGCGGCGCCAGTCTGAAGGCCGACGATTTTGTGCAGATCATCGAGGCGGCCGCCTGAGAGGCCCGCACGCCGGCCGAAGCGCGACCGAGATCGAGAGACAAGACGATTGAATGATGTGTGTTTGGGGCACGAATATGACTGTTTTACCGATACTGGCAGTGGGCATTCTGATGAAGCTGGTGGCCGTGCTGTTCGTCCTCGTGGCGATTGTGCTGATTCTGGTGATTCTGATCCAGAAGGGTCGTGGGGGCGGTCTGACCGCGGCCTTCGGGGGCGGCATGGCCGGCGGTCTGCTGGGCTCGAAGACCGGCGACTTCCTGACTTGGGTGACGATTGTCCTGGTGGCGGTCTTCCTGCTGCTGGCCGTGGTGCTGGGCAAGCTCTACAAACCGGAGATCGGCGACTACGGCACCCCGCCGGCAGTGACCGCGCAGCAGCCGACTACAGAGACGCCGAGCCCGGCCGTCCCTGAGCCGGCCCCGCAGGGCGGCGCCGGCACGAGTGCGGACGCCAACGGAGCGGGCCTGTAGCCGACGCGGCGGGGTCTTTCGGAAGGCATCAGACTATGCTCAACAGCATGACCGGATACGGAGCGGCCGAAGGTCAGCTTGATGCGATTTGTTATGCCGTCGAGATCAAGGCGGTGAACAATCGCTATCTCAAGACCATCATCAAGCTGCCCGAAGCCGTCGCCTTTCTGGAGGACGACGTCGACAAGCTGTTGCGCAAGAGTCTCTCACGGGGCACGATCAACTGCGTGGTTCGACTCAAAGGGGTCTCGGCCAACGCCCTTTTCGAGATCGATGAGGCGGCCTTGCGGGCCATTGTCGAACGGCTGAACGCCGTCGGGGCGTCCGTCGGCGCCGGCGGAATGATCGATCTGGCCAGCCTTCTGAACCTGCCCGGTGTCGTCCGTCCGGTGGTGCCCGATGAAGAAGAAAGTCAGAGAGTCCGCGAAACGGTGCTGGCCATTGCCAAAGAGGCGATCGGCAAGCTGCAGCAGATGCGCGAGGCGGAAGGACGGTTTCTCGAAGCGGATCTGAGGGGCAACTGCCAGGCGATGGCGCAGGAGTTGCAGTCGATCCGGCTCAAGAGCGACGGCGTGATCAACGAGTACGCCCGGCGGTTGCGAAGGCGGGTGGATGCCTTGTTGGCCGAGGCGAAGCTGAAGCTGGATGAGGAGACTCTGGCGCGCGAGGTGGCGGTTCTCGCGGATCGCTCGGACATCTCGGAGGAGATCGCGCGGCTGGATGCGCACTTGCAGCAGTTCGGTCAGATCTGCGAGACGGAAGGCCAGGCCGGTCGCCGGCTGGACTTCCTGAGTCAGGAGATGCTTCGGGAGGCCAACACGATGGCGAGCAAGGCGGCGGACGCCGAGATCGTCCGGCGTGTCGTCGATATGAAGTGTCTCATCGAGAGACTGAAAGAGCAGATCCAGAACGTCGAATGACGGGTGACGCATTCGGGCCGGGCCGGTCGATCCTGTGCCTTCGACTGTGACTATGAGAACCAACGCCGTCCAACGGAGAAATCGTCGTGGCCGAGTGATCGTCATCAGCGGTCCGTCCGGCGTGGGCAAGAGCACCATCTGCCGGGAGGCGCTCCGGCGGCTGAAGAACGTGCATTTGAGCGTGTCGCTGACGACCCGCCCGCCCGGACCGAACGAGCAGAACGGGCGCGATTACTGGTTCGTCTCCGAGCAGGAGTTCCGCGAGCGGATCGAACGGGGCCTGCTCCTGGAGTACGCGAATGTGTTCGGGAACCTGTACGGTACGCCGAAGGACAAGGTGGACGAGACCCTGGAGGCCGGACAAAGCGTCGTTCTCGAAATCGACGTTCAGGGGGGCAAACAGGCCAAGGCGGTCTATCCGGACGCGGTGATGATCTTCATCCTGCCGCCCGATGAGAGTGCACTGGCCGATCGCATCGGGCGACGGGGGCGTGACAGCGCCGAGGTCATCCGCAAGCGCCTGGACAAGGCCGGCGCCGAGATCGCCTCGGCCCGGGAGCACTACGACCATATGGTCATCAATGAAGATTTGGAGCGTGCCATCGGCGACGTGGTCGAGATCATCGAGCAGGCCCTGGATGGCGGGGCGTCGCCGCGTCAACGAGGCAGTTCCGTTGGAGAACACTGATGCTGGATCAACTCAAGAGTGCAGAAGTCGTGAACAAGGTGGGAGGGCGGTTCAAGCTGGCCGCTCTGGTACAGAAGCGTATGGCCGAGCTGCTCCAGGGTTCGCGCCCCCTGATTGACGATGCGACGGGGCTGACCATGCTGGAGATCGTGGCCCAGGAGATCCTCCAGGACAAGATCGCGATTGAGGGAGGCACGGGCCCGGGCAAGGGCAGTGACGCGGACCAATGGAGGCTGAAGCTGTAAGGTTGTTTTCGGGTTCGGGACAGACCGGACCCGTCCCCGCATGCATATGGCCGAGAAGCGCAACATCCTGCTGGGGGTCACCGGAGGGATCGCCGCCTACAAGGTGGTGGACCTGGCGAGCAAGCTGACTGCGGCCGGTGCGGCGGTGCGGACGGTGATGACCGAGGGGGCCTGCCAATTCGTGGGGCCCAAGAGCTTCGAGGCCGTGACCCGCGCGCCGGTGTACACCACGCTCTGGATCGCGGCGGATGAGCACAGCAGCGCCCACATCGCCCTGGCCGACTGGGCGGATCTTGTGGTCGTTGCGCCCGCGACCGCCGACATCATCGGCAAGGTCGCCCACGGCATCTGTGACGACCTGCTGAGCACGACCCTGTGCGTCTGTTGGGCAAAGCCGACGCTGTTGGCGCCCGCGATGAACAGCCGGATGTGGGCCAGCCCCATCGTTCAGGCCAACGTCGAGACGCTGGCGAAACTGGGGTATCAAATGGTCGGTCCGGGCACGGGACGCCTGGCCTGCGGGACCGAGGGTGCCGGAAGGATGGCTGAGCCGAGTGAGATCCTCGCGGCCATCGAGGCGCTGGCGGGCAAGAATCCGTAGGCCCGACACGACCCACGGAGAAGAACGAGAGTCGTCCATGCGTTTTCTCATCACAGCCGGTGGTACGCGCGAGTACATCGACCCCGTTCGCTTCATTTCCAACGCCAGCAGCGGGCGGATGGGCTATGCCCTGGCGGCCGCGGCGATGAAAGCGGGCCATAAGGTGACCCTGATCACCGCGCCGACGACGCTGAAGCCGCCGGTGGGCGCCAAACTCGTTGCGGTCGAGAGCGCGCGTGAGATGTTTGCGGCGGTGAAAGAGCACTTCCCGAGATGCGATTGCCTGGTCATGGCGGCCGCCGTCTCCGACTTCACGCCCGCGCGTCCGTCGAGAACGAAGATCAAGAAGGGGCAAGGTGGGCCAAGGCCCACCCTACAGCTCAAACCGACCCCCGACATCCTCCGATGGGCCGGAGGGCACAAGAGCGCCTCGCAAATCGTCGTCGGCTTCGCCCTGGAAGACCGCAACCTGCGCGCCAACGCGGAGCGCAAAATGCGCCACAAGCGCCTCGACATGATCGTCGCCAACGCCCCGGCCGCCATCAACGCCGAAACCTCCACCGTCTACGTCAAGACGCCCAATTCCGAATGGTTTGAACTGCCGCCGGCGCGCAAACACACCACGGCGCGACGCATCATCCGCTTGGCGGAGGAGCTGTAGAGACTCCTTTCGCTACGCCACGGAGATGGCGGAAGCGTCGTTCACCATAAGGAAGCGATGTAGCCGGCGAGCAGGATAAGGAGCAGAACGCCGGCGCCGAAGAGGGCCAGGGCATGGTGACGGTTGAACCGGTCGGCAAAGGGACGCAGGGGGCCGCGCGCCAGTGCGGGCCGTTTGCACAGCGTCAGACCCGAGACCACCCACCAGAGACCTGTGATCAGGGTTGCTGAGATGATGACGAACTCGACGATGTCCATATCGCTGTAGTGGCGCATCCTGGCGAGTTGGTACAGCTCAGCGCCAGCGGTCCCGGCGAGCAATCCGGGGCCGCACAGAACGGCGGTGGCGAGGATTGCCGAGCCGATGACCAGAGCGGGATAAAGCAGCCATTTCTGGGCGCCGAGGTTCTCGTCACCGGCCGCCGCCAGGGCGGCACGCGAAGTGATGAAACTGGCGGCAATGAAGACCAGCAGGAGCGGACTGGCCAGGAATAGCAGGAATCCTGCCAGCAGGAGGGCAAAGGAGATATAGGCGAGACGCCAGTCTTCGGAATCCGTGCGGAGTTTGAGTATCAGCTTGGCCCACCAGCCGAGCGCCTCAGGCGGTACCCACTGCCTCGGACTGCCGAGACGTGCCAGCACACCCTCAAGGGCGCTGGACGAGACAGGTTGGGGCGTGCCTTCGAGTTCCCGCTCGATATGCGCCGCGATGTTCTGCTCGACTTCGTCGCGGTCCAGAGATCTTGACCATCGCAGATACGTTCGGACCTGGCGCAGGTAGTCGTCCAGACCCTTTCTGGCACTCTCACTGAGCTCGACCATTGTCATTCCTCTCGTTTCAATCCGTCTGCTCCCGTCTTCATTTTCGCCCAACAGTCGTTCATGCGGACCAGAATGCCTCTGCCCTTCTCGGAAAGTGTGTAGTACTTTCGCGCGGGACCTTCCGCCGACTCCTCGATGGTCGTCTCGACAAACCCCTCCCGGCGCAGTCGACTCAGGATCGGATAGACGGTGCCCTCGCTGATCACCAGGGCGTCAATCTCGCGGAGTTGGCGCACGATGTCGTAGCCGTACAGACGCGTGCCGTCGATGGCGTTGAGTATGCACAGCTCCAACATGCCCTTGCGTAACTGCGTGGACCAGTTGTCGAAGAATCGGTCATCCATGCGATGCACTATAGGGCATTGCAAGGTAGCTGTCAATGCAAATTACCGAGATTCGCGAAAAATTCTTCTGCTTTGGTCGCGATGAGCGCAGGCACAAGCTTTGAGGTGCCCTCAGCCGCACGCTCGGATGGGTATTGGGTCAGGCTGGAAGGGCCGTCAACGGCTTTGGAGCCTCAGACCCTCAGTCCGTGATCCCCAGGTCGTGCTTGGTCAGGATCGACTCGAAGACGTAGCCGGCGCCGGTGATGTTCTCCTCGGCGCCCTGTTTGCGGTCGATGACGGCGACGATCCTCGTGACCGTCGCTCCGGCGTCCGTGATGATCTTGGCCGCTTCAAGAACTTGGCCGCCGGTGGTGGCGATGTCCTCGACCAGCAGCACGACGTCGCCCGCCTTCAAAACGCCCTCGACCATCTTGCCGGTGCCGTAGCCCTTTTTGCTGTTGCGGATGATCACCCAGTTCTTGCCGGTCTTCATGGCGGTGGCCGCCGCCAGCGCTACGCCGCCCAGCTCGGCGCCGGCGATGAGCGTCACGTCGTCGGTCATGTGCTTGGCGAACTCGGCCCCCAGAGCCTTGAGAATGTCCGGACAGGTCTCGAAGAGGTACTTGTCGAGGTAGTACTTGCTCTTCTTGCCGCTGCGAAGCGTGAAGTCCCCTTCGAGATACGCCGTCTCTTTGATCCGTTGAATCAGTTCTTTTCTATTCACGTGAAGCCATCTCCTTAGACGTTGAGTTCAACGCGGCGGTTGAGCTGCCTGCTGTATCGTTTGCGGACGGGGGCGACGATGGTTTTGATAAATTCGTCCACCTGCTGGGGCGCGCGTCCGACGTAGGCCTGGGGGTCGAGCACCTTCTCGAAGTCGATACTGGCGAAGGCGATGTCGGCCCGGAGCCGGCCGATCAGGTCGTTGGGTCTACCGAAGGTCTTGACCTGAGCGGCGGCGGCCTGGGAGTGCAGGCGGATTTTCTCGTGCAGCTCCTGCCGGTC
The DNA here is from genome assembly GCA_040772485.1 of Sedimentisphaerales bacterium. GTDB lineage: Bacteria > Planctomycetota > Phycisphaerae > Sedimentisphaerales > Anaerobacaceae > Anaerobaca. The sequence continues at coordinate 139,794 of JAXGYC010000008.1, read as the reverse complement.
GCCGCCGGCCTTGACGGCCGCCATGAGGATGTTCTCGGTGGCCATGAACGGCAGCTCGGCTTCGACATGGGCTTCGATCACCTGCGGATACACCACCAGGCCGTCGAAGACGTTGATCAGGATCTGGAGAATTCCGTCGACCGCCAGAAATGCCTCGGGCAGCACGACGCGCCGATTGGCCGAGTCGTCCAGCGTCCGCTCGAACCACTGCTCCGATGCGGTCATCGCGGGACTGGTCGCCAGGCTCAGCACGAGCCGGCTCAACGACGTGACGCGTTCGCACCGCATCGGGTTTCGCTTGTAGGCCATCGCAGACGAGCCGACCTGCGATTTCTCAAACGGTTCCTCCATCTCCTTGAGGTTCGCCAGCAGGCGGATGTCGTTGCAGACCTTGTGGGCCGATTGGGCGATCGAGGCCAGCGCGTTGACCACGAGCATGTCGATCTTGCGCGAGTAGGTCTGGCCGGTGACGGGACAGAGCTTCTTGAAGCCGAACGCCGTCGCGACGTCCTTGTCGAGCTGCTTGACCTTGTTGTGCCGGCCTTCAAACAGCGCCAGGAACGATGCTTGCGTCCCGGTCGTGCCCTTGACGCCGCGGAACGGCAGGTTCTCGATGCGGTACTCGACCTCCTGGAGGTCCATCGTGAACTCCTGACACCAGAGCGTCGCGCGCTTGCCGACCGTCGTCAACTGGGCCGGCTGGAAGTGCGTAAACCCCAGCGTGGCCATCGCGCGGTGTTTCTCTGCAAACCGGCCGAGCAGGTCGATCACCGAAGCCAGCTTGCCTGCGACCATGTGCAGCGCCTCTCGCATGATGATCAGATCGGTGTTGTCCCCGACGTAACAACTCGTGGCGCCAAGGTGGATGATCGGCGCCGCCTTCGGCGCTGCGTCGCCAAACGTGCGGATGTGGGCCATCACGTCGTGGCGCAGCTCCTTCTCATACCGGGCGGCCTTCGCGAAATCGATGTCGTCCAGGTGGCGGGCCATCTGATCGATCTGGTTCTTCCTGATGTCCAGACCGAGCTTCTTCTGGGCCCTGGCCAGTTCGAGCCAGAGCCGGCGCCACGTGCTGAACTTCTTCTGCGCGCCGAAGAGGGCCGCCATCTCGGGCGACGCATTCCGTTCGACCAGTGGACTGGTGTAACACGTCTTCTCTGTTGCCATTTCCTTCCTTCTCCCAATCGCAGGGCCTATTCGACCGACAGGACCTATAGCTTTTCGGCGAGGAGCCGCTCGATCTCTTCGACGTCGTCTTCGCGGAGGTTCCAGCCGGAGGCCTGCACGGTTTCCTCGATCTGGTCGGGCCGTCGCGCGCCGACGATCGCGGCGGTGACCTCCCGGCGTCGCAGCACCCAACTGATCGCCAGTTGTGAACAGGTCCGTCTGTGGCGCCGGGCGATCTTCTTCAGTTGCTCCACCAGCTCCAGCGTCGCGCTGAACCGAGGCTCCCGGAAGTCGGGATGTCGCCTGCGATGGTCGTCGGGCGCCAGGGCCGCGAGCCTTTCGTGGCTGAACTTGCCCGTGAGCAGTCCTCGCTGCATGGGGCTGTACACCACGACGCCCATGTGATGCTGCGCGCAGTAGGGCAGCAACTCTTCCTCCGCCTCCCGGTGGAGCATACTGTAGGGCGGCTGCAACGATGCAGGCGGATGGATTCGGCGGATGCGTTCGAGCTGAGCGACGTTGTAGTTGGAGACGCCGATGTAGCGGACCTTGCCCTCATCGACCAGGCGGGCCATCTCCTCCCAGGCCCGTTCGATCTCCTCGTCGGGATCTGGCCAGTGCATCTGGTACAAATCGATGGTCTCGATGCCCATGCGTTTAAGGCTGGCGTGGCACTCCTGCCGGATGCTCTCGGGCCTCAGGCAGGGGACCTTCTCCTTTCTGTCGTTCCAGAGCAGGCCGCACTTCGTGGCGATGTAAGGCCTGTGCTTCGTCTGTCGCAGCGCCTGACCGACCAACTCTTCCGAATGGCCAAGGCCATAGGCGGGAGCCGTGTCGATCCAGTTGATGCCTCGATCGAGCGCCGCCAGGATCGCGGCCAGGGCCTCTTCATCGTCCTGCGGGCCCCAGCCGAACTGCCACGGACCGCCCATCGCCCACGTGCCCAGGCCGACGGTGGTCAACGGCATATCGGTATCGCCCAGTTTGCGTTTCTGCATGTCGATTTCCCCAACGCGGTGTCGGTGATCGCCGCGATCAGCCACGCCGTAGAATAGTCTGTGCCGACAGCCTTTTCAATCGCTTTGTGGGATTCGCCCGATTCTGGCCGGAGCACTCCGGCGGGACCTTTCTATGGAAGGCCATCCGTATCGGCGCACACGACGGTGAGTCGTGGGCGGGCAACAGCGGATGCGATGCCCAGTGCCGAAGCGTTTCTTCAGGCCTGCGATCGCCCGGATTATCGGGCTTGTGTCCGCCTTGCCGTCCGCCAGGCGGTTCAGATCACGCCGGCGCGAGCGATCTTGACCGTGACGGGATTTCGCCTAAGGCCGGTCTTGTCGATAGCCGATTATTATCTATGTTTTAAGAGGGCCTCAGCCCGCCGTCCTGTCCGGAATACACCGAGCCGATGGGGTCGGTTGTGCCGAAGGGAGGGCGGGGCAGGGATAGTGTTCGGTCGTCGCTGCGGACCAGGGAGCCGAGCGGCGTTCGAGCCCCCGCAAGAGCGCCAACTTTAGACGTATATTCGGGAGGCTCATATGAGCGAAATCGTCATGCTGGAAGGGCATGAATCCCAGTCCGTCCTTCAAACGGTGGCGGGCGAGCACGCGCCGGCGATCATGTCTTACCTGTCGAAGGAGAAGTGGCACGTGGCGAAGGTCGTCATGCGCGAGCTTTCCGGCGGCAAGCTCTACGTCGAAGGTTGTCACTCTTCGGGAAAGCCTCACCCGATCAACATCCGCGTCGATCAGCCCGTTGGCGTGAACTTCAAACACGCCTATGGCAAATTCGTTTTTGATACCAGCGTCGTAGCGCTGGAGCCCTCGTCCGATCCGGAGGCCGGCGGGACCATCGTCCTGGCGGCGCCCGACCGCATCGGGGTGGTCCAGCGACGCAGCTATTTCCGCGTCAACGTACCCGAATCGCTCAAGGTCAAGGTGGTGCTCTGGCATCGAACCAGCCAGCGGAAGTCGAAAGGGTCGGGGCAGGAGTATTTCGAAGGCCGACTGATGGACATCTCCGCGGGCGGAGCCCAGTTGACCGTTCCCCTGAAGGCGGCCGGAAGTGCGGATGCTACAGGGGTGGCCGAGTCCGAATTCCGCAAGGGGCAGTTCATCGGGGTGCGGTTCACCCCGATGCCCTATGAGACGCCTCTGATGTTCAGCGCCCAGATCCGCAACGTGCTCCCGACCGCCGACCGGACGGCGTTGTGCCTGGGTCTGCAAATCGTGGGTCTGGAGGCCAGTGACGAGGGCCGAGAGGTGCTGTCGCGTCTGGCGGCGGTTGTGGACCGCTACTACCAGATCAACCAGTCCGCCGGCGTCCATCAGGAGATGCATCGGCCGGAGCCTGGCCCGAACCCCGCACACATCCCGGCCGGGGCCCTGCAATAGCGGCACTACCCGCGCACTTCGGAGTGGCCTGAGGACGGAGCGGTCACGCCTGTAGCGACATCGACGAGATGATGCCTGCCCGGGTGCGCCTGGAGGTAAAGCCATCGGGCCAGTCCGCTGCCCGCAAAGACCAGGAAGATTAGCAGCAGGGCCGTCTGCATGCCCAACCACAGCACGATGCCCAGAAACAGCAGCACCCTCATCAGATAGCCGAACGGCTGCTTGCCCCTGAGATAGAGGTTCAACACGTGCGGGTATCGGATGCGACTGACCATGAGAACGGCAACCCCGAGTGTCAGGAACGGCAGCGCAAAGATCGCCGCATTGAGGGTAGGCATCACCTCCTGGTGAAAGATGACCAAGCTGACAATCGTCCCGGCCGCCCCTGGGCTTGGAAGGCCCGCAAAGCTCATATGCGCCGCTTCGTTCTCTTCGTTTTCCACGTTGAAACGGGCCAGACGGATGGCTGCGCAACTGATGTACGCCAGGGCCGCCAGCCAGATGAAGCGATGAAAAAGGCCCCCCCCCAACGGGGTCGTCAGCTCCTGGTGGACCTGGATGGCCTTGAGCATGATGAAGGCCGGCGCCACGCCGAAGCTGACCATGTCACAAAGACTGTCCAGTTGGCCGCCAAAGCTGGAGGTGGACTGGCTCATCCGGGCCAGACGACCATCGAGCATGTCGGCAAACATCGCCAGCAGGATCATATAGCCAGCCATCGCGAAATACGAGGAGCCTGCCGTGCCTCCTTCCGCTCCTCGGCTCGCGAAAACGATTGCGGTAAACCCGAAGACGCCGTTCAGTATGGTGATCAGCGAGGGCAGTATGGTGATGTACTTGACCCGCTGGCTGCGCATCCGCCTCAGGAACCGGCCTTTGTCTCGTTTCGGTCTCGATCTGAGTCGTCTCACTTTCCATACCTCAATAGAGGAGTAACGCCTGCCTTGACGGCATCCCCGATGCAGACCAGACACTCGATTGGCACGCTCGCGGGCACATAGAGTTCGGTTCGAGAACCGAATTTGATCATGCCGAACGCCTGGCCCTGGCTCAAGCTGCCGCCTTCCTTCGCTTCGCAGACGATGCGTCTGGCGATAGCTCCGCTGACCTGCCGCACTACCAGACGGTCCCTGGGTTCCTCAGTCCGCACCAGGGTCAGCGTGTTCGACTCGTTGACCTTGGCCGACAAAGGGTTCATGGCGTTGAGGTAACTGCCTTTGCGATAGGCAATTGTCTCGACCCTGGCGCTGCACGGGGATCGGTTGATGTGCACGTTGAAGATGCTCAGGAAGATGCCGATCCGCAGAGCCGGCCCTTCGAGGAAGTCGTTCTGTTGCGTCTGCTCGATATCGGTCACCCTGCCGTCAGCCGGAGCGATGAGCAGCGTTTCATCCTGCGGTGCGTTTCGTCGAGGATCCCGGAAGAACATCAATGCCCAAACCAGGACGACCGCCAGGATGGCCTCCGTCACGACAACAGCCCACAAAGGGGTATGCGCCGACCCTCCCAGGGCGACTGCCAGCATGGCCGCGACGACGAGAACGGGGTAGACGACCACCTGGGGCCATCCATACCTGGTCAATGGTATCCTCATAGCCGGATATGATAGACCCGGCCGGTAGCGCGGGCAATAGAAAAGGCCGATCCTCCGCCCAATCGGCCCTGTCCCAAGAAACAACATAGAGACGTGTGCGGGCAGATAGTCCGTCGGGCGGTCCTATCTGGCCGGGCGCTCTGCGGTACAGGGACCGGAGCCCTCACTTCGATCCCCGGCGCCTCTACCACTAAGGACGCAACCGGGGCCGCGTTGTTACGGATTTGTGCGGATTATTTTCAAAACGACCGCTGCGGCCGGTCCGGGGGCGTCAAGCGCCCTCAATATGAGACAAAAGTTGTGGAATCTATCCTTGACGGTCTGCGGCGGAGATTGTATTTTCTTGCATTTCCCAAGGCCGGGAGAAGTACGGACAGTGACCGCGCCGATCTGGCGGACTCTGGTAGAAAACCCGGCGAAGAGAGCCCATGAGCCTTCTCGGCGGCAAGCCGGCAGGTCTCGATGAAGAGATAACGGAAAAGGAGAAGCAACGAAATGGTCGAATTGAGAAAACTGACAGCGAAACTGGGCAGCAGCAGGCGCGGACGCGCAACGGAGACGCCGGGCGTCCAGGTAAATCCCGCCGGTTACCTGGAGCGTGGCTGGGTCATCGCCAACCACAAGCTGGTGTCGTTCCACGCCGCCTTCATTTCGTCGGTTCTGAGCCTTCCGGCTGCGGAACTCAGTACGCGAGCCGCTGCGGGCGAGAACATCAAATACGTGGTGCTGAACTTCATGTTCTCCCCGGCGCACATGGAACTGTGGATCTCTCTTGCGATTCTCTATCTCTCGTGGCACATCGCCATCGCGATCCATGAAATGGGCCATTTCCTGACCGCCGCCAAGCTGACGGCCCTGAACAAGGATTCGCAGGAAAAGGCCGATGCCGCCCTCGCGAGCGGCAGCAAGTTCGGCTATTACGCCCAGATGTTCCTTCTGATCCCGTGGGGCAAGTTCTATGGCGTTCGGAAAGAGAACGGCAACTTCGCTCCCGATGCGCCGTACAACCTGGCCGTGTCCGCCGCGGCACCGGTCTGGAGCCAGTGGTTAGCCACCATCTTCCTGCCAATCGCCGCCTTCTTCATCATCGTGGGATTGTGGGCAGAGCAGGATTGGATGATCTATATCGGGCGGTTCTTCCTGGCCCCCGGTGTGGTTGGTCTGCTCGACAGATTCCTGGCCGACCCGGGCAAGCTCAAGGAATTCCGCACCCGCGAGAAGGTTGCCGCCGAGCAGGCCGCTCGCGCCGCCGCTGCCGCCTCGAAGGAGAGCTGGCCGGTGCAGGTCGCCACGGTCAAGCAGAAGCTGCTGACCACGCGTATGCAGTCCGTCACCTTGAAGGACGGCAGCCGCGTCGCGGCTCCCTGGCAGTTCCGCAACTGCGCCATGGGTGGTCGGCACACCGAGAAGGAGTATCCCGAAAGCAACATCTCCATGCAGGAAAGCATGTTCATGCCGCTTTCGCCGAAGACCTATGAAGACGCCCAGGAAATGACCGTGAAACTCCAGTCCCGCCTCAAGGAGATCATCGAGGCGGCCCCCGGCGCCAAGGTGATGGGTGTCGGTCTGGAAGGCGGCATCGCGCCCTACATCGACAAAGAGCAGGGCGACAGGGTGCCCGAGCAGAGGATGTGGCGGTTCATGAAGCAGGCCATTCTGGACTGCGAGTACGTCCCGGGTGTCGATGTCGCCATCGCCCTCGACCCGGCCTGCTCCGAACTCGAGAACGCCTATCGTGAGGAGCGAGGCGAGCCTGACTCCGTCGGCATGTACCGCTTCTGGCGCGACAAGGACAAGGTCGAGATGAGCCGGGACGACATCCTCAACCTCTTCAAAGAGGCGATGCAGGCGGGCATCCCGGTTCTGTCCATCGAAGACGGCTTCGGCGAACGCGACCATCAGGGCTGGAAGAACATGATGAAAGAGCTTGGCGACAAGATCTTCATCATCGGCGACGACCTGGTGACCACCAAGGACTCGAACATCGAGAAGTGCGCCAAGAACGGCGAAATCAACGCTTCGCTGATCAAGGCCAACCAGATCGGTACCCTGACCGAGACCGTGCTGGCCATGCTGACCTCGCTGGCCTACGGCGCCGAACTGGTGATCTCGCACCGGTCCAAGAGCCCGAACGATCCGTTTGAGGCGGAGATCGGCGCGGCGATGAATGCGCTGGGTGTCAAGTGCGGCGGCGGCGCCAATACCGAACGCCTCCAGAAGTACGGCCGCATGATGGAAATCCTCGCCCTGGCCCGCGCCACACAGCGCCAGACCACGGCCGAGGAGCGCAAAGAGCTCGAGGCAAGCGTCAAGGACCTGGTGAAGACGTTTACCGGACGCGACGACGTCACGCTTTCCCCGAAGGCGGCCGATATCGATCTGACCAGCCTTCTGATGAAGATGCTGGCGATCGAGGCGGTCAGCGGCACCGAAGAGGCGACCAACGCCGGTATCCCCTCGGCAGCCGCCACGCTCTTCCTCGGCAAGAGCGGCATCATTCGGTTCAAGGGTTCGACGCCTCTGGGCACTTCCGCCGGCGAGGACGAAGCCATCCACTATGTGGACAGCATTATCGAGCCGTGCGAGAGCACCAAGAAGTACCCCGACCTGTTCAAGGACGCCGGCGACGGGACTTTCCGGTTCAAGAAGGACGTCAAGTCCGATGCGGTCCGGGCCAAGAACGATGAGAAGCTTCTGGCCCTCTGGAGGAAGTCCCGACGGTATGAAGGCAAGGGCTGCATGGACGCCGTCCAGCACATCGAGACCGTGCTCGCCAAGGCTTTCGTCGGCAAGCGCGTCGGCTCGTTGGGCTCGCTGCTCGACACCGACCGCCAGCTCCTCGCTCTAGAGCTGGAACAGGCGGTTGCTGCCGGGCGCATCAGCAAGAGCGCCTCGAAAGAGGAGAAGATCCACGCCATGCAGCGCAAAGGCGTGCTGGGCATGAACGCCATCCTGTCGATGTCGCTGGCTCTGGGCCGGGCGGTGGCGGCAGCGGATGGTCGTGAACTGTGGCAGCTCACGCGGGATATTGCCAGCGACACCATGGCGAAGTTCATCGCTGCCAACGGCGGCAAGAAGAATCCGGCCGAGCTCAAGAAGTTGGACTTCGACCAGTTGACCACGCAGTACCGGCAGACGGCGGGCGAGTGCGTCAAGAGCGGCAAGACCGTCTACGAACTGCTGCGAGCGCAGTTGCCCGTTTACCCGGTATAGACGCAGAACGGCGACGCGTCCGGCCCGACGAAAGATTTCAGCGGGGCCGGACGCGTAGCCGATAAACCCAGTAAGACCGGGCACCTCAACGTGAAGGTCCGGCTGAACGGTGGATTCAGAGACAAGATCGGCAGGTGTGGGTCTCTCCGCGACATGGAGACGGACCACGCCTGCCGTAACTTTGACTGCGGCCTATGCAGAGTCAAAAGATCGTCCACTTCCTGCTCTTTGTGGCCTTCTTCAGCGTCGGTGCTGGTGCACTTGGAGGAGCGGCCCTGTGCGACGACCTGATTCTCTACTGGCGAAACGAACAGCTTGTCAGGGATGCTCACCTCTCGCTGGATCGCCTCCGATCGCTCAACGACGAGTACGATGCACTGCTCAAGGAGCTTCAGGACGATCCGAGCCTGCTGAAGCGGATCGCTCCGGCCACCTTGGGCACGCCGCCGGAGGATCCCAACGCCGTCTATCCAAAAGCGAGGGCGCAGGAACTGGCCGTGGCGCGCCGGGCGCTGATGGACGAGACCGGACAGGGGCCGAGCGACGCCACCATTCCAAAGTGGCTCCAGCGGTGTAGCGAGCCGAGGCATCGGATTGCCCTGTTCCTGGCCGGAGCCGGACTGGTGCTGGTCTCGCTGGTCTTCTTCACGCCCAAGGCCGACGCCGCGGATTGACGGGTTCTGCCCTGATTCCGGGGTGGGTCGCAGACCGCAGAACCCGAGCCGCGAGACCTTGTTTCGCAGGAAAGTGGTAGAGGGGCCACAAAAAACCTTGCATGGGCCAATGGATGTGATACACTGAAGGCTTAGGGTATCGCCCTCGGGCAGGTAGCTCAGTTGGTAGAGCAACGGACTGAAAATTCGTGTGTCGGCGGTTCAACTCCGCCCCTGCCCATTGCTGTAGGTTTCTTGCCGGCCATCACTTGCGGCTGCCGGTTTTTCGGCGGGGCACGAGAGAGACGCTGGATGGGGGATTCCGGCTTCAGTCCACAGGCTGTCTGTCACAGGAAGTCATAGAACATTCCGTTCGGACGGAAGACCCGTGTGTTGATTCACGATCCTGACACCGCCAGAAGCGCCTCGGCTGACCAGCAGTCGGTTACCAGCACGTCAACCAGTCCGCCGAGAAGCGCCGCCCGGATCACTCGGACCTTCTTCGCCCCACCGGCCACCGCAATGACGCGTCCAATTGCCTTGATCTTTTCGATGTCAGCTCCCACAATCCGGCGATTGATCGGGTGCTCGACTTTGGCGCCTCGTTCGTCGAAGAATTGCAGTGCGATGTCGCCCACCGCGCCGAGCCGTTTCAGGTCGGTCACCTCTTCGGCGGTCAGTGTATTGCTGCTGGACAGCAGCGTTGCATCCGGTTCGAGGACGCCGATACCGACCAGGGCGATGTCCGCTTGTCCGGCCAGCTCGAGCGTGTCGGACACCTGGGGGTCTTTGACAAGGGCTGCGCAGACAATCTCGTCTTTGACCAGGCCCGGGGCGTGGATCAGGCGGGGCCTGGCCCCCAGGGCCTGTGCCATCCGGCGCGCCAGGTCCGCTCCATGCGTTTGGGCCTCCAGCTCGCCCAAGCCGCCCAGTAGCTGAACCACGCGAACGTCGGGCAGATCCATGGGGGCCAGCGCGTTGACCACGGAAAGGACGGACGTCCCCCAGCTCAGGGCGATCACCTCGTCGCCTTGAAGGCCGCGAGTCAGACAGCCTGCTGCGACGACGCCCAGTTCGTGGACGATCGTAGCCGGATCGTTCGCCGTGCAGGTTACGACCAGGGCCTCTTTCAGGCCGTATTGTCGCTCGAGCTGACGCTCGACGTCGGCGTTCGATTCCTGCGGGGAAACAATGGAAATCTGCACAATTCGTTCATCGCGAGCGGTGCGAAGCAGTCGCGACACCTTGATCCGAGACAGGCCCAGCTTAGCCGCAATCTGCTGCTGCGTCAGGCCGTCGTCATGATATGCTTTCGCGACCCTGTACAGGAGTCTTCTGAAATCAGTATCCGTGGTCATGTTCTCCTTTGAACATATGCTCGGTAATGGTCAAAATATCAAGTTTCTACCCTCTTGCCCGGACTGTCAAGAGGCAAAGCCGGGAGAGTCCGGGTCTGAGGCTGAAGACATGCAATAAGTTGTGTTCCGGCATGCGTTTATCGAAGTGGAGCCGCGTCTGCGATGTCGGCAAGTCCGTCGTGGATCGTCTGAACGACAGCTATCAGGACGGAGGCTCGACGAGGCTTCTGACCAGATCGCGGTTGACATTGAGATGGTCGGACGGTAGAAAGTGTTCATTCGTTCATGCATGAACATATGTTAGACGTCTGCCTGCCGGTTGTGAAAGGGCGGCCATGAACATGAGTAAGCTGCTTCTCATCGTGGCATTGTTGGGGGCTTTCAGTGTGGTTGTTGGGGGGTTGTCCTGCTCGCGGCGAAGCCCAAGCGAAGACCAGTTGACGATCTGCTTCGGCTTCCAGGATTTGGAGACCGAGTTCTGGGTCGCCGGGCACAAGGCTATCACCGAGACGCTGCGGGCCAAGGGCATTCGCGTTCTTGAACGCAACGCCAACCAGGACGCCAACCGCCAGCTCGAGCAGATTCGCGACGCCATCGCCCAGGAGGTGGACGGGATCATTATCATTCCGCAGGATGGGGAAAGCGCGGTGACGATCGTGGGCGAGGCGAACCGGGCGGGGATTCCGATCGCGGTGTTCAACCGTCCACCGAGTGACCGCAGCAATCCGGCGCTGGTGATCGTGGCCGACAACGAGAAGATCGCCGACGAGGCGGTTGCGTATATGGCCAAGGTGGCCCGCGAGAAGGGCAAGGGACGCAAGTGGAAGCCTCTGATCGTGGTCGGCGACTTGGGCGACCGCAACGCCGTGGCACGGCGGAAAGGCTTCTTCAACGTGATGGAGAGGAATCCCGACCTGTTTGAAACACCGATCGAGGTGCCCTCGAAATGGGACCCGGCCACCACGCTGGCGAACCTGGAAGCGGCGTTGCAGGCCAATCCGGATGTGGATTTCCTCTTCACCAGTTCGGACTTCCTGTATCCGCAGATCAAGGCGGTGCTCGAACCGCTGGGCAAGTGGAAGAAGATCGACGAGCCGGGCCACGTCATCCTCGGAGGGCTCGACGGCGACAGCACGGCCTACAGGCTGATGGAAGAAGGATACGTGGACGCCACGGGAGTGCAGGATCTTTTCTTCGAGGCGAACACCATCATGGAGGCGTTGCTGACGGCCATTGAGGCGGGGCAGAAGACGCCGGAGAAATGGATGGAGGACCCGGGCTTCGCGCTGACCCAGGAGAACATGGCCGAGCGTGCGGATGAGATGTGGGGCTACCGGGTGCTGCACGACGAATAGGTGCGGCGTATGGATCGACCGTCTGGGGACAGACCCGTGCAGAGCAGCGGCAACGTGACATCACAGACACGGATCGCCCGTCTGAAAGAGGTGGTCATCGGTCGGGTGCTCCTGTCGGACAGCTTCGTTCTGTATCTGTCGGTGGCGTACTTCCTGGTGCTCTGGATTTTCCTGCCGCGACTGGGCAGCGCGCGGAACCTGAGCAATCTGTCCTCGAACATCTGGCCTCTGCTGGTGCTGGTGATCGGGCAGATGTTCGTGCTGATCGTCGGCGGGATCGATCTGTCGCAGACCTCCATCATGGCCATCACCAGCGTGTGCGGGGCCCTGATGATGACGTCGGGGCTGGACCCGGAGCTGTTCGCGCGGAACCCATTGTGGGGTGTGTTCATCGGCGAGCAGGGCGGGCCGGCGGGCGGCAGTGTGGCGGCGGCGCCCGTCGGGATTGCCTTCATGCTGGCGATCGGGACGCTGATTGGCTCGGGCAACGGCCTGGCGGTGGCGAGGCTGAAGATGCCGCCGTTCATGGTGACGCTGGTCTCGATGTTCTTCTTCAGCGGGCTGGCCATCTTCATCACGCGCAGTGAGAACGTGCGAAATCTTCCCGAGGCGTTCCTGGCGATCGGACAGAACTATCTCGGTCGCGTGCCGACCGCTCGGGGTTCGGTGGGCCTGGTGCCGTATTCGTTCTTTGCGGCCCTGGCGCTGGCGGTGGCCGCCTGGTTTGTGCTGGCGCGGACGATCCTGGGCCGCTGGCTGTACGCGGTCGGGATGAACCGCCGGGCGGCGACCGTGTCAGGCGTTCCCACGGACCGGGTGATCGTTTGGGCCTATGCGGTCAGCGGGTTCTGTGCAGCGCTGGGCTCGGTGCTGTATTCGTCCCGTCTTGGCGCGGGCCGGCCCACGCTGGGTGAGAATGTTCTGCTGGACATCATCGGAGCGGCAGTCATCGGCGGCATCAGCCTGTTCGGCGGCAAGGGAAAAGTGCGCTGGGCGTTCTACGGCGTGCTCTTCTTCGTCCTGCTGGACAGCTCGCTCTATATGCTGAACCTCAAGTTCTATACCGTCAATATCGTCAAAGGCGTCGTGATCCTGGTGGCGGCCCTGCTGGATGTGCTTCGCAATCGCATTCGCCTGGGCCGGGTCCCGATGGGGAGGACGGCGACGGCATGAGCGAGCCGATTCTGCAATTCGAGCATGTCAGCAAGAGCTTCTTCGGCGCTGTGGCGCTGACTGATATCACTCTGGCGGTGCGGCCCGGTACGGTGCTGGGGCTGGTGGGCGAAAACGGCGCGGGCAAGAGCACGCTGATGAATATTCTCGGAGGGGTGATCGCGTCCGACGAGGGGCAGATTCGTTTGGAGGGGAGGCCCTATTCTGCCGGCAGTCCGGCTGAAGCCACGCGCGCCGGCATCGCGTTTATCCACCAGGAATTGAACCTCTTTTCCCATCTGAGCATCCTCGACAACCTGTTCATCGACGGGTTTCCCCGGATCGGGCGGACGCCGCTGATTCATCGCCGCGAAGCTGTGCGGCGGGCCAAAGAGGCGCTGGCCGCTGTCAATCTCAGCATCTCCCCTCGGACACGGGTCGATCGGCTCACGCCGGGGCAGAAACAATTGGTCGAGATCGCCAAGGCCCTGCACGGCGGGGCGCAGATCATCATCTTCGATGAGCCAACCACGTCGCTGACCTCCCGTGAGACCGAGCGGCTTTTTGCGCTGATCGAGCGGCTGCGCCGTGAGGGACGCACGATTCTCTATATCAGTCATGTGCTGGCCGACGTGCTCAAGCTGGCCGATGAGATTGCGGTATTGCGCGACGGCAAAGTCGTACACACCGGCCCCAGGGCCGAATTCGACATCGATGCGATGATTGCGGCGATGGTGGGCCGGCAGATCGACCAGCTTCATCCGATGCGCAGGGGCAAGCCGGAAGACAAGGTTCTCATGTCGGTCGCAGGCGTGACGGAACCCGGCATCGTGAAGGACATCTCGTTCGATCTGCATGAAGGCGAGATTCTCGGGTTGTTCGGGTTGATGGGATCGGGTCGGACGGAGCTGGGGCGCATCCTGTTCGGGCTGGACCCGTTTCGATCGGGCACGATCGACATGTGTGGACAACCCCGGCGCAGGCGGACAGCGCGCAGGAGCATCGCCGCCGGGATGGCCTTTGTCACGGAGGATCGGCGGGAGGAGGGACTGCTGATGGAGGCGCCGGTAACCGAGAACATGGCGCTGGTGGCTCTGCCGAACTACCGGCGCAATCGGGTTCCGGGCACGTTGGATCGGCTCGCGTTGCGGCGGTCGGTCGACGAGATGATCGCGTCGCTGAAGATCAAGTGCGTCAATCCGAGAACGGCTGCGGTCAAGAGTCTCTCCGGCGGCAACCAGCAGAAAACCGTGATCGGCAAATGGCTGCTCGGGCGGCCGAGCATCTGTATTCTCGACGAGCCCACGCGCGGGATCGACGTGGGGGCCAGGTACGAGGTCTATTCGATCATCAACGATCTGGCGGACCGGGGCAACGGGCTGTTGTGCATCTCGTCGGAACTGGAGGAACTGATGGGGATCTGCGATTCGCTGCTCGTGATGAGCAAGGGACGGATCTGCGGCCGGTTCCGGCGGGACGAGTTTGACAAAGAGCGGATTCTTGCGGCGGCGTTCGAAGGGCACCTCGAGCGCAGGCCGCGTGGTTCGTCGGGAGCATCGAACTGATGGGCTCGCTGAAGCAGGGGACATTGACGGCGGTGCTGCGGAACGTTCCGATTCTGATGTTCGCAGGGACGTTCGTGGTCTTTGGGCTGCTGGCGCCGCGTTTCCTGGAATACCAGAGCCTGGAGAATATCGCCAAGCAGGCGTCTTACATCGGGATCATCGCGGTCGGCGAGACGGTCGTTTTGTTGACGGCGGGGATCGATCTGTCGGTCGGATCGAACATGTATGTCTCGGCGGTGGCGGCCGGCCTGCTGATGGAGCGGTTTGCGATCTCGCCGCTGCCGGCGCTGCTGGTCTGTCTGACCGTGGGGCTCCTGTTCGGGCTGTTCAATGCCTTTGCGGTCACCCGGCTGCACATCATTCCATTCGTGGTGACGCTGGCGACGCAGTTCGCGGGGCGCGGCTTGGGATGGATGTTGAGCAAGAGCCGGGCGGTGACGTTTCCCCAGAGTGTCACCGGGCTGGGCGCGGCCGAGCTGCTGGGGATTCCGGTACCCGTTGTGATCTTCGCGGTGGTGGTGCTGACGGCGTGGCTTGTGCTGACCCGCACGACACTGGGCCGGCAGATTTACGCCGTGGGGCATGGACTGGAGGCCGCACGCAAGGCCGGCGTCGACACGCGGCGCGTGCAGGCGACGGCGTATGTCATCTGCGGCGTTCTCGCTTCGCTCGGCGGCTTCGTCTCTGTGGCGCAACTGGGCAACGTCAACTCGGGGTTCGGTCAGATGGTGGAATTCCAGGCGATCGCGGCCGCGGTGCTGGGCGGCGCGAGCCTGTTCGGCGGAATCGGCAATGTCTTTCCGGGCACCGTGCTGGGGGCGCTGTTGATCCAGATGGTCTGGGCGGGCCTCGTGGCGACACGGACGGATTTGTACCTGCAGCCGTTGATCGCGGCGGCAATCATCTTTCTGGCCGTGCTGCTCGACAGTGTTCGCAACACGGTGTTGGCCCGACTGGGACGACACAACATTCGCGTCGAAGAGTGAACTCTACCATGGAGAAGAAAGCAATGATGAAAGCAAAGACCCTGGCCTTGATTCCGGCGTTGTTAGGGTGTTCTGTTGTTTGCAGCGCGGCCGATGCGGTCGGGCAGTGGGGCAGATATGAGAAGCAGTTCGCCAGCGACAAATCGTACGACAATCCGCTGTACGACGTGGCGCAGTTCGTCGTGGAATTCACTTCGCCAACCGGCCGGGCAAAGAGAGTCAACGGTTTCTGGGATGGGGGCCGCGACTGGCGCGTCCGATTCTGCCCCGATGAGGTGGGGACCTGGACGTTCGTCTCGCAGTGCTCGGACAAGGCCAATGGGGGGCTGCACGAAGTCAAAGGCTCCTTCGAGTGTGCCCCGCAGGATAGCACGCTGCCTATCTATGCCAGGGGCAGCTTGGTCCGCCCGAAAGGAGCTTATCACCTGGCGTACAGCGATGGAACGCCTTTCTTCTGGTGCGCCTGCACCGCCTGGAACGGCGCGCTGAAGTCGACGGAAAAGGAGTGGACCACCTACCTGCAGGACCGCGTTGCCAACGGCTACACCGCCATTCAGTTCGTGACCACGCAGTGGCGGGGCTGCGACGTCGACAGCGCCGGCGAGGTGGCGTTCACCGGATCGGGACGCATCCGCATCAATCCATCCTTCTTTCAGCGGCTCGATCACAAGGTCGATCAGGTCAACGAGCATGGCTTGATCGCGGTGCCGGTGCTGCTGTGGGCGCTTCCGGTGGCCGCCGGTCGGGAGCTGAGTCCCGGCTACTACCTGCCGGAGAATGAGGCGATCCTCCTGGCCCGCTACACAGTCGCGCGGTACGGCGGCCACCATGTGGTCTGGATTCTTGGCGGAGACGGACGCTATGTCGGCGAGTACGAACAACGTTGGAAGAACATCGGAAAGGGCGTCTTCGGCGATGAGCATCCCGGCCTGGTGGCCCAACATCCGCAGGGCCATTCGTGGATCGGCCGTCAATACGCCGACGAGCACTGGCTCGACATCGTCGGATACCAGTCGAGCCATAGCAACGCCAAAGGAACCGTCGACTGGATCAACAAAGGCCCGATGGCCAATGACTGGGACAAGCTGCCGGCGCGGCCGATCATCAATCTGGAGCCGAATTACGAGGAGATCGGCCGTCGCATCAGCGCCCGCGACGTCCGCAACGCCTCGTACCGGAGCCTTCTGGCGACACCGATCGCCGGGATCACCTACGGCGCCAACGGGATCTGGCCGTGGATTCGCCCGGGCGAGAGTATCCTCAATCATGGAAGCGGCTCGGATGTCACGCCCTGGTTCGAATCGATCAGGCTGCCGGGGAGCGTTCAGATCGGCTATCTGGCCCGGATGATTCAGACGCTGCCCTGGTGGCGCTATCGCCCGTGTCCCGAACTGCTCCTCGAACAGCCTGGGGACCAGACCTACAACCATTTCGTCTCGGTGGCCAGGACGGACAGCCACGATAGCGTCATCGCGTATCTGCCGGTCCAGCAGACGATCAAGCTGAGCAACCCATTGAACCGGCGCTACCGCGGGCGATGGTTCGACCCAGTCCAGAACGAATACAGCACGGCTGAGATCGTCTACGGTCAGAACAGGCTGGAAGCAACCAGTCCGGCCGACCAGGACTTCGTCCTGATCCTCGAGAGACAATAGCCCTTCGTGAGAATGCAGATATGACAAAACCAGAACTTGACCAGATGCTTGCCAGGGCAAGAGCGGTTGTCGCGACGGAGGCCGGAGCCGTTGCTGCACTGGAGGGTCAGTTGAATGCCGACTTCGTGACCGTCGCTCGAATGATGCTCGAATGCGAAGGGCACATCCTGACGGCCGGCGCGGGCACGAGCTGTGCGATGGCCCAGCGGTTTGCCCACCTGCTGGCCTGTTGCGGAACGCCGGCGCTGTTCATCAGCGCCGCTAATTCCATCCACGGCGGCGCCGGCGCGATCAGCGGCAAGGACATCGTGTACATCATTTCCAAGGGCGGACAGAGCGCCGAAATCAACACGTTCGCTCAAATCGCCAAGGATCGCGGAGCCAGGGTGATTGCCCATACCGAGAAGCCGGATTCGCCCTTGGGCAGGCTCAGCGACGCCGTCGTCCATGTGACGGCGCCGCAGAGCACTGACCCTTATGGCATGATCGCAACGGGCAGTTCGCTGATGAACGGCGCCGCTTGCGACGTACTCTGTGTGCTGCTGCTCGAATTGCGGGGCTATACCAAGGAGCAGTTCGGCCACACCCACCCGGGCGGCGCCGTCGGCGCGAAGATCGAAGCGGAGAAACGTGGACACTAACGTGTGACCTGCGCACGGGCGCGCAATCGAGGATGGCCTATGAAGGTGGCGTTACTGACGGGACCACAGAGGATCGAGATACGGAATGTCCCGGAACCGGATGTCCCGGAAGGTGGCCTGGTTCTTGCGGTCAAGGCATGCGGGATTTGCGGCTCGGAACTGCGTCGCTGGAAGGAAGGGCCGCCGGCGGGCTCGGGCGGGGTGACTCCGGGGCACGAAGCGTCCGGCGTGGCCATTGCGGTCGATGCGCGATGCACCCGCTTCAAGGTAGGCGATCGCTTGGCGATCGCGCCGGATGTGCACTGCGGCACGTGCTATTACTGCCGGAGCGAGCGATACAATCTGTGCGACCACCTGCAATTCCTGGGCATTACGCCGGGCTTTCCAGGCGGCTTCGCCGAGCGGATGGCGCTGACGCCCGAGATCCTGGAGAACGGCGTCGTCAACCTCATGCCCGAAGGACTGGGCTTTGCACACGCGGCCTTGTCGGAACCGTGCTGCTCCGTGCTGGCGACGCATGAGAGGGCCGGAACCGGCCGGGGAGACACCGTCGTCATCCTGGGAGCCGGGCCGATCGGTTGCCTGCACGTGGCGGTGGCCAAGATGCACGGCGCTAAGACCATCGTCACCGAGTGCAGCGAGAGGCGTCGGGAACTCGCCGCGCGATTCGACCCGGATCTGATTCTCGATCCGATGTCACAGGATGTGGTCGCCCGCGTGAGGGAATTCACGAAAGGACTCGGAGCCGACATCGTGATCTGCGCCAATCCGGTAGCCGAGACGCAGCGGCAGGGCGTGGACATGGTGCGCAAGGGCGGCAAAGTCCTGCTCTTCGGCGGCCTGCCCAAGGCCAGTCCGATGACCACGCTGGACGGCAACAAGATTCACTACGGAGAAATCGAAGTCCTCGGGACCTTCTCCTACCATCCGCGCGTTCATCGCCGGGCGCTCGACCTGCTGGCCGACGGAACGCTGCCCGCCGACAAGATCATCACGCATCAGTTTCCGCTCGGCGGAATCGACGGCGCCTATCGCATGGCGGCGGCGGGCGATGCGTTGAAGGTGCTCATCTCCTTCGAGAAAGAATGAACCATGATCGGTCTGAATGCTGAACTTCAGGAACGACACGAACAGAACAATCCCGTGCGGATCGGCCTGATCGGGGCCGGCCAGATGGGCGTCGACGTCGTCGCCCAGGTGACGATGATGAAGGGAATCGACATCCCCGTGATCGCGGACGTGAACCTGACGCGAGCGCGAGAGGCATTCGGCATCGCCGGTCTCAAAGGCGAGGTGGTCGAGACGGATTCGGCGGTCGAGGCGGATGCCGCTGTGGCGACCGGCAAGCGGGTGTGCACGCGCGATTTTCGCGTGGTCACCGCGATGAAGCGGGTCGAGGTGATGCTCGAAGCAACGGGAGTGCCTGAAGTGGGGGCGCGGGCGGCGATGCTGGCGGCTCGGAACGGCCAGCAGTTGGCCATGATGAACGTCGAGACGGACATCACCGTCGGACCTCTGCTGAGCTGGTACGCGGCGCAAAAGGGGGCGCTCTACGCACTGGCAGCGGGCGACGAGCCGGCGGCGTGCAAGGAGTTGTACGATTTTGCCGACGCCCTGGGCTTCACCATCGTCGCGGCGGGCAAGGGCAAGAACAATCCGCTGGATCGTCACGCCAGGCCAACGGATGAGGCATGGGCCAGGGAAGCGGCGCGGCGAGGCCTCAATCCCAACATGCTGATCGAGTTCGTGGACGGCAGCAAGACGATGATCGAGATGGCGGCCGTCTCCAACGCCACCGGCCTGGTGCCCGACGTTCGCGGCATGCGCGGTCCGCGAACCAGCCGCGACAAGCTGCACGAGACGTTCGCTCTGAAAGAACATGGCGGCGTGCTCAATCGCGCCGGAGTGGTCGACTATGGCATCGGAGGCGTGCATCCAGGCGTCTTTCTCGTCGTGACGACGGACCATCCGCGTTTGCGTCAGGCACTGGTCTATCGCGATATGGGCAACGGTCCGTACTACACGCTGTTTCGCCCGTACCATCTCTGTAGCATCGAGGTGCCTTTGACCTGTGCCATGCTGGCGATCCGCAAGAAGTCCAACATGTTCCCTTTGAATCGGTTGGTATCAGAAGTCTTTGCCGTAGCCAAGCAGGATCTTAAGCCCGGCGATCTCCTGGATGGCATCGGTGGCTGTTCGTTCTACAGCCTGATCGACGAACATGCGGCCGCCAAGGCCGACAACCTTCTGCCCATCGGCCTGGCAAAAGGCGCCAGGCTGGTCCGGCGGGTCGGGCAAGATGTCCCAATACGGTACGACGATGTGGAGCTTTACGAGTCGTCCACTGTGCTTCTTCTTCGGCGGCTCCAGGACCGGTGGATGGCCGGACAGATCGACGACCGCGAGCTGCTGGAGTTGCTTGACGCCATCCAACTGGACTGATGCTGCGCCGCACTCTGTGATGCGAGGTGCCTATGTCGGTTATGGGGTTGGACATCGGAACAACAGGTTGCAAGGCCGCCGTGTTCAGCGACGACTGGCGTCTGGTCGCGAGTGCCTCCCGCGAGTATTCGGTGCTCACGCCCCGTCCGCATTGGGCCGAGCAGGATGCGGAACGCGTCTGGCAACTGGCGATGGAGACGCTGACGCAGGCGGTCGGTCAGAGCAAGGCGGACCCGCCCCAGGCCCTCGCCCTGTCCGTCCAGGGAGAGGCGATCATCCCTGTCGACGAGATGGGCCGTCCCATTCGGCATGCGATCCTGGGCATGGACACACGGACCACGGCCGAGAACGACTGGCTCGTCGAGACGTTCGGCCCTGAGACGCTTTTCCGCCGCACCGGCATGCCCGTGCACACGATGAACACCGTCACCAAACTCCTGTGGCTTCGACGAAGCGAGTCGCCGCTCTGGCGCCGTGCCGCGCGATTTCTGCTCTACGAAGACTACTTTCTTCGTCGCCTGACCGGTCGCGCCATCATCAGCCACTGCCTGGCGTCGCGGACCCAGATGTACGACTTGGGGACTTCCGCCTGGGCGACGGACATCCTCGATCGTTGTCAGATCGATCCGCGCCGACTTGCAGAGCTTCTGCCTGCGAGTGAAGCGGTCGCCGGAACGCTCGACGGGACCGTCGCTCGCGAGATCGGTTTGCCAAAGTCGATGCTCGTGGCCATCGGCGGGCATGACCAGGCCTGTGCCGCGTTGGGCAGCGGCGTGATCCGGCCCGGATTGGCGATGGTCTCGACCGGGACGGCCGAGGTGGTCGAGGTGGCGATGGGCTCGCCGGTAGTGGACCCGAAGCTGCGCGAAGGCAGCATTTCGGTTTATCGACACGTGGCGCCGGGCTTGTACCTGGCCATGACGCTGAACCACAGCGGGGGCCTCGTCCTGCGCTGGTTCCGCGACACGCTCTGTCAGGATTGCATCGCGCGGGCGGCACAGACCGGGCAGGATGCCTACGATCTGCTCCTGGCCGGTGCGCCGGACGGTCCAACCGATCTACTGGTGCAGCCCCATTTCGCCGGGGCGGGGACACCTTCGCCGGACACGCGCTCCAGGGGCGCCATCGTGGGATTGACGTTTTCCACGACGCAGGCCGAAATCGCCAAGGCAATTCTGGAGGGGCTGACGTTCGAGTTGCGAAGCAATCTCGACTTCCTGCGCGAGGCGGGTGTCGAACTTGGGGAATTGCACGCGGTCGGCGGCGGAGCGCGCAGCAGGATGTGGCTCCGGTTGAAGGCGGACATCTGCCGGATGCGGCTTCGCGTTCCGCGCGTGACGGAGGCCGCCTGTCTGGGGGCCGCCATTCTCGCGGCGGTCGCCGTCGGGCACTATCCGGATATCGCGGAGGCGGTCCGCGCCGCCGTAGATTTCGACACGGTCGTGGAGCCCAATCTTGAGCGCAGCCGGCAATATGACAGCCGGTATGGATCCTATAGACAACTTCATCCCGCCCTCAAGGACGTCTGCCGGGTAGAGGAACAAGGCGAATCGTGACATACGAGGAACAGGGGGCCGACCGGATGCCGGAGAGTACGAAAATCGCATTGCTGATCGATCCTTCCCGCCAGTTCACGCGCGGGATTCTCGGCGGGATTGCCGAGTACGCGCGGCTTCAGGGTTTCTGGACGTTCTACCGGCCTCTGGAACACCGTGACCGCACGGCGGAACACCGCCTCCTGGCGGTCCTCAAGAAGCTCAAGCCGGACGGCATTCTCATGTGCGAGCCGCCGGAAGTGCGGGCCATTGTCGAGCTGGGCGTGCCGAAACAGCATGATGAATTGTCTACGGAGCCTTGCGGAACCGGAAGAGGCAGGACCGGAAAGGGGTATTCGAATGCGGACGAGAAGAGGCTTTACGCTGATCGAACTGCTGGTCGTGATCGCCATCATCGCTCTGCTGATGGCTATTCTCATGCCGGCCCTGAGCAAGGCGAGGGATCAGGCCCGCACCTTGCGATGTCGGGCCAATCTGAAGCAGTACGGCATCGCGCTGCGCATGTACCTGGACGACAACAGCTACAAATTTCCCGACGCCTGGACCTGGCTCAAGTCTGAGGGACATGATTGGGTGCGAAAAGGGGAGAGACCCGAGGGCGTGCTGTGGCCGTATCTGAAGGCGCTGGACGTGCATATGTGTCCCAAGTTCAACATGCTGGCCAAAGGAACGGACTACGCGGACACGGCGGTCAGTTACGTCATGAATTCCTACGTCGGCCGGGGCGGTGAAATCTGGTCGAGTTGGCTGGGCGCCGGTGTGACCGGAGTCTCCAAAGAGACCGAGGTCTATCAGCCGTCGCAGGTGATCGTGTTCACGGAAGAAAACACCTGGATCATCGAAGGGTACAGCATCGCGCCCTTCAACGACACGCATTTCACCGTGGGCAACGCCGAGAGGCAGATCGACAACTATGCGACGTTTCACAACGCGCCGAGTGACATCGACCGAGGCGGCGCGAACATCGTCTTTGTCGACGACCACGTCGAGCTGTTGCGGCGTCTGGATGACCTGGACGCCGGATTCCGGCTGGCCTGGCCGAAGAAGGACATTCCGTACGCGATGTGACTTCTGGAGACGTGCTCCGGGTCAGAGAAACGAGTATCGTATTGTGGAGGAGAGTTATGTGTGTGAGAGGAGAAATGGTCAATGGTAGTGGAGGCTTGACGAAAAGGCTGTTTTGGGAGGTCTGGACCATGAAGACAACACTATTCTCGATTCTCTCGTTGGTTTTCGTTCTGTCTGTGTGTATCAGTCCCGGTGCGCGAGCCGGAGTGGTCGGTGCCTGGCTTTTCGACGAGGGCACCGGCAACTCGGCCGGTGATTCGTCCGGCAACGGTCTGACCGGGACCCTCAAGGGAACGCCGAAATGGCTTGCGGAGGGGGAAGGCATGTTCGGCGGAGCCCTGCGGCTTGGAGAGGGCGACTACGTCGATTTCGGTCCTCCCACCCCACCGGGCCTCCTGGTGGAACAGGACATCAGCTTCATGGCCTGGTGCAGGCCTCAACAAATCTTGTCGCATTGGCAGGTGGTCCTGTCCATGCAGAGGGGATCGACCGGAGGCGAAGCGTATGCGCTGACCTATGGCAACAACGACGACCAGCTTCGCATCATCGTGAACACCGTGTCGGGCGGGGACATTCAGATCTTCGATCCGGCTCCCTTCGTTCTGGATGAATGGATTCACGCGGCGGCAACCTATGACGGCGGCACGGGAATTCTTTACCGCAACGGCGAACCGGTCGCCGTCGATTCCACCAGTGCCTCGGGCGCGTTTGACCACGGCGACGGCAACGGTCGCTTTGCCATCAACGGCAACTACAATTCGCTCAACGGTGGCCTGGCCGAGTACTCGGACTCCACGTTGGATGAAGTGCTGATCTTCGACGAGGTTTTGAACCAGCAGCAGATTCAGGGGATCATGACGCTGGGCTTTCTGGGCTGGCAGACCGGGCCGGGCGCCGCGATGAACCCGAGGCCGGAGGATGAAGCGACGGATATTCCGCGCGAGGTCGTTCTGATCTGGACGCCGGGCGATTTCGCCGTGACGCACGATGTGTACTTCGGCGCCAGCTTTGACGACGTCAATGCGGCCAGCCGCACCAATCCGATGGGGGTCCTGGTCAGCCAGGGGCAGGCCGAAGCAACGTACGATCCCGCTGGTTTGCTGGAGTTCGCGCAACCCTACTACTGGCGGATTGACGAAGTCAACGGCGCGCCCGATTTCACGGTCTACCGGGGGAAGGTCTGGAGCTTCACGACGGAGCCGCAGGCCTATCCGGTCACCGCTGTTGTCGCCACCACCAGCGGTGTCTCCGATGGCGACGCCGTTCCGGGCAAGACCGTCGACGGTTCCGGCCTCAACGCCAACGATCAGCACTCGATCGCGGCGTCGGACATGTGGCTGGCGGTCCCCGATGGAGCCGAGCCGCTCTGGATTCAGTTTGAGTTCGACCGGGTCTACAAGCTTCACGAACTGTGGGTCTGGAACTACAACGTCCAGTTCGAACTGGTTCTCGGGTTCGGTCTCAAAGGCGTTACGATCGAATACTCGCAGGATGGCGTGGACTGGACGTCGCTCGGCGATTTCGAGCTGGCCAAGGCGACCGCTTCCGGCAGCTACACGCACAACACCACGATCGACATGGCGGGGGTGGCCGCCAAGTATGTCAGGCTGAACGTCAACAGCGGTTGGGGCATGATGGGGCAGTTCGGCCTGAGCGAGGTCCGCTTCTTCTATATCCCTGCCCAGGCTCGCCAGCCCGAGCCGGCCGACGGCGCCACGAACGTGGACCCGGACGCGCTTCTGAGCTGGCGGGCGGGGCGCGATGCCGCGTCTCACGACGTGTACCTTGGCGTCGATCCCGAGATGCTCGAACTGGTCGACACGGTGGATGTCGCCCGCTTGTCGCCGGAGGGGATCGAATATGGTGCGACGTACTACTGGCGCGTTGACGAAGTGAACGAGGCTGATGTGGTTTCCATCTGGGAAGGCGATGTGTGGGCTTTCTCTACTCTGCCATATGCGGTCGTGGATGATTTCGAGAGCTATACCGACGACATCGACGCCGGGAAGGCCATCTTCCAGACGTGGATCGATGGCTTCGAAGATCCTCAGAATGGCTCTACGGTCGGGCATCTCAATACCCCGTTCGCTGAACAAACAATCGTCCATGGCGGCCGGCAGTCCATGCCGCTGTTCTACGACAACGCGGGTCTGACCATGTCGGAAGCCGAGTACACGTTCGACGCGCAGGATTGGGCGGCCAACGGTCTCAAGAGTCTCTCGCTCTACTTCTATGGCGCGGCCGGCCACGGCGGGCAGTTGTACGTAAAGATCAACGGCACGAAGGTCGTCTACGACGGCGCCGCGGCCGACATCGCGAAAGGCCGGTGGCAGGTGTGGAACATCGATCTGTCGGCCGTCGGCGGGAACCTGCGCAACGTTACGAGTCTGGCGGTCGGTGTGGAGGGCGCCGGTGCGGCCGGAGTGGTTTACGTCGATGATATCCGCCTGTACCCCAGAACGCCGGAAATGCTGACGCCGTCGGATCCGGGGACGGCGGGCCTGCTGGCGGAATACACGTTCGAGAGCGGCCCGGCCGACAGTTCCGGCAACGGCCATGATGGTACGCTGCTGGATGAGGCATATGTCAGCGCCGGTACGCTCGTTCTCGATGGGACCGACGACGCGATGGCCATCCCGAGGCTCGGCGGCGCCAACGCCACCTTCAATCAGGGAACCTACTCGATGTGGATGTACTCGAATGTCGGTCTGGCTTCCGTCAGCTTCGCCGGGGGCATCAACAGCGATGGCTGGTCGGCCGGCGGGATCCACTGCAAACTCGCCGGCGGCAAGGCCAACGCCGGAATCAACGGTCTGGCCGGCGGCGATATGCAGGGCGACACCGTGGCGTCGGCCAACGCATGGGTCCATTTGGCGTTGACCGTCTCCGACAACGAAGCGGCGATCTACCTGAACGGCAGACTCGAGGATTCCCGAGCCTTCGCGGCGCCGCTGACGCTGATTCTGGGCGCTGCCACCGTCGGCGCCTGGAACAACAATGGCTCGATCGAGCGTGAGTTGAACGGACAGATGGACAACGTTCGTGTCTACGATCGAGCGCTGTCTGAGGAAGAGATTCTCTGGCTGGCCGGGCAGAAAGACCCGGTGCACAAGCCGTTCTGACGCAATCGCTTGCACAGGTCCCATCGGTCCCTTAGGATGGGACCTGTCTTTATGCAGGTTTGCTCAACGGGAAAGGGCGTTATGAAGATCTTGGACAAGAAGATGACGTTCGGCGTGATTGTGGGCACGAGAGGCTTCTTCAATCCCCGGCTGGCGGTGGAAGGCCGCCGAGAGCTGCTGGCCAAACTCAGCGCTCTTGGGTATTCGCACGTGATCTTGCCTGCCAAAGCCACGGCCCACCAGGCAGTCGAAACGCGGGCGGATGCGAAGAAATGCGCCGCATTGTTCCGGCAGCATCGCGATCGCATCGACGGGGTCATCGTTGTATTGCCCAACTTCGGCGACGAGCTTGGAGTCGTCGAGACCCTCGATCTGGCTCGTCTCGATGTGCCCGTATTGGTGCAGGCGTGCAGCGACCGTCTGGATGCGGTGGACGTCGCAGGCCGTCGGGATGCCTTTTGCGGCAAACTCTCGGTCTGCAACAACCTCTATCAGTATGGGATTCCGTTCACCGATACGCGCGATCATACGTGCGACATCGGCAGTGACGCTTTCGGGGCCGATCTGGATTTCTTCGCCCGCGTCTGTCGCGTCGTCCGAGGGCTGCGCCGCGCGCGGATCGGCGCGGTTGGCGCGCGTCCGGCGGCGTTTCAGACCGTGCGCTTCAGCGAAAAGCTGCTCCAGGATTCAGGCATTACGGTGGTCCCCGTTGATTTGTCCGAGATCATCAGCCAGGCCCGGCAGCTCGACGATCGGGCAAAGTCCGTCCAGAAAAGATCGTCTGAGATCAGGAACTATGGATCGATCCCCGCGCGGATCGATCCCCAGGCCGTGCTGAAACAGGCCAAGCTCTCCGTCGTTCTGGAGAGATGGATGGCCGAGAACGAGTTGAATGCCAGCGCGGTGCAATGCTGGACTTCCGTGCAGAACAACTACGGCTGTGCCGCGTGCCTGTCCATGAGCCTGATGGGCGAGAAACGCATGCCCAGCGCCTGCGAGGTAGATGTGGTCGGCGCGGTCTCGATGTATGCGCTGCTGCTGGCGTCGGGGCAGATTCCCGGCTTCCTCGACTGGAACAATAATTACGCCGACGAGGCGGACAAGTGCGTTTGCACGCACTGTAGCAATCTTCCCAGGAGCTTCATGGGCCGCCAGATCGAGATTGCCGAGCTGGACGTGCTGGGCGAGTCGTTGGGACGCGAGAACTGCTTCGGGGCCGTCAAAGGTCACGTGGCCGCCGGCCCGATGACCTACTTCCGCATGTCGACGGATGATCGGCGAGGAAAGATCAAGACGTACCTCGGTGAAGGTCAATTCACGGACGATCCGTTCGACATGGATGGCGGCATCGCGGTCTGCCAGATCCCGCGACTGCGGGAGTTGATGGGTTACATGTGCCAGAACGGCTTCGAGCACCACGTGGCCATGACGCGGACGCATTGTGCCAGGGTCCTGCACGAAGCGATCACGAAGTATCTGGGTTGGGACCTCTACTGCCATAGCTGACGGGCGTTGCCGAAGAAGCATCGTCCGTGCGAACACCGGATCATTGTGTGTGGCCTCCTTGTTGTTCGATTCAATCGAAGGGACAGGGAATGAAGAGCAAGTCCCCTTGTGCGTTTGTGCTTCTGCTGTCGCTTGCGATGAATGCCCATGCGGAGTGGCACGTGTGGACCGTGACCGAGACCCGGCATGTGCTGCGGAGCGATCTGCCAGGCAGCGATCGGACGGTCGAGGTCCGTGCGGCCCGCAACGAATGGGTGAGTTTTCAGGTCCTGCTGCGCTGCGATGAACCGGTCCGGGCGGTGCGCCTGGAGGCGGGTGAACTGCGCGGGCCAGAAGGAACGCTTCTCGAGCTGGCGCAATGCCGGTGCTATCGCCAGCATCAACTGCATCTGGAGACCGGGACCTATCGGAACAGCGTTTTTGAGCCGGACTGGTATCCGGACCCCCTGATCCCCTTCGCGCATCCGGTTACGGGCGAGCCGCTGGAGGAGGCCCGCTTTGCCGCTGTGCCCTTCGATCTGCCGCCCGATGAGACGCACGGCTTCTGGGTGGACCTTTACGTCCCCACCGCAGCGTCGCCGGGAGCCTATCGAGGCGTCTATTGTCTGGTCTCGGACGATCGCAGTCCAGTAGAGATTCCCGTGACATTGACGGTCTGGGACTTCGCGCTGCCATCGACTCCGACGCTGGTCACCGCTTTCGGTTCGCCTGCGCAGCGCATGCGGGGCTACTATCGCGACAAGGCCGGAGAGCGGCAGCCTGCGGATTGGCCGGCGGTGGAGACTCAGTGCGCGCAGTTGCTGAGCGAGCACCGCATCAATGCAACGCCTCCGAGTGAGCTGCTCCGCCCGGTCGCGCAGGATGATGGTTCGTTCCGAATCCCTTCCCGACAGGTGCAGGCACTGCGTGAGTTCGTGGATCGTTACCATGTCAACGCCATCCAGGTGCCCCATCCCTCCGGCGTTGTCAAAGATCCGGAAACGGAACGCGACAAGCTGCGGGCGTGGCTGGCGGCGTTCGACCGGGCGGCGCACGAACTCGACCGGCCCGGTGTCGTGTTCTTCGTTTATCTCAAGGATGAGCCAAATACAGAGGAGGACTATCGCTACGTACAGAAATGGGGCCGGGCGATTCGTGAGGCCGAATCCATCGTCCAGGTTATGGTTGTCGAGCAGACGTGGACGGAGCCAGGCCAGGGCGGCGCCAACAGCGCCTGGGGTGATCTGTACGGGTCAGTCGATATCTGGTGTCCACTGTTTTCGCTGCATCGGCCGCAAAGCGCCGCCAAACGGAGGGCGTTGGGCGAGACGATCTGGACCTACACGGCCCTGTGCCAGGGCGCGCCCACGCCGTGGTGGCACATCGACTATCCGTTGCTCAATTATCGCGTGCCCGCCTGGATGGCTTGGCGAGACGGCATGAAAGGTCTGCTTTATTGGGGCGGCATGTCCCACTGGAGGCAGACGGATGATCCCTGGACGCAGGCGCCGATCTATATCGGCAGCGGCGCCCTGCAACAGGGCAGGAAGGGCATTCTCTTCAACGGGGAAGGATCGCTGGTCTATCCCGCGCGGGCCGCAGGTTATGACGGCATCGTGCCGACCGTGCGTCTGAAGGCTTTGCGAGACGGGATCGAGGACTACGAATACCTGGCCATACTCCGTCGCCGCGGCAAATCGAACGAAGCGGCGGGCATTGTGCGCCGCCTGACCGACTCATGGTTCCAGTGGGACAAAGACCCGGCGGCTTACGAGAAGGCCAGAGCCGAACTGGCAGACCTGATCGAGGCGACGGCCGACGTTCGTCCCGACGCGTCTGCGGCCCGCGTGGATTCTCCGAATGATCTGCTGCGTCTCCATCCCGAGAACCCGCACTACTTCCAGTTTCGCGGGGAACCGACCGTGCTGGTCACCTCGGGCGAGCATTACGGTGCGGTCATCAACCTCGATTTCGACTTCGGAGCCTACCTGGACGAACTCGCTCGCCATGGTTTCAATCATACTCGGCTCTTCAGCGGGACCTATCGAGAGATTCCTGGCTCCTTTGGCATTCAGGGCAACACGCTGGCCCCGGCGCCGGGGCGCTACGCGGCGCCCTGGGCTCGAAGTGACACGCCGGGCTGTTTCGATGGCGGCAGCAAATTCGATTTGACCCGCTGGAACGAGGCTTATTTTGCGCGACTGAAGGATTTCGTGGCGTCCGCCGGGCAGCGCGGCATCGTCGTTGAGATCACCCTCTTCTGTACGATGTACGGCGAGGAGTTGTGGAAGGCTTCGCCCATGCACGCTGCCAATAACGTCAACGGCGTCGGCAACGTCGGACGGTATGAAGTCTACGGGCTGAAGGAAGAGGCGCTCACGGATGTGCAGGTCGCCGTCGCGCAGAAGATCGTCCGCGAACTAAATCCTTTCGACAACGTCTATTACGAGATATGCAACGAGCCGTATGAACGCGGCGGAATGCATCCGGACTGGCAGGGTCGAGTGATTTCGGCGGTCCGCGAGGTGGAGACGGCTCTGCCGAATCAGCATCTCATCTCCCTGAACTTCGCCCACGGCTCGGCCAAGATCGCCAAGACGCACCCGGAAGTATTGCTCTACAATTTCCACGCGGCAGAGCCTGAAGCCGTCACATTGAACTACGGCCTTGGAAGAGCCATCGGCCACAACGAAACCGGCGGCTCGCGCCGCGACGCCGCGACCTATCGCATCCAGGGCTGGGAGTTCCTTCTCGCCGGCGGAGCGTTGTTCAGTCATCTCGATTTCTCCTTCGCTGCCACGCATCCTCGTGGCACGTTGCTTGACCATCGCGGGCCGGGAGGTGGCAGCCCCGCCTTGCGCCGGCAATTGCAGGTTCTGAAGGAGTTCATCCACAGCATCGAATTCGTGCGGATGAAGCCGGACAACTCCGTGATCAAAAGCGGCGTGCCCGAACAGGGCCGGGCGTGGGCGCTGGTTGAGCCAGGACGGACCTACGCGATCTACTTGGTGGGGCGCGGTCCGGTTGAACTGACGCTCGAGTTGCCGGCCGGCGTCTTTCGGGCCGAATGGATCAACACGCTCAGCGGGTTGCTGGAAAGGGAGGAGTCCTTCACGCACGATGGTGGTCTGAAGCGGCTCCCGTCGCCTGATTTCGCCGAGGATATCGCCCTGCGCGTTCGAGTGGAATGAAATCACAGCAAGAGAAACTCTTGGAGGAAACCGTCATGCGCGTAACGAGAACAACGGCTTGCATCTGCCTGGCAGTGCTGATTGGACTTGCCGGCACAGCGCACGCGGACCCTGCAAGAGGTCCGCTTCGCATCCATCCTGCGAACCGGCGCTACTTCACCGATGGTGCGAGAGGCCCGGACGGCTCGTTGCGAGCGGTCTACCTGACCGGCGTGCATACGTGGAACAACCTTGTGGATATGGGGCGAAGCGATCCGCCTGAGCCGTTCGATTTCTCTGCCTACCTGGATTTCCTCGAGCGTCATCACCACAATTTCATTCGCTTGTGGGCATGGGATTCGACCGCGTGGGACACGCGGGCCAACGGCGCGCTGGGCAAGGACTTCATCCACAACGCGGCGCCGCTGCCCTGGACACGAACCGGCCCCGGCAATGCCCTCGATGGCAAGCCCAGATTCGACCTGACGAAATTCGACCCGGAGTATTTCGAGCGGCTGCGGTCGCGGGTGGCGGCAGCGGGTCAGCGCGGGATCTACGTAAGCGTGATGCTCTTCGAGGGCTGGGGCCTGATGCATGGCAACCGCCGCCAGAACACGGAAGACGGCTGGGCCTGGCGGTCGCATCCGTTCAACCCTGCGAACAACGTCAACAATCTCGCCATCGAAGGATCGGACGCCTTCAGTGGGCGGGTCCATACCCTGCGGAATCCGGAGGCGAACCAGCTCCAGGCGGCTTATCTCCGTAAGGTGGTGGACACGGTGAACGCTCTGGACAACGTCCTTTACGAGGTTATCAACGAGGGCGGCGAGCAGGAGTGGAACTGGTGGGTGATCCGGACCGTCCAGGAGTACCAACGGACCAAGCCGAAGCAGCATCCGATTGGCAATACCGGTCACGGCGCCGAGCGAATCGCCACCATGCTGGCCAGTCCGGCCGACTGGGTTTCCCCGGGCCGGGCGGACGGCTTCGCCGAGGACCCGCCGGCCTGGAACGAACAGAAGGTAAGCCTGCTCGACACGGACCACATCTGGGGCGTGGGCGGCAATGTGGCCTGGGTCTGGAAGAGTTTCCTGCGCGGACACAATCCCCTCTTCATGGACCCCTACGATGGCTCGGTCCTGGGGCAGGATCGTGGTTGGGAGCCGCTCCGGGCGGCTTTGGGCCACACGCGGCGTATGACCGAGCGAATGAACCTGGCGGCAATGACTCCGCGCAATGATCTGGCGTCGACCGGCTACTGTCTCGCCCATCCGGGACACGAGTATCTCGTCTATCAGCCGGGCAAGAACGAAGCCTTCTCCGTAGAACTGGAACCGGGCGTCTACCTGCTCGAATGGTTCGATCCGGCCAAAGGCACGACTACGGAAAGTGAGCGGGTCGAAGTCTCCGGCGGGACGCGTCAGTTCAAGGCGCCCTCTGCGAGCGAGGCCGTGCTTCATCTCAAGAAAGCCCCGGCATTGTCCAGGCAAGTGGAGTTGTATCACTGGGTCGATTTCCCTGTGGAGGCTCCGGGGGCTGCTGTGGGCGTCGCGAAGTGGGACGTCGAAGGTTCGTGCGTCTGGACGCATGCGGACAGCGGCGCCCACCGCACGAGTCTGCTGTGGTACTCCGGTTCGGATGACACGTATGTCTATCGTTTTGGTGGGTCGCTGCAGGGCCGCTGGACCGGTGTGACCAGCTCACCGACGGCGGCTCTCGACGGCCTGCAACTGATGGTCGAGGTGACGCCGTCCAGCAACCCCAAGCGGGTTGGCTGGAGCGGCCGGCGACGGGACGAACCGACCGCCTGGGCGCATCAGAAGGGACCCGAGGGAGGACTCGTCAAGCGCACGCCTGTTCTGATCATGATGCCGGATGTACACCGTTGGCATGACGACCCGGCGAGCATGCGGGCGTTCGTGGCCGAGTTCAGCGATAATCACGGCTTTAACGGGGGTCACATCTCCACGATTGGCCGGAGCTGGTTCAATGCTGACGCGGTCGACGGTCTCCGCACGGCGCCCGCGGCGCCCGACGTGCGGACCTTTGCCGCGCTGGAGGCGGCTGCTTCCGAGTGGTCCGAACGCGGGGGCTGGCTGCATCTGTGGATGTGGGGCAAAGGGGACAGCGGAGACTTCGCCAATCTGCCGGGCGGATACAGCGGGCTGCAGAGCCGCCGGATCAACCGTTACGTTGCGGCCCGCCTGGGCCCGGTGCCCGGCTGGTCCATGGGCATCGGCTGGGATGTCGAGTTCTGGGCCGACCGTGCGAAACTCCAGTGGTGGCTGGATGATCTGATCCCGCAGCTTGGCGGCTGGCACCACTGGATCGGACTGCGCTATTCCGACAGCGATATCGGGCAGGGGCACGACCCGGAACCTGCCAACAAGGGCGAGTATCTCGCCCGTGGCATCGCCTGGAACACACTTCGAGCCCGTGATGAGCAGTATGCCGGCTGGGAACACTGGTCCACCACGACCAGCGACGGCGCGATCGCGGCCGGCCTGGCGGCGATTCCGGACAGGCCCATGATGAGCGAAGACCGTTTCCGGCGACGCGACAATGCCTGGCGACAAAAGGACATGCACGCCGACGACGACATCCTGAAGGAAATCCCGCGCTGGGCGACGCGCGGCGTGGCCGCGATCTACGGCCGGCTGATCGACCGTCGCGACGGTGGTAGCGACATCTGGCCCAACAAAGCCGCGATCAAAACCGTGATCGAGAGTGTTGACAAGTAACAGTCAGTATGCCAATGGAGACAATCTCATGCGGGCTCGGAAGGAATGCTGTGATCGATATCGAATGGCGTTTTGGGTTCTGTGGCTGCTGGCGTGGTCTCATGTGGCGTTCGCCGGCCAGGCGTCTGTATTCGATGTGCGCAATTACGGGGCCGTTGGCGACGGCGTAGCGCTCGATACAGCGGCCATCAACAGAGCCGTGGAGGCCTGTGCAACTGCCGGCGGGGGGCAGATCCGCTTTGCGCCGGGGCGGTACCTCTCGGCAACCATCCATCTCCAGAGCCATGTCACGCTGCTGTTGGAGCCCGGGGCCAAGCTGGTTGGGGCGCGAGACCCGAACCTGTACGAAGCCCCGAAACCGCCGGACTTCATGCCGGAGGCGCGGTGGGGCAAATGGCACCGCGCCCTCATTCTGGCGGAGGGGCAGGAGGATATTGCCATCTGCGGCGGGGGCGTGATCGACGGCAACAAGGTCTTCGATCCGACGGGGGAAGAGCGTATGCGTGGACCGCACACGTTTGTGTTCGTCGATTGCTGCGACGTGACCGTGCGCGATGTCTTCTTCGTGGATTCCGCCAACTACGCGATCTTCTTCATGCTCAGCAGCAACGTGGACATTCACAACGTCACATTCACCGGCGGATGGGACGGCGTGCACTTCCGCGGGGCGCCCGGGCATGCTTGTCGGCACGTGGACATCACGGACTGTCGGTTCTACACCGGGGATGATTCGATCGCGGGTCGTTACTGGGAGAACACGGTGATCTCCGGCTGCATCATCAATTCGTCCTGCAACGGAATCCGTTTGATCGGTCCGGCCGAGAACTTGATTATACACGACTGCCTGCTCTATGGGCCGGGCCTGCACCCCCACCGCACATCAGACCGCCACAACATGCTGGCCGGCATCAACCTCCAGCCAGGGGCGTGGGACGCGACGAAGGGGCGCCTCGACGACGTCCTGATCTCCGATGTGACGATGCGGAACGTCGCAACACCGCTCCATTTCACGATGAAAGCAGGCAATACCGCCGGCCGCGTCACGGTGACACGTCTCTCGGCCACCAACGTGTACCGTGCGGCTTGCTCCGTGGAGAGTTGGGCCGAGACGCCGTTTGAGAGTGTGGTCTTTCGCGACGTGGACATTGAATTCGAGGGGGGCGGCACGGTCGATGAGGTTTCCGGCGAAGTTCGTACCCCCGGCGTGGACGCCCGCCCTCTGCCGGCTTGGGGGCTCTACGCCCGCAATGTGCAGAACCTCGCTCTGGAGGACGTGCGTCTGACCTGCAGGCAGCCTGACCAGCGTCCCGTGGTGATCTGCGAGGATGTCAACGACCTGACTCTCGACACTTTCGAGTTTCCTGCCTGCGACGGGGCTGCGACGTCGATCATCCTGAGGCAGGTGGAACGCCTGCGTCTGCGGGATACAGACGCTTCGGTTGTCCAGATCGATCCCGGCAGGCGACCGCGTCGACTGCCGTGAGCCGGATGCTTCCCAGGGCATCCCATCTGAACGGCGTAAGCGCCGGTTGCGCTGGCTTGCCGGCTTCCGAGATTCCCTGAAGACGGGTCCGGCAGGTTCTCGATGGCTTGGTTTCCCGGCCGGTGGGCATGTGGGAGTCCAAACCCCGTTTGTGACGGCATGAAGTCGATCTAAGTATAGCTGGGCGAAGTACTTGTGCCGAAAAGCGGGGTGTCAATGTCCGTTTGCATGCGGTTCAGGTCGGCGGTCCTCCAGATTCCCTTGGTGATGGGGTGGCTTCTGGGTAAAATGGAGGGTAGTTGGCGATGATGCATCGGGGGCGTTCGCCCGGCCATGGGGAGAACGCCGCAGCGCGGTTGGCTTGGCCCGGTGCAATGAGGTGCAAGTCTGAACAGGAGGAGTGGGATATGTGCGGTGCGCGCGGCAGTCCCGGAATCGTTCTGTGGTATGCCCTCGTCGTTGGCGGCGCGGCGGCGGTTCAAGCCCAGGACCTCTCGGTCTTGCCCTCGGGTTGGGACTGCAACAGCGCCCTCCCGGCAGCCTCGGAACGCGTGACATCGGATTCCTTCGTGGCGGCGGCGGGCGAAGCCCGGTCGAATGTCCGCCCGCAAGACCATGACTACCCATCGTATGTCCTGGAGGCGTTCTCTCTCGATCCCACGACATGGACCCAGTCGCCGGCAGGCGAGCACCTTGTCGTGGACAGGATTCTCTCCCCCTCGGCTGCGGGCAATCCTGTGGGACTCCGTCGCGATGAGACTCATCCGCAGTCGGGGTCACTCGCGTTCGATCCGTTGGAGAGCACAGAGGTGTCGGCCGTTGTCCCCGTCGTCGGTGCGATCGTGCTCGGCATGGTCTGGGCCGGTCTCATCGGCTGGCTGCATCGACGCAGAACACACTGAGCGGGCCTGGGGCCTTGGGTTGTCCCGACCCGTATTTCCGGGGCAGTGAAGCAGACGATTCTCCCCAGATCGGTGCTTACGAACAACGAGCCTGCGGCGGCGGCCAGGCCGTATGCTCTGCCTTCGACCGGCGCGGTCCAGATCTGCTCGCCGGTCGCCGTTTCGAAGGCGGCCACCTTGCCTTCGCCCCCGGCGAAGAGCGTGTCACCGGCCAGAATCAGGGTCAGGGGGCAGTCACTCGCGACACGCCACGGAACGCACGCGGACAGCTCTGCCTGGAGTGTAGGGATTTCTGCCTGCGCTGTAGCTATCTCTGCATCAAGTTGTCGGCGTTGCACATCACTGGCGTCGCGCGCGAGCTTCTTCTTGCGTTCCTGCAACTGCTGTATACTCGCTTGCAGCAGATCGATCCGGGACTGGAGCTCGACGTAACTGTCGCGGTCGAACGCCTGGAGCCATCCATCCGCGTACAGGTAGATGGCACCATTGTGAATGACGAGGGAGGTGGCGCGGGGGAACGTCACGAGCAGATCGTTTTTACTGCCGCCGAAGAATCGCAGCTCGCCGTCGGCACGGTGGTTCTGGCCGTGTCCGTGGACGAATATCGAATCTTCGGTCAGCAGTCCGAACACGCCGCCGAAGCCGGAACTGCCGAGGCTCTGCACCATGCTGCCGGTGGCGCGCTCGAAGACCAGCGGCACCTGGCGTCCCTGCGACAGGTAGAGCCTGGTGGCGGAGGCAAGCATCGGGCCCTGCGTCGTCATCTGCTCCAGTTGTCTCTTGTACAACCCTGGGCCGTCTGACGCTCCGGTCTGTGCATCCAGTGCGCACAGGTAGGTCTTCTGCCAGGGCAACAATGACGCCGCGAAGTAGACCCTGGAGTCCTGCACCAGGGCGCCGGTGCGACACGGCCAGAGCGACGCAAGTCTTCCGTCGATGGGGATCTGCGCGCCGCCCGGTGCTGCCTCATGGCGCCAGATGGTCTCCCCTGAATCGCAGCGGACGCAGTACACACACCCGTCATCGCTGCCGAAATAGAGCTTGCCGCCGTACAAGGACGGCGGCAGGCGGACGGGGCCGTTGGCGAAAGCCACCCATTTCTCCTTGCCGCTGGAGGCGTCGAGGCAGTGAACGGCGTTGTCAATGGAACTGCCGAAGAAAACGCTCGTCTCGGCGACCGTCACGTAGAACACGGGATCGAAGTCGCGCATGGACTTGAGGTTGACCAGGCCGGCATAGGAATCCCACTTGGCCGGGCCGCTCCACGCGGTCCTCGGATGATCGCATGGGATGTACTCCCATGCTCTGTGTAGGGGCATTTGCAGTTGCTCGCCCGTGACGCCGCTTCGCCGATTGTCGTGCTGATACGTTGGCCAATCCTCGGCGCGAGCCGCCGGTGATGCGATCATCAACAGGCAGACCACGCTCAGACTGATCACGGAGATGTGTGAGCCCATACGGCCCTCCCTCATTGCCCACTTTCGATCGCGTCACCGCCTGTTGGCAAAGGTCTTCTGGCGGGGGCAGTACTGACCTGCAGCGGTGAGAAGGCCATTGAAGTCTCCAGCCAGTTGCCACAACTGCACCCTCCGCCGCCTTCGGGCGACAATATCATTCCCTCGCCAACAATCGTGCTGAGCCAGCAGCTTGGACGCAGGTTCCGCCAGGTCGTGATGCGGCCGGTGTTGAAGTCCCACATCGCAACGCATCGGGCTTGACCTCGATGGACAAGAGCGTAATTCGTGCCGCAGTACGTGGCGCAACCCTCTCGCGGACTCATCGAAGAGGTCAGGAGTCGTCCTGTCGCGAGGTCATAGCCGCACGGCTCCAGGAAGATCCGGTCCGTCAGCACGACTGGGTGTTGCATGTGGGCGCCGTGATTGTCGCCGGACCAACTATGCTCGGCGTGCCAGAGGAACTTACCGGTATCGGAGCTGTACCGATACAAGTGGTACTTGCCTGCACCGGACGAGGCGATCACGATGGCGTCATCCGTGCAGGCGAGGTAGAACACGACGATTCCGTCGGCGGTGTCGAGGGGGGTCTCCCAGATGGGCTCACCGGTCTGCGTGTCGAGGCATACGAGATACTGATCGGACCACAACGGCAAATCGTTGAGCCGGCGCGTAGGCGAGCTTTGGACGGCCGGGTTCCGAGATTCGACGAAAACGACACCCTGTTTCCCGACAGCGATCGTCGTGTTGATCACGACGCCGTTGCGTCGGGTCCACGCCGGCTGGCCGGTCCCCAGATCATAGGCGAACAGGGCATCGCTACAGACCTTCTCGGTCCCGGCGCCGACGGTTCTGTCATACCACGCGTCATGGCCCCAGAACTCGGTATAGCTGGTGTTCTTCCTGACGGCGCTGCCGAAAAGCAGACTATCCTTGCGGGCGAGGTAACCCCAGTCGTACTGCTGGCGGTTGAAGCCCTCGGGCAGTTCGACGACTTGCTGAAGCGCGCCGTCGGAGTGTCCGATCACCCAGCAGTCGCCCAGGACGGCCACGTAGAGGGCGGCATCATCGGTGCACCAGTTGCTTGCATCTCGTGGCAGGTTGACGCGCCGCATAGCCGGGACTTCCAGCGACCAGAGAATCGTCCCATTGTACGCATCGATGGCGACCATTCGGTTCATACCCTGATGGAAGAGCTTGCCGTTGGCAGCCAGGGGTGCGGGCATGCGGGGATTTCGGTCCATGCCGAAATCGGCGCCCGGCCTGCCCAGCCACTGCACCCGCATCTGGTCGGTCTGCGTGGCTCCGTTGAGATCATCGTGGCTGTTAGCGGTGTTCCCCGCGTCCCCGTACTGGTGGGTCCACGAGCCGCAGCCCGGTGGCATGGGTTTGGTCACGATGTAGAACAGGCCGGCAGGTGTCTCCTGCTCAACGTGGTCGATTGAAGCGGCGTTGAGCCATGCCTCCACCGCGGGCATGGACGTGGGCGCGGCCGGCGGGCAGGACAGGATGGCGGCGCTTCCTCGCGGTCGCACGAGGCGGTACATCTCGGCGGCCGGTCCCACACACTGTCCTTCGACGACCATGCGTTCCGAAACGATGAGGTTCGCGAAGTTGCCCGGGTAGGGCAGCTCTTCAAAACCATCCACGTGCTGCACCATGAGCCGCGTTCCATAGACGCCGGCCTGGTAGAGGTCGTTGCGCACCTGCGCCACGCGCTCGGCATCGTCATCGATCCCAATCACGGTCAGATCGCTGCCAGCGGCCAGCTCATACGCCAGCACGCCGTCCACAAGGCCCCAGACGAGACAGTACCCCTTCGTCGCGTCGCTGCGCTCCAGTATCTCTCCGGCGATGCGGCGCATCTGCTCGGCGTGTTCAGGGTCGCCTGCTATGGCCAAACCTGTCGGCAGCGGACGGACGCTGTAGTTGACGGCGGTATCCAGCTCATAGACCTCGCTGCTTTGCTCCACGTCGCCCAGCCGCAGGGTGATACGGTAGGCATACACTCGATTCGGCCGCAATCCTTCGATCGTGAGGGCATGGTGTCGCTTTGGCTGCTCGTCCTGCTTGCGGTTCTCTAACCCGCCTCGA
Source organism: Sedimentisphaerales bacterium (assembly GCA_040772485.1). GTDB lineage: Bacteria > Planctomycetota > Phycisphaerae > Sedimentisphaerales > Anaerobacaceae > Anaerobaca. Next base: position 100,545 of record JAXGYC010000008.1, on the reverse strand, counting down.
TCGCGTCCAAGCAACTGGATGCTTGGGGAGTACTTTGCCCTCGGCCCGGCCAGGCCGTAGTCCAGAATGGACGGGACCTCGTCCTCGGTCCACCACGACACGACCGCCTGTGATGGCGAGGTGTACCGCACGTATGGCCCGAGTTCCATCTGGATGGGAGCGGGCTCGGGCGAAGGTCTGTCTTGCCCGCGTGCTATGCTCAGACCGAGCGGTCCCCAAGCCTTCGCGGGCGCCAGAACGATCAGCGCTGCGGCCACAAGGCAGTGCAGAGTTTCCGTGCTTGTCCTCACGTTTGTCCTTTCTCAACCACGAAAGACGACAGACCCATCCTGTCGACTCGCCACCTCAGCGATAGCTGTCTTTCGGTTGTTTGTACACGCGAGCGGCGTGACCGTCGAGGTAGCTGACGTTGATGCCGCCGGCGTTGGCGCCGCCTCGGCGACCATGCGGGAAGATTCCTCCCTTGCGGAAGAAATCGCAGATCACCCAGGTTTCCGCCGGTTGAGCGAGCGTGCAGGCCCGATAGCGATTCGTCTGGAATTCGGTCTTGGTGGTCTGGCCCAGCCATTCGCGGTGCGCTTCGATGCCGGAGAGTGTGAGCTGTCGGGGCAGGAATTGGGACGTGTCGCGCCACGTGCCTCCCGCCTGGCCCGGCTTGTTCATCCGGAAGCTCCAGTAAATGTAGGTGACATTGCCCTGCTGGCGGTTCTGGGGCGTATCGATCACCGAATCGGTGCCGCCGACGGGCGTGCCGCCATTGGGATCGTTGGCGTTCTGTTCCAGGTCGCGAGCCTGCGGACAGTAGAAGGCCTCCATCAGGACCCCATTCCGTTGCGCCCCGATCTTCTCCAGCAGGCCGGGATGCGGATTGTGTTCGGTCGGCTCCAGTGGATAGCGGGTCCGGTCATCGTCGTTGGCATAGGCGACCAGGGCCAGGTTGATCTGCCGCAAATTGCTCAGGCACGCGGCCTCGCTGGCGTGGAATCGGGCCTTGCGCAGCGCGGGCGCCAGAATCGCCATCAGGATGGCAATGACGGCGATGACGACGAGCAACTCGATCAGCGTGAACCCAAACCCAACTCGACCACGTCTGCGCATTGCTCGGCCCTCTCATGGCTATTGCCGCACCGTTCGGGGTCCCTCATTTCGTTTGCCGGATTGTCTTCCCGTACGGCGCTACTCTTATGGTGCCAGATTACTGCCTCCGGCGTCAATACCTGGGTTCATCCGTTTGGGGTCGTTTCGCACGGAAATGTTCCGATCTGCCGTGAATGTGGACAGGTTCCCGAAGCCGGCGTACAATGCGGATCGAGTCCGGCGCCTGATTCCGGCGCCGGGGATCGTACGCTCCCGGGTTCTCCGGCGGAGTTGTGTTGGCTACCCCGCCCAGAGGTCCAGGCGATGCGTGGAAGCATACCCGACTCAGTGCGATTGGATGGATACCGATCATGACAAAGGCTCTTCAGGGTCCGGGCGCAGGCCGGTTCTGCATCGTGCTGGCGGCGTTGACGTTGCTCGTCGGATGCGGGGGGGCCGGTCCTCGCGTCTCGAACGCCGACCGGGTGACAGAAGCCCCGAAGGAGCACTCCCGAGAGGATGCCCTTCGGATGATCCGGTCGAGCGAGGGACGGCTGGCGCCGGTGTATGGTCCTCTGGCAGAGCAACTCGTGGACGACCTGGACCTTGGCGGCAAAACCGGGATTGGGATTGATCTGGGCAGTGGGCCGGGGACGCTGGTCATTGAATTGTGCAAACGGACGGAGATGCACTGGATCAATGCCGATATCAATCCACACTTTTTCCCCTATTTCCTGCAACGAGCAGAGGAACATGGCTGTGGCGGCCGGGTCAGCGCCATCCAGGCCGATGCCCAGGCCCTGCCGTTTCGAGATGACTATGCGGACGTGATCGTCTCGCGAGGCTCATTCTGGTTGTGGGGCGACAAGGTCGCAGCGTTTCGGGAGGTTCGACGGGTTCTCAAACCCGGCGGTGTGGCTTATATCGGGCGCGGTCTCTCGCCGAATCTGCCGCTCGAGGTGGCCCAGGCGGTGCGCGGGGGACGAGGCGAGGGGCCGCAGTATGATGTTGCGGCGACGGCTCAGGAACTGCATGCCATCATGAAATCGCTGAGGATAAAGGACTATCGCGTCATCCGGCCGAGGCTGGACAACGAGGCCGGTGTGAACTACGGCGTCTGGGTGGAGTTTCGCAAGAGTAGGGGCGGATAATTATTCGCCCCTACCGGATCGGTCTGTGCCGTATCGGCCGCATGGGCTCAAGCCCATCCTGCGAGACTCTTCGTGCCGGAGCCCTCTTCGTTTCCGGGCTAATCTGTTCATTGTATCTGGGGCCAAAGTCTGATACTCTTTGTGGGCAGAAGGCTGTGCCATTGTCTGGCGATGAGTAAAAGACACCGGAACATCCAGCGTTTGTCCGATCTGACCTCAACCGCTGCAGGGGAGGCAAACCACATGAGCCGACAGTTTCCAGTCATCCGGTTTCGATTCAGGACAGGTTTCCTGTGTTTTGCTGCAACAGCCCTATGCTGTGCATTCACGCATGGTATGGGAGGCGTGGCCGCAGCGGCCGACTGGCCGACATACCGGTGTGACGCCGCTCGCAGCGGAGTGGGCGCCGAGAGCCTGCCGGCCGAGCTCTCGCTTCAGTGGACCTACACCCCCGCGCATCCACCCAAGCCTGCCTGGCCCGCACCGTCGGAGGAAATGCCCCGCATGCACGCGGACAGCGCCTTTCACGTGGCGCTGGCCGATGGTCGCGCGTTCTTCGGGTCCTCCGTGACGGATGAACTCTGCGCGATTGATGTCGCTTCGGGGGCGGTGTGCTGGAGCTACTTCACCGAAGGCCCGGTCCGTTTCGCCCCGACCGTTCACGAGGGTCGTGTCTACGCCGGGTCGGACGACGGCTATGTCTATTGCCTCAGTGCGGTCGATGGATCGCTGATCTGGCGGCAGCGGCCGGGTCCGAGCGACGAGAAAGTCCTTGGCAACGGGCGGATGATCTCCCTCTGGCCGATCCGCACGAGCGTGCTGGTAGACTGGGGTGTGGTCTACTGCGGCGCCGGAGTATTTCCCTACGAGGGGATCTACATCTGCGCCCTCAATGCCGCTGACGGTTCGTTTGTGTGGAAGAACGATACGATTGGTGATCGCGCCCACGAGCTGAGCTACGGCGGCATATCTCCCCACGGGTATCTGCTGGCTTCCGACGAGACTCTATACGTTCCTGCAGGCCGCGCGATGCCCGCCGCCTTCAGTCGACGAAGTGGCCAGTTTCTGTTCTGGGCCTTTCCCGGGGGCAAGCAGGGCGGGACCTGGTCTTTGCTGGCCGGTGATGAACTCATTGCCGGGGTAGACCGATCCGGGACGCCTCACAAGGTCGCATACGATTCAAAAACCGGCCAGAGCAAAGGAGACGTGTTCGCCTGGTTCCCCGGACTGGATATGGTGGTCCGGGGCAACTTCGCGTACGTTCTGACGCCCGCCGGTTTGTACGCCATCGACCGCGACGCGCACGCCGAAGCGCGGCAGAAGGTCGCTGCCTCCACGGAGGCGCGCCAAGCGCTGGGACAAGAGCTTGCCAAGCTGCGAGAAGATGTCCAGAAGGCGGGGGCTGAGCAACAGACCCGAATCCACGACAGGATCGATGAGATCGGCCGCCTTACGGCCGGGCGCCTGGCGGCGGAGCGGCAGCTTCGCGATTCCTGCCACACATGGTATCTGCCCGTTCCGCAGTGCCGTTCTCTGATCCTGGCGGGCGAAACGCTTTTTGTCGGCGGTTTGAACCAGGTCCTGGGCGTGGACGTCGAGACCGGGCGGAGAGTATGGCAGTCGAACCTGGCCGGAAACTCCGTGAGTCTGGCCGCCGGCAGCGGCTCTCTGATTGTCAGTACGGAGGAGGGCAGGATACACTGTTTTGCAGCCACCAGATGCACCGCGTCGGAAGGGACACGTAGTGCGCACGATCCGAATGCCTTTCGCGATGACCCGCAGGGCGACCTGTACCGGCAGGTTGCTCGCCAGATCGTGGACCGGAGCAACACGACGAAAGGTTACTGTCTCATTCTGGACGCCGACACGGGTCAGCTTGCTTACGAGTTGAGCCGGATCACCGACCTCCAGATTGTAGGCCTCGAAAAGGATCCAGCCAAACTGTGCATCGCCCGCCAGAGACTGCTGTCGGTCGGGCTGCTTGGCACGCGGGTGGTCGTGGAGCCGTGGGACATCGATTCCCTGCCCCCTTACTTCGCCAATCTGGTTGTCTCCGACGGCTTGTTGACCACCGGCACGGCGGAGGTGACGCGGGAACAAGTGGAGCGCGTCCTGAGGCCTGGTGGCGGAACCGCCGTTGGGGCCACGCCTGACGGCCGTGGCGGTCTCCAGTGGCGCACGTTCACACGCCCGCCACTCGAAGGGACCGCGGGATGGACTCAGCAGTACGGCAATCCGCAGAACACGGCCTGTTCCCCTGACACGATGGCCAAAGGGCCCCTTGGCGTGCTCTGGTTCGGCGAGCCGGGTCCGCTGGCGATGGTGGAGAGGCACGCAAAGGCCCAGAGTCCTGTCGCGATGGATGGCCGTCTGTTCATCCAGGGAGAGGAACGGATCGTGGCCCTGGACGCCTACAACGGGACGCCCCTATGGGAACGCCGGATTCCGGGCGCAGTGCGGGCGCGGGTCGACGTCGACGGGGGCAACCTGGCCCTGACGAAGGACGCCCTGTATGTGGCGGCCTATGATCGGTGCGTCGGTCTCGCTCCGGCCACCGGCGAGACTGTTCGGGTGTATGACCTGCCGGGAGGGAGCAGCGGGAGCTACCGCTGGGGCTGCGTCTCGACGGATCAGAACACCTTGTTTGGCATCCGGGCCGAGCCCTTGAAGCAGCCGTATGCCACGGAACTCAGGGCTAAGTTTGCCGATCCCGATGACGACACGCTCCGGGCATACACCAGATCGAACGCCAAATGGTTTCCCATGGCCAGTTACCCGGCCTGGGAGAACTACAGCCCGGCCAAGGGCTCGGTGACCGACCGGATGATGACGGGCGACATGGTTTTTGCCCTCGACCCGAACACCGGAGCGGTGCGTTGGACCTATTCGGGCAAGCGGATCGCGAATCTGACCCTTTCCATCGCAGGTGGAAAGGTCTTCTTCGCCGAGAGCGTTGTCACCGATGCGCTGGCAGGCCAGGCCCTTGATGAGCGGCAAACGCTGATACGGCAGGGACTGTACGAACAGACGGAGGAAATGAAGAGGACCGAGGGCTATGAGTCGTCGGATACGAGACTCGTGGTGGCCCTGGACGCCCAGAGCGGCAAGAAGTTGTGGGAACGAGCCGTAGACTTCACCGGTTGCTGCGGCGACGCCATGGGCTCGGCCTGCCAGGACGATGTCCTGCTGTTCTTCGGCTGCGTCGGCAATCACGACGCCTACCGATTCAGAGAGAGCCAGCTCACCTACCGCCGGATCGTGGCCATGTCCGCATCGAGCGGCGCGATCCTGTGGTCGCGTCCGGTCAACTATCGCACGCGGCCCGTGATCATCGGCGAGCGGATTGTCATCGAGCCGAGGATGTGCGATCTGCGCACGGGCCAGATCCTGTCGCGTATCGATCCGATCTCGGAGAAGGAAGTGCCGTGGGAGTTCCTCCGTCCGGGACATACCTGCGCGATCACCAGCGCCTCGGCGAGCGCCCTGTTCTACCGTTCGTCGAGCACGGCGATCTACGATCTGGCGCGCGACGCCGGCGTCGCCATCTTCGGCGGCATTCGCCCCGGGTGCTGGATCAACATGATCCCGGCCAACGGTCTGGTGCTGGTTCCGGAAGCGAGCGTGGGCTGCACGTGCTCCTTCCCGCTTCGCGGTTCGTTTGCCCTGGTGAATAAGCCGCAAAGGGCTCAGCCCTGGACCGTGTTCATCAACCATACCGAACTGGACACGAAGGGCCAGGTCGTGCCGGGCACGTATGAACGGCCCGTCAAACACCTCGCCATCAACTTCGGCGCGCCGGCGGATATGAAGGATGACGACGGCACGTTGTGGCTGGCCTACCCCAATCCCCGGACCGTATATACCCAGAACCATTTCGTCAACTACGGCATCAAGTTCGATCTGAAGGAGGAAATCCTCGACGAGATGGGGTACTTCTGTCAGGATTTCAAAGGGATCACCGTCGACGGGACGGAGAAACCCTGGCTCTTCACTTCCGGGTGTCTGGGGTTGTGCCGGTGCGAGATCCCGTTGCTCGATGGCCAGGCAGGCCACGTCCCGACCCTGTACACGGTCCGCCTCGGATTCCGGGCCCGCGAGGGTGACAGACCCGGTCAGCGGGTATTCGGGATCAAGCTCCAGGGTCGGACCGTTTGTGAAACCTTCGACATCGCCCAGCTTGCCGGCGGCGTCGACCGAGCCATCATCCGGGACTTCCCGGACATTGCCGTCGATGACACGCTCGTCCTGGAACTGGTCCCAAAGACCAGGACGTCCGGCGAGTCGGAGGCGCCCGTAATCAACTTCGTGGAGATCGTATGCTCGCACCGCTGGACACCGGCGACCGCAAAAGGCATCTGAAGGTCGCCGGGCACGTCCTCGTCTTTGTCCCCGTGGCGGCTGTCTGTCTGACTCTTACGTCGATCCTCGCCAACTGGTGGAGATGGCCTGTGGACGGTCTTCGGCGCAGCGCCGCCGACTGGCCCATGTGGCGGTACGACGCCAGCCGCAGCGGCGCCTCGCCCGTCTCCTTGCCGGCCGACCTGCGTCTTCAGTGGATCCGGCGACTGCCGAAGCCCGCCCCCGCATGGCGCGAGGAGCAGTACAAGCTCCAGTTCGACCGGTCCTATGAGCCGGTCGTCATGGGCGACCAGATCTTCGTGCCATCGATGGTCAGTGACAAGATCGAGGCCTACGATACGGAAACCGGCAGGCAGAATTGGCAGTTCTTCTGCGATGGGCCGATCCGCTTTGCGCCGATCGCGTGGCAAGGCCGCGTATACTTCGCCAGCGACGACGGCTGTCTCTACTGCCTGGCGGCCAGGGATGGCGCGCTGCTCTGGAGATCCCGCCTGGCGCCATCGACCCGCAGGATTCTGGGCAATGGCAGGCTTATCTCGGCGTGGCCGGCACGTGGCGGGCCGGTGTTGCATGACGGCAGGATTTACTGCTCCGCCAGCATCTGGCCGTTCATGGGGGTCTTCATCTATGCACTCGATGCCGTGACGGGCCGCGTGATTTGGGAGAACAGCGGCACCGGCTCGATCTACATTCCGCAACAGCACAACAGCCCCGCGTTCGCCGGTGTGGCGCCGCAAGGATACCTGGCCTCGGATGGGAACAAGCTGCTGGTGACGAGCCGAACCACCCCGGCGTGCTTCGACTGCGCGACCGGCGAGTTGTTGTACTATCCCCTGGCCGACCGCAGCTACGGCAAGCACGTCGGTGGCTACGGGGCGTCGATCTGGAAGGACTGGTATTTCAATAACGCCGTGGCGTACCGGCTTTCGGATGGTCTGGCCCTCGGGCCTATCGCGGCGGATGTGATGGATGGCGATGCGGTCGTGGGGATCGGAGCGGCCGGCGAGATCGTGGGCGCTACGCTGGCGGAGGAACAGACGGTCGATCCCAAGGATAAGAAGACCAAAACGCGGCTGGCCGCCCAAGCGGTGTGGAAGTTCCAGACCGACCCGGCCCTCGATCGGATCCATATCAAGGCGGGCAGTCGGTTGTACGGCAGCAGCGACGAGGGGCTGATCGCCGCCATTGAGGCGCCCGAGGGGGACAAACCGGCACGAACGGTCTGGCGGGCCAGGGTGCACGGGCCCGTGTGGAACATGGTCGCCGGCGATGGGAAGCTCTTCGTGATCACGCAGGACGGGCACTTGTACTGCTTCGGCGCCGCAAGAAGGTCTCCCGTTCGCCGCATGAGCATTGCCCATGGCCTGAGGCCGGCTCCTCGCAGCGAGTCCGGACGGGTCAAGGAGATCCTCGCGCAAGGCGTGGATGCGAAGGGGTACTGCCTGTGGCTGGGGGTTGGCAACGGCCGCCTGCTCACGGAACTCCTGCGTCAGTCGCAGATGCACGTGATCGCCATCGAGCCGGATGCCGAGAAGGTGGCCTCCCTGCGAAAGAGGCTGGATGGCGTGGGCCTCTATGGATCGCGCGTCTCTATCCTGCACGCTGATGTGGATTTCGCCGATCTGCCGCCGTACGTCGCTTCGCTGGTCGTGGTAGAGAATCTCAAGGCCGCCGGGCTCGAGGGGAATGCGCGCCGCATTGACGCGATGTGCGAACTGCTTCGGCCCTACAGCGGGGTGGCTTGGATCGCAGCGGGCAAGGAGCAGCAACTGGCCATATGCAGCCGGCTTGCCAATGCGGAGCTTCCAGGTTTCAGGGTGGACACTGCCAAAGGCGCCGTTGTTATCCAGCGCAGCGGGCCCGTGCCGGGTTCCGCCGACTGGACGCACCAGTACGGTGATGTCGCCAACACCGTTTGCTCGAAGGACCAGCTCCGGCTTCCGCTGGGTATACTGTGGTTCGGGGAGGAAGCGGGATTCGGCGACGTTCTGCCCAGGCACGGACATGGTCCGCCCGAGCAGGTCGTCGGGGGAAGGCTGTTCATCCAGGGGATCGATTCGTTCAGTGCGCGGGATGTCTACACGGGCCGGGTCTTGTGGAAGAAGCCACTCACAGCGTCGACCTTCGGCGAATACTACGACGCGTCTTACAAGCATGACTTTCGTTACCTCGGCTACGGCCAGGGCCACATTCCCGGGGCCAACGCCAGGGGCACGAATTTCGTCGCCACGGCCGACCGGATCTATGTCATTCAGGAAGATGCCTGTCACGTCCTGGACCCGGCCACCGGGCGGACCCAACAGGTGTTTCCATTGCCTGCCCAGGAGGGCCAAGGGTCGCGACGCTGGGCCTACATTGGGGTCTGCGAGGACTATCTCATCGCCGGAGCGAGTTTCGTCCGGCATTCGCCTTTGCTCAAGCCTCCCGGCGAGAAACCCGATGCGGCCGCTCCATTTGTCGATTGGAGCGCCAGCAGGACCCTGATAGTGATGAACCGCTACGACGGCAAGGTCCTGTGGAGCGTGGAGGCGGACCATGGGTTCATCCATAACGGGATCGCCGCCGGGGGCGGCATGGTCTTCTGTCTCGATGTGGTGCCCCCGTACGTGAAGCGAAATGCGCGCGAGGGCGCCGAGGTCGGTCAGACGAGCCGGCTCCTGGCGATGGACCTTCGCACGGGCCGAGTCGTCTGGGACAACCGCGACAGCGTCTTTGGAACCTGGCTGGGCTTCTCCGAGCCGTTCGGCATTCTGGTGCAGGCCTATCGCAAATCCGGCGATATGCTCTGGGAGCCCGGCGACCGGATGGCGGCCTTTCGGGCCCGGACGGGCGAGGTTCTCTGGGACGAGAGGATGGATTACTCCGGGCCCTGCATGTTGCGCGGGGGCACCGTCTTGACTCAGGGCAGCGCCTGCGATCTTCTGACGGGCCGCCGGCGGACGTATCCGCATCCTCTGACGGGCGAGCCGATACCCTGGCAGTACGCGCGAAACCACGGCTGCAACACGGCGATTGCCAGCGAGAACCTCCTGACGTTCCGCTCGGCCGCGGCGGGTTACTACGACCTCAGTAACGACGGTGGGACCGGCAATTTCGGCGGGTTCCGATCGGGATGTACATCCAATCTGATCGTCGCCAACGGCGTTCTCAATGCGCCGGACTACACGAGCACGTGCACTTGCAGCTATCAGAACCAGACCTCGCTGGCGATGGTCCACACGCCGGACGTGGAGATGTGGACATTCAGCAAAGTCGAGCCGAGCGATGCCCCCATTCAGAGCGTCGGCATCAACCTCGGTGCGCCGGGCGACCGCCGAGCCGAGAATGGAACGCTCTGGCTGGAGTATCCAATTGTCGGAGGGAGTTCTGCCGAACTGGATATGGCTGTGGCGCCGGAGGAACTGTCATGGTTCCGCCGCCACTCGTCGCGCCTGCGACGCAGCGATATCCCATGGGTCGAAGCCTCGGGGGCGAAGGGCCTGCGGTCCGTTCGCGTCAGGATGGCAGGGGGGGTAGGATGGGCTTTAGCCCATGCGGATGGATCTCAGCATGGGCTAAAGCCCATCCTACAGCAGGCCGACGCACAGAGGAGCTACACGGTGCGCCTGCACTTCATGGAGCCCGAAAACAAGAAGGCGGGAGAGCGGCGGTTCGATGTTGCCCTGAACGGACAGACCGTGCTGGAGGATTTTGACATTGTCGCCGAGGCCGGGTCTCCCAACGTGGGGATCGTCAGGACGTTCAAGGGGATTCAAACGTCCGACTTCGTGACCATCTCGCTGACGCCGACTGACGCCTGCAGCGAAACGATCCTCTGTGGGATCGAGATTGTTGCCGAGCAGCCTCTTTGACACAGTGCGCAAAACGCGGTAAGATACGTCTGCCACGCAATCCCCGTGACCTGTGAAAGGGCAGCGTATGGATCGCACAAAGACCATTCGATTGTTCGGGGTATTCCTTCTGTCGGCTATACCGTCCGCTGTCTGGGCGGGCGTATCTCCGGGCCAGGTCGTCAACGCGGCGGGAGCCACCCATGGAATCTGCGTTGTTGTTGGCGACCGGGCATCTGAACTTGCCGTTGCGATTGCCCGAGAGAGCGATTTGCTGACCTATCTGCACGTCCCGAAGGCAGAGGATCTTGAGTCGGCTCGCAAGACGATCGACGAGGCAGGCTGCCTCGGGACGCGCGTGTTCGTCGCGGCAGGCGATACCAGGCTGCATCTGGGCGACAATCTGGCCGATGCCGCGGCGATTCTCGGCGCGCCGGATCTTCCCCAGGCGGAGATTCTGCGAGTCCTTCGACCGGGCGGCAAGGCCGTGTTTGCAGACAGGACAATCGCCAAACCCATCCCGCCGGGCATGGATGACTGGACTCACCCTTATCACGGCCCCGACAACAACCCGCAGTCGAACGATGAAGTGATCGTCGCCCCATACCTGACGCAGTTTCTGGCCGAGCCCCGGTATGCGCCGCTGCCGCAGGTGTGCGTCACCTCCGCCGGCCGGGTGTTCAAGGCCTTCGGGCACGTAGCCTTCAAAGAACGCGAGGAGCCGTTCCTGAACAAGCTCGTGGCCTTCAATGGGTACAACGGCACGATCCTCTGGCAGCGAGAGCTTCCCGAAGGCGTCATGATCCATCGCAACACGATGGTGGCGACGCCCGCCGCACTCTACATCGGCGACAACAAGTCGTGCAAGGTCATCGACACTGCCACCGGCAAGGTGCTAAATGAGATCGTTCCGCCCGTGGAGAAGGCGGGCGGCACGTTCTGGAAGTGGATGGCGATCGAGGACGGCATCCTGTACGCCATGATCGGCGAGCAGGAGCAGGCCGACTCCACGAAGCGATGGAAACTCGACAAACACGGCTGGCCTTGGGACCCCATCTCGGAAGGGTGGAACCAGCCGGAGCATCCCTGGGGCTTCGGCCGCAACGTTCTGGCCATCGACCTCAAGACGAAAGACGTCCTCTGGAGCCATCGCGAGAGTGAGCCTATTGACGGCCGGGCCATCTGCATGAGCCACGGTCGCATTTACGTCTTTCGATTCGGCAGCTATCTCGCGGGCCTCGATGCCGGCAACGGCAGGGAGCTTTGGCGCAGCACCCCGCAGAACGCTCCGGAATTGTTCCGGTCGCTCGGCGAGTACCAGAATCGCCAGGACTGGCGGACGAACTGGCGAACCGCCTGCTATCTTAAGTGCAGCGACAAGGCCCTCTATTTCGCCGGCCCGCCCATTGGCAAGCTGCTGGCCGTCTCCGCCGTGGATGGCAGCATTCTCTGGGAGCATCCCTACAGTAACTTCCAGCTTGTCCTTCGCGAGGATGGGCTCTACGGCATCAGCGGCCAGATCGACAAACACCCGAGCCTGAAGTTCGACCCGCTCACCGGCAAGGTGCTGGCGGAAATCGACAAGCCTCGCCGGGCGTGTACCCGCCCGACCGGCGCGTCCGACGCGATCTTCTTCCGCGCCGAGGGCGGCTCCGTCCGGTTGGACCTGGCCTCGAATCGCCCGGGCTGGATCTCCCCGATGCGACCGGTCTGCCAGGAGGGCGTGACTGTCTCCAATGGTCTGTTGTACTGGTGGCCCTCGGTGTGCGATTGCCAGTTGACCCTGTATGGCGTCACGTGTCTGGCGCCGGCGGGTGAATTTGATTTTGCGCCCGATGCCACGGAGACAGCGCGGCTTGAACGAGGCAAGGACTCGGAATCACAGGTAGCCCCTCTGGTGGATCATCCTGCCGATTGGCCGACCTTCCGGGCGGACAATGCCTGCAGCGCCTCCACCTCGGGCAGGGTAGCCGAGCGACCGGGGCCGCTCTGGGATTTCGACCTCGGCGTCTCCACGGTTCCGGGCCTTCCTCGCATCACTGCGCCCGTGGCCGCCGGCGGACTGGTCTTTGTCGGCGGGACCGACGGTGTCGTGCGCGCCATCAATGCCTCGCTGGGGACCGCCGTATGGAAGGGCTACACCGGAGGGGCGATCCGCATGCCGCCGACGATTTGGGAAGGGCGGGCCTACGTCGGGTCCGGCGATGGCTGGGTGTACTGCTTCGAGGCGAAGTCCGGCCGATTGCTCTGGCGGTTTCGCGCGGCCCCGACCGAGCGTCTGATTCCCGTCTATGGCACGCTGATGTCCACGTGGCCGGTGGCGGCCGGTGTGCTCGTCGAGGGTGGCACCGCCTATGCCGCCGCCGGGATTGCCAACTATGACGGCACATACGTGTATGCCCTCGACGCGCGGACGGGAGCGGTGAAGTGGCAGAACGGCACGTCGGGCCACCTTGATCCCCAGGCCCGGACCGGCGTGAGCGTCCAGGGACATCTGCTGCTGCGCGGTGGAAAGCTCTATCTGTCCGGCGGGACGTCGATCTCGCCCGCGGTCTACGACGCGGCGACCGGCGAATGCCTGAACGATTCGGCGCAGTTGGCAGAGTGCTTCTCGCGCAGTCCGCGCGGCTGGGAACTGTCGGTGCTGGGGGACCAGGTGGTTGCCTGTGGAAAGCCGTTCTACGGCCATCCCGCGTACGACGTTTATGATGTCACTGTGTTCAGCAGGGCCTTCCTGGCCTCGGCCGGCAACACGTCTGTCGTATGGGCCTCGAATGCGGCCGGGCATCAGGTGATGGGATTCCGTGATTTTGACCGCGCGACTCTGGCGCGCAACGCGGCCAATCCAGGCAATCGGTTCGAGGTCAACTGGGGCCGGCTGGCCCCCTCGACCAGGCCCGCATGGTCTCTTGAGTTCGCAAAGGCGCAGGCCATGGCGGTCTGCCGGAACGCCGTTCTGCTGGCGACGGACAGGGAATTGATCGCCATGGACCCGATTCACGGCGCGATCCAATGGAAGCAGCCGCTGCCCGCGACGCCTGTTCCCTGGGGCCTTGCCCTGGACAGCGCCGGCCGGGCGATCGTGACGCTGATCGATGGACGCGTCCTCTGTTTCGGTTCCGTTAGAATGGTCGGGCAGGGCCGGTAGCGTGGATGGGTGGTATGTCTTGCAGGAGCATTCGGTGACACGATTGGTGTGGTGGAATCTGGCTGTCTTGTGTGTCCTGGCCGCGTGCGTCGATCCGGCGCGTGCCTGCCGATACAACGTTCGAGAAATCGGCTTTATCGACGTTGAGGTTGAGCCGTACCGCCTCTTCGTATACGTCCCTCAGGCAGTTGGGGCGGGGGAGATTGATGATCTGAAGAACGCGCTGGATGTTGCCTCTGTCGACACGAACATCCGTTGCGAGCCCGTTCCGGCGGGGGTCGATGCGAACCATCCGGCCTCGCGTTTCCTTTCGGCGCATGGGATCGACAGCTACCCTGCCGCCGTCATGGTGTCGCCGGACGGTCCCTCCCGGCGGCTGCCTTTGCCCGCCGATGCCCCATCGCTTACGGAGGCGGTTTCCTTGTCGTTGGAGGCGGCGCTCGATTCTCCGACGCGCCGACAGATCCTCGAGAAGGCGGCGGACAGCTATGCGGTCGTGCTCCTGATCGAGGGACTCCAGGAGGATCGAAACGCTGCGGCCCGAGCGGCGGTCTCCGATGCGATTTCGTATGTCGGCGAGCAACTGGAATTCCTGCCCAAGGCAATCGCCAGAGGTCCCGAGATGGTCGTGCTCGATCGATCGTCTCTGGCCGGCGAGGACATACTGCTCTGGACGCTGGGCCTGAAACCGGAGGATATCAACGAGCCGTGTGCGGCGGTCTTCTACGGTCGGGGCCGGTGGATCGGGCCGCTGTTCAAAGGCGAGTTGCTTACCGATGCGAATCTCCTGCGCGTTCTTTCGATCATCGGGGCCGACTGCGAGTGCGGCCTTGACCATCGATGGCTCCAGGGCACCATGTTGCCGGCTCGGTGGGACCAGAGCCTTCAACAGAAAGTGGCGACGAGCCTCGGTTTCGACCCGGAAAGTCCCATGGTGAAGATGGAGATGGTGTCCATCGTCCGTCGCGGCATGGGCGGACTCGGCGATCCCGGCGCGCCGTTCGGCTATCAAGAGATCGAAGTCGGGGGCGAGCCAGCGGGTTCATCGCACGCCTCCGCTGCCGGATTCAACAATGGGACCCTCGGGCCCGCAGCGGACCTCGTGGATGGCGAACCGCCCCACACCGGAGGCCTGATCCTGGCGATCTCGTTCGGGGGGATGGTTGCACTGGTCGCGGCAATATCGGTGGTGATTCTATGGCGAGCGAAAAGGGATTGAGACACATATGGCTGTGATTCGAATGGTGTTGAAGGAGATTTGGCATCGCAAGGTCAATTTCGTGCTTGCGGTGCTCGCGGTCACGACGGCGGTGGCTTTTTCCGTGGCGTTCTTCACGGCGGCGAAGGCCTCGGAGCGGGAGACGGCCCGGCTGATGCTTTCGATGGGCTACAACGTGCACATCATCGCTAAGGATGCGGACGCCGGCGCCTTCCTCCTCAACGGGATTCCCGACAAGACGATGCCCGCGGACTACCTGGACAAACTCGCGGTCCAGCGGAGCATTTCCTACAACCACCTTCTGGCCACCCTGGAAGGCAGGATGAATTGGCGCGGCATGGACATCGTCCTGACGGGGATTGCCCCGGAGGTATGTCCGCCGGGGCAGAAGAAGCCGCCCATGACGTTTCAGGTCGACCCGGGTGCGGTCTACGTGGGATACCGCATCGCCGAAAGTCTGCAAGTGAAAGACGGCCAGACGATCTCCCTGGGGGGCAAGGATCTGAAGGTCAAGAAGTGCCTTTCGGAGTCCGGCGGGCTGGACGATGTGAGGATGCAGTGCAGCCTCGGCGATGCCCAGGAAATCCTGAATCAGCCGGGACGCATCACCGGGATCAAGGCCGTCGATTGTCTGTGTTTCGAGAAGGGCGATCCAGTCGCCGTGCTCAGGAAGGAGATCGGCGCCATACTGCCCGAGGCCCAGGTGCTTCAGGTCAAGGCCCTTGCGAACGCCCGGGCGAAACAAAGGCAGATGGTTCACGGCATCTTTGCCCTGATGCTGCCGTTTGTCGTCGCGGCCTGTGCGGTATGGATCGGCGTGCTGGCCGCCATGAACGTCCGGGACAGGCAGCAGGAGATCGGCCTGTTGCGGGCCCTCGGATACGACGCGGGGGCCGTCAGTTTGTTGTTCCTCGGCAAGGCGGTGCTGGTGGGCCTGGTCGGAGCGGGCGTGGGCTTTCTCCTCGGGACGACCCTGGGCCTTGCGTACGGTCCGGGCGTTTTTGAGATCACGGCCAAGGCGATGATTCGCTGGGAGCCGTCGTTGCTGGTCTTCGCCTGCATTCTCGCGCCGCTGTTCGCCATCGTCGCCAGCCTCATACCAACCATGATCGCGATCACCTGCGATCCCGCGGAGGCATTGAGGGAGGAGTAGTTATGCTGCAATGCCAGGACGTGACCAAGACCTACAGGACGCCGAACGGCGAGGTGAAAGCGCTCGATGGTGTCAGCCTGCGAATCGACAAGGACCAGTTCGTTGCCGTGTGCGGGCCGAGCGGCAGCGGCAAGACGACCCTGCTGATGACGATTGCGGCTATGCTCCGCCCGAGTGCGGGAACGGTGCGATTCGAGGAGCAGGACATCTACGGGATGGCCGGCTCCGAGCGAGCGATATTTCGGGCAAGGAACATCGGATTCGTGTTTCAGATGTTCCATCTTGTGCCGTATCTGAACGTCCTTGAGAATGTCCTTCTGGCAGGCGGCGCGGTCGGAGGCCGCGATGGCGGCCGTGCAAGGGAGCTTCTGCAACGGCTTGGCTTGCAGCATCGCATGGACCACAGACCGGCCCAGTTGAGCACGGGCGAAAGGCAGCGGGCCGCGATGGCCAGAGCTCTGCTGAACCGGCCAAAGGTGATTCTTGCCGACGAACCGACGGGCAATCTCGATCCCGACAGCGCCGCGTCCGTGCTCGGTCACCTTCGCGATTTCCATCGCGCCGGTGGGACCGTCGTCATCGCGACGCATGGTCCGGCCGCACAGGAACTCGCCACCCGAACCATCCATCTGCGGAATGGGACAATCGAGCGCGACGGGTGACTGCGCTACGATCTAACCTGAAGCGCACCCAGACAGGATAGGTCATCCCTCTGAGGCAGCCGCCGGTCGTTCAAGGAGTATCGCCTGCGCCGGCCAGAGCTCGATCGAGAGCGCCGAGCAACTCGCCGTTATAGTCGTCGCTGTACTCCCAGAACATAACTCCGCCCAAGCCCTTGGCCTTGAGATACTGGACCTTGGCGGTCATGGACCGGGCGTTCTCGTAGGAGATGAAGATCGCTTCTTCGGGATTCCACAGATACGGGGCCTGGGCCGCCTCGTCCCAGTGCTGCTGATAAGCGTCGTCGCGCAGGCACGGCACAATCTGGCGGTAGAAAACGATGTCGCCGACGGACTCGGCCTCCTGGAACAGGCCGTGATTCTCGCCGCTCTTGACCCCCGCCCACTTGCGGCCATAAAAGGGGATCCCCAGGTTGATCTTGTGCGGCGGAACACCCGCTTGGATGTGCAGATCGACGGCGTGGACGATGCTGTTCTTGTCCCGCTCCGGCGACGAAGACGGCCGGAAGTTGCTGTGATGTCCCGTGCGATGGTCCCCGCCATGGTAGAAATCGTAGGTCATGATGTTCAGGAAATCGAGGTAGCGACAGAGCTTGCCCAGCTCGGTGTTGTCGACGTAGTGTTGATTCGCACCCGTCGCAATCGTCAGCAGGTAGTGTGTGTGGTCCGGCTTCCGGGCGGACAGTTTGTCCAACTCCTCGCGCACGGCTTGAAGCAGTAGCGTGAAGTTCTGCACATCCTGGGGCCGGTAGACGTTGCCGGCGCCGGGGCTGTTGGGGTATTCCCAGTCGAGATCGATGCCATCGAGATCGTAGGCGTCGACGAACGCGGCCGCACCGGCGGCAAACCTGCGCCGGGAATCCTCCGTCAACGCGGCGTCGGAAAAGCCCCCCGACCAGGTCCAGCCGCCCACGGAGACCAGCACCTTGAGGTCAGGGTTGGTCTTCTTCAGGGCGTGCAGTTTGAAGATGTCGTCCTTCTTCAAAGGCGTGTTGTCGATGCTGGTGTCGAAGTGCACCTGGCCGTCAACCACGTTGACGAAGGCATAGTTGATGTGCGTGATCTTGTCGGCCTGGATGGTGGAGAAATCGAAATCACGATAACCGGCGACATAGGCCACCACGTTATACTTCTTCTCGGCAGGCTTTGAGAAGCTGTGGCAACCCGCCGCCATCACCAGCGTCGCCGCCAGGGCCACGGCGACTTGGAGGATACGTGTTCTGCTGTGTTCTCTCATCGGACGTCACCTCATTCCAGAAATCTGCCCGTTCCTCAGGACTTCATGGCCATCGCCTTGCAGCGGGGATTGGCGAGGTTCTTCTCGATCAGCTCGCAGCGCTGCCGCACACACGCGAAGGCCCGGCCGCCGTCGGGCGGCGTGTGGAGGACGTAGTCCAGCAGCCGGTCGATCGTGCTGGTCACGACGTGAACGCGCGTGTCCGAGGAGCCGTAGTAGATGAACACGTCGCCATTGTCCCGGGCGATCCAGCCGTTGGCGAACAGGACGTCGGAGACATCGCCGACGCGCTCGATGCCGCGCGGCGCCATGAAATAACCTGCCGGCCGATGCGTGATCCGCCACGGCTCGTGAAGGTCGGACAGGAACATGTACAGAACGTACCGCAGCCCGTCGGCGTTTTCCCACACGCCGTGGGCGAGGTGCAGCCACCCCTTGTCCGTCTTCAACGGCGGCGGGCCCTGGCCGTTCTTGCCCTCGACGATGGTGTGGTAGCGGCACGGGTCCATAATCAGCGACTCATCTTCGATGACAGCATTCGTGACATCGTCGCAGAGGGCCCAGCCGATTCCGGTGCTGCACCCGGCGGCCTTGAATTCGCGCATCGGCCGGGTGTAGAAGGCGTACTTGCCGTCGACAAACTCCGGGTGCAGGACGTAATTGCGCTGCTGGGCCGACGGGGTCTTCAAATCAGGCAATCGCTCCCACGTCTTCAGATCCCTGGTGCGAGCGATCCCGGCCCTGGCCAGGGCGGCGGGCGGATTGTCCGGCTGCGCGGGGTCGTGACGCTCGGCACAGAACGTCCCGTAGATCCAGCCATCCTCGTGGCGCGTCAGCCGGATGTCGTAGACGTTCATCTCCTCCTCGGACGCCTCCGGCATCACAATCGGACGGTCCCAGAAGTGGAAGTTGTCGATCCCGTTGGCGCTCTCGGTGACGGCGAAGAACGACTTGCGATGATAGCTCTCCACCCGGGCGACGACGCAGCACTTTCCCTCCCACTCGATCGCGCCGGCGTTGAAGACGCTGTTGATGCCCATCCGTTCCATCAGATAGGGGTTCGCAGCCGGATCGAAATCGTAGCGCCAGAACAGCGGCGTGTGATCGGCAGTGAGCACCGGGTACACGTAGCGATCGAACACTCCGTTGCCCGGCGTTTGCTTCTGGTTCTTGCGAACGATCAGGGCTTCGTGGGCATCCACAAGCTCCTTGTATCGCCTCTCGAATGCCTGCGTATCCATAGCCAATGTCTCCTTCGGAATCAGAACACGGGGAGCCGCATGGGCTGAAGCCCATCCTACGAAACCACTTGGTCTTTGGCCTTCGTATCCGCGTCGGCGGGCGGCAGATGGTCGTACCAGCTCTTCTTCAACACGACGCTGGTCACGACGAGAACGACCAGGGCACCGACGATGCCCTTCGATTCCCGAATGACCAGACAGATCGGCAGGACCACCAGGGTCGTCTGCCAGATGGTGCCGATGACGATGTTGAACATGTCCCGCCGGAAGTCCTCGTTGGGGCGGAAATTCGGATCTTCGGCCACGACCTTCGCGCGGATCGGGCCCCAGAAGCCCCAGGGGCGGACCGTGCGGTAGAACCTTTTGAGCACCTCATCGTCCTCGGGTTTGCTCAAGAACGTCCCGAGCAGTGATCCCACAACGGACAGGACGAAGATCGGCGGGAAGGTATACAAGGTGTTGGTTCCGGGCCACCACCGCTGGACCAGGGACGGCACGAACAGGGCACCGGCAATGCCGATGATCAGACCCCAGAAGAAGCCGTAGCCATTGAATCGCCACCAATGCCATTTGAGCACGTTGGCCGCGACGTAGCCGCCATATAGCCCGCCGACGATCCACATCGTTATCTTGTGGATATTCTCCGCTTGAAACCCGAATGCGATGCCAATGCCCACTACGATGATCGAGACGACATAGCTCAGTCGGACCTGGGTCCTGTTCGGCGCCTTGGGATTGATGAACCGCTTGTAGATATCGTTGACCACGTAGGCAGGACCGGCGTTGACCGTCGCCGCGAATGTGGACATGAACGCTGCCAACAGACCGGCCAGCAGCAATCCCGTCAGGCCGGTGGGGATGACCGGGTTCTGAATCACCACGGGCAGGATCTGCTCGAAGTCCGGCTTTTCGCCGGCCTGCACCGCGGCGTTCCACATCTGAACCAGTGTGTCCTTCAGCGGGGCCAGGGCCAGGACGGTCAAGCCAGCGATCAGCATGTAACGGGGGAAATACAGTGCCACGTTCACGGTCGCGCTCATGAGGGATGCTTCACGCTGATTGCGCGCCGCCAGGACCCGCTGCATATCGTAGTTCGGTGAAGGCCCGGCCATGCTTGCCAGAATCCCTTTGAACACCATCAAGCCGAAGAAGATCGAGAAGAGGGACATCCCGTCCTCGGCCATCTTGACCTGGATCATCTCGAATGCGCCGGTCCACTCGATGTCCATGGTCCATCCAAACCACAGACTGCGCCACCCTTCGGGCACCATCGCGTCGATCATCTCCGGCTTGACGTGGACGATGGCGATGACGCCGACGGCGATCGAGACCACCGTCATGATCGTAAACTGGAGAAGCTCCGTCAGGACCACGCTGTGCATCCCGCCTTTGACCACGTAGATGGATGTGATCGAAAGGATGATGATCGCGTAGGTGTTCGGGGACAGGCTCCATGGAAGCAGAATGTCGGCGAATTTCCCGATTCCCTTGAACGCGTACGCGACGAAACCGATCACGGTGATCAACGCGAAAACGACCACGCTGATGTGGGCCAGGTTAGCCCCGCGTCCCCGGCCGAAGCGGGTCTGAATCCACTCGGCCCCGGTCAGGACGTTGGAACGCCGCAGCCACGTGGCCAGATACATCATCAGGAAGATCTGGTTGAACGTGGGCCAGACCCAGGGGAACCAGACGCTCTTGAGCCCGTAGGCGAAGCACCAGTAGACCAGCAGCATGGTCCCGGTAATGTCGAACTGGCCGGAGGCGTTCGAGATGCCCAGGATGTACCACGGAATGGTCTTGCCGCCCAGGAAGTAGGAGTCCAGGTCCCGGGAGGCGCGTTTCGACACCCACAGGCCCAGCAGAATGGTGACGACCAGGTACGCGGCGATGATGCCCAAATCCAGAAAGGGTAAGTCCATGTCAGTCGCACCTTCAAAATCGAGACCTTTTGTCGTAATCCGGAATATAGAGGCCCACAGATCGTACCGGCCGGCCGCCCGAGAGACAAGGGGCAAGCCTCAGACTCCTCGATTCCATGCGATCCCCCGGTTCCTGCGGGCGTGGCAGCTCCAACCCAAATCAGTCCGCCAGCGTGAACACGCGTTCGGCGGTGCGTTTCTTGCCGTTGTGTTCGACGGTGACTGTAATCGTGGGATTGCTGGCCGACATGAAATGGGCCTGGAGGAAGTACCCGCTCGGCCGGACGTTCGTGACAGGCCTGCCGTTGAGCGTGACCGTTGCGCCGGCAGGCACCAGACCGCGAACGCCGATGTTTCGTGGTCCGGCCGGCACGACGGTGCCTTCGGGTGGCGAGGTCTGGACCACCAGCAGAGGTTCGCTCGTGAGTTGCTCGATCTCGCGGGCGACGGCCTCGCGGGTGTCGAGCATTACCTCCGGGTTCCTCGTGTAGTCATAGAAGGACCACACCACCCGACGACACAGTTCCAGGGATCGTTGACGTGGGTCCAGCCAGAAGGCCTCCTTACCGACCTCCTGCTTTACTCTGGACATTTCATTTTCAAGAACCCAGAGGTATTCATAGTCTTGCAGGCCGTCACGCATAGCGCTGAATCGCATGGAACCGAGCAGGCCGCTCGTACCCGGATACGCGATGGCCCGATCTCCCAGCGGCAATCCCTCGCTGAGCGCCTCCTGGGTATAGGGGTCGCCGGCGGCGAAGTGATTCAGCCCCCAGTGCAGGTATCCATCCATGTCATAAAGGTAGTTGATCCAGTGAAGCACGCGGGCCTTCAGCAACGATTGATCCAGAAAACGATTCGGATAGCGCCCCACGGGATGGCAACACGTGTAGAACCACAATTCTGCGCCGGTGCTTTGGACCTGCTGGAATCGTGGATACCAGAGATTCAGGTGACTGAGTTTAGGGACATACACGTCCAGCGCGCCGAGGTATTCGGCTTCAACCGCCTCGATACAACGGATATGCGGCGCGATCTCGTGCACCCGGTCCACCACAGCCGCATAACTCTCTTCGTGGTGAATGAACGGCTCATCCGAGATACTGACGAGGAAGCGGTTGGGCCAATTCCGCTGGAGGACGACCTTCTCCCATGCCGCCAATCGGCGCAGATTGGACTCGACCGGCTCGATCCGGCTTTCGGGGGCGGTGATCTCTGCCGTTCGCGTGCCGACCGAGTGCAGGTGGATCTGCCGGATGCCCGCCTGAAAGGCAACCTCCGCGTAACGCTCAAGACGGCTGGTGTCATACGAATAGCCCCCTTGATTGTCCCCTGTTTCCTGAATCAGCCCAATCGAGGTCTGAATATCGGTTTGTCGATGCTCCACAAGGAAGGAGCAGAACCGTCCGAGCAAGTCCCAGTACTCCTGCCCATAGGGTTCGATGTTCTCGAAGCCGGGGCCGGGGAATCTCCACCAGTTTATGACCGACAGATGCCGGTCGGTCGGGACCTCGAAGTCCCAGACGTGCAATTCAAGGGGCATCTCAATCGATTCATTCGCCGACGTCACCGTCAAGGTGCCCCGATAATCGCCCGCCCTTGCCGCAGCGGGCACGTGAATCTCGATCCACAGAGGCTGGGCCTGATCGGCCATGACCGCGATCTGCGGCTCCTCCCAGAAGGCATCCGGAATGCTCGCCGGCGCCTTCACCTGAAGCTCGTCTTCAGGGATGCCCGCCGTGTTGCGATTGACGTCTATATATCGCACCCACTGCAATCTGACGGCAGCGGCCGGGATGACGGCATCCCCGCCAATATGCCGCAGGTCGGTCACCCTGGCGGATACGCTGCTGTGACTCGTGCGCGGCCGAAACACGGCCTGCGCGCTTGCGATCTCCGCGCGAGCGGCCGCGACACGAATCGCGCTCTCGCTGCCGACCTCCGGGCTGTCCGAGCGCAAGACCTTGGTCAATGCATCGCTGGGCCAAAGCGCGCCGTCGAGCGTTTCCCCGGCCGCGCAATGCAAGGGGGTGAGGATGGCTGCCACGAACAGGAACAATCTGCCAATCGATGAGGTTCTCATATCGCATTCCTTATTCCAGAAACGTGGGTGTAACGGAAT
Organism: Sedimentisphaerales bacterium; assembly: GCA_040772485.1. Taxonomy (GTDB): domain Bacteria; phylum Planctomycetota; class Phycisphaerae; order Sedimentisphaerales; family Anaerobacaceae; genus Anaerobaca. Next base: position 77,406 of record JAXGYC010000008.1, on the reverse strand, counting down.
ATGCGGCGTCCGCGATCAAGAGCTATGCACAGGTCCCGGTTATACCCTCGATCGTCATCTCCCGCAATCCTCCGTAGCCGGGCCTCGGGCAGCCCTTGGGGCCACTTCACGGCGATGTCGCGGCAGGCCGGAAACCTCTTGTGCTTTCGACGCGGGGACGTTGAAATGAATGCCCATGGAGACCATCACGCAGAACACGCTGCGGGCGATCCGCTTTGAGCGGCCGGACCACATCCCTATGGTGTTCTGGATCAATCCCGCCTGCTGGCATCACTACTGCCCGGAGGTCCTGTTCGAACTAATGGCCGACCACCCGTTGCTATTCCCCGGTTTTGTTCCCGACCGGGCCGCGATTACCGAACCGGCGCCGTGGGAGCGGGCGGGTGTGCCTTATACGGACGCCTGGGGTTGCGTCTGGCAGACGGCCGACGACGGCATCACAGGCACCGTGACACGCCACCCGTTGGCTGACTGGGCCGACCTGGCGAGCTTCGTCCCGCCGGACCCGGCGCGCACCAATGCCATGACCGAGATCGACTGGGCGGCGGAACGCCATCGAGCCGAACAAGCTGCAAGAGCGGGATTACCCTGGAGCGCCAGTCTGGAGCATGGCCACACCTTTCAGCGTCTCGGCTATCTGCGCGGTTACGAGAACCTGCTGTTGGACATGGCCGATGGTGACGTGCGGCTCAACGGCCTGATCGATATGGTCGAGGCGTTCAATCTGGGCCTTGTCGAACGGTATCTGGACCTGGGTGCCGTGATGATGTGCTACCCGGAGGATCTGGGCATGCAAAAAGGGCCCATGCTGTCGCCGGCTTTATTTCGTAAACACATCCGGCCGGTCTATGAGCGCCTCATGGCGCCGGCGCGCGAAGCGAACTGCTTGGTCCACATGCACTCGGACGGCGACATTCGCGACCTGGTGGAGGATATGCTCGCCAGCGGGGTCGACGCGCTCAACCTCCAGGACCTGGTCAACGGCCTGGACTGGATCGCAGCGCATCTGAAAGGCCGCGTGTGCATCGATCTCGACATTGACCGCCAGCAGATCACCCCATTCGCGTCTCCCGGCCGGATCGATGCCCTCATTCGCAGCGAAGTCGAGGCGCTGGGCAGCCACGACGGCGGCCTGATGATGATCTATGGCCTGTATCCGGGCGTGCCGGTGGAGAACGTCAGGGCAGTGATGGATGCCATGGAACGCTATGCGGGTTTCTATGCATGAGGAACGAGTTTCAAGGCAAGCACAGAAGGGGCCGAGACATGGGCACATTGGGCGTGGGAGTCATCGGTTGTGGCTGGGTTGCAGGGGAGTACGTCAAGGCCTTTCACGAAGACCCGCGGGCGGAGATTCGCGGGCTGGTCAGTCGCCATCCGGCCAACGCGCAGCGCTATCGGGATGCGTACCATCTCGATTGCGCGATCGAAACGAATGCGACGGCGATGCTCAGCAGAAGAGACATCGACATCGTAGTGGTTTCGACGCCCCACGATGCGCACACGCCGTTTGTGGTGGCGGCGGCCGAGGCGGGCAAGCACGTGATCGTTGAGAAGCCGCCTGCCCTGACGGTGGAAGACCTGAACAGGCAATTGCAGGCCGTCCGGGCGAACAAGGTCAAGTCGCTCGTGGGTTTCGTGCTGCACTGGAATCCGCTGCTGATGACGATAGACCGCCTGATCGAAGAGGGCGCGTTCGGAAACGTCTTTCTCGTCGAGGTCGATTACATGCACCGGATCTGGATGACGCCCCGGGAGAAATGGCTGGGCAGCCGCCGGCACAGCGGTACCGCCATTCTGACCGGCGGCTGTCACGCCGTCGATGCCCTGCGATGGTTCGCCCGCAGCGAGGCGGAAGAGGTCTCGGCCTATCAGGTGCGAACCGAAAACCCGATCGAATACCCCGGAACGATCTCCGTGAACGTCCGCTTCGCCGACGGCAAGATCGGTCGCACAATCACCACCTTTGATGCGCAGATGCCGTACCGGTTCAACATCGGCGTCTACGGCACCGAAGGGGCTGTTCGCAACGACGAGGTCTTTGCGCCGAAATCGTTCCCGGGCCAGAACAACTTCATGAGGATTCCCTGCGTGCTGCCCGACAGCGGCGACGTCGCCCATCATCCCTTCCGGGGCGAGGTCTCGCATTTTCTCGACTGCATCCTTGGCGACCGGCGGCCCTTTCCGGACCTGGACGACGCCGCGATGACCCTGGCGGTGTGCTTTGCCGCCGACCTTTCCGCCGAATCGGGAAGACCCGTGAAAATCAGCGAACTCGGCATCATCTGAACCGCAGCGAGCGAAGAACTTGTGGAGACACGACCATGGCAAGCAAGACAACTCGTCGAACGTTTCTGAAAACCAACGGGGCTCTGGGGCTGGGGGCGATGCTCGCAAGCACTTCGCTCATGGCCGGTGTTTCTTCGGTCTCGGCGGCGGGCGAACCACGGAAGAAGGTACGTCTGGCGGTCCTGGGCATGGGCGGACGGGGCAACAGCCTGCTGGGCAACCTTCTCGAGATGAAGGACGACGTGGAGATTCGCGGCGTGTGCGACATCCATCGCGAGCGGGCCGAGGCGGCCCAGGCCCGCGTCGTGCAGGCGGGCTTCTCCCGGCCGGAAGTGTACGCGGGCGACGAAGACGTCTGGAAAAAACTCGTGGAACGCGACGACCTGGACGCCGTCGTCATCGCCACCTACTGGGAATGGCACACGCCCATGGCAGTCCACGCCATGCGGATGGGCAAGTACGCCGCGGTGGAGGTGCCGGCGGCCTACACCCTGGAGGAATGCTGGCAACTGGTCGATACGCACGAGCAGACAGGCGTGCCCTGCATGATGCTCGAAAACTGGAGCATGCGCAGCGACAACCTGGCCGTGCTGAACATGATCCGTCTGGGTCTGCTGGGTCAGATCATTCACTGCCACTGCGCCCACTCCCACGACTGCATCGACCATTGGTTCTTCGACAGCCAGACCGGCAACGACCGCTGGTCGGCCAAGTATCTCGTCGAGCACAATCGCGACCAATACCCCAGCCACCAGTTGGGACCGGTCATCAGTTGGATGGACATCAACTGCGGCGATTACTTCGATTACCTTACCTCGACGGCCACGGATTCGGTCGGGATCAATGAATACTTCGCGACCCGATTCAGCCCGGACCATCCCAACGCCAAACGCAAGTTCGCCCAGGGCGATATCGTCACGACCACCGTGCGGACGAAGAAGGGCAAGACCATCATCATCAACTACGATATGCAGTTGCCCCGCCCGTACGACAATCGCTGGCTGATCCAGGGCACCCGCGGCCTGTACAACGAGCAGAGAGACGCCGTCTACCTCAAGGGCACAAGCCCCGAGTACCATCAGTGGGAGCCGTTCGGTCCCTACCATGAGCGGTACCGCCACGCGTGGACCAAGGAGCCGGAGCTCGGCGGCCACGGAGGTACGGACGTGCGCGAGCTGCGGCTGTTCGTGCAGGCGGTCAAAGACCGGACGCAGACCCCTCTGGATGTCTACGACTCGGTTCTCATGTGCGTCCACGGTCCGCTGTCGGAGGTCTCGATTGCCCAGGGCAGCGCGCCGGTGAAGGTGCCCGACTTCACACGGGGCCGGTGGCAGACGCGAAAACCCTATTTCGCTTTGGACATGAAGGCGTGACCCCGGTCGTCACTCGGACATTCGAGGGCAAAGATGATCACCCTGTCCGGCACAGTCTCGAAGGCGTGGATGCACCGGGCGCTGGGCGTGGCGTTCGACTATGACTATTACTTCGACCCGGATCGCCGTCATGCGATCGACTGCCAATGCAACGAGTACGCCGCCGGCGTGTCTGCCGGATTGCGGCTGTTCTACTCGGAATCCAATCTGGGTCGTCAACGCTACTGGGACCCTGGACAGGTCCAGATCGGCGGCATCCAGCCCAACATGATCCTCGGCATGCTCCTGGGGGCCCAGTTCCTGCCCGCCGACGACATGGACGCTGACATTACGCCGGCATGCTGGGCCGCCCGCGAGCCGGCCGAGCTTCCGGCCCCGGAGAGCCTGCTGGCGCACGATCTGGTCAGGCAATTCGACGAGCAGATTGCAGAGATTCAAAGCAGACGAGAGCCATCGCTTCGGCCGATCCCGCCGTTCTTCTGGGATGCTTCCGGCCGGGCGGCCATCCATGGCGTGCTGACCACGGCGCAGAAGCTCTGCGGCGAGTCCGTGTTCCTCGACATGATGACACAGCCATCTCGATGCAGGCAGATTATGCAATGGATCGCCGAGGCGTATATCGTACTCTGTCGGCATTTCGCTCAGGCTGCCAATCTGCCCATGACGGATGTCCACGTGGGCGAGTGCTCCGGCTGCATGATCGGTCCGGCGATGGTGGAAGAATTTGTGGCGCCGCTGACGTCCGAGATCGGCCGGGCGCTGGGACCCGTTCGATTGCATTCGTGCGGGCCCAGCACGCATCTTCTCGACGCGTTCTGCCGCATCGAGAACCTCGGCTCACTGGACCTCGGCGGCACGACCTCGCTGAGCAAGGTCCGGCAGGTCTTCGGATCGCAGATGCCGATCAGCATCGCACCGTTGCCCGCCGACATGTCCTGCGAAACCGCGGCGCCGATACTGGAGTGGGCGCAGAAGGTGCTGGCCGACAACGCCGGCGGCGATCTGGAGTTTGTCTATCATCTGGAACCCGGCTACAATCTCGATACGATTTGTGCTTTCGCCGGATTCCTCGGGCGCCGGCGCGATTTCGAGCCGGCGTAGCCAGGGCTGCCGGTCGCCCCTATGCCAGGGCGGTATCACGCTGTTCGGGGCAGATGACGGGCAGTCTTCGCGGAAGCACCGTGTAGTCAAGCTGCTCGAACGGCGCCGGATACACCTCGCCGTCATTGCACAGTTGCGAAGGACGATCGAGCGATACAGAAAGAGACCGGGTCTGGAATCGCGTGACTCTCCTGTGACGCTCCAGCGCCTTCCTGTAGACCAGGGGGATCAGGCGCAGCGCCTCCCACTTGCCCGCCATCTCGATCAGCAGGCAGTCGAAGAGGCCATCGTCGCACCGAGCGCCGGGCAACATGGTAAGCCCGCCGAAACGCGCCGCGTTGCCGACCAGAAGCACGGCATAGCTGCCATGAAAGACCCTGGTGTCGGTGCTCACGTTCATTTCCCAGCCAGACGCCATTTCCCGGATCACCCGCAGCGCCGGGATCGTGTAGCGCAGCGACCCGCGAAACTTGGTCATTTGCAGGCTCCGTGCCGCAATCTCCGCGAAGTAGCCGAGGCACGAGGCCGTGCAGAAGTAGTGGGAGCCGACTTGGCCGACGTCCACCTTTCTGACGGTCCCGTTCATAACCGTTCGGCACGCCTCCGAGAGGTTCTGCGGAATCCCCAGGCTCTTGGCGAAATCGTTCGACGACCCCAGTGGAATGATGCCGATCCGAGGCACGTGGTCGCATCCGGAGGCAAAGAGGCCATTGACCACCTCGTTGACCGTGCCGTCGCCCCCTGCGATGGCAATCGTGCCGGCGTTGTCTGCCGCCGCTGCTGCGGCCAGCTCGCCGGCGTGTCTCGACCCGTTGCTGGTCGCCAGGGAAAAGGAGAATCCCTGGCTGCGGAGAAGATCGGTGATCTGCCGGAGCTTGCGTCGACACCGCCCCCAATTGGCCTTCTCGTTGGCAATGAGAATGTTCGGGGCAGATGGGCCCCGGGAACTGCTTCTTCTCGGCCATTCCGTCAGGAGCGCTGGTCTGTTTGACGCCATCGCGGTATGATAACGTTTCCGGGTCACGCAGCCAAAGTGCGAAAAGTGAAAATCGCCGAGCCGTTCGATGTCATACGATCCCATGAAATGAGGTCTTCCGATGCGTACCATGTGCAGTGTATCCCTGGTCTTGCTCTCCCTGTGTCCGTGCATTGCCCGGGGGCAGGAGACCATCGTGGTCAGGCCCGTGGAAATCGACGATGTTCTGACGAATCCGGGAATCGGGTTCATGACCTTTCAGCGGTTCAACGGCGACCGGCTGAACCAGGGCCAGAGGTGGACGGAGGGGTACCCGATCGCCTATCAGGCCTTCGACCGGAGTCTCGAGAACGAAGGCTACCCGGACACCTCGCTGGCGTACTTCCGGGTGTACTGGAAGTTCATCGAGCCGGCGCAGGGGCAGTATCGGTGGGAGCTGCTCGACAAGGCGTTGGAGACGGCGGGCAGCCGGCGTCAGACGCTGCTGCTGCGGATCGCCCCGTATGGAACAGGGGCTGACAACGACGTGCCCGACTGGTATCGGGAGATGGTCGGCAAAGAGGAGAAACAGCCGGAAGAGAAGTGGCGGACGAATCCGGAAGATCCACGATACGTCGAGCATTTCGGCGCGATGATTCGCGCGCTGGGCGCCCGGTATGATGGGCATCCGCTGCTGGAGAGCGTGGACTTGGCCATCGTAGGCGCCTGGGGAGAGGGCGCCGGCTCGGAGCGGCTGACGCAGAAGACGCGCGAAGCCCTTGTGGACAGCTATCTGGAAGCCTTTCGCAAGACGCACCTGATCATGCTCCTGACCGACGAGAAGACGAATCGCTACGGCCTGTCGAAGCGGAACGTCGGCTGGCGGGTCGATTGCCTCGGCGACATGGGCGGCTTCAGCCCGACGTGGTGCCACATGTGCGACTATTACCCACAGGCGATCATCAACTTCGGGATGAAGGACGCCTGGAAGAAGGCGCCGGTCAGCCTGGAAGTGTGCTGGGTCATGCAGACCTGGAAGGACAAGGGCTGGGACGTCGACTACATCATCGAGCAGTCGCTCAAATGGCACATCTCTTCTTTCAACGCGAAATCGTCTGCCGTGCCCGACGAGTGGTGGCCGGCGGTGAATCGGTGGCTCACGAGAATGGGCTATCGCTTCGTGCTTCGCAAGTTCACGTGTCCCTCGGATGTGAAGTCGGGCGGCAGGCTGACGTTCACCTCGTGGTGGGAGAACAAGGGCGTCGCCCCGTGCTACCGGCCGTTTCGCCTGGCGTTTCGCCTGCACAATCGTACGAACGAGCGGATTGTCGTCGCCAGCGCCGACCTGCGATCGTGGCTGCCGGGCGACAACCTGTACGACAGCTCTGTCGAGGTTCCCGCCGATACGCCCGACGGTACGTACGACCTACAGATCGGCATTCTGGACGAGCGTTTCGATGAGCCTGCGGTGAAGCTGGCCATCGAAGGCCGCCGGTCGGACGGCTGGTACGACCTGGGCAAGATCAACGTGCGACGCTGAGTGCTCGCCGCACGTGCGGCGCATAGAAAAGAGGCCCACACTGAGCGAATCAGCGTGGGCCTCGGAACGACATAGAGTCGTTGGCCGGCGCAGGCATGCGCTTCGTGACCTGCGCTGGACGAGGTGTTACATCCCTGCCATCAGATCCACGATCTCCTCTTGTGACAGCGCCCGCGTGTACAGGCGGAACTCGTCCATGAGCCCTGTGAAGGGCCGCGCGTCGTCGATGTTCTTGCCCACACGAGCGCCCATGCCCCAGTCTCCGGCGATGTCTGCTGGGCTTGCCACGTCGACTTCGGAGACCAGTTCGCCATTCACACATAAGGCGGCCTTGGCCGACGCCTTGTCGTAAGTGCCGGCGAAGTGCAGCCACTCACCCCACGTCACGGCGCCTGCCTTCATGTCGAACATCGTCGTGCCGCCATAGGAGCGCAGCAGCCATCGGAACTCGCCGTTGCTGCGGGCCTCGGGGTGAACCACCCACGTCTGGTCGGACGCCCTGGCGTTGAACACGGCGTGATGATCGCCCGTGTTCTCACACTTCATCCAGGCGGCGAGCGTCATGGCGGAGGTGGGAATGTCCTCGGCCGCGACGTTCGGACCATCGAGGTCGAGGTAGCCGGCGTTGGCGAATTTCGCGCCGCCGTTGACTGCGCCTTCTGCCGCACCGGTGACGTCGCCAACGACTGCGCCGTCATTGCCGTTGCCGGATTCATCGGGCACGATCGCGCCGACCTCGTCGAAGGAGTAGTAGATACTCAGAGACGGGTCTTCTCCGGCATCGGCACGGAAGCCGGCCAGGTACAGCATCTCTTCGGCCGACAGGGCCCTGTTGTAGATGGCGACCTCGTCGATCGCGCCGATCCAGTCGCAACTCCAGCCATCCGTGCCGATGAGCACCGGCGTCGGGCTGCTGGTGATCGCGCCCATGGGCGTCGATTCGGTGGCCAGGCCGTTGAGATAGGCCGTCAGCGTCTGGCCGTCGGCCGAGCAGGCGATGTGATGCCACTCACCCTGCGCCAGGTTCTGGTTGACATAGGCCCAGGCGCGCGGCGAGGTGTTGAACGTGAAGGCCATGTAGGGTTTCGGGCTGCCCCAGCCGTAACGAACCTGCCAGCTCCAAGGCGGACTGGCGGTGCTGCCGGCCTTGGCCATCGGCGCGGTTTCGGTGCCCTGGCCCTCCGGGTCCTCGGCGTCCGGGCGAATCCACAGCGACAGCGAGATCGGACCGGTGATGTCGAGCAGGGCATTGTGTGCCACTTCGATGTAGTCACCGTCCCCGTCGAACAGCATCGCGCCGCCGGAGGCCCCATCGGTCGGTTGGGTTTCGCCCATCACGACCCCGTCCAGGCCGTTGCCCGACGCATCGCTGGCATCGGCGTCCAGCGGGTAGTAGGCCACCAGGCCCTCGACGCCCGGGTCCACCGGAGTCGGCGGGACCGCCAGGATAGCCGTAGCCCACTGAGAGGCGTCATTCCAGCCCTCTGTGGCGGAGAAGGAGAGCATCTTGCCTTCGCGTGTATCACCGCCGTCATCGTCATCATTGTAGTAGCAGTCAATGCCGATCAAGTCACTCGCCTGCGGCGCTGCGCCCTGGATCGACAGCCAGGGCAGCTTTATTTCGATGCGCCAGCCGGTTGCCGTGGTTACCTGAGCCTGTTCAATGCCTTCGGTGTATCCTGTAATGTTGGTTCCCTGTACGTCGTCTGCGGTCCACCCGAACGTATACTGGTGGTCGTCTCCTGCCAGCGGGGTGCTCAGCTTGGTGTTGCCGCCGTCGAAGTAGACCTCGACGCTGTCGTCCTGCCAGGCTGCGGCCGAATCGTTCTGCAGACTGTCGTCGGTGACATCCAGGAGAACGTAGAGATTCTCCGCGTCATACAACACCTTCCAGGTGCCGGAGGCGTTGGCCGGATCGGCCAGAGGAACGAAAGACTGCGTCGAGGCGACCGACCAGATGGCATCGACCTCGCCGTCCATGACGGGAGGCACCATGGCAAAGCCGACTTCCATGTCGATCTGTTCGACGCCCGCGATGACCGCCAGGATTTCGAGTCTCGTCACGGCCTTGTTGTAGATCCGCACGTCGCTCAGATAGCCGCACCAGGCCTCCTGCACGCCGCTGAAGCCATCGGCGCCCATGTAGAAGGGGTTGGCGTCCACTGTCTTGGTGAGCGTGATCGAGCGCACCTCGAAGCCGTCGCGATAGTAGGTGAGCTTGTCCCCGTCCTTCACGGTCACGTTGTGGACCCATACGCTGGACGGCATCACCTCCGGATAGGTGATGAAGTTGGTGTTATCGCCGTTGTAGAACTCGAAATTCGTCGGGGTGAACTTGACGAATTGCAGCGGCGCGGCCGTCCCGCCATAGCGGTTGCCCAGTATGACGTCATTGCCCCCGGTCGCCGAAGTGAACCCCTGGCTCGCATCCTGCTTGCACCAGAACATCCACGTGAAGTCAGTCGTCAGGTCCATGGCCGGGATCGTCACGCCGGTAGTGACGCAGGCCCCGGTGCCGTTGACGCCATTGAAGCTCAGGACTATGCCGCGTTCGGGGTCTTCGACCCAGACCGAGCCGTCCGGTCCCATACCGCCGTTGGGGTTGATGATCGTGCCGTCGCCGCCGCTGCCGGACAGATCGACGACCGTCTCCCCAGCGCCTTCATCCAAGGGCCACCATCCCACAAGGTTGGGATCGGCCGCCTTTGTCCCGCCGGCAAACGCCAGACCAAGGACCAGAGCAAACGAAGCCAGACAAAGCCATCTCTTACACATGACAGTATTCCTCCCCGAAAGGTCACCTGAATTGCGATTTGTGCCTTGGCTACACGCCAAAGCAACGGATACCGAATTCCGCGATTGCTCCACTGTTGCCCAGGACAGTTGTGTAGGACCGCACCTCCTTCCTTCCCGAAAACAAGGCGAGCCATCAGTTGAGATGGGTATAGCTGAACTGCGAGACAAAGAGTCGCCCCTCCCGACTCGGCGCCTCGCAGGACATGGCCTGATTCCTCCTCATCGAAAGACTCCGACACCTGCGTCGGCCGGATGATCACCGATTACGAATGGCCGACGTCGCGCGCACAAGCTTCGCGAATTCCAGATACCGCGCCGTGCACCCTCCCGTCAAGGCAAAAGACCTGTCAACCTGGGATCGTGTCTGCATGAGCCTCCGGGTCGAACGGCGCGGACGCTCAGTAGTCCTTGAAGGCCCTCATCCAGGCGGGCCAGTCATCGGGCCTGACGCCGCCGGCCGTGGTCCATGCGTTGGACGTATTGAACGTGCGGGTCCATTTGAAGGTCCACAACTCCTTGAGCCCGACCTTGCGGGTGCTCAGATCGGCAAAGAGATAGTTCACGTACCCCGAGTGGCGGTCCATGCAGACGAGGGCCCACTCATTGAGGCCGGAGACATCTCCCTCGATCGCCGGCGGGCCGGAATTGGCGGTCGGAAACACGTCCACATACGCGCAATCGAAGAACAGCGGCACGTTCGCCGGGTCCTTGATCGTGTTGCGGTCCCTCCAGTACTCGGCGGCGCTGCGGTCGCAGATCCATTCGTTCTGGCCGTAGCTGCCGATATCGACGGTCTCCTTTTCTTTGAGGTTGCCCCAGCCCTGCCGGTCCCAGGACCAGGCCCGCGTGGCAAAGGGACCGGGTATGACCATCGGGCGCGTGGCGGCCGGACAGATGGTCAACTTCCCTCGGTCCTGGTAGTAGGGCATCAGGATGACGAGCCAGTCATTCGCCGCGTCCCCGCCGGTTGTGCCACCGGTGTTGAATTTGCCGTTGCTGTCCTCGGTGTACATGTGCCAGATGTAGCTCCATTGCTTGAGGTTGGACAGACAGGCGACGGCACGAGCCTGCTTGCGGGCCCGGTGCAAGCTGGGCATCAGGATAGACATGAGCAGGGCGATGATGGCCACGACCACGAGAAGCTCGATCAGTGTGAAGGCACGTCTTGCGGCTGTCATGCTGCACCTCGTCAAAAGAGACCTCATGGACGAAAGCGGCTACTGACAGTTTACACTCACAGGTCTTTGTTGTCCAGTTTGCCCTTCCCGAAACCGGCAAAGCGCGGCAGGGTGGCAGCCTCGCAGCTTGGGGGATGGTTTGCTGATAGAAACCACCCCCAAGTCCTGGGGACTTGCGGCTGCCACTCGCCTCTGGACTTAAGTGTCTGTAGGGTAAAGAGATAGCTCTGTGGGTGTGCGATTGCACACCTTCGTCCTCCCGATGGGATCGGTGTGCGTTGCACACCCTGGGCACTGTGCCGGGCAATGACGCTGAAATGGATGGGGGATATGTTGAGATTCGCACGTGGATTCTGATATGATGGAGGAGGTGCCGAGGATAGATCTGTGAAGGCACGTGGGGGATTCCGGGCTGAGGTGCGATAGGAGGATTTGGCCATGGCTACTGCGAGAAGATCATCAACCGTGTACGCTGTGTTTGCCGTCGTCTGTCTGCTGTGCTTGTCTCCAGGGAACGCCCAGGTGGACCCCGATGCCATCGTCGGGGTCTGGCTCTTTGACGAAGGCTCGGGCAGCCTTGCCAAAGACAGTTCGGGGCATGGTTACGACGCCGATCTGAAGGCAAGTCCGGCATGGGTGGGGGGACGCCACGGCTCGGCTCTGGAGTTCAGCGGCGCCAGTTATCTGGAGATTCGCGAATCCAGCGCGAACCTGGCCTTCGGCGGAACCGCGCCGTTCAGCATCACGGCCTGGGTCAAGAACCGGGGCGGCGGCACCGTCATGAGCAAGTTCAACGCGGGTGTCATCGGCGCTTATATCCTCCGCATCGGCGGGGGCGGCACCGTCTCCTTCCATCGCGAAGTCGAGCCCTGGTCCTATTCCGGCAGCCTGACGCTGCCCAACGACGAGTTCGGGCATGTCGCGGTGACCTACGACGGGGCGACAATGAGGATCTACGTGAACGGCGTTCCGGATGCCGAACAGGCGCGAGGCGCTCAGAATACCGATACCGTGACGCCGGTTCTCATCGGCGCACAGTGGACCGGCGGTGTGCCGAGCGAGTTCTTCAGCGGCGTGCTCGACGAAGTCGCCCTGTTCGATGTCGCTCTGACGGTCGAGGAAATCACAGACGTTATGAGAGGGCTCACCTCTTCGAAGGCCACGTCTCCGATCCCCGCTGACGGAGCCACCGATGTGGCGCGGGACACGAGCCTGAGCTGGACGGCGACGGACACGGCGGTGACCCACGACGTCTACTTCGGCACGAGTTGGGCGGATGTCAATGCGGCCAGCGCTGCGGCGTCTCTGGGGGTGCTGGCCAGCCAGGGCCAGACGGAAACGACCTACACGCCCAGTGACGTTCTGACGTATGGGGCCACCTACTTCTGGCGGATCGATGAAGTCAACGGCGCCCCGGACTACACCGCGTTCAAAGGAAACGTCTGGAGTTTCACGGTCGAGCCGTTCGCGTATCCGATTCGCAACATCATCGCCACGAGCAACGCGGCCTCCGGCGAAGGGCAGGGGCCGGAGAATACCGTCAACGGCTCCGGATTGAACGCCGACGACAAGCACTCGATCGAGACCACGGACATGTGGCTGGTCGGGCCCAGCGCCGAGACGGTGTACATCCAATACGAGTTTGACAACGTGTACAAGCTGCACGAGATGCTGGTGTGGAACTACAACGTGCCGTTTGAGCCGCTCCTGGGCTTCGGGCTCAAAGACGTCACGATCGAGTATTCCGAGAACGGCGCGGACTGGACGGTCTGGGGCGACGTGCAATTCGCCCAGGCCACTGCCAGGAGCGATTACTCAGCCAACACGACTCTTGACCTCGGAGGCATCGCTGCCCGATTCGTCAAGATCGTCATACGCAGCGGGTACGGCCTGCTGGGCCAGTATGGCCTCAGCGAGGTCCGCTTCCTGTTCGTTCCGGTGGTGGCTCGTGAGCCGCGGCCGGCCGACGGCGCTGCGGACGTGGCGGTGAACGCGACGCTCCGTTGGCGGGCCGGTCGCGGGGCGGCCATGCACCAGGTCCACCTCAGCGCCGACGAAGCGGCGGTGGCCGAGGGCGCCGCTCTGGCCGACACCGTCACGGACGCGAGCTACACGCCGGCGGACCTCCATCTGGCGACCACCTATTTTTGGAGGATCGACGAGGTCGATGAGGCCGACCCTGCCGGCACGTGGTCCGGCCCGGTCTGGAGCTTCACGACCCAGGAGTTTCTGGTCGTCGACGATTTTGAGGCGTATACGGATGATGAAGGCAGCCGCATCTTCGAGACGTGGGTCGACGGCTGGGAGAACCAGACCGGCTCGACGGTCGGACATCTCGACGCGCCCTTCGCCGAGAGGGCCATCGTCCACAGCGGCAGCCAGGCCATGCCGCTGTTCTACGACAATGCGGGTGTGGCGGTGGCCGAGGCGGTCCGCACGTTCGACGCCCCGCAGGATTGGACGCCCAACGGCATCCAGAGCCTTTCGTTGTACTTCCGCGGCGCCCAGGGCAACGACGGGCGCCTGTATCTCAAGATCAACGGGACCAGGGTCGAGTACGGTGGCGATGCCGCCGACATCAATAAATCCACGTGGCAGCCGTGGAACATCGATCTATCGAGCGTCGGCGAGGACGTCAGCCGTGTCACCGAATTAACCATCGGCGTTGAAGGAGCCGACGCCGCCGGCGTCGTATACATCGACGACCTCCGGCTGTATCCCGGGACGCCCGAATTCATCACACCCATCGAGCCGGACCCGGCGAATCTGGTGCTCTACTATGCGCTGGACGAGGGGTCGGGCCACGCCGCGAACGATTCGGCCGGCAGCGGCAACCACGGCACGATCGAGGGCAGTCCTGCCTGGATTACCGGCGTCTCCGGCAGTGCTCTGAGTTTCCACGCCGGCCGCGATTATGTCACTACCGGCAAGAGCCTGCTCAATGACCTGACGGAATTCACGATTGCCTGCTGGCTGAAGGGAGACCTTTCTCAGGCGAACCGCAGCGGGTTGGTGGGCCAGAACGATTGCATCGAGTATGGGATTTCCGCCGGCAATAATATCCAGATTTGGAGCGCTGCCAGCGGTGCCGTCAACCTGGCCTGGCCTTACGATGCCACCGCCGACTGGCATCACATCGTCGCGGTGGGCAACGGCACGGTGGTGACGATCTATCTGGACGGTCGGGCGGCGGTTTCCGGCGGCACGGCGATTACCGACACCTACGGTTCGTCCACCTTTCCCGTCAACATCGGCGGCGGCGGGATCTTCGACGCCACCGAAAACTGGCTCACCGGGGACATCGACGAAATCTATATCTATCAGCGAGCCCTTTCGGCCGCCGAAGTGGCCGGACTGGCCGGCCGGACCAAACCGCTGGCGATCCCGTTCTGAGGCGTCCTCGCCGCCACGGTTTGTAGTGACGCCGTAAGGCGTTACCTGTTTCATCGAAGGTATGCCCCTTCGGCTTCGCTCAGAGCCTGCCCTGAACGCAGTTGAAGGGGCAGGCTCTCACGGGCACACTGCGAACACCTCACGGCTGCAAGTGCATCTGCATGAATTGCATGAACACGGGCCAGTCCGCCGGAGATGGGCCGTGGCCGCCGTCGTGCATGAAGTAGCCGATCGTGTGCAGGATGGGCTCCCCGGCGGCGGGCATCCTGTCCGTGCCCAGTCCCTGTTTGCCGAGCAATTCGTAAACCGGGCCGGCGGCAACGGCTGCCAGGAATTCGCCATAGGGGTCCGACCATTTGTCGGTGTTGCCCGTCTGCAAAAGCACCGGACGCGGCGCGATCAGCGCGATGAGCATGTGCGCATCGACCGGGAATTCGGCGACCTTGTCCGCCCATTTCCCATAGTTGGCGCAGAACTGATAGGCGTATCGCGTCGGGGCGGCCAGATGGCCGATGGTCTCGCCGTAGTTGCGCCGGCTCAGCGCTGCGCCGCCCTCGCCCGAACAACTGGCGATCACCATTGCGATGCGCGTATCGTGCGCGCCTGCCCACAGCACCGTCTTGCCAAGACGCGACACGCCCGTGACCGCCACGCGTTTGGCGTCGATGTCTTCGTCCGTCTCGAAGTAATCCATGGCCCGGCTCATGCCCCACGCCCAGGCGGCGATGGAACCCCACTCGTCCGGCGCGGGTTCGGTCTGCCCTTCTTTCAGATACAGCTTCCGCACGCCATAGGCGACCGCGCCCGGCGCATCGGGGTCGACGTCACTGTAGTTGAAGGTGGCGAAGCCGAACCCTTTCTCCAGCAGCGGCATCACGTCCATGAATCCGAAGCCTCTGGTGGCGGGCACCCGCTTGTTCTGACGCCGGTCCCAGAACGTGCCGACCTTCACATTGGGATCGTTCACCATGGTGTTGTTGCCGGCAAAGCCCAGATTCAACAGCAGCGGGGCGGGCTTGGCCGCGCCGGCGGGCAGATAGATCAGCAGGTCCATCTGGGGGCCGGCCTTGTCCTTGGAGAAGTAGATCGTCACCTGTCGGCGAATCGCCTTTCCACCGAACGCCCGCCCGGCCTTGTCGAACACGTCGAAGCTCATGTCGGCCGGACGGCCCGGACTGCGGCCGTACTGGTTCTCCTCGAAGAGCCTGACGATCTCGGGTCGGCGTTTCTCGAACCAGGTGGCGGCATCGCGCACGGGCCGGCCGTCGGCGAGCTGCAGCGCGTCCGGCAGTCCGCCTGCAGCGGACCCGACCTTCGCCTCCGTGTAGTTGACCGGGATGCCCGCCACGCTCTCATCGGGCGAGTCCGCGATCTGCGCCTCGGCAGCGCTCCAGACGAACAACAAGACCAGACAGCAACCGACAGTTCTCATCGCACTGATCCTTTCAGGATGTTCATTGACTGATTGTGGAGATCACGGTGACCGGACCGAGCAATCCCGATTCGGCCGGGGTTTGGGGGCCGCCGAAGCCGGCCATCGGCCCGAAGCCGCCGGCAGGCTCGGCCAGCACTTTCTGGCCGGACGGGACCAGCCGGTCTCCGATCTGGCGATTCGTCCACTGATTGGTGACTTTGATTTCCAGCCGGTTCTCGCCCGGCTCGAGCGAGTCGGTCACGTCCACCTGGTACGGCGGCTTCCACAGCGTGGCGGGCGGCTCACCGTTGACGGAGACCTCCGCGATGTCGTGGACTGCCCCCAGGTCCAACGCGAGTCGGGCGCCCGACTGGAACCAGCCCTGCGGCGCCTGGATCGTCCTGGTGTAGGTCGCCGTGCCGGAGAAGTACTTCACACCAGGATCGGCATGGGCCGTCCAGGATGCCAAGTCGGCCAGTTGAATTCTCTCGGGCGCGCCGAGGTTCGCAGGGAACGTGACATCCCAGGGTCCGCCCACGGTCGCCAGTGTCGTCGCGGCGCGCTGCGGCAGCGTACGGGTTGGCGAAGAAGCGGCCCGGCGGAAGACCACGAACGCACTCTCTCGCGGCGAGAGGCCAAGTGAAACGATCGTGCGATCTTCCACGATGCGGTACGAAGCTGGTTCGATTTGCCCCGTGTCCGGATGCCAGAGCTCCGCCTCCTTGCCGCTGACGCGGAAGCGCGCCTGGACGTCCTGGGCGGCATCCGTGAGATTCGCGAGGTAATAGATGTCCGCATCGGAGGTTCGCCGATGGATCCATGCGAGATCGGCGTCCAGCGCCTTGCGGAACTCGGCATCCTTCGGAGTGTTCAATGATGCCAGGACATCCTCCAGCGGCAGGCCCCAGACGACCCTACCCTTGCCGACATAGCGGATGGTCCGACTGACGCCGTCAAGGTCGCCCCACACTTCGGCCGCCAACTCCGGCACATCCCGGTCCGACTCCGGCCGGCCCGCCAGGCTCGGGGAGCGCGCGGGCCTGGGCCCCACAACGGTTGCCCCGCCCAGAACCAGATCGCGAATCCTGTGGAGCAGTTCCGGCCGCATCTTGTCTGTCTGAGGCAGCACCAGCACGCGATAGCTCATGCCGTCGGGCAGCATCAGCCGGCCATCGGCGTCGACCGACATTCGATTCAGCAGCGCATCGGCGTTGATGTAGTCGAAGTCATATCCCTCGGGCGGCTTCGGCATCAGTCCCGCGCCCCAGATCGGCATCGTCGACGGCGCGCCTTCGTCCAGCAGGTACGCCAGATCGGCCACGAACAGGCCCTGCTGCAACAGGAACGACTGGCGAGCCAGATGATTCATGAAAGGCCTCGCCTGCTCGGCCCACGTGACATTGCGGTGGACATGCGTGCCAACCATCGCGTTGCCGGGCCTGGTGTCGAGCGGCTGATGCGCCGAGGTGTGGAAGACGATCCGGTTGACGCCCTGGGCAAACCAGTAATCGGAGACTTTCTTCAGCGCGTACGGCGTTTCGTAGCCGCCGCCCGTATAGGACTCGGTTGCGACGAGCGTCTTGCCATAGACGTGCGCCGCCGAAGCCGCCCCGCGAACGTCCTGGTAGTACATCAGGGGCGGATGCATCTTGCCCACCCAGAACTCGCCCATCGGGATCGCGACCTTGCTCTTGTTCATCAGGGTGTCCTCGGGAATCTCGAGCGAGACACCCGCGGCCTCCCCGTAAATGCCGATGCCGTGCTTGCCCAACAGATCAGACATCACACCGTAGTGATAATCGGCCCACAGATCGGCGAGCGTCCGGCGGAAATCCCACAAAAAGCGGTCGCTGGCCTCGGCGCTCTCGACGACGCGCCCGGTCAGAATCGCCAGATACGGCGTCGGGTCGTAGCCGCGACGCTTGCGAAACTCGTCGATCATCTGCTCCGTCCAGTTCTGGCGCCCGGCCTCCCAACTATCCATCACCACGTATTGCAGGCTCTTGCCGAACAGCGGCCCCAGCGCCTTGGCGATCGGATCGAAGTAGCCGTGATAGTAGGCTTCCATGTGTTTGGCGCTGAGCTTGTCGGCCTCGTAGCCCGAGCCCGAGGGCGGCGCCGGCCGGTTCTTGGCGCCGGTCAGCGAGTAGCCCAGCCGCAGAATGGTCCACTTGCCTGCCGGCACATCCCAATTCAGCGTGCCGTCGGGCGCCATCCTGGAGGTCAGACTGATCACCTCAGTCTGCCGGATCACCGTGTCCGCTGCCACATCGGGCGTTGGCACCGTCTCGTACTCGAACAGGTGGCTGAAGCCCGCCTTGTCTTCCCAGCGGTGCACGCGGGCGCCGCTGTGCAGCCGCACCTCCGTGAGTGAGTACTGCTTTGCCGGTGGTGTCGGCTCCTGGCTCATCGTCGGGCCGGGTCCCAATGGCGCGGCGGTCATCTCGATGCGGTAGATCTTCGCGGTCGTCTCGGGCAGTGCAAACGTGCGTATCCTGCCTTGGCGGTAGAGCTGCGCTCCGGGCAACGTCACGAGCGTTCGCAGGTGCACGATGTCGTCGCCCGCCAGCACCCGGCCGACCGGAATGCCGGCGGGTCCGGCTATTGTGATGGCCCGGACGCGGAACGGCCGGGTGAACTCGATCTGAAGCCATGCGGCGGCACCTTCGGCGGGCGGGCGAATCGTCGCGGCCGAATTCCAGTCATCGTCGAACAGCGGTCCGGGGTCGATGTCACCGGCGCTGGTGGTCACCTTCGGGCTCAGGGCGACCATGTCAACTTCCGCTGCCGGAGTGCGGAAGGCGATGACCGCACTGTCACCGTACCACGTGGGGTCCGGCTGCGGACTACGGCCGCCGGCGCCCTGATTCTGAAACGGTCCGCTGTTGGACGGAGGTTGCGGCAGCTTGCCGGCGAATCCGCCTGTGGCGGACGGCCCTTCCACCGTCGTCTCGCTCCAGACGAGCTTCTTCATTGCCTGCTCGGGCTTGACCCAGGGCCCGCCCGTCTCGCTCCAGCCGGCGGAGCTGAAGATTGCCAGCTCCAGTCCCAATCGCTGGGCCTCGGTGGCGGCGTGACGGACGGCGTCCAGCCACTTGGGGCTGCCGAACTCGATCTTCTCGTCGATGGTCTGGCCGAACCCGAAGCTGACGTCGGCCAGTTGACACCCGCCGATGCCGACGCGCTTCATCCATTCGAGGTCCTTTGTGACCCCTTCCTTTGTGACGTTGCCGCCGGTCCAATGCCACCAGGTCCGCGGTCTGGCCGAATCGGGCGGGTCCGCGAAACCTCGTTCGAGCGCACCGGCAGGCGGTGGGGTCGAATCATCATTCGCCCCTGCATAGACCGATGCCGGAGCCGTGACGACCGAAAGCCCCGCAATGGTTGCCAATGTGAGAACCGCTCTCCGCACTTCGTTCATCGTTCGCTCCTGCCAATGAATGACTTGTTTGTAGTGGGCCAAAAGGACCGAGGGGACCTCAAGGACCTAAATAGAGGCTCGCCCCTACGGCCGTCGATCCACGACCCGCTCGGCCCCGGCGGCGAGTTGCCGCAACGATCCGGGCTCGACCAGGATCACCTTCGCCTCCACGTCCAGGACGGTCGCGATGCGCTGGGCGATCTGGACGCGCAGCGTCTCGATCGCTCTGATCCTGTCGACCGACTGGATGGCGCCGGAAATCTCCACGCGAATCTGGACGGTGTCAATACCGCCTTCCTGATCGAGAATGATCTGGAAGTACGGGCTGACGCCTTCGAACCCGCTGAGGATCTCCTCGATCTGGGCGGGGAAGAACCCGACGCCGCGCACCAGGATCAGGTCGTCGGTCCGTCCCGAGACGGGCGCCATGCGCAGGAAGGTCCGCCCGCAGGCGCAGGGTTCGGCGATCAGGCGCGTGATGTCGCCCGTGCGATAGCGGATCAGCGGGAAGCCTTCCTTCAGGATCGTCGTGAGAACCAGTTCGCCTTCCTCGCCGACTGTAACCGGCGCGAGCGTCTTGGGGTTGATGACCTCGACGATGAACTGGTCCTCGTTGATGTGCAGGCCGTGGCGCAGGTGGCACTCGCCGGCCACGCCGGGACCCAGGACCTCCGTCGGGCCGTACGTATCGATCGACGTGATGCGCAGCCGCTCCTCTAATTGCCGGCGCGACGAGTCGCTCCATCGCTCGCCGCCGAAGAGGCCCAGCCGCAGAGACAACCGTTCCAGACGGACCTGCTCCTCATCGAGGCTGACCGCGATGTTCAGGGCGTGGCTGGGCGTCGAGATCAGGACGGTCGTCTTGAAATCCCGCATGACGACGATCTGCTTGGCCACGCTGGTCGCCAGAGAGGCCGGGATCACCGAGGCGCCGACCCGCTCGGCCCCCTGGTGGAAGCCGAATCCTTCTGCGAACAGGCTGTAGTGCAGCGCGATCTGGACGACGTCGTGCTGGGTGACGCCGGCGGCGGTGAGCAGGCGGGCGGCACACTCCCTCCAGTTGCGCAGGTCATTCTGCGTGTATCCGACGACGATCGGCCGGGTAGCGGTGCCCGAGGTGGTGTGGATCCGCACGATGTCCCTCAATGGGACCGCAAACATGTCATACGGATAGCTCTTCTGGAGGTCCTCCTTCGTGGTGAAAGGAAGCTCCTGCATCGCCTGGATGTCCCTGATCCGTTCGAGGTTGACGCAGTGCGTATCGAACGCGGCCTTGTAGAAGGCGACGTTGCGATACGCGCGATTGAGCGTCGATTGCAGCCGCTCGAACTGAAGCTGCTCCAGCTCGTTGCGCGGGAGGGTCTCACACTTGGCGTTGTACATGCTTGTCTGGTCCATGCTGCCACCTGTCGTCAGTTTTCCGTCGGACATCAAAGAGCAAGAAGCAAACATCAAAACGGCGGAATCCGCCTTCGGCGGATGACTTCCTCCATTTTGCATTTTGCCATTTGATCTTTGCTTTCATCGTCGATATTCGGGTTTTGTGCTTTGGATTTCGGACTTCCCGTGCCTTAGGTCATTCGTCGATGCGTCGATACTCTTTTCCGAGATAGGCCCGCTGCACCTCGGGATTGTCGCTCAACTGCCGGGACGGTCCCTGCAGGACGATCTGGCCGGTCTCGATTACGTAGCCCCGGTCGGCGACCGCCAGAGCAGCCCGTGCATTCTGTTCCACCAGCAGGATGGTCAGGCCGTTGCGCTTGAGGGTGAGGATCTTCTCGTAAATGCTCTGGACGAGCAGCGGGGCGACGCCAAGCGAGGGCTCGTCCATCATCAGCAGTCTGGGCCGGCTCATCAGGGCCCGGCCGATGGCGAGCATCTGCTGCTGGCCGCCGGAGAGCGTCCCGGCCAACTGGTTCGAACGTTCCTTGAGGATGCCGAAGAGATCGTAGACCTGCTCCAGGCTCTCGTCGACACCGGCGCTGTTGTCCACGTGCCGCCGGCAGAACGCGCCGAGCAGAAGGTTCTCCCGAACGGTCATGGTGCCGAACACGTGCCGGCCCTCGGGGACGAGACTGCATCCGAGGGCGACGATCTTCTCCGCCGGCCGGCCGCGAATGTTCTGTTTGTCGAACGCGATCTCGCCCGAGCGGGCCTTCAGGACGCCCGCGATAGTCTTGAGCAGCGTGGTCTTGCCCGCTCCGTTGGCGCCGATCACCGCCACCGCCTCGCCCGGCGAGACGTGCAGGCTGATCCCCTTGAGGACCCGCAGCGGGCCGTAGCCGGCCTCCAAGTTGAGGATTCTAAGCATGACTCCCCCCTATGCCCCCGGAATCACGCGTTGCCCCGTGGCGAGGGCGTCCCGCCCTTGCGTCTTCTTCGGTCCGCCGGGTTGTGAAGAGCAAGGGCAAGATGCCCTCGCCACGGAGGATCTTAAGCATGGTCGTCCCCCAGGTAGATCCGGATCACGTCGGGGTTGCGCTGGATCGCCGCCGGCGGGCCTTCGGCGATCTTCTGCCCCTGATCGAGAACGACCACCTCGTCCGAGATGTCCATCACCAGAGACATATCGTGCTCCACGATCAGGCACGTGACGCCCCGGTCGCGAATCTTGAGGATCAGGCGGGACAGTTCCTGGGTCTCGTAGATGTTCAGTCCGGCGGCAGGCTCGTCGAGCAGCAGCAGGGCCGGCTCGGTGGCCAGGGCCCGCGCGAACTCCACCAGTCGCTGGCGCCCGAACGACAGGTTCGACGCGGTCTCGCCGGCGTAGGGAGCCAGTCCGAGGTCCGCGAGGATCTCCGTCGCCTTGGTCTGCGTTTGGCGGTCTTCTCGCCAGGTCCGCGGCAGATTCAGCATGCCCGCGAGGAAGCCCGAACGTGTTCGCGGATGCCGGCCGACCATCACGTTCTCCTGCACCGTCATGTGCGGGAACAGCTTGGTCGTCTGGAAGGTGCGGGCGATTCCCGTCGCCGCAACCGCATGGGGCTTCCAGGCCGTGATTCGTTTGCCTCGAAAGAGGACCTCGCCCTGTTGCGGGGCGGTCGTGCCGGCGATCAGATTGAACAGCGTGGTCTTGCCCGCGCCGTTGGGACCGATGACCGCCTTGATCGCGCCCGTGCGCACCTTCATGCTGACGTCTTTGACGGCGTGAACGCCTCCGAAGGAGCGGTGCAGATGCTTCGTTTCCAGGAGGATCTCACTCATAGACCCTCCTCGAACGGTCGGACGAGAAATACGAAATGCGAAACACGAAATCCGAAACAAACCGTCCGAAGGGCGCACGTAGGGGCGAGGCATGCCTCGCCCTTACCTCGAATTCCGGACTTCGTGCTTCGGATTTCGAGTTTTCTTCACCCATGGGACCTCCTCGGCAGCAGGGCGGTCACCGTCCGCCACCTGGGCACTTGCAGCAGGCCCTGAGGGGCGAGGATCATGACGCCGATGAGAATGGCGCCGAACACGGCGTCGTCGAAGGAGCCGAAGACGCCGCGCAGCGACAGGAAATTCAGCAGGATCCCCATGAGCATCGCGCCCCAGAGATTGGCCATGCCGCCGACCGCGACGATGGCGACGTATCGCACGGACTTCATGACGGTGGCTTCGGACGGGCCGATGCTTCCGTTGTAATGGGTCAGCAGGGCGCCGCCGACCGCCGCGAACAGGGCGCTCAGGATGAACGTGGCCAGCTTGTAGCGATACGTGTCGATGCCCAGCGAGTGGGCGGCTTCTTCGCTCTGGTGGATCGAGCGCAGCGCCCGGCCGACGCGCGAGTGGATTAGGTTCAGCGACAGCACCATGGCCGCCAGGACGGCGAACCATGCGATATAGTAGTTTTGCACTCGGAAGGCGGACCGGCCGTTGACCTGGAGGCCGCCGACAAGGCCGAAGGCCGGCACGTTGGAAATGCCGTCGGCCTGGCCGAGGAGCCGGGCGCCCAGGACGATGCGATAGATGATCAGGCCAAAACCGAGTGTGGCCATGGCGAGGTAGTGGCCTTTGAGCCGGATCACGGGCAGGCCGATCGCCAGGGCGATCAGGGCGGCCAACAGCATGGCGGCGGCAAAGGCCAGCCACGGCGAAAACGAAAGGATGTCGCGACCGTACATGTCCTGCCATTGCATCAGAAGCCCGAGCGAGCGCAGCAGTCCGATCGCCGGAGTTTCACGCCAGTTGCCGAGGTCGTACGTGGTCAGGACGGCGATGGTGTAGCCGCCGATGGCGAAGAAACCCGCGTGGCCCAGCGAGATTTGTCCGGCGTAGCCCATGAGCAGGCACAGCCCGATCACGACGAGGGCGTAGTAGGCCGACATGGTGATCTGCGTCATGTAGTAGGTCTTGCCGGATGCTGCCAGCGCGACGTGCAGCACGACCACCAGGGCCGCAGCGGCAAGGACGGGGTAGTAGATTCGCAGCCGCATCATGCCGCCCTCAGAGCACTCACGTCCCGGCGGGCAAACAGGCCGCTCGGCCGGAAAACGAGGATCAACAGCAGCACCACGATGGCCGCGACCTCTTTGTACGAGGAGGGCAGCACGCTGACCACGAACGCCTCCAGCAGGCCGAGGAACAGGCCCGCCGCCACCGCCGCCATGCTGTTGCCCATGCCGCCCAGGATCGCGACGGTGAAGCCCTTGATCGCCAGCGGAGCGCCCATGTCGTACTGGGTCTGCGTGATCGGCGAGACGACGCAGCCGGCCAGTGCGCCGATGCCGGCGCTGAGCATGAACGAGAGGGTGACCATCCAGCGGTCGTTGACGCCGCAGAGGCATGCGGCCATCCGGTCGTCGGCGCAGGCACGCATGGCCCTGCCCGTGGTGGTGTATTGAAAGAAGAGCGTCAGCGCCGCCACGATGACGGCGCTGACGCCGAGCACCCAAAGGACCTGCGGCGAGATGTGCGCGCCGAGGATAGTGACGGTCGAGACCTCCGTGCCCGTGAAGTAGGGCAGCGACCGCACCTGCTCATCCCAGATGTGCAGCATGACCTCCCGCATCACGATCGACAGGCCCATGGTGATGATGATCAGCCGCAGCACCGAGGCGTTGCGGACCTGCCGGATGAAGACCAGCTCGACCACGGCCCCCAGGGCCGTCGTGATCAGGACCGCCCCGAGAATCGCCACCGGCAGCGGCGCGACCTCGGCCAGACTGATGGCCGTCATCGCGCCGACGATGAGGAACTCGCCTTGGGCGAAATTGATGATCCCCGTCGTGCAGTAGATGATGTTGAAGCCAATCGCGACGATGGCGTACACGCTGCCGACGGTGATGCCCGAGAGGGCGTACTGAACGAATAGGGCGAAATCCATAGATCTGTTTCGTCCCGGCTACTTCTGGTAGATGGCGAATTTCTGGTCCTTGACGGTTAGCATCTCGAAGGCGTCCAGGCCCAGGCCGTTGTGGTCCTGCGCCGAGAAGTTGAAGACCCCGGCGGTGCCGACCACGCCCTGGAGGTTCTCGATCGCGTCGCGGACGGCCTTCGGGTCCGCCGAGCCCGCCTTCTTGATCGCCTCGGTGAGAATCAGGATGGCGTCGTAGGCATGGCCTCCGAAAGTGCTGGCGTCCTCGTTGTACCTGGACTCATAGTCACTCTTGTATTCGGTCAGCAGGGCCTTCTGGGGATGGTTTGCGGGCAGGCTGTCCGCCACGAGCAATCGCCCGCAGGGGAAGATCGTGCCGTTGGCGGCCTCTCCGCTGCCCTGGACGTACCGGATGTTGCCGTAGCCGTGGCTCTGGAACAGGGGCACGTTCAGCTCGATCTGCTTCATGTTCTTGGCGACGATGCCCTGGGCCGGCTCGATGGACCAGTTGACCACCGCCTGGACGCCGGCGCCTTTGACCTTGGTCAAAACGCCCGTCAGGTCCGTGGACTCTTTCTCATAGACCTCGTTGACAATGATCTGGACTCCATTCTCCGGGGCCATCTTTTCCAGATGGGTCTTTCCCCCTTTGCCGAAGCCGGTGTTGCTGGTGATCACACCGATCTTGGTGATTCCCATATCCTTCATCGTGTTGAAGATCCACTGGGCGGCCTGGCTGTCCTTCTGCGGAGTCTTGAAGACGTAGCTGGCCAGCGGAACGACGATCTCCTCGGCAGCGGCGCAGGACAGCAGGATCGTCTGGCCTTCCTGACAGATGCTCTTGATCTGGATGCTCTCTCCGCTGGTCGACGGGCCGAGGATGGCCAGGACCTTCTCCTCGTCGATGAGCTGCTTGGCCAGCGAGATGGCCTTCTCCGGGCTGGCGCCGGAATCGCGTATGAGCAGCTCGACCTTGCGGCCCAGCACGCCGCCGGACTGGTTCAGTTTCTCCACGAACATCTGGACGGTCTTGGCTTCGGGCGCGCCGAGGAACGAGGCCGGGCCGGTGACGGCGAAGATGGCCCCCACCTTGATCGGCGCCGCCGCGGGAGCCGCCTGCTGCGGAGCCGGCGCTTCCGGCGACTTCTTGCACCCCGACAGAGGGACGACGCACGCCAGAATCAGACCCCCCAGAATCGCTGCTAACCGTGTTTGCATGATTCCCTTCCTTTCTGACCGCATCAGGTCAACAATGTTGGAAGTATACCTTCCGGCTCAACGGAAATATCGGTTTTCGCGAGAATTTTCGCATCCCGGCGCGCCGGGACTGAATTCCCAGTCCAGGCCACATTGTAATGCAAACTCGCCCATATTGGAACTCTGGCTTGTCCGCTTTTATAAACTCCTCCGGCTGTTTCCGGTTGCTCCGATCCGATGGCGTTCCGTGTCTCGGCGCTTCGAGTGTGCCCAGAGCTGTTCTCGTAACATCTTCATTCTGAGGCGGTTGTGTCGTCATCTCACCTTCTGGTCCGCCTCGAAAGAGCGTCCAGAATAGGGCAAAAGGCCAGTCGCGGAGGCCCCATCCGCGGCGCCTCGGGCCAATGCCGGCCGATAAGGAAGACTTGATGCACGCCCTCGTCGCGCTTGCCTACTGCGCGATGGGCCTGGCGAGCGACGCGCCTACATACAGGCGGTAGTCCTTGATCCTGCCGCCAACCGACGGATCGCCTGCCCGAGGCACGTAGCGGAATCCGCCGATCGCCTCGGTTTTGCCCAGGTCTATCACCAGCCGGTGCGGATGGCCGGGCTGCGTCTGGCTCCACTCAGTGTGCCAGAAATCCGCGGTCTGCCCGTTGATCGCGTTGAGCGCAGAGCCGTCCTCCTGGATCCGTTCCTCGCTGTCGACATAGGCGACGGTCCAGAGGGTGTGCGCGATGGGCCGGCCGTCGGTTCCCAACAGGTCAAGCTCGGCGATGGCGGCGAAGGGCTTGCCGTCCACGGCGCTGAGGGTCTCCAGGCAGAACTGGCGGCCTTCGACGGGCCTGGCGAATCGCACTTCCTTGGCGGCCGGTCCGGGCGCGAAGGCGCCGCTGTGCACCGGCCGTACGCCCTCAATGGCCAGGACAGCCTGCTGCACCTTCCTGCTGGAATCGAACTGCGGCCGGACCTGATCCAGGATCGGCTTCTCCAGTCCCGCCAGGGCCGGCTCTTGCGGCCCGAGCAGGTCCAGCACGATCACCTCGTTGCGGCCTCGCTTGAGCCACGGACCCGGCACGTACATGGTCTGCGTCGGTCCGATATTCCAGAACCGCCCCATGCACCGGCCGTTGACCCACAGCACGCCTTTGCCCCACGTGCTCACGTCGAGGAACGTGTCCGCCGGCTCGGTGGCATCGAATCCGCCGCGCCAGAACGCCGGTCCGCCGGCCTTGCTGCGTTTCCATTGCAGGCTCGCGAGCATCGGCTCATCCAGGGGCAACCGGTACACCTGCCACGCCCTCGGCTCCAGCCTGTCGCCGGCGGCGGTCTTGAGCGTTACCGGCCCGTGCAGGCCCTTGCGGTCGTGCACCTCGGGCCCGAAGTTGACGTGACCCATCGCCTCGATCAGGATGTCCAGGCGGGCCGCGGCTTGGCGTTGTGGGACCTGCACGCGGTACTGCTGAGAGCGCCGGTCCATGGTTCCGAGAAGCTTGCCGTCCAGGAAGACCCAGGCGAAGTCACGCGCTTCCTTCGCAGACAGTTCGCCGGCAGGTCCGGCGGGCAGTGTCGCGCGGTACAGAATGCAGCCTCGGCCCTGGTCGTACGCCTCCATGTTGCGAGGCGCCCTGTCCTCGATGGGCACGGGCAGGTTGTCGAAGATCGCGGCCGACTCGGTCAGCTCGAAGCGGGCGATCGCCGTCACGGGATTGGCCGCCGGCGGCTCGGGGATCGTCTCGCCCGGCAGCAGATACCCGGCCATCAGATCGCGCGTGAGCCCGAACTTCTCACCGATCCAGCCGGCCTCGCTGATCGGCGCATCGTAGTCGTAGCTGGACGTGTCGGGCTTGAACGGCCGGTCCGCTCCGGACCACAGGCCGAAGGTGGTGCCCCCGTGCGCCATGTAGATGCTGAACGACGCGTTGTTCTTGAGCATGTATTCGAGGTCCGCCAGGTATTGCGGCGTGTTGCCCAGGTGGTGCGGGAAACCCCAGGTGTCGAACCAGCCCGGATAAAACTCTCCACACATCAAGGGACCCTTGGGCTGGATTTCGCGCAGGGCCTTGAACCCATCGGCAGGGTCCTTGCCGAAGTTGACCACGTTGAACAGATCGTCCCGCAGGCCCTTGCGAAGGGCGTACGGCGGATTGCACGCGAACAGGGGGACATCGAATCCGGCGTCGAGCAGGGCCTGACGCATCTCGCCCATGTACTGGACATCGTCCCCGTAGAAGCCGTACTCGTTCTCGACCTGAACCATGAGGATGGGACCGCCCCGCGTGATTTGCATCGGGCCCAGCACCCGGCCCACTTCTTTGAGCCAGTTGCGGCCGGCCGCCAGGAAGTCCGGATCGCGGCTGCGCATTCGGATGTTCTCCTTCTTGAGCAGCCACCAGGGCAGGCCGCCGCCCTCCCATTCGGCGCAGGCGTAGGGGCCGGGCCGCAGGATCACCCAGAGACCCTCCTGCTGCGCCAGGCGGCAAAACTCTCCCGCGTCCGCCTGGCCCGACCAGTCGAACCGGCCCGGGTCCCACTGGTGGAAGTTCCAGAACAGGTACGCGCACACCGTGTTCAGACCCATCGCCTTGCACAGTTGCAGACGGTGGACCCAGTACTCCCGCGGGACGCGAGCGAAATGGATCTCCCCGCACCGGATTTGCAGGGGCCGGCCATCCAGCAGGAAGGCCTCATCGCCGATGGCAAAGCGGTGCGTCGCCTGGGCGGTCGCCCTGGTCGCCCAGAGGCCGGCACAACCGGCTGCGAACAGAATGATAAGGAGCCAACGTAGCGGGGCAACGTCTCGCGTAGGCATAGGAATATCTCCACCTTGATTGATTTGCCGTTGTCGTTCGATTCGGCAGGGGCCGAGTTTTCGCCCGGCATTGTATCGCAGCTTTCGGAGGCCGGCAACTCCGTGCCGCAGGGCGTGCGTCGCCCGTGTGATCTGGCAGGGCCTGTTGACTTGTCATGCTGAGGCGAAGCCGAAGCATCTGGGCACCGAACAGCAGGTCTCTCACGTTCGCGGCCGGATTTCTCGACTGCGCTCGAAATGACAGAGTCGGTCCAGTGTTTTGCCGCAAATGCAGCTCCGTTGTACCAGAGACATCAGTCACACCTGGCGCCGCCCTGTGGATATGCTCTGTTCTCGACCCGCGCGGATGAAGCTACCGCCGGACGACGATCTCGCTTAGGAGATACCATCCATCCTGATCTCGGCCCTTGATGGCGAGTCTCACTATCGGATCGGTCGAGCGTTCACCGACAATCGCGATGGCGAGAGAGTACTCCCCGGCGTGCAGGTCCGGCGGCAATGTCACGCGGTCCGAGACGTTGACGATCTCTCCGGGCGGCAGGTCCGGCGGCTCTTCGAGGAATCCCTCGTCGAAGATGTCCACCGTGCCGGGCATCCACTTTTCGACGGTGACGTTGCCGAGGAGCACGCGGCTGCGGCCCTGCTCATCGATCAGCCGATAGGCCAGGCGATACGGCCGGTAGCAGGGGGCCGAGCCTGCGTTCTGCCATTTCATCGCGATGGTCACCGAATCGCCCGGGCGGGCCTGCTTCGGGTGGCTCAGCTCCCGCAGGACGAGACGGTACCCGAGCCGGCGGAGGAACCGCTCGATCTCCTGAAGCACGTTATCGCCGGCCGGCAAAGGCGCGGACTTGTTGTTGATGTGCGAGCCGTGCATGGCCAGGGCGTAGTTGAAGATGTATCGCAGCGACCAGCCTTCGCTGACCCATCGCCGCATGTCCCAGCACGTTTCCCATGCGATCGGCGCCGTCTTCCAGGTGTCTGCGACGCCTGCCTTGCGCACCAGTTGAGGATAAGCGTCGCACATGTGGCACCACGTCTTCGAGAAGCCGCCCATGTCGCCCAGGCAATCGGCTCGCCATCCGGCCCCGCGTTCGGCCGCGTAGGCCAGGCTCTCCGAGTCGCCGATGAGCATCACCAGCGGGGTCTTTTTGAAGGCATTCGCGTAGGCGTCGATGATCTGCCTGCGATTCTCCACGGTCGGCATCCTGGCAACCGTGGAGCTGCTCATGTGCCATTCACCCCACCAGCCCACGGTGCCCAGGTCGACGTGATCGATGTCCGAGTGGCCGTCGTAACGAGCGCCCAGTCGCCGGACGAAATCCAGGTGCCTGGCCAGCACTTCCGGATCATCCAGGTCAGGAATGGGCAGTTCCTTCTGATTGCTGTAGTCGGCGATGATGATGCGGCCGCCGACGTCGTCGAGCCAGTCCGGGTGATAGGGTCTGCCGGGCGACGTCGAGCAACACATGACGCGAAACGCCAGTCTCTGGCCGGCGGCACGCGTCTGTTCCAGAACGCGGTCGAGAAAGGCGTGATCGATCTCGCCCGGACGCGGTTCGATCTGGCCCCAGCCCCACCGCGCGTAGTGGACGGTCGACGGAATCCAATCCGGCAGGTTTCTGTCCTGGTCCCGCGTGTGATGGAAGGTCTGCCAACCCATGCCCGAATTGGCCAGCAACTCGTCCGTCTCTTCGGGCACGACCCTGACGACGTCGGCGCCGGCTGCGGCCGGTCGGCCCCACGCGGTGAGGACCAGAGCCAAGCATACGGCGGCAATCAGAATGGTCTCGTGTCGGTTCATCGGATTCTCCTCGTCTCGAACACAACGAAATCGCGAAGCTCCATGCGGCTGCTTCGGACCGTCTCTCATACGGACTAGGAAAAGTCCTTGCGCGGAAGTGACTTTGTCATCCTGAGCCTCGCGAAGGATCTGGTCATGGTATGAAACGTTCTTCTCATTCGCCGCCCAGATCCCTTCGGCAAGCTCAGGGCAGGCTCTTCACTTCGTTCAGGACGACAAGGCAGAGCGCACGGATGAATCCCAATCCGTGTCAGTGCGTTCCTGTATCGATTACGGGAACCAGTCTACTGCAAAGCGGCATGGTGGGCAATGCCGTCTGCGCCGGAGAATGCAGCCGGATTTGAGACGCTCGGTATGCCAAAAAGACAGGGGGGTCTGCGTTCGTGCCGCAGACCCCCGTTTGGACACTTCTCTGAAACGGACAACTCGGTTTAGTAGTAGGTGATCTCCACGTTGTCGACCGCCCACCACCAGTCGTTTCCGGCCTCGACCAGGCCGAAGGTCACGACCATGTTCTGGGCGCCTGCCGGCTTGGGAATCGCGACGGCCACCGATTCGTTGGTGGCGTAGGGCTTGTAGTTCGGACTGCTCTCATCCGATTCCCACAGGAGCACCTCCACCGGATCTCCTCCGTCGAAGGAGACCGTGATCTTCGCGGTCTGGTGATAGTCGTCGTCGAACTCCGGACGCCAGCTCGAGTCAAACCGCAGTTGCAGCATGCCCGCCTCGACGCCGGCCAGATCGATGATCGGCGTGCTGAGGAAGCTGTCGTACCAGCCTTCCGCGTGATCCTGGTCGTCCCATTCGTCCGCATCGGCAATGGCCACGATGCCGGTTCCGAGCGTGAACTTCGACCGATCCTGATCCTCGGCGGCCTGCACCCACCAGTCCTTGCTGGCAAAGCTCCAGCCGGCCCATTCGGTCACGCCGTCCATCGCCGGATCACCGACCCCGGGCATGCCGCTGTCGTCGATGAGCCAGCCTTCCGGAGCGGTCTTCGTCCAGACGGCATCGCCAGCCACGACCTCATCCACATTCGGGCCCAGAGGCAGCCCTTCGAAGTCTTCTGCGAACAGCACGTTCGCAGCAGGCACGCCGATCAGCTCGACCTCGGCGATCTGCATGCTGTTGGCCGAACCCGGATCGCGAACGGCCGGGAACATGACCTGATAGTACGTGTACGCGACCGCGTTCTCGAACTCGATCGGCGTGACGGTCTTGGTGAATCGCGGCCAGGCATCGACCTGATTGAAATCGGCCACTTCGCCGGAGGCGATCAGCGCATACGGTCCATCGATGCTCTCATTGGAGCCGTAAAGCTCGAACGCAATCGGGTCGCGCTCCACGGCGTCGTTGGCGGTCGTCAGGGTCAGCCCCGTGACCACCGTCGCGCCGAGGGCCGGCGTGACCTGGAACCCGGTCGGCTCGGTCTCGCCCTTGAAGTGCAGGTACTTCGTGGCCACGTTGTCGTCGATCGCCAGATCGGGCGTCTCGGCGCCGGGCCAATCCCCGTCGTTCGGCACGCCCTGGACGGCGTCGCCGGCAGCGGTGATGTCCGACGGACCTTTTTCGAGGTATGTGTCGGCGTTCACGCGGATCTCGCCCTTGGATAGAGCGCGGTCGTAGATCGCCACGCCGAAGATCTCGCCGTCGAAGTCATCGAAGAAGGGATCCGCGCCCTCGCGATCCTGGGCGCCGTAGCCGATGCCCACCAGGCCCGAGAGGGTGATGGCGGCCGCCACGCTGCCCTTGTAGGCGCCGTTGACGTACAGGTCCGTCGTGCCCGCCTCAGCGCTGGCGACGAAGACCAGATGGGTGAAGAGTCCGGGCGTGTTGGCCACACCGAAGTCATAGTCGGCCACGCCGAAGGTGGTCGCGCCGTAGGTGCCGGTGTTGTTCCACTGCTCGTACTTCAGGCCCATCTCGGTGTCGCCGAAGTCTCTGCGGCCGATCAGGCACATGCTGGCCTGCGTCTCCAGCGGGTTGCTCTTGACGATGAACTCGTAGGTCATCTCGCCGCCGAATGCGCCGATGTCGTAGACACCGTCAGCTACGTCGGTGGCGAAGAAGCCCGGACCGGCCAGGGCAACGGCATTCGCCCAAGCCTGCGGCGAGGTGAGCACGTCGGCAACGACCGTAAAGCTCCAGACCAGACCCGGAACGATCGTCTCGTCCGCGGCCACTTCATCCACTTTCCAGAAGTACTCGGTCTCGCCCTGGAGGGCATCGCCGATCTGGAAGCTGGTGGCCTCCACGCGGCCCAGGTAGACACTGGCGTCGCCCGCCGCGACCAGGTCCCGGTCGGTGCCCAGATAGACGTCGTGGGCCACCGCGGCGTCGCTGGCCCGCCAACTCAGAGTCGGCGTGTTCTTCACCGCCGTCGCGCCGACGGCCGGGCTGGGAGAAATCGCCATCTTCGGGATCTGCAAGGCGCCCGCCGTAAGGACCTGCTTGGCGATGCCGGGGCCTTCCCAACGCAGGAATGCGCTGGCGCCGCCGCCGTTCTCGTACATTTCCATGACCAGCAAGTACGTTTCGCCAGCCACCAACTCTTGCGGCGCCGAGGCGTCTTCGGTCGTGCCGCGATCGTACCAGCCATCGGTGATCGCCACGCCGTTGAGGAACAACCTGGCCCCGTCGTCGGAAGCGGAATAGAACGTGTACGCGCCCGACTTCAGGACAACCAGCGCGGCGCTCCAGCGGCAGGAGAACCCATCGACCGGGATGGCCGGATCGGGCGAGTTCTCGCCGGGGACGGCCCCGTCGCCCCAGTCCTTGTTGATTTCATTGACAACCGTCACCACGGCCGGCTCGCCCTCGAGGCCCATGTTCGCCCAATACTCCGCCAGGATGCCCGCTTCGGCGGGATCGAACGTGGTGAAGCTCCAGACCGCTCCGGCGAACGTGGCCCCGGTCGCGGACCACTCATCCACCGCCCAGTAGTACGTGGTCATCGGCTCCAGGGCATCGAGCTCGATCTCCGTCGCCAGCGACATCGAGCGGATGGCGGTGCTCGCGTCCCTGGCCTCGACCGCCGCCGCGTCCGTGCCGAAGTAAACGTTGTGCAAGACCGCGTCGGCGCCGATGGTCCAGCTCAGGACGATTCCGTCCGTCGGGACCCCCTGGCCGCCGTCGGCGGGACTCGGCGCACTGGCCGCACCGGGATCCTGCGCCTGGCAGACCAACGCCAGAGACACCAGCAGGGCCCATGCTACAGTCATCATTCGTCTGCTAAACATACCTCATCTCCTCGTCCAAAAAATGGTGTGGAAAGGGTTTGGCAGAATCACGACAGGACCAAACCGTGCAATGACCGATTCTGTTCACCAACGCTGTGTCGGGGCAACACCTCCTTTCCGATTCTGAAGCGCGTTGTGTCTGCGCGGCGGTGCGCGCATCGCCGCGCTGCCACCGAGAGCTCGTCAACCTCCGCAGATCCCTCTGCCTCCATCGGTATTCGTATCACAGATCGGGAAAAGACTTCCGCAGGTCGCTATATCGTCCGGAGGGCACGGAGACGGCGCAGCGCCACCACCAGCAAGCTTCTGAATGAACCTGTGGCATGGGCGCAAATGCCGCCTGGGCGGGACTCCTCACTCCGGTCTCCGGCCCCTTTCAGGGCGCCAACAACCGCCATTGTCGCATCTCCAGCCTCCGGACCACGTCTTTCTGGATGACAAATGACAAGACCATTCTATACCCTACCTCGCCCGCCGTCAATCACCATATTCTGAGGCGATTGCCCTTTGGGGCCCGGGCGCGAGGTTTCGCATGGCTACCGTGGGCTGTTCTCCTGCGATCGCAGGTCCTCGACAGCCACAGGGCAGCCTTCGTACGTGTTGCCTTGCAGGGAAACCGCCCCGGCTTGGCTGCCGATGCGGATTCCCGTTCGCTGACGGCCGGTTGCGGTGTTCTCCAGCCGGGTGTCGCGGATCGTGATGTCGCGGGTCTGGCCCCGGATGTCGATCCCGACCCCCGGCTCCTGGGCGCCGTTGTCGCGGATCGTGCAGCCCTCGATCCGGTTGCGGTGGCCGCAGCGGAACTCGCCGACCTCCGCCCGGAAGAGGATGCCCACCTCGCCGTTTCGCTCGATGGTGCAGCTCCGCACGATGTTGTCGGTGTCGCGGTGCCCGATGCTGATGCCGAAGCGGCCGTTCTCCGAGAGGGTGCAGTCCTCCACCAGCCCGTCCGAGACCGCCCAGCAGAAGAAGATGCCCTGGCTGTTGCCCTCGGCGGTGCAGCCGCGAAAGACCGGGCGCTGCGAGCCGCTGCCCGGATGGAACCCGAGATCGGCGTTGTTCAGCGCCTGGCAGTCCTCGAAGTGGACATCGTCGCAGACCTGAAAGCTGAAGCCGTCGCCGTTGTAGTTGCGGGCCACCACGTTCGTGAACCGCCAGCGATTGCAGCCCTGGATGAACACCGCTCCGGCGAAGTTGCCGTTGACGTTCTCGTTGCGGTCGCGGTTGCCGTCGAGCACGAGGTTCTCGATATGCACGTCGTCGACGCCTTCGGCGGTGAGGATCGGGAAAAGAGTCGCCGCGGTGGCGTCGTCCTGGATCCAGAAGTTCTTCCGGGTCATCCGGTCCAGAAAGAGGACCTTGCCTTCGACCGCCGTGATCGTCGCCCGCAGGACATCGTATTGCCACTGGCCCGGACCGGTGCTCGTTCGGAGCATGATGCCGCCGCCGGGTGCAAAGCCCGCTGGATCGTCCACCTCGACGCCGTACTCGTACCAGTCCGAATCGCGGACCAGCTTCGTCACCACGCCGGCGCTCTTTCGCAGAACGGTTCGCTCGCCCGAGCCGCTCACGGTGATGTGGGGGTGCAGATAGATGGCGTTCTTCACCTCGTAAACCCCCGGCAGGATGTGCAGTGTTCCGCCGCCCAAGCGGTGCAAATAGTCCACCCCCGCCTGGATGGCCTTGTCGTCCGTGCCTCGCAGATCGCCCTCCGTCTGCCCGACGGTCAGAACCAGCGTCCGCACGGTTCGCATCGGCCGATTGCTCGCCGCGACCCCCAACGCGCGATCCTCCGCCCCCGAAGCCATCTCGCCGCAGATCGACCAGCACATCCCCACCACACACAATGCTATCACCACCAACCGTCCCGACACCCCCACGCATTCTCGACGCATACCGTCCGTCCTTCCAAAAACGCCATGTTCAATCTGCCGGCAGATTGTAGTCCCGCCAAATCGGAACGCAAAGAGAAACGAGGGCGCGAGGTGGTGGCTGATCGGCAAAGTGGTTGCCTGGGGAGTGGGCGGGACTACAATGTGTTCGTAGTGTGCCCGTAAGGGCATACGGTTTGTAGTATGCTCGTGAAAGCATACATGTTCTTGAAGGTAGCGTCTCACGACGCCACTACGAACGGGAACCCGCCGCGGCGGGTCACTGCGAGCGGGCTTTGTCGCATAGCAGAGGCAGTAATCAACGATCTTCCAAGGTTCTTCTTAAGGGGGGCGTGCGATGGACAGAAGGCAGTTTTGTTTGCGGACGGCGGGGGTGTTGGCGGCGATGCCGCTGGCGGCGGGTACCGGGCCGGCTCAGGCACGTCAGGCGGCCGAGCCGATCAAGCTGATCGTGCGGGCCGACGACATCGGTTCGGCTCACGCGGCCAACGTCGCGTGCATCCGCAGCTTCCGCGACGGGATCGCGCGGAGCGTCGAGGTGATGGTTCCGTGCCCGTGGTTCAACGAGGCGGCCGCGATGCTGCGCGAGACGCCGGGCTACGACGTCGGTGTGCACCTGACGCTGACCAGCGAGTGGGCCAACTACAAGTGGGGCCCGATCACGCAGGCGCCGAGCCTGGTCGATTCGAGCGGCTACTTCTTCCCGACGAATCGGGATTTCCTCGGTTCCAAGTGGAACATCCACGAGGTCGAGAAGGAGCTGCGGGCCCAGATCGAGCTGGCCAAAAAGCACATCCCGCAGGTCTCGCATCTGAGCAGCCACATGGGCACGCCGACCAGCACGCCGGAGCTGCGAACGCTGGCGCAGAAGCTGGCGGCCGAGTACAAGCTGCCGATCGAGACGCCCGGCGCCCAGTGGTTCCGCTGGCCCGCCGACAACAACACGACCGCCGAACAGCGCGAGGCGGCGCTGGTCAAGGCGCTCCAGGAGCTCAAGCCGGGCATCTGGATCCTCGTCGAGCATCCGGGCCTCGACACCGACGAAATGCGGGCGATCGGGCACGAGGGCTACTGGAACGTCGCGGCCCATCGCGACGGCGTCACCCGGTCCTTCACCAGCGAGCGGGTCAAAGAGGTCATCAAAGCACGGAACATCCAACTGGCCAGCTACGGCCAGCTATGGCCAGGCAAGCAATGAGGACAGGTGCACCCGGTTTCAGACACCCCTCATACGTTTGCCCCGATCGCCTCGCCCAATGTCTGGAAGAATCGCTCGCACCACCTGCAATGTCTTCGCACCTCCGCGCAGTCCACCTTCTCCAGTAATCTTGCTCCGTCGCGAATCTTGCGGTACTCTCTGGCTGGCGTCTGCCTCGTGGCTTTCTCCAGTGCCTCGTTGATATCGGCTTTGGTGCGGGTCTCGGCTTGGTTCGGCGGGGGCAGTTTCCCACTGTCAAAGTCGCCGCCGAAGTGCTTCTTCAGCCCCTTGGGGTCGGCGAGGAACCAAGCTTCCATGCAGGCCACCATCATCTGGCATCGCTTATCATCTGCCCCTGACGGTGTGTCCCATTTGTCGCCATCGCGGTTCTTAAGGTGTTCCCACGGCGCGACCGTGATTGCCACAGGGTCTTCTGAATCGACCAGCAGCACGTTGAACACTTCTGGCTCATTCTGGAGTGCATCGACGAAAGCATTGTACGTCGCTCGGCGTCCACCGCAGGGAATCAGACGCCAACTGATACGACGCTGACGCACCTCATCGACCACTGACTTCAGAAAAACCGACATGCCACGGCGGAACGGATCGAGCGTCTGGGCTGTGTCTCCACCGCCTTCGATGTAGATGGCAATAGCCTTTACCACAGGTTGCCTCCGAGTTTTCCGAGCCGCCAGACCTCGCCCAACCGGTATTTCTCCAACCAGTGCGCCAACTTCGCCCTCTCCAGTCGTCGCAGTTGGGTACCGTTCTCCAGGTAGTCACAAACCAATACGGCCTCGGTTTGCTCGGTCAACGCCGAGACCAGCAAATCTGAGTGCGTTGTCACGGCCAACTGTGTCTTCTCGGATGCCTCGACCAACAGATCGGCAAGCAGCGACATCGCGTCTGGATGCAGGCCCAGTTCCGGCTCTTCGATGCAGATCAACGGGGCCGACCGGGGGTTCAGCAAGATCGCCAGAATTGCCAGGAATCGCAACGTTCCGTCGGAGAGGCGGGTTGCCGGCACCGGAACACTCAAGCCATCCTCGTGCAGATAGACCTGCACTGATCCGGCAGAAATCTTCGTGGTTAGGCGCGTGAACCGGGGCAGGAACTTGTGCATCAGATCGTTAAATCGGCTCCACTCACTGCCACGATGCTCCAAGTCGTTCAGTACGAGTCCCAAATTGACAAGCTGCGGCAACAGCACGTCCGTGGGCAGGTTGGAGGGTTGCGCAGCGCGCAAGGCAGCGGACCGCCCGAAGCTCCATTCGCGGAACACCTGGATGCCGCCGAATCGCCTCGCAGTTGCCGTCACCTCCGGGTACAGGTCCGGGTCTTTGCGCTGCGACAGGATCGATTGCTGCGGGTCAATGCTCTCGCGTTTCAGTTTTCGTTGGGTGTATTCTCGCTTGCCCGTCTCGTTCATATGAGTCTCGCGGATGTTGATTGCCGGACGTCCTCGCTGGAATCGATAGTAGAACCGCACATCGTGGGCGTTGGGATCGGCTTTGTCGGCCTCTTCCAACACCTCGTCGGCGATCTCCAACCGTCCAGCACTCTCCACGAACTCGATCGTGTATCGCAACCGGGGCGTACTGTCGTCGGGCGATAGGATCGCTTCGATATGGGCGAACGACGCTTCCTTATCGCCGTGCCATATCCAATCGCTGGGTGTACCACCGAGCCGGATAAGGCCACTGAAATCCGCCGGCGTTGCGTGGAGCAATTCGATTGCCTCAATGAAGTTCGATTTGCCCACGCCATTGGGGCCAATCAGCACATTCAGATTCGTGAGTCTCACGGGTTCGCTCTGCGGTGCAAACGACAGAAAGCCCTGCAACTGGAGGCTATCCAACAATTTGGCGTTCATGGCTCACGTCCAGCCCCAATCGGGTACCAACTGAATCATCACACTTTCGCTACGCGTGTTCCACAGGGTGACTATTATGCCAGACGCGCGGCGGAGAGCCAAGCAAAAAGGCGACTGTAGGGTATGCGATTCATTTTTGGTGTACTGCTTTTCGTGGGCAGTTGATAGGATACTCTGTTGACGAGGGCGGAGGTACGAGGACATATGAGGT
Source organism: Sedimentisphaerales bacterium (assembly GCA_040772485.1). Lineage (GTDB taxonomy): Bacteria > Planctomycetota > Phycisphaerae > Sedimentisphaerales > Anaerobacaceae > Anaerobaca. The sequence continues at coordinate 38,421 of JAXGYC010000008.1, read as the reverse complement.
CTTAGGGGCGATCATGAACGTAGACCTGCATTATGGAACAGGCGTTGTCACTCTTCGGGTGCCGGATCGGAATGTGCAGGAGATCATCCGGCCGTGGCAGGGGCCGCAGGGCGGGGATGCGGCGGCGGGCCTGCAAGACATCATGGACGGCCAAGCCGGCGCGTTTCGCGACGAGGTCGCCGGCAAGCGCGTGTGCGTACTCGTCGACGACGGCACGCGCGATGAGCCCCTGCCGGAGGTGCTGCCGCACGTGTGCGACGCGCTGCGGCGGGCCGCCTCGGTCCAGTTCCTGATCTGCACCGGGACCCACACGGCCGACACGCCGAAGAACCGCCAGATCGGACACGAGATCGAAAAGGCCCGACGCAATGCCGGTCTGAACGTGACGCGAATCCATGCCCATGACTGCCAGGCCGACCAGTTCCTCGACCTCGGCCGCACGTCGCGAGGAACGCAGGTGCTGGTCAACGCGTTTGCCGAGGAGGCGGACGTTTTTCTGGCGGTCTCCGATGTGAAGGTCCATTACTTCGCGGGCTACTCGAATCCGGTGAAGAACTTCGTGCCGGGCATCAGCGCCTTTCGCACGGTCGAGCAGAATCACAGCCTGGCCCTGCTCGATGAATCCACGCACGCGGCGCACCCGTGGCATCCCAGGGCCGAGCAGCGAAACAACCCGCTGGCCGCGGATATGGTGGAGGGCATGGAGCTGATCGCCAAAGGCAGGCCGATCTATGCGTTGGTGATGCTCAGCGCCGGCACGCGGCTGCTCTGGGCGCGGTTCGGGCCGATCCAGGAGGTGAGCGCCGAATCGTTTCTCGTAACTGACGAGCGGAACATCCAGACGGTCACTCCGGCGTCGCGGCTGGTTGTCTCGCCGGGAGGCCTTTCCAACGACGAAGACCTGTACATCGCCCAGCGGGCCCTGGAGCTGAACCGGGCCGCCGTGGCGGACGGCGGAGAGGTGCTGTTCCTGGCCGCCTGCCCCAACGGCATCGGCGAGCCGCAGACCCTCGCGAACTTCTACGATCGCCTGACGGCCCCGCTGGAGGAGGTCATCCGGTCGATCCGCCAGGACTATGTCCTCTACAGTCACAAGCCGTACAAGTTCGCCGTGCTGATCCGCCGGCTGCGACGCGTCTGGATGCACACGCAGATTGCCGACGCCCTCGTCGCGGCGGCCCATATGCATCCCGCGCACGACCCGCAGGCGGTGGTGGACGGCTGGCTCGCCGAGCAACCCGATGTCAAAATCATCTTCATCGACGGCGCCAACAAGGTCGCCCTGCGGGCCACCTGACCTTGCAGCATGGCTGCGATCCGTACCTGCAGGGAACGCACTTTGTACGATATGATCCGCTGTGTGCGTCAAACGCTGTGGGAGCGGGCGGCTCATCAAGCCTCCGTACGTCACCACAAAAAGGGACGCGATTCCCCGTTTTGGCCGAAGGAGAAAGCGCTGGATGGGCTTCAGCCCATGGCGTGTCTTTGCGGTCATGTCATTTCGACCAGAGGGCCGATGGCTACCGGCCCGAACTGGAGAAATCTGGTCGCGAATAGGGAGCGCGTCCGGTCTATGGCCAGATCCCTCGACTCCGCGTTGCTCCGCTCGGGATGACAAACGAGCGGGCCGTCGCGCACAAGAGGCGCGTCGCGTCTCCGGCCAGGCCCTTCGGCTGCACTTCGTTCCGCTCGGGGGGACAGAAAAGGGAACGCATCACTACACTCGGAGTGACAAAGAAAGCGAATGCGCCGTTTCCGCGAACGCAGACGAAGCTACACCACGACCTTGTCATTTCGACTGGAGCGAAGCGGAATGGAGAAATCCGCCGGCGAGCGCGAAACGCGTCGCGTCCCTGGCCAGCCCTCGATCCTCCCGATGGCCATCGGGATCACTATAAACCGGACCCTAACTCCAGGCCAAGACGGGTAATCGCATCAAAAAAGGCTATTGACAGCATGTAGCCAAATGGCTACGCTGTGCCTATGGTTGAGATTCGCAAGACCGATGTGTTTGCGAAATGGATCGACGGTTTGCGTGACATCCGGGCAAAGGCTCGCATTCTGGTACGAATCGAGCGATTGTCCCTCGGAAATCCTGGGGACGTAAAAGCGCTGGGCGAGGGTGTTTCGGAACTGTGGATCGACTACGGCCCTGGCTACAGGGTCTATTACAGGAAGATCGGGCAGACCGTCGTGACCCCGCTGGCTAGGCACGACAAGCGTACTCAGGCGGCGGACATAAGAAAGGCCCTGCGTCTGGCACGCAGTCTTTAGGGGGTGGTCATGGCGAAAACGAAGACGACGCGATACGACGTTGCCGAACATCTCCGGACCCCGGAGGAAATGGCAGCGTACTTTGAAGCGTGCCTGGAGCAAGCCAACGGCGATGCCGCGTTCCTCGCCAAGGCGCTGGGGGACATCGCCCGCGCCAAAGGGATGTCGCAGGTGGCACGCGAGGCGGGCCTGTCCCGCGAGAGTCTCTACAAAGCCCTTTCGGGCGAGCGGACTCCCGGTTTCGACACCATCCTCAAAGTCATTGCTGCGTTGGGTTTGAAGCTGCACGCGGAGGCCAGATGAGGCGTGTGGCGTACGCCGCCTGGGACTTACCCTGCAAGACGGACAGATGGCTGTGCCTCTTGTTTGCAGGAGACAGAAGAACATGAGCCACTCGCCGGAAATTGAGGTACAGGCTATCGAGAACCACCAGGTGGTCTTGCAGAGGTTCGGACGCTGGCCTTCCTTCCACGATTCGGAAATCCATTCCATTCTTCTGGATCGCAATGGCCCCGATGGTCCGTACCTTGACATGCGCGTCCGCGTCTTCACATGGACAGGCGATCTCGACGAAGAAGGCCGATACCTCCTCGACAAACAGGCCATGATCACGATACGATTCAGCAGTGTCGAGTCCGAAGAGATTGTTGGGTTCAACGAGCAGAACGCGGTTTTCAACCTCCACATGCGGGCGGCGCAAGACCGCATCGGCGTTGCGATCTACTCGTCCTATGGTTGCGCGGGTTCATTCACGTGCAAGCGTGTTGCCGTCAAGTCCGTGGAGGATTTCGTCTGAGAGTATTGTGGGCTTGCCATCACGGGAGGATTGACCTATGCAGAGGGACGATGCAGCCGTGAATGTGGAAAGCCTGGACCCGCGCTGGATCAACAGGCGGCTGCGTCGGTACCTGTTCGCCTCGTTCGCCCTGTTCCTGTGGGCGCTCTTCATATCGGAGGGGATGGCCGGAGGCAGGTACCACACGACGCGGCCGTTCCTCGTTCTGTCGGGCGCCAGCACGGTTCTGGCCCTGGCCGGACTGATCTGGCGGCAACGCAACCGGGGATTCCTCATCGCGGCGATCGTGACGCACCTGACGCTCTGGATTCCATGTCTGTACCCCATGACGGAGTGGCCGGGCGGGGACGACGCCTCAGGCATGGCGTGGTTCTGGTTCCTTGGGGCGGGCTGTCTGGTTGCTATTCCGTTGGCCGTGAGAAACCTCGTGCTATTGATAAAGGCGAAGAAATAGCGTATTACGACAGCGGGAGCAGGTGGCCGTTCGGCGTATGGTAGTTATGTTTGGGAGGTCCACACAATGAGAACTCGGATTGAACACTCGGGCGCGGCGAAGTTGGCGTGTATTCTCTGTCTGTTTCTGTTCTCGTGCAATCCGTTGATCGGTGGGGCGGTGGCCCAGCCTGGCTCCTCGTGGCAGGTCGGGACGCCGATCGCCACTTACTGGGCCGGTCCTGGGATCACCGACGCGGTGGCGCAGCAGATGGTTGAAGGCGGCTTCAACCTCGTCTGGTGCGGCAGCGAAGCGGAACTCGACATCGCGCATCGTCACGGCCTTCGCGGCCAACTCACCAGCGGCCTGTTCACCCCCGCCTCGCTCGACGATCCCGACCGCCGTCAGCAGTTGGACGCCCTGATCGCCCGCGTCAGCAAGCATCCGGCGCTGTATTCCTATCACCTGATCGACGAGCCCAGCGCGGCGCAGTTCCCGGCGCTCGGCAAGCTGGTGGCATACATGCGCCAGCGCGATCCTCTGCATCTGGCCTACATCAATCTGTTTCCGACCTACGCCAACAATCAGCAACTGGGCACCAAAGGCGACACGGTCACCGCCTACGCGGAGCACTTGCGTCTCTACGTTGAGCAGGTGAGGCCTTCGCTCATCAGCTACGACCACTATCAGTTCCAGCTCAAGGGCGACGGCGACCAGTACTTCCTGAACCTGGCGATGATCCGCCGCACAGCGCAAGAGGCGGGCGTGCCGTTCCTCAACATCGTGCAGGCCTGCACCTGGGCGCCCGACGCGATGCGCATTCCGAACGTCGACGAGCTGCGCTACCTGGTCTACTCCACCGTGGCCTACGGTGCGCAGGGCATCAGCTACTATGTCTACGCCCACCCGAACCACCACGGCAGTCTGGTCGGCCTGGACGGGACGCCAGGGCCGCTCTACCACGCGGTCAAATCCTACAATCGCGAATTCGTCGCCATCGCCAGGGAGCTCCAGCCCTTGCGCTCGCTCGGCGTGTATCACACCTCGATGCGCGAGCGTGGCTGCGAGCCGTTGCCGCCGGACGCCGACTTCCGCATCGATTCGTCGGCGTCGCCCGCCTCGCCGCGAGGCTTCCTGCTCGGCTTCTTCGGCGCTGGGCAGAAGCCGACTCACGTAGTCGTCGTGAACCTGGACTACGCCACCGAGGCGCGCGTCACGCTCGTCGGCCCGGGCGCGCTGCAGCAGTTCGACGCCGGGATCGCCCGATGGACCTCTGCGAACAAATCCGCCGTCGAGCTGACCCTGCCCCCCGGCGGAGGGGCGCTCGTGCGAACCGCCCGATGATGGGGAATCCCTATGGGTTCCGGGCGATACGTGTTCGTTATATTGACTGCATGGCTGGCGCTCTGCGCTCGGCCGTCCTTGCGCCCGGCCGCCGGCGAGACGATGGACAACGACCCGTTCACGTATCAGGACGGCGCCGTCGTGCGCGGTTCGAGATCGACGCCGCGGCTGGCTTTGGTGTTCACCGGTCATGAGTTTGCCGAAGGCGCCGAAGCGATCCTCGATGCACTGGCCCTGCACGACGCCAAGGCGTCGTTCTTTCTGACCGGCGACTTCCTACGTAACGCCGCGTTCGCATCGCTGGTCCGGCGGATGCTGGCCGAGGGCCACTACGTAGGCCCGCATTCCGACCGGCACCGGCTCTACTGCGATTGGACGCCGGAGCGACGGACGCTGCTGACACGCGACGAGTTTGGAGCAGACCTCGACACCAACCTGCGCGAGCTGGAGCGGTCTGGCGTCACACGCCGTCACGTGCAGTTCTTCCTGCCCGCCTACGAGCACCACAACCGCGACATCTGCGACTGGACAAACGCGATGGGTCTGACGCTGGTCAACCTCTCGCCCGGCACGCGCTCGGCGGCCGACTACACGACCGAGAAGGACCGTAACTTCGTCTCGTCACAGGCGATCCTCGACAGCATCCTGCAACATGAATCGGCAGACCCGGCCGGACTCAACGGCTTTGTGCTGCTGATGCACGTGGGAGCCGGCCCCGAACGCGCGGACAAGATGCACGCGCGTCTGCCGGAGTTGCTCGCCGCGCTCAAAGAGAGAGGTTACGCGTTCGAGCGCATCGACCGCCTGCTGGCGCGCCACGTTCGCGCCAGTCAGGTTGGCTACACCGTGCAAGGCCCGAAGCTCGCCGTCGCGCTCGGCCGCGTGCCGCTTGGCGAGCGCTTCGATGTCATCGAATTGGACTCGGGCCGATCGGTGTTCCAGGGCGTCACGCGTCCCGCGACGGGGATGCGCTGGGGCCGATTCGATCACGTCACGGAACTCGACTTCTCGTCGCTGCGTCGGCCCGGGCGATACCGCCTTCGTGTTGGCGGTGCCGTCTCCGAGCCGGTCGTTGTGGACGACGCGGTCTTCGAGCCGCTGCCGGGTCTGCTGCTGGAGTTCATGCGTCAGCAGCGTTGCGGCTTCAATCCGTGGCTGAATGCCCACTGTCACCAGCTCGACGGCCGCACGGCATACGGACCGCTTCCCGCGGGAACCGCCATCGACGCTCGCGGCGGCTGGCACGATGCCGCCGACCTCCTGAAGTATCTGCTCACGTCGAGCAACGCCACGGCGCAGATGCTGCTCGCCTGGAAATTGCACGATGCGGCGGCGGAACAACCGCGATCGGCGATCTTCGGCGATCGGTTCGACGCCCTCGGCCGCCCCGGCGGCAACGGCCTGCCCGATCTGCTCGACGAGGCCCGCTGGGGACTCGAATGGATGCTGAAGCTGCATCCGTCGCCGGAGGTGCTGTATCATCAGGTGGCGGACGATCGCGATCATTGCGGCTGGCGCCTGCCGCCGGACGACCCCGCCGACTACGGCTGGGGCAAGGGCGGCCCCCGCGTGGTGTATGCCGCCGACGGCCGGCCGCAGGGGCTCGGACGCTACGCGAGCGAATCGACGGGTCTGGCCAACCTCGCCGGACGCTACGCCGCCGCGATGGCCCTGGCCTTCCAGGTCTGGAAGGACGACCCGAACGAGGCCGCGTTCGCGCGACGCTGCCTGACGGCGGGCGAGGAAGTCTACCGCCTCGGTCGCGCCCGCGAAGGCGTCCAGCAGGGCAACTCGTACGGCGCACCCTATCGCTACGCCGAGACCACCTGGGCCGATGACATGGAGTGGGGCGCTGCCGAACTCTTTCGGGCGACGGGCGACACGCGCTACCTTGACGACGCCAGGCGCTACGCGCACCTGGCCGGCTCGGAATCGTGGATGGGCCGCGAGCAGACCGGCCACTACGAGTTTTACCCCTTCTTCAACGCCGGCCATTTCCGCCTGCACGGCGTCGCGGACGCCGAGTTCCAAAGGCGGCTCGAAGGCTGGTATCGCGAGGGAATCGAACGCTGCCGTGCTGCGAGCGAGAAGAACCCGTTCGGCATCGGCGTTCCGTTCATCTGGTGCTCGAACAACCTCGTGGTGGCCCTGGTGACGCAGTGTGAACTCTACGAGCGGATGACCGGCGATGGGCGCTATCGCGAATTCGCCGTCCGGCATCGCGACTGGCTGCTGGGCCGAAATCCCTGGGGCGTCACGCAATTCATGGGCACCGGCGTCGTCTCGCCGCAGAACGTGCACCTGATGACCACGCGGCTGACCGGCCGGACCTTGCGTGGCGGCCTGGTGGACGGCCCGGTCTACGAACGCATCTTCCGGTCTCTCAAGGGCGTCGGCATCACCGAGCCCGATCCGCTGGCCGAGTTCCAGGACCCGCGCGCCGTCTACCACGACGACCTCGCCGACTACAGCACCAACGAGCCCACCATGGACGGCACCGCCAGCGCCATCCTGATGTGCTCCGCCCTCCACCCGCCCCGGCCGGAGGCTGTAGGCCGTAGACCGTAGACGATAGGCCGCAGGGAGTGCGCATCTGCGCGTATCCGCGCCAACGGTCCCAGGCAAATAACTGTTCCCGCCTCCCGTCTCCCGCCTCCGGCCTCCAACCTGCCGTGCCACGAGATACGCGGCCTCCGGCCGCCCCCCGCCCGACCCCCTGCATCGGAACCGCCATGAATGCCAGAACATCCCGGGCAAAAATGTGTCGCACCAGGCGCATTCGCACTTGACAAGAGGCCGGCGAATGCGTATGGTCATTAGTACATTGGAGCGTGTCGTCGGGAGGACGCCATATGCTGGACAACCTCTGCCGAGCGGTCTTGGGCGATACGCGACCGGACCCGCCCGGGCAGGTGTTCTGCCAATCGTCGCCCGCCACCTTGACGGCTCGGCTCGCGAACGATACCCTCTGGCTTTCGAAAGGAGTCCGTCGTCCATGGCTGAACTGAAGTTCAAAGGCAAGTCCTTTGTCCAGAACCATCATCTGCTGGTCAAGTACCACCAGTTGGTCCCGCGTCCGGACCAGTCCCTGACGGACAAGGTCAGCCTGCACGACAACCTGATCATCCACGGCGACAACCTCAAGGCCCTCAAGGCCCTGCTGCCCATGTACGCCGGAAAGGTCAAGTGCGTCTACATCGACCCGCCCTACAACACCGGCAACGAGAACTGGGTTTACCGCGGACTGTGAAGGGGAGCAGGAAGATGTCAGACCGCATTTGCTGAACGCTCGATCAACTTAGGTCCGGAGAGAAGCCGCGCGTACGCGGTTCTTCTGCTTGAGAGGAGGCCGTTAGTTTGTTGAGATCAATGAAACACCCCTTAGGATGGTTTGAGTTGCCGGAGGGAAGCAGTGGCAACGAAACAGCGGAACTGGACACGGAGAGAGACACTGGCAGCGTTCAACTTCTATGCACGTACGCCGTTTGGTCGCTTACATGCGCGCAACCGAGAGATAATCAGCCTTGCAGATAGACTCGGGCGTACACCTGATGCTGTTGCCATGAAATGCTGCAATCTTGCATCCCTTGATCCTACATTACGCGCGCGAGGCATAAAGGGATTGCGGAGCGTGTCCGATCTCGACAGAGAGATATGGAACGAGTTCCAGCGGCACCCCGAAGAGCTTGGCTACGAATCGGAGATCGCCTTTGCGCAGGCGATGAATCAAGCTCCTCGTATGACCTCAGAAGATGATCCTCTTGTCGCTGCTGCGGGGACAAGTCGGGAAGCAATTCGCCGGGTGCGAGTTACTCAACATCTATTTCGCGGGATGATCCTGTCGAGTTACGCAGAACAATGCGCGATTTGCAGCTTGCCGGATCGACAATTACTTATAGCCTCTCATATCGTCGGATGGGCCATAGACGAGGCAAACCGCATGAATCCACGCAACGGCATCTGCCTTTGTGCGCTGCACGACAAAGCGTTTGATGCAGGCTTCATCGACATAGACAACCGGTATGCTGTTCACCTTACGGACCGATGCAAGATACCGCGTGAGCACCGGGTAGCACACGAGATGCTCTATCGTTTTGAGGGTAAGCGGATGACACTCCCTGATCGGTGGACTCCTGATCCGACTCTGTTGGCTCGGCGCAGTGAACTGCTTGCGGCATCCGCCTGACTGGAGATTCTTCAAATGCGTGCACAGACTCAACCACCCGATAGGCGGTTGCAGATTCTCGCAATTGCACTTCAACGCCAGAAGACCTTCATGGAAAGAGCTGGTCTCCAAGAGAAATTCTGGGAGGCGTACTGGAGACTTTCCCAGGCTATTTGGAGTCTGGAGGAAGCAACAGGGCTCAGTGCGCCCGCACTTCGCGATGAAGAGGATGAGCAGCTACATGCGCATTAGCGTGTGCCGATCAAGCAGCTTCTATCCCCACCATGTCTTCGCCATACAACTGGTCGAACCGCAGATCAGCGGCGAAGGAATATGCAGGCCATTCGCGGCAAGGACACGAAGCCAGAAGTTTTCGTGCGCAGTCTCGTTCACCGCATGGGTTACCGATTCCGTCTCCATCGGCGCGATCTGCCAGGGACGCCGGATATTGTGTTGATCCGCCATCGGAAGGTGATTTTCGTGCACGGCTGTTTCTGGCATATGCACAGATGCAAATATGGACGGGTAGTTCCAAAGACGAATGCGGACTTCTGGCAGGCGAAACGACAGGCAAACGTGGACCGGGACAGGCGAAACATGCGCAAGCTGCGAAAAGGGGGGTGGCGAATCCTGATTGTGTGGGAGTGTCAGACCCGGGACCCTGGCAAACTCACTGAGAGGCTCTCTGGCTTCCTCGCCTTGGAGTGAGGAATTTCGGGGGCGCCTTACTTGTCTCGGTTTGAATTGATTGTGCTGTTCTCAGACCGCCAGACCGCGCTATGGCTTCCATCTGCAAACCGTGCTGCCCGCGCGGGGCCTGTACCTGCGAATCGCGGGTAGCGCGTCTGCCCCGCTTGCACAGGAGAGCGGGCAGGGTCACGCATCTACGCTCTCACGCTTGGCGAGCGACGAGCGGCGGCAGGCTTGCGGCCCGGTACCGCAAGGAGACCGCGTTATGTCTACTCGTGTTAATGCGGGTTGCATGATCGTGCCCGTTCTATGCCACGAATCAGAAGCGTTTCGCCCTCGTCCCAGTCTCCGCGACCGGCGAGCTCGTAATCCTCAGCCTGGAATCTGCGGAAGCGTTGGACCGCGTCAAACAGCGCATCGTTTTCCATCTCTTTCGCAACGGCCTCCGCCGCGTTGGCGAGATCCTGAACGGTCTCAATGACTCCAGAGTCATAGTCGGCAAGAAGCCGTCCTGCAGCATCATCTGCGCCCGGCGCACGGGATTGCGCTTGGGCGTTGCCATGCTGATATGCCTGCAACATCCCTTCGACCTTGGCAACGTGACTCTCGTTAAGGCCACCAGCCAAGAACCTCTGCCAAAAGGCTTCGCTTGCGTAAAACGGGTCTGCTCCTACGAGGGCCGCTTTGGCCCGCTCGAACCGTTCCTCCAGAGAACCGCCTGCCTCTGCGGCGCGCTCGCGGATCGGAGTACTCATCTTCCAGCCCACCCTTTCGCCACATCCATCATGGGTCCTATTGTACCAACGAATGGCAGCCCTGCAAGCACGCGTTGGCGCGCGCGGGGAATCTGCGCGGGGCGGGGTGCTGAATCCGGGGTGGGTAAGGGCGACCGTGAGAAGTTCGTGACGGCCTTGCCCTGGCGCGCGTAGAGGTCCGACTCGATCCAGTGCACGAGCACGGCGCGCGACCAGCCGTGCTCGACCGCTTGCCGGGCATACCAGAGACGCTCGGCAGGGTCCTTCACCTTCGTGATCAGTTGGATGTTGTGACCCCAGGGAATCTGCGCCACTGCCTGTGGCAGGTTTCGTCCATCCAGTTCTCTAACACCTTGTTGGAGATTCTTGTCCGTCAATTCTGTAACGGGCTGTGAGAGAATTCGCACCTGCTCGGTCCATGCCAGGCAAAAGGCTGGAGGCCGGAGGCAGTAGGCCGGAGGGGGCCGCCGGGGGCGGCGTATCTCCCCTCGACTTCGCTTGGCGCAGGCGCTGCTCGTGTCTTGAATCTCGCGTGCACAGTACCAGGGTCGAGCGGGACGCTCCCTCGCCCGAGCGACGAGCGACGAGGCACGAGCGACGGGCGAAGGGTGCGAAGGGCTGCGCCAGGCGGGAGACCTTAGGCCGTAGGCCGGAGGGGAACGGGTCTACGCTTTTACGCATCTACGCTTCCACGTTCGCTCGAGCGACGGGCGACGAGCCACGAGCGACGAGCCACGAGCGACGGCCTTGGGGCGGGAAAAACCTTGGGACCGGGGGCAAGGCGGGAGTTTACTCTTGGGCGGCGCGGGCTTATAATCGGCCCCCGAAACCCGTCGAACCTCGGTATTCGCACGTAATGCATGTTTGAGATAGAAAGGAGATAAGTCCAATGGCAGCAAAGATTTACTACGAGGATCAAGCCCCGATCGCACCGCTACAGGGCAAGAGAGTAGCAGTCATCGGATATGGGAGTCAGGGGCATGCCCACAGCCAGAACCTTCGCGACAGCGGGATCGAGGTGGCGATCGCCGAGCTGGAGGGGACGGACAACTTCAAGCTGGCGGTCGAGCACGGTTTCAAGCCGGGCGACATCAAGACCGCGATGAAAGGGGCGGCCCTGATCATCGTGACGCTGCCGGACGAGGTGCAGGCGAAGGTCTACGCCGGGCAGATCGCCCCGAACCTCAAGGCGGGCCAGACCCTCGGGTTCTGCCACGGGTTCAACATCCACTTCAAGTACATCGTGCCGCCGAAGGACGTCAACGTCGTCATGATCGCGCCGAAGGGCCCGGGACATCTGGTCCGCAGCGAGTACGAGAAGGGCGGCGGCGTGCCGTGCCTGGTCGCGGTGCAGCAGGACGCCACCGGCACCGCCCGGCAGATCGCGCTGGCCTGGGCCAACGGCATCGGCGGCGCCCGCGCCGGCGTGCTCGAGACGACCTACAAGGAAGAGACCGAGACCGATCTGTTTGGCGAGCAGGTGGTCCTCTGCGGCGGCTTGTCCGCCCTGATCAAGGCCGGCTTCGAAACCCTCGTCGCCGCCGGCTACCAGCCTGAAATCGCCTACTTTGAATGTTGCCATGAGGTCAAACTGATCGTCGATCTGATCTACCAGGGCGGCCTGAGCTACATGCGGTACAGCATCTCGAACACCGCCGAGTACGGCGACCTCAGCCGCGGGCCGCGCATCATCACCGACCAGACCCGCGCCGAGATGAAGAAGATCCTCGGCGAAATCACCAGCGGCGCCTTCGCGCGGGAGTGGGTCAACGAATACCAGACCGGGCTGAAGAATTTCAACGCTCTGTACGAAAAGGACCACAAGGGCCAGTTGGAGACCATCGGCCGCAAGCTGCGAAAGATGATGAAGTGGATCAAGGCCAAAGAGGTGTAAGTATTGATTAGGGATTATTGATGATTGATTCTTGGGATGTCGAGCCGCTGGACAACAGAAACGCCGATGTCCGCGAACCATGATCGATCATCTCGCAGTGGCAGTCGGAGAGCCGGTATGAGAGCCACGGGACGGACGATGTCGCAGCGCCGCATCACGATCGGGCGTGCATCGTTCGGTCTGGTGGCTCTCGCCGGCTCTCTTCTTGCGCTCTGTGGTTGCGCGGCGCTGCTGTATGTCAGCGCTGAGCCGCTGGCCTACACCCGGCTGGCCGGTCCCTACCGCCACACCCAGCTCAAGACCAGCACCACGCTCGACGCCCTGAGCGCGTTCGACATCCCCGACTACCGGCTCGACCCCAACGCCGCCGGCCCGCAGCTCGTCAGCCAGAGCGGCACGACGTTCGCCGTCTCCGGCCGCAGCGCCGACGGCTTCAAAACCTGGGTCACCCTGATCGCCTTCGACGAGCACCAGATGACCGCCCGCCGCAAGTACTTCTTCTGCGTCGACGAGCGGGCCACCACCGCGCCGACCGCGCGAGGCCAACGCCTGTTCCCGCCGCGAAAGGGGCTGATCTTCGACGCCGAACTCGTGCTGTCGCCCGAGATCCAGACGACGCCCTACGCGACCGAGGAGGCCCGACAGCTCGCCATCGTCAACTGGCTGATGGAGCGGTTTGCACACGACGTCCGGAGTCTGGTCGGCACGTCCGGCGAATCGACCCAGGCCAACGAGTTGGTCTCGCTCTCCGGCATGATGATGAACCAGACCTTCGACGGTCTGCGGATCGAGCTGGACAAATCCCCCGGCCTGGCCCGCAGCCTCACCGGCTCCAAGGGCGTCGCCTTCCCGCACATCAGCATGAACGAAGGCCGCCTCCGCCTGACCACCGCCGCCGGCGTCACCACCGCCACCCTCCGCGTCAACCTCCCCATGTGACGCCGAGTCGCAAGATGACGCGGAAATATCTGGGAGGTGATTCCAAGTGAAACTGACGAAAGAAGAAAGAGACATCCTCCGGTCCGTCGAGAAGGGCGAATGGTGCGGTGTGCCGCGTCGGGCCCAGGAGGTCGGACGATACCAGGATGCGGCCCGCGCCACGATCCGCAAGGACAAGCGCGTCAACATCCGCATGTCGGAGAAGGACCTCGCCCAGTTCCAGAAAAAGGCGATGCAGGAGGGGCTGTCCTATCAGACCCTCATCTCCAGCGTCCTGCACAAATACATCACCGGCCGCCTGAGCGAGAAAGCAGGATAGCTGCTCCCGTGGGGCTCGACCGGTAGCCAGTGGACGTCCCGCATGGCAGCCTCAGACCTAAAGGGCTTGGGGATGGCATCCCCCAAAGGCGTCGCCTTCCCGCACATCAGCATGAACGAAGGCCGCCTCCGCCTGACCAGCGCCGCCACCAACCCTTCCTTGCCGCTTCAGGTCAGCGCATCCATAACGACTTTCGGATTCTTCTCGAACACGCGCAGCACAGCCATCGCCAGGGTGCCTGCCCTGGCCAAACCGGGGAGGGTCCTCCCCACTTTCAGTTCCCCATTGCCCCTTCGCGGCCCGGCGTCATAGCCAGAACCACTCCCCAATCAGGCATCTTGACCGCCACTATAAGCCTCGCGTATCTGGTTCGGCACCTTCATGGATGATGTCATGGCTGCCCGTGTCTGCAACCGTGCGGGTGTCGAGCGTCTCGGTTAGTCCGCCCAGTTGACTTTCCCCGAAGAACGGTCGGCCGAGAAACGGCCCCGGCGCGAAGAGCACGCGATAAGGGGAGGAACGAATACCAATGTTGGGAACCGTGGCAAATGAAGGTGAGAGGTGTTCATCGGGGCTAATCACCCGTTCAGATATGTAGGCTGATAAGTGCGGCCTTTTTCGCTTGATCTTCGGCGCCGTTTCGGCCACATTGCGTGTAGCTGAGAATGCTTTGCCGCGCGGTGCGAAGGTTATCTTGTGCTATGAGACAAGGTTACGAGGGAAGGCAATCCATTGGCACCATGCGATATAGAGCTCAACTGTAACAGGATTTGGTTGCCATGAATAGTCAGCAGCGACAAATCGCACGGCTAGTGTTTCAGAACAAGATTCTCAAAGCAACAGGCACAGCCTTTGAGGACATTTTTACCCAAATCATGGACTTTGGCGAGTCCGGCTTTCGTCAGATAAAGCCTCAGGGGCAGACTGGTGATCGCAAGAACGACGGATACATCAAAGACACGGGAACGTTCTTCCAGGTGTATTCCCCTGAGAAACCTGATTCCAAGGGCAGCCCCTCCAAGGCGATGAAGAAGGCTTGTGATGATTTCGTCGACTTGATGGGGTACCAGAGATTACTGTCTCGCTACAAGAACGACAAGGCAAGGGCTGTACTAAAACTCAAGGAGGAAAACGTACGAACGAACGACTACCTTGCGGACGTGAAGGACCTGCTTGAGTCCAACATGAAGGCGTTCGTGTCACTCTCAAGCCAGTTCTATGAGGAGAAACCGGGCGGCATAACCGTCGAGAATAACGAGGGAGATAATCAGCTCAGATTCAATATCGTGGCCAGGATCGAGGATGATGCATCGGACGGGATAAACGAGGTCAAGATATTCTGCTTCGACATGATGATTCTTCGTCAGAAGCATAACCACGCGATAGACTTTCTATTTCATGATAGCAGGTTGTTCAGCGATATGGATCATCGGCAGAGGGCAACGGCGCTCCACGTTGTCTTGGAAGAGACGCGCAGTTGGGACTATCAGTATATTGCCACTCTCAATGAGGATCAATTGCATGCCTGCCGGGAATGTCTCAAGGCGGACGACTGGCAGAAGCTAGAAGCCAGTAAGATTTTAGAACTGACGGACGAAAGCCCCAAATCGAAACTGCTTGGCGTAGAGGTGGACATGCGGTACGATGAATAGTCCCCAGACTGTCGTAGATGCTTGTTACATTCTCTATTTCATTGGCTCAGGATATACTTCCCCGGCAAACCATGTTGTGACGGCGCGACGAGGGAATCTGGTGGAACGCGTCTGAGCCCGGTGGTGCGGTTGCCACGCTTCAGAGCTCCCGAAACTGACAAGGCCGTTGTTTCGTCAATCCCCAGCCCGCTCCGTCGGTCAAGGGGAACTGTTTAGGTCATAAATCTCTGCGTCGCATATACTTCTGATGCGACGGGCTATGTCGAATTTCATACACCTTGCCCTTCCACAAAAACAAGGAATCCACATATTATCGTGTGGACAGGCACGCGGTGTTGTGTTAGCATACAACCAAAGAACATAGGTGTGATGATGCATGGATACCGATGTGGATCGCGCGGGACGCGGGAAAGGAGGCGATCATGGCCAAGGGGAGTTGTTACGACTGCGTGTACGTGTGGGTCGATCCGGAGCGATGGCTGCGGGATTTGTTCATGGGCCGGACGCTGGTGCCGATGTGTGCGAACCATCCGGATTGGCCGGGCGAGCTGCGGGACGTGACGGGCGTGCCGTGCTGCAATTTCCGGCCCAGGCACGTCGAGCCCGAAGGCGACGTGAAGCGCATTCCGATGGGGGACGGGCGCTATGCGCTGGTCGATGCGGCCGACTACGAATGGTTGAACCAGTACCAGTGGCATCTGTGCGGCGGCGGATACGCGGCTCGGTGCGAGAAGGGCAAGCGGATTCTCATGCATCGCCAGATCATGAACCCGCCCAAGGGTATGGTGGTGGACCATATCGACGCGAATCGCGCGAACAACTGCCGGGCCAATCTGCGGGTGTGCACGCCGGGAGAGAACCAGCGCAACCAACGCAAGCAGCGAAACTCAGCTTCCCAATACAAAGGCGTCGGCTACATAAGGGGCTGCAAACGGTGCTACTCGAAACTCGTCTTTGAGGGCAAGACAATCTGGCTGGGCTTCTTCGACACCGAACCCGAGGGGGCGCGGGCATACGATCGCAAGGCGGTCGAGATCTTCGGCGAATTCGCCAACCTGAACTTCCCCGAGGAATGGCCGGAGCAACGCCGAGCGCAGGTCCGCGCCGAGGCGAAGGCGGCGGGGCGCAGTGAAGAGCCAAAGAGCCGACGCAGAAGAGCAAAGGCGAGGAAGACAACGCCCAGGAAAACAACGCCCAGGAAGAAGGGGCGCTCCATCGCCGGCGGCAAAAGGGGCAAGAAGAACCGCGCACGCCGCAAGCCCGCGTCACGATAGGCACGTAAACCATGTGAGAAGCCATCCCCAAACGCTTTGCGTTTGAGGCTGCCACCCGTCGGGGTGCGGTGCACGCCCTGCGCGTGGTAACGCCTGAGGGCGTCACTACAAACGAACGTGCCCCCGCGTGGGGCGGGGGCGCGGTGACATCTGTTGCGAGCGACGAGCGACGGGCGACGAGCGACGATTCTACTGCGCGGGCTTCAGCACGATCGAGCGGAGGTTGATGGGGCTCCACTGGCCACGGACGGGCTTGATGGTCAGTTCGCAGTCGCCCGCGTTGGCGATGCGGACCCGGCCGAGAGTGACCGTCTCGAACTTGCGATAGTCGCCGGTGTTCGGCGCCTGGGCAGCGAGCTTCTCGCCTGCCACGGCGATTTCGAACTTGCTGCTGCTGGCCGTCGTGGCGATCTCGGCGACGACGTCGAACGTGCCGGGCTTGGCGATCTTGAACTGCCAACTCATCCATGCGCGGTCGTTGGTCCAGTAGCCGATGCTGGCCTTGCCGCCGATGTCCTCGACCTGCGGGCCCGAGCCGCCTTCGCTGTGGGTCTCGGCCAGCGGCGCGGGCAGGGCCATCGTGCCGTCGTCGGCCTGGGTCGGCAGGACCTTCTCGATATCGAGCTCGCCGCGTACGCGCAGGACGATCACCGTGTCGATCGGATCGAGCGGCTTGGCGGGCACGTCGATGACGACGCCTTCCGGCGTGTTCTTCGCATCGAGCCGCTCGTCGTTGGCCAGCAGGCGCGCGCGGCGGACGTTGTTCCGCAAACCCGGCACCAGCAGCTTGCCGTCGGCGGGCCATTCGAACACGTGCAGGTAGAGCGTGGTGCGCTCGTCGCCGACCTTCTTCGTGCAGCGGCCCCAGGCCAGCCGCGCAAACGGGCTGGCGGTGGTCGCGTAGATCGAGTCGCCGTTGACCTTCATCCACTTGCCGATCTCCTGGAGCCGCTCGATGCTGGGCGGCGGGATTTCGCCGAGGGCGGTGGGCCCGACGTTGAGCAGGTAGTTGCCGCCTTTGCTGGCGATGTCGACGAGGTTGCGGATCAGCGTCTCGGTCGGCTTCCAGTTGTGGTCGTAGCTCTTGTAGCCCCAGGTGCCGTTCATGGTCATGCAGGTTTCCCAGTCGCGGCCGGGCGTGCCGGTGGCGGGGATGCGCTGCTCCGGCGTGCTCAGGTCGCCCGCGTAGCCGCCGCCGAGGCGGTTGTTCGTGATGATGCCGGGCTGCAGATCGAGCAGCGGCAGCAGCATTTCGGCCCGCTCTTTGGTCATGTCGGTCGGCGTGTCCCACCAGAGGACGCCGAGCTTGCCGTAGTTCGAGAGGATCTCGCGCACCTGCGGGACCGCGATGTTGCGCAGGTAGGCATCCATGTCACCATCCTGAGCCGGGTCCCAGTGGCCGCCGGCGGCGGCGCCGCCCGGATGGTTCCAGTCCTGGGCCTGCGAGTAGTAGAAGCCGAGACGCAGGCCGTGCTTGCGGCAGGCCTCGGCCAGCGGCGCCAGCAGGTCCTTGCCGTACGGCGTCGCGTCCACCACGTCCCAGTCCGTCGCCTTCGAGTCGAACAGCGCGAAGCCGTCGTGGTGCTTGCTCGTGATCACGATGTACTTCATGCCCGCCTCTTTCGCCAGCCGCACCCACGCGTCCGGATCGTACTTGACCGGGTCGAACTGCCCGGCGAACGCCTTGTACTCCGCCACCGGGATCTTGCCCCGGTTCATGATCCATTCCCCGATCCCGCCGATCTGCTGGCCGTTGTACGTCCCGGCGGGCACGGCATACACGCCCCAGTGAATAAACAGGCCGAAGCGGGCTTCGCGCCACCACTTCATGCGGGCGTCGCGCTGCTCGGGGGTCTCGTCGGGGCGACCGACGACTTCGGCCGATGTGGCCGGCGCTGCCAGGCCGAGGCTCAATGCGAAGGCGCCGATCAGGCCCAGTGATACTCTTCGCAACTGCTGAGAAAGTGACATGGTCGAATCCTCCTTGTCGTCGTGGCGCGGCTCAGTCCAGGCGAACGCCCTTCTGGTGCAGCCACTGTTTCAGATCGGTCATCTGATTGTTGAAGACCTCGTTGTCGTAGTCCTGTTCGAGCTTGGTGACCGTCTCGGCCAACTCCGGCTGCTCGTTGACGACCTCGGTCAGCCGGCGTTCGAAGTCATCGGCGGCCGTCCGCAGGTCGTCGAGGCGCAGCTCCAGGCCCAGCAGGCCCGCCACCCGCCGCACCACCACGTCGATACACTTCGGGTTGCCGCCCTGCACGTACGCCGGCACTGTCGCCACGAGACTGACCATCTGGACGCCGCGCTGCTGCGCCCGCGCCGTCAGGTACGTCACGATACTGGCCGGCCCCTCGTAGTCGCTGAATCGGATGCCGTACGCCGCGAACACCGGCTTCAGGGACTCGCTGCTCACGGAGCAGAACAGATGCGGATCGCGCGTGTGCGGCACCAGCCCCGAGACGCTGCCGACGAAGTAGATCATCTTCACGCCCAACGTGTCACACAGCGAGAACATGCAGTCCGCGAAGTCGTGCCACGCCAGGTTCGGCTCCCTGCCCAGAAACAGGATCACGTCGCTGTCGGGCGCGCCGAAGAACGCGTTGTCCGGCAGATCGAACGCCCGCACGAGCCCGCCCTGAATGTGGCAGTGCGGCCGGAACAGCGCGGTCAGCTCCATCGCTCCCGGGAAGCTGTAGATGTAGAACCCCTCCGGCTGGATCTCCGCGAACCGACGGGCCCCCAGCTTTTCCGCCAGGATGCGGATCGTCCCCGTCGAGACGTCGCCTCCGTCCATCCACCCGAAGAACCCGACGACCAGCCGGGGATTCGCAAACGTCGGATTCTCGTAGATGCGCAGCTTGTCGTCCGCCATGGCTCTTCCTTATCGCAGATCGATTCCCAGTGCCATACCCGCGCATCCTAAAACACCCCGCCCTCATCCGCAAGCCCATTTCCCCAAGCGCGGGGCGAGCGGCCTCGCTCACCAAAGAGCGTCATGCGGGCAGGCGCGGCCGAGGCGCCGCAGTTTGAATCTCCGGCTGGACGGGACGGACCCGAGTCGCTTATAATGCTGTCCTTGTGCCAACGTAGCTCAACGGTAGAGCTCTGGTTTTGTAAACCAGGGGTTATCGGTTCGAATCCGATCGTTGGCTTTCAAAACCCTGTTCTCGATAGCACCAGTGGGGGTGTCCCCTGTCGATGCCTGTATATGGGTGTCCCTGCCTGCGCAAGAAAACGCCAAGTTTTCCGCCAAGTCAAATCTGGCGTCTACATATTTCCCGTCTGTTCCTGTCGCCTTTTGTGATTGACGGTCCGGCGTGGTCAAATCGGGCAGCTTGGCGACTGCCGCCGCTTCCTGTCCCCGGAAGATGTGCGTGTACCGACTCATCGTCAGGTTGATATCCGAATGCCGCATGATCGCCTGCGCGATCTTGGGGTGAACGCCATTGGCGGCCAGCCAACTGCCGCACGTATGCCGCAGTGCGTGGAAGTCCCGATAGCGACCCGCATCGTCAGTGTACGGGATGCCGGCGTCGGCCAAGTCCGCCTCGATCATTTTCGACGTCTTGTCTGTCAGTTGTTTGTAGCGGCCACCGAATGCCTTGGCGTTGGGCGTCTTGCCCGCAAAGAAGGCTTTCAGATCTGCTGCCGTCTGGTCGCGAAGCGGTAAGACATCCTCTCGTCGTCTCTTGCTGTACCCGGCCACGACGGTCACCGTGTTGTTCTCGAAGTCGAACGACGAGACTTTCAGACTCCGCAGTTCTTTTCTTCGTAGTCCGGTCTCGACCGTGAGGCGGTAGAGCAAGGCCCGCTCGGACCCATCCATGCCGTATCGCTCCGGCCCGTTCACCGTTGCCGCCAACAGGCGTCGCACCTCGCTGACCTCAAGGGGCGTTCGGTCGTGCCGACGGTCTACGCGGACGTTCTGGGGCTTCAGGTGAGCAACCGGCGACTCGGTGGCTCGTCGGTTCTGCACCATCCACCGAGAGAATTGTTGCAGGGCTTGGAGATAGAAATTACTCGTCTGCACCGAAAGACCACGATCTCGTAGACCGGCAAGATATTGCTCGACCCTGTCGGCGCGGATGTCCGACCACATCTTGAACCCGCACGCCAAAATGATCCGCTCTACTCTTGAACTGACGGTCTGCGCGTGCATGGCAGTATTGCCCTTGGCGAACAGGCTTATCCGAAAATCTACAAGGTGTTCCTGCAACGGTTTGCCCGCAGCAGCGCGCGTCGAATCGAGAAGGCCGATTTCCACGAAGCGTTCCATCAGCCTGGCCGGTATTCGTTCCAGCCACCGCGTCAACTCGGCATCGGGTTGTTGGCCCACCGCCCGGCAGTTTATCAGCTTCTCGATCTGCTGGCCGAACACGCGGGAGCGGCCTTTGTCGGCAAGAGCCGGGAACCGCCGGAGAATCTCCAGGTGGTCGCGCATCTCGATCCACCACTTCTTGACCTTGCGCTGGCGGCCCGTCTTCTTGTCCTTGTACGTTGGCTTAAACAGCCGCATGTCGATCTTCTCCCTTCATGGTGACCCACACCTCGCGTCGAGGACAGCGGGCCTTGACCCAGGCTGTCAACTCGAACCTGCTCCACAGGGTACGCTTTCCAAGACGAATCGGCAAGGGTCCGAGTTCACCGCTGCTGTGCATCGACCAGAGGAACCTCTCGCCGATGCCCAGGAGTCTCCCGACCCCTTTGGCCGATAGCAGCAGAGCGTCCACGTTGTCGTCCCGTCCGTCCATCATCTACTCGTTCTTGGCTCCACTCATTGCCACGTCCACGTTCAGTTCGGCCCCGGCAGCCTGCTGGCGTTTCATCCGTTCGCAGGCGGCATGTGCTTCGTCCATCGTCCGGCACAAGGCGAACAGCACGTAGCCGCTCGACCAACCCTGGCGGACCTGTAGTTCGTTCATCTCCAGGACGTCTGCCAGTTGGGCCACGTGGTACGTCGTGACGCCGTTGCCGTCGATCATCGTCTCGGCCACCCACAGGTCGCCCAGATGTTCCGGCAGGCCCGCCGCCTTGATGATCTCGATGCCCAAGCGTCGTGGGCAGGTCAAACACTGCGTTCCGTTCATGATTCTGCTTTCCGTAAAATGATTCCGTGTTCCTCAAACGTGAGTCCCGCTGTCAGGTTGAAGGCCAGCCGCAAGCCCGTTCCCGGCGCTCTGGCCTTCTCGATGAAGATGGTCTGGTTGTGCCCAATCTTCATTCGGCCCAGGGGGCTCTTGGTCAAACTCGTCTTCTTGTCGTGGCGCATGATCTGCAAAACGCAATCAGAGAATCGCCCGTAGGCTGCCGATCCGGCCACCTTGTCGGGTGTGCCCTCGTCTGCGCCCTTGACCAGGTGGGTCACGAGAATAATGCTGCATTCATGGTCAATCGCTGCCCGCTTGACGCGTCGCACGAACGCGGGGTCCGCTACCCACGGCTGCCCCTTGCGGACCGCCGCCGAAACAGGGTCGATGATGATCGCCCGCCGTCCGGCCTTGGCTTGCTCCTCGACCCAGGCCGCCAAGTCGTCGAGCGTCTCAAGGCCCAGGCCCGCGCTCACCGTTACCACCCCAGCAACCCGGTCGAGGTCTACGCGGTGTTTATCCGTGAGTTCCCGCATCCGCCCGGCGTTGGCCTTCTGCCAATCCAGGTCGGTGACATCGGCGATCCCGGACACTTGCGCCAAGGTCCGGTCCATCAAGTCCCCCACATCGCCTTCGAGGAAGTACGCCGAGATGGGGATGCCCATATCGATCCAATGCCGCAGGAGCTGTAGCGCGAAGAAGCTCTTCGCAGCGCCCTGTCGGCCCGCGATCACGGTCAACCGCCCCGGCGCACCGAGTCGCGTGAGTCTTGCCAGCTCCAGCCACGGCAAGGCCAGGCAGGCCAGTACGCCGGCCTCAATCCGGCGCAGACGCTCTTCGTACTCGGCCACCGGTCCAGTAGGCTTCGCCCGCTCCATGGCGCCCAGAACAGCTTGCCGTGGGTTGATGCCCGCTACTCGGCATTGATCGATGAAGTCGTAGGCGTCTTCCTTTTGCCCCAGGTCCAGGTCGTTCGGCTCGATCATGGACACAACAGGCTTCGGGTCCAGCTTCGAGAGAAGCCCGGCCACGGTCTTCATGTGCGACCTGCCCGGTTCGTCGTTGTCGGGCCAGAGCATCACCCGCTTACCTGCAAGTGGCTGCCAATCCGCATATTCGGCCTTCCCCGCTCCGCATGGCGCGGTAGTAGCCGGCAAGCCCAAGGCAATCAGCGCGTTTGCGCACTTCTCCCCTTCGGCTACGATGATCTCCTTGGCCTCGGTGATCCCCACGCGGTTGTACAGCGGCCAGGGCTTCGGCGGGGCCTTCATTACCCAACCGCCGGGGACTGGGTGAGCTTGTCGGAACTGTTTGCCCCGGTCCGTTCGCAGTCGGAAGACGAGAAGATCCGCCTCGTTCGTGTCCGGATTCACGTAGGCGTACTCGTCCTCGATCTGACCGCCGCGAGCCACGGCAAGGCGGAGATCGCCCAAGGTGACGAAGACGTGCTCAGGCTTGGGTACATTCGGGGCTCGGTCCCGCATCGGCTGCCGGGTCCCGTTTGCCTCTCGTAGAACGTCACCGACAGTCCGGCCTGATCGACGTGCTCGCAGGTCGAACACGTCGCCGCCAGCGCCGCACACGTGGCACGTGTACCGCCAGACGCCTTGCTCGTCCTGCCATATCGATCCGCTGGCATGCCTGTCGTCGTGCCAGGGGCAACGAATCTCGCTGCCGCGTATCTCGGCTCCGGCCTGCCTCAGTTCGTGTTCGAGAGCTTCTCGGCTTTGCCGCTCAATTTGTGTCTGCGCATTCTGCATAGATGGCATCCGCTTCTTCCTCAGTAGGTAACCAATCGCTGTCGCCACGCTGGGGCTTCTTCAGGTCCTTGAGCCAGACGTTGCGGAGCTTGGCCTTCCAGTCACGGACAGGTTGGCCCTTCATGTCGCGCCAACCCCGGGGGGCGTAGTAGTCCACGAAAACCTGTCCGTTGTGGAAGTTCGTGTACCCCAGCGACTCGGCGTAGTCCTCGACCTCCCTGGGTGTGGGCGGGGTGAAGGGCTTCCTTCCCCTGGGCCGCGAAGCGGGTTTCTTCTTTCTACTTTCTTCTTCTCCTTCTACCTCTGCTTCTGCTTGGGCTGACATTGCTGACATATGCTGACATTGCTGACGTGTGCTGACATCCGCTGACTTAGCCTTTTGCCGCTCCCGCCGCTTCGCCTCCCGATTCTGCTCTCGCCGATCCTCCCGTTTCCGTATCTCCCGGTAGTAAGCGTAGTTGACCAATTGGTACAGAAACTGGCCCTTCTTCAGTAACCGTCGGCCATCCTGATCTGGGGTTCGGCTGTCTGGATCGGGCTTGCAGAGATACGCGATTGCCTCTTCTATTCGATCCTGAGGATCACCAATCAAGACGGAAAGAAGACGTGCGTTCAGTTCTACAAACCCGTCCGCATCAGCGTTTACGATTGCGTAGGTCATCACGGAGTAGACGTGGCTGCCAACGCCCATCATGCTGCCTGTGAACATGCTCGCAAAGACCTTGCCGTACATCTACACCACCTCCCGATCCGTCGGCGATCTCTGCGCCAACCGACGACACAACACGATAACGATGGCCCGATGGAACTCCTTCTCAAACTCTCCCCGGGCCTGCTCGATCTGTTTGTGCGGATCACCCAACTCGGGGTTGATCTCGTTCGTGATAGCGTCGGCCAGCAGCTTCGAGAACACTCCGGTAGCACACCGGCGGCAGACGAAGAAGCGCCCGGCGTCTGCCATCCAAAATGCGTCCGCTGGACCATGACCGCAGATCGAGCAGTTGGGTCTCGGCCCCCCGAAGTATTCCATGTAGTCGTCGATTTGGCTCATGAGGTCGCCTCCGGGCCAGCGGCCCTGTTCGAGGGTCGCCGCGCGATGTAGTGCGTGGCGACCGAGGATTTGATTGACCTTGGGCGTCCAGGCGGGCAGGCTGCGGTCGCCCATTTTGCGAGCCCTCTCCATACTTCTTGCCGTGCATTCACGATGGGGTCCCTTCAGACTGAGATCCGGCCTGGGCGGCGCGTTCGGCAAGTGCGGATTCGACGGCGACGGCGTCGAAGAGCAGGATGCCCCCGGCGATGAGACAGGGAATGCGACCCTCTTCGGCCTCTTGCCGGAGCCAGGCCGGAGCCACTCCGAGGCGTTTTGCCATTGGCACTACTTGAATTGGATGTCTTGTGCTCATGCTCCAGACATCATCGTGTTGACATCTGGATCATGTGTGGCGAATACCGGGCGGATATGGGGAATATGGGTGCGACGTGAGATGGCCTACGACTTGCGATCGAGGAATTGCCTTCCTTTTTGGGTGATGATAGCGCCCTGCTTGTTGCGCGGGTTGTACTCTATTAGGCCCTCTCTGACGAGGGCCTGCAAGTGCTTCGATACCGTCTTTCGATCCATGTTCGGTTTGGTGCACTGCTGCAAGTCAGCTTGCATCAGGCGGGTGGGACTGTCCGCCAGCGTGCATAGAATCGTGAACGCACCTTCGGTTAATTGTGGCGGTGATGTCTGGGCCATATCGGCTTGCACGACGAGCGTACCGGCCCCCGTCTTCGCAGCGTCGTGCGCTCGCCTCTGTTTCGCAAAGTCCCGCACAAAGCGAGCGTGTTCTCGTTCCATCTCGTTAGCCTGGACGTTCAGGAAGAAGCCTATCTGGCCGAGCACGTCGAGATACTCCCGGTACAAGCAGTCCAGTCGATCCATGTCGGTCTTTCGGTCGGAAAGGCATGCGTTGACCAGTTCCACCAGGCGACTGCACACGTCCATGAACTGCCGATGCCATTCGGTACGGTCGTGCACAGGGATGTCTTGGAGACCTCCCACCAACTCCTCAAGGATTCGCTGAACAGCGGCACGCTCGTTGTCGAACGCAATAGTCAGGCGGCGTCGCTGTTCGCCGGAAAGCGGATGTTTCATCCCGTACTCGATGACGGCCTGTGCCTGGGGGAATAGCGCCATGACAGGGCGGAGTTCGGCGGCCAGGTCGGGGATCGAGAGGTTTGCGTTCTCTGGCGGCAACGGCGGTAGCGTCCGGCAATCTTCGCCCGGCTTGGGAAGTATCGAGTTGTTCGGCCCCGCGTCCGGCACGCCGGAATCCGCTTGGCTGATTCCGGCCATTCGTTCGAGGTCCGCCAGGGTATACTTCTCGGGCAGTAGGGTGACGTCGAATGCCCGTTCGGGGCCTTCGGATTTCTTACTCTTGCGTGGCATGGATCTGACCTGTCAAAAGGGCTCCGGTTGAGCGCCCGGCCCAGGTCAGTAAGCGGGCGGACAACCGGAGCATATTTCGTTCACCGGGAGCGACCCGGTGACGCGAACCTATCGCGTTGTTTTACGCCTGTCAAGTTGCCCTCGTCGGTGACCTATGCGGGCAGTTCTATTCGTCGTGTCGCCAGGTCTCCTACGCTCCGAGAGGCTTCGCGAGCCGCCGCCGGAACCGATTGTACATCCTATGTCTATACTGCGTACAGAACCGGCGTCGCGCGGGCCTTCGAGGCTCATGTAAGGCGTCCAAGCGGCCTGGAAATGTGCCCAGAATCGGGTCGAACCCGCCGGAGAAGGCAGGCAGCCGACGGTCGGTGGAGGCCCTCGGTCGCGAAAAACGGCAATCTCCCCTGGTCTTCTCGTCCACCATCCGGCCCGCCACAGACGCTCTACAGGATGGCCAAGGGTTGTGCGCGCACAACTCGGGAAGGAACCCTCCCCTCGCCCCCTTGGCCTTCTGTTCCGATAACCGACGGTGGCATGCAGGCCAAAAGGTCCAAGAACTGCTGGATTCGGCAGCCGCTTTGGCCGATACTACCTCTGGGATTCGGCGGAATCCTAAGCGACGTGCATATTCAGGTCGTGAATGTCCGTGCTCTGAGGGACAGAAGGCTTGGCTACCGAAGCTGACACCTGTCGGAAGTACGTGGTTCCCAGGCTTGTCGAGGCCGGATGGGACGCGGAGCCACACTCGTTCACCGAGCAGAGGACTTTCACCGACGGCCGAATCGTCGTTTCCGGCAACAAGGTCCGTCGGAAGAAGCAAAAGCGGGCCGATTACCTGCTCCGCCACACCGCTGATTTCCTCATCGCCGTCGTGGAGGCTAAGGCGGACTACAAGTTAGCGACCGATGGATTGCAGCAGGCCAAGGAGTACGCCGAAATCCTGGACCTGAAGTTCGCCTACTCCACGAATGGGCAGGGAATCGTCGAGTTCGACTTCCTGACCGGCCGAGAACGTCAGATTTCGGCATTTCCCACGCCGGACGATCTATGGTCGAGGCTCACACAGGCCCAAAGCATAGGCACGGAGGTTACCACCAAGCTCTTGACGCCATCGTTTCCGCTCGCTGGCAAGACGCCCCGGTACTACCAGGAAATCGCCATCAATAGAGTCGTGCGAGCTATCCTCCAAGGCAAATCCCGCATCCTCATCACTCTGGCCACAGGGACGGGTAAGACGCTGGTCGCCTTCCAGATCTGTTGGAAACTCTGGTCGTCCCGGTGGAACAGGACCGGCGAGTACCGTCGGCCCAAGATTCTCTACCTGTCGGACCGCAACTTCCTTGTCGATGATCCCAAAGACAAGATGTTCGCCGCGTTCGGCGACGCTCGGTACAAGATCGCCAACGGCGAGATCACCAAGAGCCGCGAAATGTACTTCGCCATCTATCAGGCTATCGCCCAGGACAAGTGCCGTCCCGGTCTCTACAAGGAGTTCGGTCGGGATTTCTTTGACCTCATCATCGTGGATGAGTGCCACAGAGGCAGTGCCAAGGACGAGAGCAACTGGCGGGATATCCTGGAGTATTTCGAGCCAGCCTACCAGCTTGGCATGACCGCTACACCGCTCCGCGAAGACAACCGCGACACGTATAAGTATTTCGGCAATCCGATCTACACATACAGTCTCGCGCAGGGCATCGACGACGGCTTTCTCGCCCCGTACCGCGTCCATCGGGTTGTGACCGACTACGATGCCGCCGGCTGGCGGCCGAGCAAGGGCGAGCTGGATCGCTATGGCCGGGAAATCCCCGACGAGGAATACCAGACGCCCGATTTCGAGCGCAAGGTTGCCCTCAAGGCCCGCACCAAGGCTATCGCCAAGCACTTGGCCGAGTTCATGGCGAAGAACGGCCGGTTCGCCAAGACCATCGTCTTTTGTGTCGATCAAGAACACGCCGACGAGATGCGCAGCGAACTGAACAACCTCAATGCCGATCTGGCGCGGGAGCACCCGGACTACGTGTGCCGCGTCACCGCCGAAGAAGGCCAAATCGGCCGGGGACATCTGAGCCGGTTCCAGGAGTTGGAGACCGTCAGCCCCGTCATCCTGACCACATCGCAACTACTGACGACCGGCGTGGACATCCCCGCGTGCAAGAATATCGCCATCGTGCGAGTGATCGGGGCCATGACCGAGTTCAAACAGATCATCGGCCGGGGAACGCGGGTACGCGACGATTACGACAAGTACTACTTCAACATCCTGGACTACACAGGCTCCGCGACTCGGCACTTCGCCGACCCCGAATTCGACGGCTATCCGGCTTTCGTCACGGAGCAGGAAATCGATGAGAATGGCCAGATCAAGTGCGAAGAGATTGTTCAGAAGGACGAACCCCTACTGGTCGATTGGGAGGTTGATCCCTCTCAGGAAACAAGTGAGATCATAGAGCCGCCGGGAGTCGTACATCGCAAGCTGTACGTGGACGGTGGACACGTCGAAATCGCCGCCCACTTGGTCTACGAGCTTGACTCCGACGGCAACAAGCTCCGCGTGGTCAAGTACACCGACTACACGGGCGAGAAGGTCCGGACCCTCTATCCTTCCGCCGCGAAGCTCCGGGAGAAATGGGCCGATCCAAGCCAGCGGTCCGAAATCATCGAGGCCCTGGCCGACCGTGGGATTGATTTCGAGCAGCTTGCCGAGGTGACGGGCCAGACCGATGCAGACCCGTTCGATTTGCTTTGCCATGTTGCCTATAGTGCTCCCTTACGAACCCGGCGGGAGCGGGCCACCAGCCTCAAGCAAGAGCAGAAAGCGTTCTTCGAGCAGTACGGGCCGCAGGCCAGGACCATCCTCGATGAGCTTCTGGAGAAATATGCCGAGCATGGCGTTGCTCAGTTCCGCCTGCCCGATATACTCAAGGTCCCCCCGATCTCCAGTCACGGCAACGTGATCGAGATCGCCGGGTACTTCGGAGGGCCGGAGAAACTCACTGACGCCGTGAACCGGCTCCAAGCATTGCTGTACGCCGCGTGAAGGATGATGAATGGCACGAACAAGGAAGAAGAAGGACAGTCAACCCCAGACGACCGCCCAGCAGCTTGGGTCTTTGATGAAGTCCGCCCGCGACATCATGCGGAAGGACAAGGGACTCAACGGCGATCTGGATCGCTTGCCCATGCTCACCTGGATCATGTTCCTCAAGTTCCTCGACGACATGGAGCAGATTCGAGAGGGAGAAGCGAAGGTTGGGAAGAAACGGTATCGCCCGGCCATCGAGCCGCCGTACCGCTGGCGGGATTGGGCCGCCAAAGAGGACGGCATCACCGGGCCGGAACTGATCGCCTTTGTGAATCAGGATGAAGCGGTCCGGCCCGACGGGCAGCGTGGACCCGGCCTGATTGCCTATCTGCGGTCCCTACAGAGCACGAACGGTACGAACCGCCGGGATGTGATCGCCAGGGTCTTCCGGGGCGTCATCAATCGGATGGTTAACGGCTATCTGCTCCGCGACGTCATCAACAAGATCAACGGGATTCACTTCACGTCATCGGAAGAAATCCACACGCTCAGCCGCCTGTACGAGGCCATGCTCAAGGAGATGCGGGACGCCGCAGGCGATTCCGGCGAGTTCTACACGCCGCGTGCCGTGGTGCGCTTCATGGTCGAAGCCAATGATCCCCGACTTGGCGAAAGCGTCCTGGACCCGGCGTGCGGCACGGGCGGATTTCTCGTCGAAGCGTATGCCCACCTCGAAGCGCAGTGCAAGACCGTCGAGCACCGTAGAATCCTCCAGGAAGAGAGCATCTTCGGGCAGGAGGCCAAGCCGCTCCCGTACATGCTTTCTCAGATGAACCTGCTCCTCCACGGTCTGGACTACCCCCAGATCGGCGACGGCAATTCGCTGGCGGTGAATATCAAAGAGATCGGTGACCGGGACCGCGTGGACATCGTCTTGACGAATCCCCCGTTCGGTGGAGAGGAAGAGCCCGGCATCAAGAACAACTTCCCCGACGACAAGCAGACTTCGGAAACGGCGCTGCTGTTCCTGCAACTTATCATGCGAAAGCTCAAACGCCCCGAGAAGAACAACGGCAAGCCCGGCCGGGCGGCCGTCGTCGTCCCGAACGGCACGCTCTTCGGCGACGGCGTCTGCGCCCGCATCAAAGAGGAACTGCTCAAGGACTTCAATCTCCATACCATCGTCCGCCTGCCGAACGGCGTCTTCGCGCCCTATACGTCGATCCCGACGAATCTGCTGTTCTTCGAACGCTCTGGCCCGACGAAAGAAGTCTGGTACTACGAGCAGCCATTGCCCGAAGGCCGCAAGAACTACACCAAGACGCAGCCCATCCAATTCGACGAGTTCAAGCCGTGCCTGGATTGGTGGGGCAAACGCAATGAGAACGAACAGGCGTGGAAAGTCCCGGCCGACGAACTGCTCGCCACCGGCTGCAATCTCGACCGTAAGAATCCGAACGCCAAGGAAGATATCACCCACCTGCCGCCCGAAACGCTCGTCGCCAGCATCATGGAGAAGGAACAGAGGATCGCGCAAATCATGGGGACGATTGCGGGCCTGCTGGCAAAGGGGGCCGAATGAGCGTGCAGTGGCCGATTGTGACGCTGGGTGAAGTTGCCACCCCGATTGAACGTGCCGAAGTACCTGTGCCCGGAACGACCTATCGCCAGATCGGGGTGAAACTCTGGGGAGAAGGGGCTTACGAGCGGGAGTCAATCGAAGGATCACAAACGAAATACGCCCGCCTGTTTCGCACCGAGACCGGAGATATCATCGTCAACAAGATTTGGGCGCGAAACGGTAGCGTTGCCGTTACCCCTGATTCTCTTGCCGGGTGCTACGGATCGGGTGAGTTTCCGATGTTTGCGCCGATACGCAACCGTCTTGAACCGCGATGGATACACTGGCTGACCAAGACCCGCGCATTCTGGTCCCAATGTGATGAGAAGTCACGGGGTACGAGTGGCAAGAATCGGATTCGGCCCGAGCGATTTCTTGAAGTCCAAATCCCTCTTCCCCCCTTGGCGGAGCAGCGGCGGATCGTAGCACGGATTGAGGAACTGGCCGCCCAAATCCACGAGGCTTGTAGCACTCGCAAGTCGTCAACTACCGAACTCGAAGCCTTCTGGCCCACAGTCGTTACAGACTGCCTGACTGGTCGGCATTGCTCAGGCCCCTCAAATCAATCGGCCCAATTACTGCTTACACTGGCAGTGCAGCGGCATCGAAACAGAGATACTCCCAAGCATAATAATGCCCATCCTGGCTCTCCGGTTGTCTTGACTGAGGGACCACTGCCACTTCCACAGGGTTGGGTCTGGACCACTCTCGGCTCTGTTCTCACACATCTCGTCGATTGCGTCAACGACACCCCAGATTTTGCCGATAGTGATACGCGGCTGCTTGGTCTCAAATCAACAAATGTCAAGCCGTACGAACTTGATCTCCGGGAAAAGTGGTTTGTGACGGCAAACGACTTCAACCACTGGAACCGACGAGAGAAACCTATGTCCGGCGACGTGTTGCTCACACGTGAAGCCCCGATGGGACAGGCGTGTCTGCTGCCAGCGGGACATCAAGTATGCCTAACGCAGCGGTTGATGTTACTCCGGCCCGACCCTGATACGCTCGCCCCTGAGATACTCCTGCATTACCTGAATAGCCCCGTGTTCCACGACCAGGTCCAGGAGGTCTGTCGTGGCTTGACTGTGCCCCACATACGCGTGAAGGATGCTCCGAGTTTTGCCTTTCCCTTGCCACCCAAAGACAAACAGCGTCGCATTGTGGCCGAGTTGGACGCCTTGCAGGCGGAAGTGGACGCCTTGAAACGTCTCCAATCCGAAACCGCCGCCGAACTGGACGCGTTGTTGCCGTCGGTACTTGATAAAGCCTTCAAGGGGGAATTATGAACATGGCATGCGGTATCAATACCAGGAGGCAGTAGTCATGGCAACGGACTACCACATACTCAGGGACATGATTCTGACCTACTTTCGTCGATCCACGGAAGGTCAGATTGATCTGCACGGTCACGTGAAGACGTACTTTCGAGATCACAGTATCGAGTTGGATGAAACAGATTTTGTGCGGGTCGAACAAATTATCCACGAACTATACGTGGCTGGGATACTCGTCCCGGGCGTCAAACCCAAGACCAACATGACCATGCAGAGCGGGACACTGCTCTTCCCGCACTACCATTTGACAGAGTACGGGGCACAGGTGCTCAGCGACGAAGAGTATCAGCCGTATGACCCGGACGGTTACCTTGCTCGCATAAGGGCCGAGATCCCAGGAATCGACTCAACAGTCACCCGTTACCTGGAAGAATGTCTTATCTGCTTCCGCAGGAACCTACTGCTGGCGGCCGCCACAATGTTGGGCTGCGCTGCCGAGAAAGCCATCTTGCTGCTTGTTGATGCATTTGGCAGGTCGTTATCCGACCCCAACGAGAAGAAGGAGTACGAGAAGGACACGGAGTCTTTCATCATAAGCCGGAAATGGAAAGCTCTTTGGAAGCGTTTGGAGCCGCTGTCGCCAGGACTGCCTGATGCATTGGGAGACGATTTGGGCACGATCTTGGAAAGGGTATTCGACATCATCCGCACCACCCGTAACGAAGCAGGTCACCCGACCGGGAAGCCCATCGAGAAGGAAACCGTACATGCGAATCTGTTGCTCTTCCCGATATTCTGCAAACGTGTGTACGGGTTGATCCGGCACTTCTCCCCGACATGATGACGAAAGTGAACATGTACCGAAAGCGTTGAGAGGACAGCGACATGGCCAGACGAACGCCGCTCGTATGCCAGCATCTGGAGAACATCTCGCGCCATGCGTTGGAGCAGTACCTGGACATCATCCGGGCGTACGTGCGCCACCGCCAGGGCGTCTATGCCCTGTATCGTCGCGGCAAGCTCTACTACGTCGGTCTGGCGAGCAACCTACGATCCCGGCTGGCACACCACCTGAAAGACCGCCACGGTGATTCGTGGGACCGGTTCAGCGTGTACCTGACCATCGGCGACAGTCATCTGCGGGAACTGGAATCGCTCATCCTCCGGATCGTTAAGCCGCCCGGCAATAGGGTCAAGGGCAAGTTCGCCAAATCCGAGGACATTCGGCGGCGCTTCGGCCGGGACATCCGCACACGAATGAACCGTGAACTGAGCGATCTTCTCGGCAAGAAGTGCTTTGTGGAGCCCCGCAAGCCAAAGGCAAAGGAGACTGACGGGCGAAAGCCTATCCTGGCGAAGTACGTCAACAAACCCACGAAGCTGCGAGCCCGGTTCAAGGGCAAGACCGTCACGGCCCGCGTACGACAGAGTGGGATCATCACGTCGGGCGGCAAGACGTTCACTTCGCCGTCACTGGCGGCTGCGTTCGCGTGCGGCCGACGCACCTGCAACGGCTGGGCCTTCTGGCAATACGAGCGAGCCCCCGGCGACTGGGTCCCCCTCGCCAGCCTGCGCAAGTGACTCTGTCTGGGCCAGTCACTCGCCGTACTTCCTATCGGCGGGCTGCTCGGACCACGCTCATCACGAGCCATTTGTGGTCGCCCGAGCCAGCAAGACGCCGACAACGCCTGCAAGGACCGACATCATTACTCACGGACAAGCTCCGTTCCACTTGCCATTCACCCGGCGTAGAGGCCGGTGACGCCGCTCTGCATGTCCTCGAAGGGGACGTCGGCGTACATGTTGGCGGTCGTCGCCGGGCTGCTGTGGCCAAGCTGCTTCTGGACCTGACGGAGGTTCCCGGTCCGCCGGAGCAGGGCCACCGCGATGGTGTGCCGGGCGGAATGGATCGAAAGCTCTTCCGGCAGTCCGGCCCGCTTGATCGCGGCCTTCCAGATTCGCTGCAACCCCTGGGCCGTCAGCGGTCCCCGGCAGCCGACGAATAGCGAGCCCTTCGTTGTCGCCAGTCCCTTCCTCGCCGCCTTGTCCATGTCGCTTACGCGGGCCGATCTCCACGTCAGAAACGCCTTCAGGTGGTCGATCAGGTCCTTGCCGATGGCCAGGGTCTCCCGGACGGGCTTTCGCCGCTTCAGGCGGCTCACGGACAGGCAGCCACGCTTAAGGTCCACGTCCTCGACGTTCAGGGCCGCAATCTCGCTGACCCGCAGGCCCGTGGACAACGCCAGGTCCACGACCATCCACGCCAGGGGACCATTGACCCGCCCAGCGCGAAGATCGACGATGGCCCGCGCCTCGGCCACCGTCCGCAACTGCTTGACTTCCTCGACGCTCATGTACTTGGTTCGGTCTATCGCTGCCATGATGCCCTCCACGTTCTGTACAGATTTCGCGTGCTTCTCGATACCCTACATGCGTCCCTTCGGGGCGATCTCGCCTGCTTCTGTACGCATTAAGAGAATAATCTGTCCAAAATCCATCCGACGGAAGGAGGGTGGACCGAGGTTCTTGGCTTGCGTTACGGTGATTCCAACCGGCTTAGAAGCAGGTCCCAATGTGGTGTCTATTGGTTTCATTGTGTGCCACCTTGAAAAAGATGGGCACGGGAGTTAATGACGCCCAATAGCGGCGCGGTCGTCCTTGCGGATAGACCTTACCCGTGCCCGTGAAGTCAGATTTGACAGACGACGTGGATGCTATTGGTTTCATACCCATAGTATCGTCCCTCTCGACCGGAAGTTCAAGCAAAATCTGGCCCGCCCCCTTGATTTTGTGGAGGCGAATGGCCACAATGACATTGAGGAGAGACGAAGGATGCGGGAGGCGGTGACATGCACTAACAGGGACTTCTCCCCAAGTCACGGGGGGGCCGCGATGTGGAGGATCATGACGATGGATAGGGTCGCACACCTACTTGGGCCGGCCATCCAGCCAAGATGGCGCAACTCCCCTGTGCGTTCTCTTGAATGCTGCCTGCCCGATGTATTTGACCACCTGCCCGACTTCGAGCGTCGGACGCTGGCCCTCCAGGATGTGGACGGGATGCGGTCCTGTTTGAACCCGAGGCTCGACACCATCATCAGGAAACCCCACGGCGACGATCCCAATTACGTCCCCGTCGGCGTCGTCTCGAAGGGCTACGTGCTGGTTCCACACAAGGAGGTCCTTCGGGCCGCAGCCGATGCCCTTCACGACGTCGTTGGCGATGTGCAGGACATCCGGGTCGATCTAACAATCACAGAATACGGCGAACGCATGCAGGCATGTCTCTTTCTTCCCAGCGAGTACCGCTTCGAGCCAGGCGGCATGGACCTTCGCCTTGAGCTGCTCAACTCGGTCGATGGCAGCACGCAGTTCCGAGCCTTGCTGGGCTGGTTCCGGCTTGTGTGCAGCAATGGCCTCATCGTGGGTGTGACGAAATCCTGCCTTCGACGTCGCCATGCGGGGGACATCGGCATCTCCGACATCGGCTTCGTGCTTCGTGATGGCCTGACCGACGCGAAGCAGGATGCGGAGAACCTTGGGCGTTGGCGAAGCACGAAGATCGACCTGGCCGCCCTCGTCCCTTGGGTCGATGAAGCGGTGAAGAAAACGTGGGGCTTCAAGGCCGCTACGAGGACCTACCACATCGCTTGTAGCGGCCACGACGTTCAGATCATCGGGAAGTACAAGGACCGGCGTCCCACGACCATCGAAACGAGAAAGGCCGAGCGTGTCGCTGGCTGCCCGGAGAAGGCCCAAAATGCTTTTGACCTTGCCCAGGTACTCTCGTGGCTGGCCAGCCATCGCACGGACCTACAGGAGCGGCTGGAGTGGCGGCAGCAGATTCCGGCCCTGATGAAGGCCCTGTTGAACTGAATGCCCAATGGGTGCTTCGCCACCGGCCTGCGGATCGCTACCACGCCTGCCGCGAGTGGGGCTGGAGATTCCATCGCTACGAGGTGAACTGCCAAATGACGCAGCATGAGTCCGAACAGGCTTGTCACTCTGCCGCATCTCCTTGGCCCGGCTCCCACCACAATCTTGGATAGACTTGGCCTTCGAGAGTCCGCCAGATGTCGTCCGTGCCGTTGGCCGTCTTGTTCACAAAGCCGCAGCCGGTTCCGACCGCGTTCTGCTTCGCCTCGTGTTCGATGGGGCCTTCCATCGCTCATTCGGTTGTTGGTTGACGACTGCCGCTTGGCGTGTAGAATCGCAAATGCTCATGAGCACCACCCCGTGCCCTGCACGGGGGACCAGCCGCCGGCAGTCTCGCTTCCTCTCCCTCATAAGCCGGCGGCTCCATGCGCATGCAGTACGCCGGCCACTCTGGCCCCCCCCCAGCCCACTGAACGGTATGCCAGGAATTTACCATTTGAATGACTGAATGAACGATCGAAGCGAATCATGTTTGACTTCTGCGGCCTCGCACGCTTCCTTGATTACACACCACATTTGGGAATGGTTTAGGTCTGTGTTCAGCCACAATCCGGCAACCTGACGCGCGTGTTTGTCCCCCAAATCCTTACGTTCTTCGCCGAAAAGTCTCTCTCGCTCCGTGTGAACATAGCGGCGAGAACGGCGTCCGAAGAGGTACTTCTCGTCAATATCACACATTCTGCGGGCGAAGTCGGAGAGCTCTTCGTTCAGTTCCCTGAGCACTTTTTCGACAGCATCGATCTTGTATTTAAAATGATAGATGTTCAACTGGTCATCGTGCCACGTTTTCCGACGCACCACAACCGTCACGGAGTTCGCCCCGAAGTCTGTGAGTATATGGCTGATCTTTCGTTGCGTCATTAGCTGTCCTTTCGCAACCACCGACTTGTACGCCGACACGACCACCCCGACAGCCCCAGACCAATGCTGCCGAGAAGCACAGCACCGGGGGCGGGGACGGCTTGCGGAGGGACCTCATGTAGCACTACCTTGTCGAATGAATTGTAGCCTACGGCATACGCTGGATGCCAGAAGTCAATGGCAAAAGGTGTCGCATCGTGCCAGAAACCTGTCAACATTCCGTCGTTTCCGCCGCGCTGAGAATGAAAGGGGTCGTAGCAGAAACCGTAACCATAGATGTTGACCACACTGCTGCTGTTAGTCGCGGAAATCCCTTTGCCCGTTATTACCCCGCCATATATGTTGAACTCTCCCGGACCGACTTCTATGTTCCAACACACACCTCCTGTGATATTGAATGTCCCACCGCTATCCCAACTGCTCGCTTCGTGAACCACGCCGCCGCTGATGTTGAATGTGCTCTGGTTGTAGCTCTGTGCGTAGGCTATGAGGCCATCGTGGACATTAACCATGCTGGAATCATAGCTCCGTAGAATCGCCACCTCGCCGCCGATCATATCTACTGTGGTGGTGTCGCCAAGGACATGCAGCGTGTCATAGTCGTCGTCAGGCCCAATTAGGTCATCGCTACTCATGACATAGAGATCAGCTTGCCCGCTGCGGGCCCACAGCAGGATCAATGCGATGGCATAAAATGCTGTTGGTGCGATCTTCACCCGTCTTGCCTCCAAAGCCTGAGCGGCCCAGACCAACCGTGAAGGGACTTCGCTCCGCGTTCCGCTCACATAAATATTATTATAGCCCGCAGAAGCCTACTAAGCAACGACTTCTTGTGCCATGCGTTGTCTGGATTGTCGAAATGGGGCAAGCAAGCCGAGCCGGCATTGGCGTCTTTCGCCCAGAAACCAGGTTCGCCGGCGTTCTTTTTGATTCTCTTCGGGTCCTTAATTCGCCGGTAAACACTTCCTCACCATGTCCATCGACCGCCCACCATCATGCCGGTCGAATGGCAACGGATCGGGAAGTGCTGGCCCAGGTCAACACGGGCATCATGGCCAGGCTCAAAGGCTATGTGGCAAAGTACTTTGTGGGCAATCAGCCCTTCGAGAAGCTCCCACTTGGCGAGCTACGCCAGATGAAAGCAGACCTGGAGTGGAAGCGAAGCCCCTTGTCCGGTCCTACCGCCTTTCCTCCAACCGCTGCTCGATGTGCTCGATCCGTTCGGTCAACTCGTCCAGTTCCTTGAACTTGGTGTGCTGGTCGAGGATGTCGCGGGCGGCCAGCCGCTTCAAGCGACCGTCCTTGGTGTCCAGGAGGCCCACCAGCGTCTCTACGGCCTTGGTAACGCTTTGCGAGAGCAGAGCGTACCCTTGGGCGGCCAGTTCGTTCCTCTGCCGGTCGAGTTCGGCCCGGAAGGCGGGGTCCTTCAACCACATGTAGAGCGTGTCGCGGCTGACCTTGCCCTTCTTGCAGGCGGCGGTGTACGTCGGGCTGGCCAGCAGCACCGGCAGGAACCGAGTCTGCCGGGCGGTCAGTTTGGATTCGCCGTTGTCTTGTCGGTTTCTGTCAGATTCCGTCGTCATGGCTGTTCAGTTTCTCCTCGGTCAGTCTGCAAATGGCCATCGATGGGCATTCCTGGGTAGTGTCGCGTCCCCTCGGCATCTCGGAGGATCTGGCGGAACTCGCCCATCGTTATCTGGAAGGGTGGGCCTGAGAGCCAGTCGATGGTGATGATCTCGTCGTCCTCGCCGAGTATTTGCCGTTCAACGCGTTCGATTCTTCGTTCGAGGCTGCTCATGGTCGGTTTCTCCTTGCACTGATGTCTACCCTTCCGAGAGGGCCGTGTTGTACGGAAGTCTTCGCGGTTGGGCCTGTGGGCCGGACT
>JAXGYC010000007.1:0-1174732 GCA_040772485.1 Sedimentisphaerales bacterium | reverse complement strand
AAAGTGCAAACGGCAAAATGCAAAATGGCCGTAGGGGCGTCCCGGCGCGCCGGGACGCCCGTACTCATCTGCCTTCGGCGGATTCCGCAATTTTGACCTTTGATGTTTGACTTTTGATCTTCATACCCGATGGTAGCCGCGTACTCCCGATGCGCCAAGCGCGATGAGTTCCGTCCTTTCGGTCTCCAAGGACCTAAGGGACCAAAGGGACCTAAGAGACGCAACAGTACCGCTTTGGCCCGGGAAAGGGCTTGCCAGGGCAGGGGCCGGCGGATATCCTGGCACGGTCGTGGGTACGGGCGACGCATGCGTCGCCCGTACTGACAGTGGTCAGTTGACAGCTGGCGGTGGGCTGGGAACTGAGAACTGTCAACCGACCACTGGGAACTGAGAACTGACTGACAAGTGTGAAGTTTAAAGTGGGAAGTCTGAAGTGCTGCTATCCGCCTTCGGCGGACTTGAAACTTCAAACTTGAAACTTCAAACTCGATGGAGGTGCCATGGGTCATCCTGGTTTATCGAAACTCGATGAGTTGTGCGTCAATACGATCCGTTTGCTGGCGGTTGACGGGGTCCAGAAGGCCAATTCCGGCCATCCGGGCATGCCGATGGGCATGGCGCCGGCGGCCTACGTGCTCTGGACGCGTCACCTGAAGTACAGTCCGGCCAATCCGCTCTGGCACAATCGCGACCGCTTCATTCTCTCCGGCGGGCACGGCAGCATGCTGCTCTATTCGCTGCTGCACCTGAGCGGCTACGACATGAGCCTGGACGACCTGAAGAGCTTCCGGCAGTGGGGCAGCAAGACGCCCGGACACCCCGAGTACGACCCGTCGCTGGGCATCGAGGCGACCACCGGTCCGCTCGGACAGGGCATCTCCAACGGCGTCGGCATGGCCATCGCTCAGAAGTACCTCGCCAACTACTTCAATCGCGAGGGCTTCCCGATCGTAGACTACAAGGTGTACGTCTTTGCCGGCGACGGTGACCTACAGGAGGGCATCTCCGGCGAGGCGTCTTCGCTGGCCGGACACCTCGGACTGAGCAATCTCGTCGTGGTCTACGACGACAACCACATCTCGATCGATGGGCCCACCGAGCTGTCGTTCACGGAGGACCGTGCCAAACGCTACGAGGCCTATGGCTGGTACGTGCAGAAGGTCGTTGGCGACGGCAACGACATGAAGAAGTTCGAGAAGGCCCTGATCAACGCCAAGAGCGAGGTCGAGCGGCCTTCGATCATCGCATTGCGTACGCACATCGCCTACGGCGCTCCGAACATGCAGGACACCGCCGAAGCCCACGGGTCGCCGCTGGGCGATGCGGAGATCCGTTTGGTCAAGGAGAAGTTCGGCTGGGACCCCGACAAGACCTTCCACGTGCCCGACGAGGTCCGCGAGCACATGGGCCAGGCGGTCGAACGGGGCAAAGAGGCCGAGAGCGAGTGGATCGCGCTGTTCGAGTCTTACGCGAAGAAGTATCCGGATCTGGCGAAGGCGTTCCGCGCCGCCGCAGAGGGCAAACTGCCGGTGAAGATCGATTCACTCCTGCCGAAGTTCGCGGTGGACAAGCCGCTGGCGACGCGTCAGGCGTCCGGCCAGGTGCTCAGCGCCCTGATGCCGCAGATGCCGCTGGTGCTGGGCGGTTCGGCGGACCTGACGCCATCGAACAACACGCGATTCAAGGATGCCAAGGATTTCCAGAAGGATGTGCCCGACGGCCGGTACATCCGCTACGGCGTCCGCGAGCACGCGATGGGGGCGATCCTCAACGGGATCAACCTGTCCGGCCTGCTGCGGGCTTACGGCGGCACGTTCATGGTCTTCAGCGACTACATGCGCGGCGCCGTCCGCGTGGCGGCCCTTTCGAAGTATCCGACGATCTTCGTCTGGACACACGACAGCATCGGGATCGGCGAGGATGGGCCCACGCACCAGCCGGTAGAGCACTTTGCGGCGCTGCGGGCGATTCCCAACCTGCTGGTCTTCCGTCCGGCCGACGCCAACGAGACTGCTCACGCATGGAAATACGCTCTGGAGCATCGGGACGGTCCGGTTGCGCTGCTGCTGACCCGCCAGGGCGTTCCTGTGATCGATCAGGGCAAGTACGCTACGGCGGCGAACATCAGCCGCGGCGCCTACATCCTCACCAGCCGGGGCAAGCCCGACGTGATCCTGCTGGCGACCGGCTCGGAGGTCGCTGTCGCGCTGGAGGCGGCCAGGATGCTGGAAGCCGACGGCCTGTCCCCGCAGGTCGTCAGCATGCCGTGCTGGAAGCTCTTCGACAAGCAGGACGACAAATACAAGAACTCGGTGATCCCGCGCGACGTCAAGGTTCGCGTGGGCGTCGAGGCGGGCGTCGAGATGGGCTGGCGCAAGTGGCTGGGTGACGACGGGGTCTTCGTCGGCATGAAGGGCTTCGGTGCCTCGGCGCCCGGCAAGGTCTGCTTCAAGGAGTTCGGCATCACGCCGGAGAACGTCGCGAACGCCGCCCGAGACCTCGTCAAGAAGCTCAAGGCCGAGGAAAGCTGACCTGGCGAGTACGAGGACCGAAATTCGAACAAAATCAAAAATCAAAAGGCAAAGATCAAGATTGTGGAATCGCCTTCGGCGATACTTCTTGAATTTTGATTTGTAGTTTTGACTCTTGATCTTTGGTCTTTGATTTTGTCATGGATCTGGCGCGGGACAAGGTGGTTTCGCAGATGATCTCCCGGCTGGCGGCGTCCGAGAAGGGGGCCGTCAAAGTCGAGGGGACGTGGGGATCGTTTGCGCGCCTGCTGGCCGCTCACGTCGCCAAGACCGCCGGTCGTCTCGTTCTGTACGTTTGTCCGCACATCGACGACGCCGACCGGGCCGTGGACGATCTGCGGACGTTCGAGGCCGGCCGGGTGGAATTGCTGCCCGCCTGGGAAGGCGAGGAGGAGCTGGCCGACGCGACGGACGAGACCCGCGCTGAGCGGCTCAGACTCGTTTCACTCGTTTCGTCGCTCGTCGCTCGTCGCGCGTCGCGCGAGGGGCACGAATCGGTCACGAGCGACGAGCGACCGGTGACGAGCAACGTAATTATCGTCGCGCCGGTGCAGGCGTTGTGTCAGCCGGTAGCCCCGCCGGCGGCTCTTGCGGCCGGCTCGCTGCACCTTGCGGCCAACGCGACCGTCGATCCGGAGATGGTCGTCGAATGGCTGGTCAACAACAGCTTCGAGCGGGTCGATGCGGTGGACCTGCCGGGGCAGTTCGCCCGGCGTGGCGGCATCATCGACATCTACGCCCCCCTGGTCTCACGGATTGCCGATGGCGGATTGCCGATGGCGGACCCGCTTGTGCCTGCGAATCCCGAAATCCGCAATCCGAAATCCGCAATCGGTTCGCAGGCGATTCGCATCGAGTTTTTCGGCGACACGGTCGAGAGCATCCGCCAGGTCGATCTGGACACGCAGCGTTCCACACACGAGATCGCCGGCCTGGGTATCGTCGGCGCTGCGTGCGGCGCCGCGTCCGATCAGCGCGAGCTGTTCACGAATACACTGCCCGACGATGCGATTGTCGTCTTCGAAGAGCCGCTGGACGTCGAGGAGGTCGCCAAGGTCTTCCTGGCCCGCGTCGAGGATTCCGGCCGTCTCTACAGTTGGGCGGATATTCACCAGTCGGTGTCGCGACGGACGCAGTTGCACATCTCCCGCTTCGCGGGCGGGGCGCCTGATGAATCGCTGAAGCTCGGCGTCAAGAGCATCCAGCAGTTCGAGCGCAAGGCGACCTCCCTCTGGGCCGGACACAAGGCCGCGCTTGAAGAATTGATCGGGCGGTCCAAGGAAGGCAATCGCGTTCTGCTCTACTGCGAGAGTCCCGCCGAGGTGCAGCGCGTCAGCGAGATCATCAAGGAGATTGACGGGCAGGTCCCTCGCAACTTCCAGCTTCCGTTGGGCTACGTCCATCAGGGCTTCTTCATCGAGTCGCTCAATACGATCGTCGTCAGCCATCACGAATTGTTCGGGCAGTACGCGTTGCGCCGCCGGCAGCGGCCGGTCCGCGCGACGGCGCCCGTCGATACGCTGGCCGACTTGCAGCCCGGTGACACAGTGGTTCACGCGTCGTATGGGATCGGCAAGTACCTCGGGACCGAGACCATCGACGAGAAGGCCGGCAAGGCCGAGTACCTGACCATCGAGTACGCCGACAAGGTTAAGATCCAGGTCGCGGTGGCGAACATCGCGCTGGTGCAGAAGTACATTGGCACCAGCCCGAAGCGCCCGACGCTCAGCAAGGTCGGCTCCAAGCGGTGGCAGAAGCAGAAGGAGAAGGTCGCGCAGTCCGTTCGCGATCTGGCGGCCGAATTGCTCGACATCCAGGCGAAACGCCAGGCCATGGGTGGCATCACCTACGGCGCCGATTCGAACTGGCAGATGGAGTTCGAGGAGTCGTTCCCCTATCAGGAGACGCCCGACCAGATCACCGCGGCCGGCGAGATCAAAGCGGACATGCAGGAGCCGGTGGCGATGGACCGGCTGCTGTGCGGGGACGTTGGCTATGGCAAGACCGAGCTGGCGATGCGGGCCGCCTTCAAGGCGGTCGAAGCGGGCAAGCAGGTCGCGGTGCTCGTGCCCACGACGGTGCTGTCGGTCCAGCACGCGCGGACGTTCGCCGAGCGGTTCGCGGATTTCCCCGTCACCGTCGAAGTGCTCAACCGCTTCAAGACGGGCAACCAGGCGAAGGGCATCGTCGCCCGCGCCCGGGCGGGTAAGGTGGATATTCTCATCGGAACGCACCGCCTGCTCAGCGGTGACGTCGGCTTCAAGGACCTCGGCCTGCTGATCATCGACGAGGAGCAGCGGTTTGGCGTCGAGCACAAGGAGCGACTCAAGCGGATGCGGGTCAACGTGGACATCCTGACGATGACCGCCACGCCCATCCCGCGTACGCTGCACATGGCGCTGCTGGGCCTGCGTGACATCAGCTCGCTGACGACGGCGCCGCTGGACCGGCGCAGTATCGTGACTCAGGTGGCCGCGTACAACCCCGAGCTGATCCGCAAGGCGATCTACCGCGAGCTGAACCGGCAAGGCC
Organism: Sedimentisphaerales bacterium; assembly: GCA_040772485.1. Lineage (GTDB taxonomy): Bacteria > Planctomycetota > Phycisphaerae > Sedimentisphaerales > Anaerobacaceae > Anaerobaca. The sequence goes on along the minus strand of JAXGYC010000007.1, from coordinate 1,169,669 downwards.
AGGTGTTTTTCCTGCACAACCGCGTGCAGTCGATCCAGGCCAAGGCAATGGAGATCCAGAAGCTGGCCAAAGAGGCGCGAATCGACATCGCACATGGCCAGATGAGCAAACGCGAGCTGGAAGACGCGATGATCCACTTCGTGCTGGGCCGGACCGATGTGCTGGTCTGCACCACGATCATCGAATCGGGCCTGGACATTCCTAACGCCAACACGATCTTCATCAACGACGCCGACCGGTTCGGCCTGGCGGAGATGCACCAGCTTCGCGGCCGGGTGGGACGCTACAAGCACCGTGCCTATGCCTACATGCTGCTGCCGAACAGCCGGCCCATCGCGCCGATCGCGGCCAAGAGGCTCAAGGCCATCGAGGAATACTCGCACCTCGGCGCGGGCTTCCGCATCGCGCTGCGCGACCTGGAGATTCGCGGCGCCGGCAATATCTTAGGCCCCGAGCAGTCAGGCCATATCCAGATGGTGGGCTACCAGATGTACTGCGACATGCTGGCCAACGCCGTCCGCGAGATGAAGAACGAGAAGATCGAACCTCTGCCGACCGCGAACATCGACCTGGGCTTCTCCGCGGTCATCCCGAAGAACTACATCCCCATCGACCGGCATCGCATGGACGTCTATCGCAAGATCGCGGTCGCCCGAACGCCCGGTGACCTCCAGCAGATCGAAGCGGAACTGGCCGACGTCTATGGCCCGATCCCGGAAGAGACGAAGGGCCTGCTCGATCTGGCCGAGCTGCGCATCGCGGCGGCCAGGTGGGACATCCGCAGTATTGTCGCCTCCCAGCCCAATCCGCTCAAAGCGGGCGATCTGATCTTCTCGTTCCGCCAAAGTGTCGAGGGCGCAACGCCCTCGAAGCGCGGGCAGGATGCCCACGCCACGGTGGGAACGCTGTTCGCCAACGTGAAGGGCACCGTCCGCATCGCCGACCCCAAAACCGTCTACCTCCGCCTGCCCCCCGGCTACTTCGAGCCCCAAACCCTCGTCACCGTTCTGGGTAGAATCCTTACGGAGAATCAGACATGAGCAAGACAGCCAGCGAGAAACCGCGCCCTGGACTCAGGGTCTCTCCCCTGACGGGTACTGTCGTGATTCTGATCACGGTCGTGTTCTCTGTCTTCTTCTTCGTCTGGACGCCGACATGTAAGGAGCGGTATAGACCCTCGCGTGCAATCGTGTGTTTGGGGAATCTCAGGCAGTTGGGCCTCTGCTTGCGAATCTATGCCGAGGAACACGAAGGCCGGTATCCGCCGGCCCAGCGGTGGTGCGATGTGCTTGTCGGCGAATACGGAGAGCACGAAGACTTGAACAAGGTCTTCCGTTGCCCGGGCGACCCCAAAGGGCCATGCAGCTATGCGATGAACCCGAATGCCGATCCGAATAGCGATGGCAATGTTGTTCTGCTATTTGAGAGCAAGCCGGGTTGGAACCAGTATGGCGGTCCTGAGTTGCTGACGATGAAGAATCACAAAGGGCAGGGTTGCAGCGTATCGCTTGTGGATAGCAGTGGGCGGTTCGTCAAAGCCGATGAAGTGTCGCAACTGAAATGGGGCGATGGCGAGAATGCGGAGGGCAAGTTGGCGAATGTGCCAGGGTCTTCTGAGGGAGCCCGCTGAGCCACGACCTTGTCATTCCGAGTCCCGATGCACATCGGGATCGAGGTGACAAGAACAGGAGTAATGGCACAGGCGGGCACGGCGGGTTCTTGGTCCACGCGTTTGCGTGCAGGCAAGAAGTCCTAAACTTCGAGGGCGAAAGGTCGTATAATGGGGCGACGTGGTTCTGAAGGATTCTTGTGCTTGCTTGCCAGGAGAAGACTGATGCATAAGCCCATTTGCAGACTCATCGCGCTGACCGTTGCTCTGGCGATCATGACCGTTCCGGCGTGGGGGGCGGAGGAGATCAGGACGCTGGCGATCGGGGCCAAGGCGCCCGACTTTGCTCTGCCCGGCGTCGACGGCAAGGTCCACAAGCTCTCCGATTACGACCAGGCCAAGGTCCTCGCAATCGTGTTCACGTGCAATCATTGCCCGACGGCGCAGGCGTACGAGGGCCGGATCAAGAAGCTGGCGGCCGACTTCAAAGACAAGGGCGTGGCGCTGGTGGCGATCTCGCCCAACGATCCGGAGGCGGTGCGGCTCGATGAATTGGGCTATACCGACGTGGGCGACTCGCTCGAAGACATGAAGATTCGCGCCAAGGCCGCCCAGTTCAACTTCCCCTATCTCTACGATGGGAATGACCAGAGGGTCTCGAAGGCGTATGGCCCGGTGACCACGCCGCACGTGTTCGTCTTCGACAGCGAGCGGAAGCTGCGGTTCGCCGGCCGGGTCGACAACAACGAGAGGAATCCTGACAAGGCCACGTCGCACGACACGCGAGACGCCATCGAAGCGGTGCTGGCGGGCAAGCCCGTGGCCGTCGAGACGACCAAAACGATGGGCTGCTCGATCAAGTGGTCCGACAAGCGGGATTCCGTCAAGCAGGCGTTCGAGACCTGGGCCAAGGAGCCGGTCGACATCGAGGAGATCGATCTTGAAGGCGTCAGGACGCTGGTCAAGAACGACACCGACAAGCTGCGTCTGATCAACATCTGGTCGACGGCATGCGGTCCCTGCATCGTCGAGTTTCCCGAGTTCGTGACAATGAATCGCATGTATCGGGGCCGCGAATTCGAGATGGTGGCGGTGAACGTCGATCCGGCCAGCCGCAACGACAAGGTGCTCGCCTTCCTGAAAGACAAGCAGGCCTCGTTCAAGAACTACCACTTCGCCAGCGACGACATCTATCCGTTCATCGAGGCGGTGGACAAGGATTGGCTCGGGGCGATTCCCTACACGCTGCTGGTCAAGCCCGGCGGCCAGATCATCTATCGCCACATGGGGTTGATCGACCCGCTGGAAGTCAAGCGAGCCGTCGTCGAGTATCTCGGCCGCACCTACAGATAGCGTTGGCTTCCGCCGGAACATTCCGTCCGACGTGCCGCCGTTTCCCCGCGGCCGGCAAGGCTGCCTCTACTCTTTGTTGGACAAGGACTTGTGGGTGAGTTCTCGGTCAGCGGGACAGACTTTCGTATACCGCCGATCTCGCCGGGAAAACCTGTTGCAGGCGGGCATTCGATCTGATATAAAGAGGGGTTGAGAAGCGTATGTGACGCAGGTTCTCGCGCGGCTCTCCCCCATACGTCGGGGGCGTACGAGATCGGTGCAGCGGTTTTCGAATCGGCGGGCGGCAGTGGTGCCGGCCGGAGGTCTCTCAGGTCCCTGCGGTCCCTCTGGCCGGACAAGGACCCAAAGGACCGCAGGGACCAAAGAGACCGAAAGGACTCCAGTGGAGCGTACGGTGCGGTTGGAGGGTGGAGATTCGGACGAGGAGCGGCACGGTGTCGGGTAGCCTCTGAACGAGCGGAATCATCGGATCATCACGTGGAGGAAGAGTGTCTTCCGCCATGCGGCTGAAGCGTTGTGACGTGAGTGAGCTGGTTGTCTGAAGGAGGACTCCAATGTGTAGAGGACTGTATCTGTTGATTTGTCTTGCCGTCGTGCTCGGCGCGACCTTAGATGCGGGAGCCACTCTGGTGGCACACTGGCGATTGGATGAGGGGACCGGCACGACTGCCTATGATGCCACCGGGAACGGCTATGACGGCACGATCATGGGCAATCCCACGTGGGTCCCCGGCGTGTTCAAAGGCGCGCTGAGCTTGGACGGAAGTGGTGACTACGTCAACCTTGGCAATCCGCCCGACTGGCCCGCTGGTCGCTCGCCGCGTTCGCTGTGCGGGTGGGGTCTGACCAACACGGTCGCCACCGGTTACCGGTGGTTCGCAGCCTACGGGACCGCCGGCACGTCACAGGCATGCTTCATCGGCATGAACGGCACCCGGGCCATCGGCGGCGGCTACAACGGCGACGACGTGGAGATGGCCAACTTCTGGACGGTGGGGGAGTGGCACCATCTGGCCCTGACGTACGATGGGACCACCGCGCGCCTGTACGCCGACGCCGTGGAGATTGCCTCGGCGGCCAAGAACTGGGACCTGGTCCTGAGCCGGGCGTACATCGGCGAGCAGGTCAACGGCGCGGGCGAGCTTTGGAACGGCATTATCGACGAGGTATGTGTGTTCGACCAGGCCCTGACGCCGGCAGAGATCGCCGACGTAATGGCGGGCATGAATGTCGAGCTGGCGGATGATCCGAATCCGGAAGACGAAGCAGTCGATGTTCCTCGCGAGGTCGTGTTGAGCTGGACGCCGGGCGAGTTTGCGGCCACGCACGATGTGTACTTCGGAACCGCCTTCGATGACGTTAACGCGGCCAGCCGGGCCAATCCGATGGGCGTGCTGGTCAGTCAGGGCCAGAGCGAGACGACCTACGATCCGGTCGGACGGCTGGACTTCGAGACAACGTACTACTGGCGCGTGGACGAGGTCAACGCGGCCCCCGACAACACGATCTTCAAAGGCGAGGTCTGGAGCTTCACTTCCGAGCCATTTGCGTATGCCGTCCCGAATGTCGTAGCCACGAGCAACGGCGTTTCGGAAGAGGGGGCCGGGCCCGAGAACACGGTCAACGGATCGGGTCTGAACGCCGACGATCAGCACTCGACCGACAGCACCGACATGTGGCTGGCGATGCCGGGCGCTGAGCCGCTGTGGATTCAGTACGAGTTCGACCGCGTCTATCAACTGCACCAGATGCTGGTCTGGAACTACAACGTGCAGTTCGAGTTGATGCTCGGCTTCGGGGTCAAAGGGGCGACGGTGGAGTACTCCGTGGACGGTGCGGACTGGACGGTCCTGGGCGACGTGGAACTGGCCCGGGCGACGGCCAAGACCACGTACACCTACAACACCACGGTCGATTTCGGCAGTGTCCCCGTGAAGTACGTTCGCCTGTCCGTCAACAGCGGTTACGGCATGATGGGTCAGTTCGGCCTGAGCGAAGTGCGGTTCACGTTTATTCCCAGTCACGCACGGCAGCCGGAACCGGCCGATGGAGCGACCGATGTCGATCCGGGCATGCCTCTCGGCTGGCGAGCCGGGCGGCAGGCCGCTTCGCACGAGGTCTACCTTGGGACCGATCCGGCGGCTCTTTCTCTGGCTGGAACCGCTACCGACAGCGCCTTCACGCCTGATGATCTGGTGTATGCAGGCAATTACTACTGGCGAGTGGACGAGGTCAACGAGGCCGAGGCGGTCAGCCGCTGGGAAGGCGATGTCTGGAGCTTTGCGACTGCGGCGTACGGTATCGTCGATGATATGGAAGACTATACGGACGATCTGGATGCCGGCACTACGATCTTCGACACCTGGATTGATGGCTGGGTCAATGGCAGCGGCTCGACGGTTGGGTACTTCGATGCACCCTTCGCCGAGCGGACCATCGTGCATGGCGGCGCGCAGTCCATGCCCCTGGGGTACGACAACACCGTTTCGCCGAACTACTCCGAAACCGTGCGAACCTTCGATTCTCCGCAGGACTGGACCGGCCATGGCGTGCAGAGCCTGGGCCTGTACTTCCGTGGTACGGCCGGCAACGGCGGCCAGTTGTATGTGAAGATCAACGGGACTAAAGTGGTCTATGACGGCGATGCGGCCGATATCGGTCGGGCGTTGTGGCAGCCGTGGAACATCGATCTGTCGGCCGTGGGCAACCTGAGCGCGGTCACGGAGTTGGCGATTGGCGTGGACGGCGCCGCCGCGACGGGCATGCTGTACATCGACGATATCCGTCTGTATCCGAATGCGGTGGAGTACATCACGCCGAGCGAGCCGACGGCGGGTCTGGTGGCGTGGTACGCCCTGGACGGCAACGCCAACGACGGTTCGGGCAACGGCTACAACGGCACGGTCATGGGCGCGCCGACCTACGTCACCGGGGTACAGGGACAGGCCGTCCAGCTCGATGGTGTGGATCAGTACGTCGATTTCGGCAATCCCGCCGGCTGGCCGTCGGGGACGGCGCCGCGGTCGATGGCCGCGTGGGGCAAGCCGAGTGCGGTCTACGCGGGTTGGCGTTTCATGGCGGCATACGGCAATGACGCTACCGGCCAGGCCATGTTCATCGGCATGAACGGGCCTGACCTGTATGGCGGCGGCTACGGTGACGACATCGGTGTGGCCGGCTTCTGGGAGTTGGACGAGTGGCGCCACGTCGCCCTGACCTACGACGGCGCGACGGCAACGTTGTACGCCGACGGCATCGAGGTCGTCTCGGCCGCCAGGAACTGGAATCTGGTTCCGGACCGCGCCCACATCGGACGCCAGGTGAACGATCTGACCGAGTTCTGGGCCGGCGCGGTCGATGAAGTGCGCCTCTACGATCGGGCGCTTTCGGCCGACGAGATCGCGTGGCTGGCCGGCAGAACCTCGCCCATGCACAAGCCGCAGTGACGCGGATGTGCCGGCGTGTCGGACCTTGCCTGGGATCATTGTATTGGATAAGAGAAGGACGGGTTCTTCGGCGTGTAGCCGAGGCGACGTCTGTTTCCCCGATACCCGAAATATGGAGGACCATGAAATGAGGAGGCTATTGTCGGTACTCGTCATCGCAATGGCGTTCAGCACGACGGCGACGGCGTTGGAGATCGCGATCTGCACGACAGCAAACTGGTGGTCGCAGGCGGCGGCAGACCGTGAGATGCAGGAGGTTGCCGATCATGTGACGGCTGTCCCCGTGCTCCAGTTTGCCGCCGGTCAGTATGATGCGCTCGCCGATTGGGTGGCCGCCCATACGGGAGATGGGGTTTCCGACCTTCTGATCCTTTGTGGACAGTGCCCGGATGCGATCTATCCGGCGGTCAATGCGCAGCCAGACGGCTCCTTGCTCGAATTGTTCCTGGATGACGGCAACTGCGTCATCAACACCGGCGACTGGATCTTCTATATCGGCACGGCCGGCACCAATGGTACGGCGGCACTGCCGAGTGTCATGGACATCCCCAGCATGGAGATGTGGGACGACGATACGCCGGTCACGGTGACCGCCGAAGGGCAGAAGTACACTCCGTCCCTGGCCAATTTCTCCACGGATCGCGCCATCCACCTCGACGCCCTCACGAACGACTGGTATGCAGAGCTGATTCTGGCTCTGGCCGCCGATGGCAACCGGGCGGAACCCGTGATCCTTCGCAATTCGGTGACCGGCGGCCGCATCGGTGTGTTCTTCCAGACCGCCAGTCAGGACGATGACCCGCGCGGCGAAGTGATGAGCGAATGGATCAACAACTGGTATCTCAAGGTCGTGGCCAATCCTCGGCTTGCCGGCAGTCCCAGTCCGGCCGATGAGGCGACCGATGTGCCGCGCGAGGTGATTTTGAGCTGGACCGCCGGGATGTCTGCCGCGACGCACGATGTCTACTTTGGAACCGCCTTCGATGACGTGAACGCGGTCAGCCGGGCCAATCCGATGGGCGTGCTGGTCAGTCAGGGGTCAAGCGCTACGAGCTATGATCCGTCGACGGCTCGACTTCGCGACGACGTACTGGTCAGCGCGCGGACGAGGTCAACGCGCGCCTCGACAACACGATCGACAAGGGCGTGGTCTGGAGCTTCACCGCCGAGTTGCGTACGCCATCACGAGCGTTGTGGCTACGAGCACCCGAGTGTCCGAAGGAAGGAGCCGCCTGAGAACACGGTCAACGGATTGGCCCGAACGCCGGCGATCAGCACTGACCGAGAGCACCGACATGGGGAAAGCTGGCGGGCGGCGCTGAGCCGCCGTGGATTCAGTTCGAGTTCGACCCGCGTTCATCGACCGCACCAGATGCTGGTCTGGAACTACCTGGTGCAGCCCTGCTGATGCTCGGCTTCGGGATCAAAGGGGCGACCGTGGAGTACTATGGACGGCGCCGAGTGGACGCGCTGGGCGAGGTGGAGCTGGCCTCGGGCGACGGCCAAGACCACGTGCACACCTGGCCAACACTACCGTCGATTTCGGCGGGCCGCGCCAGTACGCTGCCTGACCGTCAACAGCGGCTACGGTACGATGGGCCAGTTTGGCCTGAGTGAAGTGAGTTCATGTTCGGCCTCGGCCGGCGTACGGAGCCGGCTTCGATACGATGGGTGCCGAGGCCGACATGACCTTTGGTTGGCGTCCGGGCCGGGACAGAAGCCGCTTCGCACGAGGGTCTATCTGGGACCGATCCAGCGGGTCTTTCTCTGGCTGGAACTGCTACCGACAAGCGTCTTCACGCCTGATGATTCAGTACGCCGCCAATTACTACTGGCGAGTGGACGAGGTCAACGAGGCCGAGGCGGTCAGCCGCTGAAGGCGACGTCTGGAGCTTATGACCGCCGCATACGGTGTTGTGGACGACATGGAGAGTTACACGAACGATGTGGACGCGGGCGGAGCCAGGCCTTCCAGGCTTGGGTCGACGGCTGGGAGAGAACGACCGGCGCGCTGGTCGGACACCTCGACGCTCCCTTCGCCGAGCGGACCGTCGTGCATGGCGGCAGGCAGTCCATGCTTCCTGGGGTACTACGACTTCTTCCAGCCGAACTACTCGGAGACCGTGCGAACGTTCGAGTTCCGCAGTGACTGGACCGGGACATGGCGTGCAGAGTCTCGGTCTGTACTTCCGTGGTACGGCCGGCAACGGCGGCCAGTTGTATGTAAAGATCAACGGGATCAAGGTGGTCTATGACGGCGATGCGGCCGATATCGGCCGGGCCTGCGCAGCCGTGGAACATCGATTTATCGGCCGTGGGCAATCTGGCGCCGCGGTCACGGAGCTGACGGTCGGCGTGGACGGGCGCCGCGACGGGCAGCGCCGCGTACATCGACGACATCCTATTCCCGTATCCGAACGCGGTGGAATACATCACGCCGAGCGAGCCGACGGCGGGTCTGGTGGCCCGGTACGCCCTGGACGGCAACGCCAACGACAGTTCGGGCAACGGCTATAACGGCACCGCCATGGGCGCGCCGACCTACGTCACCGGCGTGCAGGGCCAGGCCGTTGAGCTCGACGGCGCCGGTCAGTACGTCGACATGGGCAATCCGTCCGATTGGCCGTCGGGGAGGGCCCCGCGATCTCTGAGCGGATGGGGCAAGCCGGGTGCGGTTTACGCGGGCTGGCGCTGGATTGCGTCCTATGGTTCCGAGGGCACCGGCACTGCTTGCTTCATCGGCATGAGCGGCGCCGACCTCTACGGGGGCGGCTATGCCGACGACATCAGCTTGGCCGGCTTCTGGGAACTGGGCGAATGGCACCATGCCGCCGTGACCTACGACGGGACTACGGCGAAGCTGTACGCCGACGGCATTGAGGTCGCCTCGGCCGCCAAGAACTGGAACCTGCCCTTGAATCGCGCGCATATCGGCCAGCAGGTGAACAATCTCAATGAGTTCTGGGCCGGTGCGATCGATGAAGTGCGCCTCTACGATCGGGCGCTTTCAGCCGACGAGATTGCCTGGCTGGCCGGCAGGACCGCACCGATGCACAAATCGTTCTGATGCCACGCCACAGAGGGCGGCCTTGCCGTACGCAGACTGAGCCCTCTAAGAGCGTCCGTGTTTGTCAAGGTGCCAGTTGTCAGAGGGCAGGGCGGCGCCAAGCCGTCCTGCCCTTTGGCTTGCGGCCTCCAAATGGCGATTGCAATCGGCCCTCCCTCTCGGTAGAGTAGGCGGCTGGCGCAAGATACTGTTCTGATAGAGGTTCTGCCGATGCAACAAACCGCTCCGACACGGGACCAGGCCCTGGCGCTTCTCCAGGAATACAACGAGAACGAAGCGTTGATCCGGCACGCGCTGGCCGTCGAGGCGGTGATGCGGCGTTGGGCGCGAAAGACAGGCCAGGACGAAGAGAAGTGGGGCGTCATCGGTCTGGTCCACGATCTGGATTACGAACGGTTCCCGGAGCAGCACTGCAAGAAGACCGAGGAGATCCTGCGCCAGCGCGGCTGGCCCGAGGAGTACATCCGCGCAGTCGTCTCGCACGGTTGGGGCATCTGCAGCGACGTGGAACCGCAGAGTGAGCTGGAGAAAGTGCTGTATGCGATGGACGAGTTGACGGGGCTGGTGGCGGCCACGGCTCTGGTGCGTCCGACCAGGAGCGTGATGGACCTGACGGCCAAGTCGGTCAGGAAGAAATGGAAAGAGAAGTCGTTTGCCGCCGGAGTCAACCGCGAGGTCATTGAGAAGGGGGCCGCGATGCTCGGAGTCGAGCTGACGGTCCTGATCGAAGATGCGATCGCCGCTATTCAGGAAGTGGCCGATCAGATCGGACTGCGAGGCACTGCGGGCGATCCGAGTTAACGGGGCGTATCAATTGCCTCTTCACTGGGGGACAATCTCAGGATGCACAAGAGTCGAACGAAGTCGATGTGTGATCCATCAATCGCGGGTCTGATCCTCGCGGTCGTGGCCGTCGCAGCGGCCCTCGCGATAGCCGGCTGCGGTGGGACCGAGGCCAAGAAGGCGTCGCTGACGGAGCAGGAGGTCCAGCGTCTGAGCGAGGCGGCCAGGCCCGTAGCGCCCGACGAACTGATCGTCAGCGGCGAGCGGATCACCTGCGAGGACATCATGACCATCTCGTCCGGACAGGAGGCGTCGAACGCGTCGTTCAAGACGTGGCTTGAGGAGATGGCGAAAGTCGCAACGCTGGAGCAGTTCATGGAAGTCGCGCGGCCCCGCCTTCGTCAGCAGCTCGGCGCCAACGTCAGCAATATCGTGCTCTACAAACGGGCGCAGCGTCAATTGGGGGACAAGATTGACGACACGCTGGACAAGCTGGTCGACAAGGAACTGCGAAGATTCGTGATCGAGCATGGGGGCAACAACGCCGAAGCCGACGAAGCCCTCCGGGCGATGGGCATGAATCGCACGACGTTCAAGGAACACAAGAAGAAGCAGATTCTGGCGCAGTACTCGGTGGAGTCGAAGCTGTCGCGGAACCGGCCGATTACGCACAGCGAGCTGGCCGCGACGTACGAGCGGATGAAGGATCAGGCGTTCGTCCAGCCGGGCCTGATTCAGTTTCGGCTGATTGACATCTCGGCGGCCCGCGTGGAGCTGGCGGATCCGAACGACAGTCCTGTGGAGACGGCGCGCCGGCTGGCCGAAGCGTTGGTCGCCCGAATTGAGGCGGGCGAGGATTTCGGCAAGCTGGCCGAGGAGTATTCGGAGTACGCGGAGTACTACGTCGGCGGGTCGGAAGGCCTGTGGCCGGCTCGCGATCCCGAGTCGCTGGCTCCGCCCTACGCGGTGCTGGTCGACTGGGCAAAGAAGATGAAAGAGGGTGATCTCGCCGGTCCCCTCGACGCGCCGGGCCACGCGTTCATCATGAAACTGGTCCAGAGGCGTGACAAAGGATATCTCCCGATGGCCGAGGTACAGGAGAAGGTGGAGGCAAACATCGAGGAGACCCGGCGCATCGAGGCCATCGCCCGACTGGATGACGAGATCGTCGAACAGATGGCCCTGGCCGACACGGACGGGTTCGTCAACGGCTGTCTCGAACGTTTGTACTATGCCGTCAGTCCCCCGGCGCCTGCACCGTAAAGACCCCACGTTTCCTGCGAGCCAGAAATGGACATCATCGCTCATGGCATCGATTTGGTGGACTGCCCCCGCATTGAGGAGATGTGCGAGCGGCATGGCGAGCGGTTTCTCAACCGTGTCTTCACGCCGGCCGAGCAGGCCTGCGCGCGGGGGCGAATGAACTCGATCGAGAACTACGCGGGCCGGTTTGCGGCCAAGGAGGCGATTCTCAAGCTGGTGGGGACCGGCTGGCGGGGCAAGATCGCCTGGACGGATATCGAGGTGACCAACGATCCGTCAGGCCGGCCGGAGGTGACTCTGTCCGGAGAGGTCCAGAGGATCGCCCGGGAGCTGGGGATCGAACGGATCAGCATCAGCATTACGCACACGGCCAACTTCGCCATCGCCTCGGCCGTGGCGCTGGCACGGTCCCATGAAGCCCAATGACTTTGACTGCATCGTCGTGGGGGCGGGGCACGCCGGAATCGAGGCGGCGCATGCCGCCGCCAGGATCGGCGCTCGGACCTGCCTGATCACCCTCCGCCGGGACACGATCGCCAAGATGAGCTGCAATCCCGCCATCGGCGGACTTGGCAAGGGCCAGATCGCCTGCGAGGTCGATGCGCTGGGCGGCCTGATGGGTCTGGCGACGGATGCGACGGGCATTCAATTCCGCTTGCTCAATCGCTCCAAGGGACCGGCGGTCCGCGCGCCAAGGGCCCAGGCGGACAAATACCGCTACCAGGATTTCATGCGGGCCGCCCTGGAACAGACGCCGAACCTGACCATTGTCGAGGCGATGGCCAGCGAGGTTCTTGCGGAGCAGAACCGTGTCCGGGGTGTGCGCTGTCAGGACGGAGGAGTTTTCTTTGCGCCGACGATGATACTGACCACCGGAACGTTCCTGCGGGGCCTGATGCATGTGGGGACCGAGCAGCAGCCGGGCGGGCGACTCGGCGAACCGCCGGCGGATGAACTGTCGGAGAGCCTTGAACGCCTGGGGCTCGATGTGCGGCGTCTCAAGACCGGCACGCCCGTGCGGCTTGACGCCTCCACCTGCGACCTCGATACGCTCGAAATCCAATATGGCGACGGTGACCCTGTCCCGTTTTCCTTCATGACCGATCGGATCGACCGCGATCAGACACCGTGCTGGATCACTTACACGAACGAGCGGATTCACCAGTTGATTCGCGACAATCTCGATCGCGCTCCCTTGTACACCGGCCAGATTCAGTCGATTGGACCCCGGTACTGCCCCAGTATCGAGACCAAGATTCTCCGCTTTGCAGACAAGGATCGCCATCAGGTGTTTCTCGAACCGGAGGATGAGGCGCGGACGACCATCTACTGTAACGGGATCAGCACGTCGCTGCCCAGGGAGGTGCAGGAAGAGATGCTCCGCCTGATGCCGGGCACGGAGCGCGCGCGGATTGTCCACTATGCCTACGCCATAGAATACGACTACTGTCCTCCAACGCAGTTGCAGCCCAGCCTGGAGACCAAGCGCATCGGCGGTCTATTCCTGGCCGGGCAGATCAACGGGACCAGCGGCTACGAAGAGGCGGCGGGGCAGGGTATTCTGGCCGGCATCAACGCAACGCGAAAGCTCTGCTCGCAAGAGCCTTTGGTGCTACGCCGCGATCAAGCCTATATCGGCGTGTTGATCGACGATCTGATGACGCGAGGGATTGACGAGCCATATCGCATGTTCACGTCGCGCGCCGAGCATCGTCTGGCCTTGCGTTACGACAACGCGGACCGGCGGCTGACGGAGATCGGCCGCTGTGTCGGCCTCGTTGACGACGTCCGCCACGCGCGGTTCCGGAAGAAGCTGGCCGATGTCGAGAGTCTCCGCTCGTATCTGCAAACGACACGGCGCGAGGGCAGCAGTCTGTGGGATTTGTTGCGAAGGCCGAACAGCGACATGGCCGTCCGGCTGGCGGAGTTGTCCGAAGTCAGGGCCGCCGGCTATGGGCGGGACATTATCGAGGCGGTCACCGTCGACGCCAAGTACGAGGGCTATCTGGTCAAGCAGCAGCGCGTCGCGGCTTTGCAGCAAAACCTCGACAACAAGAAGATTCCCGCCGGTTTCGACTACGGCGCCGTGATACATCTTCGCTGCGAGGCCAGGGAGAAACTCTCCGCCTTCAAGCCGGCCACGCTGGGCCACGCCTCGCGGATCAGCGGCATTACTCCGGCCGACATCACGGTCCTGCAAATCTGCCTGAAGAAGTCTTCCGGCCCGGCGAGCGGGACACCAGGAGGGCCGGCGTGACATCCATGAGTGATCTTGCGGACAACGCGTACAATCGGGGCTTGGCGCGGGATGAGCCGAAGTTCAAGCTATGGCGCTCGGCGGGACTGCTGCTGACGTACCGGTGCAGTGCCGCGTGCGAGTTCTGCTATTATCATTGCTCCCCTGAGAAGGGGGGGCTCATGCCCGTCGAAACCTGCCTTGCGGCCTGGCGATCGCTGAAGAACCTGGCCGGCGACGCGGCCAAGGTTCACCTGACCGGAGGCGAGCCGTTTCTCTACTGGGACCGTCTTGTCGAGATTCTGGCCGAAGGCCGAAGACAGAAGCTCGGCCCCGTCGATCTGGTCGAGACCAACGGCTCCTGGGCGACCACCGAGACGCTCGCGCGAGACCGCTTGCGGATTCTCCTCGATCTCGACGTGCATCGTCTGAAGATCAGCGCAGACCCGTTCCATCAGCAATATGTCGATATTGATCGCGTGCATCTGCTGGCGGCGGTCGCGAAGGAGTTGCTCGGCGCTGAGCGTGTCCTGGTTCGTTGGGAGGACTATCTTGCCGGCAAGGGCGCCGGGTGGCAGCGGCAGGCGAAGCTTGCCGATGGTGAATGTGTCGCAGCGTATCACGAGCATCCGTTTCGTTTCGCAGGCCGTGCCGCCGACCGCTTGGGAGACTTGCTCGCTTCGAAGCCTGTGGAGTCCTTTGCAGACACGAACTGCTTCCGCGATTTTTTCGGGGCCAAAGGTGTTCACGTCGATCCCTACGGTAACGTCTTCAGTGGCACGTGCAGCGGAATCATTCTGGGCAATGTCAACAACAAGCCACTCGAAGAGATCTGGAGACAATTCCATCCTCGGGCGGAGGGGCTCGTCGGGACGCTGTGCCAGAAGGGACCCTATGGCTTACTTGACAAAGCCGAGTCTCGGGGCTACCGCCGACTCGACGTCTACGCCGACAAGTGCCATCTCTGCACCCACATCCGCCAGTTTCTTCTTGAGAACAGGGTGGAGAAGGGGATCATCGGCCCAAGTGACTGCTATCGATAGGCTACCTTGCGGCGGCGATGGCTTCGCGCAGGGTGAGCGTTCCTTCATAGAGGCTGCGGCCGACGATCACGCCGGCGACGCCGATGGGATTGAGCCGGCGGATGTCGTCGACTTCCTTGACGCCGCCGGAAGCGATGACTGGGGTCCTCACGGCCTTGGCCAGGGCCTTTGTCCGCTCGATGTTCGGTCCGGTCAGCATCCCGTCCTTGGCGATGTCGGTGTAGATGATCGCGGCCAGAGGCAATTCGTCCGCACGAGCGGCAAATTCGAGAACAGTTTGTTTGCTGTCCTCGAGCCAGCCGTGCGTGGCGACCATCGAGCCTCGCGCATCGAGACCCAGCACGATCCGGCCGGCGAACGTCTCGGCCATCCGACGGAACCAGTCGAAGTCACTGACCGCCTTGGTCCCGATGATGACGCGCGTCACGCCCATATCGAGCAGTTGCGCGATCGAGGCCTCGTCGCGCAGGCCGCCGCCAACCTCGATCTTCAGCAGGCCCAACCTGGCGATGGCCTCGATGCTCGCGGTGTTGACGGGCCGGCCCGCCTTGGCGCCGTCGAGGTCGACAACGTGCAGCCATCGGGCGCCGTCGGCGTGGAACTGCCGCGCCTGTTCGGCGGGGTCGTCCCGGTACGTGATCTGCTTGTCGTATTGCCCCTGAATCAGCCGGACGACCTTGCCGTCCCGCAGGTCGATCGCTGGAATCACATCCATGAGCCGGACCTTTGCAATTGACTATGTGCGGTTGACGATTTACTATCGCGAGTGAGTGTCAATCGTAAACTGTGGACCGTCACCTGTAAATCGTGAATCGCGGGAGGCTGCATTATGACAGGACCGAAGCCGATTGCTCTCTTCTCGCTACGCAGAGCCGCTCTGGCATGCCTGCCGGCTGTGGTGGCGGTTCTGAGCCTTGCATTTGCGGCCGGCGCTGCGGCCAAGCCGGTGATCCTCGACACGGACATCTGCGACGACATCGACGACACCTGGGCGCTGGCCCTGCTGCTCCAGTCGCCCGAGCTGGACTGCAAGCTGGTTACGACCGCCGTGGGCAACACCGAAGCCAAGGCCCGGGTGGTCGCCAGGTTCCTCGACCGAGTCGGGCGGGCGGACATTCCGGTCGGGATCGGCGTCAAGCAACACGACGGGACGCATCGCCAGATGGATTGGGTCCAGGGATATGATCTTTCCACTTACCCCGGGACCATTCATCAGGATGGCGTTCAATCGCTGATCGACACGGTCATAAACTCCCCGCAGCGGGTGACGATCATCGCCCTCGGGCCTCTGCCCAACATCGCCGCGGCGCTGGAGCGGGAGCCTCGCATCGCGGAGAAGGCGAATTTCGTCGGCATGCACGGCAGTATCTACAAAGGCTATGGCGGCAGCGACAAGCCCAGCGCCGAGTACAACGTCGTGGCCGA
Organism: Sedimentisphaerales bacterium; assembly: GCA_040772485.1. Classification (GTDB taxonomy): domain Bacteria; phylum Planctomycetota; class Phycisphaerae; order Sedimentisphaerales; family Anaerobacaceae; genus Anaerobaca. The sequence continues at coordinate 1,153,444 of JAXGYC010000007.1, read as the reverse complement.
CGCCAAGGCCTGCCGCAAGGTCTTCACCGCCGGCTGGCCCATCACGATTACGCCGCTGGACACTTGCGGTCTGATTCACCTTCGCGGCGACAAGTATCAGAAGGTCCTCCGCCGCAACAGCGCCATCACCAGCAACCTGATGCAGAACTATCGCGCCTGGCAGGCGGACGGCCTCAAGGGCGAGCGCAGGGGCATCGACGCCGCCAATCTGGCGCGGCTGGTCAACAACCGGCTCAACAGCGCCAGTTCCACACTGTTCGACACGGTGGCGGTCTATCTGGCGATCAACACGGACCTGGTCAGGATGGAACAACTGCCTGTCGAGGTCACGGACGACGGTTACACGAAGATCGTCGAAGGGGCCAAGGTCATCAACTGCGCCGTCGACTGGAAATCCCTGGATGGATTCGAGGACTTTCTCGTCGAACGGCTCACGAAGTAGCGGTGCGCTGCAGGATTCGGCGCGTCACGGCGTGTCACAGGAGGCCATACCATCACGCAACAGCCCACAAAGATCGTAGTGGTCGGCAGCTCGAACATGGACCTGGTCGTCAAGACGCCGCGAATTCCGCTGCTCGGCGAGACGGTGCTGGGCGGCGACTTCGTCATGGTGCCGGGCGGCAAGGGCGCCAATCAGGCGGTCGCGGCCGCCAAGCTCGGCGCCGAGGTGCACTTCGTTGCCCGGCTCGGTGACGATCTGTTCGGCCAGCGGTCGCTGGCCAACTTCGAGAGGGAAGGGGTCCGCACGACCTATGTGGCCTCGACACCAGGCGTGGCGTCCGGCGTGGCGCTGATTGCGGTGGATTCGGCGGGCAACAACATGATCGTGGTAGCGCCCGGCGCCAACAGCCAGCTTGGTCCCGACGACGTGAGACGCGCGCAGCGCGAGATCGCCTCGGCCGGTGCGGTGGTGGCCCAGTTGGAGGTCCCCGTCGAGACGATTGAGTGTGCGGCCCAGATGGCGGGCGATGCGGGCGTGCCTTTTATTCTGGACCCGGCGCCGGCGCAGAAGCTGCGGCCCGATTTGCTCAAACAGGTGACCGTGCTGACGCCCAACGAGACCGAGGCGCAGATCCTGACGGGGATGGAGGTGAGCGACGAGGCCGGTGCGTCGCTGGCGGCCGAGTGGCTGCTGTCGTCGGGTGTCGGGGCGGTGATCGTCACGATGGGTGCCAAGGGATTTCTGCTGGCGGACGGGACTACAAGCGAATTCGTTCCCGCGGCGCCGGTGCGGGCGGTGGATGCCACGGCGGCCGGAGATGCCTTCACCGGCAGTCTCGCGGTTGGCCTGGCCCAGGGACAGTCTCTTCGCGAGGCCGCCATCTTTGCCGGCCGCGCCGCGGCGCTGTCGACCACCCGGATGGGAGCCCAGCCGTCGATGCCGACGAGGCAGGAAGTGGAAGCGTTTCGTCCCTGACGAAATGGACTGACAGGAGAACGCCATGAGTCATTCGAACCGATCGATCGTGAAGATGCTGGCCGTTGTGCTGGTGGCCTTTGTCGTGACATTTTGCGGGTGCCGGAAGAAGGACGACCGGCCGACCGTCGCCCTGGTGATGAAGTCGCTGGCCAACGAGTTCTTCAAGACCATGGAGGAAGGAGCCCGTGCCCATCACGCCGAGCACGAGGACCAGTACCATCTGGAAGTCCGCGGAATCAAGGACGAGACGGATGTCACCCAGCAGATCGCATACGTCGAGATGATGATGGCCCAGGGGGTCGATGCGATCGTCATCGCGCCGGCCGATTCCAAGGCGCTGGTCGCCGTCTGCAAGAAAGCGATGGACGCCGGCATCGTCGTGGTCAACATCGACAACAAGTTCGACGACGACGTGCTCAAGGACAAAGGCATCAAGATTCCGTTCGTTGGTCCGGACAACCGCAAGGGGGCCAAGCTGGCCGGTGCGTATCTGGCGGCCCGGCTCAAGCCGGGCGACAAAGTCGCCATCATCGAAGGGGCGCCCAACGCCTTCAATGGCATCCAGCGCAAGGCCGGGTTCGACGACGCCATGATCGGTAGCAGCATGGACATCGTGGCCTCGCAGACCGGCTACTGGGAAACGGACAAGGCCCAGCCCATCGCCGCAGCGTTGATCAACGAGCATCCGGACCTGAAGGCCCTCCTCTGTGCCAACGACAGCATGGCCCTGGGCGCGGTGGCAGCGCTTCGGGACGCGGGCAAGTCCGACTCGGTTTATGTCGTCGGATTTGACAACATCGCGGCGGTTCGGAGGTTGCTCAAAGAGGGCAAGATTCTCTGCACTGTCGATCAGCACGCCGACAAGCTGGCGCTGTATGGGATTCAGTACGCCCTTGACATCCTCGCGGGCAAGGCAACGCCCGCCGACAAGGAAACCCCCGTCGATCTAGTCACGGCGGAAACACTCGGATGATGCCTTCCGCGGCCGATCCTTTGCTGACCGTCACGGGTGTCGACAAGGCCTTTCCGGGCGTCCAGGCGCTCTGGCAGGTTGCGATCGATCTGTGCGCCGGCGAGGTCCACGCCCTCGTCGGTGAGAACGGCGCCGGCAAGAGCACGTTGACGCGCATCATCGCGGGGATCGAGACGGCTGACGGCGGACAGATGCTTCTGGACGGGCAACCCTATAATCCCGGTGGCAGGCGGCAGGCGGAGGCGGCGGGCGTTCGCATGGTGATGCAGGAATTGAACCTCATTCCCAATCTGAGCGTCGCCGAGAATATCTTCATCGAACGGTTGCCCAGCCGATTCGGCTTCATCGACTACAAGACGCTGAACCGCTCCGCCCGCGAGGCGATGCAGCAGGTGGGGCTCTCGCAAATCGATCCGTCGACCTCGGTCGGCGCGTTGGGCGTCGGGCAGCAGCAAATGGTGGAGATCGCGGCGGGGCTGTCGCGGCGGTGCCGCGTCCTGGCGCTCGACGAGCCGACGGCTTCGCTGACCGACAGCGAGGTGGAGTTGCTCTTCGCCCAGATCCGCCGGCTCAAGGCCAACGGGGTCGGGATCATCTACATTTCGCACCGGATCGAGGAGGTGCTTCGGATTGCCGACCGCGTTACTGTGCTGCGGGACGGCAAGGTCGTGACCACTCGCGATGCGGCAGGGTTGGATTCGGATGACGTGATTCGCCTTATGGTCGGGCGCGACCTGGACCGAGACGCTCTTGCGCCGGGCGGGTGGCGGGGGGCCCCGGCCCTGCGCGCTGTGGATTTGCGGGCGGGCTCGAAGGTTCGCGACGTGTCGTTCGAGGCCTGTCGCGGCGAGATTCTCGGGGTAGCGGGCCTGATGGGTTCGGGCCGGACCGAGACGATGCGTCTGGTCTTCGGAGCCGATCCGCTCGAAGCAGGGAGCATCTACCTGCACGGATCCGACAAGCCCTCAATGATCCGGCGACCGAGCGACGCCGTTCGACTCGGGATCGCGCTGCTCACCGAAGATCGCAAGGAGCAGGGGTTGTTCCTGCCCCTCCCGATACGGGCAAATGTCTCGATTGCCCATCTGGACGATGTAAGCACGTTGGGCTGGCTGAACGGAGCCCGTGAGAAGGCGGTTGCCCAGCGATACGTCGATTCGCTGGACGTACGCTGCTCCTCGTGCGAACAGGCGGTTGGCCAGCTCAGCGGCGGCAACCAGCAGAAGGTGGTGATCGCCAAGTGGCTCTACCGCGACTGTGACATCCTCATCTTCGACGAGCCGACGCGCGGGATCGACGTCGGCGCCAAGTTTGAGATCTACCGCATGCTGGCCTCTCTGGCCCAGCAGGGCAAGGCGATCGTTTTCGTTTCATCCGATCTGAAGGAACTGATGGCGATCTCTCATAGGATTCTGGTGCTTTCGGCCGGTCGCGTGGCCGGGACGTTCAGTCGCGAGGAGTGGTCCGAAGAGCAGATTATGTCCGCCGCGTTCAGCGAATACGTCTGAGTGTTTTGTCGCTTGTCTTGGTGGCAGGTGCGTACATCAGCGCCGCCACCGCCTTCGGAGAACGGAAAGAGGCGCATGACTCCAACCAACCAGGGATCGATTCGGCTGTTCCGCCTGGCAGGCATCGAGCTGTACCTGCACTGGTCATGGTTCCTCGTGGCGTACTATGGGATCCAGATGCGGGCGGGACGCTATCCGTCCATGATGTGGAGCGTGCTGGAGTACTTGTCGCTGTTCGGCATCGTCCTGCTTCACGAGTTCGGCCATTCGCTGGCCTGCCGGCAGGTGGGAGGCCGCGCCGATCGCATCGTCCTGTGGCCTTTGGGGGGCGTCGCCTACGTGGACCCGCCGCAACGGCCCGGCGCCATTCTCAGGAGCATCGCCGCCGGACCCCTGGTGAACGTCGTGCTGGCGCCCACGTTCTTCCTGCTCGTTTTGTGGATCGATGCCTCTGGACTGGCCGAGCAGGCGCCAAATCTGTTCAGGCTGCTTCGGACCATCGTAGCCATCAACGTCGGTCTGCTGGTCTTCAACCTCCTGCCGATCTATCCACTGGACGGCGGCCAGATCCTGCGGTCGATCTTGTGGTTCGTGTTTGGTCGGGCCTGGAGTCTGATTGTCGCGACGGTGATCGGCCTGATCGGTGTCGTGGGCCTGTTCGTACTGGCCCTCTGGGAGCGGTCGGTCTGGCTCGGGATTCTCGCGGCTTTCATTCTGCTGAACTGCTGGAACGGGTTGCGGCATGCGCTGCACCTCGTGCGCGTGGCCAGATTGCCGCGTCACGCCGCGTTCTCCTGTCCGGCCTGTCGCACGGCGCCGCCGGCCGGTGCGGTCTGGACCTGCGGCCACTGCCGCAACCCCTTCGACATGTTCGAGCATCGGGCCGTCTGCCCCCAGTGCGGCGCTGCCTACAGCGCCATTCCCTGTCCCGACTGCGGCGAGGCTCATCCCTTCGCCGCGTGGATTCCTCCGTCGTCGTCCCACGCCGACCCGCCGGAAGGACCGCTTCTTCTCCATTCTCCCCATCCGCCCAGTTCCAGCGATGCTGCCGGCAACGGGCCATACGGGCTATGATCGCTGGGGGCCAGAGGGCCATCGCTCGACGGTGTAACCCGCCGCCCAAATGGGAATTGGCGTTTTCGGTTGACAGGTCTGTAACGGGGGCCTATGATGCGCCATCTACTGTCAGAGGTACGGATGGTGGTTGTGTAACGGTGGATGGTCTATCGTCCCTGAAGCACATGGTGGGCTCGCGGGCGGCGCGCGTCTGGAAGAAGCTCGATCAACCCCGATAGTGGGAGTGTTTCTTTTCTGTGGGGAAAACGGTCTATGAGTGACTACATCGTTCTCGTCAAGCAGGTCCCTGACGTCTCGCAAATCACCGACAACGCCTTCGACCCCGAGACGGGTACGCTCGTCCGATCCCGACTGGCCAACGTCGTCAACGAACTCGATGCTCAGGCGCTGGCCTTCGCCCGATACATGAAGCAGATCAGCGGCGACGCCAAGGCGCGGATCATCGCACTGACGATGGGTCCGCCGATGGCGGAGGAGGTCCTTCGGTACAGCCTGGCCCGTGCCGCCGATCAGGTGGTGCTCCTGACGGACCGCGCACTGGGCGGGGCCGACACCTGGGCCACCGCCAACCCGCTGGCCTACGCGATTCGCCGGATCGTCAAGGAAATCCTCCACTGCGGCGACGATTACTTCGTGGTCGCCGGCATGCAGTCGGTGGATGGCGATACCGCTCAGGTGCCGGGACAGATCGCCGAGGAGCTGCAGTTGCCCTGCATCGCGTACGCCACCGGCGCCGAGTACAAGAAGAAACGCTTCGAGTTCACCCGCATCATCAGCGGCGGCAGCCAGACCGTCGCGACCAGGAAGATGCCCGCGGTGATCACGGTCGCCAAGTACGAATACCCGCTGTTCGCGACGTTCGCCGGAACGCGGTGGGCCAACAAGGTCGACGTGATCAAGTGGGGCGCCGACGACATCAACGCCACGCACATCGGAGCCAAGGGCTCTAAGACCGCGGTGATCCGCGTCTTCCCGCCGGGCAAGAGCACCCGCAAGTGCCGGGAAGTCAAGGACGTCAAATCGCTCGCCAAGATCATCGTCGAGAGCTTCAAGAGCGGCAATGGCGAAGGGGGCAAGGCCGATGAGGGGCCGGGACCGTACGTATTGCCTGCTCGACGCAAGAGCCTGCTGGAGCGGCCCTATGAGGCGACGAAGAAGGAGCAGGACGACTACGACATCCTGACCGGCATCCTCAAGGACATGAAGATCGCCGACGCCGCCAAGCTCGATGATGCGACAAAAGACAAGGTCGTGGAGAAGGCGGGCGGGGCGTTCCACAAGAAGGCTCTCGAAGACATGATCGGCGGCTTCGGTCTGGTCGAGCCGGCCTTCAAGGGCGAGGTGTGGGTTGTCGCCGAGCACAGCGGCGACGGCGTCATCCATCCCGCGACGTTCGAGCTGACGGGCAAGGCCCGCGAGCTGGCTGATTCACTCGAAACGAAAGTCGGCGTTTGCATCGCTGGCGACAACGTCGCGCACATGGCCGAAGAGCTGATCGCCGCCGGCGCCGACCACATCTACGCGATCGAGCACAAGCTGCTCAAGGAGTTCGATCCGACGGCCTACCGCAAAGCGGTTTCCGACGCGATCGACAAGTACGTGCCGCAGATCGTGTTGTACGCAGCGACGCCGCAGGGACGCATGCTGGCTCCGATGGTCTCGTACAAAACGGGCTGCGGCCTGACCGCCGATTGCACGGGCCTCGACATCCGCGACAGCTCTCGCAAAGGCGATATCGGGCTGCTGCTTCAAACCCGTCCGGCCCTCGGCGGGAACGTCATGGCGACGATCCGCACGAAGAACTCCAAGAGCCAGATGGCGACGGCCCGGCCCGGCGTGATGAGGCGGATCCCCGCCGACCCCAAGCGCAAAGGCAAGGTGATCAAGCACACGGTCGAGCTGACCGATGACGACGTCAGTCTCGACATCATCCGGACCGAGCTGGGCAGCGGGCAGGTGAATTTCGGCGCCGAAGCCATCGTCTCCGGCGGCAAAGGCATGCAGAGCCGCGACGGCTTCGACCGGCTGCTTCACATGCTCTGCGCGGAGATGAGCAGGAAGCTGGACACGGCTGTCGAGTACGGCGCGTCCAGAGCGGCGGTCGAGCAGGGCTTCGTGGAACGCGTTCACCAGGTTGGACAGACCGGGACGGCGGTCGGCCCGAAGCTCTACGTTGCGATCGGCATCTCGGGCGCCATCCAGCACATGATCGGCGTCGCCAACACCGAGACGATCGTGGCGATCAACAGCGACCCCAACGCACCGATCTTCAAACAGTGCGACTACTATATCGTCGGAACCGCCGAAGACGTTGTCCCGGACCTGGTGCAGGCTCTCGACAACGTGTGAAATGCCATCGGTCCTAATGGTCCCCTCGGACTTGTTCCCTGATTGATTGAGGAATGGAAAGTGCCGAACAACAACGAATACAACAAGGTTTCGGTTCTGGTCGTGGGCGCGGGCCCGGCCGGTCTGGCGACGGCGATCCAACTGCGTGTCCTGCGGCCCGATATCGACGTGTGCGTCATCGACAAGGCCCTCGATTTGGGAAACCACAATCTCTCGGGCGCTGTGCTGGAGAAGGAGCCGCTGCATTCGCTGCTCGATGCGGCCAAGCCCGACTGGCGCGAGACCCCTGAGGCCAAGGACGTCTTGGCCAACGTGATCGACAAAGACGACATCCTGTTCCTGCTCGGCAAGAAGATGTCGTTCAACATCTTCTGGGCCCTCAAGATGGCCCGATCCATGGGCATCGGGTGGGGACAGATGATCCACCACGGTGACTACTCGCTCTCGATCAGCAAGCTCACCAAATGGCTCGGCAATATTGCCCGCGAGAAGGGCGTGGAGGTGCTGACGGGATTTGCCGCCGACCACGTTGTGCTGGACGGCGCGGGAACCGCCGCCGGCGTCAAGCTCATCGACCAGGGCGTCAACAAGGAAGGGCACAAGCAGCCCAACTACGTCGAGGGCGAGACCATCGAGGCGACGTTCGTCGTGCTGGCCGAGGGCTGCGACGGCCTGGTCACTGAGCGGTTCGTCGAGGCGGCGGGTCTGAAGCGCGAGTCGCATCAGCTCTACTCGCTTGGCGTCAAGGAGCTGATCAAGGTCGCGCCGGAGCAATATGCGAACTTCTCGCGCGGCCGGGTCGTGCACGCGATGGGCTATCCGATCTGGACCCCGGTCATCGGGCCCGGCATGTTCGGCGGCGGGATCGTCTACGCCGGCGCCGAAGACCATCTGGCGGTCGGCATGATCGTCGGACTGGACTGGAAGTATCGCAATTTCAACGCACAGGATGCGCTGGTCCGTCTGAAGGAGCACCGGTACATCAAGCCGTTCATCGAGGGCGGCACGGTCGTCGAGGCCGGCGCCAAGATGATCCCCGAAGGGGGCTGGTACGCGGTCCCGCGCGATCCGCACACCGGCAGCATCGGCAAGGGCAACGTCATGATCCTGGGCGACAGCGCCGGTTTCGTGAACATGCTCAAGATCAAGGGCCTGCACAACGCCATCGATTCGGGCATCCAGGCCGCCAGGGCCATCGTCACCTGCATGGACAAGCCGGAAGGGGCGGCCAGGCGGTACACTGACAACGTCGAGAGCTCGAACATCGCCAAGGAGATGAAGACCGCGCGGAACTCGCGGCACACGATCGCCAAGTTCGGGCCGTTGCAGGGCATGCCGCTGTCGGTGCTGGGCGGCTGGCTGCCGAAGTTCAAGGTCGAGCCCGACTACGAGATGATGACGACGGCGCCCTATCGTCTCAAGCCCAACCAGAACTTCGACAAGGACACGTTCACGGCCGTCGCGGCCACCGCACATCGCGAGGAGGAGCCCTCGCACCTGACGATCCTCGACAAGACGATCTGCGAGACGAAGTGTACGCCTGTCTATGGCAGTCCGTGCATCACGTTCTGTCCGGCGGGCGTCTACGAGACCATTCACGGGGAGGTCAAGCCGGCCAACCCTTCGAACTGCCTGCACTGCAAGACCTGCCAGCGCAAGTGCCCGTTCGACAACATCCGCTGGACCGCCCCCGAAGGCGGCGGCGGACCCCGATACAAACGAATGTGATCCGCAAGACAAGCCGGCGAGGCCCCCGTTGGCCTCGCCGGATTTCTTCTTACTCAATTCGGCCCGGTGCGGACCTTCGGCGTCCGGCTATTCCTTCGCCCCGTGCTGCTGCAGGAATTCCACTATTTCTTTGTGTCCATTCTCTCGCGCCAGTGCCAGCGGGGTCTGTCCATCGTAGTTCTTGAGGTTCGAATCCGCCCCGTGGGCGACGAGCAATTCCACCGCCGGTTTGCAGCCCTTCGTCGCGGACACGTGCAGAGGGGATTGCCCGTGTGTCTTGTCGATGACATTGGGATTGGCACCTTTGTCGAGAAGGACTCGGGTCACCTCCGCATCTCGTGCCGCGTAGTGCAGAAGGTACCAATCTGAATCGTTGGCGTTGGGATTGGCGCCGTTATCCAGCAGGAGTCTGAGAATACCGATCAGTTTGGGAATATCCGGCGTCTTGTATCCGAACCAGATGGTCTGCAGTGCGGGCGCATGCTCCCAAGCTTTGGAGTTGACATCGGCCCCTTTCCGAATGAGCAACTCCACCAGGTCTTTCTGCTGGTGCGTGCAGGCGCAAAGCAGAAGAACGTCACGGTTGGAGAGGTCAGCGCCTTTGTCGATCAGAAGCCGGACCACGTCCTCGTGACCTTGCTGGGCCGCCAACTCTGAAGGCATCATCCCACGCGCATTCTGTGCGTTGATGTCGGCGCCGTGATCGAGAAGGAGTAGCACCGAGTCTTTGTTGCCATAACCAGCGGCTGAATGCAAAGGTGTCCCGTCAGCCTGAGACATGGCGTTTACATCAGCTCCATGGGCAATCAGTAGTCGGGCTGTATCGGTTTGCCATCGCGCCGCATAGTACAGTGGTGTTATTCCCCTCTTGTCCTTTGCGTCGATCTCCGCGTCGTTTCCGATGAGCAGTTCCACCACTTCCCTGGAACCTACGAGGGCGGCGCCGTGCAGGGGTGTCGTCCCGTTCGGGATGATGGAGTTTGCGCTGGCCAAGTTGACCGAGGCGCCTTTGCTGAGAAGAAACTCGGCGACCTCCTTCTGGCCATTCTGTGCTGCGGCATGCAGCGGTGTCACCGAGTATGCATCCTGCGCATTGACACCGACCCCACTCTCGAGAAAGCCCTTTACTCGCGCCAGGTCTCCCAGGTACGCGGCCAGTTGGATCGAGGAGATGTCGGCCCCTTTTGAAAGGAGAAACGTAACGGTGTCTCTGCGATTCGTCATGGCGGCCAAGTGTGCGGGTGTCTGACCATGAGCGGCTCTGGCATTGACGTCGGCGCCTTTGGCGACCAGCAGGCGGTCCACTGTTGTCTCATTGTCGTGGCGTCGCGCCGCAAGGTGCAGCGGTGTCATCCCGTCGGGATCGACGCTATTGACGTCGGCCCCACGGTTCACAAGCAACTCGACGATGTCCGACGAGTGCCTATTCGTTGCCGCTACGTGAAGAGCCGTCGCACCCGCTGCGTTCTTTGTGTCGACGGCAGCGCCTTTGGCCAGTAGGAGCCCAACCACCTTGTCCTGGCCGTTTTCGACAGCGACATGGAGAGGGGTACGCCCGCTCTTGTCCGTCGCATTGACTTCAGCGCCATGCGCCAGGAGGACGTCGGCTGCTTCCTCTCGCTGTTGGGTATAAGTGGCAGGTCTTCTGGTCCTGCAGGCGAGGTGAAGCGGTGTTTCGCCTTGCTCGTTCCTGGCGTTTACGTCCGCCCCTTGGGCCAGAAGGAATTCGAAGAAGCTTCTGTTAACTTCCTGCCGACCCAGTGCAGCATGCAGGACCGTGTTCCCCTGGCTATCTGTGGCTTTGACGCTGGCTCCTTTGTCGAGGAGCAAGGCGCACATGTGCCGCGAACCCCACCCTGAGGCCCGATGCAGAGGAGTCTGGCGGGATGCGTCTGTGGCCTCCACATTGGCGCCTTTCTCCAAGAGCAGTCGGGCCACGTCTTTCCACCCATTGCCGGTCGCCTTGTGCAAAGGCGTCGAGCCATCCTCCTCCTTCTCGTTGACATCCGCCCCCTGGGCGAGGAGCTTCTTGACTTGCTCCACGTCTCCGGCAGCCGCGGCCTGGTGCAGCGTCCAGGGCGAGTTGGTTTCCACTTTCGGCGGTTCTGTCTGGGCTCGCGCAGTCAGGACGAGGGCGGTGGGGACCGTCACAAGGGCCGCCAGAAAGACGATGCTTGCGCTGATCAGACTCGGACGTTTGTAGAATTTCTTTCCTGGTGTCAACATGGTCTTGATCCTTTCCTCAAGGTTCTTCACGGGACCGGCGACGGCCAACGAGGGAACGGGCTGGGCCGACGTCTCCGCACTCGCCAAAGTCTCCACCACCGCATGGCAATACGCTCTCGCTTCGGCGCCCAACTGGGCGACCGCCATCTCATCACAGCATTTCTCTCGCTCTCGTCGGGTCTCGCGGTTGGCCCACCACACGAATGGATGGAACCAGAACAGCCCCTGGGCGAGGGTCTGTAGCGCGTTAACCGCCGCATCGCAACGAAGAACATGGCTCAGTTCATGGGCCAGCACGTGCCGCCGATGCTCGGGATCGCCGAGTTCCAGAAACCGGGAAGGCACATAGATGCTGCCTCGCAGAAGGCCCCAGACAAAGGGCTGGCCGATCTCGTCGAGGACCCAGATGGGAGGCACGGGCCTTCCGTCGGAAGTCGAGAGCAGAGCCTCCGTCTCCTTCCGTATCGCATCGGGCAGGGGCTGGCGCCTCGCATGGAGCCAGTGACGGCCCCGCAAGGCCCTCAGCAGGTTCATCGCCAGATACAGACCTGCACCCGCAATCCAGGCGATCCCGGCATGGAGCCGCAGGTCCAACGGCCGGCTCGGGCGGTTGTCCACGCGTGGCGGTTTCACCTGCTCGACCCGGCCCGGTTCCACGACGGCAGGTGGCCGTGAAGGCGGAATCGATGCGGTTGGAGTGCTTTCTGCTTGGATCGGCGCAGGCTCAGCCGCCGGGGTTTCCGTGATAGCGCGCGAGGCCGTCTTCTCGGGCAAAACCCTCAGCGGCACTGCGAAGAACGGCGGGACGAGACACTTGGCCAGGACGATCAGCCAGAGCAAGTAGCGAATGTGGGCGGTCTTGTGTCGCAGGGCCCACGTGACGCCGGCCACCATAAGGGTCAGCACGGCGATCTGCCAGCTCTGAGCGACCAGATAGCGCACCAGTTCGATCAGATAGAGATTCATCGTCGTATCTCCGCAGGGAACGAGGTTCTACGGGTTGTCGATGAGCTTCTTCAATTCGTCGAGGTCTTTGGCTTCGAGATGGCCGTCCTTGGCCAGGAATTGCATCAGCGGCCTGGGATCGCCTCCGAAGAGCCGGTCGACGAAGTCGAGCACGGTCCGCCGGACGACCTGCTCCCGCCGGACCGCCGGGACGAAGACATGGGCCTTGCCTTCGCTCTTGTGCTGGAGGTAGCCTTTTTGTTCCAGGCGGCGCAGCAGGGTCTGCACGGTCTTGTACGCGATCTTCCGCTCGGGCGGGAGGGCCTCGCAAATGCCCTGGACGGTGGCCTCCTCAAGCTGCCAGACCAGCCGCAGGATCTCGGTTTCCGCCGGGCTCATCGCACGCATTTGCTCCTTGCTCATATCCATCTCCTCTTACAGATGTCAGATTCAATTATCGTACAAATGTAAGACTTGTCAACAGGAAAAACGAAAATCTTCTGCAGACACCTGCCGTTGCCCGGAAGACGTCCGGAGTCGCCCCCGCTGGGTTGCCGCAGGGGGCCTGTTGCAGACAACCATCGAATCGCGTAGAATTCTCCGCGTCGGACCCGGCCCCGGCCGCCTGGGGGACGGGACGGATGTTTGCCGTGGTGCCATGCCGAAGGGGAGATTCCTTCATGGTCACGCCGGCAGGCGGTGTACAGCAACTTCCTTGAAAAGAGGTGTGGATGGCCAAGAAACCGAAAGCCAAGCTGATCATCGACGGACGCGAGCTTGAACTCGACATCATCGAGGGCACCGAGGGCGAGCGCGCGATCGATATCACCAAGCTGCGGGCCGAGACCGGCTACATCACGATGGACCAGGGCTACGCCAACACGGGCAGTTGCATCAGCAACATCACCTACATCAACGGCGAAGAGGGCATCCTTCGCTACCGTGGCTACAGCATCGAAGACCTCTGCGAGCGGTCCACGTTCACAGAGGTGTGCTACCTGCTCCTGCACAACCGGCTGCCGACCCTGGAGCAGCGGGAGAACTTTTCCTGTCTGCTCAACGAGCACTCGCTGCTGCACGAAGACATGCGCCACCTGTACAACTTCTTCCCGGGCGACGCGCACCCGATGAACATCCTCGGCACGATGGTCAACGCGATGAGCAGCTTCTACCCGAACGTCGATCTGCTGTCGATGCGCGACAACATTGACATGACGGCCACGCGTCTGATCAGCAAGATCCGCACCACGGCCTGCTACGCCTACAAGAAGAGCGTCGGCGAGCCGGTCGTTTATCCGAAGAAGGAACTGAAGTACTGCGAGAACTTCCTGCGGATGATGTTCTGGTCGCCCGTGAACAACTACGAGCTGCGAGAGGACCACGTCCGGGCGCTCAGCGTGCTGCTGATCCTGCACGCCGACCACGAGCAGAACTGCTCGACCTCGACGGTCCGTCTGGTGGGCAGCGCGCACGCCAATCTGTATGCGTCCATCTCGGCCGGCATTTCCGCCCTGTGGGGTCCGCTTCACGGCGGCGCCAATCAGGCGGTGATGGACATGCTCAGCAAGATCCAGCGTCACGGCGGGAAGATCAAGAAGTACATCGACATGGCCAAGGACAAGGAATCGAGCTTCCGGCTGTCCGGTTTCGGCCACCGCGTGTACAAGAACTACGATCCTCGTGCGCGGATCATCAAGAAGATCTGCATGAAGGTTCTCGAAGAGGAGGCGGCGCATCAGCCCTTGCTGGACATCGCATTGCGTCTCGAAGAGGCGGTGCTCAAGGATGATTACTTCATCAGCCGCAAGCTGTATCCGAATGTCGATTTCTACAGCGGCCTGGTCTACACCGCCCTGGGATTTCCGACGAATATGTTCACCGTCCTCTTCGCCATCGGCCGCATGCCCGGATGGATCGCCCACTGGAAAGAGATGGTCCGCGACCCGAAGGCGCGGATCGGCCGGCCGCGACAGATCTACACCGGCATGCGCGAACGACAGTACACGCCCATCGAGGAGCGCACGTAAGAGCCTGGTGACATCGGCTCGAGACCGATATGATCGGACTGCTCAGAAATCGGCGGAGCGTCCGCCAGTACCTCGACCGCCCGATCGAGCCTGAGAAGATCGAGCGGCTCAGGGAGGCGGCGCTCCGAGCGCCGTCCTCGCGGAACATCGATCCGTGGGAGTTCATCTTCGTCGATGACCGCGAGCTGCTGGCGAAGCTGGCGACGTGCAAGCCCCACGGGGCTGGCTTTCTCAAGGGGGCGGCGCTGGGAATCGTCATCTGCGGCGACAGTACGCAGAGCGACGTCTGGATCGAAGACTGTTCGATCGCCTCGATCCTCGTGCAGATGGCGGCGCAGTCATTGGGACTGGGCAGTTGCTGGATTCAGGTGCGACAACGAATGCACGACAACCAGGTCAGCTCCGAGCGGTATATTCAGGACCTCCTGGGCATTCCCGAGCACATTAAGGTCGAGTCCATCGTGGCGGTCGGCTATGCGGCCGAGCGGAGAACACCGTTGCCGGCCGATGAACTGAAGACCTCGAAGGTGCATTGCAACCGGTTCTGAGGCCGGATCGAGAACGGGCTACTCGATCACCACCTCCTGCACGCCGGCCGACCAGTTCTCGTCGAGCACGATCTCGATCGTGATCGCATCCGTCTCGACAGCTTCGAACGTCACCGTGTTGAACGCGTCCTTCTGGGTGCCATAGGAATCGGCTGTGCTGACAGGCTGGAAGGCGCCAGAGGCATCGCGATAGAGCACGCGCCAGGATTGTGGCACGCGGCAGCCGCCGTGATCGCTGTCGTCGAACCAGTAGACCTGGACGCGGGAGATTCTCTCCTTGCGGTCCCACTCGAACCGGAGCCACTCGGTGGTGTTCTTGTGCGGCCAGAAGTCCAGTTGCCCGGCCGAGGCGTCGGCGGAGTTGGCCGGCACGATCTGGTCTTTGATCGCGTCGAGCGATTTATGAACGAACGAGGCGGTTGTCCTGCTGGTGTAGGCCAGCGTGTCAGCCGGCTCCGGATAGGCGGCTTCCGGCATGCGGGCCGGCCAGACGGTCATCGGGCTGCGTCCCCGATGCGCCCAGGCGTAGTAAGGAATCGCAGTGAAGGGCTGCTCTCGTGTCGGGACGACGTCTCCTTCGAGCGTGCGTTTGGCGGTCCGGGCTTTGCCGGTGACCACCGTGACGCCGCCCAGGAGATCGCGGCGATGCCTGGTCTTGAGTTTGGCATCGTCCGAGATCACCAGACTGAGCACCGCAGTTTCGTTGTCGTGTCCTTCGAGGCAGTAGACCAGCGGGCCTCGCTGAAGGGCCACCTTGCCCCGGTCGGCCTTAACGGCCTCGTGGGCGACGATCCGGCGGACCGGCATGGGCAGACGCAACTCGATCGTATCGCCCTTTTCCCAGCGGCGTTCGATACGGGCGTACCCTCGGACGACCGGCGGCGAAACGCGTTTGCCGTTCACCTCCAGCCTCGGTTCGTCCTTCACGGATTCCACGAACCGGTACAGGTCGCTCGGGACCGCCTCGTTGCGGGCCCAGCCCGGAATGCGGACACAGATGGAGAATGCCTCGCTCTCCTGCGGCTCGACGCGGATCGTGACCTTTCCCTCCCACGGATACTCCGTCTCCTGCGTGAGGGTCACCGCATTGTCGGCGGTCTGAATCGTGGTGCTTCCACCGGCGAACAGATTCACGTAGACATCGCGGTTCTTGTGCGCGTAGACATATCCGGGAACCGACGGGATGAACCGCGCCACGTTCGACGGGCAGCAGGCGCAGGCGAACCAGGGACTGCGTTCGTCTCCGGCCGCGGATTCCAGCACGTTCGGATAGAAGAAGCGATCGCCCGGCATGGAGATGCCGGACAACGCGGCGTTGTACAGCGTCCGTTCGAGGACGTCGATGTATTTTGCGTCGTCGTGCATGAGGAACATGCGGTGGTTCCAGTAGACGTTGGCGATCGAGGCGCATGTTTCGCAATAGGCGGTCCGGTTGGGCAGCTCGTACGGCTCGCTGAAACCCTCGTTGCCTCCGCTGGCCCCGATGCCGCCGGTGACATAGAGTTTGGTCCCCACGGCGTCGTTCCAGATCGCGTCGATGGCCCGGATGTATTCCCGGTTGCCCGTCAGGGCGGCGACGTCAGCCATGCCTGTGTACAGGTAGGCGGCGCGGACCGAGTGTCCCACGGCCTTCGTTTGCTCGATCACCGGTTTGTGGTCCTGTGCGTACTCGCCGTAGAGCGCCCCGTTGCCGTCGGGTCCGCGCCGACCGGTGCGACCGCGCTGATCGAGGAAGAACTTGGCCTGATCGAGGTACTTCTCGTTGCCGGTGGCGCGATAGAGTCGGCACAGCGCGATCTCGATCTCTTCATGTCCCGATGGATCGGTGCGCTTGTCCGGCGCAAAGATGTCACAGATCAGGTCTGCATTATCGGTGGCGATCTTCAGGAAGGACGCATCGCCGGTGACTTGATAGTGGGCAACCGCGGCTTCGTACATGTGTCCGGCGCAATACTGCTCGTGCATCGACTGGATATTGGTCCATCTCTTCTCGGGCTGTCTGTCGGGGATGGAGTAGAAGGTATACAGATAGCCGTCTTCCCACTGGGCTTTGGCCATGACGGCAATCAGCTTGTCGAGGTAGAGTCTCATCATGGTGTCGGGGCTGACCTGGAGCGAATAGGCCGCTCCCTCCATGACCTTGTAGACATCGGAGTCGTCGAAGTAGATTCCTTCGTGTTTGCCCTCCCGCAGGCCGGCGGCTTTCTCGAAGTTGCGAATGCGGCCGGTTTCCTCGCACTTCCCAAACGCATAGGGGATTGTCACCGTACGACTGGTCTCCAGGCGAGGCGTCCAGAAACCGTCGTCGATGTGGACGTGATGGAATGGGACGGGCTTGACGTTGTAGTCCCGTTGGAGCGCCGCCGGGTCCTGGCTCGCGGCGTACGACATCGCGGAAAGTCCGAGTATGATGACGGATGTGCACAGGCCGGTGTTTCTTCTCATTCGATGTGACATTTCGACCATCCTTTGCCATGAGAGTTATCATGAATGACGCGATGATCCGATCATACCTGCTGCGGGGATTCGTGCAACCCCATAGAGGGGCGTTGCCAACTTCGGCCGAGCGTCTCGGCGATTATCGGGCGAGCCAAAAGGGCCAGATCAAAGGCGAATGCGCCGCGACATTGGGTGTCGGAGCAACCGGGGGACAGAAAACCCTCTTATGGGACCAGAGGGTTGTAGGATACCGAGGTGAGGTGTGGCAGCGGCGATGCGGTAGGAAACAGACTCAGAGGGGCAATACTCTCAAGATTCCTTCGGTGAGGATTTCTCCTCAGCGCCTTTGGCCTCCCCGCCTTCGGCCTTCTCGGCCTTCTCCTTCTGGATGGCGTCGTAGATCTCCCTGCGATGGACCGGGATGTGCTTGGGCGCGTTGATGCCCAATCGCACCTTGTCCCCGCGGACATCGACGATCGTGATCTCGACGTCATCGCCGATCATAATGGATTCATCTCTTTGTCTGCTCAGAACCAACATCGTTAACTCCTTTTGTCGGCTGGTTTTACAGTGTTCCCTACGTAAAGTAGTATTTCTGTGTTCGTTTTGTTGACTCTCCACGCCGCGAAACAGCCCTGGCTACGCAGCCATGCGCCGGTCCCGTATCCTCCCAACAGGGGGTAAGGACATCTATATGTCGGTCAATTGGGCGGGCGAAACCAAAGAATTCTGTTTTTCTTTGGCCCCAGGGAGGCGTCCAAGGGGTGGCTTGTATATAACCGCCTTATAGGCAAGGGGTTGCGTGTATTGGAGACGGCAGAAAAAAGGGGATTGTCTGTCGATTATCAGTCGCTACCGTGCTGCCGCCAGTAGTCATACTGAATTGCCAGCCAGTATCCGATCACCGAGCCGATGGCCCCGAAGGCCACAAGCTGCACGGGCAGGACGGCGAAGATCGCGTGGGGAAAATACACCGCCGGCATGGCCTCCGCGAACTTCTGGATCGTATCGGATCGGTAGTAGGCCATGGCGGCAAAAGGGATCACGAGAGCTGTAGTCAGGACGGTCCAGGCATAGGTCAGATCGAAGAACTTCTTGACGACGAACCCGGCCACGGCGAAGGCCGCGATGGCGGCAAAGACAATCTGACCCTGGGGCGGCTGTGCGGCCGGGGCCTTGGCCGATGTGGGCAGGCCTTGCGCGAAGACCCCGATGAAGAAGCTGGAGAGGAGGACCGCCACGACCAGAGCGAGCAGACCGATAACCGCGGCATTGGATTTGAGGCAGTTCTGAAGCTTGACGATGCCGCCCTCGAAAGCCTGGTTGGCACTGATGCACCGGGCAACCAGAACGCCGGCGAAGCCGGCCGCGACGATCAGCAGCCAGTAGACCGGTTCGAACAGAAGGGACCGGACAACCTCCTGCCTTGCCTGAGCGGTGGCATGCGATTGGGTCAGCGACATCATGGGGCCGGAACGAACAGCCCATGCGGCCAGGCCGAAGGGCACCGCGAGAATTCCGATCTCACGCCCGTGAGGCCAGGCTACGAAGAAACTGATGGCGCCGACGGCAAAACTCAGAGCCAGAAGCACCAGAGTGCCGACGAAACCGATATCGCTCGACCGGACGGGAGACATGGGATCGTCCGGAGCCGCCAGAGGCCAGGCGAGAACGCCGATGATCACGACACCCAGAGCGATCACCGCGCCGATGCGCAACTTGTTAATCCAGGATAGTTCCATAGTTACATCTCCTAAGGCCACCCTGAAGCTATCACGGAAACGCCGCTGCGTCAACCTTGCTCTGGCCGGCGGTTCGACGCGCCGGGTCGGCCGTGTCACCAGGAGACGCCCGCAAGGGCGGGGGATCACGAGTTGGTCGGAGAGATTCGAGCTCGAACTGCTTTCAGTGCGCCGGGGAGGATGCGGAGAACGGTTCTTTGTTTTTTTTCCCTTTTTGGTGTCATTTTTATTGGCCACAGGACGTTGCGGTGATAGCATGGCACGCATGTGAAGGTGTATGCTTTCTTCCCTCGAAGTCTACCCCTTTTTCACAAGCAGAGGGAAAGCGCATTACAGGCCCGCTGGGCCTAAGGAGAAGAGCAAGTGGGTACAGGCACGGTAAAATGGTTCAACGCGGATAAGGGATACGGATTCATCACTCCGGATGATGGCGGCGACGATCTGTTCGTGCATCATTCCGAAATCAGGACCGAGGGCTACGCCACCCTGGACGAGGGCCAGAAGGTGGAGTTCACGGTCGGGCAGGGCAAGAAGGGCCCGTGCGCGACCAACGTGATCCCCGGCTGATTGTCAGCAAGACTCCAGAGTCTGGAAGGCTCTGCTTTGCGGCAGAGCCTTTTCTTTTTCCCGCCACACCCTCTCCTTCGATTCTCGGTCTGAGTCCCGCCCTCTGCGCAGGCAATTGCATTGCAGAACCCCCGTGAAATGTCCGAAAGAAGATCCGAGTGGGGGACGGACCGCTGAGTATCGAAAGGAGAGCAAGATGCCGGCAAGCATCGCTCACATGGTGATTGCCCACAAGGCGCTCGAACATCTCCAGGAGAGCGGCGTGGAACCTCTGGCCGCGTTCGCGCGGATGCTGGATGACAAGGACCGACTCTATCAGGCGTACATGAATCTCGGGAGCATCGGACCGGATCTGTACTACTACGCCAACATCGCCAAGTCGGCCAAGGATATGCTGATGGACGGCTTCGTGCAGGCGGCCGGCGTGACGCCCTGGTCCTATCACCTGCATTCCTGTCGACCGAACGAGTTTCCGCTGAACCTCTGTGAGGTGTTGTTCAGTGACGCGGTGCATGAAGGGGACGAGGTTCTCCTGGATCACGACGACACGCGGAAGCTTGCGTACATCGCGGGACATCTGACGCACATCGCGGCCGATCAGATCATCCATCCGCTGGTCAATCGGATCGCCAAGCCCTACTACCGGGACGGCAGGAACCGCCGGAAGCATCAGGAGTGCGAGGTCTTTCAGGATTACTTTCTGTATGAGGAGGTCTACCGCGCCGAGCGGCTCAAGCAGAGAGGCCGGGCCAGAGCGAAATACGACTTCTTCGAGCAGAAATTCAACCGGTGGGTCG
This sequence comes from Sedimentisphaerales bacterium, assembly GCA_040772485.1. GTDB lineage: Bacteria > Planctomycetota > Phycisphaerae > Sedimentisphaerales > Anaerobacaceae > Anaerobaca. Next base: position 1,133,098 of record JAXGYC010000007.1, on the reverse strand, counting down.
ACTGCGTCCCGAAACGCACCACCACGCGAAACACGGAGGAATGGTTTCGCTATTTCCTCCAGCGGGGATTCGTCCAGGTCTACGGCGCATTTCCTGCTGAGGAGATGATCGAAAGCTCGGTGGACAATCTGCTGCTCGTCCTGCGGACCTGCCGGACCGTTGGACCCTACAAGAAGGCCGCTGAGGAGTATGAAGAGCACGGCGCCGATTCGAAGATGTACCAGGAGTACATCGTGGAATCGGATTACATGAGCCACTATGACCAGGCCGTTCGTCTTTCCGCCGTCTACATCACGGCGCTCTACGAGGTCTATGAGGTCCTCAAATCAGGCGGCGACATTTCCGAGAGGAAGAGCTGGTTCCTGCGCGTCGTCAGTGCCGCGGACCTGTCCTGCCCGTTGGAGACGTCGATTCTCGATAAGGCCTGCGCCGCGCTGTCGGACAGCGGCCCCACAGGGTCGGAATACGCGACGGTCCTTGCGAAGGCATAGCGAAACGGGCGGCAATTCGAGTGGGGAGGCTCTCCAGGCGAGTCCGGACCTTGTGCATTCGGATTCACACTTTCGCCCAGCGGCCGGACCGATTAGAATCCCCCGGTTCTTCGGAGACGTCCGAACGGGTGCTGAAAGGCTTTGCTGGAGCGCAGATAAACCGCGATGTATGCGTTAGGAGCCATTCTCGTCTCGTTGCTGGTCCTGGTGGCGCTGCTGCGATTCCGAGTCAAGATCGGTCTGTCGCTGGTGGTGGCTGCCGGCGTGCTGGCGATCCTGCTCGGCGTGACGCCACAGGCGATGTGGGCGCAGTTGGTGGACGAGTGGACGAGCAAGGCGCTGACACAGACGACTCCTTATCTGTTCGTGTCGCTGACTTCCCTGCTGTTGCTGGTCAACGTCGTGGGCGAGGCAATGGGGCAGATCGGGCTCTCGTCGCGTCTGGTGCCGGCCATGCAGGGGCTCTTCCGCAGCCGTCGGGTGGCGCTGGCGGCAATTCCGCTGATGATGGGGATGCTGCCGACGCCGGGAGGCATCATGCTGTCGGCGCCGATGGTGCGCGAAGCGGGCGACAAGATCGGCGTCGACCGCAGTCGCCTGGCGGCGATCAACTTCTTCTTTCGCCATCAGTGGGAGCCGGTCTGGCCGCTGTTCCCGGCGATCCCGCTGATCCAGGGCATGCTGGGCGTCTCGGCCGGAAGGCTGCTCGGTCATCACATCGTCCTGACCGCCGCGGGAATCGTTAGCGGCATCGTGTTCCTGCTGCTGGCCGGGATCCCCCCTCGGCAGCGCGGACACATGGAGGCCAGGGCCGGCCTCGGCTCGCACACGAAGGATTTCGTGCATGCCTTCTGGCCGATCGCATTCACGGCCATTCTATACGTTGTACTCGATGTGCCGCCGGCGATCGCGATCTTCCTGGCGATTCTCGGCCTGCTCCTGCTGCATCGCGTGAGCGTCCGACGGTGGCCCGACATCTTCAAGGCGGCCAAGGAGCCTGACATGGTCCTGCTGCTGTTCGGGGCGTTGTGGTTCAAGCTGAACCTTGAGGCCGGCGGCGCGGTCCCCAATGTGGTGGACTTCTTTGCCCAGCTCCACATGCCTGTGGCTTTGATCGTGTTTCTGCTGCCATTCCTGGTGGCGGCCAGCACGGGCGTGACGATGGGCACGGTGGCGATCACCTATCCGTTCCTGATGGCCTATATCACGCAAGGGGGGCAGACGAACCTGGGGCTGGAAACGCTGGCGTTTGCGGGTCTGCAATTCGGCCTGGCGATCAGTCCGATCCACCTGTGCCTGGCGCTGTCGGCCAGCTACTTCGACACACCTTTGTCACGCATCATCCTCCGTGTCCTTCCGCCGGCTTTGTGCATTGCGGCCGCTGGATTCGCCGCCGCGCTGTTGTTTTCCGCGTGACGACAGCATTCTCTGCCGTGTCGGGCCTACTCTGTTCCTTTCCCTGGCGGCGCGATCTCAGAGGGCATTCCAGTGCCCTTGGGCCGTCGACATCGGTGAGACAACCACCACACCGGGACGGTAATGGTAAGATGTGCCAGAGAGACGAGTGGAACGAATACGATACGCGTCCAATCGACGTTCACAGACGGGACGCCCAGCAAGCAGACTATACCGACGATGACCGTTCCCGCAGAGAATCCCAAGGCGCCGAGGAGGGGTCCCAACAGCCGATCGCAAAGTGCCGCAGATCCAGCGGGGCCCAGAAAGAGCAGAATGTTGAGTGCCGGGATACTGCGCGATTCCAGGTTGCCGTCCCGGGCGAGGAAGAGGACGAGGAAGGCAAATCCCACGATCCAGACCCCATTCAAGATCATGCACTGGACAGGCGACAGCAATCGCGTCATGGTTGCAGCCCCTTCAGTTTGGCAACGTCTCGACCCGGTTCTACCGGATGCGGATCGAGCCGACGTTCGTGCGGAGCGTGACGTCTCCTTCGGCGTTGCCAAGGGTGGCCTTGATGGACTTCTGGATCTTCCCCGTGATGGTCAGTGGCCGGTCGGTGTCGATGGAGCCGACGTTGACGGTGGCGGCCAGGCGTGCGGACATCTCGGTTGGGCCTGTGAGGTCCACGTTGCCCACGTTGGTGGTGGCACTGATATCGAGGGCGGCCGGTGCGTCCGCCGCATACGCCGCATGGATATCGCCCACATTGGTGTGAAGATCGGCGTCACCGCGCAGGTCGGTGCAGCGGATGGCGCCGACGTCTGTCTTGGCGGCCACGCGATCGCTGAAACCCGTCACCTGGATGTCGCCCACATTGGTAGTGCAATCGAGGGCCAGGCGAGCGGGGGCCGTGATGGTGAAGTCGACTGCCAACTGGTTGCGGCCGAAGTCCGACGGCTTCTCCGCCTTGATGACCAGGGTCCGGCCGGAGGGCTCGGCCGCGATCTGCACCTCGTTGACCAGGGCCTCCGCCTCTTCCTCCGTCTTGGCCTTGACGGTGATCTCGGCGGTGACCTGTACCTCGCTGACGTCGGCGCTTACCAGCGTGATGGTGCCCAAGTTGGTGCGGATGTCCAGGCTGGCCGCGTCCGCCACGGGAACGGTCAAGTCGTCGGTTCGCCGGGCCTTGGCCCGATAGTCGTTGCCCACGTTGACACAACATCCGACAAAAAGCGCGACAAAAACGAGCGGGCCGGCAAGACTGATTCTGGCCATACGATTGTCTCCCATTTGAGGTTTCTGTGGAACCGGTATAGTTCTGTAGTCGCTGCCGCTGAGCAATTATTGCGTCGCATCTTGCGGTTTTCAAGCCGGTGTCGTGTTTTGTTTTGACCCGACGACGGGCCGCGGGTAAGGTCTGAGACCGTTGCGGAGGTGGGCGGCCGACCCTGGAGAAGGTGGAGGTTTCGATGCCTGAGCTGATTTTGAACGGTGAGTACCGACCCATTTTGAACCTGCGGCAGACGGAGCAGGCCATCAAGTTCGTCAAGGACTTCTTCCAGGACCACCTGGCGGCGGCGCTGAATCTCCAGCGGGTCTCGGCGCCGCTGTTTGTGAGGAAGGGTTCCGGCGTCAACGACGACCTGAACGGCATCGAAGCCAAGGCCACGTTCCGGATCAAGGACGACGGCTACAGCGAGGCCGAATGCCTGTTCTCGCTGGCGAAATGGAAACGGATGGTGCTGGCCGACTACGGGTTCGGTCCCGGCGAAGGGCTGTACACCGACATGAACGCCATCCGGCCGGACGAGGAGTGTCTGGACAACCTGCACTCGGTTTACGTCGATCAGTGGGACTGGGAACGCGTCATCCGCGAAAGCGATCGAAACCTGGACTTTCTAAAGGCCATCGTTCGGTCCATCTACGCGGTGCTGCGCCAGACCGAGGCGGTTGTCTGCGAGCGGTACCTCCACATCGAGCCGATGCTGCCGGCGGAGATCGCTTTCGTGCACAGCGAAGAGCTATTGGAGCGCTGGCCCGATCTGGGGCCGCGCCAGCGGGAGGACCGGATCGTGCAGGAGCAGGGGGCGGTCTTCGTCATCGGCATCGGGGGCGAGCTGGCCGATGGGACCCTGCACGATGGGCGCGCGCCGGACTACGACGATTGGGTGACGCCTACCAGCGACCGGACCCGGGGGCTCAACGGCGATATTCTGTTGTGGTACCCGCTGTTGAACCGGGCGTTTGAGATCAGCTCGATGGGGATCCGCGTCGATAAGAACAGCCTGCTGCAGCAACTGGGGATTCGCGGGGCCCTGGAGCGGCGGCGGTACGAGTGGCACAAACGCCTGCTGGCGGGCGATCTGCCCTTGAGCATCGGCGGCGGCATCGGCCAGTCGAGACTGTGCATGTTCTTCCTGCGGAAGCTTCACGTCGGCGAGGTTCACGCCAGCGTCTGGCCGGCGGAGATGGTCGCCAAGTGCCGTGCGGCCGGCATCACGCTGTTGTAGTCCGCCCTCAGTCCCGTCCGAACACCAAATAGAAAAGGGGATGGCTTTCGGGCCATCCCCTCGACTGTTCCGTACCTGGGATGTCGTGCGCCGGTCAGGGCAGTGGGATCTGCTCGGGCTGGGCCTTCGAACTCTTGATCTCCGCCGGAACCAGGGCGCTGTTGCTGTCGGTTTTTTGCCGCAACTGCTCGATGGCCGAGAGAAGATCCTCGGTCTGGCTCTCGCTGCTGCTCTGCATTTCCTGGATTCGCTTTTGCAGGCCGGTCTGCGCGTCTCTCAACTGGACGAGCGAATCGCCCAGGGATTGCACATCCTGGCGAACCGTCTCTTCGAATTGGGTCTGTCGCTGCGACTTCGCATCGAGCAGGGTGTTCAGATCGTTGAGGCTGCTCTGCAGGGTCCCCTGAAGCTTCATGACCCGCTGTTCGAGCGAAGCGATGCCCGTGGCCATCGCTTCGATGTTTGCCTGTGCGGCGTCGAAGCGTGTCAGCCATTCCTGCTGGCCTTGGGCGATCTCGGTGAGTCTGGCGACCAGTTCCTGGCGGTTGGTTTCGAAGGCTCGTTCGAGCTTGCCCTGATTTTCGCCGACCTGGACAACGTCACGGGCGACCTGCGTCGCCGTGGCCGTGATGGTTTCAAGGTGGCCCTGCACCTGCTGCTGGCCCTCGGTCACTATCGAGAGCTCCGCGGCAATCGCCTGTTGGCCGGCCTGCAAGGTCTGGGCCTGCTGCACCTGGCTATCACGTCCGGCCAGGACATCCAGTGCCACCTGCGCGGTCGTTGCACCGATTGTATCGAGGCTGTCTCGAATCTGCTGCTGGTCCTGTGTGGCGGCGTCGAGTCTGGCAACGATCTGCTGTTGGTTGGCCTGGATCGCCTGCGCCTGTCCCGCCTGGATTTCACTGATGGTCAGGACGTCGAGAGCGGTCTGCGTCGCGGTGGCGGTGATCGTGTCGAGATCGTCTCGAATCTGCTGCTGGTCCTGTGCGGCGGCGTCGAGTCTGGCAACGACCTGCTGTTGGTTGGCCTGGATCGCCTGCGCCTGTCCGGCCTGAATTTCACTGACGGTCAGGACGTCGAGAGCGGTCTGGGTTGTGGTGGCTGTGATCGTATCGAGACCTTCTCGGATCTGCTGCTGGTTCTGTGCGGTTGCGTCGAGCTTGGCGACAAGCTGTTGCTGGTTAGACGCGATGGCCTGACCCTGGCCGGCCTGCGTGTCGTGGATGGCCAGCACGTCCAGAGCCACTTGTCCCGTCGTCATGGTCAGCGTGTCCAGGCCGCTCTGCATCTGCTGCTGCTGCTGGGTCAGATCGACCAGTTGATCGCTGAGCGATTCGCTGCGGTCACGCAGGGCCTGGTTCAAGTTGTGCTGCCCCGAGGCAAGCTGCTGCGTCTCGACTGTCAGTCTGTCGATGCCGGCCTGCATGGCCTGTTCCATTTCGCCCTGCCGGTTGCCCATGGCCAGGACGGTCAGCGCACTCTGGTTCGTCGTTGCGGTCATGGTGTTCAGGCCGGTTTGGATCATCCGTTGGCCATCGGCCAGTGCGGCAGTGTGCGAGGTGAGTGTTTCGTTGCCGGCCTTGACGTTTTCGTCCAACGCGCTCAGTTGCTGCGAGACGGAGGAGATATCGCTTGCCAAGGTTGTGGTCCTGGCGTCGAGTGCGCCCACGCTGCGCTGAAGGGCGCCCTGGCCTTCGGCGATTGCGGCGAGGTTCTCCGTGCTGTTGGAGACCGTCTGTCGTAGTGCCGTCTGCTCGGACGCAACCGTTGCCAGGTCGGCCGCCAGCTTGTCCGAGTTGTCACGCAGGTTCGTCACATTGTTGCTGATGTCCTGCTGTTGGACCGCCAGGTTGGTCAAGCCGGTGGCGACGACTTCGTTGTTCGTCCGGAGAGTGTCTCGAATCGCGTCTTGGCCGGCAACCAGCGTGGCGGTGTTGGCTTTGACGGTGTCGTGCAGCGCGGCCTGCTCGTTGCCCAGCGCCGTCACGTCGGCGGCGACGGTCTGCGTGAGCGAGCGGAGATCGCCCATCTCGCCTCGAAACTGGCTCTGGTGGGTCGACAATGCAGCGAGGCTTCCGGTCAGTTGCTCGTGATTTCCTTCGGTCAGCTTCTGCAGCGCCTCCTGTTTCGCCGTGACCGTGGCGATCAGGTTAGCCAGGTTCTGGTCGGCCTGCTGGAGCTGATGAATCCCGGCGTGCGTCTGTTCCTGGTTGTTCGCGACGGTCGTGATGCTCTCGACGAGTTCTTTCTTGTTGTTTTGCACGAGCTGATGGAGCGTCGCCTGGTCTCGTGCGACCGTGCTGACTGTGGTATTGGTGCGCTGTGCGATATCGGCGACGTGGGCTATGCCGTCTCGCAAAGACGCCTGGTTATCTGCGAGCTGGGTGAGCTTGGCGTTGATGTTCTGGTCGTTCGCGGCCACAGTCTGGTGAAGCTGAGCCTGCTCGCTCTGGACGGCGGCGACTCGGGCATCGGTGTTCCGGATGTCCTGTTCGAGGCTGGCGAAGCCCTCCTCGATCCGGCTCTGGCTGACGTGGACCTGCGAGGAGAGCGTGGCCAGTTCGCGGGCATTGGCGGCCACCATGGCCTGAAGCTTGACCTGATTCTGCTGCATCCGGGCCATCTGGTCGCCGCAGCCGGCGGCGCCGAACGCGGTGGCCACCAGAGCGCCGAACAGGATCGCTATGATGACGGATCGCCTTGTGTCGAGTCCTTTCCTTGCGTTCATCGTGATTCCTTTCCTACTCGTATGACGACAGGCTTTCGTTTGGCGTCCTTCATGTGCGTCTGGCGTGAAAAAGGATCGCGTCCGCACGGCTGTCCAAGGAACGATGTTACCAGTACTGAGAAAGGGCCTATCACCCCTTTTTCTCATCGGTCCGAGCAGTTGGAAAGCTTTACCTTTTATGGGACGGGTGTCACAAGGTGGGAATTTTGAAGGAGATACGACGATTTGCCTGCCGCATGGTTTTTCAGATGGCAAGACCACAGCGGCAAGGCGAACGAAGCAGCCGCTGCGGAAGCTGCGGGACGTGCGGGAGATGGGTGGTCTGGGAGATTGTCGTCCGCGATCTGTTCGGGTATAATGCCATCGGCCGGATCGTCCGCGTGTTGGATGGGAGCGTATTCCGGCGTCGCAGACAAGGAGAAAGGAGTGGGTGGAAGGAGCGCGCCATGAGGGTGGCATTCCCGAGTCGGGTCCGCGGGTGGGTGCAGGTCCTGTCGATCGCTGTCGTTTCCGTGCTGGTTCCTCCCTGGGGCAGAGTCGAAGGGGATGAAGGGCAGTCCATCCCGACTGCCGCCCGCGTCAGCAAGGTCGTCAGTGGTTCTGCCGACCGGCGCGCACGCGCCATGCGGGCGCCTTACGCCCATTTCGCGGAAATCGAGGTGGTGTTGAATGAGTCTCTGACGGCGGCCGCTTTGGCGCGACTGCCCCAGGCGCCGGGCAGCCGAGTGCGACTGCTGGAGGACGGCAGACGGGCCACTGCCCAGTTGGCGGCAACGGCTGTCGCTGATCTGATCGACCAGGGACAGGACCTGATCGTAGTGCGGGACTTCCTGCTGTCGGACAGACGCAGCATGGATACGGAGGCACAGGCGAATCCATCTGCCGCGTGGGTCTGGCTGCACTCGCAGGGGGCGATCACCGACAGCAATGAAGCGGATCAGGCCATTTCGGAATGGGACTGGGTCAGCAGCGAGATTTCTCTTTCCGGCGCGCCATCGAAGGCCGTGGTCACCAGCGTAGACGTCCATTACGAGATTGTGCATCCGGCAGTGGGAGAATTATGGGTTGACTTGTGCGATGCGGCGCGGACGCGCCGACGCAACCTCTGGCTCATGGACGATCAGCAAGGGGAACACCTCTCCCGGACCGTGACCGGCATCACCGAGTTCGCGGGCGAGCAGGCCAATCAGGCCTGGATCCTGCGCGCGACGGACGTGCGCATGGGGAATGTCGGGTACATCGATTCCTGGTGGATCAAGGTCTACTATGAAGGTCCCTGGGACGTGAGGACCCATGACGATCGAGACCATCCGATCGTGGTGGAAGCCGGCGTGCCCTGCGTGAGCACGAGCCTGGGGGCGACCGGGCAACTGGAGAGCAGTTGCGGCTACCGCGACGCGCTGGACGTGTGGCATTCCTATACGGCGACGCAAACAGGGCCGGTGACGGTCTGCGTCGAAAGCGAGGAGTTCGACACGACGGTGGCGGTGTTCGACCCGACGGGCGCGGAATTGGCCTGCGGCGACGACGATTGCGAGAGCACCAATTCGGTGATCGTGATGTGGATGAGTGCCGGCGTGGAGTACCTGATTCGCGTGGCCGGCTACGAGTACGAGACCGGCGCGTACTCGCTCACAGTGACCCCGCACCAACTGGCGCCTGCAACCGTGCCGGATCGACCCAGTCCCGCCGACGGTGCGGATGTCGACCAGGCGGATATCGTGCTCTCATGGGGCGATGATTCTCTCGCGGCCGGTGCCGTCGAGGCCGGTCGAAACATTGTCACGTTCAGTCAGGCAGGCGCGCGCCAACTGACCACTATCTACGGCGAAGACGACCGGCGGGAAGAATACGAGATAGAGGATCCGCGTATTCTCGCTGCGGGCAGCGCGACAGCCGTGCTGGTCTACGCCTCGAACCTCGTCGAGCGGGGCGACGGCACCTTCCAGGTCGACGCTCGCTCGTTCGCGTGGTGGTATCAATGGCTCGATCCATTGGATACCGGGCACGCGCTTTGTCCTGATGAGCCTTTCCAGGACCAGCCTTCGGCGGGCATGTGCACCGGGGTCCTTGTGGGGGCGGACCTGTTGATCACGGCAGGGCACTGCGTCTCGTGCGACCGGGCGTCGGATGTGGTGGTCGTGTTCGACTTCGTCATGGAAGATGCGCTGACGCCGACGCTGACGCTACGCGCCGATCAGGTCTACCGGATCGAGGAGATCGTCGGCTATCACGTGGGGTATCCCGACTGGGGCCTGATCCGGCTGGATCGCAGGGTGACCGGTCGCACGCCGCTGCCGCTGCGCCGGGGCGGGCGGGTGGCCGACGGGCAGCGGCTGCTGGTTATCGGACATCCATGGGGCATTCCGCGCAAGTACGACGCCGGAGCGATCGTCCGGCAGAACACCGAGCCCACGTTCTTCCAGGCCAATCTCGACACGTATCAGGGGAATTCCGGATCGCCTGTGATCAACCTTGATTCGATGGAGGTCGAGGGGATTCTCTGTCGAGGCATGGAGGAGTTTGTCGAAGATGTAGCGCTGGGATGCGACCGGTCCCTGGTGTGTCCGGACACCGGGTGTCCGTCCGGCGACGGCGTCGAATGGGAAGACGTGACGCGGGCCACGACATTCAGCATGATGGTGCCGGCGTATGACGTATATTTAGGTATGGATCCGATGGCGATGGATCAGGTGGCGACCGGCCTGGTGGCGGCCCGTTGTAGCCCGCACGGCCTGAGAAAGGACGCGATCTACTACTGGCGGGTGGTGGCCCGCAACGCCTACGGTCAAGTGGAAGGACCGCTCTGGTCGTTTCGCACGGTTCTGAGTCCCGGATATGGCTCGCCGCCGGCCGAGGGCCAGACCGGGCCGGCTCTGGAAACGGTTGAAGGACGGATCGGAGACTGAAGTCATGGATTCTGCTGTCTGGCGCAGGTCGGCTGTGGTGCTGTGCATCCTCGCACACCTGATGTGCTGTCCGGCACTCCGGGCGGAGGCGGTCTCGCCCGAGCAGGTTCGCCAGGCGGCGGACATGTTTCTCCGGATGCGGCAGGCGCGATCGTCGAACGCGTCGCCCTGGCTGGCTGCCCCCCGAAGAGGCAAGGCGATTGGGGACACGAGCCGTATCGGTGTTCGGGAGATTTGTGACAGCGACGGGACAACGCTCGCGTACGCGGTCGAACTGGAGCCTCAGGGGTTTGTCGTGACATCGGCCGACACGGACGTGGAACCGATGGTCGCATACTCACTTCGCGGCGGATTCCCGGATCGTTTGGACGAACGCCATCCATTCTATTGCCTGCTGACGCGGGACCTGCGGTCGCGGCTGGCGGCTGTGGACCCCTCGGCGACGGCGCAGAACAACGCCCGGTGGCGCTTCTATTCCGGGCGAGGATTGCCGATGGCCGAGGGGCAGACGTTCCAGCAGTGGCCGCCGGAGAACAGCACCTCCACCGGAGGCTGGCTGGAGACCACCTGGGAACAGGATGCGCCCTACAATGCCTTCTGTCCGCTGGATCCGGTGGATGGCTTTCGGTCTTACGTCGGCTGCGTCGCCACGGCGATGGCCCAGGTTCTTCACTACCACCGCCAGTGCGGCGCCGTCTTCGACACGGGCGATTCGTATACGACGGTCAGCGGCATCGACATTGACGCCGATCATGTCCGCTACGATTTCCCGTCGCTGGCCGAACTCAACGAGTCTCTTGCCCTGGCTCGGCTCAAGTACGACGCTCGAATCAGTCTGAATGAGGCGGATATTGCGGCCCTGAGTTTCGCCTGCGGCGTGGCGTCCCGCATGGACTACTCCAGCGAAGGGTCCGGGGCGTCGGCCTACGACATGGCAAATGGACTCGTCGAGGATTTCCGTTTGTATTCCGCCGATCTGGCGGACGATCTGTCGGAGGACACCGCGCGCGTGCTCCGCGAGAACCTCGCCAATCGGTTGCCTGCGATTCTGGGCATTCACACGCCCGACGGCATGGCCGGGCACGCCGTGGTCTGTGACGGCTACAACACCGATGGGGAGTACCACCTGAATTTCGGATGGGGCCGGCCGTATCCGGCTCCGATTGCGGAGGCCTGGTATCGTCTGCCCGTCGATATTCCGCACGCGCTCAATGCCATTTCTGCCGTGCTGGTCAATATCCAGCCGACGGCGCCTTCGGTTGAGCTCCGTCCGGGCTCTCTGTCCTTCCGTGGAGTCCCAGGACAGCCGTCCGAGCCTCTGACGCTGTCGCTGAAGAACAGCTCGACGGCTGCGCTGCCGGTTGATTCGATCACGTGCCCCGAGGGGTTCGTCGTGTCGCTGACCGGTGAGGAATACGCGGGCCGCATCGGCTCATTCCCGATCTCGACGCCGGGACAGGAAGCGGTGATCTACGTCAAGTTCCATCCGGAATCCGCAGGGGTCTACTACGGACTGCTCGCCGTTCACTACGGCGACAGCCGGGTCAAGCACGTGCCGCTCCGCGGGGCGGCGACCACCGGCGGAACCCGAATCGAAACAGGCCACGTGTCCGGGACGTGGTCCGAAGCCCATTCGCCATATTATGTGTATGGCGACATCGATGTGGCCCGGGGCGGCGAATTGAGCATCGAGGCGGGGACACGGATCGAATTCATGGGGCGGTACACCCTGACGGTCGGCCCGGATGCGCGGCTGCTGGCTCAGGGTACGGCCGCACGCCCGGTGGAATTCACCGCCGGCAATCGCGAGTTGGGCTGGTCCGGCCTTCGGTTTGTCTCCTCGGGCGACGACGACGTGCTGAGCCACTGCTCGGTCACGTTCGCGAAGAACCGAGTGGAGACGCCGGTCCTGGAGTTCGACTGGGACATCGACAAGGTGTGGGGCGGCGCCATCTGCTGCAACTCCTCGAGCCCGACCATCACGCACTGCAAGATTACCAACAACACCTGCGGGCGAGCCGGCGCGATCTACTGCCTTTATAGTTCGGCGACGATCAGCAACACGCTCATCGCCAACAACACCTGCATCGGAGGCGAGGCCCAGAGTGGGGGAGTCTGCTGCTATCTGGGCAGCGCCGTGCGGATCGACAATTGCACGATCGTCAACAACGTTTCCGGCGGCGTCTTCAGTGAATCGGAGCTGGGCACCGAGGTGACGAACTCGATCATCTGGGGCAACAGCAACTACCAGATCGAGAGCTACGAATCAGAGGTCTCCGTATCGTTCTGCAACGTGGAGGGGGGCCACCCTGGGCCTGGGAACCTCAATGACTATCCATGCTTCTTCGACTCGAGCGACGGCGCCGGGTCGGAGTACGATGCCTTGGCGGCGAACTGGACGCTCCAGATGTCCTCGCCATGCATCAATGCCGGAGGCGGTGATGTCACCGAGGTTGCCGATCTTGCCGGGAACGCGCGAGTCCACAGCACGGTGGCCGACATCGGCGCCTACGAGAACCAGTTGGACCTGCCTTTGATGGGCATCCAGCCGGCCGGTACGGCGGAGTTCGGGTGCGTCGCCGTGGATGCGAATGCCGTGACCACGGTCAAGATCTCCAATACCGGCAAGCTCGATTTCCAGGTCAGCGCCGTGAATCTCTCTGATGCCCGGGGCGTCTTCTCGATCCTCAATCCGGTCAGCAAGCACGTTCTCTCGCCGGGGCAGTCGATGGAGGTGAGGCTCGGTTTCGCGCCGCAGGCCGAGCGGGTCTACTCCGGCATCCTGTACGTCACGTCGACGAGCACCAACGCGCCATCTCGACGAATCGTTTTGCGGGGCACGGGAGGCCTGGGCACGCTCGTTCCGGGCGGGCCGGTCAGCGGCGTTTGGACGAAGGCGGCCAGTCCCTATACGGTCACAGGTGACATCGAGGTCGCCGCAGGACAGTCGCTGACCATCGAGCCGGGAGCGGCCGTCAAGTTTGCCGGCCATTTTGGGTTGACCGTCGGTCCGGACGCGACGCTCCACGCCGTGGGCACAGAACGCGACCTGATTCTGTTCAATGCCACCGACACGATTGACGGCTGGTTCGGCATACGGTTCGTTGGTTCAGGCGACGACGACGTGCTGCAATACTGCCATCTCGCATTCGCCAACAAGCCCTATGCCACTGCCGCCGATACGGTCGATCTGGTCGGAGGAGCGGTGCTCTGCTGCAAGGCCGACAGGCCGGGGGACGCCCGCTCCAAGTCCGATCCCGCTTCGAGTCCTGTGATTGACCACTGCCGCTTCTCGAACAACCATGCCGAGAGCGGCGGTGCGATTGCCTGTCTCGATGATTCGCGGGCCGTCATCACCAATAACACGATCGTCGGCAACACCGCCGACTGGGAGGGCGGCGGTATCCACGTCTACAGCGCTGCGCCGACCGTTTCCAACAACGTCATCGCGGAGAACTCGGCGTACTGGGGCGGCGGTCTCTACAATCTCTACGGCCGCCCGCGTGTGGTCAACAACACGATCGTTCGCAACCGGCCGAATGGCTTGCATCTGGGGTCCACGAGGGGACTCACGTCAGGCAGCGTGCCGGAACGAGCCTGCCTCCTGAACAACATCGTCTGGGAGAACGAACTGTACTTCGAGGCGAATTCTCTGACGGGAGGCGGTCTCTACGACGTCCGCTTCAACGACATCCAGGGGGGCTGCGAGGGAGAAGGCAACATCGAGGCGGACCCGCTTTTTGTTGACTCCGCGAGCGGGGATTATCACCTCAGGTCCCTGGCCGGCCACTGGGATACCCGAGTGTCCGACTGGGTTATCGACGAGGTGAGTAGCCCCTGCATCGATGCGGGGGACCCGTCGGGCGATTCGGGCGACGAGCCGGCCCCGAACGGTGGTCGGATCAACATGGGCGCCTATGGCGGAACGCCCCAAGCCAGTCGGTCCCTGTAGCCTGGACTTGTCCTCCGGCGGCGGCGGAGCCGGAGCACGAAAAAGACGCGATTTGGCCCCGTTTGCTTGACATTCCGGGCCGAAATGTTATAATAGAAAAACAGCGGTGACAGACCGCTTTAAGTTGCCATGGAAGCGGCATACGGCCCGAAAACCGTACGTTTCAGAGCCCAGCTACCGAGGCGTTGCGTTGGGGGATAGTGCGGGGGCCGCCCGACTGCGGTTGGGTGCGACCGATCAGGGCCGTTCGGATGACGCCTTTCGGAAGGGATTCCCGGAATTATTGTGTGCAGGGGCCGCGTGCGTGCTGCCTGCGTTGTCAGGAATGCCAAGCACCCTATTGAGGAGAAGGGGGATGAGAATCATGATACGTAACACATTTGTTTGCGTGCTGGCGGTGGGAGGGATTCTCGCCGCGTCGAGATTCTGCCCGGATGTGCATGCGGACGAAACCACTATCGTGGTCAGCGACGGCACCATGAGTTCCCAGAACGAGATCGCCCTGAAGGACTCGTTCGATGACAACTCGCGGGCCTGGCTGTGGAAGGAGTACTCGGAGGACCCGAACAACATATTCGTTAAGGAAACGAACAGACGCCTGGAACTGCGGGCTTCGGAGCCGCCTTTCGAGGCGTTCGCCGCGTATGTGGGAAACACCTGGCGACTCGACCCCCGATACGATTTTGGGATGAGGGTCGATTTTCACTACGATCTTGTGACCATCGAAGAGGAGGGGTGGATCGGGATTGGCGTGACCCCCAGCGATCAGAACCCTCGATACCGACGGCTCGAATTCGGCGCCGGGTGTGTGAATCGGTTCCCCAGCTTCTCTTATGAGAGGGTGGATGGGTATTCCACCATGAGCGGATACAGTGAACGGTGGGTCAACGATGGGACACTGTATGTATCCTACGATTCGCAACTCGATGCGCTTTACGTGAGTACCTGGGGCTATGGTCTCGATAGGGCCTGGGACGCCTACCGCGGTCTGGTCCGTGGGACTTGGGGCGGCGGCCCGATCTTCATATACCTCGGAGGCCGATCCACCGGCCTGGCCATTGGTTCGGGGCGCGCTTACCTCGACAATGTGGTGGTCGAATACGGCAAGATCATCGAGGCATCGCTGAAACCGGTCTATCGGTTCTGGTCGCCCATCAACAAGGCCCATTACTATACGATCAGTGAGACCGAGAAGGACACGCTGATCAACGAACACCCGAAGGAATGGACCTACCAGGGCACTGCGTTCCGCGCGTTCCCGGATGCCTCCGATCCCAACTGTCTGCCCGTGCACCGCTTCTGGTCGGACGAGACGATGTCGCATTTCTACACGCTCAAGGAGCGGGAGATCACCAAGCTTCTGGAGCAGTATCCTGACGTATGGACGCACCAGGGCATCGCCTTCTACGCCTATCCGGTCGGCAAGCAGGTGTCCTGGGCTTGTCCGGTATATCGTTTCTGGTCGCAGAGTGCCGGAGCCCATTTCTTCACCACGAGCGAGAGTGAGGCGGAAAAACTCCGGGCGCTGCCCGACAATGTCTGGTTCGATGAGGGCATTGGCTGGTATGCGGTTCCGTGACCTGTCGGCCGCGTGCGTGCCGAAGCGTCTGAAGGAACATCTGGCGGCCTGACCGCGATCGCGCCGCGTCCTCTGGGCGGCGTGAGGATGCTTTGCGCGCTGCTGCCCAGGTTGCCCTCCTGCTTCACGTTCCTGCCATCTCTTCCCTGCCAACTATCGGCTTGAGCAAACGGCGCGGCTTTGATACAGTAGTACTCTACGGTCGCCGGGCCCGAACGGCGGGCAGCCCGGGCTCTGTCAATGTCGGGCCGGACTCAGGATGAGATTTGAGGTAAGAGAATGGACGTACTGCTGATCGGCAGTGGGGGACGCGAGCACGCGATCGCCTGGAAGTTGAGACAATCCAAACAGCTCGGCAAGCTCTACATCGCGCCGGGAAACGCGGGCACCGCCCTGTGTGGACAGAACGTCGCCATCGGGGATAACGACGTTGCATCGCTGGTGGACTTCGCCCGGACGCAGAACGTCGGTCTGGTTGTTGTCGGCCCGGAGGATCCACTGGCGTCCGGGCTCGTGGACGCGATGGAAGCGGCCGGGATCAAGGCGTTCGGCCCGAGCGGTGCGGCCGCGCAGTTGGAGGCCGACAAGGCCTTCGCCAAGCAGATGATGCGTGCCAGCGCCGTTTCGACGGCCGAATCCCGCGTGTTCGACCGGTTCAGCGACGCGAAGGCGTACATCGCCAGTCGCGACGAGCCCGTCGTGATCAAGGCCACCGGGCTGGCCAAGGGCAAAGGTGTCATCGTTTGCGACGAGCCGTCCGACGGTATTCTGGCCGCCGAGCGGATCATGGTCGACCGGATTTTCGGAGCGGCCGGAGACCGGGTGATCGTGGAGGACAAGCTGCTCGGAGAGGAGGCCTCGATTCTCGCGTTCGTGGACGGCCGCAACATCTATCTCATGGAGTCGTCGCAGGACCATAAGCCTATCGGTGACGGCGACACGGGCCCGAACACGGGCGGGATGGGCGCCTACAGCCCTGCGCCTGTGGTCACCGACGACATGATGGGCCGCATCTCGCGCGAGATACTGGTGCCCATCGTGGATGCGATGAACCGCAACGGTACGCCGTACAGGGGAGTTCTCTACGCGGGGCTGATGATGACCAGCGGCGGGCCGCGCGTTCTGGAATTCAACGTCCGGTTCGGCGATCCGGAGACCCAGCCGATCCTGATGAGACTCAAGAGCGACCTGTTGGAAGTGTTCCTGGCGGTCTGCGACGGCCGACTGGATGATATGTGCCTTCAGTGGGACCCGCGCCCGGCCGTGTGCGTCGTGATGGCTTCCGGCGGGTATCCGGATGCCTACGCCAAAGGCAAGGTCATCACGGGGATTGCCGAGGCGGAGTCTCTCGGCGACGTGGTGGTGTTTCACGCCGGGACGGAACAGCAGAACGGCAACGTGGTCACCAGCGGTGGACGCGTTCTGGGTGTGACGGCCCTGGGACGCGATACGGCCGCCGCAAAGGCGCGGGCTTATGAGGCGGTCGATCGCATTTCCTTTGAAGGGGCGTATTGCCGTCGCGATATCTCCGACAAGGCGATTCGGCGGTCGCGTTAGCCCTGCAATTCGAACGATGCGCGAGTTCTCATGGCCCGATCCATACGTTCCAGCACGGGAGCAGACTTCACCAAGAGAGGATGGCGTCGCCGCATGCTCATCCGCCTGGCGGTTCTGCCCGCGATTCTCCTGGCGGCCGTCGTCGTCCTCGGCATCTGGGTGGCCAGAGCCCTGCCCGGGATCGCCGCTGTGGAGATCAGCCGGCTGACGAACACGCGCATCGAGATGGGGCCTTTCGATTTCCACCGCAACGCCTCCGTCTCCATCGACGGCATCGTCATTCGTCCCGCCGAACACGAGGCGCTGTTCTACGACGACACGATCCTGCGCGCCAAGAACGTCTATGCGAAGTTCAGTCTGGGCAGTTTGCTGCTGTTGTCGCCTCGTGTGAAGGAGATTCACGTTGTGGATTTCATTCTCGACGTCCAGCACGATCTCGATTCCGGACGATGGAATGTCGGCGGCTTGCGGCTGAATACCTCCTCGGGCAAAGGCGGACGAGTGCCGGTTGTTGCTCTTCGGCGAGGCAAGCTGCGCTACTGCAAGGTGTCCGGGGGGGAGACGGAAGTGGTGACCTCGGTGCCTGTGGAAGCGCGCTTCGGATTCCCCGGCGTCAGCGACGGCAGCCACGGGTTCGAGATCAAGACGGCCAAGCTCTCCGGCGGCTACGGAGACAGCGCTCTGCGAGGCTCCTGGACCCCCGGGCGATTTGAGGTGGCCGGCGGCTTGTCCTCGACGGACATTCCTTCGCTCGAACGGGCTTGGGCCGTCGACGTGTTGGCCGCGGACGTCGAGTACGATCGTTCCGGCGCCTACAAGCTGCACCTGCAGATCAAGGACCTGCACAGCAAGCACAGCCCGGAAGTTGACGCCTTTCGGCTGCTCGCGACGGACCCGGCTCGGCAGTCCGGCGGGATGGCGGCCGCCCAGCGGTTCTTCGCCCGGTTTCGTCCGTTCGGCCGAGTTGCGTCGGTCCGCCTCGATGCACGCGGCAATGTCCACGCCCTGTTTGACAGTGAGGTCACGGGAAGTGTGGTGTGCGAGGATATGTCCATCCTTGACAGCCGGTTTCCCTATGCGGTCGATCATCTGTCCGGAACGGTGGAGTTCTCCCAGTCCGCGGTGCAGTTGAACCAGCTCAAGGGCAAGCATGGCGAGGTGGATGTGCTGATCCAGGGCTGGGCCAGGGGCCATGGCGACCATCGACAGTATCAGTACCAGATCTCCAGCGGCAATATGATTCTGGACGAAGACCTCTATGCGGCGCTGCCGCCAGGCCAGAAGCGGCTCTGGGACGCCTTTTCGCCGAGCGGGGTCATTGGCGTGGATTACCGGTTGACTCGGTCGAGCCCGTCGGACAAACGCAGCCACATCGCCATCGACCTGCGCGGTGTCAACGCCACGTACGAGAAGTTCCCCTATCCTCTGCAAGACATGACGGGAGGAATCTACTTCGACCGGGAGAGGGTCCTTGTGACCGACGTGGTTGCATCGGGGCAGGGGCGCCGGATCCGACTGGACGGTCAGGTCACCGACCGCGACACAGGCCGGCCGATCTACAATATCACGGTCGATGCCAACGCCATCCCGCTGGATGCAACGCTGAGGCAGGCGCTGCCGGAGCAATACCGGACGGCGGCCAGACGATTCGACGCCAGCGGAACCGCGAGGGTCCGCGCCAGGATCTTCACCGCCGAGGACGTCAACAGCCCGAATCCCATCCGCTTCGCGGCCGACGCTTTCGTGGCCGATGCTTCCCTGAAGATGGATTCCTGGCCGGTGGTGCTGACGGGTCTTTCGGGTCAGGCCTCCATCACGCCGGATTCGGCCGCGATCACGGATTGCGTCGGGCGATACCGCCAGAGTGAAGTGCGGTTGGCGGGGAGCATACAGTTCGCCAGGGCCGACCAGCCGGGGCAATACCATCTGAACGTGACGACGAAGCAAACACCACTGGACGAGACGGTGCTGGGGTTGCTGCCGGAGGCGGCCAGGCGGCACGTTTTGGCATTCCGGCCGGAGGGGGCGGTGGACGTCACCATAGGCTACAGCAAGGTCGACAGCAACCAGCCGCCCGATCTGACGGCTTCCATCGTGTGCCTCGGAAACAAGATCAACCACGAGAGATTCCCGTACCCGCTGCAAGACGTCACAGGCACGATTGCCGTGGACGCGAAGGCCGTGACGTTCCAGGACATCGAAGCGGCGCCATCGCTCCAGTCCGATCCGTCCCTGCGGCCTTCGGTGCGCGTCAACGGGCGTCTGAGCCTTCTGCCCGAGAGCCGGGGGGAAGCGGTATTCACGGCGCGAGCGCGTGACATTCTGTTCACGTCGCAGTTGGGTGAATCGCTGCCGAAGAGTCTCCAGGGCATCTATCGGGATTCCTCGCCCAGAGGGCCATTCGATCTGGACATGGAGACTCTGGAGGTCTCGGGAAAAGACCATAAGCTTGTTCGGCTCGGCGGTCGGATGGACCTGCGGCCGTGCAGCTTCCATGTCTCCGGCACGGGAACCGAGGTGTACGGGACTCTCGGCATCGAGGCGGCGTACGATACGAAGACCGGGTTTTCATCCGGGCGAATGCAACTGGCGGCCGACCGGTTCAACATCAAGGGCAAGGACGTTACCCGTCTGAACGCCGAACTCGTATACGATCCGAACACGCGCGCGTGGTCGGCAGACAACTTCCTGGGCGACTGCTACGGCGGTCATCTTCTCGGCCGTCTCCGTATCGAACCGGTTGCAGCCGGCGTGGTTCAGTATCTGGCGACCGTCGGTCTGGTCCGGGTCGATCTCAAGAGGTTTCTCCTGGGTGGCAAGCTCGATCCCGTGGCGGAGACGAGCGCCAGCAGCGGGACGATGAACGCGACACTGGGATTGGGGGCCTCGATCGGTGATGGCTCCTCCCGTCTCGGCGTCTGCCGGATCGATGTGGCGGACATGCAGGTGGGAAAGGTCTCGCCATTGGCCAATCTCCTGGCCGTGTTGAGTCTGACGGAACCCACGGACTACGCGTTCGAACGGATGCTGCTGGAATCGTATCTCAAGCGCAACAAGCTGCTGATCAGCAAGTTCGACATGTCGGGCAGGAATCTGGCCTTTACCGGCAGCGGCGCCATGAACCTGCGCGACAACGACGTCAATCTCACGCTGACCGCTCGCGGTCGACGCGTCGCGGCGGCCAAGCCGTCGATCCTTCAGTCGCTGACCGAGGGACTCGGCGGCGCCGTCGTTCGCATGGAGGTCACGGGGAAGGCCGACAATCCCAAAGTGGAAACCAAGACCCTTCCTGTGATCGAGGATTCCCTGAAGATCCTTGGAACGCCGCAATGAGATCCTGTGGAGTGTCCACAGGGCGTTCCCTGTTCTGAGTTGGCATCTTCCGATGGGCCAGCGCATCGGAAACGCCCGGTCTGGAGGTTATATGAACGGCAACTGGAACCGGCGCCGATTTCTGAAAGTGGCGTGCGGGTCTCTGACGGCGATGATGCTGCCGAAACGTTCCCTTCTTGCTCAGGAAGTTCGCCGGCAGGACCGGCCCAATTTCCTCTGGATCAGCACGGAGGATATCAGCCCGGACCTGGGCTGTTATGGCGATGCGTATGCGGTGACGCCCAACCTGGATCGGCTGGCCTCGGAAGGCGTGCGGTACAACCATGTGTTCTCGCATTCCGGCGTCTGCGCACCGACCCGATCGGGAATCATCACCGGGATGTACCCGACGACGATCGGGACACACCACATGCGCTGTGCGGGCGTGCCCCCGCAGCAAGTCAAGTGCTTTCCCGAGTACCTGCGCGCGGCCGGCTACTACTGCACCAACAACGTCAAGACGGACTACCAGTTCGAAGCTCCGCTGACGGCGTGGGACGAGTGCAGCAGCAGCGCGCATTGGCGGAACCGCCCCAAAGACAAGCCGTTCTTTGCGGTCATCAACTTCACGACGACGCATGAGAGCCAGATCCGCAACCGAAGCGATGCGATGCTCAGGCGACTGGCCGGTCTGGGTCCGGCAGAGCGGCACGATCCCGCCCAGGCGGTGCTTCCGCCATACTACCCCGACACGCCCAGGGTCCGGCAGGATTGGGCGCAGTACTACGACCTCATCACGCTGATGGACAGACAGGTCAGGCAGGTGCTCGATGACCTGGAGCAGGACGGTCTGGCCGACGATACGATCGTGTGGTTCTGGGGAGACCACGGTCGGGGGCTGCCTCGCGCCAAGCGATGGATCTACGATTCCGGCCTTCGCGTGCCGCTGATTGTCCGCGTCCCCCCGAAGTGGTGCAAACTCGCCATGCCGGACAGGCCCGAGGCGATCGCCCCCGGAACGGTCAACGACGACCTGATTGCCTTCGTTGACTTCGCCCCGACGATGCTCTCGCTGGCCACAGTGGAGATCCCTTCTCACATGCAGGGCCATGCGTTTCTGGGACCCCGCAAAGCCAGGCCGCGGGAGTACGTTTTCGCCGCCCGCGATCGCATGGATGAAGCGTACGACCTGATCCGGGCCGTCCGGGACAAACGCTTCAAGTACATCCGCAACTACATGTGGTACGTTTCACGCGCCCAGGACATCCGTTACATGAATGAGATGCCCACGATGCAGGAGATGCGACGGCTCCACGCCGAGGGCGAACTGGATGGGCCGCAGAAGCAGTACTTCGAACCGGCCAAGCCGATTGAAGAACTCTATGACGTTGTCGCTGACCCTCATGAGGTCCGCAATCTGGCCGGCGATCCGGCCTACGCGGAGGTGTTGGAGCGGCTGCGAAGGGCGCATGAAGAGTGGTACAAAGACACGCAGGACGTCGGATTGATTCCCGAGCCGATCTTTGACGAATGGAAACGGCCGAACGGGCAATACGAGAAGACGGCGCCGCCGGTGGTCGTCAAGCGAACGGGCGATGCGACCGAGGGAGCGAGCGTCACGCTGGCCTGCGCCACGGCGGGGTCCTCCATCGCGTATCGCGTGGGCGGCGACCCGAAGGACAAGACAGGGTGGTTGCTTTGTTCGCGCGAGGTCCCGCTGAAACCGGGCGACGTGCTGTACGCCAAGGCCTGCCGGATCGGTTTCCGCGACAGCGATCTGGTGACGTTCGAGCCGGGCGCTCCCGTCGTCGAGCGGCCGACGCCCACAGGCGCCGAGCACTGGCGGGAAAGGATCGGCGCGTCCAACCTGCGTCAGCGACTCTGGAAGCTCAAGGAGCTGGACTACGAGGGCGCCAACGCGGTCTATTCCTATCTGCCGTACCTGGACGATGCGAGACCGTCGATTCGGTACTGGGCGATTGTTGGGCTGCACGCCGCCGGCAAGTTCCGGGCCGATGTCGCGTTTGCCCGAACGGCGGTGAAGGCCCGGCTGGCAGATGAATCCATGGTGGTTCGCGTTGCCGCGGCCCATGCGATGTGCGACTGGGGAGCCGAAGACAGTGGGCTGCCCGTGCTGGCGGACGCGCTGAAGCATCCGACGGACAAAGTCCGCATGTTCGCCATCGTCGCGCTCGACAAGCTGGGCGCAAAGGCCCGGCCGGCGCTGGCCCGGATCAAGGCCGCGGCCAACGACTCCGACGACTATGTCAAGCGCGTGGCCCTGACCGCGTTGGAGCGACTGGACGTCCCTTGATGCCGCATCCCGCTCGGATTGGCGTTCCTTCACACCCGCTTTTTTCGGAACGCGAGAACGTGGATGGCGCGTCGATCCTTGATGTACTTGCGTTCGTAATTGGTCCCCGTCAGTTCTTCGCCTGCGGCCCCGGCCGGACGCACGAACTCGGCCTCCTCCAACTCGTCACAAAACGCTGACGTTACCTGCCGCATCTGCTCGAAGTACTCGTCATGATCGGTCGCCATCTGGATTCTGCCTGCCGGCTTGAGACACGCGATCAGCATCTCCACGTTGTCCTGCCGGACGAACCGCCGCTTGTGATGCCGCTTCTTCGGCCACGGGTCCGGGAAGTAGATGTGAAAGCAGTCCACCGAAGCCGCCGGCACGTGTTCCCGCAGGAAGGTCGCGGCATCCGCTCGGATTATACGGACGTTGGCCAACCCCCAGCGTCCCAGCCGGTCCGCCGCATACCGGTAGAACTTGCTCGCCCATTCGATGCCGAGGTAGTCCACCTCCGGATGCGCCTGCGCCTCCTGGACGAGAAACGTTCCTTTACCCGATCCGATTTCGATATGAAACGGTCCAAGACGTCCGAAAATGCAGGCCCGATCGATCCGGCCCGGGAAATCTTCCGGTCGCAACACAATTGCACTGTATTCTCTCAGGATACGTCCCATCGCCTGGTCGTGTTCGGAATCGTTCATCATCCATTCGACAGTAGGTTTTCGCCGCATTATATGGGAAGTCCGAAGTGGAGTGAAGGTGCGGATAATTTTCTCCTGCCCGCGTTACTAAAGTGGCGCATAGCGGCACACGATGATTAGGCAAGTGAACTCTTTTGTGGGCCGCGGGTATACCAGACCCAAGGAACCCTGCCGGCGCGGAAAGGAAGTCGAAGGATGATACTTCAAATGGTCAGGGCGAAACGAAGGCAAGTCCTCGTCGACGTCAACACGCAAAGGGACTACCTGTTGGCCGACGGCGGCGCCTGCATCCGAAACCACCGAAGGGTGCTGGCCCACATCCGGCGCATGATGGCGTGGGCCAGACGAAGGGATATCCCGATCATCTCGACGTGCGAAGTCTACCTCGAAGGCAACAACGGCGATCCGAAGTACTGCATCGACGGCACTCCTGGTCAGGAGAAGATCAGCTACACCCTGATGTCGAATCGGATCATTCTCCCGGCCGACGGCAGCACGGACCTGCCTCGCGACATGCTTCGGCGCTATCAGCAGGTGGTGCTCCACAAGCGGTGCGTCGATCCGTTCGACGAGCCGCGCATCGACCGTCTGCTCAGCGAGGTCTCGGCGTCCGAGTTCATCCTCATCGGGGCTTGTGCCGAAGGGGCCGTCAAGGCGGCGGCGCTGGGGCTGCTCCAGAGGGACAAACGGGTGGCCGTCGTCGTGGACGCCGTGGGCTACCACGACAATCGCGAGGCCAAGATGGCCTTTCGCAAGATGGAGGCCAAAGGGGCCCGGCTGATTGAGACGCGGCGTCTGGCCGGCTCGTCGCATCTGCGGCAGGTCGGTTGCTGCCACTGCGAGA
Organism: Sedimentisphaerales bacterium; assembly: GCA_040772485.1. Taxonomy (GTDB): domain Bacteria; phylum Planctomycetota; class Phycisphaerae; order Sedimentisphaerales; family Anaerobacaceae; genus Anaerobaca. Next base: position 1,108,815 of record JAXGYC010000007.1, on the reverse strand, counting down.
GCTGTCAGCGTCTCGGTCAGAAGGTGGGTGTCGGCGACACGCAAGAGAATTAGCGTTGCCACCGGCTCTCCGGCTGCTGCCCTCGAAGCATCTGTCCGTATTGTCTGCGTCGGTCCACACGTCAGGTCTGCTGTTCTTATCGGGCCGTCAACTCCTCCGCTTCTGTCCCATCGAATCTTCTGCCTTGTCGGTACGGCTGCTGGCGGAAAGCCCCGGCATTCGGTATAATAGAGGCGTCGGAGTGAACGTGACCGGTCTACGTACAAAGGAGCAGATATGAATCGGATCGCAGCAGCCTTTGTCCTTTGTCTTGGTGGAGTCCTCATGGCAGCCGAACCCAACGAACCGTCGGCCGATCCCCAGTGCCTGATCAAGACGAACATGGGCGACATCGTCGTGCGGCTCTATTTCAAAGAGGCCCCCAAGACGGTCGAGAACTTCCTTGGGCTGGCCGAGGGGACCAAGGTGTTCGTCGATCCGAAGACGGAGCACAAGGTTCGAAAGGCGTACTACAACGGTCTGACGTTCCATCGCGTCGTCAAGGGGTTCATGATCCAGGGCGGCTGCCCGCTGGGGACCGGGGAAGGCGGACCGGGCTACAAGTTCGAGGACGAGATCAACGCCGACGCGCTCGGACTCGACAAACTGAACGTTCTCGACGAGCAGGGCCGCCCCCATCCCTGGCTCGGCATCCGGTCGCAGGAGGACTTCAACAACACCGTGCTGCGTCCCCTGTTTCGGGTCATGGGAATCACTTCGGACGAGCAGCTCGCGGCACGCCAGGAGGAGGTGAATCAGCGCGTTCACACCATGCGCCTCAAGGAGGCGTACGTCAATCTGGGATACAAGTACAACGCCAAGTTCAAGTCGCACGCCCCCAAGCGTGGGTCTCTGGCGATGGCCAATTCCGGCCCGAATACAAACGGCTCGCAGTTCTTCATCAATCTGGTGGACACCCCCTGGCTGACGGGCAAGCACACGGTCTTTGGCGAAGTGGTCAAAGGCATGGAGGTCGTCGATCGCATCGGCGAGGTTCCGGTGACCAGCAAGCATCTGCCGGTCGACCCGGTCCGGATCATCTCGGTTCAGCGCGTCGAGCCGGAGAAGTGAAGCCTGCGCGGCACGCCCGGCCTCGTCCGGCCTCTGTGCACGCGCCACACGGCAAGGAAAGGAATCCTGCATGTCCGCGTTCATCTATCGACATGGGGGGAAGCTGGCGATCTCCCTGTTGTTGGTTCTGTCTTCATCGTGCCAGCGGAGCCATGAAACGCCGCCCGCGCCGGTTCTGGAGGAATCGCCCCAGGTTGTAGCGCCGCCGCCGGCCGTTCCCGACGCCAACGGCCTGACGCTGAACGAGGCCGAGTACTTCGAGACGGTCGGCCTGGATGTGATGGTGTTCAGCGACTTCTATCCGGAAGGGCACCAGGGCGGCGTGAGCATCATCCAGAATGGTGTCCGCGTCGCGGCCAACGGCGACGTCCGTCTCGAACCGACCCCCGGGCAGTGGCAGCCGATCCCCAAGCTCGACAAGCGGGAGGTCGACGCGGAGAACCAGGCGATCACGGTGTTTCTGAGCTATCCTGACCCCAGCCGCGACCGCAAGGGATTCAATCCCATTGTCTACCCGGACCTTCAGTTCTCGTATCGGGTGAGTGTCCGGCCGGAAGGCGAGGCCTTTCGCGTCGTGGTGGATCTGGACGAGCCTCTTCCCGAAGAGTGGGTCGGCAAGGTCGGCTTCAATCTGGAACTGTTCCCAGGCGAGTACTTCGGCCGGCCGTACTACATGGACGACCAGACGGGCATCTTCCCGCGGCAGTTGAATGGCCCGATGTACGTCGATGAGGATTGTATTCCTCAGGCCGAGCCGCTGGCCAGGGGCCGCCGGCTTTGTGTCGCGCCCGACAGTGCGGCTCTGCGGATGACCATCGAGTCGATCGACGGCACACTGGAATTGCTGGACGGCAGGGCGCAGCACAACAACGGCTGGTTCGTCGTGCGTTCGACGCTGCCCGCCCGCGCGACGGCCGGGGCGCTGCAATGGAGGATCGAGTGCAGCACGCTGCCCGACTGGCGGTATACCCCGGTGATCCACGTGTCCCAGGTGGGTTATCACCCCGGTCAGGACAAGGTGGCCGTGATCGAGCTCGACAAGCGAGACAGAGACTTCACAGAGGCGGTGTTGGTGAGGATAGCGCCTTCCGGGGGTCGCGAGGAGGTCCTTCGCGCCCAGCCGGACGATTGGGGCGACTTTCTGCGCTACCACTATCTGCGATTCGATTTCAGCGACGTGAACGATCCGGGCGTCTATCTCGTCCAATACGGAGACCTGCGATCCAACACGTTTCAGATCGACAAAGACGTGTACGCACGCCACGTCTGGCAGCCCACACTGGAGTACTTCCTGCCGGTCCAGATGTGCCACATGCGCGTCAACGATCGGTATCGTGTCTGGCATGGCCTCTGCCATATGGACGACGCCCTGATGGCGCCGGTGGACCTGAATCATTTCGACGGTTATGTGCAAGGGCCTTCCACGTTGACAACGTACGAGCCGCAGGAGCCGGTGCCGGGATTGAACGTAGGCGGCTGGCACGATGCGGGCGACTACGATTTGCGTGTCGAGTCGCAGATCGGGACCGTGCGGGTTCTCTGCCAGATCTACGAAGCGTTCGGCGTCGATTACGATGCGACCACGATCGATCAGGAGCACCACCTGGTCGAGATGCACCTGCCCGACGGCGTCCCGGACATCCTCCAGCAGATCGAGCACGGCGTCCTGAGCGTCCTGGGCGGCTATCGGAGTCTGGGCCGGCTCTACCGGGGCATCATCTGCCCGACGATTCCGCAGTATGTCCTTCTCGGGGACGGTTCGACCATGACCGATGGCCGTTTCTACGACCCGAACCTGGAACCCGACGAAACGGATGGCGACTGGTCAGGCAAGCCGGACGATCGGTGGGTCTTCACGGAGGAGAATCCTGCTCGCGAACTCCACGTCGCGGCCGGGTTGGCGGCGGCCGCGAGAGTGCTGAAGGAGCACCGGCCCGCTCTGGCCGACGAGTGCGTCGAGGTGGCCCAGGCAATCTATCAGGCCAACCGGGACGCGGAGGACAGGCGGGTAGCGAGCCAGAAGATCGAAGTGGCTGCGGAGCTGTTCCTCGCGACGGGCGGGCGGGAGTATCTCGACGCCCTGGTCGCTATGCAGCCGGAGATCGTCCGAACGATCGACCGCAATGGCTGGGCGCTCGGTCGCGTGATGGAGCACATCGACGATGCGGAATTCCACGTCGCGGTCAGAACCGCGATCACAGAATACCACAGGAGGATTGAGGAGCAGGGCAAACAGACACCGTTCGGCGTGCCATACCGTCCCAACATCTGGGGGGCCGGCTGGGGCGTCCAGAGTTTCGGCGTGCCGCAGTTCTTCCTGCACGAGGGCTGGCCCGATGTCTTCGACGCGACGTACCTGCTCAACGCCCTGAACTTCGTCCTGGGCTGCCATCCGGGCCCCAACACGGCCTCATTTGCCTCCGGCGTGGGCGCCAAATCACTGACCGTCGCGTACGGTGTCAACCGCGCCGACTGGAGCTATATCCCTGGTGGCGTCGGCTCGGGGACCGCACTGATCCGCCCGGATTTCCCCGAGCTGAAGGAGTGGCCGTTCTTCTGGCAGCAGTCGGAGTACGTGATCGGCGGAGGCGGTTCGAACTTCATGTTCCTCGCTCTGGCGGCCCATCACCTCCTCAACGAGCCGTAGGGGCTTTGTCGGCGATCCGTCTCCGGCTTGGGCGTCTCACCGGTCGAACTCGGCGCTGGGTACTTCGCGGACGGCCGGATCGACGTGGAAGTAGTCTTCCGGCTGGAAGCCGAAGGCCCCCGCGATGAGACTGCTGGGGAACGTTTCACACTTGTTGCGGTAGTCGCGGACGTTGCCGTTGAAGAATCGCCGGGCCGCCTGGATGCGGTCCTCCGTGTTGACCAGCTCCTTCTGGAGTTCGAGGAAGTTCCGGTCCGCTTTCAGTTGCGGATAGTTCTCGACGACCAGCATCAGCTTCTGCAAGGCCGCCACCAGTTGATTCTCGTCGACGGCCTGCTGATTCGGACGGCCCTGGCTGGCCATGCACTGCGCCCGCAGTTGCGTGACGCGCTCGAAAATCTCCTTCTCGTGAGCGGCGTAGCCCTTGACCGTCGCGACGAGATTCGGAATCAGCTCATAGCGGCGCTTCAGCTCCGTATCGATGTTGGCCCACGCGTCGCGAATATGGTTGCGCAGGGCGACCAGCGTGTTGTACGTCAGCACCACGTACAGGATCGGCAGCAGGACGACGGCGGCGAGAACGGCAAACGGCACCCACATAGTCAGCTCCGTACAAACAGGTATTCGGGCAGCGACGAACGGACCTGGATCAGTCTCTGTAGATTGGGTTCGATCTGCTCGGGTTTCAGCCTGCGGTTGAACGAGATCGCCAGCGCATCCCGCTCCATCTCGATTGTCAGGTCGCGATGGGCCAGGAGGTACTCGATCATCTTCGCGTTGCACACATCGTATGCGAACTTCTTGTCCTTCGAGCGGACGCAGAACACGCGGCTGAACTCGTGCGACTCGAAATCGATGTCATCGTAACCGATGGCCTGGGCGATCTTCGAGAAGAACCCTTCCGGCCCGATGGTCAATTCCGGAAACGACGCCGGCAGGCGCAGCAGGAAAAGCGAAAAGTAGTGATGGTGTGTTTGTGTGTGGCCCTTCGAATCGCTGGAATGCGTCTCGCAGTGGTAGTCGAAGACCGTGACGTCGTGGTCCTGGTAGCGGCCGGTCAGGATGTTGAACGCGTAGCGATTGGAGCCTTGACGGAGTTTGTCGAGGAACTCGAAGCGACGGGCAAGGTCCCGATCCTTGCCCGGGTCGAAGTGCAGACCCAGCCGGGCCGCTATGGCGAGCATCTCCTCCCGGCGTCTCTTGGCGGCCGCATGTCCCATGATCGCCCCGACGACGATCAGGGCAATGACTCCAATGATGACGACAACCTGCATGCCCGGTTTCTCCCGTGCCTCTCATGGGGTCACTTGCCAACACTCTTGCTGCGCACGCGAGGCAGATTACCACATCTCCCGCCCGGTCAAAAGGATATTTGGTTGATTGTACGACGCCGTCGGCGGTAGACTGACGCTTTCGATTGAGAAGATGCACAACCGCCGGAAAGGAGCATGAAGCCGATGCCCAAGACCAAGATCATCGCAACGTTGGGACCCGCCAGCGCCAACGCGTCGGTGTTGCGGAAGATGTTCATGGCGGGGCTCGACGTGGTCCGCCTGAATTTCTCGCACGGCACCCATGCGCAGCATGGCGAGTCCATCGAGCTGGTCTGCCGGCTCAACGCCAGGTACCGCCGTCACATCCGCATCATGCAAGACCTGAAGGGGTTTCGCATCCGCGTGGGGCGGTTCCACGGCAGCAAGACGCGGGAACTGAAGAATCAGTCCGTTGTCTGGCTGACCAACGACGAGACGGCCTCGGGTCACAAGACCATTCCGTTCGACTATGCGGGCGATTTGACTCGAATTAAGCGGGGCCAGCTTGTCTTCATCGATGACGGCAATCTGATTTTGCGCGTCAATGAAAGCTCGGCGACGAGCCTCAAGGCCGTCGTGGTGGAAGGGGGGATTCTGAAGGAGCGCAAGGGAATTAACATGCCCGGCGCCGACCTGGCCTTCGGCGCCATGACGGACAAGGACAAGCGAGATCTGCGCTTCGGCATCGCGCGCCACGTCGATTTCGTCTCGCTGTCGTTCGTGCGGAACGCCGCAGACGTTCGCGAAGTGGCCGAGATCGTCAAGCCGCCCCTGCCGAAGTGCCGCATCGTCGCCAAGATCGAAAACCGCCAGGCCATCGACAATATCGACTCGATCATCGACGCGGCCGACGGCATCATGATCGCGCGAGGTGACATGGGCGTGGCGATCCCCATCTACGAGGTCCCCATCGTCCAGAAGCGCATCATCCGCAAGTGCAACGAGGCGGGCAAGTTTGTGATCACGGCGACGCAGATGCTCGAGCACATGACCGAACACAGCCGGCCCACGCGTGCCGAGGTCGCCGACGTGGCGAACGCCATTCTCGATGGAACCGATTACGTCATGCTGTCGGGCGAGACCGCGGCGGGGAAATTTCCGTCCGAGTCGGTTGCCATGATGAACGCGATCATCAAGTTCACCGAGAAGGCGAGGGCCTCCCTGCACTGATCGGCGATCGATGGCGGCCTGCTGTCTATGGCTCCGGCGCGGCGAACGCCGTATCGGCATACTCTCCATCGATGGCCAGCTCGATCATCTGACCTTCGACGATCGTGGTGTAGCTTGATGGTCCGACGCCGTTGTCGCCGAATCGGAGTTCCGGGCTCGAACTCCACCGTGGCAAGTTGCCGTCGGAGCTTTGCATCTGTTCCGTGCCGGCCACAGCGGTCACGATGCCCACGATGGCGACGACGGTGACGATCGACATCGACAGCAGCACGATCGCAGAGGGGATGACCCCGGCCAGTGACCGCTTCCGCACGGTCCGAGAATCCTGCGGCTCGCAGCCGGACCAGAGCCTGTCCCAGGGCGAAAGCGGCGTCACCACGGACGGAGTGCGTGATCGTTGGCTCATGACCGACCCTCCATTTCCTGCTATCTAAACCATACACCATTTTCGAGGCGATGGAGGGTCAATTCTGGCCGGGTTTTCCTGTGGTCAGATTGTCGAGACGGCCTGGAGCCAGGTCCGGGCCATCAGGGCGGCCCCGGCGAGGGTGGGGTGTACGCCGTCACCGGCCCAGTAGGCCGGTGTCGTCGTTCGCACCGCCTCGTCGAACATCGTCTGGAACGGGATGAACACGGCATCGAACGCGCCCGCGACGCGTTTGGCCGCCGCCCGATAGCCGTCAAAATCGGGGAACCACTTCTCGTTGACCGCGCCGCAGCGGAGCACAAACGGCTCGCAGATCACCAGCTTCACGCCCGGGAGTTCTCGTTTGGTTCGTTCGAGAAGGGCGCGATAGTCCCGCTCGTAGACCTCGATGGTGCCATCGTATCGGCCGTCAAGCTTGTGCCAGATGTCGTTGACGCCGATCAGGATGCTGACGACATCGGGTTTCAGGGCGATGCAGTCCTTGTCCCATCGTTCGGCGAGTTGGAACACCTTGTGTCCGCTGATGCCGCGATTGTAGATCGTCAGCTTCGCCTCGGCATGGTTGGCCAGCAGGGCGGCGCCGGCCAAGAGGGCGTAGCCGCTCCCCAACGCTCGGATGTCGTTGGCACTGCCCTCGCGCTGCCGATCGCGCCCGGCGTCCGTGATCGAGTCGCCCTGGAACAGGACGACGTTGCCGGCTTCGATCCGTCCGCCTTTCCTGCCAGCCAGCCGTGCCGTCGAGCTGGAGCAGCCTGCCGAAGACAGAAGCGATGAGGCGGCCAATGTGACGGCAGTCGTCGCCGCCGTCCTGCCGATGAATTCACGCCGCGTGGTAGTACCCTTCGTTGAACCAGATTGCGTCATGTTCTTTCTCCTTATTCATCCCGGCCAGTGTCACCATCCGTCCGCGACCGCGGTCGTCGCAGGCAGGAAGCCAGCATGATACCGATCTGCGGATCAGAATGCCAGCGCCTTGACGCGCACATGGGCGGACTCGCTGGTGGACTACCCTATGCGGCGGTCGTAGGCACGGTAGAGCAGGTCGAGCTCGGCGGTCTTGGCCTCGTAGTCGCGCTGGAGCTGCCCGATGTGATCGGGGTTCTTGTAGATGTCCGCGTCGCCGAACCGTTCCTTCATCTGTTCGATCTCGTGTTCCAGTTCGAGAATCATCTCCTCGATCTGCTCGGCCGAGTACTTGTTGAATCGCTTGAGCTCCTCGGGTGTCGTCGTGCGGGGCTTGTCGTTGTTTGGGCTGCCGGAGGCACGACCTTTGCGCGGGGCGTCCTTGCCGGTTCGTTTGGCCTGCTGCTCGGCCTCGTTGCGTTGGCGGACCAGAGAGGCGTAGACCGAATAGGCAGGCTCGCCGACGACGAATTCGGTCTGGCCCAGGCTCCGATTGCCCAGTTTGTCCGTTCCGACGACCAGGAGCCTGTCGACGACGTGGTCAAGGAAGTAGCGGTCGTGGCTGACCACGACGATCGTCCCGGCGTAATCGTCGAGCGCGGTTTCGAGCATCTCGCGGCTGGCGATGTCGAGGTGGTTGGTGGGCTCGTCCATGACCAGCACATCCGGCTCGGTCAGCACGAGCTTGCAGAGCATCAGGCGGTTGCGCTGCCCTCCGCTGAGGTCGCCGCACTGCTTGAACACGTCGTCGCCCGAGAAGAGGAAGGCGCCCAGGCGGCTGCGGACCTGCTCGGCGGTCAGGTCCGGCCGGACGCTTCGCGCCTCCTCCAGCACGGTCTTGCCCGAGTCGAGAATATCCCCATGCTGATCGAGGTAGCCGACGCGCAGGCTGGCGCCGACACGAATCGTGCCCGCCGACGGCTCGATCTGACCGAGGGCCAGCTTCACGAGCGTGCTCTTGCCGGTGCCGTTTGGACCAGTGATGCCCAGTCGCTCGCCGCGAAGGATGTCGAAGGTCAGGTCCTCGAACAGCGTCAGGTCGCCGAACGACTTGCGCAGGTGCTCGCATCGCAGGACGATGTCGCTGGTGTGGCCGGTCTTGCGGAACGAGAAGCTGATCGTCTTCTGGTCCGTCGGCTTTTCCAGGAAATCGGGGTTTTCCTTGAGCAGACGCTTCAGGCGGGTTTTGCGGCCTCGGGCCGTGCCGCGCATGCCTTCCTGGTCCTTGTTGCGGGCGATGAAGTCGAGCGTCTTTTCAACCATCTCGACGCGTTTGGCGTGCTCCCGCTCCTGCTGGAGCCGCACGGTCTCCCTGGTCTGCGTGTAGGTTCCATAGCTGCCGTTCCAGACCTGGGCCTTGCGGTTCTCCACCTCAACGATCTTGCAGACGACCTTGTCGAGCAGATAGCGGTCGTGGCTGATGACGATCGCGGCCCCCCGATAAGTCGCCAGGAATCGCTCCAGCCACTCGGTGGCCTGGAGGTCGAGGTGGTTGGTCGGCTCATCCAGCAGCAGCAGGTCGGTTTCGAGCATCAGGACCTGGGCGAGTCCGAGCCGCGAGAGCTGTCCGCCGCTCAGCGCCGTGGTCCTGGCGTGGTGCAGCTCGGGCTCGAAGCCCATCGCCGCCAGGGTCGCGTTGATGCGAATCTCGTATTCGTAGCCTCCGGCCAGCTCGAAATTGCGGCACAGACGGTCGTACTGAGCCATCTTGGCCTGGAGGGCCGACCCGGTCAGGCTTTCCATCTCCTGGGAAACGGTATGGATGCTGGTCTGGAGCTTCAGCAGGTGGTCGACGCCGGCGTGCATCTCCTCCATCACGGTCCGTAGGCCGCTGAAGGTGGCTTCCTGCGGCAGGTAGCCGACGCGAAGGCCCTTCTGCCTGATGACGCGGCCCATATCGGGCTGGATGGCCCCTGTGATGAGCTTGAGGATGGTGCTCTTGCCCGAGCCGTTCGGGCCGACCATGCCGACCTTCTCGCCCGGGTGGAACGCCACGGTCAGTTGGTCGAGCACGACCTCCGAGCCAAAGGCTTTGTGGACGTCTTGTAGGGTAACGATGGCCATCTATCGCCAATCCAATGGGTCGATGCCGTGCCGTACGCGGCCGGCCGGGACCTGATCTCGCCCCCATTCGGTGGGACGAATCGGTTATCTTATCGGTTTGGAGCCTTCGATTCAAGCAACGAGCGGCCGTTTTGCCACGACGGCGGCCTCCGTTACAGTGGCAGGGCGGTTGTGCGGGGGGGCAAATGGGCCGCTATGACCCAAAACTTGCTTGCGATGCCGGCCTGAACGTGGTTAACTGCCAATAATCTGCCATTGAAACACGTCTTACGGAGAGTACGGTTGGTCCTGAACCTGCAAACCGAGCACTAACATCGAGTTTGGAGAACCGAGCATGACGCACAAGCAGAAGTTGACACGACGAGAACTCCTGAGGAGTTCGGCCGTTGCGGCCGGAACTCTGGTCCTGACGGGAGCGCCCGGGCCTCTCGCGTACGCCCAGGGCAGTGACACGATACGGGTCGGCGTGGTCGGCTGCGGCGGACGAGGCTCCGGCGCCGCCCACAACTGCGTCGAGTCCTCCGCCGGCGTACAGATCGTCGCGCTGGCGGACACCTTCGCCGACCGGATCGAGAAACTCAAGGGTGACTTCAAAGTGCCCGAGGATCGCTGCTTCGTCGGCCTGGACGCCTACAAGAAGGTGATGGCGCTGGACGACGTCAACCTCGTGATCCTGGCGACGCCTCCGGGCTTCCGGCCTGTCCAACTGGCCGAGGCCATTCGACAGGGCAAACACGTGTTCATGGAAAAACCCGTGGCGGTCTGTCCGGCCGGCATCAAGATGGTGATCGAGGCCTCCGAACTGGCCGAGCAGAAGGGCCTCGGCATCGTCGCCGGCACGCAGCGGCGCCACCAGAACGAGTACGTCGAGACGATGAAACGCGTGCTCGACGGCGCGATCGGCGAGATCGTTTCGGCCCAGTGCTACTGGAACATGGGCGGGCTCTGGTGTCACAACCGCGAGGCGGGCGAGAGCGACGTCGAATGGCAGATTCGCAACTGGCTCTACTTCACGTGGCTGTCGGGCGATCACATCTGCGAGCAGCACGTTCACAACATCGACGTGGTCAATTGGGCCTTCGGCGACGTGCTTCCCGAGACGGTGCATGGCATCGGCGGCCGGCAGTTCCGCACGGGCGAAGAGTATGGCCATATTTTCGACCACTTCGGCGTCGAGTTCACCTATCCGAACGACGTGCGGACGATCAGCACGTGCCGCCAGATCGAAGGGACGGCCGGCAACGTCAGTGAGCGCGTCGTGGGCACCAAGGGTTGGACGGATTGCTGCGGCCGGATCGAGGGCGAGAATCGCTGGCGATACCGAGGACCGCGCAGCGACGCCTACGTCCAGGAGCACACGGACCTGATCAAGAGCATCCGCGACGGCAAGCCGCTCAACGAAGGCAAGCGCATCGCCAACAGCACGCTCTGCGCGATCATGGGTCGCGAGTCGGCGTACAGCCGCCAGCAGTTCAAGACGTCTTGGTTCACGAGCCGGTGCACGCTGGATCTGCTCCCTGCGGCCGATCTGAAGCTGAGCGATTCCAAGCCCGTGCCTGCGGTGGCGATCCCCGGCCAGTACGAGTTGGCCGGCTGGACGCAGCAGGGACGCCGCAATCGCGGCTGATCCATGTGAGACGAGAACGCGAAGAGATCGAACGAAGGAGATAGCTGATATGGCATCGTCAGATAACGATAAGAGCACATTGGGGAAGAACGTCGCGACGGCCGGCGTGGTGGCGACGGCCGCCTCGATCGGTCGAATGGCCTATGCCCAGGGCACCGGCAAGATCAAGGTTGGCCTGCTGGGCTGCGGCGGGCGCGGCAACGGCGCCCTCGAGCAGTGTCTTCAGGCCGACCCCGGCATCGAGGTGATCGCGATGGCGGACCTGTTTGAGGGCAAGGTGCGAGGGACCCGCGACAACTTCATGAAGAAAGAGCAGTACCAGGGCCGCATCAAGATCGATGACGATCACCTGTACTGGGGCTACGACTGCTACGAGAAGCTGGCCAAGTGCGAGGCCGATCTGCTGCTGATGGCGACCGCTCCGGCCTTCCGCGGAAGGCAGATGATGGCCGCGATCAAGGCGGGCAAGCACATCTTCACGGAAAAGCCCGTCGCGACCGACGTGGCCGGCTGCAAGGAGGTCATGGCGGCCTCGAAGCTGGCCAAGGAGAAGGGACTGGCGATCGTCTGCGGCACGCAGCGCCGCCACGAATTCAGCCGCATGGAGCTGATGAAACGTATCCACGACGGCGCGATCGGCGAGCTGGTCGGCGGCCAGTGCTACTGGTACGGCGGAGGCATCTGGTTCCGCGGCGCCAGCGAGGGCATGAGCGAGCTCGACTGGCAGTGCGAGAACTGGTATCACTTCACCTGGCTCTCCGGCGACCAGATCTGCGAGCAGCACATCCACAACATCGACGTGCTGAACTGGTGTTTCAACGGTCCGCCCGCCAGGTTCATGGCGGTCGGCGGTCGCCAGTGGCGCGACGCCAACCAGGACCAGGTCCGCACCGCCAAAGAGGTCTGCCGCAAGTTCACCGGCAGCGAAGACGGTTGGGAGAAGTTCAACGGCGACATCTGGGACCACATCTACGCCGAGTTCGAGTATCCCAACGGCGCCCGCTGCCTGAGCTTCAGCGGCCACAGCCCCGGCACCGGCCGCAACGGCGAGAAGATCGTCGGCACCAAGGGGACCAGCGACTGCAACCACAATATCACCGGCCAGAATGCCTGGACCTATCAGGGCGAGAACGTCGACGGCATGCTGCGCGAGCACATCGACCTGATCCAGAGCATTCGCAGCGGCAACGTGCTCAACGAAGGCCAGCGAATTGCCGAGAGCACGCTGACGGCAATCGGGGCGCGGATCGCCGCCTTCACGGGCCAGGTGGTTACCTGGGATTGGTTGATGAACGAGTCGAAGCAGAGCCTCGTTCCGAGTCAGGCCGATCTGCTGGCGGGCAAGCCGCTGTACCATGCCGTCGCCACGGGACGCGACCCGTTGGTCTGACGCGGGGATGGCGTGATTGACATCCAGGGCCCGATGAGCCGGACATCGCTCCAGCCGTCGGGCCTTTCTTTTTTGGCGTGTGTGGGAGTCCGGCCATGTCCTTGCTGCTGCGTCTGTTTGGCTTGCTGTCCATGGCATTGGGTGGCAGCGGTGCGCATCCGCTTGCCAACGGAGATGTCCCGGAGACCCTCCGCCCGTTCTTTGCACCGCCTGCGGCGTTCGCGAGCGATTTCGGCGCCTATCGATCTGTCCTGGAGTTCAACGATGGCTTACACGTCCGCACGGTTGACGACTGGCGGCGGAGGCGTGAGGAGATTCTCGCGGCATGGCGGGAGCTGACCGGTTTCTGGCCCCCGCTGATCGAGAACCCGAAGGTCCAATACCTGGACGAGACGCGGCGAGACGATTTGACCCAACACAAGGTCACTGTCGAGATCGCGCCGGGTGATCAGACTGTGGCTGGTTACCTGCTCGTCCCCAAGGGCCAGGGGCCGTTTCCTGCGGTGCTCGTGGTCTACTACGACGCCGAAACCGGCGCCGGGCTGGGCAAGGAGCTGCGCGACTTCGGCTACCAGTTGGCCCGGCGAGGTTTCGTGGCTCTGTCGATCGGGACGCCGGCGTTCGCCAGTCTCAATGCCCCATACAAGCCGCTCTGGGATGTGCCGGAAGGGCAGCCTCCGCTCCAGCCGCTTTCGGCGCTGGCCTACGTGGCGGCCAACTGCCACACCGCGCTGGCGAATCGCCCCGACGTTGATCCCTACCGAATTGGGATCGTCGGCCATTCGTACGGCGGCAAGTGGGCGATGTTTGCCTCGTGCCTCTATGACAAGTTCGCCTGTGCGGCGTGGTCGGACCCGGGGATTGTCTTCGACGAGACGCGACCCAACGTCAACTACTGGGAGCCGTGGTATCTCGGCTGGGACGCGAAGGTGCAGCGGCAGCGGGGCGTTATCCGCGAAGCGAGTCCTCGCACCGGTCCCTACAAGCGGATGGTGGAGACGGGCCGCGACCTGCACGAGTTGCACGCACTGATGGCGCCGCGTCCATTTCTCGTGTCCGGCGGCGCCGAGGACCCGCCCAAACGCTGGCAGGCTCTCAATCACGCCGTTGAGGTCAACCGACTCCTGGGGCACTCAGATCGCGTCGCAATGACGAACCGGCCTGCGCACGACCCGACCGCCGAGTCCAACGCTCAGATCTACGTTTTCTTCGAGCGCTTCCTGGCTCCGTAACTACGAGCCGGGAGACGGCGTTCGATGCCGGGCTATTCGTAGGCGTACCACGCGATGCGTTCGTAGATCCAGACGTCCGAATTCTCGAGGATCATCTTGTCCTTCGTCGCCTCATCCGTGGTATAGAAGTGCCGCTGCAGGACGTCGGACCAGAAGCGATAGACCGGGATTGTGTCGGCCGGTTGTTTGCCGGCGGCATAGGCCCAGAACACCTCGCCCTCGTAGGCCCACGTGTAGGAGAACTGGTCGACAAGCTTGTCTCGTTCCCTTTCGCTGATCGTATAGAAGTGCGTGTTCAAAGGTTTGGACCAGAAGCGATAGACCGGGGCGCTGTTCGGCTCGAATGCCGCCGGAAGGGCGTGAAAAGCGACGCCCTCGTACGTCCATTCCTTGGCATGCTTGTCGATCAAGTCCTGCTTTTCCTTCTCATCGGCGGTGTAGAAGTGGCTCGACAAGGCCGGCGACCAGAATCGGTGGACGGTCAGACGCGACGGCGTCCCCGCCCCGGAAACTTCGTACTCCACCGTCAGAGTGGCAGAGCCCAGCGTTACGCGGTGACCGACGTAATCCCACACGTTGTCGATGTCTATGAAGATGTAGACCTCGCCGTCGGCCCAGAGGTCGGCGAGGACCTCGCGCGGCAGGTCGAATCGAGTGGTCTTCCATTGACGTCCGCCCGTGTCCTCCAGGGTGCCGAGCCGGATCGAGTTGGCGTAGACGATGTCGATTTCGGGGCCCTCCGGGTCATTGGCGTCGACATCCCAGGCGTTGATCGTCAGGTAGGCGGAGAGGATGCCCAAGGCGTCGGAGGGGATGTAGTTTCGGAGCTTGTGTGTCCAACCCCAGTCTTCCAACATGCCCCGATGGTAGGGCGAATGATCCGCTATCTCGTCCGGAGGCAGGAACCAGGGTTCGTCGAAGTCTCCGTTGGCAGTGTAGTCGAGGGTATTCTTGATGATGGTGGTGCCGGCATTCGCCGCGCCGGACAGCAACAGCAGACAACCCATCAGACCCAGTACGCGTGCCGCTTTCATCGTATGCTCACCTCCTACCAAGGTTTCGGCAAACTAAAGCCGGAAAGAGAATTCAGTTCCCCCTGAAAGCACATCAGGCCGTCCAAACAGCGTGGCCTGCACCGGGACACCGTCACAAACAGGAATCCCCATATACCGAATATTACCTATTTTACCACAGTGGCAGGTGTTAGTAAAGGGTTCTCTTTGTCGGCGTTTGCAGTGGTGAGTCGCCAGCTTGGGTCTGGCGAAGTCGTCTTAGTGTAAGGTGCTGGAAATACTGAGGTTATGCAAATCCCGTCGCAGTGCATGGTGCGTCGTGCCTCTGTCAGAAGTGGGCTGCGATCCGGCCCGATTCCAGATTGCCTGAGGCTTCCGGCTTGAGGCCTGTCGATGTCGGGGCGCAGGATGGGGATTCGCGTTGACAGGCGGTCAGGGCACCGATAGTCTTGCCGGCGGTCTGGTGGAAGTGGAGTTTCGCATGCGGAAATGCCTCTCGGTCTGTGTGTACACCAACGCGCTGGTCATCATCGCCCTGTCGGTGTACGTCTTCGTTCTTCCGGCCGGGACGGTGATCCGCGGCCTCCACGACCCCGGGCTGGACGGCTCGGCCGTGCCGCGTCGCGTCTGGCGCTGGCACCGTGCGCTGTCGCCCAGGTACGCCGAATGGGCCCGCCGCAGGGTGGCGTCGGGAATAGCCGGCCGACTCACCACCAGCGACATCGCCGGCACGGAGTGGCCGCTGTTCGGCTCGGTCTTCTATCTCTGGGCGACCGAAAGCCTGCAACAGGTGTTCGAGGAGAATCCGAGGCTCGCGCCATCGGCGCCGAAGGACTATGCCCGCGATGCGATCGCGGCGGCGACGGCGCTCGTGGCCGACCCGAACCACGCCGGCTGGGTCCGCCAGCACTGGGGCGACAAGTACCTCGAGACCGAGAACCTGTTCTATCGCATGCTGTTGATCAGCGCGCTGACGAGCTACCAGAAGCTGCTGGGCGACGCGAAGTATGAGGGCCTCCTGCGATCGCAGGTCGAGTCGCTGGCGGCTGAGCTGGACGCCTCGCCTTTCGGGCTTCTGGATGACTATCCCGGCCAATGTTACCCGGTCGATATCGTCCCGGCCGTCGCGGCGATCCGGCGTGCCGACGCCGTTCTGGGCACGGACCATTCCGCGTTCGTCGCCCGCGCCATTCGGGGTTTTCAGGACACGCGCCTGGACGTGCACACCGGATTGCCCGCCTACGTTGTCAGTTCAAGGACGGGCCAGGCCCTCGACAGCGCCCGGGGCGTCGGACTGTCGTTCATGCTGATCTGGGCGCCGCAGATCTGGCCCCAGACGGCCCGGCTCTGGTACGACACGTACGAGAGCCGGTTCTGGCAGCGGGGACGCTGGCTGGCCGGCTTTCGCGAGTATCCCAAAGGGATCGAGGTCGGCTGGTTCGCGATGAACGACGTGGACGCCGGACCGGTGGTCGCCGGCTTCGGAGTCGCCGCCAGCGCGTTCGGCGCCGGCGCTACCCGCGCGATGGGCGACACCGACCGCGCATACGCTCTCGGCGCTGAGGCCATGCTCGCCGCCTGGCCGCTGCCGGATGGGACATTGCTCGTGCCGCGAATGCTCTCGATCTTCTCCGATGCGCCCTATCTCGGCGAGGCCGCGACGCTCTTCGCGCTGACGAGGCGACCGCTCATGCCTGTCCGCAGAGAGGCGCCGCCGTCGGTTCCCTGGATCGTCTATGCGGGTGTCCTTGCCTTTCTGGTCGTCGGCTCCGGCGAGATCGCGGCGTCCCTGTGGGGCGTCCGACGCTGGCGGCGCAATGCGACACGCCGCGACGTGCCGCTGCCGTCGCTCCAGTTCGCTGTTTGGTTGGCGCTGATCCTCGCGGCGATTGTCACCTGGATTACCTCTGCCGCCTGGCTGGGCCTGGTTCTCCTGCTGGCGGCTCAGATGCTGCCTCGCTCGATACGACGTCACGATGTCGAGACAGAGGCAGTCGAGCCGCCGCCCGCCGATTGAGGGACATCCACGGCAGGGAGGCTGCCTTATCGCTGTCGCGGTCGCCTCGTTGGCGTCACGGGCGTCCGGGCCCCTCGCATTGCCATCTCGATGCTGTAAAGCGACGTGCGTGCGGTGATGAACAGCGTCCTTCGGCCGGGTCCGCCAAAGGTGACATTGGACGGACCTTCAGGGACCGTGATCTCGGCGATCCTCTTGCCGTCGCGGTCGTAGATGGCGACGACGCGGTTGGTCAGGTAGACGTTGCCCCGGCTGTCGATGGTCATGCCGTCGGAGCCTTCGGGCGCGAAGAGCTTCTTGTCCGCAAGCGTGCCGTCGTCGTTCACCGCGTAGGCGAAGGTCTTGTCCGCGCCGTGGTCGGTGACGTAGAGCGTCTTGCCGTCGGGCGTTCCGATCAGGCCGTTGGGCCGAACCATGTCACTGATGACGCGGATCACCTTGGCGCGGTCCGGCGTCAGGTAGTACACGTGCTCGCCGTCCTGCGGCAGGTTGTCCCGGTTGCCGTAGCGCGGGTCGCTGAAATACACGCCGCCCCTCGGGTCGATCCACAAGTCGTTGAGGCTGTTGAACGGCTTGCCCTCGTACTTGTCGGCCAGCACGGCCGGCGTCCCGTCGGGCGCGATCGAAACCAGACGGCCGGCGTCGCTTTTGCCTTCGCACACCAGCAGGTTGCCCGCCTTGTCGAAGTACAGGCCGTTGGCGCCGTTCGAGTTCTCTCGGAACGTGGTGAGCTGTCCGGCCTCGACCGACCACTTGAGGATGCGGTTGTCCGGGATGTCCGTGAAGTAGATGTCGCCCCTGGCGTCCGCCGCCGGACCCTCGGTGAACTGGAAGTCGCCCACCAGCTTCTTCACCTCGGCCCCCGGCGCCACCACGCCGACGTCCTGCGCGCCGCACGCGCCCGCCGCCACGACCACCAACGCGATTGCCAGTGTCCTTGCCATCATCGGTGCCTCCTTTCGTTTTTGACTGAGTCTACCTCTCGCCTCGCCCGCCGGCAAGGCAGCCCCGCGCAGCGGGGCTCGCGTAGAAACGTAGAAGCGTCGGAGCGTAGATGCGTTTGCGGAACCCTCCGGCCTCCCGAATTGGCTCTGTTTCGCATTTCGTGGCCCGTGCCCCGTGTCCGGTGACCCGCATGGTGGGCAGAGCTCGGACAAATGCGCCGAAGGAACCCTCCAGCCTCGGGTCTCCAGCCTCCAGCCTCCAGCCTGACAATTTGGCTTTGTTTTGCACATTCGCCTTGCCCTCCCTACCCGTCTACGCTTCTACGCATCTACGCTCCAACTTCCGGCCGCCGGCGGCCGCAGGATTGGCTTTGCCTTCTCGTCCCGATCCGCATTTTCAGCCCAAAAACGCCGAAATTGGCTTTGTTTGGCACGCCTGCCCTGCGGGCCAGGCGTGTCGCTCGTCCCTCCCCTCGGCTTCGCTCGGGGCAGGCTTTGCCCGTCGCTCGCAGCGCGAGCGGGGCTCGCGTAGATGCGTAAAAGCGTCGGAGCGCAGATGCGTTCATGCAACCCTCCAGCCTCGGGCCTCCAGTCCACGGGGAGCGGTGTCTCCCCTCGGCTTCGCTCGGGACAGGCTTTGCTCGTATCTCGTATCTCGCCTCGTATGCACGGCTCGCGTAGATGCGTAGAAGCGTCGGAGCGTAAATGCGTCCATGGCAACCTCCAGCCTCCGGCCTCCTGCCCTGCTTCAAATTAGTTCTATGACAATCATACCCGCTTTGCCTCCCCTGTCAATCAGAAACCGGGCAATTTCGCAGGACCGGAAATCCTGGCCTCAACCCCGCCCGGCCCGGCAAAATCTTGCCTCGCCTGCGGCGGAAGCTCATAATCGGTGTGTGCCTGGAAGCAAGACCTATTATATCTATATCATGGCCAATCGTTCGCGAACGCTCTACATCGGTGTTACCGACAATCTCAAACGTCGGGTGTGGCAGCACAAGCAGGGCGATGTCCAGGGTTTCACCGAGCGATACCACATTGACAGTATGGTCCACTTTGAAGTCTTTGGAGACGTATGCGCGGCCATCGCTCGGGAGAAGCAGATCAAACGGTGGCGGCGCGAGAAAAAGGTGGCCCTGATTGCGCGAGACAATCCGGACTGGCATGACCTCAGCGACGGGTGGTTCGAATAGTGCTTCGGCAGGAGCAGTCTCGCATGGCGGGGCCGGTCGAGACACCTGGCCGCAGACCAGATGTGCTTCTCGTCTATGACAAGATTCCTCCACTGCGGTCGGAATGACAAGGCAGGGCCTTGTGAGGCTGTGTCAGCATGCAGGGCAGACGCTATGGGAATCGGATTTTGGCGAGGTAGATGCTGGTTTTGCCCTGGTGGCTGGAGTAGTAGCTGACGTAGAGCAGGTCGTTTCGCCAGAGCAGGCCGGGATAGCTGGTGTCGCCTCCGCTGGGCAGGTCGAGCAGGCGGGTCATCGTCTTATTCTCGACGTCGAGGACGGCCAAGGCGGTGTGGGCGCCGCCCTGGTGCATGCGTCCGGCGGCGATCCAGCGGCCGGAGGGCAGCCGGATCAGGTCGGGCCCGCCGAAGGCGTTGAATTCGGTCCCCAGGTCGTGCCATTTCCACTGCGTGTAGCCGGGGCCGGCAATCCCAAGCATTGTGCTGCTCGGCGCGTCGCCCGAGTTGTCGCGGCGGACCAGCGCATAGCAGGTGCCGTCGGGGGCGAACCGCAGCGTCGTTTCGTTCGGATAGCCCTTGTCGAACAGCCTCTCGACGAGCGGCTCGTACTTGATCCCATCCGTGCTGGTCAGCAGGGACAGGTACTGGTCGCCATTGGCCCCGGCGGTGTACGACACGCCGTAAGCCTTGCCCTCGTGCCAGGTGACGCGCCACAGCCAGCGCCCCGGCTGGCTGACGATCACGGGCTCGGTCCAGGTCGTGCCGTCCTGCGAGAACGATGCGAAGCTGCCGGTGGGTGCGGATTCGCCGTCCTGCTTTCGCGGCGCAGCGCCGCCGATCAGCATCAGCCGGCCATCCGGCGTGATCGACAGGTGCGCATCGCGGAAGTCATAGCCCTGGAACGAGATCAGGGCCGCCGAAGTCCAGGCGTCCGCATCGGCCGAACGCAACACGCGAATCCGCCCGTCGGCGGAGACGTGGCCGCGTCCTTCGCGAAAAGCGCAATAGAACTGCTCGCCGAACCAGACCAAATCCGTAAAGGCGTTGTGGGCGGCGTCGTCCCAGATTTTCTTGACTTCGACGACTTCGGTAGCGAAGGGCGCTACGGACCCCGAGGCGATACTACTGAACAGGGCCAAAAATGCTATGATCGTTCGTGTTCTCATGGTGCTGCAATCTCCCCATCCGTTCCGTTGTCAATAGGCGCCCCTGGCGCGCATCTCGATGCTGAACAGTGCATCCGAGGCGGTGATGAAAAGGGTCCGGCGGTCCGGGCCGCCGAAGCAGACGTTGGCGGTCCAGCCCTTGTTGACGTCGATCTGCTCGATCTTCTCGCCGTCGGGATTGAACACCGTGACGCCTCGTCCGGTCAGGTAGACGTTGCCCTCGGTGTCGATCGTCATGCCGTCGGAGCCCATCGGGCAGAAGAGCTTCCGGTCTGAGAGCGAACCATCGGCGTTGATCGTGTATCGATACGTCTTGCGGTCCCCGATGTCGGCGACGTAGAGCAGCTTGCCGTCGGGGGTTCCGATGATGCCGTTGGGCTGGACGAGGTCGTCGGCGACGCGGACGATGCTCTTGCGGCTCGGCGTGACGTAGTAGACGTGCTGGCCATCCTGCTGCATGGCGGGGTCGCGCTTCCAGTAAGGCCGCTTGTAGAGCGGATCGGTGAAGTAGATACCGCCGTCGGGGGCGATCCAGAGGTCGTTGGGCCCGTTGAGCAGCTTGTCGTCGAAGTCGCGGACAAAGATCGTGACGTGGCCCTGCGGATCGATCATCCACAGCTCGTTGTCCATGTCGGCGCAGGCCCAGAGGCTGCCGTCCATGTCGAAGAACAGGCCGTTGGACCGGCCGCAGGGCTTCATGAAGTCCGTCAGCTTGCCGTCGACGGACCACTTGCAGATGCGGTCGTTGGGCTGGTCCGTGAAGAAGACGTTGCCCTCGCGGTCGGGGGCGGGGCCTTCGGTGAACTGGAAGCCGTCGGCCAGCAATTTGACCTTGGCGCCGGGGGCGGTGACACCGCTGGCCTTTGCCTTGTTGCTGTCTTTCATGACGGCGACCAGTTCGATCCCATCGGGCCGGCCCAGGTTGCGTGAGTACTTCTTCTCTCGCGCGTTGTTCCAGTGCTCGTGGACGCCCAGGCTGGCCGGCCGCACGACGTTGCCGGCGTGGTCGGGATCGTAGAATGTGCCGGAAGGCGGGCTGTCGATCAACGCCGCCTCGTGCAGGTAGTCGTCCGTGCCCGGCATGCAGGAGTACTTCTGCACGTTGGCCTCCGCCTGGAGGAGGTCGAGGCCCACCGAATCGATGGCGACCGGGTCCTGGCTGGCGAACAGGCTGCTGGTCCAGTCGTTGTGGAATGGCGTCGATTCAAATCGTCGCGGCTCGTGCTCGACGTAGTGGATACCGCCGTAGAGGCCGTCGACGAGATACAGAACGGTCTTGCCGCCCAGTTGGGAGTGGCTCATCAGGTCCACGAGGTTTCTGTACCGGCCGGTGGCCCGGTCGAAGCTCGTGTGCATGTCGTAGTAGCCCTTCTCGTAAGGCAGGCGGATCAGCGAGCCATAGTGGTTCTTGGCGCAGAGCGTGACGCCGGCGCTCGGGTGGGCCTTGAGATTGGCCAGATTGATGAGGTAGTCGGCCTCGGCGTATGCCTGCGGCACATAGTCCTGTGCGCAGCCTTCGGGGTCGCAGCTCCAATGCAGAGGGACCGAGGACGGCCCGGTCTTCGTCCGGCCGGGACCGCCGTGACAGTCAAGGTACGTGACAAGCGGGAACTGCCTGTGCAGCATATCGTAGTACTCTTTGGCGAAGTAGGCGAGGGTGTCACCGACCGCGATGTCGGATTGTTTGACGCCGACGGTTTCCGTCAGTTGCCGCAGCAGCGAGGCAATCATCTGGGGCGAGGTGTTCATGTAGTCCACCCAGCTTCGCAGCGCGTAGGTCTGGGGATTCACGGCGTCGGTGGTGCGGATGAAGCCGACGAAGTTGACTTTGACCGTGATCCTCTGGCCCGGCTGGTAGCCGACGTCGCCCTTGCCCCTGGTCTTGTTGTGGTAGCGGAAGAGGGCGTCCCACGCCGCCTTGTCGGAGGTCTCGCCCGTCAGATTGCGAAGAGCTTGGGACATCATCTCGTCGACGGCCGCCTGATTCGTGTGCTCGGGTTGCCAGAGATGACCGTCGCCCGGTCCTTTCCAGTCGGTGGCGTCGGGATCGTGCACCCAGACGACCCGCCCGGGGTGAATCCCTCGGGCGACGCCGATGGGCTCATTGGCCGGCTGGGGATCCGCCAGCGCAGGTGTCTCGGTGGTGATGCTCAGCGTCACCCAGATCGCCGCGACGCTGATGCCTACGGCGGCCAGCGCCAAGGCGTATCGCCTGCCGTTCAGACTCGACCTGGCCCTGCGCAAGGCCGCCACGGAGGCGGCAATGCCGAGCAGCCAGGCGACGAAGCCGGACGCCAGTGGCATCGCCACCCGCTGGCAGGGATACATCGCTCGCGAGGGCTTGGGCACCACGCGGACCAGGAACCAGGCCAGCGCCAGCAACCCGGTGATCGGTAGCAGCCAGAGCATCCACGGACGCGGGGCATGGGGCTCGATCGGCCTGCCCGTCCTGGGACAATATCTGCGGTCTTCACGACTATCAAAGCGGCAGCGGTGTGGGGCATGCGATGCCATCGACTCAACCTCCCAAATCGTGCGGTCCATCGTCGGAACTCAACTGACCAACCATTGTACCACTGAATCGCTGTCAAGTCGCGTCTTTTCGGTTGCCCCTCGGCAGGGGAGTGGGGTCGATCAGGCTATTGCGTCATGCGACGGCTGCCAGTAAGATGGCAGGGAATATCCGTCCGGCACCGTATGAAAAGGATGGGAGGTTGCATGGCATATCAAAAAGGCATCACACGCAGGACCTTTCTACGAGCTACGGCCTCGGCTGTTGCGGTTCCCTATGTCATCACGTCGTCGGCTCTTGGGGCCGGCGGCCGGGTGCCGGCCAGCGAGCGGCTGGTGATGGGAGCCATCGGCTGCGGCGGGCAGGGCACGCGCCACATCGGTGGCGGCATCTGGGTCCAGGGCGGCGGATTCCTCAGCAAACCCGGCGTGCAGGTCGTCGCGGCCTGCGACGTCAATCGCAACAATCTCCACAACGCCAAGAGCATCATCGACACCTACTACGGCAACAACGACTGCGTCGCATACCACAACTTCGAGGACCTGCTGGCCCGCGACGACATCGACATCATCCTCTGCGCCGCCGGCGACCGCTGGCACACGCCGATTTCCATCGCCGCCGCCAAGGCCGGCAAGGACATCTACTGCGAGAAGCCGATTTCGCTGACCGTCTACGAGGCCCGCGAGCTGGCCCGCACGATGAAGCGGTACGGACGCATCTTCCAGAGCGGCACGCAGCAGCGAAGCTGGTACGAGTTCCGCTTCGCGTGCGAACTGGTCCGCAGCCGATACATCGGCCACGTCAAGCACATCAAGGTCAACGTGGGCGGCCCGCCCGAAGAGTGTCACCTTCCCGCGCAGGGCTCGCCGCCGGACTGGCTGGACTACGATCGGTGGCTGGGCCAGGCGCCCTGGCACCCGTTCCATCCCGACATCCTGGGCTGGATGCGATGGAAGGACTTCGCCGGCGGCGAGATGACCAACTGGGGCCAGCACATGTTCGACATTGCCCAGTGGGCGATGGGAATGGACGAGTCGGGACCGGTCGAGATCATTCCGGCCGACGGCAACGAGTTCAAGGTCCTGACCTATCGCTACGCCAACGGCACGGTGATGACGCGGGAGGGCATCAGCCAGTCCACGCCGGGCGTGCGGTTCGAGGGGACCGAGGGCATGATCGAGGTCACGCGCGAGCAGCTCATCACCGAGCCCGACTCGCTGCGCCGGCAGACGCTGAAAGCCGACGACGTGCACCTCTATGAGAGCAAGAACCATCCGGACAACTTCCTCGACTGCGTACGGACACGGAACCGTCCGGCCTGCGACGCCGACGTCGGCTATCGCTCGATCAGCGTCTGTCACCTGGGCAACATCGCCTACTGGCTCGAACGGCCCCTGCGTTGGGACCCGGCGGCCGAGCGGTTCGTCAACGACCGGCAGGCCGATTCCATGCTCCAGCGGGCGATGCGAAGTCCCTGGTCCATCTGAGAACGACAATGCAACACGGTTTTGGAAAGGGAGCACCCATGCGAACTCGACATATTCCCCACGTTTTGGTGGGACTGGCCATCGGCACTCTGTTGGCAGGCTCGGCCGTTGCGGCGGCGGAGGCCAAGGTGGGCGACGGTTTCAGGTTGCACACGCTCAACGCGGAATCTCGTTTCGAGGCGGCGGGAATTCTCGACGTGAACCGGGACGGCAGGCTCGATGTCGTCTGCGGCGGGTTCTGGTACGAGGCGCCGACCTGGACGAAGCACTTCGTTCGCGAGATCAAGGAGGAAGGGGAGTACCATTACGACTTTGCCAACCTGCCGATGGACGTGGACGGCGACGGCTGGACCGACACCGCCGGGGCCGCCTGGCACGACAAGATGGTCTACTGGGTCCGCAATCCGGGCCAGGCGGGCGGGCCGTGGACGCTGCACCAGGTGGACACGCCGGGCAATATGGAAACCGCGCTGGCCTATGATATCAACGGCGACGGCCAGCTCGACATCCTGCCCAACATCATGAGCGCTGCGGCCTGGTACGAGTACCGCCGCGACGCCTCGGCCCCGCAGGGTGTGCGATGGGACAAGCACGTGCTGCCTCAGGAAGCGGCGGGGCACGGCATTGGCGCCGGAGATGTCAACGTCGATGGTCTGTGCGACATCGTGACGCCGAAGGGCTGGCTCCAACAGAATCCCAACGGCTCGTGGACGTGGCGTCCGGAGTTCGAGCTGGGCTACGCCGGCATTCCGATTCTCGTGCACGACGTGGACGCGGATGGGGACTCGGACCTGATCTGGGGCCTGGGCCACAATTACGGCCTGTTCTGGATGGAGCAGAACAAGGACGCACAAGGCAATCGCACGTGGGAAAAGCACCTGATCGACGATTCGTGGTCTCAGCCGCACTTCAAACTGCTCGCGGATCTGGACAACGACCGTCGATTGGAGCTGGTCACCGGCAAACGCCATCGCGCCCACAACGGAAACGACCCGGGCGGCAACGATCCCGTCTGCGTCTACTACTACGACTTCGACATCGCATCGGGCAAGTGGACGCGGCATACCATGCACGAGGGCGGTCGCGTGGGTTTCGGGATCAACACCGCCGCCGCCGACATCGATGGCGATGGCGACCTCGATGTTGTCGCTCCCGGCAAGAGCGGCCTGTACCTCTTTGAGAACCTCCTCAAGTAGTTGACGAAGGACGATTGTCATGTCGAAACCGAAGATCGCGATGATCGGGGCCGGAAGCCTGATTTTCTGCAAGACCTTGGTCATGGACATCCTGGCCACCGAGGCCCTTGGGGGCAGCGAAATCTGTCTGATGAACCGGACGCGGCCCAAGCTGGCCAAGATGGAGGCGTTCGTCAAGAAGGTGATCCGGGAGAACCGTCTGCCTGCCAAAGTCACGGCGACGCTGAATCGCCGCGAGGCCCTCGACGGAGCCGACTACGTGATCAACATGATCCAGATCGGCGGCGTCGAAGCGTTCCGCATGGATTACGAGATTCCGCTGAAGTATGGCGTCGATCAGTGCATCGCCGATTCCATCGGTCCGGGTGGCATCTTCCGCGCGCTGCGGACGATTCCCGTCCTGGCGGACGTGGCGGCGGACATGAACGAGCTGTGTCCGGATGCGATCCTGCTGAACTACGCCAATCCGATGGGCGCCAACTGCTCGGCTCTCGGGTGCGTGGCCGACGTGCAGTTCATCGGGCTCTGTCACGGCGTGCAGACCACGCTGGACCTGATCAGCCGCTACGTCAACGTGCCGAAGGGGCAGGTGGATTACGTCTGCGCGGGGATCAACCACATGGCGTGGTTTCTCTCGCTGCGGGACAAGCGCGACGGGCGCGACCTGTACCCGATTCTCAAACGCAACATCGAGAAGCCCGAGTACTACGTCAACGAAAAGGTGCGCTGCGAGGTGATGCGGCACTTCGGCTACTTCATGACCGAGAGCACGGGGCACCTGTCCGAGTACATACCGTGGTTCCGCGGCAGCAAGAGGGCCCTGGATCTGTACTGCGATCAACCTGATTTCGGCGGGGCCTCCGGCGCCTACTATCACTACTGCAACATGCTGGCGGAGAAGTACAAGAAGGTAGACTACCTCGCGACGGAATCGCCCAGGATCACGCGTCGCAGCGTCGAATATTGTTCGTATATCCTCGAAGCGGCCGAGACGGACCGGCCGTTCCGTCTCAACGGCAACGTCCGCAACGACGGCTACATCACCAATCTGCCGCAGGGCTGCTGTGTCGAGGTCCCGGTCTACGTAGACTCGCAGGGCCTGCACCCGGTGACGATCGGCGAGCTGCCAGTGCAGTGCGCAGCGCTGAACCAGAGCAACGTCACCGTGCAGGAGCTGGCGGTCGAGGCGGCGCTGACGGGGGACCCGGAGCGGGCGATGCAGGCGGTGGCGATGGACCCGCTGACCTCGGCGGTCTGCACGCTGAAGGAAGTCCGGGACATGACGGGCGAGATGCTCGAAGCCGAACGCAAGTGGCTGCCCGAATTCAAGGGCCGCAAGCTGACGCCTCGCCCGGCGATCGAGATCGCCAAAGGGACCGTCGCCGTGGACGTGCCGCTCGACCCGGCCTTAGCCATCGCCAACCGCTTCGGCGAGCTGGCCAAATAGCATCGCAGGCTACGGGCGCCGCTCGAAGCGGTGGGGGCCTGGGGCGACGTTGTCGAGGACGATGAACTTGCCGTCGATCCGGCCCCGGACGGTGCGGCCGTCCACGACAACACTCGCATCATCGCTGCCCAGTTGTGGGAGGTATACGATGGCGGGCATGTTGGCCGGCGTGGTCACGCTCAGGATGAACGACTGGCCTTTGACCGCGTCGAAATCCACGTGGATCGTGCCCCGGACCGTGGGCAGATCGAGGCTGCCGCGTGTCAGCGGGCCGACCTGTGGTTTGATTCGCACCTTGGCGAAGCCCGGCTCGACCGGCTCGACACCCATCAGACAGCGGGGGATGATATTGGCGGGCGCTGCGCCCCAGGCGTGGTTCCAGTCCTGGTTGGGCTTGTACTTGTTGTCCCACGCTTCGAGCGTGATCGTCGTTCCCACGTTGTAGACCATGTGGGCCCAGCTTCGATCCGTTTGGCGGTCGGTCATCAGGTGCAGCGCGAAGTCGTCGAGGCCCGCTTCGTAGAGCGCTTCGAGCAGATACTGCGAACCGTAGACGCTGCACACCATGCCGCGACTCTTGACGAACGCGGCGACCGATTCGATATGCTCCGGCGGCACCAGACCAAACGTCAGCGGAAACATGTTCGCGTGCAGCGCGCTGTGCGTGCTGCCTTCCCCATCGACGTAGATGCCTTTGTCCTTGTCGAGCAGCTTGTCGTTGAAGGATTGCCTGACCTTCGCTGCGGCCGAGGCGAATTGCGCAGCGTCCCGCTCTTCGCCGACGGCCTGAGCGATCCGGCTCATCAGCACGAGCGCCCGATAGTGGAACGCGTTGACGACGGTATTGATGGGTTTGAATTCGAAGTCGTCGGTCTCGCCGTATCCGCCCTGGAGCCCGAGGATGTTCCCGTGCGGCCAGTCCACGATATCCTGCAGCGTGCCCCGGAAGTGGATCGACGCGAGCACCTCGTCGGTCACCAGGCCGGCCTGCGTGCTGATCAGCCCGTCCTCGCGGGCCAGCGCCCACAGCGTCTTGGCCTTCAGATCGTTGTAAAAGTGCTCGATCGAGTCGGTGTCGCCGGTGTACAGGTAGTCGGCCCATGCCATCAGCACCGAGTGCAGTATCCACTCGGTCGGCCAGGTCGGGTGAGTCATCAGGTACTCATGCGTGTAGCGGGCCATCGTGTATTCCCGGTCCACGCAGTAGTGGCAGAGCTGATTGATGTAGGCGTCGGCCTCGTAGGGAATCCGCTCGCGGTCGCCGTCGACATAGACGCCGCAGAAGCTCGTCGCCTTGATGCTGTACTTGCACAGCTCCCACACGTCGTTGAGGGCCGGATCGGACGAATGGAAGCGGCAGGCTCCCTCGTCGAATGGATAGTGCACGGCCATCTGGCAGATCGTCGAGGCGTCGAGCGCCGAAGGGCTGTTGACCACCTCGCAATACCGAAACGGCATGACCTCCCCGATGGATTCCGGCATCCTGATCGCCTGCGGACCGGTGTTTCGCTCGTCGGGCGGGATGGGCAGCCTGTACGTGTGCGTGCCTTCTTCGAGCGTCAGCTCGAGTTGCCGATATCGTCTGGACCCGCCCGGATTGGGGTCGATGCTGTCGGGCTTGGCGTAGACCTCGCCTAGGTGGACCTCGATCCGGCGCCCTGCTTCGGGGCTCGTCGAAGTCAGTTCGACGGTGCCGAAGGCGGCCTTGCCGAAGTCGAAGAAGTAGTGCCCGTCCGCCTTGACGACAACACGAATCGGTTTGACTCTGGTGGTCGCCAGCGGGTAGCGGATGGTCGTGTACGGGCCATCCAGAGGCCCTGTGCGGAACGTCTGGACCTCTGACCAGGGGCTGACGCGATCCTGCTGGTTCCACGTTCGTACTCTCCAGCAGTACGTTGTGTCCGGCGAGAGGGGCCGGCCGGCATACTCGACGCCGACCGACCGGGAGGACAGGACCTTGCCGCTGTCCCACAGGTCGCCCAAGTTCTGTTCGATCTGGTTCATGGAGGAGGCGACGAGAACCTGGTATGCCGTCTGGACGTCGTTCTGGTTCAGCCCAGGCACGATCCACGCAAACTCCGGCCGGGGATCGGCAATCGCTGTCTTCGTCGGTTCACTCATCAACTCGCACAGGAGCCCCGAAGGCACTGGCGAGGCCGCCGTGAGGCTCTGGGGTGCATAGGCAATAAGGGCAAGAAGTGCCGACAGTAGCGTCTTTGGGCATTGTATCCAAGTGTGCGGCCGGTTTGACTCGGTCATGGCGGTCACCTCCAGATTATCTTTGCCGGGAGCGTCTTAAGCGCTGTAGCACGAGAGCACCAGATGACGATAATACCGAAGAGCCTGGATGGCGACAACTTCGGACAGGTGGCAATCTGGGCAGAGCGGTTGCCTGTCAGGGGAAGTTGCCTTATTATCACGTGTTTCGTGCGGCACCGGCCGCGAGTCGAACGGTTCAGGCGGGCTGTGCATCCCCTCGCGACAAGGTGAGGAACGGTGCCTGCCTGACCCTGATTGGAACTGATTCACTGCCTGATGCAGTGTGCAGTGTGAGGTCGTAGATGGATAAATATGTCTGCATACACGGCCATTTCTACCAGCCGCCGCGTGAGAACGCATGGCTGGAGGACGTGGAGTTACAGGATTCGGCCTATCCCTACCATGACTGGAATGCGCGGATCACCGAGGAGTGCTATCGACAGAACGCCGCCTCGCGGATCCTGGGTCCCGATCGCAAAATCGTCGACATCGTCAGCAACTACGAGCGTATGAGCTTCAATTTCGGGCCGACGCTGCTGTCCTGGCTCGAAACCCATGCCCCGGACGTCTACGAGAGCATCCTCCAGGCCGATCGGAACAGCCGGGAACGCTTCTCCGGGCACGGCAGCGCCCTGGCGCAGGCGTACAACCACATGATCCTGCCCCTGTCGAACACCCGGGACAAGCACACGCAGGTCATCTGGGGCATCCAGGATTTCAAGCAGCGGTTCCAGCGGGCGCCGGAGGGCATGTGGCTGGCCGAGACGGCGGCGG
The DNA here is from genome assembly GCA_040772485.1 of Sedimentisphaerales bacterium. Classification (GTDB taxonomy): domain Bacteria; phylum Planctomycetota; class Phycisphaerae; order Sedimentisphaerales; family Anaerobacaceae; genus Anaerobaca. The sequence goes on along the minus strand of JAXGYC010000007.1, from coordinate 1,078,925 downwards.
ACCTGCCGTCGCTGGAGGTGCTGGCCGAGCACGGGATCAAGTTCACGATTCTGGCGCCGCGGCAGGCCAAGCGGGTCCGCAAGGTGGGCGCGCGCCGATGGAAAGACGTCAACGAGAACGATCTCGACACGAGCGTTCCCTACATCTGCGTCCTTCCTTCCGGCAAACAGATCGTGCTGTTCTTCTACAGCGGTCCGGCTTCGCATGACATCGCCTACGGCGGCCTTCTTCACAGCGGCACCAACTTCGCCTCGCGGCTCATCGGCGCATTTCCCTCCGACGGCGATGGCCCGCGTCTGGTGCACGTAGCGACGGACGGGGAATCGTTCGGGCATCACCACCGTCACGGCGACATGGCGCTGGCCTACTGCATTCACCATATCGAGAGCAACAGCCTGGCGAAAATCACGATCTATGGCGAGTACCTGGAGAAGTTTCCGCCGGACCAGGAGGTGGAGATCTGGGAGAACAGCTCCTGGAGCTGCGCGCACGGGGTCGAGCGGTGGAAGAGCAACTGCGGCTGTGCCGCCGACCAGGCCAATTCGGGAAAGCAGCAGTGGCGCGCCCCCTTGCGACAGGCCATGGATTGGGTCCGCGACAAGCAGGCGGAGGTGTATCAGGATCGCATGTCGAGATACCACGCCGATCCATGGAAGCTGCGTAACGAGTACATCGCCGCGATCAACGATCGCTCGCAGGAAAACGTCGAGGACTTCATCACCCAGTCGACCGGACGGGCGCTGCCCCTGGAGGAAAAGGTGATATTCCTCAAGCTCCTGGAGATGCAGCGGCACGCTTTGCTGATGTACACGAGTTGCGGATGGTTCTTCGACAACATCGCCGGGATCGAGACGGTGCAGGTGATGCAGTACGCGGCCCGGTCGATGCAGTTGTGCCAGGAGGTGCAGGGCTGGGACCTCGTGCCGCAGTTCAAGGAGATGCTGCAACATGCTCCCGCCAACGTTCGGCCGTTTACCAACGGGCGCGAGGTCTATGAGGCCTTTGTCGAACCGGCGCGCATCGACCTGAACCGGGTGGCGGCGCACTTTGCGCTCAGTTCGGTGTTCGAGGAGGCCCGCGAACGGACGACGGAGATCTACTGCTATACGGCCACCGTGGACGGCCTGGACCGGGCAGAGGCCGGCATGCAGGTTCTCACCACCGGCCGGGTGACGATTCGGTCGAACATCACCTTCGAGCGGCATGCGGCCGATCTGGTCGTCTTCTATCTGGGCGATCACAATCTGTTCGCCACCGTGCGGGGGCGCATGGATGACAACGGGTTCCATGCGGTCCGTCAGGATCTCAACAAGGCGTTTCGTCGAAGCGACAGCAACGAGGTGATGCGCCTGATGAACGTCGTCTTCGGAGGAAAGAACTACTCGCTGACACACCTGTTCAAAGACCCGCAGCGGCAGATCCTCCACGAGCTTCTGGAAAGCACCTGGGAGGAGATCGAGAGTTCGTTCCGGCACATCTACGAGCACAATTACGCGATCATGCAGATGATCCGCAACATGAACATGCCGCTGCCCAAGGCGTTGTCGGCGCCGGCGGAGTTCATCCTGAACGAGGATCTCTGCGCGGAAATCCAGGCCGCGACGATCGACGTGAATCGTCTGCGCAACCTCGCCGACGAGGCGGAACGCCTGTCGCTGAGCCTGGACAAGGAACGCCTGAGTTTCGAAGGCAGCCACCGGATCAACGACCTGATGGATCAACTGGCCGAACGCAGCGAAGACGTGGACCTGCTCTGCTCGATCGAGGAGAGTCTGGAGATTCTTCGCACGCTGACCTCCACGCTGGATCTGCAAAACGCGCAGAACGTGTTCTTCAACATCGCCAAGCGTAAGTGGCCGGCGATGAAGCGGCGTGCTGCGGCCAACGACGAAGAAGCGGCCAAGTGGGTCGAGCATTTCGGGAACCTGGCGCACCATCTCGGCCTGGCGATTCCTTAGAACGGGTGGATACAGGCCGGACGCAAACCGGGGCGGGTGGATGGGGCGATGCCGTGGCCAGTTCTCCAACGATTTCTGATTAACCGACAGACGAGGTTTATAACATGCTCAAACAGCGATCCAGCGGTATCCTGATGCACATCACGTCGGTGCCTTCGGAATTCGGCATCGGCGATTTCGGTCCGGCGACGTATCGTTTCGTCGACTTCCTCAGGCAGGCCGGCCAGAACTGCTGGCAGATTCTGCCTTTGAATCACACCACCGTCCGGACGGGACATTCGCCGTACAACTGCTTCTCGGCCTTCGCGGGAAACCCCCTGTTAATCAGTCCGGTTCTGTTGCACCGGATCGGCTTGCTGCGGCGTGGCGAGATCGCCGGCCCTCCATCGTTTCCGGCCGACAGGGTTGACTTCCCGAAGGTCGAACGGTACAAGCGCGAGCTGCTCGAGCGAGCCTTTCAACGGTTCCAGGAACGGCCGCAGCCGGCCGATTATGAGCCGTTCTGTGCGGAGCATCAAGTGTGGCTGGAGCCCTTCGCCTCGTTTGTCGCGATCAAGAGGCATTTCAAGGGGCGCCCCTGGTGCGACTGGCCGGCGGCCTTGAGGGACAGAAAGGCCAAGGCGCTCAATGCGATGAAGGCCGATCTCGCCGAAGCGATCGAACGAGAGCGATTTCTCCAGTATGTGTTTTATCGGCAATACCTCGATCTGCAGCGCTACGCGCACGAGCAGGGCGTGCAGGTGATCGGGGACCTGCCCATCTATGTCGCCTACGACAGCGCCGACGTCTGGTCGAACCCCGAGGTGTTTAAGCTCAGAGCCGACAAGAAGCCGAAGTTCATCGGCGGGGTGCCCCCGGATTATTTCAGCAAGACCGGTCAGTTGTGGGGCAACCCGGTGTACGACTGGGACTATTCCGAGCGTACCGGGTTCGCGTGGTGGATGCAGCGGATCCGGCACAATCTCCTGCTGTTCGACCTGGTGCGGATCGACCATTTCCGTGGACTGGTGGCGTACTGGGAGGTACCTGCCGGCCACAAGACGGCCGCGCGCGGCAAGTGGGTCAAGGCGCCGAGCGAGAGTTTCTTCGGCACGCTGTTCCGGCAGATTCCGTTCGCAGCGATTTTCGCAGAGGACCTTGGCCACATCACGCCCGACGTGCGGGAGACGGTCGCCCGGTATGAGTTCCCGTGCATGCGGGTGCTGCAATTTGCCTTCAGCGGCGATCCGAAGCGCAACATTCACATGCCGCACAACCACATTCCCAACGCGATCGTCTATACGGGTACGCACGACAACAACACGACGCGCGGCTGGTTCGACCACGAAATGGACGGGGCTCGGCGCAAACGTCTCTCCGAGTATCTTGGCCACAAGTCCGCGGCCAAGGAGATCTCCTGGGAACTGATGCGGCTGGCGATGGCCTCCATTGCCAAGCTGGCGATCGTCCCGATGCAGGATGTCCTGTCGTTGGGCGCCTCGGCTCGAATGAACTATCCTGCCAAATCGACGGGCAACTGGTTCTGGCGGATGCGCGACGGCCGGCTTACCGCGCGCCTGGCGGCGAGACTGAAAGACCTGACGGAAACCTACGGTCGCCTGTAGGCCCGATAGGGCCGCGGCAGGCACATGGTCCCGTTACGGAGCCGACGGGCTGTCGGTTGGGGGCTCTGCGTCCCGCGCCTTCCGGAAGACCACGACCCCCAGAGGCGGCAGGGTGACGGACAGCGTGTGGTCGAAGTTCCCGTAGAAGGACGCCGCCGAGGCCTCGACGCCGCCCATGTTGCCCAGACCGCTGCCGCCGTACTCCGCCGCATCGCTGTTGAGGATCTCTTCCCAGAAGCCGCCGTCGGCCACGCCGACCCGGTAGTTGTAGCGCGGAACGGGCGTGTAGTTGCAGATCACCGCCAGGATGGAGCGGCCCGCCTTGTCCTTGCGCAGGTAGCTGATGACGCTGTTGTCCGCGTCGTGGAAATCGATCCAGGCGAAGCCGTCCCGGTGGAAATCGGTCTCGAACAGCGCCGGCTCGCTGCGGTAGAGATGGTTCAGATCGCGCACCCATTTCTGAAGGCCCTGATGGGACTCCTCCTCGGTCAGGTGCCAATCGAGACTGTGCAGGTGACTCCATTCCCGATGCTGGCCGAACTCGTCTCCCATGAACAGCAGCTTCTTGCCGGGATGGGTGTACATGTACCCGAACAGCAGGCGGAGATTGGCACGCTTCTGCCAGGGATCGCCGGGCATCTTGCCGTAGAGCGAGCCTTTGCCGTGCACGACCTCGTCGTGCGACATCGGCAGCGCGAAGTTCTCCGAGAAGGCGTACCAGATCGAGAAAGTCAGCTTGTCCTGGTGGTACTTGCGGTAGATGGCGTCCTGGCTGAAGTACTCGAGCGTGTCGTGCATCCAGCCCATGTTCCATTTCATGCCGAAGCCGAGCCCGCCGGTGACGGTGGGGCGCGTCACCATCGGCCAGGCCGTGGACTCTTCCGCGATCGTCTGAACGTGGGGGAAGTCCCGGTAGACCATCTCGTTGAACCGGCGCAGAAAGGCGATGGCCTCGAGGTTTTCACGCCCGCCTTGCTCGTTGGGGATCCATTCGCCTTCCTTGCGGGAGTAATCGAGGTAGAGCATCGAAGCGACCGCGTCGACGCGCAGCGCATCGGCATGGTACCGATCGAGCCAGAACATGGCGCTGCTGATCAGGTATGCACGGACCTCGTGGCGTCCGTAGTTGAAGATCCCGCTCGTCCAGTCCGGGTGAAAACCGAGCCTCGGGTCGGCGTGTTCGTAGAGGTGCGTTCCGTCGAAGTACGACAGGCCGTACTCGTCGGTCGGAAAGTGCGACGGGACCCAGTCGAGGATCACCCCGATGTCGTGCTGGTGGAGGTGGTCGATCAGGTACATCAGGTCCTGACAGCAGCCGTAACGCCGGCTCGGTGCAAAGTAACCGCCCGTCTGGTATCCCCACGAGGGGTAGAACGGATGCTCCATCACCGGAAGGAACTCAACGTGGGTGAATCCCATCTGCTTGACGTATTGCGCCAGCATCGGGGCGATCTCGCGATAGCTCAGCAGGCGATCGGGTTCGCTCGGGTCGCGGCGCCACGAGCCCAGGTGGACCTCATAGATGCTGTAGGGCGCGTCGAGCGCGTTTCGCTCCTGCCGTTTCGCCATCCAGTCGCTGTCGCCCCAGTCGTATTGAAGGTCCCAGACCACCGAGGCCGTGTTGGGGGGCAGTTCCCAGAAGAAGGCGTAGGGATCGCCTTTGTCCACCCAGTAGTGATTGTGCCGCGATACGATGTGGTACTTGTAGATGGTTCCTTTTCCGATTCCCGGAATGAAACCCTCCCAGATGCCCGAATCGTCCCACCGGGCGGTCAGTCGGTGCGATGCCCAATCCCAGCCGTTGAAGTCGCCGATCACCGAAACGCTCGCAGCGTTCGGCGCCCACACCGCAAAGAAGACGCCTTTGACGCCGTCGTGTTCGACGAGGTGGGCGCCCAGCTTGTCATAGAGCCGAAAGTGGTTTCCCTCTTTGAACAGATAGATGTCGTGGTCCGTCAACAGGGTAAAGCCCGTCACGACCTGGCTCTTCTCGTCCATAAGACCTCTCTGGATTCGCTGTCCGGCGGACGTCATCCCACCGGGCGTCCCGAACAGCGGATCACGAATCAGAAGCAGTACATCCCTTGAGTATCTGTACGATGCCACGTGCCGGTATCATCAGCCATTCCGGGCGATTATTCAACTCGTAACCCAGTTCGTAGACCGCTTTTTCGAGCAGGAACGTGTCGAGCAGTAGGGCGAAGTCATCCTTATCGGACGGCACGAAGTCGGCGTCGGCCACCTCCTGCCGATAGGCATGGAGGAAGGCCCCGGCGGTGTACGTGTACCACAGGTTGGCCCAGGGTTCGAGGTACTCGATGTCGGCGCCTTGTCGGGCGGCCCGCAGCAGGATGGCGCCGTGTGCGGCGTAGTGAAACGACCGGATCATCCCGGCTACGTCCCGCAGGGCCGACTGCTTGAGCCGGCGTTCCGTCATCGATCGGGCCGGCTCGCCCTCGAAGTCAATGATGGTGAAGTCCTTGCCGGTGTACAGGACCTGGCCGAGGTGGTAGTCGCCGTGGGTGCGGATCTTCCGGGCGCGGATCTTCCTCTCGCCGATGCGGCGCAGTCGGCCCAGGATGGCCTTCTTCTCCGCCAGGATGGCTCGAAGGGCGGTCGCGGTTCGGTCGTCCAGACCCGGCAGACGGCGGTCCAGTTCCGCGAGGACTTTCAACGTCATGCCGCGGATCGATTGGTGGAGGGACTTCTGGTAGAGCAGCGAAAACGGTTCGGCGGTGACCTCGCGGTTTTGCGTCAGAGACGCCAGAGCGCGGTGCAACTGCGCGGTCCGCCGGCCCAGCAGCACCGCCATCTCGACGTACACCGAGCCGATGAAGTCCCGGGCAAGCGTCGGCATCGCATCGGGGTCGACGTCGGAAATGCATCGCGGCAGTGATGGAAGATGGTCAAGCTTGTCTTTGAGCGCCTGGGCGTATCCGAACGAACGTTCCACATTGTCGAGGGTATAAGACCAGGCGTCCGTTTCGGTGGGGACGAAATCGAGCAGCGACACGACCGTCATAGGAGTCCCTTGGCCGGTTTGCCATTCGACAGCGCCGGCGTACGCCGGGAGGTTCGTGAAGTCTGTGTGCTCCGTCAGGTTCCTCAACAGCTCCGCCTCCGGATTGACGCCCTCTTCCAGCCGGCGGTACAGCTTGAGAAAGAACGTCCGGTCGTAGACGATCGAGGTATTGCTCTGTTCGGTCTTCAGGACGCCGGAGGTCGGGGGAAGGAGACCATCCGTCAGCATTGTCGAGAACCTGACTCCGCGCCGCCCGACGAGCCGGCCGGACCTCGTCCGCAGGCTGCGTCGTCGCACGACCAGGTCCAGCAACGCCTGGCGAAAGGCCTCGTCGTGGATCGCTTCATAGACGATGCCTTCTTCGTTCCTGCCCGTAAAATGTGCGATGATTCCTTCCGGCGATTCCCTCATGATCTTCATCTGCGATTCATGGCTGGCGAAGGCGATCGGCAGGAGGTAATGCTCCCTTGGTGCGCCGGCGTACGTCACCTCCAGCAGGAGCATGTAGGCCGGCTGACCCTGTACGAGCACCGTGATGCTGTCGGCGATTCGCAGGCGACGGATGCTCCAGTCCTTGCCTCGGAACCATCGGGCACGCTGGATGTGGCCCATCAGGGCCGGCAGGAGCTGTGCTTCGGCCTTGCTGCCCAGGATCCGGCTCCAGGTCGTCTGGCACTGCAAGTGGGGAATCTGGTCCGGCTCCTGGCGGGCAGGAATCGCGGCGTGTCTCAGCGTGAACCAGTAGAAGCTGTGCGGGGCCAGCGTGATGGTGTAAGGCGCCTCGGTGATGTCCGGGAAGCGGTTGTCGCTGAAGACCTCGCGAACGGAGAAGCCCGCGTAGTCGGGCATCTGGATCTGCACGGCCTGACAGTAGCGCGACAGATTGGCCACGACCAGGATGTTCTCATCCTCGAACGACCGCAGAAACGTCAGGACCTTGGTGTTGTCGGAGGGCAGGAACTCGATGCGGCCTCGGCCGAACGCCTTGAACTGCTTGCGCACCGCCAGCGTGCGGCGCATGAACCACAGCAACGAGGAGAAGTTGCGGCTCTGGTTCTCCACGTTCACCGTCTCAAAATGATACTCCGAATCGATGATGACCGGCAGATACAACCTCTGCGGATTGGCCCGGCTGAAGCCCGCGTTGCGATCGGGGCTCCACTGCATGGGGGTCCGCACGCCGTCGCGGTCGCCGAGGTAGTAGTTATCGCCCATGCCGATCTCGTCGCCGTAGTAGACGATCGGCGTGCCGGGCAGAGAGAAGAGCAGGCTGTTCATCAGCTCGATCCGGCGGCGGCTGTTTTCGAGCAACGGGGCCAGCCGCCGTCGAATCCCCACGTTGATTCGGGCTCGCGGGTCCTGCGCGTACGCCTTGTACATGTAGTCTCGCTCTTCGTCCGTGACCATTTCGAGCGTCAGTTCGTCGTGATTGCGCAGGAACATCCCCCACTGGCAGTTGGCGGGGATGTCGAGGCTCTGTTCGAGCATGTCGATGACCGGGAACCGGTCTTCCATGCGCAGGGCCATGAAGAGGCGGGGCATGATGGGGAAGTGGAAGGCCATATGGCATTCGTCGCCGTTGCCGAAGTAGGCGGCGGCGTCTTCGGGCCACTGGTTTGCTTCGGCCAGCAGCAGGCGGTCGCTGAACCTGCGGTCGAGATGGGCGCGCAGCTCCTTGAGCACCGCATGGGTCTCGGGCAGGTTCTCGCAGTTGGTGTCTTCGCGTTCGACCAGGTAGGGCACCGCGTCCAGGCGCATCCCATCGACGCCCATCTGGAACCAGAAATCCAGCACGCGGAGAATCTCCCGGCGGACGCGGGGATTGTCGTAGTTCAGGTCCGGCTGGTGTTTGTAGAACCGATGCCAGTAGTATGCCTGCGCGACCGGGTCCCATGTCCAGTTGGAGCTCTCGAAGTCGGTGAAGATGATCCGGGCGTCCTTGTACCGTTCCGTCGTGTCGCTCCAGACGTAGAAGTCGCGCCAGGGCGAGTCCGGTTTGGCCCGCCGGGACCGCTGGAACCACTTGTGCTGGTCGGAGGTGTGGTTGATCACCAGTTCTGTGATGATGCGAAGGTCTCGCCGGTGGGCCTCGCGCAGGAGCCGCTTGAAGTCGCTCAACGTGCCGTAGTCCGGATGGATGTCGAGGTAATCGGCGATGTCATAGCCGTCGTCGAGCAGCGGGGATGGGTAGAACGGCAGCAGCCACAGGGCGGTGACGCCCAGGTCCTGAAGGTAATCGAGCTTCTCGATCACGCCCTGGATGTCTCCGATGCCGTCGTCGTTGTTGTCGTGGAACGACTTGATGTGCAGTTCGTAGACGACGGCGTCCTTGTACCAGAGCGAATCGGATGTCTTTTCTCTTGCCTCGCGCACGGGCGGTGGCTCCTGTCAGACGGAGGACTCGACGTCGATCTCCCGCCGCAACGCGCGTCGCAGACGCAGGATGCAGGCGGGCATCACGTCAGGGTCAAGCTCGATGTAGTTGCTTGCTCCTTGCCAGACATACGTATTGCCTGTCAGGGCATCGTCCATCAGGTACGACTGGTGTGGGTCGAGGCCCAGGGTATCCAGCGGCAGTTGCACCCGGCCCGACTGCGTGTGGTGCGGATCGAGGTTCACGATGACCACCGTGACATCGCCCGCCTCATCGCCGGTCTTGCCGTAACACAGCAGGTTCTCGTTCCGGACCTCGTACAAACGGATGTTGCGAAATCGCTGGAGGCTGGGATTGGCCCGGCGAATGCGGTTGAGACGCGCGACGACCTCGCGGATGTTGCCTTCGCGATTCCAGTCCCACCTCCTGATCTCGTACTTCTCCGAATCGAGATACTCCTCTGCTCCCTCGATGGCTTCGGTGACGCACAGTTCGAAGGCCGGGCCGTAGATGCCGTAGCTGGACGACAGCGTCGCGGCCAGAACCAGGCGAATGATAAACGCCGCTCGGCCGCCGTATTGGAGGTACTGCGGCAGGATGTCGGGGGTGTTGGGCCAGAAGTTCGGACGCATGTACTCGGCGACCTCGGTCTGCGTCAGCTCCCGGATATAGTGCTCCAGCTCCCATTTCGTATTGCGCCACGCGAAGTAGGTATACGACTGATTGAAGCCGACCTTCGCCAGACGCTGCATGACCTTGGGCCGCGTGAACGCCTCCGCCAGGAACAGGACGTCGGGGTGACGCCGGCGGACCTCGTCGATCAGCCACTCCCAGAAGCCGAACGGCTTGGTGTGCGGGTTGTCCGCGCGGAAGATGCGCACACCCTGGTCGATCCAGAAGAGCACGACATCGCGCAGCTCCTCCCAGAGCGTTCTCCAGTGCGGCGTCTCGAAGTCCAGCGGAATGATGTCCTCATATCTCTTCGGCGGGTTCTCGGCGAACTGCACGGTTCCATCCGGCCGCCGGCGAAACCACTCCGGATGGGATTGCACATAGGGATGGTCGGGCGAGCATTGAAAGGCCAGGTCCATGGCGATTTCCAGTCCGTGCTCGCCGGCCTTCTCGACCAGGCGGCGAAAGCTGCTCAGCGTTCCCAATTCGCCGGCGACGGCGGTGTGGCCTCCTTCGGCGCTGCCGATGGCCCACGGGCAGCCGGGGTCCGCTGACGTGCAGGCGGTGGCGTTGTTGCGGCCCTTGCGATGCGTTTGCCCGATCGGATGGATCGGAGGCAGGTACAGCACGTCGAACCCCATCCGCGCGATCTCCGGCACGAGCCGCTCGCAGTCGCGGAAGGTCCCGTGCCGGCCGGCTCGACCGAACGAACGGGGAAACAGTTCGTACCATGCGCTGAACACCGCTTTCGGCCGGTCCACGATGACCGCCAATTCCTTGTCGTACACGCTGGCGAGCGATCGGTCAGGGTACCTGGCCACCAGCGCCGTCAGTTCGTCGCTCAGCGCAATCCGGACCGCCGTGCAGACTTGTCTGGCCGAACGCAGACGCCGGACCTGGTTCCTGATCGCTTCGGCATCGGATCGGCCGGCTCGTTTCGCCATGGCCCCGAGCATCTCGATACCGATCCGCAATTCGACCCCGACGTCCTGATTCGTTTCCGCTCGTCTGGCCAGACTTGCCTGCCACGTTGCGAAGGGGTCCACCCAGCCGCGAACCGTGTAGAGATAATCGCCCAGTTGGGTGACCGCGAAACCTGCCACCCACTCGTCGTTGACGCGATGAGTCATCGGTTGGACGGTCCAGGATTCCTGGCCAGGACCCCGGTACAACAACTCGACGCGGATGCGGTCGTGCCCATCGGCGAAGACGTCCGCCCGCACCGCCACGGTCTCACCAAGCGACCGCTTGATCGCGAAGCGTCCTTCATCGACCTGCGGACGCACGGTGTCGATCACCACGCGTCTTCTGCCGTCACGGTCCACGATTATCGTCACGCACGAAGAGGTGTTTGGGTTCGGTCGATGTCGGTTCACGCTGGAGATTCCTGATTCGTTGTTATGGGCCATGCTCAGTATAGGAGAAGGTCCGGGCGAATGCAACCTTTCCGTCGCGAGTGGACGCCGATGTCACCCTGGCGTGCGATCTCCGCGTACGAACCGACGGCACGCGGAGCGCGATGTGTGGATGGGCAACCTGGGATTCTGTGGCTGCCGGTTGCACGGAAGTGCCTGCGTGGGTAGAAAGAAGGCGCCGGGGCCTTCGCCGCAAACACAGACGGCGGCTACACGCGGCATGGACGCAGCATCTCACGACGGCTCGTGCCGCCGCGGGTCCGAACCACCCGGTATGGGATACGGGAGCAGACAAATGGAAACTCGGATATCGATAGATCGAACTGCCGTGGGATTTGTGGGTTTTGTCCTGCCGGTGCTGGGCTTGATCGCTCCGGGCCGCGCGACGGAGGCCGAAGTGCGTTTCGAGCCACGCGAGAAGCCGCGAGTCATCGTGCTGACGGACATCACCAACGAGCCGGACGATGAACAGTCGATGGTTCGCTTCCTGGTGTACTCGAACGAGTTCGACGTGGAGGGCGTGATTGCGACGACATCGGTCTGGTTACGCGACAAAGTGCGGCCCGACAAGATTCGCGAGCGCGTCGAGGCTTTCGGCCGGGTGCGAGAGAACCTTCTTCGCCACGCGTCGGGGTATCCCGCCGCCGAGCATCTCCGCAGTGTCACCAAGTCGGGCCGGCCCGTTTTCGGCATGGAAGGCGTAGGGCCGGGTCGCAGTTCCGAAGGCTCGCGCCACATCATCGAGGTGGTGGATCGGCCCGACCCGCGGCCGGTCTGGATCAGCGTCTGGGGAGGGGCCAACTGCCTGGCGCAGGCCCTGTGGGACGTGAAAAGCGAGCGCTCCGAGGCAGACCTGAATGCCTTTGTGTCGAAGCTTCGCGTATACACGATCTCCGATCAGGACGACTCCGGCCGCTGGCTGCGCGCGACGTTTCCGGCGCTGTTCTACATCGTCACGCCGAGCACGGTCGACTATCGCGAGTACTACAAGGCGACGTGGACCGGCATATCGGGCGACCGCCGGTACCGGAACGGGCCGATGCACGCGTTCGATCTGGTGGACAACCCCTGGCTGGAAGAGAACATCATTCGGGGCCACGGTCCTCTCGGCGCCCTCTATCCACGTCTGGAGTACATCATGGAAGGGGATACGCCGTCCTTCTTCAACCTGATCGGCAACGGATTGGGCGGCGACGTCAGTCCCGCGTACGGGGGATGGGGTGGGCGCTACGTGCTGTACGCCTGCTACGGCGAGACGCGCCCCATCTGGACCAACGCCGAAGGTTGTCAGGATACGGTTGTCGCGGACAACGGGGTTTCCTATACGACGGCTCAGGCCACGATCTGGCGGTGGCGCCGGGCGTATCAGCACGACTTCGCGGCCCGGATGGACTGGTGTGTGGCGGATCGCTTCGAGAGGGCCAACCACAACCCGGTGGTCGTGGTTGCCGACGACGAGAGCCAGGCAGTCGTGCACATGGTCGTCCGTCCGGGGCAGAGCGTGTTGCTCGATGCGGCGGGAACGCACGATCCCGACGGAGATGCCCTGGCGTATCGCTGGTTCGTATACGAAGAGGCCGGCACTCACCGGGGGCCTGTGGAGATCGAAAAGCACGCAACGCCTCAGGCTCGCCTGGTCGTTCCAAACGCAAGCTCGCCCCGGACGATTCACGTCATCCTGGAGGTGGTGGACGACGGGCAGCCGAGTCTATACAGTTACCGCCGGATGATCGTACAAGTCCAGCCATAGGTTGATGCGTCTGCACGCTCGCCTTGTCAGCGTCTGCGGTCTCTGCTATACTCCGGTTTTGCTCCGAAGGATGAGAAACAGAGGCATGGGCAGACTCAGGGATGTACTGCGGCTCTTCGTTCCGGGCGCAACCGCTTTTCTCGTGGGCGGCTGCGTCACGGCCTTCGGATTGGTCGCGACGCGGCTGGCAAGCAGCAGCCTGGGGACATCGCTGTATACGTGGACCTCGGTCTTCGGCGTCCTTCTGGCGGGACTGGTCTTGGGCGGCTATCTCGGCGGTCGCTTCGCCGACCGCTTCCACGTCCGGCGGACTCTGGCGGTTCTGTTCGGTTTGTCTTCTGCGGCGTGCGTCGCCGCCATCGTGCTCAACAACCTGGCAAACCACTGGTTGTGGCCGTGGCAACTGAGTTGGCCCTGTCACGTTCTCCTGCACGTTTCCGCGGTGTTCCTCATTCCGTCGCTGCTTCTGGGCGCTGTTATCCCGGTCCTCGCGAAGATGGCGCTGAACGCCGGGCCGACCCTCGGTCGTGCGGCAGGGGTCCTCTGTGCGTGGGGTGCCGCCGGCAGCATCGTCGGAATGTCTCTGACGGCATTCTACCTGGTTCCCAGCTATGGCTGCACCGCGATCGTTTGGCTCATCGGCGCCGCCCTGCTGGGCATGGCGCTGCTCTACTGGACCAGTTGCTGGGCGCTGTGCCTGTGGGCAATGGTGTTCGCAACGCTGGGGGTGATGGGTATGGGACCCGCGGAGTGGGCGCGCGAAGTCGGCGTGGGCGTTTGTCTTCGCGAGGCGCGCGATCCGAACGTGATCTACGAGGACGAGACGCCATACGGTCATATCGCTGTCCGGCGGATGTCCGATCGGCCCAACCGACGGTCGCTTCTGCGCGACAGGATCGGCCGCACCGAGTTCGTAATCGGCGAGGTCACGCGACTGCACGATTTCCACACGAACGTCTTCGCGGCCCTGACACACGGTGTGGCAGAGGGCAAGAGCGCGCCGTCGATGCTGGTCCTGGGCAGCGGAGGTTATGCCTTCCCGCAATATCTCGCGACGGTCTGGCCCGAGGCTCGGGTGAACGTCGTCGAGATTGACGCGGGTGTTACGGGCGCAGCGCGACAGGCCCTCGACCTCAAAGAGGGGATGGGGATCGAGACCGTCCACATGGACGTGCGTTACGGCGTGGAGCAGTTGGCGCGCGAACGGGAAGCAGGCCAGTCGCCGAGGCCGTATGATTTCATTTTCGCCGATGCGGTCGGCAGCGAGTCTGTCCCGTTCCAGTTGGTGACGCAGGAGTTCCACGAGAAGGTCGCCGGCCTTCTGGCCGAGGACGGTGCATACATGCTGGCCCTGGTCGATACGTGCGAAGGCGGCCGCCTTCTTGGCGCCCTGGTCGGGACGCTGCGGCAGACATTCTCGCATGTCGAGGTCATTGGAGAACCGCTGAGCCGGCAGTCGGCTTTGAGTTCCTTTGTGGTTTTCGCCGCGCAGCATGCATGTGATGCAAGACGGTTGCTGGAGGGCTTCGACCGACACATGGCATTCCGGCTGCTCGACGAGTCGGATGTCACACGCATTCACGCGGGAAGTTCCCGCCTGGTGCTGACCGATGACTACGCGCCGGTGGAGGATCTCGTGGCCCCTGTCGTCCGGCAGGGCGCCCGGTGGCGACTGGCCCGTCGATGTCTTCGAGAGGCCGAACAGCTTTGGGCGCAGCGGCACTATGGCGAGAGCGCACAGCGATATCAACGAGCCGCCCAACTCGATGCGTCCGTGGCGATCGAGGCCTGGAGCCGGGTCGGTGCCGTCAGACTGGCTCAGGACGACTGGGCGGGGGCCATCGAGGCTCTCCAAAACGCGGTCGCCGGCGGGGAGAATGCCGGGCCGCAGAAAATGGCGCTTGCTTGCGCCCACCGGAATCTGGCCATCGCACTGCAGAAGACGGGCGAAAAGGCAGAGGCCCGGACGCACCTGGCCGAGGCGGCGAAGTGGTTTCGCATCGATCTGGAGCGAAACCCGAACTCTGTTGTTTCGTGGGATCGGCTCGGCGACGTGCTGGCGCGGGCCGGCGACCTCAAAGCGGCTTGCGAGGCCTTCGACCGGGCAATGGTCCTGGAGCCGAAGAACCTTGCCCATTACGAGAGGCTGGCCAGGTTGCTGGAGAACCAGCATCGCTATGAGGAGGCGATTTCTGTGGTTCGCAGACACATTGCGCTTCTGAAGGAACTCGGCCGGCGCGACGTCGCACTCCAGATGGGGCAGTACGTCGATTTTCTCGAGTACCAGAAGGTCAAGCAGCGGCATCCGTGACACCTACGGTCGCGACAGCCTTTCGAATGTCAGTGAATTCGTCTCGCCATAGGTTTCGTCGGTCGACAATTCCGATGCAGAGCCATCAGGCATCTGGAGCTGATAGGTGCTGAAGTTCGTCCACTGCACTTGCCAGACATTGTCGGCAGGCGACATGGGGCCGGAGAACGTGTCTGTGCTGGTGCCTTCGAGAATCGCCTCGGCCATCCCGACGCGCACGTGACGCATGACAATCTTGACGATCACCTCGTTCGTCTTCGGATTGCAGTAGACGGCCCACGGTCCGGGTTCGAAGAGCCCCTCGCCGCCTCCCTGGGTGGGGAGCGTCTCGCTCTTGCCCGGCGTGACGCGGACCCGGCCGAGACTGATGACCGCCGAGGAGATGCGCCCATCCCGCTCGATGACGAACTCCCATCCGTCGCGGTCCGCTTTCCACGTGCCCGCCAGTGCCGCCGGGAATCTGCCTCCGCCTTCCACCACGACGCTTTGGCCGTCCGGAGGCCGCGCGGAAGGGGTCCGACAGCCCATCGGCAGTACAGTTACGATCAGACAGATGATGACATCCGCAGTGCGTCTCATGTGGTCAATCCTCCTGAAGGGCACCAGTGGAAAACCATCTCGACCATACCATGAAGACCTCCGGCGGGCAAGCGCAAAGAAAAGGGCAAGCCCACTGACGGGACTTGCCCTCGTTGCACGTTCCAAGGTATCGAACCGACGCTCACCGTGCTCCGTCGGATCGACACGACACAAGCAAGAGCAATGGCACTACGGCACCAGGCTGCCGCCACAGTCGCCCCGGACGCCCGGGCCCTTCGGCGATTCCTTGACCAGCCAGTTGGCCACGAGGCGATTCAGGTCTGTCGTACCGACGCGATAGAAGCCGGTCGCTTTGCTGCCCTCCTTGTCACGGGCGAAGTCGGCGCAGATGCCGTTTTCGATCGATGCAATCCCCGGACCGAAGGGCGGCTCCTTGACCTGCCAGGCGGCGACCAGGACGTTGAGGTCCTGCGGGCCGACATATGAGTAGCCGGTGCTCGCATTGCCCTCGGCTACGCCGTCGGCGTCACCATGACACTGTCTTGGGTAGGCCCAGCAGACCGGCTTGCCCACGGCGACCCATTCGGCGTAATCGGGGTGGCTCGGCGCCAGCAGCTCGTTCTCGGGTACCACGGTCATGGCCGAGGCCTGGAGCATATCGACTGTTGCGGCCACGTCCGGGTCCGTCAGAACAACACCGCCGCGAACCTCGTTCAGGCTCACGGTCACGTTGGCGGTGGTGCTGAGGGTCAGCCTGCAAAGCGTGCCGCTGGTGCCAGGGGCGTTGGGGGAGCTGTCTGCGGCGGGATAGTACAGGGCGCCCATCTCGATCGTGATGCCGTCGGTGCCCAGTCCGCCCAGCGCGCCGGGATCGCACGGATCCGCGACGGGGGTGTAGTTGCTCACGTCCCATGTGGCGACTTCACCCGTATCGGCGTCGACAGTGATGTAGCGGCCGAAGTTCGCGGGGAAGATGCCATAGCCGGGGTTCTCTGCGGTGCTCTCGCCCCGGATGAAATCGGAGATGCCGATAATCGTTCCGGCATCCACGATGATGTCCAGGGCAAAGGCCCGGACGATCTCCCCATCCGTTTCGTACTTGATCGCCGCCGTATTGTCGTTCGGCTCGACGATGATCCTCACGGCCCCCAAGGCCGGGCTGCCAAGCACCAGCACAGCCAGCAACAAACTCAGCCTCTTCATGACCAAACCTTCCTTTCTCTTCTCTTCTTCTTCGCGGGCCAACACCGCCCGCTCCACCTTGGTTTTGTTTCGCCTGCTTCTGCTCTTCTCTTCTCTCTTCTTCGTGGTTCCGCTGATGGCGGCGTCTCTGAGGCAGACCAACAACCCAAGCGGCCACGGATGTGGCAGTCCTGCTCGCGGGAAAAGCCGGCAACAGAAGTGCTCTATGTCCCTCTGCTCCTCCTTTCCCGCCGCTTGACGGAACGGTCTGTTCCCATCGGTGCCGGTCCATCAGACCTGGAAAACCTACTGTAGCGTACCAAAAAGGGCCATCCAAATCAAGATCAAAACCAAAAAAGCGGACGTTCCTGCCCTGGAGCCCGGGAGTGGATCGAGGGCCCGTCCGCGGGCATGCCGAGGGCGATTTCGCCATCTGCGACTGTACGCAGAAGGGACCCTGTGGTATGCTGAGAACATGCGTAATTTCTTGAAGGGCCGGCTCTTACCTGTCCGGATCTGCCTGATGGCCTGTATGGTTGGCCTGCTCGCGATCGGAATCGCCACGATCTACGTGGTGGGCCATCCCGACGAACTCAGCCCGGCCAGCGATGCGGCCGAGCTGGCCGGCTATTGGAAGAAGCAACTGGTTTTCGCCGTGGTCGGCGCGGCGGGATTCGTCGCCGCCAATCTCGTCAACTATCGTCGCCTCGGGGCCGCCAGCCACTGGATCTACCTGGCGACCGTGCTGCTGCTGGCGGTGATCCTGCTGGGCAAGTACGTGTCGCTGCCGTTCGTGCCCCTGCGCGGGGGGGCCCACCGCTGGATCGTGTTCAGGATCGGCTCTCACTCCCTGCCGGCGATTCAGCCCTCGGAGTTCTGCAAGCTCGCCTACATCCTGGCCTTGGCGTGGTATCTGCGTTTTCGGAGCAATTACAGCCGGTTCAGCGCCCTTCTGGGTCCGTTTGCGGTGACGCTGGTCCCGATGGTGCTGATTCTGCTGGAACCCGACCTGGGTACGGTCATGCTGATGATGCCGGTGTTCTTCACGATGCTGTTCGTGGCGGGGGCGCGGATCAGGCATCTGGCCATGATCGTGCTGCTGGCGGTGGTGGTCAGTCCCGCCATGTGGTTCATGCTCAGGCCGTACCAACGGGTCCGAATCAGCAGCGTGTTGCTCCAGAGCCGGTGGGTGCGCGACAAGGCCCAGAACCACCCCGCTCTGGGCAAGTTCCTCGTTGGGAGCAAGTTCACCGAGCGCAGTTGGCGGAACGAATGGGGTTACCACCTGGTCCGGTCCAAGTTCGCCGTTGCCTCGGGCGGCTGGAGCGGGGCCGGGTACGGCCAGGGGCCCTTCGTCAAGTACGACTTTCTTCCTGAACGGCACAACGATTTCATCTTCTCGGTGATTGCCCACCAGGTGGGTTTCATCGGCTGCATCGGGTTCTTGTTGCTGTATGTCCTGCTCGTGGTCTGTGGCCTGGAGATCGCCGTCCACAACACCGACCCGTTCGGCAGGCTCATGGCGATGGGAATCGTCGCCATGTTCGTTGTTGAAGTGGCAATCAACGTCGGCATGACGCTCGGCCTGATGCCGATCACGGGACTGACCCTGCCGTTCGTCAGCTATGGGGGCTCCAGCCTGCTGGTGAACATGATGGCGGTCGGCCTCCTGAACAACGTGGGCCGGTGCCGGCCGTTCAGCGTGGCGCCGCGAAAGGGTATCGAAGCGTAGTCCGGGCCGATCCTGAGGCTCGCCGTTCAGGGAGGAACGAATTTGATCAAGGGGTTTCGACAAATCGTGGTGTTGACCGTCGTCAGCCGGGTTCTCGGCATGATCCGCGACATGGTCTTCGCCTTCTTTCTCGGCGCCAGCGGCGTGATGGACGGCTGGGTCATTGCTTTCATGATTCCCAATCTCTCGCGTCGGCTCTTTGGCGAGGGCGCCGCCTCCTCGTCCCTGATCCCGGTGTACAGCCAGGAGCTGGCAAGGGATCGACGTGCGGCCGACCGACTGGCAATGACAGCCGCGACGGTGGTGTTTGTTCTGCTGGCGGTGATCGTGATCGCAGGGGAAGGGCTGGTCTGGATCCTGTACGCACTCTCGGACCGCGAGGCGACCCGGCTGAAGCTCTTTCTTACCGGTGCGATGCTGCCCTACATGATCCTGGTCTGCACGGTGGCGATCCTGGGCGGCATCCTGAACACACACAGGCATTTTGCCGCCCCGGCGGCCGCCCCGGTCGTTTTGAACGTGTTGCTGATTGTGGCCTTGTGTTTCGGCGGATGGGCCCTGAAGGTCCCTGCGCGGACCCAGGCTTTTCTGGCGGCCGGGGCCGTTCTGCTGACCGGATTCGTTCAACTGGCTATGCACATTCCGCCGCTTCACTCCTGCGGAGTTCACTTGCGTCCGGCATGGGACATTCGATCGGATGCCTTTCGCCGGGTGCTGCTCCTGATGGGGCCCATGATTCTGGGCTTGGCCGCCACGCAAATCAACACGCTGGCAGACAGCTTCATCGCCCTTTGGCTATCCGGTTCGCCGGAGAAAGGGCATTTCTTCAGGCTGCTCGGATGGCGAATCGATTATCCGCTATGGGAGGGAGCGGTCTCGCAGTTGTTCTATGCACAGCGGCTCTATCAGTTCCCGCTCGGTGTCTTTGGAATCTCTCTGGCGACGGCGATCTTCCCGGTGTTGAGCGCCGACGCGGCGCGAAACGACCTTGTGTCGCTGCGCAACACCGTCTCGCGTGGACTGCGCTGCTCGCTGTTCATCTCGATTCCGGCCACCGTCGGTCTGCTGCTCATCGGCGAACCAACGGTCAGTGTGATCTTTGAGCGAGGCGAATTCCGTTCGGCCGACTCCATCGGAACCACCTTCGCCCTGGCGTTCTACGTTCTGGGGCTCAGCGGATACTTCGCTCAGCAGGTGTTGACGCGCGTCTTCTACGCGCTTCAGGAGTCGGGTGTTCCGGCCAGGAGCGCGGCGGTTGCGGTGCTGGTCAACGTCTGTCTGAACCTGACGCTGGTGTGGTTCCTCGGCTGCGGCGGGTTGGCCGCATCGACCGCCATCTGCTCGTACATCCAGGTCGGGATTCTCATGACCGTCCTGCGACATCGATTGGGCCCCGGCTTTCTCCACGGAATGGGGCGGGCGATCCTGCAAACGATCGGCGCGACGATCTGCATGGAGGTCGTCCTGTTGGCCGTGATGTACGCGCTGCGGTACCACGGCATTGCCCTTCAGTTGTCCCTGGCCGTACCGGCCGCCGCCGTCGCGTATCTGCTGGCCTCCAGGCTCCTGCACATCGAAATGCTCGGGCTGCTGCTTGGAGGCAGGAGAACGAAGGGGGTCGTGGCCAGGCCCTGAGGGTCTTGGCTCGGACAGCCTGCTCTGCGACGCCGCTCGGAACTTATCGGACCTGCGCCTGTCCAAATGATGGGAAATCCTCGGTCCTTGTGGCGATAACATCTAAAGCGAGCAGGGCCGTCGCCCGAAATACCCTGTTGATACAAGGCTCGTACTATGCCTTGAAGGAGAAACGGATGTTCAGGGACAGGTCGGTCGTGGCGCTCCTCACAGCGGTTCTGCTTGCCTGCAATGTTCGCGCGCAAGCGCCGTCTCCCTGGCCGGCCGTCGCCTCGCCTCCTGTGACGCCGCGCGCCGACGCGTCTGACAGGCTCCGCTCGTCTTCAGCAGCGGACCGGTTCGTGCAGATTGCCGGGGAGTTGACGCACGCGCTCGATGTGGACGGGCCTGCGATCGACCAGGCGGTCGTCCTGCTGATTGCGGCCAAGCGGCTGGACCCTCAGGCATCGGGCGTCGAGCCGCTCCTGCTGAGGCTGGCGACCCGCTCCACCACGAAGGACTACTCGGCTCAGATTCTGGCTGCTCTACAAAGCTATGTGAGCGAACAGGCGGACCGCGCGGTTGTCGCCGAGGCCATTCGCTACCTCCTGTCGCGACAGAACAGCCAGGACGGTCGCGAAAGGGTGCTCGAAGACCTGGTCCGGCGGATCGGCAACAGAAACGCAGCGGTCGATTCGGAGCTGGCCACGGCCCTGGGGCTGGTCATGCAGCAGAAGGCCGACGCCCAGCGCGCGAAGTTCTATTTCCTTCAGGCCTACAACAGCAACAAGTACAATACGCTGGCGTTTGCGAAGCTGGCGGAAGTGGCGCCAAACGAGATCGGTCCTGCCGCCTTCCTCGAACACTTGCGGCTGGCGTTCCGTGAGAAGCCGCTCGACGCCGAGGCGGTTCGGAACTTCGCGCTCTATGCCCAGCGGCTGGGGCTCTATCAGGTCGCCGCCGAGGCCTTCCGATACGGCGCGGAGCTGTTTCGCCACCAACGCCCGGCTGAGCCGCTGCCGTCCGGCATCTATCTGCCGTGGGCGATTGCCTGTTATAACGCCGAGGGCAGCCAGGATATCTGCCTTCAGATCGCCGAGAGCGTTCGCCGGCAGGGGCAGTTCGATCTTCTGCTGGAAGCGACCGCCGCCAGGGCGGCCGCACGGCTGGGAAACCAGCAGGAAGCCAGACGTCTGCTCGATCAAGCCGGACAGCAGGCTGAGCGCATCCTGTCGCTGGGGCAAGGCCAGTCGAGCGGGGTCACACTCACACGGCCGTTGACCTCCAAGGACCTTGCCTGGTTCTACTGCTTCGCCGATCCGAACCCGGTCAAGGCGCTGGATTGGGCCAACAAGAGCTACTCGGTCGAGCCGAATTCGCCCGATGCCGGGGCGCTGCTGGCCTATGCCCTTGGCATGAACGGTCAGCTCGAATGGGCCAAGCCTGTGCTGCAATCGTTCGAGCACAACCAGATCGCCGATATCGTGCAGGCGCAGATTCAGTTGGTCGAGCAGGACAAAGCCGGTGCGATCGCCACACTTCGCACCGCCATTGGCAAGGACCCCGGCTCACTGGCGGCTGAACGGGCCGGGGAGATTCTCAGGACGATCGGCAGTGCGTACGTTCCGCCCGTCGATCCGGCCGGGATGACTACGTACCTGCATCAGAATCTCGGACAGACGCTCATCCCGGCGTTCTTGCCGCCTGCCAAGAGGTTCGAAGTGCAGTTCGGCGCACGCGGAAGCGAACTGGCCTACGGCGGCGACATCGACGCCACCGTCACGATCACTAACCGGGGCGTCGAGCCTCTGGTGGTTACGGAGAACGGCCTGTTTGCGGGTCGGATTCGGGTCGACGCCCGCGTCGGCGGAGACATCCAGAGGGAAATCCCCAACCTCGTGGTTGAAACCATTCGTACGGCCCTGACGGTGCAGCCGGGGCGGAGCCTGAGCACTTCGGTGAGACTGTCGACCGGCCTGCTTCGGCGGATTCTATTGGACTATCCCCAGGCGAACCTGGAGATTCAATTCACGCTGTATCTCGACCCTGTCACGACGCCGGAGGGGCTGATTCGCAACGGGATTGCCGACCTGGAGCCTGTGACGATCGTTGTACGGCGTCCGAAGGTGGACGTGACCGCCGCCTATGTTCGCAGCCGAGTGGATTCTCTCTCGTCCGAGCAGGAAGCCCAGAAGGTGCGAACCTCGCAGTTGTTCACCGGCCTTCTGCGGGAGCAGCACGCCATGGCTCAGCATGGCACGCTTTACCCATATCGGTACGCCGCATGGCTGCCGGACTTGCTCCGCTCGGCGCTCCTGAAGGATCCCGGCCTGCTCCTGAGCCAGGATGAACGCGATTGGGCCGTCAAGGTCAATGCGACAGCGGACCTGCTTTCGATGCCGCTCGACCAGGAACTGACCGCCGCGGCGGGCAAGAACCTACATCACGGTCAATGGCCGGTTCGTCTCATGACCGTCTATCTTCTGGGCACCACGCAGGGCAGCGACTTCGACAGGGTGCTGGACTGGATGGCCGGTTCGGACGCCAGCGACCTGGTCCGCGCCATGGCGGCGGCCCTGAAGGAGGGTCGCAGGCCCAAACTCTCGCTCGGGTCGGGGTGGTCGCCGGGCACGCTCCTGCCAGCCCGCTGACGCCTCCCCATTTACACACCTGCTGCCATAGCGCCTGACCTTGGGTGTTCGGCCCGCAAAGAACCTTCCGCTGGATCTGTCGTATGCCGTTACGTCGAATCCGGCCCAAGACCCGGCGGCAAGACGACTTGCGGACAATGGGGGGCGACATGGCCGATAGAGGCTTCCCCCAGCCATTTTGACGCAAATTTTGGGTTGTATTTACGGGAAGAGGCGTTATTATTCCGTACTTTCCGATGAGATTCATGGTTCCTAATTTGAAAGGGTAGCTGGATGCCGGCTGAAGTAGACAAGGCAAAATGCACCGGATGTGAGACCTGCGTCGATGAGTGTCCCAGCAATGCGATCAGCATGGCGGGCGGCAAGGCCGTTGTTGACGCGGATTCCTGCATCGATTGCGGGGCTTGCATCGATGCGTGCCCCGTTGAGGCGATAAGTCTGTAGCACGGTTGGCCCCATCGTCTAGGCAGGCCTAGGACACCGGGTTTTCAACCCGGCGACAGGGGTTCGAATCCCCTTGGGGCTATTTGGAGTGGGCGGTTTGGCGGTTGCGTGAGTTTTGGCTGCGTCCGGGGCGGTTGTGTCCTCAGGAGTTGCCCACGGCACCGTACCGTAGCTGTTCCTCGATGTTTCTGATGACCGCAGGCAGGTCGGAAACGACTCGGTCACATAGTGGGCGCCGGCCTCCAGAAGGGTCTGCTCCGCTGCTTGGATTCGCCGCTCCAGGTCCCTTCGATCCAGCGCACCGAGCTCCGCCTGCGTCAGGCCGATCAGGTTCCCTGTCCACGTGGCACCGACAGTCCAGACGCCTGCGTTGAGGCCGTCCTCGACGTCGGCGACGGTGTCGCCGACCTTGACGACCGCTGCCAGAGGACAGATACCGAGCGTCTCCATCAGGCGGAAGACCATCCACGGGGCGGGCCGGCCCCTGGGGACATCGGCCGCACGCGCGGCGGCGTCCGGCACGAAGCCGCCCTCGGTAGCCTTTCAAAACGGGTAGGGATTGCTGTTGCCTCAGCCGGGGCCGGAGCGTTACAATGACATTCGGATGGCGTCAGGCGTCAGAACGACCGTCTGCAATGTGCCCGGAGGGGTGCAGGGTTCGCAGAATGTGGCGTCTTGCGACGCCAGTACAAACGCATGGCCGATGCGGTGAACGGGTGACTATGAATCGGCAACAGCCTTACAGCGACTTCTCTCGATCTAATGCGGAATTAGCGTAACTCTCGCACGGTCCGAAGGTTCCCCGGCTAACTTGCCCGGTGTCGATGAAACAAGGACAATGAGGGCATCGTGTAAAGGGCAGACATATGAGAGGGCGAAAAGGTTTCACGCTGATTGAGCTGCTGGTGGTGATCGCGATCATTGCGCTTTTGATGGGGATTCTGATCCCGTCTCTGAAGAAGGCGCGGGACCAGGCCCGAGGCGTCGTCTGCCGGTCCAACGTCAAGGGGCTCGTTCTGGCTCTGCACATGTACCTGGAGGACTACGACGGGAAAACCCATTCGACGCCCAATCGAGGACTGTGGGACAACGCCTGGGAGAATCCGTCTGTCGTGCAGGACTACACGCTGGACGACACGTGGGCCTACTGGGGCATCGCCTACAAACCCTATGTCAAGAACAAGAAGGTGTTCCGCTGTCCGGATACGATACGGAATGACGATTGGCCGGAGGAAGGTTGGGGCGTGCTGTACCAGGAGTACTTCCGGTATTGCTCCTTCGGCTTGAACGGCTACATCGCGAACAAGAAGATCAACTCCGACTTCAAGAGGCACAATGAGGTTATCGTCTTCCAGGACCACATTGAGCAGAAGCTCGACGGCATCGATTCAGATATGTTCTGTATCGGACCCGGCGCCAGCATCAACCTGACGCAATGGCGTCCTGGCAGTTCCCTCGTGAGCAGCTATTGGCAGGGACATGACACTATACGGGAGTGCTTCCGCCATTCAAAGGTCTCCAATACCTGCTGGCTGGACGGTCACGTCAGCGGGATCAAAGAGACGACGGGGGAGGATGTCCCAACCTACTGGTACGACGGGAAGCGCCCGGAAGCGAGCATGTAGGCGACCCGTGCATCTATCCACGAAAGGACCGTCTCGATGAAGAGAAGACACTGCCTGGTCTGTGTCGCATTTCTGTTCTTGCTTCTGGTTTGGTCGGGCTGTGGGAAGAAAGACGTCGGCGAAGAGAAGAGTGGGGGCCCGGCGCCGGTCAGCGCCGAACAGCTCGCCGCGGCTCGGAAGGCCCTGGCTCAGGGGATGCAGCCGGTCGCCCTTGCCAAAGTCAAGTCGTCCGATGTGGGCAAGCAGTGTCTCGTGGAAGTCCGAACGCCGGAGGGAGGCGTTCAGATCGCTCCGCCTCCGCCTCCGCCGGGCATGGTGCGGATGGTCGGGCAGGTCACCTTCTATCAGGGCGAGCTTGACGGCGTTTCACCCGAAGGTCTGACCGTTCGCAAGGCTTACCCGACCTCGGGCAGTTTCAAGAAGCTGGAAATCCCCAGAGCGGACATCCAGTCGATCCATATGGCGCCGTGACCCCTCCCCGGTTCTTTGCATCGACTACCCTTGGGTCTGTCATTTGGGACGCTGTCTATTCACCGTGGAGACGACCATGAGCTCGACATGCCGTTATGCCATCGTTTGGGGCCTTCTTTTGTGTGTGACCGCCGGAGCGCAGGTGAACCAGTGGCAGTTCACCAAGGCAGACCTCAAGGACGGTGTCGTCGCCGATCAGATCGGCGGCGCTCACGGACGGCTGGAAGGCCGGGCGCGCTTCTTCAAGGACCAGGTCGGCGAGTACCTCGAACTCGATGGCGTTTCCGGCGTCGTGCATCTGGGCCGCTATCCCGATGGTCCGAGTCTGCCCGCCGAACGAATCAGTGTCGAAGCGGTCGTTCGCTTTCGGCAGTTCGGCGACTACATGGGTGTGATCGGTGCGTTTCAGGACAACGGCGATTACGAACGGGGCTGGGTGCTTGGCGCTCGACGCGGACGGCCCTTTTTCGCCCTGGCCAGCGAAGGCGCCAAGACATTGACCTATCTCCAGACCGAGCGGCCGCTCGAGGCCGGCAGGTGGTACCACTTGGTCGGCACGTACGACGGCAAGGTCCAGAGGCTCTTCGTCAACGGGCAGTTGGCCAACGGATCGACCGTGCAGCAGGGCAAGATACTCTACCCGTCACACGCCTGGTACACGATCGGAGCCTATCGCGACGACAACGAATTCAACGGGATGATTGGCAGCCTCCGGGGGATCGCGGTCTACCGCGAGGCTTTGGATGCGGGCCAGGTGAAGTCCCGTTTCGAAGGCGCGAAGGCCTCGACGGAGCTGCCCGCTGAGGTTGAGATTCCGTCGATCATCAGCGTGGGGCCGTATCTGCAGTACGCGACGAAGACGGGGATCACGATCCTGTGGGAGACGTCCCAGAAGGCCACGTCGGTGGTGGAGTTCGGCGAGCAGACGCCGCTGACGGGTTCCGCCTCCGGGGCGGGCGACTGCGATCTGCACGAGGTGCGGCTGGAGAACCTCAAGCCGCAGACGAATTACTTCTATCGAGTGGTCTCCGTCGGGCCGGATGGCGCTGAATCGCTCAGCGACCTGTACACCTTCCAGACGGCTGTGGAGGAGGGGGCGGCCTTCGCCTTCGCCGGCGTCAGCGATACGCAGAACAACCCGCCCGTCTGGGGCCGGATCTCGCAGCTCGTCTTCGGGGAGCGGCCCAGCTTCGTGATCCACTCCGGCGACATCGTAGGCAACGGATCGAGAAGGCACGAGTGGACGGACGAATTCCTCAAGCCCGCGCATGGGCTGATGAGCCGTGTGCCGATCTTCGCCATTCTCGGCAACCACGACCAGGACGACGCGAATTACTATCGCTACATCGGCAATCCGGCTCCCGAGCATCGCTACAGCTTCGTCTATGGCAACGCCCAGTTCTCCATGATCGACACAAATCGCAGCGTCGCTCCCGACAGCGAGCAGTACAAGTGGCTCGAACAGGAGCTGGCCGGGAGCACGGCGACGTGGAAGTTCACAGTGCATCACCATTCGCCGTACACCTCCGACGAAAATGACTACGGCGACACCTGGAAGGGCAAGTCATCCCCTCGCGGCGATCTGCGATTGCGGCCTCTGGTCGAACTCTATGAGCGATTCGGGGTGGATATCTGCTTCTTCGGCCACATCCACGACTACGAACGCACCTGGCCCATCCGAGACGACAAGGTTGATCCGGATCGCGGCGTGATCTACGTCCAGATGGGCGGCGCCGGCGGCGGGCTTGAAGACTACGCGCCCACTCGGTCGTGGTTTACCGCCAAGGTCCGTCGCGACCATCATTTCGTGCTGGTCAACGTCTTCGGCAAGACGCTCCACCTCCAGGCGATCGACCAGAACGGCATCTTGTTCGATCAGGTCACAGTACAGAAGTGAGTTGCACGAGGGCAGCGGATCTCCTCGTGGACAGAGAGATGGGGCGGGCGGCTACACGTGCATGCCTGAGATGGTCGCTTCGAAGGCCAGCGTGTCTCCAACGACTCCCTGGACGTCGCAGACGTACTTACGGCCCGGGCGAGCGGAGGTGATATGCCCGAGCAGGTAGAGTCGGCATTCCGGCTCGATGACCGCACGGAATTTGGCCCGCTCGATTCCGCCGAAGCCGACGAAGCCTCCCTCCTGGTAGATCTCCTTGACGAAGAAGCTGAGCAACTGGGCGGCCGACTCGATCTGAATCACGCCGGGCATCAGGGGCCGGCCGGGAATGTGGCCGCGAACCCAGAATTCATTCCGTGTTACGTCCTTGTACCCCAGGATGCAGCCCTTGCTCTTGTCGTACCAGAGGATGCCGTCGAGATGCTGCATCTCGTACTGCTGGGGATTGACCCGGCAGATGGCTTCCTTGTCGAACACCGGCCGGCCGTTGAGGTCGAGTTCGGACAGGTCAAAAAGCAGGGATGGCGGCATCGCAGACCTCGATATAGAAAGGGCACTGACCCGCTGCGTCGCTACAGGTCATGCCCCGACCGACGACGTGGGAGTCGTAAGCTATTTGAAGCCAAGTGTTTATGTTGACTTGACGGCCGGGGCAGGCGTCGCCTCAGTCGGTCGACCGGATCTCCAGGACGCGGTTGCGGACTTCCTGGGCTGCCTGCTTGATCATCTGCATCTGTTTGCGAACGCGTGTTCCGGCTGCCTTGTTTCCCCCCTGGGCCTTGTCGACATCCATTTCGATTTCTGCGACCAACGTCTTGAGCGTTTCGTATTCTTGCATCTATGTGATCCTCCAAGAGTAGGTTGAGGTTGCGAAGAATCTAATGAGCGGGCGGTCCTTTGTCAAAGAAAAATGGCCTCCTCGCTCAAAAAACCGGGATTCCGGCCCGGCGGTCGCCGGTCAGGGAAACAGGCGTTTGGCCAGCTCGGCCACCCTCTGACCGCGGCGTTCGCACTGCTGTTTGACCTTGTCGTCGGGTCGGCCGATGGACAGGGGACCGTAGTGGGATCCCTGAGGATCGCCCTGGATGACCATGCCGGCGATCAGCATGGCCTCGAGGATTCCCATGATGGTGGTCTCGCTGCCGCCACCGATATTGGCCGAACTGGCGAAGGCGGCGCCGACCTTGCCGTTCAGTTGGCCGTGGCGCCCGACCAGATCGTCGATGAGCTGTTTGACTGAGGCGGCCATCTGCCCGTAGTAGCAGGGCGAGCCAATGACGATGGCATCATACTGGGGCAGGTCGTCAGGATGAACGTTGTCGACCGACTTGCATTCGGTCTGCACCCCCGATGCGGTCATCGCGCGGGCGATGGTCTCGGCCATTTCCTTCGTGTTGCCGCTTCTGGAGTGGTAGATCACGATTCCACGTGCCATGTATGCTCCTTTCGTCACGAGTGCTTGCCTGCGTGCGTCCTGCCCACAGGCGATTTCTCTGCCCTGCCATGCCCGGCCGACTCGGTCCAGCGGTCCGCCGGGCATGCGCGTCCGATATGAAAACGTCAAAGACCCTTTCCGTCAAGACGGCGGTCATAGAGGAAATTCGCCGGACAGGCCGTTCGACGCCGAGGCGCGTCAACGTCTCAGGTAGGCCAGCTTGTCCGGCAGGGCGATGTTGTTGCCGAAGCTGTCTTCGCCGTAGCCGTGCTGGGCCAGAAGACGGATGTCTTCCAGGACACGCTTGTCCCCCGTGAACGTGGCGGTGATGTCCGTGCCGATGTCGATTTTACCCATTGCCAGCAGCCGCCCCGTCTCGCCGGTCACCTTCTCCAGGGCGGTCCCTTCGGTGGGGCACAGCCGGTCCGGCAATTGCAGGGGCTGTTCGTACAGGATCAACTTGCCCTTGGCCGCCAGCGTCAGGATCACGTTGCGCACGAGGCCGACCACGTCCGGCGGATTCGCGTTCTCGGGCACGAGGCCCAGGCGGACGATTTCCTGCGCCAACCACCGGCGCTTCTGTGCGTTGATCTGCTCGTTGGCGCGGAACAGGTCGAGCGACGAGCCGGCGTCGTATGTCTCGTCACCCAGGTGCATGCGGACTCGGCTGCCGTAGTGAAGGACCAGTTTGGAGACCAGGGTCGAGGGGCGGACGTGGAATCCGCGGTACTTGGGAATGGACACCTCGACCTGCCCTTCCTCGGCATATCGTTTCAGCATCTCCTGACAGAGACTGATCGTACAGCCGATGTACTGATCGATGAACGTGATGGCGTACTTCATTAGGGAGTACAACAGCTCTTGACGTTCCACCAGAGGCTTGCCGGCCTCAGGGGAGGGGGCGGGAGATTTGTTGACGTGACGCTCGT
This sequence comes from Sedimentisphaerales bacterium, assembly GCA_040772485.1. Classification (GTDB taxonomy): domain Bacteria; phylum Planctomycetota; class Phycisphaerae; order Sedimentisphaerales; family Anaerobacaceae; genus Anaerobaca. Next base: position 1,049,299 of record JAXGYC010000007.1, on the reverse strand, counting down.
AGAAATGGGCGAACAGCGTGGCGATCTTGAGCAGGTGAAAGACCACGCTGGCCTGGCCGCGCAGCACGGGCAGGTCCGTGTCCTGGCTCTCGACCTGCGTGCCGGATACGTAGGTGTCGTACTGGGACTGGAGATTGTGGAATCGTAGTTCAAGGTTGCGCAGGGATTCCTCTCGCAGAGACGCGGTCAGGCACAGGTCGTAGTCCTCGGGCCTGGCCCGACTGGCGGCGCGTACGTCTTCGCTGCTGGAGGCCAGGTTCAGGAACTCCGTGGCCAGGGTGGTCACCGTTTCGGCCACCAGGTCGGACCCGGTCTCGGCCAGGCGCGTTCCGCCGTCGTGGGGCAGATGGCCCTTGAGCATTGGCTCGGCGTACTTCCGGGGGACGTCATCCCCCTGAGGTATGGTCAGCCCGAGAACGCCGGCCTCGACCACCATCTCCCGCGCGACATTGCTGAGGATGTGCCCGAGGAACCCCAGGACATCGTCGGTGGCTGTCACGAAATCGCGTTGCACCGGCAGCAGCCTGTAGTTGGGCAGTCGATGCCGGACATGGAGGAGCTCGTAGCTCGCGTCGGCGAAGGTCTTGACGGCGGCTGTCAGGGACCGTGCGTGAGACCACGTGCGATTCTTGCCCGCGTCGTAGGAGTCCAGCACCTCCTCCAGTTGAACGGCTTCCGACAGCAGGCTGCCCAGGAACGGGCGCGTCAGCACGCTGGCCGGAGACTCGCATTTCGACAGATACAGCAGAAGGCTCAGCATCGGCCCCATGCGGGTCTGCATCATCGCCAGAAACTCTCGTTCGTCGACCAGCGTTGCGCTCATTCGTTGCACGTCCCGGCTCTATGGGCGGTGAAAACGGACATACGCCGCATGCCTCCGTCACCTTGGCTCGCGACTCTTGTCGAGTGGGATCGTCTCCACGGAGAAGTCGCGCGGAATCTCGATGGCGAATACGTTCCTGCGAATCTCCCGATTGATTCGGGCGTCGATCAGCAGGATCTCGTGAACATCCTGCTCAGTCGTGACGGCCGCCACCTTCGTGGGCAATCCCTGCTTGTTGTCGATCTGGAAATCGATCGTGACGTAGTCGTCTTTGTAGACCGAATCGGGTTTGACCTTCATGCGGAGCTGTCGCGGCGCGGACGGGTCCGTCTCGCCGGGCTGGACCAGCTCGATGTCGAATTGATTCTGAAGGTCCTCGATCTTCGAGAAACCGAGAATCGGGACGCGCCGGCTCACCAGGGCGAAAGCATCGACCGGCTGGTTCGGCTCGGCCATCTGTTGCCGCTGAACGCTTCGAGCCTCGTAACTGATGTACGTCAGCCAGATGCCGTCGAAAAGATACTGCTCGCGGTACTTCTGCTCTTTCTCCTGGTCATACTGAAGCGTGTTGAAATCGATTCGCAGGTAGGATCGATCATCGAACCTGGCGTAGTAGAGGGTGCCCTTGCGGCGCGCCTGCGATTCGAGCACGGGCTGTCGGACCACATAATCCAACTTGGACTGATAGAACGTCAGGCCGGCGGCCCGGTCCTGCAGGTCGGCGAGCACGGCCTGGATCGCGTTCGGGTCTTCCGCCTGACCCGGACAGGGACCCGCCTGGCCGGCCTGGGGGTCCAGGCATGCCGTCGCCGACGACAGCCCCAACAAGGCGGCGAGAATCATCGCTCTACACATGGGTACCTTCCTCTCGGGCTTGCCTGCTCTCGCAGCGGGCCTTTTCATCGATGATGTCGAGCACTTCGCTCAACTGCGTGATCCGGAAGTCAGCCTCGGCGGCAAAGCGGCCCGCCTGGGGGTGGTTGGTGATCAGCACCGGTATGGCCCCTGCGGCGCGGGCACACTGGAGATCGAACAGATAGTCGCCCACCAGGAGGGTTTCTGCCGGCTGGACATCGAACTGGCGGCACAGATGGCGAACGCCGAACGCATCCGGCTTGACCGGACCGTCTTCGCGGCCGACGACCGAATCGAAACACAGGTCATGCTTGTCGGCGATGGCCTGCGCATTTTGTTTGCGGTTGCGCGTCAGGACTCCGACGCGAATCCCACGGGCTCGAAGGGCCGCAAGGGTCTCCCATGCGCCGGGGTTCAGGGTCGATGCCGCCAGCGCTCTGTCCTCGTGATCGTGCAGGATCTGCTCGGCACGCTCACGTTCCTGTGCGGTCATGTGTTCCATCGCCTCCAGAATGGGTCCACTATCCCTGGGCAACCCGATTTCTTCCCGAATCGCATCGAAATCGAAGTACGGCCGGGTGATTGTTCCATCCAAGTCGAATACCACAGCTTTTATCGGCATATTCCGGCTGACCCCTTACGCCGAAGTTGAGAAAACATCCGAGAAGACCCCGGCGTGCGCTCTGTGCAGTTTTGCCTACGCTGTCATACGTTGCCGTATCCTGCACCTTCTGTCAAGGAATTGATACGCGACCATGTCGCCTTGTCCGCCCGAGAGTGCCCTGGGTATTCGGACACAAGGGACGCCGAGGTCGCCTATTTTCCCTGTTTTCGCAGCAGCTCAATGCAGTAGCGTGCGGCCTGGCTCAGCACGCGGTCCTTGCGAACGATGATGCCCGTGGGCCGAACAAACCGTTCATTCGAGAACGGTACGGCCTTGATCGTCCCGCTGGCGACCTCCTGCACGATCGTCGGCTCCGGGAGGATGCTGACCCCTCCGTTGATCTCCACCGCCCGCTTGATCGTCTCAATGTTGTCAAACTCCATGACGGGACGGACCACCGTGTTGTACCGGGCCAGGATGGCGTCGATCCACAGACGGGTGGGGACCGCCTTCTCGAAGGCGATGAAGCGCTCGAACTGGAGCTTGTGGATATCCACCTGCGTCTCTTTCGCCAGCGGATGCCTCGGGCTACAGGCCAGCAGCAGGGGCTCCTCCTCGAAATCGTAGACGTCGAGGCGCCTGTCCTTCTTCGGCACCGCCACGATCCCGATGTCGATCTCTCCGCTGAGGATTTGCTCGCAAATGATGTCGGCACTGAGGTATTCGATGTGGACGTTGACGTTCGGGTAGCTGACCATGAACTTCTTGACGTAGTCCGGGAGGCTGTGCATGCCGATACTGAAAATGGCGGCTATGTTGATCCGGGTCTCCGTGGTGGTCTTGAGCGTGTTCAGCTCGCTCTTGAGCAGATCGTACCGTTCGAGAATGTCTTTGGCTGCCGTGTAGAAGAGCTGCCCGGCCGCCGTCAGTTCGATCGGCCGCCTCTTGCGTGTAACCAGTTGGCACTTGTGCGCCAGTTCCAGTTGCGCCAGTTGCTGCGAGACGGCCGACTGGCTCAGCAGATGCTTCTCCGCTGTCTTCGAGAAGCTCCGTGAGTCGGCCAAGTCACAGAATATCCTAAGCGTTTCTATGTGCATTATAAGTCACCCTGATGCCTGCTATCGCGATTTCGCCATTGGCTGCAGATCGCTCGACAAGCTACAATGATACCGCACTTGGGCCAACACGGCAAGCTCTCCTGAAATCAATATCAGATATGCTTATCAGATGGGCTGTTTCCACATTCGCGAAAATGGGATAAGTGCTTGTTGTTGTTGCCCTTATTGAGTTCTACAGAGTGGTGCAGGTCCGAGGCACACCCTCGTGGTGGGATGAAGACGGACTGGGCCCTCCACCGAGGTCGGCGAGTGCAAGAAGGTGAGGTCTTTCCATGGCGACGAAGTTGAGCACCGGCTTGACGGGTCTCGATACGGTGATCGACTACCTGAGGGAAGGGGACAATGTTGTCTGGCAGGTCGACAGTATTGCTGATCTGCGGCCTTTCATCGATTCGTATGTCGAGCGGGCCAGACAGGACGGCCGCAAGATCGTCTACGTGAGATTCGCCGACCATGAGCCACTGGTGTCCGCCGACGGTGGGATCACGACGCACTCGCTGAATGCGTACGCCGGCTTCGAGACGTTTTCCACCCAGGTCCATCGGATCATCTCCGACCACGGCAGGGGGGCGTACTATGTTTTCGATTGCCTCTCCGACCTGCTCAGCGCCTGGGCCAGCGACCTGATGATCGGCAACTTCTTCGGAATCACCTGTCCCTATCTGTATGAGCTGGACACCATCGCCTATTTCGGACTCCTGCGCAACAGCCATTCGTACAAGACCATTGCCCGCATCCGTGAAACGACGCAATTGCTGCTGGACCTTTACAACTTCAAGGGGAGCATCTATGTCCATCCACTGAAAGTCTTCCGTCGCTATGCACCCACCATGTTCCTGCCGCATCTGAAACAAGGCGATCGCTTCGTGCCGATCACCAGCAGCGTGAATGCGACGAAGCTGATTTCGCACATCTCCGAAAGCGGACGCGAATCGATGCAGCGCAAGCTGGATCACTGGGACCGCCTGTTCCTGCGAGCCGAGGAGTTGAGCCAGGTCGAGTCCGCTTCCGCCCTGGACAAGGAGCAGACCGTCGAGCACTTGTGCCGCATTATGATCGGGCGCGAGGAGCGGATCCTGTCGCTGGCCCAAAAGCATTTCACGCTCGATGATCTACTCGAGATTAAGAGCCGGATGATTGGAACCGGCTTCATCGGCGGCAAAGCGGTCGGGATGTTGCTCGCCAACAAGATTCTCACGACAGACCCGGCCTTTGCCCAGAGCGGGCATCTGGAGCCACACGATTCGTTCTATGTCGGCTCCGACGTCTTCTACACCTACATCGTCGAGAACGGCTGGTGGAAGCGGCGCATGGCCCAGAAGACCAGGGAGGGCTACTTCGAGGTGGCTGCCGAGCTGAAGGAGAAGATGCTCACGGGCAAATTCCCGGAGCAGATTCGCGATGAGTTTCAGGAGATGCTCGAGTACTTCGGCCAGTCCCCCATCATCGTTCGTTCGAGCAGCCTGCTCGAAGACGCGTTCGGCAATGCGTTCGCGGGAAAGTACGAGAGTTTTTTCTGCGTCAATCAGGGTGATCCCGAACAACGGATGGCGTGCTTCGAGGATTTCGTTCGGCGCGTCTACTCGAGCACGATGAACAGAGACGCGTTGACGTATCGCTTGCAGAGAGGGCTCGACCAGCACGATGAACAGATGGCGCTGCTCGTGCAGCGGGTGAGCGGGTCGTATCGGAAATCGTACTTCTTCCCCGATCTGGCCGGCGTCGGGGTCTCTCAGAACACGCTCGCCTGGAATCCGCAGCTTGATCCGAACGCGGGCATGGTGCGGCTGGTGCTCGGGTTGGGCACGCGCGCCGTGAACCGGGTGGAGAACGACTATCCGCGCGTTCTGGCGCTGGACGCTCCCTTGATGAGACCCGTACGCGGGATGGACGACGTCCGGCGGTTTTCCCAGCATCATGTGGACCTGCTGGACATCAACGAGAACGCCCTCCGCGAAGTCCCCGTCCGTCAGGTCTTCGAGGAGGGGCTCGACATCCGGACGGACCTCATGGCGACGGCGGACTACGAGATGACCGAGCGAGCCAGGGCCTTGGGCAGCAGTCAGCAGTACTGGCTCCTGACCTTTGAGAAGCTTCTGACCGAGACGTCCTTCGTGCAGAACATGCAGACGATCCTGAAGACTCTCGAGAGGAGCTACGAATACCCGGTCGATGTCGAGTTCACGGTGAATTTCACGGAAGCGGGAACGCCTGTGATCAACGTGCTCCAGTGTCGTCCGCTGCAAACCAAGGGCCGGCAGCCGCACGTGGAGATTCCTTCGCAGATCGATCCGGCCAAGGTTCTCTTCCGCTGCGACGGGTACTTCATGGGCGGGAGCATCTCCGTCGATCTCAGGAGAATCATCTACGTCCGGCCGGAAGGCTACGATCCCCTGCCAATCACGCAGAAGTACGACATCGCGCGCCTCGTCGGGAATCTCAACCGCCAGATTCCCGATCGGCTGGAGATGCCCACGATGCTCCTGGGGCCCGGCCGATGGGGAACCACCACGCCCTCACTCGGGGTGCCGGTCAGTTTCTCGGAGATCAACAACATCACTGTGCTGGGCGAGCTGGCCTATGAGGGCGGCAATCTGATGCCGGAGCTGTCGTTTGGCACCCATTTCTTTCAGGATCTGGTCGAACAGGACATCTTCTACGTCGCCGTGTTTCCCCGGCAGGAAGGCTTCGCCTTCGACAAGGCCCTGCTTGAGAACATGCCGAACCGCCTGGAGGACTTGATGCCGGAGAGAGCCAGATACGCGGATGTCGTCAGGGTCTGCGACATCACGCAGGGCCGACTTCGGATGCTGGCCGACGTGGTTTCTCAGCAGGCCCTGTGTCTCTTCGAGTGAGCCGATGACAGCGGACTATTAGCAGTCCACCGTATAATATAAGGTCTTGTGATAGGACATATCAGCATTTGACCTGTTGTTGCAAGCCCCCTGACTCGATAACATGCAGTCAGGGGAACCTCATACGAGGTCGTTTGGGCTGCCGCCATGGTTGGGCAGCCTTTCCCAGCAGCGGTTGCATCGCCTATCAGTGGAGGTTACTCAAGTGGCAGCGAAAACGGTGGTACAGGAAGCATACGATCAGGTGCTCAGACGGAACCCCGGCGAAACGGAGTTCCATCAGGCGGTCAAAGAGGTGTTGGACAGCCTGGTTCCTGTTCTTGACCGGCGTCCTGAATACGTCCGGGCGGGGATCATTGATCGCCTCGTCGAGCCGGAGAGGCAGATCATCTTCCGCATTCCCTGGCAGGACGACAAGGGCAACTTCCGTATCAACCGGGGCTTTCGCGTCCAGTTCAGCAGCGCTCTGGGCCCCTACAAGGGCGGCATCCGTTTCCACCCAACGGTCTATCTGGGCATCATCAAATTTCTCGGCTTCGAGCAGATCCTGAAGAATTCCCTCACGGGCCTGATGATGGGCGGGGGCAAGGGCGGTTCGGATTTCGACCCGAAAGGCAAGTCCGACGGTGAGATCATGCGATTCTGCCAGAGCCTGATGACGGAGCTGTGCCGTCACGTCGGGCCGGACACCGACGTGCCTGCCGGCGACATCGGCGTGGGCGGCCGGGAGATCGGCTTCATGTTCGGCCAGTACAAGCGCATCCGCAACGAGTTCACCGGCGTTCTGACGGGCAAGGGACTCGACTGGGGCGGCTCGCTCGTCCGGACCGAAGCCACCGGCTACGGTCTCGTCTACATCATGGACGAGGCGATGAAGGCCCAGGGCAAGGGCCTCGACGGATTGACCGTCAGCGTATCCGGCTCCGGCAACGTGGCCATCTTCGCCACCGAGAAGGCTCAGCAGCTTGGCGCCAAGGTCGTGACGGTCAGCGATTCCAACGGGTTCGTGTACGATCCCGACGGCATCGACCTGGACACCGTCAAGCGGATCAAACTGGTGGAGCGGGGGCGTATTCGGGACTATGTCAATACCCGCAAGGGCGCCAAGTACACCGAGGGATGCAGCGGCGTCTGGAACGTCAAGTGCGATATCGCGCTGCCCTGTGCCACGCAGAACGAACTCGACGAAGCAGCGGCCAAGACGCTCGCCAAGAACGGCTGCATCGCCGTCGGCGAAGGGGCCAATATGCCCTGTACGCCCGAGGCGGCCGACGTCTTCCTCGAGAGCAAGGTCCTGTTCCTGCCCGGCAAGGCGGCCAACGCCGGTGGCGTGGCGGTTTCCGGTCTGGAGATGGCGCAGAACAGCCAGCGCGTGCCGTGGAGCTTCGAGAAGGCCGACGCCGAACTGAAGAAGATCATGGTAACCATCTACAAGAACACCAGCGAGGCGGCCCGGCAGTATGGGTGCGAAGGCAACTACGTTGTCGGCGCCAACATCGCCGGCTTCCTCAAGGTGGCCAACGCGATGCTTGCTCAAGGGCTTGTCTGAGACAAGGCCCGCTTTTCAAGTGCTGAAGGGCGCCTCTTTCAAGGGCGCCCTTTTTTTTGTCTTCTGCTGCCGGCTCCACGAGGATGCCGGCCGTGTTTTTCGTTGTGTGTGCCTGCCGGCGGCAATACAATACTGCCATGCCAAAGGAAGTCGACACGGACAAGGTGGTTCGCCAGCACCTCGAAATGGAGGGGTTCTTCACCGGGTATGTGATCCGCGGCGCCAAGGCGAGAGAATCCGTCGAGCCACTCCACCCCGCGCCACCGGAGAAGCCTACCGTCGCAGCACGCAGTTCCAACGCGGCCGAGGAGTTGGAGGCCATCGCTACGGAAGTCCGCCAATGCTGCAAATGCGGCTTGGGAGCTACCAGGACGCACGGTGTGCCCGGCGAGGGCAGCCCGAATGCGCGGATCATGTTTGTCGGTGAGGCCCCTGGGGCGGATGAAGACGCGCAGGGCCGCCCGTTCGTGGGCCGGGCCGGACAGCTTCTGGACAAGATCATCGCCGCCTGTGGCCTCAAACGCGAAGACGTCTATATCGCCAACATCCTCAAATGTCGCCCGCCGGACAATCGCGACCCCCGCGAGGAGGAGATTTTCAGTTGCCTGCCATATTTGCAGAGGCAGATCGAGATCATCAGGCCCCAAGTCATCGTAGCCCTCGGGGCCCATGCCGCCAGGACCCTTCTGGACACCGAGAAGTCCATCGGTCAGCTCCGGGGCCAGTTCCAGGAGTATTCGCCCGGCTTGGGGCAGCCCACTATCAGGCTCATGGCGACCTACCATCCCGCCTATATCCTGCGGAACTACACGCCGGACACCCGGCGACGCGTCTGGGAGGACATGAAAAAAGTCCTCGTCGAATTGGGTCTGCCCGTTCCGGATCGAGGCAAGGGTTGACTTACCGCAGCCGGCCGGTGTCGGGATGCGGGAAATCCTCCAGAAATCGCGCAGAATCCGCAGTTTCGTAACAACTCGGTAACACTCCGCATATAGACTGCCGCGAGCAAGACCGGAAGGACTGATTCTCGCGGTTCCGCTTGGCCCGGCCGGGTTGAGAGGAGGCTGGCGGCCACAGAATCCGCCACTTTCTGCGCAATGCCGGCCCGGCAAAGCCGTCTATAGAAGGGTGGCAGCCGCGCGATTCGTTGTCCGGGGGGCGAGCGCTGCAACCTGAATCACTTGAAAAAACGCGCGAATTCGAGTATAAACAAAGGTTCAGCCTACTATCGGAGGCAGGTTGATCTCCAATCGGTGCGGCTCACTGCGTGCGGATCTATGAGAAAGGTGAGGACATGAAAAGGATCGGTCTATTCGGGGCTCTTGTTGTCTGTATGTGCATGGGGACCGGCTACGGCGAGACGCGCAAGGTCCCCAGCCAGTACGCGACCATTCAGGCGGGAATCGATGCCTCCGAAGACGGTGACGTCGTGCTGGTGGCGCCCGGGGTCTACTTTCAGACGATCAACTTCCGCGGCAAGGATATCACGGTGACCAGCACGGACCCTGACGATTCCAGGGTGGTCGGCTACACGGTTCTCAACGCCGATGGCGAAGGTTCGGTGGTCACGTTTGCCCAAGGCGAAACCACGCGGGCGGTGCTGACCGGTTTCACGATCACCGGCGGCACCGGCACCTACCATCCCGAACTGGGCGGGAGCACTACCGAGAGGCTCTACATGGGCGCCGGGATCTACTGTAGCAACAGCTCACCTACCATCACGAAGAATGTGATTGTTCGCAACGCGGGTCTGTTCCGGATCGCCGACAACGAGATGCAGGTCGACCTGTGCTTCGGAGGGGGGATCGGCTGCTGGCAGGGCAGTCCTATCGTCACGTACAACACCATCCGAAACAACAGCGCCTATGTCGGGGCCGGGATGATCGGTTACTTCGGAGAACCCACGGTCCACAACAACGTCATCTTTGACAACTCCGCGTATCTGGGCGGCGGTGTGATTGTGTTTGCCGGCTCGGTCTACAACAACACCATCGTGCGGAATGACTGCGATTTCGGATCGACGCTCGGCATCGGGCTGGACACGGGCATGGGCGGCAACCTCTATCTCGTCCCCGCAGCGGAGTTCGGGTATCTCCGGGTATCCAACAACGTCATCAGCGATGCCCGTTCCGGCGGGGGCCTGTTCTGGGAGGGCGATCTGGACTATTCATCTGTGACATACAACAACGTCTGGGGCAACTCTCCGGGCAATTACGGGTGCATCGACCCGCAGACCTATTCCGTGCTGTACGACGGGGACGGGGACCTGACCGGCCTCAACGGCAACATCTCCGAGAATCCACAGTTTCTGTCCCCGGCGAGCAAGAACTTTCACCTGACCCTGGAGTCGCCCTGCATCAACGGGGGTGATCCGGAGTTCATCGCTCCGGCCGGCCAGACGGACATGGACGGCGAGGAACGCATCTACGCCGCCCGAATCGATATGGGAGCCGATGAATACGTCGGCTACGTCAAGCCGGTCGCCTCGGCGGGTCCGGACGTCCACGTTCTGGCCGTGAACGAAACTGTTGCGCTTGACGGCACCGGCAGCTTCTTCTATGACTCGTTCGACATCCAGAGCTATCAGTGGACGCAGGTCGCCGGACCGAATGTGGTCCTCGAAGGCGCCGATTCGGCTATGCCCTGGTTTGTTGCTCCAGCCGAGGGCAACTACTCCTTCCGGCTGGTGGTGGCCGACAGCCGGTACTCCAGTGGTCCGGACGACGTCCTGGTCTACGTCGGTCCCAACGTTCTGCCTGTGGCCGACGCCGGCGAGGACCGTGTCTGGCAGGCCCCCGGGCAGATCACGCTGGACGGAACGGGTTCGTACGACCCCGACCCGGTCGACTACTTGAGCTACACCTGGACCCAGTTGGCCGGTCCGAGTGTAGTGCTGCAGAGTCCGGATGGCGCCACGCCGGTCTTCGAGGCCCAGCCGGGTGAAACCTACACCTTCGAACTGGTCGTCAGCGATGGGTTCGGCGACAGCGAGTCCAGTCAGGTGACGCTTGTGGCGGTGCGCGCGACGACCGATCTGCGGACGCTGGCGATCGAACCGATAAGCAACCAGACCCCTCGCTATGCCGACGTCTCCGGAACCAGGATCGTGGCCGTAGCGGACCCGGGGACCTCCAACTGGCGGATCGCCTGGACGGATTTCGCAACGGGATTGACCGAGACATTCTCGGCCGGCGGGTTCAGCGCACAGCCCAAGGTAGACGGCAATCTGGTCGTCTGGGCGGGCGGGGCGCCCGTCGGCGGGTCTCTGACGCGGATGTGCACGGGGATCTACCTGCGCGATCTTGCTGCCGAAGACTACATCACCCTGCGACCGTACACGGACTATGAATCCTACAGCCACCCGGCTATTTCAGGCCACAAGGTCGTCTGGGTCCAGCACGCGGGCATTGACCGCAACGTCGCGGGCCAATGGGCCAACATGCCGTACGATATCTGCGGCGCCGACATCAGCGATCCGAAGAATCCCGTCTACTTCACGGTCGCCACGAATGTGGGCCGTAGAGACCCGTTCCCGTATCAGAGCCCAGCCAACGACTATGACGACGTGGTTGACATTTCCGGCGATCTCGTGGTCTGGGAAGGCAACGGCGACATCTACGCCGCCAACATCGCGGACCTGAACAACATCGAGGTATTCACCGTCTGTAACGACCCGGCTCGCCAGCGCGACCCGGCGGTCTCGGGGCGATATGTCGTCTGGACCGACGAGCGCAACGACCAGGGTGATATCTACGGGGCCGAGATTCTTGATCCCGATCATGTCAGGGTGTTCGAGATCGCCAAAGGTCGCAAGGGACAGCGACAGCCGGCCGTGGACGGCTGCATGGTTGCCTATCTGGATGGCGAGGAGTCCGGCGGCCAGATCCGGCTGGCGTGTATCACGGCCAACCACGGCGTGATGAATCTGGGCCTGCCTGCCACGCTATACGGTTTGTCGCCCGCCCTGGAGGGCACCTCGCTGGTGTGGCTGAGCTCCTACGGATCGGTCCAGGGTCTGAGACTGGCATTCGGCTACGCCGTCTTTGACGGGACGGTTCAGAACGCCACCACGGGCCAACGCTACGATTACGTCCAGCACGCAATCGCCTCTGGCGGCGCCGGCGACGAAATCGTGCTGCCCGAGGGCGTCTATCGAGAATCGATCCATTTCCTCGGCAAAGCGTTGACGGTGCGGTCGGCCGCCCCGGACGATCCGGCGGTCGTGGCCGCGACGGTCCTTGAGGGATCGGCCAATATCGTGACGTTTGACTCCGAAGAGCAAAGTGACAGCATCCTCGACGGCATGACCATCCGGGGAGGAAACGCGGGAATTTTCGTATCGGCCTCCGGACCGACCATTAAACGGTGCACCATCACAGGCAATCGCAACGGCATGTTCCTCGTCAACCAGGGCCGGCCCGACGTTGTCCAGTCGCGCATTGTGGCCAACTTCGGCGCCGGCGTAGAGATGTGGATTCCCACCGGATCGCGCACGGTTCGTCACAGCATTCCAAGGTTCGTCAACTGCATTGTCGCGGGCAATCGCGGTGCGGGCATGCTGGGCGGAAGACCGCTCCTGACCAATTGCACCGTGGTGGAGAACGCGGGTGCGGGGCTGGATACTTCCGGCGCCTCTGGGACGAGTTCGATCATCTTTTTCAACGACAGCGACGGCGCCGGTGTCCAGATCAACGACAACCGCGCCGCCGTGACATACAGTGATGTCGCGGGAGGCTGGTCCGGGGAGGGCAACATTGACGCCGACCCGCTCTTCGCTGCCCCCGGGCAGTGGCTGGGGGCCGCATGGGTGGCAGGGGACTACCATCTCCGCAGTCAGGGCGGTCGCTGGGACGAGGCCGACGGCGTCTGGATTTTGGATGCTGACACCAGTCCTTGCATCGACGCGGGCGACCCGGCCGCTTCGATCCTGGATGAACCTACAACGGTCAATGGCGCTTCGGTGGTGAATTCGCGGATCGATATGGGCGCTTATGGCGGTACGCCGCAGGCCAGCGTCGCCGCCGGGGGCAATTGAGCCCGGCAGTGCGGAACTGCAAACGGAAAGAGATGAGAATTGACTCGACGGGCCTCGTTGTGACGGGGCCCGTCGGCGCTATACCGGCAGGGCACGGGGTGGTCAGTGCGTGCGGCCCAGCAAGTCCGTCAGTCGCTGCAACTCACCTGGTTTCATGTGGTAGCTGTGCTCGTTGTCGGGGAATCGCCGGGCCTTCACCTCCTCGGCATACGCGCGGAATGCCTCGATCGATCGCGGTCCCAGCTCTGCGTATGCTTTGGAGAATTTGGGCAGTTTCCCGTCGGTCAGCCCCAGGATGTCCGGAGCGACGAGAACCTGCCCGTCGCACGCGGGACCGGAACCACAACTGATTACCGGAAGCTCAGTCCGCTCCGTGATAATCTGGGAAACTTCCGCGGCCGCCCCCTCGATAAGCAGCGCTGCGGCGCCGGCGTTAACCATCTGACGAGCCAGGTCAATCAACTGCATCGCGATCTCTGCTGTCGTTGCCTCGGCGCGGAACCGACCGACGGTGCTGATCCTCTGCGGCCGTATGCCGATGTGGGCCATCACGGCGATTCCGGCATCACTGACGGCTCGAATCGTGTCGAGATGAGCGCCGGTGGCCTCGATCTTCACCATCTGCGCTCCGGCTTCCACCAGGAACCGGCCGGCGTTGCGAATCGCCTCGCCCGCACTGATCTGGTAAGACAGGAAAGGCATGTCGGCGACGAGATAGACGTCGGGGGCGCCACGGCGAACAGCGGCGGTCAGCGCGACCATGATGTCCATCGTGGCCGGCAGCGTGGAATCGAATCCGAACATGAGCTGCGCTGCGGAGTCACCGACAATGATCATGTCAACGCCCGCCTGGCCCACCTGACGCGCGGTGGTGTAGTCGTAACAGCTCACGACGGCGATGGCACGGCCATCCCGCTTGGCTTGCAACAGATCCGAAATCGTGATGCGGCTGTTCATAGGAGGGGAGTCCGAAACAAGTAACAAGCTTTCCGTGAAAATAGCAGAACCCGTGGGGCTCGGCAAGGGTAAAATGCAAAGATTGAGGGTCGGCAATGAGGCTATTGGGAGACCCACGCCAAAAAAAACTGTCGATTTCGGGATTTAGTCCTTGATTCCTGAACGGAAGTGAGTATTTTCTGGGTATCCTTGCTTTTTCGCTAAAGAATTTCCGTGGGACACTACGATGATAAGAGCAAGGATGCCTTTTTTGAAGGCGTTTACTTAGCTTTTCATCACCCTCCTCCGAAGCCAGATTCTGTTACATTAGAATCTGGCTTTTTGAAGGCCCTCCTGTGTTAATCTGAATAGACTGTCGCGTGGTGCTATAGGTTGAGTGGGATTGACGGGTGTTTGCGAGGTTCTGCTCCCGGAGTTTCGCGTCAACCTCACGTTTCCTCTTCTTGCCTTCTTCTCCAGCGAGGGCGGTCAAGCTGGCGGTTCCGGAATCGCAGATCGATGCCGGACGGTTCCTGCGGTGGCGCTCCGAGGCGGAACCAGTCCCCCATGGCGGTTATCGGGCGTGTCGTTGCCCGCATCCCGGATTGCGCCCGCTGGTTGGGAGCTGGATTCAGCGGTGCGGGCATTTGGCCGATGAGAAGACAGCGTGATGCGGGGAGGGGCGATGCGCCATGGATGTATGGCTGGGACCATGAGAACGATCGCCGTTGTCAACCAGAAGGGCGGCTGCGGGAAGACGACTACGGCAGTGAATCTGTCGGTGGCGTTTGCCAAAATGGGCCGCCGTGTTCTCCTGGTGGACCTGGACCCACAGGGACACGCGACCATGGGCATGGGGTTCGATCCGGATGCTTTCGAGAAGACCATCTACGATGGACTGGTCGACCGGCGGGCGTCGATCGTCAAGGTGGCGGTGGCCACCGACGTGGAGTGGCTCGACCTGGTGCCGAGCAACGTGAGACTGGCCGGGGCCGAATTGGAGCTGCAAGGTTTGCTCGGCAAGGAGCTGGTGCTCGGGGAATGGCTGCGCACCGTGGCGGACCACTATGACATGTGCATCATCGATTGCCCCCCGGCACTGGGACTGCTCATGCTCAACGCCCTGGTAGCCAGCACGGACGTGATTATCCCGGTTCAGGTTCACTTCTACGCCTTCGAAGGTCTCAAGCGTCTGCTGGAGACCATCCGCGTGCTCAAAAAGCGGTTTCATCCGTGTTCGGCGCGGACGCTCGGTCTGCTGTTGACCTTTGTGGAGGACCGCCCTGCTTACACGCGCAAGGTCCAATTGCAGTTGCGCGAGTTGTTCGGCGATCTCGTCTTCGACACGGTGATCCACAAGACGATTCGGCTGGTGGAGGCTCCGGAAGCGGGCAAGTCGATCTTCACGTTTGCGCCGGACAGCAAGGCCGCTTGCGAATACACGATGCTGGCCGATGAGATCGAGGCTCGATTGCGTGCGGACGTGCCGGTGCTGGCAGGGACGTGATTCGGCCGGATGCTCAAACACATTGGCTCGTCCGGCCGCAGGCGGATCGCACGCGGCGGTTGTGCGCATCGAAACGCTCCTGTATGATGACCGAAAAGACGGATTCCCTTTGGTCATCTGGAGTGTCATGCTATGGTGCCTCGAATCGAACTACGCCGGGAGGGGCCTCGTTGCTCTCGAATCGTTCACGGCCTTTGGAGGCTGGCGGATTGGGGCAAAAGCGAAGCGGAAATCCGAGAGTTGCTCGCGGGTTGCCTTGAACTCGGCATCACGACGTTCGACCATGCCGACATCTACGGCGATTACACGTGTGAGTCTCTTTTCGGCCGGGCGCTGGCCGCCAGTGGTATCGAGCGGTCGCAAATCCAGTTGGTCACCAAGTGCGGCATCAAGCTCGTGTCACGAAACCGGCCGGCGCATGCCGTCAAGTGCTACGACACCACGGCCGCGCACATCGTCGCGTCCGCAGAGAACTCGCTGAGGAGTCTCCGGGTCGATTACCTCGACCTGTTGCTCATTCACCGCCCGGATCCTCTGACGGACCCGCGCGAGGTCAACGACGCCTTCATGGCTCTGAAGGATTCCGGAAAGGTGCTGCACTTTGGGGTCTCGAACTTCCTGCCTTCGCAGTTCGAGATGCTGGCCTCGAAGCTTGACGTTCCTCTCGTGACAAATCAGATCGAGTACTCGGTCATGCATCTCGATCCGCACGCCGACGGGAGTCTCGACCTTTGTCAGAGACTGGATATTCGACCGATGGCGTGGTCGCCGATGGGGGGTGGCCGGCTGTTCCATGAGGAATCCGAGCAGGCGGACCGGCTGCGTGACGTCCTGGGCCGGATCGGCCGGCGGGTCGGTGGAGCATCCATGGACCAGGTGGCGCTGGCCTGGGTGCTCATGCATCCGGCCAAGTTCGTGCCGGTGCTGGGCACCGGGCGTCTATCTCGTATCGGGAAGGCCGTAGAGGCTCTGGGCTTGTCCCTGTCGCGCGAGCAGTGGTTCGAGATCTGGTGCGCCTCGACTGGACGAGATGTGCCGTAGAAACGGTGTGGCGTCCGCGGCAATTGCGGTGTCACGGCACGCACGTCCGGACCAGGGCATCCTACACCTGGGGCAGGACGATGCCGTCCTGGTGTTGGTACTTGCCGTGCCGGTCGCCGTAGGAGACTTCGCAGGGAATCTCCGATTCGAAGAACAGGACCTGCGCCAGCCCCTCGTCCGCGTAGACCTTGGCCGGCAGGGGGGTGGTGTTGGAGATCTCCAGCACCGCCCGGCCTTCCCAGCCCGGCTCGAAGGGGGTGACGTTGACGATGATGCCGCAACGGGCGTAGGTGGACTTGCCCACGCACAGGGTCAGGACGTTCTGCGGGATGCGGAACGTCTCCACGCTCAGGGCCAGCGCGAAGCTGTTGGGCGGGATCAGGCAGACATCGCTCTCGATTTCGACGAGCCCTCTGACGTCGAACGCCTTCGGATCGACCACCGAGCCGTAGACGTTGGTGAAGATGCGGAAATGCCGCGAGACGCGAATGTCGTAGCCGAAGGAGGACAGGCCGTAGGAAACGACGGCGCGCCCGTCCCGCTGCCGCACCTGCTGTTCGACGAACGGCTCGATCATGCGTTGCTCGACAGCCATCTTCCTGATCCAAACGTCCGGGCGTATGCTCATAGGTCTGCTCCTGTTCTCATTGCCGTGGCGACGCCAGTTCCTCTCGCAGCCTCCGGGCGGCGAGGACCATGTTCCTCAACGACGCTTCGACCTCGGGCCACTGCCGGGTCTTGAGACCGCAGTCGGGATTGACCCACAACTGCTCGACGCGCAGCACTTCGGCCATCTTCCGGATCAAGTCCACCATTTCTTCCGTCGAGGGCACTCTCGGGCTGTGGATATCATACACGCCCGGGCCGATATCGTTAGGGTATTTATAGTCCACGAAGGCGTTGAGCAGCCTGACGTCCGAGCGGGAGGCCTCGATCGAGATGACGTCGGCGTCGAGACCGGCGATGGCCTCAATGATCTCGTTGAAATCGCTGTAGCACATGTGCGTGTGGATCTGCGTGCGGTCGTCCACGCCGCAGGTGGCCAGGCGAAAGGCCCTGACCGCCCAGTCCAGGTATTCCGGCCGCTCGGACTGTCGCAGAGGCAGTCCCTCGCGAATGGCGGGTTCATCGATCTGAACGATCCGAATGCCGGCTGCCTCCAGATCGCGCACTTCGTCACGAATACTCACGGCGATCTGGTAGGCCGTGTCGCGACGCGGCTGATCCTCGCGGACGAAAGACCATTGCAGGATGGTGATCGGCCCGGTGAGCATCCCCTTGACCGGCTTGTCCGTCAGCGACTGTGTGTAGGTGATCCACTCCACCGTCATGGGAAGCGGCCGGGAGACATCGCCATAGATGATCGGCGGCTTGACACAGCGCGAGCCATAGCTCTGCACCCAGCCGTTCTCCGTGAAGGCAAAGCCTTCGAGCACCTGGCCGAAGTACTCCACCATGTCGTTGCGTTCGGGCTCCCCGTGAACGAGCACGTCGAGGCCGACGTCTTCCTGGAAACGAACCACGGTTTCGATTTCGCGTCGCATGGCCTGCGTATACGCGGTGTCGGTCAGGCGCCCCTTGCGGAAGTCGGCGCGGGTCTTTCGAATCTCCGCCGTTTGCGGGAAGGAACCGATCGTCGTAGTAGGCAGCAGGGGCAGCGCCAGTTCGGCTTGTTGGAGACTCTTTCTCTGACCGAAGGGCTTGCGCCGGCGGAACATCTCTTCCGAGAGCGAATCCGACCGCTGTCGCACCGCGGCGCTGTGTACGCGGCCGGACGCCTGCTGCTTGTCAAAGATCGCCCGATTGGCTTGCAGGACATCGCCGACGGCCGTTCGTCCTTCGTTGACGGCTTTCGTCAGCACGGCTACCTCCTGCAGCTTCTGCCTGGCGAAGGCAAGACGCTCCTGGACGACAGGGTCCATCGTTCCTTCGCTCTCGACGTCGACGGGGCTGTGCAGCAACGAACAGGACGGGGCCAGAATCAGACGCTCAGGCCCGATGGCAGCGGCAGTCTTGTCAATGAGGTCAAGTGTCACGCCCATGTTTGTCTTCCAGATATTGCGCCCGTTGACGACACCCAACGACAGTGCGGCGTCTCCAGGCAGCAGCGTCAAGGCCTTGTCCAGTTGTTCCGGGGCTCGGACCACGTCGAGATGGATCGCGTCAAAGGGCAATCTCATGGCCCAGTCGACGTTGTCGCCCAGGCTGCCGAAGTAGGTGGTCAGACACAGCTTCCGTCTCTTTCTGGCTTGGGCGAAGCGTTCGTAGGCGCGTTCGAAGGCGGCCGGGACTCGCTCATCGAGATCGAGGACCAGTACGGGCTCATCGACCTGGATCCACCGGGCGCCCGCCGCTTCGAGTTGTCCGATCACTTCGATATACACCGAGAGCGCCTGGTCGAGCAGGTCCAGCGGTTCCAGGCCGGGGCTTTTGGGCTTGCCCAGGAGTAAATACGAGACCGGGCCCAGGAGCACGGGCCGCGTGACGATGCCCTGGCCATTGGCTTCGCGGAACTCGTCGATAACCTTCGATGAGGCGAGCCTGAATTCCTGGCCCGATTCGAATTCCGGGACGATGTAGTGGTAGTTCGTGTCGAACCACTTCGTCATCTCCATTGCGTGGGCGTTGTCGGTGCCTCGGGCCATGGCGAAATACGTGTCCACATCGACGGTGCTGTCCTTGAGACCGAAACGAGATGGAACGGCGCCGAGCATGCAGGTGGTGTCGAGCACGTGATCGTACAGCGAGAAGTCATTCGAGGGGATGTGGTCGATGCCCAGTTCCCTCTGAAGCGCCCAGTGGGTTGCTCGCAGTCGCCGGCCTGTTTCCACGAGGGATGCCAGATCGGTGCGGCCGGCCCAGTAGGCTTCCAGAACCTTCTTGAGTTCCCTGTCTGTGCCAATACGTGGAAAGCCGAGGTTGGCGCTAATCGTCATGTTCTATTCTCCTGAATACCAATCGAGGTGATGAGGAGTATCGTCGGGAGGCTCGAGCGCCATTCCCGTTGCGGAACGGAGCGAAGCGTCGATCGCGTTGTCTGCCAGAAACGCTTGCACGGTGTGCCGAGCGCCATCGGGCAGGTACGAACGGATCTCGTCGAGGTCACGCTTTGAAAGCAGGGGAGGGACGAACGTCGTGCGAAACTCGCATGGCGTCCCAGCGGAGGCGAGCAGAGTGATGCTGTCCCGGATGGCCTCGACGGGCGCATCGACACCGGTCAGTTGCGGATACCTGGCAAACGGGGCCTTGATGTCCATTGCCACACAGTCAAGAAGGCGCCCGGCCAGCAGGTCCGCCAGGACGTCCGGGCGACTGCCGTTCGTGTCGAGCTTGACCTTCAGTCTCATAGCCCTGATCTGCTCGATGAACGTCCTGAGGTCCTCTTGCAGCGTGGGCTCGCCGCCGGTGATGACGACGCCGTCGAGGAAAGCGGCGCGGCTCTGCAGGGCGTCGACTACAAGTCCTTCGTCGATGAGTTCGGCTGCCGGGCGGTTGAATGGAAGCAGCGGCCCGTTGTGACAGAACGGGCAACGGAAGTTGCAGCCTTGCGTGAAGACGATTGCAGCAAGATGGCCCGGATAGTCGCTCAATGTCAACGCCTGAAAACCACCGATTCTCATGAGGTCGCCTTGATCCGGAAATAGCGTCGCTGTTCGAATTCCGCTCGTTTGCCTTCGTTCCACTGATCCACAGGACGCAGATAGCCGACCACGCGGGCATATACTTCCGTTTTGCGGCCACAGTGCGGACATTGTTGCTGCCGGCCGCGCAAATACCCGTGCTCGGCGCAGATGCTGAACACCGGAGAGATCGTGAAATAGGGCAGCCGGTAGTTCGTGCAGACCTTGCGGACCAACCGCTTGACGGCATTGGGATCGGCGACCGCCTCGCCGAGATTGATGTGCAGTCCGGTGCCCCCGGTGTACCTGGCCTGAAGGTCGTCCTGGAGTTCGAGCACCTCCCAGATGTCGTTGGTGTAGTTGACGGGCAATTGGGTCGAGTTGGTGTAGAACGGCTCGCTCCGGCTGGCCTGTGGCGATGTGTTGGCGCTGGCGATATCGGGGTACTTCTGTTGGTCGAGGCGAGCCAGCCGATAGCTGGTCCCCTCGGCCGGCGTGGCTTCGAGGTTGTACAGACTGCCGGTCTGTTCCTGGAACGTCAGCAGCCGGGCACGCATGTGGTCCAGGATTCGGGCGGCGAAGCTGCGCCCCTCGGCGGTTCCAATGTCCTTTCCGAGCAGGTTCCGGCAGGCCTCGTTCATCCCGACCAGCCCGATCGTGGAGAAGTGATTGTGCCAGTATTGGCCATAGTGCTCCTTGACGCTCCTCAGGTAGAACCGCGTGTAGGGGTAAAGGTTTCTGTCGGTGAGGCGTTCGAGCAGCTTGCGCTTAATCTCCAGACTGCTGCGGGCCAGGTCCATGAGTGCGTCAAGTCGCTTGACGAATTCGCTCTCGTCGGCGCTGATGTGACCCAGCCGGGGCATGTTGATCGTGACGACGCCGATCGAGCCGGTCAGGGGATTGGCCCCGAAGAGCCCGCCCCCGCGCTTCTCGAGGTGACGCAGGTCCAGACGCAGGCGACAACACATCGATCGGGCGTCGGCCACCGACATGTCGCTGTTGATGAAGTTCGCAAAGTTGGGGATGCCGTATTTGGCTGTGACCTGCCACAGGCTCTCCAACTCCGGCGCGTCCCAGGCAAAATCCGCGGTGATGTTATAGGTGGGGATCGGAAACGTGAAGACCCGGTTCCTGGCGTCGCCCTGGGCCATCACGTCGAGAAAGGCCCGGTTGAACGTTCGCATCTCAGGCTCGAATTCGCGGTAGGCGCGGTCCATCAGTTGTCCGCCGATCACCACGGGCTGGTCGGCGAGTGTCGCAGGGGCTTTCAGGTCGAGCGTAATGTTGGTGAACGGCGTCTGGAAGCCCACGCGGGTGGGGATGTTGACGTTGAAGACGAATTCCTGGAGGGCCTGACGCACTTCGCGCTCGTCCAGGCCGTCGTACCGGATGAACGGGGCCAGCAGCGTGTCCACATTCGAGAACGCCTGGGCGCCGGCGGCCTCGCCCTGCAGCGTGTAGAAGAAGTTGACGATCTGCCCCAGGGCGGTGCGGAAATGCCGGGCGGGGCTGCTCTCAGTCTTGCCTGCGACGCCCTGGAAGCCGCAGCGCAGCAGGTCGTGGAGGTCCCATCCGACGCAGTAGACGCTGAGCATGCCCAGGTCCTGGAGGTGGAAGTCGCCCGAGGTGTGGGCCTCGCGGATGTTCTTTGGATAGATCTTGTTGAGCCAGTACGTCTTGCTGACTTCGCTGGAGATGTAGTTGTTCAGCCCTTGCAGCGAGTAGGACATGTTGCTGTTCTCCTGGACCTGCCAGTCCAGTCGGTCGAGGTAGTTGTCGATCAGATCGACGTCGGCCTTCTGCGTCAGTTCGCGGATTCTCGCGTGCTGGTCGCGGTAGAGGATGTAGGCCTTGGCGGTCTTCTTGAAGGGGCTTGTCAGAAGGACGTCCTCGACCAGGTCCTGCAATTGTTCGACACTGGGTGTGTTGGTCAGCGTCATCTGTGCCAGGCTGAGAACACGCAGGGTCAGTTGACAGGCGGTTTCCGGTCCGAACTGCCCGGTGGCGGCTCCCGCCTTCGCGATGGCGGCCTGGATCTTCGATGCGTCGAAGGGAGCTTGTCGGCCGTCTCGTTTCCGGACGGTAGTGAAACCGCCTGAGAGGGTGGTCTGTTTCTGGGTCGTGGCATCACTCGTGTCGGTGAGGTTGGGCATGACAGCACTCCTTGCTGAGATGATGGACTGGCGCGTCCTTTTTCATTGGACCAGTGACTACGGATCGGCGGGTGCACGCGCACCGAGTACCCGATTGAGGCAATTGGCCGCGGAAGACAAGGCAGGATACGGGCCGTCGGACGCCGAGAGGAGAAGACCTTTCCCCGCCGGCGGCCGCACGAGCAATTGCCTTTCAACGCGAAAGCGACATTGCCGTCGTCCACACGAGCCGTGTGGGTTGCTGGCAGGTCTTCGGACTTGCGGGCATGTCAGAGCCAGGCTCTGCGTTCCTACCGGCCATCGCTTCCCACCCGTTCGGGCAGTGCTCAATGATGGCGGTCGTTCCCACTTACCGCTGCGCGACAGTTCCGGATTCGCACCGGATTCCCTCTTTTCGGTGTCCCCACCTTCGGGACACACCAACAACGGAATCCGAGATTAGCGAGCCTGCCGACTGCCGTCAACCACAAAACGCCAGGAAATTCTGCGGCCTCTATCCACATCTGGATGCACGGGGCCGAAGCGCAGAGACGGTCTGTCTTGTTCTCCCCCATCCGCCGTTGGCAGGCGGTCAGTGGTCGACTTCGGGACTGGCCATGATGTAGTCGAGCACGTCGGTCATCCTGGCGGTCGCGACGGCCACGGTGCAGTCGGCGGCCCCATAGTACAGGCGCAGCTCATCGGTGTCCTTGTCGACCGTGGCGCCCGTGGGGAACACAACGTCGCCGACGTCGCCGACGCGCTCGTAGTGGGCGTGCGGGCCCAGAATCCACTCATCGCTTCGGCGCAGGAGTATCCAGGGCCGTTGCAGGTCCAGCAGGGCCAAGCCGGTACGATAGATCTGCCCGGCGGTGGTGCTGCGTACGCCGTGGTAGAAGACCAGCCACCCCTCCGGTGTCTCGATCGGCTGGCAAGCGAGGCCGACTCGGTGACAGTCCCAGTAGGCGGCGCGGGTCGGGATCAGGAGCTGGTGATCGCCCCAGTGCTTCAGGTCCGGCGAGAAGCTGATCCAGATATGCGCTTCGCCCCGCACGATGGGGCGGTGAATCAACGCGAACCGCCCGTCAAACCGACGGGGGAACAGGCACGCGTCCTTGTCTTCCGGAGGCAGCAGGCCGCCCAGACGGGCAAACGTGCGGAAGTTCTTGGTGATGGCCAGCGAGACGATCGGTCCGCCCTCGCTGAAAGACACGTACGTGACCGCGAACTGCTTCTGCTCCTGGAGCCAGACGATGCGCGGGTCTTCCAGGCCCCACCGTTCCTCGTGGGTGGTTGGGTCGGCGGTCAGCGTCGGCTCGGGGTCCACGGTCCAGTCGGTCAGGCCGTTGGGGCTGCGAGCGACCGTCAGATGAGAAAACCCTCGCATGTCTTCGACGCGCACCAGCAGCAGCGTCTGGCCGTCCAGCCGGGCGGCGCCGGGGTTGAAGACCGCGTTGGCGGCGTAAGGCCAGTCTTCAGCCTTGAGGATCGGGTTGCCGTCGAAGCGCGTGAACAGTTCGTGCGCTTTCTTCTCTCTGTCGATTCGTGACATCGCGCTCATGACGAAGCCTCAAGCCTTGATCAACTGCGTCTCGTACAGGCCCTGGTAGATCGAGCAGGTCTGCATGAGCTGCTCGTGCTTTCCTTGGGCGACGATCCGGCCCCCGTCCATCACGACAATGACGTCAGCGGCCACCACGGTGCTGAAGCGGTGCGCAATGATGAACGTGGTTCGGCCGTGCATGATCTCCTCAATCGCCTTGTGGATCTTGGTCTCGCTGTCGGCATCTACCTGACTGGTGGCCTCGTCGAAGATCAGGATCGCCGGGTTCTTCAGGATCGCCCTGGCGATCACGATGCGCTGAAGCTGTCCACCGCTGAGCCCGACGCCGTGTTCGCCGATGACGGTGTCGTAGCCGAGCGGCAACTGGCTGATGAACTCGTGGGCGAATGCCCGCTTGGCGGCCTCGACGATTTCCCCCTGTGTGGCGCCCTGACGCCCGTAGCCGATATTAACGGTGATCGTGTCGTTGAAGGTGATAACCTCCTGGGTCACCATGCCGATCTGGCGGCGCAGGCTATCCAACGTAACTTCGGCGATGTCGTAGCCGCCGATGAGGATATGGCCGGAATCCGGATCGTAGAAGCGAGGCAGCAGGTTGGCCAGCGTGGTCTTGCCCGATCCATTGGGCCCGACGATGGCCACGTTATGGCCGGCTGTCACCGTCAGATTGACGCCCTTGAGTGTAGTCCGCTCTGCTCCCGGATACGTGAATACGACGTCGCGAAACTCGACGTTGCCTTGACCCGACGGGAGGACCGCGGCGTTGGGCTTCTCCGGTTCGGTCGGATGGTCCAGCACGGCAAAGACGCGTTCGGCGGCGGCGTTGGCCTGTTGAATCTTGTTCCAGATGTCGCTGGTCTTCCGCACCGCCTCCGCGGCCCCGCCCAGCAAGGCCAACAGCGCGATGAACTCGGTGCCGTCCAGGCTGCCGCCCGTGAACCAGGCCATCCCGACGATGACGGCGCCTGCCCCCGCCAGCATTCCCAGCACCTCCAGCACCGGATGGGTGGCGGCGTCCACCTTCGACATCGCCAGCAGTTGCTTGAGCAGGCGATCGTTGATTTTGCCGAATTGTCTCTGTTCGTACTCCTGCTGGTTGTAGACCTTCACCACGCGCAGGCCGGTTACCGCTTCCTGAAGCTTGGAGAGCATCTCGGCGCCGGCGACCAGCGAGCGCCGAGACGCCTTCTTCATCTTGCGTCCGAACGATCCGAGCAGCACGAGCACTAACGGGGCTGCCGTGAGGAACACCAGCGACAGTTTCCAGTTCAGGGCCATGGCAAACACGAGCATGAACAACGCGTTGATCGGCTCTCGCAGCGCCTTGCCGAGCATGACCTTGATGGCCGAGGTCATGGTGTTCGTGTCCCGCATGATCCGGCTGATCGTATCGCTGGGACGCTCGATGGCGAAGATGCCGATCGGAACGTGCATCAGGCGGGCGAAGACATCCTGCCTCAGCTCGTTGATGGCGCTCTGCACGATCTTCTGGCCGATATAGTCCTGATAGTACTTGGCGACGCAGCGGATGATCGTGATCAAGAGCATCACGGCCATGATGGCGCCGACAGCGCGAACCCGGTCCTCGGCCGCGTGTCCGCGAGGCAGAAAGCCGATCGCCCATCGTGCGGCGGCCAGGCCCACCAATTGCGCGCGCCACTTGATATATCGAAACGCGTTCCATTTCTGAGCATCCACCGCCGCCAGGTTCCGAGGCGTGTCCAATTCGACATCGAGGCGGGTCCAGTCGGTGTTTTCTCGCCGCAGCAACGTCACGCGCAACGTCTGGTCCGTTGCCTTGGCCAGCTCTTCGAGCATCTGCGCGTACGAGGTTTCCACCTCGGAGACAGGGGTGACGGACGGACCGACGTTCGCAATGTGATCGTCCTTGCGGATGCCTGCTTTCTCGGCCAGTCCACCCTCCCTGACGCGGATCACCCGCAGGTGGTTCGGGAGGGCGGGCTCGGCCCCTTCGCCCGGTTCCGTGGCCTCAGACACGAGTCCATACGCGGTCTCGCAGGTCTTGCGGTCTGCCCATCCGTGCAGGCCTTCGTTGCCGATCATGACCGTCAGAAGGGGAATGATCGCCATGAAACTGACGGAAAGCAGCAGGGCAATGACCATGGCGCTGACCACAACCGCCACGACGCGAGGCCATTGCGGCCAGATGTATCCAAACAGACGAGCGAAATCCTTCATGTCGGCAGAAGCTCTCCGATCGGTAGTCCATTTTCAGAGTCGTCCGGCCCGTGTTCCTGGCCCTCGACCATTTCAACGCCTCCACATGGCAAGACTCTCGCCTGCGAACGGCCGGCGCACACTAACAGAGTTGCCCAGTGGGGTCAAGCACAAACGCTGTCCGGCGGCGGCTGCAAATGCGGGGACGGTACTTGTCGTCGGCAAGGGCCATTTGACGACGGGGTTCAATACCGCTTGCGGAACCGCGCGGTGGGGATGTTCAGCAGCTTGCGGTATTTGGCGACCGTGCGCCGGGCCAGATTGGGGATGCCGGCTTCCGCCAGCTTCTCTTTGATCTGGTCGTCGTTGAGCGGATTGGTCTTGTCCTCTTCGTCGATGATCTGCTGGAGCTTGACGCGGATGGCCTCCCAACTGTGGGCCTGGCCGTTCTCGTCCTCCGTGCCTCCGCTGAAGAACTTGCGAAGGGGAAGGACACCCCACGCGCACTGCATGTACTTGCCCGAAACCGCTCGCGAGACGGTGGCCAGGTGCACGCCCACCTCTTCGGCGACCTTGGACATGGGCAGCGGACGCAGATGCAGCGGACCTTTCTCGAAGAAATCCCGCTGGTTTCTGACAATGGCCTGTGCGACCTTCAGAAGCGTGTTCTTGCGTTGCTCGATCGCCTCGATGATCCAGTGGGCCGAGCGGATGTTGTTCTGGAGAAACTTGCGGGTCTTGTCGCTGACCTGCGTGTCCTTGGCCATGCGCGTATAGTAGTTGCTGAGCCTCAGGCCCCGCAGGTCGGATTCGGCCAGACGCACGGTGAAGTCGTCGGAACCGTTGGGCGATTCGACGATCACATCCGGCGTGATCGGGATGCTCTCGTTGCGCCCGACCTGCAGGCCGGGCGAAGTATCCAGCTTGCTCAGACGTTCGATGGCCTCGTTGACCTGCTCGATGCTCAGGCCCATCTTGCGTGCGATGTCCGGCAGACGGTTTTCGAGCAGGTCGTCCATGTGGTCGGCCACCAGGCGGTACTCACAGCCCATGTCCTGCCCATTCTGAGCGATCTGGATCAGAAGGCACTCCCTCAAGTCTTGTGCTCCCACGCCTGGCGGGTCGAGTTGCTGCACCAGACGCAGGGCCTCCTTGAGATGGTCGGGCTGGAAATCGCTGCGATCCTTGTTGTGCAGTTGCTCCAGGCGGATGCTGAGATAGCCCCGATCGTCGATGTAGTCGATGATCGCCTGGCCGGCCTTCTTTACCGGCTCTTCCGCATCCACGAGGCGCCACTGGTCGTTGAGGTAGTCATGCAGCGACTGTGGCGGCGCCGCGGCGTTCTTGATTGCTTCGAGCTTGCGGTCTCGCTCATCGGCGTCCGCCCGGCTGCGGTAAGGCCCCGACTGGTTGATGAAATCCTTGAAGTCATCCTCAAGGCTCTCCAGACGCTCGAAATCCTCGGCCTTGGGGCTGTCGGGGTCGACAACGAGGGCCTTCTCCGCCAACGTGTCGTCCCCGGACGGCTCGGACACGACCTCGCCCTCCTCGGGCTCGGACGGCTCGTCCAGTTCGAGAACGGGATTGCTGTTGAGTTCCTGTTCGATGCGTTCGGCCAGCGCCTGGATCGGAAGCTGAAGAATCTCCATCGACTGGATCATGTGCGGAGCGAGCTTCATCCGCTGCTCCATCCGCATCTGTCCTGTCATCTCCAGCTTCATCCAAACACCTTTGCGCACTCCAAGCATCGATCTTCAGGTTGCCACGTCGCGTCCATGATAGCCCGATCGCACGTTTCGTCAAGTCGCCGGCCGGATTTGCCGGCGCGTCGGCGGAAGCGCTTTCTCACAGCGTCCAGGATTCGCGGTACGTGCAGCGTACGTACTGGTTTGCCTCGGGCAGGTTCGTGACCTTCATCGACGCGCTGTCCCACAGGAGCTTGAGCCCACCTGCGCGGACACAGACCGTGCCCAGCAGCACCGCCTCGGTCATGGGACCGGCGAAATCGAAGGCCGATTCGGTCGGCGTTCCTTCCTTGCAGGCCTTGATCCACTCCTCGTAGTGGCCGATCGAGCGGGGCAGCGTCCTGGGCGGCTGCTCGTAGGCTTTCATTTTCGTCTCGGGGATCAGACGCGGGCTGTTGCCTCCCCAGCCGGTCACGAGCATCGTGCCCCTGTCGCCGACGAAGATCAGCCCGTCTTCGCGCGGCAGCTCGCGATTGTCTTCGAGTTCCGGCGGACGGGCCGCGATCAGTCCGCCGTCGTACCAGTGGACCGTCACGGGTGGCATGTTGCCCCGCGCCGGGAACTCGTAGTGAACCGTCGAAGCCAGGGGCAACGTCTCTTCGTAGACGGCCGTCGAGCTGGCGTGGACGCTGGTCGGCGCGCCCAGCTTCAACGTGCTGAAGACCGGCGCCAGGTTGTGGATGCCCATGTCGCCCAGCCCGCCGGAGCCGAAATCCCACCAGCCCCGCCAGCGGAAGGGGACATACGCCGGATGGTAGGGGCGATACGGCGCCGGGCCCAGCCACAAGTCCCAGTCCAGGTGATCCGGCACGGCGGGCGTGTCGGTCGGGCGTTCGATGCCCTGAGCCCACCACAAAGGTAGCTTGCCCTGGTGCGTCGGCCGGTCGGACCAGACGTGAACCTCGCGGACATCTCCGATGGCGCCATCCCAAATCCACTCCTTGATCAGCCGGTTGCCCTCGAAGGCCATACCCTGATTGCCCATCTGGGTGGCCACTTTTGCCTCGCGCGCCGCCAGCGTCAGCGCACGAGCCTCGTGGATCGTCCGCGTCAAAGGTTTTTCACAGTAGACGTGCTTGCCCTTTTTGATCGCGGCCATCGACGCGACCGCGTGAACGTGATCGGGCGTGGCCACGACCACCGCGTCGATCCCGTCGCCCTCCTTGTCGAGCATCTCGCGAAAGTCACGGTACTTCCTGGCGTTGGGATAGCGTCGAAATGCTCCCGCCGCGCTCTGCCAGTCCACGTCGCACAGGGCAACGATGTTCTCGCTCTCGACACCTTGCAGGTCGTCGCCGCCGCGTCCGCCGACCCCGATGCCGGCGATATTGAGCTTCTCGCTGGGTGCGATGCGGCGTGGTCCGCCCAGCACGTGCCGAGGCACCACGGTGAATGCCGCCACAACGGCTGCGTGACTCATGAATAGTCGGCGTGAAATATCTTTCTTCGATGTGCCGTCTTGATTTCTCATCTTCGCATTTCCCGATATGGTCTTGTTTCGATGTCTGTGCATCCGCTCTCGCCGGAGAGACTCAATCCGGTTCCCGCTGCGCGCACTGAACGATCCGGTCGATCTCAGCGGCGAGTCTGCCATCCAGAGGTTCAACTTCATGCGCCGCCAGGATCGTACGGACACGTTCCGATGCGCGTTGGGCCATGGATGTGGATCCGTCGGTCTCCCAGCCGTCCCAGCTCTGCCGCGTCCAGGCCGGACCGGGTAACCAGAGCTCGTCGCGGAAGTGCCGGACCGTGTGTTCCTCCGCCAGAAAGTTGCCGCAGGGTCCCACGCGGTGGACGACCTCGGTTGCCAGCGTTTCGGCGTCGGTCTCGAAGCCGCGCGCGATGCGCCGGACATAGGCGGCCAGCTCGTTGTCGGCGTAGAGCCATTCGAGGCTCGCCCCATGGTCCGTGCCGCAAATGCCGCAATGCCCGAACGTGTCGGCGCCGGCCAGAACCCCCAGCAGCATGCTCGACGCTTTTTCGATTCCCGCCTGTGCGTCGAGCGTTTTGGCGTCCGTCAGGCCCACGTTGACGTATGCCGGAAGGCCGTAGAACCGGGCCATCTGCACCATGGCTACGGCCATCAATCCCTGCTCGGGCGAGCCGAACGAGCAGATGCTCGTTCGCGGGTCCATGATGTGCGGGATGCCGCCGTACATGACAGGTGTTCCCCGCGCGAAAAGCTGCGTCACCACCAGTCCGGCGAGGATTTCGGCGTTCTCCTGCGCCAGCGTGCCCGCGAGCGTACCGGGCGCAGTCGCCGAAGTCATCGCCATCGGGCCGATGCTCACAGGCTGACCGGCCTGCGCAAACACCTTGACGATCTCGAGCCCATGCTCGGGCAACTGGAGCGGGCTGATCGGTTCGAGGAACGCCTCGGCCATGGGCTTGTCGCGCAGGGCCTGCTCGCCTCCCGCGATCGTTCGGTAGATCTCCAGAATGGCGCCCGCCGTGCGGCCGTTGCGCACCCAGCACCGCGTGGGTTTGGTCGTTCCCTTGACCAGTTCGCCCGTCAGGAAGACGTCGCGCCAGGTCTCGGGGATTTCTTCGGGCTGGCCCATCGCGCCCACGACGTGGATGTGGTCCAGGGCATCGCCCAACCGAACGGCGTCGCGAACGTCTCCGAGTGTGGCCCCACGACGCCGGCCGCTCCGCGAATCGATCCACGTGTACTGACCGGGGCTGGACATCCACACGCTGTCGCCATGACCGAACCGCGCGGCGCGCTGCGGATCGCGCCCATGGAGCACGTACTGCTTGCCCGTCTGCGTAACGCAATCCATGATGAGTTGCTCGGGCAGATGGGCGATCTTGCCGGTGTCATCGACACGTGCGCCCGCTTCGCGCAACAACCGCACAGCCGTCTCGTGATGAACCTTTACACCGGTATCGCGAAGAATGACAACACTGGCCTCATGAATGGCCTGGATGTTGCTTTTGGACAGGAAACGCAGTTCGATTCTTGCCATACGAATCACCGCGAGACAGGTGGATTACGTCTTGGGATTCCGCCACAAGTCGATGGGCCTCTTGACGCCTTGCGGCCGGAACGGAAGGGCGGTCTTCTTGCCGGTTCCGGCTGATTGATAGCCCGCGCAAAGTGCCTCCTGCACCACCCGGCCGTCTTCACCGGTCGCCTGAGGTGTCTCCTTGCCTCGGACACACCGCGAGAAGTGGTGCATCTCCTGCGGGAAGCCATAGTTCCACAGCTCCTCGAAGACCGGCCACGTCCAGCCCTTGGTCGTCGGCGCCTTCTCCACGGCGTAGCCGTAGCCGTACTCGCTGTAGGTCGGCAGTGCGTTGCCCATGTGCAGGTCCGCGTGCGTCACGCCGCCCTCGCCGTAGACCTCGATCCGGTCTTCCATGCCGCCGCGACGAGCCCAACTGTCCTCGATCAGCCCGACCGCGTCGTTCGCGAACTCGATGATGCAGACGGAGTTGTCCTCGCCCTTGGTCTTGTCGCTGTGGACGTAGGTGCCCATCTGGCAGTAGACGTTCCTGATCCTGGGCCGGCCGAGAAACCACCAGCAGAAGGCGATGCCGTGACAGCCCATGTCCATGAAGACCCCTCCCCCCGATCGGGACACATCCCAGAACCACTCTGCGTGCGGCCCGAAGTGTTTCTCGCTCTGCTTGACGAGATAGACCTTGCCGAACGCCCCCTGGTCGGCCATCTCTTTGGCCTTGACGTACTTCGGCGTGAAGTAGAGTTCCTCCGCGTACATCAGGAGAACGCCTTTGCGCCGGCACGTGTCGATCATGAGGTCTGCCTCTTCGAGCGTCATGCACAGAGGTTTTTCGCAGACCACATGCTTTCCGGCGTTGGCGATGTCGACAGTCATCTGGCAGTGCAGCGCATTGGGAGCGGTGATCGTCACCATCTCGATGTCGTCTTCTTCGAGCATCTGCCGGTAGTCGGTGAAGACGCGCGGAATCTTATATCGTTCCGCCAGGGCTGTGGCGTGTCCGGGCGTCGGCGATGCGACCGCCACGACCTCCGCCTCATCCGGCATGATCTGAAACGATGCGGCGTGAATGTCCGCCTCGAACTGCGAGCCGATGATTCCGACTTTCACGCGTCCCTGAGTCGCCATGATTCTCGTGCCTCCTTTCTCCATCCGACGCGGCGCTGGCGCCGGTTTCTATTCCAGTTCCTGCCGTCCGAGGATGGCGTCGGTCAGGATCCTGCCACTGGCGTATTCGATCGTCGATCCGGTCGGCAGACCTCGGGCCAGCCGCGTGATCCGCACCCCGAGCGGACGCAGCAGCGAGCTGATGTACAGCGATGTGCCGTCGCCCTCCAGATTGGGGTTCGTCGCCATGACAACCTCCCGCACCTGCCCGCCGCGGATTCGCTCGACGAGCTGGTTGATCGTCAGGTCGTCCGCCTCGACTCCATCGAGCGGCGCGATATGGCCGCCCAGAACGTGGTACAGCCATTTGCACGTGCCGGTCTTTTCCAGACTGATGACGTCCTTGGGCTGCTCCACCACGCAGATCAGGCTCTGATCCCGTTGCGGGTCGGCGCAGATCTGGCACACGTCCTCTTCAGACAGGTTCCAGCAGACCTTGCAGCGTTTGATCCGGGTCTTGACGTCCCGTATGGCGTCGGCCAGCTTCATTGCCTCGGGCGCATCGGTCTTGAGGATGAAGAACGCCAACCGCTCGGCGGTCTTGGGGCCGATGCCGGGAAGCCGGCCGAATTCTTCGATCAGCTTGTTCAGGCTTTCCGTGTATGCACTGCTCATAGACTCTCTCGGTTCTCCGGTGATAGGTTCGGCTAAACGCTCGCCGGGACTACGAAGGGGCTTCGGTAGTCGCGCGTCAACATTCGGTTGGCTTCGTCGTCGTTGACATATCGCTGCCGCTTGGGGTCGAAGTCCAGTGAGCGGCCCAGCCGGTAGGAGGTGTTGGCCATATGGATCAGGGCGCAGCTATGGTGGCCGTCTTCGACCTTGCCGGGCAGACCGGATGCGTCGTTGGCCCGTATGGCGTCGATAAAGTTCTGATAGTGGGCGCGATCCGTATTGCCTTGTTCGACGCCGGAGGGGCCGGGCTCGCGCTTCCTGCCCAGGAAGGTCTGCCAGCGTCCCCCGTACATCGTCATGTAGCCTTCGGAGCCATAGAAGATGTTGCCGATGTTGTTGTCCGGCGGTTCGCCGAAGCCGCCCTCGTAGTTGGTGATCCAATGGCGGACCTCGAACTGGAGGATCTTTTTCTTGTCGCCGCGACCGTTCGGATTGTCGAATTCGTACGTGGCCATCAGCACGTTGGGCGTCTCCTGATCGTCGTCGAACATCACGTGGGCGCCCATGGCCGTGACGCGAGTCGGTAGTGTGACATCAAGTCCCCATCGGGCGATGTCGATCTCGTGCACACCTTGATTGCCGATGTCGCCGTTGCCGTAGTCCCAATGCCAGTGCCAGTTGTAATGGAAGCGGTTCCGCGTGAACGGCCGCTTCGGGGCCGGACCCAGCCACAGGTCGTAGTGGACGCCGGCCGGCACAGGCTCTTCCGGCGTGCGTCCGATTGTGTCGCGCCATTTGTAGCAGGTGCCCTTGGCTAGGTAGACCTCGCCCAGACCACCGTTTCGCAGAAACGCCATCGCCTCCTGATACGCCTTCGAACTGCGGCTCTCGGTGCCGTGATGCACTACGCGGTGGTACTTCCTCGCTGCCTCGATCAGCTTCTGCCCCTCGAAGATGTTGTGACAGAACGGCTTCTCGATGTGGGCGTGTCTGCCCGCCTGGCAGGCCCACACGCCCGCCAGCGCGTGCCAGTGGTTGGGCGTGGCGACGCTGATCGCGTCGATGCTTTTGTCTTCGAGCAGCTTGCGGATGTCGACGTAGGTCTTGGGGAGAGCCTTGTCGTTCTGTTCAAACCACTTGAGCCGCTCGGGGAAGAGGGTCTCGTCCACGTCACAAAGGGCGGCCACTTCGACATCGGGCAAGAGAGGGTAGTTCCTGATGTGACTGCCGAAGCCGTGGCCTCGGATGCCTACGACGGCGATTCGGACCCGGTTGTTGGCCCCGGCCCAGGATCGGTTCGTGCCCCAGAGGCCCAAGCCCGTTGCCGTAGCGAGCGACCGCTTGACGAAAGTCCGGCGAGAGACAGCGTGCGGCGTGTTCATCGGATCTCCTTTGTGAATCTGTCTATACGGCATCATCCTCTGCGCGAAGCCAGCGCACGGCACCTGCCGGCTCAGGGTAGCATAGCACGTCTGCGCGGAAAGTTCGAGCACCTGCTTTTCCAACATACGGGGTGGCAGCCTGAAGTCCGCAGGACTTGGGGATGGTTCCCCCCACTTGGCGGAGCTATTCCTCTTCGATCCCGGTGACGGTAGCGCCCAGTTCCATGAGGACGGTCTTGACGCCGGGATCGCTGAGGATCTGACGCTGTCGTTCCGCGATAGGCTTGCGTTCGGGTTCTGCGTCGGACGCAGGAGACGGTGCCACCGTGAATTTGACGCGAACGGCTCGCCCCAGGTACTCCCCCAAGGTTTCCGCGATCTGGTCGCCTCGCCCGTTGCTCTCGCACATCTGCTTCTGCGTCTTGCCGGTCGGCGGAAACTCGATTGTCAGCGTGTTGCCGGCGATGCCTTTGAGGCTCGATCCGGTCAGCAGGCCGGTCGTGGCCGGACCGAGCCGCTTGGCGATCTTGCCGAGGACCTCGGGCCACGACTCGGCCGGGTTCTCCACAGGCGCCTCTGCGTGGGCGACGGGTACGACAGCGGGCTGGGGTGCGGCCGACTTGGACGGGATGGACAGGATTGCAGGGGCAGGCTCAGGCTCTACCGGGAGTTTTTTTTTGACCGGTGCGCCGGCGCCGCCCGACGAACGAGCCAGCAGCTCATCGACGTTGATGAAGTGCTCGCTCAGCGCGAACCGCAACAGAGAGGCGTCGAGCAAAGCCCTCGGCGTATCGCTGTTCTTGACGGCCCAGCGGAGCTTCTCGAGCGCGGTGATGTTGTAGATCAGCGCCGCGGTGTCAAATTTCTTCGCCAACTCAGCGGCTTTCTCTTTCTGGTCGGCCGTCATAATCAGCAGATCGGTGTCGACCCCGGCCGAAGCGATCACCAGCAGATCGCGCATCTGGTCCGTCAAAGCGTCGACGATCTGCGCCTCACCCAGGCCCGTGTTGATCAGGTCCTCCGTGGCTACGAGCGTGCCGGCCGCGTCGCCGTCGCCAATCTTAGCCACAAGCATCTGGACCTTCTCCGCGTTGGGCCGGCCGAGGAAGTCCTCCAGCAGGTCCACCGACAGGGGCTGAATCCCCGTGCTGATGAGACGATCCAGCAGGCTCAGGCCGTCACGCATCGACCCGTTGGCCATCTTCGCCAGAGCCAGCACGAGGTCATCCTGATACTTGATCTTCTCTTTCTTGAGGATGCTCTTGAGCTGGTCGGCGATCTGCCTGGCGTTGATGTTGCTGAAGTCGAACCGCTGGCACCGCGACTGGATCGTCGCGATGACCTTGTTGGGCTCGGTCGTTGCGAAGATGAATTTCACATGCTCCGGCGGCTCTTCCAGCGTCTTGAGCAGCGCGTTGAACGCCTGCGTCGTCAGCATGTGCACTTCGTCGATGATGTAGATCTTGTAGCGGGCCCGGGCGGGCCGGTAGATCGCGTTTTCGCGCAGCTCGCGGATCTCATCCACGCGGTTGTTCGAGGCGCCGTCGATCTCGATGACGTCGATATCCTCTCCGCTGTTGATGGCCACGCAACTGTCGCACTTGCAGCAGGGGGTCGTCGTCGGCCCGTCGGATTTCAGGCAGTTGAGAGCCTTGGCCAGAATGCGGGCCATCGTGGTCTTGCCGACGCCACGCGTGCCCGAGAAAAGATACGCATGAGCGACGCGCCCCGTCTCGATCGCGTTCTTGAGCGTCTTGGAGATCGGGTCCTGCCCGACCACGTCGTCAAACGTCTGCGACCGATACTTCCTTGCCAGAACGGTATAAGCCATGAGGATTTTCTATCTACGATCTACTATTTACTATTGCTTCTTGTCGTACGCCGTGCCGCCACGAAGATCGACGTCAACTCTTCACCCTCGCAAAGCAGCGGGGCAATCATCTTCCCTGCAATCAGGGCTTCATCCTTGACGAACTCCATCCAGAAGCACGATTCATCGGCCTCCTCAACGACAATACTCAGCTTAGAAACGAAGGCGGCTCTCGATTGAGCGACACAAGCCGCTCGATAGTTGGCCGCTACACTTGTTGAACAGCGAATCAGTTGCGAACGAGCATGTCGCCCAAGTGGCGTCTCGGGAAGTGCTATGGCCAACTTCACGCATCGGTGTGCGAAGTCCTTTGTTCTTGCTTTCAGCTCATCACGATCCACCGGATTCTCTCTTTGACGAAATAGTCAATCGAAAATCGTAAGTCGTAAATCGAAAAAAGATCGGCCGGGTTTACCCACACACAACCAAGCTGCCGCTTATGGCTGCTCGGTTCCCCGCCTGACCAGGTTCACGGGCTCGGCTTGCATGGGACCCGGCCGGTAAAAGATACCTTCGTTTCCGAGTCGGAGAGCGTTTTGACTCTGCCGGAGCAGACTATACCACAGGGTTGCCGTCCTGGCCAGCAAAACCTTTCGAGATTTGTCCCGCCGTCTCCCATCCCCAGACGCTGTCGCGTTTGAGGCTTCCACACGCCAGCCGGGATACTCTCAAACACGTTCCGCCCAGCGGATGGCGGCAGGGGCGAGGCATACCTCGCCCCTGCCAATCCGTTTCTTTTGCGATCACTCGGCCAAGGGCGCGCCGTAGCCGATGTCGTCGATGAACAGCAGGCCGCTGCCGCCGGCGGTCGGGGTGGCGCGGTTGCCGACGCCGATGTACATCGTCTCGACCCGCGCCATGTTCACGCCCGCCAGCTCGCTATAGGGGACCGTCCAGGACTGCCAGGCGGCGACCCTCAGCGCCTCGGGATCAGGATGCGCAACGACCGCGACCTGACCGGCGCTGTCCTCGACCGCCACGTACAGCGTCTCGGCGGCGTTGCCCTCGGCGCCGTAGAAATACAGCACCAGCGCGTTGGCGCCGTGGCCGGTCCAGTCCTGCGGGCTGTCCCACGTCCGCGAAATCTCGGAATAGAACGGGGCTGAGGTGTTGTCGTAGCTCACGGGCATCGACTGGCGGCCACCGTGAACGGTCGCCTTCTCGGCAAACGGGGCATCCGTGTAGCCGGTGGTCGATCCGGTGTTGTTGGTCCAGCCGTCGATCCAGTTCTGGAAGACGGCCTGGCCGGCGTCGATGTCATCGGTGTAGGCTTCGATGTCGTCGATCGTCGCATACTCAGCGGTCGTGAAGCTCCACAGGTCGCCTTGCCACGTGTCGGGGCTGGCGGCGGCGTTGACCTCGTCAACCTGCCAGTAGTAGACGTTGCCGAAGACGAGGTCATCCGGCTGGAAGCTCGCCGCGTCAACCGTCCCGGCCAGGACCAGATTCGCCGGATCGGCGCCCAGATAGACGTTGTGCGAGACCGCCTCGCGTCCCGGCCGCCAGCTCAGCGTTCCCTCGACGTCCATTCCTGCCGCCCCGTCCGCCGGCTCCGGCTCGCGAGCAAACGCCGGGATGTACATGAACCGGACCTCGCTGAGCCCGTACTGCGAGAGCACGCCGAATCCGCTGTTGACCGTCAGCCTGATGTACCTGGCCGCTACCCCGCCGAGATCCACGGTTGTGTTGTGCGCGTACGCGGACTTGGCGGCGCCCCGGGCCAGTTCGACGTCACCAAGACTGGCCCAAGCCGCCGCATCCGTGGAATACTCGACCGTCACGTTCTTGATCCCGAAACCGAGAAGCAACTCGAACTCCACATTGTAGTTCCACACCCAAAGCTCGTGGAGCTTGTAGACGCGGTCGAACTCGAATTGAACCCATATGGGGTCGCCGTCGGCGGGCTTCCCGAGCCACATGTCGGTGCTCTTGGTGGAGTGCTGGTCCGCGGCGTCCAGCCCCGAACCGTTGACGATGTTCGCGACGCTCTCGGTGGTGGTCGATGTCGCGTTCGTTGTGGCGACGACGTTCTCTACCGGATAGGCAAACGGTTCCGTCGTGAAGCTCCAGAGCGGGCCTCGGAAGACGGTCGAATCCGGCGGAGCATTGACCTCGTCCACACGCCAGTAGTAGGTGGTCTGGAAATCCAGCAAACCCTCGGGGTCGTACGCGGCAGCCGCCTGGCTTCGGCTGACCAGGACGCCTTGGGGGTTGGCCCGTCCGGCCGTGTTGACATCATCGAACTGCGTGCCGAAGTAGACATCATGGGTACTCGCGAACCTGCCCGCCGTCCATTGGAGCACCACGTCACGGCGTACATCCACCGCCCCGTCTTCGGGAATCGGATCGGCCGCCAGCTCCAGCGCTTTTATGCCTGTCATGAGCTTGGCGATCTCATTTTGCTCCAGGGCCCGATGGAAGATCGCTACATCGTCGATCATCCCGTTATAGAAGGTCCCGCCTCCGCTACGCCGTCCGATGGTCACCGGCAACGTATTCTGCGGCATCGTTCCGGCATAGGCCCACTCTTCTCCCAATTGTCCGTCGATATAGCATTTGAAGATCGTGCTATCGTACGTCGCGGCGATGTGGTGCCATTCGCCGGCGGCCGGCGAGGCGGGCGAACAGGTATCACGTCCTTCGGTGTCGTAGAACTGCCAGAAGATCACGCCTCCATTCTCCTCGGTCAGCTCATACGGCAGGTTGTTTGCCGCCCAGCTTCCTTTGCTGACGATCGCCATCTCGCCACTGGCGTTCGACCTCATATACGTCCAGGCGGCGATGGTGATGGCGTCGGTGATGGAAAGGCTGTCGCTATGAGGAATCTCGACCGCGTCTGCGCCGCCGAAATCCAGGGCTCCTGTCCCCACGATGCCCGCGACAAACGTCGGGCTTCCGACGACGGTGCCGTGGTTTCCGTTTCCGGAATAGTCCAGGGTGTCGCCGTCAAACGGCCACCAGCCGACGAGGGTTGTGTCGCCGGCTCTGGCGCCGCCCCCAGAGAAGCTCAACGTGAGCAGAAGCAGGATCGAGCAGTACGTCTTGTTCCACATGGGTATCCTCCTTCAAGAAAACGCCGAAATGGGATCTGTCGTGCTCCGGCGACAGGCCGGGCGCGCGTCTTGTCGCGATCTGTGAAGTGGATCATTCTGCCAAGGGACGTGCATTGCAGATTGTGGCTGTAGAAGTTCCGAGACGCCACAAGGAAACTGGCCGGCGCTCCGGGCTTCGCTGTGCGTCCGATCCAAGGCATTCTTCCGGCCTCCGAGTCTGCGTGTGGTGTGGGTGCCGTCGGACTTCTACCGCACAACTCCGAGTCCGAGCAGAGGCGATCCACTCACAAGAAGACACCTCCGAACCAGCTCATCAATATCAGACGCCGTCTGACGCGCCAAGAGAAAAGGGCGTCAGTCGTGTCCCCAGTGCCACTGGGCCATTGCACCGGATTTCTCCGGGGCGGCAGGGGCGAGGCATGCCTCGCCCCTGCCGATCGGTTTTGTTCACAGTTATTCGGCCAAGGGCGCGCCGTAGCCGATGTCGTCGATGAACAGCAGGCCGCTGCCGCCGGCGGTCGGGGTGGCGCGATTGCCGACGCCGATGTACATCGTCTCGACCTGCGCCATGTTCACACCCGCCAGCTCGCTGTAGGGGACCGTCCAGGACTGCCAGGCGGCGACCGTCAGCGCGTCGGGATCAGGATGCGCAACGACTGCGACGTGACCGGCGCTATCCTCGACCGCCACGTACAGCGTCTCGGCGGTGTTGTCCTCGGGGCCGTAGAAGTGCAGCACCAGAGTGTTTGCGCTGTGGCCGGTCCAGTCTTGCGGGCTGTCCCAGGTTCGCGAGATCTCGGAATAGAACGGGGCTGAAGTGTTGTCGTAGCTTACGGGCATCGACTGCCGCCCGCCGTGAACGATGGCCTTCTCGGCGAACGGCGACTCGGCGTAGCCGGTGGTCGATCCGGTGTTGTTGGTCCAGCCGTCGATCCAGGTCTGGAAGACGGCCTGGCCGGCGTCGATGTCGTCGGTATAGCCTTCGATGTCGTCGATCGTCGCGTATTCCTGTGTCGTGAAGCTCCACAGGTCGCCTTCCCACGTCGCAGGGCTGGCGGCCTCGTTGACCTCGTCGACTCGCCAGTAATAGACGTTGCCGAAGACCAAGTCGTCCGGCGCAAAGCTCGCGGCCTGTGTCGTCGCCGCTGGCGCGAGAGCCTCGGGATCGGTGCCGAGATAAACGTTGTGCGAGACCGCCTCACGTCCCGCCCGCCAGCTCAGCGCCGGCTCGACGGCAACTTCCGCCGCTCCGTTCGCCGGCTGCGGTTCCCGGGCAAAGGCCGGAATATAGTAGAAGCGAACCTCGCTGAGCCCGTATTGAGCCATTGCGCCCCATCCGCCGTTGACCGTGAGTCTGACGTACTTGGCCGCTACGCCGGCGAAGTTCACGGTGGTGTTGTGTGTGTAGCTGGAGTTGGCGGTGGCCTGGGTCAGTTCCATGTCACCCAGACTCATCCAGTCCACTCCATCCGCAGAGTACTCGATCGTCACCTCCTTGATGCCGAAACCCAGAACCAGTTCGAACTCGACATTGTAGTTCCAGACCCAGAGCTCGTGGAGCTTGTATACGCGATCGAACTCAAACTGAATCCAGATGGGATCGGCGCCCGCGGGGCTGCCAAGCCACATGTGGGTGCTCTTGGTCGAGTGCTGGTCGGCCTCGTCGAGCCCGGAGCCATTGAGGATGTTCTCGATGCTTTGCGTTGCCTCGGAGATGGCATTGGTTGTGACGATGATATTCGCGCTGGGATAGGCGAAGGGTTCTGTCGTGAAGTTCCACACGTCTCCCTTGAATACGGTGAAGTCGGGTGCGCTATTCACTTCATCCACGCGCCAGTAGTAGGTTTGGCCGAAATCAAGGCGACCGGGATCGAAGGAATTGACATCCAGATCCTGGGCCGTGGGCACGGAGGCATCGTTGACGTCGGCCCAATCCGTTCCGAAGTACACGTTGTGCCTGGCCGCCGACGCACCCGGTTTCCAACCCAGGATCACATCCCTCGGGATATCGTCGCTGCCCGTTGCCGGGATGGGATTGGTGGCCTTGACGACCGTCAACGGCATCACAACCGACTCGAGCCAATCGATCTGCCATCCGTTAGACGCGCCTTCCTGAAACGCGGACAGCGCAATGATGTCGTCCGGAGTCAATCCCAAATCCGCCAGGGGGATGATCGCGTGAATCGTATCGCCGTCAATCGTGTATTCGTAGTCCTCGATCAGGGCCTCTTCGGTCAATGCAATATAGGCGTACACGCCGTTGGTGTGGCCGTCGCGCCAGCCGAATTGAACCACCACATCCACGCCAATAGGGGTTTTCACACCGGTCGCGTTGCCCTCGTACTCGGCGTTGTAATAGCCGGTGGCCGGATCGTTGTCCGTGTCGAGAATCCAATGGTAGTAGTACCGGTTGGTCATGCCGGCAGGGGTCTGTGCTACGGAAGGTGCGAAAACGCCGTACACTGTCATCGTCAGATTCAGTTTGCCGTCGGCCACCCATGCCTCAATACGCTTGATGTCGCCGCTCGAATCGGCCATGTCCGACGGATCGTCCAC
Organism: Sedimentisphaerales bacterium; assembly: GCA_040772485.1. Classification (GTDB taxonomy): domain Bacteria; phylum Planctomycetota; class Phycisphaerae; order Sedimentisphaerales; family Anaerobacaceae; genus Anaerobaca. Next base: position 1,008,128 of record JAXGYC010000007.1, on the reverse strand, counting down.
GCCGGCGACCTGCCCGATGGCAATGCCGCCGAATCCGGCCATCATCCACCCGATGGCAAACGCCACAAGCCACAAGATGCGGGATGTCGGGCGGACTGAAGGGAGTCTCTCCGGACGTCGCGTTTCTGACCGGAGATTTGATGCACGAGATGCTCGCACAAACGATTTCTTGCACATGGCTATCCTCCTTCTTCAAGACAACGCCGAAATGGAATTGTCCGTGGCCCGCAAGCGGGTACGGCACGTGTCATGTTGCGATCGATGAGGTTGATGCCCCTGTCAAAGGGTGGGGATACGCCGACCCGAAACGTTGCACGAACATCGGCTGACGCTCCGGGCTTCGCTGTGCGTCGAATCCAGGGCATTGCTCCATACCTCCGGCTGATCTGGCGCTGCGGACCGGTTTTGCTCCTCCCCGTCAGACGAAGACGCCACGCCGGAGCAAGGGCGGTCCGCGCACAAGAAAACACCTCCGAACTCTCCTATTTGTATCAAAAGGAGCATTATATAACAAGGAAAAACAGCTTTCTGGATCACCCGGAAGGGGCCTATGATAAAATCGTGTTTACCTGGATCCCATCCGTGGTTGTGCTGTGCCACCAAGTGAAAGGGAGGCTCGATAGTGAATCGACGTCAGTTTCTACAGGATGTCGCGGCTGCCTCTGCGGTTGCTTTTGGCCGGAGGTCTCTGAGGGCCGCCCGCGTCATGGGGGACGTGGCGGCTCTGCCGAAGCCGAGTGCGCAACAGGCCCGCTGGCAGGATATGGAACTCGGAATGTTCTTCCATTTCGACCTGCCGATCTACAAGCCGGGATGGGATTGGCGCAGTTGGCGCGACAAGCCGACGCCCGAGATGTATAGCCCGTCCAAGCTGGACACGGACCAGTGGATGGAGGCAGCCAGGGCTATGGGGGCCAAGTATGCCGTTTTCGTGGCCAAGCATTGCAGTGGCTTCCTCCAGTGGCAGAGCGATCTCTACCCTTACGGCGTCAAGCAGTCTGCCTGGCGGAACGGCAAGGGCGATGTCGTTCGCGACTTCGTGGAATCGTGCCACAAGTACGGCATCCAGCCGGGCCTGTACGCCTCGGTGACGGCCAATGGGTATCTGGAGGTAGACAATCCCGGCCTGGTCAATCGCGGCAAGGGCGGGGACTCGGCGGCTCAGGCCCGCTATGTGAAGATCTGCGAGCAGATGCTGACAGAGCTGTGGAGCCGCTATGGCGAGCTGTTCGAGATATGGTTCGACGGCGGGGCCTTGCCGGTAGAGAAAGGCGGGCCGGACCTGGTCCCGATCTATCAGAAGCATCAGCCCGACGCCGTTGTCTTTCAGGGTCCGGCCGCCTCGATCCGATGGATCGGCAACGAGCAGGGCGTTGCCGCCTATCCCTGCTGGGCCACGGTCCCTCACCGCCAGGACTATCACGGCCCGGGTGATCCGGACGGCCGCTATTGGCTGCCGGGCGAGTGCGATGTCCCGGTTCGCAACCATGAGTGGTTCTGGACGCCGGATGCCGACCACAAACTCTACTCCGTCGAGCAGTTGATGGATATGTATTACCGCTCGGTGGGCCGCAACTGCAATCTGCTGCTCAACGCCAATCCCAACCCGGAAGGACTGGTTCCGCAGGCTGACTTCCAGCGGTACGTCGAGTTCGGCAAGGAAATCCGCAGACGATTCGATACCCCCTTGGCGCGTACGGAGGGCAGCGGCTCTACGGTCGAATTGAGGCTGCCCAAGCCGTCGACCATCGACCATGTCGTCATTATGGAGGACATCCGCCAAGGCGAACGCATCCGCAGGTATCGGATTGAAGGGCTGACCGGGCCTGATACGTGGCAATCGCTTTGCGAGGGTCAATCCGTCGGACACAAACGGATTGAACAGTTCGCATCGATTCAGGTGGCGATGCTTCGCCTGCGCACGTTGGATTCTGTGGGCGAGCCGCTTATTCGAGAGCTGGCCGCGTACCACGTGGGATAGCGTCCCATCTCAGAGCAGCGAGCGGTAGGCGTAGCCCTTGAGCATGACCTCGAAGTCCGCCCATTCCTCGTCGTCGACCGGCGTTCGGTAGAAGGCGAAGCTGGCCGGCTCGTGCAGGGATCGAAGGTTCCACTCCATCAGCGCCCGGCTGTGCCATCGCTGCATTTCGACGTGGCCGTCGGCGTAGCCCAGCGTGCTGCTGTCGTCCCGATGCCAGACTCCGAACGGATCGACCCATTGTCTGGACTTGGGATTCATCACCCAGGAGCCGTTGTTGTATCCGCGCGGATCGCACTCGGCCAGGAAGACGTACTTGGTCGCCGGCTGCTTGATGTCCGTGTAGTTGATGCAGGGGCGGATCTCCCACGTGCCGGCCGGCACCGCATTCATCCCGCCGGCGATCGAATAGGTGCGATAGGCATACTGATGTCCCGGACTGTTCTTGCGTCGGTCGGATGGACAGCGATAGACCTCCAGTTCCTTGACGTAAGGCCACAGCAGTCCCTGCTGGATGTATTCCTTCTTGTCCTCGATGGAGGAGCTTGCCCCTCCCGGCGGGATGACCACCCAGGCAGCGGGATTCGACGCAGACAGCGGAGCGATGGGCGTCGTGCCCGAAACCAGCTTACCGTCGTTCTCGTCCTTGTACATGAGCCATGCCAGTGCGAGGGTTCGTACGTTGCTGCGGCAGGTCAGGCTTCTCGCCTGTTCGCGAGCACGTTTGAGGGACGGCATCAGGATGGACATCAGCACCGCGATGATGGCAATGACCACAAGCAGCTCGATCAAGGTGAACGCCCTGGTCTTCATATCGACTCTCCCAACGATGAAGTGACGAGCGATTCGGCTGCATCAAAAGCCGCCACACGAAATCTCCCACCATCATATCGGCAAAGGATGGCTCGTACAAGCGTCTTGTATGGTCCCGGCCGCCTGAAAAACCCATGCCCAGAGGGTTGACAAGCACGCAGCGATGCCGTATTCGTCAAGCCAGAGGTGATGGCCCCGAAGGGGCCGTGAGGATAGGACGCCGCAGAAAAGGAGTTGGCCATGAAAGTACGAATCGAGGATACATGCACGGCGTGTGGACTCTGCTGCGACACCTGCCCGGAGGTGTTCGAAATGGGGGATGACATGGCCACGGTGATCGTCGATGTGGTCCCGGCCGAGCACGAAGACGCCGTACAACAGGCGGCCGACGAGTGCCCGGTGGAGGCGATCATCGTGGAATAGACCAAGCCATCGGGCCGCTGCCGTGATGGCGCGATCCGGTCGGACAGGTCATTGCGATCCGTCTCTCAAGCCCGGCCGCACTCAGGGTTCCGTCAGGCAACGCGGGTCCATGAAGTGCAGCAGATAGTCAGGGCCGCCGGCCTTGGTTCCGGCGCCGGACATCTTGAAGCCGCCGAAGGGCTGCACTTTCACCAGAGCGCCGACGTTGGCGCGGTTCAGGTACAGATTGCCGACGCGAAACTGGCGCACAGCGGTGTCGAGATGGTCTTCGTTCCGGCTGAAAACCGCGCCGGTCAAGGCGAACCGCGTTGAATTGGCCCAGCGAAGCGCCTCGTCGAAGTCCTTCGCACGCATGATCGAGAGCACCGGACCGAAGACTTCCTCCTGGCCCAGGCGCTTCTGTGGCGTAATCCCCTCGACGATCGTCAGCGGGACGTAATAGCCTTTGGCAGGAACCTCACTGCGGTAGAGCACTGTGCCCTCCCTGGCGGTCAGATCGATGTACTGCATGATGGTGCGCTGTGCCTTGGCGTCGATCACCGGCCCCATGTAGTTGTCCGGGTTTTCCGCCGGCCCGATCTTGAGCTTCCTGGCCGCTGCGACGAGTTTCGGGACGAAACGGTCGTAGGCCTTGTCGACCACGATCAGCCTCGAACAGGCCGAGCACTTCTGGCCCTGGTAGCCGAAGGCGGAGTACAGGACATCGCGAATGGCGGCCTCCTCGTCAAACTCCTCGTCGAGGATGATGGCGTTCTTGCCTCCCATCTCACAGACGACCTTCTTGACGGAAGCTTGGTTTTCAGGGGTGCGGCCGGCGCGTTCGATGATTCGCAAGCCGACCGACATCGAGCCGGTGAAGGCGATCACGGCGACCTTGGGACTGTCCACCAGCAGATCGCCGATCTGCGAGCCCGGGCCGGGGACGTAATTGAACACGCCGTCGGGAAGTCCGACCTCGCGGAAGATCTCCGCGAGGTGATGCCCGACGACGGACGACTGGCTGGACGGCTTGAAGACCACCGGGTTGCCCGTGACGATGGCGGCCGCACACATCCCGCAGCCGATCGCGAACGGGAAGTTCCACGGCGCGATGACTACGGCGACGCCTTTGGGTTGGTAGAAGCAGACGTTCGATTCATCGGCGTAGCTGCCCATGTCCTGCGGTGCGCCCAGGCGGATCATTTCCCGGGCATAGTACTCCAGGAAGTCGATGCCCTCGGCCACGTCGTTGTAGGCTTGGGCCCACTGTTTGCCCTCTTCGAGGACCTGCCAGGCGGAGTACTCGAATATCCTTCGCCGAGCTAGTTCGGCGGCCTTGACGAGATACAGGGCGCGCTGCGACGGATCGACGTCTCGCCAGGTCAGCAGGGCCCGTTCGGCGGCATCGAGGGCCATCTCGGCTTCGCGCGTGCCGGCCTGGCAGACCTTGCCGACGATCTGTTCAGGGTCGGCCGGGTTGACGGAATCCAGCGTGGCCGCGGTCGTGATGTCACGCCCGTCGATGTACAGCGGATAGGTCCTGCCGAGCTGCTTGCGGACCTGGGCAATGGCGAGAGGAAACGCCTGCTGCACTCTCGGATCGTCCGGGCCGGGGAAGATCGGTTCATTGACGAATGGCGGCAGATCGACAGGAGATGCGGACGGAATACGACTTCTGGTCATTGTGCTACCAACTCCTCGATGCGAATTGTCAGTTGTTCCCGGGGTTCGATCCAAAGGGTGCTCGCTGCGTCCGGTCAACCGGCGGAAAGCTCCCGGCTGCGCTCCGAGGCGCGGCGCAGCGCCTTGGAGACCATCTCGCCGAACGCGCCGGCCTGAAACACCTTGAACGCCGCTTCTGTGGTCCCGTTGGGCGTGGCGACTCTCGCGCTGAGCACCGCGGGGCTGTTGCCTTCGCCGGCGGCCTTCTCCGCCAGCAGCGCAGCGCCTCTGGCGGTCTGGAGCACCAGGCTCTGTGCATCCTCTTCGGGCAGGCCCAGCTCGACGCCCGCCTTGATCATCTCATGCATCAGCAGGAAGAAATAGGCCGGGCCGGAGCCGCTGACCGCGGTAACCGGATCGAGCAGTTCCTCGTTCTCGACAACGACGACCTTGCCCACACTCAAGAGGATGAGCCGGGCCTTCTCCACTTTGGTGCGAGCCTTTGCGTTGGCGTAGAGGGCGCTGGCCGCCTCGTCCACCCACGCGGGCATGTTCGGCATCACTCGAACGATGGCCAGATCGCCGAGGATCGACGAGATCAGGGAAGTGGTGATGCCGGCGGCGATCGAGATGACCAGCGTGTCCTCGTTGATGCTGGATCGGATGCTCTCCAACGCGTCCTTCATGTTCTGCGGTTTGACGCTCAGCACCAGAACGTCGACCTTCGAGGCCAGGTCCGCATTGCCATCGGCGGTCCGGACGCCGTAGTGTTCTCGGAGGTACTCGATTCTCTCCGGGCGAACGTCACTGACGTACACCTTGCCGGGCCGGTACACGCCCGCCTTCAAGACACCGTTGATGAGGGCCTCGGCCATGTTGCCGCTGCCGATGAAACCGATGGTCTCCACAGTCTTCTCCTTGTCCGGTGTTCCGGAAATGGCTTCGTGCAGACGCTTGACTCACGTCGGGGTAGGATAGGGTCCGAGCCGGGGAAAATCAATGCAAAAGCCCGGCATTGTGTCCCGATGGAGACTGCTACCTGGGCCAGAACAACAGTCGCAGGCCGACAGTGACCGCCGGACACGTCAGCCCGTCAGCAATTCGAACTGCTCTTTGCTGAGGCACTGTCGCAGTTTCTGCAGCGCCGTCAGTTCGATCTGCCGGATACGCTCTTTGGTCAGGCCCAGTTCGTCACCGATCTGTTTGAGGGTCTTGGTCTCTTTCCGCACCGACGTGCCGACCAGTCCGAAATGATGCAGGATCACGTACTGCTCGCGTTCGTCCAGTTCCTCGCGGATGACTTCGGCCAGGCTCTGCCGGGTCCGTTCGATGGCGAGCACGTCGGCAGCGGTCTCCTGCAAGCCGCGCCGGATCGTCGCCAGCGATTCGGCCCGCCGGCGGGTCAGCTCGGTGCTTCGGCCGGAGACTTTCGCGTATTCCTTGGCGATGTTGAGCGACGCGCGCCGGCTGAAGCGAAAGCCCTTGGTGTAGTCATACTCCTCGACGGCCTGGATCAGGGCGAAATTGCCCTTGCTGACCAGCTCGGAGAAGTTGGCGCCGTCGCCGGTGTGCTTGCTGGCGATGCTGACGACCAGACGCAGATTCGCTTCGATCAGCGCGCGACGGATGTTCTCGGCCTGTTCGAGATAACCTTCGAGTTGGGCCAGCAGCGTGGCCGAGACGGCTGTCAGTCGAATCCGGTGCCGTTCGGTTGCCACGAGATACTTGAGGAAGTTGTAGCGGCGAAACAGCTCGATCTCCTCGTCGCGACTCAGTACGGCGGTGGTCGCGAGGACCTGCAGGTACTCCGGGAGGAGGCTCTCGCCCACCATTTCAAACGGTTCGACCCGCTTCCCGGGTTCCGGCTTGTCCCTCTTCAGGGGCGAGCCCAGGATATGTCTGCGGGCGTCTTCTCGGAGAAACTCCTCGCTGGAAACGAACTCGATCTTGCGGGCCAGCAGGGTCATGGCCCTCCGCTGGTTGACGATCCGATAGATGGTCGCACGGCTGCGGTCGAACCGGGCCATCAGTTGCCGAACGCCGATTCCCTGCTTGTGGAGGCGATACAATTCGGCCGCTTCGGTCGGTCTCATCCGGCCCGACGGCCGCCGAAAAACGGGGCGGTCGGGATGCTGCTTCTCGTATTCCGCAAGCGTGTAGCGTGCGGTCTCGTGAGCGATGCCCAGCTTGCCGCAGATGTCCTCAATGATCTGATGCCGCGACAGCGAGGTCTTGGCCGCCAGACTGCGGGCCTGGCGAACCACTTGCTGGCGTTCCTTCGCGGTCAATCTGCGGAAGCGGCCGGCCTGGGCGACAAGTCTGGGATGGTTGTGTACGAACCGTTCAACTGTGGATTCGAGGAAGCCGAAGCGGTGGCCACCGTCGTCGAAGACAAACTTGCGCGCCAGCAGACCGCGTCGCCGCCACCGGGCGATGGTCTTCATCGAGACGTTGAATCGCTCGGCCAGCATTTCGGCGCTGTAGACCTTCTCGCTTTGCTCGCGGGCCGGCGTGACGAGTTTGCTGCTGAGCCTGGCGATGAACAGCTCGAGGTCCTGACGCAGTTCCCTGCCCTCGATGAGCGGATGGTCGATATCGCTCTGGGGATGGAAACCGGTGATGTGAAAGGAGACGAAATCGAATGGGTATTGCTTCGTCTCGTCGATCAGCGCATAGAGCTTCTCGGCGGCTTCGAGTTCACTTCGCTGCTTGTCCTGCGGCGTGAACCGAAGCTGCATCAGCAACTGGGCTAGGTTGGGATTCTTGATGCTTCGCACTGTCGGTCTTTCCTGTTCCATTTGACCAAGTGTCTATTCTACTTTCCCTGGGGCCAAAAGAAAAGGACAGAGCGAATTGCCCTGTCCCTGGAAAGCTCGTCGTGCTGTCGCATCCGGCCCGGTCTGTCTCGGCGGGCCTTGGCCGGGTGCGTCAGGCAACCAGGCGCTTGGCGGTGTCGACCGCCGAGGCCGCGTCCGGGGCGTAGCCCTGGGCGCCGATCTTCTCGGCGAAGCTCTGCGTCACCGGCGCGCCGCCCACCATGATCTTGGCTTTGACACCCGCTTCCTTCAACGCCTTGATCGTCTTCTCCATCCCCGGCATGGTCGTTGTCAACAGAGCGCTCATGCCCACAAGCTGGACATTCTTCGCCTTGGCCTCTTCCACGAACTTCGCGGGCGCGACGTCGACTCCCAGATCGATCACCTCGAAGCCGGCGCCCTTGAGCATCATGGCCACCAGGTTCTTCCCGATGTCGTGCAGGTCGCCCTGAACGGTGCCGATGACCAGCTTGCCGATCGGCTGCACGCCGGCCTTGGTCAGCTCCGGCTCGAGCACCTCCATGGCCATCTTCATCGCCCGGGCGGCAATCAGCACCTCGGGGATATAGACCTCGTTCCTCTTGAAGCGGCCTCCGATGACGTCCATGCCGGCGATCAACCCTTCGTCGAGGATGCTCTTGGGGGCCATCCCTTCGCTCAGCGCCGCCTTGGTCACGCTCACGGCGGTCGTCTGGTTACCCTTGATGACTGCTTCGGCCAACGCTTTCAGATCTGCCATCTTTCGTCACCTCAAATCTGTGTCCGTTGTTGTCTTTCTCCCACACCTCCGAGGGAGGTATTAGACCGCATCGGCGGGGGCCGAACAAGCAGAAAATCAGCCTCCGGCCCGGAAAACCTCGAGTTACAATGCCCCCTGCGAACGGGGCGACGGTGGGACGCACCTTTCCGGAACGCTCCGACCAGAGGCGCGGCGTGAAGGAGGGGATCAGTCGATCCACGGCCGGGCCTGCTTGACATTCAGTCGGCCGTCGGCCGTGACCTTGAACTCGATGTCCATGGCGAAGTGAATACTGGCCGGGTGTACCTTGTAGAGAGTGCGGAAGTGAATGTTGATGAGCCTCATCACGTCCGCCAGTTCAAAAACCTGTTCCTTCGTAAGGATGGGACCACCGTCCGGGACAAGGTTGGAACGGCGTATGTACTGAATCTCGTACCGCTCCAGACCCGCCAGATCGGCGACGAGAAACTCGTCTGGGATGGAATTGGCCGGCGGATTGGTCACCAGGTCCTCGCCCACCTGGACGTTGACATAGTAGCCTCGCCAGTTGGCGTCGTAGATGTTCTTGGTCACGGCGACCCCATTGGCCTGCTCCTCTTCGTAGTTGGGATGGACGAGCACGCCCATGGCGGCCTGGAGGTGGTCGATACGGTGAAAGTCTCGCTCCTCGAACGCCCGATACGTCCAGAGACTGGCCCAGACCTGCCGGATGCTCTTGGCGATATGCCCTTCGTCCGGGTGGTGCGTATAGGATTCATAGAGCCCGGCGCCGTTGAAATCGGGCAGGTCTTCGTTGTTCGTGCTGGAGCGGCAGCGTAACGATGTCCCGGGCGCGAAGGACCGGTGCATCGCATCGAGGGCGTCGAGCATCCACGCCGGCACATCGCCGTCGCGGAGCCTCCGCTGGAAGGCTGCGAGCCGGGCGACGCGAACCTCCGGGTCGCGCTGGAAGTCCGGATCCTCCATCATGGCGGTCGCTCTCTCATAGAACCCATTGAACTTCATGAACTCGTCGTAGAAGTAGAAGGGGACAGCGAACCCGTCGGGAACCATGCGCGAGGGCAGGAACTTGCCCAACTGGGCCACGTTGGCGGCCTTGGCGCCGAAGCTGTTGGAATCGGCGAAGCCGATCTGGGCCAACGGGGCAATCTGCGTGACACCCAGGTCCCGCGGCGGCGTCTGGGCGTTGGCGGGCCGGATCGATTCCAGGAAGGCTTCGACCTCCTCCAGCGAGGCCTCGCGCAGTGTGTATCCATCCGGGGCCGCCACGAAATGAACGTACCGATCCGCCAAGGCCAGGATATCCGGCCGGGTGGCAGCGTCACGGATGTAGGCGTTGGGGGTGTTGTTCTGCTTGGCCTTCACATTGATGTGCGACAGAGGTGTCTGGGGGATCTCGGTTATAATGCCGGCCACGTGAGAAAGCGTGTTGGGGATCGTGCGGTAGACTACAATGTCGCGAGCCGAAACCGTTTCAGGACCATTGATGACTCTCAGGCGTCCGTAGGCCTGCCCGGTTGTCAGCGCGGCGTAGCTGACGCCGGCGAATAGCTCTTCGGTCTGGATGACGGCGACGGAAGAGGCCTGATACAAATCCTCTTCGCTCTGGTACAACGCACGCTGGGTCTCTCCGGCGGCGTGGTAGTGGAGCTTGTCTCTGGCAAAGGACATTTGGCGGCCGATCAGATCGAATGCCAGTTCAACGAACTCGAATGCCACCGGGTCCGTGGGCCAGAACTCCATCGTGTAGATGCCCTGCGTGGTATCATCGGGCGCATAGTGGTCGTGGGCGATGATGCTTCCGGCCAGGTTCTTGCGATGCTCGGAGAAATAGGTCTGACGGTTGAAGGTCTCCAGATCGATCGTCCAGCCCAGACACTCAACCGCAAAATAGTAATGATATGGGTAGGCCTTGCTGTTCTGGAAGTACAACTGCGGGCTGAGGGTATCGACGTCCGTGATGAGGAACTTCACCTCCAGGACCTGCATTGCCCCCGGGAAGTTCTCGCGATTTGCGTAGAACTCAAAGGCCGCTCGGTCCTGGACCGTGAGCGTCCCGCAAGCGGGCGAGAGGGAAGGCTGTGCGTGGACGACAACAGCGGCGCCCAGCAGGACGCCGGCAGCTACTGCGAGCCCCATTGCGACCATTCCCTGTTTCATCACCGAGTCCCATCCTTAACATGCCGGGGCCGATTCGGAACCCCGACTGCGGCTGTATCAATAACCCTATTATATCACACGAGGGCCTCGAAAGAGCGGCATTCCGCGACGCAGTGCGCTGGAGTGCCCCCCTTTGGCGCGTGCGAGATCAGCGAATAGACTTGACGCCTGTCCGCCCTGACCATAGTATCAGCCTCGTGCAATTTGCGTCGATTTCGCATCTTACAATGGGAACTCAGCCGACATGAAGACATCTCAGGGACGTATCGCATTCGGAGCGGGGCTCCTGCTTGTGCCGATGATGCTGATCGGCTGCGGGCCAAACGACAAGTCCGCCGCGACGGATCCGGTGATCGGCAAGGAACTGGGTCTGACCGTTGGTTCGGTCGCCGATGCCGCCAGACCGGAACCGTTGCAGGTGGAAGGGTACGGGCTCGTCGGAGGGCTTGCGGGCACCGGTTCGGCGTCCTGTCCACCCAATATTCGCGCTTACCTCAAGCAGTTCATCCTGGCCCAGGTGCCGGGCGGTTCGGTGGCTCCCGACAATCTGATCAACAGCAAGACCACGGCGGTCGTGCGACTGGAAGGCATCGTTCCCGCTGCGGCGTCGCGAGGGGACCGTCTGGACGTGAAGGTCACTCCCGTGGCCGGCTCCGACACCACCTCGCTGCACGGAGGCTGGCTGTACAAGGCGGATCTCAAGCTGGCCGGAACGTTCGGCCCGGCCGCCAGGACGCTGGCAGTGGTGGAAGGACCCGTGTTCATCAACACGATCGCCGTGGCCGAGCCGGACCCGACAACCGGTTACGTCCTCGGCGGCGGGATCGCTCAATACGACTATGTGGGAAATCTCCGGCTGCGCCGGGCCGATTTTGCCAGGGCCAGCGCCATCCGGAATCGCCTCAACGAGCGATACGGGATGGATACCGCACGCGCCGTGTCGCCCCGCGACGTGGAGTTCGTCATTCCGCCGGACTACCGCAGGCGGAAGATGCGCTTCGTCTCGATACTGGCCGCCACCTTCCTGGACGAGACGCCGGAGTTGAAGGCGGCTCGGATCGAGACGCTGACCAGGGGGCTCGCGGAGTCTCAGGCCGGGGAGAGTTGCGAGATCGCCCTGGAGGCCATTGGACGCGAGAGCCTGGCGAGCCTGCGGCCCCTGTGGAATGCCCCTGACCAGGAGGTTCGACTGCGAGCGGCTCGATGTGCTTTGAACCTGCGCGACGATGGGGCGATTGAGGCCCTGAGGACCGTTGCCTTGGACGAGGCATCGCCCTTGCGAGGCGAGGCGCTGGAGGCTATGGTGGTCTCGGCCCGCCGAAACGACGCCATCTCGCTGGCCCGTCGGCTGCTGCGTGACAAAGACGCGCGCATGATTCTGGCGGCCTATGAGGCGCTGCGAAACATGGAGGATGCCGCCGTGAGTCGGGAATTGGTCGGACGTAGTTTCCACCTCGAACACGTTGTCCAGACCGACCGCAAGGCGATTTTTGTCTCACGGAGCGGTCAGCCGCGGGTCGTGCTCTTCGGCGCCCCGCTGACCTGTCGCGACAACATCTTTGCGGAGGCGGCCAATGAGACGGTCACTGTCAATTCCCGCGCCGGCCAGGACCACGTGTCGCTGACACGGAAGAACCCGACAGGCCCTGGGGTGCTCGGTCCGGTCCGGACCAGTTTTTCGGTCAGCGAGATCGTCCGCGCGCTCGGGGCGGAGCGGTCTCGCGCAGACGCCGCAGACGTTTCCGGCCTGGGCGTGCCGTACGCGGATGTGGTGGCGGTCCTGGAGCAGTTGGCCGCCAAGGGTGCGGTCAGCGCGGAGTTTTGGGCCGGTCCCCTGCCAAAAATCGCCGAATAGTCAAGGAATGGCCTGCGTCAGGCCGATAACACCAAGGCGTGTTGTCCGATAATCGCCCGGACTCGGGGTGGGTGTCTTCGCGGAAGAACAGTCAGAACCGGATGGAATATGCGACTTGAGAAGATCATACTGGACGGATTCAAGAGCTTTGCCGATCGCACGGAGTTCAATTTCGATGCTTCTATCATCGGTATTGTCGGACCTAACGGGTGCGGCAAGAGCAACGTGGTCGATGCGGTCAAGTGGGTGCTGGGCGAGCAGAAGCTCAAGAGCCTGCGAAGCGACCAGATGGCCGACGTGATCTTCAGCGGCAGTGGCAGCCGGAAGGCGTCCGGTTCGGCCGAAGTGGTTCTGGTGATCTCCAACCCCGGCGGGGCCGCCAGCGGACGGTTGCCGATCGACACCGAACAGGTCCAGGTGTCCAGGCGGATCTATCGCAGCGGCGAGAGCGAGTATCGGATCAACAACAAGGTCTGCCGGCTCAAGGACGTCCGCGAGCTGTTCATGGACACCGGCGTCGGCAACCGAGGCTATTCCATTATCGAACAAGGACAGATCGAGCAACTGGTGGGCGCCTCCAAGGCCGACCGGCGGATCGTCTTTGAAGAGGCCGCCGGCATCAGCAAGTACAAGGCGCACAAGAAGGAGGCCCTTCGCAAGCTCGAACGCACCGAGCAGAACCTGTTGCGCCTGGCCGACATTCTCGAGGAGGTGGCCAAGCGGCTTCGGAGCGTCAAGCTCCAGGCGGGCAAGGCGCGCAACTACCTGGAATACACGTCGCGCCTCAAGGAGTTGCAGGTCAACTACTCGCTGGTCGAGTACGGCCGCAACAAAGAGCAGCTCGACGACAGGAACCGTGCCCTGAACGAAGCGGGCGATCGGTTCTCCGCCGTGGCGGCCGAGGAAGCCGGGGCCGAAGCCGAGATGAGCCGGCTGGGCAACGCCATCATCGAAACGGAGCACCGGCTCAGCGAGACGGGCAACACGCTCGTCGCCATTCAGAGCAAGATCGATCAGAAGCTCCAGCGGATCGATTTTCTGCGGTCCCGCATCGAGGAACTGGGCAGGCGAAAGGCGACGGCCGGCAGCGAAATCGAGCGGCTTCGCGGACAGGCTGAAGCGGTCAGCCGGGATCTGGCCCGTCACCGGGAAGAGGTGGCCGGCTGCGACGACACCGTCCGGCAGCGCACCGAGGCAATTCATCAGATCCAGGCGATCACGGAAGAGGCCGATGCCCAACTGGCGTCCCTGGAAGCGGAGCTCGACGACGAGAAGTCCGGGATCATCGATATCGTGCGTCGGACCGCCCAGCTTCACAATGAGATTCAGAGTCTGTCGAACTACCGCGACAACCTGTCGAACCAGCGGAACCGGCTGGCCGGGCGGGCCCAGACCGCCAAAGCCGAGCTCGAGCGGCTGCTGACTGACAAGGCGCAGCACAACGCCCGTCTGGCCGATATCACGCGCGTGCTGACCGAGCTCGAAGAGAACCTGGAGTCGAAGCGCCACAAGATCGAAGAGGCGGAAACCCAGATCGTCGAGCAGGGCAGGCAACTGGCGGGCAACAAGGAGGCCCGCAGCGCCCTGAGCAGTGAACTGGCGGTGCTGGGCGACATGGAGAGGCGCCATGAGGGTCTGGGACAGGCCGTCAAGAGCATCCTGCAGACCCAGGCCGATGAGAGCCGCAAGATCGACTACATCGACGGGATTCTGGCCGACAAGATCAAGACGCATGTGGAGCACGCCACGGCGGTGGAAGCGGCGCTGGAGGGGATGACCGACGTGCTGCTGGTCAGGAACACCGCGAAGCTGTTGGCGGATGCGGACACATTGTCGGCGCTGGCGGGCCGGTTGCACTTCTGCTGCCTCGACCGGGTGGAACCGTTTGTGGATGACGTGGATTTCTCGAAGTACCCCGGCGTCCGGGGAAGACTGGTCGAGTTCGTCTCGTATGAGAGCCGCTATGCTCCGCTGGCGTGGAAGCTGCTGGGCAAGACGATCCTGGTGGAATCGCTGCAGGTCGCGACGGAGCTTTCGGGCTATCTGCAAGCCGGCTACGCCTTTGTGACACCGACGGGCGAATGCCTCCGTGCCGATGGACTGCTTCGCCTCGGGCCGCTGGGCAAGGCGTCGGGGTTGATCTCCAGACGCAGCCGCATCGACCAACTGCAGGAGACCATCGATCACATCAACGCCGAGATCGCCCAGTTGGAGGGACACATCCAGCGGAACACGCAGACGAAGGCCCATCTCGAGAAGTTGTGCAAGGACTTGCGCACCGCCATCTATGAGGCCAACACCGAGAAGACCCAGGTGAACTCGAAGCTGGCGCACTTCGAGCAGGACATCAAGCGATTGAAAGAGGAAGAGCCGCTGATCGCCAGCGAACTGGGATCATTGGAGCAGGAGATCGCCCAGTCGGTGCAGAAGGAATACGACTCGAAGCAGCGTCTGACGGAGCTGGAGGCGGTGAACAACCAGCGGGCCGCTCATATCCGCGAACTCGAGACCATGTACGATGAGCTTCGCCAGCAGCAGCAAAGCCGGGTCCGGGAGCTGACGGAGCTGAAGGTCCAGTTGGGCCAGGCCATGGAGCAGCAGAAGGGGCTCAAGCAGATCATCGAAAGCCTGGAGAACCAGATCGAGACGAACCTCAAGACGTTCGCGGCGGCCGAGCGGGACGTGCAACTGTGTGCCGAGCAGGCCGCCGAGGCGCAGCGTGACATCCTCGAATGCGAATCTGCCGTCTCGGAGTTCTTCGTGGAGAAGGAGACGCAACAGCAGGGCAATCGGCAGTTGCAGGAAGAGCTGGAGAGCCTCGCGGCCGAGCAGAAGCGCCGCGAAGAAGTGGCTCGGACCGCCCGGGCGCACAAGGAGGAGGCCGAACGCGTCATCGCCGAGATTCGCATCCAGATCGGTCAGTTGGAGGTCCGCCAGCAGGACCTCGTGGAACGCGTCCGCGAGGAGTTGCAGATCGAGCTGGCCGACGTGTTTGCCGAGCGGACGACCGACGACGTGAACTGGGAACAGGTCAAGGGCGAGATCAACGAGCTGCGGGGCAAGATCGAGCGGCTCGGCAACGTGAACCTCGACGCCATTGAAGAACAGACCACGCTCGAAGAGCGCCACACCTTCCTGGCCAACCAGGTGCAGGACCTCAACGAGAGCAAGTCGCAGTTGCAGCAGCTCATCAACCGGCTCAACAAGCAGAGCCGGGAGAAGTTCGTCGAGACCTTCGAACAGATCCGAACGAACTTCCAGCAGATTTTCCGCAAGCTTTTCGGTGGCGGCAAGGCCGACATCGTCCTGGAGGACGCCGACGACGTGCTCGAAGCCGGGATCGAAGTGATTGCCAAGCCTCCGGGAAAGGAAACCCGCAGCATTTCTCTTCTGAGCGGCGGCGAGAAATCCATGACGGCTCTGGCGCTGCTGTTTTCGGTGTTCCGCAGCAAGCCGTCTCCGTTCTGCTTCCTGGACGAGGTCGACGCGGCGCTCGACGAAGCCAACACCGAACGCTTCACGCTGCTGCTGCGGGAGTTCCAGAAAGAAAGCCAGTTCATTGTCATCACGCACACCAAACGGACGATGAGCATCGCGGATGTGCTGTTTGGCGTGACCATGCAGATGCAGGGCGTCAGCAAGAAGATCAGCGTGCGCTTCGACGAATACGAAGAAGAACCTGCTGCCGCATAGCCAGGGGGGACCGTTGTCGGGGGAGCCTCAAGTCATTTGCGATTCCGGAGGGGGCGGTCCGATCACGCCGCCGGATCGTATTGAAGGGGCCACGGCGGGGTGATAGAATCCGCGTTCTTTTTCGAACGCTTAAGGATCGTGCATGGAGCAGAAGACGGACAGACACGTATTGAACAACGGCATGGTGCTGTTGGGCGAACCCATGGGCGGGGTCGAGTCGGTGGCGTTCGAGTTCATGCTGCCGGCGGGCGCCGCCGCGATGCCGGAGGGCGCCTGCGGCGTCGCCAACGTCATCTCCGACTGGGTTTTCCGAGGGGCGGGCGACCGGGACAACCGCCAACTGGGTGATGCGCTCGACGGGCTGGGCCTGCAGCGGTCCGACTCGATCGGCAGTTCGCATCTGTCCGTCGGGGCGGCCCTGGAATCGAGCAATCTGGCCGAGGCGCTGGCGTTGCACGCCGACGCGATCTGTCGGCCTCATCTGAGCGATGCGGAGTTCACGCCGGCCAGGCAGTTGGCCATCGAAGAGGTTCTGGCGCTGGACGACGAGCCCCGCCAGAAGGTGATGCTGGAGCTGCGAAAGAGGTTCTATCCGACGCCGCTGGGACGCAGCACGGTCGGGGAGATCGAGGAGCTGGAACGTCTGACCGCCGAGCAAACGCGAACGATCGTAAGGACGCGATTCGACATCGGTCGGTCGATCTTTGCAGTGGCAGGCAAGTACGATTTTGACGCGGTCTGCAAACAGATGGAGAGTCTGTTCGGCGGCTGCGAACGCCTCGATTCACAGTCCGTTGCGATGGGCGCCCGTGCGGGCAAGTACACGCATATTGCGAACGAGGGCTCGCAGGTCCACATCGGTGTTATGACGGAGGCGGTCCCGTTCACCGACGCGGACTACTACAACATTCGCGTGGCGGCGTCGGTCCTGTCCGGCGGCATGAGCGCCAGGCTGTTCACGGAGGTTCGGGAGAAACGCGGGCTCTGCTACGCCATTGCGGCGCGCTACCACAGTCTCAAGGACGCTGCCGGCATCATGTGCTACGCCGGCACGACCCCCGACAAGGCGCAGGAGACTCTCGACGTTGTGATCGCCGAGTTCCAACGCCTGGCCGATGGCATCGGCCAGGAGGAACTGGAACGGGCCAAGGTCGGACTCAAGAGCGCGCTGATCATGCAGAGCGAGTCATCCGGGAGCCGCGCCGGCGCGATCGGCAGCGACTACTACATGCTGGGGCGCGTCCGGAGCCTGGACGAGATCAAGGAACGAATCGAAGCGACCACGGTCGACTCGATTTTGGAGTGCTTGAGGCGGAAACCCTTCAACGACTTCACCATTGTGACCATCGGCCCGCGGGAGGTTCGCGTCGAGTAAGCCTATGCGATTTGAGCAGAAGAAGTTATCGAACGGTCTGGTGCTGATCGGGGAGGTCAATCCGTCGGCGAAGTCGGCGGCGGTCGGGTTCTTCGTCCGGACGGGGTCGCGCGATGAGACGCCGGAGATCAACGGCGTCTCGCACTTCCTGGAACACATGTTGTTCAAGGGCACGGACTCGCTCAGCGCGCTGGAGGTCAACGAGGCCTTCGACCGACGCGGCGCACAGTTCAACGCGTTCACCAGCGAAGAGAACACGGTGTACTACGCGTCCGTGCTGCCGGAGTATCTGGAGGACATCACGGAGTTGTGGGCGGGACTGATGCGTCCGGCGCTGCGCGACGACGACTTCGCGATGGAAAAGAACGTGATCAAGGAAGAGATCGCGATGTACGAGGACACGCCGACGTTCGACGTGGTGGATCGATGCCGGACCTTGCACTACGGGACCCACCCGTGCGGCAACAGCGTGCTTGGGACGGCCGCCAGCATCGACGGCATGACCGCCGCGCAGATGCGGGAGTATTTCGCGAAACGCTACGCGCCCAACAACATCATCGTGGCTTGCAGCGGGAACTTCGGCTGGGACCGGTTCTGCGCGACGGTCCAGAGGCGGTGCGAAAGCTGGCAGCCTCAGCCCGTGGATCGCCTGCTGACCGATTTCGAGGGCACCCGAGCGACCGAGCGGCTGGGCAAGTCCAACCTGAATCGTGAGCACATCTGTCTCGTTCATGCCGGTGTTTCGGCCCAGGACCCCAGGCGGTTTGCGGCGTCTCTGCTGACGCTGATCGTCGGCGACGACTTCGGCTCCCGCTTCTACTGGGACCTCGTCGACAAAGCGATCGCCGAGGCGGCCTCGATGCACTTCGGACCTCTCGACGGGACCGGGATTCTTTACAACTACCTGCGGTGCAGCAGCGCCGGCGCCCCTCGTGTCATGGAAATCGTCAAAGGAATCTTCCAGGATTTGCTCCGAGACGGGGTCTCGGAAGAGGAACTGACCAAGGCCCGCAACAAGGTGCTCAGCGCGCTGGTGATCAAGAACGAGTTGCCGATGGGTCGCCTGGTCGATCTGGGCTTCAACTGGATGTACCTGGGGCAGTATCGCTCCGTGGAGGAAGATGTGGAGGCCACCAAGGCGGTTACCGTGAAGGAGGTGAACTCGTTGATTCGCGAACTGGACCTGAGCCGGTTCACCCAGTACTCGCTGGGGCCGGTGTCTCAGGGATAGCCGCGGCCCAGGGCGTTGAACAAGGCAACAGACTTGATCGGTGGCGGCGGTTCTGCTACCGTGGCTCCTGCGAGGAGGTTGTTCGAAACGTGAGTGAAACCGGCAAGAAGATGAGAAGCAACATGGAGAGAGTGCTTCGGGCGATGGATGTGATTCCACCGTTCGGAGAGGACGGCGCCAACGGCAAGCCCGACGGCGAGCCGGCCAGGCCCAAGATTCAACCCTGGACGCGCCCTGTGCCGCGAGCGGCAGCGCCGAGGGAGCCGGACCCACCGAGCCGGTACGAAGAGGCTGCCAGGCATATCCCCACACTCGATCTGGGGGAGAAGATTCTGGCGGAGCAGCGCCGGATGACCGCTCGCAAACGAAGAGCGCCGGGAAACGCGCGCGGCGCGCCGAGTGAGACTGGGCCGGCATCGGTCCGGGCTCTGGGGCCCCAGCGCGCCGTCGAGCCGTCGGCCCAGGACGCGATTCAGTTGGAGCAGCTCGTGGCCGAGATTGTTGCGCGCGACATCGATCGGTTGTGCAGCGGCCCGGCACGAGCATCGCTTTGACCCGTCGTGGGAAAGCCATCCCCCATTTGCCTCTGCTGTCAAGGCGGATCTCCATTTCGGTCGCGCGCCGGCGAATCGAAAATGACAGCCCCATGGTTTTCTGGTAAACTGGCCTCTAGTCCCTCGAAAAGAAACAAACGGTATGGATAAGATACTCGGAGAAGGATGGCCAGGAAGTTCACACTGCAATCCCGCACGGCGGCCGGAGATATCGATTTCTCCGCCGACCTGAACCGCGAGCAACTGGCGGTGGCGACCGCGCCGGGCGGACCCATGCTCGTGGTGGCCGGCGCCGGCAGCGGCAAGACCCGCGCCCTGACCTACCGGCTGGCCTGGCTGGTGCACCATGGAATCGACCCATCCCGTATCCTGCTGGTGACCTTCACGAACCGGGCGGCCCGCGAGATGCTCAGCCGGGTTGAGGTGCTCGTCAAGCAGAAGACCCGCGAGATTTGGGGCGGCACCTTCCACCACATCGCCAATCGCATCCTGCGCATCCATGGCCAGCGGCTGGGGATTTCATCCGATTTCACGATCCTCGACCGCGAGGACGCCCGCGACCTGCTGGCCTCGTGCGTGGAAGAGGCCGGCATCGACATCCATCAGCGTCGCTTTCCGCAGAAGGCAGTGCTGGCGGCGATCTCGTCGTTTCTCCAGAACACGCTCGAACCGCTCGACGAGGTGCTCAGCAAACGCTATCCCATGTTCGTCGAGGAGGTTTCCGGCATCGAGAAAGTGCTCTCGCTGTACACGGAGAAGAAGCGTCAGCGACAGTTGCTGGACTTCGACGATCTGCTCAGCGCCTGGCTGCGGCTGATGGCCGAGCACAAGGAGGTACACGAACAACTCGCCGGCCAGTTTCTGCACATCCTCGTCGACGAGTACCAGGACACCAACAGGATTCAGGGTGCGATCATTGACCTGCTGGCTTCCAGGCATCGCAACCTGACGGTGGTCGGAGACGATTCGCAATCGATCTACAGCTTTCGCGGGGCCAACTTCGACAACATCATCACGTTCAAGGACCGCTATCCCGACGCCCGCGAATACAAGCTCGAAACGAATTACCGCTCGGTGCCGGAGATTTTGACGCTGGCCAACGCGAGCATCGCACACAACGTGCGTCGCCTGCCGAAGAACCTCCAGGCGATCCGGTCCTCGGGCCTCAAGCCGGCCATCGTGCCATGTCACGATCACTACACGCAGTCGCGGTTCATCGCCGAGTACGTGCTGCACCTGCTCGATGAGGGGCGCACGCTGAACGACATCGCGGTGCTGTACCGCAGCCATTGGCATTCGCTGGAGATCCAGCTCGAGTTCCAGCGGCGCAACATCCCGTTCCACATCCGTGGCGGCCTGCGTTTCTTCGAGCAGGCCCACATGAAGGACATCCTCTGCTACCTGCGCGTCATGCAGAACCCCACCGATGAGCTGGCCTGGCTGCGGCTGCTCAAGATGCTGCCGCGCGTGGGCAGCGCCCTGTCGCGCCGGGTCTGGCGGCATATCAGCGACTCGGCCGATCCGGTCAAGGAGGTCTTCACGGTCGAGACGGCCAGCCTTCTGCCTGCCAGCGCGCGGCCGTTCTACGAGGATTTCGCGGCTTTGATCAAGGAGGCCAGCGAGATCGACTCGCCCGCGGAGATCATCGACCTGGTGTTCAAACGGTCCTATGAGGATTACCTCGTTTCACACTACGACGGGGCCTCGCTGCGGAAAGAAGACATTAACGGGCTGGCGAATTTCGCGTCGCAATACAAGAGCGTCGAGGCGTTTCTGGCAGACGTGGCGCTGGCGGGGGAGTTCTCCGGCGAGAACGTGGTAGCCGGACCGGACGAGCAGGAGTTTGTGATCCTCAGCACCGTACATCAGGCCAAGGGGCTCGAATGGCCCATCGTGTTCATCCCCTGGCTTTCGGACGGGCGGTTTCCATCGGATATGGCGATGAACCGCAAGGAGGAGTTGGAGGAGGAGCGGCGGGTCTTCCACGTCGCCGTAACGAGGGCGCGGGACGAGCTGTACCTCGTTGTCCCTGAGGTCTACCGCAATCGCGGCGGAAACCTGGTCATGATGAAACCCAGCCGCTTCCTGACCGAACTGTCCCGCGAGCTGACCGAGCAGATGGAACTGGAGGAAGGCCTGCCTCACCTGATCGGTGGCGAGGACCACAATCTGCTGCCGTCCGGAGAGCAGTGATCTTGGGTGAAAGCCGTTGCCGCGCGGCCTCTGTCTCCACAGGTTCTTGATGCCGTCGGTCGATGTTTGGTAAAATGAACGTCTGTTCAAACCGCCGCGGTAGATGCAGTGTCCTGTTTGGGATCGGCACATGAAACAGAGCTCAAGGCCGACGCTCAAGGCGATCGCAAAACAGTTGGGGATTTCCGTTACGACGGTCTCGCGCGCCCTCAACGGCAAGGCCGAAGCCTATGGCATCAGCAAGAAGACGGAAGAGGCGGTCCTGCGGGCCGCCAAGGAGATGCATTTCTCCCCGGACCCGCTGGCCCGTGGGCTGCGCCTGAATCGGACCCTGAGCATCGGGCTGCTCATTCCGGATATTTCGAACCCATATTTTGCCGAGATCGCCAGGAATGTCGAGATGGCCGCACGTCGCGAGGGCTACTCGGTCTTTCTCTGTGACAGCCAGGAGAGCACGCAACTGGAAGTCGAGTCGTTGGCGCTTCTGCGCGATCGCAAGGTGGACGGCCTCGTGATCGCTCCGGTCGGGCAGTCGGCGGCGCACCTCGAAGAGCTTCAGGATGGCAGCCTGCCGCTTGTGGTGATCGACCGCTACTTCCCGAATCTGAAGCTGCCCTATGTCGTGTCGGACAACTATCGCGGCGCGATGGAGGCCACGAGCCATCTGATCGATCGCGGGCACCGGACGATCGCTTGTGTCCAGGGGCTGGCCGGAACCTCGCCCAACCGGGAGCGGGTGCGGGGATACCGGACGGCCCTGAAGGACCACGGCATCGAGCCAGATGATGCGCTGGTAGCCGGGAGCAGCTTCGGGCAGGAGAACGGCTACGTTCATACGAAGCTCCTGCTCGGAAAGAAGAAGGGCATCACCGCCATTCTCGCGCTGAGCAACCTGATCACCTTGGGCGTTCTGCGAGCTCTTGCCGAGGAGGGTCTTAGCGTGCCCGGCGACATCTCGGTGATCTGCTTCGACGATCAGCCCTACTGCGCATACCTCAACGCGCCGATGACGACGGTCGACCAGGACAACGAACGGATGGGACAGATTGCGGTGCGGCTGCTGTTCGAGCAGATTCAGTCGCGGGGGCGTTTCTCCGGCGAGGGCATCGTTTTGCCCACGCGGCTGATTGAACGGGCCTCCGTCCGGCGAATCACGCCGTAGTTCAGGCCCGAACGAGCGCGCTCTTCGTCCCAGAATGTTGTCAAAGGACCCCTGGAAATATATTGACGGGGGCGGCGCGGCGAGGTAGCATTAAGGCCATCGCAAACGTTTGCGGTCTTTGCCACAAACGTTTGAAGGCGCTTCGATGGTTTGCCGATAGCGCCGGCATGGGACCGGAGCCATGTGAAAGGGCGGAACGATGGGCGAGCGGAAGGCATTCACGCTGATCGAGTTGCTGGTGGTGATCGCGATCATTGCGTTGCTGATGTCGATTCTGATGCCGGCGTTGCAGCGGGTCCGCAGCCAGGCTCGGGGGGTTGCCTGCCAGTCCAATCTCAAGCAGATGGGCTACACGTTCACGCTGTACACCGACGACAACGACGGCAAATTCCACCATGAAGCCGGGAGCGATCCGCGCCATAGCTGGGTTCCCGCAATGCGTCCCTACTACAGCCGCGAGCCGAAGATTCGGGCGTGTCCGGCGACGACCAAGTTCTTCAGCGACGGCGTGACGGGTCCCTTTGTCGGGTGGGGTGTCTATGGCGAAGGCACGCTGCCGAGTGTGCCGGACTATGCAGTCAAGGGAGACTATGGAAGTTTTGGTCTCAACGCCTGGGTCGCCAACGACACGGGCGATGTCCACACCGAAAGGAACTGGCGTACGGTGCGCATCAAAGGAGGCTACCGGGTGCCGGTCTTCGTGGACTGCCAGTGGGTAGACGGCCTGCCCCTGGCGGCCAACGAGCCGCCGGAATTCGACGGTCAGTGTCACTGGGACTGGTACACCAACGCCATGCGGAGCTTCTGCATCAATCGGCACCACGGATTCGTGAACGGCGTGTTCATGGACACCTCCGTCCGGCCCATCGGCCTGAAGGAGCTGTGGGAGGTGTACTGGCACAGACAATGGGCCCAGGAGCGGGCAACCCGCGGTACGCCCGTCTGGCCGGAGTGGATGACGAGTTTCAAAGACTACGCCGCTCTGTGAGGAAGCAGGTATGTGTCGGCTCTGTCGTGCGACGGCGCCGTGCTGAGCGCCCCGGCGTGTCGCCGGGGTGAAGTTGTCGTCAGTGCCACCTGTCATTGAGGAGGTTCGCCATGCGAGGGAAACTGATTGTCTTCGTCTGTCTGATCCTGCTGTGCGCTGCGCAGCCGGGGGTTGGGGATCTGGTCGGGTACTGGCCCCTGAACGAGGGAAGCGGCACCCAGGTGATCGACCAGACCGGCAATGGCCACACCGGCACAATCGAGGGTGCCACGTGGACCAGTCCCGGCTGGAATGGAAAGGGGACATGCCTGGAGTTCGATGGCGTCAACGACCTTGTACGGGTCCCCGACGCGGAGGACTTGCGATTCGGCGCCGCAGACGCTTACGCGCTGACGGCATGGGTCCATTTCACCACTCGGCCGGGACATTGGTCCGGCGTGGTGACCAAGGGACGGGAGACTGCAAACTGGTACGGCATTTGGGTCGACGGGAGCAATGCGTGGGTATTTGGACACCAGCCGGCCAATCAGATCGGAAGCACAATCGTGGCCGGCGAATGGACCCACGCGGCGATGGTCTATGACAATGGGTCGAAGAAAATCTACCTGAACGGTCAGCTCGACAACGAAGCCACGACATCGGCGGCGGCGGACAACACCGCCGATCTCGTCTTTGGCGCCGCCCTGGGCGTGACCGAGTTTGCACCGGTCCGCCTCAACGAAATCCGCATCTACAATCATGCGCTTGATGATGCGGAGGTTGTGGCTTCCATGGAGAGTCTGTCGCCTGCGGAACTGGCCTCGAATCCGATTCCCGATGACGAAGCAACTGACGTGCCCTATGACGTGATTCTGGCCTGGACGGCCGGCGAATATGCCGCCACACATGATGTCTATTTCGGCGCGTCGTTTGACGACGTCAATGATGCCAGCCGAGCCAATCCTATGGGCGTGTTGGTCAGTCAGGGCCAGAGCGCCGCGGCTTACGATCCGCCCGGCCTGCTGGAATTCGCGCAGACCTACTACTGGCGCATCGATGAAGTCAACGCGGCCCCGGACAACACCATCTTCAAAGGCGCCGTCTGGAGTTTTACAGCCGAGCCGTTTGCCTATGCAGTCCCGAACGTGGTTGCGACCAGCAATGGCGTCTCGGAGGCGGCTGCCGGTCCGGAGAATACCGTCAACGGCTCGGGCTTGAACGCCAACGACCAGCACTCCACCGACGCGCCGGACATGTGGCTCGCCTCGCCCGGCGCCGAGCCGTTGTGGATTCAGTACGAGTTCGGCCGCGTCTACAAGCTCAGTGAGATGCTCGTCTGGAATTACAACGTCCAATTCGAGCTGATCCTCGGCTTTGGGCTCAAGAATGTCACGGTGGAGTACTCCCAGGACGGGGCCGGGTGGACGCTCCTCGGCGATTTCGATTTTGCCAAGGCGACGGCCAAGGCGACCTATGTTGCCAACACCGTCGTGCCGTTCGATGGCGTCGCCGCCAGGTACGTCCGCCTGACGGTCAACAGCGGCTACGGGATGATGGGCCAGTTCGGACTCAGTGAAGTCCGCTTCCTGTTCGTTCCCGCGCATGCGCGCGAACCGCAGCCGGCCGATGGGACGATCGATGTGAACCCCGACGTGGTCCTCACCTGGCGCGCGGGCCGGGAGGCGGTCTCGCACGAGGTGTATCTGGGGTCCGATCCGCAGTCTCTGGGCCTGGTCGATTCCACCTCATCGCCAGCGCATGCGCCGCAGGCACTCGCGTTGGGCGGTACGTATTACTGGCGGGTCGATGAAGTCAACGAGACGGACGCCGTGACCACGTGGACGGGGGACATCTGGAATTTCGTCGTCCGTCCGTACGTTGTCGTCGATGACATGGAGAGTTACACGGACGACGTGGACGCCGGAAGAGCCATCTTCCAGGCCTGGATCGACGGGTGGGAAAATGGCACCGGCTCGCTCGTGGGATACATCGATATGCCGTTCGCCGAACAAACGCTCGTTCATGGCGGTCGGCAGTCGATGCCTCTCGGATATGACAACACGACCTCGCCCAACTACTCGGAGGCGGTGCGGACGTTCGACTCTCCCCAGGACTGGACGGCGTATGGCGTCAAGAGCCTGTCCCTGTACTTCCGAGGCAGAGCGGGCAACACGGGCCAGCTCTACCTGAGAATCGGCGACACGAAAGTCGTCTACGATGGCGATGCGACCGATATCGGCCGCGCGACATGGCAGGTCTGGAATATCGATCTTTCCACGGTTGGCGGTAATCTGCGCAGCGTTGCGGAATTGGCGGTCGGTGTCGATGGCGCCGGCGCGACCGGACTTGCGCTCATTGATGACATCCGGCTGTACCCGCAGGCAGCCGAGCGCATCACACCCGTTGAGCCTGACGGTGCGAGCCTGGTGGCTCGCTATGCCCTGGACGGCAATGTCAACGACAGTTCGGGACATGGTTACAACGGGACCATCATCGGAGCACCGAGCTACGTTGCCGGCGTGGAGGGCCAGGCCCTTCTGCTGGGCGGCGACGAGGACTATGTCGATTTCGGCACTCCGGCGGGCTGGCCTTCCGGCCTGGAGCCGCGTTGCATGACCGGGTGGGGTAAGACCGGTTCCATCGCCGTCGGCTGGCGATGGATCGCCGCCTACGGTACCGGGGCGACGAGCCAGGCGATGTTCATCGGCCTCAACGGCGCCGATCTCTACGGCGGAGGCCACGGCGACGATGTGATGAGCCCCGGTTTCTGGGATACGGACGAGTGGCATCACGTCGGACTGACCTACGACGGCGCGACGGCGAGATTGTACGCTGACGGCGTCGAGGTCGCTTCGGCGGCCAAGAACTGGAACCTGGTCCCGAGTCGCGCCCATATCGGCCGGCAGGTTAGCGACCAGATCGAGTTCTGGACCGGTTCCGTTGACGACGTGCGGATCTACAGTGAGGCGCTGTCGGCCGGCGAAATGGCCTGGCTGGCCGGCAGAAGGTCCCCGGTCCACAAGCCGTTCTGAGTCGTTGCAGAAACCTCGCCCACTCGTCGAGGGCAGACGCCTCAAGGCGCGCAAACAGGAGACACAAAAGGGGCAGGGCAGCGCGATGCTGTCCTGCCCTTTGTTCATGCCGGCAGCGGCGTTCAACGGCTGGAGTCCATCTGAGGCGCGGATGGGCCTCGCAGTGTGGTCTCGCAGACCCTCCCGGCGGATTTCATCGGTTGGTTCCACTGAATTCTGCCGCCCCAGTCCTATATTGTGCGGGCCGGCGCAGGGCCGGACGGGGCAAAGAAGAAAGTTCGGAGATTGCACGGGTTCTGTTCGGTTTTTGTTTGGGTTTTCCGAGCGGTATGGTCGATAGAGCATAACGAAGAACGAAATGGAACGGAATCGCGTGTTTGTGAGGATTCACGGATGGACGCGTACAGGAACGGCAGGATCGACCCGGTGTGCAAGTTCGGGACGGGCGGCGAGTATTTCTCGACCTGGCCTCCCTCGGACATGGCGTTTCCCGATCCTTCGGCCGGAGCGCTGACGAAGGTGCTTTCGTGTCTGGCGGAGATCATGGGCGTGGTGTCGGGGGTGCGGTGCAGCCGGCCCGCCGAGGGGACAATGCAGGCGGCTCGCGCGGTGCAGGCGGGCCGGGAGGAACGCAAGGATGCAGGTGCGATACGTAGAACCCATCGACGGGCTGACGCCCCGTCAGGTCGAAGTGCTCCGACTCATCGGCTCTTTCTGCGACAGTCAACGCTATTCCCCGACGATCGCCGAACTGGCGTCGCAGATGCGCATCAGCCGAAGCACCGTGTTCGAGCACCTCGGCGAACTGCAAAGAAAGGGATTGCTCGCGACCTCGCCGGGCAGGGCACGCTCTTTGAAGCTGACTTCCAGCGGGCACGCCCTGCTTGACCGCCTCGACGGATGCCAGCCGGGCGAAAACGCCGAGCCGACCTCGGGAATTCCCCTCGTGGGCCGGATCGCGGCCGGACTGCCGCGCGAGGCCATCGAGAACACCGAATCGATCTCACTGGAGACCTGCTTCGGACTCGGGGAGGATCTGTTCGCTCTGGAGGTCTCCGGCGACAGCATGATCGAGGAGAACATCCAGCCGGGTGACTACGTGATCTGCCGACGCACGAACGTGGCCGACAACGGCGATCTCGTCGTGGCTCTGGTCGACGACGGCGAGGCGACGCTGAAACGCCTCTACAAGGAGAGCCACTGCGTCCGCCTCCAGCCGGCCAACGCGAACTACCAGCCGATCTACACAAACAACTGCCATATCGAAGGGGTCGTCGTCGGCTTGGTCCGCCGCCTCTGACCGCTGAGAAGATGTCGGCATTCCAGATGGCCTAACCTGCGCCCGCCGAGAAGGGTGTCTCTCTGTCGCCTGAGGATCGTCCTTGAACCTGTGGCGAAAGGTGATAGGATGGCAGACTGAACTACCACAGCGGAGGAAACCGGAGGATGCGGCAGGGAGTGGCCAATGGCGAAAGACAGCATTTGGACAGGGCAACCGAGGCCGGCGTGGGTCGTGACGCTGTGCGGGGTCTTCCTTACCTCGATTGCGACGGCGGACAACTGGCCTCGCTTTCGCGGTCCGAACGGTCAGGGGATCAGCGATGCCCGGACCGTTCCGACGAAGTGGTCCGAGCAGGATTACCACTGGAAGATCAAGCTACCCGGCACGGGGCATTCGTCCCCGGTGGCCTGGGATGGCAAGCTGTTTGTCACCTGCGCGGACCAGAAGGCGGGACGAGGCATGCTGCTCTGCGTCAGCGGCGCTGATGGCGCAGAACGATGGCGGCAAGAGCAAGACCTTGCGAAATACCCATTGACCAACCTCAACAGCTATGCCGGCCCGACGCCGGCGGTGGACGGCGAGCATGTCTATGTCCTCTGGCCCGATGGCCGGCAGACAGTGCTGTTGGCTCTGACACACGACGGCGGGCACGCGTGGACGGTGCCGCTGGCGGGAGTCCGCACGCGGCATGGCCAGGGCAGCTCGCCCATCGTGTGCGGTTCCCACGTGATTGTGTCACACGAGCAGGAAACCAACAGCGATGGCGTTACGAGTCAGTGGCTGGCTGTCGACCGGCGCACGGGCGAGGTGAAATGGCGATGTGAAGAGCCCGGAGTTGTCAACGCGTCGTACTCGACACCCTGCACCTTTGGAGATTCCGCCGGCCGGTTGCAGCTTGTCTTCACGAGCAACGCCCACGGCATCGCAGGCGTCGATCCGCAGACGGGGGATGTGCTCTGGGAAGTTGCCTCCGCACTGCCGGCCCGCGTGGTAAGCTCGCCTGTCGTGGCAGGCGACCTGGTGATCGGGACCTGTGGAGAAGGCGGGCAGGGATTGCGACTGGCGGCGGTTCGGCCGACTTGCGAGGGGTCGTCGTTCCGAGCCCCCGAAGTGTACAGTCTTGAGAGCCGAGTGGTGCCATATGTCGCCACATCCGTAGCCTACAAAGGGATGCTGTTCGCATTCCACGACAGCGGCCTTGTGTCGTGTCTGATGAGCGACACGGGGCGGGTGGTGTGGAGCGAGAAGCCCGCCGGGCGGTTCTATGGCTCGCCCATATGCGTCAACGGGAATCTATATGCCCTGACGGTCGATGGCAACGTCGTCGTGCTCCTGGCCGGGCCGGAGTACAAGCTGCTGGGGGTCAATGCATTGGGCGAGAAGAGCCACGCGACGCCGGCCGTGGCCGACGGTCGGCTTCTTCTACGGACGTTCTCGCATTTGATTTCGATTGGCGGCTAATAGCCTGACATGGTGTGACAGGGCAGCCAGCCCATCATCGAGGCAGGACAGGGATGCAGACGAATGAAGCAGCAAAGTGACGGTGTTTGCGGCGGTGTGGTCCAGTCATGCAGACGGAGGCGCAGGAGGTGGGGAATATCTCCTGCGATGCTGCTCCTTGCGGCCCTTTCGCTTGCCGGCATCTGTCCGGCGCAGGATGCGACTCCCAGCAAGACAATGACTCGGACGCGTGCCGAGGTCGAGGCCCTGATCCAGAAGGTCGGCAGCGAAGCGCCGGACTGGTGGGACTCGGTTGAGCTGACGTACCCACCGACGCTGGACCTGGACTGGCCCTTGAAGGCCGAGGGTCCTTGGGATGCGAACAAGAACGTGGGGCAGTACATCTGGGATGTGATCAACCCGAATCCTGGTCGCTGGAAGGAGGGGATCAAATTGGTGAACCACCTGATGATCCGCCACAAGGACGACCGGGCCAAGTTGGCGCGCTCGACGGAAACGCTCGGCCGGATGTTCCATGATCTGTTGGAGGACTGGGCCCGGGCGGTGTTCTGGTGGCGGATCAGCGCCAAGTACGGCCAGTACGTCGATCCGATTGACCTGGCGCACTGCTACTGGAAGCTGGGTTGTCGGGAGATGACCGTTGAGGCGCTGTCCCAAGTCTCACAGGACTATACGCGCCACGGCGCTCTGATCAAGCTGTGGGCCGACATGGGGCAGATCGACAAGGCTCTGAAACTCGCGCAGCAGAAGGCGGTCGCCGGCATGCCCACGGTCGCGTACCTGGCGGCCGGTGACGCCTGTCGCCTGGCCGGCCGTTACGAGGAGGCGCTGGCGTACTACCGCAGGTCGTACGACGGAAGAGACGCCCAGGGTCGCGAAGGCGACGTCGCCAAGGGGAAGGAACGGGCGCTGGCCAGCATCGAGGCGATTCGGCTGTTCGATGCTCTGGACGTGGCGCGCGTCGCCGACGGCACGTATACCGCCAGCAGCATCGCCTACGCCGGGCCTTTGTACGTGGAAGTGACGGTCAAGGGCGGCCGAATTCAGTCGGTTCGCGTCACGAGCCACCAGGAGAAGCAGTTCTACTCGGCTCTGACCGACACGCCGAATCAGATCATCGCCAAACAGGGTGTCAGAGGCGTCGATGCCGTCACGGGCGCGACGATGACCTCGGAGGCTGTCATCAATGCCACGGCCAAGGCGCTCGCCGGCGGCATGAGGACGGCGGGGCGGTAGCGGGGCGACGGATGCACAGAGATTTTCTTCGGACGCACAGGGGTTTGCGCGGGTACCTGGCGCGGGCTCTCGGAAGGCTGGGGCCGACGTGGTCGGCGTCGCCCGAGCGCCGACTGGTGCAGAGCGTCTGTCTGTTCATCTTCATGGCCCTGTTCTTCTGGGTATGCTGGCCGTATGGGACCCGAGAGTACGCCAAGACGTTCGCCGCCAGGGAGATCGTGAACGGCGAGCTGTTCCTGATTCTCGATCCTCTGGTCAGCGTCTCGGCGGCTGTCGCCGCGAGAATGTTCGTGTGGTCCCTGGCGGTCGCGGCCGGTGTGATTCTTGTCGGTGTGCTGCTGCCTCGGGCTTTCTGCGGATACGTCTGCCCGCTGGGAACCCTGATCGATGTCTTCGATTGGCTCCTCGGCAAGGCGGGCAGGCCGTCTGCTTTCGGGCAACGGGGGTGGTGGAGCGGCGTGAGGTACTACCTGTTGGCCGTTGTGCTGATCGCTGCCGGGTCTGGCGTGCTGTTGTCGGGCTTTGTTGCGGCGATTCCCGTCCTGACCCGGGCGATGCTCTTTGTTGCGGCTCCCTTTCAGATGGGGCTGGCGAAAGGCTGGTACCTTGTCCCGCCGGCCAATGTCGGCCACGTGATTTCGATTGCCCTGCTGATGCTGGTGTTCTGCCTGGGGCTTCTGCGTCGGCGGTTCTGGTGCAACCACCTGTGTCCGACGGGGGCGCTCCTTTCTGTGTGTGCTCTCCTGCGGTTGACCGAACGCAGGGTGACCCGTGCGTGTGTGGAGTGCGGACGCTGCGTCAAGGTCTGCTCCTTCGCGGCGGTCAATGATGATTTCTCCACCCGCCCACTGAGCTGCACGTCCTGTCGGACGTGTGCCGGCGTTTGTCCCACAGGGGCGATTGAGTTCACGTGGCGATGGAAGCGCGAGAACGTCGGCGTGAACGTGGATCGAGTTGAGGATCAGACGATTCGTTCTCGCCGAAACGTCCTTGCTGGACTCGGCGGTGCTGTCGTGGCGGGCCTGGGCGCATCTTTGGCGGCCGGAGGAGCTTGCACGAGCGCCGAGGCTCCAATTCGTCCGCCGGGCAGCGTGCCCGAGGACAAATTCCTCCAGCTCTGCGTCCGCTGTGGCCAGTGCATCAAAGTCTGTCCCAACAACGTGCTCCAGCCGGCCGGACTCGAATACGGATTCAACGGTCTGTGGACGCCCCAAGTCGTGCCGGACTGGTCGGGCTGCGAACCGAGCTGCAACAACTGCGGACAAGTCTGTCCGACCGGAGCCGTAAGGGCTCTGGACATCGAGGAAAAGCGGGTGGCGCGGATCGGGCTGGCCGAGGTGGATCGGATCACATGCCTGCCACACGCCGGTCGAGAAGCATGCCAACTGTGCGTGGATGAATGCCGTATGGCCGGGTACAATGCGATCGAGTTTGTCCGCGTTGGCGGCCGGGTAGATGAGATGGGCGAGCCTCTCGAAGACAGTGGGTACCTCGCTCCGGTAGTGCGGCAGGATCGATGCGTTGGG
The DNA here is from genome assembly GCA_040772485.1 of Sedimentisphaerales bacterium. GTDB lineage: Bacteria > Planctomycetota > Phycisphaerae > Sedimentisphaerales > Anaerobacaceae > Anaerobaca. The sequence goes on along the minus strand of JAXGYC010000007.1, from coordinate 975,991 downwards.
TGCGGCCTCTGCCAGATGCGCTGCCGAGGCATCAACGTCAAGAGCAGGAGGTTGCTGCAACGCAGCGCCATCCGCGTCTTCGCGGGCGCAGGCAAAGAAGACCGCATCGTCAGCGGCTCCTACCGGGCCTTGCGCGAGGGGCGTGAGGGCTTGCGACCGGAACACCAGGGTCGGATTGACGAGGCTGGCGGCACCGACGAGTACCTTCCGGGTTTTCTGCGATAGAAGGAGAGCGGCAATGGGCAAGGATACAGGAGGTTTGACACGGAGGCGTTTCATCGAGACGGCATCGGTCGGTCTGGGCTTGGGATTGGCGGCCGGTCGTGTGCAGGCAGCATCGGGACCGATGGGAGGCACGCCCAAAGCGCAGCGCCTGCCGCGCGAGGTTTGGATCGCGAGCCTCTCGCTCAACGGGCTGCGGGCGGAAAACCCGAAGGAGATGACGAAGAAGGTGCTGGCCCGGATGGAGGAGGTGGCGCCGTTCGAGCCCGACATCGTCTGCCTGCCGGAGGTGTTTCCCTTTGCCAATCTCACCGGCCCGGAGCCGTCCCTGGCGGAATCCTCGGAGGAGCCGATCGGACCGTTCTCGCGTCCGTTCGCCCAGTTCGCCGAGAAGCACAAGTGCCACGTCGTCTGCCCGATTCACACGGTCGCGGACGATCGGTATTACAACGCGGCGGTCTTCATCGATCGCCACGGGCAGTACGTGGGCCAGTACCGGAAGATGCACCCTACGGTAGGCGAGATGGACAGCGGCATTGCGCCGGGTGCGGCCCAGCCGCCCGTGTTCAAGACGGATATCGGCGCGCTCGGCGCGCAGATCTGTTTCGACATCGAGTGGTCTGACGGATGGCGAAAGCTGCGGGAAGCAGGCGCCGAGCTGGTGTTCTGGCCCTCGGCCTTCGGGGGCGGCTCGATGGTCAACACGAAGGCGTGGGAGAACAAGTTCTGCGTCGTGTCGAGCACATGGAAAGGCACGACCAAGATCTGCGATATCGACGGTCGGACCATCGCCGGCACAGGACAGTACGCCGACTGGGTTTGCGCGCCGGTGAATCTGGAGAAGGCGTTTCTGCACTCGTGGCCGTTCTGCCGGCGGTTTGCGGAGATCCAGGCCAAGTACGGCCGCAAGGTCTCCATCCGCACGTTTCACGAGGAGGAATGGACGATCCTCGAGAGTCTTTCCCCCGATGTCCGGGTGGCGGACATACTCAAGGAGTTCGATCTGCGAACGCACGAGGAACACATCGCAGACGCAGACGTCGTGCAGCGTCGGTGGCGTGAGAAGATGAACGAACGTGCGTGAGCCGCTTATGGCACGTCGAGGTCCGTTGACGTTGCCTCGTAATAGACGTACGTGCTGGTACGCGAAGGGCCGAGGCTGATGACATCGCCGTGTTTCAGGATGATCCCCGTGCCGTTGGGGTCCACCTGGCGGTCGTTGACAAAGGTGCCGCATGTGCTGTGCAGGTCGAGCAGGACGTGGCAGGAGCCGCCGTTGACGGCCCGCAATGCTATCCGGGCGTGTTTGCGCGAGACCTCTCGGGGGACGAAATACAGCGTGTCGGTGGCCCAGTAGTCGGGCGCGGACGCGGATGGCGGTTCGAGAACGGTTGGAGGCCGGCCCAATACAATCTCCTGGTCGTCCAGGGTGATGATGCCGACAGTGGATGGCCCGGTTCCGATGAGATACGCCCCCGGCTCCAGACGTCGCAGAGCCGCACGGATCTCGCGGACCCGCTCGGTCTGGTCGCTGCTCATGATGAACTCGAGCTCTTTGAGTCGAGACAGCCTGATGACCTTGTCGATGGTGACAAACAGCGAGTCGGTCTCATCCATGATCCCACCGCCTCCCAGAAGACCTTGCGGCAGACAGCCCTTCCCATTCCACCCAGTGACGGACGCCCACTTCGCCGTCACGAGCCGCAAATATGACAATAGCGGGATTCCAACGGCCGGTCAAGACGCGAAACAGCAGAATGTGGCGGCGGACCACGGTTGCGAAGGGCCCGTCGGAGTGCTATGCTACAGTACCATGGAGGTCCGCAACGAGTGACGGGTTTTCACGTTATGTGCACATGAAAGGAAAGGGGTATTCGATGAGATACGTTTCGCGATCCAGGCTGATTCGAATGGGCATGCTCGTGATTGTGCTGGCGACGCCGGCGCTGTTGGCCCAGACCCGGCAGGAGATTCGATTCCCGGACATCATGGGGTACAGGACGCTGAAATGCGACCTGCACACGCATACGGTCTTCTCGGACGGGGCGGTCTGGCCCACGGTTCGCGTCGACGAGGCCTGGCGAGAGGGTCTGGACGTGATTTCGATCACGGACCATATCGAGTACCAGCCACACAGGCAGGAAGTTCCGACGAACCACAACCGGCCGTACGAAATTGCGCTGCCCCGCGCCAAATCGCTCGGGATCCTGTTGATTCGCGGGACGGAGATCACGCGAGACACGCCACCCGGACACTTCAATGCCATCTTCCTGGACGATGTCGTTCCGCTCGACACGAAGGAGTTGCTGGACTGCATGGCCGCCGCCGACAAGCAGGGGGCGTTCATCTGGTGGAACCACCCGGACTGGATTCCCGACAAGAAGGGCTGGTTCGACATCCATACGATGCTCTATGAGAAGAAGTACATGCGGGGAATCGAGGTCGTCAACGGCGACGACTATTACCCCGATGTACACCGATGGGCGCTCGACAAGAACCTGACGTTCATGGGGAACACCGACATCCATTCGCCCTCGATGATCGAGAAATCGACGCCGGACAGGCATCGCTCAATGACGCTGGTGTTCGCTCGGGAAAAGACGCTGCCGGCACTGAAGGAGGCCCTGATGGCCGGACGGACCACGGTCTGGTATCAGAACCAACTGATTGGCAGGCCGGAGTATCTCCGGGCGATCTTCGACGCGGCCACGGATGTCACCGATATCGATTACACCCAGGACGGCAACGTGCGTTTTGCGCTGCGGAACGACGCGGATGTTCCTCTCGAGATGGAGCGAACCGGCAGGTTCGGACCGAAATCCGTGACGGTTCCGCCCCATGCGGTCCGTCTGATCCAGGCAAAAGTGCCTTCTTCGGAGACGGCGCATCGGTTTGAGTACGTGGTCGACAACTTCCTGGCGGCGCCGGGGCAGGGCCTGGCGGTCTGCCTGGAAATCCCACCGCAGATCACCATCGAGATCGAGGTCGAGACGCAGACGGTGAACTGAGCCGGACCCGCCGTGTGGCAACAACGCCGTACGAACCGTGATCGGAGGCGCGGGGCTACTTCTTCTCGTCGCGGTTCATCGCCTCGATAAAGGCGTTGGCCTCGGCGATCGATGCCTCCATCTCCCGGACGAGGCCGGCGACGTTCGTCTCGATGGAGACCAGTTCGTTCTGGAGGGAAGCCAGCGCCTGGGCGTTGAGGTTGTGTTTGAGAAACAGAACCTGATCGCGGAAAGCGGTGAGGACCGGGTCAATCTTCATCTCGGCGCTGCGCATGGCCGCCACCACCCGCGCGTAACGCAGTCGCGTCTGGCGGAGTTTGTCCTCACTCAGACGCCGCAGGTCGGGGCTGGAATACTGATCGAGCTCTGATTCCCACTCCTTGAACAGGGCCTCGCCGACGCTCTCGACGTCGTTGATCCGTTTGGTGACCGCCTGTGCCTTGGATTCGCTGCGATCCAACTCGCCCTTGAGCTTGTTGTACATTTTCTCAAGATCGCCACCCTGAAAGTTGGTCACGGCGGTGAATTGCTCCAGGGCGGACTGGAACTGCTGTTTGGCCTCTTCCTGTGCGTCCCTCGCTTCCTGAACCCGATCGACCAGCATGTCTCGCTTGGCGTAGCCGAGCTTCTCCATCGTGTTGTAGTAGACTCCGCCGCAGCCGCACAGCATCATCGACGTAACAGCCAGAACACCCAGGGTCAGCGATCTCATGTCCATTCCTTTCACCAGAACACCAAACCGACACATGACGGGTATTGTAAGGTGTGTTCGCAGGCAGGCAATCAGAAAAGCGGCGAACATGACGTGAACAGGATGTGCGATGCGAGAGCCGAAGGGCCGACCCACCGGAACCAAGCCCCGTCCCGTGCGAGACGGGGCTTGATTGGTGGAGGCAGGTGATAGAGAGCTGCTACCGTAAGAGAAGCGATAGCGGGTATGATGTGGTTTTTAGCTTCCGACCTGACCTGAGTTCACCTGGGTTAAAGTTAGAGGCCGTGAGAGCCTTTCTGGGTCCAATGGGAGCAGGGCGAACGGAAAGCCGACCTCGACCTCGGACAGCAACGTTCGTGCCGCCGAAACCGCTTGTCGAAGAGTCGATTTCCTGCCTTCTGCCGACTGCCATTTCTGCCACCTCCTTATTCCGACCGGCATTGTGTTTTCCGTTGTGTTCACCCATTAGTGCCGCATTGGGCATTGTGCGTAACGCGATTTTGGCGAATCCTGCATAATTTTTTCGGACCTAATGCAAGCCGTTGTGGAAGAAGGACTTGCGTTCTTGCGATTGGAGGACGGTTTTCCCGACGTCCCCAAACGAGTGTTGTGTGAATTGGGCGCGGCCGGCTCGCGGCAGTTGACGGAACGGGCCGGGCGCGCCAGCCTGCCGGTGGTCGAGACACCGGATGTTGGTGCGAACATGGTGCGGGTGCGGCGCGAGGGAAGCGATGGAGTTGACGGAGACCGACGCGCCGTGCGGCCGGGCGAAGAAGATGCTGCTGGCGCCGTCACAGGCGTATCGCCAGTAGCGTGGCTTCCATTCGATCTTCTTGTTGCCGGTGAATCTATACGGGCCGGGCATAGCGCGAATTCCTCCATGTCGCCGATGCGTCTGCGGGCATCTTGCTGGCGACCGAGCAATATGACGACCCGGAGCCGGTCAGTTGGATGTCGGTCTCCTGGTGACAATCGACTGGTACCGGGCCGCACGCCGGCGAGAGGGGACCGAATGCCGCTGACGCCCGGCGGCGGTGTTTTCTGTGATTTTTCCCGCAGGGCCTTGACAGTTCCGCTCGCAAGACGCTATAGTGCCACTGGTTAAGACATAGTGCGCCTGTAGCTCAATTGGATAGAGCGTCGGTCTACGGAACCGAAGGTCACAGGTTCGAATCCTGTCAGGCGTAGTGCCAACACCGGCATCACAGGGGGTGAAAATGCTCAAGGATGAACCACGTCTTCCATGTCTCGCTGGATGGGTCCTTGCTGTGGGCCTGCTGTGCGCGCGGCTCGGCAGTGCCATGCCCACCAACGTCATCGTGTTCATCGGCGATGGGATGGGCTACGGCCAGATTGCGGCAGCGGGCCTCTATGCCAACGGGGCATCCGGTACGCTGTCATTTGAGGCCTTCCCTCATCAGGCTCAGGTCACCACGTCCTCGGCCGACTCGACGATAACGGATTCGGCCGCCGCGGCGACGGCGATGGCGACCGGCTACAAGGTCGACAACGGCGTCATCAGTGTCGCCCACCCGGGCGATGGGCGCCAGCTACAGACGGTTCTCGAACAGGCCGCTGCCGCAGGAAAGGCCACCGGCCTGGTGACGACCACGTACATCAGTCATGCCACGCCGGCGGCGTTCGCGGCGCACGAGCCATCCCGGGGAAACTATGGCCAGATCGCCCAGGACTACTTGGGGCAGACCCGACCGAACGTTCTGTTCGGCGGCAGTCTGTATCTCTCTGAGTCAGACGCCGGCGCCGCAGGTTACGGCGTCGTCAAGGATGCGGCGCAGCTCCAGGCCCTGGACACGGACGGTGCCGACTTCGTCTCAGGTCAGTTTGCCGCCGGCCACATGACGTACGAATTCGACCGGGGCCCGGCGGCGACGGAGCCGCATCTGTCGGAGATGACGGCGGTCGCCCTGAGCCTTCTGGACAACGATCCCCAGGGGTTTTTCCTCATGGTCGAAGGCGGGCGTATCGACCATGCCGCCCATGCCCATGATCTCGAAAGGACCATCGGTGAGACGCTGGAGTTCTCGCGAGCCGTCCGGACGGCAGTGGATTGGATTCACAGCTCGGTGCTACTGGACACACTGATCCTCGTAACGGCCGACCACGAGACGGGCGGACTGAGCATTCTGGCCGACGGCGGAGCCGGCCGGTATCCAGACGTCGCCTGGACGAGCGCGGGGCACACCGGCGCGCACGTTCCGATCTACGCATGGGGCAGCAACAGCGAGTGGGTCACCGGCGTGATGGACAACACGTGGATTCATCATGTCATGACAGCCGGGCCTCGCACAGTCCCCGTCTCCGGGACCCTGATGCTTGTCTCCATCGGACTGGTGTCGATGGCGTGGCTGCGCGCCCGTCGCGTGCTTTAGCGGCCTCTCACCTCGTCCAACGTATGTTCCGTGTCCTCGCATCGAATACAGCATCAAGGCATGCGCAGCCACCAGAGGATTCCCCGACCAACAAAAAGGGAGACGAAAGGATGGTAAAGCACTTCTCTTCATCACCCTTGTCTCCCCACTGCGAGGTGCCTCGATTTCAGTCCATTGAAAACTGCTCATAAAGAGTCGGTTTGCACCCGCAGATTGGCAGCTATTGTCGAGTGACCGCGTCTCGCTGTCAATTGTGGCAACTACGTATTTCCATCGATGTGAAATGAATGTTGGACCGGCAGGCGGAGACAAAGGCCTTCGCAGGCCTCAAGAAAAAAGGGCTGCGGGGAGACGGGCCCGCAACCCTAAAGATGAAACGGCTCTTAGAGCCTCTGTTACCGCCCACGCGGAAAGAGCGATGCGACCTCGCCCGGCGGCGATTTCGTCCGCTGTCCAGAAGATCGGTACAAGGTGCTGTCCCTATGCGTCTGGTAATCGGCGATCTCCGCCAGACCCTTGCTCCGCCTGAGCACACGAACCTGCAGGCGACGAACCGCGGGTCCTCGAATCCATGCCGGGCACCATAGTCGAGGAGCGGTTGTCCGGTCAATTGTGGTAAACACGTATTTTTCTCGGGACAGGCGTCTGAAGGCGCCGGACACACGAGCTGGCCACCGATGGCCGAGTGTCTGCCGAAGGCGGGGACCGGGCTGCGTGGCTTCTGCCTGCGGGCAAAATCTCGAAACCGCGATTTATCTGCTTGCAGAGGGCAGATGAGCCGGGTAGACTGGCGACATCGACAGTTTGGAGAGGTGGCCGAGCGGCTTAAGGCGACGGTTTGCTAAACCGTTGTAGGGGGTAAACCCCTACCCCGGGTTCGAATCCCGGCCTCTCCGGTCTCCCATGGCCCCCACAAAGGGGGCCGTGCATTCACACGTCGGCCGCCCCTTTGGCGTGTTTCTGCCTGTCTGCAAACCCGAGTCCCCATGCGCCGGCGAAATTGACCCGGAGGCGCCATTCTGATACAATGCGCAAAGTGAATCTCCTGCTTATTGCGGGGTGTCCGGACCGATGGACGGCGGGTTGCTACCCTCAGTAGAGGATGGATGAGTCATGCGCTTGCGCATACGATCTATGTGTTTTGTATTCCTCGCGGCGCTCCAGGGGGCGGTGTGTGTCCGGGCCCAATCCGATGTGTGCATCAACGAGATCATGGCCGCCAACGATCTGGCAGTCAAAGACCCGCAGGGCGACTATGACGACTGGATCGAGCTGTTCAACCCTGGCGGGGTACCGGTCAGTCTCGCTGGCTTCTATCTGACGGACGACCTGGACGACCCCACGAAGTGGCAGGTTCCGGCCGGCACCGTCCTGCCTGCAAAAGGGTATCTGGTGATCTGGGCGGATGGCGACACCGGCGATGCAGGTCTGCACGCCGGCCTGGCGCTCAACGCAGGCGGAGACCGGGTCGCTCTGTTTGACCGCGATGGACTGACCCTGCTTGACAGCATCCGCTTCGGTCCCCAGAGGGCCGATGTCTCGTTCGGTCGCGACCCCGATGGCTCGGACAACTGGATTACTCTGACGCCCACGCCCGGTGCGTCGAACGACGGAAAGGGCCTGCCCGTGGTTGAGGATTTGGTGTTCAACCACGATCGCGGCTTCTACGATCATCCGATCGAGGTCGTCGTCACGACGGCCACGCCACAGGCTACGATTCGTTTCACGCTCGACGGAAGCACGCCCACGCCGGGCTATGGGAGCGTCTACAACGGGCCAATCCTGATTCAGTCCACAACCTGCCTGAGAGCCATGGCATTTCGGCCCGGCTGGAAGGCTACAGACGTTGAGACTCACACCTACGTCTTCCTGGAAAGCGTCATAAAGCAGGCGACGAATCCTTCGACAGGCGCCCAGGTGACGCCCGAAGGGTACCCCACCTCGTGGGGCTCCGTGACGGGCGACTACCAGATGGACCCGGACGTGGTGGGCCAGGGCGGCAAGGACATCTTCGGCGGCCTCTACGCCAATTCCATCCGGGACGACCTCAAGGCGGTCCCAACCATCTCTCTGGTCATGAACAAGGACGACTGGTTCGGCAGCAGAGGAATCTACATCAATCAGTCGCAGGACGGCACCGAACGCGTCGCGTCCATGGAGTTCATCGACCCCAACGGCGCCCGGGGCCTTCAGGTCAACTGCGCGATCGCCATGCAGGGCGGCGTCAGCGGAGGTGGAACCAGTCTCAGCCGCTGGAAGACGTTCAAGCTCTCCATGCGGCCGCGCTTCAAGGCGCAGACCGACGACGGCAGCCCCACCGGCGGCCCCGGCAAGCTGGATTTCAGGCTGTTTCCCGACTCTCCGGTCGATCGCTACAGCACCGTAGTCCTCGACAGCGTGTTGAACCATTCCTGGCTTCATCCGGACAGCGGCCAGCGCAACACTGCCGTATACATCCAGGATCAGTACATCGCCGATCTGCACAACGCGATGGGGGGGCATTCACCCCACGGCGCCTACGCGCATGTCTACATCAACAGCCTCTACTGGGGCCTGTACTATATCCACGAGCGTCCCGACCACGCCTGGGCGGCCCAGGTGTTCGGCGGCGACGAGGACGAGTACGACGCAGTCAAACACAGTGGCGGCAGTGTCATCAGCAGCGGCACTGGCGGCAGTGCCTCGGCCAACTACAATGCCATGCTGGCGGCGGCAAACGCGGTGGCCGCCGATCCAGACAACCTGGCGGCATACGACGCCCTGTGCGGACAACTCGACACAGACGACTTCATCACCTACCTGCTGGCGAACTGGTACACAGGCAATCATGACTGGCCGCACAAGAACTGGTATGCCACGCACCGCAACGCCCCCGATGGCAAGTGGCGCTTCCACTCCTGGGATGCCGAGCACGTGCTCGAAGGCGGAAACGACGTCGGGGAAAGCCCCTCGGAGATCCACCGCAAGCTTGCGCAGAATGCAGAGTATCGCCTTCGCTTCGCTGATTTGATCTACCGTCACTTTTTCCACGGAGGTCCACTGAGCTACCCCGCTTCGGCCGACCGATTCCTGGCCCGAATGAACCAGGTCGAGCGCGCCATCGTGGGCGAGTCGGCCCGATGGGGCGACAACCGGCAGTCACGCCCCCATACGCAGCAGGACTGGCTGAAGACGCAGGAAAGCAAGTTGAACGGCTACTTCCCGAATCGCGCCGACCAATTGTTGGGCTGGCTTCGAAACGCGGGTCTCTACCCAAACATCGAACCGCCTGAATTCCACGTGGGCGGCGTGCCTCAGCATGGCGGGCACATCGCTTCCAGCGAGACCGTCTCGCTGATGGGCAGCTCCGGCGCAATCTGGTACACCATGGATGGGACCGATCCCCGAACACCTGGTTCCGGAGGGCAGACGGGTGACGAGTTCGCCTTCGTGACAGAGGATGCACCGAAGGCGGTTCTGGTCCCTCCGGCTTCGACCGGCGACGCCTGGCGCAACGTAGACTTCGACGATTCGACCTGGACCCACGGCGCCGGAGGGGTCGGCTACGAACGCAGTACAGGGTACGAGCAGTTTATTGACATCGATGTGCAGAACGCCATGTACGGGCATAACGAGAGCTGTTACATCCGCATTCCCTTCGAAGTGACGCCGGAGGTTCTGATCGAGGCCCGCGGTCTGCGATTGCGAGTGCGATATGACGACGGCTTCGTGGCCTACCTCAACGGCGTCGAAGTGCGGCGGGCCATGTTTGATGGCGCACCTTCCTGGAATTCGGGCGCCGCCGGGAGCCACTCCGACCTCGACGCGATCGAGTTCGAGACGTTCGACATCCCCTCGGCGATTGGCCAGCTTCGTCTGGGCCGAAACGTCCTGGCGATTCACGGGCTCAATGATGGCGTCACCAGCACCGATTTCCTGATTTCCGTGGAACTGAGCTCGACCACCGGCGGCGGGGGCGCGGTTCCCAGTGGGATTTCGCCAACCGCGATCCGCTACGAAGGGCCGTTGACATTGACCGAGAGCACGTGCATCAAGGCGCGTCTATTTCGCGATGGCTCGTGGAGCGCGTTGAATGAGGCGACGTTCAGTGTCGGGCCGGTGGCTGAGAATCTGCGGATCAGTGAGATCATGTATCATCCGCTCGATCCGAACGCCGAGTACATCGAGCTGGTCAACGTCGGCAGCGAGACGATCAACCTGAATCTCGTCTCGTTCAGCGACGGCGTGGACTTCGTCTTTCCGGACGTTGAGCTGGCGCCGGGGGCGTACAGCCTGGTCGTGCGCGACCTGTCCGCCTTTGTGGCGGCGTACGGCGACGGAGCGAATATCGCCGGACAGTACGCCGGCAGTCTCGACAATGCGGGCGAGCAGATCGAGTTGCAGGATGCGGCCGGACAGGTCATCCAGCACTTCCGCTATCAGGACGACTGGTATGATCTGACCGATGGGGCGGGCTTCTCGCTGACGGTGCGAGAGCCTCGGACGGCCGGCGCCGATACGCTGGACGAGAAGGGCTTCTGGCGTCCCAGCGCCGAAGCCGGCGGCTCGCCCGGCTATGACGATGGGGGCGTGGTTCCCGAATTGGGCGCGGTGGTGATCAACGAGATCCTGGCCAATCCCGGCGGCGGGGCGTCCGACTGGATCGAGCTGCACAACACGACGGACGAGGCGATCGACCTGGGCGGCTGGTTCCTCAGCGACGACGCCGACGACCGGATGCGGTACGAGATCGCCTCGGGGACGGTGCTCGGCGCCGGCGGCTATCTGGTCTTTGAGGCCGATGCGACATTCGACAACGCCGGTGATCCGGGCTGCCGGGTTCCGTTCAGGCTCAGCCGCAGTGGCGAGACGCTGTACCTGCACTCGGGCGCTGACGGTGTGCTGACGGGCTACAGCGTGCAGGAGAAGTTCGACGCCTCCGAGCGGGGCGTCTCGATGGGCCGGCATCGCAAGAGCACCGGCGGGTACAACTTCGTGTCGCTGAGCGTCCCGACGCCGGGCACGGCCAACGCCGAGCCGCAGGTAGGCCCGGTGGTGATCAGCGAGATCATGTACCATCCGGCCGCTTCGTCGCAGGCCGAATACGTCGAGTTGCTCAACATCAGCGACGGCCCCGTGACGCTGTACGATGCGGACCTCGGTGTTCCGTGGCGGTTCACGGACGACCCGGACGATCCGAGGATCGATCTGCGTTTCCCGGCCGATGCGCCGATCACGCTGGCGTCCGGCGGGCATCTGCTGCTGGTGAAGGACTCGCTGGGCTTCGCCATCGCCTATGGCGACGTGTCGGGCGTTGCGATGCTGACGTGGGGGCCGGGCAAGCTGCCCGACGACGGGGGCCGGATTCAGCTCAGCAAGCCCGGCGACGTGGCCGACGACGGCACGGTGAGCTGGATTCGGGTGGACCGGGTGGTGTACAGCGACGGTTCGCATCCGTCGGGCTTCGGCTCGGGCGTCGATCCCTGGCCGGTCGAGGCGGATGGGCAGGGCCTGTCGCTGCACCGCACGACGCCGGCCTCGTACGGCAACGACCCCGCCCACTGGCACGCCGCAACCCCATCCCCCGAAACGCCGAACTGACGCGCATGTCGTGTCGCCTGCACGACCACAGGCGAGGCCGTCCCATAAACACGTATGACAACGACCCGTCGAGCGCACGCCCGCGCACAAAAAATCGCAGGAAACGCTGCCTGGGCTCCCATAATCACGATGTTCCCCGTTTCGGAAGGCACTTGCGGGCGGAAAGTCTGCTCTGCGCTGGCCCGTCCGTTGACATTAACGAAGAAACACGATACACTACATGCTGAATTGGCAACGGTGTGGGGAATGGCACTGGGGGTGTTCACTGATCCTGCTTTGCATTCTGTGCTACCGGTTTCTCCGGATGTCGAAGGTCAGTCCGAACAACGCTCAGTCCATATGACGACCCTGGGACACCGCGCAGAAGAGATGTACCGTATTTGGGGGATGGCAAGATGATGAAGAAACTGGCATTGGCGTCAATTGTCTGCCTGCTCGGCGCAGGTTCGGCCCTGGCGGGTCCGTCGGTTTACTTGACACGCGTTTCCGGGTACTACAGCGGCACCGGTGGCGAGTTCCAACTGACCCCCAATCAGGACCTCAAGAACATCACGATCGAGAACGACCCGTACTCCTCGTTCTGCCTGGAGAAAAGCGAGCAGGTGTCGACGGGAGCCTGGTACGACGTGGTGGTGGCCACGGAGGCGCTGCACGGCGGGACCAACCACGGGGCGACAGGCCCGCAGGGAGGGGACCTGCTGGATCCGATGACGGCGTATCTGTACACGCAGTTCCGTTCCGGCACGCTGGCAGGATACGACTACAATCCGGCCGGTGACCGCGCCATATCAGCGGGGGCTCTTCAAGATGTGATCTGGCATATCGAGGACGAGGCTGTCAAGTCATGGACCGACGGCGACGGCTCGTTGCAGGATCAGTTCTACTCGGCGGCAGTGCAGGCCGGCTGGACCGACATCGGCAACGTGCGGGTGCTGAACCTGTATGCTGCCGGCCACGTCGGCGAGGCAGGCTACTTCAAACAGGATCAATTGACGATGGTCGTCCCGGCTCCCGGCGCCGCACTGCTCGGCAGCCTGGGCTTGGGTGTGGCCGGCTGGTTCCGCCGACGCAAGATGCTGTAAAAGACTCGGTTTTCGTGAATGGTTTGCAGGGCTGCCAGCCCCGTGACGGCGGGACTGGCAGCCCTGTTTCATTTCATTCTTGCGCGTTCCGATCGCGTACGTTCGGTCTGGCTCTGACCCGTCTGCTGATCCTGGGGTTTCGGGCGCGCGAGACGATCCTCGCGTGGACGCGGGCGAGAAAGATGTCCAGGTTCGGAATGGTGGCCTCGTCGGCGAAGGCGATGCTGTTGAGGATGCGCATCATCTCGGCCCCGTGCCAGAAATTCGGGGTCGTCAGCACTTCCCGACCTTCAAACCGCGAGAGCGATTTCAGGAACGTCGGCAGGCTGCCTTCCCGCAGCGCCTCGCCGTAATCGATCACCAGATCGTGCGCTTCGCGATATCTTTCAAGCATCGGATCACCCCCGTTTCATATCTGCCTGTACTGCATTGTTACCGGAGGATGCCTTCTCGGCTCTCCATTTCTAAGAGGCCTCTGCACACGCGATGGTAACGCACACGGGGGGTGGAGATGCTTGTTTTTTTTCAGGTCCGCGAAAAAGCTCGTTGGCGGGCCCGATGCGCATCAGTTCTGTACCGTGGTCTCGTAGCGAACGCCGTCGGGGACGGGAACCGGGACGGCGACGGTCACGCCATGGTCGCCGGCGGTCTGGTGCGTGCTGTCCACGGCGATGAAGGCGGTGTATTCGCTCATCAGGCTGTATTCCAGGGCCACACGCTGGATCTCGCCCGGCAGCGAAGGGCTGTCGTCGTAGGTCTTGCGTGCGGCCAGCTCCTCGATCTTCTTTCGGGCCCAGACGCAGGCGATGCCGGGATGGGTGCTCGCGCCATCCGCCAATCGGACGGGAATGGCCAACTCCTTGTCGTAGTTGCCGACCTTGCCCTGGACGTGGACGGTCGTATTCTGCTGCCCGGCGAAACGACCCGTTACGATGATCGGACGGCCGACGAACAGGTCGGGAATCCGCGAAGGATAGACGTCCTGGACCTCCAGGCTGCCCCAGTCGATGGTCACGTCGGTCAGAGCGGGGTGGCTGATCCGGTCGTAGAACAGGTCTACGATTTCGCTGCTGCTGTCGTTGGGCCCGATGTAGGCGACGGCGCCCTTGCCCAGCTTGGCCATGCGGTCGAGCAGGTAGCGGTTGACGGAGGAGCCGACGCCGAAGCTGAAGATGCGGCTCTCGCCCAAGCGGTCATGGATCGCCTCCAGGATCTCCGCTTCGTTGCCGATGTAGCCGTCGGTCAGGAACGAAACGAGGCGGAACCGGCGCTCATCGTGTGGGAACTCCAGCGCCGCCTTGATTCCCTCGATCATCATGGTTCCGCCGCTGCCATGGAGAGCGTCGACGTAGGCGATGGCCTTGCGGACGTTGTCCGGCGTTGCGGGGGCAGGCTGCGAGCCGAACTGCGAAACGCTCTGCGAGAAGCGGATCACCTGGAACGTGTCGTCCGGCCCGAGCTTGCGCAACGCCCGCTTGACCGCGTCCTTGGCCTTGGCGATGGGCTGGCCGTTCATGCTGCCCGAGCAATCCAGCACGAAGACCATCTCCATGGGCGAGCGCTGGAGCGTCTTGAGATCGTCCGGCGGATAGAGCATCAGCGTGAAGAAACCGCCGCGTTCGTCGGTGTGTGTCACCAGTGCGGATTTGACGGTCTTGCCCGCGACTTTGTATCGCAAGACAAAGTCCTTGTTCGGGATGCTGTCAAGCGGGCTGATCTGGACGTGGGCTTTCTGCGGCGCATCGCTGTTCTTCTGGATCGCGTGGGTCGCGCACGAAACCTCCTCGATCTCCACGCCGGCGTCGATGTCCACCGCCAGCGCGATGTCATGGCCGCTTCGCTCGTCGGGCCGCAGGTACTGGACTTCGGTCTTCTGGCCGGAGAGACCTGTCTTGCCCCGGCCGACGGCGCCAACGCCATCGGTCGAGCCGGGCGGGTTGAATCGCGGCCCGACCACCATCGGAAAGACGAATTCGTACCAGCCGTCAGCGTAGGCAAGCGTGTTGAAGTACTTGATGTTGACGTCGATGGCCTTTCCCGGCTCGATGTTGGCGACCTTCTGGGTGAAGATGTTGGGCCGCTCCTGGGTCAATAGCGACGCGACGTACCCTTGGCGCCGGGCCTCCGCGTAGATTTGCTCGGCTTCCTGCCGCTCGCGGATGATGCCTCGAATCTTTCGCTCGCCGATGACCATGATGAACTCGTTGACCGCCGCGTTCTGAGGTAGTGGGAAGACGTAGACCGCCTCGATCTTCTCGCTGTAGGGATTCTCGAACTGCTGCGTGACCTCGACGGTCGCGATATACCCGCTGATCTGCCCCTTGACGTCCGTGTGCTTGAGCGGCAGCGGAATCTCCTTCTCCTCGACCTTCGCCAGCATCGCCCCCGACCCGGGCGTCTGGTACTGGGGCCCGACCGCCTGCGGCGCCTCCGGCTTGGCAATCACCCATATCTCATCCGTATCGACAGTGGCCCAATCCGCGTCGACTTGCCGCGGCGCCATTTGCTCACCTGCCCCCAGCAGACCCACGGTGGAAGAGTGTTCTCCGCGCGTAGGCGTGACGGTCCCAGTCCAGCCATATGGCACGGGTCCACCGTGAGGAGTAACGGGGATTGTCGTTGTCTCTTGAGGCCTGTAGACCTTCGGCCAGCTGCGGGCCTCAATCTGGGACCGTCGGGCAGTAGTCGAGGCCGGCTCATCCGTCGGCTCTCCGGGGCCTTGGCGGTACTCGAGGAGCCTTCGCCGCTCTTCGTCCGGGATCTGGCTCAGCCGCGGCTGGGGGACGGGGGACTTGAGGTCGATAGATGTCTGTTCTTCCGCCGATTCGGTTGTCGGATGCGGTGTATCGGCGACGACAGGCTGCGACGGAGTCTCATGCCGACTCGTGTCCTCTGATGATCTGCTGCTGCAACTGACAGACGATGTGACCAATGCTGCCAACAAAGCTGTCAGAAAGACGGAGACCAAGACGATGGCAATCAGACGCGTGGGTTTCATTGGTCCTCTCCTGTTTGCAGGGTGAGTTCGGCGGGGGTCTCGCGGCCATCGGCGTCGGCGGCGACGGCGAGCTTCAGTTCGTACTCCGGTTCGGCGTCGCCAGCGATTTGCAGGTGGATGGTGGCGATGCGGGTGCGGCCTTTGGGCAAATCGGCGCCGGTGCTGAAGGCGGCGATGATGATGCGGTTATTGGCCAGTGCCGCCGGGTCATAGTAAGGGGCGTTGTTGAACGCCGGGTGCTCGCCGCCTTCGACGCCGACGATCTTGACGACGCGTTCGTAGTGACGCCGTGAGGCGTTACTCTCTGATGCCCTCACGGGCACACTACAAACGAGTTCGAACTGGTAGGCCGCCAAGGGGGTGTCGCCCGAATCGAGATAGATGTGCACGGGCGCGAATCGAACGCCTGGCTCGGCCGGTCGGCTGCCCTTGCCCGTCCGAGGGGCCAGGAGCGTCACGATCAGGCATGCGACGACCAATGCTGTCAGTGCGGATCGCTTCATGGTCAGACTCCCTTGTTCAGACGCACCGCGGCCAATGCCACGGCGTCCACATCGCGGCGGTCGATCAGGCCGTCGCTGTTGAAGTCCCACATTGCCTCCGTCGGCTGCCTGGCCTCGATGTGCCGGGCGAGCGTGAAGGCGTCGAGGATGTCGACCCTGCCGTTCCCATCAATGTCCGTCGCTGTTTGTGAGAGCCGGGGGCTCGGAGCAACAGACGGCGCTGCCCCGGGATGTACCCACCAGAGGCAGGCGATCGCGATGGCGGCTGCGGCGGTCGCCGGGACGGCCCACCGGAGCCACCAGAGCCTTCGCTGGGGACGCGCGAAGCGCCGCCGGGCCGCCTCCGCGACAGCCCGGTCGATATCGGATGGAATCGGCCGGTCCGGGGCGAACAACCTGCCCAGATCCTCCGAGAATCTCTCTCTGACCTTCAGGTCCGGCTCGTTATCGAATTGTCGTCGTTCTTCGTTCATAGGTATCCGTTTCCAGAGTGTTGAGCAGCTCAGAAGGCCAAGAAGTTCATGGCACGCCGGATTTTTTTTCAATCTGGCTGAGATTTTCTACTCGCCCAGGAAGTAGTCGCGGGTCCTCGGGTCGTCTCGGAGTGTGCGTAAGGCATTGTAGAGGCGTGACTTAACCGTATTGAGCGGGATGTCGAGTGCGATGGAGATGTCGTGCAGCGGCAGTCCATCGACAAATCGCATCAGGACGACTTCGCGCTGCTCGGCCGACAGGGCCCTCAATGCGGCGGCCAGTTCGCTCCGCGAAGCCTGCGAGGATTCGGGAACCGGAAGGCTCCCAAGTACGTCGTCGCCAACCTGGCCGGGGGATCTGCGCGCTCGCAGGTTCAGGGCGATATGCTTGACCACGGGGTAGAGAAATGTGGTCATCGACGCGGTCAGGACGAAGCCGGGGAACTTCTTGAGCAGGTACGTGAACGTCTCCTGCAACACGTCGAGCGCATCGGCGTGGTTGGCTGTGAGCCGCCAGGCCAGGCGGTAGACCCAATCGCGGTAGCGAAGGTAGAGCCGCTCGAAGGCGTCCGCATCGCCTGCGTTGATGGCATCGATCAGTTCCCGATCCGACTGCACAGTGGACTCCGCACATTGATCCGGCGATGGTCCGGGCATCGCACATCGCCATTATGCGGATTGCCGCGTCGCGTGCAAGGAATCTAACCGGCACGGGCATCCCGACGGACGCCGGGACTGATCCTACGGCTGCGGCGGACTGGCAGGCGGGATCGGCGGGGGACCGGCCGGTGGAAACACCGGAGCGGGCGCCGGATGGTGTTGAGGAAGGTCGACCGCATACTTGGCCCGCACGCGTTCGAGCATCTGGGCCTTGCCCTGGATGTTCCAGGTCAGCAGTGTCAGCGGCAGGCGAGATTTTTCCTTGAACGTGATGACGATGCGTCCGAAGCCGAAGAGCCGTTCTACGAAATCGCCGGTGTCGATTCGCGTGTTGTAGTCTTCCCGGCTGATCTGCTCGCCCGTCTCGGTCGGGCCTTCCTGGAGATTCATGTAATTGGGGGTGATCGCGACATAGTAGAACATGCCTCGCACCCAGGAGACGAAAATCGTCAGCAGTCCGATGAGGGTGACGAGGAGATAGCCGGTCCCGCTGATCGAGAACCCCAGATGGCGGAAGACCCGGAGGAATCCGCCCACCCAGCCGACCAGATGGAGCCAGAGGAACAGAAAACCCAGCCCGATGATGCCGATGATCAGCAGCTTGATGCTGACGTCATACTCTTCGATGATCAGATTGATGATGAAGATCGCGAACCAGATGCCGCCGATGACCCTCGGATTGATCGAGGCCAGCACACTCCATTCGGTCTCCTTCAGGAACATCAGGACCGAGGCCAGCAGCGAAGCCGCCATGGTGGGGACGTAGAGGACCTTGGGCGTCCAGCCGAAGACGATGAGCCAGTCATTCATGTCGGGATCGGCCTGGAGCAGCTTCTTCATGCGCAGCCGGCTGCGGAGCGTGTGGCGCAGCAGAAACCACGCGCCCACACCGACGCCGAGCAGGGCGAGGAGGATGTACAACGCGATCATTTTGTTCGATGTCAACATGGCCGTTCCTTTCCGCGCAGGGCCGGTTCCCCGCCTGCGTGCAGGTCTGAGATGATTCTATCCTTACAGACGCACGATGGCTGGATTTCTATCACCCGCCGCTCAATTTCGTTCATACGATAGCCTTGGTTGCCCCGGTGGTGAAGCCACCGTCCACGAGGATGATCTGGCCGGTGACGTAGGCCGAGGCGTCGGAGGCCAGGAAGATGACGGTTCCGTCGAGGTCCTTGGGCTGCCCGGGCCGACCGAGGGGGATGCGATCGGTGATATACTCAACCCAGGGTTTGTTGTCGTAGAGGACCTTGTTCTGGGCGGTCTTGAACCAGCCGGGCGCCAGCACATTGACGGTGATGCCATGCCGGCCCCACTCGGCAGCCAGGCTCCGGCTGACCTGGAGAACGCCGCCGCGACTGGCGCAGTACGGGCCGATGCCCTCCATGCCGAAGACGCACGTACAGGAGCCGACGTTGATGATCCGCCCATACCGGCGCTTGATCATCTCCCTGCCGACCGCCTGCGCGACGAAAAAAGCCCCCTTGAGGTTCGTGTCCAGGACGGTGTCCCAGTCCTTCCAGGTGAACTCGGCGGCGGGCCTGCGGATGTTCAGCCCGGCGTTATTGACCAGGATGTCGATCCTGCCGTACTCGGCGATGGCCGTACGCACCATGCTCTGGATCTCGCTTTCATTGAGCACGTCGAGCTTGACGGGCAACGCTCTGCGGCCCAAGCTCTCGATTTCCGCCCGAAATTCCGAAAGTCGCGACGTGTCGCGGCTGGTGATGACCAGGTCCGCGCCGGCCCGCGCCAGCGCCCGTCCGAAGTACTGGCCCAGACCCCGGCTGGCGCCTGTGACGACCGCCACTTTTCCCGAAAGATCGAAAAGGTTCTCCATGCCAACTCCTATCGAAAATCTCAAGTTTGAAGTGTGAAGTGTGAAGTTGCGCCGCTGAATGCAACACCTCTTACTTGAAACTTCACACTTCACACTTCAACACTTCACACTTGTTCTCACGGTTCAACGACGATCTTGAGCAAATTCTCTTTGGCTTCGAGCAGGCGTTTGAAGGCCGATGGCCCATCCTTCAGCGGCAGGACCTCGCTGACGAGGGGGCCGACGCTGATCCGGCCTGAAGCGATCAGGTCGATGCACGTGCGGAACTCGCCCGAACTGGCGTACGACCCGGTGAAGGTCAGCTCCCGGCTGACAAGCTCCTGGAGGTTGAACTGCGTCTCTTTGGCCAGATTGCCGACAGCCACGACGCTGCCTCCGGTTTTGGTGATCGCGACAGCTTCGCGGAACGTCTCGGCGTACCCGACGGCTTCAAATACGATGTCGGCGCCGCGGCCGTCAGTTAGTCCATCGACGGTTTGCCTCAGGGGCCTGTTTTGGGAGTTGACACACTCATCGGCGCCAACCTGACGGGCCAGGTCCAGCCGGAACTCGCTGATGTCACAAGCGACGACCCGCCTGGCGCCGCGCAGCTTGGCTGCCTGGAGGATGAACAGGCCGATAGTGCCGGCGCCGACGACCACGGCAGTGTCGCTGTCGCTGATCGGCCTTCGGCTCGCGGCGTGTACGCCGATCGACGCTGGCTCCAACAGGGCCGCCTGAACGAACGACATGTCGTCCGGCAGCTTCGCGACGATCCAGTGCGGCACGGCTACGAACTCAGCGAAAGCCCCGTCTCGCTTGAACTCGGGGACCGAGACGCCCAGCACCTGCCGATGGGTGCAACGATTGAACAGACCTTGCCGGCAGGCGGGACACTTGTTGCAGTAGACCGTGGAATCGAAGCAGACCCGGTCGCCGGGCGCAAAGTCCGTGACGTTCCTGCCGGTCCGCTCCACGACGCCGGCCGCTTCATGGCCCATGATCAGCGGGGGCAGTCGCCGGCCGGTCTTGCCGGTGTGGCCGGCCACGTCGGACCCGCAGATGCCGCACGCCTTGACCCGGACCAGGACGTCGTCGTCACCCACTGCGGGATCCGGGACATCGGTGTAGGAAAACGTATACGGTTCGGTATAGAGCAATGCCTTCAATCTGTCACCTCACGTCAACGGCAGGAACATAGCGAACAAGGTCACGAAGAACAGGCCGATCACCGCGGTGCTGCTGACCGTGACCGTCCAGGTCTTGAGTGTCTCGACCTCGGTCAGGCCGCCCATCTTGGCGAAGACCCAGAAGCCCGAGTCATTCATCCAGTTGCCGCACTGGGCGCCGAACCCGATGGCGGCGGCCAGATAGACCGGATGGTAACCCAACACGTCGGTCGATGGAATCAGCGCCGCCATCATGGCCGAGGTTGTCATCATCGAGACGGTGCTGCTTCCCTGGGCGAATTTGATGAGGAAGGCGACAAAGAAGCCCATGAAGAGCAGCTTCAGGCCGCCCAGTTGCGTGTCGCCGCCGATGGACAGGTTCTGGATGGCCGGACCGATCTGGGCCTCCTTGAGCATGGCGCCGAAAGCGCCGCCGGCGGAGGTGATCAGGATGATGACGCCGGCGCTCATCAGCGACGTCTCGATCATCCGGGCGAGCCCTTCGCGGCCGGGTTTGCGCTGACGCCAGAGAACGTACAGGGCGACCGCCGCCGAGAGCATCATCGCCAGATTGGGGTTGCCGAGCACGGCGGTGTGTGTCTCGGTCCGAACGAGGACCGAGTCCGGGGTAGCCTTCTTGGCCAGCGAGGAAACGACTGTGTGCATGGTGATCAGCAGGACCGGCAGAATGATGGGCAACACGGACAGGAGTAGGCCGGGCAGCTTGTCGTCCGGCAATGGATCAGGCTCGGTCCGCGAGCCGTCGAGGGCACGCATGGGAATCTCGATCCGTTTCGCCAGGAAGCGGACGAGCAGCAGGACCACGACTGCGGTCGGAATCGAGCAGAGCAGTCCTATGCCGATCATCGTGCCCAGATCGACGTGCAGCGTCTCGGCGATGATCAGCGGGCCGGGCGTCGGAGGGACCATGGAGTGCGTGATCGAGGCGCCGGCGCCCATCGCCAGGATCAGGAGCAGGTAGCTCTTTCGAGTCTGCCGATGCATCGAGCGAGCCAGCGGCAGCAGCAGGTAGAACACGGTGTCGAAGAAGACCGGGACCGACAGGACGAAACCGCTGGCCATGAGCGACACTTCGCATCGCTTCTGGCCGAACAGGCGGACGAACACGCGCACGACGCGGTCGGCGGCGCCGGAGGCGATCAGGCAGTCCCCGATGATCGCCGCCAGGGCGATGACCACGCCGACCTTTCCTGCCATGGCGCCGAACTCGCCAGCGACCCGGCTGATCTTGGTGCTGAACTCGCCCGGCGCCAAGAGACTTACGACCACAGCCGCCGCAATCAACGCCAGGAAGGCGTTGACGCGAAGCACCACGATCATGCCGATGACGATGGCGATGCCGACGATCAGAATGAGCAGGGGGCCGACTATGCTGGTCCCGCCGGAGGCCTGCGCCGCCAGGACGGTCGAGAGATCCAGTCCGTTCAAAGTTCTGCCCTCCATGAGTCAAGGGGTAGCTGCGACCGGGCCGGTGCCCGTCGCCAAACCCATAGCTTAGCCGGCCAGGCCGAGGATTTCCAGCAGGACTTGGGGGACCTGCGTCACGCAGAGGTAGCCGTAGAACACGAGCGTGCCGAGCAGTCCGACTGCGAAGACCCAGCCGGGCCTGAGCACGCGGCCCGCCTCTTTCGAGAGCATCCGGGGCATGACGACGAAAAGCCCGAACGCAACCGCCGCCGCTTGCAGCGCGATCAGCAGAATCCCCTCCAGGATCGACGAGATCTTCAGCAGGGAGATCGGTTCCTTGCCGAGCAGGCAGACGATCAGCACGCTCGTGCAGAAGAACAGGATCAGGAACAGGTGAAACTGCTGTTTCCAGGCAAGTCTTGCGTTGAAGCCGGGGATGCAGATTCGACACGAGTCGGCCAGCAGGCGAGGCCAGCCGGCAAGCTGGCCCATCAGCGTCGAGACCATCGCGACCGCGCCGCACAGTTTGAACACGAAACCGCCCAGCCGGTCCCAGCGGCGAGCGAAGACCTCCGACAGCACCTCCGCCATGTTGCGGTTTTCCGGGACCATGTGCTCGGCGCCCAGGATGCCCGCCCCGGCGACGAGGAATGCGCCGGTAACCAGGATGCCCAGCACCATGGCAAGACTCGAATCTGCGTAGAGCGTATAGCACCAGCCCTTGATGCGTTGCGCCGTCTCGATAGGCATTGCGCGCAGAGCGGCGAGGTCGGCGGGTCTGCCATAGCCCCGTCCGGCGGTGGCGCCGTAGCCGGCCCCGATCACCCAGTAGGTATACCAGACCTGGGAGGCGAAGCCGCCGGCGCCCCAGCCCAGGACGGGCAGGATCTCCTGCCAGGCGCTGTCTTCGACGCTCTCCATGGCGGAGGCCCATTCGGGTACGGCGGGAAGCCGGCCGGTCAGTCCGGCTGCCAGTTCGGCGAAACTGGGGAACACACGGCAGGCGATGTACATGGCGCCGACGACGATGATGAGCACGAACAGGCTCATGAAGACCTTCAAGACGCCGAAGACTCCCGACCACGCCACCGCCACAGCGAATACGATCGCGAACAGGCCACAGTGCCAGAGTTTGGCCCACGGTAGGAGGCTCTGGATGAATGTGCCGGCCGATGTCGCCAAGGCCCCTGTTGACATGACCGCGCAAAAGAACTGGACCACCAGGACGATCCAGACGCCCCAGTGACGCGGGCCCGGCATGCGGTCGAACATATCGACCATTCCTTCGCCCGTGCAAACGGTATAGCGTGCGCCGGCCACGCCGATCCAGAACTTCAGGAACACGCCGAGGACTACCGCCCAAAGGACCGCTGTGCCGAGGATCGCGCCGGTGCGGGTGGCGATGATGACCTCGCCCGAGCCGATGTATTCGGCCGCCCAGACCATGCTCGGGCCTACCACGAGCAGGATGCCCAGCCCCTTCGGAGCGGTCGGAACGTTCAAGTCACTCGCCTGCTTGTGGTCCTGCGCCATAGGCAGCGTCCGGTTCTGTTGCGGTCTGTCCGGGCCTCTGATCGTGGACGACAGCGTAGTGAACTGCGGCCGGACTGTCCATAGATTTCCGGAACGGTATTTGGCGGACGAACGACACGGGCATTATACTGCCGAGAGCCTGTTCCACGCGTTGCGGCGTACTGGCGCGAGTATGGGACGCGTGTCAGTCCGGCACAGGGAATCTCAATTGAGAAGGAGGTCACAGAGATGAGCAAGCACCTTTCTGTCGCACTCGTTTTGGTCCTGTT
Organism: Sedimentisphaerales bacterium; assembly: GCA_040772485.1. Classification (GTDB taxonomy): domain Bacteria; phylum Planctomycetota; class Phycisphaerae; order Sedimentisphaerales; family Anaerobacaceae; genus Anaerobaca. The sequence goes on along the minus strand of JAXGYC010000007.1, from coordinate 952,145 downwards.
GGCTTTGCAGACGCCTTCGCCGGCTGCGGTGGGGCATGGCAGCGATCTGCTTGGACTGGCCCGCGTGCAGAGCGACATGCGCACCCGGCGGGTCAGCAGCTACGACCGCTCGGGAGGCAACAACGACCGCTTCGAGCACATCGCGGACGGGCAGAAACGCGAGCTGTTCAACGTTCAGGGGGCCGGGATCATCAATCACATCTGGATCACGATTGCGCCGCCGCCGGAGCAACTGAACCGAAACGACATCATCCTTCGCATGTACTGGGACGGAAACGAATTCCCGTCGGTGGAGTCCCCCATCGGGCCGTTCTTCGGGCAGGGGTGGAATGAGAGCTACCCCTTCGTGAGCCTGCCGCTGGCGGTCGGCCCGGTGGAAGGCCGGGCGATGGTGTCGTACTTCGCCATGCCGTTCGCCAAAGGCGCCCGGATCGAGATCGAAAACCAGACGGGACGCGAGATCGATGCGTTTTACTACTTCGTAGACTACGTCGAGGTCGATGCGCTGGCCGATGACATGGGCCGGTTCTGCGCCTGGTACAATCACGAGTTGACCGAGGCCCCGCCCGAAGGGGAGACCGAGTGGGGCGTGACGGGGCCGCAAGGGAACAACCCCGACGGCAAGGACAACTATCTGATCGTCGACGTCAAGGGCAAGGGACACTTCGTCGGCGTCAACTACTACGTGCACTGTCCGACCCCGATGTGGTACGGCGAAGGCGACGACATGGTCTTCATCGACGGGGACACCCGGCCCACGCTCCACGGGACCGGGACGGAAGACTACTTCAATGGCTCCTGGTGTCCCAAGACGATCTACACGCATCCGTATTTCGGGTACGCCCGCGTCAACGATGACATCGGCTGGCTGGGCCGGACCCACGCGTACCGCTTCCATATCAGCGATCCGATCTACTTCAACACGTCACTGAGGTTCACGATCGAGCACGGGCACGACAACAACCTGACGCTCGACATGGCCAGCGTGGCGTACTGGTACCAGGCGCCGCCTCTACACAAGCTCGCGCCCATGCCCGGCAAGGAAGCGCGTCAGCCCAAGTCGTACATCGGCGTCAGTGACATCCATCGCTGGCGCGACGAGTGGCGCAAGAACCACGGCAGCGGCGCCCAGTTGTGGGGCAACGAGAAGTAGACAGCAACAGGCACGGTCGGTCGATGGCCGGCCGACCGTGCTTTCTCTTCCGCTCGAAGCTGTCAGTTGCCCTGGAGCTTGTCCGCGTAGGGCAGCGTGTTGGGCACGACGCGAACCTCGGTCGAGAAGCGGTAGGGAATGGGCGTTCCGGAATCGAACAGCAGCTCGACGAAGTAGGCGGTCCAGCCTTTGTCCGGCGTCGGGACGCGAACGTCGTACGTGCCGGAGCCGGTAGCGGTCAGCGGACTGCTCTTCCACGCCTTGCCGATCTTCTCCAGACGGAAATCACGAGCCTCCGCGTTGGTAGCCGTCCAGAGACTGACCTGCTGTGGCCGCGTCCGGGTAGTGACGAGGAGGCGGCCATCCGCTGGCTTTTCCCACGAGAACTGCGGCCGCTCGCGCCCCGTGAGAATCGACTGATACCACACCAGCAGGGCCTTGTCGGCCTCCGAGCCGTCCAGGCCGTGGTCGGTGTTGGCGCAGTAGAGAAGGTACTTGTCCGCCGGCAGATCGCCGAAATAGAACTGGGCCGAATCGGGCAGGAAGAACTGGTCGCCCGCCGAGTTGATGAGAAACTTGGGCATCGTGTAACGGTCGCAGTATTCGAAAGGATCGACGAAGTTGCGGATTTCCGTGCCGCCCTGCGAGTCGAGCCGATCGAAGATCTTCATCTGCTCGTAGTCGCCGATGGCAGGGGAGTAGAAGCCATAAGCCGCGAAGTGGTGTCGCATCTGCTCGTTCATGTTGAGCACGTCGATCACCACCGGAGCGATGGCGCGCACGCGTTTGTCGACGGCCGCCGTCAGCCACGTGGTCCAGCCTCGCTTCGATCCGCCGGAGACGACGAAGCTCTTGATCGCCAGCTTGCCGCCGGTGGCTTTCGTCAGATGATCCTGAATCGTGTCCATCGCCCGGACGGCGCTCTTGACCATCGGCAGCAGCAGCGGCCAGGTCGGGTCCTCGGTCCGCAAGAACCTGTCGAACGTGTACGCGATGATCTCGTCCTCATAGCGCTGGTTGTCCGGGTCGTCCGGGAACACCAGCGGCTGATTGGGCACCATGCGCAGTTCCGCGACGACCGATTTGCTGCGCAGCGCGATGTTGGCGAGCATATCGTCGGGCATGGTCGGCGCGGGGCGGTCATTGCTGCCCCCGGTGATCCACAGCAGGGCAGTGTCGAACGCGACGTCGTTGGGTACGACGATCGTCAGCCAGTGCTGCCAGAGGGTCCGGTTGACCTCGTTCTCGCTGCGCCAGGTCTGTGACTTCAGATCGATGATATGGATCTTGCCCTGGGGGTGATCGATCGTGCGCACGAGGCTGTACGTGTAGCTGGGATCCGGCTTGGCGACATAATCGTCCAGCGGAGTGGCGGCGGCCAGAGAGACGACGAACGGAGTCAGCAGAATCGTGGCGGCTTTGCGTGCTTTCATGGTCCCACTTGCCTTTCTCCCCTTGGGGGTTCGCTGCGGTCTTCTCAGACCTTGGGCGGAAAGATCGTTCTGAGGTATTCCGCATCGTACCGGCAGCTCTCTTCGACGCCGAGCGGCATCTTGGTGCCTTCCATGACGAGCCAGCCACGGTAGCCGATGTCGTCCATCGCTTCCCGGACGCGGACGAAGTCGATCGAGCCCCGGCCGTAGAGGTTGTCGTAGTCCTTCGCGTGGAACTGGACGATGTGCTTGCCCAGCGCACGGATCTCCTGGTAGATGTCATAGCCCTTCAGGTGGGAATTGCCGACGTCATAGTAGACCTTGATCGCCGGCGAGCCGACGCGCTCGATGATCTCCAGATGACGCGGGGCGCTGAGCCACGACTCGATGGCAAGAGCCACGCCCGCCTTCTCCGCCTTGGGCGCGACCTTCTTGAGACGTTCGACGGTGGCATCGACTCCGATCGGGTCGTCGAGGAGGTCTCCGTTGCCGAAGAAGGCCAGCAGCACGATGTCCGTCTTCATCGCCTGGCAGACGTCGATAGCCCGCTCGACCCATCGCTCGGTGCGCAGGTCGCTCTTGTACGGGATGTCGTTGAGCGTGCCCATGGCCAGCGAGGCCACTTCGAGCTGGTTCTGCGCCGCGCGGTCGAGAATACTCTGTTGCAGGGCGGGGTTGAACAGGGGCAACTCCTCGGCGGCCCGGCCGAAATCAACCTGCACTCCGTCCAGGCCGATTCGCCTGGCGACGTCGAACGCCTCCGGCTGAGTGGTCCGGCCGATCGTCCAGTCGCAGACCCCCAGTTTGAAGCCGGCGGGTTTCTTGCGGGCCGTTCCCTTCGCACCCGACGAGGCGCACGAGGTTGTCAGTGACAATCCCGCCAGGGTCAGGGCGGCCCCGGCCAGCATGTCGCGGCGGTTCAGCGTTCGTCCGTTCACGCGTAGACCTCCATGAATGGCCGTGCGTGCGACCTGGCGATTCCGCGAGATCGCACGCACGAGGTGTTCGCGATTCTTATGCCTTCACGCCCTTGAGGTTGGCGTCGAGCTTCTCCTTGCTGCTCATCAGCTCGTTCCAGGTGACCATGCGTTTCTCGTAGGCGGCGATGCGGCCGAGTATGGTAATCAGGTTGCTGCGCACGCTGCACTCGACGGTCGGGTTCTCAAAGTGGCCGCCGGTGACGCTGTCGTAGAAGGTCTTGATATTGGCGATGGCGCCGTCCTGGTAGATCCCCGGCGAACTGCCGCCGCGATAGAAGTGGTCGCCTCGGATGAGGACCTGTCCGCCGTACTCGGTCTCGAGGATGCCCTCCGTGCCGAACATGCGGTTGCGGATACCTTCCGGCTGTGTGCCGTATCCGTTGGATTGGCGCGAACTGAATGTGATCGCGACGTCGTTGGGATACTGGAACAGGGCGCTGAAGGTGTCATAGCAGGTGCCGACCGGACGGAACTTGCGCCCGCCGCTGCCGACCGCCCATAGCGGTGGCTCCTGCATGATCCAGTTCATCACGTCGAGCGTGTGGATGTTCTGCTCGGTGATGATGTCGCCGGACAGGACTTTGTCCAGGCCCCAGGCCCGCAGGCGATTCTCAGGGTTGTCCGGGTCCGATTTCCAGGTTTCATAGTAGCCTGTGAACGGGTCGCCCGCGTGATAGGTGCACTCACCGAAGGCAAAGTTGCCAAGGGCTTTCTCCTCATGCACGCGCCGCAGCGCCTCCATGTAGAACGGGTCCACCCGCGTCTGGAAATCGACGAGGAAGCAGCGTTTCCTCTGCCGGGCGGTCTTGCCGCTGTTCTCGATGCTCAGACACCCCGGGACGTCGACCGCGATAGGCTTGGCGAGATAGACGTGCTTGCCGGCGTCGACGCCGGCGGCCGCCTGCTCGGGGTGGAAGTAGGGCGGGGTAATGATCGCCACGGCATCCACCTTGTCCAGAAGCTTCAGATAGCCTTTGAGCCCGGTGTAGCGATCGGCCGCGGGCACACCGACTTCGTTGCCAAGACGATCCGTGCGATCCTGGAAGTAGTCCGCTGCCGCGACGACGTTGTATCCGCCATGGGCCTTGAAGAGCTTGGCGATCCAGGTGCCGCGTCCGCCGCAGCCGATAACGCCCAGATTGATCTTGGAGTTGGCCGCAAAGGTGCGGACGGCGCCCGGGGCCACCACGGCCAGGGACGCCGCGGCCGCGCCGGTCATGAATCGGCGCCGACTGATCTTCTCGGAAACGGGCTCCAGTGGGGTGGGATTCTGCGTCTGTGGCATTGTGCGGTCCTCCTTTCAATTCACTTGGACGACACCACGCTATTGGATGGGCCTGGACCCACGTCTTGGTGGAGGACCCATCGCCGGACTCTATGGACGTGATTATACCGTCCGACGTGTGTGGTGCAATGTGTTTCCCGCCTGTCACACGGTCGCGGTGTCCTGCCCGCGCGAGCGAACGGGCGTGCGGACATATCCCACGACGGGCGTGTGCTTGGCCGCGAGATGTTCCAGATCGATGTACTGCTCGCGTCGAATTTTTCCGCTTGAGGTCTTGGCGAATTCGCTGGTATAGATCTCAAGCTGGTGCGCGGCGATCCTCTCGAATCCGGACAGGTGTTTGTTGTTCTGCTGGCAGTCTCGAATGCTTTCCCAGATGAGATTCTTGACCGTGTGAAGCTCGGACAGAAGCTCCTGCCTGGGACGGTGGGTATGGCCCTCAAGGGTTTCCCACGCCGGCTGTACGAGAGCGCGCATGGTCTCCTCCATAACGCCGTTGGGGTCGGTCCGCCGGGTCGGGACGACGAGGACCTCCTTGACGAAGCGGGCCTGTGACAGCGCCGTCTCGACGCGCTCCGGATTGACGTTCTTGCCGCCCGGCAGGATGATGAGGTACTTCTTGCGGCCGGTGATGTACAGGTAGCCGTCCTCGTCGAGGTAGCCGAGATCGCCGGTGTGGAGCCAGCGGACGCCCTGCGAGTCGGTATGGGTCACCGCCTGCGTCGCCTGGGCGTTCCGATAGTAGCCTTTCATGATGCAGGGGCCGCCGAGGCAAATCTCTCCCTTCTGACGGGGTTCCTGGGTACGGTTCTCCTCGTCCACGATCTTGACCGACAGGGTGTCGATCGGTTTTCCGACCGAGCCGAGCTTGTCGAGCCGCTCGTTGAAGCCGTAGACGGGAGAGTTCTCCGTCGTGCCGTAGCCCTCGTACATCCGAAAGCCTCGCTTCCACAGGGTGTCGAGGACCCAGCGCGGCATCGGCGCAGCGCCCGACAGGAAGAACCGAAGGCCGGTCCAGCCCTGTCTCTTGCGAATCTGCCTGCCGACATACCTTGGCGTGTACCGGTCGAGGAGTCGGAGAATCAGGCTCTTGTGTTTCTGCCGGTCGAGGCCGTCTTCGAGTTTGCGGGCCAGCGTCGTGAAGAGCGCTGGAATGGCGATGAAAATCGTGATCTTCCGGTCGCGGATCAGATCGGCGACTTCGCGATAGCGGTTGGTGTAGATGCTGGTGGCCGCCGCCAGCAGGGGCAGGAGCTTGCCTACGGTCAGGCCGAAAGAGTGGTGGGGCGGCAGGATGTGCCCCAGGATATCCTGCGGACCGAGGTCCACTCGGCGGATCGAGCCTTCGAGGTTGGCGATGAGGTTGGTGTGGGTCAGCTCCACCTCGCGCGGATCGCCCGTGGTTCCCGAGGTGCACAGCACCACGGCTGTGTCGTCGGGGCGGATCGTTCTGTGAATCGCGCCAAGGTCTCGCGGCCCGATGAGATCGCCTTCTCCAAGAGGCTGGTCGGTCATCGGAATCACGCCCAGTCCTCTGGCTCTGGCCTGGGCCGTCAGTTCCTCCCGGTCAGCGGCGTCCGCATAATCGTCGGCCACAATCAGAGCGCGTGCGTCGGTGGCTTCGAGGTGCGCGATCACGCCTTGGAGTCCCCGATCCGGGTCGATCAGTACGGGAACCGCGCCGGCCCGCAGAATGCCCCACAGGGCGACATCCCAGTCCGTTCGATTCTTCGCGACCAGGGCCACTCGGTCCTGCGGACCGATGTGTTCGCAGCCGGCCAGTCTGTGGGCAAAGGCTTCAGATCGGCGTCGGAGTTGTTCAAACGTCAGCGTACCGCGGCGGTCGCCGTTGATGATCTCCGCACAGACCTTCTCGGGGCGGACGACTCTCGCCATGGATCCTTCGAAGAGGTCGATCAGGGTTCGGTGCTTCAGCACGGTTTCCATGCAGCCAGCTCCATATTGGGCCATGACCCCCGGCATCTGACACTTCCGGCAGCCTGTGCTGCCGCACCACCGGACCAGATATCATACCCATAGGGAGGCGAAAAGTACCGAAAAAAGGACGACAGGCAGGAAGCCAGACAGGCAATAGCCCGCCATGATTGTCGAGCCGGCATGAAGAAAGGGCCTGCACCGTCGGGTGCAGGCCCTGAAGCTCCTTGATGTGTCCCGATTCGGGACACGGCTGGAATCCATGCGGTGCCGGATTACTCCTCTTCCTGGAGTGACTGGACGAGCCACTCATCGGCGGTGACGGCGGCATCAATGAAGTCGACGACGCAGTCGTCGTTCCGGTCGCCCACCACGTGCACCTCGCAGGGCACGGCGGGTTCCGCGACCACATCGGGACCGGCCAGATAGTTGGCCGCGATCTCGGCCGCCGACAACGCGGTGTCATACCACCGCAGCTCGTTGTACGAGCCGCAGTACAGCGGGTCGCCCCACTGCGAACGCCCGAGCCAGATGTTGTTGTCGACGAACTCTCCCAGCGTGACGGGGGCATCCATCGCGCCGACGATCGTGCCGTTGATGAAGCACTTGACGATTCCGGCCACATCATCATGCACCAGCGTGATTAGGACCTCTTCGCCCGCAGCCAACGGACCATTGTCGTTGATCGGCAGGATGGTGGATGCACCGAGCCTGCGGTACTCGACCTGGACCACGCGACCGCTGTTGTCCGGGCAGACCATGACAAAGGTCGTCTGGTCGCCCGCCGGAGAGGTGTCCTCGCCGCCGTTGGACGTGCCCATGTCGAAGACACGCTGCCAGATCGCGTCGGTGCCGTTCCAGGTGGTCCAGCACTCGATGGTCATCTGGGTCAACGGCGAAATCAGCCCGTTCGGCAGATCGATGTAGTCGCCATTGGCGGTGCTGCCCGCTGCGGCCGCGCTGCCCTGCGAGCCGGTGTTGCCCAGGGTCGCTTGGCCTCCGGCGATGGTGGCGTTTCCGGTGAGGTTGATCAGTTTCGCATCGGCGTCACCGACGACGTCCGGAATCGTAACGCCGTCGGCGCTCTCATCGAAGGTCCAGCGGTGAATCAGACCCGTCTGCACATCGAGGAACGCCATCGCTGAGGTGACCGAGCCGTTTTCGTTGGTCACGACGCAGTAGTAATACCCCTGGTCGTCGGCTGTTACGCCGGAGACATTGAGCGTTGCCTCTACGCCTTCGGGCAGCGGCACATCATGCAGCTCGAAGCCCATCATGATGACCGTCTCCCGATACCACTGGTAGCTCAAGTCCGGGGCGACAGCGCTGGAGGCCTCGCAGACCAACTGGGCATCGCCGCCGAGAGCGACGGCATCGCCCTGGATCGAGGTAACGACCGGCAGGCCATCATCCGTCGTGAAGCTCCAGACGATGCCTTCCGTTACGGCGCCGTCGGCCGCGATCTGATCAACGCGCCAGTAATAAACGGTGGACAACGTCAGATCGCCAATGAGGTCGCCCACGGAGAAGCTTGTTTCTGCCTGACCTTGACCGAAGGCCTGAAGGGCGGACGGATCTTCGCCGCCATAGATGTTGAAGGCAACCGCGTCTGCGGTCGGTGTCCAGCTCACGATCAGATCACGAGGGAACACGCCTGTGGCGCCGTCGGCCGGGGATGGATCCCAGGCTTGGTTGGCAGCCACTGGCCCGGCGGCATGGGACTGTTCCCTTTCGTCCGCGGTCATTGCACCCTTCCAGAGACGGAATTCGTTGTAGCTCGCGTTGGCGGTGTTGTCGCCCCACTGCGAGCGGCCGAGCCAGCAGTTGTCATCGTTCAGGGTCGAGATGCGGTTTTCCGTCTCAAACGAGCCTTTGGCCGCCCCCAGCTCGGCGGCATCCGCCGGCGCGGTGTACCAGGTCACGGTGCCCGGCTCGATCACGCAGACAATGTGATATTCCACTCCCAGCGCGTAAGGGGCATTGGTGCCGTCGAGCAGCTTGCCGAGGTTCGGGTAATTCCACTCCACGCGATCGTTGTTCAGGTCTGTCCCCACCGTCCACGCCATGTAGAGGTTTTCCGCCGTGCTGGTGCCGAAGTCGAAGATACGCGACCAGTTTTGGGCGGACAGTTGCGTGGCCCAGCACTCGATGGTTACCGAATCGCCGAGGCTGCTCAGGACGCCATCCGGCAGATCGATGTAGTCCGAACTGCCCTTGTCTCCACCGGTTAGGGTGATCTCACTCTCGGATACGATGGCATCTCTTGCCCCCAGGTCGACAATGACGCCGTCCTGAGCTCCCACCGTATCCTTCAGGTGACCGTTGAGACTCCAACGATGAGCCAGTTCGGCGGCCAGTCCTGTTGCAGCCGACCCGAGCACCAGCAGAACGCAAATCAGATATACTCGCTTTCTACACATGCCAAGCCTCCTTCTATCGAACATTGACAAATCATCACGCGCCTCCATCGGGAAACGCTCTACGTGTGCCCTGGCGTGTGGACCCCTCGACACAATCAGGACACTCCTGCGATGGCGCAGGGCAAACGCGCTGCAGGACCGGCAGGGTCACCGGGCGGGGCCGTGCGGACGACATGAGCGACCATCAAGACACACCATAGGTTTCCCTCCGTCCTTGGACACGATATCCCTATGCCAGTCTGAGGCAGGGCACCGCAAAAGTGGCTTGCCGCGCATTGCTCCGGCTGCACGTGAACGCGCGCCGCACAAGGCAATACACTCCCCACCCCCGTCATCCCCTGCATTATGCACATGGGCCAGATGGGACAGTATCAAACCGCAGGTCTAATCAGCATTATGCCACAGAGTTACGGTGTCCAACAACACCCTATTGCGTTTTGTTTTAGCCACTTCGCGAAGGGGCATGACTGTCCGCACATTCATGGGGTCCGGCTGGCCACGGGTGCGTCGGGAGTATCGCAGGCAACAACCTGTGGGCTGTGGTCGCGGATGGGGGGCAGACTGCGCTGCGATGCCTGGGCGGATGCGCCGCCGGGCACGAAAAAGGGCCTGCACCATGCGGTACAGGCCCTTGATCTTCTTCCTGTGCCCCTTGTTCAGGGCACAGCATCGTGGTTCGAACGCTTGCTGGTTAGTCGGCCAGCGATTGAACGAGCCACTCATCAGCGGTGACGGCGGCATCGACGAAGTCGACGACGCAGTCATCGTTCCGGTCGCCCACGACGTGCACCTCGCAGGGCACGGCGGGTTCCGCGATAGCATCGGGACCGGCCAAGTAGTTGGCCGCGATCTCGGCCGCTGACAGGGCGGTGTCATAGATGCGCAGTTCGTTGAACGAACCGCAGTACAGCGGGTCGCCCCACTGCGAACGCCCCAGCCAGATGTTGTTGTCGATGATCTCGTTGAGCATGGCCGGCGCCGCATAGCCGCCGATGATCGTGCCGTTGATATACACCTTGACGATGCCGGCGATATCATCATGGACCTGCGTGATCAAGACCTCTTGCCCGGCGGCGAGTTTGCCGTTGTCGTTGACCGGCATCACGGAGGCCGCGCCAAGACGACGGTACTCCACCTGAAGCACGCGGCTGCCGTTGTCCGGGCAGACGCAGAACCAGGTCGTGGCGTCGCCGCCGTTGGAAGCGTCTTCGCCACCATTGGCCGTGCCCATGTCATAGACCCGCTGCCAGATGGCATCGGTGCCGTCCCAGGTGGTCCAGCACTCGATGGTCATCTGCGTCATCGGCGAGATGATGCCGTTGGGCAGGTCGATGTAGTCGCCGGCCGCGGCACTGGAGGAGTTCTGCGAGCCGGTGTTGCCCAGGGTCGCCTGGCCGCCGGCGATCGTTGCATTGCCGGTGCCGTTCATCAGCGTGGCATCGGCGCCGCCAATCACGTCCGGGATCGTCACGCCATCGGCGCTCTCATCGAAGGTCCAGCGGTGAATCAGACCCGTCTGGACATCGAGGAAGGCCATCGCCGAAGTGGTCGAGCCGTTTTCATTGGTCACGACGCAGTAGTAATACCCCTGGTCGTCGATGGTTGCGCCGGCGATATTGAGTGTTGCCTCAACGCCCTCGGGCAGCGGGACATCCTTGAGCTCGAAGCCCATCATGATGACCGTCTCTCGGTACCACTGGTAGCTCAGTTCCGACGGAACGGCGCTGGTGGCCTCGCAGACCAGCTGGGCATCGCCATCGGGAGCGACGGCGTCGCCTTTGATCGAGGTGATGATCGGGCGACCGTGCTGCGTGGTGAAGCTCCAGACACTGCCTGCTTCTCCGTTGGTGTCAACACGCCAGTAGTAAGTGGTCTCGAACTCGAGGCCCGCCGCCAGACTGCCGGCATCGACCGACGTGTCGGTGATGCCTTCGGCAATCGCTGGCAGCGCGGCCGCATCGGTGCCGAAGTACACGGTGTAAACCGGCGACTCGATCGTAGCCGGAGCGCCCCAGGCCAGCATCGCGTTGACGACAGCGGTGGCGCCGTCGGCCGGGCTGGGCTTGTTGGCCTTGCTCGGATGCGTGGCGTAGGTCACATCATCCGGCAGCACGATGATCCCTTCGATCCCCGGGCCTTCGACGCCGATAGCGAGGTTGTCGCCGCCGCTGCCTTCCTGCATGACCGCGTAGAACGCGATGAGCTGGCCTTCGGTCAGCGACATCGGTGCGGACTTCTGGCTGGCGTTCGAGGTCCAGGCCTGCGAGCCGGTCCAGCCGTCGACAAAGGCGACCTGAACCGCGTCGGCCATGTTGTCGTTCTGGCTGACGTACAGCCTGCTGTAGTCGTCGCTGGCGACGTAGAAGGTGTAGTCGCCGGTGGCCGGCACCAGGGCATAGCCGCTTAGCCTTGCCACATAGTAGTCGGCGATATCCGCCCACGTCGGCTCGGCCAGAACGTCCACCTGATCGGCGGGCGTGCCGCTCTGGACCAGGTTGATCGCGGCATCGATGCTGACGTTCTGCCACCAGATCTCCCGCAAGACGTCAGCGGAACTCGCCGCCGACAGCATCAGGCTTGCCACAACTGCGATTAACGTTGCTTTTCTCATTTTGGGTCCTCCCCGTACATTTGGAATTTTGCGTCACGATACAATGCGATCCCATTCAGTGCTCGCAGCACCTTCCCTGTTCACCGTCGGTCGATTGCCACCTCCTTCCCATCAATGTCTTGGGCCGACAACGCCCGAATCCACACTTGCTGGGGTTAGGCCGGGAACAACTGCTCCCCGCTGACGAGATCCTCCCTGATCAGGAAACTCTCGTGGTTGTAAGCGGTTATGTGTCATCATGTTCCTGGTGGGACCAGCTCCTCCGACTCAAACCAGACACATGCGTCGCAGCAAAGACATGCCAGGACTGCCGAATGCGATGATGCCACCGGTCGAATGAAGCAAGTCTAACATAAGCGACCTTCGCGTTCAAGCCAGAATGCGTCAATAATCCGTGTCCTTGGCCGATCCGATCCAGCTTTTCTCGGACCTGGCCTGTTTCTGACGCTCCCGTCCGATACGTGGGGGCGGCTGTGATTTTCTTCGGTCTTCCAGGGGGGGGACTTTATAGAAATCCGGACCCGATGGACACCGAGCCAACGGCCGAACCGGGCCTGAAAAGAAGGGCCCATGCCATCTGGCATGGGCCCCAGGATGCTGCCAAGTGCACTTACGGTGTTGGTCACGCGGTTACCACGTGGACACACCAATCAGCTCGATCTCGGCGATCTGCATGCTGTTGGCGCTGCCTGGATCGCGAACCGCCGGGAACAGAATCTGATAGTTGGTGTACGCCACCTCGTTCTCAAACGTGATCGGAGTGACGTTCTTGGTGAAGCGAGGCCAGGCGACCTCACCGGCGAAGTCCACGACGTCGCCGCTGGCGATCAGCGTGTACGGTCCGTCGATCCCTTCGTTCGAGCCATAGAGCTCGAAGCTGATCGGGTCGCGTTCCACGGCGTCATTGGCCGTGGTCAGCGCCAGTCCCGTCACAACCGTCGCACCGACAGCCGGCGTAATCTGGACGCCGGTGGGCTCCGTTTCACCCTTGAAGTGCAGGTACTTGGTTGCGGTGTTGTTGTCGAACGCCAGATTCGGCGTCTCGGCCCCGGGCCAATCGCCGTCGTTCGGAACGCCCACGATCACGTCAGCCGGGCTGGTGACGTCGGCGAGCACATTGTGGCTCAGCGGCGTACCGAAGCTGATCGTGACGTTGACCGTACCGCTACCGGCAGCCGGAGCATCCGGAGCGCCGGCGCCGACGACGATCTTGGCGACGTTCGCCAGATCCACGCCTTCCAGGCTGGCCAGCGGAATGTTCCAGTTCTGCGTGCTGATGGCCTGCGTTGCAGCCGGATCAGCGTTCACAACCGTGGCAACCCCACCGGCAGCGTCTTCGATCGCCACATACAGACCTGCGGCGTCGTTCGAAGGCATGGCCATGCCGATTGCCTCGGCAGTCCACTCGCCCGTGACATCGCCCGTGGTGCTGATCTCAGAGAGCTGAGCGACTACCGTATTGGCGGCGTCGTGGCTGGTCACAGCCAAGCCGATCAGAACCGGATCTTCCATCACGACTTCACGGTCACCACCCAACTGCAGCCACTCGGCACCATCAGCCGAGATGAACCCGGTGATGATGTTGCCAACGCGCTCGACCTTGACATAATACGGCGGCGCGACGGCGCTGGCGGCATCGTTGTTCACACTGCCACCGTCGGCGACCTGACGGCCCTGGAACGAGGCGCCGTTGCCGGAGCCGGCGGCCCAGAAATTGCCCGTAATCACGGTCAGCGAGTGAGCCGAGCCAGGGGCCGTGCTCTGGCGGATCATGACGCCCGCCTTGGTCCAGTTGTTCGTGATGTTGCTGATGCTGTCGACGCGAGCGATGATCGAGCCGTCGCCGTTGAGAGTCTTGTAGGCATAGCGGAACTGATCCGCGTTGTTCCAGATGTCGGTGCCGGCGCCGCTCATGGTGACCACGCCGTCTGCTTCTGCGAAGTCAACGGGATGGCCCTTGTAGGCTACGCGCAGCGTGTCAGGAGCGTAAGCCGTCAGGTCCGCCCCGTCCATCGCCACTTCCAGCGTGTTGCCGTTCGGGTCATAGGCGAGCACATCCGAAGCGACGGACACGAATTCGGCCGTTGTGAAGCTCCACTCGTCGCCTTCCCAAACCGCTGTGCCGTCGTTCTCATCGACGCTCCAAACGTACGGCATGCCGTAGACCAGGTCGGCGGCAAAGCTGCTACCTTCCACCGTGGCCACCACGCCGTTGACGGTCACGTCGCTGGAGACCGCATCACGGCCGGCATACCAGTCGAGCACCGTGGCGGGGCTCACGCCCGTGGCGCCGTTGGCCGGCGCGACCAGACGGGCCTGCGCCGGAACATACGAGAACGCCACTTCGGCCAGACCGGAATCCGGGAACAGGCCGCCCCACGTGCTATTGATCGTCAGACGGACAAACTTGGCGCCGACGCCGGCCAGATCGATGGTCGACTCGGCGGCCTGAGCCAGCTCGACATCCCCGAAGGCGGCCCATTCGGCGCCGTCGGCGGAGGTTTCGATGGTGACGCTCTTGGCGCCGTAGCCCAGCAGGGCCTCAAACTGCGTGTTGGAGTTGAAGACCTTCATGTCGTACATCTTGTAGACGCGTGCGAACTCGAACTGAATCCACAGGGCCTCGCCCTCGGGCGGAGCGGCCAGCCACTGCTCGGTCGCCTCCATCGAGGTCAGGCCGTCCAGCGTCTTCTCCGGTCCGGACCCTTCCTGGGCAGTGCCGTTGCTCGTGGCCACGACGTTCTGCACCGCGAAGGTCATCGGTTCGGTGGTGAAGCTCCAGACCTGACCCTCGACGCCGCTGGCATCCACGCGCCAGAAATAGGTCGTCGCGAAGTCCAGATCGATTCCAGCCGTGCCGGCATCCACAGCGGTCTCCACGATGCCTTCGGCGATCGGCGCCAGGGCGGCTGCATCGGTGCCGAAGTACACGTCGTACACAGGGTCCTCGCCCACGGCGGGCGCATCCCAGCTCAGGACGGCGTCAATAACGCCTGTGGCTCCCGAAGCTGGCGAGGGGCTCCCGGCCATCGTCTCGTACGGATGGCTCAGATACTCGCCCGGGATCACGGTGATGGCCTCGAATCCAGGGCCGGTCCAGCCCCAGTCCTGACCGTCGCCGCCGCCGCCTTCCTGCATGATGCCGACGATGGCCAGGACCTGGCCCTCTTCGAGCATCATCGGCTCGGATTTCTGGTCGGCGTAGCTGGTCCACGCCTGCGAGGCGGTCCAGCCATCCACAAAGGCAACGAGCACGGCATTGGCCGGATCGTCGTCCTGGCTGACGTACAGTCTTTGGTAGTCGTCGCCGGCGACATAGAAGGTGTACTCACCGGTCGCCGGGACCGTCAGCCAGCCGCTCATCCTCGCGACGTAGTTGTCGGCGATGTCCACCCAGGTCGGCTCGGCCAGGATGTCGATCTGGTCGGCCGGTGTCCCGCTGTTGACCAGCGCGATGGCTTCTTCGATACCCAGGTTCTGCCACCAGATCTCCCGCAGCACGCCCGCCATCGAAACGGTCGACAGCAGCAGACACACCAACAGTGCCAATAATGCTAACTTCTTCATAACGCGTCCTCCTCGGACAAATGACATTGAGGTTTTGATTACCACACACTCCTTCGGACTCTCCTTACTTCCCTTCGCTCGATGGCCACCTCCTTCCTGCCAACGCCCGGGCGGCAGACGCCCGGAAATGCTTCCATCGTGTCACGACCGAGAGCCATCGCTCCGGGTCACGAAAGACCGTCCATGGTTGGGATTGGTCCAGGTGCCTCTAAGGGAGACGCAATGCGACGGTCCAAACAGTTGGTCTCGATGGTACGGTGCTGGTTGCAGACGGGGCTGAATCACTCACTCTCTCTCGAACCTCCTTGACCCATGCGTTGCTGCGACCGGGCCGGCAATGGTTAAGCCGCTGTTACCACGAGCGTGTTCTCACAAGGGTGGCTGGAGAACACATGTCTCGGTCCTTCAGATAGTCTTCCGATCATGGGCAAGGGATGGTCAGGCTGTCTGGAAATGAGCGCCCGCAGTTTTCGTACCGGCGCCTGTCAGACACCCTCCCACGTGAAACCAAAGTGACACCACTCCTGCCGCACCGAACAGATGCGAGGACCGATAAGCATTGCTTTATCACAGGTCGAATAAACAGATTCTAACCCAGAGACGAGACCTGTTCAAGCAAAAAATCTTGAGAGAGAGGCAGTTTTTCGCTCGGCAAGGGTTCTGCGGCTCCGGCGTGCGATACCGGCTACTCGCGCTGCCCCTGCGCCTGCCAGGCCGATTCGCCGGAGCTCTGGCCGGCCTTGGGGGTGGCCATGGTGATGGGCATCTGGACCGCCAGCTCATGGCGCTTCCGGAAGGTCCTGGCAAGCGCTTCGCCCGTCGCGGCGGGCCGCTCGGTGACCAATTCGGGCGTATTGAACGTCAGAAGGCAGGACTCGTAAAAGGCCGGATCTCTCTGGGGCAGCACGATCGGCTTGTGGACCGTCCCGCCGCTGTCGACGTAGCTGATGAACAGCCGGGTGAACACCCCGTGGAGACGCTTGCTGCTGAAGACGAGCCATCGGCTGTTGCTGGACCAGGTCTGCCACGATTCGCTCGTGTCGCTGTTGATTCCGAGACGCTGGTAGGGAGGCCTGCCCGCATCGTCCCGGGCTGCCAGGTCCATCAGGTAAAGGTCGCTGTCGGCCTGCCATGTAGGGAAGAAGCCATAATCGCACATGCAGAACGACAGCCACCGCCCGTCCGGGCTGCACCTGGGCATCGCAATGCTCCTGCCCGTATCTTTCGCGGAGAGCACGGTTTCCAGCGTGCCCCAGCGGTCGGCGTCGAGATCGTACGAGACTCGCATCAGGCTGTATTTGACCTGATCGTACAGCAGCGGCGGGTTCGGCGTGTCCCTGGGCCAGAGCATCGGCGCGCTGCAAAAATATAGGTGTTTGCCGTCAGCCGACCAGGCAGGCCAGTTCTCCAGGTGCTCCTTGCGGGCGAGGTTCGGCTCGACGCCTATCTTCTTGCTGTCGTTGAAGTAACAGGCGAGCAGGGAATCGAGATCCACAGTGTCGCGCACCTCGTTGCGGCTGGAGTGGTAGAACATGGGCAGGTTGTTGACGGAATAGACCGCCATCCGCCCGCTGGGATGCCAGCAGGTGTAGCCGAACTTGGCGCCGATCTCGTGGACCGAGTCGCCGTCGACCAGCAGCGTGCCGACGCCGTACTTCGGCGATCGCACGCCCATCAGCATCTTGTCGCTCCGATTGGCGGCGAAAGAATGGCAGTTGATGCAGCCGTGTTCAACGCTCTTTCCGCTGAGCAGCGTGGACTCGCCGAACCCGGTCAGGTCGCGAGAGTGAATGGCGATTTCGCCTTTGACCCGCAGATGCGTCGGGTGCATCTTCCGATATACGAGAAAGCGGTCGATGTCCTCCTCGGCGATCCGATTGGCGATGGGTTGGAAGTGATTCCATCGGCCATCTCTGCCCTTTGCGTAGACGTCGATTCGCAGCTCCCGGCCGCGGTTCTGCTCCAGCAGGGCGCCCCAGGACTTTGAGCTGATTCGGATGGCGGGCTTTCTGCTGAGGACCTGGATCGGGTCACCCTGGGAGGAGGAGATCCTGACGCCGTACGCGGTTCCCGGCTCGTGAACCACGAAGTTCAGCGGGGCGATGTTGGGCGGGATGACCGCGTCAGTGTAGTCCGGCTCAATCCGGGGGCGTCGGTCGAGTTCCCCGAAGCTGCCGACAGGCTCCGCCCGGTTCGACACATAGACCAGACCCGCGCAGACCCCTGCGGCGACAACCAGAAGGAACATACTGACCGCAAAGGGTTTACGCACAATCAGCCCCCCTGACCGCCGAGGAAGTAATAGTAGTAATACGTATCGCCAAACGGTGCTCTCAACGCCGCAATCGCATTGGCTTTGTTTTTGCCATGCTGCTGAAGCGTCTGGAAGAACTCGTGAAGCCTGACTTTGGCCTCCCTGGGGATTGTCTGACCGGGAGCGTCGATGGGCAGCTTTTTGAGCGCCCTGTGCAGCAGCAGGGCCTCGGTGTGGTGTCTCGGCTGGCCAGAGACGCCGGGAGGGCGGAACTTCTCGACATTTTGCCCGAACTGCTCGATGTTCCTGGACAGCAGCAGGCTGGCGATGCCGTACTCGTAGGCCATCCGATTGGCCGGGTTCTCCGTCAGCAGCAGCGTCAGCGTGTCCGCATTCCGCACGAAGTCGTGCCGGAGCATGATCGAGCGCCAGTGCTGGATCGCGGTGTCCTGAGACAGGCCGGGATCGGTGTCGAGCTTCGCCAGATCGGCGCGGGCCTGTCGACTCCAGAACGGGACCTTCGCCAAGGCTCCGAGGAACACACGGGCCGTGCTGATATTGCCCTTGATTGTGTGGACTCGGGCCAGCCGATGGAGCAGCAGGGGCCTCTCGCCATACGTCTCAACGCATATCATCAGGGCGTCCTGCGCCTGGTTCACAAGCCCCATGTCCACACAGGTGTCGAACTTCTGCCAATAGGCCTCTTGCCTGGTCAGGAGAAGGGCCTCGGGTTGTTGGGGAAAGGCGAACATCTCGTCTCCGAGCCTTCCCATGCGGTACAGCGCCCGGTTGACCGCGTGACAGACGAGGTAGTGATAGGGGTTCCGGCGGCCGATCTCCACGACCTTCGACCACTGTTCCTGGCGAGAGAAGTAGTCGACCTCGAAAAGGGTCTTGACCCTGGGGTTGCGGTACAGCAGCAGCGTGGCAGCGATCGCCAGGACGAGTGCGGCCGTCCGCACGTTCAGGCCGAACCGGCTGTGCAGCGGGTCGCCCGCCAGTCTGTCGGCCGCCTTGCGAATGGATTGCAGTCTCGAAGGGGTCCTGTCCCTCTTCCGCGGCCGCCGCGACTCCAGCGATGCAGTGAGGATGCGGACAGTCCCCAAGACCAGCAGGCTCACAGGAAGAAAGAGAATCACTGCCCAAACGGCTCCTCGCATCAGTTCCGTGGACGTGAAAGTCGTGATCTTCCATGAAAGCGGCAGCAACTGAAAATAGGCGTCGTGCGGACGTTGCCCGAGGAGGCCGACGCCCAGCGCCAGGGGTGTGGCAGCGCCGACAGCCAATTGCGCTGCGCCAAGCCGGAACCGGCCATTGAAGAGGATCTCGGCCACTCCGCACAGCACGGCGAACACCAGATACGGACCTCCTGCCGACACGTAGAAGCCGATGGAGAGGGCCAGAAAGCAGAAGCCTGCGCGAATCTCTGCCTTCGGTGCAAGCCTCAGATAGAGGCAGAAGGCCGCAATTGCTGCCAGGAATCCCATCGTTTCGGGCAGATGGAATGTGTACTGCGAGTACATGGCCAGGAGAAGAAGAGGCCCGAGGAACCGCAGGCCCCTCCATCGCGGCAGGCTGAGCCTGCAGACCACGTAGTCCGTACACAGGCACATCAGCCACGCCTGAATCGTGACCACCGCCGCTCCGGCCCATGAGTAGTAGAACAACTGCGACAGCAGGGCGCAGAGATACTCGAGAAGGCCCCCTGGATAGGTCGTGAATTCCCCGAAGAAGTCCCAACCCCAGTAGAAGACAGGGAAATTGTCGATCAAGCCGGCGCCGTGGTAGAGCAGATGCACCTGGATTTCGAAAGCGAAGTACAGGTAATAGGCGACGAAGAAGACCGCAGACAGGGGCAGTCTGAACGCGCGTCGAGACCCGGTCGTGCCTGCCGTGCTTTCTGCCCTGGTCATTGGCCTTCTCTTCTGCGGGGCGCTGTGTTCTGTCATTTCATTTGAACCAGCATTGGTATCGGCCGCTAAGTCTGCTGGTTTGAATGGATTATAGCAGGATCGTCATGAAATCGTCCAGCAGGTTCGCCGGTCGTGTTGCAGCGACGCCTACTTGGGACGCTTGGTGCGCAGCCAGCTCTTGAGCTTTGCGGGCGAGAGGGTGTTCAGGACATCGTCCTTCGTAGCCCAGCCGCGTCCGGCGGTCGCGACGCCAAAGTGCATCAGGCCCAAGCCCTCCGTGCTGTGGGCATCGGTCCCGATGGCGAGCTTGACTCCCGCCTCGGCAGCCATCTTGCAGTGCAGGTCCTTGAGGTCGAGCCGGTATGGATTGGCGTTGATCTCCAGGGCCGTGTGGGTCTGCGCGGCCTGCTCGATCACCGCCGCGATGTCCAGGTCCATCGCTTCCCGTTGGCCGAGCAGCCGGCCCGTCGGGTGGCCGATGCAACTGACGTAGGGGTTTTCCATCGCTTTGAGCGTTCGCATCGTGACCTTCTCGCGGGGGCTGGTCATGCCCGAATGGATCGACGCGACGACATAGTCCAGATCGGCGAGCAGCTTGTCGTCGAAGTCGAGCGAGCCGTCCGCCAGGATGTCGACCTCGGCGCCTGCCAGCAGCGTGATCCCTTTGAGCTTGGCGCCGATCCTGTGAATCTGCTCGATCTGTTTGGCGAGTCGCGTGGGGCTTTGGCCGTTGGCGATGACGGAGGACTCGGAGTGGTCGGTGATGCACAGAAACTCGTATCCCAGCTCGCGGGCGGCCTCGACCATCTGCTCGATCTCGTTCCTGCCGTCGGAAGCGAGCGTGTGCATGTGGAAATCGCCGCGGATGTCCTCGATCTGCACCAGTTCGGGCAGGGCGTGCGAACGAGCGGCCTCGACTTCGCCACGGTCCTCGCGCAGCAGGGGAGGGACGGGGTCCAGCCCCAGCTTCTTGTAGATCCCCTCTTCCGTAGCGCCGGCGACCTGTTTGTCCCCCTCGAACAAGCCGTACTCGTTGAGCTTGAGCTTGCTCTTGATGGCGATCTCGCGCAGGCGGACGTTATGTTGTTTGGACCCCGTGAAGTACTGAAGGGCGGCGCCGAAACTCTCGTCCGGCACCACGCGTACATCCACCTGCACCGGCGTCGTCTCGGTCTGGATGATGGCCGAGCCCTTCGTGTCGCCCGACGCGAGGACGCGTTCAACGAAGGAGGCTTGGGTGAATGACTGGATGATCTGCTCGGGACTCGTTCTTGATGTTGACTTGCCCTTGCCCGTGGCCACCAGGATGTCGACGTCGCCGATGGTCTCGGCCCGCCGACGGAGCGACCCGGCGGCCTCCACACGCTTGACCCCGGGCAGGTCCCGCAGGCACGCACAGACCATCTCGGCGGCTTCCATCGCCTGGTCCAGCCGGATGCGACCCGTGGACTTCTCCAGGAACTCGATCCCGCGCTGGATGGCTGCCGCTTTCTTCTGGCCGAAGCCGGGCAGAGTCGCCAGCGATCCATCCTCGACGACTCTCTTGAGATCGTCGACACCCTTGACGCCAAGGCCTTCGTACACGGCCTTGACGCCCTTTGGTCCCATGCCCGGAATGTGGAGCAGCTCCAGCAGCGATGGCGGGATTCGCTCCAGAAGCTCCTCGTGCGCCGTGATGCGGTTGCTCGCGACGAACTCCTGGATTTTGGCCAGACTCGATTTGCCGATTCCCGGCGTCTTGGCCAGACGCCCGTCCTCCAGCAGGACGCCCACGTCCGTCGGCAACTCGGCGACAGCGCGGGAGACCTTGCGGTAGCTGTTGATGCGGAAGGGGTCCTCCCCCAGAATCTCCATGATGTCGGCCATCTGGTCGAAGATCGCGCTGAGTATCGCGTTTCTCATGGGCTCGATTATAAGCTGAAAGACACGAAAACAAAGCGGCAATCGCTTCGATTCTCAGCGGCGCAGGTAGTGGCTCAGCCAGAGCACCAGCGTCAGGATCAGCGACAAGAGGATGCACGTGCCCAGTGGGAAGTAGACCCGCCAGTTCCTGCCCCCGGATTCGGGATCGCCCGGCAGGCGAAACAGACCGATGCGTCCGAGCCGCATCAGCAACAGACCGACCGCGATGATCACGGCCCCGATGCCTACCAGCCACCTTCCGAGTTGTTCTGATCCTGAAGGCGTCTTGCCGTCCCCCTACTTCCACCCTGTGGCACAGTGCCGCTCGTCAACCTGCCTTCCGCCGTCCGTCGGCACGGCGCCGCCGGAACCAGCACCCTTCACCGGCTGTTCCATTTGAAGAACTCCGAGGCCGCACACACAGTGATTCTCTCCGCCACTCCGGGCGGCACGGTCAGACTGCGGCTCGATTCGCCAAGCGAAACGACCCAAAGACGGGACAGTCCCTCCACAAAGAAACGCTTGTCCAGTTGCGCAATGTCCGCATCGGACAGTTGGCCAGCATCCCCATTGACGAACACGGCCCCATGCAGAACGCCATCCCTCTCAAAAATCAGCGGATTCTCACGCAGGAATTCGCCCGCCGCTGGCGTATCGTCGAACACCCTGAGATAGAAGCATCCCTCCGCCATGCGGACAAGTCTCATCCCCAGCTTCTTCTTGTATCGAAGGACCCCATCCTGCAAAAAGGCGCGCGATTTGCCGAGACCTGCTCTGGTGTAGCCCTGGCTTGCCAGATGACGAAGTGTGAAGTGATACCTCGCCCCGATCACTCCGGCTCGAACAAGTGCTCTGCTGCCATCTGGCACCCCCGCCATCACCAGCCGGGGGACTGTCTCGGAGTAGTCGATCAGTCCTCCCGCAACGGGTTCTCCCTCGGCCATCACAAGCAGAAGTTCATTGCTTTTGAATGCCTGCCGGGCCTGGTCATATGAATCCACGATGGCACTGTCGCCGTGAGCCCCTGCTATATAGGGCACATGCATGCGGTGGTAGAAATCGTCAAACTGCCGCATATCATGCGAGATTTCATAAGTCAATGCGTTCTTCCGTATCCTGCGGAGGTCTTTCTTCACGTTCTCGCTGGCCAGGACGTGGCGCGGCAGTGGCAGATCCACCTCGCCCACCACCCACGCGGGAATGTTGATCCACTTCTGGGGCCCGAGAAATTTCCGAAAGCCGGGCCGTGCACGGACGAAAACCGCACAACAACGCTGTCCCTGTACAGTCAGAACCTTCGAGAGATTCCACAGCCATGCGCGGCCGATGCACCGCTCGCGGTGGTGCTTGCCCAAGACCTGCCGGAATAGAAAACTCCTGTCCCAGTTGCCGGCAACACAGAGCACGGAGATCACCCGGCCATCGTCTCTCCCTTGACTCTCACCAATCCAGAATTGCGGCCGGATCTCCTGGTATGCCCAATAGCAGAAGACTATCGGATACAGAAGCCGGCGCCACGACGGTGGTATACGGCCATAGAGCCCCTTGGCCAACATGCGCCATTTGTCGTTCTGTCGTGCCTGGCGACTGTCCGTCACAACCTCATCCCCGCCGAAATCCAAAGGACATAGCTAACCGAGATCTTCCATGTAGTCTCATGATTGGCGCTCTGGCAAGCCACTCGATTGTGGCAACGACACGTCGAGGGACGTCCCAACGCACTGCCTGATGGCCGCAAGTCTCGCTGACGCAACTGTTCCTACGTGTCGTCATGGCCAGCAAGCCTGCCGTGAACCGACTGCCTGAACAATGCAGCAAGACCCTGCTCCGTATTCTTGCTCGTCCGAATGTCGCGCAACTCCGAATCAACGGTCGAGGTCAGACCGAGCACGTGGTCAAACTCTCGACAGGCAAGCATACCTCTGTCACTTGCGATGAAATCCGAGCTTCGATCTCTCGTCAAAGTGGAACCTCATCGGCTCTTTGTGTGCTTCACCCATTGCGGATTCCCACAAAGAAGGGGGAACCTGGTTTGAATGGCCCCAATGCGCTCGATGCCATCAAAATCCGGCTTGCACGTCACCAACTACTTAAGAAATCCGGGTGTGATTCCAGTTTCATGCTCCGTCCGATTCCCTTTTGCGTCCTGTTGGTACACGCTCGTACGACGATTATAATGATCGTGTTGCGATGCGTTCAAGGAGGCTCCTGGTGCACACGCCCAATGGGGACATCTGGATCGGCACCTCCGGCTGGCAGTATGACCACTGGCGGGGGCGGTTCTATCCCGACAGACTCCCGAAGAGCCGATGGTTCGAGCACTATGCCCAGCGCTTCGACACCGTCGAGATCAACAGCACCTTCTACCATCTGCCCAGGGCCGGCACGGTGGAGAAATGGCGGCAGGCCGCGCCCGAGGGGTTCACGTACGCCGCCAAGGCCAATCGGTACATCACGCACATCAAGAAGCTCAGAGAGGTCGCCGAGGAGGTGGGGCGGTTCTTCGAGGTGATCGACTTCTTCGAGGACACGCTGGGCGCGGTGTTGTACCAATTGCCGCCCAGCCTGCACAAAGACCTCGAAAGGCTGGACGCGTTCATCGAGTGTCTTCCGGCGCGCAGGCACGCGGTCTTCGAATTTCGGCATTCCAGTTGGTACGACGACGAGACGTTCGACCTGCTGAACCGGCGCAACGTCGCCTTCTGCGTCCACGATATGGCGGGCAACCAGTCGCCTCGCGTGGTGACGGGCGAGATGGTCTATGTCCGTTTTCACGGCACGACCGGCCGTTACGCCGGCAACTACACGGACGCTATGCTCGAAGAATGGGCCGGCTGGCTCAAGGGCCAACGGAAGAACGTGCGCGCCGTCTACGCCTACTTCAACAACGATGTGGAGGGCCACGCCGTCAACAACGCCAGGACGTTGCGGAGCCTCTTGACAGGCTGAGACGGTGTCAGTCCAGCACGGTCAGACCTTTCCCGCGGGCATGCTCACGAACCGACGCGATCTCGTCGCGGGTGGGCCGGCGGTCGATCTCCGGATGGGCATGGGCCTGATAGCACGGCCGGTACTGGCCCATCACGTTGATCGTCGTATGGGGACTGATCCGGTCAGCGAGAAAGTCGATTACCCGGGAGCTTCCCGCCAGGTTGTTGGGAAGCACAAGGTGGCGGACGAGCAGGCCCCTGGTGGCGACGCCTCGTTCAATTCGCAGATCGCCGACCTGGCGGTGCATCTCGGCGACGGCCGCAAAGCAGACCTGCGGATAGTCGGCAGCCGCGGAAAGCTCTGCGGCGACTGTGGCGTCGGCGTACTTCACATCAGGCATGTAGATGTCGATCAGCCCTTCGAGCAGACGGAGCGCCTCGACACAATCGGAGCCGCCGGTATTGTAGACCGTTGGAATCCGCAAGCCTCTGTCACGCGCGGTCTCGATGGCCGCGGCGATAGGCGCGGCCACGTGGGTGGGCGTGACGAAGTTGATATTCACGCAGCCGATCTGCTGGAGGCCGAGCATGGCATCGGCAAGCTGTTCGACGCCGATCCGCCGGCCCTCGCGCAGATGGCTGATCTCGTAGTTCTGGCAGAAGACGCAGCCCAGATTGCAGCCCGCGAAGAAGATCGTCCCCGATCCGCCCGATCCGACGAGCACGCTCTCTTCGCCGAAATGGGGACCGACCGAACTGACGACGGGAAGGGCGGCAATCCCGCAGAACCCGGCTTGGCCGGCGTGGCGGTGAGCGCCGCACCGACGCGGACACAGCGTACACGGGTCGGTCTGTTCCCAGAGCTGCCTGACACTATTGCTGAACCGGGCCAGGTCCATCGCCGCAAGCCTCATTGTGGCAGCACGTCGGGCCTGATCGCCCATCGAAGCTGCCACGCGTTGTCCGGCGTGCCGTAATGTGAGCATACCTCGTCCATTGGCCGCTCAGTATAGCACGAGGCCTGTGCCAATAAGAGTCGTTTCGGCCGCAAGGGCCGATAGCTGGGTGCGTGACCGTTCTTGCGATCCGGCTCGGTCAGACCCTCTGTACCGGGGACCGATTCATGCCCGGCGAGGAGTAGGGGCGAATCATCATTCGCCCCAACGTTATTCGTGCTTCGGCGGTGTGCCCAGGCGAGCAGCGCAGAAACGGTCATGCGCCACCGACAGCTCCGTATTGTATGGCCGCCGCCGAAACGGTATACTGCAAGTGGGTCTTGCGACGTGGGAATCATGCAGAAAAACACACAGTCCGTAGAACAGAAGGACGGTTCGGCGCATCCGGCTAACCAGAAGGTGGTTCCTCTGCATGGTGAGCGGACCCGCGATCAGGATGAGTCCTCGCTTGCGCAGCGTTTGCGGCATGGAGACCGGGCGGCGGCCGAGGCCCTGGTCGAGCGATACCACGAGCGGGTCTACGTGTTTATGCGGTCCATGGGGCACGATCGCCAGACCAGCGAGGACCTGACGCAGGAGACCTTCATGCGGGCCTGGTATCACATCGGGCAGTTGCGCGAGGGCAAGGCTCTCAGCGCCTGGCTGTTTCGGATCGCCGGCAATGTCTCGCGTCTGCACTGGCGCAAGCACAAGCATCCCGATCCGGTTGAGTTGAACGACGTGGAGCCGGCGCCGGATGAGGTCGACTCGGCCCAGCAGGCCGGAGATCGGGAGCTGTTCGCCGGGCTGCACCAGGCCGTCGGACGGCTGCCGTGGAAGCTCCGCCAGGCTGTGGTGCTGCACTACATGGATCAGTTGAGCATCGCCGAGGCGGCCCAGGCGGCCCAGATACGAGAAGGGACGCTGAAAAGCCGTCTGAACAGGGCTCTGGAGGCCCTGCGAAAGGAAATCGTCAGAGAGTAGGGCCGAGAACCGCACGCATCCGAGGCCGTGGCAGGGCAGCATATGACAACGGACAAAGAGCGAATCGAGGAGTTGCTCAGGGCATTCCCGAAGCGGGGGCTGGAGCCGGTCCGTCCCGGCCTGCTCCAGGAGCTCAAGAACCGCATCCCTCACCGACTGATCGCCCACCGGATGGACACGGTCAACATCATCGTGGACCTGCGGATCAGCCGGATTGCCGCCGCCGCCGCCATTCTGATTGCCCTGGTCATCGCCGGAGGCATCTTCGGCGGCCGCGAGGCCCTCAGCAGGCGGACGTACCAGGATGGAAAGACCTTTCTCAAGTACACGTTCGCCGGAGAAGGCGCCTATCGAACCGAGGTCCTGGAGGGGCTCCAGAACATGCGCGACAGCCTACTGGCCGAGGGCCGGGAGGTGGTCTACTACGGTGATCGGGCGAATCTCAACAACCCGCACGTAGTCCTGATGCACTGGAAGCTCGATGAAGACCGGTACGGAGTGATCCTGGGCGATCTGTCGGCCCGGACGGTTAGCGGCAAGACGCTGATCCGCCTTCAGGCCTACATGCTCAAAGAACAGCGCAAATGAATCCGGCTGGGGGCAGGAGGCCGGTTGGGTGTTGCTTTCTGATGCCGGGGTTGGTAGAATTGAGGTTGCGTTGTCAGGGGGATTGGGCTCGCTTTTTGGAAGGGGCATGGCATGCACAAACGCAGGGGATTCACGCTGATCGAGCTACTGGTGGTGATCGCAATTATTGCCCTGCTGATGGCGATTCTCATGCCGGCCTTGTCGAGGGTGAAGAAGCAGGCCCAATCCGTCGCCTGCATGGCCCGGCTCAAGAGCTGGGGCCTGATGTTCAAGTTCTACACCGACGAATACGACGGGAAGTTCAATCCCGGCTGGGGGGTCGGTGAGGCGACGCTGTGGCCCAATGCCCTGCGTCCCTACTACCGAGACGATTGGGAGATGCTGTTGTGCCCGACGGCGACGCGGATCGATGAGCAAGGTCGGGAAGGCACCTTCATGGCCATGACGCGAACGCTGGCCACGCCCGGCGGGGGATCGCAATACTATGCGTTCAGCTACGGGATCAACAGTTGGACCAATCACATGACCGGAGATCGCGGCGACCGGAAGCTGGAATGGTTCTGGAAGACGACGGCGCACACCGGCCAGTACAACATTCCCGTGTTTGCCGATTCGACCTGGCACGATGCCTGGCCGCGTGACACGGACGCCCCCATCCAACTGCCGTGGGATTTCGGCGGCGGCGACACCGGCACGACCGGCGAGATCAACCATTTCTGCATCGACCGGCATAACGGTTGGACGAACTTCCTGTTCATGGACTGGTCGGTCCGCCACGTGGGACTCAAGGAGCTTTGGACGCTGAAGTGGCACAAGGCCTTCGACGTGAACGGGCCGTATACCCGGGCCGGGGGGATGACGCCATCCGAGTGGCCGGCCTGGCTGAGCAAGTACAAGGAATACTGACCGCCGGTGTCAGTAGATGATCGCAGTGACTTCCTCGATCTTGCGAATCACTTCGGTTCCATCGGAGGGGTTGGAGACGTAACCGTCGAAGCCCTTCTGGATCAGCGCGGTTGCCTCCGGCTGACTGAGGTGGTTGGCCAGGGCGATCAGCTTGATCGTGGCGTACTCCTCGTTCTCGCGAATGCTCCGGCAGATGCCGCCGGCGTCGATGCCGTTCGCCAGCAGGTTGATCAGGACCACGTGGGGCGCGAATCGTTGGATGGCCGCCCCCGTTTCGAAGCTGGTGCCCGCGGCCTGGACCTCGTAACTGTCCCGGGCCTTGAGGCCGTTGACGATCACCGCCTTGTTGTTGGCGTCGCTGTCGATGACCAGGACCCTGAGCTTGCCGACAGACAGCGCCTCGGTCGGCATGTTGTGGGCCTTCATGAAGCGGACCAGCTCGTTCAGCGGGATGCGGCGATCCTTGCTGCCGGGGATGCGGTAGCCCTTGAGCTGCCCGGAGTCGAACCACTTGGAAACCGTTCGCGGCGCGACGTTGCAGATCTTCGCCACGTCTCCGGTCGTCAGCACGTTCTTGCCTTTAGCCATCGTTGCGATTCCTGAAACAAGGTCCTTGTGCCGCTGTCCTCTTCGGTCCGTGCGGGAGCGGGATTTAACCGAGAGCCAACAAACCCGCGCCGCCACGCTGCTATCGTCGATTCCATCGCCCGATGGTCCTATAAGCGGCCGGCGGTCCCTCCTCGATCGGTGGGGCGGGAATTGCGTTGGATTCGGCGCGTGGCGAGATTAGAATGCCCTGTCACGATGGACCGGCGCCACGGCGCAGGAGTGCATGATGCGGATTTTCTTATCCCGACCCGACATCACCGACAAAGAGATCGCCAGTGTGGTTGAGGTGCTTCGTGGCCCGAACCTGTCGCTGGGGCCCAGGCTGACCGAGTTCGAACAGGCCCTGGCGCGCTATCTTGGCCGTCGCCGGGCGGTGGCGGTCAACAGCGGCACCAGCGGGCTGTTCCTGAGCCTGCTGGCCCTGGGGATCGGTCAGGGCGATGAAGTGATCACGACGCCGTTCTCGTTCGTCGCTTCGACGACGTCGATCATGATGACGGGCGCCAGGCCGGTGTTCGTCGACATCGACCCGGTGAGCCTGAACCTCTGTCCGGACAGGATCGAAGCGGCGATCACGCCGCGTACGCGAGCGATTCTTCCCGTAGAGGTGTTCGGAAATCCCGCCGGATTCGACGACATATGCCGGATCGCCGAGCGGAATCACCTGCCGGTTGTCGAGGACAGTTGCGAAGCCCTCGGATCAGCCCTGAACGGCAAAAAGGCCGGGACGTTCGGCAAGCTGAGCGTCTTCGGCTTCTATCCGAACAAGCAGATCACCACGGGCGAGGGCGGGGCCATCCTGACCGACGACGAGGCCCTGGCGGACCTGTGCGTTTCCCTTCGCAACCAGGGACGCAGCAGCGGCGATCAGTGGCTGCTCCACGAGCGCCTGGGTTACAATTTCCGGCTCAGTGACATCAACTGCGCGCTGGGCCTGGCGCAACTGGCGCGGATCGACGAGATCAAGGCCAGACGCAGCCGCGTGGCCCGGTGGTACCAGGAGATGCTGGCCGACGAGGTCCGGCTCATCGTGCCGGCAGCGCCGCCCGGCGGGGACACAAGCTGGTTCGTTTTCGTGGTTCGTTTGGCGGATTCGGTCGGATGCGAGCATCGCGACCGTCTGCTCGAAGAGATGCGCCGCCAGAAGATCCAGGTCGGCAACTACTTTCCCCCGATCCATCTGCAGCCGTTCATCGCCGAGCGGTACGGACACGGTCCGGGCGATTTCCCCGTCTGTGAACGCACTGCTCGACGCACGGTGGCCCTGCCTTTTCACGCCCATCTGACCGAGGACGACGTGGCCTTTGTCTGCGGCGTCCTTCGGGGCATCCTCGACACCGCTCTTCGCTGATTCCTACGCTGATGCCGCCGGGATTACCGGCCCCCTCGATGAGCGTTTTTCCATTTGCATCTCCCGCTTTATATCGGAGTATTTACGTAGAGACGGATGCACGCAACAAGGCCGGGACTGGCACGGGTAAATCCAGTAAAGAAGGGGGGACTCCATTGGGTTGGAGATCAAAATTCGTCTTGCTGCTGATAGTCTACGGCGCCGGTTTTGCGACCGCCATCTACTGCCTCTCGCCGGCTCCCGATTCGGCTCCGGGGCAACTCGATGGCAAGGGTGGCATTCTGGCCAAACTCAGATCGGAAGAATTCACCCAGTCGGTCAACTCGGGGATGCACAAAGCGATCGCGTTCGGAAAGGAAGCTGCGACGAAGGCCGCTGAGATGATCCGCGAGAAGATCGACGAAGCCCAGGCCAAGTCCAAGGGCTGATTGCACCCGACACGAAATCTCGCCGAGGCAACTACACGCGACTGCGGCCAGGGGGGCTTAGCCGCAGCCCAGGGGGGAATCGCAAGTGTCTGTAGGCCGCGGGTCCAAACCACCCGCGGCCTACGCGCACTGATACTCATGTCACTTGCTTGCCGAGGTAGCCCGAGCCTGCTCTTCGGCCCAATCCAGGATAGCCGGGTAGAGACCGGGGATGGTCTGCCCGTCGCCTTGATCGCGGTACAAACGCAACAACTGTTCGGCGAACTCGGTGAATCTTACGAATTTGCGGAAGCGAACCATCGTGCTTGTCGTGCTGCGTTCAATGATGGTCTCGGCGTCCTTGACGTGATAGGTGTCATAGGCGTACAGCACAAACACCGCCCACGTCATGTACTCGTTGAAGGTCTGCTCGGCCGACCGGTAGTTGTCCTGCCGGTTCCACCGGTCCAGGTCGGCGAACACCTCATTGACACGTTTGAGACGATCTCCTGTAATGCGATTGACGTAGTTGTGGTCGATCTCGGTGAACACCACGCGGGACAGGCACCCTTCCTCGATCGGGTCGGACGTGTCGGTCGATTCGCCTGGGCCACTGACGAACATAATGGTCTCGCTGAATCCCTGATCGGTGAAGCCACAGGTCTCGTGCGAGGCGCCCAACAGAGGTGAGAACACGACCTTGTAGCAATCGTGCCGAGTCGGGAACCTCTCTTCAAGCCAGGTCCACATCTGCCGGACCGGGACCTTTCGGCGATACAGCTCGATTTGCTGTTCGTAGTAGGACAGGTTGTCGCGATAGAATTGCCTGAAGCCGCTGACACGGGCGAAATCCTCCAGCCGGGCAAGCTGCGCCTTGAACAGATCGGGCCGTCGGACGTTGAAGTACTGGCCCGCATGGACGATCCGGTCGCCTTCGAACCGATAGCAGATGCTGTTGTCGCGGAAGTAGTAGCCGTAGTTACGCGTCAGATCGGATTGGGCAATGAGCGGATGGTCCTTGAACGGCAGAAAATGCTCCAGTACCCGCTTGTAGTAAGCGCCCCGCTTGTTGACACGATACTCCTCGTTCAGCCCGGCCTCGGAAATTGCAATGGCGATGTTGGCCAGTTCGAATGTCTCGGGGATTTCCACGAGCACCCGGCCTCGATTCTGTTCGATGTACTCGGCGGAGTAATCAGCCCCCGAGTGCGACACGGACACGTCCACCGTGTTTTCCACGGGCTCCTTGGGGAGATGCCGGGTCCACGTGCGGATGCTGTAGTTGCCGGATGTCTCTTGTGACTGGCACGGCCTGGAACCGTCGGAAACCGCCATGTCGTCGGGCGTGACGAGAATGAAATTCTCGAGGCCTTCGCATCCAAGGCAATTGCTCAATCGCACGATCCACCCCGCGCCGTCAGGGCCTTCCCCCAATCTCTCCGGATCGCAGACCCACCACAGAGCGTATCGGGTTTCGCCGCGCTGCAAAGGCGATTTGAGCTTCCAGTACAGATGGAACCGTCCGGGAGAGACCTGCCGCTGCTGGACGAGGCGAATCTGCTGTTTCTCCAGACTGGCTGCTTCGAAGAGAGCCATGTTGGCGTAGTCGAAGTTGGCCACGCTCACCTCGCCCGTCCAGATGTCATTCGAATCGTTGTGGATCGCGAGGAAGCCACCCTTGCGCAGATCGAAACGGTCGTCCACGAAGTGGATCTGGGTGTTGACCGGAAGGCCTCCGAGGTCGCTCGCCTCTTTGAGCGACTGGTCGTGGAGTGAGGCACACCGCCGCAAAACGCTCAGAGGCAGATCCTGCAGCGGGTCCTGGAGAGTCGCGGCCTCCACGTTCGCACCGGCGGGGATCGTGAAGGCAAAAACGTCCTGCGGCGGCTGGTCGTCATAGCTGATCTGCGTGGCGTGCTTGAGGGTGTCGTACGAACTCGGCCGTTCACCGCGGATGACATCGATGCTGACCGGCAGTTTCGTCTTGGGATCAATCAACGACCGCAACTCCAATCGCGGGGCGTTCATCGTCAGTTCCAGAAGCTTCCTCCCCGTGGCCGGATCGGTGACCTCGCAGTACGTCACCTTGCCCTCGAATTCTCTCGCCAACTGGTCCATTCCCTCGAAGAACTCACCCAGGCGAAACACCGAGGCGACGCTGGGCCCATCCGAGATGCGGACCGTGTTGTTTCTCTCATCGTACGAGAACGTGTTCTGCGGCGTCGAGACGGTCACGAAGCCATCGTCGATCCGGCGGATGTGCCAGTGATCGACCATGCCCGTGTCGGGATTGACTTTGCTCCAGATATCGATCCGTTTATCGTCCCAGTCGCGACCGACGATGTGCACGACCGAAGTGGCCTGCAGGGCGGCGACGGTCTGCTCGATAGCATAGGCCGGCGCGCCGAAACGTTGGAAACAGACCAGGGCGATCATCACTGCGATGACGATTCCCGCTGCGGCCAGACGTCGGACCGGTGGCGGTACGAGACCGAGCCACATCGCAGATCGTGATCGCTGGCCTCGACCGGCGACGTGGGTCTCGATCAGGTCGCGGAGCGTCCGGTCATGCGCCTCGGCTCGGGGTTGGGCATTCAGCTCGCGCACGGCCTGCTCTATCTCTCGTTTTGATTTCATGTGTCGACCTCACCATTTAGCATCGCCCGCAGCTTGTCGATCCCGTATCGATACCGACTCTGCGCGGTATTGATCGAAACGCCCTGCCTCCTGGCGATCGCCCGAAAGGGCAATCCGCCACGCAGATGCAGGACCACGACTTCACGTTGCTCGTAGGGCAACTGCTCCAGAGCCTTGGCCAACTGCCGGACCTGTTCGTCGCGCAGCGTTTCCGATAGCGGGGCCGATCCGTCGATCTCGTCGGGCTGATGATTCTCCAGTGTCCTGGCGTGTCGCTTGCGGCGGCGGAGCCGATCGCGGGCGAGGTTGGCCACGCACGTGGTCAGGTAGGCCCGCAGGCTGCCGGCCAGCCCCAGCTTCTCGGGCGACTGGGCCAGCGTCACGAACACGTCGTGCACGACGTCCTCGGCCGCGCCCACGTCGGTCAGCAGACCGGTGGCCACGCTGAGCATCGCCTGCTCGTACTTCCTGTAAATGCGGCACAGCGCCTCTGTGCTGCCGCCCCTGAACGCCAGGATCAGCAATCTGTCTTCCATCGATACCCGTTTCGGACCGTTGCAGAATGGCCACTCTTCGTCGCTATCACGAATGGCGAGTCCCGATTAGTCTACGCCGATCAGATCTTTCTTTCCATGCCTCGGTGCGACGTGGCACGTCGGGGGGCGCGTGAAAAAGGCCGCCGGGCAGACCCCGACGGCCATGGGATGTCACACAACGTGGTCTAATCGATGTCGCAGAATTCCGGGCCGATTGCACCAGCCACCACGCGCATTCTGCCGGCGGACGTCGCCTGGATGGTTACGTTCAGCAGGCACTGCTTCGCAGCGTCCTTGGTCTCGACAGTGCAGAACACCTCGACCAATGTCCCGGGGTCGCTCAGATGATTCATATACGAGACGGTCACTTTCCCGATCGGCTCGCAGTCGGCGCACGCGTCTGGTCTACTCCACCAGGCGGGGCAGGCCGTAGGGGCCGTGGACGACGCAGGAGGATTGGCCGCCGAGGGTGCGGAACTGGACAATCATCTTCTCTTCGACCTTCTTGCCGTTTTTGAGCCGGACGGTGGTCGGCACGGCGACGATGGGCCCGAGCTTGGACTGGCCCGTCCGGCAGATCGGGCCGACCCCGACGATCTCGACGATGCGGTCGTCCCTGTCCGGCTTGAAGACCATCTTCCGCAAAAACTCGTCGCCCCAGTTCCGGCACAACGGACTGATGGTCTTGAGGGCGTCCAGGTCCTGATTGATGACGGCCTGATAGAGGGCCCGCACGACCTTCTCGGCTGCTTCCTGCTGCGCCACGCCTTCAGCGGAGATCCCGTCGTGGGGGTCGCTCAAGATGCCTGCGGCTTCCTCGGGAATCGTCAGCGGCTTCTCGACATGCTTGGCTTGAGGCGCGATGCGGACGTCGAACACGCTGTCGGGCAGGTCCTCGTAGTAGATGATCTTGAATGCGTCAAACGCCGGAGGACCGCTGCGGTCCAGGTTTGGCCACTGCTTCATGGCCACAGGCAGCTTGCTGGCCGCGTCGAACTCGATGATCCACGACTGCGCCCCGTGCACGTCGATCAGGCTGCACATCAGCATCACGCGATCCCGCCCGGTGGCGGGGTCCTTGCCGCGTACGACCTGGCTGTTCTCGGCTGCGCTGAGCATCTCCAGAAGTCCCGGCCCGAGCCACTGCGCCATGCCGATCGTCAGGGCGTTCTCGTGATAGACGATGCTCTGGCTCGGCTCGTAGTGGTAGGTCGAACCGTCCTGCGTCCAGGTGATCGCGCCGTGACTGCCTTTGACGACGACGTCGGTCGATTGCGTCCGGGTCTGGTTCGCTCGCATCCATACCTCGGCGGTGCCACCGGGGAAGGCGCCGACCAGATAGACGGCGCGGAAGTCCTTGAGGGCCTCGATGGCGTCCTCCAGCGCCCAGGCCGGGCGGGTCAATCCGTCGAAGACGGTGAGGAACAGCACGGCTGCGACAATCACCGCCGCGGCGGCCAATTTA
Organism: Sedimentisphaerales bacterium; assembly: GCA_040772485.1. Taxonomy (GTDB): domain Bacteria; phylum Planctomycetota; class Phycisphaerae; order Sedimentisphaerales; family Anaerobacaceae; genus Anaerobaca. The sequence goes on along the minus strand of JAXGYC010000007.1, from coordinate 917,344 downwards.
CCTGCCTTGCTCGTCATGATTGTTCTCCACGTGATGCGGCTTGTCTCGGCCGCTTGTTGGTTCCTGGTTCGTCGCATCGCCGTCAGCGCCTTGGCGAGGACCTTGCCGTCGACCTCGGCGCCGTCGGGCGTCGGCAGGTTCGCCAGATAGGCGTTGACGAGACGCTCTGTCTTTCTCGAATCACTCATGATTGCACTTGCCCATTGAGGCTCGAACGCAGTTTGTCCAGGCCATACCGGTACCGGCTCTGGGCCGTGTTCACGGAAATGCCCTGAAGCCGGGCAATCTCGCGGAATCGCATCTTGCTTTGCAGGTGCAGCACGATGATCTCCCGCTGCTCGTCGGGCAACTGCGCCATAGCTTCGCCCATCTTCTCCGTCAGTTCGTGTGTCACCGCCACGTCGTCCGGACTGGCTGTGTCCGGCGGATTTGGCTCGGCCCCCAGCAGGGCGGATCGTCGGCGCATCGCTCGATTCCGGTCGCGAGCGCGATTGGCCACACAGATGGCCAGATACCCCTTGAGACTGCCCCTGAGCTGAAAGCGCCCGGTGCTCTGAGCGAACTCCACGAATACATCGTGCAGCACGTCCTCGACTGTGCTCTTGTCGCCGAGCAGGGCCGTCGCCACCCTCAGCAGGCCGTCGCGGTACTTCTCGTAGATGCGGCAAAGCGCCGCCGTATCCCCACGATTGAACCGCCAGACTAAAAGTCGATCCTCGATCATCTGCACCCGAGCTTCTCAAACCCAAACAACCGGCTGTCACCCATAGAAACGCCCCCACCCGCCATTTTAGTCTATCTCGGGACAAAACGAAGTGGGTTCCTGTTCTTGACGTCCGCCCCGCGCCATGAATCCTATCTGGGCAAGCGAGTTGAGGGCCACATCGGACACCCACTGCGACCGCTGGTTCTTGCCCTGTTACTCTTGATCTGGACCGCATGTTGTGCTATGCTGTTTGCGTGCGGATCGAAATGCGCGTTTTCAAGCGATTCGTGAGGAGCGGGGATGGAGGTCGAAGTTCTCGGCGATATTACTGACGTGGAGACAATCGCCATCGGCCGGGGCGTACATATCCGGCGCTACCTGGATCGTGCCTATGGCAGGGGCAATTGGCGGAAGATGAAAGGTGTTGCGACCGTGCGGCTACCGGAAGGCACGGTCTGCCGGGCTGAGATACACTGGTTCGAGGCGCATGCCGTAGGCCGAAAGGACTTCAAAGTCAAGAGGGTAATCCTGTGAGTCGATTCGTCATCTGCATTGACAACGAAAGCAATCCGGCGAGCCTGATTCTGGGCAAGGTCTATCGCATCCTGCCGGATTCGGACGCCGAGACTCACAATATGCTTCGCGTTGTGGACGAGGACAAGTCCGAGCCCGATGGCTATCTCTACCCCGCCTCCATGTTCGCCCCCATAGACTTGCCCGAGGAAGCGCAACGGGCCCTGATGGCAGCGGGCGGCTGAATGAGGCACGGATGATGTGAGTTGCGGGTTCCACCATACCCAAGCCTGCGGGCTTGACGCTGCCACCCGCCGCCCATCCGGATACGTGCGTCTGATACTCACGCTATGCGAGTGGGGTGAACTCGACGTCAGTCGACAACACCCTTTTCCTTCGAGCCGATGGAGAAGCAGTGCTTCTGGCCGTCGAAGTCGTAGAACTTGATCATGATGGTCTGGGTCTCGGTCTTGCCGTTGGCCATCTTCAGCTCGGTGGGCAGGAACCAGACGTCGCCTTCGGGGTAGGGCTCGCCCGTGATCTCGTAGCTCTGCACCCACTGGCCGGCTTCCTTCATCTGGCGGACTTGTTCCCACAGATACGAGGGCCAGAGGCGGAAGAACAATGCCAGGCTCTCGAGCTTGGCCTCGTCCAGGTCGATCATCGCCTGGCACGCCTGCCTGGCCAGTTCCCGACAGGCCTCCTCGTGGGACATCTGGCCCACGTCCAGTCCGGAATCAGGATCGACCCAGCAATCAACCTCCTGCTCGACCACGATCGCGTCGGTGGGTTTGGCGAAGATGCCCGCGGGCGGCTCCTCGTTATAGCGGATCTCCGCCAGGTTCTTGACGGCCAGCGTTCTTCGCATCATCTCCATGGGCTCGTCGTCGCGCACGGTCGTGAAACGGATCGGGAGCTTGCTCTGGGCATCGACCAGAAATTCCTGCTCGCGCTGCGGCGTCGCGATGCGGATCGTGATCACGTCGTTGCCGTCGCTGACTTGGATGGCGTCACCCGCCCCGGCCTGTCGGAGGCTGTCTTTGAACAAGCTGCCGAACTTGGGAATCCAGCTCATGCCTCGCTCGTCGCGCGTGGCGAAGTGGACGCGCTTGGTGCGGTTGTTCAGCCCGAAGACGCCGTCGGGCGAGCAGATCTTCGCCATCGGGTAGCCTTCGCGGCCCAGCCAGACGTGGGTGGGCCGGTCGGGGTTACCATCGAATCGCATCCAGCATTCGAACTGGCCCTGTAAGTAGAATTCGCCTTTCATGTAGACGGTCTTGATGTCTCTGATGGCTCGGACGGTCTGCTCGACCGCATAGGCCGGGGTGGCCCCTTCGTGGAACACCACGATGCCGACGATGGCGGCGATAGTGACAACGGCCGCAGCCGTCAGTCCGGTGAGTTTGCTGTGCATCATGATTCTCCTTACTCCTGAACCCGCGAGGCGGGATCGCTTCGGTTGCGTCTGTCGCTGGGCGGCCAAGGCGTCGTCCACAACCTTCTCATCGAACGGCGGCGTGGTCCGTGTAGCCGCGTGGCGCGTCCGACAGAAGTCGCGGAGGCTGTTCTCGAATTCATTGCGGTCTTTCATGGTGTCACCTTCTCATCCAGCAGGGAACGAAGTCTTTCCAGCCCATAGCGATAGCGGCTCTGGACCGTGTTGATGGATACGCCCTGCGACTCGGCGATTTCGCGAAACGTCATTCCCACCTGGAGGTGTAGAGTGACGGCCTCCTGCTGATCGTACGGAAGCTCGGCCATGGCCCGCTCGACCAGCGCGCCCTGCTCGACCTGGACGGCGATCCGGTCCGGCCGCAGTGAATCCGAGACCGCTGGTTCGGTCTCCGCAGCCGGCGGCGGATGGCGCCGTCCACTCCGTCGGTCGTTTCGCACGCGGTTGGCCACCGAACTGAGCAGATAGCTTCGCAGGCTCGTTTTCAGACGCAGTTGCGGAACTCGCCGCACGAACGAGATGAAGACATCGTGTACGGCATCTTCGCCTGCGGTCCGGTCTGCGGACAGTGAGACCGCCAGCCCGAGCATCTCATGCTTGTACCGGTCATAGATGCTCCGCAACGCCTCGGCGTCGCCATGCCGCAGCTTCCACAGCCAGAGCTTCTCTTCGAACATCGACAATCGGCCTCTTCGGTTCCGGAACGAACGACGGTCGCCACTAAGACACCGCAGGTATCGGCCTTAGTCTAAGGCAATTCTCATTTCGACTCCAGATGGGCTGATGCAAGTCCCTGCCCGAGGGACAAAAGGGTGGCGACAATGCCCTGGAATGCTATGATATCACCCTTTCGAGTCTGGCTCTAGGGGTCGATGGATGAAGCAGGGGTACGGTCTGATTTTCGATGTCGATGGGCTCATCGCCGACACGGAACCGCTGAACGCGAGAGTGACGATCCGCGTGCTGGCGGAGATGTTCGGGCTTCAGGGTGTCCGGCCGGAGGATTTCGCCGCAGGGTACGGCAAGGGGGCCGAGGCGTTTGTCAAGGCCGGCGCCAGAGTCCATGGCCTGGAACTGAGCGACGCACAGGCCCACGCTGGGGCCGAGCTGCGCGAGCAGTACCTGACGGAAGCGGTTCGCGCCGAGGGGCTGCCGGCCTTTCCGGGCGTTCTGGACCTGATCCGTTCGGCTCTGGGCGAAAACGGCTTCCGGCTGGCCATCGCGACGTCGGCGACACGCGAGCTTTCCGAGGCGATTCTCGACGCGGTGAAGGTGCCGCATCAGAAGATGGTCTATGTCAGCGGCAGCGAGGTCACGAAGAAGAAGCCTGACCCGCAGATCTTTCTGATCGCCATTCGTCGCCTGGGCATGGAGGCACAGCGCTGCATCGTGTTCGAGGATGCTCCCAGCGGCGTGCAGGCCGCCAGGGCCGCCGGCGCCAGGTGCGTCGCCGTGACCAACACCGTGCCCGCCAAAGAACTGGCCGGCGCCGACCGGATCTGTGATTCGCTCGAAGAGATCGACCTCGCCGCGCTTCGTGAGCTTGTGGACTGACCTGACATGGTGGGACGCTGGGCATATCCAGTCTGTGTCGCGCTCCTTCTGCTGGCTGCGAGCAGGGCAGCCCCGGCACCGGCTTCGCTGGACACCGTGCTGGAACCGATCCGCGAGGCGAACGGGCTGCCGGCCTTGGCGGCGGCGGTGGTGAAAGGTCGCGACACGGTCGCCATCGGCGTCGTCGGCGTTCGCAAGGAGGGCTCATCCGAGCGTGTGACGCTGGACGACAAATGGCACATCGGCTCATGCACCAAGTCGATGACTGCGGCGCTGGCCGCCATGCTGGTCGAGGACGGCACGCTGCGATGGGACATGACGCTGGCCGAGATGTTCCCTGACCTGGCGCCGCAGATGCAGGCCGGGTGGCGCGATGTGACGCTGGAGCAGCTTCTCGCGCATCATGGCGGCGCGCCCGGCGATCTGGATGCGGACGGCTTGTGGGGTCGGCTCTGGCAGCGCGCCGACCAGCCGCCGCGTGCGCAGCGCGAGTACCTGGCGCGTGAACTGCTCACGAAGCACAAGCCCGTGGCGCCACCCGGCACGAAGTACGTCTACTCGAATGGGGGCTATGCCCTTATCGGTCACGCCATCGAAGAGGCGCTCGACCGTCCTTGGGAAGAGTTGCTGCGGGAGCGGCTCTTCGTGCCCCTTGGCATGACCTCAGCGGGGTTCGGCGCGCCCGCCAGCGTTGACACAGTGGACCAGCCCTGGGGGCACAAGGCCGGCCAGGATGGCACGTTCCAGCCGGTTGCGCCGGGCCTGCACGCGGACAATCCCGCCGCGATCGGTCCGGGCGGGACGGTGCATTGTAGCATTGGCGACTTCGCCAGATACGCGGCCTGGCAGTTGGCGGGCGCGCGAGGCGAAAGGGCGACGCATGCGTCGCCCCTACTGCACCCCGAGACGTTCGAGAGACTGCACGCGCCGTTCGCCTCCGACAGCGAATATGCCTTCGGATGGGTGGCGACCCATCGCTCATGGGGCGACGGCACGGTCCTGACGCACGCCGGTTCCAACACGATGTTCTACGCCGTCATCTGGATCGCACCGAAGAAGGACTTCGCGGTCGTCGTCTGCACCAACGCCGGCGGCCCCGTCGCCGAAAAAGCCGCCGACACCGCCGCCGCAACCCTCATCCACGAGTATCTGTCGCAAGACTGACCCGCCCAACCGCAATCCGAAGTCATGGCGGCGCGGAGACGCCGGCCGCGGGATTCACCTCAGCTACGTTCAGGCATCAACACGGATGGGATGGCGTGCCACGTGCCAACACACAGCCCTGTTGTTGGCACGTGGCACGCCATCGCCGGCAAGGGCGAATCATGATTCGCCCCTACGGACATGCGACAGGCGCTGTTCGTAGTGGCGTCGCCAGACGCTATGGTCTTTATGCTCTTACGAGCACACTACGAACGGGCCTCGTTTCGCCCCCGCCGGGAAGTCAGTAATCGCGTCGCCCAATCGCTTGACCGCGACGGCCGCAATTGCTACCATACGGGCATGAAGATCGTCAGCGGGAAAGTAATTGAAGGCAGGATCGTCGTCGAAGGTGAGCCGTTAGAGGAAGGCTGCACCGTCACCGTGCTGGCGCCCGAGCAGGATGAGACGTTCGTCCTGGATTCGGAGGCGGAGGCGGCATTGCTGGCCGCCATGGGCGAAGCCGACCGAGGCGAGACGATCACGGCCGACCAACTCCTCCGCAAGCTACGGGAGTCGGCTTGAGCCGGAAGCTCCCCATTCGGGTCGTCCGGAGTGCTGCGGATCAGATTGCCACGGCATCCACGTGGTGGACGGCGAATCGGCCCAAGGCCCCGGATGCCTTCCGTGAAGAAATCGCGCGAGCCTTCGACCTCATCTCCATCCAGGCCGGCATCGGCGCCAAAGCAGCCAATGCAAGGCTCGCGGGCGTTCGTCGTATCCATCTGAGTCGTATTCGCTATTACCTCTACTATCGATTGGACATGTCGCGTAAGGCAATCGAGATTCTGGCTCTCTGGCACACCAGTCGAGGCTGCGGCCCTCCGTTGCAGCGATGACTGACTGTGTGTCTTTCGGCTGGCAGGCACTGTTTGTAGTGGCGTCGTGAGACGCTATGGTTTGTATGCCCTCACGGGCACACTCAAAAAAGAAAGAACGCAATATGAAGAGAATGCCAGAAGATCCGGACATGCTTGAAGAGTATGATTTCAGCAAAGGTGTCCAGGGCAAATACGCACAACGCTATGCCGAAGGAACGAATGTCGTGGTCATCGACCCCGATGTGGCGGAGGTTTTCCCCGACCATGATTCGGTGAATCAGGCCTTGAGGTCACTGGCAGAAATCATCCGAAGACAGAAGAAGCCCGCATAGTCGCCGAGAAGGCCGCCGGCGCACTCATCGGCCAGTACCTGTCGCAAGACTGACCCGCCCAACCGCAATCCGAAGTCATGGCGGCGCGGAGACGCCGGCAGTGCCATTCACCTCAGCTACGTTCAGGCATCAACACGGATGGGATGGCGTGCCACGTGCCAACACACAGCCCTGTTGTTGGCACGTGGCACGCCATCGCCGGGTAGGGGCGAGGCATGCCTCGCCCTTGCGGGCATGCGACAGGCGCTGTTCGTAGTGGCGTCGCCAGACGCTATGGTCTTTATGCTCTTACGAGCACACTACGAACAGGCCAAGTCGATGACGAGGGCGTCGGGGCGTCGGCGGGTGATGATCTCGGCGGCGAGGTTGGTCCATTGGCCGCAGGCGTCGAGGATGACGCTGTCGGTGGTGACGACGACGGGAGGCAGTTGGCGGTTGACAGTTTTCAGTTGGCAGTTGGCAGTTGGCGGTTCCCAGTTGTCAGTTGAAAGTTGGCGGGGGGCTGGGAACGGAGAACTGTCCACTGTGAACTGGCCACGCAGCTCGGCGTCGGGATTCAGCGACAGACGCACGTGCCAGGGCCAGTGGTGGTCCCGAGCGAGGTTGTCGATCAGCGTCTTGAGACGGCCGCTGTTGGAGACGGGGCTGTCGAGCAGCCACCATGCGCCGGCGACGCCGATCTCGGCCAGGAACGCGCCGATCAGCGTCAGGGCCGGGATCGTTTCTTCGACCTTGCGGTAGGTTCCGTGAATGCTGGCCAGGTCGCGGAAGCACCCATCCCGGCCGCGAAAGATCAGACCGCCGCTCAGGGCCGCCTCGATCGTGATCAGCAGGTTGTACCCATCGATGGCCAGCGTCCGGCCGGGCAGCGCGCCGATCTCGACCCGACGCGACAGCCGCGACTGCCTCTGCGCATCGGAGCAGGCCGATCGCATCACCGCCAGCCGCTGCCGCTGCGTCAGGCCGAAGCGGTCGCCCACCAGCTTCAGCGCGCTCTTGTCGGCGTAGCCCTTGCTCAACAGCAGCGAGAAATCCGCCAGCGCCTCGCGCAGCGCCGGCAGCTTGTCGGCCGCGAACAGCGTCGCATCGGCCGGATGCGGTCCTCGATGTTCTCGTTTGTCAGGCACTTTGGGATTTACGATTTACGATTTACAATTTACTATCTGGCCTCGTACGCCTCGGGCGTGGCTCAATCATAAATCGTAAATCATAGATCGTAAATTCGAATGTCCAGTCACAACTTGTCAGAGATACAACTCGGCGATCTCACGGTCCTCGGCTACTCGGTGGCCGGCGAGGAGACGGTGATCGCGCTGCCCCAGCTCGACGTCTGCTTCGACGTGGGCAAGGCCCCCGACCAGATCATCCCCATCGGCCACGTCCTGCTGACGCACGGGCACATGGACCATTCGGCGGGGTTCGCCTATTACCTCTCGCAGCGCAAATTCTGCGGGATGGCGCCCGGCACGATCCTGGCGCCGGCCAACCTGGTCCGGACGATGGAGGAGATCCTCGACTCCTGGGGCCGGCTCGACGGCAACCGCATTCCCGCCAATCTTGTCGGCGTGCGGCCGGGCGATGAATATGCGATCAAGCCCAACCTCTTCGCCCGGGCCTTTCCCACCCGGCACACCGCCGGCTCGGTGGGCTTCACCGTCCTGGAAAAGCGCAAGAAGCTCAAGGCCGAGTACGCCGGCCTGACCGGTCCCCAGATCGTCGAGCTCAAAAAGCAGGGGATCGCCATCGACAATCCCGTGGAGATCCCCATCGTCACCTACCTGGGCGACACGCAGTACGTCGATTTCGCCCAGCTCGATTACGTCGTCCGCAGCCGGATCCTGATCGCCGAGTGTACGTTCTACGAGGACGAGCACATCGGCCGGGCCAGCGCCGGACGGCACATGCACGTCGACGAGCTCGCCGGCCTGCTCGGCCACCTGGACAACGAGCACGTCATCATCTCCCACCTGACGGCCCGCACGCCCATGGGCGAGGTCCGCAAGATGCTCAAGAAGGCCCTGCCGCCCGCGATGCACGAGAAAGTCATCATCCTGATGGACCGCAAGTACCGCCGCCCGTAGGGGCGAGGGCGGATCGGGGATTGCGGATTCCGGAGTGATGATTGAGGATTTGGCGTGCGGAGGCGAATCGGCAATCGGAAATCTACAATTATTTGTTTTCCATCAGGTCTCATAACCTCCGATGTGTGTTTGGTTTAGCGCACCTGCACCAAAACGATCACAAAATATCCAACAAAAAGCCTGGACGGATATGGGTGGTCGAGTACAATCTTTCGGAAATATGGTTGATAGACAATGCTGCCCTGAGGCGGCCGTGTGGGCCGTCGGGGCCCGCCGGACCTGGTTGGGAGAAAGGATATGAATATGACCATCAGACTTGACCCGAAACAGGCCAATGCCAGGCGCGAGCTGTGTCGCATCGAGAGCCGCTTGCGCCAGGGGTCTGCCAGGGCTTCGGGCCGGGCGGACGGCAGGCGGCGGGCCGAGTCGTTCGAGACGGCCCACGAGGCGGTGGCGGCGTTGGAGCGGCAGTATGGCCCTCGGGCTCGGCAGTGGGCGTACTTCGACGCCGTCGGCGATCCGGCCGGCCTGATCCTGCGATGGGACGGCCCGCAGGGCAAAGAAATTCGGCCGGCCCATCGCGGGCCGGATGGGCGCTGGCGGATCGGCGGGATGGCTGTGCCGCGTCCGCTGTACAACCTGCCGGCTCTGCTGGCCCGGTCGGACGAGACGGTCTACGTCGGCGAGGGCGAGAAGGTGGCCGATGCCGCCGGTCTGCTGGGGCTGCTGGGCACAACCAGCCCGCACGGCAGCGGCAGCGCCGCCAAGGCCGACTGGCGTCCTCTGGCCGGACGCGACGTCGTGCTGCTGCCGGACAACGACGAGGCGGGCCGTCGCTACGTGCAGACCGTCGCGGAGATCCTGCAAAGCCTCTATCCGCCGGCCCGCGTGCGGATCGTCGAGCTGCCCGGCCTGGAGCCCAACGGCGATCTGTTCGACTGGGTCAACGCCGGCCCGAGCGTCGAGGAACGACAGAATACGCTGGCGGCCCTGGTCGAGGCGGCGGCGGTTTGCGGTGCGCCCGTAGGGGCGAGGCATGCCTCGCCCTTGCCGAAAGGGGCATACCCAACCACAGACGGGATAACGCCTTACGGCGTCACTACAAACGAGGCAACGCGTCCCGGGGTCAGTACGAACGTCGCCACGAGCGTGCCGATCCTCCAGTGCTTCGCCGACGTGGTTCCGACGTCGGTGCGGTGGCTGTGGCCGGGGCGGATCGCGATAGGCCGCCTGACGCTGCTGGTGGGCCGTCCGGGCGAGGGCAAGAGCTTCCTGACGACCGACCTGGCGGCGCGGGTCTCGACGGGCCGGCCCTGGCCCGACGGCAGCGAGGGCGTCAGCGGCTCGGTGATCTTCATCTGCGCCGAGGACGACCCGGCCGACACGCTGCGGCCGCGTCTGGATGCCCACGGGGCGGATGTGCGACGCACGCACCTGCTGTCGATGGTCCGGCGGACCACGGCCGAGGGACGCACCTACGACGCGGCGTTCACTCTGAACGACATCGAGCCGCTGGAGCGGTGTCTCCAGATGCACCCGGACTGCCGGCTGGTCGTGGTCGACCCGATCGGCTCGTACCTGGGCAGCGGGACCGACTCCTACCGCGACAGCGACGTGCGGCTGCTGCTGGACCCTGTGGCCCGGCTGGCGGAGCAGTACGGTCCGGCGGTGCTGCTCGTGGCCCACCGACGCAAGAACGCCGCCGTCGCCCACGCCGACGACCTGGCCCTGGGCAGCCGGGCCTTCACCGGAGTGGCCCGCTCGGTCTGGCATCTGATCCGCGACCCCAAGGACCGCGACCGGCGCCTGCTGCTGCCGGGCAAGAACAACCTGGCCGCCGAGGGCCAGGGCCTGGCCTTCACCATCGCCGGCGACCCGCCCGCCGTCTGCTGGCAGACCGAAGCGGTAGACATGACCGCCACCGATGCCCTCGCCGCCGAAACCGCCGGCGCCGAGTCCGCTCGCGACCGTCCGGCCCGCGACGAAGCCCAATCCTGGCTGGCCGACCTGCTCGCCGATGGACCCGTTCCCACCGCCGAGATCCGCGAAGAAGCCGAAGCCGCCGGATTCTCCTGGCGAACCATCCAGCGCGCCCGCAACATCTTGTCCATCGAGGCCATTCGACGCCGAGACAGCACCTGGCTCTGGAAGCTGCGCGCCGAAACCCCCTAAAATTCCTAAACCCTCAGCGCCAGTGCCAAGTGCCAACAACAGGGGTGTGTGTTGGCACTTGGCACTTGGCACTCATCCAGGTGACAGCACTGTTTCCCGCCGCTGGCGTTGCGCAAAGGGGCATGGTATAATGCCACGATGCAGAGCAACAAGACTTACGCGAATCTCGGCACACGTGCGCGCGAGGCGGTCGCCCACTATTGGCAGACCCGTTCTGTGCAGCGGAAAAGGCAGCAGACCACCGGCAAGCGGGACCAGGGCTCGCGCGGCGCGGTAACGGGCGGTGCGCAGATGGACGGTTTCATCCGCCTGTTCACGGACCTGATCTGCGATGCCGGTGTTCCTCGCGAGTGTCTGTTCTGCGAGCGAGGAATGGAACTGCCGGGGTTCTTTCGGCCGACGAAAGAGTGGGATCTGGTGGTCGTCAGAGAGGGGACTCTTGTGGCTGCGATTGAGGCCAAGTCGCAAGTCGGACCGTCCTTCGGGAACAATTTCAACAACCGCACCGAGGAGGCCATGGGCAGCGCGTTGGACTTGTGGACGGCGTATCGGGAGAAGGCGTACCTGGCCAGCCCGCAGCCGTTCCTGGGTTACTTCTTCATGCTCGAAGACTGTCCCGCCGCGACGCGCCCCGTGCGCGTGCATGAGCCCCATTTCAAGGTGTTCCCCGAATTTGTCGGCGCCTCGTACACGAGACGTTACGAGTTTTTTTGTCGCAAGCTCATTCTGGAACGGCACTATACGGCCGCCGCGTTCATCACGTCCCAGGCCTCGACCGGTGAGAGCGGGCAGTATGTAACGCCGGCGGAGGACTTGTCCATGGAGCGATTCGCCCGGTCTCTGATCGGGCATTTGGTGGCCTCGCTATGAAAGACAACCACCCGACCACACACAGGCTCATTCATGGCGATGCGCGCGAGCTGTCCTTCGTGCCGGACGAGAGTGTCCATCTGGTCGTGACGTCTCCTCCGTACTGGAACCTGAAGCGGTACAACGAGCATGACGAGCAGCTCGGCCATATCGACGACTACGAGACGTTCCTGGACGAGTTGGAGAGGGTCTGGCGGCACGTGTTCCGCGTCCTGGCGCCGGGCGGACGGCTTGTCTGCGTGGTTGGCGATGTCTGTGTGTCGCGCCGTGAATTCGGCCGGCATCTGGTGTTCCCGTTGCACGCGGACATCTGCGTGCGGTGCCGCAAGATCGGCTTCGACAACCTCAATCCCATCCTCTGGCACAAGATCGCGAATGCTTCGTACGAGGTGGCGAACGGTTCGAAGTTTCTCGGCAAGCCATATGAGCCCAACGCGATCATCAAGAACGACATCGAGTTCATCCTGATGCAGAGGAAACCCGGCGGGTATCGGCAACCTACGGATGCGCAACGGCGGGAAAGCCGAATCGAGAAGGCCCAGTTCAGTGAGTGGTTCCAGCAGATATGGAATATCCCCGGGGCATCCACACGGAATCATCCTGCCCCGTTCCCTTTGGAACTGGCCACGCGTCTGATTCGCATGTTCTCTTTCACCGACGATACGGTTCTCGATCCGTTCTGTGGCTCGGGCACGACGATGCTGGCGGCCCTGCGAAGCGGACGGCACAGCATTGGTGTGGAGATCGATCGGGAGTACTGCCGGCGCGCCGCCCGAAGGCTGAAGGCGGAGAACGACGGGCTCTTTGCCTCGGCGGAACTGCTGTTCGAAAGAGCCGAGCAGGAATCGTCCGGCCCATCGCTGTGCCTGGACAGCGAGCTATCCCACCTGCGGGCGAGCCGCCAGCGTATCGGCTGACCGCGATGCGCTGTCAGAGGCCGCAGTGCCAGTGCCAAGTGCCAACAACAGGGGTGTGTGTTGGCACGTGGCACGCCATCACGGTCGGGGCGCATGGCGGGGGGCGAGGGCGACGCATGCGTCGCCCCTACGGCGGGGGGATCAGTGGAGATGGCGGAGGCGGGCGTTGACGGCTTTGAGGTCGAAGGCCTCGGGGTCGTAATGGCCGGCCCATTCGAGCAGTTCTCCGTGGCGCGGGTCGTCGGGATGTTCCCTGGCTTCGAGGAGGCTGTCGTAGCCCCAGGGCCCGCCGCAATCCTCGGGGGGACAGGCGCGCTTGCCCGCCAGGCACAAGGGATACCGCGCGCCGGCCTCGGGCTCGATGATCTTCTCCACCGTCAGGCTGTGGCGCCAGTCGTCGCCGAAATCGTACGTGTAGCGGAGCTTGGCCTTTTCCCGCTGGACGACGTCGCAGAGTCTCACATCGGTGTCGCCGGCGGTCATCGCCATATCGAATTCCTCGTTGACCGAAGGCGCGTAGCGGTTGTTGCCGATGCGAAACTCGTGCAGATGGCCGTTCTCCCAGCCCATGGCCACTTGGATGACGTCGTGCAGCTCGGCCAGGGTGATCTCGCCGGGGACCTGCACGCGCCGCCAGATGGGCGGGCGAATGTCATCGAGCGTGATCTTGATCTGGTATATCCTCATGCGCCTTTGACCTCCTTCTTGATCCGCTGGATGTGGCCCCGGCCGAGGGCCTTGACCTCGCAGCCGAGCTCGAAGTACCGCCTGATCTTGCCGTCGTCGAGAATGCCGAAGCAGTCCACTACCGCCAGCGGTTCGCCCGCCCAGCCGACCACCTGATCGGGATCGAGCTTCAGGTACGCCTCGTGCGGGACCGCCAGGATCAGCGCCTCAGCGCCCGCGATCGCCTTGGCCATGTCCTTCTGGACCACGGTGCCGGTCAGGTGCTCCTGGTTGCGGAAGAAGCGCGACCACGAGTGGCCGGGAGCCGGGTAGGTGTCCTGCGACTCCAGCTCGTACCAGTGGTCAACGTAGGGATCGTGCACGCGAATGTCGGCGCCCATCTCGGTCAGCTTGCGCGCCACCATCTCGCTGCCGCTGTAGCGCGTGTCGCCGACGTCCTGGCGGTAGCTGGCGCCGCAGATCAGGACCTCGGCGCCGGCGATGTAGCGACCCATGTTCCGCAGCGCGTCGCGGGTCAGTTGCGCCACGTGCAGGCCGCGTGTGTCGTTGATGTCGATCGCAGTGGGGGTGAGTTTGAAAACTTCGTCGCCGTCCTCGAAGCCGAGGATGTGCTTGTAGGCCCAGTAGCCCAGGCCGCCGTCCTTGGGCAGGCAGTAGCCGCCGATGCCGGGGCCGGGGAAGATCATGTTGTTGTGCGTGGGGCGCATCCGGATGGCGTTGATGACCTTGATGAGGTCCACGCCGTTGCGCTCGGCGAACAGGCTCCACTCGTTCAGGAACGCCAGGGTCGTGGCGCGGTAGGAGTTCTCGACGATCTTGGTGGTCTCCGATTCGATGGGCCGGTCCATCACGGTCAGCGGGAACTGCTCGGTGTTGAGGACCTCGCGGAGGAACTTCTCGACGCGGCGGCGGGCCTCGGCGTTGCAGCCGGAGCAGACGCGCCAGAAGTCGCGGATCGACGAGACGTAGTGCCGTCCCGGCATGACGCGCTCGAAGCTGTGCGCCAGCAGAGGCTCGGAGTGAATGCCCCGCGTGGCGAACGCCTTCTTCATGATCGGCCAGGCGACGAACTCCGTGGTGCCCGGCGCGACGGTGGTCTCGATGAGCACCAGGCACGGCGGCGCGATCCGCTCGCCGATCGTTCGCATGGTCGCCTCCAGGGCGCTCATCTCGGCCTCGCCGCTGCGCATGTTGCCCAGCTCGTGCTTGGTGTAGTCGCACTGGACGTCGACGACGACGCAGTCGGCCAGCTTCAGGCAGTCGCTGTTGTAGGTGGCGATCAGGGTCTTCTTTTCGAGGACGCATCGCGCGATCATCGGATCGACCTCGGGGTCCTCGGCCTTGACGGGCGACTGGCCGCGATTGAGCAGGGGGATCTTCCAGTAGCTGCGCGGGCTGGGACGCTGGCAGCCGATGACGAACTTGTTGGGCCGGCCTGTCTGCTTGTCCACCGTGTCGGCGATGATGGCCGCCATCACCGCGCCGACGAAGCCGACGCCCATCACCACGACCACTTCCTTGCCCTCGGCCCGGGCGGCCTCGGCCAGAGCCCGGACGCGCTCGAATTCGCCCGCGTACTGCTCGGGGCTCGGCAGTTCGAATTTCTCTCCCGTCGGACTTGCGGAATACTGGCTCATGCTCGATTTCCTCCCATAGTCACCAATCCCTGGACGCACGGCCGTCGATCCCGACGTCTGTCGGAACCTGCACGCCACGCATCGCATGAGCTTAGCCACAAACCCGCGCAAGGCAAGGCTTTTCCGCTCATTTGGACGCAGTCTTGCGGGCCGAAGGGGTGGCATGGGTTTTGCATCGGAGGGACGGAAATGCTATAATACCGGGGCGGCAAGTCGCCAAGCTGTCCGGCGGTCCGGCCGGGCACATCGGAAGGCGGAGTTGGAGGTCGAGTCATGCCAACGGCAGGGTGGTTCGCTGCCTGGACGGTGTTGCTGTGCTGTACGTCTGCGCTTCGGGCGGACGGGGGGGACCTGGAGTACCCCAGCGCTCTGCGCGACGCCTACGATGCGGATGACAGTTGCTGGATCGGCATGAGCGCGACCGGGGAGTATCCCGTTCCCGTTCTGCCGGACAAATGGCTGGTCGGGCCTCCGCCGTCGGAGCTGTCGGCGGTTACGATGCCGACCGATCACTGGGTGGAACTGCTGTACCGTGGCCCGATCGTGGGTGCCGACGGCAACGATGTACTGATCCGCGAGTGGGGCAAGGCCGGCGAAGAGACGATCGTGTTTCTCACCGATGGGGCCGACCAGGAATACCCTATCGCCCTGGCCAAGGCGGACCTGGCGACCCAGGCGGTCAGCTATATCGATCTGGACCTGCCCGAGGTGTTCACGCCGTTTGCCCCTCGCGGCGTACGTCTGGTGGCGCTGGACAACGGGGGAGGCGCGCCGGGGTTCGATGTGGCGTCGGTGCAAGCCCGTGTCCTGCGGGCGTGCGGTCCCGAGGCCGACCATCCAGCCCCTGTCGACGGCGCGACGGGAGTTGCGCCCGACGTGACGCTGGTCTGGACGCCTGCATGCGCTGCGGTCGACCAGAGCCTGTACCTCAGCGACCGGCGGTCTCTGGTCGAATCGGCCGATGCATCGGTCCGGCTCTCGCTTCTGCCGCCCGACGCCAACTGCTTCGAGCCCAACGGATTGACGCTGAACACGAAGTACTACTGGCGGGTGGACGCCAACGGAGCCGGCCCCGGCGAGGTCTGGTCCTTCACCACGGTCGATCATATCGTGATCGACGACTTCGACACCTACGGTATCTCCGGCGGCTATCTCTACGAGACCTGGCACACACGCGGCAAGGCGCGCGTCGGAGAAGAGTCGTTTCAGGCCCGACGCAGTTGCCCTCAGTGCATGCGGTTCATCTACTACTACGACAGCGTCTACCTCTCCGAGACGTATCGCGACTTCCAGCCGGCGCAGGACTGGACGCAGGCAGGGGTCCGGACCCTCGTGTTGTGGCTGTACGGCATGCCGGGCAACGACACCCAGGGCCGGATGTACGCGGCGCTGAGCGACGGGACTGCCGAGTGCCGCGTGACCTACGACGGCGACAAGGGAATCTTCACGAGGCCGGAGTGGGGCGTCTGGCGAGTTCCGCTGGCGGATTTCAACGGGGTGGACCTGAGCGCGGTTTCCAGTCTGGCGTTGGGATTTGTTTTTCCCTCGGCCCAGCCGGGCGAGTACGGCAGTGGAACCATCTACGTCGACGACGTCAGTCTCTACTCATCGCTATGCCTTGAGGAGCATCGTTCGTCGGCCGACCTGACGGCCGATTGCCGGGTCGATCACCGCGACCTGAGGCAGATGGCGATGCAGTGGCTCGGCAGTCGCGGCCGGGTGGTGGATGTGGTCGCCCCGGGCGCGCCGGTGCTGTGGTATGCGTTCGACGGCAACGCCTACGACAGCGCGGGATTCGCCCACGGGCAGATCCAGGGGCGTCCGACGTTCGAGACCGGCGTGCACGGACGCGCCATCCACATGGTCAATCGGGGTGACGCCGTGGTGGTTTCCAACGCCCCGACTGTGTTCGGCGGCATTGGCGACGCGATCACGATTGCATTCTGGCAGCGCGGCGACGATTCGGCCCATCGCAACGACACGCTGTGCTGCTCGGACTACAGCTACGGCCGGTCCAATCCATCGATTGCCGTGCACCTGGGCTGCTGGAGGGATGCGGGGCAGTATCGCTGGGATTGCGGCTCGCCCTGGTCGTTTGCCAATCGCGTCGCGGGTCATCACCGTTCCAGTAACGAATGGACCGGACGCTGGAACCACTGGGCGTTCACCAAGGACGTTCGGGTCGGATCGCCGGGACAGAAGGGCCTGATGCGGGTCTATCTCAACGGCGTGCTCTACGACAGCCGCTCGGGCACCGATTCTCCGATCCGAGACATCAAATCGTTTCAGGTCGGGTCGGGCTGGTATGGACACTACGATGGCCTGATCGACGACTTCCAGATCTACGACTACGCGTTGAGCGAAGCGGAGGTTGCCTATCTGGCCAGTGACGGCACGGGCCGGCTCCCCTGGGACCTGGGTTTGACCGCCGATCTGGACGGCAGTTGGACGGTGGACTTTGGCGACTTCGCGATCCTGGCCGACGCATGGCTCGACAGCCAGCTCTGGCCGTAGGGGCCTAACGTGGTTCCGGCTTGGAACGAAGATCGCGCGATGTGGCCAGCGCGATGACGCGCCCCTGGTCACCGACGGCGCAGTAGAAGTGGTAGACGATTCCCTCGTGTTTGACCAGCCAGGGTTTGTGGGCATAGGTTTCGTCGTACGGTTCGGAGGGCGCCACCAGGTCGGGGCCGTCCCACCTGGTCCAGTGCACCAGGTCGTGGGAGCAGGCGAACGTGTCGAAGGCCTTGGGTCGCCAGAACGCTCCGAAGTAGAACATCACCCAGACGTCGCCCATCCGCACGACCTGCGGATCGCCGGAGATGCCGGTGTGGTTGTCGATCACCGGTTCGGTCCCGTATCGCAGCCACTGTCGCATGTCGTGGGAGACCGCCATGCCGATCCGCTCCGGGCTGCCCTGGGCCTTGCCGTTGTAGAACATCACGAACGGATAGCCGAGCGTCCGCTCCTTGTCGTGAATGATGTTGCTCTTGTACTGCGTCAGGCTCTCCCAGGGACGCACGTCCGGCTGGTCGCGTGACAGGACCGGTTCGTCGAGGCGATGCCACGGAGCCGGTCGCGTCGGCTCCTGCGTCCACGCGATGCCGATCGCCAGCGGGTCGGTCTCGTAGCCCTTCAGCGCGCCGCCGATGTACGACATCCAGTATTTACCGTCGTAGCGTTCCAGTTCGTACGAGCCTGCCCACGTGGTGTCCTGGAGGGCGACGTAGCCGGCCGCCTGCACGGCGTCCCACCCCTCGTTGCGGAACGGCAGAATCCGGCCCAGCGGTCGCCAGTTCAGCAGGTCGTTGCTGTCGGCGATGGCGGTCTCGTATCCATCGCCGTCGAAGAGGATGTAGATCATGTACCATTTCGCATCGCACCGAAAGACGCTGGGGCAGTCGAGTTTCCTGTCGTGTTCGCCTTTGAGGATCACGCCGTATTTGAACGGTGTCCTGGCCTCCTCGTAGACGCGCTGCATGACCGCCGGCTCCACCGTCTTTCGCTGCGACTGGGCGGGCACAATCTGGCGTTCCACGCCGATGCTTCCGGTCGTCTGGGAGGCAATCAGGGCCGCCACTGCAAGGACTATCGCTGTCTTCGTCGTCATCAGCACTTCTCCGGCTGCTCGGTCAACATCGCATTTCGGAATCCCCGACGCTGTGTACCATGATACCGCGCTGCAATCCGCACGACAACGCAGACTCGCTTGGCGCAGTCTCCGCGATGCAGACGCGAATTCGCGAACCGCTCCCGCATCGGTGGTCGTATGGAGATGCAGATACGCAGCAGTGGCGGCATCCCTTATGAAGAACGACCATCCAGGTTTTGCTGGAGGACAAGGCAATGGAAGCCAAGAAGACCATTCTCGTTGTCGGCGCCACCGGCGCCCAGGGCGGCAGTGTTGCACGTCACTTGTTGGCCGGCAACACGTTCCAAGTCCGCTGTCTGAGCCGGCATCCAGATTCCGAGAAGGCAAAAGCATTGCGCCAGGCAGGCGCCGAGATCGTCCAGGGCGACCTCGAAGACGCCGGGAGCATCCGGGCGGCGCTGAGGGGCTGCTACGGCTGCTACGGCGTGACCAGCTTCTGGGAGCATTTCGAGAAGGAATACGGACAGGGCCGGAACCTCGTCGATGCGGTCCAGCGGTCCGGCGTCGAGCATTTCGTGTTCAGCACGCTGCCCCACTGCAAGAAGATCAGCGGAGGAAAACTCGAAGCGCCCCATCTCGACATGAAGGCGCAGCTCGAAGAATACACGCGTCGTCTCGGCCTGAAGGCCACATTCGTCCACGTCGCGTTCTACTTCGAGAACTTCCTGACGTTCTTCCCGCCGCAGGCGCAGGAGGACGGCTCCTTCGCGTTCGGATTCCCCCAGGCAGACACTCCCCTGGCGGGGGTCGCGGTCGAGGACGTGGGCAGTATCGTCTCGATCCTCTTCGAGAGGCCACAGGACTATCTCGGCAAGGTGGTCGGTATCGTCGGCGACGACCTGACGGGCGACCAGTATGCCGAGACGATGACGCGCATCCTGGGAACCAGGGTGACCTATCGCCACGTGCCTCGCGAGGAATTCGCCGCTCTGGGGTTCCCCGGCGCCGAAGATCTGGCCAACATGTTCGAGTTCAACCGTTTGTACATTCCTAACCGACGGGCGGATTTGGAGATGTGCCGGGCCTTGAACCCGAAGATGCAGACGTTCGAAACCTGGCTCACGTCGAACAAAGGAGCCTTCGTGAGACTCTTCGAACGCGAGCACGCCCGCCTGCACTGAGGCCGGTCGTCGGGCGCGTTTGGGGCAACGGACGAGCCTACTCGACGTGAATGACGTTGCGGGTGCGGTCTGCTTCGAGTCCGGCTTCCTTGATGACGTCGTACAGGTCGCGACAGCCGTGCACCTTGATGAAGTCGAAGTGGGGGTCGGATTCGTCCTTGGCGGTCAGTTGAACCGTGCCGATGCCGAGCAGGCAGTCCCAGAGCGAGCGGCGCAATTTCAGGTCGATCACGCGAAACATGTCGAGGTTGTCGACGCGACGGTCGAAGATCCCTCGCGACCACTCGATCCGATCCGGCGTGACTTCGTAGTAGATGCTCTTCAGGGAGAGGATCTTCCAGAGCAACACGGACAGGGCCGCTGCGATGAACGCCAGCGCGCCGAGGTCAATCCAGGCCTCGACCTGGGTCAGTCGCTGGGCCGGAATGCTCACCTTCGGCAGGTAGGCGTCCACGAAGACGGCCACCTGGGTCACGCGGTACTTCAGGACCGCCCAGCCGACGGTGACGAGGATGCCTGTCTTGATCGCGGCGCCCGTCAGGGCGAACACGCTCGGCCGGCCGTACCAGAGAACGTCGTCGTCTTGCTCCTGTTCATCCAGCAGATCCGGATCCGCCTCTTCCGGATCAGGATCAGGATTGGATGGGCCGAACCTCGTTCGGGTCTGGGCCCGGTCACCGTGCAGAAACTCGCCGCAGAAGCGACACTTGATCGCCTCGTAACGGATTTCCTCGGCACAATAGGGACAAGGTTTCGTGCGATGCCGGAGCCGCTGGGTCACGTAAGTCGGTTCCGCTGGTCTTGGCATAACTGACGCACCCCGGACTGTTTCGTTTCGTCAAATCCGATTCGCCCGCGTCGGCCGCGACGGCCGGGCGGTTCCATCCATTTATCGGCCAGATCGGACGGATCGGACCAGTGCAGCAGGCGATCCGGGGGCATTTTGGGTTATCGGGCGTGCCGCAACGCTATGTTGGGGGTGAGACTCTGGCGAGCAACTCTTCTTCCGGCATGACGCAGTGGAGCGGATTCCCGATATATTTCTCGATGGCGGGGATGATGAACGATTCGTCTTCGCAGGCGAACGAGATCGAGGTCCCGGCCACGCCGGCGCGCCCGGTGCGTCCAATGCGGTGGACGTAATCCTCGGGCTCGTAGGGGAACTCGTAGTTGACCACCAGGCCGATGTCCTTGACGTGCAGACCCCGCCCGGCGACGTCGGTGGCCACGACCACCTGCACCGTGCCGGTGCGGAAGTCTTCGAGGATGCGCAGCCGCTTGTTCTGGGGCACCGCCCCGGAGAGCAGTTCGCACGCGATGCCGTGTTTCTTCAGCTTGTTGACCAGAGCCTGAGTGTGGTCCCGCCGGTTGCAGAAGATCAGCGTCCGATCGTCGGCCCGCTTCTTGAGAATGTTGTAGAGCAGCTTGAACTTGTCTCGCGACGTGACGATGTAGACGATCTGGTTGACCGTCTCGACCGCCACGTGCTCGGGCTCGACCTCGCAAATGACCGGATCGGGCATCCACTGAGACGCCAGCCGCAGGACATCCTCCGTCAGCGTGGCGCTGAAGAGCATGGTGCGGCGGTGGTTCTTCGGCGGGGTCTCGCGGATGATGCGCTTGACCTCCGGGATGAAGCCCATATCGAGCATCCGGTCCGCTTCGTCGATGACCAGGATCTCGACGTCCTTGAGCTTGATGCTGCCTCGCTTGACGAAGTCGAGCAGGCGTCCGGGGGTCGCCACGATCAGATCGACGGGCGCCCTGTCCAGACGCCGCTGCTGCCGCTTGACCTCCAGACCTCCATAGATCGCCAGGCAGTTGAAGTGGCAGTACTTGCCGAGGTCTTCAGCGTCCTTTGCGATCTGGATGGCCAGCTCGCGCGTGGGCGCCAGCACGAGGGCGCGCGGCGATCCGGCCGGCCTTTCTGCCTGGAGGGGGTCCTGGAGGAACTTGCTGAAGATCGTGATGAGGAACGCGGCGGTCTTTCCGGTTCCCGTCTGGGCTCGGCCGGAGATGTTCTGTCCGGCGTGTGCGTGGATCAGGACCTTCGCCTGGATCGGCGTGCAATACTTGAATCCCAGGTCGGCGATCGCGTGCATGATCGGGTCGGGAAGCCCCAGGTCGTGGAACCGCACCTCCCCCGGCTTCTCGGGCACCTGGAACTGTTCGAGGCTCCAGGACGCTTTCTTCCTGCCGCCGCGGCGTCTTCGGGATCGTTTGGCACGCCGCTCGGTGTCCGGCGGGGGCGGTGTCACGGCCTCGTTGATGCACGGTTCGCTGGATTGCGACGCCTCTTCAGTCGATTCTGTGGACGGCGATGAGTCTGTCGAGGTTGTTTCCCTGTGTCGTGGTCTTGTCATGGCCAGCATTGAACTACAGAATCGCTGCAAAAGCGAGAGGAAAACCCGACAGGAAACCAGCGCAGGACGCGAGCACCAGATCGCGGCGTCTGCGCTTCGTTCCGTTTGAGTGGCCAGTGGTCTATGCAGAGTGGGGCCTCGCTTTCCTGCGACGGCGCCAGGCCGGCCCGCTCTTGGCACGGACCGACGATGGTCGGGCGGCGACGAAGGTCCGGCCGTGACGGCGCGGCGGGGGATTCTTCTTCGGCTCCGCCGGCGCGGGCTCCATCGCGACACAGGCGAACCCCGGACACGTCTGTGGGCTGAAGCGTCGTCCGATGAACTTCTCGATTTGCCCGAGGTACTTCTTCTCGTCCTGCGAGACGAACGTGATGGCGTCGCCGGTGGCGGTGGCGCGTCCGGTGCGACCGATCCGATGGATGTAGTCTTCTGCGAACGCCGGGACGTCGAAATTGATCACGTGCGAGATGCCCGAGACGTCGATGCCGCGTGCGGCAATGTCCGTCGCGACCATGACCTGGTACTTACCGCTCTTGAAACCGTCGAGGGCCCGTTGCCGCTGACCCTGGCTGCGTCCGGAGTGGATCGCCACGGAGACGATGCCCGACCGTTCGAGCCGGCGCGTGATCTTGTCGGCCCCGTGCTTGGTTCGCGAGAAGACCAGGACGCTGTACATCGGGCTGTTCTTGAGCATGTGCAACAGAAGATCGATCTTCTGCGATTTCTCGACGGGATAGACATGCTGTGTGACGGTCTCGATGGGATTGTGCGGGCGGCCGATCTGAATCATCTTCGGCGACTTCTGCATGCCGGCCGACAGTCCCTTGATCTCGGGGCTGATGGTGGCGGAGAAGAGCATCGTCTGACGGTCTGTGGGCAGGGCGTCAACGATCTTCCGCACGTCTCGGATGAAGCCCATGTCCAGCATGCGATCGGCCTCATCCAAAACGAGCACCTCGATCGCTTCGAAGCGGATCGAGCCTCGGTGCATGTGGTCGAGCAGCCGGCCCGGGGTGGACACGACGATGTCGACGCCGCGACGCAGAGCGCTCAGTTGGTTCTCGATGCTGACGCCGCCGTAGATGGCGAGCGTCCGCAGGCGGAGAAACCGACCATAGCCGAGGATCGACTGCTCGATCTGCACCGCCAGCTCGCGCGTCGGCGTCAGGATCAACGACTTGATTCCTTTCTTGGGCCTGCTTCTTTCGTGAGCGAGCCGGTTGAGGATCGGCAGGACGAACGCGGCCGTCTTGCCGGTCCCGGTCTGGGCGCAGCCGATGACATCATGGCCGTCGAGCGCGACCGGGATCGCCTGCGATTGGATTTCTGTGGGTGTGGTGTAGCCGGTGGCAAGGATTCCCTGCACCAGCGGTTCGGAAAGACCAAACGTCTTGAATGGCATGAAACAATCCTAAAGGTAGGACGGACGTACAAGCGCCCGGCCTGGTGACAAAAACGACAATCCCCAAGGGATGGCACAACCAACCCTCAGCGGGACTACAGGTGTGGAGTGAGGTTCTGACGCGGTGTAGCAAACGGCGTGAGACTCCACTAAGAACCATGCGGCGCCCGCCGGACCGACGGACCCCATCGATGTGGAGCCCGTTGCCGGCTGCGTTCTTGGCTTCCCGGCGGGGCAGCGCCGCGCCCGGGAGCCATGGCAGCGGACCGGAGATCCTTACTTCCGGACCGGCTGCTGATTCTTCTCACGACGTCGGTTGATGATTTCTTCGGCCAGGCGTGTCGGGACCTGAGCGTAACGGCACATCTCCATGGAGAAGGTCGCCATGCCCCGACTCAGTCCTCGCACAACGGTCGCATAACCGAACATGTTGGCCAACGGCACTTCGGCACGGATCACGGTATACGTGTCACGCGCGGTGGTTTCCATGATGATTCCGCGACGGCTGTTGAGATCGCCCACGATAGGGCCCTGGAACTCGGTCGGCGTTTCGACCTCCACGGTCATGATCGGCTCCTGGAGGCAGGGCCTGGACCGCTTGAAGGCTTCGATGAAGGCGTCCCTTCCGGCGATTCGGAACGCCATCTCGCTGGAATCGACCGCGTGGAAGGACCCATCGTCGAGGCACATCTTGCACCCGACGATCTCGTATCCGGCCAGCGGCCCCTTCTTCATCGCGGCCTGGAAACCCTTGTTGACGGCGGGAATGTACTCGCTGGGGATGCGTCCGGAGGTGATGTTGTCCTCGAACTCGTACGGCGCGTCGGCGTCCGGTCCCAGAGGGATCAGGCGGCCGATCACGTGGGCGTACTGGCCCGACCCGCCGGTCTGCTTCTTGTGGCGATAGTTGAATTCGGACTCAGCGGTGGGCGCTTCCCGGTAGCTGACGTTCGGGGCGCCGACCGTCACGCTGGCCTTGTACTCCCGCCGCATCCGTTCCACATAGATGTCCAGATGGAGCTCACCCATGCCGGCGATGACCGTCTCGCCTGTCTCCGGGTCCGTCGAGACGCGAAACGTCGGGTCCTCTTTCATGAACCGGCTCAGCGCCTTGGCCATACGCTCCTGGTCGGCCGAGGTAGCCGGCGTAATGGACAGGCTGATGACCGGGTCGGCGACGAAGATGCTCTCGAGCGAGTAGTTGATGCCTTCGCCGCAGATTGTGTCGCCGCTGGCGCACTCGACCGCCAGCAGGGCGATGATGTCGCCCGGACCGGCGTCATTGATGTCGGAGCGGTCGTTCGCGTGCATCCGGACAATGCGACCTACACGCAGCATGCGGTTGGTGCGGGCGTTGCGGTACTGCTGGCCTTTGACGATCCGGCCTTGATACACGCGCACATAACTCAACTGCCCGAACGATTCATCGGCGATCTTGAAAATCATCGCCACCAGCGGCGCGTCGGGATCGCTGGCCAGCGGGGTTTCCGTTCCCGCGTTGTCGTGGTCGCGAGCGAAATAGGAGCGATCCATCGGACTGGGCAGGAAATCGCACACGGCATCCATCAGCGGCTGGACGCCTTTGTTCTTGAAGGCCGAGCCCATCATCATCGGGACGATGTCGCGGTTGATCGTGGCCTCGCGAATGACTCTGCGAATCAGGCTCTCCTCGACCGGCTGGTCCTCCAGGAGCATCTCGATCAGCCGATCGTTGTACATGCTCAGCGCCTCGAGCATCGCCTGTCGCGCCTTCCTGGCGGCTGGGAGGCAGGCGTCGGGGACCGGACCGCGGACCACTTTCTCACCGTCCTTGCCCTCGAAGACGATTGCCTCCATGGTGATCAGATCGATCACCCCCTTGAAGGCGTCGCCGCAGCCCATCTGCCATTGGATCGGTACGACGTTCAGTCCCAGCTTATGGGTCATGTCCTGCCGGACGCGGTCGGGATCGGCCCCGGTCCGGTCCATCTTGTTGACGAACGCGATCCGTGGCACGCGATAGCGCTTCATCTGCTGGTCGACCGTGATCGACTGACTCTGAACGCCGCCGACGGCGCACAGGACCATGATCGCCCCGTCCAGCACGCGCAGCGACCGCTCAACCTCGACGGTGAAGTCCACGTGCCCGGGTGTGTCGATGAGATTGATGCTCTTGTCCTTCCACGTGACCTGCGTCGCGGCCGAGGTGATGGTGATCCCTCGTTCGCGTTCGAGTTCCATGAAGTCCATCGTCGCCCCGCCCTCACCGGTGTGGACCTCCTGCATGCGATGAATGCGGCCGGCATAGAAGAGAATGCGCTCGCTCAACGTGGTCTTGCCCGAGTCGATGTGCGCCGAAATCCCGATGTTCCGAATCCTGCTGATCTTTTCCATAGTTTCCCAAAACCGTTTTCTGACACACGATAATCACTCGCCTGCCATTCTCGGCAGGAGGAGCTTCAAGTTTGTCCTGTCGCTGGTGATTCTTCGCCCTTGCCACCTGTTTCCTGGGTTGCATCGACCGGCGGGTACCTACCCTCCCTCTTTGCAGAGCGAAGAACCTATCATCATATCGGACAAATCAGGGGCAGGCAAGAGAAATGTGCCGCTCTCGCAGAAAAATAACACTTAATCCGTTCAGCGGCCCGTGAGCCGGCCTTGTCGAGCAGGGTGAAACAGCCCCCCGGAAACGGGCGAATTGTGCGATACGACGGGCGCACCGCGTGTGGGGCCCGAGGGGAGGGCCGATAACTGGTGGTGAGGGCTTGAACGCCCTGGTCCTGACCGGGCCGAAGCGTCCCTGGCCGTCCGCGATGGGTTACTTCGTCAGTAGCGGCTTGCGAGCTCGACGCCGGCCTTTGGCGGTCTTATCTGTGACCTTCAACTCGGGCGACGATTTGCACAACGATTGAGGTTCGGCCACGCGGCGATACCCCAACGCCTTGATGACTTCGAGGACCTCCGTCCAGGTCGGAAATGGCCGCGCATTGGCTCGCTTGTATTCGTCAATAGCCATCACGAACTCGAATTGCTCATCTGACATCTGGCCCTCCTCTGCGGCCTTGCGATCCTCACTGCGCCGCCGTCCGGGGCCACGACGTCGATCCAGCCCAAGTCGGCGGTCCACCACATTCTGTCTGCGTTCCACCCCGCTTCGCCGCTCCACGAAATCCGGGCTGGTGGTGTCCGCTTCCTTCTTGCGCCTGTCGCCGGTGCAGTCGCAGCGACCTTCTCGGCAACAGGGTTTGTCGGTGTGTTTCTTCTCTGCCTCTACCATAGTGGGTTGGCTTTCTCTCTTGTACGATTGCTCCGCGTCTGCTGCCGTCCGGACGGAGGAATCGATGATTGCGCCTGTGCGGTACGCCGTCGGGCGTGTCAGTACTCGTCGTCCAGCAGGTCCGCGTCGAAATCGACCTCTTCCTCGTCTTCCATCGCATAGTCGTAGAAGTCGTCATAGGCATCCTGCGACTCGATCACGACATGGGCCTCATCGAGGAAGTCCTCGGGCACCATGATCGCTACCCCCTTGTGCTCGCCGCTCGGATCGAGCTGCTCCTTGATCGTGGCGGGGATGTCGTTGAGCTTCAGCAGGGTTTGGTACTCTTTCGCTTGGTCCACGTCGTTCAGGAGTGTGACGACCACCAGATCCTTGAGTTTCGCCTGCCCGTTGTTCTTCTTGTCCATCGGCTTTCTCATCTTCGCGCTCCATAACAGAACCACGTGCTCTTCATCATCCAGGAGTCCGGTGTCGCAGGCCCGCGGGCCGAAACGGGCGACATGGAACCCTCTCTCCTGGTTCGTCTGGGCCTGGATCACAGGCAGCGGCGGCCACAACGCCCAGCCACCGGCCCCAAGCTCACTGGAGCCTATCGGCCTTGGAGGGGCAGGAATTTAGGGGGTTTGGCGTTTTTTTTGTTGCATTAGGACGGGTCCTGGGCAAGATGGTCAGCAAATCCCGTGCGGCACCGGGGGGTAGCGTGCCGAGGAATGTCCCGTTACCGGTTTTCTGTGTCAGGGAGGACCATGGCGATGGCCAAGAAGAAGAGGGAGGCATTGGTGGTGGCAAGCAAAGTCAAAGCCCACATCAAGGATCAGAAGATGATGACCTCGTCTGAGGCCCTGGAGGCTATCAGTGAGCGTGTCTATGATATGCTTGATGCGGCGATTGCCCGCGCCAAAGCGAACCGTCGCAGTACCGTCAAGGCACAGGATCTGTAGTCGGGCACTCGGCCGTCGCCTGTCGGCACAGGCAGGTGTTGCGATTGGCCTGTCGCAAACGAGCTGTTTCGGGATATGGCCTCGGAACGGCTCTGCTGTTGACGCGGGTCGCGTCAGCGGCGTGAATCCCGACGGCATGATGGGGGATTGCGATCTCTCGGCGGGCTCTGGGAAAAGGCTTGGGCATACTGGTGTGAGGCGAGGGGGTGTGTTCGGCAGAGCGCTGGACGGCGCCAACAGCCTATAAAACAGGGGGCAGCAGTGCCTCAAGTACGGTTTTTTCCAAGAATTGCTGTACTCCTGGGGTGGGAATGGCCGATGAATACATTGATATTCCTGTGACAAGTGGAAAATTTTTTGCGCACAGAGATCAAGCGGGTGGACGTGGCTGCCGATACCTTAGACATATTAGGAAGGCGCCACAGGGGCGTTTCCTTCGAGCGACGTTCGCCAGACCAGTGTTCGGTGGTGGGCTCGACAGCGGTCAGATTCCACCGGACCCCGGAAAGAAGTGAGGACCTATGGGACGGAACGAAGAGGGGGAGCACATTCGAGTCTTCATGCTGGGTTGGGAGTTCCCACCCTTCATCAGTGGAGGGCTCGGCACAGCGTGCTACGGTCTGACGCGGGCGATGGACCAGCTCGGCGTGAAGGTGACCTTCGTGCTTCCGAAAACGGTCGAGAGCGAGTACGTAACACACGTCAAACTCCTGTCGCCGCGTTCCTGCAAGACCCCCGGTTCTCACCGATCGACGGACTGTGACCTGACGAATGTGATCTTCAAGACGATTGCCTCTCCCCTGCAGGCCTATGCGACTCCGGAAAGCTACAACGAGCGGCTGGAGGAGAGCCTGCGGCTTCGGGCCGAGATGGGGGAGAACCAGACGGGCGATGACTTGGGCCGCGGTGGTGACTATGGCGGCGACATGTACCAGGAGATCCGCCGGTACGCAACGATGGCGGTTCGGCTGGCCCGAAGCGAGCAGTTCGACGTGGTTCACGCCCATGACTGGATGACCTATCCGGCCGGTGTGGCCGTCGCGGCGGTCACAGGCAAGCCCCTGGTCGTGCACGTGCACTCGACAGAGTTCGACCGGAGCGGCGAGCACGTCAACCAGGTCGTGTACGACATCGAACGCGAGGGCATGGAGCGGGCCCACAAGGTGATCACGGTCAGCCATTACACGCGAAGCATCGTGATCAGTCGCTACGGGATCAGTCCGGAGAAGGTCGAGGTCGTCTACAACGGCGTCGAACGCAACGGTTCCTGGTCGGTGGGCGAAGCGAGCATCAAACGGGAGGAGAAGCTGGTCCTGTTTCTCGGCCGGATCACCATGCAGAAGGGACCCGAGTATTTCCTGCATGCCGCCAAGAAGGTGCTCGAGGTCATGGACAACGTCAAGTTCGTCATGGCCGGGTCGGGCGACCTGATGTATCGCTCGGTCGAGCTGGCGGCGCAACTGGGAATCGGGCACAAGGTATTGTTCACCGGGTTCCTCCGGGGCGATGATGTTCGCAAGATCTACCAGATGGCGGATCTGTACGTCATGCCGTCGGTGTCGGAGCCCTTCGGCATCGCGCCGCTGGAGGCGCTCGACAACGACGTGCCGGTGATTATCAGCAAGCAGAGCGGCGTCTCCGAGGTCCTTCGCCATGCCCTGAAGGTCGATTTCTGGGACGTCAATGAGATGGCGAACAAGATCGTGGCCGTGCTGCGTTACCCGCCGCTGCAGATGACGCTGCGCAACCACGGGAATTTCGAGGTTCGCAAGTTGCGATGGAAGGACGCCGCCAGGCAGTGCGCGAGCATCTACGAGCAACTGCTCGTTCCCGCCTGACGAAAGGGATGTCGCTCAAGGAAGGGCGTTTGTTAAGAAAAGGATTGGGTGTCGGTATGCCTTCGGTTTGCTTCTACTTCCAAGTCCACCAGCCAATGCGGCTGCGCCACTACACGGTGTTCGACAACGATCAGCGGTACTTCGACGACTACAAGAACGCCGCGATCTGCCGGAAGGTTGCCAACAAGTGCTATCTGCCGGCCAACCGACTTCTCCTCAAGCTCATCGAGAAGCACCGGGGACGCTTCCGCATCTCCTACAGTCTGACGGGTATTCTGCTCGAACAGCTTCAGATGTACAGCCCCGAGGTGCTCAGCACGTTCCACGCGCTGGCCCAGACCGGGTGCGTCGAGTTCCTGGCGGAGACGTACTACCATAGTCTGAGCTTCCTCTATTCGCGTCATGAATTCGTCGAGCAGGTCAAGAAGCACGCCGACACGATTGAGGACCTCTTCGGTCAGAGGCCCAAGGTGTTCCGCAACACCGAACTGATCTACAACAACGAGCTGGCCCTCCTGGTCGAGGCGATGGGATGCTTCGACGCGGTCATTACCGAAGGGGCCGACCACATCCTTGGCTATCGAAGTCCGAACTTCGTCTATCGCCCAAAGGGCTGCAAGCACCTCAAGCTGCTGCTGAAGAACTACTCGCTCAGCGACGACATTGCGTTCCGCTTTTCGAACCGTCATTGGGTCGAGTGGCCCCTGACGGCGTCGAAGTTCAGCCAGTGGGTCAACGCGGTCAACGGAAACGGCCATGTGGTCAACCTGTTCATGGACTACGAGACCCTCGGCGAGCATCAGTGGGAAGACACAGGGATCTTCGAGTTCATGCGACATCTGCCGGAGGAGGTCCTCAAGCATCCGGACAACAATTTCAAGACCCCCAGCGAGGTGGCCGCCAGCTACGAACCGATCGGCGAGGTCGATGTGCGTCACATGATCAGTTGGGCCGACACCGAACGCGACCTGTCGGCCTGGCTGGGCAACCCGATGCAGTCGAACGCCATTCACGAGCTGTATCGCCTTGAGAAGCAGATCAAGAGAGCCAACGACGAGCAGATCCTCTCGGACTGGCGCCGGTTGCAGGTCTCCGATCATTTCTATTACATGTGCACGAAGTACTTCAGCGACGGCGACGTGCACAAGTACTTCAACCCGTACGATTCGCCCTACGATTCCTACATCAACTACATGAACGTGTTGGGTCATCTTCAGAGACGCTGTGTCGGATCACGCATCCAAACTGTGCCCAAACCGTCTCCTGCCGGCGTGTCGAGCATGTCGGTGACCAACTGACGGAACCGGGCCGGCGGCACGCGAAGATGTCCACAACGTCGGGTGTCGGGATCGCCTGTTCACGGGGAGGACTGCCGTGTTGACACAACCGAAGGTCGGGGCCGACGAGATCGTCCGGGTGGCCATCGAAGGGAACGACTGCACGAGCCTGCTCGACCGCGAATGGCTCCTGACCAACGAGCGGGGCAGCTACGCTTCGGGCACCATCATCGGCTGCAACACGAGCGGATACCATGGCCTGCTGATCGGAGCGTTGCATCCGCCGGTAGACCGGGTCATGGCCCTGTCGAATTGCCTGGAGATCGTCACGTGTGGCGGGAAGGCATTCCATTTGTCGACATTCGAGTTCTCCGGCGAGCCGGTCCTGGCGCCGTGCCCGTACCTGCGCGAGTTCCGCCGGGACAGCGGGGCGCACTTCATCTACGAGTTCGAATCCATCGAGCTGGACAAGGCGGTCTACCTTGCACCCGACAGCGACACGGTCGTGGTGGAATATGGTTTCGAAGGCATCATGGAGCCGGTCGAGTTTATCGTGCGTCCCTTCGTGGGTCTCAGAGACTTCCACCACATGCAGCACGGCGATACGGCGATGCGATGCGATCACCTGGAACCGGGGCTGCTCGTACGCCGGGATACATTGGGCAGTTGCGCACTGCGGATGGACTGTCCGGCGATGCGTTTCGAGGATGACGCCCAATGGTGGTTCGATTTCAGCTACCGCGTCAACCGCCAGCGGGGCCAGCATGCCAGCGAAGACCTCTGGACGCCCGGCTTCTGGAGAGGGGTTCTCGAAGAAGATGGACGCATCGTCTTCTGGGCGCGTTTGGATGAGCGCTATCGTCCGGACCGGCCGGTGACGGTGGAGGTCGGGATGGTGAAGAACCGGCTGGCGGCGCATCAGCGGGAGATTCTCCGTGAAGCGCAGGCTGCCGATGAGGCGGACCGCAAGCTCGTTCTGGCGGCCGATCAGTTCATCGTCAATCGCCGGTACGGCGACGTCGAGGGGACGACCATCGTGGCCGGTTACCCCTGGTTCGCCGACTGGGGTCGCGATACGTTCATCGCCATGCCCGGGCTGCTGCTGGCGACGGGGCGGTTCGAGGAGGCCCGGTCAGTGTTGTGTACGTTTGCCGCCGCCGCCGACGGCGGACTGATTCCGAACCGCTTTGACGATCGCAGCGGGCCGGCCCATTTCAACAGCGTGGATGCGTCGCTGTGGTTCATCCACGCCGCGTTTGAGTATCTCGAAGCGACGGAAGACAAGAACACCTTCAGCCAGGAACTGCTGCCGGTGATTCGGTGGATCATCGATTCTTTCCAGAACGGCACGCGGTTCGGGATCCACGCTGACGTGGACGGACTGATCCAGGCCGGCGACAAAGACACGCAGTTGACGTGGATGGACGCCAAGTACGACGGCGTCGTGTTCACGCCTCGTTGGGGCAAGCCGGTTGAAGTCAACGCGCTGTGGCACAACGCGCTGTGCCGTATGCACGAGTTCTGCCTTCGGACGGATCAAATCTCTGACGCCAGGCGGTATGCCAAGATGGCGCAGCAGGCCGGCGACGGTTTCTGCGAGCGGTTCTGGAACGAATCGGCCGGGTATCTGAACGACACGGTGATGCCGGATGGGCGCGTCGACGCGAGCCTGCGGCCGAACCAGATCTTTGCGGTCTCCCTTCCATACGGTCCGCCGCTAAGCGGGGCTCGGCAGAAGGCCATCGTTGCCGCTGTCGAGCGGGAGCTACTGACCCCATACGGACTGCGGACGCTAAGTCCACGCGACGCCTGCTATCAGGGTCGCTACGAAGGGCCTCAACGAAATAGAGATGCGGCATATCATCAGGGGACGGTCTGGCCCTATCTGATGGGGCCGTTCGTCGAGGCCTATCTGAAAGTCAACGACTTCAAGCCGGCCGCCCTCCGCAGGGCAGGGGAGATGATCGAGCCGCTCCTGAAGCACCTGACCACGACCGGCTGCCTTGGCAGCATCTCCGAGATCTTCGACGGCGACGAGCCTCACGAGCCCAAGGGCTGTCAGGCCCAGGCCTGGAGCGTGGGCGAACTGCTTCGAATCCATCGCCTCCTGAAAAACGCGCGACGCTGAGAGCCGACGAGGTTCACAGGGTCCAGGGACTGCGCATCGGGCGGCGGAGCATCCGGTTGGCCTGATCGTCTGCGACGAACAACTCCTTCTGAGGGTCCCAGTGCAGCCTGCGGCCGAGGCGGATGGCGATGTCATCCAAATGACAGATCGTGTCCGACCGGACGGCCGCCTCGATGGGACTGACCGTCTTGCCTCGCGTCCGCACGCATTCGAGGAAGTTCCGCTTGTGGTCGTTGCTGGCGGGCAGGCGGATCTCGCCGGAGCCGAAGGTTTCCTGTAGCAGCGCCTTCGGTCTGGCGTCAATCCCCCCGCGCGAGACGATGACCCAGCCATCCGTCCCGATGAAGAGAATGCCGCAGCCCGGGATTTGCAGCGAGTCGGCGGCCTCGGCGAATTGCGAAAACTCGGCAGCCGTGTGCCGCGAATCCATGTGGATCATCGTGACGCCATTGGCATACAGGTGTTCGACCCGCCAGAAGAGCGGCGTATCGCAGAGCCCATCCCGAGGGATTACGCCGGTCCCTTCGATCTGGACAGGGCCGGTGTCATCGGTGCCGTTGCCCCATTGCGCGACATCGACGTGATGGATGCCCCAGGCGCCGCTCAGGCAGCCAAGGCCATAGTCGTGGATGTGCATCCAGTGGCCGTCGCTGCCTTCGGCCCGGGAGGCAGCCCGTTCGAACGAATACGGCGCCCAAGGCGCCGGGCCCAGCCACATGTCGTAATCGAACTGGCGCGGATCGGGCTCCGGTTGGGTCGGCTGATTGGGCAGCGACAGGCCCTGCACCGAACCGACCACGATGGTCTGCAATCTGCCGACTCTCCTGTTCCGTACCAACTCGCAGGCGAACCGAAAGTCCCGGCCGGAACGCTGCTGGGTGCCGAACTGGAAGACGACGCCGTAGTCGTTCACCGCCCGGCGCAGCGCCTTCGCGGCGGCGACGTGCACGTCGGCCGGCTTCTCCAGATACATGTCCTTGCCGTTTCGGGCGGCCTCGATGCCGATCAGGGCGTGCCAATGGTCCGGCGTTGCGACGCAGACGGCATCGATATCCGGACGGGCCAGCAGCTCGCGAAAGTCATGATAGGTCCTGGCATCCTGGCTTGCGTACCTTTCATCGATTTGCCGCTTGGCCTTCTGGCGGAACGCCTCGCGAAGGTCGCAGGCCGCGACGACTCGCACGTCTTCCTGACCGAGGAAGGCGCGAAGATGGCCGCCCCCCATGCTGCCGACGCCGATGCAGCCCATGACGATCTTTTCGCTGGGTGGGGTGGCGCCTTGGGCTCCCAGCACGCGGCCCGGCACGAAATAAGGGAATCCCAAGGCCGCGCCGAAACCAGCGCCGCTCTTGAGGAGTTGGCGGCGAGTGACTGCCCCTTGCGTGCACGGTCCCGGTCTGGCCACAGGCACGGCTCGGGCTGCTCTTGCTGTCTTCGTCATGCATCATCCCCTTTCATCGTACAGCGGGTGTCCGCACAGAGCCCTCGATGGCAGGATTATAGCAGCCTGTCACGTCTTCCGCCAGCGGCATGATCGGGCGGCTGATTCGGCTTGGGTTTCGGTCTGTGTTGTGATACACTATCGCGGTGTGTCGATGTGGCGATAGCTTCCTGTCGATAGACCGACATCGGGATTCATTGACCGAGGTGTGAGCATGAGCAGCAGCAAGACATCGAGACGGCAGTTCGTCCAATCGGCCACCGGCGCGATCGCCGCGTTCACGATCGTTCCGCGTCACGTCCTGGGGCAGGGGCAGACTCCCCCCAGCGAGAAGCTCAACGTCGCCTGCATCGGCGTCGGTGGTCGAGGCGGCGCCAGTGTCGACGGGACCAGGAACGAGAGCATTGTGGCGATGTGCGACGTGGACAGTCGCCGGGCCGCAGAGGCCTTCACGAATTTCCCCAAGGCGAAGAAATATCGTGACTACCGCAAGCTGTTCGATGAGATGGGCGACCGGATCGACGCGGTGACCGTTGCCACGCCCGACCACACGCATGCGGTAATCGCTATGGAGGCAATCCGGCGGGGCAAGCACGTCTACTGCGAGAAACCGCTGGCCCATTCGATTCACGAGGTCCGTACCCTGATGAGGGCGGCCCGCGAGCACAAGGTGGTCACGCAGCTCGGCAATCAGGGCCACTCCTACGACACGATTCGGATGTTCTGCGAATGGATTTGGGATGGGGCCATCGGCAACGTTACGGAGGTCCACGCCGCGTGTGGTTCGGTCTACAGCGCCATCGACAATCTGTCGAAGCTCCAGGAGAAACACGAGATTCCGGCCGAACTGGACTGGGACTTGTGGCTTGGACCCGCGAAGTATCGTCCATATCATCCGATGTACGTGCCCGGCACATGGCGACGCTGGATGCCGTTCGGCTGCGGCGTCATCGGCGACTGGGTCTGCCACGTGGTCGATCCGGTCTTCTGGGCCCTTGACCTTGGCGCTCCCAAGACGGTCCAGGCCCGGGCAGAAGACTATGACCCCAAGGCTCATGGCGACACATTCCCCAAAGGCGCCGTCGTGACCTACGATTTCGAGGCCAAGGGCAATCGCGGTCCGGTCAGGCTCGTCTGGCATGATGGGGTCGAGACGATCCCGCGACCGGACGACCTGGAACCCGGGCGGGAGGTGCCCGGCACGGGGGCGATCGTCATCGGGGACAAGGGCAAGATCATGTACGGCTCGCACGGGGCCGGCAGTTTGCGAATCTTCCCCGAGGAGAAGATGAGGGCCTACAAGCAGCCGGCCAGGACGCTGCCGCGTGTGAAGGACCACTTCGTCGACTGGCTCGATGCGATCAAGAACGGCCGGCGGGCCGGCTCGAACTTCGACTACGGCGGGCCGCTGACGGAGATCGCACTGCTGGGCATCATTGCGACGAAGAGGTTGGGCGAGAAACTCGAATGGGACGGTCCGAACATGCGGTTCGCCAATTCCGAGCAGGCCAATCAGTATCTCAATCCTCCCTATCGCGAGGGCTGGACGCTGTGAGTGACTGAGGTGGGGAACCGCGACGGTCGGTCCGGTGTCCCGCTCTGTCATGGTGAGCGCAGCGAACCATCTGGCCTGCGCATGCGGGGTCTTCATTATAGCGAAACCGACATCTCGGTCGAGAGCCAGATCCTTCCGCTGCGCGTCAGGATGACAGAATGCGCGGGGTGACCGATGTGCATCAGGATCACTACGAACGGCGACGCAAGTCGTCGGCGATCAGGCAGCCTTCGCAGGGGCAGAAGGCGCGCAGGTTCGCCTCCGGCGTCCCGGGCGGGACTTCGCAGCCGGGCTGGAGGATGAACTTCGCCCCCGCCGACGCGATACAATTTCGCGCCGCTTGGGCGACGTCTTCGGGCGTGCCCTGGAGCAACACGGCGCTCGGGTCGAAATTGCCGGCCAGCGTGACGCCGGGACCGACCGCCTCGCGCGCTGCGGCAAGCGAGACCATCCAGTCGACGTCGATGATGTCGGCGCCGGTCCGGGCCATCAAGGCGATGTTGTTGGCGATGTTGCCGCAGATGTGAAGCTTGACCGTCGCGCCCGCTTCGTGAATGGCGTCGATCAGCTTCTTCTCGAACGGCAGCACGTACTGCTCGTACATGGCGGGATTGATAAGGCTGGCGACCGCATCGCCCATGCCGATCATGTCCGCGCCCGCATCGATCTGGGCCCGCGCGAAACGGACGGCGTTGTCGATGAGGATGCCGGCGGCCTGGACGTACATCTCGGGCTTGTCGATCAGGTCCATGAACGTGTTCTCGACGCCCCGCAGGTCGGCGTACTCGGCGATGGGGCCCTCGACCCAGCCGAGAACGCTGTGGGTCGCGCCGACGGCCTGGGCCATCTTGCGGACGCTCTCGATACGTTGCCTGGGACGCTCCGCCTTCTCGATCTCAAACGGCGCAAGCCGTGCGACGTCGTCGGGGGTCTGAATCAGCATTCCCCTGGGTTTGCCGACGCCGTCGGGCGGATAGTCGAATCCCATCCCATAGGCGGATGCTTCGCGCCAGGGATCGCTGATCGCGCTGGCCTGGTCGAGGCCGAACGCGTGCGTCACCGCCAGTTGCGATTCGACCAGGACGTCACCGTCGAGGTAGTAATCCCGATAGGTGTGTCCAATGAAGTTGGCGGACCAAGCCATGAAGATTGGTGTCACGGCCCGCCGATCGACGGGTCGGCCTCGCAGGGTCGCGTAGATTCGCTCTTTCGGTGTCATCACGGTCTCCATCAATCACTCCCGTCGCCAGGGCTCCGGCTCACCGGTTCGTTCGCCGGCATGCACACCTTCCGCATGATACCGCTGCGGCCGGCAATGTCCACGGCCTTTCCTTGGACCTGCGATTTGTCAGGCGAATGCAAGAAAATCGCTTGGCGGCCCTCGGGCCGGTTTGATAGAATCCGGCATCTTAAACGTGCCGATTGGAGAGTCCTGGCGCTATGAGATGCATGATCGGGCCAAGGGAAGAAAGATCACCTCGCGGGCTGCCTGACCGAACACCTGCAGGCGCCGAGCCCACACCATAGGGAGGTCTGTTGCGATGTTGAAAGTGGGAATCGTCGGGTTCGGATTCATGGGACGCATGCATTTTCGCTGCTGGAAGGCGCGGGAAGATGCGCGGGTTGTCGCGGTCTGCGACGCGAACCCGAACATCAAAGAGGACACGCACCGGGCGGTGGGGAACATCGACGGGGCCGCCGGCGACATCGACTTTACAGGAATCGAAGTGTTCGCCGATTTCGACCGGATGATCGCGAAGGCGGGGCTCGATGCGATCTCGCTGACCCTGCCTACCTATCTTCACGCCGAGTTTTCCGAGCGGGCGCTGTCACGCGGCGTGCACGTCTTGTGCGAAAAGCCGATGGCGCTGACCGTGGGCGACTGCGAACGCATGATTGCGGGCGCCCGCAAGAGCGGCAAGGTCCTCCAGATTGGCCACTGTCTGCGGTTCTGGCCGGAATATGTCAAGGCCAAGGAGTTGGTCGACAGCGGCAAGTACGGCAAGGTGGTCGCCGCGATGTTCCAGCGGCTGGGTTCGCCTCCCGGCTGGAGCCTGGACAACTGGTTCGTGGATGAGCAGCGCAGCGGAGGAGTCGCGCTGGACCTGCACATTCACGACACCGATTACGTTCAATACCTTCTCGGTATGCCCAGGGCGGTCTGCGCTCATGGGGCCGTCGGGCCGCGAGGGCAGTTGATCCACATCGTCACGCAGTACGTCTATGGCGACGACCAGGTCGTCACCGCCGAGGGCGGCTGGGGGATGATGCCGAGCTTCGGCTTCGAGATGAGCTTCAATCTGATCATGGAGAAGGCCACGATCGTCTACGACCTGACGCGGCAGCCGGCTTTGCGGGTCTGCCCGGCCGAGGGCGAGGTCTTCACGCCGCAGGTGCTGCCGCAGGATGGCTACGTCCGCCAGGTCGAGCACTTCGCCAAGGCGATCCAGGGCCAGACCGTGCCGCCGGTCATCACGCTGGAGCAGTCACGCGACTCGGTGAAGATCGTGGAAGCAGAGAAGCAGTCGATCCGCAGGCGAGAGCGCATCGCCATTCAGTGATCGGGGGCATAAAGACAGGAGACTGACATGAAGTGCAGGAATTGGCCCGTAGGCGTTTGCA
This sequence comes from Sedimentisphaerales bacterium, assembly GCA_040772485.1. Lineage (GTDB taxonomy): Bacteria > Planctomycetota > Phycisphaerae > Sedimentisphaerales > Anaerobacaceae > Anaerobaca. The sequence continues at coordinate 878,805 of JAXGYC010000007.1, read as the reverse complement.
GTTGGTCGCTCCAGACGGACATCCCCGGCGTGGCCACGGCGATGAAGAAACTGGGTTTGCAGCACGTGCACCTGGCGATTGCCGGTGCGATCGGCGCCGGCGGCAAGCAGTGTCTGGACGCGATCAAGGCCCAGGATTGGACGATCACTTCGACCATGCTGAACTTCGAGCATGAGGACTACTCGACGCTGGACACCATCAAGGTCACCGGCGGCATCGTTCCCGACGCGTATTGGCAGGGGGATCGCGCCCTGTTTGCCCAGGCCGCCGAGATCACCGCTGAGCTGGGGGTCAAGTACCTCTCGATGCACGCCGGCTTCATCGACGAGACAGACAAGGCTCACGCCGCCAAGATCACGGACCGAATCCGCACCTTGGCCGATATGGCGGAAGAGAACGGTGTGATCTTCCTGCTGGAGACAGGGCAGGAGAGCGCCAAAGAGCTGAGGCATTTTCTCGAGACGCTCGACCACAATTCCGTCGGCGTCAACTTCGATCCGGCCAACATGATCCTCTACGACAAGGGCAATCCCATTAAGGCGGTCCACACCCTGGCGCCGTGGATTCGACACATCCACATCAAGGACGCGCTACGCACCAGCGAGCCTGGGACGTGGGGGGCCGAGGTGCCCTGGGGCGACGGCCAGGTCGGCATCGCCGAGTTTCTCGCGGCGCTGGAAGAGGTGGGATACGACGGGGCATTGGCCATCGAGCGCGAGGCGGGCGACGATCGTTTCGGCGATATCCAGAAGGCAGTCCAGCGGTTGGCTGCTGCGAGTTGACCGGACCAACGGCGGCGTGGCGATTCAAGGAGAATGACATGACTTTCGGGATGGATTCGACCCTGTATTGGAAGCTCAGCGCGTTGATGGCTTTGGAGTTTGCCGTATGGGGGGCGTGGTATCCGGTTTTGGCGGCGCGGCTGCTGGGCCCGCTGAAGTTCAGTGGCAAGCAGACCGGCTGGGTTTATTCGGCCTTGCCGTTGGCCTGTATCTTCATGCCGTTGCTGGCCGGGTATCTGGCAGACAAGTACTTCAACACGGAGTACATTCTGGCGGTGGCCCACCTTGCCGGCATGGTGCTGCTGTTTGTCGCGAGCTATCGCAAGGACTTCAAGTCACTGTTCACGGTGATTCTGCTCTACGCACTGTGTTATGCGGCGACCTTGCCTCTGGTCAACTCGCTGATGTTCTATCACCTGGCCAAGAACAACGTCGACACGGCGAAATCCGCCTACATCTTCATGTGGGCGCCGATTGCCTGGGCGGTGGCCGGCTACTTCCTGACCGGCTGGCGCTGGATCTTCAAGACCGGTGAAGAAGGCCGGGATTGCCTGATCTTGGCAGCGGTCTTGTCGGTGGCTATGGCGGTCATCTGCGGTGGCTTCCTGCCAAGCACGCCGGCGGCCGGTGCGGCAGGAAGCTCCGCGTTGGGCATGTTGAAGATTCCGACATTCCTGGTCTTCCTGCTGATTTCGATGGTCGCGCCGGGAATGATGCAGTTCTACTTCCTCGGGACCGCACAGTTCATGCAGGACAACCGCATCCAGGCGAAGAACGTGCCGGCCTCGATGGCCATCGCGCAGGCGGTGCAGGCCGCAGCGACGCTCTTCGTCCTCAGTTGGATGGTAGGCAAAGGGGGCTACAAGTGGACGCTGGTGGCCGGAGCCGTTTCCTGGTTGGTCCTGTTCGTGACCTACATTGTGCCGCGTCCACCCGCCATGATCGTGGGGGCCCAGGCCTTTCACGGATTGGCCTATGTGTTCTTCATCATCGCTGGACAGATGTATGCCGGGGCGGTGGCGCCGGAAGGGGCGGGCAGCTCTATGCAGGCCCTGATCTTCACGGCCCAGAGCGGTGTGGCCTTGTTCGGCGGCACGCAACTGGCAGGCATAGTGATGGACAAATTCAAAGTGGGCGATCAGTTCCAGTGGCAGAAGGTATGGATGGTCCCAGCGGTCATCATGCTGGTCTGCGTGATTGCTCTGGTGCTCTTCTACAAAGGGACGGTGCCTTTGATTTGACGGTACTGGTTGGGCTTCGAAGGAGAAGGGGGCTGCCTGCGGTGCAGCCCCCTTGTGTTTTTCGCGGACAAGTTCAGACGGTGAACTTGTGGAATTCGGCGATCAGGGCGGCGGTTTGGGGGCCGGGCTTGCCATTGCCGATGACGGCGCCGTCGAACTTGACCACCGGGACGATGTCCTTGGTGGTCACCACGATGAACAGTTCGGTGGCGGAGGACGCCTGTTGCGGCGTCAGGCACTGCTCCACGACTTCCATCCCCAAGTTCCGGGCCGCCTTGATTACGAAGCTCCGAGTGATGGATGGCAGGATGTTGGCCGAGAGGGGGGCGGTCCACAGGCTCCGGCCCAGGATAGCGAAGAAACCCGAGCCGGCACCCTCGGTGATCAGTCCGACGTCATCCACGAGAATTGCCTCGCCGCAGCCCTTCTCCGCCGCATTCTGACGGGCCAGGACGTTGGCCAGCAGGTTCAGCGACTTGATGTCGCACCGCTTCCACCGCCAGTCGGGGTGGGTTGATACGGTGATCCCCTCGGCCTTGTCGCGGCTGTCGTCGGGCACTTCACTGACCGTAAGGAAGAAATTGGGCTCCAGATCGGCGTTCCAGACGTGATTCCGGGGGGCCGAGCCTCGGGTCACATGGAAGTAGATCTTGGCGTCCGGCAGGCCGCTGGCGGCAAAAGCCCGCTCGACCCGGCTGCGAATCTGGACGACGTCCACACTGGTAATACGGACCTCCGCCAGGCTCCGGGCGAACCGCGCCAGGTGGTCGTCCAGGGCGAAGAGCTTGCCGTGATAGCTGCGAAGGACCTCATAGACCCCGTCGCCGAAGTAGATTCCCCGATCGAAGTAGATCGGATCGAGAGAGTCGACAGGGACGATCCTGTCGTTGAGCATGGCCAATTTCATCAAGGCACTCCCGAGAATGCATCCGTTCAGGTTCGAGCAACGCCTGCGGCCGACAGAATACGAAAAACCCGCAGAAATGTCTTTACAAAAATGGCCCTGGGGCATAAGATACCGGTTTTCCCAAGATTGCAGTCCTTGACCTGGAGTTTCTGAGATGTACGCAGTAATCGAGCAGGGCGGAAAACAGCACAAGGTGGCCGAGGGCGATTGCCTGAATATCGAGCTGGTGGACGTCGATCCGCAAGCCAGGCAGATCGAGTTGGACAAGGTCCTTTTCATAGGTGATGGAGCCGCCAGCCGGCTCGGAACCCCTTACGTGGAGGGGGCGAAGGTCATCGCCTCATTCGACGGCACGGCCGAAGACGCGTTGGTCAAGGGCGACAAGCTCTATATCACGTACTTCCGTCGGCGAAAGAACAGCAAGTGCCGCATCGGGCATCGCCAGAAGTACCTCCAGGTCAAGATCGACAAGATCCAGGCCTGACGCAGGCAGACAGCGTCTTCAAGCAGTCCATCGGCTCGGCCGCATCATTCGGTCGAGCCGTCCTATTTGGCCCGGTGACGACGCGAACGTCCTACGGCGCCACGATCTCCATGCCGCACGGCCCGCAACGGAAACGAATCTCGAACGTGCGTCCATCCTCATCCTCGAGGATCAGCGGCTCGGCTGCCGCGCCGGACCGGGGCCCCTCGCACAGGCCCAGCTCCTGACGCAGGCAGTATTTGGTGGTCATGACGAGGCGACCCGACAGGTCCAGGCCGGATTCGGCGGCTGGTTCGATGATCTCCACGCCGTGCCGGCGGTAGAATTCCTCGGCCTTGCGATTCAGCACGTTGCCCAGGTAGGACAAGTGCTTTTCCGGACAGGGGACAGCGTTCCTCCGGACCGCGCCGCCCGGGCGGGGTCGATTGGCTTTTCGCACCTGCATCAACCGTTCCACCAGCTCCCGTCTGGCCGCGTTCAACTGCGACACCGACAGAAAGTACGTGGCGTTGGTTTGCATCCGCACCTCGCGACAGGCGAAGAGGGTATTGCCGAGCCTGGTCACTTGGGCAAGGATCGTCTTGCGCGCGGCGTCCTCGTTCCGGGCGAGTTGCTTGTCGCCTGCGATCTCGACGGTTGCCTCGTTTCCATCTTCGTCGCAACCGGTCAGAGTCAGTTCCTGGGGCTTCTCCGCAAGGGTCATGACGATCTGGATTCTCCGCTTCGCGGCCTTGTCCGTCAGTCTGCCTGAGAAGACGCGATCGTAGTTGCGATAGATCTCCTGGCCGGCGCGGATGGCGTGCATCTTCTGCGGACAAACCCTACGCCCCTCGACGCAGTTGACGAGTGTGCCGGCCAGTTCGCGTTTCCCATCGAAGAAGCAGAGCCCGTCGCCGTTGTGCAGGTCGTGATCGTCGCTGAGGACGAAACATGACCGTTCCACGGATGCCACCGTCCCGATGAACTCTCCCCTCGATTTAGGACTGTCGATGGCGCCGAAGCCTGACCGGTCTTCGGCCAAGCCGTAATCCGTGAATCCGCGACTGAACGTCTTGTCGGGATTGGGTTCAAAAGCCAGTTCAGACGACCCCGAAGAGGTTCGTGCGAGTCCCTTTTCCGCCAGGAGCGTATCGAGCTTGCGGCGGTAGAAGCCCACGGTATTGGCGACGTAGGCAACGTCCTTCAGCCGCCCCTCGATCTTGAATGAACTGACTCCCGCGTCGATCAGCTCCGCCAGATGGTCGGCCAGATTCAGATCCTTCAGCGACAGCAGGTGGCGGTCGCGGACCAGAATCCTGCCACGCCGGTCCTTGAGAGTGTATCGCCGCCTACACGGCTGGGCGCATTGGCCCCGGTTGCCGCTGCGTCCGCCGATAGCGTAGCTCATATAGCACTGGCCGCTGGCGCCGACACACAGGGCGCCGTGAACGAAGCACTCCAGTTCGATGGTGGTCGCCCGGCGGATGGCGCGGATTTGATCCAGGCTCAGTTCGCGGGCCAGGATCACACGCAAAAAGCCCACTGCTTCGAGGAACTGAACCTTCTCGATCGTCGCGTTGTGCATCTGCGTGCTGGCAATCAGCGGCACCGGCGGCAGGTCCAGTTCGAGCAGGCCCACGTCCTGAACGATCAGGCCGTCGACGCCGATACGATGCAGTTCGCCGATCATCCTCTCAGCCCGCGCCAACTCATCGTCACGCAGCAGCGTGTTCAGCGCGACGTACACGCGTGCGTAGTACGGGTGGGCGAAATCCACGATCTGCCGGATCGCCGAGATCGTGTTGCCCGCCGCCTCGCGGGCGCCGAACTGAGGCGCGCCGACGTAGACGGCATCGGCCCCGCAGCGAATCGCGGCCATCGCGACCGGCACATCTCGAGCGGGAGCTAACAGTTCGATCCTGGCGGTCATGGTCGTTGGCTTCGGCCCCTCACCGGGCACATCAGCGGGAGGGCGTCTTGGGTGCGGAGATCGAGCACGGCGATTCTATCTGACGAGCCGACCGCAGGTCAGCTTCCGGTCTTGTGCGACTCGATGCGCCGGCGGGCCCTCTCTCGCCAGGCGGCCGAGCCATGGGCGGTGAAATACTCGAACGACGCATCTTCGACCAACTCGCCCAGCAACGCCTTACGGTCGGCGGAATTCGCAATCTCCTCGATGATCTGCTTCCGGGCCCATTCGAGCTCGGCCAGGAACAGGCCGTGCTGCTCGGTGAAGATCGCTTCGAGTTTGTTGCGAAGGTGGCCGGCATAGGCAGGGCAATAGCCGTCGGTCCCGATGGCGATTTGCAGGTCGCCTCGTCGCACGACGGCCGGAACGAAGAAATCGCACAGGGGCGGGTCGTCCACCACGTTGCAGAGTATTCCCAGTTCCTGGCAGTCGCTGTATACCTGCCGATTGACCTTCTCGTCGTTGGTCGCGGCGATGACGAGCACCGCCTCAGCGATATACTCCTTGGCGTACCTGGCTCGGACCAGTTCAGCGGCGCGCCCGGCGCACAGGCCGGTCAGCACGTCGCTCGCCTGGTCGGTCACGATCACTAGGCGCGCACCGGCGTCGAGAAGGACATGGGCCTTCCGCACGGCGACGGCGCCACCGCCGACGAGCACGACCCGTCGATCGGTCAGATCCAGGAATATCGGATATTTCGGCATAGCGCTGTGGATTATACAGTCGCCGATCCGATTCGACACGAATTTTCCGGGGCTTTGCCAACAAATCCCTTTCGGCCTGTTTTTCCATTCGCAAGGAAGGAGCGATGTGTTACACTCACCGCCTGCGACGTCGCTCATCCAATAGCATAGTCCGGCGCGCTCGATGCAGAGCGGGCCCGGGAGGTCCGATTCAGTGATACAGTTGTGTGCGCCCCTGGCGGAAAAGGATATCCGCCGGCTGAAAGCGGGTGATGAGGTAATCCTTCGCGGCGTGGTGTATACCGCCCGCGACATGGCCCACAAGCGGCTCTGTGCCGCACTCGACGCCGGGGAGGGACTGCCGATCGATCTGAATGGGGCGATTCTCTACTTCGTCGGTCCGACGCCGGCCCGGCCGGGAGCGGTCATCGGCGCCGCCGGGCCGACCACATCGTCGCGAATGGACCCGTTCAGTCCCATGCTGATCGCCCACGGCCTGCGGGCGACGATGGGCAAGGGCTATCGCAGCGACGAAGTCCGCCGGGCGTTGCAGCAGCATGGAGCCGTTCACCTCTCGACACTCGGAGGAGCCGGCGCGCTGCTGAGCAAGCATATCATCCGCGCCGAGGTCGTTGCGTACGAGGATCTCGGCACGGAAGCGATCCGCCGGCTGGAGGTCGTTGATTTCCCTGCGGTGGTGGCATATGATGCCGCCGGGGGCTGTGTGTACGATAGGGTTCGCGATAGGTCCGGAGCACTGTGAGATGAAAGCAGCGTTGCTTGGGCTGATGCAGTCCGGCAAGAGTACGATCTTCTCGGCCATCAGCGGCAAGGCCGTTCCGCCGATTGGAGCCACCGCGATCGAGGAGGCGATCGTGCCGGTTCCGGACAGGCGTCTGGATTGGCTCAACGCCCTCTACAAGCCCAAGAAGAAGACCCTGGCGACCATCGACGTGCTGGATTTGCCGGGTTTCAGTTTCACCGACGAGCACGGTCGCGCGGCGGCCCGACGGCTGATCGGCCAGATCCGTACGGCCGACATGTTGATTCTGGTCGTGCGGGCGTTCGACGATCCGAGCGTCGCCGCGTACCGCAACAGCATCGACTGGAAACGCGACCTGGCCGAGCTGCAGACCGAACTGCTCTTGAGCGATCTGGAGCTGGTCACCACGCGGGTCGAGAAGCTGGAGAAGCAGATCCACAAGCCCACCAAGACGCAGACGCAGGACAAGGCCGAACTGGCTCTCCAACTGAGGTTGCAGGAGGCCATCGAAGCGGAGAAGCCGATCAGTTCCGTGATTCACAGCGAAGAGGAACGGGCTATTGTCAAATCCCTTGGTTTCCTGACGCTCAAGCCCATGGCGGCTGTCATCAACGTGGGGGAGGACCAGGCGGGCGAGACGATTGCCGTGGCCGGGCCGATCTCGGCGGTGACGATGTGCGCCAAGCTCGAATACGAGCTGGCGCAGTTGGATGCCGAGAGCCGCAAGACCTTCATGGCCGATCTGGGGATCACCGAGTCGGCGGCCGAGAAGTTCGTTCAGATGTGCTATTCGACGCTCGGATTGGTGAGTTTTCTGACGGCGGGGTCCGACGAGGTGCGGGCCTGGCCGATCAAGGACGGCACGGTGGCGGTGGATGCGGCCGGCAAGATCCACAGCGATATCAAACGGGGCTTCATCCGAGCCGAGACAATGGCCTACACCGACCTGAAGGCACTGGGCGACGAGAAGGCGGTCAAGGCGGCGGGGAAGATGCGGCTGGAAGGGAAAGAATACGTCGTCAAAGACGGCGACATCATCAATTTCCGATTTAACGTATAGGCATACTCGGGTCTGACGGGAGTCGAGCACGGAATGAAAGCAGCGGTCTTGACCGGCGTTCGCCGGATGGAAGTGCGGGAGGTTCCCGATCCGAAGATCCAGAAGGGGACCGATGTCTTGCTGAAGGTCGAGAAGGTGGGGGTCTGCGGCTCGGACGTTCACTACTTCGAGACTGGGCGGATCGGTTCGCAGGTCGTGCAGTTCCCGTTCATCGTCGGCCATGAGTGCGCCGCGACGGTCGCGAAGATCGGTCCCGACGTGAAGAGCCTCAAGGTGGGCCAGGAAGTGGTGGTCGAGCCGGCGGTGTCCTGTCACGGCTGTGCGCAGTGCAAGGCCGGTCGCGAGAACACCTGCTTCAATCTGCGTTTTCTCGGCACGCCCGGTCAGGGCAACGGGTGCCTGTCGCAATACATCGTGATGCCCGAGGAATGCTGTCTGCCGACGCACGGCAGGATTTCCATCGAGCAGGGGGTGCTCTGTGAGCCTCTGGCGATCGCGGTCTACGCGGTCAAACAATCGCGTCCGGCCAAGGGGGCGGACGTCGCGATGCTGGGCGCCGGGCCCATTGGGCTGTGCTGTCTGGTCAGCGCCAGGGCCGCCGGTGTCGGGGCCTGCTATATGACCGAGAAGATCGACGAGCGAGTGGAGATCGCCAGGAAGGCAGGAGCCGCCTGGGTCGGCAATCCGCTCAAGGAGGATGTGGTCGCGGCGATCCTTCGGCATAAACCTTTCGGAATGGATGTCGTGTACGAATGCGCGGGCCAGCAGGAAACGATCGACCAGGCGGTCGATCTGCTCAAGCCGGGTGGCAAGCTTTTGCTGATCGGTATTCCTCGCGAAGACCGCATTGCGCTGTCGATCGACAAAATCCGCCGCAAGGAAGTAACGATCATCAACGTGCGCCGTCAAAACAAGTGTACGCACGAAGCGATGGATCTGGTCGCGTCGGGTGCGGCCGGCGTCGATTTCATGGTGACGCACCGGTTCGGGCTCGCGCAGGTTCAGGAGGCCTTTGAGCTGGTGGCCGGGTACAGAGACGGCGTCGTCAAGGCGATGATCGAGATGTGATTGCCTGGATCGCTTCGTGGCAGCGGCAGGCGGCGAGGGCAGGCCGGAGGGGATAGTGGCGTTTCTACGCCGGGTGATGTGTGGGGTCACACTCGGGGGTTTCAGGTCCAGCGTGCGTCGGGAGATGGGATGGTCGGTCGGGTCAAGCAGGCGTCTATCATCAGTATCGGCAACGAGGTTCTCAGCGGCCATACCGTCGACACGAATGCGGCGTATATCGAACGGCAGTTGCGGTTGATCGGTGTCCCGACGGCCAGCTCATATACGGTGGCCGATCTCCAGCCGGCGATTGTCCGTGCCCTGAGGCTGGCCGCCGAGGAGGCGGATATTGTCATTGCCACCGGAGGGTTGGGCCCGACCGACGACGACCTGACCCGCGAAGGTTTTGCCGAATTCCTGGGGGTTGAGCTGGAACTCCGGGAGGACCTGCTTGTCAGAATAAGTGAGATGTTCCAGAGGCGTGGTGTGCCGATGGTGCGCAAGAATGCGGGCCAGGCCCGCGTCCCGAAAGGGGCTGACGCTGTGCCCAACGAGTGGGGAACGGCCCCGGGGATCGTCGCCGAGAAGGATGGCAAGGTCTTCTTCGCTCTTCCCGGTGTCCCGCGTGAGATGGAGCAAATGCTGGCGGCTTCGGTCCTTCCGAGACTGCGGGCGTTGGCGCCGTCTCAGGCGGTGGTGGTCAGAAGGCTCAGGTGCTTCGGCGCCGGCGAATCGACGATCGCCGAAATGATCGGCGACGCGATGCTCCGGGACCACAACCCGCTGGTCAATTGCACGGCTCAGACAGGGGTGATCACGCTGGAGATTGTCGCGACCACGCAGACCGTAGCCGAGGCCGAGAATCTGGCCCAGTGCCAGGAGACCAGGCTGCGCGGCCTCCTGGGGCCGCTGGTCTATGGCGTGGGCGAGGATACCCTGGCTGAGGTCGTCGGTCGGCAGTTGCAGCGTCAGGGCAAGACGCTGGCGGTGGCGGAGTCCTGCACGGGAGGGCTTCTCGCCAAGCTGATCACGGATGTTCCGGGGGCCAGCCGGTATTTCACGCGCGGGTGGGTGACGTACAGCAATGAAGCCAAGATAGACGAATTGGGGGTGCCGCCGGAGTTGATCGCCAGACACGGCGCGGTCAGCGAGGAGGTGGCACAAGCCATGGCGCGAGGCGCCCGGGCTCGGGCCGGCACTGACTATGCGATCGGCATAACCGGCATCGCCGGCCCAGACGGCGGGACCGACGAGAAGCCGGTCGGCCTTGTGTATGTCTGTGCCGACTTTGAAGGGCAGGTGCACACGGTGCGCCAGGTGTTCCCGTGGGAACGCAGTTACGTGCGGCTGCGCGCCGCACAGACGGCGCTGGATATCCTGCGACGCGGACTGGACCGTTGACTTGCCTGGGAAGAACTGATAAAATGAACAGGGATGGGTTGATGCTGCACATGAGGTTTGTATGACCAAGGAACGCAGGCGCTTAGGGGAAATCCTCTACAAGGCTGGGCTTGTCAAGAAAGAGGCCCTTATCGATGCAATCAAGACCGGCAAGTCCAATAACAAGCGGCTTGGCCAGGTCTTGCTTGATATGAAGCTCATCGACGAGGACACCCTTGCCAAAGCCCTGGCCAAGCAGTTTGGGCTCAAGTACGTCGACTTGGACCAAGTTACGGTCCCTTCGGATGCGGTGAAGATCGTCCCGGAGGACCTGATCCGTCGCCACGGCATTCTGCCTCTGAGCGTGGCCAACGGCCGTTTGAAGCTGATCATCGGCGATCCGATGGACCTGGACATGATGGATTCCGTCCGGTTGCGTCTGAATACCGAGTTGGAGTGCTATCTGGCCAGTCCGAAGAAGATCCGCGCCTACATCGACGGTTCGCTCGAGCAGGAGGTGGTCAAGCCGGAGGATGACCGGCTGACGCACAGCATCGACGCCACGGCCGCCGAACTGGCGGAAGTGGGGCGTGAGCTGGCGGCCGAGGCGCAGCGCGCCCAGGCGGCCGATGCCGACGACGAGGGGCCGATCATCCGGCTGGTGAATCTCATCATCGACACCGCCTACCACATGCGAGCCAGCGATATTCACGTCGAGCCGATGGCTGACCGTGTCCGCATCCGGTATCGGGTCGACGGCGTCTGTCTGGAGAAAGACAACATCCCCAAGAACATGCAGGCGCCGCTGGTCACGCGTCTGAAGATTCTCTCCGGCATGGATATTGCCGAGAAACGGCTGCCGCAGGACGGCCGTATCAAACGGAACATCGCCGGCCAGGATATCGATTTCCGTGTCTCGTCCTTGCCGGGAGTGCACGGTCCCAGTGTGGTGCTACGTATCTTGCGGCCGGACGCGGTCAATATCGGCATCGAATCCCTTGGATTCGAGCAGGACAACTATGAGACGTTTCAGCGCATTATCAAGCGCCCCAACGGCATTTTCCTGGTGACCGGGCCGACCGGTAGCGGCAAGACCACGACCCTGTATGCCGCGTTGCAGGAGTTGAACAAGCCGGATAAGAAGATCATCACGGCCGAGGATCCCGTCGAGTACATGTTCGCCGGGATGAATCAGTGCCAGGTGAAGGAGGAGATCGGTCTGACCTTCGACCGGATCCTTCGATCCATGCTGCGTCAGGCGCCGAACATCATTCTCGTTGGCGAAATCCGCGATAGCGAAGTGGCTGATATCGCCATCCAGGCCGCTCTGACAGGCCATCTGGTGTTCAGCACGCTGCACACCAACGACGCCTGCGGCGCGATCACGCGTTTGATCGACATGGGGGTCAAGCCGTTCCTGGTGGCCAGTTCGATTCAGGCCATCATGGCCCAGCGACTGATCCGCGTCATCTGCAAGAAGTGCAAAGTGGTGGACGAGCACCCCAATCCGCACCATCTGCGGCTGGTGGGGATCGATCCGGAGGAGACGAAGAAACGCCCTGTCTACAAGGGGGCGGGCTGTCCGGCGTGTCACAACACCGGCTATAAGGGCCGGCTCGGCATCTTCGAAATGCTCGAAATGAACTCCGAGATGCGTGAACTGGCGTTCAAACGCGCCACGACCACGGAGTTACGGAAGGCCGCCAAGAATGCCGGGATGCGTGGGCTGGCAGAGGACGGCAAACTGAAGATTTTCAAAGGAACTACCACCGCCGAAGAGGTCTCCCGAATCGCTCAGACCGAGGGTATGGTAGAAGAGTAACCGTTTTTTGGCAAAGGATCACCAGATGGCGACAGTGAACATGGATAGGCTTCTGCAGGCGTGTGTTTCGCAGGGGGCCTCGGACATTCACATTGCTGTGGGCCGCCCCCCGACACTTCGCATCGACGGGCACCTTCGGTCGCTTGAGACGAAGGTTTTGGAGCCCGATGATACGGTAGCCCTGATGAAGAGCATTACGCCGGAACGATGCGAGCAGGAGATTCAGGAGGAAGGGGGCACGGATTTTGGCTTCGCCTTCGGCGATGCGGCGAGATTCCGTGTGTCCGTGTTCAAGCAGAAGGGCAATATCTCCATCGTCCTGCGGCAGATCCCCAATAAGCTCCTGACATTTGAGCAACTTGGCTTGCCCAAGATCTGTGCGGCACTCTGCCGCCGTCCTCGCGGGCTTTTTCTTGTTACCGGTCCGACGGGAAGCGGCAAGACCACAACGCTGGCGACGATGATCAACTACATCAACGAGAATTTCGATCGACACATCGTGACCGTGGAAGACCCGATCGAGTACTACCAGCCACACAAGAAATCGATCATCAACCAGCGTGAAGTCGGCGTGGACGTGCCCAGCTTCGCCGAGGCCCTCCGACGCGTGCTCCGTCAGGACCCGGACGTGATCCTCGTCGGCGAATTGCGCGACCTCGAAACGATCGAGGCTGCCGTCCGTGCAGCGGAAACGGGCCACCTGGTGTTCAGCACCGTTCACACGACCAGTGCCGCAGGTACCATAAACCGTATTATTGACGTGTTCCCGGTGGACCAGCAGGAACAGATCCGAATCCAGTTGGCGGGCAATCTCCTTGCGGTGCTCAGCCAGGCCCTCTGTCCGCTGGCTTCGGGTCGCGGCCGAATCGCCGCCTACGAATTCCTTGTGGTCACGCCGGCCATTGCCAACCTGATCCGGGAGAACAAGACCTACCGCATTGATTCCAGCATCCAGACGGGCAAGAAGCTGGGCATGCAATTGCTGGATGAGCATCTCTGGAACCTCTATGACTCCGGGAAGATCACGCTTGAGGAGATGCTCGACAAGGGCCGGGGGCCGGGAGCCCTCCAAGAGAAGGCACTGGCCAAGATCGCCTCGGCCAGAGGAAAGATGAAGAAGAAGGCTGCCGAGGCGGCCCAGGAACTGGAAGACATGGGACCGATCCTCAAGACGTAAAGGTCCGAAAAGTCTGCGACACACGGGCAGTCATTCCACGCGTAACGGGGTGGCCACAAACACGTCTATAGGACATAGGCTTACACGCGGTCTGGTTATAGGGGCCATCTGACTGAGCCGTATTGCGCCTCGTTAACCACGTGTCCTATTTCTAATTTTCGTAGAAATAACTGTTTACTTTGCTATAATCGGGACGTAGAGAGATAGAGAGGCTTTAAGGGCTTTGAACTATGGGCAAAAGCAAAACAGCTATCACGCTCCCTCCGGTTGAGCAGTTGCGTGGCCGGCCCCTGGGTCGAATCCTGATGAAGATGGGGATCCTCAGTCGGGAGAAGGTCCACGAGTGCCTCACCATCCAGAAGCAGCGAGGCGGAGGCGTCCGGATCGGCGAGATCTTCCTCGAGCTCGGGCTGATCGATGAGACGCAGTTGCAGGTGGCCCTGGCGGCCAAGCGAGGGATGGAGTACGTCAACATCGACGGACTGGATGTTCCTCAGGAGGTCATCGAGAAGGTCCCTGCGCAAACCGCGACGAGCTATCATATTGTTCCGATTGAGTACAACAAGGCAAAGAATGAGTTGGTCGTCGTGCTTGACAATGTCGACAACTTCCGGGCGACGGACGACCTGCGGACGTTGATGGGGTTTGCCGTCACGGCGAAAATGACCGACCGGGATGCCCTTGAGGCGGCGCTGAAGAAGTACTACGAGTCGGAAGATGACAACATCACGGAGCTGATCGACGAGATCCAGTCGGATGCGTTTCTGGCGGAATTCGACGGACGAAATCAGAGCATCGACCTGGACGAGCTGAAGGAACTGTCGGAATCGAATCCCGTCAAGAAGCTGCTGAACCTGGTGCTGCTGCAGGCGATTCGAGACAAGGCGTCGGACATTCACTTCGAGCCGTTCGAGACCGAATACAAGATGCGGTATCGTATCGACGGCGTTCTGTACGAGATGATCCCGCCTCCGAAGTACATTGCCGCGGCCTTGAGCTCCCGAATCAAGGTCATGGCGAACCTGGACATCGCCGAGCGAAGACTGCCGCAGGACGGTCGCATTTCGCTGTCGGTCCAGGGCAATCCGATCGACCTGCGCGTCAGCGTGCTTCCGACGATGTTCGGCGAGAGCGTCGTGCTTCGTGTCCTGGACCGCAGTCAGGTGAGCTTCGACCTGGAAAAGCTGGGTTTCCAGCCGGAAGACCTGAAGCTGGTGCGGCAGCTCATCAACAGGCCGAACGGGATCATCATCGTGACGGGCCCGACCGGTTCCGGAAAGACTACCACCCTCTATTCGGCCTTGAGTGAACTGAACACGATTGACAGCAAGATCATCACGACGGAAGACCCGGTGGAGTACGATCTCGACGGTCTCATCCAGGTCCAGATGAAGCCGGACATCGGGTTGACCTTTGCCCGGTGCCTGCGCTCGATTCTGCGACAGGACCCGGACATCGTGCTCGTCGGTGAGATTCGTGACCATGAAACCGCTGAAATCGCGGCCCAGGCGTCGCTGACCGGCCACCTGGTGTTTACCACGCTGCACACCAACGATGCGCCGAGCTCCGTCGCCCGTCTGCTCGACCTGGGGGTCGAGCCGTTCCTTATCACTGCGACGATCGAAGGCGTCGTCGCCCAGCGTCTGGTCCGTCGGATCTGCACCAAGTGCAAGACCCCCTACGAGCCGGACGAGGCCCAGTTGAAAGAGCTGAGTCTGACGGAAGAGGAGATTGCCGGCCGGAAGTTCTACTATGGAAAGGGGTGCAGCAAGTGCAATGGGACCGGCTACCGGGGGCGAACCGGCATTTACGAAATCATGATCTTCAACGACGAAATCCGCGATCTGATCATGAATCGTGCCTCGACCAATGTGCTGCGTGTGGCGGCCCAGAAGGCGGGCATGAGACCGTTGCGTTACAACGGGTTGATCGCGGTCTTCGACGGCATCACCACGATCGATGAAATCGCAAAGGAAACGATCACGGAAAGCTAAGGCGCTGCCCGTGTGGAGCTCAGGATGGTTGCGTTCAAGTGAGGTAGGAACATGCCTGTCTTTCAATACGTAGCGTTGGATTCCCAGGGGGTCGAGATCAAGGACGAGATCGAGGCCCTCAGTGAGAAGGAAGCCATCAGCAAGATTCGCAACATGGGGTACTTCCCCACGAAGGTCCGCTCGAAGACGGCGACGAAGCAGGTGGGCAAGACCGCGGCAAGGACGCGGGCCCGTCGAGGAGCCAAGGCGAAGGTCAAGGTCAAGTACGTCACGGAGTTCGCGCGGCAGCTCTCGACGCTCCAGGATGCAGGCTTGCCGATCCTTCGGTCTCTGCGCATTCTCGAAGAGCAGCAGAAATCGGGCGCCTTCAAGCGGATCATCGGGTACGTGGCCGACGAGATCGAGGGCGGCACGACGCTTTCGGAGGCCATGGCGAAGTTCCCGCGGTGTTTCGACCGTCTGTTCGTGAACATGGTGGCGGCCGGCGAGTCAGGCGGTGTGCTCGACCTGATTCTCGCTCGTATCGCCGACTTCAAGGAGAAGGCCATCCGCCTGAAGGGTCGTGTCAAGAGCGCCATGATCTATCCGATCGTGGTGCTCTCGGCGGCGTTTCTGATCCTGCTGGGCCTGATGGCGTTCGTGATTCCGCAGTTCAAAACGGTGCTGGAGGAAATGGTCGGCGGCAAGTTGAACCCGATCACGACGACCGTGCTGGGCATCAGCGCGTGGATCGCCTACCGATACGGCTGGGCGGTGATGATCGCGATCCCGATCGGCCTGATCATCATCTTGCGGATCGTCCGGAAATTCCAGCCGGGACGCATGGCGCTGGATGCCATCAATCTGCGGCTGCCGGTCGTCGGCCAGTTGGTCAGCAAAGTTTCCATCACGCGATGGACCCGAACCCTCGGGACGCTGATCAGCGCCGGCGTGCCGATTCTCGACGCCATCAGCGTGACCCGCGAGACCGCCGGCAACGAGGTCTACGCGAAGCTGCTCGGCAACATCCACAACTCGATCCGCCAGGGAGACACCTTCGCGGCGCCGCTCCGCCAGTCCAAGACCATCGACCTGCTCGTCAGCAACATGGTCGCGGTCGGGGAGGAGACCGGCGATCTCGACAAGATGCTGCTGAAGGTGGCCGATAACTACGACGAGCAGGTCGACGTGCTCGTCGGCGGTCTGATGTCCATGCTGGAGCCGCTGATGATCATCGTGCTCGGCAGCGTCGTCATGGTGATCGTGCTGGCGGTCTTCCTGCCGATGATCCAGGTCATTACGAGCTTGAGTTCCGCCGGTGGTTAATCGGCCCGATACCCAGATTCAGGCAATCATGTATCTTAAAAGGAGAACAAAAATGAGACCAGTCGCCAACCCAGCCAGAACGCCGCGGGCGTTCACGATCGTCGAGCTGCTGACCGTGATGAGCATCATCGTCATCCTGATCGGCCTGCTCGTGCCGGCCTTGAACAAGGCCAAGAAGTTCGCCACCAATGTCAAGCAGATGGCGCAATTGCGCAGCATCGACGCCGCCATCGAGTTGTTCAGCAACGAATTCGGCGGCTACCCGGATTCGGGCGCGCTCGATCCGACCGGCGCTCCGTACTGTGGCTCGATGAGACTGGCGGAAGCCATCATGGGCAAAGATCTGCTCGGCTGTCACGCGAACACCCTGTTCCGTCGCGACGGTCTGGGCCCCGGCGGCGTGCAGTTGTATCCACCCAATCCGACGGCTGCAAACTTGTCGGCGCGGAAGGGGCCCTACCTGCAAGCGGAGAATGCCAATGCCTACCGGCTCAGGCAGATCTATGGCGACAGCGGGGCCGGCGCGTTCTTGCCCGACACGTTCGTTCTGTGCGATGTGTACGATCGCCAGATGGCTTCGGGCGAGAAGACGGGCATGCCGATCTTGTACTACAAGGCCAACACCGCCAACAATCTCCACGATCCCAACGTGGCGTCGTCCATGACCATCACGGACAGCCGGGGGAACATCTACAACTACCAGGACAATCAGTCTCTGCTCGCGTTGGGCAAGCCCTGGGAGGCCTCGGGTTCCACCCAGACGCCTCACAATCTGGCCGACCCGCTGCGGTTTTTCCGCAACACGCGTAGCGACAAGATCAGCACGACGGACCGGCCGTACAGGCCCGATTCGTACATCCTGATCTCGGCCGGCTGGGACGGCGAGTATGGCACCGCCGACGATATCTGCAACTTCGAGTGGAAGTACCGCGAATAGCGTTCCATCGACCGACATCCTTGGACCCGTTGCCGGGACGGATTGCCTGATCCAGCCGAGGCAGCGCGACGAGCATTGGACGGAAACCGTCGGTATTGAAAGAGGACGATCGTGAAACCGAAAAGGTCAGGTTTGACACTGGTGGAGATCCTGGTGGTGGTGGGAATCATCGCCATCCTCACGGGGATGCTCCTGCCGGCCATCGGCATGGTCAGGAAGACGGCCCGGGAGGCCAAGCAGAAGGTGCAGTTCACGGCCATCGATCTGGCCCTGGCGACGTTCAAGAACGACTACGGGAGTCTGCCGCCCTCCGACCGTTACACGTGGCTGCGCGATACGCAGCAGACGGAGAACTCCTCGGGCGCCCAGAAACTGGCGGAGGCCCTGCTCGGCTGGGACCTGCTGGGCTTCCACCCGGATTCGGGCTGGCGCGCCGACGGGATGAACCGCTGGCCCTACCGTGTCGGGACGACGACCCACGGGGAGGGGACGTATTTCCTCTACGACCGGACGGTCGAGTACGACATGAACAAGAGGAAGTCCCGCTACCTGGACCTGGATACGGCCAACGCCGTGCGACTGGGCGTGACCGGCAATCAGGATGGGTTGTTCGATCTCGGGGCGGTCGGGGTACCGCTGGCGGCGAATACCTTCGTTCTCGGAGACGTCTTCGGCAGAGGAAAGGACGTAACGCTTCTGGACGGGTCGCGTCGCAAGTCGGGCCTGCCCGTGCTCTACTATCGCGCCAACCCCTCGGAGAAAGTCCGGGAGAGTATCTATGACAGCCGGGACAACGACTATCTCATCGTCGCCAAGGAGCAGATCGACCTGGCACAGCGGGGAACAGCTCCGTTGAGAGCCCCCGGGCGGTTCTGGAACCCGCTGGCGGGTTCGGTGGCCACGTTCTACGACTTCATCACCGACTGGCGGGCCTCGACGCAGAATTTTCCGGTCCCGTACAAGAACGATTCCTACATCCTGATCTCGGCGGGCTACGACGGTTTCTACGGCACCGACGACGACATCTGCAATTTCCAGCGGTAAGTCGGGTCGGTTGCGGCGGCGGTCTGGGACCATGACGAATGCAAGACGACATGTTGGACTGAGCCTCGTGGAGATGCTGGTCGTGGTGGCCATCGTCGCGGTGGTGGCCGGCATGGTGGTGATGCTTACGCTGCGGATGAGCAATCAGGCCAAGGAGCGCGACCTGGCCAGCGCGTTTGCCTTGTTCAAGAGCGCCTTGCAGGAGTACCGGGAAGAAACGGGCGAGTTTCCGCCCCAGCCGGAACTGGATTATGCCAATGTGGCGGTGCACATGCGGGAATTGTACGAGCGGCTGATGGCCGAGCCGGCCTCGCGCCAGGTTCTGGCGCATCTGTCGAGTTTCCCGAGGCAGGGCGACCAGCCCGACCCGGATGTCGCCGAGGTCCGCGACCCGTGGGGAACGGTGTTGGATTATCGCTATGGGCCGGATGACGACTTTCCGGAACTGCTCTCGGCGGGACCGGACAAGGAGTTCGGTACCCCCGATGACATCAGCAGCCGAACCGGCTGACGAAGAAACGCATGACGCCAAGAATCTGTTGGCGTAGCCGTGTCGCCGCGGCAAAGGCGGGCGGCGGCTCGATAGGAAATGGAAACTCATGGATTGCCGAGGACACAACAAGGGCGGTTTGACGCTGGTCGAGATGACGCTGGTGATCGCGACCATCGCGCTGTTGGTGGGCTTCGGGCTTCCGGCGTTGCGGTCGCTGGTCCATTCGTTCGAGTCGCAGAGCGGTACGCGCAGCATGATCAGTGCCGCCCTCAGCTCTGCACGGGCCATGGCCGTGAGAAATCAGGAATACACCGGCGTACGATTTCAGAAGCTGTGCCGATCGCGGGACCCGCAGAATCCGCTGATCGGCGTGGCCGATGCACCGCAATACATGGTCTTCATCGTGCACGAAGAGCCGAAGAACATGGGAGGATTGGCCATCGGTTTCAAGGCGGTGGAGGGGTTGGAGCCGGTGAAGCTGCCCGATACCGTGGGGGTCCTGGACCTCAGCCAGCTCGCGGCCGACAGCGATATCGACGAAGACCATGAGCTGAACGACGCCTCGGCGTTTTCGATCTTGTTCTCGCCCTCGGGCAAGCTGGTGGTGCGTGAAGTGCGGGTCCGCAACCGGGACGGGTTCAGCCTGCCCAGCAATGAAAGCGGGTCGAGCAAGGTGTCCCTGGATCAGGTGTTCAACTCCGCTGTGAATATCACCGAATACGGTCGGGGCATGTTCATTCAGGACGACTACTCCGCGCGCAATCCCCCGCCGGGAAACGCGGTCGACTACGGTCTCGGCCGAGAGTTGAGCCGCACGAGTTTTGTCATCTGCGATCACCCGCGTTTTGCGGCTCTGTTTCGCCGCAAGGCAGCGTGGTCGGACTATCTCTCGCAGTTGTCGGGCGAAGAGGTGGTATACGTGAGCCCCCATACCGGGACGTTGATTTCCTCCGAGTGATTGGGCGATATGGACAAGCGACCGCGACAACACGGTTTTTCCCTGCTGGAGACGCTGCTGGCCGTCAGCACGCTGGCGGTCGGCATGGTGTTTGTCGCCGGCACGTTCATGGCGGGCATCTACTTCACGTCGCTCTCGACGGAACGGACGATTGCCGCGGTGGCGAGCGACGAGGCGTTGGTGAAGGTTCGCCTGTATGGCCTCGATCCGTCCGATCCGAATCTGGAGACCGACGAGTTTGTGTCCTGCGCAGAGCTCGCGACGATTCCGGCCGACGAGTTCCTGTATCCATCGCATGCGGACGATGCCGCGAGGCAATACTCCTGGACGGCGCTCTGCAAGCGCACGGCCGCAGACAGTCGTCTGGTCCAGATTACCGTGTTTGTCTGTCGCCACGCCGGGACCGACGCTCGGTATTGGGTGCGCGATTCCGGCGATGATTTCCCGAATCTTGAGCAGGGCGACTTGCCGCGACCTGTACGCCTCCGGGTCACCCAGGAGGCGGGGTCGGCGGAAGATGAAGTGTCGATCATCGACTCGGTGACTTCGGACCAGATCGACGAGAACACGTTCGTCAACGACGGCGTCACGCTTCTCGACGATCAGACAGGGCAGGTCTATCGGGTGCTTCAGCGATACCGCGAGCCTCCCGAACGGATCAAGCTGGACCGTCCCTGGCGCGACGGCGACGCCGACGCGAGCGGAGAAGCGTGGGTCTGGGTCGTTCCGCGACCGGTGGCAGGTGGGCGAAGTCCCCTGGTGGCAGTCTATCAGAAGGTCCTGCGGTTTTAGAGCGATCGGATGCGAAGAGCCTTTACATTGATCGAACTGGTGGTGGCGCTGGGCATTCTGGCGGTGGTCATGTCGTTCGCCAGCGTGATCTTCCGGGTGAGCATTGACTCGCACCGGGTCGCCCTGGCCAATGCCGAGATCATGCAGAAGCTCCGCGTGATCACTGAACAGCTCGACGCCGACTTCCAGGGATGGCGCAAGGATGGGGACCTGTTCATCATCTGGGACGCCGAGCGCAAGGGCGATTACAGCGGTTCGAACGCGAACGATCCATTGGCGTTCGAGCGATTCGACCGGATCATGTTCTTCACTACGGGGGATTTCCAGACATACAAAGCCGATCCTGCCGTCCGCGGCAACGTGGCACGCGTCTGCTATACCCTCGTGAGCAGACCGGCCGACAATGCCGCCGAACGCCTGCGGCCACAGGAGCAGAAGCCGGCCGAGCGGATGCTGGCGCGAACGGTGCACATCCTCGTGCCCACGGCGGACCCCGACGACAAGCTCGACACCGGCTCGTTTACCGACGAGCAATGGCGGGAATGGAACAGCAGCCTCGAATACGACAACATCTCGTTGCAGGAGTGGATGCAGATTCCCAGGGCCGAGAAGATCGACATTCTCTCCGTGGTGGGCGACGTCACGATCGCCGGCGCCGGCGCCGACGCCAGTACGACGAGCGAGGCCGCTCGCGGCGTCGTGATCGATCTGTCGCAGCCGGACCCCGTGCACGCGCTGCTGTGCGATGGCGTGGGGCAATTCGCCGTTCAGGGCTGGGATGATGCGGAACAACGCTGGGTACCCGAGGTCAATCCGGACGGCGATGAAGATCTCGATGACGATTCGGATTTCCTCCTGAATGGCGACGATCTGGATCCGAACGACAACCCCGGAATCTGGTATCCGCGCGGCGCGGTGACGCTGCGGAACGTCACGTATGAGGCCTCGCGTATCGACGAGGCGCATCTGCACGAAATCCCCGGCCTGGGACGCGCCCTGAAATTCACCTTCACCCTGTACGACTCGAAAGGGCTTCTCGCGGGCGGCAGGACGTTCACACACATAGTCTATTTGGACGACTGACGGGGGAACGGATGGCGGCATGGGTTAGACAATCCTCGGCGGACTCTCGTCCGGGTTCGGCGTTGATCCTCACGGTGGTTCTCACGAGCCTGCTGGCGATCGTGGGCGTGCTGTTCATCATGACGGCGCGAATCGACCGGATGGCCACGTCGGCGGCGACGGAGAATCAGCAGCTCAGCTTGGCGGTCGAGACACTGGTGGCCCAGATCGGCGAGATGCTGATTGCCGACGCACCCGGTGTTTCGGACGATCCGGAGTACTGGGATTTCCCGGATGTCAACGATGCGTGGCTGGCGGACCTGGAGCCTTATCGGTCGGGTTCTGACTACTACTGGCGGCAGATCAGTCGTATCGCCGACATCAATGCGGCCGACGCAAGAAACGTGCGAATCCGTGTCATCGGCGATCGAGACGTCATCGACGTCAATATGACCGGGACCAACGCCGACGCCAGCGGAGACGGCGTGGGAGATGCACGGTGGCTCAAGGTGCCCGACATCACGTCGAGCCGAGGCAGGCCGGTCTACGCCGCCGTTCGGATCATCGACAACTCCGCCATGCTGAACGTCAACACGGGCTATTGGTTCGATCCGAATCGGCCCGACTCCGCCAGCGTCGATGGAAACAGCGTCCAGCAGATCAACGTGATCGCCTTGGCGGGGGACCGTAACAGCACGCCGGTGGACCGGCAAAACCACGCGGCGGCGCTGCTGGCGGAGCGCCGAATCGATCCGACCGAGGGCTTGAGGGGTTATGAGCAGTGGGTGATCTGGCAATACGGCCGATCGGATCCGAACAGCCCGTATCGCACATTCGATCTGTCGGATGAGCTGGAGTTGCGCTATCGGTTCCTGCTCAATCACGCGGACATCGACGCGCGCATCGAAACGTGGGGACGCTTCAAGCCCCGTACGATCTCCACGCCTGTGGATTCGGCGGGCGAGGCGCTCGACAGCTGGTTTGCCCGGGTCCGCGACGACGGGACGCTCGATCCCAATTACGCGTACCGGCATCTGGCCACGACCTACAACATGGACCGCATCGTTACCCCAGGGCCGATCCTGGTCGGTTCCGTGACGTTGCGCAAGAAGGTGAATGTCAACAGCGCCGATGAGAACGCCATTCGCGACGCCATCGTCGCAGCGCTGGCCGGCGGGGGACGCCTGGCGGACGCCCTCAGTGGCGACTCGGCCCAGCTCGCGGCCAACCTGCGGGACTACGTTGACGACGACGACGTGGTCACGGCCATCGCCGGTCCCGGCAGTTCCGGTGCGCAGTACTACGGTTTTGAGCAGCCTTGCATCTACATCTCTGAAGTCGCCTACCGCGGGGTGACGGACGCGACCGGTGTGGTTCACACTTCGACGGCCATCGAACTCTTCAAGCCATACTTCGAAGACAGGGATCCGCAGGCTGGCCAATGGCGTCTGACGATTACGGACGACGGCGGGTCCAGACATGTGCCGGTGGTGTGGTCGGGGACGCGGCGTTTTCATGTTATTCTCAATGAGGACCCGATAGCAGAGCTGTTCAACGACAGCGGGTTCTCCGATCCGGATCCGGAAGATGCCCTCCAGCGCTATGGGTATCGCCCGAGCGCGTACGCCAATCCCACGGCCCAGATCGATCCCAACGGCTTCGCGCAGGGAGCCAGGATATCGCTCGAACGGTACGTCGAGCAGACGGACACCTGGACGACGGTCGATCACATGAGGGTGGGGACCGGCTGGATGGCGCCCAACCAAGGGGCCCGCAGTCTCCAGCGAGACATCTCGCCCGGCAAGTGCATCCGCAAACTCTGGAGTGAAATCGCGACGGATTCTCCAGGGCTTGGACATGCCACGGGCAATTACGTCGATCCCGATGAAGGTGTCATCCAGGCCCATCCGGCGAACCGGCCGCTGAAGAACATCGGCGAGCTGGGGATGCTCTTCGCCACCAGTGCCTCAGGCATCACCCGCGACGACACGGCGGCCGGCGTGCTGCTGGACCTCGCCAGGCCGGATTACGCGGAATTGCTGAACTACCTGACCGTCCTCGATCCGACCGAGCACGGCCGGGCCGCCGATGAGACGCGCATCATGGGACGGATCAACATCAACACGGCGCCCTGGTTCGTGATCGCGCAACTGCCGTGGATGCAATACCAACCCAACGGACAGCCCACGTACGTGCGGGCCCAGGCCATCGTGGGGCACCGCGAGCAATACGGTCCCTTCCGAAACGCCGCCGGATTGTTGCAGGTTCCGGAGATGCGGCAACTGAACAACGACGGCGTCGACAATCTGCACGAGGACGATCCGCCGGGCCCCGATGTCACCCCCGATGAAGTCCGAGACGACCTTGAAGAACGCGATGTGCTCTTTACGCGGGTCAGCGATCTGGTGACGGTGCGCAGCGACGTCTTCACCGCCTACATCCTGGTGCGGATCGGTGTCAACGGGCCGCAGAAGCGAATGATGGCCATCCTCGACCGCAGTCAGGCGAGCGAGGCAAATCCAAGAGCGAGACTGGTCTCGCTGTATCCGGTTCCCGATCCGCGATAGCGCCTACGCGCCGATCCACTCGACGAGCCTGGGATGCACTTTCTTGTTGGCGACGAGCACATCGAAGGCGTGTCCCTCGTAGTTGTCCAGGTCCACGGGGAACAGGGGTCTGCCCCTCCAGTCACTGGCGACCGCTCCGGCGGCCTCCGCGATCATGACGCCGGCGGCGATGTCCCACAGCTTCGGCGTGCAGACCACGGTGCCCACCAATCCTCCTGCGGCCACGTACGCCAGTTGCAGCGCGGTCGTCCCGAAGTTGCGGAATCGCGACTGGCGAATGATGCGAGCGACCCAGCTCGGCAGCGGGTCGCCGAAGTGGCTGTCCAACCCGATGCTGTTTACGGCGGCGATGTCGTCCTGGCCGGTCTCGATGCGTCGGCCGTTGAGCCGGGCTTCTCCTCCTTTGACCGCCGTGTACATCGATTCGGTGGCGGGGTCGAAGACGACGCCGGCGATCGGCCGGCCCTCGTGGAGGACGCCGATGCTGACCGTGAAGATCGGAATGGCGTGAGCGAAGTTGTTCGTCCCGTCGATCGGGTCGATCACCCACCAGATGGCCGGCTCGCCGCGAGGAGCGCGCTTGAAAATCCTTCCCGGCTCACCTTCTTCGGCGATGAAACCGTGGTCGGGGAAGCTCTCCTTGATGCGGTCGACGATGAGCTGCTGGCAATGCCGGTCGGCGTCGGTGACCAGCTCGGTCGGATTCTTCAAGGTGGCCTTGACGTAGTTCATTTCCTCCATCGCGCGCTGACCCGCGAGCCGGGCGGCGACAATGGCTGTCTCGAGAATCTGGCTTAACGCCTGCTGTTCCAAGCACATACCGGGCTACCTCTTCGTTATCGTTGACAGGGGTGTTGACTCCTTCTATTCTACTGTCGCTATGCTGACACGCCAATCGGCAAATGCCGCCAAACTCACCCGTCGCGCAACGGCTTCGGAGCGCCGTGTGGCCTTGGGGATATCGTTGTCGATTCTCTCGCTCTTCGCGGGCCTGTGGGTCCTTCAGCGACGTGGTTTCGACTTCGGGCTGCTTTTCAACCCGTGCGGTTTCAGGCAGCGGACGGGATGGCCCTGTCCGGCCTGTGGCATGACGACCTCCGTGCTCGCCTTTGCGCGAGGGCAATTGTTGGATGCGTTTTACATTCAGCCGGCCGCCGCGTTTCTGTGCAGCGTCCTCGTGTTGACGGCATTTTTGGCTTTTCTAACGGCGGTCCTTGGGATATATTTCAAGGTCTTCGATCGTCTCTTGCACGAGACGAAGGTTGCGTACTGGATCTTGGTTTTGCTCGTGGTTCTGGCTGCCGGCTGGGCGGTAACACTGGCCCGAGCCTTCGCGGCGCAGAGTACTGGTTAGCCGTACGGACAATGGACAGTTGCGGGAGTGCTGTGTATGATGAAAGTGTTGATTTCGGACAAACTGGCCCGGGAGGGGATCGATATCATCAACGCGGCCGACGGCGTCGAGGCCGTCGTCAAGACGGGGATCAGCGAGGATGAACTCGCTTCCATCATCGGCGAGTATGACGGACTGATCGTTCGCAGCGACACCAAAGTCACGGCGAAGGTTCTGGCCAATCCGGGCAAGCTCAAGGGCGTCGCCCGGGCCGGCGTGGGGGTGGACAATATCGACGTCAAGGAAGCGACCCGCAAGGGAATCCTCGTGATGAACACGCCCGGGGGCAATACGCTCAGCGCCGCCGAGCACACGGTGGCTTTGATGTTGGCCATGAGCCGGAACGTGGTCCCCGCCTGCAACAGTCTCAAATCCGGGGCCTGGGACCGCAAGAAATACACCGGAAATCAGCTCAACCGCAAGGTCCTGGGCCTGATCGGCCTCGGGCGGATCGGTATGGCCGTGGCCCAGATGGCCCGCGGATTCAACATGAAGGTGCTCGGATTCGATCCGCTGGCGGCGCCGAAAGATGCGCAGCAGAAGGGGGTCGAGGTGACGGATGATATCGAGCGGATCTTCAGGGAGTCCGATTTCATCAGCCTTCATGTTCCCAAGAACGAGCAGACGCTCAACATGATCGGGGCCAAGCAGATCGAGATGATGAAGCCGACCGTGCGTCTGGTCAACTGCGCCCGTGGCGGTATCATCAATGAGGAAGCCCTGTACGACGCCCTGGCGGCCAAGCGAATTGCCGGGGCGGCCCTCGACGTGTTCTCGAGCGAACCCCCTGTGAACATCCGCTTCGCCGAGCTGGGCAACTGCCTGGTGACCCCGCACCTGGGCGCCAGCACGGAGGAAGCGCAGGTGGAGGTGGCAGTCGAGGCGGCGGAGATCCTTCTCGATGCCATCAAGGGCGGTCCGATCAAGAACGCGATCAACGCGCCCTCGACAGCCGGTGCTGTGCCGCCGATGGTCCGCCGCTATGCCGAGCTGGCCCGCCGTGTTGGGGCGCTGCTCAGCACGATCGCTCCGGGCAATATCAAAGGCATCGAAGTCCAGTATCGTGGAACGGTTGCGGAAATGGACGTCCAGCCGATGACCCTCGGCTTCCTGATGGGGCTGCTTCAGAAGCATTTTGAGATGCCCCTGAATATGGTCAACACGCCCGTGCTCGCCAAGGAACGCGGCATCAACACCGACGAGACCAAGAACAGCGAGGCCAAGGACGTTGCCTCGAGCTTCAGTGCGAAGGTCGTCACAACGAAAGTCACTCGAACTGTGACGGGCTCCGTGTTCGGTGAGCGGCTGCTGCGCATCATCGAGATCGACGGATTCAACATCGAAATGACGCCGCAGGGAGCGGTGCTGGTCATCTTCAACGACGACAAGCCGGGTGTCATCGGGGCGGTCGGAACGGTCTGCGGAAAGCACCGCATCAACATCGGCACCATGGGCGTCGGCCAGAAGCTGGAAGAGCATAAGGCCATCCTGGCGGTGAGCCTCGACAAAGAGCCGAGCGATGACGCTGTCGCAGAGCTTACAAAGCTCGACTTCGTCAACGAGATCTACGTCTGTACGCTGTAGAGACCCCAGTCGGCGACCCACAAGCACGGATGCCGCAATGCCCTCTCGACGCTTGTGAGCGGCGCGTGGACGGTATTGCCAGAGAATGGATATCATGGCCGAGGAACTCATCATCAGCGTCAGCGGGATGCGTGGCATTGTCGGTGAGAATCTCACGCCGGCAATCGCCGCCGAGTACGGTTGTGCCTTTGGCAGCTTCCTGAAAGGGGGGGCCGGTGGGCCACGGCCTTCCGTCTGCGTCGGACGGGATTCCCGCGTCAGCGGCCAGATGCTCGCTTCGGCGGTTATGGCTGGTCTGTGTGCGGTCGGCGTTGAGGCGATTGACTTGGGCCTGGTGACGACCCCAGGGGTCGGCATCATGCTGCGCCATCTCGGTTGCCGGGGCGGCGTTATCATCACGGCGTCGCACAACCCGCTTGCCTACAACGGGATCAAGCTGCTTCTGGACAACGGCATGGCGCCGCCGCCGGAAACCGCAGCGCAGATTCGCCGGCGTTTCTTCGACAAGAGATTCGCGTTTGCCGGCTCTGCCCAATGCGGAAGGGTCGCCGTCAATTCCGAGACGGATCGCATCCACGTGCAGAAGGTGTTAGCGGTCGTGCAATCACAACAAGTTGCGCGCCGCAGGTACAAGATCGCGCTGGACAGTGTCAACGGAGCCGGTGCGCCTGTGGCGAAGAGACTGCTGACCGAGCTGGGTTGTGAGATCGTGGCGATGAACGATGAGCCGACGGGGCTGTTCGCGCACGAGCCTGAGCCGACCGCTGCCAACTTGGGCGGCCTGTGCGAGCGGGTCAGGCAGGCCGGAGCCGATGTGGGCTTTGCGCAGGACCCGGACGCCGACCGGCTGGCGATCGTCGACGAGAACGGCCTCTACATCGGTGAGGAGTACACGCTGACGCTGGCCGCAAAGCATGTGTATTCCTCCCGCACGGGCACGGCGGCGGCAAATCTGTCCACCTCCCGCATGATCGACGACGTCGCCAAGGCCGCCGGCGGCCGCGTCATACGTACGCCGGTGGGAGAGGCCAACGTCGCCGGCGCCATGCTGGCAAATGATTGCATCATCGGCGGCGAGGGAAACGGGGGGGTCATTGATCTTCGCGTGGGGCCGATTCGCGACAGTCTTGTGGCGATGGCGCTGGTTCTGCAACTGATGGCCCAGACGGGCCAGACGGTGAGCCAACAGGTGCGCCAGATCGGCAGCTACTACATGCACAAGGACAAATTCGCTGCTGATGCGGGCCAGGCGGAGCGCATCATCGCTCAAACGAAGCAGCGGTTTGCCGGCGCGGCGATGGACACGTCCGACGGGTGCCGTTTCGACTTCGACGACGGCTGGGTGCATCTGCGCACCAGCAACACCGAGCCTGTCATGCGCATTATCGTCGAGGCCAGGGACGAGGCTGCGGCACGGCGGTACATTGACGCGGTCTCGGAGATTCGCGAGTCCGCACTGGGGTAGACCGGTGGCAGTCAACGACAAGAACGATGCGGCTGTCCGGCAGATTCGGTGGATTACCTATCTGGGCATGGCGGTGAACGTTGCCCTCTCGGTCGTCAAGGTCGCGGTCGGGCTGGTCTTTTCCTCTCTGGCGATGGTTGCCGACGGGATTCATTCGCTCAGCGATCTGGTGACCGATCTGGCGGTTCTGCTCGGCCTGTATCTGGGGGCCAGGAAGCCGGACAAGACGCACCCATATGGACACGGCCGGCTGGAGACGTTCTCCGCCGTTCTCGTTGCGGTCGTGCTGATCCTCGTCGGCGGGACGATGATCTACTATGCCACGCTGGCGATCACCAGGAATGAGGCGGTAGTGCCTCACTGGCCCGTTCTGGCCGTGGCGGTGCTGTCGATCCTGGCGAAAGAGGTCCTCTATCAGGCCACGAGACGTGTTGCTGTAAGATCCCACAGCACAGCACTTTATGCCAACGCCTGGCATCATCGCAGCGATGCGCTCAGTTCAGTTGCCGTGCTGATCGGCTACGCGGCGTTGTACGTCGGATTCGATCACGGCGATCAGGTGGCGGCCATTGCGGTCGGACTGATGATCATTCTTGTGGGCGTCAAGATCATCGGAGACTCGCTGCGGGAACTGACGGAAGGGGCAGTCGATCCGCAGACGGTCGAGCAGGTCATGAAGGTGATCGACGGCCATCACGGGGTCCGCCAGTGGCACCGGCTGCGCAGTCGCACGGTGGGGCGGGAGCTGTTTCTCGATGTCCATATCCTGGTCGACCCGGAGTTGAACGTGGCCGAGGCGCACGAGATCTCCGAGAGACTGGAAGAAACCCTGGATCGGGAGATGGCCTGCCCGGTCAATCTCACGGTCCACATCGAGCCCGATTTGCCTGCCTTTCGGAAGTAGATTCGCCGACAGCAGAGAATCGAACCCGGTTGGCAGTTTTCCGTGCTCGTTCGTTGGAAAACTGTTGCAGACAGGGGGCGCACGCCATACAATCAATCCTTTTTGCAGGGAACCACGTAGCTCAAGAAAGGACATTCCACCAGATGAGTCTCAAAAGCTTCTTTTCTCCGAAATCCGTCGCTATCGTGGGGGCCTCACGGCAGAAGGGCAAAGTCGGATACGAGATTCTGATCAACATGATCTCGTCGGGTTTCGCGGGGAAAATATGGCCCGTCAACCGGAGCACGGATTCGGTCGAAGGCCTCAAGTGCTATCCGGACCTGACCTCGATCGGCGAGACGCCGGAACTGGTGATCGTCATTGTCCCGGCCAAGTTCGTGCTCGGTGTCATAGAAGAGTGCGCCAAGATCGGGACCAAGGCGGTGATCATCATCACGGCCGGCTTCAAAGAGATCGGGGAAGAAGGCAAGAAACTCGAAGACGAGGTGGTGCGTGTGGCGCGTCGGGCGGGCATTCGGATCATCGGACCGAACTGCTTGGGGGTGACCGTGACAGCTTCGAAGCTGAACGCCAGTTTCGGAGGGGACCTGCCCGAGGTCGGGGGGATCGGTTACCTGTCCCAGTCCGGCGCACTGCTGGCGGCCATTCTCGACACCGCCAAGGCCAACGGCATTGGCTTCAGCAGCCTGTTCAGCATCGGCAACAAAGCGGACGTTGATGAGTTGGATCTGGTCGAAGCGCTGGCGGAGGACCCCAACACCACAGTCATCGCCGGATATCTCGAGAACATCAAGGACGGAAACGCGTTCGTCCATGCCGCCGAGCAGATCTCCCATGAGAAGCCGATCCTCCTGATGAAGTCCGGGGGGACCGCAGCGGGCGCCAAGGCGGCGTCGTCGCACACCGGGTCGCTGGCCGGCAGCGAGGTGGCCTATGAGGCCATGTTCACGCGGGCCGGGGTCATTCGCTGCGACTCCATCACGCAGCAATTCGACTTTGCCCAGGCGTTCGCCAATCAGCCGCTGCCCAAAGGCCCCAGCGTGGTGATTTTGACGAATGCCGGCGGCGCCGGCATCATGGCGGCCGATGCGATCGAACGAGAGGGGCTGACCTTCGCCAAGCTCGGTTCCGAGACGATCGAGAAGCTGAAGACCAAACTGCCGCCCGCCGCGAACTTCCACAATCCCGTGGATGTACTCGGCGACGCATTGGCGGACCGCTATGAGTTTGCGCTGGACGTGCTCCTCGACGATCCGAATGTGGAGACGGTATTGATCCTTCTGACGCCACAGGCCATGACCGAAGCCAAAGAGACGGCCGAGGCCATCGTCAGGATGTCCCGACGCAAGCCCGACAAGCCGATTCTCGCGTGCTTCATGGGCGCCAGCAAGGTCGAGGAGGGCGTCAAGGTATTCCGAGAGGCCAAGGTTCCGCAGTATGATTCCCCGGAAGCGGCCGTGGCCACGATCAAGGCGATGGCGGACTACGTTCGATGGCGCGCCCGACCGAAACGCGTCGTGCGGCTGTTCCCGGTGAACCGTCGCAAGGTTGAGAGCATCATCGAGAGACATCTGCGGCACGGCGCCCGGGAGATCGGCGAGGCGGAATCCAAGGAGATTCTGGAGGCCTATGGCTTTGCGACGCCCAACGGCTCGATCGCCACGACGCCCGAGCAGGCGGCCAACATTGCCGAGCAGCTTGGCTATCCGGTCGTGCTGAAGATCTGGTCGCCCGACATCGTGCACAAGTCCGACGTCGGCGGGGTCAAGGTCGGACTCAAGAGCGCCCAGGAGGTCAAGGACGCATTCGATCTGATGATGTACCGCATCCCGAAGAAGATGCCGAAGGCCCATATCCTTGGTGTGCTGGTCCAGGAGATGTGTTCCAGCGGCCGGGAGGTCATCCTCGGCATGCATCGCGATCCGCATTTCGGCCCGCTGATGATGTTCGGCATGGGCGGGATCATGGTCGAGGTCCTCAAGGATGTGGCATTCTACCTGGCTCCTCTGACGGAAGACGAAGCGAAGCAGATGCTGGTGAACACCAAGACATATCAGCTCCTCAAAGGGGTGCGAGGCCAGGAGGGTGTGGATATCGAAGTGATTGCCGAGGGACTCCAGCGGCTCAGCCAGTTGGTGACGGAGTTCCCTCAGATTCAGGAGATGGACATCAATCCGTACGTCGTGGGCCTTCCGGGCACCACGCCCATTGCCGTAGACGCCAGAATTAGTGTAGAGAAGTGACATGCAAGCAATCGATTGGCAAGCCAAGTACAAAGAGAAGGTGAAGCCCGCTTCAGCGGCGATGAAGCTGATCAAGTCGGGCAACAGCATCTTCATCGGAACCGGCTGCGCGCAGCCGCAGCATCTGGTTCGCTCCCTCGTGGAGTACTCCGATCACATCTACGATGCGCACATCGTGCATCTGCTGACGATGGGAGAGGCTCCTTACGTGGACGACAAGTTCCGCGAGAAGTTCAAGATGAACAGCTTCTTCATCGCGGACAACGTCCGGCATGCCCTGGATCGGGGGGTCGGCGACTACACGCCGATCTTTCTGTCGGAGATTCCTGCCGAGTTCGAAAGCGGACGCATCCCCGTCGACGTGGCGCTGATCTCGGTGGCGCCGCCCGACGCCAACGGCTTGTGCAGTCTCGGGGTCTCCGTGGACATCGTGCAGGCGGCCGCCGCGAACGCCCGCTACGTCATCGCACAGGTCAACAGCCACATGCCGCGAACGCACGGCAACAGCTTTCTGCACGTCAACACCATCGACGTGCTCGTCCCGTACGATGAGCCGATCATCGAGATCCCGATCGACGAGCCCGATGAGACGCTCCGCCGGATCGGGCAGAACGTCGCCCAACTCGTCGACGACGGCAGCACCATCGAGTGCGGCATCGGACGCATCCCCCAGGCCCTGGCCGAGTATCTTGTCTACAAGAAGGACCTCGGCGTCCACACCGAGATGTTCAGCGACTGGATCATCGACCTGATCGACTGTGGCGCGATCACCTGTGCGAAGAAGTCGCTCAATCGCGGCAAGATTGTCGCCAGCTTCTGCATGGGCTCCAAGAAACTCTACGACTACATCGACAACAATCCGTTCTTTGAATTCTATCCCACCGAGTACGTCAATGACGTCAACGTCATCAGCCAGCATGACAAGATGGTCGGGATCAACACCGGTCTGGAGATCGATCTGACCGGACAGGTCTGTGCCGATTCGCTGGGCCACAAATTTTACAGCGGCATCGGGGGCCAGGTGGACTTCATTCGCGGATCGGCGCGAAGCCGCGGGGGCAAGGCGGTGATTGCCATGCCCTCGACGGCCAAGAACGGTCAGATCTCCCGCATCGTGCCTCACCTGACGGAGGGCGCCGGCGTGGTGACCACGCGAGCCGATGTCCACTACGTCGTGACCGAGTACGGCATCGCGTATCTGCACGGCAAGAGTATCCGGCAGCGCGTGCTCGATCTGATCAACATCGCCCATCCGAAGTTCCGCAAGAGTCTGATCCAGGCCGCCAAGGCCAAGAACTACATCTACCAGGACCAGATCGAGCTGTCGTGGGACCAGGTCAACTACCCCGAAGAACTGGAGCATTACGCCACCCTGCGGGATGGGACGGAGATCTTCTTCCGTCCGATCAAACCGGTCGACGAACCGGCGTTGTCCGAGATGCTCTACTCGCTCAGCGAGCAGTCGGTTCGGACGCGCTATATGACGCGGACGGTGGCCTTCCCGCACAAGGACGTCCAGCAATTGACGAACATCGACTACAAGAGTGACATCGCCATTGTCGGTATGGTCCCTGGGGTAGGGGGCGACGACATGGTTGCGATCGCCCAGTACTACCTCGACCCGAAGACCCTGGCGGCGGAGGTGGCCTTCCTCGTGCAGGACGAGTGGCAGCAGAAGGGCATGGGCACGTTCCTGCTGGATTACATCACGCAGGTGGCCCGCCAGCGGGGCGTCAAGCGCTTCTATGCGAAGGTGCTGCCGGACAACCGACCGATGCTGGCGGTCTTCCAGAATTCCGGGTACAAAGTCAACGTGGAATTTGATGGAGACGTCTACAACGTCTCATACGACCTGACCAAAGAACACTCGTAGGAAAGACCTTGTCCGGACGAAGAGCTGCTTTCATTCACTCGGACCAGATCGAGCAGTACCGCTACCCGGAGGGCTGCCCCTTCCGACCTGAACGGGCCGGGAGGCTCCGCAAGACCCTCTGCTCGATGGGACTGCTCTCCGGGCAGGGGATCAGCGAAGTGGCTCCCCTCCCGGCGGATCGACCGGTGCTGAAGCTCTTCCATTCGGCCCGCTACCTGAATGCCCTGAAGAAAGCGGACCAGGGACAGTGGGACATCCAGGCGCTGCACATGGGCATCGGCACCGACGACGTTCCCATCTTCCGCGGCATGTACGACTACGCGGTGCTCGCGACGGGCGCGACGCTCGTGGGGGCGGACCTGGTTCTCTCGGGACAAGTGGATGTCGCGTTCAATCCATCCGGGGGCTATCACCACGCCCTTCCCGAGAAGGCGGCGGGGTTCTGCTACATCAATGACAACGCGATTGCCTGTTTGGTTCTGGCGGAGGCGGGCAAGAAGGTTCTCTATCTGGACGTGGACGTACACAACGGCGACGGTGTCGCCCACGCCTTTTACAGCCGTTCGGACGTCATGACCATCTCCGTTCACGAGAATCCCAAGATGCTCTTTCCGGGAACGGGCTTCGAGGACGAGATCGGAGAGGGCAAGGGCGAGGGCTACTGCGTCAATCTCCCGTTGCCGGTGGGAACCTACGACCGTGCCTATCTGTACGCCTTCGAGTCTGTGGTGCTGCCTCTGATCGGCGCCTTCGGACCGGATGTGATCGTGTTCGAGCTGGGTGTCGATGCGCTGGCGGGCGATCCGCTGGCCCATCTGCATCTGACCAACAACGCCTACGTGGAGATCATCAAGCAACTGTTGAACTTCGGCAAGCCGATCCTCGCCACTGGTGGTGGAGGCTACAACGTGGAAAATTCCGTCCGTGCTTGGGCCCTGGCCTGGACCGTCTTCACCGGGGAGGACGATGGCCCGGACCTTGGCCCTCTGATGGGCGGCGTCATGATGGAGAGCACCGATTGGCGGGGCGGCCTGCGCGACCGCGAACTGGCCGTCAGTGAAGAACAGAAACAGGCGGTTCTGCCCGCCTTGATGGCCTCGATCGATCTGATCAAGGCAAAGGTCTTCCCCATTCACGGACTGTGAGAGGTGGACAGGAATGGCAAAGGCCCGCGCCTGTCACGGCTCGGGCCTTCTGTGCTGCCCCGTGTGCCACCAGGTGCCTATGCTTCTTCTGCGATCCGGTGCGTGTGATGCGGCGCTTTGACGAAGACCGTCACGATCGCGGCGAGAATCAGCAGGACAGATGCCCCGTAGTAGGCGAAGTTGAACGTCTGATAGACGTCATACAGTTTGCCGGCCAGAAAGGCGAGCATGAACCCGCCCACACCCCAGGCGGTGAAGACCAGCCCATAGTTCACGCCGAAGTTCTTCAGGCCGTAGTAGTCCTTCGTGACGGATGGGAACAGCGAGAGATTGGCTCCGTAGTTGGCGCCGATGAGGGCCGAGACGAGCGCCAGAATCGGCGCTTGGGATAGCGTGCCGCCCTCTACGGTCCGTGAAAGCACGAGCACGAGAATCGCCTGCATCACGAAGCACATGAACAAGGTGGCCTGGCGTCCGATCTTGTCGCTCAGGGTGCCGGCGACGATTCGCCCGGCGCCATTCCCAATGGCCAGCACGGCGACGAGAAGGAAGCCGAGATCGATGCCGGCCTGGACCTTCGCGATGATCGCGAGTTTTCCGATGACCATCAGCCCGGCGCCGGCGCCACAGGCGTACATGAACCACAGCAGGTAGAACTGCGCAGTGCCGAGCATTTCTCTGGGCGCGAAGTCTGTTTTTCTGTCGCCGGCGGCCGCAGCCTTGGGCGCCGGCGCTCCTGCCGGGAGGTAGCCGGCCGGCGGCGCTTTGAGGAACTGCGCCAGGATGGTGACGATTGCCAGAAACGCGATGCCAAGGACCATCACAGCGGTTTGGATGTTCCATGTGTCGATGAGCGTCTTGGTCAACGGTGCGGCGTATACCGAGGCCAGGCCAAACCCCGAGACGACGATGCCGGCAATCAGACCGGTCCTGGCGGGAGGGAACCATTTCACCGCCGGCGGCGTCGCGGCAGCGTAGCCGAAGCCGATGCCGGTTCCCGCCAGAACTCCGAATCCGAGGATATAGCCCAAGGGCGAGGTCGTCACGCTGGCCAGCAGGAAGCCGGCGCCCACCAGGACGCCGCCGATGGTGGCCACCACGCGGGGACCGATTCGGTCCTGCATGCGACCGGCCGGCACCATGACCAGAGAGAAGATCAGGCAGGCAAACATATAGGGCAGAGACTTGTCCGTCTCGCTCCATTGCCATTCCGGCGGGACACCCTTGCTGACAACGCTCCACGTGTACAGGATGCCCAGGGCGAGATTGACACCTACCGCGGCAAATGTCACGCGCCAGCCGTGGTTCTTGATCTCGGGTAACGTAGCGGTTTGTTCATCGCTCATGCACAGTCCCCTTCATGGTAGCTGAACCGGACGTGCGCCGAGGAAGGCGCACGTCCGGTTTCTCGGGCGGTAGGCAAAAGAGACTATCCTTACTTTCCCCGGCCTTTGACCAGGACTTCCACCACGTGCGGATCGGCCAGGGTCGTGATGTCACCAAGATTGTCGGTGTTGTTCTCAGCGATCTTGCGGAGGATGCGCCGCATGATCTTGCCGGAACGCGTCTTCGGCAGCGCCGGGGCGAACTGGATCACGTCCGGTGCGGCGATCGGGCCGATCTCCTTGCGCACGTGCATGACCAGTTCCTTTTTCAGATCGTCGCTCTCATGGATACCCTCTTTGAGGGTCACGAAGGCGTACAGGGCCTGTCCCTTGATCTCATGCGGCATTGGCGTTACGGCCGCTTCGGCGACTTTCGCATGGCTGACCAGGGCGCTCTCGACCTCCGCGGTGCCGATGCGGTGCCCGGAGACGTTGACGACGTCGTCGATTCGGCCCATCAGCCAGTAGTCCCCGTCCGGATCGACGCGGCAACCGTCGCCGGTGAAGTACTGGTCGGCGAACATGGTGAAGTAGGTGTCGATGAAGCGGTCGTGGTCGCCCCACATAGTCCGCATCATCCCGGGCCAGGGCTTGCGGATGCAGAGTTTGCCTCCCTCGTTGGGCCCGCACTCGGTGGCGTCATCCCGCAGGATGACCGGGTCCACGCCGAAGAACGGCTTGGTCGCACTGCCCGGCTTGAGCGTGAAAGCGCCCGGCAGCGGCGTGATCAGGATGCCGCCCGTTTCGGTTTGCCACCAGGTGTCCACGATGGGGCACTTCTTGTGACCGATGTGTTCGTAATACCACATCCAGGCCTCCGGGTTGATCGGCTCACCGACCGTGCCGAGGATGCGCAGGGTGTCGAGCTTGTACTTGGCGGGCCATTCCTCGCCCAGCCGCATCAGCGCGCGAATCGCCGTCGGGGCCGTGTAAAAGACGGTGACCCCGAACTTGTCGCACACCTGCCAGAATCGACCCGCGTCCGGATAGGTCGGGACACCCTCGAACATCAGCGAAGTGGCCCCATTGGCCAGAGGACCATAGACGATGTAGCTGTGCCCGGTCACCCAGCCGATATCGGCTGTGCACCAGTAAACGTCCTTGTCATGGACATCGAAAATGACTTTGTGACTCAGAGCCACGTGCAGCAGGTAGCCGGCGGTCGTGTGGACCACGCCCTTGGGCTTGCCGGTGGAGCCGGAGGTGTAGAGGATGAACAGCGGATCCTCGGCGTTCATCTTCTCGGCCTCGCACTGTTCGCCGGCCTTGGCCATCTCCTCGTGGTACCACAAATCGCGTCCCGGCTGCATGTGGCAGGGATCGTCCGTTTCCTTGGTCACGATGACGCATTCGATCGACGGCGTTCTCTTGAGGGCCTCGTCGGCGATGTTCTTCAGCGGGATGTGCTTGCCGGCGCGCAACGACACGTTGGAGGTGACCAACATCCGGCACTCCGAGTCGTTGATGCGTCCTTCGAGGGCGTCGGCGCTGAAACCACCGAAAATGATCGAGTGAATCGCCCCGATCCGCGTGCACGCGAGCATCGCAATCGGAAGCTCCGGGACCATGGGCATGTAAATCGCCACGCGATCGCCCCTCTTGATCCCTTTGGACTTCAGGACGTTCGCGAACTTGCAGACTTCCTTGTGCAATTGCTCGTATGTGTACTTCCGGACGTTCGAATCGACCTCACCCTGCCAGATCAGGGCCGTCTTCTTGGCGGTCGGCGTGTTGAGATGGCGGTCGAGGCAGTTGCACGAGACGTTCAGTTGCCCGTCGGCGAACCAGGTGTGTTCGATTCTCCGGCTCTTGGTATCCCAGGTGTATTCGAGGCTTTTGGTCGGCTTCTTGAACCACGACAGCGACTGGGCCTGCTCCAGCCAGAAGCCGTCCGGATCCTTGATCGACCTTTCCCACATCTGGGTGTATTGCTCCGTGCTCGAGACATAGGCGTTCTTCCGGACTGCCTCGGGCGGCGGAAACGTCCGATTCTCGGTCATCAGGGAGTTGATGGCTTGCTCTTGCGTCATTGCGTTCTCCTTTTACGTGTTCAACGGTTCGTCTTGAAGGCCTTCCATTCCGCTCCTCGGCAATGATGTCAAATCCGGCCGACATCGCATCTGTTTGGGCCGTGGTTTCGAGCGTAATGTAAAACCTGATTTATAATGTCACGAAAAGGGGGTGTCAAACGAAAATTCGGAACTTGTACTTGAAGACCTGAGGCATTCCGGTCGCAGGCAGGCTGGCTAGCCCCTGGCCGACGCGGCCGAAGCAGGAGGCGAGGGCTGCCAACAGGCCGTGTGGAATGCGGCTCGGCCAGCTACCGGCGCATTATAGGAGGGGCGGCGGGGTCGTCAACCGCGCGTTGGCAGAATGATGGTCGGGTGATCGGACGCGGGCGCGGGCCGGCAGGGATTGCCGGGACACCTCAGCGCTCTGCGGCAAGCGGCTTCTGGCTGCATGACGGTTGCGGTACGATGTCGCCGTCGGGCAGTTCGCTCAGCGTCCAGTAGAGATCGATCGTCTTAATGGCCTCGACGAATTTGCGGTAGTCCACCGGCTTGACGATGTAGCCGGCCACGCCCAGCTTGAAGCTCTCGATAATGTCCCGCTCTTCATTCGATGTCGTCAGAACCACCACGGGGATCTTCTTCAGGGATGGATCGTCCTTGGCGATCTTGAGGAATTCGACGCCGTTCATCTTCGGCATGTTCAGATCGAGCAGGATGACGCAGGGATTCTCGCCTTCTCCCTCTCGCAGATAGGCCAGCGCGTCCTCTCCGTTCAAGGCGTGCGCCAAGGGGTTGATCACCTTCAACTCCTTGAAAGCCCGCTTGACCGTCATGGCGTCAATGGTGTCGTCTTCCACCAGGAGGATTGGTTTACAGTCGCGCATGGTTGGCTCCCTCTCGTGTCCTGCCCCATAGAGCAGGCTGTGCGTATCTCGGTTGTGGCCGGCGTAGTTGTACTATTTCCATCGGTCTTCTTTGCCCGGTTCACCCGGTTTCGGGCACGCTCTGCTTTGCAGGCCATAGCCTGTGAAGCCGCGTTGATTCGCCATCAGCATGGGAAGTCCTGAGCATCCCGTCTCCTGCTGCTGATACGGGATTCATCGGCAGATTGGGGGGTGGTTTCCAGTGTGTTCGCGTCGCGCATCGGCCCCGACAGGTCCAGCGATGATCGAGCAGGGATGATCGCCGCTGTGTCTCGCGGGGCTCCAAACGGGCGAGTTTTCGTAAGTGCAGTTCAAAAAGCAGGTTAGGTGGATCAGTTCGTAGGTTGCCCCGGAGGGTGCCGGCACGCATTCGTGACGGTGCTGATGTCGGCTCGATAGACCGATCCAGTCCGATGGATGCGGACCTGCGACGTTCTCGGACGCAATGGCCCAGCGCTCACAGCGAGCTCATGGCGTCGTGGTAGTGCCTCAGGAGGTATTCTCTGTCAGGACCCCCAAGGTGGCCCCAGGGTAATATCTGGTCCGGCTCGAACGTTCTTTCTGCGACGGCCTCGAGTTCCAGGCCCATGGCGGCGAAGGCGGTCCGCCATCGCTCATAGTCGAAGCACTCGTCCCAGAGATCGAAGCGCGCGCCGTCGCGCCATGCGGCTTCGATGACTTGGCCGCAACGCCGGTCGCCCCGGCCGATGGCCGATTCGAGGAGGCTCCGCCGGATGTCGTGGAACTTGAAACGCAGATGGTTCGCACGGCGCCGCTGTTTCTCGTCGAGGACCAGGCCTCGCGCCTGTTGGAAGTACTCTCGCGGCCTCTGGCCGAACCAGCCGAGGGGAGTGTGAGGCTTCGGCACGAACCAACTGACGGTGATATTCAATTGCGCGATTCGATTGTCGACGCTCTTGCGGAGTCTCGCCAGCCTGTCGGACAGATCGACGATCGCCTTGACGTCATCGAGCGTCTCGCCGGGCAGGCCGATCATGAAGTAGAGCTTCAGCTTCTGCCAGCCGGACTGATACGCTGCCTCGACTGCGGCGAACAAGTCCTCGTCTTTCAGCGGCTTGTTGACGATCTGGCGCAGCTTCTCGCTGGCCGCCTCGACCGCGATGGTCAGGCCGCTCTTTCGCACCGAGGTGAAATACTTCGGCAGCATGTGAAGCTGCTGGTCCACGCGCAGGCTCGGCACGGACAGGCCTACCTTTCTGTCTTCGAAGTACCCTTTCAGCCGGGCGACCAGCTCTTCGAGAGGAGGGTAATCGGCGCTCGACAGACTCAGCAGGCTCACGGTGTCGAATCCTGTCGTCTCCTGCGAGGCCTTGGCCAGTTCGAAGACCTTCTCGGCGCTTCGGTAGCGGATCGGCCGTCGGCAGAAGCTCGCCTGGCAGAACCGGCACCGGCCGGGACAGCCTCGCATGATCTCGATGCTGACGCGCTCGTGGACTGCTTCGGCAAACGGGACGATGGGACGTGTTGGAACCGGCGCGTTCTCAAAACCCCCGACGACGGCGTTGTGAAATCGGATCGGCAGCATCTCGTTGCGGGCCTTGAAGGCCGTGATGCGCGAATGGTCGTAGGCGAACTCGTAGAAGCGGGGGACATAGGCCCAGTCGAATCGCCGGGCAATCTCGAACAGAATCTCGTCTTTGGCTTTGCCATCTCTCTTGCGGGCGATCAAGAGGTTTGCCAGTTCGACGACGGCTTCCTCCGCCTCGCCCAGAACGAACAGGTCGATGAAGTCCGCGACCGGTTCGCAGCAATTGGCCATCCCGCCGCCCGCGATGACCAGCGGATCGTCCTGCGCCCGCTGCTCGCTGCGAACGGGCAGCCCGGCCAGGTCGAGTATGTTCAGCACGTTCGTGTAGCAAAGCTCGTTGCTGAGACTGAAACCGATCACGTCGAAGCCGGCCAACGACGCCTTCGATTCGAGGCTGAACAGGGGTATGCGTTTCTCGCGCAGGATCGCCTCGGCGTCCACCCAGGGTGCGAAGACGCGTTCGGCCGCGACGCCGCCCATGCTGTTGAGGACGTGATAGATCAGGGCCAGGCCCGTGTTGGACATGGCGACTTCGTACACGTCGGGAAAGCACAACGCTACGGTGAGTTCGCACCGGTCGAGAGCCTTGCGAACCTGGTTGACTTCGCCACCGATATAGCGAGCCGGCCGGCGCACGAAGGGGAGGAACTCACGCTCGACCCGGTCGGCCAGTATCTCTATCTTTCTGTTTGTCATGTGGTTATTATACCGGGTTTCGCATGGTCTCGATAGATGCGGCGGGGTGTGTCCCGCCGGAAGATGCCTGAGGTTGCCATGAACAGAACCGGTCGCGGAATTGCCGTCATAGTCGTCTGTCTGCTGCTTGGAGGCGCCCTCTATGTAGGCCTGACGACCCGCAAGATGGTCCAGGTCGACAGCGGCTACAAGGTCGTCATGGGGACATTCTCCCGCGCTGTGGCCATCGCGCCGAGCGAGAAGGTGGCGCGCGCCTGTATCGCCGCTGCGTTCGACGAGCAGAGGCGCGTCGAGAAGCTGATGAGCTACCACAATCCCGATTCCGAGCTGAACACGGTCAATCGCGAGGCTTACCAAAGGGCGGTCGAGATCGACGAAGCGACCTTCGAGGTCCTGGAGAAGGCCAGGCAGTTCAGCGAGCTTTCGGACGGTGCGTTCGATGTCACGATCGGCGCTCTGGGCGAGCTGTGGCGCCGCGCTGCCGCCGCCGACACCGTGCCCACGGAGGCCGAGATCGCCGAGGCCAAGAGCAGAGTGGGCTACGACAAGCTGCTGCTCGATACGAATACGCGGACGGTCCGCTTTGCGGCCGAAGGGATGAGAATCGACCTCGGTGGGATAGCGAAAGGCTATGCGGTCGACAAGTCGGTTGCGGCGATGAAGAAGCGAGGCGCTGCCGGGGGAATGGTGGACTTGGGCGGCAACATCCGCTGCTTCGGACGGCCCCCTGAAGGACAGGAGTGCTGGCGAGTCGGCCTGCAGGACCCGAACGTCGCGCCGGACGAACTAGGCGGTTCGAAGCTCCTGCTGGTTCTCACGCTAACGGACGAGAGCGTGGCTACCAGCGGAGACTACCGCAGGTTCGTCAAGGTCCAGGGCAGCAAAGAGAGCCACATCATCGATACCGGAACCGGCAAAGGCGCACGCAAGCTGGTCAGCGACACGATCATCGCGTCGGATGCGATCACCGCCGATGCGCTGTCAACCGCCGTGAATGTCCTGGGGCCGGAAGCGGGCATGGCCCTGGTTGAGAGCATCCCCGATGTTGAGGCTATCCTCATTCCCGTCGGCCAGGATACTCAGCCGATCTTCAGCAGCGGAGCGAAAGCCTACGTCAGGTAGAGCGTCGAACACCGCACTGCCAAACGTCACCGTCAGCCTTTGGCTGCTTCGGCGGATTTGGCTTTGGGCTCGCGCGGGGGTGGGGCGGTTTTGCCGCGGTAGACGATGACGCCGGTGGGGCACTTGTTCAGGGCGGCTTCGTTCTCGCCGCAGGGAGCATATTTCGCGTAGTCCATGTGGGCGAGGTTGTCGGCGACGGTGAAGGCCTCGCTCTGCTTGGCGCACAGGCCGCAGCCGATACAGCCGACCTGGCAGAAGGCCCGGGTGCTCTTGCCGTTCTCCTGGCTGCGGCACGCGACGGTCATCATGTTCTCGTGGCTGAAGGGGACCATCTCGATCAGGTTTCGCGGGCAGGCCTTGGAGCAGGCGCCGCAACCGGTACACTTGGTGTAGTCGACCGTAGACAGGCCGTCGATCACGTGCAGCGCATCGAACTTGCATGCGCGGACGCAGTCTCCGAACCCGAGGCATCCGAACTTGCACGCCTGGGCATTAGCCAGCGCGTTAGCGGCCGTGCAGCTCGGAATACCCTGATACTGGGCGTAGTAGGTCCGGTCGACCGTGTGGGCTCGGCAATGGACGATCGGTCGTTTGGCCGGCCCGGACTCGCTGATTTGCAGGTTCAGGATGGCGGCGATCCTGCCGGCGGCGTCGGCCCCACCCGGCGCGCACTGACCGAGCAGTTCGGGGTTGGCGATCACCGCCTTGGCGTATCCACTGCAACCGGGATAGCCGCAGGCTCCGCAATCGAGGTGGGGCAGGACCTCGTAGACCTGGGTGACCCGTGGGTCCACGGGAACCTTGAGTCTTTCACTGGCGACGAGCAGGACAACTGCGAAGACCAGGCCCAGGCCGAGCATGATCAGGCCGGCCAGCCACACGCCACTTATCGCTCCCAGAACACCCGTCAACATGATCATATGATTCCCGCAAATCCCATGAAGGCCAAGGCCAGGAGTCCCGCCGTGATCAGCGTGATCGGAGCGCCACGCAGGGACTCGGGCACGTCGACCATCTGCATGTTCTCGCGAATCCCCGCCATGATGCAAATCGCGATGGTGAAACCGATGCCTCCCCCGAAACTCAGAACCACCGCCTCAATCAGAGTGCTGGTGCCCCAGACGACGAGAAACAGGCACAAGCCCAGAATCGCGCAATTGGTCGTGATCAGAGGCAGGAAGATGCCGAAG
Organism: Sedimentisphaerales bacterium; assembly: GCA_040772485.1. GTDB lineage: Bacteria > Planctomycetota > Phycisphaerae > Sedimentisphaerales > Anaerobacaceae > Anaerobaca. The sequence continues at coordinate 834,875 of JAXGYC010000007.1, read as the reverse complement.
CTCTCGTACAAGGGGGGGAAGAACTTCTTCAGGTACATTTCGACTAGTTGCACGGCGGCCGCGATCACCATGATGAAGGCCACATACCGGGCCACCTCCAGGTTCAGAGGCATCAGCAGCCAGTGGTCGATCATCCAGGTGAGGGTGCCGCTGAGCGTCATGACGAACGTAACCGCCAGGCCCATGCCGAAGGCCATGTCGATTCGCCCGGAGACTCCGATGTACGGGCAGATCCCCAGGAACTTCGTGAACACGAGGTTGTTGATCAGGACAACGGAGATGAAGCCCGTGAGCAGAACGTACAGCAAATCCATCGTGCGACTCCCTTAGCTCCGTTTCCGGCTGACGTAGTTGATGAACCCGAGCACGAGCCCGAACGTCAGGAACGCGCCCACCGGCATACCCATCGCCGCCCATGCGGGAAAGGCCTTGGGCAGGACCGGGATCTCGAAGAGGCAGCCGGTGCCGAGAACTTCACGGATCGTGGCCAGAACGCACAAGGCGATGGTGAACCCCACGCCCATGGCCAGGCCGTCCACGATGCTCAGCAGGACGCCGCTGTTGCTGGCACGGGCCTCGGCCCGCCAGATGATCACGCAGTTGACGATGATCAGCGGAACGTACGGGCCCAGGGCCTCGCTCATCACCGGCTGGTAGGCCCGCAGAAAAAGGTCCGCAATGGTCACGAAGGTGGCGATCGTCAGCGTGAACAACAGGATGCGAACGTGCGGACGCAACCCCTTTCGCATCAGACTGACCATGATGTTGCTGCACACGAGCACGAAGATCACGCACAGCCCCATGGTCAGGGCCGGCTTGATCGCAGCGGTCACCGCCAGGGTCGGGCATGTGCCCAGGAGCATGCGAAAGACCGGAATCTCGCGCCACAGACCCGTGGCGACGGCCTCTGCATAGACGTTCTGTCCGTCAGGGGTTGTTGCCATGGCCGATCAGCCCTTTCTGCTGGAGTTGGTCCTTCAGTTGCGGCAGGTAGTGGTTCATGGCTTGGACGACGGCGGTGCTGCTGATCGTCGCGCCGCTGATGGCCACGATGGTTGAGTCGATGTCCTGCTCTTTGGCGGCGCCAAGCCCGACGAGTGAGAGTTGCCCGACAGGCGCTCCGGTGAACTGGTTGCGGTAGTACGCGTCCTTGATCTGGTCGCCGAACCCCGGGGTTTCGCTGCTGCTGACCACGTCGTAGCCGACAAGCGTGCTGAATGCGGCATCGACCGCGACCACCAACTCGATCTTGTCGGCAAACCCCGATCCCACGACCTTGAACACCCAGCCGACGGTCTGGTCGTCGGTTGTGGCTCGGAATACGGCGGTCGATTCCGTCTCGCCGCCGAGGCCTTTGACTTCCACAGGGCTGGATAGAGGTGCGAAAGCCTGGGCCGCAGGCAGCAGACCGCCCGCCAGCCTGGTCAGCTTCAGAGCCTTATTTACCTCGATCCGCGGGCCCAGCGCGGCGTTCGTAGCGGCCAGCAGCAGCCCGCACAGCACGGAGGCGACCACCAGCAGCCAGCTTTCCCTTGCGAAGTGCTTCAGGCTATCCAACACGAGGCAATCCTCCTGCCGGCACCCGCCGGCACAGTCTGTCGATCAGAGGGGTCAGGCCGTTCATTACCAGTACCGCAAACATGAAGCCCTCGGGATACGTGCCGACGATGCGAATCAGCAGCGTGATAGTCCCGACCCCCAAGCCGAAGAGCCACATCCCGCGGCGCGTCAGCGGAGCGGTCACCGGGTCCGTCGCGATGAAGAACGCACCGAACAGCAGAGCGCCGCTCGTGAGGTGGTAAAACGGCTGCACGTAGGCATCCGGATTGATCAGGTAGGCGATTCCACTGAATACGAACGCCGCCAGCAGCACGGCGGCCGGAATGTGGAAACCGATAGTTCGACGCCAGAGCAGATAGGCCCCTCCGAGCAAGGCGGCAATCGCGCTGGTCTCGCCCAGGCTGCCGGCGACCTCGCCGGTGAGGGTCGAGAGAAACTGCCGGTGGCTGTAGGTCCTCGCCTGGCTCTGGTTCTTAATGGCCGTCTTGCTCCAGGCCAGCGGCGTGGCTTGCGTCCGCGCGTCGACGGGGTCGGCCGGAGAGAGCGCCGGCATAGCGCCATCGATCGACGCCGGCACGGTCCAGGTGGTCATCATCACGCCGAACGACGCCGTAAGAAATGCACGGCCCACCATGGCCGGGTTGAAGACGTTGGCGCCCAGGCCGCCAAAGGCCATCTTGCCGACGCCGATGGCGATCGCCGAACCGACGGCGGCTGCCCAGAAGGGCAGGGCCGGCGGAAGCGACAGGCCCAGGATGACGCCGGTGACGACCGCGCTGAGGTCCCAGAGCGAGTTGGGCTTCCTGCGAATCAGGTTGCAGACCCACTCGATGCCCACACACCAGAGGACGCAGACGCCAATGAGCAGCAGGGCGCGAATCCGAAAGTAGAAGCCCGCCGCCGCCACCAGCGGGACCAGCCCGATGAGCACGTCCAGCATGACCCGCTGCGTCGAAAGCCGCTTGCTGATGTGCGGTGCGAACGAAACCGTGATATCTCTGAGCATCTATCGAATCCTCGTCATCCGTTGCCGTGGCGCACCATGCCCATCAGGCCGGCATCTTCTTTCTCTGCCGGGCCAGGAAGATCTTCCCCGTCTTGATGTAGCCGGTCAGTTCGATGTTGGCGGGGCAGACGTAGCTACAGCAGCCACACTCGATGCACGCGCTGATGAAGTGGTTTTCCGCAACATCCAGGAGGCTGTTCTTGACCGCGTGGGCGATGCGAGTCGGATTGAGATTCTCCGGGCAGACCTCCAGGCACCGGCCACAGCGGATGCAGGCAGTCTCTCGCCGCTGGAATTTGGCTTGGCCGATCTGGTGCCGAGTCAGCACGGTCACAGCGCCGCTGGTCTTGGTGATCGGTGTGCTCAGATCGGCGATGGCCAGTCCCATCATCGGGCCGCCCATGACGACTTTGGCAGACTTCTCAGTCACGCCTCCGCAGAACTCGATGAGAGCCTCCACAGGAGTGCCGATGGCGACGTAGTAGTTGCCCGGTTTGGCGATGGCTTCGCCGGTGACGGTGACGACGCGATGAGTCAGCGGTCGATGGTAGAGGACGGCATCGGCGATGGCGGCCGCGGTGGCCACGTTGACCACGACGACCCCGATCATGGGAGGAATGCCCCCGGTCGGGACCGTTTGGCCGAGCACGGCGTTGATGAGCTGCCGCTCGCCTCCCTGTGGGTACTTGGTTTGTAGCGGCACCACGCGGATGTCGGAGCCCGATCCGGCCCTCTGGATCGCCGCGCCCATTGCGTCGATGGCTTTGGGCTTGTTGTCCTCGATGCCGATGAAGACCTTCGATGCACCGCAGGCCTGCTGCGCGAGCCGAATCCCGGCCAGGACCTGATCGGTCCACTCGAGCATCAGGCGGTAATCACACGTGATATAGGGCTCGCACTCACAGCCGTTGACGAGCAGGGTGTGCTTGGGGGGCTTCGCATCCGGCTGGATCTTCACGCTGGTGGGAAACCCTGCTCCCCCCATGCCCACCAGGCCGGCATCCCTGACGGCCTCGCAAATCTCTTGCGGAGTGAATCGCTTCGGGTCGAAATCGGCGGGCAGGCTGAACGAAGGCAGGGTTGGCGACGCGGGTTCCTGCGGCTCGATGGCAATGGCCTGACAGCGTCCGAGCACCGGATGCGGCCGCAGCGCCAGCTCCTTGACCTTGCCCGCCACCGGGGCATGCACTGGTGCGCAGACGAACGCCTGACACGCGCCGACCTTCTGCCCGGCCTGCACGAGGTCGCCTTTCTTGACGGTTGCCTGGCAGGGCGCGCCGATGTGCTGGCTGAGCAGGATTGAAAGCTCCGCAACACCTGGGCCCGGCTCGATCGGCCTGTCTTCGGTCAGGTGCTTGCTCTCGGGCGGGTGCACCCCGCGAGCGAATGTGGATCTGCCATGCGAATCGGTAGCCATATGGACGCAATCCGAGTACTAACGCTTCTTACCGTATCGTCGGAGCAGGAAACTGGTGGCCACAGTCAGGCCGACGGCGAATGCCAGAGCCATGAGGAATGCGCAGGGCGTTCGGTGCCGCTCCGTTACAGCCTGTTCGAGCAGGCCGTCGAACGTTGCCAGGGCCGCGACAAACGCGACAACGGGCAGCACGAAAGCGATGACCGCCTTCCACGCCACCGAAGGCCCCCCGGCATGGCCGAGTCGCTCGTAGACTCCGGCGCAGTCGTGTGCCTGACTACAGCCCTTACAGGGCTCCGCGCGTTCCATGGTTTCTACTACCAAACGATAAAACCGCGATTATAATGCGCTTTGCAGGCTTTTCAACGGGAACTTCGCGAAATCCAGAGGTCCTGGTCATGAGAACGGGATTGACACTGTTGGGTGCGGCATTGACGGTCATGTTGGCCGGCTGCGCGGTCAATCCAGTCACGGGGGACGAGGAGTTGATGTTCTTCGGCCCGGAGAAGGACGTGGAACTGGGCCGCAAGTACGCGCCGCAGATCGAGAAAGCCTTGGGGGGGCGATTGACGGACGAGAATCTCCAGAGCTACGTCAACCGCGTCGGCCAGCGCATCGCGCGGGTTTGTCATCGGCCGGACATTGCCTATCACTTCACGGCGGTCCGCTACAAAGGGATCAACGCCTTTGCCGTTCCCGGTGGCTACGTCTACATCACCAGCGGACTCCTGGAGAAACTCGAATCGGAGGCCCAATTGGCCGCGATATTGGGCCACGAAGTGGGCCACGTCGTCGCGCGAGATACCCTGGTGGCCATGAGCCGGCAGATCGGCATGACGGCGTTAGTGGCGGCGGCGGCCATCGGCGACGCCCCGGGCGACGTGACCCGGGCGGCGGGTTTCATCAGCGGCGTCCTGTCCCTGCAATACAGCCGAGACGATGAGAAGGACGCCGATCTGGTGGGACTGTCCTACATGGTTCAGGCAGGCTACGATCCCAGCGGAATGGTCGAGACGATGCGGATCTTGCAGGAGTTGCAGACGGTTCGACCGATCGAGTTCTTTTCCACCCACCCCAACCCGGAAAGTCGCATTTCGTATCTGGAGGAGCGAATCGGTGGGCGCTACGCGATGTTCAGCGAATTGAAGAAGGGCACGGAGGAATACAAGCAGAACGTGCTCGAGGTTCTGACCTCGCGACGGAACCATGGCGAAGTCGCGGAACCGAACACTCCATAGAAATGCCAAGAGCCGGCCCTCGGCAAGGGCCGGCTCCATATCTCGATCTGGCGGCAGGCGTGTGGGCCACCGCTGCGAGCTGCGGGCATATCCCTTCTGTTTCAGGCAGCATGGCCACGTGTGCCGTCAGGCGATGCACGCAGTGTTCAACCTTGGTCTGCCTTTGCCTTGCTGGCTTTTCGCTTTTCCTCGGTGGCGCTGAACTTGCACTTCGGGCATCGGTCGTCGAAGTCGTTGGACACGATCCCCTCGGGGAAGATCTCGCCGCACTTGTCGCACTTGACAGCCTTGACGACCCTGTCTTTGCCGCATTTCTGGCAGGTCAGCAGAGCCCGGGCCATCGGATTGGCCAGTTGCGCCGTTCTGTCTCTCAGTTGCGTGTAGAATTCCTTCTCTCCCATCTGGTACGAGGCGTTGCAGGCCGTGCACACGACCCACACCTGGGCCGTGTCGGAAAGACTGTCGATGCCGCCGGGACCGCTCGATCGAGTCGCGAAGACGACGACTGCCGCCACGATCAGACACAACGCGATGATACCGCCGTAAATCAGGTTCTTCATGGCTCAAACCTCCCGACTGGAATTAGGCGCCTCTGGTCGATCCTGTCCACACGGTCTTGCCGATTGAGGCCGTCTCATCGACACTGCCGAGACGAAACATACCCCGGTGTGGGACGTCTGTCAAATACTTGTTGGGGCGGCGGAGGCACAGGGGTGCTGGATGTGACCGGTCTTTCAGCATCCACGGGTTGCGTATCCTGCTTTGCTCGATGGACCGCGGCGGGGTTCTCACGATGCGGCATCGCGTATGTATGCGACGATGTCGGCGCCGGAGAGACTGGCGGCGCCGGAGGCGTTTCGCGTGATCTGTAGGATTCGCATGGGCTCCTCGGGGAAACCCGTTCGCGCCGACAGGTAGGCGGATTCGAACACGGCCATGTTCTTGAGGTTCTCGGCGCCGCTGCTGGCCAGCGGGTGCTCCGACGGGTCGCGAACGCTCCGGGCGAAACTGGACAACAGCCTCTGCATGGCGTCCTGCTCGGTTTCCTCGAATTGCCAGACCTGATCGTCCAGGCCGGAGTCGGTGCTGAGGATCACCCGATTGTCCGTGATCGTCAGGCGAGCCTCCTTGCCGTAGACCTGCAAGCCCCTTCGGGTCGGGCCCTGATCGCTCCGTCGCGTGGCGACGATGCTGGCGGTCAGGGCGTCGGTGAACTTCATGGAAATCACCGCCGTGTCTTCCGTCAGGTACAACCGCTGTTGTTTGTCGGGGGCCTGATTGGTTGTCAGGGCATAGACTTGCTGAGGCAGAGAGAAGTTCCAGAGGATCTGATCGACGATCTGGTGACAATCGTGCAGCAGCACGCCCCCTCCGGCCAGCCGGGGATCGCTCTGCCAGGCGGGCCGATCGACGTCTGCGGCTTCACTGTAGGCCGTGACGAGAAACACGTTCTTGATCTGTCCCTGGGCGATCAACTCATGGGCGGCCAGGTAGCTGGACTGAAATCTGGCCGGATTGCCGATGGCGAACCGGACCTTCTCGTACTCCGCCATCTGGACGTACTCAAGCGCCTCTTCGTAATCCCTGGCGGGCGGGGCCAGCTTCAGCACGTGGAACTTCTTTCGGATCGCCGTTTTGAGGTGCTCGTCGCAGAGATGGATGTCGGTGGCGACCAGAAGACAGTCGAGTTGATTCTGAACGATCATCTGCCGGTAGTCGGTGTAGGGCTCGCACGGAAGCTCGGCAGCGGTCTTTTCTACCTGCTGCTGGTCTTGATCCGCGACGGCTTTGATGAGGAACTGCCCGGTCTGTCGAGCCGACTCCAGAAGAAGGTGTCCGGTCCCGCCCAAGCCGAGGATGCCCGCTGTCAACATTTGTTCTGCCATGTGTTACGCTACGTGTGATCGACGGCTCTGTTCGCGAAGGACCGGAAGCCACGCGCATACCAACCACGTCTCAGACCAGGCGACATCATTCGCCGATTTACATTTCCATCCCGCCGCACTCTTGCCGGATGTCTCACCGATGTCCGTTCTTCGGCGGTATGATGAAGTGCTCGGGCACCGGGAACCGGGAGCACAACAACAGGACCTCTTTGCCGATCTGCTCGATGACGGATTCGTTGTCGATGCTCTCGGCCACCCGGTGAATGAAGGTCGCGATCTGTTCGGCCTCCGGCTCTTTCATCCCCCGCGTGGTGATTGCCGGGGTTCCGATCCTCAGGCCGCTGGGGTTGAACGGCGGGGCCGGGTCGCCCGGGACGGTATTGTAGTTGCTGACGATCCGCGCCCTGTCCAGGGCCTTGGCCAGCTTCTTGCCCGGGATCTCCTTGTTCCGCAGATCGATGAGGATCAGGTGGTTATCGGTCCCTCCGGTGACCAGCTTGAAGCCATGTTCGAGCAGCTTATTCGCCATCGCCTTGGCGTTCCTGGCGACCTGCGTGGCATAGGCGACGAATTCCGGCGTGTTGGCCTCGGCCATGGCCACGGCGATCGCGGTCAGCGTATGCATGTGCGGGCCGCCCTGGAGACCGGGGAAGACCGCCTTGTCCACCTTGGCGGCGTGCTCGGCCTTGCACAACAGCAGGCCCCCGCGCGGACCGCGCAGGGTCTTGTGGGTCGTCGTCGAGACGATGTCCGCGTACGGCACGGGGCTCTTGTGGATGCCCGCGACCACCAGGCCCGCGATATGGGCGATGTCGCTGACGAGGAACGCTCCGACCTCTTTGGCGATCTGGCCGAAGATGTCGAAGTCGATGATTCTCGGATAGGCGGTGGCCCCGGAGATGATGATCTTCGGACGGTGCTTCTTGGCGAGGTCGCGAATGGCGTCGTAATCGAGCACACCGGTCTCGGTGTTCACGTAGTAGGGGACGGAATTGTAGAACTTGCTCGTCAGAGAGACCTTCCAGCCGTGGGTCAGGTGTCCACCGTGGGACAGAGACATGCCCATGATTGTGTCACCCGGCTCGATCAGCGCCGCGTAGGCGGCCAGGTTCGCCACCGAGCCCGAGTAGGGCTGGACGTTGGCGTGATCGGCTTTGAACAGCGCCTTGGCCCGGTCCTGGGCCAGTTTCTCAATCAGGTCCGTGACCTGCTGGCCTTCGTAGTAGCGTTTGCCGGGATAGCCTTCGGCGTACTTGTTCGTCAGACAGCTCGCGCTGGCCATCATTACGGCGCGCGAGACGTAGTTCTCCGAGGGGATCAGCCGAATCGAGCCGCTCTGTCGGGCCTCTTCCTGCCGAATCAGCTCGTAGATCTGAGGGTCGTACTGCTCCAGAGCCGTTTGCATACCTGCTTCTTCCTAAATGACGTGTCCATCGTGGCGGCTGTAACCCCGCAAGGTCAGATAACCGGCGAACGAATTCTTATAACGCGGGGGGTATGGCAGACGCAAGCATTTATTCGTTGACAAAATCAGGTCGAATACTACAGTTGGTTAGTTGTATACCATGTGAGGTGATAATCCACTTGCCGCTATGCCCGAACCGGATGCTCAAGCACAAGCGCAGGCCGAGGCCCACTTCGAACGAGCTCGCCAGGCTTTTGAGGCGGGCGATTTCGACCGGGCCATCGATGCGTATCTGGCGGGATTGCGCCACAGTCCCGACACGGTCGAGGGCGGCCACATAGATCTTCGTGTCCTGGCCCTGCGGCGCGACGAGCGGGGCGGGGCCAGGCCATCGGCCGAGGAGGTCGAGCAGAAGCTCTCAGAGGGTGACACGCCGCTGGAGAAGATGCTCAACGCCGAGTACCTTCTCGCCAAGGACCCTCAGCACCTGGCCTACGGAGAAGCGGTGCTACGCGCCGCCGTTGCGGGTCGATACACCGAAACGGTCAAGTGGATGGCGGACCTGATGTTCCTGGCCAACAACAATGCCCGCAAGCCCTCGGCGGCTGTCTATATCCTGCTGAAAGATTCCTACGAGGCGATCGGGCAGATCGAGCGCGCCGTGGCCGCCTGCCAGCGTGCCGCACGGCTCAAGCCTGATGATCTCATGCTGGCGGAAGACCTCAAACGCCTGGCCGGCAAGCTTGGGGCTGCCAGACGCGCCGGCACCGGCGCGCCGGTCGCCGTATCAGGCGCCACCAAGGCGCGACCCCAGCGGACTCGTGTCAATGCGGCGCGCCCGCCTCAGGCTCAGGACCCGGCGGGAGCAGAACAGGAGGAGTCTGTCCCGGCCGCCCCGTCGGACCAGGGTGACCTGGCCGCCGCCAGGGCGTTCTTTGAGAAGGCGCGCAGCGCCGCGGAGAGCAAGAACTACGACTACGCGATCGAGATGTACCTCGAAGGTCTTCAGCGGGCGCCCGATGCGCTCGAGGAGGGACACCTGCCCTTGTGTGAGCTGGGGCTACAGCGACGAGGGCGGGGGGGCAAGAAGCCTTCCGTGGTCGAGCGGGTCAGGCGTTTGCGTGGCAGAACTCCGCTCGAACAGATGCTCAACGCCGAGTATCTGTTCGCGAAAGACCCCGATCATACACCCTACGCCGAAGCGATGCTCAAGGCGGCGGTGGATGGTGGGTACCACCGAACAGCACACTGGATCGCCAATCTGATCTTCCAGACCAACAACGCCATCGAGAAACCTTCCCTACAGACCTATATCCTGTTGAAGGACTGTTACAAGGCGATGGGGCAGTACGACAAGGCGGTGGCGGCCTGCCAGCGGGCCGTGCGGATGAAGCCCGACGACAAGGAGCTGGCCGACGAGTTCAAGAACCTCTCGGCCGAATTGACGATGTCCAAGGGCAAGTACGGCGTCGAGGGCGACTTCCGCCAGTCGATCCGGGACCGCGAGACACAGGCCAGACTGTACGCCCAGGACCGGATGATCAAGACAGAGGACTACCGGCTCAGCGCCGTCGAGGAGGCCCGGCGGGCCTACGCCAAGGACCCGGACGTGGCCCAGAATGTCTTCAATCTGGCCGATGCCTTGGCGGATTTGGAGCAGGATGACGCCGAAAACGAGGCGATCCAGTTGCTCAGCGACGCGGCCGAGAGCCACAAGGACTTTCGATTCGCCGAGCGGGCGGGCCTGCTCCGCATCCGCCAGGGCCGGCGCAGGCTCCGGGCCGCCAAGAAGCAGCTAAAGGCCGAACCGTCCGATGCTGCGGTCCAGGCCGGCGTCAGGGAACTGACCGAGGTCCTCGCCCGCACGGAGCTGGAGCATTACCGGCTTTGCGTGGAGAACTACCCCACAGACCTGTCCGCCAAATACGAATACGGGCTGCGGCTGATGCGGAACGAGCGCTACAATGAGGCCATTCCGCTGTTCCAGGACGCCCAGAAGGACCCGCGCCGCCGGATCTCCGCCATGGACAAGATCGGCTACTGCTTCTTCATGAAGGGCTGGTACGCCGACGCCATCGATGTTTTTTCCCGCGCCATCGATTCCTACGAAATAAAAGATGATGCAATCGCCAAAGAATTGCGGTATAATCTCGCCCTGGCGCACGAGTCGCAGGGTGACCGGGACCGGGCGCTGGAGTTGTATCGGAGGATCGCCCAGCTCGATTTCGGGTACAAGGATGTCAGCGAGCGGGTGGATCGGCTTCGGGCCGAGCTGAAATCGGCCGGGCCCGACGGCCCGGGCGGCGATGCCGGATTCAGGGAACCAACCTCTCAGTGAGTTTTGCAGTAGCGTTTTGGGAACGACCAGGAGAACAACGTGGCACATTCGTTATCAGCGAAGAAGAGAGTCAGGCAGAACGCCAAGAAACGAACGATCAACCGGGCTCGCAGGAGCCAGGTCAAGACGCAGGTCAAGCGTCTCGAAACCGCTTTGAGCGAGGGCAACGTCGAACAGGCGACCGCCGAATTCCGCGCGACGGTGAAAAAGCTCGACAAGGTGGCCTCCACCAGCACGATGCACAAGAAAACCGCTGCTCGGAAGAAGTCCCGGCTGGCCAAGAGGCTCAACGCGCTGAAAGCCAAGCAGCAGACCAGTTAGCCGGAGCGTTGCGGCCGGCCCGGCGTCCGCCGAGGCGGCCTGCGAACAGGATGGCGCTGTAGGAAACCGCCAGCACCCAATCGATCACGAAATCGGTTGGGTGCTGCTTTCATTGGAGTGGCCTATGCCGAACGTGTATCGAGACCGGATTGTCAAGCTGCTCCAGCATGCCGATTACACCCCTGTGAAGGTGGCGCAGTTGGCCAAAGCGCTGGGCGTGGAGTCGGACGCCTATTCGGAATTCAAAGCCGCCTTCGAAGAGCTGCGCCGCGCCGGGCACGTGGTCATCGGGGGCGGCAACCTTGTGACCCTGCCCAGCATGGCCGGCCAGATTGTCGGCACCTTCCGCAAGAACGCCAAAGGTTTCGGCTTCGTCGTGCCGCTCGAAGCGAACGCGCACGGCGATCTGTTCATCCCCCCCGACAGCACAGGCGACGCCATGACCGGCGACACCGTCCTTGCCAAGGCGACGCGCAAAGGCGTGCGGGGACGCGAGACCCGGTATACGGGTGAGATCATCGAGGTGCTCGAACGCGCCGACAATCAGTTCGTCGGGACCCTGACCAGGCATCCGGAGGCGTGGATCGTTCAGCCGGATGGGAGCAGGTTCATCGAGCCCATCGTCGTGGAAGACGTCGCGGCTAAGAACGCCAAGGAGAAAGACAAAGTTGTCGTCGAGATCTTGTCGTATCCGAATGAGCAGTACCTGGCGCGGGGTGTGATCGTCGAGGTGCTCGGCCGCGCCGGGCGGTACGAGACGGAAATCCAAGCGGTTCTGCGGCAGTTCCATCTGCCGGGAGCATTCGATGAGGAGTGCCTGGAACAGGCGCGCAGCGCCGCTGCGGCCTTCGGCGCCGAACCGGGTGCCGAGCGAGAGGACATCAGCGGCAAGATGATCGTCACGATCGATCCGCCCGACGCCAAGGATTTCGACGACGCGATCAGCCTGGACAGCGCCACCGACGGCAACTGGGTGCTCGGCGTGCACATCGCGGACGTCAGCCACTTCATCCCGGCCGGCTCGCCGCTGGATGAGGAGGCCCGCCTTCGAGGCAACAGCGTCTACCTGCCGGGCAAGACGATTCCCATGCTGCCGGAAGTCCTCAGCAACGGCATTTGCAGCCTCCAGCCAGACCAGCCGCGATTCGCCAAGAGCGTCTACATTACGTACGATGACGCAGGGAAGATTCTGCATCGCCGCTTCGCCAACAGTATCATCCGTTCCAAGGCCCGGCTGACCTACGAACTGGCCGACCGGATTCTCAAGGGCCACACCAAAGGCGCCAAGCCCGAGGTCATCAAGTTGCTGGCTAAGATGGAGGCGCTCGCCCGGCGGATCGAGAAACGCCGGGCGGACAACGGCATGCTTCATCTCGACCTGCCCGAGCCCGAGCTGGACTTCGATGAGTCGGGCCAGGTCGTGGACGCCCATCCCGCCGACAACAGCTATCCGCACACGATCATCGAGATGTTCATGGTCGAGGCCAACGACGCCGTCGCGTCGCTGCTCGACCGCCTGGATGTGCCGTTCATGCGCCGCATCCACCCCGAGCCCGATGCGCTGAGCATCAGGAATCTCTCCAAACTGCTGCGAACGATGGGGTTCCCGATGCCCCGCAATCCGGACCGCAGGGCGATCCAGGATCTGCTGGATTCCGTCAAGGACGCCGAGCGTGCGCTGGCGGTCAACTTGGTCGTGCTCAGGAGCTTCGAGAAGGCCCAGTACGCGCCGCTGCACATCGGCCATTACGCCCTGGCCTCGACGCACTACTGCCATTTCACCAGCCCGATCCGGCGCTATGCGGACCTGCTGGTGCACCGGCAGTTGCAGTTCCACCTCCAGGATCGGATCGACATCGCCAAGCAGGTGGCTGCCGGTCAGGACCTTGCGGCGGTGGGCAAGCACATCACCTTCACCGAGCAGAGGGCCGAAGACGCCGAGCGCGACCTGGTCGCCGTCCTCACGCTGCAAATGCTCAGCAAGCGAATCGGGGAAGAGCTCGACTGCGTCGTGACGGGATTGGCCGGGTTCGGCCTGTTTGTTCAGTCGCGGAAATTCGGAATCGAAGGTCTCATCAAGTTTGAAGACCTCGGGCCCGACAAGTGGCTGCTGAACAAGGGCGCCCAGTGTGTCGTCGGCGAGCGCAGCGGCCAGGAGGTCCATCTGGGCCAGCCCATGCACGTCCGTATCGTCTCGGTCAACGTTCCCGGACGCCAGTTGAGCCTTGCGCCCGTCAGCCCTCTGGGCGAGGGCCGAGGCAAGTCACGGCGCGAATCGGATCGTAAGCCTCGCCGCAATGCCCGCAAGCCCGCCCGAAAGCTCCAGGCGAAGAAGAAGAGGCACAAGTGACGTTGGTCGCGGCAGCTCATCCGCCGGCCGCTCTCTCAATGGCCACAACGACAATGGCTTTGTTTGGCTTCGTGGGACAAGCCGCCTCGCACGCGCCGCAACCCGTGCATTTCTGAGCGTCGATTTCCGGGATCAGAGTGTATTCAGTTTCGGACCACACATAGCGAATCGCGGCGTGCGGACACCACCTGCCGCATTCCGTGCACTCGCGGCTCTCTGCCAGCAGGCACACGCTCATGTCCACCTGTGGCAGCCCGATCGGTCTGCTGGCTTTGCCGTCGGGAGACAGCCGCACCAGCGCACCGCTGGGGCACACCTGCGTGCATTTTGTGCAATCGACCAGGCAGTAGTTTTCTTGGAAGTGAAGGATGGGCGCCAGAAGACCTGCCGGTCCGTGACGGCCGAGAGACGGCTCAATGATGTGGGTAGGGCATGCCCGGACGCAGTTGCCGCAGCGAACGCAGACGCCGAGAAACTCCGGCTCGTCGATCGCGCCGGGCGGACGAAGCGGCCGTGGTCTGGAGCCTTGGCTGGACCGGGCGATTCCGGCCAGAGCGGCGCCGGCGGCCACGCCAAGGACCGTCCGTCTGGCCAGCGGTGGATTCCATCGCTCGGGCGAATGCTGTGCACGCTTGCGGCGTGCGCGACTGGCCAGATGGGTCAGTGCGTCTTGAAGTGCCCCCAGGGGGCAGATCCTGCCACACCAGATGTGCGGCCATACGAAGCTCGTCGCCAGAACCAGCAACAGGGGCAGGACCATCAGCCAGCCAGTCCGCGATTCGGCGACCCCGAACGCGCCGGAGAATATCGCCAGCGGGTCCAACCATAGCAGAAGAGGATATCCCAGGCAGGCGCCCGCCAGGGTCAGCAACACGATCCATCGGCCGATCGAGGGCCGCTTCACAGATTCTCGGCCGCAGCGCCGGCCCATGTAGCTCATGCCATCGGCGCACAGGCCCAGGGGACAAACCCATCGGCAGAACCAGCGCGGCCGCAGCATCGCGATTAAGCCCACCGCCAATCCCAGACACGCCGCGACAGCAAACGCCCGCGTCGCCAGGATCGAGCCCACGGCGATAAAGGGACTCAACGCCGGGACCAGCACCGGCCATCGCGTCTGCTTGGCCGCCAGGAGCAGGACGATAGCGACAACCAGCGACGAAACGCGGACGAGCCATCGGACGCGGCGGCGTCTTGCGGCCTCTGTTCTGCCCGACTCCCTGTTGGGCTCTAGAGGGTTGTTCACCCGAGATAGGCCTCCTGCTGCCGGAGGATCTTCTGGACCTTCGCGATGTCCACGTCCCGGGACCGGCAGTCGTCCCTCACGGCCACCGCGGCCGCGACGCCTGCGGCGTGACCGGTAACGAAGCAGTTGGGCACCAGACGCACCAGGTCCGCCATGCCCATGTCGACGCTGATGCAGCGGCCGGCCGCCAGCACGTTGTCCACCTTCGTGGGGACCAGGGCCCCGTAGGGAATCTGCCACTCGCCGTGGGTCGCTCCCGAGGAACCACCTACGCCGACCACGTCGGGGAACTTCGTCGCCTCTCTCAGGTCCGACAGCCTGACACGGTTCAGACCGTTGAGGACGCGGGTGATGCGCACGCCGAGCTGCGGTGCGGTCTCGACCAGATAGACCTTCTCGTATCCCGGCGTCTGGCGGGTCCTCTGGACATTGTTCCAGATGAATTTGCGGTGTTTCATCTCCATACGCGTCAGGGTCGCGATGTCCAGCCCATCCACTTCCGGGCCGGTCAGGTTGACCCAATTGACGCCGGGCACGGGGGTGGCCGAGCCCAAATGCCTTGGTTTCGGGGCCTGCCCGGCCTTCTCGGCATCGACCCGATCGAGGTTGCCGATCCGCGAGACGAGACCGACGTTGTGCGAACGATGCTCGAATTCGGCCCCGGCCGCGGCGAACAGGTCGCCGTCACCGGTGGCGTCGACCACGGTCTTGGCCAGGATGGCCTGCCGGCCCGACTTGCTCTCAAAGACGACGCCACGCACGCTGTTCTCGGTGACGATGGCGTCGACGCCCCAGCAGTGAAGGAATACGTCGACGCCCGCCTCCTCGATCATCTCGACCATCATGTATTTGGCGGCCTCGGCGTCGACGGTGGGATTGACGCCGGGACGCCGGTCGATGATCGCGCCGTCGAGCTTGTCCAGCCGTCGCATCATCTCTTCGCCGATGCCTTGGCAGACCTGCTTGCCGCCTTTGGCGATGTGCCCGATGATCAGCACGACAAGCCCGCCGGTCCAGAGCCCTCCGAAGTGGCCATAACGCTCAACCAGCGTGACGCTGGCACCGGCACGCCTGGCGGCAATGGCGGCGACCACGCCGGCCGACCCGCCTCCGACCACGAGCACGTCAGTTTGGCGGAGGATCGGCAGCTCTCGCTGCGGCTGGATCACTTTGCCGTCGACGATCGTTGCGGCGGTGCGCGTGTCCTGAACCTTGTGAGCGTCGATGACCGAACTCTGGAACCCGCTCGATTCCCCAACGCCTTGAGCGTGAGACGCCGGCGCGCCGGTCAATCCGAGTCCCGCCGTCAGTCCCGACAGCCCGAGCGCCCTGAGGCATTCGCGTCGATTCATATGCTTGTCCATGAAGGCTCTCCTCTACGCTGAAATGGATCGAGGTTGGAGCGGCCAAGTGCCAGCTCATGGCCCTGTGATACCTGCATCGGCGCGGATTATCAATCGAAAAGCCCTGACTCAGGAAGCTACGCCAGGTCCACTGTCTGAATGCGTTCGAGGATCGCTGGGATGCCGCAGCGCCTGCAGAATCGCAGGGTCGTGTCCCAGAGGTCTTCGGTCAGTTGCGTGCGAATCTGTCGGAGGAACTCGGTGGGGATGTCCTTGTAGTGTGCCTCGGCGATGGCGCCGGCGATACAGGCCTGGGTGTCGCTGTCGCCGCCAAGCGAGATCGCGTTGCGTACGGCGTCCTCGTACGAGCAGGAGTCCAGGAAAGCGATGATCGCCTCGGGCACCGAGCCCTGGCAGGTCACGTCGAAGACGTAGCCGGGCCGAATCTTGTCGATCGTTCGCGACAGGTCATACCCGAAACTGTCGCTCATCCTCCGGCGAATCGACTCCTTGTCCTCGCCTTTTCGAGCGAGAAACACCGCCAGCGCCGTCGCCTGGGCCCCTTTGATCCCCTCGGGATGGTTGTGCGTGCAGTCGGCCGTCCTGGCCGCCTCGCGCAGCACGTCGTCCTCTGAATCGAAGGCATATGCCACCGGACTGACGCGCATCGCCGAGCCGTTGCCGAAGCTATTGTATGGCCCCATGCGCGACGCCGTCGCCCATTGGAGGAAATGGCCGCCGTAGCCGCGCAAGGGATGCCGGCGGGTATAGGTTCGCAGGGCATGCTCGTAGTTGCACTCGCCCAGAAGCGCATCCGCGACCGCCACCGTCAGGACCGTGTCGTCGGTGAAGGTCGCCAGCGGCCCGAACAGCGGTATGTCCTTGCGTTTGGTCGGCCTGCTCTCGTAGGCCGATCCCGCGATGTCGCCCGCGATGGCGCCCAGCATCTCGCCACTCCCAAGCAGAGGCTGTCTTGTCTGCCGGCGGCCTCTTCGACCGCTCTTTGAGCCGACAGCATATCTCTTTCACCTGGCCGTGTCATCCCGCTGCCACCACAAGGGGCCGATCAGGTTTCTTGACAGGCCTCAGCGATTCTGGCATACTGGCCCGACCGTAAGTGCTTTGCGGTCGCAGTTTTGAAGATATCCATCCGGGTGGCTGTTGGAGCGGAGTATGAAGGCATCGGAAATGCAGAAGGGCCAGACCGTCAAGATTGACGGAAAGCTCTATGCGATCGTCGATTTCGATCACGTCAAATTGGGCAAGGGCGGCGCCATCTACCAGACCAAGCTCAAGAGTCTGACGGACGGCTCGATTCAGAACGCGCGAATTCGCAGTGAAGAAGTCGTCGAAGAGGTCGAACTCGACAAGCGCAACTACGAGTATCTGTATTCCTCGAACGAAGGGCATGTCCTCATGGACTTGCAGACATTCGATCAGATTGCTCTCGACGACGATGCCTTCGGCGACGGCCCGAAGTACCTCAAGCCCAATACGCCGCTCCAGGTCAGCATGTACGAAGGCAAACCCATCGTCGTTACGCTTCCCAACACGGTGGACCTGGAAGTGACCGATACTCCGCCCGAGATCAAGGGCGCTACGGCCACGAGCCAGACCAAGCCGGCCACCCTGGAGACCGGGTTGGTGGTTACCGTGCCCCCGTTCATCAAGGTGGGCGAACTGATCCGCGTGGACACGCGCACCGGGCTGTACGTTACGCGGGTCAAGAATTGAAGCGCATGAGCCGGCGGTCTGTGTCGGACAGCGGTGACGGCGCCTTTATGGAGAGGATCGAGTTAGCGAAATGGCTTTCGAGAAAGTAAACAAGGTCCTCCTGAAGATCTTCGGCTCCCGGAACGAGCGTCTGGTCAAGAGCTACACGGGCATGGTCGAGCGGGCCGGGGCGTTCGAGGATCGGATGCGCCAGCTCGACGACGCGGCGCTCAGGGCCAAGACGGCCGAGTTCAAGTCCGCTCTGGCGGCCGGCAGGAGTCCGGAAGAGATCCTGCCGGAAGCGTTCGCGGTCGTGCGAGAGGTGGCCCGCCGGACCGTTGAGATGCGCCACTTCGACGTCCAGCTCATCGGCGGCAACGTGCTGTTCGAGGGCAAGATCGCCGAGATGGCCACGGGGGAGGGCAAGACGCT
This sequence comes from Sedimentisphaerales bacterium, assembly GCA_040772485.1. Taxonomy (GTDB): domain Bacteria; phylum Planctomycetota; class Phycisphaerae; order Sedimentisphaerales; family Anaerobacaceae; genus Anaerobaca. The sequence continues at coordinate 816,620 of JAXGYC010000007.1, read as the reverse complement.
TGTGGCGACCCTGGCCGCCTACCTCGTGCACCTGACCGGGCGGCACGTGCACATCGTCACGGTGAACGACTACCTGGCCAAACGCGACGCCGAGTGGATGTCGCCGGTCTACCATGCCTTGGGCATGACGGTCGGAGCGATTCAGGCCGACATGGACACCGCCGGCCGGGAACGCAAAGAAACGTATCTCTGCGATATCACGTACGGCACCAACAACGAATTTGGCTTCGACTACCTCCGCGACAACATGAAAACTTCGCTGGAGCAGATGGTGCAGGGGCCGCTCCAGTACGCCATCGTCGACGAGGTGGACTCGATCCTGATCGATGAGGCGAGAACGCCGTTGATCATCTCGGGTCCGGCCTTCGACGATGTCACGCGGTACAAGAAAGCCGATCAGATCGCGCGGCAACTGATCTCGCTTCAGAGCGGCTACGACCGGATCAAGTCGCAGATCGACGCCGCCGAACGCAGGATCGCCAACGCTCAGGGCGAGCTGTCCGAGGCCAAGAAGGACAAGGACAGCAAGCGGATCGACAAGGCCCAGCAGGCCATCGACAAGGCCCAGCAGGAGATTGCGGATGCCCAGGCTCGCCTGACGCAGGCGACGCAATACTACGAGGTCGAGTTCGACCGCAAACAGGTGCGCATGACCGACGAGGGCGAGAAGGCGGCGCAGGATATCGCGGGCATGGGGTCGTTTTACACCGGGACCAACATCGATTGGCCGCATCTCTTGCAGCAGAGCCTCCGCGCGCACGTGGTCTTCGAAAAGGAGAAAGACTACGTCGTGATGGAGGGCAAGGTCATCATTGTCGATGAGTTCACCGGCCGGTTGATGCACGGCCGCCAGTGGTCCGACGGCCTGCACCAGGCGGTCGAGGCGAAGGAGGGGGTCACCGTCAAGGAGGAGACGCAGACCCTCGCGACGATCACGCTTCAGAATTTCTTCAAGCTGTACGACGCCATCGCCGGCATGACCGGTACGGCGGCGACCGAGGCCGACGAGTTCATGAAGATCTACAAGCTGGACGTCGTCGTGATTCCGACGAACCAGCCTTGTGTCCGAGACGACCGTCAGGATGTGATCTACAAGTCGATGCCGGAGAAGTTCAACGCCATCGTCGAGGAGATCAACGAGATCAGTGCCGCCGGCCGGCCCGTTCTGGTCGGCACGATCAGCATCGAGAAGAGCGAGTTGCTCTCGACGGCGCTGACGAAGCGGCACGGGCTCGATCACGAGGTCCTCAACGCCAAGCAGCACGCCCGCGAGGCGCAGATCGTGCTGAAGGCGGGCCAGCAGCACCAGGCCCGCAACGGCCAGATGCGCGGCAACGTGACCATCGCGACGAACATGGCCGGCCGAGGCACCGACATCAAGCTCGGTCCGGGGGTGGCCGGCATCGGCGGCCTGCACATCCTCGGCACCGAGCGGCACGAGGCCCGACGGATCGACAACCAGCTCCGCGGGCGCGCCGGCCGGCAGGGCGACGCCGGATCCAGCCAGTTCTTCCTCAGTTTCGACGACGACCTGATGCGTGTCTTTGCGCCCGAGTGGACGGTCAAGGCGCTGAGCTGGATCGGGTGGGAAGAGGGCGAGCCCATTTATCACAGCCGGATCAGCAAGGGCATCGAGAAGGCTCAGAAGAAGGTGGAGGAGCGCAACTTCGAGATTCGCAAGAGCCTGCTCGAATACGACGAGGTGATGGACCACCAGCGGAAGATCTTCTACTCGCGCCGGCGGCAGGTCCTCGAGGGCCGCCACCTCCGTGAGATGATCGAGGAGATGATCGACGCGACGATCACCAGCCACTGCGAGTCCATCCTCGACAAGGAATACGCGTACAAGTGCATGCTGGAATGGGTGCGGGCGAACTTCGACGTCGAGCTGAGGCTCTCCGATGTGGTCGAGGTCGAGCCCCGAGAGGTCGAGACCCTGGTCAAGGAGCGTGCCAGGGACGCCGCCCGGAGCAACATCGCGCTGTCGCTCGGCGAGTACCTGGAGGACTATGCGGACCCGAGCACGTGGGATGTGGCGGGCCTGACCAAGTGGGCCATGTCGGCGTTCAAGGTCAACCTCAGCGCCGGCAAGGTCAAAAACCAGTCGCCGGAGGAGATCGAAGAGCAGCTTGCTTCTGCGGCCGGCGAGCAGGTGGACAAGAGGGATTGCTCGCCGCTGGCGGAGTTTCTCCGTGCGGACTTCGCCGTGCGTCGTCTGGCCGAATGGGCGCGGGCCAAGTTCGATCTCAAGCTGGACACCGAGCGTCTGAAAGACCTCAACGCCAAGGAGGTCCGCGAGCTGATGCTCGCCGAGACCGCCGAGAAGTACCACCGGCGCGAGATCGAGTACCCCGTCGAGTTCGCGATGAGCATGGCCTATGGTTCGCAGGGAGCCAACGTTTACGGCTTCGAGTCTCTGGCGCAGTGGGCGAACAAGAAGTACAACGCCGACCTGTCCATCGAGTGGTTGCAGAACGCCAAGCCGCGAGACGTGCACGAGCAGTTGATGCGACTGAGCGCCAGCTACAGCGACGGAAAGCTCGAGGAGGAGCTGACCGAGAAGGTCCGTGGCCTGCCCCGCGAGCAGTTGATCGAGTGGGCCAACGCGAGGTTCGACGCCTCTTTGAGAGCGGGTGATCTGGGGGATGGCGCAGACGTCAAAGCGCGTCTGGCCGAGGTCGGGCGCCAGTTCATGCGTCGCGAGCTGGCGGACCTGGAACGATACGTCCTGCTGCAGGTGTACGATAGCACGTGGAAGGACCATCTGTACGCGATGGACCACCTCAAGGACAGCATCTGGACCCGCTCTTTCGCGGAGAAGGACCCGAAGGTCGAGTACAAGCGCGAAGGCTACCGGATGTTCAACGAGATGCTCGAGTCGATCGAGGACCGCGTCACGGACATCATCTTCCGCGTCCATCTCGAAGCCGGAACGCGGGCGCGGAGCGTCTGGAACGTCAGCCAGACTTCGCACGACGAAGTGGGGCAGTTTGCGATGGCCGAACGGCAGCGTGCGGCCGCCCAGGCGCCCCAGGGCGAGCAGAAGGTCAAACAGATTCGGTTGGAGCAGCCCAAGGTCGGGCGCAATGACCCCTGCCCGTGCGGCAGCGGAAAGAAATACAAGAAATGCCACGGCAAAGATGCCTGATGGTGGAAGCGAGGCAAGCCTGGAGGACGGGGCAAGATGGCGGAGACGTGCAAAAAGAAAACATCGAGCAGCAATGCGCTACCCGATGTTTTCCGGAGGGGAGAAAAATCTTAGTTCTACTTTCTCGTATCATCAACCATACGTGCCGTTCTCGGCATTGTACGGATTTCGGTGGCAACGTCCAATAAAGATTACGCGCGGTGTCGAAGATAGTTCGGGATTCGGCGTGAAATTTTCCCGCGCCTATCGGGGCAGGAACGGGAGGGCTGGAAATCCCTCCCGCGGTCGGGTCAAGTCCGCCAGTTTTGACTCGACAATAATGGGATGATGGAGAATACTGCCGGTCGGCAGAGGATTGTCTCGGCCGACCGGCGTCTGGCCGGGCCATGGGCCCAAAGAGTAGGTTGCTGTCAGCATGGATGAGCGGAGGCCGAACGGAGTCGGCGGTGGGTACGGCTGGTACAAGCCCGTGTTGGGGGGCTTGGGCCTGGCCGGTGCGTGTCTGCTTGCCTGGTACGCTCGCCACCTGCACGTGGGCGTTGTGGATGGGGCTCATCTTCTCTATCTTCCCGTAGTGTTGGCTTGCCTGTGGTTCGGTTGGCGTGGGTTCGCCGTCGCGGCGGTGGCGGCGGCTTGCATCGCCACCGCTCATCTGACCGACGGCGTCGCGGATGCGGCTGTCCCGTCGGATGTGCTTCGTTCGCTCATCCTGGTTGTCGTTGGCGCGGTCGTGGCAGGGCTGAAGGAGAGGCACTTGCGCGCGCAGCGAAACCTTCAGCAACTCCGCTCCAGGCATGGCAGAGACTCTCTGATGAAGCGGGCGGACGCCGGCTCCGGGGCAACCGAAACAAGCGAGTGTTGCCGCGCTCCGCAGCCCGCAAATGCGGTGCGCGCCGATTCCGATATCAACACGGAGCGGAACCTGCTGCGCACCCTGATCGACAACCTGCCCGATGCGATCTACGTGAAGGACCGGGAAGGCTGCTTCCTTCTGTGCAATCCGCAGGTCCTGCGCCAGAAGGGTGTGGAGACGGTCGAGGAGATCGTCGGCAAGACGGACCGCGATTTCTACCCGAAGGATATGGCCGACCGGGTCTGTCGGGACGAGCAGGAGCTCATGTCCAGCGGCCGACCTATCATAAACCACGAGCGATGTGTGCTTGACGCGAGTTCCGGGGCGAAGACCTGGAACCTGACAACGAAGGTGCCGCTGAGGAACGAGCAGGGTGAGATCATCGGCTTGGTCGGGATCGGGCGGGACATCACCGACCGAAGACGCGCCGAAGAGGCCTATCGGACTCTCGTCGACCACTCGCTCCAGGGGCTGGTCGTCATCCAGGATGAGCGGATCGTGTTCGCCAACCGCGCCATGAGCCGAATCAGCGGCTACACGGTCGAGGAGATCCTGGCGAAATCGCCCGAAGAGGTGTGGGACTTCATACATCCCGAGGACCGCCAGCGCGTGGTTGACAATCATCATGCGCGCCTTGACGGAGAACCTCTTCCGGAGAACTACGAGTTCCAGATCGTCCGCAAGGACGGGACTGTCCGCTGGGTGGAACTGCATGCCTGCCGCATCGAGTACCGAGGCCGTCCCGCGATCCATGCCGCGTGCGCCGATGTGACCGAGCGTGTCCTGGCGCAGAATGCCCTCAAACAGAGCGAAGCGCAAACGCACGCCCTGTTGGACGCGATCCCCGACCTGATCTTCCGGCTTGGCGCAGACGGTACTGTGCGCGATTGCCGGGCAGCAAAGCGCCAGGTTCTGTTTTTCCCGCCGGACGAGTTCACCGGAAAGAGGATTGACGAGGTTCTTCCCGACGCCGTGTCGCGGTCTCTGATGACCCTGATCGGGCAGGCCCTGGAGACAGGACAGATCCAGACGTTCGAATACCAGTTACAGACGCCGACGGGAATCTGCGACGAAGAGTGCAGGGTGGTGGCGTGCGGCGAGCACGAAGTCATCGCGATCGTGCGCGACATCAGCGCCCGCAAACGGGCCGAGCATCTGTCGCGAATCACGCACGATCTGGCAGTGCGGTTGAACACGGTCGAAGAGGTCCGCAAAGGAGCGCGTCTGTGTTTGGAGGCGGCGATCGAAGCGTCCCGTGCAGATTGTGGCGGGGTCTATCTGGCCGATGAGGCATCCGGCGAGATGAAGCTTCTGACGCATTGCGGCATGTCGGGGGACCTTGCTCCGAACGTGCTGTGCGTCGGCAGGAGTTCGGCCCAGATGCGTCTGCTGGCGCAGGGCAAGGCGGTCTATTTTGGCGTCGACGAGCGACACATGCCTCTCAGTCCGGCCCAGAGGAAGGCCGGACTCTGCGCCTACGCGGCGCTGCCGATCCGTGATGAGCGCGCCCTTGCCGGCGTCCTGGCCATTGCCTCGAACCGTTGCGATGCGGTGCCCCGACAGGCGCGTCCGGCACTGGAGACCATTGCGGCGCAGATGGGCACGACCCTCGCCCGCCTGCGCGCCGAAGAAGCGGCGATCGCGTCGGAGCGCAACTACCGCGAGATATTCAACGCGGCCAACGAGGCGATTTTCGTCCATGACCCGGTTGCCGGCACCATCCTCGATGCGAACCGGACGGGGCTCGAAATGTTCGGCTATTCTTACGAGGAACTGCAGCATATGAACGTGGGGGACCTGCGTGCCGAGCCGCTTGCCGACAGCGCGGGCGCGACCCGAAAGTGGTTCGCCAAAGCGATCCAGGACGGCCCCCAGGTGCTGGAGTGGCTGTGCCGGAGGAAGGACGGCGATTGCTTCTGGGCGGAAGTGAATCTGAAGCAGGCGAGGATCGGAGGCCACGACCGCATTCTGGCTGTGGCCAGGGACATCAGCGAACGCGTACAGGCCGCCCGTGCCGCCGAGAACCATCGGGTGGAGCTGACCCGCGCCTGGCACGCCAACACGCTCGGCGAGATGGCCTCCGGCCTGGCCCACGAACTCAATCAGCCGCTCTGCGCGATTGTAAACTATGCCGGCGGTTGCCTGCGGTTGGCCGGACGAGAGCCTGTCGACATGGAGACGCTGCGCAACTCCATCGGACAGATCGCCGACCAGGCGGAGCGGGCGGCCGGCATCATCAAACGCATCCGCGGCCTGGTCGCGAAACGCGAGCCTCGGCGAACCCGCATCGCCGTGCGCGACGCGTTGGACGAGGCGATGAGCACGGTGGAGACGGAGATCGCCCGGCTCGGGATCACCGTCGTTCGCGATTTGGCTGAAGACTTGCCCATCGTCCGGGCGGATGCCGTAGGTGTGCAACAGGTTGTGCTCAACCTGGTGCGCAATGCTATGGAGGCGATGAGCAGCACCCGGGCTCCGTCACGGACGTTGACCCTGTCCACGCGCGCCGTGGAGAACGGCGGCGAAATCGAGGTTGCGGTCGCCGATACGGGTCGCGGGCTCTCGTCGCAGTTGACCGAGCGGGTCTTTGATTCGTTCTTCACCACGAAGGACAAGGGATTAGGCATTGGCTTGTCATTGAGCCGACGGATCATCGAAGCTCACGGCGGTCGGTTGTGGGCCCAGTCGGACGGAGGCTCGGGAACCGTTTTCCGATTCACGCTACCGGCGGAAGGAGTCGAACATGAGCAGCGCGAACCCCACGGTGTTTGTCGTCGATGATGATGAGGCGATCCGTCAGTCTCTATGCCTGCTGATCGAGGACATTGGCCTGAATGTCAAGACGTTCGGTGGTGCGCGGGAATTCCTGGCCCACTACGATCCTTCGCAACCCGGTTGCCTGGTGCTGGACGTGCGGATGTCGGGGATGAGCGGCCTGGAGCTTCAGGCCCGGCTCCACGAATTGAACATGGAGATTCCGACGGTCATCATCACCGGCCACGGCGACGTCCCCATGGCCGTCGAAGCCATGAAGGCTGGTGCGATGGACTTCATCGAAAAACCCTTTCGCGATCAGGTGTTGCTCGACAGCATTCAGAGGGCGGTTGAGCTGGACCGGCGCATTCGCGCCGCCAGGCGGCAGTCGGAGGGCTTCCAATCGCGGGTGGAGCATCTGACCCGGCGGGAACGCCAGGTGATGGACCTGCTGGTCTTCGGCAAATCGAACAAGACGATTGCCTACGAACTCGGAATCAGTCAGAAAACGGTGGATTTCCATCGCACAAACGTGTTGTCCAAGACCGGGGTTGCCTCGGTGGTGGAGCTTGTGCGATGGGTCCACGAGGCCGGATATACCAGGGAAGATGCTGGGATCACCAAGAAAGCCGATTGGTAGGATGGGATGGTCCTTTAGGTCCTTCTGGTCTCCAGGGACCTAAAGGACCCAAGAGACCTAAGTCTTCAGCCACCGCAATCGAAACACGTCGCGCAGGCGCTCGCTGAAGCGCACGCCGATCCGTTGAGTACACACCGGGAAGTCGTGCCTCTTGAGGTCGTCCGGGCCGATGGGACGGCATCCGGGCCGAAACACCAAAGCGATGGCTGCCGCAAGACGACCGAGGCGTGAAGCTCCGGATCGCCTATCCGGTCCGCGGGTCCTGGGTCGAAATTGGAGCACGGTAGGGGGCATCTGTGTCTGCGACTACCTCTGCACGGCCCGCTTCAGCGAGACCAGCAGCTCATCTCCGGTGCGGCTGACAGCCTCGCCGGCGCCGAAGAGCTGGTGGCGTTCGAGGACCTCCGGCGCGTCACGATAGTACCGCTCGATGGCCCCGGTTCCCCCCTCGGCGGCGCCCGCCGTCCGATAGGCGCGGGCCAGCAACCAGGAGCTGACCTCCTCTTCGTATTCCGCCGGATAGATCAGGGCCACTGCGAATTTGTCATCGGCGTACCGGACCAGGTGCACCTTCGCCCGGCAGGGGGGCTGTGCGACAACGGCCGCAGCGATCAGACGCTTGAAGTCGTCCTGGGCCTGCTGGCGTTTCGCCGAGTAGAACAGCATTCCCGACTCCAACTGGAAGGTCTGGGCGGGAACACCCCTGATCTCCAGCCGGCCGTCCGGATAAGCCCGGTGGATCTTGTAGACCTTGCCGTCGCGATAGCGCTCGCTTTCGAGCAACTCGGCCACTTCCTCGGCTGTGAACCCGACGCTGGCCTGGTCGCCGAAATCGAAGATATACAGCCCTGTGTACCTCTCGGGTTTCTCAAGTTCTGGCAGTTCCATAGGCTGCGATTATACGTCACGACGACAGCACCTGCACGAACTTTTCTCACCCAGCCCGTGGGAAGTGTGAAGTGGGAAGTGCCAAGTCGCCCGCTTCAAACTTGAAACTTCAAACTTGAGACTTCCGCCGAGCGGTCTTCAGCGGTAGCGGATCGGCTTTCGACGCGCGGGTCTCCGGGTTCGCTCGCTGGGCGTCGGCGGGCTCGGTTGGAGCTGATTCTCTCCTGCCGGCTTGACCTGTTCGGGTGGGGCCGGAGGGGATTCGTTTGTAGTGATCCCGATGACATCGGGATCACTGCGAACCGGATCTGGCGCCGGGCTGCTCTGTGGAGCGGGTTCGAGCGGCGTCTCGGTCTGCCCGGCCTGATCCTGCTGCCTGTAATAACGCGGGATGTGCGGGCTGTAATACTCCTGGTACGGGTTGGGCGCCGCGGCTCCAGTGCCGACATCGGTCGGGATCGGCATCTGAATGGGCTGGCGGTAGGATGGCCGTGAACGCGTACTGACCAACGGTCCATATACATAGGGGTTTGTCTGGACATACGTGTAGGTGTTCGGACCGTAGTACAGCCATCCCCCCGGCCGATACCGGTGAATCACGATCACGCCGGGCCCGTAGTAGTGATTCTGTGCCCAGACGGTCCCGTCCGCCAGTATGGCGACCAGCCACAACCCAAGGCCAACACGCGGCAAGAGTGTTTTTGACACCATAACAGACCTCCGTGCAGAGATTGACGTTTGGCACCGACTCTATCTGCTACGTCGTGTGCACCAGTGCGGTGCGATCCATTCACGTTCTGCCCGTCCGCAGCACCATGCTACCTCTTCCGTCCCGGCCGGTCAAGCCGAACACGTCCGGCGTCGTGGCAATAGCTCCACAGAGCATATCAGTGCGCTATCGCATTCCGGTAGTTGGCCCACGTTTCCTGAGGTGAATCCCCCAGGATTTCAGGCGGCGATTCCTGCGTTCCCAGTCTGGGATACAGGTGTGAACTGGCGGGGTCTTTGAGGAACAGGATGTGTCGAATGCGATTCTCCGCCAGCAGCGCCAGTTGCTCTCGCCCTTTGTCGGGGACCGCGTCGCCATTGCGGCAGAGGTCGTGCCAGGCGTGATGCAGTTCGTGGGCCAATGCCGCCAACGGGTCCGGAACCGCGACAGGATTCCAATAAAGCGTATCCACATTGTAGTCATATGTGCTCACACCTTCGGTCAGCACGATACGCACCGTGCAGCCGGAATGCTCGATCATGTCGATCTCGTTGGCCAAGCTGTCCGGGTCCAGGTATTGCAACGCCTGGATACTCCAAAACAGGTGGTCGCAGTCGTAGGCGGAATCGATGTTCTCGACCAGCCATCGGCTGATTCGCCAGCCGGGCTGCTCCTCGGGGGTCCAGTGCCTCTCTCTGGCGAAGATAGCTGAAGCCCAGCCGTGCCACTGGTCGATGCCGTCAAACTCCCAGGTCGCGCCCTCGCAGAGGTGGCCGTTGGCGAACCGGCCCAGCGTCAGCTTGCCCGGCGCCGCGTGGGCCTCACCCGGAAAGAGAAACCGGTATGTGACTGAACGGGCCGACTCCCCATCCGAGAGAGGGGATTGGCTGGGCGGTCTTCCTGTGAATGACAAGAGGTCTCCTATATGGGGGCGCGACAGTAACAGAACCGTCATCGCCGCGCCCAGAATCAGAACCGCAGCCAGGACCGGCAGAATCCACTGTCTGAATCGCTCCATATCTCGCACTTCCCTTCCGCAAAATGTGTCTCGCTCATGCCACCTGGCACAAATCCATGTGCGCGACTACCACCTCTTTGCGTTTCCGGCCGGCCGCCGGCGGACCGGTCTTTCGGACATGGCCTGCCCTCGCGCCTTCACGTTCGCCGATTCAGGACGACCGATGTTCAGGCTCTGAAGGTGCGGCAGCTCGGTTCGCAGCCGGGCGATGGCCTGGACGCCGATCGGCAGCGTCGAGCGGATGTCAAGAATGTGAATCGTCTTCAGCAGGTACAGGGCCTCCAGGCCCCGTTCGCTGATTCGACTCTGGTAGATGCGGAGGCAATCGAGCCGATGCATGCCGGCCAGAGCCTTGAGGCCCTCGTCGGTCAGCTCGGCGCTGCCTTCGATGTCCAGATATTTCACCTTGGTCAGCGGCGCCAGATGCGCCATGCCTTCGTCTCCGATGCCCCGCCCGGAGAGGCTGAGAGTTTCCAGGCCCGTCAGTCCGCTCAGGCAGGCCAGATCGCTGTCGTGGAACACGTCGCTGGTTGTCACGAACCCGTCCCCGGCCTTCCTCGTCTGGTGCCGAAGCGTGATTCTCAGGCTTGTCAGGTTCTTCAGCCCCGACAGATCCAGCCCTTTGTGGTCCTGTCGCACGCCGTCAGCCGACAGGCTGGCGAGGTCGCCCAAGTCGTTCAGCGCGCTGAGCCCCGACATCGTCACGCGATCTGAAGAACTCCAGGACAGCTCCCGCAACGCGCGAAACTGCGCCAGCAGCTTGAGCGTGTCATTGTCCAGTCCGCGCCAGAACGCCATGTGCAGCGCGCGCAGGTGATTGAGGTTCTTCAGCAGCGCGATCCCTTCATTCGTGAATTCCGTTCCGCCGATGTATAGCTCTTCAAGCTCCTGCATACGACTGACGGCCAGCAGCGCCTTGTCCGTCAGCGGCGAGTTGTCCGAGCAGTTGACCCAGAGGTATCGGAGACGATCGAGCGAGGTCAATTGGCCGATGGCTGCATCGCCGAAGGCGCAGTGCGGCAGGACCAGGTGCTCCAGATTCGGCATGGCCGTGACGGCCGCCAGGTCCGCCTCCGTGAATGCGGCGCTGGTGATGTCCAGGGCCTTCAACTGCGGCATCGCTCTCAAGCACTCAATGCCGCGCCCGGTGATCTTCTCCAGCCAGTGGACGCACAATCGCTCCAGCGACCGGCTTTGCGAGAGCTGCCGCAGCCCCTCGTCCGTCACGTTGTGCGTGTCCAGCCAGAGCACCTTCAGGGAAGGCAGGGCGGCCAAGTACGTCATCGACCGGTCGGTGAAACGTCCCTCCATGCCGAGCCGCAGGTGTCGAAGCCCGTGCAGATTCGTCAGGGCGGCAAGCCCTTCGTCCGTCATGGAGGGATTGCCGTACAGGTCCAGACTCTCCAGACCGGTCAGCTTGCTCAGCGACCTCAGTCCTTCGTCGGTCAGTCGGTCCCGGGCCATGTGGAGGACTCGCAGCGACGACATCTTCGCGATCTGAGCCATTCCTTCGTCTGTCAGTCCCTCGGGTGTGGTGAGCTGCTCGACATGGGGCAACTGAGCCAGAGACGAAAGACCCTCTGGGCCGACGCTGACGCTGCCAAGGCCCAGGTGTCGCAGACCCGTCAACCGGGCGACGGGCGCGATCAGATCGTCCTCAATGTGGACGGGCTGGAGACTGAAGAACTGCAGGCCGTAGAGATCATCCGGGTCGAGTGATTCGATCGCGGCGAGATAGCGTTGCGGCGTCACGCCGATGCCCCGAACGCACAGAATGACTCGTTTGCCGGCGGGGATGTGAATCTCGCCTTGGGCGCAACTGTAGTTCTCCATCTCTGCGTAGACATGGCCCGGATGAAAGCCCTTGACGGTCTCCGGGACCACGAGGTCTTCATCCTGGAGGTACACCACGCCAATTGACTGCTCGCTCGGGAAACGCAGGGTCCGGGCGGGCGTCGGCGGGCGGTCCGGCTTGGTCGCTTCGATCTGTCGAATCGCAGCGCCCGTTGCAGCGCCGAAGGGGCGATGGTCTGCCAAGACGCCGAACGGGTTGACGCCGGGCTCGTCAGTCCAGCTTCTCTCCGCTGTCGGCGGTTCTGGTTCGGACGCTGGCTCCCAGGCATCTTCCTTTGGATCGACAGCCATCGCCATGCGGTCGAGGCCGGGAAGCGGTGCGCCTCCACCTGTGGCGGAAACGGAGTGGCCGCGTGCGGGCGTCGTTGCTGTGGGGGAGGCCGACCGTCCGAGATGCACGTACGCGCCCACCGACAGGATGCCGACGACAGAGGCTGCGACGAGGACCTTGGCCAGTCCGACCTTGGCTGTTGCTGCTGCGGCTTCGGTCGTGCCGACCATTGCCATCTTGCCCAGCCCATGCAGTGCCGTGGTGGAGACTGCCTGGGAGGCGCTTTCCATGAGCATTGTTGCCAGCGCCCCGGCGGCAACGAGCAGGCCCCTGCGGCGGAGGATGCCGCGCAGTTGGTTCAGCCCGGCGCTGACCCGCCGCGAAACGGTTGCCTGGGAGGTGCCATGTTCACGAGCAATCAGCACCGTGCTCTTGCCCAGCACAAACCGCTCCAACAGCAGCGATTTCGTGGCTTCATCCAGCTCGTCCAGCGCCTGATCGACGTGGCCCGACAGGTTCTGCCAGGAGTTCACCTCGACCGGCTGCGTGCGGGCATAAGCCTCCTCGCGGTGCTTGCGGCTGGCGCAACGGCGAAGCAGATCGATCGACTTCTGCGTGGCGACCTTGTGGAGCCAGCCGGCCAGCGATCCCGTGATGCGATTGGCGCAGCGGGTCAATTCGAAGAAGGTCTCCTGGGTCGCATCGGCCGCATCGGTCTCGTCCTTGAGAACCCGCCAGCAGGTCGAATACACCAGTCCGGCGTAGAGTTGCACCATCTGGGCGAATGCCTCTGCGTCCCCGCCTGTGCTGAACCGTCTCAGCAGTGCCGACTCCTGCGGTCCCATGACGAAGCCTCCCGCCAATGCGATCTCATCGTGTATTCTACCAGACAGGACGCAGCCCCAGCCAAAACCATTCAAAAAACACCATACTCTCGGCAGGAGCGACCAGAACGAGGGGTGGCAGCCTCAAGCGAAGCTTGGGGATGGCTTCTTCCTGGAGACCATCCCCAAGGCTCCGTTTCACTGCGCCTTGAGGCTGCCACCCTCCGCGCCGACGGCGTCGCTGGGTCCTTGACGCGTCGGGTCCGGCGCCGGTAGGATCGGGGCGTTTCGTACGGACGCATGCGATGAGCATTGGACGCACATCATGGGCGGGGGCGGACTGTTCGCCTCGACGCAAAGAGCCATGGAAAGGCGAGTGGCGGGGGTTCACGCTGACCGAGCTGCTGGTGGTGATTGCGATTCTGGCGCTGCTGCTGGCGATCCTGCTGCCGATGACGCACCGCGCTCGCAAGCAGGCGGCGGCTATAACCTGCCAGTCCAACCTGCGGCAATGGGGCATCCTGCTCAATACCTACGTGACGGCCAACGATGGGAAGTTCTTCAACGAGCTGACGTTTGTGGACCGCTGGGCCAAGCCGGAGCCGGCCACCGTCTGGGTCAAGAGCTGGTGGTATATCTTCCTCACCCAGTTCGGCAACTACCGGGACATCTGGTTGTGCCCGATGGCCAGGACGCCGTCGTCCGACGGCATGACAGGCGCCAGGTTCCGGGCCTGGCGGGGTATGCGGGGGGCCGAACGCCTCCCGGAAGGGGGCTGGGGCGAGGTGGAGCGGGAATTCCTGGGCAGCTACGGTGTCAACAGTTGGGTGGGCCTCGGCCGGCAGCCGGACGAAGCCAGGCCCAATTCCGCCTGCTGGACCACGCCCGACGTGAAGGAGGCCTCAAACGCGCCGCTCGTCTTCGATTGCTGTCGTTCGGTCTACAGCGGGACGCTGGACGGGCCGCCGCCGGATGAGGATGCCGATCCGCTCTTGTATGAGAGCAGCAACGTCTGCATGGACCGGCACCGCGGCGGAATCCACGCGGTGTTCATGGACTGGTCGGTCCGCAAGGTGGGGCTCAAACAGCTATGGACGCTGAAGTGGCATCGAGAGTACGACACGGCCGGACCCTGGACGAAAGCCGGTGGCGTGCGGCCCGGCGACTGGCCCGAGTGGATGAAAAGGTTCAAAGACGACCGTTAGTAGTGGCCCGCCGCGGCGGGCGATTTGTCCACCTTTGCCCTCGCGGGCACACTACGAGCTCTTACCATTCGCCGAAGAGCTGGTCGGGGCGGATCATTCCGCCGATGCCCACCAGCCAGGAATCACCCGTGAACTGGCCTTCGATCCAGGCGACGAAGTTCTTGTTCACCTCGCAGTTGGCGCCCAGGCTCAGGCCGAACTGTGAGTCTTCCTCGACGTCGCCGGAGCAACAGATCCGACCCTCGGTGACGCCGTCGAAGAGGAACCGCGCGTTCATGTCGAGGTCGCCGTCAATGATCTGGAGAAAGGGACCCGCCCAGACGCTCCAGGCGTCGCCTCGATAGACAGCGGTCAGGCCGATCTGGGTCTGAAGGTAGTCGAGCTTCGCGGTGCCGGCGGCGATTTCGCTCGGGTCTTCGGGATTGGTGATCCGGAAATCGCTGTCGTCCGGGTCCAGCCACGTCACCTGGGCCAGGCCGTCGACACGCCAGGGTCCGCATCGGTAGAGTGTTGCGCGGGTGCCCACGCCGGCGCCGAAGCCGAAGCTGCCGTCGAAGCCCACTTTGCCGCCCTGGCCTCCAAGGACGACGCCGGGGCCGGACGCCTTGATGTCTGCATCGGCATCGGAGGCGCCCAGGCGGACGAACACGTCCCAGTCCCGACACAGGGCGTATTCAATGCGCCCGAACAGCATATTGGCCTTCATGCCGTCGATCATGAATTCCTGGTGGTATTTCTCGGACAGTCCGCCGACGATGCTTTCCGTGCAGCTTCCGTCGGCTTCGGCATCGATCTTCTCGTACGCATACTCGATTCCGAAGGCCCATTGTCCCTTCTGCATGACAGGCAGCGTCGGTCCCATCGGGGCGCCCGCTAGGGCCGACGAAACACCGACGGCCAGGCCGATGCAGAGGCTAACGAATGTCGTTCTCGGTCTCATTCAAAGCTCCTTATTCAGTTTCGAGTGTGAAGTTCTAAGTGTGAAGTTTGAAGAGTGATGCTTCGCCGCACTTCAAACTTGAAACTTCAAACTTCAGAATGGCCTCTCGGCAACCACGAGCACCGTCCCTTGTCCGACGAACGGGAGTCCGGACTGCAACTTGCCGCCTACGTACAAGGTCGTGATTCCGTTGCCCGGGATGGCATCGAGGACCTCGATCAGATCGAATGTGGCGCGCACCTGCACTTTTCCTTTGACCACCGTCACGGATCGCGAGCTGGCGGCGACGCCGCCGGGATCGAGCGACAGGGTTGCCAGACTGATGTCGCTTTCCTTGATCTCGGCCGGGAACTCGAGCAGGGCGGTGAGCTGGTCCGAGGGGTTGTAGCCGGTGCGGCCGAGGATCAGCGGGCTGAACGTCAACGCCACGGCCAATGGTGCGTCACCCACGCAGACTTCCACGCTGGCATCCACAGCCGGCGTCTGAGCGGCGTCGAGACTCACGGAGTTGACCACGATCTGGCCGGGTGTGAGGTCGTAGTTCAGCCGGACCGTCAACCTCACGCACTGCACCGCCCCGGGCCGCAGCACCGGGTACGCCCAGGTGAACGTGTGAGACGGCGGGTCGTAGTATCCGGCCCCATCGTCGCCTTCGGCCCGGATGAATGTTACGCCGTCGGGAAGATGGTCGACCACGAGCACGCCGGTAAGGACAACGTTCTGCGTGTTCTCGATGCAGATTTCGTAGGTGACTTCGCCGCCGGGATGGACGCAGCCCGCGGCGGTCTTGCCGTCCGCAGACGCCACCACCGTCTTGCTCACGAGGGGCGGTTCCAGCTCCGCGACGACCTCCGTGTCGATATCGGCGGGCGCGACCTCGTTGCACTCGGCGCGGACGTGGTTGGTGATCGTCGATCCGGGACGTGCGTCGTCATTGACGCGGACGACCAGGTCCACGCAGATCGTCTCTCCCGGCCCCAGCACGTCATAGCGCCACGTATAGGTGTGGTTGGCGCGGTCGTACGATCCGAAGTCGCCGTCGCCGCCGGCGGCTACGAACGTCACCTCGGGCGGAAGGGTGTCCACGACCACCACGCTGCTGGCCGATTGACGATTGTCGTTGCGTACGCAGACCTTATAGGTGATCTCCTGGCCGGCCGCGACGTACATCGTCCCTTGATCGTCCATCCCCTGGACGCCGCCGGTGACGGTCTTGGTCAGTTCCAGCGGCTTGGGCTTTGCCTGGACGGCCACAGCCGTTACGCGGGCGGTCTGAGGATCGGCGTCGTTGCTGTCGATCGTCACTGAGTTCTCGACGACTGTACCCGGTGTGGTCTCCTCGCGGACGTTCACCGTGATCGTCACGCGCGCAGCAGAATCGGGCAACAGGGAAGGATAGGACCACGTGTAGATGTGTTTGTCCCGGTCATAGGCGCCGTAGACGCCGTCGCCGTCGGCCGAGACGAACGTGACTTCCGGTGGCAGAACATCCACGAGGGACAGACCCTCTACGCGGTGGCTGCTGCCGTTGCTGTCGAAGCCGATTTCATAGGTGATCTCGGTTCCGATCCCTACATACTGGGTCTTGCCGTCGTCGGTGGTCGCTCCGGCGCTGATCCGCTTGGTGACGTTGAGGACCCGATCAACGGGTCTGACCGTCACTTCGATCTTGTCCGTGGTCGCCTCGATCTGATCGTTGTCTACGGTCGCCCGATTGACGATCGTGGTTCCGGCCGGGGTGCCTGCCTTGACTTGTGTTACGATCTCCAGGCAGAAGCTCTCGCCGGCCGCCAGGGAAGCGATGGACCAGACATACGTGTGGCTCTGTGCATCGTAGCGGCCGAACTGCCCGTCTCCTTCGGCGCTGAGAAACAGCAATTGGGCCGGGAGGAAGTCGACGAGGGTGATGTCTTCCACCGGCACAGCGTTGTCGCGATTCTCGCAGCAGATGCGGAACGTGATATGCTCCCCGACCTCGACGTATCGTACACCGTCTTCTTTCGGCTCGGTTCCACCGGCGGTGATGGTTTTGGTCAGGACCAGCGGCAGCAACTCGCTCTGCCGGATGGTGATGTCGGCGGTGGCGGTGGTCGGTTCGGTCTCCTCGGTGGTGAGGACCGCCGTGTTGGTGAGGATCGTTCCGGCCGGCACGTCCTCGTGAATCTGCGCCGTGAGAGTGATGTACCCCGTTGCCCCGGGCGCCAGAGAGGCATAGGAGCAGGTGTAGGTGTGATTCACCGGATCATACGAGGCGGTGCCCGAGGTGCTTTCGGCACCCACGAACGTCACTTCCCGCGGCAGCGCATCGACGACCGAGACCTTGGTCACAGGATAGTCGTTGGTCTCGTTCGAAAAGGAGAGGGTGTAGGAAACGGTTTCGCCCGCGTTGGCATAGGCAATGCCGTCTTGACGCTGAACACCTCCGGCCACGACCTTGCTCAGTATCAGGGGTTTCCACTCGCTGCCGCGAACCAGCGCGTCGACGCTCACGGAGGTCGGCGGAATGACCCGCGTTCGTATCGTGGCGCGGTTGCGGATACGGGTGCCGACGGGAACCTGCGGATTGACGCTCGCCCGCAGTTCCAGGCAGGTCTGGGACCCGGCCTCCACGGACGGCAGGAACCACGAGCAGGTGTGCGTCGCGGCGTCGTAGTGTCCCGTGACACCATCGCTGTCGGCGTCCACAAAGGTCACTTCGCTCGGAAGCGTGTCCACGATGGAGACTTCCCGTATGAGGCTCAGATTCGCGAACGTGAGCTGGTACGTGATGGTCTCGCCCAGGTTGACATAGATCTCCTCGCCCTCCTCCGGCTCGATGTCCGTGGCGATGCTCTTGGCAAAGCCGAGCGGGTTGTAGCCGATGTCCCTTGCGGGGATCACGATGTCCGTCGGATTGCCGATGTCGAGGATCGACGAGACCAGGACGAGGTTCGAGTCATAACAAAGCAGATCGTCGCCACCGGACAGGTTGCTCAGGCCCGTGGTCACATAGACCAGATTGCTGACCGGATCGACAGCAATCCCCATGACGCCGGCCTTCTCATCCACCGGCACCGCTTTGCTCTTGCCCGTGACCATGTCGTACTGGTTCAGCGAGGTGTCGCCGAAGTATCCCGCGCCCGTGTAGATCAGCTCGTTGTAGAAGTCCAGGGCGACGCTGATCGCCGATCGATCGAGCTCGATCGATCGAACGGTGGACCAGGTGGAGGTCTCGTAGACGCGAATCGTCCGGTTGCCGCTGGCCGTGTAGAGCAAACCTCGTGCCTCATCCAGGTCGATGCCATATGCCGTGGAGCCTTCCAGCGTGAACGGCGCGCCCGGAGACAAGTGGAGTTTTCCCGTACCGGCGTCCCACGTATAGACATACAGCTTGTCGGTGCCTCGGTCGACCGTGTACAGGAGGTCCTTCGTCTCATCGTAGACGATCCCTGCGAGATTCTCGGCGCCCGGAGCAGAGGCATTGCCCACGTCGACCATGGTTCGTGCGTCCAGGATCTCCAGGGTGTCGGAGAACTCGTAGGTCACGAAGATGTACCCCGATTCCCAGTCGATGGCCATGCCGACGGCGCCGCCGGCTCGGAAAGGAATCGTCTGCCGGGCCTGAAACGTCAGCGAACCGTCCAGACCGATATCGTAGGCCAGCACGGGAAGCGGTTCGGCGGAGTTCGTGATCTCTGCGATCACATAGGCGGAGCGGGCCTGCACCATCGTTGGGCCCGCGGCGGCCATCACCAGGAACAGATACCCCAGGAAGACGCTGTATCGACGGACGGTGGCTTTTCTTCTTTCGCTTCGCATACCCCACTCCTTATGCATCGGGCGACAGGAATGCCGTCGCGGGGGAGCCCGCGAGCTTCTTCTATCGCTACCACATCCCTGGGAAAACTAAGGAAAGGAAGCACTCTACCCGCGCGTGCGGAAGAATGCCGCAGAAACCTCCCTTCTCTGCGGGTATCCAGTATATGATTCTCGTCGTGGAATGTCAAGCCGTATTCCGTGGCGGCAGCCGCCAAGCCTGGCCCGGATGGATAGGGGCGTGGAAGAGGCAAAGAACGTCGAATCGGCGGTTTTGCGCCGGTTGTGCCGGCGCTGCTATGGGCGGATTTCGATGAGAGCCTCGCACCAGCGGCAAAGGTTCCAGCCGTCGAAGGCGACGTCGGCGGTGATGACGCAGGCCGATGGGATCGCCGAGGCGGGAACGCCGATTCGTATGGTGATCGCGCCCTCCGTCCGAGGTTCGACAGTCAGGCGTGCTGATGGGGGTTCAACACGCGAGCCCTCGGGCCCATGAGGCGTCACGGTATACTCGTGCGACCGGTCCGAGTGGTTCCGTATCCGCACCTCGACCTCCACCGTCTGGCCGGGGCGAGCTGTCTGTCCGTAGGGGTAGATCCGAGCCCACTGCTCGTCGATGCCGTAGTTGGCTTCGTCCCAGGGGAACAGCTCTGCCAGGAGGGCTTTGCGTTCGGCGAGCGTCTTGCGCATCAGCGTCAGTTGGGGCGCGTCGAACTGAAAGACCGGCGAAACGTGCTCGTTGACGAGCATGCAGTTGTCGGGAAGGGTGGCCAGGATGTCCAGGCAGTGCAGGTAGCCCTCGCCTTCGTGCATGAGGTTGCGGTTCAGGAGGCAGTAGTCGTCGATTCCGGATGGCGTGAAGGAATCACCGAGAAAGAAGAGCCTTTCACCGTTGTCGTGCTCGACGAGCAGGGCGCTGTGGTAGAGGGTCTGCCCAGGATAGTCGTAGAAGGTCAATTGAAACTCGCGCCAACGTCTCGTGTGCCGGTCGGGGACTACCGTCACGTCCGTGATCGACTCGGTCGTCAGGCAGGGCAGTCGATACGCCGGGGGTCGACGCGCGACGTCGGCCATCAGCGGCGTGACGAACACTGGACAGGGGAAGGTCTTCAGGAGGGCGTTGACCTTCTCGGTGTGGTCGTCGTGGTAGTGGGTGATGAACACACCTTCCAGGGATGTCAGCAGGCCGGCGTCACGCAGCTTGGCGATCTCATCGATGATGGCCTGCGAGCCGCAGTCGATCAGCCAGCCGGCGCCGCTCTGCGAGAGCAGAAGTCGGGAGTTTCCGATGCACCGCATCCAACCCGGAGGGTCCTCATCGATGGTCGCCAGACGCATCCATGGAACACCATGCGGCGTGCCGAGAACGCGCTCGGCCAGAGCGTCATAGCTGCGGCTGAAATAGTAACGTCCGGCGCTGATGGCCAGGTAGTTGCGATAGACCGCCTGGAGCCGGTCGATCAGATGTGTGATGGCAGCCTGGGCATCTCGAACGACCGGGCCACGAGCCGGAACGAGGATATCCGGCTTCTCGGAGGCAACTGCACGCAGACTCGCGATCAGTTGGATCATGCGGGCGGCGTATCCGTGGTAGCCGCCGATCCGCAGGTCCGGGACTTCGTCCTGGAGGCTATAGAGGTCCAGGAGATGCCCATCGCCATAGATCAGGTCGCCGACGAAGGCATACTTGAGACCATCGACCTCCAGCAGATAGCTGACGGCGCCCCGCGCATAGCCCGGCGTGCCCATCACTCGCACGGAGAGGTCCTGCCATTCGATTGTGTCCCCATCCGCTGCGGAGCGGTCGACTCGCAGCGGGACCACGGGGACTTTGGTCGTCTGCTGATGGTAGTCGTGGAATCGCGCGCGTACGAAGGTGTTCCAGAACTCCTGCGGCTCCGCGAACGCCGCTGCTTCGGCGGCAGACACGATGGCCCTGGCGCCGCGTTCAACGAGGCTTTGTCCTGCCCAGACCACGTCGCGCCGGCTGTGCGTGAACAGGACCACATCCGCCTGTTGAAGCGTCCCGGACGGGTCGCCATAGACGACGAGTATGTGTCCATCGCGTTCGATGCAAACGCCGTTGACTGGCCCGGGCAGCAGGCGCACGGACGGACTGAGCCGAACGGTTGCTGTCTCCCGGGCAGTGGCATATGAACAGGCGACGAGGATGGCAAGCAGTACTGGCGTGAGTCTACGCATCACGATCTCCCTGGCGTGGCGAGGGCGCCCCGCCCTTGCGTGTCGCGGGCATCCTGCCCGTGGTTCGAGGGCAAGATGCCCGCGCCACGGTGCAGGCCCCTGATGATCCACGTTGGTGCGTCCTCGATATGGACGCGAGCGGCTACCGATCTCCGACCAGATAGCGGACTTCACCGGCCGAGAGGGCCCGGTTGTAGATGCGGAATTCGTCGAGCGAACCGGAGAAGTAGGCGTCGGCAGTGTACTGCGAGCGGCCCACCCAGTTTTGTGTCGTGTTGCCGAGGTCCTTTGGCAGAGTCGCCGTCGCGCCGCTGGCGGCCACGTCGCCGTCGAGATAGACCTGAACCTGCATGTTCGCCGCGTCGATCACGACCGCCAGATGGTGCCAGCCGGTTTGCAGCATGGTGGTCGTCTGGATGACCGACTCGCTGCCGCCGGCGGGTGTGATGGCGAACCGGATCTGGCCGGCCGGGATGCGCGGGCAAAGGAACATGTAGCCGGCCGTGCTGCTGGTGCCGAAGTCGAAGATCCGCTGCCAGTCGCCACCGGTGCTCGCGAAGTTCACCCAGGTGGCGAACGTCGAATCGGTCAGCGTGCTCAGGACCGGACCGATGGGCAGTTCTACGTAATCGGCGAATCCATCGAACTGAAGCGCCTGGCCCTGGCCGGCCAGCGACGGCCCGTAGGTCGGCTCGTTGAATGCCGTGCCGTGGTAGCCGTTGCCGGAGCTGTCCTGGACGTTGTTCTCCATCGCGTACAGCGCCACCAGAGATGCCGCGCCCGGGTCCTGGGCGACCACGACCGCCGGAGCTACGCGGTACAGGCGAATGTCGTCGATGTACACCACGCCGGAGCCGGAACCGTCGATGCCGATGCTCACCTCGGTGACGTTTCGCAGATTGACGCCCGCCGAGGCCAGATCGATGTTCCATTGCTTCCACAACGCGGTCGCCAGACTGCCGGCGGCGCCGTCGTACAGAACCTTGGTCCCGTTGATCGTCACGTAGAGCTGTCCGGGGGCGTTGGCCATGTCGCCACGGAAGAATAGCACGAGTGTCGTGGCGCCGCCCGCCGTCCAGTCTGTCACGCCGTCGATTGTGTGGTCGGTCCGCGAGTTGCCCTCATAGAACAGCGGCATCGATTGAGCGCCGCCGTGGACGATGTCCTGCTCCGCGAACGGCGCGTCGAGGTAGCCGACCGTGGAGCCGGTCTCGTTGGTGTAGCCATCGATCCATGCGTCGTAGATCGTCGTGTGTGCCTCGACGTCGTCCGTGTAGCTCTCGAAGTCGTCCACCACGAGGAACTCCTGGGTGGAGAAGCTCCAGACCTCGCCTTCCCATGAACTGACGGCTTCGGCCTCGTTGACTTCAACGACCTTCCAGAAGTACTCGGCCGCCAGGTCCAGCGTGGCCGGATCGTAGCTGCTCTGGCTCATTGTGCCGGCCAGGGCTGTCCCGTCGACTACGGCCGCTTCGTCGGTGCTGAGGTAGACCTCGTGCGATACCGCTTCGCGGCCGCCTCGCCAGTCGAGGACCGTATCGATGGCAACATCGGTTGCTCCGGATTCCGGTTGCGGCTCTCTCGGCTGCACCGGCAGGTAGTAGAACCGGACCTCGCTGAGCCCGAACTGTCCGGTGAGGCCATAGCCGCTGTTGGCGGTCAGCCGTACGTATTTGGCTGCGACCCCCTGGAGGTCCACCGTGGCGCCGTGCGTGTAGGTCGTCTTGCCCGTCGCTTGGGGGAACGGAACATCGGCAAGCACGGTCCAGTCGGTCCCGTTAGCGGAGTACTCCACTGTGACGTCCTTGAAGCCGAAGCCGAGCATCAGTTCGAACACGACGTTGTAGTTCCACACCCAAAGCTCGTGAAGCTTGTAGACCCGGTCGAATTCATACTGAATCCACACGGGCTCGGCGCCGCCGGTAGTGGCGGCCCACATGTCGGCGTTGAGGGTCGAATGCTGGTCGGCGGGGTTGAGACCGGAGCCGTCGATGGTCTTCTCCGGGCCCGAGTCCGGTTCCGAAACGCCGTTGCTGGTTGCGACGATGTTCGTGATCGCATAGGCGAACGGCTCGGCGGTGAAGCTCCATACCTCACCCTTGAAGATCGTATTGTCAGGCGCCGCGTTGACCTCGTCGATCCGCCAGTAGTATGTCTGACTGAAATCGAGAAGTCCGGCGGGGTCGTATGTGGCGCCCGACTGCCCTTGGCTGGCCAGTACGCCCATCGGATTGGCGCGGGTGGCGCTCTCGACGTCGGCCGGCGAGGTGCCGAAGTAGACATCGTGCGATGCAGCGAGCGCTCCGGCTGTCCAGCCCAGCACGACCTCGCGAGGCACATCGACGGCGCCGTTCTCCGGTTGAGGATTGCCCGCGGTTTCCGCCTGAGGCATGCCGTTTTCGAAAATGTCCGCGATCTCCTGCTCCGAAAGCTCGCGGTTGTACATGGCGACTTCGTCGATCGTGCCGAAGAACTGCTGGCCACCGTTCGAGCTGGTCTCTCCGGCGATCATGATCGGCCAATCGTTCGGATTCATGTCCACCTGCCCGACGGATTGGGCCTGGCCTTCCATCTGGCCGTCCACGTAGACGTGTATCGTTTTGCTGCCGAACGTTCCGACAATGAAGTGCCATTCGTTGTCGATCACCACGGTCGTTGCGTCCGCCAGCGAGGTGGTGTTGTTGACGAAGAACTCCAGCCGGGGCAGGCCGACGTTCTGAGTCAGGACCAGATCGAAACCAGTGGTCTGCCATTGAGATTTGTCGATCACACGGCCCCAGTTCGGCACCGTGGTCGCCTTGACCCAGGCCAGCAGACTGACCTCGGCGGCTACGTCGTACTCGGGAATCTCCGGCACCGTCACGTGCGAGCCGCTGACGAACTCCAGCGCCGTGCCCTTATGACCTGCGACCCAGACAGCGTCTCCGACGATGGTGCCGGGGTTGCTGTAACTGGAGGCGTCCTTGGCGGTGGTGCCGGCGCCGTCGTCGAAGGGCAGGTACAGGACCAGGGATTTGTCTACAGCCCAAGCCTGTGCGGCCACCAGGCCCACAGCCAACAGGATGATCCATCGCGATTTGCTCATGGTGAGACCTCCTTCCAACTCTGCTTGTGTCAGTGTGCCGAAGACCTATGGGGCTCCGTCGCCGATATGGTTCGGGCCACCCGGCGATGCCGGACCCGTTCGACCTCCATTTCGTCTACCTCATTATAGGGGAAATCCGGCTGGAGCCCATAAGAAAAATCCCTGGGCGCCGTGAGAGCCGAGGCCACCGCCGCTATGGGGCGGCGGGAGGCTCCTTGCTCACGTTCGCCTCGGCCATCCAGTCCGACCACATGATGTGGCCGTGGAGGGGGCCCCAGCTTCCATCGGAGTTCCGGTCGTTGGCCAGGTGTACGCCGTGCAGGTAGACCTTGCCGTCGGCCCCCTTGGCGGCTGCTTGGGCGGTCATGAATCGCGTAATGCGGTACCGCAGTTCGGTGCGTGTGGTGTCCGTCCATTCGAGCACGCTCTCCTCCTGCCAGTTTCCCGCCGGCAGGGTGATGCGGAGGGCTTTTCCAGAGGCGGATTTCTCCTTGACGATCTCCTCGACCTTCTGACGCAGTTCGTCGATTCCCTCGCCTTCGAAACGGTCGGCGTTCATATAGGTCCGCTCGGCTCGCACGGCACGGTTCTTCTGGTCCTGCTCCTTGATCTGGCCGAGTTTCTGCTTGAGGGTCGCCAGCTTGGCGTCGTCGGACCCGACGGTCCCGGCATAGCGCTCGATCGCCTGCTGCAACGGCAGCACGTCGCGCTCCATGACGAGGTTGGGTTTTTTCGTCGGATCGCTCTGCCAGCCGGTGTCCTGGTTCAGGTAGGTCAGGATGCGGTCGAACTCCTTCTCCATATCCGCCGAAAGCAGAGCCCGGCTTCGCTGGAGCACTTCAGGCATATCCTGCAGACGCTGCTTCATCGTCTCTTCGAGAGACAGCAGCTCTGCGGTCTTGCCATGAGGAAACTCGGCCTTCTCATACTCGGGCCAGAGAGCCTGGGCCTCGGCCAGCAGGGTGGTTCGCTCCTGGATATCGGATTCGCTGAGCGTGACGCCGTCGATCAGGTACTTCGGACTGCCGGCGCCGACGTCGACATAAGGACGCAGCTTCTCGACCCACGGACGGCAGGCCTCTTCCTGGCGGGTGCGGGCGGCGCCTTCGTTGTAGATGGCGAGCGTTCCCGCCAGCGACTGTTCTCTGTAGATCAGCTCTTGCGTTTTGCCGTGGGGGAACTCGGTCTTCTTGTAGGTGGCCATCAGCTCGTTGGCCTCGGCATAGGCCTGGCGGCACTTCTCCTTGTCCGCCTCGGAGGCGTTGTTGAAGGACGACCCGATGAGCAGATACTGGTCGCCTTTGGGGTCGAAGAAAGGAGCGAACCTGGCGAGCCATTCCTTGGATTGAGTCTCCTTGTGCCGGGCGGCTTCGGCGGCCGCGGCGGCTGCGGCATCGGCGGTTGACTTGGCCTGCGTATACTGGGCTTCGACGGCGGCCAGCCTGTCGGTGGCGGCTTTGAACTCGGCGTTGCCGGCCGGGATCTTCTGGCCATATCGGCTCTGGAGCTCGTCCATCAGCTTCTTCGCCTGCCCCAGTCGGGTGGTCGCCGTCTGCAACTGGTTCTTCTCCAGGGCCGCGACCACTGCGTTGAGCGTGTCTTCGAGCCTCTTGAGCTGTGAGACGACGGCACTGGGCAGGTCTGATGATGCCGGCTTCGGCGCTTCGGCCGGCTTGGCTTCTTCTTTCTTCTCGGCGCTGCCGCCGACGGGCCGTCCGAGCCGCCTTTCCAGCTTCGTCGTCAGATCAGCGGCCTGTTTGACCAGGGTCGCGAGTTTGGCATGGTCGGGCGCCGCCTCCTTCAGTTGGGCCAGCAGGTTGCGGGCTTCGAGCAGTTCCTTCTCCGCCCGAGCCGGCTCGGTTGTGATCCTTCGCTGGACGCCGGAGAGCGTTTGCTCGATCTTCTTGGCCAGATCGTCCGGCCCGGCCGCCTCTACTCGGGCGGCGCCGGCGATCAAGACCAATGCCAACGCACACACCAAACCACGTACCAACCTGCTAAAATCTCTGTCACGCCGCATTCTCTGCCTCCTTCTCGTCCTCTTTCTTGTCTTGAGCCAGGCTGTCACGCAGGTCCCGAACCTGCCCGTCGCCCTCTATCCGTGGCCACATTCTACCATGCTCCCGTCGGGTGTCTCAAAGGGAATCCATCACAGATCATCAGTCTGTACAACGCCGCGTGACAACCTCAATGGCGAACGCAGGGGTCGCGACACCAGCGGACCCTGACCGCGACGGCAGGGCTGTCGCACGGTCGGCCGAGACATGATATGCCAGTGACGAGGGTTCTTCTTTGACGGGGGAGGCGGGCGGGGCTATGATCTGGGCAGATGCCGGAATCTCTGGCGGAAAGCTCGGATGGCGATGCCCAAGCTACAACTGCATACGAAGATCCTGCTGGCGATGGTCGTCGGGGCAGGATTCGGTCTGCTGGCGAACCGCCTGGATTTGGCTTCCTTCGTCGCGACGTACGTCCAACCGGTGGGGACGGCCTTCGTGCGGCTGATCGGCATGGTGATCGTGCCGCTGGTGTTCGCCTCGCTGGTGGTTGGGACCACGAGCCTGGGCGACGTCCGCAGCCTGGGACGTATTGGGGCCAAGACTATTGGTTTCTACCTCTGCACGACCGTTGTTGCCATCAGCATTGGATTGCTGCTGGCCAACCTCGTGCAGCCGGGGTCGGGTCTGTCGGAGAACGCCAAGAGCAGGCTGATCGAAGGGGCCGCACAGCAGGACGCCGCCGGCGAGGCGCCTCGCGAATCGGCCTCGATCAAAGACGTTCTGCTGAACATCATCCCGACGAATCCGATCCGGGCCTTTGCAGAAGGGCAGATGCTTCCGATCATCTTCTTCGCGTTGCTGACCGGCGTCTGCCTGACGCTGATCGGCGCCGAGCGGGGCGGGCCGGCAGTTCGCTTCTTCGAGGCCGTCAACGACGCCATGGTGATGATGGTGCACCTGATCATGAAGGTCGCGCCGCTCGGCGTGTTCGCTCTGATCGCGGCGGTTGTCACCGACTTCGGTCTGCACATCCTCTTGGTGCTGGCCAAGTACAGCGCTGTGGTTGTGGCCGGGCTTCTTCTGCACATGCTGCTGGTGTACTCTCTGGCTCTGAGGTTGTTCAGCAGGGTTGGAATGGGTCAGTTCTTTCGAGGCGTCCGTCCGGCCCAGTTGATTGCCTTCAGCTCCGCTTCGAGCTCGGCCACGCTGCCCGTGACGATCGAGTGCGCTGTGGAGAACCTGGGAGTGCCGCGCCACATTTGCAGCTTCACCCTGCCTCTGGGGGCGACCGTCAACATGGACGGCACGTCGCTTTACCAGGGGGTTGCAGCCGTCTTTTTGGCCCAGCTCTACGGGATGGACCTGAGTCTGGCCCAGCAGGTGACGATCGTGCTGACGGCCACGCTGGCGTCGATCGGTACGGCTGGCACGCCCGGCGCCGGCATCGTGACCCTGGCAATCGTGTTAGGCAGCATCGGTGTGCCTTTGGAGGGGATCGGGATCATTCTGGGCGTCGATCGCATTCTGGATATGTGCCGCACCGTGGTGAACGTCACTGGGGACGCCGTCTGCGCCGTCGTGGTGGCCTCCACGGAGAATCAGGTTCGCCGTGCGCCGGCGGGAGAGTGAATCCTATCGGTCCCATCGGAAACGGGAGGTCGTGAACATGGTTGCCAAGTGCAAAGGCCTCATCCTGATTGCCATGGTGATGCTGGCGCTGTCAGCGCTGCCGTGCGAGGCGTGTTTCTCCATCGTCGTGGGCAAAGACGCGTCAACCGACGGCTGCGTGGTGGTGGGTCACAATGAGGACGACTACCCGCCGCAGGTGGTCAACCACTACAAGGTGCCCAGGCAGATGCATGGGCCGGGGGCCACGGTGGTGCTCCGCAACGGCGGTGTGCTGGAGCAGGTCGAGCAGACCTGGGCCTACCTGTGGTCCGAAATGCCCGGCATGCTCTACTCCGACACCTGCGTCAACGAATGGGGCGTGACCGTCACATCGGACGGTTGCCCCTCGCGTGAGGACCGGCCCAAAATCACCGACGGCGGTATCGGCTGGATGCTGCGAAGGCTGATCGCGCAGCGGGCACGCTCGGCGCGGGAGGGCGTTCTGCTGGCCGGCCGGCTGGTGGAGCGGTTCGGCTATGTCGCTTCAGGACGGACGTACATCATTGCCGACCCGAACGAGGGCTGGCTATTCTGCGCTGTCCAAGGCAAGCATTGGCTCGCGAGGCGGGTCCCCGACAACGAAGTGGCGATGGTTGCCAATACGTACATAATCCGCCAGGTCGATCTCGCGGACGAAGACAACGTACTGGCGTCGAAGGACATCGTCACGTACGCGATCGAGCGCCGGTGGTATGATCCACAGAAGGACGGGCCGTTCGACTTTGCCGCCGTCTATGCCGATCCTGCGTCGGCCTCTCACCCGAACAACGCGGGCCGGCAGTGGGCCGGACTGAGGTATGTCGCGAGCCAGGAGATTGCACCGGGTTTCGACCTACCGTTCTCCGTAGCACCCAAGCGCAAGCTCGGCGTAACGGATATTATGGAGATCCTTCGCCATGATGAGGGGAACCCGCCGGAACCATCGCCGGCTTCGGGTTTCGGCTGTGCGCTGTGCAGCGGCGCGACGCAGACCAGCTTCGTCGCGCAATTGCGCCGTGAGCCGCCGCTCGACGTTGGTCTCGTCTATTGGGTCTGTCTGGCCGAGCCACGAACCTCGGTCTATCTGCCGTTTCACTTTGGCATCACGGACTTCCCGGCCGGTTTTCGCACGCAGCCGGAACAGCCGACGAGCGGCGTCTACGACCGCAAGGTCGGCGCTCCGTTCGTCCCCGATCCGCGCGAGGCCTTCTGGGTGTTCTCGAACGTCCGCGGCAAGGCCGAACGGCAGGGGCCGGCCCTTGTCGCGGCCGCCAGGAACCGCGCCGAGCGGATCGAGAGCCGCGCGGTCGCGATGCAGAAGCCCCTGGAAGACGCTGCCCGGCGGCTCCATGAGACCGACCGAATCGGCGCAGGTGAACTGCTGACCAATTTCTCCTACGGGCTCTATCTCTCGGCGCTGGAAGGGATGGACGCAGCGCTGAGGCAACCAACGACTGACGAGCTGATCATCGCTCGGGCCAGGACGATCCACGAGGCCGCTATTACCCTGGACTCGCACGTGGACATCGCCGATGAGCAGTACGCGACGGCCGACCTCGATCCGGGCGTCGACAATCCTCAGCTCAGATGTGACCTTGTCAAGATGGCTAAAGGAGGCGTCGACGGCGTTTTCCTGGCGGTGTACGTCCGGCAGGCATCCGAGTTGAACGCTCAGACGTATGCCGAAGCGCAGAGGATGGCTGACAGCAAGTTCGCGGCGATCGAGCGACTGACGCAGAGCATGTATCCGGACCGCTGCGCCCTGGCGACGTGTCCCGACGAGGCAGAGCGGATCGTTGCGACCGGCAGGAAGGCGATCATGATCGGCATCGAGAACGGCTTCCCCATCGCCGAAAACCTTGACCTGCTGCGCCAATACTACGACCGAGGGACCCGGTACGTCACGCTGTGTCACACGGAGCACAACCAGATATGCGATTCGTCGAGCGAGCCGAACCCAATGCACAACGGCTTGTCGCCATTTGGCAAACGCGTGGTCCAGCGCATGAATGAGCTGGGCATGATGTGCGATGCTTCGCATATCTCGGAGAAGGCGTTCTTTGACCTGCTGGCAGTGACGCGAGCTCCGATCCTGGTGTCGCACTCGGGCTGCTCGGCCGTCCATCCACAGGAGCGCAATCTCACCGATGAGCAGCTCCGGGCCTTGCGTGACAACGGCGGCGTGATTCAGATCGTTGCTCTCGACGCCTACCTGAAGCCGGAAACACCTGAACGCAAAGAAGCCGTTCGCCGGCTCCGCGATGAGTTGGGCATTCCACCGTATGCCGAACGACAGAAGTGGTCCACGGAACGGCGTGCAGCGATGAGACCCCGGCTGAAGGAGTACTACCGGCGCTACGAGGAGTTGGCCGAAACGGTTCCCATCGCGACCGTCCAGGACTATGTCGATCACATCGATCACGCAGTCCGAGTCGCGGGCATCGACCACGTCGGCATCGGAACGGATTTCGACGGCGGCGGGGCCGTCAGCGGATTTGCCAACCACGCCCAGGCGCTGAACGTCACGGTGGAACTGGTCCGCCGGGGCTACTGCGACGAAGACATCCGCAAGATTTGGGGCGGCAACCTGCTGCGTCTGTGGCGCCGTGTCGAGGCCGTCGCCGAATCGCTGTAATGTTGACCCCATTTGACAGGTTTGAGGCAGGTCTATGAAGAAAGTTGCTGTCATACTGCTGTTGGTCGTATGGGTATGTGCCCCCGGGTGTCGGAACGCTCGCACCCACGTCTCGGGCAAACCGTTGATCGGTATCACGACGGCCTACGACGAGAAGCGTCAGGTCAGCGAGGTCGACATCTCCTATGTGGAGGCGGTGCTTCGCAACGGAGGCATCCCATTGGTCCTGCCGCCTATCGACAGCAAGGAGGCGGTGGATTGCTACGTCGAGGAGCTGGACGGCCTGGTGCTGGTCGGCGGGCGCGACATTCCGCCTTCGATGTACGGCCAGACGCCGCACGAGACCACCGAGGTGCTTCCCGAACGACGGACCCGGTTTGACAGCATGCTGATCGCCCGTTGGATGGCGAGCGGCAAACCGGTCCTGGGAGTCTGTTTGGGCATGCAGTTCACCAACGCCGTCTCAGGCGGCAGTATGATCCAGGACATCCCCTCGCTGGTCGGGACCGATGTGAACCACAAGAAGGTCTATCATCGTGTGACGATCGCACCGGATAGCACGCTGGCCCGACTCCTCGGCGCCGAGACCGCGATGGTCTATTCCTCGCACCACCAGGCGGTCGACCGGATCGGCCAGGGGCTCAAGCCCGTCGCCCGCGCCGACGACGGTGTGGTCGAAGCCGTCGAACGGACCGACGGCGGCCTGGGGCTATTCGTCCAGTGGCATCCCGAAGCCATGATGGAGAAAGACCCGAATCACACCAACGCGATCTACGGCTACCTCGTTCAACTGGCTCGCACATCTTCTCGGAAGACCGGTTCCCGTCCGGACTGATGTCGATCACACAACCAGATGGGCGCGGCGCCAATGCGGACGAGACATGAGTCTACAGTGATGTGTCCGCCTTCGTCGCGGGACTCCACATGTTGGCCTCGATCCTCGCCCGCAAGGATCTCTGAAAGCCCGGGTGCTGGGCCACCCAGTCGGGTTCTTCGTATAGCCCGAGGTTCGGGCGGATGTGCCAGAAGTAAAAGTAGTCCACGGCATAGAGGCCGGCGAAGAGCCCCACGACGAGGGCAGCTCGGCACAGGACTCGCCTTGTTCGTCCGCTCACCTTCCCGAATGCCGGGGACGTCGCCCACACCAGGCCGACGAGCAAGAGCAGCAGGAGCAGCAGGCGCACCAACTCCTCGCTGCTCTCACGCCAGTGAACGGACCACCGGCAGAGGGTCTCAAACATCAGCAGGTGGATCACCCCGACGATCGTGATGCGCACAATGGCTCTGTTCATCGCGTGTTCTCCGCTGCCTGGCCTTTGGCTTCCAACCACCCTCATTATCCAGTCCATCCCGCTGAGAAACAAGGCAAAACTGCACCGAGCTATGGGTGATTTGCACTTGGCCTGAAGCCACCAGGATGAGACACTGAATCATCCCCAGTTTAAGGTAGGGCCCAATGAAAAGGTCGACTCTTTGACGATGAGAGTTGGTGAAAGAAATCACAATGCCAACTCGATCGAAAGGAGTCGACCATGAAACGCCAGGAGATTTCGGATTTTGTACGTTCGGTATGCTCTTGTCTTCGGCTCTCGCAGGCCAAAACCTTGAGCGTCTTGGTTCCGGCGGCGATGATCGTGGTGCGGGCCTCGCTGGCCCAACTGGGACGGGCATTGGCGGGGCAATCGGCGCTGGCCGCCAAGCAGGGGATCAAGCGGGTCGACCGCTTTGTAGGAAACACTCGGGTCGAGCCGAGCGAAGCGATGCGGGGCGTGGTCCAGTGGCTCGCCCAACCCCGAAAAAAGCTGCTGGTGAGCCTCGATTGGGTGGATATCCGCCACTTTCAGTGCCTGGTCCTGGCGGCTCGTCTGCGAGGCCGGGCCTTGCCTTTGCTGTGGGCGGTGTACCGTTACGAGGAGGTCTATCGCTCGCAGAACAATCTGGAATACGGGTTGCTGCGTCTGTTTCACACCATGGTGGCCGCTTCGGTCCGGGTGACGCTTCTCGCCGATCGGGGGTTCGGTCGAACGGAGATGGCCCGCGTGTGCCAGGAACTGAAGTTCCATTACATCATCCGCATCCAGCCGTCGGTGTGGGTGAGCAGTTCGCGGTTCACCGGTCGCCTGGCGGATTACCCGATCCATCGGGGCCAGAGACACCTGCTACGCCACGTCTCGTATCGCAAAGAGCGGCCCGTCGTGCAGGACGTGGCTGTGGTTTGGCTGCCGGATCAGTCGGAACCCTGGTATCTGATGACGGACGAAGAGCACCTTCGCGCCCAAGTCTTGTCCAAGGTCTTTGCGCGGCGGATGAGCATTGAAGAGTACTTTCGTGACGTGAAAAACAAACGCAATGGGTTTGCTCTGCGTTTGATCCAGATCAAGGATTCCCAGCGTTTGAGTCGGTTTCTGCTTATTCTGGCCTTGGCGTATCTGCTCCTGGTGACGGTCGGCCTGTACGCCTCCGAACGATTCCGCCCCGGCCGGTGGTGCTCCAACAACCGGACGGGCGAATGCAGTCTCTTCACCATCGGCCTGTTCATGCAAACCTGCCCTCTCCCCACCTGCCAGTATCTCTTGCGCCGCTTGAAGCACGAACTCCTCGGTCAAAACTGGGGATGACTCAGGATGAGACAGGATTGACTCTCGGGCACAAGGGCGATACGATGACTGCCGAACTTCGATGTGATCCTGCTTCGATTCTTGGGCTGTCTGAGGGGAGCGTTACTTGGGCGGGCCAGAGCGATGAAGCCGATCGAGGTCAAAGACAAGACGCACATCAAGCAGTTGCTCTATGCCGAGCACGTCTTCGGCATCAAGGGGGACCAGTTTCGCGGTTTCGGCGGGTTCCAGCTCTGGTGGTACGACCGGCACCGCGGCCAGTGCGACTGCTGCGAATCGCAGTGGTCCGACCCGCGAAGACTCGTGACGCACCACAGCCTGGACGAGGCCGCCAGAATCCTTTGGCACCACCGCAATCACCTGTACGTCCGCGTCAAGCACGTCGACGAAGACCGTGGCATTCAGGCCTTGGAGCATCTGGACGAGATCCGACGGTGAATCGCGGTCTCGGCGCGCCGGCTGGGCCGATCACCGCAGGAATGCGAAGTCGGAGCGATGGTACTCCTGTCGGCGGAACTCGCGGTGCCAGCGCTGGTTCCAGAGATCCCAAAGGGGGATTTTGCGCGCGGAGCCGTCGAGGAAGCTGGCCTGGGTGGCGTGATTGTGGCGTTCAAGGAAAGTGCGCCAGATCTGGGTGCCGCCTTGACCGTTCTCGGGAAAGTCGCTGAAGACCACCAGCGGCTGGCTCGGCAGCCGGTCGGTGTCCTGGGGCCGCAGGTGCCAGTGGATGCAGTCGACAAAGACCGGGATCCCCTCGGTGTTTCGCTCGAAGGCATATTTCCAGTACCGCTGGTCCTTCTCCACCGGATCGGTGATCCAGCGGTTCATGCCGTAGCTGCCCCAGAAATCGGCCTTGGAGATGAAGTCACGCGAACTCGGGTCGGACGCCTGGCGGGGCCGGCCCCAGGCATGGTGGATGCCCCCGCGCATCTCTGTGCTCTGGTCATCGACCGAGGGCCGGCTCGCCGAGGGGCAGACGCGGCTCTTGTCCACATCCTCATAGTACGGGCGCAACATCTCCATCCAGTCGCCGGGGACGGTCTGCACGTCGCCGCCGAGCGGATAGGATTCCGGCCAGAGGATGCCGTCGAATTCGGTGGCGTACTGCGAGGTGGCCAGGCCCCACTGGCGCAGGTTGTGCAGGCAGATCACGGCCCGGGCCTGCTCCCTGGCCCTTTGCAGGGCCGGCATGAGAATGGCGATCAGCAGGGCGATGATCGCGACGACGACCAGCAGCTCGATCAAGGTGAAGCCACGTTTTCCGGCAACGTCCATGTACCAACCCCCAAGGGCGGTAATGCCTTGGGTCCATACGCTCGGACCGTTGAGGGGGTTTGCTCAAGAATCGCAGCGGTGGTCCAATCCCCGCCTAACCTACCGACGCTTCGACCGGTTCGGCATTGTCCTTCTGCCCGGTGGGTTCTTCGCTTCGGGCGTAGGCGTTGATACGGAAGATCTCTTCCATCGTGGTGATCCCGGCGGCGACCTTGGCCAGGCCGTCCTGGGTCATCGACCGGATGCCTTTGGCGCGGAGTCTTTCGACGAGTTCACGATGGCGAGCGCCCGCGCTGATCAGGGCGCCGACCTCGTCGTCAACCGGTGCGACTTCGAAGATTCCGGTACGTCCCTTGTAGCCGTACCAGCCGCACTCGGCGCAACTGCCCGGGTGCAGCAGCTCTTTGGGAGCGTTCATGCCGAGCCGCGCGAACACGTCTGTCTCATTCTCGTCCAGCTCTCGCGGCTGGGCACACTGGCCGCACACCTGCCGCAGGAGGTTCTGGGCGATCACCAGCCGCAGGGAGCTGCCGATAATGTGGTGCGGAACGCCCAGATAGTGCAGGGCGTCGACCGCTCCGGCGGCGTCCCGCGCGTGAATCGTCGCCAGCACCAGCCGGCCCGACAGCGCCGCCCGGGCCGCCACGATCGCCGAGTCCTTGTCGCGAATCTCGCCGATCAGGATCAGGTCGGGGTCCATCCGCAGGATCGTGCGCAGACCCTCGTGCATCGTCAGACCGTGTTGCTCGTCCACCTCGATCTGCTGGGCGAAAGGCAGCTTGAATTCTACAGGGTCCTCGATGGAATAGGTCGTCGTGGTTCGCAGGTCGGTCAGCGACGCCAGTCCGTACATCGTGGTCGTTTTGCCCGATCCGGTCGGGCCGGTCACCAGAACCAGGCCGCTGAGCGAACGGACCGTTGAGGCAATCCTGTCGCGATCGGTAGTGGAAAAGCCCAGGCCGCAGAGGTCCCAACTGTCCCTGGGCGCGCTCAGCAGTCGCAGGTGCGCCGATTCGCGCTCGCGGACGGGTGTCAGCGTCACGCGGATCTCCCATGTGGTATCCTCATCGTGCCAGTCCATCTGGCCCTCCAGAGGCGCGAACGAACGGACGACGGTCAGACCGGCGGCGCTCTTGAGCTGGTTCAGCAGACGCCGGCCTTCCATCAACGGCAGCACAGCCTTCGGAACGATCACGCCGTCGACCCGGTGGATGACGCGGACTCCTTCATCTACACAGTGCAGGTGCACATCGGTGGCATTGTCCATGATGGCGTTCCACACGAGGGTGTGCAGAAGGTCGGGGTAGGAGGTCTGGTTGTTCTTGCTGCGGTCCGTCGCACTGCTGATTCCACATGCCTGGGCCATGCCGGATGCTCCTTCAACTGGGCCTTGATCTGCCAAGAATCCATCGGCCGTCTTGTTCGAGGGCCGGACCCGCACGGGCCGCCCGGCCTGCACGCTATGTCGGCCTCAGGGCACGGCGCCTTAACCGGCATTCTCCATACAGTCGTCAAATCGTCTCGAACGCGTGCGCGATCCGGTCCGGGATGGCTCCATTGCCTGCGACCGGAATCGGATACGTCCGGTATCATCAGGACTTCGCCAGGTTCTGCTGTTCTGCTTGCCGCTGACAAGCCCGGCAGAGCGGTTGGCGGTGCATCAGGGGGCTGTCCAGGCCCGATAACATGAATCTGGGCGGAAGCAGGTATCGGCCAGAAGAAAAACCTCGTTCCGGCCCGATAATATGGGCCGACCATGTCCGCTATACCATACGAACTGAAAAGCGATCACAATCGTCAAAATTCTTACTGTTTGAACTAAACCACCTATATTCACATTGGCGATAATGCCCTGTGTTGGAATACCCGCTCAGAAAGGAGACACAGACAATGGAGACGTCAGTGGAACAACGCAGGGAGATTCGGACGGATCTGTCGTGGCCGGTCAGCGTGTGGCTTCCCGATGCGGGCCGCTTTTTCAACGGCCGCAGCGCCAACATAAGCAAAGTGGGAGTCTTCATTACGGTTCCAATGACCACGCCGATTCGTCGGGGCTCTGTGGTCGAGTTGAACTTCCCGCGGACAGATGAGTTGGCCGAGAAGAAAGGGCAGTTCGCTCGGATCAAGAGAGGACGCGTCGTCAGAGTCGACCGCCAGGCCACGCTCAAAGACGCTGTCATCGGTCTGGGTATCGCATTCGAATAGAGCCGATCGCAAACCATCGACAGGATGTCGCCGGTCCGAATCGGATAATTCGTCACCACGGGGCAATGAAAGAAACACGAGGCGGACGCTTCCCGCGGAGCGTTCGCCTCTGCCGTTTCATGGAATCCTCGCGAATCTCCGCCGCATGGGCCAAAGCCCATCCTATATGGCCACCGCCACGAACATCAGCAGCAACCCCAGGGCGCCTGCGGCTACGGTCGCCTTGAGCCAGCGAGAGTATCTCGCGTATCCAGGGTCCTCGTCCTCAAACTCATAGTAGATCTCGTCCAGCTCGGAGTCGTTGCGGGGACGCAGCCAGATCCTGGCGTAGATATGAGCGGCCAGCGATCCCAGGATGAGAAAGCCGCCCAGGATGTACATAGTCCGTGCTACAATCAGCATGCCACCATCCTACGCCGTGTCCGGCCCGGCCCAAAGCGAAAAAAGACGCGGCCCGCAACCCGTCGCGCCGTTGCGGAGGGGCGGATTGACAGGACGGGCCGGGACTGCTATCGTCCGTGTTCGCAACAAGGCATGGCGAATTCCATACGATGACGGGCAGCCGGAATATGAAGACGATTGATCTGCGAAGCGACACCGTGACGCTGCCGTCGCCTCAGATGAGGCAGGCGATCTATGAGGCCGAACTCGGGGACGACGTATTCGGCGAAGACCCGACGGTGCAACGGTTGGAGCGGAGACTGGCCGATCTGGTCGGCAAGGAGGCCGCTCTGCTGGTCGCCAGCGGAACGATGGGCAACCTCGTCTGTGTTCTGACGCACTGCGGCCGGGGCGACGAAGTGATCCTCGGGGACCAGTCACACACATTCTACTATGAGGCCGGCGGAATCAGCGCCCTTGGGGGCATCCACCCGCACACGGTTCCAAATCAGCGTGATGGAACGCTGCGTCTGGAGGACATCCGCGCGGCGATCCGCCCGGACAACGTGCACTTTCCGCGAACGCGTCTGATCTGCCTGGAGAACACGCAGAATCGATGCGGCGGGGCGGTCCTGTCGGCGGAATACACGCAAGCCGTGGCGGCCCTGGCCCGAGAGCATGGCCTGTCGCTTCACCTCGACGGGGCGCGGATCTTCAACGCGGCTGTCGCGTTGGGCGTCGACGTCAAGGCCCTTACGCAGGCGGTCGATTCCGTGAGCGTCTGCCTGTCGAAAGGACTGGCTGCGCCGATCGGCTCGGTCATCTGTGGCTCGAAGCGGTTAATCGACGAGGCGCGGCGCACCCGCAAGATTCTCGGCGGCGGCATGCGGCAGGCGGGAATCATCGCGGCGGCGGGCATTGTGGCGCTGGAGACGATGATCGACAGAATTCGGGACGACCACGACAATGCCGCCCGCCTCGCTCAAGGCATTGCGGGCTTGCCCGGACTGGAGGTCGACCTGGCTGGCGTGCAGACCAACATCGTGTACTTCGACGTGGTGCGCGAAGGGCTGTCGGCCGAGGCGCTCGTGTCGCGGCTGGCCGAACGAGGTGTGAAGATGCTCTGCTCGGGGCCCGGCCGGGTTCGAGCGGTCACACACTACGGCATCGAGCGGAACGACATCGACGAAGCCCTCTTGGTGCTCGCCGACGTCGCAGCCGCGTCCTGATGCTCAATCGCCGTTCCGCTGATAGACGATCCGACCGCCCACGAGCGTCGCCCAGACCGACAGGTCCTCGTCGAGGAGCACCAGGTCCGCATCATATCCCGTCTGGATCGATCCGGCCGTCTTGGCAAGTCCCAGGACAGATGCGGCGTTCTCCGTCACCGTGCGGATCGCCGTCGCCACCGAACACCCGGTGAAAGCCCCCAGGCGAGCCAGCATCTGATTGAGGCCCACGGCGGTTCCAATAAGCGTGCCGTCTTTGTATCGGGCCGCCCCGTTTCGGGTTTCGTACGGAATCCCGTTGTAGATGTATCGCCCATCGGGCAGGCCCAGCGCCTGCATGCCGTCCGTGATGGTGACGAATCGACTCGGGCCCAGGGCCTCAAAGGCCAGCCGCAGGACCGAGGGATGGATGTGCACGCCGTCGGTGATCGCCTGAACCGTCACGTCCGCGCGCTCGAAGATCGCCCCCAGAGGGCCGGGGTCCCGGTGATGCAGAGAGGGCATCGCATTGAACAGATGGGTCACATGGTTGATTCCTGCGTCGAACCCGGCAAGCGCCTCGTCGTAGGTCGCGTGAGTGTGACCCAGCGAAGCGACGATGCCGCGATCCGCCAGGGTCCTGACCACCTCCAGTCCTCCGGGCAGTTCCGGGGCGATCGTCATCATGGCAAGGCCGTCGCCGGTCCTGGCCAGAATCGCCTCCAGGGCCAAGGGGCTCGGGTCCATCAGGCAATCGGGTTGGATCATGCCCCGCTTGCGCAGAGAGATGAAGGGGCCCTCAAGGTGGATGCCGAGCAGGCGGGCGCCCCCGAGGTCGCGGCCGATGCATTCGGAGGCGACTTCCAGATGCCGATTCTCCTGACCGATCTTGTAGACCGTCGTCGCCAGGTAGGAGGTGACGCCGGAGCGGGCACACGCCTTGGCGATCGCCGCCAGCGCCGCCGGCGTGGCGTCCAGGACGTCGGCGCCGCCGGCGCCCTGAATGTGTACGTCGATGAATCCCGGCGCCAGGAGCCGGCCACCGGCGTCGAGCACCTGCTCGGGCGCCACAGGGGGCTGGCCGGCGCCGATCCAGGTGATGCAGCCGTCCTGTACGAGCACATTGCTGTGCCCATCGGTGGGGGGGGCATCGTATCGCCTGCAGTTTCTTATCAGAAGTGATGCCATGATTGCCTCATCCATATTCTCTCTTGCCTACATGATTTCGACCCGCAGCGGCGCGAGCAAACCGCCAGGATACGGTCAAGGCCGCCGTCCCGCAACCCCGTACCGGCCGCCGGCTTCGCCGGAGGGCGGTTTTGTTTGACCCTGTCTCTTGTTTCCGCTATCGTGACGCTCGCAGAGTCCGGCTGTGGCGCGCGTGTACACGCGCCGCGCGACGACGACAGCAAATCCGCATTTTCAGACAGGAGGCAATGCGGTGCGACACGGAATTCCCATCGCGGATGGCGTCTACTGGGTCGGCATGAATGACCGGAAGACGAATCTGTTCGAGTCGATCTGGCCCATCCCGCGGGGGGTCTCGTACAACTCCTATCTTCTGATCGATCAGAAGACCCTGCTGGTCGACACGGTCAAAGACCTCTCGGTGAACGAGTACCTGGCGCGACTGAAGAGTCTCCTGGGCCCCGACCGTCAGATCGACTATCTCGCGATCAACCACATGGAACCCGATCACTCCGGCAGCGTGCCTGTGCTGCGGCGGATCTTCCCGGCCATGAGAATCGTCGGCAGCAAGAAGACGGCCGAGTTCCTCAAGGACCTCTACGGGATTGCGGATAACGTTCAGGTTGTCAACGACGGCGACGAGCTGAGCCTGGGGCGGCGCAAGCTGCGGTTCTACATGACGCCCATGGTGCACTGGCCTGAGACCATGATGACCTACGAGGCCACCGACGGGATTCTGTTCTCGGGAGACGCCTTCGGCGGGTTCGGATGTCTGGAGGGCGGCATCTTCGACGACCAGGTTCACGTGGAGTACTTCGAGGACGAGATCCTCCGTTACTTCTCGAACATCGTCGGCAAATACTCGCCCATGGTGCAGAAGGCCATCCAAAGGCTGGGCAGTCTCAACGTGAAGGTGGTTGCGGCTACACACGGCCCGATCTGGCGGAGCCGGCCGGAGCACATCATCAGCCTCTACGACCGTTGGAGCCGCTACGAAGCCGAGCCGGGCGTCGTGCTGGTTTTCGGGTCAATGTACGGCAACACGCAGATCATGGCCGAGGCAGTGGCCCGCGGCCTGTCCGACGCGGGACTCAAGTCGGTCCGGATGCACAACGTCTCGACGACCCACGTTTCCTACCTCATCCAGGACATCTGGCGTTATCGAGGTCTGGTCCTCGGCTGTCCGACGTACGATGCGAGCGTCTTTCCGCCGATGGATGCGTTGCTCAGGCTGCTGAGCACCAAGCGGATCGCCAAACGCATCGTCGGTCTGTTCGGCAGTCACGGATGGGCCGGCGGCGCGGTCCAGGCGATGGCCGGTTTCGTCAAGGACAACGGGCTCGAACTGGTCGAGCCGACGGTGGACGTCCGATTCGCAGGAACGGCCGAACAAATCGAACAATGTCACGAGTTGGGTCGGAGAATGGTCGAGCGTCTCGGCGCAGAGGGCGAATGACGCCGTACCAGGAAAGACCTCTCGTGCTGGAGTGGTTACCATGACAGACAAGCAACGAAGCTGGGAAAAACGGCTGGCTGCCAAACCGGATGAACTGACGGTCAACTACGTCGAGTCGCTGTCGTACGACACGCGGCTCTACAAGTACGACATCGTCGGGTCCATCGCGCACGCCACGATGCTGGCCGAGCGAAAGCTGATCACACCGATCGAACTGAAGGCCATCAAGAGCGGCCTGATCGAGATCAGCGAAGAGATCGAAGCGGGGCGATTCCGGTTCGACAAGGCCACCGAAGACATCCACATGGCGATCGAGGCTGCCCTGATCGAGCGAATCGGTGAGCCGGGCAAGAAGCTCCACACCGCTCGCAGCCGCAACGATCAGGTGGCCACCGACGTCCGATTGTGGCTGCGCGACGAGATCGAGGGCCAGCAGGCCGCGATCGTGCAGCTTCAGCAGGCGTTCGTCCAACTGGCCGCCAAGCACGACAACGACCTGATGCCCGCCTACACCCACCTGCAACGGGCCCAGCCCATCGTCATCGGCGCCTATCTGCTCAGTTTCGTCGAGCAGCTCGAACGGGATTTCACTCGCCTGACCAACTGCCGCAACCTGCTGAACGTCTCGCCGCTCGGCAGCGGGGCCATCGCCGGCTCGACGCTGGCCATCGACCGGGTCAGCACCGCCAGGCAGTTGGGTTTCGCCGACATCGCGTACAGCAGCATCGACGGGATCAGCGACCGCGACTTCTGCGCCGAGTTCATCTTCGATTGCGCCCTGATCGGTGCGCACCTGTCGCGTTTCGCGGAGGATTGGATCCTGTTCTCCTCGAACGAATTCGATTTCATCCGGATCGACGACGCCTTCTGTACATCGTCGAGCATGATGCCGCAGAAGCGCAATCCCGACGTGCTCGAACTGATGCGAGGCAAGACCGGCTCGCTGTACGGCGCGCTCGTCGGCATGCTCACGATCCTCAAAGGCCAGCCGTCGGGCTACAACCGTGATCTCCAGGAGGACAAGATCCACCTGTTCGCCGCCGCCGACACGGTCCGCGCTTCGCTGGAGATGGCCCGCGCCGTGGTGGCGCACACGCAATTCAAGACCGCCAGGATCGCATCGGGTCTGGACGCCGGCTTCCTCGACGCCACGGCGCTGGCGGAATACCTGGTGGGCAAGGGCGTTCCGTTCCGCCAGGCGCACGGCATCGTCGGGTCGCTCGTGTCGCTGTGCGAGAAGGAAGGCCGGCCGTTGTCGGACGTGCCGCTGGAAACGTTCCGGGAGCACTGCCCGCAGATCGACACGGACGTATATGATTATCTCGGGGCGCGTCACGTGGTCGAGCGTTACGCATCGGCCGGCGCCGCCGGGCCCGAGCAGGTCAAGGACCGCGTCGCCTACTGGAAAAAGCATCTCGCCGAGCGATGAGACCCCACGAAGACGACATCACGGCGTGGTTCCGGCAGCAGAGCCGCATCGATCCGGCCGCGTTTCCCATCGGCATCGGGGACGACATGGCGGAGGTGCGCCTCAACGACGCCGCCTCCGTCCTGATCACCACTGACATGCTCCTCGACGGCTCGCATTTCGATCTGAAGACCGCGACGCTCGAACAGGTCGGCTACAAGGCCATGGCCGCCAGTCTGAGCGACTGCGCCGCGATGGCGACCGTGCCGCTGGCGGCGGTCGTGGCGGTGGCGCTGCCGCCCGGATTCGGGGCGCGCCGGCTCAAGGAACTCCACGCCGGGATCACGCAGGCGGCCGAGAAATACGACTGTCCGCTCATCGGAGGGGACATCACGTCGTGGCGGCAGGAGCATCCGTTCGCGGTGAATGTCACCATGCTCAGCCGGCGGTCGACGAACCCACCGGTGCGGCGAAACGGAGCCGAGGTCGGCGATGCCGTCTGCGTGACCGGCTCGCTCGGCGGCTCGCTGGTGCGAAAGCACCTGGAGTTTGAGCCTCGGATTCGCGAGGCCCTGCGGATGGCGCAGACGGTGACACTGCACTCGATGATGGACATCAGCGACGGCCTGAGCACGGACCTCAATCGGATATGCGAGCAGAGCGGCGTCGGCGCGATCCTCGACGCGGCGAGCATTCCGATTTCGGACGATGCCAGAACGCTGGCCGATCCGCTCGCCGCGGCGCTGCACGATGGAGAGGATTTCGAACTGCTGTTTACTTTGACGCCCGACGATTGCACGCGGTTGTTGCAGACGTGGGACGACCCGACGCCGATTGCGCAAATCGGGCGGATCGTCGAAGGCAGCCGGATGCAGCTTCGCATGCCGGATGGGCAGATCGTTGAGCTGCTGCCCGGCGGATACGACCATTTGAGCGGGCCCGAATGAGGGCGTAGAATGGAGAGACCGACATGAAGCACGCACGAGAGATATATCGAGCGGTTGTCGTGGCGCTGATCGTTCTGCTGTTCTGTCTCGTTTGCGGCGGGGCCGAGCGTCTGGATCGAGGGCTGGTCGCCGTGCCGCGCGAAGATGGATCGGTCTTTCTCAGTTGGCGACTGCTGGCGGCGGATACCGAAGAGACCTGCTTCTCGCTCGCTCGCCAGGACGGCTCGTCGTCCGAGGTCCGGCTTGCTGAGACGCCGCAGCGATTGACGAATTTCGTCGACACAAGCCCGTGGGGTCCGGCGGCGTCCGAGCGGCGCTACGAGCTTCGCGTACACGCGCAGGAAGGCACGCCTGTCAAGGAAACCGCCAACGTCACGATCCGGAAGGATGCGCCGCCCTGCATCCGCATTCCGCTGGCGGGCGACCACGACTTCCAGAAGGTGGGCATCGGCGACCTCGATGGGGACAGCTCGCTCGAATTCGTCATCAAGCAGCCGAATTTCAACACCGACCCCTATCAGCGGCCGGGCTACTGGAAGCCGAGCACCACCACCTACAAGATCGAGGCCTACCGTCAGGACGGCACGCTCCTGTGGCGCCACGACATGGGCTGGTCGATCGAGGCGGGCATCTGGTACTCGCCGTGGGTGGTTTACGACGTGGATGGTGACGGCAAGGCGGAGGTCTACTGCAGGGCGGGCGAAGGCGACCCGCGCGACGAGAAGGGCCTCGTGCAGACCGGTCCCGAATACCTGATCAAGCTCGATGGCCAGACCGGACGCATCGTGGCGCGGACCGACTGGCTCAGCCGGGACGGGTTCCCCGACTACAACTATTACTGCCGCAATTTCCTGGCCGTCGCGTATTTCGACGGCAAGACGGCCTCGCTGGTCATGCAGCGGGGCACGTACAACCTGATCAAGGTTCAGGCCCTCGACAAGGACCTCCGCCGGCTCTGGTATTGGGACTCGACGCAGGAGCAGACGAAGTACGGAGGGCAGGGTTCGCACGGCCTGATCACGGCCGACGTGGATCGGGATGGTCGCGATGAGCTGGTCCTCGGCGCCGCCGTCCTCGACGACAACGGCAAGGGCCTCTGGTCGCTCGCCATGGGCCATCCGGACGTCTGTTACGTCGCGGACGTCGATCCGTCCAATCCCGGCCTGGAGATCTTCTATGGGTTTGAGTCGCGTCAGCAGACCGACGGGATGTGCGTGGTGGACGCGCGGACCGGGCGCAAGCTCTGGACGCACAAGGAGCCGACGTTCCATCTGCACGGCCAGGGCATGGCCGGCGACGTGCTCGCCGAGCATCCCGGCATGGAGGTGCTGGCGGGGGAACGCGACTATCCGAAGCGCTGGCTCTACAGCGCCTCGGGCGAGTTGATCGAAGCCAACGGAGAGCGGCCCCTGACACCCCGGCCGCTGTGGTGGGACGCCGATCCGCAGAAGGAGGTCATCTTCGGCCGCTCGATCCAGAAGTGGAACGGTCCCACTATCCAGCCGATCGAGGGCCGCGTGATCGTCGTGATGGACTGCCTGGGCGACCACCGCGAAGAGGTTGTCACGAGCGTTCCGGGCGAGCTGCGCATCTACACGACGACGATCCCGACG
This sequence comes from Sedimentisphaerales bacterium, assembly GCA_040772485.1. Taxonomy (GTDB): domain Bacteria; phylum Planctomycetota; class Phycisphaerae; order Sedimentisphaerales; family Anaerobacaceae; genus Anaerobaca. The sequence continues at coordinate 771,853 of JAXGYC010000007.1, read as the reverse complement.
CACGAGAGGCGTCTCTCTCTGCTGACCGATCATCAGTATCGCCTGGGTGTGGTGGCCCAGACGATGGGGTATTACTATCCCGCGCAACTGGGCAAGTAGTGTGTTATCATGATGGTGGGTATGGCCTGTTCCGCATACGGAGTGCAATGCATGATGGCCTGCGTGTGTTTGTCATGCTGAGCGGAGCGTAGCGCCGTCGAAGGCCCTGCCCTGAGCTTGCCGACGGGATCTGGCCAGAGACTGTGCACGGGCTTGGTTTGTGGCCGGATTTCTCCACTGCGCTGCGCTTTGGTCGAAATGACAAAAGGAGAGCCGCTGCGGTCGAAATGACAACGTCGTGATACCGCCGCCGTTTGGGATCGCGTGGGCACGCTCATTTGTCACCCCGAGCGCTGTCGAGGGGTCTGGCTATGGACGAGGCGCGCATCTGGTTTGTGGCCGGATTTCTCCGCTGCGCTTCGCTCCGGTCGAAATGACAAAAGGAGGGGCGCTCCGGTCGAAATGACAGAAGGAGAGCCGCTCCGGTGGAAATGGCAAGAGGCAAGCGCATGCCAAGCCTCCGACGTGGAGGATGTTTGTAGAATAGTGCCGAAGTTTCCGTCGGCCGGATTTGACTCCTGTCAGGTGAAACACCGTGGAAATCACCATCACATCCCATTCGCCGGAACAGACGATCGCGCTGGGCCGGGCCTTGGGTCGCCAGCTCGCGGGAGGCGAGGTGATCGCGATCGTCGGTCCGCTCGGCAGCGGCAAGACCCATCTGATCAAGGGCATTGCCGAGGGCGCCGGCGCCGCCGACCGCCGAGAGGTGAACAGCCCGACGTTCGTCCTGGTCAACCACTATGCCGGCCGCCTGGACCTCTATCACATCGACGCGTATCGCCTGGACTCGATCGCCGAGTTCGAGATGCTGGGTTTCGACGATCTGTGCTATCCGGAATCGGTCGTGCTGATTGAATGGGCTGACCGGGTCGAGCCGGCGATTGCCGCTACAAACCCTATGCGCATCACCCTGGCGCACGCCGGACCGCGCGCCCGCACCATCCGGATCGCCGACCTGCCGCCGCACGTCAAGGTCCCGGAATAGACGCCCCGATTCATCCCCCGATCCCCCATTCCTTTTTTACGCGATTTTTCTCTTCTCCGCGTTTTGGCGCGCGTGCCGCGTTTTCTATGGTTTGGATGGACTGAGAGGAGCCGCAGATAACGCTGCCCGACTTGGTTTGGGCGGCAAAGTTAAAGGCTCCGGAATCCATAAGGGAACGAAATTCATGTTGGACGTAGAGGAAGGCGGCATTCACACGGTCATGCTTTTTGAAAGGGTCTGCGGCTCAAGAGAAGAGCGGTGAATCAAGTGACCTTGCGATCCTGTCGATAAGGTTCACGGAACAAGCGACGAACAACGTCGAAACAACCAATCGTTTTCCATGTTTCTTTTTCTTACGCACAACGAGGAGGACAATAACATGAAGGCAAAAAGAGGCTTTACGTTGGTGGAAATCCTGATCGTCGTGGTCATTCTGGGCATTCTGGCCGCGATCGTGGTTCCTCAGTTCACCCAGGCCAGCACCGAGGCGAAGGTCAGCAGCTCGCTGAGCAGCTTGCAGAGCCTGCGGTCGCAGATCGAGCTGTACAGGATTCAGCACAATGACAATGTGCCTTTGGAGGCTGACTTTGAAGATGCGATGACGATGTGTTCGCATGCCACCACCACCACGGGGGGATATGTGGATGTAGCCGCACGCGACAAGGCGGTAGATCCATATGGTCCGTACATGCAGATCATTCCCGTGAATCCCTGGAACAACTCCAGAGACGTTGCGACGACCGCGGCGGCGGGCAATGGCTGGATCTACATTGAGGCCACCGGCGCCATGTATCTGGACGTCAGCGACCTCGACGCGACGGCTGATGCCGCTGTGCTGGCGTCGCTTCAGGCTGGCGATGCGCTTGAGCCTGCTGCTCCGTAAGACCCGACACTTAAAGCCGGCCGGCCCGCTCTCCTGGAGTCGGCCGGCCTTTTTTTTATCACGACCAAGCAGGTCCTCGGCGCTCTGACGCCGGGGCGATGGGCAAACGCTCATCCTGCAATGCCAACGGAGGAGAGGGAATGACGAAACACAATGGATTTGCCGCAGCTCAGGCGATCAACGTCGCGCCGGCTGTCGGCGCCGTCTCGACCGGCACGGCGGCGCGACCTTCTGCCCGTCGCCCGCTGAGGGACGGGACGGCTCGCCGAAGGGCTTTCGCGCTGGTCCAGGCGACGATCGTGGTGATGGTGCTGGCGGTGGTGGCGGCCGTCGTAGCGCCCCGGTTCAGCGGCGCGGGGATCGCGGAGAACCGGATGGACGAGCTGTGCAACAACCTTCAGTTGCTCCGCTCGCAGATCGAACTGTACAAGGTGCAGCACAGCGACAATCCCCCGATGCGGGCGGCCGATGGCACGATCGCGGCCGATGGCCGATTCGATCAGATGCTCTACTGCACCGACGCCGACGGGAACGTCAAACCGGACCGGCCGAGGACCCGGCGGGACGAGGTGTTCTGCTATGGTCCGTATCTCGAAGAGGTTCCCGCCAATCCGTTCAACGGCAGCGGGGCCATCGTTGTGGTGCGTGACCGGAACGACGTTCCCGTTCCGGGAGACGCCGGCTGGGCTTATGTGCCCGAGACCGGCGAGATCTTTGCCAATGACAGCGTCCATCATGCGGGATTGTGATGGGCCGAAACGAAGAAAAGCATCCGAAGGACCTGGCGTCCGTTCGGTTTGCCCATATACGGCGGGTGCCGTGAGAATCAGAAGGAGAACCATGTGTAGAGCAAAGGCCTTTACGCTGGTGGAAATCCTGGTTGTGGTGGTCCTGCTGGGCATCCTGGCGGCCGTGGTCATTCCGTCTGTGGCGAACAGCGGCACCACGGCCCGCGCCGGCGTGCTGAAAGCCAACCTCGACGTGCTGCGGCGGTTCGTGCTGGTGTACACCAGCCAGCATGGGGAGATCGGGCCGGGCTATACGGCGGGTCCCGGTTCGCCGGTCGATGCCGACGTCTTCATTGCCCAGGCGCTGCTCGCGAGCAATGCCGAGGGCCAGACGGCCCCCCGGGGAACCGCCGGCTACAAATACGGACCTTACCTGTCGAATATGCCGAGGAATCCGGTGAACGGACGGGCCACGGTCCGGATGCTGGCTGACGGGGAGGACTTTCCAGAGGCGCCCGATAACGGTCACGGCTGGATCTACCGGGCGCAGACGGGCGAAATCCGACCCGGCAACTCCGGGACGGACGACGCGGGAAGAGCGTACTATGCCTATTGATCCCAAACGACGAGGCTTCGCGGTCCGGCGGGGTTTCACGCTGGCCGAGGCGACGCTCGCGACGGTGCTGTTGGGGATGGCCGCCGCCGGCGTCCTGTTGCCGTTTGCAGGCGGCGCGACCGTCCAGGCAGAAGGCGTGCGCCGCACGCTCGGTACGAGGCTGGCCAACGACCTGATCGAGCGGATCGTGAGCACCCCGTTCGACGACATCGTCGATGTGTATGGGACCCGCGTCGAATCCCAGGGGCAGGTGCAGGACGCCAGTGGGACCCCTTATACCGATTCGATGTATGCCGATTACAGCCGCGAGGCCAGGTGCGAATACGTGTATGTGCCCCCGCAGAGCGACGACGCTCAGCCGGGCTTTGTCCTCGCCACGGTGCGAGTGGCCCATCAGGGGCGGAACGTAGCGACGATCTATCGTCTGATCGGCAAGTGAGTCAATGATTTGAATTGAGGCGGACCCTATCCGATTGCGGGCGGCGATTCACGGGAGGACCGGACTGACATCCGCGTCCTGCCGTCATGTCGAGGCCCGGTAGAGCGGCCAAGGCGTCCGAGATCCGAACGGCAGGCGCCGGACAAGACCGAATGAACCGAAGCCGAAACATCAAGGCGTTCACGCTCGTCGAGCTGCTGGTGACCCTGGTCATCACCGGGATCCTTCTGTCGGCGGTCGCGACGCTGGCGTTTGCGATGAACAGTGCGACGACGACCGGCAGCGATGCCGCGCTGGCCCAGGCCCGGCTTCGTTTGGGTATGGTGCGCATCGTCGAAGTGATTCGAGACTGCCGGATGATTCTGACCGCGTCGGACACCGAACTGGCGATCTGGCTGGCGGACTCCAACGGAGACGGCGGCATCAACGTCAATGAACTGGCCTTCCTCGACTGCACTGCGGCGCACGACAGGCTTGACATGGTGCGATCGAGTTTGGCCGACGACCCGGTGACTTTTAGTGGCGGCAGCCTGTCCGTGAGCCGGGCCGATGTGATGAACTCCTACGCAGGCGTGTTGATACCGCTCCTGGCCGAGTGCGGCAACGTGCAGTTGGTTTGCGATTCCGCTGCTCCATCGACCCGGCGGGTGACGATCTCCTTTGAGCTGACGCAGGACCAGGTCGCCTCCAGGCACGAAGTGGACGTGACACTGCTGGCCTGGGCCGGCCACCTGCTGAACGATGCCGGCGACGGTCTCGTGACCGGAGACGATGATGAATAGAAGAATCCGGACAACTCGGCCTTGTCGCAGAGGCGTGGCGCTGCTGCTGGTCCTGGGCATCATCATGGCGATCACCCTGTTGTCGCTGGGGTTCATCGCCCGATGTGACGTGGAGCTGGCGTCCGGCCGGAGCCTGGCCGTCCGCGTCCAGATGGACCAGATGGCGGTCTCGGCCCTGGAACACGCCCGCGGTCTTCTTCTGAATCCGCAGGACGCCGGGGGTGCGTACTGGACCGGAGGCACATCGATTCGACTGGACCCCAACACGAATGATTTCTACGACGTGACCGTTGCCGCCGATCCGAGCGATGAGTGCGCTTTCGATGTCACGTGCGAGGCCTATCGGCTCCGCCAGGCGGAACGGGTGGGCAATAGCAGTTATGCGGCGGTCGTTCGTCTGGACCCCGCTATCGGCCTGTGGTGTGGCAGCGATCTGTCTTTTCGCGCGGCCTGGAGTGTGGTCGGGGACGCGTATGCGGCCGGGACGTTCACCAATCTGGGTGTTGCTGGCGCCGTTGACGGCGACCTCTTCGCCGGCGGTCTGAGCGGAGGCATCGTCGGAACGTACAAGGACGCCGGGACTTTGGCAATGGCGTGGCCCCCCGTGACGGCGAGCTACAGCCATCCGGACTACGTGACCTCTTCCATTGGACCCGGCACGGTCAGCAGCGGCAGCTACAGCTCGCCAAAGATCTGGCGGTGCAGTGGAAATCTTACCTTGGACGGGGCGGTCGTCATCAACGGCATGTTGCTGGTCGAAGGCGATCTTGTCATCAAGGGCGTTGGGGCAAGGCTCACGGCTGCCAAGAACCTCCCGGCGGTCTATGTCACAGGGAACCTCATTCTTCACGGCGCGACCGACCTCCAGATCGAGGGCCTCGTCGCCGTGGATGGCAGTGTTCTCGTGGGACACGGCTCGGACGCCGAGATCGTCGGCGGGCTGTTTGCCGCAGGCGAGATTGCGGAGGCCGCCATCGATTCCACGTGGATTCCCAACGACGCCATCCTTCGGGATATCCCGACGTGGCCGGCCACGGGCGTTCTGACGCTCGACGGGGTCAGCCAATATGTGCAGACGCTGGACGATGCTGACTGTCTGCAGGTCACCGGTGACTACACCTTGAGCGTTCTGCTCGCGCCCGCCGTCACGCAGAACCCCTGGGGGGCAATCGTGTGCAAGACCGATCCGGCCGGAAGCATCAACCACTGGGTGCTCCAGTTCGACAGCACCGCGACGGAATTGGTTGTCGGCCATGACTCCGTCCGCTGGTCCACAGGGATTCTACGCACGGAGCTGACAGACGGGATTTGGCACCATGTGGTGGTGGTCCGCCAGGGAACCACGATGAAGTCATATCTGGACTGGACGGAGCGCGCCACGGGCACTTTTTCGAACATGCCCGGAAGTGGAGACGGGCACTTGAACATCGGCGCCGATCGTACCGGTTCGGCCAGCTACGTGTACAAAGGCCTGCTGGACGACGTACGGGTCTATAACCGCGCGTTGCTCGCCTCTGAGATTTTCGCCCTGCCGAGCGATTCACTGATCGGATACTGGACCTTTGCCGGAAGCGGCTCGGCGTTGAATGTGGTTGCGTCGCCGACGAAGGCGGCGATCACGACGTGGGCTTCCGGGTCGCGCGTGGACTGGAGTCCGGCGGGGGGCGCGTTCTTCAAGAGCATTCATCGCGTGGAATAGTGAGGTGGCCGAGCAGATGGCCAGGTCCCAGAACACAGAGCGGTTTATCGGTCCCAATGCGTCGCGGAGGAAAAAAGCGCGACTCGCCGCCGCCGGCGGGAGACGGTCGTGCGTCAAAGGCGCCGCCGGGGCCGCCGATTTGGCGGCAGAACAGATGGCAATGAAAGGGGCATTTTTCGGGACGTTGACGGCATCGCGGAGCGTTCCTGACGCCTGTGCGGTCTGTCGGGGACCTCTTGGCCTGCCGGCAGACGGGGGTCGCGGCAGCGTTTGGGCGGCTGCCACGCCAATCGCCGAGCGTCTCGGAAGGTTGGTCCGGACGCAGGTTAAGCCCGGCTCCCGATGGGCCGAAAGAGAAACGGAGGCAAGGTTGACTATGTGTAAAGACAGGACAGCACAATCTGTTGGGCGGACCGTGAGGTCTCGTGCCGGATTCACGCTGATCGAGCTGTTGATCGTCATCGTGATTCTCGCGATCTCCGCGGCGATCGCGGTGCCGATGATGTCCTCGGCCGCGAGTTCGCAGATGCGCGCCGCCGGCGGCATCGTGGCCGCCGATCTCGAATACGCCAGGAGCATGGCGATCAGCCGGGGCCAGAAGCACAAGGTTGTCTTCGATCCGGCGAACGAACGGTATGAGATTCAGGACCAGAGCGGTGCGGTGATCAAGCACCCGGTGACCCAGAAGGAGAATGGGTACATCGTCAATTTCACCACGGATGGAAGACTGGACCAGGTGAAGGTCGAAAGTGCCGCGTTCGGCGCTTCCAACAACAACTTCGTGGAGTTCGATTCGCTCGGCAGCCCGGACAATGGTGGAACCGTGGTGCTGAAGGCCGGGGATTTCACGCGGACGGTGACGGTCGAGCCTGTGACGGGGTTCATCTCCGTTTCTGAGTGAGTGTTTGGATATGCGACTGTCTCATTGGATGAATCGAAGAGAGAAGATCCTGCCCATCGGACTGGATATCGGACACAGCGTTGTCAAGATGATCCAGTTGGCGGTATCCGAGGACGGGGTCCGGGTGCTCGCGGCCGAAAGGGCCGTCGTCGGTTCGCATGATGCGAGCGACGATGACTTGTGGCGACGTCGGGTGGCTCCGGCCGTCCGGCGTCTGCTGGCCGAGGGGGCCTTCAAGGGACCTGACGTGGTCACGGCCTTGCCGGCGGACGACCTGAAGATCACATCCGTGAGACTGGCGGAGGCGCCGGGCGATGACGTGGAGCAGACGCTTCGCAAAGAGGCCGCCCATCGGTTCGCACTGAACCCGAAGATCGACTCCGTCAGCTACGTGCTGGCGGGCAGCGTCCGGCAGGGGGATGAACTCAAGAACGAATACATCCTGTTCGCCAGCGACGACGAGGCGATTCGAGAGCACATCGCCCTTGTGGAAGAGGTGGGCCTGCAGCCGGTGGGCATCGACGCATCGCCCTGTGCCCTGTTCCGGTGTTTCGAGCGGGTGCTGCGGCGCCAGGAAGACAAGGAACGAACGATCATGTTTCTGGACGTCGGCCATCGGTACACCACCGTCGTCCTGGGGCGGGCCGGTGAGATCTGCTTCGTCAAACAGATGGCGTTCGGGGTCTCGCGGTTCGCGGAAGACATTGCGGCCCGGCTGTCGATCTCTGTGGCCGACGCCGAGTCTCTGCGCCGCAAGATGACGTCCAGCGATTCGGTCGATGCGGCGACGCGTCGTCTCGTTGCCGACACGCTGCACGGCACGGCCGAGCAACTGGCCGCAGAGATCTCGCTGTGCCTTCGGTACTACACGGTGACGTTCCGAGGCAAACGAGTCGAGCGGGCTCTGCTGGCCGGAGGGGGCGTCCACGAGGAGGCCTTGCTCACGGTCATGAGACATCACCTGGCCATCGAGACGGAGGTCGCCGAGCCGCTGCGCGGGTTCGATCTGACGCCGGTCGGGGCCAATATGGAGGACCTCCATCCGGCAGCGGACTTCTCGCTGGCGGTCGGACTGAGCCTCAAGGGATGGGGTGCCTCCACGGTGGCCCTGGTGAAATCCGATGTCGGGCTGGAATCCATACTGGAAGGTGCACCATAGTGAAAGAGATCGACTTTCTTCCAGAATGGCACAAAGAAGGCAGGCGCCGTCGGCTTCATATGCGCCGGCAGTATGCCGCGCTGATCGTCTTGTTTCTGGTCCTGGTGACATACAACGCGATTGCGACGCACAGGATTTCGAGAGCCAATGCGGACCTGGCCCGGCTCGAGGACCGACGGTTCTGGGCCGAGGGCATGCTGCGTGAGTATGGCGCCGTCACCGAGCAACTGGAAGCGCGCCGGGCCAAGGTGGCTTCGGTCGAGCAGGTCGATGCGCGCATCGACGTGGCGGCGGTGCTGGCGGAGATCAGCTACGTCATCAGTGACCGCGTGCTCCTGAGCCGCCTGGAGTTCCTATCCGAGCCCTTGGCCGTCCAGGAGGGGACGCCGGAACGCGACGCGGCCGTGGTACGCAGCGCGAGCGCCTCTCGCCCGCCGGCAAAAGCGGCTTCTCTGGGCAAGGTCCGGTTTCGGGTGGCCCTGGCGGGAATCGCGGCCGATTCGGCCGAGGTCGCGGCCCTGGTCCATCGGCTGGACGATTCCCCCTATTTCCAGCAGGTTCACCCGCTGTATCGCGACAACACGATGCAGATCGGCACCGCCGCGTCTGCGGCCTCGCGCGCGAATGAGAGCGAGCCCCAGCGGACCGATGCGCGATCGGTCAATGTCACGGAGTTTGAGATCACGTGCTACCTGGCCAACTACGAGGAACAAGGCAAGCGATGAGTGAGAAACGATCCAATTCCTGGCTGAGCCGGCAGCAGTTGTGGGTCTTCGCCATTGGCGGCCTGTTCCTGGCGGACTTTGTGCTGTACGGATATCTGCCGTCGCGTGAAAGACTCCGATCTCTGGTCGAAGCGAAGACGCGCCGGACGCAGTTGATCGCTGCCGCCGAGGCGCACAGCGACGTGCTGCCGTCCCTGACCGAGCGCCTCCGGGAGACCGATCGGTACATCCGGAACTATGAAGACTGGATTCCTGACGAGAGCGCCTTGGGGCAGTTCCTGGGGCAGATCGCCCAGATCATGACCAAGAACAACCTGTCGGACCAGGATGTGGTTCTCGGTCAGGAACGAATCTCCGATGACCTGATCTGCATTCCCGTCCACATGAAGTGTGTGGGCAACCTGAATGGGATCTTCGGGTTCTTCCAGGACCTTCAGAATCTCGGTCGGCTTGTGCGAATTGAGAAGACCACGTTGGTCAATGCGAAGGCCTTCACCGGCAGTGTGACCATGGACGCCGACGCGGTCATCTTTTATCGGACGCGGAAGACGCAGAACGCCAGTCTGTCCGCGAACCAGAACACAACGGATGCCGTGAACGATGAAGCGTAATGTGACCAACACATTGGGCCCGGTGTCTCAGATGGCCAGCCACCTGATCCGAGGCGGCAGGAAGGCGGGCTTCGCGATCGCCCTGGTGGTCGTGATGGCCGTGATGTGGATCCGCGTGTTCATCGGCCAGAAACCCCGGGCGGCGGAAGCCGGGCCGGATGCCACGCGGCAGACGGACGAACCGCAGAGACAAGAGCCCAAGGTGCGTCTCGTCGATTTGCCGGTGGAGCCCGGGCGGAACGACCGCATCCACAGAGATTTCTTCACGACGCAAGACTGGAGCCGTTTCTCCAGTGTGTCCAAACCACAGAGCACGGGTTCTGAAACAGAAGTGCAAACAGTGGCATCGAAGAGAACCAATGACGTGATCGACAAACTGGCCAAGAGTCTCAGGCTGGAGGCCGTGGTGGGGAGCGCGGACCCGCAGGCGCTCGTCAATGACCGACTGATGCGCCTCGGGGACACCATTGCTCTCTCGGACGGTTCCGACGCCTACGTATTCGAAGTAGTACAGATCCAAGATGATGCCGTGCTTGTGACATGCCGCGACCGACAGTGGACGTTGAAGCTGTCGTCGCCCGCCGACGTAAGAAAGTGACGATTTTGTCTTAGAACGATAATGAAATCAGTACGGTCAAGCAGGATGTGAAAGAAAAGGAGTAACGTTATGTATTACGACAGAACAACAGTGAAACCTTTGGAGGCCCGGTGGGGCCGATGGCTTTGCGTTATGGCGGTGCTGGCTTTGTTGGCCGAACCGGTGCTGGCTGCCGAGAGCGATCCGGCAGCACCGACTTCTGAAGCGGCGATGGACACCCTGGCCGTCGAACCCGATCAGGCGCAGGTGGACTTCTCCGGTGATGGAGTCATCATCAAGTTCATCGCCTTCAAGAAGGACGGCGATGTGCGGGATGGGCTGCGTCTGCTGGCCAAGCTGTGCCGCAAGAACATTGTTCCTTCGGCCAGTGTCAGTGGTCCACTGAATTGCCCGGAACTGCGCGATGTGACGTTTGAACAGGCGCTGGCGGCCATGCTGGGCGACAAGTTCGTCCCGGTGCAGGAGGGCAACCTGATTCACATTCGCACCAAGGACGAGCACAAGAAGATCAAGGAAGACCCCGAACGGATGGTCCACAAGGTGATCACGCTGTACTACACGACCGCCGAAGAGGCGGAAAAGCTGGTCCGCCCGGTGCTCAGCGCCAGCGCGCAGATCACCAAGACACAGGCCGCTGAGGAGAAGATCTCCGAGGCCAGCAGCACGGGCTCGGGTGGTGGGTCTCTCAGTGGCGGTGGTGGCGGTGACAACACGGCCACCAACGACATGATCGTGATCTTCGACTTCCCGGAGAACATCGAGAAGGCCGAGTCGGTCCTCAAGCAAGTCGACATTCGGCCGAAGCAGGTCCTGGTCGAAGCGACCATTCTGGCCGCCCGTCTGACCGAACAAACGCAGTTCGGCGTGGACTGGAACCTGTTGAGTGGCGTGGCCGTCACCGGTTTTCCGGCGAACATTGTCGGGGGGCAGGGCACGCCGTGGGAAACCAGTGGTTTTAGGGTTCCCAGCGCGTCCGGTGGCCTGCGCGTCGGATTCTCGTCCGACAACGTCCAGGCCATCATCACGGCACTGGAAGAAGTCACGGACACGACGCTGCTGGCCAATCCGAAGATCCTGGCGGTCAACAAGCAGGAAGGCTCTGTGCTGATCGGTAAGAAGCTGGGCTATCTGGACCAGACGACCCAGACCCAGACCTCGACCACGCAGTCGGTGGCCTTCTTGAATACCGGTACGCAGTTGATCTTCCGGCCGTACATCGGCAGCGACGGCTACATCCGGATGGACATCTATCCGAAAGACAGTGACGGCAGCCTGAACGCCCAGGGAATTCCGGACGAAACCACCACGGAGTTGCGGACCAACGTCATCGTCAAAGACGGGGAAACCGTGATTCTCGGCGGTCTGTTCCGCGACAGTATCACGGCGACTCGCTCGCAAGTTCCTTTGCTGGGGAGTCTGCCGATCATCGGAGCCGCTTTCCGGGGCACCGATGACACCTCGCTGCGCGAAGAAGTGATCATTTTGCTGACGCCTCACATCATCGAAGAGCCTTCGGAGACGGGTGCGGCAGATCGTGCCGATGACATCCGGCTGAAGATGGACGGCGCCAAGCATAACATGCAGGGCCTCGATCGCGCCCGCATGGCCGAGGACGCTTACGCCCGAGCGGCCAAATACTACCTCGAAGGCGATGTCGACAGCGCCGTGTACAACGTCAAGATGGCGCTGATGATGCGTCCGTCGTATCTGGAGGCACTGCGGCTGAGGGAACGGATTATCGTCGAAACCGATCCTGAGGAGCTCGAGCGGATCGACAGTATCGTTCAACAGGCGATCGATCAGCAAGAGGCCAAAAACTGGAAGAGACGCTAACGCGTGCTTCCATGATCGGACGTTACACCCGTAGTTCACGGGTTCGGAGGAGTTGTTGTGAGACGCCAAAGACGCTTAGTCTGGGCCGCGGTTGCCATGGTGATGGCCTCGCTGTGCATCGCGGCCCTGACTGGGCTTTTCCATTCTGGCATCGGAGTAGGGTGGCGCAACCATCTCGTTGCGTGGCGTCTTATTGCCTGCTGCATCGGGGCTGTGGGCGTGATCTTCCTGGGTCTGGCCTATCATCGGCTGGCCGGGACGGTCGCGTCCATAGCCCGGCAGCTTTCCGGCGACCCGGCCGGCCTGATGGATCTCCAGGCGATTGAGCGGGCGGCCCAGGCCGTTCAGACACGCCTCCGGGAAGGGCAGGAGGCTCTTCGCACGCTGGAGACCGAGCTTACCGACCTCCGCATTCGATCGCAGCTTGCCGATCGACAGAAGCAGCACACCGAGGCCATTATCTACAGCCTGCGCGACGCCGTGGTGGTGGTGGACGAGGCGGACCGGCTGCTGATGGCGAACGCGGCCGCCGCCCGGCTCTTCGGGTTTGACCCGGGGCAGGCGCGCCACAAACCGCTCGCCGAGAGCATCCACCCGGGACACAAGGATTTCGTCCAGTTGATTCAGTCCAGCCGGCAGAGCGCCACGGAGGCGACGCGCCGAGAGATGCAGTTCGCCCGGCCCGATGGTCCGCACACGTTCGACACGATTGTCTCCTGTGTCTTCGAGCGAAACCAGGTCTCGGGTGTGGTCGCGGTGTTGCATGACATTACGCGAGAGAAGGAAGTCTCGCAGATGAAGAACGATTTCGTCAGTCACGTCTCGCATGAGTTGAAGACGCCGCTGGCATCCATCACGGCCTACTCCGAGATGCTGGCCGACGGAGAGGCGGACGACGAGCAGACGCGCAAGGAATTCTACGAGATCATTCAGACTCAGGCGCAGCGGCTCAACCGCCTGATTGAGGACATTCTCAACGTGTCACGAATCGAGTCGGGACTGATCAAGGTCCAGAAAGAGCCGGTCAGTCTGACGATTCTGATCGAGCAGCAGATGCAGATGATCCGGGGATTCGCGGAAGAGAAGAAGATCACGGTCGTCGGACAGAACCCTATCGTATACGACCAGGTTCTGGCCGACAAGGACATGATCTCACAGGTGATCGTGAACCTGCTGAGCAATGCGGTCAAGTACACTCCGCCCGGCGGGACCGTGCGGATCCAGACGGAGGTGAACGAGACGGAGGAGGTGGTCCGCGTCACCGTTACGGATACCGGCGTCGGCATTCCCGCCGACGAGGTCGCTCACGTGTTCGACAAGTTCTATCGCGTGCGCGCCAACAACAAGCAGGCCAGCGGGACCGGTCTTGGCCTGAACCTCGTCAAGCAAATCGTCGAGAAAGTACACGACGGTCGTGTGTTCGTTACGAGCGAGGTGGGCGTCGGAAGCACGTTCGGATTCGAACTGCCTCTGGCGGCGGCCGAGCCGGCGGGCACGGCCCGATAATGGGGGAGTTCGCGCCTCTTCACGGGGGGGATTCCTGAAACCCAGTTTTGGAGTGGATGAAGATGACAGGCAAGAAGGTGCTGATTGCGGATGATGAGATTCACATTATTCACGTCGTCGCGATCAAGTTGCGCAACAACGGGTACGAGGTGATTGCGGCCAACAACGGCGCCGAGGCGTATGAACTCGCGTGCAGCGAGCACCCCGACATCGTCGTGACCGATTATCAGATGCCGTTCGTCACGGGAATCGAACTGATCGAGAAGCTGCGGAAGAACGAGGCCACCATGCACATTCCGACGATCCTGCTGACGGCGCGCAGCTTCGCGATCACGCAGGAGATGCAGGACTCGCTCGGCGTGCAGGAGTGCCTGAGCAAACCGTTCAGCCCCAAGGAGTTGCTCAAGACCATCGAGGACATACTCTATCAGCGTGCGGTGGCGGTGAAGAACTGACCCCGAAGACGATTGCCGGAGCACTGCCTGTTCTGAAGGATCTTGAGAGGGCCATGCCGAATACGACGACACCAGGACTGACCTGCCAGCAACGACGCGATCTGGAGCGATTCGGGGAGCGTATCGGGCGGTTTGGCGTGAATCTCGCCGTGGTAGACCCCAGCGGCGGCATTGTGGTTCTGCACAACGCCGGGCAGTTCGACAGCGACACGGAGGCGATTGTAGAGGCGGCCCGCGCCGTCTCGCAAGCCTTGGGCAGGCACACGGCCGAGAGCTGCGAGGGCCGCGTGTGGCAGTTCTGCGACGCGGGCACGCTGCTGGCGGTCCCGTTGTGTTTGCCTCGTGTGGCAACCGCTGAACACCGGCTGGCCGGCGTGATCGTGGCCGATCAAGGCCCGGAGGCTCGCGTCGAGCGGCCGTCTGACCCGGCGCAAGAGGGCGGAACCGGGGATTCGTCCCTATCGGCAGCGTGCCTCGGTGAGATGCTGCGGCTGGCGGCGCAGAATCTGCAGATGTCCGCGCGCAGCGACGAACAGATGGAGAAGATGGGCACGGAGCTGGCCCAGGTGTATGAGGAGCTGGTGCTGCTGCACAAGATCAGCACGCACATGAAGCTAACCGAATCCGACAGTACGTTCCTCCAGTTGGCCTGTGACAGCCTGACGGACATCGTTCTCGTTGAAGGGATTGCCGTCGTGCTGGAGCGGATCGTGGAGGGGGAAAAACGATTCATGGTGGCGGCCGGGTCGGGTCTGATCGATCTGGACGCGCGCATGACGGCCTTGCTGCACAGTCGTCTGACGGAAGAGATCCGCCGCGGGCAGGAAGCGCTCCTGGACAGCGATGTCGATACGCCGTTCCGGTATGAGTGGCCGGCGAGCATTCGCAACGTCATCGCCGTGCCGCTGTGCGCCAAGGAGCCGCAGCATTCGCGACGGGCGGCGCGCGACGAGAACGCTGTGACGATCATCGGATACATGGTCGCGGTCAACCGCATCGACAAGCCCGATTTCGACAGCACGGACATGAAGCTCTTCGGCTCCGTGGCGAGCGGCTGCGCCGTGTTCATCGAAAACGGACGTCTCTTCAACGATCTCAAGGAACTCTTCCTTGGTTCCTTGAAGGCCCTGACGGACAGCATCGACGCCAAGGACCAATACACCCGTGGACACTCCGAGCGGGTGGCCATCATTTCGAGATGGCTGGCGGAACGCGTCGCGGAACGGGAGCCGCTCGACGACGAGCAGATCCATCGAATCTACCTGGCGGGCCTCCTGCACGACATCGGCAAGATCGGCGTGGACGAGAACGTGCTCCGCAAGAACGGCAGGCTCACGCCCGAGGAGCGCCAGATCATCCAGCGTCATCCGTCGGTAGGGGCCGGGATTCTCCGCGGCATCAAACAAATGCGCGACATCGTTCCCGGCGTGCTTCAGCACCATGAACGTGTGGACGGAAATGGCTATCCCGCCGGCCTCGTCGGTGACCAAATCTCGCTCATGGCCAAGATTCTCGGCCTGGCTGACAGCTTCGACGCGATGACGTCCAAGCGGGTCTACCGCGACGCCATGACCGTGGATTGCGCGTTGGAGGAAATCCGTAAGGGTCTGGGGACGCAGTTCGACGAGAAGATCGGGACCATCTTTCTCGAGAGTGACATCTACCATCTGTGGGATCTGATCCAGGGGAACGGCCCCTCGACGTACGACGGGGGACATGTCTTCGAGTATGGGACTACGGCGATAGGGACGTTGTTGCGATGAAGATCAACAGGCAGAACTACAACGATGTCACGGTCATCGAGTTGCAGGGCGAACTCGATGGGGACATCGCGGCATCACTGAAGGACACGGTGACGGAGACGACGGCCGCGGGACGCACGCGGATCGTGGTCGATATGAGCAACGTTAACGGGGTGGACAGCCAGGGGCTGGAACTGCTGCTGTGGGTGCGGCAGTATTGCCGTCAGAACCGCACGCAACTCAAGCTGGCCGGGCTGGACGAAACCCTCGAGAAGATTCTCGAGATTACCGGCCTTCAGACCGAATTCGATCGTCACGCGGAACTGGCCGAAGCGGTCCGGAGCTTTGCCTGAGCGTGCCGGACACGATGTGGAGAGGCGGGGTATGAGTCAGATTCTGCTTGAGAACAAGATGCAGCTCGGCCAGCTTCTGCTGGCGCGGGGCGTGGTCAGTCAGGAGCAGATCGACAGGGCCCTGGCCGAACAGCAGGAGAAGGGCCATCGCAAGCTTCTCGGCGAGTTGCTCGTCGAGATGGGCCATTGCACGGAGAACCAGATCGCGGCGGCCCTGGCGGAAGCCTACGGGGTCCCCTATGCGCAGGTCAGCCCGAAGCTGTGCGACCCTAAGACCGTGGAACTGCTGCCGCGGGAGTTCCTCGAAGCGCACATCGTCCTGCCTCTGTTCAAGGTTCATGATGTCCTGACCGTGGCGGTCAACGAGCCGACGAACGTCTTTCTGATCGACGAAATCGAGCGGATCAGCGGGTGCCGCGTTCGGGTGGTCTGCTCGACCGCCAAGGACATTCGGGCCACGCTACAGTCGTATCTGCCGGCGGCGAATGTCTTCGTGATTGACGACATCATCGACGAGGAGGGGCTGGAGGAATTCACCCTCATCGAGAGCATCACGCAGGACATCAGCAATCTCGAGGAGGTGGCCGGCCAGTCGCCGGTGGTCAAGCTGGTCAACTACCTGCTGTACAACGCCGTCCGTGAGAACGCCAGCGACATCCACATCGAGTGCGACGAAAAGCGGCTGCGCGTCCGGTATCGCGTCGACGGCAAGCTCTACGAGAAGATGCGTCCGCCGCACCAGATGCACGCCGCCGTCGTCTCCCGAATCAAGATCATGGCCGAGCTGGACATCGCGCAGCGACGTCTTCCGCAGGACGGAGGCATTCACGTCCTGGTGGAAGGCCGCCCGATCGATTTGCGCGTCTCCGTCATGCCGGGCAATTTTGGAGAGAAGGTCGTCATTCGGATTATCGATCCGCAGAAGATCCTCTACAACCTGGAGTCGCTCGGTTTCACGTACGACAACCTGCTGCGTTTTCGCCAGATCATTCAGGTGCCCAACGGCATCGTTCTCGTTACCGGTCCGACCGGGTCGGGCAAGAACACCACGCTGTACGCGGCGCTGTCCGAATTGAACAGCGAAGAGGTGAACATCTGCACCGTGGAAGACCCCGTGGAGTGCAACATCTCCGGCATCAATCAGTTCCAGGTCAACACCGCGGTGGGTTTCGAATTCTCCACCGCCCTGCGCAGCCTGTTGCGACAAGACCCCGACATCATCATGGTCGGCGAGATTCGCGATCAGGCCACGGCCAACATCGCCGTCCAGGCCGCATTGACCGGGCACCTGGTGTTGTCCACGTTGCACACGAACGATGCGCCGGGCGCGGTGACCCGCCTGCTCGATCTCGGGGTGGCTCCGTACCTGGTGAGCGCCTCCCTCAAGGGCGTGCTGGCGCAGCGGCTGGTCCGCAAGATCTGCTCGAACTGCAAGACGGAATACGATCCGTCGCCCAGTCTGAAGAGGTCCGTCCAGGCCCAGGGCGGCGAGACCTGCAAGTTCTATCGGGGCGTGGGGTGCAGGAAGTGTCGCAACACCGGGTATGTCGGGCGAATCGCCATTCACGAGTTGCTCGTCCCGGACGACGAGATGATGGAGATGATCAACGAACGCGTCAGCGCCAAGAAGCTCCGGGCGATCGCCCTGGCCAAAGGCATGACCCCGCTGCACTTCGACGGCATCGAGAAGGTCAAGGCAGGGATCGTGTCGATCGAGGAGATTCTGCGCATCACGGCCGTGGACGCCTCCGCCGGCGGCGAATCGTGACGTCGATCGGGTGAACAAGTAGACCTATGGCAACTTTGATGACAGACATGCGAAAGACCGGTGCCGAGGACGGCAGCGCGACGTTGGCGTCGGCCACGGAATCGAAGCCGGGCGCCGCCGGTGCTGCTCGCGGTCCCGCGGACCCGGCGCCGATGGGGAAGGTGCGCGTCAAGACCAGCGACCTGATTCTCTTCACCACGCAGTTGGCGGTCATGCTGGACAGCGGCGTCATCCTCAGCGACGCCCTGGATGCCATCGGGGAACAGGCCGCAGACCCGCGATTCAAGGCCATCATCCTGGATCTCTCCGAACGCGTCAAAGGCGGCGAGATGTTCTCCCGGGCCTTGACCTTCTATCCGAACACGTTCAACAAGATGTTCATCAGCATGGTGAAGGCCTCGGAGGCCTCCGGACGAATGGTCGAGATGCTGTCCGTCCTGACGGGATACCTCAATTTCGAGGCCGACACGCGCAAGCGCGTCCTCGGCGCTCTGACGTATCCGCTGATCATGGTGTTGATGGCGATCGCCGCCACCGGTACGTTGATGTTCTTCGTGCTGCCTCGCTTCATGCGGATTTACGAAGCCCGTGAGGCGGCGTTGCCCAAGCTCACCCTGGTTCTCGTTCACATCAGTCATATTGTGGGCAACGGGGCAATGATGGCGGCCCTGGTGACGAGCCTCATCCTGCTGGGGGTGGGTTTGTACTGGTGGTCGCACACCGTCTCCGGACGGCGCGTCCTCGACGGGGTGAAGATCCGGACCCCGATCATCGGCACCATGTTCGTGGACATGGTCGTCACGCGGAGCATGCGGATCATGGCCACGATGGTCAACACCGGGGTTCGGCTCCTGGACGCGATCCGCGTGATCCAGGGCTGTGTGGACAACTACTACTTCCAGCAGCTCTGGGAAGAAGTGGACGAAAGGGTCCAGGATGGATACCAGCTCTCGGAGGCCATTCTGATCTCCGAACGCGCCAAGCTGATTGCGCCCGGGATCATTCAGATGCTGCGGGCCGGCGAGAAGGCCGGTCGGCTGGGCGAGGTGTGCGACAAGGTCTCCATCTTCTACGAGAAGAGGCTCCAGGCTTCCATCCAGAGCGTGATGACGGTGATCGAGCCGTTGATGATCACCATTCTCGGCGTGGTCATCGGAACGATCGCCATTGCGCTTCTGCTGCCGGTCTTCCGGGTCTCCAGCGTGATCGCTCACTGATCGAGCGTTGACGCCGAAGCGAGCACCTTGCGGCACGTGCAGTGATTGCCGAGGTGGCAGACGGCCAACCGGGGCGCGACGAAATCCATGGGGAACGTCATCGGCTCGGTCACCACGCCATACCCGATCGTGATGTGCGGGAAGAACGCGGCGAAGGCGGCCTTGCGGCGATAGTCCCGAATCCACGCCAGTGTGCTCGGCGCCACTTCTTCATCGCCGCAGATCATCTCGGCCGTCACGTCGTGGCTCACATGGGGCTCTGTCGTTTCCATCATCCGCTCGTGCAGCGTCTGAAGGGCCTCGGTCTTGGCCACGGCAAAGAGCGAGTTCGGCTCATTCCGTGCATTCAGCACGGTCACGACCCCTGTGATCGTGAGTTGGCCGACGGGGCAGTCCTTCACGATCGTACCCAGCATCCTCCCGATCGCATCGACCTGCTCGGATTCGATGCAGCCCATCGCCAGCGAGATGTGCGGCAGGCACGTGGTCTCGTCCAGAACGATCTCGCGACAACTGCTGCCGGTCAGTTTGCGGTTGGTCTCGACCGCCAGTCTGGCGATCCTCGCTTCGGGCAGGAGCACGATGTCGACTGCGATTTGACTCATAGTGTTCTTTCTCGCACCCGCGCAACGACCTCATCGAATTGCTGCAGTACGACTTTGTCGCTCTGTCGGATGAGCCGGTTCACCAGGGCGATGGCCGCGCAATTGGCGACAAACCCCGGAACGATTTCATACATCCGTTCGCTCAGGCCCACCTGCTTCCAGAGGACCAGTGTGACGGTGCCGCTGATCATGCCCGCCAGCGCCGCCGGCCAACTTGTCTGTTTCGAGAACAACGCGAACAGCACCAACGGCCCGAAGGCGGCGCCGAACCCGCCCCAGGCGTAAGCGACGATCTCCAGGATGGTCTCCGTTCTCACGCCCAGGGCCAGGATCAGAGCGATGAGCGAAATAGCCAGAACGCACATGCGTCCTACGAGCACGACCTCGCGAGGGGTAGCGTCGCGGCGGATCGCCCGGCGGTAGAAGTCCTCGGTCAATGCCGACGACGAGACGAGCAGTTGCGAATCGATCGTGGACATGATCGCCGAGAGGATGGCGGCCAGCATGATGCCGCCCAGCCACGGACGGGTGACCTCGGCGATCATGTAGATGAACACCTTCTCGGGGTCGCCGCCCGGCACCGTCCGGAACAACCCGATGCCGATCAGGCCGATCGCGACTGCCCCGGCCAGCGAGAGGAACACCCACACGATCGCGATCGCCATCGACCGAGAAAGCCCGGCGAGGGACTTGGCGCTCATGAACCGCACGAGGATGTGCGGCTGGCCGAAATAGCCGAGTCCCCAGGCCATAGCCGAGACGACAGCGAGAAAGGCCGCCGGTCCGCCGGGCGGGCGGAGGCTCCGTGCGATGTCCCGGATCGCCATGCCGTCCTGGATGCCGGCGGCGCCTCCGGCCCGCGCGTAAGCCAGCGTCGGGACGACCACCAGCGCGACAATCATCAGCGAGCCCTGGAACAGGTCCGTCCAGCAAACGGCAAGGAATCCTCCCATGAACGTGTACGCGATGATGATAGCGCCGCCGATGATGACGGCGACCGGGTAGGAGACCCCGAAGGTGGACTCGAAGAGCTTGCCCGCCGCGACCAGCCCGCTGGAGGCATAGATCGTGAAGAAGATCAGGATGACGATCGCCGAGACGACGCGCAACAGGCCCGTGGGGTCGCCGAACCGCGCCTCGAAGAAGCAGGGCAGCGTGATGGAGTTGGTCTTCTGGGTGTAGAGCCGCAGCCGCCGGGAGACCAGCAGCCAGTTGAGGGCCGTGCCGACAAACAGGCCGACCGCGATCCAGGCGTTTGTCAGACCGCCGATGTAGATCGCTCCCGGCAGGCCCATCAGCAGCCAGCCGCTCATGTCGCTGGCCTGGGCCGACAACGCCGTGACCCACGCGCCCATCCCGCGCCCGCCCAGCAGGTACTCCTCGATGCTCTCGTTGCGCCGGTAGAAGTAGAAGCCAATCGCCAGCAGTACGGCAAAGTACACAACAAACGTGACCATCGTCTCGGTCGTCATCATATGGTCCACCATCGGCCGCTCATACCGCGTGACCGCGCCCGCAACGCAGCAAGCATCGCGGCACGAGGAACTTCCTCTTCATCCGTCCGAGAGCCGCCTCGCTCCTCTTGTCATGCTGAGCGGAGCGCAGCGAAGTCGAAGCATCTGGCCAGAGGCCATGCGCGCCTCTTGTCCTCGGGTAGACCCCTCGGCAGGCTCGGGGTGACACACTGATCGTTGCCAGGTGCTTCATTCCACTTCCTTTCGCCTGAGCAACTTCTTCACCCATCCGCACATGCGCTCCATGAGCCCGTTCTCGTCGGTGAGCTTCCCCGCCGGACCGCCGGCCGCGAACAACACCGGGAACCGCGTCACCAGCGCCCCCAGCAGCAGATAGCCGAGAATCGCCTGCAACATCAGAAGCGCCTGCCCACACGTGCTGTCGGGACTGGCGGGGTCCATAGTCGGTCTGGCCTCGGCTGAGATCGGCTTTGTTTTCGGGCCGCAAACCGCGTTCTTGGGCCAAGGACGCGGGAAATTGGCTTTGTTTTGCACGATTCGTTGCGCTGGGGCCGTGACCTGCGACTCGTGCCTCGACACTCGGGCTGGCACGGTGGCCAGCCGGCGCCCTCGCGGATTGGGTTCGATTGGGTTTGTTTCCCCGGTCGAATCGCTGCTTTTGGCCAGAATAGGCCGATAATTGGGTTTGTTTTGCACGGTTGGGGGCCAGTGGAGCGGCGATCCCGGGCCCGGAGCCACCCGGGACGGTGGTCTCGATTGCTCGGAACTGGTGTTTCGATGGCCATGAGTGCGTCCCTGGCGTTGATGGTAACTGATGGACTATTGAGTTATTTGCGTATCTTACGCGCCGTCGGGTTCGGCGTCAAGAAAAAACCGGAATTCGGGCCACATTTCTCAGTCAGCGACGATTTCTTCGTCCTGCTCCTGCCAGGCGGGGTCGACGATGCAGAGGAAGACGAGGTCTTCGGTGCCGGCGTTTTCGATGTACTGGGTGGCACCCGGCGGGATGTAGACGGCGCAGCCGGCGCCGACGACCTGCGATTCATCGTCGATGAACATCCGGCCGCAACCGGCGATGACGTAATAGACCTCCGAGCCGGCGAGGCGGTGCGGCCTCGTCGCCTCTCCGGGCGCCACTGTCGCATGTGCCAGGCTGTATCGAATCTCCGCGTCCATCTTGTCCGGATGCAGCATCTCGCGCAGGAGCGAACCGTCTCCGGCGACGAACTCGGCGCACTCGCTCAGCGACCGTACGAGCATTACGATCCTCCCAACAGAATCGACCCTTCCGTGAAGAACGTGCCGGCGACACAGGCGGTCATCAGGCACGCCAGCGTCGCGGCGATCAAGGCTCGGACCGCGATCGGTCCGATGTTCCGCGTCCGCTGCGGCGCCAGGGCGCAGAGGCTGCCGACGAAGATCGCCATCGACGCGATGTGGGCGAATCCGCACAAGGCGTACGTGGCGATGACCGCCGAGCGAGGATGCTGCACGAGGCCGTTCTTCATCGCGGCCGCCAGATCGTTGTAGGCGGCTACTTCGGTGACGATCAGGCGTTCTCCAACGATCCGCGAGATCTCATGAACATCTGCCGCAGGCACGCCCAGGATCAGCGTCACGGGATGGAACAGGTATCCGAACAGGGCTTTGAGCGACCACTGTCCCTGCCAGCCGAATACGGGATTGATCCATGCTCCAAGCCCGCCAAGGAGCAGGTCCACCAGCGCCACCAAACCGAGGACGGCGATCAGCAGGGCGGTGATGCCGACGATCATACGCACTCCGGCGTTGGCGCCGTTGATGATCGCCTCGAAGAGCCCGCTGTCCTTTTCGTAGTACGGTTCGACATGAACGCCGAGCGTCTGGGGCTGCTCGCTTTCCGGCAGGAGGATCTTCGACATGACCAGGGCCGCCGGTGCCGAGAGCAGGGACGCCGAGACCAGGTGTCCGGCGATCATCGGGAACTGCTCCCGCAGGCTGAAGACGTACAACGCCAGTACGTTGGATGATACGGTGGCCATTCCCGCGGTCAGGATTGTGCAGGTCTCGGACCGCGTCATCTGGGCCAGATGGGGCTTGACGGTCAGCATGGACTCGACGCCCACGAAGATGTTGCTGGCGGCCACCAGCGATTCGGCCCCGGAGATGCGCATCAGTTGCGTGAAGACCCAGGCGAAGGCCTTGATCAGCAGGGGCATGACCCGCAGATGGTACAGGATCGCGATCAGGGCCGAGAAGAAGATGATCGTCGGGAAGCCCTGGAAGGCCAGGATGAAACCGAGTGATGTTTCGCCATCGTCTCCGGTCTGGCCGGGCCCGAGGGCGAGGCGGCCGAAGACGAAGCGTGCGCCGGCGCCGGCCGAATCGATCACGCGGACGACCACGTCGTTGGCGACCAGGAAGACCTTCGCTCCGGCCGGCACCATGAAGATGAAGGCCGCGACGGCCAATTGCAGCACTACACCCCAGGCGATCAGCCGCCAGTTCATCTTTCGCCGCTCGGCCGAGAGGACCCAGGCGACGGCCATCAGGACGAAGACCCCCGAGAAGCTGACGAGATTGTAGATGTCCATGACGACGAATTGTACAGGGAACCCGCCGACGTTGGAATGATGGAATCATGGAATGGTGGAATGAGGGTGCACTGCGTGTTTGCAGGCAGGTTCCTGCCGAGGCCATGCAGGGGGTTTTGTCATCTCGCAGAGCGTGCCGGATGTCATTTCGACTAAGAGCTTGCCCCTTCAACTGCGTTCAGGGCAGGCTCGGAGCGAAGTCGAATGGGGCGGAGCCCGCACAGAGAAATCAGGCCGAGGATAAGGCCGTGTCCCCTTCGCAGCCAGATTCCTCCACTCCGCTGCGCTCCGGTCGGAATGACAAAGTCGATTGCAGCATCCCCGTACAGATCTACCTGCAAAGGCGAAGTGCACCGGTGGAATGATGGGCAGACGTCAGGTATGGCCGGGGCAGTGGTGGGCGATGCCCAGCCTACGTTGTCAATTCGCTGACGTCCTGGAGGATGTGGTGCGGCCGATAGGCGTAGCGGTCGAGGTCGGACTCCCTGGTGATCCCGCTGAGGACCAGGACGGTGTCGATGCCCGACTCGATACCGGCGACGATATCCGTGTCCATCCGGTCGCCGATGATGACGGTTTCGTCGCGGTGGCACTGGAGCAGAGTCTGGGCGTGGCGCATGATGAGCGGGTTGGGTTTGCCGATGAAATACGCCTGCCGTCCGGTGGCCATCTCGATCGGCGCGATGAGGGCCCGGCACGCCGGCGCGATCCCTTTTTCTGTCGGCCCCGTGACGTCGGGATTGGTCCCCACCAGTCGGGCGCCGCCCAGGACCAGTTGGATGGCGGTCTCGATCTTCTCGTAGCTGTAGCTTCGTGTTTCGCCTACCACGACATAGTCCGGGCTGTTCTCATCGACCGAGAGCCCGGCCTCGTATAACGCCTGGTAGAGCCCGGAGTCGCCGATGGCGAAGACCCGTCCGCCGGGGCATTGCGAGGCGATGAAATGCGCGGTCGCCATCCCGGAGGTGATGAAATGGTCCTCACCTACCTCGATGCCCATGTGCAGCAGCTTCTGGTGCAGTTCTCGGGGCGAGCGGGCCGAGCTGTTGGTCAGGAACAGGAATCGCTTGCCCTCGGCCTTGAGCCAGTCCACGAATGCCTTCGAGCCTTCCAGCAGACGGGAACCGTGGTAGATCACCCCGTCCATGTCGCAGACGAACCCGCGTTTACTTCTCAACTCTTCCATCGATTCTCCAGAAACCACCAGGAA
This sequence comes from Sedimentisphaerales bacterium, assembly GCA_040772485.1. GTDB lineage: Bacteria > Planctomycetota > Phycisphaerae > Sedimentisphaerales > Anaerobacaceae > Anaerobaca. The sequence goes on along the minus strand of JAXGYC010000007.1, from coordinate 746,888 downwards.
TGCCCCAGCCGGCAAATGCGTGCGTAACTCTACCGGATCGGTCTGGAGGCGTCAATCCCGGCTTGCGGCCGGTTGCGCCCGGTCGAGGGTTGACAGGGCCGGATCGGGTCTCTACGATTTTGGTATTGGGACAGGTCGATTCTACGGGCTGAAGGTCGGGGTCGCAGCTATGGCATCACTCATCGTCACATCGGGCAAGCGGGAAGGGGACTACTATCCACTCGGGCATCGGACCAGCGTCATCGGTCGGGACGAGGCGCTGCTGATTCAGATCCTGGACAACATGGTGTCCCGCAAGCACCTGCAAATCCGGTTCGACGAGAAGACGGGCCGGTACTACGCCTATGACATGAAGAGCCGCAACGGGGTCTATATCAACAACCAGCGGATCTCCGGCGAGACGCCCCTGGCCGATGGGGATGTCATCCTGGTCGGTTTGACGACGCTGCTGTTCATCGACAAGGATTTCAAGGACAAGGACAGCGCGCTATTGCACTACAAGAAGGTGGGCGAGCGGATGCGTGTCACGGTATACGGGCCGCAGAAGATCGACGAGGTCGATCGCGGGCAGGGGGAGACCGGCCACCCGATCCGTTGGTAGTACGCCGCTCCGCGGGCAGGCGAATCAGGACAAGGAGATACGGATGGACCGACGCGAGATGCTGGGGGCCCTTGGATTCGGCGCGGCCGGGTTGCTCGGACTGGCAGGCCGGCGGCAGGATGCCTCGGCGGCCGAGTACGCCAAGGCGACAAAGGGATTGCCCCCGCTGAAAATCACCGACGTCCGGGCGATCCTCACCGCTCCGCAGGGAATCCGGCTGTGCGTGGTGAAGGTCGAGACGAGCGAGCCGGGCCTGTATGGACTCGGCTGCGCGACGTTCAACCAGCGACCTCTGACGGTTGTGACGGCGGTCAATGAGTACCTCCGGCCGTTTGCGAAGGGGCGCGACGCCGAGAACATCGAGGATATGTGGCAGAACGCCTACACCAGCTCGTACTGGCGGAATGGCCCGGTGCTCAACAACGCGCTGAGCGGGCTCGATCAGGCCCTGTGGGACATCAAGGGCAAGCGGGCGAACATGCCCGTGTACCAGTTGCTGGGCGGCAAGTGCCGGTTCGCGGTCGATTGCTACACGCACTGCGGCGGGGGCACGCTCGCCCAGGTCGAGGAGAGCGTCCGCCGGGCTATGGAGCGGGGATTCCGGCACATCCGCATCCAGCGCGGCGGCTACGGCTCGCCCCACCTGTCGAAGCAGGCCGATTTCAAGGAGGCCGGCTTCGGCGCGCCGGTCGATTCCAATATGGAGGTGCGGCCCTACGTCAAGGGCACGCTCGAGATGTTCGAGCACATCCGCAAGACGTGCGGCGACGACGTCGAGTTGCTGCACGACATCCACGAGCGCATTCCTCCGATCGAGGCGATCAACCTGGTCAAGCGGCTGGAACAATATCGGCCGTTCTTCATCGAGGACCCGTTCTCGCCGGAGGACATCGGCTATTTCAAACTGCTCCGCCAGCAGACCTGCGTCCCGATCGCGATGGGCGAGCTGTACAACAACCCGCACGAATGGGTCGGCCTGATGAGCGAGCGGCTGATCGACTTCATCCGCGTCCACATCTCGCAGATCGGTGGTTTCAGCGTGGCCCGCAAGATCGCGGCGCTGGGCGAGTGGTTCAACGTCCGCAGCGCCTGGCACGGGCCGGGCGACGTCTCGCCGGTCGGGCACGCCGCCAACGCGCACCTGGACCTGGCGATCTGGAACTTCGGGATTCAGGAGGCGGTCAGCTTCAACGAGAAGACGCGCGAGGTCTTTCCGGGTGCTCCCACGATCGAGAAGGGCTACATGTACATCAACGAAGCGCCGGGATGGGGCGTCGACATCGATGAGACCCTGGCCGCCAAGTTTCCCTTGCCCGAGCATCCCGGTTACTGGGAGCCCGTCCGCCGGCCCGATGGCACCGCCGTCCGACCGTAGTCGGTTGGCATTCCCTGCGCTTAAAACCTGGCGTATTTGTCGCGGTTGCAGGTGATCTTGTCGTCGTGGTATTCGAGTTCGGCCGCCTGGAGGACGGTGCGGTTGGTGCGATAGAGCGGATGGGCCGGCGGGTAATGCACGTGGTAGAGGATGATGGGCCGGTCGTCGAGCAGGATCACGCCGGGATGGCCTCCCTTGGCATCGTCCTTGACGCGCTTGCCCGGCTCGAAGAGCAGCCCATTGTTGAACTGCCAGTCGGCCAGGCCGTCCTGCGAGCGATAGGCCCGTATGCCGCGCTGCCCTGCGTCCACGACCAGCCAGTAGGCATTCTGCCACTGCCAGACGAACGGCGCTTCGTGGCTGACGTCGGTGACTGTCGGTCCCACGACCGCCCAGCGATAGAGGTCGTTGCTCTGTGCGAGGTAGGAGCGCGACCCGTGGACCTCGTCCTTGTAGAGCATGCACCACTTGCCGCCTGCCCGATAGACGCAGGCGTCGATGCACCGGTCTGACGACAGGTCGAGCGTGGACTGATACGTCCAGGTCCTGCCGTCGGCGCTGGTGAAGTGCTTGATGAACCGCTTGCCGATCCAATCCTTGTAAACGCCGTCCACCCAGGAGACGTACATGTGGTACAGGCCCTCGTGGAAGAGGATGCCCGGCGCCCACCAGCTACAGTTGTTGGCGATGGGATCGCCAAGGCCCTGGTCGCCCTGGCACGTGCCCAGGTAGCGCCACTGCCGCCCATCCTTCGACGCGGCGATGCCGATGGCCGAGCCGTGGCAGAACTCGACGCCCTCGTTCGGCTGGAGGGTCGCGCGTCGCTGGGTGTAGTAGACCCACCATTCGCCCGCCTGCTGGTTCCAGACGGGGGCAGGATCGGCGGCCCCATCCCAGATCGGATCACTGAACAGCGGGGCGGGAGCGTTGCCCAGGTCGAACGTTTGCCCGCTGTCGGCGTGGCACAGGCCGCAGACCAGAAACGCAAAATACAAACCGACGAGAATTCTGTTCCTCATGCGATAGTCCTTTCATCGATGATGGCACCGCCGAACGGCCCACCGGGCTTCCAGGAAGCCCCAGGCAATTCCCACGACCGCGCCGACCGCGTGGACCACGTTGGCGATGTTGCCGAGCAGTCCCGTCAGGCACAGGAAGAACCAGACGATCATCAGCGTGACGGTCTGGGGGTGCAGTTCAAGATTGGAGGCGGGATCGAACTTGCCCTGCATCCAGATGTAGCCGAGCAGTCCGTAGACCACGCCGGACATGCCGCCGAACGTCGGTCCGCTGTAGAGGTACTGCCCGACGTTGGACAGCGCGGAAATGACCAGCACGAGCGCCAGCAGCCGCCACGTTCCCTTGCGGGTCTCGACCATGCTGCCGAGGTCCCAGAGCCAGAGCATGTTGAAGAAAATGTGCAGCAGGTCGAAGTGGACGAATATGGGGGTGAACAACCGCCAGATCTGACCGCGGCGAACCTCGGGCAGGCCGGAATCCCATTTGGCGTAGTCGCCGTCAACAGAGTAGTGTGTGATCGAAAGGTACGCAGCGATACGGTCGTTGCGGCCGAGGTTGGTGGCCAACGTCACGGCCACGCTGGCAACCAGCAGCGTGACGGTGAGCATTCCATAGCCGATCGGAGGTTTGTAGAATGCGGTCCGGCCGTCCAGGATGCGCGCCCGCTTCGGAACGTCCTCCTGCTTGTCGCGATGTCGCTGCCGGGCGCCTTGTCCGGCGCCCAGGACAAACATCGAGTCATCGGGCTGCTCGGCGAACCGCTCGAACAACGCCGCCGCTTCTTCGATGCGGGACTCATCGAGGACCCAGATGTCCCAGCCGCCGTCCGAGGCCGGGTCGGCCTGATTCTCGATCTGTCGGCTGTAGAGGAAGTCCCCGAACTGCCTTGCCTGCGTCTCGCTTTCCAGCCGACCGATCTGTCGCATTCAACGTCCTTGGTTCTGTGGCCATCGCAAGTGTGTGAACGATTCATCCGTGCCGACCGCCGTCGGCCCGCTCCAAGGATGGTATCGTCTCGTCTGCCCCAATTCCAGCCAAATCGAGGGCGAGGACTGCCCTGGTCCAGCCAAATCGAGGGCGAGGACTGCCCTGGTCCAGCCTATTTCGGCAGTTCCTTGCCGCAGTGAGGGCAGCATCGCGGCTGTTTGCGGCGTTCCATCTCTTCGACGAAGCCGGCCCCGAGGATGCCGGTGGGAAGCGCGAACATGCCGATCCCGAGGATGGCAATGAGCGCGCCCATAAGCCGGCCGATGAGGGTCACGGGAAGAACGTCTCCGTAGCCGACGGTGGTCAGCGTGGTGACGGCCCACCACATGGCCATGGGGATGCTCGAGAAGCGGTCCGGCTGCGCCTCGTTCTCCGCGTAGTACATCAGGCACGAAGAAATGACCAGCAGGATCAGCAGGATGAACACGGTGCTGATGAGCTGCTCCTTCTTGGTCGCGACGACGCGGCCGAGGGTCTGTAGCGAATCCGAGTAGCGTCCGAGCTTGGCCAGCCGCGCGATCCGCATGATGCGCAGGATTCTCAGCATCCGCAAATCGACGTTGACGAAGGGAAGGTAGAAGGGCAGCACCGCCAGCAGATCGATCAGGGCCAGCGGACTGCGTGCGAAACGAAGTCGCCCGAACACCGGATGGGCGTACCGCGAGTCCTCGACGCACGACCAGACTCGGAGCAGATACTCCAGCGAGAAGACGATCACCGAGACGTATTCGAATGCCGTGAAAGCGCCGTCCATTGCCTCGCAGACCGAAGCGACGGATTCGAAGATCATCGCCGCGACGTTCAGCAGGATCAGCACGACGATCGAGACGTCGAACACCCGGCTGACGGTGTCGCCCGGGCGGGCGATTGCCACGATCTCCTGCACGCGTTTACGAACACTCAGGTATGACCAGACTGCCATATCGCGCGAATCATACCGTCGCCTGCGGTGCTTCGTCAATACGATCGGCGTCGTGCTGGACCGAATTGGCCCGGTCGGGTAAGGTGAACAAGCTCGCATCCGAAGAGCAGAAAGGCAGAAGGCATGAAGGCGATGACCCGACGCGATTTTGTCAAGGCCGCCGGCCTGGCGGTCTTGTTGCCCCGATTCACCCGGGCCCGAACGATGGGGCCGGCCGCAAGCAGGCCGAACGTCGTCCTGGTCATGACCGATGACCAGGGCTACGGTGAGCTGGCCTGTCATGGAAACCCGATCATCCGCACGCCCAATCTGGACAGGCTGCACGCCCGGAGCGTTCGATTCACTGACTTCCAGGTCAGTCCGACGTGCGCTCCGACGCGGGCCTCACTGATGACCGGGCGGCACGAGTTCCGCTCCGGCGTCACGCACACGATCTACGAGCGCGAGCGGCTCAGTCTCGAGGCGACCACGATCGCCCAGGTGCTCAAGGATGCGGGCTACGCCACCGGCATCTTCGGCAAGTGGCACCTCGGCGATGAGGAGGCGTACCAGCCCGGCAGACGCGGCTTTGACGAGGTCTTCATCCACGGGGCCGGCGGGATCGGCCAGACCTACCCCGGCAGTTGCGGCGACGCGCCAGGCAACACGTACTTCGACCCGGTGATCCTGCACAACGGCACGTTCGTCAGGACCAGGGGTTTCTGCACCGACGTCTTTTTCGAGCGGGCGCTCGACTGGATTCAGCAGCAGTCGCAGGAGGCCGAGCCTTTCTTCGCCTACATTGTGCCGAACGCTCCGCACAGCCCCTACGTATGCCCGGAGCAGCACCAGAGGCCCTATCTCGATGCGGGTCTGGGGGAGGCCGATGCGGCGTATTACGGAATGATCACCAATATCGACGACAATGTCGGCCGCCTTGTCGCCAAGCTCGACGAATGGCAACTGAGCGAGCGGACGCTGTTAATCTTCATGACCGACAACGGCCACGCGCGGGGCAGGCTGTACAACGCTGGAATGCGATCCATGAAGGGCAGCCCCTATCAGGGCGGCACGCGGGTCCCGGCGTTCTTCCGCTGGCCGGGCACGCTCGGCAGGGGAGTGGACGTGAACAAGCTGACGGCGCACATCGACCTGTTTCCCACGCTGGCCGAGCTGGCCGGAGCGAAGGTCCCGCCGTCCATCGAATTGGACGGGCGCAGCCTTGTGCCTCTCCTTATGAACCCGGATGCAGACTGGCCCGACCGCTACGTCTTCGTCCACAAAGGTCGCTGGGTGCGAGGCAAGGCCGCCGAGAGCAAGTATGCCGACTGCGCCGCGCGGAACGAGCGGTTCCGGCTGGTTAACAACGCCGAACTCTATGACATCGTCTACGACCCGGGCGAGACGAAAAACGTTATCGACCAGCACTCCGACGTTGTCGCGAAGATGCGGGCGGCCTACGACCACTGGTGGGACGAGGTCCTGCCCTGCATGGTCAACGAGGACGCCGTCGGTCCGAAGATCAATCCGTTCAAGGAGCGCTACTGGCGGCAATTCGGCGGCGGTCCCGACGAGACGCTCCTCAGGCAGATGGACCCGATGCGCACGATATAGCCAGCGCACGACAAGACCTCAAGCGCGCTGGTGGTCGGGCCGCCGGAAGCGGGACAGCCACTCTCGGGCTACTTGAATTCGACGAGAGGTTTGATCGTCTGGCCGAACAGGCCGGAGGCCCGCTCGACGAACGGCACGACCCCCTGTTTGAACCAGGCCGGCTTCTGGGCCTGGATCTTGCCGATTACGTAGTAGCCGATGGCCATGATAGCCGGGTAGCTGCAATTCTCGGGCAGCGGAATGTCCAGGCGGTCCTTGCCGAACGAGTCGTTCTTGCGTCCGAAGGCGATGAACAGCTCGTTGGGGGCCTCGACCACGGTGGTGGCGTGCTTGGACTGCTCCCAGGTGAAAACATCGCGGGCCACCCGCCGGCCGAACAGCTCGACGAACTTTGTGGCGAACATGATCCGGATCAGCTCGAACTGCTCGGGCACGAGCAGGTAGTACGACTCGAAATCGCCAGGCTTCTTCCCGCATTTCGCCAGCGTCGGGTCGATGACCTCCTTGATATACTTGCGGATCCTGGCGGCCTCGGCGTGCGGATCGTCCACGATGCTGGCCATCATCATGCCCATGTACGTGGAGGTGTTGTAGGTGTAAGGCTCGGGCAGGCTCGGGAACACGTAGGCTTCATCGACGTGGTCCTTGGCCATGCTCGATGGGTTCGAGGTGAACAGGACCACGGAGAGGCCCTTGCTGAGTCATCCCCAGTTTTGACCGAGGAGTTCGTGCTTCAAGCGGCGCAAGAGATACTGGCAGGTGGGGAGAGGGCAGGTTTGCATGAACAGGCCGATGGTGAAGAGACTGCATTCGCCCGTCCGGTTGTTGGAGCACCACCGGCCGGGGCGGAATCGTTCGGAGGCGTACAGGCCGACCGTCACCAGGAGCAGATACGCCAAGGCCAGAATAAGCAGAAACCGACTCAAACGCTGGGAATCCTTGATCTGGATCAAACGCAGAGCAAACCCATTGCGTTTGTTTTTCACGTCACGAAAGTACTCTTCAATGCTCATCCGCCGCGCAAAGACCTTGGACAAGACTTGGGCGCGAAGGTGCTCTTCGTCCGTCATCAGATACCAGGGTTCCGACTGATCCGGCAGCCAAACCACAGCCACGTCCTGCACGACGGGCCGCTCTTTGCGATACGAGACGTGGCGTAGCAGGTGTCTCTGGCCCCGATGGATCGGGTAATCCGCCAGGCGACCGGTGAACCGCGAACTGCTCACCCACACCGACGGCTGGATGCGGATGATGTAATGGAACTTCAGTTCCTGGCACACGCGGGCCATCTCCGTTCGACCGAACCCCCGATCGGCGAGAAGCGTCACCCGGACCGAAGCGGCCACCATGGTGTGAAACAGACGCAGCAACCCGTATTCCAGATTGTTCTGCGAGCGATAGACCTCCTCGTAACGGTACACCGCCCACAGCAAAGGCAAGGCCCGGCCTCGCAGACGAGCCGCCAGGACCAGGCACTGAAAGTGGCGGATATCCACCCAATCGAGGCTCACCAGCAGCTTTTTTCGGGGTTGGGCGAGCCACTGGACCACGCCCCGCATCGCTTCGCTCGGCTCGACCCGAGTGTTTCCTACAAAGCGGTCGACCCGCTTGATCCCCTGCTTGGCGGCCAGCGCCGATTGCCCCGCCAATGCCCGTCCCAGTTGGGCCAGCGAGGCCCGCACCACGATCATCGCCGCCGGAACCAAGACGCTCAAGGTTTTGGCCTGCGAGAGCCGAAGACAAGAGCATACCGAACGTACAAAATCCGAAATCTCCTGGCGTTTCATGGTCGACTCCTTTCGATCGAGTTGGCATTGTGATTTCTTTCACCAACTCTCATCGTCAAAGAGTCGACCTTTTCATTGGGCCCTACCTTAAACTGGGGATGATTCAGAGGCCCTTGGGCTTGACCTCTCTGGCGATGATGGGCGCGTGTTTGCCGCCGGAAGCCGAGAACAGGGCGACACCGTCGATGTCGCCAATGGCGTCGAGCTTGTCCTTGAACGTGCCTTCGTCGGCCAGCACCGCGTCCTTGTCGTCGAAGATGATCTTGCCGGTGGCAATGGCGTTGCCGCTGCCGACGACCAGGGGCCGCTTGAACCGAGCCAGGTTCGGACGCGGAAAGGTGGTCTTGGGGTCGGCAAACAAGTCCAGCGCATTGAGTACGCACACATCGAGGTCGATCAGAGATTTCGTGTCGAAACCGCTCATTCCTGCTCCTTGTTGCTTCGTTCCATGTTTTCGTAGGAAACCGCATGGGCGAAAGCCCATCCTACTGCGCGGCCGTTGATTTCGGCCGTGGCATTCTATATAGTGGGTCGGCCGGTGGCAGACGCAATTTCTCCGGATTCGGCGATGGCAAACGAAGGCAGACTGAAGGAAGCAGTGCTGTGGGAACCTGTCGAGAACAACCAGGTTCGCTGCCATCTGTGCGCATTTCAGTGCGTGATTGGCGACGGCAGGCTGGGGCACTGCTGCGTACGCCGGAACGTGGGCGGCACGCTGTATTCGCTCAACTGCGACAAGGTCTGTGCGGCCAATCCCGACCCGATCGAGAAAAAGCCTCTGTTCCATTTCCAGCCGGGATCGAGGAGCTACTCCATCGCCACGATGGGGTGCAACTTCCAGTGCGAGTTCTGCCAGAACTGGCAGATCAGCCAGGCGACGCTCGGAGGCGGCGAAATTGACGGCCAGGCCCTGACCGCCCAGCAGATCGTCGCAGCGGCCCTCCGCAGCGGCTGCCGCAGCATCGCCTACACCTACACCGAGCCGACCGTGTTCATGGAACTGTGCGCCGACTGCGGGCGGCTCGCCAGGGACAACGGCCTGGCGAACGTCTTTGTCAGCAACGGGTACATGACGCGCGAAGCGATCGACTTCGCTGCCGGCTGGCTCGATGCGATCAACGTCGATCTCAAGGCCTACAGCGACGATTACTACCGTCGCTTGTGCAAGGCCCGGCTGCAACCGGTGCTGGACACGATTGCCTACCTCGCGCGTCACACCCCTGTCTGGATCGAGGTCACGACCCTGCTGATCCCCGGCGAGAACGATTCCGAGGACGAACTGAAACAACTCGCCGATTTCCTGGTCCACCAGGCCGGCCCGGATGTTCCGTGGCACATCAGCCGCTTCTATCCGCAGTACAAATACGTCGATGCGCACGCCACGTCGATGGATAGCCTGCGGCGGGCCGAGCGCATCGGCAAGGACGCCGGGCTTCGATACGTCTACCTCGGCAACGTTCCGGGAACGCGGTCGGAGAGCACGTTCTGCTACAAGTGCGGGCGTCTGCTGATCGAACGCGCGGGCTACCAGATCGTCGCCAATGTGATTGAGAACTCCAGGTGCCCGCAGTGCGGCACGGAGATTGCAGGTTTCGAGCTCTGAGGTTCCATGAAGATCGTTGCAGATGGGAATATCCCTTTCGTTCAAGAGTGTTTTTCGTCCATCGGAGATGTGCTGGTCATGGGGGGGCGTGACATGACGCCCCAGGCGGTCGCGGATGCCGATGCGCTGCTTGTGCGGAGCATCACCCGCGTTGACGAACACCTTCTTTCAGGCAGCTCGGTGAGGTTCGTCGGCACTGCGACGATCGGCTTCGATCACGTCGATCTCGACTACCTTCACGCGCACAACATCGGCTTTGCCTCGGCGCCCGGCTCCAACGCGAACTCCGCGGCCGAGTACGTCATCGCGGCGCTGCTCGAGATTGCCCGGCGTCACGCCATTCGGCTCGACGGCCTGTCCATCGGCGTGATCGGCGTCGGCAACGTCGGCGGGCGCGTCGCCGCCAAGTGCGAGGCGCTGGGGATGCACGTGCGACGCAACGATCCGCCGCTCCAGAGGCGGACGGGCGATCCGAAGTATGTTCCCCTCGAGGCGGTGTTCGATTGCGACTTCGTCACGATCCACACCCCGCTGACGCGGGAAGGACCCGACAAGACCCATCATCTGGCGGACGGCCGGTTCTTCTCCCGGCTCAGGCAAGGGGCGGTCTTCCTCAATGCCTCGCGCGGCGCGGTCGTGGACTCGCAGGCCCTCGCGGCGGCGATCCACTCGCGGCGTTTGACGGCGGTCGGGCTGGACGTCTGGGAGAATGAGCCGAACATCGATGTGGGGCTGCTCGACGAGGTGGACCTGGGCTCGCCGCACATCGCCGGCTACTCACTGGACGGCAAGATTGCCGGCCTGATCATGATCTATCAGGCTCTCTGCGAGCACTTTGGCTTGCCGCCGAAGTTCGACGCGGGCGACTTCCTGCCGGCTCCTGACGTTGCCACGATCGAGCTGCCTGACGATGTCACCGACGACCAGGCGGCCATCGCGTTCGCCGTGGAGAAGGTCTACAGCATCGTGCGGGACGACGCGAATCTCCGGCGGATCGCGAATGAACCGCCCGAGGCCCGAGGACGGTTCTTTGACGCCCTGCGAAAAAGCTATCCGGTGCGCCGCGAGTTCCACAACACGACGGTCATCGTGCCGGAGCCTGCCGGCGCTTTGATTCGTAAGCTGCTGGGAATCGGTTTCAAGGCGAAAGGGCGGCGGCGTGAAGGCGACGAGTGACGACGTGCTTCGGTGGCCCGGCGGCGCATTGGATTTCTCCGGCGGCTGTCTGATCATGGGTGTGCTCAATGTCACACCGGATTCCTTCAGCGACGGCGGGCAGTTCCTGGATACCGACAGGGCGGTCGCGCACGGCCTGGAGATGGTCTCCCAAGGCGCGGCCATCATCGACATCGGCGGTGAATCCACCCGGCCCGGCGCTGCGTCGGTCCCGGCGGCCGAGCAGATTCGTCGCGTGGTCCCGGTGATTGAATCGCTGAGGCGTCAGACAGAAGCCCCGATCAGCATCGACACCTGTGATACAGAGGTGGCGGCAGCGGCACTGGCGGCCGGCGCCTGCATCGTGAACGACATCACAGCCCTTGCGGACGACGACATGGCCCGGCTGGCGGCCGAGGCGCAGGTTCCCGTGGCGCTGATGCACATGCAGGGAACCCCCAGGACGATGCAGGCCGATCCGCGTTACGGAGATGTAGTGGGGGAGGTCCTGGACTTTCTGGCCGGTCAGGCCAGGCGGGCGGAATCGCTCGGCATTGCCGGCGAGCGGATCTGGATCGATCCGGGGATCGGGTTCGGCAAGACCCCAAAGCACAACCTGCTGTTGCTCAAGCATATCGAGCGTTTCGTGGCGACGGGCTACCGTGTGCTGGTAGGCCCGAGCCGCAAGCGATTTATCGGGGCGATCACCGGGCGCGAGAAGCCAGCCGATCGCGTGTTCGGCACGGCGGCCACCGTGGCGCTCTGTGCGATGGCGGGGGTGTCAATCGCGCGAGTTCACGACGTTGCGGCGATGCAGGATGTGCTCAAGGTTGTGCGAGCGGTGCAGGAATGTTAGATCGTCGATATGGCTGTCGCCGGGTTCGGCGCGCGGGGTGATCAGAGGCACAATGAGGGCAGATGCTGCGGGGCGGTCTTCAGACCTGTGCAGACCAGGCAAACGAGGCGAACCTCAGCACAGAGCCAGGTAGCTGGCAACGGCCAGAACGAGGATGCGTCTCTTGCTGATGACAAATGGAAGCCAGATTTCGTAATAGAAGCTGCTCATGGTTCGTTTCTGCCCCCCAAGTTTCCATCAATCTCAACGACCGTATTATAGCCGAAATGGGGGTTCCGAAGCAAGAGAAAAAAGCCTATGCAGGTCATAAGTCATTGTAAATAATATATTTAGATAAATACCGACTTCGGACAAAGCCGCGATACTCAACAGTGGCTCGGCGTCCGGAAACGTCCCATATAACGCTGTGCGAGCCGACTGCGAACGTGGTCGGAAAACACGAGAAGATGGGGCAGCGCAAGGATGGGGCGTGGCAACCTCAGAACTGCGGGCGGGCCGTGCCCGTATATTTTGTTTGACGCGATCCTGACATGCGGCTACAGTGGTGTACATGGCGTTGTCGCCTCCCCTAGGTACGCGAAGTACCGAAACTGCTGCGGAGGGCAAAAATGACTCAAGAACCAACATTAGGATGCTATGCCCTATTTCACACATAGGAGCACGCAGCAACGCACTTAGGAGATGACCATGGTTGATTCGACGCAATACGTCTTGGCTTGGATGCCCGGCCAGTGGGAGTGGCTGGTCATTCTCGTCGTTGCACTTCTGATCTTCGGCAGGCGTCTGCCGGAAATCGCGCGCAGCGTCGGAAAGAGTCTCACCGAATTCAAGAAGGGTATCAACGAAGCGAAGGAATCCTCCGACGATCTGGTCGATGACGTCCGCAAAGTCAAGAATGACGTCGTGAAGGACGCCAAGGATGCTTCGGGCCTGAACGACTCCGATCTGAAAAGCTGACCGCCGCCTGACCGGGCACCCTCCTGCTCTCGACCGAGATGGGCGATACCATGAAGAACCATGATCCCCTAAGCTGCACGATGAGTTTAGGCGATCACCTCGAAGAGCTTCGCGCGCGGCTGATCCTGGCCATCCTCGGCTTGGTGATCGGCTCGGTCATTGCCCTGATCTTTGGCACGCACATCCTGAGGTTCATCGAGAGACCCTACAAACGCACGATGCAAAAGCGGTTCGAGAAGACGGAGATGCCCCGGATGCAATCCGAGATCCTCAGCTTTCTCGATCTGTTCTTCACGGACCTTACAGAGAAGCTGGCAACCGATCCGAACGCGCCGGAGATCGATCCGAACCGTGTTGCCTTCATCCGAGACATTTCTGCGGATGCCGTGAAAGCCTGGACGGAGCAGAGGTACGGCACCGGCGACGGCAGAGAGCTTCCGCTGGATGCGCGCCTCAGGGTCCTGGGGATCCCGGAAGCCTTCACGGCCTACATGAAGATCGCCTTTATCTCCGGGCTGATCCTGACCTGTCCATGGGTTTTCTACCAGCTCTGGATGTTTGTCGCGGCCGGGCTCTACACGCACGAGCGGCGGTACGTGCGACAGGCGGTGCCCTTCTCCGCCGCGCTGTTCATCATCGGAGCCCTGTTCTTCCTGTTCGTGGTCGCGCCCCTGACGCTGAAGTTCTTCCTGGCGTTCAACGATATCGTCGGGGTGGCTGCCAACTGGACCCTGGAGAAGTACATTTCGTTCGTGACCGTTCTGATGCTGGTCTTCGGACTGGCCTTCCAGACGCCGATCGCGATCTTCATCCTGGTACGGACGGGCCTCGTCGCGCTGAAGACCCTGCGCGAAGTCCGCAAGTATGTCATTCTCGTGACGGTCATCGTCGCGGCGGTCGTCACGCCGCCCGACGTGATCTCCCAAGTCACGCTGGCCATTCCTCTCTATGCCCTCTATGAACTGGGCCTTCTGCTGGCGCACCTGTCGCTCAAGAAGGCCGAGAAGAAGAAGGAAGACGACCGGGCTACCGCACCACCTCACCGCGATTAAGCCGCTCAGACAAGAGGTCTCGGCCCGAGGCCGCCCTTGCCGGTTCGACACGAAGGCTGCACGCCAGGCAGACTTGCTCCCGGAGCACAAGCCCATTTTTCTGCCTCTTTTTTTGTAACAATGTGTGCCCCATTGCGTCTTATTACGTAGACGCCCACGGCGGGGTGTGGGAAGTAGTGCGAGTGTAGGTTTAGACGAGATTCCATCTACACAGGGAAGCTGGCGGGAGTACGACCATGTACAGGCGGAGAATTTGCGCATCCATTGGAATTGCCCTGGCTTTGGCGGCAGGCGCCTTTGCACAAATCCAGGTAAACGGCTACGGCCCACACCATCAGACGCATCCGGCGGTGGCCATGAACGACGACGGCGAATTCGTGGTGGTCTGGCGCAGCCACGTGGCCGACGGGCGGGGCGGCGGGGTGTTCGGCCGCCGGTTCGGCGCCGACGGAACCGCGCTGGACGACGAGTTCAAGGTCAACCTTTCCGAGGTGGACGTGGACAACTGGACGGCGGCGGTGGCGATGGCCCCTTCCGGCGAGTTCGTGGTCGCATGGGTTGCGGCCAGGCAGGGCGATCGCAACGTCGTTTTGCGCCGATTCGATGCCCAGGGAGAAGCCCTGACGGAAGAACTGGCGGTGGCGGATTCAGCGGACGTCGCTGAATCAGACCCCAAGATCGCGGTGAATTCCGCCGGGACCTTCGTTGTCGTCTGGACCGACTGGTACGGCAATTCCTACACCGGCAGGAGCTACGCGGCGGTCCGCGTTTACGGGGCCGACGGAGCGTCCCTGGTGGAACCCTTCGAGATCAGCGACCAGCCACAGCAGAAATGGCCCGATGTCGCGATCGACGAGGCGGGACGGTTCGTCGTCGCCTGGATTCGGATGGGCGACACCTACAATCGCCCCTACGGCGAATACATCCGGGTCCGTCAATTCGATGCGGATGGGACGCCGTTGGGGCCGGAGAAGTCATTGACAGACGACCTGAACAGCCGGTGGTATGGCCCGTCCGTGGCGGCCGGTCGCGACGGGCGGTTCGTGGTTGCCTGGGCCATCGGTCCTTTCCCCTACAACATCTGCGCTCAGCCGTTCGACGCCGATGCCCAACCGGTGACGCCGCCCTACATCGTCAACACCTGCACGGAAGGCAACCAGGGACGCCCCTGCGTCACGTCCGACGGCAGCGATCGATTCCTGATCCTCTGGGATTGCCACGATCCGAGTGGAGATGGCTGCTGCGTGCGAAGCCAGCTTTGCACCGGGGCAGGGGGCCTGGTGGACTGTGAATCGGCGTTGCATGTTGAGGGCGCGCGCCGGAACTGGTATCCGGGTGCGGCGATGGCGCCCGACGGTCGCTACGTGGTGGTCTGGATCGCCGAACCACCCGACGGCCAGGGGTACGACGTCTTCGCCCAGACCGGGGCCATGTGATACGGATTAGGAAGAGTCCTCGCGCGGAAGTGACTTTGTCATCCTGAGCCTCGCGAAGGATCTGGTCATGGTATGAAACGTTCTTCTCATTCGCCGCCCAGATCCCTTCGGCAAGCTCAGGGCAGGCTCTTCACTTCGTTCAGGACGACAAGGCGGAGCGCACGAATAAACCCCAATCCGTATGAGAGCGCAGCAGGAATCGGCCGGCGCGACGGGACGCCGGTCAGTTGCGGCACGAAAGCTGCTTCTGGGAGCCTCGCGACAGATCGTTGAGCAGGTACTTGCGCACCACCACATCCCAACTCATGTTGTAGGCCAGACGATATCCCTCGCAGATCATCCCGTCGAGCTCCGCTTCGTTCTTGGGCAGATGCTCCAGGATTTCCCTCGCGAGCCGGGCGGCCTCGGCGGCTTCAATGCGATCGCGCACCTGACGGTCGATCTGGAGGAGGTCTTCGACGTCGCGATACGGATGATCGCCTAGATCGGTGTAGTCGGCCAGGAGGACGTTTCTGACCGCTTGTCCGCCCGTCACGTCGCGAACGAAGCCGGCACAGCCGCAGACGCCCGTGAACACGCAGAGACTGCCGTAGGTGAGCGGCTCGAGCTGGGCGATGCCAAACGGCTCGTAGATGCTCTGACCGAACTCCACGTCGCTGCCTTTTCGAATGTCGAGGAATTCGATGTCGGCCGGCATGTGGCTGCCGCAGGATTTCGGGTCGAAGCCGAACTGGTTGATGAAGACGGCCTTGATGTTTCTGCTGCGGGCGTTGAACTGCTGAATGGCCGTGTGGAAGTCGGCCTCCCCGCCGGACAGGTCCGGCCAGCCCTCACGGTGGGCGACGGGCCAGCCGTAGGTCGATTCCATGCGATGAATGTCGCAACTGCGTCGGCGTGAGACTTCCGTGCTGAGCAGGAGAAAGACGGCGGTCTGTCCCTGCTGTCTGAGTGTCGCATCCATCTCGGACAGAACGCGCAGATCCCGCCAGAGTCCCTTGCTGCGGACCAGACGCGTCACGTGAGTGAAGATGTAGTCCGGCCGATATCCGAGCAGGTTCTCGCAGTAACGCTGGAGTTTGTCCTTCGAGGCCAGCTTCTCGCCGATGTGAATCTCGTGCGCGGGAATCCCGTTGTACACGATGTCGATGTCGGCCGTCTCGAACTCGGGCGCCAGAAAACGCAGCTCGTCGGCGACGAAATCGCCGACCGCGTAGATGTGATCGCAGTATTTCGAGGCTTCGACCAGCGAGTGCTTGAAATACGTGCCCTGATTCCCGAAGACGTCGCCGACGTAGAGCCGGTCGCGATGGGCGCGCTCCATGACGTTGTAGAACATCGTGTCATGGCCCGGATGCTCCTCGACGATGCGCCGTATCGTGGCCACCTCGTGTGCGTAGAACACCGTTCGGAAGTTGCAGTACGGTTCCAGCCGGGCCGCGAGCACGGTGGGCATGCCCATGAACTCGTGCGAGATGATGGTGGTTCGTCCCTCGGCGGCGCCCAGCGCCTTGAGCACGGCGATGGCCGGCGACGCCAGGCGTACGTACTGCTCGTACTCCCAGAGGTGCTCGTGCAGATGGCTCTGGATGCCGAACTCCTCGAAGAGACGTCGCTTGAATTCGTTGAGCATGCCGCGATCCATGTAGCGCACGTCGATCAGCAGCACTTCGGGCGTGCTCCAGACGCCGGTCTGCTTGTCGATGAACGTGCGACGTCCGTACACGATGCCCACGTTGTAGAGGCTCTCGATTCGACCGAACGCGTGGCTGTAACTGGGGTTGATCAGGCCGTCGATCGACGAGTACAGGACCTCTCCGTCTTCCCCGAGCCGGTCCTGGACGGAGCCTTCCGTCGTAAACAACGGGCTGATCAGCACGGAACGGCCGATGGCGTCCAGGTAGGACGGACACGTGAAGAAGCCTTGCAGGACGGCGCCGATTCCCCCGATTTTCCCCGCGGCTTCATGCGTGACGTGCACCGCGATGTTCTCTTCGCCCATGTGAGGTCTCCCCAAGCGTCAACGTACGTCGATCCGAGTGCGTGAATCCACACTTAAAATGTACGCCACGGGAGAGGGTGTGCCAAACAGCGCCGCCGGCGCAGGGCGGGAGAGAAATGGCCCGGAAAAGCGCGGCAGACTCCATGTCGAGCGGCACGTTTTTCGGACGCAGATGATGGCCGGAGGTTGTGCTAACTGAGGCGCGTTCGCAGATTGCGAATCAGGCCGGAAAGCACCTGCCGCGGGATGTCATGAAGGGCCGGATCGGGCGGATCGCTGGTGGACATCTGATCGAGGATCTCTTTGGCCTTGCGGCGGTTGCCGGCGATGGTCTCGGCGGTCCGCTGCGCGCTGTCCAGGTCGCCGTCGGCCATCTGACGCAGATAGCGGACAATGGCCTCAATCATCTTCTCGCTGCTGATGTCCTGCGTCGGTTGGGCGTGCCCGCCGGCATCGGGAATCTCTTTCTCCTGGAGGATGCTCTGCGTCAGTTGGAACGTCTCGGCCAGGAGCCGTTTCTGGCGTTCTTCTTCCGTCTCATCGATCGGCGCCAGTTTCAGCTCCTCCTCCTCGGTCTCCGGCTGGGGGACGTAGACCTTGTTGTGGCAGGCGGGACACTTGCCCCACTTGCCGCCGGCGGTGTCGGGGGCATCGATCTTCTTGCCGCAGTGCTCGCAGTGAAACTTGATGGACATGTCAGACCTCACATGAAGCGATTAACCCTGCGCATGGTATTCGGCCGCGACATCGGTGGTGATGCCGCCCCGCGGTGTGAAGCGGGCCGTCACCTTCATCCATCGCGGTTTGCACGCGCCGCTCAGATCGTCCAGAATGTCGTTCGTCAGGGACTCATAGAAGATGCCCCGGTTCCGGTAGCCCTGCAAATAGAACTTGAGGCTCTTCAGCTCGATGCAGCGCTGGTCGGGGCAGTACTCCACGAGAATCTCTCCGAAGTCCGGCTGGCCCGTCTTCGGGCAGACGCTGGTGAACTCGGGACAACGGATGGTAATCCGGTAGTCGCGTCCGGGACGCGGGTTGTCGAACATCTCGATTGTGCCGGGTTCACTCATGCCCTGATCCTTGTTGCGTTTCTGCCTGCCAGTATAGCGCACGGGTGCGAATGTGACAAGTGAGAATCGGCTCGGATAGGGCAGAAACGGCCTGTCGGTGCTGCGTGCCGCGCCCTTTGACAGGGCCGGACGGACGCGATACCATGGCCGGTCGATCCATCCGAGCAGGGCGGCCGCCGGGACGCCTCGACGCCCCGATGGTGATCTCAGGAGAGCAGGCTGTGGAGAAGAACAAGGCCATTGTGTTGGTGAGCGGGGGATTGGATTCGGCCACGACGCTGGCGATCGCCCGGCACGAGGGGTACGCCTGCTACGCCCTGACGTTCCTGTACGGACAGCGTCACCGACGGGAGACCGAGGCCGCCCGGAGGGTCTGCGAGTCGCTCGGGGCCGTTGAGCAACGCGTGGTGGAGATCGACCTGGCGGCCTTTGGCGGCTCGGCTCTGACCGACAGTCGTATCGAGGTGCCCAAGGATCGCGAAGCACTCGGGAAGGCCACAGACATCCCCGTGACATACGTGCCGGCGAGAAACACGATCTTCCTCAGCTATGCTCTGGCTTGGGCGGAGGTGCTTGGCGCGTTCGATCTGTTCATCGGCGTCAATTCGACCGATTACAGCGGATACCCCGACTGCCGGGCCGAGTTTATCGCCGCCTATGAAGCGATGGCCAACTTGGCCACTGCCGCGGCGGTCGAGGGAAAGGGCCGGTACCGCATTCGTACGCCCATCATCGAGATGACCAAAGCCCAGATCATCCGGATGGGAACGCGACTGCGGGTCGATTACGCTCTGACGCACAGTTGCTACGATCCGGACGCCCAGGGGCGAAGCTGCGGCCGGTGCGATTCCTGCCGGCTGCGATTGAAGGGTTTTGCCGAGGCGGGGCTGATCGATCCGGTCGCCTATGTTTCCCCTGACCGATAGAAGGGTTTCTCATGCGCGTAACGGAGATATTCCATTCTTTGCAGGGCGAGGGTATCCTCAGCGGGACACCGAGCGTGTTTGTCCGGCTGGCGGGATGCCCTCTGCGATGTCGCTGGTGCGATACGAAGTACGCGTGGGATTTCTCAGTTGGCCGGGAGTATGGCCTGACAGACTTGGTCGAGGCGGTCGGGCGGCATTCCTGCGGCCACGTCGTGATCACCGGGGGCGAGCCGATGGTCGGGCCGGATCTCGCGGCCAGAGAAGATCTGGTGGAGTTGACGCATCGCCTGCGAGCCGATGGAATGCACGTGACGATCGAGACGGCAGGGGGGATTTTCGTCCCCGATCTGGCGTGCGATCTGATGAGCCTTAGTCCCAAAATGGCCAATTCGGTTCCCCTGGACCCTGCTGTCCGGGAGTCCCATGAAAGGCAGCGGCTCGACGTCGAAGCCCTGGCCGCTCTGATCCAGGCATATCCCAGCCAGCTCAAGTTTGTGGTCGAAACCGCAGACGATGTTCAGGAGGTTCGCCTGCTGGTGGACGGTTTGCCGCTTGTTTCGGCGGATCGCATTCTGCTGATGCCTCAGGCCGCAACCACGCAGGAGTTCTTGGCACGGGCCCCGGCGATTGCCCATCTGTGCATGGAAACAGGGTATCGCTTCGGACATCGCCTGCACGTGCTGCTGTGGAGCGACCGTCGCGGCGTGTAGCTCCTGACTGTCGGCGCGGACCTTCGCCCATTTTTCGCATTCCGTGCGAATCGCGGTTGACAATCGTCCAGCCGGCAGGGATAATCGAGTTCTTGTTGCCCGGGTGGCGGAATTTGGCAGACGCGCCAGCTTGAGGGGCTGGTGGGCTTCGGCCCGTGCTGGTTCGAATCCAGTCCCGGGCACTTCTCTCCGGAAGTGATCCCCGCAGACAAAGAGCAAGCGGCGTACGTATGGGAGGAACGCACAAGTCTGCCGCGCGGAGCACAAACTTGATTTGGCGAGGTTGCCTGCGAATCGCAAGGCCGCAACAGACGGTCCCGTCGCTCGGCGTTGCGGCTCTACTCGACCGCAAACTCCTTCTTACGGGTGTTCATCTGGGCCTTGAGCCTCGCGACGATCGATGAGTGCATCTGCGAGACGCGAGACTCGGACAGGTCCAGCGTCGCGCCGATTTCCTTCATCGTCATCTCCTCGTAGTAGTACAGGACGATGATGAGCCTTTCGGCGCGGGTCAGTCCTTTCGTCAGGAGGTTCTTCAGGTCGCGCTTCTGGGCTTCGAGAAGGGGGTCTTCGCTGCGGTTGTCCTTGATGACATCGATTTCGTAGACGTCCTTCTCTCCATCCCCATCGCCGCACTTGGTGCTCAGGGAGACGAGACTGGCGGCATTGGCGTCACGCTGGAGACGAATGAACTCATCCATTTCCATGTCCAATTCCTCCGCCAACTCGTTCTCGTCGGGTTTGCGGCCGAGGTGCATCTCGAGCGCGTGTGTGGCCCGGGCCAGTTGATGGGCGCGGGCGCGCACCAAGCGGGGCACCCAGTCCATACTTCGCAGCTCATCGAGAATCGAGCCCTTGATGCGCGGCGCGCAATAGGTTTCGAATTTCACGCCCCGGGCGGGGTCATATGCGTCGATGGCATCCATCAGGCCGAAGATGCCGGCGCTGACGAGATCGTCCAGCTCCACCTTGTCCGGAAGCTTGCTGTGAAGCCGTTCGGCGGCGTACCTGACCAGATCTCGGTAGTGCTCCATGAGGAGGTTGCGATAGCAGTCCTGACGACTCTCGTGGAACAGCTCCCACACCTTTTCGATGCTGAGCTTCTTCTCGGGCTTCGTCGCTGATGGTGTCTTCACAGGTTGTCTCCGTTACATGTCGCAGCCGCAATCCGTTTTTGTCGTGCTCTGAAGCCTGTGGGCCGGCGTCGGTTCCTGAGGTCCGCCGGTCAAGACGATACCCACATCTGTCATTATCGGCCTTGGAGGCCGAGACTTTAGGTCAGCCACCGAAAGACTCTCCGGAAAAACGTTCCGCCGTCGGCTCGGCGGCAATCGATTCCTCCCAGACGAGCCGCCAGAGTGTTGAACGAGCTGGCAATCTGGGACTTCGGATAGGCCAGTACGACCGGCTGACGGGATCGTACGGCCGCACACAAACGTTCATCCTTGAGAAGGACCCCGGCGTAGTAGAGGTCGACCCGAAGGAACCGGGCCGCCACGTCGGCCAGGCGCTGGTAGATACTCCGGCCTTCGGCAATGCTTTGCGCCATGTTGACCACAACGCTTATCGGACCGTCGAATCGCTTTCGGACCAGGACCTTGATCATGCCGTAGGCGTCGGTCATGGCGGTTACTTCCGGCGTGGTGACCACCAGCACATGATCGGCCGCGAGGCAGAAGCTGACGACCGAGTTGGAAATCCCCGCGGCGGTGTCGATTACGATCGTGTCGCTGGCATGTTGCAGTCCGGAAAGATGCTGAAGCAGGCGATGCTGCTCCGATTCGCTGATGTCGGCGAGCTGGTCCAGGCCTGATGCGCCGCAGATGATCTGAAGACCCAGGGGACCGAGTTGGATGATGTCTTCGACGCGTTTGGACCCGTTGATCACGTGCGAGATATTGTACTTGCTGCGAATGTTCAGCAGGAGATCCAGATTGCCCAGCGAGATGTCCGCGTCGAGAAGGAGGACTCGTTTCTCGGAGGCGGCCATGCACAGGGCGAGGTTGGTGGCGATGTTTGTCTTGCCAACTCCGCCTTTTCCACTGGTGACGGCCAGGACGCGGGCGACCGCCCGGTCGCCGACCGGCGCCTGCTGCACATTGACCGCTTGATTGGCCATGATTACGGGCATTGCCTCTGAGTCAATCGGTGGTTTCACGGGGTGTCGACGAGTCTTCAAAAGGGCTGTCGGGAGCCGCGATCTCCGCGATGGGCAGCCCTGTCAGGCTCCACGGAGTGCCGCATTTCAGAGCCAGCAGTTCCTTGGCGATCTTCCGATTCAGCGAATTCTCAAGAAGTTTGCCGACCTGGAACTCGATGTATTCGTCCCGGTTCCGTTCGAGCAGCGCCTTGGCCTGAGGGTCCGGTTGCGGACGAATCTCCATGGTGCTGTTCGGACCGAACCTGATGTTTTCCGTATCGCAGAACAGAAGGCGTTGATTCTGGAGGTGTTCGGCAATCGCGCCATTGAGTGCGTGGACGAACTCCAGCACCGGCATATCCTGCGGCATGTATCCCGCGGTCCGCGTATTGTGCATGTTCTGGTACAAAACGGCGCGACGGAGTTCCGTGAAACGCAGGATCTTCACGAGCAACTCCGCCAGATTGTCGGGAATGGAAAACAGCAGGTCCATGAGCAGTCCCTCGGCAAGACGATCTCACGCGGTCCGAATCGCACAGCCACACGACGTGTGCTGATGCGTACGAGTCTGATGGGAGCCGACATTGTCCGTCGCAGGCTCGCGGGGATTCGCGGAAATGCATCCGCATGTGAGTAGGGAATGCACACGAAACGGTGTTGCTCGCACTGAAGCCGGATGTCTCATCCTTGATCCTTTCGGTCTTCCTTCAACCCCCATGAAGCGGCGAACCTCCATGGGGTACAGACGCGTGCTCGGAGCGCCGCGGCTTATCACAAACGCCTATGTAGCTTCGGACGACAGGAAATCTTCTCCAGAGGGCGTGGCGTTGCCCGGTCCGGGGGCCTCCATCGGCCGAGATCGGCAACTGCCGTCGTAGTGGACAGCTCTCTGCGTTCGCTCTTCTTCATTCAGCGTGCGACGAATCTCGCTGAGACTCATGCTCTCTCGCAGTTCCATGATCCGGGAGAGACGATCGAACACCGATTCATCGTAGAGGCGATGCCCGCCTTCGGTCCATTCCGCCTCGCGAATGAGTCCCATGATGGTGTAGTTGTGGATCGTTTGTCGGGAAAAGGGGCTATAGCGAACCAAGTCGCCGATACGATAGCGTTTGACGGGAACCTGTAGCCTCTGACCCATCTTTTGCCAGCTCACGATCGCGCCCCGACGACGGGGGCAGCACAGAGATCTTTCTCACCACGCATACCCATGAGACCACACCCGAAAGAGACAAACACATTCCGAACCAGGCAAACCATCCTTTCGAGGTGGCCTCCCGCTCCGGAGCATCCCGAGACACACGACCCACGCTGTCGCGGCATCTGCCGTCGCCACGTCCACGCCTGACCAACCATCCATGTCACAGCCAAACGCCTTGCACCTGTCTGCGGCGACCGCAGAGAACGCCTTTTACATTTTGCAAAATGTAAAAACCCTTTATCGGCCTGTCAACTGGTTTTGAGATTTTTGCGGAAAAATCTTCGGGCGACTCGTTTGCGGCGCAATTGACCTGGGCAGACGCCGGACCTGTTCTCACGCTAAAGCCCTATAACACTTGGACATGCGGGTTCGCAGGCCGTCCGGACCGGCGCATTTCCGCGTCAGGGGCATGGCAGCAGTCCATTTGGAGATTTCTCCAAACAGGCTGTCGGGGATTGGACGATAAGAGGCAGTGTCGGTGCAAACGCCATAATCTGTGATGACTCAGGGTGCTGTTGTTCGCCCATGACCAGACGAATCGACCAATCGAACGAGCACAAGGACGCTCCCTCGTCCGGCCGCTCCTTGCTGGAGCTGGTCACGCCGCTGGCACGCCAGATCAACAGTCTGGACATGGACCGGATCGCAGATGCCTGCGTCGCGAAGATTCCCGCGATCGTAGGATCGACTTTCGCGTCACTGTATGTGCTGGATGAGCCAAACCACATTCTCCATCTGGTCCGCTGCAACCATCCGTTTCCCATCAACAAGATCGTGTCCCTGAATCAGACGCCGCCGTCGCCGATGGTCGTGGCCGTCAAGAGCAAGGAACTGATCCTGACCGGTGACATCGACACGTACAACAGACCGATCATCAAGAAGTCGCAACGGGCATTTGCGGAAAACTACACGACGACCAATTGTGCGATCGTGCCCCTGATCTGTCACGACGGCGTCGTCGGCGTCCTGAATCTGGCGGACAAGGCCCAACCTGCTTCGTTTGGCCGGGAAGACATATCGCTGATCGAGTTGCTGGGGCAGTTGATCGGCGCCTCGATCGGCAACATCAAGCTGTTCGAGAAGATGCAGCGTCAGGCCATGCTGGACGGTCTGACCGGGTTGATGAACCACAGGACCTTCTATGAAGCCCTGGAGCGGGAGTTGTGGCGGTCGCGTCGCTATGGCGGCACGATCTCGATGATCATGGCGGACATCGACAACCTCAAGGCCATCAACGACACCTACGGCCACCGGGCGGGCGACAAGGTCATCCGCGAGATCAGCCGCAGGATCAAGGAGTGCATCCGTCAGATCGATCTGGCGGCGCGCTACGGGGGCGACGAGTTTGGTGTCATCCTGCCGAATACCTTATTGGAGGAGGCCATCCTGGTCTCACAGCGCATTGTCGACGCGGTTGCCTGTTCCTGCGTGTGCTGGCAGAGCGTCCGTATTCCGCTGTCGATCAGCATTGGTGTAGGTCAGTATGGCGCCGACGCCAATCCTGAGGATATCACCAGTCGGTCCGACCGGGCTCTCTACAGCGCCAAGCAGTCGGGCAAGAACACCGTCTGGGTTTTCGGGTCCGCCGAGAAGCCGTGAGCGCGGTGGACGCAAGCTTGCCGTTGCTCCTGGGGCAACGAAGTACCCCGAGAAGCCTTGATGATCCCATCACCTCAAGGGCGCATTGCCAGTTCTCTATCATCGCTGATCCTCTCTCACTGCTGCGCCCACGAATCGAGGAGGTGTGGATACGAGAAGACTTGGAGGTGCGGCGTGCGGCGTCGTTGGGAAGACAGGTGGAGTCTCCTCGCCAGCAGCAACGAGACTTCACATGCGACCGGCTCCGGCGGCGGCGCTCCGAGGGCCGCCGCCGGGCCGGATGTGATTCTGATGGCTGCCGACGGGTGTCGGCAATGGTGTTCGTAGCACGAGGCTACTGCGCCCACACGTTGCAGTAGTTCACACCGCCGCAACTGTAGCTATAGTAGGACATGTAGCCGCAGTTGCTCCAGTGCCATGACCAGTGCCAGTTCAGGTTCGGGCACGGATTTGGATTCGGGCACGGGTTCGGGCACGGATTTGGATTCGGGCACGGATTCGGGCACGGGTTCGGGCACGGGTTTGGATTCGGGCACGGACATGGGTTTGGATTGGGACACGGGGCTGGACACAGGCCCCAGTTCGAACAGTGACTGACGCTCATGTACGAGCTTGAGTAATACATCCCGACATGACATCCCCATGCGGTCGCGTTGAACGCCAGAACGAGCAGGAGCAGCAAGGCATACTTCTTCATACGACACCTCCTTGTGACGATACAATGTTCCCAACCGCGCGAGTCTCTCCATAGGCTCGCGTGGGTGAGTGCGATTCCTGCGCACTCGATCTGTCCGGTCGGAACCGCAGGTTCCGAACGGGCGACGTTTTGTGTATGTGGTGGCGGTCTACAGACCCTGTGTGGCAGCCACCCGCCGGACGAATCGTCCTTCCGGACGATACGCTGCCCTAAAGGCTGGGTGAAACGGCCCGTCCACACAGTTGTGGTCCGACGGATTGGATCGCAGCGCGAGCAGGATGTCAGAGACGCCGCTCAGAAGGCGGATCCCAGCCGTGGGCGATGCAGCCGGCCCACGGCTGGGCCGAATCTGCATACCATGCTCTCGCCACTGCCCATATCCCGTTTGCAGAGTGTCTCGGCGATCACCGCGGCGCGTAGGTGAAACTGGGCCACACCGGGCCGCCATAGACATGGTGGTTGCCGAAGCTCGCGAAGCAACTCCAATCGAGGCAACCGATCTGGCCTTGCTTGGACCAGGCCCCTTGGCAACTGTCGACGCCCATGACGCACACCGGGGCGCACGGACTGCTGTAGAGCAGGCCGGCCTGGCCCGCGAAGTCACCAACGATGACGGCCCCGGGACAGGGAGAGGGCGTCGGACACGGACTGGGGGTCGGACAGCACAGCGGCAGTCCATTGCAGTTGCCACTGTAGTTGCCGATGCCGAATCCCCATGCACTGGTGCTCATCGCGAGCACCGCCAGTACCAATACGCACTTCTTCATCCTTTACCTCCTTGTAAACTGACATTCCTTTGCATCAGAGCACGACCCTCTCCGGAAGGTCGCTCCGTCCGGACGCACCTGAACCATCCATGCGGGTGCGCATAGAATGCGATTCATCCCTGACTACAGTTCTGCGCGGAGACAGAGCGCGTGCGAAAACAGGAGTGTGGTGGAGAAATGTGGCCCATTCAGCATCCCTGCCTCCGTGCCCACGTATCGACTCCAACCGATACTGGCCTCATTCATACACCGCCGGCGTGCGGTTGTCAAGAGAAATCTGGATGTTCTGTGCGTCAATTCGCCTCTATGATCCCGCGCGTCGAGGCGAGCAGTCTGAACGCGGCTTCCCAAGGATCGTCGGTTGTGATAATCTGGGCGGCATCGAGTCTCTCGTAACGCGGTCGGTATGACAGACACAAACGAGTCTCTGTGGGCCATGCGAGTATGGTGGTGACTGATACAACGAATGATCGCCCGATTCACGAAGGTCAGACGAAGAGCCATGAAGGCAGCCCTGGTTTCAAGCTCGGGGTTTGTTGGCCCCGACGGCGGATTCTTGTGTTCGCGGGGCTCACTCTGCTCATCGGTCTGGCGGGCCTGGCGGTGGTTCGGGAATTGACGTACGTGCCGCCGCCCGTCGATGGCAGGTATGAATGGACGCTTCACTTCCCCGGTCCGTCTCCAGGAGCGACCTTCAAAACCGCTCCGGGAGACGATGTTCGCGGGATGCTCGACATCCTGCTGGTCGATGCCGGAGCAGATTGGGGCGGTGTCCTGGAGCAGACCGGGACGATGCGGATCGAGTTGTCCCACATCAGTGCCACTCCGCTCGGCGTGCGGCTGCTGTGGCGGTTCTGGGGACCGAAAGGATCGCCTCCGCCCGATCGGATGGGCCGTTCTCTCCTGGCGATGGAGGTGCGTCGGACGTCGAAAGCGCCGCCTCGATACGAACTGGTGCAACTCGGCTCGGGTGGACGCGAAACGGTGACGGGCACGTTCGATGGGTATCCACATGCCGAGGACGCGATCCTCGACGACCTCGCCCGAGTGATGGAGTCCATCCAGGCTGGTCGCGCGGCCGGGTGAACCGGCGCATCATGACAAGACGACTGTTCGGGGCGTGCGGCTGCGCCTTCTTCTTCAGAAAGGATTGACCATGAGGGATGCTACAGGTGCGAAGGCGGGTTGTCTGGTGGCTGCGGTTCTGCTGATAGCGCTGCCGGCGCCGGTCGGCACGGCGAGCGAGGTCTCGCCGCGGCTTCGCGTTGCCGATGGAGGGCACTATCTCGAATACGACGACGGCAGGCCGTTCTTCTATCTGGGGGACACCGCGTGGGAGATGTTTCATCGTCTCAACCGGGAAGAGGCGGATCGCTACCTGGCCAATCGCGCCGCCAAGGGCTTCACGGTGATTCAGGCGGTGGTCCTGGCCCAGTTGAATGGTCTGACGGACCCGAATCCGTACGGCGACGTGCCGCTGGTCGACAAAGACCCGATGCAGCCGAACGAGGCCTATTTCGCCCACGTCGACTACATCGTCAACAAGGCAAACGAGGTGGGTCTGGTCGTCGGGATGCTGCCGACGTGGGGCAGCTACTGGAAGGCGGGATCGGGCATCTTCAACGCCGAGAATGCGAAGGTCTATGGACGCTTCCTCGGGCGGCGATACAAGGATGAGTCGATCATCTGGATTCTCGGCGGTGACGAGAACATCCGCAACGACGCCGAGCGGGCCACCATCGAGGCGATGGCGACGGGGCTTCGCGAGGGGGACGGCGGCGGCCATCTGATCACGTACCACCCGCGCGGGCCGGGCTTGTCGTCGGACTACTTCCACCGGGCCGGCTGGCTGGACTTCAACATGTTCCAGTCGTCGCACGCGGCGCGGGACCACGACAACGGCCTGTTCGCCGAGCACGACTGCCTGCTCGAGCCGGTCAAGCCCACGCTCGACGGCGAGCCTCGATACGAAATGCTGTCGGTGGGGTTCTACAATGCCAACGAGGCGCGCAACGTTCGTTTCGATGCCTACGACGTGCGGCAGGCGGCCTACTGGTCGCTGCTGGCCGGCGCGTGCGGGCACACCTACGGACACAGCAGCATCTGGCAGATGTGGCAGCCGGGACGCGCGCCGGTCCTCTGGGCCAACGTCCCCTGGTTCGAATCGCTGGACCATCCTGGCGCCTTTCAGATGGGCCTGATTCGCAGGCTGTTCGAATCGCGTCCGTTCCGCAAGCTCCGGCCGGCGCCGTCGATCCTCGTCAATGCCCCGGATACGGGAGGCGCCAAGGTCCGCGCAGCGCTTGCCTCCGACGGGTCGTTCGCCTTCATCTACTCCCCACGGGGCGAGCCGTTCATGGTGCGCATGAACGCCATCCGCGCCGCCCGTGTGAAGGCGACGTGGTTCGATCCCCGCTATGGAATCGCCGAGCCTCTGCACACCAGCGACAACGTGGGTTTTCAGACGTTTGTGCCGCCGACGTCGGGACGCGGCGGCGATTGGGTCCTGGTTCTCGATGACGAGGCCGCGAAGTCTCCGCCGCCGGGACAGCCGGAGTGATCGGCCATGCCTGCGATGGACTATGAGCGGGTCGCCCGCTTTTACGACAGCTACGTCCAGACGGACATGGATGTCCCATTCTTCCTGCGGGAAGCGAAGAGGGCCGCCGGAGCGGTCCTGGAGCTGACGGCCGGCACCGGACGCGTCTCGATTCCCTTGCTGTTGGCCGGGACCGACCTGACGTGCGTGGACAGTTCACCGGCCATGCTCGATGTTTTGCGTGACAAGCTTCGAACGGAAGACCTCTCGGCGGAAGTGATCCAGGCCGATATGTGCGAGCTGTCGCTGGACCGGAAGTTCGATCTGATCTTCATTCCCTTTCATTCGTTCGCCGAAATCACAGAAGCCGCCCGGCAGCGACTGGCTCTGTCGCGGATTCACGATCATCTGTCGGATGAAGGGCGGTTCATCTGCACCCTGCACAATCCGCCAATACGATTGAAGTCGATAACCGGGGGCCGACGCGAGCTGGGCAACTTTCCGCTTCCGGACGGCAATATGCTCACCTTGTCGTCTGTGGAGAACTATGATCCCGTCTCGAAAACGGTGAACGGCAGCCAGTTCTACGATGTGCGGTGCTGGGATGGCTCTGCCTTGGCCAGCATGACTGTCGACCTGCACTTCTGTCTGCACTCGCACTACGACTTCCAGTCGCTGGCGGAAGCGGCGGGTTTCGTCCCGGTCCATCTATATGGGGACTACTCCTGTGGTCCATTCGAACCACAAGCAAGTCCTTTCATGATCTGGGTCCTGCGGAAAGCACGAGCGGAGACAGTGTGATATGGCCGAGCAGCACTATCCGGAACCGACGGTAGGGGCGCTGATTTTCAACGCCCAGGGACAGCTCTTCCTGATGCGCTCGCACAAGTGGCGGGGCAGATGGGTCGTTCCCGGCGGGCACATCGAACTGGGCGAGACGATGGAACAGGCCCTGCGGCGCGAGATCCGCGAGGAGACCAACCTGGAGATTCGTGACATCGAGTTCGTCTGTTTCCAGGAGTTCATCCACGACGAGCGGTTCTGGCGGCGCCGGCACTTTATCTTCTTCGATTACGCCTGCCGGACCGATTCGACCGAAGTGCTGCTCAACGACGAGGCGCAGGACTACACCTGGGTCGACCTCGACCGGACCGACGAATTGCCCGTCGAGCACTACACTGGCATCGCTATTGACACATATCTCAAGCGACGAAAGCCATGATACAGTATCGCTACGATTCCCCGGAGAACACAGATGGCTAATTGGGCTGAGTCAGTTTGTCTGAGATGTGGTAGCAGGATGGTAACCCTGCCCTGTGCAGTGTGTACACAGCCGACTTGGCTTGACGAATACCCGGCACAAGTGCGCTGGAGCATCGGCACGATTGAAGGCGAATCAGAGATGCCCTTCAAGTACCACGTGTCGAGATGCCAGGGCTGCGGGACAGAGGTGCTCATCGCCGTCAACGATCCCTATTGCGAAACCGCGGACGGCAGGGTCGCGGTAAGATTCATGGGGGAATACCGCATTGTGTCCGATGAGGTGGTTTCTGAGCGAGAGCAAACCCGCTGAGGGTATCCTTTGGTGCGATTGCAGTCCTGTGCACGCGCTTCACCTCAGGGACATCGATCATGCATGAAGGAGTGGTTCATGGGGCAGACACGGCTGTGTCTTATCTGGATTCTGTTTGCTTGTCGAGCCGCATCGGCGTCTCCTGTGCCGGGTGACGTTGGTTATGCCGGCCGGCAGGGGACGACGCTCTACGTTTCGAAGGCAGGGGACAACTCCGACGGGCTGAGCTGGACTCGTGCGTTCCACACGATCCAGGCGGCGCTGAACGCGGTGCCCGACGACGGCGGGGGCCACCGGGTGATCGTCCGGCCGGACCACTACATGGAGCCCAACCTCGAAACGCCGCACAAAGGCGCGCCGGGCGCCTACAATCTCCTGATCGGTGACGTCGACGGGCGTCTCGGCTCGGGCGCGCAGGGTTGGGTCGTGATCGACGCGGGCGATCCGAACCTGGGATTCAAGAGCTGGGACTGGTGGTCCAACATGCGGGCTTCGACCACCGAATGGTCCCGCGGCAACAACCAGACGAATTTCTCCTGCATCGTCTGGGACCGCTGGGCGCTGCGGAACCTCTACGCCACCGGAGGCGACGCGGGCCTGTTCTGGGACCTGACGCACGAGAGCGGCGGGGGCTTCACCGTCCTGGTCGACGACTGCGTCGGCATCGGACGGGCGTTCGGCGGCGGGCTGTGCTATCCGACTGTGCGGCCGGATGAGCCAAGTGTCTTTCGACGCTGTTACTTCCTGGCCCTGGACTGGCGAGGCGACACGGCGGCCGTCCTGATCGGGGGCTGGGAGACCACGATGCCGCAGACCCCGCACGTCGTCTTTGAGGACTGTACGCTCGTCCACCCCGACAATGCGGTCCAGGCTTCCTACGCGAGCAAGTGTGTGCGGGCCCGGTTCGAGGACTGCCGGATGATCGTGCTGAATTTCTCTCAGCCGACGATCAGCCCTTCGACCGGCATCATTTGCTCCGAGAGGGCCCCGCAACTGCTGCACGTCGATCTGAAGGACTGCATTCTCGCTGGATATCATGTCTTCGGCGACGGCGGCCATGACGAGAAGATCTCCTACACGACCGAGGGTCGCGTCCAGGCGTATTTGCAGTTCGAGCAGACCGCCCCCGCCGGCTTCGAGCGTCTGGGCGCCTGGCCGACAGAGCTGTTCTTCCGCATCGCCCCGCCGCAGGTCAAAGGTGGGGTAATCGAGTGGCCCGCATGGCGTTAGAAGTGTGTGCTTCGGAGATCCGGCGGACCGCTGCAATCGCAGGTATGGATCAGGACATGGGACGAAAGCGAGGTGTGAGGATGTCAAGCCGTTGCCGTGACAGACAGGTTCGTGTTCTGAGTCAATACAGGGCCGTGACGTGCGCGTGCGCCTTTGTGATGTGTGTTGTGCCCACGGCGGCGGTGCGCGCGGGGGATCTGGCGTTCACGCATTTCACGATTGCCGATCCGTTGCCCGGCTCGGCGTGGGGGACGGGCGGCAGCCCGCTGGCCGACTACGACGGCGACGGCGATTTGGACGTGGTCATCTCGCGGCGCGAACCGAAGACCGCCTACTGGTTCGAGCGGAAGGACGACGCCACCTGGGTCCGTCACGTCATGGGCTCGGCCGAGGGCCTGGCCAACACCCTGGGCGCCGCGGCGCTGGACATCAACGACGATGGTTGGCTCGACGTGGTCCTGACGAAGGTGTGGTTCGAGAATCCGGGCACTCTGGCGGAAAGCCCCCACACGCCCTGGCCCGCCCATGATTTTGCCGGCGGGGGACACGACATCGTCGCGGCCGACATCAACGGAGACGGCCGGCTCGACATCGTAACGTATCACGGCACGGTCGTCTCGTGGTACGACCCGGCCGACGGCATGAAGCAGACCGACGTGGGCCAGGGCGAGGAGAATCACGGCGGAATCGCGCCCAACGGCGTCGGCGATCTCGACGGCGACGGCGACCTCGACATCATCATCCCGGCCTACTGGTTCGAGAATCCCGGCAGCGCACCCCGCCCTTGGCGGCGATACGAATGGCCCCATCTGGCCGTGCCGAACGCGTCCTATGGAACCAGCATGCGCTCCTGGATCGTCGATCTCAACGGCGACGGGCGCAACGACATTGTCTATAGCGACTGCGACACCGGCTGGTCGCACGTCTACTGGGTCGAGGACACCGGTAGACGGCCCCGCTGGAAACGCCATCTTCTTGAGGATCCGCCCACACGGCCGGGGGATGTGCCGGGGACCGGCTCGTTTCACTCGCTCGGTGTCGCAGATTTCGACAGCGACGGCGATCTCGACATCTTCGCGGGCGAGCAGGAAGACCCCGACGCCTACATGGAGTCCAGCGGCAAGCTGGCGATGAAGCCCAAGGGGCTCAAGGAGCGCGGCGTGATCTGGCTCAGCTCCGGCGGATCGAGTCCGACGTTCACGCCCGTCGTGCTGCAAATCGACAATCCCGGTTGGCACGACGCCACGCTGGGCGACGTCGACGGCGATGGGGACATCGACATCGTCACGAAGATCTGGAACAAGGACGGCGCGACCTACCACGCCGACTACTGGCGCAACGACACGCCGAGATAGACGGTCCCCGTCGGTCCGTCATGTGGACGGGGCGGGCTTGGGCTTGCGCGCCAGGAGCCACATCTGTCGCAGCTTGCTTCGCAGAACCCGACGCAGAGAGAAGCGGATCGGAGCCAGCGTCGGCAGCTCGAAGTCCGAGAGCGGCTCGCCCAGTGGATCCCCCACCAGCTCGATCCGGTCGAGATCCAGACCGTCGAGTTGCATGCCGCTCGCGGCACGGAGCAGGGGAACCCGCTCGGGATCGATGCCGAGCAGTCGGCAGCACACCGTCTCGCACGAAAGCGGATCGGCGCCTCCGATCAGCCAGCCAAGGGGCCTGCTGGCGCCCCCCGACGGACCCGTTCGCTCCATTGCGACAATGCCGTCGATGAGGGTCAGCGCCGGCCGGAGGATGTAGCAGATGTCGATCAGCAGTCGGCAGAATCTCGCCGGGTCGCCTCCGTACAGGTAATGACACATCGCCTTGCGCTTGCCGCTGACGCACCCGAACATGTTCTTGACCGCCAGAGTCACCAGAAGCTGGCCGTGCGCCTTGAGCTTGGGCAGGTTGATGATGGCGTCGGCTTCCAGCGCCACGGCGCTGAGCCCGACTCGCGGACCATGCCTCCCGACACGGCGCGTCCTGGGCCTGTCCAGTTGTCGCAGAGGGACACCCAGTCTCTTCAATGGCTCGATCAGCTCCAGCGCCTCGGCACAGCTCTGTACGTCTCCCCATCCGGGCGAATCCCCCACGAACGGCCGGGCCCCGAAGTCCTTGAGAAGTCGTGCGACTGCCAGGATCACCTCGGGGTGCGTCTGCGTCGGATCTTGCCGGTGCGACCGCGGCGAGATGAAGTTCGGTTTGAGCAGCACGCTGTCACCGGGCTTGACGAATCGTTCAAGGCCCCCGAGCAGGTGGAGTTGATGTTCCACGGCCTTCGCCACCCTTGCGGGTTGATAGTCGTGACATCGAATCAGCGAAACGGTAGTCTTCTCAGCCATGGTCGCTCAATCATTGATGCGCGTGCACACCAGGACGAACACGCGAAAGGCCGGGCGGCGCTTCGGCGGCTCCTTCGTTTCCGGGTCGAAGAATACCACCGGTTCCGGCCGGTTGAAGAACCGCCCGCCCAGCGTGAGGGTCTCGCCCGAGTAGCTGTCGGGCGCCAGCACCAGCAGGTCGCCCGGCGTCATCTGGGCGGCGAACGCCGCCGAGTCGAAATAGAACTCCCGCCGGCGATTCTGCTCGTCCAGTTCCGGAATCGCGCTGGTCAAGGCCAATGTATACACGGGATAGGCGATGATTTTGCGAACGCCGCGAGCGCCGGGAATCGCCTGCTCGCGAAGCCGCAACACCAGCAGTCCGGGGCCGGCTTTCACGGTTTGCGACGACAGGTCCGTGCCGACAAAGGAGATCTCGCTGTTCTGAGGGACCTTGGCAACAGGGAGGTTCGCGGGTTCGTCGTTGCCGATCACCAGGGAGGTGGTTCCTGCATCCTGGGCCCCGGCCGCGGCCAGCAGATCCCGAATCTGCTCCCACATCGTCGTGCGTCCCAGCCGCACGCGGAAGGAGTTGCCCGCGAAGGCGCTGTAGCTGTTGGTCTGGATCGGCTTGGCTGAGAGCGTCTGCCAGAGATCGTCGAGCTTGCGGATGTTCTCGGCCGGCACGTCCATGGTGTAGACGTCGAGGTTGACGGTCGCCAGGAACTTCGCCTGCCGCGAGGAATCGGGCGACGGCGGTGCGAGTTCGCCGATCTTGACTTGTTCCCAGATCGGCACCACCGGCTCGGACGCCGGCTCGCAGCCGCTTAGGCTCAGCCCGGACAGAATCACCAGCAGGATGGCTCGCAGGACACGCATCCATGCCAGCCTACCTGTGCGCGTCCTCCTTGTCAATGTCGCCACGATTTCGATTGACCCTCGACGCCGGCGACTGTATGATGCTATAGGAACATGTGGCAGACGTCACCGCCGGATGCAGGCAGCAGATTCCAGCGCACCATGAG
This sequence comes from Sedimentisphaerales bacterium, assembly GCA_040772485.1. GTDB lineage: Bacteria > Planctomycetota > Phycisphaerae > Sedimentisphaerales > Anaerobacaceae > Anaerobaca. Next base: position 711,753 of record JAXGYC010000007.1, on the reverse strand, counting down.
GAGGTTCGGTCATGTCCAGACAGGCACATTGTGTGAAGATCCATAGCAGGCTCGGCGTCACATCGCGATTGGCGGTATGGCTCGCCGCATCGCTCCTGGTGCTGCCGCTCGCTCCGGCCCGGGCGCAGGACCCGACCCGCTTCGAGGCCGACATCCAGGCGTTCGAGCGCGCGGACCTGACCACGCCTCCTCCCGAGAACCCTGTGTTGTTCGTCGGCTCCTCGAGCATTCGGATGTGGACCACGCTGGCGACGGACTTCCCGGACTATCCCGTGATGAATCGCGGCTTCGGCGGTTCGTACATGAGCGATCTGCTGTACTATTTTGATCGCGTCGTAGCTGTGTACGATCCGGCCCTGATCCTGGTCTACGAGGGCGACAACGACCTGTCCGGCGGAAAGTCCGTGGACCAGGTTTACGCCGAGTATCTGCAATTCGTCGCGCTGGTCGAGGAGCAGTTGCCCGAGGCGGACATCGCCTTCATTGCCACCAAGCCCAGCCCGAGCCGGGCCCAGTATGTGGAGGTCACGCGGCAGTTGAACGAGCGTCTGGAGGCCCTGGCCGCGACCGATGCGCACCTGTGGTTCATCGACGTGTTCACCCCGATGCTCAACGAGAGCGGCCAGCCTCGTCCCGAGCTGTTCGGCAGCGACATGCTCCACATGAACGCCGCCGGCTACGAACTGTGGCGCTCGATCGTCGAGCCGGTGCTGGCGGCATGGGCCATGCCCAAGGTGCAGACTCTACTGCTGGACTTCGGCACGTCGGGCACGCCCACGCAGAACGGCCCGGCGCCGGACGACCCGGTGAATTTCTGGAACAACGTGACCGAGGCCGTCGGTGGTGTAGCCGGTGGGCAGCTTTCCGGTCTGCTCAACACCTTGAACGTGCCGACTTCGATCGGTCTGGAGATTCTCAGTCCGTTCAACGGCAGCGGTCCAAACACCAACGGGACTCTCGAATCGACGGTGTTCCCCGGGAACGCCACGCGGGATTCCCTCTACGGCAACACCGAAATCTGGGGCGGACTGGCCAATGTGACGCCCAGCTTCAAGTTGACCGGCCTCAATCCGGAACGAGTGTACAACTTCACCTTCTACGGATCGCGGCTGGGCGCCACCGACGTCCGCGAGACGAGCTACACGGTCGTGGGCGAAGGAACCACGTATGTGACGCTCGATCCCGCCAACAACGTGGACGAGGTGGCAACGGCGCTGGGCATCGTGCCCGACGCGATGAAGGAGATCACGATCCATCTGGCCCCGACGGCGAACAACAATAACGGATATCACTTCATCTATCTCGGCGCGATGAAGGTTGAAGAGATCCCCGAGCAGCAGCCGATCGTCTTTGTGCGGCAGCCGGCCAGCCAGACGGTGGTCGCCTACCAGTCCGTCACGTTCCAGGCCCAGGTTCAGAGTACGCCTCCGTATGTTGTGCAGTGGTACAAGAACGGCGGCGCGATCGCCGACGCCAACGACTTCGCGTATACGATCGACATCGTGACGCCGGACATGGACGGCGCCGTCTTTGCGGTGGGCGTCAGCAACATGGTCTACAGCGCCCTGAGCGAAGGGGCGGTCCTCCACGTGGTCCCCGACGTCAACGCGCCGGTCCTGCTGTCGGCCGAGAGCACCAACGGCTATACGATCACGCTGTCCTTCGACGAGCGTCTGGCTCAGGAGACGGCTGCCGTGGCGGCCAACTACGGCGTCAACGAGGGGACTGTCGAGGTCGTCGCCGCCGAGCCGGGCGCCGACGGTCGCACTGTTGTTCTCACGCTGGGCCAGCGCGTTCTGGGCAGCTTCACGGTGAGCGTCAGCGCGTTGCAGGATCTGGCGGGCAATCAGATCGCCGCCGGCTCGGCCGTGGCGGGGCAGGTGCGTCTGGAGGTTCTTCTCATCGATTTCGGCGCTTCGGAGACTCCCACGAACGACGATCCGGCCAATGCATGGAACAACGTGACACAGAGCGTCGGGTGCGTCGATGGCGGTCGCCTGGCCGCTCTGGTGACCGTGGAGGGGATTGCGACGAAGGTCAGTCTGATCACGATCCGGCGGTTCAACGGCGCCAACACCAACGGGACGCTCGCCTCGCCGGTCTTCCCCGCGAATGCCACGCGCGACTCCCTGTTCGGCAACACCGAGACACTCAGCGGGCTGGCCGATGTCTTCCCGAGCTTCAAACTGACGGGACTGGACCCGCTGCTGACGTACGATTTCACCTTCTACGCCTCGCGAATGGGCGTCCGTGACAACCGCGAGACAGGTTACACGGTCGCCGGAGCCGACTCAGGCTTCGCGGCCTTGAATGCCTCGGACAACGAGAGCGAGTTCGCAAGCGTCACCGCGATCGCGCCCGACGACGCCGGCGAGATCCGGATCGATCTGGCCCCGACCGCCAACAACGTCAACACCAATCACTTCACCTATCTCGGTGTGATGAAGGTCGAGCCGACACCGGCCGACTGACGGCAGAATCCCGTGGCCCCTCTCTACCCCAGCAGAGAGGGGCCATGCCTTCCATCGGGCAGATCGAAACCATCGGCAAACTCCGCCTTGCTCCGTTTGCCGCTGCCACACACAGCTCTCTGTGCCTGTAATGGGCCTTGCCCTGACATCCGCACAGACACGCAGATCACGAGAATGCGAATTCGCTTGACTGGCGGGCGGTTTTGGGTTTAATGAGCCGCCGGTTGTCAGAATGGGATTCCACGAGAAAGGGTATTTTGACGATGAAGATCAGCCAGAGAGCCAAGAGCGTTCCACCTTCGGCAACAATCGCCGTGACGGCCCGAGCCAAGGAGCTGAAGGCCCAGGGGATCGACGTGGTCGGTTTCGGAGCGGGCGAGCCGGATTTCGATACGCCGGAGTATATCAAGGAAGCGGCAATCAGGGCCCTGAAAGAGGGCAAGACCAAGTACACGCCCGCCGCGGGCATCATCGAGCTGCGGACCGCGATCGCCAGGAAGCTCGAACGGGAGAACGGGCTCAAGTACACGCCCGAGCAGATCGTCGTCAACATCGGCGGCAAGCACTCGGTCTACGAGGCGATGCAGGCGGTGCTCGATCCGGGCGACGAGGTGCTGCTGCCCCGACCCTACTGGGTGACGTATCCCGAGGCGATCAAGCTGGCCGGCGCGGTGACGAAGATCGTCGAGACGGACAAGGCCAACAGCTACAAGATCACGCCGAAGCAGCTCAAAAAAGCTATTACGCCCAAGACCGCGATGCTCATTCTCAACTCGCCCAGCAACCCCGGCGGGTTCATGTACACGCCGGACGAACTGCGGGCCTTGGCCAAGGTGCTCGAAGGCACCAACGTCTGCGTGATGTCCGATGAAATCTACGAGAAGCTCGTCTATGGTGACTCGAAGTTCATCAGCTTCGCGGCCCTGAGCGACGACGCGTTCCAGAGGACGCTGACCCTCAACGGCCTGAGCAAGGCGTTCTCCATGACCGGCTGGCGACTAGGCTACACCGCCGGACCGCTGGACGTCATCAAGGCGATGTCCCGCCTCCAGGACCACATGACCTCGAACCCTGTGACGTTTGCCCAGTACGCAGCGATTGCCGCCTTCGGCCCGCAGGCCGATGCGACGATCGAACAGATGCGGGTCGAGTTCGCCAAACGCGGCAAGTACATGGCCGACCGGCTCAACGCCATCAAGGGCGTGCGATGCGCCGAGCCGGCCGGAGCGTTCTACTGTTTCCCGGACGTTTCCGCGCACTTCGGCCGGACCATTGGCGGGGCCGGGATCGGCGACAGTATGCAATTCGCCTCGGCCCTGCTGGAGCAGGCCAACGTGGCCCTGGTCCCGGGTCTGCCGTTCGGCTGCGGCGACAACGTGCGCCTGAGCTTCGCCTGCTCGATGGAGCACATCAAGAAGGGCCTCGACCGCCTGGAGCAGTGGCTCAGCCAGTGAATTGGCTCGTCGGCGAATGTACCAGGGGCCGAAGGCTTGGGCGGTGCATTGGCCGGCCAGAGTGAGACTGTGCGCGCTTGGGACCACATTCTGCTTTCGTTCCGTACACCGTTTTCCACAAACCGCAACAGGGCGGGGGGCGTTCTTGACGATATACGGAAGAAGCAGTATCCTTCTACGATACTATCAGCCGAAACCTGTTGGAAAGCGCGCGAATGGCGGCAAATGAGACCGGCGAGGCAGACGCACTGTTAACAACCGAAGGACGGTCGGCATGGTCCGTTTGTGTGGTGGCCGCCGGCTGGCTGGCGATGTTGATCTTCGCCTTTCACGCCTGCACGCACATGGTGGCCGCCGGCGACACCTGGGTGGCGATGGCGTGCGGACGGCACTTTGTCAACCACGGCGTGGACACCGTCGAGCCTTTCAGCGCCAACAGCCACCGCGCCGGCCCGACGGAGGCCGAGATCGAGACCTGGCCGGGCTGGGCTCGCTGGATCACCGAGAAGGTAGGCCTCGAAACGGTTCGCAAGTGGCACCCGACCGGCTGGATCAACCAGAACTGGCTGACACACGTCATCTTCTACCGCCTGACCACCATGTTCGGTTCGGAGCAGGAGCCGTACTTCGATGCGCTGGTGTTCTGGAAATTTGCTGTGTACTTCCTGGCGGTTGCTGCGATCTACTTCACCGCCCGGCTGTTGGGTGTGAACCCCGCCCTGGCCGCTACCGCCTCGGGTTTCGCCTTGTTCATCGGGCGGTCCTTCTTCGACATCCGTCCGGCCGGCTTCTCGAACCTGCTGGTGGCGGTCTTTGTCCTGATTCTGGCCCTGACCAGCTACAGGAACGCGCTCTACATCTGGCTGATCGTGCCGGTGGTGGTCTTCTGGTCCAACGTGCACGGGGGCTATGTTTACGCTTTCATCGTGCTGGTCCCGTTCGTAGGCTGGCATCTGATCATGCACCTTCCGAAACGCTGGTTGGTGGCGGTTTATAGCGTTTTGACCTGGCTGGTCCTCTCCGGCCTGACCCATCAGTTCCTCGGTCGCCGGGCCGAGTTGATGGCCGAGTATTTCTCGCAGACCAACGCCGGCGCTTCCGGCATCGGCGACTGGATGGTTGTGGTTCTGGTGCTGGCCGTCGGGGGCAGCATCGCGGCCGTTCTGCACCGGCAGATCAGCGATAGTGCCCTGACGGCCCTGCACGTCGTCGCAACGTGCATCGTGTTCCTTCTGCTGCTGGCGCGGTACTTCCCCGCGCCGCCCAACACGATGAACGATCGTATCCTGAGAATCTTTGCCGATCACGCGGCCGGGGGACGCTGGACGTGCGTCGGCATGTTCGTTCTGTCCATGGCATTCGGGGCGGCGGTTCTGTCGCTCAGAGACAAGGCCCTTCGCGTGCTGGATCGCCGGACCCTCTTGCACACGGTCGGCGCCGGAGCGGTCGCGTTCGTCGCGATGGTTGTTTTCAATCCGTTCCACCTGACCAACCTGACGCACACTTTCGTGATCTCGGTCAGCGAGCACGCCGAACGTTGGCGCGACGTCCACGAATGGCATCGGGCCCTGGACTGGACCAACCCGGTCGGCACGGCCATCCCGTTTCTGACGATGTATCTTCTTGCCTGGCTCGCTCTGCTGGTCTGGGCCTTTCTGTCGGTGCGGCTGACGCTGGCCGAACGGTCTCCAAAGAAGCGTGGAGGGAAGGCCGAGGCGCCCGCCGGGCCTCAGATCGATGTCGTCTTTGTCATTGTGGCCGCGATGACCGTCTACATGGCCATCCGGTCGCGACGGTTCATCCCGATCGCGGCCGTGGCCGCCTGTCCGGTGATCGCATTACTGGTGCAGCGAATCGTGGCCTCGGTCCTGGCCATTGCGGATCTGCGCGGCGCCGCCCGGATGTCCGATGTGGATCGCGACGCGACCGTAGAACGCCTGCTTCTGATCGGGCTGGCGGGGGCGCTGGCCGTCCTGGGATTGTGGCGTCTGCTGTTCTGGCCTTGGTTGTTCTTCCCGGTGCCGGGTGTGCCCACGCAGATTCAACCGCGTTTCTGGCTCCTGGCGGTCGGAACGTTGCTGGCGTTCTCGTCGTTTCCCCTGTTGGCCATGTTTCTCGGGACCGACAGATATGGCGGAGGGGCCAGGCAGGCGGATGCCCGCATGCTCCTCAAGCCGGCGTCGCAAGTCGCGTCGGTACTGGTCTTGGCGGCTGTCGTAGGATTTGGCCTGTGGGTAGGGCTGAGGTTCAAGCTAATCTACCTGGACTACTGGCCGGCGGACCCGAAGCTGACGTCGATCTTCATGCGGATGACCGCCTCCGACGCCAAGCCGTTCTACGCCTGCCAGTTCATCCGCGAGAACAAGCTGGCCGGCAACATGTTCAACTACTGGACAGAGGGCGGGTTCATCGCCTGGGGCCAGGACCCCGATCCCAACACGGGACGGACGCCTCTGCAACTGTTTATGGACGGCCGGGCCCAGGCGGCCTACGACACGAGGACGTTCGACCTCTGGACGGAGATCCTGGCGGGCGGGCCGGCCGCCCGAAGGGCCGCATACGAGGGACGGGACCCGACCGCCGCCGAACTCAGAGAGATCGGGCAGTGGGTGACCGAGCAACTCAACAAGTTTGACGTCTGGGTGGTCCTGATGCCGGCCAACCAGTTCGACAAGGATTTCGTCCGCGCCCTCGAATACGACCCCAACTGGCGTCTGGTCTTCCTCAACAACAAGCAGAAGCTGTTCGTCAACGTGACGACCGAGCAGGGCAAGCAGTTGTTCGGAGGCATGTTCACCGGCCGGACCACGTATCCCGACGAATTCACCGCCAATTTCTCGGTCGGACACAACCTTCTGCTGTCCACCGAGGCCAGCCAGAGGCAGCAGGGCCTGGACATGGTCATCAAGGCGTTCCATCTCGATCCGTCGCCCGGACCGATGCTCGATCTGCTGGTGATTGCCGCTCGGTCCCCGGAGCTTCAGCAGCGGGTCAGCGAGATCTGCGTCGAGTACACCACGCAGTTCGAGAAGAACAAGTCCAGCTACGCCAACCACGATGGCTACAACCTGCGGCTCGAAGCGGCGCGTCTGGCGATGGTGCGTCTCAAGCAGGTGACCGAGGCCCAGGGCAACCGCGAGGTCGCCCAGACCTGCGAGAACCAGATGAAACGCTATCTGATCGAGAGGGACCGCATCTCCGACAGGAAGAGGTGGTGAGCCATGGTCCAGGCGGACAGGCCGACATCGCCGGGTGGGCAGTCGCCGTCGGCCGTATCCATTTCGGTCTTCTTTCCCTGCTACAACGAGCAGGCTAACGTCGCGCGCGTGGCCGAGCAGGCGGTCCGTGTGCTCGAAGGACTGGGCGCCGATTACGAAATCATCATCGTGGACGACGGCAGCGCCGACGAGACGGGGCACATCGCCGACGATATCGCCGCCGGCAACGACCGGGTTCGCGTCGTTCACCACGGACGCAACCTCGGCTACGGCGCCGCCCTCCAGTCCGGTTTCCTCGCGGCGCGCAAAGAACTGGTCTTTTACACCGACGGCGACGGCCAGTTCGACATCGGCGAGATGCCGGCGCTGCTGCCGCTGATGAACGACTACGACATCGTCAGTTGCTACCGAATGAACCGCCGGGATAACGTCGTCCGCAAGATCAACGGGTGGCTCTGGACAAAGGTCACCGGTCTGGTATTCTCGCTGAAGGTCCGCGACGTGGATTGCGCCTTCAAGCTGTATCGCCGCCGCATCTTCGACCGGATCAAGATGGAAAGCACCGGGGCGCTGATCGACACGGAGATTCTCGCGCGGGCCGCCCGGAAAGGGTACACGATCACGCAGCGGGGGGTGCACCACTATCCGCGCACCGCCGGGCGGCAGACCGGAGCCAGCCTCCGTGTGATCCTGAGGGCCTTCCGGGAACTCTGGCAACTGCGGCGGCGCATCGTACGGGAACCGTGACCGGACGCCGCGGTCGGCCGACGGGGCAGATCAAGCTGTCTATGCACAAGCGAAAAGTCAACCTCTTCATCTATGGATCGCTTCGCGACAGTCGCATCTTCAAGTCGGTCAGCGGCTTCGCCTTCACGCGCAAGCCCTCGAAGATTGACGTCAAGACGCTGTTTGCCGAGCCGGCCTTTCTGCCGGGCCATCGACGGGTCAGCCCGGACAACGTGTATTACTACGCCGTCAAGACGCCGGACGCCAGGATTGAAGGATTCGTGATTCATGACGTGCCCCTCTCGGCGATCGCGGAGATCGACCGCTATGAAGGAAAACGCTACCAGAGGGAGACGGTCCACGTCTACACCGCGCATGGGAAGGTCGAGGCCCAGGCCTACCTCGTGACGCCCGAATCGATGCGCACACGCTTCGGCGACCGGTTTCACGTCAATCTCATCCACGAGCTGTGGCTTCGCAAACGCATCAACCGGTTCCTCCAGAGACACACGCGTCCCGGCGAGCGGACCGTCGACGCCGAACTGGAGCGCCTGGCCGAACGCGAGCTGCTGGCCACGACCGAGCGTGATCTGGTCATGAGCCACTACCACACCGATGCCATCAGCGATTACTGGCTGGAACGTGAACTGGACCGGCCGCGCCCGAGCATCCGCCATCTGCTGAACGATCCGGAGGCGCAGCCATACCTGCGCAATTACCTGTCGCTGGTGCTGCGACAGGTGTTGCTCAACGAGTTCGACGAGCAGATCCAGAGCCGATACCGTTTCGACCTGGAGCACATGCGGACCAGCGAGCGGTATTTCGCCCGGTCGGTCAGTCTGGTGGCGGCCTTGCGGATGATCAACGCCAACCGCAGCGTGGTGGACCTGATCATCGAACGGGGCCTCAACATGATGCCGTCGGAGAAAGTGGATCTGATTGACTATGTGAAGTACGCCGTGCGCGCTTCGCGCAGTGTCTTCGATTCGCGCGTGGCGGAGTCCCATCTGCATCGGATTCGCTCCAACCTCCAGCCGGGACTTATCCCGCTCGGCTTCGAGCTGGAGCTGAGCAACCTGGGGCCGGATGCCATCGAATCCAGGCGCAGCATCTGCAAAGCGTTGGATCCGGCGTACGACGGATTCCGGTACTTCTACGATTTCTGCCTCGACGTGCTCTGCTGGAAGCTGGGAGGCTACATCGACGACCACACCGGTTCCGGACAGCGAAGACGCACCTCGGGGTTTCTCGAACTGGCGCCGGGAAGGCTGAGCATTGCCGGCGAGCTTTCCCGGCCGGCCAGCTCCGACCCCTGGCTGCTGAACCAGTTGATCCACGAGCTGGTCAGCTTCTTCCAGGTTCAGCCGCACAGCCTCCACCTGTCCTTCCAACTGCTCAAGAGCCGGGTCAAGGAGCAGACCATCCTGCCTCTGGGGTTCGTCAAGTGCCTGCTGGCGCTGGGAGGCGGGCCCGAACGAAGACCCGGTGGCCTCTGGGTGTCCCGCATGGGCCATGACGAGATCACCCAGCGCAGCGTGGGCGAAGAGTTGGTCTTCGCCCGACGGAGCCGTCGCAACTGGTACCTCGGGGGCGATGAGATCGGCGACAAGCCGCCGGCCCAGGCTACGACCTACATCCAGCAATACAAGTTCATTCGGTTGGAGAGGAGGGCCAACTACGAGCCGCTGATCCTGTGTCTGAAGGGTCTGCAACTGGCCCTGAATCCGGGTGACTATCTCAGCGCCGAGCAGCTCCGGTCCGACCGGGCGCTGCAACGACAGTACGAACAACTGAAGAGATGGGCAGCCCAGCCCACGCAGATCAGCTCGCAGGTGATCGCCCGGTTCGTGAATGCGGCCCAGCAGGGGTTGATGATCGAACGCCACCGCAAGCCCGCACACCGCCTGCACTACATCGAGTGGGCGCTCGGGGCGATCGCCGTTCAGTTGCGCATGTTCAATCAGCAGGTCAGGAAGGCCGTTTCCGGTTCGAGCGAGTGACCGGGCCCATGCCGCTCGGCAACAGCCCGCGCGTCAATGGGCCTCGGGGTCCTGGCACATCTGGTAGAGCCCGCCGCCGGCGTGGCGGAGTCTGCCCATCTCCACGAGCTTGTCCCATACCTGACGCGGATACTGGTTCGGAGGCTGGATGGCCACGATGCCCGAACTTCGCCCTCCGCTGAAAGGTCCGCCGCCCAACGTGGACTCCGCGTCGAGCCGTGTCAGCTTCAGACGCTTCTTGAACGCTTTCATCGCCTGCTTGAGGTAGGCCGGGGTCATGAAGTCTTCGGACGCGCCGTCGCTCATGGTGGTGCTCCTGTTACTGACCGTTTCGGTGGACCGCTCAACGCCAGGGCCATCGTAGAGCCGCCGTCGCGGCCTGTCAATCTGCTATCGGCGCTCGGTAACGGATTGCCGATACGCCTTTGTCTGCCTCAGTCGGGCGATGGCCACGCGGGCGACGCGATCGTGGTCGAAAGCAAGATTGTCCGGCAGACGGTCGATGGGAAACCACCTGGCCTTGGCGGCGTCGTCGCCCCCGCGCACTGTTGTCTGCCCCTTGCCGGCGATGCCCGTGAAGACCACGGTGATCTGGCGGCCGCGAGGGTCGCGACCGACCGTGCCGAAGGCCCGCAACTGCTCCAGGCGTATGCCCGTCAGTCCGGTCTCTTCGTTCAGTTCGCGTGCGACGGCGTCCTCCAACTCCTCATCCATCTCGATGAAGCCGCCCGGAACCGCCCATCGCCCTTTGTATGGTTCCTTCTTGCGTTCGACCAGCAGCAGCCAGGCCTTGCCCCGCGCGAAACGAAACACCGCCGCATCGACCGTCACCATCGGCCGGGGCCAGTCGTACACATACTTGCCCTTCTTCGCCATGCGTCAAATCCCTTCCCGCCCATGTCCGTGCCAATAGGCCCTTGGATCAGCGGACGCCATTCTACCGGTCGCAGCGATCATTTCAACCGTTGCTTCCGGACCGGTGTTGACATACAATCCGCAGCTTATGTCCAGTGCGTGGAAGAACATTCTCCTGATCAAGCCCAGTTCGCTGGGCGACATCGTGATGGCGCTGCCGGCGTTGTCGGCGCTGCGAAGGAGTTTCCCAGGTGCGCGGATCACCTGGCTGGTCCGTCCGGCGTTCGCACCGCTGATTGAGGGCCATCCGCATCTGGACGAGATCATCCACTTCGACCGCAAGACGCTGGGCAAGGCGTGGTACTGTCCGTTCGCGATGAAAGCCCTCGGGTCCCTGATCGGCGACCTGCGTCGGCGTCGCTTCGACGCGGTGCTGGACCTCCAGGGGCTGCTGCGGTCTGCATCGCTGGCTTGGGCTTCCGGCTGCAAACATCGCTTCGGTCCGGACTGGGGCCGGGAATTCGCCCATTGGTTCTACACGACCGCCGTGCCGCGACACGCCGAGTGGGTCCATGTGATCGACTACTACATGAAGATCATCGAGGCGATGGGGGGCTGTGACCTCGGCGTCGAGTTCGTCCTGCCCGAGAAGCCCGCGGCCGTTGCATCTGCACGGGACCTGTTGCGGCGCAGTTTGAAGTGTGAAGTTCCAAGTGTGAAGTCCCAGGCAAAAGCTGACGCTGCGGAAGGCGAAGCCTCTGACCTCAAACTTCAAACTTCAAACTTCAAACTTCCCTATGCCGTTCTCATCCCCGGCTCCGCCCAGGCCAGCAAATGTTGGCCCGCCGAGCGGTTTGGCGCGCTGGCCGACCGGCTGGCCTGCGAACACGGGTTGTCCATCGTCGCCACCGGCGCCGGCGCCGAGAGCGCGATGGTCGAGCGAATTCAGAGCCACGCGAAGTGCCCGATCGCGAATCTGGCCGGGCGGACGTCACTGCCCGAGCTGGTCGAGGTGCTGCGCTCCGCCCGCTTGGTGGTCAGCAACGACACGGGCCCGGGCCACATCGCCGCCGCACTGGGCAAGCCGCTCGTGATGATGTTCAGTTGGTCCAACCCGCTGCGCGTCGGCCCCTACCGCCGGCCGGAGTGCATCGTCGGCCGTGACATCGCCACGCGGGGCCTCGCCATCAAGAGCACCAACCCCGCCCACGCCATCACCCACATTACCCTCGACGAAGTCAATGCCCGAGTTGCGCAGCAGCTCGGCGGCCGGAGGCTGTAGGCCGGAGACTGTAGGTACCGACGTATTGACGACGCTTTCCAGGACGCTCCGAATCTGATAGAATGGTGTCGACGTTGAGAGGGTGTTTTCCATGCTGGACGATAGCCATGTGTGGGCGGAGGGGCAGGAAATGCGCGATCACACGAAATTGCGGGCGTTTGAGTTGGCGGATCGGTTGGCTCTGGGTGTCTACAAAGGGACGAAGGTGTTTCCGAAGGAGGAGGTGTTCGGCCTAACGGCGCAGTTGCGCCGCGCGGCCGTCTCCGTTGCTTCGAACATCGTCGAAGGGTGCGCACGCCATTCGCAATCCGACTATCTTCGCTTCCTGGACATGGCCTACGGCTCAGCGCGAGAGGTGGAGTATCAGTTGTCGCTTGCTTCCCGCCTCGGATATCTCAGCCCACAGGGCTACGAGTCGCTCCATGGTCTGAGCACGGAACTCTCAAAAGTCCTGAGTGGCCTGCTCCTCGCGTTGCGCAAGCAATAACGTCCTCCTCCAGCCTCCAGTCTACAGCCTATGGCCTCCCGCCTACGCGGAGGCGGCGACCGTGGCGCAGCGGGCGCAGAGGTCGGGGCAGTTTGCGTTGGCGCCGACGGTGGGCCAGTAGTTCCAGCAGCGCTGGCACTTGGCATGGGGGCTCTTGCCCGCGACGACGGTCGTCGTTTCGGCGGATCGTTCGAGCGTCACCTCGCTGACGATGCAGAGGGCCGCGAACGGTTCGACGCCGAACGCCTCGACCGCGGCGGCATCTTCGTCGGTGCATCGCATCGTCACGGACGCTTCCTGATTGCTGGCGATGGTCTTGTCCTGCCGGAGTCCTTCGAGGGCACGCAGGACTTCATCGCGAAGGGCCATGATCTTCTGCCATCGGGCCTGCTGGCTCGCGTAGTCGATGCTCGCATCGACCTTCGGCAGGCTCGCCAGATGCACGCTGGTGCAGTCCTGCGGCTTGAAGGGCATCGCCTCCCACGCCTCTTCGGCAGTGTGGGCCAGGACCGGCGCCAGCAGCCGCACGAGCGCGCTGAGGATTTCGTACATCACGGTCTGGCCGCTGCGTCGGGACAGGCCATCGGTCGCGTCGCAATACATCCGGTCCTTGAGCACGTCCATGTAGATGCTGCTCATCTCGACCGTGCAGAAGTTGTACAGCAGCGAGAAGACGCGATGGAACACGAAGTTCTCGTACGCTTCGGTGACGTCCGCGATCAGCTTCTGCAACTGGCACATGGCCCACTTGTCGATCTCGAACATGCGGTCGTAAGGGATTCCGTCGATGGCCGGCTCGAAGCCGTCGAGGTTGCCCAGCAGGTAACGCAGCGTGTTGCGGATCTTGCGGTAGGCGTCCTGCGTGCGGCCGATCAGATCATCGTTGCAGCGCACGTCCTCCTGGTAGTTGACGCTGGCGACCCACAACCGCAGGATGTCGGCGCCGTACTTGGCCACCTCGTCCTGGGCGTTGACGTAGTTGCCCAGCGACTTGGACTGCTTCATGCCTTTCTCATCGACGGTGAAACCGTGCGTCAGGACGCTCTGGAAGGGGGGCTTTCCCGTCGCGCCCAGCGCCGGCAGCAGGGAGAGCTGGAACCAGCCGCGATGCTGATCGGACCCTTCGAGGTACAGATCGACCGGGACCGGCCAGCCGGCCGCCACGGCGACGCTGTACCAGCTACAGCCCGACTCGAACCACACGTCGAAGATGTTCTCTTCTTTCTGGAGCTGGTCGAGGTCGAACCCTTCGGGCAACGCGAAGTCATCCCCCAGAATCTCGCGGGGCGAATCGGTGAACCAGCTATTGGAGCCATGCCGGCCGATGTGCCGGGCGACCGCCATCACCGATTCTTTCGTCAGCAGCGTCTGCCCATCCGGCATCGTGAATACCGGGATCGGCAGACCCCAGCTTCGCTGGCGGCTGATGCACCAGTCGGGCCGCGATTCGAGCATGCCCGCGATCCGCTTCTGGCCCCACGCGGGAATCCAGCGAACCTTCTCGACGGCGTCCATCGCCATCGCGCGGAGGTTGCGGCCGGTGTCGGGCAGGTCCTTGTCCACGCCCACGAACCACTGCTCGGTCGCGCGGAAGATCACCGGGCCTTTGCTTCGCCAGCAGTGGGGGTAGCTATGGACGATTTCGCGATGCGCGAACAGCCGGCCCTGCTGGGCCAGACGCTCGTTGACCTCCTTGTCCACGGTCAGCACGTTCTTGCCCTGGAGCCAGTCGGGGACGGTCTCGTCGTAGCAGCCGTCGTCCTTGACGGGCGAATAGACCGCCAGATTATATCGCTGGCCGGAGAGGTAGTCCTCCTGGCCGTGGCCCGGCGCAGTGTGGACGAGACCCGTGCCGTCCTCCGTGGTCACGTACTCCGCGAGGATCACCATATAGGCGTCCTTGTCGGTCGGATTGGTCTCGATGAACGGGTGTCGATAGCGGAGCCCTTCGAGTTCGCTGCCGCGGACCGTCTTGGTTCCGACGGCGTATTGACCTTGCGTCAGGCCGGCGGCGGCGACGACCGCTTCGATGCGCTCGGTCGCGACAATCGAAGTGTACTCGCGTCCATCCTTCTCGTAGGAGACGGCGGCGTATTCGAGATTCGGATGCACGGCGATCGCCAGGTTGGCCGCCAGCGTCCAGGGCGTGGTCGTCCAGATCATCAGGGCGACCTCTGAATCCTTGGCCTGATCGTTCGTGACGACTCCCAGCTCGATCAGTTTTGCAGTGGTCTCCGGGGTCGCGCTGAAATTGACGAAGATGCTGGGCGAAGCGATGTCCTTGTATTCCAGCTCCGCCTCCGCCAGCGCCGTCTCGCATCCGACGGACCAGTGGATCGGCTTGAGCTGGCGATAGACCAGTCCCTTGCCCACCAGCGTCGCGAAGACCTCCAGGATTCCCGCCTCGTACTGCGGTTTGAAGGTCAGGTAGGGGTTCTCGAAGTCGCCGAACACGCCCAGGTCCTGGAACTGCCGGCTCTGGAGTTTGACGTACTTGCTGGCGTACTTCATGCACTCCCGGCGGACTTCCGTCTTACTCATCTGCCGGACCTTCTCGCCCAGATCGGTCATCACCTTGGCCTCGATGGGCAGCCCGTGGCAGTCCCAGCCCGGGATGTACGGCGCGTCGAAGCCCGCCATCGTCTTGTACTTGACAACGAAGTCCTTGAGGACCTTATTGATGACGTGGCCCATGTGGATGTCGCCGTTGGCGTAGGGTGGGCCATCGTGCAGGACGTAGAGCGGCGCGCCCAGCCGGGCCTCGCGAATCTGTGTGTAGATGCTCTCCTTCGCCCATCGCTGGCGCATCTGGGGCTCGCGCTGCACGAGGTTGGCCTTCATCGCAAAGCTCGTCTGCGGCAGGTTCAGGGTGTCGCGGTAGTTCTTCTTGTTCTCATCTGCCATCGTCAAGGTCCTTGAAAGCTCGAAAAACGAATCGCGTATCTTATGCTTCGCGGCTGCCCCTGTCAACGGAGCCAAACGCAATGGGCCGTGCGCAGGGGGCTGCGCGGTCAGTCCCCCAACAAAAAAAGCCTTCCAGAGTCGGCTGCTCTGAAAGGCTTTCATGATCGCGGGGTCAAAGCGTTCTCAGGGCAGCTTCCTGTGGTCTCCAGTAATAGCGATCGGGCCGGCGCATATCCTTTGCGTCGCCTTCCCGGCTGCTGCCCCGAATTGTCCACCGTTTGCCATCTGCATGATAACCTCTTTGAGGTTCGATCTTTACCAGAACTATCGGCCCATGTCAACCATGACTTTAGTTCTCAGCCGTTGACGCTGCGGTGCCTTGCCATCGCAGCTCCGCGAGGACCGGGTTGTGGTCGGAGACGACAGGCTCCTCGGCGATAGTCACCTCTTCGACCTGCCAGGGATCCGCCGAGCGGATGAGGATGTAGTCGATCTTCGAGCGGGGGGCGACGACGTCGGTCCAGCCGGCGTCGAGCAGGACGTTCATCGGGCGACTGCCCGGCCGGGCGTTGAAGTCGCCTGCCAGGATCACAGGTGGGCCGTCTTCGGCGCCGAACAACTGGGCCAGCCGCGTCGTCTGCTGCGTGCGGATCTCCTCATCGAGATGGCACAGATGCGTTCCGACGAATCGCAGCGGTCCGATGCCCTCCGGCTCGATCCACGCCTCCAGAGCCGCTCGCGGTTCGCGGTCGCCCCAGTAGGGAAGGGGGTGCACGGCCGTCTTGACGATGGGAAACCGCGAGAGGATGGCTTCGCCGTAGCGGCCGCCTTGGTGCGGCATCGCCTGGCCGAAGGCGCAATGCATCTTGCAGAGCTTGCCGAGCAGCGCCGCCTGGTCGACGTCCGAAGCCCGTTCGGTGCCGTCGTCGACCTCCTGCAAGGCGACGAGGTCCGGCGACAGATCGTTGATGACCTTCGCCAGACGCTCGTAGTCGAACTGCTCGTCCATCGCCTCGCCGTGATGGATGTTGTAGGTCAGCACGCGGAGCGTTCGCGGACTCTGCGGCCTGACCGATCCTGACTGGCAGCCGCTCAGCGCCGCAAGGAAAGCGATGCCCAAGATGAATACAATGACTGCTCTTCTGCTTCGTTTCATGGCGTCACCTGTGATTGGGGTCCTGTCGTTCAGACGCGGCTCTTTCTACGCGCTCATCGCGTCGGCCTTCTGGCGGTGCCTTCGGGCCCGCAGCGCCGACTCCATCTCCGCCAGGAGCTTCTCGAGATTCCATTGCCCGTATCGACAGGTCCAATCGGCACAAAGGTGTCGGAGGTGTTCGTGGATGAGCTGATTCCGTCGTTCCGGGCTGAGACGCTTCATGATATCCCTTCTCACGTGACGTTCGTTCGATCTGCCGCGACGGACGGTCCGTCGTCAGACGCGGATCCTGGCGAAGCGGCGTTTGCCGACCTGGACGACCATGCCGTCGGCCGGCGTGGTCGCGGCGTTGGGGTCCGCGACCTTCTGCCCGTCGATGCTGACGCCGCCCTGCATGACCATGCGTTTGGCTTCGCCGCCCGTATCGACCAGCTTGCAGGTCGTCAGGAGCTGCTTGATGCTGATCGGCTCGGCTGGCAGCCGGAACTCGGGAATCTCGTCGGGCAACTGCCCCTGCGCGAAGACCTTGTCGAACTCCGCCGCCGCAATCTCCGCGAGCTCGGGGCCGTAGAACTGCGCGACGATCGTCTTGCCCAGCGCGACTTTGGCCTCTTTGGGATGGGTCTGGTTCGGATCGACCAAGGTCACGATCTGATCGGCGGGAAGGCCGGTCAGCAGCGTGTAGTAGTTGGCCATCATCTCGTCGCTGATGCTCATGATCTTGCCGAACATGTCGTTCGGAGCGTCGGTGACGCCGACGTAGTTGCCCTTGGACTTGCTCATCTTCTCCTTGCCGTCGAGGCCGACAAGGATGGGCATGGTGATGACGATCTGCGGGGGCTGGTCGTTCAGCCGCTGGAGGTCGCGTCCGACGAGATTGTTGAAGGTCTGGTCGGTTCCGCCCAGCTCCACGTCGCTTCGGACCATCACGGAGTCATAGCCCTGCATGAGCGGGTAGAGGAACTCGTGGATGCCGATGGGGTCGCCGGCCTTGTAGCGCAGCTCGAACGTGTCGCGTTCGAGCATGCGGGCGACCGTCATGCTGCTGGCCAGCTTGATCAGGTCGGCCAGATTGAGCCTGGCGAGCCATTCGCTGTTGTAGCGGACCTCGAGCTTCTCGGGGGAGGTGTCGAGGATATGTCCGGCCTGGTTGAAATAGGTGCGGGCGTTTCGCTCGATCTGCTCGGGCGAGAGCATGGGCCGCGTCGCGTTCTGGCCCGTCGGGTCGCCGACCCGCGCGGTGTAGTCGCCGATGATCAGGACCGCCTTGTGGCCCAGGTCCTGGAATTGCCGCATTTTGCGAAGCACAACCGTGTGGCCCAGGTGAATGTCCGGGCTGGTCGGGTCCAGTCCCAGTTTGATGCGCATCGGTCGGCCCGCCTTCGCCGCGTCCACCAGTCGCTGGGCCAGGTCCGTCTCGGTGTAGACCTCTACGGTACCCCGTTTCAACGCCTGCACAGTCTGTACCACGTTGTCCGACATAAACCTGCCTCTCTATCTTCGTTGCCGTTCGAAAGAACTGGCAATCTTAGTCAGATGCACCGGCGAATGCAACCGGGAAATCCGCACCGCCGAGCGTAGCCGCGACGAATCGAGGGACTGCTTGCCGAACCGTCGTGGGCCGGGTATAGTCGCAGTGACTGTCCGGCGCGTTGGGAGTCTCGTGGCCGGGAGGATCTGGATGGAGAACCCTGTGGAAATGCCGACGATGGAGATTGTCGAGGCCGATTTGGATTGCGTCGCGCATCAGCAAGCGGTGGTCGAGCTGATTGATGCGTACGCGGCCGACCCGATGGGCAATGGCCGGCCTCTTGCGCCGCAGGTGCGAGACAACCTCATCGACGGTCTGCGGCGGCATCCCACGACGCTGATCTTCCTCGCCTTCCAGGGCGGCAGGGCGGTCGGAATCGCGGTCTGTTTCCTCGGCTTCTCGACCTTCCACGCCAGACCCCTGATCAACATCCATGACCTGGCGGTGGTGGCGGACTGTCGCGGACGGCAAATCGGCCGCCGGCTCCTCGACGCGGTCGCCGACAAGGCGCGACACTTGCACTGCTGCAAGCTCACCCTGGAGGTGCAGGAGAACAACCGTCGCGCCCGGCGTCTGTACGAAGCGGCAGGCTTCGCGCAGGCCCAGTACCAGGAGGGCACCGGCGGCTCGCTGTTCTACGCCAAGCCCCTTTGACGCGAACGCCGTTCCGCCCTCAGGGGGTCTCGCCAGCACCGTACAAGGCGTGGATTCCCGCCTCGACGGCGGCCCGTGACTCCGCCTTCATCAGGGTCGTCGTCACCTGCTTGCGGCTGGGGTGCAGCCGGGCGTAGCGGACGATGAACTTGCGAAAGTAGCCGATAGCCCGCTTTTCCGGATAGCCGTTCAGGACGCGATGGAAGTGTTCGAGCATGATCGCCCGCTGTTCGGCTAGGTCGGGCGGAGGCGGGATGGGACGGTTCTCCCACACGCAACGCAGGTCGCGGAAAATCCACGGATTGCCGATCGCACCGCGGGCGGCGACGAACCCGTCGAGACCCGTCTGTTTCATTCGTTCGACGGCCGCCTGCGGATCGAAGACATCGCCGCTGCCGATGATCGTGGCCGAAGGAAACCGGGCCTTGACACTGGCCAGAGTGTCCCAGTCGGCCTTGCCGCGATAGCGCTGCTCGACGGTGCGCCCGTGAATGACCAGTGCATCGATTCCTTCTTCGATCGATCGCGTCACGATCTCCCAAAAGTCATCCTGAGAGGCGCTGTCGTGATCGATGCCGATGCGAAGCTTGATCAGCAGGGGACAGGCGACGGTCTCGCGGACCGCCTTGACGATGTCGATGACTGTTTTGGGGCGGGCCAGCAGTGCGCCGCCTCGCCCGCGTCGCAGGACCTTGGGCACCGGACAGGCGAAGTTCAGATCGATCACATCGTAGCCGACCGCCACCAGGTCGCGCGCGGCCTTGGCCATGATGGCGGGGCTTTCGCCCATGATCTGCGCGCCCACCGGATGCTCGTCGATGCCCGGACGAAAACAGGCCTTCCGCAGGACGCGCGGCTCGGCCATGCTCTTGGCCAGCATCACATCGGCCAATGCGAACGGACAGCCGAAGCGCCGGGCGAACGAGCGCATGGTGTAGTCGCTGTACCCGCTGAGCGACGCCTGGAAGAAGGGAACGTCCAGCGTCAGGCTGCCAAGTCGTAGTCCGATGGATTTTTGCATAGTGTTTTCGCGGCGGTTCAGCGGCGACTATGGCAGGCCTGGTCTGTTTGCCTTGGGACTGCGTCCGTCCCGGCTGTCGATGGACGGCTTGCCGGTCAGAGTCTTGAGGATCTCACTGGTGACCGGCGGGCATCCAGGCACGTATTGGCCGTCCTGCCCGCATCGGGCGGCGCAGTTGCCGATGCAAAGGGTCCCCTCGGGGAGGTCCGCATTCCCTTTGCCGATGGCGATGTTCAAATGCCGCCAGGACGGGAAGTAGTCGAACAACTGGTCTCGATACCCCTTCAGGAACAGCAGCACGGTGGACTGGCACGCGCTGCAGGAGTTCCTGTCGAAGACCGTGACGTTGGGGAACTCGATAGTCAGGTTGACCGCCGGCGCGGCAAACGGATTGATCCACTCCTGCCAGTGGTCGGGCGTCACGGAGATTGCGGCTAGATCGATGACGCCGTAGCCCCGCGCGGCCCCGATCGCCAGGTGGGGAATGGTCTCGGCAGTCGTCCCCATGAGCCGGCACGCCACCGCATCGGCCGCAAAGGCGTCCGCGCCGGCGACCACGGTGTCCATCACCTTGGCCTCACCCGCGCTGGGTCCCAGCCCCTCCATGCCTACCGTCCCGTCGATGATGGCCAGGTGCGGACGCAGCACCGACGCCATGTCGGCGATCGCGATGTTGATCGGTTTCTCGTCGCTGCCTTCGACGGGCGGCAGCATGTGCAGTTGCACCTTGCTGCGCCGCCAGAGGCAGCCCTTCATGTTTTTGACCGCCAGCGTCACCCCCGTGTGCATGTGCATCTTCATCACCGGGATCGAGACGACTAGGTCGTAGTCGCACACGTCGGCGCAGAGCTTGAGCTCGTGCAGCGCCACGCCCCGCTCGATAGGCAGCTCGACGGGCGGACGACGGTCCATGTCGATCAGGCCGCAACCGCGTTTCCGGGCAACATCTGCGATCCCGGACGTGACGAACGCCTCCATAGCGTCGACGCCGGTAATCGGGCTCTCGCCGACGGCCACATCCGCACCCGCTTCGGCCAGCGCATCGATGGCGGCCGCAACGACGTCCGGATGTGTGGTAATCCCCTCGCCCGGCGTCGCCACCCGCCCGACGTTGGGCTTGAGCAGCACGCGCTTGCCTCGCACGGGCGACAGGTTCAGGCCCGCCAGGGCTGCTCGCGTGTTGGCGTACGGCCCCTGGCCGTGGGCGACCTGGACCGACGGACGCGTGACTGACTCCAAGAGTGGATTGTGTGCTAACATAATCGTCGCGGCAAGGGCACTTTCCGGGGATTCAGGTTGTGCCTCAAGTCGTGCCTGGTGATCGTCAACAGGCCTGCAAAACCTTCATTATATCCGTATTCTCCGGCGGCTGTCAAACGCCGGCCCGCCTTGCATCCATAGCGATGCGGCCGGATATCGCGATAGGATGCATCAGAACGACCGCAGCTTGCAGTTGCCACGGGGACGGGCGTATGGTAGCTTCAAACGTGTTCTCGGCTGCGATGTGGCTTATCGGGCCTGAAAAATGGAGAGATTGCCCACCACAAGCCGATGAAACAGTCAACTGAAGCCGTTCGTATATCCTGCTTATAGCAGGTAATTCGAGGTGCATTACATTGAGAAAACTGAGCGTACTATCCGGCGGCGTGGTCCTGGTAGCCCTGGGGGCGGCCGCGTTCTTCGGCCGCGGGTTCTTCCGGGGCGCGATGACGATCCACGATCTGCTCACCGAGAACCAGCAGCTCAAGGGAGCTATCACCAACCTGACCGCCGAGGATCAGATCGGCTATGCTAAGGTGATCTCCCAGCGCACGGAGACCGATGGGCGCCTCCTGACGACCCTGCGGTTCGTCGAGACCAGCCGCGAGGACAAAACCCGGACGATCCTCCAGAAAGAGTACACGATCGAAGGCGATGTGATCCACTTCGACGCTCTGATCGTCAAGTTCACGGACCAGATGGTCATGGACGGCAAGGCCCGCGCCTTGTACATCTGGCGTCGCGTCTACGGCGAGAAGATGGCCCCGGAAGAGGGGTTGCCCATCGAGACGATGGGCAGCGAGCCCAAACGCTACGCCGACCTGCTCAAGCTCCTTCCCGCCGACCAGCGCGACCTGTTCTGGTCCCACATCTGGGATCTCGCCCACGACCCCGAGGCCCTGGCTCAATACGGCATCAAGGCCATCTACGGCAACGTCATCTACTCCCAGCTCCGCGAAGGCCTGATCTACGTTTTCAAGATCGGCCCGACCGGCCACCTCTACGTCGAAGACGTCCCCGCCATGTAGCACGTGCGTCTTGCGGATGGCCGCCGCGAGGAGTATAATGTGAGTATGAGTTCTGTACGGGAAATCGTAGAAGCGATCCGGTCTCTGAAGCCGTCTGAACTGGAGGCGTTGCGGGCTTGGTTTGCCCAATTCGATGCCGAAGCGTGGGATCGCGAGATGGAAGCCGACGTGGCCGCGGGACGGCTGGACCACCTGGCCGACGAAGCCCTCGGCGATCTCCGCGAGGGCCGGTGCACCGACCTGTGAGACACCGGGCGACTCCCAATTTCCGGCGGTGTCTGGACAAGCTGCCTGCCAACGTTCAGCAAACGGCGTGCGCCGTCTTCACGCTGATGAAGCAGGACCCCAGGCATCCTTCGGCTCACCTCAAGAAGGTTGGCCGTTTCTGGTCCGCCCGAGTGGGGCTCCATCATCGCGCCCTGGCCGTTGAGCAGGACGAGGACCTCGTCTGGTTCTGGATCGGCACCCATGCCGAGTACAACTTGCTAGTCAAGAGATGAGCCTGTTTTATGGCTCTTCTGTGATCTTGCCATCGAACCGGATGCGACGTCCGGTGAATTCTTGGTCTTGGCATGAGGTATTCCACGTGGACAAGGATGTGCTAACAGATGTTCTTCAACGCGCGTTGGAAGCTGGCATAACGACCGAGCCAACCCCTTCTCACTTGGGTAGCAGACCTGCATGTAGAGATGAGAGTATACAGCGCCAGCTTACGCAGTTTCTCTCTGGCACTGGTGATTTGACTTGCTTCGATCGGACGATGTTTAGTTTTGGTTTCTGGGGTGCAGTACGAATCTCCCGTGAGGTTCTCGCAATGCACCTTCTTCATCGGGCGTCTAAGGTTGGGCCGAACCAGACTGCTGCTGAACTGCAGCGGTTTCTCGATCTCGATCATACTCCTGCGTATGCCGTGCTTGCTGTGCGCGGAATTGAGACAACGCAGGAGACCGATATCACCGATGATATTCGCCTCATTCCATATGACGCTGTTCCGCAGAGCCTGTCCAAAGACATGGCGGACTCTATTGCGGCGGCTTCGGAGCAGGCTCCCTTCATGGCACCTCAGCGAGGCGAATCTTTGCGTCCGAAAGCGGCGTTGGTCAAGCAGATACGCATAAGCCCGAAGACCTGCGACGCCACCGACGATCGAGTGTCCCCCGATGAAATGAGTATGTTGCGCCAGGTCTGTTCCGTCCTCACTCTCGTAGGCCGTAGTACTCCGATGGCGTTCTGCTCTTGGGTAGACATCGAGGAGTGGGTGCCATGTCGTGACCTTCTGTCCTGTGGGGTAGGCGGCACGCTGGTGGCCACAGAGTCTCTGCCATTGCACAAAATGACAGATGACGACTGCTCGGATGCCTCTATGCTCTCGAAGCAGTTTCTGCGCCTTGAGCATAGGGATCAGGAGACCTTGCTAACATCCCTGGATCGGCTAAATCGCTCCAAGAGACGGTTCAACGCCATTGATAAGGCTATCGATCTGGGAATTGCGATGGAGATTCTTCTGCTACACGATCGATCTAAACATGACCAGATAGCATTTCCATTCAGGCTTCGCGGCGCCTGGTTACTCGCCAAGAGCGCGAAGGAGAGGATCAAGATCGAGCGAACGCTCAACAGCATATATGATTGTCGTTGCCAGGCAGTACACAGCGGGAAATGCGAAGCCCCGACTAGGGAGGAGTCCCTACCACGACTTTTTGAGCGAGGACAGGATCTCTGTGCCGAGGTAGCGAGATGCATCCTGCGCAGGGGCGTCTTTCCCGACTGGCACAAGCTGGTCCTTGGCGGCGAGGGGTGAACTTACTGAAGAATCTCCAAGACCTTGGCCGGATCACATGTCTGGTTCTTCATCGTCTGGCCAGAATTGGGGAGATGAGGGCCTTCCACCTCTCTTGACGTATGTGAGCTGATGCTGCATTGCCATGGTCCCATACGAACGTTGCGCGTTGACGGGTGGGGGCGGTCCGGGTATGGTGTGGGTGGCGTTGTGATTGGCAGACCATGAACGGGCAGGCATGCGACCGGAAACGGATTTCGACATTGTCATCATCGGAGGCGGTATCGTCGGACTGGCCTCGGCGTACAAGATCGCGCAGAGGCATCCGCAGGTCCGTGTGGCGGTGCTGGAGAAGGAGGACCGGCTGGCGAGCCACCAGAGCGGGCGCAACTCCGGCGTGATTCACTCGGGCCTCTACTACAAGCCCGGCTCCGCCAAGGCCAGGACCTGCGCCGCCGGACGCAAGGAGCTGATCGCCTTCGCCCGGCAACACAAGATCCCGCATGACATCTGCGGCAAGATCATCGTCGCCACCGATCCGCGCGAGTTGCCCGCGATGGAACGAATCCTCCAGAACGGCCTGGCCAACGGTGTCGAAGGGCTCCAGAAAATCGGCCCCGAGCGGATCAAGCAGATCGAGCCCTCGGTCGCCGGCATCGCGGGCCTTCACGTCCCCAGCGCTGGGATCATCGACTTCGTCGCGGTGGCCGAGCAGTTGGCCGAACTGCTCTGTGAGCACCGGCCGGAGAACAAGGTCCTCAACGAGCACCGGGTCGAGTCCTTCGACAGGCACGATTTCTACCTGAACATCAGGACCTCTCGCGGGCAGGTCAGCACGCGATACGTCGTCAACTGCGCCGGTCTGCAGTCCGACCGGATCGCCTGGATGGACCGCGTCGATCCGGGTGTCAGGATCGTCCCATTTCGTGGGGACTACAGCGATTTGAGCCCGGAAGCCGCGACGAAGGTGAGGAATCTCGTCTATCCCGTGCCCGATCCGGCCTTCCCGTTCCTGGGTGTGCACTTCACGCGCATGCTTTCCGGCGGCGTGGAGTGCGGTCCCAGCGCGGTCTTCTCCTTCAAGAGGGAAGGCTACGGCAAGACGGATTTCAGCCTGAGCGACACGTGGGACGCCCTGTCGTACCGGGGCACCTGGCGGCTGTTCCTTCGCCATTGGCGCTATGGGCTGGGCGAGTGTGTCCGCACGTTCTCGAAGAAGCGGCTGGTCAAGCAGCTCCAACGGCTGGTGCCCTCGCTGACGGCCGAAAACCTTCAGCCCGGCAACGCCGGCATCCGCGCCCAGGCCCTGGGTCCCCGAGGCGAGCTGGTGGACGACTTCAAGATCGAGGCAACGAAGAACGCGATTCACGTATTGAATGCGCCGTCGCCGGCCGCTACCGCCTGTCTGGCCATCGGCGACCACATCTGTGGCCTTGCCACGGAGCGATTCCAATTGTGAGAAGCTGATATGATCGACTTGGCGGCGAAGCGATACATCGTCCTGGTGCAGTGTCACATCGTCAAGGAACGCTGTCCTGGTTACCTTTGCGAGAAAGCCTTCCACGAGCGGACCGACGGCTTCGCGCCGTATCCCAAAGACCAGGAGTACCGGATGCTCTCGATGACCTGCGGCGGCTGCTGCGGACGCGCCCTGCATCGAAAACTCACGCTGCTGCTCCGGACGATCGGCAAGAAGGAAGGCCTGACCAAAGAGCAGATCGTCGTGCAACTGTCCTCCTGTATCACCAATGACAACTTCCACGCGCCACCGTGCCCGCACCTGCCCTACCTCCGGACGCTGATCGCGCGGATCGGCCTCGATGTGCTCGACGCCAGCGTCATCAGCGAGAAATCGCAACGCCGGCGCAGCGAGGGGGTATACCAGTCGTGAAGGAGCCTTCGACGACAAAAAAACGGGTCCATCGCGTTCTGGATGTGCTGGCGTGGACCTGTTTAGCGGCCGGCGTCCTGGGATTGTCGATGCGCTATATCGTGCGGGACCATGTGGCGGCACTGGCGGCGGTCTTTTATGCGCTGCCTCCGTTGGTGGCAGTGGTGCTGTTCACCGTGTCGTTGGGACTGAGTTTTCGCCGACCTCACAAACGGTGTCGCGCGGCGGCGTCGGGGATCCTCGTGGTGCTCGCTCTGGCGGCCTGGGTTCAGACGGATTTCGTGTGGGCCCGTTCCGCTGTGCCGGTGGGTGATTCGCTGCGCGTGGTGCTGTGGAATCTGGCTCGTCCCTCACTGACCGACGAATCGTTCGTTCGGGTTTTGCAGGAAGCCGACGCGCAGGTCCTGTTCCTCGTAGAAACGGGCGATCACGCGGCGGCCCGGCGGCGCTTTTGGGAGGCGCATTTTCCCGAGCACCATGTCAGTCTGTCCGCTGGCCAGATTGCGCTGTTGTCGAAATACCCGATTGCCAATGTGCGCTGCACGACCGTGGGTACGGCGACGAGGATTGCCGAATGCGATTTGGTCCTGCCGGGCGGAACTGTGTCGGTTGTCGCTGTGGATGTGGAGAGCGCGTACTGTCATCGCCGCAGAATCGCGTTTCAGCAAATTGACGCGATCGTCGGCGCCCAACGACACCCTGTGGTCGTACTGGGCGACTTCAACACGCCCCACACGTCGATCCGGTTCGAGGAGCTTCGGCGGTCCTTCCGACACACCTTTGAGCGGTCCGGGACTGGTCTGATCACGACGTGGCCTGCATTCTTTCCGGTGCTCGCGCTGGACCATGTCTGGGTGTCCGAAGGTATTGTTCCCGTGCGAACCGAGCTGCGCCGAACGCGACATTCGGACCATGCAATGGTGATTGCCGACGTGGCGATCGAAACGCTGGCACCACCTCCGGGAGAGAAGGAGGCGACAAACGGTGAGTAAGAGCGGCGCGACGTTGAACCTGTTCGCCTCCCAGGAACCGCCCGAGCCGGCGGGGACCCACATCATCCGGGTGGCCCTGGCGTCGGCGGCGGACACGGAGTTCGACTACCTCGCGCCCGATGCGCTCTGGCCCATCGAAGTCGGGCGTCGCGTCGAGGTCCCGTTCGGCAGGGGCAACAAGCCCGAGGTGGGCTTCTGCGTCGAGTCGGACGTTGCGCCCGAGAGGGCCTTCGACGGCGGGAGCCGGCAGGTCCGTCTCAAGCGGGTCGCCCGCGTTCTCGATGAGGAGCCTCTGCTCGGCCCCGATCTGATGGAGCTGGCGCGGTGGATCGGCGACTATTACGTCTGTCCGCTGGGCCAGGTGCTCGCGGCGATGGTGCCCGGTGCGGTCAAACGGGCGGCCGGTGTCAAGAAGCAGCGATGCGTGTATCTGGTCGCGCGGGCTCAGGAGATCGCCGCCGAACTTCGCAGCGCTAAGCAGAAGCAGATCGTCAGTTTCCTGAGCGAGCGTGAAGCACTGACGGTTGACTCCGCGGTCGAGCTGGACGAGCTGGTCGCAGCGGTCGATTGCCAGTCGTCGACGGTCAAACGACTGGCCGAGAAGGGCGTCGTCAAGGTCGCAGTGAAGAAGGTCCTCAGCGCGCTGCCGGCGGTGCCCGAGTCGATGGCGAATCCCGAGCACGAAGTCATTCTGAACGCCGACCAGCAGCAGGGGCTCGCACAGATCGCACAGCAGATTGCCTCCGGCCGATTCGGCGTCACACTCCTGCACGGTGTCACCGACAGCGGCAAGACGGAGCTGTATATCCGCGCGATCGAAATGGTCCTCAAAAAGGGCAAGGCGGCCATTGTGCTGCTGCCCGAGATCGCTCTGACCGCGCAGACCGTGCAGCGGTTCAGCGCGCGGTTTGCGCGGATCGCGGTAATGCACTCGGGTCTGACCGCCGGCCAGCGCAACGTCCAATGGCAGAAGGTCCGAGGCGGCGAGACCGACGTCGTGATCGGCGCCCGCTCGGCGGTCTTTGCGCCGCTGCCCAATCTCGGCATCGTTGTCGTCGACGAGGAGCACGAGCCGAGCTACAAGCAGGACGCCCTCCCGCGCTACCATGGGCGCGACGTGGCGATCAAGCGGGCCCAACTGGCCGGCGCGCACTGTATCCTCGGCAGCGCCACGCCTTCGCTGGAGAGCCTTCACAACAGCCGAACCAAATCCAGCTTCACGCTGGTCCGCCTTCCCAAGCGGGTGATGGACCTGCCGATGCCCGAGATGAAGCTCGTGGATATGCGGGCACGCGACGCCGTCGCCGACCGGCAGGACCTGCTCAGTCAGGCTCTGGCAAAGCATCTGGCCGAGACGCTGGCGCGGAAGGAACAGGCGATCCTGCTGCTGAATCGACGAGGCTACAGCAACTTCGTCTTCTGTCCATCCTGCAAACATACGCTGCAATGCCGCAACTGCGACGCGGCGCTGACCTTCCACAAGACCCAGCGTTCGACGGCGCCCATGAAGACCGTTACCGGCCGGCACATGGACTTCGGCTACGCGATCTGTCACCACTGTCTGGCCCAGACGCTGGTGCCCCGCAACTGCCCCGTGTGCGGCAAAGCGATGACCATGATCGGCCTGGGCTCACAGCGGCTCGAAGAAGAGCTGGCGACGAGATTCCCCCAAGCCCGGGTCCGCCGGGTCGACAGCGATTCCATGGCCAGCCAGGACTACTACCGGCTGCTGAAGGAATTCGGCCAGGGTCGCATCGACATTCTCGCGGGCACCCAGATCCTCGCCAAGGGCCTGCATTTTCCCAACGTCACGCTGGTGGGCGTCGTCAGCGCCGATACCTGCCTGTATTTACCGGACTTTCGGTCCAACGAGCGGACGTTTCAACTGATCTCGCAGGTGGCCGGGCGGGCCGGACGCTCGGAAAAGCATGGCACCGTCTTCGTCCAGACGTACTTTCCCGACCAGCCGACGATCCAGTTCGCCCTCCGGCAGGATTTCGAGGGATTCGTCCGCGAGGAGATGAAGCACCGCGAAATCTGCACGCTGCCTCCGCTGTGGCGTCTGGCGACGATCGTGATGCGCGACGAAACGTACGATCGTCTTGAGACCGCCGCCAACAAGATGCGTCTGAGGATCGATGAGGTCGTTGTCCACCACGGCCTGCAGGTGAAGGTTCGCGGCCCGATGCCCGCGGTCATCAGCCGAATTCAGCGCTTCCACCGTCTCCAGATCGTGGTCCAGGCGCCGACCGCCGCGATCATGGGGAAGCTGTTCGCCGGCCTGCGGGGGGCGCCCCCGATTCGCCCGGCGGTGAAAATTGCTGTTGACATCGACCCGGTCGACCTGTTATAGCTTGCAGTCCTTCGCGGGGCGTGCTATACTGCACGTTTCGACGACCGGGGAGTAGCTCAGCTTGGCTAGAGCGCTGCGTTCGGGACGCAGAGGTCGCAGGTTCAAATCCTGTCTCCCCGATTTCCCCTTCTTGTTCCATCTGTTTCCATATTCTGTCGCGTGGCAGCGGCAAGCGCCGGCTTGCCGATGGCTACTCGTCGAAGTGTACAGAGCGAACCGCTTCACACGGAACTTGCCTGGGGTCTGTGACGACGGTATAGTTGGGCATCTTCGCGGCGACCCTGTAGGAGATGGGCGACCTGATCCACCCTGCGGGACGCCGCAAGGTGCGGCGGCGCCCGCTTGGCGCGTCGGAGCATGGATCGGAAGACGGGTACTGGGCAAGGAAAGCCGTGGCAGATTCGGGTACCGCAACGCTGGACTACGAGCCGCTCGCAGAAGGCGGGTTGCGCCTCGTCCTGAAGGGGACGCTGAATGCGGCGGGTATACAGCATCTCTGGCCACAGGTCATGCGGCAGGTGGCTCAGTCCGATCCGGCCGCCCTCGAAATTGATGCCCAGGGTGTGGAGAGCCTCGATGCAGCGGGCATGGCCATGCTGCTCGAATTGAAGGCCCAACAGGAGCAGCGCCGCCAGGATTTCCGCATCCGGGGCTTGCGGGACGACCTGAGCGATCTGATGAAGCTGTTCGATCCGGGACCGCCCGCGCCGCCCAAGCCGGGTCCGGGGCTGCTGGTCCGCTTCGTCCATCGCGTGGGCGAGATTTCGCACGGATTCCTCGTGGGCTTTCACGCCCAGATCAGTTTCCTCGGGGAGATCTTCGTCCGGCTGCTCGGTGTCCTGGTCCGTCCAAGCCGCCTGCGCTGGGCCGACACGTTCCTGATCGCCGAGAAGGCCGGCGCTAACGCGGTCGGGATCGTCGCCTTAATGGGCTTTCTGATCGGACTGATTCTGGCCTTTCAATCCGCGATCGGCATGCGCAAGTTCGGCGCCGAGATCTACGTGGCCGACCTCGTCGTGCTGGTGTTGTTCCGCGAGTTGGGACCTTTGATCACCGCGTTCATCCTGACCAGCCGCAGCGGATCGGCCTTTGCCGCCGAACTGGGGACCATGAAGGTCAACGAGGAGGTCGATGCGCTGGTGACGATGGGGGTGGACCCCGTTCAGTTTCTGGCTTTGCCTCGTCTGGTCGCCGCGATTTGCGTGATGCCGCTGCTGACGCTGTTCAACGAGCTGTTCGGCCTGATCGGTTGCGGGCTGGTCATGCGCTCGTTCGGTTTTCCCGTGGCGACCTATATCGACCAGATCCAGGAGGCCGCCAGCCTGGGCGACTTGTTCGGCGGCCTGGCCAAGACCTTTGTATTCGGCGGCCTGATCGCCGGCATCGGGTGTCTGCGAGGCTTGCAGACGGGCAAGAGCCCCAGCGCCGTCGGCGATTCGGCGACGCGCGCCGTCGTCAGCGGCATTGTCGCCATTGTGGTCGTCGATGGGGTGTTCGCCGTGATATACTATTACCTGGGGATATGACGGAAGATGGGTTCCGACGCACCTCCGATCATTCAGGTCAGCGACGTGACCGTGGGCTACGATCACCACATCGTCCTGAAGGACGTGACGTTCGAGGTGCGCGCCGGCGAGGTCTTTTGCATCCTGGGCGGCTCGGGTTGCGGCAAGAGCACGCTGCTCAAGCACATGATCGGGCTGCATCGGCCGATGGCCGGGAGCATCGTCGTCGACGGGACCGACATTGTTACGGCGGAAGGCGAGGAACGCCGGGCGCTGCTCGGCCGGATCGGAGTGGCCTATCAGAACGGCGCGCTGTTCGGCTCCATGAGTCTGATCGAGAACATCTGCATGGTCCTGGAGGAGTTCACGAGCCTGCCGCGACAGGCCATGCAGGCGATCGCGCGGATGAAGATGAAGGTCGTTGGGCTCCAGGACGCGGGCGACCGGATGCCCTCCGAACTCAGCGGCGGCATGCGCAAGAGGGCGGCCATCGCGCGGGCGCTGGCCCTGGACCCGAAAATCCTGTTCCTGGACGAGCCTTCGGCCGGACTGGACCCGATCACCGCGGCCCAGCTCGACGAGCTGATCGTCGAACTGTCGCAGACCCTGAGGATCACATTCGTCATCGTGACGCATGAACTGGCAAGCATCTTCGCCGTCGCCGACCGCGTGATCATGCTCGACAAGGAACGGCAGACGATCATCGCCCGAGGCTCGCCCGAGGAGCTTCGCGATCGTAGCGACGATCCGTGGGTGCGACAGTTTTTCCATCGGCAGTCGTCGTCGGCGTGAATCAGGAGGCAGACATGTTTGGAACTGGTCAACAGAGAGATTGGGACGGATTGGCCTGATGGGAAGGAAACCGAGCTACTTCAAGATCGGCGTCTTCGTGATCCTCGCGACGGCCTTGTTGCTGACGGCCGTGGTCCTGTTCGGTTCCGGCCTGTTCGCGAAGGACAAACTGAAGTTCGAGACCTACTTCGATGAGTCCATCACCGGCCTGACCGTCGGATCGCCGGTCGAGTTTCGCGGGGTCCGCATCGGCCAGGTCGAGACCATCACGTTTGCCGGCAGTGTGTATACGATCCCGCCGGGCAGCGGACGACTGTCGGCCTTCAAGCCCATCGTCCGGGTCGTCTACGCGGTGCCGCGAGAGACGATGCCGGAACTCGGCGTCGAAAAGGCCGGCGCCATGCTCCAACAGATGATCGCTCGCGGCCTGCGCGTTCGCGTCAACTCGAACATCCTGACCGGCCAGGGCTATCTGGAGGCGGACTACCTCGATCCGAATCGCTTCCCGGTCCTCGAGGTGCCGTGGACGCCGATGTACAGCTACATGCCGTCGGCGCCCAGCGAGATCACGACGCTGAAGGACTCGCTCGAGAAGATCTTCACCCGGCTGGAGGAAATCGACTTCGAGGGCCTGGTGAATTCGTTCGAACGGACGCTGGAAGCGGCCGAGAGGGCGGTGGGGGATGCGAACCTGGCCCGGATCAGCGAGGAGGCCACGGGCCTGCTGGCGGAAACGCGGCAGAAGGTCCAGACCCTCGACACCGCGGGCATCAGCGACGCGACGCAGCGTCTGCTCGCCTCGCTGGATCGAACCGTCGCGGACGCCAACGTGCCGGAATTGAGCGCAGCGGTCACACAGTTCGTTCAGGAGATTCGTGCCACGAACGACAATCTCCGCCGTCTGCTGGCGTCGCCGGAGGGGATCGGCAGCGGGACCAATCTGCCGGAGGTCGTCGCGCGGCTGAACCGGGCGCTGTCGAGCATCGACCGTCTGGTCACGAGCGAGAAGCCGGAGATCGAAATCATCATCGCCAACTTCCGGGAGATCTCCGACAATCTGCGAGACCTGACCGAGAGTCTCAGAGAGCGTCCTTCGGAGTTGATCTTCAGCAAACCCCCACGTGAATCGGAGGCCTACAAATGACGTGCAAATGGACCCGGGTCGCGCTGTGTCTGGTTCCGGCGGCGTGCTCGCTTGTGCTGTCCGGTTGTGCCAGACCCGTATCGGCCAACAGCCGCTTCTACATGCTTCAGACGCCGCGACCGGCGGCGCCGGCGGTCCGCGAAGGCACGGCCGTCCTGGCGGTGCCAAGGTTTACCATCGATGCGGCTTATGCCAACAGGGGGCTGGTCTACCGGCTCGATGACCATCGATACGAATCCGACGCCTACAACGAATTTCTTATTTCCCCAACCGTGATGATCACGGAGAGAACGCGCGACTGGCTGACCCAGTCGGGTCTGTTCGCGCAGGTTCTCGGCTCGGGCAGCGGCGCCGAGCCCACGCACCGAATCGAAGCCAACATCGCCGTCCTCTGCGGTGACTTTCGCGACAGGAACGCGCCCAAGGCTGTCATCGAGATCCGGTTCTTCCTGCTGCGGACCGAAAGCGGCGTCGATCCGAAGATCATCATGGCCAAGTCCTACGGCGCGACGGCCGATGTGGCAACCGCTGGTCCCGAGGGCCTTGTCGCGGGCTTCGACCGCTGTCTTCAGATGATCCTGGCGGAGTTGGAGAAGGACTTGGCCGGCGCCGTCTGACGCCGGACTGTCCAGATCACGGTCGCACGATCTTGCACGCGATGTCACTTCGCACCGGTGGCACAGTGATGCTCAATCGGCCCTGGTTGTGTCGGACGCGGTGCGTCTCGACGCAAACGCCCCGGCCTGTGTCCCACCATTGGACGGCGTATTCGCCCGGCGCCAAGCCTGGGATTTCGAGGGTTGCACCTCCGATCTCTTGGGGCGTCTGCCCGGCGACGACGACGTTCCACCACGTGGCGTCCCGGCTGGACAGCCACAGATAGGCGCGATCCGCTCCCTGATAGCCCAGCACGCGTAGACGCTCGTCAGAGGCGGTCGCGCCCGTCGCTCTCAATCCTTCGAAGGAGATGTCCCGCAGGTATGCCGCCAGCGGACGATAGTGACGGTAGGCGTCCTGTAAGTCCAACTGCTCCCACCACCAGAACATGGCCGTGCCTGATGGTCCGGCGAAGGCCGACGCCCACAGGGCATTGTGGAAGTGCACGCCCTCGGTGTCCTTTTTCATGTACTCGCTCAGGCCCCACTTGTCGGTGGCTAGGCCGAACTCGCCGATCAGCGCAGGCTTGTTCGGTGCGTGCTCGCGGAGGAAGGCCGCCTTCTCGATGATCGCCTGGATTTCGTCCTTGAAGTCCGCTTCGCCCGGCCGCAGGTAGTGGTGCAATTGCGCGACGTCGAGAGCCGCAAGGCGGCAGTCGCGCGCCGAGGGGTGCCATGTGCTGGTGGTCCGCAGGTGGCGGTAGATGTCCATTTCGTCGAGATAGCCGCCCAGCTCCTCATAGAAGCGGTCGGTCGGTTTGCCGGGGTCGATCTCGTTGAAGTACTCCCACGCCGCGACGCTGGTCGAGTAGCCCCACCGCGCGACGGCGTAGCGCATGAACTTCCTGGCGCCTGCGATGGCTCGGTCGTAGGGTGCGCTGTTCGGGTCGGAAAACGCATCCATGTAAAGATCCCGCGTCAGCAAGCAGAGCATCAGATAGATGCCGTGTTTCTCGGCCGCCTGGACGACTTGATCGAGCATGAAGCAGTCGAGCGGATTGTAGTAACCCCGCACGGGACGATTGATGTCTGCCTCCCAGAGCAGCTCCGCGCCGCCGTCGCTTTCCTTCAGCGACAGATCGGTCAGCCACGCGATGCCTTGCCCCGAAAGGCTGATCGTCGTGCGGCCCAGCCAGTACTCCTCGGGGCCGGTGGTGAATTCCTCTGCGAAGTTCTGCCAGGTGGCGGCGTTTGCCGACGCTCGCCAATCGTACCTGCCGATCTGGATTCGCAAACCGTCCGCTCCGTCGGCCTTGAACCTCCCGCTGAGCGTGTAGTGCGTGTCCGGACGCAACGCCACGCGGTGCGAAGGGGAGACCTCGATCGAGGCGCCGTCCTGACCTTTCAGTTGCACGCAGTTGCCCTCGCCGTCCGGCGACGGCGCGATGGGCGACTGGCGGTTCCACGAACGGGTCCACGCGCTCTTGCGGGCCTCGATCGCGATGGCCCAGTCGTGGCAACACGTCCAAAGGCGCGCGAAGTTCGCGCCGTTTCTCGCCATCTCCGGGAAGATCGCTTCGGCCTTGGGGACATTGACGTACTGGGTCTCACCGATGAAGGCGAGGTTCTGACCGATGGCAAAGAACGGATCGCCTTCCGTGAATTCCAGAAACCTCGGATCGCGCCGCCCGGCGAGGAGAAAGCCTCTGCTCGCCGAAGGGACGCACTCGACGCGAATGGCCTGCGACTGCGATAGACCCTCGCGGTCTGTCAGTCGGGCCCGGATTGCGTACGTTCCTGTCTCAGTCGGTGCGAACCTCGCCTTCCATGTTCCCGAGCCGACGGGGTAGCACCAGGCCACCGGTTTGCCGTCTCGGTGGAGATCGCGCCGCTCGTAATCCTGGCCGAAGAAGGCCGGTAGAACGAGCGACCGGCCGCTTGGGCACTCGACCAGCAGGTCAAATGCCACCTCGCATGGGTCGAAAGGATTGTCGTACGTCTGCTCCGGCGTCAGCGCCAGTTCGAGCCGCTCGTACTTGCCGACGTGGGCCGGACAAGGTCCGATGGCGACCGGACCCGGTGCGGCCAGGAGGCTGCCGGACGCGGCCAGACAGCCCGCGAACACATGGGCAAGAATCATCCCGTATCGCATGCGATGTTCTCCTTGAGCCCTGACTTCTCACGAGGCACAGCCTACCATGCCCCGTCCCTTCGCGGAAGGGCCCTTGCATTTGCCCGGCAAAGGCCGCATACTCAGCGCGCGGTGCGTAGGGGATGGCACTCAGACGGCAGGCCCGATTGGGGCGAAGGAGGTTGCACTATGGCAGCTCGATTGACGACAAGGCGGGCATTTCTCACCGACACGGTCCTGGTGGCAGGGGCCGTCACACTCTCTCCATCTCTGGCCCGTTCGGCGGCTGCTCAGGACGGCCGCATACACGTCTCCTGTAACTCCTATTCCTGGACCGTGTTCTATCAGCGTCAGGGGCGCAACTTCGACCAGTCGCTCGACGAAGGTCTGGCGGAGGTGGCTGCCAGCGGGCTCGACGGGTTCGAGCCGTCGTTCGGCGATGTCGCTCAGGTCGAACGCCTTGCGCCGCTGTTGAAGAAGCACCGGCTGGGGATGCGGTCCTTCTATGTCAACAGTCTGCTGCACGAGACCGGCCAGGCCGACGAGAGCATCCGGCAAATCCTGGCGGTGGCCCCGAGAGCCCGGGACGCCGGAGCGCGGATCGTCGTGACCAATCCCAACCCGCTCGCCTGGGGCGGCGCGCAGGACAAGAACGACGAACAGCTCAGGGTCCAGGCGGCCGCACTGAACCGGCTCGGGGCCGAACTGCGGAAGCTCGGCCTGACGCTGGCCTACCACAACCACGACATGGAGTTGCGGCAGGCCGCACGCGAGTTCCACCACATGATGCTCGGCACCGATCCGGCCAACGTGACGCTTTGCCTCGACGCCCACTGGGTCTATCGCGGCTCGGGCAACTCGCAGGTGGCCCTGTTCGATATCGTCAGGCTCTACGGCAAGCGCATCCGCGAGCTGCACCTGCGTCAGTCCCAGGGCGGCGTCTGGACCGAGGCGTTTGGCGACGGCGATATCGACTACCGCGCCTTGGCCGATGCCCTGCGCCGCCAAGACGTCCATCCGCACATCGTCCTGGAGCAGGCAATCGAGAACGGCTCGCCCAACACCATGCCGCCCCTGGAAGCGTTCGCCAAGAGCACCGAGTACGTCCGCCGGCTCTTTGCCGGCTTGGGCGAAAAAGCTTGAATTGCGGCGCATGTTCCGATAAAATGACCGTAGTAAAGTGAGGTTCGAAGGCCGGCCGGAATTGACCATCATATCCGTGCTTGTCGCTATCATACTATTGTCGCACATCATCGCACCGGCACCTTCGGAGACCTTGCGGAGATAGCTAAGCTTGGCTTGAGGGATTTCGGAGCACTGCCGGCGGTTCCACAAACCGTAGGGGCGAATGATGATTCGCCCGTACTATCAGCCAAAGAGGCGCCCTCTATCTGGTCGAAGAGAGGGCAGGTGCTGAACTTACGGTTATTATCCATTCACTCATCCCAATCTAAGGAGCGGCACGATGGCACGGAAAATCAGATTCGCAGGGCTTCTGGTGCTGGGGCTTCTGGCGGCAGTCGCCCAGGCCGGGACCGTCGATGTGATGATGCTCGTCCCCAAGACGTTGTACTGCGGCGCTTCGGCCTCCGCGACGATCACGGTGGTGAACCCACGCCAGTCATCGGCAGGGATCGGCGTCGACCTTCGGATCAAGACGCACGAAGGGGGGATCGACCTTGTCGCCGGACAGACCGACGAGGCGGGGCGGTTCGTTGCCCGATTCGACACGCCCGAGGTGGCGGAAGGCTCGTACACCCTGGAGGCGTACGTTGACGGCGCCGAGGAGGCTGTGGCGGCCCAGATCATGATCCGCCGGATGCCGGTGGTGCTGATTGAGACGGACAAGCCGATCTACAAGCCGGGCCAAACGATCCAGGGCCGTGTGTTGGTGTTGACGAACGAGCTGCGGCCGACCGCCTCCGACGTGACCGTGCAGATTACCGACGGCAAGGGCGTCAAGATCTTCCGCAAGGACCTCACGGCAAACGCCTTCGGTGTCGCGCCGTTCAACCTCGATCTGGCCAGCGAGCTGAACTACGGCACGTGGAAGATCGTCGCCGAATCGGGGGCCGGCCGGGGAACTATCGACCTGCGAGTTGAGGAGTACGTGCTGCCGCGATTCGAGGTCAAACTCCAGACGCCGCGTGACTATTTCCGCACCGATGAACAGATCCCCGGGACCGTCACGGCGACGTATTTCTTCGGCAAGCCCGTTGACGGCGCGGTCCAGATCAGCGCCAGTCGCTATGTTGGCGTTTGGGAAGAATACGCCCGCTACACCGCGCCGCTGGCCGAGGGGCGCGCGGAGTTCTCGCTGCCTGAGGTCAAGTACGTCAGCGGGACCACGGGAGCCGGAGGCGCCGGCAGCGTGCAGCTCGACGTGACCGTCACCGACACGTCGGACCACCAGGAGAAGACGACCAGACTGCTGAAGATCGTCTCGTCGGGAATCGAGCACCGGCTCATCGCCTCATCGCGGTCGTTCACGCCGGGCCAATCGTATGACGTTCTGGTGGTGGCCGAGACGCCGGACGGTGTGCCCGTCTCTGTGACAGGGCAGTTGATCTGCGAGTACTACGCTGAGTCGGGCGAGCTGATTTCCAAGGAGGCCCATCCGCTGGCGTTCGAAGGCTCGACTTCGATCACCCTGAGGGCGCCGCAGAAGGCCTCCTGGGCCACGCTCAAGAGCGAGGTTCGAGGTGATGAAGAGAGCGGGCAGGCGGAGTTGTACGTTTATGCGACGTACTCGCCCAGCGACAGCTTCCTGCACCTGAGCCGCGAATCCACCGATACCGTCGCCGTGGGTGACACGATCACGATCGATGTTTTTCGCACGCACAACGCGACGATCTACTACGATGTCTTTGCCAACGGGCACACGGTCTGGTCGGATGCGGTGACCGGGTCGGCGATCCGGTTCCAGGCGACCCAGCAGATGGTGCCGGCCGCCCGCGTGGTGGCATATGTGATCAACCCGAACAACGAGATCTCCGCCGACACGATTGAGTTCGACGTTGCGATGGACCACGGCGCCAGCCTGGCCTTAGGGGTCAGCGCCGAAGAGGTCGGGCCGGGCGAGCCGGTTCGCGTCTCGGTCCGTTCGGCTGTTCAGTCGATGGTCGGGCTGGCCATCGTCGACGAGTCGGTCTATGCGCTGAACGAAGGCCGGCTCAACATGCAGGAGGTGTTCCGCGAGCTGGAGCGGCGTTTCATGGAGCCGCAGGCGGAGACACACGACCAGCCGTACAGCTACGGCGCGCGCAACGTATTCGAGGACGCCGGGCTTCAAGTTGTGACCTCTCGCAGGCTGGAGGTTCCGGAAGGCGAGCGGATCGATGGGTTGTGGTGGCAGTTGGCGCCGGTTGTGCGACGTGGCGATGGAGGCGAGGCCGAATCCAATGACAAGGACACCAGCCTTGCCGAAGTCGATCGGGTGCGCCAGTTCTTCCCCGAGACGTGGGTGTGGATGCCCGATCTGCTCACCGAGCCCAACGGGACCGCGACGCTGGATCTGACGGCGCCCGACAGCATCACGACGTGGCGGCTTCACGCCGTGTCCACGAGCGACAATGGGCTCGGCGTCACCGAGTCGTCGCTCCGCGTGTTCCAGGAATTCTTCGGCGAGCCCGATCTGCCGTACGCGGTGACGCGGGGCGAGCAGTTCCCGGTTCGCATCCAGGTGTTCAACTACCTCGACGAGACCCAGGTGGTCTATGTGGAGATGGCGGACGCCGACTGGTTCACCCTGCTCGACGTCGGCGAGCAACAGGTGCAGGTGAATGCGAATTCTGTGTCCAGCGTTTCGTTCGTCATCGAGCCGACGAAGCTCGGCCGGCATCCACTGGAGGTTCGCCTGCGGTCGGTCCGGCGGGCCGACGCCGTGCGCAAGGAGGTGCTCGTGGAGCCGGAAGGCACCCGGCGCGAGTTGGTCGCCAACGGCGTGATTCGAGCGGGCGAAACCATCGTCCTCGACGCGAACATGCCGGAATTTGCCGTGCCCGATTCGCAGAAGCTCCTGCTGAGCATTACGCCCAGCCTGGTCGCGCAGAGCATTGACGGTGTGGACGATCTACTCGGCATGCCCTATGGCTGCGGCGAGCAGAACATGATCTTCTTCGCCCCGGATGTGGAAATCCTCCGCTATCTCAACGCGACGGGCCAGCTCACGCCCGAGGTGCGGGCCAAGGCCGAGCACTTTATCACGGTGGGCTATCAGCGGGAGTTGACATTCCGCCATCAGGACGGCTCGTTCTCCGCGTTCGGCCAGAGCGACGCCGAGGGCAGCCTCTGGCTGACGGCGTTTGTACTCGGCACGTTCAGCGCCGCCCGTGAGGTGACGACGATTGACGAGACTATCCTGGCCGAAGCGGCCGCGTGGATTGCCTCGCACCAGGCGTCCGACGGGTCATGGCCGCCGGTGGGGTTCGTATGCCACAGTGAGATGGTCGGCGGGGTGCAGGGGACGTACGCGCTGACCGCGTTCGTGACGATTGCGATGGCGGACTACGGCATGGCCGATCCGCACGTGCAGGGAGCGGCGACGCAGTACTTGCGTGACAACCTCCTGTCGGTTCAGGACGATGCCTATGCCCTGGCGATTGCGGCGCTGGCCTTCGCGCGGGCGGACGATCCGGCCGCCGATGCCGCACTCGAGAGGCTGCTGGCCATTGCCACCACCGACGCCGACGGGCTGCACTGGCAGCCTCATCCGGTAGAGACGACTGCCTATGCGATGCTGGCGATGATCGAAAAGGAATGGCCGCAGGCGAACGAAGCGGTCCAGTGGCTTTCGCTCCAGCGCAACAGCCTGGGCGGGTACGGCAGCACGCAGGATACGGTCATGGGGCTCAAGGCCCTGATGATGGCGGCCCGCAGTCAAAGCCGCAACGTGAACCTGACGGTGACTGCCAAAACGCCCGGCCAGGACACGCTGGCCCAGTTCACCGTGGACAGCACGAACTTCGATGTCCTTCAGACGGTGGAGCTGCCGGTTCAGCCGGCCGTGGAGATCGGCGCCGTCGGCGCCGGGCAGGTGCGATTCCA
This sequence comes from Sedimentisphaerales bacterium, assembly GCA_040772485.1. Classification (GTDB taxonomy): domain Bacteria; phylum Planctomycetota; class Phycisphaerae; order Sedimentisphaerales; family Anaerobacaceae; genus Anaerobaca. The sequence continues at coordinate 671,476 of JAXGYC010000007.1, read as the reverse complement.
ACTGGTGCGGCGGTTCAACGTCCTGCTGCGCGATGATCTGGTCGCCAAGGACATGACCCTGGAGGTCAACTACGACGCCGATCACGTCGAAGTTGACGACATCGTCAACGTGACCGCGACCGTGCGGTACTTTGGGCCGAAGGATTCGACGGGCATGATGATCGTGGATGTCGGGGTGCCGACGGGATTCTCCACCGTCACCGAGACGCTGGATGCCCTGGCCGCCGAGAGGCTCATCACGCGGTACGAGGTGGCCGGACGCAAGGTGATCTTCTATCTCGACGGCCTGGAACAAGGCGAGCAACGGACCCTGCGCTTCCAGGTCAAGGCCCGCTTCCCGGTGCGCGCAACGATTCCTGACAGCCAGGCATACTCCTATTATGAACCGGACGTGCGTGCCGAGGCCGGCGGAAATGAAATCATCGTGGAGCCGGCCCCGCAGCAGTAAACGAGGACTGTGGCGTCAAGTCCAGGCGTACTGCTGCGGGTCGCTCACGGCCTGGCCCGGTTCGACTCCGGGCCGGCGATTGTTGTATCGCCCCTCAGGTGCCGAGCTTTAGAGCGTTCGGCGTCGGCGCAGCCAGCTCACCGCAGTAACGCCGATGCTGCCCAGAATCAGGGCGCCCGGCGCCGGGATCGGTGGTGTCCCATTGGGTATCTGACAGACTTTTGCCCAAAGGGGAACGCAGGTAGAATTGCCCGGGCACTGACCACACGGGTTCCAACCAGGTTCCGGCGTGTCGAACGAAGAGATGATGCTGGTGGGGCTGTTGCCGAAACCCAGCACGCACAACTCGTAGTCCGCGCCCCCGACCTCGAAGGCGATCGGAGCGAACGAGGTGGGCAGGCTGATCACGTCGGCAGGATGGCCCCCTGCGCCGACTGTTTCTGTAATGCCCAGCGTCATCGGTACGTTGACCGCTATCCCCTGGAAGTTCAGCGCCAGGTCCAGATCGACCGCCGTGATGCCGCTATTCACCGCGATAGGCGTATTGTAGTGCCACAGGGTGCCCACCTTGAATGCCTCGCCGATCGAGACTTCCGCGGCGGGGGGGAACTCCCCCTTGAAGCCCAGGCCGGACTTGCCGTACAGAGACGCCGGCGTTCCCCAGCGTATCATGTCATACCCGAACACCGTGCCGGGGGACGTTGGGGGGGCTAAGGGCTGAAGGACAGGATTGCTCCAGGTGCTGGCGACGCTGGAAAGCGTCAGCGCACCACTGGCCGTTCCGACGATGGCGAGCAGCGCCATCGCCGGCAGTATTGCAGGTAACCGTCTCATCTTGTGTCTCCTTACACTCCGTGTGTGACTCTGTGGAAACCGTCAGCTTACCTTGTATCCGTGGAACCTCCAGGCACCTCCTTTCTCCGGGTTTCTCCCACCCATCACAAGGTCTCCCGATTGCCCCGTCCAGGTAGACCTCAACCTGGACGGACTTCCCTCATCCCCACAGCCTCCGTGTCCGCATCACGTCTACGTTCAGACGCTGTACGCGGAGTAAACCACACGTGTATTCATCACCACCCCATCCGAAAGGAATATAAGGAGAATATAGGACGCCCTGCAACGAAAACTATTGAGGAAAATACTTATTCTGATACAGGAAGGCTGGGGGGAATGGGGAGGTTGTCTGCGTGCGAGTTGTCTTTCCGAAATCCAACCTGGCGCTCGGCCGATTGGCATGGTGTTTGGACTTGCCTGCGTCGGCCGGACCGCCGGTGTCACAGACTGGCGCGCGGGATTGTCACACGAACACCGCACCGGGGACACTTGCCCGACCGGCCGGCATAGCGTGACGGGACCTTCATCCTTCTTCCGCACGTGCAGACAAAGCGAATGAAGCCGTCGTCGGGTGTCACCACGTCGCCCTGCGAGGCCGACGGCCTGTCACGCCCGACGGTCAGCTCCGCTCCACAGGCCGGACAACGCACCGTCTGGCCGGCGTATTGTCGCGACAGGCGCAGGGACTTGCCGCAGACGCATGTCACGTGCCATCGGCCGTCCGACGGCGCCGGCCGCTCGTTCAAGGAAAGCAGCGGAACCGATTTGAGCGGCCGCGCCGGTGACAGCGGTTCCGGAGACGCCGGCAACGATGCCTCCTGCCGCGCCGCGCGGAAGGCCGCTTCGAGAGACGTCTCCGGAGGGCTGCCCTTGCGCTGCTGCCACCACTGCCACAGGGACTTCTCGTAACGCTCCATCGTGATCCAGCCCTTCATGCACATGTACAGGGCGACGCCAAAGCCCGCGCCGAAACCTCCGAGATGGGCGAAGTAGGCCACGCCGGAACCGCCTCGAGCGGCACCGTAAATGTCGAAGATCAGCCACATCAGGATCATCCAGAAACTGCTCACCGTGAACTGACGCCAGTAGATGAGAATCGGCGCCCAGTAGCAGGTGATGCCATTCTCGTAAAACAGGACCAGATACATCCCGACCACGCCGTTGATGGCGCCGCTGGCCCCGATGGCCGGATCCGAATCGAACAGCAGGTGAGTGGCGCCGGCGGCGACACCCAGGAGGACATACAGAAGGAGGTAACGGAAATTGCCGACCTTGGCGCACACGGCATTGCCGAAGATCCAGAGAAACCACATGTTGCCGAGCAGATGGAGCAAGCCCCCATGAACCCACATGTGCCCCAGGAGTCCTCTGAGACCCCAGCCGTTCAGCATCAAAGCGCCCACGATGCCGCCAATGGCCTGCGCGCCTGCCCCAGCGGCCGCGTCGGGACGCGCCTCAACGGCCTCGGCAATCTGGAGGACGAAAACACACACTGCTGTGGCGATGATCAGCCAGTTGACCACCGGCCATCGGTCTTGGGGGACATCAACACACCAGGGTATAATCATCACTCGCCATCCATCTCACTCAATCGCACTGTCGGGCCATCACCTCATATTCTATCATACTCGATGGCGACGCCGAAGGCAATGACGTGGTGCGTGTTTCGACCTGGAATCGGGCGGGATTGTGATTCAGGACCGCAGCGACGCGCGCACGTCGTCGAGCGGAATCTCGGCGCAGCAGACCGTCGTGTCCGCGGCGCCATAGTAGACCCTCAGGGTCCTGCGTTCCAAGAGCAGACCGCAGGTGAAAACCACCTGGCCGAAGAAGCCGGCGCGCTCATACTCGGCCTGCGGTTCGAAGACCGGCCGTGCCGAGCGGGCCCGCACCTTCCAGGGCTCGCGGGCGTCGAGCAGGACCGCGCCAAGGCAGTAGCGATGGTTACGGTCGGCGCCGTGGTAGACCTCCAGCCAGCCCTCATCGACGCGAATCGGCGGTGCGCCGGCCCCGATGCGGGTCTCGTCCCAGAACCCGTCGCGCAGGCCCATCAGGTGACGATGGCGACCCCAGCAGAGCAGGTCGGGCGACTCGGCGATCCACATGTCGTTGGTGTGGCACAGCGGCGAGTGGGGCCGATGCAGCGCGTAGTACCGCCCGTCGACTGCCTCCGGAAAGAGCACGACGTCCTTGTTCTCCGGGCCGAAGAGGATGCCGTGACGCTCGAATGTCACGAAGTCCGCCGTCGACGCCAGCGCCGTCGTCACGCCCACAGGCGAGACCGCGACGTAGCTGATGTAGAAGGTCTCGCCGATGCGCGTGATCCTCGGGTCCTCGACGCCGAAGCTCTCGCAGGCGTCGGCCGCCGCGAGGGCGGGACGCGCATCGATGGTGAAGTGGATGCCATCCCTGCTGCGGGCGACGCGCAGATGCGATATCGAGGTCAGGTATGTTCGGCCCTGGCGAACGATCAGGCGGGGGTCGGAGAAATCGTTGGCCGGATCGGATCGGGCGAACGCCATGGTGACGATCCGGCCTCGGATCGGGTCCAGAAACGCGGTCTGCACGACCTCCGGATCGGTCTGGACCGGACGCTCGGCCACGCGCACCAGCAGGACGGCCTCGTCGCGATAGCGGGCCACGGCGGGGTTGAAGGCGCCGATAACCTCGAAGCCGTCACGCGACGGCGCCACATCCTGCGGGGTGAGGATCGGATTGGCTGGAGCGCGAACCACTGCCATGACGACGTTCTCCCGGACTCTATCGACGGCCTTGGCGTCAAGGCCACGATGGCATGGCGGATCGTAACAGTTCGGGCCGTCCCTGGCAAGGCGTCGGCAGTATCCCGGAGCGGCCGGGAAGGGCAAATAGCGTTGATTTTTGTGCGGCGAATGGTAAAATACGATCAGATGCGCATGGGCGAATGTGCCTTCACGGCGGGCGGAGTCGCGAGGTCCATCGGGATCGACAAGGGTCCCGGATCCTGCAACACCAGCGTACTTGTACGCCTGTCATCGCTTGGATTGTCGGGAGTGAGGAATGAGTATGACGCGTGAACCCCGCCGGCTTGTCCGTTTTGTGCTGGTCTCTTTCTTTCTGGGCGTCTGTCTCGCCTCGACGAACCCTACGGCCCGGGGAGCGGGTCTGCCGCTGGCGATCAACGAGCTGATGGCGGCCAACAGCAGCACCAAGGCCGACCCTCAGGGGCAGTACGACGACTGGGTCGAGATCCACAACTACAGCGATGCGCCCATCGATCTGGGGCGGATGTACCTCACGGACGACCTTGGCGAACCGACGAAGTGGCAGTTTCCGGCCGGCGTCTCGCAGCCGGCAAGCGTTCCGGCCGGGGGATACCTCGTCGTCTGGCTCGACGGCCACACGGCCGACAGCGGACTGCATGCATCGTTTGCGCTCGATTCCGACGGCGACAGCCTCGCGCTGTTCGCTCCCGACGGGACCACGCTGATCGACAGCGTCACGTTTGAAAGACAGAGGACCGACATTTCCTACGGCCGCTCGCCCGACGGCACGGGCGCGTACGGCTTCCTGTTGGCGCCGACGCCCGGCTCGCGCAACAGCGGTCTGTACGAAGGCCTCGTGGCCGACACGAAGTTCAGCCATGATCGCGGCTTTTACGATACGCCATTTGACGTAACGATCACGTGCGAGACGCCCGGCGCGACCATCTACTACACCCTCGACGGCAGCGCCCCGTATTCGGTGAGCCGGCAGGTTCCCGCCGGCAGCGTCTACGCCGGTCCGATCCGGATCACCGGGACCACCTGCCTGCGGGCCCAGGCGGTCAAGCTGCAGTGGCTGCCCAGCAACGCCGACACACACACGTACATCTTCCCGGCTGACGCGGCGAGGCGCTCGCAGTCCGAGGTGCTAGCGCGAGGCTATCCGAGCACGTGGTTCGGCTCCTACCCGGCCGACTACGAGATGGACCCGGAGATCTACGACAGCCCCGCATATGCCGACGTCATGGACGATGCGCTGCTGGCGGTCCCGACGTTGTCTCTGGCGACCGACAAGGACCATCTCTTCAGCAAGACCAAGGATGCCGAGACCGGCGGCATCTACATCTACACCGGCCACGGCAGCACCGGCGGCCAAGACTGGGAACGGCCCGTGTCCGCGGAGCTGTTCAGCATTGACGGCGCCAAGGAGTTCCAGATCGATTGCGGCCTGCGCATTCAGGGCGGCGAGAGCCGCAACCCGCCCAAGTGTCCCAAGCACAGCTTCAGCCTCCGCTTTCGCGGCGATTACGGCTCGTCGAAGCTCCAGTTCCCGTTGTTTGACGGCAGCCCGGTGGAGACCTTCGATTCGCTCCAGTTGCGCGGCTTCTTTAACAATGCCTGGACGCACTGGGACCCCGGTCAGCGCCAGCGCACGCAGTACATTCGCGACCAGTGGATGCGCGACTCGCTGCTGGAGATGGGCCAGGCCGACGCCGGTCGAGGGTTCTATGTCCACCTCTACCTCAACGGGATCTACTGGGGCCTCTATCTGGTCCAGGAGCGGCCGGTTAACTCGCACTACGCCGCCTACAACGGAGGCGACCCCGATCGAATCGATTCGATCAATGGGGGCCGGGCGACCGACGGCACCGCCCAGGCCTGGCAGCAGGCCAGGAGCATCGCCGCCGGCGGGGATTGGGCCCGCATCTGCGAAGTGATCGATATCGACAACTTCATCGACTTCACGCTCCTGAACCTGTTCGCGGGCAACGTCGATCTCAAGAACGATGGCAACTGGCGCGCCGCCGGAGGCGGCCCCGACGCCAGACCCTGGCGCTTCTATAGCTGGGACGGCGAACAGGTCCTGGTCAATCGCAACCAGACCGGCACCAGTCCTTCGTCGGACCCGACCGGCATGTATCGCTCGCTCCTGCAAATCGAGGAGTTCCGCGTCCGCTTCGGCGACCACGTGCACAAGCACCTGTTCAACGGCGGCGCCCTGGCGACCGAGCGCAACGTCGCGCGATGGACTCGGCGCGCCGACGAGATCGACGCGGCGGTCATCGCCGAGTCCGCCCGCTGGGGCGACTATCGCCGCGACATGCACTCCTACAGCTCGGGACCGTATTACCTGTACACCCGCAACGATTTCTGGATCAACGAGCGTCAGAACCTGCTCGACAACTACTTCCCGCGCCGCAACGACGTGGCGCTGTCGCAGTTCAGATCGCTGGGGCTCTACCCGAGCGTCGAGGCGCCGGTCTTTCACATCGACGGCGTCTACCAACATGGTGACCACATTGCCGAGAGCTCACAGCTCACGATGACCTCCGCCGCCCCGACGGTCTGGTACACGCTCGACGGCAGCGATCCTCGCCGGCCCGGCGTCGGCGGCAGCACGGGCGCGGAGCTGATTCTGGTGCCGGAAGCGGCGGCCAAGCGAGCGTTCGTCCCCACCGCGGACATCGGCAGCGCCTGGCGCAGCGAGGTGGACTTCGACGATTCGGGTTGGATCGCCGGTTCCGGCGGCGTCGGCTTCGAACGCAGCACCGGCTACGAGGCGTTCTTCGACATCGACGTCCAGACCCAGATGTACAACCGCAACGAGAGCTGCTACATCCGCATTCCGTTCGACGTCACTCCTGAGGGGCTGCAATACGCCGGCGGCCTGACGCTCAAGGCGCGGTACGACGACGGCTTCATCGCCTATCTCAACGGCGTCGAAGTCCAGCGCGTCATGTTCGAAGGGATGCCCGCCTGGAACTCCGGCGCCACCGACAACCATTCCGACCTCGACGCGATCGAATTCGAGAGGTTCGATCTCTCCAGCCATATCAGCCGGCTCCACCTGGGCCGCAACCTCCTGGCGATCCAGGGGCTCAACGCAGGCGCCAACAGCTCCGACTTTCTGATCTCGGTCGAGCTGGCCGCGTCCCAGGGAGGGGCAAACATCGCGAGCGGCGTCGCGGCGACGGCGGTCCGCTACGCCGGCCCGATCCGGCTGGACGCTAGCGCGATGGTCCGCGCCAGAGCCCAGAGCGGCAACACCTGGAGCGCACTGAACGAGGCAGTCTACGCCGTCGGTCCGGTGGCCGAGAGCCTGCGGATCAGCGAGATCATGTATCATCCTATCGATCCGAACGCCGAATACATCGAGCTGCTCAACATCGGCTCTCAGCCGATCAATCTCAATCTTGTGCGCTTCACGAACGGGATCGACTTCACCTTCGGCGACGTCACTCTCGGCCCGGGCGTGTATGCCCTGGTCGTCAAGGACATCGCAGCGTTCGAGGCGCGCTACGGGGACCAGTCGCCCGTCGTCGGCCAGTACGAAGGCAGTCTGAACAACGCGGGCGAGCGCATCGAGTTGCAGGATGCGGCGGGGCAGACGATTCTCGCGTTCCGCTACAAGGACGGGTGGTACGACCTCACCGATGGCGAGGGGTACTCGCTGACCGTGGTCGATCCTGCCGCGGCCGATTCGGCCACGCTCGACAAGAAGGGGGCCTGGCGCGCCAGCGCCGAACCCGGCGGCTCGCCCGGCTACGATGACTGAACGGAAATTCGAAACACGAAATACGAAACCCGAAACAAGCCCGAAATCCGCACACTCCAATGAACAGAACGCTGACACTGCGCCAAAGCCTGTTTTGGATTTGAGGCTTGGTGCCTTCGAATTTGTTTCGGGTTTCGTGTTTCGGATTTCGGATTTGACGCGCCAGCGTCGTCATTTCTTCGGATAGGCGTAGTAAAACGTCTCAGCGCGGGAGAAGGCCTCGACGTGCCCATCGAGGAACGCGCAGTTGCCACGTCCGCCCAGCTTGTCGCCCGAAGGGGCGTGGTGGAAGCCGGCGATCACGTCGTAGAACTGCCCAACCCCCTCGGGTCCCGGGATGACCTCCCGCACATTGCCTCCGACCTGACTGAGCCAGCCCTTGATCATCGAATCGCTGCCCGGGATCATGAACGTGTCGTTGAGCCCCGAGGCGTTGTACGCCGTATCCACGCGAGCGCTCTCCTCCGTGAAGGAGAACGTCGTCGCCGGGTGCTTGACGTCCGTGTCCTTGAGGACGCGACTCTCTTTGACGTCGGCGTTGGCGCTGCCCAGGTAGGCGTTCATCGTGTAGTTGTACCAGGGCTCGTAGTTCTTGATGTTGTTGCCGTAGGCCAGGAAGAACTGGTCGTCGCTGTGACGCACCGCCAGGTTCTTGAAGGTCGGACAGATGCACGCGCGGGCATCGGCGATGTACCGGGCCATCATTCCGCCGCACTCGGGGTGACTCTTCAGCTCGACGTCGCCGTTGCACCAGCGCATATGCAGATGGTCCGACAGATACGACTCGCCCGGGAAGGCGGTGAGCTTGGAGAAGTAGCACATCTCGGGCATGCAGAACTTGCGGTCGTTGTCGTCGAGATACATCGCCATGCCGATGGTGTAGTTCTTCAGGTTGCCCTTGCAGGCGGCGCCCTGGGCCAGCTCGCGGGCCTTGCTCAGCGCCGGCATCAGGATCCCCATCAGCACGGCGATCACGGCGATGACGACCAGCAGTTCGATCAGTGTGAACGCCTTCGACTTCCGCATGACATGGTCCTCCACGTTCTCGGGAAGTGCTTACCCAGACCTATCGTCTCTTCACACTCGTCTCCGGGCGCACCCGGTATGGTATGCCAGTCAGGGTGCCTGATCGCGTTGCATCGCGGCATCCACCATTCTATCGGCAGAACGGGGCCTGCTGCAAGAAATATCGCCGTCTCGTGTGGCAGCCTCAACTCCGCAGGAGTTGGGGATGGTTATCCACATCGATGAGCCCCTGGGATGCGTGTGGTGGACAGGTCCACCATCCCCAAGCCCTTCGGGCTTGAGGCTGCCACACATGGGCCAGGATGCTTTCACTCGCACGGATGCCGGTACGCACTATGGCTGGGGAATCAGGCGGACCAGGGCCACGCCGTGGCGCGATACGTTGGCGGTAAACCGGCCGTCGTACGTGCCCAGATCCTTCTGCCGCCAGAGATCCCGCACGAGCCGTTTGCCCGACAGGCCCAGCAGCGACCAGTCCACCGACATCTCGCGCGGCAGCTCGGCCAGGTTGAACAGGCCCACCGCCAGCGAGCCGTCGGCCATCGCCTTGGCCAGGATCAGCGTCTCGTCGTCCTGCACCAGCGGCCTGGCCTGGATGCCCAGCGGGTCCTGATCGACGTCGATCACCTCGGCATTGCATAGCACATTCAGGGTGAATTCGTCGAGATAACGCATGTCGCCTGAGTAGAACAGCGGGGCGGCCATCAGGCACCACATCGACATGTAGCTGTACTGCTCGCTCGGCGTCAGCGTCGTGAGCTTGGGCGGTTCATCGTGCTGGTGGGCGTTGCCGATGTGCCCGATGAGGATGTAGTCCGGGTCGTTCCACTGTCCCGGCCGGGCGTACTCATAGTGCCGGGCGTTGCTCAGGCCGATCTGATAGAAGCCGGGCAGCAGCCCGCCTTGTTCGAGACCCAGGTCGCCCGTGGTGCGCCAGCAGTGCCCGCCGACCTCGCCGCCCCAGGTCCAGACGTTGCCCATGCCGTACTGGCACAGGTTCAGGATGATGTCCCGGTCCACGCTCTTGAGGATGTCGCCCATCAACTGATACGGCCGCTTCAGGTGCTCCATATCCGTCCCGCCGGCGACCGCGCTGTACGAGCACCAGTCGTGCTTGAGGAAGTCGAACCCCCACTCGGCGAACTTCTCGGCGTCCACCCGCTCGTGCTCGTAGCTGGCGACATACCCGGCGCAGGTCCACGGCCCCGGCCCGGTGTAGAGGCCCGCCTTGAGGCCCTTGCTGTGGATGTGCTCGACCATGCCCTGGATGTCGGGGAACTTGGCGTTGGGCAGGATCGCGCCGTCGGCGTCACGGTAGGGCTCATCGCCGCGCTTCTTCATCCAGCAGTCGTCGATGTTGACGTAGCTGTATCCGTAGTCGGCCATGCCCGAGCGGACCATGACGTCGGCCGCGTTTCGCATGTGCTCCTCGGCGACGTGATAGTAGTGGATGTACCAACTGTTCCAGCCCATCGGAGGAGTCAACGCCAGCGTGTCGCCGACGACGATCGCGAAGGTGCGTCGGTCGCTGCCGTGGCTGTTCTTCGCTTCGAATGTCACGACGTATTCACGGCGCTCGGCAGGGACAGCGCCCGTGATGATTCCCGTGCTGGCGTCGAGCCGCAGCGTCTCGGGTAGTCCGGCGGCGGTGAACGCGATCGGCCGCGCGCCCGTGCAGGGGATGCGATAGAGGAACGGATGTTCCGGCCGGCAGCCATAGACCTTCGGTCCGTTGATCTGCGGCGCCGGGCCCGGCTTGGGCGTCAGCAGCACCTTCTCCTCGGCAGGGGGTTTCGGCGCATCGAGCGTCTGGGGCTTGTCGCCGCCCACGATGAACTCGGCGCCCGCCCAGTCGGCGTGGTCGTAGTCGACGCCGTCGCCGCCGGAGCTGACCAGCAGGATCATCTGCGTCACGCCTGCCAGCGAGACGTCGACGCGTTTGGCCTCGTCGTTGCCGGTCATCAGGCTGCTGTCAAACAGCACCTTGCCGTCGCCGAAGACCTTAAACCGCACCGAGCCGCGAAGTCCGGTGGCGTCGTCGACGCCCACCCAGGCGGTGAACCGCTCGGTCTTGCCGTCCAGGGCGATGTAGCAGATCGATTCGGCGTGCGTCGCCACGCCCGTCTCGAATGTGTGCCCGCCGATCGACAGCGTCCGGGCGGTGATGCTCTTGTTGACCTGGGGCTTGCCCCAACCGGTGGACATCTTCGTCAGGTCCAGTTCGCCCAGCGGCACCGTTGCCCCCGAGGCGATCGCTGCGCCGAGGCAAATCAGGGAACCCGCCAGAATCCACCGCTGTTTCATGCTCGAACGCATGGTCACCTCCCGTTGTCTGAGCCCTGTGTTTGCCGCAGCCTCAATCGGGCCGCCCCCGAATCCTATCACGATCCGGCCGCCACATCAATCCGCCTCTCGCGTGGTCGAAGGGAGATGTGGGCGCATAGTAGAAGGGGCCGCAAGTGGTGCTTGCAGCCCCTTGATAGTTGCGGCGTTCGCAGGCCGAACGCTCCGGTTGGCAATGCGGCGCGTTACTCGATGTGGGCGGGCTGGCCATAGCCGATGTCGTCGATGTAGACCGTGCCGGTTCCGCCGGCGATTGGAGCGGTGCGGCTGCCAACGCCGATGATCATCTTCTCGACGCGGGCGAGATTCACGCCGGACAGATCGCTGTACGGCACTCTCCATTCCTGCCACGAGGGACGCACGGTGATGGCCGCATCGGCGTTCACAACCGTCTGGGTCTTGCCGGCGCTGTCCTCGATCGTCACGTACATCGATTCCGCCGAGTTGCCCGCCGGCTGCGCGACGCCGATCTCGGCTGTCTGCCAGGCGCCCGTCACGTTGCCGGTCGTCGAGATGTTCGAGAACTCGGCGCCCGTCACGATCGCCGGGTCGTGGCTGCACACCGCCAGACCGATATAAACATTAGCGGCCATCGCGATATCCAGCGCCGGGCTGACCACGATGTCGGTCCAGGTCTCACCGTCTTCCGACTGCTGGGCGGCAAAGACATTGCCCGTTCGCGTCAGCTTCACCCAGTGCGGCAGCGCGATGTCGGCGACGTCCGTGTTGCCGCTGGCCGCGTCGGCCGTCGGACGACGCTGGAATGAAAGGCCATGCGACGGCGTCGGCGTCAGCGCCACGAACGCGTGCTTCGAGCCGGCCTCCAGCGTTTCGCGGATCATCACGCCCGCCTTGGCCCACTCGTTGCTGAGAGCGATGCTGTCGACGCGTACCGTGATCGAGCCGTTGCCGCTCAGGCTCTTGTACGCATAGCGGAACTGGTCGCCGTTGTTCCAGATGTCCGTGCCGATGCCGTTCATGATGATGCTGCCGTCGGCCGCCTCGACGAAACCCGGCGCATTGCCTCGGACGTACAGCACGAGGGTATCGGCGCCGTTGCCCGACCAGTCCTGGGCTGTTTCAAATTCCCGCCACGCCTCGGAGTAGAACGGCGAGCCGCTGTTGTCGTACGCCAGCGGCATCGACTGTGTGCCGGTGCGGACGATGGTCTTCTCGGCGAACGGTGCGTTGAGGTAGCCGACGGTCGAACCGGTTTCATTGACCCAGCCGTCGAGCCAGGTGTCGAAGATCGTCGTCTTGGCGTCGACGTCGTCGTTGTAAGTCTCGAACCCGTCGATCAGAGCGTATTCCTGCGTCGAAAAACTCCAGAGGTCGCCGGCCCATGTAGTCACGGCATCGGCCTCGTTGACTTCGTCGACCTGCCAATAGTACGTGCTGCCGAATTCCAGCGCTGGTGCAAACGTGGCCACATCAACCGTGCCGGCCAAACTCACTGCGTCTGCGTCCGTGCCCAGATACACCTGGTGCGAGACGGCCTCGCGGCCGCTGCGCCAGGCCAGAGCCGTACCAACCTCGACTTCCACCGCACCATCGTCCGGCTGCGGCTCGCGGGCCTGCGCCGGAACGTACAGGAAGCGAACTTCACTGAGTCCGAACTGGCCCATCATGCCATAGCCGCTGTTGACGTTCAGACGCACGTACCGGGCCGGAATCCCGCCGAACTCGACGGTGGTGTTTGCCTCGTATGTCGCCTTGGCCGTGGCCCGGGCAAGCTCGACATCGCCCAGAGCGGTCCAGTCCGTCCCGTTCTCGGAGTACTCGACTGTGACAGCCTTGATGCCGAAGCCCAGAATCAGCTCGAATTGGCTGTTGGAATTCCAGACGAGCATCTGATGGAGCTTGTAAACACGTTCGAACTCAAACTGTATCCACAGCGGCTCGGCACCGGGCGTGGCCAGCCACATGTCGCTGCTGATGGTCGAGTGCTGATCGGCGGCATCGAGCCCGGAGCCGTTGACCGTGTTTTGCGGTCCGGCGGCGGCCTCGGAGGTCCCGTTGCTGGTGGCGACGATGCCGGCGATGGGATAGCCGACCGGCTCGGTCGTGAAGCTCCAGACCTCGCCCTTGAAGATGGTATTGGTCGGCGGCGCATTGACCTCATCGACGCGCCAGTAATAGGTCGTCTCGAAGTCGAGCACACCCGCCGGATCGTAACTGGACACCGCCTGGCCCTGACTGACCAGCACGCCCATCGGGTTGGCCCGGCTTGCATCGTTGACGTCGTCGAACGCGGTGCCGAAATACACGTCGTGCGTCGCCGCGAATTCACCCGGCTCCCAGGCCAGGACCGTATCTCGCGGCACGTCCGTCGCCTCATTGGCCGGACTGGGCTCGTCGGCCAACTCCGCATTGGGGCCCTTGCCGAGCATGACGTCAGCCAACTCCTCAAGCGTCAGGACTCGACTGTAGATACGCACATCATCCATGGTACCATCGACGAAGCGGCTCATAGGCTGCTCGTTCCCTATAGTGAGCGGGCTGGTCGATGCTTGAGGAGTGCCGGATTCGCTATCGTCAAAAACCAGGTCGCCATTCTTGTAGAGCCGTCGCCCGTCCGTGGAATCATAGAGATAGGCATAGTGGGCCCACTCGCCGGCGACGATCACGCCCGTGACGCTGTTGACGTATGTCCGCGCGCCACCGGTCATCGTGATGGGAAAATGAAAGCTGCCATCGGCGAATCCCAGCACCTCATAGTTCTCCGCGGCATCCAGGCCCTTGATGACAAAACCGTTGTAGTCCTTGTTCTGGGCCGCATTGAGCCAAAAAGCAATCGTCCACATGGTAAGATCCAGACTTGGATCATTGCCGCAGTCGAGGAAATCGTCGGACCCATCAAACTCCAGGGCCTTGCCGAAGCGACCGGCCACCCACTGAGGGTCACCACCGAAAGTGCCGTCGTTGCCATAGCCGCTGATGTCCCGGGCCGTTGTTCCCGTGCCCTCATCGAATTTCCACCAACCTACGAGCGTTGGGTCGCCGGCATGCACGACAGGGTTTCCCACCACGCTCACTGCGAAAACGCACAGTGTCAATGCCACCAACTTCTTGCACATGGTCGTCCTCCTTCACTGAACCTTGCCCGCTCGAACCTTGCTCCGAAAACATATTACAACCTGTGCTGCTGTACCGACGAGAAGACTCATTCATTCCCAAGCTTGCCTGGCCGAAGGCAGGGGCCGCCTCTCGCCCCTCCGGAGTCATTGAAGCCGTCGCTTTGGCCCAACCACCTCCCTTCCCGTCCTGGATCGATGTTGCTTCCCTCGTCTTCTTCTTTTCGCGTTTCACCGTGTTCCGATTGCCGTCTCGTACCCGAACTTGCCCCAGATCCCATACTGCACCCATTGCACATCCTCACGGCCTTCTTCGCTCGCCGGGCCCCAGATCCCCGGATGCGACCGAACGCTGTCGCGTCCTCTCTTGATTGTTTCAAGGCCTTGCCACTTGTGATATGTCGCATGGCCGTCCGCATAGGTGAAGTTCGTCCCGTCCCCATGGCGAGTCGTCGGCTGGTCCCACCAGGCGGCCTGATTGTAGCGAGTGGAATACGCATCAGGACTGGCGAGGCCCTCGTCAATGAACACGAGTCTCTGCCCCGGTCGCGGGACCTGTAGTCTTCTCTTGAACTGGGGGCTGCCGTCAACCGATCGGCCGTTGATGGAGATCATCATGGCGTACGTCAGCAGTTCCCCGCGGTATCCCGTGGGGCACTGATACAGATCCTCTGCCCTGACATACGGCCACAGAGCACCGCTCCGAATCCCGTCGAGTTGGTCTTTCTCGGGTAACTGGCCTCCTTGCGCCCAATCAGAGGCCCACGTCACACCGACCCACGGGTCTCCATACAGGTTCTTCCATGTGCCGCCGGCCTCGCTGCTGACCAGCTTGTCGTCGTTGTCATCGGCGTACAGGATCCACGACAGTTGCAGTTGCTTGAGATTGCTCAGACAGGCCGCACGTTGCCCCTGCTCTCGAGCCCTCTTGAGAGTGGGCATCAAGATGGCCATCAAGACGGCAATGACCGCAATCACCACCAGCAACTCAATAAGAGTGAATGCACTCCGCCTCATAAGGAAGGGACTCCTGCTGAAGCCGACCTCAGAACGGCTTGTGCCTTGGCACGGTTTGGTCCGCCAACCAGAGCACCTCGCCCGGCGACAGCGCCCGGCCGTAAAGACGCACTTCATCGATTGGGCCGTGCCAGACGCGCTCTGTCAGGGTGTCGATGGAGCCAATTAGCACCCGGTATGAGGTCGCCCCTATCGGTCCGGATACTGCCTGCTCAACGTCCAGCACCCCATCGATATAGAGCATCTGACGTTGGCTGTCGTACGTGCCCGCCACGTGGTGCCATTCGCCATCGTCCACCGTGCTGCTGCTGAACAGATACGGGCTGGGCGGACACGTCCACTCCAGACCTGCTTGAATGCCGTTCCTTTGCAGACGCCAGCCCAGACCTTTGGTGAAAATGGCCTGCCACCCAAGCGTAAACCCATCGTCTCTCACCCAGCAGGCGACCGTCATCGCCTCGGTGAGGTTCATCGCCTCATCGTTGCCCAGATCGACGTACCCGTTGGTACCGTTGAACAGGATAGCCTGACCGTGTCGGCCAGTGGTCCATTCCGGGGTACCGTCCGTGAACGTCCCATCGTGTCCGTTGCCGGAACCGTCGTGGGCATTGCCTTCAAAAGTATAATAGGCCACCAGACCCTCGTCGCCCGGATCGGCCCCTGTGATATATTGGGGTGTCCAGGGATACAGGCGGATGTCGTCGATAAACACCACGCCCGTCGCGCCGGTACCCTCAAGTCCGATGGTCAAGCTGGTGACGTCGCTCAGATCGGAGCCTGCGGCAGACAAATCGATGTTCCACACCTGCCACGCCGGCCGCGCAATGTCGGCAGGATCGCCATCATAGACGACTCCGGTGTTATTGATCTTAACATACAACTGGGCCTCGCCATTCTTCGGATCGCCGTGGAAGTACAGCGACAGACTCTGGATGCCATTGGTCATCCAATTCTGCGACAGTGCGTATTCGGTTTCCGAGACAGAAACGTCTGTGTTGTCATAGAACAGCGGCATGGATTGTCGGCCGCTGTGGACGATCGTCCGCTCGGCAAAGGGAGCGTTCAAGTAGCCGACGGTCGAGCCTGTGTTGTTGATCCAACCGTCGATCCAGGCATCGAAGATTGTCGTACCGGCGTCGATGTCGTCGTTGTAGCTCTCGAAATCCTCGACGACGAGGAACTCCTGGGCCGTGAAACTCCAGACCTCGCCTTCCCACGCCGCAATCGCATCGGCTTCGTTGACCTCGTTCACTCTCCAGTAATAGGTCGTCGCCAAGGTCAGCGCCTCGGGGGTATAGCCGGCTGCACCCGTCGTACCCACCAGACTCAGCGCGTTTGGATCGGTGCCATAGTAGACTTCATGTGAGACGGCTTCGCGACCCGCACGCCAACTCAGCGACGAATCCACCGCCACGCCGGTAGCTCCGTCGGCTGGCTGTGGCTCGCGGGCTTGGGCGGGGATGAACAGGAAGCGGACCTCACTGAGTCCGAACTGGCCCATCATCCCGTAGCCGCTGTTGACATTCAGACGGACGAACCGGGCCGCAATCCCGCCGAACTCGACGGTGGTGTTTGCCTCGTATGTCGCCTTGGCGGTGGCCCGGGCGAATTCGAAATCGCCCAGAGCGGTCCAGTCCGTCCCGTTCTCGGAGCACTCGACGGTCACGTTCTTGATTCCGAAACCCAGGAGCAGTTCGAACTGGACGTTGTAGTTCCAGACGAGCATCTGGTGCAGCTTGTAGACGCGATCGAACTGATACTGTATCCACAGGGGGTCGGCTCCTGGTGTGGCCAGCCACATGTCGTCGCTGGCGGTCGAATGCTGATCGCCGGCGTCAAGCCCTGAACCGTTGACCGTGTTCTCGGGTCCCACGCCCGGCTCCGAGATCCCGTTGCTCGTGGCAACGATTGCTCCGACCGGATAGGCCACCGGCTCAGTCGTGAAGCTCCAGACCTCACCTTTGTAGATCGTATTGTCGGGCGCAGCGTTGACTTCATCTATGCGCCAGTAGTAGGTCGTCTCAAAACCGAGCACGCCGATCGGATCGTAGGTGGCCGCAGTCTGCCCCTGGCTAACGAGCACATTCATCGGATTGGCCCGGCTCGCATCGTTGACGTCATCGAACACGGTGCCGAAATACACGTCGTGTGTGGCCGCGAATTCGCCCGCCGACCAGCGCAGGACCATGTCACGAGGGAGGTCTGCGGTGCCGTCCTCCGGGTACGGGTCGGAGCTCATGGCGGCGTCACCACGCATGACCTTGCGAATCTGGTCCGCCGCCAGGGCCTCATCGTAGATTTGCAGGTCGTCCACCAAGCCCTGGAACCAGCCCATGCTGTGACCGGAGTTGGACCCGACGAAGATCCGGGTGCCCGTGGCCCAGAGCGTGCCGGCGGTGCTGATGGAAGTCCCTTCTTCAATGCCGTTGACGAAGATGCGCATCGGCCCGTCATTCTCGGCCATGATGGTCACGTGATACCACGTATCCGGGACGATCACTGTCGTGCCGGACACGTGGCGCTCCGCACCCACCCATAGGTAGTGATGGAACTGGCCGGCCGCGTTGATTCGCAGTTGGTGCGACCAGCTTGTGGTCGGTCCCGACGCGTCCGTCCGCGTGATGACCGCCGCCGCGTCCGTCCTGGCCGGCCTGATCCACGCGGCAATCGTATAAACGGATGGGTTTGTGGGCGATGGAATGTCCGCGTAGTCGTCCACCCCGTCGAAGGAGATCGCTTGACGGACCCGTCCCTTTTCGTAACTTGCCTGCCCTCCGCTGAACGTCCCGTTGGCCGTGCCGGCCACGTCGTTCAGGTTTCCATCGAAAGGCCAATGGCCCACGAGCTCGGCCGAAGCGCGGCTGTCGAACGTCAGCAGCACGGCCAGGCCCATCAACACGATCCACCTCTCGCACATGATAATCCTCCTTCAGCAAAGACTCAAAACACCAGCGTTTGGGCCCCACGTGGAGGCATGCGTTCTGGGTAGTGAGTCGACACCCTTGTTCTCTCGACGCTCGTATGTGGCTGCCTGAGCCGTCTGAGTCTTTCCGTGCTTCGATGAAGGTACGGAGAGGGTCTGCCGGCAACCTCCTTTCTACGTAGAAATACGTATAGCGCGATGAATGACGAAATGATCTTGGGAATGCCGCGTGAGCCGGGCATCCGGTCCCCCATCAGCCATGTGTCTGCGATCACGCAGTGCATCAGGGCCTCCGATCCCCGGGCCGCGGTGCTGTCTCAAGAGCAGTGAAACCGCCTTCCGTCCTAACGCACGCGACCCTTCTCCTTTATAGCAGACGGTCCGTTCGCATTCAACAGGATTTCCTGCCGTGCCGACACCGTTCTGCGGATGTGTGGAATGAACCGCCCCGAGTTTCCCATGAGTGCCGCAAGAAACCAGCGCGATCCCAAGGCCTGATCGGCGAAAGGGAACGTGACGCTACGGCCTGGCGGCAGCGAGCTTGGCTTTCACCTCGTCGGTGAGGTCGGGGCAGCCGCCGGAATAGACCACCCTCTGCATCGCGATCACGCCGGCGAACGTCTCCGACAACGGCAGCCCGTTCGGGTCGACCGCCAGCACAAGGCCGAATCCTCTCTCCTTCGCCAGCTCGCTGGTGATGCGGGCGATTCTGTCGTAGGTCTGCTGCGTCCAGAGCTGCTGCTTCAGCGACATCTGGCGGTCGAGGAATTCCTTGCGGCTCTCGTAGCGGCCCTGCATCTCCATGATGCGGTCGAGCTGCTTGAGGTAGTCGTCGCTGCCGATCGTGAACGTCTTGAGGGCCTGCTCCTGCTCGTTGATCTGGCGGGCAAGCTGCTCCAGTTCGGTGCTGGCCCCGGTGCGCTCGGCCAGGACCTCTCTGCGGCGTTCGGCGCCGGCGCCCAGATCGCGGAGGATCTCCAGGACACGGACGACCGCGATCGTCTGTGGCCCCGGCGACGGGCGATTCGCAGCGTTGCCGAGGACCGACAGGTTCGGCAGGGAACAAACGACGATGCCTACGAGGCAGATCAGCAGTGCGATTCTCATCTTCATGGATGGTCCTTTCCGCGTTCGCTTTTCCCAAACGACTTGGTTTATCGTTTTCCACGTGTGACGCACGACCGGCTCGCGGCCGGCCCTTATCCCGCATCGCGACCCAGCTCGTGGGCGAGCAGACGCAGACTCTCCCACAGACGCCCGAGGTAGTCGGCCTCCTCGATCTCCATGATCCGTATCGCCTGGCCCAGCTTGGACCGGACGAACCCGCAGGCCCGCTCGACGTCCTCGACCATCGCCTTGAGCTGTTCTGCGTCGCACGCGAGGATGTCGATAATCAGCCCACAGTATTCCCCCTGCGAATCGGCCACCGCCAGCTCCAGCCGCCGGTCCGTCTCCACGACCTCGAAGCGCAGGTCGGGCAACTCGTAGACCACCGCCGCCGCCTCGCCCACGCGCCAATAAATCCCGGCGATTGACAACACAATCTCGTCGGCGGTCGGAAAGACCTCGGACAGCGCGACGCTGCGTTTCTTGAAGCCGATCTCCGAGACACCGTGAAGCCCCTTGTATCCCACCGTCATCCTGTAGCGGTCGAGGTCAGGCATGTGTTCCAGTCTATGCGCCGCCTCCGTGACAATCCACCCCAAACCCGCCACCGGCCGCCCTCGTTCTGTTGTCCGCACGGAAGTCTTGCATTCTCAGCCCCGGGCCGTTACGGTATCCCGAAAGACGTGCGTGATCTGTGGTCGAGCGGGTGAACCGTCAAGGAGGCGAACATGATCTTGACCCTGTGGATGTTCTTTCTTCCGTGGCAGGTGAGGCCGTATCTTCAGCACATCGCGCCGCCACCGCCGATGCATGGCGAGTCCGTCCAGGATTGGGACAGGTTGATCGCTGTCCTGAGGGCAGCCGATGGCATCGAAGCCAGCCTGGTTGGTTTCGTGCATTCGCCCAGCCGTCAGTACGCCCTCTACGAAGCCATCATAGCGCGAGGAGACCGCGAGAAGTTCCTGGGCCTGTCCCGGGACGAGCATCCCGTGGTCCGCTGCGTCGGATTGCTTGCCCTGGCCCATACCGAAGGCGAGCAGGCCGTCCCCGCGTTGCGAAGCCGTCTCTCCGACCGCGACTGGGTCGGCTACCTCGAGTATGACATCGGCTCGTCTATGACGGTCGGCCAATTTGCCCTGAGCCTTCTGCACGACCCCGATTGTCTCGTGAGCGAGCATCGCCGGGCTCGTTTCCCTTTGCTCTCCGAAACCGAACTGCTCGGCCTCAATATGGCCATCCTCGCAGAGGATGCCACTATCTCTGTCCACAACCGGGCGGCCCGTGAATTGGGCGGCCTGACAGGACGGCGCCAGGCGACGTTGGACCTTCCGATGCTGCGAGAGCAGGCGCCGTTGCTGGCCGACTGGCAGATCGTCAAAGCGGTCGGGCGGATAAAGCTTTCGGATGCCTCGCGGAGCTTCCTGATCGCGTGTGTGCAGATGCATGAATTGAGTCCGGAGGCCCGTCTGGCCGCCGCCTCCGCCCTCACCCGGCACACCGACGTCGAATGCGCCAGGGCCCTGCGCGTCCAGCGCGAGGCGTTGAATCAGATCGACGCAGGATCGTGGGGCGACTTCTTCATCGAGACATTGAACGCCCGGCGCGCCCACGAGAAGAACAACCAGCCAATACGCGCAGCGCGGTCATGGCGAGGTCGCGAGCGGCTGACAACAGAGGACTTCCTCCGCGCGTTCGCGTGCCACCATCCGCTGGCTCTGGATGACCTCGTGGATATTTCGTCGCCCTTGAGTGGCCGCGACCATGCGGACGTCAGCAGGGCCCGGGCGAATTCTCTGATCGCCATCTCGGCGGATATCGACCGTTTCAGCCAGCCCTGGAACACCTACGCTGACACGGCGTTCAAGCTCGACCTGCTGCTTCGCAGCATCCGCAGACTCAGAGCCCAACTGGAGAAGGAATACCCCGGCGAAGACGGAATACCGGGCGGGGTACTGCCATTGACCGAAGAGCAATGCACCGAGATAGAGCGGAACATCCGCCCGTTCGCTGAGCCGATTTCCTGACCGGATTCGCCGGGCTCCGGACAACCTTGCCTGCGCGCAGAGACCGCGTTACAATCACCGCGCAACCTTGAGACTGTGCTGCTTGGCGCAACGAGAAGAGGCTCACGATGACGGCTTTGTGGGGCGCCCGAACCCCCATGGGTGGCCAGGGTGCCGATGCGCACGGGCACCGGCACGTGCAGGAAGAACAAAACTCTTTGCCGAGAAGCGAAGGCGGAAAGGAGCACGATCATGCGCGTTTCGAACACGACGAACGGTTTGAAGGTGTACGCGGTCGGAGGAACCTACGTCGTCCTGCTGGGATTCGATCTGCCCCAGGCGGACTGCGACGGGCTTCTGGGTTTCTCGATTCATCGCACCGACCACACCGAGAACGAGGCGTATTACCTGTCGGGGATGAAGGCATTCGCGGAAACCGATCCCGGCTTTCCCGCCGGCTCGCTGTACTCGACGCGCGATCACCCGATCCAGAGCTTTCAGTGGGCCGACTATTCCGCTAAACCGGGGCATCACTACAAGTATACGATCGCGGCGTTGAAGGGCAGTCCGGCGAACCTGGTCGCCCACGCGACGACCGTGATCGACATCACCACCGAAAGCCCCGAGACGGGCAACCACGATATCTACTTCAATCGCGGAGTGACGTCGTCCCAGGAGTACATCCGCCGGTTTGGTGACCGCGACCCCCAGGATGTGCCCAACCGAAAGGCCTTCGAGTGGCTGTCGCGCGGTTTGAACGAGGCCTTGGAAGACTTCCTGCGTTCGTGCGTGCCGAGCCGGCACGCGCTGCGCATCGCGGCCTACGAGTTCAACTACGCCCGGTTCCTCGACGTCGTCCGAGAGACGTTGGACCGAGGTGTCGACATCCAGATCGTATACGACGCACGGGGCGACTACCCCAGGGACGCAAACCGTCAGGCCGTGGCCACTGCGGGACTGGCGCGCGTCTGCTTGGAGCGGACGCGTCCGGCCTCCTATATCTCCCACAACAAGTTCATCGTGAAACTCGAGAATGGCCAGCCCCTTTGCGTCTGGACCGGCGGCACGAACTTCTCGGAGGGCGGCATCTACGGCCACTCCAACGCCGCTCACGTGGTCGAAGAGCCCGCCGTCGCCGCCAAGTTTCTGGACTACTGGACCGAGCTTTCGCACGACCCGCTTAGCGCGCCGCTCAAGAATCGTGTGGAGGCGATCTCCCCGCTGCCGGCCGGGCCGCCGCCGGCGGGGACGAGCGTGCTGTTCAGCCCGCGCAACAGCCTTGATGCACTCGATTGGTACGCGGACCTCGCCCTGAACGCCACCGACGGGCTGTTCATGACGTTCGCCTTCGGCATGAACGACGTTTTCAAGAACGTCTACCGAAACGGGCGTGCGCGGTTCCGGCTGGCGTTGATGGACAAGAAGACGCGCTCGATGGCGCCCGGGGCGCAGCGCGAGGCCGAGGAAGCCGAGATTCAGGCGCTGCGCAACATGCCGGAAAACGTGTTTGCCATCGGCGACTTCATCCGCACGAACCAGATCGACGGCTGGGTGAAGGAACGACTTAACAAGCTGAATTCACACGTGCGGTACGTGCACAACAAGTTCATGCTCGTCGATCCGCTCACGGACGATCCGATCGTGGTCGCCGGCTCGGCCAACTTCAGCGACGCTTCGACGCGGCGCAACGACGAGAACATGGTGATCACGCGCGGCAACAAGCGCGTCGCCGACGTCTACCTGGGCGAGTTCATGCGGCTGTACAGCCACCATGCGTTCCGCGAATCGCTGCAATGGCGAAAGGCCGACGACCCGCCGAAGCCGTTGAGGACCGACGATTGGTGGCGCGATTACTTCGCGCAGACGCCTCGCGCCACGCGCAGGCGCTTCTTCGCCCGCTCGCAGGCGTAGCAGCGCGGGATGGTGTCGAGGATCATGGCATGCACCGGACGGCACGTCTGTTGCCTCGCGAACCGGGGTCTGCCGCCTATGCCTCCCGAGGCTGCATAGGGCATAGGCATCACCTCCTTTCCGCATCGCCTCGTTGTTATGCTCGCATTTCCCGCTACGGAGTCGCTTCGGCCCCATAGCCCAGTCGGCCCCAGGTGACGCGCTGGAGCCGCTGCAAGTCGTACAGGCCGTCCTCGGTCTGCACCTTGTAGCCGTAGTCGCGCCTGCCGCGTGGCAATGCCACCTCGCTGAGGATGTCATAGTCAATGACTTCAATGAAAAGGTCGCCCATAGGACTGAGTATGCGAGGGATGGTGAGGGTCTCGCGGCCCTTCCACCTCCAGTATTCGCCGTGGCCGTCGGCGAAGGACAGTGTGGTGCCGTTCGTATGACGGAGGGGAGGCGGGTCGCCAGACCACCACATGGGATGGAGGTAGAATACACGGAAATCATCAAGAACGTGCTGGCCGAGGTCGATGAAGACCGCCCGCCTGCCGGCACCAGGACGCGCGATCTGGTCCAGACGGGTCAGATACAGGACGGTTCCGCCCACCCGCGTGCCTATGTGGCTCAACGTCTCTGGGTCCTCGCTGTCTACACATGTTCCGTCCACCGGCGCACCGTTGGCGCCCGAGACGATGCCGTAGGTTGAGAGGTGGCCGGGCGCGCCGTTTGGACAACGATAGAAATCCACGTCGTTGATGTAGGGCCAGAGGCTCCCCTTATCGGGATGCTCCATGATTGCCAAACGGTCCGTCTGCTCAAAGGCCCTCCCCAGCCAGCCGAACACTTTTGGAGGATGTGGCTCGCTCGGGAGCCCCCAGATGGATGGACCAGCGACTCTGCCCATGACAAGACAACCGTTGTGTTCCTGTGCGTAGAGCAGCCAGGCGAGCGTGAGCTGGCGGAGATTGGATAGGCAGACGGCTCTTCGGGCCTGCTCGCGAGCGGCGCGGAGGGCGGGGACCAGCAACGCCATCAGCAGCGCGATCACCGCGATGACCACCAGCAGCTCGATCAGCGTGAAGGCGCGGCCACGCCCCCGTTTGTCATCCCGAGCGGAGCGCCTCTGTTTCTTGTCACCTTGAGCGAAGCGCAGCGAAGTCGAAAGGTCTGGCCATAGCTGAGACGTGCGCTCCGTTCGCAGCCAGATCCCTCGACTGCGCTCGGGATGACAAGGTCGTGATCGAGCCGCACTCCCAGTCAAGACCGTTGTAGGATCGACGTCCATCCTAATAATCTTTGAACCGGCGCATCCACTGCGGCCAGTCCTCGGGCTCCACGCCGCCGGCCCTGGTCCACGGTCCCGCGGTGTCGAACTGGCGGTGCCACTTGAGCGTCCAGAGTTCCTTCAGTCCCACCCTGCGCACGGACCAGTCCATGAACAGCATGTTGATCCCGCCATCGTGGCGGTCGATACACATCAGCCATCTCGGATCGTTCATCGGCAGCGCTTCGGTCGGCCTCGGGCCGACCAGTGCGGTTGTGTATACCGACTCATCGGCGCAGTCGAACAACACCGGCACATGCGCCGCTCCCTTCACGTCACAGGTCCCCCAGTACGGATTCCTCGGATCAGTTGCCACGTCTGGACCTGGACAGGAAACGTGGTTGTTGAAGGCGTAGCTGACCGGACCGCGAACCGGTTCGCCCCGGACCATCGCGGCGGCAGACTGATTCGGCGCGACCCAGGCGGTGAATGCATCGTAGTCGGAGTGGCCATCCCAGCCCTTGGTCGCCATCGGGCAGGCCATGCAGCCCGGCGTATTGGCCCAGAACGACGCGACCAGACCCAGCCAGTTCTGCGGGCCGGTTCGCCCATCATCGTCCTTGTCAGCCGTAAACCACCGACCTTCATTGGTGTCGGTATACATCTTGAACGCCAGCGACGACTGATGGAGCCTGGACAGGCAGACGGCGGCCCTGGCAGTCCGTCTGGCACGGCCCAGGACGGGAAGCAGCAGCGCCATCAGCATCACGATGATGGAGATGACCACCAGCAGCTCGATCAGTGTGAAGGCTCTGGAATGGATCATTGATGATTGACGATTGATGATTGGGGCGATTTGATCCGTATCGTGCAGACCGGTTCCCCTTCCTCCTGTGTCATCCCGAGCGCGGTCGATCCCGATGTCCATCGGGATGGCTGCGAATGAGAAGCGCGCCACGTCACTGGCCAGATCCTTCGGCTCCGCGTTGCTCCGCTCGGGATGACCAGGTCGTGGGCTCGGCGCCCTTCCGGTCGCAATGATCGAATCGCAACGGCTCATGTTGTCCACTCCCTGCCCATCGCTTCATGCTTCACGCTTCACGAGTCACGCTTCACGAGTCACGCATCAGTAGTCCTTGCACTCTCGCATCCACGCGGGCCAGCGGTCGGGGTCGACGCCGCCGGCCTTGGTCCAGGGGCCGTTTCTGTCGTAGTCGGAGGCCCATTTCAGCGTCCAGAGCTCTTTGAGGCCGACGGGACGCACCGACCAGTCGAGGAACATGCCGTTGACGTGGCGGCCATGGCGATCCATGAGAAAACAGTTCAGGCCGCCGCCGCCACCCCCGCCCGGGCGGAGCGTCGGCGGCTCGCTATCGCGCGGGCGCGCCCAGGGGCTGGTCGAATCCAACAGGACGGGGATGTCCGCCCGACCTCGCGCGGCATGGACGTTAAAGTCGATGCCATAAACGATCATCGACAACGACATACGGATCGCGAAGCCTTGCATCAGATAAGTGTTGTATCCATAGCTGCCGCGAAATGGCGGAGGCGGACTGGTGATCTCCCAGGCAGCAGTCGAAGACCCGCTGCTGCCCTCCAGGCGGTACGGGATCGCATCGCCGCCGCCGACAGCGCCCCAACCGCCCTCGCCCGTTGGTTTGGTGGCCATCGGGCACAGCGCGATGCCTTTCGTATGGAAGTGATGGTAGGCCGCTCCATCGACGTTGGGGTCGTCGGCGGGTAGGAAGGTGCCGCGCAGCAACCACATGCCCCCCATGCCGCCCAGATCGGAAGGAAAGCGTCCATCGTGGTCATCGGTGTAGGTGGCCAGGGTCATCGCCCACTGGCGCAGATTGGACTGGCAGACCGCGCCTCTCGCCTGATTCCTCGCGCGATGCAAAGTCGGGATCAAAATCGCCATCAGCAGGGCAACGACGGCGATGACCACCAGCAATTTGATTAGCGTAAAGGCGTAGCCGCGTCCCCGTTTGTCACCTTGAGCGAAGCGCAGCGAAGTCGAAAGGTCTGGCCTTGGCTGAGACATGCGCTCTGTTCGCAGCCAGATCCCTCGACTGCGCTCGGGATGACAGAGTCGCGGGCTCGGCGGCCCTGCGGTCGGAATGACAGAATCGCAACCGTTCATCTTGTCCACTTCCATCCAATCGCTTCGCGCTTCACGCTTCACGAGTTACGCGTCAGTAGTCCTTGCACTCTCTCATCCATTTGGGCCAGTCGTCGGGCTGGACGCCCCCGGCCTTCATCCAGCGGTTCGCCCGGTTGAAGTCGGAGGCCCACTTGAGGGTATAGAGTTCCTTGAGGCCGACGCGGCGGACAGACCAGTCGAGGAACATGCCGTTGGTCTCTCTGCCGTGTCGGTCCATGAGGAAACCGCCCAGGCCCGGGAGCCCGCCTCCCCAGCCGCGGGCACCGATGGCATAGGCGCTGTCTATCGCGGGCAATGGCCACCTCGCATCGAGCAGCACGGGAATGCTCGCGTGCTCTCGGAGCAAGAAGATGTTCAACTCGGGGGGCTCGTCAGGGCGCGGATCGCGCTCGATGCGAAACGCCCTCAACAGGGCGCTGTTGTATCCGTAACTGCCCGCAAATCGCGGCTCCGGCGTGAGAATCTGCCATGCCTCGGTGGACGTCCCGTTATCTCCCCTTATGCGCCACGACATACTGGGGGTAGTGTCGGATATGACAAACCCGCCACTATTGGGATCGTCCGGTCGGGGCCGGCTCGCCATGGGGCATAACGCGATGCCTCTCGTGTGGAAGCCGTGGAGCTCCGCGTGATTCGCGTTAGGGTCGCTGTCGCCGATGAAAGTCCCGCGCAACAGCCACAGAACGCCCCAACCGTGTGCGACGGAGGGAAAACGGCCCTCGCAAGCCTGGGTGTAAGCGCCCAGAGTCATCGCCCACTGTCGCAAGTTCGACTGGCAAACCACGGTCCTCGCCTGATTTCGCGCCCGGTGCAGCGCCGGGATCAGGATCGCCATCAGCAGCGCGATCACCGCAATGACCACCAGCAGTTCGATCAAGGTAAAGGCGTAGCCACGCCCCCGTTTGTCACCTTGAGCGAAGCGCAGCGAAGTCGAAAGGTCTGGCCTTAGCTGAGACGTGCGCTCTGTTCGCAGCCAGATCCCTCGACTGCGCTCGGGATGACAATGTCGTGATCGAGCGCGATTCATAGTCGAAGTGTTGATCGGACCACCAACCATTCTGTCTGCTCCTGCGAGATACGAGCGAGGAGGGACGAGCGACGCTCTAATAGTCCTTGCACTTTCTCATCCACTGCGGCCAGTCGTCAGGCTGGACGCCGCCGGCTTTGGTATAGGGGCCCGCGCGGTCGAAATCGTACGCCCAATTCAGGACCCAAAGCTCCTTGAGCCCGACCTTGCGGACGGACCAGTCAAGGAACATCCCGTTGACGGCCAGGCCATGCCGGTCTATGCAGTATCTGTTCAGGCCGGCGCCGCCGTGACGTCCGTCGCCCATGGGGGGAGACATGGAAATGAAGGGGTCGGACATGGGTGTGATCGAATCCAGCATGACGGGGATACTCGCGAGGCCTCGCATCGACAGGACGTTGAAAAAGACCTTCCCTAACCGCATTCGGGGCTGCTCCATGGCGGTGAACCCGTGGAAGAGACTGCCGTTGTACCCGTAGCTGCCCACGAACGGCGGGCCCGGGACAAGGACCTGCCAGGCGTCGGTCGACGATCCGGCTTCGCCTTCTATTCGCCAGGTTCCCTCGGTCCCACTCTGCGAGATCCGGAACGTGCCGTTGCGAAACGGCTTGGTAGCCGCCGGACACAACGCGATTCTCCTCGTGGTGAAGCCGTGAAACGCCGCGTGGTCGGCATTGGGGTCTTCGTCGCCGATGAATGTGCCGCGCAGCATCCAGATACCGTTGTTGGGGTTCCCGCTGGAAGGGAAGTGCCCGTTGTGTTCTTCGGTGTAGGCGGACAGCGTCATGGCCCACTGTCGCAAGTTCGACTGGCAAACCACGGTGCGCGCCTGCCGCCGGGCCCGCTGCAGGGCCGGGATCAGGATCGCCATCAGCAGCGCAATGACCGCAATGACCACCAGCAGCTCGATCAGTGTGAAAGCGTGGGAGTTGATTATTGATGATTGATTATTGATGATTGGGGTGCGTCGGCGGGCGATGTCGAGCGGCCTGCGGTTGGGATTTGTTTCGCGTCTATTGCGGCTCCATGCGGTCTTATCGTGCGGAGCGGGTCCCTTTCCCCTTCTGTCATCCCGAGCGGAGCAACGCGGAGTCGAGGGATCTGCCCAGAGCCCGGACGCGCTCCTGGTTCGCAGCCGGATTCCTCGACGCAGCCTGCCCTGAGGGACCCGAATGGGCTCGGAATGACAGAGTCGTGGGCTCGGTGCCCTTGCGGTCGGAATGATCGAATCGCAACCGTTCATCTTGTCCACTCCCTGCCAATCGCTTCACGCTTAACGCTTCACGCTTCACGAGATACGAGCAACGAGATACGGCCTTTCAATAGTCCCTGTACTTTCGCATCCATTTCGGCCAATCCTCGGGCAGAACGCCTCCGGTCTTGGTCCACGGTCCGGCGGTGTCGAAAGTGCGGCTCCACTTGAGAGTCCAGAGTTCCTTGAGACCGACCTTGCGAACGGAGAAGTCCAGGAACGCGGCATTGATTCCGCCTTGGTGGCGGTCGATGCAGACCGTCGACATCTGGTCCTCGACGATGTGGCCCTCATACGGCGGCGGACCGTCATCGTCGTAGGGATAGACGACTTGCCACGTGCAGTCGAGCACGACCGGGACGTTCGATGCTCCTTTGACGTCCGTCGCGCCCCAGGTAGGGCCATTGAGACAGATCGGGCCTCCTCTGGACGATGGAATGCTCGCGGTCCAGCGGTTGAGGCCGTAGCTGCGCCAGTGAAGGAGGGACTCGGGCCATGTGTATCCAACCTGGTAGTCTCCAATGCTGATTTCGACGCAGTAGGCCGCGAACGGGCCACCCCAAGGCAACTGTTCGCCCGGCAGTGGTCGTGGCGCTGAGGGACACAGACCCAATTCCGGGTTCTTGTCGAAAGGCGGTCTTGACGAGATTTGGGTGGGATCGACGATGCCGCCGTAATGGTGGGGCAGTATCCCGTTGTTCTCCTGCGCGTACAGGGCCAGGATCAGGCCGGCCTCGCGCAGTCTCGCCTGACATACCACCGCGTTGGCACGCTTGCGGACCCCCTGGAGAGCCGGAAACAGCAGTGCCAGCAGCAGCGCGATCACCGCGATGACAACCAGCAGCTCGATCAGGGTGAAGGCGTGGGAATGGATTATTGATGATTGATTATTGATGATTGGGCGGCGCGGATCGTCAGGGGCGCACGATATGAGCGCGTGGGGATTGATTGTTGATGATTGATTATTGATGATTGCGCGAGGCGGGTCAGTTGAGACGCACGATATGGGCGCACGAAGACTGCGCGTCCGGCTCGTCGGGCTACGTTTGCGATGGCATCTTTCGCTTTCGGTCTCCATGCCATGCCTCCCGCTGGTGGCATTCTACCATAGAAGTCCAGCGAGTGCGGTCCGCGTGACGGGATTTCTGCGAAAAAACGAGAAAATGAAGTTGTTCGTAGTGGCCCGCCGCGGCGGGCTATTCACTCGGTTCTCAGCCTGCCTATGCCCTTACGGGCACACTGCGAACGGGCAGACCGCGCGCAGTCGGTGGGGGCGAGGCATGCCTCGCCCCTACAGGCACACGGCCAGGGGGAATCGGCGGCAACGTCTTGTCACGTCCGGTTTTAGTCGCTATGATTTGGTGGAACGCGCTTTTGGGAGGCAGAAGTTGCCAAAGGCACAGGACGCCAGGAAGACCCGGCATCTATCGCTGGTCGCACGCATCGTGGTGGCGACGCTCGCGATAGTATGGGTCTTTCGCGGCCAGGATTGGGAGAAACTGCGAGAGGTTTTCAGCCGGTTGAGCTGGGGATACTTCGCGCTGAGCCTGGCCGCCTACATTATCGGACAGATCGTGGTGGCGTTCCGCTGGTGGCTGCTGCTGCGGGCGCAGTCGATCCACATCGGCGTCATCGCGGCGGTAAGGCTGTATTTCGTCGGGCTGTTCTACAACAATGTCATGCCCAGCTCGGTGGGGGGCGACCTGCTGAAGGCGTACTACGTGACCAAGCATACGCATCGGAGGCTCGAAGGGGTTCTGAGCGTATTCATCGACCGGCTGGTGGGCTTGGCCGGCATGATGCTGATGGCGCTGGTGGCCTACCTGCTGTTCCTCCGGGGCCGGCCACTGGCAGCGGAAGCAGGGCCGGCCGAAGCGGTCGAGCAGGGCGTCGCATCGTCGCACGGGGCGATTCTGTGGATCCTGGCGATTGGAGCGGTTCTGCTGGCGGCGCTGCTGGTCCATCCGGGCAGCCGGAGGCGGCTCCAGCGGGCCGGCGGGCAGCTCTGGGGCCGTAGCGCCCAGATGCTCGGCAGGGTCTGGGCCGCCCTGGTGGTCTACTGCCGCAAGCCCTGGACGATGGCCGCGGCGATGCTGCTGACGCTGCTGGGCCAGAGCATCGTGATCGCGGCGTTCTGGCTGCTGGGCCGTAACCTCGGTCTCGAAGCCGGACCCAAATACTACTTCGTAATCTTCCCCATCACCTGGGTGATCGGGGCCATTCCCGTCAGCATCGCCGGGCTGGGCGTGCTGGAGGCGGGCCTTGTGACTCTGTTTACCTCGCTGACCGCCGCGACGCGGGAAAGCGCCCTGGCGCTGGCGTTCTGTCAGAGGTCCGTCTGGGTGCTGGCTTCGCTGCCCGGCGGGATGGTCCATTTGCTCGGCGGCCATCTGCCCAGCCAGTTTTTAGTTGACGGCCAAAATGGCGCAAATTAGGCTATACGCGTTGGATAGATGCGGCTTTCCGGTCGCCCGACGTCTGGGATGGGGCCTTCCTGACGGCGGCGAAGGGCTGTTGTAGCGGAATGGGCATAACCAAACGATTCAAGAGCTACTTCCTCCGCGGGTTGGCGGTTCTGCTGCCGACGTTGCTGACGATTTGGATCCTCGTATGGGGTTATGGCGTCATCAAAAACAATGTCAGCATCTACATCAACCGCGGCCTGGTCTGGGTCATCCTTCAGTTTCAGGGCGAACACGGGCTCACCCGCGAGGACCTGACGAGGATCTTCGTCGACGGGATGGCCGGTTCGGCGGTGGGCTTCATCATCGCGCTGCTGGTGGTCTTCGTCGTCGGGGCGCTGCTGGCCAGCGTGGTGGGCCGGGCGCTGTGGCGGCTGGTCGAGGTGTTCATCATGAACACGCCCGTCCTGCGGCGGGTGTACCCCTATGTCAAGCAGGTGACCGATTTTGTATTGACGCAGGAAGAAAAGCAGAAGATGTTCTCGCGCGTGGTGGCGGTGGAATACCCGCGCAAGGGCCTCT
The DNA here is from genome assembly GCA_040772485.1 of Sedimentisphaerales bacterium. Taxonomy (GTDB): domain Bacteria; phylum Planctomycetota; class Phycisphaerae; order Sedimentisphaerales; family Anaerobacaceae; genus Anaerobaca. Next base: position 639,595 of record JAXGYC010000007.1, on the reverse strand, counting down.
GGTCGATCGGGTTTGTGACGGGTTCGGGCCTGGCGCGGATCACGCAGAGCGTGCAGAAGGAGTTTCTGACGGTGCTGGTCCCGAATTCACCGACCCCGGTGACCGGCTACGTGATTGTGGTGCCGAAGGAGCAGACGATCGCTCTGGACATGACGATCGAGGAGGCGTTCCGGTTCGCCATCAGCGCCGGTGTTATCGCCCCGGACCGTCAGGAGGCGGTGGCGTTGCCGCGCGCGTACACGGAGCGGCCGCAGGAACAGTAAGAATGGGGATCATGGCTGATTAAGGAGACGAGCATTGGTTTTCAAAATCACGGGCAAGCACATCACGATCACCGACGCGATCAAGGCGTACGCGGAGGAGAAAACGGGGCGACTGCCGAGATTCTACAGCACGGTCAGTCAGGTGGAGGTTCTCGTCGACGGCGACGCGACCGCGGGCAAGGTCAGCGTCGAAATCATTGCCAGGGGCGAGCACAGCAACGTGTTCGTCGCCACGGAGGTGGCCGAGGACGCCCTGAAGGGCATCGACGCGGCGGTTCGCAAGCTGGAGGAGCAGTTGCGACGCAAGAAGACCAAGGAACGGAACAACAAGCACACGGGAGGCGGGTTCGAGCCGGCGTAGACGGCGGCCCGGAACGGGACCTGTCGGGCCCCCGAAGGGCGACAGACAGATGACGGCTGGACAATAGGACTGGACGCGAAGAATGAAGTTTCAAGATTTTGTGTGTTTCGAGGCCACGATACCGGTGTTGGTGGCCCACGACCGTAACGGGGCCATCACCGAGCTGGTTTCGTCACTGGTCAAGGCGGGCAAGCTGCCGGCGGAATCGGCCGCCGAAGTGGCCAAGGCGGTGATCAAGAGAGAAAACGAGGCGAGCACCGGGATGGGCAAGGGCGTGGCGATTCCGCACGTCAAGCACCCGGCGGTTCGCGACGTTGTCGCGGTGATCGGACAGACGGACACGGGGATCGACTTCTCGTCGCTGGACGAGCAGCCGGTCTATTCGGTGATTCTGCTGATCAGCCCGCCGGACAATGCCGACCGACACCTCCAGGCGATGGAGAATATCTTCCGGCATCTGCAAAAGGAGAAGTTCCGCAAGTTCCTGCGCCAGAGCCGTACGCCGGAGGCCTTTGAAGACCTCTTGAAAGAGGCCGACGAGAACCCATCGTGGTGACCCGACTCGGAAGGCGGGCGGGATAGGGGCGAGGAGGATCGCCATGTGGGCAGGAGAAGCAACGTTGGACAATCCGGTTTGTCAGATCACCGTACAGATCAAGAGCAAGAACGGCCTTCACATGCGCCCGGCCATGCAGTTTGTCGATCTGGCCAATCAATACAACTGCGAGATCGCCATCGGCAACGGATCAGAGCTCGGCGACGCCAAGAGCATCATGCACGTGATCGGCCTGGCCGCCGGGCCTGGCACGACGCTGGAGATTCACGCGCAGGGACCCGGAGCCGAAGAGGCCGTCGGCGCCCTGCGTGCCTTCATCGAACGCGAGACGTTCGACCCGGAACCGTCCAAGGACGCCAAGTAATCCGCCGCACAGACTCTGGCATGGAGATAAAGAAGGGAATTGCTGTTTCGCCGGGGGTATCGATCGGCAAGTGCCTGATCATCGATTCGGAGGACTACCGAATCCCCCGGCGGCAAATCGAGCCGTCCCAGCGGATGGTGGAGATCCAGCGCGCGCGGAATGCGTTCGGCGACGCGATCGACGAATTGAGCGGGTTGGAGCAGGCCCAGACGCAGACCGGCGGCGGGCGGATCAAGGATATCTTCGCGGTGCACCTGCGTCTGCTGCGCGACCGGAGCCTGCGGCGCCAGGTCACGGACTTGATCCACGACGAATCGGTTACGGCCGAGTACGCGGTCGCCTCGGTGCTGCGCCGGTTCGCCGCGCGGTTCGCCGAGGCCAAGGACACCTACATCAGCGAGCGGGCCGCGGACATCTACGACATCGAGCGTCGCCTGCTGCGTCACCTGCTCGGCGACAAGCGGGAGGACCTTGGCCGGCTGCGCGAAGAGGTGATCGTCGTGGCGCGGGAGCTGAGCCCGACCCAGACGGCCGGGTTCAACAAGGCGTTCGTCAAGGGCATCGCGTCGGATGCCGGCGGGCGCACCAGCCACGCGGCCATCGTGGCGCGTTCGCTGGGCATCCCGGCGGTCGTGGCCCTGGAGGACCTGACGGAGATCGCCCGCGGCGGCGACGCCGTCATCGTCGACGGCAACCGCGGACTGGTCATCGTCGATCCCGACGCGGAAACGGTCGAGCAGTACGAGGCGTATTCGCGGGAGTTCATTGCCCTCGAACACAAGCTCGACGCGATCCGCGAGAAGCCCGCCGAGACCCGCGACGGCGCGCGCATCACCCTGCTGGGCAACATCGAATTTCCTGACGAGGCCGAGATCGTGCTCGCCAAGGGCGGCGAGGGCATCGGCCTGTACCGCACCGAGTTCCTCTATCTGAACCGGCCCACCGAGCCGTCGGAGGAGGAACACTACAGCGCCTACGCCCAGACCGTGCACATTTGCCGCGACCGCCCCGTGGTGATTCGCACGGTGGACCTCGGCGCCGACAAGTACACGCAGCGAAAGCGGTTCGCCCCGGAGCCCAATCCGTTTCTGGGACTGCGTTCCATCCGGTTCTGCCTCCAGAATCTGGCGATGTTCAAGACGCAGCTCCGCGCGATCCTCCGTGCCTCGGTCCTGGGGCCCGTCAAGGTCATGTTCCCGCTGATCTCGGGCATCCAGGAGCTGATGCAGGCCAAGATGATCCTGCACGACGTGATGGAAGACCTGGACGAAGAGGGCATCGCGTACAACCGGGACATGGAGGTGGGCATCATGGTCGAGACGCCGTCGGCGGCGCTGACGGCCTCGACGCTGGCGCGGGACTGCGATTTCTTCAGCATCGGGACCAACGACCTGACGCAGTACACGCTGGCGGTGGACCGGGGCAATGAGCTGGTCTCGACGCTGTACTCGCCGGCGGACCCGGCGGTCCTGCGGCTGGTGCGCACCGTGATCCAGGACGCGTACAAGGCGCAGATCGACCTGTGTGTCTGCGGAGAAATGGCCTCGGAGCCCGAGTACATCATGGTCCTGCTGGGCCTCGGCGTGCGCACGCTGTCGCTGTCGGCGCCGCTGATCCCGGAGGTCAAGCAGATCATCCGGTGCGTCACACTGGAGGACTGCAACCTCCTGACGCGGAAGGTGCTGGGCATGAACTCCGAGCGGCAGATTTCGAACTACCTGCGCAACGCGGCGCGCAAGGTCCTGCCGGAGGCGTTCTGACGCGGCGACGGACCGCTCGGCACACGGACAAGACAAAGAACGAAACACATCCATTCGAGCAGAGATGGGCATAGAGGCGACAAAGGACAACTCACGCGGCCGTCCGGACCAGGCGTGTGCCGGCCGAGCGACCGACGCCACGGCGGCGGTTCGTTTCGGGATCGATGGTTTGCTGAGGTTCCTTTCGCATGCCGAGACGCTACGCGTGTTCGAGCGAGCCTGCGTGCGTGCCGGCATGCCCGTCAAGTATTCCCAGGGATTCAACCCGCATCCGAAGCTGTCCCTGCCGTTGCCGCGGCCGGTGGGGGTCGCCTCGGACGACGAGCTGCTGGTCCTGCGGCTGTTCGACGCGCGGGGCATCCCGGCCGAAGACGGCCCGGACGGCGCGCGGCAGGCGTGGGAGGACCGGATGAAGGCGGCGCTGCGCGAGGCGCTTCCGGAGGGTCTGGTCGTCCACTCGGTTGCCTTGATGAAATCGAACGTGTCGTTCCGGCCGGAGTCGGCCCGGTATGTCTTCGACCTCGACCGTGCGGACGGTCGGACGGACATCGAGGCCTTGCGAGAACGAATCGGTGACATCCTGGCCCGCGAGAGCGTGGTGGTCGAGCGGGTCGTGCCGGAGCGGCGGGCCGGACGCCGTGTGGACATCCGGCCGTTTCTGAAAGCGATGGAATTGCACGAGACGCGGGCGATTGTTGAATGCGGCGTCAGCGACGCCGGGTCCGTTCGCGTTGATGAACTGATGCCCCTGTTGGAGCTGGCGCCCCAGGACCTGGGCGGTCCGGTGCGCCGCACCGGCATCGCATGGACTATCACTTGACCTTCGAATCCGCCGGTCGCTCGGCCGGCGCATTGCGATAAATGACGAGGATGTAAAGTATGTCACGAGACATGTTGATCAACGTTGCCGAGCGAGAGGAGTGCCGCGTCGCCGTCGTGGAAAACGGCGCGCTCGAGGAACTCTACGTGGAACGCGCCAGCGTCGGCGCCCACGTCGGCAACATCTACAAGGGGCGCGTCGTCAACATCGAGTCGGGGATTCAGGCCGCCTTCATCGACATCGGGATCGACCGAAACGGCTTCCTGCACATCTCCGACGTGCACCCGCGGTACTTTCCCGGCCAGAAGGGCAACGTGCTCGAGAACATCGGGCGGCGCCAGGCCCTGAAGGACCGCCCGCCGATGCAGAACTGCCTGCGCCGGGGCCAGGAGCTGGTCGTCCAGGTGACGAAGGAAGGGCTCAAGACGAAAGGCCCGACGCTGAGCACGTATCTGGCATTGCCGGGCAAGCACCTGGTGATGATGCCCTGGATGAAGGGGTACGGGATCTCGCACAAGATCGAGGACGAGGACGAACGCAAGCGGCTGGCCGAGGTGTTCGACGAGAGCACGCCGCCCAAGGGGATGGGCTACATCATCCGGACCGCCGGGCAGGGGGCCTCGAAACGCGACATCCAGAACGACCTGCGGTACCTCAAGCGGCTCTGGCGCGCCGTGCTGAACCGCATCGACAGCGAGAAGGCGCCGGGGGACATCTACCAGGAATCTGATCTGGTCATCCGGGCGCTGCGCGACGTGCTCAACAGCAAGGTCGACAAGATCATCTGCGACTCAGACAACACCGTGCGGAAGATCAAGGACTTTCTGTCGATCGCGATGCCGCGTCTGAAGCCCAAGCTGACGTATTACGACGGCAAAATCCCGCTGTTTCACAAACACCAGATTGAAGGGGAGATCGCCAAAGTCCAGTCGCGATCGGTGGATCTGAAGTGCGGCGGCTCGATCGTTATCGAGCAGACCGAAGCGCTGGTCTCCATCGACGTCAACAGTGGGCGCCACCGCAAACAGGAAGGCGCTGAGCAAACCGCCTTCGAGAGCAACATGGAAGCGGCCGTCGAGATTGCGCGGCAACTGCGCCTGCGCGACCTGGGCGGCCTGATCGTCTGCGACTTCATCGACATGCGCAGCCAGAAGCACCGCAAGGAGGTCGAGCGGGCCTTCCGCGAGGCCGTGCGGACCGACCGGGCCCGTTCCAAGATCCTGCGGATCAGCCGGTTCGGCGTCATCGAAATGACGCGCCAGCGGATGCGTCCATCGCTGCACTTGAGCACGTACCTGGCCTGCCCCCACTGCGCCGGGACCGGGTTCGTCAAGAGCCATGAATCGCTGGCCCTGGAGATCATCCGCCTGCTGAACCTGGCGGTCTCGGAAGAGCACATCAAGCGGATCGAGTTGTCGGTCTCGCCGGAGGTGGCCGACTATCTCCAGAACGAGAAACGCGCCGCCATCGCCCAGATCGAGCAGCTTGCCGAGAAGCGGGTCGTCATCCATTCCTCGCCGGACTGCGTCGGGGAGGAGCGCCAGCTCGTCTGCTTCAACGAGCGCGGCAGCGAGGTCAAGCTGTAGGTCCTGCGAATGCGGTGGCGGTTCGCAGGAAGCACGAATACCGAATCGCGAAATTCGAAACAAGCACGAAGCACCAAGGTCTGAAATCCGAGAAGCCCCATACGGATTCGTACGATTGGAGACATTCGGATTTCGTGGTTTGAGTTTGTTTCGAATTTCGCGTTTCGGATTCCGTGCTTGCCCGGCCAGGGGCGGGTGATTGATCTTGACCGGACCTGCTTCCTGACGTATAAGGGGGCCGCTCGGGGGGCGGTAGGCAACCGATGGACTCCAACGATTTGGCGGAGCATGAAAACAGAAGAGGGTCACAGTACGGTGGAGTTCGATCTCGATTACGCGCGAAGCGTGATTCGCGCCGAGGCCGACGCGATCGCGGCCATGACGCCGATCGTGGACGAGTCGTTCGTCCGCGCTGTGGAGATGATCTACCATTGCAGCGGCTCGTGCATCGTCAGCGGGATCGGCAAGGCCGGGATCATCGGGCGCAAGATCAGCGCGACGCTGGCTTCGACGGGCACGCCCAGCCACTTTTTGCACCCGGCCGAGGCGGTGCACGGCGACCTGGGCCGGCTGCGGCAGAACGACGTCGTGATGGTGCTCAGTTACGGCGGGGAAACCGACGAGATCATCCGCCTGATCAACCTGGTCAAACAGCTTCAGATTCGCTTGATTGCCCTGACCAGCGACTGGGATTCGACGCTGGGCCGCTACAGCGACGTGGTCCTGTGCATGGGCAAGGTCAACGAGGCCTGTCCGCTGGGCGTGGCGCCCAGCGTTTCGACGACCTGCATGCTGACGATCGGCGATGCGCTGGCGTTCACGGTGATGAAGGCCCGGAAGTTCCGCGTCGAAGACTACGTGCGGTTCCATCCGGGCGGCTCCCTCGGGCGCCAGTTGATGACGGTCGAGCAGTCCATGATGTTCCAGCCGGGCGAGAAGCTCCCCATCGTGAACGCCGACCAGACCGTCCAGGCGATGCTGACCGCCACGCGCGACTTGAAACGCCACGGCGCCGTGATGGTGGTCGATGGCGGCGGACATCTGGCGGGCATCGTCACCGACGGCGACCTGCGCCGGCTCCTGACCCGGCACGGGACCGCCGCCTTCGGGCGCCGCGTCGGCGACGTGATGACGGCGCCCTGCAAGCGCATCCGTGCCGATGCGCTCGCCTCAGAGGCCACGGCGATTTTCCACAAGTACCGCATCGACGAGCTGCCCGTGGTGGATGCCGACGACCGACCGGTCGGTCTGATCGACGTGCAGGACATCGTGACGATCAAGGTGGTGGGATGAACCGATATTGCGTTCCGCGCGACGCATACAGGATGATGCGACACAGGATATGGTGAACGAGCGGAATCCAGACCTCAGGGCGATCGAGCTGCTGGTGCTCGACGTGGACGGCGTGCTGACCGACGGGCAGTTGGTCCTGCACGGCGACGGCCGCGAGAGCAAGTGTTTCCACACGCATGACGGGCACGGGATTCGCATGTGGCAGCGGGCCGGCGGCAAGACGGCCCTGCTCAGCGGCCGCTATTCGGAACCGACGCAACGCCGCGCCGAGCAATTGGAAATCGCTCACGTGATCCAGAACTGTCACTTCAAGCTGCCGGCGCTGGAGGCGCTGCTCGAAGAGATACATCTGAAGCCGGAGAACGTCGCGTATGTTGGAGACGATCTGCCGGACCTGCCGGCGATCCGGTTCGCCGGTCTGGGCGTTGCCACTGCCAACGCAGTGGACGAGGTCAAGCGGGAAGCCGACTATGTCACGACGCGACCGGGCGGGCAGGGGGCGGTGCGCGAAACGATCGAATACATCCTCAAGAACTCCGGCCGATGGCAGGCCCTGATGGAACGATACCTCGCGTGACCGCGAGGCGGTTGGATGGACACCGTGAATCTACGTAAATTCGCTATCGGTTTCGTTGTCCTGGGCGTCATGATTCTGGCGTACCTGGCCTTCATGCAGGCCGGCGGCGGACCGGTTATGGACGCGGACCTGCGGGACCAGCTCGCGCGGGAGGTCTCCGACGGCAATGCCGCGTCGTCCGGCCGCAACCTCGGACGCATCGGGGATGTCGGTGTCGGCGGCATCCGGCAGACGCACCTGTTCCACACAGACCAGACCGGGCGGATCGACCGCGAGTTCGGTTTCGAGCAACTGCTGTACAGCGAGGGCGATCAGTGGCGGATCACGCATCCGTGGATGAGCCTGCTTCTGGGCCCGGTCAACTGCCGCATCACCGCCGATCGAGGCGAGTTGCAGCTCGACACCGCGTTCGATCAGCCCTCCCCGGACGACGCGACGTTCACGGGAAACGTCGTGATCCGCGTGACTCCGACCGACCCCAACAACCCATTGGAGCTGTACGTCTACCTCGACGATCTGGCCTTCATTGCCGACAGCTCGCTGTTCTCCACGACCGGCGCGGTCCGGTTCGTGTCGCGCAGCGCGCAGCTCACCGGACGGGGCATGGACCTGCTCTATGACGAGGCCCAGCGCCGGCTGGAGCTGTTCCGTGTCAGAGAGTTGGAGAGCCTGCGGCTGCGCAGCGACCTGTTCGCTTCGCTTTCCGAGTCGGCCGCTTCGAGCGCGGTGCCCGACGAGCCTGACGCGGAGGCCGCCCAGGTCGCTGTGGCAGACGCCGACGCACGCGCCGTAGACGCCGACAGGGGCGCGACGCCGGATTACTATGAGTGCGTGTTGCATCGCAACGTAATCATCACGACGCCCGAGCAGAAGGTCACGGCGCGGGACCGGCTCGTCATCGACAACGTCCTCTGGACAGGGCCCGCGTCGCCCGAGGCCGAGACCGCCGGACCCTCCGCAGGCTCGACGGTGGCCGCGACCGAACCCAATGCCTCTGAGCCGAACGAACCGCCGTCCCCCGTGCGGAAAGCGATGGACACCAGCCCTTCGCCGGCGCCGGCGCTCGACGCGATTCCCCCATCGTTTTTCGACATCGTCGTCACCTGTCACGGCGGCCTGGTAATTGCGCCGAAGGGTTCGCCGAGCCTCCAGCCCGATCTGGGGGCGCTGGGCCTCGACACCGCCGCCTCTCCGGCTGACGCCAGCGAGCCGACGGCGGTCGATCCGAACCGACAGACTCTTGTTGCCCATCGCATCGACTTCGATGCTACGACGACGGATGCGACGCTGACCGGGCCGGTGCGAATGACCTATGCGCTCGACGCGAACGACCTGACCGGCCGCGACAGCGGCGGCCGGCGAATGCCTGTGACGGTCAGCGCCGAGGACTCGGTGCGGTTCATCGCGGCTTCGACCCGCGTCGAGCTGGACGGCAACTGCATCGTGACGCTGCAGCAGACCGAGCCGAACTATGCCTACGAGTATATGCTCACGGCGCCAAGGCTTGCGGTCGATCTGTTTGAAGATCCCAATGCCAAGACGGGCAAGAAGTCCATCGGTCTGAAGCGGTTCGAGGCCTGGGGCGGTCCCGTCGCGGTGCGCGCCCTGCGCCACATGGGCGATGAGTTGATCGGCTGGGTCGAGCTGCATTCGCACCGTCTTGACTACGAGGGCCAGGAGAAGTCCTTTGCGGTCACCGGCCCGGGCGAGATCCGGCTGCACAACGGCCAGGCCCCCGAGACACCGGTCGAGCCGAACGAGTTCAGCCTGCGTCAGCCGTGCTTCGCTTTCCTGAGGGACTTCGACTCGCTGACGTATTCGGCACAGACCAACACGATCGTCGCCGATGCGGTCGGTCGCCAGATCCTGCTCGACTACATCCCGCAGATCGACGGCAGCTACAAGAAGCGGCACGTCGAGGCCGATGCCGGACGCATCGAGATCGCCCTGACCCAGACCGAACGCGGACGCACCGAACTGCTCTCGCTGACCGCCTCACAGGGCATCGCCTATGAGGATCCGATCAACCGCTTCGATGGTGCGGTCCTGTTCTACGACCACCCAGAGACCCTCGTCACGGTCAACGGCGACGACCGTCAGTCCTGCTCGTTCAACGGCGTTCCTGTCGATCGCATCCGCATGAATCTCACCACCGGCGCGAAATCGGCTGAAGTCCTCGGGCCCAGCACGATCCAGATTCGTCCCTGAGGTTGCCGTTTGGAGCGGCCGTCGCCCGCCAGGGGAGTCCGGAAACCGACCTTCCGGGTTGACGAAACCGGCGGGAAGTCGTTAAAGTACAGCCGCTTGACGCAACGAGCGCCCGTAGCTCAGTTGGATAGAGCAACGGATTTCTAATCCGTAGGTCGCAGGTTCGAATCCTGCCGGGCGCGGTCAGTTCATGCGAATTCAACCCACCGTCGTTAGATCGAGGAAAACGATGACGGACGGATTGCCGACGGGTGCGTAGTGACCGGTGAAGGCCAGGCGGCCCGTTTGACGGTCCACGCGGAAGACGGCGACGTTGTCGCTGCGCTGGTTGCAGCAGTAGAGGAAGCGGCCGGAGGGGTCGAAATTGAAGCTGCGCGGGTAGTTGCCTCGCGTCCATTCCTCGCCGACATAAGTCAGGGCGCCGGTGTCGCCGATGGAGAAGACCGCGATGCTGTCGTGCAGGCGGTTGCCCGCGTAGAGGAAGCGGCCGTCGGCCGAGACCATGATCTCCGAACAGAAATTGCTGCCGGCGAAGGCGGGCGGCAGGGTGGGGACAGTCTGGCGTGCGGCCAGCCGGCCCTTCTCGGAATCGTAGTCGAACAGCACGACGTTCGAGCCTTCCTCCTGAATGGAATAGAGCCAGCGTCCATTCGGATGGAAGCAGAAGTGCCGAGGCCCATCTCCCGGCGGCAGCGAGACCGCGGGCGGATCGTTCGCCGTGAGCACGCCGTTGCGGTCGTCGAACCTCCAGACGAAGATCCGGTCCAGGCCGAGATCGACGTGCAGAACGAAGCGCCCCGAAGGATCGGCCTGGATCATGTGCGCATGAGTCCGGTCGTGTCCGCTGAACGCGAAGCTGCCCGGCGGGGCGTTCGTTGCCCTCGTCGGTCCCAGCGTTCCTGCGTCCACCTTGACGTCCGTGGCGGCGCCCAGGTCACCGTCGGGCAGGATCGGCAGCACGGCCACGGAGCCGCTGAAGTAATTGGCCACCAGCAGGAACCTGCCCGAAGGATGTACGCTCACGTAGGTGGGCCCGGCGCCGCCGGAGGGCACTGTGCTGAGCAGTCTCAACTGCCCATCCGCGCGGTCGATCGCGAAGGCGCTGACCGTACCGTCCTTGTCGTCGCCCACGCGGTCCGTCTCGTTGGCGGAATACAAGCGCGTCCCGGCGGCATTCAACGCCAGACAGCTTGGGCTCGTCCCTGACTCGTAGACGCCGTAAGGGGTCATGTCGCCGGTGGTGCGATCCACGCGGAACAGATGAATGCCGCGTCCGTTTCCGGGAGGCAGATCGACCTGTGTCGGCAGCACGTCACGAAGTGGCGAACTGAATGTGCCCACATAGGCCATGAGTGGTTTTTCCGCTTCGGGCGATTGGGCCATGAGCGTCTGCGCCATCAACGACACACCGCCTGCCAGCACGGCGGAGGACCTTAGGAACCAGCGTCTCGAAATCGCCGACGGGATCGGGTTGGAGGCACATTGGGCCCCCTGAGGGGAAGAAGCTGACAGGAGTCTTGGTTTATCGGTCATGCGAGTGATTATACCCCGCAGGCCGCTGGCTCTGCACTGAAATGCGCACAAATCGCAGGGCGCCCTGGGGAGTTATATTGCTTGATCGCCGCTGGCGGATCGCATACGATTGTGGCCGACGCCGCAAGACCGGGGCATCGTGACCGTGCCGATGGCCGGTCTGTGGCCGGGTACGGGAGGTATGGAATCGATATGACCCGAAGCAATCATTCCCATTGACCCCAGGAAAGGATCGACACGTGGCAGAGCAGAGGAGCAAACCAACGCAAGACCGGGGCATGTCTGCCGGTCGAAGAGCATTTCTGAAGGCAACGGCGGCATCGGTGGCGTTTCCCTACCTGATCCCGGCGTCGGCGATGGGCAACGCCGGGGCCGTGGCGCCGAGCAACCGCATCGTGATGGCCGGCATCGGGCTCGGCAACATGGGCAGCGGCGACCTGGGTTCCTTCCTGGGCCGCGACGACGTCCAGTATGTTGCCGTCTGCGACGTCAAGAGGGACGTTCGCGAGGCCTTCACAAACCGCGTGAACCAGAAGTACAACAACAAGGACTGCAAGGCATACCGTGACTTCCGCGAGGTCATGGCGCGCAGCGACATCGACGCGGTGCATTGCGCCACGCCGGATCACTGGCACGCGATCATCGTCATCGAAGCCTGCCGCAACGGGAAGGACATCTACTGCCAGAAGCCCGAGACCAAAACGCTTCGCGAAGGCAAGCTGATGATCGACGCCGCCCGTCGCTACAATCGGGTTGTCTCCGGCGGCAGCCAGCGCGTGCTCGAAGATTACCGCAAAATCGTCGATGCCTGCTGGAGCGGAGAAAAGGGCAACGTCAAGTCGATCAACGTCAACGTCGGTCCGTTCCCAACCGACTGCAACAAGCCGGGCGAGCCCATCCCCGATGGCTTCGACTGGGACATGTGGCTTGGACCGGCCCCCTGGGCGCCGTACCATCCCCACCGGTGCAGCGGCAGCTACAACATCGACGGCACGAGCTGGCGATCCTTCAAGGATTACTCCGGCGGCGGAATGACCGACTGGGGCGCCCATCATTTCGGTGGCGCGACGTTCGCCATCGACGTGCGGGAGATGGAGCCGGAAGAGGTCACCTTCCACAATGAGAACGGCAGGAAGTTCGCGACCTGCCGCTTCCCGAACGGAAAACTTCTCCACCACAACTATCCCGGGCGGGGCAATCTGGATGTAGAGTTCGCGGGCGATGCGGCTCCCTCGAAGCCGGTTCCCACTTACGCCGGAACCGGCGGCATTTACGGCGACTTCATCGACTGCGTCAAGACGCGCCGAAAGCCCTTCCGTGACATCGAATTCGCGGTCCACACCGCGAACGTTTGTCACCTGTTCCTGGCGGCCTACGAACTGGAACGGTCCCTCAAATGGGAGGCGGCCAAACAGCAGTTTGTCAACGACGACGAAGCCAACCGCCTTGTCGACGTGGCCAGACGAGAGCCGTGGGTGATCTAAGAACGCGACCATTGCGACATGGAGAAACGACGATGACGAACGAACAGACTGCGAAAATGACCCTGACGGCGGGAGCGGCCACCCTGGTCGCGGCCGGCGCCGTGGCCCAGGCCAATTCGGCCGAAGTGGATAAAGCATTCGAAACGCTCAAGACCTACGACTGGGGCGCGGACCGCGCGACGTTGAATCCGATCGACCAGGCAATCATCGCGACGCACGGCGATGCGGCGGCACGCCAGGCTGTGGAGAAGAGACTGGTGGATACGCTGGCCGGCGGCCTTTCCCGATCCGCGCAAGACTATGTGTGCCGCAAGCTGAGAGCGGTGGGTACGAGCCAGTCGGTGGAGGCGCTGGCCGCTCTTCTGGCCGAGGAGAAGACCTCGCACATCGCACGCTACGCTCTGGAGCGGATGCCGGGCGCCAAGGCGACCGAGGCGATGCGGGACGCGCTGTCGAAGGTCGGCGGCAAACTCCGACCGGGCCTGATCGGCTCGCTGGGCGTGCGTCGTGACGCGACGAGCGTTGCGGCCATCGCGGCGTCTCTCGGCGATTCCGACAAAGACGTGGCCCGGGCGGCGGCCCACGCGCTGGCCCTGATCGGCACGCCGGCTGCGGCCGATGCGCTGAGCGAGTTCGCCAAGACCGCGCCGGCCGACATGAAGGTGCCTGTCGCCGATGCCCGCTTGCTTTGTGCCGAGCAGTTGCTGGCCGATGGAGCCAAGTCCGAGGCGTTGGCTCTGTACAAGGCGCTCAATGGCAGCGACCAGCCCACCCAGGTCAGGGTCGCCGCGATCAAGGGGATGCTGGCCGCTTCGACGAAGAAATAGGACCGCAGGATGGAGGTCGGCGGCTGTGGGCAGGGGCGAATCATCGTTCGCCCCTGCGTTCGCCATCGGCGCTACGTGTTCCGAGGACAGTATGCCCTTACGGGCACACTACAAACAAGAGGCTTCAAAACGAGCTTCCTCGAAGAGGGGGGAATGGGTATAATAGGAAAGAGGGTCGTGGAACGGCCTGGAGGTACGGCGCGATACGAGGCCGGCCGGATCGCTGCACCGGGTGATCGGCTGCCCATACGATAGAACGGTTGTTCTTCTTGGGAGTGCGTATCATGGCTAAGCGTACAGCATTCACCCTGATTGAGCTGCTCGTCGTGATCGCAATCATTGCCCTGCTGATGGCGATCCTGATGCCGGCGCTGGCTCGCGTCAAGGACCAGGCCAGGACGATCGGGTGCCGGGCCAACCTGAGGCAATGGTGCCTGTTCTTCCAGATGTACACCGAGCAGCACGACGGCAAATTCCAGGCGGGCGTCGGCAGCGGGCACACGTACCACTGGATGAACGCGTTGCGGCCGCTATACAAGAACGACTACAAGATTCGCTGCTGCCCGACGGCTATGAAGCCCATCATCGATGAGAACGGTCTGAGCGCGCCGGTGTGGAATGTGTACTCCGCCTGGGGCCGGTTCTGGGGCGAAGGATACGCGCCGGAAGGGGACTGGGGCAGCTACGGGATCAACGGCTGGGTGGAGAGCCCGCCGGCAGACGTGGCGACGGTGTACGAGGGTTTCGAGACCAAGAACAACTGGCGGACTCCGGGCGTCAAGGGGGCTGCCTACGTGCCTTTGTTCATGGATGCTCTGCGTTTCAACGTTTTCCCGTTGCCCCAGGACAGTCCGCCCCCCATTCCGGACATGGCCTGGGAGGGCACGCAGCACATGCGGCGTATCTGTATCGACCGGCATGACGGGGGCACCAACATGGCGTTTCTCGACTGGTCCGTGCGAAAGGTGAGTCTGAAGGAGTTGTGGGTCCTGAAGTGGCATAAGACCTACGACACGCGAGGCCCGTGGACTATAGCCGGGGGGGGTTACGCCCGACGAATGGCCGACGTGGATGAAACGATATACTGACTTCTGAGACGGCCGCATCGCGCGGGCCGGACGGTCCGCCGCAGGCGGATTGCGATCGTGCACGTCGTCGTTCGACGGCTCTATCGTTGTGCCCGGAAGACGCGGTAGGAATGCGGCGGCAGGGTGACCTCGAACATGCTGCCCGAGACGCGTTGCCAGGGACTTTGTGGCAGCGGACGGGCGGGGACAGCCTGGCCGCTGAGCAGATCCGTCAAGGCGGTCGTCTGATTCTTCGTCCATATCTGTACGTCCACCGGCTCGTCGCGGAAGGACTCCACGATGAACGTGCCGTTGTCGTACGCAAACAGAGACACCATGGCCGGTCCGTGCAGACGCACGAACAAGTCCCGACACAACGTGTCTCTGATCTGGTCCAGAACCGCCGCCGGCAGATGGTACAGGTCTGTGAAGCTCTCGGGAATGGTCAGCACGTACAGGGTTCCTCCGCCGTAAGAGGCCGAGTGCAGCATGGGCCAGCCGTTGGTTTCGTCCAGGGCCGAGACCTCTTCCCATGAGTCGTTGGTCAGGTACTGGATCTGCGGGATGACCATCTCGGCCTTCGCTCCGACCGTGGGACCCCAGCCGGCTCGGAAGTCCTTCACGATGGCTTTGCGGCCGGTGACCTGCATTTCCACGATCGACTCGATGCCTTTGCCCTGCAAGGCGCCGAGCAGGCCGGACGTGATCATCACCTGCCTGCCCTGCATGAGATGCGCCTTGATCTTGCCCACCAGATCGGGGTCGAACTTCGCGGTTTCCGCCAGGAAGACCGTGTTCGCGTCCCTCGGAAACTCCGGCGTCAGGTCCATGGGCACGCCGCACATGCCCACGTAGTTGTGCAGGAAGTCCTCGCCGGTGGAGTGACAGGGCTTGTAGCTCTTGACTCCCACCGGCTCGCCGAGCTTGCTCAGGAAACGGTCCACCTGTTCGAAGGTCACGCCCGCCGCCCGGGCGAACATGTTCGGCTGATACGTGGCGCCGTCGGCCAGCCTGATGGGCGCCTTGATTGCATCGAAGTCGAAGCTGGTCTGTCCATCCTGCCAGGCGGCCCGCAGGTTCGACGGGACCGGACGCGTGATCTGGCGGATGTCGAAGAGGGTGATCTCCGGGGCCTTGGCGAACAGAGTCAGCCAGAGTTGTTCGGCGTAGCGGTCCATCGTCGGCAGGCCGCCGGTATCGACCCAGCCGCCGCCGTTGCCGCCGGGCTTGAGGTTCTCGAAGTAGCGGAAGATCAGATAACCCAGATACGGCTGGAGGTGCTGGTTGCCGGACGGATCGCGGGTCTCGGTGCCGGTGTAGAGGCCGTCGAACAGGGCCGGCTCTTTCTCCAGGTGGAAACCCAGGCCCTGGAAGTGTTCGTACCAGTTGGGGTACTTGATTACGACCTTGACCTTGGGGTTGACCGCCCTGGCGGGCGCGAGGATCAGGCTCCGGGCCGCCTCCTCCATGAGGTCCAGGCGATATTGCGTCCAGGATTTGTCGCCTTTGGCGGCGATGCAGAGACGGCACTTGCAGCTCGTGAAGAAGAAGTCGTCCAGAATCAGTTCGTCGAAGTGGCGCGCCGTGTGCTCGACGATCTCCTTGACCTTCTGCCGGTGTTCCGGATTGGTGTAGCAGAAGGTCTCGAACCGGTTGCGCTCATTGACCGTCAGGGTGATGCCGCCGGCGGTGCGAACCCCGCGCTCGCGGAAATACGCCTTGGCCTGATTCAGCGTCTCGTCGTCGACGATCAGCAGATCGCGGTGGGTCTCCAGGTATACCTTGTCCACGTGGACCTGCCTGGTGATGTCCTGCCAGCGTGAATCCAGCCAGCTCCGATCCGCCATCTCTTTGGTTTCGTACGCCCGGCAGTACACCGCGACGGCGAAATTCTCATAGGCATCCGCCCCGGGACACCACATTGATACGAGCAGGATCATCCAGGCCGCGTTGCGTGTTTTCATCTTGTCGTCTCCGCTATGCCCTCACAATCTCCAGGGACTGCGCGTCGCGCGGGCTAGCAGGCGCGTGGCCTCCGGGTCGCCAACGAATTCTTCCTTTGCGGGGTCCCATTTCAGTGACCGTCCGAGCTTGTAGGCAAGGATGGTCAGATGTCCCAGCGAGGCGCCGCGATGGCCGATCTCCGGGGGGCAGTTCGGCTGGCGCCGCGTGCGAATGCAGTCGAACCAGTTGGCGTGATGGTCGTTGTCGCCGATGTTCACCTCGCGCGTCGTTAGCTTCATCCGCCCGAAGAGGTCGTCGGGGCCGCCCTCGATTGGCCCGCCGGTGCTCATCGACGTGACCCAGCCTCGCTCGCCGACGAACACGCCGCCGAAGTTGCCTTCCAGCCTGGCGTTCGAGGGCACGGCCTTGTACACGTCCTTCACCATGCCCCAGTGGTCCACCAGGTGCAGGAGCGTGCCGTTGGCGTAACGGCAGGTGAGCGTCGGGTATTGGCCCGTACTCGGGTGGATGAACTCGACCGGCCCGCTGTTCTCGGCGCCCAGCGCATACTGAATCACGTCCGCAGCGTGCGAGTGGTACCACGTGACCGCGCCGGCGCCGAAATCATCGTGGAATGCCCAGGGCACTACGCCGGGAATGGGGTTTCGGTGGAAGGCGCGGTTGTACGGCTGCCATGGGGCGGGGCCGACCCACAGGTCCCAGTCCAACCCCTCGGGCGCCGGCTCGGCCGCCAACGCCGGGCTCACAGGCGCGTACGAACGACCGAAGTTCTCGCCCAGGGGCTGCCAGAGTGTGAATACCGACCTGACTTGGCCCAGCCCGCCGCTTCGCACGAACGCGCAGACCTGGCGAATCGTCGAAATGGAGCGGTACTGCGTTCCTGTCTGGAAGATCCGGCTGTAGCGCTGCGCCGTCTGGACCAATCGGCGGCCCTCGCGAACGGTCAACGAGATCGGTTTTTCGCAGTAGACGTCCTTGCCGGCCTCCATCGCATGGATCGACTGCATCGCGTGCCAATGGTCCGGCGTGACGATCACGACCGCGTCGATGTCCGGGCGGGCCAGCAGCTCGCGGTAGTCGTTGTAGCTGTCGCAGCCGCGATACGTGCCGGCGGGGCGGCGAGCGGCGTAGGCGGCCTCGACACGCTGCTTGGCTTCGTCGCGGCGCACCGCGTCCACGTCGCAGACGGCCAGCACCTGTATCTCCGAGTCGCCGGCCAGCCGGTGCAGATGGCCCTGGCCCATGCACCCGTGCCCGATCAGACCGACGGTGATCCGCCCGCTCGGCGCGGTATTGCCTTGGGCGCCACAGACCGAGGACGGCACGATCCACGGAACTGCGAGCGCGCCGGAAACGGTTGCTGTTCGTTGGATGAACTGACGCCTTGAAAATCGCTCGACATGTCTGTCTTGTGTCATATGGCTACACCTCAGGTCGGCTTGGCTACAGCCTTGTTAAAAGTCTCGATCATCTGCTCCAATTCGTCGTCGCCGGACTCGACGCAGAAGACCACGGGACCTTGCTCTTGCCGACGCGTCTCGTCGAGAAGCGAATCGATGCCTCTGACGCGCGTGGGCTTGTCCAAGACGACGATCTGGGGGAGTCTGCCTTCCGGTGCAATCCTTGTCCCTGGTGCGACGACGGCCTCGATGCCCATCTTTTGGGCAAATTCGACGATTTTCAGTTGGCCCGCGCTGTCGGACGGCATCGCGTCCAGGTGATAGGTGAGCAGGCGGACGCTTGCAGCATCCAGCTTGAGTCGAATCTGCTCCGTCTCCTCAGCGGTCAGTCGGTCGTGGAACGTCTTGGGGATATCTCGACTGATCTTCTGTCGATTGCTGCCGCCGACATACAGCAGGCCGTGTTCTGCCGCTTTATCGATCAGTTCGAAGAGATGTAGGGGCGAATCATCATTCGCCCGTTCTCTCGATGCCGGCGGCACCAGGGCCAAACGCCAGCCGAGTCGCTCCTGCGCGCGGATGGCAGGGGTGAGCTTGGCGCTGGGCGTCGTCGGAGCCGGAAGGTCGCCGAGGGCGAACTGCGTGGCCGCCAGGTAGAACCGCAGCATCTTCGGGTCCCAGAAGACAGACGGGTGGTGGGCGAAGCCGCAGTAGAAGACGCGTCCGCGTCCGTACTGGCGCACCCACGCCAGCGCGTAATCGTTGTCGGCCCGCACGACCGCCCCATACGCCGGCTGCTGTTGCATGTCGGTCCTGGCCGTGTCGATGCTCATGAGCACGCGAACGCGGTCCCGCGAGTACGGCTCGTGGACGCGGAAGAACTCGTCGCGGTAGTCGAAGTCCTGCCCGCCGAAGACCTGGTTCACCGGGTGGGTCGGATCGTCCAGCTTGATGAAGACGTGCTCGTTGTTGGCCTTGTGATTGGCGCCGCGGGCGCCGAGCATGATGCCGAACTCGGGCCAGTCCTCGATCGCACCGGGCCACTTCGTGAAGGCGACGGACGTGCCGTGGACGCCCATCAACCCGCCGCCGCTGTAGACGAACTCGACCAGGCTCTGCCTCAGGGCGGGGTCCTCGAAGCAATTGCCCACCGTGTTGTTGAAAAACACCGCGTCGAATTGTCGCAGACTGGCCGGCTCGAATATGGCCGGATCCCTGCTGACCACCGTTTCGAATGCGCCGGTCCTCTTGCCCATCAGTGCGAACGCGGTGTTCGCGGTGGTGATGGAGGCGTGGCCGCCATAGCCGACGTTCAGGTCGAAGATCAGCAGCTTGCGCGGTCGGCTTGGCACGGCGGGCGCCTCGGCGGGGATGGCCTGCTCGATGCGCTGCAGCTCCTGCGAATCTTCCCCCGCCTGCGCCGTTCCGCCTGTGGCGGACCCGAGCAGGGGCGCGGCGACGATGCCGCCTGTACGCCGCAAGAACGCCCGTCGCGTCACGATGGATCTGAACATGGTCCCTTCCTTCATCTCGTGTCTCCCATCTGCCGGCCGCTCGTAGTGTGCCCGTAAGAGCCTGCCCTGAGCTTGCCGAAGGGGCATACGGTAGGGGCGAATGATTATTCGCCCCCACAACGTGTAAACGCCAGTGTAGCGGCCGATAGCGAGATGAGCAATGGAGTATATCAGAGTTGTGGTTGCCACGTGAGAGAATCGTGTTTCAATCGGCGGCCCGGATCTCGTATAATCCTGACCGTCGCTGGACAGTTCGCAGTTCTCACTCGCCAGTTGGCAGTGGGCTGGGAACTGACAACTGGCGACTGAGAACTGCGAATAGAGGATTGGCTATGCGAGCGAGAACCTTGGTTTGTTGCGTGGGCGTTCTGGCCTCTGCATTGGTGCCGGCCGCAGGGAGCGGGACGGCTGAAATCGAATACCTTGGCGATGTGCCCGAACGCATTGCCAGTCAAAGTCAGTCCTGGGGCGAGCTGGGGCTGAACACAGCCGCCTACGATCCCGGTGTCCGCCCGGACAAGGCCGGCGATCCTCTGCGGATCGGCGATCGGCAGTTCGCAAAGGGCCTGGGACACCACGCCAGCGGCACGCTGGTTGTACTGCTCGACGGCGAGTTCGCCTGGTTTGACGCCGAGGTTGGCTTGCAGCCGTGCGGCGCCGGTGGGGGTAGCGTCGTCTTCCGTGTGTCCGTGGATGGCGAGATGCGTTTTGAAAGCGGGATTCTCCGGCTGGCAGACGGCGCCAAGACCGTGCACGTGAACGTCGAGGGTGCGCAGGAGCTTCGACTGGATGCGGGCGACGCCGGCGACGGAATCACCTGCGACATGGCGAACTGGGCCGATGCCCGGCTCACGCGCTCCGATGTCGCGACGATCGCGCGCCCGCCCGCCGTGAACATGGCCCGTTTCGCGCGGGTGGTGACCTGGGACCCGGACCGCAAAGACGGCTGCCGCGCCAACCGACTCCAGGAGTTCGCCGCAGAAGACCTGTTTCTCGAAACCGATTTGGTCCGCGAGGCCGACGGCAGCTATGCGATACCGACGAGGGCGGGTGGCTACCGCTGCATCGGGCTCCAATGGTTGAACCGCCGCGCGCTGCGGGAGCTGCGGTTGCGTCTGTCGGGGCCTACCGCTCCCTCTGCCGTCAACAGCATTCGTGTGGAGGGCTGGTTTGGCGAGTCCGCCTGGCAGGGGCAATGGAAGCCGCTCAGCGGCGACATCGTCGCCGAGGGCAACGAAGTGGTCTGCCGGCTGTCCATGCGATCGCCCGAAGGCGACCGTCTCCTGACGCGGAAGGTCCGTTGGATTCTGCCGCCTGTGGCGGCCTCGTGGCGCGTACGTGACCTGGCCGCGTTCACGCGAACCCGCTGGGACACGACGCGGCTGCTGGTGCAGACGGATTCCGCATCGGCGCAGGCTCCTGTGGGGATCGCTATCTACAACGGAGAATTCCTCGGGCCGGTCGAGCCGGAAGTGACCTTGTCCAGTCCTCTGCACCTGGAGGTTCGATTCGCACGACCCTCCTCTCTGAATGCGGATCGGACAGTGATTCAGTTTCGATTGCCGACGGGGGCGTTTGGTGTGGCGGTCGAGGATGTGCTCGCGAACGAGTGCGTCTATCTGCCCGACCACGGTCTGTTCGTCACGCGGGACCCGGCGCCGATCAGTCCGGCCGACTACCGCCGGAAGGTAGAGGCCCGTCGCACAATCCTCCAGGAAGTGCGGGTGCGGTCGGACCAGACGCTGGCCCAGGCGATGGCGCGGACGCACAATCCGCTCCAGAGCGAAGGCCCGGTGATGCTGTCGCTGGCCTGCGACAACACGAAGTACGTGCTGGAGCGGGACGGCACATTGCGTTTCCAGGCGGCCGCCGGCGAGGGCGGAGACTGGTTCGGTTCTGCCGGCAGGATGCAACTGCGATGGGGATCGGGCCAGGCCGACAAGCGGGCTCGGCGGCTCGAAGGGGGCTGGCTTCCCATCCCGGTCATTACCACGGAACATGAGGGGATTGTCTGCACGCAGCGCGTGTTCGTCGCGCCCGTCGACGATCCCGGCAGCGATCCGGCCCGTCTGAACCGTCCCGCCGTCTGTGTGGCCGAGTTCACCTGGAAGAACCTTCGAGAGGATGCCAATCCCGTGTCGGCCGGCCTGGATATCGTGCTCGACAGTCGAGGCGAGCGGCTGGCGGCGCTTACGCCGATCGAAGACGGCTTCCGGCTCGAAGCCGAGGGCGTCGTGTTGGGGTCGATCACCATCGCTTCTTCGAGCGATCCGAAGCTGCACGTCTCGGATGGTCGGCTCCAATTGAGTGGCACGTTGCCGCCCCGCGGAAGCGCGGGCTTCGTCGCAATCCTTCAGCCTCCCGCCGGCGATCTTCCGAGCGTGGGGGCCGTCTCCGAGCTGCGCCGCGACGTGGAGTCCTACTGGCAGGCCGTTCTGGCGCCCGCCATGCAGATCGACACGCCCGATCCGTTCATCAACGATCTCGTTCGTTCCTCGCAACTGCGCTGTTTGATCGCCGCACGTAACGAGGCCGACGGCGCACGCGTTGCGCCGTGGATCGCTGCGATGTCGTATGGTCCGTACGAGAGCGAAGCCCACTCCGTGATTCGCGGGATGGACTTCCTCGGCCACGGCGAATTCGCTCGACGCGGCCTGGAGTTCTTCATCCACCGCTACAACGCCAACGGCTTCCTGACCACCGGCTACACGACCTTCGGCACGGCGTGGCACCTCTGGACGCTGGCGCAGCACTGCGAGCTCACAGGCGACTCGGTCTGGCTCCAGAGGCATGCGTCCCAGATCGCACGCGTCGGGGACTGGATCGTTCGGCAACTGGCCAAGACCAGGGCGCTCGATGCCCACGGGCAGCGCAGGCCGGAATACGGCCTGATGCCTCCCGGCGTCCTGGCCGACTGGAACGCATTCGCCTGTCACTTCTGCATGAACGCCTATTACTACGCGGCGCTTCGTGACCTCGGGGCTGTACTGGGGGACATCGGCCACCCGAAGGCGGCGGTTTTTCAACAGCAGGCGGACGAGCTGCGCAACTGCCTGTTCGCGGCCTATCGCTGGACCCAGGCGCAGTCGCCGGTTCTGCCGCTGCGCGACGGCACGTGGATTCCCCATTACCCCTCGCAGGTGCACAGCCCCGGACTGCTGGCCGACTTCTTCCCCGGCCAGGACATGGGCCGCACGTGGGCGTACGACGTCGAGCTGGGGGCGCATCAGTTGGTCCCGGCCGGTGTGTTCGACCCGAACGATCCCGAGGTCACACGCATGATGGACCACATGGAGGATGTCCACTTCCTGGGGGACGGGTGGTTCGACTATCCCGCAGAACGCAACCGGCAGGACTGGTTCCACTTGGGCGGGTTCTCCAAGGTGCAGCCATACTACGCCCGCAACGCGGAAGTCTACGCGCTGCGCGATGACGTGAAGCCCTTCCTCCGCACGTACTTCAACTCGATCGCGTCCCTGGTGAACCCCGAGGTGATGACCTTCTGGGAGCACTTCCGGCACAGCGGGGCATGGGACAAGACGCACGAGACGGGGTACTTTCTCTACCAGACGCGGCAGATGCTGGTCATGGAGCGTGGCCGGACGCTGTGGCTGGCCCCGTTGATCCCGACTGAGTGGCTGGAAGACGGCAAGCAGTTGACCGCGAGCAACTGCCCGACGCGCTTCGGGCCGGTCAGCTACCGGATTTCGTCGCAGGTGGATGCGGGGCGCATCGAGATTGCCATAACGGCGCCCCGGCGTGACAGGCCGGAGGCGATCGTGATTCGACTGCGGCACCCGGAGAGCCGTCGGCTCGACCGCGTGGAGGTCAACGGGCGTCCGCACGATCGGTTCGACGCGGATCAGGGAATCATTACGTTGCCGTCGGACCTCGATGCCTTGACGGTCGTTGCGCATTACCGATGAGCAACCATCGGCGATCAGGTTGCGGCGGAACAGTACGTTGTAGGAGTCTTCACATGACGTCCCATACGATTAACGGCAGATCCTGGCCTGCTCGCGGTGCCTTGGTCGCGCTGATGGCGCTTGCCGGCACGCTGCACGCGGAATCAAGTTCCACGACGGCTCGCATGGCCAAGCCCATGCCGGCGGATGAAGCACCGGGGGCTCGTCCCTATGAGATCGTCCGGGCCGGCCGCCAACCGCCGCACGCACCGCTGGTCGATTTCGACTCGCTCGAAGGCTGGCAGGTCGAGTGCAGCAACGGCGCGGTCGCCGATCTGATCGGCTCGCAGAGGCAGCGGGTGTGGGAATCGCCGGTCGCCCGGCTGGTCTATCGCGGCACATCGAACACCAGCACAGTCGCTCTGCGCCCGCCGACGCCGGTAGCGATCCCGGATGATGTCTCGGCGACCACGATCTGGGTCTATGGCAACAACTGGTCGTGGGCGCCCGAGCCGGGGACACCGCGAACGACTGTGACGCTGGTGGTTCTCGACCGGGACAACGCAGAGCTGACGCTCGATCTCGCCCAGGTGGCCTGGAAGGAATGGTGGCTGATCCACAGGGTGCTGCCGGCCGGTTGGCTCGACAGGAGGCCGCTGCGCTTCGCCGGTCTGCGGATCACAGGCGGCTCCAACACGGACGACCGCGAGCTTTTCTTCGAGGACCTGGTATTCTTCAAGGAAAGTCCGGCTCCACTTTCCTTCGAACCACGTCCGAAACGCGGCATCGATCCATTCCCCGGCCAGTCCCCAGGCGCCAACATCGGTCCAGGCCGACTGCCTTTCCCAACGCGCGAGCAGACCATCCTGCCCGAGAATCTGGCGACGGACTTCTCGGTGGACCTGGCGCAGGCTGGCAAGGGCTGGCGGTTCACCTACCAGGACGCCGGGACGCAATTGGTGTATGAGGTCAAACCAGGGGCCGGGTTCTGGGAGCCGGTCGTCGTCAGGCTCAACGGAACTGTCGTGGCCAAAGCCATGACAGAGGCGGGACTGACATTCGTCGCCGAGCCGCAGAACGTCCGGCTGATCGAGGCCCAGACGATCGGAAGTGAACTGAAGGCCTCCTGGCGGGCAAACATCAACGGGGCCGAGGTGACGATCCAGTCCACGCTGCGTCTGTGGCAGAAGAGCCTCGTTGTGGACTGCATCTGCACCGGCGGACTGGCGACCGAGCTTTCCTACGGGCGTATCGAGGGCGTCGAGAAGCCGGAACTGCTGATGCTGCCTTTCATGAACTATGGAGGCCACCATCTGAACGTCCTGATGTCCAAGGGCGCGGTCCGGTATTTCGCCTCGGTCTGGATGGATTGGTACCGTTCAAACGCCTCGGCGCCGTTCGCGGTCGACAAGATCGACGGCGACAAGGTCCAGCTCAACGGCGGCGTGCGATACATCCCCAAGACGGATGGACGACGCAACGACCTTTACGAGAGGTTCTTCGTGACCTTCTCGCCGGTGTTCGAGGAGACGCTGGCGACGATTGACAACCCTCCCGCCAAACGCGGTCGCGAGGCCGCTACGCGGCTCTGGCAGGAAAGCTGGGGTCCACAGGACTACCAGAGCGAGCACGAGCGGTCGAAGAGACTGCGCGCCTACGGCATCGAGATGCTGACGCAGTGCAACCACGAGATCACCTGGCGCGACAGCGGCGAGAGCTTCACGTTCCGCGAGATGGCCGCGCCGGGCAAAGGCGGCGACGAGGCGCTGCAGAAGTACGTGGCCGCTCAGCGTTCGCTGGGCTGGCGCTCGGGCCTCTACACGAACTACACCGACTTCGCGCCGGTGAACGCCCACTGGGACACGGACCGCGTGATGCGCGGCCCCGACGGCAACCTCGTCAGGGCCTGGGCGCGATGCTACTCGCCCAAATCGCTCTTCGCCGTGGAGATGGACCGCCGGCTCGCTCCGTTGGTCCAGGCCAAGTTCAACACGAATGCCGCGTACACCGATGTTCACACGTCGGTGAGCCCGTGGGATCGGACGGACTTCGATGCCCGCGTGCCCGGCGCTGGGACGTTCGCCGCGACTTTCTACGCCTACGGCGAGCTGCTGCTGCACGATCAGGACGTCTACGACGGCCACTGCTGGTCGGAGGGCCATCACCAGTGGCTCTACGCCGGCCTGTGCGTGGGCAACTATGGCCTGACATACAGCGGGCTGCGGCTGTGGGAGTATCCCTATCTGCCTCACTTCGACCTGCTGAAGATGCACCCGCTGTCGGTCGATATCGGCGTGCCCTGGACGGGCCAGTTCTTCAGCGGCAAGGAAGGCTGGAACAAGCCGGAGAACATCGTCGCCAGCATCGACCAGTTCCTGGCGGCGACCATCGCCTACGGCCACATCGGCTGGCTGGTGGAGGAGGCCCACGGCATTCGTCAGACCTGCCGGTCGTACTACATGCTCGGGCCGCTTCAATCGCGGTACGCCATGCTCAAGCCGCAGGAGATTCGCTGTGGCACGGATCGCGGCCTGGTCAGTTCCTCCGAGGCCTTCCAGAGCGGTGATTGGCGAAAGTCGAAGATTTTCATTTACTATCCGAACGGTCTGCGCATATGGGTCAACGGCAACGCGTCCGAGTCGTGGCAGCTTCCGGACGCCGGATACGATCTGCCGCCGTTCGGCTGGCTCGCTCTGGGGGCGGACGGCTTCATCGAGTGCTCGGCCTTGCTCGATGGGCAACGCTGTGACCGTGCCAGTTCGCCCGATTGCATCTTCCTCGACGCCCGCGGCGCCTGGCGCCGCTTCGATGGGGTCGCGACCAGCGGCAGTGTCGCCGTGCGTCGTATGAAGGAGAGCGTGGGCATTTCGGTCGCTCTCGTCGAGGGCGTTGAGCGTCTCGTGATCGCCAAGCCCGAAGGCTCGTTTGGCCCGGACGATGTGCGGACAGCGATTACCACCCTCGTGGACAGGCCGGCGATTACGGTGGCTGCATATGACCAGGACGGCCAAAGAACAGGAGACGCCGAAATCCGAAAGACGGAATCCGAATGGGAAATCGTGCCGCCGGCGACTGCCGTCCGGCTGGATATCACCGCAGGCCTGTAGGTGCGAATAATCATTCGCCCGCACCTGGTGGATGTATATGCTGACGTCACGCACCCTTATCTGCATTGCGTATCTGACAATGGCGTGCTTTGCTGCCGCCAATACAACATCTGAAGACGCCGCACTGCCGCCGGGCGTTCAGCCGACGTGGGACATTTCCACGGCGTATCGAGAAGCTACCGCGACTCGCGAGCGCGTCTGTATCAATGGCCTCTGGCGTTGGCAACCGGCACAGACGGATTCCGAGTCCGCCGCAGGCGTGCCACACGCCGATTGGGGCTACTTCAAGGTCCCAGGGTGCTGGCCCGGGATCGCCGACTACATGCAAAAGGACAGCCAGACGGTGTACGCGCATCCGAGCTGGCGCAATCTCGCACTGCGCGACGTGGCCGCTGCCTGGTACGAGCGGGAGATCACGATCCCGTCGTCCTGGGCCGGCCGGCGCATCTCGCTCTGTCTCGAGTATCTGAATTCGTATGCCTCGATCCACGTGGACGGTGTCCAGGCGGGCGAGGCTCGATTTCCAGGTGCCGAAGTCGACCTGACGGCCTTCTGTCATCCGGGCCGGACGCATCGGCTCAGTCTCCTCGTCGTCGCCATGCCGCTCAAAGGGGTGATGCTCTCCTATGCCGACACCGCCGCGGCACGTGAGATCAAGGGAACCGTGGCGCGACGAGGCCTGTGCGGCGACGTCTGCCTGATCGGCATGCCGGCCGGACCGCGCATCGCCGATGCGCGAGTGGCCACGTCGATCCGCCAACACGAGATTTCGCTCGATCTGGAGTTGGAAGGACTTGACGCTCAGAGCGAATACACCGTCGGCGTTCGGATCCTCGACAAAGACCGCGTCCTGAAGGAATTCACAGGTCGCCCGTTCCGGGCAAGTGACGTCCGCGAGGGCCGCATCACGTGCACAGACAAGTGGATGCCGGACAAGCTCTGGGATCTTCACACGCCGCTGAACACCTATGACGCCGAAGTTTCCCTTCTCGACGTGCAAGGCCACGCGCTCGACACGCACTGGCCCATCCGCTTCGGATTCCGAGAGATGTGGATCGAGGGCCGCGACTTCTATCTCAACGGCACGCGCATCTTCCTGTCGGCGGTGCCGCTGGACAACGCCCAGGTCGGCGCCGCGTCGGCCACCTATGAGGCGGCCCGCGAGAGTCTGGAGCGGCTCAAGAGCTTCGGCATCAACTTCGTCTACACGCACAATTACGGCTGCCAGCCCGGCTCGCATCTGAGCTTCGCCGAGATTCTCCAGGCCGCCGACGACACCGGGATGCTCGTGTCGTTCTCGCAGCCGCACTTCAGCCACTATGACTGGCAGGAGCCCGATGCGGATCGCAACAACGGCTACGTCCGGCACGCCGAGTTCCACGTTCGAGTCGCCCAGAATCACCCGTCCGTCGTGATGTACTCCATGAGTCACAACGCGACGGGTTACAGCGAGGACATGAATCCCGACATGATCGACGGCCTTCAGGACGCCCGCGACAACTGGGCGCTGCGAAACGTCAAACTCGCTACGCGGGCCGAGGCCATTGTCCGGACGCTGGACCCGTCTCGCATCGTCTATCACCACGCCTCGGGCAACTTAGGCTCGATGCACGCGATCAACTTCTATCCGAACTTCGTTCCCGTGCAGGAGATGTCGGACTGGTTCGAGCACTGGGCGACGCAGGGCGTCAAGCCGGTCTTCCTGTGCGAGTACGGCGCGCCGTTCACCTGGGACTGGGCGATGTATCGCGGCTGGTACGAGGGCAAGAGGGAATTCGGCAGTGCGGCGGTGCCGTGGGAGTTCTGCCTGGCCGAATGGAACGCCCAGTTCTTCGGCGACCGCGCCTTCGCGATCAGCGAAATGGAGAAGCCGAACTTGCGCTGGGAGGCCCAACAATTCCGCGCCGGCAGGCTCTGGCATCGCTGGGACTATCCTCACCAGTTGGGTTCGACCGATTTTCCCGAGCGCGAACCGGTGTTCGATCTCTACCTCACGGACAACTGGCGGGCTTTCCGCACGTGGGGCGTCTCGGCCATCTCGCCCTGGGAGCATCACATCCTGTTCCGGCTTCGCCCCGGCGTGGACAGGAACCGACGTGAAGAATTCGAGGTGGATTGGCTCAACCTGCAGCGGCCCGGCTTCAGTCCCGACTATCGCGAGCAGCGCTACGAACGGATGGACCTGGCGTATGAACGCGCGGACTGGGTCCCCACCGGTGCCGGCAACGCCATCCTGCGCAACAACCAGCCCCTCCTGGCCTACATCGCCGGTAAGGCCGGTTCCTTCACCGGCAAGGACCACAATTTCACTGCCGGCCAGACGGTAGACAAGCCGTTGATCGTGGTCAACAACTCGCGCGAGCCGGTCCGTTGCACGTGCTCGTGGCGTGTCGGGTTGCCTGAGCCGGTCCTCGGCAACGAAGAGGTCGCCGTCGAAACAGGTCAGCAGGCGAACGTACCGATACGCTTTGTCATCCCGACCAGCGCGAAACCCGGCTCATACGAAATGATTGCCAAGGCCGCATTCAGCAATGGTCAGTCACAAGAAGACACATTCACGATCCACGTTGTTCCGCGTCCGGCGCTGGTGCGCGACAAGGCCAAGGTTGCTCTCTTCGATCCTGCCGGCGAGACGGCACAGTTGATGGAAGAGATGGGGCTGTCCTGCGAACGTGTCGACGCGACCGCCGATCTCGGTTCGTATGAGATGCTCGTTGTGGGCAAGGCAGCCATGACAGTGGACCCTGGCGCGCCGGGGCCGGATATCGGGCAGGTCCGGGATGGGCTCAAAGTGGTCGTGTTCGAGCAGACGCCGGAGGTGCTGGAGAAGCGGTTCGGTTTCCGCGTGGTCGAGTATGGCCTGCGGAATGTTTTCCCTCGCGTGCCCGACCATCCCGTCCTGGCCGGACTTGAAGTCGAGAACCTGCGTGACTGGCGAGGCGAAGCGACCATCGTTCCGCCAAGGTTGAAGTACGAACGTTCGTCCAAGTTCAACGGCGCGCCGGCTGTGACGTGGTGCGGCCTGACGGTGACGCGCGCGTGGCGATGCGGCAATCGCGGAAACGTGGCATCGGTCCTCATCGAGAAACCGGCGTGCGGCGATTTCCTGCCCATCGTGGACGGCGGATTCAGCCTCCAGTACAGCCCTCTGATGGAGTACCGCGAGGGCACGGGGATGGTGCTGTTCTGTCAGATCGACGTGACCAGGCGTACGGAGACGGAGCCGGCGGCGGAGATTCTCGTCGCCAACCTGCTACGGTACGTCCGCGCGTGGAAGCCTGCGACGCCGCGCGAGGCGTTCTATGCCGGAACGGCCGCCGGCCGCGAGCACTTCGAAGCGGCAGGGTTTCCCCTCCACGCCTACGAAGGCGGTGAGATCCCCGCAGACTCCGTTCTGATCCTCGGGCCCGACAGCCCCGGCGCGCCGGGGTCCGCTCACAAAGACGCGATCGGTGCGTTCCTGGCGTCGGGCGGACGCGTGCTGGCCGTCGGTTTGGCGCAGGAGGACGTCGACGCCGTATTGCCTGTCCGTGTCACCATGAGGCAGGCCGAACACATCAATGCCTTCTTCGATCCTGCGACGATGGACTCGCCACTGGCCGGCATTGGGCCGGCAGACGTGCACAACCGCGATCCGCGGATACTTCCGCTGGTCTCTGGGGGCGCCCAGCCCGTCGGCGATGGCGTGCTGGCGGTCGTTCCGGGAGGGAGGGTCGTCCTCTGTCAGCTCGCCCCGTGGCAATTCGAGTACCGCAGCAACTTCGGGCTTAAGCGGACCTTCCGGCGAACCAGTTTCCTGGTCACGCGGCTCCTGGCCAACCTCGGCGCGCAGGCTCCGACTCCGCTGCTCGGTCGATTCTCTCGCTCCGTCGAGCCAGCCGAGCCGGGCCGATGGCTTCAGGGTCTCTATCTGGACGAACCGCAGGAATGGGATGATCCCTACCGATTCTTCCGCTGGTGACCAGGTACGGGCGAATGATCATTCCCCCTTACTGGTTTCAGATCGACGAGCGGCGAGCATGCGTCATGTGGTATAATACCGGTACAGGCGAATAATCATTCGCCCCTACAGGTGGAAAGACTAAAGCGAGTCGTCCGCCGCAGGCGGACCACAGGCGGACCGGAGGCGGTTAATGACTGAACATCACGAGAAACTCGATCTTCGCCGCAGGTGGATCGCGGCCCTGTTCCTGGGGCTCGCGCTTCAACTGTGCTCGCCGTGCGCACTGTTGGCCGACAGCGTGGTCGTCATCAACGAGATCATGTTCCATCCGCGCGCGGACGAGCCGGAGTGGATCGAGCTCTACAACCAGATGGGAACGCTCGTGGACCTGTCCGGCTGGTCTCTGGCGGGTGCGGTCGAGTACACCTTTCCGGCTGGAACAATCGTCGCGCCCGACTCCTACGTGGTCGTGGCGTCCGCCGCAGGCGGACTGGAGATGACAGCCTCGCCGGTCCTGGGACCGTTTGACGGGAAGCTCTCCAACGCGGGCGAGGAAATTCGGCTGCTCAACAACAGCGGCCGCCTGATGAATCGGGTGCGATACGACGACGGGGAGGACTGGCCCGTGGCCGCAGACGGCTCCGGCTGCACCCTGGCCAAGATCGATCCCACGCGCGAAAGCGATGCCGCGTCGAATTGGACCTGGAGCGACCGGATCGGGGGCACTCCGAATGCGTCCAACTTCACCGATGCGACACCGTTACCACGTTCACTGCGTCTCAACGAGGTCTGTCCGGCAGGCGAGTCGGACTTCTTCGTGGAGATTGTCAATGTGGGATCTGAGCCGGCGGCGATGGCGGATGCCTGGCTCGAAGTGCAGTCGAATGCAGGGGCGAGGCATGCCTCGCCCCTACCAGTTGACGACGATGTCCTGGACCCGGGCCGGTACGTCACGATCACGCCGAGCGATCTGGGATTCGTTCCGCAACCCGGTGATCGGCTCTTTCTCGGCCGGGGCGACGATCAGGTCTGCGACGCCGTGCGGGTCGCTGACACCGTGACAGGCCGGCATCCCGCCGGCACGGGACCGTGGCTGTTTGCTGCGTTTGCCACACCCGGACAGCCCGACGAGGTCGAGCTGTGCACGGATATCGTGATCAACGAGATCATGTATCACCCCATGGCTCTGCCTGCGGTGGACAACGCGCAGCGCCTGTTGCTGTTCGACGAGAGCGCGGCTGTGAAGGTCCTGGTCCCGAAGGACGACCAAATCGGGCGGCGATGGACCGGCGGATCGGAGCCGTTCGACGACGGCGCCTGGGTCCAGGGCTCGGGGACAGGTGTTGGTTTCGAGGTCAGCTCGGGATACGAGCCCTACATTGACGTGGATGTCCGCGCCGAGATGTATGGCCGCCGCAACACGGTTTACATCCGCATCCCCTTCGAGGTCGCTGATCCGGGCGCCCTCGCGTCGCTGACGCTCAACATGCGATACGACGACGGCTTTCTGGCCTTTCTTAACGGCACGCTCATCGCCAGCGCCAACATGTCCGGGTCCGAAGCATGGGACGACCCGGCCGCCGCCTCGAACGACGACATGGCGGCGGTCAGCTACCAGGGCTTCGACGTATCGGCTCACCTCGGTGCACTGAGGGCGGGCGTCAACATCCTGGCCATCGAGGGCCATAACATCGAGGCGAGCAGCTCGGATCTCCTGTTTCAAGCCACGCTGGAGGCGACCGTGGCCGATTTCTCCGACGACGAAGAGCAGGACGGTGAATCGAAGACCTGGGTCGAACTCTACAATCGAGGGAGTGCAACGGTCGATCTGTCCGGCTGGAGCTTCGATAAAGGGATTGCGTACACATTTCCCGACGGAACGTCTCTGCCCGCGGGCGGGTACCTGGTCGTGGCGCGCAATCGAGCGTACCTGGCCGCGCGATTGCCGGATGTTCCTATCGTGGGAGACTTTCAGGGGCGTCTGGCCAACGGGGGCGAGGCGTTGAGACTCCTGGATGCCCGAGGCAATCCCGTCGATTGGCTGCGCTACTATGACGGAGGGACCTGGCCTGAGGCGGCCGACGGCGGCGGCCGCAGCCTGGAACTGCGCGATCCGTGGGCGGACAACGACTGCGGCGCTGCGTGGGCCGCCAGCGATGAATCATCTCGATCGAGCTGGCAGACAATCTCGTATCGCGGCGTCGTGCAGGCCAGCGCGGTGGGCAATGACAGCCTCTATCACGAGTTCGTCATGGGGCTGCTGGACGCCGGCGAGATCCTGATCGACGACATTCACGTGATCGAAGACCCGGGCGGCGCCGCGCAAGAACGGCTTCAGAACGGCGATTTCTCTCGCGGGCTCGATCACTGGAGGATCGTGGGCAACCATCGCCACAGCACGATTGAGGCCGATCCGAGCGATGGAACGAATCCGGTTCTACATCTGGTGGCGACCGGGCCTACCGAGCACATGCACAACCACGCCGAGACGACGTTCGCCAACGGCGCGCGAATCAACAACGGGCGCGAGGTCGAGATTCGATTTCGGGCCAAATGGATCAGCGGCTCGCCGCTGCTGCATACGCGTCTGTTTTTCAACCGGCTGGCCCGGACCACGCTTCTGGCGGTGCCCTCGCTTTCAGGCACGCCGGGACGTGCGAATTCGTGCCGGCAGCCAAACATCGGTCCGACCATGACGGCGCTTCGCCACAGCCCGTCGGTTCCTATGCCCGATCAGACGGTGGAAGTCGCTGTCAGGGCCACCGATCCGGACGGCGTCGAGAAGGTCACGTTGTGGTATCGGCCGGACAACGGGACATGGCAAGCCGCGGAGATGAGCGGGCAGGAGGATCGCTTCGCCGCCGTCATCCCGCCGCACGCGAGCCACACCCTTGTGCAGTTCTACGTCGAAGCGCAGGACGGACGCGGGCTCGTCGCATTCTGCCCGGCCGCAGGCCCGAAGTCTTTTGCCCAGTATCGGGTCTTGCAGGTCGATCTGGCGGCAGGGCGGCCGTCCCAACCTCCACAGGCGAGCGGTCCGTTTGCGCCCAGGACCACCGGCGTGTTCAACTATCGCATCGTCATGCGCGGCGCGGAGCGCGACCTGTTGTACGAGCCCACCAACCGCATGAGCAACGAGCACCTCGGGGCCACGCTGATCGTCAACGAGCAGGATGTGTACTACGACGTGGGCGTGCATCTGAAGGGCAGCGAGCACGGCCGGCCCAAGGAGCCTCGCATCGGCTTTCATCTGCGATTCAATCCCGAGAAGCTGTTTCGCGGCGTGCATCGCACCATCGGTTTCGACCGCTCCGACGGCCAGCAGGTCGGGCAGCGCGAGATGCTACAGCATGTCGCGATGAATCGTTTCGGCGGATTCTCCAAATACCATGACTTGGGCTACCTCATCGCCCCCCGACAACAGCAGTGCAGCGGCGTCGAGGTCCAGTTGGCTCGCTACGGCCCGGTCTATTGTGAAGAGGCGTACGGCGAAGAAGGCGGCGCCGGCACCGTGTACGAGTATGAGCTGGTCTACACGCTGGCCGAAACGGTGGGCAACGATCCGGAGGGACTGAAGATCCCACAGGAGGGCGGCGGCGTCTACGGACGCAGTGTCACGGACTATCTGGGCACCGACAAGGAGAAATACCGCTGGCACTTTCTGATCAAGAACAACCGGGATCTGGATGATTATGAGCCTGTGATCCGGCTGACGCAGGCCTTGGGCCTCAGCCAGACGGCGTTCGAATCGTCCATCGCCGAGACGATCGACGTCGAGCAGTGGCTCCAGGCGTTCGCGGTCGGCTCGACGTTTGGCATCACGGACAACTGGATCAGCAACTCCAGTCACAACGCGATGTTCTACTTTCGTCCCACCGACGGTCGGTTCACGTATTTTCCCCATGACCTGGACTACTACAATGCGAACCAGGCCCTCGAGAGCAACAGCGTGCTGAACAAGCTCCTGCGAAAGCCTGCGTGGGCGCATGCCTTCTACGGAAACGTCTACGATTTCCTCCAGGTCAGCTTCAACAGGGTGTACCTGTCCGCCTGGGCCGATCACTTCGCGCAATTGCTGCCGGAACAGGCGTGGCCGAGCTGGCTGGCTCACATTGACCAGCGGTACGAGCGGGTGATGAACCAGGTCCTGGCCAGAGCGGGAAATCCCATCCCGTTTGAGATCACCGCGCCGTCGGCGAAGGAGGTGGCAGCGTCCTCTGTGGCGATACGCGGTCGCGGGTGGATCCACGTCCAGAGGATCGACGTGGTGGAAACTGGGCAGACTCTGACGGTGGACTGGCTGGATCTGACCGCGTGGGAGACCCACCTGCCCGACGACTTGGCGCCCGGCGCGTATACCCTGGGCGCCCACAACAGCTTGGGCTCGCTCCTGGCGACCGACACGATCACGCTGATGCCGCGGCAGTGACGCGGCGCTTCTGCCAGTGGTTCGCGACAGATCGGGACTTGACTTCTGGGACGAACCGGTCAGAATAGGCATTAGGAGTGTTTCACGGTGGCCGGGGTCTCGGGCGTCCCCGAAACCCGGTCACGTGGGAGGAGGTTGTCTGCAAGTGTAGTATCTGGAGGCACTTGCGAGAGAAAGAAGCGGCCCTCCCTTTCGCCACAGGACGGTTGGAGTACGGCCGGAGGCGGTCTCACGGAAGCGGCGACGGCGTGCCTCGATTCCGAGGCAGTTTCGCCATACGATCGGCCGGTGGTGGTCCATAAGCCATTTTAGGAAAAGCCTTTATACGGGTATCGGGAGACCGGTCCGGCTCGTCAGCGCGCGTAAAAAAGTCTGCGAAGGCCGGAAAAACCGGAAAAACCGTTACGAAATCGGTCGATATCGGCACAAGTGCGTTAGTAGACGATCCGTCCAACATCTGGGACCGGACCAAGATCGTGGGCATAGGTATAGATAGAGAGAGGAGTTCGAAATGAACGGTCTGAGTCAATCGCGTGTGAGAGGCCTGGTGGGCCTGGTGGCCCTGTGCCTCGTGGCTTCGGTGGCCTACGGCGCTCCGACCAGCCTGAGCAATGGCGTTCCAGTCACCGGCATTTCCGGAGCGACCGGCAGCGAGCAGTTCTACATGATCGTCGTCCCGAGCGGGCAGGACGAACTGGAAATCCAAATCTCCGGCGGGACCGGCGACTGCGATCTGTATGTGCGTAAGGACACCGAGCCGACCACCACCACGTATGATTACCGGCCCTACAAGGTCGGAAACAACGAGACGGTGCTCGTGGAAAGCCCGGCGGCCGGCACGTGGTATATCATGCTGCGAGGCTACAGCGCGTTCTCCGGGTTGACCCTTCAGGCCAGCTACTCGGCTACCCTCAGCGTGGTGACGTTGAGCAACGGCGTAGCCGTGACCGGTCTGAGCGATGCCGCCGGCGGCGAGAAGTATTTCCAGATCGATGTGCCGAGCGGACAGACCAAGCTCCAGATCAGCATCTCCGGCGGGACCGGCGACTGCGATCTCTACGTCAAACGCGGGGCGCTGCCCACCACCACCGATTACGACTATCGACCGTTCCTCTCCGGCAACAACGAATCCGTCACCGTCGACAACCCGACCGCAGGGACGTGGTACATCATGCTCAGAGCCTATAGTGCCTACACCGGCATGACGTTGCTGGCCAGCTACACCGGCGGCGGCGAGGGCACGCTCCTGAGCAACGGCGTTCCCGTCACCGGCCTGGCCGGCGCGCAGAACAGCGCGCGGATCTTCGCCATCGAGGTTCCATCCGGCGAAACCAGTCTGCAAATCAAGATCTCCGGCGGCACCGGCGACTGCGATCTCTACGTCAAGTTCGGTGCGGTCCCGACCTCCACGGATTACGATTATCGTCCGTTCCTCTCCGGCAACGATGAGACCGTCTCGGTCAACAATCCGACCGGCGGCACGTGGTATATCATGCTGCGAGGCAACAACGCCTACTCCGGCGTGACGCTGGTCGCCACCTACGGGAAGGAGACGGTTATCGAAGACAATGTGCCTGTCTCCGGCATCTCGGGGGCCAATGGCAGCGAACAAGTCTACAAGATCGATGTCCCCTCGGGGCAGTCCGTGCTGGAGATCAAGATCTTCGGCGGGACCGGCAACTGCGATCTCTACGTCCGTTGGGATGCCATCCCCACCACGTCGAGCTGGGACTACCGGCCCTACCTGTCGGGCAACGACGAGACGGTTACCGTCGAGAATCCGCAGGGCGGGACGTGGTACATCATGCTCCGGGGACGGACGGCCTACGCCGATGTGACCCTCAACGCCGACTACTGGTTCACCGGGACGGTCACCCTTCTCGACAATGGCGTGCCCGTGACCAACATCTCCGGCCTCGAAGGCAGCGAGAAGTTCTATCGCATCATCGTACCCACCGGCCAGACGAAGTTCGAGATCAAGATGTCCGGCGGCACCGGCGACGCCGATCTGTACGTCAAGAGGGACGCCCCTCCGACGACGTCGGACTACGACTACCGTCCGTATCTGATCGGCAACAACGAGACCGTCACGATCGACAATCCGCAGGGTGGCAACTGGCTTATCATGATCCGCGGCTACCAAGCCTACGCGGGCGTGAGCCTCGTGGCCACCTACGGCAGCGGCAGCGGGGACACCGTGACACCGCTGGCCAACGGCGTTCCCGTGACGGGTCTGTCCGGCGCCAGCAGCAGCGAAGCATACTACAAGATCGACGTGCCCGCCGGCCAGGCCAGCCTGGTGATTCAGATTTCCGGCGGCACCGGCGACGTGGATCTCTACGTCCGCAAGGACAGCAAGCCCACGACCGCGCAGTGGGACTACCGTCCATATCTGATCGGCAACAACGAGACGGTCACGATCAACAATCCGTCGGCCGGCACCTACTACATCATGCTGCGAGGCTATCAGGCCTACACGGGCCTGACCCTGGTGGCGACATACGTGCCCTCGGCGACTCCAGTGGTCACTCTGACCAACGCCGTTCCTCTGTCGGGTCTGTCGGGCACGGGTGGCGGCGAGAAGTTCTACCTGATTGTGGTTCCCGCCGGACAGGATTTCCTGAACATCTCCATCTCCGGCGGCACCGGCGACTGCGACCTCTATGTCAAGAGAGGCTCGCAGCCCACCACCACAAGCTATGACTACCGCCCATACCTTGTCGGCAACGAGGAGAGTGTGCAGATCGCCAATCCCGCCGCCGCCAATTGGTACATCATGCTCAAAGCGCACCAGGTGTACGCCGGTGTGACACTGCTGGCCTCCTACGGAGCGATCGGCACCGGCAACAACTTTGCTGGCGACGCCCACTGCGCTGCCGTGTGGCGGTTCGAAGACGGGCAGTTGGGGACCGATTCGGTCGGCACGAACATGCTGATCAACTACGGCGTGCAGGCCAACACCACCGACTACCGGGAAGGGGCCAGCGCCGGAGAGTTCCTGGCGAGCCAGGGTGACTGGATGAGCATCGACGACGACGATCTGTCGGCCAATTTCCCGACGCGCAGCGACGATTCCGCCGTCGAGATGTCGATCTGCTTCTGGATGAAGCCCAGGACCTTCGCCTATGAGAACACGGTGATCGGCAAGTACCTGATTTCGACCGACGATCGCTCCTGGAGAATCTACGTGGGCAACTTCGGCATCTCGACGGGGGTGCTGTACATCGGTCTGGGCACGGGCGTCGGCGCGACGTTCAACACGTACACCTTCGACGCGCCGGATCAGCGTCTGTCCGTGAACCACTGGTATCACGTGGCGTTCACATACCGCGATGCAGACCTCAGCTACCATGTGAGGATATGGGATGCCACGGCGGGTGTTCTGGCGTATGATGTCGTAGGCACAGCCAAAGAGAAACTTGCTGTGAACAACGGTCCGGTGGTCCTGGGCAACCTCCCGCTGGAAGAGAGGTATTTCGACGGCTGGCTGGACGAAGTGGTCCTGTTCAACGATATCCTGACGACGGCGGAAATCGACCTGATTCGTCAGGGAGCGTACGGAAAGCTCTGAAACGACCTGCGGTAAGGGTCTGACCCATGGCCGGAGGGTGTCGCTGGGGGGCGCCCTCCGGTTTTCTTTTTGCCTGCGCTGTGGACGAGCCGATTCCTGGTTTCGCCATCTATCAAAGTGTGTCCAGTCATACCGCCGATTGCGACGCCGGGAACTCTGTCCTGGCATGATCTGTGGTCTGAACAAGAGGCGTCTCGGCATGCCCTGTACTCGTCCCCGGTCCGGATCATCGCACACGCCGGAGAACCGGACCGTGCGGGTGAACGTATCTTATCTGAATTGTAGGCTGCGCCCCGATCAGGACGGATATCCTGCTCTGGATGTGTCCGATCGAATTCTCGGGACGCTTCCGGAGCCGCGTAGGCGGATTGCCTATGGCATATGGAGTGTTTTCCTTAGGCAGTAGTCCGCTGTAGCGCGTTAACATACGACGTGGTTTTCAGGTATGCCGGCCGACAGGAGGGCGACCGGGTCAGAGGGTATGGACATGAGCACCACGTGTTTGGATCCTGTGAGCATCCGCCTTACGTCCGTCCATCGGCTGCCGCTGTGTCCAAAGTGCGGGCGCACGCTGCACGAAGTGGACCGCATCGCCAGGAGAGGGTCTGTGTACCTGTGGTATGAATGCGACGGCCCGGAGTGCGAGGAACGCTGGTTCGAGAAGGTGCCGGCCAGAATTGGGTAGGGGCCGGACGGTAGAAGGCCGCATCCGGGATGGTGCGCGCGGATGAAACAGTCGTGTGGCGCGGTCTTGCCGGGGCAGGCCGCGGTGCCACGGAGGAGGGACCTGTGTGTCGGTTTGTGTCGGCCGCTCGTGTCGGATGTCGCCGAGGCGACACGCACGCAGGTCGAAAACGCCACGGATGGCACTGAGGGGATAAGCACGCTGGAAGGCAGGTGATTCCAGGCGGCGGCCCTCTCGCGATGAGGGAGCATCGTGAGAGGATAACGCCGTTTCCGTGGCAGTGTCTGCCTGCCGCACGAGACAAGGCACAGCCCTTCGCATTCCCTGTCTTGCTGCGAGGTCCGGCGGTCAGCGCCTGGTTTCTCGGGTCAGTCGGATCGAGCGGCCCGGCGCCAGTGTGAAGATCAGGTCGGTTCCTGTCTTGCGGATGTCGCCTTCGTGCAGCCCTTCGACACTGTATGCCGCGCCGCCGAACGGGTTCTCCAATCGGCACGTGCCGCCGGCTTCTGCACGAATCTCGACGAACGTGAGGCGGCTGGCCCGGCGCTCGGCCGAAACCACAAAAGCCCCCTCCGCACGCAGCTTCTCGAATGAAGCGTCGTGCCACGCGTCGGGAATGGCGGGGAAGAGGCGAATCGTTCCGCTGTAGCTCTGCAGGAGCATCTCCTGCAGGCCGGCGGCGGCCGCGAAGTTGCCTTCGAGCGTAAACGGCCGGTAGCGGAAATTGCTGTAGCCCTTGTCTGTCTGGTCGCCGTTGCAGTGGAAGCTGCTCCGCAGGCAGAACGCGGTCGAGAAGATCTCCAGGGCGCGTTCGGCCGCTGCGCCGTCGCGGGCGCGGGCCGCCAGGTTCGCCAGCCAACTGAAGCTGTACCCGGTCCACCAGGTCGAGCCTTTCTCCTCCAGCTCTGCCAGCGACGCTTCGATGATCGCGCGATCGTGTGCGCCGTTCTCCCAGCGAATCAGCCCGAGCGGATGGATCGCCATCAGGTGCGAGAAGTGCCGGTGCGAACCGGGCAGGGGATAGTCCCTGGCCACCAGCAGCTTGTGGTTGTTCGGGTCCAGCGCCATCTCCGGCAGCTCGGTCAGGACGGCGCGCCACCGACTTGCTTCCGGCCGGTGGCCCAGTTCGTCGGCCAGTTCCGCCGTCTTCTCGAAGTTCCAGCGAATCAGCGCCAGGTCGTAGTTCGTGATCGTGCCGAACCAGGCGTCGATACGGTTGTCGTTGATCTCAGGCGATGAGCTCAGGGGCAGCGTTCGCTTGCCGTCCGGGCCTTTCTCCGTGATCGCTTCGAGGAAGACGGAGACGTCGCGCAGCCACGGGTAAGCGCGGTCGCGCAGGAACTCGCGGTCCATACTGTACCGCCAGTGGAGGTAGAAGTGATGAGCCAGCCAGGCGCCGGTGGTCGCCGAGTGCGTGTATTGATGCCAGCCTCCGATCTGCTCCTGGTTCAGGTCGGCGGTCATCGGGACGTTCAGGCCGGGCAGGTCGAAGAAGCGTTTCGTCCAGGCCTCCGCCGTCGGCCTCGTGTCCCACAGCCACCTGACGAATCCTTCGGCGCCGTCGAGCCGGTTGCCGCTGTAGGCGGGCCAGTATGACAGCTCGGTGTTCAAGTCGTGGTGATAGTCGCCTTTCCACGGCGGGATCCTGCGATCGTCGGCGGTCCACGGACCCTGGAGGGTGATGGGGGGCGTGTCTGACCGGGCGGCGGCGCCGAACTTGTAGGTTTCCAGATACCACTGGCGTTCGATAATCGGATTCGGCACGCTCACCGAGGCGCCGTCCCAGTAGGTCTGCCACCAGCGGGCGTGCTGTGTGAGGGTTTTCTCAAAGCCTTGCCGGAGGGCCTTGTCGCAGATCACGTGGGCCTGAGCCAGTGGATCGCTCGATTCACCTGACGTGGCGACCGACCAGACCCCCAGCCAGCCTTCGTCAGTCTGCCGCCAGGCGAGCCCGACGGCAAAGCGGAATCCACCCCAGCCTTTCTGGGCGTACCCGGTCCATCCTTCGG
Organism: Sedimentisphaerales bacterium; assembly: GCA_040772485.1. GTDB lineage: Bacteria > Planctomycetota > Phycisphaerae > Sedimentisphaerales > Anaerobacaceae > Anaerobaca. Next base: position 598,368 of record JAXGYC010000007.1, on the reverse strand, counting down.
CTTCGTGGATTTGGGGCGGCTCATATCGCAGGGTAGCCAGATCGCCGGCGCTGATCTTGCCTGCCCCGGCCTCTTCGGTGATCTCGCCCGAGAACGGCGGTGGCAACAGCGTCACCTTCTGCGGCGCCGCGCCGCTGAGACGAACCATGCCAAACGGTTCGGTGGCGTGGACGAAGACCTCGGCAGTCCTTCCATCGGCAAGACGCACGACCGCGATAGCTTTGGCCAGGTCCAGTGATGCGCTCTGGAAGCTCGTTTCTCCGCCAAGCGTCAATTCGATCCGTCCGGCGGGGATCTTCGTCGGGCCCGCGTTGCCGTAAGGATCGTCGTACAAGCGGTGCAGGTCGTCGATGCGACCCTCTCGCACCCACTGGCGCATCTTCGCGTACGAGTAGTCCTCGCTGTGGAACTCGGGAACGGGACGCAGGTCCCACAGGTCGGTTCGGTCCAGTGAGATTCGCAGCGGAGCTCCGTCGCCCCAGACCAGCGCGCCGAGCAGTCCGTTGCCCAGAGGCATCGCCTCATCCCAAGTCGTCGCCGGACGGTCGTAGTGCAGCCCATGCTCGGGCCTGGGAGCCGCCGGAGCGTTGGCTGTCCCCAGCGCCAGGAAGAGGAATAGCGCCGCCGTCGTCGAGTCTGTTCCGTTCATACCTTCGTCCTCACTTTCCTGCCGCGTGTCGGTCACCGGACTTGCCCCATGTTGGGACGACTGGTCTGTGATTGTAACAGCGCGTCCTGCCGGCCGAAAGGGGCGGCCGAGGGTTTGCGATAGACGGAGTTCGCGCCGGTTGATAGAATCGTTGCGTTCGTCTGGAACCGACTCCTCGACCTGCCGGAGGAGAAATCCGAAATTCGAAGCACGAAATCCGAAACAAACACGAATGGCCAAGATCCCAAATTCAAAACGAACCGTCCGAAGGGCGCACGCAGGGGCGAGGCATGCCTCGCCCTTACCTCGAATTTCGGACTTCGTGCTTCGGATTTCGAGTTTTCTTTACCCATGGCTGGGCGGATCGGTATGAGAATCATCGCAGGCGCCAAACGCGGAATGCACCTTCTGTGTCCGAAGACGCAGGACACGCGCCCGATCACCGACCGGGTCAAGGAGTCGCTGTTCAACATCCTGAACAACTACGGCCTGCTGATCGATCAGCGGGTTGCGGACCTGTTCAGCGGCGTCGGCTCGCTCGGGCTGGAGGCCCTGAGCAGGGATGCGGCATTCGTGACGTTCGTCGAACAGGACCCGAAGATCGCGGCTTACCTCGAAAAGAATATCGCCAAGGCCGGCTTCGTGGCCCGGACTCGCGTGGTTCGCGCCAACGCCTTCCGCTGCGGGGCGCCGCTGGAGGCGGCCGGGCCGGGGTATGATCTGGTCTTCGTCGATCCGCCCTATGCGCGGACGCGCGAGGTCGGCGCCGGCTCGCTGTTGGCGCAGTTGTTCGAGGTGCTCGCCGGCCAGGTGGTCGAGAAGGGAGTCGTGGTTGTGCGGACGGAGGCGGGCGTGACGCTGCCCGAGAGCTACGGTCCGTTCACGGCGATCGACACGCGGAACTGGGGCAGCATGTCCATCGTCCTGTACCAGGTGCGAGGCCATGACGAATAGACGGGCGGCCATCACCATCGTTCAGCGGCTGCGGGCGGAGGGTTTTTGCGCGTTGTTAGCGGGCGGGTGCGTGCGTGACATGCTGCTGGGCCGCCGGCCCAAGGATTACGACGTGGCGACGGACGCGCGCCCGGAGCAGGTGATGGCGCTGTTTCCCCGCACCCTGAAGGTGGGCGCCCAGTTCGGCGTGGTCATCGTTCTGGCGCGGTGCGCGCAGGTGGAGGTGGCGACGTTTCGCTCCGAGACCGGCTATGAGGACGGGCGTCATCCCGACCGCGTCGCGTTCACGGACGCGGCCAGCGACGCTGCCCGGCGGGACTTCACGATCAACGGCATGTTCTACGATCCGCTCGAAGAGAAGGTCATCGACTACGTCGACGGCCAGGCCGACCTGAAGCGGCGGATCGTGCGGACCATCGGCGATCCCGACGAGCGGTTCGGCGAGGACTATCTGCGGATGCTCCGTGCGATTCGTTTCTCGACGCAGCTCGACTTCGCGATCGAGCCCCAGACATTCGCCGCGATCGGCCGCAACGCGCAACACATCAACAGAATCAGCGGCGAGCGGATTGCCGCCGAGCTGGAGGCGATGCTGGTACACCCTAATCGCGGCGCCGGCGCCTCAATGCTGCGGGCGAGCGGCCTGGCCGAGCGGATCTTTCCCGCGCTGCCCGACGAAAAGACGCAGCAGGCGCCCGCGGTTCTGGAACTGCTTCGCAGACGTGTGGATTTCGCGCTGGCGCTGGCGGCGTTCTTCTCGGGCTGTCCGGCCGAGACAGCGCTTCGGCTGTGCCATGTGCTCAAACTCAGCCGCCAACGGACCGGACACCTCCGCTTCCTCCTGACCCATCGAGGCCGGCTCCTGGATCACGAGATGGCTCTGGCGTCGCTCAAGAAGCTGCTGGCCGAGCCTTGCTTCTGGGATCTTTACGAGCTGGAGCGGGCCACGCAGAAGGCCGCCGGAAACGCTGCGGCACTGGCGGCGCTGGCGAAGCTGCACCGCCGCGTCCAGGCCCTTCGCGGCGTTGACGTCAAGCCGAAACCGCTGCTGAACGGGCACGATTTGATCCGTCTGGGCGCCCGGCCCGGCCCGCAGGTGGGACAACTGGCCGAAGAGCTTTACATCGCTCAGCTCGAAGACCGCCTCGACAGCAGGCAACAGGCCGAGCAGTGGGCCGCCGACTGGCTTCAACGGCATCACCTGCCCGAGTGACGAACCCCTCGTCCGCGCGAAGTCTGTCTATCACGCCGTCGCCGTCAGGCATTGAATAAACGCGGCTTTCCGGATATAATGGCGGTGTGATCAAAGTGTGCTCACGGAGGGCGAGTCGAGATTCAAGCGAGTCTGTAGGGGTAGTGCCGGTGTATCGGTGTTTGCCTGTGCTGTTGTGCGTGCTGGTGGTTTCGGCGGCAGTCCTCGCGGGCGCGGGCGATCCGGAAGTCGCCTGGAAGAACCAGATCCAATTTCCGGACGAGCCGTTCCAGAGCTGGACCTCTCCCGCCTACGTCAAGTTCACCATCGTCATCGCCGAAGGTTTCGATCCGAACGTCGTCTACTACCAGGATTCGGGGCAGTATGAGTACCACTACGATTTCGCGGTGGACTGCCTCGATCCATTCGCGCGCATGACGATCGAGCAGTTCGACGCGGTGACGCTGCACGCGAGCGGTCAGCAGGCCATCCTCGGCGCCGTAATCCTCCCTCCCTGGGCAAGCCCGGCCATCAATGAGTATGGAATTCAGCTCGTGCGTCAGGATGCGTACTCGCGCGAGGAGGTCGTGAGGCTCTTCAGCGTGGTGCGTGCTTCGGTGATCGCCGAGCCGAACGTCACGGCGTACTACTTCCCGACCTACGAACAGTATCCGGTCGCCGAGCAGAACCGTCAGTGGCTCCAGGAGCAGGGTGTTCCCGTCGGCTCGACGGCGCGATGGACCCAGGGCAACACGAGCTACTCCGAAGGCTGGTCGCTGGGGATGTTGAAGTCTGTCGTTGGGTCGGACATTCAGGCGGCGTACACGCGCGGGCTCCTGACGTGCGACGATATCCTCCTGACAGATGGGGTGCCCGCCGAGGTGCCTTCGGTAGGCGGCATCATTACGCTGATGCCCGCAACGCCCAACTCGCACGTTGCGATCCTGGCCCGTTCGCAGGCTGTGCCGTTCGTGCATCTGGCACTCGCAGACGATGTCACCCTGGCGCGAAGCCTGGTGGGCCACACGGTCTACCTGAGCGTGGCCGAGGACCGGTTCGGCTCGGGCAGCGGGATCGAGCTGCTCGACGTCGGTTCGCTCAGTCCGGAGGATCGTGCGTCGCTGCTGGCTCTGAAACAGTCGCCTCCGCTGACGATTCGTCCGATGGTCCATCAGGGACGCTTCTGGGCGGATACGAACGACTTGCGGCCGGAGAGTATCGAGGGCTTCGGAGGCAAGGCCGCCAACTTCGGCGTACTCCGCGATGCGATCCCGGACGATTCGCCTCGTGCGATGGCCTTCTCCTTCGACCTGTGGAACGCGTTTCTCGACCGTCCCGCGCTCGACGCGACGCTTCGCGACCAGATCGCCCAGCGCCAGTCGAAGTACGTGACATACCCTCCCTCGGACATGCAGGCTCTGTCGGCGGACCTGGCGACGATTCGCGACTGGTTCACCGATTCGCACATCACCTCGTTCGGCGACGACCTGGAGACGGTCGTTTTGGACGCGCTGGGCGAGTTCGGTTTCGATCCGAATCAGAAGATTCGCTTCCGCAGCTCGACGAACGTCGAGGATAGCGACCGGTTCACCGGCGCGGGATTGTACGACAGCTTCAGCGGATGCCTGGCCGATGATCTGGATGGCGACTCGGGCGGCCCATGCGCGTGCGACCCGACTGAGGGCAAGGAACGCGGCGTTTTTCGTGCCATTCGCAAGGTTTTCGCCAGCTTCTACAACGACAACGCTTTCCTGGAGCGGCTCAAGCATCAGATCGACGAGTCGCAGGTGGGCATGGCGCTGCTCGTGCATGGCTCGTTCCCCGACGAGATCGAGCTGGCCAATGGCGTCGTGACCATGGAGCGAGTCCGCGATGCGGACTGGGAGATCGAGATCGTCTCTCAGAAGGGGGCAGTTTCCGTGACGAACCCGCCGGCGGACGTCGTGCCGGAGACGGTGCAGGTCAGTATGTCGTTCATGGGACCGATGCCCCGGGTGGTGCAGCGGTCGAGTCTGGTCTCGCTTCGCGACGACACCGTTCTCGAATGGGAGAGCGATTACCTCCGCTTGTATGAGCTGGTAGTCGCGGCGGCCCAGAGGTACTGCCAGATCAAGCCCGCCGACAGCCCCGTGCTCGACCTGGAGTTCAAGAAGGTCTCTCCCGGCGGCCGGCTCATCGTCAAACAGATTCGCGAGATTCCGCAAGCCGGCGAGGACGAGTACACCACGCCCTTCCTGCTGGGCCAGGCCAGGCGGTACTGCACCTTGCAGGGCAGGGGCAGCGATGTCTTCACCAACCACCGGCTCAAGTCGCGATGGACGCTGACGCCGGCAAGCGTCTGGCTCGACGACGACAATCTGCACCGATGCCTCTACGATCAGGCGCAGATCGAGTACGTCGCGGACGGACGCGTGCAAGAGGTCACCGGGCCGATGTCGCTATTGCCCGGCGCGACGCACGAGTACGAGGCGCCTCAGTGGGATTCCGACCGGTACGACCTCGTCGACTCCTGGCGGCTGGACGGTTCGTGCAACCCGCGAACGTTTCGCCTTCGCACGACGCCGGCGTTTGCCGAGACCGTGTCCGACCCGATCGTCACGATTGACGACGTGCGGCTGGCGGTCGAGGTCGACTATGACCAGCCTGTGCCGATGGGAGAGAACGCACTGGCGACCACGGAGGAGGCGACGCTGTACCGCCCCTGGGAGCCGGGCGAGCAGGATTGGCTCGACGTGTGCGAGCTGGACGACCCCAACACGGGTGTCTGCGTCCACGTGGAGTTCTACATGCGATGGAGCTGGGACCCATCGTCTCCGACCTCGATTCAGATCGAGCGAACGCGGATCGAGGGCCTGACGAGCGAGCCTATCGAGCTGAGGGGTTTCTTCTCGCAAAGCGTCGGCGGCGGGTCGCACCTGTGCCCGAAGAACTTCCTTTTCGAGCCCGCCCTGGAGCCCGGCATCTCGCCGCAGATTCTGGACGAGCTGAAGGCCAGGGACATCCGCCTGATCTATTTCACCACCGGTGCCCGCGAATGCCGGCCCACCGAGTGGGAGGACACTCCGCCGGCGATTCGCTTCTACGGCTTCGGCGACCCCATCGAAGGACCCGCCTGCACCCACTGATCGAACATGTATGTGTGGCAGCGGCAATCGCCGCTTGCCGATGGTGCTACGCGCGCGATCCATGCCATCGGCAAGCTGCGCGCTGCTACGCTTACCGCTGCCACACGCCAAGTAAAAGGCGTGGCGACCCATTGCCTCTGCTGGTATCATGATCTCGGAGATTCGTACACGCTTCGCCCGGCTGGAAGGTCTATGCCAGGCGAAGTCGAATGGGGTGCATGGTGGGAGAGGGGCATAGAAGGAGATGCCGATGGATGAACGACATCGCTTGCCGGGGCGATTGGCCGGTGTGATGGGCGTGCTGCTGATTGCGGTGGCCGCCTTGGCGCAGCAAGGGGCTCTGGCGCCCGTCATCGAGCCTTGGCGGTTTCAGGTGGGGGCCTGCACGCATTTCAGCCAGGGCAAGGGCATTCTCGAATCGAATCTCGACAGTCTCAAAAGCGCCGGCATCAGCGCGATCCGCGACGAGGTCGGCTGGGGCGCCGTCGAAGCCCAGAAGGACCGGCTCCAGATGCCCGAGCGGTACGACACGTATGTTCGCCGGGCGGCGGCGCGGGGCCTGAACGTTCTGCTCATCCTCGACTATGGCAATCGCTTTTACGATGACGCCGACCGGCCCCAATCGCCCGAGGCGATCGAGGGTTTCTGCCGGTACAGCGAATTCGTCGTGCGCCACTTCGGCAAGGACGTGCGGCTGTACGAGATATGGAACGAGTGGGACATCCCCATCGGATTGCCCGAGCGCCATCGCAAGGAAGGCTCGCCCGAGAGCTATGTGAAGCTGCTCAAGGCCGTCTATCCGAGGATCAAGGGGGTCGATCTGAACGTGACGGTGATCGCGGGCGCATCGACCAGCGGCGCCGTCAAGAAAGGCTGGCTCGAAGAGATCGTCAAGCTCGGCGCGCTCGACTACTGCGATGCAATCTCAATCCATAGCTACAACTACAGCGAACCATTTCCGCAGCGAGGGCCCGAGGCCTGCTCGGTCTGGATGACCGGTGTCCAGGACATGCTGCGGGGCTACCACGACGGCAGGGATGTCCCGTTCTATGTCACGGAGATGGGCTGGCCCACGCACGTGACCAAGGGGGGCACCGATCCGGAGTTGTCCGCGTCGTATCTGGCGAGGCTCTATCTGCTGGCGCGCACGTCCGACTCCTACAAGGGCTTGTGGTGGTACGATTTTCAGGACGACGGCTGGAACCCGAAATACAACGAGGACAACTTCGGCCTGGTGCGGCCCGACCTGACGCCCAAGGCGGCCTACTATGTCATGGCGGACATCTCGCAGCTCGTCGGCAAGGGGCAGTACATCGGCCGCATCGAGACGCCCGACGAGCACGTGCGGGGATTGCGCTTCACGCGCGAGGGCCGCGACTACTGGACACTGTGGTCGGACGACGATCAGGACCGCCAGATCGTCCTGCAAACCGAGCGACCCGAGACGCCCGTGCTGGTCCGGCGGCTGGGTCACGACGCCGGCCTTGTGCGGCGGGGCTTTCGCGACTGGGCGGACCAGCGTGGTGCGGAGGCGGTCCCGAACCGAATGTCGATCGTCGTGGGCCACCGGCCCTTCATGCTCAGCGGCGACCTTTCGGGCCTGTCCGTCGTCGAGGTGATTCCGCGCTTTCGCCAAGTCGATCCGCCCGAACAGAAGTAGGCGACACAGGATCAGGAGGCACACATGCGCACAAGACGCACAGCTATGACACTATCCGCCGTTGCAGCGGGCACGCTGCTGTTGTTGGTGATGTTCACGGGACCGACATTCGCCGCAGAGGAACGTTTCAAGCTGCGCGAGCTGTATCCACAGGAGAAAGTCGAGCAGGTGCTGGTCTCTCGCGACCGATGGCGTCCGTGGCCCAGGTGCAGCGAGCGCCGGGCGTGGGAGAGCCTGCCGGAGGAGGTTCGCAAGGACCTGATCGCAGGCGGTCAGGAGTATCTCGGCTACCAGTGGCCTTCGCTGCCGGCGACGCTGTTTCTCGAATTCGCCCGCAACGGCAACCGCAGCCGCTACGAGCGAGAGCATTTCGCCCGGCGCAGCGCGCTGACCGCGCTGGTGATCGCCGAGTGCGTCGAAAACCAGGGCCGATTTCTCGACGACATCGCCAACGGCGTCTGGGCCCTCTGTGAGGAGTCCTTCTGGGGTGTGCCCGCGCACATTGGCGCGCAGAAGGCCGGCTCGGGCCTGCCCGACTGCGAAGAGCCGATCGTCGATCTGTTTGCGGCCGAGAGCTCCGAGAGTCTGGCCTGGACCAGCTACCTGGTGGGCGAGCAGCTCGACGAGGTCTCGCCCCTGATTCGCCGGCGGATCGTGTTGGAGGTCGACCGACGCATCTTGACGCCGTGCCTCGAGCGTGACGATTTCGGCTGGATGGGCTTTCGCGGCGGACGCGTCAACAACTGGAATCCGTGGTGCAACTCGAACTGGCTGGTCTCGGCGCTGCTGATCGAGCCCAACGAGCCCCGGCGTGTGGCGGCGGTGGCGAAGATCGTCCGCAGCCTCGACCATTTCCTCGATGCCTACGAGGACGACGGTGGCTGCGACGAGGGGCCGGGCTACTGGGGCCGGGCCGGCGCGTCGCTGTACGATTGCCTCGATCTGCTGCAGAGCGCCAGCGCCGGGGCGATCGACGTCTACGACAAGCCGCTGATTCAGCAGATCGGCCGGTACATCTTTCGCGTGCATATCGCCGACCGCTACTTCGTCAACTTCGCCGATGCCTCGGCCAAAGGCGGCATCCCCGAGTCGCTGGTCTACCGATACGGCAAGAGCATCGGCGACGACAAGCTCATGGGCTTCGCCGCCCACTTCTTCGCCGAATCGGGAGGCATGGCCCAGGCGTTCAAGGGCAAGCCGGGCTATGGGATCGGTCGATATCTGGCGGCAATCTTCGGCGCTGCGGAACTGGACGAGGCCCAGGCGAAACTGCCCCTGGTGCGCGACGTCTGGATGGACGGGATTCAGGTGATGGCCGCCCGAGATCGCGAGGGAAGCACCGAGGGCCTTTACGTTGCAGCGAAAGGCGGACACAACGCCGAGAGCCACAACCACAACGACGTAGGCAACTTCATCGTTTACATCGGCGGCGAGCCGGTCATTATCGACATCGGCGTCGAAACGTACAGCCGAAAGACGTTCAGCGCGCAACGCTACGAGATCTGGACGATGCAGTCGGCCTACCACAGTCTGCCGACCATCGACGGTGTGATGCAGTCGCCGGGCAGGCAGTTCGCCGCCCGAAACGTTCGCTATCGGTCCGACGATGCGATGGCCCAGCTTACGCTCGATATCGCCGGCGCATATCCCGAGCAGTTGCATCTGAAATCGTGGGTCCGCACGATCACGTTGAATCGAGGTCGCGATGTTACCATTGTCGAGGATTACTCGCTTGCCCAGCCGGCCGGGCAGATCACGCTGAGCCTGATGACCCCGTGCAAGGCGGAGGTTCGCACGCCGGGACAGATTGTGCTGGCGACTTCCGATGAGGACGAGTTGGCGCAGGTGCTGTACGATCCGGGCGAACTGGCCGCGACGATCGAGGTGATCGATGTCGAGGACGGCAGGCTTCGCGCGGTCTGGCCCGAGAAGATCGCGAGGATTCTCCTGAAGGCGGACAAGCCTCCGCTCAAGGACACCTGGACGCTCCGGATCGAGCCGGCGAAACCGTAGGGACGAGTCGATGCAGCCATTCACGCTCCTGATCAAGCCTTCCGGCTCCGACTGCAACGTCGCGTGCGAGTACTGCTTCTATCGCTGCCGCGCCGCGGAGATCGGGCAGGGCCGCCAGCGGATGAGCGAGGAGGTCCTTCACAGGCTCGTCAAGGACTACATGGAACTGCGCTTCCCGATGTCGGGCTTTGCTTGGCAGGGGGGCGAGCCGACGCTGATGGGTCTGGATTTCTACCGCAACGCGGTCGAGTGGCAGGTCAAGTATGGCGTCTCGGGCCAGCAGGTGGGCAACTCGCTCCAGACCAACGCCATCCTCCTGGACGACGAGTGGTGCAGGTTCCTGCACGAGGCCAGGTTCCTCGTGGGCATCAGCATCGATGGTCCCAGGGAACTGCACGATCACTATCGGCTCGACTTGGGCGGCCACGGCACGTGGGACCGTGTCATGCGGGCCATCGACTGCTGCAAGCGGCACGAGGTCGAGTTCAACACGCTGACGTTGGTCAACAACCTCACCGCCGAGCATCCCGACGAGATCTTCGATTTCCTCCTCGGTCTGGGCGTCCGCTATCTGCAATTCATTCCGTGCGTGGAAGTCGATCCGCAGGCCGGGCAGATCGCCGGTTTTTCCGTCTCGCCGGAGCAGTACGGACGGTTCCTGTGTCGCATCTTCGACCGCTGGCTGGAGGTCGGACCGGACAAACTCAGCGTCCGCGATTTCGATTCGCTGCTGAGCTATTGTATCGGCGGACGGCACACGATCTGCACGTTCGACCGCCAGTGCAGCCAGTACATCGTCATCGAGCACACGGGCGACGTCTTCCCTTGCGATTTCTTCGTCGAGCCTCAATGGCGTCTCGGCAACATTCTCGAGACGTCTATCGGGCAAATCGCGGCCTCTGCCAGGAAGAAGACCTTCGCCCGCAAGAAACAGGATTTGTCCAACAAATGTCTGGTGTGCCGGCACCTGGCGGTCTGTCGTGGCGGGTGCATGAAGGACCGCGCTCCTCGTGGCGAGGGCGTCCCGCCCTTGCGTCCCGCCGGCAATCTGCCGGTGAGAAAGGAACAAGGGCAAGATGCCCTCGCCACAGAGGAACAAGGGCAAGATGCCCTCGCCACAGAAGAGCAAGGGCAAGATGCCCTCGCCACAGAAGAGCAAGGGCAGGATGCCCTCGCCACAGAAGACAAGGGCAGGATGCCCTCGCCACGGGACAGTCGCAGTCGCGAAAGCTGCTTCTGCGAGAGCTATCAGCGGTTCTTTGATTACGCGTTGCCGAGGCTGATGCAGGTGGCGGCGAAAATCCGGTCGGGCTCGCTTGTCCGGCCGGAGCAATTGACGTAGAATACCCAGTTTGAAGTGTCAGGTTTGAAGCGTTAAGTGTGAAGTGGCAAGTGTGAAGTGTAAAGGGTGAAGTGGGAAGTCGGCGTCCTTCAAACTTCAGACTTGAAACTTCAAACCTGGGACTCCGGCTTCAGCCGGCGAGAAAGGATGGGTACGATGGATGCAGTGAATCGAAGGGCGTTTCTGGCGGGTGCCGGCGCGGTGCTGGCCAGTGCGGCAATCTCCAACCGGGCCATGGGACAATCATCGGCGTCGAATGCCGATCAGAGCGGACGGCCCAACCCGATCGCTGTCGCGACGTATTCCTTCTGGCGGTTCAAAGACAACCAGAAGATGCCCATCGTCGAGTGCATCGACCATGCCGCCCGGATGGGATTCGACGGCGTGGATATCCTGCTGATCCAGATGGACGACCAGAGCAAAGGCGCGCTCAACAAAATCAAACGTCACGCCCTGATCAACGGGCTGGACCTGTGCTGCATGTCCACGCATCAGGGGTTTGTCTCGCCCGACGAGGCCCGGCGTCAGAAGAACGTCGATCTAACGATTCAGCAGATCGAGATCGCCTATCAGCTCGGCGTGCCGATTGTCCGCATCAACACCGGGCGCTGGGGCACCAGCGGCAACTTCGACGAACTGATGGCCCATCGCGGCATCGAGCCGGTCCTGCCGGGACACACGGAGGACGAGGGCTTCAAGTGGGTGATCGACGCGATTGAGAAGTGTCTGCCCAAGGCCGAGGAGTGCGGCGTGATCCTGGGGCTGGAGAACCATTGGGGCCTCGCGCGGACGCCCGAAGGACTCCTGCGGATCGTCAAGGCGATCGACTCGCCCTGGCTCCAGGTCCTGCTCGACACCGGCAACTTCCTCGAAGACCCTTACGACAAGCTCGAAATGTGCGCCCCGAAGACGGTGTTCATGCAGGCCAAAACCTACTACGGCGGAGGCCTCTGGTACACGCTCGACCTCGACTATCCTCGCATCGGACGGCTGATGCGGAAGCACGGCTTCCAGGGCTATGTCTCGCTCGAATTCGAGGGCAACGAGGACTGGCAGACCGCTGTCCCCAAGGGTCTGAAGCTTCTGCGCAACGCCTTCAGTTGATCGCACATCAGAGGGATGGAAATCGAGCCGCTCATCTGCTATGATGGTCTGTGAAGGCTTTCTGTATGCGCTGATCGAAACGGCTCCCGGCGGGACAGGCGGCCGGAGGTGGCGATGAGGCATCACAAGACAGGTCGGACCATGCTTGGATTGTGGACCGCCGAACAGCGGTGTGCGGTCCGTGTGTTGTGGTTGTCCCTGTGGGTCTGTGCTGTTGCCACGCTGGTCTTGCCGGCATGTGCTGCTGCGCAGGCGAAAGCGACCGATCCGAATGTGATCACCTTTTCCTATGGCTTTCTGGACCTGGCCGATCCGCGCGCGGTGGTCGACGCCAACGGGGTCGCGATGCTGACGTTCGCCTGCTTCGGCGAGGACGACAACCTGCGCTGGACGCAGAGCTTTGTGGACATCGACGCGTGGTGCACCTACGCCCGCAACGATCCGAATCTGTCGGCGCAGAAGACCGAGCAGACCGGCTGGGCGCTGTGCCTGGGCGACGAAGAGATCTTCTGGCCGCTCCAGGCGCTGCTGTATATCTGCCCGAGCGTTCGCGACACCGTGGCGGCCATCGAGAGCCGTCCGCTGGTCTACGACCGGTTCGCCCGAGCGTACAAGTCGCCGCACATCGAATTTACGGACGGAGAGAATATCTGCCAGCAGCCCTCGGCGACCGTGCTGTGGAACCCGACCATCACCCGAGCCTACGGCGCGCCGGTCGCGTGGGATACGTTCCCGCCGCTGGTCGGTCTGGCCCACGAACTGGTCCATGCCCGCCAGCGCGTGGTTGAGGACAAGCAGATTTATGGCTCCGTTCTTCAGATCGACGCGATGAAGGACGAGAACCTCGCGCGGTACGCGTTCTATCGCAAGGTCCCGGGCAACGAGTCGCTCCGCCCGCGTCCGGGCAACAAAGGCTACTACCGCAACGGCGAGTTCGTTGCCTACTTCGAGGACATGGAATGGTCTGAATGGTCCCCGAGCTTCAACCCGGTGCTTGATGTCTTCGAGGACGAACCATGATGCGTGCGCGGGCGTTTCGAACATTCTGCTGCGGCGTGCTGCTGGTTGCCTGGTTCTCCTGGAGCGCGAAGGGCGCCGAGTTCGCCGGCGGAACCGGCGAGGCGGGCGATCCCTATCGCATTGCCACCGTCGAGCAACTCGTCTCGATTGGCGACGATGCGGACTTGCTAAGCAAGCACTTCCTGCTCGTCGAGGATCTGGACCTCGATCCGAACCTGCCCGGCGGGTCCGCCGCAGGCGGATTCGATGGAGCGGTGATCGCGCACGATGGGACCCCAAACGCCTCGCCGTACCCGGCCTTTGTCGGACGCTTCTATGGCGATGGTCACACGATCCGAAATCTGACAATCCGCACCGGAACGGGCCAGCACCTGGGGCTGTTCGGCGCGGTCGGAGAGGGTGGACGCGTCTACGATCTCCGTATCGAGAACGTCTCGATCGAAGGGCCCGGGCGCGCCGGCGCCCTGGCGGGCTCCAACAGGGGCTCGCTTGTCAACTGTAACGCGACCGGCACGATTCGGTGTCCCGAGGAAAGCAACTGGGTCGGCGGCCTGGTCGGGGTCAACGAAGGGGGCATCGGGGGTTGCAGTGCGGCGGTGACGGTGACAGCCGGCGAGCGAAGCTTTCTGCTCGGCGGACTGGCGGGTCTACATCGCGGCCGCATCGCCAATTGCGGGGCGACCGGCGACATACTCGTCGGACGCAATAGCTTCGACGCCGGCGGCTTGGTGGGCGGATGTCTGGGCGGCGCCGTTGAGAACAGCCATGCGGCCGGCTCCGTCACGGCCTCGGACGGGTGCTGGAGCTTCGGAGGGCTTGTCGGCAGCGCCGATTCGAATGCTTCGATTGTCTTCTGCTATGCCAGCGGTGGTGTGACGGCAGGCGCGGGCTGCCGCGATATGGGAGGATTCGTCGGGCGTCTCCAATGCGAGGCCAGCGACTGCTACGCAACCGGCGATGTAACCGCCTTCAATGGCAGCCACAGCTTAGGTGGCCTGGTCGGCTCGCTGACCGGCGGGCTGGCTGTTGACAGCTATGCGATGGGCGCTGTCACGGGCGGCTCGGCCAGCCGCTCGCTCGGCGGGCTGATCGGGCGAGTCAGCACCGCAGGCGATGTGATGAACTGCTACGCGACCGGCCGTCTTCTGCGGAACGGCGCCGCTTACGATCGCGGAGGGTTGATCGGAACTATCGAGAGCGGCCGGCGTGTGCGCGTCACACGTTGTTTCTGGGACCGGCAGGCGAGCGGTGCTTCGCAGAGCGCCGCCGGAGTCGGCTTGACCACGGCGCAGATGCACGACGTGGAGACTTTCCGAACAGCGCGATGGGACTTGGCGGGCGCGCGGTCGGACGGCACCGCCGACACGTGGCGGATGGCCGACGAGGGCGGATATCCGCAACTGGCCGCCTTCGGCGATCCGAATGAGCTGCACGCGCTCGAGGGTGTGGGCAGTTCGTACGAGCCCTATGTGATCGGCACAGCGGAAGACTTGGGCGCCGTCGCGCGGTACAGCCGGTACGCCTGGTACAAGCTCGTCGGCGATATCGACCTGACGGGCATCACTTGGATGCGCGCCCCGATTCCGGTCCTGCGCGGATACTTCAACGGCAACGGGCATCGCATCGCGAATCTGGCCATCGAGGGCGATGCGGCCGGCGATCTGGGGCTGTTCGGACGCATCGAGAGCGGCGCGTGGGTCTACGATCTGGGCCTGGACAATGTGTCGGTTGTCGCCGAGGGCGACGTTACCAGCGTCGGCGGCTTGGCCGGCAACAACGCAGGAACGATCGTCTCCTGCTATGTGACCGGGCTCGTCTGGGCCGGTCCGGGCACTCTTGCTATCGGCGGCATCATGGGCGCGAATCGCGAGGGCATTGTCGCCGACAGCTACGCGACCGCCGGCGTCTCGGGGGGCCCAGCGGACTGCCGAGCCGGCGGCCTGGTGGGCTTGAACTACGCCGGGATTGTTTCGGGCTGCTATGCCGCAGGTCACGTGACCAGCGCCGAAGATAGTCGATACGCCGGGCCGCTCGTGGGCAGGGATATGCAGTTCTCGCTGATCGCCGATAGCTACTTTCTGGCCACCGGTGGAGCATCGGGCAACGGCCTCGGCACGTCCTTGACCGACGAACAGATGAAACAGCAGGCCAGCTTTGTCGACTGGGACTTCGCCAAGACCTGGACCATCTGCGAAGGCCAAACCTATCCCCGCCTGCTCTGGGAGCAGTTCCCCTGCGACCCCTGACCCGTGCCGGGTGGCAGCCTCGTAGGGGCGAATGGTGATTCACCCCTGCTTGGGGATGGGAAGATCCCGGGACCGTCTTTGCAGCAGATGCCAGATTGAGGATTGCGGAACGAATTCAGAAGGGGAATCGACCGTGTTGCACCCGAAGAGAATGCTTGTTTTTGAATTGGAGAAATACGGGATTACGCCAGACGAATTCCGGCGGCTGGGGGCGACGCCGGTTCGGGTCAAGTTGAGCATTCCCACGTGTCCCGACTTGTACCCGGGGCCGGCGCGCTTCCGCAAGCTGCTGGCGAAGTCACCCGAAGAGCGCCGAGCCGGAGTTTACGCATGGCACGTCCGTCAGTACGAGAGTCTCTCTGCCAGAATGTCGCAATACCAGTTTGAAACTGAGTATCTCAATGGCGACCCCGTGGCCATGCGTGTCACTGTGCCGGCCAGGAAACTGCGTCCGCTTCTCGACCTTCGCTGTGTCGGCGGATTGAACATCCTGCGGATCGAGGGCAAGCGGCGCAAACGGCAGACCAGGAGCGAACCGGCGTGGTTTGCTGTGAAGGCTCGCTTCGTTATCCAAGATGAAGGCCTGACCCAGGGGATGCAGGACTATGAAGATCGGATACTGCTTGTACAGGCCCGTTCGTTCGAGGCCGCCGAGCGAAAGGCCATGCGTGAATTCCGCCAGTACGGGCTGGTCACGCTAACCACAACGGGGCATTTCTACCGCTGGACGTTTGAGGCGATCCTGGACATCTATGAGACGTTCATCGACGAGATTGACCCCAACGGCATGGAGGTCTACTCGGAGATGAAGAAGCGTCGGATCAAGCCTGAATACGAATGGCATCCCTCCGATTCGAAGTAGCCTTCTGGGGACAATCTGCATGCTGTCCGTTTGAGAACATCCTGGCAGGCGTGTGGCAGCCTCAAGGCGTAGCCTTGGGGATGGCGGACACGATTTGGCCTTGCACATCCAGATACGCCGACCCTTCCGGCCATCCCCAAGTCCTGCGGACTTGAGGATGCCACAAGGACGCTCTAATGGCTCAGGAATGCCGGTGCCCTGCAATCTGCACGTACGCTGCGGTCCTGCGCTGCGAGAATCGGTTGACACCCGGTCCCGGTGTTGATAGTCTCGGTCGCGCGGACGCCGGGCGAGAACAGTGCGGCGGCTCCGGCGGGAAGAACCAGTGCGGCGGTCGAACAACCATCGACCCAGGCGAGAGAAAGGCAGGGCAGGTCATGGACGAAACGCTCGTCTCTTCCAAACGCGGCATTTTCCTTCTCTCGATCGTCTACGGCGGTGTGTGCCTTCTGGCGGCGTGTTGTGGCGTGCTTTTGTCCTTCGCGGCCCAGCCGGGAGGCATCAGCCATTCGAACGCGTTCGTGGCGCCGCTGATGGGGCCCTGGAGCCAGACGCTGCCGCCCAATCCGCATCCGGTGAGCGTGTGGTCGCCTCAGTACGCCTTGTTTGCCCGATGCCTGACGGTGATCCTGACGTTCGCGCTGGCCGGCTCGTACTTGGGCGTCAGTCGCTGGCTGCGGTGCACCGCGATCGCGCTGGCTGTGCCGTCGCTGGTGATCTGGGTGCTGGCGGGCCTGATGAAAGTCGTCTTGGAACTGCATTGACACCTCGACGTGTCAGGGGAGAGATTGCCATGCGATCGCATATCAGTTCGTATCGTGTCACCATGTCAGAAGCCGGCGTCGTGTTTGTACTCAGCCTTCTGCTCGTCGCCGGCACATCGGGCCGGGAGGTACCACGCGGGACGGGCACGATCAAGGGCACGGTTGTGGACGCAACGCCGGACTGCTCGCCCGAGAAATGCGAGAAGCTCGCCAACTGCAAATCGCAGAAGGAGGCCACGCAGGTCTTCCGCGAGGTTCTCGGAGGGCAGCCGGCGTCAGGCGCGACGGTCACGGTCGCAAGCCGGGAAACCAAACGAACCACCGTGACCGATTCCCACGGTCGGTACGCGTTCACAGGCCTGCCAGTCGGATACTACAACATCTACGCCGTGATGATCGACTCCGAAGGCAAACCGAGGCAGTCGGCGCCGAGGGCGACGCAGTGCGACAAGACGGTTCCTCTGGTTCTGCACGGGGAGTTCATCACGGTTTCCGGCCGGATCGTCGATCCGAACGGCCGGCCCATTGTCGCAGCGAAAGTGACCGGAACGCTCGTCCCGATGTCCGAGGTGGGGGTCCCCGAAACGAGAGGAGCGGTCTCCGGCACCAACGGCTTCTACGTGTTGACGGGATTCGAGCCGGTGAGTCTCTACCGCGTTGCCGGCTACCTCAACGGGGGCAGTCTCGACGCCCCCGGCGCCCTGCAGACCCAGGTCGAAATCCGCGTCCAGGCCGAAGGCTTCCGCCAGGACCCGGCGAATGTGCCGCGCGTCCCGCTCATTGCGGAAGCTCAACTCATTCCCGGCCGGCGTCTTTGGAGGGCCTTGGCTCAGTTCGCGGCGGCGCAGGGAGACGTCACGAGCTGGCAGAAGCCCCAGGAGCGTCGGCTGCCTGTCAGTCAGGCAAACGCGATTACCGGAATCGACATCGTCTTGAACCTTTGAGTCGAGGCATCCCCGTAGGGGCGAATGATTATTCGCCCCTACCCTCTGCCGATAAGCTGTTCGCGAAGACTTCAGAGAATGGCCTGTAGGTCCTATCGGTCGTATGGGTCCGATGCCCTTACGGGCACACTACGAACCGCTACCGCACGACCGGAGCGGAGTTTTCGGCTGTGGTGATGCCCGGCGGCAGTTCGAGGATCCAGATGTTGCGAAAGTGGATCTCGGCGCCCTCGGACTCCAGGCAGAGATAGCCTTTCCTGACGGAAGAATTGCGGATGCTGTTGACGAACTTGCCGTTGACCGCCAGCTTGACCGTGCCGTCGACGCAGACGACATCGTAGACGTTCCACTCGCCCTTGCCCTTGCAGCGGTTCTCAAGGGACTTGCTCCGGTCGCCACGCGGGTTGTCGGGCGTGGCCTCCAGTCCCCCGGCGCCGAACAGCTCGCCGTGGACGTACGCGATGGGCGGCAGTGAGCCGTCCGGCCGCTTGTGCTGGTTGACCCAGTCAAGCTCGAGCATCTGGACTTCCATGCCCTTGGGAAGCTGCTGGCCTTCGGGGACGGTTCCCTCGCTCCAGACGAAGACGCCGGAGTTGCCACCCGCCTCCATGTGCCGCCATTCGATGTGCAGGAGGAAGTTCTCGTACTGCCGATCGCTGCGCATCACGCCGATGGGGTGCCCGCTACAAACGATCATGCCGTCACGAACGCTCCAGGTTTCCGCAGCGGTGTTGACGTTGACCCAGCCGGTCAGGTCGGCGCCGTTGAACAGTGGACGAAACTGGGGCAATTCGACGCCCTCGGCCCAGGCCACGGATTGCATCAGCATAGCGACGCACAGCAGAATCTTCACTCTGGTCTTCATGGTTTGATCTCCATCGGTGTTTGCGGTTCTTGCTACTCCTGTTTGGTGCAGGCTGGAAGGATTCATGGCCCGATCCGGCGTTCCATCATTGGGCGGATGCCCGCCAGGGGCAGGGTGGCGCTGGCCAGATAGTTCGGAAGCTGGCGTCTGTCGCCGAGAATCCATTCGCAGGCGCCGCCGGACTGGAAGTCGCGGACCAGATCGATCACCGTCCGGTCGGCCAGGGCCGGGTCGGCCAGATCGAGCGTGTAGACGAACCATCCAGCGGGCGTCGCCCAGTAGGCGCCGTTCTGGTACGTGTCGCGATCACAGACCGCCTTCTCCCAGTAGACGCCGCCGGGCAGGTGGCGAATCTGGCCAGCTTGGACGATCTCGTTGTAGTGATCGCGGAAGTACTTCGCGACGGCCTGCGACTGCTCGGCGTCGGCGACCGCGAGGTAGACGGCGAAGGCCGAACCCCAGATGTCGTGCTCGCGGCAGCACGCCGTCGCAGCGCGGAACAGGCCGACCTGTCCATCCCAGAAGACCCGGCGGACGCTCTGTGTCACGCGCTCGCCTTCCGCCCTCCAGTGTTTGGCGTCGGCATCGCGTCCGGCGGCCCTCAGCAGATCGGAAAGCTGGCGGCACGCCTGGACGTACAGCAGCGAGCAAAACAACACATCTCCCTGCTTGCGGATCGTGTCGGTGAAGCCGTAAGGGCATCGCTCCTGCGGCTCGCCCGGGGCGATGTGGACGAGGCCCGTGTCGGGATTACGCGGGACGGCGCTCATCGTCTTGACGAGCGGCTCGATGATCTCTGCGAGGAGTTGTGCATCCCTGGTCTTTCGGTGGGTGTGCCAGGCGACGGCCACGGTGAACGGTGAGCCGTCCGCCACGGGATGAACGCCCATGGAACCGAAGCCGGGCTTGTAGATCGGTGTGCCGTCGAACTTGATGCAGTCGACGCCGGCGCCGTCGGCGTCCAGGCTGCGCACGAAGAGCCGGCAGGCGTCGGTCAGCTCCTTGTCGGAATAGGAATCGACGGACCCTTCCAGGGTGTACTCATAGTCGCGCAGCCAGAATGCCTCGTAGCCGATGCCCACCTGAGGCGGGAACGCCGCCGTGCCGTCAGCCATCGTGCGCATCGAGGCGCGGATGATGCGATGCGCCTCCGTTTCAAGCCACTGGACCGCTTCGGACAGGGAATCAGACGCACCGGCTTGACCCGCTGTCGCTTCCGTCTTAGCGACCAGGATCAACAGAAGAACCACGCATTGTCGGAGCATCGAAAGGCCTCTCATTTCCGCCATTGGCTACTGCAATCTCTCGTAGGGCCACATCGCAATGCCCCCGTCCAGGACGCGGACGTCGTTGAAGCCGGAGGCGCGGAGGATCAGGGCCGCTTCGTATCCGCGCAGCGAGATCTGGCCGAACGTCACGATGGGTTTGCCCTTGGGAATCTCCTCGATCCGTCCGCGCAGCGTAGCCAGCGGGATCAATGTCGCGCCGGGCAGGCGCACCTGGTCGTACTCGCCGGGCGTGCGCACGTCGAGGAAGACGAAATCCTTCTTGTCCTGGAGCATCTGGTGGACCTCCGCCGCCGAGACGCCGACCATATGGCCGTCCAGCTTGTTCCTGGCGACATTGGCGGCGGTGATCAGGTTGTCCATCGCCGGCGAGTAGGGCGGCGCGTAGCCCAGGTCGAGGCCCGCCACCTGATCGACGGTCATTCCGGCGGCGATGGCCGTGGCGGCCACGTCGATCCGCTTGTCCCCTGCGCCCGGTCCAACGGCCTGAGCGCCGAGAAGCCGTCGTGTGTCACGATCGACCACGAGCTTGAGCAGGAGCATGCGGGCGGTGGGCAGGTAGTTGGCCCGGTCCGGGGCCGGCGCCATCGCGACGGTGACCGTGTAGCCAAGGTCCTTGGCGGCTCGCTCGGTCAGGCCGGTGCGGGCGACACAGTAGTCGAACACCTTGCAGATCGTGCTGCCGAGGATGCCGGGAAAGGAATCTTCCCCTCCGCAGAGGTTGACCGCGGCGACGCGTCCCTGCTTGTTGGCGGTGGACCCGAGCGGGACATAGGCCGGACGTCCGGTGAGGATGTCGGTGCACTCGACGCAGTCGCCGGCCGCGTAGATGTCCGGATCGGACGTCCGCATGTGCTCGTCAACCTTGATCCCGCCCGTTTCGCCGATCTCCAGTCCAGCGGCTCGCGCCAGCGCGGTGTTCGGACGAACGCCAATGCCCATGATGACCAGATCGGCCGGCAGCACTCCGCGATCCGTTACGACGCGATGCACCTTGCCGTCGCCTTCAAACGACAGGACCTTCGTGTTCGTGAGCACTTTGACGCCCTTGGATTCGAGGTGCAGCTCGACGAGCCGCGCCATTTCCGCGTCCAGGATGCCGAGCGTCTGCGGCTGCATCTCGACGATGGTCACGCGGCATCCACTGCGGGCCAGCGCCTCGGTCGTCTCCATGCCGATCAGGCCGCCGCCGACGATCACCACGTCGCGGGCCCGGTCACCCGAGAGGACCGCTTTGATCCCTTCGGCGTCCTGCACGCCGTGGAGACAGAAGATGTTGTCGAGGTCGTGTCCGGGGATCGACGGCCGAATGGGCGAAGCGCCCGTGGCGAGCACGAGCTTGTCGTACTCCAGGTACGATTCCCGTTGACCGCCGAGTTCCTTGATGCGGATTCTCTTGGCGGCGCGGTCGATTTCAGTAGCCTCCGTCCGGCTGAGGATGCGGACGTTCTTGACCCTCTGAAAGAACACGGCGTCGCGCAGCGCTCCCATCGGCGTGCTCATCAGCTCCGCATGGTTCTTGACCTGGCCCGAGATGTAATAGGGCAGGCCGCAGCCGGCGTACGACAGGAACTGGCCCTTCTCGACCACGGTGACGTTGGCGTGCGGGATCAGCCGGATCACTTTGGCCGCGACTTTGGGACCGGCGGCCACGCCGCCAACGATGACCACCTTCACACCGTCGGACCTCTCGGCTTCCTTGCCGCTCTCGATCTCACTCGGCGTCGCCATGGGCAGGCAGATGTCGATCCTCGCGCCGCCGAGATCGGCCTTTCCCGCCTGGACCGTTCCGCCGAGCTCCTCCACCACGGCCTTGACGAACGATAACCCCAGCCCGCTGCCTCCTCGCGTCGAGCTTCGCGCCGCTGCGGTGCGGCAGAACGGCTCGAAGACCTTCTCGCGCATCCCCTCCGGAATGCCCACGCCCGAATCGGCCACGCACAGGTGCACGAGGCGCGCCGATGCGTCGGTTGTCAGCGTCAGGCGAACGTAGCCATGCGACGGCGTGTACTTGAAGGCGTTGTCGATCAGGGCATCCAGCACCTCCGTCAGCGCCGGCTCTGTGCCACGGACGTACACCGATTCGTCATCCGTCTGCACCACGAAGCTCAGCGCGTACTCGATCGCCTTTTCCTCATAACGCGTCCGGGCGCTGCGGACGATGCCGGCGACGTCAACGACGCTGCCGATCTCCTCCCGTCGACTCAGCGCCGAGACAATCGCGAGCATCCGACGCACGGTGGCGACGCCTTCCTCGCACCGCAGATTCGCGCGGGCGATGAGGTCCTTCTGTTTCGGCGTCAGCGGTCCGGCCACTTCGGTCGCCAGCACGTCCAGCAGGGTGCTGATCGTGCTGATCGGGCTTTTGAGCTGGTGCGCGATCAGCGAGGCGAATTGCAGGATCTCCGACTGATCGGGTCTGTGGTCCGTCTCTTCGGTCATCGTTTCCCTTTGCCCATATGATCTCGTCACTTTCGCTCGATGTGTTCATTCTACACGGTGACTTCCCATCCGAATCGTGCGTGCTGGGGCCACGGATCGCTCAGTAAGGTCCCTTCTGGCCAGGCATGGCACAGGCGTAGAGCCCATTCGGTCCCGGCAGGATGGGAGGGGCCGCGTCCCAACTGTAGCGGTCCGGGCCGAGGTCCGTCTCGGATTTCATGGCGTCGTCCCAGGTGACGATATGTCCCGAGTAGGTGGCCATGCGGCCGAGGATCGCGGTCATTGTGCTGCTGACGCCGTAATCGCCCTCGTTGTAGGGCCTGCCCGCGTCGAGCGCCGCAAAGAGATGATCGTGCTCGGCCTGGTGGCCGGCGACGCCCGGGTCAAAACGAACGGGCTTCTCGCCCTGCACCGTCAGCACGCCGCTGCCGAGATCGGCCTGACCTTTCGTGCCGTGTGCGATGCCGCCGAAGCTGCTCCAGCAGTTGGGGATGTGCCGGCAGAACAGGAACATTTTCGTTCCGTCGCGGTAGGTGTATTCGACCGCGTGGTGATCGTAGATTTCGCCGTAGTCGGGCCCGATGCGCACTTGCCGTCCGCCCATGCCCTGGGCGTCGATGGGGTGGTCGCCCTTGGCCCAGTCGACCAGGTCGAGGGCATGGACGGTCTGCTCGACGATCAGGTCGCCGCAGAGCCAGTTGAAGTAGTACCAGTTGCGCATCTGGTATTGCATCTCGCTTTCTCCGCTTTGCCGCCGATGGACCCACACGCCGGCGTTGTTGCCGTAGGCGCGCAGAAACATGATCTGCCCGATGGCGCCGTTGTGGACGCGGCCGATCACTTCGCGTGCGTTGTTCTGGTGGCGGATGTTCAGACCGACCGCTACCGCCAGGCCCCTGGCCTTCGCCCGCTCGTTGGCGGCGGCCACCTTGCGAATGCCGGGCACGTCCACCGCGACGGGTTTTTCCATGAACACGTGTTTGCCGGCAGTCACCGCCGCGTCGAACTGCTGCGGTCGAAAGCCCGGCGGCGTCGCCAGGATCACCAGGTCCACATCCGTGTCCATCACGCGCGCGTACGCATCCATGCCGACGAAGCGGCGCTCGGCCGGCACGTCCACGCGGTCCGGATGCTCCTTCGAGATGCCTTGAAGGCTTCCGCCGAGCCGGTCTTCGAAGGCGTCGGCCATGGCGGTGAGCCTGGCGCGCGGGCAGGCGTTGAGCGCCTGGACTGCGGCGCCGGTGCCGCGCCCGCCGCATCCGATCAGGCCGATCCGCATGGCCCCCGTCCCGCCGGCGTACGCTCGGGCCTGCAATGCCCCGGCCAGCGCGGTCACCGATGCAGCGGTTACCGAGCTGCGGAGGAACTGCCGGCGCGAAATCCGGCTTGCTCGTGGTCTGCCTTGCGTCTCCATCGGCTCTCCTTTCCCTTGTTGGTTGGGTGGCAGCCTTGTAGGGGCGAACCATCATTCGCCCCACTCAAGGCTGCCGCCTGTCAGTATACCGGATCGGAAGCGAGGACCAAAGACGCAACTGAGCCGGTCCGATCAGAAACGGATGGCCAACTGGATTCCGGCTCCCGCCTCGACGGGGAAGGTCGTCAGGCTGGCCCGCTCGGGGTCGCGAAGGTTCAGAAAGGCATCGTGGATGAAGGCCGTCACGAAGTGTCCGAGTGCCGCTCCGAACAGGATGTCCGAAGGATAATGCTTGCGTCCTTCGACGCGCGCCCACGCAACGCCACCGGCAAGGATCGCGTTGCCGGTCTGTAGGACCGGTCGAACGCCCGCTGGCAGGTCGATGGAATCCAGATTTCGGTTCGATAGCGTGGCGTAGGCGAAGGCGGAGGAGCTGTGGCCTGAGGGGAAGCTGTTGTCGTTTTCCTGGTTCGGGCGGTCCCGGCTGATTGCGCTCTTCAGCGCGCCGGTCAGACTCTGTGTCAGCCCGATCGCGCCGCCCTCGACGGCCAATCCCTTGAGCTTGGCGTATGCCCACGGTCCGGCCTCGTCGCCGCTGGGGGCGGCCAGAGCCGTTGCCAGGGTCTCGACGCCCAGGATGGTCTTGAGATCGTTGCTGGCCTCGCGGGCGTCTTCTTCCGAGCCGAAGATGGGGGTGTGTTTCGTCGCCCAGTCGGAGGCTCTCTCGTCGAAGTCGTCGATGGCAAACGCCGCCGCCCCGGCCAGCGGGATGAGCGTGTGGGGACTGAGCAAGGCATCTCGGGCCGCCTTGGCGATCCGGTTCGAGTCGAAGCAGGTGAAGGCGTCCTGGCCCCAGCGGCTCCCGTCCGGCAACGTGCCGCAGCCCGCAGTCCCCAGGATGAGGCCGAACAAGATGATCTGCGTTTTACCCATGGTTTCCTCCTCCATCGTGCTCACCGAGTGGATGGTATCGTCGAGCCGATGCGCAGGACAGTGGAGCGGCGCAGGGACGGGATGGTGACGGCGCCGTCGCGAAGCGTCGCGTTCGATTGCGTGTCCGTCCAGGGATCGTAGAGTTGCACGCTCGCCCCGGCGGGAATCCTCACGCTCGACAGATCGATCCTGACGTCGGTCAGCGTCTCAGGTTTGCGGCCCTCGATCAGCTCGGTCCGCCAGTCGTTCTGCGTATCGCGGCACCAGGCGAGAAACGTGTTGCGGCCGGCGAGGGCGTAGATACGCAGTCGCTCGTGCGGGATCGTGACCGGCTCGAACGCCTCGGCGGGCGGGTCGATTCCTTCTATGGCTGTGGCGAACCGCGCGAAGTGATGCCACAGGTTCGGCTCGTCGATGGCCTGCCGCCACCACCACACGTGGCCGGGACCGGCCGCGCCGCTGAAGAATGGCGCGAACAGCATGTCGTGCAGAAGCGTGCCCTCGGGGTCCCTGGCGTAAAGCTCCGAGCAGCCGGTGTGACGCGGTTTGACGGCGCCGGTCTCAGTGAGGATGATGGGCTTGCCCGCCTCGAACGCGATCAGCTCGCGCACGGCGTGAGCCGCCAGCACGTCGACCGGCCCGTGGCAGATCTCCCAGCCGGCGCCCTCGTCGAGGTAGCGATGCACCTGGGCGACGTCGTTGTCTTCGAGCAGGCACAGCGTGCGATAGCTGTCGCGCCCTTGCTCCCGGTCGTAGCTGCCGAGGCTCTGGATCGCCAGGTTTCGCGGGAATCGGCGTTTCAGTTCCGGCAGCATCGCCGTGGTCCAGTCGAGCCACTCGGAATCGCGCACCGCGTTCATCTCGTTCCACAGTTCCCACGCGAAAACCCCCGGCTCGGCGCCATAGCGATCCGCGTACCAGTCGAGCTTGGCCTTGAAGTGGTCGCGGCCCCGATCGGACGAGAGGTATTCGTGCATGCTCTCGTAGAGGCCGCCATTGGCCCGATGATAGATCAGGTTGTCGGACCAGCGGCTCCGCTCGGCGCGAATGTCGCGGAAGTACTCCAGGCACATCTTGACGCGGACGCCGTGCTTTCTCGCCAGCGCGAGGAATCGGTCGATGATCGCGGCGCGGGCCGGATCGAATTGCAGAGGCTTGGCGTGCTCGACGTTCCAGCCATCGTGTCCCAGCCAGACGCGCACGTAGTTGATGCGGTTGGCCGCCATGATCTCGAAGAGGCGGTCGAACTCGTCCTCTCGCGGCGGCCCGACCAGGTTGAACCCGATGGGGACGTAGGGGCTGCCATTGGACAGTTCGAAATAGCGGTTGTCGCGCGGACTGACCACGACGAACGAGGCCAGATCATTCTGTGCGGTCGCTGCGTGTAAGGGCGAATCATGATTCGCCCCTACGAATAGGACACCAATGGCAATCAAGAGAATCGATTGTATTCTGTTCATCGCTTAGTACTCGATGGCCATTACGCTGGCGATAGCGTCCGGCGCCTGGCTCGGGACCTGGATCGTCACACCGTCGGAGGTCGTCTGGGTCTTGAGCGATGCGCGGCCGGCGTCCGCCAGCAAATATGCCTTCGTTACACGTTGTCCCTGGAGCGGGACGATCAGCTTGCCATCGGCGGGCCAGTCAAAGACGTGGGCGTAGAGCCTGCCAGGCTTCTTGGTGTACCGGCCCCAGGGAGGCTGCTCGAAGGGGCTGGCGGTCGTCTCGTAGATGGCTTCGCCGTTGACGGCCATCCACTTGCCGATGGCGCGCATCGAGTCGATGCTCTGCTGGGGGATCGAGCCGTCGCCTTTGGGGCCGATGTTGAGCAGATAGTTGCCACCCTTCGAGACGATGTCGACGAGGTTGCGGATCAGCGTCTCGTTGGACTTCCAGGCGTCGTCGTGGTCGGAGTAGCCCCAGGTGGTGTTCATCGTCATGCAGACTTCCCAATCGACGCCGGGGATGCCGGTGGAAGGGATGGTCTGTTCCGGCGTGGTGAAGTCGCCGTGCTCGGGCTTCCACTTGCGCAGCCGGTCCGAAGAGTCGTCCCTCTCGATGTCCGGGATGTGATAGAGGCGGTTGTTTGAGATGATCGCCGGCTGCAACTGCCGCGCCATCGCCATCAGCTCGTCCGACCGCCAGAAGGGGCCCTCGTTGCCCTCCTTGGAATAGTCCCACCAGATGATGTCGAGCGTGCCGTAGTTGCTGAACAGCTCGCGCGCCTGGTGGTGGAGGTAATCCAGGTAGATGTCGTGATGGCGCGGACCGTTCGGGGAAGGCCGGCCTCGAAGCGGGTGCGGCAACTGGCTGGCCTTGTCGTAGTCGTACTGCGGGTGGTGCCAGTCGATGACGGAGTGATAGTAGCCGACTTTGAGCCCCTCGGCGCGGATCGCGTCAGTGATCTCCTTGCACAGGTCCCGGCCGACCAGATCGCGGGCATCGTAGGTGGTGTACTGCGAGTCGAACAGGCAGAACCCATCGTGGTGTTTGCTGGTGAAGACGACGTAGCGGCAGCCCGCCTCCTTGGCGAGCTTTGCCCATTCGGTGGCGAAACCCTCGGCTGGACGGAACTTGGGAACTGCCTGATGGGCGTATTCCCACGTGTCGGCGCGAACCCGCTGCTGGAGCCACTCCATCCCGCCGCGCGTGCCGACGGGCTTGTCGTTCCACGTCCCGGCCAAGCCGGAATACAGGCCCCAGTGCACAAACATGCCGAATCGCGCCTGACGCCACCACTGCATCCGCGCATCCCGCTGTTCCTGGGTCTCGGCATACGCGCTCTGAACGAACAACGAGCCGGCCAGTGCCATTGCCAGCGCGATCGTCACAGTTGTTCGCAGGGGGGATGTCTTTCGTCTCATGATGCTCTCCTTCGTTTCTAGTACGTGCGCATCTGTGATGAGGATTGGCCCATCGCATTATACCGATTGGGATTCATCCGTGCGCCCCGCCTTGTCGTCCTGAACGAAGTGAAGGATCTGGGCGGCGAATGAGAAGAACGTCTCATGCCATAACCAGATCCTTCGCGAGGCTCAGGATGACAAAGTCACTTCGGCGCGAGGACTTTTCCTAATCCATATTATGAGATCATTCTGTTTTGTCCCATCCAAAAGGGCAAGTGAAAACCGGCGGTCACGGAGATGTTGCAGACGCCGCGCTGGTCGTGATCAGCCGGACCGGGCCCAGGAGGCCGGAGGGAAGCAGGGGGGTGTCCTTCCAGGGGACTTGCCAGGTCAGGGACCTGTCGATATTGGTGCGGCAGAACTTCGGGCTGTCGGGCGATCGGGCGTCACCGACGAGTCGGTTCGACCACGTGTTGGCGACCTCGACGACGAGCCGGTTCGTGCCTGCCTTGACGGCACCTGTGATATCGACCTGGAAGGGGGGCTTCCAGAGAATGCCTTGACTTTGCCCGTTGACGTAGACCTCGGCGATAAATCGCACTTGGCCGAGATCGAGAACGATCCGCTTGCCCGGCGCGATCTGGCCGGCGTTGACGTCGAACGTGTTGTGATAGGACGCGATTCCCGAGAAGTACTTCACGCCTTCATCGTCGACGTCCGTCCAAAAGACGAGCTTGGGGAAGGTCTTTGACGGTGGCGCACCCCATCCCGGCGTAAAGCGGACTTCCCACGGGCCAGCGATTTCGCGTCCGGTTTCGGACAGAGGCGGTTCCTCCACCATTGGCAGAGTCTCGGGGGTCTCGCGGAACACGATGAACACGCTGCCATAGGGGGCCAATCGCAAAGATACACGCGTGCCGCTGGCGCCATCGCGCTCTAACCGGCACGCTCGGAGCCGGCCGGTGTCGGGCATCCACAGTTGTGGGACTCGACCTGACACGCGGAACGCGCACGTCACGTTCTCCCAACGGTCGGTCTTGTTGCTGACGAAGTAGATCTCCGCCTCCGGCGTGCGGCGGTGAATGTAATCCAGCGGATACTGGATGTCGCTGCGCGGAGAATACGCTGTGAAATCCGGGCCGATCCCGCGTTGTTCAAGGATCTCACGCAGGGTCTTGCCCCAGATGATTCTGCCTTGGCCGCAGCGGCGTTCTTTGATGGTGTCGCCATCGCAGGGGCCCCAGAGGCGGTTGGCGATCTGCCGTACCTCCTCGTCGCGCCGAATGTGGTCGGCCAGGCCGTTGGAGCGGGTGGGTTTGGGCCCGACGGCGGTGGCGCCGTCTTTGACCATCTGCTCGATCTTCTTTAGGACGTCCAGGTCGATGTCGTCGCGCTCGGGCAGGACGAGCAATTCGTAACTCATTCCGTCGGGCAATGTGAGGCAGCCATCCTTGACAGCCATCCGGGTGAGGATGACCTCGGCGTTGGTCACGTCGTAGTCGTAGCCGAAACCCAGGGACGGATCGATTTGCTTGGGAGGCACGAAGTTATAGCCCTGGTCGCCGTAGTAGTAACACACGTCGGCGACGAACAGACCCTGCTGGAGCAGGAAGCTGCATCTCGCCAGATAATCGATCCAGGGCTTGGCCTTGGGCCACCACGCGATGCTCGGGCTGATGTGCGTGCCGGCGTGATAGACCCAGCCAGGCCGGTCGGTCGCCGACGGGTTGTGTGCGGCGGTGTGGAACGTGAAATGGTTCGCACCATCGCAGAAGGCACGGTCGGCGATGGGCTTGAGCTCGAAGGGGCCATCCTGCCAGTGCCGCCAGCTCGTGAACGCCTCCATGTCGACCTGACTCTTGCCATAGATGTGCGCGGCGCAGGCGGTCTCCTTCACGACCCAGACGTTGTGCTCCTTCCAGAACTCGCCTCGCGGGATGTCAAGCGCCCCGAGCGCCTTCAGTGCGTCGACGGGCACCTGGTGCAGGGGCGGTCCCGGTCCGCCCGCTTCAGCGCACAGCAGCAGACCATGCTCGTTTGATAGTTCTGTAGCGGCCCTGTAAAACGCGTCGACCAGCAGATCGCCCAGCGTCTTGCGGTAGTCATACTCGAATCGTTTTGCGGCCTCGTGGTCCTTCAGGGCGCAGCCCGCCAGGACGGGCAGATACCGCGTCATGTCGTAGCCGCGACGCTTGGCGAACTGAGACAGGAAATCGGGAGTCCACGTCGAGCCGCTCAGCTCGTAGCTGCATACGTACATCTGTTTGAGGGCCGTGTCCCTGAAGTCGCCCAACTCCTCATGCAGCGTGTCGAGCAGGTACTGAAAATGGAACCTCGTCGCCTTGGCGCTGAAATGGTCGATGGCCAGGCCGCCGGAATTGGGGCTTGGCAATCTCAGCGGCAGGCCCGTATTGGCACAGACGAAACGCAGGATGATCCATTCGCCTTCGGGGATGTCCCAATCGAGGCGGCCATTCGCATCGATACGGTTCGTCACGTCGACGATGTCTTCCGGGTCCTCGATCACCAGCGGCGGCGGACCGGCGGACGACCAGCTTCCGGCCGCGCCCGACTTGGCGCCGTCGTGGATATTGGCGGTGGTCCAGTTCTGCTCCGTCTCGCTGCCCAGGGCGGAACTGCTGTGCAGCAGACTGGCGGCGGTCTTGCTGCCGTCGGGGTGATAGGCGTTGGCGACGTTGACGCCGTCGGTCGAGTAGACCTCGAACTCGCCCAGTTGCACGCGGTCGAATTTGCGATTGTGACCCGACAGGACGACGAGCTTCACGTAGCGGGCCTGGGTCGGCTCGAAGCGGAACGTCTGAGCTTCCGTAATGGGCTCGAGCGCCGCCCGCACGATCTGGCGGAAGCCGTTCGGCTCCGTGCTTTCGGTCGAGACGCCGACCGCAAAGTCCTTGGCGAACAGGTGCATCGGACCATAGCGCTTCTCGTCGCCGCTGGGTGTGTTGTACAGGACTACGCGGTCGACGGTATGCGTTCCTGGCGGAGCGAGTTCGAAGACAAATTCGTGTCCCGCCGACCGCTTGGGTGACGGGATCGCCAGCGCCGCCACGTCCTTGACATACGCCGGTTTGCCGTCAGGGCCTCGTGGCGCAGCGGCCGGAAGCGCCGGCAGAGGCAGCGGACTATCGAGGCGTGCCGGGCCTGTCACGGTGATCTGGCAGTGGTAGAGGCCCATGCTGGCGTATTCAGATGGGACCCACGGCCCGCCGCAGTTCCAACTGCTCGACGTGACCAGGCCGACCTCCATGCCGAGCCGCGTCGCTTCGCGCACCGTGTGGCCGATGGCGTCAAGCGATTCGGGACCCATGAAAGCGGGACCGGCCGGCACGATGCGCCTGGGGTCCTGTGCGCCGATGTCGAAGATGTACACGCCGCCGATGCCCTTGGCCTTCATCTCCTCCAGTTCGACTGTCATGCGGTCCTGGTTCGTCAGGCCGTTGACCCACGCCCAATAGACCGACGGTCGAGCCGGCAGCGGCGGCTCCTGGAATGCTTCTCGCAGACTGTCCGCCGCAAGCGCACTATGAGAGCACACCTGTGACAGGATGAGGATCGCAGTCCAGATGCGCCGTGGGTGATGCGATGGGGCCATACTCACCACCACATGCAGGGGTTCGCATAGAGTTCGTAAAACCAGCGATGCTCCATCTCCTGGAACTTACGCCAGTCGACGTGGCCGTCGAGGAAGAGGATATTGCCGCCGGAGGGCTTGGTGCTGTTCTTGAGGTGATTGGTTCTGTCGTACACCTGCCAGCGTGACCAGCAGCCTCCCGAGGCCCTGGTGAAGTCGGCAGTCTCTCGGTTGGGCCCGTCGCTGGCGGTCACGTCGGTGATCAGCTCCATCGTGGCCGGCGGTATTGGTTTGTCTGAGCCTTTTATCTTTGTCGACGTTGTCGTCCGGACCCACCGCTTCGTCAGACCGTCCGGGTCCATCGGCTGGTTGGCTCGCCCAGCCTTCGTGTCGATGAGCCAGTAGTAGCCCATGATGCGGTGGTAGTCTTTTCGAGTCGCTTCGGCGGTGGGTTCCGGCGTCAGAGCGCTCTCGGGCGTCCCGAGTGGGAAGTTTTCGCCGTACCGCCAGAAGAGGATGCTGTCCCGCTGCTTCCAGGATGGGCAGTAGAAGATGTGCCGGTCGAAGGCGCCCGTCTTGAGGATGATGTCCGTGGTCCAGTACGAGACGTCGAACAGCCAGCGGTCGACCTCATTCATGGGCAGCTTGCCGTCGTTGTCGTTGGCGTAGACGAACAGGCCCAGCCCCATGTTCTTCTCGTTCTGGGCGCAGACCATCCGGCGGCCCTGCTCGCGGACGATGCCCAGCGCGGGCATCAGAATGCTCAGCAGCACGGCAATGATGGAAATCACGACGAGAAGCTCGATCAGCGTGAAGCCCCTCTTTGCTCGCTGTACCCCATAGTTACACGTCATGCGAGTATCCCTCCCTTTTCCAAGGATAACCACATCACAATCGTTGGAGTCGCTTGATCCGGACTCTATCATGGCCGGAATGGGCGGCAAAGGCAAGAAAAAAGTGCCGCAAGTCTGCGGGGGCGGGGACGCCAGTACGGGTCTTCGTGCAAGGCCTCTTTCAGACGTGTGGAAGGCTGCCACTCGCGTCAGAAGGCGCCCAGCAAGACGGGGGTGGCAACGACGTTGTAGACAGCCGCCCAGGCGTACAGGATGATGACGGCGACGAAGATGTAGATCGCCCAGCGGCGCAGGAAGACCGTCAGCAGGATGACCGCGGCGAATTGGGCGAGCTTGCCGACAACCGGGCCGAGCATGGGACCCAGGGCGAGAGAGAGCAGCCGGATAACCGGGTGACTTTCGGCCTGGGGACCGTCGATCGCCATGAAGAAGACGGTCGAGAGCATGTCTGCCGCCGCCGCCACCGCCAGCAGAAGCAGGAAAGCCCAATACGTCGCCAGATAACCGGGCCAGTTGTCTTGCAGTCGCCGGGCCACATCGCCGATGGATCGCACCTGGATCATGGGCAGATCGAGTCCTCCCGCTGCCGTCAAGGAGTCGGCCGAGCGAGCTGTGCCACCTGTTTGTATCGAAAGCAATCGGTGACGTGATCGTTTACCATCCCCACGGACTGCATGAAGGCGTAGCAGATCGTCGAACCGATGAAATTGAACCCGCGCTTCTTCAGTTCCTTGCTCATGGCGTCCGATTCCTCTGTGCAGGCAGGGATTTGGGACAGGGACGTCCAGGCGTTCTGTCTCGGCGTCGAATCGACGAATCGCCAGACGAATGCGTCGAAGGAGCCGAATTCGGACTGCACGTCCAGGAACGCGCGGGCGTTGCGCACGGCCGATTCGACTTTGAGGCGATTCCTGACGATTCCGGAATCGTTCAGCAGGTGGTGAACCTGTTTCAGGCCGTAGCGAGCGACCTTCTCGACATCGAAGTTGTCGAAGGCCCGGCGGTAACCCTCCCGTTTCTTCAGGATCGTCAGCCAGTTCAGTCCCGCTTGGGCGCCTTCCAGAACCAGCATCTCGAAAAGCCTGCGGTCGTCGTGCGTCGGGACGCCCCATTCGCTGTCATGATAGGCCTGGTAGACGGGGTCGGCGGCGCACCATCCGCAGCGGTTCACGAGTCACCGTTGCCTTGCATCGCGTCGCCCCGCATCGAGGGCGGAACGAGCGGCCCCGGATCGATTCCCCCCACGCTGAGGGTCCCGAACTCGTACGTGATCGTCCGGCCGTCCTTCGTCACGACCGCGACTTTGGTGTCTCTCAACGACAGGCGAATCGTGCGGTAGTCCTCACCCAGCACCGGGTCAACGGGGCGTGAGAGAAACTCGCCGTCGCGGAGAAGGTCTTCGTACGTCACCTCGGGGACGCGATGACTCCTGAGGTAGGCGCCGCCCGCCATGACCACTTGCCTGAGATTGGCCTGGATCGCCTTCTCGGGATGCTCGGCCCGGAATCGTTCCCATTCGCTCCGGCCGGGCAACGTCGACAACAGGTACGAGAGGCTGAAGGCGATGATCGCGAACGAGACAATCACGATGATGCCGGTCCGGGTACGGATTGTTTTCATGATTGACCCCTCATTCTTCCCATCGCGGGTCCTGAACTACGCGTTCTCCTGGCCATCGGCTCATGCGTCGTTTTTTGCCCGTCATCGCGGCTTCTCGTCGCCGACTACAAGGGCAACAGCATTACCTGCTTGCCTGGATCCGGGGCGGCGAGCCCGCTTCAATACCGCCATTATGGGCGGGTATTCCGGCGAATGCAAGCGAATAAATCTGTATCGGAGGGTAACATCGGACCGGCCCAACCGTCATAACGTGCGCAGAAAAGGGTTTTCGGCCTGGCCGGCGGGGCGGGGCCTTGGGTTGTGAAGGTGGGATGCGGATGTGAGCGGAGCGAAAGACGCCTTGATACGAGCGGAGAATCTCCACCGGGTCTTTGTGACAGACGAAGTGGAGACCCATGCACTGGCCGGGATTCACCTGTCGATCGCGCGGGGCGAATATGTGGCGATTTCCGGACCGTCCGGCTGCGGCAAGTCGACCCTGATGGCCATTCTGGGCCTGCTCGATACGCCCAGCGAAGGCGACTACTGGCTCGACGGCCGGCCCGTGGCGAGCCTGACGCCTTCCGAGCGGGCCCGCACCCGCAATCGCCGGGTCGGCTTCATCTTCCAGAGCTTCAATCTGATCGGCGATCTGACCGTCTACCAGAACGTGGAGCTGCCGCTGCTGTACCGTCGCGTCCCGTCAGCCCAGCGCCGGCAGTGGGTGCAGGAGACGCTGGATCGCGTGGGGATGTCGCATCGGGCCAAACACTATCCGGCCCAACTGTCCGGCGGTCAGCAGCAGCGGGTGGCGGCCGCCCGCGCCGTCGTCGGCCGCCCTGCGATCCTCCTGGCCGACGAGCCGACCGGGAACCTCGATTCGAACAGCGGCCGGGCGGTGATGGAGATGCTCGCCGAACTGCACCGCGAGGGCACAACGATCTGCATGGTCACCCACGACCCGCGATACGCCGGCTACGCCCAGCGCACCATCCATTTGTTTGATGGACGCATCGTGGATGACGACGATGCGATTCCGAAGCGGCGCGAGAATCAGACAGACAACGCGGAGGTCCCATGACGGCGGCGCTCTGGCAGGACGTCAAGTACGGGTTGCGCATGCTGGTGAAGAACCGCGGGTTCACAGCGGTTGCCCTGATTACGCTGGCGGTCGGCATCGGCGCCAATACGATCATGTTCAGCATCACCGATCTGTTGTTGCTGGCTCATCCGGGAAAAGTGAAAGCACCTGAGCAGTTGGTGTATTGTGGATTTCAAGACCCGGAAGCACTCGGATTTCGTTACTCGGAGTATCTTACTGTCCGTAACAGTGCCCTGGTCTTTAGCGATCTCTTGGCTCAAGCTTTGCCGCTTGGGGGAACTCTGGTTCATGGAGGATCGGTCCAGCAAGTTGAGGAGTCCTATGTCTCAGCGAACTACTTCTCCGTTCTGGGAGTGACGCCGATCCGAGGACGCAGTTTTGTGCCGGAAGAAGAGCAGGGTGACGCTCGTGTTGTGGTGTTGAGCTGGCTCTGCTGGCAACGTCTGAGGAGCGATCCTGAACTTATCGGGCAATTTGTGATGGTTGATGGTGTTCGTTGTGAGGTCGTCGGCATTATGCCAAAGGGATTTACCGGTGTCACGTTCAACGGTCCTGACCTATGGCTGCCGCTGGGAAGCTACCGAGCTGTCTCCAAACAGGCTCGACAGTGGCCGAAACACCAACTGTGGTTTGACCTCGTCGGTCGTCTCAAACCTGATTTGACGCTGCCGGTCGCCCAGGTGCAGCTCCAGTCGTTGTTTTCGGAATTCAAACCTGAAGGCCTTGAGCGTGACAGCCGGCCGCCTTTTTTCAAGCTCCGCAAGCCAAGCCGGTTCTGGTTGTTCCTTGAGTATGATGAAGAGGACTATTTGCGCAAGCCCTTGTTCAATGTCATACTCTTAGCGACATCCGCTATCATACTGGTGATCGCCTGTTTGAATCTGGCGAATATGTTGATTGTGCAAGGGGCAGCGCGCCAACATGAGATAACTGTACGCCTGGCCCTTGGCGGGGGACGCTGGCGCATTATTCGACAGTTGTTCACTGAATCGCTGCTCTTGGCCCTGCTGGGCGGCATATTAGGTGTGCTGCTGGCTTTCGGAAGTATGAAAGTCCCTAATACCTGGATGACCACCACTCCGGACTACTACGCAAGAGGTCTGCAGGCGAGTTTGAATAGTCGTGTCCTGGCGGTCACGTTGGGCCTGTGCCTGATCGCCACGCTGCTCTTCGGATTGAGACCTGCATTGTGGTTGTCAAAGCGTGATCTTGCCGGCGAGATGAAGGCTTGTGCCGGTAGTGTCCTGGGATCCCTGCGGAGCAGGCGAGATGCACTCGCTGTGATGGGGCAGATCGCCCTGGCTGTCTCGCTTGTGCTCAGCGCAATGCTGCTGACACGCAGTGCCCTGCGAATAGCACGACCCGATTCGCGTTTTCCCCTGGATGACAAGTTGATTGTGAAGATCGATCCGCTGGCGGCCGGGTACGGCCCGGCCCGTAGTGTTCAGGTATGCGAGGCCTTGACAGATCATCTGGCATCGCTCCCGGAGGTAAGAGCATTGGGGGCATCAACCCGATCGTTCTACGGGGGTGGCGGGCCGATATCGATTAGCGAGACTTTTCAGGGCGGATTGTGGAGACCTTTCACCCGGAAGGCTATGCTGGTCACGGTCAGCCGGGACTATTTCACGGCCCTGGAGATCCCGCTTTTGCAGGGGCGATTCTTCACTCCGATGGACCGAGTCCCGAACGCGGAGAAGGTCGCGATTATCGATGAGAGCCTGGCACGCCGGCTTCGGCCGGACGGTAATGTGCTCGGCTGTTCTATCCGATGGGGTTTTTATAGTGAACATTCGGAACCTTACCGTGTTGTGGGCATCGTCCCCAACTTGCCGGGCGTAAGAGATCGAGAGGTCTATCCCCAGATGTATACACCTGCTGGATCGGAAGAGTTGTCTCCCTGTCTTTACGTACATGCCGCCAACAGGGAGTCGGTGGATGCCTTGCGACGGCGCATAGTGGAGGAGATTCGCAGGATTGATGCACGCGTTCCGGTCCTACCGGTGGTGACTTTGGCTCAGAGACGCGATGGGGATGCGGCCGTATGGCGAGCAAGATTCTGCGCCCGCTTGGGATTGGTAGCTGGGGCTACAGCGTTGTTTCTATCAGCACTGGGCATCTATGCGATCAAGGGCTACATGGTCGCCTCACGCACCTCAGAAATCGGTATTCGCATGGCCCTGGGGGCCACGCAGGGGAATGTGATGGGCATGGTGTTGCGGGAGGGATTGGTGCTGACGATGGTGGGACTGATCGCTGGATTGCTCATGGGATTGGGTGTGGCCAAGATCGCCGCCAGCTTGCTTTATGGCATCAGCCCGATCGATCCGGTCAGCATCGTCGCAACCGTCGTTCTACTCGGGGCCGCCTCGCTGTTGGCTGGTTACCTTCCGGCCCGGCGGGCCGCGAAGGTCGATCCGATGGAGGCATTGCGTTACGAATAGGGATGAGTTGACAGTTCGCAGCAGATTCCTGACCGCCGATAACTGACAACTGAGAACCGACAACTGTGAACTGCGAACTGGAGTCATGCAATGACGACGCTCTGGCAAGACATCCGCTACGGTCTTCGAATGCTGGCGAAGAACCGCGGGTTCACGGCGATTGCCCTGATCACGCTGGCGGTCGGCATCGGCGCCAACACGATCATGTTCAGCATTTCCGATCTGCTGCTGTTGCGTCCGAGATACGCGAAAGATCCCGAGCAACTGGCCTACTGCGCGATTCAGGACGCCTATTTTGGGGGATTTCGTCATTCTGCGTATCGTACGGTGCGTGACAGCGATTTGGCCTTCCGTGACGTCATGGCCCAGAGCGATGATCCGAGGCCTACCACCCTGGTTGACAGGGATTCGGTTCGCCAGGTGCGCGTGACGTACGTTTCGGGGAACTACTTCTCGTTTCTGGGGGTGACCCCGGCCCTGGGAAGGGGCTTCCTGCCCGAGGAGGAGCAGGTGGGTGGTACGCCGGTCGTGGTTCTGGCGCATCGCACGTGGCAGCGTCTTGGTGCCGACCCGAATATCGTCGGTCAATTCCTCAGCGCCAACGGCGTCCGTTGCCAAGTGGTCGGTGTCGCTGCGGCAGGCTTCACCGGCGTCACAATCCTCGGTCCCGATCTCTGGCTTCCGCTGGGCAGCTATCTGGCGGTGGCGGAACTGGCCCGAGGGCATGCGCCTCGGGCAAATGCCGGGCCGGACCGAAACTACCCGACGCTCGATCTCGTGGGGCGGCTGAAACCCGGCGTGAGCATGTCGGTGGCCCAAGCCCAATTACAGGCGCTGGTCCCGCGTTTCAAACAGGAGTATCCCAAGCAGTGGCGAGACCATTCCACTCTGGCCCTGCGCCCGCCCGGCCGGATCATGATATACAGTAAGGTCGAAGATGAATGTCTTAGCATGGCCATCTTCAGTGCAGTCCTGATGGCGGTCTCCGCGATCATCCTGCTGATTGCCTGCCTGAATCTGGCGAACATGCTGATCGTCCAGGGGGCCTCGCGCCATCGCGAGATCGCCATCCGTATGGCGATCGGCGGGGGCCGCTGGCGGATCATCCGGCAGTTGCTTATCGAGTCTTGGCTGCTGGCGATGTTGGGAGGCATTCTCGGGCTTCTACTTGCCTTCTGGGGTACGAGCATCCTCCGCGCGTGGATTGCGGCCGCGCACGATCCGGAATTGAGGACTTTACAGCCCTGCCTGAACCTGCGTGTCCTGGGGGCGACTCTGGGCTTCTGCCTGATTGCCACGCTGCTGTTTGGACTGCGGCCTGCTCTGAAGCTCTCCAAGCGTGACATTGCGAGTGAGATGAAAGACGCCGGTGGCAGCGTGCTCGGAGCGCTTCGTAGAAAGCGGGGCGGTCTCTCGCTGGCAGGCCAGATCGCCTTGGCCGTGATGCTGGTGCTCAGCGCGACGCTGTTGACGCGCAGCGCCCTGCACCTGGCCCAGCCGGATCGGCGGTTTCCTCTGGAGGACAAGCTGCTCGTCCACATCGACCCCCTCTCGGCGGGATATGACCGCGTCCGCAGCATCCAGGCGTGCGAGGCTCTGGCGGATTACCTCGCGTCGCTGCCCGAGGTCGAGGCGCTGGGGACCTCGCATCGGTTCTTCTTCGGGGGGCGCGATGTCATGTCGATCTACGAGGTCGCGCCGGGAACCGAAGAGAGTGGGACGAGGAAACGGATCGCGCGGTGGGCCGCTACACCCGATGTGGGCCGGGACTATTTCACGGCACTGGAGGTACCGCTTTTGCAGGGTCGTCTGTTCAATCGACTCGATCATGTGCCGAATGCGGAGAGAGTCACCATCATCGACGAGACTCTGGCGCGCAAGCTTCGCCCGGACGGGAACGCTCTTGGCTGCTTCATCGAATGGGGTTTCTCCACGGAGTATTCCGATCCTTACCGGGTGGTCGGAATCGTTGCCAATGTGCCGGGCATTGCGGACCGCGAGGTCCACGCGCAGATGTACAAACCCACCCGACCGGATCAGTTGTCCCCGTACTTCTATCTGCTCATCAAGGACGCGGGGGCGGCAGATGTGTTGGTCCAGCGGGTTTCTCAGGAGATCCATCAGGCGGACCCGCGCGTGCCTGTGCTTTCAGCGGTGACACTCGCCGACAGGTATCGCGACGATGCTTCCGTATGGATGGCCAGCTTCAGCGCACGACTGGCGCTTGCTGCTGGCGCAGCCGCTCTGTTTCTGGCATCGCTGGGGATCTACGCCATCAAGGGCTATATGGTCGCCTCACGAACCTCAGAAATCGGGATCCGCAAGGCTCTGGGGGCAACGGAGAGAAGTATCATGAGTATGGTCCTGCGCGAGGGACTGGTGGTGACGCTGGTGGGCCTGGCAGTCGGATTGCTCCTGGGTTTGGGCGTGGCGCGCGTGTCGGCCAGCCTTCTCTACGGCATCAGTCCGCTCGATCCGGTCAGTATCGTGGCAACCGTGACCCTGCTCGGTGCCGCCTCGCTGCTGGCTGGCTACGTTCCGGCCCGTCGAGCGGCCAAGGTCGATCCGATGGAGGCGCTGCGCTACGAATAGGGATGAGTTGGCAGTTCACAGTTGACAGTTCGCAGCAGATTCCTGACCGCCGATAACTGACAACTGAGAACCGACAACTGTGAACTGCGAACTGGAGT
This sequence comes from Sedimentisphaerales bacterium, assembly GCA_040772485.1. Lineage (GTDB taxonomy): Bacteria > Planctomycetota > Phycisphaerae > Sedimentisphaerales > Anaerobacaceae > Anaerobaca. Next base: position 558,426 of record JAXGYC010000007.1, on the reverse strand, counting down.
CACACAATGACGACGCTATGGCCGGATGTCCGATACGGATTGCGGATGCTGGCGAAGAATCGCGGGTTCACAGCGATCGCTCTGGTGACGCTGGCGGTCGGCATCAGCGCCAACACGATCATGTTCAGTGTGGTCAACGCGATGCTGTTTCGCCCGATGCACGTGAAAGATCCCGACCGGCTGGTGTACTGCGGGATTCGCAACTTCGGCCTGATCACCTACACGATGTACACCGACATGCGGGATGACAACCCTGTGTTCAGCGACCTGATCGCCCACAATTATGGCTACTGTCGGGGCACCTGGGTCCAGGGTGACGTGGTTCGACACATGGATTTGATGTACGTCTCGGCCAACTACTTCTCCGTGTTGGGGGTCGTTCCGGCGTATGGACGAACCTTCCAGCCTGAGGAAGAGCGCTACGGGGCCGAGCCGGTCGTGGTCCTGAGCCATCAGACCTGGCAGCGGCTCGGCGCCGATCCGAAGATCGTGGGCCAGTACGTGGACATCAACGCGTCGCCCTGTCGGATCGTCGGCGTGGCGCCGAAGCGATTCACCGGCACGACCACCTCGGGTCCCGATCTGTGGTTGCCTCTGGGTGCTTTTGGCCCAGTCGACCATCCTGATGAGGAGAGGCCGGAGGGAAGGCGGCAGGCGATATGGGATTACCCGGCCGTTACGTTGATCGGACGGCTCAAGGCCGGTCTGAACATGCCTGAAGCCGAGGCGCGCCTGCAAGCGATGTCGCCGCGCCTCAAGGATCATGACCCCAGGCGATGGAAGGACGACTCCAGACCGTACCTGGCTCACCTGGCGCGAATGGGCGCGGGGGAAGACGAGGATGAGACGAAGACCTTGAGCGTCATCAGTGCGATTCTGATGGGCATCTCGGGCGTCGTTCTGCTGATCGCCTGCCTGAACCTGGCGAGCATGATCACGGTCCAGGGCGTGTCGCGGCAGCGGGAGATCGCCATTCGCATGGCCATCGGGGGCGGACGCCTGCGGATCGTCCGTCAGTTGTTCCTCGAATCGTTCCTGCTGGCGCTGTTTGGAGGGATTCTGGCCCTGATTCCCGCTTTCTGGGGCGTTCGGATTCTCAACGCCTGGCTGGCCACGGGAACCCTGCCGATTCGCTTGACGACTTGGTTCGACTCGCGGGTTCTGAGCGCCACCCTGGGGTTCTGTCTGATTGCGACCGTGCTCTTCGGTCTCAAGCCCGCTCTGCGTCTATCGGCGCGCGATGTTATCAGTGACTTGAAGGAGTCAGGCGGCGGGGTGGTGCGCTCGGTGCGTCGACGACGGCGCTTGATCCCGCGCGGTCTGTCGGTGGTCCTTCAGATCGCGCTAGCCGTCGTGCTGGTGATGGGCGCGACGCTGTTCACGCGGACGGCGTTGAGGATCGCGCGAACGCGTCCGGGCTTCGATCTGGCCGGCAAGCTGGTGGTCCGGATCGATCCGCTGGCAGGCGGCTACACCCACGCCCAGGCCGCAACCGCTTGCCAGATGCTGGCGGAACGCCTCAAGGGGACGCCCGGCATCCAGGCCGCGGGTCTGTCCACGTCGTTTCCGGTCGGCGATACACGACATGGTTTCTCGCAGCGGTTCATCGCCTACGAGCCTGGCGTTGCAGACGACCCCTCGAAAAACCTGCTGGAGAGAGGACCGCTGCTGTTCGAGGTTGATGGCAATTACTTCGAGGCGATGGGAATTCCTCTCCTTCGAGGCCGACCCTTCCGACCGCTCGACAGCGCTCCCGATGCCGAGCGGGTCGTGATCATCGACGAGCTGCTGGCCCGCAAGCTCCGCCCGGACGGCAACGTCGTGGATTGCCTGATCCAGCATGGCTGGGGCTCGGAGCTGGACGTGTGCCGAGTGGTTGGGGTCGTGCCGAGTCTGTTGGATCTTTCGGGCGAAGCATGGAACTGGGCCCACATCTATGAGCCGATCCGCGATGACCATCTACCTGTCTACATCCACCTGCGTCTTGCCAGCACCGCGCCGAGCGTCGAAACAGCTCTCGTCCGGAGCATTGGCGCACAGATCCGCAAGATCGATCCGCGCCTGCCGGTGGTGTCGGTGATAAGCCTGACGGACCAGCACCGCAACGACGGAACCATACGACAGGCGGCAGTGGCTGCCCGGCTGACGGCCATGTTCGGGGTCATGGCCCTGTTCCTGGCCGGGCTCGGGCTGTACGCGGTCAAGGGCCACATGGTCGCGTCGCGGACTCCCGAGATCGGGATTCGCATGGCCTTGGGCGCCACCCGGCGCGATATCCTGGGCCTCGTGTTTCGCCAGGGCGCTGTATCGACATTCGTGGGCCTTTCGCTCGGAATCCTGCTGGCCGGCGCGCTGGCGCGGCTGATTCGCGCCGGACTCTACGGCATCAGTCCCCTCGATCCGCTGAGCATCGCCGCGACGGTCACTCTGCTGGCAATCGTTTCGGTGCTGGCCGGCTACGTCCCGGCCCGCCGAGCGGCGCGAATCGACCCGATGGAGGCGTTGCGCTACGAATAGGGATGAGTTGACAGTTCACAGTTGACAGTCCGCGGCAGGTTCCTGACCGCCGATAACTGACAACTGAGAACCGACAACTGAGAACTGCGAACCGGAGTCATGCAATGACGACCTTGTGGCAGGATATCAGATTCGGTTTGCGGATGCTGGCGAAGAATCGCGGCTTCACGGCGATTGCCCTGATTACGCTGGCGATCGGCATCGGGGCCAACACGATTATGTTCAGCGTGGTCAATACGCTGCTCTTTCGACCGCTGCCCATCAAAGACCCTGACCGATTGGTGCGCTGCGAATTTAACGTAACACGTCTCGTCTTTTATCCGGGCTATGTCGAGCTACGTGATAATAATCCGGTGTTCAGCGATCTCATCTCCCACAGTTACGGCAGAAGAACCTGTACTCTGGTAAGAGACGGTATGGTAAGACATGTGGATCCGCTATACGTCTCGGCCAACTACTTCAGCGCCCTGGGGGGATCCCCCCTTTATGGGCGGACGTTCCTGCCTGAGGAGGAAGTCGCTGGTGCTGAGCCAGTGGTGGTCCTGAGCTACCGAACTTGGCAGCGTCTGGGCGCTGAGCCCGAGATCGGGGGCCAATATGTGCGCCTCTCTGGTAAGCTCTTCAGAATCATCGGCGTGATGCCAAGGGCATTCGCAGGCGCATCCGTCATCTGCCCCGACGTCTGGTTGCCTTTGGGCACGTATGGTCTTGTGGGTAGAATCTATAAAAAGAAGCCGGAGAAGACCGATGAACGATGGCACTATGCGCCGTCGGTCTTAGTAGGACGACTCAAACCTGGCGTGAGTCGATCGGAGGCCCAGGCATGGCTGCAATCTGTGCTCCCACGCCTGAAGCAGATTGACCCTTGGATGTTCAACAGGCCCAGGTTCGGGTCGACAGAGATAGAGGAGGTCTGGTTTGAACTCCACCCGTTGCCCAGACTCAGCGCCGGTGGTATCGACAATGACAGGTCCGCCTTGGGTCGTATCAGTCTGGGGTTGATGGGAATATCGGGGGTCGTCTTGCTCATTGCCTGTCTGAATCTGGCGAATATGATTGTGGTTCAAGGGGTGGAGCGCCAACGGGAAATCGCCATCCGTGCGGCCATCGGCGGGGGGCGTTTGAGGATCGTGCGGCAGTTGCTGGCCGAATCCCTTCTCTTGGCTGTCTTCGGTGGCATTCTGGCTATGGGCGTGGCCTTCTGGGGTGTCCGGGTTCTCAAGCTGTGGGCGGCGATGGGCCAACTCCCGATGCAGTTGGGGGAGGCCATCGCTGAGGGAATCACGCTGGATATACGCGTCCTGGGGGCCACCTTGGGTTTCTGTTTGATTGCCACGGTGCTCTTCGGGTTGAGACCGGCCCTGCGCCTATCGGGACGCGATCTTGTTGGCGATCTGAAAGAATCCGGCCGAGGTATACTGCGCGCCACGCGCAATCGGCGATGGTTCGTCCCCCGCGGCCTGTCGGTGCTCTGTCAAATGGCCCTCACTTTCGCGCTGGTCATGTGCGCGACCCTATTGGCTCGAACCGCGCTGAGTGCCGCCCGGGCCGAACGTGGTTTCGGCCTGGATGGGAAGTTGATCGTCAACTTGGATCCTTACGCGGGAGGCTACAGGGATGCTCAGGCAAAGCAAGCTTGCCAGGCCCTGGCTGAGCGGTTGAAGGAAAATCCCGAGATTCAGGCGGTTGGCCTATCTTTTAAGTCGCCTGTGGACGTGGAGTGGGGGCCCTGGGTTCGCGAAAGAGTCGTCGAGTACGTACCGGGCCGCGAAGATGACGCGTCAGGCAGCCTATTGACGAAGCCACTTCACGAGTATGAGGTAGACGGCGACTACTTCGAAGCGATGGGCATTCGGCTCCTGCAGGGTCGGGTCTTTCGCCCTCTCGACAGTGCCCCTGATGCAGAAAAAGTCGTGATCATCGATGAGCTTCTGGCCCGTAAACTCCGGCCGGAGGGTAGTGCCCTTGGCTGTCTCATCCAGTATGGCTCGGGGCCCTACCAAGTGATCGGTATCGTACCGAACCTGCGGAGCGTTTGGGGCAATGGCCAAATCCAACCCCATGTCTATACACCACTCGGAGCCCAAAGCGTGCCCGAATCGATCCATCTGCGTGCCAGAAGTGCGGCGCCCGGAGCGGAGGCCGCGCTCGTGCGCACCATCGGTGCACGCATTCGAGAGCTCGATCCTCGTCTGCCGGTCGTCTCGGTAGCGTCTCTGGCGGATCGACATCGCAACGATCCCACGGTGTTGCTCGCGCGAGCCGTGGCCCGACTGGCCGTGATGTTCGGGGCCATGGCTCTGTTCCTGGCCGGCCTGGGCCTTTACGCCGTCAAGAGCCACATGGTCGCCTCGCGAACCCCTGAGATTGGCATCCGCATGGCGTTGGGCGCCACCCGGCGGGACATTCTGACCCTGGTGCTGCGTCAGGGCGCCACATCGACGTTCGCAGGGCTGCTGGCCGGCATGCTGCTGGCGTTCGTCATGACGCGAGTGATTCGCAGCGCGGTCCAAGGCATCAGTAGCATTGATCTCGTGAGCATCGTTGTCACCGTGGTTGTGCTCACAGCGACTTCACTGCTGGCCACGTATATCCCGGCCCGGCGGGCGCTCAGAGTCGACCCGAAGACGGCCCTGCAGTACGAATAGGAGAGACGCATGGAGACACTGTGGCTGGACATCAGGTACGGGTTGCGGATGGTGGCGCGAAGTCGCGGCTTTGCGGCCCTGGTCGTTGGGATATTAGCGGTGGGCATCGCGGCTAATACGGCGCTCTTCAGCGTGGTCAACGCCGTGATGCTGAGGCCCTTGCCCTACAAGGACTCGCATGAGTTGGTGTGGATCCGGCAGTCGGACATCGACCGAACCGAGCAATTCAGCTACCGTCCGAACTTCCTCTATCTTCGGGAACACAACCACGTGTTCGAATCGGTCGCCGGCTGTTGCGGTTGTCCGCTGTACGTCCACGGGATAGAGACTCCCCATCAAGTCATGGGCTGCGACGCCACCGCCAATCTCTTCTCCCTGTTGGATATCCAGCCGATACAGGGACGCGGGTTCGGCCCGGAAGATGAGAAGCCTGGAAGTCCGCGCGTGGTGGTTGTCAGTCACGCCTTCTGGCGGGATCACCTGGGCGCGGACCCGAATGCCGTGGGCCGGAACCTTACCCTCACCGCCTGGAAGCGCAACGCGGATTGGGACGTCGACATGGTGTCCGAGACGCACACGATCGTTGGTGTGATGCCCCCTGGCTTCAGCTTTCCCTTCGGCAAGGGGGTGCACTTCTGGCGAGCGATGATCTTTCCCGAAGGTCCGGCGCAGCCTCATGATGCCCCGGTCATTCCGCTGGCCCGTCTCAAGAAAGGCGTCACGCCCCAGCGGGCCAGTGCGGACCTGGAGGTTCTGGTCAGTCGTCTCCGACACACCGAGCCTGGCGACGGCGCACCCAATGTCGTTGATGTATACCGGTTTCTATATGCACTCGTGTACCATCATCGGAGGTTGCCGCTGCTGTTACTGGGGGCGGCGGGATTCGTGTTGCTGATTGCTTGTGCCAACGTCGCCAATCTGTTCCTGGCCCGCGCCACCACGCGACAACGTGAGATGGCCATGCGCCTGGCGCTCGGGGCCGGACGCGGTCGCCTCATCCGTCAGATGCTCACCGAGAGTCTTCTGCTCAGCCTGGCAGCCGGCGGCCTGGGTCTGTTCCTGACGTTCTGCTCGGTCAAGGGATTGGTGGCCCTGTGCCCGGCCGATATCCCGCGCTTGCAGGAGACGAACGTCGACCTGCGGGTCCTCGCCTTCACCCTGGGTGTCTCGCTGCTGACGGGACTGCTGTTCGGCCTGGTGCCCGCCTGGAGGGCTTCCGACATCGGCGTCAACGAGACCCTCAAGCAAGGCACCGGACGCACGACGGGCGGTCGGCGATGGCGTCGTCTCCACGATGGCCTGGTAGTGAGCCAGTTGGGTCTCTCGCTGGTCTTGCTGATCGGCGCCGCTCTGTTGATTCGCACGCTGGTGGCCTTGCAGACGGTCGATCTGGGATTCCCCCCGCGGAACCTCCTGACCATGCATATCGAGCTTCCATATGCGAAATACACCGAAACCGACCAGTGCAATGGCTTCTTCGGTCCTCTCTTCGAACGCATCCGTACCCTTCCTGCCGTCCGTTCGGTGGGAGGTCGCGTCGACGACTATTGCGGGACCGACATCACCAGTTCATCCGGTGCCTACGAGAAGAATTTCACCATCACCGGACCGACGGGACCGGGACAACCCCGTTCGGCCCGCTGGATATCCGTGACGCCGGGCTTCTTCGATGCCGTGGGCATGCGCCGGCTCGCCGGGCGGGCGTTTGACGACCAGGACCCAAACGCCATCGTGATTGACGAGATCCTTGCGCACGAGTGTTTCCCCGATAGCAATCCCCTTGGCCAGACCTTCGTGATGGACGATTGGTCCGGGCAGCATGTCCACACCGTGGCCGGGGTCGTGGGTACGATTCGCAGCTTTGCCGCGCCCGGGCCGGTCATGGGGACTGTCTACACGCGAGGCACGGAGTACTCGAAATGGGCGGCCGTCCTGGTGCGAACGGACGGCGACCCGATGCGCCTGGTACCCACCATTCGAAGGCTCGTTGCCGAACTGGAAAGGGATCAGGTGATCAGGGCGATCGAGCCGATGGAGGCGACGCTGTCGGAGATGCTGGGACCCCGGCGGTTTGTCATGACCCTGCTTGGGATCTTCGCCGGCATCGCGTTGGCGCTGGCGACCATCGGCATTTACGGCCTGCTCCAGTACAACACCACGCGTCAGACCCATGATATCGGGATTCGCATGGCCCTGGGCGCGCGCCAGGCCGACATCCTGCGGGCGGTGGTGGGCCAGGGCATCAAGCTCGCATTGGTCGGCATCGTGATCGGTGTGGTCGGAGCACTGCTCCTGACGAAAGTGATCTCCAGCTTCCTCTACGGCGTGACGTGCACCGACCCGGCGACCTTTGCGTGCGTGTCGCTCGCTCTGGCGGGGGCATCCCTGCTGGCCAGCTACCTTCCCGCCCGCCGGGCCGCGCGGATCGACCCGATGGAGGCCCTTCGCTACGAATAGGGATGAGTTGACAGTTCACAGTTGACAGTTCGCAGCAGATTCCTGACCGCCGATAACTGACAACTGGGAACTGACAACCGACAACTGTGAACTGAGAACCGACAACTGTGAACTGAGCACTGGAGTCATGCAATGACGACTTTGTGGCAGGACATCCGGTACGGGCTGCGGACGCTGAGGAAGTCGCCTGGGTTCACGGCGATTGCGTTGGTCACCCTGGCGATCGGCATCGGCGCCAACACGATCATGTTCAGCGTGGTCAACGTGCTGCTACTGCGGCCTGCGCCGGTGAAAGACCCCGGTCGACTGATGGGTTGCCGTTCTCGCGGATTCGCGTTCATTCCGTACTCCGCCTACATCGTTCTGCGGGACAACAATCCCATCTTCAGTGACTTGGCGGCGCACGGCTGGGACACGCAGTTTGTCACGCTTGAACAGGGGGACAGCACCCGGCGGGCCTACGCCATGTTCGTATCCGCCAACTACTTCACCTCGTTGGGGATTGCGCCGGCGCGAGGACGGAGTTTCTTGCCGGAAGAGGAACGGGTAGGTGCGTCGCCGGTCGCTGTCCTCAGCTATCGGGCCTGGCAGCGGCAGGGGGCCGATCCGAACATCGTGGGCGCACGAGTGTCCGTCAACGGTGCTCTTTTTCAGGTGATCGGTGTAGCTCCGAAGCGATTCACGGGAACATCGCTGTTCGGACCTGACCTGTGGCTTCCCCTGGGGGTCTATAGCCTCGTCATCAAGGACACCTGGGAACCGCGACCGGCCAACGCGTCGAGCGACTACTGGGACTACCCCACGCTGGCCCTGGTGGGTCGGCTCAAGGCCGACGTGAGTCTGTCCCAGGCTCAGGCCCGGCTCCCGGCTATGGCGGCGCGTCTGAAGGAGAGCTTCCCCGACCGGCAGGAGCAGGGGCGCACGTTCTACCTCCACCGGCCGGGCAGACTCACCACATACGAGGACAACGACCAAGGGAAATTGTCTGCCTTGGGCCTGTTCCTGATGGGTATATCCGGAATTGTCCTGCTCATTGCGTGCCTGAACCTCGCAAATATGCAGGTAGTGCAGGGGGCTTCCCGGCGTCGCGAGATTGCCATCCGCATGGCCATCGGCGGCGGGCGGACGCGAATCATACGACAGTTGTTGATCGAGTCCCTGTTGCTGGCAGGCCTGGGCGGGATCGGCGGACTGGCCCTTGCTTTCTGGGGTACGAAGATCCTGAATACCGCACTGGGCGCTCTGAGGTTGCCCTTCGAGATGGGGACGGCATTGGAGGCGGGGCTCGACGCTCGTGTTCTGGCGGCGACGGTGGGATTCTGCGTGATTGCCGCCGTGTTGTCCGGTTTGAGGCCCGCGTTGCGGCTTTCCCGGCGCGACATTGTTGTCGACCTGAAGGAAGCCAAAGGCGGTGTTCTGCAACCCATCGTGAAAACTCGTCGCCTCTCGCCACGCGGCCTGTCGGCGGCCTGCCAGACCGCGCTGTCCGTTGTGCTCGTCATGGGAGCAAGCCTGTTCACCCATAGTGCCCTGACCGCGACTCGCATGACTCCCGGTTACAGCCTCCACGACAAGCTGCTGATCGAAGTGGAACCCCGTCGGGCCGGTCGCACCCGAAGCCAGAGCCTGCAAATCTGCGAGCGATTGGTGGACCACCTGGGCGCGTTGCCGTCCGTCCAAGCGGTCGGCCTTTCCACTTCCATGCCCTTCGGAGTCGGAATTCCGTGCAACGACATCCACGAGTGCAGAGCCGACGCAGACGGTGACAGGCCTGTGTCCATGGATACGCCGCTGAGCATCATTCACGGTATCGGCGGCGATTACTTGCAGGCCATGGGGCTCCCACTGTTGCAGGGCCGATACTTCCGTCGCGCGGAGTGGCTTACGGATGCCCCGGTCGTTGTCATCGATGAGTTGCAGGCGCGCCGGCTTCGGCCCGATGGAAACGCGCTGGGTTGCCTGATCTCGGGGGCCGGGCGCAAGCCTCATGAGGTCGTGGGCATTGTGCGGGGCGTGCGCCATGGCATCTTCGAGAAACAGATGCGGCCGCACGTCTACCTGCCTCTCACACGCGATTTGGACTCCTACGACGCTCCGATCTACATCCATGTCCGCATGACTGGCGGCGTCCCCGAAGCCCAGACGGCTCTGCTGGCGAACCTGCCACAGGAGATTCGCAAGGTGGACCCGCACGTGGCGATCCTGTCGCTGATGACTATGTCGGACTTCCACCGCAATGGCCCGAATATGTGGCTGGTACGCATCGTGGCAGGGCTGGCGGTGACTTTTGGCGCCATGGCGTTGTTTCTGGCGGCCTTGGGCATCTACGCTGTCAAGGGATACATGGTGGCCTCCCGGACCGCGGAGATCGGGATTCGCATGGCGCTGGGCGCCACGTGCAGGGATATTCTGGCAATGGTTTTGCGGGAAGGAGCGGCCTTGACGCTGGTGGGATTACTCATGGGAATGGTCCTGGCTTTGACCGTTGCCCGTGTGATCGCCAGCGTTCTGTGCGGGGTCGATCCCATCGATCCCGCGAGCATCGCTGCGACCGTCGTGTTGCTCGGCGTCACCTCGCTGCTGGCCGGGTACGTACCCGCCCGGCGTGCCGCGCGGATCGACCCGATGGAGGCGCTGCGCTACGAGTAGGATGGGCTTTAGCCCATGCGGATCGGAGTCGATGCACCCGGGCGTAACCCCACTCTACACATGGTACGAGCCCGTCGGTATAATGGGATCGGTGGAAGCCCACGGCAGGAGGATTCCCCGGAATGAGCAGGAACGTGCCGATCGCATAGACAGGCAACGGGAGCAACGTAGTGAAACGATATACAGCAGCGTGGATGGTTGTCTGGATGGTGACATGGGCAGTATCGGCAGGGTCCACGCCGGCAGCGGATTGGGCCGGGTTTCGAGGGCCTGGCGCGCGGGGCGTCAGCGACCAGACGGGTCTGGCTCTGACGTGGAGCGAGACGGAGAACCTCGCCTGGAAGACCCCGCTGCCGGGACCGGGCTCGTCCAGTCCCATCGTCTTCGGCGACCGAGTCTACGTGACGTGCTATTCCGGCTATGGCCTGGACCCGAACGAGCCGGGCGACCCGAACGGTCTGAAGCGCCATCTCGTGTGCATTAGAGCCACAGATGGAGAGCTGCTCTGGGACACAGCCGTGCCGGCGACGCAGCCGGAAGACCTCTACCGGGGCATGCTCCGCGAGCATGGCTACGCCAGCCAGACCCCCGTGACGGATGGGCAGCGGATCTATGTCTTCTTCGGCAAGACCGGCGTACTCGCCTTCGACCCGAACGGCAAGCAGCTCTGGCAGACCGGCGTGGGTGCCGACACGGACCAGAAACGCTGGGGTGCCGCGACGAGCCTCGCTCTCTACAAGCACCTGGTCTTCGTCAACGCCTGGGACGAGAGCAAGGCCCTCTACGCGCTGGATGCGCGAACGGGCCGGCAGGTCTGGAAGAAGGACTCCTCCAAGACGGGGCTGTCGTTCAGCACGCCCGTCGTGGCCGAGCAGACAGATGGCCGCGTGGAACTGGTCGTTTCCGTCCCGTCCGTGGTCTGGGGACTCGATCCGCTGACCGGCCGGGAGCTTTGGTTCGCCCGCACCGGCATTGACGACGACATGATCCCCAGCCCGGTGGTCCTCGACGGCGTCGCCTACATCCACGGCGGCGGCCCGCGTCAGCACGGCTCTCTGGCGGTGCGCCTCGGCGGCCAGGGCGATGTCACCGACACGCACATCGTCTGGTCCAGCAAGAACGTTGCCAGCCCGCCGTCGCCGGTGATTGTGGACGGCCTGATGTATTGGGTGGATGCCTACGGGCAGGCCTGCTGTGTGGAGACCGCCACCGGCGAGCTTCGGTACCGCGAGAAGCTGCCCGTCGTCGAGCGGTTTGCGGTCTACGCCTCCGCGGTCGCCGCCGAGGGCCGAATCTACGTCGTGACGCGAAAGGGCGGCGCCTTCGTGCTGCCCGCCCGGCCGGAATTCCGGATCCTCGCCCACAACCAGTTCGCATCTGACCCCAGCGACTTCAACGCCTCACCCGCCATCAGCAATCAGCGTCTCTTCCTCCGCTCAAACCGCTTCCTCTACTGCATTCAAACAATCCCGTAGGATGGGCTTCAGCCCATGCAGAATCCACAAGTGAGTCTGTCTCCGGTGTTTCCCATGCGACCGTATCCGGCGTGAGAAGGTCGCAACGCGCTACCTGCGAATCGCAGGTACCGGACATCGTGAAAGGTGATACGTCCGCGGTAACCCCCAAGTCGTCGACGATCCGCCGCCTCCACCACCACTGGGCGTCCACTGGAGACGTAGGGGCGAATGATTATTCGCCCCTACCTGTCGCCGCCGCTGTCCTTGCTGTACACCCAGACCAGCAACGGGCCGCCAGTCCCCGGCCCATCTTGCATCACACACCTATCGGTCATATTCGTCATCCATCAACCGAAAACAGGCACCTGTCCCTGTGTGTCTCCCAGAACCGCTCCTTCGTGTGGCGCCCACTCTCAGCGAGATTTCTCCACACGGCTCACAATTGACCTGTCTGCACTCCGGCTGTAAGATCCCATTGCGGCGGTTATGGAAGATGGCGTGCGCCCTTGTGAGCTATCGCTCTATCACACAGAGGTTGGATGTCGCGTTCAATGAAACGACGAACAATTGTAGTCTTGATTTCTCTCGTGATACTCCTCGCTATGGCGTGGCAGCATATCAACGGAGGTTACGGCGTCGGTGTTGATTCGGTGTCGTGGCTGCCGGCCGAAGCGAGGAACATCAGCTACATCGATCAGTTTATGGGCTGTCGAATCGCAGAGTTCGACATCCAGCGCGAACCCTTTGAAGCGTGGTGTCGCCAGGCCGGCAAGCCCCTGCACGAACTGGCCGGGGAGCCGCAGACTGTGTTCCGTTGCCTGCCGTGGCTGGAAAGGACAGGAGCAGTTCCCCCTATCACCGAGCCCAATGAGTTTCTCGCCGACGAACAGAGAATGGAACGCTGTCTCGCGGCTCTAACTAAAGGCGATCTATTCTACGAAGAACGCTGGAGCAATGGTGGCGGATACACCCTCGCCTACGATGTCGAGCGGCAAAGAGGCTACTACTTCTACTCGCATCATTGACCGAATAGCGATACCTGCCGCCGTACGCAATCCAGGGCTGAAATCAGCACGATATCCAGCCGATTCTCGGGGGCGTTACGTTGGTTTCGACGGACACACACGTCTCTTCCCAAGTCGACAGGCCCATTTCCCGAGACGACACACCTGTCGCCAGAGCCAATCCCGGCGAAAACACGCCACGCCAAACAGAAAGGCACCAGCGACAAACATGCTCACCCAGTAGATCGCGAAAAGCCAACCCGATATATCCATGCAATCCAAGTATTGAATGACCGATAGAATCCACAGAGGTGCGAAGTAGAACACGCCTGCTTCACAATTGAGCAGCCCCTGAGAAAACCTATCCACCTTTCCTCCGCTGCTGCACCACTCCTTGTACTTGCTGGTTTGGACGCTGTTGATGAATTCATAGGCAGCGAATCGCTTTTCGAAATCATCACTACTTGCAGAGAACAGTCTGTCCGCTTGATTGAGCGTGTAGTCGATGAAGAGCCGCACACCAGCGACTGCAAATGCCTCCATGATCCAGAAAAGACAGATGACGCCAAGAAGCAGCAGGACTGAAATCCAGTTCCAGGTGCCGGCTTTCAGCGTCCAGGCCATGTATCCGCCTATTACGGTTACGTTCCAGCCTCTGATGATGTCAATACGAGCACCACGTCTCTCGACATAAGACTGGGCACGATCGTACTCCCTCTTGATATGCTCCAGTTTCATGGCTCGTAGGTCAGTTGTCCTGCCGGCCATAGTCCGCACGCCTCTCAGTCTTTCCGCCTCATCCAACTGCCGAGCAGATGGAGTAGAACGCCACCTGTATCATTCCATCGACAAGTCGCAGCGTCAATAGCGGAGAACGCGAATTCATGGAAGGGTGAGACTATTGCGGTGAGTCTCTCTTCGCCCACCGGACGCAAGAACCGAGATAGGCATTCACGCAACGTGCCCAGTCGGCGCATTAACATGCGAAGTGCAACAGGGCCGGTTGTGACAGTCACGAATTCATCGGTAGCCTGTTTTGCATTTCAGCTACTGGGGACTCTGTCCCCAGGCCCCTGGGATTTATCGCTTCGAGCCATGAACATGGGAGAGGGGAGGCGACATGGGTTACCGCCAACGTCGCCCCTGTCCCCGGGACAGCCAAGCATTCTGCTTCGGGCAGCCCATCGACGGGCAACTCTGACCTGTCATCAACCGCGAACTGGCGGTGCAACGCCTCGTGGCAACGCGGCCATCGGGGTCGAAGACTGTTCAGCGGCGTTCCATCAGATGCCGGACCGTGCCGTGCCGAACCCGACGTCGTCGATGAACACCAGTCCCGTACCGCCGGCTGTCGGGCTGTTCCGATCGCCGAGTCCGATGTAGATCGTGGTGGCGCGACTCAGATTCACACCGCCGGCCGTCAATTCGCTGTACGGAATCACCCACTCCTGCCAGGAGTCGGCGAGGGCCGCATCCGGGTCCGGATGCGCTGCGACAGCGACGTTGCCGGCGCCATCCTCAATCGCCACGTAGAGCGTCGCGGCGACGTTCGCCGCATCACCGTGGAAGAACAACCTCAGGGAGACGGCCCCACCGGTCATCAGGTCCGTACCGCCAAGGTCGAACTCGGCCTCGGAGTAGAACGGCGAAGCCGAATTGTCGTACGCCAGCGGCATCGACTGCCGGCCGCTGTGGACGATGGTCTGCTCGGCAAACGGGGCGTTGAGATACCCGACCGTTGAGCCGCTGCCGTTGACCCAGCCGTCCAGCCAGGTGTCGAAGATCGTCGTCTTGGCGTCGAGGTTGTCGTCGTACGTCTCGAATCCGTCGATCAGGACGTACTCCTGCGTCGAGAAGCTCCAGACGTCGCCGGGCCATGCGGTCACCGCATCCGCTTCGTTGACTTCCACGATCTGCCAGTAGTAGGTGCTCCCGAACTCGATGCCCTCGGGCGCAAACGTCGGGCTGTCGACCGTGCCGGCCAACGTCAGGGCCGCCGGGTCCGTGCCCAGATGCACCTCGTGCGAGGCAGCGTTGCGGCCGCTTCGCCAAGCCAGGGCCGTGCCGATTTCCACGTCGGTGGCCCCGTCGGCCGGCTGCGGCTGGCGGGCGTATGCGGGGATATACATGAACCGGACCTCGCTGAGACCATACTGCCCTATGAGCCCGTAGCCGCTGTTGACGTTCAGCCGCACGTACCGGGCCGCCGCGCCGCCGAAACTGACGATCGTGTTCGCGGTATACGTGGTGGTCGCCGTCGCCCTGGCGAACTCGACGTCGCCCAGCGCCGTCCAGTCGGTCCCGTTATCGGAATACTCCACCGTGACATCCTTAAGCCCGAACCCGAGCATCGGCTCGAACAGGACGTTGTAGTTCCAGACGAGCATCTCGTGGAGCCTGTAAAGAGAGTCGAACTCGTACTGGATATAGAGGGTCCCCTCGGCCGGCGGGTAGGCCAGCCACATGTCGGCGGCTTTGACCGAGGCTTGATCGTCGGCGTTGATGCCCGAGCCATCCACCGTGCGTTGCGGCGTGGACACGGCATCGGAGGTGCCATTGCTGGTCGCGATGACGTTCGCAATCGGATAGGCGAACGGTTCGACCGTGAAGCTCCAGACCTCGCCCTTGAAGATCGTATAGTCCGGCGCCGCGTTCACCTCGTCGATGCGCCAGTAGCAGGTGGCGCCGAACTCGAGAAGAGCGGCAGACTCAAAGGTTGTGCCCTGCTGGTCCTGGCTGACCATGACCCCCCGGGGACTTTGCCGACTGGCCGCATTCACATCCTCAAAGGAGGTCCCGAAATAGACATCATGCGTGTTGGCGAACTGGCCGGGCCTCCAACTTAGGGTCGCATCTCTGGGTACGTCGGCTGCTCCATCGGCCGGAACGGGATGAGTGGCAATGGACATGACGCCGCCTTCCGCATCGAGAATCCGAACCTCGTCGATCAACAGATCACCGGCCGCCTCAAACCCCCACGAAATCCGGTCGATCGTGCCCGTTCCTCCCGTGAACTCGTCGAGGTTCGCCGGACGGACTCCATTGCTTGTGAAATCCCTGAGCATCACTTGCACCAATTGATAGCCGGGCTGGTCATCCACGGTGACGCTGGTAGTCTGAAAGTCCGGATCCCACTCGGGGCCCGCCAGCCTCAGTTCCAGGTAGCTGATGGGGCTCGTCCCGCCGTCGATGTAGAACTCGAGATAAGCGGTGTCGAAGTCGATGCCGGACAGGTCCAGATTCAGATTCATGATGCCTGTAATCCAGGCCCAGCTCCCATAGGTGGCAAAGTCGCGTTTCAAGTGATTTGCGCCTCGGTAGGGGGCCGAGTCGCTGACCACAAACTGGCTGTCGCCGCGCAACGCAAAATCAGCGCCGTCCGGGAGCTCCTCACTGAATATGATGCATTCGCCTCCAAGGGCAACGGCAGTCGACAGGGCGATGACGGCTGTCAGGGTGAATGTGAATTGCCTCGTCCGGGATTTGTCATTCGACGTCATGATATGCACTCCTCCACACAACACCGTTAGTCCAGGATTCGCCATCTGCCTTCATAACTGGTGCTCCGGCACGCCACACTCTCAATGATACCGTAATAGGCGCTCGATTGCAACATGCTGCTCATCCTGTCCTGCAAAGTTCCGGGCCGGCTCCCGATCGGCTGATTCTATCGAGGATTTGGAGGCCAACGAAAGGGTGGCCAGCACCTTCTCCGCTGGGCCGAAATGGGTGCGAGGTTCCGGCGTCGAGGCCACTGACGGGCGCCCAGGGCAAGCTCAAGAACCGGGACAACTTCGGCGAATTGCCCGCCGGACGCCTCATCCTCCAGGACCACGCCGGCCTCCGCCTCCGAAACTTCCAGATCAAAACCACGCTAAACCCTCGCCTCCCGCCGCCCGTCCCCTCGATCGCCGTCGGATTTGACGTCATGTCATCGGGCAGCCGACGTTATTGGCGAACACGTAGCCGTCGCCATGTTCGCCAAGATCGACAACCATCTGATCCATGAACCCGCGATAGAGCGTATTGTTGGCAATCACCGAGTGGCTGAGTTTTCGCAGAATGAACCCGACCTGCGGCGTGTACTTCCCCTGGCCGCCGTCGTCGCGCCCGGCCGCACACGTGTTCGCAACGAACGTCAGCCCGTTGCATTCGTCCAGGCGGACCTGGCAGGAGCGTTCTCCTTCGGCCAGCAGGTTGCTGTCTTTGCCACAGCGTCTGAAGACATTGCCCGTGATGGTGGTGGTGCGCATCCTGGCCGCACAAATCCCGGCGCCCCAGTTCCGGTCGAAACAGTTGCCCGTCACGTTCCACGCGTCCCCGGCGTAGATGTAAAGGCCATATCCCTTGTTCCATTCGACGCGGTTGGCCGTGAACATGACGGTGGCGCCCACGCCCTCACAGCCGAAGCCATGACTTCCGTTTCCTGAGAACTGGTTGTCCGTTACGAAACCGTCCCAGCCGGTGATCTGAACGCCGCATCCTTTGTTGCCTTGCATGATACTGTGCCGAATGATGAACAGCCAGATGCGAAGCAGATGCACGCCGTGACCGGAGAACCCGGCAATCTTGCAGTCGTCGATGACAATAGAATCTTCTTTGGGGCTGTATTTCTCCGCGTTGTTGAGGAAAACGCCATGAATGGGTTTCTGTGTGTCTCGTCGCCCCTGCAGGAAGAGTCCTCGCAGATGGACACCGAGAGCCCCGGTGATGTTGAGCAGGCAGTCCGCGTCGTCGGAATCCAGCAGCAGCATCGCCCCGGCATCGCCTCGGTAGCCCCACTGAGGCTCTGCCATGACCGTGGTATGCGCGTGGACCTTCAGGTCGTGGCAGAGATATCGTCCCGCTGGGAAATAGGCCGTCCCGCTGACCGCGCCGGCCGCGTCCAGCGCCTTCTGAACAGCCTCAGAGTCCGGCGTCTTGCCGTCGCCTTTGGCGCCGAAATCACGCACGTTATAAACGGAAGCACCCTGCGCTCCCGTCGGCTCATACGATGAGGCACGTGCTGTCCCGGCCAGACCCGCCATGCCGAGCAAACCGGTTCTCACGATGAATTCGCGTTTCGTTATTTCCATAGAACTCTTCCCCTTCTCGAACCGGCGACGCGATCGCCTTCCAGTCCAGCCCTTCATGTCGAAGGCCTTCTGACCCGATCGTCCAATACTGCGTCGGCCCCACCACCGTTGTCAACTCCTATCTGACGCGATTGCCCGTTTGGGCTTGGGGTCAGGGTCTGGTTCGTAGTGACGCCGTGAGGCGTTGCTTTAGCCGGGACGAGTGTGCCCTCACGGGCACACTGCAAACGGCTCCTTTCCACTCCCGCAGGAAACGGGTAATCGCGTCCTATCTGGGCTGACCTGCTGAGCCCCCACGTAAGGTGGGTCCTCCGCCTACGCGTTCGCCCGAGCCGCCGCGCACACCATCGCCGAGAGCAAACTCAAAGACCGCGACCGCCTCGGCGAGCGGCCCGGAAGATGCACCGCAGTGCTTTCATTTCCCGGCCACCCGGATTTTGGACTTGACTCACGGCGATACCGTATGTAGTATTACTATAGATGGCCGATAGGCGTATCATCCTGGATACGAATGTCCTGTTTGCCGGGCTGTACTCGGCGCGTGGGGCGTCTTATCAGATCTTACGCACCATCGAGGCGGGCCGTGTGCGCATCGTGCTGTCGACCGCACTGCTCTTTGAGTATGAGGAGGTGCTCGGCAGAGACAAGCGCCGTCTGAAGCTGTCGCAGGAGGACATAGACAGACTGCTCGATGCCCTCTGCCAGATTGGCGAGCACCAGAAAATCTACTTTCTGTGGCGGCCCTGCCTGGCCGATCCGAAGGACGATCATCTGTTGGAACTGGCCGTGGCGTCGCAGGCCGATGGCATCGTGACGCACAATACCAGGCATTTTCAAGAGGCAGCTTCTATGGGCGTGAAGGTCTGGACGCCCAGGCAGTTTTTGGAGATCATCCGATGAGTGCGTTGAGTTTGCGGCTTCCCGATTCCATCCATCGTCATATTCGCGAGATTGCCAGGCGAGAAGGCGTCTCGATCAACCAGTTCATTTCCTCGGCGGTCGCGGAGAAGGTCTCGGCGATCATGACGGAAGAACTGTTGAAAGAACGGGCCAAACGGGCCAAGAAAGGCGCCCTGCGCGGGATCCTCGACAAGGTGCCGGACCGCCCGCCCATAGAAGGCGACGACCTCTGACCGTCGAAGGGGACCAACCGGCGTCAGCGACCACTGCGGCGAGCGGCCCGCCGGACACCTCATGCTCCAGGACCACGCCGGCGCCGTCTGCTTCCGAAAAATCAAGATCAAAGGACTCTTACCCTCGCCGCAGAATACACGATACGTGTGATGATAGGTGCGCACACCCCACGCAATGCAAGACTGAAATCAGTAAGATGTCCCCGCAATCCTCATTTCTGGCCTGCCCCCGGATTCCAACGACTGATGTGGTGGCCTTTCCCAACCAATCTACTCACTCAGGATGCCGGTCCATATATCCTGGATTTGCTTTTTGCTCAAGAGGTAGGCATCTTGCCCGATTTCCCCTTTCAATAGGTCATTTGCCTCACACCTCCGGTGGGAGATGAAATGCTCTAGCGAGCATCGCGCGACGACCTTCGATATGTCAGCTACGTCTGGATTTGGCGCTGAACACGTGCCAAGAAGGAGTCTTCGGGGAGTTAATGGCAGATACACCGATTTCAAGATATTACCCTTCTCTATGAGTGTCTTGTATCGACGCGCGCCATCGACCTCGAAGACAACAGGTGAGTCGCCAAGAATCAGCGAATCATCGCGTAGATCGAGTAGGGCATAGGACAAAGTCGTGTAATGCTGAACCTTGCGCTCCGGCGCGATGTCCTTCTTCAGTGCTCTCAAATGCCCGGACTTCAGTGCCTTCGGCATTCCTTCTGTAAACCGGGAACGAAAGACGTCCAGGAACTCAGGTAGCCTGGGCTTGATCTGCTCCAACCATGCTGGTAATAGTGATCGTATTATCGGCATCATCTGTTCCTGCGCATCGGGCGGAAGTCCCCTTTTCTCACACTCTTCGTGAACCAGATCCCTTAGCATTGCCGGTTCTCTTTGGAGCTTGCGCAATACGAAATCGACAAAGGCTTCCTCATTTGCTAGGAATCCGCAGATTTGCTGGCCGAGGTAATCTGCTGAGGCGGCGAAACACTGCCTGAGGCTTCGTGTGCGCACTTCCAGATGTGCAACAAGAGCCGGTAGCTGCGGATCCCCTGTTGACCCAGGCTTCGACGCCTTCAATTTGGCCACAAGGGCACTAAACGTCGTTTCTGCCTCCGTGATAATATCGTCTGTCTGCGTATCGTCGTCTTCGCTGTAGAATGCGCCCTCCACGCCAACGTTCATGATGTTGGAACTGAATGCCGCCGTTCCTTTGCGATAAACCCAAGTAAACACTTGTTCTCCCACCACGTGGCTGGCAAACCCTCTTTGCAGAAAGCGCGGAATGAAATGTTGCCGTTTACCTGACATGACGTATCATAGCTCCGATGCAAATTCGTAGGGGATATCGAGGACGCTGCAGAATGGCGGACCTTGTCTTCCCGGTCAACACGTCACCCCTGAGTGATTGTTTGCCTTGGCCTTTTCGTCATCGCTGTCATATACGCACTGAGATTCGGCACGCAGCTTCCCAACGTCATCGCGAACATCCGCGTATAAACAGTTGGCATCGGATAGGCGACAGTAGGCGAAAAGTGGAACGGCACGGCGACCACTCGATACGCCGTACTGTGAAACTAGCGCCTCATCAGAGCCGAGGAAGACGCTATGCGTCGGAAAGTGAGGGATGTGGTAAATCCTGAGAGTACCAACGTGTCCGCCGATATCGAACTCTTCAATCAAACGGCTCTTGGCCTGCTCAATCTTGGCAACCTGATCCGCATCTGTATACCCAGTCTTCTTGGCAATGATAGGGGCGAAAGAGCCGTTTGGATCGGGGACGAAGAGTTCCGTAACGAACTCCTTCTTCTCGAATCTGCTCTTGATGTCTGTGATGTGTGCGGATACCCATGTGCGCCCATCATTCAGAACCACGCTGAGTGATGGACTTTCCCGGACGATACGTGAGTACGAGTATTGGTTCGCATCCCTTATGATCTCCTTTAGGCCGAGTTGGACCGTGCTCTCATGTATCATGAACAGTCGGCGTGTGTTCTCGAAAGTATCTCGATGCAACAGCGTCTTGTCAATTATCCCCAGACCGCCACCGATCATCAAGACGCCAGCCAATTGCAAGAGCCATGCCCCAATCCATGATCCTGCCGGACAGGCGATCGCTGTCAATGACAGAACAAGTCCGACCACGACGAATGAGATGAGGATTGCGTAAGTCTTCATTCCAATCTCCTGTGAATTCGTCTTGCTTCTGGGGAGTGACAAGCAGGGTCAGGCATCTTTTACGCTCGTTTTTTCCCGTTTTGTGCCTCGCCCGTTCTTCAGCTTATCCCGTTGTCGTTTGGCAAATTCGAAGGCACCAGGGCCGACCGCGCAGACACCCTGTATCTCTTCCGCAGCGAGTGTTCTTAACCGACCGCCTTTCGTCATCTTCCAGGCGCACATTGTGTTGCCTTCTCGTGTGAACAGCACGATCTTCGTGCCCTCCTTCGTTCCGAGTGCCATCTCCTTCGCCTGGGACACCGCTTCCTCTTCGCCATTGATGTCTTCGACAGGCACGTGTGTTTCCAGCCCCATGGGATTGCATATGCATACGAGAAAGTCCATAACTGTGACTCCTATTGCACTATGCCGTGGTCTCTGCTCTACACGGGCCAAGCGTGCACATGCGTAATATCCTCACCTTGCGTGTTTTGTTCTCACCCTCGTCTCGCTGGAGTCCAAACCCCGCCGGGCTTACAGACTCGCCCCAGTATTATCGACCGGCACCAGGGGGAGATATAAGAAGAAAAGATGACAAATCACCTTCACGTCAGACACTGGAACAGGGTCAGGTGCTTTTTCTGGGCTCACCGACGGGCGTCCGGCAGAGGGTTCTGGGTAAGAACGTCGCTTACAGGAGATTCTGGCGGTCATCGGGCGGCGGTCCTCTACAGCCTGGTCGCCAGTTGCAAGCTCTCTGGGATCGATCCATTCGCCTACCTGCGAGATGTCCTGGCGCGGATCAGCACCCGTCCGGCCAACCGCATCGAGGAACTGTTCCCCCGAAACTGGAAACCCTCTCGTCCATAATCACCATCCCTTGACGCAGTAGACAGAGCCCCAGAGACACAATCGAACACTCAACCCGTCACTCTATGTACTCCGCCGGACGGTTGCGGAGATTTTGTTCGCGTCATCGTGGTGAATGGGCGACGGGCAGGGAAGGGGAACGAAACGGTGTCCGGTACTTTTTCGCCAAGGCGAAATGGTGGCTGGCGTCTCGGTGGGGTCAGCGGGCTGCGGCCTGTGGCCGCGAGAGTTTTGAGTGTTGAGCGCTTGGTTTCGAGTCAGTTCTTGCTGCGGCCTGCCGCGTTCGGTTTCCGGCCTGCGTTCTTCGGTCCTCTGTTGTCCCTCGGGCCCGCCGGATGAAATGGAGTACGGATCAATCTCCGCTCCGTTGGTCTGGCCTTGATGATGTGATCCCCAGGAGGTACGATGGACGGCCGTCGATGGCACGATTCAATAGATAGGGGTCAGACCATGCGGACCAGACTCGTGTGCTTGCTGGTGGGCGTGATCTTGCTGCCGGGCTGCCGCTCCGTGAAGCAGTTTCTGTTTCCGGACGACTTTCGCCACGACAGGCCAGGGGTCTACGAGACCACGGACAGGAGACACCGCGTGGAACGCTACGAAGACCGCAAGAACGCCGAGATCATCAAGGAACGCACCGGCCGCTGGCCCGATCCGTTCCCCGACCGCACGCCTGATCCCTACTGACCTCAGCGGCCCCCGCCACAAGCGAGACAGAATGCAGTTTTGAGTGTTGAGCGAGGGAATTGACTATGGATTATTGACGATTGACTATTGGGCGGCCTACAGTATCCGGGCTGGAGGCTTCTCCTGGTTCGCTTTTTCCTTTGTTTTGGAGCGTTGAACAGGCTACGATAGAGGGGGAGAACATATGGATGCCCTTGTTACGATAAAGCGTTTGGTGATTTCGCGGCGGGTCCTCTTCACCGAGAAGGCGGAAATTGAGATGGCTCAGGACGTGCTGACGCCGGAACTGGTGTACGAGGCCATCCTGAATGCTCCGGCGATCTTTAAGGTCCTGCGCTCGCGGAATCCAGAGACACACCGGACGGAAAGACTGTATGTCATCAAGGGCTTGACCTTCGACGGCATCGACATCTACACGAAGGGTAAAATCCTCAAGAAGGAAGGCGTGGATATCTTCTATGTCCTCATCTCGTCCAAAAGGAGCACCGATATCTGAGTCTCTGCCTTGCCCGGAGTGCGGGCAGATGCGGATGGCACGCGTAGTGGAAACCTGCCGCCTCGAAGACGGCGCAGTGGTGAAGCGTCTGGACCATTACAGGTGTCAGGTCTGTGGCGCCCGCTTCTTTGACGACGCGGCCATGCACGCCATTCAGGCCGCACGGTCCGCGATGGCGAAAGCCAACGCTCTCACGGGGTAGCAGATGGTTTCGGCGAAGTCGCGAGACAGTCTACTCATTGCGCGGAACGGAACGCGGTCAGGTACACCCTTTCTGGGCTCGATGACGGGCGTGCGGCCGAGGGGAGAGCCGGTCGAGGAGGCGTTGGACGGTCAGGGGGTCGCGGCCTGTGGCTCACGCCAGTTTTGAGTGTTGAGCGAGGGAATTGACTATGGATTATCGACGATTGACTATTGGGCGGCCTACGGCCGCCGAGTCTTGAGTCTGTTGTTCCTGCGGCCTGCCGCCTTCTGTCTCCGGCCTGCGTTCTTCTGCCTTCCGTTCTCACCATCGCCCCTTCGAGATACGAGATACCAGCGCAGCCTGCCCTGAGCGAAGCCGAAGGGAGACACGAATGACGGCCGCCCGCTCCCCGGTTTCTCTGCATCGCTGGCGTTTCGGGACATCAAAGGCACGGTACCGCCCCTCCACCGGTCCGTCCGCCCCATCCACGCCGCCTCGCGCAGCACCCTCGACAGCATGGGCGCTCACCCCAATTCCCAGGCGCCCCCCAATGTCGTGCTTGCCCCCCTCCGATGTCGCGACATACCTTTGGGCGTACGTAGTCATACGTAGCGGCCGTGAGCCGCGACGAGTTTTGAGTGTTGAGTGCTTAGAGACCGCATGGGCTAAAGCCCATCCTGCGCATATGGCCTGCGGTCTCCGGGCTGCCGCGTTGCGGCTCAGCGGAGTTTGCGGAAGGCGGCGGGGGAGAGGCCGAAGACTTTCTTGAAGGCGCGGGAGAAGTGGAACGGGTCGCTGTAGCCCAGCTCGAAGGCCACCTGCTTGATGAGCTTGTCGTTTCGCTGGAGGAAT
This sequence comes from Sedimentisphaerales bacterium, assembly GCA_040772485.1. Classification (GTDB taxonomy): domain Bacteria; phylum Planctomycetota; class Phycisphaerae; order Sedimentisphaerales; family Anaerobacaceae; genus Anaerobaca. The sequence goes on along the minus strand of JAXGYC010000007.1, from coordinate 534,246 downwards.
CGGGCGGCCTGGGCCATCTTGAGCTGGGTCAGGTACTGATAGGGGCTCTGACTGTCGAACCGTTTGAAGAGCCGGCAGAGGTAGGCTTCGTCGACGTGACAGCTCTCGGCGATCTCCTCCAGCGTCCGCAGCGTCGGGAAGTGGTCGCGGATGTACTGGCGGCAGCTCTGGTAGGTGGCGAAGGCGGCGCTGCGGTACGGGTCGTCGACGAGGCCGGCTTCGGCGATCTTCAGGACCAGCAGCTCGACCAGCTTGGCACAGATGGCCGGGCCCTGGCGCGTGCCGGAGCAGCCGGCGGCGATCAGGTCGTCGAAGATCCGCAGGACCGCATCGGGCGAGGCGATCCGGACGGCGGTGCCCGGGGCCAAGTCGTTGTCACATAAGACCTTGGCGGCCGTCGGGCCGGTGAAATCGACAAAGTACTTCACGAGCGGCTCGGGTCCATCGGCGGCGATCAGGTGGGCCACGCCGGGCCCGTAGGAGAAGACGCGGCCCGGATAGAGGGCCTCGGTCCGGCCCTTGAGGGTCAGCGTGCCCTTGCCGCGGGCGACGAATTCGATCGAGTGGAAGGGGAAGTCGGCGCGGTCGATGCGGTAGTCCGGGCCGCAGCGCTCGCGCCCGCCGCAGACCACCGCCAGCGGCTGGCGCACGCCGCCGACCGCGTCAAGGTAGAACCGCTCGGCCTCGAGCACCTGGTTCGAGTAGAATGTCGGGACGCTGCCGGTATCGCGGATTTCGTGGCTCATGGCGACCAGTCAAGAATGGTCATGCTCTGGACAACATTTGACATTTCCATCGGGCTGCACGAGCATTATAATCCACGGCGATTCGGCTGAGAAGTCAATATGGTACAGGCCCTTGCGGCAAGGCGACAGGGCCTATAGGAAAGGACACAAGATGGCACGCAAGAAGAATCCCACGGCGGCGTCGGTGCTGGACAAGGACGATCTGATCGTGGTCGGCGGGGCCGGCGGGTTCATCGCCGGGGCGCTGGTGCGGTATTTCCACGAACAGGGATTCCGGCGGATCCGCGCGATCGACAAGAAGCCGCTGCCGCAGTGGTACCAGCGGACGCCGGGCGTCGAGTGCCTGTGCCTGGACCTCAGCGAGCCGGACAACTGCCGACGGGCGTGCGAGGGCGCGGTCGAGGTGTACAATCTCGCGGCCGACATGGGCGGGATGGGCTTCATCGAGCGGTTTCGCATCGAGTGTCTGCGGAGCGTGCTGATCAACACGCACATGATCGAGGCCGCGTACCGCGCCGGCGCGACGCGGTACTTCTTCTCGTCGTCCGCCTGTGCCTACAACACCGACCTCCAGAAGGACCCCAACGTCCGCGCCCTGAAGGAGTCCGACGCCTACCCCGCCATGGCCGAACGCGGTTACGGCTGGGAAAAGCTGATAAGCGAGATGTTTTGCATTGAGTATTGGGTCGAGCGCCAACTCGAAACCCACATCGCCCGCTTCCACAACGCCTATGGGGTCCCGGGCACCTGGGATGGGGGGCGGGAGAAAGCGCCGGCGGCGCTGTGCCGCAAGGTGATCGAGTGCAAGGACCAGGGGCTGGACGAAGTGGTGATCTGGGGCGACGGCACGCAGACGCGCAGTTTCATGTACATCGACGACTGCGTTCTCGGCATCGACATGATCATGCACTGCGACGCGCTGATCGCCACGCCGATCAACCTCGGCTCCGACTATCTGATCTCGATCGAAGATCTCATGCTGCTGGCCGAGAAGATCGGCGGCGTCAAACTCAAACACAAATACGACCTGACCGCCCCCAAAGGCGTCGGCGGACGCAACAGCGACAACACCTTCATCCAGCAGGTCCTCGGCTGGGCCCCCAGCACCCCGCTCGAAGAAGGCCTCCGCAAGACCTACGCCTGGATCGAGCAGCAGTACTACGCCCGCAAGGCCGGCAAGCACACCGTCAGTTGACCGCCCGCCACGTCCGCGTGCATAAGAACACTTGTCAGCGAAATGGAGCACCGTACAATCGTCGCATGACACCGCCGCAAAGTCACGACATCACCGACGTCATCGGCAAGCTCCAGTACCGCGTGGCCCTGGCCGGCGGCTGGATCGACCAGCCGTTCGCCTCCCGGCTCAACCCGGACCCGCCCGGCTCGATGGTCGTCGTCGCGGTCGAGCCGCAGTTCCGCTGGATGGACCGCTCCGGCATCTGCGGCAGCACCCGCCAGATCGCCCTGGAGCTTTGGGGCGGCGCGCTGCCCGACCGCGACCCCGAGCAGCTCGTCCGCGAGCTATACGACGCCGAGAACGAAGGCCGGGCCGAGCCCTCCGGCTCGCAGGACATGATCGGCCTGATCTATCCCGGCGTCAGCCGCCTCGACTACGATTTCCGATGTCACGAGGGCCTGTTTCCCGCCCACATCGAGTCCTGCAACGACCCTGCCGTCGCCGCCTGGCTCGGGCGCATCCTGCACATCCTGCCGGTCGCCCCGCGTCCCGACGGCTACAACCCGCTCGAAACGAAGAACCTCGACCCCGCGTGGATCGGGCGATTGGGCCGCTCGGGCCGCGACTGTTACGACGCCATTGTCGCGCGTGACATCGAGCGCCTCGGCGCTTCGATGAACGAGTGCATGGCCTGCTGGGAGGCCATCCTGCCCGGCACCGTCCGCCACCCGACCCTGCGCGTCGACTTGATCGAGCTATTGAGCTTCTACCAAGCCCGCTACCCCGGCGCGATGTACTCCGGCTGCGGCGGCGGTTACCTCGTCGTCGCCTCCAAACGCCCCGTCCCCGGCACCTTCACCATCCGGGTGAGAATCAAGAAGACTTGACCATACAAGGGTGAGCGTCCCCTCGACAAGCTCAGGGCAGGCTCCCGCTCGCCTGGAATCAGCGTTCGCGGAAGACATCCTGCGCAGCGTGAATCACGGCCAGCACATCGATCTGATCGGGCTTGATGTAATAGACGATGCGATATGGAGATTGGTGGAACGCGTTAGCGGAGTAATCAATCATCAATTGTCATCGATCGATCACAATGGTCCGTATCTCCGGCGGACGTCGGCGACATCGGCGGTCCGGCCGGCCTCGCTGTCGGCCAGACCCTGCTCGATCACCTGCCGGACGTAGATTTCACGGATCACGTCGTCGCATGTCGAGCCTTCCGACATCCGATCCACCATCTCATGCGCCTGATCTTTTCGCATCGGCTCAGCCATACACAACTCCAGCGGTGCTCCCACTTGCTGACCACTGGATCACACCACACATCCACTCCCGTCGTGAGACCGAAACCGCCGGCGACAAGCCCGAGAAACGCCAGTTCTGCGCCGACCACGACCTGCAATGCGTCGTCTTGAAGCGCCTCCCCACACCCGTGCTGCCCCGCGCCAGAGCACCCACCTCCGTGGCTTCCGATCTGCCCGATGGCTCCCCGCCTCGTACCCGCCCCATGTCCACGGTACAACGGCGCCATCCACTGTGCACGGCCGACGAGGTCCCGTCGAGTAGCTGCGAATCGCAGGTACCGGTCATGCTCGGGGCGCTGGCACGTGACGAGCGTGAGGACCCATACGACTGCGGCAGCAACGTCTTGGATCGTGTTGTTTCCAGAATCCCTCGCTGCGCTACCTGCGATTCGCAGGTAGTGGTTGTGAGCTGTTCGTCAGTTGCAGCATGGTGTGCTTGAACGCCATCGCAGGCATCGCCGCGTCTCAGCGGTTGTTTCGCTGTGCGTGTCGACTTCTCTGTGTAGTATCTGCGATTCGCAGGTACTGGCTGCGACCAGGCAGCGCGGCTGCAACTGTCTGATGTGTCAGCAAGCTCGGCGGGCTACCTGCAAATCGCAGGTACCGGTCACCCCCAGGCAGCCCGATTTCGAGCGGAGGCCGGAGCTGCGTGCGGCATGACCCGCAACTGTCCCACGGGGAGCGGTGGGTGGCTTTGGGCCACCTTTGCCTGCGACCGAAATCGCTCGAGAGCTACAACAGGTGGGGCGTTTTTGAGAAGTCCCGCAATCATTGGAACGGTCACTGCGAACGGGACAGGTTGTCGAAGTGCGCTACCTGCGATTCGCAGGCAGCGGTCGCCAAACAGGCGGATTTCGACCGGGGACCGGAGCTACGTGTTACAGGAGCCGTGACTGTTCCATGACACGTGGCTGGCGGTCCTGGGCCATCTTCGCGGGTGATCCAAATCGGTCGACAACGACAGCAACTGGGGCCTTTCAGAAAGCCCCACGATCGTTGGGACCGTCACCACGAACCGGACAGACTGTCGAAGTGTGCTACCTGCGATTCGCAGGTAGCGCAAGAGACGGGCCCGAGTGTTGGCCGGAAGACGGCATCTGCACGTCACGGAAGGCGCGCATCACACGATCCTTACAGGTACGCTGTCACAATCCACTTCTGCTGACTGCATATCTCGCTCGCATCGGGCGGACATTCCGGGTACAATAAGCACGTATAGCGTCCGGTAGCGGCGAATCGCAGGTACCGGATCAACGAGACTTGGAGGAGGAGAGGACTCATGAATGCTCGGTTTCTTGGGAACTGGACAAGGCAGATGCGCAAGGGCCTGCTCGAACTGGCGGTCCTCAACGACATCCAGCGGTACGGTCGGTACGCGTACGATATGGAGCGTGACTTCTGCAAGTCTTGCGGGCTGCTGCTCGGCCATGGCCGGATCTACGGTATCCTGTCCCGGCTGAAGAAGGAACGCCTCATCAAGTCGGTGGAGGTCAAGTCCGTCGAGGGTCCACGCAGGAAGTACCACGACCTGACGGCCGCCGGATGCGAGACGCTCGCCCAGATGAATACCCACTGGCTTGCGCTGAAGCGGCAGCTCGACTCCATCGCCAATGCCAGATAGCTTTGCGCGTCCGAACGCCACCTGCTTGGTTGGGAATCCGCCATACCACCTCCGCCGAGAAACAGCGGCCACGGTACCTGCGAATCGCAGGTACTGGTCGTAGCCAGGCAGCCTGGGTTCCACCAGGGCGTTGTGGCGCTCTCCCATAGCAGCCACCAGGCGTACCAGCGCATCCTACGCACGCAGCCCCGAGCGCGCTACCTGCGATTCGCAGGTAGCGGTCAGATGCACACACGAGGTCTCGAACGGGGGACAGTAATACAGTCGAAGGCAAGTGGCACGGCGTGTACGACCGAATTCTTCCCCGCCCGAGCCGAAAGCGGCACCTGCGAATCGCAGGTGGTGGACACGGCCGGGCAATGCGGCTGTCCGTTCGTAGTGTGCCCGTGAGGGCATAGCGTCGGCAGAGTGTGCACCGCACACCCATCTCATCGCACGGTCACGCAGCGCTACCTGCGATTCGCAGGTAGTGGAATACACCCGTGTCCCATTCTGCGTGGAGGCAATGGCGCTCTCGCGCGGAGAGAAGCACCGCATCCACGCCACGCAACCGGGTGCAGTAGCTGCGATTCGCAGATGCCGGAGTGCCGCCTCCCATTGCCATTGCGTCTCGAGATCGGCAGCCTTGCCCAAAGGACAGCAGCACCTCACGTCAAGGCGTGCCATCCTCCATGCGCTACCTGCGATTCGCAGGTAGCGGAGCAGTCCAGCACGGGATCATTGCACCGTGGCACGAACGGCCCAGCAACAACGCAAGTGCAAGAGGCAAGGACTCGACGGCGGACGAGTGGCCAAGTGCGCTACCTGCGAAGTGCAGGTACCGGTCACAGGCCAGTGGTACGGCGTGTAGCGCGATGCTCAGACAGACTCCCCGAGCAATGGGAAGTTGCACCTCCAACCCTACCCCCGTCAACGAGGAGGGCGACAAGCCGGAAAAACGCCAATTCTGCGCCGACCACGGCCTGCAATACCTCGTCCTCCAACGCCATATCGATTACACTCACTTCAACCCACTCAAACACGCCGCGGTCGACGTACCATCGCTACGTTCGCGAGGGCTTCCACGGCGGCCCGGCACCCTTCAAGAATGCCGCCAGATTCAACACGCCCGACTTCGGCGAATAGCTGTTTAGCGGCGTTCCATCAGATACCAGACCGTGCCGTGCCGAACCCGACGTCGTCGATGAATACGATTCCCGTACCACCGGCTGTCGGGTTGTTCCGATCGCCGAGTCCGATGTAGATCATGGCGGCGCGACTCAGATTCACACCGCCGGCCGTCAATTCGCTGTACGGAATCACCCACTCCTGCCAGGAGTCGGCGAGGGCCGCATCCGGGTCCGGATGCGCTGCGACACCAACCTTGCCGGTGCTATCCTCAATCGCCACGTACAGCGTTTCGGCGACGTTCGCCGCATCACCGTGGAAGAACAACCTCAGGGAGACGGCCCCACCGGTCATCAGGTCCGTACCGCCAAGGTCGAACTCGGCCTCGGAGTAGAATGGCGAAACCGAGTTGTCATACGTCAGCGGCATCGACTGCCGACCGCTGTAAACGATGCTCCTCTCGGCGAATGGGGCGTCGACGTATCCAACGGTCGAACCCGTCTCGTTGACCCAGCCATCCAGCCAGGTGTCGAAGATCGTCGTCTTGGCGTCGAGGTTGTCGTCGTACGTCTCGAATCCGTCGATCAGGACGTACTCCTGCGTCGAGAAGCTCCAGACATCGCCGGGCCATGCGGTCACCGCATCCGCTTCGTTGACTTCCACGATCTGCCAGTAGTAGGTGCTCCCGAACTCGATGCCCTCGGGCGCAAACGTCGGGCTGTCGACCGTGCCGGCCAACGTCAGGGCCGCCGGGTCCGTGCCCAGATGCACCTCGTGCGAGGCAGCGTTGCGGCCGCTTCGCCACGCCAGGGCCGTGCCGATTTCCACGTCGGTGGCCCCATCGGCCGGCTGCGGCTCGCGGGCCCGCGCCGGAATATACAGGAACCGGACTTCGCTAAGCCCGAACTGGCCCATCATGCCCCATCCGCTGTCGACGTTCAGGCGAACGTACCTGGCCGCTACGCCGCCGAAACTGACGGTCGTGTTCGCGGTATACGTGGCAGTCGCCGTCGCCCTGGCGAACTCGAAGTCGCCCAGCGCCGTCCAGTCGGTCCCGTTATCGGAATACTCCACCGTGACATCCTTAAGCCCGAACCCGAGCATCGGCTCGAACAGGACGTTGTAGTTCCAGACGAGCATCTCGTGGAGCCTGTAAAGAGAGTCGAACTCGTACTGGATATAGAGGGTCCCCTCGGCCGGCGGGTAGGCCAGCCACATGTCGGCGGCTTTGACCGAAGCTTGATCGTCGGCGTTGATACCCGAGCCATCCACCGTGCGTTGCGGCGTGGACACCGCATCGGAGGCCCCGTTGCTGGTCGCGGCGACGTTCGCGATGGGATAGGCGAACGGTTCGACCGTGAAGCTCCAGACCTCGCCCTTGAAGATCGTGTTGTCCGGCGCACCGTTGACTTCGTCGACACGCCAGTAGTACGTCTGGCCGAATTCAAGGACGGTCTCCGGCGCATATTGTCTGTCGGCCTGACCTTGACTTACAAGCATGCCCGGCGTCGCACTATCTACGGCCTCAAACGAGGTGCCCAAGTACACATCGTGTGTCACAGCGAACTCACCCGGCGTCCAACTTAGGGTGACATCACGCGGCACATCATTGGCGTCATTGCCTGGACTGGGATCGCCCGCCAGTTCCGCTGGGCGGCGCATAGAGGCATAACTGGGAAGCTCTTGCGGTGAGAAACCGCCTTCCGTCGTAAACGCCAGATAATCCCAGAATTGTTCGCTTGTGCATGAGGTGCACCCGGCACCGAAGATGAAGCCAATCCAGCCTTCGCCAGCCCCCACGTGCGCTTCGCGCATCACCTCTTCATCATCCACGTAGATGCGAATCTCTGCGCCATTTCTCACCATCCTTAGAATGTGATACTCTGTCATATCAACATCATAAGTAACGGTGCTGCTATCCAGCAGAATGTGGTCAGGGAACAGATCGAGCCACTTCGAGTTGCTCCCATCTTGCATCCCGAACAGCACCTCAAAACTCGCCGACCCGGACTGCGAAAGCACTTTGACACGCGCCTCGATAGTCGCTTCTTCCATCAGGGCGGCGTCCTCTATGTTGTACAGGAAGAAGCAGTGATTCTGTCCTACATCATTAATATGAAGTTCACCCTGGTCAGTGACTTCCGCGAATTGATTGTCCCCCACAAGCTGCCACGCGTCATCGCCCAGTGAGATATCATCAGGCAGTGTATCTGCCTCATAGATGTACTCCCACGCCGGATCCGCACACACTGGAACCACTATCCCGACCACCAGACAGCACAACACCGAAAGAACTTGTCCTCTACTACACATGACTCTTCTCCTCCTGAAAAAGGTTCAAGGAGCAATTTCCGTGCTTTGGCCGCATACGAAAGCACCACTGTCTCAAACAAAACAACCAATTAACCGGGATTTGCCATTTAACCTCACAATCGGTGATCCTGCACGCCACACTGTCAATGATACCGCAACAGGGGGCTCGACTGCAACACATCTGGCCAACCCCTCGGTCCGGACACGTCTCCAAACAACCCCAGAGGAAATGGTGGGCCAAGCCCCACCCCACGGATTTCTTGGGTCTTGTCGTTAATCTTTTTGCAGACTGGGGTTACGGGGATGAGTTTTTTGTGGTATTTTGTTGATCGTTTGACCATATTCGGATAGGATGGGGTTGTGGCCTCGGGCGCGTGCCTGAGGCGGGGATGAGAGTCAGGGCAGATGCGTCGGAGAGGAGGTGGGCGGCGAGGCACGAGATGAAACAGTAGAAGCGTGGATGGGTAGAAGCTGAGATGAGTAAGAGCGGCACCAGGGCGACTTCAGGAACTGAAAAACGCATCTACGCACCCACGCATTTACGCTTCTACGTCGTGGCAACGAGTCACGAGCGACAAGACTGGAGGATCGAATGAACGAGCGAGATGAGGCGGAAGCGAAGGCGAGACGTCAGCGGTGTTGCGCGAATTGCGTGTTCGGCGAGCGGCTGCGGACGCGGTGGCTGCGAGTGATTCTGACGCGGTGGCCGGGGCTGCTGGTCTGCTTTCACAAGGCGGGGGCCGATGGCGAGATCAGCGAGGTGACCACCTGTAGCGTGTGCCCCAACTTTCGGGCGCGGCGGGCGCCGACGGTGTGGGCGGCGCCGCGCGAGTCGTCGGACCCGGCGATCCGCTACATCAGTCTGACACGGGCCAAGCACGCGATCGTCGATGCGGCGGACTACCCAGCGCTGGCGAAGTACAAGTGGTACGCCCAGCGCACCGACCGCTGCGGTACGTTCTATGCCTGCCGGACACACAAAGGACGAGCCATATCGATGCACCGCCAGATCATGAAGCCGCCCAAGGGGATGGTGGTCGATCACATCAACGGCAACGGTCTGGACAACCGGCGGTGCAACCTGCGGATCTGCACGCAGCTTCAGAACTCGCAGAACAGCCACAGACGCAAGCCTGGCAAGTCGCAGTTCCGCGGCGTCTTCCCGCGCGGCGAAAAGTGGCAGGCCGCGATCCAGCACGACGGCAAGCCGATGTACCTGGGCCTGTTCGATGAGGAGGTCGAGGCGGCCAAGGCCCGCGACCGCAAGGCGTACGAGCTGGCCGGCGAGTTCGCGGTGCTCAACTTCCCCGAGGAGGCAGGCCGCAGACCGTAGCCTGTAGACTGTAGCCTGTAGGCTGTAGGCCGGTGGCGGGTTGAGAATTGCGGGGACGCCTTGCTGATTCCAGTCCTGTATTGCGTGTGGCGCGCCGCATATCACGCCGCCTGTCGTCCATTCCGGCGCGATCGTTGGAATTGCCTGGTCTCGACGTTTCGGAAGCGGGCTCTGTCGGCGGGGGGGAGAGGATGGGGTGTCCGGCGGGCAGCCTGGGGAGATGGTCGCGGTCTTTGAACTTGCTGTGGGCGATGGCGGCTTGGCGAAGGCTGCGACAGACGTTCGGATTGGCGGACCCGGCCGCGGGCGCCGCACGGGACCGCTCTGGGAATGCCTGCCGTATTGCGGGTTTTTGGGGCCGACCGGGCCAAATGCGCCGCCGGGGGGCAGAAATCGTCCAAACGTTGCGCGCGCCGTACATATCCACCATGCCGGGCGGCCGAGCCGGAACGCGGACGGGCGCAAAATGGCGAAAGAAAAACGCAAAAGTGCATTGCTCCCGTGGCCCGGGATTTGCGACAATGTAGAAGCCGGGGGGGGGTGAACGCCCGGCGCCGAGAGGTCTGCACGAACACGCAAGTGGTTGGTGCGTAGAGAGTTTGGGATTTGTTTGTCACGTGAGGGGTTTTTGACACGCCGCGGGCTGCCGAGTCCGGTGGGACCAGCGCGCGAAGGAGATGCAAAATGCAGATGCACGTTGTCAGAGGCAATCACCGTGGGCGGCGCAGAAGGAATGGCGCCTTTACGCTGATCGAGCTGCTGGTGGTCATCGCCATCATCGCGTTGCTGATGGGCATCCTGATGCCCGCGCTGCAACGCGCCCGGGAGCAGTCCCGCAAGGTCACCTGCGCCAACAACCTCAAGCAACTGGCCTTGGGCCTGCACATGTACGCCAACGAGAATGACGCGAAGCTGCCGCTGAATCACGGTACCTGGTGGCTCTGGGACATCTCGTACTTCACGACCGACTTCATCATCAAAAGCGCCGGCGGAAGTCGGGATATTTTCTACTGTCCCGCGGACCTGTCGAAGAACGGCGATATGTCCATCGTTTGGCAGTTCGGCCAAAGCCCGCCGTACGGGACTCCGGTGGAGCGCGTCGATGAGTCGGCTCAGAACCGCAGGACCACCTATCGTGTGACCAGCTATTTCTGGATGATGGACACCGAAGTCGGGCGCGGAAAGCCTCCGCTTTACGAGGCAGGCACCGAGCCGAAGAAGTGGGCCAAGACACTCAACGATAAGGGCGCCGCCAAGGTCGAGCTGATCGCCGATGCGACGCTGAGCATGCAGAACGATCCCGAGAACGGCAACTTTGTCGAGGTGGTCGGTGGCCTGTTCAGCCAGCACCAGCTTTACGACCGCACGAACCATCTGCGGCGTGGCAGCCGGCCGGAAGGCAGCAATATCGTCTTCCTCGATGCTCACCAGGAATGGCGCAATTTCTCCGAGATGCAGTATCGCTTCTCACCCGGTGGGAACGACAACACGGCGCCGTACCACTGGTGGTAATCTCGAATCCCACGGCCCGTTCCGCGGGCCGTCGTACGACAATCCTTCAGACGGTCAGACCGCAGCGGCAGCCCGGAGTGGTTGCCGCTGCACCGTTTTGACGGCCGTCGGTGGCATCTCGTCGCTCGTCGCTCGTCGCTCGGGGCAGGCTTTGCTCGAATCTCGTATCTCGTTGCTCGTAGCTCGTCGCTCGCTCACGAGATGCCGCTCGTAGTGTGCCCGTGAGGGCATACAAACGCTGGCAGCGAGGTGGTGGGGCAAGCCCCACTCTACTGCTACCGCCGGACTCGGTCCGCGCTCATTTGGCCGGCGGCGCGTGGTTCGTTGGCGAGACCTGGACGCCTGCGGCGGTTCGCTGCTTCTTCTTGTGTGCCTTGCCGATGGCCACACTGCCCAGGAGGGCCGGCAGCTTGAGCAGGGGTACGACCACGTCGCGTGTGGTAGCCAATCCAATCCGCCGGGCCTTCTTGACGATCCGGAGCAACTGCCGAGGGGTGTAGAACTCGCGGCTGATTCGGCTGCGGATCCGTTTGAGCTCTTCGCGACCGTAGCGGTCGGAATAGACGTGGCCGCCGATGCGCCCGTAATAATAGCCCGGCGTGCTCTCGACCACCTCCTTCAAGGGCGAGAATTTCTCGATGCGGAGCTTCTGATAGCTGATGGTGTCCAGCCCGATCTCCCTGGCGAACCTGGCGATATAGAGCATCTCTTCTTCGGTCTCGCCGATATTGCCGTAGATGAAGTAGCCGTGCAGGAGAAAGTCGTACTGTGTCAAGACCGCCATCGAATCCCGAATCACCTGCTGCGTGATGCCCTTTTGCAGTTGGCTCAGGATGCGGTCGTGCGGCGACTCGATCCCCATCAGGAAGATCTTGAAGCCGGCCTGCTGCGCTTTGTCGAGTATCCTGGGGTGTTTGGCGATGTCGACGCGGGCCTGAACGACGAACATCTTCTTGATGCCGCTTTCGATGATCAGATCGCAAAGCCGCTCGCTGCGCTGAAGGTTTGTGAACATGTTGTCGTCGCTGAAGAGCACAATATCGGCGGTGATGCCCTTGAGTTCCTCGATCACCGATTCGATCGGCCGCTCCGTGTACTCCCGCTTTTGCCCGAGCGGGTTGAGACTGAAGGTACAGAACTTGCACTTGAAGGGACAGCCCCGCGTGGTGAGCACCGTGTCGAACGTCTGCCGGCTGAGCCGACAGCCCCCTTGCAGCCAGTAGTAATCATGCCGGCGCAAAGACCGGTCCGGATAGGCGATATGCGCCAGGTCGGGCAGGACTTGGTTCTCGTTGTGGACGATCCGGCCGTTGCGTCGGAAAGAAAGCCCGCGAATCTCCTCGTATGGCACGCCGGTCACGATCTGCTTGACAATCTCCTCGCCCTCGCCGCGCACGACCATATCGATGTTCGGGCATCGCTCAAACAACTGCTCGACCTCCAGAGTTGCCTCGTAGCCCCCGACGACGATCGGGACCTCATCGGGCAGTTGGGCGACGAAGTCGCAGATTCTCTCGAACTGCGTGTGCCAGCGGATGCTGACGCACACGAGATCGACGTCCCGGCGGATGAACGCGCCGAGCGCCGCCGGGTCCTGGTAGGCCTTCTCATAGCGAAGGTCGAGCTGGGTCACTCTGCCGACCAGGTCTTTCATGCTGGCGACGATGTACTCCAGGCCGGTGGGCGGAAACAGACCCATGATCGCCGTGGTATGGGCGAAGTACGGGTTCAACGCGAGAACGTGCTTATACTTGATCATGATTGGGATTTCCCATTCGGTCTCATGAAGCCGACAGTCCCCCTATAGCCATGCGCGACGGCATCGCATGGCCTTTCAAACAACAGGATAGTGCACCCCGCGTGGGATTGCGAATGATTTCCGGGGTATTCGTTAAACACGACTCAGCTTTGGAGCCGTCGCTTGTGGCGGCATCGTAAATGGGTGGCAGCGTGGATGCGGCTCGTGGCAGTCTCAAACGCCGGCTCGGGGATGGTGGGCTGGGATATGGTTTCGGGGGCAGACCGTTGGCGGAGATTGCAGCGCAACCTGCAACTGCGGCGTTTGCAGTGTGCCCGTGAGGGCGCAGGGTTTGGGGGGCGAGCCGACAGGGAGATAGCGTCTTACGACGCCACTACGAACAGCGGAATTGGCGTGCCATAGCGTTCTGCGGTTCCTCACGAGATACGAGATACGCACCAGCGGCGGGATTGGGTATAATGGAGGAGTCGGCCCGGGGTGGGCGGCGGGCAAGGGTTTTGGAGGAACTCTCATGACGCGGTTTGGGATGCGCTTGGGGCTGCTCTGCATTCTGGCGATGGCGGGTCGGGCTGGTGCGATGACGATTCAGCTTGGGTCGGAGACGGTGACGCTCGTCGAGGCCGGCCGGACATGGCACTACCTGGCTGGTGCGGAGGCGGCGAGCGAGCCGGCGGAGGCGTGGACTCAATCGGACTTCGACGATTCGGCCTGGCCGGCCGGTCCGGCGGGCTTCGGCTATGGCGACAACGACGACGCCACGGTCCTGGCCGACATGCAGGGTCGCTACGTGACGCTGCACATCCGCACGACGTTCTCTGTTGCAGCGCCTGTCGGCGACGGCGCGCTGGAACTGGAGATCGACTACGACGATGGCTTCATCGCCTACCTGAACGGGCGGGAGGTGGCGCGGCGCAATGTGCCCGAGGGACCTGCGACGTTCGAGACGACCGCGTCATCGCACGAGGCCGGAACGCCTGAGACGATTACGCTGGGTCCGGCGGCCGATCTGCTCGTCGAGGGCGTCAACGTCCTGGCCATCGAGGGACACAACGCCTCGGCCGGCAGCAGCGACTTCTCCCTGCTGCCGGTGCTGCGAATGCCGTCCGAGACGCTTCGGGCCGGCGACGCGTGGATCGTCACGGAGCAGATCGTGACGTTGAGCGGGCGGACCGATGCGGCGGAGGCCGCTGTGGTGACAATCGACGGCTTCGAAATCGACTTCGACCCGGCCGACGGGACGTGGACGTGCGGGCTCTGGCTGCCTGCGGGCTTGCGAGAGGTGACGGCCGTCGCGCTCGACGCCGCCGGCAACGAGGTCGATTCGGGTTCGGCCAGGATCATTTACCTTCCACCCGACAACCGGATCGCGGGCAAGCTGGCGTCCGATGCGACTCTGTCGGGCGCCTATGTGGTGGACGAGACCGTCACCGTGCCGACGGACGTCGTGCTGACGATCGAACCGGGGACGGCCCTGCTGATGCGATCCGGCGTCTCGCTGGTGGTCTACGGGCAGCTTCTGGCCCGGGGGACCGAAGCGCAGCCGATTCTCGTGACGCAGCATGGCGCGGGCACCGCGTGGAAGCAGATCCGGTTCGTCGATGCCAACGATAGCCGGCTCGACCACTGCATCTTCGAGTATGCCGACAGCGAGGGCGAGCACCAGGACTACTACATGGAAGGGCCGCGCAACTATCACGAGGCGATCGTGGCGCTGGCCTGTCACATCGATGTCAACGACTGCGTCTTTCGCAATCTGCCCGACGCGAGCGGCGGCGCCGAGGGCGACGCGATCGCGATCACCTCGGACGACCCGAATCATCCGGGCCCCGGCAGCGCGCACATCACCGGCTGCCAGTTCCTCGCCATCGGGCAGAGCATCCACACGCGGTATTCGTACGTGCTCGTCGAAGACTGCTTCTTCACGGGCAAGCGGGGCGACAACGACGACGTCGATTTGTGGGGCGAGAGCGAGCCGCCGCCGCTGGTGCGCAACAACGTGTTCCTGAACCCGGCTCACGACGACATGATCAACCCGACGAATTGCTCGGCGGTGCTGGTCGGCAACGTCATCGCGGGCAGCGACGACCACGGCGTAGTCTTGCGGGGCCGGTGCTCTCCCGTGCTGATGAACAACGTGATCTACGATTGCAGTGCGGCCGGCGTCGCGGTGGAGAATTCGTGCGAGGCCTTGCTGGTGAACAACACGATCGTCGGCTGCGGGCGGGGCGTGCGGCTGTTCGACCTCGGGCGGTGGGGGCCGCCGTACAATCTGCCGCCCGGCGGCGGAACCGCGACGCTCGTCAACTGCATCATCTGGGACTGTCCGCAGCCGATCACGCTGGCCGACAGCTCGAACACGGAGATCGCGGATCGCAGTTCGCACGTGACCGTGTCCTACAGCGACATCGAAGGCGGGCGGGCGGCAGTGTCCGTATCGGGCGGCCAGTCGACGGTCGCGTGGGGCGACGGCAACATCGACGCCGATCCGCTCTTTGCGGACGCGGCCGGCGCCGATTTCCACCTCCAGTCGCAGTCCGGCCGCTGGGACCCCGACGAGCAGACTTGGGTCCGCGACGATAGCACGAGTCCCTGCATCGACGCGGGCGATCCGGACGACCCCGTCGGCGACGAGCCGGCGCCCAACGGCTCGCGCATCAACATGGGCGCCTACGGCGGCACCACCCAAGCCAGCAAATCCCCCCAATAGCCTCTCTGGTCCGGCTCAGATCCGTGCCGACGGCAGCGCTGCGCCCGTATGGCCAAACGGGGAAAATCTGCACACGGGCTTTTTTTATGTGACCGGGGGCAACTTTGGGGCCTTTTGCGGGTAGAAAAAGAGGGTCTCGACAGGAGTACGGGGTCATGGATGGGATTGGCTCGGTTCCGGCGTCGCGGCTCTTAAGCTCTTTTTTCAATTGGCTTTATGGCTTGTCCGGTGTATCTTGGGCTGGCGGCCACAGTGATCTCACAAGGCGTGTAGGGTGCCGGCGGTGATGCGGGAAGGGGAGTCCCGGGTTGCCGGAGAAGAAGAACCGCCGCCGGGGAAAGGAGATCAACGATGTTTTCGACGAAGAAAAAATTCGATTCTTTGATGATAGCGGGGGCCATCGCCGTGGGGGCGGCCTTGTTGCTTGCCCCGTCGGCCGAGGCCCAGCGGAGCGAGCGGGGCTCGCGCAGCGGCGGGGGCCAGGCCAGCCGGTCGTCGCCGAGCCGGTCGGCTCCGTCGATATCGCGCCCCGCGCCCAGCCGGTCGATCCAGTCGGCCCCGCGGTCGATGCCACAGCGATCCATGCCCTCGATGGCTCCGAGCCGGTCGGTCAGTCCGCGCATCAGTGTTGGCTCGCAGCCCAGGATGCAGATCAACCGCAACAGCTCGTTGGGCACGCGCAGCAACTCCACCGTCACCCGAACGCCGACGCGAAGTCCGTCGCCGAGCATCAGCCGGCCCGCACCGTCAGCGCCTTCGGCACCGAGCCGGTCGTTCACCACTCCGTCTCGAAGCGAGTCGGTCATCCAGAGACAACCCACGATCAGCAGGCAGAGCCAGCCGAATTCGTCGGGGTCGGTTGCACCAAGCCCGTCGATCCGTTCCAATGTGCGGACGCCGACCACCTTCCGGCGGCTGACACCCTCGACGGAGAGCATCTCGCCGAGCGTGCCGGCCACTCCCAATCCCGGCAGCTCGACGATCGTGCGAACGCCCTCGGTGTCCAGTCCGTCAGGGACGTTGAGCCCGGGCCGGACCAACAGCATCGGCAGCCGCATCGGCAGGCGAGATATGGACCAGGTCGCCACGCCGTCGGCGACGCCGATGACGCCGTTGACGCAGGCCTCTCCATCGCCCGAAGCGAGCAACTCGCGGCTGCGGGATCGAACGGTCTTCAATCGCCCGGCCCCGACGCCGCAGACGAGAACGATAGCTCCGACTCCTCAGAGTCCTTCGACCGGCTCGACACCGACGAGAGATGTGACTCGATCGAGCAGCCGTTCCAGTGACATCGGCCGGAATGCGCGGCAGCAGCGGGACGAGATTGTCGGGCGCTTGGAGCGTCAGCGGCCGAATCCGACGCCGCGAACGGGAGACTCTGTGTCGACGAGCCGCTCCGGCGCGCTCGAGTCCGGTCGTGACATGAGTCGCAACGCTACGGCGGACCGCAGCCGGACGATCACGTCGCGCTCGCCGTCGAGCAGCGAGGGAATCGACCGCATTCGGGACGCCACGCGCGACCGCATCAGTGTCCGCAAGGCCGACTCGGCACGGCTTCGCACCGAGAGCACCGTTGATCGCGACGAACGTGTTCGGACCGCCGGCCCGGAACTGCGGGAGCGGACCAGTCTGGAGCCGCGCTTGCAGCGGTCCATCGGCCATCGGCCCGACCGCGTCGTCCAGCGCGACCTCGGCGGCATTCATCGCGAGCACACGGTCCGGCCACAGGTGGTCTACCGCGACCGTCCGGACCTCGTTCGTCATGAGCCGCGACACGTGCACGTCTATCGCGATCACTACGACCGTCTGTGCCATCGGATCATCTGGCCGCGATACCACTATCCGATCTACTATGACTGGGGTCCCTATCACGGATACCATTGGGTCTATCCGTACTATCATCGCAAGTACGTGTTCATCAGCCTCGGCGGCTGGTGGCCCTGGGATTACGACTACGTGCGGTACTACTGGTATGGCTACCATCCCTACGTGTGGATGGGTTATTACCCGATCCCGCGCGAGGTCGAGGGCGACACGTACAATTACTACACCTACAACTACTACACCGGCGACGGCGGTTACCCGACCCAGACGACGCAGACCAGTTCGGGCGGCCTGCCGTATGGGATTGATGCCGAGACCTATGCGAGGGTTCAGCAGAGAGTCCGGGAGCAGCAGGCCAAAGAGCCGGGCGCCCCGACACAGGCCGATACGCGATTCGAAGAGGGCGTGACCCGCTTCGAAGCCGGCAACTATGCCGAGGCGGCGCAGGCCTTCGCCTCCGCCATGTCCATGGCGCCGAACGACATGATCCTGCCGTTCGCCTATGCCCAGGCGCTGTTCGCCAACGGCCAATACTCCGAGGCGGCCGAGGCCCTGCGGGCGGCGCTGAAGAACGCCTCGCCCGAGCAGGAGGGCGTGTTCTATCCTCGCGGCCTCTATTCGCAGGATGAGGTTCTGTTCGGTCAGCTCGAGAAGCTGCTGGACAAGGTCGATGCCTATGGATTCGATGCGGACCTCCAGCTTCTGCTGGGCTATCACCTGCTGGGCGTGGGCGAGATGGAGTATGCGCGCGGACCGCTGGAGCAGGCGGGCCAGGATATCCGCAACGCGCAGGCGGCGAAGGCGCTGCTGAACGTGCTGAACAAGCAGGAGGCCGCCGGGACGACGGGTGGCGCTGCTGGATCGCAGGGTGTTTCAGGCGCTGGCGCCGTGACAACGGACGCTGCGGCGCCGGCGGCGTCGTCCAAGAGCAACGTGCTCGAGCGGATGAAAAGCTCGGCGTCGGAAGATGCGAACCAGCAGGCGCCGGTCGAGAAGACGACGCCGAACCTCGATCCGAACACCCACTACGGTCAGATGGTTCCCGTGAATGCGGGTCGTCCGGAGAGCCCGGCCAAGGAAGAAGACGATGTTCCGTTGCCGAGGTAGAACGCTGTGGCTCCTGTTGCTGGTGCTCGGACCGGCGGTCCAGGCCGGACCGTGGGCCGAGTGGCCCATCCTTCCGGGACCGGACGATCAGGAGTACCCCGATCTGCACGGCACCGTGGCGGTATGGCACGAGTTCGTCTCGCAGTTTGGCGACTACGATGTCTACGTTGTCGATTTCAACGATATCGAGAACCCGCTGGTCACTGTGATTGGCGACGCGAACGATCAGATGCACCCGGCCGTCTACGGACACCGGGTCGTCTGGCAGGACCTGATCGTCTGGGGCGACTCGTCCGACTGGGACATCCGCATGGCGGACCTGAGCCGCTTCGACGAGCCGATCGGCTACATCGTTTCCGACATCCCCGCCAACGATGAGCAGAGGCCCGCCATCTACGGCAACACGGTCGTCTGGCAGGACACCAGCGGCGGCGACTACAACATCTTCGGCGCTGACGTGACAGACCCGGAGCGGCCGAGCGAATTCGTCGTCGCCGCCTTCGAAGGCGACCAGCAGAGGCCATCCATCTGGCGCACCACGGTGGTGTGGGAAGACAGCTATTTCGGCGACAACGACATCGTGGCGGCGGACATCCTGATGCGCGATCGACCGGCGGAATTCGCGGTGGTCCTGCTCGAAGGCGACCAGCAGAATGCGGTCGTTCACGCCGACACGGTCGTCTGGGAGGACGACTTCTACGGGGACTGGGACATCTTCGGCGCGCGGATTTCCGACCAGAATCAGGTGACCGAGCTTGCGATCGCCTCCGTCGAAGGCGACCAGCGTCATCCGGACGTCGAAGGACACCTGGTCGTGTGGCAGGACAACCGCAACGGGCAATGGGACATCTACGGCCACAACCTGGTCACTCGGCGGACGTTCCGAATCACGGACGATCCCGGCGACCAGATCCATCCGGTCATCAGCGGCAGCACGGTCCTCTGGCAGGACAACCGTCGGGGGCCGTGGAACATCTATGCGGCCCTGCTGGACGGTCCGGATGTGGCTGGTTGCGCATCGCCGCCGGCCGGGGACGTGAACGGAGACTGCCGGGTGGATTTCGCCGACGTGGCGATCCTGGCCGGGACATGGCTTCAGTCCCATTTCAGTGAAGTGCCGATCTCCGGTCCGACGCCGTCCGAGGCGGCGCCGAAGGATTCCGGCGGTCGGTTGGACAAGAGGATGGACCGCCCGATGCGGTCGTACCCAGGGAACCGAAACAGGGGGGCAACGCGGCCGTTTGCCGGTTGAGTTTCTCAAATATCCACGATACAATACGGGTTTGCGGGGTATGGTGCCCCGCGCCCCGGGCTTTGTTGGAGACGCCGGGGCCGCCAAAATCGCGAAGTGGAGAACGACACAACCGGATATGGATAAGCGGCTGCGTAACGCCTTGAAGGGATTGACGAGCCCGGATGCCGAGTCGCGTCGCCGGGCGATGGAACCGTTTGTTCGGGCGACGTTCAACGTCTTCATCCGCCATTTGTATCGCTACCTCGGCAACGAGGTGGAATGTGAGGATGTGCTCGAAGATGTGTATGCCGACATTTGGGAAAACCCGGATCACTTGCGTGACATCGCCAACGACGCGCATCTGCTGCGCACCGTGTATCTGTACTACATGCGCAAGCGGCTCCGCGAGGTGTATCGGCGGATGAATCGGAACCTGGCGTTGTCCCAGGCGGACCTGGAGAACCTGGTGGCGCCGGAGATGGGCCTGCACGAGATCACCGAGCAGGCCGAGCTGCGGCAACTGTTGCATCGCATGCTGGGCAAGCTGAAGGCCCGCGAGCGCAAGGCCATCGAGATGTGGATGCAGGGAATGTCGAACCGGGCGATCGCCATCCAGCTCAAGACGACGGTGGGGGCCGTCAAGATGCTGGAGTTCCGGACGATCTTGAAATTGCGGCGCATGATGAAAGAGTATTCCGACGAAGAGGACTGAGGTCTTCTGTGGAAAGTGGACAACCGATGGCAAATGTGAATCGAGAGATCCAGGAATTGCTGGCCGACTATGGGATGGCGCTGCGGGACGGGTGTCTGCCCGGGTTTCTGAAATCGCTGACGCGCGAGGAGGCGAAGGCCATCCGGGAGTCGGACGATTTCTGGGAGGCGACGGAGATGGTGCGTCTGATGAACAGCGCCGGCTTCGGGGACAAGGTGATGACGCCGGACGTGGGGCTTTTTATCTCGCGCGTTGACGCGGCCATTGTCTCGCGGCAGAAGAAGGCCGGCGCGTCAACGCGGAGTCCCAGCGGCAGCCCGGCGCGCAGCCGCAACCATGCGAACCTGTAGCCGAGTCGCCAGGGGATCAAAAGTAACGCTATGATCATCGACAGCTATCAGTGTTCCTCGTGCTATTTCGAGGACAAACGGCCCAGCAACCGCATCGATCCGGCGACGATCTCGCCTCCGCAGCCGCGGGCGGAGTTCGAGAACGTGCTGGTGATGTTCGTCTGCATCGAGCGGTACGACGGCCGGGAGGAGGTGGAGCAGGCCGCCGAGGAGTTCGGCGCCCTGGTGGGCATGCTGGGCGAACGGCCCATCGTGCTGTGCCCCAACGTCCACCTGTCGGTGGACAAGGCGCCGGAGAAACAGGCGGTCGCCCTGATCGCGGATCTCGAGAAGAAGCTGACGGAGCGGGGGTACACGGTGCACCGCCTGTCGTTCGGCTACCACAAGCGGTACGGGATGGAATGCAACGGCAACGTCGGCAGCGTGGTGGGCCGGCGGTTCTACGGCTCGGATCACAAGCAGTTCCTCCGCCTGATGACGCGTCTGGGCGTTTGTCCGCCCGATGCGCTGCCCAAGGACATGCCGGTGTGGGCGGAGGTGCTCATGCAGCGGCAGCTCAAGGTGCTCGGCAGCCGGCGCGAGACCTACAACGCCGCCAAGAGGATGTGCGAGGACCAGTTGGACGCGACCGGGCAGGGCGAGCTGTGGACCTGCATGCTGTTCGAGGGCGAGCGGCAGCCCATGGACGACTATCTCAGTCAGCTCTACACGATCATCGAAGAATATCCCGATGTCCGGGTGCATCGCGCGATGAACCTCAGCGTTCCCGGGTTCTCCAACGCCGCCCGGCATCTGTTTCGCAAGTATCCCGACGCCATCGAATCGGGCCGGCTGCGCATCTACAGCAGCAAGGTCTCCGACATCGAATTTCTGCTGAGCCGCGAGGCGGTGCTGCTGGCCTTTCCGCAGATCCCGCACAAAGCGGGTTCGCACGCCGGAGAGATTTCGTTCGGCATCTACTGCAAGGATGCCGATTTCGCCAAGAACCTGATTCAGTGGTATCAATCCTTTCTGGTCGATCCGGAGGTCGGGTGGATTCGCACGGAATCCGACCTGGATGCCGTGATCAGCGAGTTGGAGGAAGAGGCGTTTCAGGACGGGCGTGAATAGAGGCTGAACCTGCGTGGACAGACCCGCTCCCTCACGCCGGGCGGGAGGTGGCACAGTACGGTAGGGAACGAAACGGTGCATACGGTGGTCTCGGTGGCGCTGGTGGCGGGCTACGTGGTCGGGCTGATTGTCGTGGCCGCGCGCGCCCGGACCGCACGGGAGTATGCGGAGTTCTCCATCGCCCGGCGTGCGCTTCCCCTGGCCCTGATCTTCGGCAGCCTGTGCGCGACGTACGTGGGTCCGGCGTTCTCCATCGGGTTTGTCGGCCGGGGATATCGCAGCGGCTTCTTCTTTCTGTTGATCGGACTGGCGTACTCTCTCCAGAACGTCCTGGTCGGTCTGCTGATCGCCCCGAAACTGCGGGAACTGAAGGACTGCTACACCCTGGGCGACGCGATCGGACAGAAATACGGACCGCGATGTCAGATTCTCGCCGGGCTCATCTCCGTGCTTCTGTGCACGCTGTTCTCGGCGGTGATGATCAGCGCCGGGGCCGTGGTCCTGAACGATGTTTTCGGTCTGCCGCCGCGGTTCTCCGTGGCGGTCGTGGCCATCTTGACGGCCTCGTATACCGCCTTCGGGGGCCTGCGGGCGAGCGTGATCACCGACGCATATCACTTCGCGCTGTTCGCGCTGCTGCTGCCGGGCGTGCTGCTCTACGAACTGCTGTTCCATTTTCAGGGCGGCGCCGCAGCGTTCTGGCAGCAGGCGATGGACGCGACCTCGCATGGTCTGCAGGCGACGCCGCCGTTGGAGATCGTCGGTTTCGTCACCGCTTTTCTCCTGGGCGAGACGCTGATCCCGCCGTACGCGAACCTCGCGCTGGCGTCCAGGACCACAGTGGTCTCTCGCAACGGTTTCGTTTTTGCCGGCGTCTTCAGCGCGCTGTGGTTTGCGGTGATGATCTCCCTCGGCGTCGTCGCGCGGACGGTGATCCCCGCCGATACGGGCGAGGACTACGTGCTATTGACCTTGGTCAAAGCGACGATGCCTCATGCGGCGTACGCTTTGTTGCTGGTGTCGCTGGTGTCCGTCGTTCTATCCAGCCTCGATTCTCTGCTGAACGCCGGAGCGGTGGTGTTCACACAGGACATCCTTCGGCGGTTCACCGTCCGCCAGGACAGCGCGGCGCTGCTCGCGGGACGATACTCCACCGTGATGATTGCGACGATTGCGGCCGGGATGGCCCTGTTCGTTCCGAGCGTGATCAAGGGGCTGCTGGTCTGCTACAACATCTGGGCGCCCGCGATTCTGCCGGCCCTGTTCCTCGGTCTGTGGATCCGCCGTCCGCGTCCTCTGGCGGGGATTCTGTCCATGACGGTGGGCACGGTGGTGGCCATCCTGCTTCAACTGGAGACCTTCGTCAAGACCGAGGTGGGGTCGATCCTTCCGGCGTTGGTCTGTTCGCTGGCGGCCTATGCCGTGGGCCACTTCGCCCAAGGTCTTCTTCGGAGGGCCAACCGATGATGGTCGGT
Source organism: Sedimentisphaerales bacterium (assembly GCA_040772485.1). Classification (GTDB taxonomy): domain Bacteria; phylum Planctomycetota; class Phycisphaerae; order Sedimentisphaerales; family Anaerobacaceae; genus Anaerobaca. Next base: position 510,855 of record JAXGYC010000007.1, on the reverse strand, counting down.
CTGTTGATGCTGGTGATCGTTGCGGCCGGGCTGGTCATCCTCAGCGGCGTGTGGGTGGCGGTGGCGCTGGTGGCGGCGGTCTGGCATGTGGATCGCCATGCCGAAGGCGACGACGGACCGAATGCCGGTGAGGCGCCCGCCGGCGGGCAGTGACTCCTGCCGGCGGCGCGGACGGTACTTTTCCGTGGTGGGACACTGTCGGTCGCCGTATAATCGGAACGCGGATAGTGCAAATGGATAGCGTCCGTCCGCTGTGGATTCGCCGAACCGGGATCGCTCAGGAGGCCGACATGAAGACATCGACACACGTGGCATTCTTTCTCGTTCTCATTGTTCTACTGCCGCCCGCCGGTGTTCTTGCGGGCCAGCGTGCATGCTCCGTGACGCCGGCGGCGCTGCGGTGCGAGTATCTGCACGACCCATTGGGCATCGACGTGACACAGCCGCGATTGAGCTGGCAACTGACAGCCACGGATGCGAAGGCACGCGGCCAGCGGCAGAGCGGCTATCGCGTGCTGGTGGCCTCGACGAAGGCCCTGCTCGACCAGGACAGAGGCGATCTGTGGGACAGCGGCATGATTGCCTCCGATCAATCGGCTCACGTGGTGTACGGTGGAAAGCCTCTGGCCTCGGGCATGGCGTGTTTCTGGAAGGTTCGCGTCAAGGACGAAAGCGGCGCCGTCTCGTCGTGGAGCGAGCCGGCCCGATGGACGATGGGATTGCTGGCGCAGGGCGACTGGCACGCGCAGTGGATCGGCGCCGACAAGACCTTCGAGCGCAAACAGGGCTGGCCGCCGCCCGACAACGACGTGCCCGATCCGTGGCTGCGCAAGAGCTTTGTGCTGAGCGCCCGGCCCGAGCGGGCAACGGCCTACGTCGCCTCCGTCGGCTACCATGAGTTGTACGTCAACGGCCGCAAGGTTGATGACACCGTGCTGGCGCCAAGCGCGGTGAACTACCGCAAGCGGGCCCGCTATGTCACGTACGAGATCGCCGACTACCTCAAAGAGGGCCAGAACGTGATCGGGCTGTGGCTGGGCGTTTCGTGGTCGATCTTCCCGCAGTACAAGACGCCCGACAAGCCGCAGACGCCGATTGTCCTGGCGCAGGCCGAGATCGAGCTGCCCGGCGGCAACACGATGCGAATTGCCACCGACGCCACTTGGCGGACGCACGCCAGCCCGAACACGCTGTTGGGCGTGTGGGACTTCATGCACTTCGGCGGCGAGCTGTACGACGGCCGCAAAGAAGTGACGGACTGGTGCAGCGCGGACTTCGACGATTCAGGCTGGAGGCCGGCGTCCGTCTACTCGCCCTCGCTGAAGCTGTCGGCCGAGATGGTCGAGCCGAACCGCCGCATCCGCCAGATCCGGCCCGTGGCGATCACTGAGACCAAACCGGGCGCGTACCGCGTGGACCTCGGCGTGAACATGACCGGCCTGTTTGAGATGGACCTGCGAGGCGAGCCCGGCGACACCATCGAAATGAAATTCTCCGAGCAGTCCAAGGCGGACATGACGCACCGCCTGCGCAGCAGGTATGTCATCGGACCGTCGGGCAAAGGCACGTTCCGAAATCGCTTCAATTACTTCACCGGCCAGTGGGTGACGATCGAAGGGCTCAAGTACAAGCCCAAGCTCGATGACATTCGCGCGCACCTCGTGCGCACGGACTACGCGCGGGCGTCGAGCTTTGAGTGCTCGAACGAACTGCTGAACTGGGTTCACGATGCGACGCTGCTGACGTTCGAGGACCTGAGCCTGGGCGGCTATGTCGTCGACTGCGCCCATCGCGAGCGGATGGGCTACGGCGGCGACGCCCACGCGACGACCGAGTGCGGGCTGAACCACTTCGGCCTCGGGGCGTTCTACACGAAATGGGCCCAGGACTGGCGTGACGTGCAGGGCGGCGAGAGTGCCTGGGGCACCGGCGGCGCCAAGGCCGCGACGAAGGACACCGTCGAGAGCGGCAATCTGCCTTACACGGCGCCGACCTACTGGGGCGGGGGCGGGCCCGGCTGGAGCGGTTACTGCGTGACATTGCCCTGGGAGATCTACGAACGCTACGGCGACACGCGCATCTGCCAGGTGAATTTCCCGACGATCGAGCGCTGGCTGGCTTTCCTCGAAACCAAGGCCAAGGACGACATGCTGGTGCGATGGGGCGGCGAGTGGGACTTCCTGGGCGACTGGCTCTGGCCCGGCGCCGAGGGTGTCAACGGTGACACGATCGAGACGCTGTTCTTCAACAACTGCTACTGGATCTTCAATTTGCAGACGGCTGCCAAGATCGCCGACGTGATCGGCGAGAAGGACACCGGCGCGAAGTACCGCGCGCGGGCCGACCAGGTGCGCCGCGCGGTGCACGCGAAGTTCTTCAAGCCCGAACTGAACAGCTACGTCAACGGCTTCCAGGGCTACCTGGCGATCGCGCTGCTGGTGGACCTGCCTCCGAAAGAGCTGCGACAAGCGATCTGGGACCGGCTTGAGAAGGAGATTCTGGTCGTGCGCAAGGGGCACATCCACGCGGGCATCACCGGCGGGGCGTTCCTGTTCAAGACGCTGCTCGACGCCGACCGCCAGGACCTGATCTTCCCGATGGTCAACAAGGACACGTACCCGAGCTGGGGCCTGATGCGCCGCAACGGCGCCACCGCGATCACCGAATCATGGAGGATGGACAACTCGCTGTGCCACAGTTCGTACCTGTACGTCGGGACGTGGTTCATCGAAGGTCTGGCGGGCATCAAGAGCGATCCGGACCGTCCGGGCTTTCAGCATTTCATGCTCAAGCCGGGCCTCATCGACGATCCGTCGATGAAATGGGTCAAAGCGCATCACGACAGTCTCTACGGCCGCATCGAGAGTCGCTGGCGGATCGACGACGACCGCGTGCTGACGCTGAATGTCACCGTTCCGCCCAACACGACGGCGACGCTGTACCTGCCGACCGCCGACGACAAGACGATCACCGAGGGCGGCAGCGAACTGGCGAAGACCAAGGGCCTCAAACACCTGCGCACCGACAACGGCTGCGCCGCAATCGAGCTGGCGGCCGGAGCGTACGAGTTCCGATCCAGCCTCGCCGTCGTCCCCAAGCCGTAAAGGTGGACGGATCGATGAGCTCAGTTCTCTGATGCAGGAGTCTCGAATATGCGACCGACGGTCTGGGTGTCACTGGCAGTGATGCTGCTCTCGCGGGTGTGCTACTCTCAGACAGGTGAGTACGCGGACCAGTGGCGGAAGATGCACGCGAGCAAGCAGGCGGCGCTGGAGCGATTCAACGACGCCAAATTCGGCATGTTTGTGCATTGGGGCGCGTACGCGCGCCCTGCCGGGATCTGGAAGGGCCAGAAGATCGGGGGCCTGGGCGAGTGGATCTTCTATCATGCGCAGATCCCCCGCGCCGAGTACAAGCAGATGTGCGCGCAATTCAACCCGGTGAAATTCGATGCCGACGTATGGGTCCAGCTCGCCAAGGCCGCGGGCATGCGCTACATCGTGGCGATGCCCAAACACCACGACGGCTTCGCGATGTACGATTCCAGGGTTACCGACTACGACATCGTGGACAGCACGCCGTTCGGGCGCGACCCCATGATGGAACTGTACCGGGCTTGCCAACGTCACGGCATACGGTTTGCCATCTATTACTCGCACGCCACCGACTGGATGGATGGGGGAGACGCAGGCGTCGCCGAGTACCGAAAGAAGCACCCCGAGGATACAGGCCAATGGGCGTCCTGGCCGGCCAACATGTGGGACCCGTCGCCGGTGTCGTTCGAGGAATACATCGAGGCCAAGGCCAAGCCGCAGATGCGCGAATTGCTCCAGCGATTTCCGGGCATGCAGGAAATCTGGTACGACGTGCCCAGGCACATGCCGGAGAAGATGAGTTTCGAATTCTACAGACTGGCATACGATGCTCAGCCCGAGTGTCTCATCAACAGCCGCGTGGGCAACAACTTCGGCGATTTCTGGGTCCCCGGCGACAACAAGATTCCCGGAAAGGGGGAAGGGGAAAACCTGTATTGGGAGACGCCCGGCACGCTGAACAACACCTGGGGTTTCAAGAGCTACGACGTCGATTGGAAGTCCACCGAGGAATTGTTGTACTGGATTTTGGAGATCGCCAGCAAGGGAGGCAACTACCTTCTGAACGTCGGGCCGAAAGCCGACGGCACGATTCCGCAGGAGAGCGTCGATCAACTGACGAAGATCGGCGAATGGATGAAGGTCAACGGTGAGGCGATCTATGGCACCAAACGCTGGGCCGTGACGCACGAAGGACCGACCGAATTGGCGATGGAGAGCACGACGGCGCGAGAGAAGGAAGGCTTCCGAGCTGACTTCTCCGCCCAGGATTTCTGGTTCACGCGGAAGGACGCCCGCGTATTCGCCTGCGGCCTGGTCTGGCCGGCGGACGGCCAGCTCGCCATCCAATCGCTGGGCAGCAGGGCAGGCCATGCCCCATCGGATGTGAAGAAGGTGCGGCTGCTCGGCAGTGGCGAGCCGATTCGCTGGGAGCAGACGGATCAGGCATTGCGGATCGAGCTTCCGACGACGAGGTCATGCGAGCGCGGCTTCGCCATCGAAGTATCGTTTTAGATGAATTGACTGCTGCGTTCTGGAGGATGATTCGATGCGGGGTATGTTGATCGCTGGCGTTTTGCTGCTCTGGAGTGCATTCGGTTCGTATGCCCTGGCGAGCGATGCGGGACAGAAGAAGGTGGTCTTTCTGCCCGGCCCGCAGAGTCATGGCTGGAGCGGACACGCCTACACCGCTGACTGCAAGCTCCTGGCACGCATCCTGAACGAGAACATGCCGGCTATCGAGGCGGTCGTGATCGAGAACGGATGGCCCAGGGACGTTCGTGTGTTGGAAGACGCCGCCGCGATTGTCGTTGCCTGCGACGGGAACAATCTGATCGGCGCCGAGGCCAACTGGAAGAGACTCAACGCCATTGCGCGCCGGGGCATCGGGATTGTCTTCATTCACTACGCGCTCGACTGCGGCGATCCCTTCGGCAAGTACCTGCTCGACTGGATCGGCGGGTACTACGAACAGCACTGGTCGGTGAACCCCTTCTGGCGGGCCGAGTTCAAGACCTTGCCCATCCATCCGATCACGCGCGGCGTGCGGCCCTTCGCGGTAGAGGACGAGTGGTACTACCACATGCGTTTTCGCGAAGCGATGGACGGCGTGACGCCGATCCTCACGGCGGTTCCGCCCGACAGCACGCGCAAGGGGCCGGATGGCCCGCACAGCGGGAATCCGACCGTCCGCAGCCGGCTCGGCCTGCCGGAACACGTCGCCTGGGCCTGCGAGCGTCCCGACGGTGGTCGGGGCTTCGGCTGCACCGGCGGGCACACCCATTGGGTCTACGCCCAAAACGATTTCCGCAAGCTCATGCTCAACGCGATCTGTTGGGTCGCGAAGGTGGACGTCCCGACCGACGGCGTCCGCACCCCCACGCCCACTGTCGAGCAGATGGAGGCCAACCTGCAAGGTGAGCGTCCGGCCGACTGGACGCCCGAGCGAATTCGTCAGACCATCGAATTGCTGAACGCCACGGACGGCCGGAACGGGTAGTCGCATCGACAAAATGGTTCAAATCCGGGAATAGGCGTGATAAGATGGGCGTCTGTACTGGGTGTCTGGTGCATAGGCAAGTCGGCAGGGTCCATTCGGCACAAACTTGACGGTCGTGCCTTGATTTGAGCGAAAGGAAAAGAAGATGAAGCAGATCAGTCGCCGCAAATTCCTCCAACGCAGTGTGGCCGCCACGGCCGGTTCGTATCTGGCCCTGTCCGGCTCGGCCCCGTTTTTGGCCAGCGCCCGGGGCGCCAACGACCAGATTCGCCTGGCGGTCGCCGGCATCAACAGCCGGGGCAATGCCCATGTTCATGACTTCCACAATATCGAGGGTGTCCGCGTGGTGGCGCTGTGCGAGCCGGACCAGGAGATTCTCGACAAGCGAGTCGAGGAGTTCAAGAAGAAATACGAGGCCGATGCTTCGACCATCAAGGGATACCGTGACATCCGCGACGTCCTGGACCGCAAGGACGTCGACGCAATCGTGATCGCGGCGCCCAACCACTGGCATTCGCTGATGACCATCTGGGCCTGCCAGGCGGGCAAGGACGTGTACGTGGAGAAGCCGGTCAGCCATGCGATCTGGGAAGGACGCAAGATGGTGGAAGCGGCCCGCAAGTACAATCGCATCGTCGCGGCGGGCACGCAGCACCGGTCGTGTCCGGCGGTGCAGGAGGCCGCACGCGACGTTCAGTCGGGCAAGTACGGCAGGGTCCAGTGGGTTCACTGCTCCGTGCTCCATTCGCGACAGAGCATCGGCAAAGTGACCGAGCCGCAGCCGGTGCCCGCCAGCGTCGACTACAACCTGTGGGCGGGTCCCGCGCCGATGACGCCGGTGATGCGCAAGAGCTTCCACTACGACTGGCACTGGCAGTGGAACTGGGGCGACGGCGAGATGGCCAACTGGGGCATTCACTACCTCGACGACGTGCGTCACATCCTGGGCTGGGACAGCGTGCCGACGAAGGTGGTCGCGGCGGGCAACCGCTTCGCCTGGGACGACAACGGCCAGACGCCCAACGTGCACTTCGCCCTGATGGACTATGACGGGCTGCCTCTGGTGGTCGACGTCCGCAACCTGCCCGACCCGAAGCGCAAGGGCGGCAACAGCGGCGCAGTCTATCTGGGCGCTCGCGGCGGCAACTACATCCGGTGCGAGGCCGGCTCCGTCCGCATCTCACGGGGCGGCGGCTGGTTCCACGACAACGACGGCAACCGCGTGTACCAGTACAAGGGTGACGCGGGCGCCAATCACGCCGAGAATTTCATCGAGTGCCTGCGCAGCCGCAAACGCGAAGACCTGGCGGCCGACATCGAGGTCGGTCACTACGGCACCGCCATCTGCCATCAGGCCAACGTCGCCTGGCGGGCGGGCGCTGCGGCCTCCGTAGACGAAGTGCGAGAAGCGATGAAGTCGCACGAAGACGCGCTGAACACGCTCAAGGATGTGCTCGAACAGCTCGACGGTAATGAGGTCGATCTGTCCAAGGAGCGGTTCGTGCTCGGGCCGCAACTGACCTACGACCGCAGGCAGGAGAGATTCGTTGGCGCCGGCGCCGAAAAGGCCAACCCGTTCATCAAGAGTTCCTATCGAGAGCCCTTCGCCATCCGCGACGAAGTCTGATACTCATTCTGGTCTTCTGTACCAAAGGCACGGCCACAACGGCCGTGCCTTCCTTGTTTGGGATGCAAGTCACTCGATGAACCGGTGGAGATAGACCGTTGAATGGTCGTCTGCGATCCAGATCTCAATGCTGCCCATTGCCCCATCGTCTCCTTCTGAGACGGTATAGCCGTTGGCAGAGTTTGGCCACCACCACGGCGCCCCATTGGTGCTGCCTGGGAGGTATGTCGGATCCGGCGATAACGGCTCGAGGTTGTATTCGTCAATGATCTGCTGACACGACCTCGCATCGACCCCCTTGAGCTTCCAGAACTCACACGTGTCTCCAAGGCCAGCGATGACGAATCGGTATTTGACGACGCAGTCCGGGTCGATGAAGGCTCCGAACCGGCGCTCCAGGGCAGCGCGTCCGCCGCTGCGCAGACGAGCTTGCACGGCACAAGGAGGAATCGCCAACAGCATGATCGGGATGCAAAGGGTGATGCAGACGTTCCTGACGGTGGCCCGCTTCCGGAAACGGACGGCCAGCCCGACGGAGAGCAGCCACGGGACGAGGAATATCCACAGAGGGATTGCCTGAAGAAAGAACATCGTGAAGAAGATCCCCAGGTCCATGAAACCTCCCAACCTCCTTTGGAGGTGTTGCGCTTCGTATCCACCGAGTTCGCCCATCTGCTTCAGGGTCATTATACCATCGAAGGGCGACACGGGCAATCTCAAAGATCACCTGGCTCGCACGTCCCTTGAGCAGATTCGGAGCAGGTTCTCGCACGACCTCAGATGAGGCGAGCGGGGACGCTCGCCCTACACAGGGCCATCTGATCTCAAGACTTGTCTGCCCCGCCGGCACGGGGTATGCTGACGCAGGCAGGTGAGGTTGCGTCGGAGCCTGGGCGGGTGGTGACGGCCGTGGGAGTGTTCGATATGGAGTATCGGTTGACGGGATTGATTGCGGCGACGTATACGCCGCTGCATGAAGATGGATCGCTGCATCTCGATCTTGTGCCGGCGATGGTGGATTTCCTGGAGCGAGCGGGCGTGACAGGCATCTACATCTGCGGCAGCACGGGCGAAGGGATGTCGCTTTCGGGCGACGAGCGGCGGGCGGTGGCCGAGGCATACGTGCAGGTCGCCAAGGGACGGCTCGAGACCATCGTGCAGGTGGGTCACAACTCGCTGGCGGAGGCGGCCCAACTGGCCGGCCACGCCCGGTGGATCGGCGCCGATGCGATCTCGGCGACGGCGCCGTCCTACTTCAAGGTCAGCTCGATCGAGGTGCTCGCCGATTGCATGGCGCAGGTTGCCTCGGCGGCGCCCGACCTGCCGTTCTACTACTACCACATTCCCGCTTTGACGGGTGTGGCGCTGGACATGGTGAGCTTCCTGCCGGTGGCGGCGGCGCGGATCCCCAACCTGGTCGGCATGAAGCACACGGCGCCGACGGTCTTCGAGTTCCAGGCGTGCCTGGAGTTGGACAGAGGGCGGTTCGACTGCGTGTGGGGCTGCGACGAGATGCTGCTCAGCGCCCTGGCGGCCGGCGCGCGGGGCGCGATCGGCAGCACGTACAACATCGCGGCGCCATTGTACCGGCGACTGATGGAGGCGTTCGAGCGGGGCGATCTGGTCGAGGCGCGGCGGCTTCAGTCGCTCTCGATTCAGATGGTCCGCGCGATCAACCGCTGTCCCTTCCATCCTGCGATGAAACAGATACTGGCCATGCTGGGCCTCGACTGCGGGCCGTGCCGCTTGCCTTTGCCTCGCGTCGACAGCGCACAGGTGGAGCAATTGCGGCGCGACCTCGATGCACTCGGGTTCTTCGACTGGTCCCGGCCCGCCGGAGGAAACGCCATCTCCAACGAGTAGGGGAGAACCGTCCGTGAGCGCCAATCGCTGCCTCGTTCTGTGGGCTTTGCTGGCTCTGTTATCCGGCGCCTCTGCGTCCGCCGGCGAGGTGCTGCGATGGGAGGCGTTGCCTGCAATGCCCGATACGCCGGGATTGGGCGGGCCGCTGGTAGGTGTGCACAACGATGCCTTGATCGTCGCGGGCGGCGCCTACTTCCCCGAGCCGGTCTGGGAGAGCGAGAAGCTCTGGCGGGATGAAGCCTGGGTTCTGGTCGCCAGCGGAGCCGGCGGCTACGAATGGCTCGCCGGCTTCAAGCTGGATCGTCCGATTGCCTACGCCGCCTGTGTCAGCACTCCATATGGCGTCGCGTGCCTGGGGGGAACGGACGGGCAGGCAGTCTTCGACCGTTGCTTCCTGCTGAGATGTGACCCGCTCGTGCGGTGGGTGAGTCAGGAGCCGCTTGCGCCGTTGCCGGAGCCTTGCGCTTGTGGGGCGGCTGCGCGGATCGGCGACGTGATCTACCTGGCGGGCGGCCAGAGAGGTTCGACGCTCGATACGGCAACGGGCAACTTCTGGCGGCTCGACCTGTCGCGGTGGGGCGGTCCGGTCGAGTCGTTCCGCTGGGAAGCCTTGCCTTCCTGGCCCGGACCGGGTAGGGCCTTTTATCTCATGGTCGCGCAGCACAACGGGTTCGACGACTGCATCTATGTCGTCGGCGGTCGCTGCGTGAATGATCCTGATCGCGTTGCGGACGCTGCGGGATTCGCACCGACGCCGGATGTTTTCGCCCTTCGCGACGTCTATGAGTTCAACCCGCAACGCTACGATGCGGCTGCGTTTGATGCGCGCAGTAACGCCTATTCTGGAACGGGCCGATTCGCCCAGCCCTGGCGCAGGCGCGCGGACGTCCCGTACGCGGTGATGGCGGGCGCTGGCGCCGCGATCGGCCAGTCACACATCTTCGTGCTCAGCGGCGACGACGGATCGCTCATGGCCCGTGCCGACGAGCTGAAGCTCGAGCATCCCGGCTTTCCCAAACGGGTGCTGGCGTATCACACGATCACGGACACCTGGATCGAGGCGGGCGCATCGCCAGCCAATCAGGTAACGACGCCGGCGGTCGTGTGGGACGGCAAGGTGATTCTCGCGTCGGGCGAGATCAAGCCTCGCGTCCGCGCGCCGGCGGTCTGGGCCATCGAACCGGTTGCGCACAAACGGTCCTTCGGTGCGATCAACTTCACGGTGCTGACGATCTACCTGCTGGCGATGGTGGGCGTGGGCGTCTACTTCGTCCGGCGGAACCGCGACACCAACGACTACTTCCGCGGTGGACAGAGGGTCATCTGGTGGGCGGCGGGCTGCTCGATCTTCGCGACCATGCTCAGCTCGATCACGTACATGGCGATTCCCGCCAAGGCCTACGCCCAGGACTTAGTCTATCTGGTCGGCAATCTGATGATCCCGGCGGTGGCGCCGGTGGCGATCTATCTGGCGTTGCCGTTCTTCCGGCAGATCGATGCGACCAGCGCGTACGAATACCTCCAGAAGCGGTTCAACATGCCGGTGCGGCTGTTCGCCAGCGGATCGTTCACGCTGTTCCACGTCTTCCGCATGGGGATCGTGATGAGCCTGGCGTCGCTGGCGCTGGCGAGCGTGACGTCGCTGAGTCCGGCTCAATGCGTGCTGATTATGGGCGCGCTGAGCATCGTCTACTGCACGGTCGGCGGGATCGAGGCGGTGATCTGGACCGACACGATTCAGACGTTCGTGCTGCTTGGCGGCGCGCTGGTTTGCCTGGGTCTGATGGTCGCCGGCTCGGAGGGCGGCATCGCCGGGTCTTTCGACACGGCGGCCGCAGACGGCAAGCTGCACGCCTTCAACTGGCACATGGACCCGACCAGCGCCTCGCTGGCATTGTGGGTCGTGATTCTCGGTGGCTTCGGCCAGCACCTCTCGTCGTACACCGCCGATCAGGCGGTCGTCCAGCGATACATGACGACGCCGGATATGAAGCGGGCGGCCGGATCGATCTGGGCCGCAGCGCTGATGACGATCCCTTCGTCGTTCCTGTTCTTCGGGATGGGCACGGCTCTGTACGTCTTCTACAAATCCCACCCCGAGCGGCTGGACCCGACCTTCATGACCGACCAGATCCTTCCGCTGTTCATTGCGCGCGAGGTCCCCGTCGGCGTCGCCGGTCTGATCGTGGCGGGCATCTTCGCGGCGGCCCAGTCGACGATCTCCACCAGCATGAACTCGACCGCGACGGCGGTCGTGACCGACTTCTTGCGGCCGTTTCGTGCCGTCCGAACGGAACAGGGGGCTCTCGCCTGGGCCCGCACGTTGACCTTCGGATTCGGTGCGGCCGGCACGGCGTTGGGACTGCTGTTCGTCGACCCGGCCAATCGCTCGCTGTTCGACTCGTTCATCAAGGTGATCGGTCTGTTCATGGGCGTGCTGGGCGGGCTGTTCGCGCTGGGCGTGCTGACGCGCCGGGCCGGCGGATGGGGCTCGCTGCTCGGGGCGCTCGCGGGAGCAGGCGTCATGGCGATGCTGCCGGTCTATACCGCCGTCAACGGCTATCTCTTCGCCGTCATCGGCGTCGCGACGTGCTTCGTGGTCGGCTACGGCGCGAGCCTGTTGCTGCCGAGCGAGTCGCACTCGCTCGACGGCCTGACCATCCACACGATGCGGCGCCGGCGGGGAATCACTTCAGACGGGTCGTTACGGTCTGGGCCTGCGGACTTGCCGTGACCTGCACCGATCGACTCATCGCCTCGCCTTCCGGCGGCGTGACGGCGATTTCGTAGTCTCCGTGGAAGCCGCGAAAGGCGAAGAGGCCCTCGGCATCGCTGCGGCCCGAAGTCTTCGTGGACCACTCGGTCATCAGAGCTTCATAGCGCTTGCCTGCTTCGTTCAGGGTCCAGTCGCGATGCGCGAGACCTCCGTTGGGACCGCGCCAGGAGTTGCCGGCCCAGACGACCCACATCACGATGCCCTCGACCGCCGGATGGCTGTAGGCGGTGCGGTACACCAGTTCGAGCTTGTCGGCGCAGCTTCGTTCATCGTCGTCGGCCACGTCGAACTCACTGATCCAGATCGGCAGGTTCAGGGTGGCGACCTTGTCGAGCCGCTCCTTGAGGACTTCGGGCTTGGAGAGGATGTCTTCGGACCAGATGTGGCCCTGGATGCCCACGCCGTGAATGGGGGCGCCCTGGTCGATCAGCCATCGCGTGTGCGCGACGTACTCGTCCGTCTGCACCTCAGTGAAATCCTTGTCGACCGAGAGGATGTTGAACTCGTTGACGAAGAGCTTCACATCGGGGTCCAGCTCGTGCGCGCGCCGGAACATCCAAGGCCAGATCGCTTCGCCCAGGCGGGCCTTGAAAAAATCGCCGTGCAGCGTCTCATTGTTGACGTCCCAACTGACGAACTTGCCCCGGAAGTGGGGCACGACGCTTTCGAGCCGTCGTTCCACCGCCTGCCGCAATTCGTCACCGGTCAGAGGCTGGAGCCAGCGAGGCTGCCATTTCTCAGGCTCCCAGAAGACGCAATGGCCGCGCACCGGGATGCCGTTGGCCTGGCACCACGCGAACATCGCATCGGCGTCGGCATAGCGTTCCTGGCCCTGGGCCCGCTCGTTTGCGTACCACTTTGTCTCGTTCTCGAAGACCGCGCAGTTGAAGTGGTCCTTGAAGAACTCCTGGAACCTGGCGTTGTTCAGGAAAGCACGGCCGATGGCGGCCCCGAACGGAAAGGCCTGGCGGATCTGCCGGACGGCAATCTGTGCGTCCTGGACCGGCTTTCCCTGGCTGTCGAGGACCTCCACGCGCACGTCCTGCCGGCGGATTTGCCCGATGCGGGCGTTGGCCTCGGCCCTCCAGTCGGCGGCGGCACGCGAGCCACCCATGGCCCCGCCAAAAGCCAACAGACTTACAAAGGCGAGAATTGACCGATATCGCTTCATTTGCGTGTCCTCCCTTGGTGATGTACTCGTTCGATTCGGACGCAACAGAGCCGAAGTTCCCATATCATACCCTGTTACAGGCTTGTGGGAAGGCGCAAACGCGGTTTGGCACACAGAAAGGGTTGCACCGGTGCTCAAGATGTGGCACTCTGGAGCCGATGGAGGAGACATCTCGAATCACCGCCATCCAGAAAGGAAAGACCGATGAAGGCATGTTGCAGCCTGGTGTGTGCTGTTCTCTCGATATGCTTGTCCGTCCCGACGGCCGGCGACGCCGAGCCGGTGACGATCGCATCGCCGGACGGTGCGATCCGGGTCGAGGTTCTCGTCAACGACGAGGGCCGGCTGTGCTATTGGGTGCAGCGGGTCAAAGGGTCCGATACGGTCATTCTGAACCCATCGACGCTCGGGATCACGGTGGACGGCGTTGACCTCGGGCAGGGCGCGGCCCTGGGCGAGTGCCGACGGACTACGATCGACGAGCGCTATCCCTGGCGCGGCGTCCATAGCGAGGCGGTGAATCGCTGCCACGTCGCCGAGATCGACGTGACACACGCCGAGTCGAAGACGTCTCACGTGATCGAGATGCGCGTCTTCGATGATGGTCTTGCTTATCGCTACGTTGTCCCTGGGGTAGGGCAGCGGACCATCTCCGGCGAGGCCAGCACCTGGAACCTGCCGAGGGACTGCCAAGTCTGGTACCAGACGAACGTCGCCAACTACGAGGGTTTCTACGCCAAGTCATTGGCCACGAGGATCAAGGTCGATGAGCAGATCGGGTTTCCCATCACGATCCAGTACGCCGATGGGACCTACGGCGCGATCACGGAGGCCGGGCTGCTCGCCTTCAGCGGATTGACGGTTCGCGCGGCCCGTCCGAGCCGGCTCAAGGGCGTCTTCGAGGACGACGCCAAGTGGCAGGAAACCGGCGAGATCCGCACGCCCTGGCGGGTGACGATGACCGGACCCGATTTGAGCGCACTGGTCAACAGCGACATCGTCGCCAATCTGTGTCCGGCGCCGGGCGCCAACCTCTTCCCCGGTGGCCTGGCCTGCGCGTGGATCAAGCCGGGACGCTCGCTGTGGAACTGGTGGTCCGACAGCAGTGTGGAGTTCCGCTACCAGAAGGAGTGGGTGGACAAGGCGGCCGAGATGGGTTTCGAGTACTACCTCGTCGATGCCGGTTGGGAGAAGTCCTGGCAACTGCCCACCAAGGACATGTGGGCCTGCCTCAAGGAGCTGTGCGACTACGCCAAGGGCAAGGGCGTCGGGATCAACGTCTGGAAGCACTGGGGGGGACTGGAAACGGTGGGCGACCGGGAGGATTTCCTGCGGCGCTGCGCCCAGGCGGGAGCGGTCGGCGTGAAGATCGACTTCATGGACTCCGAGTCCCGCTCGCGGATTGATTTCTACACGTACACTCTGGCGACCGCGGCCCGAAACAAGCTCATGGTCAACTACCACGGCGCCAACAAGCCGACGGGCGAATCGAGGACGTTCCCGAACGAGATGACGCGGGAAGGCATTCGCGGCCTGGAGTACAACAAGTGGTCCGAACTGCCGGCGACGCATTACGCAACGCTGCCGTTCACGCGTTACCTGGCCGGACACGGAGATTTCACGCCCTGCACGTTCAATCCGGACAAGCTCAAGGGAACCACCGCGGCCCTCCAGCTTGCCTCGGCGGTAGTGTTCACGTCGCCGCTGATGCACTGGGCCGATCACTGGAAGTTCTATCTCGACAGCAACGTGCTGGAGGTCATCAAGGCGATGCCTTCAACGTGGGACCAGACGATCGTTCTGCCCGGCAGCGAGATCGGTGAGGTCGCGGCCTTTGCCCGCCGCAGCGGCGCATCCTGGTTCGTCGCGATCATCAACGGCGGCAAGGCCCAAACGCACGCGCTGGACCTGTCGTTCCTTGCCGATGGAGCGTATGACGCGGTGCTGGTGCGCGACGTCGCGGGCAAGCCGGCCGAGATGAGCGTCGAACGCGCGAACGTGACCAAGGGCCAGAAGCTCGACGTGCAGACCCAGGACGGCGGCGGATTCGTCACCTGGCTCGTTCCGGCCCAATGACGGCCGGATCGAATCATTTCGCACTCTGCTGCACCGCGCAGAGGCTCTTCATCGTGGCCACATAAAGGACGCCGTTGGCAGCGACCGGACTGCCGGTCATGGGACTGTCGAGCTTGACGGAGCTGAGGACTTTCTTCTCCTTGTCGGCTGCCAGGACCCAGAAGTCGCGGCGCCGCGTTCCGATATAGACTTTCCCGTCGGCCACCAGCGTCGAGGCCCAGATCTCCCCATCGCACTTGTGCGTCCAGTGCGGCTTCCCCGTCTCGATATCGACGCAATGCACGTTGCCTTCGCAGTCGGCGACGAAGGCCAGACCGTTCCAGATCGAGGGGGTCGAGCAGCAATGGGTCTGCATCGGGAAGGCCCAGATCGGACCGTCGGCGGTGGTGTTGCCCGTCCGGGTTGCGTCGATGCACTGGAGCCAGGCGAGCGGCTTGCCCCACCAGATGTCGCCTCCGACGGTGACATACAGGCGGTTGTCATGGAAGACGGGCATGCTCTTGATGTTGCTCGGGCTGACCTGCCGGTTGCCGTTGTACTGCTGGACGTTCTCTTTGGGCGCCGTCGGGTCGCAATCGAATCGCCAGAGCCGTTTGAGCTTGTGGACGGCGCCATCGGGGGGGACTGATTGGACAGGCTCGAAGGCATAGCAGACGCCGTCTCCGCCGCAGAAGAACACCCGCGTCTGGCCGTCGATCTGGCCGACCGCCGGCGACGACCACGTCGAGTGGATGATGTTCGGGCCGATGTTCTCATCGTCCTTCGCGATGAGCCGCCCGGTCGTTTTGTCGAGCACGATCAGGCTGGGCGCCTCGGGCATGCGGACCTCTTTGTGCGTGCCGTTCAGTCCGCTGTTGCTGTTGATGTAGAGGAACTGGCCGAGAATGAGGATCGAGCAATGGACCGAGTCGTGCGGAAACAAGCCAATCTCGGCGGGGATGTCGTAGAGCCAGAGGATATCCGCATCTGTGCTCTTCAGGGGGACAGGCTCCTTGTCGGCCGGGACCATGCGGCGGACCTCGTCGCGATAGGGACCATCGTTGCCGTTGGCCAGGCCGTGCAGGTCGAGGCAGACCACCTCGTTGCGATTGGTCACCATGTATACGCGGTCGCCCTCGACGGTGGGGGGCGAACACATTCCGGCCTTGGGCCAGTCCTTGTAGATGTCGTCGGAGAGCTTCGGCGCAATGAGCTGCCAGGCCAGGGCCCCGTCGGATTCGTTCAGGCACAGCAGAATGCCGCGATCGCCTTTGTGGTCTTCATCGCGAGGGTTGTCGTTGTTGGTGCCGATCAGCACCTTGCCGGCCGCGACGGTCGGCGTGGCGTAGGTCTGGCTGCCCAGGGGGACCACCCATTTGATGTTCTGGCCCGTGGCCGGATCGAAACGGTCGGGCAGCCCGGTTTCCGGCGAGACCATGTTGCGGCTGTACTGCTGACCCCATTGGGGCGCATCGGCGGCGCGGGCCCCCGTGGCAGCCGCCAGGACGACCAGCAGGGCCAGGGCCGCAGGCAATCTCTGGCTGCGAACTGGCGCATAGACTCCCAGCGCGATGCGAGTGAAAGTGTCATCGTATGGCATCGAATGGCTGGATCGTCTTGGCATAAGGCCCCCGGAGACTTTCCTCAGAGAGTTTCTTGTCAGATACGAGCATCCATTCTACCGGTTCGGCGGCCTCTCCTCAAGATGGTGCGGGAGAAACGAGGCGGCTCGTGCAGGGGCTGCTTGCTGTAGAAAGACGTTTGGCCACAGGATAGCCGGGGCGATGCGGGAGTCATCATACCATAGTGTCATGACGCCCGATGACGCAGGTGGAGACCGCGAGGAACCACACGGCGGTGCACAGAACCGACGCAATGCACAGAATCGCTAACGGCAGCACGGCGTTGACATCCGGCGGGAGAATCTCCAGCGTCACGTCGCCCGCCGGCATCGGAATGGTTGCACTGACCAGCAATGTCCACATGACGTTGACCTCCCAGCTTCCTCCCTTCAAAGTATACGATACTTCCGCTGTCATAGGATTTGACGAAGGAGATTGCCGCCCGGCACGGCGTCCTGTAATCGTCGCTTGCTTGCCTACGGAATGCAGGTCTTTCACGGATTTTTGTGAGTTGCCTCTTGCATGAGAGCCAATGGTCGCGTTAGATTGGAGGTCCAAACCGGTCTGCGGACCTCGATTTTCGTCTGGCGGGCTCCAGAATCGGAGACGCCGGGACCTCTGGGGACCGAGAGCGGCAGCACAGAGCGCGGGCCTCTATCCGCTCAGGGAGGAGGCAGGGTCACGAAGCATGGATGCTTGACATGGAGGGCTCTATGAAGCTCGAGAAAAGGACACCTTCCGGACGGGAGAAGGACGAGGCCGCGATTGAGTTGCTCAACAAACTCCGGGACAGGGTGTTCTCCGACAATGTCTCCACCGCCCGTCTGGCCGCCTTCAATCTGTCCTGGATGCAGGAAGACGGCCTGGACATCCTCAAGGAAATTTTGTTCGGGGACTTCCCTCGCACCGCCAAGAAGGCGGCCGCTTACGGATTGCGGAGCATGAAGGGCCGGATGCGGAAGATGGCGTCGGATGTCCTGACCGCGGGGCTCAAACACGCCGATCGCGTCACGCGCGACGCCTGCGGCAAGGCGCTGTTCATCATGGCTGGCGGACAGCCGCCCAAGCCGGCGTTTCGCCCCAAGCACAAGCCCAACAAGGGAAGAATACGGGAGTTCCGCAACAAGAAGGGCGGTGCCAAAGCCCCATCGCCCTGGAAGAGGTCTTCGTCCGGCCGGCAATAGACTCTCCCTTCGTTGCCGGTCCACGGCGATGGACGTGAGGAGCGGCTCGTGCGGCTCAATCGCTGGTGTCGAGGATGCTCATGAATGCTTTCTGCGGGATCTGAACCGACCCGATGCTCTTCATGCGCCGCTTGCCTTCCTTCTGCCGCTTGAGCACTTTCATCTTTCTCGTGACGTCGCCGCCGTAGAGCTTGGCGGTCACGTCCTTGCGGAAGGCCTTGACGGTTTCCCGGGCAATGATCTTGCCGCCGATGGCGACCTGGAGGGGGACCTCGAACTGATGCCTGGGAATGGCCTTTTTGAGTTTGAGGATCACCTTGCGGCCGCGTTGCTCGGCGTTGTCGCGATGGACGATGATCGATAGCGCATCGACCGGCTGGCCGTTGACGAGAATGTCGATCTTGACGAGGTTCGTCGCTTCGAAGCCGATCAGCTCATAGTCCATGGTCGCGTAGCCCCGGCTGATACCCTTGATCTGGTCGTAGAAATCGTAGACGATCTCCGCCAGGGGCGCCCTGTATTCCATGATGACCCGCGTGGGATTGAGGTAGTCGGTCTTGACCAGCTTGCAGCGCCGGGCCTCCGCCAGCTTCATGATCCCGCCGATCGACTCGGTGCTGGTGATGATCTCCAGACGGACGAAGGGCTCGCGCAGCTCCTGAATGTGCGACCGGTCGGGCAACTCGCTGGGCGAGCCGATGCGCCGAATCTGCCCATCGTTCATGACGACCTCATAGCTGACGGTCGGCGCGGTCTGGACGATATCGACGTCGTTTTCGCGTTCGAGGCGCTCCTGGATGATCTCCATGTGCAGCAGGCCGAGGAACCCGCAGCGGAAGCCGAAGCCCAGCGCCGGGGAGTTCTGCGGGACGAACGAGAAACTGGCATCGTTCAGGGCCAGTCGCTCGAACGCCGAGCGGAGCTTGGAGTATTCGGTGTTGTCGCCCGGATAGAAATCGGAGAAGACCATCTGCATGGGAGGCTGATAGCTCTTCAGGGGCGTTTCGGCCGGGTTGGCGTCGTCCGTCACGGTGTCGCCGACACGCACGTCCGCCAGGTCGCGGATGTTCGCGACGATGTAGCCGACCTCGCCGGTGCCCAGTTCGTCCACCGGGCTCATTTGCGGGCGGAACTTGCCCAGCTCCGTCACCAGATAGCTGCGTTCGGTGTGCATCAGGCGGATTCGCTGACGAACGCGCAACGCCCCGCTGAAGACGCGCACGTAGCAGATGACGCCCCGATAGGGGTCGGAATGGCTGTCGAAGACCAGAGCCCGCGTCGCCTCCTGGGTCCGGTCCGCCGGCGGAGGCAGCAGCTCACAGATTGCGTCGAGCAGTTCCTTGACGCCTTGGCCGGTTTTGGCGCTGATGGCGAAACACTCCTTTGCGCGGATTCCGAGCACATGCTCGATCTCTTCGGCGACGGCGGCCGGCTGGGCGGCCGGCAGGTCCACCTTGTTGATCACGCCCATGATTTCGACGCCCGTTTCCACCGCTAGATACGCGTTGGCCACGGTCTGGGCCTCAACGCCCTGGCTGGCGTCGACGACCAGCAGCGCCCCCTCGCAGGCGGCCAGCGCCCGGGAGACCTCGTAGTGGAAATCCACGTGTCCCGGCGTGTCGATCAGATTGAGCATGTACGTGTGGCCTTCGTACGGATAGTGCATCGTCACCGCCGAGGCTTTGATGGTGATGCCGCGTTCGCGCTCGATGTCCATGTCGTCGAGAAGCTGTTCCTTGGCCTGGCGCGCCGTGATCGTTCCCGTCAGCTCCAGCATCCGGTCGGCCAGCGTGCTCTTGCCGTGGTCGATGTGGGCGACGATCGAGAAATTGCGTATGTACTTCGTGTCCAAGTTGGATTCCTCAAAACGCGGAAAAATCACACAGAACGGAATCCGCGACGGCCAGGGCCTTGCGAGCCAGGCGCACGCGGTCTGCGGTCACTTCGAGGAGTCCGGCGCGTTCGTGCCGGCGCAAGGGGAGCTCGAAGACCTCGCGGAAATTCGCTCCGGTCCTGCGGTGAAATTCGATCAGATCGACGCCTTTGCGGGTCCGCAGATTCAGGACGGCGGTCTCGCAGACGCGGTCGGCGTCACTGGGCCGGTCTCGTTCTTCGATTGGCGAAGAACCTGCCTCCATCCGGTGGATATACGTGTCGATGTCCGCCACGTTTGCGGTCCGCTCGGCCTGCCAATAAGACGCAGCGGACGGGCCGATGCCGATGTAGGGGCGATTCTCCCAATACCCCTGATTGTGCCGGCACGCAAACCCGTCGCACGCGAAATTCGACACCTCGTACTGTGCGAATCCTGCCGAGGCCAGATAGTCGATGGTCATCTCATACATTGCCCGATCGGTCTCTTCGTCCACGCTTTCGATCTGGCCGAGCCGTCGAGCTTCGTCGAGGGGCGTTCCCGGCTCGAAGCTCAGGCTGTACGCGGAGATGTGCTGCACGCCAACGGCGAGTGCCGAGCGGAGGCAATGCTCCCACGATGCGAGCGTGGAACCCGGGATGGCGAAGATCAGGTCGATTCCGATATTGGCGAATCCGAGGTCCTGGGCCTGCTCGATCGACCGGCGCGCATCGTCGGCGGTGTGCCGGCGGCCGAGGATTTCGAGCTCTGCGGCGTGAAAGGACTGCACGCCGAAAGAGAGCCTGTTGACGCCGCGGCGGGCCAGCATCGACAGCATCTCGAAGCCGACCTGTCCGGGATTGCACTCGACCGTGAATTCCTGCGCTTGCGGCCAGATCGATGCGACGGTTTCGATGAGCCCGGCCAACCGGCGCACCGGCAGGCTGGTCGGGCTGCCGCCGCCGATGTAGATCGTGCGCACCGCCGCAACGTTTCGGTATTCCTGTACCTCTCTCACGAGAGCTGAAACCAGGCGATCCACATCGCGACCTGCCAGCGGCTGCGAGTAGAATCCGCAGTACCGGCACTTGCTCGTGCAAAACGGGACGTGGAGATAGAGGCCGGGGGCCTCGCGGTCAAGGCTTGTGGCTTGAGGAATCACGGGCGGTCAGCTCTGCGTACTCATGCTTTCCAGGAACTCGTCATTGGTGGGAAATCGCTTGAGCAGTTTGAACAGCGCTTCCATCGCGTCGCGAGGACCATAGTTCGCGAGCACGCGCCGCAAGGTGATCAGGCCCTGGCTCCTCCTGCTGTCATACAGTTTCATCTCCTTGCGCGTTCCGCTGGCAGGGATGTCGATGGCAGGAAAGACCCTGGCTTCTGCCAGCGTGCGGTCCAGGACGATCTCGCTGTTCCCGGTGCCCTTGAACTCCTCGAAGATCAGTTGGTCCATCCGCGAGCCGGTGTTGATCAGGCAGGTGGCGATGATCGTGATCGATCCTCCGTTCTCGACGTTGCGCGCCAGTCCGAACAGGCGACGGGGGATTTCCATGATGCCGGCCTCCAGCCCACCGCTCATGGTGTGGCCCCGCTGCTCGCCGCGTCTTCGGGTCCGGTTGTTGAATGCCCTTCCCATCCGTGTGAGGCTGTCGATCATCAGGACAACCTCATGGCCGCATTCCAGCTCGGTCTGGACGTGGGCCAGCATGAGTTCGGCCAGTTCGGTGTGTTCATCGGCCGTATGGTCGCTCGTGCTGGAGACCACTTCGGCGCATTGCGCGGATCGGCGAAACTGGGTTACCTCCTCGGGTCGCTCATCCAGCAGTAGCACGATGATGCGGCTGTCCGGAGAACTCTCGTGAATGGCTTGCACCATCTGTTCGAGCAGGACGGTCTTGCCTGCTTTGGGAGGCGAGACAATCAGTTGGCGTGTGCCCTTGCCGATGGGAGCGATGAGATCGACAATGCGCATGCTTACCTGGCCGCAACCACCCAGATCGAACCGTTCGTGCGGGTCGATGGCGGTCAGATCGGCAAAATGAGGCCGCCTGCGGAAGGCCTCCGGTGGCAGGCCGCCGATCGTTTCCACGGCCGTCAGGCTGGGTTTGCCCTTCTTCTTCTCCACCTGGCCAATCACGGCGGCGCCCTCGGTCAACGGGACGCGGCGCAGCAGTTCGGGGTGGACCATCAACTCGACCGGGCCGCGTCGGTAAGACCTCTCCGCGGTACGTACCGCAAACTGCCGGTTGGGCATGCGCTTCAGAATTCCAGCAATTGTATCAGCCATCGAAACCTTCCAAGGGAAAAAGCCGCCGAAACAGGGTGGTCGGGCGAAACTGAGTTATCATAGCACATTCGTTGATGCTGGCAAACGATACATTGGGCGAATCGGCCACAAATGCTTAGTCTTCTGGTATCCCGACGCCCAAGGGGGCCGCCTGCCCCATCTACGCTTTCTTCTCAAGATTGTCGGCCGGCCGACAGGAAATACTTGACTTGGCGAACGGTGGACCTATAATACCTGCGTTGGAGCCATGGAAGCAAGGGCATGTATGCGTCTTGCGAGGCTCCTTGAGCGTTCATCGGTCAGAATTGCACGGAGGAGGTATAGGATGAACCCTGCGATCGTGTTGCTGTTGTGTGCCACGTCTTTGAGCCTGCCGGCAGCCTACGGCCCGAATGGAGCGATTCCGGAGCAAGCGAGGCCCTCGGTATCGATCCGGCTGGATATCAATGCCCCGCAGCCGCTCGCCGAGGCGATCCGCCTGCACATGGCCCAGGCGTTTGGGCCGTACGCGGGAGTGCGTTTGGTCGAGCAGAATCCGCAGTGGACGATCAAGTTCGTGACCCAGGCGCTTCTGGATGACGAGGGCAACACTACGGCGATCGGGCTTTCCGTGGTCGTGCTCAAGCACGGGCCGCAGATGAACATGCTCTCGACGCTGGCGCAGGCGTGGCGCTACATCATCAACGCCGGCCTGCTTCAGAGAGACCAGCCCCTGGAGGTGGGGATGCGACAGTTGGTCGCGGCGATCGAGGGGTTGCCGAAGACGGACGACCTGGCCGTTCTTTCGCAGCACCTGATGTGCGTGATTCCCGCCGACAGACTCAGCGACGCCTGTCGCGACATTGTCGCCGATTTCAACGCCAGGGTGTTTGCCGCAAAGCCGAACACCTTCGGCAGCGCCGCCGATCGTTGAAGAACGCTGGTTTTCTGGATTGTGCAGACAGCCCAATCTACAATACGTAGTTTCCACAATTGACAGACCGTCACATGTAGTTATCATGGGGATAATGTGAGGAGGGTCGTACCGGACCATGTGTCCGAAATGTGCACGTCGCTTCCCCCGGTGTGAGCCTGAACGGTGGAGCAGCGGTGTGCCAAGGAGGTCAGGGGTAGTGCTGCAAGGAGGGTGCGACCGTGAAAACGCTACGGAGAGCGTGGAGGATCGCGCTGGCGATTCTCTTGGGTTGGTGTCAGGTTCAAACAGCGGTAGCCCAGAGCGATTCGCCTGGGCGTAAGGTTCTCATCGGTTTCAATCATCTCGTCGAGACGGAAAGTCCCGAAGCGCTGGCTGAGACGATCCGCAGCGCAGGCGGACAGGTTGAGCACTCCTACCATTTGCTGCCCGTCATCCTGGCGACGCTGAGCGACGAAACCATCGGGCGGATTCGGAATCGCCCGGACGTGGCGTACGTCGAGGAGGATGGGCGCGTCTATGCGGCGGCGCAGGAGATGCCCTGGGGCGTGGACCGGATCGGCGCCGAGCGCGTGTGGGATGCGAAGTACGGCGGCAGCCGCGGCGCCGGAGTCGACGTGGCCATTCTCGACACGGGAATTGACGCGAGCCATCCGGACCTGGTGGTCGCCGGAGGCGTCAACTGCGCCGGGAACATCCTGACAGACGGCAGCACAAAGGCTGCCCACTGGAACGATAAGGAGGGGCACGGCACGCACTGCGCGGGCGTGGTGGCCGCTCGGAACAACGGCATCGGAGTCGTGGGTGTAGCGCCTGAAGCGCGACTCTGGGCGGTCAAGGTGCTGGCCGACGACAGGAGCGGCCATATCAGCGACGTGATCCAGGGGATCGAGTGGTGTGTGGACAACGGGATCGACATCGTCTCGATGAGTTTCACAGGCGGGTTCAGCAGCGCTCTGGGCGAGGCATGCGACCTGGCCTACAATGCGGGCGTGCTCCTCATCGCTTCCTCCGGCAACGACGGGACGGCGGTCGGTTATCCTGCGGCGTATGGCTCGGTCCTGGCGGTCTCCGCCGTCGACACCGCCGACGGTCTGGCGAGCTTCTCCTGTGTCGGGCCGGAGATCGAGCTGACAGCCCCCGGCGTGGACATCCGGTCGACATACCGCAATAGCGGGTACACCAGTCTCAGCGGCACCTCCATGGCCTGCCCGCACGTGGCGGGCGTGGCGGCTTTGGTCTGGGCATCGCCGGAACTGGGGTTTTCCGGCGCCGCTGCGGTGCGGGCCAGACTGCGGGAGACCGCCGAGCCTCTTGCCGGCCTTACGGCCCGGCAGGTGGGCTATGGTCTTGTCGACGCCGAAAAGGCGGCGCTCCCGGCGGCGTTTGTGGACCTGGCCATTGTAGACATCGCCGTCGCCGGCAGTGTAGTCCAGTGCGATTCCGTCGAGGTCGTGGTGACGATTGAGAACGTGGGGAATCAGGACTGTCCGGCGGGGGTGGCAGTGACTGTGACCGGCGACGCCGGCTCGGAGATTGGGAGCAGGACAACGACCGGCCCTCTGACCCCCCGCGCTTCTACGACGCTGACCTACCGGTGGGATACGACAGGTGTTGCCGCCGGCGTGCGCACTTTGAGGGCAAGACACAACATGACCGATGACGACGCGACGAATGATACGATGAGGGTATCTGTAACGGTTCGCGCGCCGATCGTGGATATCGCCATCACCGCCGTGAGCGGCCCGGCCGGTGTCACCGTGGGCGACTCGGCGCAGATCAGCGTCACCGTCGCCAACACCGGCGACGAAGACGTGGACGCAGACATCGCCGTCTCTCTGACGTCGGACCAGGCCACACCTTCGACCAGCGCCGACGACATCGCCATTGGGACGCGCGTCATCAAAGGGGGCCTGTCGGCAGGACGGAGCACCACTCTGAAGTACACCTGGGACACGCATGGCGCCGCCGTCGGTGTTCACACCATCACCGCCTGCCACGACCTGGCCGACGACGATTCGGACGACGACTGGGACAGCTTGAGCGTGACCGTTTCCGCGCCGGCGGAATCCTCTCGCGTGACGATCTGGTCGATTACGCCTCGATCCATGTGGGCGGGGATGCCCGGCACGATCATGATTCGCGGAACGGGTTTCGTCGAGGGGGTGAAGGTGACCTTCGAGAAAGGGCAGGGGCCGGCTCCTGCGGTCACCGGCGTCCGCACCGTTGGTTCCAGCTCGGTCATGGGCCGCTTGACGTTAAGCGCGGACACCCTGCCTGTCCCTGTGGTGTGGGATGTGCGCGTGACCAACCCCGATGGGTCTTCCGCGGTGCTTCGCGACGCTCTCACGATCCAGCCGTGACCGGAAGGAATTGCGTCGTGTCCACAATTGACAGTTCTCAGGAGGAGGCTCGATGGCAGTAACCGTCAGCACCGCTACGGTCGCCGGAAACAGACGAAGGTGGCAGACGGCGACGGGCATACCTTCTTCATGCGGCGACGAACTCTTGCCGCACGATTCCCGGCAAACAGTTCCCCGGGGAGAGTCTGTGCAGAAACAGGATCGGCGATTGTTGTGATCGGATGACGCCGAGGCAGGGCGTCATTCGAAGATACACCAGACCAAGGATGGGTGGCGGTATTCGGTACGTCCACGGATGGACGGGGACGCCGCTCGGATTAGTGACCCGGCGCGATCGATCGCGGCGCATCACCCGGGCGGCGTCCTTCCGAAAGAAACCGAGACGGCCGGCAGATACCGACCAAGCCCGTCGCATGTGCTTTCGTGTCCGGTTGCGGCCGCATGCAGGCGCAACCGAGATGAAGCCAGGCAGGTCATTGTGTCGGCGGATTCCAGTATGCTGGAATTCCCAAGGAGGGGTGATGATGAAGGCGGCAAGATTTCTGCGCATTCTGTGGTGTCGTTGGCGCGACCTATGGCAGCTGAACTGGGATCGCACCACGGCGCTGGACTTCCACAAGTGGGAAAGCAAGATGGAGATCCAGCGCCGCCTGTCGGCACGACATTTGTGATCCGTGCCTGACGTCTTCAGTGTCCGGGTGGCCGCCTTGCCAACAGATCGGATCGACCAGTTCCTGCGCAGTCTGTCCCGTCGATTGGTTCTTCGACCACTGTCTGCGATAGGGCTTTGACAGTCGTCCGTACGAGGCCTATGATGATCGGCGTCGCACGAAGAGATCGCTCCGGGCGATCGTGAACACCCGATGGGAGACGACTGTCATGGAAGAGAACAACGTGGATCGAACGCGCAGCGTCGCGGAACCGGATCACAAGCGTGGGCTGATTCTGCTTCTGTTGGCTCTGCTCGTCGTACTGCTGTTCTGGCAGATTCGGCCGTGGCTTTTCGGCTTGCACGACCAAGACGCCGTGCCGCGCGCCGTCACGCCGCGAGGGGACCTGGCGGAGGACGAGAGGAGCACCATCGAGCTGTTTCGGCGGGCGTCTCCGTCGGTGGTCTTCATCACCAGCAAGGCCACGCAGAGGAGTCCCTTCAGCCTCCGCGCCACGGAGGTGCCGCAGGGAAGCGGGTCCGGGTTTGTCTGGGATGCCAACGGATACATCGTGACGAATTTCCACGTCATCCAGAGCGCCCAAGCGGCCGACGTTACGCTGGCGGACCATTCGACCTGGCCGGCGCGGCTCGTCGGAGTCGAGCCGGACAAGGATCTGGCGGTCCTGAGGATCGACGCCCAGAGTCGCACCTTGCCCGCCATTGCGGTGGGTACCTCCAGCGACCTCGAAGTGGGCCAGAAGGTGTTCGCCATCGGGAACCCCTTTGGATTCGACCAGACGCTGACCACCGGTGTCATCAGCGGTCTGGGTCGCGTGATCGAATCGGTGACCGGCCGTCCGATCGAGGGGGTCATCCAGACGGATGCTGCCATCAACCCAGGCAACTCCGGCGGTCCGCTGCTGGACAGTGCCGGTCGTCTGATCGGGATCAACACCGCCATCGTCAGCCCGTCCGGGGCGTACGCCGGGATCGGGTTTGCCGTTCCGGTGGACGTGGTCAACCGTCTGGTTCCGCAGATCATTCGCTACGGCCGTCCACCCAAGGCCGGTCTCGGGGTGAGTCTTGCCCCAGACCACATTGTGCAGCGTCTGGGCCTGGAAGGGGCGCTCGTCGGGGAAGTCATGTCCGGCAGCGCCGCCGAGAAAGCGGGTCTGCGATCGCTGCGGTATGATACACGCGGCCGGGTCGTGGGAGACCTGATCGTCGCGGTGGACGGCCAGCCGGTGCGCAACAGCCGCGATTTGTTCCGCCTTCTCGACACGCACGAGATCGGTGACCGCGTGATCTTGCAGGTGCGTCGGCCGGAGGAACAAGTCAATCTCGAAGTGACGCTCCAGTCCGTGCGGTAATCTCGTCATAGTTCTGGATTGTGGCGCCGATCGAATCGGGTGAACAGGGTGGGCACAAATGCAGTCATCCGGTGCGAACAGCATGGAAAGGGTCCGGAGCGAGCGAGAGGCCGGCTTCACCGACGTGCACTGTCATTGCCTTCCCGGCTTGGATGACGGGCCGCCGGATGTGCCTTCGGCCCTGGCGTTGTGCCGCGCCCTCGCGGCCGACCGGATCAGGACGGTGGTGGCGACGCCGCACCAGCTTGGACGCTACGACGGGTTGTACGATGCCGGAACAATTCGACAGGCCGTGACGCAGCTCAATGAACTGCTGGGGGAGGCCCAGATTCCTGTGCGTGTTCTGCCGGGAGCGGATGTTCGAATCGATGAGCGGATCGACGACCTCGTGCAATCCGACCTGGTCCTTACCGTCGCCGACAATCGACGGTATCTGCTTCTTGAACTGCCCCACGAGGTCTTCATCGACCCGGAGATGCTGCTGGCCAGATTGGGGCCGGCCGGGCTGTGCGGCGTGATCACGCATCCCGAGCGCCACATGTTCCTCGCAGAGCGCCCCGAGTACGTCCGTCGTTGGGCCTCCTATCGACCCTGCCTTCAGCTCACGGCGGGCAGCTTCCTCGGCGGATTCGGACGCCGCAGCGAAAGGGCGGCTTGGGCGTTTCTCCAGGAGTCGTTGCCCGTTGTGGTCGCCACGGATGCGCACGACACAGCCGGGCGAGCGCCCTGCATGACCGATGCCTATCACTTGCTCAGCCGGTATCTGGGTCGCGACGGGGCCGATATTCTGTGCATTGAGAACCCGCGCAGACTGCTGGCAGGGGAGGACCTTGTCACGCTGAACCCCGAGGCGGGTCGATAGCCCTGGGGATGACCGGTCATGCAGGATGGGCTTTGGCCCATGCGGTTGACCTCGAAATGCAAACTCGGGGGACACATTTGCCGATATAGGGTGCGGATATGTCGCCGGGGCCCGGGCGTCGAGCGCCGGCGATCGGACAGGGTCTTTTTTGACGGCGAGGTCGTTGTGGCCAGACGCAAGAGCACAAATCCAAAGAGCGGGCGCGCATCGGTTTACGTGGGGATCGTTGGCTTGGGTTACGTCGGACTGCCGCTGGCACGGGAGTTCTGCAAGGGCGGCGCCAAAGTCCTGGGTTTCGACATCAACTCGAAGGCGGTTGCCACGATCAATCGGGGCAAGAGCCCGATAAAACACATCCCGCATGCCACAATGGCGGAAATGGTGAAGTCGGGCCGGTTTCGCGCCACCGACGATATGAGCAAGCTGTCGCAGCCGGATGCGATTCTGATCTGCGTGCCCACGCCGCTCACGCAGAACCGTGAGCCCGATCTTCAATTCGTCGAGACGACCTGCCGAACGATCGCCAGGTATCTCCGCAAGGGCCAGCTCGTGGTCCTCGAGAGCACGACCTATCCCGGCACGACCCGTGAGGTCATGCTGCCCATCCTCGAACAATCGGGGCTCAAGGCGGAAAAGGACTTCTTCCTGGCGTTTTCTCCCGAACGCGAAGACCCGGGCAACAAGCACTTCCGCACGTCCACGATCCCGAAGGTGGTCGGGGGCTACGGGAAGGAAAGCCTTCGCCGGGCCCTGGACGTCTATCGATATGCGATCGAGACCCTGGTTTCCGTCGACAACTGCGAGGTGGCGGAAGCGGCCAAGATCCTCGAGAACACCTATCGCTGCATCAACATCGCTCTGGTCAACGAGCTGAAGATGCTCTTCGATCGGATGGGCATCGATGTGTGGGAAGTCATCCGCGCCGCGAGCACGAAGCCGTTTGGGTTCAACGCGTTCTATCCGGGTCCCGGCCTGGGCGGTCACTGCATTCCGATCGATCCGTTCTACCTGACCTGGAAGGCGCGCCAATACGGGATGCCGACTCGGTTCATTGAGCTGGCCGGCGAGATCAATACAGGCATGCCCGAGTACGTCGTGCAGCGGACGGCTGATGCCCTCAACGAGCGGCGCATGAGCCTCAAGGGCTCGAAGATCCTCGTGCTGGGCCTGGCTTACAAGCCCGACATCGACGACGTGCGCGAATCGCCGTCGCTGGAACTGATCGAGTTGTTCAAGGAAAAAGGCGCGAAGGTCGACTACAACGATCCGTACATCGCGCAGACGCACAAGCAGCGCGAGTACGATCTTCGGATGAAGAGCAAGCCGCTGACCGCCAAGGCGCTCGCCGGCTATGATGCGGTGGTGATTGCCACCAACCACAGCGACTATGATTACGCGTGGATCGTCAAGAACGCCAGGCTGGTGGTGGACACGCGCAACGCGACAGCCGGGGTTCGCAGCGGACGCAGCAAGATCGTGAAGGCGTGAGCTCTCGTTCGGTCGTGGCTGGGCCGATTTCTCATCGCAGTCCGACACGGGGCACGTAGAAGGCGCCCGGTCCGACGCCGGGCTCGTACGGCTTGTTGGTCGCCGGTTCCATGATCACGTGCATGGCCCGGGTCTCAGCCGGCCGGTAGGATTCGACGTGGCCGTCCACGTGTCCGGCACGAAGTTGCAGCGACATCCGTTCCAACTCTTCCGACGTGCCGCTGCCCGGCGTGGACCAGAACGCCGACGAGATCGCCGTTCCGTCCACCACTTCGGCGGATTGGAAGGGTTCACAGCTTCCGAACGTCAAACGGCTGCGCCAGTGATCGTAGCCGAAGTAATCGCTGACCAGGACGGAGCTTTCCCGGTACCCACGCACCGGACCAGTGGGCCCTCGAAAGAGCCCGTCGTCCTGGCCGAGATAACCCACATAGTTCCAGTAGAGGCAGTACGTGCCGAACAGGGCATCGGGCACCGCCGGGCTTTCAGGGTGGTCCCATTCATCGCCGGCGTCCCAGGCCTCCTGGAGATACCGGTATCTCAGTGGGGCGTTCGGGCAGAACATCACGTCGGCATCGCCGATGTACGGTCGCAGGTACGCGCTGACCGAACGCCGAATGCCGGGCGCTCGCTCCAGATATCCTGTCAGCATGTTCGGCGCCTGCCAGTTCCAACTGTCTTCCATGCCGATCGTCGCAATCGACGGAGGATAGCGTTCGTCGTGATCGGTGGCGAACGTGTTGACGGCGGTGGTAATCTCTCGCAGTCTCTGCATCCCGATGACGGATCGGGCCTGGTGACGAACTCTCTCCAGGCCCGGCACCAGCAGGGCCATGAGCACGGAAAGGATGCTCACGACGACGAGAAGTTCGACCAGCGTCAGGCCGCGTCGGCTGCCTTCGCGCGAACCTCCCATGCATTGCAGCATCGCATCGCCACATTCTCGCCGCGTCGCACACATCTCGGGTCTCGTGCTTGAGCAATTCCCGTTTCGTCAATCGCATCTTATGCCGATCCTGGGTGGAGGTCAACACCCAATTCGCAGAGTGCACCTGACACCGTTGATTCGCCAAGCACAAGGGCGGAGTTGCCGTCGAACAACCGCAATTCCGCCCCCAGACGATGCCGTTGCGTTCGCTCCTTCCGCCTCCGAACGCCAGCTCTTTCGCTCGACTCACCTTGTGTCAGTTTGCCGGCAGAGCGATGGTCCACTCGGACCAGTCGGTCATATTGCCGGCCTGGTCGCGCGCTCGCACGCGGAACCGAAGGCCTTGCCCGCTGCGTCCCACCAGGACCTTGTAGGTACGTGCGTTCTGCCAGCCGCTGTCATACCCGAAAGGAAAGAGCTCGGAGCTGACATGACAGTCAAAGAAGTACTCCACGGGACCGTGCGGCGAAACCACCTCGGCCGCCGTCATCTCGACGTAATAGTCGAAGACACCCCCACCCCCGTGGACTTCACGAGGCTGGCCGTCGATGGCCCAGCGGGCCGGGTTCGGCTGAAGGGAAGATGCGTCTGCGGCGCCGGCGCCGACCGCAGGCAGTTCCTCCAGCCACTGGTCGAGGAGGATGGCCAGATCCGCGAAGTCGACGCGTCTGTCGCGGTTGAGATCGCCTGCCAGGGGCCATTCGCTCATGCTGGCCTGCGGCGTTCCCCCGAAGGCGCCCATGTTGATCCGGCCCCCGTTCGGCATCCGCTCAGCGTCCGGGTCGAGCGCCGGATCGCCGGCGTCGACGCAGGGGCTCGTCCTGGCGTCGAATGCCCACAGTGCGTGAGCCGGCACGAAGCGTCCCCGTTCCGAGAGCAGATGGTAGTCCCCGGCCTCGGGATCGGCGAACAGCGGGTCTTCGCGGATGTTGCCCTCGCCTTCGACTCCCTGCTGCACGCAACTGTACCTTGCGGTGCATCCGAAGAGGTCGCCATCGGTATTGTCCCAGAGGATGCAGTTGCTGATGTCGGGATTGCCTCCGGCATACGAGGCGATCCCAAATTCGTTGCCGGTGACCGTCACGTTTCGGATGGTCGGCATCGCGCCGGCGACGAAGATTCCAACGTCGCTGTTGCGGACAACGAAGTTCTTCAGGACGCTGGTGCTGCGTTCGGCGGTGTAGCACGACACGGCGTAGCCGCCCGGGGCCTCCAGGATCGCGCCGCCATTCTCGCCGGAGACCGTGATCGCCTTGCCGGCGAAGTTGATCTCCTCGGTATACACCCCCGGCATGACCAGCACGGTGTACCCTTCGCTGGCCGCTCGGATCCCTCTCTGGATGGTGGCGAACGCCTCGCGAGGACCCCAGCCGCCATTGTTGTCGTCGCCTGTAGCCGCGTCGACATAGTAGCGCAGCGGACCGCTGAACTCATAGGCGCCCATGTCGACCCGGCCGCCGACGACGCGCTCCAGGCCGTCCAGATCGGTGGTCGCAAACGCCGGAAGGGCGGCGTCGTCTCCCGCGTCCAGACAGGGCGAACCAGCGGACAGACGCAAGTCGTCGTCGAGAGTGCCGGCGATCGCGTCGGCGCCGAGCGGGTCCTGAAAACGCGGGTTCGCATCGATATTCGCCTGGCTGCTCAGGCCAAGTCCCTGGACATCGGAATGATCGATCTGAAGACCTCCCGTATTCGAGCGCATCTCCTGGGGAGCATTGCCCCACAGGATGCAGTTCGAGAATCGCGTGGTGCCGACGATGCTGCAGAATGCACCGCCCTCTTCTGCAGCGACGTTGTTGCTGAACGTGCAGTTGATGACCATCGGCGCAGCGTTCATCTCGGCGTAGATTCCAGCGCCTCGTTCTGCGGAGTTTCCACTGAACAGACAACTGACGACGGTCGGGGCGCCCTTGGCGTACAGGGCTCCCCCCCAGTCGTCTGCCGCATTGCCGAGGAAGCGACATCCGTCGAAATTCCCTGCACAGTTACTGCTGTTGTAGACCGCGCCGCCCCGACCATTGTCGGTGGCGGTGTTAGCCAGGAAGGTGCACCCGATCACGTTCGGCTCGCAATCGCCATCGAGATAGACGGCGCCGCCCTCGCGGGCGGAGTTGCCCTCGAACAGGCAGTCCGCCATTGTCGGGTGGCCATGATCGCTACAGTAAATGGCTCCTCCTATGGAATCCGTGGTACGTCCCGTGCTGGCCGTGACTCGGTTGCCGACAAACGAGCATTCCGCCAACGTCCAATCGCTCTGAACGCTTGTTACGGCTCCCCCCGCACACGGACCGCCCGCGCCGCCCGCCGCGTTGTTTACAAACGTGCAGTTGATGAATTGCGGAGCCCCCTCATAGACCAGAACGGCGCCGCCATATCCGTATCCGTCATAGCCAATGGCGAGGTTCTCCTCGAACGTACATTCCTGAAACGTGGCGCTGCTGTTGTGGGCTGCGACACCAGCACCGCCCGCTCCGACGTTGGTGTAGGGCAGCACGGTGTTTCGGGAGAAGACGCATCGAAAGAACGTCGGGCTGCCGGAGTCGATAAACGCGCCGGCCCCGTCCGTCTGCGCGGTTGGAGATGGCACGATCGTACCGCTCCGAGAGCGGGGCGACGAACCGGGAGTCCCTCCCTCGCAATGCCCGGCGGTAATCGTGAAGCCATCCAGGACGGTCTGGCTCGATACCCCGGCGGCGGTTACCACGGTGCGGGAATTGTCCCGCAGCGCGAGGTGCATGACGAAGCTCTCCAGCGTTGGCGAGTCGAGACTGCTCAGATCGGGATCGTTGCCCAAGAGGTCCCCGCTGAGGATGCTTCGATAGGGTGACACTCTCGCATCGGGATTGGGACTCCTTGCTCCGGCATACCCCCCCTTGATCACCACACCTTCGGGAAGCACGAAACTGTCGTCCACGCTGCCGGAGGCTTCAATATCAAGGGGGGGCAGACCGGTGCGTGGGAAGACCATTCTGCGGTCGGGCTGGTACACACCTCGGGCGACTCGGATCTCGTCTCCCGCCTGGGCGACTCCCAGGGCGTTCTGGAGGCAGAGATATGCATCTTCCCATGTGGCCCCGGCGTCGTCACCCGTACCGGGTGCTCTTGAGTCGACGTAGATGATCTTCGCGGTCAGGACGCACGGGCTCATACAAAGTCCCAGTAGCAGAGCGATGCTGGTGCCTCCTGCGAAGCCGCGATTGGCTTGCATGACCCCAACTCCTTTCTCGTTTGGCTATCGGCCGCCAGCCAGTTGCGTCAGCCAGAGCAGGCCGGTTCCATCTGACACAGCCGGGCCCGATCGTGGCTCGCGCGGAGCGTCGAACGACCGGTCCGTCGGCGCAGCGATCTCCTGGAGATACGCAAAACTCAGCCGACCGATGCGATTCGCCTCGACGGGCGTCGCCTCGAAGAGCTCGATCGTATCAACTATATCAGTTTGCATGTCCACCGTGTAGACCAGGCCGATCGGCATCGCGTGCACGATCACCTTCACATGCGTGCCATCGTCCTGGCGGTCGGTCTCGAACCGCAGACGCTGCTGGGCCGCATCCCGGCGGATCGTGTCGATGCAGTGCAGGCCCGTCCAGGGCCTCGGCAATCCCTGGAAGAAGCTGCCGCCCGGCAGACGCTCTATGGCACGGCCGGTCCGGTCATGGCGACCGGCGCCTCGCGGCGTGTCGACGTGTGTCTGCCGGCCATCAATCTCGATTCTCAGCCAGGGGTAATGGTTGCGGGCCGATGCATAGACGAATGGCAGGCGGCCCGTCCCGGACACGTCCCGACCACCGATGCTGCCGTCGATCTGGAAGAAAGTCCAGCCTCGCCGGTGCATGGCGTCGCGGTCGTCGACGACTGGCGTAGTTTCGGGCCAACTGAAATGGAAGTACTCCTCGTCCAGGACGTTCATATGGCGGTCGATCCGCCAGATTTGCCCGGCCCGCTCGCTTTCATGGCGGCAGATGACCAGCAGGCCGGCAGCGCGATTTCTGGTCAGCTCCACGTCGGCGGCGTGCCCCTGGACCTGTGCGAGGAACCGGCTCAGCGCCGGGTCGTCTGTCGGCAGACCTGTCACCGACAGATCGGGCTTCCAGGCGTGATAGTTCTTGATGCGGATCGTCTCGGCGTCATCATCGTAGTGGTAATTGGCATACTGATTCTGGAGGATGCGGCAGGCAGCCGCCGGCTTGCCGGCGTCCGGCTCCAGCAGGCGGATCATCACGGGTGTCTGCCCTCCCTCGGGGAAGTAGTACCAGCACTCCTGGAGCTGCGTCGAGGCCGCCTGCCAGGGGCTGGCCGGCAGGCTGTCCGTCCGACGTGCGTCGCCGGGCAGGACGGCACGCAGGGTCTGCGGGGAGATGGCCACCGACGCGGCAGCGACTGTTCCGGCGGCCGCCAGTGCGATCAGCCCGGTCTTGCCCGTCAGCATCGCCAGCACAGCCGCCAGCGGGCCCACCTGCAGGGTCGCGCCCGTGATGGCCACCTGGGCCGCGCTCGCCGTGCTGGCCGCCGTCATCTTGCCGAATGCCACCAGCGCCAGCAGCAGGGACCCTTTGCCCAGGCCGTGTTCCGACAGCAGGCCAGCCAGGCATCTCTTGGCGCGATAAAAGACCGCTCGGGCACCGATCTCCGTGCAGCCGATCAGCCTGGCGATCTCGGCGTAGGACAGATGGTCGTAGCAGCGCAGCGTCAGCACTGCCCGGTGTCGCGGGGCCAACTGCTGAACCGACGTAAGGACGATCTGTTTCAGTTCGTCGGTGACGACTTCGGTCAGTACGTCGTTCGCGATGGGGATGGGGGATTCTCGTTCGGCCTCCCGGCGGCGAAGCCTCTGCTGCCGCCATTGTTTGCCGTAGTGACGCCGCACCTTGTTGAACGCGATCCCGTACAGCCAACCCCAGAACTTCTCCCGGTATTGGAGCGTTTTGAAGATTCGGAGCATTTCCAGTATCGTCTCCTGCACAATGTCGCCCGTCAGGTCTTCGTGGAGGGTCATTCGGAACACGTATTCGTGCAGACGGACCCTTGCTGTCTCCGCGAGGCGATCCAGACTCGCACGGTCACCTTGCTGCGCCTTCCGCACCAACTCGACGTTATCCGTTTCGTTGAACATCCTCGGCTATATAATAAAGTCAGGCGAGGCGTCTCGATGTGACGATTTCTGGGAGTTTTTCGCTCGATTCGGGCAAAATTCCTCCGCTCGTACGTGTGCAGAGACTTTTTGGATTGTCGTGAGAGGGGCCGCCCGGCCCAGGCACGCTGCCTCACCAGCCTGCTGCGTTCGGATCGGCTCCAAACGGTCCGGCGTCGGAGACGATCGAGCGGAGCAGTTGGAACTGGAGCTCGTAGAGATTCCGCATCGCGACATCGGGGATCGTATCGGCGGTCACTCCCATGTTCAGGTCGGCAAACTGGGCGCCGAAACCGATGGCGGTGACGGTCCCTTTGCCGAATTCGGCGGTCGCGGCCACTGGCTGGCCGGCGATCCGGATCAGGGGCGTGCCCCCCTTGATCCGGCCGGCGTTTCGAGCCGTTACGTTGACGGGCCAGCCAGCCGGGGCCTCCAGCGGCCCGGCCAGCAGGGGGGTGTTGACCATTCGCATGCCGAACGGGTGCAGCAGGGCGTTGGCGGTGGACCCGGTGTTGGCCGGAGCGTCGATTACGAGGACTTGCCCGCCGCCGTCAACGTAGTCGGCCAGTTGTCTGCGGAAGTCGGCGGAGACTCCCTTGCTTGGATACAGGAAGACCAGCAGATCGCCCGAGAAGGCGGCGGGACCGCTGCGCCGAGAGGTGAAATAGCCCAGCCTGAGAATCCACCGTTCGAAGATCCCGAATCCATCGGCCTGACCGGCGATGAAGCCGCTTCTCGACAGCGGCGAATCGCAGACAGTGCGGTCGATGACGACGTGGGTGAAGGGCCGACCTGCCTTGGGCGCCGGCATGGCAGCTTGATGCATCGCTCGCACGGCCAGGCCGGCGGTGGTGACGCCCAGCAGGACGCCGCTGACCAGGACGAATCCGGCGCCGGGCCAGGTCCGGCCGACGACCAGAGCACCCGCGCCGGCCAGGACGCCAAGCACGATCAGGACCGGCCTGGCATCCCGCGATGGAGACTTGTGATTGAGCCATTCGAGCATGCCCAGCATGAGCTCGGCCTTGCCCGGCTCGAACGTCGAGAAGTTCGAGAAGATCGTGGAATCGCCAAACGCGGCGACGCGGCCGGAGCCGTGATCGGCCGTCCACAACTGGAGGAAGGCGCCGTATCTCGCATCGGCCCGATCCTCGACCTGGGGATAGTAGTTGCTCGCGTGATAGTCGGCCGGCAGGCTTCGCAGGCCCGTTGCCTGAATGACGGCCCGGCCGGCGCTCGACTGCGGCTCGATGGAGCACGAGACGGCGAAATCCATCGGCGGCATATGCTGGACAATCGGGTGCGGCACCAGCGGCAGGCGGTAGAGCTGCTCGAAGGGTGTGTCGATGTCGAACAGGCAGTCATATCGGAAGCGGCAGCCGAACCGCGTGGCGATGTCGTTGAGATAGGTTCCCGAGTTGAAGACGTTGGTGTGCTCGCCGACCAGCAGGAGGCCGCCGCCGGTCTCGACGAACCGTTCGATCTGCGCGATCTCCTCCGGCGTATAGCGCGCCGTCGGCACCTTCACCATCAGGACGTCGCATCCGTCGAGGGTGTTCGCGTCGATAGGCGCGTTCAGCCGGCCCATGTCATAGCAACGGGAGCAATAGTCGTAGATACACGCGTAATTGTATCCGGAATCCTGGCCGTACCAGTTGGGATCGTAGGGCCGGTCGGTGCGCTCCCACGTCGAGCGGTGCTCGTCCACCCAGATGCGGCCCTGCTTACGCGGGCCCGAGGGGGCCCACAGAAGTCCGATTGTCACGAGCAGCGCGCCTGCAAATGCCACGACCACACAGACGATGCGCCTCGATCGTCCCGGCGCAGCAATCGGCCGAGTCGGTTCGGTGATCGGTATGCGAACGAATCGCCATGCCAGAAAGACAGGACCTGCCAGAAGCAGCAACAGCACCCAGGGATTCCAGAAGGGCCCCATCAAGGCCAGCGGCGCCTCGTATGGCGTTCGCAGGGCGCGGTGCATGTGGACCGCGACCAGGAGCGCCGCCCGGACGGGCAGCCAGAGAGCGATGCACAGGATCAGGCCGAGCAACTGCAAGATTCCGTGTCTGAGAATCCCGGCGAGCGACGTTGCGGGCGTTCGCAGGCAGAGCAGCACCACGCCTCCAACGAGGAAGTTGAATGTCACGGGGTCCAGCAGCAGGCCCCACGTCGTGCCGAGGCGATGGGTATGTCGAATAGAGTATAGCGTCAGGGTTGTACCATCGAGGGCGACGGGAATCCCGAGGATATGCGCGATCCCGTGGAGCATTCTGGCCAGTTGCCAGGGAAGCTCGTGCGACCGCGCCGTCATACTCTCGTAGGCGAGCATTCCGGCAGCCTGGAAGGTGAGGATCATCCCGGCAGTCAGTGTGGCCAGGCCCAGCCGACGCGGCCATCGCCTCGGGATCGGCGCGACACAGAGCAACAGGCCGGCGACGAGAAGCAGCACCGGAGCCCGCCAGGGCCACGGAGCCAGGAGCACCACCGGCGCCAATAACGTCGCCGCGACAACGGATTCGATGTGTGCAGGCGCGCGGAGGTTGATGCCGACGAGGAGCCCGACGCCCGCCAGCACGAGGAGCGCCCAGATCGCCCAGTTGGGATCGTGATAGTAGCCCAGAGCGAACAGCCAGGATGCGCTCAGCAACGCCAGACCGATCCAGGCCCGTCTCATGGCGTCACCTCCTCGCCGGACGCGCCAGCGGCGGGCTGTTCGCGAACCGCCTCCGGAAGCCACATAGGCTCATCGCGCAGCGCTGTGAGGAACCACCGCCAGAAGTCGGCGTTCTCGCGGAGTCCCTCGAACGGCTCGCCGCTTTCCCATTCGAGGTTCTTGTTCATTGCAAAGCACGTGTCGCCGACGAGGACCGCCTTGCCGGCCCCGATCCTGCGAAGGATGATGACAGGCTGGTTGTCTCGCCCGTAGGCGATCACGCGCGCGTTCGGGTCGGCGCACCGCACAGACCAGGCAGCATGGAAGCGCACGTAGACCCGGCGGCCGTTGGATTCGAGATAGGGCGACTTGAAGTGTCCCAACGGTATCGGCTCCGGCGATCCGGCCTGCTCGGGCTCGAACCCGAGTTCTCTCAACAAGGGCAGGCTGGCCTCGATCCGGTCCCGGCCGGCGGTCATGATGAATGTGCCGCCGCTGCGGATGAAATCGGCGATGGTCTGTATCTCATCGCGAGAAAACGCACAGGTTGGCGCAATCGAAACGAGTAATCCGGCTCGTTCGAGACGCTCGGGCGTCAGCTCGGGCAGCGAGAGCGTCAGGTAACCGCTGCGCATGAGCGTCAGCGCGAGGCCCCCGACGCCGTCGGGCCGCCAGGATTCGCCACTGAAGGCTTCGAGATGAGATGCGTCGATGTAGGCCAGGTTGTTGGGGTTCGTACGGCGTCCGTCCGGCAGCGGTTTCACGGCTGCGGCGCTGGCGTGGATACAGATTGTTGCAGATGCAGCCAGGCCCAGCGCGACCAGTGCCGTCTTCCCTGCACTTGAATGCAGGCAGAGCAGGACTGCCAGCAGCAGCGCGATCAGCATGCCTGCGAGCTGTCGCCACATCGGTTGGGCGCTTGGGCCGCCGGCCAGATACGCCAGAAGCCTCGACGTGAAAACGTGCGATGAGACGTTGATCGCGTTGGAGAAGCCCGAGGTGTCACCGAAGGCAATGACGCGACCTTTGCCGACCGATTGCTCCGCCGCCAGCACGATGTCGCCGAGCCTCTCGCCGGGGTCGTAGCGGCTGTTTCCCATCATGGCCTGGGCGCTGGCCTCGTCTCCAATGTCACTGAAGCCCCATCGCCCGACGAGCAGCGGCCGCGCGGGCCGCCTCGCTGCGATTGAGGCCCCGATGACCACGCCGAACTCGTTGCGATCGTCAGAGATTCCCATCGTGGTCGGATGGGCGAGCGTCTCGTACGAGTGCAGCCATCCACCGGCCGCGAAAGTGGCCGAGTCGAAGCGCACGCGCATCGACGTCGGCGCCAGCGTCTCGTTGAATCGGTTCTCGCCGTCAGCATTACCCGTCGTGTGTTCGCCCATCACCAGCAGCGATCCGCCGCGACGGACGAAATCGTGGATGCGATGCAACTGGCCGTCGGCCCAGGATTCATCGGGGAAGATGAGCACCAGCACATCGGCATCGGCCAGATCGGTCTCGGACAGGTCCGGCGAGAGGACGCTTCGCGCGCCGAGGCTCTCGACGAAGACCGGCAGCATTCCGTACATCCCACTGGACAGCCTGCCATACGAGCCGTGGGTCGGCTTGAGCCAGTTCACGAAGCCTCTCTCGTAGAACACAATCTTCTTGCCCTCGACGCT
Source organism: Sedimentisphaerales bacterium (assembly GCA_040772485.1). Lineage (GTDB taxonomy): Bacteria > Planctomycetota > Phycisphaerae > Sedimentisphaerales > Anaerobacaceae > Anaerobaca. The sequence continues at coordinate 470,802 of JAXGYC010000007.1, read as the reverse complement.
CAGAGGGCGCGTGTTCAGCGTCGCAGCGATCGGCAGGAGAATCGCGAGGGCCAGTGCCGCCGAGGCCAGCGCCAGTCGGGTCCAGGCCGAGTGAGCGGGTCGGTCTGCCAATTCGCTGGCGGCGGAAGGGGCCCATGCGGCCCAGCGAAGCATCGTGCCGACCAGGAGAAGATGAATGGCGCACGCCAGCAGTGGCGCATTCCAGGGCAGCGCCTTGTGCAGGAAGGCGGCGAGCGCGACGCTTTGATCGGCCGGCTGCGGGATGGCAGCGAGAACGTCGGGGACATATGCCAATGCGACGAGATATATCGCATGGCCAAGGACGATCGCCACAAAGCCGTGTGCTGCCCGCGCTGCACGGGGCGGTTTCGTGTGGACCATGTACAGAGCCCAGAATGCGCTTGTCATGATCGGGAAGTCCACGCCGGCGAAGGTCGCGCCGACGTGCAGTGGCCGGCGCGCGACGATGCCCACCAGAGACCCGAGAGCGCCACCGAAGAAGTCGGCGAGCCGCCAAACTGAGGGGATGGCGGTGCGGGCGAAGACATACAGGCCGAACAAGGCGATTGCCGCAGCACCGGCGTGCAGAACGTCTCTGCTCTGGTCGGTGGATACCCACGCGAGAAACGCGAGAACGACGGCGGCGCCCATGACGCCTGCGGCCGGAGACGTCAGAGCGACCATGGCGATAGCCGCGCAAGCGACAAATGGGGTCAGGAGCACTCGCAGCTTCGGACGCCGCGTGCCAACACCGGGAACCAAGAGCGCGATGCCGAGCGCGACAAGGACAAGAATGCGCCGGAGTGGATGAGCCAGAAGGCCCGTCGAGCCGGCGGCGATCCACGCCCCGGCCAAGGCTGACAGCACAGCCAGCAACAGGCCAAAGGTGGCCGGAGCGTTGGCCGGAGGATCCACGACCCGTCGTTCGTCTTGTTCATGTTCAACCGGGTACACGCGTGGATTATCCTCATGTTCTCAACGCCGGGCAATGCGAAAAGGCCTGCCTGTGTCGCCCTGACCGATAGAGAGACACCGCGGCGTCCTCATCGTCGCCCCAGATGCTTGCGTTGCTCTGCAGCAACCCTGCCTGACTGACCGTCACTACAATATTGCAATGCGACCTGCTACCGCGCCGTCGCCAGGTAATCGGCGACGCTGAGACACTCCGCCTCTACGGCCGGGCAGGTCTGCGTCATTGGACGCCGCACAGCGCCAACCTCAGCCGTGACGTTAATGGCCGAACACGACGTGTTCGTGGGCGGGCAATGGGTCAGAGTCGCGGGGCACATCGTCTCGGACGCTGGACACGATGTGCTGATCACCGGGCAGGTGGTTGCTGATGCGGGGCACCGAGTCTCCGTTGCCGGGCATTGTGTCACCGATGCCGGACAGCTTGTTACCGCCGCCGGGCATTGCGTCTCGACCGCCGGACACGTTGTCGGGAATACCTGACATTCCGTAGCCGTGGCGGGGCACTTGGTCGCGCTGGCCGGACACTGGGTTATCGCGATCGGGCATTTCGTCTCTGTCGCGGGGCACATCGTCTCCATCGTAGGGCACTGCGTGATGTTCGCCGGACACTCGGTCGCTACCGCCGGACATCGCGTGGGCATCGGCGGGCACTGCGTCTCCGTCGCCGGACACTGCGTCTCCACGGCGGGGCATCTGGTCGCCGTGGCGGGGCACTTCGTCTCCGTTGCCGGACACATCGTCTCGATGGCCGGACAGTAGGTCACGGTCGCCGGACGCGAAGTGACGGGCTCGCCGGAACCGTTCGCCGAGTACATCAGACAGAAGGCCATGTCGATGGAGTTCTGACGGCAATCGTAGTACGGATGTCCCTTCGGATAGCGCAGTTCCTGCCAGGGCCGGGGCAGCTTGCTGCCGAGGTCCGATACGGCGTCGTCCATAAAGTGGTCGGGCCAGCGGCGCGTCGTCCAGCCAAACTGGCCGCCTGTGGTCTGTACTTCGACCGACAGCCAGTAGACGCATGGGGCCTGCTCGGACCCTTCCTGGAGAAAAGCCTCCTCCGGATCGATCGCGAAGTCAAGCTGCCAGACCTGGGTGTGGTCGTCACAGATCGCCTGGCCGGAGGCGGGGTCCCACCACCACCGGCCGCCGAGAGTCGTCGCGTGATAGAGGCTTTCCTGATACGCGCCTGGGCCGAACTGCTTGTCCCACAGAATCTCCGGACGAGGTTTGCTGAACGCGTTCGTTCTGTCGGCGCCCTCGGGTCCGGCTGGATCGTCGGCGTGAATACGAAGACGAACCAGATCGATCCGGCCTTTCTGATCGTTCTTCCAGGAGCCCCAGAGGCGAATGTGGGTCAGCCGGTCGCGGCTGGTGCATTTGAAATCGTCCGCCATCGCGCGGGGCGATTCCTGGTCCCCGTCGATGCGAAGGGCGATGCCATGCGGCGTCAGATCGGGTTGCTGACAACACTTCACGTTGGAGAGCATCGCCTCGATCCAGACTTCGTGATCCTCGACTTCTCCGGTGGCTGCGAGGCCCTGAGGATCAAGATCGCCGGAGTTGCTGATGCGGAATCTCGCAAAGGTCTGTCCGACCGTTGCATCCTCGGGGACGTTCAGAGACAGGACGTGGACACCATCCGGCAGGAACGTATCGTAGAGCTTCTCGTCGGCCTGCCAGATCCCGTCCGCATCGAAGTCGATCCAGCCTTGAACGATGCCACCGCCCCCATTGACCTGGACGGTGATCGAGGCGTCCAGTCCCTGGACCAGAGGAGGGATCGCCACGCCGTTCTCGTCATTCCTGCCGGTGTTGTCGTCGCCAAGAGCGCCGGCTTGAGGACATCCGTCGTTCTCCGCATCGGGCGCATCCTGTTCGCCTCCCAGCCACGGCCCGGCGGCGATGTGACGAGCGCCGTTGTGGGCCGAGAGGGTCGGATATCCTGTGGGGGCATCACCCCAGTCGTACTGCACGGCGATCGGCTCATGGAGCGGCCGCAGGTAGTAGTCTTCCGTCTCGCCATACTGGTAGCCGACGGCCGGACCTGCGCCGCCCACCCTCGGAGCGGCGATGGCGTCTTGCCAGCTTTGCTCGGAAGCGATGATTCGCACCCAGATCGGATCTCCGTTGTCGGCCACAGGATGCCAGCAAGTGAACGCCGGGGTCGTGAACGTGAAGGTCCCCGGCTCGGACACGTTCGGCTGGTGGTCCTGGACGACCCATTCCGCGATCCATGTGCCGTCCGTCGCGAGGATCGTGTCGTTCCAGTCCCCGTCGCGATTCCAATCGCACCAGACATTGACATAGACCGCCTGGGCCAGATGGCTCGTCTTCGTGAGGGTGTACGTCAGAGTTGTCTGCCCGAGATGCGGCATCACCACGGGCAGGCCAAGGCCGTCGTCACCCCCGTCGCGATTGGACGCGTCGGACGGCGGATCGAGATTGTTGAGACCGTCTTCGTCCGGGCCGAGGTCGGCCTCGCTTTCGAGGCTGACGCGGGCGCCGAGATAGAACGCGTCACGGGGCTGCCGGTGGAGGGGACCATAGGGCGGACTGCCGGCCTGGTACACTGTCGGAAAACTGCCTGCGACGCCGCATGGGTACGCGGGCACCTTCACCGCCGGGAAGTTGCCGGTGCTGTCCGGCGCGTCGCCGAGGTCATATTCGGGCGCGGTGTCGTCGCCGCCGGTGATGACGAAAGCCAGCCCTATGGGAGCGCCGGCATCCTCGTGTCCGTCCGGGTAACCCACAGGTATCCAGCTCCACTGGCTCTGCGTCAGGCAGACCGCGCTGTCGCTCCACTGCCATCGGCGCGAGGTGGTCTTCCATCCAAGGGCACAGTTGGTGTCCGATTCGACGACGCCGACGGCCAGCCAGTACGTGTTTCCCTCCTGCTGCATAAACGGGTCATCCTGCACGGAGAAGTCGTACTGATAGGTCTGCCGGTGATCGGCCCAAGTGTACGCTTGCGTCGTAGGGTCGTGCCAATCCTGCGGCCCATTGTGAACGGCCTGGACGGTGTACCGGCCCGGCGAGAAGGTCCTGGTCCAGAGCAGTTCGCCCGGCTGGCCCCACTTGGGGCCCTCGGCGGGAACGCCCGCATAGAGGTTCAGCCTGATCGTCAGGCTGTCCGCCCCTTCCTTGGGCAGGTCGTCGCTGCGGAACGAGGCCCAAAGGTGAATGCCTCGGATCGGGCCGGTGGCGGTGCAGAGGAAATCGTCAGCCACAGTCGCGCCCGTGAGGCTCACGGCGCTGCCGGTTGCTGTCAGATTCGGCAGTTGCGGCCAGTGCATCTTGTGGAACGGACCGTCCTGCCAGCCGCAATCGCCCATCGACTGGGCGAGGCCGGACGACATCAGCCCGGCAATCACGATGAAGATGACGGGCAGAACCGCCCCGAGCGAACGAGATTCTGTCGACCCTCTCATGGTCATACCCTCCTGTCCGTGGCCTTGGACAAAACCTAAACTCGTACGAAGAGCCGCCCGGAACGAGACGCCGACGCGGGCAAGTCTTTTTCCGGACTTTGTCTTTTGGAATCGTGATGCATAGAGGCTTGCCGCACGGCGCAGATGAATGACGCGGCGTGCGCTGTGACCTCCTCCTGAGACAGCCATTAATCCGCATCGACTATACCGACGGTCGGCCGGAAAGCAATGGAAAAGTCCCCATTTATCCGTCTGAGGAAGTGTTTTTTCGGACGTGCGACACACGCCGCGATGCGTCCACCTTCGGCCGATCTCCTTCCGGGAAACTGCGCAACCGCCCGGCGTCGAGCCTGCCGAGCGCGACATTGTCGGCCGAGCGCGCGCATCCTGTAAGTATCGCTTTTGTAAACATTTAGCCGAGTCTCAAGTTATGGGTTGATCCAACCGATGTTCTATGAAAGCGATCGGCTCTGCATTTTGGAGCTCGCTCGCAGCCGAGGTCGAAACCAGGGCATTGGAGGTGAAGGCGAAACGATACAGATGAGTGTGGTTGGCGAGACCGGACCAATGAGAGTGCTGGGACTCGAACCCAGGACCTACGCATTAAAAGTGCGTTGCTCTGCCGACTGAGCTACACTCCCATGTTCGTCTAAGTCGTGGTAATATAGCCTCTTTTCGAAGGAACTGTCAAACACTTTCGATAACAAGGGATGCGGCAGCCGGGTGATACCGTGCCGCAGACATGCCAGGAGCCTGGTCATGTTGTTGAGGACACAACGATGAGCCTACGAGGTGTCGTGCTTGCCGGAGGAACGGGGTCGCGCCTGCGACCCTTGACGAAGGTCACGAACAAGCACCTGCTGCCCATAGGGCACAAGCCCATGATCTACTACCCCATCGAGAAGCTCACCGGCATCGGAATCGAAGAAGTCCTGATCGTCACCGGTGTCGAACACATGGGGGACGTCGTCGGGTTGCTGGGCTCGGGACGGGAGTTCCATTGTCGTTTCACGTACAAGGTCCAGGATGAGGCCGGCGGGATCGCCCAGGCTCTGGGGCTGGCGGAGAACTTCGCCAACGGCGATTCGGTGGCGGTGATCCTTGGAGACAACGTCTTCCAGGCGGACCTGACGGCGTACGCGGGACGGTTTGTCGAGCAGGGCCGGGGCGCCCGCCTGCTGCTCAAACAAGTGCCTGACCCCGAGCGGTTCGGCGTGGCGGAGATCCGCGACGGCAGGGTCGTGGGGATCGAAGAGAAGCCCAAGGCCCCCAAGTCCAACCATGCGATCATCGGGGTGTATTTCTATGATTCGGCGGTGTTCGACATCATCCGAACGTTGAAGCCGTCGGCCCGGGGAGAGCTGGAGATCACCGACGTCAACAACGCGTATGTGCGCAGCGGACAACTGGGCTATGACGTTCTGGAGGGATGGTGGACCGACGCCGGTACGTTCGAGTCGCTCGCCAAGGCCAACGATCTGGTGCAGAAGGAGCCGCCAAAGTGACACGTGAGGCCGGGCACGTCCGTAAGCCTGTGGTGGCGGTTCTCGGAGGCAAGGGAATGCTCGGGACCGATCTGGTGGCCGCGTGTGCCGCCAGAGGGTTTGACGTCCACAGCTATGATCTGCCCGAATTCAACATCACCGACACGGAGCACGTGCGGAACGTGGTCGAGACTTCGGACGCCGTGATCAACTGTGCTGCGTACACGGACGTTGACGGCGCCGAGACCCACGTGGAGCTGGCGCACCGCGTGAACGCTCAGGGCGTGGGCTGCCTCGGCGAACTGGCGGCGCGGCTTGGCAAGTGGGTCCTTCATTTCAGCACGGATTTCGTTTTCGACGGGACGCTGGAGCGTCCCTACCAGGAAACGGACAGTCCCAACCCGATCAACGAGTACGGCCGGAGCAAGTTGGGCGGAGAAGAATTGCTTGCCCGCAGCGGCTGCTCCTATTGCCTGGTCCGGCTGGAGTGGACCTATGGCGCGTACGGCAGCAACTTCGTGACCAAGACGATCGAACGCGCCAAGACGGGCCTGCCGCTCGTCGTGGTCGAAGACCAGATCGGATCGCCCACGCCAACGACGCTGGTGGCGCAGGCGGTTTGCGAACTGCTGGGACAAAGGACCCAGGGGACCTTCCACCTGGCCAGCGCCGGCTATGTCAGCCGGTTCGGAATGACCCAGTTCGTTTTCGAACGGCTCGGCCTGGACGTGGACCTGCGTCCATGTTGCAGCCGCGAGTACTCTGCGCCCACCGACCGGCCCTTGAACAGCCGCTTTGATTGCAGCAAAATCCAGGCCCTGTTGAAAACCCCCCTCGAGCCGTGGCAGCAGGGGCTCGAACGTTTCCTGAGGCAGCTATGAGAAGACTCCTGGTCACCGGCGGAGCCGGGTTCATCGGCAGCAACTTCGTTCGCATGGTCCTGTCGGAGCACCCCGACTGCCTGGTCGTCAATCTCGACAAGCTGACGTACGCCGGCAATCTCGAGAACCTCACGGAATTCATGTCGCACGAGAATCACCGGTTCGTCCACGGAGACATCTGCGACGGTCCGCTCGTCACGCGGCTGCTCGATGAACACCGGATCGACGCCATCGTCAACTTCGCGGCCGAAAGTCATGTCGACCGCTCGATCACCGGGCCGAAGATCTTCATCGACACCAACGTCGGCGGTACGCTGACGCTGCTGGAGGCCGCCCGCGACAAGAAGATCTCGCGCTTCCTCCAGGTCTCCACCGACGAGGTCTACGGCTCGCTCGGGTCCGAAGGGATGTTCACCGAGCGCACGCCGCTGAGCCCGAACTCGCCCTATTCGGCCAGCAAGGCCTCCGCTGACCATTTCGTGCAGGCGTTCGGACACACCTGGGGTCTGCCTTACAACATCACGCGCTGCTCGAACAACTACGGGCCGTATCAGTTTCCCGAGAAGCTGATCCCGCTGATGATCCACAACGCGATTCACGACAAGGAGCTTCCCGTCTACGGCGACGGCCTCTACGTTCGCGACTGGCTCTATGTCTACGACCACTGCACCGCGATCTGGTGCGTGCTCCAGAACGCGCGGCCGGGAGAGGTCTACAACGTCGGAGGCTGCAACGAGAAGCCCAACCTCGAAGTGATCCGGCTCATCCTCCAGCACGTGGGCAAGCCCGAGACGCTGATCCGGCACGTCAAGGATCGGCCCGGCCACGATCGCCGTTACGCCATCGACGCCGGCAAGATCATGCGCGACCTCGGCTGGAAGCCCTCCGTGACGTTCGAGGAAGGCATCGCCAAAACCATCGACTGGTACCTGGCCAACGATCAGTGGCTGGCCCACGTCGTCTCCGGCGACTACCAGAACTACTACCGCACCATGTACGCCAACCGCTGACCGGCGCTGGACCGACTGGGTTGAGGGCGGTGTCCTTCGACCCTGGGACGCTGTTGATCCTCTGTTTTTCCCTTGCAGGTGGCGCAGACGGTAGGTATATTGTAATTACGGCCCGTTGCTGGCGTCGCGAATGGGAAAGGTCCGGATATGCTGATACCGCTGATACGAATCGGGAACTCCAAGGGCGTTCGCCTGCCGAAGGCGGTGATCGAGCAGGCGGGTCTGGAAGACCAGATCGATCTGGAAGTCAAAGACGGCAAAGTCATTCTCTCTTCCGCGCGTCCGGCTCGGGCCGGATGGGAGGCGGCCGCGCAGACATGCCATGACGGCGGTCAAGATGACTTGGCCGATTGGGACGGCGCGTTGAATGACTTCGAAGGATCCTGGGAATGAACCGATTCGAAGTCTGGTTGCTCAACCTCGATCCCACCATCGGCAGCGAGATCCAGAAGACCCGACCAGCCGTCATTGTCAGTCCGGATGAGTTGAACAAGCACCTGCGCACCGTGATCGTGGTCCCATTGACCACGGGCAGGACCTATCCGTTTCGCGTAGCCACAAAGGTCGCCGGCAAGCCCGGCGTGGCCGCCGTCGACCAGATCCGAACCGTGGACAAACAACGTCTTGTCAAGAAGGTTGGTGCCGTCTCCGGCCAGACGCGCCAGAATCTGCTCAACGCCCTGGCTGAGCTGTTCGCCGATTGACGCCTTGATCTGTCCGTAGCAGAAGCGAGCGCGAGATGGAACGTCTGAAGTAGATTTGCGGAGAGTCCGGCGGTGCCATCGGCGGCGTGTGGCGCCAATGTATATGTCACAAGGCGCCGTAGACTGTGGTCTGTCTTGGGCTGTCTCCGCGATCGGGATTTTTGTTTTTGCACTCATAGGATCGAAAGGGCACGGGGATGAAGGGGCTTGCGGTGTTGTCTGTGCTGTGTGTGGTCTGTCTGTTGTCGGTGGGGCGTGGCGTAGCGGAGGGGCAACGAGACGGCCACCCGGAGTCGAAGGGAGCAGCTCCGATGATCGTGTTGACGGGGTTCGACGTCAACGACCAGAGCATGGATGTGCGGTACAAGATCGTCAATCGGCGCACGCATGACATCTGGGTCTGCGACGCGGTCTATCTCAAGGACAGCAAGGGCAAAGACGTGCCGCCGTATAGTGACGTCTACATCGCGGAGGATGGTCTAACCCTTGTGGTACGCAAGCAGCTTGAGGTTCTGTATGAACGGTCGCCGTCTGTCCCGAGGGACTATGCCGGGCGCTATATTCGTTTGCGTGCGGGTGAGGAGCGGGTCGGATCCTCGTCTCTATCATTTCCCGCTGAGCAAAGGGTCGTTTTCGCCCTTGGTTGGCCGCCTGCTGGCGAGCATGCGACACGCCTGGTGTTGAGGATCGGATTCCATGACGAAGATCTGCGGGAGAGGATGCGCAGGATCGTCAGCGTGGCGGAGCGCATTGGCGGCGCCCAATTGACTTGGTCTGATTTCACCGCCGAAGAGTATGGCATCTACCGGCAGTATTTTCACGGGCTGTGGGTCTCGGCCACATTCGGAGGATTGGCCGGCTTCAACGATAGCTGGCCGGAGGGCAGCGAAGAGATTGAGATCCCGTATTCTCTGACGCCGCAATTCGTGAGCACAGAGTCCTGTCTTGAGATAGTGATCGACGGCGTACTCATCCCCCTGGCTGCCGATTCCTTTCCTGTTCCGTACATTGATTGAGTGGAGTTCTCGTCCGGACTGGGTTCCTACGGACGCTTGGTCGCTGCGCTGGGATCGCCGGTGGGGGGTGGGGCGTGGTCCTCGCCGGCGGGCGGGCCGAGCAGTTCCGTCAGGATCGGTTTCAGGGCGTCGGCCCAGACCTGGTAGCCTTTGAGCGACAGGTGCAGCCCATCGACGGTCATGCCGTCGTGCAGCCTGCCGTTCTGGTCGGCGAGTCGGTCGTTGATGTTGAGATACCGGATCATCCTGCCGTCAGCGAGTCTGGCGATGTTCTCGTTGATCTTCGTGATCACGGGCATAACGGCCGTGGGATTGGCGGAGCGGTCGTTGCGCGGGGTGATGCCCATCAGGATGATTGTGGCCTCGGGCGCCCTGGCCCGGCAGAGATCGAGAATGGCCTTGATGCCTGCGGTTACCCCCGCGATTCTCGGATCATCATCCCCGCGCGAGGGCGAGCCGCCGACGTCGTTCGTGCCGCCCATGAGCACGATGACCTTGGGATGAACGTTGTCCAGCTCTCCGTTCTCAAGACGCCAGAGGATGTTCCGAGTGCCATCGCCGCCCCAGGCGAAATTCGCCGCGTTCCAACCGAAGAAGTTCTGCTTCCAGTTGGCCAGTAGCTGGGGATAGTCCAGCGCTCCCCAGCGGCGGGTGATCGAATCACCTTCGAAGTAGACATCGATGCGGCCCTTTCCTGCCTTTTCGAGCAACTGGGCATGGGCGGTTCGCGAGTTCTGGTCCGTGCGTTCGACGGACCGAACGGCAGCGAGTTCGGTGGATGCCGCCGCCGGCAGCGGCGGAGCTTTGATGTACCGTCCTATCCATTCGAAGAAGGTTGGCCAATTGGGGCCTGACGTGTGGCCGCCTTCGTGCTGGCGCCAGGCCAGCTCGCCTCCGGTCAACGTTCCAACCGGAGGCATCGGGTCGGTCAGGTAGTTGCCCGGCGTGCCGAAACCCTTCCTGCCCAGGAGTTCGTATATCGGGCCGGCCAGCACGCCGGCCATGAAGCTGCCACGAGCGTCCACCCACGGCGGATCGCCCGGCGGGACTCCGTAGCTGATGAAGCACGGACGCGGGGCGCACAAGGCGATCAGCTCGTGCGAGTCCACGGGCAGATCGGCCGCGGTCATGCAGGGATCGGAGGCGCCGTACTTGAGGAAATTGCCGGCCATCCAGTGATATTCGCCCTTGCCGGTGAGGTTCTCGAGCGCCTCGCCAAATATGTGGCGGTGCAGCTTCGCCCCGCCCTCGCCGGAGGAGGCGACAAAGGCGACCGCGATGCGTTCGTCGAAGGCCGCCGCGACCAGTGCGGCCTTCCCAAAGCGGGAGACGCCCTCGATGCCGACCTTCCTCGGGTCCACCTTGATGTCGGGATTGGCCTCGAAGAAGTCGATCAGCCGGCTGACGCCCCAGCCCCAGGCCCGCAGGGCGCCCCATTGATCGGGCTGGCGAGGCTTGCCCTTGTTGGTCAGGCCGATGATGCCCTGGCGCAGACTCATGCCGCCTCTGTCGGCCTGGATGCTGCCGGGATTGATGAAACCATAACCCCACCCGTGGGCGATGGCCTGCTGCATCCAGGATGGCCCGCCGCGGCCGCCTCGCCCGCCGCCAAAGCCGCCGAATCCAAACTCCAGCATCATGGGCACCGGCTCCGTTGCGCCGGCCGGGACCGTGAAGCTCGCCGCGATGTTCACCGCGATCTCCGGGCACGTCGAATTATCGACGCGACCGACCAGCGTCCTGGTAATGATCGGGACGCCCGCGCTGTCGCCTTCGGTCGTTGCCGTCACCTCCCAGGCCACCTTCGGCACGTTCGGCGGAATCCGCCCGTAGACCTCGCGCTCGAAGTCCTCGACGATTTCCGCACGCCTCGCGGCCCATTGCTCGGGCCTGGTCACCCTGGTTCGGTCCTTCATCGTCAGCACGTCGGGCATCGTGTCGTAGTAGGGATTGGCATTATCCTCGGTGAACCGCTCTTGATTCTGACCGCTCTCGCCCGGACGCAGAGCCCGGATCCCCAATTGATCCATCATGTGCCGGTGGTCGTCGTACCCGTCCGCAGTGGCCGGACTCGCACCGCCGCCAACGGCCGCCCGAGTCGATGGATTCACGAGAGTCACTGTCCCCAGAAGCGCCAGGACACCACACGCAATCGAACGCTTCAAACCCGCAGACATGGCTCTCTCCTATTCGGTCTACCTGTTCCTTTGATGTAGACTTCCCATCCCGATGCACAGAGTTGCATCTGATTATACCTATGCGAAGCGCATCGGCAAGATGAAGAATTGTCGAGATCGCGATGCCTTGGTAGAGTAAGCCCCGACATGGAACCGTTATGAGGCACACGAACGCGCCATGAACCAGGGCAGAGGCAAGTCGAAACACAGCAGGCCGGTGAGGTCGGGGCGCTTACGCCGATGGGGGGGCGTTGGGATTGTCCTGATCGCCACGGCGCTGCTGTATCTGCCGGCCTTGGACAATGGGTTCACCAACTGGGACGATGACCGCCAAGTGGTTGCCAACCCGGTGATCCGCGATCTGTCGCCGGAGGGGCTCAAGAGCATCTTCTCCAGCTTCACGGTGTCTTTGTATCAGCCGCTCACCTCGCTGGTCTTCGCGGTGCAGTACCGCTTCTTCGAGCTGAACCCCAGGGTCTACCACGCGGTCAACGTCCTGCTGCATCTGGCGAACATCCTGCTGGTGTATGTTCTGGTCCGGTCGCTGTCGCAGCGGACAGCCATCGCGTTGATCGTGGCGGCTCTGTTTGCGATTCATCCGCTCCAGGTCGAGGTCGTGGCGTGGGTTTCCTCGCTGAGCATCCTGCTCTCGACGTCGTTCTACCTGGGGGCTTTGATCGTCTACCTGACGTACACGAGATCCGGCCGGATGTGGCGTCTGGTGGTGGTGTGGGGGTTGTTCCTGCTGGCCCTGCCGGCCAAGTCCAGTGCCGCGACGCTTCCTCTGGTGTTGGTTGTGATTGATCTGTATATGGGCAGGCGGCCGGTCCGTCGGGTGCTCGTAGAAAAGGCGCCCTTCGTCCTGCTGTCGATCGTGTTCGGCGTGACTGCGGTGTACGCCCGCGGTGGCGCCAGCCACCTTCAGGATTTCGCTCTGCGTTATTCGCTGCTGGAGCGGGTCTGCATCGTGTCTTATTCATGTCTGTGGTACGTGGGCAAGCTGCTGTGGCCGGCGAATCTGTCGGTGTTCTATCCATTCCCGAGCAAGCCGGAAGGGTGGCTGCCGATCTCGTTCTACTTGGCGCCTTTTGTTCTGGTGGCTCTGGCCGTCGGCATCTGGTTCAGCGGCAGGCACCGTCGGCTCCTGGCCTTCGCGGCGCTTTTTATGGTCGCCTCGCTCGTGCTGGTGATACAGGTTGTCCCGATCAGCGAGCTGATGGTCTGCGATCGCTACGCCTACGTCCCCTGCATTGGGCTGTTCTTCCTTGTCGGAACCCTGATCGTGCGGATCGCTTCACGCGGCCGCGCCTGGAAGACTGTGACGCTGGTCTGTCTGACAGTCGTTGCGGGTCTCTTAGGGCACGCGACGTTTGGGCGGATCGAAGTGTGGAAAGACAGCCTGACGTTGTGGAACGACGTCCTCAGCAGACGGACGGATCTCTGGGTTGCCTATCTGAACCGCGGGCTGGCGCGCGCGGAGGCCGGCCGTCATGCGGAGGCCATCGCGGACCTCGACGCCGCACTGCGGCTCAATCCCAATTCGGATCTGGCCTTGAACAACCGTGCCGGCTGCTATGCCTATCTCGGCAACTGGCAGGCGGCGTTGCGGGATTTTGACGGCGCGATCCAATTGAAACCCAAGCCCGACTACCTCATCAATCGGGGCATCGCCAGGCGTAAGATGGGAAACCCGGCCGGTGCCATCGAGGACTTCACCGCCGTCCTCGAGGCTGACCGGCGGAACGTTCGGGCCTTGTCCGAGAGGGGCGATGCGCATCGGGAGGCGGGCAACTGGACAGAGGCCATTGCCGACTACGAAGGTGTTCTGAGGCTCTATCCGAGCCATTCACACGCCACCCTCTGGCTTGGCGCCATGCAGCTTCAGAGCGGCGACACCGAACGGGCCGTGACGCTGCTCAACCGGGCTATCGATCTCGGACACCCGGACCTGGGTTCGGCGTACCTGTTCCTGGGGATCGCTTACCAGAGGCTGGGCCGGACCGAGCTGGCTATCGAGACCTTGCGAAAATCGCAGCAGACAGGCGACTCCAGGGCGACGATGGAACTGCAAAGAATGCGGGCGAAATAGCTGAAGGTTTGCCGCGATCAGCGACCGACGATACAGATGCCAAGCTGGTCGGCCAGGGCGATGGTTTGGGGCTTGTCGATGACGATCGTCCGGCCCGCTTCGATCGCCAGGCACTTGGCTCCATTGGCGGCCAGATCCCGGATCGTGTCAGGCCCGACGCAGGGGACGTCGAAGCGCGGGTCCTGCCTGGGCTTGGCGGTCTTGATGAGGGTCCATCCGCCGGCCTTGCAGAACTGGCCGGCCCGCTTGATCATCTCGGCGGTTCCCTCGATGGCTTCGACGGCGATCACCTCGCGCTCGCGGACCGCGATGGCCTGGCCGATGTCCATCTGGCCGAGCTGCCTGGCCAGAGGCCAGCCGAACTCGATATCGCTCTGCACCTGTGCGGAGGGCTGGTGTTTGGTCATGACGCCGGAATCGGCCAGGTGTTGCTCGCAGTACATCGTGGAGTTCTCCAGGCGAATGCCGCCGGTGGCCAGTTCGTCAGCCAAGGCGGTCAGAAACACATCTGTCTGTTTGCTCCGGCCGCGGAGCCGCCAGTAGTAGACGCGGAACGCCCGCCAGTCGGGAATATATCGCAGAATCCGTCGCGGCGTGAACAGGTGCGACTTCGTGACGGTGCCGACCATGATCGTGTCAGTCACGCCGTGTCGGCGAAGCCGGCGAATCCAGCTCCCGGGGCGCGCCACCGCGACCTCGTGGAACACGTCCACCTCTTTCGCCAGCGCCGTGTCGACATAGCCCGCCAGGCCCACGCATATCACGCGCAGTCCTGCTTTCTTCGCACCACAGGCCACCATGAAAGGCAAGCGCCCTCCGCCTGCGATCAGGCCAATGACACTGGGTTCTGTGATGGAGACGGCCATGCTCTTCTCAAGCGACTTTCCTGGCGAAACGTCAAGCGGCGAACGTCCTGGGTGCTGACCGTTTCGTCATCCTGAATCCCGATGAATATCGGGATGAAGGACCTGGGCTGCGAACGAGAGGCGCCCCTTCTGCTGTGGCCAGATCCTTCGCGAGGCTCGGGACGACAAGGCGGCATCCGCGCGAGGACTTTTCGTGATCCGTACAAGAGAGGAATTCTATCCGATGGTCGGAAGGGGTCAACCTCATAGTGCCAGGAGAGGGTTTGGTTTCACGATACGGCGTGCGGGGCGATGCCTTCGACGATCGCCTTCTGGAGGTCGGGGCAGGGCTGCGTTGTGAATCGGTCGTGCGTGTCCTGAAGGATGGTCAGGGCCGGACCGATCGGCTTGTACAGGGCCGGATCGGTCGGTCCGAACAGGGCGAACGTGCGCAACCCCATGCCCGCGGCCAGATGTGTGACCCCGCTGTCGTTGCCGATCACCACGTCGGCGCACGACAGCAGATCGACCACCTGACTGAGGGGCAGATGGGCCATGCACTTGGCGGTCACGTACAGACGCGCCTTGTCCATGCTCTCGAAGCGTTCCACCTCGGCCGGTCCCAGCAGAAACAGAACCTCAATCCCTCTGTCCCGCAGGGTCCGGGCGACGCTCAGGAAATTCTCCAGATGCCAGCACTTGTGCCGTCCGCCGCTGCCGGGCTGGATCACCACCAGTCTCTTGGACACGTCGATCCCCGTCTGCTCGAGCAGCTCCAGTCCTCGTTCCCGGTCGCCCTCGGTTACCTCGATGAGGATCTGGTCGGCGGCGAGGCGGAGCCGGTCGGACGGCAGGCCGCTCTGAAGGGCAAACTGCTGAACGTAATACTCTGCTACGTGCTGCTTGCTCTCCTGCGGCGGTTTGAGCGAGAGCGTAATGATCTCGGCGCTGTGGCTGCAATTGGCGGTGAAGATCAGGTTCTGCTCGAAGTCTCCGTCCGGCTCGCCCAGAAACGTGACAATCCAGGCGTAATCGGCGAACGTGTCGATGAGCGGATCGCGGTCGGCCAGATCGAACTTGGCCGGCTCGACGAACAGACGGTGCAGGTCGGTCGAATCGATGGACCGAATGCTGCTGACGCAACTGCGTCCGGGCAGGATACCGATGTACTCGCTGTGTCCGACGATATCGACGCCGCCGAGGCCCAGCGTCTCTTTCATGAGCTTGGCCAGGGGCAACGTGAGAATGCAATCGCCCAGAGCTCCCGGCTGGAGAATGACGGCTCGCTGTGCCTCCTTGGCCACCTGTGCACCCTTTTCCACGAGCAAACTCAGAATGTCATCACTCGTCTGCACCATTATGGTTTCCGATTATACCTCATCTGCGGTCCGACAGCAAGCTTGGATCGTCGACGCCGGGCAAATGGTCTGGTGTTCGAGGTTCAGTCGTCGGCCCGTTCGATCCATCCGGCGCCGACCACGCGTCGCAGATCATCTTCGTTCACGTAGAACGCGGCAAGCTGGCCGGGCGTGATAGCCATATTGGGTTCGTCGAATTCGACTTGGACGGTGGGCCCGGCTGGATGCACCGTCGCAGGTTTGCCCCGGTCGTTGTAGCGGATCTTGACCGCTGCACGGAAAGCGGACGGGGGCGGCTCGATCAGCCAGTTTGCTTCGCCGGCTGTCAGGTGGCGGTGCATCCCCTCTTCCTTCGGACCGAGGATCACCGTGTTGCTCCTCGCGTCGAGACCGATAACATAGTAGGGCTTGCCCATTGCTACGCGAAGACCGCGCCTTTGGCCGATCGTGTAGCGATGGATGCCCTGGTGCTTGCCGAGAGCCTTGCCCGAACTGTCCACGATGGCTCCCTGGCGAACCAGTTCGGGATGGTGCTGTTCGAGCATCGCAACATAGTCGTCGTCGGGGATGAAGCAAATCTCCTGCGACTCGGCCTTGG
This sequence comes from Sedimentisphaerales bacterium, assembly GCA_040772485.1. Taxonomy (GTDB): domain Bacteria; phylum Planctomycetota; class Phycisphaerae; order Sedimentisphaerales; family Anaerobacaceae; genus Anaerobaca. Next base: position 454,240 of record JAXGYC010000007.1, on the reverse strand, counting down.
TTTCGGTCCCCAGGGCCAAGTGTCGCGCGATCCGCCTGGCGTGGTCCTTGGAGTGCTCACCCATAGGGAGCAAGATGTGGCCGAGCACGTCGTGGCGGATCATCGACAGCGCGTAGGATTGATCTTTGGCCAGATTCGCGCCCTCGTAGAGGCCGATTTCCCCATTGCGCTCCAGCACCTTGGCGTAATGGCCGGTGGCGAGAAACTCGGCGCCCGTCTCTCGGGCAAAGTCCCAGAGCCTGCCGAATTTGACGAGGCGGTTGCACATCACGCACGGATTGGGGGTACGGGCCTTGGCGTATTCATCGAAGAAGTAATTGAGAATCTGCGCAAAGTCGTCTCGCAGATCGAGCACGGTCAGGTGGATGCCAAGCCGGTGGGCCACCTCTTCGGCCTCCGCCCGCGCGTGGCGGCTCTGCTCGCAGGTAATCATGAACACGCCCTGGACGTCGCAGCCCGATTCGAGCAGCAGCGCGGCGGCGACGGAACTGTCTACGCCCCCGCTGAGGGCGACGACCACTTTGCGTCTTTCCGTCATCATGCAGAGTCAAGAGCAGCACAGTCTCCCGGAGTTCCTATGGGCCGGGGGCGACGTCCTCGTAGCTGGCCTCCGATCCCCCCATGCGGAATTCATCGTGGTAGAGCACGCGCCGGCTGACGGCGTCGTTGGGCCGGTCCGAATCGCGCCAACCCTTGTAGAGCCCCATCTTGAAGTAGGGGCCGTGCGCGTCGTTGAACGCGTTGGGCCCGTCCTGATTGATGATCTTCTCGCCGTCTTTCCAGACCTGGAGAAATCCATCCGAACCGTACGACCACTTCACGTGGACGACCCAGTCGGTCCAGACGCCTCTTCGGTAGGGGCCCAAGTCGTAGTTGCGCGTTCCGCCGTACTGCCTCGTTCCGCTCTCGAACGTGTTACGCTTGGCGTCCCACCGGCTGACCCAGCTCCAGCGGCCGCTGGTGGTCGACAGGGCCATCACGGGGTTGCGCCAGTTTTCGCCGATGTCGAAGTCGGGCACGGCGTGCCACTGCGCCACGATCTCCCATATCCGGTCGGGCCGGTAGTCTTCCGGCAGGAAGATGCTGAAGCCGTACCAGTACTCTTTGCCGACCTCTGTCCCGGGACCGCTGACTTCGGTGCGATAGGAGACCTCGTCCTTTTCGCGGTCCAGCAGCGTCTTCATGGCCTGCCTGCCCGCCCTGGACAGGTCGCGGGCCACGCGCGGCGCGTTGCCCGATGTCTTCCAGCCTTTGAGGTCCTCGGTTTCGAAGTCGCTCTCGAACAGCAGTCCCTGTCGCTGCCTCTGGGCGCTGACGATCCGCAAGGCGATGTCGTCTGTGTAGCGCGGCGCTTCCAGTGCGTGCAGGCCGCTGTCGTGCGTGAACGACTGGCTGTCCGCGATCTGGCCGGTCTTGGTGTCGATCCATTCGGCGTTGTAGGACCCGCTCGGCAGGTCCACCATCAGCCGGGTCAGATTGTTCCCGTTGACGTAGATCGCGTAGGCCTGGCCCGCTTGCACGAGCGCGCGGGCCGTCGTTCCCTCGGGCAGGTCCGACGTCAGGATCGAATCGTTCGGACGCATCCTGACAAAATCGAAGCCATTGATGAAGTCTCGGAGGATGCCCAACTGCCTCCAGAGCTCGGGACCGCCTCCTCCGGGCGCGTTGATCTTTGCCGAGCCGTCTTCATGACTGACTGCGAAGGAGTAGTCCAGGTTGCTGTAGACGGCGCCGCCGGCGACGATGAAATCCCATCCTTCGAGACGATATGGCTTGACCCGGTCGTCGCCGGCGAATCCGGTTTCGTCGTCGCCGATGACGCGGTCCCAATGGTAATTCTGGGCCACCGCAATCGGGGGCTTGGCGTAGTGGAAGTTGAAGATCGAGACGTGGGCGCTTGGGTTCTCGACGACCTGCGCCTTGTTGGCGATATTCTGGGCGATCAGGTGCCTGCTCTCGAACCCGGCCTCGGCGCGGGCGATCGTCTCGGCGATATGGTGCTGCCAGTCCAGGGTCACGCCGCCGAAGTACGGCTCGTTGCAGATCTCATAGTAGACGTTATCGAAATCCCGCAGCGTCTCGGCGATCTTGCGGACCATCGCTTCCTGGATCGCCAGCAGCTGGGGATGCTCGAGCGTGTAAACCGCCGTTCGCTCCATGGTTCCCACGTCGTTGATATTGTTGCGGGCGTTCATCGGGCTCAGGTCCCACATGCTGTCCTCGTAGAACGGGCAGAACAGGACCAACTCCACCACGATGCCACGCCGGCCCGCCTGGGCGACGAAGTCGGCCAGACGCTGGAAGTACTCGCGATCCCACTTGGTCAGGTCAAACTTGTTGCCCCCGTTGGCATAGCCTCCGACGTCGCTCCGCGCCCAGGGGCAGAGCAGGTCTCCTTTGGCCGGGGCGAGCGTGTTCCTCTCGATGTGGAACGCTCCCGGCGGCTCGCAGTACGCCCCGCTGAACGTGCGCGTCAGGTTGAATCCGTTGGCCTGTAGCGTGTCGAGGTACTTGACGTAGTCGAACGCACGGTTCAGGACGGCGCCGTAGTGCTCGCCCGACGTGATCAGGATGGCGGGCTTGTCCCGCCAGAGAAAGTAGTGGGGGTTCTCCGGGTGCAGGGCAATCGGTGCGGCGGCGCAAGCCTCGCCGATCCAGCCTGACGCCAGAATCGCCAGAGCGACCGCCATCCATCCGAGTGGCGTGCCGACACGAAAGCAATCGGTTCGAGTCCTTTGCCGTCTGCCCATGTCATCCTTCTCCTGGCGGGGCCACTGTTCAGAGCGTCCATCCCGGTCGGTAGGGACGCCGGATGTACGCATCGGCTTCCGGGCAGCCGACGGCCTTGAGGTTTGCGGCGTCCCACGAGAGCTTGCGGCCGGTACGAAGCGCCACGTTGCACAGCAGCGCCGCCTCGGTCAGCGCGCCGCTGTAATCGAAATTGCACGTCGTCGGTCCGCCCGTCTTACAGGCCTCGATCCATTCTCGATGATGGCCGATGGAGTTCGGAATGAACGGCTCGGGCGGCACGAAACCAGCGAACTGGGTCTCGGGGAGCAGTTGGTGCTTGCCGTAATCGGCCAGCAGCATGCCCTTGAAGCCGATGAACAGCACGCCGCTGGGCCACTGTGGCACGTTCCTTTCCTTCACGAGAGCGGGATAGCCGCCGCCGTTGTACCACGTCAGCGTCACGGGCGGAAGGTCGCCCCGAGCGGGATATTCCTGCCGCGCGATGGTCCATTTGGCGGCGCTCTCGGGATGGACGGGCCCTTCGGCTTCGATGGTGGTCGGATGCCGCAGCTTCAGCGCCCAGAAGGCCAGATCGCAGTAGTGGCAGAAGAAATCGCCCAATTGCCCGTTGGCAAAGTTCCACCAGTATCGCCAATGGAACGGCGCATAGGCGGGGCTGTAGAAACGGTATGGGGCCGGTCCGAGCCAGAGGTCCCAGTCGAGCGTTTGCGGGACATCGTGGTGTCCGGTCGGTGCATCCGGCTGGCTCGTGTCGGTGGGCTTGGGCGGACCGTCGAAATTGGCGCCCAGCCAGACATGGACCTCACGCACCGGACCGATCGCGTTGCTCTGCACCAGCTCGACGACACGGCGGTAGTTGTTCTCCGCGTGAATCTGCGTGCCCATCTGCGTGACGAGGTTGTTCTCGCGGGCGGTGTTCGCCATCATCCGGGCTTCGTAGACGCTGTGGGTCAGCGGCTTCTCACAGTAGCAGTGCTTGCCGAGTTTCATCGCCATCACGCCGGCAGGGGCGTGGGTATGGTCCGGCGTGCCAATCACCACCGCGTCGATCTGATTGTGCATCTCGTCCAGCATTCTGCGGAAGTCCTTGTACCGCTTGGCGCCGGGATGCTGTTCGAAGGTCTTGGCGGCATGGGCCTCGTCGACGTCGCACAGGGCCACGAGGTTTTCACTTGCGACGCCTTCGATGTCCGCGGCGCCGCGCCCGCCGATGCCGATGCCGGCGATGTTGAGCTTGCTGTTGGCGGAAGTCCCGCGCACCAGCCGGCTGTTGGACAGGATGACCAGGCCCGAGCCGGCCCATGCGGCGTTGCGGAGAAATGTACGGCGGGTCAGTTTGCGCTGCATCGTTTGCCACTCCTTATTGTCTTGTGAACGGATCATGGCGACTCACGTCCACGGTACCACCCGGCCTGCGGCCGGTCAAGTCCGCGTTTTGCCCCTCCCGTCGATGTGACTGGACGCTTGACAACACCGCAGCAGGCGTGGTCTATAGAGGCCATGCAGAGGATGTTGCGGATATCGCTGATCGTTGTCGCAGGCCTGTGCGGGTGCGAACGGAGCCCGGCTCCGCCTGGGGCGCAAGCCGGCCGAAATCCAGGGGACGTCACACAGGCGGCCGTGTCCGGGACCTTCTCCATCGTCGCGGTCGACCCCAACACGGGCGTCTGCGGCGCTGCGGTGGCCAGCAAATACCCCGCGGTGGGCAAGGTGGTTCCCTATGTGTGCGCGGGAGTCGGCGCGTTCTGCACCCAACACTGGCACAACCCCGAATGGGGAGAGCGTGCGCTGAACCTGCTGGCCAAAGGGCGTCTGCCTGAACAGGTGCTTGCGGAGCTGCTTCGGGACGATCCGCGTCGGGACAAGCGGCAACTGGCCATCATCGACATGTCGGGTCGGGCCGCGAATCGCAACCCTGCGGATGCGGACCCGTCGGGCGTATGGTGGGGCGCTGTCAGCGGCAGATACTACGCGTGCCAGGGAAACACCCTGGTCGGCCGCGACGTCATCTTCGCCATGGCCAGGGCCTACGAACAAACGCAGGGCAGCCTTGCCGACCGCCTCATGGCGGCGCTGATTGCGGGCGATTGCGCCGGCGGCGACCATTGGGGACGTCTGGCCGCAGGGATTCGCGTAGCCCGTAAGGGAATCGAAGGCCACTGGCTGGAATTGTACGTGGACCAGAGCGACGATGCCGTCGTCGAACTGGCCAGAGGCTACGCCGCTTTGGAGCACGAGGCCAAAGGGCAGTGGCCGGGCGGCAGACTCCCGTTCACACATCCCTGTCCGCCATCTGCGGCGGATGGGACAATCGACAAATAGCCCCGCCTCCGACAGCTATGGATCCCAACGAAAAGCAACGGTTGTATGACCTGACCCTTGGCGCGATACGCGAGCTGATTGAGGCAGAAACGGACCTGATCGCCGTCATGGCGACCGTCGCGTGCGAGTTGCACCACCGGTTTGGCTGGTTCGATTGGACCGGGTTCTACCGGGTCGTCTCGCCGGGACTGATGAAGGTCGGTCCGTACCAGGGGCCGCATGGTTGTCTTGAGATCTCATTCGATCGGGGCGTGTGCGGTGCGGCTGCTCGCCTGCGCCGGACGCAGATCGTGCCGGACGTTCGCGCGTTCCCCGGCTACATCGCGTGTTCGAGTTCGACGCGATCGGAGATTGTGGTGCCCGTGCTCACGCCGCAGGACGAGCTCGTGGCGGTGCTCGATATCGACTCCGACCAGCCGGATGCGTTCAGCGAGGTCGACCGCATTAACCTCGAGACGCTCTGCCGGATGGTTGGCCGCATTGGTTGATCGCTGATTACCTCCGTCGTTGCTTGAGGCCGGCGATGGTCGCCTCCACCGCAAGCCTCAACTCGTCCGGCTCCAGCAGGGCGGTCCGGCCGTCCAGGAAGAGCACGCTGCACTTGCCTTCGTGGACCGGTTCCGGCTCATACAGCAACACGTTTGTCGGCGCCATGTCCAGGGTCTGGCCGGCGATGTAGACGTACTGGGGTGCGTTGGGCTCGGCGCAGTGGAACAGGCGGGAGCCGTAGCCGCAGGTGTCGATCAGCGCCTGCTGCGTCGGCGGCAGGCTTTCGTTGCTGATGGCATACATGTGAAGGCTCTGCCAGATGGTGCGCAGGTTGTTCTGGCATTGCAGCGCCGAGGCCTTTTGGCTGGTCTGGATCATGGCGGTCGAGTACTGCTGGCCCGCCTGGCCGACCATCTTGAGAATCCAGAGGACCCCGAGGGCGAGCAGCCCGAAGAAGACCGCGGCGAAGATGAGATTCGTGATTGTGCCGCCGCGCACCAAGCGTCCAGGCAGGCCGCCGGATCGATTCACTTTCTCGCTGTTGCACGCATCCATAGTCTGGCCTTTCACGGTCGAAGAGATTATCGAACCCAATCCTATGGCAGCCCTGTCATAGCGTCAACAGAAAGCGTGCGGCTATCGATTCCACATGGCCAGGACGCCGGCCCCTGCGTTCGGTGTGTCACCCGAGCGGAATTGACCCTGGATGAGGGTTGACAGGAGTGCGGTTGCTGGACGATAGTGGCACCGGCGGCCGGCGGCGGGTCGGACGCGACGGCCATCGCAACTTGAGTGCAGAAAGATCAACGTCACCGCTGGTTCTTGGAGGCTTCACATGAGAGATTCGAGGATGCGTTTGTGGGTTGTGCTGGTGGTGGGAATCGGCCTGGCGGTGGTGGCGACGGCCCAGGACGGGGCACTGACGCCGGCGCAGATCGAGCGGATTCGAAGCGACTTCCAGATGGACGCCCATGCGCGGGCGATGCGCAACGCGCTGACCAGCACGGGCATCCGCGACATCGCCGAGAACCGCGAAATCCTCGCGGCCCACAACAAGCAGTTCAGCCACAAGATCAAGACCACAGGCATCAGCAATCAGAAGAGCAGCGGACGGTGCTGGATGTTTGCCGGTTTCAACACGATCAAGCCGGTGGTGCTGAACAAGCTCGATCTGGACGACTTCGAGTTCTCGCACATCTACCTTCAGTTCTGGGACAAGATGGAGAAGGCCAACGCGTTCCTCGAATACATGATCGAGTATCGCGACCGCGATATCCAGGATCGCGATGTGGTCTTCCTGCTGAAAGACCCGGCCCCGGACGGCGGGTACTGGGAGAACTTCGTGGACCTCGTCACCAAGTACGGCGTGCTGCCGAGAGAGGCGATGGCCGAGACCGCCAGCTCGGAGAATACCGGCATGATGAATCGGGCCCTGTCGCGAATCCTGCGCAAGGACGCCGTGGAGCTGCGCGAGATCTACAAGGAGACCGGCTCGGTCCGCAAGATGCGCGAGGCCAAGCCCGGGATGCTCGCGGAGGTGTACCGCGTGCTGGTCCTGAATCTGGGAGAGCCGCCCCAGGAATTCGCGTGGCGCCACAAGGCCAAGGACAAAGGCGATAAGGAAGACAAGAAGCAGGCCGACAAGGAAGAGGACGAAAGCGAGGATGGGGACGAAGCCCGGGACGAGGAGAAAGAGGAAGACGAAGCGGCCGAAGAGCCGCAGGATGACTACGACGTGGAACAGGACTGGAGCGAGCTTCGCATCTTCACGCCCCAGGCGTTCTACAGCGAGTTCGTCGGCCTGGACCTGAGCCAGTACGTCAACGTCGCGGACGACCCGATCCGGCCCAAAGGCGGCCATTACGAAGTCCAACTGACCAAGAACCTCTACGATGGGCAGAACGCCCACTACGCCAACGTGGACCTTCAGACGCTGAAAGACCTCGTCGTGAAGGTTCTGCTGGACAACAAGCCGGTGTATTTCGCGGCCGACGTCTCGCCCGACCAGGACAGCAAGGCCGGCATCATGGCCCGCAATCTGTACGACTACGAATCTATCTACGCCCTTGAAATGGGCCTGAACAAGACCGAGCGGCTGCTGTTCCGCGACAGCACGATCAACCACGGCATGGCGTTCATCGGCGTCGACCTGGCGGACGGCCAGCCGGTCAAGTGGCTCGTGGAGAACAGTTGGGGCAGCGACCGCGGCAGCGGCGGACTCTGGACCATGTACGACGACTGGTTCGTCGACAACGTCTACAACATCATCGTGCATCGCGACTACGTGCCCGACGAGGTGCGCAGAGTTCTCGAACTGCCCGCCGAGAAGCTGCCCGTCTGGGACCCGATGTGGTAAGAGACAGCGTGAGAAGGGGACCTGCGGATCCTACTTGATGGGCATTGCCTGGGTGAAGGCGCCTTTGAGCCGCTCGGTCTTGGTGAAGACGTTGATCGTCACGTCCATCTCGATCGTGCCCGGTTCGTCGCCGCTGCGCAGGCGAGCGTCCACGGAGCCGACCTGGGTATCGAACATGCTCTTGCCGCGATAGTGCGCCAGAGCCGTAAGCAGTTGGCCGGTCGCGGTCACCTTGCCGTTCATGACCAGCGGAGTTCCCTCGGCCTGAGTATCGACGCCATTGGCACAGAAGCCGAGCGTGCCGTCAGCCGCAATGGCCCATCGGGCGCCTTCGAAGACCTCGCGCAATTTGGCCTCGGCCTTGTCGCGGGGCTGGGCGTCCCAACCCATTCCGATCCCGATCACCGGGTCGTTCGTGTTCGCGGGCTTGCATTCCCAGGAGACGCTTTCGATGCGGGCGATTCTTCCGGCGGTGTGGACGCCCGCAAGGTCCTCGATCCGGACCGGTCTGACAGGTGTGGCCTGGGCAGGCGTGCCGGCGCCTCGCAGGATGGCGACGCCGACGGGTTGGATATGGTAGCCGAACGGCCATCTCGCCTCGCGCGAGCCGTCGAGCTTCAGCAGCAGTCCGCCGGCGCCATTGATGCCCTCGACGTACATTTCCGGATCGGCGACGACATACGTGTCGTCGGACCATTGCGCGGCCCCGGTCGGACGGCGCAGCGGTCCCGAGCTTTCGTCAGGGGTTTTGAAGGTGAGATCCTCGAACCGCCCATCCGGATGGCGGATGAAGACGCCTCCACCGATAATCGATGTCGTGACTCGCTGCAAGGAGTATTGGCTACGGCGTTGGGCGCCCGTATAGACAGGCTCCTTGCTCGTTCGTGTGCTGCCGGCGTCCACGAGGACGATCCGACCGGACGCATCGATGAACAGGTGAGTCGGCCTTCGCCAGTACGTGTCGTATTCCTCACTGCCGGGCCAGCGGTTCTCAACCAAGCAGGCTGCGGCGGAGGGATTCGTCTGCGGGGCGATCCGAAAGAGCCCGCCCAGGTTCCTATGGATCAGGATCATTCCGGCGGAGTTCTGTGAGGTCTCGTGGAGATAGCTGGTTGCGACCAGCCATCCATTCCCCGCACCGGTCACCGCCGTCATACGGATCAGAGGCTTGTCCTTGCTCTCGAGCAGTTGCTGCAATTGCCCGTTGGCGTTCAGACGCCACAGGCCGGAATCGCGGTCGGCGATCAGGGGCCGGCCTTGATCGTCGAGGCCCAAGCCCACATCCAGCCCGAATGGACCGCCCCCCTTGGCGGTGTCGGCCTGGAGAACGACTTGCGCCGATCCATCGCCGGCGATGCGCCACAACTTTACCTTCTCCGTCAGCAACCTGGGTTCGTCGATGACGTAGAGACATCCTCGTTGCGCATCGGCGACGATGGCCTTGGGATTGTGGAACCTGGCGGTACCGTACGGAACGGGCTCCTGTCCCACCAGCCGGTACAGGTCGGGCTTTTCTCTGGCGACAAAGACCACCAGGTCGCGAAGCCCCGTCGGCGGCGCGATTTGGCCGTCCGCCGGACGGGTCCAGGGCAACCCCGTCAGGGCGGCGATCGACAACAGCACAGGTGCCTTGGCTTGAAAGCCCATAGAAACCTCCTTCTGCGATATTGCCTCGCGCCGGGAACGATCGCAAGCAGAGACCGCGCCAAGTCGCATGTGGGGCATCGTTCACATCCGGGATGTCGGAGCGATTGACAGGGTCGATACTGCCGGGTATAGTGTGCCGTCGGACGGTAAGGAGTATCGAGCCGACGGGATATCAGACGATCCACAGGAAGGGAATCAAATGGCGTGCTCATATCGGTTTGGCGTCCTCCTGCGAGCTTTCTGCGGACGGCTTCTGGCATCACCTGCCATGCGTACAACGATCCTCGTCCTTGCTCTGTCTGCTCTGGCCCTGGAGCTGCCGGCAGCCTTGGGACAGGTCTCGAATCGCGTGACGGTCGATGCGAACTATCCGGGCGGCAATATCGTGGTCGAGCGGATGGAGGGGGATGCCATTTACCTCGGGCCCGACCTGCGCGACACGCAGGGCTGGTGGTTTTACTGGAACTTCCGCGTCGCAGGGGCGCAGGGTCGGACGCTGACGTTTCGGTTCAGCGGTGAGAACCCGATCGGCGTTCGCGGTCCGGCGGTCAGCACCGACCAAGGCCGGACCTGGTCATGGCTCGGAACCGACGCTGTGAAGGCCAGCTCGTTCGCATACGCGTTCCCGCGGGATGCCGCAGAGGTGCGATTCTGCTTCGCAATACCCTATGTCGAAGCGAACCTGAAGGAATTCATCGCGGGCTTCGCGGATCACGCGAATCTTCGTGTCGACGAACTCTGTAAGACCCAGAGCGGCCGGTCGGTCGAGCGGATTCATGCGGGGCAGCTCAACGGCGATCCGCGATTTAGAGTCCTGCTGGCCGCCCGACACCACGCCTGTGAATCGACAGCCAGCTTCGTTCTGGAAGGCGTCCTCGACATCGTCCTGTCCGACAGCGACGATGGTCAGTGGTTCCGGCGGAACGTCGAGGTCCTGGCGATTCCATTCGTAGACAAAGATGGCGTCGAAGCGGGCGACCAGGGCAAGAACCGCAACGGGCGCGACCACAACCGCGACTACATCGGTCCCAGCGTCTATCCTTCCGTTGCCGCGCTGCGGACGTTCGTACCGAATTGGTCAAACGGCAGGCTTCGTGCCGCGTTCGATCTGCACTGTCCTTACATTCGGGGTGAGTACAACGAAGTGATCTACATCCCGGGGCATTCCGACGAACGCATGTGGCAGGAGCAGCGACAGTTCGGGCGGCTGCTCGAAGAGGTCCAGCGCGGTCCGCTGGTTTACCGCGCCTCTGACAATCTGCCCTTCGGCAAGGCGTGGAATACGTCGGGCAATTTCAGCGCGGGGCGGAGTTTCAGCCGATGGGCGGCGGACATCGAGGACCTCCGCCTCTCGGCAACGTTCGAGATCCCGTATGCCAACGCCGGAGGTCAGCCGGTAACCGCCGAGAGCGCCCGCACGTTCGGTCGAAGTCTTGCCAGGGCGATCCGCGTCTATCTGGAACGCCTCGACGAGCCGGCAGCGAGAGAGGGAATCACGCCCGCGCAACCTGTCCAGGTCGATGGTGTTTTTCCGCAGATGACGGTGATGGCCCACGGGCTGGGCAGCAACTCCGAAGCAGGCATCGGCGCGCTGATCCCGTGGGCAGACAAGCTTTGGGCGGTGGGCTACGTCGCGCATATTCGAGGCCAGGGGATTGGCCTCTACGAGATCGGCGAAGACATGACGATGCGGCGTCACCCGGCTTCGGTGTCGCTGACCGGCACCTTCGCCAACCGGTTCGCGCACTGGCCCAGCGGGCAGGCGTTCATCGGGCCGTACGCGATCGATATCGATGGCAACGTCCGCATGATCGAGGGACTCAGGAACTACCGGTTGTGCGCCACGTGCGAGCATCTGAAGGAACCGCAGAACAAGGTCTATTTCCTGGGCATGGAAGGGGGCTTCTGGGAGGTGGATGTCCGCAGCCTCGAAGTGACGCACCTGTTCGACCTGCGCAAGGAGTTGGAGATTGCCGGGGCCAAAGAGCACTTCAAGAGCGCCTTCACGGCCCAGAACCGTGTCGTAGTCGCCAATAACACGTACGACGAGCAGGAATTCCTGGAGCGTCGCCGGGCCGGGCGCCTGGGCCAATGGGACGGCGAGAAATGGACCATCATCGAGCGCAGCCCCTTCGTCGAAGTCCACGCCAGTGCGGGCGACAGTTCCTATGGCGGAAACACGCTCTACGCGACGGGCTGGACGCGATCGAGCGTCGTGCTGCGTGTCCTGGTCAACGGCACGTGGCAGCGCTATCTGCTGCCGAAGTCCAGCCACAGTTGGGATCATGCCTGGAACACCGAATGGACGCGGATTCGTCACGCAGTGACCGAACGGTTGCTCATGGACGTGCATGGGACGTTCTATGAATTGCCGGCGCTCGCCTATGGCGGCCACATCTGGGGCATCCGGCCGATCTGCTCGCACTTGCGGGTGGTCCCGGATTTCTGCCACTGGCGCGGGCTGTTCGTGATGGCTTCGGATCAGATCGATCACGATCAGGGCCAGCCGCAATCCGGCCTGTGGTTCGGCGACCTCGACGACCTGTGGCAGATGGGCAAGCCGACCGGCTGGGGCGGGCCCTGGTGGGATACGCCAGTGCAGGCACAGGAGGTCTCGGACCCCTTCCTCATGACCGGCTTCGACAAGAAGGTAGTGCACCTGGCCCACGACAACGAGGAGAACGTGACGTTCGACCTGGAGGTGGACTTCCTCGGCGACGGCAGTTGGCACCGGTACCAGGTCTTCCGCTTCCGCAAGGGCTACCGGCACCACGAGTTTCCCGATGGCTATTCCGCCCACTGGGTCCGGGTGCGGGTGGACCGCGCCTGCAAGGCCACCGTGTATTTCACGTATAACTGAGCGACGCCCGCAACCTGGGGCGATCTCAAGTGAGGATTCTTCCCAATCGACGCGGTTTGAGGAGACATGAGATGGGACGAGCAGATAGAAGGCATGGCGGGGCTGCATGGTCTGCGGCGCTGCTGGCGCTGGTCGTGGTGCTGTCGATCGCCTGCGCCGGCATCGCGCAGGACCTGGCGGAGTTCGAGTCGCGCGTGACGCAGTTCACGCTGGACAATGGGCTGCGGTTCATCGTGCTCCAGCGGCGCGAGGCCCCGGTGGTGACGTGCTATACGCACGCCAACGTCGGGGCGGTCGACGAGGTCACCGGCATCACGGGCCTGGCGCACGTCTTCGAGCACATGGCCTTCAAGGGCACACAAACGATTGGGACGAAGGATTACCAGGCTGAGGCCAAAGCGCTCGCGAAAATCGACGAGGCGTTTGAGGCGATCAAGGCCGAGAAGGCCAGGCCCGGCGCGGTCAACGAACAGCGGATGGCCCAGCTCCACCGGCAGTTCGAGGAGGCGCAGCGGGAGGCCCAGCAGTATCTTGTCCACGATGAATTCGACGAGATCCTCAAGCAGGCCGGCGGCGTGGGGCTCAACGCTGGGACCAGTTCCGACTATACCGTCTACTTCGTGAGCCTCCCTTCGAACAAGCTCGAACTCTGGATGCTGCTGGAGTCGGATCGCTTTCTCAATCCGGTCCTGCGTGAGTTCTACAAAGAGAAGAACGTCGTGATGGAGGAGCGCCGGCTTCGGACGGAGACGCAGCCGGTCGGCAAGCTGCTGGAGGAGTTTCTGGCGGTGGCCTACAAGGCGCACCCCTATGGCGCGCCTGTCATCGGGCACATGAGCGACGTCGAGGCCATTACCCGTGCGGAAGCCGAAGCGTTCTTCCGAGCGCACTATGGTCCGAGCAACCTGACGATGGCGATCGTCGGCGACGTCGATCCGGCTCGCGTCCAGACGCTGGCCCAGGAGTATTTCGGGCGGATTCCCTGCCGTCCGGCGGCGGACCCGGTCGAGACCGTGGAACCGCCTCAGCCGGGCGAACGCCGCGTCGTCGTGGAGGATCCGGCCCAGCCGTTCGTGTTGATCGGCTACCACAAGCCGAGCATCAACCACGAGGATAACGCCGTGTTCGACGCCATCACGGACATCATAGGAACCGGACGCACGTCGCGGCTCTATCGCAGTCTCGTCCGGGACAAGAAGATTGCGATGGCGACGTCCGGCTTCCAGGGCATGCCGGGGCAGAAGTATCCGGGGCTGTTCCTGTTCTACGCCATGCCGGCCAGAGGCCACACGAACCAGGAGTGCGAACAGGCGATCTACGCGGAGATCGAGCGTCTCCGCAGCGAGCCGGTCACCGAGCAGGAGCTTGAAAAGGCCAAGACGCGGGCCCGCGCCGCCCTGATTCGACAACTCGACTCCAACTCGGGTCTGGCCGAACTGCTGACGTTTTATGAGGTTCTGACGGGCGACTGGCGGAATCTGTTCAAGCAGCTCGAACAGATCGACCGTGTCACGGCCGAGGACGTCCAGCGGGTCGCCCGGACGTATTTCACGACGAAGAACCGGACGGTCGGCATCATTGAGACGACCATCAGTGAGAACGAATCCTGAAAGGCGGACGGGAAATGAAGAGCGAGCGAATACACCATCTGATGTTGAGCCTGTGTTTTCTTGCGGTCGTCGGTCTGACGGCCCCGATTCCTGCGGCACAGCGAACGCCCGACCACAGGCAACTGAAGTACCCGAGATTGAATGACGTCGTCGTGCCGGAGGTGCAGCGTGTGACTCTGGCCAACGGGATGCGGCTGCTCATATTGGAGGACCATGAGCTGCCGCTGATCTATGTTTCGAGTCGAATCCGCGTGGGATCTGTCTACGAGCCGGCCGACAAGGTGGGCCTGGCCGACATCACTGGCGAGGTCATGCGCACCGGCGGAACGACCAGCAAGACCGGAGACGAGTTGGACGACGAGCTGGAGCAGATCGCGGCCTCCGTCGAGACGAGCATCGGACAGGATGCCGGGTACGCTTCCGTCTCTGCGCTCAAGGGGGACATCGACAAGGCCCTGGCCATCCTGGCGGACGTGCTGATGCGTCCGGCGTTCCGCGACGACAAGATCGAGCTGGCCAAGATGCAGCATCGCAGCAGTATTGCCAGGCGGAACGACTCGCCGCGTTCCATCGCGTCGCGGGAGTTCGACAAGCTCATTTACGGTCCCGACAGCGTGTACGCCAGGCACACCGAGTATGCGACCATCGACAACATCACCCGGGACGATCTGGCGGCGTTTCACAAGCGGTTCTTCGGACCGAACAACATGATGCTGGCGGTCTGGGGCGATTTCGACACGCGGGAGATGGTTGCCAGGATCGAGAGGGCCTTCGAAGGATGGGAGAAGATCGCCCTGGATCTGCCCGCCAAACCCGAGGTGGATTACGCCTGGCGGTCCACAGTGAACCTGGTGTCGCGGCCCGACCTGAACCAGTCGAACATCTATTTGGGCCATATCGCCGGACTTATGAGCGATCCGGACTACGCGGCCCTGACCGTGATGAACCAGGTCCTGGGCGGCGGCTTCACCGGCCGGTTGTTCAAGAACGTGCGCTCGCGGCAAGGTCTGGCCTATTCCGTCTTCGGGACGTATTCTTCTCGCTACGATCGTCCCGGAGTCCTCTCCATGGGCTGCCAGACGAAGTCGGAGAGCACCGTCCATGCGATCGAGGCGATTGTCGCGGAGGCCAGGAAGATGACCACCGAAGAGGTTACGGATGAGGAGTTGGAGCTGGCCAAGGACAGCTATCTCAATTCCTTCGTGTTCAACTTTGACAGCACTGCAGAGATCATCAGTCGCCTGATGACCTACGATTACTACGGCTACCCGCCCGATTTCCTCCAGAAGACGAAGGAAAGCATCGAGAAGGTTACCAAGGCCGACGTCCTGCGGGCCGCGCGGGCGCATCTGAGGCCCGACGCCATGCAGATTCTTGTCGTGGGGCGGCCGGAGGATTTCGACCGACCGCTTTCGACGCTGGGCGAAGTCCGCTCGATCGACGTTGCCATCCCGACGCCGGGCAAGTGAGTTCGAAACCGTCTTTTCATCGAGGGACTTGTCTGATGGAGCAACGGAAGATGGCCGAGCGAAACAGACAGAATTGGACGCGGCGCAGTTTTCTCAAGGCCACAGGGTTTGTCGCCGCCTCCGGACTGCTGGGCGGCTGCGCGAGCCGACCGAAGCGGCTGGTCGGGCCGGGGCAGCCCAACATCATCTTCATCCTGGCCGACGACCTCGGGTACGGCGACCTCGGTTGCTACGGGCAGCAGAGGATCCGGACTCCCAACATCGACCGCATGGCTGCGGAGGGTATGCTCTTCACCGATTGTTACGCCGGCAGCACCGTCTGTGCGCCGTCCCGCTGCTCGCTGATGACGGGTCTGCACACCGGGCATGCGCATGTGCGGGGCAACAAAGAGGCCAAGCCGATGGGGCAGTTGCCCCTGCCCCCGGATGCGGTGACCGTTCCCAAGCTGCTCAAGAGTCGCGGCTACGTGACGGGCCTGATCGGCAAGTGGGGTCTGGGCGGGCCCGGCAGCAGCGGCGCGCCCAACAATCAAGGGTTCGACTACTCCTTTGGATACCTCTGCCAGAGGCACGCGCACAATTATTACCCCGAATTCCTCTTCCGCAACGACGAGCGCGTGCCGCTGGCGAACAAGGTTGCGGGCGACCGGACGGACGGTGCAGGTGTGGCCACCGAGAAGGTCCAGTACTCTCATGACCTGTTTGCGGAAGAGGCGCTTCAGTTCATCGAGCAGAACCGCCAGTTGCCGTTCTTCCTGTACCTGGCTCTGACGATTCCGCACGCCAATAATGAGGCGGGCCAGCAGGGGATGGAGGTTCCTTCGTACGGGCCTTACGCGGGCGAGGACTGGCCCGAGCCGCAGAAAGGCCGTGCCGCGATGATCACGCGGATGGATGGCGACGTCGGACGCCTCCTGGACAAGCTCAAGGCCCTTGGCATCGACGAGGACACGCTGGTGCTGTTCTCCAGCGACAACGGTCCGCACCAGGAAGGCGGCGCCGATTCCGCGTTCTTCGACAGCAACGGGCCCTTGCGAGGCATCAAACGCGACCTGTATGAAGGGGGTGTCCGCGTGCCGCTGATCGCCCGCTGGCCGGGCAGGATCGCCGCCGGCTCGGGCACGGACCACGTCTGCGCGTTCTGGGATTTCCTGCCGACCTGCTGCGATCTGGCCGGCGCGGTGCCGCCGGACGATACCGACGGGTTCTCGATCCTCCCCACGCTCTTGGGCAGGCCCGGTCAGCAGCGGAGGCACCGTTATCTGTACTGGGAATTCCACGAACAGGGCAAGAAGCAAGCGGTCCGCGTGGGCGATTGGAAGGGCGTCCGTCTAAATGTGGCGAACGATCCCGATGGGCCGATCGAGCTGTATGACCTGCGAACGGACCTCGGGGAGACGACGAACCTGGCCGACGAGTATCCCGAGATTGTGACGCAGATCGCCTCCCTGATGAAGGCGGCGCGCAGGCCGTCCGAGGCCTGGCCTTTCCCATAGCAGGCTCGACGCGCCCCGGGACGGCCGAACCTCGTTTCCGGTGCGAAATCCGCAGGTCAAAATCCACTTTTCCTCGTTGACAGGGTCGGGGGGCTGTTATACACTGACCGCCTTTATCTGCCCGGCAGGAAATCCCGATCTCGTTGTCGGGGTCGGGCTACAGTGAAATTCGCGGAGCCGATCCGAAACAACAATGCTCTCGCACTGATGACACGAGCAAGAAGGAGAAAGTAAGCATGGCAGAAAAACGGGTGTACTTCTTCGGCAACGGGAAGGCGGAAGGCAATGCCAAGATGAAAGAGCTCTTGGGGGGCAAAGGAGCCAACCTGGCCGAGATGACCAACCTGGGCGTTCCGGTCCCGCCGGGATTCACCATCGCGACGAAGGTCTGTGCCGAGTACTACAAGTCCAAGGGCAAGTGGCCGAAGGGGCTGGACAAAGAGGTGGATGCCAACCTGGCCAAGCTCGAGAAGGCCATGGGGATGAAGATGAGCGATCCGGATCGTCCGCTGCTGGTCAGCGTGCGAAGCGGCGCCGCCGCGTCCATGCCCGGCATGATGGACACGGTTCTGAACCTCGGCCTCAACGATCAGGTGGTGGCAAGCATCATCAAGAGGACCGGCAACGCCCGTTTCGCGTACGACATCTATCGCCGGTTCATCGACATGTTCGGCGACGTCGTGATGGGCTGCCACCACGACTACTTCGAAGAGAAGATCCACGAGGCCAAGAAGAGGGCCGGCGTGGAGCTGGACAGCGACCTCAACGCCGAGCAGTTGCATGGCGTGGTCGAGGAATACAAGAAAGTCTACAAGGACCACGTCGGCGAGATGTTCCCGCAGGACGGCAAGGTCCAGTTGACCCATGCGATCAACGCCGTGTTCGGTTCGTGGAACAGCCCTCGCGCGATTCGCTATCGCGAGTTGAACAAGATCAAGGGCCTGTTGGGCACCGCGGTCAACGTGCAGGCCATGGTCTTCGGCAACATGGGCGATGACTGCGGCACGGGCGTCTGCTTCACGCGCAACCCGAGCACCGGCCAGAAGGAATTCTACGGCGAGTTTCTGATGAACGCCCAGGGCGAAGACGTCGTGGCCGGCATTCGCACGCCGATCGAGCTGAGCAAGCTCAGCAAGGTGATGCCCAAGGCCTACACGGACCTGACCCGGCTGATGACGCGCCTGGAGAAGCACTACAAGGACATGCAGGATATGGAGTTCACCATCCAGGAGAAGAAGCTCTATATCCTCCAGACCCGTACCGGCAAGCGGACCGCTCCGGCGGCCGTCAAGATCGCGGTGGACATGGTCAACGAGCGTCTGATTCCCAAGAAAGACGCCGTGATGCGCGTTACGCCCGACCAGTTGGACCAACTGCTGCATCCGCAGTTTGACCCGAAGGCCAAACGGGACGTCATTGGCAAGGGCCTGCCGGCCTCGCCCGGCGCCGCGGTCGGTCAGATCGTCTTCACCGCCGAGGTGGCCGAAGCCTGGAGGGAAGAGCGCAAGAAAGTGATCCTGGTCCGCCGAGAAACCAGCCCCGAGGACATCGGTGGAATGGACGCGGCCCAGGGCATTCTGACGGCGTTCGGCGGCATGACCAGCCACGCGGCGGTGGTCGCCCGCGGCATGGGCAAGTGCTGCGTCGCCGGGGTGAGCAACCTCGACATCGACTACGCCAGCAAGAAGCTGACGATTGGCAAGGTCACGCTGAAGGAGGGCGACTGGATCAGTCTCGACGGCTCCAGCGGCGAGGTGATGAACGGCCAGTTGGCGACGGTTTCGGCCTCGCTGAGCGGCGACTTCGGGAAGTTCATGAAGATGTGTGATCAGGTCCGGACGCTGGGTGTTCGCACCAACGCAGACACGCCGGCCGACGCGCAGCGGGCCCGGGATTTCGGCGCCGAGGGCATCGGTCTGACGCGCACCGAGCACATGTTCTTTGAAGGCGACCGCATCTGGCCGGTCCGGCAGATGATTCTGGCAGCCGATGATTATGCGGCCTATCTGAAGAAGCTCGCCGCCGCCGAAGACGACACGGTCAGGAAGGCCATCGAGAAGGAAAACGCCGAGATCAAAGACCGGTTCGAGGGCGCTCTGAAGAAGCTGCTGCCTCTGCAGCGGGGCGACTTCGAAGGCATCTTCACCGCCATGACGGGCCTGCCCGTGACGGTGCGTCTGCTGGACCCGCCGCTGCACGAGTTCCTGCCTCAGGACAAGGAGAACCAGGCCGAGATGGCCAGCCGCCTGGGTGTGGATGTATCTGTGGTCAAGACCAAGGTCGAACTGCTGCACGAGTTCAACCCGATGCTCGGCCATCGCGGCTGCCGACTGACGATCACGTATCCCGCCATTGCCCGCATGCAGGCCCGCGCGATCATCGAGGCGGCTCTGAATGTGAAAAAGAAGGGCAAAAAGGTCCTGCCGGAGATCATGATTCCGTTGGTGGGCGCCGTGTCGGAACTGAAGCTGGTCAAAGACGACATCGTCGATGAGATCAACACGGTCTTCAAGGAGCGCAAGGCCAAGATCGAGTACATGGTCGGCACGATGATCGAGGTTCCTCGGGCGGCCCTGACCGCCGATGAGATCGCCGAAGAGGCCCAGTTCTTCAGCTTCGGCACCAATGACCTGACCCAGATGACCATGGGCTTCTCGCGCGACGACGCCGGACGCTTCCTTGGAGAGTATGTCGCCAAGGGCATCTATGCCGCCGATCCGTTCCAGAAGCTCGATCAGGTTGGTGTCGGCAAGCTCGTCGAGATGGGTACCAAGCTCGGCCGCAAGACCCGCAAGAAGCTGAAAGTCGGGATCTGCGGCGAGCACGGCGGCGAGCCCAGCAGCATCGATTTCTGCCATCGCGTGGGCATGAATTACGTTTCCTGCTCGCCGTTCCGCGTACCGATCGCCCGGTTGGCGGCGGCGCAGGCAGCCGTGAGAAACAAATAGGACGGCATTGACAGACGCCGTTTGGACGGTACAATGCAGGGTGCGTCGGGTCTCTCCGACGCACCTTGCTTTCGTGGTGAGAGTAGCTCAGCTGGATAGAGCACCAGATTGTGGTTCTGGGGGTCGCGGGTTCGAATCCCGTCTTTCACCCTTTGCGAGCCTGTGATGCCCTGTGCCCGCTGTGCGGCTTGCCGTTGCTTAACCGCTTTCTCCTCCCCACTTTTCTGCAATGTTGCGGCGACGGAAAACGTCATTCACACAGAATGTGCTTTGTGGCGGTGCTGGCTCCCCATACAATGCAGGCTGTGAATCGCTGCGGGGGCAGAGGTGGGCGGGCGGTTCGCTACCCGGGATGCGGCTGGCCCGCAACGATGGAGAAACTGTGCGATGGAGGTCAATCTGTGACGGCTGATTCTCGGAACGACTTCAGATGGTACGGGGCCCGGTGCGCTCTGTTGTCTGCGTGGGCGGTGTGCGCCGTGCTTGCCCTCGGCCTGGCTGGCGGATGCAGCCGCGAGCACTACAAGGAGAAGGCGGACAAGGAGGTTTACGAGATCCTGGAGGACAAGTGGCAGGACGACTTCGGTCAGATGGCCAACTATCGGATCAACGACGCCGGTCCCAACAACGTGGAGGTCCTCGATGCGGTCCCGTCCGACCGCGTCGTGAGCCTGGCCGAAGCGGTCGAGATCGCGACGAAGTACAGCCGGGAGTATCAGTCCCAGAAGGAATCGCTCTACCTGGCGGCGCTGGACCTGACGCTGACGCGGCATCGGTACGCGCCGCAATGGCTCGGAACGTTCGACGCCTTCTATGCGAAAAACAATGAGCGGGAGGACATCACTGCAGGGGCCGAAGGCAGCGTCAACAAGACGTTTCTCCTTGCCAATGGCCTTCGGGTCACCAGCGGGCTGGCCCTGGACTGGAGCCGGTTCCTGACGGGGGACCCGCAAACCTCGCTGGGTTCTGTGCTCACGTCCACCCTGGCCTTTCCGATCCTCGGCGCCGGCGCCGGTCTGTCCGAATGGGAGAATCTGACGCAGGCCGAGCGCAATGTGTTGTATCGAATCCGTACGTTCAACCGCTACCGTCAGACCTTCGTGGTCTCGGTCATCAGTGACTACTATCGGGTCTTGCAGCAGCGGGAGGCCGTTCTCATCCAGGAGGCCAGCTACGCCAG
Source organism: Sedimentisphaerales bacterium (assembly GCA_040772485.1). GTDB lineage: Bacteria > Planctomycetota > Phycisphaerae > Sedimentisphaerales > Anaerobacaceae > Anaerobaca. The sequence goes on along the minus strand of JAXGYC010000007.1, from coordinate 433,112 downwards.
GCAGGTGGAATCGACGAATCAGTTGCGCATGGAGGTCGACGTAGGTCAGCGACCCGCGTACGATCTGGGTGAAGCCGAGCAGCGGCTGCTCACCACCGAGCAGGCGCTGGTTTCGGCGCGCCAGCGTTATGAACAGACGCTGGACACGTTCAAGGTCCGCCTGGCCTTGCCCACCGACGCCAACGTGACGCTCGATCCGAACGAGTTGACGGCGCTGGCCGACATCGGGATCAGCGAGCCGGCGTATACCGAGGTCGAGGCTATGGAGCTGGCCCTGGATCGTCGTCTGGATTTGGCCAACACCCGCGATGGCCTCGACGATGCCCAGAGGAAGCTGGAACTGGCCGCCAAAGGGCTGGGCGTTCAATTGAACCTGATCGGCAGCGCCAACGTTGCCTCGGAGCCGGAGACGAAGTTTGCCTCGCTACAATTCGACGAGGGCAACTATCGGCTGGGATTGGAGGGCGACCTGCCGCTGGACCGAAAAGCGGAGCGCAATGCGTATCGTGAGGCGCTGATCACGGCCCAGCAGCGTCAGCGAGGCTATGAAGAGCAGGTGGACGAGATCAAACTCGGCGTTCGCCAGGCGTATCGCGATCTGGCGGAGACCGCCGAGAGCTATCGGATCCAGCAGATCGGGCTGAATCTGGCCCGGAAGCGCGTGGAGGTCGAGAAGCTGTCGCTTCAGTACGGGCGCGGGACCGTGCGATTGCTGCTCGACTCCGAGGATGCGCTGGTGCGGGCACAGAATGACGTGCTCAGCGCACTGGTCGATCACACGATTGCGAAGATGAGCTTCTTTCGAGATATCGGCGTCTTACAGGTCAGACCGGATGGAATGTGGGAGCATACGGCACCATGAAACCTAATCCAGGCAGTTCGATGCAGGACAAATCGGCGAGCAAACATCCGGCCATCCAGCGGACTGGGCGACCGAAGAAGCGGCGCTGGTTGCTCCCGTTGGTTCTCTTTCTCATTGCGGCCGGCGCGGTCGTGCTGGTGGCTTCCATCAAGGGGAATGCGGGCGCCGGCACGACGTCCGGGGGCACGTTTACGGCGCGCCGGGACAACCTGGTCATCACGGTCAGCGAGGGCGGCAGCATCCGCGCGCACAAGTCCATCGAGTACCGCTGCGAGGTGGAATCGCGCGGTGCGCAGATCACGATCCTGAGCATTGTTCCGTCCGGGGCGTACATCAGTCAGAAGGACGTCGACGACGGGATGGTCCTGGTCAAGCTGGATTCCTCTTCGCTGGAAGACCAGTTGATCCAGGAGAAGATGGAACTGGCCAGCGACCAGGAGACCGAGACCTCCGCGAAGGAGGCCTACGACATTCAGGTGATTCAGAATGAGAGCGATGTTGCGAATGGGCGGCTCGAGGTCCGGTTCGCTCTGCTGGACCTCCAGAAGTACCTCGGGGCCGCTCTGGCGGAACGGCTGACGCGTGACGTCAATGATGCGGTGGACTTGACCGAGTACGTCGCGCCGTTTCTGGTGGAGGTCAAGGACGATCCCAACATGCTGGACGGCACCGCCGCCGGCCAGGAGCTGAAGCAGCTGAACGACGACATCGTTTTGGCCGAGGGCAACCTGAAGACGGCGCAGGCGAGACTGGCCGGAACGGAGAAACTCCACGACGCCAATTACGTCTCCGATCTCGACTTGCAGGGGGACCGGCTCACGGTCGACAACCAGAGATTCCGCGAGCAGAACGCCAAGGTGAATCTGGATCTATTCCTTCGCTATGATTTCCCGAAGAATGCCGAGCAGCATCTCAGCAACTACATCGAAGCCGGGCGCGAGCTCGAACGAACCTTCGCGGAATGCCGCTCCAAATTGGCGCAGGCGCAGGCCAGATTGGCCAACGCCCAGGAGCGGCTCCGAGCGCAGCAGAAGCGCGTCAGTGAGCTCGAGCTACAGATCGCCAACTGCACGATGCGCGCCAAGGCCCCGGGCCTGGTGATCTACGGCACCGGCAGCACGGGGGACATGTTCCGCGCGATGCGAGGCCGAGGAGGCGGTGGCGCCGGCAGCGGCATGATCGCCGAGGGCGAGACCGTCTTTGAAGGCCAGACGATCATCTCGATGCCCGATACCGCCACCATGGTGGCCGAGATCAGCGTGCACGAGACCGAGGTGGACAAGGTCCGTCCGGGACAGCCTGCCACCATTGTGATGGATGCGTTTCCCGACCAGGTGCTCGACGGCGAAGTGTTGGAAGTGGCGCCGCTGCCCGACCAGCAGCGCGGCTTTATGAATCCGGACCTGAAGGTGTACACGACCCTGGTGAAGATCGACGGCACGCACGATTTCCTGCGAACGCGGATGTCGTGCCGGGTCGAGATTCTCGTGCGCGAGTTGGACGATGTCGTCATTGTGCCGATTCAGGTGGTGGCCAGTCGTGGAGGCCGCAAGGTGTGCTATGTCGTGACGCCGCAGGCACCGGAGGGAGAGGAACGTGAGGTGCAGACCGGCGCTTTCAACGACACCTTCGTGCAGATCGTCAGCGGTCTGGAAGGCGGCGAAGAAGTGCTGCTGAATCCTCGCTTGTACACTGAATCCGCAGCCACTTCGTCGTTCCGTGAGCGGCCGCAGAGGAATGGAAGCGGTGCGAGCGACGCGAACGACTCCTCCGCTGCGGCGCCGGCAGGCGAGACGATGGGGCCAGCCCCGGCGACTCCGCAGATGCCGGGCGGGGTGGAGATGACCGATGAGATGAGGCAGCAGATGCGCCAGCTCAGGCGTCAGGGCGGCGGTCCGGGAATGCCCGGCGGCGCCGAGATGACGCCCGAGCAGCGGCAGCAGATGATGGAACGCTTCCAGCGTCAGGGCGGCGGCCCGCGAATGCCCGGCGGCGCTGAGATGACACCCGAGCAGCGGCAACAGATGATGGAGCGTTTCCAACGTCAGGGCGGCGGTCCGGGGATGCCCGGTGGCGCCGAGATGACGCCCGAGCAACGGCAGCGGATGATGGAGATGACGCCCGAGCAACGCCAGCAGATGATGGAGCGTTTCCAGCGTCAAGGCGGTGGCCGCGGTCGCCGTGGCGGCAGCGGTCCCGCGGGCGGGCAGGCCGGCCAGGAGGCTCCGCCCAGCGGCCAGTCCGAGGCCACGCCACCGGCTCCACCCCCAGGCGACCAGACAAGGTAGGTTTCAGTCTCGGCGAGAGGCGAAGGATACCAGCAACGATGATAGACTTCCGTCAAGAGCTCGATTTCGACGCCGATGGTCCCATCCTGGTGATGGAAGACCTGTGCAAGAGCTACCAGCTCGGAGCCACCGAGCTGCGGGTGCTGCGAGAGATCAATCTCGCTATCACGAGCGGCGAGTACGTGGCGATCATGGGGCCGAGTGGTTCCGGCAAGTCGACCCTTCTGAATATGATCGGTTGCCTCGATCGTCCGACCAGCGGAGACTACCGTCTCGGCGGCCAGAGCGTTTCCGTCTTGGATGATGATGACCTGTCCATGATTCGTGGGGCACGCATCGGCTTCGTCTTCCAGTCCTTCAACCTGATCGCCCAGTTGAACGTCGTCGAGAACATCGAAATCCCGATGTACTACCAGGGCTACAGCGAGCATGAGAGCGCCGAGCGGGCTTGCGAGCTGGCCACGATGGTCGGCCTGGGCGAACGGCTCAAACACCGGCCCTCGGAGTTGAGCGGCGGCCAGCAGCAGCGCGTGGCCATCGCTCGGGCTCTGGCGAACGATCCGCTGATCATTCTCGCCGACGAGCCGACGGGAAACCTCGACTCTTCGAGCGGGGCCGAGATTCTCACGATCCTGGACCGCCTTCGTGAGGAGGGCAAGACGCTGATCGTTGTGACCCATGATGAGCATATCGCCACGCGCGCCGAACGGGTAATCCGGCTCTTCGACGGGCGCATTGACAAAGAAGAGTTCAACACACGGTAGGACGCTATGTTCTTTTTTCGTCTGAAACGCACGATCAAGCTGGGGGCCAAGAGCCTCTGGATGCACCGGTTGCGCTCGACGCTGACGGCGCTGGGCATCATCTTCGGCGTCTCCTCGGTCATCGCCATGCTGGCGATCGGCGAGGGGGCCAGCCAGGATGCCCAGGAGAAGATCGCCCAGCTCGGCAGCCGCAACATCATCATCAGGACCATCAAGCCGCCGGAGGACAAAGCCGCCGGAGGTCAACAGCAGACCCTGATGGAATATGGCCTGACGTACGACGACGCCGAGCGGTTCCAGAACGGGATTCCGGACGTCCAGGTGATCGTGCCGAACCGGCGGATCTCACAGCAGGCGCTCTATCGCAATCGCCGGGTGTCTCTGGAGGTCGTCGGGACCGTCCCCTGGTATCCGGGGATATCTCCCACCCGCGTCAAGTTCGGGCGTTTTCTCAGCACTACCGACATGCACTACAAGCAGGGCGTCTGCGTTCTCGACGAACGTGTGGTCAAGGAGCTGTTCGCCTTCGACGACCCCATCAGCCAGGATGTCAAGATCGGCGGAGACTACTATCGTGTGGTAGGCATTGCCACCGAGCAGAGCAAGACGCCGGCTTCAACGGAACTGGAAACCAAGGACGCCACCGGAGCCAAGAAGGCCGCCGGCGCCAACGTGGGCGCCATGTACGTCCCGTTGACGACGGTGAAAGAGCGTTTCGGAGAGATGTCCCTGCAAATCTCCTCCGGCGGCGCCGGGACGATGGAACGGGTCGAGCTCCAGGAGATCATCGTGCAGGTCCAGGATGTGGACATGGTCATGGGGACACGGCAGAGCGTCCAGACGCTTCTGTCCCGCTTCCACAAGAAGAACGATTACGAGATCGTCGTTCCGCTGGAATTGATGCGGCAGGCCAAAGACTTCCAGCGGATCTTCACCATCGTTCTCGGGTCCATCGCGGCCATCTCGCTGCTGGTCGGCGGCATCGGGATCATGAACATCATGATGGCGACCGTCAGCGAGCGCACGCGCGAGATCGGCATCCGTCGGGCCCTCGGCGCCAAGAAGAGAGACATCGTAATTCAGTTCCTCTCCGAGACCCTGATCCTGACGCTGTCGGGCGGCCTGCTCGGGATGGGGCTCGGCGCGCTGATCCCGTTCTTCGTGACGCACTTCGGGCAGATGCGCACGGTGATTACGGGCAGTTCGCTGATCCTGGCCTTCGGCATCAGCGGGGCCGTCGGCATCGCTTTCGGTCTGTATCCGGCCTATCGGGCCGCCAATATGGACCCCATCGAGTCGCTGCGGCACGAGTGATGGCGTTGCGTTTGTGGGATGGCCGGTCCAGGTGTGTCAGCCGGTGAACTGTGTGGCGTCGGGCCGGGGCTCGGAGCCCGATTCCTTCTTCATGCCGGGCGGCATAGCCAGGCCGCTTTGGCCGCGCTGGTCCCGGAAGTCGGTAATGATCTTGACCGCCTCGGCCGGGTCGTCGGTCACGGTGAAGACGTTGAGGTCTTCCGGCGAGACGTATCCGTGCTCACCGAGCATCGTGTCCTTCACCCAGGCGATCAGCCCGTCCCAGAACTCATGGCACATCAGGATGACCGGGAACTGAATCTGCTTGAGCGTCTGGATCAGAACCAGCGATTCGAAGAGTTCGTCCATCGTTCCGTAACCGCCGGGGAAGACGATGAACCCGTGCGCGTACTTGAGGAACATGACCTTGCGCACGAAGAAGTAGCGAAAGTGCAGGGAGAGGTTCTGGTAGTCATTGGGGATCTGTTCCATCGGCAGCTCGATGTTCAGGCCGATGCTGGTTCCGCCGGCCTTGGCGGCGCCCTTGTTGGCGGCCTCCATGATGCCGCCACCGCCTCCGGTGATGACCGCAAAGCCGGCCTTGGTGATCTGGCAGGCGGTCTGAGCGGCCAACTTGTAGTAGCGATGGTTGGGATGTGTGCGGGCCGAGCCGAAGATCGAAACGGCCGGACCGACGGAGGCCAATTCCTCGAATCCTTCCGTGAATTCGGCCATGATCCGGAACATCCGCCACAGGTCTTGCACCGGTTTGTCGGGGGTGTCGATCATTTCATTCGTTTCCACTGATTCAGGTGGTCGACCGTTCCGCTACCACAGGTCGGGTCGATGGGCGGCCGGACAGAAGGCCGCGATCGGACAGGCCGGACAGTCGGGCTTTCGGGCTTTGCAGAGGTTCCGGCCGTGGAAAACCAGCAAATGGCTGAACAGCGTCCAATCCTTCTTGGGAACTATGTCGGCCAGATCGAACTCCAGCTTTACCGGGTCTGAGTTATCGGACAGTGCCAGGCGGCGGGAGAGGCGAATCACGTGGGTGTCGCACACGATTCCGGGGGTGCCAAAGGCATTGCCGAGCACCACGTTGGCGGTCTTTCGACCAACGCCGGGAAGGGCGGTCAACTTCTCCATTGTCTGAGGGACCTTCCCTCCGAATTCTTTGGCAATCCGGGTGCAGGCGCCCTTGATGTTCTGCGCCTTGTTGCGGAAGAACCCGGTGGTCCGGATATCTTCTTCGATTTCTCTGACGTCCGCCCCGGCCCAGTCAGAGGCGGATCGGTATTTCTTAAAGAGGTCTTTGGTTACGATGTTGACGCGCACGTCCGTGCACTGGGCCGAGAGGATCGTCGCAACGAGCAGTTCGAGCGGATTGGTGAAGTGCAGCGCGACTTTGGCGTCGGGATAGGTCTTCTTCAGGATGGGCCAGATGTCTTTGACACGCTGCTGAGCGGCGGCCTTGTCAAAGCCGCTTGCCCTGGCACTCGGTTTTCTGTTCGTCTGCCCGGCGGCTTTCTTTCTTGCCATCTACCTCGGTCCCTCCGGCAGTGTCTTGAGTAGATCGATCAGTTCCTGTTTGTCGAAAATCCCTCGCAGCTTGTGTACCTGCCCACCCGGCAGACGCACGATCGTCACCGGTACATTGCCTGCCTCACCGTAGACCTGCCGAAGGTCTTGTGTCGCGGGGTAGTCGATGACTGTGGTGTCCGCCAGGATCGCCAGCACGTTCTTCTTCTGCAATTGTTGAATCACCTCGGGATCGCGGTAGACCTTCCGTTCCACGACCTTGCAGTTGGTGCACCAATCGGCGGTGAATTTCAGCAGCACCGGACGGCCGCGCGATGTGGCGCCGTCGACGACGGCGCGATCGTACGATTGCCAGTCGATCGTGCCTCCCGCGGGAACCCCCGACGCCGGAAGCAGCCACAGAGCTCCGCCAACCGCCAGAACCAGCGCGATGAATCGAACCAGACGTCTCTTTCCGGCAGGCGTCGCGAACCCCACCCACTTGCCCCACATCCAGACACAGAAGCTGAACACGATCCCGTACAGCAGAACGTTCAGGAGACGGTCCTTCGGCAAAGCCGCCAGGGTGAGCTTGACGGCGATGAAGAACAACAAGAAGCCCGTGGATTTCTTGAAAATCTCCATCCACGTTCCCGGCTTGGGAATGCGATCCATCAGGGAGGGGACAGAGACGATCACGGCGTAGGGCAGGGCCATCCCCACGCCCATCAGCACAATCGCGATGCTGCTGACCAGCAGAGGCTGCGTCTGCGCCCAGACGAGCACGAATCCGAGCAGGGCGCCGCTACAGGGGGTGCTGAGCACGCCCGCGAAGAACCCCATCCCCGCCGTGCCGAGCAGGCCGGAGCCGGCGTTCTGCTTGCTTGCGAGGCCCGACGGCACTGACAGCGTGATCACGTCCAGCATGGCCAGGCCGAAGAACACGATTGCCAGAAACAACACGATGACCGCCTTGGGATAGCGAAAGAGGCTGTTCAGGTCGAGGACCGCGCCGGTCGTGAGGTTGATGATCGCCGAGACGAGGGCAAAGGCCGCGAAGAACAGGATCACGCCGGCGCAGAATGCCAGCCCGCCCGCCAGGCGACCGCCGCCGGAGCGCTTGGACTGGTCGATCAGCCGCATCAGGATCAGCGGGATCACCGGCAGCACGCACGGCATGATGTTGATCGAGATGCCCGCGACGATGGCCAGCAGATAGTACACCGCTGTGCTGTACGGCAGGATTTCCTGTCGGCTCGATGTCCCATCCGGTTGGGTCGGCTCTTGACCGGCCGAGGACGCCGATGTGCCTGTCTGTACGACGGGAGGCGCCTCTGCCGGTTTGGCCTGGGTCGGTCCTGTTGCGGTCCCGCCCGCGAAGTCGATGACAGCGGTCACCGTCTTGTCGAAAGGAGGCAGACACAACTGGCTCGTGCAGGCCATGCCGGTGATGCGAACGCTTACGCGGACCGGCTCACTCGCCGTCGAACGCAAAGGGACCAGGACACGAAAGTCGCCGACGTAGACTTCTACGTCTTTCTCGAGCCCGACGTCGTGGAACATCTGCCAGGGAGGGAAGACCGCCTCGCCGAACTCCAGGCCGTCTCCCGAAGGGCGAATCCTCAGGTTGAATTGCGGGGCCGGGGCGGTTTCAGATCTCGCGTAGTAGTGCAGGTCGTCGGTGCCCGCAAAAACCACCGCCAGTGCCGGCTGATCCTCGATGCGCGCCGCTTCAAGGCGGACTTGCGAGTGCTCGCTGTCGACGCGAGCCAGCTCCACTGCGTCACCGCCCGTGGCGGCGATGGCCCACGAGCCGCACAGAGCGACCCAAACAGCGCATACGAGAACCTGCCTGCTTGCATTCATTTCGATATCCCTGCCAACAACAAGGCGAAAACCTCACTTCGCGGACGATGTCTGCGGCGCTTTCGGCTCGGCTCCTCCCCCGTTGCCGTTCTTGGCCTGCTCGGCGGCCAGCAGATCGCTGACGGTGGGCTTGTCCAGTTGCCCGCCTGCCAGGATGAGCTTGACGTCGTCGGCGTCGAGCGTCTCGTACTTGAGCAGGGCTTTGGCGATTCCCTCCAGGCGGGCCTTATTCTCTTCGATCAGCAGCTTGGCCTCCGCGTACGCCTCGTCCGTGATGCGTCGGATTTCGGCATCAATCGTTTCCGCGGTGCTCTCGGAATACTCTCTCTCGGCTTGCAGGAAGTATCCCATGTCACGCGTCCCGTCCGGCCCGTAGCTGACAGGCCCGAGCCGGTCGCTCATACCCCAGGTCAGGACCATCTGCTTGGCGATCCGCGTGGCCTGCTCGATGTCGGACTGAGCGCCGCTGGAGATGTCGTCGCAGAACATCGCCTCGGCGATGCGTCCTCCGAAGCAGACCTTCATCAGGGCGGTGCAATAACGCCGCGTGAACATCGTGCGATCCTTCTCGGGCAGTGCGAACGTCGCACCTCCCATCGGCCCACGCGGGATGATGCTGACTTTGTGAAGCGGGTCGGCGTCCTTCAGCAACGACTGCACGAGGGTATGACCGGCCTCATGGTAAGCGGTGATTTCCCGCTCCTTGCTGTCGATGACCCGGCTTCTCTTGGCTCGTCCCCAACGGACCTTGTCGCGGGCCTCTTCGAGGTCGGCCATCTCGATGAAGTCTTTGTTCGACATGGTCGCAGCCAGAGCCGCTTCGTTGATGATGGCCGCCAAATCGGCGCCGCTGAACATGGGTGTGCCCCGGGCCAGCCGATTCAGGTCCACGTTCGGTCCGATCTTGACCTTTCGGGCATGGACACGCAGGATCTCGGCGCGGCCCTTCAGGTCGGGCAACGGCACGATCACCTGCCGGTCGAACCGTCCCGGCCGCGTCAGCGCGTTGTCCAGAATGTCGGCGCGGTTCGTCGCCGCGATGACGATCACCTGATCGTTCGTGTCGAAGCCGTCCATCTCGACCAGAATTGCGTTGAGCGTCTGCTCGCGTTCGTCGTGTCCTCCGCCCACGAAGCTGGCGCCGCGCCGGCGACCGATCGCATCGATCTCGTCGAGGAAGATGATGCAGGGGGAGTTGTCTTTGGCCTGCTTGAACAGGTCGCGCACGCGGGAGGCGCCGACGCCGACGAACATCTCGACGAAATCGCTGCCGGAGATGCTGAAGAACGGTACGTCCGCCTCGCCGGCGATGGCCTTGGCCAGCAGTGTCTTGCCGCAGCCGGGAGGGCCGATCAGCAAGACGCCTCGCGGGATGCGCCCACCGAGCCGCTGGAACTTCTTGGGATTCTTGAGAAACTCGATGATCTCGCCGACCTCGTCCTTGGCTTCTTCGATTCCGGCTACGTCTTTGAAGGTGACCCGGACCCGATCCTTGCCCTGCACCTTGTGGCGACTGCGGCCGAAAGACATCAGCATGCCGCCGGCGCCGCCTCGCAGATTGCGGGCGAAGAAGAAGTAGAAGAAGCCCACCAGCAGCAGGATCGGCAGCACCCAGTTGATCAGCATGATCAGCCAGACCTGTTGCTTGGTGTATTCCCACTTCAGCGCATATCTGGGATCTTCCGCCGCCTTTTGGTCCAGTTCCTCGATAATGGCGTTGAGTTGCTCCTTGGCGCCGCTCTCCGGCCGATAGTTGACCTGGAACGACAGGGATTTCTGATCGGGGCGCGCCTCTTCCTTGAACTTGCCGACGATCTGCGTATCCCCGATGTCGATCTGTTCGATGTTGCCCTGTTCGAGGTCCGTGCGAAACTCATCCCACCGCAACGTGTTCGTCGCCAGGCCTTGCTGAAGCATCATCATGATTGTGAAGACGATGATGGCGACAATCAACCAGCTGAAGGGGCCGCGCCGATAGCTCGGTAGCGGCGGTTTCTTGCCCAAACGCCTGTTCCCATCACGGGGGGGTGGCGATGATGAGTTATCCTGATCTCTCTTCATAGCGTAACGTTCGATTCCGTGTCCGGGGAGTCGTCTATCGTGCATTTCGCCCCGAGGGTTGTCCATCTTGCGCAGTTTACCAACGGGTTTCCATTAGCTCTACGATCTTCTGGGCCAGCTTGTTTGCCGCGAGGGCCGCGGCATAGGTGAAGTCCTGGTTCTGGAAATCCGAGTAGCTGGCCGCGGCGGTGACTGTCCGGCTGTTGATCATGAGCTGGCCGTTGTTGAGATTCTTCCAGTTCACGGTCGCCGTCAGCACCACTTCCTTCTCCAGCGGCCGTGCCAGTTCACGTTCGATGGTCAGTGCCGACTCGTCGATAGAGATCAACTGGCCGGTGATGACGCTGTCGGCCCGGTCTCTGCTGGAAACGATCTTGTAAGGGGTCATCGTCTCGATACGCTTGGCCAGTGCGTCGGACAGCGTGTATTCGACGCCCCGGCGGAAGCTGCGGTTGTCGAACATCTCCAGGCAGACGCTTTGGATGTCCTCCGGATACAGGCTCTGGTTCGAATAGCCGCCCGGCGAAGCACACCCGGCCAGTCCGGTCGCGGCCAGCGCACCGGCGGCAAGCAGAAGTACCCAGCGGCATCGGATTGTACGCGGACTACTCTTCACGGGCTCGCATCCTGTCGAGGAGCTCCTGCCGGGCTTCCTTGGCCATTTGGGCCGCTTCGGTGTTGGGCCAGTTTTCGGTCACCATGTCGTAGTAAAGGTTGGCGGCCTCCACTCGCTTGGTGCGCTGGTAGTAGCGGCCGATCGTATACTGTTTGTAGGCCATCTGCTCGTCGATTCGCTTAAGTTTGGCCGGAATGTCGTGTCTTGCGGCGTCCTCCGGATAACGCAGAGCGAACCGCTCGTAGTAGGTCTTGGCCGTCGTCAGCTTGGAGGCATCCAGCAGCGGCTGCCGCTTCTCCGGCGGCTTGTTGTAGGCCGCGAAGTTGTCTTCCGCCATCCGAAGGATCGCCCTCTTGCCGATGGGCCCCATCTCCCAATACGATGCGATCTCTGACCATTTGAGGTAGGCTTCGATGTACTTCTCCCTCGCTTCGTAGTGCTCGGCTACCGCGATAGCGGCCTTGAGACCAATGCTGTTGGGCTCGTCCAGGCCGGTGCGGTCGCTGAGCTTCTCCATGATCTCCACGCCTTCGGCGTAGCCACGGATGTTGATAAGGCCCAGCACGCGTTTCTTGCGCCCAGCCAGGTAGGCGGTCGCGATCTCGAATTGCCGGTCCATCACGTCATCGACGAACTCGCTGGCCGGATGATCCTTCAACATCTTCTCGTACTTGACCATTGCTCTGGCGTATCGGTCGTTCCAGAACTCCAGCTCGCCCACCGCAAAAAGCTCGAGGTCGGGCCCGGCGTGCTGTGGAAAGTCATCCTTGATGCGGGCCAGCGCATCTTTGACGTCTCCGGCGTCCCCGGCGCGCGCCGTGTCCTTAAGCTTGGCAACGGCTTGCAGGTAGCGCTGGTGAGGATCGGCGACAACGGATTTCCGCTCGGTCCCGTCCTGGGGCCTGGATGTCTCGGTCGCCGAGACGCCCAAGCACGATATCGCCATCAACACAAGCAGGCTGGCATTTCGCATCTGGTTCATCATTTCGGGTTCGGTCCATTCGGAGGCTCAAAGAAGGACGTCTCCCGCAGTGGCCTCAGACGGGCCTCATTATACCGGCTGGTCCCGTCAATGCAACGCACACTTACAAATATGCATCGCCAGCGAACGCCCCTGTCGCCCAAGTGCGACCGGCCGGCCCGATTTGCCTTTACCGGCTGCGCCGGAGGCGATATAAGCTGGAATTGAGCACGGCTCTGCGGCCTCCATCACGCTGTGGACCAACGTCCGGGGGCCGGGCCTCAGAGGTCCATCGGGAAGGTATGGAAATAAGGAGGTACACCATGAAGCGAGGTTGGGCACTGCACGTCGTCGGGGTTCTCAGCATCGTAGGCGGTTTCGGCTGCGGACGTGCGCCGTTGGCCAAACTGACGCCCGGCAAAGAGAATGTGCGGCAGATTCCTACGGCCGAGTATGTCGACAAGATGAAGGCGGGATGGATCGGCCAGATGGCCGGCGTGGGATGGGGCGCGCCTACCGAGTTTCGCTACAAGGGGGTCATCATTCCCGAGGACCAGGTGCCCGAGTGGAAACCCGCGATGATCAACCAGTTCGAGCAGGACGACATCTATGTGGAGATGACCTTCCTGCGAACGCTGGAGGTGCACGGATTCGACGTGTCCATTCGGCAAGCGGGCATCGATTTCGCCAACAGCGGCTATCCGCTCTGGCACGCCAACAAGGCTGGGCGCGACAACCTGCGGAACGGCATCGCTCCGCCGGATTCGGGCCACCCCGAGTTCAACAAGCACGCGGACGACATCGACTATCAGATCGAGGCGGACTACGCCGGGCTGATTGCTCCAGGCATGCCCAACGTGGCGATCCAGTTGGGTGAGAAGTTCGGGCGGCTGATGAACTACGGCGATGGCCTCTACGGCGGGCAGTTTGTCGCCGGGATGTACGCCGAGGCGTTCTTCGAGAAGGACATGATCAAGATCATCGAGGCGGGGCTTCGCTGCATCCCGAAGGACGGCCAGTACTATGAATGTGTCAGGGACGTGCTCCGCTGGTACGCAGAGCACCCGGACGACTGGACCAAGACGTGGCAACGGATCAACGAGAAGTACCATCTGAATCCAGCGTATCGCCGCTTCTCGTGTTCGGGTCCGGAGGACGAGTTCAACATCGACGCCAAGATCAACGGCGCCTATATCGTCATGGGCCTGCTGTATGGCCAGGGTGATCCGGACCAGACGATCCTCATCTCGACTCGGTGCGGCCAGGACTCCGACTGCAATCCGTCGAATGCCGCCGGCATCCTGTTCACCACCATCGGGTTCAAGAACCTGCCGGAGAAGTTCAAGATCGCGCTGGACCCGTGGGGCAAGTTCAGCCATACGCCATATAACTTCCCCACGTTGATTCGCGTCTGCGAAGACCTGGCCCGCGACGCTGTGAAGAACTGCGGCGGAAAGATCGAGGCGAATGAGCAGGGAGAGGAGTGTTTTGTGATCCCGGTCCAAAGCCCTCGCCCGAGTCGTCTGGAGAGGTGCTGGGAGCCAGGACCGGCCCAGGAGACGCGGTATTCGAAGCAGGAAATGGCCAAGATCACCGCGCTGCTCGGCAAGGATATGTCCGACGCGATCGAGAAGTTCGCTCCGGGCTGGAAGGTGGTCCAGTGCGGCGAGGAAATGGCTCCGGGCATCCGCAAGGAGCTGCGTGGGCGGCAGAATGTCCTTGTGACGCATCCTCTGAACCAGGAAGTCGGCTGCATCATCAGCCGGACCGTCAAGCTGCCCGCGAACGAAGACAGCACGCTGAAGCTGGTCGTGGGCCACGACCCTCGGGGTGACTGGGACCTGATCGTCAAGGTCGATGGAGAGCAACTGCTGCGAAAGACGATTGGCCCGGATACGACCACGGTCGGATGGACCGAAGTTGGGGTCGATTTGTCGCCATACGCAGGACGCACTGTCAAGATCGAGCTGGTCAACGAGCCGACGGGCTGGCGTTTCGAAGCCGCCCACTGGGCTGAGATTACCCTGTCCAGCCGGTAGAGTGAACGCTACGGGCAGGCGGGGCTTGCCGTTGTCTTATTGCTGTTTGATGCAGCGGCCTTTTCTGGTATCATGAAAGTGAGCCGAATGGGCTGCCGTGTGGGGTCTGCCCGTGTGGACTTGGTTGTCAAGGGGGCCGGATGTCGAAGAACCTGGACCGTCGGTCGTTTCTGAGAAGCTCACTGGTTGGATCGGCTGCGTTTGCCTCGGCCATGAGCCTGGAGGAGAAGGCCCTGCTGGCGGCGATGCAGGACGACTCGCCTCGGGGGCGGGGGCCTGCCGTCGCGGGGGTGCCGGCCGGCAAGATCGGTGATGTGACGATCAGCCGCATCATCTGCGGCGGCAATCTCATCGGCGGCTACGCCCATAGCCGCGACCTGATCTATGTCTCGTCCCTCCTGAAGCACTACTTCACGGATGAGAAGATCATCGAAACGCTCGAACTCTGCGAGGAATCCGGCGTCAATACGATCAACGCCGGAACCAGTTCTCTCGGCGTCGTCAAGAAATACTGGGACGAGCGGGGCGGGCGAATCCAATGGCTGGCTCAGTGCGTTCCCTCTGCCGAGGACCTGACCGGAGACGTTCAGAAGGCGATCGACGCCGGGGCCACCGGCGCATATGTCATCGGCAACGTCGGGGATGCCTGGACGCGGGCCGGACGAGTCGATCTGATCGGCAAGGTGGTCGAATTCATCAGGCAGAACGGCCTGATCGCGGGCGTCGGCGGTCACGAGCTGGAAACGATCAAGGCCTGCGAGGAAGCGGCTTTGCCGGTGGACTTCTACATGAAGACCCACCACAGCACCGATTATTGGTCGACCCGGCGGCCCGGGCAGAACAAGGATGTGATCGACAACTACGACGTGGACAACTACTGGGACAAACACCCCGACCAGACGGCTGCGTACATGCAGAAGGTCCGCAAGCCCTGGATCGCTTACAAGGTGTTGGCGGCCGGGGCGGTTCATCCTTCGGATGGCTTCAAGTTTGCGTTTGAGAACGGCGCCGATTTCCTGTGCGTCGGAATGTTCGATTTTCAGGTTCGCGAGAACGCGATCATCGCCAGGAACATATTGACCGGCCGGTTGAACCGCTCTCGCGCGTGGCATGCGTAGATTGGAGTGATGGTATGGCAGACAAGCAAGTCGATCGACGTGGGTTCATCAAGAAGTCCGTGGCGGCCTCGGCCGGCATGGCCCTGGGGCTGCACAGCTTCGAGGAGCAGAATCTCCGCGCGCAGATGAGCGAGGGCAGCGCCAAGGCCCCGGAGAAGTCGCAACCGGGAGCCTTTCCCTGTGGGAAGATCAAGGACCTGACGGTCAGCCGGATGTTCTGCGGCGGCAACCTTATCGGCGGATGGGCCCACAGCCGCGACCTGATCTACGTTTCGAGCCTGGTCAAGGCTTACCACAGCGACGAGAAGGTGTTCGAGACCCTGGCGCTGGCCGAGGAGATGGGCGTTAACACGATTCTGGGCAATCCCACCGCCGATCGCGTGCTGAATCGCTACTGGAATGAACGGGGCGGCCGGATCCAATTCATCTCCGACTGCGCCGCCGGCAGTACGATCAAGGAGGGCGTCAAACGATCCGTGGATAGCGGCGCCCATGCAGTGTATGTACAAGGGGGGTTGGCCGATGCGGCTGTCCGCGACGGCAAGACCGACCTCGTCGGCGAAGCGCTCGAATACATGAGGCAGTTTGGTCTGCCCAGCGGGCTCGGCGCCCATGACCTCGAGACGATCAAGGCCTTCGTCAAGGCGGGCTTCAAGCCGGACTTCTGGGTCAAGACCCTGCATCCGGACAACTACTGGTCCGCGACGGCGCAGGAGCACCGCAAGGCGTTTGACGCCGTCGGGCCCTCGGGCGAAAGGCACGGCGAGCCTCACGACAACATGTGGTGCCGCAACCCGAAAGAGACGATCGAGTACATGAAGAGCCTCAAGGAGCCCTGGATCGCGTTCAAGGTGCTGGCGGCCGGGGCGCTGCACCCGCGCGAAGGCTTCAAGTTTGCCTTCGAAGGCGGAGCGGACTTCATCTGCGTCGGGATGTTCGACTTCCAGCTTCGCGAGAACGTGATTCTCGCCCAGAATACGCTGGCCGGCAAGCTCGACCGCGAACGCGCCTGGTGTGCGTAGCATCGACGGCGCACCGGGCAATTCGGGAACGTAACAAAAAGGGCCTATGCCAGTGATGGCATAGGCCCTGAACATATCCACAGATCCGACAGCCGTAAGGCTGGGATCACGATTCAACAATCCTACTCAGCTTTGCGGCCGAATCCGATGTCGTCAACGTAGACGGTGCCGGTGCCGCCGGCGCTTGGGCTGGTTGCATTGCCGACGCCGATGACGATTCTCTGCACTCGGGCAAGGTTCACGCCGTTCAGCTCGCTGTACGGAATGATCCATTCCTGCCACGTGGGACGTGCCGTGATGGCCCCGTCGGCGTTGGCGACTGTCTTGGTCTTGCCGGCGCTGTCCTCGATCGTCACGTACATGGATTCCATCGAGCTGCCGACAGGCTGAGTAACGCCAATCTCGGCGATCTGCCAGGCGCCGGTTATGTTGCCGGTCGTCGAAAGATTGGAGAACTCCGCCGCCGTTGCCACACTGGCGTTGTGGCTGGTCACCGCCAGACCGATGTAGACGTTGGTGGGCATGGCGATCTGCAGCGCCGGACTGACTGTGATGTCCGTCCAGGTGGCGCCGTCGGGCGACGTCTGCGCCGTGAAGACGTCGCCGGTTCGGGTCAGCTTCACCCAGTAGGGGGCGGCGAGGCCGGTCGTGTCGGTGCTGGCACTGGCCGCGTCCACCACGGGACGACGCTGGAACGAGATGCTGTTCGCCGCCGGCACACACACGAAAGCGTGCGTCGAGCCGGGCTCCAGGGATTCGCGGATCATGATGCCCGCCTTGGCCCAGGGGTCACTGTTGACGATGCTGTCGACGCGGACCACCATTGAGCCGTTGCCGCTGAGGCTCTTGTACGCATAGCGGAATTCGTCGGCGTTGTTCCAGATGTCTGTACCGATGGCGTTCATGATGATACTGCCGTCGGGTGCCTCCAGGAAGGTAGGCGCATTGCCCTGGACGTACAGCACAAGGCTGTCGGCTCCGTTGCCGGTCCAGTTCTGGGCCGGTTCGAATACCCGCTCCGCCTCGGAGTAGAACGGCGAGACACTGTTGTCGTACTGGAGCGGCATCGACTGCGCACCGCTATGAACGACGGTCTTCTCGGCAAACGGAGCTTCGATATAGCCCACCGTCGAGCCGTTGTCGTTGACCCAGCCGTCGAGCCATGTGTCGAAAATGGCCTCGCCGGCTTCGACGTCGTCGGTATAGGTCTCGAATCCGTCGATCAGTGCAAATTCCTGCGTCGAGAAGGTCCAGACATCGCCGGCCCAGGTGCTGATCGCCTCGGCCTCATTGACCTCGACGACCTGCCAGTAATACGTGCTGCCAAACTCCAGCGCCGGTGCGAAGCTCGCCGAATCGGCTGTGCCGGCCGGCGTCAGAGCATTCGGGTCTGTGCTCAGAAGAACCTGGTGCGAGGCCGCCTCGCGACCGCTGCGCCAGCTCATCACCTTGCCGACCTCCACGTCGGTGGCGCCGTCCGCCGGCTGCGGCTCCCTGGCCTGGACGGGCAGGTACATGAAGCGAACCTCGCTGAGGCCGTACTGGCCCAGCATGCCGAATCCGCTGTTGACGGTGAGCTTGACATACTTGACCGCCAGCCCCTGGAAGTCGATCGTCGAGTTGTAGACGTAGGTCGCCTTGGCGGTGGCCTGATTGAGGTCGAAGTCGCCCAGGGCCGTCCACTCGGCGCCGTCCGTGGAGTACTCCACGGTGACGTTCTTGAGACCGAAGCCGAGCATCTTCTCGAACATCACGTTGTAGTTCCAGACCTGGAGCTCATAGAGCTTGTAGACGCCGTCGAACTCATACTGGATGTAGAGAGCCGAACCATCGGCCGGCGCGTAGGCCACCCACATATCGTCGGCTTCGACGGAGTGCTGGTCTTCGGCGTTCAGGCCCGAGCCGTCAACCGTCTTCTCCGGGCCGCTGGCGGCGTCAGAGGCGCCATTGCTCGTGGCAATGACATTCGGAACCGCATAGGCGAACGGCTCAACCTCGAAGCTCCAGACGTCGCCTTTGAAGATCGTATTATCGGGCGCCGCATTGACCTCATCGACGCGCCAGTAATAGGTCTGGGCAAATTCCAGACGTCCGGGATCGTAAGAGGGCTCGGTTTGCCCTTGGCTGACCAGAACGCCCATCGCGTCCGAGCGGCCGGCGGCATTGACGTCCTCGTAGTTTGCACCGAAGTAGACGTCATGGGTTGCGGCATAGGCACCGGCTGTCCAGCCCATCACAACATCGCGCGGCACGTCGGTTTCCTCGTCGGCGGGGTTGGGTCTCGAGGCCAGCTCAGGTTTCTCGCCTCCCTGCATGACGATCAGGATCTCACTTGGTGTCAGTGCGCGATTGTAGACGCGGACATCGTCGACGGTGCCGTTGAAGTACTGGGCCGCCGAGGCGTGCCGTCCGAATTTGAGGCTGTTTCCGTCAGCCGAAGGGGCCCCGGACGGAGTGCTGTTGGTGGTGATCAACTCGCCGTTGCGGTAGGCCTTCAATTCCTCACCGTCATAGGTCCCGACAACGAAGTACCAGGTATCCGCATCCACCGGACCGTACTTGGCGGCATTCCAGCCACCCGCGTTAACCGCGATGGCGCCCTGGTAGACCGTGTCGCTGTGGTCCCAGTTGATCTGATAGTTGTTCTCCCGGTGGACCGGACCGCTGGGGGAATTTCCCGCAGGGGCAGCCGGACTGGTTACCCAGGCGCTGACCGTCCAGGTCGCGAGATTCTCGGTCCAGCCGGTATCGATGTAATCATCGCTGCCGTCGAACAGGACTGCTCCTCCCAGCCAACCCTCCACCCACTGGGGATTGCCGTTGAATGTGCCGTGGTTCTGACCCGGGGACGAGTCCGCCGCTACCGTGCCCGTTCCCTCGTTCAGGTTCCAGAATCCGACCAGACTGGGATCTGTGTTTGCGTTGAATGCTCCGGAGGCAGTGCCGCCCTGAATCAGGGCCAGCAACACGATCAGAAATGCGAAACAGGTGCATCGCTTCCACATAGAAGTTCTCCTTCAAAGAAGACCACACAACCGGTGCACTGACCACTCATCAGGCACTCATCCCCCCGTTCAACGTTCTTCACAGACCCGCACAACCGCAACGGGCCACGACCCATTTTCCCCCTCCGGAGACTCCACGAGATGGTATCGGCCGGATCACCTCCTTCCTGAATGAGACTGCCAGTATCTGGAGTGGGCAGAATGAGCCCGGCATGTGCAGAAACCATGCATTCCACGCCCCCCTGTCTTGTGGATGCCAGGAATACACTGTGCCAGGTCCTCCGACTCTGACCCTACGTGCGATTCTGAGTCTGGCGAGGCGTCTGTACCCTTCGATTCCCGGACGGGTCACCACCATCGAATGGTCCAGAGATGTTACTCCTCACGATCACTTTCTTTATATCAAATGGGTGGACGGTCTGCAACGCTATTTTCTCGGACGTTATACCCCGGAATGGTGCTGGGAGATAGATCTTCGATGCGTCGGGCTGTCCGGGCACACCCGCGTGGCCCGGATCTCGGCGGGTCGGGCGGTCCTCAGACCTGGCCCACCTGTCCAAAGGCGAAGTAGAAGAAATAACTGGCGCCAAACTCACGGATCAGGACCTTGAGCGTCTCCTGCTGATTCTGGGGCTGCAAGCTGCTTCGAATCTGTACGAATCGTTGGTATCTTCGGATGGTTTCAGAACTTATCTTGATCTTCCCCAGATCGGGCTTCTGCCTCTGGGATGCGTAGTAGATGAGGATGGCTTCCTCGTACAGAGGGGGGACCTGGCGATAGCCAAGGTCTTCGAGCCGGCCCACGTTCTCCATGATCTTGTCGAGCTTGCCGGTCAGCAGGTGGCACGCCATGAGGTACTCAAACGCCATCTTGTTGCGTGGGTTCCTCTCGAGCAGGGCGGCCAGCGTCTGGTCCACCGATTCGCGGCCAAACACCGCCAGCGGGTCGCTCAGCATACAGGACCGGACCCGGTCGATGAAGGCCGCCTGGTCCGACGGGAAGCCATGCTCCAGGCCGTGGAGCAGGGCGTCGGCCGTGCCGCGATGGATGACGTCCCGCTGGAGGGCAGTCGCGTAGATACGAGCGGTGCTCGCGAGGTCTCTGACGACATTGATCCACGCCAGTCGCTCCAGTGCGACGCCAAGATGGTCCTTGGTGGCCAGCAGCTCGGATGCCAGCTTCTGGGCCATGTTGACGTGGCCCAGCTCAAAGAACACGTCGCTCAGTTTCGCCAAGGCCAGGTCTGACTCCTTCTCCTCGTGGGTCAGCAGAAGGGCGTGAGGATTCAGGGGGAACCGGAACATGTCGTGGGGCAGCCGCCCCTTGTGATACATAGCCCGGAGGATGTCATGGTTTACGAAGACGTTGGTCATGCCCCTGGGCAACCGATGACCGAGTTCGAGAATCTCGTCCCACTGCCTCCGGCAGGAGTAGTAATTCGACAAGACATAGGGCTTGCGCCGTTCGTCATGGCCCCAGTAGAGTCCCACAGCCATCAGCACGATGGGCAGGGCCGTCCATGCCGGTCCTTTCAGCAGGGCCAGCACAGGCCTTCGCCGTTCCTTGGCACTGTGCTTTTTGGTCGGCCTGGCGGCCTTCGGGCTATGCTGTGCACGGGCGAGCGTCCGCGTCCGAACGAGCCCAAGTAATACGGTTAGGGGCGCGAGCCCGTACAGCAGGAGGACCAAGACTGTCTCGAAGCGGTCCATGCCGGCAGTCAGAGACGCGTCAAACGGACTGAGGATGACAAACGCCCGGCCCGGAGCGATCAGGAACACGTATTGCGCCAGCACCCAGACGATCGCGACACTTGCCGGCAGGACGAGAATCGCCACCGTCCAGTCCCTGCGAAGGAGCAGCGCATGTGCCGCCGTCAGGATGGCAAATACCATCAACGTCCCGGAACCGCCCATCCAGAAGCCGAAGGCGGCGATCAGGCAGTATCCTGCGACACGCGTCATGGTGCGGCGAAGGGCGAGTCTCTCGAACACGAGCGATAGAGTCAGCCCGAACGCGACGGTCAGGCAGATCGCCAGCGGATGCTTGTAGCGGCTGTAGATCAGGAAGAATGCCACTGCCGGCAGGCTGGTCAGCCAGGCAGGCCGCGTCACCCCGACCAGAGCAAGGTGCCGCCGGAACAACTCGGCCATCCCCAGTGCCGCCAGCACGATGATCGCCGCACCCAGCCACGGGTAGTAGTACCCCTGCGAGAGCAGCCCGGCCACGTAGAGGATGCCCCCGCCGGGCGCGTCTAACCGGTCCAGCAGGAATGCCTTTCCCGTGGCGAACAGAGGTGCAGCCGGAAGAATCGTTCCGAAGCAATGATAGAGCAGATCAGGCTCGACGACGAGCCATAGATAGACGAAGCACAGCGCCAAGAACAGCAGATTGTGCGGAAGCTGTCTTACCCTGAACGTCATGCTCGTTTGTCTCCTGGTTTGCGTGTTCCTTGTCCCGGAGGGCTACTCTCGCTCCTGCCAGGGATCGGAGGGCACGGTTTTCGGTGTCGCGCCCGTGATGGGCATGTCCGTGGCGATGGATGGCTCGGCCCGGGCCGCCTGCGCGAGCCGCCATCTACTGACGTCAACCGGCCCGTTGACCAGTTCCGGGACACTGTATGTTTCCAGCAACGAATCGTAGTGGGCCGGGTCCCGCTGGGGTACGACGAAGGGCTTGTGCGCGGCGCCGGTTTCGTCCACGTAGCTCAGATACGTGCGGGTGAACAGGCCGCCCGGCCGCTTGCTGCTGAACGCGACCCACCGACTATTGCTCGACCAACTGTGCCACGATTCCGAGTGTTCGCTGTTGATCGCCAGCTTGCGATACTGCCTGGTGGCCATGTCCATGATGTAGAGATCGCTGCTGGGCTGATAGATGGGAAAGCAGCCATAGCGGCACATACAGAACAGCAGAAACCGTCCATCCGGCGAGAACCTTGGCAGTTGGATGCTCAGACCAGTCTCCTGAGCCGACAGGAAAGCTTCGGCCGTGCCCCATTGGCCCGTCTCGATGTCGTACGGAATGCGCCAGAGGTCATATTTGAGATCCTCGTAGTGGGCGGGGGGCACTGCGTTGCGATCTTCCCACAGGATCGGAGCGCTGCAATAGTAGAGGTATTTGCCGTCGGGGGACCAGGCGGGATAGGTTTCCAGCCGGTCCTTGTCGGCCAGTTCGGGCGGAGAGAAGGTCTTGCGGCTCTCGACCTGATAGCACACCAGGGCCGAATCCAGGTCGGCCACGTCGCGGACCTCCAGCGCGCCCGCCCGGAAGAACTGAATCACCTTGTTCATGGAATACACCGCCAGCCGGCCGCTCGGGTGCCACGCGGTGTAGCCCCACTTGGCGCCGACCTTGTCGACGCGGCCGTCTCGGGCCAGCAGCGTGTGGCTGCCATAGGTTGCGCTGCGCAGGCTGATGGACATCGTGTCCGGCTCATTGCGCACGAAACTGTGGCAGTTGAGGCATCCCTCGCCGAACGACCGGCCGTGCAGGACCACCGATGTATCGTAGCTGCCGAGGTCTCGCTGGTAGATGCCGATGTCCTTCCACCAGTTGTAGATCGGCTTCATGAAGCGGAACACCAGTGTACCATCGATGTCTTCCTTTGCGATGGCGTTGGTGACCGGCTCAAAGCGCCTCCACTGGCGGTCTGCGTCCTGGACGTAGACATCGAAATGCAGATCGCGGCCCCGGTTGGCGCTGAGCAGGGCACGCCATGGGCGACGCGGGATGCGCATCTGCCCGGTCCTGCTGGAGACAGTAATGGGCGATCCGCTCTCTGACCGGATCTTCAGGAGATAAGCCCGACCTTCTTCCAGAATCTGGAGGTTCAGAGGGGCGATGTTGGCGGGGATCACCGTGCCCGAGTAATCGGGGCTCAGGTTGGGCTCGCGGGCAACTTCGCGGTGCGTCTCCGGAGTTCCGGGAGAGCAGGACGCCACAGCAACAAGGAGGCCACAGAAGGCCACCGTGCCAGCCAATCGTCTTGCCATCTTCCTTGCCACGCGGGATTTCCTATCGGAGCCTGCACAATTGCCACACACGAATGCTGCTGTGACAGTGTCGCAGGTGCGCCGAGAGAATGCAAGTCCCAAGGACTTCCCTCACAGCGAGACCCCGGCGATGGGATCGCCCGTCGGGAGGTTGCAGGACAGGGTCGGGCGCACCAGTAGAAGAAAGAAGCCCCCGCATTTGATGAGGGAGAGGAAGCGAGACTTTGCGGGGGCCTGTGGACAATCGTTTCGGCATCTATCGTATCTGAGATGGTTGGTCTGGTCAATCGCGCGTGGGGAATTTTTCCCAGAAACGTGAGGCGACGCAAGCGGCCGCTGCCCAGACCGCGGCGGAACATCATTGCGATGACGGTCCATGCCTCTGGGGTATGGTGGCCCTGGGGCAGGAGAAGGCCTCTGTCGTGTCGGATTGTCGGTCCGGCCGAACACCGGTTCTTGACGGTCCGGCCCTCACGTCTTATATAGGGGGCGTGAAAGACAAATGCGCCCTGCATGAAGCCAAATGAAGGATACTGGATGGCCAAGAAGAGCCAATGTGACAGGTGTACAGGACTGTGCTGTCGGTACTTTGCGCTGCCGATCGAGACGCCGGAGACGAAGGAGGACCTCGACGACATCCGATGGTTTCTGTGCCACAAGGACGTCACGGTTTTTGTCGAGGACGGTGACTGGTACGTGAACGTCAAGAACAAGTGCCGCCACCTTTCCGAGACCGACTACCGCTGCCGGATCTACGAGAAGCGGCCGAATATCTGCCGCAAGTACAAGCACTCCGATTGCGATCTCGTCGAGGGGGAGTATGACTACGAGCTCCATTTCACCAACGACAAGGAGATGGAGGAGTACATTCGGATCAAGTTCGACAACAACGTGACCGAGAAGCAGCGTGCCACGAAGCGCAAGGGAAAGACCAGGAAGGCATGAAGATACCGCCGGTAAAAGGAACGCGGGATTTCTACCCGCCCGAGATGGCCCGTCGCAACTGGATCATCGACGGGTGGAAGAGCGTCTCCATTCGGAACGGCTTCGAGGAATACGACGGCCCGATCTTCGAGCACCTGATGATGTATCAGATCAAGAGCGGTCAGGAGATCGTCGAGCAGCTCTTCTCGTTCCAGGACCGCGGCGGGCGGGATTTGGCGATCCGGCCGGAGATCACGCCTACCCTGGCGCGCATGGTCAACCAGCAGATCAACTCGTTGCCCCGACCGATCAAGTGGTTTTCCGTGCCGCGGCTGTGCCGGGCCGAGCGGCCTCAGAAAGGACGGCTGCGCGAGTTCTTCCAGTGGAACATCGACATCATCGGCATCGACAGTCCTGAAGCGGACGCGGAGGTGATCTTCACATCGCTGGACTACCTTCGCACGGTCGGCTTGACCAGCAGAGATATCCGGGCCAAGATCTCCAGCCGCAAGCTCCTGGCCTCGGTCCTCCGGGGCATCGGCATCGACGAGGGCAAGTTTGATGGCATGTACGCCTTGCTGGACAAGAAGGCCAAGCTGCCGGCCGACACGTTCGAGGCGATGCTGGCCGAGCAGGTTCCCGACAAGGAGCAGGCCCGGCGCATCTCGGATTTCCTCGCGTTGAATTCCGTCGGCGAGATCGAGCGCGTCGTCCCCCTGAATGACGAGATCCGCACCGCCGTCGAGCAGATGCAGAGTGTCTTCGCGACGCTGAAGCTGATGGGCGTGGCCGAGTACTGCGTGTTCGATCCAGCCATCGTGCGAGGTCTGGCCTACTACACCGGCGTGGTATTCGAGATCCATGACATCGTCGGCGAGCTGCGCGCCATCTGCGGCGGGGGGCGGTACGACAACCTTCTTCGTGACTTCGGCGGGCCGGCGATTCCCGCCACCGGGATGGGCATGGGCGACTGCGTGCTGGAGATCCTGCTGCATCAGAAGGGGCTTCTGGACAGCCAGGTCCCGCCGCGACGGCTCGAATACTTCGTGGCCTGTGCGGATGCCGCCTGCGCCAAGGCGATGTACTCCGTGGCCGCCAGGCTGCGCGCCGCCGGCCATTCCGCCAATTTCAGCTATAAGGTGGGCGGGCTTTCCAAGCAGTTGAAGGAGGCCTCCTCCCAGAACGCCGGCCGATGCATTATCATCGGTCAGGAGTATCTCGACCGCCAGGAGCTTGTCGTCAAGGACATGGCCAGCGGAGAGCAGAACCAGGTGCACGTGAATCAGTTGCTGCCGGAGCCGGACGGAACAACGTAGGTTTACCAGGGCATCCGTGGTGGCGGGCCCGAAATGTGCGGGGAGATCACAATGAACCGATATGGTTTGTGCCGATTCATCGTGTCCGTGGTCTTGTTGTGCAGCGTGGTTTGTCCTCCCGTCGAGGCCCAGTCGCAGGCCGCGGAAATCTGGCCCCAGGTGCACACGGATCGCAAGGTGATGTTCTACCTTCGTGCCCCGGATGCTCAGCGCGTGCTGCTGGAGGCGAATTTCCTCTCCGAGCCCGAGCCGATGGTCAAGGATGGCGAGGGGCTCTGGTCGATCACTGTCGGGCCGCTCGCCCCGGAGATCCACGAGTACAACTTCAAGGTGGATGGTTTGGCCATCGCCGATCCGATGAATCCGTTCGTCAAGGTCTGGCGCCGCAGCGCGCGAAGCATGGTCCTGGTTCTCGGCGATCCGCCTATGTTCTACGAGGAGCAGAACGTTCCTCACGGCACCATGCACGTCCACCGCTACCATTCCAAATCGTTGGATACCACGCGGGGTCTCTACGTCTACACGCCCCCGGCGTATGAGACGTCGGGCCAGGCCAGGTACCCCGTGCTGTATCTGTTGCATGGCAGCGGAGATACGGAAGACGCCTGGACCATCGTCGGACGGGCCAACGCGGTCATGGACAACGCCCTGGCGGCCGGAAGGGCCAGGCCGATGATCATCGTAATGCCGTATGGGCACACGCCGAGCATCACGTCCGACCGGAGCCGGCCTCGAAACTGGAGAAGCTTCGAAGCCGATCTGATCGGCGATGTGATCCCGTTCGTCGAGCACAACTACCGCGTACACAGCGATTCGGAGCACCGGGCGATCGCGGGGCTGTCCATGGGAGGGGGCCAATCGCTGCGGATCGGGCTGGGACATCCGGAGATGTTCGGCTGGGTCGTCGCGTTCAGCTCCAGTACACCGTCCGGCGAAGAGCTTGATACGCTGCTGGCTACGCCGGAGACATTGAATAGGAAGCTGCGGCTTCTCTGGATCGGTTGCGGCAGGAAGGACTTCCTGTTCGAGGCCAATCAGCGGTTCCTGGCGGCGCTCGAAGCCAAAGCGATCAAGCACACCGCCCACATCACAGACGGCGCCCACGAATGGCGTCTCTGGAGGCATTATCTGAACGAGGTGCTGCCGCTTCTGTTCGATGCGAAGAAGTAGCTTCGCGGCGGCGGGGAGAGCCGATATCGATCTCCGCGTGCCATCGGCGGCCTGGCCTGCGAGGGGAAGGTGATAGTCGCATGAGGGACTCGGCGGCCAATCATTACGAGCGAGCGTTCGAAAGCTGGCTGATCGACCACCAGGTGGAGTATGTCCGCGCCGACGAGCACCAGCGCATCGGAACCGCCAGACAGACGGTCAAGAACTTCGATTTCCTCCTCTACGCTCCTCTCGGCCGACGCATCGTGGTCGAGGTCAAAGGGCGAACATTCGCCGGAACGAGCCTGGCCGGGCTCAAGGGCCTGGAATGCTGGGTGACGCGTGACGATGTTCGCGGGCTTGGCGCCTGGGCCAAGGCCCTGGGCCCAGGCCACGAAGCGGCCTTCGTCTTCGCCTACCGGGCAGCACGCATCGACGTCGATTTCGACGGGCGCGACGTGCTCTGCCTCGGTCCGGACCGGTACGTCTTCTTCTGCATTCGCCTGGAGGACTACCGGCGGCACATGAAAGAGCGCAGCGTCCGCTGGCAGACGGTGACACTCTCGGCCGACCATTTCCGCGCCTGCGCGATCGACCTTCCGGTCTTACTCGAATAACAGGTCCCGCCGTCCCGGAGCCCCGTTGCGCTGCCTTCACCACCCCCCAGAGGTTCCCCGTCTTTGAACGGGACTTGATCGAAACCTGCAAAGTGGATACACTGTGTTTCGAAACTGTGTAGTCGTCATTTCGAGTTCTCCTGGGAAGGCATGGACATGAAGGCGACAACGCAAGGCCCGCCGGTCTCACCAAATCATCGCGGGCTGATTCTCCCTCTGTTCCTGATATCCGGTGCGACCGGTCTCGTCTACGAGGTGACCTGGATGCGGTCCCTCGGGGCGGTCTTCGGCAACACGGTCTTTGCCGCCAGCACCATTCTGACGGCCTTCATGCTGGGTCTGGCCATCGGAAGCTGGCTGCTCGGGCGGCACGCCGACCGCATGACGCGACCGCTGAGACTCTACGCCTGGCTGGAGCTGGGAGTCGGCGTCTATGCCTTTGCCTTTCCGGCCATTCTGAACGCAGTGGACCGGTTCTACCTGTGGTTCTATCAGACATACCAGCCGGGCCCTCACGCGATGAATCTGGTGCGTTTCGTCGTCTCGATTCTGATTCTCCTGGTCCCGACCGTCTTGATGGGTGGGACCTTGCCGGTCCTCAGCGGGCTCTGGGCGGCCACGCCGGGCAGGGGCGAGTCGCGCTTGCGGACCGGACAGGGCGTCGGTCTGCTCTACGCGGTCAACACGTTCGGCGCCGTCCTGGGCAGTTTCCTGTCGGGCTACTACCTGATTCGGCTGCTGGGCGTGAATTCGTCGATTTACGTGACCGCGACGGCCAACGTGGCCATCGGCAGTCTGGCCTGGCTGCTGTCCTTGGGGATCAGGCCGCGACCGGTGATTCCTGGAGCGGCCAAACGCAAGCAGCAGGGCCTCGCCGCTCTCCGGGAACAGATTGCGCGGGCGCAGGAATCGCCCACCGTATACTCCGAGCGCGTCCGGACGATTGCCCTGGTCGGCGTTTTCGTGGCGGGATTCTGCGCGATGGCGATGGAAGTGCTCTGGTCGCGGGTGCTCGTGTTTGTCCTGGGGACGTCCGCTTACGCCTTCGCCTGCATGCTGACGTGCTTTGTTCTGGGCCTTGCCTTGGGCAGCCTTCTGTCGAGCGTGCTGCTGGTGCCTCGCCTGAAGGACCCGATCCTTGCGTTTGGAGTGATCGAATTCCTGCTGGCGCTGTCGATTCTGGGGTCGATCCTGATCTTGGGTTGGCTGTGGGCTCTCGACGCCTGGGTCCTGGCTCGCGTAGTCGACTGGAAGATCTCGTTCGCCGGCGACAGCATGGTCCATTTCATTGACACCCTTGCGGTAATTTTCGTTCCCACAGTCCTGATGGGAATGGTGTTCCCCGTCGCGGTGCGAATCTGCGCGCCGGTCTGGGAGACGGTGGGCCGGCGCGTGGGCCAGGTATATGCGTCCAACACGATCGGCTGCGTCCTCGGCTCTGCGGCGGCTGGCTTCCTGGTGATCCCGCTTCTGGGATTGCGGAACAGCTTTCTGCTGGTTGTCGCGGCCCTCTTCGCCCTGGCGATTGTGCTGGTTGCGCTCTCGGACAAGCGACACAGAACGCTCGCGATGGCAGGGACGGTGGTTTCCATTCTGCTGGTGGCGGCCTGTGCCGTCTGGATTCCGCGCGACGTGTTCCTGCAAACCGTGAACACGTATCACCATCCCAGCCGGATCGTGTTCATCGACGACGGCGTCACCGGGACCGTGACGGTCCACGACCTGCCCGATGGCGACCGCGTGATCGCCGTCGATGGTGTAGACGTTGCGGGCATGGACCTGATGCTGCGGACGACGCAGAAGCTCCAGGCGTACGCGCCGCTGTTCGTCCACGAGAACCCGCAGGACGTGGTCCAGATCGGCTACGGCAGCGGCGAGACCTGCGGGATCGGTCTGGATTTCGGCGTCGCGCGCTACACGATCGTCGATATCTGTCCGGGCGTGTTTGAGGCGGGCGTCTTCTTCGATGAGATCAACCGTCGCTCGTATGCGAATCCGAGGCTCCGCAAGATCATCATGGACGGGAAGAACTTCATCAAGATGACCGAGGAGGAGTTCGACGTCATCATGAACGACTCGACCTATCCGGGCACGACAGGCAGTTCGGCCCTCTACACGTACGATCACTTCAAGGCCTGTCGCAACCGTCTCAAACCCAGGGGCGTGCTGTCCTGCTGGGTGCCGCTCGACCTGCGGCCGGAGGATTTCCGCATCATCATGCGGAGCTTCCAGGCCGCGATGCCTCACAGCTCCTTGTGGGTAGTCAACAACTGCGTCAACAAACACGCCGTGCTCCTCGGGACGGTCGAGCCGATGCAACTGGACTTCCGACGCATCAAGGCGATTGCCGGGCGTCCTGATATTGCCAGAGACCTCGAACAGATCAATGTGTATAGCGTCTACGATTTCCTCGATTGCCTCCTGGTGGGCGAGAAGGAATTGACGAGGCTCGGCGGCCAGGGCCCTCTGCACACCGACGACAAGCCCTATCTGGAATTCGGCGCCGCGATCAAGCGCGACGTCGAGGGTTCCTGGCTCGACATCCTCCGCTCCATCGGCGAGCATTGCACGCCGCTGTTGGACCATGTGACGAATGTCGGCCCGTTGCCGGGCGGGGAGGACCCGGCAGCGATACTCCGGCAGTACAGCCAGGCGACCCGGCACGTGCTGCAAGGTGTTGTAGGGGCTCTGATTGGCGATCCGGACATCATGAATGGGCAGTTTGCGGCCGCCAGGCGGGCAAATCCCCACGACCGAGACGTGGACAGCGTCCTCGAAGAGCTGCGGGGAGAGATTCGGGCTCTGGAGGAAGCGGTTGAGCGGACGCCCGGCGCCGCGGAGTTGCGCGGGCGTCTGGCGAAACGGTACGTGTTGTCGCAGGACTACGGCCGCGCCATCGAGCAGTACGAGCGCTTCGTCAAACTCCGTCCCGGCGACGGGGCTGCCTGGAACAACCTAGGCATCTGTTATCGGCGTGTCAACGCGTTCGATCAGGCGACAGCAGCGTTCGAGCACGCCCTGCAGCGGAACCCCCGCCTGCTCGATGCGTACACGAATCTGGCGGAGGCGCGGGACGCCCAGGGCGACCTGCCCGGCGCGATGGCGGCTCTGGAACGCGTGCTGCCCCTGCTGCCGCGGGAAGGGCAGGTCCGCACGTATGATCTGCTCGCCGGCTTGAGCATGCGACAGCAGAAGAGCGCCCTGGCGGTGCAGCATCTTGACCGGGCGATCGAGCTGGCGGCATCCGACCGCCAGATGCAGCAGACACTCATCGCACGACGCGAGAAGATCCAACAGATGATCGACGCGGAATCACGTTGAGGGACTGTGTCAAACCGCACCGGACCGTCTGTCACTGTTGAGGCAACGTCTTCTCAAGCTCCGCCAGCACCTCGGCGCTGACGGTCTCGACGTGCAGACTGCCGAAGATGACACGATACTCCGTCTCAGAAACCTGCCAGCGCATCAGGACCTGATCGGCGTCCTCGGGTGTGACGAATTCGCCATAGTAGGCCGGGGCCTTGTCATCCGCGACGAGCAGGGCGTGGAAGGTGCCGATGGCCTGGATGGGCATCAAAATATCTGTGAGCTTCCTGATCCTCTCGTCCTCCGTGAGGTTCTTGTTCTCGTCTCGAAGCCGCCTGAACAGCGGGTTCTCATGGTTTTGGGCAAGCCCCATCTGTGACATGAGGCTTATCATGTCGAGCTTCTCCGGGTAGCGGCCCGTCAGTTCCACGCAGAGCTTCAACCCCTGGATGGCCGTCTCCTCGTTCATGGCCGGCATCTTGAGCGCACCACCGGCCAAAGGTGTGTAGTCGTCCGGGATGACCGGGTCGAACTCGGCCGCGTCGACCACCACGTCCCACTGGAAATCGTGCATCGCGGTATGAATGCGCGCCCCTTCGCCCATCCGAGCGTCCATTTCCATGCGCACAGGCAGTTGGGTCTGCACGTCCACGTAGATCATGACTTCGGGCTGATCCACCACGTTGCCCAGAAAGTTGGGGTCTATGCTGCGGAACTTCTCGACCTCGACACCGTCGAGCATGACCCGTCCCAGACTCTCATAGCCCTGTCCTACGGCGAGCTGGACGATGGCGCTCGGGTCCTGATTCTGTTTGCGCATGCGTTCGGCCATGCTCTCGTCGTATTCCATGCGGATGTACCTTTTCTCTTCGGGCATGATCGTCAGCATGGTCCCGTTCTGGGGCGACATGTACATCTCCTGAGTCATGGTTCTCGTCCCGTTGGGATCGATGGTCTCTATGACCATCTTGGTTCCGTGGTCCTGCGACGTCACGATAATACTGTGGGACTCTGTATCTACTGTTGAATCACCGACTTTCAGCCCGGTGATTGTCGCGGTGCAGCGGAATACGTACGCTCTGACCTCGTGCATTCGGGCCAGGACGTCGGCCAGGGCCACGCTGGACTGGGTGCCCGTCCACAAGAACAGGCCCATGACGCAGGCGACGACAACGGCGGCGGCGACGGCGAGCTTGGCGAATGGACTCTTCATGATCGATCTCCCTTTTACAGTCAATGTCTCTGGCCTCTTTGCGTGTTCTTGCTGGGCTTGGAGCATGTCCCGAAAGACCCGCTCGTCGGCCTGAGGCCCAATGCCCAGCCGGGCTTCTCGAAAGAACTTTCTTATGTGGTCTGCGGGTCGCATTGTCGCACCTCACTGTTCAGCAGAGACCGCAGTCGTTCCATGCCGTATCGATATCGGCCCTTGGCGGTGTTCAGCGGCACGCGCTGCACCGCCGCGATCTGGCGGAAGCTCATGTCCATCTCCATGCGAAGGCTGACCGCTTCGCGTTGCTCATAAGGCACCTGCTGCATCGCCTCAGCCAGCAGGGCGAGCTGCTCGCTGAGAATCGCCCACTGCGCCGGTTCCGGGCCGGCGGACGCAGGCAACGGTACGTCTTCCAGGCCGATCTGTTGGTGCCGGCCGGTGTTTCGCCTGTGATTCCGGACGCGATTGACCACACTCGTGGTCAGATAGCTGCGGAGGCTACCGGTCAGTTTGATCCGCTTGGCCGAGCCGGCGAACGCCACGAAGACATCGTGCACGACATCCTCGGCGGTGTTCCCATCGCCCAGCAGCACGGTGGCCAGCTTAAGCAGTTCCACCTTGTACTTGTCATACATCCGGCGCAGGGCCTGCGGCGAGCCTCTCTTGAATCGGAGAATCAACAGTCTTTCCTCAACCATCCTGCGCACCTGACTGAAACGCGATCGCTGTTCGGCCTATTACACACCAGTGCACTGTGATTGGGTATGGAGATCTTCCAGCGGTTCGTTGTTTTCTTGCAGGCGGTGGCTGGCGGACTGGCGGGTGGGTGCTACAATCACCGGGCTTGGAGCCCGATAGAGATGATGTTGGAGCATCAGATAGAGAATTCGACCGGGACCGCCCGGAACTGGCCGTTGTACGGAGCGGCTTTCGCCACCGCGCTGAGTCTGGGCATCTGCTGGACCGCCATGCCTTTCGTCCTGACCGCCATTGGCGGCACCGAAACCCACGTGGGCTATGCGCTGGCGGGCAACAGCCTGGCGTACATGGCCGCGCTGGTGTTCACCGGCTCGCTGCTGGGGCACCTGGACGTCAGGAGAGCGACGCGTCTGGCGACTGTGGCGGCTCTGGTCGCGTCGCTGGTGATGGTGGCGGCGGTGTTTGGCTCGGGCCGGCATGGAGGCGCCGACGGGCGGGCCTGGATCTGGATGATCATCGCGGCCGGAGGGTTCGGCGGGGCCGCCATGGCGCTGTTCTGGCCCTTTCTGATGAGCTGGGTCTCCGCTCGCTATGAGGGCGTAGCGCTGAATCGCCAGCTCGGACGGTACAACGGTTCCTGGTCGAGCGGTGGCCTGATCGGTCCGATCATCGGGGCCTGGCTGGTCGAGCGGAATCCGCTGTGGCCGATGATCGCGGCGTTGGCGTGCTTCGCGCTGTCCTTGCTGCTGCTGGTTCTGGCTCGCAACAACGCGGGGCATACAAACGAGACGGGACCGTCGGGTGCGCCGGGCGAGCCGATTCATGATCCGCGCTCGCTGGTCGCCTATCGCTGGATGTCGCGAGTCGCCCTGTTCTGCGCGTGGGCCTCGCAGGCCATCGTGCGGTCCCAATTCGCACTGCTCTTCGTGGCCTTGGGTTGTTCCGAAGCCCAGTTCGGCATCTACTATGCGATCTTCGCGTTGTGCAATTTCCTGTCGCTGACGGCATCGGGCCGCTGGGCCTTCTGGCATTTCCGATTGGCGCCTCTTCTGACGGGCCAGGGGATGCTCATGATTGCTCTGCTGATGATGATCTGTGGGCGGACGCTGGGGGTCTTTATCGTCTCGGCCATCGTGCTCGGTCTGCCGTTCGGGTTTGCCTACAGCAGCCACCTCTACTATGGCGTCTCGGCCAGCCGCAATCGGTCCGCCCGCATGACCATTCACGAGATCGTCATATCCATCGGCATCATCACGGGCGCCGGGACCGGCGGCCATCTGGCCAGGCACGTCGGCCCGTATGCACCGTACTGGTTCGCCGTCGCGCTGACCGGTCTGGGTCTGGTCGCCCAACTGGCAGTCTATTTCGCCTGCCGCACACGGTTTCCGCGACCGGAGGCAGGCTGAAGTCTCCCGGCAAAAAAAACGTCTTCCGCCCGGAAATTCCTTGCAAACCCCGTCTACATAGCTGTAGAATTCAGAAAATGAGACATAAAGGTGGGCAGAAGCGCCTATCATAAAACTGTGGTCTGCTATCATATCATACTTTTCCATTCATAGCCGCCTGCCTTTGTGACCCGGCGAGTTTCTCTGCTGTCCGGACGCTGCGCGTAGAGCGTCCTGGGGCACGAGGTGCAACATGCGCGGAGAATCTCCAATTCGGTCACGTCTTGAGCCTGCACCGAGCGAGAGGGGAGGCGGTCTGCGCAGAAACGGCATGGACCGGTGTCCATGCGGCCTCATATCTTCATAGCATCAGATCGAAAGGAGCGGAACATGGACAGGTTGGCAGGCAAGCGAATCATGGTGGTCGCGTGCGCCCTGGTCGTGGGGCTCACGCCGGCCGGATGGGGCGGTGTCATCTATGTCGATGACGATGCCGTCGGCGCTAATGACGGTACGTCCTGGGCAGATGCATTCGTGCATCTCCAGGACGCCCTGGGCGTGGCTGGAAGAGGCGACAGGGTTCGAGTGGCCCAAGGCTTGTACAAGCCTGACCAAGGTGTTGGTTTCTCTCCAGGAGATCGTGACGCGAGGTTTCTTCTGGTCAACGGTGTAACGCTGGCTGGAGGCTATGCCGGCCTGACGGGCACCGATCCCAACGAACGTAACATCGATCGCTACGAGACGATTCTCAGCGGAGACCTGGATGGAGACGACGGTCCTGATTTCTCCAACATGGACGACAACAGCCGAACCGTCGTCGCCTCTCTGAGCAACGACGCGACGACTGTCCTGGATGGGTTCACGGTCACGAGCGGTTGGGGGTATTCCGGTTCCGGCGTCACGTGTCTGGCCAGCGATCTTCGGATGGAGCGGTGCACGGTCATCCATAACAAGACCATGTCGAGCACTGGAAACGGCGCCGGGATGTACAGCTCCGGGGGTAGTCCCGTGCTGAAGGCCTGTGTATTCCGCAACAACTTCACGTGGGACAGCGGCGGAGGATTCTGGGGCAAGGATAGCGACCTCACGTTTGTAGACTGTCTCTTTGAGCGGAACAAGGCGGAGAATCAGGGTGGCGGTCTGTGCGCTCGTAACGGGGTCTTGAAGTTGGAACGCTGCACGTTCCGGGAAAACGAAGCCTTTGAGGGCGCGGGGATGTGCGCAGCGCCAGGCGATGGGAGTACGTGTGCGGATTGTCTCTTCGTCGACAATAGGGCCAAGAGCAAAGGCCCCTTCGAGGGATCCGGCGGCGGGGCGCGCATCAGCGGCACCGGTTCTTCCATGGTTCTTCGTCGGTGTTCGTTTGAAGGCAACTCCGCCCCCGAAGGAGGGGGAGGCCTCAGCCACAGTAGCGGCTTGAACAATCGCAGCAATCTTGTTCTCATACAATGTTCCTTCTTCGATAATAGGGCCGATCGAGGCGGGGCGCTGAACACCCTCCAAAGCGCTCTTCAGGCGACGGACTGTCTCTTCGAAAGCAACGTGGCCAGCGGGGACGGCGGCGGTGCCGTCCACGTGCGTGATGGCGTCGGCCGTGGCGACCCGGAGCCCACGGGACCCGGGCCGGTGTTCGTCCGCTGCCGGTTCGCTGGAAACAGGGCCTACACTTCTCCCGGTGGAGGGCTCTACAATGACAACAGCTACACGACTTTGATGAACTGCCTTTTCGTGGGCAACGCCAGTTTCGATGGTGGCGCCATATACAGTCGAGGAGCCAGTCCGACGCTGATGCATTGCACGCTGGCGCAGAATCGAGGCGGCTCCATCGGCGGATTATCCGATGAGGCCGGTGGTGCGGTCCTGGACCACTGCATTGTCTGGGACAATGACGACGAGGAGCTCTCCGGCGCCGTAGTGATCCACAGCAACGTAGACGGAGGCTGGCCGGGAGAGGGGAACATTGACGTGGACCCGTGTTTTGCCTCTGTTGGCCACTGGCGTTCGGATTCGATATCGAGAGCCGCGACTTGGGTCGATGGCGATTACCATCTCAAGAGTCAGGCCGGGCGATGGGACCCGATCAGTGAGAGCTGGGTGCAGGACGATGTGACCAGTCCTTGCATCGACGCGGGCGATCCAATCGCTCCGGTTGGCGACGAGCCTGTTCCGAACGGTGGCATCGTCAATCTCGGCGCCTACGGCGGCACCGCCGAAGCCAGCAAGACCTACCTGGGCGGCATGGTCCTGCACGTGGATGACGACATGGGCAACTCCGGGGATGGCACGTCCTGGGCCGGCGCCTTCGGGCGTCTCCAGGATGCTCTGGCGGTTGCCCAGCCGGGTGACGAAATCCGCGTGGCGCAGGGCCTCTACACCCCGACCGACGACCCGCTGGACCGCGAGGCCAGTTTCGAGCTGAAGGCAGGCACGACGATCCGCGGCGGATACGCCGGCCTCGGGGCAGCCGACCCGAATGCCTGGGATCCGAATACCTCTGTGACCATACTCAGCGGCGACATCGATCGCAACGACACCGGTGAGGACCCCAACTCGAAACAGGGCAACAGCCTCAACGTGGTGACGTGCGAGGGACTGGATAACCGGGCCGTTCTCGAAGGCGTTGTCGTGACCGGCGGACATGCAGACGCGCCGCGCAGCCACTCTCGGCTCCAGGCCCAGGGCGGAGGCCTTTCCTGTCGGGGCGGGTGTTCTCCTCGCCTGACGGACTGCGTGTTCACCGACAACTACGCGGGCACCGGCGGCGCCGTCTGCCTGCTCCATACCGACGGTTCCGGCTCGGATGAGCCGTACGAGGGCAATCAGTGGCAACCGGTGTTCACGAGGTGTGCCTTTCTCGGCAATTGCGCCTCGTGGGGCGGCGCCGTGTCCAACGGACGCCGATGGCGTCCGGTATTCGCCGGCTGTCTGTGGGAAGACAACGTGGCCGAGTACGATGGCGGCGCGATTTGGTCGCACATCAAGGCGGATTTGACGTTGCGCCATTGCGTGTTCCGGCGAAACGGTGCCGGTGCGAAAGGCGGCGCCCTCAGCGCACACAGCATCGGCAGAATCGAACTGGTCAACTGCCTGCTGGTGGCCAACACCGCGGCAGATGGAGGCGGCGCGATCGCCTACCCTGAGGGCAACTATGTCAACGAGCCACAGGTCCATCGCCTGCTGAACTGCACGCTCTTTGGCAATAGCTCGCCGGCTCTCGATCGTCCGCCGACCTTGGCGGTGATGGCCAGACCTGAGGATTCCTGGGTGCACCTGCCCGCCATGACGATTGCGAATTGCATTCTCCACGGTTCGGTCGCCGATTCCACCTCCGGCACGCCGGTCGCGTTCCGTGCTGGTCCTGTGCTTCCGGAGATCATCACCAGCATCTGCGAGCCGGGGCTTGATCCTCTGTTCGCGGACCCCTTTGGAGCCGATGGCGTGCTCGGCACCGAGGACGACGACTTCCGTCTGGCGTCGGATTCCCCGGCAATCGACTCGGGATCGAACCAGACCGAGCCCCCGCTACCTGCCTTCGACTTGGCCGGCAATTGGCGGGTGACCAATGGCATTGTGGACATGGGAGCCTACGAGTTCGCCGGCGAGATCGCGCCGGCCGGAGCGGGCCGGTAGCGACCGGCCTTTCTGACACACGGGTCGCCCACGGGCACGGCGCCTGCCAGAATGCCCTTGAACGGCGAGGCTCAATTTGGGATAATTGAGCGCGTTGTGGTGTTTCGGGCTGCTTGCCGGCTTGGAGGGTCGCGAAGGCAGGCGCCGCGCCCGGCTTGAAGCCGGACATTTGGACGAAGCGTTTGAGGGGCGCTTCCATCTCTTCTGAAGGAGGACAGCAATGCTCACGCGATTGACATTTCTGATCACCGGAATCCTGATGCTGGGATGCGGCTCGATGACGCTCGGCGCGCAGCCCTTCCAGCAGGACACCGGCACCGACGGAATCGTCTGCATGGAGGCGGAGAACTTCGATCTGAACACGCCCCGGCCGCCGCACACGTGGGAGCTGGTCTCGCGGACCTCGAACGACTTCGCTCCGGCGGACGGATTCAGCGGCGGCTTCGCGATGCAATCGACGCCGACGACGCTTGCCGGCGGTTCCGGCATCACCAGCAACGTTGCCACGACCAGTCCCCAGTTGGATTACGTGGTCAAGTTCGTCAAGACCGGGACCTACTACGTCTGGATTCTCGGGTATGGCATGGACGGCAATTCCGATTCGCTCCACACGGGCCTGGACGGAGTCGAGCCGGTCACGTCCGCGACGATGAGCGGCTTCAACGGCGTGTACAACTGGAGCAGTCAGATCATGAACGGCGGGCGTCCGACCATTGAGGTGAAGACCGCCGGCGACCATACGGTGAACGTCTGGATGCGGGAGGACGGACTGACCGTCGACAAGATCCTCCTGACGACCAATGCGGATTACACGCCGACCGAACAGGGCCCGCCGGAGAGCCCGCGCGGGGCGCTGGTGGTTGCATCCGATCCCTATCCGACCGACGGCGCCGTCGACGTGCCGCGTGACGTCGTCCTGAGCTGGATGCCCAGCCCGGATGCGGCGGCGCATGACGTGTATTTCGGCGCCGCGTTCGAAGATGTGAACGCGGCTTCCCGAGCCAATCCGCTCGGTGTGCTGCTCAGCCAGGGACAGGACGCCAACTCGTACGATCCCGAGGGCTTGCTGAGCTTCGGGCAGACCTACTACTGGCGCGTGGACGAGGTCAACGCGCCGCCGGAAAGCACCATCTACAAGGGGTCGGTCTGGAGCTTCACAGCCGAGCCTTTGGCCTACCCTGTGGAGAATATCATCGCCACCGCGTCCAATTCCGATGCCGGCTACGGTCCGGAGAGCACCGTGGACGGTTCCGGCCTCGATGCGGCCGATCTGCACTCGATCGACGCGGCGGACATGTGGCTGGCGACTTCCGACGGCATCGCCGGGGTCTGGATCCAGTACGAGTTCGACCGGGTCCTCAAGCTCTATGAACTCTGGGTCTGGAACTACAACGTCATGTTCGAGGCGGTGCTCGGGTACGGACTCAAGGATGTCACGCTGGAGTATTCCCTCGACGGCGTGGAGTGGACGGCTCTGGGGGATTTCGAGTTTGCCAAGGGAACCGCCAAGGCCGGCTACGCCCACAACACCACCATCGACCTGGCAGGGATCGCGGCCAAGTACGTCCGGCTCAGCATCAACGACAACTGGGGCATGCTGACCCAGTACGGGCTCAGCGAGGTGCGATTCTACCATACGCCTGTGTATCCGCGTGAGCCCCAGCCGGCCGATGGCGCTGCCGCCGTCGGGCCGGAAAGCGATCTGGCCTGGCGAGCCGGCCGGGAAGCGGCTGTGCATGAGGTCTACTTCGGAACGGACCCGGAGGCACTGGCTCTGGTCGACTCCGTTGAGACGAGCCGTTACGATCCCGGTTCTCTGAATCTGGGCACGACCTACTACTGGCGGATTGCCGAGGTCAACGAGGCCGAGGCGGTCGGCTCGTGGGAAGGCGATCTGTGGAGCTTCGCTACGCAGGAGTACTTCCTCGTCGAAGACTTCGAGAGCTACACCGACGATATCAACGCCGGCCTGGCGATCTTCGACACCTGGATCGACGGATGGGGCAATGACACCGGCTCGACCGTTGGGTATCTCGATGCGCCGTTTGCCGAGAAGACCATCGTCAACAGCGGCGGCCAGTCCATGCCTCTGCACTACGACAACTCGGTGTCACCGTGGTACTCTGAAGCCGAGCGGACGTTCGAGACGCCGCAGAACTGGACGGTCAACGGCGCCGACACGCTGGTCGTCCACTTCCAGGGCCGTGCCGGGCCGTTCGCTGAGCTGGCGTCGGGCCACATCGTCATGGGAGCGGCGGGCACCGATATCTGGAACACGACGGATGAGTTTCGCTTCGCACACAAGCAGCTCAGCGGGAACGGCGCCGTCATCGCACGCGTCGAGGGCGTGGCCAACACCAACGCCTGGGCGAAGGCCGGCGTGATGATCCGCGAGACGCTGGAGGTCGGCTCGACGTTCGCGGCGGTTTACGCCACGCCGGGCAATGGCTGCCGCTATCAGGCTCGTTTGACGACGGATGTGGCCGCCGTCAGCGACACCTCCGTTGCGACGGCCGAGCAGATCGCCATGACGATGCCGTACTGGGTCAAGATCGAACGCGTCGGCAACGCATTCAACGGCTACTATTCCGCCGACGGGCAGAACTGGACCGCCATGTCGTGGAATCCGCAGACGATCGCCATGGCCGCCGACGTCTACGTCGGTCTGGTGGTGACCAGTCATTCGGCGGGCGTGTTGACCAGCGCGGAGTTCTCCGACGTGA
Source organism: Sedimentisphaerales bacterium (assembly GCA_040772485.1). GTDB lineage: Bacteria > Planctomycetota > Phycisphaerae > Sedimentisphaerales > Anaerobacaceae > Anaerobaca. Next base: position 392,747 of record JAXGYC010000007.1, on the reverse strand, counting down.
CTACGACCGGGAATGTCACGGGGCAGTGGCAGGCGGCCACGATCGGACCGGCGCAGCCCGAGGGCAACGCGGCCGATACGCTGTACGTGGCGGTCGAGGACAGCAGCGGCAAAGTCCAGGCCGTAACGCATCCGGCCGGCGAGGCGGCGACGTTCATGGGTGGCTGGAATCAATGGCGCATTGCGTTTGACGACTTGAGCGGAGTCAACCTCAGCCGCGTCGAGAAGATGTACATCGGTGTGGGCGATCGAAACGCGCCACGCGCCGGCGGCTCCGGGTTGATCTACGTCGACGACATTCGGTTCGGTCATCCGGCCGACGCGGAATGACGTCCTGATTTTGCCGTAACGGGTCTCTTGGAAAACGGGTGGTGTCGATGGGCGGATGCCTGTCGGCGCCGCCCGTTTTCTTCTTGGAGTTCGCGCCCCGAACAAATTCGCCGTGATGTCGTATGGCGCACTTTGTCGTCGAGGGGCCTGGCCCCCGACGCAGGTCCGCAGGGCTCGCCCGCTATGAAAATATTCGCTGTGCAGGTCTTGACGGCCAGGAGGTTTTTCGTCAACCTATAGGTTTTGTTTCTAAGGGGAGCCCTACTCCCCGAGGGCGGAATCGATGCCTGAGTTTTGGAGACAGACATGATAGAAGCCAAAGAACTTCGGCGGCGTTTCGGGCCGGTGGTGGCCGTGGACGGGATCTCGTTCCGCGCCGCGAAGGGGCAGGTGGTCGGTCTGCTCGGTCCCAATGGAGCGGGCAAGACCACCACGATGCGCATGCTGACCTGTTACATCCGCCCCGATGGCGGCACCGCCAGTGTCTGCGGGCACGACATCCTGGCCGATCCGGTCGGGGCGCGGCGGTCATTGGGGTATCTGGCCGAGAACTCTCCGGCCTATCCGGAGATGACGGTGGGGGGCTTCCTGAAGTTCATTTGTGACGTCCGGCAGATCAAGGGGCGCCGGCGCAAGGCGGCGCTCGACCGCATCGTCCCCATGTGCTCGATCGAGTCGGTGTACCATCAAACCATCGAGACGCTGTCCAAGGGTTACAAACGGCGCGTGGGACTGGCCCAGGCGCTGATTCACGATCCCGACGTGTTGATCCTCGATGAGCCGACCGACGGCCTCGATCCCAATCAGAAGCACGAGGTGCGCAAGCTGATCGTCGCCATGGCCAAGGACAAGTGCATCATCGTCTCGACGCACATTCTCGAAGAGGTCGATGCCGTCTGCTCCCGCGCGATCATCGTCGCGCGAGGCAAGATCCTCGTGGACTCGACGCCCAAGGAGCTGAAGGAGAAGCATCACGCCAGTCTCGACGAGGTTTTCCGCAAGATCACCAGCACCAGGGCCCTCGTGACGGTCTGACGGTGAATGAGGGACGGCTGCCAATAGTCATGGATCAGTAATCACTTGGAACTGGAGTGCCACATGAACAGTTTCTGGGCGGTATTCAAGAGGGAGCTGAAGAGCTACTTCACTACGCCTCTCGCCTACGTCTTTCTCGTCATCTTTCTGTTCTTCGCGGGGTATCTGACCTTCAAGGAAGGATTCTACGAGGCCCGCCAGGCCGACCTGAAGCCGTTCTTCACGAACCTCCCGCTGCTGTTCGTGTTCATGGTTCCGTCGACCGCCATGCGGCTCTGGGCCGAGGAACGCAAGGTGGGATCGGTCGAATTGCTGTTCACGCTGCCGGTTACGATCGGGCAAGCGGTGCTGGCGAAGTTCTTCGCCGCTTGGCTGTTCCTGGGGATCGCGCTGGCGCTGACCTTCCCTCTGGTTGTAACCGTCTGCTATCTGGGCGATCCCGATATCGGATTGATCGTGACAGGTTATCTCGGCGCGTTCCTGATGGCGGGGGGTTTTCTGGCCATCGGCTGCTTCTTCTCGGCGCTGAGCAAGAACCAGGTGATCGCCTTCGTGCTCAGCGTGGTAGCCTGTGCGGTCCTGGTGTTCGCGGGTATGCCGACGACGCTGAACTACGTCTCGACGTTTCTGCCGCCCGGCATGGTCTCGGCAGTCAAAGGAATGAGCTTTCAGGTGCACTTTGACTCGATGCAGCGGGGCATCCTGCAATTCCAGGATATTGCCTATTTCATCCTGCTGATTGTGGGATGGGTGGCGGCCTGTGCGGTCGTTTTGGATGAAAGGAAGGCCAGCTAAATGAATCGGACCATTCGCGCGATCGTGGGGGCCGTCCTGGTCCTGGTCATTGCCTTCAGCGGAATCAGCATCTGCCAGGATTTGGGACGGCGGTGGAAAGTGGACGTCACCGATCAGCAGCTCTATACGCTCTCGGACGGGACCAAGGCGATTCTGGGCCGGCTCAATCAGCCGATCAAAGTCAGGCTCTTCTACGCCAAGACGGCGGCCATGAAGGGGCCCGATCAGATTCGCTACTTCGACAACTACTATGAGTTCGTGCGGGCGCTGCTGGAAGAGTACGTGGCCGCGTCGAAGGGCATGGTCCAGTTGGAGGTGATCGATCCGAGGCCGTTCTCGGAAGACGAAGAACAGGCGCTGCGGCTGGGCCTGAGGCGGTTCCCCATCACCGAAGAGGAGAGTTTCTTCTTCGGGCTGGCGGTGCAGACGCAGTTCGGTGTGGAAAAGACCGTGCCGTTCTTCTCGCCCGATCGTCAGAACTTTGTCGAGTATGACATCAGCTATCTGATCGATACCGCGATCACCCGGCAGAAGAAGCGGGTGGGGATCATGAGCTCGCTGGGGGTGATGGGCGACGACGTCACGGGCTACATGGCCCAGATGATGCGGATGCAGGGCCAGCAGCCCAAGCCTGCCTGGACGATTGTGGAACAGCTTCGGCAGAAGTACGAGGTGACCGAGGTCGCGACCGACGTGAACGACATCAACGACGTCGATATCCTCCTGGTGATCCACCCCAAGGACCTGCCGGAGAAGACGCAGTTTGCCATCGACCAGTTCATCCTGAAGGGCGGACGGGCGATTCTGTGCGTCGATCCGCACTGCATTGCGGACCGGCCGCAGCGAAACCCCATGCAGATGACCGCGGAGAAGCAGAGTTCGGACCTCGACCGTCTGATGCGGACGTGGGGGCTTCAAATGCCGGCCAACACCTTTGCCGGCGACCGCTCGCTTGTGCTGGAGGCGCCTCTGGCCGCCAATCAGCGTCCCCAGCCCATCATGGGTTTCCTCGGGCTCACGACGCCATGCTTCAGCAAAGAGAAGGTCATCACCGCCGATCTCAACGAAGTCAGGGTGCTGTTTGCCGGTGTGCTCCAGGAGATTGCGCCTGCCGACCAGGCTGGTGGCGGCGACGACCCTAATCAGGTCGCTGCGGCGAACGAGCCGCAAATCACGCGCACGCCCCTGATCATGACGACGGACAAGGGCAACAGTTGGAGCGTCGGCAGTTCGTTCGAGCTGATGTTCCCCGATCCGGACAAGCTCATGGCCAAGTTCATTGAGGGAAACAAGCCCGTTCCGATGGGCTACCTGGTCACCGGACGCTTCCAGAGCAGCTTCCCGGATGGCATCGAGATCGAGGTGCCTGCGGCGGATGCCAACGATGCGGACGAGGACGACGAGGATGATCCGAACGAGCCGAAGATGATCGCCAGGCAGATCACCGGGCTGAAGGAGGCGACTGCGGACTGCGCGGTGGCCGTGTTCAGCGACGTGGATTTTCTCAGCGACCAGATGGCCTACGCCCAATCGCTGTTCGGCAAGATGGTCGTCGGTGACAACAGCGCCCTGCTGATCAACACGATCGAGGACCTGAGCGGGTCCGGCGATCTGATTTCGATCCGGTCGCGGGGCAATTACAAACGGCCGTTCGCCGTCGTCGACCAGATCGAGCAGCAGGCCGAGAAGGAGACCGCCGACGAGGTCGCGTTGATCAACGCCCAGATCGAGGGGTTCAACAAGGAGCTGGAGGATCTCGTCAACTCCGGTCAGGCCGCGCAGGAAGAGGTGATCGGCAGCTCGCTTCTCGAGAAGAAGAGGCAGTTGGAGTTGAAGATTCGCGAGGCCCAGCGTCAGCTTCGCGAGGTCAACGCGCGACGTCGCGAGCGCATCGAGCAGTTGGGCAACGTGCTGCGTCGTTTCAACATGGGCCTCGTGCCGGGAGTGGTCATGCTGATCGCGCTGGTTCTGGGCATCTGGCGCAGCGTACGCAGGCGGCACTACATCAGCCATGCGAGTGATGCATAACGCGGATGGGAATTGCGGATCGGTCCTGAACGATCGTCAATCGTCGATAAAGGGATCTTGTAAGATGAGCAACAGGAATCTTGGCATACTGGCCATTGTGGCCGCGATCATGGTGTCGTGGGCCGTCGTTCAGTCTCGTCTGTCGAGTCGCTCGACGGTCGAACCTTCGGGGCCGTCCTACCTGATCCAGGGGCTGGACCCGTCTGAGATCGACAGTATCGTTGTCGGTCATGGTGACAGTGCCGTGACGATTCAGAGGCGGGAACAGCAGTTCCGCGTGGTCAACGAGGCCGACTATCCCGCCGACCCGAAGCGAATCAACGACTTGATTACCAAGTGCCTCGACATCAAGACCCTCGAATCGTACACCAGTAACCCGAAGAACCATGAGGATCTTGAGGTCACCGAGGAGAAGGCGCAGAGTGTGGTCAGGTTCCTCAAGGGCGACGGGGCTGTTCTGACCGGGGTCATCATCGGCAAGGCCCTGGAAGGCGGGCAGAACACCTACGTCCGGCTGGCGTCTCAGGACACGGTGTATCTGGCCGAGAGCGCTCCCTACATCCGCACGACGGCGATCGATTACGTCAATCAGGAGATTGCCTCGGTGGAGCGGGAAGACGTCAACTCGGTCACGGTGACCACGCCGGACGGTTCGTATACCCTCAGGAGCGCCGAAGGCGACGCCGTCGTCATGGCTGATTTGCCCGCGGACAAGAAACTCAAGGACAGCGATGCCAAGAGCGTTTTCGGAGGGCTCAACAGCCTGCGGTTTGACGACGTGAACACCCCTTCGGCGGTCGGCGAGCTGAGCTACGATTACCGGTATGTCTGCCGCCTGGATGACTCCACCGAGTATCGCCTCCAGATCGCTCGAAAGGACGGCAAGGCCTATCTGACGTGTGAGGCGGAGTTCACGGACAAGACGCCGGTCACTATGAAGCCGGGCCAGGTTGAGTCGCAGGAGGAGCTCAAAAAGAAGGAGGCGAAACTCCAGGCCCAGGAGCGGGCCCAGCGGTTCACACTGCGGCACAAGGGTTGGGTCTATCAGATTCCCGAATGGAAGGCCAACTACCTGACCAAGCGGCAGGCGGACCTGATGGAGGACAAGGCGAAACCGGCGCCAGAGAAGCCGGCGGAGGCTGTGACGCCCGCCGAGAGCAGCCCGCCGGTTGCCGAGCCTGCCCCGGCCCAATCAGCCGATCCCAACGCCGGCTAAGCCGTATTCACTGACTGGGGACGAATGAAGATCGATCGGCTGATTCTCGGCGATTTCCAGACCAATTGCTACGTGGTCCGCACGGATGAGTCGGCCCGGGAATGTCTCGTGATCGACACGGGGCTCGACAGTCGCGACATGCTCGCGTTTCTCGCCCAGCACGATCTGACGCCCAGGGCTGTGATCCTGACGCACGGACACGTCGATCACATCGCGGGTCTGGCGGCCTTGCGGTCGAAGTTCCCTGGGCTCAGGGTCTACATCCACAAGCTGGACGGCCCCATGCTGACCGACTCGCAGGCCAACCTCTCCGAAATGGCCATGCTGCCGTTTGAGGCTGCTCCGGCCGAGGTGCTGCTGGAGGATGGCGACACGGTCGAAGAGGCAGGCATCGTTCTGAAGGTGCTGCACACGCCGGGCCATACCCCTGGAGGGATCTGTCTCTACGCCGGGACAGAAGCCGTTGTTTTTGCCGGGGATACGCTCTTCGCCGACGGGGTCGGGCGGACCGACTTCCCAGGCGGAGATTGGGATCAGTTGCTCGACAGCATCCGAACGAAGCTTTTGGTTCTGCCCGAGCGGACGGCAGTCTACCCTGGACACGGCATGAGGACGACCATTGGCCGCGAAAAGGCCTCGAACCCGTTTCTGACGTAGAATCCATGAAGAAAACAGTAGCGATCGATTCCCAGTTTCGCTATACTGACATTATCGGCACCACCGAGTTCCAGGTGCATGCCTTGGTTGCGTCCGGCAGGATGTCTCCGTTATGACGGTCAATCTACATCCCCATGCCCGTGACCGTTTGGCCGAGCGTGGCGCCACCGAGGAAGAGGTGAAACTGGCGGTCGAAGCTGGTGAGCGGTTTGACGCCAAGTTTGGCCGGGTCGGTTTTCGTCGCAATGTGCCTTTCAAGAGGCGCTGGCGTGGAAAACAGTACAAGACCAAGCAGGTCGAAGCTTATGCGATTCGTCGCTACGACGGCTGGTTGGTGATTTCGGTGGTTACGAGGTACTTCTGATGGATTGGAAAGGTCTGGCGGCATGAAGTTTACGTACGATCCCCGCTACAACGTCGGCTATATCCGCTTCAAGAACAAGAAGACCGATGCCGAGTCCATCAAACTCAGTGAGGAACTGGTGATCGACCTGGCGCCCGATGGAACGGTTTACGGAATCGAGCTGCTGAATGCCAACGATCAGATGCAGCGAGACGACTCCGGGCAATTCGCCGTGATCAACGAGGAAACCGGCGAAGAAACCAAGTTCGCACTGAAGCTGAACAAGACCAGGAAGAGATCGCGGAGGCCCTCCGCTTCCGCCCGTTCCAAACGCCGGCCGGCCGGATCATGAGTCCTTCCCGAAGACCAGAGGTCCGGTTCTATCTCCATGTGGTCCCAGGCTGACCGCCCGCCTCGGCTTGAGGTGCCATAGGGCGGTTCTTTGGTTTTCCCCGAGCCAAGACCGGTCTTTGCGGACCTCTGCGGCAGGCCGAAGGACCAGCCACTCCGGGCATGTCCTGACGCAAATGAAAAATTCTCTGGTGTTCCGTTCGACAACATGGTAAAATAGGAAGGTTGGTGATGCTGCAGTGCGGTTGTCCCGCAGCAGGGGGGAGGAATACGGAACACAGGGTGGCTCGATTGACACGGGGGCTGCGTAACGACACGCGATGAGGTTTGACTACAGCGGGGATCGGACGACCTCGCAGATTGGCGATCTGCCTGGAGCCCAGGGACGGGATGGGGCGGAGGTTTTCGAGCTTAGAGAGGGGTCGGGATGAAGGGGTGGAGTGGATCGTGCCGGAGAGGCGCCATGGTCCTTGGGGCGGCCGTTTGTTTGCTGGCTTCAGTGACTTTCGCAGGCACCGTGGAACTGGAGAACGGCATCCCGGTTGTCGACATTTCCGGAGCTGCCGGGAGTGAGCAGTTTTACACGATCGTGGTTCCTGAGGGACAACTCGACCTTGTCATCGGCATCTCGGGCGGCTCCGGCGATTGCGATCTCTACGTGCGTAGAGAAGCCAAGCCCACGACAACCGCCTATGATCATCGGCCCTACAAGATTGGCAACGAAGAAAGTGTGGCTGTTGCGAGTCCGCAGGCAGGAACCTGGCATATCATGCTTCGCGGCTTCACTCATTACTCGGGCCTGACCTTGAAATCCACGTACTCCTGTGGCGCGGTTGCGACGGTCCTGACGAACGGTGCCCCCATGACGGGCCTTTCCGGAGCAGTCGGCAGCGAGCAGTTCTATCAGTTTGTGGTTCCCGCCAATCGATCCCAACTCCAGATCAGCATCTCCGGAGGGACTGGCGACTGCGATCTCTACGTCAGGAAGGACGCGATGCCGACGACGGATGTCTACGACTATCGGCCGTTCTTGGTGGGCAATCGCGAATCCGTGGTTGTCAACAACCCCGGCGCCGGAACCTGGTATATCATGCTCAAAGGCTACGACGCCTATGCAGACGTGACGCTTCTCGGATTGGCTGCACAGCCTTCGAGCGGAGAGCCGGCCCACTCCGCCATCACCATCGCCGGCAGCGGCGATTTGATCATCGATGGATACGTTTCACACTATTATCCGATGGATCCGAGCATCGACACCGGGCTGTGGCCCGACATCGCCGCCGAAGGGCCAGTCGGCGGAAAGGAGGCAAGTATCTCGGCCACGCATGAGATGGTCTGGACGACGTTGGATTATTATACAGACCCCCAAGCGACCATCACCGCGAATTTCACCGTCAGCCTGGACCTGTCCAGCGGGAACGCGGGAAACTGGTCGAGCGCCGAGTACTGGATCAAGCTGGAGCTGGTCGGTCAGTATGGCACCCTGATCGACTGCGGCGAGGTCCGCTCGGGAACGATTACGGTGGTCGACGGAGCAGGCCTGAGCGATTCGAAGACCGTCTCCGTCAGTGTGACGACCCCCCCCAGGCTGGTGGATTACACCAACTGCGCCGTCCTTCGCCTGACGGCGGGCGCGACGGCCGAAGCGTTGACCGCGAGTCTGTCGGATGACGAACCTGACGAAAAGGTGATTCCCCTGGTCAATGGCGTCTCCGTCGGTGGGCTGTCCGGCACTGCAGGCAGCGAGACGTGCTACCGGATCGAGGTTCCCACCGGACTGACCAAACTCCAGATCTCCACCTCGGGCGGTACCGGTGACGTCGATCTGTATGTGCGCAGAAATGCCAAGCCGACGACCAGGGAATGGGACTATCGTCCCTATCTGATTGGCAACAATGAAACCGTCACAGTCGATAATCCCAACTCCGGAACCTACTACATCCTGCTGAGGGGCACCGATCGCTACTCCGGCACGACGCTGCGGGCCTTTTTCGGGGAGGCGAAACAAGAGGACCGCTGAGCAGTGGCAGCGGCTTGCTCGGGCGATCAGAAGTTGTTGTAGTATTCCGGCCGGCCGTCGTCGCTGTCGTAGCGTGCATCGTCCTCGGTGTCGGCATCGATGCGGATGCGTTCAATGCGTTCGGCCTGACGCGTATTGCTGTCGATCGTGACGACGACCCCGTTGATCCGAACATCACCCGTGGCAATCTCGAATGGCACCGGCATCTGGGTCCGGAAGGACTTCAGAACGCAGTCGCTCTTGCGTCCCAGCACCGAGTCATGTGCGCCGGTCATCCCAATATCGCTGATGTACGCCGTGCCTTTGCGCAGAATCTGCTCGTCGGCGGTCACCACGTGCGTATGCGTTCCGAAACAGCAGCTCACTCGACCATCGAGATGGTAGCCCATCGCGATTTTCTCACTGGTAGCCTCGGCGTGAAAGTCCACCACCAGAATGTCCGCCTCCTTCTGGAGTTTCGGAATCCATCTGTCCGCCGCCGTGTAGGGGCAGTCCGCGGGTTTCATGAACAACCTGCCGATCAGCGTCAGAACGCCCACGACAGGTCCTTTGCCCGTCTTATACAATGCCATGCCTCGACCGGCGGCATGTTCGGAGAAGTTCGCCGGCCGGCAGATGTTGTCGTTCCGTTCGAGAGTCTCAATGATGTCATGCTTGCGAAAGGCGTGGTCGCCCAGGGTGATCAGGTTGACGCCGTAACGCAGCAGCTTGTCGTAGATCTGCGGCGTCAGTCCCGACCCGCCGGCGGCATTCTCGGCATTGGCGACGACGCAGTCGATGGACTGCTCGCGGACAAAGGCCTTCAGTTTGTCCGCCAGAATCCGTCGGCCCGGTCGCCCCACGATATCACCGATGCACAGTACGTTCAGCCTCATGGCTTCCTTTCGACAAGCGGACGCGGGCGCGCCCCGTATCGCGGCTTACCTGGCGTATTCGATGCAGCGGACCTCGCGCAGCAGGGTGATCTGGATCTCGCCGGGATAGGTCATCTCGTCCTCGACCTTCTTGGCGATGTCGCGTGCGACCTTCATCGCGGCTTCGTCGTCCACCTCGTTGGCATTGGCAATGACACGAATCTCCCGTCCGGCCTGAATCGCGTAGGCGGTCTCGACACCCTTGAAGCCGGTGGCGATCTCCTCGAGCTTCTCCAGCCGCTTGATATAGCGTTCCAGTGTTTCCCGTCGGGCGCCGGGCCGCGAGGCGCTGATTGCGTCGGCGGCCGCCACGAGAGGGGTGTAGGGGTTGTCAGGCGGAACGTCCCCGTGGTGGCCCGCCACGGCGTTGAGCACGATCGGGGACTCGTTGAATCGCTTGAGGTAGTTGGTCCCGATCTCGGGATGGCTTCCTTCGACGTCGTGATCGATCGCCTTGCCGATGTCGTGGAGCAAGCCGGCCCGCCGGGCGACGGAGCCGTCCAGGCCCAGCTCATCGGCCATCACCTGACTGAGAAAGGCGACTTCAACGCTGTGGCGAAGCACGTTCTGGCCGTAGCTGGTTCGATAGGCCAAGGCCCCCAGGAGACTGATGATCTTGTTGGGCAGGCCCCGGACGTTGGTTTCAACCGCGGCGTCTTTGCCGAGCTGGAGCACCTTGGCGTTGACGTCGTTGCGGGTCTGGGCCACCAGTTCTTCGATGCGGGATGGGTGAATGCGCCCGTCCTGGATCAACCGTTCCATGGACAGCCGGGCAACCTCACGCCGAACCGGGTTGAACCCGCTGACGACGACCATGCCCGGTGTGTCGTCGACGATCACATCGACGCCCGTGGCCTTCTCGAAAGCACGGATATTGCGGCCTTCGCGGCCGATAATCCGGCCCTTCATGTCGTCGTTCGGGATGTCCACCGTCGATACCGTTACCTCGCAGGTCTGCTCGGCGGCGTACCGCTGGATCGCGGTGCTCAGCACTTCACGGCTCTTGCTGTCCGCGATCTCCTGGGCCTCTTCGACCTTGCGCTGGATCAGCGAAGACATCTCGTGCTCGCACTCGTCCTCCAGACGCTTGAGCAGGAGCTGGCGGGCCTCTTCGACGTCCATGGCGGTGATCTTGAGCAACTGGTTCTTCTGCTGGGCGATCAACACGGAAAGCTGCTTGTCCTTCAGATCGGTGTTCCGCAGCCTTCGCTCGACGTCCTGTTCCTGCTTTTTGAGGGCGGCCTCCTGCTTCTGTAGCAGTTCGGTCTGGCGATCCAGCGCGTCCTCGCGTTTGGAGAGCCGCATCTCGTTTTCCCGCAGTTCGCCCCGGATCTGGTTGGCCTCGGCGGTGAATTGCTCTTTCTTCTTGATGGCTTCCGCAGCCGCCTCGATCTGGGCGGACTTGATGATGTTCTCCGCTTCCCGGTTCGCCCCATCGATCTGCCTCTGAACGTCCTCAGCTCTCTGCCTCGCCCGCGCCTTGGCGACAATCTGCTGGATGATGGCCCAGAAGCAGACGCCGAGTGCAAACCCTACGAGCGTGCCAATCCCGGCCTGGAGCGTGAGCACCTGCATCAAAATGGCGTCCATGTTTCCTACCTTTCCACACACAGTGTTGACGGATAACATTCACTGCGGACGCTGTGCAGGCAGGTGGCAGGGAAGCTCCAAAGAAACGACAGTGAGGTGCGAAACCTTACCCACGAACGGGGCGATCAGCGTGACAGGACCCAGACCGCTTGCAGGTCGCGCCCTCTGAGGCGTTGCAGACACCGCAAGAAAGGGGTCTTCGCTGATGCTGTCCTCAAATCTCTCACTCCCTCGCGGAGACGCGATTGACTGATGCGAGTCGATTTCGTTTCACTGGATATTCACACTTGGCCGTCGTGTTTGCTCCCGATCAGACCGAGTGGATCTCGACCGGAACACGTCGGTTCACGTGTGTCTCTGCAACTTAAACCACCATTCGAGACGAACTCCCGATGCTCGTCTCCGCCTGCTCCCACCCTATGCAGCGAAACCCAATTGCCGCTGAAATGACTCCAGGGCGGTCCACAAGCTCATTCGTCCACAGTTGCCTATATGATCGTCCAGGTTAGGGAATCGTTAAACCAGCGTCAAGAAAAAAACTCCGAAATCGGCACCATGGATGCGTCTGCTCCATGTCCGGAGGCCGGCTGGGGTATGCGTGCCGGGTTATGGGACGGCCGAGCGGGTGGTTGGCGCGTTGGCCAACAATTATGGCGCGTGCGCCTGCCTGATAGTGATGTCCTGGAATCGCATCCGGAGCTGGTCGGCCCTGTGGATCTGAAGAGCGATATGGCCCTCCAGACCCACATCGTGTGCCTGGTGTGCGGCGTCATCCAGCACGCCGGAGCCGTCGTAGTCCGCGACAGGAATGCCGTTGAGCCAGGCGGTGATTCGCGTGCCGACCGCCGCGATCTCAAAGGTGTTCCAGCCGGGGCCTTCATCAGCGTAGTAGAATACCAAGTCGGGGTTTGCCATCGCCTGATTGACCCATTGCCCTTGGGGAACGTCGGGATAGAGCCAGCGTCCCACGCCTCGGGTCTCGTCCCACATCATCCCCGTCCGCCAGGGCTCAGGGGGGTGGATGTCGATCTGGGGGCCGTCCAGCCATCCCGCCTCGTCGTCGTAGCGGCTGCGAATCTGGAGGCCGCTGTTGCCCGGACTGTCGCGATACGCCTGAAAGCGCAGGCGCAGGACAAAGTCCGCATACTCCTGATCCGTGACCAGCCAGACGTAGTCATGGCCCTCATGGCCCATGGAGTCCGCCAGGATGGTCCCATCATCGACCTTCCAGAACTCGCAATCGCGGTCGGCAGGCTTGCACTTGACGGCCCAGCCGGTCAGGTCGGTTCCGTTGAAGAGCGGCTCCCAACCTCCCTGCGAGTTCTGCGGCCGGCCGGCGCAGCCCGACAGCGCGACGATGGCAAACAGGGCCAGAAGAGAGAACGTGTGTCGATGGCGGGCTACCGTGTTGGATCGAAAGCTCATGGTGTCTGCTCCAGTGCGTTTCGGGATGGCCGACAACAGCGGCGCCATGGTAGCGTCGGACCGTTGCTCGTGCAAGATGGCATGCCGGCGTCTGGGTCTCGGTCGAGGCCCCGGATCTCGCGGAAAACGCGCGGGTTTTTGGAAAAATCGCTATGAAGCGCCTGCCCGAGAATTATAATACAGGGCTTGGATGAGCTTGTGATCGAGATGGAACCGGTTTCGGGTTGTTGAGGAGTCCGTATGTCAGGTCATTCACACTGGGCGGGGATCAAACACAAGAAGGCTGCGAACGACGCCAAACGCGGCAAGGTGTGGAGCAAGGTGGCGCGGATGATTATCGTCGCGGCCAAGAACGGCGGCGGGGACCCGGCGGCCAATCTGACACTGCGCTACGCGATCGACAAGGCCAAGTCCGTCAATATGCCGAAGGACACGATCGAGAAGGCCATCAAGAAAGGCACGGGCGATCTCGGAGGCGTGCACTACGAAGAAGTTCTGTATGAGGGCTATGGACCGAGCGGCGTGGCGATCATGGTTGAGGCCCTGACGGACAACCGCAGCCGCACCGGTCCGGAGATCAAAAGGATCTTCGAGAAGCACGGCGGATCGCTCGGCACGACCGGGTGCGTCAACTGGATGTTCGGAAAGAAGGGGCTCATTACGGTCGCTACCTCCACCACCAACGAGGACGATTTGCTGGAGCTGGCTCTGGGGGCCGGGGCCGACGACATGCAGAACACCGGCGAAGTTTTTGAAATCACCTGCGACCCGAGCGGCTTTGAACCTCTGAAGAAGGCCCTGGAGGCCAAGAGCATCCCGATCGAAGTGGCGGAGATCTCGATGGTGCCGCAGAATACCGTGGGGATCGACAGCGAAACGGTGGCCAGGAAGATCGTCTCGCTGATGGAAGCGTTCGACGACCACGACGATGTTCAGAACGCCTACGCGAATTTCGACATCCCCGACGAAGTCATGGCAAAGGTTTCGTAGAGGCAAGGCCGACACGGCAGGTCAGTTGGCCAGTTCGGCAATGCGCCGTTTGGCCAGTTCGTAGTTCTGCCAGCCCAGGCGACTGACCGGTTGTTCTCTCGCGGGATACATCTGCCTGAATTGCCGCTGGAAGGCATCCTCAATTTCGATGGCGTGGCGGTAGTGTCGCAAGGCCGCATCCATGTCTCCCTGTTGTTCGGCAGCCTGAGCGAGGCGTAATTGCAGGCGGCCGGAACCGGGATACCTTGCCGCCGCCTCCGCATACCATCCGTACGCGTCCTCGGGCTTTCCCATGAGGCTGGCGATATCGCCTGCTTTTTCATAGTTCTTGTAGTCGGCCGGATCTCGGTCGATGGCTGTGCGAAGGCATTGTGCAGCCTTCTCCAGCAGCGAAGTGCCACCGGCGGAGGCGCGTTCGGCCTCCTGAAGGTACAGTCGGCCGTTGAGGTAGGCGGCTGCCGGCGACAGCGCATCGGCCGCTGAGGCCGTGTCGAGAAGGGCATGGGCCCGGTCGAATCGTCCGATGGACGCGGCCTGCCGGCCTTGTTGCAGCCCTGCAGTCGATTCGTAGACCGGTCGCCAAACGAACTGAACGTACGCTCCCAGCAACAGCAGGGCAACGAAGGACGCAACCAGCTTGAGCGGTTTGGGATGGGATACGCCTAGGGAGGCAGGGACCTGCATGGGACGGCTGATTGCGACAAGGCAGGCCATGAGGGTCCACAGCGCGGTCCAGACCCCGGGCTCGAAGATCGCAAAGTCGATCAGGTTGTGCAGGAGAACGCCTGCCACCGCGCAGCCCAGTGCGGCGAGGAGCGCCGTTCGGTGCGCAACATCGGCCTTCACAGGCTTGTTTTCCAGTGCGGCCGCCAGGAGCAGGAAGCCGATCAGGAACGCCGCCACAGGGGCGATGTACAGCACAGTGACTTCATAGAGGACGACCTCGAAGTCGCCCTCGGACGTGCCGGGAATCAGCAGCGATCGCAGTAGCAGCAATGCCGCAGAGACGGTCAGCAGTACGGCTACGGCCAAGCGTCTTGGGCCGGATTCGTCGCCGACACATAGCGACAGGGGCTCAGTGGGACGCGACGTGCCTCGATAGATCGGGATGAGGAACATGGCCAAAAAACCCAGCAGGCCGAGCGGGCCGTACTGGGTCAGCACACTCAGCGGAAAGCAGTGCGGATCGGATACCGACTCCGGCGCCGAGGCCGGCTTGTACCGGGTGTAGTTCTGCGCGAAGTTGCCGGGCCCGACGCCGGCCAGCGCGTGGTCGCCGTACATCTGCACCGAAGCGCGCCAGTATTGCCATCGGACCAGCATGGAATTGCCGCCGGGTAGTCTGTCGTGCCGGAGGCCGTAGGAGACCGCCGCACCGCCGACTGCCAGCGAGGCGACCAGAAGCAGCGCGACGCCGGCGACCCACGCCAGCCTGGGATGGGCGGCGAGCCGCCTGCGCAGGAGCAGGAAGACGCCGAAGAGACCTGCCGCGATGCAGAACGCCAGAATACCGCCCTTGCTCTTGGTCATCAGCAGTCCTGCCAGAACGATCATCGCCGCGATCGGTGCGTAGTAGCGCCGGCGCAGCCGAGTCCTGTCTTCTGTGTTTGCCGGGGTATGTTGGAGCAACAGGGCCAGCGCGGCAAACGACGCCAGCAGCAGGAACGAAGCGGCCGAGTTGCTGGTTGTGAAGAACCCGCGGATGCCTCGCGAGTACAGACGGTGCTCGAAGAGGAACTGCTGAAAGGTCCCCGGTTCGATGCCGAGCGGACGCAGCAGGATTTCGGGGTCTTTCTCATACTGCTCGACCGTGATTTCGTTGCTTACGAGGAACTGTTCGGCGCATTGATACACAGTGACGACGCCAAGGGCGCCGATGACCAGCAGCACGGCGCGGACTCTGGATGCGCTGTCGAGGATCTGGACCAGGAGGATGGCGGCGAAGACCGGAGCGGCGAGCATCACCACATGATTGATCGCCACGCGTTTGTCGCTGGCGCCGAAGGTCGAGAGTATCCCGGCGGCAAGAAAGACCGCCAGTCCGATCTCAATGCCGGTGACGCGGTAGATCGGCCGGCCGGACCACACCTGCCACAACAGCCAGAACACCAGACCGAAGATCAGCAGTCCCGACACCGTGAGGCTGTAGATCGCGTCACCCATACTCTCCGGCAGCGTGACGGTCTGCGTGGTCGGAGCCTCCGTATAGGTTACACGCAACGCCAGAAGCGAAAGGCAGAGCCCCAGGAGAACGAGTCCAACGATCGCGGACGGTCGTCTTGCGGTCGGCGGAGCTTTAGTCGATGTCCTTCCCATGTCGGACCGTGCTTTCGAAGATGGCGATGATGGCCAGGATCAGGAAGGTCTGTGCGAAGATCAGGACGGCCCCGACGAGGTTGACCTGATAGAGAAACGTCGCGCCCAGGCCGCAACAGAGCGTAGCAAGATACAGCATCAGCACGGTCTGGGTGTCAGTCAGGCCGCGTCGCCGCAAACGGTGCGAGAAGTGCTGCGTGTCCCCGACGAACGGACTCTTGCCCTGACGCAGGCGCAGCAACGTTACGCTGGTCAGGTCGTAGAGCGGCACCGCCATCACCACCAGCGGCATCAGCACGGGGTACCACGGTCCGCTCTGGTCCTGCTGGTAGTACGTCGTGCGCAGCGTCAGCAGGGCGACGAAGAAGCCGACCACGAGGGAGCCTGCATCGCCCATGAAGATCGAGGCGGGCGGGAAGTTGAACGCCAGAAAGCCCAGCAGGGTCCCGACGAACACGATAGCCAGTCCTCCGACGAAGACCTGCTCGTTGAAGGCGGCCGCGACGAACAGGATGGCCCCGGCGATGGCGGCGATGCCGGCCGAGGCGCCATCCATGTTGTCGAGGAAATTGAAGGAATTGATGATCACGACGATCCAGAGAGCGGAAATCGCCGATGTGATGATGCGGTTGTCGATGAAGAACTCGACGCGAATCTCCGCCGCCGTTGCGGCCAGCAGCGCGACCAGACACTGCACCGCGAGCTTCACGAAAGGTCCCAGAGGTCTTCTGTCGTCCCAAAGTCCGACGGCAAAGAGGATTGCAGCGCAGATCAGAACGACCGCCAGTTCGTCGCATCGGCGCAGGAAATCGGCCGGGACGATGTTCAGCCGGTCTGCCATTTGACCCAGATGCCCTGGGGCGACCAGAAACCGCACGACGCCTGCCGCTGCGACAATGAAGATCGCCAGCGTGCCGAAGATTGCGATGCCTCCACCGAGGGGGATGACGCTGCGATGATAACGATCCGCCTGGGGATAGGCCAGAAGCCCCAGACGCGGCGCCAGTTTCTTGGCGCCGGCGGTCAGCAGGGCGGAACAGGAACAGGCGCCGGCGAGCAGGGCTACGGCCAGTAGAATCAGCATAGTCTCCTCAACGCCGTCCGTCCGGCTCGGCACGGCAAGTCATTTCTCGTGCGTTTCCGATTTCCGCTGCTGCAAGAGCCGCACTCGCACTTCGCTGAAGAAGTCGAAATAGGTCTGCTGGCGGTAGTCCGGATAGGTGTATGGTAGAGGACACCACGCGCCTCTGTCAAAGACAAGCGTGACCTCGGCGTACATTTTCGCGCCGATGTAGACGCGGTGCGCGTAGTTTTTGGTCGTGGCGAGGACGAGCTTGGATGGCTCGATGATGCCCGGATCGAGATTGACCGGTCGAGGATAGGGCCCGGCCAGCATCGCGGCCAGCTCCTGCTCGATTCGGTTGGTCCGGTGCTTGATCTGGGCCAACTCGCCTGGGTCGGCGAGCCGTTCGAGCGAAACGAACTGCCGGAGGATGGCCGGACCGGTCTGGTCCCGGTAGTAGTCGGTCTTCTCGAACGGCCAGATGTCACTGATCAGATCGAGGGGGCCAAGCTGCGAGGCCGCCGCGTCCCTGGCGGCTACCAGGCCGCGTTCGTCGCAGGCGAGTATTCCGACGATGTACTTGACCGGGTTGGGCTCCTTGGGTTCCCACATGCGATGCGATGATCACTCCGTTTCAGCCGTCGTGGTCCAGCTCCTCGGCGTGCGCCAGGTGGGCCGGAATCTCGTATTCGTCGGCACGTGGCCCGTACCACTCGATGGTTTCGCTTCGGATGGCTTCCACGATGGCAGCCAAGTGTTCCGTCGGGTCGATGCGATCCCGCCTGTCTTGTGGATCCGGGTACGCCTTCTTCAGGATCTGGCCCTTCTCCCATTCTTTCGGCTCGATCTCCATGGTCACGTGGAACCCATGTCTCTCGACGCTTTTCAGGCTGGGGGCCACACAGAGCTTCGGCTGCTCGTCCGGACAGTCCGCCACGCCGGGCACAAGCCACGGGGCGATCCACCCATCATCGATGCCGATGTCGAGATGTCTCTTGACCATGGTTACGACGACGTACCCGCCCGTGAACCACAAGCCGCGGACGGCTTCTGCGGTCTGACGAGCCACTCGTTTCGGCTGGCCTCCGAGCCGCCGGATTTCCTGGTCCAGATGCCAGGTGACGGCCTCGTTGAATTTGCGATCAGGATCCCGCAGCGCCAGGACGCCAATATGGGCGCCCAACGCGTTGGAGTAGTTGTCTTCCCATGAGAAAGCCGATTGGTATTCGGGGTAGACGCCGGCGCCCTTGAACCCATGCCAGGTGAGAATCTCATGCCAGATACTCGCGGTGTAGGCCAGATACGCAGCCAGATCGATCGCGACTTCACGGATGATGGCGTCTCGGGTCTCCAGCGGCAAGTACTGCCAGCCTCTCGGATAGTCCAGCCGGAGGTGATACTTCGAAGGCTCCCACAGTTTGTACGACAACTCCATCAAGTCCTTGGTCAGCATGTTGCGGATGTGGTGAGCGAGGTATCCGGTCCAGTCGGCGACCTTGCGCAGATGCGTGACATCGACGTGTCCGCCGCGACAGGTGTAGACGATGCCGTTCTGTTCCCACAGTGCGAATCCGTAGGAGTGCTTGCCGAGATTGTCTGCATCCAGGTAGCGCGAACCCATGGTCGGACTCGGCAGGCACGCGACCCGGCCGCGCGGACAGTGCTTGGCCTGCTTGCGGCTGAGAAACTCCGCCCTGGCCGGGACGGATGTGCAAACGACGGCAAGCAGACAAACCAGGCTCTTTGCGAGAGAATTGGTGCGAACCATGGGCTCTCTTTCGGACGACAGAGACTCCAGACAGACATCACCTGCGCTATGAGTCTACCCGACTTGGCTCAAAGATGCAAAGACCATCGGCGCAGGCAGGGTGAACGGTGACGCCACGTCATGAATCCGGCAGACATGCCTCCGAACGCTCTACACGTCGCAGATCCGCGTCGCGTAGGTCAGCGCTGCCAGCGGATCGCCTTTCGGAACGAATTCGTGCGCGACGTAGCCATTGTAGCCGGTCTCGGCAATCGCCTGCAGGATCGCCGGGTAGTACAGCTCCTGTGTTTCGTCGATCTCATTGCGTCCGGGATTGCCGCCGGTGTGATAGTGGCCGATATACTCCTTGTTCTCGCGAATTGTCCGGATGATGTCGCCTTCCATGATCTGGGCGTGGTAGATGTCGTAGAGAATCTTGACGCGGTCGGACCCGACGCGCTTGCAGACCTCGACGCCCCAGGCGGTGCGGTCGAACATGTAGTCCTTGTGGTTGACCTTGCTGTTGAGGTACTCCAGAACGATGGTGACCTTCTTCTGTTCGGCATGGCCGGCGATCCTCTTCAGGGCCTCGACGGCATTATCCACACCGACGTCGTCGGGAATCCCGCGACGGTTGCCCGAGAAGGAAATCACGGTAGGAAAGCCGGCGGCCGCCGTCGCATCGATGACTTCCCGCAGTTTGGCGAGGCATTCGTCGTGGAATTTCCTGTCGGCCAGGCCGTTGGTCAAAGAATGGGTGTTGACCAGCGAGCAGATCAGGCCGTGCTTCCTGACCGTCTCGAATTCCTCCGGCCCGAGCAGATCGATGGCCTGGAGGCCGAGCCGCTTCGAGACCTCGCACAGTTCGTCGAGCGACCATTTGCCGTAGCACCAGCGGCTGACCGACTGCTTGATCCGGCCCTTCGTCGCCGCGCGCTCGATCTTGCTCATCTCGATGGCGCTGGTCCTGCCCGTCAGTCGGGCGGCGACCGCGCCGGCTGCCAGCAAACTGGTCTTATGCATGAGACTCCTTCGCGAGAGGTTGTTCGGGTCCATGAGGTTTCTCCTGTCCAATGTAGTGACGCCGTGAGCCATTATCTCGTCTGCGTATGCCCCTTCGGCAAGCTCAGGGCAGGCTCTTGCGGGCACACTGCGAGCGGTCATGCCTCCAATTGTCTTTTGAGCGATTCGACGAGTTCGACGACGGTCCGTGACGCCTGCTGGATCGGCGTCTTGTGGCTTTCCTTCTCCGTCCGCAGTTTCACCTCGACGTTGCCCTCGACAACCGACTTCTTGCCGACCGTGATGCGGATCGGGATGCCGATCAGGTCGGCGTCCTTGAACTTGACGCCGCCGCGCAGATCGCGGTCGTCGATCAGGACCTCGATGCCGGCAGCCTTGAGCTCCGTGTATATCTTCTCGGCCGCCTCGGAAACGGCCGGGTCGTCCTGATTGACCGGCGTAATCAGGACCTCGAACGGCGCGATCGAGATCGGCCAGATGATGCCGTTTTCGTCGTGGTACAGCTCGATCGCCGAGGCCATGATCCGGTTGATCCCGATCCCGTAGCAGCCCATCAGGCAAGGGGTCTCGACCCCGTTCTCATCGAGGAAGGTCGCTCCGAGCTTCTGGCTGTACTTGGTCCCGAGCTTGAAGACCTGCCCAACCTCGATCCCCCTCTTGAACCGCAGGGGCTTGCCCTGGTAGGTGTCGCCTTGGACCGCGTTGCGGATGTCGGTGACGACGACGTTGTCACCGGCCAGCGGGAAGTCCCTCCCCGGCACGACGTTCCTGGTGTGGTAGTCGCTGCGGTTGGCCCCGGCGACGCCGACCGCCATCGCCGCGACCGCGTGATCGACGATCAGCCGGGAAACCTTGCCGGCCAGTCCCACCGGCCCGGCGAAGCCGACCCTGGCGCCGGTGACCTTCTGGATGGTCGCTTCGTCCGCCAGCTCCGAATGCGCGCCGCCAAGCACCTGCGTGAGCTTCTCGGCGTTGACTTCATGGTCGCCTCGGACCAGAGCCGCGACGGCTTGATCGCCGACGGCGTAGATCAGCGTCTTGATCATCTGTGCCGGCGTGGTCTTGAGGAACCCGCAGACCGCTTCAATCGTCCCGACGTCGGGCGTGTGGACATCCTCCGGCGGCGGCGTATTCAGGGCGGCCGGCTGCTTGGGCATCGGATCGACCGCCGCCTTCTCGAGGTTGGCGGCGTACGAGCCGTCTTCGGTGTAAACGGTGGTGTCCTCGCCCGAGGCGCAGGGGACGGTGAACTGGTGCGAGCCGGAGCCGCCCATTTCGCCCGTCTCGGCCTCGACGATCACGTACTCGACGCCACAGCGTTTGAAGACGCGACAGTATGCATCGTACATCGCCATATACGACTTGTGCAGGCTCTCGGGGTTGGCGTCGAAGCTGTACGCGTCTTTCATCATGAACTCGCGCGAGCGCAATACGCCGAATCGCGGGCGGAACTCGTCGCGGAACTTCGGGCTGATCTGGTAGAGGTTGATCGGCAGTTGCTTGTACGAGCTGATCTCGTGCACCGCGTGGAAGGTGAACACCTCCTCGGCGGTCGGACCCAGGACATTCCATCGGCCGTGGCGGTCCTGGAGCCGGCACATCGTCTCGCCATAGTCGGCGTCCCGGCCGGTCTGCTGCCACAGCTCACGCGGCTGAAGGCAGGGCACCAGGATCTCCTGGGCGCCGGCCCGGTCCATCTCCTCGCGGACGATCTCGATGATCTTCTTCAGGGTCCGCCACCCGAGCGGCAGATAGGTGTACGTCCCGCTGGCGACCTTGCGGATCAGGCCGGCCCGGATCATCAGTTGGTGACTGGGGATCTCCGCATCGGCCGGAACTTCCTTCACCGTCGGGATCAGCATCTGGCTGTATCTCATGGACTCCACGCCTCAAACACACCGTAGGTAGGGGCGAATCACCATTCGCCCGTACAGGGAGCGAATCATCGTTCGCCCGTACAAGAACCACTATTTATAGCCCAAGACCCTGCGTAATTCAAGGCAATTTCACTGTCTATGGGTTTCCATCGGTGTCATGCGTGCATGCTGATCGGGCGGTGCCGTGTCTGCTGCGGCTTTCGGACGCGCGACGAATGGGTGTTGTCATTTCGGCTTGGTGGGGCTATACTGGGTGCCGAGATGGAGACGCGTGGATTGTGGACGAAAACTGCGGAGGGAAATCCTATGACAGACCGGTCTCGTGTCTATCACATTTGGTGTCTGGGAGTTGCGTTTGCCTTCTTGCTTGTTGGCCCGCGGAGTCTCCGAGCCGGGTTTGCCGGCGGCTGGGGCGAGCCGAACGATCCGTACCGTATCGCCACCGTTGAACAACTGCTTGCCATCGGTGCCGATCCGAACCTGTTGGACAAGCACTATGTCCTCGTCAACGACCTCGACCTCGACCCGAATCTGCCCGGCCGCCGCATCTTCGACCGCGCCGTGATCGCACCCGATATGAGGAACGAGGGGGGCAACGACCGAATAGACTTTGCCGGTAGCTTCGATGGGGCTCACCACAAGATCCGCAACCTCACCATTCGGGCCGAGGCGGCGACATGGTTGGGGCTCTTCGGCCGGGTGGGCGAGACCAGCAGGATATTCGATCTGGCTCTGGAGGATGTCTCTATCGCAGGTGGCGAACGCGCCGGCGGGCTTGCCGGATGGAACATGGGAGAGATTGTCAACTGTCGTTCAGACGGGGTCATCACGGGTGAGATGATGTTGGGTGGCCTGGTGGGGCAGACTGGTGGTCGAGTCCTTCACTCGCATTCCGCTGCGAATGTCGTCGGGGGAGAGCGGAGTTTCTCCCTGGGGGGGCTGGTGGGAATGTCCATGATGGACGCTGTGATTCACGACTGCCACGCAACGGGACACGTCTCGGCGGGACCAAAGAGTTGGAGTCTCGGTGGTCTAATTGGAGATTTCGACACGCTCGATGGTATCGTTTCGAGGTGTTACGCGACGGGCGACGTCTCGAGCGGAACCGAGAGCAACTGTGTTGGTGGGCTCATCGGCCAGATAACGGGGGGAACAGTCAGGGGTTGCTACGCCTCGGGGTATGTCCTTGCTGCCGACCATTCCAAGGATCTCGGTGGACTGGTCGGTATGTCCTCTGGCGACGTCATAACGGATTGTTATGCCACGGGCAGCGTCGCCGGCGGAATTGGCGGTTGGTCCATCGGCGGCCTCGTGGGCTCGGGTGATGCAATGCACGGAGTGATCACCAACTGTTACGCGGTCGGAAGGCTCACGGGAGAGGGAGCAGGCAAAGGTCCTGGTGGACTCATAGGAGAGACGCCCAGTCCTGACTTCATTGCCGTCTCCAACTGCTTCTGGGATGTCGACACGAGTGGCGCACAAACCAGCGCAGCCGGTCGGGGATTGGCCACGTCTCAGATGCAGAACATCCAGACGTACAGAGATGCCGGCTGGGACTTTGCGGGGGACAGTTCGGATGGGACGGCAGATATCTGGCAGATGCCCGAAGGCGGAGGATATCCGCAACTGGCCGTATTCTCAAAGACCCACGTGCCGCACAGATTGGCCGGGTCGGGCACACCGCAGGATCCGTACAGGATTGCGCGGGTCGAGGACCTCAGCGCGATCGAGGAAACGAAACCGGCCTACTACAAGCTGACGTCGGATATCGACCTCTCGGGCATCATGTGGGGCAACGCCCCTATACCGGAATTCACCGGAGGGTTTGACGGCGATGGCCACCGGATCACGAACCTCTCCATTCGCAGCACTATGCCAGGTGACCTGGGGCTCTTTGGATGCATCAGTGGCGGGGCCTGGGTTCGCGACCTCGGAGTTGAGCGTGTGTCCATAGTGGGGCCGGACGGCCTCAGAGGGATTGGGGGGTTGGCCGGGTCGAGCGGTGGTCATATCAGCAACTGCTATGTCACGGGGAGTATCTCTGCCGGGCGCAACAGCCTCTTTCTGGGCGGACTGGTCGGAGACACTCGCATGGGGTCGATCCGAGATTGTTACGCGCGCGTCGAGATATCTGCCGCCTCCGGCACCGAGAATATTGGTGGTCTGACGGGGTATAACTACATGTGTACCATCGTCGGCTGTTACGCGGCGGGCAAGATACTCGCCGAGGAAGGGTGTGACGATATCAGTGGCTTGGTGGAAGCGAGAGCGGAAGGAGTCAACCGCTGCTTCTGGGATATGCAGGTCAGCGGCCTGACGGAGAGCGATGCCGGCAGGGGCCTGCCTACTGCGGAGATGCACGACCGGCAGACATTTCTGGATGCGGGGTGGGATTTCGTGGATGAGCGGCGGAACGGTCTGGCTGATGTCTGGCGGATGCCGGAGAAGGGCGGATACCCCATCCTGGCGAGGTTCGACAAGGGGTATAGCCCTCGCTCTTTGAGCGGCCAAGGAACACTCGAAGAGCCATACCGGATAGCAAGCCCTGAGGATCTGGTTGCGATCAATCACCACAATCGCCTGGGATGCTACCGACTCGTCAATGATATTGATCTGGCAGGAATCACGTGGACGCAGCCGCCTATTCCGACCTTCACCGGTTCGTTCGATGGTGCGGGACATGCCATATCCAACCTGGCGATCCAGGGCGGGAACCACTTGGGGCTGTTCGGAATCCTCGGCTCGCAGGCAAAGGTGCTCAATCTCACTCTGAGCGATGTATATGTCGCCGCCGACGAGAAGGCGTGGTACGTCGGGACCCTGGCGGGAGTGAGCGATGGCACGATTTTTAACTGTCACGCCACAGGCAAGGTCTCTGCTGGAGTAAAGAGCCGCGCCATTGGCGGGTTGGTGGGAGATGTGGAAGCCGGTCAGATCACAGACTGCCACACACGCTGTGACATCCTGGGCGGACCACGCGCCTACCATATAGGAGGCTTGGTCGGTTTCTCGCTGGCAGGCCAAGTCAGGCGCTGTTTTGCATCTGGAAATATCCGTGCTGGAGAGGAAGCTCGTGCCATTGGTGGATTGATCGGTGAAGTCCATTTCTGGACAGAGGTTTCCGGCTGTTACGCTGTCGCCCAGGTGACGACGGGGCGAGAGAGCGGTGGGGTCGGTGGCCTCGTGGGGATCGCCAGCGAGGGCGACTTGTTCCCATCGCAAGGCAAGATCGCCCAGTGTTTTGCCGCCGGAGTGGTTGATCCCGGCGAGGAGTCATCCGATGTGGGCGGATTGCTGGGCGTCGAGACCAAGGTCCAGCCTCTGACGCAGAACTGCTATTTTCTCGCCCGCACTGCCAGTAGGGGCGTCAGCAACGCGTATGGTTCAGGCTTGACCGGTGAGCAGATGCGGCAGCAGAGCAGTTTTGTCGGCTGGGACTTCGATACGGTCTGGACGATTCGCGAGGAGCAGGACTATCCCCGCCTGCGCTGGGAGGGGCCGTAGGACCTGGAATGTGCGCCATGTCCAGCCACGATGGGTTTGCTTTGCCCTTGAACGCGCCGATCAAAGCCAATCTTGGCCAGGCTGGCGGCCGGAAACAGCAGGCTGGATGGGATTTCACGCGCGAGGCAGTACCCACTGCGCTTCACGAGGCGCCAGCGACGAGCGAGCGGACTCCTCTCGCCATTTTATGACGGTCTTTGCGCGGGCGTTCGGGAGCGATAGAATGGCGTGGCCGCCGGCGGCGCGCCGGGAAGGCCCCATCCAAATAGGGGCTGGCTCGCGGGATCGGGCGGCAGGAGCAACGCATTGGCCCAGACACATGAACTATCTCTGAGCGGCAGGAAGGCTCCGCTGGCCGTCGGCCGGCGGCTGGGCAAGTACCGCCTGGAGGCCCACCTGGGCGCCGGCGGCAGTTGCGAGGTCTGGCGGGCCCGCGATACCGTTGAGGACATCCGTGTGGCGCTGAAGATCCCACTCGTAGGTGTCCGGGGCGAGCGGGACAGCGAACAACTATTTCGCGAGGTACGGCTGGTCGCCAAGCTGCGGCACCCGCACATCATGCCGATCAAGAACGCCGATGTCATCGACGGGTATGCGGTCCTGGCCACCGAGCTGTCGGTCGGTACGCTGGAGGATCGCTCGCGGCCGATGTCGGTCAAACGAATCCTCTCGATCGTGCTCCAGGTGCTCGACGGGCTGGCGTACGCCCATCGGCATCGGGTGGTGCACTGCGACGTCACGCCCAACAACATCTTTCTGTTTCCCGACGGACGGGTGGCACTGGGTGATTTCGGGATCAGCCTCAGGGTCAAGGGTCGCATGGCGACGGTGGACGATTTCGGCACACCGGGCTACGTCGCGCCCGAACAGGCCTACGGCAAGCCGACGTACCAGAGCGATTGCTTTGCGGTCGCGCTGATTCTATACGAGTATCTGACAGGCGTGCTGCCGCGATGGCCCTTCCGCTGGCCGCCTCGAGGGTACCAGCGTCTGCGCGACCGGACCAGTCAGGCGATGCTGGTGTTTCTCAAACGCGCGCTGGCAATCGATCCCCAGAAGCGGTTCCCCGACGCGGCGGAGATGCGTGCGGCGTTGGTCGAGGCGATGCCCAAGGGCCTTCGGCTGGGCATCGGCGCCAGGGGCCATGAGCGGCGCAAGGCGGACTGGCACAAGGTGCGGCGGGGGGCTTTCCTGAAGCGATACGACAGGGTTCTGTCAGCGTCGTTTCGTTGCGTCGACTGCGGCGAACCGATCGCCGAGAGCATGGCGCTCTGTCCCTGGTGTGGCAGCGAACGGAACCGGTTCGAGGTGAGCACTGCATTCAGCCACCTCTGCCCGCGGTGCCGCAAGGGGGTGCTGCCGGAGTGGCGGTTCTGTCCCTGGTGCTATGGTCCGGGCTTCAAGTCGCCGAGTGAAACGCCCACCCGGGGCGTTCGCTACCACTCGCACTGTGCTCACTGCGGCGGCGGGTTGATGCGATTCATGCGGTACTGCCCGTGGTGTCGGCGAAAGGTTCGCAAGCCGTGGCGGGTCCGGCCGTTCGGCGAGGTCTGCGGGCGATGCAAATGGTCGGTGGATTCGGAGTTCTGGAACTACTGCCCATGGTGTAAGCAATGTCTGATCGAGTAGGCAGGGCACCAGGGTGACGATGATTGAGCGTTCTGATGCTGCGGCTGGCGTGTCGCCTTGCTTCAGATGGGCGGCCGCAACCGATGTCGGCAAGCTGCGCGAGGACAATCAGGATGCCTTCGTGGCCGAGCCTGAGGCGGGGCTGTTCCTTGTGGTCGATGGGATGGGAGGCCATCGGGGTGGGGCGATCGCGGCCGGGACCGTCGCCCAGGACCTGCCGCCCGCCGTCGAGCTGGGTCTGGACCGTCTGAAGACCCGTAACGACCGGTCGATCCGCCGGCTGCTCCGAGAGAAGATACTCGATCAGAGTCATCACGTCCGGCGCGAGGGTGACAGCGAGAGCGGCTACGTCGGGATGGGGACGACGCTGGTCCTGCTTCTGTTCTCCGGGGACCGCGTCTATACCGCCAACGTGGGCGACAGCCGAATCTACCGTTTGCGCAACGGGCGGCTCCAGCAGTTCAGCGAGGACCATTCGCTGGTGTCGGAGCTGATTGACGCCGGGCAGATCACGCCCGACGAAGCGGTCAACCACAGTGCCCAGGGCGTCGTCACGCAGTACATGGGCATGCCGGAGGCGGTCGAGCCTCACGTCCGGTCGGCGGCCCTGCAGCCGGGAGACCGGTTCCTGCTCTGCACGGACGGCCTGACCGATATGGTGAGCGATGAGGCCGTCGCAGAGGTGCTCGCGACGCATACGCAGCCGGAGTTGGCGTGCAGGACTCTTGTCGATGAGGCCAATCGGGCCGGAGGCAGCGACAATGTGACGGTCCTCCTCGTGGCCTGGACGGGCGGCCGCCAAGGATAGACGATGCCGCCGGCCCCGGGGGTTGTGGATACGGGAGGCCGGATGTGTTTTCCATGTGTTTCACGTTCCCCTTGCGGAATGACTCCGGACCCACTATGATGGCCCGAAATCCGAGAAGGGCAACCCCATTGGGAGTCGATCATGGCGCACAAGTTCATCAACGAGATCGGGCCGGCCGAGCCGATCAACGATATCTATCTGGTTCGCGACCCGATCTTGCGGAGCACGACGAAAGGCGATCTGTACATTGCGATGTTCTTGTGCGATCGAACCGGCCAACTGAACGGCCGCATGTGGCAGGCCAGCGAGCTGGTCTATAAGTCGCTGCCCAAGCCCGGCTTCGTCCACGTCAAGGGACGCAGTGAGCTGTATCAGAACAACCTGCAAATCGTGATCAACACGATCACGCCGATCGACCCGAGCAAGGTCACCGTCGAGGATTTTCTGCCTCGCACGACGGGCGACGTGACGAAGATGTTCGCCGAGGTTCAGCAGATCGTCGGCGAGATCCAGAACGCGGATCTCAAGGCGCTAACCGGGGCGTTCCTGGCTGACAAGGAGATGATGGACAGCTTCTGCGCGGCGCCGGGCGGCATGAAGATGCACCACGGTTGCATCGGCGGCCTACTGGAGCATACGCACAACATGCTGCGCGTGGCCCGGGCGATCCTGCCGCTCTATCCCCATGTCCAGCGCGACCTGGTGCTGGCCGGCGTCTTCCTGCACGACATGGGAAAAACCGAAGAGCTATCCTACGACATGGCGTTCTCATATACCGACTCAGGTCAGCTCATCGGGCACATCAACAAGACACTGCTGATGATCCATCGCAAAGCGGACAAATTGCGAAGCGAGGGCGTGGCGGTCAGTCCGGAAGTGCTCGATGCCCTGGGGCACATCATTCTCTCGCACCACGGGCAGTACGAATTCGGCTCGCCCAAGCTGCCCGCCACGGCCGAGGCCTTCATGGTGTACTACATCGACGACCTCGATGCCAAGATGGACCAAGTCCACGCGGCGATCGAAGGAGAAGTCAGCGACGCCAACTGGACGGCGTTCCAGGGCCCTCTCCAGACCCGCCTCTACCGCAAACGCATCGAGTGACGCTGCCGTGCGATCAGCCGCATGGGCCAAAGCCCATCCTATTGCTGCTGTTGTCTCGTCCACGTGCGGAGGATTTCGATGCACTCGATCATGGCTCGTCCGTTGTGGTAGCCGGCTTTCCAGGGATTGGCCTTGTCGCCTCGGGCCGTTCCGTCCGGCGTGATGCTGCTGTGCCACTCGCCGTGCTCCCAATCGACCATCTTGCTCTCGATCAACTCGAGGGTCTTCTCGAAGGCGGCCAGATATTTGGCGTCCTTCGTGGCGCGGTACATGCGCAGCGCGCTGACGATCGCTTCGGCCTGGACCCACCACGATTTGTCGCGGTCATCGGCGGGACGGTTGAAGTCCCCGGTGTAGTAGAACCCGCCGTTGGCTTCGTCATAGCCATACTTGAGCGAATAGGCCCACAACGTTTCGTACAGGTCCATATAGGGCCCGTTCGACAGCCCCACGGCGTCGCACGCCTCCATCAGCAGCCAGACGTTCTCGATGTCGTGCCCATACGAGACGCGCGCGTAGTTGGCGTCCAGTCGTGGTGTCCAGTCCGGATCGTACTTGTCCGTGCAGGCGCCGAGCGTCTTGCGGACGACCGCGTTGCTCTCGACGCCGATCAGTTCGATCAGCCGCTCGCGCGCCAGGCGGAGCCGGCTGGCCTGATAGAATGTGGTCATCGCCTCCATCAGGTGCAGGTGGGTGTTCATCAGTTTCAGGCCGGACGGCGCGCCCATGTAGGAAGCCTCATCCGCTGCCACGGGCGTCCAGTCGGGCTCGAACGATTCGAAGTAGCCGCCGTGGACCTTGTCATGGGCCTTCTCTTCGAGCAGCCGGAAGAACTCCGTCGCAAGGTCCAGCGCCTCCCTCCTGCGGCTGGCGAGGTAGTACTCCGAAACGGCATATAGAGCAAAGGACTGGCCGTAAAGGTGTTTGCGGGGCTTGAGCTGGCGATCACCCGTGGCGTCGACCTCCCAGTAGAATCCACCGTGCTTGGAGTCCCACATCTTCTCGGTCAGGAACCGATAGCCATGTGCGGCCGCCTCCAGATGCTCGTCCCGTCGATAGCCGGCGCGGGCCAGACGTGAGAACAGCCAGACCGTGCGGGCCTGGCTGACGATCATCTTCGTGCCGGACCCTCGCGCCTGGCCATCGGGACCGAAGTTGATGATGTAGCCGCCGTGCTCGTGATCCAGGCTCTTGTCGAACCAGAACGGCGCGATGTTCTCCATGAGGATCTTCTCGAGCCTCGGTATGTATTTCTCCGCCAATGCCGTGGTCCCGTCGCCGGCGTGCAACGGACCGCATGTCCCCAGGACGGCCAATGCCGACAGCCAGAGAACCCACCTTCGCGTATGAGCTTCTGTTCTCACCGCTGGTAACTCCTTGCCTTGCGTGCGATCGTATGAAAGAGCCGTCAGTTTCTCGGTCGTTTGAACACCGCGACGCGATCGGCGAAGCTGACCAGTTCCCAGCCTTCGGCGCCGATCCGGTCGAACTCGCTGTCGAGGTTGCGCGCAGCGGTGATGCCGACCCGTTTGGCCTCGTCGATCTGGCTGTCGGTCATCGCCGGATGGATGATCATGTCCTTCGTATCGAGCACGCGGTACTCCCACCGGCCGCTCGCCGATGCGCCCGATTGCGCCGGCAGCGTTAAGGCGAAGCCGAGCAACCCCGCGAGCGCGACGATCACAATCAGAGATGATGACTTTCGTTCCTGCATGGTACGGTTACTCCTTCCTCGTGTGGCCTTGGACACGATCCTATTTCGTGCCTTTGAAATGCATGTCGGCGGAATCCATGTACCGTTCCCAATCGTAATCCGTGACGTCATGTTTACCAGGGCGGATGTGATACGCGATTGTCCCCATCACGGGATGACTGACCTGCGGCATCTCGTCGGCGGGCAGGCCCTCCTTGCCCAGCAGTCTGTAGACGGGGTCAGCGCCTTTGGCCGCGAGGAATTCGCCTCGCGGGTCGGCCCAGCGGTCTTCCTCGGCGCTGGCGACATAAACAGGACGCGGCGCCATCAGCGCGATCAACATGTGCTGATCGACAGGACAGGCGTTGACATTATCGTTGTACTTGGTGAAGTTGTCGCAGAACCAGTGGGGGAATACGGTGTTGATCCGCTTGACGGTTTCTCCAAACTCGCGGCGGGATAGCGCGGCTCCGCCGCAGCCGGAGTTGTTCGAGATCACGATCGCGAAACGCTCGTCCGAAGCGCCGGCCCAGAGCGAGGTTTTGCCCAGTCGGGAATGGCCCATCACGGCTACGTGCTTCTGGTCGATGTCGGGATCGGTCTCGAAGTAGTCCATCGCGCGGCTGAGGCCCCAGGCCCAGGCGCCGATGGAGCCCCACTCATCAAGCCCCGGCTGCGTCTGACCCGGCTTGTAGAACAAAGGGTGGACGCCGTTCTGGAAGCCGTCGTCGAAGTCGGGATCGATGTCCCCGTAGTAGATGGTGGCCAGGCCGTAGCCCCGCTCCAGTATCCGCTCGACCGGCCAGCGGCTCGCGGCCTTGCCGCGTCCGGCTTCTGTTGCCTTGTGGTTGGAGTCGGCGTCGCGCGTCCAGCTCCTGGTGATCGTGATGGCAGGATCGGTATGGATGGTATGGTTGCCGCCGAAGTTCAGTCCAACGAACAGCGGCGCCGGCCCGCTCCGCTCGTTCGGCAGGTAGACCAGGATCGTCATATTGGGGTCCTGCCGGCTTCCGTTGAAAAAGACCGTGACCTCCTTGCGCGTCGCCTTGCCCGCCAAAGCGTTCCTGCTGAGGGACGTCGTCATGAACGTCATCTGCTCGGGCCGGCCGGGCGAGCGGCCGTAGACGTGCTCCTCGAAGAGACGCAGAATCTCGGAACGCCGCTTCTGCGACCACGTCGCTGCGTCCGTGACCTTCGTGCCGTCCAGACAGACCAGCGGATCGGGCAGCGCGTACTTGGGGACCTTGGCTTCGTCGTAATTGGCCTCCTGGGCGCCGGCGCAGCAGGCGAGAATCAGCACGGCAGTGAACACGGTCATGCAGATCAGACGTTGGCGGGCGAACATACACGTGCCTCCTTTACAGTCGCAGTCGGCAGGAGCGAATCCCAATGTCCATCAGGATTTGCCCCTTCGGGTCGTTTCGACACAGGATGCCCGCTGGCCAGGGGTTTTTCAAGGGAAAAGTTGCGTCCACATGAGGCGCCAAGACCAGTGGAGCAACGTTCGTGATTGATGAAGGGGCTGGGCTGGCCTATAATCGGCGACCGATGGAACATCGTCTGGATTGTTTTTGGAGGAAACAGCCATGACATTTCGGTCTGTGTGTATCCGAGTGGTAATGGCCTCGATCTGTGCTTGCTGTGTCGCTGGTCCCGCGCCGGCCGGCGGCGCGATCGACATCTGTCCGGCCAACCCGCGCTACTGGCAGTATGAGGGCAAGCCGGTTCTGTTGATCGGGGGCAGCAAGGACGACAGTCTCTTTCAGATTCCCGACCTGAAAGAGCATCTCGATCTGCTCAAGAGCGTCGGCGGCAACTACGTGCGGAACACCATGAGCGCGCGGCTCGACAAGGGCTTTGAGGTGCAGGCGTTCGCCCGGCGACCCGACGGCAAGTACGATCTGGACCGGTGGAACGACGAGTATTGGCGCCGCTTCGAGAGTCTTCTTTCGCTGGCCGAAGAGCGCGACATCATCATTCAGATCGAAGTATGGGACCGCTTTGATTACTCGGGGAAGAATTGGGAGATCAGCCCCTACAACCCGAAGAACAACGTCAACTACACTTACGAAGCCTCGGGGTTCATCGAGCAGTACACCAAGCACGCCGGCAGCAACGAGCAGCCGTTTTTCTTCACCACGCCGGACCAGCGGAACAACACCGTCGTACTGCCGTACCAGCAGCGATTCGTGGACAAGATGCTGTCGCACTCGCTGAAGCGCGGCAACGTGCTGTATTGCATGGACAATGAGACGTCCGGCGAGCCGGCCTGGGGCGCCTATTGGGCCCGGTACATCCAGGCCAGGGCCAAAGCTGCCGGCGTCAAGGTCCACACGACCGAGATGTGGGACGCCTGGGACCTGGGCAGTCCCGAGCACCGCGCCACCTTCGATCATCCGGAACTCTACTCGTTTGTCGACATCTCGCAGAACAACCACCAGAAGGGCCAGGCCCATTGGGACAATGCCCAGAAACAGCGGGCACGAATCGCCGACCGGCCCCGCCCGCTGAACAACACGAAGATTTACGGCGCCGACACCGGGCGCTACGGCAACGACCGCGATGCGATGGAGCGGTTCTGGCGCAACATCTTTGGCGGACTGGCCTCGGCCCGTTTTCACCGCCCCGATTCCGGGCTGGGACTGGGCGACAAGGCGCAGGCCAACATCCGCAGCATGCGGATGCTGACCGATCGGATGGATGTGTTCACGTGCGAGCCGCATAACGATCTGCTGAGCAGTCGCGAATCGAACGATGCCTATTGCTTGGCCAACCCGGGGACCGAATACGCGGTCTACTTTCCGGACGGCGGCAAGGTAACCCTGAATGTGAACCCGATTGACAGGCCAGTAACAGTCCGGTGGCTGGACATCATGAGATCCGAGTGGGTGGAGTCGAAAACGGCGCAGATAGATGGCACGGTGTCTCTCGAATGTCCCTCGAAGGATTACTGGGTCGCTCTGGTGCGCCCGTAGGGGCGAATCATTATTCGCCCGTACTGCGAATCATCATTTGCCCGCAATCAGGGAGGATGGATGCCGACGAAGACATCGCCGAAAATCTACACCGTCAGCCAGGTCAACGCTCTGGTCAAGGAGGCGCTGGAGGCGAGCCTGCCGGGCCGGGTGATGGTCAAGGGCGAGATCAGCGGCTGGAAGCAGCATGCAAGCGGCCACTGCTATTTCTCGCTCAAGGACGAAGGCTCGGTCCTGGCCTGCGCGATGTGGAAACCGAATTGCGCGAGGGTGCGGTTCCGGCCGGAAAACGGGTTGGCGGTGATCGCGACCGGCTCGATCAGTGTCTATGTGCCACAAGGGCGTTACTCGCTGGTCGTCGAGGAGATGACGCCCGAAGGCGTCGGCGCGCTGCAACTGGCCTTCGAGCAGATGGTGCAGAAACTTCGGGCGGAGGGGCTTTTTTCCGATGAGCACAAGAAGCCGATCCCGACGTATCCTGAGCGGATTGGCATCCTGACCAGCGAGTCGGGCGCCGCGGTCCACGACATCGCCGACAGCGTGCACCAGCGATGGCCCTGCACACGATTGTATCTCTACCCGGTCCCGGTGCAGGGCGAGGGCGCCGCCCGCGAGATTGCCGCCGCGATTGCCGACGTCAACCGGCGCAACAAGAAGCTCAAGCTCGATCTGCTCATCGTCGGACGCGGAGGCGGGTCTCTGGAGGACCTCTGGGCCTTCAACGAAGAGGTACTGGCCAGGGCCATCTTCGCCTCGAAGATCCCGATCATCAGCGCCGTCGGACACGAGGTGGATACGACCATCGCGGACCTCGTCGCGGACCGGCGGGCCTCGACGCCGACCAAGGCGGGCGTGGTGGCAGTGCCGGACATGCGCGACGTGCTGACCGATCTGGGTCACCAGGCGAGTCGATTGACACGTAGTGTCCAGGCTCGCATCGAGTTGGGCGGCGAATACCTGCAGACCATTCTGGCGAGTTCCGCGTTTCGCAATCCGCTGCTGGCGGTCCGCATGCGCGAGCAGCACGTCGACGAGCTGACGTCGGAGTTGGGCGAAGCGGTCCGGGCCCTGGTGGCCGACAAGCGCATGATGTTGCAGACCTGCTACGAGCACATCGCTCGGATCGAGCCCCATCGGCTGCTCGGGATGATGACCATCCAGTTGAGCGAACTGACCGGCCGGACCTTGGCGGCGGTCACCGCGGCGACGAACGCCCGGAAGGTGGAGCTGGCTGCCTGCGAAGGCCGCCTGACGGCGCTGAACCCCCGCAGCGTGCTGGCCCGGGGGTACACGATCACGACGAACAAGACCACCGGCCGGCTCGTTCGCACGCTCGCCGACGTGCAGGTCGGCGACACGATGCTCACCGAGCTGGCCGGCAAGAACGTCATCCAGAGCGAGGTTCGCAGTGTGCCGTAGGGGCGAGTCATGATTCGCCCTTGTGAACGACGACATCCGGACGCGATAGGAAACGATATCATGGCGCAGAAGAAAACTGAAGAGGACATCACCAAGCTGAGTTTCGAGGACTCGATCAAGCGGCTCAGGACCATCGTGGACAAGATCGAGCAGGGGGAAATCCCGCTCCAGGACAGCCTCGAGCAGTACGAGCAGGGGATGGCCCTGATCCAGCACTGCCGCCAGATCCTCCAGAAGGCCGAGAAGCGGATCGAGAAGATCAGCAAGCCCGGCGAGGACACGCCGGAGCCGGCCACTAAGGAGCCCGCGCCCGAGATGGAATCGGAAGATGAGGGCCTCTTCTGACATCTGTCATGTCGCGGCGTCTCCCATAGGTCCTATCGGTCCCATTGGTCCTGTTGCTGCTATGGGACCCATACGACGCACAGGACCTATAGGGCCAATCCTGATGTCCATCAGGAGCCGTCGAGGCCATTGAATCCAGGGGAAGAGAAGGCTATAATGGCATTGACCCCGCGTCGGCGTGTGGTCGCAAGACGGCGAGAAGCCCGACTGCGGAGGGCGGAAGCAAGTGCGGCTTTCACAGGAAGGGGAGAAACCATGTTGGAGCAGCGCAACAGACGCAGCGGAGTCATCATCACATTGTTCGGCTTCCTGATTGCTTCGGCAGCGGCGGCCTTCGAGACGTTTCCCATCGCCGGCGAGCCGGGGCACCAGCAGTTCCCGGCCATCGATGACTGCACTGTGGTCTGGCAGACCAATCGCAACGGTGACTGGGACATTGCGCTGGCCGACATTTCCTATCCGGGCAGCGTCAATCCCTTGACGCTCGCGGACATGTTGAGCGAATCGCAGTATCCGGCGGTGTCCGGCAATGTGGTCGTCTGGCAGAACAAGTTTTTTCTGTTCGACG
The DNA here is from genome assembly GCA_040772485.1 of Sedimentisphaerales bacterium. Classification (GTDB taxonomy): domain Bacteria; phylum Planctomycetota; class Phycisphaerae; order Sedimentisphaerales; family Anaerobacaceae; genus Anaerobaca. Next base: position 356,983 of record JAXGYC010000007.1, on the reverse strand, counting down.
ACTGCGACATCGTCGGTCTCGATCTTTCCACCGAGACGTTCTTCACCGTCATCGAGAGCGCGGCGGACGAGTGCAGTCCGGCCGTCTCCGGCAATCTGGTGGTCGCGCAAAGCCGGATGACGGCACACGCCGGCTGGGACATTCTCGGCGTCGACATAACGGATCGCGCCAACGCACAGCCGTTCTGGATCGATCGAAACGCGGAAGATCAGTGGCGTCCGGATGTTGACGGTGACATCGTTGTTTACGAGGACGTCTTCAATGGGGTCTCCTACATCAGCGGCTGGGATCTGTCCGATCCGGATGACGCTGCCTGGTTTCCGGTGCGCAGCGTGGTTGGGCCGTGCCAGTCACCCGCGATTGCCGGCAAGTGGGTTGTCTGGCAGGATCAGGGCGAAGGGACCGCCGTTACGGGAGGCGACAACGTTTTTGATCCTCGTCTGCCGGCGCTGCTGGGTTCCGAGGGTCCGGTCGAGGCTTCGAATCCGGATGTCTACAACAACGTGGTGGTCTGGCAGGATCGCCGCAACGGCAACTGGGACATCTACGGCTGCAATCTGACCACCAAGGCCGCGTTTCCCATCGTCTCGCAGGGCGCCGATCAGACTCACCCGGCCATCACCTTCAGCCCCTGGCTGAAGGCGTATGTCGTGGTATGGCAGGACTACCGCAACGGCAATTGGGACATCTACGGCGCGATCCTCAATGGTCCGGAGGTCGCCGGATGCGCCTCGCCACTGACAGGCGACGTCGATGCCGACAGCATCACGGATGCCAAGGATATCGACGAGGTTGAAGTGCGTCTGGGCCAGCAGAACGGCATCTCGATCGAGGCGGATTGAGCGTGGACTGAGAGAGGGCTCCTCCGGCATTCAATGAGCGGCTGGGACGGGGCAGGTGGGCCAGTACTCCTCGGAAAGGGCAGTAGCGATGATTCAGTGGTTGAAGGAGTTGGACGAGGTCCTGCGCGGGCACAAAGGGGACGCCCGGCTTCTGGCCGGGGGCATGGCGCACATTCAGATCAAGCCGCTTGTGGTCGTCTCCATCGGGCTCGGGGTCGTCTATGGTGTGTTCATGGGGCTGTATGCCGTGCTGACTCGCACGCCACCCTGTTTCGCCCAGATGTTTGCGTCAGCGGTCAAGGTGCCGATCCTTTTCATTCTGACGCTTGTCATCACCTTTCCGTCGCTGTACGTCTTCAGCGCGCTATTGGGTGTTCGGTTGGGCCCCAAGGACACGCTGCGTCTGATCCTGGCGCCTGTCTCGGCCAATCTGGCGGTGCTCGCTTCGCTGGGACCCATTACCGGTTTCTTCACCCTCAGCACCTCCAGCTATCCGTTCATGAAACTGCTGAACTTTCTGTTCTTCGCGCTATCGGGAATCATCGGTCTCAAAGTCCTGCTGACCATGCTGGCCCGACTGGACGCGGCGCAGAGGGGACCTGCGAGCGTGGTTCAGAATCCCGCCCCCAACGGCCAAGCCGCCGAGCCATCGAGCCTTGACGTACCGGCTAAGCCTCTCGTCTCCGTGCGGTCTGGGGACCTGGCGGGCACGACGTTTCGCGTCTGGCTGGTGATCTACGGCCTGGTGGGCGCCCAGATGGGCTGGGTGTTGCGTCCGTTCATCGGTGCTCCGGACATACCATTCCAGTGGTTTCGCGCCCGCGAAGCCAACATCTTTCTCGATCTGGTCCATACGATCGGCGAGCTATTTGGTGCCTGATGCGCACGTTCGGCCGGGCAGTAGACGATTTTCTGCGTGGCAGAGGCATCTTCGCGGTCGATGCGCCCCTGATGGGTCGTCTGCGCTGGCTGTTGCTCCTTCTGCTTGCCTGTGGCCTGTTCTACGGCGCGGTGATGGGGACGTACAGCGGCCTGAAGGCCGGACGTCTGCACCAGTTGCTCTACTCCGGCGTCAAGGTGCCTTTGCTGCTGCTGGCGACGTTTGTACTGTGTCTGCCCAGCTTCTTTGTGGTCAACACGCTGGCCGGACTGCGCGACGATTTCGCCCAGGCTTTGCGGGCTCTCGTCGCGACGCAATCATGTGTCACGATCGTCCTGGCCGCGCTGGCGCCCATCACGGCGTTCTGGTATGTTTCGTACGCCGACTATGGGTTGGCCATCCTGTTCAACATGGTCATGTTCGGCCTTGCCACGTTCGCCGCCCAGATCGTCGTCCGACGGTACTATCGCCCCTTGATCCATCGTGAGCCGAGGCATCGGCTTCTGCTCTGGGCCTGGTTCGTCCTCTACGCCTTCGTGGGGGTCCAGATGGGGTGGGTCCTGCGTCCGTTCATCGGCAATCCCGAGACGCCGGTGGCCTTCTTTCGCGCGGAGGCCTGGGGCAACGCCTACGTCGTCGTGGGCGGCCTGGTCCTTCGCGCGGTCGGACGCGTGCCGGCGCCGCTGCTGACGTTCATGTGTATTACTACCTTGCCCTGGCTGGTGGTCCTGGCCGTGATCTGGCGTCGCAGCCTCGCCCCACGACGCCGGAAGGTGGGGCCGGATTTCGGTTGCCCGCCCGCGTCCCGCGAGGCATAATGGGCGCGCTCCGTCGCGAGCGTGGCGGAATTGGCAGACGCGCCAGGTTTAGGTCCTGGTGTCCTTCGGACGTGGAGGTTCGACTCCTCTCGCTCGCATTGGTCGTTTGTAGTGACGCCGTGAGGCGTTGCGTTCCGGCATGCCCTCACGGGCGTGGTATAGACATTATGCCCTCACGGGCACACTACGAGCTGACGAGGGGCGAAATGCCAAGGGATTACTTCGAGCTCGACAAGCGACGGACGAACGTGCGGATCGAGGCGGTCGCCGGGGCCACCACGTTCCTGACGATGGCCTACATCATCTTCACCCACCCCAACATTCTGGAGCCGACTGGGATGGACAAGACCGCTCTGATTGCGGTCACCTGTCTGATCTCGGCCCTGTCGACCATCGCGGCGGGCCTGATCGGCAACGCACCGATCGCGATGGCTCCCGGCCTGGGGCTCAACTCGATCTTTGCGCTGTTGGTGGTCTCGGGGAAGATGGACTGGCAGACGGCGCTGGGGGTGGTGTTCCTGTCGGGCCTCTTCTTCCTGTTGTTGACACTGGTCGGGCTCCGCAAGAAAATCGTCGAGGCGATCCCCATCTCGCTGATCTCGGCGATCGGGGTCGGGATCGGGCTGTTCATCACGTTCATCGGGCTGACCGACCTGGGCATCGTGGTGGCCAATCCGTTCACGATGGTTTCGGCCGGCCCGATCACCCCCAAGGTGCTGATCGGCCTGGCCGGGTTGCTCACGATGATTTTCCTGGAGAGCCGCAACGTTCGCGGCTCGCTGCTGATCGGCATCGCGGTCTCGACCCTGCTGGCGGCGGCCACCGGACAGGTGGCTTTGCCCGAGCGGGTGATCTCTTTCGACGTAAACATCCGTCCCATTGCCTTCAAGCTGAATGTCCTCGGCGCGCTGAAGTGGAGCTTCATGGGCAGCATCTTCACGCTGATGTTCGTCGACATGTTCGACAGCATCGGGACGCTGGTGGCCTGCTGCCACAAGGCGGACATGCTCGACGAGCGGGGCAGGATTCGGGGTCTGGACCGGTTGCTGGGGGTCGATGCAGCCGCGACGATGGTCGGCGCCCTGCTGGGCACCTCCACGACGACCTCGTTTGCCGAGTCGGCCTCGGGCATCGAGCAGGGCGGGCGTTCCGGCCTGACGGCGGTCGTGACCGGAATCCTGTTTCTCGCGGCCCTGCTCTTTATTCCGGTGGTGGCCGTCGTCCCCAAGTACGCCACCGCGCCGGCTCTGATCATGGTCGGCCTTTTCATGGTCAAAGAGGTCCAGCGAATCGAATTCGGCGACCTGGCGGAGGCGTTTCCGTCGTTCATCATCATTGTGATGATCGCGCTGAGTTACAGCATCAGCACGGGTCTGGCGTTTGGCTTTGTTTCGTTCGTGGTGATCAATCTGGTTTCGGGCCGGGTCAGGCAGATCAAGCCGGCGATGTGGGTGATCGCGGCGTTGTCGGTGACGTTTCTCAGTCTGGAGCAACTGCCCGGCCTGATCGAGTGGCTGCGCAGTTTGTCGTGACCCAGTAGGGGCGAATCATCATTCGCCCCTACAGAGCGCGTAGTGGTACGGGTCCGGCATGTTGTGACGTGTGGAGATACGGCGTTCTGTTCATACTGCTAAGGAGACTCACACATGGGTAAGGTAGGAATCGGCGTGAACATGGAGTTCGTCCGTCACGCGGACAAGTCCTTCGAATGGGGCGTCGAGAAGGCGGCCGAACTGGGCTATGAATACATTGAGCCCTGGGTTCATCTGGGCCGGGAGCTGATGAGCGAAGCCGGCTACTACATGACGATCTCCATGTCCGAGGACCCGTACCGTGTCCGGCGGGCCTGCGAGAAAGCCGGCGTGAAGCTCTCGGGACTGTCGTCGCACACGGCGCTGTGCCGCCCGGACGTCAGCGGCAATTACCTCAAGCAGGCGATTCGCTTCGCCGCCGAGTGCGGTGCGCCCGTGGTGAACACAGACGAGGGGCCCAAGCCCCGCTGGACTACGCGGCAGGAAGACCACGTGCTGATGAAGTACACGTTGACGGAGGCGGCGGGATTCGCCGAGAACCGCGGCATTCTGATTGGGATCGAGCCCCATCAGCAGTACAGCAAGACGCCGGCCGGCCTCGACCGCATTGTGGGCCTCGTGGATTCGCCCGCCCTCGGTGTCAATTTCGACACCGGCAACTCCTATCTGAGCGGCCACGATCCGATTGTCTGGTTGGAGCACGTCAGGGACAGGCTCGTCCACCTGCACGCCAAGGACATTTCCATCCAACACTCTAAGGCCGAGCGAGGCAAGGTCACCGGCACGCCGGCCGGTTGTGCGTGCGGCGACGGGGTGATTGATTGGAAGAAAGTGATCGCGGTCTGCCGGAAAGCCCCTCGCGACATCGTCCTGAGCGTCGAGTGCGGCACGGTCGAGCAGGCCGAACGCAGCATCAAGCATCTCAAGCAATTCGTCTAGGAGAGCGAGAGGGCCGAGCTATGCGCAGCCAGAGCATTTCAGCGGGCGTCGCCTGTGCCATACTGATTGGGCTGAGTATCCCTTCAAACGTTGTCATGGCCGAGCCGTTGCGGACCGTTGTTGATGCCAACCGCATTTCGGTCCTGGCAGGCGCCGCCGAGGTGCTCGAATATCGGTATGACGACGTCCCGTTCAAACCCTACGTCAGCAAGCTCGTCACGCCCGGGGGGCTGAACGTCCTGCTCGACGCGCCGCATGATCATCTTCACCACCACGGTTTGATGTTCGCGGTAGCCGTCAACGACCTGAATTTCTGGGAGGAGACTCCCACGGCTGGCCGGCAGGAGTCGAGTGGCCTTGTGACCATCAGTCACAACAAGGATCAGAGCGAGCCTTGCATAGGTTTCTTCACGGGCTTGTCTTGGGCTAGGGTGAGCCCGACCAGTCGTTGGACCGAGTTGCACGAATCGCGATTCATCAGAGTCTATGGCATTGATGAATCACGGGCCACGGTGGTCACCTGGCGAAGTGAGTTGACCAACCCAAGACCCCGACGCACCGCGACCCTCTCCGGATCACACTATTTTGGCCTCGGCATGAGGTTCGTCCACGCTATGGACGGGGGCGAGTTCTTCAATGCCGACGGCAAGGAAGGGACTATCTTCCGGGGTGAAGAGCGGCTCGTCCGCTCAGATTGGTGTGCTTACACGGCGGCCGTCGATGGCCAGCCCGTCACGGTGGCCATGCTGGGAGACCCGGGCAACCCTCGCCATGCGACGACATGGTTCATGATGGCCAAGCCCTTCGCCTATATGTCGGCGACGCTGAATCTGCACGAAGAACCTCTCTTGTTGGATACGGGAGACAAACTCGTGTTGCGCTATGCGATCGTGGCGTGGGATGGCAAAGCAGATCGGGATCAGATCGATCAAGCCTACCAGTGGTTCAAGAGTAGCGATTCTCAGGCGTCCAACCCAATGGAAGGAGCAGAACGAGATGAAAAATAGGACGGACTCGATTGAAAGAGGCCGGTTTAGCCGTCGGCGGTTCCTGCGAGAAGCAGGCGGCATCGCGGCGGCTGGGGTGGCGACCGCATCGTTCATCCCCTCGACCGCCAGAGGCGCTAACGATCGGATTGGTGTGGGGTTCATCGGTTGCGGCGGACGAAGCGGGGCGCACTTTCAGGCGGTGCACTGGCTCAAGACGCAGGGCAACGAAGCGGTGGAGATCGTCGCGGCTTGCGATGCGTATCGGCCTCGCCTGAAGCATCGCGTCGAAGGCTACGGGGGCAAGGCCTACATGGACCATCGCGAGCTGCTGGCCGATCCGAATGTAGACGTGGTCTGCATTGCGACGCCGGACCACGTGCATGGGTACCAGGCGATCGACGCCGTCAAAGCGGGCAAGGACGTCTACTGCGAAAAGCCCGTCACGCACTGGCGTCAGTTCGAGCTGACCAAGCGGCTGGCGGAAGAAGTCCGCAAGTCGGGCCGCGTCTTCCAGTTGGGCAGCCAGGGAATGCGCGACAGCGCCTGGCATCAAATGCGAAAGCTGATCGAGGACGGGCTTATCGGCAAACCGATCCACGCCGAGTGTGGCTATTTCCGCGTCGGCGACTGGGGCGAACGCGGCATGCCTATCGATGACCCCAACGCCAGGCCAGGAGCGGACCTGAACTGGGACGCCTTTCTCGGCGACGCTCCGAAGAAGCCCTTCGACGTCAGCCGGTTCTTCCGCTGGCGGATGTACGAGGACTACGCGGGCGGACCGAGCACCGACCTGTTCCCGCACAGCCTCACGCCTGTCATTCACATGCTGGGCGTGACCATGCCGAGCACTGTCGTCGCCACAGGCGGCAAGTTCCGCTACGATGAACGCGAGATTCCCGACACATTCAACATCCTGATTGACTACCCCGAAGCGATTACCGTGGCGGTTCTGGGCACGCAGGGCAACGACTACACGGGAACGGGCTTTCGCGGGGCGCCCGGCCGGATTCCGATCGTTCGAGGCTGGGAGGGCACCCTCACCATCCAGGGCAACGATATCGTCTTCACGCCGGCTCAGGAGTCCAAGAAGCAGCCACAGCGGGTGCCCATTGACCACGGCGAGGATTTCGTCGAGTATTGGCGCGACTTCCTGACCTGCTGCCGGTCGCGAACGACGAAGACCGCCAGTCCAATGGATTTGGCCTACCATGTCCAGACGGCCCTCCAAATGGCTATGCTTGCGTGGAAGGAAGGCAAGGTCGCCCGCTTTGATCCTGCCCGGGAGCAGATAGTCCTCTGAGGCCTTGAAGGCACGTCTCCGCAGAGAGAGACGTCGCCGGCTGTCGAGCCTGGGAAAGGCCTTTTTCTGCTCGTTACGCGGACAGATAGCAAGATAGTTATAAAGATCAGCTTTGTGATATTACCCATTTTACCGGTTTTCGGGTATAATATGCAGACTGAGCCCCAGTAGAAGGGCAGGCATATGCGATACGGGATCCTGACTGGCAGCTATGAATCTCGACCCGCGAAGGATGCAGGACTGGCAGATCGCGGACGCAGCCGAAGATCGGGCCAAACCGATCAGGCGGCTGGCATCCGAGCTGGGCCTGCGCGACAACGAGTTGATTCCCCACGGCGCCAAGCTCGCCAAGGTGGATTACGCCAGGGTTCTGGATCGTCTGAACGATTCACCCCGTGCCAAATACGTTGACGTGACGGCCATCACGCCCACGCCCCTGGGGGAGGGCAAGACGACCACGACGCTGGGCCTGATTCAGGGGCTTGGCGTGCTGGGCAAACGCGTTTGCGGGGCGATTCGGCAGCCCAGCAGCGCGCCGACGTTCAACATCAAGGGTTCGGCCGCGGGCGGCGGCCTGGCCCAGTGCATTCCGCTGACGCCCATCTCGATTCGCTTCACCGGCGACATCGACTGTGTGACCAACGCCCACAATCTGGCGATGGTCGCTCTGACCGCGCGGATGCAGCACGAGCGGAACTACGACGATGCCCGCCTGACGCAGAGCGGCCTGAGGCGTCTGGATGTCGATCCGAATCGCATCCAGATTGGCTGGGCGATGGACTTCTGCGCCCAGAGCCTCCGCAACATCCGCATCGGCCGCGGCGCCAAGATGGATGGCTTCGAGATGGACTCGGGCTTCCAGATGACCGTCGCCAGCGAGGTCATGGCGATTCTGTCGGTGGCGGCAGATCTGCGCGACCTGCGAGAACGGATTGCTCATATGGTCGTGGCCTATGACAAGCAGGGTCACGAGGTCACCACGAGGGATCTGGAGGTGGACGGCGCCATGACCGCCTGGCTGATCGACGCGATCAACCCCAATCTGGTGCAAACTCTCGAAGGCCAGCCTGTCTTTATTCACGCCGGACCGTTCGCCAACATCGCCATCGGCCAGAGTTCCATCATTGCCGACCGCCTGGGCACCAGGCTGGCGGAGTACCACATTACGGAGAGTGGGTTCGGCGCCGACATCGGTTTCGAGAAGTTCTGGAATCTCAAGTGTCGCATGTCAGGGCTGGCGCCGGATGCCGTGGTGCTTGTCGCCACGATTCGCGCGCTCAAGATGCACGGCGGAGGGCCTGCGGTCAAGCCCGGTATGCCCCTGAGCCATGAGTATCTCACGGAGAACCTCGGATTGGTCGAAGCCGGCTGCGCCAATCTGCTGGCGCACATTGACATCATCAAGAAGAGCGGCGTGCGGCCCATCGTCTGCGTCAACAGCTTCCACACCGATTCGCCGGCGGAGATTGCCTTGGTCCGCCGGGTCGCCGAGGCCGCCGGGGCGCGGGCCGTCTGTTCCGAGCACTGGCTTAAGGGCGGGCCCGGAGCCGTCGAACTGGCCGAGGTGGTGATCGAGACGTGCAACGAACCGAACGATTTTGAGTTCCTCTACGACCTGAAAATGCCTCTGAGACAACGTATCGAGCTGATCGCCAAGGAGGTCTACGGAGCGGACGGTGTGACCTACACCGATGACGCGCTGGCCAAGGCCAAGCGGCTCGAAGCACAGTCCCTTGGCACGCGACTGGGCACCTGCATGGCCAAGACGCAACTGAGCCTGTCGCACGATCCCGAGCGTAAAGGGCGTCCGACGGGCTGGGTGCTGCCGATCAGTGACATCCTCGTGTTCAAAGGGGCAGGTTTCGTCGTCCCCGTGGCCGGCTCGATCCGGCTGATGCCCGGCACCGGTTCCAATCCCGCCTTCCGCCGCATCGATGTCGACGTCGACACAGGCAAAGTGCGAGGCCTGTTCTGATTGACGATTGGCGATTGACGGTTTACTATTTGGATGCGACGAAGGACACGGTGTCGCCGAATCGCAAATCGTAAATCGAAAATGGAAAGAAATGACTGCACGGATCATTGATGGCAAGCAGGTGGCGGCCGACATGCGGGCCGAACTCAAAGCGGAGGTCGCGAGGCTCAAGGCCAGAGGCATCGTGCCCGGTCTGGGCGTGATCCTGGTCGGCGACGATCCGGCGTCGGTTTCCTATGTGACGGGCAAGGAACGCACCTGCGCCGAGCTGGGCATCTATTCCGACCACCACCACCTGCCTGAAGAGACGTCCCAGGCGGAGTTGATGCGGTTGGTTGCCGGAATGAACGCCGATCCCAGGATCAACGGTATTCTGGTCCAGTTGCCGCTGCCCAGGCACATGAACGAATCGGAGGTTCTCTTCGCGATCGATGCGGAAAAGGACGTTGACGGGTTCCATCCGGTCAGCGTGGGCAAGATGGTGGTGGGCGAAAAAGCGTTCCTGTCGTGTACGCCGCATGGTGTTCTGCACCTGCTGATTCGAAGCGGCGTGAAGATCGAAGGCTCACACGTTGTGATCGTCGGTCGCAGCAACATCGTCGGCAAGCCGCTGGCCAACATGCTGATCCAGAAGAGTCCCACCGGCAACGCAACCGTCACCGTCTGCCACACGCGGACGAAGGACCTCGCCTGGCACACGCGACAGGCCGATATCCTCGTGGCGGCGGCCGGGCGGCCAAACACCATCACTGCTGACATGGTCAAGGACGGCGCCGTCGTGATCGACGTCGGCGTCAATCGTGTCGAGGACGCCAGCAGGAAGCAGGGCTACCGGCTCGTCGGCGACGTGGATTTCGAGGCGGTCAAGGAAAAGGCCTCGCTGATCACCCCGGTGCCCGGCGGCGTCGGCCCGATGACCATCACCATGCTGATGTACAATACCGTCTTGTCCGCGAAGCGCGCCGCGGGCATCGCAGCCGACTGACATTCACGGACTGGATTGCACGGAGAATCTGGCGGGATTTGCGCTTGCGGCTCCCGGATTGTCCGGTTAGCCTATACGAGACCGTTCATCGCGACTCTCGTGACAGGACAGCCGTGAGATTTATGCAGCACACCGCAGACCAGCATGCTCGCACTCATGTGCATTCAGGCGTGCTGTCGTTTTCCACCCCAGCAGAAGGAGGCCGGACATGCAACGAATGACGCGCAGACAGTTCGTGAAAAGTTCCATGGCAGCAGGGGTCGGTCTGGCGCTGGCCAGTCCGTTCTCGAAGGCGCGCGGCGCCAACGATGAAATCCGAATCGCGGTCATCGGGATCAACGGCCGCGGTGGTTCCCACATCAGCGCGTTCGAGGCGATGGATGGCGTGCAGGTCGCGGCCTTCTGCGATGTGGATCGCAAGGTGTTGGAGAACAAAGCCGCCGCATTTGAGACGAAGTATGGCCACAAGGTGGACACGTACGTCGATATCCGCCACCTGCTCGAAGACAGGAATATCGACGCGATCTCGATCGCCACGCCCAACCACTGGCACTCGCTGGGCACGATCTGGGCTTGCCAGGCGGGCAAGGACGTGTATGTGGAGAAGCCGTGCAGCCACAACATCTTCGAGGGACGCAAATGCGTGGAGGCCGCCCGCAAATACAAGCGCATCGTTCAGCACGGCACGCAAAGCCGATCCAGCAAGGGTTGGGCGCGACAGGTGGCCGCCATCGCGAGCGGCCAGTACGGCAAGTTGCTGGTCTCCAAGGGGGCGGCCTCCAAGGGCTCGGCCACCGGCCGCTGGAGCATCGGCTTCAAACCGATCCAGGAGCCGCCGGAGAATCTGGACTACAATCTCTGGCTGGGCCCCGCGCAGGAGCAGGCGTACCACGAAAACCTCGTACACTACAACTGGCACTGGTTCTGGGAGTTTGGCAACGGCGAGATCGGCAACCAGGGTGTGCACCAGATGGACATCGCACGCTGGGCGATTCCCGGTTCGACCCTTCCCAGGAGCGTGATCAGTATGGGCGGCCGCTGGGTGAATTCGGCGGAGGGCCATCCGCCTTTCACCGATCAGGCCCAGACGCCCAACTGCCAGTTGACGATTATGGACTTCGGCGGGCCGCTGCTGGTGTTTGAGGTGATCGGTCTGGTGGACCGCGAGGGCGCCGACGGCAAGAAGTATCCAAGCAATGTCGGCAACGAGTTCTACCTGGAGGCCGGAACGATCCGGGGCGGCAAGTTCTACCCGAAAGGCTCGGAAACGCCTGAAGAGCTGGAGGTTCCCGACTTCGAGATGGACACCGATCATTTCGGGAATTTCATTCGCGCCATGCGCAGCCGAAAGGTCGAAGACCTCAATGCGGACATCGAAGCAGCGCATCTGTCGAGCGCCTGCTGCCATCTGGGCAACATTTCCTATCGCCTCGGTGAGCAAGTCGCAGGCACGACCAGGCCCAGCGTGCTTGACAAGCATGAGGAAATCACGCGGTCATGGGACAGGGTCCTGACGACGGTGAAGGGCGCCATAGGTCTCGATGTCGAAAAGGCCACGTACCAGCTCGGGCCCATGCTGACGTTCAATCCGCCGACGGAGAAGTTCGTAGGAAATCCTCAGGCCGACCTCCTGCTGACGCGTCTATATCGCAGACCGTTCGCTGTGCCGGAACATGTGTAGACGCGTCTCGGTCGCCGAATCCGGACAATCATGCCCATCGCTTTTGCAGGACGATGCCGGCGATGATGAGAACCAGCCCAACGAGGGTCGCAGGGAGGATCCTCTCGCCCAACACCAGCGCGATGACCAGGAGCGACAGAAACGGGACCAGGTAGATCAGGTTCACCACGTGAGCGGTGGTCCTGGCCAGCTTGAGGGCCTTGAGCCACGCGAGGAACGTGATCCCCATCTCGAACAGACCAATGTAGACGCCTCCGATCAGTCCCTGCCAGACAGGCACATCGACTTGGTCCGTCAGCAAGACAGCGATGAACGTGTATCCGGTTGCGAACGCGAAGTTCAGGAACAGACGCACGGCCTCATCGCAGCGATCCCTGGTGTTGTAGATCCAGAACAGAGCCCACACGACCGTGGTACTCAGGGCCAGCAGCACCCCGAGTCCATTGCTGAATCGAAAGTCCAGGATGTCCGCAGGTTTTCCGGGGCGAGTGGCGATGACGACCACGCCCGCAAGGCTGATGAGGATCGCCACGATGCTAGCGGGCTTGATTCGCTGGCCCAGCAGGGGGATCGAGAGCAGCACCAGCGTCAGCGGCCAGACGAAGTTGATCGGCTGCGCCTCCTGGGCGGGCAGCAGGGAATAGGCCTTGAATAGAATGGCGTAGTAGAGGAACGGATTCAGGAAGCCCAGTCCGGCCGACCAGAGCAAGTCCTTGTGGGTCAGCGTCCTTAGCAGATGCAGCCTCTGTGCGGCCGTCAGATAGATTCCGAAGATGACAGTCGATGTGGCGGAGGCAAGGAACAACAGCGGCAGGTCCTGGACATGCCGCTGCGAAAGCTTGAACGCGGACGCGGAGGTTGCCCAGAACAGCACGGCGACCATCGCATACACATACGCGGTGCTGGTTCGCTTCTGGGCGTTCATGGATGGACCAGTTCGCCGAGCAGGTCCCTGGCTTGCCAGGTCCTGTCGATCAGCTCGTCGCGGAACGGGGCTTCTTCGTTCTTCCACACCCACCGCAGCAGATCGGCGAGCCCGGCCCGATCCAGGCTCTGCCAGCCGATTCCGTGGAACTCGTCGGGCACGCCGTGTTTGGCAACATCGCCAAGAAGCATCGCGGCACCCGCCAGAGCGCCTACAGCCATATTGGCCGGCTGAACGCCCCATCCCAATGCGAGGGACATCGTCCCGAAGACCCGGTCAGTGGCGCCGAGCTTGCGCAGAATGTCGCGGGCGGCGCGTTCCGTGGTGTCTGCCAGGAAGGGATTGGTCATCCGCCGGAGCAGATCGTCCGCGTATCGCTGGTAGCCCGACTCGGTGAACAGCTCGTCGCCGAGCGACGCGTACTTGCGGATCAGGGCGCCGCCCGATTCGCGGACAAAGGCCTCCCTCGCAACGTGCATCAGGGGCTTGTCGGCGGCCAGGTCGGTCATTCTTGTGTAGCCTTTGAGCGCACCGATGAAGCCGAGCAGCGCGTGGATGGCGTTGTGTCCGTAGAGCTTGGCCTCCTCGAAGGGCAGCAGATCGTCCTTCTCGACGAACACCTGAATGCCCGGCGCAAAGCCTGCGATCGTCGTCTTGCTGACGAGGATGCGATTGAACTCCTCGACCAGGAACGCCCGTTCGATCCCCGGGGCGATGGGCGTGAGATTCAGCGCGGCGATCTCGGCCGGATCGTTCACCACCCGGCTCATCTTGCCGATCACCGTGTTCAGAAATTGCACACACGTGGGGGGGGGAACGCTCAGACGCTCCGCGAGGGCGTCCCGCAGGATCTCGGCGGCGTGGTTGTTGTTCTCGGCCGCATAGACGATGGCGGGTGTCTCCCCTCGATGGGCCAAGCCGCCGGCGATCAGTGCGGCGACGCTGTTGGCTTGGCCCGAGGTGTAGAAATTCACCGAGGGCAGGCAGGTACAGATTTCCGTCGCCTGGACCAGCGCACCACGAAGCGTCCTGTTGTCCTTGGAGTCCGTCGGGTCGAGCAGCTCGACGTTGTCGATCTGTTGCGTCTCGATGCGGTCCGCCCGGGCGACGTTGACGTGGTACGTTCCACCATTGGCCCGAACGGCCCGAACCAGTGCCGGATCGATTTCGGCGACGACGATCCGGGTAAACCGGCCGCTCTGAAAGGCCTCTTTGGCGAACAGGCCGCTCTGGATCGGCCCGAATCCGAAACCCACGAACGTGTGATCGGCCATCTCACTGCCCGGCCGTCTTGAGGAACGCATTGATGTCTGTGTCTTTCGTGAGCACGCTGATTTCCAGGTCGTACGTCCGGCTTTTTCCGGGGCCGAGGTAGATCAGTTGCTTCTGTCTGCGGGCCGCGCTCTGGCCGATCGGGAAATTGGTGCCCGGCTCCAGGCCGGTGACGTACTCGCCCGGCCCCCAGTGCTGCCAGTTGGCCATGCAGGGGAAGTGCTTCTTCCTGTAACGGGTCGCTACCGCCAACCCCAGTCTCTTGTTGTGCAGGCCAATGGTACACAGACCGCTCTTGTCGGCTGCGACATCGACGAAGCCACAGGCCTCGCCGCCGCCGCGATGGGCCTCGAGCGGCTTGCGGCACACGCGGAAATCGTTCTTGTCGTTGAAGATTGCGTTGTCCATGTCCAGGCCACGCGACCGCCACGCGCCTTTCCAGACGATCTGTGTCCCCTCGTCGACCAGAGGCCAGCCATAGTTGCAGTGGTACAACAGCATGTGCGGCGTCGGCGTGTTGCCCAGGTTGCTGACCACGTCGTGGATGCGGATCGTGCCCTGGCCCAGCGTGCTGGAGATGGTCCGGCGCAGTTGCAGAGTCGGGCCGAAGACGCGGTATTCCTTGACCACCGCGGTAATGCTCATTTCGAGCCTGCCCGCTCGAAGATCGGGCTGTACGATGGACTCGACCTCAGCGGGGATGTTGCTGATGCGCCCGTGCAGACCTCGCCGGCCCGATTCGTCGTCGTCGGGCGCTCCGGCGTGGCTCAGGCCGCAAGTCGTCAGCAGGCCGCCGCCAAAAGGCCACAGCCATTCGATGCCCTGATTGGCGTCCGGCCGCGGCGCCGTCACGCCGGCATGGCTGAGCCAGGCGAGGCTGTGCTGATTGTGGAAGGCGTCCACGATGTCCAGCGCCCGATCGATGACCACTTTGTATCGCAGCCCGGAGCCTGTGTTGATCCACGCGATTCGCGTGCCCTTGCCCAGCCCGTTATCGAGAATGCTGGTCTCGATGCCGCCCACCTGTGCGGGATTGCTCACGCGGTCCTGCCAGTCGAACGAAGCCTTTTTCAGTGCCATCTGAGTTCACTCCCGGTCAATCCAGCGCCTTGCAGAGGGCTTCGAAGCTGTCGAAGCCTTTGTCGATTTGCAGGACGCGAAGCATCTTGCCATAGGTCTTGATGTTGGCGTAGCGGTCGTCGAGCGGGGCCTTGATGAACAGGGACGCGAAGAGGTTGCCCGCCTGCACGGCCTGTGTGAAATCGAATGAGCCGGCGCGAAACGCATCGAGGTTGCTCGCCAGATAGGTGATCAAGCCGGCCCGGAAGGAGTCGCCGGCGCCGACAAGGTCGATGACCTCCCCGCTGAGGAATCGCGAGATGACCTTGACCGGTCCGGCGGTTTGACCATCGGGGCCACGGTGGATCTCGTAAGCGCCGTTGCTGACCGTGATGCCGAGCAGACGCGTTCGTCCCTTATCCCGCCAGAATCGCTCGGTGAGAAACTCCAGAAAGTGGGTATTGTCTTCTCTCTCATCGAATTCGACCCAGTCGCGAGGCGTGCCGATCGTGTTCTGGATCAGCTTGGCCTCGTCCGAAGAGGTGAAGAACACATCGAGCTCCGGCAGGAGCGGCTCCAGGAGCCGATACTCAGCGACGGGTTTGCCTTCGGCGATGAGCCGATGCGGATTTCCCGTCAGGGTGTGGCTGTCGGCGATGGTCAGGGCCCCCCGGGTCCGGCACCAGTGGATGAACTGTGCCAGGTCCCGACCGCCGTTGGCGTCGCCCCGGTCGGACAGGCCGGAATACATGTAGTAAACGATCCGCGGTTCGAGCCGCTCGACGGCCTTGCGGAAGATCGCGAAATCGAAATCGTTGTTGGCGTTGGGGAAGTACGCGATGCCGCCACGGTCGTCGCCCTTGGGGTTGTGGATGAACGTCGTACCGGTCGGAAGGGTCGGGTGAACGTGCGTGGCGGACATGTCGACGCCGTTGGCGACCAGAACGTCGTAGAAGAACCGGCCCTGGGCGTCGAGTCCGTCGTAATCGCCTTTTCCGAGATTGACCCCGACGGCGACCTTCAGCCCGGTCCGAGCGATCAGCGGCGCAGTGTTGCCCGGCCCGCCCGCGGTGGCGCTGCCTTCGTCGATCCACTGCTTGATCTGCTCCTGAGAATAGTCGGGCATGTCTTCGGTTCTGCACTTGGCCAGGCCGCCTTTGCCCACGAGCCGGTCCGCGAACTGGAAGTCGGCCCGGCGCAGGTCGGCGACCGCCGTGTTGAGGATCAGAACATCCACAGCCATCAGTGGTGTCTCCTTTCGCGGTTTGGCCTCAGTGCATTTCCGCTTCGCACGTGCCGATCGCCGGGCGATAGAAATTGAATTGCACGTTGGGGTGGTCGGCCAGCAGGGACATGGGCACAGCGCTGTCGGCGAGCTTCTTGGCGATCATCAACGTGGTCAGGCGCATGCCGAACGGATTGTCGTGCGTTCCCGCCTGCCAGATCGAGACCTTCTCGGCCTGCCATGTCTGGAGGGGGCCGACGGTGATCGCCTGGGTCGGTACGCTCGTCACGACACCGCCGCCGCTGGTTCGCGCGTTCTGCATCACCGTCACGGGATGCAGGTCCACGACGCGCGTCGTCAGTTGGCGGTACTCCCGCGGCGTCGGCGGGCGGTCTTTGTACGGGCCTTGCCGGCGAACCGGGTCGTTGAACGCCCAGTGCTTGATGTCGCCCTGGCCGCCCTGCATGACGGCGCAGCGGACACCGTCCCAGCTTCGAATGTAGGCCGACGTATCGGCCTTGGGAAAGTGCAGGTTCGCCTCGGGCATTCTCAGTTCCGGTCGGATCCGATCGAAACACAGCTCCTTGTCCGCCTTGGCGAATGACAACGGGTGTGTCTCGGGCACTTCCGCACCGTTCATGTACCACTCGTCCATGCCCCAGAAGTGGGCATTCCGCAGCTTCAGCTCCAATTCGTTGACCAGTCTTGCCACGAGAGGCAACTGCTCGGTCGGTCCGATCGGCCCGCAGAGACCGACGGGGCTGTCGGGCGTCGCGTGCTTCCAGGCCGTGACATACTCAAGGGCTTCGGCCAGGTAGAAATCCTCCAGCGTGTCGTAGAAAACGACCCGGAAGCCTTCCCGGCTCAGAGCTGCCATGTGCTCGGCGGTGAGCCGGGCCGCGTCGTTGAGAATCGCGTCATCAAGCGTGGTGTAGTCCCACCAGTCCGGGGCCAGGAGACTCTGTTTTCTGCCCATGATCGTTCCCCTATCTCATGTGGACCAGATTGCCCAACTCGGCCTTGAGCAGATTGTCCTGAGGGTAGGCATGCCCCAGGTGCTGGCGGAATCCTTCGCCGAATTCGGCGTCGATCCCGGCCCCGCGTTTGCGACCGAGCTTCTTCATCTGGTCGGTGTATTCATCGATGCCGTGATGAGCCAGTAGCCAGTTGCGCTGGCTCTCGTGGCAAACGAGCATCTTCGTCTTGATGTCGATGACGCTGCTGGTGTCCACGATGAAGCCGGGCGCGATCTCGGCGCCGAGCTTGTCCTTGCCCTCCACTGCGTCGGTGTAGTACAGGTGAGGGATCGGTTCGAATGGCTTGGCGCCGGGCGTTTCGATGTTGACGATGCCGCAGCAGAAGCACGCCGACTGGGTCAGCCTGCTGGACATCTCGTGGTCGACCATATAGTCTGACGGGCTCAGCGTAAAGACGATCTTCGGCCGGACCTTCCGCACCAGCGCAATCGCCTTGAGCAGCGTGGGGCGGTCGTACATGATGAAGGCATCGTCGCATTCGAGGCAGTGGTAATGTCCGCCGAGGAGGCTGACCGCCTTGGCGGCCTCGCTCTTGCGAATCCGGCTGATCTCTTCCCGGCTGTACTCGACGGTGCCGCAATCGCCCGGCGTGAACGTTGCGATGTGGACTTCCCAGCCTCGCTCGCGGAGCAGGGCCAGGGTCCCGGCGCACATGAACTCGGCATCGTCCGGATGGGCGCCGAGACTCAGGACAACTTTATCGTTGCTCATGATTCCTCTTGTCGGGGTTTCGGGCGGTTCACTTGCCCATCAGGTGGTTGATGATCAGCAGGTCCAGTTCCTCGTAGTCACGCTCGGCGATCAGTTGCTCGACGCGGCTTTCATCGAGACTTCGCACCAGCTCGACCAGTTGCAGGAAGATCGTCCGGCTGTTGCTGAGGTGCTTGGTTGCGACATCCTGCTTCTGCGTCCGCACCGCCTTGACGTCGAGGCCGACGAACTCACCTTTCTTGCCGTAGTTGTACTTGTCGAGGATGCGAACCTGGTTGAAGGCCCGGCGCAGGTTGACCGACCCAAAGCTTTTGTCCTCGTCGAATTTCAGGCCGTTCTGGTCGTTCAGGTGAACCGTATAGAGCTTGTCGTATGCCAGCGCGAAGCCCATCTCGTCCGACGGGTCGAGGCCCGCCAGGATGGCGTGGGCGGTTTCGATGTTCACGCCGACGCGTCTGGCGTCCTTCGTCAGGTACCCCAGAGCCATCGCGTGGCCCGTGGTCGGGATGTAGGCCTGGTCCATCGGCTCATTGGGCTTGGGCTCGATGGCGATCTTGATGCTCTTGTTGTACGCGAGCATGTCGTCGATCGCCTCGACGAGGCGGTCGACCGCCACTTTACTGTCCTTGGCCTCGCGCATATAGGTGCCTTCTCGGGCCAGCCACAGCACGATCAGGTCGGTCTCGAGGGCCGCCGCGATATCGATGGCGCGACGGCTGCGGTCGCGGGCGTACTTGCGGCATTCGGGGTCGTTCGAGGTGTAGCCGCCGTCGATCGTGCGCGGGTCTTCCCACAGGCGGGGCGCGACGAATTCTGCGACGAGGCCTTCATCGGCCAGGGTCTTTTGCACCTCTTTGGCCTTGGCGACGATTTCCTTGGGGCCCAGTTCGTTCATGTCGGGCACAGCGTCGTCATCGT
Source organism: Sedimentisphaerales bacterium (assembly GCA_040772485.1). Lineage (GTDB taxonomy): Bacteria > Planctomycetota > Phycisphaerae > Sedimentisphaerales > Anaerobacaceae > Anaerobaca. Next base: position 337,895 of record JAXGYC010000007.1, on the reverse strand, counting down.
GAAACTGCACGCCCTCGAAGCCGAGCTTCTTGAAGAGCTTGAGCTTCTTGGCGAACTTGATGGTGGTCCGGACCGTCGGGCCGAACGGATCGCCCCCCTCATGAATGTTCCATGGCCCAAACGAGAATCGGTATTGTCCTGCCATTTCTTACCTCCTTAAGGTTCCAACGGTCTATGATCGCCTTTGTTCCTGTTGTCCGGGGGCACCGCAGCCGCCTCAGGTGCGGCGCCCTGGTTTCTCCTTCAAAATGGCCGTCGCGTGACGCGCATAGTGGCCGCGCAGATCGCGAGCATACTCTCTCAGGATGCTTTCGCCAAGGCCGTCGTCGTCGCCGCAACGATACAAAGCTCTTGCCAGGATCAGTTCCCGCAGCGAAACCTCTCGTGTGGAGTTATCGACCGGACTCGGTGGTATGCTCGTCATGACTTTCTTAATGTCTGTATAGGCATGTCCCGTCATGCCAGGTTTGCGGAGCAGGTCGGCGAGCGGCTTCGCGGCGGAACGATCCCGCTGGGCCTCCATCGCCATGGCCACGGCCCGGTGATGGGACATCGCGTGTTCGGGACCGAGTTGGGCGATCTTCTCGATGATGGGATCGAGGGCCTCTTTGCGTCCCGTCCGGCCCAGGGTGACGATCAGGCTGTCCACCGGGCTCATGCTCAGACCATATTGTCCCATGCCCGTGTACTTCCAGCCTTCGTCCCACTCCCGTTGCCTCACCGCTTCCGCGAGCGTCGCGGCGCCTGCGTCATCGCCCATGATACCGAGGATGTGGGCGTAGGTGAGCTTGTCTTCCTCGCTGGTTGCGCTGGTGTACGCCTGACGCAGGAGGGGCAAAGCCGCCTCCGGCTGGGCGTAGACGATCTCGATGCCCTCGAAATCGTTTGCCAAGGACGCGACGGCGCGCTCGATCTGCTCTTTGGGCAGCGGGAACGAGTCTTCGTGGGCAAGCACGTCGGCGGGCAGGTTCCCTTTCTCGACGAGATGCCGCTGGAGTGTGCGGATGTCGATGTCGCGCAGCTTCCGGTTCGCCTGGACCGCCATGGCCGCGGCGACGCCCGCCGCATAGCCCTGGTTCTGAATGTCCGGCTGCATACGGATCACCGGCATGACGTCACGATGAGCGCTGACCGCCAGCCCCGTTACGAGGATGCCTTCGAGGCCTTTGGGCAGCAGACAGCGGTAGGGGACGTAGCAGGGGATTGCCTCGCGGTCCGGCGGCTTGAGCAGGAACATCGGATGAATGGTGAAGCCGTGCGAGTCGAAATTGCTATTGGCCCGGACGATGGTGTCGGGGAAGGTCCGGCCCAGATAGGCGTCCGAAGGCGAGAGGAAGAAATCGCCGACGATCTGCCTGCGTTCGCGGCTGTCGACGATCTGTGCCAGGTCATACGCATCGTCGAATTTCTTGCGGGCGGTGAGGAACGACCGCCATGCATCGACCGCGTCGAGGTCATCGATGAACGTGAAGTCGGTGTTGGTGTATCGGGCGCCCGGCTCCCAGGGCGGCAGCCCCGTCCCCTGTACCGCGATGTGCTCGGCATTCGTGTAGATACAGTCGGCTCCGGCGGCAGCGGCGATGGTCGCGCTACCGGTCGCGTCGATGACTACCTTCGCCAGAACCACGCCTCGGCCTTGCGGCGTGGCAACAACGACGCCTTTGACCTGATTGCCTTCGACGAACGCGCCGCATCCAAACGCGCCGTACCATATGTCGGCGCCGGCCTTTCTCAATTCCCGGCGGTACCATTCGATCTTCAGTTGGCTGTCCCAGGCGCCGCCCTGACCGCTGGTCCCTTCGGATGCGCCGCCCAGCTCGGCCAGGCCCAGATCGATCTCCTTGGTGAAGCCCTCGCGGTAGCCGTAGTAGTACTTGCCGATCAGGCCGAGTGTCCCAATGCCTCCGAGGCCATGCAGGTATTCGACGACCAGCGTCCGGGCGCCCTGCCGTGCGGTGGCGATCCCGGCCGGCGCACCCCCTGTGCCGCCCCCGACAACGACCACGTCGTAGGTTCCCATGATCGGGATCGCACGTTCGGCAGCTCGCGCCATGCCGCCATGCTGCCAGTCCTGCCGCATCCAGGCGGTGTCCTCACGGATATCACCTCCAACCAGCGGCGCTGCTCGAAGGCCGCTTGCGACTACCTTCTTGCTCGTTGGCAGCGAGAGAGCCTCACTGGCGGCTGCCGCACCGATGCGCTCTCCCACCACAATCAGTTCAAGGGGGCGCAGGAGCTTCTCGGCAGCCGATCTTGCCACGTCCACACATCCTCCAAGCACGAACAGCCGTTCGATCCGTTCGGGACGGAAGACGTCGAGATTCACGCCGGCCGCTCCGGGCCACGTGCAACACTCCCGAGACTTGCCCTTCATGCGGTCGGGCGGCACCTGGAACAGAGTCTCCGAGGAATCCACCTGTTTGGGGCTCCAGGTCTTGTCCCGGGCGATCTGTTCAGCCTTGGCAAAGGATGCGAACGAGCCGTCTTCCATGGGGATCTGGAGGGTGTATTCGATGGCCTCGTAGGTCCGTCCATCGGACGCGTGGACCGGTGTGGGCAATCGTCGCCCTTCCATGTGCTCACCCTGTCGGAGCTCACCGCCGATCACGGTGCGTCTGAAGCTGTGCCAGCCCATCGCATAGGGATCAAACTCGGCGCCCGCCATTCGCGCAACCAGGGCCCTCTCCGTGGCGTCGATGACGACCTTTGCTTTCACCGCTTGCCGGCCCGAGCGATTGGCCATCACGATTCCCGCCAGCCTGCCGCTCTCGTCTCGGAGTATATCGGTAGCATAGCAGCCATAGAGAAACTCAACGCCTGCGTTGAGCAGGGTGTCGTCGAGAACACGCTTGACTTGCATGGGAGACGGCGGGACCCGGTCATGCGGGGAAGAGTTCGGTCCCGGCGGCTTCTCGATCACGATCTCGCCGAGGAGGATTCGTCCGGCCGCCTGTGACTTCTTTACTCGAATCCTGACGTATCGGGCGGTGCTGTCCAGTCCTGCGGACAGCTCGACAGGTGATTCCTCGAACGAACCCTGTCCGAGCTTGCCGTTCTTGATCATCGCGGCTCGGTTCCAGCCCTTCGCGTCCCGGCTGACCTCGATGGTGACGGTGTCGACCTTGAAGTCCCCGTTGCGCTGATAGGCCATGATCCGAACCCGCCGCAGACGCTGCTCGCTGCCCACGTCGGCGGTAATCTCCACGTTGCCGTCGTATTGGACGCTCTGTGAGGAAGCGCTGTGCCATTTCCCGTCGTTCAGGACTGAAGCGGGGGTGGTGTCCGGGTGGCGGGCGGAGGAGGGCACATCTGCCTCGTAGGTGAAGGGAACCGCGTTCTGCATCTGCCTGGCGGACGGAGGCTCCGCGAAGAGGGCCTTGGCCATGTCGGAGCGGGGCTCCTCGCCCGGCTCCAGCCAGAGCCGGTACGTTCCGCACAGGTCCTCCCCCAGATAGGGCCTCGGCGCTGCGAGGAAGACCCTGGCGCCGTTTCGAGCGGCCGCTGCTGCCGCCACAACGCCTGCCGAGCTGCCGCCGACCACGACGACGTCGACGTCATAGACGATTGGGATGCTCCGGGCCGATTCGGTGACGACACCGAGGCTGGGACCGGGGAGCGGCTGGTTCTTGCCGCTGTCGCGTGGCCGGGATGCGTCAGGAGAGCAGCTCACAGACAGCAGAAGGAGGCCCAGAAGTATCGAAGGTGCAATCTGTCGTAGGTGCCATGCCATGATCTTGTCCTCGAATTTCATGCTGTGGCCGAGCGATCGAGACCCCATTATGCCCACCTGAGGCTCGTTTTCAACTGGAATCCGGCGGGTGGCGGCGTTCCGGACATCCAAGTTGCTGATCGGGGCGACGGCGCGGAAAAACATAGAAAACCTGTAACAAGAAGAGGCCCAGAAACGTCGAAGATAAGGAGAAGAGCAGGCTGGAGGTCTGTTTATGGGCAGTTTGACACGAATCGAGTTGCAGTGCAGGGGCGTTTGGGTTAGAATATCAGCGTCATTGAGCGGAGGCTGATACACCTTCCGGTCGGCCTTGTGAGATAGTGCGATTTATTGAGCGAGGGAAAGGTCAAGCCATGAGACGTTTGATTTCCGTAAGTCTTGTCGTAGTTGCCCTGGCAAGTTGTCCGGCCGTTGCCACGATTCGCAACGTGCCCAGCGAGTATTCATCGATCCAGCAGGCGATCGATGCCAGCACCGACGGCGACACCGTGATCGTCGCCCCCGGCCTCTATTTCGAGAGGATCAACTTCAACGGCAGGAACATCGTCGTGACCAGCACGGACCCGAACGATTCGAGGATTGTCGGGTACACGATTCTCAACGGGGACGGAGAAGGAAGCGTCGTGACCTTTGAGAACCGCGAGACCAACGCGGCCGTCCTGACGGGCTTCACGATCACCGGCGGAACCGGCACACTGATATACTCCTATGACTACTATAGTTCTACGTGCGGCGCCGGCATCATGTGCAGGGGCGGGGCTTCACCGACCATCACGCGCAACGTGATCACGAACAATGTCGCACCCTACTCCCGAGAGCAGGTGGAAGTGCAAGTGGACGGTGGACGGTATATCACATACAGATACGAGTGGTCCGACGGGGGCGGGATTTACTGCTCGGGCTCGGCCATCATCAGCCACAACGTGATCTACAACAACTCGGCCGAGAGCGGTGGTGGAGTCTATGCCGGCGGATATGCGACGGTCACCAACAACCTCATCTATAACAATACCTCGGCTTACGGCGGGGGCGTCTACATCTACGCCGGCTCACTCGTGAACAACACGATCGTGGGCAACAATGCCGATCTGGAACCCGAATCCGGTCGCGGCGGCAACGTGGTCGCGTCGTTCCAGTATGACTACGCGCTTCTGACGGTAGCGAACAACCTCATCTGCAACGCCAAGAGCGGAGGGGGGCTGTACTGGATTCGTGCCAGCCGCGATGCGATTCGGTTCAACAACGTATGGGGCAACACGCCGAGCAACTATGTCACGCAAGACCCTCGCACGTACGAGGACATCATTGGGCAAGAGGCCGACTGGACCGGACGCCACGGCAATCTCAGCCAGGACCCCGTCTTCCTGACCTCCTGGAGCAAGCGATATCATCTGGACCCCAGCTCTCCCTGTGTCAGTGCCGGAGACCCGAATTTCGTCCCGCGTCCGGGCGAGACGGACATCGATGGCGAGCCTCGGGTTTACGCGCTGCGTGTGGATATCGGGGCCGATGAGCACGTCGGCTACGTCAAGCCTTTGGCCTACGCCGGCGACGATCATCATATCCTGACTCCCGAGCCCGTCACCCTGGATGGGACAGGCAGCTACTTCTCCGATCCTGCCGGCCCGACGAGCTTCCAGTGGACTCAGACGCTGGGGGCGGAGGTGGAACTCGACGATGCGGCGGCAGGCCGACCGGTCTTCACGCCGCCGGCCGAGGGCTGGTATAGGTTCGACCTGGTGGTTGCCGATGGGCAGTATACCAGCGCCCCGGACACGGTGCTCGTCGTGGTGGGCAACGAGCGTCCGGTGGCCGACGCGGGCTCGAACAGCTTGTGGGAAGCCCCGGGAGGAGCCATGCTCGATGGTTCCAAGTCCGCCGATGCCGATCCGCCGGATGAGCTGATCTACACGTGGAAGCAGCTCGAGGGTCCGCCGGTCGAACTGCTGGAGCCGGATTCCGCAACGCCCTATTTCCTGTGCGAACAGGCCGGCATCTATGCGTTCGAGTTGACCGTCGACGACGGCTTCGTCGACAGCGAACCGGACGTGGTCAAGATTGAGGCAGCGCCGTTCACGCGGAGTGCAGAACCATTCGCGGTCACGCAGGATGCGGACGGCTACTTCTTCTATCCTGCTGTCTCCGGCACCAGCGTAGCGTATGTCGGATTTGAGGACTATGATCCTTCCAGTTGGCAGGTTTTCTGTGCGGATGCCCAGACCGGCGTGTTCCGGACGTTCGACACGGGAACGGTGAACACCAAGCCCAAGATCGACGGAAGCCTTGTCGTCTGGGCCAGTGGCTCCGGTTCCTACTACGACCCGATCTGTACGAGCGTCTACCTTGCCGATATGGTCACCGGCGAGAGCGTTGCGCTGCGGCGGGCCACGCAAACCGAGTCCTACGGCTATCCGGCCGTGTCGGGAAACAAGGTGGTCTGGCTCAGGCATCGCAACGTAGACACCTCGAATGAGACGCGATATCTGGAGTCGACGTACGACATCTGTGGGGCGGACGTAACGGATCTTGCCCATCCGGTCTACTTCACCATTGCCGAGGAGGTCGGACAGGGCGTGCCGTATCCTTTCGACAACTACACCGAGGCCCACGAGGGATTCGTCGACATCTGTGGTGATATCGTCGTCTGGGAAGCCAACGGCGACATCTACGGTGCCGACATCTCCGACCTGAGCGGTATCCGGACTTTCCCGATCTGCACGGCGGCCGAGCGGCAGTACGATCCAGCGGTCTCGGGAAACTTGGTTGTATGGACCGACGAGCGCAACGACATCGGCGACATCTACGGCGCCGACATCTCGGACCCGAACCAAGTTCGTGAGTTCGAGGTCGCGGTCGAGGGCGGCTGGCAGTTGCAGGCGGACATCGACGGTCCCACGATCGTTTATTCCGTGGGAGACGCCTGGAGTGGCAACATCCGAATGTGCTGCGTTACGAGAGAATACGGCATCGTCGACTTCTATCTGCCCGACTACCCCTACGGAGGCGGCCCCGAAGTCAGTGGCTCGACGATCACGTGGGTGTACAACTACCAGATCACAGGGATTCGCCTGGATTTCGGCTATTCGCTGATGAACGGTCCCATCGAGAATGCCACCTCGGGCAGTCACCACGACTATATCCAGCATGCGATCGCCAGGGCCCAGGACGGCGACGTGATTCTCCTCCAGCCGGGGGTGTACGATGAGAAGATACGCTTCGCCGGCAGGAAGGTGACGATCACCTCGTCGGATCCCGAGGACCCGGCTGTCCGGGCGGCTACTGTCATTGCCGGTGCGGGTCCGCTGGTTACGTTCGCCGACGGGGAGACCGCCGAGAGCCTGTTCACGGGATTCACGGTTGCCGGCGGCACCTTCGGGATCGTCTGTAACGGGTCGAAGCCGACAATAAGCCACTGCGACGTCGTGGACAACTGCGCCGCCGGCATCAAGGTCTGGGGCGGCGCCGAGCCGGCGGTGACCGGTTGCGATATCTCGGCCAACCGCATCGGCATGGAGATGTGGGCCGACGTCAGCGGGCGGCGCATCCAGCGCAACTACGGCACCTTCACGAATTGCCTGATCACCGGCAACCGTGAAGGCGGCGTCCTGGGCGGGTATCCAAACCTGGTGAACTGCACGATTGCCGACAATTTCGGCCTTGGCGTGTCCTGCGTGGCGCCGGTCCTGACCAACTGCATTGTCTACTTCAACAATGACGACGGTGTGAACCTGGACTCTCGCCAGCAGGCAACGGTCACGTATTGCGACATCCAGGGCGGTTGGCCCGGCGAGGGGAATATCGATGCCGATCCGCTGTTCGTCGCCCGCGGCCAGTGGTCCGAGTCGTCAGGGCTTGATGCGGTCTGGACGCCGGGCGATTACCACCTCGGCAGTGAAGGCTGGTTCTGGGATACTCTCCAGGGTTCGTGGACGTGGGGCGACCAGACCAGTCCGTGCATCGACGCGGGCGACCCGTCCACGCCGCTGGGGCAGGAGGCGTCCTGCGAGGTCGGCGATCCGCGGAGCGAACGGGCCGTGAACGGGCGGATTAACATGGGCGCATACGGCGGCACGGCGGAGGCTTCGTTGGCGCCCCGCAATACCGCCTACGGGCAATGAGCACGCCGCCGGCCGCAGGAGGGTCGTTCCGGGGTGCGCGGATGCCTCACGGGAGGCATTTCTTGACATCGGCCGTTTCCGGCGTAAAATGGGCCTGATGACTGATGGGCGTCTGACCAAGAAACGACCGAAGAAGAAACCTCATCCAGTGCTGGACTGGCTGCTCTATGTGGCCGTCCGGATTCTGGTCGTCTTCCTGTACCTCTTCGATGTCGAGACCAATCTCCGGTTTGCCTGCTTCCTCGGGCGCCTTCTCTGGAAGCACTACCACCGAGGCCGCCAGCGTGCGCTGGAGAACCTCCGCGCCAGCTTCCCGAGCCAGTCCGAAGAGTGGATCTGGCAGACAGGCCGGCGCAGCTTCGAGCAGATCGTCATGCTGACGATCGACGTGCTGTTCACCCCGCGGCTGGTGAAGAAATACAACTGGCGGGAGTATTCGCGATACAAGAACGCCGAGCACGCCAAGTGGCTCATGCAGGAGCGCAAAGGGCTGCTCATGGTCACCGGGCACTACAGCAACTTTGAGATTACCGGCTATCTGATGGGCCTGTTCGGCTTCAACCTCTACAGCATCGCCCGGCCGCTCGACAACAAGTACCTGAACCGGTTTCTCTACGGCGTTCGGGAGCGTCGCGGTCAGAAGATCATCGACAAGAAGGGGGCCGCCGAGTTAATGCCGCAGATTGTCGCCCGCGGCAGCACGCTCGGGTTCATCGCCGATCAGGACGCCGGCAAGAAGGGTGTCTTCGTCGACTTCTTCGGGCGCAAAGCGAGCACGTACAAGAGCATCGGTCTGGTCGCTCTGACCTACAACCTGCCGATCGTGGTCGGTTACAGCCGTCGTGTCGGCAACCGGTTCTTCTTCGAGATAGGGGTAACCCGGATCATCTTCCCGCAGGAGTGGGCGGACAAGGATGATCCGCTCAAGTGGATTACCGCCGAGTACACCAGGGCGATCGAGGCATTCGTGCGAGAGGACCCGACGCAATACTGGTGGCTGCACCGCCGCTGGAAGTCCCGTCCAAAGGAAGAACGAATTGGGACCGGCGAGACATCGGCGGTTCTGCCCGATCGTGATGAACAAGCGGTCGAGATCGTTTCCCTGTCGCCGCCTTCGTCTCTGAGTTCCCCGTCCCAGGCAGCTTGTTGACCGACGCGCGGAGAGGACAGCCGTTCTGAGAGTCTAATCGTTTGCCGACCCCGGGGTGACGATGGTCGCATGCCAGTTGTTTGGATCGTCGCCGTAGCGGAACGGAAAGAGGCGGTTCAGTGACAGTCCCTGGCCGTCCGCCCCGGGGGGCCAGCGGTCGATCCCGTCGTCGAACGCCTCCGGGTGCGATCCGTCGCTGTAGGTGATGGACTCGACCTCGATCCAGTACCGCGTGCCGGCTTCGTCCACGTCACCGGGCTTGAGCAGTTGGATCGTCTCACCGCTGTTGGCCAGCCTGCCGGAGCCCCATTGCAGGATCTGTACGTTGGTCGGAACGTGGAAGGACCGGCGGACCAGCGCCTCGTTGCGAACCAGCAGCAGGTGCTCGCCTGCCTGAAGTGTCACCGGAAGGTCCGACGGAAAGGCGAACTCGATGCCACTGTTGTCACGGAACCGCCAGGGCAGCAGAGTATTGAAGTCGAAAAATGTGACGGGATCGTGACTGATGTTCAGTAGCTCGACGTACTCGGCGTCTCCGTCTCCGGCGGGGCGGTACATGATCTCGTTGATCACCACGGGACCCACCAGCGGATAGGCATTGGCCTGTCCGGGCGTGGGCACGCTCATCATGACGAAGCCGGAGGTCCCCGTGCTCTTGAGATGCCGGCCGAACGAGACTCCCGTCTCCGATGCGCCGAAACGCGCCTGCACCAGGCACTGGCCGAAGCGCTCGTCGTTGTCGGAGTACAGGTACAGCGACTCGCCGTTCTCGCTCATCTTGAAGGGCGACAGCGCGCCGGGGTCCAGGGGATTGCCGAAGTGCTCGTTCTCATGGAAGAGGACATAGCCGTTGGGTTCGACGATCGTTCCCTCGGCGATGCGGTACTCGCAGAGATCGTTCCTGCTGTCGCTGAGAAACCATCCGCCGATGTCGACGGGGATCGAGCTGACGTTGTGCAACTCGATCCAATCCGGCGCCACGTCGTGGGAGTGGGCCAGCAGCTCGTTGATGACGATGGGGCATCCCGTCTGACGCCAGTGGTTCGCCAGTACGCCCAGGTCCGTCATACCCACGAGGGCGTCACCGTGCAGATCGTCGATGCCATTGGGCTCGCTCAGCCACTGCGCCGCGAGAAGCCCGAGGTCCAGCCAGTCCACCCGGCAGTCTCCGTTCAGATCTCCGCTCGGGCACTGCGCGGGGGCGAATCCGCAGACGCCGAATATCAGAACAACAACTGTGAAACTCGTTCGTGCCATTATTCCCTTGACCTTGCCTATCCCTCTGTCTGCGTCTTGTCGGCGGGGGTGCCGCACCCGCCAAGATGACATGGGCCGTGTGCTCGTTCTGCTTCGTACGAGATGGTTGCCATGTCGGTGTCGCTGTAGCCCGGCGAGCCGCCCAGGCCATTGCTCGGCCGCCAGAGTTCTTTGTCGCCGAGGTTGTTCGGCTCGGCTGTGACAGGGTTCCTGACGGTTAGCGAGAAGCCCGCGCCGTCGGTGCTCTCATACCAGCCGTCTCGATACCGGAAGCTGCAAATGACCTGTCCGGCGGCGTCCTGGAGTTCTACCCGTTCGCCTGCGTTGTCGAGGCTGCCGCTGTACGATCCCACCACGGGCAGACCCCGCCCGTACTTGCCCTCGAAGGCCGCTACGTCTTTGACCACGACGACATATTCGCCCGGCGTCAGTTCGACGCTGGGGAACGTGAAGTCGACGCCGTTGGTGAACTTGGCCAACCTGAGGTTGATGCTCTCGGCACCGATGTTGGTCAGTTCAATATACTCGGTGTTGGGGTCGTCGGGAAGGCCCGTCTCGGCCGGGTGATACATGATCTCGCTGATCCGCAGGCTCTCGGCCACCGGGCCCACGGCAAAGACCGCTTCGTTCAGGGCGCTCCATTGATTGCCGCTGAGTGTGCGGACCTTGATCTGGGTGCTCTCCATCAGTGCGACATGACCTGTGTATTGCCGCGCGCTGGGCGAGACAGCACTTGCGCCGCCGGCCGTTATGAGACGCGGGTCGGAGCCGTCCAGCGTGTAGTAGAAGGTGGCGCCCGGTCCGGACATTCGAAGTTCGAATCCGCCGGCGACATACCCGCCGTGCTGACTGAACGTGGGCGGATCGACATTCGGATACCATCCAACAGACTTGAACTGGTTGAGGACGACCTGCGTGCGACCCGGCAGATAGTTGTTCACGATTCGATTGACCTCGTTTTGCCAGTCCTGTTTCGTGAAGGGGCGGGACCGTTTGGCATCACCCCATCGCGCCGACTCGGCGATGATCGCCATTTCGATCTGCTCGGCGCGGCGTAGAATTCGCGTGCTCGACGCCTCCGGCGTCAACAGGCCGCCATTGAAGAAGTGGCGATAAACATGGTCGGCGAATCGCATTCGATAGTTGGCATTGGATGAGGCGAGCTGTTCGTGCAGCCACTGCGGGTTGAAGTATCGCCACTGGGCCCCGGCCATCGTGAACGGCGTGACCATGTTGGTCTCGCTGCTGCTGACGCCCAGCGTGTGCTCGCTGTCGTGCTGGAACCACTTCCATCCGTCCGGACGGGCCCGGTGGAAGATGGCATAGGTGTTGTTCGGGATATTGCCGAACCGCGAACCCGGGCCGTCCCGGTCGCCTGTGTAGTAATCAATGATCATGAAGTCGATCAGATTGTCTGCGTCGAGCAAACGTTCGTAGTCCGGGTTTGGGGTTCCATCAGGGTTGAGCCCCTGAGCGCGGCAGTACCGCGCATGGTCGCTGAAACCCGCTGTCGCCGCGTCGTACAGACGCCGATAGGCCTCCATGTCGCCGTCCGTGGCCATCATGGCCCGGCCGATGCTGGTGTCGGCCTTCACCACGTCGTAGTCGTCCTTATCGCCGCCGAAATACGATTCGGCGTACGATGCTTCGGATCGCTCCTGGGTCTGGTAGAGTCCCCAGTACTGTCCGTTGATGTAGAGGTGATAGTAACGGCTTCGGGTGTAAGCGTGTCCCATCTGACCCTGGAGGTCGCGGGAGAAGACCTCGCGGACCATGGTGTTCTGGCTGTCTCCCTGGAAGCTCCAGGAGTAGTTCTGGCTGGTTCGCAGGTCCACGTTTTCGAACCGGTCGGTTCCTTCGTCGCCGAAAAGCGGATACTCCAGCGCCCCACCGTACTCCGGCCGGAACAAGAGTCGAAACGCGTGCTTGGGGTTGCTGCCGCTGCGGCTGAAGCCGCCTCGAATGCGGAGGCCCGCGTCGATCTGAAAGCCTTGCGTTCCATCCGGATTCAGCAGCTCGACCGAGACGGGTCTTTCCCACGTGCGTCCCGCGCCGCTGGCGTGGACGTAGATGCCGGTGGCGGGGTCGAAGAGGTTGGCCAGATCGGTCACGAGCGAAATCGAGGGGATAGCCTGCAGGGCGTCGTCCATGAGGTCTGCGTACCGCGGATCGTTGACGACCTCAGGGTCCATGCCATAGTCGATGGACTGCCCGCTGACGCTGCCGGTGGCGGGCCAGCCGGAGCCGAGCTGAACGATGCTGCCTGTCTGCTTGACCACGTCGGATAAGAACAGATACGTCCGTGTCGCAACGGGCGAGGGTTTCCAGCCGGACTTGATGGCTCGGACGCGCAGGCAGGTGGTCTGTGCAATGCGAAGGGGGCTGGAATACACGCGACCACTGGGGAATCGGCCTCCCAGGGTATACGGCTCGCTGCCGTCGGTCGTGTAGTAGAGAGCCGCGTCTTCGGTCTCCGTGCTCAGCGTCACCAGGATTTCGCTGTCGTAGAATCCTGCCTCGTGGCTGATATTGGGCCTGGCGACAAATCCCTCGTAGATCGCCTTGTTCTCGGCTCCGGGCGTCGGCTCGGCGAACGGCTGCCAGGCGCTGCCGCCATCGGGCAGTCGGCCGAACGAGATGTCCGCCTGCTGCGCGTCGAAGGCAATATGGTCGATGACTGTCTCACCGTCCCGGTCGAGCAGGGCGATCTCGTCTCCGTCCGAACTGAGGCCGAACGGTGCATGCAGGCCAGCATCGGCAACATCGCCGTCGGCCCAGATCAGGAGATAGCCCTTGGCTGGAACGGTGGTCAGTTGCGGCTGGTCGGTCGGGATTTCCCACTTTCGGGGTATGGAGAGATCGTCAGTCAGGAACATGCCCCCGATATCGATGGGCTCGTCGCCTGCATTGTGGATCTCCACCCAGTCGTCATTTTCACCCTGGGGATCTTCGTTGGTCCTTGTATTGGAGGCGAGGAATTCGTTGATGAACAAGGGAATGCCTCGGGCTCGCCAGTCGGTGGCGACGAGGCCGAAATCGTGCAGATCGACCTTGTCATCCCCGTCCAGGTCGGCCGGGCTGTCGGGCGGAGCAAGCCACGCATCACCCATAATCGCCAAGTCCACCGCGTCGACCCGGCAGTCTCCACTGAGATCGCCGGGCGGACATATGGCCCGGACCGCGCTGGTCAAGAGAAGGACCGCGCCCACGCTCAGTGCAAATACTCTCCGCCGCACCCTCATTGTGCCTTCTCTCGCTGAAATCGGTTGTGTACTGTTGCCTGTATTATCGGCCCCAATTCTGCTGGACGATGTTTCGTATTATCCCCATCTTATCAAAAAAGAGAGGCTCGGTCAACGATTATGGGCGACTTGCCACGGCGACGCGAGAACCGTGACACTTGACGGGCGACCGTCCCCCAGCCTATGCTGGCGCCTGAGGCGGCGCCCCAGGAAGGCGTCGGAGCGATCGACAGGTGCTGCCGGGAATGATTCGACGTCAGGGCGCCAAGATCTGGTGTTTATTCGAGCAAGCCGTCAGGATGGCACGTCCACGGATTCTTTTAGTCAATCCACCCATTTACGACTTTGCGGCCTACGATTTCTGGCTGAAGCCCTATGGTCTGCTCTGCGTAGCCGGCCAACTGCGGGACAAGGCCGATTTCGTGCTGTTCGACTACCTGGACCGGCGGCATCCTTCGCTTGGGCAGACGGGCCGGTCAGATTCGGACCGCTGGGGGCGCGGCCGGTTCCGCTTGGAGCGTGTTGCCAAGCCCGCCTGTCTCGAAGCGATCCCGCGTTACTTCCAGCGGTTTGGCGTGCCGCGTGACTGTTTCCGGGAGTTCCTCAGGGGGTGCGGCGGTTTCGACTTCGTGCTGATTCAGACGATGATGAGCTACTGGTATCCCGGCGTCCGGGAGGTCACCGAGGATGTCCGACAGGCCTGTCCCGGCGCCAGGATCGTGCTGGGTGGCAACTACGTTACGATCTGTTCCGCCCACGCCGAAGGCCTCGGCGCCGATCTCTGTGTCGTGGGCACCGATCTCGATCCTTTGTGGCGCTTTCTTGAGGCCGAGCCGGATGCGGGGCAGGTGGGCCTCTGGGAGATGTACGACCGTCCGGCCGTCGGCGCCCTGAAGCTCAGCGATGGATGCCCGTTTCACTGCACGTACTGCTCGGTCCCGAGGGTCTACAGGAGATTTCGGCCCCGGTCTTTGGAACGGTCGCTCGCCGAACTGGAGCTGTTGGTGTCGCTCGGCGTCCGCGACGTGGCGTTCTATGACGATGCGTTGCTGTTCGATGCAGGTGCGATCCTGACGCCTTTTCTGGAGGAGGTGGTGCGCCGGCGCATTCTCGTTCATTTCCATACCCCGAATGCATTGAACGCGCGGTTCATCCAGGCGGACCTTGCAAGGCTGATGGTCCGGGCCGGCTTCCAGACGTTCTATCTGGGCTTTGAGAGCCACTCGCCGCAGTGGCAGCAGGGCACCGGCGGCAAAGTGCATTCCGACGAGTTGGCGCAGGCGGTTCGCCACCTGGTGGCGGCCGGCGCCAATCCAAGCGCGATTACCGCGTACCAGATCGTGGGCCATCCGAACAGCGATCTTCAGGAGTTGGAGGAATCGATGCGCTTCGTCCATAGCCTGGGCATCCGCGGCATGCTGGCGGATTTTTCGCCGATCCCCGGGACGCCGGACGGGGAGGCCTGCCGCCGGTGGGTGGACCTGGATGAGCCTCTGATGCACAACAAGACCGCCTTCCCCATCTTTCGTCTCGGTTTTGACGAGGTGAACCGCCTCAAGGACCTCCAGCGGCAATTGAACCGAGCGCTCTGAGCCGGGCTTCGCAGGGCGCGCTGTCAGCGTTTGATTTCCATGCCTCCCGCCGGTATAGTGGACGGATGAATAACACGCGAACCGTACACATCAAGAGCTTCGGGTGTCAGATGAACAATTTGTCAGCTTAAAGACTCCATAAATCCAGTATAACATAAGTAAGCTGAGAGCGCAAGGGAAAAATTGGCCAAAGTGAAAAATCTGCGACTGGTAGGTAGCAGAAATCGGGTTTGAAACAGCAGGAGACTTCTTGACAAAGCTCCTTGCCTGCATAGGATTGGCAGTGTTTGGCGAGTATCCTCTGTGGTGCTTGAAACGGAAGGGGTCCCTTATGTGGCAATCTGATTGGTGTTGGACGTATTCAAATGGAGCGGAACTAAATGCCTGAAAACACTTGGCCACGAGATCAGCACACTGGACCGGGCGGGGGGCTATATATTGGACCGGGCGGGGGCAGGTATATAGGACCAGGTGGCGGAGCGTCTGTCGGGCCGGGTGGCGGTATGTATGTAGGGCCTGGGGGCGGCCTGTATGTCGGTCCAGGGGGTGGGTTGTATGTAGGCCCCGGAGGGGGATTATATCCTGGCCCAGGCGGGGGCTTGTATGTCGGTCCTGGCGGGGGGTTGTATGTCGGTCCTGGCGGTGGACTCTATCGCGGTCCAGGAGGCGGTATGTACACAGGGGCTTGCGAAGAACCGTATCGAAGCAACATACCACCGTGGCCTGTGTTTATCAAATATCTCGAAGAACACGGGATGCAGGACTTGGCCGCTCTTATTCGATCTCACATGCCTTAGCGGGTAATCAACCGCCCGTGCGGGTTGATGACGTTCTGCACGTGTTTCATACGGCACTTAGGGTATCGGGTGGATCAATGTACGGTCTATGATGGGATGACAAGGTGTGCTGATGACGAAGAAGCGTCCTGATCCGGAGCCGGTAGAACCTCAAGTCTTCAAATCTGTCGATGAGATTGACGTCGCAATTACCAAACTCAAGCGCCGAATCCGGGATCTCGAACAGCCGGGGGTAACAGGGGGCTCTTTCAGGGATACCGATTTCGACAGAGTCGTCATAAGCAACGTGCGCGAGACCATACGCGACGTGTTTGGCACGAACTCGCCGGAGTTCAGGGAGCATCAATACATCAGGGTTATGGATGCGGCAGTGAGCGCGAGCATGCACAAACAAGAAGTCTTCGAACACAGGGAACGCGGCCGTCAGCGGGTAATCGCGATTCTGAATGGGCTTGTCTCGAGACTCGAGGAGAAGAAAGAAGACCTGGGCGGTCCGGGTGCAGCGCCTTCCACCTACTTCGACCGACTCAACCTCCATCCTCGCGTCCTCGATGTGTCCCGCGACCTATTTCTGGACGGATACCATTGGGAAGCAGTCTTCGCGGCTGCCAAGGCGTTGGTGAATTACATTAAGGAACGATCGGGCCGTCATGATCTCGACGGCGCACAACTCGTCAGGACTGTATTCTCACGAAATGCCCCACTCCTGGCCTTCAACGATCTCTCTGATGCTACCGACCAGGATGAGCAGGAGGGCATGATGCATCTTTTCGAAGGGGCTGTCCTCGGCATCAGAAATCCAGGTGGCCATTCCTTTCCCGAAGGCCCGGAACAGCGGGCAATTGAGTACATGTCGTTGCTGAGCCTCCTCGCGTATAGAGTCCAGGAAGCTACTAAACGCCGTCAGGGTCCTTAGTGACACGAACGGATAGCAGGTCAAGGTGTAGGAATAGAAACAGCCGGCGGAACTTGGCTTGACACCGGCTGTCACCTGGGGGCTTAGTTGGCTTAGTTGGCTTAGTTGTGCTACTTCTTGATCTTCTTCACATTCTCCGCGAGCGGGCCTTTGCGGCCCTCGCCGACATCGAACGTCACCGCGTCGCCCTGACAGAGGATGGGAAAACCGTTGTCGGTGTTGACGCCAGATCTGTGGAAGAATAGGTCTGGACCTCCGTCGTCACACGCGATGAACCCGTATCCCTTCGTTTCATCGTACCACTTGATCTTGCCTGTGAACATTGTACATTCGCTTTCACTGAGATGGGTCTTGATGTTAGCCGCCGGGATCGGCGGAAATTTCTGCGGATAGAGCATAGTTGGCCTTCGGAGGAAAAATAGGCGCCTGGTCGGTCGAGCCAGGAACTACCAGGCGCCATGTAAAGGAGAAGAGTTAGATTGGATGATAGCTGGCCGAGGGCTGCCACACCCTCGGCCTAACTCTATCTGCTCTTTGAGTCGCTTTGCCGATAGTCTCCAGGGCCACCCGGAAAGCCTACCGACTATGCATATGTCAAAGAACGTAGTGTAATAGCTACTTCGGTGGCCGGGTGAAAGTGTCACAGGGAAATCGAGAGGGATGGAGTCACGCGGGGCCGCCGGCAAACCATCGGACCCCGACATTGCTCAAAAACATCCAATATACTGTCATAGAAAGTTTCCTGTAATCTAAAGAGTAAATAGAGTTGTGCGGAGAACGTGACAAACCGGCTACACGGCTTCTGAGTCTCCCTCGCCGACATCTGGTGCGTCGTCACCGATTCCGGCGGCCCACCCTGCCTCAATCTTGTTCCACATTACTCGAAGATTACCGTGGCACTCCTTTGCCATCTTCTCCCAAGCAACATCGGAACGACAACCAGCGTCGTACTCCGTCCCTTTGATAAGGCGTTTGATATGTGCAATAAAGTCTGGCTGAACGCGTTTAGTCAGTGTGATGTAATTGAAGCGAGAAAGGAGCGGTTCCATGTCGGCATTCTTGCCCTTGAGCTCGTCGACAACATCCCGAAGGGCGGTAAAGGCTACTGATCCAAACACCGAGAAAGTATCCTCAAAGATATTGGGGCCATCTACAAACCGAGACATCTCCTTCTCGAGATAGGTTGACAAGTCCAAGACGAGCTTATGGGATAACGTATGAGCGTCATTGACGATCACGAAGGTATTCGCATACTGCATTACGTTTCTGAATTCGGCCTGCCCTTTAGCGATACTGAAATGAGCCGCATCGACCTCGCAAATCCGGTAGTCATTGGGGAGCATCTGTTCTGGCTCAAGCAATCCGCGCCGATACTTGCCGATGAGCCGGGCCAGAGTCGTCTTGCCCGTACCGCTGGAACCGGAAATCCACCATGCCCGACAACCCCAACGTTGGCGTAGAAGAAACTTGATCTTCCTAACAGCGGCATCTTGACCGACCACTTCCTCGAACGTCTGAGGTCGATACATCTCATGTAGGGACACCTTGGATGCCAGTTTGGTACCCACTTCGTACTCCCTTGTTCCCGCCTGTGTACCGTCAAATTCTTGCGTCTTTTCTTGTGACATCATCATTCTCCTACCGAGAAATCCTGGTTCGGGGCCGCACCACGCGCCCCCATCTGTAGTCAATAGTCTTGACGGCGCTTTTACTTGCCAGGAAACCGGCAAGAATTCGCGCGATAGCAGAAGGGGGCCGCGAATACGGTGCGACAACGGCAGGCGGGACACTTGTTCGTAGGAGGGGCCAATCCCGAAAAGTGACTGTGGTGTATCTTGCGGCTCAGGCGGGGTCCTAAGCATACGTCGAATAATTAGATGAGGTCATAAATCCAGCCGCGTCCGTGAATGCCACCCAGGCCCTCCCGGTGGGGCGGGCCTTTATGGGGCAGGGCAAGCGATGGAGCTATAACCCAGGGACAGGCTGACTCACTCCGATAAAGCACGGTATAGCCCTATAATAATAGATAGAAGGCGCCAAGAAGGCCCCAAGAAAGCCCTATCGCGTATATGAGTATGCGTGTGCCTGCTGGATCGGTCCAGGCGAGCCATGAGGACAGGTGGTGCGAGGATCGGTTGCCTTCGTCGCATAAAATCCATTGTGTTTCATTGAGCAGGCGAGGGCGAGGGAGGCGAGTCAAGGGAATAAGAGGGTTGGCTTGGGCAGGCGAGCAGATACAAAACCATAGGAGTCCCGACCTGGGAAGGGGACAGGTGGCGAGTCCAGTGCATGGGTAGGCCAACAGACACCGAGCGGACAAACAGCGTCATACTCCCGTGAGTGACCAGTGCGATTGGTGAGTGAAATGCTAATGGACATCTGGCAGAGATAGATTGCGTGAGAGACCCCTCAGATTGGGTGTCTGGAAGGTCACTCCTGGCAGTAATTGTCAAGATAGTCCTGGCAGTAGAATTGACTCCTGGGGTTAGATGGAATCGAGGCCTTGATCGCGACGGTAGCGCTGGTAGGTGCCGGGCCAAATTAGGCCACGCTTGATTGCGTAGATCGCTTTGACGGTCACGTCAAAGGCCTGGGCGATGTCGATTGGGCGCCAGTATTCTTCGAACAGAAGGATGAGGATGATATAGACCTGGGTTTTCGATAGGCAGGAATTGGACGAGGACACCCGGTCCATGTCATCGAAGTCAGCGTCTGTCGGTGGGGCGTTGATGTAGGCGAGCATAGCGTCGGCCTCTGCCTGGGTGAGGCGGCCGGGAAGCTTGCCGGCAGTGACCAAATACGACGTGCCGACATCGAGAAGCATCCTGGTAAGGCGCTTATTCGTCGGTTCCTGGAAGCTTGGGTCTTTGATATCTTCGTCTCTGTCCGGCTGACTTTGCGACATAACTGGCATCCTCATCGCTCAGGGTGATGCCCGTTTCGAGGAAGATCGTGCCCTTCGCTTCTTTGGAGACGGGTTTTATACGGCTGGGACTTGGCTTTCGTGGGAAACTCATACGCATTCCGAGCGGATTGGAAGGCAAAGGAGAATATTCCAGACTTTTTCACTGTTCGCTTTTGGGGCAAAATCGAGGCTGCCGGTTACGCAGCCTGGCCTCGGCGATGGCTCGGTTCTTCTTGATCCGGGATTGTTTGAAGCCATATTCACGAGCAGGGAGGAAATCGCCTTCGCGATCCAACAGGGGCCTGAGCAAGACGTGATCGATGCCGAACCTATCGACGTAGAGTTGAATACTCCATGCCTTGCCGGGCCGCTCACACATCAGACTCCCATCGTCTTCGATGATGCGAACAGCATACTCTTCATCTCTTGTGGTCATGATTAGAACTCCGTTGGTGGCCTGTAACCTTTAAGGTCGCCGAACCTCTCATCAAGAACATGCCGGATTTTGGGCTTAGCAGCCAGCAGCATCTTAACCAAGAAAGGATTGGGCTCACCCGATCGACGGTTGGTACCGGTCATGATGGCTGGGGCGTAGTCAGTTTGGGCTCCAACCTCAACGCTCTTCTCTTCGGGATGAACGATCTTATCCTCAGAAGCCAGTGTGGCGCCGGTCTTGACCGGAGTAAATGCCGGGCCTTGCTCGAGGATTGCATCGCCGATATCGTGCAGGGCTTGATTGCATCGGCGGTCGAACTCGCGGAACCAAGCAGCAGAATTGTCCTGAATCTTTGCGGGCATTGTTACACTCCTCAGAATCGTGATACCCACCGACACAACTTACGTGCAGAAAAAGAAAGCCGACCGATCTTTCACGGCCGGCTTTCCAAGGAGAGATACGGGAATCGGCAAGCAATGCCTGAGAGAGCGTCGTTACGCGTCGAGCAACTGGAACATCCATTCCGGCTTCATGATCTGCGTGCCGTACAGAATGTCGACGGTTACTTGCATGGAAAGATGATCCATGTTATACCCGGCAAGCGCTCTCATGCCGACACCGTCGGCGGAGACGGTTTGGCCTTTAGCGCCGGTGCCGGCAGGCGGGTCGGCCAGACGCCGAGTCACCAGACAGATTGCCGACTTCGCGAAAGCCAAACGATGAACCACAGTCGGTGAGAGCGTCGTGATAATCTCGGAGCTTTCCTTCACGTTGAACCCGAGAATAGTACCAACCTGTCCGGTCTGAATCGACTGATTGGTGATGAACTCCTTGGACGTGAACTTATCCACGTCAAGGTACTCAACACCATAGTCTTTGGTGACGATGTATCGCGGCTCCGACTCAGGGCACTTGGCATTGACCACCAAAGCAGTCCGCAAGCCGATCAGCGATTCCAACTTGGAATCGCCGTCGGTCGCGTCCCAATCAAGATCGTGGCCTGCGATATACCGAGCATTGGCATAGATGCCGCACAGTTCAATCTCGATATCCTTCGCCAGAACCTCGGCAGCGTCGGCCGTGTATCCCGCCAGGATGGACGGGGTAGCCTGGGCCTCGGCCACGTCCTCGACCATGAACGAAACTTCTTTGTGGTTGGTCAAGGTAACAGGCACGGTCGAACCGGACGGGGTCTGAAGCGTGACCGGCGTATTGGCGAGCTTCTCGTGGGAAGTCAATGTACCACGTTTCTGCACGTGGACCACGTCGCCCTTCGAGTTGATCTCAGCCTGATAGTCCTTGGCCACCGAACCGATCATGGCCGACTTGGCGTAGATGTTCTTGAGCGTGCTCTGTGCCCATATCTCCGGGATGAACACGGCGGCTTCGGTAACGGTGATGTTCTCGTGGAACTTAAAGCCTCGCGGCAAATACAGCTTCGTATTCATGTTTGTACCTTTCTCAGTCGTTGATGATGCGGTTGTCTCTCGCTGCTTCGAGGATTGCCGCCTCATTCGCCTGATAAAATGCCGAGTCTCGGAGTTGGGACCTCTTGAAGGTAGGCTTGTCCGACTTCCCGTTGCCGTAATCCTTCGGTGGAGGGGTTGTTCCCGTGCCGGGCTTCTGCTTCGACTTGACGAGATGCGGCTTCCTATTAGCGAGCGAGTCAATCGCAGCATCAACATCCGTCTTTTCCTTCGTAGAGGAATCGACGATTTCCAATTCATCATTCAACTCCAGAGAGTGTTGCAGGATTTCGACTGCATCCTCTGGCACAAAGAATCCCTTCGCGGTGGCCTTCTCCAGCAGGGCTCTGGCTATTCGCTCCTGTGCCAAGGCCTGATGGATCTTCTGATAGCGCTCATCCTGGGCCTCGTGCAGATGGGCCTCCGTGACTTCCTTCTTGCCCTTTGTCACACCCTTCCCGTAGACCGCCGAATAGAGTTCGTTATCTTTCGATTGGAGCTCTGCCAGTCTTTGTTCGAGGGTAAGCTTCTCTTCTTTTTGAGGCTCTGGTTTGGGGTCACTCGCCTCGTGAAACCTGAAACCCTTGGGGATACGCATAGTATTCTCCTGACCGATCTTTGGAGCACGGTCGATCTCACGAATTGATAGTCAGCAAAGAGCGATGAATGAAGTGCTGTGCCTCCCCCCGAAATCTGACCTACGAGGCGTCGGAAACCGTCCGGCTGACCCGGAACCTGCCCCAAACGGATTCGGGGCTGTACGAAGCAATACGGAGTCGTACGAGCAAACTACGAAGTGAGCCAAACGCGAACTACAGCGTGCGTGACGTAATCGGATGCCAACAAAAATGGCCGCCGACATCGCTGCCGACGGCCACCCCTGACCGGCCTGGGCGGATTATTGAAACGCCGGATGGAACCTCCGACACGTCTGCTTCAACTGGTCCAGTCCGATGAACAAGTACCGCTGCGTCGTTGTCAGATGGGCGTGACCGAGCATGAGGCGGACGGAATCGAGGTCCGCACCGCCTTGCAGCAGGTGGCTGGCAAAGGCCCGTCTCATGTCGTGGGTGACGATGCTCTCGGAGAAGCCGGCTCTCTTGGCATACTTCTTGAACACCCGCCAGACTTCAACTCTGCTGAGCGGATGGCCGGACCGGGACAGGAACAGGCAATCGCCGCTGTGGGCACTGACCAGCCTGGGCCGCTGATCCCGCAGATACTCCTGGACGGCAGCGGTTGCCTTGTGGCCGATGGGCACAAGGCGTTCGCGTCTGCCTTTGCCGAAGCACCGCAGATAGCCCTGATCCAGCCGCAGACCGGGGACCTTCAACCCGGCCAATTCGTGGGCACGGAGGCCGCAGCCGTAGAGCAATTCGAGCATGGCCTTATCCCGCAGACAGAAAGGGTCTTTGGGGTTAGGCGTCTCGAACAGAACGGATAGGTTCTGCCGACTGAGGGCTGATGGTAATGCACCGTATGGCTTCTGATGGAATTGGGGAATCATACCTCTCCTCACTTCACCGTGACCGGCTTGGCCCGAAACCGGAGAACACCTTTGAGGGCAACTGAACCATCCTTCTGATCGACAACCTCGGCCTCGGGGGCCTGGGCCAGCTCCCGCATTTCGCCGATTGCCTTCGTCTTCGACGTGACGCAACCCACAAACTTTCCGTTCTTCGTGCAGACCCAGATTTCGTTTGATCTACTCATTTGACCTCCCCGACGATAAGAACCTCTTTCAACCACGCCTTGTCCGTCATGTTTATGTAGCCTGCCTCAACCTTGAGCCGCAGGAGACGTTTGAGCATTTTGATATGGCAGCAATGGGCGTCGTGCAGGTGGTCTTGGCAATGCCACACGTCGCCCGTTGTCCGACTGACGGCAAACTCGCTCTGGACATAGCGGCGGGGCAAGATCACGAGTAAATCAACCTTGCCGATCAAGTCCTCCCGCTTCTGGACCTTCGCCGCTCGCTTGTACTCGAACGACTTGTCGCCGCGATCCTCGGTGGGAAACAGATTAAGCTGGTTGCTGCCCATGCTTTAATTATAAACAAAAGCGGTCCACAATGCAATGAAAAAGCACGCAAAATGAAGTGTAAGTGCAAAAATTGTGCATCAATCGCATAGTACGTCGGTGATGCCGAGAACGTCCTGGTCGCACCAGTGAACGTAGACCCTCTCCGTCACCTTGACCGACGCATGGCCCAGAATCTTGCTGATCTTGTAGATGGATACTCCACGGAGCATCAGTTGCGTGGCGAAGTAGTGGCGGCAGGCGTGAGGACCGAAGTCGGGGATGCCTACTTCCTTTGCCACCCTTCGGCATATCCTACCTGTGTGGACCCTGTGCATCCGGGCGAACGGAACCCTGCCCGACATGCCTTGGGGCTTGTACTTCTCGAGGATATCCCGGCAAGCCCGATTCAAGGGAACCACACGTACCTTGCGGCCTTTGCCCATCACCGAGAGATACCTGCAATCGGGCTTGATGGATGTCCAGGTCAGGGAAACGAACTCGGAGGCCCTCAACCCGGAATTCGCCAGAAAGATGATGACATCTTTGTCAGTCTCTCTGATGGATGACGATGGGACGATCTTCCGGTATTCCTCGTCGGAGAGAACTCGCTGCCGTGGCTCGTCCTCTATCAGCATGGGAATTGGGCTCGCCGGATTATATTCGTCATAGCCCTCGAAGTACCAATTGCAGTAGGACTTGATGACGGACAGGTTGCAGTTGATGTACCGTTTGGACCAGCCGGCGGCCATACGATCGTCAATATAGGCGTCGATGGCTTGGGTCGTCAGTTGGTTGCCGTCATTCGAGAGATAGGTATCGAACTTCGTGATGCAACTTCGATACAGCCCGATCGTCCTATCGGTGTAGCACCTGCGGCAATGGGCGATCCACTTGTCGATCTCCAGGTTCATTTCATCAACCTCTTTCTCTTGCTCTGCGATTCGCCAATCGCGCACGCTCCTTGTAAACGCAAGGTGCGTGCCAGGAACGACAAAATAAAAGCCCCGCATAAGTTCTGGACCGTCTCGATCCGGTATTGCGAAGGGAGTGGTCAATCTGCCAGAACGGCACTGACATGGCTGCCAAACGTTGCGAAATGAGCGTGTTTGCGGTATAGTGCCTGCAAATGGAAACACGATTCGTACACATAAAGAGCTTCGGGTGTCAGATGAACAAGCTGGACACCTCGCTGGTCGCCTCGGCGCTGCGGGAGGCGGGTTTTGTGTTCACCGAGAGCGTCAAGGAAGCCGACGTGGTGGTGATCAACACCTGCTCCGTTCGCGAGCACGCCGAAGCTCGCGTGATGTCGCATCTGGGGCATCTCAAGCATGCCAGGAAGCATCGGCCGGACATGATCGTCGCCGTGATCGGCTGCATGGCGCAGCGCCTGGGCGAATCGCTGCTCGCGCACGATGTGGTAAACGTCGTCTGCGGTCCCGGCCAGATCCCGCAACTCGTGCACCTGATCGAGGAGGTTTTCGCATCGAATGCCAAACGCATGGCGGTTGCGGACGCGATTCGCGATCCCGAGGATTCGTCGTCCGATGCGCTGGAGCAGTTCGAATCGGCCTACGGCCACGAAGGCGAAGAAGGCAGGGCCTTGCCGGGCCAGGCGTTCGTGCGTGTCATGCGAGGATGCGACAATTTCTGCACGTACTGCATCGTTCCGTATGTGCGCGGTCCGGAGCAGTGCCGCCCGCCGGCGCGGATTCTCGATCAGGTCCGGCGGCTGACGGACGAGGGAATCCGCCAGGTGACGCTTCTGGGCCAGACGGTGAACTCCTACCGATATCGCAACGGGCAGAAGACCTGTTCGCTGGCGGATCTGCTTGGCATGGTTGCCGAGGTTGAGGGGATCGAGTGGATTCGCTTCGTGACGAGCTACCCGTCGGAGGAGTTCTACGACGACATTCTTCACGCCATGGCCTCCTCGCCCAAGGTGTGCCACTACCTGCACATGCCGGCGCAGAGCGGATCGGATCGCGTCCTGCGGGCGATGAATCGCCATTACACGGCCGAGCAGTACCTGGAGCTGCTCGCTCGCGCCAGACGGATCGTGCCGGATATCGCGATTGCAGGCGACTTCATTGTTGGTTTTCCCGGCGAGACCGACGAGGATTTCCAGGCCACCGTGGACCTCGTGCAACAGGCACGGTACCGAAACTGCTTTGTCTTCAAGTACTCGCCTCGGCCCGGTACGACGGCCGACAAGCGGCATCGGGACTGTGTCCCCGACGAGGTCAAGCAGCGGCGCAACGTCGACTTGCTCGCCGTTCAGGAGGCGGTCAGCGAGCGGTTGAGCCGTGGTTTCCTGGGACGGATCGTGAGGGTGCTTGTCGAAGGTCCCAGCAAGAAAGCGCACGTGAATCCGACAGATGCCCATAGCCATCCGCAACTGGTGGGCAGGACGGCCACGGACTACATCGTCGTCTTCAACGGCAGTCCGTCGCTGGCGGGGCGGTTTGTGGACGTCCGCATCACTGAGACTTCTCCACTGACGCTGTTCGGCATCCTGGCCGAGTGATCGGCGGCGCGCACGGCTTGCCCGTTGCGGATCCGCCCTTCATTCGCGATGTTTCATCTGCCGCAGATACTCCCTGCGTCTTTGCTCTTGACGCTGCTGCAGCGCCTTGAGGTCGTCATCGTCCAAAGGCAGGGTCTGCAATTCGATCTCCGGGACGGGACCGACCTGGGCCAGGGCGGCCTGAACCAGCTTCGTGTATTCCTCGTGCATCGCGGTCAGGTCGTCCAGAGGCGCCGTCAGGGAGGCCGAGGTGTCGAACGACGGCAGTTCCGGAGTCGGCTGGGGGAGCATGAACAGCGCGGCCGCGTAGGAACGGAAGCGGAGCCCCCACCGTTTCTTGCCGTGATTGTACGTGACCATGCCGCCGTAGACGCTCATATCCGTCGCTTCAGGGGTGTCGGCGAAGGGCCAGGAGAGCCAGCCCTGGGCCAGCCGCCTGGACGCTTCCACCTCGGCGGTGATCCAGCGGGCTTGCTCGTCTTCCGTCAGATGGGGACGGCCCTTTGGGGCTCCGCCGCCATACCAACCGTACTCTCCGAGCACAACGGGCTTGCCGACGTGACAATAGGCCAGCACGTTCTGCAAGTAGGCCAGATTTCGGTCCCAGTTGCTCTTCGAACCGAACGGGCGACCCATCAGCGGGTAGAAGTGGATGGAGACGAAATCGAGCCATTCGGCCTGCCGACGAGGATTGAACGCGGAGTAGATGTGCGGGTCACCCGGACGGATCACGGGGAAGGACCACTGAATGTAGCCCACCGTAATCATGTGAGTGGGGTCCACCTCGCGCAGCACACGAACCTGACGCTGCACCCACTCGTCTGCCAGATGCTCCCGGAACAACTGCCAGTCATGCAGTCGGGGATTGCCTCTCTGTGCGGAGTCCCTGGCGGGCTGAATGCTCCCGAGCGTTTCATCGGCCTTCAACTCCTCTGCCCATGCAGCCTTCAGACCTTCCAAGTCTGTGTACTTGGACTGCAGCCAGGCGTTCCATCCCGGCCCCCACGAGTCGATGTGCCACGGCATCTGCGGCTCGTTCAGGAGATCCCACGCAAGGATGGCGGGCTCGCCTCGATAACGCCGTCCCACCACGGTCCAGAAACGGTCGAGCGCCCTGAGGGCTTCAGGGCCTGCGAACCGGTCCGGTTTCCAGTAGGGTGGTTCCCCCTCCCAGTGATCCGGTCCGGTGAGGATGAGTCGGATGCCGGTGCGGCGGGCGATCCGAACCAGTGTGTCCAGCTTCTTCAGTGCCTGCTCGTCGACCGTGTCGGCATCGGGCTGGAAGGTGGCGGCCGTCAGGAAGACCCGCGCGCAATTGACCCCCAGTTCACTCATGAGTTCAAACTGCGAGGAGATCACCTTTGGATTGAACTGCCTCCACATCTGAGGCGGCCATCCGGTGTTGGGGTCGTAGTAGTTGGTGCCGAACGGCACGAAAGGGCGGTTGGATTTCACGTCGGCGAAGCCTCGACCATCCGGTGTCACGGCAATCAATGCTCCTGTCCGGCTGGACGCGCACCCCGCCAGGCTGACGGCCGCAAACGCCAATCCAGCGCACACCCATGCTCGCCGTCTTCTCTCAAAGGAGCCTCGCCATCTGTGTCTCATGCTGATATCTCCACTGTGTGCCGGATGCACGTTGTTCGTTCGAGGCCTAATAGGCTTTCCACATGTACAGGACTTGAGGCGTGCTGAACTCGTACAGCGTCGCGCGGTCGAGCTTGAGGACGCTGCGACTCTGGACGCTCAGCATGTCCATAAACGAGAACGGCTTGCGGTACTCGACCACCTGGGCGTCCTGGATGCCGGCCAGGGACAGGGCCACCGCGACCACGTCGTCCAGATAGCCGACCTTGTCGATGAGCTTCTCCTCCAGGGCCTTGGACGCGACGAAGATGCCGCCGTCGGCAAGCTTTCGCACTTGTTCCGACGACAGGGCCGAGGAACGTCCCGCCTGGACCACCTCGACAAACCGCTCGTACGCCGGGGTGAGCAGACGTTCCTGAATGTAATCGAGTTCCTCCTGTTTCGGCGCCCGGAACGAACTGGGCCAATCCTTCTTGTCCCCTTCGGAGAGGAACACCGGCTGTATCCCCAGCTTGTTCTCCAGCAGTTCCTGGAATACGAAGTAGCTCATGACCACGCCGATGGAGCCGGTGATGGTTGTGGGCTCGGCGACGATTCGGTCGCAGGCCACCGAGGCGTAGTAGCCGCCGGAGGCGGCCATGCCCTGCATGAACGCGACCACCGGCTGGCCGGTTTCCTGGCGGTAGCGGAGGATTTCCTGATAGATGCGGTCGCTGCCGGAGATCGTTCCGCCCGGTGAGTTGACCGCCGCAATGATTGCTCGCACGCTATGGTCTTTGCGGGCGGTCTGAAGCTGGCGGTAGACGTGATCGGCCTGATCGTCGTCGATCACGCCTTCGAGGTGGATCAGCACGATCTTGGTGCCGCGGGGGCCTTCGTGAATGATGGACTCCTCATAGAACCGCGCCTGTCGCGTGGCGATGACGGCGGCCAGACCGATCAGCAGCAGAAACATGCCGACGTTTGCCAGAAACGACAGACCGAACAGAATTCCCCAGAAGATTCGCGACACGCTCGATCGCTTGCGGTCTCTGGGGTAGGGCGCGTACGCCGGCGGCGGAGCAGACGGCGGCTTTGCCGGTCCCTGGCCAGGGAGAAACGTGGACTCCAGATAATTGTTATCTTGATTGAATCCCATCTTCAACTCCTTGAAAAGACCGCCGGCATTATAGTGGCCCGCATTCCCATCGTCAATTTGCTTGCGAGACGGCCTGTGATGCTGTCTAATGAACATGTCTGTACAGGTGTGGAAACCACCGGCGACATCGCGGGGCTGGCTTGGCAGCGGTTGAGTTGAGGGCAGGCTGGCCTCGCGTCCTTGTATCCGTCTTGGGGTGCGCAAGGCGCGGCCGATGTGCGCCTCAGTCGGCGTTCCGGCGATACGCGTACATGGAAGCAGCGACTTCGCGGGCCTCTGAAACGATCTCCGGGTAGGGAGTATCGCAGACATCGATGAAACCGATCTGGTAGTTCTCCCCGTCTCCTCGTCCGGTGGTGGCCTGATCTTTGTACTGGAACCAGTGCGTGCCGACGATGTAAGGGTTTCGCAGGGCGCCGCGCACGTAGCGGCCATACTTCTCAGCCCGATCCTGTTGGCTGGCCGTCGAGCGCAGACCGGTGTGGAACATGCCGCGATCCAGGGCGCCGAAGTGGAACTCGCCAATAATCAGAGGCAGGTCAATGTCGTCCGGCAGTCTCAAATCTTCCACGCCGTAGGCGTAGCGGTTATAGCTGACGACATCGCAGAACTCGGCGGCTGCCCGCGCTGCGAGGTCGTTGACCCACGCGAAGCGGCAACCCAGGTAGAGTTGTTTCGGAGCCACTCGGCGTAACTCGTCCCGGATCGTTTCGAAGTAGGTCCGCGCCGTCTTCTCGTAGAATGCCCGGAGGTCCGCCATCGCCTTCTGTCTGTCCGGCGCAGCCTGGCTGCGGAGCAGGCTGTCCCACGAAGCGTGATCGGTTCCCCATGCTTCGTTGAGTCTGGCTGTCGTCTCGTATCGGGCCCTGAGATCCTCGACAAAGACCTTCTTGGCCGGCTGATCGGCGGGCGATGCGAGCGCCGCGACGGCCAGCGACGTGTCATCTCCCCATGACAGTTCGTTGTGAACGAAGTAGCCGATGCACCATGGGTCGCCGGCGGTCCGGCCCTTCTCACGGGCCAGCCGGCGGCGGAGCTGCTCGCGGAAGTCCGGATCGAAGACGTCGTAGAACTTGCCCCAGTAGCCTTCGGAGCCTTCCAGACGTCTGGACTCGAAGCCGATCGTCGCGGTGTAGGGGGCTTTCCGCATCAGGTAGATGCCCTCGTCCGACCAGTTTGCGATCGTGTTGATCCCCCAGCTCTTGAGGCGTCGGTGCGTCCGCTCGGCGAAGAGCCGCTCGAAGTCCGGCCCGTACTTTCGCAGGAGGTTGGCCCGGCTGAAATCATAGGTTCGATAGGGCGAGTGGTCCTTGTAGTAGCCGTGAGGGGCCCAACCGCCCGATCCGTAGCATCGGGCAAAGGGCGAGTCAGCGGCGGGGAGGTTTCGGAAATAGGCCTCCCGGTCGCTGATCGGCGTGGCGTTTCCGCTGCCCACGCAGTCGATGCCGTGCGACCAGAACAGCCGGCCTTCCGGATCGACGAGCCACCACTTGCCCTGGTGTTTCTGGACCCGGAAGAAGCCGGTTGCCTCGAGTTGAGGTCCGCCCAGCCAGCCGCCATATTGATTTCGCTCTTGCGGCCCCGGATGCGTCTGGAGTTCCTGCTCTTCTGCGTCCCTGCGGGCGATCAGCTCTTGCGTCGCATGGGTCTTGCCGGGCCAGTCCCTGTGGATGTACTGGCCGAACTCATCGATGAATGGCAGAAACGTCGCGGCGTCGAGCACCTCGATGTGCCCGCCGGCGTGAATCGGGCCGATCTCGAAGTTGTGATCCTCCTGGGGATGATTCACAAAGACAACCAATTGAGTGACGTTGGCGGGATCGATCTTTCCCTCGTAGGTGGGGGCCGCTCTCATGCCGACCAACTCCAGCGGCGCGCTGAGCTTCCACGGCACCGGAAAGATGCGGACGGTCAAGGTCGCAGATGTCTGGGGGCTGACGGTAACGCTGCCGGTGACACAGTGGTTGGCGCCGTCGGCTCCCGGATTGTCCACGCGGCAGTTCACCGTGACGGACTTGTCTCCTCGATTGGCCACTTCGAAGGCGATCGTTTCGTAGCCGGACAGGTCCCACCTTCCAGACGGAGCTTTGAGTGTGACGCCGGGCCATGGAGCCTCGTGACCCGTCCGGATGTGCAGTCTGTTTGGGCCGACCGGATCCACGCGGGCATCATTCGGCTGAATCATCTGGCTGTCGGATACCGCCCCGATGGAAAGCCTCACGGGGGCTTGCTGTGCGGCAGAGTTTCCGAGGGCCGGAATCGAAACCAACGATGCTGTGGACAGAAGCGATGTGAAGATCAGCCATCTCAATGTGCCAGGGCGTGTAGCGATTACGATCATGACTCGTTCCTTTGTATGGAGATTGTCCGAGGCAAGGGAATGCGGCTCAGTTCGTCTTGCGCTCCAGGAGATACCACATGGTCGCATAGCTCGGCGACAGTTCGAGAACCCCGCGCTCGCCTTCTCCATACGAGATGGAAACCTGCTGCTTGGGCGAGCCGTTCGGAGCCAGTGCCTGGCAGGTCCATTGTCCCTGCGGCAGGACGAGCGACCCGCGAACGGCCTCGATCTGCACCGGCGCCTGGCCCCAGTTGCGGCCCACCGTCCGACGGTCTTCGGAGAACCGCGTGCCGGTGTTTTCGCATCGACCACAAGCGGTGATGAGGATATGCTTCGCGTCGCCCAGGGGCGTGACGGTGAGCGCCACGAACTCGGGTCCGCTGATGCGGACATACCCGCGCGTGGCCGTTGCGATGCGCTCCGCGTGTCCGATGTAGACCTGCGCATTCGGACCGGCCGAATGGTAGAGGCCTTTGCTGGCCGAATCCACGGACCATGCCAACGTGCTTCGTCGTGAGCCGCCCGCTCCGCTCACGAACGCCTTGGAAGCGCACGAGGGCACATACACCGCCTTGAGCATGTCTGTGTAGGTGATGTTGCCTGCCTCCGTCAGAATCCCGAGCATATTCCGGTCGTGTTGGATATGAAGGCTGGCGAGGCTGGCCAGCTCGTTGGAAGGATCGGCGATCCGCACGGGACGAGTCGGCTGCAACGGCGCGAGCGCCGCATCGCGAAAGATGGCGGCGCCCGCCCGCATGAAGCCCCATTTGGCGGGGTTTGTGTCGATGTCAAAGAAGCTGCTGAGCGTTTCGCGGTCCCAACTGTCGCCGCTGTGGGAGTAAGTGTAGAACCAGATTCCATCCCAATCCTGGGCGGCCGCGAACGACGCGATCATCGGGACGCATTCGGCCTGGACGTCCAACGGAGCGGGGTGATTGTATTCGCTGACGGTGAAAGGCTTGCCCGCGAGTCGTTCGGCGGCGATGCGAAACAGCGTCGCCTCGTTTGGGTAATCCGTCATCGGCTTCTGGTCGATCAGCCAGTTGCCCTGGTCCCAGGGCCGGCCGGGGAAACGCGGGTGTTGCCAGTAGGCGTGGGAATCGATGAAGTCCATATCGCTCTGCGCCCAGAGCCCCAGCGGGCCGAAGACGATGGTGCCTGTAACCATCGCTGCACAGCTCAAGTCACTCTTGATGAAGCGGCGCATCTCGTCGAAATAGGTCTTCTCGGTCTCGGCCAGGAACATCATGCGGTCGAGTATCCTCCGGTGGCTTTCGTTTTCCTGGAAGAGGCGAATACTGCCGTCCGCGAGCGATTCTCCCTCCGCCAGGCCGATTTGCCCACCGGGGCGGACCTCGACGTTGGCCAAATGGACCGGCGCGGAATCTCCGCTCAGGGCGAAGCTGACCCGCGCGTTTGCCTCATTCGCCCTTGCCACGAAGCCAAGGCGGAAACGCTTCCGTTCAGCACTGAGCGCGAGCGTTCTGGACAGGCCCATGTTGGCCCAGGGATCATGAGCCTGGCCCACACTGCATCCGATCTCGCGTGCTCCATCGCTCCAGGCGTCAAACGAAACCGTGTAGTAGCGGCCCTCGGACAGCGCCAACCCGCTCTGGGTCAACTGAAGGTGCCAGGCGGTCTCGTCGGCCTGATCGATCTCAACACGGATTGCGTCTGCGGTTCGTGAGACGAAGGCCCGACAGCCCGCGTGCCGTTCGAGGTTCCAGTGTTGGGGCAGGTTTCCGGCGTCATCTCTCTGACGGAAGTCTCCGTTTCGCAGCATCGTCTGGCCCAGAGGTTCCGTGCGGCGACTCCAGGCGACTCGGAGCGCTTCGTCGGCCTTGTAGCGGTCCTGCAGCCACCGGACGAACCGGCCCTGGAGAATCTCCGCATAGTACGGCGGCAGCGTTCGGAGTGTGTTCTCAGCGTCCCACATGAAGAGGCTGTCTTCGTTGGTGATCTCGACGAAGGCGATCGCAGGGTCGTCCGCGTAGCGAACCCCACGGTAGGGGTTGACATGGGTCAGCAGCTCCCGGGCGAACTGCTTCTGAGCATCGATGAGGGCCGGCGTGAAGATGCCGGCGATCTTGTCGTATTCGCGGTTGGCCTTGGGCAAATCAAGATACTCGCTGTGGGCGCGGCCCACGTGGAGGTTGATATTGACGTAGATGCCCTGTCCGGCCAGTTCATTGATGAAGTAGTCGAGCCGGTCCAGAGCCTGCGGCTCAATCGTGCGGCCATCTTGCGCGTTCCAGAGACCTCGCGGCCAGCGGGACGTGTCCATGTGATGGCATCGGACGCTGTTGACGCCAGCGGCCGCAAGCCGTCGTGCCACATGGGGAGCATCCTCATGGGTAGGGAAATTCGCCCCAAAGGAAAGATTGACGCCCCAGATGCGCACGCGGCGGCCGGCGTGCTCGAAATGCGCCTCTCGCGTTATAAGACGTTCCGAATCGGTGGCGACCGCCTCGCAGTCCCTCCTCCAGATAACGTGTCCCGGATCGACTTGGGCCGGAATGACGAAGGGCACGAAATCCTGGCCCAGCGCCGAGCCTGCCATCAGCAGGCTGAGCCCTGCCATCGCCCGGAACACGACGTCGGGGAAACTGCGGATTCGTCGTCGTGGCCCGTCATTGGTCTTTGGGGTCTGTCGTGGCTTCATGGGAGGTTCCTCGGAACGAAATGGCTGCTCATGCTGTTGCCTCCGATAACATCGTATCGCATGTGGTAGTGCTTCCGATCGCTGAGATCAACGAAAAAAGGCCGGTGCGTTCGAACGAAGGTCTCAGAAGAACAGCCACAGAGCGCGACTGGCCTGGGAGGCGATCCCGTCGGAACGGCTCTGTGGTGAACTGTCTCGATGCCGCCGGTGGCCGGCCAGACCCAAGGAGGAGGGCAAAGACGGCGGTTTTGTGCAAAGTCCACTGAGGAAGGGGGCGTTCCCGGCCGAAGATATAGGCGGAACCGGACCGATGCCACGGCAACGCCGGCCCGGTGCCTGACGGACCGAGGAGATACGAAAACGGAGTCAAACTCAGACCCGATGTCTGGAGAAGGAACATGGCAGTGGCAAGTGCAACAGCGAAGCGGATGACGATGCCCGAGATCAAGGACAGGGCCAAGGAGTTGGGGATAGTACCCGGCAAGATGAAGAAAGTGGAACTGATTCACGCCATTCAGATAGCAGAAGGCTGTACACCGTGTTACGGCCGTTCCAACGGGCAGTGCCCCTGGCAGGAATGCTGCTGGCGCGCGGACTGCTTCACGACGAAGGCGTGACCCGGGATTGCAGGGCCCCTTGTCCGGGGGCGCTCCCGGATGGCTGGACGGGAGAGTGCCGGACTGCTTTGATCTTGCCTCCATGATGTCCCGGCACCCCGATTTGGCGTTTATGTGATGGCAGCAGCGTTTTTTTTGACAGTCGGCGTCGAGGCCGGTAATATGTATCTATGTGTCAAGGTGCATCCTTTCTTCCCTCGAAGGGGTGCCTGTTGAGCAGAAGAGGGAATCCGTAGTGAAGGCCCATGTGGGTCTGAGGAGAAGACGAAGTGGCAAAGGGGACTGTCAAGTGGTTCAGTGAGAAGAAGGGATTCGGCTTCATCATCCCGGATGACGGCGGTGAGGATCTGTTCGTCCATCACTCCAATATCGCCGGGACGGGCTTCAAGACGCTCCAGGATGGGCAGCCCGTCGAGTATGAGCCTGCCCAAGGCAGGAAGGGTCTGGAGGCGACCAACGTCCGGCCCTGCTGAATGACGACACGAAACAGATGAATGGAATGGCATCGCAGACTGAGCGGGCCGTTCCGTTGGAACTTGTACCGTTGGCGAAGGTAATGTGGTTGCCCTGAAGAACCGGAAAGGCAGTCACGAGGGGCGCTGACGGGGCGGCGCTCTCCCGAAGGAGAGCGCCGAGAAAGCGGGTCATTGTCGGCGGGAAAATGGCCTTTCCCAGATGGCCGCGCAGAGACTGTTTGCCGGCGGAGGCAGACGAACCAAGCTACCCGCAGTGCGGTAGGTATAGGGGGGGGTCGCAACGGCTTGGGCAGGCGACAACCCCGTGTCGGCGGTTGCCGTCGGATCTAACAGGGGTACTGACTACCAGTCCTCGTCGTCTTCGTCTTCATCTTCATCTTCATCGTCCTCGTATTCCTCCTCCTCTTCATCCTCATCCTCGTCGTCTTCCTCGTCCTCGTCGTCGAGGTCTTCGTCGTCATCCTCGAAGTCTTCGTCTTCGTCGTATGCGAGTTCCTCTTCGAGCAGCTCGCACGTGCAGTTGTCGGGCGTCTCGCCGCAGCCGGCACAGGTTCCATTCGCAAGAGGAGCGCCGCACGCATCACACGGAATACATCCACACGATTCACACATCTTCGCACACCTTCAAAAATGAGTTGTTGATTTCCATCTACGCTGCAAAACGGGTTCGCGAGAACCCACCTCCAACGGCGTCAACATGGTACGCCTGGAAGGGGGAAAAGCAATACCATTTGTGCAAAAATCGGTGCATTTTTCTTGGGCCTGGAAAGGGGGTTTGCGTGCCGTTCCGCGAGGGCCCGATCGCCCGGCTGGGCACACGATCGGCCAGCCCGCCGGCTCGGGGAAGACAGCCGCGAAAGACACCTCCGGAGGACACCATCGGCCGCCCGGAGACGACTATGCATTGCGTCTCAAGGCCAGGTGGATGATTCTGTCGATGAAAGACTCGTAGTTCATGCCGGCCTTTCGGGCCGCCTCGGCTACCTCCTCGCCGTAGGCGATGTCGGGATTGGGATTGGCCTCCAGCACGACCAGCTTCTCATCGGGCGTCAGACGCAGGTCGATGCGGCCGTAGTCCTGGAGCTGAAGCGCCCGGTACACCCGCTTACACACACGCTCGACGCCCTGCAAAACGCCGCCAGACAGATCGGCAAACCCGAACTCGATCTTCCATTTCTCACGGTATGCCGCGTCCCACTTGCAGCGATACGTCAGCAGGACGGGGCCCTGATCGCCCTTCTCGTTGAAATAGCACTCGCGCGCGGGCAGGACCGTCAGACGTTTGTTGCCGATGACGCTGACATAGAGCTCGCGCCCCTCGATGTACTCCTCGGCGATGGCCGCCTGATTCCATCGTTCGTGGATGAAGGCAGCCCGTTCGGCCAGAGCCTGCGCGTCGTAAACCAGGGATGCGTTGGAGATCCCTTCCGAGCTGTCTTCGAAGGCGGGCTTGACCACCATCGGATAAGGCAGATTGGCGGGTACGCGCACCCTGTGGCGGTACGGCAGAGAGATAAAATTCGGAACGCGGATGCGGTGCAGTCGCAGAATCTGCTTGCACAACCTCTTGTCGCGCGCCAGCAACAGTCCCATCGCGCCGGCGCCGGTGAACGGAATGTCGAGCAGTTCGAGCAGTGCGGCGATGTTCTTGTCCATCTGCCGGTCGCCGCAGAACTGCTCGGTCAGGTTGAATACGAGGTCCGGCGCCTGCTGCTTCAGTGTCGTGGCCACCGATGCGATGTCATACTCGGCCCCCATGGCGCTGACGCGGTGGCCCAGGCCGCGCAGCGCATGGCACACATGGTATTCGGTGATCGTCTTGCCCTCGGAGTCTCGAAACTCCGGATCGTCCGGCGGAACCGTAGCCGGGTCCACCAGAACTGTGATGTGCAATCGTCGAGTCATGCTCACCTTCGTTTCTTGCTGACGGTCAGGGTGTTGCTGGCAATTGCCGTGACCATGGCGGTCAGGCCGATCATGGTCTCTTCATCACCCCCGTCTGCCGAGAGCCCCAGCGCCTCGCATCGCGCAGCCAGCCGATTCACGAGCTGGAAAATGTCGAACTTGCGATGGCCGGTCCATCGGGTGACGTTGTTGACGAGTCGGGCCCGATGAGAGCGCACCAGGCGGGAGGCTTTGCGCCCGGAATGCGCGGCACGGTCGGCGGCAAACAAATCCCGCAGACTATCGTCATAATAGCCCTGGAACTCGGTGCCCAGGATGCGCCGTTTGCGTTCGTAGTGGGCCGCCAAGGTGGACGTCATGCGAGCGGCCGAGTAGGGCGGATGGCCCTTGAACGTCACGATCGGAGGGCGGTCGGCGATCTGCCGCATCACGTGGTCCACATACTGGAGCTTCTTGATGACCGGCCAGTCCTTATACTTCTCTTGCCAGGCGCTGTCCGGTGTGAGCCAGACGGCAAACGTCTCGGCGAAGTCTTCGTCCGGATGCGATTGGGCATAGTTGTCCTCCAGGTGGAGGACAAACCGGCGCGAGTACGGCTGATAGGAGTAGGAGTTGGAATAGGGGGCGGAGAACAATCCGAACATCTGGCGCCATCGTGTGCGGCGGTAGAGCCGGTAGGCGTAGTTGAGCGCATGACCGCATTCGTGGCGCAGCAGCTTCATACAGACCGCCGGATCGCCTCCCTCGACCTCGTACATCATCGTCTCTTCGAGCTTTCTGAGGCGCGGATGGGCCAGGCAGAACGGTATGCCGATCGTCGGGATCTTGTCCGGCGTGAGCCATTCGTCGGCCAGATAGCACGTCGGGTGGCAGGAAATGCCTTTTGCGGCCAACTCGTCGTGCAGCTCCCGGACGAAGGGTTCGACGCAAGAGCCGGGAATCTGGAGTCCGAGGTCCCGGACGCGCACCTGGAGCAACTCCTCATCGGGCAAGTCTTCCCATCGGCGCGTCTTGTGTGTCTTCGTTCTTGCCATCCGTTTCACCGTGGTTCGGGGGACGTCCTTGCAGGTTTCTATACCATCAGACAGACCCTATCGCAACCCCATGCCGAGCGACCGGGCCGATCCGAGTGGTTGAGCCGCCGGCCGGTGACGCCTCCGACTGTCAGGCAGCGAGGGGACGAGACGCGGCCGCGACGCTATCAGACAGACCGGTCGGGGGCGCCTGTGGCCTGAACGGTTCTGGGGCCGCTGATCTGGATCGTCGCGTCGAGCTGTCCGTTGTCCTGCGTCTGCTTGCGGATGTGAAGGCTGGCGACCTGGGCGGCCACGGCCGAGTTCTCCAGCGCGCGGAGAAAGCCGATCAGGTGACGCAGAGGAATTGCCTCCAGCCCGATCTCCACGATGGTTTCGGAGTACCCAGGCTTTGCCGCCGGCGCATCCTGTTGCTGCATTCTCACCAGGTACGTCTTCAGGCCGTGTTGCTCGGTCAGGGATTCCAGGAATGGCAACAACTGGAAGTCCGAATCCTGTTGGGCCATGCGTTCCTGCACTTTGTCGAATTCACGCTGGAACGCGAGGTATTCGGCGCTTCTGGCCTGGACCTCGCGGAGTTCGCTCTGTTTCTCCGGGATCATCCGCCGGAGTAGTTGCACTCGATCCTGCATGGGCTGGATCGCCAGTGCGTAGATGCCCCATACGGCCAAGGCGGCGGCCACACTGATGCCGAGGCGTCGTTCTCTTCGGGTCAATTGGATCATTCACTGCACCGTCTTTCTGGACGACAGGGAAAGGGTGAATCGTACCGATCCCGTCTTGGCGTCTCTGCCGGGGTTGGGTTGGTCCACGATCTCAAAGCCGGGAATCTCCTCCAGCAGGCGCTGCCATCCGCTGAGTGTGGCGAAGGAGTCGCAGTGGCCTGTCACGCGGACGGAATCGCCGGCAATGAACACGTCATCGAATTCCAGATTCCCGTCCGTGGGGTGATGCACGCTCAGTGTGCTCAGAATCTCCAGCGGGGGCAGCCGCCCCGGCTGGAACGACGCCAGCCATCCGCTGTCGTCGCGGAAGGCATCGAGTTTCTGCTGGAGTTGGACCAAAGCGTTCACACATTTCTCATCCGGCAAGGTCTGCTCGAACACATCCTGAATCTGTCTCTTGAGGTGTGTGTACTGGGATTCCAGGCGCGACAGATGAACAAACAGCCCCAGAATCCACACGACCACCGTTGCCGCCAGCAGACCGCCACAGACCAGGAGTTCCTTTCTCAGGCCCGACGCGTCTTGTGTCTGCGTCGCATGCGCGTGCAGGAAATCGACTTGGGCGGCCTCGCGCGGCAGGAGCGGACGAAGGGCGAGCCCCTCGGCCACGCAGATGGGAAAGCCGACACGAATCGTCTCATCGTGTTCGACGCACGCATACGGGTCCACCGGAATCACCTGGCAGCCGATCTCTTCCTGCATCGCGGCGGCCAGGGGCAGGATTGTGGCGGAGGATGCGATCAGGAAGACCCGCAGATCGGCCTGTGCATCGATGCCGAAGAGCCTTCGCCAGGTGATCTCGATCTCGCGATCGACCAACCCCGTCACCTGCCGACTGATGGATTCCATGTCACTGTCGCGGGAGATCTGGAGGGGGATGTTCCGGATCATGATCAGGCTTCCCTGCTGAAGCACCGCCATGCTCAGAACCGATTCATCGATCATCACGATGGCCGCCGTTCCCTCCTGGCTCTCCGGATGGTTGTAGCCGACCGCTGTACATGCCGCCGTGATCGGGGCCTCGATCCGAGTCACGTGGATCTTGGCCTCGTCCAGAAGTGTCAGCTCTTCCCGGAGCAGATCGGTTGACGTCGTCGCCACCAGCGCCGAATGCCGTCCGTTCGGGAGTTGTCGGGTGGAGCAGACCTGGACGATGGCCTTCTCTGCGACAATGGGCAAGTCATCCCGCAGGCTCGACGGATCGCCGGCGCGGAGCCGGTTCAAGGCGGCGCCGTCCACCTCGAGATCCGCGAAGAAGATCGCCTGGTGGGGAAGGCATACCGTCACCTCCGCGTGCCGGTCAAATCCCTGCTCGGTCGTCAATGCGTGCAGCATGTCGACGGGGCGGTCTGTGCTTCGCCGCGTGGGCTTGCCAAAGACCCTCTCGATGCGGGGTCCTTCGGCGGTCTGCGCGATCTGCACGGCCCGCAGATGGAAGCGGCCAATGTCGATGCCTATCGAGTTCTTCACCATGATCCTGCCTTTTGTCCTTCCTCCGAAGCCCTAACGAAGCGCGTTGCGGTTACGACTCCCGGTAGAGGATAATATCGACATTTCCCGTCTGCGTGTTTCGGTGGAGCAGCGCTTCAATTCCCAAGGTCCGATCTTCGATCCGTCCTTGCGTACTGACGCGGTAATAAGCGTCTCTGGGCTGGACTTCGATCGCGTCCTGGATGGCCAGGTAGACATTATCGGTCATTCCCGGGACCTGCCGGAGGTCGGGCACTGTGTCGAATGGCTTGAATTCGCGTCGTTGGACGATCATTCGGGCCAGGGCCGAGTCCATTTGCTCACAGAGCGACTCGATGACAAGCTGGGGAGCGGCGTTGATGTTGATCCGCCCGCTGCCGGTCGTTGTCAGCAGGTCACGCAGGAGGGCGAAGGCCTCCGGCGTGACCCCCTTGACCCATTGCAGTTCGTCGATAGCGTCCATCGGCCCGTTTTGACATCGGTAGGAAGGTCTGAGAGTCTGATAGTAGCTGCTCTCAGCGCCCTGACCTGCGGCATGGACGAACGGCAACAGGGTCACTTCGTCATCCGGATCGATCCAGTCAATGATGGCTGCGACCACCTCGTACCCGATGCGCTGCCCGGCGTCCTTCCGGCGGTTCAACAGGTCGATCAGGCGGAGCAGTTGATCGATCTGCCTTCGATGGAGCTGGCCGTTCTTGTCCTTGAGTGTGTTGACGTTGATCCGACCGCTTTCTTCCGTGATGCTCACCGTGCAGGTGCCGCCATTGAGCGTGAATGCCTCTCTTCCGGTTCGCAGATCGGCGAAACGATGGTCGTTCGTCACGTCGTTGGTTTCCGCAATGGCGGCGATCGCCAGGCTCAGGCCAGCGCGGGCGCATTGCATCGCCCGTTCGGACTGACGCAGGCTCTCCGCCATTTCCAGGCTCCCGCGCGCGGTGCGATGGAACGCAAACAGCAGGGCCGACAGCAGCAGGACCATGGCCAGGACGACGACGAGAATGAACCCGTTCTGACGGCATCGATATGCGGGGCCGTTCATCGCGTTTGCCTCCCGTTCTTTCGATCGGTCGCGGCGTTCAGTATCTCGATGGTGGTGGCGCAGTGATAGATGCGATTTTCCTCGTCTGTCACCGTGAGGCCAAATCTCACGGCACGCGGCAGCCTCCCGCTCGTGTCGGAATTCCAGTGAGATTGCCATCGAAGGCCGTCATGGAATTCAACTTCGACGTCGGCAACCTGGTGCAGCACGGTCTGCCATTGCGCGGCCGCATCGTCCATATGGATCGAGTCGGTGGCGGGCCGACTGCGCACCGCCAGTGTCCGTGTCGCCGGATCGTGCCGGTAGCCTGCGCGGACAAGACCCTGCGAGCCGTTCGGTCCGCCGGCGAGGGGGGCCGTGGTCAGGAAGTCCAGCACCTCGCCGTGCGGATTTCGGGTGCCGCCGAGAAACGCGGGGTGCGGCTTCGGCCGGCGAATCTCACTGGCCTGGTCCGACTCTGTGGCGTTTGGCTCATCGGGGCGACGGTACGCGCACCGAAGCTGCCTGGCCATCAGGCGCAGAACCAGGTCGGCCCGCTGCGAGCACATCAGGCGGCTGTCATAGGCCTCCATCGACCGTGACGTGGCGGCGTAGCTGCCATACACCATCGAGACGATCGTGGCGATCATCGCCAGTGCGACAAGCATCTCAAGCAGTGTGAAACCGGGATTAAGGCGCCGTTTGCTCATGGATTCGGGTGTCCGCAACGTACGTTGTCATGGTCATCGTCTTCTCGTCCGAGGCCTGTTTCCACGTGACTGTCGTGGAAACCTCGCGCAGACCATCCTGGGGCAGACGACCGTCGCCGAGTCTGGCGATGCCTCGGACCTCGGTCTTCCAGGCGTAAAGCTGCCCGTTTCTCTCAACAGTGCCCGATGTGGTTCCTTGTCTGGGGAATCCTTCTGCGGAGGCTTCCGCAATCCCGGCCTGGGCCACGAACACCGCCTGGGTCGTCGCCTGGGCGGCGTCGGCTGTGGCCAGACTCAGCAGATGCAGCCGGAGCAGGCCCAACAGCGCGATGGACGCGATCGCCAGCGCGATGAGGACTTCGAGGAATGTAAATGCTTTCCATCGGATTCTGCGACGGTTCATGGTCTTCTGTCCGCAGTTCCTGTACAGCCGCCATCTCAGCTCTGAAGGTCCCAGGATTCGATGTCCGCGTCGTCCTCCACGCCGCCGATCTCACCGTCTTTGCCTGACGACACCAGGTCATAGTCTTTGCTGTGGACGCCGGGGCTTATGTAGATGTACTTGTTGCCCCACGGGTCAACGGGCACGGCGTCGAGATATCCGTCGGAATTGTAGCCCTTGATCCCGGGATCGCTGACCAGAGCTTCGAGACCCTCGGACGTGGTCGGAAAGCGGCCGGTGTCGGTCTTGAACAGGGCCAGCGCCGACTGAATACTGCGGATGTCGGCTTTGGCTTTGACCCGGCGGGCCTGTTCCGGACGGCCCAGAATCTTCGGCATGATAATCGTGGCCAGCAGGCCCAGAATCACCACGACGATCATCAGTTCGATGAGAGTGAAACCCTTTTGTCGGTGCATCGTATGAACCGCTCGGTTTTGCATGGCATGGTTCCCTACAAAGCCTGATTGATTTCGAAGATGGGCAGCAGAATCGAAAGAACGATGAAGCCCACCACGCCACCCATCAGCAGCAGGATCATCGGTTCGAGCAGGGCCGTCAGGGTGCGCACAGTGGCCTCGACTTCGCCATCGTACATCTCCGCGATGTACAGCAGGCCATCCTCGACGGTGCCGGTCATCTGGCCGGTCTGGATCACGTGGAAGACCACCGGCGGGAACAGGCCGGTTGCCCGGACCGCGTTGGCGATCGTCTCCCCTCGATGGACCCCTTCCTTGATGTGCTCCGTGGCCTCGGTCATTACGTGGTTCTGACTGATCTTCTGGCTGATTTCCATCGCGGTGATGACGGGGATGCCGCTGTTCATCAGCGTCCCCAACGTTCGCGTCAGCCGGGCCACTTCCAGCTTGAAGAACAACGGACCGAACAGGGGCAGCCGGAGTTTGATCCGGTCCGTCCACCGACGGCCGTCCTGTGTCCTGGCCAGGCCCACCAGGGCGACGACCATCCCGGCAACCGCCATGAGGATGAGCACGACATGTGCTCTGGCGAAGCTGCTGATGCCGATGAGTATTCGGGTCGGCAGAGGCAACTCCTGGTTCATCTTCACGAAGAGTTCCGAGATGCTGGGCACCACGAAAGACAACAGAAACATGACCACGCCGAGCGCGACGACCGCCATCATCGCCGGATAGGCGACGGCCGCCTTGACCTTGCCGGTCAGTCGCACGCGTTTTTCGAGGATGTCCGCCAGGCGCGCCAGCACTGCTTCAAGGGCGCCGCTGGTCTCTCCGGCGGCAACCATGTTGACGAACAGCGGCGAGAACAGATGGGGGTGTTTGCCCAGAGCCTCCGCCAGACTGCTGCCGGCATTGACGTCGTCGCGAACGCGTGCCACGATCGGAGCCAGCGGATCGGCCGAGTACCCCCAACGGACCCCGCGGTTCTGCGGTGTTCCCTGCATCTGTTCGACCAGGGCCGACAGGGCCGGCACCAGCGGCATCCCCGCATGCAGCAGCGTGGACAACTGGCGGGCCAGACGGCTCAGATCCCTGGTGCTCGCGCGTCGGAGCAGGTCCTGTCCCTGTGTCCGAGGAGCGCGGCCCGGCGTCGACGCCGGGCGGGCCGGCGCATTCGACCTTCGCATGCGCAGTTGGATCTGTGGTTCAACGGCCGGCATGGTTGCCCACCTCTCGGCTTGTCTTGACGCTGTCCTGTGTGACTCGATAAACCTCTTCGAGGGTCGTGACGCCGGCCAGGACGCGGCGC
Source organism: Sedimentisphaerales bacterium (assembly GCA_040772485.1). Lineage (GTDB taxonomy): Bacteria > Planctomycetota > Phycisphaerae > Sedimentisphaerales > Anaerobacaceae > Anaerobaca. The sequence goes on along the minus strand of JAXGYC010000007.1, from coordinate 293,887 downwards.
ATACCGTCTTCGCGCAACGTCGTCATTCCCTTCTGCACGGCGGCTTCCTTGATGATGTGTGCGCCGCGACGCTGGATGATGAGGTCCTTGATCTGATCGTCGACCAGCATCAGTTCGAAGATCCCCGTTCGCCCGATGTACCCGGTGCGGAGGCAGTTCTCGCATCCGCCCCCTCGATACAACTGAACCCGGCTCTGGCCAAGCCGCCTCAGTTCGGCTTTGACTTCTTCGACGTCCTGGGGGTGATAGGGCTGCTTGCAGTCGGGACAGATCACGCGCAAGAGGCGTTGGGCCATCACTCCGACGACGGACGAGGAGATCAGGTACGGTTCGATGCCCATGTCGATCAGCCGGGTGACCGCCGAAGCGGCGTCGTTCGTGTGAAGTGTGCTCAACACCAGGTGCCCCGTCAGCGACGCCTGGATGGCGATTTCCGCCGTCTCCAGATCGCGAATCTCCCCGATCATGATGACGTCGGGGTCCTGCCGGAGGATGTGGCGCAGGCAACTGGCGAAGGTCAGTTCGATCTTCGGCCGGATCTGCATCTGGCCGACCCCAGGCAACTGGTACTCGACCGGGTCTTCCGCCGTCAGGATGTTCCGTTCTTCGCTGTTGAGTTCGTTGAGCGCCGCGTACAGCGTCGTTGTCTTGCCGCTGCCGGTCGGGCCGGTCAACAGGATGATTCCGTGGGAGATCCCGATCAGCTCGCGAAAGACCTTCAACAGATCGGGCGTGAAGCCCACGTCTTCGAGACTAAGCCGGCCTCGGCCCCTGTCGAGCAGTCGGAGCACCACACGTTCGCCGCCGGCGGTAGGGATCACCGAGACGCGGATATCCACCAGCTCGTCGCCTATGCGCACGCGGCTCTGCCCGTCCTGCGGCAGTCGATGCTCTGCGATATTGAGATTGGCCATGATCTTCAGACGCGACAACAGCGGCGCGGCCTGCGGTTTCGGCAGGCTCAGGACGTTGTGCAGCACGCCGTCCACTCGAAAGCGGACTTTGACCTCTGCTTCATAGGGTTCGATGTGAATGTCGCTGGCCCGGCTGTGAACCGCCTCGAACAGAATCTTGTTGACCAGCTTGATCGCCGGGGCCTTGTTGGCGATGTTCAGCAGGTCTTCCGCATGCGTCTGCACCGAGCTGGTGCTCGCGCTGTTGTCGGGCGCGTAGGTTTCGCCGAGCGCGTCCGCGTCGCGTTCGCCTTCGGCGGCATGGTAGTAGCACTGACTGATGGCGTTTTCGATCTCCGGCGCCGGACACCGCACGCGGGGACAGGCCTGGCCCAGGACGCCGACAATGGCGTCGTACGCCTCGACGTTCAGCAGGTCCGCCAGAGCCACCGCCGTGCTGCCGTCCTCCATCACGATGGGGATCGCGCACTGCTTCTTGAGGAACTCCAGCGGCAGTCGTCGTACGAGATCGGCGTTCAACTGCTCGGGCGCGATCTTCCAAAGCTGTTGGCCTTCTATCCGTTCGGCCTGTCCTGTTTTCACGAATCAACCTCCTCGCACGGATGCGATCCACGTACGGATTGTCCGACCCCCAGGGATCAGCGACTGTTTTCCAGAAGCGGGAGCATCTGTTCCCTCTTCTGCTCCGTCACCTGTTGCAGCTCCTCCTGGCTGGTCATTACGTACGGGGTGATGAAGATCAGCAGGTTCGTCTTCTGCACGCGGTCTCGCTGCCATCGGAACAGATTCCCGACCACGGGCACGTCGCCGACGAGCGGGACCTTGTTCTGGACCTGCGTCTTGTCGTCCCGGATCAGGCCGCCGATGACCACGGTGTTGCCGCTGTTCATCGTGACGATCGTCTGGGCGCTGCGCTTGGCGGTGGTCGGCGTATCCGACGACGAGGCGGTCACACTCTCGACCAGCTTCGTGAATTCGCTGTCGATCTGGAGTCGCACGGGCCCGCCCTGGTTGACGTGCGGCGTGATCTCCAGCGTGATGCCCACGTCCTTGTATTCGTACTGCTTGATCACGGTGGGCGTGAGGAGATCCGTCGTCTCGGTGATGCGCGACTGGACGACGAACGGGGTGTTTTCGCCCACGACAATCTTGGCCGTGCGGTGGTTCGAGGTCAGCACGTGCGGCGTCGAAAGGATATTGACTCCGGACTCCTTTTGCAGCGCTTGCAGCAGTACGCCGATATTGTCGCCCTTCCAGGCGCCCACGGCGAGACCTTCGAGGTCGCCGCGGGCATAGTTGACGAAGGGTCCCAGGTTCGTTGCCGCAAAGCCACGGACGCTGTTGGAGACGGCCTCATCCAGCGTTGCCCAGTCGACGCCCAGTTCCTTCAGAGTGTCTTCGCCGATCTCCAGGATCGTCATCTCGACCAGAACCTGTTCGCGAACGATATCCAGCTTCTCGACGATCTGCGAGATCATCGCGAAGTCCTGAGGCGAGGCCACGATGATGAGCGAGTTCGTGCTCGGATCGGCGGTCACCTGGATCGGCAGTCGCGTATCGGCCGGGTCGGTCACCCGCATGCCGGCCAGCGCCGCCTCCAACGCGGGCGCCACATCATTGGCGTCGGCGTTCTTCAGATAGGTCACGTGGACGTTGCCGGCGTTGGTCGGCCGTTCGACGTCGAGCTGGGCGACGAGCCGCCGGATCGTGTCGATATCCTGTGTGTCGCCCACGACGATCAGGGCGTTGGTCCGATCGTCCGGCAGGACCTTCGTGCGCTGGCCTACGGTCGGCGTAGACCGTGTCCGGCCGGCTGCGGAGGCAACGGCCTGGTTTTCGTCCAGGATCTGCATGATCTGTTCGCTGAGCACCTGGGCCGAAGCGTAGGTCAACGGAAACAGCAGCACGTTCTCTCGGGAGCCCTCCACGTCGAGCTGCGCGACGATCTGCGCGATGTGGTGGATGTTGGCGGACGTATCCGTGACCATGATCGAATTGGTCTTTGGATAGGTCGCCATCAGGGCCCCTGTCGACAGCAGAGGCTGAACGATCTGGCTGATCTCGGCCGCGTCGGCGTACTTCAGCGGGAGGATCTGCGTGACCATCGTATCGCTCTTCGGAATCGCCTCGGGATCAGCGCCGATGCGCACATCGAGATTGCGTTTGCTGGCCTCGGCTTTCGGGACGATCTTCACCGCATTGTCTGTTTCGACCGCGGCGTATCCCGCCACGTCCAGGATCGACTGGAGAAACGGGTAGATCTCCCCCAGCGGAACCGGCGTTGGCGACATCACCGTCACGGTCCCGCTGACGCTCTGGTGCGGGATGAAATTGATGCCTGTGATCTCACCGATGGTTTTCAGGACGATCCGGATATCCACATCCTCGAAGTTGACCTGCACCATTTCATCACGTCCGCGTGACGGTTCAGGGGGCGCGGCGGAACCGCGGTCCGGGACAGGAGCAGGCGGCGCGGCGGACTCGCTGGCGCCGATGGAGATGCGCTGGGGCGAGGGCATTCTTTCGATCGGAGTCTCCACAACTTCCGGGACAGTCGTCCAGACATCCGATTCAACCGTCGTAGCCTGTGGAACATTCCATGTGGGCATTGCCGGTGGCGGGGGGGCGACGACGTTGCGCGTCTCGGCCCCGGACGTTGTCGGAGCGAGATCCGACGGGGATTCGACTACCGGAGTCGGCGGTTCATTGATTGGCTGAGAGGCTCTCTGTCGGGCTCGCCCGTGCGGCTGGATCGGACCGACCTCGCTGGACGAAACGGCGCGTCCGCCACAGCCGATACATGTCAGGGCAAGGATGCACCAGGCCATGACCGGCGGGCCGAATTGACGAACCACGTGCGCCCGTGCGACCTGCACACGGCATGAAGAGTCTATCGAGGGGCTGCGATGTTTCGTATTCAAAGTGTTCTCCGCTATCTCACAAGTCCAGTGACAGGTCTTTGGCCTTGCCGTTCCGCAGCAGTTGCATGTTGATGGTGGACTGCGTTCTGGCCTTCTTGAGGACCTGGAATGCTTTCTGTTTGCTGTCAAGGCTCTGGCCGTTGACGGTCTGAACGATGTCGCCGTTCCTCAACCCGACGATTGCGGCCAAGGGGCTTTGTTCGAGACCGGTGATCCTCAATCCTTCCGTGCGTCCGTTCTTCACGTACGGCTCGATCGTGGCACTGCGGAACAGATCCTCCACATACCCGAGACGAGCGGAAGGGGCAGAGGGTGGTTGGACCGCCTCGAGAGGCCGCGGCGGATTCGCCTGACCGACGTTGTTGGCGTCGAACGGCGCCGGGCCTTTGGCGGCGCGGCCGGCATGCAGCACCAGCACCTTGCTCTGTCCGTTGTGGATCAGAACGACTCGGTCCGATTCGATGGACTGGATCGTGGCGGACGCGATGGCATCGCCGATCCTGTACGGGCTGGTTGCCTGGGTGGCCATGTCTTCGATGATGGCGCGGGACGTCGCGGGACCGCCCGCCACGATGCCCACCAGTCGCAGCCCGAGGGCTTCGGCCGAACGCAGGGGGCCGGCCGGCGGGGACGACAAGGTCGGCGCAGCGTTCGTCTGATCCGTGGCCCCGAACAGGCCGCTCTCGACGATGACGGAATAGTCGGCAACCGGCTGGGAGTCTGGCGCCCGCCCAGTTTCGTTGGAGACGCGTTCGCCGCCCGAGACGGCCTTCGGTTTCAGTCCGGGCGCCGGCTCAGAGGGGCGCCAGATTGCCTCGATCGCCACATACAGCAAGGCGGCGATGAGCAGGGCCTTGGCTCCCCAGAACAGCCTCGATATCTGCCTGTCGTTCATCTGTCATCTTTCCCAAAAACGTACTCTGATCGCTGCTGACTCTATCGTCCTGGGAGGGCGGCCACTTGACACGGAGGAGTGAGAGGGCGGTGGATGGTCGGATAAGCCGAGCGATGTAACGGCGAGCTGTGTATTATCGGGCGAGGGTGGCCCATGCAGAGGTGCTGGCCGGGTCGCGAGGGTACGGCTACGCAAGCATCAGGGCCATGATCCCATAACTGATGTTGGCCAGTCCATGAAACAGGATGGGACCCAGCAGCGACCGCGTGCGGACGAAGAGCCAGGCGAACAGCAAACCGGGCAGGAACGTCACGAGGGCCACGGCGCGACCCTGTACAAAGAGGTGGGCGAGCGCAAAACAGCCTGCGGAGGCGACGATGGCGATGGACTGCGGAACGGTGCGTGATCGCCATGGGCGGGCGGCGAGCAGCCGCATGACGTTGGCCTGGAGATAGCCGCGGAAGAACAGTTCCTCGGCGACCGCGACGTACAAGAGTTGATGGAGCAGCCAGGCGAGCCAGCCGTTTTGACCGTCGATGGCCGGCCGCAAGGGAATGGGGATACGCAACCGTGCAGCAATCCAGATTCCGGCAAGCGTGACGGGCAGGACACAGACGGAAACCGTGACAACAGTCCATAGTGTCTGTTGGACATGGTTCCGATCGAGGCCGATGCGGGGGAAATGGCGTCGGGCCGTCCACGTGGGGAGCAAGGCCGCCGCCACGAGAATGGCGGGAATCATGAGCCACTGGAGCTTGGCGACCGGTCCCATGCAGACAAGGCGTGCCGCCAGGAACACGCCGACGGTGACCAGGACCGTCTCGGCCGCCAGCCGAGCCGGATGCCGGATGCCATGGTCGCAAAAAGGGCCGGCCGGCTCGACGAGGGACATCGAGCCGGCCGGGCCGGATTGTACGCGCGAGGAATCCATTCAGTTGTTATCCTTCGGTCGTTTCGAGAGAATGCCGTCTTCTCCGGTCCCGTCGCCTCAGAACGGCCATCACGAGTGCAACGATGGAGTAGGGCACGACCAGTTCCTTCGGCGAGCCGTGGCCGGTGGCAGAAACCGAGCATCCGGCGGGGAATTCATCGCTGTCTTCGGGCTCCGGATCGGAGGCCACCAGGTAAAACGGCGTGAAGTGTGTGGTCTTGAACCGCAGAGCACTGAGATTGTCGTTGATCACGATGTTCTCGATATCGGTGATACCGCTCTGGCTCAAGGCGCCGGTGAGCGAATCGTACCAATAGGGTTTCGCCGAGCCGCCCGCTCCGCTGAAGCGGTAGGGGATCGTCACGGTCACCGGCATGTCAAAGTCGATACCGCTGGGGCCGAAGTCATAGCTCCCGAGGCATTCGGCCGGCGCCACCGGTGGATTCAGAATCCGGGAGATGGAGATTCTCGCGTCGGACTGACACGCTCCCGGCGGAACAATGATGGACACGTCGTCCGGCTCATCAATGGCCGCCGGATCAACACCGATCGTGGCGCCTACCGAGGCGACGACCTGTTTGGCATCCAGCGGAATCGGATCGACGAACGTAGTTGCCGTGCTGTAGATCTCGGTGCGCGAGCTCCGCGCGTCCGTCCAGACGACATAAGGGTTGTTGTAGCTGTCGACACCGATGGCCGGCTCACGCTGGCCGGAATTCGTGCCATCGTCCCCGACGAAGATGTTGGTTCCTGCCGAGCCGGGGCCCAACTCCGCGATGAACAGATCGGTGTCCGTCGTACGCCGGCGGGCATGACGCAGGTCCTGCCAGCAGGCGAAGACCCTCGAACCCGCTGCACATACGATGGCAGGGGCAGACTGGCCGGCGCGAGAGGTATCGTCGATGATGCTCGAACCGGTGACAGGGCTGGCCGGCAGGGCATTGAAAGCGGCGTGATAGATATCCGCATTCCCCGGAGCATCATCCACCCACAGCAGGTGCAGCATGGAGGAATCTCCGTCGTAGGCGATGACGGGATTGGTCTGTTTGCTTTTCGTTTTGACGATTGGGACATTGGCCCAGCTCGACATGTTGGAGGCAGAGCCGTAGATATCGGCCTGGCCGTTTCTCATATCGGTCCAGACGACATAGGCAACGTTGTCCGCACCCACCACCACGTCCGGCGCGATCTGGTCGGCCGGATCGCCGGTCAGACGGGAAGACAAGGCGTCGGCGAAGGCATTGGTCGAGCTGATTGCGAAAATGTCGGCCTGGCCGTCTCGATCGTCTTGCCAGGCGATGTACACCCGGCTGGGCGACTGGCTGTCAGTGGTCACCGCCGGATTGGTTTCATTGTGGTCTGAGTTGGTCACCGGAATCGGACGCGACCACGTGATTCCGTCCGACGACATCGCGAGAAAGATGTCCCAGTTACCGCGTTGTTTGTCCTGCCAGACCACATAGAGAACTCCATCGCGGCCTTGTGCGATGTCAGGGTGACACTGGTCGGAAGCCGCGGTGGTGATGGGCGCCGGTGTGTCAAAGGCCTGCGTTCCTGCGGCCATCGTGCTCACATAGATGTCCCGGCTTCCTTCCGTACCGTTACACCACACCACCCAGACGTTCCCGGTCGCATCACCGACGGTGGCCGGGCTGCTCTTCGATCCCTCCACACCGCCGTCGCGGGTGACGGTCCGATTGCTTCCGAACGCACGCATCTCCGTGGTGAAGGAGTACGCATGGGTGTCCATGGTGTTGCCGGCGCGGTCGGCCGCATTGACCTGCACCGTGACCGTGTGGTCGAACTCGAATGCCTGGCTGGTCTGGTAGATGAACCGGTAGTCATGCGGTGTGCCGGATCGACTGCATCGTCCGTGCGGACTCTGGTAGACGTCTATATTGCCCTGGTAGACGGTGTTGCCATCGATTCGAATCGCAACGGAATCGGGACTTACGCCTCTGCCCTGGTCGGTCACGTGCAGAGTCACGAGATTGTTCAGCGACACCTGAATGGCATCAGGCTCCGGCGAACAACGGGCCACCACCGGCGCCGTGCCGTCCGGGCTCGCACCCACGACGAAAATGGTCACGGTTTCACTGGCCTGACTGTTGCCGTCGCTGGCCACAAAGGTGACATTATGCGAGCCGACCTGAGATGACGAAGGCGTCCAACTGAAGCTGCCGCCCCCGAAGCTCGCTCCGGAGGGCAGACCGGTGGCCGAGTAGCTGATGGCATCTCCATCCGGATCGCTCGCGGAGACGGAAAACGTCAGAGCGTGGTTCTCATCGACGGAGCGGTTCCCGATTTGACTGAGCGTGGGAGCCCGATTGACGTTGACCACGCTGATGGTGATCGTTTCCGAGTCCTGACTCTGACCGTCATTGGCGACAAACGTGACCTGGTAGGTCCCCGCCTGCGCGTATGTAGGGGTCCAACTGAACGTCTGGTTGGAGAAGCTCGCCCCGCTGGGCAGCCCGGTCGCGGAGTAGGTGATCGAATCTCCGTCCGGGTCCGTTGCGCTGATCGAGAAGGTCAACCGCACGTTCTCGCTGATCGACTTGTTCCCGACCGCCGCCAGGACGGGGCTGCGATTGGAGGGCGGGTCGTTCGGAGTTGCGTCCGGCTCAGGCACGGAGTCCCTATTGGCAGGGGTGACCGAGTTGATTACATAGCACCCCGCATCGTGCGGGGCCTTTCTCGAATTCCCATTCAGATCGGTGCCGGGAACATACTGCGCGTTGGCGAATCCGACAGCCCCGGCGCCGGCGGCCAGTTTGTACGCCTCGTTCAGGTTCTTGCCGTGCGTGTTGTTGTTGGGGAACATGTAGCTGTACTGGTCGAACAGCGCGCCGCCCACGAAGAAATTGCCGGAGCCCTCGAAGTAGTTCGGACGAGCCGATCCGTCGTCTGCCTTGATGATGATGTTACCGGGGTAGTTGGCGGTGGTCTTCCACCCCGTTTGATGGTCGCCGATCACATACATCACGTTGCCTTTGACCGTCGCCTTGGCCGGAGGCGTTCCCGTGATGCCGACGAGAATGTTGTTGGCGATGACCATGCTCGATCCGTCGACGCCCGATACATTTGAGATGTACAGGGCGACCTCGTAGTAATAGGGGCCGGTTCGTCCATCCCGGTTCTGTCCGATCACCGTGTTGTTGCGGAAGACGAAGTTCTCGCCGCTCTCCGGACACTCCACGGCATTGCTGTTCTTCGTATCATAGACGAGATTGTTCTCGATGAGCATGTTGCTGTAGCCGCCGCTCGGATGGCCGTTCTGTCCGTCATAGTGTCCCGGATAGCACCGGATACCTCGTGTGTTTCCACTGTCGTGGATGATGTTGTTTCGGACGATCAGGTTGCGGGTGCGTATCTCCAAACCGCTGCCATGCTCGCCCTCGACGAATTCGATCTTGGTGGGGCTGGCCAGCGTTCTGCCGCTGCTCTGCCCGCTGATGGTCCTGCCCGATCCCGTCGCGAAAGCGGCCGCCGACGTCGGTCGGATCTGGATGTATTCAGATGACTGCGAGACGACCGTTCCGGAAGCTCCGGTCTGCGCCTGCGTCACGACTTCGTTGGCCTGGAAGTCGCCGGACTTCTGTCCGTAGATGTTCATGCGTATGACGGTCGGGTTCTGGTCGTAAATGTGATTGCCCGAAACGACGACGGTCTTGCCCTCTCGCGTGCCGCCGGCATTCAGCAAGATCCCGCTGCCGCCGGTATTGTAGATGGTATTGTCCGAGAAGACGATCCCGGTCCCGGCGTATCCTCCCAGGCCGATGCCCCTGGTGAAACCAGTGATTTCACATCCGTCGATGGTGACGTCCTGGTAATAATCTGTGGTGTCCGACAGAAGGCGGACTCCGAACGCGGGCATACCGGCATGCTTGTAATGCACGTAGCCCCCCGTGATGCGGCAATTGACGACCTTGACCGCCGAGGCGTCCTTCAGCAGAACGGCGATGGCGTCCTGTGTGAGGCCGGTTGCCACCGTCAGGCCGTCGAACACCAGATACCAACTGCGCGTCACGCCTGTGACAGATATGCGGGAGAATGTCGGGGTCTGTCCCGTGTCTGCGACGTACTTTATCGGGGCACTCCAGGAACTGCCGCATGGGCTGGTGCCGGTCAGTGCCAGAGAGCCGTAGCTTCCCGTGCGGATTCGGACCGTGTCACCGGGGGCCACCATGCTCTGAACCTTGCCCATGGTCTTCCATGGTTGCTGGGCCGTTCCCGGATAGCTGTCATTGCCCTGGGTGGCATCCACATAATAGGTGGCGGCGCTGGCGGGTGCCACGGCCGTGACCAGCGGCGCCGCTGTCAGGATCAGCAGGACGATCCAGGTCCGCGCGCCGAAACGTGCGTTTCGACGGAGGCCAGGAAATGGGACTTGCGTACTGTAAGACATAGATTCCCCCGTGTACTGTTTTGCCTCCCATGCGAGCGAGCAACTCGCCTGGGAAGCGGTCTATCGAGTCTGTGCGTACGTGCTCTTTGTGTAAACGGTACGAACAAAGCGAATCAAGGACAAATTGATTCCGCCCTCCTGGCGTGCGAGGTGCCGAGCGGCGAGGCGGACCCGGGGGGCCGCCGGCCTCGGAACGGAGCTAACTCGCCTGGTATCCCTGAGAATGATACACTGATCGTGGTTCCGATAAAAGAGCCTGTTTGTGTTCTTTTTGGCTTTGTTTTATCGGCCACGAGCAAGCCGCCGCTCGGGGGGGCATGACAGGCCCTCAAATGGCGATTTTTGGCTTGAGCCACGTTGACAGTCAGCCGATACGGCTTATAGAATAGATGCCTCTTGATCGCTGATTTCCGCACGGACGAGCCGGGGGCGCTGCATTTCCCTGACGGCATCTTTTTAGGATGACTCAGCCGTGGAACGTTCGGTGGGGAACCACGAAGTACCACCTTTAGGGTATGCTCATAGATGTACAGCCATCGGCGCAGGGTCGCAATCGGACATCCAGACACGTCCGCTGAGAGGCGTTCACGCGGCACGGCATCGGTGTGGAGTGCCGGGGGGATCGTCGTGTTGCTGCTGGTCGGAGCGGGCATTGCGTACCGCATCGGGGCGGCTCGACTGGGAGAGCCGGTGCCGATCCCGCCGCCGGTTTCGCTGGCGGAGGTCCCGACAGAGGTCGACGGATGGGTCGGCCAGACGCTGGATATTCCCAGTACCACAGAGGACTATATGCGGACGAACTTCGCGGATGACTACATCAGTCGTCGCTACGTCAACGAGGAGCAGCGGATGTGGGGCGATGCGTATGTGGTCTACTGTTCCTCGCGTCCGGCGGGGATGCTCGGCCACCAGCCCATGAGGTGTTTTCCCGCTCACGGCTGGCTCCACGATGGAACGTCGGAATCCGAGTTCGAGACGAATTTGGGCCGAAGGGTCAGGTGTTTGATACACCGGTTCTACAAGCCGGCTCCGGATTATCACCGGGTCGTCGTCCTGAGTTTCTATGTCCTGAATGGACAGGTCACCCTTCGGGAGGGGGAGTTTTCTGGTTTCCTCGGTCGACGCCCAAACATCTCGGGTGACCCGGCGCGGTACGTGGCGCAGGTCCAAATCAGCTCGGCGGTCGAGCACTCGGCCCGGTCGCTGGCGGCGGTCCTGACGGATTCAGTTCTCGCCATTCTGCCGGACCGGGACGGTCAGGTGCGATGGTCGACCCCGCGCCGGGAGTTCTCCGAGCCGCCGCTGGGGCTTCGCAGAACAACTGACGCACGGACTGCTGCGACGAATTCGAGATCAACGAGATTCCTGCAAGTGGTTTGAATCCGCCTGTCGGAACAGCCGACGGGGACGGAGTCTATCCAAATGCCACTGCCACGGTGTCTCTAACCGACGGGAGGACGGGTTCAAGGCATTTCGGCGAATTCGCGGGTCCAGCTCAGCAAGAGATTGCTTCTGATCAACTCCGCCAGTTCGGTGGTGCGGTACGTCCTTTCCAGGTTCGTGCTGATCTGGCTGAGTCAGTATCTCCTGCGCCGCATCGGGGACGTTGAATACAGTCTCTATCCGCTCGTTGTCGGTGTGATTGTCTTCATTCCGTTGCTGAGCGTGTTTCTCACGGCGGGTTTGGCGCGGTTCGTGACCGAAGCCTATGCGATGGGAGACGACAAGAAAGTCACGAGCATCGTCTCGACGATGACCGTTCCTTTGCTCGGGCTGGCCGTCGTGTGCCTTGTCGCGGGCCTGACTTTTTCCTGGCACATCGGGCACATCCTGACAATTCCCGCCGGGCGGTTATGGGACGCTCGGATCATGCTGGGGCTGCTGGTGTGCTGCACGGCGCTGCGGTTGCCTCTGACGCCATTCGTGTTCGGGCTCTACGTCGAGCAGAGGTTCGTCCTGCAGAACGTGATCGGCCTCGCGGCGGAGGTTGTGAGGATTGCGATCCTGTTCGCGCTGTTGTTTGGGGTCAGCACGCGCGTCCTGTGGGTTGTGGTGGCGGAGGTTACTTCCCAATGGTTTTCCTCGGTGGTCATGGTCGTGGTTTCGCAGCGGTACGTTCCGGCCATGCGGTTCTCGGCCCGGCAGATCGACTGGAGCATCGCGCGGCAGATCATGGGCTTCGGGGGCTGGAATCTGGTGATCAATTGCGCATCGTCTGTTCAGAGGATGCTCGATCCGCTGTTTCTGAACAAGCTGGCCACGCTGGGGGATATCACGTCGGACCACATTGCCACGAAGCCGACGCGGCATCTATGTACCCTGGCCAGTGTGGCCGCCACCCCGTTGGTGCCGCAACTGGTGACCATGCATGCCACAGGACGCCACGACCAATTGCAGCGTCTGTATCTGCGTGGCGGTCGCTATGGTCTGTGGGCGATCATATGCATTACCCTGCCGGCGATGGTGTACTGCCGAGAGCTGATCACGCTCTACCTCGGCGCCGAGTACATCGAGACGGCGTTTGTCATGGTTCTTGCACTTGTGCCCACGACGTTGGAGTTCTCCCATTGGATGCTGCCTCAGTTGTGTCATGCGAAGGACCGGATGTGGCCGATCGCGCCGCGTTTTGCGTCGATGCAAGTGGTCCGGCTGGCGCTGGTTCTCGTGTTTGTCGGAGCGCTGGACTTGGGAGCCCTGGGGCTGGGAGGGGCGGGACTGATAGCGGCGGCAGCGAACAGTGCGGTCAATTTGCCGTTGGCATGGCGTCTGGTCGATGTCTCCCCGCGGCGCTGGTTGAAGGACGTGCTGATCCAGGGGATGATTCCTGGGACGGCGGCACTTGTAGTCTGGCTGGGACTGGAGCTGCTGCGCCCTCCATCGACCTGGACGGCGCTGGGTTTGTAGGTGATCGCGGGCTTGCTGGTCTATCTGGCGGTGCTGGCGTTCTACTCGTTCGATACGTATGACCGGATGCGGATCTGGACGGTCTTGGGCAGCGTCGCACGCGGCTTCCGCACAGGGCCGACGAAGCCTTCGCCGCTGTCCGTGGTGTCGAGCGGCACGAGCGCCAATGGGAGGTGACAAAGATGCGGGTGTCGCAGACACGGATTGAGGGCCTGCTGCTGATTGAGCCCGATGTGTACCGGGACCAGAGAGGGTACTTCTTGGAGCACTACAGCCGGGACAAATACGAGCAGATGGGTCTGCCCGGCGAATTCGTCCAGGACAACTGCTCGTATTCGCGGCAGGGGACCGTGCGCGGCCTGCACTACCAGATCGGTCCCAGCGCCCAGGGCAAGTTGACCACGGTGCTCTATGGAAGGGTTTTGGACGTGGCGGTGGACGTCCGCTTCGGGTCTCCCACCTTCGGCCAGCACGTGGCCGTCGAGCTGAGCAATGAGAACTGCCTGCAGTTCTGGATTCCGCCGGGTTTTGCGCATGGGTTTTCCGTGCTCTCGGAGGAGGTGGTCTTCTCCTACAAGTGTACCTCGCTCTATTCGAAGGAGAACGAGCGATCGGTGCTCTATAACGATCCGGATCTGGCGATCGACTGGAAAGTCGCAGACCCGATCGTATCCGCAAAGGATCTGGCTGCTCCGCGTCTGCGTTCGATCGCGAGGGACTATGTCTTCTCGCGGTGAGAACGCGGCGGGAGTGTCTCCGGCGACAGCGGTGCGCCGATTCGGACACGGGCCACTTCGGAACATCAGGCAGAGATGAGAAATGGACATGATTGAGCCGGTGTTGTCAGAAGAACCGCGACAGACGGTCTCGAATGAGGCCGCGTCGGAGCCCGATGCGCCGAGCCGGGGCCCACAGGTGTGTCTGCTGGGCGCGTCCTTCGACACGGGCAACCTCGGAGTCAGCGCCCTGGCCGAGAGCAGTGTCCGCTGCATTCTGGCTCGCTGGTCCGATGCGCAGGTGATTCTGCTTGCGAGCAGTCGGGAAGAGGGCTGCCATCGGCTGAAGCTGGCCGACCGAACTGTGGCGATCCGGAAGGTCCCGATCCGATTCTGCCGGAACGTGTTTCTGTCGCACCACTACGGCGTGCTCTTCTTCCTGGTGCTCATGCTGCGGGTGTTTCCGTTCGACGGCCTGAAGAGATACCTGGCCCGACGCAACGCCACGTTGAAAGTGCTGCTCGACAGCCGGTTGTTCGTGGATATCACCGGGGGCGACAGTTTCAGCGACATCTACGGTCTGGGACGATTCATTCAGTCGTTCCTGATCCGGATGCTGCCGCTGATGTTGGGCAAAGACCTGATCCTGTTTCCTCAGACGTACGGGCCGTTCAAGAGAGCGTTGTCGCGATCGATGGCTCGCTACGTTCTGCGTCGAAGCCGGAGGATCTACTCCAGAGATCAGGCCGGCCTGGATTTCGTCAAAGAACTGCTGGGACACAGCGACGCGCAGGACCGGATTGCCTTTGCCCCGGACGTGGCGTTTCTCCTGGAGCCGCGTCGGCCGGCGGCTCTCGATGTGGAGGGTCTGGACGCTGCGCAAGACGGCGCCTCGACCACCGTTGGCCTGAATGTCAGCGGTCTGATCTACTACGGAGGCTACCGCGGAGGCAATGAATTCGGATTGAGGGTCGCGTACAAAGAGCTGGTGGACGCCATCGTGGAACGGCTGATGCAGAAGGAAGGCGTTCGGATCGTGCTGGTTCCGCACGTGATTCCCTCGGACGTATACGAAGGCAACGTCGAGAATGATCTGGCCGCGTGTCTCGACGTGCACGGGCGGCTCTCGGTTCGGTATCCGGGGAGACTGTTCGTGGCGCGAGGGACCTACGACCAGGGCGAGGTCAAGTACATCATTGGGATGTGCGATTTCTTTGTTGGGACGCGGATGCACTCGTGCATTGCCGCGCTGTCGCAGCACATCCCGGCCGTCGGGGTCGCCTACAGCAAGAAGTTCAAAGGGGTTTTCCAGACTGTTGGCGTTGAGAATCTGGTCGCGGACATGAGATCGTCGCAGGCCGATGAGATCCTTGCGACCATCGAGACGGCATTTGCCTCGCGCGAGTCGATTGCCCGTCGGCTCCGAGAAACCGTGCCCAAGGTCAGGCGGAAGGTATCGCGCCTTCTGGAGGGTCTCGACGCATGAGACAGCCTTTCGACACGGTTTCCGATGTCGTTGCCTGGCGGCTCTGTCTGGGCTGCGGCGCCTGTGTCTCCGTGTGTCCCGAAAAGGCGTTGGCCCTGGTGGACGTTGAGGGCGATGGGCTTCGGCCGACGAGAGATGCTGCCCGATGCGCCCGCTGCGGGACGTGTCTGGCGGTTTGCCCTGGGGCGGCCATCGATGGCCCGCCCGCCCACGCTTTGGCGCTGGACTCGCTGCGGCAAGCGTGGGGTAACGTGCTGGAAGTCTGGGAAGGCTATGCGACGGATCCGGAGATCCGCTACCTGGGTTCGTCCGGGGGGATTGCGACGGCGCTGTCGCTGTTCGCCCTGGAGAAGCAGGGTTCTCCGGGCGTGCTTCACATTGGCAGCAAGCCCGGGCATCCCCTGGACAACAGTCCCTTTGTCAGTCGGCATCGGGATGAGTTGCTCGTGCGAACTGGCTCACGGTATGCTCCCGCGGCTCCTTGTTCCTGGTTGGGAACAATCGACCGCGACGGCGAGGCATCCGTGTTTGTGGGAAAGCCCTGTGATGTTGTGGCCCTGCGCAAATGTCAGGCTCTGGGCGACGGCCACGGACGATCGATCCGCCTGGCTATTTCCATCTTCTGCGCCGGCACGCCGAGCACGCAGGGGACCAAGGCAATCCTGGCGCAGTTGGGCGTCCGCCCCGAGGAGGTGGCGGAGTTTCGGTATCGCGGATGCGGCTGGCCGGGACGTACCGTGGCCAGGACAAGCTCCCGAAGCGATGCGGAGTGCTCCATGAGCTATGAACAGTCCTGGGGCGACATTCTCAGCAAGCACACGCAGTTTCGCTGCCGGCTTTGCCCGGATTCGACGGGCGAGTTGGCCGACATTTCTTGCGGCGATCCCTGGTATCGCAAAGTGGAACCAGAGGACGCCGGCCGGTCCCTCGTGCTGGTTCGGACCGAAGCGGGAAGGCAGGCTCTGCACCAAGCCCTGAAGGCAGGCTATGTGGCGCTTGAGCAGGTGACAGCCGCCACCCTGCCGATGTCTCAGGAGGCCTTGCTACGACGCCGGACCCATCTATGGGGACGCCCTGCCGCGCTGCGAGTGCTGGGGGGCCGCCGTCCCCGCGTATCGAGGATTCTCGCTCTTCGCGAACTGGCGGGCATTGCCGGCCACGGAAAAAATGCGTTCACTGCTTGGCACCGCCCGTCGTACGGTCCAACGAAAGTGGTACAGACGTGAGCGCGAAGGTAGGCAATAACTCGACGTGTGAGGCCGGACCTTTGGGCAGCGAGGCGGTGTCGAACTGCCAGAAGCCTGACGTGGCAGCTGTCGGCGGCGAACGCTCAAGACGCTCTACTACCGGATTCCGCCTTCGTGGCGGCGGCTTCTTGACCCTCTGGTCCGCTGCTATCGCTTGTGGGACGAGATCCGACCGAGATTCTGGATCGGGGATAGTCAACAGCGGGACGATGGATTGTCGATCTCTATTCTCTGCGTCGCCGGCACCTGGGAGAGGAGTTTTCTGTTCGATCAGATTCTCGGCAGACAGCGTCGAGAACGGTGCGTCGGGCGGGCTTGGCTGTGGAATGTCGCGAAGGCTTTGGGCGCGGAAGGGACCGCACTGCTGCGCGATTCTGGTGTATGTCCGCCCCGGTCTTCGCCGATTCCTGGGGTCTCAGAAGTGGCTTCATATTCCCGCCTGGGTCGTCGGAGAGGCAGAACTCCCCCTGCCTCCGCAGGTTCTGGCCAGCAGCAATGTCAAAGAAGATCTGCGGAAGATTCGTAAGGGTGCTCTGGGTTACATGGTGACGCGAGATCTCCAGCAATTCGAGGACTTCTATGCAAACATGTATGTGCCGCATGCCAGGAGGTTCTACGGAGACGGCGCGCGGGTCTGGCCTCGCGGCCTGTTGCTGAAGCATCTCGATCACGGCGAGATCCTCCTGGTGACCCGCCAGGGCAAGCCTGTCGCCGGGAATCTGATCAGTTACGCAGAGGCGGAGCCGTTGCTGGTGGTCAGCGGTGTTAGAGACGGCGACAGAGAGCCGCTGCGGGACGGAGTCGGTAGCGCCATTTACCATCTTTCGTTCCGTCATCTGACCGAGCAGGGCTTCACCAGGTGATCGGCAAGTCGAGGGCGTTTCTGCGCGATGGGGTTCTGCGTACAAGAAGAAGCTGGGCATGAAGCTGGTTTCCAGTACATCAGAAGGGTATTTCTACCTTCGTGTGCCGCACGACACGGAGGCCTCGCGAGCTGCTCTGAAGGACAACCCGCCCATTCTCGATGATAGTGGAGGATTGCACGGGTGCGGGTGTTCGTCGAGACGAACGCAGGCTCGCTCTCGGAAAGCTGCAGTGGCCGAGTTGGACAAGGAGTTCTCCTGGCCAGGGCTGTCGTGCCTCTGATCGTTCCGTTCCCCGGATCGTCCACCGCGAGTGCCGGCGTCGTGGGTGTGAGTCGCATAAGTGTGAGAGGTGCGTCGGAGGTCCTTGGCCTCGCCGTGGGGAGCCGCCGCTTTCGGTGAGTGCATGGGTGGCTGGCCGGTGAGAGGCCAACAGTCATGGATCGGACAAATGGCGACAAGTCAGGCAACGATCGCTGCGACCGTTGCCGCCATGCCCGCAAACGACAAGGAGCGACACCTTGACAGTGCCGGCCCGTCCCGTTCGTCTGAGCCACAGAGGCTGCCAAACGCCCGCCAACAAGCGCACGGGGACCCCGGAGGCTGGCCAGAGAATTGATGAGTGTTTCCCGGCGTTCGCGCTGGACTTTCCCGGCCTTTCGCCTGCTGTTATGAGCTGTTCAATGAGATCCGACCACGGTTTCGGATTGCCGGTGCCAGGGACTCTGCGGACGGCGCTAAGATCATGGTGCTCTGTGCGGCCCAGAACGACTGCAGATACCTGCTCCGCCGGTTCCTCGGCGACACCCGCCAGGAACGCTGCATCGGCCGGAGGTGGCTGTGGGAGATTCCCCGGGTGACAGTGCAAGAGGGACGCGGGTGCTGCCTGGTCGCCGTCAAGACTCTGGGACGCTTCCGCCGATATTGAAGCCGGAACAATGGTTATATGTTCCCGGCTGGGTGGCAGGGCGATGTCGAACCCGCTGACCCCGGCGTCCTGCGGATGGAAACCGTCCGGTCTGACCTTCGGAAGATTAGCAGGAACGCGCTGCAGTTCCACGCGACACACGATCTCGAGCATCTCCAAGACTTCTACGATCACATGTACGCCGTACATCGCAGGCCCATGGCGGCAGTGCCGTAATCATGCCCTATGAGTCCATGAAGGCGGCCTTCCCGCACTGCGAGCTTCTTCTGGTGATGCAGGCGGACGAGCCGATTGCGGGGCTATTGATCTCGTATTCCGATACAGCGCCTCGGTTGTGGAGCCTGGGGGTGCGAGATGCCAACCGAGATTTCGTTCGGGATGGAGCCATTGGCGCGCTGTACCATTTCTCGGTCCGGCATCTCTGCGAGAAGGGTGATGCCGAGCGAACTCCTGGCTTGTCTCGTGCGTTTCTCTGGGCGATGGGGTCCTGCAGTATAAGAAGAAACTCGGGATGAGGCTTTCTCGGGCAGGCAGGGAGTGGCTTGCCGTCCGAATTCTGGATGACTCCAAGGCCACGATGTGGTGTTGCTGCGGGAGACTCCGCTGATTGTCGAGCGTGACGGCCTGCTGTATGGATTGATCTGTGTGGATGCAGGAGACAGACCAGCTCGAAGAAGACCGGGAACGGCTGACAGGCAGTTCTTCATGCCGGGACTGTCCCGGCTTCTGGTCGTTCTCCTGGGAATTGAGCCTTTACTGCCGTGCCGGCTCATCTGGCCAAGAGAATCACCGTGTGCAGCACATCGGATATCGTACAGGATGACTGGTACGGAAAAGAGGCATAAGTCGTGACACAGATATGTGCCAGTCGTGCAAAGGTTGAGGTTCACGCCGACGCGAGCTTGACGCTTTGTTTTGCCGTTCGGTCGGTGAAGTGAGCGAGACGTGGATGTGGCGTCAGATCGTGGGCATGGCCCGCATGCGGGTCCAGGTTTTGACATGGCGTTACATCAACAAAGACTTTTCCCTATCGGCAGTGTGCCGATGACCATTATGCAGGAGGCGGGGTGCTGGCCGGAAGAGGCGTCCGGACTGATGCGACGTCTTCATCGATTGCGGAATTTGTCGCGCCGGAACTTTGCGACGACGCGCTGGGAGTATGCCGCCATCGGCCGCATCGTCCGTGCGATCCATCCGGATGTGATATCAGGTCAATATGGGACGATGGGGCTGCGGATGTTCGATAGCCAGGCGCGAACTTGCGATACCTCTCGCGGTGCATTTTCACGGTTCCGACCTTGCCGGCGGATTGGCCAATCGATGGTATCGATGGAGCATTGAGGCTGCCCTTCGTCGATTCGATGCAGTCATCGTGGTCAACACCATGCAGCGGGATTGGCTTGTCACGCATGGGGTGGACCCGGCGAGAGTGCATGTGATTCCCTGTGGCGTACCCACAGAGGAGTCTCTTCCGTGTTCGGCAAAGGAGCGGAGTGGTTCGCCGCTGCAGTTTATCGTGGTCAGTCGCCTTGTGAAGTTGAAGGGAGTGGACGTGACGATTCGGGCCTTTGCCTCCGTCGTGCGCGAGGTTCCCGGGGCTCGTCTTGTCATAGCCGGTGAGGGACCGGAGCGCAAAGACCTGGAGACGCTCGTAGAGCGTCTTGGGCTGTGGGACAACGTGTGTTTCACGGGGTGGTTGTCTCCAAGCGAAGTACGACATGCGCTTGAGCAGTCGGATGTCTTCGTCCAGCACTCTCTGGTCCCTGAAGGGTGGCCTGTCAGTGTGGCCGAAGCGTCCGCCATGGGACTGCCGGTGGTGGTGACGGATTGCGGCGGGCTGGCGGAGCAAGTGGTGGATGGCGTGACGGGGTTGTTGGTTCCCGCAGGCGACGCTCCTGCATGCAAGAGAGCATGCTGCGACTTGCGCGCGATCCCCATTTGCGCTCGCGCCTTGGAATGGCAGGACGAACGCGCATCAAGGAGGAATTCGATGTCAAGAGACAGATTGCTGAGCTTGAGGACGTGCTCATAGAGTGCACGTGCGTCATGAGCGATTTTCTGATTCGAATCGGACACGACTGTGATTCCGGGCGCCTGCTCGCTTTGCTGAAGGAGCCATACGGTGTGCGTGCTCCACAAGGACGGGGCTTTGACTTTGCCTGGGGCAGCGTGGCGGTGCTGGAAGATCGGCTCGCTTCCAACGCGAACATCATCGGCGTAGATGGAGGAGTTCTCGCCCGGGTGGGGGACCCTGTCGGAGGCATGTCCGAGACGTTCCGGAGCGGCCTGATCGCTGCCTTGCATCATTGCACCGTTCTGCCCAAGGCCACGACGATTTCCTGGAAGATGATCCGGTGTTCCGGCAACTGAACGGGCGCCTTGCCATTCTGTACGCGGATCAAACGGGGTTCGTATCGTAACCGATCCGTTGGGCACGACGCAGGTGTTTCTGGGCCAGGGAGCCGATGGACGGACCGTCTCGGCGGGCACGCACGCCGACCTGGTTGCCGTTGCCGGCGAGGTTTCGGAGGAGGTAGATCCCGTTTCGCTCGGCCAGTTCCCGCGGCAGGGGCACTCGCGACTTCCGTGCACGATGTATATCTTGTCGAAGGCTACTCCCGGCACTGTCTTCGCCATGTGCAGGGAGAATGGTGAGTTGCAGTCGAGGCAATGGTTGTACTGGCAGCAGCCGCCTGCCGAGGTACGGACGGACTACAGCGAGACGGATCTTGCCGATCGGCTGCGCGAGGTGTTTCTTGCCGCCGTGATGGAGCGGTGCGGGGCCGACCGGACCGGCGTGGCCCTGAGCGGGGGCCTGGATTCTCGGCTGGTGACGGCCGCCGTTCCCAGGGACAAGGCCGGTATCGTGTTCACCATGTGCGACCGGGTCAATCGTGAAGCCAGGACGGCGCGGCGCGCTGCGGCCGCATATGGGCGACCCCGGTTTCCATTGATTCGCCACCAGGAGTATCTTGCAGATCATCTCGTGGAGGCGGTCCGGTTCATTGGATGCGAGTGCGAGTTCGTGCACGCGCATCTGTTCGGCTTTGCGGACACCATCACGAGCGAAGTGGACGTCCTGTTGACGGGCGATCTCCTGGACACGCTTCTGAGGGCGTACACGGCAAAGGATTTCGTCTGCCGGCGCCCGCTGGGGGGGCTTCTCCCGAACCGCTATGAACGGATTCCGTTCGATGGCCTCGACGTGCCACGCGATTTCTGGGACGAGCGCATGCCGCAGGACGTGCTGGAGAGCATGGCGGAGCGCCGGAAAGATTTCTGTGACAGAAACGCGGACCCGCGCCGGGGCAGCGTGGCGGAATTTCTGAAGATCTATCCGTTCCGGCAGTGGCTGGAGGTGGCCACTTGGGCGGCGCAGAGAAGACGTCTGCCCATCCGTCTGGCGGGAGCGGATCGGCGGTTGCTGGATTTTGCCTTCACCTGTCCCGTGGAACTCAAGCTCGGTGACCGCATCTTCCTGAAAGTGGCGCAAGAGGTTATGGGTCCCGGCCTGCGAATTCCCTCTGCCAACGATGGCGTTCGGCCTTGCAGCGGGCATCTCTGGCGTCTGGCGCAGCGGGCGATCCGAAAATGGCAGATTGGCTCGCCGGCGTCATGGAAGGTCTCGGGTGGAAGGCCCCGATTCAACACTCCTGGCACGACTACCCGATGTATTGGCGCGAGAGCCAGGGGTTGGCCCGCCTCCGACGCACGTATGGGCCGAATCTCAGCAGTCTCGATGGTGTGTTGTTCAAAGGCCGTGGCCAGGTTCTCCTGGAGGACGAAGAGCTCCGCTGGGAACATGGGCTTCGCCTTCTGCAGTTGGCAGTATGGCTGGGGCTGGTGAAGGAATACCGAGGGGTTTATCGACAGGACTTGGATGCGCGGACGTCAGACGGGTCCGAATCCCAGCTTCCTCATTGTCATTCAGGATACGGGTGTCCAATGGACGGATGCAATCGGAAGTCCGTTCTGCCGGTGGCAGAGGCGGGCGAGAAGACGTCGCCGAGTGGGCAAGCCGAGGCAGGCTCTGTGCAAAGGCGGAACGTGTGGACAGGTGGCAAGAGCAGCGTGAGGTCCGAGCCACTGTCGGATTCGACTCTCGGATCGAGCGTGCCCCACACGCGGCTGCGGCCCTCCACCGAGAGCACCTCGGGCCGACACGCAAGACGTGGTGACACTGTCGGTTGCCTTCGTTCCTTACTGGGGCGCCAAGAACCCCTATCAGGATGCTTTGCGAGACATCTGTCGGCCCTGGGAGTCAGGCTGGAGAAGGGCGAGTTCCTCAAAGATCTGTTTCGATACGGCATCTTTCTGAGCACGAGGCCGGACATCGTCCATTTGCACTGGCTTCCGGAGTTCGGCTGGCGAGAATGGCGGTTCCTCCGGGCCATGGCATTTGTGTCGCGTCTGGCTCTGTTGCGACTTCGGGGCGTCCCGTTGGTCTGGACCGTCCACAATCTGGTGCCGCATGAGTCGCTCCACCCGAGACTGGATTGGCTTCTGGCCCGAACGGTTGCTGCTCTGTCGAGCGGCCTGATTGTCCACGGCCAGAATGCCAGAGAACGGGTGATCGACACATGGCGATTGCAGGATCGAGGGCATTTCGCGGTGATCCCACATGCCAACTACATCGGCGATTATCCCAACCATATCGATCGCGCGGCCGCCCGCGGGCAGGGTGTCAACGACGCGCGTGGTGTTTTCAAGCGCGGTACGACCCCATAAGGGCGTGCTGGAACTGATCCAGGCCTTTCAGCAGCTCGGGCCGGACCGTGCCGTCCTGGTCATCGCCGGTCAGCCGCTGAACGAGGAGTTTCGGCGGAAGATCGAGGCGGCCAGCGCGGGGCTGGGCAACGTACAATTCCATCCCGGTTTCGTGCCGGACGATCAGATTCAGGCATATATGAACGCGGCCGATGTGGTGGTCCTGCCGTATCGGTACTTCGTCGTCCGGGGCGCCGCTTTGTTGGCGATGTCGTTCGGCAAGCCCTGCATTGGGCCGGCGATGGGATGTCTGACCGATGTGCTGGATGATCGCGGCGCCTTTTGTACGACCCCGCGGGCGAGACGGGGCTTCTGGAAAGCATGCGGCAGGCGGTGGAGAGGGCCGAGGCGTTGTCCGCAATGGGCCAGTACAATCGCCAGAAGGCCTCGCAATGGACATGGGCAAGCGCAGCCGCGGCCACCAGGGCCCTGTACGAGCGGTGTCTGTCACGGACCTCGTCAACCAGCCGAGAGACCATATCCGCACGGAGAGACGGACGCTGAGAGAGCGGCCCGCTTTTTGGCGATGAGGAATTAGGGCGTTCATGCCATGACCATCGATCTGGTGTTCATTACCTATCAGCGGCTGGAATACACGAAGCTGGGCGCTCGCATCGGTTCTTGCCGACCCGACGGAGGAGTTCTCGCTGACGATCTGGGACAATGCCCTCGACGGACGGGACTGCGGACTACCCGGGAAGGAGGTGAGCGACCCCGCATCGCGGACATCGTGCTCTGTATGGAGAATGCCGGCCAGACGGCCGCCGTAAACGAAATCTGGGGGCGGTCGAAGGCGGACCTTCTCGGCAAAGCCGGACAACGACTGTCCCGTTCCAGCCGGCTGACGCGCACGCTGGCACAGGCCCATCAGGATATCGAGAGGCTTTGGGTGGTTGCCTGCTGGCATTACTTTCCCGAGGATTGACTACGAGCGCGCTGCTACCAAGATCCAGACGTTTGGACGCCATCAGATATTCCGGCATCCGTGGACCTGCGGGACCGGGCTGTTGATCAAGCGAAGCGACTTCCAGGCGTTCGGGCCGATCCGGGAGAACGCCACCACGGCGTACTGGCTGAAGATGGCGTCGGCCGGGCCGATCAACGGTTTTTATTACTTCCGCTGGTCTGCCAGGAGCACATGGACGATCCGAAGAGCTCGCTACTGCCTGATGCACCGCGAGGAGCGAAGAGTACCGCGATGTCACCTTTGGTATGCGGTGTGGATATTACCATGACATGAACAGTCGCATGAAGGTAAGCGTCGCAAAATGGCGAAGAACCTGCTGGAGGGCCCGTCCGATCCACGTTGCTATTCGCTGGGCGCGCGGCCGGTTCAGTACCCGCGAGCATGCGACACGATTGCTGTCGAGGTCTCGCGTTGGGCGAAAGCGAGGGGCACATGACAAAGTCGGCCTCTGCACACGTCCGGTTCTGGCCGTTTTGCCCGGAAGTGTCGTTATCGTCTGGTGGAATTGCGTTCTGACAGGCGTTCGATCAGTTCTGTCATCCTGTTCGGGGTGACCGCGCGGTTATTGCCGGAGGGCTATCTGTCCGTGATTACCATTACCCAGGAACCATCGCGTTCGCTAATGATTCTATTGTCTTGGCGTTGCTGGTGCCGAGGAGATACTTTCTTTTGCCCTATATTGTGGCGGCCTGCTTTGTTCCGGCGGACCAACGCGTCATCATCATGGACTTGGACTTCACCGCCCTGCGGATTCTCATCGTCGTCGGAGTGCTGCGAATCGTGTGCAGCCAGGACAGCAAGCCTCTGCAAATCAACTCCTTTGACAAGCTGGTCATTGCCTGGGCCGTCTGCGGTGCGGTGATCTATGTTCTGCTGTGGGGAACCTTGGGGGCCATCATCTTCAAGTGCGGTGTTCTCTTTGACATCCTCGGGACATACTGGTTGTTCCGAAAGAGCGTGACGAAGTGGGACGACATCAAGCAGATCGGTCGCGCTCTGGCGGTCTGTTGCCTGGTGATGGTGGTCTTCGTGGCCATCGAGTGGACGACGGGGCAGAACCCCTTTGCCGTCCTCGGGCGGGTTCACACGGTGTTGCGAGAAGGGGAGTTTCGTTGTCAGGCGTCCTTCCCGCATTCGATCATGCTGGGGCTGTTCTGGGCGACGGCCGTCCCGCTTTTCGTCGGGCTCTGGAAGAGTGAGACGCACAAGTGGCTGTACGGGGCGGCGACGGCCGCCGCCGTATTTATCATCATCGCGACGCGCTCGAGCACGCCGCTTCTAACCCTGATGATTGTGGGCGCCATGATGCCTTTGTTTCGATACCGTCAGCACGGCCGTCTGGCCGCCTATGGCTCCGTGGCGATGCTCGTAGCTTTGCATATCGTCATGAAAGCGCCCGTGTGGCATCTGATCGCCCGGGTGAACATCATCGGAGGGTCGACCGGATGGCATCGGTATCATCTGATTGATGAGGCGATCAACCACTCTTCCGAGTGGGCTGTGCTGGGAACGCGCGGGACCGGCCACTGGGGCTGGGGGCTCTTCGATGTGACCAATCAGTTCGTTCTCGAAGGAGTCCGGGGCGGGCTGATCACCCTCGTCCTGTTCATCATCCTCGTGATCTGGGCGGTCGCCCGCGTGGGCAAGGCCTCCCTCCGCAAGATCTCGACGGGACACCAGTGGCTTCTGTGGGGAGTCTGCATCTCGCTGTTCGGACACTGCGTCTCCTTCTTCGGCGTTTCCTATTTCTGGCAGATCATTCGTTGTTGTACCTGACTTTCGCCATCACCGGATGGGTGTTCTCCAATCCCCGGCAGCTGCGTCTGGAAGAGGCGTTGATTGCCTACCGACATGAGCATGGAAAAGACCGTGGACGTATCGATCGTCATCGTCAGTTGGAACACGCGGGCCATCCTTCGGGATTGTCTTGAGTCCATCGACAAGAACGCCGGTGCGGTCTGCTGCGAAGTGCTCGTAGTAGACAACGCGTCCGCCGATGACTCTGTGGCCATGGTCCGAGAGGAGTTTCCGCATGTTCGACTGATCGAGAATGCGGAGAACCGTGGGTTTGCGGCGGCCAACAATCAGGGAATTGCCCTTGGCAGCGGGGCGTTATGTCCTGCTGCTCAACAGCGACACGGTCGTGCTGGACCAGGCGATTGCCAAGACGGTGGCCTTTGCCGACGCCCGTCCCGACGCGGCGGTCGTGGGCTGCCGTGTTCTGAATGCCGACCGCACCCTCCAGCGGACCTGTTCGATGTATCCGTCGCTGCCCAACCTGGTCCTGTCGAGCACCTATCTGTACAAGATACTCCCCCGGAGCCGGCCTCCTCGGCCGGGAGCACATGACGTGGTGACCATGATGGCACTCGAGAGGTGGAGGTGGTCTCCGGATGTTTCATGCTGATCCGTCGCGAGGCGATCGAGCAGGTCGGAACCATGGACGAGGGTTTCTTCATGTACGCCGAGGAGACGGACTGGTGCTATCGCTTCCGACAGGCCGGCTGGTGCTCTACGCCGGTTGGGCAGATCATCTGGGCGGAAAGAGCAGCGAGCAGGTGAAGTCTGAGATGACGCTGCAACGCGGCAGCGGATTCTCCGGTTCTTCCGAAAGCACCGGACGTTTTCATACTATGCCATGGCGTGTCTTTTCACATCGCCTGGTACGGGCTTCGGGTCCCCTATTGGTTCCTCCGCGTTTGTTCTTCCGCAGGAGCGAAACCAGGAACTTTGCCGTCGCCGTGATCTACGCGCGAGGCTGTGCCAGAAGCCTGGGGGCTGGGCTCGTCTTTCCTGTAGCCGCGGCGTATCCGCCGGGTTGTGACCGTGTGAGTGTTCCGTGACCACAGAAAGACCGACATATGTCATCGTGACGCCGGCCTTCAATGAAGCGGCATATATCGAACGCACGATTCAGAGCGTCGTGCGTCAGACGATCCGGCCGGTCCGCTGGGTCATTGTCGACGACGGGTCGACGGATCCGACGGCGCAGATCGTCCAGCCGCTATGCCCGGCAGTACGACTGGATGCGCTACCTGCGTCGAGAGCGAGTTCCGGGCCAGACGTATTATGCGAGCAACGTCTACGCCCTGCTGGCCGGATATGAGGCGGTGCGCGACCTGTCGTTTGAGTACCTGGCCATCTTGGATGGACATCGTCCTCTGTGACCGCTACTACGAGGGAGGTGTTCCATCGCCTGGAGATGAATCGCGACATGGGCATCGCGGCCGGCGGTTTGCTCGAACTGATCAACGGAAAGCTGAGAGAATTGGAATTCGACAGGTACTCCACCTGAAAGCATTTCAGGTCTTCCGTCGCGCCTGCTACGGGCAGGTGGGGGGTACGTCCCGGGTGCAAGCATGGTGGCGAGGACACGTGTACAGAGATCCTGGCCAGGATGAACGGCTGGAAGACCTGGTCGTTTCGGACATCCAGGCCATTCACTTGAAGCCCCTGGGGACAGCAGGTGGCCGCCATGTCCTTCGTGCAAGATTCCAGCAGGGGTTGGCCGACTACTGTCTGTCCACGCATCCGGCCTTCATGTTGGCCAAGTGCATGAGATTTGTGCCTCAAGGACCTGCCTCGACCCCTGGCCGTATCGTTATCTGCGGCTCTTCATGTCAGCCCCCACTCGAGAGTCGATATTTCCGGATGACGCGAGGCGATATAGCAGAGTTGCATGCGCGCCTGATGGCTTGCATCAGCGCTGCCCGCCTCTTCTTGAGACCTTATCCAGCCGGAGAGCACGGTCGAACAGCCTCCTTTGCCATCCGCATGCGAGTGCCGCACCGAGATGGGTTCCTGATCCAAGCGGAGATTTGTACAACAGAAGGAAGGATCACTTCCCATGAAGTCAACCATTGTTGCGCTGCTCCGATGTCCGTTGTGCAAGGCCTCTCTCGCTTTCGTCGACTCCAGGCAGAACAAGCCGAGATTCTGGAGGGGCATCTTTCATGTACGGGATGTCGTGCCGAATTCCCGATCTCAGGCGGGGTTCCACGCGCTGCGCCTCGCGAACACTGTCAGAGCCATGTGTCACAGAGTTTCGATCTGAGTGGAAGACACACCATGCGGGCGGATTCGAGAAGGGAACCGTGCCCGGACGAGGCATCGACGAGCAAGTCAACTACTTCTTTGAAGCCTTCGGGATCTCGGAACGGGACATTCAAGGCAAGTGGATCCTGGACGGTGGTTGCGGCAGCGGTGTGCTCACGGCAGAGATCGCGAGGCGTTATCCTGGGGCGGAGGTCGTCGGCATGGACATCAATCCCGCGATTGTCGACGCCTATCAGGCCGACGGCCGGTTGCCAAATCTCCATCTGGTCCAGGCGAGCGTCCTTGCCCCGCCTTTTCCACCGGAGTCCTTCGATCTTGTTTGGTGTAACGGCGTGATCCACCATACGGGGGATTCGCG
Organism: Sedimentisphaerales bacterium; assembly: GCA_040772485.1. GTDB lineage: Bacteria > Planctomycetota > Phycisphaerae > Sedimentisphaerales > Anaerobacaceae > Anaerobaca. Next base: position 265,526 of record JAXGYC010000007.1, on the reverse strand, counting down.
AGGAGCCTTCGATTAGCTCGCGCGCTCGTCAGGAAGGGGGGACGGGCCTATTTCTGGGTATATGAGAAGAAAGCCAGTCCGATGGTGGCCCTCCGAAAGGTTTTCCGTCCGTTGGGCTTTGGTGCATTGGAATCATCGTTTTCTTACCATCTCTCTGCCAGGTCATTGCATTTGTCACTTGGTTGACGCTCTTTCTGTTGACCCCCTCCTGCCGCTGCCGATTCATCCAGAACTGCACTCACCTCAAGATTTCCTTTGCTTCAGAGGGGATATCGAGAACCGTGCTGACATGGTTCGACGTTTTGTCTCCGATGTATCGAGACATGTTCACGGAGAGCGAGTTCGAGTCCTGGTTCCGGGATCGCGGTTTCGACAATCTCTCCAGGTACTGGTGGCCAGTTGGGATCTCCGGCGTGAAGAAGGCCCCCATCTTCGTAGTATGCAGGCTCGCTCCGTCAAGGAGCGGCCAAACGGGCAAAGGAATTCGTTGCTGTGTGTGGGATCGCGGGTATCGTTGGTCTTTCGCCAGATCCGGCTCGCCGTCGGATCGTTGAGAGCATGGTGGAGGTGATGCGCCATCGGGGGCCCGACGGGGAGGGTCTGATTTCCACCGAGCACGCCGCTTTGGGGCACGTTCGTCTGAGCAGATTATCGACGCGGGGAAGGGAAGCAGCCTGGCGAACGAAGACGAAAGCGTATGGGTGACGTTTAACGGCGAGATCTTACAACTACCGCGAGCTGCGCGAGCACCTGCTGGGCAGGGGGCACCGCCTCAAGACGTCCGGGGATACGGAGACCCTGGTGCACCTGTACGAGGAGTACGGCCCGAGATGGTCCACCGGCTGCAGGGGATGTTTGCCTTTGCCATTTGGGACACGAATGCCGACAGCTCTTCCCTGGCTCGGGATCGGATGGGAATCAAGCCGCTTTACTACAGCCAGTGCGGCGGTGACTTCGTATTTGCTTCCGAACCGAAGGCGTTCTTCCAGCATCCGGGCATTGATGCGCGGCCGGGCACGGAGGCGATCTGGCACTATCTGATTTTCGTTCCGTTCCGGTTTCGGCCACCTTCTTCGAAGGGATCGTCAAGGTCCGACCCGGGCATCTCGTAATCGTCACCGAGGCGGGCTTGGTTGATCGGTCGTACTGGGACATTCCTTGAGCGGATGGTTCTGGCTCCAGCGCAGCGAAACCGGCGGAGATCGAGCGCAGACCGAATCGCTGCTGAAGACTCCGTGAAACGCCGGCTCATCAGCGATGTCCCGCTGGGGCGTTCCCGAGCGGCGGTGGATTCCAGTCTCAATAAAGCGCTGATGAGTACGCTCACCACGCGTTCCCGGTGCGAACGTATTCCGTCGGGTTCCGTGACGCGGCGTCCTCGAGCCGCCATGCCCGGATCGTAAGCGCAGAAGTACAGGGACCGACCACCATGAGCTCGTTCTCGAAGAGGACTGTTTCGCGGACCATCTGGAAAAGCTGACGTGGATGCGGGACAGCCCCCTGAGCGAGCCGGCGGATGTTCCGCTCTATCTGTTGTCAAAGATGGCTCGTCGCGATGTCAAGGTGCTGCTTTCCGGAGAGGGCAGCGACGAACTGTTCGGAGGCTACCCCAAGTATGCTTACGATCGGTTCTCTCCGATAGTGAACTGGATGCCCGTGCGGCTTTCCCAGACCCTCTGCTCCATGGCGCCGGCCAGGTTCAGGCGCGCGGAAGTGGCGTTGCGAAGTCTGTGTGAGCGCGATCCGGCCGATCGGTGGCCTCAGTGGTTCGCTCCGTTCACCCGCCGGGAGAAAGCGCTCCTGATGCCGGCCCACGGTTCCTGGCCCAGTCCTTTGCAGGAACATGTTCGCCGTTCCCAAGGCCACGCACTGGACGCCATGCTGTACGCGGACTGCAAGGTGTGGCTGCCTGACAATCTCCTCGACCGGGGCGACCGGATGACCATGGGGGCTTCTGTGGAGGGGCGTGTCCCGTTCCTGGACCACGAACTGGTGGAGCATGCGTTCCGCCTGCCGGCGGACGTGAAGGTTCGGGGCTTTGCCCGGAAGTGGCTGGTCAAGCGGATTGCCCTGAGATACCTGCCCGAGACGATCGTGCATCGAAGGAAGGTCGGCTTTCGTTTGCCGCTGACCGCGTGGTTTCGGGGCCAGTTGCGCGATCTGTGTTACGACCGGATCTGCGACCGGCAGGGGCTTCTCGTACGATTATTTGATGGACGGGAACTGCGAAAGGTTTTGGACGACCACTGCACTCAGCGGAAAGACAACTGGCTTCAGATCTGGACGCTCCTGGGGCTGTCGATCTGGAGCGATGTATTCTGTAACCACCCGGTTTCCAGGGCTCGAGAGAAGTATTGTCCAAGAGTGGAATCCATTTCGTGAAGGCCAAAGGACCGCTCAAGATCTGCCTTGCGGCATCCGCGGGCGGCCATTTGAGCCAACTGCTCAAGATTGCGAACGCCTGGTCCGGGAATGAGACGTTCTGGATCACCACGGCTGCGGTGGTCCGTGATTCCCTGGGAGGCGGCGGAGTCGTGTATGTCGTTGGCGAATGCAACCGCCAACATCCGCTGCGCGTCGTCAGCGTGCTGTTCCGTTGCCTGCGGATTCTGCGCCAGGCCAGGCCGAACCTCGTAATCAGCACGGGGGCGGCTCCGGGCTGTATGGTGGCGGTGTTGGGGCATCTGTTGGGCGCCAAGGTGATTTGGCTGGATAGCATCACCAATGTCCATCGCCTGTCGCTCTCAGGGCGGCTGGTCCGTCCGTTTGCGGATCTGTTTCTGGTCCAGTGGCCGGAGCTGGCACGGAAATACCGGGGGGTGGAGTATGTCGGAGCCGTGATATGATCTTCCTGACCGTCGGGACACAGTTTCCTTTCGACCGTCTCGTTCGGGCGGTCGACGATTTCTTCGACGCATACGAACTGGGCGATGAGGTTTTCGCGCAGATCGGTGATACCACCTACAAGCCCCGGCACTTCGATGCGGTGGCTACCCTCGACAAAGAGATGTTCGACCGGCGTTTCCACGAGGCTTCTGCGATTATCGGTCATGCCGGCATGGGCACCATCATGCTGGCCCTGGACAGCGGAAAGCCGCTCCTGGCGATGCCTCGTCGGAAGAAATATGCCGAGGTCGTCAACGATCATCAGGTGGCTCTGGCGGACGAGTTTGAGGCTCTGGGGCACATTCTGGTCGCCCATACGCCCGGTGAACTGGCCGCGAAGCTGACGCGGCTGAAATCCTTCCGGCCCCGGCCTCGGACGGCCAGCCCGGACGCGGTGGCTGAGCGCATAGATTGTTTTGTCCGGTCGATTGACTTGGGATGACGCTTTTGGTATACTTTATAACACCTCGTAGGTCGTCGAAGAGCAGGCCTGGGAGTTGTTGTATCATCGGTGGTGGCTCAAGGGAGATGAGCTGCGCAAGGTCCTGGAGGATCATTGCCCCGAGCGGAAGGGCAATGGCCCGTGGATGCGGACGCTGTGCGAAGCGTTCATCTGCGGCGAGCAGTGCCATGTACTTCCTGTCTCGGTGGCCCAGTAAAGATCTGCGCGTGAGGAGGGTCTTACACCGTGACGACCGAGAAACAGCGAAGGATTTGCCTGGTGGCCTCGGCAGGAGGGCACCTCAGTGAGCTTCTGAAGATCGCCAAGGTCTGGTCCGGCCAGCGGGTCTGCTGGATCACGACCGTCGACGTCGTCCGGGATACCCTGGGCAAGACCGGCGAAGTTCACGTGGTCGGTGAATGCAATCGTCAGCACCTGGTGCGCGTCATTGGGGTGTTCTTCCGGTGTCTTCGCATCATTCGCCAGGAACGCCCGAACGTGGTGATCAGCACGGGGGCGGCCCCGGGATGTCTGGTGGCCTTGCTCGGCCATTTGGCCGGAGCGAGAGTGATTTGGCTGGACAGCATCACAAACGTCCATCGTCTGTCTCTTTCGGGTCGGCTGGTTCGTCCGTTCGCGGATTTGTTCCTGGTCCAATGGCCGGCGCTGGCCCGAAAATACCGGGGTGTGGAGTACGTCGGGGCGGTCGTCTAGTTCTTCCGACCTTGGGAACACAGCTTCCGTTCGATCGTCTCGTCCGAACCGTTGACGACTTCTTCGCGACGAAATCAACACGCGTGCGATTCTTCCCGGCGCAGCACCGGGCGGCAAACACTCACGCGGCGGCAGAACACATCGACCGTTTCACCATGTCGATCACTCCATGCTTCTCTATGGAATAGACAATGGGACTCTTCACACGGTTTTCGAGGATCAGTCGGCAGCGAAAGCTGCAACTGTTCTATGAGCGAATGAAACCTCACGCACAGACGAAGATCCTCGATGTAGGTGCGCAGGTCGCTCTGGACGACCAGAATGACTGCCAGCTCATCAATTCGTATCCCTGGAAGGCCAGTGTCAGCGCCGTGAACATCCTGGAACAGCACACCAGCGCGATCCAGCAGCGTTTTCCCCAGGTCGATGCCAGGACCGCCGATGCGCGCCGTCTTCCCTGGCCCGATAAGTATTTCGACGTGGTCTACAGCAACGCGGTCATCGAGCACGTCGGCGGTCTGGAAGACCAGCGGAAGATGGCATCGGAGGTCATGTGCGTCGGGCGCCGTTGGTTTGTCACGACGCCGAATCGATGGTATCCGTTCGAGTTTCACCTTCGTTTGCCTTTCGTGACGTGGCTGCCCGGCCAGGCGTACTTGGCCTGCGGCCGGATCTTCAGCTACAACCACGTACGAGGCAGGTATGTCTTCGGCTGTGATTGTTCCGGCCTCCGCCTGATGACTGTGCGGGAGCTGCGCAGTTGCTTTGGCGCCAGCGAGATCACCCCCATCCGAGTGACCTTCATGGCCGAGACGCTTGTGGTCATTGGCGGAGACTGACGGTCAGGCGACGGATGCACTTGCGCCAGTCAGCATGGGGCGCGCCGTCGAGGAATCCGCCGGCGCTCTGTGTTCTGCAACACCAAGTGCGTATCCATGTTTATCCCGCCCGTGAAAGTGCCGATATCCCCTGTGGAACTGTAAATGGACGGCTCCCTACGGGTCGGACCCAGGGCGGTCTGCGATGCAGGGGGATATCGGACCATGTGTTCGGCGTCTGAAACCGTCGCAAAAGCGCTGGCGCGCCTCCGGAATTGGCTGGATATGCGTTTCACGGTGTGATAGCATGCCTCCGGAGGGTGGCGAAGACGCCGTGGTCTTCCGGAAATCCTATACACTCAAGAGAATGGAGTATCGAGCAGCACGGTTGAAATGAGGCCTGGCGCACCGACGTCGTACACAGGAGGAGCGCGGGATCCCGCGCGAGTGTTGTCGCGTCCGTATTTCTCCCCCGATGTTGACGTGGAACGTGGAAAGGCAAGGAAGCAGGCGTCAAGACAAGACTTGGACCAATGCAAAGCAACCTCCAGATAGAGAAGTTGGATATACGGACTGTCGTGCTCGTCGGGCGACAGGATTTCGGACGTTGTCCGCTGGCGGCGCATCTGCCCATGGCCCTGTGGCCGATCGTGGGCAGACCGGCCCTCGAGCGGTTGCTCGACCACCTTGCAGAGGAGGGGATTCGCCGGGTTGTGGTCTGTAGTGAAAACGACATTTCCGAGTACATCGAGCCGGTTCGCCAGCGACGTCGACTGAAAATCACCACACTGAACGAAGACCTGTCCGGCGGCACGGCCGGGTGTCTTCGGGACGCAGTGGGATCCGATTCGGGCGATCTGATCATGGTCTTTTCGGGGAGCATGGCTTCGCCGCCCCCGTTGCGAGGTCTGATCGAGTCGCACCACTTGCACGGTGCCGACTTGACCACGGTGTTCAACCCGGGACCGTCGGACGGCGGCGCGCCTGGAGCCCCTGCCGAGATCTATCTGTGCAAACCTGACGTATTGCGTCTGATTCCTGCCGGCGGTTATTCGGACATCAAGGAAGGACTCATCCCGTCGATCCTGCGTGCCGGAGGCGTAGTCCGACCGTTTGTACTGACCGAGGAGGTTGGAAGCTTCCATGACCGCAGCGGCTATCTGCACGCCGTGTGGATGCATCTGACGGGGTGTTCCGGATCCGACGTGGTGGAAACGCCGAGCGGGCGGTTCCAGATCGCACCGCAGGCCTCGATTCATCGTTCTGCGAGGATCTGGGGGCCGGTAGCGGTTGGGGAACAGGCGCGCATTCTCGAAGGTGCGGTGGTGGTGGGCCCGACTGTTATCGGGCCTCGGGCTGTGATCGGTTGCGACAGCGTCGTCGTCAGGAGCGTGTTGTGGGGCGACGCGAGTGTGGGCAACCACTGTGAGGTCCTTGAATCGGTCCTCGGTAGCGGAGCGGTGCTGTCCGACCGGGCGGTCGTGGCCGGCAGGGCGATGTGGGCGAGAGAGGTACCCGCTGTATCCGGAGGGACGAATTGGGGACATTGGGGCGCACGCCTTGCAGATCGAGTGGAGGGACTGATGGAGAAACTGCCTGTCTGGGCCCGAAGGTCTCCGAGCCAAGCGGGATATCTCGTCGGAGGGGCCGTCATTCTCATGGCGTTTCTGTGGTCCTACTGGGCGACGTTCACAGACCTCTATGAAGTCTGGCGGCGAAACGATGAATACTCTGCCGGCCTGCTCGTTCCGTTCCTGGCGGCCTATGCCCTCTGGGTGCGGCGGCGGGATTTTGACACGGTGCCGGTTCGGCCCGCGGTGTGGGCCGGGATTGTCCTGCTGCTTCTGGCGCAGACCGTCCGAGGCATGGGACTCTACCTCATGTTCGGCTCTGCCGAGAGACTCTCGATGCTCATGTCGGTAGTCGCCGTTGCTCTGCTGCTTCTGGGCTGGAGCTTCCTGCGAAAGCTGGCGCCGGCGCTGCTGTTCCTGTGCCTGATGCTTCCGTGGCCGAACCGCGTCCAGGCCGCTCTGGCCGTCCCCCTCCAGGGTTGGGCGACGACGTCTGCGGTTTTTTGCCTGGAGTTGGCCGGATACGAAGTGGCCAGAGAAGGCAATATCATCACGATCGGAGACACGCGTGTGGCGGTGGCCGAAGCCTGCAACGGCCTGCGGATGATTACCGCCTTCGTCGTGATCAGCGGCCTGGTGGCCCTTCTGACCAGGCGCACCTGGTGGGAGAAAGTGCTCATCTTGATCTCCAGCCTGCCGATTGCCCTGCTGTGCAACACATTGAGACTTACCGTGACCGCGGTGGCGTTCACGGTTCTCACAGGCGAAAACGTGGAGAAGCTGTTCCACGATTTTGGCGGATACGCCATGATGCCTCTGGCACTGGCTCTGGTAGTGGTAGAGTTGTGGTTTCTGGCGCGGCTGACCACGCCGCCGGCGGATCTCTCATCGACGGTCATCACGCGACGACAACCGCGACAGATACCGAACTCTTGACATAGGAGAATGGGGCAATGAATAATCTTGAGAAATACCTGGATCAGGTGATCGAACAGAAACCCGCGCCGTATGACGTCCCTCTGGACCTCGAGTCGGACGCGCCGTCACAGCCGAAGCCGAATGTCCTGCGAAGCATCGCGAAGCGATGGTACATCGTCCTGGGCGTGCTCATTCTGGTCTGTGCGGTGGGTCTGCCGGCGATCTGGTTCTTCTCACCGCCCGTCTTCAACGTGCAGGGTGCCGTGCGCGTTGCCCCGGTGGTCGAGAGCATCCTCCCGGGCCAGAACGAAGCCCGCGGGGGGAGCGGTTCGGGTTATGCCGACTTTGTCAACACGCAGGTCACGATTCTGACCAGCGGCCCCGTTCTCCAGAGAATTGCCGACGACTTGTCCGGTCGGGATCTGCGTATCTTCAGTGGCGAGCCGCAGACGCCGATCGGCAAACTCAAGGCCATGTTCCTGCCTCTTACGAGCAGGCCGGACCCGGCCGCCGTACTGAAAAATGCCGTGGCCGGCGGAGTGATCTTGGCCGGTCAGATTCCCCACACGGAACTGATGGCTGTGACGATGAAGGCGACGGACGCAACCGAAGCCATCCAGATCGTGAATGCCTTTCTGACGCACTACCAGAACAAGTACGGCACCGATTCCACCGAGGCCGAGAATGCGAGAATCCGGATCCTGACCGATACCCGGAACCAGTTGAGCAACAAGATCACCTCGCAGACAGAGACGATCTACCAGCTCGCAGAGGAATACGGAACCACCGTGTTGGACACCCGTCACGACATGGAACTGCAAACGCAGAACACCCTGTGGTCCCAGTGGATCGCACTGGAGGCCCGGCGATTTGACCTCGAAGCCACGGTTGCCGTCTTGGCGCAGGCGGCGACGGATGTCAACATGCCTGCCGAGCAGATCGTGGCGGAACGAAAGAACTACGTGAATTCAGATCCTGAATTCCAACAACTGTCGCAGAACATCGTGGAGATGCGACGCGATCTGCTGGTGTCCACACAGACGCTCAAGCCGGGGAACCCGGCCCTCCGGCAACAGGAGGATCTGCTCGCGAAGTTCGAACAGGCCTTGGAGGTAAAGCGCGAGAGCCTGGAGCAGGAATTCAACGAGGGGCTTGAGGAGCGCATCGCGGCGGTCGCGCAGGAGAGGCTCAAGAACGCCCGATTGGAATTGCAGCAACTCGTCGCCCACCAGGAAAGACTCCAGGGAGAGCTCAAAGATCAGGGCACCAAGACGCAGAAGGTCGGCCAGACCAATCTGCAAATCCAGGATCTTCAGTTCAATCTCACGATGGACCGGCAGTTGTATGAAAGGATAAGCGAACAGATCAAGACGATGGAGATGGAGCGTCAGGGACGTCCTCGGATCACGCCGGCCTATTCGGCCTATGTCGTCAAGACAGACGACCGTCGGCGGCAACTGGCGATCGCCATGGTTTTCGCCGGTCTGGCGGCGGGAGCCGGCTTGGCGTTTCTGCGGCACCGAATGGACAAGACGCTTCAGACCCCGGAGGATATGACGCGATATCTCGGGTTGCCCGTACTGGGGACGACCACGAGTTCCCATACGATCAAGCCCGCACAGTTTGCCGAACAAATTGCCAGCGACTATCAGACGATCCGCACGAACCTCGGACTGCTCACCGACGGCGGGATGCCCAAGAGACTGGCGGTTTGCAGTCCCGGCACGAGGGAAGGCAAGACGACGTTTGCGGTCAACCTGGCGACGAGTCTGGCCAAATCGGGCAAGAAGGTGCTTCTGATCGACGGCGACCTGCGGAAGCCTGACGTGCGTTACATGCTGAATGTGCCGAACGGTTCCGGCGGCGTGCAGGAAGTGCTTCTGGGGGGGGACCCGAACGGGATCATCTGCGTGGTCCCTGGGAGCGGTCTGCATGTATTGGCGGCCAACGCGCGTAGCCTGGCGGATCCCTATGAATTGCTGGCTTCCTCCACGGCGGCCGAGCAGATTGACAAGATCGGCCGGGACTACGACCACGTGATTGTCGATACGCCGCCGGCATTGGCCTTTCCCGATGCCATCGTATGGGCCAAACTGACGGATGCGGTGATCCTGGTGGGCTTTGCCGGCCAGACGACGGCCCCGGATCTGGCCGAGACCAGGGACCGATTCACCCGCGTTCGGGCCCGGGTCGTCGGTGCGATTCTCAGCAACGTCCGGGTCGATCAAGGCCTCTATCGGTACAACTATGGATATCGGACCCGGACGGCGACGCCCGTTCGCAAGGCCGCCCGGCAGAAGAAGATGCTGCTTTCTCCCCAAGGTCCTGACGATCCCGCAGAGGCGTGATGCGTGTACGGGGATTGACTTTTATCGTCCGAGTCTGTCGGTCCCGGGTGTGAATTGGCTATGAGGTTGATTGTAGTCCGAGGTGAGGAGGGCGGAGCGAAGGCCTTCGAGACGGGCGTGCTGCGATACGCGCTGTCTGCGCGTCCCCTGCCCGAGGTGATCCTGAATGGAGCCTGTCGCCTGTGCAGTTCGATAGACGGGAACAGCGGCCTGTCAAAGCTGGCAGGCGGGGCCGAACGCGGCAACGTCGTGTGGGTCGTTCCCGCGTCCTGGCAGACGGACTCGGCGGACAACGCCGAGCAGGACGGCGGATGTGTTGTCTCAGGGCAGCTCAACCGGAAACATCTGGCTGCTGTCCGGCGTCATCCCTGGCTGACGATTTCCAACGGCCGCTTTGCTGCTCGTGTCAGTGACCACCTCTGGGATCGGGTGCTTGGGGAGACATCGTCGGATGTGCTGGCCGTGACGGTCGTTCCCGGACTGCTGGCTTATCAGGAGCGAATCCGCCTGGCGGAAGCGGGAGAGTTGGTTGGATACCGGCGATTATACAGGGATGCCGCCGAACCCATGCCCTTGCCAATCGACTGGCCGCACCATCTTCTGATCCGATCAAAGCACGCCGTTGCGATACTGAACGACGGCTTGCCCTCTGAGTTCGGGGAGGTAATCGAGAGGTGTCAGACACATGGCATGAGAATCGAGTCCGTCTCCATGGCTGGTTCCGTCATTGACCTGGCGTCTGAAGAGGGGATTCTCGCACTGTCCGACGCGGTGCTGACCCACTGCCCGCCTCGGGGGGCCGTTCTGAATGCGTCCCTTGGCAGGCAGGTGTATGCATACGATGCAGACCACGATATCTCGGGTGACGCACGGTTTGTCGGTCCGGTACTGCTCGGACGGGGCGTACGTGTCGAGCCGGAAGTGGTGGTCGTCGGTCCCAGCATCCTCTGCGACGGCTGCACGGTGGGGCGAGGCGCCCTGGTCGACTCGTCTATCGTGGGAACCCGGGTTGCCATAGAATCGGATCGCACCGTCCACCGTTGTGTCGTCTCAAGCTTGGAGAATGGGGCCGCATCCGAACGCACCTCTTCGCTGCGGGCGGCCCGGTTCTGGACGAGACCGCTCTGGGCGAGTCGCCAGAGCGTCTTCCGCACGTGGCCGCGTTTCTCGTATCCGATTTGCTTCAAGCGGATCGCAGATGTCGTCGTCGCCGGCGTCGTCTTGATCCTGTTTGCCCCCGTTGTGCCGCTGATTGCCCTGGCGATCAAGGTCAACTCGCCCGGGCCGGTGTTCTTCCGCGACAAGCGTCAGGGACTCCACGGGCGGCCGTTCAATTGCGTCAAGTTCAGGACCATGCGCGTCGGAGCAGCCGAGATTCAGGACAAGCTGCGCTTCGTCAGCGAAGTGGACGGACCGCAGTTCAAGATGGCCGACGATCCTCGGATCAGTACGGTCGGACATTTCCTCAGAGAAACGTATCTGGACGAGATACCTCAGTTCTTCAACGTCTTGTGTGGGCAGATGAGCATTGTGGGTCCCCGACCATCGCCGGAGTCGGAAAACACGCTGTGTCCGTCATGGCGCGACGCCAGACTTTCGGTGCGGCCGGGCATCACGGGACTCTGGCAGGTCTACCGAACACGTGAGCCCTTCAAAGACTTCCAGGAGTGGATTCACTACGACACCAAGTACGTGCAGGAACTCTCACCGCAAATGGATTTGTGGGTGTGTTGGTGCACTTTCCGGAAGATGGTGGCCAACTTCATCCGTCAGTTCTGACCGGAGGGTCGCCGGGCGGTGCTGAGACGTTCGTATCCGGCGGCTTGGGCGACCGATGGCGGTGCAAGAACAGCGGCCGCTGTGAATCGCCCTGATTCAGTGGAAAGGATGCATCCGATGGCGCAACGATATTTCAACTGGACTTTGGCAGTCGTTCTGGTGGTGGGCGTGATCGTCCTGGCAGCGGCGGCTCTGTCCCTGCACAAGTGGCAACGGAGTACGCTTGCGGAGGAGTCGCTTCCCTTGGGCGAACAGGCGTTTGCCGAACAGAACTGGGAGGAGGCGGCCAGGCAGATCGGCCGCTATCTGACGATCAATGGGGACGATACCGCCCGCCTGATCAAGTACGGCCAAGCCCAGGAGAAGATCAGACCCAGCACATCCAGCAGCATTCAGCAGGCGATCGCGGCCTATTCGGCGGTGCTCCGACTGGACGGAGGCAATGCCGAGGCCGCCAAGAGGTTGATCGCCATCTATTTGGGTGAAAGCCCCGGCGAGGCCGAACTCAAGGCGAGACAGTTTTTGGAGGGCAACGATGATCCGACGATCCGGCAGTATCTCAGTGTTGCTCTGATCCAGCAGCGGGATTTTCCCCAGGCGCAGCGGACCGTCGCCAGCCTGATCCACGATCATCCCAGTCACGTGCCGGCCTATGAAGTCATGGGCTTGCTGGCCGCTGAGCACCCAGCGGAGGTCAATCGGCCGTCCAACTACTGGTTTGAGGAGGCGGTCGCCGCCAATCCGCAGTCTGCGCTGGCCCATATCGTGCGTGGTTCTTTCCTGCGGCGAACCGGGGACCGCGCCAATGCAATGGCCGACTTCGAGCGTGCGGCGGATCTGGACCTGTCGGATCGGGAGGTGCATCTCCGTTTGATCGGCGAACTGATTCTGGCCGCTGCCTACGACCAGGCCAGAGCGCAGATTGCTGCCCTGCGAGCCAAGGCGCCGGCGGAGCCCGACCTCTGGCGGTACTGGGCCATGGTGGCCATCCAATCCAACTCGGAACAGGAGATGCAGGCTGTGGCGGAGGCCGGCCTCAAAGAGCTGGCCGTCTACCCCTGGGATTTCCTGCCTTGGGCGGCGGAACTGCTGATCCGGGCGAAGCGGTTTGAGCAGGCGGCCGACTGTATCCTTCAGATGCAGAAGAAGGACTTCGAGCCTGCCAGAAGCGCCTTTCTCGAAGGCTATCTCGCGCAGCAGAAGGGGCAGTTGCAGGAGGCGGCGACCTTCTGGAGAAAGGCGATCGCGCTGGGGTATCAGTCCCGGCGGGACCGGATGTGGCGCGGCCACTTTCCTCCGGTCCGGATGTTCCTGGCTTCCGTTCTTCAGAAGATGGGCGACTTCCACTCCGCGATCGAACAGCTCCGCCTGCTGGTCTCGGACGTGCCGGATTACCCCCAGTTCCATCTGGCTCTGGCACAGTTGCTGGCCCAGGCCGAAGACTGGTCTGGTGTCCTCGATCAGGCCCAGCAGGTGCAGCGGCTGGTTCCCGAACCGACGGACGGAGAGGTTCCCGAGCTGCGGAGCAGCGCCGCGCTGCTCGAAATCCAGGCGCGCATGCGCATGCTGGCCGGCGCGGGCGATTCAGAGTCCGCGCGCAGTGGCTGGCGGGCCATTGAGGCAAGGCTGGCCGCGCTGAGCGCCGCAGGCGTCGAGGCGGGTCAAGTCCAACTGCTCCGGGTCCAGGCGGCCATGTTCCAGGGCAAGCATGCGGAGGCCGCCGCGATGCTCGGTCAGTTGGAGAACCGCCAGACGGATCGGCTTGCCGCCATGCTGTTGCGGGCGCAATTGTACGTGGACGAGGGCAAGGGACCCGAGGCGGTGTCGCTGCTGCACCAGACGATTGAGAAGTTCCCGCAGAGCACCGAACCTGTCAGAAACCTCGCCTTGTTGCTGAACCGACAGAACAAGCGGTCGGAGTGCGAGGCCGCTATCCGCAACGCGATGTCGAGAATGGACAAGGCGGGCCGGCGGAGTCTCGGCATGCTTCTGGCGGAGCTGTATGTCTCGTGGGGCCGAGATGAGCCCCTCTATGAATTGCTGACGGACCTGTCAAAGGAGTTTCCGGATGACATAGGATCCAAACGCCGTCTGCTGACGCTCGATCGTGTGTTGAAAGATCCCGCAATGTCGCAGTCCATCGTGGATCAAATCAAATCGATCGAGGGGCAGGACGGTTGGCAGTGGCGCGTGGAGCAAGCAAGGGTCTGGATTCTGTCCGAGGGATTCCAGAGCTACTACGGCCAGGTGGTCCGGCTGCTGCAGGAAAACCTCCTGTCCAATCCGGAGGACCGCTCCAGCCGCCTGCTTCTGGCGGCCGCGTATGAGAAGGGCGGAGACCTGCAACTGGCTCTGGCCATGTATCGAGAGGCGATCCAGCGATGGCCCAACGATGTCGGAGTGGTCACCCGAACGGTGCAGGCCCTTTACCAGGCAGGGGAAGATGAAGAGGCACAGGGGATTCTGGATCGAGCCAGGTCGCGTGATCTCTACGACCCGGACATTCAGAGGCTGCAGTTGCAGGGATACCTGCGGCGCAGCGCGAAAGCCGGCGATTCTGCTGCGCGGCGGCATGCCTTGGTGTCTGCCTCAGATATACTGCAGGACCTGGTTCGGCAGGACCCGAACGACACAGCGGCCGGTCTGCGACTGGTGTCGATTCTGGGGGCCCAGCAGAAGTACGACGAAGCCCAGGCGGCCCTCAACGCGGTGAAAGCGAGGGATCCGGAATCGGTCTCGGTCATCGTCGCGCAGGTGCAACTCGACGTCGAGCGAGGCGATGCCGATGCGGCTCTGCGCCTCTGCGGCCAAACCATTGCCCGAGAGGACAGCGTCTTTTCACGGCTGCTGCGCGGCAGGACTTATGAGGCCTTGAAGCGCTACGACGACGCACAGGCCGACTACGATCGAATGGTTGCTTTGGCTCCCGAGAAGGCAGAGATCTGGCTGTCTCGGTCCGATTTCTTCATCCGAACCGGACGTAATAGAGAGGCCATTTCCGATATCGAGAAGGCTCTGGAACTGTCCCGCGACAACCTCCCGGTCCAGCAGCGGGCGCTGTTCCTGTTCCTGAACTTGGGTGACCCCGTGCTGTTCCAGCGGGGGGAGGCTCTACTCGAAGAAGCGCTGCGACTGCATCCGCAGGATATGGGGTTGAAGCTGCACAAAGCGCGCGTGCTGCTCCGTCGCGAAACGGCGCCGGCGGCCGAGCAGGCGCGTACGCTGCTTCGCGAGATCACGGAGAAGAATCAAGACCTCGCCGATGCCTGGGAGTTGCTCGGAATACTGGAGTTGCGCGAGGACCAGGTGGCTAGGGCCATGGATGTGGCTCTTCGAGGTCTGGCGGCGAATCCGGACAGCCGGCAACTGTTGCTGCTCAAGGCCCAGGCGGAGGCGCGCCGGTCGCCCATGCTGGCAGTGCCGACCCTCAGAGGGTTGATCGATCAGGACCCCAATGACATGAGCGTGGTCTCGCAGTTGGCCTTCTCGTACTTGCACTCAGATCGGCCTCAGGAAGCCGTCCGGCTTCTCCGCCACCATTTGGGCGCCCAGACAGGGCCGGGGCGAAAGCAGGGCGAGATCGCCTTGGCGACGGTGCTGTATCGCAGTGGTGAGCCGAATGAGGCGGCCGAGATTCTCCGGGGCCTTCTACAGGCCGAGCCGGACGATGCGTCGCTGGTCGTCACATGGGCTGGACTGCTGGTTTCCGCCGAACGCTGGACCGAACTGGAGTCTCTTCTGGCAGACTGGCGCGCCAAGCGCCCGGATGACGCTGCGGTTCCGACGGCCGTGGCGCGAAACCTGATCGCCGACGGCGGCCAGAAGGGATTTGAGTTTGCCGAGAGACTGCTGCGATCGGAGATCGAGCGCCACCCGCAAACTCTGCCGCCGCTGCATCTGCTGGCCAACCTGGTGACCGTGATGGGGCGATCGGAGGAAGCCGCCGCCCTGAATCAGAGGATCTTGGAGGCCGACCCGGACAACGTCTTTGCCATGAACAACCTCGCCTGGCTTCTCTGCGAGGAGCAGGGGCAGTATCAGGAGGCGCTGGAACTGGCGAATCGGGGTCTGAAGATGCGGCCGGAGTACATCGATCTGATCGAGACGCGAGGTGTCATTCACTACCGCCTGGGACGTCTGGACGAGGCCGTCCAAGACTTGAGCCGGAGCCTGGAGTTGTATCCGGTCAACGCCACGGCAGTGGCCTCAACCCATTTCCACCTTGCCAGGGTCTACGCGGAGATGGGACGAAAGGCGGATGCGATTCGACACGTTGAGCAGGCCCTGGCCCTGCATCGCAGCAGCAGGCAGTCGACCGATCCCGGGCAGCGCAAGAGCGAGTTGTCGGAGGAGGATCTGGCCGATGCAGAACGTCTTGTGGAACAGTTGCAGAAAGGCAATGGATAATGTCCCCGCCACATGAAACAACAGAGGGCGATTGCCGGGGGCCCGACCGTGCCGGCCCGGAGGTTCGCCCCGTGCTTCTGGACAGCCGACAGTGGTCGTATGTGCGCAGGCGGTACGAGCTGACTCCTCGGGAATTGCAGATCGCGGAACTGGTGTGCCGGGGGTTCCGAAACGACCGCATCGCACGCGATCTGCGGATCCGCCCGGGGACGGTCAAGACACACGTCAGGAACATCTACCGCAAGGTGAAGGTCAAGAGCAAGATCGCGATGCTTCTGCGGTTTGTCAACGAGGCCAGCAGTCCTGCCGGGCTCCAGAGCCCTCTGCCCTCCACGCAATCCCTCGACTGAGCCGGGCCCCTGCGGCCCGTGATCCAGGCTCAGCATCTCCAAAACCACATATCAGGATGCTTCCGCTTGACCGAATCACGGTTCGGTTCCGTGGGTGTTTCATGGGCCAACGGAAACGACCGGACGCTGGTGTCCGTTCACTTATTTTTTGGAGATCGTCTACCACTAAATGAGTAGCTCCTAAGTGGTATGGCAGTGTCACGAGAATTCACCCTCTGCGCGATGCCGCCGGTCGCGTGCGAAGGGCACATGGCGGCGCCACGGTCCAGATCGGTTCCCGGCCCGCAGGCGGCGGGACATCCTCAGTGGTCTCGGTCGAAGCGAATATCTGGTCTTTTTTCGTGCAAATTGCTTTGACAGGTATGGCCTGAAACGGTAGAATACCAGAGTATGTACGCCTCATCGGAGGGGGTGTGTACCGCGTTTTCGTCACGTCATGGATAGACGCTTGGAGAGAGGGCACTTTCTCTGACGGTGCGCAGCGAGCAACATGTGTCGCTGCTGCGTAGTGCCGTCAGAGAGGAGGAGCGGTGTTCCGGAAGTCAAAACGATGGCTGGTGTCGGCGTTGCTGCTGCCGGTGACGGGAACGGAGAGTCTCCGTGCGGCCCGTCCGTGGGCTGGCGGTGTGCTGGCGCCATGTCCTGTCGTTCGGGCAGTTTCGACCGAACCGATCCCCGCATTCGTGCCGATGTCTATTTCGCAAATTCCGACCTGTGTTTCTGGTTTTCGTGTAACGATCCAGAGCAGAAACGCCAGGCACGATGAGATATCGCGCCAGCCACTGGTGTCCTGCTGCCGCGGTTAGAGGGATCGTGGAGTGCCGGATCGAGCGGGTGATCGGAGTATCATCGGCTTGTTGCGGCCATGTGGTGCGGAGCTGTCCGCGGGGCGTCCGCATGCTCTTTGAAAGGACGTTGCGGCGAGTTTGTTGGTGGCGAGGGCCGGTGCGCGCAAGGCCTTCGGATCAAGAAATCGTCCATGACGTTCTCTGCTCTCGATGGGGAGCATGGGTACCGCGAGCGGAGGGAACCTGCGTTCGCTTGCGATGAAGGAGATGGTGGCAACGGAGTGAGGCAGAATCAGGCGTGACGCAAGAGGCCGTCGATTTCGTGTGACGGCCGGACAAGAGAGAGTAAGGAGGAGATCAGGGTATGAATGTGAAAAAAGCATTGGTATTGTGTGCTGTGGTGCTGCTGACGGCATCGGCCAGCCACGCGGCGTCCTCGACGGTGGGGGTCACCGGCAACCTCACGTGGAGTGGCGGTCAATTCGACTTCGGGCAAGAGCAGACGTCCCTGTCGGGTGCGGATGCCACAACCGGCAACTACTGGGTCCATGCGGGCGCCAGCGCCGTCGCCCCGGAAAACGCAGGGGCAACGGACAGCGCGGCGGCTTCGCATGCGTGGGACATTCAGCATATCGCGGGGACTGTGAGTGGCTATCCTGTTTTCACGGCGGTCTTCGACATCACCAGGGATCTGTTCACCGAGTTCACCGGGGACAGCGCCGACTACGTGGTCAACATGGATCTCAGGTTCGATAGAATGCAAGGCGTTGACCCGGCGGTGAGTGCGAGCAGCACGTTTGCCGTCAACCACGGCGACCTCCTGGATGACGTCATCCAGGTGACGCTTCCCAGCATCGAGATCAGTACGAGTGGCGGCAATCAAGGCTGGCTGTATCTCAGCGTGAATGTGACGGCGAATGCCTTCACGGCAGAGGTGCAGGAGCAGGAAGACCCCGAGGAGCCCGAAGAGCCGGAACAGCCGGTGACGATTCCGGCCCCCGGCGCGATCGTGCTCAGCTCATTGGGCGCCGGCCTGGTTGGCTGGTTGCGGAAGCGCAAGAGCCTGTGATCGTCAGGGTTGCTCTGACTGCGTGACCTGTGGCGGATACGGTATCGGCACAGGACACCGGTGAAGTGATGGAATGAAAGGCCCCGGAGGGAACCGAGGTTCACTCCGGGGCCTCTTTTCACGGGGCCGATCGCTGCGGCGATCGCCTCGCCATGGAAGAAAATGGGAAGCGTTGAGAAGTGGTGGGGGACCCAGATTCGCCGCGTCCAGGGGTGACGTGTTCCAGATCGGGGTCGTTGTTGTCCCTCCCGGATTTCTCGACACGGTGCAAGGCAGGGCAACTTCACAGGTTGCGTTGCCGGCCGACACAGGACCTGAAATCGCTCATGGAGGAAGACGGCGCACGGCCGGTGGTTGCAGGTGTCCAGTGTCAATCGATGGAAGAGAAAGTGAGAAGAATCTGGAGGAAGGAGTATGAGGCTGCCAGCAGTTGCAGCGGGCGTCGTCTGCGTCATTTTTCTGTGCGGCGCCGTTCACGCGGCTACGGTCACAGTGACTAACACGGTGGACTCGGACGATGGGTACTACTTCGCGCCCCCCGATGTCATCTTCGACCATACGCCGTACTATCGCGGCTCATGGGAAGACTGGGGCTGGTCACACAACCTGACGACCGTCCCGGCCGGCGCACAGGGCATCCTGTCGGCCACCCTCTCCATCTCGGCCTGGGACGTCGATTACTACGAAGGGGAAATCGACGTGGTCTATGCCAACGGAGTCGCCATCGGCACGCTGGACGAGACCTGGGGACGCCAGTGGGGCACATCGACGTTCGCTCTGCCGACAGGTGTGCTGGATGATCTTTGGGAAGACGGCGAGCTGTCCATCTACGTGGACATCGACTCCGAAAACGGCGGAAGCCGCGTTACTCTCGGCAGCTCCGTTCTGACCATCAACTACACTACCGACGTCGTGCCGGAACCGGCAACCGTCGGTCTGCTGGGCATCGGCGCGCTGTTCGCATTGAGGCGTCGTCGTACGCGGACTTGCTGATGTCTCAGTGTCTTGCCCGGTGAAGACCGCCGTGTGGTTTCGGTCCCCGCGATAGGCCGATGGAGCGGTGTGCAGACCATGCCGCACAGAGCGGGCTGCACACACGGCCCGCATTGCGGACGCGTGCGCGTCTCTCAGCTCGCGGGAAGGCCGATTCATCATGGCCAGGACGCGCTTTCTGTGCGTTGACGGGTCCACACCGCATCACCCCTCCGTGCGCCTGCCGAGGATGTGACAACACAGACCGCCTACGACCGAGAAGAACCGTGCTCGCGACACACGAATTATGGTTTTTCTGGGCTTTTGCCTTGACGTCCCAGAAGCGCACGACTATACAACGTGAGAGTTTGGACGAGGGCCATATCCACGTGTAGTTGGGTTGGTCACCGGCAGGTCCGATAACTCCGACAAGACGCGACACCGTAAGGAGACGGGAGATGTTCTGGGGCAGGGACCATAGGATCCTGCGCACTCTGTTGGCGGGCGGAGCCTTTCTGGGCGCCTTGGGGTACGCCGTGGTCGTCGAGAGCGGGCGCGAGTGTGTTGTCGGATTGTCTCGTCTGGACGACGCGGTTTTTCTGCATTCCTTCCCCGTGAGGTTCTGGATCAGCGCGTGCGGCCATTGGCGCACCGAGTGCGCAGGTGGTTTGGTCGTGGCCCGGTCCGCGGAAACACCGCCGATGGTGCGGCTGGCCGGCGGACTGTTGGACTGTTGGGCTGCTCCAGCGTAGTGATCGGCGCGGTTTCGCCATCGCGTCGATGCCGCGTGCGGGCGGGAGTTCCTCTGATAAGTGCGTGCGGCGCTCAAGTCCGTCGGGATTTGAGCCGCCAGGGTGCTCGGCAGGAAGTGATGAGATAGAGACGGTTTCCATTTTTTGCAGGCGGGTGATAAGGGGTCCGGCAAGGACGCAAGGAGAAAAAGATGAGGCGGTTTGTTGTGTCAACGCTCGGCCTGTTGGCTCTGACAGGCCCTGCGGTGGCGGTCCAGACGGTTACCGTCGGGCGGGCCGACGGCACCTCTTATCGACCGGACTGGGCAGGCGAGTATCAACTCGCGCTGCAGGGGGATCCGGTGCCCGGCTTGGCTCTGGAGAGTCCCTTTCAGTCCTCTCGTGCCGGGTCGGGCGCAGGAATCGAATCTGTGCCTGCCAAGACCTATGGGGGGACGCTTTATGACCGCGTAGTGCAGGGCGGCGGTGCGCTGACGCCTGAGGCGACGTATCTCTACCACTCGTTTGTCGGTGGGACACCGGTTACCGACTACGATCACGCGCCGGGCTTGGGGCGCCAGACGCCGGCTCGTGTGCTCCGGGCCGCAGTGCCGTCCGTGCAGGGCGTGAGCGAAAGCCTTCTGGATACTCTGAGCGCCGATCCGCAGTGGTATCCCGCGAACAGCCGTTCGCTCGAATACGCTTGGGCAAATGCGTTCGTTGCAGAGGCGGAGGATCCCGGATGGAATGCGATTGGGGACGTTCGGGTTCTGAATCTGTCGCTGCTTGCAGACGATGAGCCGCCTGCGGACGATCAGGACATGCTCGTTCTGCTGGTTCCCGCTCCCGGCGCGGTTGCACTGGGGGCTGCAGGCCTGGGAATTCTCGGGTGGTTCCGAAGGCGCCCGGGCTTTCGTTCGGCGGGGTGATCGAAGCCTGCTTTGACCTGCCTACCCGCGCGGTTTGGAACCAGGAAAGGCGGTTTTCGGCATCTGTTTGCTGCCGCGAGCGGACGTGGTGGCGCAGGTGGAGGCACGGCTCATCCCAGCGAGGGTCTTCGCCAATCCCCGATGCCGTCCCACCAGTAGGACACGTAGTCGACGGCCTTGGCCTGACCGCGCTGGTTCTTGCAGATATCCATTGCCATATCGCGGAGTTGGCGCATACACATCAGGCCACCCAACCGCCAGGCTTTGGCGCCGATGTCCACCGCCTCCTGCTCGGCTTTCTGGAAGCCGGAGGCGTCGGCGGTCAAGAGCACGGCCAGACGCTCGGCGTGTGGCTGGAGCCGCTCTTGCCATCGTTGTCGCTCCTGCGTTTCGCGGGCGAAGGCTTCGGCCAGGACGCGTTCGCGTCGCTCGCGACGGGCACGCCGATCGGCCTCGACCCGGGCCAATCGTTCGGCTCGATGCTTTCGGCTGGTCGGCAGCAGCATCTCGATCAAACCAGCGGCCGGATCGATGATCACCCAGACCGCAAACGTCGTGCACAAAGTCCCCAACGCCAGTCCCACCAGGAAGCGGCCGATATCCTGAACGCCCCACATGCCCAGAACGCCGGCCAAGCCTCCGAGAAGAGGGGCCGCTACGTAGAGGCCCATATAGTAGTGAGTGCTCGTCAGAGGGTGTTCCAGCGCGATATGCTGCGTCCCGCCGACGCCGCGAAACAGAGCGAACAGATAGAGGCTGACCAGCAGAAAGACCGCCAGCGCGGAGTGGCCTGAAAGCGAGAAGATGAGCAACCAGTTGAACCCCGCCTCGTGGAGTGCCCGCACGACGATGTAGCCCACGCAGAGCATGAACCAGATCATGCTGACCAAGTGCGTCAGTTTCAGCAGGCGTCGTGCGGTCATACGTTCGTCTTCCCGCGATGCGCCGTCAATACCGGCTGCCACCGTAGGGGCTGTACTCGCCGCCGCCGGAAGGCGGATTCTGGATGAGATATGCGCCGTAGAAGGCTCTCGCGATCGGGCTGATGAACTCTTCGAGGAGCAGGCCGAAGGAGGCCAGGATGGTCGGCGGCACGTATACGATGTCGCCTTCTTCCAGGAGTACGTTGTTCGTGGTGTCGCCCTCCTTGATGACCCTGATGTAGTCGATCTCGAAGATCATCGGCCTCTCGGCCTCGGTTGCCGATGGGCGGATGACCTGAATCCGCTTCTCCCAGGCCATGGAATTGGGTTGAGCGTCGGCCAGGGCGGTCACGAGGTTGTCCCGTCCGGTGTAGTTGCGGGGGCCTGGACGCATCACTTGTCCGACGACGTAGTAGACTTTGCTGGTGAAGGCGGCCACGCGGACATCGATGCGGTTGTCGCCCGGCAGCGCATACAGCTCGGTAACCATGCCCTCGATCAGAGCGGATACCTCTTTGGGAGTCTTGCCGGCCACCTCGATCTCGCCCAGCTCTTTGAAGCTGATCTTGCCGTCGGGACGAATGCGTTGGCGCTGCATGTCGAGCGGCGGGATATCCGGGCAATGAATCTCCACCTCATCCGGCGGTTCGAAGACATAGTTCTCCGCCGTCACGTCAACCTCGTAGGGCTTGACGAAGGCGCGGATATCATCGGGATTCGAAGAGAAGCATCCCGCGATCGAGCCGATGACAAACAAAAGCGCAACGAGCCCAAGTGCTTTCAAGGGATTCACTCTGACTCTCCTTCATTTCAAGATTATGGGACTCTGTTACAGTGCCCGGGTGCCCATCCGCAATCCGATAGAGAAACCGGGCGCGAGAGCTTATAATCTTAGATCGTACTTTGGGTCAAGAATCTTGACAGAAATCCGTCGTTCGGGCCGGCCGACGGCAGAAAACCGCAAAAACGGATGGTTGACGCGGGCGGGGATGCGTATGGTGGATGGCAGGCACGGACTGTTGGCGAGCGATGGGCGCCGCTTACGAGAGTAGAGGATTCGGACAATGGCCCACACTGATTTTCCCAAAGGCGTAGAGAAACGGGACGGCCGCGTGGTGGCGTTCGATGCGTCCAAGATCCGGGATGCCATCCGACGCGCATCCCTGGAGGTCCTCCAAGACCAGAAGCGCGCGGACGATGTTGCGGCACAGGCAACCCAGGTCGTTGTCGATCACCTGGCTCAGCGGTCTGCCAGGGGCGTTCCCCGTATTGAGACCATCCAGGATATTGTTGAGACGGTCCTGATGAGCGAGGGCCACAGCCGCATCGCCAAGGCCTACATTCTGTACCGGGAGAACCGTTCGCAAATCCGCCTGGCCAAAGCGGCCTTTGGCTCCAGGGACGACCTCAAGCTGTCCGTCAACGCTATCGAGGTGCTCAAGAGAAGGTACTTGCTCAGGGATGAAACGCGCCGCATCGTTGAGACGCCCAGCGAGCTGTTCCGCCGGGTGGCTCATCACGTGGCCCAGGCGGAGGCGAACTACGGACCGCCATCGGTCGTCGACGAGGCGGAGCAGCAGTTCTACGAGATGATGCGAAACCTGGAGTTCCTGCCCAACTCGCCGACTTTGATGAACGCCGGCACGCGTCTGGGGCAGCTCTCCGCCTGCTTTGTCATCCCCATCGAAGACTCGATCGAGGGGATCTTCCGGGCACTGGGAGAGATGGCCCGCATCCACCAGACCGGAGGCGGCACCGGATTCGCCTTCTCGCGGCTTCGTCCTCGCGGCGACGTGGTCGCTTCGACGCAGGGACATGCGTCCGGCCCCATCTCGTTTCTGAGTATCTTCGACAAGGCGACCGAGATCATCGTCCAGGGCGGCAAGCGACGCGGCGCCAACATGGGCATCCTGCGGTGTGACCATCCGGACATCGTGGAGTTCATCGAGGCGAAAAGCCGCGCGGGCGTGCTGGCGAACTTCAATCTGTCGGTCAGTGTCACCGACCGGTTCATGCGGGCCGTGGTGAACGGACGGACCTTTGCGTTGGTCAATCCCAGGACCGGCCGGGGTTCAAGACAGATCCGAGCGGAAGTCCTGTTTGACATGATGGTCAACGCGGCCTGGCGGACGGGGGATCCGGGTCTGGTCTTTCTCGACCACATCAACCGGGCCAATCCCACGCCGGGGCAGGGCCGGATCGAAGCGACGAACCCCTGCGGCGAGGTGCCTCTGCTGCCTTTCGAGAGTTGCATCCTTGGCTCGATCAACCTGGCCCGGATGGTTGTCGAGAGCCGGGGCAGCAAGGGCGCCGGCGCGAGGGTCGATTGGGACAAGCTGCGAGACCGGGTCCACTGGGGCGTGCGGTTTCTCGATGATGTAATCGACGTCAATCGCTTTCCTTTGGAGTCGATTGCGAATGTAACGAGAGCGAACCGGAAGATCGGTCTGGGCGTGATGGGATTTGCCGACCTTCTGATTCGACTGGGCATTGCCTACGACTCGCCGCAGGCCGTCACGTTTGCACGCAGGCTCATGCGGTTCATTCATGCCGAATCGCTCGTCGCTTCGGAGCAACTGGCGCGCGTCCGGGGGCCGTTTCCGAGTTTCCGGAAATCGATCCATGCCCAAAGGAATCACAAACTTCGCAATGCCACGGTCAACACGATTGCGCCGACGGGGACGATCAGCATCATCGCCGGCTGCTCCAGCGGCATCGAGCCGCTGTTCGCGATCAGCTTCGTCCGCAACGTCCTGTCCGGAACGCGCCTCTTCGAAACCAATCCGTGGTTTGAGAAAGTCGCCCACGATCGCGGTTTCTACCGACGCGACATGCTGGCGGAGATGGCAACACGCGGCTCCCTGAAGAACGTCAAGGGCGTGCCGCCGGATGTGAAGAAGCTCTTCGTCACGACGTTCGACATCCCGGCGCGCCAGCACCTTGAGATTCAGGCGGCGTTTCAGCGATACACCGACAACGCCGTTTCGAAGACCATCAATCTTCCCGCTGGCGCGACCGTGGAGGACGTTCGTGATATCTACCTGACCGCTCATCGACTCCGCTGCAAAGGCATCACGATCTACCGCTATGGCTCGAAGCCCGAGCAGGTTCTCTCGATGGAAGACGAGATTCGTCAGCGGAGCGATCTCGTGTCGGTCGAGGACGACTACTCCGGCGGCTGCATCTGTGGCCTGTGCGACTTCTGATGATGCTATGTCCGCGGCTGCTGGCCCCCGTAGTAGGGATAGCGGTCGAAGACATCGCCTGCGTCCAGCGCACGCGGGTCGCCCGTTGCCGCCAGCTCCGCCTGGAGGGCTGCCGCCAGTTGTTTCCGAGCGGCGGCATAGTCCGGTACGCCGGCCACATTATTGAGTTGCTCCGGATCTCTTCGCAGGTCATACAGCTCTTCGGCAGGGCGCTTGGCGCAGGCCAATTCAAAGAGTCTTTTCACGTGCGGCTTGTCCGCGTGCTCCAGCATATATGTTTTCGTGGGCGAGCCGTCGATGTCCCCATAGCTCCAACTGGGGTAGTAGGGTACGCCGCCGTCGACGGGGTCTCCTGCCGGCCATCGGCCAGGTTCATAGTTGCGGATGTAGAGGAAGTCGTGTGTGCGGATCGCCCGGCACGGATAGCCCAAGCCTCCTTTGCGAACCCAGGCGTGTCGCTCCTTGCCGGTCAGAACATGGTCGCGTCCCGGCTCGGCATGTTCTGACTTCTCTGATGTCAGGACGCCGATCAGACTGCGCCCCGTCATCTCCGATGGCGGCGTGAGACTCGCCGCCTCGATGAACGTCGGGGCCAGGTCTTGCAGGCTGACGAGGTCCTTCACGATGCGGCCGCCCGGAACTCTGGCGGGCCAGCGGATCGCCAGAGGCACATGGGTCCCAAGGTCGTACAAGTTGCTCTTGCATCGGGGAAACGGCAATCCGTTGTCGCCGGTGACCACGAGGAGCGTGTTGTCCAGGTCACCACGGGCCTCAAGCAACCCCAGCAGCTCTGAGACCTCGCGGTCGAATCTTTGCACCTCCCAGTAGTAGTCGCACAAGTCGCTGCGAACGATTTCGTCATCCGGCAGGCAGGCGGGCACACGAACGTCTTGTGGTTTCATGCCGCTCTTGACGCCGGACCCTTGTTCATACGGCCTGTGTGGATCGGTACTGCCGAACCAGAAGCAAAATGGCGCATCTGGCGGACGTGCTTCGAGGAAGGCCCGGAAATCCTTATATGATCGCCCGGCCGGGTTTCGCGTCCGGCCGCCCGGCTCGATCCGGCCCGGTCCCCAGCCCTTGCGCGTCACGCCGACGTGATACCCGGACTTCTCCAGCAGATCGGGATAGACCGCGAACCTGGCCGGCAGAGTGCTCCAGAGATTCCCGCCTTCTTCCAGTCGCCAGTGCCACTGCCCGGTGAGGATCGAACCTCGCGAGGGGGTACAGGACGGCGCCGTGACGAAAGCGTTCTCGAACAGCACCCCTTCGCGCGCGACACGATCGAACGCGGGGGTTCTGACGACGGGGTCGCCGGCGATGCTCGCGTGGGGCCAAGACCAGTCGTCGGCGATGCAGAGCAGGATGTTGGGTCGCGGTCTTGCTCCGCGGTCCTGTGCCGACAACGGCATGCTGCCGGTTAGCGCCAAAGACGCTGCCCCCAGACCGGCGGCCTTCAGAAATTCGCGTCGCGTGCTCTTGCCCATGCTTGCCTCCTGACTGGCGGAAGTCCGATGAATTCACCTCGTGTTATTTGTAGTTCGCCAGGATACTCTCCGCGACGGCTTCGGTGATGGTCTTCTGAGCGAGCAATCCGTTGATGGATTCTTCCATGGTGACCATGCCATGCTTTTTGCCCGTCTCAATTACGCTGCGCAAAAAGTAGCCGCCCTTGCGGCGAATGATGTTCTTCGCGGCGCTGGTCACCACCAGCACTTCACACGCCACGCGTTGCCGGCCGTCCACAGTGGGAACCAACTCCTGATGGATGACGCCCTGAAGCGATTCGGCCAACAGGAACCGCAACTGTCCTTCGTCATGGGCCGGCGCGTAACTGAGCAATCTCTCCAGGATCTTGTCGATCGAGATCACGTGCAGCGTCGAGAGGACGAGCACCCCTGTCTCGGCGGCCGTCAGGGCGATCTTGATGGTCTCGTAGTCCCGCATCTCGCCGATGGCGATGACGTCGGGATCCTGTCGCAGGGCCGCCCGCAATCCGGATTGGAACGACTGAGTGTCGCGGCCGATTTCGCGCTGGCGGACGACGCCGGCTTTGTTGACGTGCGTATACTCGATCGGGTCTTCGATGGTGATGACGTGTTTCTCGCTGCTCGTGTTGATCTCGTCGATCATCGCCGTCATCGTGGTGGTCTTGCCCTGGCTGGTGGCGCCGGTAATCAGGACCAGTCCCTTGCGACGATGGGCGAGGTCCCTGACGACGTCCGGCAGGAACAGCTCGGCAATCGTTCTGGCGTACGCGGGCAAGATGCGGATGGTGGCGCCGACGGCGCTGTCGAAGTACCCGACATTGATGCGATAGCGCCCCTGGTCCTCGGCCAGCATCAGGTCGTAGTCGAGTCTCTCCTCGAAGAGTTTCCTCTGCTCGACCGTCAGCAGGTCATAGGCGATCTCCTGGCTTTGCTGCGCGGTTAACTTCTCCTTTGTCACAGGCACAAGCCTGCCGCCAATGCGAAAGAGGATCGGCGCCCCTGCGCAAACATGGATGTCCGTGGCTCCCTGAGCCTTGGCGTGCTCCAGCAACTGCCTGCGACTGATCATGTCTTCCCTCCTTTGCGATTCTCAGCTATCGATAGAAGCTACACTTCCGCGACGCTCAGATCAAGGATGATCGACGTGTTTTCGGTGACCTTGGCGCGGTCGCTGATGCGGATGGGGCAGACCCAGAGAATGGCTTGGACGTCTTCGATGACAAAGGCTCGCGAACGGAGATTGTCCGGGACTTTGGCGGCCGTGAGAAACTTGCCGACCTTCTTCTGACTATGTTGGCCCAGTGGGACAAACCGGTCACCGGGGCGGCGCGGTCGCACAACGAGCGGACGGCGGATACGGCCGAGGTCGAGGTATTCCTGGAAGGGGTTCTTCTTGCCGGTGATTGCTGCCGGCTCGATCTGCCCGGCGTCGAGGATCTGCGCGTCGATGCGATAGGATCCGAATCGTGTGGTTCCGGGGATACGCAGTTCGAGCGGGCCGGGCAGTTGTTGGCACCCGCACGGCGGCCGGCGCACGACGATCGTGTCGCGCAAACGCTGTGCCCAGAAGTCGCCGGGCAAGTTCACCTTTTGCCCGCCTGACGCAGGTCCGGTCAATGCCAGCAGGCCGCGGTAGTGTCGCCGGGTCACGTCGCGTTCGCCGAGGCCCAGTTTCGCCAGCGTCTGCCTGAGCAGCTCCACCCCGACGGGTTCGGGCAGGCCGGCGAGCCCCATCGTATCGATGCCAGCCTCAGCGGCGCCGAACTCCACGTACTGCGTAGCTGCTTCCTGGGCCTCGTCGGCAACTCGGGCGTACAACTTCCTGGCAGAAGCCGCCAGTGAGGCCAGTTCCTCGATAAGCAGGCTGTCGGATCGGGCCTGCAATGCCGGCAGCAGGCGATGGCGAATCCGGTTACGCGTATAGATGCAGTCGCTATTAGTATGATCGTCCCGCCAGGAGAGCTTCCTCGATCGGAGATACTCGACGATCTCGATGCGCGAGCACTCCAGCAGCGGGCGGACCAACGCGAGGCCGTCGGCGGCCCATCGCGACGGCCAGATGCCGCCCAGACCTCGCAGGCCCGTCCCGCGTCCCAGTCGCTGGAGGATGGTCTCGGCATTGTCGTTCTTCTGGTGCCCCATGGCGATGGCGGCACAACCGTGGGCGCGGGCGATCTCGATAAGGGTATTCCGCCTCAACTGCCGCGCTGCCGTTTCCGTTGAGAGGTGATGCTCCTGTGCATACGCTCTGACGTTGACAGCTCGGCTGACGACAGGCAGGTTCAACTCGCGCGCCTCTTGGATTACGAAAGCCTCGTCGCCGTCGCCGGCGGCCCCTCGAAGTTTGTGATTGATGTGGCCGCAGAGAAGCTCGACGCCGATCACTTCATGCGCGGTCAATCGGTGCATCACGTGCAGCAGGGCGACGGAGTCCACCCCGCCCGAGACAGCCAGCAGGACACGTCTGGCCCCTGAGAACAGATCCATGCCTCGAATGAAACCCGCCACCTTCCGCTC
Organism: Sedimentisphaerales bacterium; assembly: GCA_040772485.1. GTDB lineage: Bacteria > Planctomycetota > Phycisphaerae > Sedimentisphaerales > Anaerobacaceae > Anaerobaca. Next base: position 236,668 of record JAXGYC010000007.1, on the reverse strand, counting down.
CAGCGGCTCCATAGCTGTTCCTCACGCGGTCCTTCCGGCAGACCGCCATGACCAACAAAAAAGGGTCTGACGTACTGTCAGACCCTGAGAAGACACGCTGGCGATAAACCTGTCAAGCGGCATCAGTTCTGGGAGCTGCTGAGCTCCTTGATCCGGCGTTCCCCGTACATCTTCCACTCGTCGTACCGGTCGCCTTCCCGCAGGACAGCTTCCTGATAGACTTGCAGCGCTTCGTCACGCCGGTGCAGCTTCTTGTCGAGTAGCGAAGCGGCGTAGAATCTCGCCGGATAGGGCGTGTCCGGGTCCCATTGATACGCCCGCTGGTAGTAGAGCAGGGCGATCTCATAGTCCTTGAAGTAATCGTAGATTCCCGCCGCCCGGTAAGCCGCATCGTCGATCTTCTCGGAATTGGGATACTGGCGAATCAACGCGTTGTACTTCGTCAGCGCCACACGCAGCAGTTCCTCATCCTTGAGGATTCCGATCGGCTCGGCCTGGCGCTGCGTCTCAACTGCGTCCAGATACAACTCGTCCGCCGCCGGGATTCGCGTCGAGGCCTGCAAGTCCGCCGGCATGACCTGGGCGTCGATGATATAACGGTACTGCGGCATCCGGTCCAGCGCCCGCAATTCTTCCTGAGCCCACTTGAGCTTGCGGTTGTCTCCGACGACGGTGTAATGGGTCACGAGCAGTTCCAGGCTGCGGCGGTAGGACCGGCGATGCGTCGCCACCTGTTCCACGAGGTCCACTTCATCCGTGGAGCCCACCACCTGGTCTGCCTCCGCGGCAGGTGTTGGGCTCTCGTAAATGGTTCGCTGGGGCAGTCGGTGACTTAGCCCACGGTCCGTGGGGGTACATCCTGCGGCAGCGACCAGCAAGAGCAGGGTTGTGGCAATGATAACGGTCCTTGTCATCGGAGAGTCTCCTTTCAACTGACATTCGCCAAACTGCCGGTCCGGGGCGAGTCCCGTCGGACACATCGACGGTGCCGAGCCTCGCTCGCACCCCGACTTGAGCATGCCAAAGACCACAGTAAACCCCAAGTCACGGGTCTCGTCAAGAGCGAACGCGGAAAAACTGCCGGGCGCCCGCTGGAAATTGGTGCCCTTCCCCGGAGGCTTCTGATACCATCGGCTGCACGTAAGGCGTTGCGTGTCCTGTTCTTTCGTTCCGGCGGGATCATTGGGTCATCCGCAGAAGGAGAGTCTCTACGGTGCAGTTGTGGACAGAAGCGAAACTCCTGGAAACCGCTCGGGCGTTTCAGCCGGCCTGTGTGGTTCTCGCGGCGGCTGATCTGGACGTCTTCACCGTCCTGGCCCGGGGAGCGGCGACCGCTGCGGCCCTGGCGTCGGTTCTGGACACCGATCCGCGAGCCACGGCGATCCTGCTGGACGCTCTGGCGGCCCTGGATCTGCTTGCGAAGCGGGGCGACGTCTATGTGGTCCCGCCCGAGGTGGCCAATCTGCTGAGCGAAGATTCACCGACCAACGTACTGGCCGGGCTGCGTCATCAGGCCAACTGCCTGCGCCGCTGGGTTCAGCTTGCCAGGGTGGTCCGCGACGGTGGGCCCGCCCAGCGGACGCCGAGCATACGAGGTGAAATTGCCGACACCGAGGCCTTCATCGGCGCCATGGACAATTTCAGCGTCGCCGTCGCTCCGGCGGTGGTCGGCAGGCTGGAGCCTCTGAGGTTCCAGCGGCTCCTGGACATCGGAGGGGCTTCCGGCACCTGGACGATCGCCTTTCTAAGGGCGGCGCCCGACGCGACCGCGGTGCTGTTCGACTTGCCCGAGGTCGTTCCTTTGGCCAGGCAACGCTTGATGCGCGCCAATCTGCTCGATCGCGTCACCCTCGTGGCCGGCGACTACAACCGCGACGACTTGCCGGGCGGCGCGGATTTGGCGTGGCTCAGCGCCATCGCCCACCAGAACTCCCGCCAGGAGAATCGGGCCCTCTTCGCCAAGATATACGCCGCTCTGACGCCGGGCGGGGCGCTGGCCATCCGCGACGTTGTGCTGGACCGGTCGCGTACGAAGCCGCCGGCAGGGGCGCTGTTTGCCGTCAACATGCTGGTGGGGACTGAAGGGGGCAACTCCTATACCTTCGGGGAGTTTCGTGACGACCTGTCCGCTGGCGGCTTTGCCGATATCGAGTTGCTGTGCCCGGACGAAGGCATGAATTCCCTGATCCGGGCGTGGAAGGCCTGACCTCGCCCTCAGGTCCGCCGCTCGAAGTCAAACTCCGCGTAACGAGCGACGACCTCGAAGCCCAACCGGCGATAACATCGCAATGCAGGCTCGTTGTCGGCTTTGACATTCAGGCCGATGTGCTCGACCTCATCCCGCAGCGTCCGGCAGAGTTGCGCCGTGACGCGTGTCCCGTACCCTTTGCCGCGGCGAGCCGGATGGGTCGCGATATTCCCCAGAGCGGCAACGCGATAGCGCGGTGAGTACACGTGTACACCGGCCACACTCAGCAATCCTCCGGCATCCCGCAGACCGTAGTACCGCCCCGTTTCAAGCATTCGGCCGTCGAACCAGTTGCCGGGATAGCTTTCTTCGTAGAACGCCAGCGCCTCGTCCAGGTTGGCCGGGCCCAGCCGGACGACCCTGAAATCGTCAACGTCTCTTACGCGCGTGCCCTTGCGAAGAGCCATCCGGCAGTGCATTCCGTGCGGATGCACGATGTGGCTGTTCTGGAAGATGTCTTCGACGCCGAGGCTCAGATGGGCGTGAAACCGCCGGGGCAGGCGCGAACCGATTTCCTCCAGCAGGAAGCGCATACCCTCCGGCTGTTCCGCCTCGGCGATCACGGTTGGCATCGCCCTGCCCGCGTAGACGAGAACGATGTCCTTCAATTCCCCGGCCTCCTGGCGGCCGAACCAGGTCGTATACGGCCAGAAGAAGTCGTCCAGATCCCCCAGTGCATAAATGTGCAGCTGGGGATTCCGGCGCAGAAAAGACTCGATCGTTTCTTTGTCTTGGAGTTGTATGACGCTCACGTTCTTCCTGTTGGAGGGGTCTCTCGTCGGACCGGTGATATCCCTAATGGTCGCCTACACGAGAGCCCTCTCGAAATCGTCGACGCGGGGCGGTTTCTTGCCTTCGCCCGGCAGAATCGCATGGCCTTCCTCCTGGAGTCGGGCCGTCTGGGCCTCGACGCCGCCGGCAATCTTGGGATTGAGGCTGCCGTCGTCCTTGATGACCCGCCAGTAGGGGGTGATACGCTTCTTCCCGTTGCCGCGGTCCTCTTCAGCAGCCTCCGAGATGATCCGCAGGAAAATGCCCAGCGTCATCGGGCAGGTTGAATCAGCGCCCTCGCGGTCGGCCAGGCGCCGGCGGATTTGGCCGGTCGTGATGAGTCGGCCCTTTCGCACCGTTCGGATTTCCTCGTCCGCCATCAGAGGCGTGGGCACCAGCACGCGGCGCCCTCCCATCATCTTCCGCCATTTCTCCGGGACGTCCACCACCTTGGGCAGCCCTTCCACCGCTGGGTTCTCCAGTTTCTCACGCCAGCTCCTGCGTCTTCCTTTCGCACTCGCCATCGCCTGGTCTCCTGTACCCGAGTCCTGTCCATCGCGGAGAATACCGGCGTTCCGTTCATTCGTCAAGACCGGGCGCGCCGATGCGGGCCGAGCGAGAATTCCGAAAAATTTCTCTTGAATGCGAACCGGAGGGGTGTTATTCTTGTAATAGTGATAATAGTACAACTACTGAGGTGGCCTATGCAGTTTCGCATCGACAATGCGTCCGACCGGCCCGTGTATCTTCAGATCATCGATCAGGTCAAGCGGGACATCGCCCTGGGCCGGCTCGCGCGGGAAGAGAGATTGCCGACGGTTCGCCAATTGGCTCAGCAACTGGCGATCAATCCCAACACCATCGCCAAGGCCTATCGCCAACTCGAACAGGAGGGCATCATCGTCACCCGGGCGGGCGCCGGCGCCTTCGTGGCGAGTCTGGACAGCAATCTCAGCAAGGCGGTGCGGCGGCGGATTGTCTGCGAAGAGCTGGAACGGATCGTGGTCGAGGCTTTTCATATGCAGATCGACAAGGCGACGCTGGTCGAGTGGTTCGGCCGTGCTATCGAGAGGTTCAATCTGGCTTCGAAAGAGGGATAAGCGGTGCTTCGGCCGTAGCAAACGACTCCAGAAGGCAGGGGACGAAGATGCACAAGAGGACGAAGAGAATACTGATAGTTGTTGGGGGCATTGTGGCGGTGCTGGTCATCGCCTATGGTGTCGCGCTGATCCGGTCCACGGTCAAGCTGCGGCAGGCGTACGCAGACCTCGAAGCGGCCGGACGGCCCATGAAGGCGGCCCAAGTCATCCCCGAGCCGGTTCCGGAAGGCAGGAACGCCGCGCTGCTGTACCAGCGCGCCGTCACGACACTCAAGGAGTTGCCCGCCCCCAGGAAGGATATGCTCGACTACCTCGGCAAGCTGGCCTATGGCTTTCTGGCGGACGATCTCGATGCCAATCAGGTCGATGAGTTCGAGGAACTCCTCAAACGAGAGGAAGTGGCTTCGGCACTGTCTTTGCTCGAAGAGGCCATGCGGCGGCCCGAATGCCGATTTGATCGCGACTACAAAGCCGGCCAACTCGATGGGCCGTTCGGGTTCCACGACCTGCGACGCGTCGCGGCCATTGCCAGGGCCAAGGCGTACCACCAGATCAAAGCAGGTGGTGGGACCGAGGTCTGGGACATTGTGCGGGGGCAGTTCAAAATCGCCGATGCGTTGGTGTCCGACCCGAGTATGGACACCCAGTTCGCGCGTCTGTGTCTGATCCGAGACTGCTGCTACACGATTCAGAAGCTCTGCGCGGTGGTCCCCCCGGACGCTGAAGCCTGTCGGAAGACACAGGATATTCTGAAGAACCTCGACAACGTGGGACCCTTGGTGCGGGCGGTGGACGCCGAACGGCTGGTGCGAGGCGAGTGGTTCTTCCATCTGTCGAGCGACGAGCTGTACGAGGCCATGCAACATGACCAGCCGGCGGGCAACGAGGAAAGTGCCCTGGATACGATCAATCGGGCGATGTTTCGCGTCGTGACCTTCCGGCCGTTGTTCATCGCGGCCCATGCCGCCTATCTGCGTGCGATGCACAAAGCGGTACAGATGTTCGAGAGCCCCTACGTGCCGAGGGACACCGGCATTCGAAAGGAGTTCAACGACGCGAGGGGCAAGCACTTTCTGACCCATTGGGCAACGCAGGTGAACGACTTCTTCAAAGGGGTCCATTGCGACATGGTAGCCCGGCTGCATATGACCCGGGCCGGGCTGGGGCTGCTCGAATACCGCAGGGAACACGGCGTTTTCCCGTCATCGCTCGACGATTTGAAGCTGGAGAAGCTCATCGATCCGTACGTGGAGCAACCGTTGCGCTACCGTGCCGAACAGGATGGTTTTCTCGTCTACAGCGCCGGCGAGGACATGCACGACAATGGCGGCATTCCGAAGGAGCGCAAGAGGTCGGATGATCCTCGCCGCAAAGTGCCGGAGTACGACCTGCTCTGGCGGTTCAGTGACACCGAGGGCAGCACAACCGAGAACATCTGAGATTCTGACGGATCTGTGAAAGGGAGATGCACTGTGCTTGTGCAGACATGTGAGAAGCCGGCATGCGAATGTGGTGTACAGCCGATGGTCGTTGAATGCGCAGGTCTGACGAAGGTCTTCCGCCGGCCGTTTGCGAGTCTTGACAAGGCGGTATGTGCCCTGCGGGACGTGTCGTTGTCCGTGCGGAAGGGGCAGATCGTCGGACTGATCGGTCCCAACGGCGCGGGCAAGTCCACGCTGCTGAACCTGATCGCCGGACTGATCCTGCCCACGCAAGGGCGGGTCACGGTCTGCGGCCATCCGGCCCGGTCGGTGGGCGCCAGACGCTACCTGGGATTCATGCCGGAACACCCGGTCTTCCCGGGCCTGTATACCGCCAGAGCCGTGCTGCGCTACCACGGCGCGCTACTGGGGCTTTCGCGCGAGGGCATCGCCCGGCAGGTGGACAGGTCCATCGAGCAACTGCAAATGCAGGAGTTTACGGACCGGCCGGCCTCCGATTTCTCGCAAGGCATGAAACAGCGCCTGGCCCTGGCCATCGCCATGATGTCCGATCCGCAGTTGCTGTTGCTCGATGAGCCGAGCAACGGTCTCGACCCGATCGGCATCGTCGAGCTGCGCGATCTGCTCCAGCAGTTGCGTGGTCGCGGCACGTCGGTCGTGATCAGCTCCCACCGATTGGGCGAACTGGAGAAGTTGACGAACGACTACATCTTCATGCACCGGGGCCGTATTGTCCGGTTCGGCGACGACCTGACCGCCAGCCAGGCGGGGCAGCTTTGCGTGGGCGTCGTCTCCAGCGGCGAAACCGTAGCCCAAACGGCGCTGCCCGCCTCCAAGGTGCTCCGCGTCACCGGTACCGAATTGATGATCGCCATCGGCGACGCCGACGAGGTTCCCGATATTGTGCGTGACCTCGTGACGAACGGCGCGAGGATCACGAGTGTCGTACTGAAGCGAGAGAACATCGAAGACGTCTTTCTGCGTCTGTGTGGCGAGGGGAACGGCCAATGAGAGCGTATGAACTGATACGAGAAACGTACTTCCGGCGGAGCTACATCTGGATCGCGCACCTGACCTGGCTGCTGATGTACGGGGTGTACTGGTGGAGTATCGTTCCCACCAAAACGGAGACCACGGGCAAGTTCATCCTCTTCGGGAGCGGTCTGTTTCTGGCCTTGACCCTCAGCGCGGGGATTCTCGGTGACGACATCGCCTCCGGGCGGATCTGCGTGCTCGTGACCAAGCCGTTTTGGACGGGCAAGCTCTACCTCTTTCGGTTGGTCGGTCTGTCGCTTCAGGCGGCCGTCCATCTTCTGCTGGCCGGCGTTCTGCTCAGCGTGCTGGATTGGCTGACGCCCAGAAACAGCATCGAGGGAATCGGCGTGTGGCTGCTGGCCTCGTGGCTACTGTTCAACACCGTGGCGGCTCTTTCGACCTCCCTTTCCGTCGTTCTGGGACGCGCGTTCAATTCCCTGCTGCTGCTCGTTGTTTTCATCGCGGGCTATCTCCTGATGAACATCCTGATCGGTTTGCTGCGCGGAGAAGCGGGGGCGGGGTGGCTGACCGCCTTTGTGCGGTACGCCTGGCCTCCCTTCGAGCTGTTGCGCAAGTTCGCCGAGGGAGAATACGGCCCGTACGCGTTGACCGTCGGCCGGCTCAGTCTGTCCAAGAGTGTGGCCTGTGTGGTGCACAGCCTGATCCTGACGTGCGTCTACGGCGCCGTCGGAATGCTGCTGTTGTGCCGTCGGCAGTTCTCGCGCGTGCGGGATTGACGATTGTGAGCTCTATGCAGATGAAAGACAAGATCAACATCTGGATCGTAGTGGCGGCGGCCGCGGTTGTGGAAATCTGGGCCCTGTATGTGGTCAGCGCCTCCGCCGCGCGCTGGCGGCCGACGATGATTGTGGAAAACGAGCCGCAGGCGCGGGCTTTGTATGAGGCAATGCTCGAAGCGGCGCGCCGCACGCAGACTTTGTCGTATCGAAGCATCTGCAGTGGCCCGGGCAGCGAGCCTTCGGCCTGCACGGTCTGCCTGAAGAAACCGAACCTCGTTCGCGTGGATCTGACCAACGGGATGAGCACGAGGGTCACGACCGTCCTTGCCGACGGCGATCGCCTCCGGATCTTCTGGTCGAGCGACCGTCCCTTTCTGAAAGTTGACGATTTTGCACGTTACGAACAGACCCAATCCAACGTCTATGTAGACATGGCCTGTTCCCCGGACATCGATGTTTTGAGCGAAATGACCCGGCTCGGGGTCGCCTGGAGCAATCTGATCTGGTCTCCGCGTCTGTTCTTTGGCGGTGCGGATGAATTCGAGCCCTATATTGACGGAATCCGGCTTCGCGGTGCGAACGAGATTCACGGCGAAGCGTGCGACGTGATCGAGGTCAGCTACCTCAAGGCCCAACGCATGCGGCACTACTGGCTCTCCCGGGAGGACCACCTGCCCCGGCGGATCAAGGAGATCGTTCGCCTGGCCGACAACCACGTGGCGGTGGAGGAATGGTGGCGTGTGGAAATCGACTCTTCGATCCCAAACGAGCAGTTCGCGTGGTCCCCGCCGGAAGGGTATCGTGTATGGAATCCGCCGTCGTTGGACGAGTTCCTCTTGGAGCCTGGGACAGAGGCGCCCGGTTTCGAGCTGTCCTCGGCCTCGGGAAACACGATTCGTCTGGCCGACTTTCAGGGCCGCGTGGTATGGCTCTGTGTCTGGCGAGTCGGGGCACCTGCGTGTCGCGATGAAGTACGGTATCTTCAGTCCTTGCATGAGAGGGCGAAGGACAAGGGACTTGTGATTCTCGGCGTCAACGTCGCCGACGACCGGCGCATCGCGCAGACGTTCCTTCGCGACGAAGGGATCACCTTTCCCTGTGTTCTCGATTCCTCCAAGGAGGCAGCGAGTCTCCTCGTCGAGGGCTATGGAGTCAAGTTCGACAGCCCGCCGGTCGGTTTTGTCATCGGCGCCGATGGGAAGGTGGTGGACGCTTGGAGCGGATTCGACGAGAATCACGCCCGCGCCCTGGCGGCGTTGCACGCGGCGGGTGTGTCTGATGTGGGCGATTGAGTGACGAACGAGAGGTCGGATATGGATGAACACCCCATTGTGGTTGAGAATCTGGTCAAGTATTACGAGGGTCGTTGCGTGCTGGACGGCATCGATCTGAAGGTGCCTCGCGGCTGCATCTACGGGCTGCTGGGCCGCAACGGGTGCGGCAAGACCACGTTGATCCGCGCGCTGTTGGGCCTGGAGCCGCCCACGCGGGGCCGGACCCTGCTGCTCGGGCAGGATTCGAGAAGCCTGGCCGCCGGGACTCGGGCCCGCATTGGATACGTGGCCGAGGGACACAATCTGATCCAGAACTACCGCGTCCGCCGACTGATCGGGCTGTGCAAAGACCTGTCTCTGCGGTGGAACGCAGAGTTCTTCGACCATCTCATGGAGACTTTCCGGCTGCCAATGGACCGCAAGGTCAAGGAGTTGTCGGCCGGCATGAGGGCCCAGCTCAACCTCGCGCTGGCGATGGCGGCCGATCCCGAGCTGCTGATCCTCGATGACCCGACGCTCGGTCTCGACACGGTCGCGCGTCGCCAGTTCCTCGAACTGGCCATCGACCTGATCCAGAAACAGGACCGCACGATCCTGTTCAGCTCGCACATCCTCGGGGACGTCGAGCGCATCGCCGACCGCGTCGGCATCATGGCCGGCGGCAAGCTCGTTGTGGACTGCGAGCTCGAAGAGCTCAAACGGCGCGTCCGCAAGCTGCGGATTCTGTTCCCGTCGGCGGCTCCGGAGAACCTGTACATCACGGAGATCATCAACCAGCGAAACACCGGACGCGAGATGGTGCTCACCGTCGCCAACTGGAACGAGCAGAAGCAGGCCATCCTCGAAACGTTCGGGCCTGACAGTTGCAGCGAGCTGGTGATGACCCTCGAAGACATCTTCATCGAGTGTACGAGGCCGTCGAACGCCGCGGTCCTCGAAGGAAGTGAGGTTTGACATGCGCACGTTCTGGACGCTTCTGAAACGCGAGGTCATCGACCACATCGCTTATTTTGTGGGGGCCTTGGTCCTGAGCGGATTGCTGACCGCGTTGCTGGTCTCGATCAGTCTGGGCCTGGAAGGGGGCGATCGAGAGGTTGTGGCTGTCGGAGGGCTTATCCCGGCCACGATTGTGGTCGTCGCCGGGCTGTGCGCCCTGGGAGTGGCCCAGATGTACACGGACCGGACGCGAAATGTGTCGGCCTTCCTGACCGCGCTGCCCGTCACGCGGCCGCAGATCTTTGCCGCCCGCATCGCGGCCGGCGTGCTGGCGATTCTGATTCTGTTGGTTCCTGTGATGATCGCGGGCTCGATCGTGCTGGGTCTTCAGCGAGCCGAGGTCCCGTTGTATCGCGGGGTACTCGCGGACCTGTTTCGCAGTGTCTTTCTGACGTGCCTGGCCTGCTATAGCGTCGGGATCCACGCCGGATGGAACCGGGGCTCGCTGGCGCCGACGCTGGGCGTGTTGCCCATCGTCATGCTCGTGCCTCTGCTGCTCGGGATCAAGGGGTTCGGCCTGGAAGTCGCTGCAATCCTGGCCGTCTTCGTTGTGGCCTGCCTGATCGGCGCCTGGTGCCGTTTCTCGTCGTCGTCACTCTAGGAGTTCCGAACCATGAAAACCACTATGAACTATGGCATCCGGGTCCTGGCCACGGGCTTTGTGGTTCTGGTGTTCTTCGTTATCCCCTTGCATTGGGGCCGGTTCTTTGCGGAGTTGTTGCTCTGCGGCCGCATGCCCGAAGAGGCGAGGGGCGTTCGGTTCTCGCCGTCCGGGATTCTGCCGGAAGAGATCGAGAACGATCCCAACGCAGACCAGCGCTCCGCAGCTTTCGCACGAATGGATTTCGAGCCGCTCCTCCGCACGCTTGGATTCACCGATTATCTCCTTTCCAGAGTTCCCGGCGGTGACCGGTCGGATGTCTTCTATTATGCGCAGGACGGGGCTTGGATGTACTTCGACCGGTCGGCCGGGCAAATCGTCTTTCGTGACACATATTGGCAGAAGAGGGATTCCGGCGGGAACGTCGAGCGGCAGACGGCGATCTACTATGCCGGACCGGACGACGTGTCCATGACCCCGGAAGAGACACTTGGCCGGTTCCATGATCCTGTCCACGTGGCCGGCGCCTCGTTGCACCACATCGTCTACGACAGGAAGCTGCATCGTTTCTTCGCCGTCGACTGCGAGGCCATGACGGTCAAGGCCGGACCCGAACTGACCGACGCTATGCTGCGAAGGCCGCTTGTGGTGGGCTCTCCACTGTACTATGAAGGTCTGTCTCTGTACTATGAAGGTCTGTCTCTCGGTTGGGAGCCGCCCAAGAAGCGAGTGCTGCGGGAAGCGCAGGATGAGGACTCGCCGCCGCGATATGAGTACCACTGGACGATCCGATTCAGCACGAGCAGCGGCTACTGGAGCCGGTATGCCCCTGTGATCGACGCCTCAGGGCAAATCGTCCTGCTGGACCAGCAAACGCTGGAGCTCATCCCGGCAAAGGGCATATTGCCCGCGCCCAAGACCTTGTACGGCGAAGGACGCCGATGGCCCTCCCAGTTGCTCGCATGCCGGGCGCACGCGATCTGCATCGGGCCGGACCATGAGTACGCCGGACTGCTTGCCGTCGGCGTCTCCCGGCAGGGGACATCTCTGGCGATGTCAATCTTCGACAAGGACGGCAACATGGTGACGCGCGTCGACACGCGCAGGGAGTCCTACTCGCGGATGCACCGGCAGGAGGTGTGGATCGGATCGGCCCGGGCAGCTCTGTTTGACGTGCCGTGGGCGCCGGCCCTGACGGTGTCGAAGTACCTGTTGGAGAACGTCCACCCGCCCGTTCTGACGGCGTCGTCGTTCTTTCTCGCCAACCGGATCGAGGCCGGCGCGAGCCACCGGACTCTGTTCCTGGTTCCGAATTCGTTCGCGGCAATGCACCGCGATCAGATGGGACAAAGTGTTGTCGCACGATTCTTCGGCGCCCTGTGGATCATACTGCCTGGGATCGGCCTGGCGATCTTTCTGGCGTGGCGCGTTGTCCGCGACGCGGCGGCCGTGGGCCTGTCGAGCAATGCCCGAAGTCTCTGGCTGCTGGGCACGCTGGCCTTCGGCTTGCCCGCCTATATCACGTTTCGAATGACCCGGCCGGGCGCGGGGCTGGTGACGTGTGCCGCGTGCGGCAAGATGCGACGCGCCGACATGGAACGATGCCACCTGTGCGGCGGTGCGTGGGACATACCCGAACTGGCTGCGCCCACCTGGCGCGTGCGGGATGGGGGCGTGCAAGCGTCCGAGCCACCGGTCGAGTCCGAAAAATCTTCTGATGCGGGGGAACAGAAAACCGATTCGTCTGTCGAATCAATGTGACCGCTTCTTCGAGAACGGCCTTTTATCAGTGAAGGCTACGGCGGAGGGTGAGCAGCATCGGCCGACGAACTCGGGCGGGATTGTCTCGCTCCGGCCGATGGTGCGCGCGACACGGGACCAGTGGTGACCAACCTGCATCGGTCGCAACACGGAGTATGGGAAATGAGTGCGGAGAACAATCAGAACACCTTGCCGGGGCAAGCCGGCTCGGGAGACAAGACCGGCCTGGGAGACCTGGCCGGTGTCGTCTGGCAGCGGCTCTACCCGTTTGTGCTGCGGATCACGCTCAGCCACGACATGACCGAGGACATTCTCCAGGACACGCTGCTGGCGATGCTGTGTGGCGTCGAGTCGTTGCGCGATCCCGATCGCTTCTGGCCGTGGATGTATCGGATCGCTTACACCAAGATTCAGGACGCCTTCCGGCGGCGGCGCCTTCAGACGGCCATGCAGAGCAGCTTCCTCCAGGACCGCCGATGCGCCGACAGCGACGACAACCCACTGCAATCGGAGATTCACGAGGAAACCCTGCAACAGGTCGCCATGGCAGTCGAACATCTCCAGGGCCAGCACAGGGACGTGGTGCGTCTACGCTGCTATGAGAACCTGCCCTACACCGAAATCGCCCTGCGCACGCGAACCACGCCTGAACGAGCCCGCATCCGCTTCCACCGCGCCAAGACATCACTGCGACGACGGCTGCAAGCCTGTTGGGCATGATACCGGTGCGTCTGTGGGACAAACGTCGCGATCAGCGGATTTACATGTCCGTCAGGCCGGCAAGGCCGGCGTGACGCACGAGGTCGACGATATGACGTGCTCCGAGCTTCGTCATGATATTGGCGCGATGGACTTCCACCGTGCGTCGGGATCGATGGAGTTCGGCGGCGATTTCACCGTTGGTCTTTCCTTGCAGCACGAGGTGCAGCACCGCCTGTTCCACCTCCGTCAGAGGTTTCGACGGTGTCGTGACGTCCGTTCGGTGGAGCGCCTGATTCACGGCTGCCAGCAGCCGGCTCGTCTGAGGAGGCCGCTCCAGGCAATCTGTGGCGCCGGCCTTCATAGCCTGGACGGCGGTGTCGATCTGACCGGGTTCGACCAGCATGATGACCGGCAACCAGGGTGCGACGTGCCGGACACGGGTCAGCAGCTTGATGCCCTCGACCGCTGGCTCCGGGACGTTGGTGACGAGGAGCCGACACCCGGCGTCACGGATGGCTTTCAGACACTTCTCAGGGTCAGTGAAACAGGATACCGCCGCATCCGCCCGCTCGAGCGCAGCCTGCACGGGTCTTGTGCTCTTTAGGTCGCCGTCGGCATAGTAGATGTTATGACGTCCGTGGTTCATAACTCGGCCCGCCTTCCAGCACCATCGCTTCCCGAGGTCGGTCTTCCGGTCTCTTCCGCTTCGTGTGCCCTTTTGACGTTCCCAATAGGAACTCTGCCGGCGTGCCAACTCCTTCCCATAGGCCCTGCCATGGCAGAGCACCCGTTCCGCAATGTCCGTCCCCGTTGAACGGACATTGTCAACGCACTGGGATAGTACGGAGGCGGGGTTGGGGCCGCCATAGGGAAAATCCTCAACCTGCTATGGGGGCAATTGCCTACGTGTCACTACGCGCTGGCGGGCAAAGGCTTGCCCGACGGTGGCGGAAGCGATAGAGTCTACTGAGCCCCGGCCCAGACGGTTTCGGGGCAGGGTATGGCCCTCTGACGAGAAGGGAACGCATTCGTATGAAGCGTCTGGTGAGGATCGCTCTGGTTTTCCTGGTGTGGGCGGGCGCCTCGGCGGGCGAGGATAGATCCGTTCGGATGTGGGATGACTTCGAGCTGACGCTATCCGGTCCGGCGACAGGCAATCCGTTCGTCGGCATCGAGTTCAGCGCCGTCTTTCGGCAGGGCGATCGCGCCTTCGAGCCCGAGGGATTCCACGATGGAGACGGTCTCTTCAAGGTCCGTTTCATGCCCGACCGCGAAGGCATATGGACCTACCGGACCAAAAGCAATCGCGAAGCCCTGGATGGCCACGAAGGACAGTTTGTCTGCCTCCCTCCCTCCCCCAGGTGCCACGGTCCCGTGCGAGTCCGTAACCAGTACCATTTCGGGTACGCCGACGGGACGCCGTTCTACCCGTTCGGCACGACGATCTACGAGTGGCCGTTTCAGTCCGAGGAGCGACGCCGGCAGACTCTCGAAACGCTCAAGCAATCCCCCTTCAACAAGGCGCGCTTTCTGGCGGTCCCGCCCTGGCGCACGAGCTATGTCGAAGGGCCCGGGGCGCTGGACTGCTTTCCGTTCGAGGGGACATCGAAAGAGACCTGGGATTTTTCCCGCTTCAAGCCGGAGTATTTCCGGCGACTGGAAGCGTGTGTCGTACAGCTTCGCGATCTGGGTATCGAGGCCGATGTGATCCTGTTTCGGCCGTATGACGGCGGCAAGTGGGGCTTCGACACGATGGATGCGGAGACCAACGACCGCTTCGTACGCTATCTTGTGGCCCGTTTGGCGGCGTACCGCAATGTCTGGTGGTCCCTGGCCAACGAGAACAGCTTCATACGGCATCTGACTGACACCGACTGGGACCGACTGTTCCAACTGGTGCAGGCGAAGGACCCGTACGGACATCTGCGGTCGATTCACAACGCCGGACGCATCTACGATTACGGCAAGCCCTGGGTCACACATGTGAGCCTTCAGTACTACATGGCGGTGCGTTTCTTCGGCGTCTCGCCCTTGCTGCGCGACATCTATCGCAAGCCCATCGTACACGACGAGATCAACTACGAGGGCACCATCGCCAAGCGTTGGGGCCGGCTCACGGGCGAGGAGATGGTCTATCGGTTCTGGATCGCCGTCATTGGCGGCGCCTATGCCACGCATGGGGAAACGCGTGTGCAGTCCGACGGCGACGGATGGATCTCGCGGGGTGGCACGCTCGCCGGAGCCAGTCCCGCCCGCATCGCCTTCCTGCGACAGATCGTCGAGGACGGCCCGGATGGGGGGCTCGATCCGATCGACCAGTACTACGAAACCAACATGGCGGGCCAGCCAGGGCAGTACTACCTGATCTACTTCGGCAAGGAACAGATGGCGAAGTGGCCGTTTGTGCTGCCTCGTGCGGAACTCGAGGAGGGGATGCGGTTCCAGGCCCAGATCATCGACACGTGGAACATGACGGTCGTGCCGGTGGAGCGGACGTTTGAGGTGGAGGCGCTGGACCGCTACCAGTATGTTGACAAGAGCCGGGCGGTAATCGATTTGCCCGAGAAACCTTACATGGCCCTGCGCATCCGGCGGGTCCCATGAATCGACGCCGGCTCAGACCATCCAGGTGATGTGAAAGGAGATCGATCATGAAGCAGATGGCTGCCATTATGGTGGGGATTGTGTGCTGGGCCGCGAGATTGTCGCCGGCGGCGGAAGAGCCTTCGCCCGAAACGCTGTTGTTGAAGGATTTTCACCCTCGCTCGGTCTACAAGATCCCACAGACGGAGGTCGCCAAAGCCCGCTACCCGGCAATCGACATGCACGCCCACGTCTATGCGAAGACACCCGAGCAGGTGGACCGATGGGTGCGGGTCATGGACGAGCACGGTATCGCCAAGGCCGTCGTCCTGACGGGAACCACGGGCAAGCAGTTCGACGACCTGATGGCGCTCTACTCGAAGTATCCGGATCGGTTCGAGCTCTGGTGCGGGTTCGACTATACCGGCTACGACCAACCCGGTTTCGGGCCTGCGGCCGTCAAGGAACTACAACGCTGCTTCGACGCCGGCGCTCGGGGGGTGGGCGAGCTGGGCGACAAGGGCAAGGGGCTGGTCTACTGCCGGCCCACCAAGGCGTGGGGCATGCATCTCGATGACCCGCGCATGGACGGGCTGCTGGAGAAGTGCGCCGATCTGAAGATGCCCATCAACATCCACGTAGCCGATCCGTATTGGATGTACGAGCCGATGGACGCTCGCAACGACGGGCTGATGAACGCCTACACCTGGCGACTGGACGATCAGCCCGGCATCGTCGGCCACACCGGGATGGTCGATATCCTCGAACGTGCGGTCAAGCGGCATCCGAACACCACGTTCATCGCTTGCCATTTCGCCAACTGCTCATACGATCTCGGTCGCTTGGGGAAGCTCTTCGATGAATGTCCAAACCTGTACGCGGACATTTCTGCGCGGTACGCGGAGACGGCCGCCATTCCCCGATTCACCGCTAAGTTCTACGAGACCTATCAGGACCGGCTTGTCTACGGCACCGACATGGGTCTCAGCCCAGGTGTGTACCGGATCACGTTCCGCATTCTGGAGTCGACGGATGAGCACTTCTACGACTGGGACAATTTCAGTTACCACTGGCCCCTGCACGGCCTGGCGCTGGGCGACTCGGTGTTGGAGAAGGTCTATCGGACCAACGCGTTGAAGATTTTACACAAGTAGCTTGCCGCAGACCGGTGATAGCTTTGGAAGGAATGAGTTTGTGATACCAGCAAGCAGAGGGTGGATGTGTAGATACCGGATGGCTGTGATTCTGTTCACGATGGCCGCACCGGCGCAGGCCGACTGGCCCCGCTTTCGCGGGCCCTCCGGCGACGGCCTGGCGACCCGGCCCGGCAGCGATGTGCGGCTGGGCCTGCCGGTGCACTGGAGCGAGGACGAGAACATCGCGTGGAAGACGCCCATCCCGCACATCGGCTGGTCGAGTCCGGTGGTGATGAACGGACAGGTCTGGCTGACCAGCGCCACCGCGGATGGACACGATTTCTACGCGCTCTGCGTCGACGCCAGCTCGGGCGCGGTTCGTTTCAGCGAGCGGCTCTTCCACGCCGATCATCCGGAGCCGCTGGGCAATCCGCTCAATAGCTACGCCTCGCCCACGCCCGTCGTCGAGCCGGGCCGCGTCTACGCGCACTTTGGAAGCTATGGGACTGCGTGTCTGGACACGGGCACCTTCAAAACGCTGTGGAAGCGGGACGACTTGCCCTGTCGGCATTATCGCGGGCCGGGCTCGTCGCCCATCCTGTTCGAGAATCTGCTGATCCTGACCATGGACGGCGTCGACGTGCAATATCTCGTCGCTCTGGACAAGGCCAGCGGCCGTACCGTCTGGAAGACCGACCGCACCGCCGACTGGGACGACCTGGACGCCGAGGGCAAGCCGAGAGACGAAGGCGACCTGCGCAAGGCGTACTCGACCCCGCTGGTCGTCCAGGCTAACGGCGCCGCACAGATGCTCAGCGTCGGCGCCAAGGCAGTCTACGGCTACGACCCAACGACCGGCCGCGAGTTGTGGAAGGTTCGTACGCCTGCGTTCTCCGGCGCCGCGGCCCCCATCTACCGGGACGGCGTCGCTTACATGATCAGCGGGTTCGGCCAGACCGAGCTGATGGCCATTCGCGTCGACGGCTCAGGCGACGTCACCGACAGCCACGTGCTGTGGAAGACTGCTCGGACGGTGCCCCGAACGCCCTCGCCCGTCCTGATCGGTGATCTGCTCTTCACCATCAACGATACGGGGATCGTCGTCTGCGTGGACGCGGCGACGGGCGAGCAGGTGTGGAAGGACCGCATCCGAGGCGACTATGCCGCATCGCTGCTCTATGCCGACGGCAACATCTATTGCTTCAACCAGAGCGGCACATCGACCGTCTTCAAGGCTGCGCGACAGTTCGAGATTGTCGCGACGAACACACTCGATTCTGGCTGCATGGCCTCGCCCGCCGTCGTCGGCAAGGCGCTGTTGCTGCGAACGAAGACCCACCTCTACCGCATCGAATCGGCTCGATGAAGCCGGCGGAATGCATGGGAAGGAGACTGCTGTGATGGATGAGGAGATGACCGGTTCGGCGGCGCTTGCCGCTGTGGTCTTGCTTGTGAACGTGAGCGTGGGGCTCTGTGAACGATACGATCTGCGATCTCCCGATGGGATGGTGGGCGTCCGCGTGGACGCGGGCGAGCGGATCGATTTCTCGGTGCTCGTCGACGGCGGGACAGTGACCGATGTCACAGGACTGGCTCTGACCGTGACGGATGGCGTCGTCTTTGGCGCTGGTTCACCTGTCACGCGCGTGGATCGCAGAACGATCGTACAAGAGGTCCGTCCGGAGATTCGCGAGAAGAACGCGGTGATACAGGATCGCTGCAACGAGCTGACGCTGACCTTCGAAGGGGGCTTTGCCTTGGCGTTCAGGGCATACGACAACGGCGTCGCCTATCGCTTCTCGACATCTCTTCCAGGCGAGGTGGTTGTTGCGTCCGAGCGGGCGAGTTTTCAGTTTGCCGACACGGCGTCGGTGATCTGCCAGAAGGAGAAGAGCTTCCGCTCCGCCTATGAGGAGCCCTACAGCGAGCAGGCAATCGGCGATTTGAAGGCGGAGGACCTGTGCTGCCTGCCATTGCTTGTGACGCAAACGGGCCGGCCCAGGGTGCTCATCACCGAGTCGGACCTGCGGGACTATCCGGGCATGTGGCTGCGGGGCACGGGCGAGACCTCCCTGGAAACAGCATTTGCGGGCTATCCGCTCGAAGAATCGTATGAAGGCAACGCGTATGTGCGCGGCCGAGTGGCCAAGCATGCTGACTACATCGCCAAGACTGAGGGCACGCGAACCTATCCCTGGCGGATCATCGCTGTCGCGCGAAACGACGGCGATCTGATCGCCAATCAGATGGTCTATCTGCTGGCGCCGCCTTTGGCTCTGGATGATGTCTCGTGGATCAAGCCGGGAGTGGTCACGTTCGACTGGTGGGGCCGGCGGAACATCTACGGCGTCGATTTCAAAGCGGGTATCAACACCGCCACCGCCAAGCACTTCATCGACTTCGCCTCTGAGTTTGGATTCGAGCACTTCCTCTTTGATGACGGCTGGTCCGACGGGGCCGACTTGTTCAAGATTCACCCGGATCTGGACATGGAGGCGGTCTGTGCCTATGCCAGGCAGAAGAACGTGGGCGTCATGCTGTGGGTGATCTGGGCGACCCTGGACCGCCAGTGCGAGCAGGCGCTCGATCAGTTTGCCAAGTGGGGTATCCGGGGCATCAAAATCGACTTTATGAATCGCGACGACCAGAAGATGGTCAATTTCTACCACAGGATCGCGAAGGAAGCCGCCAAACGGCACATGGTCGTCGACTTCCACGGCGCGTACAAGCCGGCGGGACTGCGACGGGCCTACCCCAACGTCCTGACGCGCGAGGGACTGATCGAGGTTGAGCAGAATGGCTGGAGCGACCAGGCCAACCCGGAGCATCACGCGTTGCTGCCGTTCCTTCGCATGGTCGCCGGGCCGATGGACTACATCCCCGGCACGATGAACAACGCCCAGAAGCACGAGTTCCGGCCGGTGGGGGACCGGCCGATGGGCCTGGGCACCCGCGCCCACGACATTGCGCTGTTCGTCATCCTGGAAAGCCCCATGCAGATGTTGCCCGATGCGCCGTCGGACTACTACCGCGAGCGCGAGTGCACCGAGTTCATCGCGCAGATTCCCGTCGAGTGGGACCAGACGCGCGTGCTGGAGGCCCAAGTGGGCGACTACGTCGTGCTGGCCCGCCGGAGGGGCGACACGTGGTTTGTCGGCGCGATCACGGACTGGGAGCCTCGGCAGTTCGATCTGCGATTCGACTTCCTCGACGCCGGTTCATATGAAATGGAGTTCCTCCGCGACGGAGCCAACGCGGCCACTCGGGCCATCGACTACAAGAAAGAAAAGCGGAATGTCACGGCCGATACAATGATGAAGATCGATCTGGCGCCTGGCGGCGGCTGGGTCGCTCGAATCTACAGGCCCGCTCGTTGAGACATCATTGGGAGCACTGAGGATGACACGGTTGCCAAGATGGACGGTTGGCTTGGCGTGGCTCGTCTGGCTGGTCAGTCAGGCGGGCGTCGCCGCAGCGAATGCACAGCCGATCTCCGTCGTCGCGGACATCGCCTACAAGAGCGGCGATGGGTTGACGGCCTATGAGATGGAGCGGTGCAAGCTCGATCTGTACCTGCCCGAAGGCGAGAAGGGTTTTGCGACGCTGTTGTGGTTCCACGGCGGCGGGATCACGGAGGGCAGCAAGTCCGATCCGATGACCGTCGGGATCGCAAAATGGTTCGCCGGGCAGGGGGTGGCCGTGGCCTTGGCCAACTATCGCCTTTCGCCAGGGGCGGCGTTCCCGGCCTATCTGGACGATGCGGCCGCCAGCCTGGCGTGGTTGCATCGGAACATCGGCGCGCACGGCGGCGATGCAAAGCGGATCTACGTCTGCGGCCATTCGGCCGGAGGCTACCTGACCGCAATGATCGGCCTGGACGGGCGGTATCTCGGTCGATACGGCCTGAGTTCGGATGTCGTCGCGGGCCTGATCCCCGTCAGCGGGCAGATGGTTACACATTCAGCCGTCCGCGCGGAGCGCCGAATCGGACGCACGCGTCAGATCGTCGATGAAGCGGCACCGCTGTATCACGTCCGCGCTGATGCGCCGCCTGCGGTGTGTATCTGCGGCAGCGAGGACCTGCCGGCGCGGGCCGAGGAGAATCGGCTGTTTGTCGCGGCGATGAAGGCGGCCGGCCACGAACGGATCGAATACCTCGAAGTCGAAGGCCGCGACCACGGGACCATCGTCAGTCGGATTTCAGAGCCGGACGACGTCGTTGCTCGTGCGATCCTGGCCTTTGTCATGACCGGACGGTCGTCACGAGCCTATTACGTCGATGATGTGCATGGAGATGACGATCGGGACGGTCGAAGCCGAGTGGCCGCTTGGCGATCCCTGGAGAAGGTCAATCAGGCGTCCCTGAAGCCAGGCGACACGGTTCTCTTCAGACGCGGTGGGCTCTGGCGGGGCCAACTCGTTCCCCAGAGCGGCGCCCCCGGCCTTCCCATCACATACGGCGCGTTCGGCATGGGCGAGAAGCCCTCGCTGCTTGGATCGATGGCTGTGGATGCGGCTGCGGACTGGAGCCTCCTTGCGGACGGCATCTGGACCACGACCGATTCGCAGGGGCTTCTGGCAGTCGATGTTGGCAACATCATCTTCGACCACGGTGCAGCAGTCGGTGTCAAGAAATGGAGCCGGGCCGAGCTTCAAAAGCCATGGGATTACTTCTATGACTCCAATGGAAAGTGCGTACTGCTCCGCTCGGACGGCAATCCGGCGAGTTTTCATCGCAGCATCGAACTGGCCCTGCGGAAACACATCGTCGACCAGAGCGGCAAGCGGTACGTCACCTATGAAGACCTCGACCTGCGGTATGGGGCCGCCCACGGCATCGGCGGGTCCGGCGTCCGGCACATCATCGTGCGTCGCTGCGACCTGTCCTACATCGGCGGCGGGCATCAGCACACCACCGCCGACGGCCGGCCTGTGCGGTACGGCAACGGGATCGAATTCTGGTCCAGCGCCGGCGACTGTCTGGTGGAAGACTGCCGCCTGTGGGAAATCTACGACGCCGCCCTGACCAACCAGGGCAGTGGGACCAATGTCCAGGAGAACATCACCTATCGCCGCAACGTGATCTGGAACTGCGAGTACTCGTTCGAGTACTGGAATCGGGACGAGTCCAGCCGCACGCACAGCATCCGCTTCGAGCACAACACCTGCGTCGATGCCGGCTATGGCTGGGGGCACGCCCAGCGGCCCGATCGCAACGGGCGGCACCTGATGTTCTACGACAACAGCGCCGCGACATCCGACTTTGTCGTCTGCTACAACATCTTCTCTAATGCCACCGACAGTTGCCTGCGTCTGGCCGGCCGCGATTGGACCGCGGCGCTGACCATGGATGCGAACTGCTGGTTTCAGCCGGATGGCTTGCCGCTGCTCCTATGGGGGCGGACCTCCGTTGGAGTTGCCGAATTTGCCGATCACCAGCGGGCGCGAGGATTCTCGACACATGCTCTACTGATCGAGCCGGACTTCGTCGATGCCGCCGCCAGGGACTACCGTCTGGCGCCCGACAGCCCCGCCCGCCAGCTCCAGAACAACGGGATCCCGGTAGGAGCGCTACCTTAGAGAACTGTCTGGAGGATCTTCGTCCTCCGTCGCAGGGGAAGATGATCCTTTGTCCGCATTCTGGGCTGCCGAGGCAGAGAGAAGGTGCTCGAATTTCTCGGCCTCGTCGTCGTACCAGACCGTGATGCGATAGAAGTCGTCCGAGATGCCCTTGGCCTCCGAGATAGAGATGATCCGGAAGCACTTGAGCTGGCTGTTGCAGTACTTGACGACCTTCTTCTTCAGCTCGTCGGCGTCTCCGGAGAACGCCGGTCGGGTGAACTCCTTGAACTGGATCGCCATAGTCGCTCCTTATGTCGAGTTATTCAGCCGGGACGCAGCGGCCTGATTCCGTCTCCGTATTGTCGCCTGGATTTGGCGCAGGTTCAAGGGCAAAGGGTGGCAGGCCCAGGGGAGGTGCCACCCGCGGTGGGAGGCTCGACGAGGGGCTGGCTCGGGGGCTGTCGTGCCCAAAAACAGGCGACCGGCACGATCTGCGGTCGTCCGCAACGCGTGCCGGTCTCCTTGCGCCTGGGTGCCCCGCGCAGCCGCTTGGGTGTACATCCTTTCTCCGTCCGTGCCGAAGGCGTTCGCTGACAGGGTGATGTGGATGCGATTTTGCGATTTTTTCAGAAAAGGCGACGAGTTCCGGCACTGCTCGATGGCGCCAACGCCCTAATCGACTTCTTCGTAGGAGTAGAGAATCGCGTCGAGCCGATCATAGAGGGCATCCAGTCCATATGTCAGGCTCGCATCGTGGCTGTGATTCGCCGCAGCCACGATACATCCGAGCAGGTCCTCCAGCTCCCCCAGGGTCACGTCGATCTCACCCTTGCCGCCAGCCAGGACGGCCTGTGTGAACGGGTGGTCGTTGGCAAGAGCATGCTCGACGATGAGTCTGTGCTGGCCTCTGAGCAGCGGAACGGGGATTCTCTGACCGCGTCTGATCTTCTCCGACATCCTTGTCCTTTCACGCAGGCCAACCGATGGCAGACTGGCCGGCCGCACAAGTGCTTTGCGGATATGCCCACCCGCTCCACCCCCTGCATATCATCCCCAATCTCTGCGGGACAAGCAAGACAAAAGGTGCGGCTGGCTGGATGTCTGCGGCTCAATCAGTCTGGAACAATGAAACAGGGGGTCGGTACGCACCTCGCTGCAGGGCGCACAGACCCCCCGGTGCTTCCTTCCCTCCCACGGCCGCATGCCTCGACGTGTTCCTTTCACTCACATACCAAGCGTCTGCCGATAACGCTTGTGGATGCATTTCCGGAAAAAAGTAAAAAAAAAGTTGCTGACATGGGTGGTATCCACTGTGGCGGCAAAGGAGGCATCGACTGTGCGGACGGATGATACTACTGTAACGCCTTCTTAGAAAAGGCGTTACGGTTCTTCATGCGTGTTATGGCCGGTCATTCGTTTCCCGGAGCCAGCTCTCGGTGAATCTGGCATATTTGATGGTTTTGGCTGGGTCCTGTCCCCGGTCGTTGCGATGGTAGCTGTAGACCACGTGAAGGGCCCCGTCTCGCCCCTGGATGATCGACGGGTAGTGGCTCCGGGTCGCAGCCGGTCCCCGAAGGTCCCGCTCCAGGTGCCGAGTGTGGGTCCAGGTCCGGCCCTGGTCGGCCGACAGCGAGACGGCGAGGCTGTGCCGGCCCTCCTCGGTATCGTTGCAGGCCAGAACCCAGTGTCCGTTGGCCAGAGTGACGACATCGGCGCCCGAACCAGGGTTGGGCAGCTCGCTGTCGCGGACGGAGCTCCACGTCGCTCCCGCATCGGCCGAGCGGCTGACATGCAGGCGGGCCGGGGGAGGGCCGTTGTCCCGCATGTACGCGGCCAGTGTCCCGTCGGGCTGCGTCGCGATGCTGGGCTGGATGTTTCCGCCGCCGACGAGGGGCTCGCTGAACGTCCAGGTTCGCCCGCCGTTGTCTGTCAGGGCCATAAGGGAGAAGCTGAAACCGTCGGAATAGAGCGGGACGATGATCCGGCCCGTGGTCAGGACGATCGCCTTGTTCTTCGTCTGCCAGCCCATTCGCCGGAAATAGGGATAACCGAGGGGCTGGTCAACTCCCCGGCCGGCGTCGTCGACGAGGATCCCCTTGCGCACCATGTCCTGGCCTCGCGCCTTGGCCAGCAGATCATCGCTCCAGGCTCTGATCCGGGCGCCTGCTGCCGTCGCCGCTGTGGAGGTCGGGTTCATGGTCTGACCGCTGACGTATTCCGCGTACTCCTTGACCTGCCGCTCGACGGACCGCACGAAGCGGTCATTGGGCTGAATGCCCCGTTCGGCCTTGTCGCCCGGTTTGACGTGCAATACGTCTTGCCATGCCCATTGGGGCGGGCCCTCGCCACGCGTCCAATCCTCGCTGATGCGGTACTTCAGCAGGGACGTTTCCCACTGGTTGGCGATGACGGTGTACCACATCAACCAGAGGCGGTTCTGACCATCCGTGAACAGGATGGGGTTGATGTCGGGAAACCCAGGCGTGTCGGCCATGACGAATGGCTCGCTCCACTGGGTCTCGCCGGGTCTCAGCCGTGAGCCCATGATGGCGACGTCGTCGGCCCACCGTTCGCCCGAGCCCTGGAACCATGCGGCAAGCAGATCGCCGTTGGGAAGCTCGACGATCGTCGAGCCGTGGACGTGCTGAGCGACACAGGGGAAGACCTCCATAGTCACGAGTACCTCTTCGCTGCCCATGCAGGGCAAAGCCGCCAGCAGACATAGTATTGTGGTCAAGGCTCGGTCGAGTGTGTTCATAGTTGTCTCCTCTGAGAGAGCCTGGAAGTTCTACAAGGTCACGATTTCTTCGAGCGTGATCTGGAAGAGCACATCCTGTCCGGCCAGCGGGTGGTTGGCGTCCACGACGATCTCGGTGTCCGAGACCTTGATGATGGTCGCGTTGATGACCTCGTATTCGTCGCTGGGCAGGCGGATGTGCTGGCCAACCCTCGGCGTGATGCCCTTGGGAAAATCCTTGCGGGGGATGACCTCGACCCGATCTTCGCGGCGGGGGCCATAGGCTTTGTCTCGGGGAACGATCACGGTCCTGGACTCGCCCGGGGTCATGCCGATGACGGCCTTCTCCAGGGCAGGCAGGAGATCGCCATGACCGACGATGAATTCGATGGTCCCGCCGTCCGGCGCCATCTCGAATTCGCGGCCGTCCGTCAAGCGACCCGCACAATACACTCTGACGATATCACCTTCCACGACGCGCGCCATGCGATTCTCCTGCTTGCCGAGCACCACAGCATTCGTAGAAACCGTATCACAAACGGCCGGAGACCACAATCGCCCGTCGCACGCGTCAGCGGATCATTCTAAAGGAACGTGGTCCATATGCCGATAAGGGCTATCATGGCGACTGAACTACTGACGCATGGCGAAGCGGAACCATTGGTACAGGGTCCGGACGACCGCTCGACCCCGCACGTGCCGGATAGGAAGAAATGCCCGTTCTGTGCCGAATACATCCAGCGGGAGGCGATCAAGTGCCGGCATTGTGGCGAGTTCCTCGACGGTTCAGGCCGGCCAATGCCTGTGCCCAAGAGCGGCAAGTGGTATCATGCTACGAGCAGCGTAGTCCTCGCGTTGTTGTTCGCCGGACCGCTGGCCCTTCCGCTGGTCTGGTGGCATCCCCGATACAAGCCCATGACCAAGATCGGGATCACCGCACTGGTGCTGGCGGTGACGGTCCTGAGCATGTACCTGATGGCGGCGGCGTACCGCGGCCTGCTCGATCAGATCCACCTCATAGGACTCTGACGGTCTCTCACTGGGCCTCGATGCGAATCGTGTGGCGGACCGGGACGAAGGCGGCCTTGACGGCTTCCGCCAGCGGCGCGCGGGTCTTCTCCGTCAGTGCGACGGTCATATCCATATCGGCTGCGCCTTCCGGGCCGTGGAAGAGCATCTTGACCTGCCGAGTCTCATAGGCCTGTTTCGCAGCTACCGCTTCATCCACGCGATGGAACGCCTCGCTAAAGGGGTTGATCTCGAAATCAGCGGCCAGATTGACACCGCCCCGTAGTTGGGCGGCGGTATAGCTCTTCGACCCATCGCCCCACGTGACGCGACAGCCCCCGGCCGGGGCGTTCTTCACAACCAGCATGAGCCGATTGAGATGCTCGTTGAACGGGACCAGCGCCATACCGGATCGGATGCTCGAATCGTCGTCCGCCGGACCGCTCGCGCAGAACGGATAGCGGCTGCTCTCGACTTCCACGCGACCCGCTTCGGCAGAGGCGATGCGATGGCCCTCCGAAGCTGTGGCCTGCCCATTTGCCATGTCCACCGTGATGGTCCCGATCTGCCCGTCGAGCCCCATCGCCCGAAGGAAGGCGTAGGCCATTACCAAGTGACCCGCCCATCCCGGATGCACACCATCCTTGCCCGAGATCATGTAGTCGTCGCCATACCGGCGCTTGGCCTCGAATCCCTGGACCAGCATCGGCAGGAACACATCGGCGAATCCCACCTGTTCCTGCTCGGCCAGCCGCACGTCAACGTTGCGGAACTCCGAGAGGCTCCGGTTCAGGTCGTCGACCGTGCCCTGGGCCCGCTGGACCCACGACGGCATCTTGCCGACCGTGCCGGCCGAGCCCTGGATCACGCGCACGCCTCGCTCCTTGAACCTGCGAATGGTCGCCAGCGACGCGTCGCGATAGACCTGCGCGTACTCTTCCTTGTAGGGCTGGTAGTTGTGGTCGTTCATCGCATAACAGGTCGTCGCGATCGTCGGATCGAAACGGAGCACGTCGTTGACCAGCCGCGCCAGGAAGCCGGGAGCCTTCTCGCCGCTCCAGCCGAACTGGCGGACCGTGACGTCAAGCTGCGGAACGCAAACCGTCAGATACGTCTCCATGATCCGCGAGTACATTTTCTGTTCTGTGATCGAGTCGCCGCAAATCGCCAGCCGGTCGCCCCGCTGCAGCACCAACCCCTCAACAGGTGGCGCCTTGAGCAGCTTGTAGGCGGCGAAATAGGGATCGGAGGGCAACGGCTCGTATTCCTGCGCCAGCAGCGGAGAAACCGAGATCACGACGAGGGCCAACAGTGACATCATGAGCTTTTTCATGGTGGTCACTGTAATCTGTCACGACCGGGCGGGCAACTGAAAAGCGCCGAAATTCGGCAGGAGATCCTCGCGACTACCCTTCGCTCTGTCTGCCGAGAAAGAAGAGCGATCGAACGGGGGGCAGGGCCAATCGGACGCTGGTCACGGTGCAGTCGCCTTCGATCTCGTGTGTATACTGGGCGGGCTGGACATTTCCTGTATGGGGGTCCCAGGCTTCGAGTTCCAGCCGGCCGCGCAGCCGCATATGCGTGTCCAGGGCGGTCGGTTCGATATTGGCGAACAAGTAGATGTGGACCTCGTCCTTGACCTTGTGGATGTAGCGGGGCGGGCGGCCTCCTTCGCATTCTACGTCGTAGACGGCCAGTGCATTGTCCAGCCGCTCTCGTAGAGTCGCAGCATCCGGCTTCTTCGCAAACATTGTCGCGATTGCGCCGGCGACGTCGGCATCGTGGCCAAACTCGGCCGACTTCTGGGGTAGTTCGCCCGTGGCGATGACCTTGCCGCCGGCGTCATGGAAGGCCTTGATCTTCCGAAGATTGCTCCAGCGGATGGTCTTGTGGCCCGGGAGCACGAGCACCTTGAACCGTCCTGGGTGAATCTCGTTCTTCAGGAGGAGTTCGTTGTCTTCGATCGTGCATCGCTCATCGAGGACATCAGGATGGAGGAATGTGTAGTCGCGGCCGGCGGCGATCAGCGTCTCGCCCACGTCGAGATAGTCGGCCTCGGGCACCGCGACGCCGCCCTGGTAATAGCCGAGCGGGCCGTCGAGGTGGTGGCTGCCCTGAAGGGTGGCGATGGGGTAGAGGACGGCGATATCGGCGACGTGGCGGGCGTCGCTTTGCAGCATGACATTGAGTCGGGCGAGGCAGGTGTTGAATCCGGGCAATCCCTCGGCGTAGATGGGGCTGCGATACGACAGTTCCGGCTTGAATGTGACGTGTGCGTCGTCGTACCAGACCGCGTGCGGGATGAGCAGGTTGATCCCTTTCGTGTATTGCTCCAGCGCGACGGCGTACATCTCGTTCCAGTCCAGGTCGCCCATCGCGCCGTACGTTTCGGACATGACCAGGGCCTTGTCCCAGTTGTACGCGGCCGAACTGACCACCTTGTACACGCGTTCGGCGGGGCGGTCGCCACCGATCTTGTCGACGCCCGGAATGGCCTGGCGCTGGAAGCATTTCATCAGATCCCCCGACACGCTGACCGGATTGGCGACCTCTTCCTGATCCTGGTGGCCGGTTGCTTCGATGCCGTGCTCGTCGCACCAGTCCTGTATCCGCTTGGGAAAGCCCAGGGCGTAGAGCGCGGTGCGAAATCCGAACAGGTAGTTGCGCGCCGCTTGGGTGTCGGTTCCGATGTCGTACCACAGGGCCGGGTAATAGGGTCTTGGGTCGAAACCGTGCCTTCGCTCGAATTTCTCGTTGAACCGATCCGTCCAGGTCCGGCCCTCGCCTCGATAGAGCGTGGGCTCATCGTAGAACGTCGAATCGATGGTCGTGCCGAAGTGATCTTCGAAGCGGTCGTAGTAGGCCTGGTGCGTCATCTCGATGAACCTGTCGGCCGCCTCAGGATCGAGATAGTCGCAGCAGGGATAGCCATCCGTCACACAGACGAAGACCATGACCTTCCACGTGCCTTGCGGGACGTCCCATCGGAGCGAGCGACTGTCCGCCGCGTCTGTCAGGTGTATCCGTTCGAGCGTGGTCGTGTTCATCGCCACGACGCTCATGAGCGTTCCCGACGGGATGGTGGCTTCGTACGCGCTCGGTCCGGCAACGGTCTGCTCATGCTTGTCCAGCCGTTTGAGCGTCAGGTTGGGGTGTTTCCGCTGGAAAAGGCTCGTGTCGCGCGAATTGGGCGCTCCGGCCGAGCCGCTGGGGAAGCCGTACTCATCGTAGAGCGACATGGTCATGCCCAGGCGGCGGGCCTGCTCCAGCGCTACGCCGTAGAGCGCGAAATATTCCTCGCTCAGGTAGTCGGGGCGGAAATCCTTTCCGAATGGCAGAATGCCGAACCCGCCGTACTTGCTGAGCTCTTTCGATTTCCGCATCTGTTCGCGAACGCCAGGGGTCGTGACCTCGGTGTCGTTCCAGAACCACAGCGGCCGCGGCCAATCCCGCACTGGCGGGTCGCGGAAGTCGCTTCGCATCTGTGCCGTCGATTCGACACCGAAGACCGCGCAACAGGAGAAGAGGATCACCCATGCAGAGTGAAGCATGGGATGCCATTGGCACATCGGCAGTCGCATTCGGTTTCCCATCAAGGAACGTGTCTGTGTGGCAGCCTCAAGTCCGCAGGACTTGGGGATGGCGCTACCATTTCAGGTCGAACAAATAGATCTGCCGGCTGCCGGTACAGGTGGAATTGAACGCGATCATGTCGCCCCGGGGGCTCCAGCGCGGGTGCAGATCGCATCGCCATCCTTCTTTGAACTCCGGGGGCTCGACGAATCGTCCCAGCGGCAGCACCGCCTGCGTCTTCATGTCCATCAGATGGAGCTTCTGCTCGTGGAGCTGGCCGGCCGGGTAGGTGTCAGTGACCATCCAGCGGCCGTCGGGCGAGAACGTGCCGTGGCCGTCGTAGTCGAGCAGACCGTTGCCGAGCCGCTGGTAGTCGCTCTGTCCAACGGTAAAGAGGACATGGCAATAGACCTTCGCATCGTAGGCAGCGGTGATCATGAGCCTGTCGCCGTCGAGCCAGTCGAAATGCGATCCGCCCCAGCCGTCGGGAAAGCACCGCCGCAGGTTCGAGCCGTCCCAATGGACGGTCAACGAGGTGGTGTTGCGGTTCGGCGTGGCCCTGGCCAGCCAGAAGATCTTGCTGCCGTCCCGGCTGAACAGTGTGTGGTTGAAATACTCGATCCCTTCGGCCGGCACCTCGGGCACCAGCGACCGGACTTGGGCGATGGAAACCAGAAGCCTGGCCTTGCCGGTTTCGAGATCGACAAGGAACAGCCCGTCGTCCTCGGGGAACTGGACAGTTCGGCGGGCGTTTTGCCCGTCGCCGCCGTAACCGTAATCGGGCCTCGTGATGCGCAACCGTGCGAAGTTGATGCTGATGGCTTCCTTGCCGTCGGGCGAAACGGCGCTGACGGGGTAGTCGATCACCTTCAGTTCCCGCTTCGTGTGGACGTCCATCACGACCGACACGAATCGCCCGTCGCGGAGGTCGTTGTAGATGATCTGTGAATCCGGCGCTGTGCCCAGCCAGTGGGCCATGCTTCCCTGCTGGAAGTTCCACGCCCGCGTCTGAGCCAGCGGGATGAATTCCTTCGTCCGCACATCGACCAGGGCCAGCGTCGCCGGATCTTTCTCCGTCGGGATCCGGTCCTTGACAAGCGTCTGGAGCACCGTCACGTATCGCTGGGAGAGGTCCCACGAGTTGATCCCGTA
Source organism: Sedimentisphaerales bacterium (assembly GCA_040772485.1). Classification (GTDB taxonomy): domain Bacteria; phylum Planctomycetota; class Phycisphaerae; order Sedimentisphaerales; family Anaerobacaceae; genus Anaerobaca. The sequence continues at coordinate 206,247 of JAXGYC010000007.1, read as the reverse complement.
GTAACTGGCGAGCAGATGCTCCTTCGGCCCGTTCGTCAGCGCCCGGCAGGGCGACACGTCGGGGAATTCGACCACCGCACCGTCGCTGTAACAGCAAGCGATCAGGCAGAGAGATGCAACGAATGCTCCACACAACCGTCGGCCCATTTCACATCCTCCTTTTCGTGAAATCGAGTGTCCTCGGTGCGCCGCCGGCGTCAGTCGAGAACCACCTCGTCTTTGAACTGGGGTACCATCACGTCCCAGCCGGTCTTCTCCTGGAGGTAGGCGCCGAAGCTCTTGGCGCTCTCCGACTCGCCGTGCACGACGAAGATCTTCTTCGGGTGGTTCTTCAGTGAGCCGAGCCAGCGCAGCAGCTCCTCTTTGTCGGCGTGGGCGCTCATGCCGTGGATCTGCACGACCCTTGCGTTGACCTGGCGGGTCTCGCCGAGGATTCGGACCTCTTTGTCTCCATCGACGATTCGCCGGCCCAGCGTGCCAATGGCCTGATAGCCCACGAACATGATTGTGCTTTCCGGCCGCTCGATGTTGTTGACGAGGTGGTGCTTGATTCGTCCGCCCGTGCACATGCCCGAGCCGGCGATAATGATGGCTGTGCCGCGGATGTGGTTGATGGCCTTCGATTCCGTGGCCGTCTGGATGATGTGCAGACCCTCAAACGTGAAGGGGGATCGTCCGTTGTCCACGTGTTCGGTCATCTCTTCGTCAAACAGCTCGCTGTGGCGCTTGAACACCTTGGTGATCGCACCGGCCATCGGACTGTCGAGGAAGACCATCAAGTGGGGGATCGCATCCTCCGCCAGCAGCTCGTTGATGTAGTAGAGCAGATCCTGCGACCGCTCCAGGGCGAAACTGGGCACGACGATGTTGCCGCCGGCGGCCTTCGTGGTGTTGATGACCTCGGCGATATCGGCCTTGATGTCTGTGTGCTCGCGATGAACACGGTCGCCGTAGGTGGACTCCACCAGAATGTAGTCGGCCTCATTCACCTCCGCCGGATCACGCACGATGGGCTGATTCGGGCGGCCCACGTCGCCGCTGAACAGCACGCTGCGGGTTTCGCCATTCTTCTGGATGCACACGTGGATAATCGCCGAGCCCAGAACGTGGCCGGCCTCGCAGAACGTGGCGGTGATGCCGTCGCCGATCTCTACGGGGGTGTTGTACCGGACCTTCCTGAACAGGGGCCCGGTCGCCTCGGCGTCGGCGGTTGTATAGAGCGGGACGACGGGATACGGCCCTTTGCGTCCCTCCCGCTCGTGTCGTTTGCGCTTATATTCGGCGTCTTCTTCCTGGAGCCGGGCGGAGTCCAGCATGATGATGCGGGCGATCTCGGCGGTCGCGGCGGTGCAGTACACCGGTCCGGCGAATCCTTCCTTGACCAGCTTGGGCAGCAGGCCGCAATGGTCCAGGTGGGCGTGGGTCAGGAGCACCGCGTCGATGCTGGAGGCCGGGAAGTCGAACGGCTCCCAGTTGCGCTCCTTGAACTGTCGTTCCTGATACAGGCCGCAGTCGATCAGCAGCCGCGTTCCGTTGACTTCGAGCATGTGGCGTGACCCGGTGACGTTCTGCGCCGCCCCCAGGAAGCGTAGCTTGATCTGCATGGGCTGTATCCCCTGTACGATAGTCACGGCAAAAACGCTATTTTACCGCCCATCCGCGTATTTGTCAACGGACTTTGCGATGTGAGCACGGGCCGGCGAGCAGTGACGGAAGGGCTGTTCATGGCTCGACAGGACGATGGACGAGGACCGCGCGTGCGGTGGCTATACGGCGACGGACTCGTCCGCCGCGTGCCGGCGGCTCCTGACGTCCCTGGTTGCCACCAGACGGCCCGTCGGTGGCCCTGCGACGCCTCGCACGCCGCAACGGGACCTCAAGTGGTCCAAGACGTTCATGAAGTTGATGTACGAGTCGTAGGGTGTATCGTAGGGGTTGAAGTACTTGTGGACGTCGCCGTCGGCGAAGTATTTTGTGCACATGTAGTAGAAGTGATCCGAGGTCTGGAGCCTGCGCCAATCGCGCAGCAGGTCCGGATCGCCGCTGTCTCTGACGGCCTGCTCCATCCGGTAGAGTTCCGCGATGGCGTTCTGCTGCATGGCGTTGCCCAGCCAGGCGGACAGATCGCGCTCCGTGTCGGCCCAACTGACCAGGTGGGGCACGTCGACGACGTCCGCCGCCTCATAGGCGTCGGCCACCTCGCCCGGGGTCTTGAAGTCATTGTCGGGGTGCTTGAGGATTTCCGTCGGCAGCTCTCGAAGGAAGTCGAAGATGCCGGTGTCCTCCCACTGATGCTCGCCGAAGGTCTCGTAGTCCACGAACAGATTGACCACGTATCCGTTGCCGTTGACCGCGTTGACCCACTGGCCGAACTTGCCGACGCTGAGCGGCCACTCGCTCCAGTACCGGTTGGAGAATCGGAAGGCGACGTCGTCGCTGAGACGGTAGTTCTTCAGGAGCAGCTTGAGCCCCGGTGCGCTCGGGGGCCTGTAGACATAGTTGGGGCTGCGATAGCCGAGGATGTGGTCCGCTCCTTCGGCGAGGATCGCCTTGAAGCCGCCGATCCGGGCGACCGCCTCGGCGACCTGGTTGTTGTAGATCAGTTCGGTGTTGCGGAAGACCTGCGGCGTCTGGCCGAACAGGTCGCGGATCAGTTGCCGGTGCGCCACGACCTGACGGACGAACTCGTCCGGGGAGAACAGGAAGCTCAGGCTGTGGTGGTACGTCTCGCACAGGAACTCGACGCAGCCGGTGGCCGCCAGGTACTGGAAACTGGCCAGGACCTCCGGGGCGTACTCGGCGAACTGCTCCAGCACCGTTCCGGTGATGCTGAAAGAGACTTTGAACTGCCGTCCGTGCCGCTCGATGAGTTCCTGAAGGACCCGATTGGTTGGCAGATAACACTTGCGCGCGACCTTGCGGCAGATCTCGGCGTTCTTGAAACCGTCGAAGTAGTCGCCGGCCGTGTCGAAGATCGTGTAATGTCGTAACCGATAGGGTTGATGGACCTGAAAATAGAAACACACCGAGGCCATGGAGATCTCCCCTCACTGTTCGCCTATGCGACGCCCAGCGTCTCGTGGTAGATTTCATTCATCCGAGCGGCGGAGTCCTCCCAACGGAATTTCAGCGCCTCCCTGTGCCCCTCGGTGCGCAGCATCTGTTGGAGAGGAGGATGCCGCAATACGGCGATCATCTTGTTGGCCATTTCCTGGACATCCCAGAAGTCCACCTTCAGGGCGTTGCGAAAGGCCTCGGCGATGCCGCTCTGCTTGCTCAACAGGACCGGCACGTCGTGCTGGAGCGCCTCAAGAGGGGCGATGCCGAACGGCTCCGAAACGGAGGGCATCACATAGAGGTCCGCCATCTGATAGACTTTGCGGACGTCGTCTCCGCGCAGGAACCGGGTGAACAGGACGCGGTTGCCGATCCCCAGTTGGGCGGCCAGCTCGATGCTGCGGTAGAGCATGTCGCCGTCGCCGGCCATGATGAACTTGACGTTGTCGATCTTCTCCAGGACTCTCCTGGCGGCGTGCAGGAAGTATTCCGGTCCTTTCTGCATGGTGATCCGCCCGAGGAACAGAACGATCTTGTCCGTCTTGGCCGGCCAGGTCTGGCGCGAGGAAGACCAGGAACCGTTGTGGTGTTCGACCCCGTTGTAGACGACCTCGACTTTCTCGGCCGGGACGCCATAGCGGCTGATGATGATGTTCCGCGTGTAGTTGCTGACCGCGATGATGCGGGCGGCCGCGTGCATGGCATGGCGTTCGATGTCGTAGACGTACTGGTTGACGTGCTCGCCACTGCGATCGAACTCCGTCGAGTGGACCTGGATCACGAGGGGTTTGCCGCTCTGCTGGGCCAAGGCCACGCCGGCCGGAAACGTCATCCAGTCGTGCGCGTGGATCAGATCGAAATGCTCGGTCAGTCCCAGGGCCAGGACCTTTCGGGTATAACGAGCGACCTCCGCATAGATGTCCGCGCCATAATTGCCCTGACCGCCGGATTCGAGGTCGTCGTCCGAAAGGCCGGCCCCATCCATCTCTTCGCCGAGCGCGGTCCCCGACGCAAGCTGGGCCGCAGAGGAGTACGGTCTCAGAACGGCCGGGACCGGGCGAAACTGCACGTTCTGAAACGCGAATCCGGTGGCGCCCTCCCCGTAGAATCCCGGGATCAGGCCGCCGGACACACGCATCGGCTTGGCCTTCGGGAGCACGAAGATGATGGGCATGCCCAGGCGATCCATCGCGCGGGTCAGTCCCAGACATGCTGTGCCTAAGCCGCCGCTGATGAACGGCGGGAACTCCCAGCCAAGCATGAGTGTTCTTATCTTCATTGTCCGTTCCTTCCTGGGTAAGACCAGTAACCGAAGAGAGGCCTGTCCCCGGCGCTCTCTCACTCTGCTCGCTCGGGTTCTTTCGCGACGGGAATGCTCATTCTCTGACGTCGCAGAAATTGACAAGATTGAAATTATCACCTATACGTGCAAGGTCAAGGGCAATGTTCGCTAATTTGTCACGCGGTGGGGAATTTCTCCGGCCGGTGGATGAGGCGCGCCGCCGGATGCCGGATGGCCGCACACACGCGAGCCGTTCGGCGTGTCACACAACAGAGATGGTGGTGCTGTCGGATATCGGGTTCTCGCATGTCGTGTGAAGCCCCACGCACGACAGCCTGTCGGAAAATGCAAGGCTGTGCAGCAGATGCTCGACGGGCAGGGAAAGGTAAATCGCATTTGAGGATGTGACACAATGCCGCAACCCGGACCGGCCGCAGGAGGGCCTGCCCGCGCAGCTCACAGTGGTTTGTCGTCGGCTAGTGCCGAGAGCGGTGCCGAATTGGCCGAAACCTCCGAATTGCCGCAGACTGTGGCAATTCGGGAAGACCAGGATGTTTGTCGGGCTTTTCGGCAAAGCAGTGGACAGCAGGTCAAGCAGGCGATGTCGGTGCAAGCGTGACAGATCGTCGTGTCTGAAAGAGCGCGCCGGGGTAGACCGCGAGCGATGTCTTTGGCGCCGGGCAAAGGTTGCGCTTGTCCCCGGACAAACGAACCCTATAATCGCACCAAGACGGTGAACAAACGAGAACAACGAACCGGACAAACCATGAATCGGGAGGATTGCGCAATGTTTGAAACACTGGACAAGGTGATGTTGGCCGGCCTGGGAGCGGTATCCATGACGCGCGAACGCGCCGAACAGATGTTCGACGAGTACGTCAGCAAGGGAAGGGCCGAGCGGGAGAACCGCAGCGGATTCGTGAAGGAAGTGATGGACAGCGCCGAGCGGACACGCAGTGAGTTGGAGAAGATGATCTCCAAACAGGTGCAGGAAACGGTCACGACGCTGCATCTGGCCACACAGGACGATGTCCGTCGCATCGAGCAGAAGCTCGACCAGTTGCTGTCCAAGGGGTAGTCGCCTTGACCGTGTGGCGGCCTCGTTTCAGAAGTCGGCTGCAGCGGCTGCGCCGGTACCGGCACATCATGGCCGTGCTGATGAAGTATGGCCTGGAAGAGGTCGCCGAGGCGCTGCGCGCCCGGCTGCTCGTGCGTCTGGGCGAACAGGCGGCGCCGCTGCGCGTCAAGCGGGCGGCCGTTGGGCAGAGCCGCCCGCAACGGGTCCGACTGGCCCTGGAAGAACTGGGCCCCACGTTCATCAAATTCGGGCAGTTGCTGAGCACGCGTCCGGACATCGTGCCGGCCGAGTATGTCCACGAGTTCGAGCGGTTGCAGGACCAGGTCAAGCCGGAACCGTTCAAGCGGATCCGCGCCGAGATTGAATACCAGCTCGACGGCAAGCTCGAAGACATCTTCGCCGGCTTCGACACCGAGCCGCTCGCGGCCGGCAGTATCGCCCAAGTCCATCGCGCCACGACGAAAGAGGGCGATTCGGTGGTCATCAAGGTCCGCCGGCCGGGCATCGTCGAAATCATCCATGCCGAATGCGATATTCTCGAAGAGCTTACCGCAATTCTCAAAGTTACCCTTTTTGAACACGAAACCGTCGATCCGCGGCAGATGGTCAAGGAGTTTGTCGAGGCCGTGGCCGCTGAAACGAACCTCGCCGACGAGCGCCGCAATCAACTGCGTTTCGCGGCCAATTTCAGGGACGACCCGACCGTCCATATCCCGAAGGTTTACGAGAAGTACTGCACCAACGGCGTGCTCACGATGGAGTACATCGACGGAATCAAACCCGCCGATCCGCAACTGCTGGCCGAGCGGGGGATTGACTGCCGGCTCGTGGCCCAGCGCGGGGCCGATTTCGTGCTCCGCCAGATTTTCGAGCTGGGCTTCTTCCACACCGATCCTCATCCCGGCAATTTCTTTCTGTTGCCTGACAACGTGCTGGCCCCCATCGACTTCGGACAGGTCGCGCGGATGAGTTCGCAGTATCGCCGGCTGTTCAACGAGATCATCCTGGCGATCGTGGAGAACGAAAGCTCGCGGGTGATCCGCTGTCTGGAACGGGAGGAAATGACGGATGAGCGGACGGATCTGAACAAGCTGACCGGCGATATGGAGCAACTGATCGACACGTACCGGAATTTGCCCCTGAAGAACATTGCATTCGGCACGGTGGTGACGCGGACGTTCGACCTGTTTCGCATGAACGCCGTTCGCTCGCCGGCGCAGTTCACGCTGATGCTCAAGACGTTGGCGACGGTGGAGTCCTTTGCCCGGTCGCTGGACCCGGATTTCAACATCATGGAGGCGATGAAGCCGTACGCTCGCCGGGCGATGCTGCGCGACCTGGAGCCCAAGCGCCTCGTGCGGCAGATGCGCCAGGTGGTCCAGGATGCCGGCGACCTGGTCATGCGGCTGCCGGAAGACGTCAACGTGATCCTGAGCAAGTTCCGCCAGGGGCGGTTCCAGGTCCGGGTCCACCACGAGCACCTGGAGAATCTGGCCAAGACGGTGGACAGAAGCTCGAATCGGATGAGTTTCGCCCTGATTACCGCCGCGCTGCTCGTGGCCTCGAGCATGCTCGTGGCCCAGCAGGGCACGGTGCTGGGCCTGTTTCGCTTGCAGACGATGGGCATCGTCGGTTATGTCATCGCCGCCGTCATCGGCATCTGGTTACTGATTTCCATCTCTCGGAGCGGCCGTCTGTGATGGTTGCCGCCGGCCGGCGCACCGGTTCGGGGTCGTGTCCGGCAACAGGCCGCCCGGGTTTTCCTGATTGGAGCGGATCGAAGTGAAGCTGTCGCAGTTGCTGGGTACGACATTTGAGTGTGAGTGTGGGAAAGCGCACCGCCTTGCGGTGCGCAAATTCGTCTACGATAGCACAGGCGTGGAGCAGTTGCCCGGAATCGTGCGCGACTGCACAGATCTCGCGTCCTCGCTGCGCGTCGCTGTCGTGGCGGATGCTCGGACGTGGGAGGTCTGTGGTCGGCGGGCTTTTGCGGCGCTCGAGCGGGCGCAATTCGATGCGGTCGAGGTGATTGTCGCCGACGGTGAGCACGGCACGCCGACCTGTGATGATGCGACCTTCGGCGTCTTGCTCGCCCGGCTGCGCGGGGCCGGGCCGGGGATGGTCGTCGGCGTCGGCAGCGGCGTGGTGAACGATCTGTGCAAGTGGACCTCGTTCGAGTTGGGAATCCCCTATGCCGTTGTCGCAACGGCGGCGTCTATGAACGGATACGCGGCGGCCAACGTCGCGCCCACGGTTGGTGGGGTCAAGATCCTGATCGAAGCCCGACCGCCCGTGGCGGTGATCGCCGAGCCGGACGTCATCGCGGGCGCCCCACAGGAGATGATCTCCGCCGGGTTCGGCGACACGATAGCCAAGCATCAGAGTAATAGCGACTGGTGGATGAATCGCCTGCTGCTCGGTGAATACTACTGCGATTTCTGCGCGAGCATTGCAGGTGATCTGGAGCCACTGTACTTGACGCGGCCCGAAGGCATTCGCGAACGCGATGCGTCGGCTGTGGGAGGGCTCTTCGCGGCGTTGTTCTGGAGCGGCGTGGCGATGACACTCATGGGGACCAGCGTCCCCGCCAGCGGGGGCGAGCATCTGCTCAGCCACACCCTGGATATGATTGCCATGGCCCGAGGTCACGGGCATGATCTGCATGGGCGGCAGGTTGGCGTCGGCACACTGCTGTCCGCAGCGCTCTACGAGAGGATTCTCGCGATCCAGACCCCCAGGCTGTGTGCCTTGCCACCAGAGGTCGATAAGCGTTTCTGGGGGACCGGCCCGGTGGTCGAAGCGGTCGCCAGGCAATACGAGGCCAAGAAAGCCAGCCTGGATGCGGTTCGGCAGCATTTGACGCAGGCGGATGGCTGGGACCGGCTCAGGAGCCATCTGGCCGGCCTGCCGCGTTCGCCGCGGACCATTCGGGACTGGCTGGAGCGAGCCGGAGGCCCCACGTCACCGGAAGAGATCGGATGTTCCAGGGAACAGCTTCGCGAGGCGGCCCTGCACATGCACGAGATTCGCAAGCGCTTCACCGTGGTCGACCTGGCCTGGATGCTGGGGATTCTTCCCGACTCGCTCGACGAGATCATGCAGAAATGGCTGTCGAGATGACGCCATCTACACGCGAGGTCTCGCAGCGTCGTCACACGCCGCTCCGAGAGATTCCAGCGCAGCCGTTCGGTCGGCGGCAAACCGAAACAGGCTCTGCAATCCCACGCACTTGAACACCCTCATGATACTGGGGGGAACAGAGCAGAGAATGAGGTCCTTCCCGAAGGCGCCGAGTTGTCTGTCCAGGACCAGTAGTTGGGAGAGCATCCCGGACGTCAGAACCTGGGTCGCCGAAAAGTCGACGATGACGTGCCGGCTCGGCCTTGTGTCAGCCATGCCTGCGGCGATGTCCAGTTCGTTGCCACAGCGGGATTCCCGAGACAGAACAATCAGGAGAATCTGCTCAGACACTTGCACCACAGCCATGTTGTGCTCCCTTCATCTGCGTCTACCGCCTCCGGTCTTTTCAGCACTACGTCGAGCCAGAGACTTCAGCATTGCACGGTCTCCTGAATAAAGTATGAGACAACTTTCACAAAATCCAAATCCTGCGCAGCAGCAGATTTTCTCGCCGATGGCTTGATGTCTCTGCCGCAGGGTCCGCATATGGCAGGCGAAGGTTGTCAATCGGCGCCTGAACGGTTAGACTCTCCGCGCTGCTGACTTTCCTGTGGATCCAGTGGACACAGAGGCGATGGTCAAGTTCATCACAGATAGACAGATTCACGAGCAAGTGATATGTACGGCGGTTATCGGAGCCAGACGCCAACTCTGGCTCGCTACCGCCGACCTGAAGGATTTGTACGTCGAGAAGAACGGGCGAATGGCGCCCTTCCTGGAGGTGCTTTCGGACCTGATCGCGCGGAACGTCGAGATTCGCCTGCTCCACGCCAAGGAGCCGGGACCCCGGTTTCGCAGAGACTTCGACCGCTATCCCAATCTGATCGGCGGGCTGGAACGAATGCTCTGCCCGAGGGTCCATCTCAAATGCGTCGTTGTCGACGGGCAGTTCGCCTACACAGGCAGCGCCAACCTCACCGGCGCCGGTCTCGGCGCCAAGAGTCCGAGACGACGGAATTTCGAATCGGGCATCGTAACCACGGACGCCGGCATCGTCGAACAGGTGATGGAGCAGTTCGACCGGATCTGGCGCGGGGATCATTGTGCGAAATGTGACAGGAAGGAGTTCTGTGACGAATACGTCGATATCTTGTCCGGCAGGACGAAGCCGACCTCTTGAGACCGCCCGCACGGGCCTGAAGTGCTACGCCTACCTGGACATCGAAACCACGGGCCTGAGCTGGGACAACTGCGATCTAACCGTAGTCGGCGTGGCGAAGTTTAGAGGTGCGCGATGTCGAGTCGGGCAGCTTGTCGGCGAGCGCATCGTCGCGCAAGGCGTACTCTCACTGCTGCAAGGGGCCGACGAAGTCTACACTTACAACGGAAGCCGCTTCGATCTGCCGTTCATCAAGCGCAAGCTGGGCCTGGACCTCAAGACCGGCTTGCGGCACACCGATCTGATGTACGCCTGCTGGCGTCAGAATCTCAAAGGGGGGCTCAAGGTGGTGGAGACGCGGCTGGGCATCCACCGACGGCTGACGGATGTGGACGGTTTCATGGCGGTGCGCCTGTGGTGGGACTACGTCAACAACGCCAATGCGCGAGCCCTGAGGACGCTGTTGGAGTACAATCGAGAGGACGTTGTCAACCTCCACGTCTTGCGTGACAAGCTCGGCGTGGCGTAGCGGGGAGAATCGGGCAGGAATGGCTCGCAAACAGATCGATGAACACAGCCTCAGCGTCCTGGAGTTTGACGCGGTGCGGGTTGCCTTGGGCTCGTTCGCGGCCAGCGACCTGGGCCGGGACGCCGCCGCGAGCCTGTATCCGTCTGTGGACTTGCGGTGGGCGCGGATGCGGATGGCCGAGACCACCGAGCTTCGCGCCGTGCTGGATCGAGGCGAGCGGGTTCCCATGGCGGGGCTGCGCGATATCCGGGCGGTCCTCAAGCAGTTCGGCAAGAAGGAGACCGTCTTCGAGCCGGAGCAGCTTCTGGAGATCGCCGACACGCTCGCAGCCAGCGGCAGGCTCAGGGTCTTCCTGATGAATCTGGAGCCGTCCGAAAGCCGGCACCTGTGCGCGATGGGCGAGAAGCTCGGTGAATTCACGGCACTGGTCGATGAGATCGGCCGATGCGTGGGCGGCGACAAGCGTGTCCGCGACAATGCCAGCGAGAAACTCAAGGAAATCCGGCGAACGATTGGGCTGCTCAGCGAGAAGATCCACCAGAGATTCGCTGAAATCGTTGCATCGGCGCAATTGCGAAGGGCCCTCGAGAACGACAAATTCCTCATGCGGCACGGCCGGCCCGTCGTTGCGGTCAAGGCCAACTACCGCCATGCCCTGCGAGGTACTGTGCTCGACCGCTCCAACACCGGAGCGACGTTGTATGTCGAGCCTGATGAGCTGGTCGAGATGAGCAACGAGTTGGAGGATGCCCTCTTCGAGGAGAAGAAAGAAGTCGGTCGCATTCTCTGGCATCTGACCAAGCTCGTCCTGGACCAGCAGGAGGCGATTCTGGACAGCGTTCGGATGCTGGCCCTGGTGGACCTGACCTATGCCAAGGCGCGCTTCAGCGTCGCGTACGCCATGACAGCGCCCGAGATCCGCTCGGACGGCGGGCTGCACCTGCGTCAGGCCCGCCACCCGCTGTTGCTTCAATGGGCCGCCCGGCAAAAGGGCTGCGAAGTCAGAGAACTGACCGACGAAGTCGTGCCGATCGACGTCCGCCTGGGCGACGACTTCGATCTGCTGCTGGTCACCGGCCCGAACACCGGCGGCAAGACCGTCGTGCTCAAGACCATCGGCCTGCTGGCCCTGATGGCGCAGAGCGGGATGCACATCCCGGCCCGCGCCGGATCGAGCTTGTCGGTTTTCCGGCAGGTCTACGCCGACATCGGCGACGAACAGAGCATCCAGCAGAGCCTGAGCACTTTCTCCGCCCACATGCGCCAGGTCGTCAAGATCCTCACCGGGACCAACGACGGAACCCTGGTGCTGCTGGACGAACTCGGCGCCGGAACCGATCCGATCGAAGGGGCGGTCCTGGCAACGAGTGTGCTGGACGGCCTGATGAAGAGAGGCGGCAAGGTCGTGGCGACCTCGCACCTGGGCCAGCTCAAGACCTATGCCTATACGACGCCCCGCGCCGAGAATGCTTCGGTCCAATTCGACAGCGAGACGCTGCGGCCGACGTACCACCTCTTGATCGGTACGCCGGGCAGCAGCAACGCGCTGGTCATCGCCAGGCGATTGGGAATGCCCAAAACGGTGCTCGAACAGGCGGAGACACAGCTCGATCAGGAATCCGATGGGACCTCCGAGCTGATCAACCAGGTCCAGGCGACCCGCGAGGATGCCGAACGCAAGCGGGCCGAGGCCCAGGGCGTGCTCGACGAGACCCATGAGGCCCGCAAACGCGTGCGGGAGAGGCTGAACCGTGTTCGCGAGCAGGAGCGACGCCTTCGGCAGCAGGCGGATCATGAGATCGAGCGCTCGATGCGGGCTGTCCGCGATCTCGTCGACCGTTTCACGGCCGAGATGCAGAATGCGCCCCAAGCCTGGAGTGGAAAGGCCTCCGAGCTGGCCGTGCGTATCACGGAAGTGGCGGCCGGGACACCGCTGGCCGTTCGGCAGGCCCAGTTCATCGAAACGTTGCGGCGGGGCGACAGTGTCTTCGTCCTGCCCTTCAGGCGCGAGGGCGTTGTCGATCGCATACACCGCAACCGCAAGACGCTCGTCGTGTTCGTGGGCAGCAAGCAGATCGAGGTCCCGTTCGAGGACGTGGGCCGCCCGGAGCCGCAGGCAGGCAAGTACTGAGGCCGTCAGTCCGTCGCGGTGGCCAGGATGGCGGTCAGCTCATCGTCCTGCAACTCGATGGGGTTGCCCTTCATGCTGCTGGCCTTTCGGGCTTGGGCGACAGCCGCCGGGAAGTCCGCCTCGGCCAGGCCGTAGCGCCGCAGGCCGGGCAGGGCCAGGGCATGGCAGAGGTCTTCCACCCACGCGACGCCGTCCGACGCACGGGCCGACTCGTTGCCCGTGACGATTTGCGCGATCTCGTCAAATCGGGCCAGGGCGGGCGAGCCAGGGGCTCGGTCTCGCAGGGCCTGCACGTTGGCGGCGATGACGTGGGGCAGGAGCCTGCCGCAGATGACCCCGTGGGGGGCCTCGATCATGCCTCCCAGCGGTCCGGCGAAGCCATGCACGGCTCCCAGAGCGGCGTTGGCCAGGGCCAGCCCGCTGAAGAGCCCGGCCAGCGCCATGTCTTCGCGAGCGGATGCATCGCTGCCGTCTTCGAACGCGCGGCGCAGGGAACGGGCGGCACGCTTGAGCCCTTCGCGGCAGATCCCATCCGTCACGGGGTTGGCCTTTTTCGAGACAAAGGCCTCGACCAGTTGGGTCAGCGCATCCAGGCCCGTTCCCGCCGTCAGTTCCGGAGGCATCGAGTGCGTCAGCGCCGGGTCGACCAGCGCCACGTGCGGCAGCAGGAACGGGCTTCTCATGCTGACCTTGACCCGATGCTGCGCGACCAGGAGCACCGCGTTGCGGGTGACCTCCGCGCCGGTGCCGGCAGTGGTGGGGATCGCAATGTACGGGGCCGAGTGGTTCTTCAGGGTCTTTCCCAGGCCGACCACCTCCAGGTAGTTCTCGATGTTCCCCTCGTTGGTGAGCATGGCGGCGACGACCTTGCCCGTGTCGATCGCGCTGCCTCCGCCGATCCCGATAACGACGTCGGCCTGTGCCTGTCGGGCGGCGGCAACCGCCGCGGAGGCGGTCTCGGTCGTCGGTTCGCCCGCAACGCCGAAGGTCGCCGGTTTCAGGCCGGCTCCGGCAAGTGAGTTCAGGATACCCTCATGACGCTCGGGTGTGCCGCCCGTCAGGACGAAGGGCCTGGAGCCCAGAGAAGCGACAATCTGGGGCAGTTCGGCTGCAACGCCGGGGCCGAAAAGGATTCTGTTGGCGGTGGCGAATTCGAATCTCATATCGGTTGTCCAGTCAGGCGTTGGCCGAGTCCCAGCCGCGCTCGTCCGGAAAGACGTTGGTGAATTTGATCCCCGTTCGAGGCTCCGCCATCATGTCCGCAACGGTGTCCCGCCACTTGAGATAGTGGGCGGTCTCCTTGTGCCTGGCGGGGTCGTCCGGCGTGCGGTAGACCTCCACGAGGACGAAACGCGTCGGATCGTCGGTCTGCTGGACGACGTCGAATCTCGCGACCCCCGGCTCCTTGACGCTGTTGCGGGCATTCTCCAGGCTCGCGGCCCGAAACGCCTCGACGCAATCGGCTTTCACGTGGACATGTACGTGCACGATAACCATAGGCTGCTCCTTGCAGATGGGTTCATTCGGCCGGCCAGTGTAACACGTCGGCGATGACCGGGCAACGCCGATCCGCGCGTCTGCGCGTGCCGACCGGACGGCGACATTGACAGGGCGTCGGATTTCTGCTATGAACCGCAATCCGGCACCAGCGGGAACTCGGCGCGTACGCCGATGAGCCCGGTGGGCGGTCGATTGCAGCGAGGGCACGCGCATGACCATTCTGGCGGGGATCGATGAGGCCGGGTTCGGGCCTCTGCTTGGGCCCCTGGTGGTCTCGTCGTGTGCGTTCGCGGTGGCGCCCGAGCACATCGAAGCGGACCTCTGGCAGGTTCTCCGCAGGAGCGTCGGCAACACCCGCAAGCAGCTTCGCGCCCGGCTGCTGATCGCCGACAGCAAGAAGGCCTACAACCGTGACGAGGGATTGGGGCATCTGGAGCGAACGGTTCTTGCCGCGATCCGAAGCCTGGGACAGGTCCCCGCGAGTCTGAGCGATCTTCTGAAACTCGTGTGTCCGGAATGCCAGCGGCGTGTGACGGAGTACCCGTGGTATCGCGGGGCTGAATCCCGGCTTCTGCCGTCGGATCGACCCGAACTGCGCATCGCATCGGGCGTGTTCGCAGACGACATGGCCGCGGCTCGTGCGACTCTCGTGGGCCTGTCGACCTACTGCCTCGACGTCGCCTACTACAATACGCTGATCGAGCAGATGAAGAACAAGTCTCACGTTCTCTTTTTCACCACCACGCGACTGTTGCAGGACCTGATGAAGCGTTTCGCCGACCAGGACATCCACATTTTGATTGACAGGCAAGGGGGACGCGTCCACTATCGGGAGCATCTGCTGCGCAGCTTCGAGTCGATGGAACTACAGATCGTCGAGGAGAACGAGCGGCGAAGCGCCTACGTGCTGCGCGGCGGTTCCCGGAGCGTGCATCTGAGCTTCGAGGTCGGAGCCGACGAGCGGCACCTGCCGGTGTCGCTGGCGTCGATGGTCAGCAAGTACGTCCGGGAGTTGCTGATGGAGTGCATGAACGCCTATTTTGTGTCGATGAGTTCGGATCTGAAACCCACGGCCGGCTATTGGACCGATGGGTTGCGGTTCCTGGAGGATCTGGCAAGGCGCCTGCCTGATCTCCAGATCGACAGGCATCGGTTCGTGCGTTGCCGATAGGCCGGATGACTGCGAGCCCTGCGGGGCAAGACGATTGCTTTGAGGAAACCATGCTGCGTGAGCGACAAGAACAGACGTGGCTGACAACAGCGTCCCTGGTGGTCTTGGCGGCGGTGGCGCTGGCAGCGGCGCTGGTCTACACTCGTGCGGTGATGGTTCCCTTCGTTGTCGCGCTGTTCATCGTCGCGCTGGTCAGCCCCGTCGAGGATTTCCAGGTCAAGCGGCTCCGGCTGCCCCGCGTCATCGCGATCCTGGTGACGTTGCTCGTCGTGATGGCGGTGATCGTGCTGGTGTTTCTTCTGATTGCCCAGGCGACGACGATCATCGTTTCAACCGCCAACGAGTACAGTGCCAGCTTCGCCTACATGGCCGACAAGATCCTCGAACCGATCGAATACCTCTATCACGAGGAGGAGCAACAGCCGCCGGCGGCGCCGAACAATGTGGGACCGCCGTTGCCGGCGCCGGCCCCTCCGGAACCGGAGCCGCTGGTGCTGTTTCCCATTGTACAGGACGCCGGCGAGCAGGCGACTCTGGGGACGCGACCCCAGACGGACGACTTCGTGACCGATGCCAACGGCCTGATCGATCCCAATCAGGTCATCCCTCCGGGCGGCCTGGCCAGCAAGGGACTGCGCATCGACACCAAGCGGATCGTCGTGGATATGAGGAACTACATCTTCAATATCGTGACCAATGCGTTTGGAACGATCCTCGGTCTGATCTCCAGCATGTTCTTCGTCGTCATCTTCGTGATCTTCCTGCTGATGGGGCGCGATCCTTACAGCCATCATTCGCCCGTCTACACCGAGGTGGTGCAGAAGATCCGACGATACGTGGGCATCAAGCTGGTGGTCTCCACCATCACCGGCCTGCTGGTCTGGGCGATCCTGACCCTTGTGGGCCTGGAACTGGCCGGCGCCTTCGGCATCCTGGCCTTCCTGCTCAACTTCATTCCATCGATTGGATCGATCATCGCCACTCTGCTGCCCATACCCATCGCGGTGGTGCAGTTCCAGTCCTCCCCCTGGCTCATCGTTCTGGTGGTGATAGGGCCCGGCGCCGTTCAGAATATCCTTGGCAATATCATCGAGCCGAAGCTCCAGGGCGAGGGTCTGAACCTGCATCCGGTGACCGTCATCCTGGCGCTGTCGTTCTGGGGGCTTCTCTGGGGGATCGTGGGCATGTTTCTGGCGGCGCCCATCACGGCGGCGTTGCGGATCTTCCTGATGCAGTACGACACGCTCAGACCCATCGGCAAGCTCCTGGCGGGAGACCTCAGTCCGGCCGAGATGCCGAGCGCCTCGTGAGCGGTCCTCGATGATCTGGTGACGACGAGCGGCGTTGCGGTCAGGCCTTCGCAAGCTCTTCGTTGAGGAGGCGAATCTGACGTGTCTGCTCGCGGAGGATCTTGTCGATGACCTCTTCCGTCGCCGGATCGCGGGCGAAGTCCTTCAGGCCCTGGTAGAAGATGATGACCTCGTTGGCGCGGCGGACGGCGTCGCGGAGAATCTGCTGTTTGGTCTCCTTGCCGGTCAGCCGGCCCGGCTCATCCTGTTTCGTGCCGAACCACGTCAGTCCCGCCATCACCTCGGGGTTGCTCAGCACGTAGTTGTCCGGATCGAACGTCCCGAACTCCCCGGTTTTCTCAGAGAAGCGTTTCCGCATCCGGGCCCAGATCTTGACGTGCTTGGCCTTCCAGTTGGCCAGCCGGTAGTGAATGTCTCGAATCTCCGGGTCGCTGAAAAGCTGGGCGGTCTTGAGATAGAATCGGGCCCCCTTGTTCTCGATCTGCTCGGCGATTTGCAGGACTTCAAATACGTTGAACTTCGTGTCCATGCGGTGCTTCCCAGAGCAAGCAGAGACCCATCTGTCCCCCAGCCGCCACGACATGGTCCGGCCCACCACGGAGCGTCTCACTCGGTGTTGGGGACGCAGCCGACCAAAAATCAGTATAGTCGTTTCGCACGGCAGGTCAAGGCAAAACGCAGGTTTGTGGGAAACCCAGGGTTACGGGACCGGGCCATGCCGCTCGCCCGCCGCCGGATGCAGCACCGCCGCGGCCCGGATCTTCCCCTCCTTGAGGCGCAGCAGGGCCTGATTGATCCTTTCGGGCCCAACCTCTTCGACTGTCGAGTCAAGAGGGATGTCGGCGGCCAGGGGAAGGAATTCGTGGGCATCCTGCCGTGTCACGTTGGCGACGCTCTTGATCTCCTTCTCGTCCCAGAGATGCCGTTCGTAGATCAGCTCCGGCACGGCGCTCGCCTTTCGGATGGCGTTGACGACCACACGTCCGCCTTTGTTCAGGACGGACAGGGCCTGTCGAACGGTCTCGCCGACCGGGGTGAAATCGATGGCCCGGTCCAGTCGGACCGGTGGCTCGTCTGCAGGCGAACCGGTCCAGGCGGCGCCAAGTGTGCGAGCCAGCTCCTTGTGCTCGTCGCCTCGCGTGAAGACGAACACTTCACTCCTCGGGAATTGGTGCCGAAGCAGTTGGATCACGATGTGGGCCGAGGCCCCGAATCCAAACAGACCGACAGTCTGGCCGTCACAGATTTCCGACAGGCGAATCGCCCGATAGCCGATCACGCCGGCGCACAGCAACGGCGCCGCCTGCGCGTCGGAGAAGACCGCGGGGATCGAGTGCGCATAGCCCTCGCGCACGACCATGAATTCCGCGTAGCCTCCGTTGGCGTCCTTGCCGGTCCAGCGGGCGCGATCGCAGAGGTTCTCCCGGCCGCTTCGACAGAACGGGCACGTCCCGCAACTGGAATACAGCCAGGTGACGCCGACGCGCGCCCCGATCTCGTGCACGGTCGCGAGCGGACCTCGCTGGACGACGGTTCCGACGACCTGGTGTCCCAGGACGACGGGCAGTGTGCGCGGCGGGAGCCGGCCTTCGATCTCGTCGAGATCGGTATGGCACAGGCCGCAGACCGAGACCTTCACCAGGATCTCATCGTTCTTCGGAACCGGCGTCGGCAGTTCCGTCTCGACCAGCGGTTCCTCTTCGATAGGAGCAATTCGTGGAAGTATGATCGCCTTCATGCGATCTGCTCCCGCTTGAGCTGCTCGGCGAAGACGTCGAAGCTCTCGCGGCCGTACAGACAGAACACGACTCGTTCGAGGCCGGTCTGTCCCTTGAGATAGTCTATGGTGGTCGCCAGCATGATCTCGGCGCAGCGCTGGATGGGGAAGCCGAAGATGCCGGTGCTGATGGCGGGAAAGGCGATGCTCTTGAGGCCGTTCTCATCGGCCACTTTCAGCGCGTTCCGGGTTGCGTTGGTGAGCTTCTCGTCCTCGCGGCCCTCTCCCATGCGAGGTCCGACGGCGTGGATCACGTGCCGGGCCTTCAGGCGGCCACCGGTGGTGATCGCGGCGCCGCCGACGAAGGTGCCTCCGATCCGGTCGCATTCGGCCTGGATGGCCGGACCGCCTTTGCGGGCGATCGCGCCGGCCACGCCGCCGCCCAGGATCAGGCGGGCGTTGGCCGCGTTGACGATGGCGTCGGTGTCCATCTCCGTGATATCGCCCTCGATCAGTTCCAGAACACGGCCTGCTACTTCGACCCTCATGATCTCGGTCTCCTCGATGCGCCGGCGAGCAACGGCTCGGCGGTGGAGCTTATTATAGTGTCCAGCGGTATTTGCGTCAGGACAATGCCCCTTATCGAGGGGGCAGGGCGAGCCGGTCAAGAAAAAATCGAGATCGTGGGATTTTTTTGATTGACACAATGGTCAATCAACCATAGATTGGCATTTGGGTTTGTTTGGAGTGTATGCTATGGAGCCATTGACGGAAAAACAAAGGAAGGTTCTGGAGTTTGTCGCCGCCCGGTTGCAGGAGGACCACCCGCCGAGCCAGCGGGAGATCGCCGGCCATTTCAAGATGGCCCAGAATGCGGCCTATCAACTCGTGGGCTATCTCAGGAAAAAGGGCTATCTGGTGGATGTGGGCGGCCACCGGGGGCTTCGTCTGTCTCCGGCGTATCTTGACGAGACAGCGGACGCCGAAGGTCTGCCGATCCTTGGGCGGGTCGCGGCCGGCGAGCCGATCCTGGCCGAGCAGAACATCGAAGGCTACATGACCTTCGAAAAGCTCTTCCGTTGCTCGAAGGGAACCTTTGCCCTGCGGGTCTCCGGCGACAGCATGGTCGACGAGGGCATCATGGACGGCGATTACGTCGTCGTCGCATCCGGCTCGAAGATCGAGGATGGGCAGATCGGCGTCGTGCTGCTCGACGACGAGGCCACGGTCAAGAGGGTGTTCGTTCAGAAGAACCGGATCGCCCTGAAGCCGGCCAATCGCAAGGCGGGGTACAAAACCCGCTATATCAGGCAGTTCGATAAAGACGTTCGCGCGGTCGGCCGGGTCATCGGCTGCATCCGCACGGAAATCAGGTAGGTGCGACGATGGTCTGTCCGGTTTCCATTGGCATCGCGGGTTGGTCCTATGCGGACTGGGAAGGGATCGTGTACACCGATTCCCAGATCGATCAACTCGTCTATGTCAGCGGGTTCGTGGACTGTATCGAGATCAACAGCACGTTTTACCGGCCGCCGTTCGCCAAAACGGTTCGGTCCTGGCTGGAGCGGACGTCACAGAGGCCGGAGTTCTTCTTTACCGCTAAACTGCACCAGAGCTTCACCCATGAAGGCAAGGTCGATCCGGAGATCGTCAAGCAGTTTCATCGCGGGTTTGAGCCGTTCCTGGAGGCGAGGAAACTGAGGCATCTTCTCGTTCAGTTCCGGTACGATTTTTCCGACGGCGAGCCTGCCAGGCGGCACCTGGCGGACATCGTCAGCCATTTCCAGGAGACGTTCAGCCTGGTGGTGGAGTTGCGGCACGTGTCGTGGGAGAGCCAAGGGGCGCTGGACTTTCTCCAGCGGCTCGGCGTGACGGTGTGCAATCTGGATTACCCGACGTCGAAGCAGTCGTTCAAGTTGCAGCATTGCACGGTCGGCCGGTCGGGCTATTTTCGCATGCACGGCAGGAACGCCGAGAAGTGGTTCAGCAAGGCCGGACGGGATGAGGTCTACAACTATTACTACAACGAGCGCGAATTAGCCGGGATCAAGCAGCGGCTCGACGAGCTGGGCAAGGCCTTCGAGTCGCTGACCGTAATCGCCAACAATCATTACCGAGGGGCCGAACTGGCCAATGCTCTCGAACTGAAGGCCCTCGTCACCGGGAAGAAGCAGCCGATTCCAGAGGGGCTTCTCAAGACATATCCGAATCTGGCCAGGATCGCCATCGGTCGATAACCATTTCTGTACAGTGTCGTTGGTATGGGCGGGGAAGGTATGCGCATCGCGGCGCTGACATGCCGGAGTTTCTACAGCCTTTTGAGGGGGGCCGTTTCGGTTGAGCGATGGGTCGCCAGGGCCGCCGAGTGCGGCTATGGGGCGGTGGCCGTGGCCGACGTCAATTCGCTCTCGGGCGCGGTCGATCTCTGGAAGGCAACGGAGGTCGCCGGCGTTCGGCCGATCCTCGGCGTCGAGATTCTGACCGAGACCCAGCGTGCAATCCTGCTGGCGGAGAATCGCCACGGGTACGAGAATCTTTGCCGAATCATCACCGCCAGGAATCTCGATCCCTGTTTCGATCTCGTCGAGCAGTTGAAAATCGATTGCAGGGGGGTGATCTGTCTGTGCAACATGCCGGAACTCTTGAGCGAATTGAGACAGGTCTTGAGCAAAGGGTATTTGTTCGTCGGCTGCGGCGATGCGGAGGAGGCGGCGCGTGCGTACGCGGCCGGGTTCGAGTCTGTGGCCTGGCGACATGCCAACTGGCTACAAGAGGGCGATGTCGAGATTCTCAAAGTCTTGAATAGAATCCGCACGATGAGCGGGGCAGGGGCCGGCCCACCCGATCCATGCGGTCTGGACGCGATGATTCCGGCTAAAGAAGTGGAACGAAAGTTCCACAAGGTCCCGAGAGCCCTTCTCCATGCCGACGAAATGGTCCCGCGATGCGATTTCCGGTTGCTGACGGGCAAACCGATTCTGCCCAAGGTCCGGCTGGCCGCAGGGATGAACGCCGACAGGGAATTGGCCAGACTGTGCCATCGAGGGCTGGCGAAGAAGTATAACCCTGTGAGCGAGGAAGTCCTTCGGCGCCTGGAATACGAACTGACGACGGTCCGGCAGAACGGGTTCAGTGATTACTTCCTCGTGGTCCACGAGATCGTCAGTTTCGCCCGGCAGAACCGGATTCCGGTCGAGGTGCGGGGCTCGGCCGCCGGGGCTTTGATCTCTTATGTGCTGGGTTTCACGCGGGTCTGTCCGGTCGAAAACCGTCTGTACTTCGAGCGTTTCATGAATCCCGGGCGGACGGATTGTCCCGATATCGACATCGATCTGTGCTGGCGCAGACGGGACGAGGTCATCCGGTTCTGTTACGAGCGTTGGGGCTTCGAAAATGTCGCGATGGTCTGCAATGTCAATCGATACCGGCTTCGCAGCGCGATCCGCGACGCCGGCAGAGCCCTGGGACTGGCGCCCGTCCAGATCAACCAGTTGACCCGAGGCGGAAAGATCAAAGAGACCTCCGCTGTTTACCGGCTGGCGAAGAGCCTGGTCGGCATCCCTCGTCATCTGGGTGTTCATTGCGGCGGGATCGTCGTGACTCCTTCCCCGGTAAGCCATATCGCTCCGCTGGAACGGGCCGCCAAAGGGGTCGTCATTACGCAGTATGACAAAGACGCCGCCGAAGCTGTCGGTTTGGTCAAGATCGACCTTTTGGGCAACCGGGCCTTGTCCACGGTTAACGGCGCAATTCAAATCATCGATCGTGGCCACGGCAACAAACGCGATTTGGACTTCGATCCGAATGACGAGAAGACCGCGCAGATGCTCAGCGCCGGCGACAGCCTGGGCGTGTTTCAAAGTGAATCGCCCGGCATGAGGCAGTTGCTTCGCGGCCTGAAGGTCAGGAGCAGGAAAGACCTGGCGATTGCCCTGTCCCTGATTCGGCCGGGACCGGCTTCCGGCGGAATGAAGGCGGCGTTCATCGAGAGGCACGTCCACGGAAAGCCCTTTGCATACCTCCATCCGAAACTCGAACAGTTGCTGGGCGACACCTATGGCGTGATGCTTTATCAGGAGGACGTCATGCGGATCGCAGTCGAGGTGGCCGGCTATACGGTCGCCGACGCGGATCGGTTTCGCTCCGAGGTCTCCAAAAAGGTTTCCCCCGCCCGTTTGCAGGCGCAGTACGTCGATTTCGTTCGGTCGAAGGCAGACCGGGCGGGGATCGACCGCCGGAGCGCTGAGGCGATCTGGGATGAGATTCTGCGTTTTGCGGCGTATTCCTACTGCAAGGCCCATGCGACGGTCTATGCCAACATCGCGTGGGAAACCGCGTATCTCAAGGCCCATTACCCGGCTCAGTTCTATTGCTCCCTTTTCAACAACCACCACGGGATGTACCCGTTGCGGGTCTACGTCTGGGATGCCAGAAGGCGGGGCATTCCGATCCTGCCTGTCCACGTTAATCACAGCGAGATTGAATGGAGCGTGCAGGGCAGGGCGATTCGAGCCGGGTTCAATATCGTCAAGGGACTGAACCACAGCACCGCGAACGAGATCGTTCGCCAGCGGCAGATTCGCGCGTTCGAGCACCTCGACGACCTGAGGCAGCGCGTGGCGTTTCGCAAGCCGCAGTTGCAGAATCTGATTCACGTCGGCGCCTGCGACGGCCTGGGATCCACGCGTCCGGCGATGCTCAATCGATTGCATCTGGCCCTGCCCAAGCCGGACCAGCCGATGCTATTCGATATCTATCGGGACCATCGTGCAGAGCGTTTGCCGGACTATGACCGGATTGCAAAACTGAAGGCGGAGCTGGACGTCACGGGTATTTCCTTTGGCGTGCACCCGGCGATATTGCTGCCGGCCGGATACGTGCCAGCGGTCCAATTGCAGCGCCTCGTTGGAAAGAGAACGACAGTGGCCGGTTTCGTGGCGACCGCACGGCGCGCCAGGACCAGCGACGGCCGGGTGATGGGGTTTGTCACCCTGGAGGATTCCACCGGTCTGGCCGAGGTCAGTTTCTTCCCCGACCAGATCGGGCTGTATCGAAGCATTTGCTCCTACGGCGGTCCCGTGTGGGTCCGGGGCCGGGTGACCGAACACCTGGCCTCGATCGCACTCGAATGTGCCGCGTGTGGCAAGGTGGCATAAGCCATTCCTGTCCTATGAACTCCTGCATTGTTGAACTGCCGCGTTCATGGTAGAATCGTCCGCGTCATGGCCGGGGCTTCTGACGAAGGCTCCCCAGCGATGTCGATGTGATCGCGTGCCGCAAATCCGGATCGACTCTGACAAGGGGGATACACCATGGAAAGACGCACATTTCTCAAGGCCGTCGGGACCGTCGCCGGCAGCTACGCATTGGGCGGCGGCCCGCTTTCGCAGGCTCGGGGAGCCGACCTGGCACAGGATTCTCTCGGCGTGCCTCGAAGGGTGCTGGGCAGAACGGGCGCAAGGGTTTCGGTGGTGGGATTCCCCGGCCTGGCCCTGGCCAACTACGATCAGGCCCAGGGCACAGCCGGATTGCACAAGGCCTTCGATCAGGGCGTGAACTACTTCGACGTCGCTCCGGCCTATGGAAAAGACGGCGACGCCGAGATCAAGATGGGGATCGGCTTGCAGGGCATCGATCGCAGCCGCATCTTCCTGGCCTGCAAGACCAAGATGCGGGACAAAGACGGCGCACGCCTGGAACTGGAACGCTCGCTCAAGAGGCTCAAGACGGACCACTTCGACCTGTACCAGATGCACGCCATCTTCACGGAAGACGAGGTCAAGCAGGCCCTGGGGCCGAACGGAGCCCTCGAAACGTTCCTCAAGGCCAAAGAAGAAGGCAAGATTCGCCACTTCGGCTTCTCGGCTCACACGACAGCCGGCGCCGTGGCGGCTTTGAACGGCTTCGCATTCGACTCGGTGATGTTTCCTCTGAGCTTCGTGGACTACTTCGATTCGGGCTTCGGCAAACAGGTGATCGAGCTGGCCGGCGAAAAAGGGGCGGCCGTCATCGCCATCAAGGCGCTGTCCAAAGGATCGTGGCCGCAGGGCGTCGAGCGAACGAGGAGATGGTGGTATCGCACGACGGAGGAGCAGAAGGAGACGGACCTGGCGGTGCATTTCACCCTTTCACTGCCTGGCGTCGTTGCGGCGATCCCGCCTTCGTGGCTCGATCTGCTGGACAAGGCCGTGGAAGCGGGCCGTTCCGTTCGCCCCGTTGCCGAAGCCGAAATGCTGGAACTGCGACGGATCGCGAAGGATTGTCAGCCCCTGTTTCGCGAGGAATCCCGAGTTGCGGCCGGGCGGCGCAGCGATCGTTACGCCTATCCTGATTGCCCGCACAACCCCATTGCCGCGACAAGAATCGGATAACTCTTCAGGCGACAGAGACCTCCGTGCAGCCTCACAGGTCTGAGCGGGACCATGCAACCGTGGTTCGGCTCAGGCCTTTCTGTTTGTATCCCTTTCCTATCCGGGCAACATCAGAGGGTACCGAAGACCCGTGCGCCTGTCTCTCAGATCGGATGGAGGCCGTCCTGCCAGCGGAACGGAGAGATCACACGAAAGTAGATGTCAGGACTCGGCATCTACAGGCGGCACTTCTGCGCAACAGGGGCCGCGAAAGTACCAACGCAAATTACGTACTTTCCACAATAGACAGCGAACAGGCGTACGCTATGATGCCAATCGCCTCAGGAATTATGAGCGTCCGCAAGACTCGACTGAGGACGGTCGGTGTGCCGCGGCGATCATCGGGCCTCCGATCGAAAAGGCTGTTGAGATCGAAGATGGAGACCCAGTCACGGAGGAATGCAAGTGGGAATGGCAAGGGAGGCCATGGCGGTTCAGAGGGTGCGTAACGGCCAACGAAAGGCGGTTCGGTTTTCCGCACTCGTGCAAGCCGTGAATCGAGCGGCCTCTTCGCAGACATTTCCAGGAGCGAATCATCCCCGTGTCGTTGTGCGTGCGCCGGTGCTTTGCGCATTGCCTTGTTGAGACATTCCGGATGTGGTGTGCATGACTTTGTTGTCACCATGAGTGATGACATTGTGGGAGACGTACCTATCCTATCGAGAGTGGTTGGCCATTTTCGCCCCCATGCCTCGTAGGCCGATTGCGCGATAACCACAACCGGTGGGGCTTTTCATAAACTCGCACAATCGGTGGGACAGTTACCGGGAGACGACATTCTTGCTGTGATGTGTGTTTCCGGCTCCTTTTGTATTCTCCCCACGCGTGGGGAGAATGGGTCCGATAAATACGTATAGATACGTATTGATTCGGGTGGCGGGTACATGCTATGATAAGCATGCTGAGCTGTCTGCGGGTCTTTCGGAAGCTTAGCCGATTACGGCAGGGGTTACGAGTGGGAACTGTATCATCGGGTCTGAAGGGGGCGATGGATGGGGCGACGTGGAATTTGCGCCCTGAGACACCTTTAGCCCTTGAGCAGCTTGAGCCCCGAATCCTCCTGAATGCCCACTTCGTTGGCCTTGACCCTTTTGCTCCCCTGACCACCCCCCCGCCAGAACGAGCAGGCCATCTCTACGGCGATTTCGCTCCGCCCTGCCAAGGGATTCCGGGCTATGGTGTGGTGATTGGTTGTCCCAGGAGTGATGAAATGGTGGGAGATGCCATAGAAATTGCGGACTTTTTGAATTGACGGAAGACAGTCCGTCGTTGACTTGAGTTGAGGGCTTCGAATGGTATCTCGTTGAGAAACCGTTCGGAGAGCCCTTCCGTGAGGAGGGCAAGAAAGGAGGATCTGATGTTGTTCAGCGAAAGGGTGGTTGGCTCTTTTGTGGTCGCGATGCTCGTGATGTTGGGTCCGGGTGCGGCATTTGCGCTGACCCCGGAAGAAGCGGTTGGTCTTATCGCCACACGTCTCGATCAGAGTCAGATCAAAGAGGGTCCCGACAGCGGATTGTGGTCGCTCGAAGGGGCTTTCTTAGGGCCGATCGCGAGCGGGCTGGCCTGTGCCTATGAGTGGACTGAGGACCCGGCATACCGGGCTTGCGCCGATCTTGCAGGAGTGTGGATACTGGACACCGCCGTTGCACAGGGCAATCTGTTGGGCGATGAGGCCTATGCGCTCGTTCGGTTGAGCGAAATCTCCGATGATCCCAACCATAACGTCTGGCAAAATGCCCTGGTGGACTTCTATCTGAGTCCTCGAAAGCACCACAATGAGAGCTCTACGGAAGAGTACCTCCGGGCCTTCGATGGTTTGGAGCCTTCCACGGCGGTCTTTTATCTTGCGCATCACCTGGTTGGGGCCGATTACGTGCAGGATCAGGATATGGAGGTGTACCGTCGGGCGTTGCTCAGCCATCTGTCCCGAGTCGACGACAATGCCAGCTTTCCTGTCATGGCTGTCGGCGTCGCGACATGGGCGCTGGCGGTAACGGATACACCGGCGGACAGTCCCATTACCTCCTACGAATTGCCGGCAAACCCCTGCTGGGAGGGGCTGACGGTTGGAGATCTGCCGGCGATGCTGGCCAGCCATCAGGTTCCCGAAGGCGAACCCTTTGCCGGCAGCTTCTACTGGCGTCTCGATCATACCGACGGTGGGACCGGCGGCGTGACGGCCGGGTACACCGAGGACACCGTCTTTGGAGCTCTCGGTTTGGTTGCCGTGGCGTCCGAGGAGACCGACGGGGCTGACGAGGCGGTCATTGCGGCTCAGACGGCATTGTTGGAGGGAATCGACGAGGACGGCTACGTCTACCAGCACCTGACGCGTCAGGGCGATGCCTATAACACGTTTGCCGGCGAGATGTTACAGGTTTTGTGGAGCATCGAGGAGTATTTGGGCCGTGATGCTGCGGATGACGTGGCTGCGGATGTTGTGATGGAAGCGGAATAGGCGTGCCTTGTGGATCGCGGCCTTGAGGTGCGTTCGTCGCCGTCGGCGACAAACGCCGGACGACGGCAAGCAGGGATTGTTGGAGTGTGTACAGAAGATCAGATGACAAGAACACTTGTGACAATGCTGTTCTCTATGCTCGCGATTGCGTCGGCTCGACCGCAACAGGCGGCGGACGACGCGGAAAGGCTGGATGTCGTCAGGGCGGTGACAGGTCGCCTCGTGCTCGAGCAGTTGGCCAGCGGACCGCTGGAAGGTGCGTGGCCCGGTGAAGAAGAATATACCGGTACCGTTGTCGCGGGTCTCGCCGACGCGTTTGCAGTGACATCGGACGAAGACGCCAGAGTGGCCGCTGTCATCGCAGGCAACTTCATCCTCCGCCGGGCGGGGGGCAACTATTACGGCGATGAGGCCTATGCCCTGATGTGCCTGAGCCAGATGTCGGAGGATAGCTCGTCGGATATGTGGCGTCTTGTGCTGGAGGATTTCTACGAGACCGTCTCTCTGAGAGGTGCACAGGCCTACATCTCGCAGTTCGAACAGGCCGATCCGTCGGTAGCCGTGTTTTATCTGGCCCACCATACCGTTGCCGCGTTCTACGTGGATGCAGAGGACCGCAAGCTGTGGCGACAGGTTTTGATCGACAGCCTGGTGAGGGTGGAGGACGATTGCGCGGAGGCCCCGGTGATGGCCTTGGGGATGGCTACCTGGGCGCTGGCCAGCACGGGAACGCTGGGGGACTGCCCACTCGATCGAAATCTGGAAGAGACCTCGTATTGGCATGCAAGGACGTTGGGTGATCTACCGGATTTGTTGCTGGCCCACATGATACAGGACGGAGAACTCACCGGCAGCTTCTACTGGCGGTTCGACCACGGCACGGCCGGTTTCGGTGGGCCGCCTGGGGGATATACCGAGGAACTGGTGTCCAGCGTCTTGGGACTGACGGCTGCCGCCAGCCTGGACGACGATCCGGAAGTCGCGTTGGCGATCCGCCAAGTCCAGGACGCGCTCATTGCGACTGTCGGTCTTGATGGAACGGTGCGGCAACACCTGACTCTGGGCGGTGAAGCGTATTACTCGCAGGCGGCTGGTGTACTGCGAGCCTTGGCCTGTCTGGCGATGTGGACAGACCCGAACGTTGACAGGGAGTATTAGATGGAAAGGGTGTTACCCGGGCGTTCGGTTTTCCGACGGTTGTTGTGACCGGAAGGTTTTCAACACGACAGAGCGCGCGGATATTGATGCTGGTGGTTTCCATAAATACAGGAAAGGAGGTCATATATGACCGAGAAAAAGAAGAGGAAGGTATTGTTGCTCATGCTGCTCATCGGCATCGTAGCGAGTCTTCTGACGCCGGCAATCCTGGCGGCGCCGAAGGCGGGTGATGCATCATCGGGCAAACAGGCAACCTTGTTTGACCCGTTTGCCCTGCAAACGGTCGTGTTGACTGCGGGAAATCCGGTTGTCCCTGCCGAACTGAAGCTGACGCGGCAGGCCATCCGGATTCCGTTCCGGCCGGCGTTGCGAAGTGCGTTTCAGCCGGTCTGGTGATCGTTGGTGAACTGGGGTCAGAGGCGACCCGAAGGTCGCCTCAAGACCCTGTCGCGAACCTGCTCAACGGACCTGTCCCACCGCAGACGGTGGGGGAACAGGTATATGCCCTCTGGCGGGCAGCGCATGGAGGGTCTGCCCAAGTCATCGGGCAGTCTTGCCGTTCGGGTATGCCTGCCCTTCGGACGGGGCCAAATGTAGCCATAGAACCGATTTTTGCTGCCAGAGAACTTCGTTGAGTGAATGCATCGCGCGGTGCTAATGCCTGTAGCACCGTCAACACGAAAAGCAGTGGTGTACTGCTGGAGTCGGCCAGGAGAACGTCCCTTGGGGGCGCAATGACCGAGGTGTCTTCGTTACGGCAGTTTGGTTCGTGCGTTCTGTCGTGGCGAAGGTGCTAGTGGTGTGTTGTTGTCTCCCCGAGGCGCCGCATCCGGCATCGGTGCATGTACATCTCGGTATAGCGGCACATCGGGATTCGACTCTGTCCACTGGTCAGTGGGCGGTCCGGTTCCGGGGCCAGGACAGCCAAGGTGTACAGGAGGAGTGGAGGTTCGTCTAATGAGAAGCGCGAGAAACCGTGCGATAATCATTGCGCAATCGGCCGTCTTGGTTGGACTGGCGCATTGTCTGCTCGGTTGCGGAGACCGTATCCGCTTGCCCTCTGCGGAACGACTGGTTGATTTTGAGACAGCCGGTCCCGAGGGGCCTTCGGTGGACATGGACCGAATCATTCGAGCGAGAATCCCGGTCGGCCCCTATCGGGTGGCCATTGGCGATGTTCTCCAGTTGACGATGCCGTTGAGCGTGTTTCCAGATGCGTCGCAGGCGGCTACGGCAGCACCCGGGGAGGTGACGCGCCGATGCCGGGTCAGTGATGCGGGTTTGATTACGCTGCCGCAGGGGCACCAGATCTCGGTTGTCGGAAGATCCCTGGCCGAGGTTGAGACCGCCGTGGTCGACGTCTACTATCCGCAGTTCGTCAAGACCAAGCCGTCGGTCTATGCGGAAGTCCTGGAGTACAAAACACAGCGTGTTCAGATCCTCGGAGGCGTCGCGAGGCCGGGTCCGTATAACCTGCGACACGATCAGATGTCTTTGTCGGCGTTGATTCTCGAGGCAGGCGGCATCGTGGAGCAGGGAGCGGCGGTGATTCGTATCGCCCACAGCCACGATTCGTTCGAGCAGTCCGTCAAGTCCTCCGCGCCGGATCGCCCGATCCTCTTCGACGTCGAACGGAGGCAGGAAAGCGCGGGGGCGGATGCTTTCGTCCACCAGGCTGTCTTGACGGGCGACAGGTTCCCGGGCTCGTCTTCGCCGATCAGGATGTGGTTCAGGCCGGAAGGTCCGCTTCGAACAACCGGTTGGATCGTCATCGAACGGAGCGGAGAACGACTGGCTCGCCAATGGCTTGACATTGGGAACGGGCCGCAGAAGCAAGCCGTTCTGCAGGCGGCCACAGCGAGGTTCGAGCGATTGCCGGCAGGGTTGCTGAATCAGAAGCTCCTGCAACTGGCGCATACGCTCGAGGTCGGCGCCGGCGAAACAGCGACACATCTGGTGACGCACGCGCCGCATTCCGACTGGCAGCGTACCAACGGGGGTGACTTCATGGTCTCCATGGACGATCCCTCGCACGAGAAGGGAGAAGGAGGCGGATACGAGGTCCCACCGGCTTGGAGAACGTTCGCCGGTCCGGCTGTGGCGGCAACGCCGAAGCCTGCCGGCGGGACCATCGTCCTGCCGGTCAAAGGACTGAACATTCCTTTCGTGGACGTCGCCCTGAACGAAGCGGATTCTGTGACCGTGGAACGGCTCCCGGTCCAATACGTTTCCGTTCTCGGGCTGGTCCGCACGCCTGGGAACTTCCCATATCCGGTCGATGCCCAATTCAATTTGGCCGAGGTGTTGGCTTTTGCAGGCGGATTGGATACCGTGGCCGACCCTCGTTATGTGACGCTCTACCGACTGAAAGCCGACGGGACCACTGCCAGCGCCACCTTCCAACTGGTCGATCCTCGCAACCAGGAGGAGCTGACCCCATCGCTCGCACTGGCGGTCAAGCCAGGCGACGTTGTGTCCGTAGAAAACACGCCTCGGACGCGTGCCAATACCTTCCTGGATCGATACTTCAGATTGAACATGGGCGTATATTTGCGTCCCGAGCAACTCTGGGGGGAAGAGTAATGCTGCATCCAAACAGCGAGAACAACCCCTTGGTGCGTCCGGTGCCCAGCAGGCCGGACCGCTGGATTGCAGGCCGTTCTGCCGGAGGTCTACTCCCCATGGCGCCGCCCGCAGTTGCCAACGCCTCCGAGAGCCTTGCCAAGGTGATATGGCGAGGCCGCTGGATCATGCTCGTCTGTCTCGTGCTGTCTCTGGCAGCCGGCTTCGTATACATCCAGACAGCCACACCGATCTACACGAGCACGGCGAAGTTGGTTCTCGACTACAGCGGTATCCCCATCGTCTCGTCGTACGAGCCCGAACGGGTCCCGCGAACGGACCGCTATCTCTACACACAGGCGGGGTTGCTCGTGTCTCAGCCGATTCTTGGCACGGTGCTCGAGCTGCCCGAGATGCAGCGACTGCAAACGTTTGCCGACGTTCCGATCCGTATGGCCTATCTGCGACACAACGTGCAGGTGGAGGTCGGTAGAAGAGATGAGATCATCAGCATCTCGTTCAGCTCACCCTATGCCACCGAGGTGCCGCAGATCGTCAACAAGGTCGTCGAGGTCTATATGGCCTCTCGCTCGGACAACCAGCGGGAGGACTCTTCGCAGGGGCTGAAGATCCTTCAGGAGGAGATGGCGCGGGCCACGAAGGAACTGGAGGAGAAACGCGATGAATTTGAGCAGTTCCAAAGCACCTCGATGCCGCTGGCGCTGGGTTCAGATCAGGGCAGTGGTGTGGTGCAGCTCTATCTGACATTGCAGTCGGAACTCACACAGGCCCAGCGTCTCGCCAATGATGCGGAGTTGTTCCTCGACAGCGTACGCACGTTTGCCGACGATCCCGAGACTCTCCGACAGTATGCGTCGCCCGGGAGCACTGCTGTCGCGTACGGTGGCACGGGAAACGAAATTGTGCAGTTGGGGTCCCAATTGCGAAATGCGGAATGGGAGCTGGCATCACTCCGCGTCGACCTCACGGCGGACCACCCTCGAATCGCGTTGCTCGAGGCTCAGATCGAGCGGATCAGGACGGCCATCGACACGTTGAACGAGCGATTCGTCCGCATCGTGCTGAATGAGGCCGAGCAACGGTATGTGGAGGCCAAGAAGCGCGAAGAGGACCTCACCAGTCTTTATCAGGAACAGGGCCAGAAGGTCTTGCAGTTGAACAGGGAGCTCAGCAGGTACCGTCGCCTTGACACGGAAGTTGCGGAGTTGACGGCCTACTGCCAAGGGAAGGAACAGCAGATCAGGGATATCCGGACCATTGCGGGAGAGGATGTCGGTCGGCTCCGAATGCAGATCATGGAGCCGGCGTCGATCTCCGAACTCCCGTCAGATCCTCAGAGAAGCAAGGTCATGGCGATTGCCCTGGTGTTGGGTCTTCTGGCGGGAGGGGGGCTGGCCGTCCTGCGCGATCTGATGGATCAAACGTTGCGGTCGGGCGAGGAGATATCCTCTGTGCTCCGGTTGCCCGTCCTGGGAGTGGTTCCCGCCATGTCCCGGAAGGAGACGGTCCCCGCACGCGGTCGGAAGATTCAGTTGCAGCCCGATGTCCCCGAGGCCGAGGCGTTTCGCACGATCCGCACGGCGATCTTCTTCGGCGTCCCCACGGGAACCAAGACCATGCTCATCACATCGCCGGACGCCGGCGACGGCAAATCCACCTTGGTGAGCAATCTCGCCATCGCTATGGCGCAGGCGGGACAGAAGATCATTCTCCTGGACGCCGACTTCAGAAAACCGATGCAGCATGTCATCTTTGAGACGGACCCCGATCACGGCGGCTTGGGGGCCGTGCTCCTGGGGCAGAGGAAGCTCACGGAGGCCATTCAAGCGACGGGCGTGGCGGGGCTCAACCTGCTTCCGTGCGGGTTCCGGACTCCAAATCCATCGGAGATTCTCAATAGCCAGCGATTCACCGTGCTCCTGAAACAACTGACCGAGGTGTACGACCGCGTCATCATTGATGCGCCGCCCGTGACTGTCGTGGCCGACGCGCAAATCCTCGGGGCGCTTTGCGACGTGACGATCCTTGTGTTGCGAGCCGGCAAATCGACCAGGAAGGCCGGTCAGCGGGCGATCGATAGCTTGCACAGGGTCGATGCGCATCTGTTGGGAACGGTGGTCAACGATGTGGCCAAGAGTGGAGACCGCTATGGCTACTATGGCAGTTATGGTGGCTCGAACG
Organism: Sedimentisphaerales bacterium; assembly: GCA_040772485.1. GTDB lineage: Bacteria > Planctomycetota > Phycisphaerae > Sedimentisphaerales > Anaerobacaceae > Anaerobaca. The sequence continues at coordinate 173,403 of JAXGYC010000007.1, read as the reverse complement.
GCTCGGGTCGGAGCGGAGCCAAGGCGGCGAAGACACGAGAGATTCAGTCCGACGTCAAGAGACCGCGACCGGCCATGGTTTCTGAAGGAGGCCAATGAGATGAGGCCCTGTTCTGACAGCCTTACGGCGGAGTGTTGACCATGTCTGTCGGCAAAATGGCCACGATGTTGCAGGAGCGAAGCGAACGGCTTGATCGCGCCGTGGAGTGGCTGCTGACTGCGCTGCTGATCTTCATGCCTTTGGCGTTTGGCGTGGTGGAAGCGTGGAGCGAGATGATCGTGATCGCCTTGGTCAGCATGATTTCGGTGTGCTTTTTCCTGAAGCCCGTCGTCGCCAGGACCAGCAGCACGATCTGGACGTGGGCGTATGTCCCTGTCGCCGTATTTATCCTGGTGGTCCTGGTGCAACTGATTCCGCTGCCGACGGGTGTGGTTCAGTGGATCTCGCCGAACACAGCGGCGCGCAAGGTGGCACTGCTGGGTGATCTGCCCAATGCCGGCGAGAGCCTTTCCCAGATGACCCTCAGCTTTTACCCTCACGCAACTTGTCATGGGCTGCGACTTGCCCTGGCGGCAGCGGCGGTGTTCGCCGTCGTCGTGAATGTCTACCGACGCCCTGAGCAGATTGTGCGACTGCTGGTCACGATCGCCGGAATCGGCGCGGGCATTGCGGTGCTGGCCGTGGCGCAGAATCTTTTTGGAAATAACAAGATCTACTGGTTTGTGGAAAGTCCGCACGGCGTGGCTCACTCCGGGCCGTTCGTCAACCACAGCCACTTCGCGCAGTTCATGAATCTGTCCATCGGGGCCGCTTTGGCGGCCTGGCTCACGAAGATTTGCCATGGGTTCGAAGGCCGCCGGGTGACGCTCGAGGCGGTCGCCGAGTTCCTTGGCTCGCCCCAGGCACGGCCCCTTTGGGTGCTGCTGGCCATCATCGCGGTCGGGGCCGGCACCGTGTTTCTCGCCATGAGCCGAGGTGGTGTGATCAGTATGCTCATGGCCGGCACCTTTACCACCTTGCTTCTGAGCCTGCGAAAGCCGATGCGGGGTGCCGGGTGGATCATCCTCTTGCTGGCCCTGGGCGCGTTCGTCTGTGTTCTGTACATCGGCTTCGATGCCGTTTATGACCGGCTGGCGACGTTGCGCGATCTGTCCGATGCCGAGAGCGGTCGAAGCCAGATTCTCCGTGACATTGCCGTGGCATGGGCGCGATTCCCCATCTTTGGCACAGGCTTGGGGACCCACGAAGTGGTCTACCCGGAGTTCGACCGGTCCTCCGTGCCGGCATTGGCGTCTCACGCTGAGAATGAGTATGCCCAGGCGGCGGAAGAGATGGGCGTCCTCGGTCTGGCGGCACTGTTGACCTTCGCGGTGCTCATCGGGATTCATTACGTTCGCGCAATCAAGGGCAGCCACGTTCCGATCTGTTCGGTGGCCTATGGCCTCGGATTCGGACTGGTGGCCATTCTGGTGCACAGCTTGAGCGATTTCGGGCAGCACCTGCCGGCCAATGCCGTCCTGACGGCGGTGTTCTGTGCCCTCCTGATCCGCCTGTCGCGTCTTGGGAAGGGGCAGGCCGACGAATCGCATGAGGCGGTCTGCGTTACCGCGCATTCCCGGCCGTTCTGGACGGTAGGATTGGTGGTTGTCTGCATCGTGTGGGTCTGGGGCCTGCTCGGCGCCAACAGTGCTCGTGTCGCCGAGGCGCATTGGAAACAGGTGCTGGCGGCCGAGCGCGGGCTGATGGAGAACGGCTGGCAGGGCACGGATGAAGAGTACGTCCACCTGCTGGGGCAGGCCGGTAAGGCGGTGGATCGCCAGCCGGACAACGTCACATATCGACACTGGTTGAATGTGTACCGATGGCACGCGATTAGCCGTACGACCGATCCCAACACCGGCCTGCTCGTACTTCCGGTGGAGGCGTTGGAGTTTGCCGAGCGGATTGCGGAGGAGTTGAACCGCGCCCGCGGGTCGTGTCCGACGTTCGGCGCGACGTGGTGTTTTCTTGGTCAGTTGGAACGCTCTGTGCTGGGCCGGATCGACGAAGGCACGCGTCACATACGCGAAGGTGTTGAATTGGCGCCGTGCGACGCCACCACACGTCTTGTCGCCGGAGCCTTGGCCCTGGAGGAAGGTGCGGTGGACGTGGCCTTCGATCATCTCGACAGGGCCGTCCGATTGGAACGGCAGCGGTTTCGAGAGGTGGCGCTGCTGCTGACGGATCAGTACGGTCGCCCGGACCTCGCCCTTCAGATCGCCGGCGAAGACATTCATCACCTCAGCGTCATGGTCGGTGTCCTTGAGGCGACGGGCCAGAGCACAGCATCTGTTGAGGAGACCCGCCGTAAGGTCGTGACGCTGCTCGAACAGAGGTGTCGTGAATCGGAGCCTCCTGCCTGGGCGCTGGCCTGGTTGGCGGGGATCTATGCGCGAGACGGAAGCGTTTCGGAGGCCGTCGATTTCTACCGTCAGGCCCTCGACTTAGACTATGGCAGAGTCGATTGGCGCTTCAATCGAGCGCGGCTGCTGGCGGACCTTGGCGCTGTGGCGGAAGCAATCCGCGAGGCGGAGACCTGTCTGCGCCTCCGCCCCGAATATGCGGCGGCGAGGCAACTGATTAATCGATTGTCCGTCGATCCGCGCATTGTGAGCCAGCCCAGCGGCACACCATAGACGGGACGTCGAGCCCGTGCGGGCGAAGCGTGGTTGGACAGTACATTGAGAATGGCCGTTTCGCCGCATGCGTCCGATGAGCATTCGTCCTCAGGGAAAGGGCTGTACACCCACGAGGACGGAGTCTGCCTTGACCATGGCAGGTGGTTCGGGCCGCCTCTCAGATACTGCTCTGAGTCGATCCGGGCGTTTCGTGTTTGCGGATCTTCTCTCGGTAGGTTTGGAGTCTTACAGATGCTCCGCAATTCGCAGACTCGGTGTGTGATTCACGTGTTCACCTATGCTTTCCTCGGCACGATATGCCTGCCGCGGTATGATGCCCTCGCCGGCACAACCAGCACCATCCATGCGTTCAACGCGAACATTACGGCAGGTCAGCCGATTGGCGCGCCCTGCGACTATGTGGCGTGGTGGAGGTTCGAGGGCAATTTGGCAGACGAGGTTGGATCAAGCGAAGGGGTCTTCCATGGTGACGCACAAATCATAGAAGAAGCAGAAAAGGGAAACGTGCTCAGTCTGGATGGTGACAATGACTATGTTGAGATCGCCCATGTCCCTTCGCTGGATACCGGTCCTGACATCACGCTTTCAGCATGGGTGAAGTTGAACTGTATCCCCCCAGACGGTTCAACGATAGTTGTCAAGCTCATGCAGGATACGAATGATCCATCTGTTCTCTACGCCTTGGACATGTCATCCGAGCAAGCGTTCAGATTCCTATTGTTCGATAGCGACTCACAGGATGCCAGGCTCTGGCATAGCACTTCCATAGTATGTCCGCGGCAGAACACGTGGCACCACTTGGTCGGTGCATACGGACGCGACAAGATGAGACTCTACCTCGACGCCGTTTTGGTGCATACGAAGAGCGTCGATAGTGTACTGGGTACAAGTCAAATGCCTGTCTGGATTGGTGGATATCCGGAGGGAATGACCCTGGATGGCTACGTAGACGATATCATGATCTACCGAAGGTTACTGACCCCACGAGAGATTGAACAACTCTACGAGACGCAGGCACCGCAGAGGCCCGATAGCGTTGCGCGGGTCCTTCAGGATTGTGTCCTTGCCGGGGTCCGGGTCGCAATCCCTGAGGACGCGTTAGTGATACAGAACATGATTTGTGAGGCCGAATTAGAAGGTTCTGTTCACCTTCCAGAGGGATGTTACGAAGTGGCGGGAATCATAGACATTCCAGAGGGTCTCGACGTTTTAGGAGCGGGCCTCGGGAAGACCATACTTTACCGGAATGGCATGCGTTCGCACAATTCAAGCGATCCAATTCTTCGTGTCATTGGCACACATCGGCCAAAGTCTACGCGAATCAGTGGTATGACGCTCTTGGGGATGCCGTCCGATGATGATCGGGGATGGGATAGGGGGATATGGATTGAGGACTGTACCGATTTCCGTATCGACTCCTGTTATTTCCAGGGCTTTGGCGATGCTGCCATCAAGGTGTCGGGGGATTCATGTGGGGTTGTTGATCGCTGCCTGTTCGTCGACAACTACAAACCGGCGATAGGGAATGTGGGCTACGGTGTATCTGTGTACGGAATGGAGCAGCAAGATAACGTGCTGGAACTCGGCACGGCAAACGGAACATATGTTGAGGATTGTACTATTGTGGGCTCTCGTCACGCCATTGCGGCAAACCGCGGGGCGCATTATGTGTTTCGCCACAATCTGGTCGAAGAGAATGTAATCTCAAGCGCTGTAGATGCGCATGGCCCTGGCTATGGTTCGGAACGTGGCACGCGCTGCATTGAGGTGTATTACAATGTCATCAGGAATCCCACCAGCGGGGGGGATCTAGGCATGCTTATACGTGGCGGTAGCGGAGTTATCTTCTCCAATGTTGTTGAGGGCTACCGCATGCCCATTGGGCTGGTGCTTGAGTTCGGTACGCCTGAGGAACTCAGGGGGGATTATCCTTGGTTGGATCAGGTGCATGATCTTTGGATATGGGACAATCTTGATGGGGATAAGTCCACTGTGCCTGAAGTGCAGTCATACGACAGATCGCTCGAATTTATTGAGCTTGGCCGCGATTATTTTGTCGAGCCGAGGCCTAGCTATGAACCATTCGAGTACCCGCATCCGTTGAGGGGATATGGACAGTGATCCTGTGATATATGAAGCCTCTCGTCAGTACTGATGTCTTTCGAATGATGTCTCGCCGCCTTGTCGGGAAGAACATGGCTCAGGCCTGCATCGTTATTGCGGACCAAGGCTTCACGAGTATTGCCAGTTTCCTTGTCGGCGTCTTGATTGCGCGATCCTGTACCCGGGCTGAGTACGGTGTATTCGTCATGGGATTGTCCCTAATTCGGTTTATCATCGGAATTCAAGAGAGCCTTGTCTCTGTTCCGTACACCGTTCAGTATCCCCGCTACGGAAAGGAAGGGCGAAATGCGTGTCTTGGGAGCAACGTGGTTCTCCAACTATCTATCTGCTTTGTTGTCTTAATCGGTTTCGTGGTTGGCTCGCGCGTGACCAGTGCCTTGGGTGAGAATGTTGCTCTTGCCAGAATTGTGTTCGCGCTCTGTGCAGCATCATTGGCGCTCATGATTCGAGAGTTCCTCCGGTTTGTCCTGCTTGCTGAGCTTCGAGTCTGGACCTGCCTGGCCATGGGTCTTGCGGCCAATGTGTTGACGATTGGGGCTCTCTCATGGACCCAGCACAACTGCACTCTTAGTGCATCGGGGGCCTTTCTGATCATTACGTGTTGCTCAGGGATACCGGCTGTTATTGTCAGTCTTCTCTACTGGAGACAGCCCCGCTTCATGGCAAATCAGATTCGCCGGGATTGCGTCTCTAACTGGGACCTTGGCAAATGGCTCCTAGCTCGCACGCTTGCGTACGTGGTGGCGGTGTCTACATATCCTTTCGCCCTCGCCGCGTTCGACGGAACCACCCAAGTTGGTGTTTACGGCGCTTGCCTCCAGTTGGCTTTGCTGCTCAACCCACTGTTCATGGGGTTGAGCAGCTATCTGCGTCCCAGAACCGCACGCGTCGCTACCGACAATCCTCGACGACTCAGGAGCATGGTTTTCACTATGGTGGCTGGGCTGTCGCTGCCAATTGTCATGCTCGTCACAGCCGCTCTGATTTGGGGCGACTGGGCAATGGTTCATCTGTATGGTCCTGGGTATGGTGGGACGAGGTGGATTCTGGTAACGTGTGTTCTGGCTACGGGCATGTACGTTCTCGGTGCTCCGTTCAGCATCGCGTTTGAGGCTGTGAGACGAACCGATTTAACGTTCATCGGACGTTTTGTGGGGGCTGTAGCTACTCTGACTGTGGGTGTTGCAGGAACTCGAATGCTGGGACCACAGGGTGCCGCCGTCGGTCTTCTGTGTTCCCATGCGGTGTGCAATGTGTATTGGGTGTCCAAATTACAGGCGCTCGAGCAGAGTGCACCGGATACCGAGCCTGTGTTCGTGCAAGTGATAGGGTAGTCCTGAGATAGCGAACCGGCAGATGTGCAATGAGTGTGAGGAACGGCCCTACTTTGATCGTCAATGCCGATGACTTTGGCAGGAGTCACGAAGTCAACGAGGCAATCCTGTATTGCTTCCGACATGCGTTGTGTTCAAGTACGTCGATATTGGCAAATGGAGTTGCCTTTGAGGAGGCATGCGCAATCGCCCGAGAGCATAGGCTTTTGGACCATGTGGGTCTGCATATCGTCTTGGATGAAGGGGTCCCCTTGACTACCGATATCAGGCGGTGCACACGTCTGTGCAGCAGCCAGGGCCGGTTTTGTGCCCGGGCCAATCGCTTCTTCGTACAGCGTGATGAAAGAACCGCCATAGCGAGAGAACTCGCGGCCCAAATCAATAAGGCTAGAGCTGCTGGGTTACCCATAACGCACATGGATTCCCATCACCACATTCATGAACTCTGGCCTATATTGCCAATTGTGCTCAATATGGCCGGAACATACAACATCCCGTATGTAAGACTGGCAGTCAACTGTGGAGATCTGACGTCGGCGTCGTTGCGATTGTACCGCCGGGCCGTTAATCTGAAGATTCGTAGCCGGGGCTTCGCACGCACACGTTATTTTGGGTCCTTGGCTAACTTCCTATGGCATATCGAGCATATCGACAGATTCCCTCTTGCCTCGTGCGAGGTGATGATTCACCCCGTTCAGGATCGTCCAGACCGCGTTGTCGTGGATTCAGCCAGTCGTGCGGTTCCTCTAAGCGACCGGTTGCCATCTGAGTTGCGTGCTGTCATCGTCTCGTATGCGGGCCGGCGGTATGGCTGATTCCGGGAATGCATGAATGGGGTCGTGACCTGTGGGTTGCGGAATGGAGGCACAAACCGATCACGATTCCTCGAGCCGGACTAAGCAGAGTGCCAGTCGCAGTGTGTTTCCAACAGTATGCCGATGGGGTTGACGTGGCTGTATAGTTTCATTCCGTTGCATTCAAGCGTAGGGGAAAGAGAAAGTGGAGGATTGTCTGGTTCTCTTTGACTCTGCCTTTGCGTTAGTCATGCTTCGCTATTCCTGGTGGTTCGGATAGGTTCTGAGTCTGAGTTGCTTTTTCGATGATGTCTTTTGCCTTTCGACCGATTTCCGATCAGCCCAGGAATCAGGACCTGGATGTGATCAAGGGATGCTTGGTCGTAGTCATGATTATCTATCACAATGCCAGTGCGGAGCGCGGTCCTGAGTTAGAGCGGGTGACAAACGCCATTCCTTTTGTTCATTCGGCGTTTCTGGAGATCACCGGTTTTCTGTGTGGGTACCACTACTGGCCAAGGGTTAGGCAGAACCGAGCGGCTGTCGTGAAACGACTGCTCAATCGAGCCGTGAAAGTGGCTTTCCTGTTTACGGTATGTAACGTGGCGCTGAATGTGGCGGGGTTGGGGCCCGGTTGGGACAAAATCAGTGTGGTGCTAGCGAACTGGCGATCGTGTTTGGAACGCTGTGTTGTGGGGATCTCGGGCGACTATTTCGCTTTTGAGGTACTAGTGTACATCACAGAGTTCCTGTGTTTGGCGGCACTCATTGCGCGGTGCTACCTGATAGCCCACGTACTTCTGACGGCGGCCATATTTCTCGGGATTGTCATGGGTGGAGATACTCCCCTTTTCTTAGCTTGCGGTGCATTGGGAATGATGGTAGGGATTGCCGCCAGCGGGGGAGGTTTGCGCAGATATGATCGGTTTCTTCGCAGGGCTTGGGTGCTTTTGCTGGTTCCTGTGGCTGTGGACGTTGTGATTCGGTCGAGGCACGGGTTCCGGCTGCCTAACGTTGCCGAACTGCCTTTACGGTCCGTTGAGACGCTGCTCTGGTTCTACGTATTTCTTGGTTCCTTCGGTCGGTGGCGATGGGGCATTCGTCACCTCACTATCGTGGGAAGATATACGTTGTTCGCATATCTGTTTCAAATGGCTTTGGTTAAGGTGTTGGTTGTGTTGGGTGGCCAGTCAGGCATGCCAGAGTGGCTCCGTTACTCCTGTTGCGTCATCCTCGTGACAGTGGCGACATACTGTGCCATTATCGTACTGAACGGTCTGAGGCAGTACCGTATGGCGGACAGGTGTTATACGCTTGTGTTCGGGTAGACTTCGGGAGCCTGTGTGTTTAAGAGTATCGGGGACAGAATGACCTCGATCACGCCACGAGGTGAGGTTATCGTACTCGCCCTGGCAGTTGCGATCTGGATGATCTACGTATTCACGGAGCTCAGAGGCCGCGAGAAGTCCGCCGTAGATCGTGTTCTGTGGTTCTCCCTATGGTTGGCCGAGTTCGTAAAGTCTGTTCGGTCGGACCGAATGGCACTCTTGGGGAACGCGGCAATTGTGTTGCTTGGGTTTCTCCTCTTTGTGCGATCAATACGCAGTCGGGGGTCTCACGGTGGTCTCCTCATCCCCTTTTTGATGGCGTGTGTGTTGTTATATGCTGCCGGCACCTTGGCATGGTACCATAATACGAGAAATATAGCACTTCTCGTGGTGAGCGGTGGGCTTTGGTGGGCTATCCTTCTGCACTTCAGTGGCGGTGCCCGTGACACGTTCTTCTCAGACCTTTTTCCTGGTTTCGGTTGGCTTCTCCTCTACAATATCAGTTCGGTCCTTTTATTTGTCTTCTTGTTTCCGGACGAGGGCTTGATCACAGGTCGTCTCTGTGGGCCATTCGGCATCAATGAGCTTCCACGGAACTTGCTTGTTTTGTTAGTCGGCCTGTTCTGCCGGTGCTACGCGCTCAAAGACTTCCGCGCAGATCTGCTTCTGCTTTCTTGCGCCGTGGTCCTGCTTCTGACCTTACTGACCCTGTCTCGTAGTGGGATGGCGGTGTTGTGTCTGTTTCTGGTGGGTGCCGTGGTGTCCGTCGGGCAGGCCAAGGGTCGTCTGCTCGCGATCCTGGTGTGCGTTGCTGTTGGTGCCATTGTAGTCAGTGTAGGGTACATGGGGAAGCTCCGGCATCGGTTTGTGGAGACGGGCGACGGTGGCAGGGTCGTGGGAATGCGAATCATGCTCGAAGAAGGAATGCGGGAGTACGCATTTGGGCACGGTTTCATGAAGAGTTCCATAGAAACCTTTCAGGAATCGAGCAGCGTTGATCGAGCAACGGGCTACTCGTCTCATTGCTTCTACGCATCCGTCTTTTATGAATTCGGGATTGTTGGGGCGGTACTCTTCGCCTCGTTGTATCTGGCTGTTTTCCACAGGCTTTATGTGGGCTCGCGGAGCAGTCTCTACTACAAGTTCGCGCTCTGGGCATACATAGGTTTCAGTCTCTCGGGACTGTTTGAAAACACATCTTGGTGGCCGACTACTCCGTTCGGTTTGTTGCTGTCTTTCGTGATCGTCACAGCGGCTGGGGCCGTGCGAGGGGAGACGACTGAAGTCTCCGTGGCGTATTGCGCGGAGCCCTCGGTCTCATTGGATATCAACCAGAGCTCGTGACAGACTGTTGTACGACGTCTGCGGAGTAAGGAACGAACGGCTTGGGGGCGTGTTGTATGTGGGATGATGATAGTGGGTAACGTATATGGGTAGGCTCTTCACGCGAGTCAGATACTCTTACTACTTCATGAGATTCAAGAGCCATGGTCGCAATATTGTGATGTCAAGAGGGGGGCTCATCACTCGTCCAGAGGAAGTGCAACTCGGGAGCAATATCTTTATTGCGAGGAACTTTCTCATATCTGCACGCGACCTCAAGATTGGAAGCGATGTTCTGATCGGCCCTAATCTCGTGATTGAATGCGATGACCATCGGTATGACGTTGTTGGCGTAACGATGTACCAGAACAGTGTGAAGAGGACCATTGGCGGCGTGATCATTGAGAATGACGTCTGGATAGGGGCGAACGTGACCATCCTCCGGGGCGCAAAGATTTCTGAGGGGTGTGTTGTAGGTGCCGGGAGCGTAGTGACACACAATCTTCCGCCGTATACGGTGTGTGTGGGGGTGCCTTGTCGACCAATGAAACGTCGATTTGATCTTAGCACACTGAAGAAGCATTTGGAGACCGTGCAAGACGGGGCCCACAGGCACGTGTTGGAGGATGTCGCGAGTGCATGGGCGTCAGCCAATCTGCTATGATAATGAATTTGCTGCTGTTATACCCGAGAGTCCTCTTCTACAAGGTGCCAGTATTGAGCATGCTATCTGACTTCCTCCGGGGGAAGGGCTACCATCTGTGCGTCTGGCCTACGAGCATTGACCGTCAGGAGGAGGAAGTAGACTTTACCATGATAGACCGCCCCATGACGTTTCGCAATTACCAGAAGGTGTTGCGAGAGCACCGCATCAATCTGGTGGTCACCACGCTTATGAGGAGAGAACCGGGACTCTGCTTCTATGTGGGGTCTGTTCTTTATGCCAGAGCAACCGGCCGAAGGGCCTTTTACTATGGTCACGGGTTGAACCTGTCAAGGAGAACCGCGGTGACTGAATTGTTCGGAAGCAACGTTCTGCATTTGATCTTCGACGGGCTGATCCTGTACACACCCAGTGAAAAGAAGTTTTTGTGGAAGATGAATTGCAGGAAGGCAGGCGTAGCCTACAACACGCTGGACATGCAGGGCAAGGACAGGCTGATCGCGAGGAGCAAGGAGGAGATACTGCGCAGTCTGGGAATCAGGCAGCAGAGAATAGTGCTGTTCAGCGGGCGGATCCAGCCTCGAAAGAGGTTGGATGTGTTGCTCGACAGCTTCGAAAGACTCGGCGACACTCATCCAGAATGGGCTCTTGTGATTGTTGGTCCCGGGCTGGATGGCCAAGCGGGGACGCGACTGTTGGGACGCGGCAACGTGTACTATCTGGGCCCATTGTATGATCGCACCGCAATGGCGGAGGTCTTCTCTGCCTGTGATGTCTTCTCGATCCCGGGTGCGATGGGGCTTGGTATTGTCGAATCGTTGTATTGGGGGAAACCCATCTTGACTCTCAATGTGGATCATGGCCCGGAAGCGTACTACCTGAACGAAAGGAACTCGTTCCTTTGTAATGAGCCGGCGGACTACGTTGAGAAGATGCGCCTCTTCATGGATAACCCCGATTTGATCACTGTGATGGGACAGGCAGCGAGAGAGGCCTATGTGAATCTCTGTACGATGGATAGATTTCTTGATGGGTTCTATGCAGCCATCTCCCGATCAGGCCGAGAGGATGGGTACAACGAGCGTAGCCGGTAGTTGTCAAGTCGCATCAGACAGCTCTTTTTGGACTGGGCTCGAATCATGGCTTGGTTTTCCACGTTCGTTGGTAGACTGATCGAAACGGCCGGCCGCGACAAGGGGACCTGGAGTGATTTTCGTACGAAGCGGTGAAGATGCCGGCGCTGTGCGAAGCCGAGGGTCACCTAACGCGATTCACGCACGTGTTCGACGCGGCCGCAGTGGATGGCGGCGGGCGTATAGAGGGTCAGGCCGGAGTACCTGTAACTTCTCTAACCTTCAATTATCCATGGGACATCCTCAGGATACTCATGTATGCGGCATAGCAAGCGTAACACATTCATGAAACGTTCGTGATCATCGGGTGTTTGCTCATCTGTTGGTGACGACTCAAACGGTTTTGTTAGAGTGCCCCAGTCTGTACGATTATCCCTATGGAACAATTGACACAGCAACTCAAATCGGGCCAAATCAGGGTCCGAGAAGTCCCTTGGCCGCAGATCGGTCGTGGGATGCTTCTTGTTCGCAATCATTATTCCGTTATTAGTGCCGGCACTGAGAGTTCGACGGCCAAGACCGCCAGAAAGAACCTGGTCGGCAAGGCCCGAGAACGACCCCAGCAGCTCAAACAGGTTCTCGACGTGCTGAAGAAACAGGGGCCAGTACAGACCTATCGAGCGGTTACGAGGAAGCTGGATGCTTATTCTCCGATGGGCTGTAGCAGTTCGGGCGAGGTCATTGGCATGGATGGCGCTGTACGGGGCTTCGCACTTGGCGACAGGGTGGCGTGCGCCGGAGGCGCCTATGCCAACCATGCCGAAGTTGTGTCCGTGCCGGAGAATCTCTGTGTGGGGCTCTATCCAGAGGCGGATATGAAGCAGGCGAGCTACAACACGCTTGGTGCGATCGCTCTGCAGGGCATTCGCCAGGCGGATTTACGGCTGGGGGAGAGTTGTGCAGTGATCGGGCTTGGTCTCCTCGGTCAGCTCACATGCCTCATGCTCCGTGTCAGTGGGGTGACAACGTTTGGTGTTGACATTGATAGTTGGGCGGTTGAACTTGCTCAAAGGCACTGCTGTGACTCGGCCTTGGTTCGCACGGGCCCCGGTGACTCGGACCAGATTCGAGACCTCACAGGTGGATTGGGTGTTGACGCCGTGATCATCACAGCCGGGACAAGCAGTCTCGACCCGGTTAATTTTGCAGGAGAGATCGCGCGGAAGAAAGGCCGTGTTGTTGTGGTGGGGGCTGTCCCGACAGGTTTCAATAGAGAACCGCACTGGTACAGGAAAGAACTCGAACTGAGGATGTCCTGTTCTTATGGTCCTGGCCGCTATGATCCGATGTATGAGGAAGAAGGGCATGATTACCCACCGGCCTATATCCGCTGGACGGAAAGACGAAACATGCAGGCCTTCCAGAAACTTCTCCACAGCGGCAGGATTAACCTGGAGTATCTGACGACTCATGAATTCATGCTGGAGCAGGCACCGCAGGCATACGATATGATCGTTAGTCGTTGTGAGCCGTTTCTCGGTGTCGTCTTGAAGTATGATGTGGAGAAGCCATTGGTGCGGGAGAGCGTGAATGTCCGGTCCAGTAGACCGGAGGCGAAGGTCGGCATCGCTTTTGTAGGTGCCGGGAGCTATGCGCAGGGCAATCTCTTGCCTTATCTGCCGAGGCATTGCGGCGATGTTTCACTGGCTGGGGTTATGACCAATTCAGGAACAACATCCAAACGAGTGGCGCGCAAATTCGGGTTTGGCTTTTGTACGTCTGAGCCGAAGGACATCTTTGAGAACGCTGCCATCAACACGGTCTTCGTGGCGACCCGTCATGACAGCCATGCGGAGTACGTCAAGAAGGCACTTTCGGCAAGAAAGAACGTGTTTGTTGAAAAGCCTCTCTGTCTTACTCCTGATGAACTTGAGGAGATCGAGCAGGTCTACAGCAGAACCGAAGGTCAGCACCTGATAGTTGGTTTCAATCGTCGGTATGCTCCGCACGCGGTAGAGCTGAAGAAACGGCTGCGGGGACTCGCCGTTTCCATGATCTATCGAGTCAATGCAGGCGCGGTTCCGAATGACAGTTGGATTCAAGACAGACAACGAGGAGGGGGTCGAATCATTGGTGAAGTATGCCATTTTGTGGATTTTCTCACGTGGCTCTGTAGCGCGCTGCCCGTGCGTGTGCACGCCGTGGCCTTGCCCGACCCTGGTGGTTTGAACGATACGGCCGTTATCAACCTGGAGTTTTCTAATGGCTCAGTTGGCAGCATATGCTATTTTGCCAACGGCTCGAAGGAGTTGGGGAAGGAGTATATTGAGGTTTACGGCGCCGGGCTCACAGGCGTCATTAGAGACTTCAGAGAACTGGAGATTTACTCCGTGGGCAAACCGTATCGTGAGAAGTCTTTTTCCCAGGACAAAGGTCAGGCAAGGATGGTCCAGACATTCATTGAGCGCATCAAGCAGGGGGGGCCGCCTATTATTGCCCCGGCGGAGATCTTTGGGGTGACGCGCACCATGTTTGCGACGGTTAAGTCTCTTCAGATACGAGAGGTTGTCTCGGTCTAAACGCAGATGGTCCAGGAAACACTTCGCCAATGCGTCGAACAAATGCTCGCGTACATCGAATCGGCTGACTATGGCGGGTACGATCCATATGACGCGATGAACGGATCCTTGCTGCGGTGGGCCTGTTCACCCAGCAAAGCGATGCGCATGGCCGCGACGCAGCTCCTGAGGCGATGCCCCTTGAACCTCCGACCCGTGCTGGGAATCCATCCGGGTCACAACGCCAAGGCGATCGGGCTGTTTCTCTGGGGGTATTCCCGACTGTATGCTCTCGAACGAGACAAACGATACCTGGAGAGGATCGGCTATCTGATCGATCTTCTCGGGCGACTTCGAAGCACGGGCTGCTCAGGCTATGGCTGGGGCTACAATTTCGATTGGCAGTCTTCGACGTACCTGCGGCCGAAGGGGACACCGACCATTGTCAACACGTCTTTAATCGGTCATGCCTTGCTGGATTGCCACGAGCTCACAGGTGAGCCACGTGCGCTGGAGATGGCGATCCCGATCAAGGAGTTCATTCTTAACGATCTCCACAGAACCAGACTCGATGGGACATTCTGTTTCAGCTATACGCCGGTAGATACGGAAACGGTACACAATGCGAACCTGCTGGGTGCTTCGATTCTCGCCCGCCTGGGGCGCTACTGTGACGATGATCGGTTGGCTGCTGCAAGTCTCGCCAGCATGGAGTACTCCATGCGGCATCAGCGGGAGGATGGCTCGTGGTTCTACGCAGATACGGCCATCCAGAAATGGGTGGATTCATTTCACACGGGTTTCAATCTTCAGGCGATCCGCTACATTCTCGACACCGGACTGGCGCCGCAACACCGGGCGGCGTATTCGAGGGGCGTGGAATACTACGCCAACAATTTCTTCCTGGAAGACGGCACGCCGAAGTACTACCACGATCGGGTATACCCTATCGACATCCATGCGCCGGCGCAGGCGATCTGTTTCTTCGCGCGCGAGGGAACGCGGTACCACGAACTGACGAATCGCATTCTCCGGTGGATGCTGGAGCACCTGTATAGCGGGAAGGGCTTTTTCTACTTCCGCCGAGGCAGGTTCTTCGCCAACCGCATTCCGTACATGAGGTGGTCGCAGGCGTGGGGGCTTCACGCGCTAACCGAGTATGCGTACTGGCAATCGGAAAGGAGGTCCTATGGTGATGATGGAATCGCCCATCGAACGCACGGTCCTGGATGTTCCCATCACGTGCTTCACGTCGCCGGCACACGCGGCCGCACACATTCTGCACACGATCCGAAACAGGGAGAAGACGTACTGCGTCGCCATCAATCCTGAGAAGGTGTGTTTCGCTCATGAGGACGCCGGCTTTGAAGACATTGTGAAAAAGGCGACCTTCCATATCTGCGACGGTGCCGGAACCGCGGCCGCCGTGCGGATCCTGTGGGGTTTGAAAATCCCTCGTGTCACCGGCGTCGATTTGTTCCTTCGGATGCTTCAACTGGCGGAAGAGGAGGATCTTGGAGTGTTTCTCTTTGGGGCTCGCCCGGAGACCATCCGGCGGGCGCAAGAGAAGCTGCGGGAGAGGCACCCCCGGCTTCGCTGCGTGGGCTATCGAGACGGATATTGTGACGATCGCGACTGTGAGTCGATTGTAGAACGGATCAATGCGTCGAAAGCGGATATGCTGTTCATCGCCTTGGGATCGCCGAAGCAGGAGCGCTGGATCGCCCGGCATCGCGCGCAATTGCTCGTGCCGTTCTGCATGGGGGTTGGCGGCAGCTTCGATGTCCTTAGCGGTCACGTCAAGCGCGCCCCCGAGATCTTCCAGAGGACGGGCACCGAGTGGCTGTATCGACTCGCCCGAGAGCCCTCGCGATGGAGACGGCAGATCGCATTGTTGCGGTTCGCCGTGAGTGTTCTAAGACAAAGGAAAAGGTCTCAAGTCTTGCGCAAGACCGCTGGGGCGGATGGTGAGCCGGGCGGCTTGCTTGGCCCCGTCGTGCCCGTACTCGGCCAGACGCCTCGTATGGACGGCCCCCCGCAGGTAAGCGGCGCGCTGCGGGCCGCAGCCGAGAGCCTTGGATGTAGTGCAGACCCGTGTGACGATGCGTCGCGAGCCTGTGCCACCGTCCACAAAACATCCCCTATAGTGTAGAAACACTGCATTGGCAACGGTGCTTGGAGTTTAGCGGTATGCTGGCACGAGAGATCAGAACGCTGTTGGTCAGGATCGTATCGCGAAGCAGGGTGGCGTACTATCGTCTCATGGGGGTATCCATAGGCAAGAACTGCTACGTTAGTTCCTGCGCGCACCTGGACGTGCGACGAGGCAAGGTCACTATTGGGGACAACGTGAGTATTGCCAGTGGCAGCTATGTCCTGGGACACACGGGCCAAGAGCCCATCAAGGAGGGGCAGGAAACCGCATTGGAGGACAACGTCCGGGTCTTTGTGAATGCCGTCGTGCTGCCGGGTGTCCGAGTCGGCAGGAACTCTGTCGTCGGAGCAGGGGCGGTGGTGGCCAGAGATGTCCCTCCGAACGTGCTGGTCATGGGAAATCCGGCACGTGTGGTAAGAAATCTGGAAGAGGCGTGACGCTCTGACGAGGACGATCCTGGCGAGGTGTGTCGCAGGGGACGATGTGTAATATGGACCGTGTTCGATTAGAGGTGAAATGGATGCAGGTAGTAGTTCTTGTGGTGATCGCTCTCCTGATCGGAGGCGGTCTCTATATCTGGATGACGTCAATCCGCAGCTATGAAAAGGCCGGTTCGTACGTGCCGGCGCGCATGTCGGACATTCCGCCGGACGCTTGGCAGCGTCTGAACCGCAAGAAGCTCTTCTTTGGCCACCATTCTGTCGGGCGTAACATCCTCAACGGAATTGGCGATGTCATGGCGACGCACCCTTCTTTGCATCTACGGATTGTGAATACGGAGGATGCGGGCCAGATCAACGAGGCGATCCTGGCCCACGCGCCGGTGGGACGGAACTTCGACCCGATGTCGAAGATCGACGAATTTGAACGTCTGATGGATAGCGGCCTGGGCGAGAAAGTGGACATTGCCTTCTTCAAGTTATGTTTTGTGGACATCGGAATTCATTCCGATCCGGACGCAATCGTGGCGGCGTATAGTGAGACGATGGAGAGGTTGAAGCAGCGCTATCCCAAGACCGTATTTGTGCACGTCACGGTTCCATTGGGAGGTCCCCCCGGCAGCGCCAAGGGGATATTGAAGGCGAGCATCAAGCGACTGATCGGCAGGCCGCCTGTCCTGGCAGAGAATCGCGTACGCGCACGATACAATGCGCTCTTGCGGGAGCGTTTCGCGGGAACAGAGCCTCTGTTCGATCTGGCCCTGTACGAAACGCTGGGGCCGGAGGGCCAGAGATACTACAGTATCTCGGAGGGCCAGGAGGTTCCCATTCTCGCACGCATGTACACGGATGACGGGGGGCATCTCAACGCACAGGGCCGACGCCATCTGGCGGAGCAGTTATTGATGGAACTCCTGAAGCTCTCGGAGGAATGTGAATGACTGAGGAACCCGTCGGCCAGTTCCTGGTCTGGTCTGGTGCAGAGGTCCAGGACAGAACACTGCAGATGTGGCCGACCATCGAATGCGCCTGACATGGCGGCGACAGACGGTTATCTGGATCATTTGGGCTCGGGACTGTGACTGGAATAGAACAGGGAGACAGTAGCATGGAGATCTTGGACGAGATTCGCGAGTACATTGTGGAGAATATCCTCTTCGGGGACAGGCAGGGTCTGGAGCCGGATACACCGTTCCAGGAAGGCGGGATTCTCGATTCGACCGGGTTCCTTGAGATCATTACCTTCGCCGAGGAGAAGTTTGGCATCGAGATCACCGATAGTGAAGTGATTCCGGAGAATCTCGGCACGTTGAGGAAGATGTCCAATTTCGTAACGAGGAAGGTCAGGGAGAAGACTATAGTGCAATTGCCGAGTTGATCTGTCGCCAAGCCATCGTCGCACGACGCGGCTGAGGGATGTGCGACTGTCGTGGAGCTTTTGTGATGAAAGGGAGAATGCCATGAGCAGCAGACGATTTATCCTGTTGATTGTGTGTGTCCTGAATG
Source organism: Sedimentisphaerales bacterium (assembly GCA_040772485.1). GTDB lineage: Bacteria > Planctomycetota > Phycisphaerae > Sedimentisphaerales > Anaerobacaceae > Anaerobaca. The sequence continues at coordinate 155,426 of JAXGYC010000007.1, read as the reverse complement.
GTCTGAGTCCGGCGATGCGTGCTGAGCCGATCTTGGTTGACCACGCATGCACCGACATTACCGAGGTCCCCGAATGGGCGATCCTTAGAGCCAAGGCATATCTTCACATTGCCTATGGCCACACCTCACACGGCTCCCAGATCACCACTGGAATGACGGGGCTGGTGGCGTTTGCCAACAGCGGCGGCAAAGGGCTTTCGTTATCCAAAGACATCTTCGTCTGGAACAACGGTGGGGTGAACGGCGGGCTTGATCTGCACGATCGTGCCATGATTGACGATGTTGGGTATTATCCACAGTGGGTTAACAGCACTCGGACCTATCTGAACGATCCGCAGAATGCGGATGTCAATGTCGTAATGTGGTCGTGGTGTGGTCAGGTGAGCAGCAAGTACAGCAGCGATCGATTGTTGTCGGAGTACATCGATCCGATGAGCCAGCTTGAATCGGAGTACCCGCACGTCACCTTTGTGTACATGACGGGGCATGTGGATCATGGGAATGATGCAAACAACAAGGCGGCAAACCAGGTTGTCCGGGATTACTGCCGGGCCAACAATAAGGTGTTGTATGATTTCGCCCACATTGAAAGCCATGACCCCGACAGCGTGTACTACCCGTTTCCGAGCGACAACTGCGACTACTATGCATCGCGGACGGGTGTGCTGCTGGGCAACTGGGCCCGTCAGTGGCAGAACCGTCACACGGTGAATGTGGATTGGTATCAGTGCACCTCGGCACACAGCGAGCCGCTCAACGCGAATCAGAAGGCGTACGCGGCCTGGTGGCTCTTTGCGAGGTTGGCCGGATGGTCGGGCGCCCCAGGGCAGGCCGGGGTGGCCGATCTCGATGGCGATGGACAGGTGGATCTTCGCGATCTTGCCTTCCTGGGCCGGAGCTGGCTTGACGGGCAGGAGTAGGGGGTGTCCGTGTCATCGCCAGTCATTGCCTGAGTCCGTCGTCGATCAGGCCGGGGTCGGATCGATACACCACGTTCTGTGGCCGGTTGCAGCAGGGCTGAATCCGTATGTGCGGAATTGTTGGGATCTGCAAGCTCGAAGCCGCGAAGGATATCGACACCCAGACGCTAGCGCGGATGATGGGGACGATTCGGTATCGGGGGCCGGATGAGGCGGGGGTCTACCTCGACGACCGGATTGGGCTGGGGCACGTGCGGCTGAGCATCATCGACCTGGCGGGCGGGGGCCAGCCGATCCACAATGAAGACCAGACGCTCTGGATCGTCTACAACGGGGAGATCTTCAACTACCCGGAATTGAAGGAGCAATTGGTGCGGCAGGGCCATCGCTTCTACACGACATCGGATACGGAGGTTCTGCTTCACCTGTACGAGCAGGAAGGCCCCGAGTGTCTGGCACGGCTCAACGGCCAGTTCGGCTTGGCCATCTGGGACAGCCGCCGGCAGGAACTGTTCCTGGCCCGCGACCGCGTGGGGATTCGTCCGTTGCATTACACCGTCCACGAGGGCCGGCTGATCTTTGCCTCCGAGGTGAAATCCATCTTTGCGGTCCCCGAGGTGCCTCGCCGGATCGATCCGGAAGCGGTCAATCAGGTGTTCACGTTCTGGACGGTCCTGCCCGGACGCACCGTGTTTCAGGGCGTTCACGAACTGCCGCCCGGGCACTTCCTGCAGGTCTCGCAGGCGGGTATGCGGATTCGTAGGTACTGGGATATCCCGGTCTGCCCTCGGTCCGAGCAGTTGGACCAGCCGGCAGACGCGATTGTCGAGACCGTTCGTGAGCTTCTGGTGGACGCCGTGCGCGTTCGCCTGCGCGCCGATGTTCCGGTGGGCTGCTATCTCAGCGGCGGGCTGGATTCTTCCGGCATCGCCGCACTGACGGCCCGCCGATTCAACGCGGATCTGAGCACGTTTGGCATCCGTTTCGAGCAGGAGGCCTTCGACGAGGGACCCCACCAGCAGACGATGGCCGCCCTTCTCGGCACCCATCACCGGGAAGTCCGAGCATCGACGCCGGGGATCGGCACTTCGTTCGCCGAGATGCTCTGGCACGCCGAGAAGCCCGTCCTGCGTACCGCCCCCGTGCCTCTGTTGATGTTGTCCAGGGCGGTCCGGGACAGCGGTCTGAAGGTTGTTCTGACGGGCGAAGGAGCCGACGAGATTTTCGGAGGATATAACATCTTCAAGGAAGCCAAGGTCCGGCAGTTCTGGGCGCGGCAGCCGGCTTCCAGCGCTCGGGCGGCGCTGGTCGGCCAGCTCTACGGCTACGTCTTTCGGGAGGAACGAGCGAAGAGTTTTCTCAACTCCTTTTTCGGTTCCGGTCTGGCTCAATATGACGACCCGCTCTTCTCGCACATGGTCCGATGGCGGAACACCAGCCGGATCAAGGCGTTTTTTGCGGCAGAACTCCAGTCGGCCGTCGCCTCCGCTGATGTCTATGAAGAAATCCGCGCGAGCCTGCCGGCGGGATTCGGTCCCCTGGATGCTGTGGCCAAAGCGCAGTATCTCGAGACGAAGCTCTTCCTGAGCAATTACCTTCTCTCGTCGCAGGGTGACAGGGTGGCGATGGCCAATTCGGTGGAGATTCGGCTGCCGTTCCTGGACTATCGCCTCATCGAGTTCATGGCCCGCGTCCCGTCCCGCTGGAAACTGCTGGGCCTGAACGAGAAGTACCTCCTCAAGAAGGTCCTGGCGCCGCTTCTGCCGGAAAGCATCTGCCGGCGGAGCAAGCAACCCTACCGTGCGCCGATCGTCTGCGGCCTTTTGAGCCAGGCCAATAGGGACCGCGTGATGGAAGTGCTCAGCCCCAGGGCGATTGCATCGGCAGGGCTGTTCGACGCCGACAAAGTGGACAGACTTCTCAAGAAGATGCGGACGGTGTCCGATCCGGGAGAGGTTGACAGCATGGCCCTGGCGGGCATCCTGTCGTCGCAGATCATCCATCAGCAGTTTGTGGAGGAGTTCTGCACGCAGGCAATTCCCCTCGCCCAGCTTGACATCGTCGTCGACAGGCGTTCGGGTGTGCGACCGGCCATTGCAGAGACTCCTTCTCGCTTGCCGCAGAGGGCCGAAGTACCGATCGCTTCGCACAAATGACATTCTCCGTCGGCGATTGCGAATGTCTTCGCCGATCTTCTCCGATCTCACAATGGAAAGCAGCAGTGCCATGGAGTTGGATCCCGTCTTACTGCACCAGTGGCTGTCGCGGGCGGCCGAGCGGTTTGCGTCAAAGGATGCCCTGGTGTGCGGTCAGGATCGCTGGTCGTATCAGCGGCTCAACGCCTCCGTAGACTGTCTTTCGGCCGCATTGGTCGATCTTGGGGTTCAAAGACACGACCGGCTGGTCGTGCTCTTGGGCAATTGTGCCGAGACCGTGGTTTGCCTGTTCGGAGCGCTCAAGGCCGGCGCGGCGTTCGTGCTGTTGGAGAGCAACTCCAGGTCGCGTCGTCTGCGGCATGTGCTGGAGGATTCCGGCGCACGCGTCCTGGTGGCTCGGGCCGCCCAGGGACGAGTCCTCGCCGATGCGCTGCAAGGCTGGCACGGGGACTTGAAGGTCGTGTGGGTGGACGGCCAACCGGCGATGGGGCTGCCTGACGGGGTTTCGAGTGTGAGCTGGGAAGCGCTGTTTCCGGCATGCAGCGGCTTGGACATTCAGGCGGGCCAGGCTGCCTGCGGCCGGCTTCCTCGCTGCATCGACCTGGATCTCGCGGCGATCATCTATACGTCGGCCACGACGGGCAAAGCCAAGGGAGTCACGTGCACGCATCGCGATATGATCGCCGCCGCCAAGAGCATCATTCAGTACATTGGCAATTCGGAGCGCGACGTCCTGCTCGACGTGCTGCCGTTGTCGTTCGGCTACGGTCTCTATCAGGTCCTGATCTCGTGCATGGTCGGGGCCACGGTGGTTCTGGAGCGTTCGTTTCTTTATCCGCATGTTTTGCTGAGCCGCATCGCCGAGGAGAAGGTCACCGGGTTTCCTTTGGTGCCCAGTATGGCGGCCATGCTTTTGCGCATGGAGAACATCGAGGAGTATGATTTCAGCACGTTGCGTTATATCACCAGCGCCGGCGCCGCTCTGCCGGTAGGACACCTTCGCCGCCTGCGCCGATTGGCGCCGCATGCGACGATTTTCAACATGTACGGGCTGACTGAGTGCGTGAGAGTGTGCTATCTGTCCGGGCCGGAGCTGGACGAACGGCCGGCCTCCGTCGGACGGCCGATGCCCAACTGCGAGGTGCGCATCGTGGATTCCGACGGCAACGAGGTCCGGCCGGGCCAGGTCGGCGAGCTGATTATACGGGGCTCGAACGTCATGCAGGGCTACTGGAATTCTCCGTCGCTGTCGGATGGCGTCTTCCGCCGAGGAGACTATCCGGCCTCGCGCTGGCTGCACTCCGGCGACTTCTTCAGGACCGACGAACAAGGGTACCTCTATTTCCAGGGGCGAAAGGATGACATGATCAAGACGCGCGGCGAACGCGTCAGTCCCAAAGAGATCGAGGATGTGGTCTGTGAGCTGGAGGGCGTGGTGGAAGCTGCGGCCGTCGGCGTCCCCGACAATGTGCTGGGCCAGGCGATCAAGGTGTTTGTCGTCGACGGTCGGGCCAACCTGGAGGAGAGGGACATCCTGAGGCATTGTGCGCGCCTCCTGGAGCCGCTGATGGTGCCGAAATACGTCGAATTCGTCCCGGCTCTGCCGAGGACCGAGCGGGGCAAGATCGACCGACGCGAACTACAAACCGTGAGGGATTAGAGGAGAACGAAGAACATGCTGATGGAGAAGGTGGCGTCCTGGAGTGGTCTGCGGCTGGACTGTGAACGGGAAGCGGAGCGGATCATGCAGCGTTTGCGTGAGTCTCTGCGCGACAAACTCAAGAGACGCGGCGTCGTGGTCGCCTTCTCGGGGGGTATCGACAGCAGTGTGGTCGGCGGCCTGTGCGTGCGGGCGCTGGGGCCGGAGCGGGTGTTCGGGCTGTTGCTGCCGGAAAAGGACTCGTCGACGGAGACATTGCGGCTCAGTCGCTTGATTGTGGATCATCTGGGTATCGAGTGTGAATACCAGGACATCACGGAGATGCTCAATGTCGTCGGGTGCTATCGTTATCGCGATGAAGCTATTCGCAGCGTGATCCCCGAGTACGATCAGGGGTACAAGTGCAAGATCGTGTTGCCGTCGCTGTTGACAGCCGAGCATTTGCGAGTGTTCTCGGTCGTGGTTGAGTCACCCGACGGACGGCAGACGCAGGCCCGGCTGCCGGTCAGCGCCTACTTGCAGATTGTCGCGGCGACCAATTTCAAACAGCGCATTCGCAAGATGTTGGAGTATTTCCACGCCGACCGGCGCAATTATGCCGTCACCGGCACGCCCAACCGGCAGGAGTACGATCAGGGCTTCTTCGTCAAGCTGGGCGACGGCGCGGCCGACGTCAAACCCATTGCCCACCTGTACAAGACGCAGGTCTACCAGATGGCGGCGTTCCTCGGGCTGCCCAAAGATATCTGTGACCGGCCTCCCACCACGGACACCTATTCGCTGTCTCAGGATCAGGAGGAGTTCTACTTCTCCGTACCGCATCACGTCCTGGACGTGTGCCTGTACGGCAAGAACCACGGCATGACCCCGGAGGAGATAGCGGAAGTCCTGTCTTTGCAGACCGAGCAGGTGGAACGCGTCTATCGGGATATCGACACCAAACGCGCCACGACCCGCTATCAGCACATGCCGCCTCTGCTGATCGAGCCGGTGGAGGAGATCCACATCTGACGATCGTGAGCCGTGACGGTATTCTCACAGCCGGTCTTGGCCTCGGGTAACTGCAGCAGGGGCGCACAGGTGACCTCATGACGACGTATTTCTCCGTATGGTTCGGTTCATTGGTTTTGGCGCTGGCCGTCACGCCGGCGGTAATCGCCTTGGCGCGCCGCATCGACGCGGTCGACCGGCCGGGGGTCCGCACGGTCCATACTCAGCCGGTGCCTCGCATTGGGGGAGTCGCAATCTTCGTCTCGGCGATCTGCCTGATCTTGGTGGTTCTGTTATTGGACAACCAAGTCGGCGATGCCTTCCGGCGGGTGAGCATTCAGGTGAGCACGCTGCTGGGAATGGCGACGCTCATTTTTCTGGTGGGCCTTGTAGACGATCTGAGAGGACTGCCCGCGAGGATCAAGCTGGTGGTAGAGGTCCTAGCGGCAACGTTGCTGTGCGGCGTCGGCGTTCGCGTTTCGGCTCTGGAGATAGTGGATGGATGCGTGCTCCCACTCGGGCCGTGGGGCGCGCCACTGACTATCCTTTGGATCATCGGCATCACGAACGCCGTGAATCTCAGCGACGGTCTCGATGGATTGGCGGCCGGCGTGTCCGCTGTGGCCTGTGCCGTGATTGCGGTCTTCGCGATCTACAGCGAGAATCGGGTGATGGCGGTGTTCATGTTGGCCCTTCTCGGCGGCCTCAGCGGTTTTTTGTTCTACAACTTCAATCCGGCCAAGATCTTCATGGGCGACTGCGGAAGCCTGTTTGTGGGATTTACGATTGCCGCTTCCAGTGCGATGTGCCTGACAAAATCGTCGGCTCTGGTTGGACTGGCCCTGCCCATTCTGGCCTTAGGCATCCCGATCTTCGACACGTTCTTTGCGATTCTGCGGCGGTTTCTTGAACGGCGGTCGCTGTTCGCACCGGACCGCAGCCACTTCCATCACCGATTGATCGATCTGGGCCTCAAGCAGCGTCACGCAGTCCTGGCGATCTATTTCTCCACGTGCGTGGCCACGGGTCTGGGGCTGTTCATGATGGTCCGCCGGGACGTCGGGGCGCTGGTAGTATTCGCCTGTATTCTGCTGCTGGTTCTGTTGCTGTTCCGCGTCGTCGGAGCAGTGCATCTGCGCCAGATGTTTAGCGCTTTGGAGGGCAAGCAGGCGTTGGCTCGGCAGGAGAAGCGGGAGCAGCAGGTGTTTGAGGAGTTGGAACTGCAGTTCCGGCGCGCTCGGCGTGGCACTGAATGGTGGCAGGCCGTCTGTGATGCTGGCAAGGGCCTCAATTTTGCCTGGGTTTCCCTGATGATGAGGGACAGCGAAGGAAATCTCGACACCCGAATCTGGCGAGAGAGAAGCATTCCGGTCGAATCCTCCTGCATTGTCACCATGGGTTTCCCCGTCAGTACGGCGCGGGCGGGGAGTTCGGCGGAATTTGAGATTGCCGTGTTCGTAAGTGGTTCTCTCGAGTCGGCCAGCCACAGGGCGGCTTTGTTCAGCCGTCTTGTTGACGAGCACAGATCAGCGATGCTCTGGGCTATTCCGGATTTGCGGAGTCAAAACGACGCGTCCGGATCGAATATCTCTGTGGATCCCTCGGAGCACACCCTGCACGTGTCCGGGTAAAGGCAAGCGAAAGTTGTCTGATGAAGTGAGGGGGGACAGAAAGGTGGCGTGGTGCTATGGCCAATGCTCTTCGCAGGGTAGCTTCCATGAAAGAGGCTAATTTCTTGGGAAGTTCCACCGAGTTCTTGCATGTGCATGAACACGAGATGGGAGGGTGTATGATGAAGCTACGTATGCTTGTGTGTCTGTTGTCGCTGGCTGATGTTTGCCATGCAGCGGCGATCTCGTCCAACGGAACAGGAGGCGGCAAGTGGTCGGAGACAACGACTTGGGCCGGGGCAGTTGTGCCGGGCCCCGGTGACAGTGTGACCATTTTGGTCGGGGACGTCGTCCTCTTCGATGTAGACATGTCCGGCTGGGTCGACGGCATTGCAGGGCTGACGTGCAACGGCACGATCCGCTGTAGCACAGCGGCTGGCACGTACTGTCTCAAGACCGGTGCAGACATCGGTGGGACCGGCACGATCCATTGCGGATCGGCTGAAACGGCGTATCCACTCACCTGTTCGATGACGTTCGACTTTGCCACAACCCCCAGCAGTTTTGAGTGCCAGTCCGGGCTGGTTCTGAACCTGCATTGTGCCGAACCGATGCATCCCGTCATTGCCCTGTCGGAGGACGAGGTGGCGGGGCAAACGGAGCTGTCTGTTGACACGGATGTTGCCGGCGACATGTGGACGCCCGGCCAGATCGTTCGAATTGATGCCGTTTCCGGTCGTGTGCCGGACTCCGAGAAGCGGGCGATCGGCGCCGCTGGAGTCACATCGAACACTGTGACCCTGGATGCCAGCCTGGCCGCCGACAAGGGACGCGGCGCTCTGCTTGTCCTTGTCAGCCGGAACATACGGATCGTCGGATCGACCGAGTATGCGGTCCGATATATGAGAGGAGGTGTGCTGGCTTGCGAGATCACGGATTGTCTGCACGCGGTTGGGGTGCCGTCGGGTAGCCTTGTGTCGGGCACCATCTCGGGGTGCACCTATGGTGTCGTCAATCCCTCCGGGTGTACCGTCTGCGGCGCGATCTCCGGGTGTACCTACGGCGTCAACAATCCTTCCGGCTGCGCGGTCTCGGGTACCATCTCGGGATGCACCTACGGTGTCACGAATCCGTCCGGGTGCGCGATCCGGGGCACCATCGCGGGATGTACCAGCGGCGTCAATCAAGGCGCCAGTTGCATGGTGTCCGGAACGATTGAAGGGTGTGGCACCGGGATTTTCGCCGGCGCACACACGATCCGGGACGCTGTCTTTGTCGGCAACAGTTACGATCTGCGGCGCGTCGTCTCCATCTCGGCGTATAACACCCTCTTCGGCAGTATGACGGAGAATTACGACTACGACACAGACAACGTGCCGCTGTGGACCTATGTCGCTAGCTATGATCACGATGGGGTGGCCGATGCGTTCAAGGCATGGACACGGGGCGGCGTGGTGATTTCCGAAACGGATACAGCGCCTCCAGGATATGCGACCAGCTACAGGCACATCTGCTCCAACTCGGCCGCGCCGTGTTTCCGACAGGAGCTGATTACGATTGGGCCGGGCCAGACGCTGGACGTGTCGGGCAAGATCCTCATCCTCGACAGGCACGAACTCTGGGCGCCTCGCCTGGAGCTGATCGATGTGCGTGCGGATCCGTTGGTCGATGCGGGCGCGCTGGCCCTGGCGTCCGCTTTGATTCCGGATCCTCGTGGTCGGTATTACTGGCAGGATCTGTCCGTTCAGTACACCAACACCAACGGGATGGACAAGCAGGTCTGGATTCGATGCTCCGCTCGGCAGGCGGGGACGGACGTCTATGAGGTCTGGGATGCCCGGCTGCAATAGCAAAAATCCCCATCTCACGGCGTAATCCGCGAAGGCCGGCGACTACGTGTCGGCCTCGGTGTTCGCCGATCAGTCCCACTTCCAGCCCGCATCATGTAGCAGCGAGGCAGATCGCTCCCCCAGGATACAAGTCGCCGCCTCAGGCGGCACCCACACAACAAACCATAACGCCAGGCAGCGCGTCCCGCGGGGGGCAGCACGGTCCTTTCACGAAGTTCCAGCGTTTGCTGCCCGCCGTCCCGCGGGACCGTGGGGAGGACCGCTCACGGTCCTCCCTTTTTTGGGCTTGGCTCAACCACCCATCTTCACAGAATTCGCCGCACAGTACTGGCGAATCGTAGCCAACAGGGCCTTGCCGAACTGCTGGCGTTTCTTGTCTCCCACCCCCTTGACGGACAGCAACCCCTCGTCCGTCGATGGTCTTCTTCTTGCCATTTCTCGTAACGTCTTGTCTCCAAAGACGATATAGGCCGGGACCTTCTTCTCGTCCGCAATCTTCGTCCGCAACCGGCGCAGTTCTTCGAACAGTCCCCTATCCACACCTTCCCAGCTCTCTCCCGCGACACGGGCTTGCTTGGCCGGCTTCGTCGCGGGCTTGAGAAGCCGCGGCCGCTCCAGCCCCTTGAGCACACGCCTGCCTTTCTCCGTGACCGTCAACACGCTGTATTCCCCCACTTTATTGATACACCCCTGGCCCGCCAGCTGTTCGATCCAGTCGTGGACGGTGTGTCCGCGATGCTCGCTCAGCAGGCCATAGGTCGTCAGCGTGTCGTGATGATTCTCCGCGATACGCTGATCGCGCGAGCCCACCAACACCAGGGCCGTGTAGCTGCCCCCATACCGCTCGCGCAGGCGGAGGATGCACGACAGGATCTTCTGAGCGATGACCAGCGAGTCTTCCATGCAGTCCAACTCGCCCAGGCACACGTCGCAGACGGCGCAGTCGCCCTTGTCCAGGTCCTGGCCGAAATAGCGCAGAAGCGCCCTGTGGCGGCAGAGTCCTCCCGTGCAGTAGTTGTACATCTCGCCGAGCTTGTCCAGGGCGATCTGCCGCACCTGAGGTTCCATCTCGCTCATCAGGCTCTTCCAGACGCCGTAGTCCGCGGCGCCATAGAACAGGGTACATTCGGCTTCCAGGCCATCCCGGCCGGCCCGTCCGCTTTCCTGCTGGTAGTGTTCGAGCGACTTGGGCATTCCCGTGTGCACAACGTACCGGACATTGGATTTGTCGATGCCCATGCCGAAGGCGATGGTCGCCACGATCGTGTCGATCTTCTCTTTGACGAAGGCCTCCTGATTGGCCTTGCGGCCCTCGGCGCTCATGCCGGCGTGATAGGGCGCCGCCTTGTATCCTCTGGCGACCAACTCAGCACAGAGGCTCTCGACGTCTTTGCGTCGGATGCAATAGATGATGCCGGATTCGCCGTTGTGCCGGTTCAGGACCTGGCAGGTCTGCCGGATTCTATCGGTACGCGCCAGGACCCGGTAGACGAGATTCGGCCGGTCGAACGAGCCGACGATGGACTCGGGATCCTTCAAATGGAGCTGTTCGCAGATATCGGCCCGGACGCGCGCGGTCGCGGTGGCGGTGTATGCGCCAATGGGAACGCGTGGGAAGAACTTCTTGAGGGTCCCGAGCTGGCGGTATTCCGGCCGGAAGTCATGGCCCCACATGCTGACACAATGGGCCTCATCGACCGCGACGAACGACACCTCCGTGCGGTTGAGGAAGGCGATAAAGCCTTCTGAAAGCAGACGTTCCGGCGAGACGTACAGCAGCCTGAGCTTCTTGTTCCGGACAGCGGCCATGACCGCTTTGTGCTGGTCAGCCGATAGCGAGCTGTCCATCCGCCCCGCGGGCACGCCGCATTCGGTCAGGGCGTCGACCTGGTCCTTCATCAGGGCAATCAGCGGCGATACGACGATGGTCAGGCCGGGCAGAAGAACGGCGGGGGCCTGGAAACAGAGGGATTTTCCCCCTCCGGTCGGCAGGACGACGATCGAGTCCCTGCCGCGAAGCACACTTTCGATGGCCTGCTGCTGGAGGGGCAGGAAGTCCTCATGGCCCCAGTACTTGGCCAACACCGCCTTGACGTCTTTGAGCATGGTAGTCTTTCCTCCGCCAGTCCGCTCGGTCGAGTTCCCTGTGCCAGGCATGATACTACAGGACGCGATCCGTCTCCAGCATTTTCCGGCCGGAACCGCTGTCAGATGGCCAGGCGGACACAGAACACCTCTCCATATTCCCTTCGATCTATGCCGAAAGGGGTAGCCGCGGCGAAGAAATGATGTGAAATCCGAGGGGCGTGCCGCCACCCGGTACGATCTGGCCTTGTCGGTGCCCCCTGTGTGGCGCGTGCCGCCAAGAACGTTATTATGGGAGGGCGAGAATGGTTGGGCGGGCCCGTGTGAACATGGGCAAAAATACGCAGTAATACGTAGTTGAATGGGGTTGACGGCGTTAATATAATATGTGTATAGATAGGCAGGTTGATCATATGGTTCTGAGAGGCAGGTGTCCTGGGCTCCCCGTGCAGGGTGGTCGAGACACGCTGTGGAGGAGTAATTTGCCTGAGATGGCCTCGTGCGCAATGAGTGTGGAGGGTGAAGATTACGCCGCGCCTTAAGCTGGTTGGCGCAGGCGGACGGCATGGAGGCATGGTGAGAGAGACTCCTGATGGAGGAGGGCTTCTTCACGACGGGCATGGATGCGAGCATGGGCGCAGGTGATGCGTCCGGCGGGCACGAATGTGTCGATCGTGCAGGGACAGACTGCCGGAGCGGGCAAACGGACTCGCCGAAAGTAACCGCGCCCTGATCTGAGGTGGCGTGCTGTGAAGGGAGGAGAGTCGTTATGTTGATAGCCGAGGGTGATGTGTCGTCACGGACGCAGTGCATTCCCAGAGCGGTTAATGTTGCCGGCGTTCCCGTTGTTCCGTTTGAGTCATACGATCAGGCTCTCGCCTGTATTGAAGCCACGGTAGAGGTTCGAGAGAAGACCTTCTGGGTGGCGATCAACCCTCAGAAGTGCTTTCGTGCCTGGCACGAGAGCAACCTGTTGGACCTGTTGAATCGAGCCGATGTCGGCATCTGCGACGGCGTGGGCGTATCGCTTGCGGCTCGCATCCTCCACGGCCAGGCAATCAAACGGTGTACGGGGTGCGACCTGTTCTTGAAGGTGCTGCCGTACGCCGCCAAGAAGGGATGGGGTGTCTTCATGCTTGGCGCCTCGGCCGAATCGAACGCCGGCGCCTGTGCCAGGCTCCAGCAGACCTATCCCGATCTGAGGATTGTCGGTCATCAAGACGGATACTTCACTGACTCGGCTCAGGTTGTGGAACAGATCAATGCCAGCGGGGCGGACCTGGTCTTCGTTGCCATGGGGTCGCCGACCCAGGAGTACTGGATCGCGAAGCATCGGGAACTGATCGATGCGCCTTTCTGCATGGGAGTGGGAGGGAGTTTCGACGTCGTTTCGGGGAGGATTCGCCGAGCGCCCGGGATCTTCCGCCGAACGGGGACCGAATGGCTCTTCCAGCTCCTGACGGAGCCTCACAAGAGGTTCAGAAGACAGACCGTGTACGTGCCATTCATGCTGCGCGTAGTGTCCAAAAAACTGCTGGGGTCCATTGACGCCAGCCAGTGGACGATGCGGCCCGTCCGGCAATAGGTTCACCAGGTTGTCCTGCCAAGGGGAAGAAGTCTCCCGTCGGGGCCTACGCGGACCGGCCGGGGAGACGGAGGGACTCGCTGCCACTGTTGCGTGGCGTGTTCCCGGACGATCATGCCACAGGATCTGGTTCTGTGCGAACCCTGTGAAGTCCCAGAGATCATGCAAAATCAGCCACCTTTTGAGAAGTCGCCAGCCAAAAATGACGAATTAGGTGCTGGGTCGAAGGCACCGATTCGACGGTCTGTCGAAGCGTGCGCGAACGACACGCCCGTGGGCCGAGAGGTTCTGGCTCCGTCGGACGAACGGCAATTGATGCGATCGACGCTTGACGGGTGTGGCAACAGCTCACATTATAGGTGCTTGAGTACCGCAGGGATGGGGAAGAAGTGCCGGGACGGCTTCTCGGACGGAGGCATTTCCCAGGAAAATGCACGGATGCGTGGGGCAGGGAGTGCTCTGAGTGCTTGGCGGATCGCGTTCTTGCCGGCGTGTGTACGTCGCGACCAGGGCGCATTGCCAGGTGCCTCTCGGCGCAGCCGACGAGGACGGAGTCCGCGCCGGCGAGCTGCTTGCAGCGGCGATGGCAGGAAACGAATGGAAATGAGCGAAGAACTCAGGGTGGTGCAAACATGAGCCTGGACCAACCGAACGACCCGATGGGGCGAGAAATCCAGCGTCCTTTGGATCCGATCGCACGCAACGACAAGGACCTTCCCGGTCGCCCGGACGGGCGAACGAAGATCAGTCGCGTGGTGGATGTTCTGATGTCCGATGCGTCGGCCCCTGACGCCATCCAGCCGGCCCAAGTCAGCCGGCGGCCAGCAATGCCCGGTGCCGCGGGGGGTGTCCCGGTCGTGCCGGAGCACCCGTGGGGTGTTGCTCCGGCCGGCTCGGCGGCGGCGCCCACGGAGCTGCTGGCCTCGGTCCTTCGATTCAAATGGACGATTGTCCTGATTTCCATCCTTGTGGCGGCGCCGGTGATCGCCCTGATCTGGACCCAGATCGTTCCCCAATACCAGGCCCGGGCCGAGGTGCGAGTCCGCCCGATCATCCCTCATCTGGTTTTCAAGACAGAGGATAACGGTATGATTCCTCTGTACGACTCGTTCGTCAACACGCAGGTCTCCCTGATGCGCAGTCCCACGGTTCTGCAGCGCGTCCTGGATCAGAAGGCCATCCAGGACACGCAGTGGTATCAGAACACGCCGCGTACGTTCCTGGAACGGCTCAGCGCCAATCAGATTCCTCCGATGGAACGTTTGCGGGACAGCCTGTCGGTCCGTCCTCGTCCTCGAACCGAGATCATCGACGTGTCCTTCATAAACCCCAGCAGCAAAGAGGCCAAGATGATCGTCGATGCGGTCCTTGAGCAGTATATCATGTACACTGCCCTCCGATCGGACGCGACGCAGGATGATATTTTTCAGAAGCTCGCGCTACAGAAGGCCGCCCTGACCAGCGAGATCGCCGGCAAAGAGACGGAACTGGCGACCCTGCGCAAGTCCCTCGGAACCGGTGCGCCCGAAGAGCTGGTCGCCAGCAAGAGAATGCAGCTCGACGAACTCCAGGTTCGTCTGAGCACGCTGCGGCAGAATATCGCCATTCTCCAATGGGAGCTCGAACAGACCCTCGTCGCAGACGGCAACGATGCGACGGTGGACTCCGGCAGCGAAGCGGAGCGGCTGCGGGCGTATCACGAGGACCCCGAGTGGCGCCGCCTGGACATCCAGATTCGGACACTCGAGCACCAGCTTGACAACAGTCTCTATGGGCCCAAGCATCCGAACAAGCTCAAGCTGCAGAACGACATCGAGTTCGCCAGGACTCTTCTGAAAGAGCGGGAAACACAACTGAATGAGCTCTGGCAAAGCCGGCCGGAGAATGGGCTGGCGGCCTCCGTTGCGGGCAGCGCGGCCGGCCAGCTCAGCGGCGAGGAAGCCAGAAGGGTCATCGAATACCGCCTGGCGCGCGCCAGGCAGGAAGAGAAGCTGCTCCTGGAAGACCTGAAGCCGCAAGAAGAGGCGTTCGAGAAACTGTTCAACGACGCCCAGCGGCTTACGAAGGCGAATCTGGAGTTGCAGCGCACGCGCGAACTGCTGAGTGCGGTCCAGCTCCGGATTGACCAGAAAGACATGGAGCGGAACGTCGCCGGCTCCATCGAGGTGCTGACAGCCGCGTTTTCTCCTTCGAAACCGGAGAAGGACCGGCGGGTGGTGTTCACGGCGATGGCCCTGTTCATGGGCCTCGGCTTGGGCGGCGGTGTGGCGTTTCTGCGGGCCAGCCGGAGCCAGACGATCCATGCGGTCAAGGACATGCCTCAGCCGGTGCAGGTCCCGTTCCTCGGGCATGTGCCTCTGGTCAACGCCACCAGAGCGCCGGGCAAGGCGCTGGCCGATGAACTCGAACAGAATCAGTTCCTGTTGGTCGAAGCGATTCGCGTCCTGCGCACGGCCCTTCTTACCCGGCTCGGCGGACGCGCCGGCGCCACCGTGCTGGTGACCAGCGCCAATGAAGGAACGGGCAAATCGAGCTTCACGATGGTCCTGGGTCGCAGCCTGGCCCAGGCCGGCAAGAAGGTCCTCATGATCGACACGGACTTCCACAAGGTGACTCTGTCGAAGCGATTCGAACTGGCCGCGCAGCCGGGCTTCGTGGAGTCGCTCCGGGACAAGACGATGGCGAAGCTGCCGATCTACCCGACGCAGACGCCGGGGCTGGACATCATGCCGGCGGGAAACCGCAACAGCAACGACACCACCTACGATGAGATTGCCAACGGCGCCTTTAAGTCGTGCATCGGCCGGGTGCGCAAGCACTGTCAGTACGACGTGATCCTGCTCGACGCCTCGCCGATCCTGCCCGTGGCGGACGCCACGATCCTGGCCGGACAGGTCGACGGCACAATCCTCGTGGAGCGCGAGCAGGTCTCGCATCGCACCCACGTCCTCAGCGCCATGGCCCGCCTGCACTCGGCCGGCGGAACCATGCTCGGCACCGTCTTCGTCGGCTCCCTCGAACGCCACGGCTACGGCTACGGCTACAAATACGGCAGCTACGCCAAAAAACGCGAATCCTGACCGCCATGATCGAAACGTACCCAGGCAGCAGCACTCTCTCGCAGCGCATTGCGGCACTGCGTTCATTCGCGTCCGATCCGAGATTCTGAACGGCCTTCTGAGCAGAGCGTTTTGAGAGATTTGCGTTTGAGTTGTTGCGATTTGTTTCGGATTTGTCGTTTCGTGCTTCGAGTTTCAATACAAGCGGCCTCCCGCCAGTCCGATCTGGACGCGCTGCCACACAGAGTCCTGTTCTACGAACGCTGATCGATGACTATTCGCCATATAGCCCTGTACGTGGTTGTGACCGGCCTTTCTTTATACGCATGGAAGGACTGGTTCAAGAGCCTTTGCGGCCTGATCCTGCTGATGGCCTTCATCGAGAACCGGAATATGCCCAGAAGCTTGTTTGGCATCCCGGGGCTCAACCCGTGGAACGTTTTGTTTCTTATAATCTTCCTCGCCTGGATAGCCAAGCGGCGAAGCGACAGACTTGTGTGGGACATGCCCCGACGTATGACTATGACCCTCCTGCTGTATCTGGGTGTTATCGTTGTCGGCGTGCTCCGCGCCGTCCTCGACCGCAGTTACATTGAGTGGTATTCTCTGAAAGACCTGATCACTGAGGAATTGATCAACACAGTCAAATGGGTATTCCCTGCTATCCTGCTCTTCGACGGCTGCCGGAGCCGCAAGCAGGTCGTTCTTGCCTTGGTCTGTATTTGTGCCGTGTATCTGCTGCTTTCAGTGCAGGTATTCAAGAATATACCGCTCGAATCGGCGCTGGGTGGTGACAATGGGCGAATCCACTATACGCGACTAAAGGCATGCCTGCGTATCGGCTATAGCGCCCCCAACTTTTCCGCTATGCTAGCTGGCGCCAGTTGGGGGATGCTGGCGGCGTTGCCGCTACTACGGAAAAAGAAGCACATACTGGCCGTCTTGGTGGCAGCCGGTGTGATCGCCTTTGGCCAGGCGCTGACGGGCGGTCGGGCCGGATATGTGGCTTGGGGGGCTACGGGTCTGATGTTATGTCTGCTGAAGTGGCGCAGGTATCTGTTGCTGACGCCAGTCGTGCTGATCGTCCTGCCGATGATCTTTCCTGGAACAGCGGAAAGAATGCTCCAAGGGTTCGGACAGACGGACGTAAGCGGAGAAACGACAGTTGATGATTTTGAGGTGACCTCAGGCAGGATGCAGATCTGGCCTCATGTCATTGACAAGATAAGCGAATCACCCATCATCGGTCACGGACGTCTGGCGATGAATCGCACCGGCTTGACAGACTATCTTGGGCAGACATACGGAGAGTCAGAGGCTTTTCCTCATCCCCACAATATGTATCTCCAGACGTTGCTGGACAACGGCATCCTCGGCTCGATCCCGATCTTCGTGTTCTGGGGTATTATGCTTTTCCGCTCGGCTCGCCTGTTTCGAAGCAATAACTGTCTATATGCCGCCGTCGGTGGCCTGTCACTGGCTCTGATGCTAGCTCAGTTATTCGCGGGGATCGGATCGCAATACTTCTACCCAACGGCCAGCACC
Source organism: Sedimentisphaerales bacterium (assembly GCA_040772485.1). Taxonomy (GTDB): domain Bacteria; phylum Planctomycetota; class Phycisphaerae; order Sedimentisphaerales; family Anaerobacaceae; genus Anaerobaca. The sequence continues at coordinate 137,966 of JAXGYC010000007.1, read as the reverse complement.
ATGACCATGTGGGCGGCCATGCTTCTCACGTTGCGCGTGTATGTCGAGGAGAAGCGTTCGCAGGAAGCACTGCGGGTTGATTACGTCTGGGACACACCGGTGGCCATTCCCCAACGACAGGTTGCGTTTGTTCACCCAGAGGAGGCCATATGGCAATGATGCAATTGGCCTACATCTTGGCGGCCAGTCATTCCGGCTCGACTCTGCTCAGCATGCTGCTCGGCTCGCATCCCCAGATCGCTACCATCGGTGAGATGAACCTCTCGCCCCGTGCGATGGGCAATCTCGACCGCTATCGCTGCTCCTGCGGTCAGTTTATCCGTCAGTGTGCTTTCTGGCAGAGTGTATCGGAGGGTATGGCTCGCCGTGGCGTGGCGTTCGACCTCGCCCGTGCCGGGACAGACTATCGCGGGGGGGAGTCTCGATATGCCCAGCGTCTGCTGAGGCCCATGCACAGAGGCAAGGCCCTCGAGTGCATCCGCGATACAGGCCTGTCGCTTTCTTCGGTGTGGCGTGCCGCTCTGCCGGAGATTCACAGACGAAATGCCGCGTTGGCTTCGACGATTGCGGAACTGGCCGGAGCACACGTTGTCGTCGATTCCTCCAAGGTCGGCCTGCGGCTGAAGTACCTCCTTCGCAATCCCGAACTGGACGTCAAAGTCATCCGTCTGATCCGTGACGGTCGGGCGGTGGCGCTGACCTACATGGACCCGGCCGGTTTTGCCGATGCCGAGGATCCTAACAAACGCGCCGGCGGCACGGGCGGCGACCGCAAGGGTGAACGGCTCTCCATGCATCAGGCGGCGTATCAGTGGCGCCGCTGTATGGAAGAGGCTGAGGCCGTCCTGCGATGTCTGGACCGTTCGCGATGGATCGAGGTCCGCTATGAAGACTACTGCCGTGAGCCCGACGAGACATTGGCCCGACTGCATCGTTTCCTCGGCGTCGAGCCTGGACGGCAGCCCAAGGGCTTTCGATCGGTCGAACAGCACGTCGTCGGCAACGGCATGCGTCTCGATACCACATCTGAGATTCGTTTGGACGAGCGTTGGCGAGAAGCGCTGACTCAATCTGATCTGCGAACGCTCGATGCCGTTGCTGGCGAGATGAATCGGCGATATGGCTATGCGTGATTCTCTAGACACACCTGCATGAAGAGGTTGCAGGTTTGCATCGCGATACGGATGGTCCTCATCACCGCAGTGAAGACCCTTGCCATCCAATTTGGGCTACCATTGCGATCACAGCGCTCCGGGTCCCCGTTGTGGCATATGGAATGTGCGCTACGAGACTGCCGCTTCGCAATGAAACGCCTATACCGGGGCCCGAAAGGGTTTGGTCGCCGTCCGGGCCGACTGCTGAAGGGGCGATCATGCTCTGATGAGCGATACCCAGGCGACTGGTCGATGCGATAACGTGTGACCTCTGGTGCGGTGAGAGTACCATGAATGTCGACGACGGTGAACTCAAATCGACCAACGGGTTCGGTCACAAGGTCCGCAGGCGGCTCAGCCCTTCCCAAGCTATTGTATCGAAGCGCCTCGCTATGGCGAAGATCGGGTCTTTCTCTCCAGGAAGGGCCTCGGCGAATGCAAGCCGACGAACAACGTAGCGGTCTTATTATGGAAATGTGAACTCGCAGAAAGCAGAGTGAGGGCTCGTACCGCTCCCTCGTCCTCCGGTACTGCTGCCTGTAGGGAGAATGCGAACCGAGGTTCCAGGCCGGTTGATGGAACAGGCGAAGAACGACCGACGCATCTACGACCGCGGGGGACACCGCTGCTGTGTGTATGGGCTCGCAGGTTGAGAGAAACAGAATGAGCGACAAGACAAGCACGGTCAGAAGATGCAAGGACATTCGTGATCGGTTCTATGACCGGAACCAACTACCAGGGGCTGTTTTTATCAGAGAATTTATGTGCCTGCTATCATCCGAATCCACGATCCTGGACATCGGATGTGGCCGCGAACCATTGTTCCTGCACAAAGTGTCACCAGTTGTCAAAAAAGCTTACGGTATCGACCTAGAGGTCACAGCCCCTGTTGTTGAGGGCAATGTGGAGGTTCTGAATGGAAATGCTGAAGCACTACCGCTCAGCGACCAGAGCGTGGATGTAATCGCCATGGTCAATGTGGCTGAACACCTGCCCAATCCTGGGAAGGTACTCTTGGAGTGCAAGCGAGTCCTGAAGCAGGGCGGAATTCTCATGCTGACAACGCCAAGCAAGTATCATCTCCCTATAGTTCTGGGTAGAGCGGTTCCACATCGTATCCGACAGTGGGCCAATACTGTCATTACTGAGACAGAAGTCGAAGATACCTTTCCAGCATACTACAGAGCGAATTCTTCCCGCGCTCTGCGGCGGCTTGCTGCTTCGGCAGGTCTGCATGCAGCCAGTATTCGTTACTTATCAAATCATCCACAATACTTCATGTTTTCCACATTGGCCTACCGCTGTGCAGTGGTCTTTGAACGGTACGTGCTGCGGCGAAGGCTGTTCGGTTGTTTTCGACAGCAGATCCTGTGTCAGCTTGTCAAGCCGTGCGTCGCGGAGGCAGAATAGATGCACCTAGACCCCCCCCCGAATATTACACAGCGAGAATCCCAACCGCCTTCAAAAGACAGCATCTATACCCAACAGGACAGCACCTGCTGCCCGGATCGCGCAGAACGCGAAGATGATTTAGATGTTACTGGCCGAGGGCGATTGGTTTCGAGTGTGCTCTGGAGTTGGTTTGCGTATTTGGCGTTTCTGCTTGGTGGATTTTTCTTGCCACGTATAATTGACGAGCACCTTGGCCAAGAATCACTGGGGATTTGGGACTTTGCTTGGTCGTTGGTACACTATTTCGGTCTGGTCCAGGCGGGGATCGGTTCCTCTGTGAATCGCTACGTAGCCAGGGATCGGGCCGCCAGAGATGTTGAGGGCATGAACCGCGTTGTCAGTACCGCTTTCTGCATCATGAGTGTCTCTGGTGTGCTGGTGCTGGGACTGTCGGCTGCTGCCTCACTCCTGCTCCATCCCCTGTTCGGTCACCGGTTGGAGGGGCATGTCCATGAGGCCCAGTGGGTGGTCTTTCTTCTCGGGGCCAGCCTGGCGGTCAGCATGGCCTTTGGAGCCTTTCACGGCGTCCTCACCGGCTGTCATCGCTGGGGCCTTTACAACGCTATCAAGAGCGCTGGCTATGCAACCATGGTTGCCGGGATGATCGGCGCTCTGTTGCTGAATGGGGACCTGTGGACGCTGGCTCTGATTAACCTCTTGGGCGCGATTGTGTCTGAGGTGGCCCTCGTAATAGTCGCACACAGGGTATGTGAGGGGCTACGGTTACAGCTCTCCTTTGTCGGGTGGGGCACGGTCAGGAAGCTGTTCATGTTCGGTGGCAAGTCGCTCATTCCCAGTGTATCCAACCTGCTCTTGAATCAGACCACGAGTATCCTGGTTGTGTTGTACTTGGGCCCGGCAGCGCTGGCATTCTTCGCCCGTCCGCGTTCCTTGATACACCATGTAAACACCCTGGTCAACAAGATGGCGTTTGTTCTGACGCCAACCACGGCGGCTATGCAGGGCGTCGGGGATATGACGGCGATCCGTGAACTCGTGACCAAATCCGTTCGTTACGCGCTCTATCTGGTCTTGCCGATCGTACTTGTACTGATTGTGTTTGGCGGGGCGCTGATGCGGCTGTGGATGGGCCCTCGGTACGACAATGGTCTGATTCCAGCGATTCTGGCTATCGGTTCCCTCGCATCGCTGGCACACGTGCCCGTGCTGAACATGCTGGTAGGTCTTAATGCCCATGGTCGAGCCGGTGTGGCTCAGTTCGTCGGTTCCGTGTGCTCAGTTGCACTGTCGCTTCTGGTTCTCGGATATCTCCATTGGGGTCTTGTGGCGACCGCCACAGCCATCACGCTGCCTTTAGCGATAGTGAACTTGGTCTATCTACCACTTCTGATATGCCGACGCGTGGGGCTCAATCTGCGAAACTATTTTGCCCAGATAGCCGTCAAACCCATCATTTTCGTATCGCCTTTTGCGGTCTGCCTTGTCTTTGCTCATCGCGTATTCGCAGCAGCGCCCGGCAAAGGACTGCTGTGGGGCTGTGTATCGGGAGGGGCCATTCTGGTAGGGGTATACTGGCGATTCGTATTACCAACTGCCCTGAAGACGCAGATTCTGCGCTTCATGGGGACTCCTGCCGCGACATCAGCGTAGGTAGAAGGATACACAATGGAGACTCTGTCATATCAGTATACCTTTACGGTCTTTACCGGAACCTACAATCGGGCCAATCTACTTCCGCGCGTGTACGCGAGTCTCACGCGCCAGACCTATAGAGACTTCGAGTGGCTCATTGTTGATGACGGATCAAGGGACGCAACGGCGCAAGTTGTGGAGTCGTTCACCAGGATGGCCCCTTTTGCTATTCGCTACGTTTGGCAACCCAATGGAGGTGTCCACACGGCCGTCAACAAGGGGGTCAGTCTCGCCCAGGGCAGGTTCTTTGCAATTTTGGATTCTGATGACTGGTACGTAGATGACGCATTGGAGAAGATGCTCGAGTTCTGGGACGCTATAGAAGACACCGCCAAGTACACCTGTAGTGGTGTGTGCGGCCTCTGCGCCTATGAGAATGGCCAGATCATCGGCTCGAAGTTCCCGAGCGACGTTTGGGATTCAGATGATTTTGAGGCCAAGAATGTCCACCGCAAGAAAGGAGATAAGATTGGCTTCAAGCGAACAGATGTCATGAGACAGTTTCCGTTTCCAGAGGATCTTGGGCGCTTCGTGAGCGAGTCGATAGTCTGGAATCGTATTGGGAACGCCTACTCCACTCGATTTGTCAACAGAGTTTTTGCTGTCAAGGAGTATCAGAAAGGTGGCCTGACAGATAACAGCAGGGTCAACTCAATCAGGAACCCTATGGTCAAGGTTGTACTACTATCGGAATTGCTTAATTGTGGCAGGCGATTGCCGCTAGCAGTCTCCCTTAGGTCGTCCGTTAACCTCACACGATACACGCTCCATGCTCAGCTTCCGATCAAGAGTTGCTGGCGAGGTACCCCAAATAGGGTAGCTTTTCTTATCTGTCTTCCGGTGGGAATTGTGCTTTTCCTTCGAGACCGACATCTCGTAGTGAAGGCAGCGGATAATTAGTGCTACCTGGTCCGCAATCATCAGCGAAGGATATGGCTTCACATGTGTAGAGGAAAACCGCGGATCTGCTTTGTAGCCCAGAATGCCTACGGAGCGTTGGCCGGTATTGACTCCGGCCACGCCGGCGGGATCGAAACCCAGTCATCCCTGATGGGGCGTTGGTTTTCCTCTCACGGCTATGCTGTCACCATGATTACCTGGGATGAGGGGCAGCCAGACGGTGTCGAGATTTCTCGAGTCAGTGTGTTTAAGATGTGCCGGCGTGATACTGGCTGCAAAGGTTTGCGTTTTCTGTATCCGAGATGGACAAGTCTGAGCGCAGCGATGCAGCGGGCCGATGCTGACGTATACTACTACAACTGTGGTGACCTCGGTCTGGGCCAGATGGTGATGTGGTGCCGCAGGCACGGCCGCAAGTCTGTGTACTCCGTTGCCAGCGATCCCAATTGTGACCCCAATCTACCCATACTTAAACCGTGGAGAGAACGGCTTCTCTACAAGTATGGCCTCCAACATGCGGATCGTATCATAGTCCAGACGCAACACCAACGACAAATGCTCTGGGAAGGCTTTGGGATCGATTCAACCGTGATTTCGATGCCCTGCGAAGGGTTTCCACTGACAGAGTTGCCTACTCGAAACAGCTATCAGGAGAGTTCCTCGCATGTACTGTGGGTCGGCCGCATTAGTGACGAGAAACGTCTGGAGTGGCTTCTCGATGTGGCACAACGGTACCCAGAGATCCATTTTGACGTAGTGGGGGCCTGTAACGCTAACTCCGAATATGCCTCTATGCTGACAATGCGTGCCGCTCAGATCCCCAATGTGGAGATGCATGGCAGAATCTTGCACAAGGAGATGGCAGGCTACTATCGGCGTTGCCGCGTCCTCTGCTGTACATCCGCATACGAAGGTTTTCCAAATACCTTCTTGGAGGCATGGAGTCTTGGTATACCAGTAGTTTCAACCTTTGATCCCGATGGCGTGATCTCCCGACACAACCTTGGGTGGACTGCAGAGTCTGTTGACGGCCTAGCTGATGCTCTTCTTGCGGCAACCACTGATGTGGAACAGTGGCGGACCGCCGCTGAGTCCGCGCGAGATTACTATCTAAAGAACCATGCACTCGATTCGAGTATGAGTCGGTTTGCTCGCGTAGTAGAGGACCTATGTAGGCAGTGAGTGTGTCACTGGAACACCGACAGATGTGTGGTATAGCGGGATACATCACGATCAAGAGCCAGAGACGTGCCGGCGAGATAATTGCCATTGCCAACATGATGGCAGGCGCTATGCAGCACCGAGGACCAGACAGTGGCGGCGTGTGGATAAGCGACGAAGTAGAACTGGCTTTGGCGCATCGGCGCCTGTCAATCATTGACCTGTCTAGCAGCGGCAGTCAACCCATGCATTCCGACACTGGGCGCTATGTCATCGTTTTTAATGGCGAGATCTACAACCACCGTGCGCTGCGCCGGGAATTGGCATCTTGTGGTAGCGTTTTCAGAGGGCATTCAGACACGGAGGTTGTTCTCGCGGGAGTAGAACGCTGGGGAGTCAGACAGACGATCGGCAAATGCATCGGAATGTTCGCTATCGCGCTATGGGATGTTAGAGAAGCGATACTCTATCTCATCAGAGACCGCATGGGCGAGAAGCCGCTGTATTATGGGTGGCAAAAGGACACGTTCCTGTTTGCTTCAGAACTGAAAGCAATGCGAAGCCACCCAGAGTTCATAGGCGAGATCTGCAGAGACTCTCTATCGCTGTACTTCCGGCACAAATACATCCCCGCACCGTACTCGGTTTATCGGGATGTATTCAAACTGGAACCCGGCACCATTCTCGAAATGTCGATTCGCAGAAACCTGCTGAACAATAGCCTGAGACATTACAGGAAGACCACGTATTGGTCTCTAAAACAAGTAGCGGAGGAGGCCGAGTCAAGCGGATATGATGGTTCTTCAGAAGACGCGGTCAGCAATCTCGAGATGCTCCTCCTTGATTCGATCGAAGGCCAGATGGTCGCCGATGTTCCACTGGGCGCTTTTCTGTCTGGCGGTATCGATTCCTCGACAGTTGTTGCGCTGATGCAGAGACTGAATCCGGAACCCGTCAACACATTCTGCATAGGTTTTCAGGAGCACGGTTATGATGAAGCTGGCCATGCAAAGCGTATTGCGCAGCACCTTGGATGCAAGCACACTGAGCTTTACATGACTCCTCGACAGGTCATGGATGTGATGCACCGGATGCCGCATGTGTACGATGAGCCTTTTGCAGATGCATCCCAGATTCCGACATTCCTAGTCTCTCAGTTGGCCAGGCAACATGTAACGGTTAGCTTGTCGGGAGATGCCGGAGATGAATTGTTCTATGGTTATACGGTTTACACGTTGCTGGCCAAGCGTTGGGCCATTGCACAGAGACTTCGAGTTGTGAATAAGTTCTTCCGAGGACTGCTCGTAGACCTCGTAGGACGCCTGTGCAAATCAAGTCAAAGACAGCAGGCAGTGATACGAGCCTTATTGCAGGCCGGAACCTTTGTGGATGTGTACAGAGCTATGGTGTCAGCGAACGCTGCTCCTTCGGAACTCGTTTTGAATTCCATAGAGCCCGCGACTGTGTTCTCATGCGGGGAGTTGCCCAAGCTGTCCAGACCTGAGAATGTGATCATGGTTCTGGATGGGCTGTCGTATCTACCTGATGATATTCTCGTCAAAGTTGACCGAGCTGCGATGGCCTGTAGTCTGGAGACGCGAATCCCACTTCTTGATCATCGCATTGTTGAGTTTGCATTTAGACTTCCTCTCAAGATGAAGTTTCGTGACGGTAGGACCAAGTGGCCTCTGCGACAAATCCTTTACAAGTATGTTCCTCCGGATTTTGTTGACCGACCCAAAAAGGGATTTTCCGTTCCTCTGAATCAATGGCTCCGCAAAGAATTGCGGGAATGGACATACGATGTCTTGTCCGATGAGTCAATCAAACAGGATGGCATACTGAATCCCCGCGTTGTGCGTAACTACCTTGATGATCATATGATCGGGCGGCATGATCATACTGAAACAATGTGGAATCTTCTGATGTTTCAATCGTGGTTGCATAGCAATTAGAAACCTTGCCATGGGTAATGCAGCCTTGTGTACAATGTACAAGAACTTGATCCGGCCCAGAGGCCACACTCGGTCGAAGACGCTCGGAGCGCGAAATCGCATGATTCGTGTTGTCCTCGTGGTGGACGACCTCGGATATGGGGGGGCTGAACGTCAGGTGGTTGAATTGGCAAACAACATGGACTCCAATTGTTTCGACGTCCACGTGTGTTCCCTCTCCAATAATCTCCCCCTTAGCAACGCGTTGATGGATGGCGAACACAGGCTCCATGTGGTCAAGAAGTACAACAGATGTGACCTCACTGTGGTACCACGCTTGGCGCGACTGCTGAAGAAGTTGAATGCGCATGTTGTGCATGGGTTTCTCTTTAGTGCCGAGATTGTGAGTCGGCTTGCAGGGCGTCTGACAGGAACCAAGTTGATTGTCGGTTCTGAAAGAAATGCCAACTATTCTATTGCGGCGAGATATATGCTTGCCTACAAAATCACACAACGTTGTGTGGACATCGTTGTTGCCAACTCGAATGCTGGAGCAGAATCTAACGCCAGAATGTTCAAGCGGCCGCTATCGGAGTACCGAGTGGTATACAATGGTGTGGATACGAAGCGTTTTCACCCTGCCAACCGCGTAGAGATTCGAAAGCAGCTTAATGTTCCCGATTCAGCTCCGCTGGTTGGTGTCTTCGCCAATTTTAAGAAGCAGAAGAACCACGCCATGGCATTCCGGGCATTCAAATGTGTTCTTGACGCATTTCCGGATGCGCGTCTGCTTCTGGTTGGTGATCTGCCGACGGACAGCCGAGGTAGACTGGATGCCTATCACGCTCAGCTCCAACGCCTTGTCGATGAGTTGGGGATTCGTGATCGATGCGTGTTCACGGGGCACCGAGATACGACGGAGCAGCTCTATCCCGCCTGCGATATTACGGTGCTTGCGTCCTATCATGAGGGGACTCCCAATGTCCTGCTGGAGTCGATGGCCTGTGGAGTCCCGGTCGTGGCCAGCAGGGTGTGTGACAACGCATATGTGGTCAAGGACGGCAAAGTAGGATATCTCGTCGATGTGAACGACCATACGTTCATGGCAAATCGGATCGGATTGATCCTGGGCGATTCCACCCGGCGACGAGAAATGGGCCAGAACGCGCGACAGTGGGTGTGTGATGAGTTCTCCACGAAGCGACTGGCCGAGAAGATGGCGGATGTGTACATGGAGCTTCTGCACCGCGAAGGCGGACGAAGTCTCGGACCCGCTGTGCTATGAATACGATCCGCAGAATCGCGTCGCATATCCTGCTGGTCAGTGCGTATGGCGTCACATGGCTGGTGGCCGTGATGGGTCGCATGATCCCGCGCCGGCGACGGCAACCAACCGGACGGCTTGCCGTCACGGGAACGTTCTTCAATCCGAACTGGTATCTGTCCCACGTCGTGCCGCTGACCCGCAGTGGGATCAAAGAAGTCATCCTGGTGATCGATGAGCCGTTGCAGCCGTTGAACGGAGTCTGCTTTGCCTGCCCTCCCAAGTGGCTGGCCAAGTTGATAAGCCGCGCAGGGGCCAAGTTCGTTTGGATGCTCCGTGTCGGTCTGCTCCGGCGACCGGACATGTATATGGGCTACCACATATTTCCGTCCGCGGTCTCCGCTCTCTGTGTTGCTCGTCTGCTGAATCGACCAGCGTGCTACCAGGACACGTCGGGACCCACGGAACTTCTAGGGGGAGGCTGGTGCGCGGAGAATCGAGTCCTGGCCGGGCTTGGAGGCCATTCGCCTCTGATCGAAGGTCTTGTACGCAGAGTGGTTAGGCAGTTTGACTTGGTCGTTGTGCGCGGCACAAAGGCGGCGGCATTTCTCCGCGAAATCGGCTACCGCAAGAACCTGGCAATTGTCACGGGGAGTGTCCAGACGCCGGGAAGATGGCACAGTCGTGACGAGCGCGACTGCGATCTGATGTTCGTTGGCCGACTCACGGAATGCAAGAGACCGGACCGTTTCATTTCGATTGTTGCGGGCGTCGCCGAACAGATTCCCCGGCTCACGGCGATGGTAATTGGGGACGGCCCGGAGATGACGGCCGCACGGCGGCAGGCTCGAACGATGGGAGTGGAAGACCGCGTTACGTTCCTGGGCACGAGAGAAGACGTCTCAGAGTTAGTGTGCCGGTCGAAGGTTTACGTGCTCACGTCGAGATCGGAGGGCCTCTCGATCGCCATGATCGAAGCGATGGCCAATGGAGCCGTTCCTGTTGTCTCCGATGTGGGCGATCTTCGTGATCTGGTGCAGGACGGCATCACCGGCTTTGTAATGGACGAAGGCGATATCGAAGGATTTCGGGATCGTATCGTCCAGATCCTCAGTGATGAGGCGGCATGGCGAAAGTGCTCTTTGGCAGCGATGAAGGTGGCCACGGAGTACAGCGGTGTCGAGGCGGTTTCCAATAAGTGGCGACACTGTTTGCGAAAGATCATCATGGAACAATCGCGCACCGACAATGAGGCTTTGCCGTCATGGTCGATATGATAGATTACCAGACGGTTTCAATTGCCGCCGGGGCTGAGAACTACCCACAGTGGACTCCATATTTGCCGAGAGAGAGGTACCCTGAGTATTCATTCAAGGCTGCCGGCTTAGCGAATGAGACAAATGACGCATATGACGGGCTTCGCGAAGCGTTGCGGTTGCTGGGTCTCGATGCAGAGCACTACGGACACAGTGACTGGAATCCACTGGGTGGGATCATCCAACCCGGTCAGACGGTGGTATTGAAGCCGAACTTTGTTCGCGAGTTTCGCGAGACACACGAGGGCCACGATCACTGTCTGATCACTCATGGCTCGATCATTCGAGCCGCCATGGATTATGTCTATATCGCCCTGAAGGGGCAGGGCCGGATCATCATTGCCGATGCCCCGCAGAATGATGCGGACTTCGACGCGATCCGGCGAATCGTCGGACTCGACACGATCCAGGAGTTCTATCGACAATACGCCGGCTTCGAGGTGGAGGTATACGATCTGCGGCCGGAGAAAGCAAAGAAGATCGACGGTGTGATCGTTGGACACGAACCGTTGCCTGGCGATCCGGCCGGCTACGTGAAAGTCAATCTTGGCTCACACTCCATGTTCGCAGAGATCGAGCATCTATGCCATCTGCTCTACGGCTCGGAGTATGACACCCGCGAGATTCGCAGTCACCACACCGGCGGCGTGCACGAGTACATGATCTCCAGGACGATCCTGGATGCCGACTGCATCATTAATCTGCCCAAGCTCAAGACGCACAAGAAGACAGGCATTACGGTTTGTCTGAAGAACCTCGTGGGAATCAACGGCAACAAGAACTGGTTGCCGCACCATCGCGAGGGCACCCCCTCCCAGGGAGGCGATCAGTATGCCGATGATGGGATGATGCATCGAATTGAGCGGCGGAGCATGGAATGCTTCCGCCGAGTGTTTCCCTTCTTTGGCCCCCTGCGGACCATGGTCGCCGGACCGATCAAAGCGGCGGGCAAGCGTGTCTTCGGCGACACGAACAAAGACACCATTCGTTCCGGGAACTGGCACGGCAACGACACCGCCTGGCGGATGGCGCTCGATCTGAACCGGATTCTGCTGTACTCGGACAGCAAAGGCAGTATTCAGGATCGCCCCACCAGACGTGTGTTCTGCATCGTCGATGGCATCGTTGCTGGCGAGGGCAACGGTCCTCTCGATCCCACCGCCAAAGCCGCCGGTTTAGTGGTGGCCGGGCACAATCCGGTTGCCGTCGAACTGGCCTGTGCGAGACTGATGGGATTCGACTATCAGCGTCTTCCCATGGTGCGTGAAGCGATGGGCAACGAGCACTCGTTGCGGCTGGCGCAGTTTGGCTACGATGAGGTCCTGTGTCGATCCTCCGAGACCCAGTACGACGGCCTTCTGAGCCAATGGGATGGAAGCCTGTTGTCCTTCAAACCCCATTTTGGCTGGCGTGGCCGCGTAGAAATGGCAGACCCCGCCGCCGAGATGCCAGCGAATTGCCGCTGAAGACCAACGCCGGCCGGAAGAGTGCGTCGGGAGATCACGTGCTATGAAGAATGCTCGGTCCAAGAAGAACCTATGGGACAAGACACCGGCTTGGGCGAGGACGATTCTCGGCAAAGGGCTCGGATTTGTGCCTTTGCCTTGGCTCTTGGGCCGGAAGTTCCGCCGGCAGCGTGCTTTTGCACGAGAGGCCCAGTGGTGGTCTGCGGATCGCATCCGGCAGTATCAGTTGGATCGCCTGCGCGAGATCCTCACGCTGGCCTACGAGAAGACCGAGTTCTACCGCCGGACGTTTGATCGTATCGGTTTCCGTCCGCAGGACCTCCGATCTCTTGAAGATATGGCGAAATTGCCCACCATCGACAAGTCCATGGTCGCCGAGAATCTGACGGACATGTGCACGCGAAGCGTGGATGCGCCAGATGTCGACTACATATCGACAGGCGGCACGAGCGGCAAACCGCTGGAGTTCTACATCAATGCCGACCGATCCTCGGCAGAATACGCCTATTTGACGACGAGTTGGGAACGTGCCGGCTATCGGCTAGGCATGCCGATGGCTGTGCTGCGGGGTCGGATGGTAAAGCCGGACCGGAACGGCTTGCACTACGAGTATGATCCGATTCTCCGACACCACTATTACAGCGCCTTTCACATGTCGGATGAGGACATGGGCCGGTATCTGAGGCATATTCACACCATTGGCAAATGCGGGTTTCACGCCTATCCATCGAGCGCCTATGCCTTCGCAAGGTACATTGGCGCGAACGCGCAGGCCGCCCCTTCGAATGTCCAGGTCGTGATCCTCGAGTCTGAGAATCTCTACCCCGATCAGGTTGACACTATCGAGCGTGTGCTCGGTGTACGGACTTTCTCCTCCTACGGGCACTCCGAGAAATGTGTACTGGCAACTCAATGTGAACATTCCAGCGACTATCACGTTTGGCCCACGTACGGCTATTTCGAGTTGTTGGACGAACAGGGGACACCCATTGCCACAGCGGGCCAGGAGGGAGAAATCGTCGGCACCGGGTTCATCAACACGGTCATGCCGTTCATTCGTTACTGTACCGGCGACCATGCCACTTACGTGGGGGAGCGATGTGAGGCATGCGGTCGCCAACATACGGTGCTCCGAGACATCAAGGGGAGGTGGCCGCAAGGGGGGCTGATCGCGGCGGATGGTTCGGTCGTCAGCATGACCGCCCTCAACGTCCATGATGATACGTTCAGACATGTGCGGGAATACCAGTTCCACCAGTCCTCACCTGGCACAGCGACATTGTGCGTCGTTCCCACCATCGCGCTCGATGCGGAGGAGAAACGACGGATCGTCACGAATATGAACAAGCGGCTTCAGTGCCAGGTCGTGCTGGATCTGGAGGTGCGGACCGAACTGGTCAAGACGGCACGAGGAAAGCAACCGAGAGTAATCCAGAAGTGCCATTCTCCTACTGCAGGGCATCGTAAGGTCTGCCCCAACTGAAGCCCATGCAGAGACTCGCCTGGTACTACCGAGGTCAAATCGCCAGTAGACCCGTTAGCATTGGAGGGTGATTGTTATCTATACTATAGGAAAAAGGACAATGTGCATGAGGGCAAAGGGTCCAATATTCTCATGGCTAATCGTGCTTCTCGCGTGTTGCACGGTGATACAGGCACAGGCGGCTGCCTACACCCTGACCGTAACGGCTGATCACGGCTCCGTTGATATCACTCCCGTGAAAGCCCAGTACGATGAAGATGAGACCGTCGAATTGATTCCCCGGCCGGAGGCGGGATATTGCTTCAGCCACTGGTCCGGCGATCTGCGGGGCAAGCGTCTCATCGGTCGCGTGACGATGGATTCGAACAAATCCATCACCGCCAACTTCAAGACTTGGCAGCCGCCCATAGGAATCCCCACGCCCGAATTCGGCATCTTCGAAACCTATAGGATGTACGACAACCCAGCCAGCAGGAACCCGGACCTGACCTATCACCGGAACACGGAAGGTGGGTATTACACGCATTATGTGGACAACACCGATCCCAACGCCACCGATAGCGAAAACGCATGCGGCACACCGGCCAAGCCGCGAGCGACGCTCCCGTTGGGTGTGCCGGAAGGCTCGGTTGTTGAGATCCACGGTGGCCCCTACACCACGGAGACAAAAGGTCTTGTGCAAGCAGACTATCGTCTCCCTATACAGGGCTGTGGCACAGCGGACAAGCCAGTCTTCTTCCGAGGCGGTGGGGGTTCCCTACCTGCAATTGTTGGCGTCCTGACGAGAGGAATCTCGGCAGAGGGTACCTTTCTCGTTGCAGAGCATCTGGACTTTCAGAATGGCGTCGAGATTTGGCCGCTTGGCTATGACGGTCACAAGACGGACCATGTTGTTATTCGTCATTCGATTCTACACAAAGAGGATGTACGGGGCCATGCCGTCAATGTAGGTTGGCCACATGGGGCCTACGCCTGTTATCAGGACCCAAATCTCGTAAGCGATGTGGTTGTCTACGGTAACCATATCTACAACATGGGCCAGACGGATTGGAGTTACTGGGAAGAGGGAGTGGACCCAAAAGACAGCTATGGTGTCTACATCCATCATAATGCATATCGCACGTGGGTTGTGGACAACCATATTCACAACATCGATGGAGGGGGTGTCCACCTCAACACGTATGGCATTGATGATAACACGCAGTTCCCCCCCACCTTCTCCTATGTCGGGAGAAACGTGATTCATACTTGCCGAGAATGCTGCATGGTATCCAAAGTTGCTTGGGACACCATTTCCTCACAGAATGCCTTCTATGATATTCATGGCTCTGTCGGGGCCATGGCAACGGCCATCGTGATAGAGTCCGACCACGAAACGCCGAAATACCCCTACCAGGAGAGAGCTTGGCATTTGTTCAATGAAGTTTACGATTGCGACCGAGGAATCAGAACCCACGACTCCAAGTGGTTTATCTCGTAGGAAACGTGATTCATGATATCATTACCGGTGATCCGCTTGAGAACAGCCCCTGGTCCGGCGGCTATGCCATTGGTGGGTATAGGACATTCGACGTGCACGTAATAAATAATGTCATCTACAATGTGTGATCTTAGGGAAACCTGCAGGAAGCAGGACCTACTTCAGAAGTCCACCTGACTAACAACATCATCTGCAGTCTTACGGACAACTTCTGCCTGCAGTTTGGAGTCCTCCCCCCCCACGTGTGGATTGCCGCTGGAAGTGGTACACCCGAAAGGTCCACAATGAGCCACAGCCTACTGCACCAGCACAACAACAGTGTTCGCATTATATGGGGTGGCGACTACGATAGTGTCAGCGCCTTTCAGGCGGGTACGGGAGAGGGGATCGGGTGTTCTGAGGTAGATGCTCTTCTGTCAGATGCTGCGGCAGGGAATTTTCGCCCGCTCGAGAGTAGCCCTACGATGGAGGCGGGGACGGCGGATGGGGTGGTGGAGGAGGTGTTTGCGCGGTTTGAGGAGTTGTATGGGATCGATATTCGCAAGGATATTGCGGGGAGGCCGCGGCCGCAGGGGGGGGGCTGGGATATTGGGGCGTATGAGTATGTGCTGGAGCCGGTTGAGGACTTGGCGGGTTCCGGGGGGAGTCAGAATTCGGTGACGGTGGGGTGGACGATCCCGGGGGCGGATGGGAGTTCGGATCGGCCGGGGCGGTATGACATTCGGTACGCTACCAGCGTCATCACGCAGGCCAATTGGGATGCGGCTACGCAGGTGCAGGGCGAGCCGGAGCCGCAAGACGTGGGCGACTCGCAGTCGTTCACGATCAGCGGCCTGAATCCCGGCGCGACCTACTACGTCGGCATCAAGACGAGCAACGATAGCGGAACCACGATAGCGGACCTGTCGAACATCGCATCGGCGGCCACCGCGAGCAGCGGCAATCGCGCGCCGGTGTTTCAGGCGATCGGCGACAAGGCCGTAGCCGAGAACGCGACGCTCACCTTCACGGTGGGGGCCTCGGACGGCGATGGGGACACGCTGACCTATTCGGCGAGTGGAGTTCCGGCGGGGGCCAGTTTCACGCCGGCGACGCGGGTGTTCACATGGACGCCGACGAACACACAGGGCGGCACGCACTGGGTCACGTTCGGCGTCACCGACGGTCAGATCCCCGTGACGCAGACCATTGCCATCACCGTCGCCGAGGTGGTCAACAATGCACCGGTCCTTGCAGCCATCGGCAACAAGAACGTGAATGAGAGCTCTTTGTTGAGCTTCTCGGTCAGCGCCACAGATTCAGACGGGCACAGTCTGACCTACTCGGCCACGGGCCTTCCGTCGGGCGCCAACTTCACGGGCCAGACCTTCACCTGGGTGCCGACGTACGAGCAGGCCGGCACCTATTCCGTCACGTTCACCGTCACCGACGGCGAGCTGACCGATTCCGAACCGATCACGATCACAGTGGCCAACGTCACGCCGGACCTCACGGCTCCGACGGCGGCGGCCAGCTATCCGGCGGCGGATGCGATTCAGGTCCCGGTCAATCCGGTGATCGGGCTGACCGTTTCCGACGCCGGACAGGGCGTCGACGCCGGCACCGTGACGATCCGCGTCAACGATCAACTTGTCTATTCGGGCAACGCGGCAAGCTACCAGAGCGTCTACGGCGTCTGCCGCCGCACGGGGACGCAGGCCAGCTACCGCTACGCCTACCAGCCGGCCGAGGCATTCCGTTTTGACCAGCAGGTATCGGTCCGCGTCACGGCATCGGACCTGGCCGGCAACGCCATGACGCCGTACAATTGTTCGTTCACCACGGAGATGCGGGTATTCGGCGACAACCACCCGGCCAGTTGGGCCCCGGACGATGTTGACAAGACCAGTCCGGCAACGGTTTGCGACAGCGCTGGCAACATCTGGCTCGCCTACCACGCCGGCGCCGCCGGCCAGCGGGACATCTACGTCAGCAAGCTGACCCTGGGCAACGCCAACTTCGCAGGCCCGATCCAGTTGACCACCGACAGCAGCGACCAGTGCTTTCCGGCCATCGCGATCGGCAGCGACGATACTCTGTACGTCGTGTGGCAGGACCGTCGACGAGGAAACTGGGATATCTACATCCGGACCTCCGGCGACGGCTTGACCTGGTCGGCGGAAACGCGAATCACCGATTCCGACGACAACCAGATTCGCCCTGCGATCGCCGTCGATTCGCAATCGCCCAATCGCGCCTGCGTTGCCTGGCAGGACGACGGCGCGGGCAATCAGGACATCTATATCGCGACCTCCAGCAACGCATTCTCGACCAAGACGATCACGCAGGTCACCACGAACGCCTCCGATCAGACGGATCCCGCAATCGCTGTGAACGCGTCGAACACCGTGTATCTGGTCTGGACGGACGGCCGCAACGGAACGAACGATGTCTACGGCGTCGCATCCAACAGCGGTCCGTGGACGAATGTGGCTGTGGCAACGGGCGCCGGCAGCCAGTCGGCTCCCGTCGTTGCGACCGAGTCGGCCGGGACGGTCCTCCATTTCGCATGGGTCGATGATGCGGGGACGGACGCGACCATCCGCTATGCATCCTCAGATGGGATGCCCGGCAGTCCTTTGGCCGGGGCGAACATCGTGGATGACACCTCCGGGGCCGACCAGACGGCGCCCTCGATTGCCGTGGCCGGCAGTACCGGCGACAACCTGAGGGTCTTCCTGTGCTGGACTGACGAGAGAAACGCCAACGCAAGCGGCCGCGATACGGACCTGTATTTCGTGGACGTCTCGGCGGGCCAGGGGACGAACGTCCTCGTGGGTGACAGCGGAACCGGATCGGACCAGAGCGAGCCGGCGATGGGAGTAGATCGCTACGGGCATCCGTACCTGCTCTGGACCGACAGCCGCAACGTCGCGGAGTACATCTATTACGCCGGCAGCACGTACATGGCTCCGGACCTGCTCGAATCCGAATTGGTGACCGCCTCGACCGGTCGGACCATCGGCGTCGTTCCGCCTGCCTCGCTGAACGATGTCTCCGTGGTGATTCCCGCCGGGGCGTGCCCGCACGATGTCACGATAACCATTGCGCGACTGCTCAATCCGCAGTCCATTTTGTCGTCGAACGTGCTATCCTACGATTTCGGACCGAGCGGTCTTCAGTTCAACCAGCCGGTGACGGTGACCATTCCTTATCCGGCGGCCGACTACAGCGGCGGCACACCCGTGCCATGCTGGTACGTCTCTCAGACCGGGACGCTCAGCCAGCAGAACATAACGAATATCCAGGTCGTGGATTTGAGCGACACGCTCAAGGCGCTTCGCTTCCGAACGACCCACTTCACGCCGTACTATCTGCTCGAATCCTTCGTCGACGAAGACGGCGACGGCACATGGGATGGGGACGACGGCGGCAGCAGCGGCGGGGGTGGTGGTGGCGGAGGCGGCGGCGGTTGCTCGCTGTCCCACGCATCCCGCGAAAGTGTCATTGCATTCCTGCTTCCCTACGCGGCATTGACGATCTACATGATCCTTCTCCGCCGGAGAGACCGAAAGCGAAAGTGCGCGTAAGCGCGCCGCATCTGCGGCATCGCATCCTGGAGTCGCCGACCCAGCCTGTTTCTGCGACAGACGCATTGTCCCCAAGCCGACCATGACTGCGACAACCGACTGCATTCTCACCCTCGACTACGAGATATTCGGGAACGGCTTGGGCGACGTCCGGACAGACGTCGTCGAGCCGGCCCATCGCATCCTGAGTCTCTGCAACGCGCACCACGCGAAGATGACGATCTTCTTCGAAGTGGCGGAGTACTGGGCGTTCGAGCGCTATGACACCCAGCTTCGCCGCAATCTGGGCTACTCGCCGTGCGAAGAGATGAGAAAGCAGGCGACCGATGCGGTCGCCCAAGGTCACGACGTCCAACTGCATCTCCATCCTCAGTGGATCGACGCCGTGTACGATGGGCGTGCGTGGCAGTTGAACACGTCCCGGTGGCGGCTGGCCGACCTGTCCGATAATCCGGAGGATCACGATCGGATGGCATCCATCACCGGGCTGCTGCACAAAGGCAAAAGCACGCTGGAGGACATGATCGGGCCGGTCAAGGCGGATTACGAGTGCATCTGCCTCCGCGCGGGCGGCTTTTGCGCGGAGCCGTCGCGGCAGATCATTGCCGCTATGAAAGCACTGGGACTCAAAGGCGACAGCTCCGTCGTGAAAGGGTACAGGAAGGCCGTCGCCGCAACAGGCGCCACCCTGGTCGATTACTCACACGTCACCACAGACAAGACCGTGTGGTGGACGACGGAAGATGACCTCACCGCCGAAGGCAAACCCGGCGAGCACGTGCTGGAGCTGTCGGTCAGCGCGGAGATACAGCCGTACTGGAAGAACCTCAAGTGGACAACGGTTCGCGCAGCGCTCAGACGCAGGCGGTCGGAACGCTCTGGCTCCGCGGGGCAGAGCGAGGCGAAGAAGTTCAGTTCCGTCCCATCGCTTCGCGGCGGGCTCAAGAGAGCGCTGACCAGTCAGGCCATCATGTTCGACTACTGCAAGTTGTCCAGCCGGGACATGCTGCGGCGGGTGCAGAAGCACGCCCGATGCGGCGGCGGGCCTCTTGTGTTGATCGGACACACCAAAGACTTCGTCAACGACAGACACTTCGAGCGGTTTCTCGCTCGACTCGGCGAGAGCGGCGACGTCAGGTTCCGCAGCATGTCCGAGGTGATTCGAGACATGAACGGCGCTCCCAGGACCAGCGTAGTCTGTCAGAATCCCCGATAGGTTGTATTTCATCCCGTCTGACGCGGCCTAGATCAAAAGCCCTGAATCTACTGCATGCGTATTCGATTCAAGCTCTTCGTCAAGAGACAGATCTACGTGCCCACGCTTCGGGGCTGGTTCCTGCTGGTGGCGGCCATGGTGGGGCTGTCGTTCCTGGGCGTGTATCGTGCCTATCCGTTCCTGGCCTATGAGAATGCGGTCGACGCCGAGGTGTTCATCACCGAAGGGTGGGTGCCGGACCACACGCTCGAACGGAGCCTGCCGATGCTCACGGCGGGCCCGAACCGGTTGATCCTTGCCACGGGCGGGCCGATCGGCGCGGGGTCTCATTTGTCCGCGTACAAGAACAACGCGGAAGTGGTGGCCGCGACGCTGGCGAAGCTGGGCGTCAACGAGGAGCAGATCGTGGTCGTTCCCTACCAGGCCGTGGACAGGGGGCGGACCTATGCGGCGGCTCTCGAAGTCCGCGAATGGTTGCAGAAGAACCCCGACGTCAAGCGGGCCAATCTCGTCACCACCGGTCCCCACGCCCGCAGAAGCTACCTCACATTCCGGAAGGTCCTGCCGCATGCATTCGAATTGGGGGTCTGCGTGGTCCCTCCGCAGGACTACGATCCGCAGCGCTGGTGGGCCTACAGCGAAGGATTTCGAACGGTCGTCTCCGAGGCCATCGCATACACCCACGCTCGACTGATCGGCGTGCGCTGAGGCAGCGATGCTCCAATTGACCAATCCAACCGAGGTGAACGTCACCGAGGCCCTCAACGGTCTGCTGGGCTTCGTGGAGTCGTCGGACTACGCCGGCTACGATCCCTACGATGCCCTGAACAGCCCGCTGATTCGACGAATCAGCGGCAAATCGAAATGGGCTCGAATGGCTTTCACCCAGGCCCTGCGCCGCTGCCCCGTGAACCTGCGACCGCTGCTGGGGGTCGAAAAGGGACACAACCCCAAGGGGATCGGCCTGTTCCTGTGGGGATACGCCAGGCTCTTCAAGCTCTATCAGCGGGAGGAAGACCTCGACAAGATACGCTATCTGCTCGATCTGCTCGACCGGCTGAAATCGGCCGATTGCTCCGGCAACGCCTGGGGTTACAACTTCGACTGGCAGTCGCGGGCCTTCTTCCGCCCGCGCGGCGTCCCCACGATCGTCAACACGTCCTTCATCGGCCATGCCCTGCTGGACTGCTACGCGTACACCGGTCTGCAACAAGCCCTGGACATGGCCGTCCCGATCAAGGAGTTCCTCCTGAACGACCTGCATCGGACGGCCGAGGGAGATTCGTTCTGCTTCAGCTACACTCCGGTCGACACCGACGTAGTCCACAACGCCAACATGCTGGGGGCCTCGATTCTCATCCGGCTGGCGGAACACGCTTCGGATTCCGCCTGTGAGGATGCGGCGTGGTCCAGTCTGGCGTACTCCATGCGATACCAGCAGGAGGATGGGTCCTGGTACTATGGAAACGCGCGGTCCTACCGCTGGATCGATTCGTTCCACACCGGCTTCAATCTCGAGGCGCTGCGGTACTTTCTGGATCAAAGCGACGCCGCACGGTATCGCCAGGCGTACGACAGAGGGGTCCGCTACTACGCGGATCACTTCTTCCTCGACGATGGCACGCCGAAGTACTACCACGACCGCGTCTATCCGATCGACATCCACGCGGCCGCGGAGGCGATCAGTTTCTTCTCCGCGATGCGACCGGCGTGGCGCGACTTGACGGAGCGCGTCCTGACGTGGATGCTCCGCAACATGCGCAGTCCCCGGGGCTATTTCTACTCGCGACGAACGCGCTACTTCACCAACAGGATTCCGTACATGAGATGGGCGCAGGCGTGGGTGTTCCACGCGCTGACGCAGTACATGCTTTGTTCCGTCGGTTCTGACACGACACAAGGGCAAGTGAGATGACTGAGAAGAACCTGTCCTCCTCACGCCGGGCCACGGTGGCTGCGGCGGTGGCGGGGGGCCTGATGCTGCTGTTCGGGTTGGGCTATCGCGCGGTGGAGGCGAAGATGGCGGCACCGGTCAACACGACGCCGGTCTCGCAGGAGTCGCTGGACCGCCTGCCGCTGGAGATCGGCGGCTGGACCGGCCGCGATACGGCGGTCGATGCGAATATCATCGAGGCCACCGACACCGATGCGCACGTGAGCCGCCAGTACGTCTCCAACACCGGCTTCGGGGCGGTCTCGCTGTGGATCGCCTCGGGCGTGCGGGCCCGCGACCTGATGCCGCACCGTCCGGAAGTCTGCTATGTCGGCAGCGGCTATACGCTCGTCAAGCACGAACTGCCCGATTTGCCGCTCGATGACGGCGGCGTGCTGCCCTGCAACGCGATGCAGTTCTCACGGGGCGTCCTGAACAACAACAGGGTCTTCGTCCTGTACTACTACCTCGTCGACGGCCAGTACTGCCGCGACGTGTCGGAGTGGCGCTACAAACTGCTGTGGACACGAATCGGGTACATCGCCCAGGTCCAGGTCGTCGTCGGGATCGCCGAGGGCGCGCCGGCGGAAGCTGCCATGCGTTCGGCGGGCGATTTCGCCGTCCGATCGGCGCCCCTGATTGCGGCGCTGTTCCACGGCCCGGAGCCGACCGCCGGCTCAAACTGACACAACAGACCTCTCGACATACAGGGGAAATGAACGTGGTGGAACGTATCATTCGACGCAGGGCGGCCGCAGCACGATCCGACGAGGGTCTGCTGTCCGAGTCCGCCGCCAGGCTGATCCCGGTCATAGCGCTTCTGGCGCTGCTGACCGGCTGGGCCTACTGGCCAACCATCGTGGACCTCTTCAAGGAGTGGCAGCGGGACGACGACTACTCGGCCGGGCAGCTCGTGCCTCTGGTGGCCCTCTTCTTCGTCTGGGTGGCTCGCAAACGCCTGGCTGACCTGACATTGCGGCCGTGCTGGGCGGGCGGGTTGGCCTTGCTGCTCCTGGCGCAGGCGGCGCGGGCCTATGGCGTGCTGTTCCTGTTCGAATCGGCCGACCGTTACTCGCTCGTGCTGACCATCGTGGCCCTGGTCCTGCTGGTGGCCGGGACCGAGGTCTTCTGGCGGGTCAAATGGATTCTGCTGTTTTTGTTCCTGATGGTCCCTCTGCCCGGCCGCATCCACAACCTCATCAACGGCCCGCTCCAGAGCTTCGCCTCCACCGGCTCGGTGTTCGTCCTGGAGGCGTTCGGCGTCCGCGTCAGCCAGCAGGGCAACGTGGTCACGCTCGACGGGCGGATCCCGATGGCGGTCGCGGAGGCGTGCAGCGGCCTGCGTATGCTGACCGCCTTCATCATCGTCGCCGCCTTCGTTGCCTACATGGTCAAGCGCCCCACGTGGCAAAAGACCGTTCTCGTCTTGTCCAGTATCCCCGTAGCCGTACTGTGCAATGTCCTCCGCCTCGTCGCAACAGCCGTCCTTTTCCTGCACGCCAGCACGGAGACAGCTGAAAAATTCTTTCACGATTTCGCCGGTCTGGTGATGATGCCGGCCGCCGTCATGCTCATGTTCGGCCAGCTCTGGCTCCTCGCCGCACTGACCCAGGCCGACCCCAAGCCCCGGAAAGCCGTTGTTATAGGACGCCGCAAGATTGGGGCAACGTGATCGCCACACGGAGAAAATATCCTATCCTAACATCGTAATTCTGCTTGTGCTTTCCCAGATTAACGGATAAAATACAGGCGTGTGTGTGTTTGCGCGGAGCCAAGAGAGGCGCTGGTACGGTCAATTGAATGAGGAAGGCAGGCAGGGGTATGGTGAAGAGATCGGTTTTGGCAGTGGTCGTGGCGTCCATGTTGGCGGTGCCGGCATTGGCAGACATGAAGGTCAAGATCCACAACGGCGTTGGCAACACCACTGGCGGCGAGTTTCTTGCTGAGGTGTTGGACAGCCCTATCGGCATCTACGAGCAAGGTGATTTCATCAGCACCTTCTGCCTCGAACTCATCGAGACCGTCGAGCTTGACGGCGAGTACTGGGTGACTCTCAGCGACAGGGCGGTAGAGGGTGGGGTAGGCCCGGCGGGAGATCTTCTCGACGACCAGAGCAAGAGGATATACAACTACTGGCTGGATACGCTGGCGCACACTGAGACGAACGCGAACGATGTTCAGAATGCCCTGTGGTACCAGGAAGAAGAAGGGGGATCACAGAACTACCTGAATAGCATCGCGGGCAGTGCCGCCGATGTCATGGTGATGAATCTTTGGACTCAGGCTCCGGGCCAGGGTCTCGCCCAGGACATGCTGGTTCGCGTCGCTCCGGTTCCCGTTCCAGGGGCGGTGCTGCTGGGTGTTCTGGGCCTGGGTGTGGCGAGCGCTCGGCTGCGGAGACGCACCGCGAAGTAGTCTGTCGCCGTAAGTCCTTTTCATACAACGAATAATACATAGCTTGGCCCCTTCCGGCGTCCGAGAGATGGCGGAAGGGGAGGCTTTGTAGAAAAAATCGTCAAAATCAGCGAACTGGCCCTTGACAAACTGGGTAAGCCGGTGGTACAGTATCGCTGGTTATATAGTTCACGGAGTGAAGGGTTGATGATCTCATGGTCGAGGTGAAAAGGACAATCCTTGCGGTTGCGGCGGTCCTCGTCGTGGCCGCTGCTGTGCGCGCCGACGTCACGCCGGCTTCGGCTGATGCAGCGCACAGTCTCGACCAGGCGGGCTGCCGGGAGGTCCTGCTGTTCGGCTTCGCCGACCGGGCGGACCTCGTGGGCAACGCGGCCTCTGCGACGGTGCACGTCGCGGACGAAGAGAGCACCGAGGCGCCGCAGGCCATCGCCCTGAAGGACGGCCGCAGCAGCCTCGATTTCTGTCTGTACGCCCTGATCGGTTTGGGCATGTGCCGCTCGGGCCACTGGGTCCGGCGTTGCTCCCTCGGCTTCATCCCTGAATGGTACCACAGCGGTGCTCCGCAGCAGATTGGCCACAGCCATGCTGTGGGGCCCGATGCGTTTTGTCATGCGGCGGTCTGCTTCGTCCAGCCGGACGATGTGCCCGACTGCCTCATGCCCCTCTATCGCGCCGGGACCATCCCGATCCTGGTGCGCACCTCGCAATGCATCTCTGATGTACTTGCCTCCCGGGCCCCTCCGAGCTTGTCATGAGCCTTGATGGCCTCGCCCGCTCTGCCGGGCAGAGCCGTCGCAGATTTCGCCCTTCCGACCGTGCGGACGGAGGGGAAATGGACTTTGACAAGCTTTCACAGGAAAAGGAGCAAGTACAATGAAGAAGTACAGTATTGCAATTCTCGTCGCCGCGCTGATCGCCCTGACCGCCGGCTCCGCCGTCGCCGATACATACTCCGAGACGGTGACAGTAAACGCGGACCTTTGGGCGGGTTGGTATGGTTTCAAGCCGGAGGACTCCATCACGTGGCCTCACAACAATCCCTATGCTGGTGGTGACTATGAGGCTGCGGTGACTCTTGGCCTGATTGACAGCGTGACTCTGACAATCAACGCCAGCGGGATCAACTCGGGCGATGAGTCTGTCGGGGTTACCTTCTACGACAAGGATGGTGGTGACCACTACCTTGGTCTGCTGGCAAGCGGAAACACAGTTTTCAATTTGCAGGCGGGATGGCTGGATGGAGTTGAGGTCACCGGTACGCTTACCTACACGAACAACGGCAGTATGTGGAATCCTGACTGGACGGATGACGCCACGATCTGTTCGTCGACGCTTACCGTGGTCGGCAGCCCCGTTCCGGTTCCGGGTGCGGTGCTGCTGGGCATGCTCGGGTTGAGCGTTGCCGGCGCCAGACTTCGCAAGAACAGAGTTGCCTGACGGCAACCCCCTTTGTGGGTGGAGGATACACTGATGAAAAGAACGATGATACTTGTAGCTCTGAGCGCCGTCCTGGCCCTCAACGCCGCCCCGGCAATGGCGGCAGTATTTGGCGATGGTGGCACAGCTCTCGACAAAGTCCTCGACGATATCACTGTTGCGCCTAATGCCGGCCAGACAAGCGTAAACGTGTTGACCGATGAAATCGTGGATGGACAGGACAAGCAGTGGCACATCACGGCAACCGGTGGATCGATCAGCACCATGATCATTGAAGTTGCTGATTTCAAAGACAATAACATCTTTGGCGTGTACGACATAGCCAATCCGACCAACAAAGTCACCATCTTTGCCGGGTCTGCTTCTGCGGGGGCGCAGACGACACTTTCAGTCGACGCGCTTGGCGGAATCTATATCAACCATGTGAAGCAGGGTGACTTCGGTTCCACCTGGTTCGGCTACTTCCTGGACTCGTCGGCAAACACCGGCGGCGGTCTGTGGTATAGCGACACCAGTCTGAATGTTGCCGACGGTTTGGACCACATGTATGCCTATCAGGGAACAAACACGGACACTGTGCAGATAGCGCCTTGGGGTTCCGGGCTTTGGACCGATAGCGAGTTCATTCTGGCTTGGGAGGACCTCGCGGGTCCCTACGGCCAGGGTGCTGGCTACAGCGACCGGGATTTCACAGATATGGTCGTGATGGTCGAGTCGGTCCAGGTTCCGGTTCCGGGAGCGGTGCTGCTGGGTGTGCTCGGGTTGAGCGTCGCGGGCGCGCGGCTGCGCAAGCGCAGCTAAGGGCGTTTGGCACGCGGAATGGTGTGATGAATTGAACGGTCTTGGCGCGGCGAAGCCGCGAAAACGAGGCTTCGCCGGCCAAGGCATTCTGAAGGCAAGTTGAGGGAGTGAGGAGAAGTAACGATGAACAGGCTGATGGCAGTTTCGATCATCGCTCTGGTGGTTCTCGGCAGCGCCAGTGCTGAGGTCACGACGTACTTTGGGCAGGACCTCGTCGGATCTGGTACTACTGACCCCGTGTCGTCTTGGCCGAATGCACTTACCGCGTCGAATAGCTTTCAATCCATGCTGGTGGGTGTCGGCACCGAAACCTTCGAAGGTTTCGCTGATGGAACGGCCATGAATGGACAAACGCTCAATTTTGGGGCTGCAGGGACTGCTACGTTTTCCGGATCCATGGCCATACAGAGTGGCTATAGTACCGGTCGCTTCGCGATCTCCGGCTCCAAGTACGTCGAAGGTTCAACTGGCAGCTTTGGAATTACGTTCAGTGAAGAAATTGCGGCGTTTGGCTTCTACGGCACCGACATCGGAGATTTTACCGGCCAAGTCACTGTAACGACCGCCAACGGTGTGTCCCATATCTACACTATCCCGCATCACATCGGGAATGGAAGCAATAGCGATCCGGGAGATGGTTCGGCTCTCTTCTGGGGTATCATTGACACCACCAACCCCTTCACGAGCGTCTCCATCAGCAACTCAGCGTCTGGCACCGATTATTTTGGCTTTGATGACATGACGATCGGTGGCATAGAGAACGTAGTTCCCCTGCCCGGCGCAGTGCTGCTGGGTGTGCTCGGGTTGAGCGTTGCCGGCGCGCGGCTGCGGAGGCGGTCGTAGCAACGAGCCTGAGAACAGGCGCAGTTTTGCAGTGAAGTAGTCTCTTGGCGGCCGGCAAGGCCCTTTATCGGGTCTTGCCGGCCGTTTTCTTTGCGCCGGTGGGGTGCCGCGCCGGCGGGCGCGGCGGTCGCACTCCGATAATCAGGCCCGCTCCAGCCTCGGTGGAGCGGTTCTTGGCCTCGTCCGGCGGACGCCGCCGCCGGAGCGAGCCTTCGGCCGCACGTCCCCGTGACAAAAACCTCCGCGACGCTAACGGCTGCCATGCCCGCAGTCGATAACTACAGCGTAGGTGCAAAACGGCGATAAGTCCGCAATCCTGTGTTGATTGAGAGAGCCTATCATGCGTCATGCGAACCGCAGTGCGAAGGTCAACGTCAAGGTGCTGGTCATCGTGATCGTGGTCATTGTGGCCTTGGGGGTCTCGCTGGTAGTGGCCCGTCAGGTACGCCGCAATATCCTGTCGAAGATGGACTTCGAGGCCGGGACCGCCGCCTTCGAGAAGGGCGACTGGGTCAACGCCTACAAGCACCTTCAGGAGTACCTCGGCCGCAATCCCGATGACATCGAGATCCTCAAGAAGTACGCCCAGGCGCGGCTGTCGGTCCGCCCGCTGGAGCCGGCCCATCTCGGGGCCGCCGTCGGCGCGTACCGCCGCGTGATCCAGCTCGACCCGCTCGACGAGGTCGCCTATGAGAAGCTGGCGACGATCTATGCCGCCAGGGGCGCTTCCGAGGAGTTGGTCTACATCGCCGGCAAGCGGCTGGAGCACGAGCCGAACGACGTCAAGGCGTCGCTGTGGCAGAGTGAGGCGCTGGTGCGTTTGAACCGGCTGCCGGAGGCGCGTGCGACGCTGACGAAGCTGATCGAGCGACTCGAATCCGACCCGCAGGAGCACATCGAGTACATCCGGGCCTGCGCGCACATGAGCAGCCTGGAGATCGCCGGCGGAACGCCGGAGGCCATGACCGGCGCGCTGGGCTGGCTGAGCAAGGCGGTGGATCGTTTCCCGCAATCGGCCGAGGCCCTGGCATCCCGCGCGCGCTTCTATCGCCTTGCGAACGTCCCCGGCGTCAGCGGCGCCGAGAGACGGGACCTGGCCCGAAAGGACCTGCTCGCCGCCGATGAGCACGGCACGGACGATGCGAGGGTCCGCCTGTTTCTGGCCCGCGAGTGGATGGCTCACGGCGAGTATGACAAGGTCGCGGCCGAGCTGGAGGCGGCCGACCGCCTGCCCGAGGCGGCCATTGCGGAACGCTACTTCGATCCCGACACGTGGGTGGTCGACCGCTACGACGTGGCCGCCGAGCTGGCGATGCGGAAGGGGGCTTTCGTCGAAGGCGCGGCGATGACCGAGTCGGTCTTCGAGAAGCTGGAATCCAAGGGGCACCGGCTCGCCATGTATTCCAACGCCATACGGCTGTACGTGGGCGCCGGCGGCGAGGACAACATCGCCAAGGCCGGGGCGTATCTGAAAGAGTACGAGGACGCATTGTATGCCCGCCAGAGGGCGGGCGAGGCGAAGGCCGAGCTGGCGTTCCTCAAGGCCCTGGTCGCCCGGGCCAAGGGCGACTCCTACGCGGTGATCGAGTCGCTCCAGCCGCTGGTGGCCACGGGGACCACGGCGCCGGAATTCCTGCGACTGCTGGCGGAGGCGTTCACGCGAACCGGCCAGACCCGACGTGCCGTCGACGCGATGCGCCGCTACCTCGCGGATCGGCCGCGTGATCTGGCGATCGTGCTGCAGTTGACGAAAGACTACCTGGGGTTGCAGGACTGGACGCGGGCCTTCGAGACGGCTCAAGAGGGTTGCCGTTTCTATCCCGGCGACGTCGATCTGAACGTGCTGCGAATCGAGGCGGGCCTGCATCTTGCCGCTGGACAGCAAGGTGCGCCGGATGTGGCCAGGCTGCGGGAGCTTGAGGCGGAGCTGGCCGGCCTGCGCAAGGACGAGAAGAACGCCCGGCGGGTCGATATTCGAGTGCTCCAGGCGGTGATCGGGAATTACTTTGCCCAGAGCGAAACGGATGCGACGCTCAAGAAGCAGAAGCTGGCGGAGGTCGAGCGGCAGTTGCGCCTGGCGATGGAGGAATGCGACAGGCCTCTGCCGGCGGCGATGCAGCTCGTCCGGCTGTACTTCCAGCAGAAGCAGATGGACAAGGCGCTCCAGGAAGGCCGCGCGGCATGCACCCGGCACGCGGAGCTGGCCGAACCGTGGCTGGCCCTGGCGGGGCTGCACGTGGCGGCCGGCGACCCCAATTCCGCCATCCGTTGTCTGGAAGAGGCGGCGCAAAGTGTGGCCGGCGAGTCGGCAAAGCGGTCCATCGCCATCCGGCGCGCGTCGCTGGAACTGATGCGCGGCAACCGCGCCGGCGGCATCGCCCTGCTCAGCGACCTGGCGGCGCGCAACCCGCGCGACATTCAGGTCCGCGCCATGCTCCTGGATCTCCGCGAGGTCCAGGGCGACCCGGCGCGAGCGGATGAGCTGGTTGCGCAACTGGAGAAGGCCGAGGGCGAAAGCGGCCTGCTGTGGCGTCTGTATCGGGCCGCAACGTGGCTATCGCGAGACGATTGGCGAACGAAGCAGCAGGGGATCGCCGATCTGCTCCAGTACTGCCGCGATGCCGATCCGGAGTGGACGGCGCCGCCGCTGTTGTTGACGCAGTTGTACGAGAAGGCCGGGGACCTTGGGAAGGTGGAAGAGGTCTGCCGCCAGACCCTGGCGCGGAACCCCTCGGCGGTTGTCCTTGCCGACAAGCTGGTGACGCTGCTGGAGGCGCAGGGCCGTGCGATGGAGGCGGAGGCGGTCCGTCAGCAGGTGGATGCCGATCCTCGCGTCGTCAGCGCGTGGAACGTCAACGCCGCGATACGCGCCGGAGACATCTCGGACGCCGTCGACGAGTTGCGGCTGCGAATCGCGAACGACCCGCGCGACGTCCAGTCGCGTATCGTCCTGGCCCGGCTGCTGCACGAGAAGATGAACGACGCCGACCAGGCTCTGAAGCTGCTGGACGAAGCGGAGGCGATTGCGTCCCCGTCGTCCACGACGGTCATGGTGCGTGCGGCCATCCTCAAGGCCCAGGGACGCACCGATCAGGCGCAGCAGGTCGTCGATCGATACGTGGCCGGCAAGGAGGATTTCGTCGCGTACCTGATGCGCGCGAACTACCACGCCGGTCAGGAACAGTGGTCGCAGGCGGAGGCAGACTACAGAAAGCTGACCACGTTCGAGGAGAAGGACCAGCAGGTGGGCGGCTACGGGCTGCTGAGCAACTTCTACGTCCGCCGGGGCCGCCTGGACGATGCCATCGGCGCGCTGGAAGAGGGGCTGGGCGCGCACCCGAAGGACCTGGCGTTGCAGCGGGCGCTGATGAAGCGGCTGCTCCAGCGAGGACAGGGGCAGGACCGCGAAAGGGCCCTGGCGATGCTCGGGGCGCTCGAAGAGGCGCTGCCGCAGGACCCCGACTTGATGAGAACCCGCGCCGTGGAGCTGCTGCGGCAGGAAGATCCCCAAGGCACTTCCCTGCTGGAGAAGGTTGTGGCGCAGACACCCACGGATGTCGGCGCCCACCTGATGTTGATCAACGCCGCGATGCAATCCGGTAAGATCGAGGCGGCGCGCACCTACTCGATTCGAGCGGTGGGGGCCAATCCCAAGGCTCCGTCGCTGCTTTCGGCGCGAGGTCGCATCGAGATCGTCCTGGGCAATGCACAGCCGGCTACGGAGATGGCGCGCCTGGCGCTGGCCGAGGACCCGAACTACGCACCGGCCCTGGACGTGCTGTTGGACGTCGGCCTGATGACGGAACAGGACAGCCTCCTGCAAGAGGCGATTCGATCGGCTCGTGCGATCGGCCGGGACGATCCCAACCGAGTCGAGGCCATGCGCATCGTCAGCGCCAAGGCGGCGGATCGCCGGAATCCCACGCTCCTGGCGGGGGCGCAGGAATGGATCGAATCCGAATTGGCCCAGGCTCCGTCCGATGTGAACCTGTTGATGGCCCACGCGAATATCCTGGTGGGTTTGGGGACGCCGGAGAAAGGCATCGCTGAACTGACCGCCTATTGTCAGAGCGACGCGGGCGCGAAGGACCTGGACGCGATCGTGATGCTCGTGGATCTGCATCGTCTTGCACACGATTTCGAGCCGGCCTATGCGTGGCTCGATCGAGCCGCGCAGGTCGCGCCGAAGAGCCAGACGGTGGTGCACGCCCGATTCCTGTGCCTGGCGGCGCAGTCGCGCTGGGACGACCTGGCCGGCATCAGTGCGGCGTACATCGCCTGCGAAAACCAGGACCCGGCGATTGTGACCCGGGCGGCGGGGGTGCTGGCGTCCCTGGACACGCCGGCCCTGCGAAGCGAGGGCGTCAAGCTCTTCGAACACGCCGTGAATACCTGGCCGACGTTGGCCGACGCCCGTCTGGGGCTGGCCTCGGCGCTCTATCGAACGGCAGGCGTCGAGAAGGCCAAACAGACGTACCAGGAACTGCTCGATGCCTATCCGAACAACACGCAAGTCCTTAACGACCTGGCGTGGATCATCCAGGAGCAGGACGGCGACTACGAGGCGGCCCTGAAGCTGGCCGACAACGGACTCCGTCTGGGAGGCAGCGACACAGACCGCCGGCATCTGCTCGACACCAGGGGCACGATCCTCTCGAAGGTCGACCGCCTGTCCGATGCGAAGACCGATTTTGAGGAACTGCTGAAGCTGACGGAGCCCGGCACCGCGCCGCGGGCCAAGGCACTGCTGCAACTGGGCCGGACCTGCGCGAAACTCGGCGACGTCGATTCGGCGAAGAAGCACCTGCAGGATGCGTTGGAGATCGACCGGGCGAACCCCGCGTTCACGCCCGAGGAGCGAACCGAGATCGAACAACTTCTGCAGCAAAGCGGCAAGTAGTCCGCAAGAATGGCACCCAACTGATGCTCCGTCAGCCTGCCGGGACTGGAATCTCCGCTGGGCAGCGCACTACCCGTGCGTCCACCTCCAGTTTCCGGACCGGAGGAACTGGGTGATCACTCCTGGATCTTGTGCAGTTGAGACAGGAAAAGCTCTCTGCTCCACAGGTCCAACGATGGATATTCGCTTGCCTTGACGAATCTTCGAACGTCTTCCCGGGCTTGCGGCCAGTCAACCGAGTTGATCTTGTCCTCAAGATGCGTAAGACACCAGTGCCAATCAACCTGGATACTCTTCTGACACCACGGCCCTTGTTGGGTCAAGGCCGATGAGAGAAACGCATAATTTACTCCGACATTCCGGCTCGTGTACCACAGGAAATCATACCAGTCTCTGCCTTTGACGTACTCCCTGCACAGCAGTGCGTGGAGCTTTCCCGCGAACAGGCTGGGCCTGTCCTGCACGGTGACCGAAGAGACAAACGGGAAGTCCACATACCTGATTTCCATCCCGCTGCCCGATGGAGGATTGGTGTCCACCTCAAGCTTGACTCGGATCTTCCGGGCAGGGCCTGACCGGTCCCCATACTTCAGTTGGAGAACCTTTCCCAGAGAGTCATCTTTCAAAAAAGCTTTTCTCACGGCAACCCCTGCCTTGGAGCGATCGACGATTTCGACATCATAGCCATACGCCTCGAGTTCGTCACAAACCGCCTGGAGGTGCGGCTGCAACGGAAAGTCCGTGTTCGTCTGCTTGAGGATGAAATCCATATCCTCCGAGAATCGATTCAGCCCATAGAAGATACGCAGACATGTGCCGCCCTGGAACAGGGCGTGCTTGAAGAACTCCGTCCTGCCGAGCGCTGCCAGGACCACCTCCTGCGTGATCTCTCGGATCGCATGTTCCTCCTCGACGTTCGACTTGCAGTCGTATGAATCCAGCCTGTCCTGAATCAACTTGACGCTCATCGTTTCAGATCCTTCCTGAGTCCTTCCAGAAACCTCCTCACACGCGAGCTGAAGTAGTTAGCCGTCAGCGCTTCGATGGCACCAGGGGGAACCTTCTCGATGTCCTCGGGCTCGATACGCAGGCTGCTGACCACCGGCTCGATCCCGATCCAGTCCTTTTTTCGAATGTAGACATAGTCCGTCAAGGCCTTCAAAGGCGTGGCCATCAGGAACGCACTGCCCGATGCATCGGTAAGACGCTCGACTTCGGTGTAGAACGCCTGCTGGGGGATACGATCGTAGCTGAAGGGGCCCAGGGCCGTCGCGAACTGCTTTGACTTCTTGAAGGATGCACTGGTGATGGCATGAACGGCCTCCGGAATCCACCCATGCCAACTCAGGGCCGATTCCAAACTGACATAGGAAGGACCGTAGATGTGCTGTGCCAGCGCATAGAGGTTCACACGTTTCTTCTGGTACTTGGGGGCAAGACAGTACAATCCGCGGCGGATATGCATGATCTCGCCGCTGGCAAGAGCGCGCTTGACAAGGCCATATCGGCGATCCTCGCTCTCTGGAAACAAGGCCGCCAGATCCTGGGTGCTGAAATGGGACCAGGGCAGTGATTCGAACACTCGTTCAGATAGCTTGTTCATGCGTTTACCTCACGCCTTGCAGATATTGTCGAGATATGACAGTATCTGGGTTATATGCTACTCCTCGGCATGCTTTGCAGGGGAGTTTACCACAAACGGTCACAAACTGACAGTATCTGGAAGAAATATTCGCGTTTTCCGCTGCTGTGCTGTGCCAGACACCACGCCGTCTGTGTCCTTTGTGGCCTTGCACTGCCTTGGCTTTCCTGGATACACTATTGTTGTACTGGGATATCAGAAATGACAACGCAGACGCACGATGCCGACGTCGCGAGGCCAGTGTTGTTGATCGCTACGCCGAGTCCGCTTTGGACCCGGGGAAGGAGTCCGCAGTATGTTTCTCATAAAGTCGCTGGCTATGCCATTGGTATGGGTCTTATTGCTCCTGGTCTTGGGGTTGGTGTTGGTCAGGTTCTCACGTGGGAAAGCGGCGAAGGTTGGCTGGTACGTGACGCTCCTCGGGACGCTGATCCTGTTGGTCTTCAGCTTCCCGCCTTTCGCCAACGTGCTGACTTATTCTCTGGAGTCACAGGTTCCGATTGCCACGGAGGCCGAGCTTTCGACGCTGGATGTCATCGTCGTGCTGGGAGGCGGCGGGTATCCATCCGGCGGTTTCCGCAGGCAGGCCGAGCTGGCGGAACGCTCGTATCCGCGTCTGTGCCATGGCGTACAGATCTTCCAACAAGGCCACGCCCGGTTCCTGGCCTTCTGCGGGGGCGAGCTTCGCGAGGGCAAGGAGTCAGAGGCCGCAGTCATGAAGGCCATGGCGGTACAAATGGGTGTGCCGCAGGACAAAATCTTGACGGACACGCGGTCCTGCAACACCATGCAGAACGCAATGGGGCTGGCCGAAGTCCTGCCGCAAGGGTCCGGCAGGCATATCGGTGTGGTCACCTCGGCAACGCATATGCTACGGTCGGCGAGGACGTTTCGAAGGCAGTTTCCGGCCGATACGATCGTGCCTGTCCCCGTCCATCATCATTACGATCCCGATCCCTGGCACATCAAAGGCCTGCGGCCGTCCGTCGAATCCCTGGCCGAATCGACAGCAGCCATTCACGAATGGATAGGCATGCTCTGGTACGCGGTGGGCTACTGACATCTGATCGGGTTAGCACCGGCGGCGCGGCTGAACTTCTCGGTGTGAATGCCGCCACACTGGTGTCACGAATGAGGGCCACGGGCGTCAAGCGGCCGGAGTGAGCCGCGTAAGAAGCGACACATCATTCCGAGAGCGGCATCGCCGGCTTCCTACCGCCTTCAGGACCTCAGGCCCGTGACGGCTGAGGATGCGTGGCAGCAGGATCGCGGATGCCTGCCCCCTGACCCTTCTGGACGACTTCGTGTTCGCCCCGCTTCCTTGGCGGTATGGCCTTGTCCTTCATCGGATTCAGGGCAGAATATGCATTGTCCTGCCGCAGATCCAGTAGTCAGAGATGACGGGAATGGCGTGGGTCAACAGGAGATGGTTGAAGATGGATGGTATCGCACGACGAAGCGGGGCAACTCGAAGGCTCATGGATTTCCTGAACAGCAACGGAGCAGACTCTTTTCGTGAGAGTCCAAGCGCTTGTCCTGTGGGTGTCCTCGAGGGGACAGGTGTTGGACCACAGATCGTCAGTGCGGCTTTGGCTGTCTTGAAGACGATCGAACAGATCATCGGCGTCCGATTTGATGTTCGGTGTGGGGGGGACCTATCGGTGAGGATGCGGAGGCACGCTTCTGACGGCCGTTTCCGGAGCCTGCGGCAGCCTTCTGCCGGGAGATCTTCGGCCACAAGGGCGCTATCGTCAGCGGGCCCGGTGGTGGTCGATACGTGTACGATCTCCGTCGGCAGTTCGATTTGTTCTGCAAGTTTGTTCCGATTCAGCCGTGGCCCGAACTCGTCCGGGTCGGACGCATTGCAGACAGGCATATTCACAACACGGATATGCTCTTCGTGCGGGATAACATTGGCGGCGTGTATCAGGGGCAATGGCGCGAACGGGCCACTTCTGAAGGACGGATGGTGGAACACTCGTTCAGCTACAGTGAATCCCAAGTGCGTCGGCTGATTGCCGTGCCCGCCAGGGCGGCCGCCGGCCGCCGGGGAAAGATGCACGTGATTCTCAAGGACGGCGGCGTGCCGGGGATCAGTGCCCTGTGGCCTTGGTGGCCCTGCTCGAATCGGACTACCCGACGCGCACGGGGCGGTGGCTTCGCTGGACGGAATGGATGGTTTCTCCGGTGCGAGAGGCGTTCCGCATCCTGCGATGGTCGGTCATCCGCAGCGTGGGTCTTGGCCGCAGCGCCCGGTGGCTGCCGACGTACCGGTCTTTCGTTGGCCATATGCATGCTCTTGCACGACGTGCATATCGGCCCGGTTTCTACCCTGGAGCACTGACGCTCTTCATGGCCACAGAAAGGCGATTTCCAGGAGAGGACTTGCACCTCAGGATGGCTCGTCATGCACGGGAAGCACGCACTGTGATGATTCCGGGGAATCGTCTCGATATGCTCTTGCCACCTGCGGTGACCGAGGTGGCCAGGCAGTTGCAGTTGTGCCTTGATGCCGCAGAAGCCGAAGGTCCGCCATGATCTACACGATCGCGGTGCGATCATCCGGGGTGCGTCCCCAAGTGCCGCCCGAGGGGGAAGTCCACCTCTGGAGTGGGGACCTGGATCAGTTGCCGCCTGATGTCGGCGTCTTTTCGGCCTCCGAACGATCCCGAGCCGATCGACTGGTCTTCACGGAACACCGCCGGCGCTTCATCGCGGGCAGAGCCTGGTGCCGGTCGATACTTGGTTCCTGCCTGGGGCTCGCGCCACGGGATGTGCCTGTGGTTGCAGATTCCTATGGTAAGCCCCGCATTTGTGCCGGGACAGGTCACGCCGATCTGCGTTTCAACGTGTCTCGCTGCGGAAACTTGGCATTGCCGGGCGTCGCGACCGGCTGTGATGTCGGGTGGATCTGGAGGTTGCACTGCCGGCTGCCGCGTGGCCCAGGGTTGCGGAGCGGTTCCTGACCCCTGAGGAAAGGACTTGTATCCGGCATCTGCCCTCACCGCAGCGGTCTGTGGCTCTTGCGGAGATATGGACGCGTAAGGAATCGCTTTCAAAAGCTCACGGAACGGGTCTGACGGCGCAGGTCCTCTCCTGGAGCGTAGGGCCTGCATGTTGGCTGTCCCGGAACTGCGGTGGGCAGCTATGGGTGCTATCCTTGCACAACTACTGCCCGTGGGCTGCGGCGGTGGCTGTTGAGCGAAGTCGAGGGGGCAAGTACACCCTCGTGGTGCATAGAGATAGAGTCTAAACGCCGGACGGTGGCGTCCGCCCGTGTGGTTGAGCCCACGGCATTCCTATACTACAATTGCAGGATGGCAGGGACTCCAGTCTTGTGTACGCTGTCCTGCGATTCCGCCTGCGCACGTACACCCTGGCTTCCCGGATGATGGGAGCTGGGTGGTTCAATGGGAAGGATTGAGGAGAGCACCATGACGAAGGCGAGCCTGCTTGCCGTTATCTGAACCTGCTTTGGGAGGAAGAAATGCGATGTCGGTTGAACGAAAGCGAATCTTCGCCGGTCTGCTGTCGTTGCTTGCCCTGGCTGTGCCTGCCGGTGCTGAGGTTCTGTTCGAAACGGCGAGTCTGTCGATTCGGATCGATGACACAGGAACTGTCCGAAGCCTGCTCGACCGCCGCAGCGGTGTGGACTACGGGGCTGCGCAACAACCAACGCCGCTGCTGAGCATTCGCGTTGCCGGGCGGTTTCAGGTTCCGGAAACCATGCACTGTGACAAGGGCCAGGGCACGCTGACCCTGCACTACTCGCAGGGTCTCACGGCGGTGGTGAAGACTGCGACGAAGACGACCCATGTCACTTTCGAGGTTGTGTCCATCGATTCCAGGGAACGAGTCGAGCTGGTCGTCTGGGGACCCTACCCCACGCGAATCGGAGAGACCATCGGGGAGACGGTGGGGGTGGTGCGCAACGGTAGTTTTGCCCTGGGCATCCAGACGCTGAATCTCAAGACGCTCGGAGGCTATCCGACGGCCGAGAACGACGTGATGGCCGGACGCGGCGACACGGCACAGGCGACGGAGTTCGGCAGTGTGCTCCAGGCCTTCACGCGCGACCGTAGCCAGGACCGGGTTATCTCCAACTGGGGCCATGAGCACTACTTCGTTCCCGGCTATGACGACGGCGGTGTAGTCGGAAGCAGGATCGCTCTGTTCGGCTGTCCCGCCGACGAGGCGCTGGAGACCATCGGCGCAATCGAGATCGCCGAAGGGCTGCCCCATCCCATGATCGACGGCCTGTGGGGAAAAGTCGCTCCCGCGGCGACGGCGTCCTATCTGATCGTGGGTTTCGGCGAGGACACGATCGACCAGGCGATCGCGATCACCAGGCGGGCCGGCCTGAAGTACCTGTATCACGGAGGACCGTTTGCCACTTGGGGGCATTTTCAGCTCTATCCGAATCAATTCCCTCACGGCTGGGTCGGCATGAAGGATTGTGTGGAGAAGGCCAAAGCCGAAGGCGTCCATCTGGGCGTACACACGCTATCCAATTTCATCACCACCAACGATCCGTACGTCACGCCGGTGCCCGACGACCGTCTGGCGAAGGTCGGCAGCAGCGTCCTGACGGACGATATCGATGACGTCCAGACGGAGATCCGGATCGCCGACCCGAGATGGTTCAGCCAGATGGAGAACAACACCCTCAAGACGGTGCAGATCGGCCGGGAGCTGATCCGTTACGGCTCGGTTTCCGAACAGGCGCCTTGGCGTCTGCTCGGTTGCCGCCGTGGCGTCTATCAGACGCAGGCCGCGGCACACTCGAAGGGCGCTGCGGTTGCGAAACTGATGGACCATGCCTACAAGGTCTTTCTGACCGATGTCGAACTGTCGCAGGAGGTGGCCCGCGGAATCGCCGATCTGTTCAATCAGACCGGATTGATGCAGATCTCCTTCGATGGCCTGGAGGGCAATTGGTCGACCGGCATGGGGCAATATGGCCGGACGCTCTTTGTCGCAACCTGGTACGACCATCTTCGCGACGACCTTCGCGGCAGAGTCATCACGGACGCGAGCAATCCGGGACATTACTTCTGGCACATCTACACGCGAATGAACTGGGGCGAACCCTGGTACGCCGGCTTTCGAGAGAGCCAGACCGAATACCGTCTGAAGAACCAGGACTACTTCCGCCGCA
The DNA here is from genome assembly GCA_040772485.1 of Sedimentisphaerales bacterium. Classification (GTDB taxonomy): domain Bacteria; phylum Planctomycetota; class Phycisphaerae; order Sedimentisphaerales; family Anaerobacaceae; genus Anaerobaca. The sequence goes on along the minus strand of JAXGYC010000007.1, from coordinate 98,789 downwards.
ACCTCATGCCGTGCATGCTCGGCTGGTTCAATATGACGGGACAGACCAGTCTGGAAGACATCGAGTGGCTTCTGGCCCGGGCGGCCGGTTTTGACGCTGGCTTTACTCTGAACACCAGCCTGGGGGTCGTCCGGGAGAACGGGCTGACCGAGACGATCTTGCAGGCGATCAACGCGTGGGAGACCGCGCGGATGAGCGGCGCCTTCTCTGAGTCTCAGAGGCGGCGTTTGCAGGATATCGGTCAGGAGTTCCACCTTGAGGCGTCGGGCAGCGATTCATGGAACCTGTATCCGGTCTACTCCTCCAAGCACACGCTGGCACAGCAGGTGCAGCCCGGCCAGCCAAGCGAGGCCACATGGGAGTTGAGCAATCCGCATGAGGCACAGCCGCTGCAATTCATCCTCCAGGTGTCGGGCGGCGCATCGGTCGGCGACGTGACCCTGGAGATCGACAATGCCGGTGAGATCTCTGTTCCGGCGACCCTTGCGGCCGGGAGCATATTGAAGTACGCCTGCGGGGGACAGGGCGTTGTCTATGACAAGAGCTGGAATGAGATCGAGAAGATCTCGCTGGATGCCTCCGCGCTGAAGGCTGGGCCGGGGCGACATTCAATACGCTTCGGATGTCGCTTCCAGACGGCGGACCAGCCGGAGGTGAAACTCGAATTCCGGACGATGGGCAAGGCAGAGACACTTGCCGTGCAGGATCGCTGATAGCGGCGAAAGACCATTCGCCCCTGCTTCGATCAGAAGGGAAGGATCGCCATGGTAAACACATCATATTTCAATCGGCTGATGCCTCTTGGCGTTTGCAGCCTGCTCGTGCTCGTGTTTCCGATTCGCACGGAGTCTCAGGCAGCGGAGCAATCCGAGCCACCCCACCACGTTTATAGCTACTTGCTCGATCCGCGCGAGCACCCCGACTACGGCCGGCGTGCGGTCAAGCCGCCGACCTGGGAGACCTTCCGGAACCGCACGCAGTTCACCTGTCTACGCGGCTTCGCGGTCGAGGACGACCGGATTGTTGGCTACAGGGAAGAAATCGAGAAGTACACACGCACGTACGAACTCGGGGACGTCATCTGGCCATCCTACCCGATTCTGTTTGCGCAAAATCTGGACGATCTGGCCGAGGAGATCAAGCAGCGGGACCTGTACCTGTTCGATATCTGGGGTTATGTGCCGGGGTCCGGGCCGGGCGGCTACTGGCAGCAGTTCACGCCCTCGGCCGACGCACTGAGAATGCTTGAGACTACGCTTGGCGAGCGGTGGCTGGGAACGGACATCGGCGAGCAGGACGGCAGGTACATCGGCGGCTACGCGAATCAGATGACGCCCGCCTCGGGAAGCCGGTTCGAGCAGTACCTCAACTTCCAGCGTTTCTTCGAGCGGATGGGCGACGATCTGGGGCACCGTCACGCCACGTTGGTCTCGCTGAACTTCGGCCACTATCTGCTCAAGGAGGGCACGTTCACGCTGATTGGCGCCGAGACGGCCCAGGCCCTGCCCAACAATCAGGTTTACTACGCCTTCATCCGCGGCGCGGGCAAGCAGTACGGCGTGCCCTGGTTCGGCAACGCCTCGGTCTACAATCGTTGGGGGTACAAGACCTACGGCTCTTCGGGCGGCAGCGGTGGAGACACCCACGGTCCCACGAAGGGCACGAGTCTGAGCCTGATGAAGCGCCTGCTCTACAGCCACATCCTCTACAACAGCGTCGCGGTCGGATTCGAGAGCGGGTGGTTTGAGGGCGAGTCGCTCTCGCCGATCGGTCGCATCCAGCAGGCCGGCCAGCGCTGGGTCAGGCAGAACGGTCAGCCCGGCGTCATGTACACACCGGTGGCCTTGCTGCTGGACTTCCACGCCGGCTGGTCCTTCCCCCGTCACCTGTATTCGGGTGACATCTTCCGCGTGTGGGGCAATCTCCCCTATGGTCCGGGGGACCACCTGACGGACGCGGTCCTTGATCTGCTTTACCCCGGGTATGCCGATTCGTCTTACTTCCACGATGAGACCGGCTTCATCACGCCGACGCCCTATGGCGACATCGCGGACTGTCTCTTGAGCGATGCGCCGCTCTGGCTGCTGCGCCGCTATGCCGTCGTCGTGGTTGCCGGCGAACTGGCGGGAGGGCAGGAAATCCGGGACAAGTTCCAGGACTACGTCGAAAGCGGCGGGCATCTCGTGATTACGACGGGCAACCTGGCCCGGCTGCCGGGCGGCATCGCCGGCCAGACGGCAAATGCTGCGCGGGGTGTCACGCAATTTGGCAAGGGCACGGTTACGGTCCTGGCCACCGAGTTCGGGATGGACGCCGATCCCGCGCAACCACTGCGCAGCGAGGTGGACCGTCCGTTGTCGCGTCCTTATCAGTTGCGGCCCGAGGCCCGCCGGATGCTGGATGCGATTCTTCGGCAGCAGGCCCTCTTCGACGTGGGCAATCCCGGTCTGAGCGTCATTATCTGTCGCCAGGGGCCGGGTGCCTACACGCTGGGCATCGCCAACAACACGTGGGCAACGCTGCCATTCAAGATCACGTCGCTTTGCGGGCCGATTCAGTCCCTGGAGGAATTGTTTCTGGACGAGTCGGAGGTGGGAGCAGCCGGTCATCTGCCGGAGAGTGTGGCCGGCGCATCGCTGGGCCGCAATACGGATACCACGATCCGTGGCGGCGACATCCGCATCTTCCGCGTGCGAGTGAAGGAATCGAACGTCGAGGCGATCGCGCATCAGCCGCCTCCCGCGCGGCCACGCGGGAGGCTCCTTCCTCTGCGCGGCATCCGTTCGCTCAAAGAGGAAATCCTGGCCCGCCCGACATTCTTCGAGCACTTCGACGGCGTCGTCCTCGACTGGCGTTACCTGCACGATCGAGAGAGAACGAGCCTGAAGCGGGAAGCGGGCTGGATCAACCGGCAGGGCTTACGTGTGATCGCGGATGCCGGTTCCGGACTGAATCTGTATCCTACACTCCGCCTGGTAGACAACATCGAGGCCGACTACCGCCAGAGCATGGCGGCCTTGGCCGATGTCATGGCCAAGATGCACATCCTCGGAGCACACGACTTGATTCTTTCGCTGCACCGCCATCCGGAAAACAACTTCACGGGCGAACAGACGCAGGAAGGTTTTGAGCAGACACTTCGCCGCTTGGCCACAGAGGCCGGCGCGCTGGGCATTACACTGCATCTGCGGATGGCCTTCGGCAAGCCCCCGTGGACCCTGAGAGATGCGGATGTCCTGATCGGGAAGGTCGGCGCCGACAATCTTCGTCTGGCTGCCAGCACGGCGTTGCTGTCTCGCATGGAGAAGTCTCCGGAGGGGGTTGAGGTTCTTAAGGAATGGCTTGGACTGTGGCTGCTGGCGGCGCCGCAAGTGGACTTGGCCGGAAAGCTGTGGGACGCCCATGCGCCGCTGCATCCTTTCCGTGATACCGCCAAAATGGCCGAGTGGATCGCCTTGGTTCCGGAGGCGCCCATTGTCGTGGATGCCGTTCTGACCAACGAGGATGAGGAGTATCTGGAAGCGATCGCGTTGCGACGCCTGAGCACCTCGGGTAAAACGACTTACAAATGAACTGTCGGCACCGTTGTCTGCCATCATCGGAGCATGCAGGGGGAAGATGAAGCACATGGTCTTAGCGCTGGAGGTTGAGTAGCCGTACGCATGGGGGCAATCACTCTGCCGAACCAGCTTCTTGCAGACAACCCTCTGCTCTCGATGGCCATTCCTTGTCAAAGGACCCGCTGCGGCGATGGGGGCCACGTCGGCCCAACCGACCGGCAGACTCTTGGAGCCGCTCCGCACCACGCGCCAGCGCGAAGGCAAGGAAGGCACCGACTGGCCTATGAGTGCTGACGCGCTGATAGGCCCCGCCATTTTCTTGAACGAGATCGGCAAAGGCAAGGTGCTGACCTTCGCCTGCTCGCCGGACTATGCCACGGCCAGCGAGCATCACATCTTTGAAGCTCGCCGGTTGCTCGCCAATGCGGTCCGATTCCTGAATCCGACTCCGCAAGTGCGGATTATGACCTCGACCGCTGTGCAGACCGTTGTCACCGACGATCCGGCCAACCGCACGCTGCGCGTTCGTCTACTCGGCTACAAGGCGCCCCGGCAGACGACACCAGCGCAGAACCACCCCCACATCCTGCCGGGTCTCATCGAGGATTCCCCGATGTACCGAGTGGTGGTGGATTTCGCCGCGCCGATCAATCGCGCCAGGGCCTTCAACAAATCGACGGACCTCAAGCGACGAGGCCGGCGTCTAGGCGACCGTTTACGATACTCACGATGTGCTGATTGCGGGCTACTGAGAACGCCGGCATCGCCAGGAGCGCCACAGGGGGATTCGCTTCGCTCGCGATGCGTCATCGGGTTGCAATAGCCTGCACCACGATTTTAGGACGTGAATGGGATTTCTGCTGCCATTGCGGTCGCACAGGTCCGGGACAAGCCATTGGATCGGAGAAAGGCTCAATCTCCGGCGTTGCCAGGACGATAGACTGGTATTGAAGCCGGTTTGCACCCGTGCATTATCGGGCATATCCAACTCGGGGCAGTTGACGGATTGGACAGGGGCATGTGGTGATCTGGACGAGGTTCTTCATTGCGGTTATCGCATCGGCGGCGGCCTGCCCCGTCGTCGCATCTGACTGGTGCGGATTTCGCGGACTCGAGAAGGACGGCCGCAGCGATGCGGCAACCGTGCCGTTAACTTGGTCCCCGTCGCAGAACGTGGCCTGGAAGACCGTCATCCCGGGGCGTGGCCATTCGTCGCCCATTCTCGCCGCCGACGCTGTCTATGTGACCACCGGTTATCCGCGTGTTTCTGACTCGTCCGTGCGAAACACTCTGGCGTATGCTCTTCTTGCTCTGGCGGTGTCCTGCGGTGTGATGGGGGTCGGGGCCGCCCTGCGGACGGTGCATCCAAATCGGAGTAGAAAAGACGCCGTGGTGCAGTGCGCCAGATTCTTCCTGTTTCACCTGCTCCTTCTCGGCATCCTCGTTGTCGTTCTCTACGGACCACGGCTGCTCAATCCAGACGATGAGAACCTGCGCGACTGGGCGCTCTCCATCCTGGTCGTGCTGTTGTGTTTGACTCTGACCTCGCTGGTCACATCCGTCCGAGCGCGGCAGCAATTCGTCGCAGGCATCTTCTCCTTCGTCCTTGCGGCCGTAGCATTGCTCATTCTCCCGGACCGGAAATTGCTGTTTGCCCTTGGCTCCATGCAAGGGGTCGTGGCCACCGGGGTGTGCCTTCTGCCGCTTGTTCTCGGAGCCGTCGCTCTTGTGGCCCATCGCATTGGATGTGCAAGACCGTCAGTGGGATGGCCAAACCAGAATGAGTCCGGCCCCAATCGCGTCGTCTTGTGGTACTATGTGATCGCCGCTGCTGCCGGGTACATGACCACGCTGGTTCTGTGTTTTCTGATCTTGTACCGTGCGGCCGGCTACCAGATGCCCGATCGCCACGTGTGGAACGATCGTGTTGCGGCCGACATCAGCAACGGGTGGATCGCTGCGGGCTGCGTGCTGCTCGTTGCAGGCTCTGTTTTCAGCTACGGGAGGTTCGCCTGCCATAGGCGCAACCAATCTCGCCGGCACACAGCCTTCCCCGCAGTCGTCCTGTCTATGGGAATCCTGTTTGCCATCCACGCCATGCTGGGCGAAGGCCGGAGGGAATTCGTTCGGGCAGTGGTTTGCCTCGATCGGCAAGGTGGCAGAATCCTTTGGACCTGCGAGGGATTGGAGGGACGGACACACGCTCGAAGCCGGACAGTCACGAATGCCACGCCCACACCCGTCACGGATGGCCAGCGCATATATGCCTACTTTGGCGCTGATGGTCTGATGTGTGTTGATACTGCGGGCCAACTCCTGTGGAAGAACGCCGAAGCGATGCCTGCCAGCCGATTTGGCGTGGCGACATCCCCCGTGCTGAAGGACAATGTCCTGGTCGTGGTCCGCGACGTAGAAACCTCCAGTCAAATCCCATCGTCCATCACCGCCTACGATGCTCTGTCGGGCAGGCGCCTGTGGCGACAGGAGCGCAAATCGCACAAATCGTTCGACGGCTACAGCACACCGTTGGTACGACTCTGCGCCGGCGAGCCGGTGGTCATTGTCCATGGGTGGTTCGACGTCCGGGCCTACGATTTGATAACGGGGACCGAATTGTGGACTTATCCTGTCACCCATGAGGCGCAGCATCTCGTGGCAAGCCCCGTCTGCGACGACGAGCGTCTGTATATAACGGGAGCAACAAACCTCATTGCCCTGGATCTCTCCAAACTGGGCACCGACAGCGATCCGGTTGTCTGGTCAACGCCGGTGGCGGGGGAGAAGAGTTCCGCGCCAGTCGTCGTCAAGGGGCTGCTCTTCCTCGTGACGGAAATCGGCAGTGTCATATGCCTGGACGCTCAAACGGGCCAGGTGCAGTGGAGCGAACGTCTGAAGGGCAGATTCTACGCATCCGCGATCGCGGCAGGCGACAAGGTGCTTCTGACGAATGAAGCCGGACGCACCACCATGGTGGCGGTTGACCGAAAATATCGGTTGCTTGCCACCAACGACCTGGAGGGATCGGTGTATGCGTCTATGGCTCCCGGAGGAGACCATTTGTTCGTGCGTACCACGGAGTGTCTTTACTGCCTTGAAGGCAAGTCAGACGATAGCAGTGATTCTCGCTGAAGCGTCCCAAGAGATGGAGCTTCCGGGCGTCCAGAAAACAGAGTGGAGGTGACATTCTCATGAGAGTGGGTGTGGTGGGTGTCGGTTACGTCGGATTGGTGACGGCCGCGTGTCTGGCCGATTCGGGCACGGACGTGATCTGCGTCGACAGCAACGAGGAGAAGATCCGCCAGCTCCGCGAGGGCATCATCCCGATCTATGAGCCGGGCCTGGCGGAGATCGTCAGCCGCACACGGACCACCGGCCGGCTGCAATTCACCACGTCGCTGAAAGAAGCGGTCGAGAAGTCGCTGCTGCTGTTCATCGCCGTGGGAACGCCCAGCGGCCAGGACGGTTCGGCGGACCTGTCGGCGGTGTTCAAGGTCGCCGAGGGCATCGCCGAGCACATGGACGGATACCGCATCCTCGTCGGCAAGAGCACCGTCCCGGTGGGCACGCACGCGAAGATCAGCGAGCGGGTCGCCGCCCGGACGCGCCAACCGTTCGATTACGTCAGCAATCCGGAGTTCCTCAAGGAAGGCTCCGCGATCGACGACTTCATGAAGCCCGAGCGGATCATCGTCGGCGCCCGGGACCCCAAGGTGCGGGAGATCATGCGGCACCTGTACGCGCCGTTCATGCGCCGCAAGGAGCGGATCATCTTCATGGACCCGGCCAGCGCGGAGCTGACCAAGTACGCCGCCAACTGCATGCTGGCGACCCGGATTTCGTTCATGAACGAACTGAGCGCGCTGTGCGAGGCGGTCGGCGCCGATATCGAGTTGGTGCGCGCCGGCATCGGCAGCGACGCGCGGATCGGCAACGCCTTCCTGTTCGCCGGCGCCGGCTTCGGGGGCAGTTGTTTTCCCAAGGACGTCCGCGCCCTGATCCACACAGGCCAGGAGCACGGCGTGCCGATGAACATCATCCAGGCGGTCCGGCAGGTGAACGCCGAGCAGCAGAGGCGCTTCGCGCAGAAGGTGCTCGACTACTACGCCGGCAGAGAGACCCAGACCACGCTGGCCGTGTGGGGACTGGCGTTCAAGGCGCGAACGGACGACGTCCGCGAGTCGCCGGCGATCTTCTGCGTCGAGGAATTCCTCAAGGCCGGCATGCAGGTGCAGGCCCACGATCCAGAGGCCATGGGTCCGGCGCGGCAGCTCCTCGGCGAGGCCGTCATGTTCTGCCAGGACTACTACGAAGCCCTGGAGGGGGCGCAGGGACTGGTGATCCTGACGGACTGGCAGCAGTTTCGCAATCCGGACTTCGAATTCATCGCCAGGAAGCTGTCCCGTCCGGTGATCTTCGACGGGCGCAACCTCTACGATTCGGCGTACGTGCGCTCGGCCGGCATCGAATACCACTGCGTCGGCCGGCCGAACGCCTGACGCCCGCCGATTCGTCGCACCGTCCGGCGATGGCTACGTGCTTTGCGGGGCCGCCGAGGAACTCTGCTCCGACGGCGACAGGGTCGAATCCGCCGTGTCGAGATGCGGCGGCTCACGGCGCTGCCCCGGCAGGGCGGGATAACCGCGCCAGCCTTCGGTCAACCCCTGAACGATGTGGAGAATCAGGACATCGTTTGTCTGCGCATCCCAGTCGCGGCAGACCACGGCGGCCGGTCCGGCCGTCCGGGTCAACGGCGACAGGGCGCCCCACAGCGCGCTTCCGACGGCGGCGACGGAGATGCCGACCTCCGGCGCGACGCGCGGCGCGGGCCAGTTGGGCATCGCCGCCCGGTCCAGCAGATGGCTCAGACGCTCGGCGTCCGGGCGGACACAGGCGGCCAGTTCGGCCACGGACAGAGAATCCACCCAGACCCTGACCACCTCGAGCGTGAACAGGACGCCGAGATCGGAGCTGCGGGCCTGCGGGTCCTGGAGGTGCCGGACGACGCACTGCGCCCAGGCCTTCGGTTCGAGCGACAGATCGCGCAGAGACTGTCCGATGCGCGAGCGCAACGTCTGCCGGAAGGCTTCGGCCAACTGACGATCCCAATCCGCCGCCAGCAGGTCGAACAGCACCTCGCGGCCCGGCGTCGCATCGGACATGCCTTGACGCAGAAGGGCCTGACGCGGGTCGAGGGTGAGCCGGTCGATCCACTGGACCACCGCGGTGACCTCCCGAATCAGATCGTTCTCGCGGGTCGGGATGCTGATGCCGCCGGCCAGCGGCTCGGGGACCTTGGGAATGCGTTCGATCAGCCGGACGCGGCCGACGCGCGGTCTCAGGGCCAGCGCCGCCGCCACGCCAATCGCCAGCAAACCCGCCCCGTGGCAGCCCCATCGCAGCGAAGCATCGGGCCCAGGAGGGCTCGGCGCCCGCAGGCACAGGACCAGCCATGCCGACGCCAGGCACAACAGCCCGAACGCGCGCCAGGTCCAGAACGGCGGACAAAGGTGGTCGGGCGCCTCTTCGCACTTGGGCTGATCGGCGCGAACCTGAACCGGTCCGGTGAGGATCACGCTGACGCCGATGACCGCCAGCAGGGCGGCCAGCCCGGATTGCAGGGCCGTGGCCACAGTCCACAGATCGGGCCAGAGCGACCACGCGACGGCGACCACGCCGCACGCCGCCAGCGCGATCGCCAGCGAGCGCATCCACAGCGGGGCACGCCTGCGGTAGGAAACGACGGGAACCGCCTTGCCGACGTCGCGTCCTTCCGGCACGACGGTCCTGCTGTGCGTGGTCCAGCCGGTGGGCTGAGTCGCCAGCACGGCCGCGGCCAGGCACAGCAGGGCCCCTCCGAGGGCGAAGACGCGTTCTTCAGACAGCAACCCCGCCGCCAGACCGACAAAGCCCACGACCAGAAACAGCAGTCCGAATCGCCAGGCGGTCGTCCCGGCTGGGCGGCTCACGCTTGCTTGCGTCCTGGTCTGGCCGATCGGAGTGAAGCGGTCCACCCAAGCGTCCTCGGTCTTGCCGAGCCAGACTTGCATGGGTTGATACGTCTGTTCATCCTGACGGCGAAGCATCTCGGCCGCACGGCTGCGGACTTGCTGGCGCTCGACGAGCTTCTGCCGCGTCAGCAGGCACCGAAGCCGGGGTTCGGCGCACTTGAGAAGATGGCTAAGGCTCGCCAGGGGCGCACGGCCGCAGATGCGTCCGACGGCGGCGCCGATCGCTTCGCAGGCATCCTTGTTACGCACCACCAGCTCATACGCGGCGGCATGCGGCTCCTCGGCGTCGCTCGGGCGGGCCTGCGAGGCGGCCTCGTAGATGCTCTCGATCCGTTCGACGAGCTTCTGCGCTTCTTCGTCGATATGTCGGCGACGCTCCTCGGCAAGGACCTCCTGGTACAGGCCGGCGAGGTCCTCGTGGACCAGTCGTTGCGCCGTGCGGCGGATCACCTCCGGAAGGTTCAGGTGGATCGCACGCAGGCCGAACGATCCGCAGACGTTCAAGACACTCTCCTGCGGGCTGATGCGGCGTCTCTCGTTTTGCCGAAGGGGACCCCGGCAGGTCACCCCATGGTGAAGGAGAAACTGCGCGGCGAACTGGTCCATCTGCTCGGGCCGCTCGAACCACATGCCGCCGGCGTCGCGTCCGTCGAGCAGGTAGATCTTCTGGGCGAGCAGATCGTCCTGAAGGCGGGCGGTCAGGCGGGTCCAGGCTTCGAACCAGAGATCGTCGAGTTCGCGGCCGGACGCCGCGGTCCGGCCCGTCAGCGCGACGATCGCCATGTCGTGGGCCGGATCACCTGTCCGCAGCAGCTCCATCGCGGGCAAGGCCCGGTCGACCGAGCCGGCCTCCGACAGATCGATCAGGATGTACGAGCTCATGCGGACGCGGCCCGGGAGGTTCGCATCCGCCGCGGGCTCCTTCGAGTGCAGCGTGCGAATCAGCGACGCGACGGTCGCCGACAGGGACTCTTCGGACAGGCCATTCGTCTGGCTGCAGGCCGGAATGTCGAAGTCGGAAAGCCAGGTCCAGTGGCCCGCCGCGACGCGCCGTCCCGCCGGGTCGATCGACAGAAAGGCGAACGGACCCTGTACGGGCACCGTCAGGCCCCTGGCCGTTTCGGCAAACGCGGCCACCGTCTGCTCGGCGCGACACCCGACGGCGACGAACAGAATCGGCGCCGGACCGATTCCTTTCGCTTGTGTGTCATTTCCGTTCACGAACGCTCACCAGCCTTCCATCAGCATCTCGGCTCGTTCAGAAATTCACCACGTCGGCAACGTCCACCTCTTCCTTGAACCTCCTTAGGTCCTCGCGGCAGGCGCCGAGCACGTCCCTGGCGATCTTCTGCTCGCTTTGCGGGACCGTCTCGATGCACTGCTCGACCTGCTCGACCACGTGCTCCAGCAGCGCCAGACCCCTGCTCAAGCCTCCCTGCACCGCGTCGCAATCGGTCAGGGCGATCTCCTGGAGAATCAGATCGATCCGCGAATTCGTGCCGCCCTGAAGCTCGGCCAAGCGGATGCACGTGGCCGGGTCGCTCAGGGAGCGCAGTTGCTGCCGCAGCCGCTCGTTCACGGTCTCGGTCATCCGGCGGAAGGAGCCCACCTTGGCGGCGCCGGCCTCGTAAATCTGTCGTTCGAGCAGGTTGCCCTGTCGGCTCGACTGGTCCCGCCACTCGGCCAGGGCGCTCTGGAAGGCGGTGTACCAGTTCTTGTCCAGCCACAGGTCGGAGAACTCGAATCCCATCCGCCGGACGTATTCGTCGGTGGCCGCGACGTACTTGCTGTAGCGGCTGATTGCCTCCAGACAGAAACCGTAGCTCAGTCGCATGAGCTGGAGCCATTCGCCGGTGTGTTGATTGCACGCCTCGGTGACGCCCGCCTCGCGAAGGCTGACCTCCATGTTGTGCGTCAGGAGCGTCGGAACGCAAGACCCGACGACCTGCTGGGCGACGGCCACCGACAGCGGCGAGGCGTACTTGCGCGACTTGTCCAGATCGATCTTCGGCTCGGCCAGGCGCCATATCTCGCAGATGCTCCGGTAGTAGGGATGGTCGTTGATCGACTGACTTGCCGACGGACCATTCCGGAACAGGTCCCAGCTATGATGTTCGATGTCGTTCAGAAAGCGTTTCATGCCCTCCAACAGCCGGGCGAGGCTTTCGGCCAGCCGATCCTCCACAACGCGGACCTCCGCCAGTTCCGTTTTCGGCTCGCGGATGGACAGGATACACGAGGTCAGGACGGGCTTGATCAGGCTCTGCCGGAAGTCTCTGGCGGCGACCGCATCCAGCGCCTCCTCGGATTCCAGCGGTAGACACAGCGGGGTCGAGAAGAAATCCGCCTCGCGGTCGCGTCCGGCCGGAAGCGGTGAGGCGGTTCCCACGTCCGTCACGGCGTCACCGTTGCCGCCGGTCTGCTCGACCAGCGACTTGCGTTGCCATGCCAGGGCAATGACCGCGTCGAGGGACTGCTTGCGGACCCGCAAAACGCGCGCGGTGGTCTTGAGCGATTCGGTCAGGTGTTCGTGGAGCAGCGCCTCGGCCATCGGCGGCCAGCAGGCGTCGATGGTCTTGTCGATCGCCGGCACCACGTCGCTCGACGTCCAGGACAGGGCCGGCACGCGGACCGCCAGCGTTTCCATCGCACTGCGGGCCTGCGTGAGGATGTCCGCGACCACGGCGTTGATGTTGGTCGGAGCGGATGTCTGCTTGTGAGCGAGCATCGCCTCGACCGCCTCGGTCCAGGCGTCCAGGCAGGCGCCGATCTGGTTGAGCGGCTGCAACGGCTCGGCGTTGAAGAAATCCTCTTCGATCATCTCGTCCACCGCCGCGAGCAGCGCCTCGATGGGCTTGTGCGGAGCGACGAGTTTCTCTGCCTCCTTTCGCGCCAGCGGAACGAGCGAGACCTCCAGGTGACGGCGGAGACTGGCGAGCACGCTGGAGACGACCTCGGGCGATGTCCCCTTGCCCGACGGCTCCCAGGGGAAAGAGATCGTCGGCGGGACAAGCTCTTTCGCCGAAGGGGCGAATCCGGCGCTGTTGGCGATTCGCTGCTGCACCTGTCGGCGATAGTGGGGCCGCCCGTTGTTCTGGCCGGCGTTGAGGTTCTCCAGGTCGGCCAGGACGCGCGACTGAATGTTGTGCGTTCGGTGTCCCGGCACGCCGCACCAGAAACCGTAGCTCGAAAAGCATTGCCGATGGTTGTTCACCGGATCGCGCTGCGGCAGAATCTCCGCCAGCTTGTTGTTGGCGTCCGAGCGCACCTGCTGGCTCAGCGGCTCGACCGTCAGCGCCCGCAGCGCCCGAGCGATCAGCCGGACCAGGTGCTTGCGGTCGCCGCTGCCCATGTCGACCTGGCCGTTGAGCAGGTAGAGGAAGTTGAACGGTCCCGTGTCCCGCCGGAAGCAGTCCTCTCCGCTGCGGTCCGTGCGGTAACGGACGCGGATGTCCGAACGCCGTTCGTCGCTGAGAAACTCGATCTGGTCCAGCGTCGCACACGCGGTCGCTTCGAGCTTCGGCCGCAGCATCGGGTCGATACGAAAGGCGTCGGGCAGCAGCAGGTGGCCGACGATCTCCGCCGGCTTCGGGAACGACTCCCGCGACCACCACCGCAGGTTGTACGCCATGTCGATGAGCATCCCGGCGCCGGTCCCGCCGCACACGCTGCTGGCAATGTGGACCACCGGCGCGCCGTCGGAAGCCAGAACGAAGGGGCCTCCGTTCTCGTCCAGAGGCTGCTGCGTGCTCGTGCGGAGGCTGCTGAACCGCGTGGCCGCCGCCTCGTGGATGATGCTCTCGCGCAGCTCGAAGAACACGAGGCGTCCGAGGCGCGGGATGCCCTGGCAGCCGTAATCGGCGAAGGTGGCGTCCTCGCGGAAGCCGCGCATCCAGTCCAGATGCGGATGGAACTCCGGAAAGCTCGCGTTGTCCCGCACGACCTCGCCGACGTCGAGATAGTGAAACAGGTTGATGAAGTCCGACAGGATGCCCTCGGGCGGGCCGCCGTCGTCGGAGGCGTCGGTGTCGAGCTTCAGGAAGCGGATGAACGGCGGGACGGTGCCCAGCAGTTCGCGAATGTAGTGCTCGACCCACTGGCAGACGAGCACCCCGGTGCCCCCCAGACCGACGATCAGCGTCGGGCGTACGATGATAGGACTGTCACTCAGTCGCATGGTCTGTTTCCTCGCGTCTTCTTCGGCGACTTTCGATTGTCATTCGCGTTCATACACCCATTTGTGACTCGACCGTCTCGACCGGGCTGGGCGGCTCACCGTTTCGGATTCGCACGCTGACCCGTATCGATCGGGCGGTTCCATCCATCTGATAGGGCAGGTCCAGGCTGATCGACGCGGCCTGCCCCGGATTCGGGATTGGGATCGCGCCGGTCTGCTGCGACCACACCCGGCCTCGCCTGGCCAACGGCCCCGTCCAGACGCACAGCAGTCCTTTCTCTACGTGCCGGGCGCCGGCGCCGATTCGCGGCGTAATCAACGCCCACGCCCACCGTCGCGGATAGACCGCGCGCCGGAGCACGACGCCCGCCGAGGCGATCACCGCAACCAGCGGCCCAACGCCGGTCGTCTTCGAGCGGCTCATCGCGTGCGCGACGTGCAGGTCGATGTCGGTCCGCAGGGGCGTCTCCCGCAGGTCGATGACCACGGGGCTGTGGAACGATACCGGTTCCACGGTGGCGATATTCTCCGCGAGCCGGACGTCCAGACCGAGCCGGCTGGGACGAGGGGCCAGCAACTTCAGCACGAACGCCGCCGCCAGCAGCACCGCCGCGCCCAGCAGCGCCCACCAGCACCACGGCGTGATCTTGGGGGTCGCAATGGTCACGAACGTGACATCGGTCCATTCGGAGATCTGCATCCCCTCGCCAGACCCCGGCATCGCATAGGTCGCGCAGCCGACGACGGCATATCGGTGCGTCGTCGCGGGCCTGGGCCAGCCCCAGAAGCCCCGATGGCCCAGTCGGGGGAGAATCCTCGCCGCGGGTTCCGCCTTGCTGCTTTCCACGCTGAACGCCTGGGTCGAAGGGCTTTTCGTCTTCAACTCCTGTATGAGTTGCGAAGACGGCGGCTGGCCGGGTGCATCGCGGTCGCGGGCCGGCCACAGGTAGACGGTCGTTGGGCCTTGGGACCACTGGGCGGTCAGTTCCGGCGCTGCGCGGAAGACGGGCCTGGCCCACAGCGCCGTCGAACCGTTGAAATCGATACGCCCTGCGGCCGACTCGATCTCGGCGCCGGTCCGGTTGCCCCGAAAGGCCAGCCGCTCCAGCACCGGCGGCAGAACGCGCACGTTCGGATGCTCCCAGCGAACCAGCTCCTGGCCCTGGGACGACAGTCGGAACTGCACGCTGCCACTGGCGGGGTCCTCCAGCGGAGCCAGCAGCTCCGGGCTTTTCAACGAGAGCGGCACGGCCTCGTCGGCGCCCGATTCGATCGCGTGAACGCTTCCTTCCTGCCAGACGGGCCGGGCCGAGGGCAACTGGAATTCGAAGGCCATCGCAGCAACCTGCGGCGCGCCGGCGGTCTCCTTGCGGACAGTGACACGGTATTCGAACGGCCATTGCCGCACGCCGGGTGTGATCCACGCCGCCGGCGCCAGGACCGGGACGACTTCGTGCGGCTGGATCGACAATAGCACGGGCGTCGTCAGGCTGGCGACGATCTGGCCGGATTGCGGATCACGCCCGACCATCTCCACCGCATATTGACCGTTGTCGCCGACCTGGGCCTCGCGCGTCAGCAAGCCGCCGGCGAGGTCGCCCTCCACGGAGAACGCGGTTGTCCATGGCGCCTCCGGCGTCGGACGTCGCAGCACGCGCAGCGACATGCCCGGCGGCGCCGTGGTCCAGTTGACCGGGCGGACGGCGATTTGCAGACGCGTGGAAAGCTGTGTCGTCACCGCCGACAAGCCGCCGGAACCGGTCGCCCAGATTTGCGAATCGAACAGAGAACTCTGACCGGACGATGTGAGACGCTGCACGCTTAGAGCCAGTCGAGGCTCCCTGATCGCCAGATGGCCGGAGGCGCGTTCCGTTGCGGGTGCGGCCTGTTCCCTCGCAAACTCGATGCGCATCTCCACCGCCGCCCGTCCGATGTTGCGCGGAACGTACGGGGTGTATCCCTTCAGCTCGCATCGTGTGGCCCGGCCCTGGCGCGTGTCGCTGGGAGTCAGCGCCGTCCATTCGATCGAGTCGCTGACGTCCTGCACGTCGCCGAAGGGCGAGGTCACCGTCACGCGGCACGAGGTCTTGACCTGATCGATCCGCTCGCTGTGTTGCGAGTTGCCCGCGATGTAACCGCCGAACACGATGCGCAGCGGGATTCGGACCGGCTCCCATGTATGGCACGCCACGTCCCGGCCGGTTTCTTCTCCGATGCTCAGCTCCTCCAGCAGCAGGCGCCGGTCGCGCGCGTGGACCCGTCCGGCGTCGAGCTTGATCTCGACCGGCGTTGCCGCCGCAGGCGGCTTTGTGACCACGTACACGTGCGCCGGATACGTCTGTCCCGATTGCAGGGGCTCGGGCAGAGTCTGCTCGAACGACGCCTGGCGCTCGCCCGCGGCAGGAGTCACGCTCAGGCTCACGGGTCCGTCCGCGCCGGGACGCGTCAGCTCCAGACGAACCGACGAGATATCCTGGCCGGGTTGCCATTGGGTCGTGAAGCGGACCGGCTCGCCGCAGTAGAGCGTCTCCGCCAGGCCCTGGGCCGGCGCCTCGCCGGGCGGCTGATAAAGGGCCCATCGCAGCAGGCCCGTCGCGATCGGGTCGACGACCGCGTAGGTCTTCACGGCCCCCTGGAGGCCTTCGATCGTCCCGTCGAGGCTGATCTCGCACCGGTCGGCGCGGGGCAACGGAACCTCGGACTCGAGAGCATACGTCGCCGCCAGCGCGCGTCCCTTGTAGCCGGTCGGCTTCGGCACGCCCACCAGGCGAACGCGGGGTGTCATCACCTGCGCCGTGTTACTGGTCAGGTCCACCGTTCGCAGTCGCGCGCCGCTGAGCGTCTCGGGGAACATTTGTGCGACTCGCTCGCGGTCGGCTTCGAAGACCGGAAACGCCGAGACCGTCACCAACTGGCGGTGAAGCTCGCCCACCCACACCGCTTGGCGCGGATCGGTGAAGGCGCACTCGACTCGCACCGGCGCCGGTCCATAGGCCAGTTCGAAGCGGGGCAGGCGGAACGGCATGACACCGGCGGACGTCTCGACCTGCGCCTCGGCCCAGCCGGAGATTTGCATCTCGCCTTCGGGCAGTTCCATCGGCCCGGCGATGAGATTGTCCTGATCGTCCTTTTCAAACGTCCAGCTCGTCTGGACAAGCGGCTCGACGTGGAGCGTGCCGGACAAAGGCTTTGCGCCCGAGGTCCCTTCGGGCGCCAGACGAAACGCCACCGACTGGCCTCCGTGCAGGTTGATGGACAAAGGCTCCGACAGATCGGACACGGAGCCGAGGACCTCGCCGGATGCCCCGACAGCGCTCAGACGAACGCAGGGCGGATGCACCAGCACTTCGCTCGTCGCATCGGCCAGCGAGACGTCCGCATCGCCGATCCGGTGGAGCAACTCGCCTCGAAACTCGTACAGCCCGAAGACTCCGATGGTGAAGAGATCGCTCTCGTAGAGCCGCGAAGGGGCCGTCCACTGCCCGCCGTCCAGAGGCGACGGCTCGCTCTGACCCTGAGACGCGAAGGTCAGGCGGACCGACAGAGCGCCCGCCGGATCGCTCGTGCGGATGGAAGTCCCTTTGTGACGATCGACCACGTGCGCGGTGATCTGTCCCTGTTCATACACCCACCAGGGCGATGCGGGCCGAGGTTCCAGTTGCACGACGAAGTCGGGTATGCGATAGAGGCGCGCCCCGGCCGGCGGCGAGAGCGTCCAGTGTCCCTCCCAGGCTCGCTCCATCGTGTCGGGCCGGCGAAGAACCGTCGCCTGCCACTGGCTGCTGGTCACGCTGTTGCTGCGAATGCCCGCGTCTGCCTCCAGCCGTGCATCGAGGGCCCAGACGCGTGTCTGTGCGTCCACTGCGTCTGCGGGCGGCGCGATGCTCAGGGCCGCCGGCGTGCGACCGACGATCACGGTCGCCCAGTCGTATCGGCTGATCGCGGCCTTTTCGGCCAGCGCCGCGCCCAGGCCGAAGACATCCATCAGGATGTCGGGCAGCCCCATCGTGCGCGTGATGCGATAGGCCTTGCCGCCGGTCAGCGAGGCCAGCGCCGCCATCATCTGCTCTGCCGTTCGTTCCGACGACGGCGTGTCGCCGACGCCGGCCCCGGTGCGATAGGACGCTCGGTTGACGATCACGGGGTACACGCGAACGTCCTGGCGGGCGAGTCTCGTGGCCGCATTGAGCAGGGGGCCGCCGGTCCTGATGTCCCGCGCCGCATCGCGCGGATCGCCGCGGCTGAGGAGGATGATCTTGCCCGGACCGTTGCCGTGCTGCCGTCGTGCCGCCTGAATCCGCGTCAGCGCCCAGTCCAGGCCCTGATCGAGCTCGGCATAGAAGCTCCCCGTGAACGCCGGATCGCGCACCATGTTGCGGCAGGCGGCCTCGTTGAGGTAACTGCCGCCCCAGGCCAGCAGCGGCGCCGTTTCCTCGCTGGGCAGGCTGTACCGGACGCGGTCGGAGAAATGGCACACTCCGATGTGGAGGTCGGAGTAGAGGTATGGCAGGAACTGCATGGCGATCAGTTGCGCATCGGCGCGGAGCGTGACTCGCCGACCCCGACCGTCGTCGGCGGGGGTGTCTGCCCGGTCCATGCCACCCGAGACGTCGACGGCGATCACCACGTAGCAGGGCGGCGCGCCCGTCAGGACCGCGTCGGAGGTCTGTGCCGTCGCGGCGTCCCTCGCGAACGTGCGGACGAGCAGAGCGGCAACGAGAATGAACGAGATTCTTCTATACATAGTACTCCAGAGACGTCAAACGTCCCTCATATCTCCTGCCGGTCGGACGGCGCAGAGCCAAGCGGCGTCCTGATCGTCGCGATCCGGCCGATGATCTGTTGTTCTGTGATGCGGCGTACGGCGTCTTCGGCAAGCCCTTCGGCCCACGCGTCGAGGCCGTCGAGCACCTGCCGTTGCAGGGCCGGCGGATCCTGATCGTGGCGTCCGGCGAGGTAGACGCACGCAGCGGCCCGCCGGACCTGATCGTTTGCGTCGAGTCCCATCCCCAGCGCCCAGCCGATGTGCTCCGACGCCTCCTGGGTCTTTGCGGGTTCTGAGTCGAGCAGCCTTTCGGCCATGGCCAGACAGCGCGTCTTCTCGCACGATTCGAGAAACAGCCGCACGGGATTGCGCGGGTCCGATCGTCCCGCCAGCCCCGAATCTCTGGCCGGCCAATGGTCCAGGCATCGTCCGGCGATGGCCGAAATGTCGGCGATCGCCTCTACCGGCGCATCGGCCAAAGCAGGCGTCAACGTGCTTCGCAGGCACTCCCACAGACGCGCAAATCGCCGGGGGTTTCCGTGCAGTTCACGGAACGCCCGGTTCACAAGCGAGCCGGCGCGGTTCAGCAGGTCGCGGCGGTGACTGTCCCCACGTTCCTGAGAGTCTGCCGGTGGCGCGGGCAGCATGTGACGGGCCGCTGCCTCGAGAGCCGTCCGCATGTCGGTGGCCGCCCCCGACGCCGTCGCAGAAGGCCGCTCATCGGTCAGGCCGAAGAACGGGGCGATCGTGTGCCAGGAGTCGGGGCAGAGCGTCAGCACGTCCGCCAGGAGCGCCTCGACTCTCTCGGGCAGGGCCGGCTCGCTCGACCACTGGGCCAGCGCGGTTCGCAGCCGGAACTGCGCCTGATGCGCATCGAGCTGGTCCCGCAGACGCGGCCAGTCTTCCACGTGTCCGCTCGGATCGTTGAGATGGCACTGCGCCAGGGCCGCGTACGCCGAATCGGGGACCGAGGCGGTCCAGTCGGCCGGCCACGTGCGGCGAAGCTGCCGCAGAGGCTCGCGGATTCTCTTTCGCACGTCCAGTCGCCTCAGGCGACCCAGGTGCCGCTCGGCTCGAAAGGAAAGCTCCTCCAGCAGACCGACGAACTCGGCGCCGGCCTGCGGTCCCAGCCGGGACTTGTGCTCGGCGAGCCGGTGTTTGAGGTCCTCGATCTGCCGTTCGGCGGCGGCGAGATTCGTGAGTCTGCAGACCCGCTCCAGTTCGCTGACGAGTCGCGCGCAAGTTCGCTGGAGCTGGAGCTGCCGGAAGTCCTTCTCGTCGTCTCTGATCCGGAGCAGCTCGGCCTCTACCTGCGCCAGCAGCTCGTCCCGACGGACCTGATGGTCCAGCGCGACGAGGATCCTGCGTTGCACCTCCAGACGCGAGCGCGCCAGCTCGAAGCTGCCGGCGGCCACCAGTCCCTCGATCTCGGCCAACTCCTCCAGGGCGGACTGCTCGGCCCGCCGTCCGGGACGGTCCTGCGAGAGGAGGGAGGAAGGAATCTGATTGGCCAACAGAAGCGTCGCCGCTTCGGCATAGCGATCATGCGCGCACGCGGGCAGTTCGTCACCCCAGAGCAGCAGTTCACACGACGGTTCGCGCGCCGGGGTCTGTTCGGCGGCCTGTGTTGGATCGAGTGACATCGCCTGCGCCGCCAGGCGTGACGTCAGATGATTGAGAGACCGCCAGGTTGGATCGCCGAGAATGGACGAATCTTCCGGTCCATGCATGGACGCGCGGTCCGCGTGGGACGCCGCTCCCAGCCAGTGGCGCCTGGCCTCTTCGGGAAGTTGGAGGAAGTACTCGGTAAGTTGTCCATCGACGGCCTGCGTGAGGTTGTCCACCTCGATGGCCACGTTGATCACGTTGAGAAGATTGAAGCACGCGGCCGGAAGCCCCGTCACCGGAGCCGGCCTGCCGGAATTCGTGTCCGACGGGATCGCGGACTTCGCCAGGTCCTGCACCCCGTCCAGCCGTCCCAGCCGGATACACAGCGCGCCGCGATTGTTGTAGGCCAGAAGACGCAGGTGAGACTCCCGGCACCGCGCCTGGAGAAAGGCGTCGTAGTAGCTGACGGCGGTCTCGAAGCGCTCGCTCAGCTCGTTGAGCCAGGCGGCGCTCCACAGGAAGCGAGCACGAATGTTCGGCACGGCCCAGTGCCATTGGCACAGCGACTCGACCCGCGTGCGAAGCGCGTCGATGCCCTCGGCGCGGACGCCCCGCCGGTACATCGACCGCAGCCGGACGAGCAGTTCGGCGGCCAGCGCCTCCAGGCAGGTTGGGCCGATCGCGCGCTCCAGCGGCTGTTCCGTCGCGCCGTCGGAGCTTTTGGCCGGATCGTGTCGATCGAGCCGGCCGTCGAAGACCATCTGGGCCAGAGAGATCGGCATCACCTTGGCGTCATGATTGTCGATACGGACTCTCAGCATAGAACTCTCGTCCACTCGAGACTCAAACGCTCGGATTCCTACGCTCTTCTCCACCCCATCCGTGGCGCCGCGTCGCACGTGTCTGGGCGCGACACGCGACGATCGTCTCGACTTCCCCGCGACAGTTCCAGGGAAACGTCCTGACGAGTACGCCCGATCTCCCCGGGAGATCGCTGCCTGGCGCGCACGACATTATGCCCGACCGGACGCTCTTTGTCCAATGGCAATTTTCCGGATGCAGGGCTCGGCGCCGGCTCATCGGACCTTGAGTCGGCCGGGCCGCCGCTCATGTAAATGTGGGAAAGTTTGCCAGAGGGAGATTTGTGAAGAACGAGGAGTGATCTGCGGCCGAGGCCGATCGATGGATGGCGCCTCAAGAGTGGCGGCTATGCGTGGTTGGCTACCAGCAGAATCCCGTCGCAGATTCCCTTGAGCCAGTTGACTTCCTCCGACTCGCCGACGAGGGGACCGCCGCTGTGGAAGAGCATCGAGTCCCACAGGGTATCGGGCAGTTGGAAATCCTTGGTCAACGTCGTCACGGTGTTCATGGCCGAGAAGAGCGCCACGAGCACCTTGGTCTCCGCCGGCAGCTTCTCGTATGTCACTCGGATGAAACGTTCGACGTTGCTGCCGTTCTGCCTGTCCGACGTATCCTTGTCGTGTGATGGACCCGTCATTCCCTCGGGGGTAGACCCGTCCATAGATCGTCCTTTCGCCCCATCACAGTGCTGCCTCATGTCTGACGTCAGCGTTTCGAACCGGCTCATCCCCACCCGGCGATCCGCTGTCGCCTTTTCCCCAAGATCGGTGTTCAGTCTATGATCGCCGGTGGACTCGTCAATTGTGGAGACTACGTATTTTGACCCGAGACAATCCGCGGGCGCACAACCCGGAAAACTGGAGGTCGCAGGTTGTCTTTTCGGAAAAGCAGGCCGATGCGAGCGGCTCGAAGGTGGCTCAGCGGCCGATGGGCTCCATGATGTACTTGATGAGGTCCCGTCGGCTGATGATGCCGACGAGCTTCCCATCGGCCAGAATGGGGACCCTGCGCAGATGGTTGTGGATCAGACACTCGCAAATGGCAATGATGTCGTCGTCCTCGTCGAAGCTGATGACGTCGTCGGTCATGTAGTCCCGTGCCGTGCCGCTGGGCGCGTCCTGGCCGCACAGAACGCCGATCAGGTCCTTCTCGGTGACGATGCCGACCAGTCGGCCCGACGGTTCGACCACCGGCAGGCCGGTGATGTCGTTCTCGATCAGCAGCTCCACGACTCTCGCGACAGGGGTGTCGGGCTGGACGCTCACGACGTCGGTTGACATGATGTCTTTCGTCTCGTGCATATCGAAACCTTTCGGTTGGCGTAGAGCCGAGCAGGTTCTGCCCTACGCGGGAGCCTTCTCCGTGAGCCATTGCTCTTTGATGTGTTGGATGACGTCCTTGCGGCTGATGATGCCGACCAGCCGACCGTGGTTGAGGATGGGAACACGCCGGAAGTGGCTGGTCGCCAGCCCGTCCGCGACGATCCCGATTTCCGTCTCCTGGTCGAACGCGACCACCGCCTTGGTCATGTAGTGCTCGACCTTCCCGGGCCGGTCTTCCACCTCATAGAGCAGCTTCAGGACGTCCTTCTCCGTGACCACGCCCACCAGCATCCGATCCTTGTCGATGACAGGCAGGCCCGTCACGTTGTTCTCCACCATCATCCGGATCGCCCGATAGATGTCCGCGTCCTTGGATACGGCCACGACCTCGGTCGTCATGATGTCCTTTGCCTTGAGCATGTGGCAAACCTCCCATGGCCTACAGGCCCTA
Source organism: Sedimentisphaerales bacterium (assembly GCA_040772485.1). Classification (GTDB taxonomy): domain Bacteria; phylum Planctomycetota; class Phycisphaerae; order Sedimentisphaerales; family Anaerobacaceae; genus Anaerobaca. The sequence continues at coordinate 76,037 of JAXGYC010000007.1, read as the reverse complement.
TAATCATACTCCCTCCCTCCGTCGTGTTTATCGGCTGGCGGGAGGCCTCAGATGAGGATTTCCTGGGGTTTTGGGCTATTTGAACGGCGTTTCGGGGCCCCCGCTCCGGTTGGGGGTGTCTGTGAAGATATCCTGGCAGGCGGGTGGCAGCGGCAAACGAGGCAAGGCGGAGTTTGCCGATGGCTTCGACGGCATGCGTATCACCATCGGCAAGCCTTCGCTTGCCGCTGCCACACGTGACGCTCTGTGCTGGAAAACAGGCCTTGCCGCGAAATTCGCACAGACACGGTTGGGGGGTCGGGGGCGGTTTTTCCTTGAAATCAGGCCTGCTGGGCTGGTAAAATAGGACCATCATGGACGTGCGAGCGGCGGGTGAAGGGAGTCGATTCAATCCTGGGTTCTGTTGCTTCGATCCTGACGGCTGCATGCAGATCATAGCGGTTGCGAATCAGAAGGGCGGCTGCGGCAAGACGACCACCGCCATCAACCTGGCTGGGGCCTTTGCCCTGATGGGCTACAAGGTCCTGCTGCTGGATTTCGACCCGCAAGGACACGCCACCCTCGGCTTGGGGTACAGTCCGAACGAGCTGGACCTGACGGTGTACGATTTCATGGTCGGCGGCAACGCCCGCCTGGCATCGATCATCCAGCGGACCAACATCGACAACCTCCACCTGCTGCCGGCCAACGTGCTTCTGGCCGGGCTCGACCTGGAGCTGCGAACCGCTCCCGGCAAGGAACTGATTCTGGGCGAGCAATTGCGGCCGATCGCCGACTGGTACGACATCTGCCTGATCGATTGCCCCCCGACGCTCGGGCTGCTCATGCTCAACGCCCTGACCGCCAGCACGAACGTGATCGTGCCGGTGCAGGCCCATTTCTATGCCCTGGACGGCCTGAAGCGTCTGCTCGACACGATCCAGGTGATCCGGACGCGGTTCCACCCGTGCCTGGTCCGGCCGATGGGGCTGCTGCTGACCTTCGTGGAGGGCCGCACGCTCCTGAGCAAGCGGGTCGAGGATGGCATGCGCGGCCTTTTCGGGCCCCTGGTGTTCGACACCGTCATCCACAAGACCATCACCCTGGCCGAGGCGCCCAGCGTGGGCCAAGCCATCCAGACCTACGCACCCGACAGCAGGGGGGCCGCTGAGTACGAAGCCCTCGCGAAAGAAGCCCTCGGCCGGCTCCAGACGCCTGACATCATCAACATCACGCCGCAGGAGACGGACGTCTGGGAAACGTGCGCCGAATGCGGCTACGACGATTCGCACTCGGTCTGAAGGACCTTGACGATCTTCCGCGCGTATGGCAGCGTTGCCTGCTTGCGGTAGCCTCGTGGGCCGCCGTTGTGTATGCGGGCCTTCTCCAGAAGGCTACGATCCCGCCCATAGTGCGTCAGGTAAGCTCGTACGACCTGGCGGGCTTTGTAGGGGTCGATGGCCTCGTCGTAGCTCCAGTCCACGCCCAGAATCCTGGTCCCGTCGACCCAGTAGCGGCGGTGGATCTGGTAGGCCCCCCTGGCTCGCCCGCTGTCTCCTACTGCCTCCGGATTCGCCCGGCTTTCCACCGCTGCGATCGCATCCAGGAGCTGCTCAAGGTCGGCCTCTCGATCCGTTCCGGCCCCGGCAACCTGCACGGCAGACAGAAGCCCTGCGACGGCTGCCCATAACATCCATCGCGTCATCGCATAACCTCCGTGCTGGCAATGAGTAACGCTCCAAGAGCGACGCTGCCCCCAAGGCAACGTCCCATATAACAGGCCACGGGGGTATACGCGGGCGAAGACCGCCCGGTGCAGCGAGGACGGTTAGGGAAAAGGCTGGCTCTGCGTCAGGGAAACGCCTACAGAGCTCATCCGGGGCCGGCCCGATACAGCCCGGCGGCCTCTGACCGGCGTGGGTCCGCTGGCCTCGTCAATACACCGTCACGGAGTGTCGAAACGTGCCGCTAATCGAGCGGCTTGATCCGGATGTTGCGGAACTCGAGGTAGTCGCCGTGTCCGCAGAAGCCGATGTGGCCCTTTGGGTTCTTCAGGCCGGGATGCTCGCGATGGTCCATGGTCTCCGGCGTGCTGGCCTTTTCGATATCGGCGTCGACGATGGTCGCCCCGTTGAGATTGACGGTGATGTGCGGCCCCTTGGCGATCACTTCCTGACTGTTCCACTCGCCGACCGGCTTCTGGTGACCTCGCTTGGCGGGGACCACGCCATAGATCGAGCCATGATACTGGTACGGCTGGAGCGTCGCATATTTGGCCGCCGTATCGTCCAGAATCTGGAGCTCCATGCCCTGATAGGCGGAGTCGCCCGACAGCGGCGAGCGGATCCCCAGCCCGTTGTTGGCCCCGGGAGTCAGCTTGAACTCGAATCGGAAGATGAAGTCGCCGTACTCGTCTGCCGTGTACACGTTGCCGCCGGCCTTCTTCGGGTCGCAGATCATCCGGCCGTCCTCGGCGTAGTAGCCGGTGGTGTTGCCGGTCCAGCCGGCCATGTCGCGCCCGTTGAACAGCGGCACGAAGCCCGCCAGCCGCTCCTCCGCGGTCAGGATCTCGCGGATGTAGATGTTCCGGAAGTACAGGAAGTTCCCGTGGTTCTGAAGCTCGATCTGCCCGGTGGGGTAGATGGGTTTGCTGCGGTCCCAGTAGTTCTCCATCACCACGTTGTCCACGACCAGCTCGTCGTTCAGGTAGACGGTGACGTTCTCGCCGACCATGATGATGCGGAAGGTGTTCCACTCGCCGACCGGCTTGTCCGCGACCTTCGTCGGCTTGCTCGGGTTCTTCTGGTTGTTGTAGAGGCCGCCGGAGCCGACCTGGGCGCCGACCGTCCGCAGGGCGGTGTCCCAGATCTGCACCTGAGGTGCGCCGCGAAGGTAGATGCCGCTGTCGCCGGCCTTCTCGATCTTCCAGTCGACGAGCATCTCGAAATCGGCGTAGTCCTTCGCGGTGCACAGGCTGCGGCCCTTGCCGTCGAAGACCAGGACGCCGTCGACCACCTTCCAGTGGGCGACCATGTTGTCGTTGGCCTCTTTCTGCAGCTCGGCGAGCTTGTCGGGCTCCAGGGCCGCCCGCTTATCGGGATTGTCGTAGGGGCCTTTGAGCAGGCCCTTCCAGCCGGTCAGGTCCTTTCCGTTGAACAGGGCGGTGAAGCCCTCAGGCGGCTGATTCAGCTCCGCTTGGGCGGTGTACGCCAGCGACAGGCCGATCAGGGAAACGGCTGCCAGGATCGTGGTCGAGTGGAACGTCTTGCTTCTCATCGCGATTCTTCCTTTCCGATGCTCGATGTGCCTCGCGAGGGCCCGCTCCGGCTTCATTTGGCCCGGATGTCGCGGCCTCGGAGGCAACGGCAACTGTCACGAGTCTATGCCCATCCGTCGGTCCCGTCAACCCTCCAGCGTCGCGATCGGAGTTCGTCGAGGACTCGGGCGCATCCCCGGCGTCGCCAGCCGGGCAAATTGGCTTTGTTTCGCACGATAGGTCTCTTGGCGGCGGCTCCTGCTCCGGCGGCAGCGCTGCGGGCGGTTCGGCGCAGCGGAGCTGGCGGACCTTCTCCAGTTCGTCGAGGGTTCTGTAGAGGCCCTGCTCGATCCGCCGCTCGTACAGGCCCAGCCGCTCCAGCACCTTCGCGCAGCGGAAATCGGAGATCACGATCCGTCCCAGCGCCGAGTCGCGCGGGTCGGGACCGTTCTCCGATCCGAAGTACAGGTGCGCCAGGCACCGCTTGGCGTAGGGGGTGCTCTCGCGGGCCAGCAGCGTGTCGAAGACCTCCGCCTGGAGGCAGTCGGCCCGCCGCAGCCGCCAGGCCAGGCCGACGATCCGCTCGGCCAGCACCGCCTCCAGAACACCCGCCGGATGCAGCTCCGCCAGCAACTGCGCCCGATAGGTTTCGAACTGCCCCGGGTCCTCGCCGCTGATGACCGTCTTGCGGGCGAGCAGGCCGTGCGTCACCGCGTTCTGCGAGGCCACCGCCTTGCCCGCCGCCGTCCGCGGCCCCGTCGACTTCTGCGCGTTCAACCGATTCGCCCGCACCTGCGCTTCCGTAGCCATGATCGACCCTCCACATCTGAGATTTACTATTTGAGATTTACGATTTACTATTTCGTTCTATGAACACATTACGAACATTTCCTCGTAGCCGTCAACACAAATTCTCCGCGTTTTTTCGCGAGGCGTGCCCGCCGGCCGTAACCGACGGCCGCACCGAATGTTCCAGCCGCCCCGGCCAGGATGATCTTTTCGAGAAATTTCCGAGACCGAAACTTCAGACGAAGCGCGGCCCGCAGCGTGGTCCCCGTCTCCATTGAGAGGGATGGCGGTTCGTAGTGACGCCGTAAGGCGTTGCCTGTATCGGGGTGAGGATGCCCCTTCGACTCCGCTCAGAGCCCGCCCTGAGCGATGCCGAAGGGGGCAGGCTCTTGCGGGCACGCTACGAACGGCTTCTTGCCGCCGCACCACGAGATACGTGAGCCGCCCTTGACCCCGACGGGAGATTCCTTTGGGCTATAGCCGGCTGACCCCAATACAATGCCTGGATGCTGATCACCGAATAGCGTTTGTGGTAATCAATCCCTGCGTAGTACATGGCAGAACCTCCTTTCGTCTGAACCTCCCTCGCGGCTATCATGCCCGCCAGGAGCTTCTGCCTTTCATGCCAGCTGGCCCCGGCTGCTGTCCGAGCACCGTGGATGGCGATTTTCTGCGAATCCACCGTCGCTTGCCGACCCGCTGAGCATTCTACACTTGAATGCCCCGGGTAAAGGGCCGTATATTCATGGAATAGAAGACCGCCGATGTTGCCGGATGAAGGCTATATGGGAAATGTCGGATGCTCGAGAGTATGCCGTACAGGAGCACCGGTTATGAGGCTGGATGCCCAATGCCGATTCTAAAGACGAACCCGTAAGGAGGTGAAGAACATGGTCCACAACCGCTGTGTCGCCCGGACTGCCGTTGTCATTGCTGCATCGTGCTTTTGGAGCGGGTCAAATGCCTCTTGGGCCGCCGAGAAGGCAGAAGAGGGCTTCGTGAGCCTTTTCGACGGGAAGACCCTCGACGGCTGGCATCTTATGAACGGGGCGCAGTTTGTCGCACAAGACGGCGTCCTCAAGCTCAACGGCGGTCATGGCTGGCTCCGCAGCGACAAGGAGTATAGCGATTTCATTCTCCGCCTGGAATTTCGGTTCATGAAGCCCGATCAGGACGGCGGCGTGTTCCTGCGATCCAACATGGAAGGAGACGATTGGCCCAGCCAGAAGTACGAGGTGCAGTGCCAGAACACCGCGCGCATGGGCATGATCTTCGGCGCCACCCACGATCTGAACGTCGGATTGACACAGAAGGTGCTCAAGCCCGTCGGGGAATGGAATGAATACGAGATCACGCTCGTCAAGTCGAGCGTTGAAGTCCGTTTGAACGGCGAGGTCGTCAGCGTTTCCGCGAGCATGGACAAGCTGACGCGCGGTTATCTGGGCCTGCAAGGCGAGAACGGATTCCACGAGTACCGCAATATCCGAATCAAAGACCTCGGCAGAACGGAGGAGGGCTTCGTGAGCCTTTTCGACGGGAAGACCCTCGACGGCTGGCATCTTATGAACGGGGCGCAGTTTGTCGCACAAGACGGCGTCCTCAAGCTCAACGGCGGTCATGGCTGGCTCCGCAGCGACAAGGAGTATAGCGATTTCATTCTCCGCCTGGAATTTCGGTTCATGAAGCCCGATCAGGACGGCGGCGTGTTCCTGCGATCCAACATGGAAGGAGACGATTGGCCCAGCCAGAAGTACGAGGTGCAGTGCCAGAACACCGCGCGCATGGGCATGATCTTCGGCGCCACCCACGATCTGAACGTCGGATTGACACAGAAGGTGCTCAAGCCCGTCGGGGAATGGAATGAATACGAGATCACGCTCGTCAAGTCGAGCGTTGAAGTCCGTTTGAACGGCGAGGTCGTCAGCGTTTCCGCGAGCATGGACAAGCTGACGCGCGGTTATCTGGGCCTGCAAGGCGAGAACGGATTCCACGAGTACCGCCATATCCGAATCAAAGACCTCGGCAAGTAAGCGATGATCCGAACATCGCTCGGCCTGCGCGAATTCATAACAGCAGTGATCGAAAGGCGGACGCGTGGATTGAGAATCCGCCCTGCCGCTGACGCGGCTGTTCCTCATATCTCGCTGTTCCCATATCGCAGGAGCGAGCGGATGGAACAGAGCGGATGAGTAGGACAGATCGACAGGTCGTCAATCGTAAGTCGTCGATGATCGGTCTCTCCAGCTATGGGTCGTCACTGACCGACCGCGGGACAGACAAAATGCAGCGACGGCTCGGGAGGTCCGCACCGAGCCGCCGCAGAGAATCGATTGACGGACTTCCGAGCAAGGATTTGGGGTCAGGCCTTTCGATAATCATTAGCAGGCCGACGGGCGGGCCATGATCTTGGATCGAGGCATGATGAGCCTGTCAGATAAGCGGGTGATGCAAGACGGGTCTGTGTCGGGCAGCAGTTGGCCCTGGACCGGCTATTTCGCGGTCCCGTCGGGCACGCACACGCTCAAGTGGAAGTACTACAAGTACTCCGGCTCGACCGCCGGCTCCTGCTGGGTCGACGCCATCCAGTGGTCGGGCGGCGGAGCCGACTGGGAGCAGATCACCTACACCTACGACCCCTCCGGCCGGCGGATCGCCAAGGACGTCGATGGCGTGGTGATGAAGGCGGCTGGTGGGCCGAGGTTCTCCCTGCACTTGCCCCAGAACTGCGGAGAACTTTGACAGGCCTTGGGCGCGGCGAGGGACAGACCCACTTTGCAGCGCGGGTTATCCTGGGCTGGCTCGGTTTTGCGGGCGGGATCAGGGGGATAGGCGAGGGTCGAAACGCAGGCCGAGGGTTTCCTTGGGCATGTCAATGACCACCTTCTCGACCAGCGTCTGATGGATGTCGTCGGGGAGGGGGCCTTCCATCCTGGCGGAGGCGCAGAGGAAGTTGCTGCCGAAGACGCCGTCGAGTGTGCGTTCGGTCTGCGTCTGCTCATCCCGGTAGGTGATATCATGCACGCCCAAACGCACGTTGGTGAAAATCAGATTTCGCTCATTGAGGGTCGGAACGACCAGTCGGTCGAGCTCGTAGCCGGGAATGGCGGTCATGTGGCCCACGCCACCGACCGGCAGCGTGAAGGCCGGCTTCTGGTCCTCGGCGATGCCGAGTTGTCGGGCCTGGCGCGTGGAGATGAAGCTGATGGTTGCGCCCGTGTCGAGCAGCCAGTCGCCTTTCGACAGACGGCCGCCGTGCAGCAGCACGAGACCGTCCATCACGGGATTGGGCGCGATGACCGGCAGGGGCGGGACGTTGTCCGGATGGCGGCGATTGGCGAAATCGACAAAGCGGAGTTTGATCGTCACGTGCGGGGCCGGAATGGATGGGTCGCCCGGCTCCTTGAGCGCAGCGGCACAGAAGCCCAGGTCGTTGGTCGCTGCGGTGTTGAGAACGACCACGCTCTTGAAGAGGCCCGGCATGCCGATGACGTCGATGGCCTCGCCCAAGAGGCCGCCTGTCTCCTTGACCTGAAAGCGTGCACGACCGACATTGCGATAGCTGCGCGGGCTGCCGGCCGCAGGCGACTCGTAGTCGGCCAAGCCCAGCAGCAGCGGCTCCGACACGGAGAAGCGCTCAGCGCCGCCCACCCCCACATCCACGTAGCGTGCCTTTGGTATCAAGGCCACGCCCAATTCGTGGGCGGTCTCTCTGGACAACAGCACCCCCGACGCCCCCGTATCGAGGAAGGCATCGTGTGGGGCAAAGCCGGACGCCGATCCTAACGCGGCTCCTGGGGCCGCCCGCTGCAAGAGAAAATGAATGCGGGGCAGATCCAGCGCCGCCTCGTACACGCCCTCCAGAACGATGTCACGGGCGGCAAGGACGCGTCCCTGCCCAGCCGGCAGCAGGCCCGCAAGGCTCAAAACCAGAAGCCTCAGGAACGGTCTCAGGGCCCGATCCCGTTCCGTGAGCCGCCTGTCGTTCATACGGAACACTCCCTTCTACAGTCGCTGCCGCCGCCGGCGAACACCGCCCGACGAATTGTACCAGGCGCCGTCCGCGACAGCAACAGAAGGGCAGCGTATCATGCACTTGCCCCAGAACTGCGGAGAACGTTGACAGGCCTTGGACGCGGCAGTAGGATAGGGTCATGAAGAGTGTCGAAGAGATTCGGAAAGAGGCGATGACCCTGTCGGCGGGCGAGCGGGCCAGTCTGGCGCACGATTTGATCCTGAGCCTTGAGGAGCCGAACGCCTACGAGCTGAGCCCCGAACAGGAGGCCGAGATTCGCCGACGCGTCCGCAAGGTCAAGAGCGGCAAAGCAGCAGGCCGTCCGGCAGCCGATGCTCTCGCCGAGATCGAGGCCAAGCTGAAATGACCTTCATCGCCATCCTCGATGAGGCCGAGATAGAGCTCTGGGAGGCAGTGGGTTTCTACGAGAACAGATGTGCAGGGCTCGGCCTGGACTTCGTGAAAGAGATCAAGGCGGCCCTCGAGATCATTTAGCAGTCTCCCTCCCGTTGGCCTACCACCTGGACGGCACGCGTCGATATCTGGTCCATCGCTTTCCGTACTTCATTGTGTACCTGCCTCAGGAAGACCACATCTGGGTTGTTGCCTTCGCTCATTGCCGAAGGAGGCCGGGATACTGGTCGCCACGCGCCAAGAAGGCAGAGCCGCGGCGCCGCCCACGCGAATAGTATCGGCGTGTCTTTCGCAACCTTTACCCAGGCGGAGGCGCAGAGGGAGTTGCTGCCACACGTGGCCCTCCGCGCGTACGACGGGAAGTCGTCTGTGGAAAGGCTGCCAGAATTTTGCAGTCGGCGGGATTGAGGGGTTGTGCCGCCGGCGTCGATATGGTTTAATCAGGGCGCTCATGAGCGGCTGCACTTCGGTGCAGTGACAGCCCCCGGCAAGTCTCGCTTCCTCTCCCTCATCAGCCGGGGGCTCCATGCGCAGGCGAAGGGCCGCCGCAATGGGCGAGAGTTGCCGTTGGCTTTGCGCGAGTGGCGCCTTGGGGCACGAATTGGAGGAATCGATGGGTCCGGGAAAGAGCTTGACGGCCGCAGCCTTGGTCGGGGCCATTCTGTGCGTGCGGCCGGAGTCCGTGGAGGCTTACAACCCGAAGTTCTTCACGCTGGACATCGGGCAGACCTGCACGGATACCTTCGGAGGGACGGCTTGCCGGTCGGTGAAGCTTCTCGACGTCGTGGACAACTACGAGATGGGCTACTGGCAGGGAGGGCTGCGGAAGATCTGCTACAAGTCCATCATCACGCTGGCCGTGGACGGCGTTGAAGGCACGGTCGGCTGCGGGCCGTTCTACATGCCGGTGGTCATCAACGGTTTGAGAATATGCGGCGAGCTGACCCGGCCCTTCACGATCGACAGCACCGCCATCCCGGAGATGTCCGAGGCGGTCTTGTTGAGCGCCAAGGACGCCTCGATGCCCTGGTACGATCCCGGCCGGTTTGCCTTTCCCATCAAAGACTACCGATGGGGATGCGCCAACTTCTTGAATGCCTGGCTCGGGTTCCATGACATGTCGGCCGGCAAGCTGTACTATCACTACGGCGTCGATCTGGGCGGGATGTACCCGAAGCATCACAGGCTGGTGTCGATGATTCCGAACGCCGAGGTCCTCTCCTACGGCGCCGGCGTCTCGATCCGCAATTCCGAATTCGAGATTCTCTACTACCACATGGTCGATCGTCACTTGAGACAGGACCTGGGCGTGGGAAGCGTTCTCGATCGAGGCGAGACGTTCGGGTATCTGGGCAACTCCGGCTGCGGCAACGATGCCCACGTACACATCGACATGCGCTACGTCTCGGACCCCAAGAGGAATATCAACTGCTTCCCGATCCTCGTCCAGGCGTACCTCGAAGAGTATGATGAGCCCCTGTCGTTCCCGGGACACAAGAGGCATTGTCATGCGGCAGACACAATCGAGCTCGAAGGCTCGTTGTCCGTGGCGCCTCGGGGCCGGAGCATCACGTCCTACGAATGGACGTTCACGGATGGCACGACGGCGACCGCCGCGAATGTGCGTCGAACCTACGGCACGCCAGGCACCTATACGGAAGAGCTGACCGTGACGGACAGCGCCGGCAAGCGCTCGTCGAACTACGTCATGGTGTTCGTCTACGACCGGGAGAACCCGACGGACGCTCCCTATGCCGATTCGCTGAGTCATTTTCCGGTCAGGGGCATCGTCTCCGGAACGCCGGTCGCCATTTACTTCCACGGCAGGAATATGACTTCGAACTTCTCCATCGATTATGGCGATGGCGTGGTCGAAGCCGCCTCGGACCACGGCACGAAGGCGCATTCCTATTCCCGTCCGGGCGATTACGTGATTACCTACAAGGGGGATGGCCCCGGCGGCACAGGGATCTTCCGCAGGAGGATCGTTGTGGGCAATGGGCCGTGACAGTCAGGCGCCCATCCGCGGCACGTCTGCCTCTGTTGGCTTCCGCAGGCTCTGCTCCCAGTCCCCCGGGCCGCTGGCGGCGGACGATGTTGACAGACATTCCCGGCGGCAGTAAGGCGAGACCATGAAGAGTGTCGAAGAGATTCGGAAAGAGATCAGGGCGGCACTCGATATCATTCCGCCGTCTCCCGGTCGCTGGCCTATCCACCTCGACGGCACGCGCCGATATCTGGTCCACTGCTTTCCCTGCTTCGTGGTCTGCCTTGCCCACGAAGGCCACATCCGGGTTGTTGCTTTCGCCCATTGCAGACGCAGGCCGGGATACTGGTCGCCGCGCGCCAAGAAGGCAGAGCCGCGGCGCCGCCCACGCGAATAGGATCGGTGCGTCTGTCGCAACCGTCACACAGCCGGGGGATTCCACGGTGATTTCTGCGGGCAGGGGCGGTAGAATAAGCGCGAAATAGGTCAACCGGAAGGCGGTTGGGATGCGTAGTAGTGCAGGACAGCAATGGGTTTTGAGAACTGGGGTACGAAGGTGGCGGCGGTGCGATGGCGGTGATTGGCGTCGACAAGGTCAGCAAGAGTTTCGGCCGGCTGCGTGCGGTCTGCGAGCTGAGCTTCGCGGTGGAGGCGGGCAGTTGCTTCGGTCTGCTCGGGCCGAACGGGGCGGGCAAGACCACGATGATGAAGATGATCTACGGGACCGCCGCACGCGACGCGAACGACGGCGGCACGATCGAGGTCTTCGGCTTCGACCCCGCCCGCGATGAGCTGTCGATCAAGTACCTCTCGGGCGTCGTGCCGCAGGAGAACAACCTGGACGACGAGCTGAACGTCATCCAGAACCTGCTGGTCTACGCGAAGTTCTATGGGCTTGCCGCCCGCGTGGCGAGAGAGCGGATCGCATCGCTGCTGGCGTTCCTGGAGCTGTCGGAGAAGGTCAAGGCGCGGATTCGCGAGCTTTCCGGCGGGATGAAGCGGCGCCTGGTGATCGCCCGCGCGCTGCTGAACAACCCGAGGCTGCTGATCCTCGACGAGCCGACGACCGGCCTCGATCCGCAGGTCCGTCACCTGATCTGGGAGAAACTGCGGCAGCTTCGCAGCGGCGGGACCACCATCCTGCTGACGACCCATTACATGGAGGAGGCCTTTCAGATCTGTGACCGCGTCCTGATCATGGACAAGGGCCGCAAGGTGATGGAGGATCATCCGCAGAAGCTATTGGAGCAGAACATCGAGCGGTACGTGCTGGAGATTCCGCAGGAGCAGGCGGCCAAGGCGATCGACGGCCGCCGACTGCCCGAGGCGGTGCGCGTCGACCACGCCCAGGGAATCAGCCGGTTCTACTGCGACGACCTCGACCGGCTGAAAGTCGTCACGGACATGCTCGACGGCCAGGCCTATTACCTGCGGCAGGCCAATCTCGAAGACGTGTTCCTCAAGGCGACGGGAAGGGGGCTCAATGAGAAGCAGTGAGACCATCCCCTATCCACACCTGGCGTGGCGGCTGTACAGCGTGTGGTACCGGCACATGCGCGTCTACACGAAGAACCTCGTCAGCAACGGGCTGCCGCCATTCCTGGAGCCGCTGCTGTTCCTGGTGGGGGTCGGCCTGGGCCTGAGCCGGTACATCACCGAGTCGATGGACGGGATGAGCTACATCACGTTCCTGGGGACGGGACTGCTGGTGACCACGGCGATGTTCACGGCGTCGTTCGAGTGCACGTACGCGACGTTCATCCGGCTGGAGTTCGAGAAGGTCTACGACGGGATGCTGGCAGCGCCGATCACGGTCAACAACCTGATCGTCGGGGAGATTCTCTGGGCGGGAACGAAAGGGCTGTTCTTCTCGTTCGCGGTGTTGTGCATCCTGACGCCGTTCGGGATCGTGCGGCTTCCGCAGGCGTTGCTGGCGCCGCTGGTGGGCTTTCTGACGGGCGTGATGTTCGCGTCGATGTCGCTGCTGGTGACCTCGTTCGTCAAGACGATCAATCACTTCAACTTCTACATGACGGGGTTTCTCTCGCCGATGTTCTTCTTCTCGGGCGTGGTGTTTCCGGTGAGCAACCTGCCCAGGCCGGTGCAGCTCGTGGCTCAGGTCGTCCCGCTGACGCACTCGGTCCGGCTGGTCCGCGCGGTGTGCCTGAGCCGCTACGATCCGGGGCTCCTGGCCAACCTCGCCTACATCCTCGTCTTCGTGGCCGTCTTCGGCGCTCTGGCGGTCAGGCGTCTGCGCCGCCGGCTGGTGAGCTGAGCGGATCAGAAGCGGAAGTACAGGTTCGCCGACAGGACGGGGTAGATTTTGAACTTGTCGGCCTCGTCCTGGAGGTCGTCCTCTTCCTTGGCCAGATTGGCGCGGAATTCCGGATCACCGGCCAGCGTGCCGGTGGCGGACAGGGCGACGCGAGGCGACCCGATGAACGCCACGCCCAGGTCAGTCATGAAGCCCCAGCGCCGCGCCTTGCCGAACGCATTGCCCCAGCCGATCCCGACGTAGGGAGCCACGTCCCGAAAGCTCAGATCGCCCGACAGGACCCCGATCTCCTCGGCGGTGTAGGTTTCGTCGCCGATTTCGAGCGTGCCGTCGTAGCGACCGGCCAGGCCGGCTTCGGTCTGGTTCAGAATGACGCCCGCACTGACATGAAACTTGTTCTCGAAAGGATACCAGTCGACCAGCAGGGGGAAGGTCAACAGATCGAGATCGACGTCATACTCGACATCCTCCACCTCGCCGTCAAAATCGAGGTTGAAGTAGCCCACGCCGAGACGGACGTTCACGTCGGAAAGGACGTTGACCATCACGTCGCCGCCCAGTCCAAGGGTGCCGCTCCGCCCGGCGATGGCGAGCCGTCCCGAGTCACTCGCTGTGGCCAGGGCGGTCCATGACAAGAAACAAAACGCGGCGAGAATGATCGATCGTTTCATGCGTCTAATCCTCAGGAGCAGCACAATCTGTTGGCGTCCGTGAGGGCCTGCCGACGCAAGACCGCGACCGAGCGAGTCCGCGTTCGTGCCCTCAGGGCATTTATCGGCCGCCACGGCTCGGGTCTTCAGCGACAAACCGGCGTCCCCTCGACTTCGGTCTGCATTTTTCGCCCGGGTGTGCTAAGATATCGGCTGGAGTTTCAAGGAATCTAACGCTATGGCAAAAATCGTTCTATCGGCTGACGAGCTTTTCGATATCCTGCACGCCAACGAGCTGATACCGGACCAGGTCAGCGAGATCGACACCGAAGGCGACCAGATCAAGCTGAAGGTCAAAACCTCCTGGCCCGTGCTCAAATCGATCCGGGTCAGCGTGCGATTCGCCGGCTTCGACGACGGGCATATCGCGTTCGAGCTGGTGACCAACCGCCTGATCGACACCTTCGACTGGCTGGTCGAGAAGATGGTCGAGTCGCTGCGTTTGCAGGATCACGGGGGGCGGTGGGAGTATCCCACGCTCTACGTGGACGTCAACCGGATCGTCCGGGGGTGGATTCGCGGCGTCGACATCGAGGACATGACCTTCGACGACGGCCACTTTCACATTACGACAAAGCATCCCTCTCGCAAGAAGGCGTCACAGGACGCCCTGTCCGACACGGACGCCGGCGCCTCGTTTCTTCCGTCGGTGTGAACTGTTCCGGGCGGGCGTTCGATCGGCGTGAGCTTGACAAATGAGAAGGGCGGACCCTGTCGGATCCGCCCCTTCATGGTAAAGGCCAATTGCTCGGGGTATGCCCGGCGCCGTCGGGAGCGGCCCGGGACCCTGTAGACATTTGGCTTAAGGCCTTGTGTCGGTTCAATCTCTCCGTGTCGTCGCAGGCGGCCCAACCGCCCCGGGGCCGACCCGGTTGTGCTTTCTGTCGCCGGCCCGCGAGCGGGCCTTGACACGGGATTGGCGTCAGAGGGGTCGAAGGCCTCTGACGCCAATCCGCGCGGATCGCTCAGCATTCCATAGCCGATCGACCCAATTCGACGCGAGCGTCATGAAACAGGAAAGGAAGATATCGGTGGCTGTCTTGTGGGGACAACCCTCGTACGTTGTGGTCCCGGCACGCCGCGCGACAGCGATGCGGCGTCTTCGTCATCCGTCCGACTCGCACCTTGCGCATGCCACATGGTGTGCCCTCCCTGCGTGCCGCACTCCTGGCGGCCACGCGTGTCTGAGTACTGCTGTTGTGTCGTCTGTCAGTGTGCGATGGCACGCGGACTGCTCGATTGGCGTCAGGGCAGACCGCCGTTCCGTCCGACATCGAAAGTCCCGGCCGGGTCGGCTCCCCAGGATGCGAAGGCAGACCCGCGCAGCAGTAGAGCGACCTGTCTTGTTCCGGTTTCTCTGAGATGGAACCGCGCCCGATGGCGTGCGGTCCCCCCGTTACAACCCCCAAGATACGTGCAGGCGCAGGCACCGTTTCGTCTGCGATCCTGACCTTTCTGCGTAATCCGTTACCCGTTCCCTGCGAACCCACTTCCGTGTCTCTCCCTGAGGCGACCACAGGCGCACCACGGGCACGCCGCGAGATCGCGGTTCGACGCACACTCCGGATGCGTCTTCCTCCATGAGAAGACCACCTTCCCAGTTGGTGGCTTTCTTGGCGGGACCCTCCTCCTATGAGGGAACGCCAGTGCGCGTGTCTATACCATCGGTCCGCCCATTTGTCAAGCGAAAACCGGGCAAAAATCGCACCTTTGATTTCGTCGCCGAGGCGATGCGGATGGACCCTGTCGCCAATCGAAGCGGGAACAGGGGATAGAGTGGGGACGCCATGGCCGCGAAGCCCGACGTTCGGCCGCGAGCCAGGCCCTCATCGCCGCCGAGAAGGGCGGTCGTCCGGTCTTCTGGCCGGCGAGCCGGCTCGCTTCTGCCGGCCCTTATTCGGGATTTCGCGTATCTGGAATTTCGGGTTTCGGGCCTTGGCGGGACGTCCCGGCTTGCCGGTGCGTTTGCCCCGTTTGAGCACGATCAGGGCGTTGCCGCAGATCTCGGCGGTCTTGCTGTCGGGGTGCTTGAGTCCTTCAATCAGCGTCTCCTCGGCCTGCTTGCGCATGCGGCCACGCATCTTCCGCAGACCGTAGGCGGCCGCTCCTTTCGTCCGTCGCGGAGAACTGCCGAACAGGGCCTCCGTCAGGATGTCCAGCCCATCCTCCTGCATCCAGGACAGGTTGAACGCGCTCTGGCGGACGATCGAGATGTTCGAGCTGTACAACTGCTCCCGCAGCTTGGCCAGAAGCTTCAGCGCCTCTTCATCTTTCTCCCGCCCCGATGGTCTTCTTTTCTCCAGCCTCATAGGGCTACCTCCTTGTGGATGTGGGCAAGGAGCTTGCGACAGTCGAAGGCGACCTTGCCTTCGCTCCCCGGCAGCATGATTTTCCCCCCTGCGCGGTCGCGGGAAATCACGGTCAAGGCAATTGTCCGGACCAGCCCCCAAGACGGGCAGACATGCGATCGGCCGCCGCCTGCCCTTTGCCTGGATGTCAGCATCCTTGCTCGTCCTCCAGCGAAATACCCGTACGTTCACAGTCCGCCGACCCGCCGCAATCCTCGGCGGCCATCGGCGTCCTTCCACCACGTCAGCTCTTCATGGACACAATAAACATATGATGACAAGCCAAACGAGCGTTCCGGGTACAAACCGCGCGGTCCTCAGACGTAGAGGCCCCGCGGATTCCTGGAGAAATCCGCCGGCGTCGCCTGGGCGACACCTGCTTTGTGCTGGATTGTTATGGGTGATCGGGCGACTGTCAAATCATTTTTTTCATCCGCCCGGACAATCCGGCCTCAGGGGGGCCGGCCCGGACGACCCCGAAGAAACTCCTGAAAAGCCATTTTTCTGTAACAAAAAGCGGGCCGCGTACGTCTGATAGAGGTGAGCAGGGCGGGGGGCACGTGGACCGTGCGCGTGACGCTCGCCGGATCAGGCGAGGGGCCAGGCCGACGGGGCATCAGGGGTATGGCGGTCACACCCTTGACGTGAGCCGTGATTGGGATTAAGCTCTCTACCGGGGAGTTTCCACAGTCAGAACAGGGTCGTGAGATACGGATGGATTCAGGCAACAGGGTCAAAAGAAAGCGGATCGGCGAACTGCTGTGCGAGAAGGCGTACCTTGATGAGGCCGGCCTGGGAGTGGCTCTGGCCGAACAGAAGGTCACGCACCGCCGCCTCGGCCAGATCCTTCTCGAATTGGGCTACATCACACAGGCCCAGCTCAACGAGGCGCTGGCGGTCCAGGTGGGCATCGAGAAGATCGATCTGTCGGAGGTCTCGATCGGCAGCGAGGTCATCAGTCTGGTGCCGGCCGAGCTGGTCAGCAAGTACAATATTCTCCCCTTGTGGCGACAGAACGGCCGCCTGGCGGTGGCCATGGTGGACCCGTTTCAGCCCCAGGCGATGGAGGACCTTCGCCTGGTCACGGGCTGCCTGGTGCAGCGGTACTACGCCGAACCGGTTCAGCTCGAGCACGCCGTGCTGAGGTTCTACGGCAGCAATGTCGCCAGGATGCTCGACGATCTGGCGCCGGCGGAGCATCGAAGCGAACAAGAGGGCGGCAGCGGCGACTTCTCTCCAGCCAAGCTCCATGAACTGGCGCGCGAGCCGTCTCTGGTCAACCTGGTCAATCTGATCATTCTCGAGGCCATCGAGGCCCGGGCCAGCGACATTCACATCGAGCCGTTCGAGCACGAGGTCAAGATCAAATACCGTATCGACGGCATCCTTGTGGAGAAGACGCCGTCCTCCAAGCGGCTTCACGCGGCCATCGTCTCGCGCATCAAGATCATGGGCGATATGAACATCGCCGAGCGGTTCATCCCTCAGGATGGACATATCGAGTTCATGGGCAACACCGGCAAGATCGACATCCGCGTCTCGACCGTGCCGACGGTGTTCGGCGAAGCGGTCGAATTGCGTCTGCTGGACCGGACCGCATCGCTGATCGATCTGTGTGACCTGGGTATGAACCCCCAGACTCTCAACGGGTTTGCCAAGTGCCTGAAGAAGACCCATGGAATCGTTCTGGTGACCGGGCCGACGGGGTCGGGCAAGACGACGACGCTCTATGCGGCCCTGAACAAGATCTACTCGCCGGGCGTCAAGATGATCACCATCGAGGACCCGGTCGAGTATCAGTTGGACGGGATCAACCAGATGCCCGTCAACGTCAAGCGAGGGCTGACCTTCGCCACGGGCCTGCGGCACATCCTTCGGCACGATCCGGATATCATCATGGTGGGCGAAATCCGCGACCGGGAAACGGCGGACATCGCGATCCGGGCGGCCCTGACGGGGCACCTGGTGTTCTCGACGCTGCACACCAACGATGCGCCCGGCGCGGTGACGCGGCTGATCGACATGGGAGTCGAGCCGTTCCTGCTGGCCAGCTCGCTGGAAGGCATCCTTGCCCAGCGTCTGGTGCGTGAGGTCTGCCCGAAGTGCAAAGAGCCCTATCACCCCGACGAGAACCTCCTGAAGAACCTTGGCATTTCGGCGCAGGCCGAGCCGCCGGTGCAGTTCTACCATGGCGCCGGCTGCGAAGAGTGCAGTCAGACCGGGATGAGCGGACGAATCGGCATTTTTGAGCTGCTGCGGATCACCAACCGGCTGCGAGAGCTGATCGCGACCCGGCCGACCACGGAACAGATTGCCCGCGAGGCCCCCGCCGACCACATCAGCATGGTCCACGATGGGATCGGCAAGGTGATGCAGGGCTTGACCACGCCGGAGGAGGTCTTCCGCGTCGCCAAGAGCATCACCGAGGATGACTGAGAAACACGGGCCGCCGCGGCCGGGTTTCTCTGCCGCGCCGGCGTGCCGATAGCTTCAGGAGTGAGCTTTGGGGCTGTTTTCCTACAAGGCGGTGGATCGGGGCGGGACGCACGTTGCCGGCTCCGTGGAGGCGGCGGATCGCCGCAGCGCCGTCGCGGCGCTGGCCGAGCGCGGGCAGTTCGTCACCGAGCTGATCGAGCGGAGCCATCGGGCCCAAGGGGCCGGCGACGAGAGCGGTGCATCGGCTTGGCTGGCGGTCCCGCGTCTGGGCGCCGGCCGGATTGCGAGCAAGGACGTTCTGGCCATGACGACGCAACTGAGCACAGCCATCCGGGCGGGACTGCCCCTTCTGAACTGCCTGGAGCTGCTCCACAAACAGCAGCGCAAGAGTGTGATGAAGCGCCTGTTCGACCACCTCGTCAAGTCCGTCAACGCGGGCCAGTCGCTCTCGGAGGCGATGGGCGAGCACCCGAACGTGTTCAGTCCGCTGTACCTGTCCATGATCCGCGTGGGCGAGACCGGCGGCATCCTCGAGCAGACCAGCACGCAGTTGGCGGGCATCCTGGCGCGGGAGGAGAAGGTCAAGACGAACATGAAGAACGCCTCGGCCTATCCGCTGTTCGTCCTGAGCATCGGCCTGGCCTCGGCGGTGGTGATCGTCGCGTGGATTCTGCCGAAGATCCTCGAAAACGTCAGCGCCGGCGCCGCGGCGATGCCCATGCCCACCCGCGTTCTGCTGGGAGTCAGCGCGTTTTCGCGGGTCCTGTTCACCAGCGTGGGCGGGTGGCTGGCGATCGTCGTTACGATCGCCGCGCTGTACGCTTTGCGACGATGGACCAAAACGGTTGGTCGGCTCGAATGGGACGCGTTCAAGCTGCGGCTGCCGGTGCTGGGCTCGGTCCTGCGGACCATTGCGGTCGGACGCTTCGCGCGTACGCTGGGCGCTTTGACGCAGGGAGGCGTCACCATTCTCGACGCGCTGGCGGTCGTCCGCGACACGCTGGGCAACGAGCAACTGGCTCGGCAGATCGATGAGGTCGCCGAGAAGGTCAAGCGCGGCGAATCACTGGCCGAGCCGCTGGAGGCGTCGGGGTGTTTTCCCCCGTTGCTGGTGCAGATCGTCGCGATCGGCGAGCAGACGGGCAAGCTGGATGAGCTGCTGCTCAATGCGGCTGAGACGTTCGATACGGATGCCGACGCGGCCATCAGCCGTTTCATGGCGATTTTCCCGGCGTTGCTGATTCTGATTCTGGCGCTGGTGATCGGCTTCATCATTGCGGCGGCCCTGCTGCCGATCGTGATGATGTCGCTTGGGGCCGGAGCGGTATAGTCCGCCGCAAATTGGGAACGGGTTCGGTGTGGCACAGGGGCGAAGGATGTTTCGCCCCTACAGGAGGTAACGGCATGAGGCAAAGAAGACGAAGGCGAAGAGGGTTCACGCTGGTGGAGCTGCTCGTGGTGGTTCTGATCATCTCGATGCTGGCCGCTTTCCTGGCCCCGCGCATGTTCAAAGGGCTCGGCAAGGCCAAGGCGGAGATCGCCCGCGCGAAGATGACCCTCATCGAGGACTCGCTGGCGCGCTTCCAGTACGACTGCGGCCGGTTTCCCGACGAGTCGGAAGGGGGGCTCGAAGCCCTCCTGGTGGCGCCGCCGGAGCTGGAAGAGAAATGGAACGGCCCCTACCTCAAGCAGAGCCAGCTCCTCGACCCCTGGGGCAACATGTACATCTATATCTCTGAGGGCCAGTACAACCCCGGCAGCTTCGACCTGGTCAGCCTCGGGGCCGACGGCCAGGAGGGGGGCGAGGGCGAGAACGCCGACATCGCGAACCTATGAGCCGCAACAGGATACATCCAACGGTCTCAGACAGACGCACCGTCCGAAAGACCGGCGCACGCGGGGCCTTTACGCTCACCGAACTGCTGCTGGTCATCGCGGTGATCAGTGTTGTCGGCGGTCTGGGCGGCGGGATGTATGCGGGCACGTACAAGAAGCTGCTCGTCGAGCGGGCGGCCCGCCAGTTCCTGCTGTCGGCCAAGTATGCGCGGATCATGGCGATCGAGCACGGCCGGCCGTACGAGCTGCGTCTCGATGGAGAGAACAAGGGCTTCGCCGTGACGACGACCCAGTGGAACCAGCAGACGGCCGCCGGGGAGTCGGTGGCCGTCAGGGATTACTACGTCAAGCCGGTGGAATTCACCGGCGACGTCCGATTCGAGGACGTCAAAATCCTGACGTTGGCCGCCGAGCAGGTCTCGGACGTCGACGCCGAGCAGCGCATCGTGTTTCTGCCGAACGGCTCGGCGGAAACGGCGGTGATTCAGATCGGCGACGGCAAGACCCATTATACGATTGCCGTCATGGCGGCGACGGGCAAGGCCACGCTGCAGGCGGGCGAAGCGGCCCCGATGAGCATGGCGGTCGTGGATTTGGAGGAACCGTGACCCGAACAGCGCAGCCAATTCGGTCGGGGTTCAATCTGGTCGAGACGATGGTGGCCAGCGTGATCCTGTCCGGCGCCGTGCTCGCGGTCGGCGCGATCAGTTCGGGCGCTCTGACGGACACGCGTTTGAACCGCCACTATGAGGTGGCCGCCTCGGTGATCGACAAGCAATTGACGCTGATCGACTCGGTGGGGATCGATCAGTTCATCGAACTGGGACAGAGCGAAGGCGTGATTGAAGAATTGGAACCGGGGTATAGCTGGGCGGTGAGCACGCAATACCAGGGGATCGACAATCTGTATCTGGTGACCATCACCGTACGCTGGCTGGAACGGAATCGCCCGCGTCAGCTCGTCGCGCAGACGATGCTCAACGGCGCCAGCACGGCAGCGGCCTCGGCGGTGCAGGAGCGGTGACAGTGGCAACGGTTCGAAACAAAGGGTTCACACTGGCGGAGATTCTGGTCGCCTCGACGATCACCACGTTCATCGCGGTGGTGGCGGTGGGCGCGCTGAAGACGGTCTCGGACAGCGCTCAGACGGTGACGCGCCACAGCGAGACGGTGACGGAGGTGCGATTTGCCGCCCGGATGCTGGCTCGCGACCTGGCCAATGTCTATCGCGACCAGGAGGTGCGGGCCATGCGGCTGGTGGGCACCTCGCAGAGCGCCGACAGCGCCATGGCGTTTTTGCGGTTTTACGCGACCGGCCGGACGAATGCCCGGCACGGTCAGCCGGAGGGCGACGTGTATGAGGTCGAGTACTTCCTGGGCAGAGGCGCCGGCATCGAGGCCGCTTCGCAGGATCAGCTCGGCTCATCGACCTTGTACCGGCGTTTGTGGCCGAATCCGGACGAGGATCGGCCGCCCGGCGGGATTCTCGTCTCGCTGGCGCAG
Organism: Sedimentisphaerales bacterium; assembly: GCA_040772485.1. GTDB lineage: Bacteria > Planctomycetota > Phycisphaerae > Sedimentisphaerales > Anaerobacaceae > Anaerobaca. The sequence goes on along the minus strand of JAXGYC010000007.1, from coordinate 54,492 downwards.
AATATCGATGTGTTTCAGATCCGTTTCTTTGACGGCCGGCAATGGACAACCGACTGGCCCGAGGAGATGAGGTCATTGCCTCAGTTGATCGAGGTCACTCTGGTGATGCTGCCGCCGCAGGGGCAGGGCAATCCGCTCATCGAGACCTTTCTGGTGAACTTCCCCAGGCTGGCGACGGCGACGGATGCGGCGTCGGCGGCCGAGAACGGCCGGCCGGGCGGGCAGAACCAGCCGCCACAGGGCGAAGGCCCGACAGCGGCACCGCGATGAGCAAGCAGGTGGATTCATAGATGCGTTTGAATCGAAACAACAAGGGACTGGCTTTGGTGATCGTGCTTTGGATCGTCATCCTGATGACGGCGCTGATCGCCATCGTCAGCCAGACCAGCCGGCTGGACATGAAGATGGCGACCGCCGTGGTGGACGAGGTGCGCTGCAAGTGGGCCTGCCGCGCCGGGACGGAGACCGCCATCGGCCTGCTCAACGAGGACCTTCGAGCGACGGACTGTCTGCTCGATCTGTGGTGCGACAACGACGAAGACTACAACGATGTCCCGCTGGAGCGGTGCATTTACAGCGTCTATGTCACCGACGAGGCGGGCAAACTCAACGTCAACACGATCACGAGAGAGCAGTTGATGGCGCTGCCGTACATGGAAACGCAGGTTGCCGACGCGATCCTCGACTGGCGGGACGACGACGAAAACCCGCGGTCGGACGGCGCCGAAGGCGGCTACTATCAGAATCTGCCGTTTCCGTACAAGATTCGCAACGGGCCGGTCAAGACGATTCGCGAGCTGCTGCAGGCCAGAGGCGTGACCAAGGATCTGCTGTACGGCGAGGACCTCAACCTCAACGGGCAGCTTGACTACACCGAGGCCGACGGCGAGCTGAGCCCGCCGATGGACAATGGCGACGGGTACCTCGACGAGGGTTGGATCGCCTACCTGACCTGCTACTCGTATGAGAAGAACGTCGATGCCGAAGGCCAGAACCGGGTCAACATCAACCAGGCGGACGAAGGCCAGTTGCAGAACCAGCTTGGACTGACCGCCCCTCAGGCGCGCTGGATCGTGCAGAATCGCGGCAGCGGCTATCAGAACATCGCCGGCCTGATCGCCGATAACAGCCCGAAGGAGCCGTCGAAAGAGTCCGGCGGCGACGAAAACCGCGCCGACCCCATCGATCTCCAGACCTTCAGCAGCATCGCCGACAAGATCACCACTTCCGGCGAGACGACCTTGCAGGGCACGGTCAACGTCAACACCGCTCCGAAAGAGGTCCTCGTCGCTCTGCTGGGCGGCGGCGACCAGGCCGAGCCGCTGGCCGAGAGCATCGTCGCCGAGCGGTCGGGACGTCTGTATGGATTCCAGAGCATCGCCGATCTGCTCAAGGTCCAGGGGATGAGCATCGAGAAATTCAAGAGCATCGCGGGGCTCTTGACCGTGCGCTCGAACGTGTTCACCGTGCGCTGCTACGCCACCGCCGATATCAGCGGCGCCATGATGCAGAGCGAGTGCGTGCTGGACCGCAGCGAGACGCCGTGCAAGGTCCTTTACTGGTACCAGGGAGCCAACTATTGATGAGCAGGAGCGTGAAGACACCTCATTCGGTGATCGCGGCGGTGAGAGACGCGACCGCATTCAAGGCGGTCGCTCTGCGCAAACGCAACGACGGCGTGGAGGTCTTGTGGGCCAAATCCATGCCGGTCGTGGAGGGAAGCTGGGAGACGTTCGCCGCTCGCTGCGGCCTGGAGACAGGATCGAAGGCGCAGCGGAGAGAACTGCCCGGCGGCGCGATCTCGGTCATCGGCCTCGACGCCACAGCGGTGGCTTTCTATCGCATCGCGGCGCCGAGCGTGGGACGCGAAGAGACCGCGGCCATCGTCCGGATGCAGGCGGAATCGCTGCTGCCTTTGCCGGCTTCTCAGATTGAGGTCGCCTGGCGGACGATGCCCTCGACCAACGGGACGGCCGACGTCACGATTGCGGCGGCCCGGCGCGATTTCCTGCATCAATTCGTCGGCGAGGTGCGTTCGTTCGCGCCAGAAACCATCGTTCCGGCATGTGAAGGAACGGCCCGAACCTGGCACGAGCTGTTCGGAGAGCGCCAGCGACAGGCCGTCATCGTCAGCATCGGCGTCCAGCACACACAGGTCTGTCTGGCCGTCGACGGAACGGTCGCCAACAGCGCCGTGCTGGACACCGGCCTGGCCGATCTATCTGCGGCCGGCGCCGCCAACGAGCCGCTTTCCCATCCGGTTGAGGTCATCGAACGCTTCGCGCAGGACCTGCACACCGTACTGATCTCGTTCGGGTGGATCGAGTCGGCGCCCTGGCCCGTGCTCGCCCTGTCCGACGGCAGCGAGGAAATCGGCCGCATTGTCGAGGCCCTCGGCGCCGCCGGCGTGCCGGTCAAGACCAGCACGCCGCGACTGCAGACGCTGGGGATGGCCCTGGGGCTGACTCCGGTGGACCTGTATGCGTACCGCGAGCCTCTGGGGCTGGGCCTGATGGCGCTGGACGGGCCGGCGACGGGTCTGGATCTCTACGCGCCCGTTCGCAAGGCCGAGCGGGAGCAGAAGGCCAGGTCCGCGTGGTACTCGACGACCCTGGCGGCTGTTGTCGCCCTCATCGTCCTGGCGGTCGCCATAGCCGTATCCTACGCGGTCGATGTCGCCAGCGAGAAGCGGTTGACGGCGCTGGTGGGCCGGCCGGAGTTCAAGCAAGCCAGTGAGCGTCAGACCCTCCTGAAGAGCGTTGCCCAGCATCGTCCCGATCTGCTCGGCCTGCTCACGGACCTCCATACGGGGTCCAGCGACGGCGTGATCCTCGAGAGCTTCCACTTCAAGAAGGGTCAGGCCGTCACGATCACCGGGCAGGCCGACAACGCCGAACAGATGTGGAAATTCCAGGCGAACCTGCTCGGATGCAAGAGTATCAGCGACGTGGACATCACGAGCACCTCGACGGACAGCAAGACCAAGAAGATCAAGTTCACCATGCTCTTTCAGTACAAGAACTTCACGAAGAAAGGGGCCGCGCTGTAGGCTTCGACGAAAGCGGATTATGGCAAGGAAACTGACACAACGCGAAGTGCGCATTCTGATCTTTGGAGGCGTCTCGGCTCTCGTGATCGTCGCCCTGCACTTCGGCCTCAAAGGTCTCGATCGATGGGGCGAGGTGCGAGCGTCCCTGAAGGCCGCGCGCCGCCAACTGGAAACGGTGACCGCCGACCCGGTCAAGCAGGCGGCGCTCCTGTCGATCGTCCCGGTGGCCGAGATGCCGCAGCTCGAAGAGAAACAGCAGTTCCTCGTTCGAGATTGCCTGTACGAGCAACTGAAGAAGGCGGGCGTCAAGACGGAGCCGTTGGCGATCCTGGGCACGAAGAAGAAGCTGGGTCTGCCGTACGATGTGATGCGCGTCAAGTGCAGCGGCAAGTGCGAGCTGCCGCAGTTGCTCGACTTCCTGGCGGCTTCGCCGGAGAACCCGCACCTGGTAGGGATCGAGGAGCTGCGCATTCGCTGCGACACCAAGGAACCGCCGGAGAAGCGAAAGCAGATTGAAATCGACCTGGTCGTCTCGGCCTTCGTACGACGGCCGTCCATCAAACCCACGGCGCTGGGAGGGAAATAGAACCATGGCCTTCGACAGTACCACGAAGAGACACATGGATCGGGCGCGGTTCGGCCTGGTCGCGGCCACCGTTCTGCTCGGCGCCTGGGCGTGCGCCCGAGTCGTGGGGTATTTCAACGGGCCGGCTCATGCCGAGGATCGGGTCGCGCAGGCGATGGCCCGCAGCGCCCCGGACGCGAACGAGGTCAAGCCGTATCTCGACAAGGCCCGCGAGGCGGCCGAGGCGCTGAAGAAGAAGAACCTCTTCAGCAAGGAACCGCCGAAGGAACACCCGGTCAAACAGATCGACGGCATCCTGGGCGCCGAGGTCCTGATCGGAGACAAACTGTACAAGGTGGGCGAGAAGGTGGGTGACGCCACGATCCTCGCCATCGAGCCGACGAAGGTTACGGTGGAATGGAACGGCCAGAAGAAGACGTTCTCGCCGTTCGAGGCCGATGGGGACAGGCCCTCGGGACCTCCCGGACCGCCGGAGGCCGCAAGGGCGCGGTCACGGGAGCCGAGGCCCCCCCGACCGGAGGGCAAGACGGAGGCCGTGAAAGTCACCGCCGCTCCCACGCCGGCCGACGACGACCCGCTGGCTTGGATGGGGGTGAAGGTGCCGGACGCTCTGAGGACCAAGTTCCTTGAGAAGTGGAACAGTCTGTCCGAGGAGGAAAAGGCCGAGGCCAAAGAACAATGGAATAAGATGCCCGACGAACAGAAGCAGCAGGCTGTCCAGGCCATGGAAAGAGGGGACATGTAAGGGGCAGCCGGCAGGCCGGACAGGATAATGACATCCGCAGAAGAAGGATCAGGGATATGAAACAGGGCAACATTGTCGTCTCTCTCGTCTGCGTCGCCATCGTGCTTGGCGCGGCCTACGGGCTGGGTCTGTTGATCCGGCAGGCCCGCACGGGCACGAGCGAACCCGCGCCGCCGGTCGCAGCCGAACCCAACGAGATCGCCAATCTGGAGAAGCTGGTTCCCGGACGGCGCAGCGCGCAAAGCAAACCGGCGCCCACCCCCGAGCAGTTGGCGGCGGCCAAACAGGAGAAGGCCGAGCAGCTTGCCGAGGCCGGCGCCCTTACGGAGGAGCAGAAGCAGCAGCGACGTGAGGCCCTGCGTGAGCAACTTCGCACCTCGGGCAGGGAGCCGGGACGACTGTCCCATCTGTCGCCGGAGGAACTGGAGGAGCTGCGGCAGAAATGGCCGCAGATGTCCATGGAAGAGAGAGCAGCCGTCTTCGCGGCGATGTCGGGACGGCCTCGCACGGCATCGCCCAACGACGTGAACGCGCCGACTGCAAAACCGGAGCCGAACGCCGTCGATTCGAACTGACAGGCGAACGAGAGACCAACCGATTGATACGAGGAGAAGAAAGTGGAACGGTCCAAGATACTCTTGTGGGTGATCGTGTTTGCGGCCGCCGGGATCATCGTCTGGCGCGTCGGTTTCTCGGTTCCCAAGTCGGGCGTGCCGACGCTGGCGCGGACGGTCGAGGCCGCATCGCCTCGTGCGGCAAGTCCCGCTCCCAACGAGCCGCCGGCCGAGGCAGAGCCCAATGCGTCGCCCGATGCGAACCAGGTAGGCGACGCCAACGAGCCGGATGCGGACAGGCCGGAAGGTCAGGCGCCCGACCCCAACCGTCCCGAGGGGCGTTCCGCCCGGGGCAGAAGGGGCCGGGCCGACGTCTCCGAACCGAACGCGGTGTCCGAGTCGGGCGAGCCCATGGAGGCGGTCAATCTCAAAGACGTCGAGATGAAGAAGATCATCGACAAGATCGCCGAGTGGACGGGCAAGACCGTGATTCCGCACGACGACGCGATGAAGCAGAAGATCACGATCTACGCGCCGGACAAGCTGCCGCGGGCCAAGGCTCTCTCGACGATCTACAGCGCGCTGCGCATGAAGGGCTTCGTGGTCGAAGAGATCGACGACATGCTCTTTCTCAAGCCGATTGCCGATGCGAAGCTGGGTGTGGTCCCGACGGTCGGGCCGGATGAGCCTCTGGCCATGATCGAGAACCGCGATCAGATCGTGCGCAAGTTCTTCCGGCTGAGCAACTATCCTCCCGCCCAGATGGGCGAGATCATCCAGCCGCTGGTCGGGCAATACGGCCACGTCAGTGTCGATGAAACCACCGGGATGCTCCTGGTGATCGACACGGTCGGGAACCTCATGTCCATCGGACATATCATCGCTCAGTTTGACGTGCCGGAGGCAGGCCGGGCTGTGGAGCAGTTTTTCGAGATCAAGTATGGCGATCCAGCGGAGATCGTCCAGTTGCTTCGCATGCTTCTCGGGGAGGCTCCGACCGGCGGCCGCCGAGGTGGCTCTCCCAGCCGAAACGTCTACAGCAGCAGCCGGCGGCCATCGGGGGCGCCGAGCCGTCCAGGCGCGCCGGGCGCTGCGAGTACGACGGCCACCTCCGTCGTGATCGGAGCCGGGGATGTGCCGATCGTGCTGATTCCCGTGCCGAAGGCCAAGTGGATCATCGCGCGAGGCTCGGCCGACGACATCAAGCAGATCGGCGAGTGGATCCAGAAGCTCGATCGCGAAGAGCCGGTCGCCTCGGAATACGAGACGGTGGCCATTGCCTACGCGGATACGCGGGAAGTGGCCAGCCGGATCGAGGAGGCGCTGCGGGACATGCCGGGCACGCAACTGGCCCCCAGCATCCTGATTCGGCCGCTGGAGCGATCGAAACAGATCATGATCTTCGGCCGGGCCGATCTGCGTGACATGGTCAAGAAACTGATTACCGAGATCGACATTCCCGCCGGAACGTTCGAGACCAAGAAGTTCGACCTCAAGTTCGCCGATCCCGAGCAGATCAAGGAGAACCTCGACAACCTCTATGGCGACCAAATCCCGGAATACGATTCGTACTACTACTATCGTTACGGTCGCGGCAGCCAGGGGCCGGACTCCGACACGGTCAAGGTGATCGCGTTTCCGACGATGGGCCAGGTCACGGTGATTGCCTCGCCCGAGAACATGCGGAAGATCGAGAAGCAGATCGAGGAATGGGACGTGCCGCTGGACGTGGACGCGGTCAAGCCGCGCATCATCGAGCTGCGAAACTCCGACCCCGTGCAGATGACCCAGTTGCTGGCGAAGCTGTTCTCCGCTGACCAGGAGAGCACCAGTTCCAACCTGATCCGCCTGATCCTTTACGGCGGCTCGGGCAACGAACGCAAGAAGATCGTCGGCCCGCTATACGGCCAGCTCACGTTCGAGGACGTGCCCGGAACCAAGAAGATCATTGTGATCAGCAAGATCCCGCAGGCCTACGACGTGATCGAGCAGTTGATCTACGACTTGGACCGGCAGGAGATGGCGGAGATCCCCAACGTGGTCCCGTTGCAGTACGCCGATCCCGAGGATCTCGCGGAGCGTCTCAATGCCATGTTCAACGAACCCGGCACGACCGCCCGCATCCGCCGGCAGATGACTGGTCTTTCCGAATATTCGATGGATAGCTCGCAAGGGGGCCAGGGCGGCGGGCCCAACGCCGGCAACAACAATCCGAGGGACGCAGGCAGCAGCGACGAGTACACGCCCTGGTGGTCCGCCGGCGCCCGGCAGCGCACCGACGAGGAACCGATCAGCAACGTGATCGGCAAGGTTCGCTTCATCCCCGATCCGCGCAGCAAATCCGTTCTGGTCCTTGCGGCCCCGGAGTTTCAGGACAGCCTCGAAGCGACGATCAAGCAACTGGACACCCCGGGCAAGCAGTTGCTCGTCAAGGCGATCGTGGTTGAAGTCGAGCACGGGAGCATGACCTCTCTGGGCGTCCAACTGGCGACCAACCCAAACGCCTTCAGCAATCTCGGGGAGAACGCGGTGACGGCGCTGGGCCAGCTCACGAATCTGGCGACCCGTGGCTCCGCAGTGGCCAGCGACACGCCGCTCGGCGCCGAAGGGACCGGCACCATCGTGGGCGGGACCTCGGCGGTCTACGCGTTGATCGATTTCCTGATCAAGACGACCCACGCCAAGATCCTCAACCAGCAGACGCTGTGGACGGAGGACAACGAAGAGGCGATGTTCTTCAAGGGCCAGGAGGTGGCCTTCCTGGCCGGCTCTACCAGTTCGGCCAACGTGGGCGTGACGCAGAACGTGGAGTTCAAGAACGTCGGTATGACGATGCAGGTCCGTCCAAGCATCACCCCGGAACGGCGCGTGGACATGGAGATCCGCGTCGACCTGTCTCAGTTGACGACGGAGGTGATCAACAACCAGCCGGTGCGCAGCAAAGTGGAGAGCAAGACGAACATGGTGGTTCAGGATGGCGAGACGATCATGCTCGGCGGAATGTTGTTTGAGAAGGACACGGCCGTCAAACGCAAGCTGCCGCTGCTCGGCGACCTGCCGCTGCTGGGCGGACTGTTTCAGCACAACGACGTCGTTCAGTCCAACAGCGAGCTGATCGTGTTCGTCACTCCGTTCGTGATGGACGAGGCGGTCGAGGATATCTCGGAGAAGGCCAGAAACGAGATCGACGGCAGCCGCCGACGACTGAATGAACTGACGAGCCAGTTGGAAGAAACACGGCGGGAGCTGGAGGAAAAGGCTCCGAAGAAGAAGTAGCCACGAGATGTCATGCGATTCAGGCGGCCTCAGGTTCATTGAACCTGTGGGCCGCCTTTTCTGTTGCGCGCCGGCCGACGGTCAGCTTCGTGCGGCAATCCTCTCTCTGCCACCCATGTAAGGACGCAGCACCCGGGGGATCGTGATCGATCCGTCCGCGTTCTGGTATAGCTCCATCAGCGGGATCAGCACGCGCGGCGAGGCGATCACCGTGTTGTTCAGCGTGTGGCAGAAGAGGTTCTTCTTCGTTTGTGTGTCTTTGTATCGCAGGTTCATGCGGCGCGCCTGGAAATCGTAGAATTTGCTGGCGCTGTGCGTTTCGCAGTAGTTGCCTCGCGAGGGCATCCAGGCTTCGATGTCGTATTTCTTGGCCTGGCCCCGGCCGAGGTCGCCCGTGCAGACCACCACGACGCGGTAGGGCAGTCCGAGGGCCTTCATCACCCCTTCGGAATTGGCCAGAATCTCCTCGTGGAACCTGGCGCTTTCCTCGTCGCTGTTGCGGCAGATGACGACCTGTTCGACCTTGTCGAACTGGTGGATGCGGTAGAGGCCGTAGGTGTCTTTGCCCGCGGCGCCGGCCTCGCGGCGAAAACAGCTCGACAGCGCCACGAACTTCAGCGGCAGCTCCTCGTCCTGGAGAATCTCGCCCATGCGGTAGGCGGTCAGCGGCACTTCCGCCGTGCCGACCAGGCTCAACTCGTCTTTCTCCATCCGGTAGGTCTGCTCTTCGGAGCCCGGATAATAGCCGGTCCCCTGCATGGCCTCGTCGCGCATCAGCAGCGGCACGGACATCGGGACATAGCCCCGCTCGACCATGAAGTCGATCGCGAAGCGCAGCACCGCCCAGTGCAGCAGGGCGCCGTCGCCCTTGAGGAAGTAGTTCCGCGTGCCTGCCAGTTTCACGCCGCGTTCGATGTCGATCATGTTCAACGCGACTCCGAGTTCGACGTGGTCTTTCACTTCGAAGTCGAACGACGGCACTTGGCCTTCGCGGCGCAGCTCGACGTTCTCGGTGTCGTCCTTGCCCACGGGGACCTCGGCATCGGCCGGCTGGGGAACCTGGAGCATCAGCGCGTCAAACTGCGGCTGCCACTGCTTGACCTGATTCTGATCGTCCTCTTCCTCCTGTTTCAGCCGCGACAACTCGCGCAGGGCCGCTTCCTTCTCGGCGCCGCCCAGCTTGGGCACAGACTTGCCGATCCGGTTCTTCTCTGTGGCGATGTCCTGAAGCCGGGCCTTGACGTCCTTCAGACGCTGGTCGAGCTCCAGCAGTTTCGAAATGTCGGCGGGGATGCGTTTGTCTATGGCCGCCTGGATGTAGACATCGGGATGGTCTCGCAGTTCTCTAATGTCAATCATAGTCTCTCCTGGCGGAGAACGCCGGTCCCGTGGGACAGACGGAGCGCATCAAAGCGGTTTCTCCCGGGCCTCCGAGTATTGTTTGAGAATGACCACGTTGTTCTGGCCGCCGAATCCGAACGATTCGTTCATGACGATGTGAAGCGGCATCTTGCGGGCCGCGTTCGGCACGTAGTCGAGATCGAGCTCGGGATCGGGGTCGTTCAGGTTGATGGTCGGCGGGACGATCCCGTCCCGGATGGCCAGCACGCAGGTGATCAGTTCGGCGGCGCCGGCGGCGGCGATCAGGTGGCCCAGCATGCTCTTGACGCTGCTGGCCGGGACCTGTTTGGCCCGCTCCTGAAACACGGTCTTGATAGCCAGCGTCTCGACGGCATCGTTCTCGTGGGTGCTCGTGCCGTGCGTGTTGATGTAGTCGATGTCGCGATACGTCAGTCCGGCGTCCGCCAGCGCCGCCCGCATCGCCTGGACCGCGCCGCGTCCCTCGTCGTGCATGTCGGTGACGCGATAGGCGTCGGAGCTGCTGCCGTAGCCGATCAGCTCCGCCAGGATCGTCGCGCCTCGCTTGCGGGCGGAGGTCAGCGATTCGAGAACGACGATCGCCGCGCCTTCCCCGAGGACGAAGCCGTCACGGCTGGCACAGAAGGGGCGGGAAGCGGTTTCCGGGCTGTCGTTCCGCGTCGAGAGAGCGGTGAGCCGGTTGAAACCGGTCAGTCCCAGGATGTGAATCATCGAGTGGGCGCCCCCGGCGATCATGACGTCGGCTTGCCCCCGACGCAGGAGCATCATGGCCTCGCCCACCGCCTGAGTGCTGGCGGCGCAGGCGGTCAGGCAACTGCGGGCCGGGCCTCTGGCGCCGGTCAGTCGGGCGATGTGCGCCACCGCCATGTTCGGCTCCTGCTCGAGTTCGTGAGCGGCCTGCATCTGTTTTTGCACGATGCGGTTCGCATGGGGCCAGGCGAACTCGTTGCGTTCGGCGTTCCAGGCGGCGAGGATGCCGGCGAAGAACGCATCGCTATCGAGGGAGCCTTCCCCGGCGCCGAGGTAGATGCCCATTCTCGTGCGATCGATGCGGTCGGCAGGGGCCTGTGATTCGACGTCTATCCCGGCTTGGCGGCAGGCCTGCACCGTGGCCCCGATGACGAAACCCGAGCTGCGACTGCACTGGTCGTGTCGAGACGGGTGCTGAACGTGGCGCCGGAAATCGTAGTCTTTCACCTCTGCGCTGAATGTGGTCGGAAACGTGGAGGCGTCGAAGATCGTCGTGCGGGCGGTGCCGCTGCGGCCGGCCAGGATGGCCTTCCAGACGCTTTCGATGTCATGGCCCAGAGGAGAGACGATCCCCATTCCGGTCAGGACGATGCGTTCGTGGCTTTTGGGCGTCTTCATATCAGCTCGCAGCCCCCTCGTCGCAGCGTTTGAACACGAGGGCGGCGGTCTGGCCGCCATGCGTGTAGCTGCAGCAGATCGCATAGTCGATGCGACGCCGGACCGGCTCGGTGGAGATGCGCAGATGACAGCCGTCGAGCGGCCTGGTGAGATTCCTGGCCGCCGGGATCATACCCGCCCCGATGGCCTGCACGGTGGCGATCGCGTCCAACGCGCCCGAGGCGGCGCCTGTCGTGCTCAGCATGCTCTTGGTCGGCCAGACAGGAACCCGGCCGACCGCGTCGCCGAGGGCGGCCTCGATCCCCCTGGCCTCCGCCAGGTCGTCCTGCGGCAGCCCCGTTCCGTGCGGGATGAGCAGATCGACCTGCCGGGCGTCGAGGTCCGCGTCGTCGAGCGCCTTCGTGATGGCGATGCGGACCGCCTCGCCGTCCGGTTCGAGCCGTGCGTAGGCCGGATCGACACAGTGACTGTGCCCGATTCCCACAAGTTCGGCCAGAATCGTGGCGCCGCGCCGCCGGGCATGAGAGAGGCTTTCGAGCACGAGCACGCCGCCGGCCTCGCCGAAGACCGACCCGTGCGCGTCTCCATCGAAGGGCCGACAGGCTTCTGCGGGGCGATCGTTACTGATGTTGTTCGTCCGTTCGAGCAGGATCTGGCGGACCATGATAACCGGATTGACCTTCGCCTCGGCGGCGCCTGCCAGAGCGATGTCGCTGTCGCCTCGTGCGATGACCTGGGCTGCCTCGGCGATCGCCAGGTGGGCGGACGCCTCCGCACAGGTGATCGTGTTGCTGGGGCCCTGACAGTCATGGATGATGCCGATGTGGCAGGCCAGCATGTTCGGCAGATACTTCAGCAGCCACAGAGGCGTGACGTGCTCAAGGCCGACCTGACCCCATTTGCGTATGTCGAAGCGGCCGTCGGTGGTGCTGACGGCTACGGCCGGCGCCAGCTCCACCATGTCGCAACTGATGATGCCCGCCCCCATATTGACACCCATACGGGTCGGGTCGATGCTGACGTGATCCGGATCGACTCCCTTGGTGACCAGTCCGCTGGCAGCCACGGCCTGGTGGGCCGCGATGACCGCCAGTTCGATGTCCCGACACATCAGCTTGCAGCTCTTGCGGTATTTGCGTGGAACGTAGTCCTGGATGCTGTATGCGGGGACCTCGCCGGCCAGTTCACAGAACAGGCCCGCAGGATCGAACGCCTTGATGCGACCGATGCCGCAGCGTCCCTCGCAAAGCCCGGCCCACATCTGATCGGCGCTGAGCCCCAGAGGGCTGACGGCCCCCAGCCCCGTCACAACTACACGAGACGATTCCATCAGCTTGACTCCGCCGGCAAGGCGGTCGTGGCGGCCGCTTCCGAAATGATGTCACGCAACAGGGACGTGAACAACCCGGTGAAGACGAAGTTCTCCTCGGGGAATTTCTTGCCCGCCAAGTTCTGGTCGATGTGGCTGAACATCAGGTCGATCTCCGCGATGAGCTGCGCGTCGCGCAGGATCCGGCCGGTGGTGCCGGCGGCTTCCGGCGCCAGCGAGCTGATCTGTGCCTCGATCCGCAGGCTGTCGCCCGGCCGGACGAAATCGTGGAAGACGACCTTGCTGATCTTGGCCAGAACGACCTTCTCGCGAAAGTCGTTCGCCTGGCCGACGAGGATTCCGGCCGTCTGCGCCATCGCCTCGATCATCAGGCACTCCGGCATGATCGGAAAACCCGGAAAGTGGTCGTGCAGGTGCTCTTCGGCCAGCGTCACGTTCTTGACCGCGACGGCACGACGACCACTCTCGAACTCCAGAAATTTGTCGATCCAGATCCAACGCATGAGCGACCTACACCCGCCGGGCGCGCCCGGGCGGTCCTGCGGCGGTCCGTTGTGCCGGAGACGTCTGCGGCTCAGGCGCCGTTGATCTTGCCGTCGATGTAATTGACGATGGCATTGACGGTGAACAGATTGGCCAGCTTGTTGATGTCCGGGTTCTTTTCGAACTCGGTCAGATCGGTGTGGGGTACGCTGGCTCGCAGCTCTGCCAGGCCTTGGGCCGTCAGTTTGCCGTTGCTGACGAGTTCGGGATTGTTCAGCAGGCTCTCCGCAGGAAACAGCTCCTCTCGCGGCACCTTGATCCCAAACGCCTTCTCCAGGCGAAACACGATATCCAGGAAATCGATGCTCTCGGCGCCGAGATCCCCCATGAGCGTGGCATCGGCAGTGACCTCCTCCTCGTCCGCCCCCAAGGCATCGACCAACACCTCCTGGACCTTCTGAAAAATCTCGTCGCGACTCATCGCCATGGCTTCTGGTACCTCCGGTCCTGCAATCCTGTCAAAATCCGTTTCGTTACACGCGTGGTTCAGTTCTGCACAGACAGCAGCCTGTATCGATTCTTCATCTCTTCCTTGATCTGGGCGTCGACCGCGGCCCACGCGGGATTCCGCTCGGCCAGGTTGAAGTGCCTCAGACCGAATCGGGCCTCCAGGATCGTCATGCCGTCGACCGTGCCGGAGCCGGTGAAGCTGCTGACGCGTTCCTCGATGGTCCTGGCTTCCACGGTGTACACCACCTGGGAGCCGGGAGCCAGGAAGCTCTTGTACTTGACGTTGCGTGCCAGTTCCAGCAACACCATGCTGTGGGCGAAGTCTTCCTTCGTCCGCACGAGCCAGCCGGCCGACTCTACCAGCCCTTCCAGCAACAACACGCCGGGCAAGACAGGAAACGTGGGAAAGTGATCGGCCAGATACTCTTCCGCCAGCGACACGTTCTTGACCGCACTAAGACGGCGCCCCGTCTCCAACGACACGATCTTGTCAATCAGTACGAATTTCATTCCACTAACGCCATCCGGCCCCAAATCCGCGCTATTGTAGTAGCCTCGAACGCTTTTGCCAGTCCTTTTTTCGGTTTTTTGCGTACGGTCGGGCATCGCGGAATCGCCGTTGCAGGAAAACCGCCCGGTCGGTATACTGCGCGGCCATATGAAAGTGCGAAACGCGAAGATTCCGGATGCCCGGGCGATCTCTGCCCTGATCAACTGTTACGCCGAGCACGACAAGATGCTCTTCCGCTCGCTGGCGGAGATCTATGAGAACCTCCAGATGTTCCTGGTGGCGGAGGAGGACGATACGGTGGTCGGCTGCTGCGCTCTGGAGATCATCTGGTCGGACCTGGCGGAGATCAAGTCGTTGGCGGTGGCGCCGGCCCACAAGGGCCAGGGACTCGGACGGGCTCTGGTCGAGGCTATGGTCGAGCAGGCCAGAGACCTCGGCGTGCCTCGCGTTTTCGCGTTGACGCTGGAGCCGCGGTTCTTCGAGCGCATCGGATTCGCCGTCGTACCCAAAGAGGATCTTCCCATGAAGGTCTGGAGCGATTGTGCCCGGTGTCCGAAACAGCAGGAATGCGACGAAATCGCGGTGGCCAGATCGCTGGCCAATGGGTCCTGAGGGCGGTCTTTCTTTTCAGCCGACCTGGCGTCTCTGGAACAGCGCCACGGCCAAGGCGAGGATGCCGGTGGCGTAGCATAGAGCGTACAGGCCGCCGACGAGGATGTACTTGGCCGGGACGGCGCTGCCCTCGTAGATCGCGTCGCTGATCCAGAAGACCTGGAGGTTGGGCACGAGGAAGCGACCGATTCTGGCCCACAGATGGGTTGCGGCGAAGCGGCCGAAGATGTAATCGCTGGTCAGTCCCAGAAGGAACAGACCGACGCACGCCGAGAGGGTCACCACTGTGTTGAAGCGGGACGAGATCGCCACGGCCAAAGCGGCGATGATGACGGCCGCCAGAAACAGCAGGATCGAGCCGTACACGTCCAGCGCGTTGATCCCGTTCTTGGCCGGATTGAACTGCCAGTCGCGATCGATGAACGCGAGAAAGATCATGCCGAACGTGGCGAGTATGGCCAGGACGATCACCGCCGTCGAGGTGAACTTCCAGTCATACGTGTAATTGAAGAAGGTGCTCAGCAGGATGGTGGCCACCGCGATCACCGCCGCGGCGCCGACGACGGTCCAGTCGTGCGTGTCGGAGGCGGTCTCGAGCACCCCGTGCCGGATCGACATGAGCAGGGCGATGGTGCAGACGTAGTGCGCGACGCCGACCGCCGCAACCACGCCGAGGAACTTGGCTGCCACGAACAGGGGACGCTGAACCGGCTTGGTCAGCACGGTCAGGATCGTCTTGTTTTCCAGCTCGACCGCCACCGCGCCCGAGGCGGAGAAGATTGCCACGAACAAGCTGGCCAGAAACAGCGTAGACAAGCCTATCTCGCGTAAGAGCTTGTTGTCGTCGTCCATGGTATACATGGACAGGGACGGGCTGAGCAAAAACAACAGAAGGGCGACCCCAATGATGACGGCGTACACGGGCTGGCGAATGGTTTCGACGAACGTGTTCCGAGCGATGGCAGCGAGCTTATTGAGCATGTGTGGTCCTGACGTTTTCACGCATCCGTCCATGTCTTTCCGTCGGCCGGCACGTGGGGGCACATTTTTTCGTGATTGTCACTACACGACACTGAGATTCCGGGTTATAGTACCCAGCCTCTTGTTTGTAAAGGGCGAAGGTCTTCGATGAGTAGATACTGGCACAGCGGATTTTTGTTCGTCGTCGGGAGCCGAAGCGCAAAATGACAGCATCGTCCAAACGTCCCGAACACGTGGCTTGGGCTTGCCTGGTCTTAAGCCTGGTCTTCTTTGGCATCACCTTCTTTCTCGGTCGCTGGAGCGGGTACTTCGCGGTCTCGGCCGTGGCCTGGCAGATCCTCGGCGCGGCGCTGATCTGGCTGGTTCTGGCCATCCAGTTTCACCAGCGAGGCCTGGCCGAGCAAGAACGTCTGGACATGACGCAGTTGGCCCAGGACAAGAGCGGCTCGACCCTGTTCGAAGGCAAGGGGGAACGGGCCACCTTGTTTGCGGCCGCCCAGCGCCGCCTCGACCTGCTGGAGAGGTGGTTCATCCCCATCTTCGGCGTGCTCATCGCGGTCTATGAGATTGCGTTGGGCCTGTATCTGCTCCGCAGTCTCGGCCGAGCTCCATCGACGACGCAGCAGCCGCTGGTCTGTGCCATCCTGATGACCGTGGTGGCGTTCGTCAGTTTTCTGCTGTCGCGATACGCCACGGGAATGTCCGCCGAGCCGGCCTGGAAGCCGCTGCGGGCGGGCGGCAGCTACCTGCTTGGCATCGCGGTGGTGTGCTTTGCCCTGGCCTTGTGCCTGGCCGGCACGCACTTCCAGTTTCACGTCCCGCTGTTGGTCGTGGGCTACGTGGTGCCGATCCTGCTGATCCTGCTGGGCGCTGAGACGGCTTTGAACACGGTGCTGGATATCTACCGGCCGCGGTTGAAAGGCCAGTACAGCCGGGCGGCGTTCGACAGCCGCCTGCTCGGCATCATCAACGAGCCTGGGGGCGTCTTCCGCAGTCTGGCGGCCGCGATCGACTACCAGTTCGGCTTCCAGGTTTCTCAGACGTGGTTCTACAAGCTCCTGGAGAAGGCGGTCGTGCCTCTGATTTTGTTCTCGGCGCTGACCCTGTATCTGGCCAGTTGCATCGTCGTGGTGTTGCCCAACGAGGAGGCGATCGTAGAGCGGTTCGGCAATCCGCTGACCGGCGACGGGCAGGTTCGCGATTTCAAGCCGGGACTTCACCTCAAGCTGCCTTGGCCGATCGACATCGCCTACAAGTATCCCACCAAGCAGATTCTGGAAATCCATGTCGGATACGTTCCCAAGACCGACCCCAAGACGGGCCGAGTGCTGACGGAACCTTCGCTTCTGTGGGGCCAGACCCATTACGAGAGCGAGTTCAGCTTCCTGGTCGCCAGCGAACAGACCGGCGAGGCGCTGGGAGAGGGGGCGGTGCCGGTCAGCCTGGTGAAGGCGAACATCCCGATCCAGTATCGCATCAAGGACCTTTACGCATACATCTATGGACACAGCGACCCGGCGAGATTGCTGGAGGACATTGCCTACCGCGAACTCACACATTTTGCGGCCGGTGCCGGGATTGAGGTCGATGTCGGCGACTCGGGCCAGGCAGCCAGCGAGAGCCTTCTGGGCGCCGGTCGAACCAAGGCCAAAGAGATCCTTACCGATAGGATTCAGAAGGCCGCCGACGGCCAGGGGCTGGGCATCGAGGTGGTGTTCCTGGGTGTGCAGGGCATCCACCCGCCGCCCGAGGTGGCGCCGGACTATCAAGCGGTCATCGGCGCCGTTCAAAAGAAGTACGCCCTCGTCCTTAACGCCGAGGCGGACCGAAACGCAATCCTGAGCACGCTGGTCGGCTCGGTGGAGAAGGCCTACGAGCTGGCCGACCTGGCGACGCAGTACCAGAAGGCCCAAACGGAGGGACGCGCCGAAGACGTCGAGCGGCTGGGCAAACAGTTCGACGAGGCGCTGGCGCAGGCCAAAGGGGGCATCTTCCAGACCCTGCGAGAGGCCCAGAGCTATGCCTTTGAGAAAGCCACGCTGGCCCGTGCAACAGGCGAGCGGTTCGCCGGGCAGGTCGCTGCCTACCGGGCGGCCCCGGACATTTACCTGCAGGAGCAACGTCTGGCGGCGCTGGAAGAGGTGCTGCCCGACGTGCGCAAATACATCATCGCTGTCGATCCCAACGACCGGCAGGTCATCATCATGGACCTTCAGGACAAACCGCCGACCAATCTGTTGGACATGACGGGCTTAGAGGAGACTATCCGATAATGAAGAAGATCGCCATTCCCGTACTGATTGCCGTCATCTTCGCCATCATGGCGCTCTATCTCGTTTCGTTTCAGGTCCGCGAGACGGAGTCCGCCTTCATCACGCGATTCGGCAAGCCGCTGGAAGACCGCGAGATCACCAGGCCCGGCCTGTACTTCAAGTGGCCCGCACCGATCGAACGCGTCCACCGGTTCGACTCGCGCATGAGGGTCCTCGATGTCCCGCCGGCTGAGACCACGACGAGAGAGCAGATCTCCATCATCGTGACGACGTACGTCGTCTGGCGGGTGGCCGAGCCGCTGAAGTTCCTCAACGCCGTGGGCACGGTCGCCGACGCCAACGACGCCATTCGGTATCGGCTCAACAACGCCCAGAACCGCGTGATCGGCCAGCATACCTTCAGCGAGTTCGTCAACAGCGATCCCGAGAAGATCAAGCTCGCCGACATTCAGGTGGAGATGCTCAAAGACCTTCAGGAGCCGGTGCGAAACGATTACGGCATCGAGATCAAGACGCTCGGGATCAAGCAGCTCAAGATCAGCGAGGACGTCACGAAGGACGTCTTCGAGCGGATGCGGGCCGAGCGTCGCCGCCGGACCGAGGCGACCATTGCGCAAGGCAACGCGGCAGCCACCACGATCCGGACCGATGCGGACGTCAAGAGAACGGCGTTGCTGGCGGCGGCCGAAGGACGGGCCAAGGCGATCCGCGGCCGAGGTGACGCCGAGGCCGCCCAGTACTACAAGATGCTGCAAGAGGCGCCGGAACTGGCCATGTTCCTGCGTAACCTTGAGGCGTTGCAGGCGCTGGGCGAGAATTCAACGATCGTCATCCCGAGCGACGTCGAGCCGTTCAAGTACCTTCGGGAAAGGCCGTCGCTGGAATCGTCGAATTGACCCGACGCCGGACGCATCGTTCACTGCGTTTGTCTCTGAGGATGTATGGCACATAGACACGAACACGCACATGGGCACAGCCACGATGAGCCGCACGAGCACGACACGGCGCCGACGCGCGAGCTGGATGCGGCGGGAAAGTCGCTCTCCGATGCGCTGCGGCTGAGCTTCTTCATTCTCAAGATCATCATGATCGTGCTGGTCATTGCCTTTCTGATCTCGGGCTTCAAGACGGTCGACTCCGGGGAGAAGGCGATGGTCCTGCGCTTCGGCGCCATTCGCGGCGTAGGCGAAGAGCGCGTCCTGGGGCCCGGCTGGCACTGGGTTTTCCCCTATCCCATCGATGAGCTGGTCAAGATTCCGGTCGAGGCGCAGATCAGCCTGCCCATCACCTCGTTCTGGTACAAGCAGACGCGCAACGACATCCTTGGCGAAGGGCCCAAGCCGCGCAATCTCGTGCCGGAGAAGCTCAACCCGCTGACCGAAGGATACAGCCTTACCCGGAGCCGGACGGACGAAGTCCGCGCGGTCGTTGCACAGGGCATTTCCGGCCGGGGGGCCGCCGACAGCGAAGGCAGCGACTACAGCATCGTTCATACGCAGTGGAAGATCGATTACCAGATCGGCAACATCGAACAGTTTTACACGAATGCTTACGTTCCGGCGGCCAGGCCCGGGCAGATCTATTTCGACATCATGAAGGAGTCGATCACGCCGTTGCTCAAGAGCGTGGTCGAGGACTCGGTGGTCACGGCCATGGTCCAATACACCATCGATGAAGCGCTTCAGAGCACCGACACCATTCCGCGTCACGTCGAACAACTCACTCAGCAGAAGCTCGACGCCATCGACAGCGGCATCCGCGTGACCAAGGTCCAGCTCGTGGCGGCCACGTGGCCGCAGCAGGTGGACGCCGCCTTTCAGGCTTACATCGCCGCCAGCCAGAAGAGCGGCCTGGCGATCAGCGATGCGAGAAATTACGCCGAGCAGACGCTGACCGATGCCGCCGGACAGGTGGCCGAATCGCTGTACCGCGCCCTGATGGCCTCCGACACGCCGGAGGATCAGTTGGAGACCCTGTGGTCGCAGGTGGCCGGCCGGGCACAGAACACCGTTGCCCAGGCCCAGGCCTATCGAACCAAGGTGGTCGAAGACGCCAAGGCCAGCGCCACCTACCTGACCAGCCTCCTGCCCGAGTATCGAAAGTGGCCCGAGCTGGTAGCCCAGGGGATCTACTTCGATGCGATCCAGAAAGTGCTCGACGACGCCGACGAGAAGTTCATTCTGGACCCGACCGAGATTGCCCAGGGGCGGGAGGTCCGCATTCTGATCAACCGGGACCCCACCCTCAAACCCAAGGCAACGGAACCGACACCGACGATGAGATAGACCGTCGCACTCCCGTCAAAGGACGAGAACGTAACTATGGCTCATGAGCATTTACACCTGCAGCACGACACCGCCGAGGAGACCCGAGGCCAGCAACTGCGAGTCAGTCTCGCGCTGTTGGGGACTCTGGCGGGCGGGGTCCTCCTGATCAACAGCGGCATCGGCCGCTTCATCTACGGACCCGACAGCTTCAACACCGAGATCTTCGCCATGCTCGGCGCGCTGCTGCTGGGGCTGCCGATCGTCGTCCATGCGATCCTGAGCCTGATTCGAGGCGAATCGCACATGGATGAGCTGGCGGCGCTGGGCATCGTGGCGGCGTTCGCCACCGGCGAATATGTGGCGGCCGGCCTGATCGGCTTCTTCATGCTGCTCAGCGAACTGATCGAGACCCGCACCGCGCTGGGCGCGCGTGCGTCCATCGAGTCGCTGATCAAATTGACGCCGACCAGGGCGAATCTCGTCAGCGTCGACGGCGTCGAACAGGAGGTCAAGGTCAGCGCGCTGAAGCCGGGGGACCTGATCCGTGTCCGTCCGGGTGACAACATCCCGGCCGATGGCGAGGTGGCCACCGGCCTGAGCTCCGTCAACGAAGCGACGATCACGGGCGAGTCGCTGCCCGTCGACAAGGTTCCGGGCATGCAGGTCTTCGCCGGCACGAACAACCTGACCGGCGCGATGGACATCCGGGTCACCAAGGCCGGCCACGACACTACTCTCGGCAAGGTCCAGTCGCTGATCATGCAGGCCGAGCACACGAAGATCCCGATCATGCGGATCATCGACCGCTATATCACGTGGTATGTGCCGACCATCCTGATGATCGCGGCGATCGTGCTGTTCTTCACGCGGGACATCAACCAGGCGATCACCATTCTGGTCATCTCCTGCCCTTGTGCGATCATTCTGGCGACTCCGACGGCGATGGTCGCGGCGATTTCCGCCGCCGCAAGGTTGGGCGTACTGGTCAAGAACGTGGCCGATCTGGAGATCGCGGGCAAGATGACGGCGCTGGTCTTCGACAAGACGGGCACCGTCACGACCGGACGGCTCTACGTGACGAAGCTGACGCCCGCCGAGGGGGTCGAGCCGGCCGAGCTGCTGGCCGAAGCGGCGGCGGCGGAACAGTTGAGCAAGCACCCGGCGGCCCGCGCCCTGCACGACGTGGCCAAGGAGGCCAATCTGTCGCTGCCGGTGGCAGAAGGCTTCCAGGAAACACCGGGCAAGGGTGTTACCGCGACCGTCAATTCGTCGCGGATCCTGGTCGGCCGGGAGACGTTTCTCAAGGAGAACGGCGTTGATTTTGCCGGTATCACCGACCCTGCCCTGGATGAAGAGCAGGGCTTCAGCACGTTGTACGTGGCCAAAAACGCACGGTGTATCGGCTGGATCGGTCTCCAGGACAAGACGCGTCCCGAGGCCCAGAGGGCGGTCAAGGAACTGGTCGACATCGGCATCAAACGGGTGACTATGCTCACGGGCGACCGCAGCGAAGTCGCCAATCGCGTCGCCGGCGAACTGGGCTGCACCGACTACAAGGCCCACTGCCTGCCGCAGGACAAGCTGGCCATTGTCGAGCAGATCAAGCGAGACGGGCACACGGTCGTCGTGGTCGGCGACGGCATCAACGATGCGCCGGCCCTGGCCGCGGGCGATCTCGGCATCGCCATGGGAGCGGCCGGAAGCGACGTCGCGATCAACTCGGCCTCTATCGCCCTGATGAACAACGACCTGCGCCGCATCCCGTTCCTGGTCCAGGTTTCGCGCCGGACCCGCCGGGTCATCAACCAGAACCTGGGTTTTGGCATTGCGTTCATCGTGTTTGGCATCTCTCTGGCCAAGTTCATCCCGCCCAGCGTAGCGGCGTTCCTGCATTTTGCCAGTTCGCTGGTGGTGGTGTTCAACAGTGCCCGGCTGGTGCGGTACGGCGAAGACCTCGACCACGATTCACATCCCGTTGGATCGCCCTCGTTGGAGGCGTGAAGCGGCGGCGACCGTCCCGCCCCTTGATGGTTTGTTTGGATAGCGTGCGGTAGATTATGGATTACGCCGTTGAGACAATTTCGCTGACGAAGGTCTTTTCCGACTGGTGGGGCCGCGCCAAGGTTTACGCGGTCGACGACCTCAATCTCCAGATTCGGCACAACGAGGTCTTCGGCCTGCTGGGACCGAACGGATCGGGCAAGACGACCACGATCAAAATGCTGCTGGGCCTGCTGCACCCGACCAAAGGTCACGCGCTGCTGCTCGGCGGCGACGGCACCGACCCGAAGATCAACACGCGAATCGGCTTCCTTCCGGAGGAGTCGTATCTGTACCGGTTTCTCAATGCCCGCGAGACCCTCGATTTCTACGGGCGGCTCTTCGGGCTGGCTCCCAAGGTCCGCAAGATGCGGATCGAGGCCCTGCTGGAGATGGTCGGCCTCAAAGCGGTGGCCAGCCGGCCGATCGGCACCTACTCCAAAGGCATGGCCCGCCGCATCGGTCTGGCCCAGGCGCTGATCAACGATCCCGACCTGTTGATCCTCGACGAACCGACGACCGGCCTGGACCCCATCGGGACCCGGCAGATCAAAGACCTGATCCTCAAGCTGGCCGAACGGGGCAAGACGATTCTGCTCTGCAGTCACCTCTTGGCCGACGTCGAGGACGTGTGCGACCGAATCGCGATTCTCTACGGCGGCAAAGTCCAGGCCGAAGGCCAGGTGCGTGAGCTGCTGCAACAGAACGGCAAGCGGCAGATTGTCACCAGCGCCGTCAGTGAGACGGCGGTCGAGAGGATCGGACACATCCTCGAAGAAGAACACGCCGAATGGGAAATCACCAGCCCGATGGAGAAGCTCGAAACGTTCTTCATCAATACGGTGGTCGAGGCGCAGCAGCAGGCCAGGCCGACCAGCGGCGCCGTCAGCACGACGCAGATCGGCGACTTCCTGATGGCGGAAAAGTCCCAGGCGAGCATTCTCGATAAGCTCGTTTCGGCGCCGGTGTCGCAGGACCAGCCGGCCGCGCCGCCCAGCACGGAGCCGATCAAGCCGGTCGAAACGCAGGTAGCGAAACCCGACCGGGACCTGCTCAGCAAACTGACCCGGCCTGGTGGGACCCCACATACGGAGCACGTCGCGCCGGCCAAACCATCGGCCGCCGAGGTGGCCGAATCCCGCGACACCGGGCAGGTCAACAAGAGCGTTCTCGACGCCTTGACGGGCAAGACGGCGCCGCCCGCGACGGAGAAGCCCCGCGAACGACCGAAGGACGGAGAGGCCGGCCATGAGTAGGATCTGGGCCGTCGCAGTCAACACGATCCGGCAGGCCTTGCGGATGAAGATCGCGGTGATCTTCATCGCGATGTTGCTGGTTCTGCTGCCGGTGATGGGGCTGACGGCGACCGGGGACGGCACTCTGAAGGGCCGGCTCCAGACGTTCGTCAGCTATGGGCTGTCGTTGACCAGCCTGCTGCTGTGCCTGCTGACGATCATCGTCGCGACCTACACGATCACCAGCGACATCGAGCACCGCCAGATCTATACCGTGGCCACCAAGCCGATCCGCCGCTATCAGTTCCTTCTCGGCAAGCTCCTGGGCGTGATCGTTCTGGACGCGGCCCTCGTGACGCTCTTTGCCGGCATCGTGTACGCCGTGGTAGTGTTCCTGCCCGGTTTCTACGACGTCTCGAACGACACGCTGCGGCAGATCGACAACGAGTTCTTCACCGCCCGCGCCAGCCTCAGTCCTCCGGCGCCCGATGTACGCGAAGAAGTCCAGACGCTGTACGATCAGTTGGAGAAGACCGGCCAGCTCCGCGAGGCGTACCCCACGCTGCCGCCCGAGGGGATTCTCAAGGAGCTCACCTTGCGCAAGCAGTTGGAGAAACGCGCGGCGGGGGTGGGAGAGGGGCTGTTGTGGGAATTCGAGAAGATCCGGCCGCTCGACCCGAACCAGAGTCTGTTCATCCGGTTCAAGTACGACGTGGCGGCCGAGCCGACGAACGGCCAGGTCTACGCCCGCTGGCAGATCGGTGATCTGAGGCAGTTTCGCTACGGCATGAACTTCAAAACCCCGATCTGGCCCGAGGATCGTGCGGACCCGGTTCGCACGTTCCGCGAGATCGAGGTCCCGGCGCAGGTCATTGCCGATGACGGATACCTGGCGGTGGGGTTTCTCAACGTCCCGCTGAACGACACGACGGTGATCTTCCCGCTCGAAGACGGGTTGGAGCTGCTCTACAAGGCCGACACCTTCACGGCCAACTTCATCCGCGGGGTGCTGCTGATCCTGTTCCGGCTGATCTTTCTGGCCTGCCTCGGAGTGCTGGCGGCGAGCTTTCTTTCGTTTCCCGTGGCGATCCTGTTCTGTCTGATGATCTTCTTCACGGGCACCATCAGCGGCTTCGTGCTCGAGTCGTTCGAGTTTCTCAGCGCCAGCGTGAGCGAGGTGTATTCGCATACGATCGGGGCCCTGGTCCGGCTGCTGCCGCGATTCGACAAGTACAACCCGACCAGCTTCCTGGTCCCCGGCCGCCTGATCGCCTGGTCGTTCCTGGCGCAGGTGGCGCTGTTCATGGTCTGCATCAAGGGCCTCCTGCTGCTGGTGCTGGCCCTGATCATCTTCAGCTTCCGCGAGCTGGCCCGAATCATTGTGTGACGAGACGCGGCGGTCGGCGCCGCGAAATCGACTATGCGTGGACGTGACATTCTCATCATGCTCGTGTGCCTGTCGCTGGCCGGCGGCCTGCTCTATACGGCGGGCACGCAGCTCGATTACATCAACGCGCAGCGCCAGACGATGGGCTTGGTGGTGAATGAGCCGGTGGAGAACCTGCCGCCGTCGCTGGCCTTCGCCACGGTTGCGATGGGCGCCTTCCGCGGCCTGGTCGTCGACATCCTCTGGATGCGGGCCGACAAGCTGAAGGAGGAAGGGCAGTTCTTCGATGCCCGGCAGCTCGCCGAGTGGATCACGACGCTCCAGCCCCGTTTTCCGGCCGTCTGGGAGTTCCAGGCATGGAACATGGCCTACAACATCTCGGTCGCCATCCCCGCCTCGCAGCCCGAGCAGCGATGGCGCTGGGTCAAGAACGGCTACGAACTGCTGCGCGACAAGGGAATCCCCACCAATCCCAAGGCGGTCCAGCTCTACCGGGAACTGGCGCGGATCTTCCAGCACAAGCTCGGTGGCGTTTCCGACGACGTCCACAAATACTACAAACTCCAGTTGGCGGAAGCCATCGGCCCGCTGCTCGGGTCGGAGGACAACGGGCTGCCCGCCGACGACAACGCGTTCTACGAGGCCCTGATCGGGACGCCGTCCGAATGGGCTCAGATCGTCGCCGATCCGAATGTAGCTCCGTTCATCCGGGCCCTTCAGGAGGTCGGTGAGCCGTTCACCAGCGAACAGCCGTTCGTGCAGAACTACCTGGCGCTGCGTCGCAACGCGTCGCGCTTTCCGCAGGCCGCGTCGGATGTTGTGGATCGTTTTCGGGGCACGGCGGCATTGAAACGATTCGATCTGTTCGCCAAGTCGTACGAGCTGCGCAACACCTGGAAGCTGGAGCCGGTTCGCATGCACCAGGTCAGCCAGGAGTACGGGCCGATCGACTTCGCCGACCCCAACGTGCACTTCCCCATGGATTGGCGGCACCCGGACGCGCACGCCATCTATTGGGCGCTCAAAGGGCTCAGCGTCGCCAAGGAAGAGAACGATGCCGAGACGGAACGATATCAGACGAACACGCAGCGCATCGTCGCGCACAGCCTTCAGAATCTTTTCCGATACGGCAAGCTCATCATTCTCTCGCGTCCGGCCGAAGCGCTCGATCCGGACAGCCCCGCGGCCGAATCCACCTCGCCGGCAATACCCAAAGACGTCTTTCTCAGTCCGGACCTGCGGATCTTCAATTCGTACCACAAAGCCGTGCTGGCGATCATCGCCGGCTACGAAGACGACCGCACCACCAGAGAATCGCTCGAGAACGGCCATCGCAACATGCTCAAGAACGCCGTCCTGTCGTTCTATCAGGCCGGACTGAGGTCAGAGGCCCTGAAGATCTTTAATCAGTTGCGGAAACGCTATCCCTTGAAGGAGTTCAACGTCTCGCTGGAGGAGTTCGCGCTGAAGCGCTGGAGAGAGGAATTGAGCGGTTTCGGCATCGACGACGCCCGCGAGCAGATCGTGATGCTGCTCAGCGAGGGGTACTACCTGTACGCGATCCGCGACGATGAGGCCGCCGCCGGGCGAGAGCAGTTGGCCCAGCAGGCGTACGACTTCTACAACACGACGAACAAGCCGGAGTTTCGCATTGACCTGCCCCCGATACCCGTGCTACGATACGTCGCGCTCGGTCAGTTCCTCAACAGCGGGGCGTATCCGCCCCACATTCGGCAGGGTCTGCTGAATCGGATCCAGATCGAAAAGCCCGAGCTGTACAAGCAAATGGAACAGACCGAGGCGCAGTTGCAGGAAATGCAGGAGCAGCAGGGAACGCGGTGAGGGTCATCCGGCACGGGGCATGGACGAAACACTTCTGGCACAACTTACGTCGTCGCAGCGCAAAGCGGTCTTGCACAAGGAGGGGCCTCTGTTGGTCCTGGCGGGACCGGGCAGCGGGAAGACCCGCGTCATCACCTGCCGGATCGCCGCCCTGATCGATTCCGGCGTCAGACCGTACAACATCTGCGCGATCACGTTCACGAACAAGGCCGCCGAAGAGATGCGCCAGCGGGCGGCGGCGCTCGGGGCATCCGGCGGGGCGCACATCAGCACGTTCCATTCGCTGTGCGTGCGCATTCTCCGCCGCTACGCTCAGGCCGCCGGGATGCGACCGAATTTCAGCATCTATGACGCCGCCGATCAGAGCAAGTGCGTCAAGCAGGCCGTCAAGGACTGCCGCCTCGACGGGACCAACTTCCCGCCGGCGCGGATGCTCGACGCCATTTCCACGCTGAAGAACAAGCTCATCGACGCCCAGGCGTTTGCCGAACGGGCGGAGGACTTCTTCTCGCGCACGCTATCGCAGGTGTACACGCGGTACCAGCAGATCCTGGCCGAACAGAACGGCCTGGACTTCGATGACCTGCTGATGAAGGTCGCTTTCCTGTTGGAGAGCGATTCGGCGGTGTGTGGCGAACTGGCAAACCGCTTCCGGTTCCTGCTCATCGACGAGTATCAGGACACCAACCACGCCCAGTATCGGCTGGCCAAGGCCCTGGCGCTTTCGCACGGCAACATCTGCGCGACCGGCGATCCGGACCAGTCGATCTACCGCTGGCGCGGCGCCGACATCCGCAACATCCTGGCCTTCGAGAAGGACTGGCCGCATGCGGTGACCGTCAAGCTCGAAGAGAACTTCCGCAGCACCGCCGCCATTCTCAGGGTGGCCGACAGCCTGATCGCCCGCAACAAGAATCGCAAGCAGAAGACTCTTGTCGCCGTGCGGACCGACGAAGGCAGAGTTTCGGTCGAGACCTACGACGACGAAGCCGCCGAGGCCGACGCCGTCGCGCGTCAGGTCGACGCGCTGCTCGGCCAAAATGTCCCGGCCGGACAGATCGCCGTCTTCTATCGCGTCAACTCGATGAGCCGGGTCCTTGAAGAGGCGTTCGTCCGGCATCGTGTCCCATACCAGGTCGTCCGAGGTGTGGAGTTCTACAATCGCAAAGAGATTCGCGATCTTCTGGCATATCTGAAGGTCCTGGCCAATCCAGCCGATGAAGTCGCGCTGCTGCGGGTCATCAACACGCCGGCGCGTGGCATCGGCAAGGTGACCGTCGACCGCGCCAAGGCTTTTGCCGTTGAGCATGGGCTCACGCTGTCGGAGGCATTGACGCAGGCTGATCGCATCGGCGAGGTGAGCGGCGCCGCCAAGACCAAGCTGCTGGCGTTCGCCCGCCTGCTGGACAAGCTGCGGCAGGACCTCGTAGGCCCGGTCGCTCCGCTGGCCGAGCGCGTCCTGTGCGAATCGGGACTGGAACAGTCGTTCAAGGGAACCGGTCAGGACGGGCAGGACGCCCTGGAGAATATCGGCGAGCTGATCAACGCGGCGGCGACGTACGACCAGCAGGCCGCCGAACCTTCGCTGCTCGATTACCTCCAGCAGATCGCGCTGTTCAGCGACACCGACGCGTATGAGGCGACGAGCGAGCGGGCCGCCCTGATGACGCTGCACGCCGCCAAGGGGCTGGAGTTCGATCACGTCTTCGTCATCGGGCTGGAGGACGGCCTGCTGCCGCACGAGCGGGGCAGCGGGGATGGCGACGAACTGGAGGAGGAACGCCGCCTGTTCTTCGTCGGCGTCACGCGGGCCCGCACCAACCTGCACCTCAGCTACGCGCGGTATCGGACCGTTCGCGGGCAGTTCCTTCGCACGGTGGCCTCTCCGTTTCTCTTCGAGCTTGGACTCGATCAGATGGTCCAGGACGAGGAGGAATCCGAAGACGATTTCAACACATTCACGGAATACCGGCGTACACAGCCGTCGCCGGTCCGCCCACGGGCGGCGGCCGCCAAACCGCCTGAGCCTCTGTTCGCTCCCGGCCAGCTCGTGCGGCACAAGACCTTTGGACTGGGCCGGGTGCAGAAGTTCGCCGACCTCGGCGCCAACAGCGTCGTCACCGTCCAGTTCAACACTGGACAGACGAAATCGCTCCTGCTACAATACGCCAACCTCTCGAAGGTGTGACGTCCCGGTCGTGGGGCGTAGCAATGCGCACCGCGACCCATGAGACGGATCGTTGGCAAGACAAGTCCCAATCGAATCGAGCCATGTCTTTTGAAGGGGCCAGGCCATGTCGAGGCAAATCGATCGTCGCGAGTTCCTGCAAATCACCGCTGCCGGCGGAATGGTGTACCTGGCCGGGTCGGGCCTGTTCGGTGGCGCCGCTGCGGCGAAGGGCAACCCGCTGATCAGTCCGGGCTGTCGAACCAGCAAGGTGCAGGTCGCTCGAATCTACATGGGGATCGAGGGCGCGCACTGGCCCAAACCGACGCTGAACCTCAAGGACGAGATCCGCGCCTACGAAGCGCAATTCGCCAAGCTCGCCGATCAACTCGGTGACGTAGAGTTCGTCGTCGATGAGCTGGTCACATCCGTCGATCAGGCGAGCCGGCTCAAGAGCCGCCTCGAGAAGGTCGACGGCATTCTGGCCATTCATCTGAGCATGGGCGCCTCGGCGATTCTCCGCGAGATCCTTGGCGTGGGCAAGCCGACGGCCCTTTTCGCCCTCCCGTACTCCGGTCATGAGTGGACGAGCTTCGGCGCCCTGCAACGCCAGCCGATCGGGGCCAGGCTGGAGTGCTTCCTGACCACCGACTACGCGCAGCTTGCCGCCGCCATTCGGCCGTTCCGCGCGATTCATCACACCCGCGAGGCCAAGGTGCTCAATGTCACGACACGGATCTTTAAGCCCTATGCCGACAGCGTGAAGGCCAAGTTCGGCACGGAGATCAAGCAGGTCGATCTTCAGACGGTGATGGACGCCTATAAGGCGGTGGACGACAGACTGGCGGACGCCGAGACCAAGCGGTGGATGGACGACGCCCAGGCGGTTGTGGAGCCGTCGCGAGGGGACATCTGGAAATCGTGCAAGCTCGCCCTGGCGTTCGAGAACATGCTGGCGGCGGAGAACGCCACCGTCCTGACGGTCGATTGCTACGGGACCATGTGGGACAAGACCATCAAGCTTCCGGCGTATCCGTGCATCGGCTTCTGCCGGCTCAACGATCTCGGCCTGGGAGGAATCTGTGAGTCCGATCTCCAGTGCGCCATGACCCACATCGTCCTCCAGGGATTGACGGGCCGGCCCGGTTTCATCAGCGATCCGACCGTGGACGAGTCCTGCAACGGCATCATCCTGGCTCACTGCCTGGGCTCCAGGAAGATGGACGGCCCCGAAGGCTCGATTGCGCCGTACAAGATCCGAACCGTGATGGAACGGCAGGAGGGGGTTACGCCGCAAGTGGAGATGCGCATCGGTCAGAAGGTGACACAGGCCATTCTGATCGGCACGGATTCCCTGCTGTATTTCACCGGCGAGATCATTGCCGCCCCGGTCTCCCTGGCCGACGATCGCGGCTGTCGGACGAAGATCACTGTGAAGGTCGATGGCGACGTCGCCGCGCTCTGGAAGAGATGGTCCAACGGTCTTCATCGGCAGACCGTCTATGGCGACATCACCAAAGAGCTGGCGCAGTTCTGCAAGTACAAAGAGATCAAGATGACCGATGAGGCGGCCAAGGCATGACTCGCCTGGGCTGACTGCACGAGGGATACACATGGCAAGCCGAAGCCCGAGATGCGGCGCTTTCTGCACGCGCCGACAATTTCTGCGTGCCGCGACGGGAACCGCTGTCGCCCTGACGGCGCCGTACTTCGCCGCCGCTCGGCAGCGAGATGCATCTGTGGACAACGACCGGGTCCTTGGCGAAGCGGAGTCGCGCATCCGGCAGCACCGCATGGCTCCGGTCACGCTGAAGCTCCTGATGCCGGATGGCCGGCCTCTGGGGCCGGGTCGCCGCGTGGAAATCCGACAGGTGCGTCATCGCTTTCTCTTCGGCTGCAACATCTTCATGCTTGGACGCTGCCGGACACCTGAGCAGAACGCCGCCTACGAGAGCCGCTTCGCCGGCATCTTCAACTATGCCACATTGCCGTTCTACTGGTGGAACTACGAGCGACAGAAGGGCCGCCCGGACGATGCGCGCACCGAGGAGGTTGTCCGCTGGTGCAAAGAGCATGATGTCACGACGAAGGGCCATCCGCTGGCCTGGAACTACCGCGATCCGCCCTGGCTGACGGGTACGCCGCAGGAGGTGGCCCGGGCGCAGTTCGAGCGCATCACGCGCTGCGTCCAACGCTTCACGGGCGACATCGACATCTGGGACGTCGTCAACGAGGCGACCCACTACGACCGGGCGGAATGCAAACGCGAAGCGCCCCGGCTGACCGAGGCGATCGCCGCGATGGGGGTCGGGCCGTACATCCGCACCGCCTTCAAGACCGCGCGTCAAGCGGGCCCTGACGCGACGCTGGTGATCAACGATTACCGTACGGATGCCGCTTTCGCGGAGAAGGTGGTCGCGGAGCTCGTGGCTGAGAATGGGCGGCCTTTGTACGATGTCATCGGCATCCAGTCACACATGCACGGCGGCCCTTGGGGCGCCGCCCGGACGTGGGAGGTGTGCGAGCGTTTCGCGAAGTTCGGCAAGCCGCTGCACTTCACCGAGACGACCCTGGTTTCCGGCCCCAAGAGCGAATCCGCCTGGACGACGACGGCTGAAGGCGAAGAGCGACAGGCCCGATTGGCGAGCGAATTCTATACCGTGCTCTTCTCGCACCCGGCAGTAGAGGCCATCACGTGGTGGGATTTCAGCGACCAGGGCGCCTGGCAGAGGGCGCCGGCCGGTTTCCTGCGGGCGGATATGTCGGCCAAGCCGATCTATGAGCGGCTGTACGATCTGATCAGAGGCCGATGGTGGACGCGGGTCGAGGCCGAGAGCGGCCCGGAAGGCCGGCTGAGAATCAATGGCTTCCTGGGTGAGTACGAGGTCACCCTGAAGGAGAACGGGCGGCGGCTCGTCGGGCGCTTCTCCCTGGCCAAAGCGACCCCCGAGGGGACAGAGGTGCAACTGACGGAATCGCCCGCTGACCGGTAGGCCGACTCTCACACGCTCCTGCTCGGTATTGTGCTTTCCGGCGGGTCTGCTACAATGCCCGCGACGAGAAGATGGCACTGGCGCCCGGACGCGGCGTGGTTCCGGGCAGGAGAAAGACGGACGGATGAAGTACGCGGTGATCATGGCCGGCGGCACGGGAAAGAGGCTCTGGCCTCTGAGCCGGCAGAAACGACCCAAGCAGGTCTTGAGGCTGCTCGACGGACATACGCTTCTCGAACGCTGTTTCGAGCGGTTGACGCCGATTTTTGACATCCGCAACATCATCGTCCTGACCAACGCCGCCTATGTCGACGTGGTCCGGCAGGACCTGCCGAGCCTGCCGTCGGGCAATGTGATTGCCGAACCGACAGTGCGAGACACCGCCGGAGCGATCGGCTTGGCCGCTTCGGTCCTGGCCAGGACTGATCCGCAGGCGGCGATGGCGGTCGTCACCGCCGACCAGTTCATCGAGCCGGCTGAGGTCCTCCAGGGGGCGCTGCGCGACGCCCTGACGTTTGTCGATGCGAACCCCGATGCGCTGGTCACCTTCGGCATCAAACCCACGTTTCCCAGCACGCAGCTCGGCTACGTCAAATGCGGCGAGCCTCGCGCCGTTGCCGAGTGCACGAACCCGATCCATTCGGTGGAAGCGTTCAAGGAGAAACCCGATCTGGCCACCGCCCAGGGCTATCTGGCGGACGGACGGTACTTCTGGAACTCGGGCATGTTCGTCTGGAAGG
Organism: Sedimentisphaerales bacterium; assembly: GCA_040772485.1. Classification (GTDB taxonomy): domain Bacteria; phylum Planctomycetota; class Phycisphaerae; order Sedimentisphaerales; family Anaerobacaceae; genus Anaerobaca. The sequence goes on along the minus strand of JAXGYC010000007.1, from coordinate 22,163 downwards.
CCAAGACGATCCTGGCGAATCTGACCCGCTTCGTCCCGCAGACCAGCGAGCCGTTGCGGCGGATCGCCGCCGCCTGGGACACGCCCGACCAGGCAAAGGTCCTGGCGGACCAGTTTCCCCAACTGCCCAGGATCAGCATCGACTACGCCGTCATGGAACGGGCGACGGACGTTCACGCGATTCGCCTGGATTGCCGCTGGCTGGACATGGGGTCGTTCGCGGCGCTGGCGGATATCATCGAATCGGACGACGGGGGCAATGTCGTCGTGGCCGGGGCGAGCGAAGTGCTGGACTGCAAGAGCAGCGTCTTCGTCACCGAGGACAAGGGGCATCTGATCGCCGCGATCGGGCTGGACAACGTGGTGGTCGCCCATACGCCGGACGCGACTCTGGTCTGTCGGGCCGATCAGACCGAGCGACTGAAGGAGCTTCTGGCCTTGATCGAATCGCACCATCGCAGCGAGTTTCTGTAGAATCGGAGTGCCCTCGGACGCATGGCCTTTGATGAGATATCTGGCGATTGACCATGGCAGTAGACGAATAGGCCTGGCTATCTGTGACGCCCAGGAGACCATCGCATCGCCCCTGTGCGTGCTGGACGGCCGAACGGACGTACTGACCAGGATCGCCGAGATTGTCGAGACCGAGGGCATTGGAGCCATCGTGATGGGTCTGCCTCTGAACATGGACGGGTCCGAAGGGCCTCAGGCCGCCAAGGCCAGGGCCTTCGCCGAGCGGCTTGCTCGCCACGTCGACCTGCCTGTGCAGTTCCAGGACGAGCGGCTCAGCAGCTTCAGCGCCGGGGAGAAGCTGGAGCCGGCCGGCCTGTCCAGGGCCCGCAAGCGGGACCTCCTCGATGCCGTAGCGGCGGCCGAGATATTGCAGTCGTTCCTGGAGGAAAGGGCCTCCAGGGATGGCCAGCAGGGGACCACGTAGGTTGTCCGGCCTGCATCCGGGGGGCTCGATGAGGGTGGTTGGGCAGACCAGGGCATATTTTTGGCTCCTCGCGGGGAAAAAGGCTTGCGAAAATCGTCGCAAGTCGTTTAGATTAAAGGATTCATAATTCGAGTGTAAAGTCAACCTCAAGTGAGGCGCACCAGGAAGGGCATTAGGAAAACATGCTGACGAAAGAACAGAAAGGCCAGATTCTCACCGATTTCGAGACGCACGAAGGGGACACCGGGTCCCCCGAAGTGCAGATCGCACTTCTGACCAAGCGGATCAACGACCTGACCGAACACCTCAAGGACCACCCGAAAGACCACTCTTCCCGTCGCGGTCTGCTCAAGATGGTCGGCAACCGCTCGGCGCTGCTGAGGTACGTTCGTGACAAGGATGTCAAGCGCTACCAGGCTGTCATTACCCGCCTTGGGCTGCGAAAATAGCACAACCCTGTGTATCACTGCCACGGGCCAAGACCGCTCACGCGACGTGAACGACGCCGGCTCGTTCGGAAGGTGGGATGCCTTCTTGCTCGCTAGCGCACATACGCACAAACCAGTGAGGTAGTTATGTCGGATGTTCATAGTGTTTCGAGAGAAATCGGGGGCCGAACGCTCACCATCGAGACCGGGCGCATTGCCCGCCAGGCGGATGGAGCGGTCATGGTGCGGTATGGCGAGACGGTCGTTCTGGTCACCGCGGTCACGGCCCCTCCGCGATTTGAAGATATCGATTTCTTCCCCCTGAGCGTCGATTACCGCGAGAAGCACAGTGCCGCGGGCAAGTTCCCGGGCGGGTTCATCAAACGGGAAGGCCGCCCGAGCACCAAAGAGATCCTCACGGCCCGCATGATCGATCGGCCGATCCGCCCATTGTTCCCCGATGGGTATTTCGAGGAAGTCCAGATCATGGCCTCCGTGCTGAGCGCGGACCGCGAGAACGATCCGGATATTCCCGCCATGATCGGCGCCAGTGCGGCGCTGTCGATCAGCAAGATCCCGTTCCAGGGCCCGATCGGCACGTGCCGTTTGGGTCGCGTCGACGGCGAGTTCGTGATCAACCCGACCTACCAGCAGGCCGAACAGAGCGACATCGCCGTGCTCGTCGGAGGGCGCAAGGAAGCGATCAACATGCTGGAGGTCGGCGCCAAGGAACTGCCCGAAGACGTCGTCGCGGCGGCGATCGCCAAAGCGCACGAAGCCGTACGGGAAGTGATCGGGATGATCGAGGAACTCCAGCAGAAGGCGGGTGTCGAGAAAGAGATTCCCCTGGCGGAGTTGAATCAGGACCTGTACGCCAAGATCAAGGCGGAGATCTCGGGGCGACTTCGCGAGTTGAAAGACATTCCGGGCAAGCAGGCGCGGAACAACGCGGTCAACGAGTTCCTGGCCGAGGTGCAAACGCGACACATCGAGGCGGCGGCGGCCGACGGTTCTGCCGCATCGCCGGCGGACGCGACCGCGCTCAAGACGATGCTCAAACGGATTCTCAGCAAGATCGAATGCGAAGTCGTCCGAGAGATGATTCTCAGCGGCAAGCGGCCCGACGGTCGCGGCTACAACGATGTGCGTCCCATCTCCTGTGAGGTGGCTCTGCTGCCCAGAACCCACGGTTCGGCTCTCTTCACTCGTGGAGAGACCCAAGCCCTCGTAAGCGTGACTCTGGGCACGATTCGCGACGCCCAAATCATCGACGGGCTGCTCGACGAGTATAGCCAGAGCTTCACGTATCATTACAATTTCCCGCCGTTCGCGGTCGGCGAGGTCAAGCCGATTCGGGGGCCGGGTCGCCGAGAGATCGGCCACGGAGCGTTGGCCGAGCGTGCCCTCGAAAACGTGCGACCGGCGGGAGACAAATTCGCCTATACGATGCGGCTGGTCTCCGATATCACCGAATCCAACGGGTCGAGCTCGATGGCCTCCGTCTGCGGCGGTTCGCTGGCCCTGATGGACGCGGGCGTGCCGATCAACCGCGCGGTCGCCGGCATCTCCGTCGGCATGGTCAGTGACGACAAGGGCAGATACGAGCTGCTGACCGACATTATCGGAGAGGAAGATCATTTCGGCGACATGGATTTCAAGGTCGCCGGCACGACCGAGGGGATTACCGCCATTCAACTGGACATCAAGGCCGAGGGGCTGCCGCACCAGATCATGGTCGAGGCGCTGGGGCGGGCCAGGACCGCCCGCCAGCACATCCTGGAGATCATGAGCAAGGCCATCAGCGCGCCGCGTTCTGAGTTGAGCCAGTACGCTCCGAAGCTCATCACGATCGAGATCGATCCGGAGTTCATCGGAAAGGTGATCGGCCCCGGCGGCAAGATGATCAAGAGCCTCCAGGAGCAGACCGACACGACGATCGAGATCGAAGAGGACGGCACGGTGTTCATCAGTTGCGTCGGTGGCGACGGCCACCTCAAGGCCAAGGCGATGATCGAGGCCATGACGCAGCCGCCGGAGGTCGGACGTCTCTACAAGGACTCCAAGGTCGTCACGATCAAGGACTTCGGCGTCTTCGTCGAGATCGCGCCGGGCGTCGAGGGGCTTTGTCACATCAGCGAGCTGAGCGGAGGCTACGTCAAGCAGGTCGAGGACGTCTGCAAGCTTGGGGACCTGATCCCGGTCAAACTCATCTCCATCGATGACCAAGGCCGGCTCAAGCTTTCGCGGAAGGCCGCCTTGGCGGAACTCGGCATCAAGGAAGAGAGGAAACCTCGGCCCCACGACAAGCGATAGGTTCCTTCGTCGGCAGCAGGTCCGACGGAGTTAGAAGAGAAGATCGTTCCGAGCCGAAACTCAGAAGGGCGCAACACCGGGCCACAGCCAGGCCGGATCTTCTGATCTTTCGGCTCTTGCTTTTTGGGGCATCCGGGGAAAGCCAGGCGGGGTGACAGGCGCGTGAAAGCGTTTATCGGCGGAGTCATTCTGGCTCTTGTGATCGTGGTTCCGGCCGCAGCGCTCTTGCTTCGCAAAGTCAGGCGCCGGGCGGGCGCAGGACAGGCGCCCCAGGTGGACCCTGACGAGACGTTGACGCGTCTGACAGGCGAGCTGGCCCATGAGATCAAGAATCCGCTCTCGACCATCAAGGTGAACCTGAAGCTTACGAAAGAGGCCCTGGAGGATATCGATCTTCGCGAGCCAGGCAAGCCGGCTCTGGATCGGTGCCAGCAGGGACTGTCCAGTGCCATGAGGAAGATCACAGTGATCCAGAAGGAGACAGACCGGCTTGAACAGATCGTAGACGGCTTTCTCCGCTACGTGAAGCGTCCTGACCTGCAACTGGTCACGATGGACCTCAATGAGCTGGTCGGAGACATGGTCGATTTCTATCTGCCCCAAGCCTACAGCCATTCGCTCACGCTGCGGCATAGTCTTGCGGCCGAGCCCTTGATCTGCCGAGTCGATGCCGGGGCCCTGAAACAGGTGCTGCTGAACCTGCTGATCAACGCGCAGCAGGCCATGGACGGTGGCGGCGAGTTGATGATCCGGACGCAGCCGCGTCCGAGCAGGGCGGTGATCCAGATCAGTGACACCGGCAGGGGGATACCCGAGGAGAAGCTGACCACGATTTTCCAGCCCTATTGCTCGTTCCGTACCGGCGGAACGGGGCTGGGTCTGGCGACCGCCAAAAAGATCGTGGAGTCGCATGGCGGAACGATCTCCGTGCACAGCGAGGTCGGCAAAGGGACCTCCTTCACCATTGAGCTGCCGCTGGCGGGCGCGGCCCGTGCGTCGAACGAGGTGAACCCATGACGGAACACAAGGCTGTGGTTCTGGTCGTAGACGACGAGCGCGACCACGCCGACGGGATCGTCGAGGCCCTGGAGCGTCTGCCGGTCAAGGCTCTGGCGGTCTACACCGGCGAGGACGCCATCGAGATGGTGCGTCGCCGCCGGGTGGACGTGGTCGTGACGGATCTGAAGCTGGAAGGGCAGGCCGACGGCCTGGACGTGCTGCGCGAGGCCCGGCAGCACAGCGATTCGACCCAGGTGATTCTGATCACGGCCTATGCGACGATCGAAAACTGCAAAGAGGCGATCAAACAAGGGGCGTTCGACTATCTGGTCAAGCCGCTCGACATCGACCAGTTGCGCACGCTGGTGGAGCAGGCCAGCCGCAAGGCCGCCAGCGCCGATCAGGGACGCACGCCGTCGGAGCGAAACCAGGAAGGCTTTCTCTTCGAAGGCATCAAGGGCAACAGCCCGGCCATGCAGGGGATCTTTGAGATCGTCCGTCGCGTCGCGCCCACGAACATCGCCGTGCTGATCGAAGGGCCCTCCGGAACAGGCAAGGAGCTTCTGGCCCGGGCGATCCACGGCAACTCGCTGCGTCGCACCAAGCCGTTCCGGCCGGTCAACTGCGCCGGCCTGACGGAAACCCTGCTCGAAAGCGAGCTGTTCGGGCACGTCAAGGGCGCCTTCACCGGCGCCAACACCGACCGCAAGGGACTCTTTGAAATCGCCCACGAGGGCACGCTGTTTCTCGACGAGATCGGGGATATGCCTCTGACCATGCAGGCCAAGCTGCTGCGCGTTCTCGAAGACGGCCTGGTCATCCCCGTCGGTTCCAGCAAGGCGATTTCGGTGGATGTGCGGATCATCAGTGCCACCAATCACAGCCTGAGCAGACTGATCGAACAGAACAAGTTTCGCGAGGACCTGTATTTTCGGATCAAAGGGGTCAACGTGTCGCTGCCGGCGTTGCGGGAGCGTCCGGAAGACATTCCGCTGCTCGTGGAGCATTTCCTGCAGGAGGCGGTCGAGGAGATCGGCTCGAACGTGCGTGGCGTCAGCGACGCGGCGATGCAGATCCTGGTGGGCCACGACTGGCCCGGCAATGTCCGGCAGCTCAAGAACGCCGTTCGGACCATGGTCGTGATGTGCGATCGGGACCGGCTCGACGTTCAGGACATCCCGCCGGAGATTTCGCGCCGGCGCCAACTGACCGGCGCCAGCGCCTCGCCTTCAAACTTGGCCGGCGTCTCGCTCAACGATATCGAAAAGAAAGCCATCGTCGATACGCTCGCCAGGACCGAGGGCAATCGCGAGAAAGCCGCTAAGATTCTCGGCATCGGCGAGCGCACGCTCTACCGCAAGATCAAAGAGTACAACCTGTAATCTGTCTTGCGCGGCGGGCGACGGTCTCAATCCGCCAGAAGGTTGGGCCGCATCCGCTGGAGCCAGTCGGGCAGATCGTCCCGCGTCACCTCGGCCCACAACCCTTTTCGCAACGCACGGGCGCTGGCCTCCAGTTGCCCGTACTTGTGGAAGTAGTTGTGTTTGAACCGCAGGTCGGCGTAGGCGTACCCGTCGGTCAGCAGCGCCTCGTTGAGCACCGTGCCGTCGTCGAGCTCCAGGTAGGCGAGCAATCTGCCATAATTGCACCGCGTGCGATCGCCTTCGTCGAGGTGCACGGTCACGTGTCTGCCGGAGATCCGCGTGCGTGTAAACGCCGTCGCTTCTTCGGCGAAGCGGGCGGGACGGCGATCTTTGTAGTTCATCTCGGGCGCATCGATCCCGAGCAGACGAACCCTTGTCGTCGCGTGTTGGCCGTCGGGCGCGTCCACGTCCACCGTGTCGCCGTCCAGGACGGAGACGACACGGAACGCCTTGCCGTGATAGCGGGTCCTGTCCCGAGCGGCGGATTGTCCGGGCGACTCGCCGTGCGCGATGCGGCGAGGGGAGATCACGCTCCGGTCGAGCCAGACCAGCAGGACGAGTCCCACGAGACTCGCGCCGGTCAGAACCACCCGCGCGCGTCTGCTCCAAACGCGAGTTGGTCGTCGCGGCCGGGTCAATGGACCTTGCCTGTTTTGAGCAGCGCGTGGCCCAGGGCCTGGACCGCGTGCTTGCGGTCGATCTCCTTGACGCCGAACATGATGCTGATTTCGGAGGAGCCCTGGTTGATCATCTCGATATTGACGCCGGCATCCGCCAGGGCGGCACATGCCCTGGCGGCCACACCGACCGCGTACCGCATGCCTTCTCCGACGATCATGACCAGTGAGAGACCGTGCTCGATCGTCACATCGTCCACCTGGAGCTCGGTGCGAATCCGCGTGAGCACCTGCTCCTCTTTCTCCGGCGTCAGCGGCGCGCTTCGCAGGATCACCGACATGTCGTCGATCCCCGACGGGGCATGCTCAAACGACAGGCGCTCGTCTTCCAGGACCTGGAGCAAACGCCGGCCGAAGCCCAGCTCCCGGTTCATCATGTACTTGTGCAGAAAGATCGCGCTGAATCCGTCGGCGCTGGCGATACCGGTGATCTCCCCCTGCTCGTACTTGCGTTCGGCCACGATCATCGTGCCGGGCGCTTCGGGCCGATTGGTGTTCTTGATGCAGATCGGGACCTTGGCGCGGACCGCGGGGACGATGGCCTCATCGTGGAATACGCCGAACCCGGCATACGACAATTCCCGCATTTCCCGGAACGTCAGGAGGTTGATCGCCGGCGCATCGGGCACGATGCGGGGGTCCAGAGCGAACACCGAATCGACGTCGGTGAAGTTCTCATAGACATCGGCCTCGACGGCCGCCGCCAGGATGGCGCCGGTGATATCCGAGCCGCCGCGGGGAAACGTGGCGACCTCTCCCTGGCGTGTGTAGCCAAAGAACCCGGGGAAGATGATGATCTCTTGCGTCTCTCGCAACGACTTGAGGTTGAGAAAGGACTCAGGCAGGACCTGGGCGTTGCCGAAATCGTCGCTCAGGAGCAGACCGGCCTCCTTCGGATCGACGTAACGAGCCGGGATGCCCTGGTTGACGAAGACCTGCGCGACAATCTTGGCATTGTTGTCTTCACCGGACGCCTTGATCGTATCCATGAATTGGGCGTTGTTGCTGGAACGACGAGCGATGCGATCTCGCAGATCGGACTCGATCTCGCCGACGATGGAGGCGTCCAGACCTAACTCCCGCTGGATCTCAGCGTATCGTCCGACCACCCCAGCCAGTTCCTGCTCATAGGGCCGGCCCGCAATGACGGCATCGGCCAGGGCAATGAGCAGGTCGGTCACTTTGATGTCTTTGGAGCAACGCTTGCCCGGCGCCGAGACCACGACGATCCGCCGGTCCGGGTCGGCCTTGATGATCTCGATCACCTTCAATATCTGCTTGGCGTCCGCTACGGACGATCCGCCGAATTTCGCGACTTTCATGGTGTCCCCTTTTGTGGTTCCCCCTCCGTGACTACAGCATTCATCGCACGGTTGCCCGGCTCCCTATCGGCCCGCGCTCTTGAGAAAATACTCCATGAGTTCACATCCGTTCTCGATCCGGAATCCCGACCTGGCGGCGTTGGACTCTCCGAAACCGAGGTGGAGAATTCCGGTCACGCCCGTGCCGGCCATGGCAAACGGGACCGGCTCGGCCGAGTGGGCTCCATGGCGCACCGGCGTGGGATGATCGGGCAGGACCAGGATGCGCCAACTCTCGAAACGCTCCAGGGCCTCCAGCACGGGTCCGACGATGTGCTTATCCACCTGTTCGATCGCAGCCTTCTTGATCTCGGCGTGGCCCCCGTGCGACGCCTCGTCCGGCGCTTCGATATGCACAAAAACCAGATCGTGGTCTTCGAGGGCCTTTATTGCCGCGGCGGCTTTGCCCTGGTAGTTGGTGTCGAACAGCCCTGTGGCGCCGGGGACCTCGATCAGGTCGAAGCCCACCAGCCTGGCCAGGCCACGCACGAGATCGACTGCCGTGATCGCCGCACCGCTGACGTCGAACCGCTTGCGGAAGCTCTCCAGATGCGCCCGCTTGCCCTGGCCCCAGAGCCAGATCGAGCTGACTTGATTCTCGCCGAGATCGCGGCGGACCCGGTTGACGTCGTGATCGGCGAAGACCTGCCGCGACAGGTTCATCAGTTCGATGAGCATGTCCGCCCCTTTGCCGCGCGGCAGAAGTTTCTCGACCGCGGTGCCGATGTGATCGTGCGGGGGATAGGTCCGGACGTCGAAATCCATCCCTCGGCACACGAGCAGATGCCGGTAGCTGACGCCGGGATGGAATGACAATCGCTCGTCCGTGATTCGTGTTTGCAGATCCCGGAGCAGGCTGGCCCCTTCTTCTGTCGTGATGTGCCCGGCACTGTGATCGGCCATCTTGCCGTCGGCGATCGTCACCAGGTTGCAGCGGAAGACCCAGTCGGAGGCCCCGAGCTTGATCCCCTGCGCCGCCGCCTCGATGGGCGCCCGGCCGGTGTAGTAGCGTGCCGGATCGTATCCCAGCAGGCTCATCTGGGCTACGTCGCTGCCCGGGTCCATGCCGCCAGGGACCGTCCGCACAAGACCCTGTCGGCCCTGCGTGGTGATCCGGTCCATGTTCGGCGTCTCGGCGGCTTCGAGAGCGGTCTTGCCGCCAAACAGTTCGATCGGCTCGTCGGCCGCTCCATCCGGGACGATGATTGCGTACTTTGTCATAGCTTACCTGATCGGCGAATCCGAAGGCGAACTGCAACTCCCGCCGCCGGTCGCGCGTGCTCAGACATCCCGGTCCTCGGGGATATCCTCAATTCGAATGCATACCGGCTGCGGGCCGAAGAACTCCGACTGGGCCAGCTCGGCCAGAGCCGCCGCCATGTTGCGCTCCTGTGTCCGATGGGTCGTGATGACCACCGGCACGGTGTTGTCGGGCCCGCGGCCTTCGTGCTGAAGGGCGCCGCGGATGCTGATTCCGTGGTCTCCGAGAATTCTGCCGTAGCAGGCGACAACGCCCGGCACGTCTTTGGCCATGACCCGGATATAGAACCGGCTCACCGTGTCATTGATGTCTTCGATGAGGGGAATCACTTCCTCTCGCGGCTTGAGCCGCAGGTGCTCGAACGTTGTCCGGGAATTGCCCAGGGCCACGTCGATGATGTCGGCCACCACGGCGCTGGCGGTGGGCATCATGCCGGCGCCGCGCCCATAGTAGAGCGTCTCGCCGACGGCGCTGCCGAAGATGCTGATCGCATTGAACGAGCCGTCGACCCTGGCCAGTGAACAGCCGGCCGCGATGAAGGATGGATGCACGCGCAGCGAGACCCTGCCGCGATCGTCCTTGAGCCCGATCGCCAGGAGTTTGAGGCAATAGCCCATCTCGCGACCGTACTGGATATCCTCCTTGGCGATGCCGTCGATGCCCTGGACATAGATATCTTCCAGAGAGATCTCGTATCCGAACGCCATGGAGGCCAGGATGGCCAGCTTGTGGGCGCTGTCACCGCCGGTGATGTCCAGCGTCGGATCGGCCTCCGCGAATCCCCGCTTCTGGGCCTGGCTCAGCGCCACGGCGAATTCCTCGTCCTTGGCGCTCATGTTTGAGAGGATATAGTTGCAGGTGCCGTTGACGATCCCGTACATGGCGCGGACGTTGTTGGCGGCCAGACCGGTGCGGATGGCGCCGATGATGGGAACGCCGCCGGCGCAACTGGCCTCGAAGGCGATGCACCGGCCGCACTGGCGGGCCGCGTGATACAGTTCCGCGCCGTGCTCGGCCAGCAGGGCCTTGTTGGCGGTAACCACGTCCTTGCCGGCGCGGAGCATGTCGAGCTGGATCGCCTTGGCGACACCCGTGCCTCCGACCAGCTCGACGCCAACCGTGATGCCCGGGTCGGCCAGCAGCCGCTGGATGTCATTGGTCAGCACGCCTTCGGGCAGCCGCACCGGGCGAGGCGTCGTCGTATCCAGGTCCACTACACAGCCCAGTTCCAGGCGCACGCCCATCTTCTCGGCGATGGCGTCGGCCCCTTCGCAGATCAGTTTGGCGACGCCGGTGCCGACGGTTCCGAAGCCGACCAACCCAACTCGTACGCGTTTGTCTTCCACAGAGTCCCCTGTCATTGTCCGGCCGGCTCGCGCGATTCGCCCTCGCTGGATCGGTACACCAGAGCATCCGACGGACGACGGCGAACACGGTTCGCCGCCACCCGGTACGCGCTGCACCGCCCGGAAAAACGGCTGCAAATAGTCGTTAATCAATAGCCAATCGCTCTATGGCGGTCAAGCAAAAACCGTCGGACATGCCTCCAATTGGGGTTCCGGCCTGGATGTCGAGGGCCGCCCTGAAGCCGGTCCTGTCGTGAACAGCGACGCCCTCGCGATTCCCGTCCGACCGCCTGGAAGGGGACTTGATTACACGGGGCGGATCGACTATCGTTGAGACGCTCGGCGTGACAGCGGTCGCGTGCGGGCTGCTGTGGATAGATGGACGATCAGGCAAATGAAGGGAGACTCAGAATGGGCCGACGAGCAATTGGTTTGTTCCTCGCAGCGATGGCTTTGGCCGGCTGTGCGACAGCCGACTCGAACACGGAAGACCAGACCTTTGGAGGCGATGTTTCGTTCCTCCAGAAGCACGCCGAGGTGGTCGTCCTGCAAGACCGCTCCGGCAGCGGCCAGGTCGTCGTCGTCCCGGCGATGCAGGGACGCATTATGACCAGTACGGCAGGGGGCCCCGGCGGCAAGAGCTTCGGCTGGATCAATCGCGAGCTCATCGCCTCGGGCCAGACGCTGAAACACATGAACCCCTATGGCGGAGAAGACCGCTTCTGGATCGGTCCGGAAGGCGGGCAGTTCTCCATTTTCTTCGCCAAGGACGTACCGTTCGACTTCGACCACTGGCAGACTCCCGCTGCGATCGACACCGAGCCGTTTGAGGTGGTCTCGAAGACGGCGGACGCGGCCAGTTTCCGACGGACGATGAGGTTGGTGAACTACTCCGGCACCACGTTCGACGTGCAGGTGGACCGGGAGATCAATGTGCTCGACCGCGATCAGGCCATCGAGCAGCTCGGCGCGCCGGTCGGCCCTTCGGTGAAGATGGTCGCGTTCGAATCGAGCAACCGGATGACGAACGCCGGGGCCGAGCCATGGACCAGGCAAACGGGCCTGCTGTCCATCTGGATTCTCGGGATGTTCAATCCGTCGCCCCAGACGACGATCGTCGTGCCGTTCAACGTCGGCCCGGAAACCCGGCTTGGCCCGGTCGTGAATGACACCTACTTCGGCAAAGTGCCCGCCTCCCGGCTCGTGGTCAAGGACGGCGTCCTGTTCTTCAGCGGAGACGGGCAATACCGGAGCAAGATCGGCCTGACGCCGAAACGTGCCAGAAACGTCCTGGGCAGCTACGACGCGGCCAACCAGGTCCTGACCATCGTGCAGTACAACAAGCCGCAGGGCGTGTTGGACTACGTCAACTCCATGTGGGAGCTTCAGGACGAACCCTTCCGCGGCGATACGATCAACTCCTACAACGACGGTCCGGCCACGCCCGGCGCCAAACCCATGGGACCGTTTTATGAGCTGGAGACGTCCTCTCCCGCGGCGGCCCTCGCGCCCGGACAGAGCATCGTCCACACGCATCGCACGTTCCATCTGGTAGGGGAAAAGGCGGAGTTGGACCCCATCGCAAAGACGCTGTTGGGAGTGACAATTGCCGAGATTACTTCGGCGCTGCCGTAGGGACGGCCGCAGAACCACCTGTCCCGCGTCTGGGTAGCACCCGTATAGGGTGGGCCGGCTGCTGCACGAACTCTCAGTCGGGCGGCGCGCGATCTGTTTTGATGTCCGGAGAAGTCACACGTCCCGGCCCATTTACGGAGGATTCGCGTCGGCACGCCAATCCGGCTGGGAGAATCCTGAACATTGTCTGAAGATTTGATATGCTGTCGCCCGATAAAAAGGGCACAGGTCGACCGAAAAACATTGTGAGTACGAGGATCATGTCGCACAGCATGAAGTCGCGCGTCAAGAAACTGTCGTTCGTTCTCTGGGCCTGCCTCTGGTTGTGCCGGCCGGTGACCGCGGGTCTCGCCGGACGCATCGCGGGGGTCGTAGGCAAGGCCAAGCCGGCGGAATACGCGGTCCATGTGGTCGAGCCGGACTCCGGCGCGGTCATATACAGCCACAACGCGACCACCGCTATGACTCCCGCGTCGAACATGAAGCTGGTCACCACGGCGGCCGCTCTGCGGTATCTCGGGCCGCTCTTCGAGTACCGGACCCGGATCGGGTTGTGTGACGGCGCATTGCTGGTCATCGGCAGCGGGGACCCGCTCCTCGGCGACCCTGCCATGGACGCGCTATACGGCCGCCCGAACGGCTGGGTGTTCGACGAGGTTGTCTGCGGCCTTGAGCAACTCGGCGTCGAGTCTGTTGCCGACATCGTCATTGATACGACGGTTTTCGACGATCAGCGGGTTCACCCCAACTGGCTCGAAAGCGACTTGAATCGGTGGTATGCCTGTGAAGTGTGCGGTCTGAACTATCGCGGCAACTGCATCCAGGTGACCACCACGAATCAGGGCGGACGGATCGGCGTCCAGGTCGAACCGTCCACATCCTTTGTTGAGATCGCCAACGAGATCCAGGCGGTTTCGAGCGGCGCCACCGGCGTCGGCGCCTATCGGACGCGCCAGCCCAATCGCATCGTCCTTCGCGGCAAGTGCAAGGACCGGGAGGGACCGTTCGACGTGGCCATCGAGCAACCCGGCGCGTTCTTCGGCTTCCTGCTGGCCGAGCATCTGGTCCGAGCGGGCATCCCGGTCGGTGGGCACCTCGTCGAGAAGCCGCTCGACCCCAACGGCCGGCTCATTCCTGTGGCCGAATTCGCCACGCCTCTGATCGACTGCCTGCATCGCGCCAATAAAGACAGCCTGGGACTGGCGGCCGAGGCGCTGCTCAAGACGATTGCGGCCCACGAGAATCCCGACCGCCGAAACGGCAGTTGGGAGAAAGGCCGCGAACGGATCGGAGACTACCTGACCGGTCTGGGGATTCCTCGGGCGGAGTTTGAGATCGACGATGGAAGCGGCCTGAGTCGAAAGAACCTGCTCAGCGCCCGAGCCATCGTGGCGGTGCTGCGCGACGCCTACACCGGCGGCAACTGGGAGCTGTACCGGACCTCTCTGGCCGTCGGAGGTGAAGACGGCACGATCGGCAGGTATTTCAAAGAGTCGGCGTACCGCGCGGATATCCTGGGCAAGACCGGCTACATCAGCGGCGTGCGGTCGTTCTCCGGCATCTGCCTGACCGACGAGGGGCCGTATCTGTTCTCGATCATCTCCAATCGGTCGAGTCTCAGTCGCGATGCGATCAACGCCATCGCCCAAGCCATCATGGACGAGTACCGTCGCAAGAAGTGAGCCGCAATCCCATCAGGGGCGAACGTACACCTGGAGCCCGTCTTCCCGGCTGTGGCGAGGCCATGCAGGATCGAGTGCCTGGAGCAGGGGCTCTTCAAGAAACGACAGATACGAGGGTTCCACGCCGAGAATTGCCGCCGAGGGAGATTTCCTGTTCAGAAGGTCTTTGAGTGTCGCCGGTCCGACCGTATGTGTGATCGCGCGGTCTTCTGCCGACATCGCGTCGGCGGCGCGATAGACGATCGAGCCGCTGGCCAGCTCGGGATAGATGTCGCTTCCACCCTCGAGCGCGTAGAGCGGTCCGAGCGTCAGGACGAGCTTCGGCCCGCCCACGCGGCCGGCGATATCCACAGCGGTTCTGTGCAGCATCACAGGGGTCCAGTATTCCGGCACGATGACGGCGGGCAGCCGACGCAGAACGGTGAGATTGGTCAGGATTGCCAAGGTCGCACAGGAGAACGTAACGGCGCAAGCGATACGGAACGACCGTCTGCCGTCGGGCTTCTGTGCGGCCTGACGCAAGGCCGCCATCGGGTAGGCGCAGGCGATGACCAGGAACGGCACCGGCACCGCCCAGTACTGATGCCACATCGTCGGAGGAATGAAGGCAATCAGACAGAAGCACACCACGACCCCGCCGGCCAGAAGAAGATTCCGCCGCGAGGCGTCGCAAAGGGACGCGCGACGTCTGACAGCTACAGCCATCAAGTACATCGTCACAACCAGCAGGGCCTGATAGCCGGGCGTCTTGAGGCAGTCAATGGTCAACTCGGCCTTGTTGAACACCAGGCCGACCTCATGCAGCCATCGCCCGTAGAGAGCCGGAATCTCAACCAGATTCAGCCAGGCAGCTTTCGGCGCCTGCATGACGATCCAGAGAGGCCATGCCAGAACCAGAAGGCTCGCGACTGCAAACGGCAGGGCGGTGCGGATACGATTGGAGACAGATCCTCCGACTGCTGCGAGCACCGCAACCAGAAACACGGCGGCCACCAGGGCCGTGGTCACTCTCATACAGGTGGCGAACGTCAGCAGCGCTCCCATCGCAGCGATTCGCCAGAATGGGGGCGCCGGCCGAAAACCGGTTCTCGCAAACACCCAGAAAGACAGGACCACGCAGGCAATAACCACGTCGTGGTTCCAGGCGTAGCCGGCGGCGTAGTCCACCAGCGGATTGAACACATACAAGACCGCCCCCGCCAGCCCGAGCCATTGCCCCGCCAGCCGATGGTTGTCGAACGCACGGCGGTAGATCGTCAGGATCAACACGACCACCGCCATGTCGCCGAAGGCGGACAGCAGCCGCCCAACCAGGAGATAGTGGTCTGTGTGGAGCGCCCGGTAGAGGGCGCCGAGCAGCAGCGGATGGTACGGCAGTTGCGCCGGATAGGTGAAATCACGGTAGATCGCCTGGCCGCGCGCGAGCAGAACTGCCGCCGTGCAGTACATGTGCTCATCGCGGCTGACCGGCTGCTTGGTCATGCTGGTGGCCAGGATCGCCGCGAGCAGCACAAGAAGAATCAGCATCCTGCCGACCGCTGCCAAGCGTTCCGCCGTGTAGAAACCGAACGGTCGCGACTTCGACGCAGGTATCATCTCACCATTCCGCCAGTTCGCCCAGGAGTTCTTCCACGAGGTCCTTCATGGTGACGATCCCGACGGGAACGTCGTGGCTGCCTCGTCGACTTCGCGTCACCAGCACGATCTCCAGATCGTCCCGCCGCATCACGTCGATGGCATCAATCACCGCCGTTCGGCTGTCCATCTGACGCAGCGGCATCACGAACTGCGACAGGTCGTCAAAGGTTTCCTCTTCGTTCAGCACATCATACACGTTGACGAAACCAATGACATGCATGGGTGCATCCTGCCATACGATCAGCCGTGTCCAGGGATACCGCCTGAGCTTGTTCAGCAGAACCGTCCGGCCGGATCCGACGCTCACCGACTGTACCTCGTTCAGCGGAACCATGACGGCGCTCAACCGCAGGCTCGGGATGTTGACGATGCGATCGACGATATCCGTCTGGATAGGACTCAGCAGACCCTCCTCCTGCGTGTCGCGCAGGATGGCTCTGACCTGGTGACGCTGGGCGGATGCGATCATCGTCTTGGACGGCACTGATGATCGAATCGTGTAGCCGAACAAGTGCGAGAGTCCCCTGAGCAGGGGGACGGCGCCGCACCAGGTCAGAAGGCGATGGGTGACCAGCAGCATCGGGGCAAAGAACGGCATGAGAACGTCGGCGCGGTACAGGAAGACACTCTTCGGGGTGGACTCGGCGAAGACAAACAGCAGGGGGGCGGTCACCATCGCCGCCAGAAGCTCGGCCGCATGCGCTGATGCTACGGCCCCCAACAGCAGGTAGGTTACGCAACTGGTTGTCACGTAGTTGGCCAGGTTGTTGGCCACCAGAAGCGAGAGCAACAGGCCGGCGCCGTCGGGCAGAATCTCGCTAAGGATCTTCGGCCGCCAGTGGCCTTTTTCGGCCCCCAGACGGACGCGCAGCCGGCTGAGGCGGTACATGCCCGTCTCCAATCCTGAGTACACCGCCGAGAGCACGGCGGCACATAGGGCCAGGACAAGGATAGCGACGCTACCGGCCATCGGTAATGGGCTCCAGGGACAGGATCACCGTCTCAATGCGATGTTTTCGGACGCGTTCGATGGTGAACCGCAGGTTGTTCAGGCAGGCGGCATCGCCCGGTTTGGGAATCTTGCCCAGAAGGGCGGTCACCAGTCCGCCTATCGTCGCCAGCCGGGTTTCACTGAGATCGAGGCCGAGATCGTCAGCCCACTCATGAATCGGCAGACTGCCCGCGAGGCGATACGCAAAGGGTCCAAGCGGCTCGATGGGTTCGCCCTCGCCATCGAGGTCAGCGCGGCCGAAGAGTTCTGCGGCGATATCCTCCAGACGCACCGAACCGGCAATGCCGCCGTATTCATCCACGACGACCGCCATGTCCGTCTCGGTCTTGCGAAAATGCTCCAACAGGGATTCGACCGTCTTCTGCTCGGGCACAAAGGCGACCGGCTGGACCAGCCGATCCACGGAGGTGTCGGGCCGCAGAAGCAACTGCCGCAGGTGGACCATGCCGACCACCCGATCCACATCCTTGACGTAGACAGGGATCTTCGTAAGGCGATGCGCTTGCATGCGTTGCCGCACCTGGGAAGGCGGCTCGGAGACGTCGCAGGCGACCATGTCCACACGTGCCCGCATGACGTGCCGGACCTTGAGGAAGCCCAGTTCGATCACCTCCGCCAGCAGCCGGTTCTCGTCCTCGCTGATCAGCCCCCGTTGCCGGCTCAGACCGATCAGCGAGCGGAACTCCGTCAGGGTGATCGCCTTGCTGTGACGCCGATACCCGAGCAGGATTCGCAGGATCGGCTCCAGCAGCAGAACACGCGCCACCGACGCCAGAGGTCCCAACACCTGGACACACACAAACACGGGCAGGGCAACCACGCCCGCCAATCTCCAGGAATTCGCGTACGCCAGCGATTTTGGAAGGATCTCGCCGAGAAGCACCAACGCCAGGAAGGTCACGACAGCCAGAGATGCCGCGGCCGTCAGACCCCACTGCGCCTTGATGCGCAGCATCAGGACGCTCGAAACGGCGAAGAACAGGACGTTGACCGTGATATTGCCCAGCAGCAGGCAGGTGAGCAGTTGTCCGGGGCGGTTCAGCAGGCGCACCAGAAGCCTGTGGACGCGACGCGTGGAATTCGTGATCTGCTTGATCTGGCGTCGGGTGAGATTGAACAGAGTCGTCTCGGACC
This sequence comes from Sedimentisphaerales bacterium, assembly GCA_040772485.1. Classification (GTDB taxonomy): domain Bacteria; phylum Planctomycetota; class Phycisphaerae; order Sedimentisphaerales; family Anaerobacaceae; genus Anaerobaca. Next base: position 4,317 of record JAXGYC010000007.1, on the reverse strand, counting down.
CGGAAAAGAAAGCCGATCCGGCCAGCAGAACCAGCATCGCGATAACGTGACCGACGTTCTGGTAGACGGTGGCAATCATTGTCGTCAGGACGATGATTTGGGCAGGCAGACGCGGAACGTGGTTCCTCGGCCGGGACAGGATTCCGCTGAAATTTCTCCTCCGTGCGCATGCACGACTCGCCGGCAGAACGCCAGACCCACCCCGGAGCCCGAATATGTGGCAGGGCCCTCCTGTCCGGCCTTGGTCGTATAGAAGGGCTCGAAGACATTTTCGAGGTCTTCTGACGCGATGCCCCGGCCGGTGTCCGTCACCGCGATGTCCACCTGCACACCGTTCTCGGCCGCAGAGATCGTCAGGTGACCGCCTCCCGGAAGCATGGCATCCCGCGCGTTCAGGATCAGATTCATGAACACCTGCTGAATCTGAACGGGCACGCACACGATCTCTACCGTCTCGGGCACGTCCATCTGAACGGTGATGCCGTCCTTGTTGAAGTCCCTACAAAGGCATGTGAACACGTCGTCCACAAGGGCGCGCAACGCCACGCGGTGCTTCTCCTGGGTCTGTCCATTGGCCATTGCCAGCATGCTGATCATGATTCTGGAGGCACGCTGGCAGTTGCGCACGGTCTTGTCGAGCACCTTGGCCACCAGATCAGCGTCGTGGGGGTTTTTCGCGGCCAGCGCCGCGTAGTTGGCCAACGGCGTCAGCAGATTGTTGATCTCATGCGCGATCATACTGGTGGCCGAACCGAGATTGGCCAGGGCCTGAAGCTGCACGTTCTGTGATTTCAGGGCGTTGTATTCCTGTTCCTTCTTGGCCAGACGCTGGTGCAGGGCGAGGCGTTTGTCGATGATGCTTGCCAACAGCCGACTCCTTCTGTACAATGCGATCCGTCGTATCCGTACGCTCTGTATTATGTATTGGAAGTCGTTGTCTTACAAGCATCTGGATCGGCCTGGGTGCGGTTTTTTTCGCAAACGGCCCGGCCGGTCGCCGGCGTCTTGCGGGCGACCGCGTCCAGGGGACGGCCGCCATGAACGAGCAGAGGATTCTGGACGAGCTTCTGGCCCTTCTGGCCGGCGGGGGCGTCACGATCCGCCGTGAGCCCCTGGGGGGCAACGGCGGAGGCTTGTGCGCTGTCCGAGGCCAGAACGTGTTCTTCCTGGACACCGAGGCCGGATCGGGCGAATCGGCGGCTCTCTGTGCCGCCGCGGTGAGAAAGGTGCTCGATATCGAGAGCATCTATATCCGCCCGGAGGTGCGTCAGTTCATCGAGGAGCGCTCGGACCTGACATGGTGAATCCGCCGAAAGCGATGTGACATTGTTGATCTCGAACCGGCCCGTGCGTTTGGGCCGCCTCCAGCATTGATATCGGGAGCTTGGCTCATGAGTCACCAAAAACGCCCGTCGCCGCCCGAGAGGCTGCCCGTCATCCTCGTGGTAGATGACAACGCACAGAATCTTGAACTGATCCAGGCGTATCTCGAAGACGTCGAGTGCCGGACCGTTGCCGCCCGCGACGGCGTCGAAGCCCTGGATCTGGTCGCCAGGACCAAGCCCGACCTGGTTCTCCTGGACGTGATGATGCCCAAGATGAGCGGATTCGAGGTCTGCCGTCGGCTGAAGAAAGACCCGGCCACCAACGACATCCCGGTGATCATGGTCACGGCGCTCAACGAATTCGGAGATATCGAACGCGGCATCGACTCCGGGACCGACGACTTCGTCAGCAAGCCCGTCAACCGCCTCGAGCTGCTGACGCGAGTCAAGACCATGCTCCGACTCAAGCACCTCAGCGATACGCTCCAACGCACAGTGGCGTATCTCAGCGAGGTGGAGAAGCACGCCCAGACGTCGTAGGTGTTCTGCCGGCAGCCGGGTCATGGTATGGCCGGCAGGGCCCTTGGCGCCTTGGGTGCGCCGTCTACGGTCTCTCGTCGGCCCGTTAAGGGTCTGATAACGGCCCCTTCAGAATCGCAACAATCGCTACAGGGTGCACAACCGCCCTGACGGACGCGCCGCACAGTCGCGTCCACCTCCCACACGGCATCCAGGCAGGTTAACCGCCCTGCGAAATTGGACGATATCTCCGCAGAATCGTTATTGACGTCCCCGGTGCTTTTGGGAGTGAGGGATGAGTGGATTGCTTGAGATTTTCGGCAGGGCGATAGTTGTTGACACGTCCGACTTGATCTGGCACTGGCTGGATGAACGCCGCCAGAACCGCGACGAGCCGGTCTCGCTTCAGGAGCGTCATCTCAGCCACGTGATCGACCTCATGAGCGACAGCAAGTACGATGCGGCGCAGGAGCAACTGCGGCTCTATCTTTTCGAGCATCCTGCCTGCACGCTGGGCCGGATGGCGGCGGCCAGCCTGTCGCTGCGGGCCAACAACCTGGTCGAGGCCACCGGGGAATTGCAGTCCGTCTACGTGCGTCAGCCCAACAACACGCTGGCGCTCTACGCCCTGGGACACTGCCACGAACGGCTGGGCCATCAGGCCGAAGCCATCGAGTTCTATCAGGACTGCCTGAAGTTCAAGGGATACCTGCAATTGCCTGCGCAACGGCTCGGGGCGATCTACTTCAAAGAGGGCCGCCTGGACGACGCGATCGCCGAGTATGAGCCTCTGCGGCACCATTACCCGGATGACATCTCGACCCTGGTCATCCTGGGATACCTCTATCTCGCTACCGGCCAGTCGGCCAAGGCTGTGGAAACCTTCAACACCGCCATCCTTATCCATCCCGACAACTTCGTGGCCCGAGACGATGCAATCGATCGCATGGTCATGGAGGGGAACTTCGAAGAGGCTCTCGATGCGGTCGATCTTCTCCTGGCCGATCAGCCGGAGCGTGCCGATCTGGTGGCCATGCGCGCCGACATCATTGCCGCTATGGGCGCCACGACGGACGCAATCGCCCAGTACCAGCATGCGATCCGGCTCTGCCCCGACTACCTCGAAGCGACCATCAAACTCGGCACCAACTACCTCAAGATGCACGCCGAACAGTTGGCTGCCCAGCAGTTCAACCGGGCGATTGAGATCAACGACAAGATCGTCGAAGCCTATGTCGGGCTGGCGGCCGCGCAGAAGCTCGCCGCCCAGGAAAGCGAGGCACGCCATACGCTGACCCTGGCTGCCGCGATCCAGCCGAACAGCGCCTTTCTCTATGCGGAAACGGCCAAACTCGTGCTTAAAGCCGCCCTCGAAGCCAATCTGATTCCGGCGCCCGAGGACGGATTCACCCTCGACCAGGCCATCTTTGACGCTCATCACCGGCATCTCGCCAGGTTCCCGCAGAACCCCGATCTCTACTACCGCCTCGGGCTGCTCCAGGTCAATGCCGGCCAGCCCGCCCAGGCCCTCGAGTCCTTCGACACCGCCCTCCAGATCAACCCGACCTTCACCCGGGCTCGAACCAAGCTGGCCCTGTGCCTTCTGGAGGCTGGACGCGACAGCGAAGCGATGGACCACATTACACCTCCGCCGTCGTATGACCGGGCCACACTCGAGCTGTATTACCGCACAGGTCTGCTGTACTGCAACCGGATCAAGTTCGCCTCGTCGATCATCAACCTCCAGCACCATCTCGAGGCCAGTGTCACCCCGGATCTCGATTCGACCACGAACATCTCGATCGTCCTTCAGAATCTCGGTTTGGCCGACACGGTGGGCCTGATGTGGGAAAACCTCTGCCAGACGGCGGCCCACGCCACGGCGGCAGCTACATGAAAAGCCGCCTGGAGGCCGCGAAAACGGCGGCCAGAGTCCATTTGCCGTTGACCCAGCCCGCATACCCGAATGAAACATAACATATCTTATGGGACTAAGGACTTATAACATTTCTGGGCTGCCGAGCCCACATCCGCCAGCAAGAGCATCTCTGAATGACGATCGTACTTGCGTGTCAGTTGCGTAGTCGAATGCCCGAGCGCATCGGCCGTCCGGCTCAATCCCACCGTGGGGATCATCGCCGTGGCAAACGCCGCCCGCAGTTCGTGAAACCTACGCGGTGGCTCGATCCTTGCCCGACGTTGCAGCGTGCGGTGGCTCGATCCTTGCCCGACGTTGCAGCGTGCGGAACATCCGCTGAAAGTTCCCGGTCGGATCCGGCACCCATGTCTTGCCGACGTTGCGCTGATAGTAACGCGACTCCAGGAACACATACGGCTGGGCCGCCGTCCGCACCAACTCGTCAATGAGCCGGTGCAATTCGACCGTGACGCCCAGAAACTGCATGGCCACCGGCAGCGCCACATACCGAACCGCGTGGTCCTTCAACTCCCAACCCCACGTATCGGGACCGGG
>JAXGYC010000006.1:0-1596 GCA_040772485.1 Sedimentisphaerales bacterium | reverse complement strand
CGACATCGGCTTCGTGCTTCGTGATGGCCTGGCCGATGCCGAGCAAGATGCGGAGAACCTCGCGTGTTGGCGAAGCAGGAAGATCGATCTGGCCGCCCTCGTCCCTTGGGTAAACGGCGAGGTCAAGAAGACGTGGGGCTTCAAGGCCGCCGCAAGGGCCTACCACATCGCTTGTAGCGGCCACGACGTGGAGATTGTCGGCAAGTACAAGGGCCGGCGTCCCACGACTATCGAAACGAGAAGGGCCGAGCGTGTCCCCGGCTGCCCGGAGAAGGCCCAAAATGCCTTTGACCTTGCCCAGGTACTCTCGTGGCTCGCCAGCCATCGCACGGACCTACAGGAGCGGTTGGAGTGGCGGCAGCAGATTCCGCCCCTGATGGCGACATTGATCGAGGAGTAATGTGATGGGTAATCAAGACTCTGCTGGGCCGGAGAGGACACTCGTCCTGTACGAACCCCACCCCTCTGGACGGATCGGTGTCCTGTCCATGTGGGTCTTGTTCTTTGTGAGCCTCGGGTTTCTGGACAGTCTGTTTAACCTGCCGGAATCCCGTTTTCCGTATTGGTCCGCGGGCTATGTGGAAATCGGCGACATGGAGGTTGTCGGAAACGCCATCAAGCCTACCCCGTCAGGTGAATACGGGTTCGTATCAGGAGGATCGTGGGCGGGGATGTATCAGCGTCTCATTCCAACACTATTTCTGGTATGGTTTGCCTTCGCTCTCGGACACGGATCGGTCATTGCTTGGGGTAGTCAACTTTGTTTCTTCTTCTGCGTGGGGTGCATCTGCCTGATCTGCTAGTGCGCTGGCTGGATTGTCCAGGGGGGGACGGTGCTCCACAGAGTGGCCCAGTATGTTCTATTCGGGATTGCGGGCATCGGCTTCCTCCTGGGTTTCATCGGTGCGTTCCCTCTTTTTCGCTGCACGAGGTACTCGTACTACGAACCGGAAGCCATCATCGCCATGACTCGCAGGATATCGAAGTTCGGCGGTCAGTTGTAGGACTCCCTGATTTGTCTGGCGGTGACCTTCACTCAAGTCTCACGGCTGTGATTGCAGCCGCTGCTCGATGTGCTCGATCCGCTCGGTCAACTCGTCAAGTTCCTTGAACTTGGTGTGCTGGTCGAGGATATCGCGGGCGGCCAGGCGCTTCAATCGACCGTCCTCGGTGTCCAGGAGGCCCACCAGCGTTTCTACGGCCTTGGTAACGCTTTGCGAGAGCAGGGCGAACCCTTGGGCGGCCAGTTCGCTCCTCCGCCGGTCGAGTTCGGCCCGGAAGGCAGGGTCCTTCAACCACATGTAGAGCGTGTCCCGGCTGACCTTGCCCTTCTTGCAGGCGGCGGTATACGTCGGGCTGGCCAGCAGCACCGGCAGGAACCTCGTTTGCCGGGCGGTCAGTTTGGGTTCGCCGTCGTTCTGTCGGTTTCTGTCAGATTCCGTCGTCATGGCTGTTCAGTCTCTCCTCGGTCAGTCTGCAAATGGCCATCGATGGGCATTCCGGGGTAGTGCCGCGTCCCCTCGGCATCTCGGAGCATCTGACGAAACTCGCACATTGTCATCTGGAAGGGTGGGCCTGAGAGCCAGTCAATGGTGA
>JAXGYC010000005.1:0-2052 GCA_040772485.1 Sedimentisphaerales bacterium | reverse complement strand
AGACACGTTGGCACAAGCAGCGCCATACGGCCAAGCGCGTCTACGACCGGCTCAGGGAACGCCATCCCGAATTCGACTGCTCCTACCCGACCGTGGGGCGCTACGTGCGCGAGAAGAACGATGCCCTGAAAGCGGGCAAGGCGTTCCAGGAACTGGTCTGGCATCCCGGCGAGGCGCAGGTCGACTTTGGCGAGGCGGACTTTGTCGAGCGCCAGGCGATGGTGCGGAAGAAGTATCTGACGGTGTCGTTTCCCTACAGCAATGACAGCTTCACGCAGGTGTTCGGCGGCGAGACGGCCGAGTGCGTCTGCCAGGGACTGAAGGATATTTTTGCCTACATCGGCGGCGTACCGGGGATTTTGGTATTCGACAACGCCACCGGCGTCGGGCGACGGGTTGGGGAAATAATCCGCGAGGCGAAACTGTTCGGGCAGTTTCGGGCCCACTACGGATTTCTGCTCCGGTTCTGCAACCCGAACGCCGGCCACGAGAAGGGCAATGTGGAAAACAAGGTCGGCTTCACGCGCCGGAACCTGTTCGTGCCGCCGCTTGCCTATGACGACATCGAAGTTTTCAACCAACAACTTCTAGATCGGCATCAGGATAAGTCGGAGGAACCGCACTACAAGAAGCTCTTGCCGATCAAGGAGTTGTTCAAGGAAGACCGGCAGGCGTTAAGGCCGCTGCCGTCGCACCCGTTCAACGTCTGCCGCTACGAGACCGTCCATGCCGACAACTACGGCAAGGTCTGCCTCGACGAGCGCCACCGCTATGCCACCTGCCCCGAGTATGGCGGCAAAAAGGTCATGGTGGGGCTTCGGGCGCACACGGTCGAGATCCTAGCGGACGACCTGTCGGTCCTGACGGTCTATGACCGGATGTTCGGCGCCGAACGCACCGACACGACCGACTACCGCACGACGCTGGCGACACTTCTCAAAAATGTCGGCGCCTGGAGAAACAGCGGCATCCGGGAAAAACTGCCGGACCCATTGCGCCAGGCGTTGGATGCGCAGCCGAAAGAAGCGTTGCGCCAGTCGCTTCGGGCGCTCGAGCAGCTGAGCCAAACCTACGATTTTGAGACGGCGGTCGCTGCGCTCGAAGAGGGCTTGCGCCTGGACCGCACGCGGCTGTCGGACACGGCGGTGCTGGCGGCCCGGATTCGCGGCTACGGCCTGATGCGGGCGCCGGAGAAGGGCCCGGACCTTAGAGTCTATGACCGGTTGTTGAAGGGAGACGGAGCATGCTCATGACGCAAAGGACACGTGACGATGCCCGGGGCGCCATCGCCGCCTGCTGCAAGACGCTTTACCTCTCGAAGAACGTCCTGCGCCTGTGCGAGGACGAGGCCACCCCCAAGCAGGAGGAGTTTTTGCTCAGGGTCCTCGAGCAGGAGCTTCAGCAACGCGAAAAGAATCGGATCGCCAGGCTCCTGAACCGCGCTGGCTTTCCGACGCTCAAGGGTTTTTCCGACTACGACTTCACCAACGTGCGCTTCCCGCCGACGCTTTCCAGGGACGAGCTTTTGACGGCTGGGTTTATTTCGGAGCAGAAGAACCTGGTGCTTTACGGCCCGGTCGGCACTGGAAAAACCCACCTGGCGATCGCCCTGGGCTTGAAAGCATGCGAGATGGGGCTCCGGGTCCGCTTCTATTCGGTCACAGCCCTGGTCCTGAAGCTGGGCGAGGCCTTTAAGGACGGCACGCTGGAAAAACTCGTGCGCGACCTTCTGAACCTGGACCTGCTGATCCTCGATGAATGGGGCTATGTCCCGGTCGACAAGGAAGGCTCGCAGCTTCTGTTCCGCGTCGTCGCCGACAGCTACGAGCAGAAGAGCCTCATCCTGACCACCAACCTCGAGTTCTCCAAATGGGGTTCGATCTTTACTGATGAGCAGATGGCCGCTGCCATGATTGACCGCCTGGTGCACCATGGCCATCTCCTGATCTTCGACGGCGAAAGCTACCGCATGAAGCATGCGCTGATGCGCCAGACGCAACGGCCGCCTGCCGACAAGGGGGTGAGAATGGCTGCCTCAATGGCCGATGATTA
>JAXGYC010000004.1:0-2002 GCA_040772485.1 Sedimentisphaerales bacterium | reverse complement strand
TGGGCAATCAAAGCGACCTTCTGCTCGGCCGGAGCGGTGGCGAACAGAGCGTTAAAACCTGCTTGACGCGCGCCCAGGGAACGCCTGCCATCGGCCAGAAGGCGGTAGATTTCCAGCGACTTGTCGCGCTGGCCCGCCGAGCCCAACAGAATGGCGGTGCGCACGGCGGCGGATTCCATCGGCGCGGAGGGCTTGTCGGCCTTCTGCAAACCAGCGATCAAAAAGTCGGCCGCCGCCTCGTTGCCAACGTTGCCCAGGGCCCGCCAAGCGGCCAAGGCAACCGCCGCGTCCTGGCTCTTGGTCAAGGCGATCATCTTATCGACGGAAGCCGCGTCCTGAATGAGCGACAGCGAGTTGATGACGCCGATCAGAGGGCGGCCCTCCAGTTTGTCCAACGCTTGCCGCAGCGCGGCGATGGCAGCTTCTGACTTCACTCTCTCCAGGAATAGTCGCGCCGTGTCGGTGGTGGCCGGATCGAGAAGCAGGGGAGCGACCGCAGGCGCCTCGGCCGCGGTCCCGATCCAAAACAGTTGGGCGCAGATGAACTGCCGGGCGGCGGAGGTCGTGGCCGGCGCCTGCAGTACCTTGGCCAGGCGGGCCGCGGTTGCCGCACGCTCCTTCGCGTCGTTCATGGCGTTGATGACGACCCAGTTCATGGCCAGCAGGGCTTTCTGGTCCTGGCCTGCTTCATACTGGGCCATTTCAGTCCAGGCAGCTTCAACTTGCGCGGCGGAAAGATTGCCTCCGCTGCCCCCTTTGCCTGTTGTCGCCCAATCATCCGCCAACACAGGCATAGGAACCACCAAGAGGAATCCGTACAGCAGACATGCACGTTTCATGGCAATGAATCCGTTAAAGTTTTGCTTTTGAGAGGGCCTGTTGATCGCCGCTTCTTCTGAACTCCTACATGGTCCACGGGCTTCTCTCGGCCCGGCTGAGCATCGAATTGGCTTGGTCGTCGCCGATGAAGCAGTCATTTTGCGGGTCCCATTTCAGTGTTCGCCCCAGGCGCAGACAGATATCGGACACGTTGCCGAGCGTCGTCGCGTAATGCCCCTGTTCGAGCGGGCACACCGGCGCCTTTCGCGTGCGCACGGAGCGGAAGAAGTCGGCCGTATGGGCCGTGTAGGGATCGCCCCAGGACGGGCTGACGTGCAGGTGAGTATCCGCGTCTTTCAAGGTGATTTGCAGCAGCTTGGGATCGCTGGCCTTGATCCCCGCGCGATTGACGTGAACCCAACCCTGATCGCCGATGAATCGGCAACCCTGCTCATAGGGATTGCCCGTATTGCAGAAATTCATCACCAGCCCGCTTTCGTATTGCATCTGCATTCGCCAGGAGATCCACGTGTCGGCCATTCCGCGGTCCGGCAGGATGCCGCGTCCAGAGACCTGGAAGGGTCTTTCGAAGATCTCCGGCACGCCCCAGCCGGCGATATCCAGATGATGGACGCCCCAATTGGTGATAAATCCCGCGCAGTAATGCGAGATCATGTACAGGCCCAGCCATTCCACGCGTCGCGGGTCGAAGGGAAACATGGGTGCCGGACCGGTCCACATGTCCCAGTCGAATCCCTCAGGCGGATCGCAGGGCGGCACGGCGGGAATGACCGTACCGCCGGGGACGGCGACTTGCACTTCGGAGATTTTGCCCAGGTAGCCGTTTCGCGCCAGGTTGCAGGCCAGGCGGAACTTCGGATCGCTTCGTTGTTGCAAACCGACCTGGAAGATGGTCCCGTATTGGCGAACCAATTTCTTCAGTTTGACGCCTTGCGCGATCCACCGCGACAAGGGCTTTTCACCGTAGATGTCCTTGCCCGATTCGATCACCCGGCTATACAAGCAGCCGTGCCAATGGTCGGGAACGGTTCCCCAGACGGCGTCGATATCGTCGCGGGCCAGGACGTCACGGAAGTCGCTGTAGAGCGTACAGCCTCGGTACGAGGCTTTGCCCAGGCGCTGCGCATAGAACGCTTCGGCCATCTGGCAAGCGCTCAGGCCA
>JAXGYC010000003.1:0-2480 GCA_040772485.1 Sedimentisphaerales bacterium | reverse complement strand
CGGGTTTTGATCGTCGCTATGTCTTCCAGGTGCGAGAACTGGAGCACACCGTCAAAGACTGCGCCCACGAGTTCGGCCAATGTCGATTTGCCGGCCCCGCGGCCGTCATCCGACGTAATGACGTAACACGGCCTGCAACCGGGCGGACCGCCCCATAGCGGCGTCAGGAACGCGGATAGAATCAGATCTCCGTCAATCGCGGTCGCCGGATTGAATCGACTCAGTAACCAGCGTAGCGCCGATCCGTCGCCGGGCTCGATCTCCTGGCAAGCGTAATAGTGCCCTTCCATCGGCGGTTCGTGCGGTAGACTCTCGACCGATTCGCAGCGCTGCGCCGTGCGCTGCAGCTCCGCAAAGACCTCACCCTGCTTGACCATCGCCGGCCCCGCGTGCCACTTGATCTTGCCGACAGTCCGCGCCAGCCATCCGAATAACGATGCGGGCTTCTCCAGCCAGCCCACGCCGTGCGCCTGATCGTGAACGAAAAGACTCGCGCCAACTCGGCGCGGCCAGTCGCCGGTCAGGGTGCGGTGGCGATCCAAGAATTCGGTCATCGTCAGAGGCACGATTGCGGTCTTCGGCTCCCCTGTCTTCTCGTTGCGTTCCGTGGTCTCGACCTCCACGCCGTTGGTGACCAGGTGCGACGGCAGCAAGTCGATGTCTTTCTGATAGACGCTTGGCTGCGATCGCTGGAAGACGATTTCCGGCCCGGTGTAGCGGTTTTCCAGCAGGTGCCCCCGGGGCCCGCCTTCCGCGTTGGCACTGGCCAGCTTGTGCCGTAGTTCGGCCTCGGACCAGGGCGGTTCGCAGATCGTGTTCCACTCGGCTAGGATCGGTAGCGCCTGATCGGGTGTGAGAGCAAATCCAAGCACGAGCGCACAGGCGGCGCGGTAGGTCTGATTGTGTCCACCCTGCCCACTCACCGCGCCCGGCATTTGCGACAAGTACCTCCTGGCACGTTCCGCCACGTCCAATGGTCCCGGCTTGCTGATCGTGCTGGCGGCCGTGCTGGCGGCCGTCGTGGCGGCCGTCGTGGCGGCCGTCGTGGCGGCGTCGATGCCCAGATGACTCAGAACTGCGTCTGCCAGCCTATCGACGCACAGCCGCAGCTCGCCCGGCTCGATCAGTAGCGGCTCACCGTTGGCGTGCCACTCGATCCGTTCGCCGCTGGGATGTACGCTCGGCGGAAAAACCGTCTGCAAGCCGCTGGCACGTAGCTCAACGATCATTTTCTTCTTGTCCGGTGGCTTGTCCGGCGTCTGCCGCTTGTGCGTTCGGATCGGTGCGGACGTGCGGTAGAGCCAATGACTGCGGGGCTTGCCAGCCCGGCCGAAGATACAGCCCGTCGCCGGCAGGAAATTCTCAGCCTCCACGATGGCATGTTCGTGATCCAAGTCGATGTCAACCAGCCAGCCGGATGGCTCGCCCAACAGCACGCCGATGTTCTTGGGCGTGCCGTTGAATAGCGTCTGGGCCAGCAGATTATTCATGCGGGATTTCTGCCAGCCGTCCCGGATCGGTGCTTTCTGGCGGTGCGGGATGTCGATGCATGCCCAGCCGCGGCCGATGTACTCGATGGCGGCGTCCAGAACCGATTGCGTCAGATCGCTTGTTGCTGTATGATTCATGCGTCGACCTTTCCTTGCCCCGCGAACGGCCCCAGCCGCGCGGGGCTTTTTGTTCTCAGACGTACCTCGGAACCGATAGCCGCTCACGTCTCGCCGGCCTGCTGATCGGTGCCACGGCCCGCGACGCAAGAAACGTCTCCAGGTCATCGGGCTTGATTCGATACTTCGGCCGCGTACCCTCGGACACGTTGATCGCTGGCAGCCGGCCCGCGCGAATCCACGAGATGACTTTCGATTCGCGGACACGGATCAGCCGGGCGACCTCGGGCGGCGTCAGATAGGCGCGGGTGTCACTCGCCATTGGACGCGACCTCCGTGGTCGCCGGCGGCGTCTTCCTCTTCCGTCCCGGCTTCCGTGGTTCACTCAGCCGCAGCACTTCGGGCACCCGACACACAGGGATGGCGCGTACGCGAGCCAGTTTTTCGACGGGCGGCTCCATCCGATCCACGGCCCGTCTGATCGTCCAGTCCCGTTTCCCGGTCAACCGGCAGATGTCCCCCACCGATACATGCGTTGCCATTTATTCGCCCCTCCGCAAGAGAGTAAAAACGTGCGTACCGACTTGCGGAAATATCCGCGATGCCAGACGGGGCGCGCTTTGTTGCAAGACAGCTTGCAGAACAAGAAACGAAAAAGGGCAGGTGTCACCCTGCCCTATGTCCGGCCGCGGATCGGTGCGTCAGCCGACGACTCGCAGCGCCGGCGGCTGATCGTCGCCCCAGGTGCGTAGAAACTTCTCGACCGTCCAGGTGTCGCCGCTGAGAGCAAGTTGGATTTCGGACGAATTCCAGACGCTTTGTAGAACCGCCTTGTCCGGCTCGCTGGCGGCCTCGATGGCCTGCAAGCACCGA
>JAXGYC010000002.1:0-1628 GCA_040772485.1 Sedimentisphaerales bacterium | reverse complement strand
CGGTTTACCCTGCCCTTCGGAGACGATGATCGGCCACGTCCCACGCAAAGCGGTGCTGAAGCACCGCAATCCAGACGCTTCGCGTTGTCGAGAACTTCCGCGTCCTGGCGCGCATTGCTCACCAACTTCTGAAGAACGCGGAGCCGATGTCATCGGAATGTGCACTCATGCGCGCCAGCAAAGCAGTCCTCTCGCGAAATCCCACCACCCTGTGCACAGACGGGGTGAAACATGCGGGCTAGTTGGTCCCCAGTTCAGGGAGACTCCTCCCAGGCGCCGGAGCGCAGGTACTCCTTGAGACGCTGCTTGAGCGTTTCGCGTCCGCGATGGATGAGCGATTTCGTGGCGGACAGGGAGCAATTGAGCACTTCGGCAATCTCCTCGTAAGAGAGTTGCTGATCACGGCAGAGGAGGATGGCGATCCGCTGGTTTTCGGGGAGATCGCGCAAGGCCGCTTCGAGCTTGACGGTCAACTCCTCGTGCAGACACGACTCGTCGGGTCTGCCGTGACGGTCATCGGCAAACTGACGCCGCGGCTCGTCAGAGCGGTCCGGATGCGACTGATCGAGCGACTCGGTCGGATGCCGGGTCCGGCGGCGGATTTCGTTCAAGCTCAGGTTGCGGGCGATGGTGTAGAGCCAGGTGGTGAATCGCGCGGATGCCCGATAGCGATGAGCGGATCGATAGACCTGGATGAACACGTTTTGGGCGAGATCCTCGGCCTCCGTGGGATCGGGCAAGGTGCGGTAGACCAGATTCAGCACGGACTGTTTGTGCTTCTCGACAAGCTGTTCGAAAGCCTCCCGATCGCCGCGCTTCACGCGCAGCATCAACGCAGCGTCCGGATCGGGTTGCACAGCCATCGCGCCGCACTCTACCAACCCGGGGGAGGGCGCGTCCAGCGAGGCGAACATCCTCGGTGACTGCCATCGTCGGAGGCGAGCCGTCCCCACTTCGTGCCGTTGTGCCGCATTCCTGCTTGTGCTAACCCTCGGGCGGACGCTTCATCGTGTGCGCGCGAACTCGATCGGCTGGCACACGGCACGAAACCGGAGTGGACCTCCGCCGAGCGCCGTCTCGAATGCACGAACTCGACCAGACGCTGGCTACGCCGGCCGAAAACCTTGCCTGTGACGAGGTGCTGCTTGACGACTGCAACCAGGGCGGCCCGGAAGTGTTGCGCTTCTGGGAACCGGCGGATCGCTTTGTCGTTCTCGGGTACTCGAACCGGTTCCTGACGGAGGCCGACTCGGCCGCATGCCAGCGATGGGGTGTCCCGGTGTTGCGTCGGATCAGCGGTGGCGGCGCCGTGGTGCAAATGCCAGGCTGCCTGAATTACGCGCTGGTCCTGCGCCTCGATGGGGGCACCGGGCGACAAACGATCGGGGCGACCAACCAACTCGTCCTGGGCCACATCGCAAAGGCTTTGCAGCCGTTGATTGGAGGCGAGGTGCGAATTGACGGGGATACGGACCTCGCCCTGGGGTCGCGCAAGTTCGCGGGCAGCGCCCAACGGCGGCTCGGACACGCCCTGCTCTTCCACGGCAGCTTTCTTCTGGAAGCGGACATCGACTGGATGGAGCGGTTGCTCCCGCTTCCTTCCCGCCAACCGGCGTATCGAGCCGGAC
>JAXGYC010000001.1:0-2422 GCA_040772485.1 Sedimentisphaerales bacterium | reverse complement strand
GGCCTCGGGCTCTTTCGCAAGGTCGCCGGCCCGGAACACCCGGACACTCTCAACGCCATGACCGAATTGGCGATCTCCTATCAGGTCGCCAATCGGCTCGATGACGCGGTGGCTTTGGAGGAAAAAGCCCTCGCACTCAAACGCCTCCACCTCCCCCCGGGCGACGCAGGCACACTCGAGTCCATCGAGAATCTCGCCATCTGCCACGAAAAGGCCGGACGACGCGTTCAGGCCGAGGCTCTGCGCAAGGAGCTCGCCGAGATCAAGACCGGGCCGTCCAGACTGTAAGCAGGCTCTGCTTTCCGGCGATTCTCCTGGTTGAGCGTTGAGCGTTGAGCGTTGAGCGTTGAACGTTTCTGGTTCATGGGCCCAATGCCTCCATAAAAAGAACAGCCGATTCTCGATGATCCCATCGTGTTCGCGCAACCCGTCAACGGGCCAGGATGCGAAAGAACCGGGTCTCTCCGCTCGCCACAACGGCTTGCGGATTTTGCTGCGATGCCGTGTCGGCCCACGTCCCGGTTAACCCGCTCGCCTCCTGCAACGTGCCCGGCCCTTTCCAGGAGATTTCGACAGTGCCCGCGGCGCCGCGTTGGATCGAGAGCATTGTCACCTTCGGGAACGGGCCAGGCGCGGGCGGATACGGGAGCTGCCCTTCCCAATCGAGATCCAAGGTGATCGGTTCGCCGGGCATGAGCACGTATTCACTCTCGATGACGGTCATCCACGTGTTGAATGTCCACAGATCCCCCTGGTCGAGCAATCCGTAGCTGTGTCCAAGTTTCAGATTCCGGACAATGCAGCCCTCGGTAGCATGATTCTCAAACACGACGGTATGATCCTCGGGGTCCTGGTCCCACTCGTACTCGTGCTGAATGCGGTCGTTGCTCAATTGCTCGCCATCCAGGCTCCAGACCGTGAACGAGCCGACCACATATCCTCCCGTCTGGTTGGAGGCTGGCTCGGGCTGCGGAGGCGTCTCGATCTTCCACTTGAGAGCGGGTTGCGCTGCGCCCGGCGCTCCATTCGTAAAGGTGAAGTGCAGATTCGAGTACGTGATGCTGTTCCAATCCGGTTCGACGAACGTGGCGGTGATGGTCACCCAGGTGCAGTAGGGCACGGGCAGATCGAACGCGACGTCCACATCGATCGCCCGGCGTTCCCCTTCAGTCCAGATTTCCTCGATCGCGGGCGTTGTGTTTGTCGCGAAGTCGACCTGGACGCGATACGACAACAGTGGGACGTCGCTGCCAACCGTGAAGTGCAAGTCCGAGGCGGCTCTTTCGTCGAGGTCGTTCTGATGCACCTGTTTCGAATGGACAACCGTCTGCGTGCCGTTGCTGCAGTGGTTCGTTTTGTCCGTCGCGCTCAACTCGACCCACTGGATGACATAGGGGTCAAGACGGTCGCTGTAATAGGGAATGTGCCATCCGTCCCCGAATCTGCAGACGGCGGCCGGATCGTGATACGCCTCCCAGAAGTAGGCGCTGACGTCCCCGCCCATGTCGGCGTCGGAGTCGGCAATCACAACGGTCGCCGGGTTGCCTGTCAGCGCGCCCGCCTCGCCATGATCGCCCCAGACGGTCACCGAGTGCCCGCCCCTGCAACAGGGCGACGGGGTGCAGTCGCAGAACGGCCACCAGATGACATACCCCACATAACTGCATCGGCGAAGAGCGTTCCCGACATCGCGCGGGAGATCCGGGTTGGCCAATGGCACGGTGCAGTCGGTTCCGCCATGAACGGTCACCACCTGGTAGTCATTGGCAGCACACTGCGTGTTGTGCGAGGACCCGAGCCACCAGTTGAGGCACGTGTCAATCCACCTTCCTCCGAGTGTGCCGAAATGGTCCGTCAGATTGCCGTAGATGTCCTCGGCGCGGGCCTGGATGGTCGGGCCGTTGCCGTAGCCTGCGCCCGCCAACATGTTGGCGGCTGTCGCAAGCGAACATGAATTGTCAGGGTTCGTCGGATACGTCTTGTCCACGTCGGGCGGCGGCGTGACCTTCATCCACGGTTGACCAACCGCTCGAGGGGCGGCGCAGACGAGCGCGCCCGCTATCAAGGTGTGAATCACAATCGATGTCTTCATAGGACGGCCTTTGGTGATGGTGCGCGCCCGCAAAGATGCCAGGTTGGCCGCCTGCCCCGTTCCACTGCCCCGGAAGGACGCGCCTGGCGGTGGAGCAGACTCTGCTGACCAACGGTGGCATCCGCATGGTGTCGCACGCTGAACTCCTTGGGAAAAAGACGTTGTGGCACAGCTACATCCTGGCGATGAAAAGTCAAGGGCAAATGACCAGACGAGCGCCAGTTCATGGAGGCGAATTACGAATTCGATGGGCACATTCGACATTGACGCCGTGCGTGGTTCCAGTTCACTGGTCCGCCTATGACACACGCTGGGTCCCGACGCGCCTTC